>NZ_CP043998.1:5875000-5940808 GCF_008705175.1 Clostridium beijerinckii | reverse complement strand
AATGTTTATGACTTACCAACCTAAAAAGAGACAAAGAAAAAAAGAACATGGTTTTAGAAAAAGAATGAGCACTCAATCAGGAAGAAACATTCTTAAGAGCAGAAGACAAAAAGGAAGAAAAAAATTAACAGCTTAAGGGCCCATTAGTGGCCTTTTTTCTGCAAATGCAGGGAAAAAAGGAGTATAAAAATATCTATGATTTATAGATTAAAGAAAAATTTTGAATTTACAATTGTATATAAAAGAGGTAAATCATTTGCAAATGAGCTTCTAGTTATGTACATATTAAAAAATAGAAGGAATAAGGATAGAGATTTTTTAGCCTATAGCAAGGTAGGTATTTCTGTAAGTAAAAAAGTTGGGAATAGTGTTGTTAGAAGTAGATGTAAAAGATTAATAACTGAAAGCTTTAGATTAAATTATAATTATATAGTAAAGGGATATGATTTTGTTTTTATAGCAAGAAATCCTCTTCAAAGTAAAAGCTACTTTGAAGTAGAAAGAGCTATGAGAAGTTTAATTAAAAAGGCAGGCTTATATAATAATGAAGAAATTACTAATACGCCTAATTAAATTTTATAGAAAATATATTTCACCTGGAAGATCTTCATGCTGTAGATTTGTGCCTACTTGTTCACAATATGCAATAGATGCCATAAATAAATATGGAGCTTTTAAAGGTAGTGCATTAGCAGTTTACAGAATATTAAGATGTAATCCTTTTTGTAAGGGTGGATATGATCCGGTTAGGTGAGATATTAGGAGGTATATATTTTAATGTTTCAAGCAATAGTTAACTTTATGAAAGGGATATTTGATTCCCTGCATGACTTTATAGTTAGTATGGGAATATCAGATGTTGGGCTATCTTATGTTTTGGCAATATTTATTTTTACATTGATTATAAGAATTTTAATATTACCATTTAACATTAAGGCAGCAAAGTCATCACAAGGAATGCAGAAAATTCAACCAGAAGTGAAAAAGCTTCAGGCTAAGTACAAAGACGATCCTCAAAAATTGAATACTGAAACTATGAGGCTATATAAGGAGAATAATGTTAGTGTAGCTGGTGGATGCCTTCCATCATTATTACCTCTACCTATACTAATGGCTCTTTATTGGGTATTTATGGGGATACAAGGAATAGAAGGTGCTTCATTCCTGTGGATTCACGATTTATTTGCACCAGATAAATATTATATATTACCAGTATTAGCTGCATTGTCAACATATATACCATCTTATTTAATGTCTAAATCAACACCATCACAACCAGGTGGAATGAATATGGGAAGTATGAATTTAGTTATGGCTGGAATGATGGGTGTTATGTCATTGAATTTTAAATCAATACTTGTACTTTACTGGATAATTGGTAATTTAATTCAAACAATACAAACATATTTTTTAAACTATAGGCCAGCAATGAGAGAGATGGATGATAAGACTCAAAAAGATGCTGTAGCAGAATCAGATAAATTTGTTGTGGCAGTGGAAGAATCTAAAAATTCAGCTAGTAAAAAGAGAAAAAAGAAATAATCAAAAAGTGATTTTGCTTTGATATTAGAGGTGGTGAATTAACAGATGAAATCAGTAGAAGTGGAAGGAAAGACTGTTGAAGAAGCCTTAAATAAAGCTTTAAGTGAACTTGATGCAAATAAGGATATGGTTGATATTGAAATTTTGGATCATGGCTCAAAGGGTTTATTTAATGTTATAGGAGTTAAACCAGCAAGAATTAGAGTTTCTAGAAAATATAATTATATTGAAGAAGCACGAAACTTTATAGTTCATATACTCAAGGGAATGGAAGTTGAGGCAACTATTGATATTAAAGAAGAGAATGATAGCATTATAATTAATTTATCCGGAGAAAAAATGGGAGTGATAATTGGTTATAGAGGAGAGACATTAGATTCTATTCAATATTTAGTTTCACTTGTAGTTAATAAGTTACATGAACTTCCTCATAAAAAGGTTATACTAGATACCGAAGATTATAGAAGCAAAAGAGAGGAAACTCTTAAAGGTGTTGCAATTAAAACAGCTAATAGAGTTAAGAAAACAAAAAAATCATTTAAACTAGAGCCAATGAATCCATACGAGAGAAGAATCATTCATTCTGCACTTCAGGAAGATGCCTTTGTTAATACATATAGTGAGGGCGAGGAGCCGTTTAGAAGGGTAGTCGTTGAATTAAAGAAAGATTAAACCTAAAAAAGAAAGCCATAATGGCTTTCTTTTTAAGTTTATAAATAAAATTTATGACTAAAAAGAGAAGTTTTAGCTAATATAACTTTGACTATTTAAATTTTGTTATGTAAAATTGATAATAGTTAAAAAGGAGTTTTAGTTTAGAAAATATTCTTCTTTAAAAAGAGGAGGAAATTAAATGAAAGAATTTGATACTATTTGTGCGATCGCTACACCAATCGGAGAAGGCGGAGTTTCAATAATAAGAATTTCAGGGGAGAATGTTTTAAAGATTGCTAGTAAGATATTTACCCCTAGGAATAAATACGATATTGAAAGCATGAAAACATACACTATGAAGTATGGTAATATTGTGGATTTAGAGAACAAAAAAGAGATAATTGATGAAGTTATTTTAAGTTATATGAAAGCTCCAAGAAGCTATACGGGTGAAAACGTGGTAGAAATAAATTGTCATGGAGGAGTTATATCTACTAATAGTGTATTAGATCAGGTTATTAAAGCTGGTGCAAGACTTGCAGAACCTGGAGAATTTACTAAAAGAGCATTTTTAAATGGAAGAATAGATTTGAGTCAGGCCGAAGCAGTTATGGATATAATAACTGCTAAAACAGAGTTATCGATGAAAGCAGCTATGATTCAAAGCAAAGGGGCTTTATCTAAAGAAATAAATGAATTAAGAGGGTATTTGCTAAACGTTTTAGCGCTAATTGAATATGCAGTTGATTTTACAGAAGATGATGAGGATATCGTTGATGACAATTTAATTTTACAGATTAAAGATGGGATCGAGAATACAAATTCAAAAATTGAAACCTTATTGTCTAATGCGGATGCGGGTAAAATTGTGAGAGATGGACTCAATATAGTTATTGTAGGAAAACCAAATGTAGGAAAATCTTCATTACTTAATGCATTATTAAGAGAAAATAGAGCTATAGTAACAGATGTCCCAGGGACAACTAGAGATATAATTGAGGAATATATAAATCTTGATGGAATACCGGTTAAAATAACCGATACAGCAGGAATAAGAGATACAGAAGATGTAGTAGAAAAAATAGGTGTGGAAAAATCAAAAGAGAAAATTGAAGAAGCAGATCTAATAATACTCATGCTTGATGCATCTAGATATATAGATGAAGAAGACAGTAGAATAATTAATAAAATAAAGAATAGAAAATATATAGTATTATTAAATAAGATGGATTTGAAAGATATAAAAATTCAAGAAGAAATACTTAAGAATCTAAGTAATATAATAAATATATCAGCTAAAACTGGCCAAGGAATAGATATTTTAAAAGATGAAGTTAAAAAGTTATTCTTTAATGGAGAGATAAGCTCTGAAAGCTTAATAATTTCTAATGCACGACATAAGCAAGCGTTATATAAATCATTAGAAAATTGTAAAATGGCTTTAGATAAAATTAATGCTAATGAATATCTTGATTTAATATCAATTTATATAACAGCGGCTATGAAAGCTTTAGGAGAAATAACTGGAGATGAATTAGAAGAAGATTTATTAAACAAAATTTTTAGTGAATTTTGTGTAGGAAAGTAGGTAAAAGTAATGGCAGTAAATTATGATGGTGGTCAATTCGATATAGTTGTTGTTGGTGCAGGTCATGCGGGATGTGAAGCTGCATTGGCATCAGCAAGATTAGGCCTTAATACATTAGTATGTACAATAAATTTAGATTCAATAGCATTGATGCCTTGTAATCCTAATATCGGTGGTACTGCAAAAGGTCATTTAGTTAGGGAAATTGATGCACTTGGTGGAGAAATGGGGATCAATATTGATAATACATTTATTCAGTCAAGAATGTTGAATACTTCAAAAGGACCAGCTGTTCACTCATTGAGAGCTCAAGCAGATAAAAAAAGTTATCAATTTAGAATGAAGAGAATTTTAGAGGAACAGGAAAATCTTAAAATAAGGCAAATTGAGGTAACTGAACTTAATGTTGAGAATGGAAAGGTGACAGGCGTAGTTACTAAAAATGGAGCTATTTTTAAATGTAAGGCGGTAATTCTTGCAACTGGTACATATTTAAAAGGAAAAATTATAATTGGTGAAGTATCATATAGTGGCGGTCCTAATGGTTTATTTCCAGCTAATGACCTATCACAATCATTATTAGATTTAGGAGTTTCTTTGAGGAGATTCAAAACTGGAACCCCAGCTAGGATAAATAGAAGATCTGTGGATTTTTCTAAGATGATAGAACAAAATGGTGATGATAATATAATACCTTTTTCATTTATGAGTGAAAATATTGAAAGGGAACAAGTATCTTGTTATTTAACCTATACAAATGATGAAACACGTAAAATAATTAGAGATAATATAGGAAGATCTCCAATTTATAATGGGAGTATAAAAGGCGTTGGTCCTAGATATTGTCCATCAATAGAAGATAAAATAATGAGATTTCCAGATAAACCACAACATCAAATATTTATTGAACCTGAGGGGCTTGACACACTAGAAATGTATGTAGGTGGATTTTCATCATCATTACCAGAAGAAGTACAAATTAAAATGCTTAAAACCTTACCAGGACTTGAAAATGTTGAAATGATGAGAACTGCATATGCAATTGAGTATGATTCAATTGATCCTACTCAATTAAAACCAACATTAGAATTTAAAGATATTGAAGGATTATATGGTGCAGGTCAGCTTAATGGAAGTTCAGGATATGAAGAGGCTGGAGCACAGGGGTTAATTGCAGGTATAAATGCAGCATTAAAAATTAAAGAAAAAGAACCACTAATACTAACTAGATCTGATGCTTATATAGGAGTTCTAATAGATGATCTAGTTACAAAAGGGACTAATGAACCTTATAGGATGATGACTTCAAGAGCAGAATATAGATTATTATTAAGGCAGGATAATGCAGACTTTAGGTTAACTAATTTAGGATATAGAGTTGGATTAGTTACAGAGGAAAGATATGATAAATTTATAAAGAGGAAACAAAATATTGAAAATGAACTAGAACGATTAAAGAATTTAAAGGTAACTAATAAAAAAGAAATAAATGAATTTTTAATATCATTAAATTCAGCTGAATTAAGAAAGCCAATTACTTTTTATGAACTGCTACAAAGACCTGAATTAGATTACTTTGATTTAAAACAAATAGATTCGGAGAGACCAGAATTACCTCATGACGTTGGAGAGCAAATTAATATATTAACAAAATATGAAGGATATATACAAAGTCAGCTTGAACAAGTTGCTCAATTTAAGAAATTTGAGAAGAAATTATTACCAAAGGATATTAATTATAGTGATATTAAGGGGTTAAGAACTGAAGCAATACAAAAGTTAAGTGATATTAGGCCAATAAGCATAGGTCAGGCAACACGTATTTCAGGAGTGTCTCCAGCGGATATTTCAGTATTACTTATTTATCTTGAACATTATTATAATAAATAATTTTAATTATTATTGGAGGAATTATGAAGTTTTATGATTTAATGTCTAAATCAGCAGAAGATGTTGGTTTACAACTATCGAAAGAGCAGTATGAAAAATTTATTGATTATATGAAACTTCTTCAAGAATGGAATGAAAAGATTAATTTAACAGCTATAATTGATGATGAAGAAATAATCAAAAAGCATTTTATTGATTCAATAAAAGCATTTAAAAGAGACGAATTCAAAATTGCTAGCAGTTTAATAGATGTTGGTACAGGAGCTGGTTTTCCAGGGTTGCCTATTGCAATAATGAGAGCTGATTTGAATGTTACACTATTAGATTCATTGAACAAAAGAGTGAGTTTTTTAAACACAGTTATTAATAGAATTGGAGCATCTAATGTAACAACTATACATTCTAGGGCTGAAGATGGAGCAAAAGATATTAAGCTAAGAGAGAATTTTGATATTGCAACATCTAGGGCTGTTGCAAATATGAGTGTATTATCTGAATTATGCTTACCATATGTAAAAGTTGGAGGAAGTTTTATTGCGCTAAAAGGTCCATCAGTTGATCAAGAAATTACAGAGAGCACAAATGCAATAAAGATTTTAGGTGGAAAAATATTAGAAGTTTGTGAAATTAACATTGAAGATACAGAATTAAAACATAACTTAGTTGTCGTGAAAAAGATAGATAGATCTCCTAAGGGATATCCAAGAAGGGCAGGATTAATAAGTAAAAATCCAATTAAATAGAGATATTACATAAATAATTGAAATTTGATTATGTAAGCAGGTATATGATAAAATATTAAGGTAGGAGTTATATAGACAAATAAGGATAATAAGGTAAAATATGTATGTAGTATTTTAATAAGGGATGGGTTGGGAACATGAATAATGAAATAGTAAGTATTAGCATAAATAAAGTCATTCCAAATATTTATCAACCACGTAAATATTTTAATGAAGAAGCTATAGAAGAGTTATCACAATCAATTAGAGAACATGGAATAATTCAACCAATTACTGTAAGAAGGCGCGGAGAGGTCTTTGAATTGGTAGCAGGAGAGAGAAGACTTAGAGCAGCTAAGTTAGCTGAGTTAGAGACGGTTCCTTGCAATATTATAGATATAACTGACTCTGAATCTGCTCAGATAGCTCTACTTGAAAATCTTCAAAGAGAAGATTTAAATTACATAGAAGAAGCAGAAGCTTATTATAATTTAATAAGTGATCATAATTTTACACAAGATGAATTAGCAAAAAAGATGGGAAAGAAGCAATCAACAATCGCTAATAAATTAAGATTGCTAAAGTTAAGTAGTGAAGTCAGGGAATTATGCTTAAAGAATAAATTAACTGAAAGACATGCAAGAGCATTGTTAACAATTCCGACTGAAGAAATGCAATTAAGAATTGTTCAAAAAGTAATAAAAGACGGATTAAATGTTAAGAAAACAGAAGAATTAATTAACAAAGAATTGCTTAAATTAGCTGGAGAAGAATTAAAAAATAAGAATAAAAGAAATATAAGAGGTGTATTGCCGGCTAAACTTTATGTTAATACAATAAAACAAGTTTTGCAGAAATTTGATATTCCAGCTGAATATTCATATAAAGATGATGATGAATTTATAGAAGTAGTAGTAAAGATACCAAAAACAAAAAAATAAGAGGAATAATTGGAAGTTAAGGTTTTACCAAGTATTACCTTAACTTTAATTATATATACATGTTGTAATTAAATTTCTACATTTTGGTCTTAACTTAGGGCTTACATGAATAGAATTCTAAATGTAAATTTATTATTGCAAGTATATATTAATCTTATATTTATACACAGAAAATTAAGAATTAATGAAAAATATTTTATGATAGAATATATTTTATTAAGAGTTATTGTTTTTTAGAACATAATTCTTTTATTATAATAAAAAAGTATATATAATATTAATATGGAAAGGGGGGACGCTCTTTTAGGGCTGTGCTTATGAAAGTAATTTGCATTTTTAATCAAAAAGGTGGGGTTGGGAAAACAACTACTAATATAAACTTATGTGCATATTTAGCAATGGAAGGTTATAGAGTATTAACTATAGACATAGATCCTCAAGGAAATACTACGAGTGGATTAGGATTGGATAAAAGTAATTTAGACTTATCCATTTACGATGTGTTAATTTCTGATGCAACTATGAAGGAATCTATAGTAAGGAGTGACTTAGTCCAGAACTTGTACATATCACCGTCAACGATGGAACTAGCTGGCGCAGAGGTGGAACTTATAAATAGAAGTGATAGGGAAAATATAATGAAGAATAAATTAAAAGAGATTGAATCAGAATATGACTATGTGTTTATAGATTGTCCACCATCTTTAGGGGTATTAACAATAAATGCATTAACATGTGCAGATTCAGTGCTAATACCAATACAATGCGAATTCTATGCATTGGAGGGGGTTAGTCAATTAATAAACACAATACAATTAGTAAAAAAATCTCTTAATAAAAAGCTAGAAATCGAAGGCGTTGTAATGACAATGTTTGATTATAGGACAAATCTTAGTAATGAAGTTTTGAAAGAAGTGAAAAAATATTTTAAGAATAAGGTATATGAAGCTACAATATCTAGAAATGTAAGGCTTGCAGAGGCGCCAAGCTTTGGACTTCCGATAATGTTGTATGACGAAAAATGTAAGGGCGCTGAGGCGTATGTAAAATTAACTAAAGAGTTTTTAGAGAGACAGTAGGTGATAGAATGGCAAAGAAATTCGCCTTAGGAAAAGGATTAGGAGCACTTATACCGGAGGAATCAGATAATACTGCACAAGAAAATAATAGTTTGCTCATTCCTATAAATAAAATTAAAAGTGATGAAGATCAACCAAGAAAATTGTTTGACTCCGAAAAGATAGCTGAATTAGCAGAGTCAATCAAAACCCATGGTGTTATTCAACCTTTAATTTTAAGAGAGCTAAAAGATGATAGATACATTATAGTTGCTGGAGAGCGCAGATGGAGAGCGGCTAAAATGGTTGGATTAAAAGAGGTCCCAGCAATAATAATGGAATTAAGTGATAGAGATATATTAGAAATATCATTGATAGAGAATATTCAACGCCAAGACTTAAATCCAATAGAAGAGGCTTTAGCATATAGAAAATTGTTAAATGATTTTAAAATCACACAAGAAGAATTAAGTAAAAGAATAGGAAAATCAAGGGTTGCTATTGCTAATACAATGAGATTGATGAATCTGGATGAACGTGTTCAACAATATATAATTGAGAGTATCATAACGGAAGGACATGGAAGAGTACTTCTTTCAATAAATGATAAGCAGAAACAGTATGAAATAGCTCAGCAGGTAATTGATGAAAAATTATCTGTTAGAGAATTAGAAAGATTAATAAAAAGAATTAGTGAGGATATTGAAAAGGAAAAAAATAATGAAAACATAGGAGAAGTAAATCCTTATTATAAAGAAATTAAGAATCAGCTTCAGAACTATTTTGGAACAAAGGTAAATATTTTAAACAAGAAAAACAAGGGTAAAATAGAAATTGAATATTATTCAGAGGAAGATCTTCAAAGAATACTCGACATTATTAATATGTAATGTTTCACGTGAAACAATTATGAAAGGAATGACACAAGATTGGATATGCTAATTAGTGCAATGAATGATATAATGCCATATTTATTAATTGGAATGTCAATAATAATTATATTATTATTTATAATGGTAGTGGCCTTATTTAAAGCAGTTGGAAAAGTAGAAAGCAGATACAGAAAATTAATGAAAGGTACTACTAATAATAATTTAGAAGAAATGTTACTGGAAAGATTAGATAGTATTGAAGATGCTAAAGAAAGATCTGATAAGGCTCTAGAAGAATGTAAGAGATTAGAAGTTAAGATGAAGGATTGTGTTCAAAAAGTAGCAATTATGAGATATAAGGCATTCGAGAATGTTGGTAGTGACTTGAGCTTTTCGATAGCTATGCTAGATGATAGAAATGATGGAGTTATTTTAACTGGTATATATGGAAGGCAAGAAAGTACAACTTATGCAAAACCAATTGATAAGGGAATATCAAGATATGACCTTTCCGAGGAAGAGTTATATGTTTTAAATGAAGCAGCTAATAAAGAAAATTAAAATTAGTAGAATTGATTTTAGTTAAGTGGGCACCAATAGATTTTGGTGCTCTATTTTTGTATTTAAGAATGTCACAAGTTGGACTTGTGGTTACGGAAAGCTTTTGACTGTAAGTAAAGAAATAAATCTCTGCTGCAAAATTATAGCATGTTTGCCGACTTGAACTATGAACTACAAGGCGGTGTATCTTTTGTGGACATTGATAATTTAGAGTATAGTGAACGGAATGGTAAATATCATATGGTTTTCATGCCAAGATTTAGAAGAAAAATCATATACAAGAAGATAAAGAATTATATATGAAAACACCTGAATTATTATGCGAAAAAAACACTTGAAATTATAAAAGTGAAAGCATTTCTAGATTATATAATATGTTTGTAAGTACACCACCTAAATTAAGTGTAGTGAAATCTATGGGGTATCTGAAAGGTAGAATTCATTGATGATTTTTTATAGACACACAAAAATGCAAGTATAGAAATGGACAATTTTCTGTAAGGATATTATGTAGATATAATAGGAATGAGCATAAAGATAATAAAAGAGTATATAAAAATAAAATATAGAGAAGATATAGCGTATGAATAAATGAACCTTGAAGGAATATATCAACGCATTTACATAGATAATCAAGATTGATTTCCTTATTGAAAAATAGATATTATCTACAATGGTGCAGTTTTGTTTAAAGAAATTTACAGTTGAATAAAAAAACATATTACAAGCTATTTCTAATGACTAGAAAAATTTTTCTATAGACCTACCCGCTTGAAGTAGCTTTGTAAATATATTATTTTAGACTTTTCTAAATTCTTATTAGCAACTTATATTCAGCATTAATGTGAAGAAAATCAATACAGTATATTTCGCAATAAGTATAATTTACTAACATTATGATTAGATATCTATTAATACTTTTTTTACTTTTTGCTTGATTTCCATCTAGCCCTAAGTAAGTTTTGCAATCTCTAAAAATGGTTCGATCGCCTAACGAACAGCTAATATATAGGCTTTATTTTCAAGCTTGAGAAGTGTTGTAATTAATTTTTGAGTTAATTCTATTTTTATCATATAATCTTTATTATAGATATCAATTGAGTATGGCAGAACTAATCCGTTACACGGTAGTAAAGAAACTATTATTTGAAAGAAATCTAGTAATACTAGTTCTATGTTTCGAAGGAGCAAGCTCTACTATGTCGGAAATTTTAACATTATAACCTTCTGATATCATAGCATTCATTATATTTTCTAAATTCATTAATTGACGCGTATTTAAGTAAAAATTAAAATTTAGTTCTTTTAAAAAATTGTATATTGATAGTTCATCCGATACAATTGTGTTTTGAAGCATTTATGTATGGCTCCTTGTTGGCATTATTGTGTGGTAACTCAATTATAACAAGGATTTGTCATAGATGTTTTTTTACTTTATTTAGTTGTAGAATTATTCAAGCATTTTTACACTAGTATAGTTATAAGTAAGTGATTATAGCTATGTTAAAAACCAGAAAACTATTAAATTATAATATACCACGCATGGCTAGAAAGTTTTTATTATTAAAAGAAAATTAGCAAAGAAAATAAAGATTGTTTCACGTGAAACAATCTTTATTAAAAAATAATACAAAATAGTATTACACTGATGACAACTATATAAGTTTAAAATAAATTAATAATCATAGAAATGAGAATTGTTTTGTTAAAACAATTAAGAATTAAAAGTTACTAAAATTGAATATTTCAGAAGTGCTAGTAGTTCTAGGCCTATCTAAGCTCTTTAAAATAAAATAATAGATACCTCTAGAAATTGAATCTGCGAGATTCATAACAGTATATAATCTAGTATTTTGTAAAACTAAAAAATCAAATCCTCCGGATACATTTACAATACCAGTTATGCTCATATCACCAACAGCAGGAAGGTTCTTATTTAAAGCCAAACCAGGAAGTAGAGGCTTTTTCTGTATGAAAACTTTACCTATATTATTTATAGATCCTAAACAAGAATCGATTGCTATAATATATGGATTTATAAAATTAAAATTTATCTCATTTAATTTACTTACTATATTTTTTGCATGTATTGGATTTTCGAGTGTTCCAAATATATGTATATTATTCTTAGAAAAATGTTTTAATTTATGTCCTACTAATGGGCCTAATGAATCTCCAGTAGATCTATCACTTCCAATACAAATAAATATAATTGGTCTATCTTCATAAAGTATTGGTTGTAATTCAGCCAATAAATAATCTTTGATTTTAGTACAAGAAGCCAGTGAAGATGAGTTTACAGAAAAACTTTGACACATAAGAAAACCTCCTTTTATTAGATTTATTTCCAATAAAAAGAGGTTTTATTCATTGTCTAAAAATAATAAATAGAATACAAATTAAATTAATAATCACATCTAACAAGAAAATAATATAAAAGGTATGTATTAAGGCCGGTGCTAAGAGCACTTGAAATATTTGTTGTTATAGATTTTTTGGAATTTTATTTAGAACCGTAAGCGCATAATTAACTTCTTCCTTAGTTGTAAAATAACTAATGCTTAGTCTGACAGTTCCGGATGGATAACTACCTATGGTCTTGTGTGCTAATGGAGAACAATGCAAACCAGATCTAGTCTTTATTCCTTTACATTCTAAATAATATCCCAATTCAGAAGGATCGAGGGAATTAAGATTTATAGAAATACATGAACTTAGCCTTTTGCCAGATAAATCACCATAAACAGTTATTCCTTTGATGTTTAGCAAACCTTCTAGCATATGTTTTATTAAATAGTTATTATGTTCATAAATTGAATTTAAACCTACTGAGTTTATGTATTTAATAGATTCTGATAATCCAACTATCCCTGGAAGATTATGAGTTCCACATTCAAACTTATCAGGTAGAAAGTCTGGTTGTGATAAAGAATAAGAAAGACTTCCAGTACCGCCATGTATTAGACTTGAACAAGAGTCGTTAAATTTAGAGTCCAATATAAATCCACCAATTCCTTGCGGACCCAATAAACTTTTATGTCCTGTAAAAGCTATCGCATTAGCTTTTATGTTTTTCATATTGATATCTAGAACACCGGCACCCTGAGAAGAATCAACAATGAAAAAAATATTGTTTTCATCACATATTTTACCGATGTTATATAGGTCTTGTACTGAGCCTGTGACGTTAGATGCTTGAGTCATTACAACTAGCCTTGTTTTATTAGTAATTTTCTTCTTTAAATCATGGGCATTGATAAAACCTTCAGAATTTGCAGCTACTATATCCAATTCAATTTGAAGATTCTCCTTACAAAAGAATAATGGTCTAATAACAGAATTATGTTCCATTGAAGATGTTATTACATGATCACCATGCCTTAAAATACCTTTGATTAATATGTTTAAAGATGTAGTAACGTTGTTTGTAAAAATAACATTACTAGGGGAATCATAACCAAAAAAATTGCAAATTAATTCTCTTGCATCATAAAGGTATCTATTACTTTGAAGAGAATTACTGTAATTTCCACGGCCTGCATTGCCACCTACATTTAGCATATAGTCACACATGGCATTAATAACTTGCTTTGGTTTAGGAAAAGTTGTTGATGAATTATCTAAGTAAACTTCCATATCAAGTATTCACCTCTAAAAAAATAATTTGTAAGAGCCCCAAATAATAAATATTATACCCAAAGCAAATAGGAAGTAGTCCAATATCTTAGTTGTATTATTGGCCAAATCAGGTTTGAATTTCTTAAAACCTTTACTTACTAAAATATTAAGAAAGCAAAACCAAGTTATACTTCCAATTATCATTGATGAGATTGAGAATATAAAATATATCCTTCCATGATGTCTCCAAACATTGAATATGGTTCCACTTAATGCAATCCATAATGATGGAGTTGTTGGATTGAGAAACGTTATCAAAAAACCAGTTAAAAAACCATTTGATGAACGTCTATAAATTGATTTTTCTAAGTTAAGGCCTGGCTTTTTAGCTGTAAATGATATTTTATTAGATATAATTAAAACAATACCAGATACTATCCAAAATAGACTGTGAAACTTAGGATTTCTGGTAAGTATTGTAAAAAGACCTAGGTTTATAATTACTATATATGTTATATCTGCGGATACAGCACCAAGTGATACTTTAAATCCCTCTTTAAAACCTTTTGATATTGAACGACTAACAGATTCAAGGCCTGAGGGCCCCAAAGGTATAGAGGCAACAAAACCTGTAAAAAAACCAATTAATATAGCTTTTAATATGTTAATTACTGAAAACATTATATTCTCCTTCTAATTGCATTTCTATATAATTATAAAATAAAAAGATATATTTTTCACTAAATTTATGAAGTTTTTATATGAATGTGTTCTTAACCTTTATAAATTTTAAAAAATATATATAATATTAATATAAGTTATAATAAATATTATATAGGTGGTGTAAATATGGATTATTATATAATAGTATTCAAAAATACATATGATGCAATGTCAGCAGAAAAAAAATTAAAAGAATTAGATCTAGAGTTTAGAATAATGCCAACTCCTACATCTATAACTATGAGTTGTGGGATATGTGTGAGAATAGATAAAAAGGCAGATATAGATAACATAATAAATGATGATTTAATGGAATATAAAAATGTATACTATAGAAATGATGAAGGATATATACTAATTAATAAATAGGAAGGGGGATTATGTTTGTATGGTAATTACTTAATAGAGTTAGAGGAAGATTTCCAATTTTTAAAGGAATTGAAATCTAATATTAATAGTACGCTGGTAGATATCATAAGTGTTAAATCAATCGAGCTAATAATAAATAAAGCACTTAAAATAGCAGTAGTAATAATTATAATGTATTTTTCTATAAAAATAGGTAAGCATTTAATAAAAAAGTTCGTTGATAAACAAATTGAAAGTAATGCAGTGATTTCTTTGGATTCTCAAAGGGCAAAAACTCTGGGGGAAGTATTGAAAAGTGTTTTAAAATATTCAGTATATTTTATGGGGATAACAATAATAATATCAATTGTATTTGGTGGTATGTCATTTACGTTTGCGAGTATAGGTGGAATTGCAGTTGGCCTTGGTGCGCAAAGTCTAATAAAAGATCTAATTAATGGATTTTTTATTTTATTTGAAAATCAATTTGGAGTAGGAGATCATGTAACAATAGGAAGTTTTAATGGAATTGTCAAAAGTATAGGAATTAGAGCCACCGTGATTAAAGATTTTACAGGGGATATACATTCAATTCCAAACGGGTCAATAGGTGGAGTTACAAATCATTCGAGGAATGATATTAGGTTCACGGTAGACATAGATATATCTCCACAGGAAGATATTAAAAAAGTTATTAACGTTATAAGAGCTGCTTGTGACGAGTTTAAGAGCAAAAACGAAGAATATATAGGTGAATCCATAGAAATAACTGGAGTCATAGCTCTTGAAGTATCGAAGGTTACAATAAGAGTAGTAGGGAATGCAAAGCCATTAATGCAGTGGAAAATGGAAAGAGAGCTTAGAATGTCAATAAAGTTAGCTTTGGATAAAAATAGAATAAATGTATCATTGGATGAGAAACAACTAGATAATGAAAATATAGAGAAGGATGGGGAGTAATGGTAGAAAACTTTAATCTCGGAGATATGGTTGAAATGAAGAAGCAACATCCATGCGGTTCAAATCAATTTGAAATAATAAGGGTAGGTGCAGATATAAAAATAAAATGTACTGGCTGTGGTAGAATTGTAATGATTCCCAGAGTGAAATTTAAAAAGGAAGCAAAAAAAATAGTAATTGCTGCAGAAAGTTAGCAAAAAAACTTGATTCATTCTTTTATTAATGGTATAATCATTAATTGTAATCCCTGCTATGCAAAGCATAGCCGTTAGTCCGAGGGGAGGAGGTGAAATTAATGAGAAAGTACGAAACTATATTTATATTAAACCCATCATTCGATGAAGAAACTGTAAAAGCTAACATCGAAAAGTTTAAGGGTGTTATAGAAAATGGTGGAGGAACAGTAGAAAATGTTGATTTCTGGGGTAAGAGAAAGCTTGCTTATGAAATCTCAAAAGTTAGTGAAGGTTTTTATACTTTAGTTAACTTTACTGCTAACCCTGAATTACCAAGAGAGTTAGATAGAATATTCAGAATCACTGATGGTGTTATAAGACATATCATTGTTAATGAACAAGTATAAGGTGGCGTTGTAAATGAATAAAGTAGTTCTAATCGGAAGATTAACAAAAGATCCAGAACTAAGATTTACTCCAGGAAGTGGAGCAGCAGTAACAACCTTAACATTAGCAGTTGATAAATATAATACAAAAACTGGCCAAAGAGAAGCAGATTTTGTTCCTGTAGTAGTATGGGGCAAACAAGCTGAAAGTACTGCTAATTACATGAGTAAAGGTAGCCAAGTGGCTATTAGTGGTAGAATCCAAACCAGAAGTTATGATGCGAAAGACGGAACTAAGAGATATGTTACCGAAGTTGTAGCAGATCAATTTGGTGGAGTTGAATTCCTAGGAAGTAAAGGAAGTAATTCATCAGGAAATAGTTTTGGTAATAGCAATGAATATTCAGCACCAGCGAATGATGCATTCAGTGGTGGATTTGAAGAGGATATAACTCCGGTAGATGACGGAGATATGCCTTTCTAAAATTTTAAGTAAGGAGGGAATATAATGAGCAGAGAAGAAGGTAACAACGGTAGAAGACCTGGCGGTAAAATGAGAAGATCTAGAAAAAAAGTTTGTGCTTTTTGTGTAGATAAAGCTGAATTTATCGACTATAAAGATATAAATAAGCTTAGAAAATATGTTACAGAAAGAGGAAAGATTCTTCCAAGAAGAATTTCTGGAACTTGTGCTAAGCACCAAAGAGAATTAACATCTTCAATTAAGAGAGCAAGAAACATAGCATTATTACCATTTACAACAGAATAATGGTAGTAGTAATATTCCCCCTGAGAAATCAGGGGGTTTTTAATATAAAAAAATATTATTATTAAATCAATCTCTTAACCTTTGTGGAAAAATATAGCAAATTATCTATAAATTCTTGCAATACTCACAAAAAAAATTTAAAATAATAATACAAGGGTTTTGAGAGAGGTGATAGACTATGAGAAAAGATAATTTTAATATTATGACTAACATTAAAATTATAGAAGATTTAAAAGCACAACTTCTTTGTATAATAGGAGAGTTTTTCAGACTATTGACAAAAGGTAACAATGTAGCCCGTGATTCTATTTTAGATTGTATTTCAGGAGCTATAATTATACTATATATTCTAGGTGATAAGTTAGGATATTCATTGGTAGATATAGACCATAATATAAAATCAAAATTAGATTTAGGGGTAAGAGCAGAGGATCAAGTTGAAAAAGAAGGTAAAAGCTTAAGTAAGTTGAAGCATTATATTAGTAACAGAAGAGATTAAATATTCTTAGGAGGCTTTTTATGAATTGGATAACTATGCTTAAACGTTTGCTTAAGCCTGGATTACTAATTACAATTTTAATACTATTATTTGCATATAATTATACAGGCATAGGTATAATTATCCTAGTAATCTATTTTATAGATAATTTCCACCAATTAAATTATTACTTGGAAAAGGAAAGTGATTTTAACCAATTTATAAAAAGTATAAATAAAGGTATATCAGAGAATGCATTAAAGTCAATATATCCATTAGTATTGATAAAAGAAGATGGAGAAATAGTTTGGTATAATAATTTATTTAACACTTTAAAATCAGATGAAGAAAATACTGAAAAGAATATTTTAAGTATAGCCAGAGGCATAAATCTAGATGATTTTTTAAAGAATGAAAATAATTTGCATCAAAGATTGAGCATACAAAATAAATTATATGATGTATACGCTACTTTAATTGAAACTAAAAATAAAAAAAATCTATACTTATTATCTTTTAATGACATTACGAAGCTAATAGATTATGAAACCACTCAAGAGAGTGTAATGTTAATAGAAGTAGATAATTTTACAGAAGTAATAGATAAAACCGATGATAACAACAGACCGCTTTTAGTAGCTGAAATAGAGAGAACAATAAACACATATGCCAATAACTTAAAAGCAATGATTAAAAGATATGATACCAATAAATATGTATTATCAATTCAAGATAAGTATATTGAAGATGAAATAAAACACAAGTTCAATATAATGGAAGTAATATCAAAAATAGATAAAGGGAATTCAATTGAAATTACTTTATCTATTGGTATTGGCAGAGGTGGAATGTCTCCACTTGAAAATCATAACAATGCTAATATAGCTAAAGAGTTAGCGTTAGGCAGAGGTGGAGATCAAGTTGTTGTTAAAACTAATGATGACATAAAGTTTTTTGGTGGAAATTCAAAGGAAATAGAAAAAAGAACTAAAGTAAAAGCAAGAGTTATAGCTAGAGCTTTGAGTGAACTAATTAGAGAGAGTAGTAAGGTTTATATAATAGGACACAAGAATCCTGATATGGATTGCTTTGGATCTGCAGTCGGATTGGCTAGCGTGGTTAAGCAATTGGGGATCGGGTGTAAAATTATATTAAATAATGACATTACTGCAATTGGATATTTCTTAAATAAATTAAACAAGGAATCTAAATATGATGATTTATTTATATCAGTAGAAGAGGCAAAAAGTGATTTAGATGCCCAAACACTAGTAATTATTGTGGATGTTCATAATAAGAGTTATGTTGCTGATTTATCGCTAGTAGATAAAGTTCAAAGAAAAGTAATAATAGATCACCATAGAAGAAGTCCTGATATGATAGAGCATGATATACTTAATTATATAGAAGTATATGCCTCATCTACATCAGAGATGGTAACAGAAATTATTCAGTATATGGTTGATAAGCCTAAATTAACAAGAACAGAAGCAGAAGGTTTGCTTGCAGGTATTTTTATGGATACAAAAGGGTTTTCTTTTAAAACTGGTGTCAGAACTTTTGATGCTGCATCGTTTTTAAAATCCTTGGGAGCAGATCCTATAGAAATTAAAAAGATGTTTACTGATGACCTAGAAGATTATTTACTTATTGCTGAGACTATAAAATCTGCTGAAGTAAGAGATAATACAGCTATTGCTATAACCCCTAAAAATATTGATACAGTAATTATAGCAAAGGCAGCAGATGAATTGCTAAATATATCCGGAATATCTGTAAGCTTTGTTTTGGGGGAAGTAAATAACGATATATATATAAGTGGAAGGTCAGTTGGCGATATTAATGTTCAAGTAGTGCTAGAAGCACTTGGCGGAGGAGGACATATGAATATTGCTGGAGTAAAAATATCAAATAAGACAATTGAGGAAGTAATTGTTGAATTAAAAGAAGTAATGAAAAAATACTTAAGGATAGGTGAATAAGTTATGAAAGTTATTTTATTACAAGATGTTAAAAAGATAGGTAAAAAGGGTGATATCATTGAGGCTTCAGATGGGTATGCAAGAAACTTTTTATTTCCAAGGAAATTAGCACAAGAAGCTAGTGATGCAAATATGCACATTTTGAATAATAAAAAAGAAAATGAGCGAAAACAAAAGTTAGCAGAACTTGAGGCAGCACAAAAATTAGCTGAAGAATTAAAAGGAAAAGAAATAAAAATTAAAGCTAAGACAGGAGAAAGTGGAAAGTTATTTGGTGCAATTACTAGTAAAGATGTTGCAGAATTAATTAAAGAACAGTATAAGATTGAAATAGATAAAAAGAAAATTGTTATGGATACAATAAAATTAGCAGGCGGATATGAAATTGATATTAAACTATATCCAGAAGTTAGCACTAAAATGAAGGTGATTATTGTTCCACAAGAATAAGGAGGATTAAATTTGAATTCATATGATGACGCAAGCTTATTGCAGGATATTATTTCAGGAACCTTATCATTAGAATCACAAATCGAGGCTTTATTTTCTATAACTAAGAATGTACTCGACAAAGGAGCTTTTAGGGCTAGAACAGTTAGGTTTAAACTAGATAAATTCATTCAATCATCAAATCTCTGCGATAAAGTTTTCGCACTAAATACTATATTAGCAGAGGGAAAAGATTTAAAGGTTACACCTAAGGAAGAAGAATTGCAAAAAGCCATAAATAGAACAGTTAGGTTAATTTCAAATGAACTAGCAAAAAGATATGTTCAAAATAAAATCGAATCTCAAGTTGAACAATCTATTATGGAAAAGCAGGAAAAGTATATAGATGAAGTTAGACTTTCAGTTATAAACAAGCAAAAGGGTTCTGAAAATAAAAAGACTATCAGCAAATTGAATAATTTAATAGAATTAGATAGTAGAATTACTAGTAAAAATATTATGAGCTTTTTAAGACCAACGGATTTTAATCAAGTAGTTGGGCAAGAAAGAGCTATAAGATCATTAATATCAAAGCTTTCATCACCATATCCACAACATATAATATTATATGGACCTCCGGGAGTTGGAAAAACTACAGCAGCGAGATTAGCTTTAGATGAGGTTAAAAAACTTTCATTTACTCCTTTTGATGACAAATCTAAATTCGTTGAAGTTGATGGTACTACATTAAGATGGGATCCTAGAGAAATAACAAACCCATTGCTAGGATCGGTACACGATCCAATATATCAAGGAAGTAAAAGGGATCTGGCTGAGGTTGGGATACCAGAACCTAAACCAGGTTTAGTTACACAAGCACATGGAGGTATACTATTTATAGATGAGATTGGAGAATTGGACTCTATGCTTCAAAACAAGCTGTTGAAGGTTTTAGAAGATAAAAGAGTAGAATTTTCATCATCATACTATGATCCGGATGATGAAACAATACCTAAATATATAAAATATCTTTTTGATAATGGAGCTCCAGCAGACTTTGTTTTAATTGGCGCTACAACTAAAAGTCCAAGTGAAATTAATCCGGCTTTAAGGTCTAGATGTACAGAAGTGTATTTTGAACCTCTTTCTTCAAAGGATGTTGTATTTATAGTAGAAGATGCAGCTAAGAAATTAAAGGTAAACTTAGAAGATGGGGTTGCTAAAAAAATAAGTAATTATACATTTGAGGGTAGAAAAGCTGTAAATATTCTGACAGACACATATGGATATGCGTTACACCGATCTAAAAAATTTGTTGATAACTTAGAAATAAAATTATCAGATTTAGATGAGGTAATATCAGTTGGAAGATATACACCATATGAAAGACTAAGCAATGTAGACAAAAGCGAAGTTGGGCATGTGTATGGATTAGGCGTTAGTGGTTTTTTAGGATCTACAATTGAAATTGAAGCTACAGTTTTTGCTGCAAAGAAAAAGGGTTCAGGTATAGTAAGATTTAATGATACAGCTGGAAGTATGGCTAAGGATTCCGTATTTAATGCTGCTTCAGTAATCCGAAGCTTAACCGATAAAGACATTAAAGATTATGATATTCATGTTAATATAGTTGGTGGAGGAAAAATAGATGGACCTTCAGCAGGTGCAGCTATCACCATTTGCATAATAAGTTCGTTGTTAAACAAACCTATAAGACAAGATATGGCTATTACAGGAGAGATATCACTCAAAGGAAATGTCAAACCAGTTGGAGGAATATTTGAAAAAATATATGGAGCTAGAAGAATGGGAATAAAAACTGTTTTAATTCCAAGTGATAATAAAAATGAAATTCCTCTAAATACTGATGACATACATATTAGAACTGTAGGATCTATAAAAGAGATTATGGACATTGCCCTTATTTAATTTAATGAAATAGGTCTCCTTAATATGAAGGAGACTTTTTTTTGCAACTAAGAAATGATAGAATTAGAATGATGATATACAAAAGATAAAGGGAAAATTAATTGTCAATTGATAATTAGATAGGAGGAATAAAACTTGGATGCATCAGTTATGAGGAGTTTGCCTCAAAGCATAGAAGCGGAACAATCAGTTATAGGATCTATGATCATCGATAAGAATGCTATTGCCAAAGTTCTAGAGAGTTTAGAAGAAGCGGATTTTTATAGAGATGGTCATAAGGTAATATATAAAGCTATACAAGAAATGTTTAGAAGTGATATAGCAGTAGATTTATTAACACTATTAGAATATTTGAAGAGTTCTGATATGCTTGAGAGAGCTGGAGGGGTAACCTATATAACAGAAATAAGCTCTTCTGTACCAACTACTGCAAACTTAAGCGCATATATAAAAATTGTTTCTGATAAATCTACGTTGAGAAAACTTATTAAGTCATCAACTGCAATAATAGAAGAAAGTTATAATAATCAAAGTAATGTGGAAGATGTCGTGGATAGTGCTGAAAAGAAAATATTTAATATAGCTGAAAAAAGAACATCAAAGGATTTCGAACCTTTAAGCGATGTATTAGAAAGAGGATTTGCACAAATAGAGAAATTGTTCAACAATAAGGGAACAATTACTGGTGTAGGATCTGGCTTTACTGATCTAGATGCAAAAACATCCGGATTTCAAAGTGGAGATATGATATTAATAGCAGCTAGACCTTCAATGGGTAAAACAACATTTGCACTAAATATTGTAGAACACGCAGCTCTTAGAGAAAATAAAAGTGTTGTAGTCTTTTCTCTGGAAATGTCTAAAGAGCAATTGGCATATAAACTTCTTTGTTCAGAAGCAAACGTAGATATGTTAAGCCTTAGAACTGGAACTTTAGAAGATAAGGATTGGGAAAATATAGCTATGGCTGCAGGTCCACTTTCAAAGGCAAAAATTTATATAGATGATACTGCTGGCGTAACTGTTATGGAAATGAGATCAAAATGTAGAAGACTTAAAATGGAGTATGGAATAGATCTAATCGTCATAGACTATTTGCAGCTTATGTCTGGAGGAGCAGGTAGTGATAATAGACAACAAGAAGTATCTGAAATTTCGAGATCGATTAAAGCATTAGCTAAAGAAATGGAATGTCCAGTAATAGCTTTGTCTCAGCTGTCACGTGCGCCTGAGCAAAGAGCAGATCATAGGCCGATGTTATCTGACTTAAGAGAATCAGGATCTATAGAGCAAGATGCCGATATTGTTATGTTTTTATATAGAGATGAATATTACAATAAAGAAACTGAAGATAAAAATATCGGTGAATGTATAATGGCTAAGCAGAGAAATGGACCAGTTGGAACTGTTAAACTCGCGTGGCTTGGTCAGTATAGTAAATTCGGTAATTTAGATTTAATTCATAAGGAATAAAATTTAAATAATTAGTAATACTAAATAAAAAAGATATAAGAAATTTATATAAATATAAAATTTCTTATATCTTTAAATGATGTGAATAATATGATTATTATTAAACAGCTTTTGGAATTATTAATTTTAAACTGCTTTTATTATCATGGAGTAAAATATTACTTACATCAACTTTTGATAAATAAAAAATCCGCTGAAATAAAAATTCTTTTGAATTATTATTAAACATAATTTTTAATATTAAAAAATGATTTTTATAAGATATTTCTAATATATGTTTACTATCATAGAATGAATCTACATTTATGTAATAAAAATCTGAAGATTCTTCAAGTTCACATGTAGGAAGTTGTTCTTCGAGCTCAAGAGATAGCACGGAATTAATGAATTCTTTTGGGCTTATTAAACAATTATTATATACTAAAAAATTATCTTTCATATATATTCCTCCCTTCATATTTAATTATAGTTTGTGAAGTTTTAATACAAGCTATCCTATGATAGTGGTGGTTTATAATTAAGATATTCATATAAAATGATAAAATTTGAATAAATAACAAAAATTTTTTAATGGGGGCTATGATATGAATAAAAAAATTGGTTTCATTGGTTGTGGTAATATGGGAAGTTCTATGGTTGGAGGTCTTATTAAATCTGGATTTATAAAGGCTGATGATATAATAGTATCAACTAAAACGGAATCTTCTTCAAAGCGATTAGAAGAAAGTTTCCAAGTGAAAACAACTTTAGATAGTACAATTGTTGCAAGAGAATCTGATGTTATTATTTTAGCTATTAAACCTTTTATGTTTAAGGAAATGATAAGTGAAATTAAATCGGAATTAACAACAGATAAATTAATTATTACTATAGCTGCAGGAATTACAATTAGCAATATGGAGGAGTGGATTAATAGTAGTGCTAAAATAATTAGGACAATGCCAAATACGCCAGCACTTGTAGGGCAAGCAATGTCAGCGGTATGCTCTAATAAGAATGTAACTAAAGATGAGTTGGATTATTGCTTTAAGATATTTGAAAGTTTCGGAGAATGTGTTCAACTAGAAGAAAAAGATTTTCACGCATTTATTGCATTATGTGGATCATCACCTGCATATGTTTTCATGTTTATTGAAGCTATGGCAGATTCGGCGGTAAGATTAGGAATACCTAGGGCTAAAGCTTATAAAATGGCAGCACAGAGTGTCTTAGGATCATCAAAGATGGTCTTAGAAACAGGAAAACATCCAGGAGAGCTAAAGGATATGGTTTGTTCACCTGCTGGGACTACTATAGATGCAGTAGTTGAACTAGAGAAATTAGGTTTTAGAAATAGTGTTATACAGGCTATGGATAAATGTGCAGAGAAATCTAAAAATATGTAGTAATTGAAAAGTGGAGGTATATTAAATAATTATAATTATTTAATATACCTTTTTTATAACCTTAACCTTCCAAATCAGAATTAATTAATAGGCCAAATGATTTAGATATATTATAGTAAAATTCAAAATCTTCTTGAGCATTAAAAAAACAAGGAAAGTTTAAATCATAATTTCCCCAAATTGTTATAGGTTTATTAGTAAAATAAAAAGTGACGAAGAAAATTTCTCTTGTATTTAAACGAACTAGGAATGGTATAAGTTCTTTATCAACAAGTCTAAAAAATATACCAGTGTGCTCATCAAAATTTAAATAAGACGTGAATATATCTTTATCTTCATCTGAAAGGAGATGAAAAAGCGTGTTTTTGTCTTCAGGTGAAATTTTGTTTATATAAAAATCTATATAAGCGTTAGAATTATTGATCTCAAAAATATATTCTATTAATTTGATTAGTTTATTCTCACCATCATCAATATCACTAGCTACAAGAGTAAAATTTTTGAAAGAATATAAGCCATCAAGTATATTATTAAATCTTATATTAACTTTAGATTTAAAGGTATCATCATTTATAGGTATTAGTAATTTATTCATGTGATTCACTCACTCCCAATGTAATTAATATTAATCAAATAGTTTATGGTTGCCTATAGTATTGGTTATAGTTAAGTTGGTTTTAAGAGAATAATATATTTATTAACAGAATTCTTGAAGATACTTCTTGTGGATAAGATTGATAATAATATAATGTGGATAATTATATAAAACTTATTCTGTGAATAATTATTGCTTAAGTGAAGTTGTGGATAAAATATTTATTTTCAGTATTATATTATCTGGTAGAATCTTAATAGAAAAGCAATACAAATAATAAAACCTACAATTGAGTTTATCATTCAATTGTAGGTCTTAATTTGAAATAGGAAATCAAAAACTTAAATTCATGAATACTAAATACTAGCAACGCCGCTTCTAATTGCCGCTTTTTTAACAGCTTCAGCAACTAAAGCTTGAACTTTTAGATCAAATGCTTTTGGTATTATATTATCAGGAGATAGTTCACCAGCCGGTATAGCATTTGCTATAGCATAAGCAGCAGCTACTTTCATATCTTCATTAATTTCTGTAGCCCTTACATCTAAAGCGCCTCTAAATATTCCTGGAAAGGCTAATACATTGTTTATTTGGTTAGGATAATCTGAACGACCAGTTCCCATTACTGCAATTCCAGCTTCTTTTGCATCTTCAGGAAAAATTTCAGGGGTTGGATTAGCCATTGCAAATATTATTCCATCTTTGTTCATAGTTCTAACCATGTCTTTAGAAACTATATTTGGGGCAGAAACACCAATAAAAACATCTGCACCTTTTATAACATCTTTAAGCGTACCAGTTTCATTATTTGGATTAGTTATATTAGCTAGTTCTTGCATGTAAATATTATGACTTAAATCTTTATCTCTACTTATTACGCCATCTATATCACACATTACTATATTTTTAACTCCAGAAGAAAGTAGTAACTTACATATGGCAGTTCCTGCAGACCCAGCACCATTTATAATTACTTTTAGGTTTTCTAGTTTTTTATTTACTATTTTTAAGGCATTTAACAGACCTGATAAAACAACTATAGCCGTTCCGTGTTGATCATCATGAAATACTGGAATACTTAATTTCTCTTTCAGTCTTTTTTCAACTTCGAAGCATCTAGGAGCTGAAATATCTTCTAGATTTATTCCTCCAAGAGTTGGCGCGATATTTACAACTGTATTAACAATTTCATCTATATCTTTAGTATCTAAAACTATAGGAAATGCATCTACATTACCAAATTCCTTAAATAAAATACTCTTACCCTCCATGACAGGTAAAGAAGCAAGTGGACCAATGTCTCCAAGTCCTAGAACCGCAGTTCCATCAGAAATAACAGCAACTGTATTCCATTTACGAGTATATATATAAGCTTTGGATGGGTCTTTATGTATCTCACGACAAGGTTCTGCAACACCAGGTGTATATGCAAGACTTAGATCCTTAGCAGTCTTAACTTCACAGGTAGGTTTGATTTCATATTTACCTTTTTTTTCTTCATGAAATTTCAAGGCTTCTTCATAAATATTCATTAAAAACACTCCTTAATATGCTAAATATATTCAAATTTACAAAAACATGATCTTGATCATAACAATATAAAACAATTATACGAATTATTTATAAAAAAAGCAAAAAAATATTCGATATGTGGTTGACCATAGAAAAGTACTTTGCTACTATTTAAAAGGAGAGGTTAAAATAAATTTAATGAAACTCCAAATTGATAATAAAAATTAAAGTTATTTATTTAAACTTTATATATTAAGGGAGGCAATATAAATGTCAGCATTTATTGTTTTAGGAGCTCAATGGGGAGATGAAGGAAAAGGAAAGATGACAGATTACTTAGCAGAGGAAGCTAATGTAGTTGTTAGATTTCAAGGTGGAAATAATGCTGGTCACACAGTAGTGGTTGGTGATAAAGAATACAAATTGCGATTAATACCATCTGGAATTTTATACGAAGATAAATTAAATGTTATAGGTAATGGAGTAGTTGTAGATCCAAAGGCTTTATTTGAAGAAATAGAATACTTAGAAGGTGTTGGAGTTAAAATATCGCCTGAAAAGTTAATAGTAAGCGATAGAGCACAGCTTATAATGCCATACCATAAGGTACTAGATAAATTAAAAGAAAAAGCTAGAGGAAAAAATGATATAGGTACTACAGGTAGAGGAATCGGACCTTGTTATACAGATAAATTTGAAAGATGTGGAATCAGAGTTTGTGATTTACTGCATGAAGATGTTTTTATAGAAAAATTAAGAGAAAATGTTGAAATGAAAAATGCTTATATTACTAAAGTATTAGGTGGAGAAGCATTAAATTTTGATGAGATACTAGATGAATACTTAGGTTTTGCTAAGAAATTAAGACCATTTGTTCAAGATACATCAGTTAAGGTATATGATGCAATTAAAGCAGATAAGACAGTTTTATTTGAAGGCGCTCAAGGAATGCTATTAGATATTGATTATGGTACATATCCGTATGTAACATCATCTAACACAACTGCAGGAGGCGTTTCAAGTGGTTCTGGTATAGGACCTAATATGATTACTAATGCAGTAGGTATAACAAAAGCATATACTACAAGAGTCGGTAAAGGACCATTCCCAACAGAATTACTTGGTGAAACTGGAGACTGGATTAGAGAAAAGGGACACGAATATGGTGTAAATACAGGAAGATCAAGAAGATGTGGATGGCTTGATTTAGTTATAATTAAAACTGCAGTTAGAGTGAGTGGATTGACATCATTAGCTGTTACTAAGATTGATACTTTAGCTGGTCTAGAAAAAATCAAAGTATGTGTTGGATATAAATTTAATGATACAGTTATAGATTACTTCCCAGCAAGTTTAGAAGACTTAGCAGAGTGTGAACCAATTTATGAAGAATTTGATGGCTGGGATGATAGTGTAGCTGATGTTAGAAGTTATGATGAATTACCTGAGAATGTTAAGAAGTATTTAGCAAGAATATCAGAATTCACAGGGACTAGAATTTCTATAGTTGGAGTTGGACCAAAGAGAGATCAAACTATGAGAATAGATAATCTATAGTTTAGTATTATGCTCGGGTATTGACTTTATGTTTTGTATAAAATATAATTTTATTGTAGACAATAATTACATAAAGTTATATTAAAGAAGGTGAAAGTATGATAACTAAAGATATGACAATTGGTGAAGTAGTTAGTGCAGATCAATCTAAAGCTCAAGTTTTAATGAGTTTCGGAATGGGATGTGTTGGATGTCCATCAGCTCAAGCTGAAACTATAGCAGAAGCTGCAACAGTACATGGATTAAATCTAGACGATTTATTAGAAGCATTAAATAGATAAGATAATTATTTTAAAAGGATTTTCTTTTTAGGGAATCCTTTTTTACTTATTAAAAAATATATTTATATCGTTTATGTTTTTTATGTGTAATTTAATTTTTGTGATTATAATAGATTATAAGATTAAATAATTCATTAACAATATTATTGATAATTTTTTATAATAATAAATATAAGATATAGTAAAGGAGGGGAGGAGTTGTAAATCAAAATAGATGCCATTTAGCTATAATTTATTCGTTAAATAAAAATGTTTCAAATTTAGCTTGAGATTTATTTTTGCATTTTACAATTGTTAATTATGAGTAAGAAGTTTACAAAAAAATATGAAATACATTATTATGAAGTAAATTCTAATTTAAGATGTAAATTGTCATCTATAATAGATTTTATATGTGATGTAGGCACTCAACAATCAGAAGCCTTAGGTGGAGGAATTGATTACTGTACGAAAAATAACTGCGCTTGGGTATTTTATAAATACGATATAAAAATGTATAGATATCCAATGTTTGGTGAGGTAATAAGCGTCACAACAGAAGCTATAGGCTTTAAGAAATTCTATGGATTAAGAAAATATACAATTAATGATGAGAATAATAATGTTATAGGGGAAGCACTAGCATTATTTTTTCTAATTAATATAGATAAAAGAAGGCCAATGCGAATACAAGATGAACAATATCATATATATGGAGTAGATGGTGATGTTGATTACGATATAAGCATGGATAAAATAGAAAGAACAAATGATGCACAATACTATAAGCAATTTAACATAAGATACAGTGATATTGATTCTAATAACCATGTTAATAATGTCAAATATGTTGAGTGGGCAATGGAAGCTGTTCCTCTCGATATCATTAATAATTATACTCTTAAAAGAATTAAGGTAGTATTTGAGAAAGAAACAACATATGGGGATAAGATTTCATCAACTGCTGCTATAAATGTAATTGATGAAAATAGTTTAAAATCATATCATACTATAAAAAATGGTGAGGGAACTGAACTAACGCTATTACAAGCAGATTGGAAAAAATAATAAAGGTAAATATAGAAAATTAGCTGTTGCAAGAATCTAGGTAATATTAATAATTACGACAGCTAATTTTATAGTATTATTTTTATAGATAAGTTAATAATTTTTAGCTATTGGCGGCGGACTTAGCTGCTAAATATCCAGAACTCCATGCCCACTGAAGGTTGAAACCTCCACAATCTCCATGCACATCTAAAATCTCTCCACAGAAATAAAGATTTTTAACTAACTTAGATTCTAAGGAAATATTATTTACTTCAGATGTATTTACACCACCAACTGTAACTTGTGAATTGTTAAAGCCATTAGTGCCAATACATTTAAAATCCCATCTTTTAAACTTATCAATTAATTTGCTGGTAGTTCTCCAATCAATACTACTGCACGGTATATGTATATCTTTTATCCCAACATCTTTTAAAATTGTAGAAATTAATTTTTTATTTATAACCCCAATTAGGGCTGTTGATATCTCTCTGTGACCAAACATAGAAAAATGTGTGGTAAAGAAACTTTCAATATCATCTTTACTTTCTAGTGGAAACATATCTATTCTTATAGTTACATTTAGATTTTCATAGAGAGCTTTAGAAGCATAAGATGATAATTGCATTATAGGGGGGCCTGAAATTCCATAATCGGTAAAAAGTATTTCACCAAACTCTGTTCGAATAACTTTATTATCAACTAAAATAGAAGCAGAGCCATCAAATTTTACTCCTGATAGAGCTTTTAAATAAGGATAATCTAATTTTAATTGAACAATGCCAGGAATAGGCTCTATAATACTATGACCCAATGACTTGCATAGTTTATAGCCAGATCCATCAGAACCTGTTTTAGTAGCTGATTTCCCACCACAGCTTAAAATAAGTTTTTTACAAGAAAAATTTTTAAAGTCATCATTATTACTTGTTAAAATAAAGTTATTTTTTTTACTTGTAGAATCAATTTTACAATTTGTATATAGAGGTATTTGTCTATCCTCTATTGCCATTCTGAATATATCTATTACAGAAGAGGCCTGAAGAGATTTTGGATACATCTTTCCGTTTTCCAATTCAATTAATGGCAATCCTAGAGATAAAAATGTGCTTTCAGTATCTTTAACAGTAAAGTTATCTAACGCCGCTTTAAAGAAATCTTGATTTTCACTATGGAAACACCCAAATGGGCGAGATATATTCTTATTAGTAATATTACATCTTCCATTGCCAGTTACAAGAATTTTTTTGCCAATTCTATCGTTGCTCTCAATAATTGCCACATCAAGTCCAAAATCTTTGGCTATTATTGCAGCCATTAGGCCAGAGGCACCACCGCCGACAATCATTAAATCGTGATAAATCATTATAACAATCACTCCCTATGTATGTTTTATTGACCATATAAAATTAAATCACATATTTTACCCAGTGCTAAAATAAACTGAATATTTTAAGTATACCATTAATTTATTAATTACTACTAAAATAAAAGGATTCAAATCATATTATTCAATATTTTATAATACTTTTAATAAATTTTATCATAGTAATATTAAGGTTAAAAGAAAGGAATACTAAAAATGAGGTGATTTTATAATGGAAGTAAAGGTAATTAATATGAATTCGGGAGATTTCGAAAGAGTATTTAAAGTGATCAGAATGAACTTTGATAATATAATGGTTAATTATCCCAATATGAGTGGGGGAAAGAGTTTTTCTTTTAATGATGTGGAATGTATAAGTGAAAGTGATATAGATAAATTTTTAATTAATAATAGAAATTTCTTGAAAATTAAATTAAAAAGAGGGATATCAGTACTTTTTTACAATGCACTATATGAATCATTAAAGTTAGAAATTAAAGAAGAGGTAAAAAATCTAAGTATTTTAAGAGATAAATATAAACTGTACAAAAGTAAAGTATGGGAAAAGGAAATGCTGTTATTTATAAATAATAAATTTCCTTTAGAAGTTAAAGCTTCAGGAAAAAATTTTAAAAAGAATGGATATAGTATAAATATTAATAAAATAGATAAAGAAGATTTTTTAGAAATATGTTGTGGTGAAATAAAAAATATTGAAGAGCAAATTAATTTAAAAAAAGATCTTTTATCTAGTCTGAAGGAGGCTAGAGATTATATTTAAGGAACCTCTGAAATGTAGATATAATGCCACTTTATTAAAAATAAATAATATAAAAATAAAAAAAATGAAAAAATGTGTTGACAGGGAATCTAATTTTGGGTATTATAGTCTATGTGGTCAGCAGCTTGAATAACTCAAGGACATCTAGTTAAGACATTTAAGCGAAAGACAATATAGCATGGCTCCTTGGTCAAGCGGTTAAGACACCACCCTTTCACGGTGGTAACAGGGGTTCGATTCCCCTAGGAGTCACCATTTATATCTATCTTATGGGCGCATAGCTCAGCTGGGAGAGCACCTGCCTTACAAGCAGGGGGTCACAGGTTCGAGCCCTGTTGTGCCCACCATAAGATGGCTCAGTAGCTCAGTTGGTTAGAGTGCCGGCCTGTCACGCCGGAGGTCGAGGGTTCGAGCCCCTTCTGAGTCGCCATTTAAAATATGCTGGCATGGCTCAACGGTAGAGCAGCTGACTTGTAATCAGCAGGTTGTAGGTTCGATTCCTATTGCCAGCTCCATTTTAAATAAACATAACAAAACTTAATATGGCTCCTTGGTCAAGCGGTTAAGACACCACCCTTTCACGGTGGTAACAGGGGTTCGATTCCCCTAGGAGTCACCATTTTATCTATCTTATGGGCGCATAGCTCAGCTGGGAGAGCACCTGCCTTACAAGCAGGGGGTCACAGGTTCGAGCCCTGTTGTGCCCACCATAAGATGGCTCAGTAGCTCAGTTGGTTAGAGTGCCGGCCTGTCACGCCGGAGGTCGAGGGTTCGAGCCCCTTCTGAGTCGCCATTTAAAATATGCTGGCATGGCTCAACGGTAGAGCAGCTGACTTGTAATCAGCAGGTTGTAGGTTCGATTCCTATTGCCAGCTCCATTTTAAATAAACATAACAAAACTTAATATGGCTCCTTGGTCAAGCGGTTAAGACACCACCCTTTCACGGTGGTAACAGGGGTTCGATTCCCCTAGGAGTCACCATTTTATCTATCTTATGGGCGCATAGCTCAGCTGGGAGAGCACCTGCCTTACAAGCAGGGGGTCACAGGTTCGAGCCCTGTTGTGCCCACCATAAGATGGCTCAGTAGCTCAGTTGGTTAGAGTGCCGGCCTGTCACGCCGGAGGTCGAGGGTTCGAGCCCCTTCTGAGTCGCCATCAAAGAACAAGTTCTTATAGACTAGAACTTGTTCTTTTTTTATTGTTTAAAAAATTATAATCAAGTCAGATCTGTGGGTAAATTTTGAAAGTATTATAAGAACAAGTTATTAAAGGGAATTTAAATATAAATAAGATGTTAACACAGAATAACATAGTTTGCGAAACAGATTTTTCAAATAAATATGATTTATAATATCAATTTGTAGTAAAAATGAAAACTCTAATATGATAGTCATTAAGAGAATAAATATCATATTAGAGTTTAGTTTATTTAGATTATCTATTTTTTTCTAAATTTTTCTTAATCCTTATATCTTCAGAATAAAATTTGCAGAGCTTAAATTCTCCAATTAGTCTAGAAGCGATTCGCTCGCTATACTGCTTAGTTATTCCTGGCAAAGTTAAATTGGTTGAGATAAGCATTTTCTTATTAGCAAGAATTCTCTTGTTAATTATATTAAATAATTCAGTTACTGAAAATTCATTGAGGTGTTCTGCGCCTAAATCATCTATAATTAGTAAGTCACATTCTAGTAATAGTGATTCTAAACCTGAGTCATTATTGAATCTTATTTCCCTTAAATTCTTAATTAACTCATCAGAGGTTTTATAAATTACTAAGAATCCCATATCTAACACAGCTTTGGCAATACAATATGATAAATATGTTTTACCACTACCTGGATTTCCGAAAAATAATAAATTTGTTGATATTTCTGAAAAGCTAGGAAGATAGTCTTTTAATATATATTCTAAATTATTCTCCATGTTTTTTTTAGGAGAATATTTTTCATCTCCAAGTTTATGACTTGAAAACAAATTTAAATCAAAATTATCAAAGTTATTATACGATGTGGTATTTTCTAATTCTGAATTTTTATAGTATAACTTAATCAACCTTTGTTTATAGCAAGTACATTTTATATTGCCTATAAAGCCTGTATCCTTACATTTATTGCATTGATATCGCAAATTTAAATATTCAGGATCATAACCTCTTTCAACTAACATTTCGCACTTTTTTATTCTTAAATCTGTTATATTTTCCTTATAATCATCTATTGTCTTTTCACTATCTTTAGATTTGAGAATTGATACTGCCATTTTTAAAGATAATCGTTGAATTTTATTATCCAATTCAATAATCTCAGGATATTTCTTTGATATTTCTTCTTTCCTAAATTTCAAATTTCTAGCTTCATCTTCTCTAAGTTTATCATATATTTTTAAAATTTCTGTTTGATAACCTTTAATCATCGCTATCCCATCCTAAAAGTTTTTTTTCTAATGAATCATAGTCATACTCTCGAGCCTCAAAGTTATTAAATTTGAGAGATGATTTATCATTATTATTAGTAGTATAAGTTTTTTGATACTTATTATTTTTTGGATTTTTATTATCTTTAAGAGCTATATCTTCCAAAGTTCTAATATTATTTTTATTCCAATTACTTAAGATTCCATCGATATACTTGAAATCCGCCCTATTCAATCTTTCAAAGCATACATCACAAGCTTTAAATATAATTTCGTTTGAATACTTATAAATAAGAAGCCATTTTTCTATTAAATCCTGTTGTGGTTTCATTATGTCTGTATTATTTATACCTAAGTAAGTGAGAATTTTTCTTATATTAATCCACTTATCCTCTGCTTTTTTTATTAAGTTCTGAGCTTGCTCGATAGTAGTTATTTTTTGATCATGCCAAGCTATAGCAACCTTTTCTATATATCTAGAATCGCTTTTTCCCTTTGATATACAGTATTCCATTAAAATCAGAATTAATTCAGATGAAAAACCGAATTCCTTTTGCCAATTTAAGTAAAGTGACATTTCGTTTGGCGATAGAGGTCTAGCTAGAAGAGTTTCAATATCCTTTAGCATATCTTTAGTATTTGTACTATCCAAAGCTTCTAATAAGTCAATTTGTTTAGTAGATTTGGAGGGTTCTTCAACTAAATCTACGAATTCTACATTAAAATTACCCATCTTATCTATCTGAGTTAGCTTTATAGCTCCTTGATCATTCCAATAATTAAATGCATTCATAATGTCTGATTCTAACAAATTAAGCGAGGAAGCTAGTATTGATGAGCTAACGCCTAATTCACCTGAAATAGTATACTTTAGCATCAATAAATAAACTTTTACAAATTCGCCTCTAGCCTGTGGCATGTATTTTTCTATAAATACATTGTTAACAGGAGTGAACCCTAGAGATCTATTCTTTAACATAAATGTGCTCATTCCGTTTACTACCTACCTTTCAAAGTTTTTAATATATATTATAAAAACAAAACTCTATCTAATAATATTAGATTAGCATAATCGTTTATAATGTAAGTTATATAATAACCTAATGTATGTAAAATAATTATAGCATATTATCACCTTAATAAAGCGAAATATTAATCAACTAATACTTGGGATTAATTACTTTTATATAAGATTTGAGAGAATATAAAGAGCACGCATTTGTCTTTATAAGAAATTAACTAATTTAATAAAACAAATGCATGCTTCTAAATATGGATAATATTCATTAAAATAAATAATCATATGATGAGTTTATTTATATTTACAATACCTTCACCTTGAATTTGATTGGATATCTCATCAATAGGATCACATGCAACCTTTAATAAGGAAATCATATCTTTGAAAGTTATTGATGGATTTTTCTCACATAATAACGCACATAATCCGCTAATATAGGCTGTAGCAATAGATGAGCCTGTAAAAGTTTTATATGGTACTTCAAGTTTATTTGGGTAAACCTTAATTCCGTTTTTTTCTGAAATATAGTTATTATCAGAATTTAAAGATATAACATTAACGCATGCAGCAGATAGATCAGGTTTTAATAATTTACCATATGGTCCTGCAGAAGAATAAGTATAAGGCTTCATTATGGAGGTAGTTGAATTTAGACCACCTATAGTGATGCAGCTTGGTAGCGTAGCAATTCCCATAATAGAATTTTTTTCACTCAGGTTACTTCCGCTAGGAACTATCGGAATTAATCCTTTTGATATAGCATACTTAAATGTCAAATCAAAGCAAGAGATAATGAATGTATTATGAGTTAAAAGTTCAAAAGGCAAACATAATACCTTTATGTTATTTTCTTTAGATATATTAGATAAACTTTCTATAGAATATAATATATCCGAAGCAAATCCTTTACCGAGTTTATCAAATGCCTTGTAACAGAATAGCTTACTTTTATTACAAATTCCTTTATACATGTTATTTGATGAGATACCACTACTACACAAAATTCCGGCCATGGAGGTACCATGTCCATTATCATCATAAGGATAGCGAAAGTTATTAATTAAATCTTCAAATAACTCTATTTTAGTGCTAGGGGAAGTTAGGTCTTGATGAGGAAATATTCCGCTATCTACAAGTCCTATTCCTACTCCTGCACCAGATAAACTAAACTTTTCCGAAAAGTGGATTTTATTTGCAGTAGTCACGCTCATTCCGCACAAAAACAGGTATTCATCCAAGTAAATTTTTTTTATTTCAGGATATTCAGAAATTCTATCTATGCCTCTTGAATTTAGTTCGGCACTTATAATATTAGAGGATTCAATAATGTGATGTACAGTACCTTTATATGAACTGATTTTTTTTACTATTGAGGATTGAAAGTCTTTATATTGTATAAGTATTCTATAACTTTTATAAGCATTTTTTGATATATAATCTTTTAGATTATGGTCTAGCTTACTTTTAGATGAAAACATATATTTCTCCAAAATATTATTACTTCAATATATTATATGAAAAAGAATTTTATTGTTAATAAAAAATGAAGGATTAAAAAAATTTTTGCTATACAATATTTCTTCATCTATTGAATAAATATTGTATAGCAAAAATTAAATAGTAGATTGATTATTAAAAATAAATACAAGTATGAAACTTGAATAAAAATAATAATCAATCTACCATTTAAAAACTGTAGGTCTCCCCTATGTCTATAATTTTTATAGCTTTATCATTTAAATTTAATAATGATTCTTCAGTTTCCTGAAAATTCTCTAATGAAATTTTAAAAGTTTTATAATGAATTGGTATCATTGTAGGGCAAGACATCATTTTAAACATTTCATAACTCTGTTCTGGCGTACAATGCATATACGAAAATCTATCAGGTTTATAACAACCTACAGGCATTAATGCAACATCACAGGATATATTCTTAAAATTATTGGTGAGAGCTGTATCGCCTGCGAAGAACACGCTTTTATTTTCTCTTTCGATTAAATATGAAATACTTTCATCATCATGTCCAAAATAGAAGCGTCTCCCATCATGATTAGCTTGGTAAGCAGTAATTTTTATAAAGTCATCTCTATATACATCTCCAGGATGTAATAAAAATACATTTTTAAAACCAAGCAGTCTAGCAATACGAGTATATCCTTTTGGAACAATAAAGACAGCATCTTTATTTAATTTTTTTAGAGATGAAAAATTTAAATGATCCATATGTCCATGTGATAGTAGTATATAGTCTACTTTTAAATCATTTATGTATACTGGTTTTTTTACAAGTCTCTTAAAATATCCCAAGGAATTGGAAAATACAGGGTCAGTTATAATAATTTTATTTGATAGATTAATAATTGTGGTAGCATGACCAAACCAATTAATTGAATTTTTCATAATTTTATCAGATTTTATTTCAGCGCTTTTTTTTACATATTCTTTTATATTGTTAATTGTTAAATGGAATAAAAAATTAATGTTAGAAAAAAGATTCAAGTCCTCTCCGTCCTCTCCTAATGATTCCACTTAAATATTACAATACCAGCAATCATAATAGCAATACCTAAAAAATGATTTAATGAAAATCTAAGTCGTTCACTGCCAAATAACCCAAAGGCATCTATAAGTGCAGCAGCAAGTAATTGGGATATTAATATAATACCAATACCGAAGGTAGGTCCCATTGAGCTAACACTTTTTATTACGGTAAAGGTTATAACAACCCCTAGTGCGCCACCTAATAAATAAAGCTTGTTGGAATCCTTCAAATTAGAATAATTACCATCACCTAAAAATAAAAAAATGATAAGGCTTAAGACAAGGGCAATTATCTGAACTAATAATGTAGTTTCCCATACTCCGATTTTCTCACCTAGTCTGGTATTAAATACACCTTGAATACTCATAGCAATTCCAGAAATTATTGCACATATTATTCCAAACATAACATCACCTCAGAATTATTATTCCCCTAAGAATATTAAATATTATAAAAAATAAAAATGGTGTTATGTAATTAGCATGAATGCATTAATTAAAGTATAACCAAGTTGTCTAAATCCTTAATAAATTGATTTTGTATTTGAGATTCTGAAAAACCTAATGTCAATCCTAGACTTAATAGGTCTTCAAATAAAGTTAAGTAGTGATCTATAGATGGGAAAGCAATTAAATCATTTATGTCAATATATAGGTTTAGAAACTGATCACTTAAACAATAGTCATTAGGTGCCATAGATACTGCAATTAAATCTGTATATTTATGATCAATACCTAGTGTTAAGACTTGAGAAATACAAGTTATATATTTATCGAATATAGCACTGATGTTAACAGGTCTAGATTTTTTTAGTAAGTAGCTAAAACAATTAGTTTCACTAGCTAATGCACCAAGAGAGATTTCAAATTCTAGGTTTTTGCGTACTCGCAATTTGTGGGAGTCTAGCTCTTCATTTATAGATAAACTATCATTGTATTTTTTTTGTACTTTAAATAGTGGCTGAATATTCATAGTGAATCCTCCTACATTTCTAATAATAATATTATTTTACAAAATCTTTAAAATAAATGAAAGTTCGGAAAACGACTACAAAAAAATATTTTTAGAAAATTCGAAATTAAGAGATTATTTTTAAATTAATTTTACTTTCAAGGAAAATATAACTATAGATTTAGAGTGATTTTAAAAAATATAAAAAAAGACTGTACTGAATATAAAAATTCAATACAGTCCTAAAAACATAAACTAATTGGATTGTTTAACAGGCGATTTATTATGATAGTAAGAACGCTTAAACTAAAAGTCTTTCAAAATATAAGATTTTAAGGGAGTATTCTTTTTTACCGTAGGAAGCTTCCATATTTCAACACTCTTAATTCTTAATTTAACAAGGTTATCAGTATTATATATCTCAGGGAAATTTAGCTTTACATCTTGCTTTTTATAGTCCTTAGGAAGATAACCTAAATTTGCAAGTGAAACAAAACTATCTCCAAAAGACTTAACAGTAAATCCGTTAAGTTCTAATATATCAAAAAGACTACGAGAAAGTCTCCTTATATAACCTTTATCGTCTATTTTTAAATTTATACTTTTGGTAGGCTCAAACAAATAGACTAAATCACTTGCATCAATTCTAAAACTCTTATAAGGTGCTATAATTTTATCAACAACTGGATATAATTTATCCAAATTTGGATTTTCAATAGATGTTAATAAGACAAAAGGCATAGGTGAGTTTCTATTTGCTCTGAATTTTTTTGACATATTCCTTTGTATTGGTGATATTACTTGATAGGTTTCCTCATCAAATAATGCAACTATATAGTACTTCATGATAAACCTCACAATCTCAATATATTGTATTAATAAAAATCTTAGTAAATTATAACACAATAAATAGAATAAAAGAATAGAAGAATAATTAAATAGTAATTATAAGAATAATTAGGTTTTTAAGGATATTTTTTCAATAAAAGAAATATTTATTCCAGTAATATATGTTTTAAGGGATATAATTACAACAAAACCATAAGAAAAATTGTGTTGTAACACATATATAGTTAAAAAAGTGTTGATGGACTGAAAAAATGTATTTAAATAAATTTAGTTTATGATATAATAATTAAAGTAGATTTTAATTATAAAATAGGTTAATAATGTAAAATAATATATATGATAATATAGATTTTAATAGATAGGGTGAATTCAATGGAGAGATTAGTTATAAACGGCGGAAACTTGCTAGAAGGTACTGTTGATATCAATGGGGCCAAGAATGCAGCAGTAGCAATATTACCAGCAGCTATAATGGCAAGTGATGGAAAATGCATAATTGATAACATACCAGATATTGAAGATGTACACTGCTTGGAAAGAATACTTAGAAGCTTAGGTTGCGATATTATTAAGATAGATAACAATACTTTAGAAATAGATAGTTCTAATGTAAATAATTTTGATGCGTGCACGGATGATGTTAGAAGAATGAGAGCTTCATATTATTTCATTGGAGCTTTATTAGCACGATTTAAGAAAGCAAGAGTAGTTCTTCCAGGAGGATGTTCAATAGGGGTAAGACCAATTGACCAACATATAAAAGGATTTGAAGCTTTAGGAGCTGATGTGTTTATAGAGCACGGAGCAGTTAATGTTAAAGCTGATAAGCTAGTAGGCGCTAATATATTTTTTGATGTAGTTTCAGTAGGAGCAACAATAAATGTTATGATTGCGGCAACATTAGCAGAGGGGGTAACAGTGCTAGAAAATGTAGCAAAGGAACCTCATGTTGTTGATGTTGCGAATTTCTTAAATTCAATGGGAGCTGACATAAGAGGCGCAGGAACAGATGTAATAAGAATTAAAGGAGTAGAAAGTCTAAAAGGCTGTTCTTATAGCGTAATACCAGATCAAATTGAAGCTGGTACATTCATGATAGCAGCTGTTGCTACAGGTGGAGATGTTTATATAAGAAATGTTATACCAAAGCATTTAGAATCAATTACAGCTAAGCTTACAGAGATGGGGGCAGTGATTGAAGAAGGTGATGATTGTATTAGAGTTACCGTGAAGTCACCACTTAAGGGTGTGAATATAAAAACCACACCATATCCAGGATTTCCAACGGATATTCAGCAACCAATGTCAACATTGCTAAGTATTGTACCGGGAAGAAGCTTAATTACTGAATCTATTTGGGAGAATAGGCATAAACACATAGATGAATTGAAAAAGATGGGAGCCAATATTAAAGTTGAAGGCAGAGTTGCGATTATAGATGGAGCGCAAAAATTGACAGGCGCAGTAGTAAAGGCAACAGATTTAAGAGCAGGTGCTGCCATGGTTATTGCGGGATTAGTTGCAGAGGGAACAACTGAAATAACTAGTATAGAGCATATTGATAGAGGATATCCTCATATAGAAAATAAGTTTAGAGCTTTAGGGGCAGATATTAAGAGAATAGAAGTTGATGAATAGTATAAATTAAAGGGGAGGAGATTGGAATGATATTTTGTTCTTTATATAGTGGCAGTAGCGGTAATAGTATGTTTATTGCCTCAAATAAAGCTAAGATATTAATTGATGCAGGACTCCCAGGTAAAAAAATTGATTTAGCGTTGCAAGAAATTAATGAAAATCCAAAAGACTTGAACGGAATTTTTATAACTCATGAGCATAGTGATCATATCAAAGGGGTTGGAGTACTGTCTAGAAAGTATGACATTCCTATATATGCAAATGCTGATACTTGGTCTGCTATGGAAAGCTTAATTGGAAATATAAAAGAGCATAACATAAAAGTAATTGATAAAAGATCATTTACTGAAATAGAGGATATGAGTATTAAAGCATTTAATATTCCGCATGATGCAGCCGCGCCAATGGGGTATACAGTTAGCTCAGGAGAAAAAAACATAAGTGTAGCAACTGATTTTGGAACTTTTACAAGAGAAATTTATGATAATATAAAAGATTCAGAAGTTATTCTTCTTGAAAGTAACCACGATGTAAATATGCTTAAGTTTGGACCATATCCATATCCTTTGAAACGTAGGATATTGAGCGAAATAGGACATTTATCTAATGATGATTGTGGGAGTGCCATAGTTGAACTATATAAATGTTCAACTAAGAAAAAGATTATTTTAGGGCATTTGAGTAATACTAATAATCAACCAGATTTAGCATATCAAACTGTTTTAAACGTGCTAAATGAAAATGGAATTAAGCTAAAAGAGGACATAATATTAACTATGGCAAACAGACATAATCCTAGCAGTTATATAGAGATATAGTTTATTTGAGCTTATAATTTATAGAAATATATTATATATAATCAATGAAGATTTAAGGGAGGACTTAAAAATGAGTTTATATACAAATTGGACTGACATGGTTGTTGACTATGTAAAAACTAAGGGAGAAAATGCTTTCTGGGAAGAATATAGTAAATTAGAAAAATCAATATATAAAGATTTATTAGCTAATCATAAAAGTGTTAAAAAGACTACAATAAATGAATTAGCTAAAGATTATGATTCCACAGTAGAATTTGCTATGGGATTTATGGATGGTATTAATGATAGTTTAAAAACTCAATATGATCTTGAGACTATAGATGCTGATACAGAAATAGTACTTGATATAAATCTAGAAACTTTATATTTGAATATGCTAGATGCAAAAGCAGAATATTTATACACATTACCACAATGGGATGGAATATTCTCAGTGGAAAAAAGAAATGAAATACAAAAACAATACAAGGAATCTAAGATAGTAAGAAATCTAGATAAGGTTGGAAGAAATGATATGTGCCCATGTGGAAGTGGGAAGAAATATAAGAAATGTTGTGGAAAAGATAAATAATATAATTACATATAAGTAAACTCTATGTTTAGAGGAGTTTACTATTCAATGTAGTAAAAACCCTAGTTTAGATAGGGTTTTTTTCTTTATTAATGGTTTCGTGAAAAATAACAATTCACAAAGGTCAATATAGTTGGTATAATTATGTTATACAAGGAATTGTAGTAAATAAATAGTAATGCTATGGAAGCACAAGTACGGATTTAAAAAATCTGTATTTAGTGCTTTATTTTTTTATTAAAAGTAGATATAAGAATAATATATGGGGGGATTGCTATGAGTTTAAAGCTTAAATATCTGTTGAATAGAAATCTAAAGGAACATTCAGAAAAAGTATTTGAAGGAATATCAAATGGAAGAAAAAAGGCATTAGATAACTGGTTTAATGACAAGTGGGCACAATTAGAAAATATTAAGAATTCACTTGTGGCATTAGAAGACAATGATAATATAGTATGTAATTATTTAATTGAAACCGTAAAAAAGCACGAGGATTTTTGCGAAATATTTGTTTTAGATGAGAAAGGAATAGTATCAGTTTCTTCGTGCAAAGAGCATATTGGATTAGATATGAGTGATTTACCTAATCTGAAAGCGGGATTGGAGGGTAGGCCTTTAATGTATGGACCGTATATTGATAAAAGAACCCTACATACAGATATAAGTAATAAGAAATTTGCTGATGATGTTACATTAATGTTTTCCAGTACATGCAAAAATCACAGTAATCAAATTAGAATATTATGCTGCAGAACACTAAATGATGATATGAGTAACGTAATTCAAGATGAGGATACTCATATATATAAGGATTCTGGAGATAATTACTTATTTATGGTGAAGACTAGCAGAGATATTAAGCCCGGAACAGCAATATCTAGAAGCAGATTTGAGGATAATACATTTACTTTAGGGGAGAATCTCAAAGATGGAGTTAAAACAAAGAGTTGGGGTACAGTTAGAATTAAAGAGCATACCGAATTTGAAATAATTTTTAATGATCCGGCTACAAGTAAATTACATCGAGGAGTTGAAAATACAATTCGAAATGGTGAAAACCTAGATTGTTGGCCTGGATATCCAGATTACAGACATATAATGGTGGGAGGTAAGGGAACATTAATAAAACCCCCGAACTGCGATGAGGTATGGGGAATGATGTGTGAAGGTGATATAGCTGAGATATATAATTTTCAAAGTATTAATTTAAAGATGCCAATATCTATATCAATAATATCAGCAATTTTAATTGCAGTAAATTTTATAGCAATTAAATTATCACCGAATAATAGTATATTTACATCTATAGCAATGTGGATTATATTATCACTGTTTTCGTTATTAATATCTAAAAGAATGATTTCATCCCCTTTAAGTAGAACGATAAATATATTACAAGATATTGCGGAAGGCGAAGGAAATTTAACCAAAAGAGTTGAAAAAATGTCATCAGATGAAATCGGAGAGCTGTCGCGATGGTTCAATAAATTCATAAATAATCAGATGAGCATGTTATATAGAGTGAAAAGATCAGCTAAAACTACAAAAAAATCAGTAAATATAGTTTCTAATATAACAAGCGAAGTTAAAAATGGAATGGGAGTCATTGAAAATACAGTGATAACTTTACTGGAAAATTCTAAAGACCAAAATCTAGTATTCCAAAATACAAAAAACAAATTTTCAGATATTACAGCATCTATTCAGGAAATGGATAGTCTTATATTAGAAGTATCAGGTATAGTTGAAGGAACTAATGAAAGTGCAGCATCGGCACAAAGCATATCAAAAGAAGTCTTGAGTAATATGGAGGATTTAGAAAAGACCATCGAGAATACAGTAGAATCTATAAGTACTTTACAGGGATATTCACAGGAGATAAGTGAAGTAATTAATGTTATAAGAAATATAAGTAAGCAGACACAACTTCTAGCGCTTAATGCATCAATTGAAGCTGCAAGAGCAGGAGAGAGTGGAAAAGGATTTTCTGTAGTAGCGGAAGAAATATCTAAGCTAGCACTAGAAACAGAAAGTGCTACCAAGTCAATAAGTAATGTCATTAATCAAGTCCAAAAACAGACACAAGCAACATTTGAATATGCAGAAGAGATAAATACTAAGGTAGATATATCTACAGCGAGTGTAAAAGAATCTATTCAATCATTTGATCATATTAATGATGATGTAAATATAATAGCTAATGCGATGCAGTCAATATCAGAAATAACTTCGACCCAGAGCCAAAGTGTTGGGGATGTTATGAATAATGTAAGCACTATGGCAGATAAAATAGAACAATCTACCGAAAATAGTTCAAATAAAAGTGAAGAATCACTGTCTATGGTTAAAAAAATATTATTAGAAATAAGACAACTAAAGCAAGCAACCGATGTACTGGAATATTCGTCAGATAATTTAAATGAGATGGTTGGATCATTTAAATTAAAGTAAAAAATAATATAAAATATAATTAATATCATGCTTTTGTTAATGTAAGAGGAAACTAATAGTAAGTCTTAATTATTAGTGAATTTTTAATCTATCATTTGGAAACATTATTTGCACGCAGTTTTTTTGATAGCATGTTAGCAAAAGCATGGTTTAATAATTAGAGGATAATCAAGTCAATACAATTAAATTTCTATAAAGCAAACTTTTTAGAACATACATATTAAAACTGTACAAATAATATAAAGAACTTTATCCATAGAATTAGAATAAAATGTGGATAATTTTTTTTATGAACTTTAAAATGTGGATTATATTTTTATATTTAGAGAATTATCATACCATTTGTGTAAATAATAAAAATATATTATAATTTTATATAGTTGCAAGTGCAACTATATAAGTTGTGATTAGGTTTATGAATGTTGAGTTATTATATATAAACTCTATTTTTACAGCTAGATAAAACATGTATAAACAGAAAGGATAAAACATATGGAAAGTACGGATAAAAAAAGATGGTTAATATTATTTACTACTGTACTACTGACATTTATGTCCACACTTGATAGTAGTATAGTGAATGTAGCACTTCCTGTAATGTCGCAGAGGCTTGCAGTAAGTATGGCATCTATAGAATGGGTAGTAACGAGCTATTTAATAGTTATTGTAGGAACTATTCTTATATTTGGAAGATTAGCTGATATTAAGGGTAAAACTTCAGTTTTTAAATTGGGTATAATTATTTTCACGATTGGTTCACTTTTATGTGGATTATCTAATTCATTAGTAATGTTAGTCTTCTCGAGAATATTGCAAGCAATTGGAGCTGCAGGAACCATGTCTACAAGTCAAGGAATTATAACTCAGGTTTTTCCAAGAAACGAAAGAGGAAGGGCGCTAGGATTAAATGGAACTTTTGTAGCATTAGGTTCAATGATAGGTCCACCAGTAGGAGGAATAATTGTATCGATTTTAAGTTGGCAGTATATTTTTTTAATAAATGTGCCTATAGGAATTTTGGCATTAGCTTTAGCAATGAAGACACTTCCTAAAAATTCTAATAATTCAAATGAAAAATTAGATATAAAAGGTGCAACTTTATTTGGATCAACTATGGTACTTTTATTCAGTGCTTTAACTTTTGGCAAGGAAATTGGATATGACAATATAGGAATCATTATATCATTTGTTGTCTCTATTATATTATTTATTTTATTTATAATTGTTGAAAAAAGAATTGATGAACCATTATTGAAACTAGAGATATTTAGTAATTCATTATTTTCGCTCAGTATTTTTTGTGCATTCATTTCATTTGTGGCAATAAGTTGTTCAAATATTATATTGCCATTTTACCTACAATACGTGATGAAACTAGCTCCTTCAGTTACTGGTGTATTAATGATGGTATCACCAATAATTTTATCAGTTGTTGCTCCAATGAGTGGGTATATATCAGATAGAATAGGATCTGAAGTTTTAACATTTTTAGGACTTATTGGAACTAGCCTAGGTTTATTTTTAATATCAACTTTAAATGAATATTCTCACATAGGTGCATTAATTGCCTTTATAGCAATAATGACACTAGGAAATGGGATGTTTCAGTCACCAAATAATTCATTAGTTATGTCTACAGTAGATACAAAAAATTTAGGGATTGCTGGAAGTATAAATGCGTTAGTTAGAAATTTAGGAATGGTTTTTGGAATATCACTATCAACAACTCTTTTATACAATAGGATGAGTAGTCAAATAGGATATCATGTTACAGGATATATAGAGGGAAGAGATGATATTTTTGTATATGGGATGCAATATGTATATGTTGCTGCAGCTATAATATGTGCATTAGGAGCGGTGTTAACAGCATACAGACTATATAAGACAAAATCTAGAATTAAAGTTGAAGCTCTATAAATGAATAGAATGATATCTCTAATTGTTGTTAGTTTAAAACTTAGTATAAAATATAAATAGTATTAAGAAATAAAAACTGTAGCTGAGTAAAGAATTTAGCTACAGTTTTTATTTTTAGTTATAATATAGGTATGCATAAAATAATTAAAGGAGATAACAATGAACATAACGATAATAACAGTTGGTAAAATAAAGGAAAAGTATTTAAGGGATGCTATAGAAGAATATTCAAAAAGATTGGGAAGGTATTGCAAATTAGATATAGTTGAATTGGTGGATGAAAAAACACCAGATAATGCTTCAGAAAAAGAAGAAGAGGTAATTAAAGAGAAAGAGGGGCAAGGAATACTAAATAAAATTAAAGACAATATGTTCGTTATAGCAATGGATTTAGGTGGAAAGCAACTAACATCAGAAGAATTTGCAGGATACATAGATAACTTGGGGGTAACAGGAAATCCAAATATAGCATTTATAATAGGAGGAAGCCTAGGAATCTCAAAAAGTGTTTTAGCAAGAGCTAATTATAAATTATGCTTTTCAAAGATGACATTTCCACATCAGCTTTTTAGAGTAATGCTATTAGAGCAAATTTATAGAGGATTTAGAATAATTAAAGGTGAACCATATCATAAGTAGACATAAAAGAAAAATAAATTAAATCAATAAAAAATAGTAGTTACGTAATTCGTATCTGCTTTTTTTTATTATAGTTTATATTAATGTTAATAATAGTATTGTAAATAGCATAATTATAAGTGTTGATATAAATATAGAAACTTTAAATATATCTTAAATTAAATAAGGGGGAATAGAAATAAAGAAAAACCTTACAAGTAAAAATAATTGCTTTTATAAGATAATGGAAGGAAAAGTTATATTATCTTTAAAAGAGGAGGAGTTTTAAGCTTTAATTGTCTATTATGGAATAAAATAGATAAAATAACAGTTGAAAAGTATACCTTATAGGTATACAATAAATGTATACGGTTTAGGTATACATTTAAGGAATATGTTTGGGAATATGGTTTTACAGATTTTATAGAATGACATTGGTGAAACCGTATAATTAAAGGGAGGTGTATTTATGTTTTTCAAAACTACAGAACAACATGAAAATTTGAGAACAAAAATAAGAGAATTTGCTGAAGAGGAAGTTAAACCTATTGCATTTATGTTGGATCAAGAAAATAAATTCCCTTCGGAAGTAGTTCAAAGGCTAGCTGATATGGGAGTGATGGGTATTCCGTATTCAAAAGAGTATGGAGGAGCTGGCTTAGATGTGATTAGCTATGCGATAGCTGTCGAGGAATTATCAAGAGTTGATGGCGGGACAGGCGTAATCTTATCTGCACATACATCATTAGGAACATATCCAATTGCAGCTTTTGGAAATGAGGAGCAAAAACAAAAATATTTAGTACCATTAGCAAAGGGTGAAAAGCTTGGAGCATTTGGTTTGACTGAAGAAAATGCAGGTAGTGATGCAGGAGGAACAGAAACAACTGCTGTACTAGAAGGAGATTATTATATCTTAAATGGCGAGAAAATATTTATCACTAATGGTGGTGAGGCTGATATTTATATTGTTTTTGCAGTAACTACACCAAACATTGGTACACGAGGTATTAGTGCATTTATCGTTGAAAAGGGATCAGAAGGTTTTAGTTTTGGTAAGCATTATGATAAGATGGGAATTCGTTCATCAGCTACTGCAGAGCTTATTTTTAATGATGTAAAAGTTCCTAAGGAAAATTTATTAGGTAAAGAAGGCGATGGTTTCAAAATTGCTATGTCTACATTAGATGGTGGACGTATCGGTATTGCTGCCCAAGCTTTAGGAATAGCACAAGGTGCTTATGAGAATGCCTTAGAGTATTCAAAAGAAAGAGTTCAATTTGGTAAACCTATTTGTCAGCAACAAATAATAGCTTTTAAATTAGCTGATATGGCTACAAAACTTAGAGCAGCAAGATTCCTTATTTATAGTGCAGCAGAGCTTAAAGGAAATCATGAGCACTACAGCATGGAAGCAGCAATGGCTAAACAATATGCTTCTGATGTTTGTCTTGAAATTGTCAACGATGCTCTTCAAATCTTTGGGGGAAGCGGATATCTTAAAGGTATGGAAGTTGAGCGTGCCTATAGAGATGCTAAAATCTGCACTATATATGAGGGAACTAATGAAATCCAGCGTGTTGTTATAGCCGCTAATATTATAGGAAAAATGCCAAAAACAGAGAGTGTAGCAAAAACTTCAAGGGAACCTGCAACAGGATATCGTAAGAAGGTAATTTATAAAGATGGTACACCTGAAGAAAGAGTAAATTCTCTTGTAGAAGCTCTTAAGAAGGATGGATATGATTTCTCAGTGGGAATTCCTATAGATACTCCAATAAGCAAGGCAGAGAGAGTAGTTAGTGTAGGACAAGGCATAGGAGAAAAGGAAAATATGCATCTTATAGAAAAGCTTGCAGTTCAGGCTGGTGCAGCAATAGGTTCTTCTAGACCAGTAGCTGAAACTTTAAAATATGTTCCAATTGATCGTTACGTTGGTATGTCAGGGCAAAAATTTAAAGGAAACCTTTATATTGCATGTGGTATTTCAGGTGCAGGTCAACATTTAAAAGGTATAAAGGATGCTTCTACAATTGTTGCAATTAATATAAACCCTAATGCAAAGATTTTCAAAAACGCAGATTACGGCATAGTTGGTGATTTGATGGAAATACTACCTCTACTTATTGATGCTTTAGACAATGGTGAACCAAAGAAAGAGGCTCCACCAATGAAAAAGATGAAGAGAGTTATTCCGAAAAAAGTCACTCCAACTTGGAAACATTATGTATGTAATGGATGCGGTTATGAATATGATCCTGGAGTAGGTGATCTAGAAGGTGAAGTAAACCCAGGAACACTTTTTGAAAATTTACCTGAAGAGTGGACTTGCCCAGCTTGTGGTGAAGAAAAAGATATGTTTATAGAAGTTTAAAACAGGTAATAAATAAATTTTTTGTTTAAAGGAGGATTAGCTATGTATTGTGTTAGAGAAGTAACTGAAGATCTTTATTGGATAGGGGGAAATGATCGTCGTCTAGCTCTTTTTGAAAATGTTCATCCTATTCCAAGAGGTGTTTCTTATAATTCTTATTTACTTTTAGATGAAAAGACAGTGCTATTTGATACTGTAGATTGGTCAATTTGCAGACAATTTCTTGAGAATATTAAGGGAGTTTTAGGAGATAGAGACTTAGATTACATGGTCATTAACCATATGGAACCTGATCATGCAGCGTGTATTGAAGAAATTGTTATCCGCTATCCTAATGTAAAGATAATATGTACTGAGAAGGCATTTTTATTTATGCATCAGTTCGGTTTCCAAATAGAAGATAAGGTAGAACAAGTCAAAGAGGGAGATACTATGTCATTTGGAAAGCATAATGTTGTATTTGTTTCTGCCCCTATGGTACATTGGCCAGAGGCTATGGTAACATATGATACTACAAATGGAGTACTGTTCTCAGCTGATGCTTTTGGTTCATTTGGTGCATTAGATGGAAAGCTATTTAACGATGAAGTAAATTTTGATCGTGATTGGATTGATGATGCTAGAAGGTATTACACAAATATTGTAGGTAAATATGGGCCTCATGTTCAGGCTCTTTTAAAAAAGGCAGGCACTATAGATATTAAGATTATCTGTCCGTTACATGGACCAGTATGGCGTAATGATTTTGGATATTTACTTGATAAGTACGATAAATGGAGTAGCTACACACCTGAGGAAAAGGGCGTGATGATTGTTTATGGAACAATGTATGGTAATACAGAGGCAGCAGCAAATGAGTTAGCAACAAGATTGGTTAAAAAGGGGATTACCAATGTAGTTATGTATGATGTTTCCAAAACTCATGTTTCGTATCTGATTTCTGAAACATTTAAATATAGTCACGTTGTGTTAGCATCAGTTACTTATAATTTAAAGATTTATCCACCAATGCTGGACTATATAATGGATATGAAGGCATTAAACCTTCAAAAACGTACTTTTGCTATTATTGAAAATGGATCATGGGCGCCTCAATCAGGTAAATTAATGCGTGAATTATTAGAAGAAATGAAAGATATGACTATTTTGGATAATGAAATTTCAATTAATTCTAGCATGAAAGAAAGCGATGAGGATTTAATGGAATCTATTGCTGATAGCATTATTGAATCAATGAAATAATACAGAAAAGATATGAATTTTAATCAACTCGTAAATTATAATAACGAGTTGATTAAAATTATAATAAAGATAATAGCACTTAAGATTAGCTTGAAGGTTCATAATGTTGAGACATATTATTAAAAAATCAATTATATAGGATAAAGAAGTTAATTCATAATATGTATTTCAATAAAAAAATGAATCTGAATGTGTTATTATCCAGATTCATTATAGATATTAAAAATATAGTTTCTTATTTCCTATATTTAATGGGTTCTTATATGTTTAATCCTATTCTTCTGTTTTCGATAATCTCCTCTAACTCATCAGCAGCTTTGATTACATCTTCTTGAACAATAAGCTTACCGCCTGTTATATTAACTAAATCTTCTTTTAAAACTTTAGTGACAACTTCACTTCCATCTATAAAAGGAGATATTGCAACATGTAGTGGCAGACCTAATGATAGTCCAAATGCAGCATCGGCTAATGCTTGCTCTTCAAGCCATTGTGGTGCTGATAATACAAGGGGAAGTTGAGGTATATCTATACCCAAGTTTTCAGCAAGTTCAGTTGCTACCATTTCTAATCTTCCAATAGCTAGACATGGACCAAAGTTTAATACTGGTGGAATGCCTAGGGATTTGCACACATCTCTTAGATTATCACCTGCAAGATCAGCTGCTCCAGGAGACATAAGACCAACATTTTCAAGGCCTCCAGAAGAACATCCGGCTGAAAGAACTAAAATATCTCTTTTTATTAATTCTTTAGTTAGCTCAACAGTAAATACATCATGTCCTTTAGCTGTTAAGTTGGAACAGCCTACAACACCAGCTATCCCTTTGATTTTTCCTTTTGCTATTAAGTCAATAAGACCGCTCCAATTTCCACCTAGGAACTCTTTTAAAGATCCTTCACTAACACCAGTTACAACATCATCATGTCCATGATCTTTAGGAATGTCTATTGTGACGTTATTTCTTCTGTTCTTATAACTTTCTAATGCTTCGTAAATGATCTTTTCACTAATTTCTTCAGCGTTTCTCATATCAAAATTTATATATTCAGCATTTTTCTTCTTAGCAACATCATCTATACAGATAGTTTTTACATTAAATTTCTCAGCTACAGGTTCAAGTCCTGGTATTGTACAGTTAAATTCTGAGACAATTAAATCTATAGCACCAGTTGCGAGTACGGCTTCACTTGTATAATTATTTCCAGCATGGCCTGAAAAAACTTCAGTATAATGCTCTCCTCTTAACTGTAGATCTTGGCCTACGCATGTGCAGCCAACTAATCTAAAGCCCTTTGCACCTAATTTCATTGCTCTTTTTGTGACATTCTCATCAATTAATTTATCTTGAAGATGTGCAATATCAGAATGCTGATGACCTGTAATCATTATGTTGATATAATCCTCATCTATTACTCTAAAGCCAACTTTAGCTTGTCTGATTTTTGGAGCACCTAGCATAACATCATTTAAAAGGTTAGTTAACACTAGACCATATATTCCAGTAGCAATTCCAAGTTGAAGTGAATTAAGCAGCATATCTACAGGATCACTATTTAGATTTGTTGAAGTTTTTACTAGAGCATCAAAAACTTCGGATTTTGCACCGCCAGGTAAAATATTTAATTCCTTCCACTTATGATATCTTGGAGCATAAGCTAATTTTTCTACCAATTCCATTTTTTCAAATCTTGGTTTATATAAATCCCTAAGAACTTCATCAGCTACTTTAATTGCTTTGGCATTTATATCTGATTCAACAATATCAAAGATTTCAGCAAGCTTATCCAATGTTTCTGGGCTTTTTATTTTTAAATTACCTTTTCCTTCACCAATGTCTTTAAGGTTTCTTGCTGTAGTTTCCACTACGTGAAGGTAACATGCGGAACCTGCTGCTATCGCTCTTAAAAAGTTTCTTGATACGATAGTATCAGCATCCGCACCACATACACCTTTAGGTGATTTAGGTGTTATCTTACATGGACCATTCGAGCAGAGTTTGCAACAGACTCCTTCTTTTCCGAATTTACATTTTGCTTTTTGTGTTTCAACTCTGTTGAATGATGTTTCTAGATCTTCTTTTGATGATAAAAATTCACATAATTTACAATCTGCTGATGTGCACATTGACATATTGATCATCTCCTTTAATTTTATATTTAATATTTAACCAAAAGTATACTAAAGAGGTATAGTTTTAAGCAAATATAAAAGGCTTTCGCCTCTTATATTTACATGTATAAAGTTACCATGGATCATTCTTTAGTTTATCAAAGTTAACCTTTTCTAGTTCATTTATCATTGTATTTTGAATATTGTATAAAGCCTTGTGTATAGAACAGTGACCAGCTTTATTTGCACTACAAGCCTTGCCATCGTAAACACATCTAGTCACAATAATTGGACCTTGTATAGCTTCAACCACATCTTTTAAGGTTATATCTTTAGGCTCCCTAGTTATAGCATAACCACCATTAACACCTCTATAAGACTTTAATATTCCTGCTTGAGTTAACTTTCTAGTTAGTTTTAATAAAAATCTAAGAGGAATATTTCCTTTTTCAGATAGAGATTTTGCATCAAGTTTGTTATCTAAACCTTCTTTGGATAGCATAAGTATTATTCTAAATGCGTAATCAGATTCTTGATTAATATTCATAAAATTTACTCCTTAAAGTATACCCATTTGGTATAATTTATCATAGTACAATTTTTTGTAATTGTCAATGTTTAGGTTATTGCGATATCGCAATTAAATAGAATGAATAATAATATACATTAAAATAAAATTCATGAGTGTCTTTTAACATAATGATTATAAAGGGAATACTATATAAGTAAAGCAATTTATTTGAGGTGAGGCTTATGTTTGGATCTTTTATAACAATGCTTACTGGAATTCGTATACTGAAAAATATGAATAAAAGTTTATTGGGAATTATTAAATATGAAAAGCCAATAGATAAAGGAATAGAGATTGCTGGTTATGATTATGATTCGGTACAAGATATATTTTATAGTAATATGAATGCATGGCAAAGAAATATGGGATATAGTAGATTGTATGATGAAGCATCAGCACCTTTTGGAATGATAGTAGATTGTGAACCAATCTATTTTAAATATAATAATAGAATATGGTTAATCGAATTATGGAAAGGTCAATACGATTTGAATACTGGATGTGAAGTCGGTGTGTATACAGCCGAAAAGCCTATATTAAACTTACCAGAAGTATATAAGTATATGTTTTATAATTGCGCTAGCGATGAAGATAGATTAACAATCTCTCTTTCGCTAAAAAAGAATGGAAAAACACTTTTCGCGTTAGATGATAAGCATTGGTGGTTAGCAGGCTTTAAACTTGGTGAATATTCAGAGCCTTCTGAATTAGTGATGTATTTAAATATTACTTTAAAGGATGAAGAAATGTGCAGTTCCTTTGTAGAAGCAATAAAAAAGATAGGATATGAAGAAAATAAGGAGTTTATTGTAAATGGAAATACTGTAGGTTTAACATTTGATAAACCGCACACTACTCAACCTATTACAAGGACAGAGCAGACTGATAAGATCATACAAATGAAAAATAAACTGTTATGCGATAAATATAATGATATTACTAGAGTATATAGTAATTTAACAGATAAAATAAATGCAATTCAGAAACAGGCACCAGAAATCTATTCAGAAATAGTAGATAAAGCAGTATTGAGAAAATATTTGAGAAGCATGAAAAATACTGAAACTGAGTAACGTAATATTAGGAAGGCAGAATATATATCCTGCCTTTACGTTTATATTGAGTCATAGCAGTTATAACTGCCATTGGCTCTTTTTTTCTCAGCATTCTTACTTATATAAGAACCTTCTATAACTTTATTATATCCTTTTTTGGATACAATAGATTTAATATAATCTAGATGAGGACATCTATCATAATGATAATTATCATTTGTCATGCAAGATGATAAATGTATCACAACATCTTCTTTATTTATGTTATTTTTTAACTTAAGTTTTTTCGAGAGATGTTCTAATTTAGTAGCAATACTTTTTCCGCAGCATCCTCCACAGGTAAAGGAAATATATCTGGTTGATTCGTTGTAATTTTTAAAAACGTCATCTCTGTTGTAAAAGGCATTTGTACAGGCAAATCCACTACAACGGTTATGAGCAATGTCGCACTGGATAATAACTACATATTTTTCATCCATTAAATTTTATCCCCCTTTTTAAATAAATGATTAGTAACTGTATATATAAGTTGTATATAGAACAATTATATAATTAATTATATCTCAATAAAAGTATATATAAGATATTAAATATAATTTAGTATAAGTAACAAAATAAAAGCATTATACATTGGTAAAAAAAGTTAAATAAATTTATAAAAAAAGGATATGCAGCGTTAAATTATCTACTACAGATCCTTTTTATAAATAAATAATATTAATTTATGCGAATAATGCGACAAATACTAAAGTTAAAGTACTTACAAGTTTTATAAGTACATGGAGTGATGGTCCAGCAGTATCTTTAAATGGATCACCAACTGTATCACCGACGACACTAGCTCTGTGGGCTTCGGAATTTTTACCACCGTGCTCTCCTAATTCTATAAGCTTCTTAGCATTGTCCCATGCACCACCACCATTATTTAAGAAGAGAGCCATTATAACACCAGAAATGGTTGTTATCATTAGGAATCCAGCAGCAGCTTCTTTTCCTAGAAGAACTCCAACGATTATAGGGGCAGAAATTACTATGATTCCAGGAAGAACCATCTCCTTTAGAGCACCTTTTGTAACTATATCAACACAGCGAGCATAATCAGGTTTTGATGTTCCCTCCATTATTCCTGGTATTTCTTTAAATTGTTGTCTAACTTCAAGTATTACATATTGAGCAGCCTTACCAACAGCTCTAATAGCTGTAGAGCTAAATAGAAATACTATCATAGCGCCTATAAAGCCACCTATAAATACTTCAGGTTTACCTATATCAACTGAAAACCATGAATCTAAAGGTTTTCCAAGAAGTTTTTTAACTTCATCTAGGTATGCAGAGAATAATAGAAAAGTAGCGAGTGCAGCTGAACCTACGGCGTACCCCTTTGTTAATGCTTTTGTAGTATTACCGCATGCGTCTAATCTATCAGTTATATTTCTAATTTCTTCGGGAGCTCCGGACATTTCTGTAATTCCACCAGCATTATCAGTAATTGGACCAAATGTATCCATGGCAAGAATATATGTGCAGGTTGAAAGCATTCCCATGGTTGCAATTGCTGTACCATACAAACCTGCATTTGCAACATTAGGCAATGCCATTTCGCTTAATCTATAAGATATAAATATACAAATAGATATACAAACAACAGGAAGTGCAGTTGATTCCATACCAACTGATAATCCAGTTATTATATTAGTTCCAGCTCCAGTTTTAGAAGCAGTAGCTATCTCTTTAACAGGTTTATGCGTTATTGAAGTATAATAATCAGTTAAAACTACAAATACATAGCTAAGCAGTATTCCAGCAACCGCACATCCATATAGATAGATATAGTTTACTTGCCCACCAGTTGTAAGTGAACCACTTAACATATCTTTAACTACGAAAAATAATATTACTAAATTAATTATGGAAGTTATAACAAATCCGCCTTTTAAAGCTTTCATAGGATCATCATTATCATTCTTAACTTTAACAGCAAAGATACCTATTATTGAAGCGATGATACCAAGGGCACGAGCAACAAGCGGAAATAGTATTCCTTTCCATCCAAATATAGGGTAAAGTCCAACGCCTAGAATCATAGCACCTATATTCTCAGCGGCTGTAGATTCGAATAAGTCCGCACCTCTACCAGCACAATCACCTACATTATCACCAACAAGATCAGCAATAACAGCAGGATTTCTAGGGTCATCTTCAGGGATACCAGCTTCAACCTTTCCGACGAGATCAGCACCAACATCGGCAGCCTTTGTATATATGCCTCCACCAAGTTGAGCAAATAACGCGACGAAGGAAGCACCAAACCCAAATCCAACTATAAGAGAGGGGGCTTCTTTAATTAAAGTATCGTTTCCAGAAATACCTCCATAGATAAGAAATAGGGACGCTACACCTAAAAGAGATAGGGAAGTAACAGCTAGTCCAGTAACAGCACCACCTTTAAGAGCTATTTGAAGAGCATTGTTTAATCCCTTTTTTGCGCCAGCAGCAGCTCTTACATTAGAATTAACAGCCATATACATACCAATATAGCCAGATAAAGCTGAGCAGAATGCGCCTGTTATAAAAGCTATACCTGTATGTAAAGATATAGATATGGCAGAGCTTGGACCTTTTGATGCATTGCCGAAATAGTTAGAAAGTATGATTAAAAATAAAGCAACAATGGATAAAACAAAGATGGTTTTATATTGTCTTTTAATGAATGCCATAGCACCTTCCTTAATGTAAGTTGATATTTCTTGCATTTGGCTAGTGCCTTTGTCTTGAGAAAATGTATACCTGACCAAATAAATGATTGCTATAAGTGAAATAATTATAACACTATAAATAAGCATAAAATATGGTACCATTTAAAACATCCCCTTTATTTTTTATATAAATTTGTTATACATATATATTATACAACAAAATATTCAGAAAATTCAAAAATTTTCAACTTTTTCTATAATATATATTATGCTTAAGCATAATAAAATAAGCAAAGTAAATATATATTTATAGAAAGTTTGGAGAAACCTCTAAAATATATATTACCTTGCTTAGTAGTTAGTAATAAAATCATAGTATTTTAATTTATAGTATTATCTATCACTGTTAAGTGTAATGAATTTTAAGTTTAGAACTTAGGATCTATTTCATCCCTTTGAATTCTTCGTAAATCTTTTAGTCTTAGATGAGTTTTTTCTCTAATTGCACTCCAATGTTCTCCGTCAATCATCATTTTTTTTGCCTCATTCTTTAGAGATTCTTTTTCTTCGTAGCTCATGAATTATAACCTCCTTTTATTTCATTTATACAAATTTAGTTTATCATTAATAAAATTATCTATTCGTCGTTTATAAAATTTAATATAATATGAAATTCAATTGAATTTTACATTATGGTATTTATGGAATGTTGAAGCCTACTATTGCTATCATTACAAACTAGTGTAATGATTTGACTAGAATGTATATTAATTAACTGAATGTATAAGTCAAGAAGAATAATTTATAATGTTGAAAATAAAAAAATTTATATAAAAAGCAAACTAATAGTTTCATAAACGATATAAATCTTATGGTTGAAAATGGAAGATTGGTAAGCAGTGAAGCAGATAGAGAGTTTAGTAATACATTAATAGATCTTATATTAGATAAAGAAGTAATTGGTAGTGGTGAAATATATAGATCAAATAAAACATAGCGATTATATTCATAAAAACAAAGGAAATATTGGTGTTATATTTAGAGCTGAAGGTTTTTATGAAAGATTTACAGTAGAAGAATATATGAGATATTACACAGAAATAATGTTAAAGTTCTCATTGCTAGAGATTGCAGATAAGTAGTTAATATGCTAACATACTTCATTATGGGAATGAAGATTCCTTACACAGGACATTTTATTATTATAACAACATTAGTAGTTATATGGTTTATATAACCTGGATGGGTAATAGGAATTTTAGCAGAAAATCAGGCTAGTGCAGAAATCATAGGAATGCCGTTTTTCATGGTTATATTTTTAGCGGGTACTTTAGCAAAAATGAATAATATAGCCGGAATGGCAGCTAAATTTTTACCTAACTATAACATGCAAGTATTACCAGGCAGAATTTTTACTAATGAACCTTTAAATATAAATTTTGCGTATAATATATTAGTAATTCTATTGTGGATTATAATTGGTGCTGGAATTTTTGTTTATGCTTATAAGAAAAAGACTGATTCGATCATCAGTCTTTTTTTAATAGTAACTTAATTTGAATAGTTATTCACCAAGATATGCACTCTTAATACTTTCATCATTAAGAAGAACTTGGGCATTACCTGATTTTACTATATTACCGGTTTCAAGAACATAAGCTCTATGTGCAATGGCAAGGGCCATATTTGCATTTTGCTCAACTAAAAGTATAGTTGTTCCTGATTTATTAATTTCAACAATTGTATCAAAAATATCTTTAACCACAAGAGGTGCAAGCCCCATTGAAGGCTCATCTAATATAAGCATTTCAGGTCTGTTCATAAGAGCCCTTCCAATTGCAAGCATTTGCTGTTCACCACCAGAAAGAGTACCAGCTTGTTGTTTTATTCTTTCCTTAAGTCTTGGAAACTTAGCAAATACCATTTCCATGTCTTTTTTAATTTCTGCTTTATCGTTTCTTAAATAAGCACCTAGTTCTAGATTTTCTAAGACCGATAGCTGAGGAAAAACTCTTCTTCCTTCTGGTACATGGGAAAGACCTAGAGAAACTATTTTATTAGCTGCAACCTTATTTAATTCAGAGCCCTTAAAAGTGACCGTACCAGATTTTATTGGTTCAAGGCCTGATATAGCTCTAAGAGTAGAAGTTTTGCCAGCACCGTTGGCGCCTATTAATGTCACTATTTCACCCTGTTTTACTTCAAGGGAAATGTCCCTTAGTGCATGAATTACACCATAATATAGATTAATATTTTCTACCTTTAGCATTTTTAAGCCCCCTCTCCTAGATAAGCTTCAATTACCTTAGGATTATTTTTTATTTCTTCTGGAGTGCCTTCAGCAATCTTTTTTCCGTAATCAAGGACTGCTATTTTATCACAGATTCCCATAACAAGTTTCATATCATGCTCAATTAAAAGAATTGATATATTAAACTTATCTTTAATCCAATCTATAAGCTTGGTAAGTTCTACAGTTTCCTGAGGATTCATACCAGCAGCAGGTTCATCTAATAATAGAAGAGATGGCTTTGCAGCTAAGGCTCTTACTATCTCAAGTTTTCTTTGTTCGCCATAAGGGAGATTGCTAGCTAACTCATCTTTTTTTCCATCGAGAGAAAAGACTTTTAATAGTTCAATACTTTTATCTATAATTTCAGCTTCTGTTTTCCTAAATTTAGGAGTTCTAAAGATGGAATCAAATATAGAATAATTTATTCTATAGTTAAAACTTACTTTAACATTATCAAGAACAGAAAGATGAGAAAATAGACGTATATTTTGAAAAGTTCTGGCTATTTTCTTTTGTGTAATATTATAGGGTTTAAGACCTTGAATCTTTTCTCCAAGATAAGATATAGTACCTTCAGTTGGAGTATAAACACCAGTTAACATGTTAAATACAGTAGTCTTACCAGCGCCATTAGGTCCAATAAGCCCGACAATTTCTTTTTCATTTATTGTTAGATTAAAATCTGACACTGCCTTTAATCCACCGAATACAATTGATAAATTTTGAACTTCTAGCATTGAATTAAGCCTCCTCTCTATCATCTGATTTTTTCCTTGGTATTAATTTACCAAAGATTTTAAGAGAAATTTCTTTATCTCCGAATAATCCTTCAGGTCTGAATATCATAAGTAGTATTAAAGCTAATGGATATATAACCATTCTGAAATCGCCCATACTTCTCAAAAGCTCTGGTAAGAAAGTCAGCATTATAGCTGAAATAATTGATCCAGACAAAGATCCCATACCACCAAATACAACAAAAGTTAGATAGTCAATTGATTTGTTAAAATCGAAAAGATCTGGTTTTATATATCCAGAATAGTGAGCATAAAGTCCACCAGCAAGCCCTGCAAAAAAGGCAGCTATAACAAATGCCATCATTTTGTATTTTAATGCATTGATTCCCATAGATTCAGCGGCTATTTCATTTTCACGAATAGAAAGCATTGCTCTACCCTGGGACGAGTTAATTATATTTTTTATTATGACTATACTAGCTATCATGAATATGAAAGCAACTGTAAAAGTTGTTTTTGTTGGGATGCCGGTAAGTCCACGTGCGCCACCAACTGTATCAATATTCATAATTACTATTTGGATAATTTGGCAAAAGGCTAAGGTTGTTATTGCAAAATAGTCACCTGTAAGCTTCAGTGTAGGATATCCAACTAATGCCGCTAATATACATGCAACCACAGCACCAATAAGTATTGAAGCAACAAACGGCATATGCGCTTTTTGTGTTATTATAGCTGATACATATGCACCTATGGACATAAATCCAGCATGTCCTAAACATAATTGACCAGTAAATCCAACAATTAAATTTAGGGATACGGCTAAAATAACATTTATTAAAGCGAAAGTAATAATTCCTTTGTAATATGAATTAATAACATTTGCACTTATTAAGCCAAATAGAACTCCATATGTTATTAAAACTCCAACAATTATACAAATATTTTTTTTATTAAATAAATTCTTCATAATTAACACCTACACTTTCACATTGGTCTTTTTACCTAATAGACCAGAAGGCTTAATTAAAAGTATTATAATTAAAATTGCAAATACTATTGCATCTGAGAAGTTAGTTGAAATATAAGCTTTAGCAAAAGTTTCAAGTAATCCTATAGCAATTCCACCAACAAGGGCTCCAGGTATACTTCCAATTCCACCAAGTACTGCAGCAACAAAAGCTTTAAGTCCAGGCATAGCTCCCATATAAGGAGTGATACTAGGGTAAGATATTGCAACTAAGACTCCAGCTATACCAGCTAAGGCTGAACCTATTGCAAAAGTAAGAGAAATAGTATTATTAACATTTATACCCATAAGAGAAGCTGCTTCCATATCTTGAGAAGAGGCTCTCATGGCTTTTCCAACTTTAGTTTTATAAACAATAAATTGTAGTAAAACAACTAGAAAAGCAGAAACTCCAAACATTAATATTGTCTTTATATCAATTTGAATAGTTCCTATATTAATACTCCCAGCATTAATTAAATCCGGAAATGGTTTTGGATTAGATCCAACTAATAATCTCATAGCATTCTGTAGGAATAAAGAAACACCAATAGCTGTAATAAGCAAAGCAATTCTTGGAGAATTTCTTAAAGGCTTATAAGCAATTTTCTCTATAATTATTCCAGATAATGCTGAAACTGCCATAGCAACTAATAATGTTGGAATTAATGGCAATTTTAATGTTGAAGCACAATAGAAGCCTGAAAAGGCTCCTATCATATAAATCTCACCATGAGCAAAATTTATTAACTGTATTATTCCATATACCATTGTATATCCTAATGCTAGGAGGGCATATACGCTACCTAACGCTAAACCGTTAATGATTTGTTGTAAAAATTCCATTGTATATTCCTCCCTTTTTTAATGATTAAGGATTAACTTTATCAGCTAAAACTTTTTTATCTCCATCAACTTTAATAATAGCAGCACTCTTTATAGCGCTTCTATCACTACCAAATTTGATGTTTCCAGTAACACTGTTCATTTCCATTGAAGCCAAAGCATCTTTAATGGCAGCACCGTCTGTCTTTCCGGCCTTTTCTATTGCTTTAACTAATATTTTAGATGTGTCATATGAAAGAGCAGCGAAAGAATCTGGTTCTTTGTTATATTCCTTTTTATATGATTCAACAAATTTCTTTACATTTTCATCTGAGTCTCCAGAGTAGTAGTGATTGATATATAATGCACCATCTACAGCTTTTCCACCAATTTTAGCTAATTCTTCTGACTCCCATCCGTCTCCACCAAGGAATTGAGAAGTTATTCCCATATCTCTAGCTTGTTTAGCAATAAGACCAACAACATTATAGTAATCAGGTAATACGATTATATCTGGATTTAAGCTCTTAATTTTTGTTAATTGAGCCTTAAAGTCAGTATCTTTATCATTATAAGTTAAGAATTCACCAACTTGTCCACCAGCACTTTCAAATTTTGATTTAAAGCTATCGGCTATTCCTTTTGAATAATCTGATCCAGAGTTATATAAAACTGCAGCTGTTTTCTTTCCTAATTTTTCACTAGCATATTTTGCAAGAACCTCTCCTTGGAATGAATCTACAAAACAGCCTCTAAACATATAATCTCCACCAACTTTAGTTATTGTTGGTTCTGTAGCTGTTGGAGTAATCATTGGAATTTGTTTTGATGTAGCATTTGGTGCTACTGCAAGTGTTGCACCTGATGTAACAGGTCCTAAAATTGCGCTTACCTTTTCATCATCAACAAGTTTATTGAAAGCTTGCATTGATGAGTTCGGATCAGCTTGATCATCTTCAAAAACAAATTTAATTTTTTTTCCATTGATTCCGCCTGCATCGTTAACTTCTTTTTCTAATAATTGAGCACCTTCTTTTACTGAAACTCCATAAGTAGATGCAGCACCAGATAATGGTCCAATAGCACCGATTTTGATGATATCTCCGTTATTTCCACCTCCAGCTGAATTCCCGCTACAACCAGCAAGAAGAGTAATAGCCATAGCAGAGGCTAAGATTCCTGATAGTAAACTTTTTTTCATATATTTATCCCCCTTTTAACTTTAAAAAATAATATTAAAATAATAATTAATTTTATAATACTTTGATAAAATGCTATAAAGTTATCGCATATATTGTTGATATAATAACATATAGGAGTAATTATTACAAGATTGATATTTAATATTTTATATAAAAAATAATAAAATAATTATAAAAACGTTATCATGATTTATAAATTAATCAAAAATAATGTTATGTTGAGTAAAGTTATAGGTTTAAAAAGTGTGAGTGTTTTCAAAATGTTCTCGATTTAAGGATGATTCTAATTTTTGAATAATAGCAGACTAAGATTGTGATTTATAAATAATATTAAATAAGTAAGAAGGTTGATTTATTGATATATATAGACAGTTATTGTTGAAAAGAATAATATTAATACTTAGATTATATTTAAAGTGAAGATGGTGAATTGGTTGAATAAAAAAATAATAAAATTAAATTGCAATAATTATAAAAAGTATTTTTACTATATTAAGTATCCTGTATTTGAAGAAGATTTATGTAAGTTAGAGATGAAATGTCTTTTTGGTAAAACACCAAGTGAGAAGTATTTGTTTTCAGATTTTTATATTAGTGCATCAAGGAGTCCGTTTATAAAAGAAATGATTTCAGTAGTATATGAAGAAGATTCTTTAGAACAAATAATAGACAACATCATAAAAGATAAGCTAGCTTATAACGAGTTTAAGGTCTGTTACTTAAGAACAGAATATAGTGATATAGATTATGAAGAACGTCTTAGAAGTCTTAGCCAGATAGGATTTGTAATAACAGGAGAGCCTGAAATTCACAATCCTAAAGTTATCCTTGGAGTTACACGAATTTGTGGAAAATGGATATTTGGAATGTACGAGAAAAACGATTATAAGTGGCATATTCATGATAATAAGCCGTATTCATATTCAAATTCTTTAAGCGTTAAGGTAGCTAGAGCACTAGTTAATATAGCAGTTAAAAACAATTTAGAATGCAAATTAATAGACCCATGTTGTGGAGTAGGAACAGTTATTCTTGAAGCGCTTTCAATGGGAATTGATGTTGTAGGATGTGAGATTAATAAAAGTATCGCAGAAAATGCAAAGAAGAACTTGGAGTTTTACGGATATGAGAATGTAGTGACTAACGGAGATATGAATGAGATTGAAGAGAAATATGATACTGCTATCATAGATTTACCATATGGACTGTTTACTCCAACTACCATAGAAGAACAAACATCTCTAATTAGAAGTGCACGCAGAATAAGTACTAGATTAGTCATAGTTACATTTGAAGAGATGGATGATTGTATTATTGATGCGGGTTTTAAAATAGTTGATAAATCATATGTATGCAAAGGTAAGTTTAAGAGATATATAAATATTTGTGAGTAGAAAGTTATAAATTTAATATGAAGAAAATTTTAGATTGATTTCTGAAAATATTCTTATTTTGAAGGTATTTTTAGGAGCCTAGTCTATGTATTTTAGCCATTAATTCTTATTTATTAACAAATTCCGGATTATTGTTTCATCATAATACTATATTCTTATATTTTGAATTAGCTAATTAAGTTAAGAATTATTGTATGGATACATTTGCGTTTGTATCCATACATATTTTATTATATGAGTAACTTAGAAAAAAGGGGGATTTATGTATTATGGAAAGAGGGACAATAAATAGAAATCTTGCTCAAATGTTAAAAGGTGGAGTTATTATGGATGTAACTAATAAAGATGAAGCTATAATAGCAGAGAAAGCTGGGGCATGTGCGGTAATGGCGCTTGAAAGAGTTCCTTCCGACATAAGAAAGGAAGGTGGAGTAGCTAGAATGTCGGATCCTAAAATGATAAGGGAGATACAAGAGGCGGTCTCAATTCCTGTCATGGCTAAAGTTAGAATAGGACATTTTGTAGAAGCGCAAATTTTGGAAGCATTAAATATTGACTTTATAGATGAAAGTGAAGTGCTTACACCAGCAGATGATAAATATCATATAAATAAAGAAGATTTTAGTGTCCCATTTGTATGTGGTGCAACTAATATTGGTGAGGCATTAAGAAGAATAGGTGAAGGCGCATCGATGATAAGAACCAAGGGAGAAGCAGGAACTGGAGATGTAGTAAATGCTGTTACTCATATGAGAACAATGAATGATCAAATTAAAGAGATACAAAAAGCATCAAAAGAAGAACTTATGACTATAGCAAAAAATTATGGAGCACCATATGAATTAGTTAAATATGTGTGGGAAAATGGTAAGCTTCCAGTAGTTAATTTTG
>NZ_CP043998.1:5867500-5870000 GCF_008705175.1 Clostridium beijerinckii | reverse complement strand
TCTACGGAACCGAAGTATCTGATTCCATGCTTCCAAGAAAAGCATCTAGAGAGAGAAGTAGTGCCCGTACCGCAAACCGACACAGGTAGATGAGGAGAGAATCCTAAGGCCGACGGAAGAATTGCAGTTAAGGAACTAGGCAAATTGACCCCGTAACTTCGGGAGAAGGGGTGCCTGAGAAATCAGGCCGCAGAGAATAGGCACAAGCAACTGTTTAACAAAAACACAGGTCTCTGCTAAAGCGAAAGCTGATGTATAGGGGCTGACGCCTGCCCGGTGCTGGAAGGTTAAGGGGAACACTTAGTGGTAACGCGAAGGTGTGAACTTAAGCCCCAGTAAACGGCGGCCGTAACTATAACGGTCCTAAGGTAGCGAAATTCCTTGTCAGGTAAGTTCTGACCCGCACGAATGGCGTAATGACTTGTGCACTGTCTCAACTGCAAATCCGGCGAAGTTGTAGTGCGAGTGAAGATGCTCGCTACCCGCGATTGGACGGAAAGACCCCGTAGAGCTTTACTGTAGCTTAGCATTGAATTTTGGTATTGTCTGTACAGGATAGGTGGGAGACTGGGAAACTAGGGCGTCAGCCTTGGTGGAGTCGTTGTTGGGATACCACCCTGATAGTATTGAAGTTCTAACTGGATGCCATGAAACTGGTGACAGGACATTGTTAGGTGGGCAGTTTGACTGGGGCGGTCGCCTCCTAAAATGTAACGGAGGCGCCCAAAGGTTCCCTCAGAACGGTCGGAAATCGTTCGAAGAGTGTAAAGGCAGAAGGGAGCCTGACTGCGACACCTACAAGTGGAGCAGGGACGAAAGTCGGGCTTAGTGATCCGGTGGTACCTCGTGGGAGGGCCATCGCTCAACGGATAAAAGCTACCTCGGGGATAACAGGCTGATCTCCCCCAAGAGTTCACATCGACGGGGAGGTTTGGCACCTCGATGTCGGCTCGTCGCATCCTGGGGCTGAAGTAGGTCCCAAGGGTTGGGCTGTTCGCCCATTAAAGCGGCACGCGAGCTGGGTTCAGAACGTCGTGAGACAGTTCGGTCCCTATCCGTCGCGGGCGTAGGAAATTTGAGAGGAGCTGTCCTTAGTACGAGAGGACCGGGATGGACTGACCTATGGTGTACCAGTTGTTTCGCCAGAAGCATAGCTGGGTAGCTAAGTCGGGAAGGGATAAACGCTGAAAGCATCTAAGTGTGAAGCCCACCTCAAGATGAGATTTCCCATAGCATAAGCTAGTAAGACCCCTTGAAGACTACAAGGTTGATAGGTCAGAGGTGTAAGTATGGCAACATATTTAGCTGACTGATACTAATAGGTCGAGGGCTTGACCAATATAGTCAAGTTGTAAATACATTAAAGAAACTGTGTGCAATTTTGAAAGAACAAAACTTTCAATTGAATAAGGAATACAAATCGCTAAAGCGATTTGCATAAGTTTTTCAACCAAATCAGAGATTTGGGAAAAGCTAATATCTCGTGATGATGGCATAGAGGTAACACTCCTTCCCATTCCGAACAGGAAAGTTAAGGTCTATAGCGCCGATGGTACTGCATGGGAGACTGTGTGGCAGAGTAGGACGTTGCGAGGTAAGCAAAAAAGATAGTTGTAATAACTATCTTTTTTTATTTTATAATATTTAGGAATGGTAAGATGATAAGCTTCGCCGCTGTATAGCTGGATTATTTAATGCCGTATTTCTAAAAAACTCAATAAGTATGACGATTTTGTATAACTCATTTCTCTAAATCATTACGAAAGAGCTTATTAATTCAATGTATTCTTAATTCTACAACTGAATCTCTATCCTAAGCACATATTTAAGACGGTATATTTTTACGATAAGTCTTTTTTGATAGAGTTCATTCCTTATATAACATTAATATCTATTCTGAACAACAAAGTAGTTATTGAGAGATTAACAACTTTGCAGACTAATCTTATTATAATATTTCATATTAACTTTATAGTTTAATTTTTTATGATTAAAAACTCATTTAGTAGAGCATATTTTCTGTTATTATATGAAAAAGTTTTTATGTTTGATGAAATTTTATGTATCCAGGGGTAATTGGATCCTTTCATGATCATAAGATCTTTTATTATTTTGAACTTAATTTCTTATTAATAAAGATATTTAGAATTATTAGGAATGAGATAATTAGGCTAAAAAACATATATAAATGTAATAGATTGAACCAAATTGGAGTGACAACTATTGCTAGCGTATCAGTATGTATAAAATCTAGAATAATGACGTATTATAAAGAAAAATGAAAATAATCGCATTTAGTAATAGGAAAGCAAATAATATGAAAATATCAGAGATGTTAAGATAAAACACGTCGCTAAGAGACATAAACAAAACAACTTAAAGGGAAAAAGATTTTCTAGGAAAGTTGTTGACAATGTCGAATGGTGATGATATGATAAAATCCTCGCTAAGAGATGCAAAATTAATAACTTAAAGCTAATAGAACTACTGAAAAATGAGT
>NZ_CP043998.1:5725000-5865000 GCF_008705175.1 Clostridium beijerinckii | reverse complement strand
TCAGAGCACCTTATGTGTGTGATGATGTGCTTTTTGTAGAACGAGCCAACGAGTTACGGTATGTAGCGAGGTTAAGTACTTAAGGTACGGAGCCGAAGGGAAACCGAGTCTTAATAGGGCGACTAGTTGCATGCTGTAGACCCGAAACCGGGTGACCTATCCATGGCCAGGTTGAAGCGAGGGTAAAACCTCGTGGAGGACCGAACCACGTTGCTGTTGAAAAAGCATGGGATGAGCTGTGGATAGCGGAGAAATTCCAATCGAACTCGGATATAGCTGGTTCTCCTCGAAATAGCTTTAGGGCTAGCGTCGGAAAATGTGAGTAGTGGAGGTAGAGCACTGAATAGGCTAGGGGGCATAGCGCTTACCGAACCTTATCAAACTCCGAATGCCACATACTATCAGTCCGGCAGTCAGACTATGAAAGATAAGTTCCATGGTCAAAAGGGAAACAGCCCAGATCGTCAGCTAAGGTCCCAAAGTGTAAGTTAAGTGGAAAAGGATGTGGGATTTCTAAGACAACTAGGATGTTGGCTTAGAAGCAGCCACTCATTAAAAGAGTGCGTAATAGCTCACTAGTCAAGAGATCCTGCGCCGAAAATGTCCGGGGCTCAAACTTACCACCGAAGCTACGGGTTCACGTTTAACGTGAGCGGTAGAGGAGCGTCGTAATCGGGCTGAAGTCGTACCGTAAGGAGCGGTGGACTGATTACGAGTGAGAATGTTGGCATTAGTAGCGAGATGTAGGCGAGAATCCTACAGGCCGAATATCTAAGGTTTCCTGAGTAAAGTTTGTCTTCTCAGGGTTAGTCGGGACCTAAGGCGAGGCCGAAAGGCGTAGTCGATGGACAATTGGTTGATATTCCAATACCACTATAATCGTTATTATCGATGGTGTGACGGAGAAGGATAGGATGTGCTAGCTATTGGATGCTAGTCTAAGCGTTTAGGGAGTTGGGATTGGCAAATCCGTTCCAACAATTCTGAGGCGTGATGGGGAAGGTTCTACGGAACCGAAGTATCTGATTCCATGCTTCCAAGAAAAGCATCTAGAGAGAGAAGTAGTGCCCGTACCGCAAACCGACACAGGTAGATGAGGAGAGAATCCTAAGGCCGACGGAAGAATTGCAGTTAAGGAACTAGGCAAATTGACCCCGTAACTTCGGGAGAAGGGGTGCCTGAGAAATCAGGCCGCAGAGAATAGGCACAAGCAACTGTTTAACAAAAACACAGGTCTCTGCTAAAGCGAAAGCTGATGTATAGGGGCTGACGCCTGCCCGGTGCTGGAAGGTTAAGGGGAACACTTAGTGGTAACGCGAAGGTGTGAACTTAAGCCCCAGTAAACGGCGGCCGTAACTATAACGGTCCTAAGGTAGCGAAATTCCTTGTCAGGTAAGTTCTGACCCGCACGAATGGCGTAATGACTTGTGCACTGTCTCAACTGCAAATCCGGCGAAGTTGTAGTGCGAGTGAAGATGCTCGCTACCCGCGATTGGACGGAAAGACCCCGTAGAGCTTTACTGTAGCTTAGCATTGAATTTCGGTATTGTCTGTACAGGATAGGTGGGAGACTTGGAAACTAGGGCGTCAGCCTTGGTGGAGTCGTTGTTGGGATACCACCCTGATAGTATTGAAGTTCTAACTGGATGCCATGAAACTGGTGACAGGACATTGTTAGGTGGGCAGTTTGACTGGGGCGGTCGCCTCCTAAAATGTAACGGAGGCGCCCAAAGGTTCCCTCAGAACGGTCGGAAATCGTTCGAAGAGTGTAAAGGCAGAAGGGAGCCTGACTGCGACACCTACAAGTGGAGCAGGGACGAAAGTCGGGCTTAGTGATCCGGTGGTACCTCGTGGGAGGGCCATCGCTCAACGGATAAAAGCTACCTCGGGGATAACAGGCTGATCTCCCCCAAGAGTTCACATCGACGGGGAGGTTTGGCACCTCGATGTCGGCTCGTCGCATCCTGGGGCTGAAGTAGGTCCCAAGGGTTGGGCTGTTCGCCCATTAAAGCGGCACGCGAGCTGGGTTCAGAACGTCGTGAGACAGTTCGGTCCCTATCCGTCGCGGGCGTAGGAAATTTGAGAGGAGCTGTCCTTAGTACGAGAGGACCGGGATGGACTGACCTATGGTGTACCAGTTGTTTCGCCAGAAGCATAGCTGGGTAGCTAAGTCGGGAAGGGATAAACGCTGAAAGCATCTAAGTGTGAAGCCCACCTCAAGATGAGATTTCCCATAGCATAAGCTAGTAAGACCCCTTGAAGACTACAAGGTTGATAGGTCAGAGGTGTAAGTGCGGCAACGTATTTAGCTGACTGATACTAATAGGTCGAGGGCTTGACCAATATAGTCAAGTTGTAAATACATTAAAGAAACTGTGTGCAATTTTGAAAGAACAAAACTTTCAATTGAATAAGGAATACAAATCGCTAAAGCGATTTGCATAAGTTTTTCAACCAAATCAGAGATTTGGGAAAAGCTAATATCTCGTGATGATGGCATAGAGGTAACACTCCTTCCCATTCCGAACAGGAAAGTTAAGGTCTATAGCGCCGATGGTACTGCATGGGAGACTGTGTGGCAGAGTAGGACGTTGCGAGGTAAGCAAAAGATAGTTGTAATGACTATCTTTTTTATTTTAGTTTTATTAAAGTCGTAATAAGTTAATTATCTTTATAGAGAATATAATTAGCTTATTGTCGTTAGGAGAGGTTATGTATTCATATAATATGACATTGCTTATCATATGCCCATTAGTATTTTGCGCAGGTTTCGTGGATGCTGTTGCAGGTGGAGGTGGAATAATATCTTTGCCAGCATATATTTTTGCTGGAATGCCAATACATATGGCATATGGAACTAATAAGTTTGCAAATGGTATTGGAACATTTGCAGCTTCTATAAAATTTTTAAGTAGTGGTAATATAAAAATTAAACCAGCATTAATTTCAGCCATAGGTGCTATTATAGGATCTTGGTTTGGAACGCAATTAGTATTGCTACTAGATGAAAAGTATTTGCAATACTGTCTTATTATCATCTTACCTATTGTTGCAATTTTTCTTTTGTTTAATAGAAAAATTGGAGTAGAAAATAACGAAAAGAAAGTAGAACATAGAAAGATTTATTTAGTGGCAGGAATAATAGGTTTAGTAATAGGAGCTTATGATGGATTTTTTGGTCCGGGAACAGGAACATTTTTAGTTTTAGCCTTTACATCATTTTTAGGATTCAATCTTATAACTGCGTCTGGTAATGCTAAGATAGTGAATTTGGCATCTAATTTTGCAGCACTAATAGCTTATATATTAAATGGCAAGGTTTTATTTATGATAGGTATACCTGCAGCTATATGTGCTAGTTTAGGAAATTATTTAGGGGCACATTTTGCAATTAAAAGTGGAGCGAAGATCATAAAGCCGATAATAATATTAGTAATAATTATGTTATTTGGCAAAGTGATAGATGCTATTTTATTTACAAGTAGTTAATTAAATGATATAATTTTAATAATGTAATAACGAAAACCTAAGGTAGAGGTGCTATTAATAAAGAGTATTTATTATGAGTTGGCAAACGTTGACTAATAAAGAAAGGTATTATAGCCGAAGATTTAGATTATGCAAAAATTTATTTCTGGGTATGCATAAAATATATGCATAACTGTCACGAAAGTGGAGAGCTACAAGGATTTGGTGAAGCTATAGATAATAATGTTATAGTTATGATATTATTATGTTTTAGTTTTGTACAAGTTTTATGCGGTTAACTCTACCCGTTGGTATATATGCTAACGGGTTTTCTTATTTAATAAAATAGATTTGAGGAGTTGGAAAAGTTGGCAAAGGTTGAAGGAGTTCTAGTACCATTATTAACACCATTTAAAGATGGAAAGGTAGATTTTAGATCTTACGAAAGAATGATTAATCATTACGTAGAAGAAGGAGTAAATGGAATTATACCACTTGCAACTACAGGAGAATCACCTACAATACTAGAGAATGAATATGAAGAAATTTTAGAAAAAACTGTTGAATATAATAAGAATAGAGTTCCAGTATACATAGGATTAGGTGGTAATAATACAAGTGAAGTAATTAAAAAGCTAAAATTAGTAGAAAAGCATAAAGTGAATGGAATACTATCAGTTACACCATATTATTCGAGACCAGATCAAAGAGGTATTTATGAGCACTTTAAAAGTATATCAGAATCAACTGATTTGGATATAGTACTTTATAATATACCATATAGAACTGGAGCTAATATTGAAAATGAAACTGTGCATGTATTATCTCAGTTAAAAAACATAATAGGAATAAAAGACTGCTGTGGAAGCATGAAGCAAACAACTGAACTATTAATGAATCCTCCAAAAGATTTTTCCATCTTAACAGGTGAAGATATGTATTTTTATACGACGCTTATGCTTGGAGGACAAGGCGGAATAATGGCATCAGCACATTTAAATACTAAAGATTTTATTAAGGTATATAACTTAGCTAAGGCTAATGATCATCAAGCTGCACTAAAAAAATGGAATTCTCTATATAAAATGATACCGCTATTATTTTCAGAACCAAATCCAACACCTCTTAAGTACAGCCTAAAGAAACTAGGTATAATAGATTCTGATGAAGTTAGATTGCCATTAATGAATATCACAAAAGGATTAGAAAGTAAGATAGATAAAATATTAAGTATTTAACATAACTGAGATAAAAAAAGTATAATTATATTATAGTTAATTGTTATAAGTTAAATAAATTGGCTTCAATAAAAAATCACTTTTTATTAATTTCTCTATAAATTATTCTAGTAATGTAGTAATAACAAGGGATTATTTTGACTACTCTAGCATTTAGGAGTAAGATAGAGACTGACAAATTTAATAAGGAAGTGATTAGAAATGATGCCTAAGTTCTTTTCTATGATTAAGAACAAGGAAATTACTAGAGAGCAAGTTATGAAGGATATTATAGCTGGCGTTATTGTAGCTGTAATAGCATTACCGTTGTCAATAGCACTTGGAATATCATCGGGAGTATCTCCAGAGAAAGGGCTTACGACAGCAATATTTGCAGGATTTATTATTTCGCTCTTAGGTGGAAGTAAAGTTCAAATAGGTGGACCTACAGCGGCATTTGTCGTTATAATTTATTCTATTATTCAAGAGTATGGTATAGGTGGACTTGTTGTAGCAACGATAATGGCTGGAATTATATTAGTAATAATGGGGATTTTAAAGTTTGGTTCATTAATTAAGTACATACCCCAGACAATAACAATAGGATTTACTGCTGGTATAGCAGTAACGCTGGTATCCACTGAAGTCAAAGATTTTTTAGCATTGAAAATTGAAAATGTTCCAGCAGAGTTTTTTGCAAAATGGAAAAGTTATCTTACCAATATAGGAACGTTAAATACATGGTCGCTAATAATAGGTATAAGCTGTATTTTTATAATGATATTTTGGCCTAAAGTTAGTAAGACAATACCTGGATCAATGATTGCGCTAATTGTCGCTACTATTTTTGTGAAAATATTTAATATACCAGTAGAGACTATAGGAAGTAGATTTCAAGAGATATCATCAACATTACCAATGCCTATATTTCCTAAGATAAATATGGATGTAATAAATAAATTATTTGCTCCATCTATTACTATTGCTATACTGGCAGCACTAGAATCACTATTATCAGCAACCGTAGCGGATGGAATGATATCAGATAAGCATGATTCAAATATGGAACTCATAGCTCAAGGTTTAGCTAATATTACATGTGGAATATTTGGTGGAATACCTGCTACAGGTGCGATTGCAAGGACTGCTGCTAATGTAAAATCAAATGGAAGAAGTCCAATATCAGGGATGGTACATTCTATAACATTGTTAGCGACTATGTTAATTTTGATGCCACTTGCAAGGATGATACCAATGTCCGTACTTTCAGCAATTTTGATAATAGTTGCTTATAATATGAGTCAATGGAAAGTGTTTAAATCATTATTAAAGGCACCTAAAAGTGATGTTATTGTATTATTACTTACATTTACATGTACGGTTATATTTGATTTGGTTGTAGCAATAGGAATTGGAATGATCATGACTATGTTTTTATTTATGAAGAGAGTATCTGATACTACTGAAATTAGAGATTTGGTAGAGGAGAAGGTTTTCGATAAGGATACTAATACTGTACTAGAAAAAGCAGATGGAAGGATACGAGTATATCAAGTAAATGGTCCGATGTTCTTTGGAGTAGTAAATGAGTTTTTTGATAAAATGAAGGAAATTGAATCTTCAGTGGGGGTTGTAATTTTAGACATGAGACATACTCACGCAATAGATGCATCTGCAATAGATGCATTAACTAGGTTACTTAAACATTGTAATGAGTTGAATATAAAACTTTGCTTAACACATGTACAAAATCAACCTATGAAAGTACTAAATAAGATGGGGTTTGTAGTTAAAATTGGAGTAAGTCATATATACGAAACAAAAACAGAAGCTATAGAGAAAGCTTATGATTATGTAAAGGAATTAGAAGCATCCTAGTGGATTATTCCCAAGGAAATAGTAAAATATATTATTTAGATATTGTCGTAAATTTTAATATTTTACTTAAAAGTAATGGGACTCATAAAAAAAAATTTTTAAGAATATTTTCATTTAATTTTGATTATAAGCAATAAGTTGAATAAATAAAGAGGTAAGGCATGGAATATAGATGGGAAAGGACATTTCCATTTTTGGAAGTTAGTAGTGCAACGATTAAAAAATTATTTAAAGGTATATTGAAAGAATGTGATATTAATAATATTATACCAATAGATTCTGGGTGCAGGACTACAAATTATATTGTTGAATCTAATAATCTAGAAAAAAAATATATATTAAAAATATTTTTTATAAAGGGGCAGGATTATAAGAAAGAAATTAAATTATTAAATTTTTTAAGAAACTCTAAGTTCGTACCCGTACCAGAAGTATATAGAGTAAGTGAAGATGAGGATATTGGAAACAGAGAATATGCCATTTATGAATATATTGAGGGAAAGACTATAGGGCAGGCTATAAGAGAAGGTTATAGTTTGGAGGATAGTTTTGTTAGAAACGTTGCAAGGGCTTTAGCTAAAATACATAGCTATAAGTTTTCTAAGGTTGGGGCTTTAGATGAATGTTTACATATAAGAGAAGAACTACCACCACTTGTTTCATGGTATGAAAGCTTCATGGGAGATATAGCTAAGAAGCGTTTAGGAAAAACTATTGTAAATGACATTAATCGCGTAGTTAGGAAGAATGAAAAAGCATTAAGAGATTTAGATAAGGATCCTAGGCTTGTTCATGGCGATTTTCAGGGGACTAATATAATAATAAAAAATAAAATGCTAGCAGGTATATTAGATTGGGAGTTCGTAATAGCAGGGCACCCTTTAGCAGACATAGGACAGTTCTTTAGATATGAAGAATATTTTAATAGAAAATTAATTGAGGCATTTGAATATGAGTATAATAAATTTTCAGATTATAAGCTTACTCAAAATTGGTATAACATAAGTAAGCTAAGAGATCTCGTAAATTTGATTCAATTAATAGGAACGAATGAGGAAATGCCAATTAAGCATGAAAACATAAAAAAAATAATAATTAATACATTAAGTGTTTTTGATTAGATGTTAAACAAAATTAAATCTCCTTTGAAAAAAATGTTGACAATTTTATATGGAGATAATATACTATCAATAAGAACAATGGTGTTTGAGAAATATACTCGTAAGTATATTTCTCAAGCACCTTTTTTCATTTATAAAAATTATAATTATAATTCTAAGAGACTATTAAATTGATTTTTAGATAATGTGCGCAGTTATCTCTCTATTAACAGTTATTTGAAAAAAATTAAGTAATTTCAAGATGTTAATTAGCAATTTATATCTTAAACTTACTATATTTAAGGGGGATTTTTTATGGAAATTAATTTTGGCGATAGCAGTTTTATATTGATTTGTTCAGCACTTGTACTTTTAATGACACCAGGACTTGCATTCTTTTATGGTGGAATGGTTCGTAGAAAAAATGTTTTAAATACGTTAATGTCTTCATTCTTTATTTGTGGATTAGCATCTGTAATGTGGGTTTTAATAGGCTACTCACTAGCATTTGGGGATAATATTGGAGGAGTAATAGGAGGACTTAACTTTTTTGGATTTAATGGAGTAGGTGGAGATCCTTCATCGTATGCACCTACTATACCACATGAGCTTTTTGCAGCATTTCAAATGATGTTTGCAATAATCACTCCGGCTCTTATAACAGGATCTTTAGTAGGAAGAATGAGATTCTCAGCACTATTTATATTCATAGCATTGTGGTCAATTTTAGTATACTACCCACTAGCACATATGGTGTGGGGTTCAGGTGGATTAATAAACTCTTTAGGAGCAGTTGATTTTGCTGGTGGAGATGTAGTTCATATAAGTTCAGGAGTTTCAGGACTTGTAGCTTGTATTGTATTAGGTAAAAGACGTGGATATGGTATGATGTCATATAAGCCACACAATATTCCATTTGTAGTTCTTGGAGCGGCATTACTTTGGTTTGGTTGGTTTGGATTCAATGCAGGTAGTGCATTAAATGCTGGTCCACTTGCAGTTCATGCTTTCATGACAACAAATACTGCGGCAGCGTCAGCATTACTTTCATGGATGCTAATTGAGAAAATAAAACATGGAAAGCCAACAATACTCGGGGCTGCAACAGGAGCTGTTGTAGGATTAGTTGCAATAACACCGGCGGCTGGATTCGTTCCCCTTTGGAGTTCAATTATAATAGGCGCTATAGTATCTCCAATATGCTTCTTCTTCATGACTGCAGTTAAATCTAAATTCGGATATGATGATGCATTAGATGCCTTTGGATGTCATGGAATTGGAGGAGTTTGGGGAGGTATTGCAACAGGTCTATTTGGACAAACAGCAATAAACTCTGTAGCACAATGGAATGGTCTTTTCTTTGGAGATATTAAGCTTTTAATAGCTCAAATAGAAGGTATAGCAATAACAATAGTTTTTGCAGCGGTTATGACATTTATTATCTTGAAAGTTATGAAATTATTTATGACTATTAGAGTTGAAAGTGCAGAAGAAGCTGATGGTCTTGATGTCGCTGAGCATGGTGAAACAGCATACCCAGCGTTTACTGGATTAGACTAAATATTAATATATCCATGAAACTTTATAGTATTGTGTAATGTATATATTGTGATAAAGTATTTGTATAAAAATTAGTTGTATAATTTTTAGATATATATTGTTAAAATAATATTATACATTATATAGATGATTAGGGAGGAAGTATATTATGAAAAGAGTAGAAGCTATTGTAAGACCTTCGAAGCTTGAAGAAGTTAAAGAAGCATTAAAGAATAAAAATATAAATGGTGTTACTATAAGTCAAGTTATGGGATGTGGACAACAACGTGGCTGGAAGGAATATCATAGGGGTACTGAAATAACAACAAATGTATTACCAAAGATAGAAGTTAAAATAGTTGTAGAAGATGATAAGGTAGAAGATGTAATTGAACTTATTACTTCAATTGCTAGGACTGGTGAAGTTGGAGACGGAAAAATATTTATAATTGATATTGCAGATGCTATAAGAATTAGAACAGGTGAGAGAGGAAATTCAGCTTTATAGAAATAAAGTATTCACCAATTAATATAGAATCTAACTTGCAGTAAGCAATAAGAATAAAATATATAGAAAATAGTAGGTTGATCTGTTTTGATATAGATTTACCTACTATTTTCTATATATAAATAATGTATTAATATTGAAAGTGACTTTTTAAAAACTTTTGAGTTTAATAATTTTGATATTAGATATACTAATATTGTTGAATTAAAATAAAGTTTATTGGTTCAGTAGAAAATGTCTAATAGGAGTATATTATGAATGAAAAAGAAATTTTTTTAAATATTGAGGAGCGTTTAATTAGCGATGATAAGCCATCTATTTACTTAGAGAATGCACTAAAAAATCATAATCTTGATAATTATCCATTTTCAATGATAAGTGACTTACGAGATGTTGATCAGAATCCTAAATTTCATCCGGAGGGAAACGTATTCATACATACAATGATGGTCATTGACCAAGGAGCAGTAAATAGAGAAAGAAGTAGAGATAAAAGAGTATTTATGTGGGCACTTCTATTGCATGATATAGGTAAAAAACCTACTACTAAATTAAGAAAAGGAAGACTAACATCTTATAACCACGACAGTGTAGGAGCTGAAATGGCTAGAAAATTTCTTACATATTTTAATATGGAGGAAAATTTTATAGATGAAGTAAGAGGGCTTGTAAGATGGCATATGCAAAGTTTATTTGTAACTAAAGATATGAAATTTCAAAATATAGGAGACATGCTAAGAGATGTAGATATAAATGAGATTTTCTTAGTTTCCCTCTCAGATAGGTTAGGTAGAGGGAATTTAGATCATATAGAAATAAATAAGACAAAAGAGGAAGTAAGAAAGTTTAAAGAAAAAATAACTGATTTCAAAAGAAAAAATAAATAATTATCTGAATGTAAGTGATTAAATTTGTTAAAAAAATGTAGATTAACTACATTTTTTTATTCTAATCAACTATGTGAGATTGACCACATAGTTGATTAGAATTTGGTTAATAAACTTTCCTAATCACGTTTTTTACTACATAATCCTTATATAAGATAATTCTTTGGAATTTTATTTATGTTGAGCCAACAATAGATAGATAGTCATGTATCGATCTGTCGTCAATCCTAGTTACTGAAAGTATCATATGAAACTTTTTCCTCTAAATTTATAAGATCATTATATGTTCCAACTAGATTATCTATATCCTCACGTGATTTTAATATAACTATGTCTACATTTTTGAGTACCGAAAATCATTTTTGCTGATTTGATAGGCTTTTTTGAGAAATTTTTATAAATGCCTACAATTAATGAAATCACCACTTTACCACCTTTTAATTACTATTTGGATACTAATATAGAGCATTAACAGCCTCATTAGTGTGTCAGAGAATATTCAATACTATTAAGAATACAGTTCTATTGTATTTAATAGAGTAAAATTATACAAAGTCAATACTGTGTATTAATTCTTTAATACACTTTATTTTAGAAATAATATATTATCTAATATTTACAAGATTATTTTGATACTAAATTCAGAATTGGATGAAGTTTAGTATTCAGTAATAATGTTATTTGCATAGCCTCTAAAACCATTAATTAGATAAGAATAAACGGTGTTTAGATTTGTATTATAGAGGGAACATGCTCTAACAGCCTCTAGAACTAATTGTGTTGATACCATATCTAAACTTTTAGTATTAATGTTAGTATGTTCATTTATAACATCACTCAAATTATTTAATGATCCCATATCTACTAAAAGCAATACGCCTTTACCTTCATCGACTATTTTAACTTTTTCAATAACAGTTTGTAATATATCAGAAGGCGTCATTTCAAGAGGTATATCTACAGCTAAAATATTATCAACATCAAAGAGCTTTCTAGCAACAGCAACCATACTTGTTGCTGCACTCGAACCATGAGAAGCAACTACTATCCCAACCCTTTCTTGGTGAGAGGATTCTTGTATTGAAGCTAAAAGCAATGATAGAGAATCAACCTCAATTGCAGGAATAGTCATATTATAACGTTTTTGGGTCAACTGATGGATTTCAGTTGCAACATCATATTCTTTATTGTTAACAGATAACTGTAGCTCAATATGTGATGAAAAAGAGACCTTTCTTTTCTTAATTCTATTAAACAGAGCGCTAAAATGTAGGCTTACTGCATAAATAAATCGTTCATTTAATTTTCTATTTAATCTGGATTCTGCCAGAGCTTTGATCTCTTCAACAAATTCAACAATATCTTTATTGACAATTTTTAATAAGACTTCACGACGATTTGTATCGTTTTTAAGCCTAGCATAGAATTGCTTTAAATGAATATTGATGTCAGTAGTTATAAAATCTTTTATATAATCATCGCTCATGCCTTCTTCATGAAGAGCAGAAGTTTTGTCCTCAACAATGTTATAAATATTAAAATGTGGCTTATAATCATCAGTTTCTAAGAAAGTTTTATCACCATCGGGTTGAATTGTAATTGTGTTAGGGATTGTATCACATTCTGTTACATTAACTTTTCCTTTAGCGCTAAAAGTTAAAATTTTGTTTTTTATATTAGATGGGAATAAGTTTAAATTTATATCAATACATTCATCTGTATTAATACAGTTTAAAAATCCTTTTCCACACGCTAATTGAATATTCAATTTAAGCTGTCCAACATTTCCGTAAGATGTACTTCTTATTAAAGCTTCAATAGATTCAGCTGAAATTTTAATAGTTTTGTTAACTCTTTGAGCTTCATTTGATAATAAATAGTGTATCAATTCAATTTGATCATCAATTGGTCTTTCATCAAAACTTGGAATAGTTATAGTTATTGGAATTTTTCTTATGAAAGTATTAAGTAATGTGGAATTAGGATCTTCCGTTGTGGAACCTATTAATAGTATACTAGCTCTTCGGGTGCTACCTGTTTCGCCAAGTTTATTGTAAGTTCCTGTATCCATGAAGTGAAATACAATTTCTTGAGCTTCATGTGGTAATCTATGTATTTCATCAAGGAGTAAAATGCCTCCATCGGCTCTTGAAACAATACCATCTGTCTCCTTAGCGGCACCTATAAAGGAACCTTTGATGTGTCCAAAAATATACGATAGAAGAAGTTGTGGATTATTAGCATAATCAGCACAATTAAAAACAACGAAAGGAGCATCTTTTGAGAGCCTTTTTATATATTTAGAGTATTCATACATTATGTTAGCAAATAAACTTTTGCCAACGCCTGTACCACCAATTATTAATGTATGCAATCCGTTTGGTGGGTACATCAGTGCTGCTTTGGCTTGTTCAATTTGATTTTTTAAACTTGTATTAGCACCAATTAAATAGTTAAAAGGTGACTTATTCTCAGTAAATGCATTTGAAGGAGAAGAAAGTAATATATTAACATCTAATATTTCCTCTAAATCTTCAGGTAGCTTTATAGATAGTATATTTTCAAGGCAACTTCTATCAAAATACATAACTGGCCTATTTTTTATTTTAATAATTTTCTTTTCTCTACAGAGAATATTAAGCTCTTTTGAAACATTATTCCTTAATATATCTAATTTTTCGCCAATTTCTTGGGCACTAAACCCCTTTTGATCTAAAAATTTATCTTTATTAAAGTTCTTAGAATTTTTTAAAATATAGTTATAAATCTTATCAATACGCTTCATTATAGTATCCTCCTATATATAATAAATATTGTAATATCTTATATGAGATTATTCAATAGTGTATTGATATATATTGAAAAAAGAAACGCTTTGGATTAATAGAGTATTAAAAAGTAATGATATTATACACTTGAAAAAATTGAGTAATATTTAGAATTGATACACTAATTAAAGTTTAAAAATACAACTAAAATTAAGATAAATGATTTAAACAAATTGGAAGTTTATAAATATTATATAAGTGTTAAGAAATATATTGGGAGGAAGATATGTTTAAAATTTTTACTTTTGGATTTGATAATGTTTTTAATACAAACAATATAGAAAAGATAAGTGGAATTATGAATTCATTTTTAGATAACTTTGATATAAATGAATTTGCTAAAAATAATGAGGATATTTCTTCTGATGAAGGAAATAGAGAAGAATATAATAATTTTATAAAACTTAATCGGTATGATGATATGTATCATCTAACTATAGATCTAAAAGGTATTGATCTTAGAGAGTTAAGCATAAGATATGATCCAGGAATACTAGATATAAACTTAAATAGATTAGAAATCAAAAAAAGTGGATTTGGGATATTTTCTAATACTGCTCTTGTTAAGAAGGCTTATAATAAAAAATTTAATGATATTGAGGATATAGACACAAATCAGATACTTAAAAGTATTGATAATGGAGTTCTTAGTATAATAATGCAGAAAAAGTATTCGTTAGAAAATACATCGAATATAATAGATGTGGATTCTTATCAAGATGATGCGGATATACAGTAATGTATAAGGAATAGCATGAAATGTTTTAATGTTATTTTTAGAGTAGTTATTTTTATAATAAAAGCAAAAAAGGGAGGATAAGCTCTAGGCATTATACCTAAATTTAAATCTTCCCTTAAGTAAGAGTATTAAGAATAAAAAGTTTTATTATCTCTTACGCTTATTAGCAACTTCAACATTAACCTTCTTCTTATTAATTTTTCCACCAGGACAATTTTTTAATATTTTAGAAGATATAGACTCATCAACAGTTACAAATGAGAAGTTTTCCATAAGGTCTATTTGACCAATTGCTGAAGCATTAACTTTTGTCATATCTTTAATATAATTAATTAATACTTTTGGAGTCAAACCGTCTCTTTTGCCGACAGAGAAAAATAAACGAACATCTTCTTTTTTAGGAGCTTCTAATTTGTTTGAACTGTAATCAAATACAATTTCATTTTCAAACTTCATTTTCATTAGAGCTGAAATAACTGATACTGCATCATAAGATTCAGTCAATTCTATTGCACTTGGTATAAACTTAGTAAGATCACCAGCTTTAATAGTACTCTCAACCTCTGACATCATGTCCTTAAATTTTTTATTATTAATTTCTTCTGCAGTTGGAACTGGCTTTTGTGTGATTGAACTTTTAGTAACATTTTGAATTTGTTTAAGCATTGAAAAATCCTTTGGAGTTACTAAAGAATAAGCTGTACCGCTTTTATTTGCTCTACCAGTTCTACCAATTCTGTGAACATATGATTCTACATCTTGAGGTAAATCATAGTTAAATACATGAGTCACACCTTCTACATCTATACCTCTAGCAGCAACATCAGTAGCTATTAATAGATTTAGTGTACCTTCTTTAAATTTATTTAAAGTAGTTAATCTGTGAGCTTGTGTCATATCTCCATGCATACCTTCAACCATATAACCTTTTGATTGTAGCTCTTGTACAAGCTCATCAACGCCTCTTTTAGTTCTACAGAATATTATAGCCGAACTAGGATTATCTAGATCAAGTAACCTACAAAGAGCTTCTAATCTATGCTTATTATTAATCATAAAATAACTTTGCTCAATTTTAGATACAGTTAATGAACTCCTCTTAATACTAACAAGTTTAGCATCTGGTTTCATATACTTTTTAGCCAACTTTGCTATTGGATCAGGCATTGTTGCTGAAAATAATAAAGTTTGTCTTTCAGATGGTGTATGACTAAGAATTTCTTGAATATCATCGATGAATCCCATGTTAAGCATTTCGTCAGCTTCATCTAGTACTAGAAATTCTATACTTTCTAAATGAAGGCATTTTCTTTTTACAAGATCTAATATTCTACCAGGTGTTCCAACTACAATATCGACATCACCTTTTCTTAGTGCTCTGATTTGTCTGTCGATTGAATCTCCACCATAAACAGCTAGAGTTACAATTTTCTCATATTTAGAAAGTCTTTGTATCTCCTCATTAACTTGAACAGCAAGTTCTCTTGTTGGTGCTAAAATAAGAGATTTGATTCCTCTATTATCACTCATCTTGGTGATAATTGGTAAGCTGTAAGCTGCAGTTTTTCCGGTACCAGTTTGTGCCTGACCTATTAAATCAGCGCCACTAAGTGTTACAGGGATACTTTGTTCTTGTATTTGAGATGGTTTTGTAAAACCAAGGTCTGATATTGCCTTAACAATACTCTCTTTAAGACCTAATGTAGCAAATTGATTATCATTCATTAAATATCCTCGTTTCTTTGTTTCAAAATTAGTTATTTTTGTTTCGATAACTTATATTAAAGTTTTATATATAAGTCAAATGAATTCATTATAACACAATAGATAAATTCATGTCAAAAGATATTATAATCTAAATATATTATTAGCAGCATTTAGTATAAAATATACTTAAATTGATGCATAAAAATAAGCTGCCTAATTTAAGGCAACTCGCTTTTTATATTAGTGTAGCTTGCAAGCACTAGATATGATAGAATGAACAGTTTCAGGGAGTTTTTCTAGCTCGTCTTTGTTTAGAGCAGCAACATCTATTAGAGGATGTATCACTAATTCTATATCAGAACTTTTTATTGCATTATTATTTTCTTCCATAAGCTTATATGTCCCATTTATGGTTAGTGGAACTATAGGACATTTAGATTTTGTAGCCAACTTAAAGCTTCCACTTTTAAACTCATCTACAGACTTACCTTTGCTTCTAGTGCCCTCTGGGAATATTACCATTGAATAACCAGACTTTAATAAATTAACGCCTTCAACTATTGATTCAGCGGATTTTCTTAAGTTATCTCTATCCATAAAAATGCAATTTATATATTTCATCCAAGTACTAATAAGAGGTAGTTTTTCAAGCTCCTTTTTTGCAATAAATCCTTTTGGAATGTCTATGCAGCTTAGAAGCAATGGAATATCAAAGTTACTTTGGTGATTAGATACAAATAATACAGTTTGATCTTTTGGAAGATTATCTAAGCCGATAACATTAATTTTTGCACCTGATATTTTCATTATAAATTTTCCCCAAGAATGGCTTACTTTATGAATGAAATATTTTCTTCCTTCAATATCGCCTTTATTGGTTAAGATTTTTATTCTAATTCTATAAATAGATGAAAATATAAGACTTATTATTAATCCGAGATAAAAATAGATAGTTCTTAACATTAAAAATTACACACCCTTAATCTATTAATTTTTACACTAATCAGTATAGTATAAAAATTAATAGATTGAAAGACTAAATAGATTACATACCTATTAAAAATTCAATAAAATTAATTTAAAATTAAGTAAATAATTAGGGTAAAATAATATTAAAAAATGTATAATATATAAGACAATGATAATTCTATGAAATAGTATAGCAAATAATTTACATAGGCAGGAGAAATTTGATGAATTTAAATAATAATACTTTGAATATGAAGGAGAAAGATGCTGAAACTATAATTGGCTTAACATCTGAAGAAGTTAAGCAGAGAATTAAAGAAGGAAAAGTAAATCACATTCCGAAAACACCATCAAGAACTATGCCTCAAATAATAAGAGCTAATTTGTTTACAAGGTTTAATGCAATAAACTTTGTACTTGCAGCAATAATTATTCTAGCAGGATCACCTAAGAATGCTATATTTGTGGGCGTTATAATAGTGAATACATTAATTGGAGTGGTTCAAGAAATTAAAGCTAAGCGCACATTAGAAAAGTTATCAGTCATAAGTTCTGCACATGCAAAAGTTCTTAGAAATGGTGAAATAAAGGAGATTGCAATAGAAGAAATTGTATTGGATGATGTGATTTATCTGGAAACCGGCATGCAGGTATTGGCTGATGGAGAAGTTTTGCATAGTAACGGATTAGAAATAGATGAGTCTATGTTAACAGGAGAAGCTGATGCAATATCTAAAAATTACAAAGAGACATTGCTATCTGGAAGTTTCGTAGTATCTGGAGAGGGATATGCGATTGTTACAAAAGTAGGTAAAGAAACATATTCGTCTACTCTTGCTGAGGAAGCTAAGCAATTTAAAATAATAAATTCAGAGCTACAAGCAGCAATAGATAAAATTTTTAGAGTAATAATATGGATTGTACCTCCTCTATCTGCATTATTAATAGTAACTCAACTAAGAATACCAGGGAATACGTGGCAGGATGCATTAATAGGAGCAGTATCAGGAATTGTAGGAATGATACCAGAGGGATTAGTATTACTAACGAGTGCCACATTTATAGTGTCAATTATAAAATTATCTAAATATGATACTTTAGTTCAAGAGTTGAGTGCTACAGAAGTCTTAGCAAGAGTTGATGTACTTTGTTTAGATAAGACAGGAACTTTGACTCAAGGAGAGTTAAGATTGTCAGAAGTGAAGAATATTAGTTCTAAAAGTTCTGAAGATATAGATAATGTATTAGCAGCATTAATAAATAATTTACCAAGTAATAATCCAACTCAGAAAGCTATATTAGAAAAATATAAGGAATATGATAAGGAAATCAAAGTTTTAGACAAAATTGCTTTCTCATCTAAAAGAAAATGGAGTGGAGCTACTTTTGAAAAGCTTGGGACATGGGTACTTGGCGCACCGGAAATAATATTGGGTAAGGAATATCAGTTAATAGAAGAAATAGTTAAAGAAGAAGCTAGAAAAGGAAAAAGAATTTTATTACTAGCAAATCTTCATAATAATTTGAATGAAAAATTGGAAGGTAAGATAGAAAGTGTAGCACTATTGCTAATTGAGGATATCATAAGAGAAGCAGCACCTGATGTATTAAAGTACTTTGATAGTCAAGGCGTAGGGGTGAAGATTATTTCTGGAGACAGTCCTATTACTGTTTCAGAGGTCGCAAGAAGAGCAGGCGTAAGTGGCTGGGAGAAATATGTGGATGCAAGAGAGTTGCCAGAGGATAATGAAAAATTGAAGAATTTGATCCAGGAGATGACTGTTTTTGGAAGAGTTACTCCGCATCAAAAGAAAAGAATTGTTTTAGCTCTTCAGGAGATGGGGCATACTGTTGCAATGACAGGTGACGGAGTAAATGATGTACTTGCTTTAAAATCATCTGATTGCGGCATTGCAATGGCAAATGGCTCTGATGCAACAAAGGCTGTAGCCCAATTAGTATTAATGAAATCTGATTTCACTGCGCTTCCTAAAGTTCTTGAAGAGGGAAGAAAGCAAATTAATAATTTGGAGAGGGTATCAGAATTATTTTTATCCAAAACTGTATTTTGCATAATTTTATCATTCGTATGTTCTATATTATTTATAGAGTATCCAATACTTCCAATACAGTTGTCATTAGTGGGAAGTTGCGCTATAGGAATTCCATCATTCTTTTTAGCGTTATTGCCTAGCACGGGTGGAGTTAAAAAGGGATTTTTAACAAGAATATTAACTGTTAGTATTCCTAACGGGATATTACTTGCTATATTTATACTTATAACATTTATTATATCAATACAAATGAATCTCCCAATGGATTACAGTAGAACTTTAGCAGTACTAATGTTTTCTGGAATTAGTATGGTGGTATTGCTTAGAGTGGCAAGACCGTTAACTAAGTTTAAAACGATAATGTGTTTATCTATGTTTGGGATAATAGTGTTAGGGTTCTTAACACCAATAGGAAGATATATATTTAGTTTAACTAAAATACAATTAAGTCATTGGCTCATATCGCTAGCAGTAATAATAGCATCCAGTCCTCTGATAACCAAAATTGTAGATATATTTAGAGTTAGAGTTAATAAGAAATATAAAGTTAAAACAATTTAAAATTATAAGGCTTAAATACATATAGAGGGTATTTAAGCTTTATTTTTACAGTTTTGGCCTAGTACATTCAGATTTTTTGCTTATTAGTTTAGAAGTTCATATGGAGCTAGAAGAAGAATAAGTTATAATATTTGTGTTTTATCAAGTATTTATAAAAAAATTTGTTTTTTTAAAAGTTATTAATCAGACCTTTAATATCTAATATAATTTATTTTTTTATGTAAAAATAAATTATTAATTTGACAATGACAAATAATTGTAATAAAATTTATAAGTACAAATTAAACAAAAAAGGATATTTAAATATTATGCTCCTATAGTTAAATGGATAGAACAATCCCCTCCTAAGGGATAGATGTGGGTTCGATTCCCGCTGGGAGTACCAAAGTACAAAGAAGAATGGCTTAACTGCAATGGTTAAGCCTTTTTTATGCAAAAAGTTGTACTATAAATTGTACTAAATTTTTCATTCAGCTTTTTTGTACTATGTTGTACTAGGTATATATCTAAAAATATTATCAAGTAAATCTGCAGTACTATTTTTCATATCTTCCATAACATGAGTATAAGTATCTAATGTAGTAGATATATTTTTATGACCAAGTCTTTCTGATATGACCTTTATATTTTCGCCATTGAATATTAATAATGTGGCATGAGTATGCCTAAGAGCGTGAAATGTTATTTGTTTGAGCTGCATGTAATTTTGAGGAATATTTTCACCTTCTCTTTTTAAATCATCAATAGATTTTCTATATTTGTGTATAGATTTAGTGAAATTCATTGATAGGTTTCTAGGATTACACATTGAACCTTCACGATCTAATACTACAAAATCAGTATCAAGTGCATCACATTTAATTGATTTTAAATAATCAGTTAATATTTTAGGTAGAGTTATCTTTCTATGGCTTGTATCAGTCTTTAATATCTCTGAAAATACCAATATTTTTAATTCTCTATCATAAATAACCTGATTATTAACAGTTAGATACCTATCTTCGAAATCAATATCATACCATCTTATTCCACAGAGCTCTCCAACACGCAAGCCAGTAAATATTTCTATTAAAATTTGTGTGTAGAGGTATGAATCGTGAATCTTATCTAAATAAAAATCAATTTCCTCTTTAGTCCAAAACTCGACTTTAGGCTTATTCATAGGCTGCTTTTCTATGTCAGTAGGTAGGTTATATATTAACTTACTTTTTTGAGTATATTTTAAAACACCATTCACAGTTTCCATGATTTTTTTTACACTGGAAGGCTTGAGGCCTTCTCCTATAAGGCTATTATAAAAATCTTGAATGATTGCATTAGTGATTTTATTTAACTTGTATCCGCCCAATTTTGGCACTATGTGAGTATCAATTCTTGACTTATAATTTGTGCTTGGTATTTATGCTTATGTGTTTAGATTTATATTCGTCAAACCATTTTAATATATAATCCTTAAATAAGGTATTACCTTCAGTTGGAGCAATAAATCATTTATTTCTTTTTGATAAGATTCCAGTAACCCATGCTTAAGCTTCTTTTTTAGTTTTAAAGCCTTGCTTTCTTTCAACGTCCTTTTTACCATTTGTGTATCCAAGGCTTACTGTAGCTCTCCAATTGGCTTTGATGGATTAAATTATATGAAGAAAAATAGATTTCATTAATGAGTTTTATCTAAAGTAAATACGAAATAGGTTTGGGATAATGGAGGGTGAACAATATCATAACTAAAGGATAAGTATACTTGATTTAATAAGAATATGCCATTGATAAGTATAAGAAAGACCATAAAAGAATTGCAATTAAAGCTTTGACGATAAAGAAGGAAACAATGGAGATTTTTTCAACGGTAATAATATTTAATACATTATACAAGTTAGTATTAATAATTTATCATTAAGAATAAGTGATAAATTTATATATGTATAAGTAAATTTGTAAGTAGAGTGCCTTTAATACTAGAATAACTAATGATTAAGGCACTTATGCTATTAATAAAGTATCATAATATAAGTATAGTTTAATAAATTTATTTAATACTAAAAAATACCTAAAATTAAATAAAATATACAGTTATCTTACTTAATATATATTTTAAGATATATATTCCAATAATCTTTTTCCTGTAAAAGATGAAGAACATTTTGTAATGCCACTAGGATATCCCATATATACAAGTTCTCCTCCATTAAAGCCCCCTAGTGGACCTAAATCAATAATCCAGTCAGCTTGGCACATTATACTTAAATTATGTTCTAATATTATAACTGTTTTTCCTTTATTAATTAATTTATTAAATAACTGTATCAATTTCTTTATATCTGACTCATGCAAGCCTGTGCTTGGTTCATCCAATATGTAAATTTCCCCAGCGTTATTTAAAAGAGTTACAGCAATTTTTAATCTTTGAAGTTCTCCACCTGACATTGTGTCAAGAGATTGACCGAGTTTAATATACCCTAGATTTACTTCAGAAATAGTATACAATATTTTATTTAGCTCTTTGTCAATAAAGACTGCCAAAGCTTCATCAACAGAGAGGTTAAGGATATCACTTATTGTATATGAACTGTACTTATAATTTAATATTTCTTGTTTGTATCTTGTTCCATCACATAATTCGCAAGTTTCTTCAACATCATCCATAAAAGCTAAATCTGTTTTTATTATACCTTTTCCTTTACACAAAGGACATGCACCTTCTCCAATAAAGCTGAATAGTGAAGGTGATTTACTATTTGCTTTACCAAAGATAGCTCTAATTTTATCAAAAAAGCCCATGTATGTTGCGAGTATTGAGCGAGAAGAGGTATGGACTCTTTTTTGGTCTAAGAGTATGCTGTTTGGATACTTGTCAAGGAAAAGACGTGTAATCAATGTACTTTTACCTGAACCGGCTACTCCAGTTACAACTGTTAAGGCATTTCTAGGTATTTTTATAGAAATATTTTTCAAATTAAACATATTTGCATTATTAAGCTCGTAGAATTCGTGAAGCTCCTTATTTTCTGTAATTATTTCATGTTTATTACATAAAGCATTTCCAGTGGTAGTATCACTATTTAAGAGCTGCTTATATGTACCTTCAAAAGTAATTTCTCCACCTTTAACTCCTGATTCAGGCCCCATGTCAATAATGTGATCTGCTATATTTATTACATCAGGATCATGTTCCACAATTATAACTGTATTTCCTTTTTCTTTAAGCCCTTTGAATATCTTATTTATACCAGTTATATCATGAGGATGTAATCCAATGCTAGGTTCATCGAATATATAGAGAACATCACTCAGACTGCTGTTTAAATGTTTTGACATTTTAATTCGCTGAGATTCACCACCAGATAAAGTATTAGTTGTACGATTCAATGTAAGATAATTTAATCCCACTTCTTCTAATGTACGTAAACGCTTGAGAATATCATCAATAACTGTTTGAACTTTTTGCTCATGGACTAATTGAAGAAAAGACTTCAATTCACTTATTGACATATCAGTACAATCACCAATTGACTTTTCATTGATTTTGCAGGACAAAATAGTATCATTAAGACGTTTTCCATTACAATGAGGACAGATTTGTTCATCAACAAGCTGCTCAAGCTCTTTTTTATATTGCTTTTGATCTTTTTCTAAGAATGAGTTTCTGATTCTTGGAATAAGGCCAATATATTTTGCTGTCTTATGCCAATTACTTGTAGGATTATCAGGAGCTTTTTCTTCTTCATAAAGTAGAGTATTAAGTTCTAAATCTGAGTAATCTTTAATTGGTTTTTCAATATCAAAATAACCAGACTCTGTATAACGGCTTAATCTCCAGCCTCCGGGTTGAAATGTTGGAAACTTAATAGCACCATCATTTAAGCTTTTGTCAAAGTCTATTAATTTATGAATATCAATATCTTTAATTACTCCTAATCCTTGGCAATAAGTACACATACCATTTGTATTATTAAAAGAAAAATTCATTGAGTAGCCAACAAAAGGTTTCCCTATTCTAGAAAATAGAAGGCGCAGTAAGGTATATATATCAGTGACGGTACCAACTGTTGAACGTGGATTTCCACCTATTTTCTTCTGGTCTATAATTATAGAAACAGGAAGATTGTTGATTTTTTCAACATTAGGTCTGCCATAGTGAGGTAATAATTGTTGAACATAAGCGGAATATGTATCATTTAACATCCTTTGAGATTCAGCAGCTAGGGTATCGAAGATTAGAGAAGACTTCCCTGAACCAGATAAACCTGTAATTATTGTGATTTTCTTCTTAGGTATATTTATAGATATATCCTTAAGATTATTTTCATTTGCATGGAAGATTTCAATCATTTCTTTTGACATATTAGCGCCTTCTTTCTTCAAAAACACTGCTCACTTTTAGGCATAGCTCAGCAAAAAGTTTTTGTTCACTTGGAGTTAAGGCAGAGGATGCAATTTCAGCTAAATGTTCATGACCTTTTTTTATTTCTTTTAAAAATTTGAAACCTTTATCTGTTAATACTGTCCAAAGTGCCCTTGCATCGGAATCGCTTTTTTCTTGTTTTACATATCCCATATCTTTAAGAGCTTTTAATCCCTTAGATATTTTAGACCGTGAAACACCTAAGTTAATGCTTAATTCTGCAGGGCGACTTCCATTTGTGTGATATAAGGATTCTAATAAATCATATTGAAACCAAGAAATATTCTCTGTATTTATCGTATTCCTTTCGGCAACAAGTTCACATTGAAGTCTCGATAATCCCTCTTCTAATTTAGAAGTATATAATTGTTTGTTCATAAAGTAAGTATCTCCTTAATATTTATAAAAGTAGTTTCTTTATGGAAACTATTTTAACATTTTTGCAAAATGATTGCAATATGGAAACTATTTTTAGAATAACAATAGTAAATCAATATAGATGAACATAGTTGAATATGCTTGAAGTATCCCGTTGGGATTATCATAAAAGCCTGTAGCTAATTGAATAAATAAGCTGCAGTTTTTTTGCATTATTATAATAAGAAAGGTATGTTCTTGCTAAACAAATATTAAATCAATGGTGCAATAATGGTGCAGTGCATTGCACAAATTATAGAAAATACTAAGCTGTAATAGAACTGATAAAATGGCTTGAATGCTAGTGGTTAGAGGGAAACAAATACTAAGAGGGAAATGATTTAATCGAATCCAGAAATCGTAGGTTATAAAAGCATCTATAGAAATATAGGTGCTTTATTTTATGTGAAGTTTTGTATATATTGCATATACAAGCAATACAATTATTTTTTAATATTCTTGTTCTATTAAAGATTATATGGTAATAGTAGTACAAATGTCATATGAACAGCATAAAAAAGAATATTACACTATAAATTTAAGACATATCAAATAAATTATGATTGGATATCTATATAAACGCCATACAAAAGTACTTAAGTGTAATATGATTAATAAAAATATATACAGATATGGGGGAATAATGATGAATTATTTTAAGAATTAGTTTGTTATAACATATTTCTATGATTCTATATATTTTTTACTTAAGAATTTATTACTTTTTTGGCACCATGAAATAAAATAAGTATCTAATTGAATATTAAAAAAAAGAGTGCTATACTTTTTTCGTATAGGGTACTATGGTACTTTATTTGAAAATCCCTGAAATATATATAAGTGATCCTCGGCTCATTAACTGTATCAGTCATTGTATTTATTGGTGTTTATATCAATATATTATGGTGGAATTATGTTGATTCAAATGAGAAAAATGACATTCGCAAATGAATTGGAACAATTATAACAAGAGCAGATAATCATAATAAGATTTCACTTTCGTTAAATACTACTTCTGAAAAGGCATTAAATTTATCATCCTTGATAATCATAAATGAGATAGTATTGTGTGGAAGGCCTGTAGAAGAGAACGTTTATTGAAGCAGATCGGAGGTGCAAAAGTGCAAAAAAAGATATTAGTTATAGATGACGATAAAGATATAGTAAAACTTATAACAAAGAGTTTAAGCTATGAAGGATTTGAAACTATTTCGGCATATTCTGGGAAAGAAGCCTTATGTGTATTGAAAGAAAATAATATTGATTTCATCATTCTTGATATAATGATGCCTGATATGGATGGCCTTGATGTCTGCAGAAGCATCAGAAAATCTTATAATGCTCCAATTCTGTTTTTAAGCGCCCGGGATAAGGATATTGATAAAATCGTTGGGCTCGAAATAGGGGCAGATGATTATATGACAAAGCCCTTTAGTATTCAGGAGCTTAATTCCAGGATAAGGGCCAACTTCAGGAAAGTCGACAGGCTGTTTAAAGAGTGGAATGAACTTAGTCCAAATAGAGAAAAGATTGATTCTCCTCTCATTTTGAATGATAAGACTTTTGAAGCATTTCTAAATAACAAAAAGCTTAACTTATCAACAAAGGAATTTCAAATATTGTCCATGCTCATGCATAACCCCAATAATGTATTGACTCGTGAGCGGATATATGAATATGTCTGGGGAGACGAATACGGAGAATTAAATACTGTAACGGTTCATATAAAAAATATCCGTAAGAAACTTGGTCCTGAATATGATTTTATTAAAACAATTTGGGGAATTGGATATAAGTACAAGGAAAGAGAGTGATAATATGAAACTGAAAATAAAGCTTCCTTTACTATTTCTGGTTATGTTTATAGTTTTTATGGCTTCAATTGGAATCTATTTGAAGTTTATCTTTGCAGAATATTCACCTATATCTAGTTCATTACTGGATCCATCATATATAGTATTACTCCTTCCCATATTTGCTATTGCCTGTTTCATCTTTATTATTTTAATTATGTATATCCATTTTTGTATAGAAGAACCAATAAGATTACTTAATTCCAGACTAGAAAGAATAAATATTGTGCATCCATTGCCGCCACTTGCGCTAAGGAGTAATGATGAAATTGGAGACCTTTATAATCATTTTAATAATATGGAAAAGAGGCTCCAACTAGCACATAAAGAGCAAATGGATATGATTGCTGCCATTGCTCATGATCTAAAAGCGCCATTAACATCTATTAATGGTTTTGCTGAACTGTTAGCCATGCAAAAGGGTCTACCAGAAAATGAAAAGCAGGAATATTATGAGTTGATTCAAAAAAAGTCAAAATATATGGCTGAACTTATCAACGACTTTGTAAGCTTCATCAAAGAGAAACTGAATTTAGAATCCATGACCGTGAAACCCGTTAATGCATCAAAATTATTTGAGAACATTGCCCTAGAATATGAACATGAGCTATCAGGATTTGACTATGAGCTTATTTACAAACATTTATTTAAGGAAAATATGATGCTTATGGTCAATGAGATTATGATAGGTCGAGTCTTTGGTAATCTATTCAGTAATGTTGTAAGATATGGAGGAAAAAATGAGTTGAAAGTGTATATGACTGGATACTCACAAGGGGCTTATGCCTATTTTGAAATTGAGGATAATGGGATTGGAGTACCGGATAAGGATATATCTTCACTATTTCTTAAATTTTTCACTGTGGATAAATCCAGGCAAATTGAAAATGGTGGGATAGGACTTGGACTAGCAAGCTGTAAATCAATTATTGAATATCATGGTGGAGAAATCTATGCATATTCTTCTGAATATGGTGGCCTGGGTATAAAGTTCAGCCTTCCACTTGTACAATACTAATTTTATTTCTCTAAAATAAATTAAAGGTCACTGTTGGTTGAACGTAGAGAACACCGGCAGTGGCTTTTTTGCTTCCTAATACTTTATAATTTTTTACATTCTCTTTATAAAGATTTATTTTCCTTTTAGGGCAGCTTTATTTTTATATCGTAAAATTTACTTGTAGCTTAAAAACTACAAGTAAATTGATAGGAGGAAATGATATGGTAGAGAATCAAGTTCGTGGCACGGACATAGATAGGTGCCGCTATTTCGAAACATGTACTCTTATGCTTAATCAGAGAAGGATGGAAGTAATAAATATAACTAGAGAAGGAGGATACTGCAATGTCAATTGAATTTAGCCGTTGGCCAAACAACTATATGATGTCATATCAAGTAACTAAAGCTCTAGGTTTGGCAAGTCTTGGTGCTGCTGACGTCACCGAAATTTATGAAGCATGCAAAAAAATAGATCCAAATGATAAGGAAACATGGCATAGGGAATGGCTCATAACAGCAGATGCTTTGGAAAGGCATGGTAAGGAGGCAGAAGCGGTTGGAAACTGGTATACAGCACGTAACTGTTACATTCGTGCTTGCAATTACCACCGAATCGCTGAATATGCTGTGATGGATAATGATGCCGAGAAACTCCGTATATTTAGGAAAGTAAATGAACTCTTTGAAGCTGCTGGAAAGTACTTTGATGTAAAACCAGAGAAAATCCAAGTAGATTATGAGGATGTCAAGTTGGATGGGTACTTTTTCTCACCTCCTTGGATAAAAGGTCCGAAGCCCACAATTTTGGCCCTCAATGGTGGTGATGAGTGGTCAATTGAGAACTATTTCTGGTTAGGACCTGCCTTTATTTCGTGTGGATATAACTTTATGGTCTATGATCAGCCTGGAACTGGTCTTTCAATGTACGAAAAAGGAAAGGGCAGAAGAGCTGACAGCGAGGCTTTTCATTCAAGAGCAATTGACTTTCTTCTAACTAGACCGGAAGTGGATCCTAACAAGATTATTGTTCATGGTGAGAGTTTTGCGGCATATGACTCCCTTAGATTTGCTGCATTCGACAACAGGATTGCTGCCGTCATCTCTGACGGAGGAACCCACGCGTTCGACTGGGAGGCAATGCTAAAATGGATGCCACCAAGTTTAGCTGCTCACGGCATGAGAATTTTGGGTGCAAGAAGCTTGGATGACTTTGCTGGAAATCCTCGTTTTGCCTACAATCTTGAGGGCGTGCTTCACCAGATAGAATGCCCACTTCTTGTGATGCACGGTGCGGAAGAGATATTGGTTCAGCCCAATCCGCTAACACAAGCTCTTAAAAATTACGAGCAGGCTGGTTCGAAAAACAAGACGTTCTTCGCCATAGAGGATAGAAGACTTGGCGGATTAGAACACTGCCAGGTAGACAACATAAATGTGCTGCATGAGGTAGTACTGAATTGGCTTTGTTCTATTGGTCTTGGACCTTCTGCACCTAGACCAAGTGATTTCTAGGATATTTTTAAGTTAATCAGAAGGTGGAGCTTATGAAACTTACATTTATACAGGTGGAACCGTGCTTGTTAGAAAGCATATAGCGAGATATTTTAATTTAAGGATACGGAAGATATTAAAGAAAATTTAGATGATTATTTTAAAGAATTAACTTATGTAGTAGTAGGATAGCCATTTGCCACTGTATTTAAAATATAATGATGATGAAATTCCTGTTAAGATAATTGGAATTAATGGAAAGCCTGGAACTGGAATAAAGAAAGCAATGATCACTTGTTTTTATTTAGTTCATGTTAAGTTAATTATAAATAAGGTATATCATATGCCAATTTTTAAAATTCATGATAAATTAGAAAATATTGATTTAATGGAGTTAAGTAATATCGTTAAGGAGACACGTAACTTTGAGGGCCAGTACATATTTCTAATTCTGAATGATGGAATTGAGAAACTTGGAATAAAAGGAATACTTAGAGTAATAGGAACTTTGAGTATTCCTTTTTCTATTTTGAAGAGGTACTAACGATGATGAAATTATATAAAAAGGAACAACTAGAGGAACTAAAATAAAAATACTCAAAGTAAATATTAAATTAAGTAGAGGAAATAAAAATCATGTTAGGCGAAAAAGAAATAGAGCTTAAAATTGTACTGTAGTTGTACTATTTTATTTTGATAAGCAAAAAATAATAAGAAATTAAACAAAAAAATGAACAAAAGTTTTCATACTGATTCTTAAAAGGAAAGTCAAAAAAATATAGATAAATATTTTAGGAGTTTAGTGCATATATACGCTAATACTTGATATTAAATGCTAGCATCCTATATCAAAGAATTTGGATTTATAAATGTAAAAGAGATGAGGAATCAAGAGATAAGAGATAGTGTTTTTCTCTCAAATCTACCAACAAGCTATTTCAATATATGTAATTATTTGTATGAAATAGCAATTAGGAGTATAATTTAATATTATTTACAATAAGAAAGGAGGCTGTCCATAAAAAACGAATGATAGCAAAAGATCACTTTTAATTATTATTAAAAGTGGACTTGCAGTGATATCAAAAAAATGAAAAGTTATGTGGGAGGAATAAGATAATGAAAAAAATAAAATTAGGTTTTCGCAATAAAAAATCTAAAAGTTTACTTATTGGAGCAATTGCACTTATTTCAGTAATTACTGCAGGTAATTGCCAATATTCTAGTGCTGCAGTAGTTAATAACACATCTGCAATTCAAGATGCTAGCGGAAATTCTGTTTCAGAAAAAGAAAATTATTCAATACCTGAAAAATCTAAAATAGTGATTGGAAAAACTGTTGAAGATAAGGGAATTAAGGTTACTCTATCTGATTGTTATGCAGATACTCATATGCTTACTTTTACAACACATTTGGATAGTAAAGAAAGAGGTGATTATGCACAAGAGTTGAAACCAAGTATATCTATTAATGGAAAGATAATAAATAATGAAACAAATAAATTTAAGTACGATTATATCCATAACGATGATGGAACTTGTGATATAGTGACACATATTTACTTAGACAATATAGATACAAGTCAAAATTTAAATATTTCAATAGATTATGATAGGATAGGGGTAACTAGTACATCCAATATTGACTCGTATGTAACAGGGAATTGGAAATTCAATTTTGCAATTGGCGCATCTCAAATAGACAAGCCGATTTTAGCCAAGGATATTAATCAGACTCTAGTAATAGATGGCCATGAACTATATGTGCACAATATAAAAATATTCCCATACCGAATTGAATTTACAGGAGGCAGTGATATCGATAGTTTTAGTGATACTACAGATATGGCATCATGGGAACTTACGGATGATAAAGGAAATAAGATTAAGGAATCAGATGGTCATGGATCTGATAAAAGTATAATGTTAAATTATTTTGTTGACACAACTGATATGAGAAGTGTAACGATAATCCCAAGAACTTCTTTTAACAACCCTGATACAGCATATCCTAGAAAATTTCCTACTATTAGCAATTATGATAAAGCCATTACAATAAATATAAGATAATAAGTAAAAGAAATACTTAAAGTAATAAGAACTTTAAGTATTTCTTTACTTATGTAGGAGAATTATCATGAGAAAAAGATTAAGTATATTATTGAAAATACTTTAGATTTGGATTATATAAATAGACTAATTTCGCAGTGAGGAATATCCAGCGTTCATATAAGTTAATAATATGTTTTTCATATTTTGATACTAAGAATATAAATAAACTTCGAGTAGTATGTTTCTATATCTATAATTACATATAGATTAAGAAGTTATATTCTAAGTAGATAAAATAAAATTTTTATAAATTAAATGTTGTGTATATTGTATAGACAAGCAATACAGTATATATTTTTCTAGATAAGATTATGGAAATTTAGACTTTGTATAAGGTAATTGAGGTATAAGAACCATACTAATGACATAAAAAAGAATACTAAAATAAGTATTACGTTTGGATAAGCAATTTATAAGCAGATTATATTACAAATGCCATATAAAAGTATTTGAATAGAATATAAGAACAAGAAAGTAGTTATGACAACATATATAATAGTGTGCTAAGATTGAATAATAAGATAGTAATGTATTACAATAATGTTATTGCAACTATTGAAATCGTATAATAATTAGAGGATGATTAAAAATGAAAGTTGATCTAAGCAAAATTGTTAATAATAAAAAAATCACACCGATAGAAGAACAAGTATTAGAATATATAATCAATAATATTGATAGTGTAATGGATCTTGGCGTTAGAGGGGTTGCTGCTGAAAACTACACATCTACATCAACTATTATGAGACTTTCAAAAAAATTAGGTTTTACAGGATTTATAGATATGATTTATAATATAACACCACTAATAGATGGTGGTGGCACGGGAATTATAGAAGAGTCAGAAGCATTAATAGGTACTGATATTAAGTTTTTATCTAAATATACAGATGAGGAAAATGTAAAAAGGTTTATAGAAATATTAGCAAGTGGAACCAAAAAGTATATTTTTATTTATGCAAGAGGCTACTCTGAAATCACTGGAGAATACTTTAACAAAAAGCTGCTTGGGGTAGGGATAAAGAGCATATTAATAGATTCTAAGGGGAGTTTTGAAAATAATCTAGAAGACATGGAAACATTAATAGTAATATCAAAGTCTGGAGAGACTAAAGAAGTATTAGATAAGGTTCAAGTGGCGAAGAAGAAAAATAAAGTAGTAATTTCCTTCACAAAGGAAGTAGAAAACAGTATTTCAGCTCTTTCGGATATTTCATTTAAGATATTTGATATGCATAAATTAGATGACAGTAATGTGCTGCCTAACTCGTTTTTTGCAAATATGCTTATGTTTATGGAATACTTAATCTACAGATATTATCAAGAAACAAGAAAAGAAAATAAATAGTCAAATTAAGAAACCTGTTATCTTTTAAGCTAACAGGTTTCTTAATGCTTGCAATCTATTTCAATTAAATGAAAACGTATATATAATGAGCCTATGGATGACACAATAATTGATAAGAGGTGGAATATATGAAGGATAAAATTATGAATGCTATGCAAAGATTTTCTAAGGCTATGTTTATTCCAGTATTAATACTTCCGATTGTAGGTATATTAATAGCTTTTGGAAATATTCTCACAAATACCAAATTAGCAGAATATGCACCGTTCTTAAAGAATAGTGTGATATTTGGATTTGGAAAAATATTATCAGGATCCTTGGTTCCTATACTATCAAACCTTGGAATAATATTCTGTGTTGGTTTAGCTGTAGGACTTGCGAAAGAGAAAAAAGCAGAATCAGGTTTCACATCAGTATTAGTATATTTAATATTTAATAATGCCATGAATATTTTCTTGAGTTTATCAGGGAAGTTAGTAAATCCAGATAATTTAAGAGGTTCTGGTCAGGCGATTGTACTAGGGACTCAAGTTTTGGATATGGGAGTTTTTTTAGGAATAATTTTAGGTATAGTGGTAGCGTATTTTCATAATAAATATTGCAAGAAAGAATTTAATGGAGCATTTCAAATATATGGGGGTTCAAGATTAGTATTCTTAATATTAATTCCAGTAGTTGTTGTATTAGCTGTTATACTTTCTTATGTTTGGCCATCAGTACAGTGGGGAATATCAAGTTTAGGATATTACATACAAAAGAGTGGTAATTTTGGAGTATTTATGTATGGAACACTAGAAAGACTTTTAATACCAACAGGATTGCATCACTTGGTATATACTCCATTCTTATATAGTCAGCTTGGAGGAATAGAGACTATAGGGGGAAAGGCGATAGAAGGAGCAAGAAACATTTATTTTGCACAAATTGCAGATCCTTCAATTAAAGTTTTATCCAGTACAGTTATATGGGATGCTAGAGGATTATCAAAGATGTTTGGATTAGTAGGAGCGTGTTTAGCACTTTATCACACAGCTGATGCTGATAAGAAAAAGAAGGCTAGAGCGATTCTTATACCAGCAGCAGTAACTTCAATAATAGCAGGTGTTACAGAACCTATAGAATTTTCATTCTTATTTACAGCACCAATATTATTTGGAGTACATGCAGTTTTAAGCGGTCTTGGAATGGTAGCTTTAAATATATTAAACGTAAGGGCTATAGCACCTAATGGATTTATAGATTTCTTACTTTATAATTTACCATTAGGTATAGAGAAAACAGGTTGGCCAATGTTTATTTTAGTAGGTGTAGTGCAATTCACAGTTTACTATGTAATATTTAGATTTCTAATAGTTAAGCTTAACTTAAAGACTACTGGAAGAGAAGAAAGTAATGAAGAAGTTAAACTTTATACTAAGCAAGATTATAAGGATAAAGTAACAGGAGGCCAAGGGTCTGGAGATAAAGAATCAACATCAGGAAATGAAGCACTTGTAATAATAGAGGCCCTAGGAGGAAAGGAAAATATTAAAAAAGTAGATAACTGTTTCACAAGACTAAGATTAATCCTTGATGACACATCAAAAGTTGATGAAGCTACATTAAAGGGAACAGGAGCTACAGGAGTAGTTAAAAAAGGAGAAAATGTTCAAGTAATTTATGGATTACATGTAACTAGAATAAGATCGATAGTGGATGAAGCACTAGGAATTGTAGGAGAATAATAATATAAATCGTAGAAATATTTGAAGAATAGTATAAATTAAAGGAAAGAGGTAATATATATGAAAAAACATTCTATTGTTATTGCAGGAGGCGGAAGTACATTCACTCCAGGAATAGTTATGATGCTATTAGATAATCTACACCGTTTTCCAATTAGAAAATTAAAATTATATGATAATGATGCTGAGCGTCAAGGTGTCATTGGTGAAGCTTTAGAAATTGTATTAAAAGAAAATGCACTAGATATCGAATTTTCTTATACAACAGATCCTAAAGAAGCATTTACAGATGTTGATTTCTGTATGGCCCATATACGTGTTGGAAAATATGAAATGCGTGAGAAGGATGAAAAGATTCCTTTAAAATATGGAGTGATTGGTCAAGAAACTTGTGGAGCAGGAGGAATTGCTTATGGAATGAGAAGTATAGGAGGTATGTTAGAGTTAATAGATTTGATGGAAAAATATTCACCAGACTGTTGGATGTTAAATTACTCTAACCCAGCATCAATTGTTGCTGAAGCCTGCCGTAGATTAAAACCAAATTCGAAGGTATTAAACATTTGCGACATGCCGGTTGGAACACTTCGTCGTATGGCTGGTATTGTGGACTTAGAACCAAGTGATTTGGAAGTTAAATACTTTGGATTAAACCACTTTGGATGGTGGACTAGCGTTAAAGATAAACAAGGTAATGATTTAACAGACAGAATTAAAGCTTATGTTGCAGAAAATGGCTACTTAACAGTAAAAGAAGTAGAAACACAACATACAGATCCAAGCTGGCAGGAAACTCATAAAAAAGCAAAAGATTTATTAGCAGTAGATCCAAGATTTTTACCTAATACTTATTTAAAATACTATCTATATCCTGATTATGTTGTAGAACATTCTAATGCAGAATATTCTAGGGCAAACGAAGTAATGGATGGAAGAGAAAAAGATGTATTTAATGCAGCACGTGCTATTACAAAGGCAGGAACAGCAAAAGGCGGAGAATTCCATATTGATGCTCATGCAACTTTTATAGTAGATTTAGCTAGAGCAATTGCCTATAACACACATGAAAGAATGTTATGTATAGTAGAGAATAAAGGTGCAATATCTAATTTTGATCCAACAGCTATGGTTGAAGTTCCATGCATTGTTGGAAGTGATGGGCCAGAACCTTTAGCACAAGGAGAAATTCCACAATTCCAAAAGGGATTAATGGAGCAACAAGTATCAGTAGAAAAATTAGTTGTTGAGGCATGGATTGAAAATAGCTATTTGAAATTATGGCAGGCACTTACTTTATCTAAGACTGTACCAAGTGCTAGAGTTGCTAAATTATTATTAGATGATCTTATTGAAGTTAATAAGGGCTATTGGCCGGAATTAAAGTAGGAGTATGTATGTTTAAGAATTTGTTTAATAAAAATAAGAATAAAGTATTTTATGCTTTTGCTAATGGTGTAAGTGTTGACCTAAGTGAGGTTAATGATGAAGTGTTCTCACAAAAAATGATGGGGGAAGGAGTTGCGATTAAACCAAGTGAAGGAAAAATATATTCACCTTGTGATGGAACGATAGCGGCAGTTATGAAGGAAAGTAAGCATGCTGTTGGAATAAGGACCAAAGATGGAGTAGAATTTCTAATTCACGTGGGAATTGATACTGTAGCTCTAAACGGAGAAGGTTTTGAACTATATTGCGAAGAAGGAAACGCAGTAAAAAAAGGTGATCTTCTTTTAAGCTTTGACAGAAAATTTATTAAGGAAAAGGGCTTAGACGATATTACTATGCTGGTAATATCAGAACTTAATAATCATAAAATTGTGGATATTCATATTGATTTGGATATGAAGGTAAATGAGATAATCCTACTAGAGTACAACTAGTTTGTTAAAGATACAATAAATTAAAATGATAAATTATGAAGGTTGATTTAAATGATCTAGAGTATAATATGTGAATATATGCTCTAGATTATTTTTTATTCTCTAAGATTATAGTTGTTAAATAATCCTTTGTATAAATCAATATACTGGCAAGAGAGTCAAGTCTATATACTGGAGTGACTTACGAAAGTGATAATGTTTATATAATATAAAAAACAAAATACGAAAGAAGTCGAGAGATTTTATAATTTTCATGCTATATTTTTACAAAAAATGTAAAACAAGTGTGATATTGTATGTAATGTATAAATCGTAATTACATTATATACATTACGTAGAATGGGGGGATACGATGAAAGATGCTACCATAATGCTCAGAGTTACAACAGAACAGAAGCTAGCTATAAAAAGAATGGCTAGAAAGCAAGGAATGACTATTACAGAATTTATGCTATTTAATATGATGAAATCGATTAGTGAATCTGAATTATCTGAAATAAATGGAGATATTAATTTGAATTTAGAATCCAAAGAATAGTAAGTTGACCTTGAGTTTTACCTGCTTGTATATAAAGCATAGACAAGCAATACATTGTACAAATACTGTTTAATGGCCTAAGGTACTAGCAGTATGATAGCTATATAAACTACATACAAAGGAATATTAATGGAGAAACATTTCATAAGGATAAATAATTTTTAGGTGAACGGTGGTATAAACGCCATAAAAAGATATTCAAATAGAATGTAAAAGTAAAAAAGGGGGATTAAAAAATGAGAATCAGTGCAGACATAGGCTACAATACAACAAATTTTATTGGACATAACATAGAAGGCTCCTTTTCATCGACAGTAAAAGAAAAGATGCACGAGTTAGAGACGGCTAAATATACTGTTGAGTACAATAATAAAACATATTTAATTGGTAATGATGATGGATTTACCAGCATAGAACATTCAAGAGATAAGGATATTATATTTCATATTTGCCTATATACAGCTATAGCAGCTACAATGAGTTCAACAATAGATAACAATGTAAGGGTTATAACAGGACTTCCTGCTCAATTTTTTGCAGAACAAAAGAATTCTCTGATAAAAGCTCTTGAAAATAGACGAGTCTTTATGAAACTTAATGGAGAAAATAGAAGTTTTACAATTACCAAAGTAATTGTATTTCCTCAGTCGGCAGGATTATTTTTATATGATAAATCATTAGTAGAAAAGGATACGCTAGTAGTAGATATAGGTGGTGGTACACTAGATATAGCATATATGAGCAATGGCCAATTTAAAGAAGGTAGAACGTATCCATTGGGAGTGAATCCGACATATGATGTACTTCTACAAGAGTTAACCAAATATGGAGTCAACTACTCTAATCGTATGAAAGCAGAACAAATAATTGCAGATAAAGCTATATTTGTAGAAGGAAAGGAAATAGATGTAAGCAAGGATATTGATAATGTATTAAGTTTGAGAGCAGGAGAAATAATAAATGCCATAAAACAGGCATTTCCAGAGCAATCGAAATATTCGAGATTTGTTTTCATAGGTGGGGGAGCCTTATTGCTTAAAAATTATTTAAAAGACTATAGAGTATTAGATGATGCACAGATGATTAATGTAAAAACTTATGACATAATAGGTAAGAGTAAGAATGTGTAAAAAGTTAAAAACTACAATTACTTTAGCTCCCCATATTAAGGAATTTGCATCTAAAGAAGCTAAATCTCTGGGTTTAGATTTTTCTGCATATATAACTGTACTAATAGGTGAAAAAATGAGAGGTACTATGATACCTTCAACGATTAAAAAAGTTAGTGATGATAAAATTGATGAGGCAGCTATATCCATAGACGAAAAAGAATCTATAAAAATAGATAGTGAGCAGGAAAATGAGATAGATAGATTGCTTCAGTGGTAAAGAACAGATGAAAATTTTCATCTGTTCTTATGCATCTCATTATTAATAAAAGGATATGAATGTATAGTTGCTGGATTATAGAAATTTATATGAAATCTATGTAATATTTCACAAAAAGTAAAAGAACTAATATAATTAATTGCTATTAGTATGTATAATAGTAATTAAGTAATGATAAAATGAAATTTTCATTGAAATAAATTTTGATTTTATGCTTACTACATGATATAAATTAATTTAAAATATTTACTATAGATATAACTGTTTAAAGGGGGAGTGAGAATATGGAAGTTGTTTTAGAACAGTTTATTCCATCAGATAAGCCTAAGAGAATTAGTAACATACTCCAAAAGATTTCAATTGTTTTTTTTGTAGTTGGATTAATGATTGTTTTTGCATCACCAATAATCGGAATAGCGCTAATAATAGTAGCATTAATATTTTTTGTGGGAAGTTACTTTATGTATATTGATTATGAGTATGAGTTATATAATGGTGATATAACAATATCTAAGGTCTATAATGCAAGTAGAAGAAAGATTGCTCAAAAGATTAGTAGAGATGATGTGAGAAAAGTATACATTACAGAACGGAAAGATGCTCTTAAGAGCGGGGTGGCAGCATATTATAATACTAATATAAATGGACTAAAGATTTATACTTTTGAATTAAACAACAATAAAATAATACAATTAGCCTTAAATGAAGAACTTGAAAAAATAGTCAAGATAATTTATGTTCAAAAAATTACATTTTAAAAATACAGTATAGTTAATAAGTGTATTCCTTAAACTACAAAAAGGAGTACACTTTTTTTATGTTCTAAGAACTAATTGTTTTATATATAAATTTAATTCTTAAAATTAGCAATAATAGTGGGAACAGTACCACATAAGATGAATTATAGTTTTCGAAAATATAAATCATATGAATAGGAAGGCGTAATGGATAATGTATTAGAAACCATGCATTGTACATGGGGGAGAAAGGAAATTTATATAATTTATTATTTAGGTAAAAAACGTATTGACACATTATATATGGAACTGGTATCATATTAACATGAAAACGGTTTTCGAGGTTAATTGAATTAGGAGGGGACATTAATGAAGGAACAAATAGTAGCAAAAGAAATTCTAGAGAATATTGGTGGAAAAGAAAATATAAAATCAGTAGAACATTGTGCAACTAGATTAAGACTTATACTTAATGATAAGGAAAAAATAAATGAAAAAGCTATTGAAAATATTGATGGTGTAAAAGGACAATTTTTCTCGGCAGCGCAATACCAAATAATTCTTGGAACAGGATTTGTAAATAAAGTTTATGATGTCATAGTTGGACAAAATTCTGACTTAGTAACTGGAAATAATAAAGAGGAAGCTTATAGCCAAATGACATTAATTCAAAAAATATCTAGAACTTTTGGAGATGTATTTGTACCTATAATACCAGTATTAGTTGCAACAGGTTTGTTTATGGGACTAAGAGGTCTTTTGACAAATCTAGGAGTTCAAATGAATGAGAATTTTGTTCTCTTTACTCAAGTATTAACAGATACTGCTTTTGCATTTTTACCAGCATTAGTTGCATGGTCAACCATGAAAAAGTTTGGAGGTACACCAGTAATAGGTATAGTAATAGGATTAATGCTTGTATCACCGAGTTTACCAAATGCTTATGCTGTGGCAGCGGGAACAGCAACTCCAATTAATCTAACTATACTAGGATTAAACATTCCTGTAGTTGGATATCAAGGGTCTGTGTTGCCAGCATTAGTATTAGGAATTATTGCAGCTAAAACTCAAAAAGCACTTAAGAAAGTAGTTCCGGATGTATTAGATCTAATAGTAACTCCATTTATTACATTATTATTTTCAATGGTACTCGGATTATTAATAGTTGGGCCAATTATGCATAATGCTGAGCAATTAATATTTGGAGCAATCAAAGGATTCATGGGGCTTCCATTTGGATTAGGTGGACTAGTTGTAGGAGGAGTACATCAACTTATAGTTGTTACTGGAGTTCACCATGCATTAAATGCTTTAGAAGTTGAATTACTATCCAGCACAGGAAAAGATGCATTTAATGCAATGATAACTTGTGGTATTGTAGCACAAGGTGCGGCAGCTTTAGCAGTAGCCGTCAAAACAAAAGATAAAAAGAAGCGCTCATTATATATTTCATCGGCAATTCCAGCATTTTTAGGTATTACTGAACCAGCAATATTTGGTGTTAACTTAAGATTCATAAAACCATTTATATTTGGATGTGCAGGAGGGGCAGTTGGAGGAATGCTTTCAGGAATACTTCATCTAGCAGGTACAGGAATGGGAATTACAGCATTACCAGGTATGCTATTATATGTGAACAATCTTGGAAGTTACATTTTAGTTAACGTTGTAGCTATAGCTGTTGCTTTTTGCTTAACATTGTTCTTCTTCAAGCCAGAAGAATAGGAATAATAAAAAATATTTAGATGAATTATAGATAGATTTAGCAGGGATAATTTTGATTGCTAAATCTATCAAGCTATATAAAGCTATATTTTATATATTAATATCCATATAAGTTTATAAGTTATCTTTTCAATAATATGTATTAATGATATATAATAATATTTATATAAAACATATATGGAGGATAATATGGATCGAAAAGTCACAATTCAAGATATTGCTAATATGGTTAATGTTTCAAAGAGTAGTGTTTCTAGATATTTGAATAATGGATATGTGAGCGAAGAAAATGCTAAGAAGATAAAAGAAGCGATTGAAAAGACCGGATTTGAAACTAATTTTTTTGCAAAGAGATTAAAGACTAAAAAAAGTGGATTAGTTGGAATTGTAATTCCTAGAATCGATTCTGTTACAATAGGCAAAGTATTAACTGGTATCAATAAAAAATTAATGGAAAATGATTATCAAGGAATTATCTTGATCAGTGAATTAGATATAGAGAAAGAACTAGCAAACATTAATAGCCTTTATCAGCAAGGAGTTGATGGAATAATTATTAATTCTATGGCTATTACTAAAAAGCATATTCAATTAATTAGTAGGCTTAGTATTCCAACTATATTTACAGGACAAAAAAATGAGTTTACTAATTATATAAAAATAGACGATTATGAAGCAGGAAAAATACTTGGAAGTTACTTTAAATCTAAGGGGCATAAAAATATAGTATTTTTAGGAGTAAATGAATGGGATATAGCAGTAGGAGTGGATCGTAAAAATGGATTCATTGATGCCGTGAAGAAAGATAATCCAGATTGTAATGTTCAATTTGTTGAAACTGATTTTTCATTTACTAATGCATACAGTAAGGCTAGCCAGATATTAGAATATAAGCCCACAGCAATAGTTTGTGCAACTGATAATATTTGTTTAGGAGTACTTAGATATTTACATGAAAATAATATTAAAGTTCCAGAAGAAATTTCAGTAGCTGGATTTGGAGGATATGATATAGGAAGTGTTTCATACCCTACACTTACAACAGTAGCTTTTGATTATGAATTAATTGGTATAAAAGCAGCTCAAGGAATTCTAGATTTAATAGAGGGAAAAGAGTTAGAAGAGAATAAGGATACTTCCTTGAGGCTAATAGAAAGAGAAAGTGTGGGTGGGATTAATTAAATTAATAGGAGAAGAGGAAAGATGCCAAACCCAAAATCATACCAGGAAATAAACCAAAATTTAAATAATTATTACAGTAATAAAGAAACGAGTATATGGCGAAACAACTTTCACATTGAGATGCCGTTTGGTCTGATCAATGACCCAAATGGATTAAGTTATTACGACAATAAGTTTTATATATTCTATCAATGGAATCCATTTGGATGTGAGCATAAAACAAAGCACTGGGGATTAGTAACAACAACCAATTTCGTTAACTTTACTAAGCCCCAAATAGCGTTAAAACCACAAGATTGGTTTGATAGAAATGGATGCTATTCAGGGTGTGCATTGATTAAAGATAATGAGTTAAAGTTATACTACACAGGAAACGTAAAAGGTCCAAATGGTGAAAGAGAGTCATATCAGTGCTTAGCCACTTGTAATAAAGATGGAATAATAGATAAACATGGAGTAATTATAGATAAACAACCAAACGGATATACAGCTCATTTTAGAGATCCATATGTATTTATAGAAGATGACACTTATTACATGATATTAGGTGTTCAAAGTGAAGACTTAAAAGGAAGAGCTTTAATTTATGAATCAATAGATTCAGTTAAATGGAACTTGCTTGGTGAGTTAAAAACCGATATGAAGGACTTTGGATACATGTGGGAATGTCCTAATATAATAAGGATAAGTAAAGGCAAACATGCATTTATATTTTCACCACAAGGTTTAGAAAAAGAAGAATTGAAAAATCAAAATTTATATCAGTCAGGGTATGTAATTGGTGAGCTAGATATAAAGAGCGTTGAGCTTAAAAATCATAGCAGATTTAAAGAATTAGATATGGGATTTGATTTTTATGCTCCGCAAATATTTAATCATAATGGTAAAAATATAATGGTTGGATGGATAGGAATGCCAGATAGGGACTCTGAATACCCGACGTATGAGAATGGATGGATGTATTCATTAACTATGCCTAGAGTTTTAGAGTATAAGAATAATGTCCTTTATCAAAAGCCCATTAATGAAATGAGAAATTTAAGAGAAACTCAATTAATAGATATTAAAGGGTTAACTTTGAATAAGTACAATTTAGCTTTAGAGTCTCGTTCAATAGAAATAATGATGAGTATAGAAGTTGAGGATATTGAATCTACAGAAGTTAAATTTAAATTTAATGACGAATATATTCTGATAACATATGATAATAAAAGACAACTATGTACAGTTGATAGAAGTAATATGAATATTGGCGGAAAAGGCATAAGAAAATTCAAATTAAATTCTTCAAAAGAACTAAAAATGAATGTATTCATTGACAATTCTGTGATGGAAATATATTATCAAGATGGATTAGAAGTAACAACATTAACATATTACCCTAAGAGTGAAGGATTAGAACTTCAAATAAGAAATGATAGCAAAATTACAATTAATGAGCTAAATATGTGGAACTTAAGGAGTGTGAAGTATGAATAATAATGTTTTTTGCATTGGGGAACTTTTAATTGATATGGTTTGTGTAGACAATAAAGGTTTAAAAAATGGAGAGAAATTTGAGAAAAAAGCAGGTGGAGCACCAGCAAATGTAGCGGCGAGTATTTGTAAATTAGAAGGTAATGCTTATTTTTTAGGACAAGTAGGTAATGATTTTTTTGGTAAGCATTTAGTTGAGTTGCTAAAAAGCTTGAATATAAATACTGAGATGACCGTAGAAAGAGGAAGTACAACAATTGCATTAGTTGGAATTGATGCAAATGGTGAACGTAACTTTGACTTCTTAAGAGGTAGTGATGGGGAATATTCGTTTGATAATATAGATCTATCAAAGATAAGTAATTCAGATATAATTCATTTCGGGTCTGCAACGGGATTTTTAGAGGGAGAGTTAAAAAAGACATATTTTAAACTATTAGAATATGCGAAATCTAATAACATATATGTATCATTTGATCCTAATTACCGCGATGCACTAATTACTCAAGACAAGTTAGAGTTGTTTGTTGAGGATTGTGTTAAATTCTTGAGATATAGTAACTTTACGAAACTAAGTGATGAAGAATTATATTTAATAACAAAAGAAAAAGATATAGAAAGCGCTGTTAATAAGTTACATGAAACTGGAGTTAAGGTTGTAACAGTTACTTTAGGTTCTAAGGGCACATACTTAAGTGTTAATGGAAAAAATGAAGTAATACCATCTATAAAAATTAAGCAAGTAGATTCCACTGGTGCGGGAGATGCATTTGTTGGAGCAGTATTAAGGCAGGTATCCGATATTGATGACAAAGAGAGTATAAGTTTTGATAGATGGAAAGAGATAGTTTCATTTGCAAATAAGGTAGGTGCAATAACATGCACCAACTACGGGGCTATAGCTTCAATGCCGACACTAAACGAATTAAATTAAGCCGAGTTAGATGAATTCATATATAGGAGGGAGATATTTTAAATATATCCCTTCTATATTTTTGGATTTTTATTTGATTATTGAATATAAGTTGATAATAATGAGTATGAAACTTATGATTTTATATTTTTATTATATGATAGAATATTGAGAAAGGAACATATATAATATTAAAAATATTTAGTCAAGAAAATTCATGATGGGAGCATTACAAATGGTTGATTTTCTAAAAATTGCAAAAGAAGAAGCTAAGATGGCAATGAAAAAAGGGGAGATTCCAGTAGGAGCAGTGATTGTATTGGATGATAAAATAATAGGAAGAGCTCATAATTTAAAAGAAACCTTAAATGATAGTACTGCTCATGCTGAGATTTTAGCTATTAAAGAAGCTTCGAAATTTATTGGAGATTGGAGATTAAATAGAGCTGAAATGTATGTTACATTAGAACCTTGTCCCATGTGCGCGGGGGCGATAATTCAGAGTAGAATATCTAAAGTATATATAGGAACATTTAATAAAGATATGGGTGCTTGTGGTTCGGTAATTGATGTTACAGATAATAAATGGTTAAATTCTTTTGTAAGTACCAAATGGCTATATGATAAAGAATGTTCTGATATCATGTTGGAGTTTTTTTGCCAGAGAAGAAATAAGTATAAATAAATTATAAAAAATATATATAGTTAAGAATGGAATTAATTTTAAATTTTATTGTAATATAGAAATAAACTATGCACTTTAAATCTTAAAAGTATTAGATTTAAGGTGCTTTTCTTATTTAAAGAGATTAGTAAAGATATAGGTAGTTAGTGAGAGCCAATTGGAAATATGGGGAATAAAATCACATTTTTAGAATATTATGAAGTTGAGATATAAAAATAAATATGATATAGTAATAGCAACTGGTCAGACCACTATACCAATGATTTTTAAACAAGAGGTGATTTTTAGTTGAAGTATTTAAAGCAGTTAATGATTATTCTAGTATCATATTTTTTAGGAACAATAGTACAAGTAGTTTTTAAATTACCTATACCAGGCACAGTTTTAGGTCTCATTTTTCTTTTCTTAGCTTTATATTTTGGAATCGTTAAAGTTGAGATGATTGAAGATATATGTGAGGTATTAATAACTCATATGTCATTCTTATTTATCCCAGCAGGGGTAGGGTTAGTGACATCATTTCAAGCAATTAAAGGCAAGATTATACCTTTCTCCACTATAATTGTTATTTCTACATTTGTAGTTTGGATTGTGACTGCCTACGTTGTTAAATTTTTAAGGAAGGTGACTTCAAAATGAATGATATGATAAATTCACCTGTTTTTGGAGTCTTAATATCTATTATTGCTTATGAAATAGGTCTTTTAATAAAACAAAAACTTAAGCTTTCAATATTTAATCCATTACTTATAGCAATAGTAATTCTGATTACATTTTTATTAAAATTTAATATTAAGTATGATGATTATAATAGCGGGGGACAAATAATTTCTTTCTTTTTGGCTCCGGCAACTATTGCATTAGCATTACCATTATATAAAAAGTTTTCTTTGTTTAAAGAAAATGCTTTGCCTATTTTATCAGGTATTTTATTTGGAGCCGTATCTGGTATGATATCTGTAATTCTGCTTTCGAAGGCATTTAATCTTTCAAGCGAGCTTACAAAATCATTAATTCCTAAATCTATAACAACTCCTATAGGAATGGCATTATCTAAACAGTTAGGAGGGCTTCCTTCTGTAGCTGTTGTTGCTATTATAATTACTGGAATATTGGGTTCTATCATTGGACCATTCCTATATAAAATATTAAGGATAAATGATAAAGTAGCCATGGGAATTGCCATGGGAAGTTCATCACATGCTGTTGGGACAGCAAAAGCTATGGAAATAGGTGAAATTGAAGGAGCTATGAGTAGTTTGACTATTGCAATTTCTGGGATTGTGACTGTACTGATAGCACCTGTATTATGGAGTTTATTTTCAGTATTTTTAAATTAGTTAGGGGGGATTATCTTTGAATGGAGATAAAAATAACTACAAAAAGGGAGAGAGTCCAATTAATAAGTTATTTAGTTCTATTGATAATTTATTAATTGAAGAGAGAGAACAGAGGCTAAAAGTAAAGTTAGGAAAAGAGATAAAAAATAGCATATTCACAGATGAAATTATAATGAAGCTTAATGAAAATGACTTCTCTGGTTTAATTGATGAGGAAGATAATAATATGGCGATGCTTTTTTCAAGTATATTTCCAGTATTTATAAAAAGTAGAGATGTTGTTTTTAGACTGTATAAGCATAAAATAGAAGTTAATTTATCTGATGAAATGAGCGATAGATATATTTATATCTTTTCTGATGGGAGGTTGACCTCTGGATTATTTCAATGTTTTAAACTAAGTGATGATGAATATGTATATGGAATAAAGAGAATAATTGATAGTATTCCTCTTTTTAAAATTGCTATTATGAACACATTGGATAGCTTTAGAAAAAATATTAGTATACATAATCATAAAATAGAGAATTCAAAAAATAAAGAACTGTTAGCAGAAAAAAATTACAACGAATTACTTAACTACTTATCAAAAGCAAACATATAAAGTTTTGAGAGGATGATATCGATGTTAAGTCCTGTGAAGAGTACAAAAATATATGAAATAGTAATAGAGCAAATAAAAGAAATTGTTAAAAGAGGAGAACTAAAGAGTGGAGATAAGTTACCATCTGAGAGAGATTTATGTGAGAAGCTTGAGGTTAGCAGGGCATCTGTTAGAGAAGCACTAAAATCTTTACAAATGCTTGGACTTATAGAATCTAAGCATGGGGAAGGGAATTTTATCAATGAAAAATTTGAAAATAGTCTGCTTGAACCTTTATCTATTGTATTCTTACTTCTAGGAAGCAAAAGTGAGGATGTTCTTGAGCTTAGAAAAATAATTGAACCAGAAACAGCAGCTATAGCTGCTAAAAATATAACTGATGAACAACTTATAGAATTGAAGGAAATAATGGACGAGTTAAATAATAATTCAGATATTGAAGCCTGTGCTATATTAGACAAAAAATTTCATTATAAAATAGCACAAGCTACTGGCAATCACTTAATTTCAACTATAATGTTTTCTATATCTTCTTTGGTTGAAAAATATATTGAAAATTCAAAAGTTCATACTATTAATAAAATACTTGTTAAAGACCATCACGAAGAAATATGGAAGGCTTTAAAAGACCACAATTCTAGTGCAGCTTCAATCGCAGCACAAAAACACTTGGAATTAAATCATATTGTTTAGAATCTATTTAGAAATTTAATTTGCATATTTCTGTTTAAAGTTCTATATTTAATAATTAATTTTAAATAGGGAGATGATTATCATGATTATTGATAAAATATTTTACAAAACATTATTTAAGAATTTATTTTCAGATACTTTTGAATTAAAACTTTGGGATGGAAGTTCAGAAATTTATGGGGAAGGGAATCCAGAATTTAAAATAATATTTAATGAGCCTATTCCTAAAGCCGATATTATAAAGGATCCTTCATTAACATTTGGTGAAGCTTATATGACTAAAAAAATAGATATTGAAGGAAGCATTCAAAAGGTTATAGAATCTTTATATAATAATCAGGAAAGTTTTTTGAGTAATAGTGACAAATATGCAAATTTACTAAGGATGGCTACAAATAGTATTAAAAATAGCAAGAAAAATATTGAGTTCCACTACGATATTGGAAATGATTTTTATAAATTATGGTTAGATGATACTATGACATATTCATGTGGATACTTCAAATCAAAAAGTGATTCATTAACTCAAGCACAAAAGAATAAAGTAGATCATATTCTTAAAAAGTTAAACTTAAAAGAAGGAGAAACACTACTTGATATAGGTTGTGGTTGGGGTGAACTGATAATATCTGCAGCAAAAAAATATAAGGTAAAAGCGATGGGCATAACTTTAAGTTCTGAACAATTAGCAAAAGTTAAAGAAAGAATAAAAAGTGAAGGATTAGAGGATCTTATTGAAGTTGAACTTGTAGATTACAGAGAACTAAAAAATAGAACATTTGATAAAATCGTTAGTGTGGGAATGTTAGAACATGTAGGGCAAGATCATCTTGCAGAGTATTTTTCAAATGTCAATAACTTATTAAATGATAAAGGTGTATCTTTACTCCACTGCATAACATCAACAGAGGTTGGAGGAAATAATACATGGATTGATAAATATATATTCCCAGGCGGATATGTGCCAGCAGTTAGAGAACTAATCAATTGTATGTCAGATGAAAAGTTCACTTTAATTGATGCAGAAAACCTAAGACTTCATTATGGAAGAACTTTGGAGCATTGGGCAAAGAATTTTGAGAATGCATTGCCAGAGATAAGTAAGACTAAGGATGAAACATTTATAAGAATGTGGAGATTGTATTTAAATGCTTGTGCAGCATCTTTTAACTCCGGAAATATAAGTATTCATCAATTTGTATTCAATAAAGGAGTAAACAACGATTTACCATGGACTAGAGAGTATATGTATAAATAAGTTTATATAAGTACTTTAAGAGATAACCTTGTGGTAGTACTATCTATTTCATTATAGAAATGATAGCTAATTAAATTAGAAGTAATTTATAGTAGGCAAAAGTACTTAAATTTTAAGTATTTCTGCCTATTATTTGCATTAATTACGAAAATGGAAGGATGATGGTTTATATTAAATATGAATAAATAGATTCTATTATATTAAATGATAGGATTTCCATATATAAAATATTCAGTTGAATCGATAACAATTATATGATATTATAATAAAGCATTAAATACTATATGGAGAGATGTCCGAGTGGTCGAAGGAGCACGCCTGGAAAGCGTGTATAGGGGCAACCCTATCAGGGGTTCAAATCCCCTTCTCTCCGCCATGAAATAAGATGTTAAAGGTGCCTGAGAACTTAGTAAAACTAAGAATTCAGGCACCTTTTTAAGTTGTCCAAATCATAGCTCAAACTACCGTATAAGACGTTAATTTTCCAGCTATATTCTAATCAAAATAGGGTGATGCAACCAACGCTTTATGCGAGCGTGGATGGGAGATAATAATATAATATAAAGAGGAGTGTGCTACTTAGCGTGGAAAAAGACTTACACAGTGTTTCGAGATATATAGAATTTTAAATGAACTGTTATGGCTAGATAAAAAATATAAATAAGTTTGTAAAAATAATATTGAATGACAGTGGAGAACTAAGATGTGAAGATGAAGCGTTGCAAGATTACAACAAATGATTAATTGCACCTATAGCCATATCATCATTATTACTAATTATGAGTTAAATGAGTTTTTGTTTCATCTTCATAAAATATGTAAAAATAAACAAATAGATTGACTAGTCAACTTGATGATGACAAAGTATTGTTGATTGGTCAATTATATTGGGATATGATAAGATGATAAATTTTAAAAGTATAAATTTGATAATGTTTATAAGTAAATATGGACAATGAGCTGTTATATTATCACTTTGTAGTAAGAGATCAATTATCATGTTTTCAATAATTAAAAAGATTATTCAAAAGTAATTTATATAAGTCTGTTGTGAGAACGGGTTGTATGATGATTAAGATTATGTGAATATAAATAGAATATTTATATTCTATTTAGTAAAAATGTTCCATTATAAAAGTTGACAAGTCAACATAGTGTAAATATAATATAGTAGACTAATCAATTATATTATAAGGAGAGAATGATTATGGATGTTGAAAGCATGAATCTCATAATGATTACAAGTAAAATTTTCAGATATAAGCAAATGTATTTAGAAAAGGCTTTAAAAAAATATGGATTAAGCAGTGGTTCCAGCCCATATTTGTTTAATCTTGAAGGAAACGAAGGTATAAGCCAAAACGGCTTAAGCAAAGAACTTGGTAATGATAAGGCAATGTCTGCAAGAACAATTACAAAATTAGTAGATCTTGGTTATGTCTATAAAAAGCAAGATGAAAAAGATAGTAGATCTTATAAATTATATTTAACAGAGAAAGCTAAAGAAGTATTGCCAAAAATACATGAAGATGTTCAAACGTTGATGAGTTTAATAACAGAAGATGTATCAGAAGCAGAAATGTTAATTACAATGCAGTCTTTAAAAAAAATTCTAATCAATATTCGAAGATTAAACGAATTTGAGAATTAAGGTAATATGGTTATGTAAGTTAAATAGTGACAAGTAACAAGGGAGGAAAATTTATGGAAAATGTAAAAAATAGAAGCAAATGGTCAATATTAGTAATAGTTTTAATGTTTACAGTTATGTCTGCCCTAGACGGTAGCATTGTAAATGTAGCATTACCTAAAATGGCTACTGCTTTAAATGTAACAACATCTAGTATACAATTAGTTGCAACAAGTTATTTAATAGTAATTGCTGGGACAGTATTGATTTTTGGAAGACTTGGAGACATGCTTGGAAAATCCAAGATGTTTACATTCGGATTAGGATTATTTACCCTTGGATCGTTACTATGTGGTATAACAAATTCTTTTCCAATACTTATTTTAGCAAGAATAGTACAAGCTATAGGTGCTGCTGGAACTATGGCTAATAATCAAGGGATTATTACAGAAACATTCCCTCCACATGAAAGAGGAAAAGCTCTTGGATTTTTAGGTACCTCTGTAGCTTTAGGATCTCTAATAGGACCAGGACTTGGAGGACTAATAGTAGGTGCAGCAAGTTGGGAATATATTTTTTTAATAAATGTACCTATTGGAGTAATAGCATTATTTTATGCTATTAAATTGTTACCGAAGGGGAATAAAACAGTTAAGGGAAAATTAGATATCTTAGGAGCTGTATTATTTATGTTTGCAATAGTTCCACTCTTTGGAGCTTTAGATGAAGGTTTGAACATTGGCTTTTCAGATCCAATGATTTTATTGAGCTTTGCCATCGCAATTATCTCATTTATAATGTTTATTTTTGTGGAAAAGAAAAAAGAAGATCCTCTATTACAATTAAATATATTTAGCAATAAATTATTTTCTTTAAGTATATTTTGTGCATTTGTAACTTTTGTGGCAATCTTCTGTAACAATATTATTCTGCCATTTTACCTTCAAGATGTAATGAATTATACGCCAGAACATACTGGATTAATAATGATGGTTTATCCATTACTCTTAACTGTAGTAGCACCTCTTAGTGGAAGCTTATCAGATAAAATTGGTTCAGAGCTTTTAACCTTCATAGGTTTGATACTTATAAGCCTAGGTTTAATATTAATGTCCACTTTAAATGTAAATTCAACTGTAATAATCACAATAATATTCATAGGAATTATGTCTATTGGTATGGGATTATTTCAATCGCCTAATAATTCTTTGATAATGTCAACAGTACCGAAAGAGAAACTTGGAATTGCAGGAAGCGTAAATGCTCTTGTAAGAAACTTGGGAATGGTATGTGGGATAGCTTTAGCTACAACGCTTTTATATAGCATGATGAGTTCTATAATTGGATATCGTGTTACAGATTTTGTAGCAGGGAGAAATGATGCTTTTATATATGCTATGAGAACTGTATATATAGCGGCTGCAGTAATAAGCTTAATCGGTGCTGCCTTGACTTTTTTAAGACTAAGAAGTAAAAAGCTGAAAAGCTCTAATATGCATTTGGAGCACCAGTTTAAAGTTTAATATGAACAAAGGTAAATATATACCTTTATTCATAGAAACATATTTAAAAAGATAACTATATTCCTATGTAACTATAAATATATGTAAATATTTATAGGACACATAAGAACTTCAGACATCATTGTGTAAAATAAGAGTTTATGAAATATAAGCTCTTATTTTTTTGGTGTGCCCAGCATGGGCACGTACTAATCGGTGAAAGTCCGCAATGGGGGCTGATAGTGCCAGAATCATAATTGTAAGGAATATACGAACATATGTTTGAAATTAATGCATTTTTATTGTATAATATGAATAAAGTATAAATTTAAGGAATAAGGAAGAACGAAAGCTATGGGTATAAAGAGTGAACTTGAAAGAACTAGAGAGGAATTAAATATATTAATTAAGAATAAGGAAATAATTACAAATGATAAGGAATTATTAGAGCTTAGTATAAAGTTAGATAAGTTGATTAATGAATATATGAATAGTATTAATAAAAGTATTTAGGTATTTTTTTTATCGCAAAAATTCGAACTGATATTTTTATATTATCTGTAGATTAGTATTTCTAAATCATATAGTTTTATGAATATATAAAAACAATGATATTAGCCAGAAAATAATAAAACATGTTCTTACCATTTGCACTTAAGTGAAAATAGCAAGGCATGTTTTTCTCTTACAAGGGTAATATTAGAAATAAAGGCTTTACAAATTTATAATTTTAATAGTTCATATAAAGATAAAATAAAGTAAAATAGTCCAAGTATTAACCCCAGAGAAGAATAACTTTTAATTTTTATATCAGTTTTTTTAGATTTTATTAGGGATATCAAACTAATTATTATAGTAACAGTTGGGATAATTATTATATAACGATTTAGGATGGTATTCAATAATCCACCCATAGTGAATAATGTTAAGCCTAGCAATGCCCCGACTAAAGAAAGTCTAGTGTTTATTTTATTAGATTCCATTTGAATACCTCCTATTACAATTATATCCATTGTGATAGGATTTTCAATGCTAATTTATGAAATTTATTATGAAAGGTGAATGTGGAAGTTACGAGCCATTGATTGAGCATTAACTAGTGCATATAAATTAATATGATGAAAAAAATTATAAGTTTTTTAATAGAATGAATAATATCATATGGGATATATGGCTTTATATTCTAGTATATTTAATTTTATATTACACACAATAATAACTGAAAGAGGTGGTTCTCATGGACATTGATTTTAACAATAATATTTTAGGATTAGTCCGAAAATGATTTTAAAGTCCCCATAAGTACACTTGTTTCGAAACAGACCAGGGTTTAAAAATAAACCCTGGTTTTATATTTTTTGATACTATTGATTTTAATTATTTATAACCAAGAATATCAATATGAATAAGTTGAAATTCATACAATGGACAAAATAGTAATCGCATTTATGGACGTTTGGGAATACTGGAATTGCTATTGTAGTGGTATTTAATTAACTGTAGATTAAAAGTTTCTATAAGTTTTTGGAGTCATATTCATAATCTTAAGAAAGTTTCTATTAAATGAACGGATGCTTGAGTAGCCACATTTATAAGTAATATCAGTAATCGGGTCCTCTGTATTTTTTAATAAATATGCCGCGTAATTAATTCTATTCTGATTAACAAAATCAACAAACGATATTCCGAGTACATTATTTAAATACTTGGATAGATAATTGTAACTGTAGCAAAATTCATCTGCAATGCTTTTTAATGAGATATCTTTAGTAAAATTATTTTGAATATAGTTAAGTATTTTATGTAATAATTCATAATCATTTTTCACGCTTATAAGTAATTGCGTATGTTCCATAACTTCAGAACAAAGCAAATAAAGACAAGCTTTCATCTCGAGAACATTGACATTATCTCTGAAAATTTTGTCTAGTATAAGAGCTCGCGCGTTATGTGATAAATTAAAGACTGGATTTTCGAGAAATTTACCATAGATCATGCTGTCAAATGTTTTTACATATTCGGGGGAAAATATGCAAATACGAGCATCAGAGTACTTTTTAGTTGAGAGAGAGTGGATTTCGTAAGGCAAAATTAATATACATTCATCCTTTTTTACTTCAAGATTTCTATTATTAACAGAAATTTGAAGATCTCCATCAATAACAGATATGAACTCGAAGCTTCGATGTAGATGAACAGGGTAATTAAGATTAATTGGATGGTAGTGGGAAAAAAGAGTGTTTTCTCCAAAGTGGTGCGACTCGTATTTTAACATAGAATACCTCCAAGAGAGTAAATTTTGTCTACAATTATATAAATACTTTCTTGTTAAGTCAACCATAAATTTTATATTATTAAATTACAAATTGAATATTGTATTATAGATTTTAATCTCCATAAATATTTAAGGAATAGAGGGATATAGATGAATGGTGAGCAAGAAAATACTCATGAATTTGCAGTAAAGGCAGCAAAAGAATTAGTATCTAAGATGACATTACAAGAAAAAGCGGAGCAATTAACTTATCAATCACCAGCAATAAAGCACTTAAATGTACCTGAGTATAATTGGTGGAATGAAGGTCTTCATGGGGTAGCTAGAGCTGGAACAGCAACTGTGTTTCCTCAAGCGATTGGTTTAGCCGCTATATTTGATGATGAATTCCTGGGAAAGGTTGCAAATATTATTGCTACAGAGGGACGTGCTAAATACAATGAATACAGCAAAAAAGACGACAGAGGCATATATAAGGGATTAACTTATTGGTCTCCCAATATAAATATTTTTAGAGATCCTAGATGGGGACGTGGACATGAAACTTACGGGGAAGACCCTTATTTAACATCTAGATTAGGGGTTGCATTCATAAAAGGATTGCAAGGAGAAGGAAAATATTTAAAGTTAGCTGCTTGTGCAAAACATTTTGCAGTTCATAGCGGACCAGAAGGGTTAAGGCATGAATTTAATGCGGTAGTTAACAAGAAGGATCTATATGAGACATATTTACCAGCATTTGAGGCATGTGTAAAAGAGGCAAATGTTGAAAGTGTAATGGGAGCATATAACCGTACAAATGGGGAGCCATGTTGTGGTAGTAAGACTTTGTTGAAAGATATCTTAAGAGGCAAATGGGGATTTAAAGGACATGTAGTATCTGACTGCTGGGCTCTTGCAGATTTTCATTTACACCATATGGTTACAAGTACTGCAACTGAATCAGTAGCATTGGCTATAGAAAATGGCTGTGATCTTAACTGCGGAAATATGTATCTTAATTTGCTATTAGCTTATAAAGAAGGTTTAGTAACTGAAGAACAAATAACTACAGCAGCAGAAAGATTAATGACAACAAGATTTAAATTAGGTATGTTTGATGAAGAGTGTGAATATAACAAGATACCATATGAAGTAAACGATTCTAGAGAACATAATGAATTTGCGTTGATAGCATCTAGAAAATCCATGGTATTACTAAAAAATAATGGAACGCTTCCATTAGATAAATCAAATTTAAAATCAATTGCAGTAATTGGTCCGAACGCAAACAGCGAAATAATGTTGAAGGGAAATTACTCTGGAACAGCATCTAAGTATACAACAATATTAGAAGGAATTCATGATGCAGTTGGTAATGATGTGAGAGTATATTACTCTGAAGGATGTCACTTATTTAAAGATAAAGTGGAGGACTTAGCAAGACCAGATGATAGATTATCTGAAGCGATTTCAGTAGCAGAAAGATCTGATGTAGTTGTATTATGCCTAGGATTGGACTCTACGATTGAAGGAGAGCAAGGGGATGCGGGGAATAGCTACGGGGCAGGAGACAAAGAGAATTTGAACTTGCCAGGAAGGCAACAAAATTTACTTGAAAAAGTACTTGAGGTTGGAAAGCCAGTTATTGTTGTCCTTGGAGCTGGAAGTGCTTTAACACTAAATGGTGCAGAAGAAAAATGTGCAGCTATTTTAAATGCATGGTATCCAGGTAGCCATGGAGGAACTGCTGTAGCGGATATATTATTTGGAAAATGCTCACCGAGTGGGAAATTACCAGTAACTTTTTATAAAGACACAGCTAAGCTTCCTGATTTTACTGATTATTCAATGAAGGGAAGAACTTATAGATATTTAGGACATGAGAGTTTATATCCATTTGGGTATGGTTTAACTTATTCAACAGTAGAATTATCTAATTTGCAAGTGCCTTCTGTTAAGCAAGGTTTTGGGAGTTTTGATATTAGCATAGAGATTAAAAATACTGGGGAATATGATATTGAAGAAGTAGTTCAATGTTATGTAAAAGATATAGAATCAAAATATGCTGTATTAAATCATAGCCTAGCAGGATTCAAACGCGTTTCATTGAAAAAAGGAGAAAGCAAAATTGTAACAATAAAATTGAATAAGAAATCATTCGAAGTTGTAAATGATGACGGAGAAAGGCTTCTTGATAGTAAGAAATTCAAATTATTTGTAGGGGTATCACAACCAGATAAGAGAAGCCTTGAGCTTACCTCAGTAGCGCCATTGGAAGCAAATATTGAATTAATATAGAGATTTAAATTATATATTAAAGAGACAAATTATAATTATAAAAATGTAAGTTAGTATGGAAATAAATATTCAAAGAAAAGATAGGAGAGAATCATATGAAAAATATTGCAAAACAAAACGAGCCTCTAGTAACTCATATTTATACGGCAGATCCTTCTGCTCATGTATTTGAAGGTAAGATCTACATCTATCCTTCTCATGATCTTGACCAAGTACAGATTTCAAACGATAATGGTGATCAATATAACATGGAAGATTACCATATTTTATCTCTTGATGATACTAATTCACCTTGTATCGACAATGGAGAAGCACTGCACTTAAAAGACATTCCATGGGCAAGTAAACAATTATGGGCTCCAGATGCTGCTTATAAGAATGGAACTTATTACTTGTTTTTCCCAGCAAGAGATAAAGAAGATATCTTTAGACTTGGAGTAGCTACTAGTGAATCTCCTTCTGGACCATTCAAAGCGCAAGAAAGTTATATACCTGGAAGCTATAGCATTGATCCTGCTGTTTTAATGGATGACGATAATAGATCATATGTTTATTTTGGAGGCCTTTGGGGAGGACAGCTAGAAAAATGGCAAACTGGCACTTTTAATCCAGATGGAGACGGTCCTGCTGCTACAGCACCTGCTATAGGACCAAGAGTTGCTGAATTAAATGATGATATGCTTACATTTAAAGAAGCTCCAGAGGAGATATCAATTGTTGATGAAGATGGAAATCCTATACTTGCTGGTGATGAAGAAAGAAGATATTTTGAAGGACCATGGGTTCATAAATATGATGGAAATTATTATCTTTCATACTCTACTGGTAGCACACATTGCATAGTATATGCTATGAGTAAGAATCCAAAGGGACCTTATACATTTAAAGGAAAAATACTTGATCCTGTAATTGGTTGGACAACTCATCACTCAATTGTTGAGTTCCAAGATAAATGGTATTTATTCTATCATGATAGTTCTTTATCAGGTGGAGCAGACAACAAACGTTGTGTAAAATACACTGAAATAAAGTACAATGATGATGGTACTTTACAAAAAGTAGAGTTATCTTAATAATCTAAATTATAATAAATATGTATCTTGAAAGTTTATAGAAAGGTACTTCATATTTGAAATTCACCCTGTCAAGTAGACAGGAGAAATAATGAAAAATTATGATGCTAAGGTCTGATTTCAATAGTCCATTGGAGTCAGGCCTTTTAATATTTTATATAGTCTGTTTATGTATAAAATTCTTAACTTAAGGAGGAGAATTATGTTAAAAATTAAAAACCCAATCTTAAAGGGCTTTAATCCAGATCCATCTATATGTAAAGCTGAGGACAACTACTATATTGCAACCTCTACTTTTGAATGGTTTCCAGGAGTTCAAATTCATCATTCCAAAGATCTAGTGAATTGGGAGCTTATAGCACATCCATTGAATAGAGTCTCTCAGCTAAATATGTTAGGAACCCCTGATTCAGGTGGAATTTGGGCGCCATGTTTGTCCTATAATAAAGGTATCTTTTACTTAATATATACAATAGTAAACAACAATGGACATATTAAAGATACCCATAATTATCTGGTAACCTCAAGTGATATTTGTGGTGAGTGGTCAGAGCCTGTTTATCTTAATTCGAGTGGTTTTGATCCATCTCTATTCCATGATGATGACGGAAAAAAGTGGCTTATAAACATGAAATGGGATAATCGTATAGGAAAGAATAATTTTGCTGGTCACCTTTTACAAGAATATGATGAAAAAAACAAATGCCTCACTGGCCCTGTAATGAATATTTTTAAAGGGACAGATTTGGGTTGCTCTGAGGGTCCTCATATATATAAGCATAATGATTACTATTATTTGATGGCGGCTGAAGGAGGCACTAGTTATGAACATGCAGTAACACTTGCTCGTTCGAGAAAACTTACGGGTCCCTATAAGGTTCATCCACAAAATCCAATTCTTACTTCTGTGGGAAGTGATATGCATAAAGTTCTTCAAAAAGCAGGACATGCAAGCATTGTGGAAGGTCCTAATAATGAATGGTTTATGGTTCATCTTTGTGGAAGGCCTCTTCCTGAAACAGATCGCTGCATTCTAGGAAGAGAAACGGCTATACAAAAGGTGGAATGGCGTGAAGATGATTGGCTTTATCTATGTTCTGACACAGATAACTTACCTTCTTGGGAAATAGAAATTAACAATGACAGTGAAAGTGAATCAAATAATGAAGAAGATGTCTTAGTTTCACAGTATGACGATTTTAATAATACTTTATTAAATATAAATTTTCAGTCCTTAAGAGTTCCAGCAGATACCTTTATGTCACTTACTGAAAGGCCAGGATTTTTAAGGTTATATGGAAAAGAATCAATGTTTTCCAAGTTTACACAAAGTATGATAGCAAGACGTCAGCAGAACTTTGTTTATTCTGCCGAAACCTGTGTTGAATTTGAACCTGAAACAACGTTGCAGCTTGCAGGATTAATTTGCTATTACAACACAGAAAACTATTATTATTTGAGGATAAGCATGGATGAAGAATTAGGAGGCAAATGCATAGGGGTTCTAGCTAGCATAAATAATGATTTATCAGAGTCCATGACTCAGGATGATAACATCTTGATAACTGATGTAGAACGTATTTATCTAAAAGTGGAAGTGAATTTTGGGCAACTTAGATTTTTCTTTGCTACCAATAAGAACGAGTGGAGGCCTATAGGCAAAGTTTATGACGCAAGTACATTGTCAGATGATGCTATCAAAGGTTCATGGGCTTTCACCGGTGCTTTTATAGGAATTGCGTGTCAGGACTTATCGGGTATGAATAAGTATGCAGATTTTGATTATTTTTCATATGTAGAGGGGAGATAAGTTAAAATTCCAATTGCATTATCATAAATGGTTCATATGTCAAAACAGGTGGTTTCAATATAGATTTAAACCACCTGCTAATATATAATATACGGAGATAAATAAGAAGTATTTTAAAAATTTATTTATCAAGTTTAAGTTGATCTTCGCCCCATACATATAATTCCTTTAATGTAGGAAGTAAGGCTTTTCCTCTTTCTGTCAAAGAATATTCAACCCTAGGGGGAATAGTTTCATATTGAGTTCTAACAATTAGCTTATGTTCTTCTAATTCCTTTAAGGACTTTGTAAGCATCATGTTAGTAACACCTTTAACTTTTCGTTTTAATTCATTATATCTAGTAGAATCTTTACTTGATAAATACCACATGATAGGTAATTTCCATTTTTGACCTAAAATATCAAGTGCATATATAACAGGACACTCTGTTTCATAGATATTATCATCAGGGAATTCTTTATTATAACGCATATAATCACTCATAAGTATAGCTCCTTTGAATCTTATAGTATACTTTTTATACTGACACAGAAAAAACTGCATACTTGTATATTTATACCTTTATGTTATATTGATTATAACAGAAAAATAAAACATTAAAAAGAGGAGTGTTATTTGTGAAGGTTTATGCTATCAATGGAAGCCCAAGAAAAAATAAAAATACGGCTACATTACTTCAAAAAGCTTTAAATGGAGTGAAAGAAGCGGCGAAAGATAAAGAAATTGAAACTGAAATAATTAATTTATATGATTATAACTATACTGGATGCAAAAGCTGCTTTGCTTGTAAGAGACTTGAAGGGAAAAGTTATGGGAAATGCGCAGTAAAAGATGATATTCAAGAAGTTTTAGAAAAAGTGTCTCAAGCTGATGGAATTATTTTTGGATCTCCAGTATATTTTTTAGATATAACAGGTCAATTGCGATCATTCATCGAAAGATTATTATTTCCTTATTTAGTGTATGATAAAAATTATTCTTCACTGGCACCAAAAAAAATGCCAACAGCAATAATTTATACAATGAATGTAACAGAAGAGATAATGAATAAGTCTGGTTACTTATCAACTTTTAATAATGTAGAAGGAGCGATTGAAAGAATATTCACAAAACCATTAGTTATGTATTCAAATGATACTTATCAATTTAATGATTACTCAAAATACAAAATGGAAGTATTCTCTGAGGAATCAAAAGCGGCACATAGAAAAATTCAATTTCCTATAGATTGCCAAAATGCATTTGAAATAGGGGCTAGTCTAATAAAGTAATATATATAAGTTTAATCATAAAACATTTTACAAAGTCATAATAGATGAGGTATAAAGATATTAACTTAAATGAATGGAGATGTATATATGAAATTTATAGAATTAGCTGCCAAAAGATATTCTGTAAGAAGTTTTGATACAAAGAAAATCAGTCAGGAGGATTTAAATTTAATTTTAAAAGCAGGACAATTAGCTCCGACTGCTGCAAATCGTCAACCACAAAGAATTTTGGTACTTGAAAGTGAGGATGCTCTTGCTAAACTACAAACTTGCACAATTTATCATTTTAATGCACCGGTAGCCTTACTTATATGCGCCGATAAAAATGAAGCATGGGAACGCAGCTATGACGGAAAAGTCCACACTGATATTGATGGAAGCATTATTGCTACGCATATGATGTTACAAGCTGCTGAACTTGGAGTAGGTTCAACATGGGTTGGTCATTTTGATCCTGCGGCTATACGTGAGGCTTTTAATATACCAACAAATCTTGAACCTGTATGTCTTTTACCAATTGGTTATCCAAGTAGCGAGGCTAAGCCAAATCCTAACCACGAAAAAAGAAAGGATATTTCCAAAACTGTCTTTTACAATAATTTTTAATGTATGATTTATTTATTAGGATAATTTAATTGTATAGGAAATTATAGAATTTTTAAGAGTTTAAAGCTAGATGAAATCTGGCTTTAGGCTCTTCGGTATGTTAAGAAGTAACTATAAAATTAAGAGGTATACAAATGAAAAAGGATAAAATAAATAAGATACTAGAAGACTATTGGAATAGTTTTGTGAAATTGTATGGTAAAAGCAAAAATAAAGAAAGCCCGACGTGCAAGCCGGGCTTTAAATATGTGCAAAAAATGAGCTACTACAAACTTAGTTAATTACTTTTGTAGCAGCTCTTTTTATTTTAATTTAGTAAATAAGTACTTTTTAAAACTTATTTAAGAAGTAAAGATTTCAAATGTAGAGGTAAAGATATTACATATAATTAATTAATGCATTACTGTAAAATAACAAATGTAAACGATGTTAAACGCTTTGAAGATGAGAGTTTAGCAAACGTATTCTTAGAGATTTAATAACTTTTTAATCATTATTTAAAAAGTAAAAATTTCAAATGTAGAAGTAAAGATATTAAATATAACTAACTAATATATTATTGTAAAATGTTCATGAAAACGATTAGTGAAAGTTGAGGTGGTTAGAATTGAGTAATGTATTTTTAGAAATGAAAAATATACATAAAAGATTTCCAGGAGTTTATGCTCTTAAGGGAGCACAGTTGGAAATTAAAAAAGGTGAAGTACATGCTTTATTAGGAGAAAACGGTGCTGGAAAATCAACTTTAATGAAAATACTTGGGGGAGTTCATACACAGGATGAAGGTCAAATATTTGTTGAAGGAGTTGATTGTGGAGTTATTAATCCAACTAAAGCTGCACAATTAGGTATTGGATTTGTTCATCAGGAGCTAAATCTAGCAGAGACATTGACGGTTGCAGAAAATGTTTATATGGGAAGACTACCATATAAAAATGAAGCCTTGGGTATTGTTGACTACAAGAAATTACACGAAGATACAGATTCCATAATAAAAAAATTAGGAATAGATATAAAAGCTACTGACCTAGTTATGCAGCTTCCAACTGCAAAGAAACAGATGGTAGAAATAGCAAAGGCAATAAGTTTAAATGCAAAAGCGATTATTTTTGATGAACCGACAACATCGTTATCTCAGAAGGACGTTGAAAACCTTTTTAAAGTTATAAAAACACTAAAAAATGAAGGTGTTGCAGCAATATATATATCACATAGATTAAAAGAGGTTTTTGATATTTGTGATAGAGCCACAGTACTCAGAGATGGTACTTATATTGAAAGCTGTGAACTAGAAGGGATAACTCAGGAAAGACTTATAAATATGATGGTAGGAAGAGATTTGACAGAGCTATTTCCTAAGGAGATTTTTGAACCTAAAGAATACGTTTTAGAAGTAGAAAATATTAGTGATAATGTTGGCAGAGTTAAGAATGTTAGTTTGAAAGCAAGAAAAGGTGAAATTTTAGGACTAGCTGGTTTGGTTGGATCAGGTAGAACAGAACTTATGAGGCTTGTATTTGGCGCTGATAAAATAAGTGAAGGTAAGATAAGAATCAATGGGAAGGAAGTTAAGATTAATTCACCTATGGATGCAATCAATAATGGTATCTGCCTTTTAACAGAAGATAGGAAGAGCCAAGGATTATCTCTAGTAATGAGTGTGCTTGATAATATAACTTTAACTAACTTAAAAGATTTTGTGTTAAATCATAAAAAGTTAAGGGAAACTGGAGAAAGATTTAAGGATGCACTTGAGATTAAAACAGCAAATCTTGATGTTATGGCAGGAACATTATCAGGTGGAAATCAACAAAAATTAATACTAGCTAAATGGTTAAATACGGACTCGGAAATATTTATTTTTGATGAGCCGACTAAAGGAATAGACGTTGGTACTAAAGCTGAAATATATCACATAATGAATGATCTAGTTAGAAAGGGCAAAGTAGTTATAATGGTGTCTTCTGAATTACCTGAATTATTAGGTATGTCAGATAGAATATATGTTATGTGTGAAGGAAAACTCACTGGAGAACTTAGCAGAGAAGAAGCGACACAAGAAAAGATTATGAAATTAGCTACGCTTGGAGGGATTAATAAAGATGAATCAAACAATTAATAATAAAATTGTACAAGAAGAAGGTATTAAGATGAAAAAGGAAGGGTTTAATATTAAAAACTTATTTCTCAAATATTCAATCTATCTAGTACTTGTAGTGCTTATTTTAGTATTCTCAATAGCAAGCCCGGACTTTTTGGGAGCAGCAAATGCTTCAAATTTCTTAAGACAGATTCCTACAGTGGGAATTTTAACTGTTGCTATTACTATGGTAATAATAACTGGAGGTGTTGATCTTTCCATTGGTGCAATAGCTGCATTTTCTGGATGTACAGTAGCCTATCTATCTGTAAAAGGGGTTAGCGTACCAGTTTCTTTACTTGCTGGGTTATTAGTAGGTGCAGTTTGGGGATTATTTAATGGAGTATTAATTACAAAATTTAAATTAGAATCTTTTATACTTACTATGGGTACAAGTTATTTAATAAGAGGATTAATACTATTTTTTACAAATGGGATTTATATCAAGGGTGTTCCGGATTGGTTCTATAATATTTCTAACACAGAAGTTGGAATATCAATAATACACACTAACACTATAGTATTCATCATAATAGTATTAGTAATGGCTTACTTAATGAAAAATACAAGATTTGGTAGATACTGCTATGTGGTTGGATCAAACAAGGAAGCAGGAAGATTATCAGGAATAAATGTAAACAAGCATGTTATAAAGGTATATGCAATAGAAGGTGTTTTAGCTGCAATAGCTGGTATATTACTAATGTCTAGTATAAATGTTGGTGCTCCAAGTGAAATAAATGGTCCAGATCTATTTGCAATGGCTGGTGCAATCATGGGTGGAGTACAATTCGGTGGAGGAGTAGGAACTATCGGTGGAGCTATGGTAGGAATATTTACTATACAAGTATTCCAAAGTGGATTAGCAATCCTTGGAATTAACTCATTCTTACAACAAGCTGTAACAGGAGCTGTTATTGTACTTGCTATAGTTGTTGACTTCTACAGAAAAGGAAGTTTATTTAAGAAAAAAGGCTAATCATAAAAAGTCGTTTGAGCGTAATTTGGTAGACTTGAGGCTTAAGTGTTTACTACTGAATAAGGCTTAAAATATAAAAACATATCTAAAAAATTGGAATTACGGAAGGGGAAAAATTATGAAGAAGAAAATAATTGCTTTATTATCAACAGTGCTTATTGTTGGTAGCTTAGCAGGGTGTGGAACAAAGACACAAGCAGTGGGAACAGCAAGTACAAGTGGAAAAAAGGTTATTTATTTTATTCCAATAGTTGATACAGGAGCTTACTGGTCACCTATGAAGAAAGCAGCCGAGGATGAGGCTAAGGCATTAGGATATGATTTAGTAGTTAAAACTTCACCACCAAATGAAACACAAAAGAACGAAAAGCATATAGGATTCCTTGACGAAGCTATAAAGAATAAAGCAGCAGGAATAGCTATTGCTCCAATGGATCCAGATATGTTTGATAAGAAGGTTAAGGAAGCAAATGATAAGGGAATTCCAGTAGTAACTTTTGATGCTGATGTAAAGACAAAAGAAAATAGAACATCTTATATAGGAACAGACAATAAGCTAGCAGGAGAACAACTTGGTGAAAATGGTGCTAAAGCTTTAAAGGAAAAGGGCATCACAAAAGGTAAAATTGCAATGGCAGCAGTAAACTTAACTCAAACAACTATGACATATAGACAAGATGGAATAAAATCTGGATTTGAAAAAGTTATGGGAGCAGATGCTAAGAATTTTGAGTGGTTAGAACCAATCCAAGATAATGACCAATCAGCAGAATCTAAAAGACAATTAGAAGGACAAATAACTTCAAATTCTGATATGGTAGCTGTATTCTCATTAGGATCAGAAGGACCAGATACAGGTGTAATGGAAGCAATAAAATCTCAAGGTAAATCAGGAAGTATCTATCACTTTGGTTTTGACTATACTCCAACTTGGGAAAATGGTGTAAGTAGCAATTTAATATCAGGAATTGTTGACCAAGACTCTTATGCAATAGGTAAAACTATAATTGATACTTTAGATAAGAAAATAAAAGGTGAAAAAGTTGATGATGTTTATCCAGTACCAGTTAAATGGGTAACTCCAGATAAAATTGTTGAATACGGAAAAGAAAAACAAAAGCAATTTACAACAGAAACTAAATAATAATTAAATACAAATAAAATTAATAAGGGCTAACTCAAATGATTAATGTATTCAAATTTACTTTAGTATATTTTCAAATTGAGTTGCCCTTTTTATTGCTATTTAATTAAATAACGATACATATTAATTGGTAATAGGGAATGATTTATAAGTGATTTAAGATACATATGAAAATCAAGCTTTGAACTAAAGGTTACAAGGAGGTTTAGAGGATGAATTTTGGGAATAATTTTAGTGTAGGCAAAAGATTGGTAATTTCATACACGCTATTATTCATAATTATAACATCGGTAGGAGTCATAGGTTTAAAGAGTTTAAGTAAAGTTAATAATGCATCAGATAGTATGTACAATACAGATCTTGTATCTATAGATGTTTTACATAGATTAAACGCAAATTCATTGGAAATAAATAATAACATATTAAGCCTAATTTATGATAGAGATGAATTAATGATAAAAAAATTAAATGATGACATTTCAAAAGGATTTGAACAAGGAAATATACTTATAGATGAATATAGAGGGTTAAATTTAGATGAATATCAAGAGAATGAGCTCGTAAATTATAATGAAATTTATAAGGATTATAAGGAAAAAAGTGATTTGTTACTAAAGCTTGTAAAGGAAAATAATTATGATGAAGCTATACTAGATTATCGAAATTTATCAGTATCGCGAAGCAAGGTTGCAGCATCACTAACTAAATTATTAGAGTATAGCTCGATTAAGGCAAAGAATGAGAATATTAACAATGCTGATTTATACAGTAAGGTAGCGATACAAATATTAACTTTTATAATAGCAGGGTTGATGCTTACTATAGTTTTAGGATATGCAATGACTAGAAATATGATAGTACCTTTAAAGAAGATAAAGAATTATGCGAATAATCTTGCGCAGTATAATTTTTCAGAGGAAATTATACTTAAGGGAAAAGATGAATTTGCACAAACAGGAGACGCTCTTAATATAGCATTGAAAAATGTAAGGGAACTTATTAGGACAATCCTAGATAACTCAACAGAACTATCAGCATCATCTGAGGAATTAGCTGCATCTGTTCATGAAATAAGCTCAAAGCTTTCTTTTATAAATGAATCGACAGATGAAATAGCAGTAGGAGCTGAGCAGACGAGTTCATCAACCGAGAAATTTGTTTTATCTATTCAAAAGATTAATGAAAATATAAATAATCTAGCTGGAATAGTAAATCAAGAGCTTAAAAAATCAGTAGATATAAAAACTAAATCAAGTAGCATGATGGAAAAAAGCGAAGATTCCATACAATTATCTAGAAAGATATATGAGGAGAAAAATAAAAAAATTAAAGATGCTATAGAGAGGGGAAAGGTAGTTAAAGAAATAGAAGTTTTAAGTGAATCTATAGTAAGCATTGCTTCAGAGACTAACCTTTTAGCCTTAAATGCAAGAATAGAGGCAGCAAGAGCGGGAGAAATGGGAAAAGGTTTCTCAGTTGTTGCAGATGAAGTTGGAAAGCTAGCAGAAGAATCTATTACTACTGTAAGTGGCATTCATGGAATTATAGAAGAAATAAAAAATGTATTTGAATATTTATCAGAAAATTCAAAAGGAATTTTAAAGTATATAGAACAAAACGTAAACGATGATTATGAGTTTATGATAGAATCTAGTAAAAGTTATGAAAATGATGCTAGATTTATAAATGAAATGTCTGAGGAAATTGCTATCATGGTAAAGGCAATAAATTCAAATATTGATAATGTAGATAGTACAATGAGAGAGTTTTCAAGTAATATAGAGAAATCTAAAAATAATTCTAATAAAATATTAGATAGTATAAATGAAGTAACCAAAGAAGTAGAGCAAATTTCCTTTAATACGCAGAATCAAAGTGAATTAACAGTAAAATTGAATGAGGTCATTAATAGATTTACTATATAGATGAGTTGTGTTAAAAGAGAGTTTTGGTTTTATTAAAATATAAAGTATATTTATATTTTAAGAGGAATTTGAAGACTTGCAGTAAAAGCATAATACAGATATAGTTAAAGAAGGAAAATTTAAATGATTGATCATCATCGACCTAATTATCAGTTTTTTTGGGGAGGGATAATTATTAAAAAAGTAATTTTATTTCCTATAATTTTAATATTTTTAGTTAGTTTAAATGGCTGTTCTTTAGATAAAAAAAATGACACAGAAAATAAAGAAAAAATAACATTAACAATGTGGCATATATGGTCACAAACTACAATGGATGCTAATGGAAGGATAATTCAGGATACGGTGGAAGAATGGAATAAGGCTAATCCTAATGTCCAAATTAAAGTTGAGGCTGTAGAAAATGAAAGATATAAAGCAAAAATAAAGACAGCATTTGCCGTAAACGAGTTACCTGATATATTTTATTCTTGGGGAGGTGGCTTTAGTAAGCCATTCATAGAATCTGGAAAGGTATTAAATCTTAATGAATATATAGATGAAGATACAAAAGATAAGATTAATAAAGATATGCTTAATAATGTAACCTATAATAACAACATATATGGATTACCAATGACTTTATCAGTTGGAACATTTTATTGTAATACAAAGCTCTTTTCACAAGCAAATATTAAAGTACCAGAAAATTATGGTGAATTCCTAGATGCAGTAAAAGCTTTTAGGAATAAAGGTATAACACCTCTTTTAGTAGGTGAAAAAGACAATTGGACAGGAATTCTCTATTATGATATCTTAGCGTTACGGGAAGGTGGAATAGGTGGAGTCAGTGATCCGCATGTAGGTGCCAATAAAAGTGATACAATATTAAAAGCTGCATATAGATTAAAGGAATTAATAGATTCAAAAGCTTTTAATGAATCAAATATGGAGCTTACAAGAGATGAATCTGAGATCTTATTTAAACAAGGAAAAATTCCTATGTATTATACAGGAAACTGGTTCATTGGTGAGATAGGGAATATGGATCCGTCTATAAAGGACAATGTAATCGTTAAGAAATTCCCGGTAGTTAAAGAGGGAGATGGGAATGATAAAGAATTTTTGGGTGGAGCAGTGGATCACTTAATGGTAAGTAATAATACAAAATATAAAAAAGAAGCTGTTGATGCGGCAAAATTTATAGCTGAAAGAATATCAAAAAGATATTTTGAATTTGGTTCAGGGCTTCCAGCGTGGAAATACACTGATGATAAGAGCAATGTAAATAGATTATCTAAGGAATTAGAGACATTAACAGAGAATGCATCATATAGCTTATACGGAGATATTTACTTAGGAGAAGAAAAGGGAAACAAAGAGAAGGAGCTAGTTAGTAAGCTATTTAAAGGACAAATAAGTCCTGAAGACTTCACAAAGGAAATGGTGAAAATAGAATGATGAGGATATGATTAAATGTATAATAAATTTTTTATATTAAAGAATTTGAAGGATAAATATTTAAATTCAAAAATAAGTATAAAGATTATTGTATATTTTTCAATAATTTTTGTGCTTTCAACAGTCATACTTACCTTTGCATATAAGAAAATAAATTCTATTTATAATATAGAAAAAATGAAACAAAGTTCAGTTGAGGTTTTGGAAAGTGCAGAAACTAATACGAGCATGATAATTGATAATGTTAATAACGTATCAAAGATGATTATATCAAGTGACAATGTTCAAAATACATTAAAGAGAGTTCAGGAAGAAGGGATTGCCTATGATAATGTTAGTAATTATCTAATACAATTCACTAATTTTAGCTCTAATATATCTTCAATATATGTATTAGATAACTATGGCAATAAGTATTATTCTGAAAATGTCTTTTATAAGGATTTTCAGATGGATAAGATTAAAAATTCTGAATGGTATAATGAATTACTAGAGGGTAAGGGTAAATATATACTAAGATTAAATGGCGGAGGATTTTTTGAGGGTTATGGTAATAATTATGTATCCCTCATAAGAGAAATAAATGATATAAATACTGGTGAAAAAATTGGTTTGATAATTATAAACATGAACGAGAATGCATTCTATAATTTAAGTTTGAAGCTAAATAATCAATATGGAACAAAATTGATTATAAAGAATGATAAAGATGAATTGATAACAGGTTCAGAGGTTGACTCTAAAATACTAAGTAAAATAAAAAATTATAATGATTCTAAATCAAAAGTGTTTTTTTTAGAGGAAAAAATACAAGATAAAGATTATATAATATCAAATCTTAAAAATTCAGACTATAACTGGAATCTGACGACTGTGGCAGAATACAATGAATCTCCGGAGCAAACAAAGTATACTAATTATTTTCTTTTGTGTTTTAGTATAATAAATTTCCTATTAATTATTATTGGGTCTATAGTAATATCTAAATTTATAACAATGCCTTTAAAGAAGCTTAGTGAATCAATGAAGGGGATTCAAAGTGGAGAGTTTAATATTGTTAATGTAAAAACGTACAACGACGAAGTAGGAGAATTAAAAAAGGGATATAACATTGCAATTTCTCAAATTAATTTACTTTTGGATAAAATACGTAAAGATGAAAAGATAAAAAGGCAAAATGAATTGAATTTGTTAATGTCACAAATAAAGCCTCACTTTCTATACAATACGTTTGATACTATTAATTCTTTAGCTCTACTCGGAAAAAATAAAACAATATATGAAATGATAAAAGCCTTGGGTAAATTCTATAGAACAAGCTTAAATAATGGAAAAGATATTATTACTGTAAAAGAAGAAATAAATACGGTAAAAAGCTATCTGATAATTCAAAATATAAGATATGAGGATATGTTTGAGGTTGAATATGATTTAGATCCACGATGCGACGATTTTAAGATAATAAAATTAGTATTACAACCGCTAGTTGAAAATGCTATTTATCATGGAATTAGAAGTAGCAAGAATAAAGGAAAGATAAGAATATCTACCTTTCAAGAGGAAGAAAAAGTTATATTAATGCTAGAAGATAATGGGAATGGCATGGAGGAATCACAAGTTAGAAATATAAACGAAAATAAAACTACTGGCATTGGAGTAAGAACTACAAAGGAAAGATTAAGAGTGTTTTATGGAGACGAGCACGAATTTATTGTTGAAAGCAAAAAAAATGTTGGTACCAGAATAACTATTAAGATGCCTAGAATTAAGAAATAGATTAAGTTTTCTAACGAATATTCTAAAGGGAAGTGGATTATTTTATGGATAACATTATAAAGGTTATGATAATTGATGATGAACATCTTATAAGGGATCTAATAAAAAATTGCATTGATTGGAATGAAATTGGAATGGAGATAGTAGCTGAAGCTTCTAATGCAGTTGAGGGATTGAATCTAATAAATAAAGAAAAGCCAGATATTATTTTAACAGATATAAATATGCCTGTAACAGATGGATTGGATATGAGTAAAAGCATATTAGAAAGGTATCCAGATATAAAAGTTATTGTAATTACAGGTTACAATGAATTTGAATATGCTAAAAGAAGTATAAAGATTGGTGTGAATGATTTTATTCTTAAGCCTATAGATGAAGATGAATTAAGAAATTCAGTTTTAAAGCTAAAAGACGAGATTCAAGATGAATATCTAAAGAAAAAAGAATATAAGGATATTAAAGAAAAGATGGTTGTATATAATAATATAATAAATCTAAATGATGCTAATGAAACTGAGGATAAAAATTTAAGTATAGAACAAATTAAAAAATTTATAGTGAAAAATATATCTAATCGAGATTTATCTTTAAAACTGGTAGCTGAATATTTTTATGTTAATCCAAGTTACCTAAGCAGAATTTTTAAGGAAAAAACTGATGAGACTTTTTCAGAATATATTGTAAATACTAAAGTAAAGATAGTTACTGAAATGCTCAAGAACCCAAATGCGAAGGCTTATGAAATTTCAAAAAAAATTGGTATCGATGATCCTAACTATTTTAGTAATTGGTTTAAGAAGTGTACTGGTCTATCAATCAAAGAATATAAAAAACAAAAGTCATGAATTTACAAGAGTATAGATATATGCAGTAGAAATGTAGGAATATGTAGTTTGTAAAAATTAGATATTCTTACATTTCTTTTTTTTATATTTAAGTTTCAATAGCCTGAAATCAACACATAGATAATAAAGAATATAAAGTAGAAAGTTATAATTTTCACTATAATGTTAATGTTCATTAATTAATGAATATAAAATAATTCACAAGAATAAAAAATTTAAAGTCACAGATAATAAAATAAGTTATGAATGATTAGTCTATGTTTAATGCAGTTACGCATTTAAACAATAAAGCAAGAAAAAGGAGAATAAAAATGTTTAAGGAATTCAAAGAATTTGCTATGAAAGGAAACATGGTTAGTCTAGCGATAGGTGTTGTTATTGGTGGAGCTTTTAGCAAAATTGTTACATCTTTAGTTAATGATATTATAATGCCACTAGTTGGCTTATTGATGGGAAGAGTTGATTTCTCTAATTTATTTTTTACTTTAGGAAGTGGAAATTTTAAAACTGTTCAAGAAGCTAAAGATGCAGGAGTGGCTACAGTTAACTATGGAATATTTATAAATAACATAATAGATTTTCTGATTGTAGCATTCTCAATTTTTATTATTATACAGCAAATAAGCAAACTTACTAAGAAAAAGGGAGAAAATATTGTTCCTGATAAGAAAAAATGTAAATACTGCTACAGCGAAATTAATTCGCAGGCAACAAGATGTCCTAATTGTACGTCAAAATTGAAAGAAAATTAGATAAATGAGATGGTGTATAAATACAGAAAAATGAAAGAAAAATTTTTTTATATTTCATATTTGTGAAAAAAAATAGCTTGCAGGCATAGTGAGAATTATGTAAAGATTCATAGAAAAGATAAATAATATGTATCATTTAACGTCAAATATGTTATAATCAATATATTAATTTTTTAATGAACAAAATTTGTATTATGACAACTTATGAGTTATAAAAATTGCATAATTGGTTTCTAACAACTAACACATGCATTAAAAGATAATTCATATGAAATAAAAATAATAAGCATTGAAGGAGTTGTATTTTAATTGGGGAAAAAATTTAAAAGAGTACTGGTTGCAAACAGAGGCGAAATAGCAATAAGAATTTTCAGAGCTTGTCATGAACTTGGAATAAGAACTGTGGCTATATACACAGAAGAAGATAAGTTTGCTCTTTTTAGAACTAAGGCTCATGAAGCATATCAAATTGGAAAGAATAAGGGGCCAGTTGAAGCTTATTTAAACATTGACGAAATAATAAATCTTGCATTAAAAAAACATGTAGACGCTATCCATCCAGGATATGGATTTTTATCTGAAAATCCAGACTTTGCTAGAAGATGTGAAGAAGCTGGTATAGAATTCATAGGTCCAAAATCAGAAATGATGGAAAAATTGGGGGATAAAATTAAATCAAAAATAGTAGCTAAAGAAGTTGGCGTTCCAGTAATACCAGGGATAGAAAAGCCTATATCTTCTGAAGAAGAAGCAATTGAAATTGCAAAAATATGTGGTTTTCCTGTAATGATAAAAGCTGCTGCCGGTGGTGGTGGTAGAGGAATGAGAATAGTAAGAAGCGAAAATGAGCTTCTACCTTCTTTTAGAAATGCTAAGAATGAAGCAAAAAAAGCTTTTGGTAATGATGATATGTTCATTGAGAAATATATAGAAGGACCAAAGCATATTGAAATACAAGTGCTTGGAGATAAGTATGGTAACATAGTACATCTTTATGAAAGAGACTGCTCTATTCAAAGAAGACACCAAAAGGTTATCGAAATTGCTCCAGCATTATCATTAACACAAGAAAAAAGAGAAGAAATCTGCGTAGATGCACTTAAAATAGCTAAATCTGTAGGTTATAGAAGTGCAGGAACTCTAGAGTTCTTAGTTGATATGCACGGAAATCATTACTTTATAGAAATGAATCCAAGAATCCAGGTTGAACATACAATTACTGAAATGGTCACTGGAATTGATATAGTTCAAAGCCAGATTTTAATAGCAGAAGGCTATGAGTTAGGCTCTGCAGAAGTAGGTATACACTCTCAAGACGATATACAGCCAAGAGGATATGCAATCCAATGTAGAATAACTACAGAAGATCCTGCAAATAATTTTTCACCAGACACAGGTAAAATTGATGTTTACAGAACAGGATCAGGTTTTGGTATCAGACTTGATGGAGGAAATGGATATAGTGGCGCAGTAATAAGCCCATATTATGACAGTTTACTTGTAAAGAGTACTGCATATGCAAGAACTTTTGATGATGCTGTTAGAAAATCCATACGTGCAATCAAGGAGCTTACAATTTCAGGGGTTAAAACTAATGTAGACTTTTTAATTAATGTGTTAAATAATGAAACCTTCAAAAAAGGTGAATGTGATACTAACTTTATATCAAATAATCCACAATTATTTGATATAAGGCCTAGAAGTGATGAAGAATACAGAGTATTAAAGTTCATTGGTGAAAAGATCGTAAATGAAACTAAGGGTACTAAGAAAGAATATGACGTGCCAGATATTCCAGCTATAGCATCTTTAGAAGGATTAAGCGGAACTAAGCAGATTTTAGATGCAGAAGGTCCAGAAGGTGTAGTTAAATGGATAAAAAATCAAAATAAGCTGCTTCTTACAGACACAACTATGAGAGATGCTCAGCAGTCTTTAATGGCTACTCGTGTTAGAACTCAGGACATGAAGAATATTGCAAAGGCAACAGCAGTTTTTGGAAATGATTTATTCTCACTTGAAATGTGGGGAGGAGCTACTTTTGATACTGCTTATAGATTCTTAAAGGAATCTCCATGGAAGAGACTTGAATCGTTAAGAAAGAGAATTCCAAACGTAATGTTCCAAATGCTTGTTAGAGGAGCAAATGGTGTAGGTTATAAGAATTATCCAGATAATGTTATAAGAGAATTTATAAAAGAATCAGCTGACAGCGGAATAGATGTATTTAGAATTTTTGATTCTCTTAACTGGTTAAAGGGCATAGAGGTATCTTTAGAGGAAGTATTAAAATGCAATAAGGTAGCTGAAGTTGCATTATGCTATACTGGAGATATTTTAGATGAAAAAAGAGATAAATATAGCTTAGAGTACTATGTAAATAAAGCTAAGGAAATTGAAAAAATGGGAGCTCATATTCTTGCAATAAAGGATATGTCAGCACTACTTAAACCTTATGCAGCTAAGAAGCTTATAACTGCATTAAAGAATGAAGTTTCGATCCCTATTCATCTTCATACTCATGATACTACTGGTAATGGTGTTGCTACAGTATTAATGGCAGCAGATGCAGGCGTTGATATTGTTGATACAACTTTCAATGGAATGTCAGGACTTACAAGTCAGCCGGCTTTAAACTCAGTTGTTGCTGCTCTTCGTAATACAGATAGAGATACAGGTATTAATTTAAGCGGAATTCAAAAGATATCTGATTATTGGGATACAGTAAGACCAGTATACAGCCAGTTTGAATCAGACTTAAAATCAGGAAGTGCTGAAATTTATAAATTTGAAATACCTGGTGGACAATATTCAAACTTAAAGCCACAAGTTGAGAGCTTTGGTCTTGGACATAGATTTAATGATGTAAAATACATGTATAAAGATGTAAATGATATGCTTGGAGACATAATCAAGGTTACTCCATCATCAAAAATGGTTGGAGATTTAGCTATCTTCATGGTTAAGAATGATTTAACTCCTGAAAATATAGTTGAAAAAGCTAAGAATATGGCCTTTCCAGATTCTGTAGTTTCATATTTCAAAGGAATGATGGGTCAGCCAGAAGGCGGTTTCCCTAAGGATTTACAAGAAATTGTATTAAAAGGAGAAGAGGCTATAACTGTTAGACCAGGTGAATTATTACCACCAGAAGACTTTGGAAAGATTGAAGCATACTTAAAAGAAAAGTATAAGTTCACACCATGCAAAAAAGACGTAATAAGTTATGCATTATATCCAGATGTATTTGAAGCATATATAAAATCTATATTAGAGTACGGTGACGTAAGTCGTATGGGCAGTGATGTATTCTTCCATGGACTTGCAGAGGGAGAAACTAGTGAAATTGAAATAGCAGAAGGAAAGACCATGATTGTCCAACTGGTTAAAATCGGAGATCTTGATGCTGAAGGAAATAGAACCTTAGATTTCGAAATCAATGGAAATAGAAGAGAAATTAAAATAAAAGATAAAACTGAGAGAATTATCAGTAATTCAGGTAAGGATGATTCATCTAAGATGGCTGATCCTGATAATAAGCTAGAAGTTGGAGCTAGTATCCCAGGAACCATAATCAAGGTGCTTGTAAAAGAAGGAGACGGTGTAAAAGAAGGAGATAGTTTACTTGTGGTAGAAGCAATGAAGATGGAAACAAATATTGTTGCATCTAGTGCAGGAACTATTGAATCTGTTTTAGTAAGTGAAGGACAACAAGTTAAAACAGGTGAATTATTAGTAAAACTTAAATAATAAGCATATATAAATAGCCCTATAAGATAGTTTATAGGGCTATTTATAGTGGATGGAATATTAATTATACAGAAAGTGACAAGCTCAAAATATAATATAAATATGAAATAAAAAATAGGGTGATTTACTGATTTTTATCTTAACTAGAATGTGTATTAATATGATAAATTTATTATATTATGTAGAAATTTCGTTGAGTATTAGTAGAATTTAAAATATAATGATAATATGATTAACTTACAAAGCATATTAAATTTAATGGTTATTTTAAGAAGGAGAATTGTGAGACAGATTGATATTAAAGTTAGGTAGGTTGATTGTATTTATAAATAAAGGGGTAGGTGGTGTAATTATGAAAAATGTGAATATTGTTATAGTGGATGACTCGCCTTTTCAAATTGCTTTATTGAGAGATTTATTGACAGAAAGTGGATTTAATGTTGTGGGTGAAGCAGGTTCCTTAGAGGAAACTATTGAGGTTGTTACAAATATGAAGCCGGATTTAGTAACAATGGATATGACTATGCCAGGAACTGATGGATTTGAATGTACAAGGGAAATACATAAAATTGATCCTAATATTAAAGTTATAATTGTTAGTTCTATGATGGATGATGAAATAGTAAGAAAAGCGAAAAAGAATCACGTATGTGGGTACGCACAAAAGCCAGTAGATGCAGAAGAATTAACATTATTAATAAATAGAGTTATGGCAGATGAAGAATTGTTTTTAGAATTGGAAGGTCTATATTCATCAGTGTTTAGAGAGGCTCTATTAGATGTCTTTAATAAGCTTACTAAAACAGTGCCGGTGATTACACATGAAAGTAATGAAAATGTTGAGAAAATTAGTAAGGGAATTTCAATTGTCATGGGGGTTATAGGAAAGTATTCAGGAAGAATAATTTTCGATATGTCATTTGAAACTGCTAATAGCATAGGAAAAGCATTGCTTAAGAGAGAGGTAAAGAATACTGAAGAAATGCTTAATGTTATGTCTGAGATAACAAATATGGCGGCAGGAAATGCATGTTCAATGATAAATAAAAGAAATAGGATATTTGGATTAAGGGTTGCTCCGCCAACCACATTCCATGGAGAATCAATTAGTATATCGAAAGCAGAATTAGAAACTACTTATTCTGCGAATGCAAAAACTCAGTTCGGAGATTTATCAATTAGTATAGGCTTTGGAAGAGGTGAAGGAGAATGGATGTCAATTATATAAATCCAATATTAAATTCTTTTGCAAGTGTATTGCCACAGTTAGGGTTACCTGATGTAGAGAAAAAGGGAATAAGTCTAAGAGGTAGATTCATAGAGAGTCCTGGAGTTGTCATTATTGTTGGTATTATAGGTGACATTAAAGGTAATGTTATTTATGGGTTAAGCTTAGATGATGCAAAACGAATAGCATCTACAATGATGATGGGAATGCCGGTTGAACAATTTGATGAATTGGCTCAAAGTGCAATTTCAGAACTTACAAATATGTTAACTGCAACTGTAGCAACTAATTTTTCAAAAGAAGATATTAATATAAATATATCTACACCAACTCTTGTACATGGAAACTTTACTGCAAATGCGAGTTCAGATAAAGTTGTATGTGTGCAAATGGGTGTTGGAGATATGAATATTGAGGTTAACATTTCAATGGAGAAAAACACAATTTAGAATATTTATAATTTTTATAATAAAACCATTTGTGATTTTGGATCATAAGTGGTTTTATTAAAGGCGAATTAGATTATTTAAGGAAGTGAATTCATATAAATAAGAGTATATTTTCAAAAGTTTTAAGAATAGCTTTGGGGATTTCTAGAGATATATTTTATGCGATATCAATTATATCCATTATAGTTTTAAGTGTTTTAAATACAACTAGTATATATGGTTATGCAATACAAAGATATAAATTAAATGAATACACTGGATTATCAACAGAAATATTAATGGATAACTATAAAAGAGTAATTTATTATGTTCAGAATCCGTTTATTAAGGAATTAAAGTTTAATAGTATACCTATGAGTGAATTCGGAAGGATACACTTTTTTGAGGTGAAGAGAATATTTATAGCGCTATATGTATTTAGTATAATATTTATTGGCGTTATAATCTTTAAAGCATTGGCTAATAAATCAAATGATTTAAAAAAGAGGCTTATAGCAAATTTCAATAGTGGTGTAAATATGATGGCAGTAATATTCATATTTGTTGGTGCAATATCAGCAAAGGATTTTTCCAAAGCATTTATTTATTTTCATAAAATATTCTTTAGAAATAATTACTGGATATTTGATCCTAGAACTGATCCTATAATAAATGCATTACCAGAAGAATTTTTTATGCTTGAATTAATGAGTATAATAATTTTGTTGATAGTAGTTACTGTCGTTATAAAGTTATTTTATATTAGAAACAAGTTAGGTTCGAAAAGTTAATTATAATTTACTTTTGAAACTCTCTGGTATATAATAACATTTATAAGAAAAACTGATTAAATATAGCGAGGTTAATACTACATACGCTATGTTAAAGACTCTTGCTTTAGAAGGCGGGAGTTTTTTTATTATTAAGGAGGAGATTATTTTGCAAAAGATTATTTATGTTGGAATAGGTGGTTGCATTGGAGCTGTAATGAGATACCTAGTGACCATGCAATCAGCAAAAATGATAAATTCTAATATTCCATTAGGAACATTAATAGTAAACGTAGTCGGAGGTTTCCTTATAGGAATGATAATGGAACTAAGTGTTTCAACAGATTTGATATCGCCCAATTTAAAGCTTTTTTTAACAACAGGTGTTATGGGTGGGTTAACAACATTTTCAACATTTAGCTATGAAACAATAAATTTAATTAGCGACGGAAGATACTTATTTGGAATTGCTAACATTTTATTAAATGTATTTTTAAGCATAGGGGGAGTTGCCTTAGCTAGATTAGTATGTAGTATATCAATTTAGAAAAGAATAGTTATTTTAAAAAACTAAAAAAAGATGAGATTAAAGCAATGAGTCTATGAAAAGTATGTTAAAATATATATGAAATTTAAGGGGGATGGACTATTTGAAGTGTAGAATATGTGGTATGGAAATAAATGAAAGAAATTTTAATTTTAATGAAGAAGCTTTTATTAATAAGAATTCGATAGATAATATTATTCATTGTCCATTTTGTGGTGTAGGTAAGGAGTATTTGAGTGAAAGTAATGAAATAATTGCAGTACAAAGTGACTTGTTTGATGAAAATACTTTGAAGATTTTAGATCATGCTGTTAAGCTTGAGCTCTTTAATGGTGACTTTTATAACACGGCAGCTATGAAAGCTAAAAATGATAAAGTCAAAAAAGTATTTGAAGCATTATCAAAAATAGAAATATGTCATTCAAAAATACATCAAAGACTAGGTGGCTTTATAAAGGCTCCTAATTTAAGTAAAGTTAGCTATGATAGCTATGATAGTGATAGTGCACTTTTACAATTAGCAAAGCAAAAAGAAGAACATGCTGTTGGATATTATGAAAAATATAAAAATCAGGTTAATGACAGCAATTTATTTGAAATATTTGCAGCTTTAGCTGGCGTAGAAAAAGAGCATATCATTCTTGTTGAAGAGTAGATAATCTTTAATTTGAAAAGATTTAAGGCTTATTTAAATAAAAAATATGAGGGAAGAAATGATATAAAGTTAATTTTATTATTGTATTATGGTATGTATGGAATAAATTTAACATAAAGACAGTAATAATGTTCTTGAATTTAGACTTTTTATGTGTTATCATTAACAAGTATCGAAAATGACATTTAATAAATTAATAATAATTTTTAAAATATATTTTTGATAAAAGCAATGATTAACATGGTTTGACGTCTGAGAAGAGACGATTTTCTCAATAGGAGAAATTAAGGTGCAAACCCTTATCATTCCACCATTGCCATGCTAGATGGGGAGTTAGCGGTGCCCTGTAACCTGCAATCCGCTATAGCAGGATTGAATTCCTCGCTTAGGTATTAGCGATTTATAGTCTGACTTTTGTAAGTGGTGTTGATGACTGGGTCCCACGCAATGGAAGCCCATGAACCTCGTCAGATCTGGAAGGAAGCAGCGATAAGTGGTTCCTTCCATGTGCCGTGGATCAATCTGGTCTGAGCTAACTGCATTAGTAACGTATAGAAAACTAATAACGAAGCGAGGTGCATGGTTTATTTTAATGTTTAATTATAGCATGGAAATGAAAAATTAATTAGGTTATTCTTCAATAGGATTAACATAGGACACAATAGGATAAGAAAGTGAGGGCATTTCAGTAATGAAATACCCTCATTTTCTTATCCTATTTAATTTAAATTTACTATTTACTTTACAATATTTTTAAGACAGCCTATACCTTCAATTTCGCATTCAACTATATCGCCAGGCTTTAGGAATTTAGGCGGTATGAATCCCATGCCCACACCAGCTGGAGTTCCCATTGCAATAATAGTTCCAGCCTTTAAAGTAATTCCCTGAGACAATTCATGAATTACGTCTTGTATTGAAGTAATCATAAGATCAGTAGTACTATTTTGTCTTAGCTCTCCGTTAACTCTAGAGCATATCCTTAATACTGGAGGATTAACAAATTCATCTTTAGTGACAATACAAGGCCCCATTGGAGTAAAACCATCTAAACTTTTACCAAAATACCATTGTTTATGTCTTGTTTGAAGGTTTCTTGCACTCACATCATTTATTATAGTATAGCCAAAAACATAATCAAAAGCTTTTTCTTTAGGTACATCTTTAGCGTCTTTTCCAATGATCACTGCTAATTCAGCCTCATAATCTAGACTATCAACTATTTGTGGATAACTAGGGATATAATCACCATCAGCAGTCGCAGTATTAACTCTTTTAGAAAAATATACTGCATATGGTCTATCTCCACCAAAGGCTTCGTTTTTATATCGAGCAGATTCAACTGCATGTTCCATATAGTTGATACCTAAACAAATAATATCTTGATTAGGATTAGGTATTGGAGGCATTTTAGAAATATTCTCTATGGAGATATATTCCTTATCATTATTAGTTAATGATTTTTGTAGAAGATCCATTTCGTGATCTGTTATGTTTTCTATTAAACTGATCATGCTATCATAATTAATGCCAAGAGATTTTATAGGATAAACTCCTTGCTCATTGAGAGCTAGTATTCCTACTTGCTCTATACCTTCATGCTTAAAAGTTACAAATTTCATAATACATTCCCCAATTCTAAAGATTTTTTATTTTAAAGTTGTATTTTAGCCAATTTCTAAAATAGAATTTAATTCTTCGTAATTATGATAGAGTAATATGAATTTAAAACTGATATTACTGTATATTTACATTTGTATTAAATTTACAAAAGTATAATGCAATCCATTCTTTTCATCAATAAATTTCTCTGATGTGTATTCAGTATTATAATTTGAATAATTAATTCCAGGGAAATATGTATCGCCTTCAAATTCTTCATCTACTTTTGTTAAGTATAATTTCTTTGCATAAGGGAGAAATTGTTTATAAATTTCAGCACCTCCAATTACAAAGACTTCATCTTCACACTTCAAATATCTTTGAAGTACTGAATTAAAATCGTGCTCTATTGTCACCTTATCTGAATCTACATTAAAATTATTATCTCTAGTTAGAACTATATGTTCTCTATTTGGTAAAATTCCAGGCAATGATTCAAAAGTTTTTCTGCCCATAATCATTTTTTTGCCTGTAGTTATTTTTTTAAATCTCTTTAAATCCTCTGAAATATGCCATAATAATTTGTTATCTTTTCCGATTACATTATCTTTAGCAATAGCAACAATTATTGAAATCATTTATTATCCCACCTATCTTAGGCACAATCAAAAAGTATATTATTTTCTTTCATATGCCTTAAATTTAATTATACTGATACGTCCATTTTTATAGATTCATGATGCTTATAATCTTCTAATTTTATGTCGTCAGGAGTAAAATCATAGAAATTTGTAATCTCTGGATTGATCCAAAGTTTTGGAGCATTATATGCATCATTTTTTCTTGTAAGTTGAAGTTTCAAACCATATACTTGATTTTCGTATATATGAGCATTATTTATTACATGAGTAAATAATCCTGGCTTAAGTCCAGTAACTTGAGCTAACAGATGAACTAATACAGCATACTGAGATGTATTAAATGGAACACCAAGTCCCCAATCTCCGCTTCGTTGAACAAGCATACAGTTGAGCTTCCCATCTGTTACATCCCACATTGTAAGAAAGCAGCAAGGATATAAAGGAGCGCTATCTAGGTATGGAATCTGCCATAAATTAATCATCATTCTTCTATCTTGTGGGTTATTTTTTAATGCATCTATTAATTTATCCATTTGATCGAACTTTTTCACTATCCAACCATAAGAAGTTCCGATGGTTCCGTCTTCCATCATCCATTCATCCCATATTTTTACGTTTTGAGATTGAAGTTCTTTTACACTGTTTGATTGAGCTTTAAAGATCCAAAGAAGTTCTTTAACGGCAGTTTTAAATGCCACAAATTTTGTTGTTAGTATTGGAAATTCTTTTTCTAAATTAAATTGCATAATTTGATGAGGTAGTTTATAAGTCTTGACTCCAGTTCTGTTATTATCGAAGTAACCATTTTCTAATATATCATTAGCAATGGCTAAATATTTATCATCATATAAACTCATTATAGATATGCCTCCTTATATTTAAAAATTATTTTTATAATAAAATTATTCAATATACATTTTAACCTAAACTATTTAACAAGTCATCCAATATATTTTAGATAAAAGCATATTAAAAGTATATGGTCTTCAGAAGGAGTGTAAATTCAAGAAACTATTAGTATTTATTTTTAAAGAGTTTTATATTACATATATTTATTCAAATATATGTAATATAAAACTAATTGTGTATTTTGCATTGCACAAGCAATAGTGTATAATAATGTTATATTTAAGAGAAATGGCGAGGTGGTATCCCGTGGGTTATACAGCACTATATAGAGAGTGGAGACCAAAGAATTTTGAAGACGTTGTTGGACAGGAACATATAACTACAACGTTAAAAAATGAAATTTTAAACGATAGAATTGCACATGCTTATCTTTTTTGTGGAACTAGAGGAACAGGAAAAACATCAACTGCAAAAGTAATGGCAAAGGCATTAAATTGTCTAGATTTACAAAATGGAGAACCATGTAACGAGTGTGAGATGTGTAGAAAAATAAATGAGGGATTAGCAATTGATGTAACAGAACTTGATGCCGCTTCTAATAATGGTATAGATAAAATTAGGGACATTATAGATGATACAAAATATCCGCCCCAGGAAGCTAGGTATAAAATATATATAATGGATGAGGTTCATATGCTTTCAGTAGGAGCAGTTAATGCGTTCTTAAAAACTTTAGAAGAGCCTCCTAAGAGAGTAATATTTATATTAGCCACAACAGATCCGCAAAAGCTACCTATAACTATTCTATCTAGATGTCAAAGATTTGATTTTAAGAGAATAAGCCAAAAAGAAATATCTAGCAGACTTAAAAAGATAACAGATTCTCAGGGAATAACTTATGAGCAAAAAAGTTTGGATTTAATTTCAAGAGTCTGCGATGGTGCAATGAGAGATGCATTAAGTATATTAGATCAAGCGATTGCTATGGGTGAAGATAAAATTAACTACGAAGATTTAGTTAGTATATTGGGACTTGTGACAAATGAATATTTGTTTGACATAACTTATGCCATTATAGATAGAAGTATTGAAAAATCCATGATTATAATTGATAAGCTTGTTTATTCTGGTAAGGATATGCAATTGTTCATTAAAGATTTAATAGCACATTTTAGAAATTTACTTATGGTAAAGGTTACAAATAATCCAGAAGAAGTTTTAGACATGTCTCTTGAAAATATTCATTTAATTAAAGAACAGGGAAGAAAGATTAGAGTAGAAGAAATAATGAGAGCTATTAGAATACTTCAGGATGCGGAAACAAATTCAAAAGCTAGCAAGCAAAGTAGATTATATTTAGAGCTTGCTATTATAAAGATGTGTAAAATTGAGTATGATACTTCAAATGAGGTTATTTTATCAAGAATAAACAAGTTGGAGGAATCATTAAAAACTGGCAAGATCCGAATGGTTCAATCAGAAAATATTAATGAAGAATTAAAATCTGCACATAATAATATAGGAACTAATTCAAATAATAATCAAAGTAGAAATGCTATTAATAAGGGTAACATAAATAGTAACAGTGTTAATTTAGAAGCTAATCCAAATTCATCGTTAACAGTAGATGATGTTGGGAGAGTATGGACAGAAATATTAGAAAAGTTCAAGGCAAAGAGGGCAATGATTGTTTATGCTTCAATCGTTACAGCAAAGCCATATAGCTTAAAAAATGGTATAGTTACACTTGAATATGATTCAATGTATGCATTTAATAAAGATAGGTTACAGAAGGCAGAATACAGAGAAATTGTGAATACCGTATTTTCAGAAGTTCTAAAGGAAAAAGTAATTGTAGATTATGTAGTAAAAAATGATAATGAAGTAAAAGATCAAGAAGAGTTATTAAAAGAAACAATAGAAGGAATACCATTTGAAATATATGATGAATAAGAAGTTACTTATTCATTAAACTTGAGTATTAATAAAAGATGTTTTATAATTAATGAATGAGATTCAAGAAAGAGGAGGATTTTTTATGGCAAAAGGTGGATTTCCAGGAGGCTTTGGTGGCGGAAATATGAATAACCTTATGAAGCAAGCACAAAAGCTTCAAAAGCAAATGGAAGATATGCAAAAGGAACTTGAGACAAAGGAATTTGAAGCATCAGTAGGTGGTGGTGCTGTAGTTGTAAAAGTAACTGGTAAAAAAGAAGTATCATCAATTAACATAAAACCAGAAGTTGTAGATGCAGATGACGTTGAAATGCTTGAAGACCTAGTAATGAGTGCTGTTAATGAAGCACTAAGAAAAGCAGAAGAGGAAACTTCAAGTAAAATGGGTAAACTAACAGGTGGAATGCCAGGCGGGTTATTCTAAGAATTTCAATAGTCATTAATAAGTTAGCATACAGGAGTGTAGAAGAAACTTCAGCCTGTATGCTTTTTATAATAGGCTAAAAATATAGATAAAGGAGAATTATAAATTATGATGGAGTTTTATCCAGTAGCCATAGAAAAGTTGATAGAAGAATTTGCCAAGCTACCAAGTATTGGACAAAAGACGGCTCAAAGATTAACATTACATATATTAAATCTTCCGGATGATGAAGTTAAGGAATTTGCGGATGCATTAGTTAAGGCAAAAGGAACGGTTAAGTATTGCTCGGTATGTGGAAACTTTACAGATAAAGATCCTTGTGCATTATGTGGGAATCCTAATAGAGATAAGGGTACAATATGTGTTGTAGAGCAGCCAAAGGATATTATGACAATGGAAAAGGTTAAAGAATACAATGGAGTATATCATGTATTACATGGAAATATATCTCCAATGCAAGGAAGAGGTCCTCAAGATATAAGAATTAGAGAGCTTGTTTCTAGAATGAACGAAGATGTAAAGGAAGTAATATTAGCAACGAATCCTAATATAGAAGGAGAGGCAACTGCAATGTACATATCTAAGATACTTAAACCTCTTGATGTTAAAGTTACTAGGATTGCTTCAGGTATACCTGTTGGTGGTGATTTAGATTATGCAGATGAAGTTACATTATCTAAGGCACTAGAGGGAAGAAAAGAACTATAAAATACAATTAAATAATAGTTTACGCAAAAAACATATGTCATGGCAAAAAGATTTTCTTAGAGAAATTAGAGTTATGTTATTTAATTTGGGCTAAAAGTCAGAAATACTGATAAGAGAAGAATAAAAGGGAGAAAGGAAGGGTTTAATGACCAGTCTTTTTTCCCTTATTTTTATGACACAACCTTCATTCTACAATAGGAAATTATTTATTTTTTATATACCAATTTAGGAATAAAGTAAAGATTATCATTAGAAAAAATAAAATTTAGATTGTTTATTGTTTATAGAAAATCGATAAATAATAACAGACAAGCAATTTCCAAGTTTACAGATAACTTTCCTCTTGTTGCATAAAAATAAAATTGTGTTGTAGAGTTGTGGTGAGTGGTAATGCAATGCTAATATTTAATCATGATTTTTGAGAAAATCTATTTGGTATTGTATCCAATCGATAATTTCATTCTTATCTTTATTCATAGGAGCAATCTGTGTCAAAATTTCATTAAAATATACTTCAAATGCTTTAACAAGTATAGGTTCTTCAATTGATAATCGAACTTCTGGTGTAGTTTTTAAGTATTTATATGTTTCTACCATTACAGCACTTCTTTCTTTAAGCATGCAATACAATATAGGATCCTGTGTCGTATTATTAAAATCTTGAGAGATGAATGCAATATTATAGTTTTCATATTTATTAAGCAAAGTTACTATGTTTTTTAAAAGTTTAATAACATCTTCGACCTTCAAATTGATTTCCTCAACCTTATTGTACAAATAAAGAGAAATTTTTCTATATTTAATTAGAGTGTTAATGCAATCTATATGATAAATGTCTGTGTATTTATAGTTAGATATATTTGATAAAAATGCTTTAGATCGTTTCTTGTAAAATTCCAAAGATGTATTTATCTCATCACTTTTAAGTTTTTCGCTCTGCAAAAGTTTGTTGTATAAATTTTCTGGAAGCATCAAAATACTAAAATCTCTTTTGTATAGAATTCGATTACCGATGACATCTTCGTTTTTAGTTAGATAATTAGAATAATCAATGGCGTTATCAGATTTATAATACTTAACAAGAGGAGTGGTATCTTTAGTAATCATTGTGTTAAATTTATTCTTGAATATATTAACAGCGACTTTATTCCTAAAATAAAAGGCTGTATCAATTTCTGAATGTGGATTATTCGACAAGCCCAATAATGTTCCTATTTCTGGAACAACAATAAATTCTTCATATGTAGAAAAAAGATCATATTTTTTAAAATAATACGGGTGAAATTTGCCAGTACCTATAAGTGGCTGTGCAAAATCAATAAAATCAATTATATCATTGATGTTGTTATTTAATTTTAATAAAAATAATATACTCCAACCATTATTTATAGCCTTTAGTATGGCCGATCTAAAACAAATCAAGTCATAGAAATGGCTGGATAAACGTGTATTACTATTAAATGAAAGATAAATTACATCATTATTACACTCATGCCTTGAACTATCTTCTAATAAGGAAATACTTGCAGCTAATATATTTTTATATCCTGCAATTATTTTATCTTCACTTGATAAATTTATTGAAGAATTAGTGTTGTGCGAGTTCAATGAAGTAGTATTAATCTTACTTTCCTTTAGTATCTTCTGGCCACACTCTATAGAATAGCCTTGTGATTGCAATAAAATTTTCTTGATTTTTTCTTTTTGATTAATTTCAATTTTATTATCCCCACATACCTTCAAGAAAAGTCCATCTAAATGCTGTATCTGAAAAGAATTTAAAATACAACTTGAAAGGTATTCAGAGATTTTTTCAATATAATCTGTATTATATGAAGGAGTCCTTTTTTCATTAACCCATCGGTTGGTAAGAGATGCATCAATATTTATGGCTTTTGATAGTTTGACATTACTTATATCTAGAATTGAAAGTAGATAGCGAAGACATTCTCCAAATTTCATGTTTGTTGTCATAGTGTTTATTCCCCCAAAGTTAATATAATAATTATAATAGTTTATTTAATCTACAATATATGCGCACATAAAATGTCATAGCCACAGCTATGACATTTTATACAAAAAAATTCAGAAAATAAATTTTGTAATATAATAACTATATATTATTATATAATAATTATTTAATTTAATACATATGATAACTATTGTTCGCAAAAGAATAAAAATACAACTAAGAATAGGAGTGAAGCAGGTGAAAAAAGATCCATATAAAATATGTAAAAATATGGATGAAATTGAAAGATTAAGAGTGGATTTGTACAAGCATTGGAATTCAATAATCAAACATAATATTACCGAAGAAATTTTATTGATGAGTGAGGAGCTGGATAGAGCTATCGTTAATTATTATCAAAAGGACATAAGTGATACAGAAATTGGATAACTGTAAATATTTATTACATATTTTATATGAAAGTTTGCTATTAAACAAGGAGGATGTATATGCAATTTAAGAGTATCAAAATTAAATTAGCTGTAATTTTTGGGATATTGATATTATTTATCTGTTCTGGACTTGGGGTTATTGGTTATTTGGCTTCAGAAAATGCCTTAAAGGACAGTGTAAATGAATCACTTCCGAATTTGGCTAAAGAAACTTCAAAGGTTGTACAAGAAAGAGTTAATAGCCAGCTAAATGCACTCGAGGTGTTAGCTGAAAGTGATTTTATTAAAAGTGATAAACTCAGTATAAATGAAAAGCTAGAAATATTGAAAAGTGAAGCACAAAGAGCTGATCATATAAATATGGGTATTGTTGATATAGATGGAAATGCAATTACAACAGATGGTGAGACATCCAATATTGCAGATTTAGACTATTTTAAAACAGCAAAATCAGGGAATAGAGCAATTTCAGATCCATTCAAAAGTAAGATTATTAATAAACTTGTAGTTGCTTATGCAGTTCCAATTAAAGATGGCGATAGAGTAAAGGGTGTTATGGTTTCAGTACGGGATGGAGATAAATTAAATGCACTTATAAGTGATATCGAATTTGGAAGCAATGGTGAAGCCGCTATGATTAACAGGAGTGGTACCATTATTGCACATAAAGATAAAAGCCTTGTTATAAATAGATACAATGCTTTCGAGGAAGTAAAAAAAGACTCTGGACTTATGCAGCTAGTTGAATTGCAAAGGCAAATGATTGAAGGAAAAGAAGGAGTGGGTGAATATACTTTCAATGGTATAACTAAATATATGGGTTATGCCCCTGTAGAAGGGACTAATTGGTCATTGAGTATAACCGCTCCGAAGTCAGAAGTAATGGCAAAAATAGATAACCTTTTTAAAACAGTTCTAATTGTATCAACCATTATTTTAGGAGTTGGTATAGTAATTACTTACTTTATAGCATCAAGTATATCTAAGCCAATAAAAACAGCTTCAGAATATCTTAAAGTTGTAGCCGCAGGGGATTTTACAAGGGAGGTACCTGCAAAGCTTCTTAAAGCAAAGGACGAAACAGGAACACTTGTAAATGCAATTGATACTATGCAAACATCAATAAGAAATATTATAAAAGAAGTGGTTGATGAATCGTCAATTGTAAGTGAGATGCTTAATAATGTCAATAACAATATGGAGCAACTTAACAAAGGAATAGAGGAAATTTCAGCTACAACAGAAGAAATGTCAGCAGGAACAGAGCAAACAGCATCTTCAGCTGAAGAAATGAGCGCAACATCTACAGAGATTGAAAAAGCGGTAGAATCTATCGCAACTAAAGCACAAGAGGGTGCTGTAGTTGTGAATAATGTAAGTAATATGGCCAGAGAAATGAAGCAAAATGCAATAAAGTCAAAAGATAATGCTATTGAGATTTATGGAAGTACAAAAAACAGCTTGCAGGCAGCTATAGAGCAATCAAAAACAGTAAACCAAATCAATGAATTAGCAGAGGGAATACTTACGATAACTGCACAAACTAATCTGCTTGCTTTAAATGCAGCTATTGAAGCAGCTAGAGCAGGTGAAGCGGGTAAAGGGTTTGCAGTTGTTGCTGATGAAATTAGAAAGTTAGCAGAGGATTCTAAAAATATGGTCATAAGAATACAGGAAGTCACCAATATAATAATGGAGGCTGTGAATAACCTTTCACGCAGTTCAGGTGAAATATTAGAGTTTATTGATAAAAAAGTATTGAGTGACTATGACATACTTGTGGAATCAAGTGAGAAATATAGTGAAAGCTCATTTAGCATAGACATCATGGTTGCAGACTTTAGTGCAACTTCAGAAGAACTTTTGGCTTCAGTACAAAATATGGTCAGAGCAATAGAAGAGATAGCAAGTTCTGCTAATGAAGAAGCTCAAGGTGCTGTCAGCATAGCACAGGAATCAGAAGCAATAATGAATGGGTCAAATGAGGTTATTAATTTATCTGAATTAGCAAAAGAAAAATCTAAGATGCTCATAAAAATAGTTTCACAGTTTAAGGTTTAAAGATAAGTAGAAGGCTTGGTTTGGATTTAGTTACATACATATATTTAAATTTCGAAGAAGGTGGGGAGAATTGTCAGCTATGAATAAGGGGCTTATGATACAAGAAGAATTAAAGAACAATATAAAGAAGTTAAAGAAGCAAAAAGATGCATTAAAAAAGAGCGAAGAAAGATATAGACTTATTAGTGAAGGTTCGAGTGATGGTTTATGGGATTGGGATTTAAGTAATGATACTGTATACATATCAAAAGAATGGAGTGAGATGCTGGGCTTTGAGGAGCAGGAAATTCCTAAATATCATAAAAAATGGATAGAACGTATTCACCCGATAGATATTAAAAAAGTTACTTCAAACTTGCATAGATGCTTCAAAGAAAAAAGTCAGTTTTATATATGTGAGTATAGAATAAAATTAAAAGAGGGCAAGTATATATGGGTATCTAGTAAAGGTAAATTATTGTTTAATGATAAGGGAGAACCGGTCAGGGTAGCAGGTTCTCATACTGATATTACAGAGAAAAAAAGGATGAAAGAAAAACTAGAACGCCTTGTACATTATGATCAGTTAACTGGAACAATTCTTCGTACAGCATTCATGGACAGGCTGAAAGTTTCTATAGAAGAAGCCAAAAAAGAGGGATTAAAGCTTTCGGTGATGTTTCTTGATATTGATAATTTTAAGATTGTTAATGATATGTATGGACATCATATAGGCGACTTATTTTTAAAAAAGATTGCAGCAAGGCTTAAAGCTTGTATCAGAAATGCAGATACATTATGTAGGGTTGGCGGAGACGAATTTGCAATTTTGCTACCCAATTTAAATAGTATAGATGAGGCAGACGAGATTGCACGAGGAATCATAGATTCGTTTAACTGCACTTTAATTGTTAATAAATACAAACTTTCCAGTTCAATAAGTATTGGCATTGCTGTTTATCCAGATAATGGAAAAAGCGGAAAAATGCTTCTAGAAAAAGCGGACATAGCTATGTATAAAGCAAAAGAAGAAGGTAAAAATAATTCGCGGCATTTTAATAATTGCATGATAGGAGAAATAAACCTTCGTAACAATATAAGAAGCGATTTGAAAGATGCAATAGGTAATGGAGAACTATTTTTGTGTTATCAGCCTCTTATAGATGCGAGAACTAAAAGAGTAGTAAGATTGGAAGCATTAATAAGATGGAAACACTTAAAAAGAGGAATAATAAGTCCTGCTGATTTTATTCCAGTCGCGGAAGGAACAAAACTTATTATACCCATTGGGGAATGGGTACTAAATAATGCTTTTAAACAGCTTAAGGAGTGGTATGAATTAGGATTTAAAGGTTTTAGATTATCAGTAAATGCTTCTGTAGTTCAATTGCAAAAACCAGAATTTGCTGAAGTTGTAAGCAAAATACTTGCAGAAAAAGGTATTTTTGCTAAATGTATTGAATTAGAAATCACTGAAAGTGTACTCATGGATTCGGTTTATAATTTATCAAATAACTTAAATCTTTTAAGAGAGCAGGGGGTGAAAATATCTATTGATGATTTTGGTACGGGGTATAATTCATTGAAGTATATACAGAAATTTGGAGTGGATTGCATAAAAATAGATAGAACATTTGTTAGTAATGTAAATGATGATATAAATAAAAAAATAATTAACCATATAATTTCTTTAGGACATAGTATTAATGCCGAAATAATTGCAGAAGGTGTAGAAACAAAAGAACAGTATGAATATCTAAAAGAACAAGGTTGCGATATAATTCAAGGATATTATTTCAGCAAGCCTCTTTTACCAGAAGAAGTAACTAAATTTTTAAGAGCAAATGCATAAAGCGGTTAGAGTATAATTTTAGTAGGCAAATGTAATAAAAAAGAGAGGCTAAAGCATCTCTGCAATTTTTTGATATAGTATTTTGGGAAAAATAAAAAATGTATTTAAAAAATGAACTTTTGATTGTTTACAGAAAATTAACAGATAAAGACAAATGATTAGTTTTAAGGTTTTAGACAGCATTTATAGCATAATTTTTTTGATAAAATTTTTTTGATTAGCATAAAAATAAGGAACCTAAAGAAATTTAGGTTCCTAAAAAGTGTTACATAGATGGGAGTTAGAAGTTTCTATCTGCATGAGTGAAAAGCTTCTTAAGTATAATATATATAAATTTGAAAAAGTGTTACAGTATTAAAATAAATTATGAAATCAAATTATGTATATTTTTACCATTGAATGGATAAAATGGTAGTAAGAAGTTTTTTGGAGGGATTTACATGAATAAAAAAAATATTGTAGAGTACCTGATGAACAAGACTAATGACTCAACTATGTATGCTAAGTTATTACATGATATGGAAATTGCAAAAATGGAAATAAATGTGGCTCGTAGCATGTTTAATAATGTTAACGATGACAAATTAATAGAAGTAGCTATTTATTCAGAAAATGTTGCAAGAAAAAGATATGATTACTTATTATCAATAGCAAGAGAAAAGGGGATAAGAGTAGAACATAATTATGTAGTAGAAAATAATGTACGAATTGTTGAATAAATAAAGTGGGGGAGCTAAATATGGAGGGACAATATTTAATATATGGATTAGCAGGGATAATATTATTATTTTTAATGATAAGATTATTAAAATGGCCGATAAAAATACTTATAAATGGTATCATAGGCGTTGTAATATTATATTTAGCTAATTTTATAATTGCAAATCTCGGATTAATAGGCATAAATTTTAATTTTTCGCTGGCGATTAATCCAATTACCGCTTTGATAGCAGGTTTTTTTGGAGTTCCTGGTGTTATTGTTTTGATTATAATAAGGTTATTTCTTTAATTGAGTTTTAGAATTTTCATTTAGAGAATTTTGACATTGCAAAATTTAATAATTGTTTAAAGATTGTCTGTATTTAGAAATATAAAAAGTTTATTATGTTTCTAAATACAGATTTTGTTATTTTTAATTATAATTATGTTTGTTAATTAAGTGATTTTGAGTTAATATTTAATGTATAAGGATTAAAATTCCTAGAGTATTATTTATTTTCCAAGGGGGGACTCTTTTAACTTATTGAGATTAGTTTTATATTGAAATTAATGTAGTAATTTTTTATGTATAAACAATAAAAGAGTATATTATGAGTTACGTATAAGAAATAATTTATGAAGGGGAAAAGAAAGTGAACAAAGAATTTCTTAAAAAGATTATAATAACGGGAATGACAACTCTAATGGTAACAAACATGTGTTATATCTCAGCATCAGCTAAATGGATTAATGATAAGAACAATGGTTGGAGTTGGTTAGATGGAGATATTAAAACTACTGGTTGGAAAGAAATTGATGAAAAGTGGTATTATTTTAATACAGATGGAATAATGAAAACAGGATGGCTTAGTGATAATGGAAAATGGTACAACCTATCTAATAGTGGAGAGATGACTATAGGTTGGAAAAAGGTTGGTGAAAAGTGGTATCACTTTAATAATGATGGGGTAATGAGCATAGGATGGGTAAATGACAATGGCACTTGGTATTATACTAATTTTAGTGGAGAAATGGAAACTGGAACATTAGGCATAAGTGGCAAAGTTTATACTTTCTCTGATAGCGGAGAAATGCTAAATGGTAATACTGAGCAAATAGAAAGTGGATCAGAGAATGTAAATGGTGTAAAGGATGACACAAATTCTCGTATTGCATATGTTGCGACAAATAATGATTCATTAAACGTTCGATCAGATGCATCAACTTCGTCAGATATAATTGATAATATATACAGAGGTGCACAGGTTAAAATTGTTGATGATGAAAAAAATGGATTCTATCCCATAATAATAAATGGAAAAAGGGGATGGGTAAGCTCTAAATGGGTCACGTTTAATAAACCGGAAGATGATACAACAAAGAGTCCAAGCTCTTCTAATATACCTAATTCTAGTGTAGGTACTCCATCAGTAGATAATAAAAATTCTAATGCGATCAGTAGTTCGCTTAGTGATATAAGGAATACACAGCCAAGTACAGATAATAAGTATTACTATTCTGATGATAATCTTTTTTATAAAGTTAAACTTTCGCCACCATTTTATAGTGGAGGAAAACCGATTAAAGGAAATTGTACATGGTATGCTTGGGGACGCGCTTGGGAAATTACAGGAGTAAAGCCAAGTGATGCAGGATTTATAGGAAATGCCTATGAATGGTGGGACGCAAATCAAAAAAGCGGTAAATACCAGTATGGTTCTCAACCTAGAGTAGGAGCTATTGCAGTTTGGAAATCTAACATGCCTAATTCTGGAGGCGATGGACATGTAGCAATAGTTGAAAAAATAGATGGTGGTAAAATTTATATATCAGAATCAACTTGGAATGGTGTAACTTTTAGGTATAGAGAAATATATGATACCAATTATTTATATGGATATATTTATCTGGACAAGGCAAATCACTAAGAATTTCATAAGCTAAAGGGGCTAGGGAGTAGATTTTATTAGTGAAACATAATAAATATTATTGCACATGTAATATAAACAGAGGTTAATATTAAGTTATAAAAGCTAATTATAAAAAGCTATCCTGAAAGAGAGGTGTAGTAATGAAAAAAATTAAAAAGTTAAGTATAGTAGCAAGTATAGTAGCATTTATGCTGGTTGTATCTAATGGATCACATAATGTTGCAATGGCAGAGGAATCATCAGTAACAAACAATAGTCAAGGAGTAAGATTAAATGATGATTTTTATGATGCAGTAAATAGTGATTGGATTAAAAATGCTAAAATTGAAGATGGAAAATCTACTGCGTCTACTTTTGATGATGTTGAGAATAAAGTAACAGAACAAATCAAAGATATAATTAACAATTTGTTGATTAATAAGGATGCGTATAAAGAAAATAGTGATGAGAAGAAAATAATAAATATTTACAATAATACTTTAAATATAGAAGCAAGAAATAGAGAAGGGATAAAACCAGTAAAGGAAAATTTAGATGAAATTAAATCAATTGGAACAATAGATGATATTACTAAGCTCTGGAAGGATAAGAGGATATTAAACTCAACAATAAAGTTTTCTGTAGAAAAAGATATAAAAGATGTGAAAACAAATATACTTTATATAAGTCCTACTGCGCTTAGTTTAGGGGATTCAGATGAATATACTAATCCAACAGAGAATAGCAAAAAAGAGCGTAAGTTAACGGAAGATTATTATAATAAAATATTGATGTTAAGTGGATATACTCAACAAGAATCTCAGAAAAAAGTTGATGATATGTTTAAATTTGAAGAAATGGTAGCTCCGTATATTAAAGGAAAAAAGGAAAAGGCTACAACTAAGAATTTGATTGATGAACAATATAATGTATATACAGTAGCAGAATTAAATAATTTAGCTCCTAATTTAAATCTACCAGAAATTATGAATTATATGGGAATAGACAAAGCTAATAAGATTATTTTAGAAGACCCAGAATGGTTGAAAGCATTTAATAAATTATATAATAAAGAAAATTTACCTCTCATTAAAAATTATATTGAAATAGTTAATTTACTATATGCATCAAATTATTTAAGTGAGGATTTTGAAAATGCCAATAAAGAATACGCAAGTAATATGCTAGGCATAACTGGTAATGTATCAAAAGAGGAAGAGGCCGTTGATAATGTAAATTCTATGATGGGAATGGCTATTGGAAGACTTTATTCTGAAAAATATGTTCCTGAAAAGACTAAAAAAGATGTAGAATCCATAACAAAGGATATTATAGCAGTTTACAAAAAGAGAATTGATAATCTTGATTGGATGAGTAGTCAAACTAAAAAAAATGCTATTGATAAGCTAGATAAGTTAAAGATAAAGATAGCGTATCCTGACAGTTGGAATGATTATTCAAAGTTAGATATTAAATCATACGAAGAAGGTGGATCACTTTTCCAAAATGCAATGACACTTAGAATATTTGAGCGTGATAAGATGTTTAATAAAATAAACAAACTAGTGGATAAAGATGAAGATCAGTTTAAACCTCAAACAGTCAATGCTTTTTATAGTGCAACAGAAAATTCGATTATTATACCAGGCGGAATAATTCAAGGCCATTTTTATGATGTAAATGCACCTAAGGAAGTTAATTTAGGTGGAATTGGAGTTATTATTGGTCATGAAATTAGCCACGCCTTTGATAATACTGGGGCCCAATATGATTCTGATGGTAACCTTAATAATTGGTGGACCGAAGAGGATTATAAAGAATTTATGCAAAAGACTCAAAAGGTTGCAAATTTTTATAGTCAGATTGAAGCAATGCCTGGTGAAAAGTTAGATGGCAATCTTACTGTGGGAGAAAATATTGCAGATATAGGTGGAGTATCCTGTCTTTTAGATATACTAGGCGAAATGAATAATGCAAATTATAAAGCGTTTTTTGAAAGTTATGCAGTTACTTGGAGGCAAATAACAACAAAAGAATATGCAACATATGCATTAATCATAGATGTTCACTCTCCTAATAAGGTTAGAGTAAATGCAGTCCTACCACAATTTCAAAAGTTCTATGACACATATGGAATTACTGAAAAAGATGGTATGTATGTTAAGCCGGGGGATAGAATAGGAATTTGGTAAATGATATCTTATATGTTTTAAGTGAAAAATAGGTAGCTTTTCAAAAAAGCTATCTATTTATTTATTAATGGCTTATAATTTGACATTCATTAATTTTGAGTTAATAATAATGTAAGTATAAAATTAAAGGAGTAGTGATACTATTATGCCAGCAGGAAATGGAGTAAATTGCGGAGATTGTGGAGAACTAAAGCAAGGAAGATGTAATGGAAAGGATCTGACTTGTTTATGTTATAAATGTCCAAGAAAATTGGCACAGTGTATGTGCGTTAAATATTGTAGAGAAACTGAATCAGTATTATATTTTGATGAAGACAATTAAAATATAACTTTATAATTACTTTAAATGTACTCCTAAAGGAGTATGTTTAGTATAAAAAATAATCAAATGATAATGTTGAAAGGCGAATAGTGAAAGAGTAAAATAATGTATAAGTAAATTGATATGTGCAAAGAGGCATATGTAAATATCTCATTAAGAGAATTACATATGCCTCTTATTTTATATTATTCAATACTTTAGGAAAGGAAGTTTTAGCAAATGCGTAGTTTAGAAACAAATGATTGGATGGTTATTAACAATATAGTATATCAGATTAATTCTATTGAGAATTCTACTACTATGCGAAAAAATTTCCTTACTCAGATGGCTTTAGTTTTAGATTTTGATAGTGCTGATTTTTATATTGCATCAGAATTAAATAGTCATACATTGGTTAAACCAGTATTTTACAATTACAAGCCTAGAGCAGATGAAAATTACATGGACAAGTATGACAGTATAGATTATAGCAGGGGATTAATGTTTGGTGGTAAAAGTAAAGTATATAGAGAAAGTGATATTATTTCAGAGAAAAAGAGAGTAGAGACGGAATACTATAAAAAGTACTTTGAACCTAACAATTGGCATCATACACTAAATATGATATTGGCACACAAAAATCAGTTTGTTGGTGTAGTATGTTTCTTTAGAATAAAAGGAAAAGAAGATTTTATATATGAGGATTCTTTTGTACTTGATATTATTAAAGAACATTTAGCCTTTAGGCTATATCAGGATCTAAATAATAATTCCATGGGTGGAGAAAAAATATCTATTTCCCAGTGTGTAGATACTTACGGATTAACCAAAAGGGAAGAAGCTGTGTTATGTGAACTAATGAATGGATTAGAGAACAGTGAGATTAGCAATAAATTATGCATTACAAATAATACATTAAAGAAACATGTACTTAATATATATAGAAAGCTAGGTATTAAGAATAGAGTTCAGCTATTTAAGATGGTTAAAGAAAGAGGATGAGAATACTACTTTAGGGGTATCTATATATTAAAAAGGATAATTAAAATGGTGTTTTTGGTGAATTGTTATAAAAAGATTTTGATAGTATATTATTCACAAGAAGTAGTGAAATAGTTGTTTAGATGGAAGTTTGTATATAATTTTGCAATTAGGGAGGAGAGAGGCTATGAAAGAAATAGTATTAATTATAAGACCGGAAAAATTAGAAATTATTAAAAGTATTTTGGATGAATACCACTGTGGTGGAATGACAATATCAACCGCAATGGGATGTGGAACTCAAAGAGGCTCGCTAGAAGGTGTAAATGAGATTAAGGGTTTAAAAACAAATATAAATTTATTACCCAAAATTAAAGTCGAGGCAGTAGTAGAGGACAATATAATAGAAGATATTATTTTATCAGTAATAGACAAGGTAGGAACTGGCAATGTTGGAGATGGAAAAATTTTTGTTAGAAATATAGAACAAGTTGTTCGTATTAGGACAGGTGAAAGAGGAAGTAAGGCTTTATAATTATAAATATTTAGATGCAAGGGTGCATAAAGGTATGAATATCTTTATGCACTTTTTTGTTTTAGCTCATGATAGAAGAGTTAGGAAATTATAAGCATAAAAGCTATTTTTATTTAGAGGAGTGATTTAGATGATAAAAGGTATATTAAAGAAACTTATATTAAGTATAACAATAGGATGCATGGTAACAATGAGTTTATCTGGCTGTGGTTCAAATACTCAATCAACTTCTAATGGAAGTACAGGTGAAAATTCTGGTGAAAGTAAGGAATTAAATGTTATCTGCTGGTCCGAATATCTGCCAGATGACGTCCTAAAAGGCTTTGAAGAAAAGTATGGGGTTACAGTTAATATGACTACATTTACTGATCCAGATGAAATGCTTGCAAAAGTTAAATCAGGAAGTAAAGGGACATATGATATGATTATTGGCCCGGCTCAAGATATTAATATACTAAAATCTCAAGATTTGATTCAAAAATTAGATACAAGTAAAATAGAGAACTTCAAAAATATTGATGAGCAATATTTACATGAAGCAAATGATCCTAAAAATGAATACAGTATTCCTTATTTGGGTACAAGCATATTAATCGCAGTTAATACAGATAAAATTAAGGATAATATAAAATCATATAAAGATTTATTGAATCCTAAGTATAAAGATACTATGGTTGTTGTTGAGGATGCTAGGCCAATAGTCGGGATTGGATTAATGACAAATGGATATAAGATAAATGATACAAGCGATGAAGGATTAAAGAAAGCAGAGGACTTTTTAACACAATTGAAACCAAATATTCATGCATTTAACGGTGATAGTCCAAAAACATTATTATTAAATGGTGAGTGTTCATTAGGCCTTGTTTATGGAGGTGAATGCGCTTTAGCAGCTAAGGAGAATCCAGCAATTAAAGTAGTTTATCCAGAAGAAGGCATTTACTTCACATTTGATATGATGATGAAAGTGAACGGAGCTAAGAATTCTGAGAATGCAGACTTACTAATGAACTATATATTAGATCCAGAAGTAAGTGCTACTATTTCAAAGACTTTCCCATATGTAAATCCAAACAAAGCAGCCAAAGATATTCTAGGAGACGACTTTAAAAATAACAATATTATGAATATTCCGGAGGCTGAAATGAAGAAAAGTCAAGGTTTACAAGACATTGGAGAAAATGTATCAAAAATAACTGACTTATGGACTAAGTTTAAAGGATAAGGGTGAAAAATAAGACTTTGGAGGGGATTAAATGTCTGAGGTTATCGTGAAAATAGATAATATAAATAAAAAATACGGAGATAATCATGTAGTTAGAGATCTATTTATTGACATAAAAAAAGGTGAATTTTTAACTATGCTTGGCCCCTCGGGTTGTGGTAAAACTACAACCTTGAGAATGATAGCAGGCTTCGAAACACCTACTAGTGGAAGCATTTATATTGAGGGGGAAGAGGTTCAAAACTCTGAACCTTATGAGAGAGAAGTAAATACAGTTTTCCAAAACTATGCACTATTTCCTCATATGACTATTTATGATAATTTAGCTTTTGGATTATCAGTCAAGAAAGTTAATAAAGCAGAAATTAAACAGCGTGTTACAGAAATTCTCGAGCTAGTGCAGCTAGTGGGATTTGAAAATAGAAAACCAGATCAATTATCAGGTGGACAAAAACAAAGGGTTGCAATAGGAAGAGCCCTTATAAATAGACCAAAGGTTTTGCTTCTAGATGAACCTTTAGGAGCTTTGGATTTAAAATTAAGAAAGCAAATGCAATTTGAATTGAAGCGTCTTCAAAAAAAGTTGGGAATTACATTTGTTTATGTCACTCATGATCAAGAGGAAGCACTTACAATGAGTGATAGAATTGCAATTATGTATGGAGGAGATTTAGAGCAAATAGGAACACCAAAGGAAATATATGAAAGGCCAAAATCTAAATTTGTGGCAGATTTTATTGGAGAATCAAATATTTTTTATGGAGTTGCTAATAAGTTAGAGAATGATTTATCAAGAGTAAAATTAGAAAATGGAGATGCTATAGTATTGGATTCTCAGGTTATGGATAATGAAATAATTTATGTTCTAGTAAGGCCTGAAAATATAAGATTATCTAAGGAAGCGATAGAAGGATTTACTCTTGTAGGAAAAGTAAAAGAGCATGTCTATATTGGGAATGTTAATAAAACAATAATTATGCTTCCAACAGGAATGGAGATAAAGATGAATACTACTCCAAAAGTGGAATTACTACCAATAGGTTCAGAAGTATATGTGTATTGGGAAAAGGAAGATGCAGTTGTTATTAAATCACAAAGCCAAGAAGTCTTCAATGTTGTAGATAATCCCGTATTTACAGTAGAGAACCAAACAAAATAAGGAGGTGCTTAAATGAAAAGTAAAAAGAAAATAAACATGCCTCTTATAACCACAGTTGGTCCAGTTTCAGCATGGATGATTTTGCTAGTGGCTATTCCATTTATTTATGTCTTCGTTATGAGTTTTATGAATAAGGGGACTTATGGTGGAGTTGTTATTGGATTTACATTAAATAATTTTGTACAAGTATTTGATCCGTTATATTTAAAGGTTTTTGGTGAATCATTTTTGATTTCGACCTTTACGACTGTAATCTGCATAGTAATTGCATATCCATTTACTTACTTTATAGCCCAAAAAACAACTATAAAGAAGATAGTTTTTATGGCTATGGTAATAGTTCCTTTCTTGGTAAGTTCGTTAATTAGACTTTTTGGATGGATCAATTTACTTCGCAAGGACGGTATTATCAATTCACTATTGTTGAAATTAGGATTAATTAATGAACCACTTCAACTAGTATATAATACAACCGGGGTAATGATAGGTCTAGTATATATGTTATTACCATTCATGATTTTACCTTTATATAGCTCAATTGAAAAATTGGATAAATCGCTTTTGGAAGCCTGTAGTGATTTAGGAGCAAAACCTATTACTTCTTTTATGAAAGTTACCTTACCACTTACGATGCCGGGAATATTTGCAGGCAGTATTCTAGTATTTATTCCTTCATTAGGATATTTCTTTGTTACTGACTTACTTGGAGGAAGTAAAACTCAAGTAATTGGTAATGTTATTAGAACTCAATTTATAACCGCCAGGAATTGGCCACTCGGATCAGCAATTTCAATATTTTTAATTGTAATTACTTTGGTACTTGTATGGTTATACCAAAAATCAGGTGGTAATATGGACGACTTAGGAGGTATGTAAAATGACAAAGATGCAGAAAAAGAATATATCTAGAATATTTAAGAATATTTATATTTATCTTGTTTTCTTATTTTTATATCTTCCTATCTTTTATGTAATTATTTTTTCATTTAATACTTCAAAGTTAAATATTACTTTCGAAAATTTCACTTTTCAATGGTATGGGACCTTCTTCAAAAATAGAACTTTAATGGAGGCGCTTTCAAATACTTTGATTATTGGGATTATAAGTACTATTATTTCAACTATTATAGGAACTATTGGTGCTATAGGGCTAAGTAAATACAGATTTAGAGGAAGAGATGTAATAGATAAATTATTATACATCCCTATAGTAATTCCAGAAGTAGTACTTGGTATTGCTCTACTTTCAATATATTCAGTTCTTAGTATTCCTTTAGGATTAATTAGTATTACTTTATCTCACATTACTTTCAGTATTCCTTTTGTTGTAATAACAGTGAGAGCAAGACTTGCTGGATTTGATAAATATCTTGAAGAAGCAGCTATGGATTTAGGTGCAAATAGGATTGTGACTTTCTGGAGAGTAACGTTACCGCTCATAATGCCAGGAGTTTTGTCTGGTGCTATGCTGGCATTTTCATTATCTATTGATGATGTTGTAATTAGCTTCTTTACAGCTGGACCAGGAAGTACAACACTTCCACTTAAAATTTTCTCCATGGTAAAGACTGGAGTAACACCAGAAGTAAATGCTTTATCCACAGTAATAATGGTTATAACCATTATAATTATAGCTTTAAATACTGCATTTCAAGTTAGGAAGCTTAAGTCACAATAAGAGAATAGTGGAACAGAATGTTTGCCTGTTATTTATTTTCATGTTCATAAAGATAATAAGGCATAAAGGTTTACTAACTTGAATAAGAGGGTGAGTTAATGATTAAATACAATGTTGTTATTAAGAATGGAACCATAATAGATCCAAAGCGAAAAAAGAGCACTATTGCTAATATTGGAATCCTGAATGGAAAAATAAAAACTATAACAAGAGAAGATATGGAAGGTAACATTGAATTAGATGTAAGAGGCAAGACAGTATGTCCAGGTATTATAGATATTCATGCTCATGTAGAGGGGGACTTAGATTGTGCTAGAGTGCTAGCAGCCATGGGAGTTACTACAGTATACAATGGTAATTGTGGAATGTCTCCAGAAAATATTAAGGAATTCTACAATAAATATGATAGTTTTTTAATCAATCAAATAGAACAAATTGGACATACTACTCTGAGAGAACAAGTTGGGGTTACTGATAGATATAAATCATCCAGCGATGAAGAAATTGAAAAGATGAAGGGTATCCTTGAAGAAGCATTTGAATTTGGAGTCAGCGGATTATCATTCGGACTTGAATATGTTCCTGGAAGCTCAAGGAAGGAAGTATTAGAACTAGCAAAAGTTGCAGCCCAATATGGAAAGTTAGTATCAATTCATACAAGGTCAGACTCCTATGGTGGCCTTTCTAGCTTAAGAGAAGCTATTGATATAACTAGAAAAACAGGTGCAGCTGTAAATATATCTCATCTAACTTACCAGTTTGGAATGGGAATGGCAACAGAAGCTCTTCATATGATAGAAGAAGCTTTAGCCGAAGGGCTAGACATATCCGTAGATAGCGGATTGTATAGTGGATTTGCGACTTCCATTGGAAGTGCTGTTTTTGATGAAGGCTGCATAGAAAAGTGGGGATGCGATTATAGCAGCTTAATAGCTGGGACTGGTAAATATAAAGGTAAGAGATTAACCAAAGAAATTTATGAAGAACTTAGACGAAATTATCCGGATGATACGGTCATAGGCATGGTAGGAGAGGAATATGAAGTATTTGAAATCCTAGAAAAACCTTATGTAATGGTCTCTACAGATGCGGGAACATTATACGATGCTGGAGTCCCAGGTCATCCCCAAGATGCAGGGACATATCCTAAATTTTTTAAAACTATGGTAAGAGAGCAGCATAGAATCACTTTAATAGATGCTATAAGACGATGCACATACATGCCGGCAAAACGCTTAGGATTAATAAATAAAGGATTTATTGGAGTTGGAGCTGATGCAGATATTTTAATATTTGATGCGAAAATAATAGAAGATAGAGCAGATTATCCATGCTTTGGAGCCACAGACACAAGGCCAGAAAGCATTGAATATGTTTTTGTAAATGGAGTTATTACAGTAAAAGGGAAAGAAGTATTGGATATAAGTGCAGGGAAAACTATTAAAGATAAGTGTCTTATGTGGAATTGGGAGCAATGAGAAGTATGGAATAAACTAATAAGGTCTACCACAAATATTCTTGAGAATATTAGAATATATATTCTTCGGAATATTACCATAAATATTCTTAAGAATAAGTATTCTTTACCATATATATTCTTCAGAATATGCTTAAGAAATCAGGCCTTACAGATATTTATTAGACTTTGAAATTAATTGTTAATAGAAATTAATGTGTGAAATTCACAGCAAAATAAATTGTTAGCAAAAATAAGTTGAGAGATCTTATATTAATTAAATGAGAGGAAGAGATATTATGGAAATTAAAAAGATGTACATCAATGGCGAATGGGTAGAAGCTACTTCTAAAAAAACGAGAGAAGTAATAAATCCAGCTAATGGACAAGTAGTTGCAAAGACAACAGAAGGTGGGAGTGAGGATACTAAGCTAGCAATTGCAGCTGCAAAAGAATCTTTTTATGGAAAAGGTGAATGGAGGAGAATGAATGCACAAGCTCGTGCTGATATTCTTTTACAAATTGCAGATAAGATAGCAGAAAAAAGAGATAAATTTGCAATGCTCGATACAATAGATAATGGAAAGCCTCTTCGTGAGGCTGAGGGGGACGTTGATGATGGAATTCACTGCTTTAGATATTATGCAGGATTAATTACTAAACCATATGGTGGAGTTTATGATGTAAATGATGGCTTTGGACAAATGCATTCATATACAGTGCATGAACCAGTAGGGGTATGTGGACAAATCACTCCATGGAACTACCCATTTTTAATGGCAGTTTGGAAGTTAGCGCCAGCTATTGCGGCAGGAAACAGTGTCGTATTTAAACCTAGCTCAAATACTCCTTTATCAACAATTGCATTATTTGAAATATTTGATGAAATAGGGCTTCCAAAGGGATCTGTTAATTTGGTATTAGGTTCAGGTGGAACTGTAGGGCAGGAAATAGCTGAAAGTAATGATATAGACATGGTTACTTTCACAGGAAGCACAGAAGTAGGACAAAGTATTGCAAGAGCTGCTGTAGGAAACCTTAAAAAAGTTGGCCTAGAACTTGGGGGGAAATCACCAAATATTATTTTTGCAGATGCGGACTTTGAAGGAGCAGTTGAATGGGCCATGGTCGGTATATTCTTTAATCAAGGAGAAGTTTGTTCAGCAGGTTCACGTATTATTATTGAAGAATCAATTAAAGATAAATTTATTGCACGTCTTTCAGAAAAGGCTAATGCAATGACTATAGGAAATCCAGTAAATAATCCAGATATGGGTCCGTTAGTTTCAAAAGAACATATGGAAATAGTATTAAAATATATTGAGATAGGTAAGAATGAAGGTGCAACCCTAGTTTGTGGTGGAGAAAGATACACAGAAGGAGAATGTGCAGAAGGCTATTATGTGAGACCAACTATATTTGACAACTGTACTTCAGATATGACAATTGTAAAAGAAGAAATCTTTGGACCAGTTGTGACAATACAAACATTTAAAACAGAAGAGGAAGCTATAGCCTTAGCTAATGATACAATCTACGGTTTAGCAGGAGCAGTATTTACATCAGATGGAACCAGAGCATTAAAAGTAATAAAGGAAATTAGAGCAGGTATCACGTGGATTAATTGTTATAATCCAACTTTCAACGAAGCACCATGGGGAGGATATAAAATGAGTGGATATGGTAGAGAACTAGGTGTCCACGGTTTAGAAGAATACCAAGAAATAAAACAAATAAACATCAATTTAACCCCAGGACCAATTGGCTGGTACGAACATTAAAATTGGTTTTGTGAAGAATATAAAGTGAAGCGAGAACAACCGAAAGAGAATACATATATGTTCCTCAGGACTGTGAAAAATTTCGCTGAGAATATCTAAATGGAAAGTTGCACCACTTCTGCATGCTCCTGTGACAAGCGCAGGACAAGCAAAAGCGGAACAACTTCCCATTAAGATATTACGGCAGCTTATTTTTCAATGCCTGCTCCACATATATGTATTCTCTTTCTTTGTGCTGCTATCACTTTACATACTTCTTTACATAGAGACATCTAATTTGGTGAAAATATGATAGTATAGTATGAAATATTATTATAAGTATTCTTAAAATTATGGATGTATTTCATTAGAGACGAAATATTCAGCAAATAATTATTAATGAGCTAAACATGACAATGTGTAATGCTAAATTATAATAAATGATAGAAAATAAGACTTATTAAGAGGTTACTAATTACAGAAATATAAAAATACTTGCTAAATATGATTTAATTTAAACTTACACTAAACACATATATTCTATTTCGGCTTTTTGTAGTAAATTTAAAATATTTCCGAACTGCAAGTATTTTTACATTTCGGGTACTTTGTAGCGTCCTTAAAGTAAGGTTATTCTCTAAATTTTAACAAGTTCCATTTAGTAGACACATTGAATTTGCGGTATAAATTCTGAATGTGTTTTTTTAGTGTATATCCACTTATATAAAGTTTGTTAGCAATTTCATCATTATTCATATCCTGAAAAATTAATTGTAAAACTTCTACTTCACGATTTGTTAAATTATACTTCGAGGCTAGATTTGCCATAGAGAACGATATATTGGAAGAATTTTTTGAATCCTTTGTATAATATTCATAAAAGCGAAGATTGAGATGATCGCTAAAGGCCTTTACAATGAACATCTCATCGGAGGTAAAATCTCCTTCTTCTCGTCTACGATAAATTGTGAGAACTCCTAAAAATAAATCATTATATACGAGATTTAATTGTAATGAGTAATGAAGCCTAAATGGCTCGTAGCATTTCTTATATAGTACTGTTTTAACTCTCTCTTCTTCAGGCATTAAATCGCTTTCACGAATAAGTAGGCATTGTCCACTCAACATTACCCAACGAGTATAATCTTCATCTTCATTTAAAAGGTAATTTTTTTCAGTATCTGAGTAAACCTCAGGGACACAGATGGGATCACATACCAAGTTCTTCGAATTAGTATGGTCAGCCATTAGAATACTGGAGGCTGTATTAGGAATTAACATTTTTAGTAGGTTCAAAAATGTTATTTTCATTGTATCAAAATCCGGAATGCTATATATCTGATAAATTATATTATTTATTAATAGAAATTCATTATTTTGCATATAGATACCTTCCATAACTATATATTACTAATATTTATATCTGCACAAATATTCTATAAATATGCGAGATTATTAAAGGTATTTTACCATAAATTACATAAATTGTACATGCGGTTATAATACTTAAATATTATTGTAAGTATATACTAAAAAGTAAAGAAGATACTTATAAAGTAGTATACGTACTTCTAAAATAATGCAATAACCATACATTGAGAGAATTGTTTTAACTAGGGCATCTGATTTATAATAATATCAATAAAGAAAATAGATTAAATACAACGACGTATTACTGATTTAAAATCATTGTAATGCGTCGTTTTAATTTTAGAAAGGGAGTAATTATTATGGCACAAAGAGAACAAATTATTGAAGATTTAAACAGAGTTATAGGATATATAAAAAGCGATGGATTAACAAACGAGGAAAAAGAATCAATTACAAAGGATACAATAAATTATTTCGATAACTATGTAAGTCCAGGATGGCTTAAATACAGAAAATCAGTATCAACAAATGCAGCAGTTGTAGAATGGACAGATCAGGGAGCATATTGCACAGGATTATATGGAGAAGAATTTATAGATTGTCTAGGTGGATTTGGAATTTATACATGTGGGCATAGAAATGAGGAAATACTTGATGTTGTAAAAGCACAGCTCGATCATCAAGCATTACATTCGCAAGAATTATTAGATCCATTAAGAGGATATCTTGCAAAAGCAGTTGCTGAAATTACGCCGGGAGATTTAGAATATTGCTTTTTCACTAATGGAGGAGCAGAAGCAGTAGAAATGGCATTAAAGCTTGCAAGAATCGCAACAGGTGGAAGATGGTACATTTCAACAGTAGGAGCGTTTCATGGTAAATCAATGGGGGCTATTTCAATGGGGGGGAAGAGCACATACAGAGTGCCGTATACACCAATGGTACAGCAAGTTCAACACGTTGAATATGGAAATGCAGAAGATATAAGGAAAGCTATAAGTAATCTATATGCAGTAGGCGAGAAAGTTGCAGCTGTTATATTAGAGCCAATACAAGGTGAAGCAGGGATTATCATTCCACCAGAAGGTTATTTACAAGAAGTTCGTGAAATATGCGATGAATATGGAGTTGCTCTAATATTTGATGAAATTCAAACTGGAATGGGTAGGACTGGAACAATGTGGAGGTGTGAAGCAGAAGGTGTAACTCCTGATATCATGACTTTTGGTAAGGCGTTTGGTGGAGGGATAATGCCAATAACAGGTATTATATGCAGGCCTAAAATGTGGACAGAAGAATTAGTGGACAATCCATGGCTTTTAGGATCACCAACTTTTGGAGGAAATCCAGTTTGCTGTTCAGCAGCGCTTGCTACAATAAAATATATGCTAGAAAATGATGTTCCAGGACAATGTAAAGAAAAAGGCGAATATTTAAAGTCAGGGTTAGAAATGTTATGGAAGAAGTATCCTACAGTTATAAATGAGGTAAGAGGTACTGGACTTATGTTAGCTGTAGAGTTTCGTGAAAGTGATATAGGATACTCTGTTGCTAAGGGGTTATTTAAAAGAGGCGTTATGACTGCAGGAACTTTAGTAAATGCTAAATGCATCCGTTTTGAACCAGCAGCTGTTATTTCAAAAAAAGATATGGATAATGTTATTGAGAGAATGGATGCAGCATTGGAAGATACAAAAAAGGAATTTAATATTTAGAAGTAAAGATGCTATATATCAATGTATATAGCATTTTTTTCATGATAAGGAGATATGTGCTTATGAGACAATTAATGCTAGGTCCTGTGATATATAAATATAATGATTGTAAAACTTTTTGTAAGGAATTTCACATAGGCAAAGATGATCTGATAATTACAGGAAAAGAAATATATAATAATTGCTTGAAATTTAATGTAAATGAGGCAGCAGTTCTGTTTAAAGAGAACTATGGAATTGGAAATATGTCTGATGATATAGTTGAGAGTATGTATGAACATATTAGAAGAATATCTCATGAAAGGATTATTGCTATTGGCGATAAATGTATTTTAGAGATCGGAAAATTATTTTCCTTAACAAATATTTCTCCGGTTGTAGATTTATACAATAATAAGTTAGAAATAATTAAAGAAAAAGAATTAGTATTAGTTCCAACTAAACTTGGTATCGGAAGTGAAGTAAATAATGTTTCTGAATTACAATTAAAAGAAAATAATATGAAAGTAAGTCTTGTTGCAGATGAATTATATGCTGATAGTACAGTTATGATAACAGAATTACTAAGCAAATTACCACTAGACCTGCTTATAAGTAGCTCTATAAATGCATTAATTCATGCCATTGAATCATATTTATCTCCCAGAGCAACTGAATATACTAGGCTTTTTTCTTTAAAAGCTGTTGAAATAATATTTAGAAGCTATAAAAATATTATAAACAAGGAAATGGTTATGAGTAGTCAGACAGTAGATGATTTTCTTTTAGCAGGCAATTATTCAGAAATTGCTTTTGCAAATACAGGCGGGGATGATTTAGATGTAATTAAGCAGGAATTAAGAAAAAAAGACAATACAGTTACGTATGGAGAAGCTAATTATATTAAGTTTATGGAAATGCTCAAATCTTATCAGCGGATATATCCTGATAGTGACATCATAATATTGAATGGATTTTTTGCAAATTTGTTAGAGTGCGATACTAGCGAAGTGTTTGAACAAGTAGAAAATCTATTATGCAAACTAATTGTAAAAAGTTCATCAAGTAAGAGGCGATAGATTAAATATAGAAGAAACAAATAAATACTATTTTACATCAGATTATGATATCAAAAAAAGTATGGAGTTTAATAAGAATGATCTATATTTTTTTGATATAAAAGAAATTGTAATTGGAATAATAAGTTATAGCTTTGTACTGGAAAGAATATAATATTGATCATTAGAAACTAGTTAAAATCACGAATATTTAGATTTATAATGCATATATTTAGTTCATCATAATGGTAATATTTTATGAAATTTACATAGAGTTGATATTATCTATTTCAAATATAATGTTGACATTTTTAGAGAATGAGATTATTATTATAGTATTATATTGAGAATAAATTAAATTTTATGGAGTAAAAATTAAATATTGATAAATAGATAACAACGGAGTTATTAGACATTTAAGTTTTGTTTAATGACTCCATTGCCATAATATATTGAAATTTTTAAGCGAATGTGGAAGCGCTTCCAAGAAAACAGAAAATATTTAAAATTTTATTAAAAATTTTAAATATTCATACAGAATTTCCAAATATTAAAAAATAAATTATATAAAATAAAAAAAGAAGGAGAGAAATACATGTTAAAATATATTGGAAAAAGATTTCTTATAAGCCTTGTAACGATATGGGCTATAATCACAATAGTATTTTTTCTAATGAGACTTATGCCAGGGGGACCATTTGATGGTGAAAAGTTAACGCCACAAATTAAGGCAAATATGGAAGCTAAATATGGAATGGATAAGCCAGTATTAGAGCAATATGGGATGTACATGAAGAATTTAGTTCAAGGAGATTTTGGCGAATCAATGACTTTTAAGGGAAGAAGCGTTACAGATACTATAGCTAAATCTTTTCCAGCATCTGCAAAAATTGGAGGCGTAGCAGTAGGAATGGCCGTGATAACAGGTATAATTCTTGGAGTGCTTGCAGCTCTTAAAAATGGAAAATGGCCGGATAAATTAATAGTGTTCATTTCTACACTATGCATAACTATACCAAGTTTTGTAATAGGTGCGGTTTTAATATATGTACTAGCAGTTCAGTTAGGGTTATTACCAGCGACTGGATTTGGAGAATGGGAGAATTATGTAATGCCATGTATGGCACTAGCAGCAGCACCATTATCATTTATCACAAGACTTACAAGAAGTAAATTAATAGATGTATTGAAAGCTGATTATATAAGAACTGCGAAAGCAAAAGGCTTAAGCAAAACTACAATTATATTCAAACATGCATTGAGAAATTCTTTGATACCAATAGTTACATATATTGGACCATTAATAGCAAGCATATTAACAGGAAGTTTTGTAACAGAAAAGATTTTTGCGATTCCAGGGCTTGGAAATGAATTCGTACAGTCAGTTACAAATAGAGATTACAGTATGCTGCTTGGAGTAACTATATTCTATGGAACAATGTTAGTATTTTTTGCTTTCTTTGTAGATGTAATATACGTATTAATTGATCCAAGAATAAAACTACAAGATGCAGAAGTTTAGGGAGGAAGAGAAGATGGAAAATGGATTAAAAGTTAAAAAGGATTTATTTACTCCTCTAAGCGAAGAAGAAAAGAAAATTGAGGTATCAGTAAGACCAAGTATTAGTTATTGGAAAGATGCTTGGATGAGATTGAAAAAAGATAAGTTTGCTATAATATCACTTGTTGTAATAGTAGCTGTAATCCTTGGAGCTATATTTGTTCCATGGTTATCTAAATACAATTATGCAGCAAATGATTTATCATCAACATATTTGAAACCTTCGGCAGAGCATTGGTTTGGAACAGACAATCTTGGAAGAGATTTGTTCGTTAGAAACTTTTATGGAGCAAGATATTCACTTCTTATTGCGGTTTTAGCGGCAGTTATTAATTTAGTAATAGGAGTATTTTATGGTGGAATAGCTGGTTTCTTTGGTGGAAAAGTAGATGCTATATTAATGAGAATAGTTGATATCATATATGCAATTCCGTTAACTATATATGTAATAATATTTATGGCTATTTTAAACAAGCCAGGTTCAGGCGGAAGTGGGCTTCTTACAATAGTAATAGCACTTTCTATATCGTATTGGATTGGAATGGCTAGAATAGTTAGAGGAGATATACTTCAATTAAAGCAACAAGAATTTGTTCTTGCAGCAAAATCATTAGGTGCATCAAATGCAAGAATATTAATAAGGCATTTAATACCTAACTGTATAGGGTCAATAATGGTTACATTAACACTATTAATTCCTGAAGCAGTATTTACTGAAGCATTTTTGAGTTTTATCGGTCTTGGAATAGCTGCTCCAAGAGCATCTCTTGGAACTTTAGCAAATGAAGCAATGGTTGGTATTTATACATATCCGTATCAATTAATATTTCCAGCAGCGATGATTTGTATAATTATATTAGCGTTTAACCTTTTTGGTGATGGATTGAGCCAAGCATTAGATCCTAAGAACAAGAGATAGGAGGAAGAAAGAGTATATGGAAAGATTATTGGATGTAAAAGACCTACAAACTTCCTTTAAAACTAGTGCTGGTGAAGTACACTCAGTAAGAGGAGTATCCTTCTACTTAGAAAAAGGAGAGGCATTAGGAATAGTTGGGGAATCAGGTTGTGGTAAAAGTGTTACTATGATGTCTATCATGAGACTTCTAGCTGACAATGGAAAAATTGTTGGTGGAGAAATACATTTTAATGGAAAAGATATCTCTAATATTAGAGAATCTGAAATGGAAACTATAAGAGGTAATGATATAGGAATGATTTTTCAGGATCCTATGACATCATTAAATCCAGTATATACAATAGGTGAGCAATTAATGGAGCCTCTTTTAAAACATAGAAAAATTAGTAGAGCAGAAGCAAAAAAGGAAGCTATAAAGATGCTTGGATTAGTTGGAATTCCAAGTCCTGAAAAGAGAATGAAACAATACCCTCATGAATTTTCAGGTGGTATGAGACAGAGAGCAATGATTGCTATGAGTTTAATTTGTGAGCCAAAGCTTATTATTGCAGATGAACCAACAACAGCATTAGATGTTACTATTCAAGCTCAAATTTTAGATTTAATGAAAGATTTAAGAGAAAAACTTAATACTGCAATTATATTAATAACTCATGACTTAGGAGTTGTTGCAGATGTTTGTTCAAGGATAAATGTAATGTATGGCGGGGTAATAGTAGAGACTGGAACAACAGAAGACATATTTTATAGAGGGAAACATCCGTATACATGGGGACTTCTAAGAAGTGTGCCAAATCCTAAGGAAGATATAAAGGAAAAGCTTATTCCAATTGAAGGGCAACCACCAGATTTATTAAATCCACCAGTTGGATGTCCGTTTGCAGCTAGATGTGACTATGCAATGAAGATATGTATTCAAAAGCAGCCTCCATTATTTGAAGTAGGAGCAAAACATCAAGCAGCATGTTGGTTATGCCATGAGGATGCACCGGAAGTTGAATCACCTATAAGGAGGATAAAGTAGTGGAAGCTAATAAAGATATAATTTTAGAAGTTAAAGACTTATGTAAATACTTCCCTGCAAAAAAGGGCTTATTTAAAGGCAATAGCTATGTTAAAGCTGTAGATAGAGTTTCATTTACAATTAAAAAGGGAGAGACTTTAGGACTTGTAGGTGAATCTGGTTGTGGTAAGACAACTACAGGAAGAACAATACTGAAGCTTTATGAGCCAACATCAGGACAAATAATATTTAATGGAAAAGATATAACAAAGAATTCAGTAAAAGAAATGGTTCCGTTAAGAAAAGAAATGCAGATGATATTTCAAGATCCATATGCATCTTTAAATCCAAGAATGACTGTTGGGGACATAATTGGAGAAGCTATAGATATTCATAAATTGCTAACAGGTGAAGCAAGAACAGAAAGAATAAGAAGTTTATTATCAAAAGTTGGGCTTGCTAGTGATCATATAAATAGATATCCACATGAATTTTCAGGTGGGCAAAGACAAAGAATTGGTATTGCAAGGGCATTAGCTGTTGAACCATCACTAATAGTTTGTGATGAACCTATATCAGCTCTTGATGTTTCTATTCAAGCTCAAGTTATAAATATGCTTGAAGAGCTTCAAGAGGAACTCGGGTTAACTTATCTATTCATAGCGCATGATCTTTCAATGGTTAAGCATATATCAACTCATATTGGAGTTATGTATCTTGGAAGAATGGTTGAAAAGGGAGAAAGTAATAAAGTTTACTCTGAAGGATTACATCCATATACACAAGCATTGCTTTCAGCAGTACCAATACCAGATCCAGATGTGGCTAAGAATAGCAAAAGAATAGTACTTGAAGGAGATATTCCATCGCCAATAGATCCACCGCCAGGATGTAGATTTAAAGGTAGATGTAAATATGCAAAGCCAATTTGCTCAGAAGTTGATCCGGAGTTAAAGGAAGTAAAACCAGGTCATTTCGTGGCATGCCACTTGTATGATAACTAATGTTTATCAAGAAAAGTAATTAGTTAAAGTTCAATAATGATTAAGAAATAAAAAAATAATTAGATATTTAGCATACTGTTAAAGAATTTTGGGAAAAATGATTTAAACAGATATAAATAATAAATAATAAATTAAGGGGGAATATAAATGAAAACAAGCAAAGTAAAACAACTTTGTGCAGTAGCTTTAGCAGCAACACTTGGAATGTCAATCTTAGTTGGTTGTGGTTCAAATAAAGGTGGAGATAAAGCAGCTGCAAGTAAACAAGAAATAACTTATAATTTAGGAGCAGATCCAAGAACTTTAGATCCAGCATTGTGTACGGACACTACTGGAACTACTGTATTAGCAAATGCTTTTTCAGGTTTAGCTGAATTAGACGAGAATGAAAAGGCGATTCCAGGTCAAGCTGAAAAATGGGATGTATCTGATGATAAACTAACATATACTTTCCATTTAAAAAAGGATCTTAAATGGTCAAATGGAGATCCAGTTAAAGCAAGCGATTATGAATATGAGTGGAAGAGATTATTAAATCCTGAAACTGCTTCAGAATACGCTTATGCATTATACTATCTTAAAGGCGGAGAAGCTTATAACAAAGGAAAAGGAAATGCGGATGCTGTTGGGGTAAAGGCAACTGATGATAATACACTAGTTGTTACTTTAGAAGCTCCATGTCCATATTTCTTAGAGTTAACAGCACAATCATACTACTTCCCAGTAGATCAAAAGGTTGTTGAAAGTAATAAAGATTGGGCAAATGATGCAAAGACATTAGTTTCTAATGGTCCATTCAAAATCACAAATTATACAATAAAAGACTCAGTAGTTTTAGAAAAGAACGAAAATTACTATGATAAAGATAAAGTTAAACTTGATAAGTTAAACCTAAAATTTGTTGCAGAAGAAACATCAGCATGGGCAAGTTATAAATCAGGTCAATTTGATGTAGTTGATACAGTTCCAAAATCTGATGTACAAGGTGCTTTAAAAGATGGAAGTGCTAAGTCATTCCCTAATTTAGCAACATATTTCTTATCAATAAATGTTTCAGATAAGGCAAAAGCTGTAGATCCAAATGCTGCTAAGGTTTTAAGTGATCCAAAGGTAAGAAAGGCTTTAAATCTTGCAATTGATAGACAATCAATTGTTGATAATGTTACTAAGGCTGGCCAAATTCCTGCTCATGGTATTGTAGGAAAAGGAATTATAGGTCCAGATGGAAAAGACTATACAGAAAAAACTACTTATTTTGATCCAAAGGGAAATGTAGAAGAAGCTAAAAAATTATTAGCTGAAGCTGGATATCCAGATGGTCAAGGATTACCAACACTTCAACTACTTTATAACCCAGAGTCCGGTCACGGTGATACAATGCAAGCAATTCAAGATATGTGGAAAAAGATAGGCGTGAATGCTGAACTTCAAAGCCAAGAATGGAAAGTATTCTTAACAACAAGAGTTCAAAAGCAATTTGAGCTTGCAAGAGATGGTTGGAATGCTGATTATGTCGATCCTATGACTTTCTTAGATATGTTCCAATCAACATCAGATCAAAATAATTGCGGATATAACAATCCATCATATGATGCTTTAATTGATGCTGCAAAGAAAGAATTAGATCCACAAAAGAGATTTGATATAATGCATCAAGCGGAAGATATGTTAATGAATGATATGCCAGTTATTCCTTTATACTATTACACTAGAACAATAGGTATAAAAGATTATGTTAAAGGCGCTAGAGTATCTGTAATGAACACTATCTACTTTAAAAATGCTTATGTAGAAGGTAAAAAATAATAAACTTTAGTTAAATAAATTGAAAGAACTACTTTAAAATATGCTTATATTTTAAAGTAGTTCTTTCAATTTTTAGGAAGATATAATTAAGTTAAATCCGAAGATAGCTCTTAAAAATAATAGAAATACGCAATCTCAAAAGTGGAGCATGTCCATATAAAGAAAACTATTTAATATATTCTGCTGCAAGCGAGTTTTTAAGTTTCCAGCTGAATTAAGTATAAGTACTCGATTACTAGGATTTTGAAAATATATACTTTAAAATTTATATTAAGCAATTTTTAAGACATATTTACATAGATTTAACAGTATAAAAGCATCAATATTAAAATCATAATTTGGCCCATAAAGTATTGAATTAAAGCCAAATAAGTAGTAAAATAAAAAAGATAGGATTTAAGAAGTGAAATAAATATTCAAAGTCCAAGGATAAAATTTAAAGTTTATTATAGAGTAATTTATATGGTGCAGAAGCTTAGAATTATATAGAAATATAAAGAATTTAAGTCTATGCAATTTTTTTAGCTCTACAATTCAGATAAGTTTAATAGGATATGGAAATTGGATATTGTTTATGGAACTTTAGTAGTGGAATTATAATTAATTGTGTGAATTTATGTTAGCTATTATGAAAAGGCGGATAATTTATCTGACTAATAATATTAGTAGTTAATAACTATGATATAGCAATTAGTTATTGTTTGAAGCTTATAAATTTTATTAGAAATATTAGCAATAAGCGTATTTAAATTAAGGGGGATTTTAAACATGATCAAAGTATTAACAAACGACGGATTAGAAAATGCGTCAATTGAGGCATTGAATGGATTGGGAGTAGAAGTTGTCAATGAACACTTTAACCAAGATATATTGGGGGCGAAATTAAAGGAATTTGATGCAGTTGTTATTAGATCAGCTACTAAGCTTACAGCTGATGTATTTGAAGCAGAAGCAGGCGGAAATTTAAAATTGGCTATTAGAGCTGGTGTTGGAATAGATAACATAGATATTCCTGCTGCACAAGGAAAAGGAGTAACAGTAAGAAATACTCCATCAGCAAGCTCAGATTCAGTTGCAGAACTTGCAATTGGTCATATGTTTGCACTTGCAAGATTTATTGCGATATCTAACTACACTATGAGAAATGGTGAATGGAATAAAAAGAAATATGAAGGAACTGAAATTGCGGGTAAAACACTTGGAATCGTTGGAATGGGAAGAATAGGTCAATCTTTAGCTAAAAAGGCAACTGCTTTGGGTATGAAGGTTGTATATTATACAATTGAAGGAAAACATGATGATTTAGATTATGATTTTGTATCTTTAGAAGAAGTATTAAAGGTTTCAGATTTTATTTCACTTCATGTACCTTATGATAAAGCGGCTGGTTCACTAATAGGAAAAAAAGAATTGGAATTAATGAAGAATACAGCATATCTTATTAATTGTGCTAGAGGTAAGGTTGTTGATGAAGCAGCATTAATAGAAGCACTTAATAAAGGTGAAATTGCTGGAGCTGGTATTGATGTATTTGAAGAGGAGCCAACTAAGAATGAAGAATTAATTAACCATCCAAAAGTTAGTGCTACCCCACACATTGGAGCTGCAACTAAAGAAGCTCAAACAAGAATAGGTGAAGAAGTAGTTTCAGTAATAAAGGAATTCTTTAATCTATAATTTAGGAGGAATTTTTGATGGCGATAGTTAAAGCTTTTAGAGGAATTAGACCAGTTAAGGAATTAGCTTCAAAAATAGCAGCTTTACCATATGATGTAATGAGTAGTGATGAAGCAAGAGAAATGGTGGTTGGAAACCAACACTCATTTCTCCATGTTGATAGACCAGAAATAGATTTAGATCCAGAAATAGATGTACATGATCCTAAAGTATATGCAAAGGCTAAAGAAAATCTTGATAGAATGATAAGAGATGGTGAGTTTGTTCAAGATGAAGAACCTTGTTTATACATATATAGGCAAATAATGAATGGAAGATCTCAAACAGGAATTGTATTCTGTGCATCTATAGATGATTATATGAATAATATAATTAAAAAACACGAGTTTACAAGGGCGGATAAGGAACAGGATAGAATTAATCATGTTGATTATTGTGATGCAAATACTGGGCCAATTTTCTTAACATACAAGGAAGATCAAATTGCATCAGAAATAATAGATGCTTGGATTCAGAATGAAAGTAAAAGAAAACCTATATATAATTTCGTAGCCGAAGATGGTATAACGCACATTGTATGGGTTGTAGATAATGAAATTATTATAGACGAAATAGTTGACCTATTTAAGGAAATAGATTATTTATATATTGCAGATGGTCATCATAGATCGGCTTCTGCTGTAAAGGTTGGGCTTAAAAGAAGAGCTGAAAATCCAAATTATACTGGTGAGGAAGAGTTTAACTATTTCTTAGCGGTTGCATTCCCTGATAATGATCTAATGGTTATGGATTATAACAGAGTTGTTAAAGATTTAAATGGAATGACTAAAGAAGAATTGATTACGAAGTTAGAGGAAAACTTTATTGTAACTAAATCTGAAAATAATGTGCCTGTAAAGCCTGCTAAGAAGCATACATTTGGGATGGATGTTGAAGGAGAATGGTATTTATTAGAGGCAAAAGATGGGACGTTTGATGAAAATAATCCTATAGCGCAACTTGATGTCGCAATTCTTCAAAGCAATGTGTTAACACCAATCTTAGGAATTGAAGATGTAAGAACATCAGATAGAATTGACTTTATAGGCGGTATTAGAGGAATCAAAGAGCTTGAAAAGAGAGTAAATTCAGATATGAAGATTGCTTTTTCTATGTATCCAACAGAGGTTCATGACATTATGGATGTTGCTGATATTGGAGAGGTAATGCCACCAAAATCAACATGGTTTGAGCCTAAATTAAGAAGTGGATTATTTATTCATGAATTAAAATAGTTGTCCCCGTCAAAAAAAGATCGACTAAGAAATAAAAAAGATTGACTAAGAGGCGGAGCAGTAAAAAACAGAACTAAAAATAGAAAAGAATAGAGAGCATAAAAGCGAGTAGAACACAGCCTTCGGGTCGGTTTTCTTAATTCGAATTTATGCTCTTTTTTTCGTTCATTTTATAGGCTCTTTTTAGTTTTTATTCAATTTTCCTTCATTATATATAGTCATACTTTTTTTAACGGCTCCTTCCTGGCTACTGCCTTTGTAGTAGTAAAGGTGAGCCTTCAGAGTCATATTACCAGTTTCTTGCTTTATGCAATCTTTTTTTACAGGAACAATAATTGCCCACGTCAAATAATCTTTGACGACATCATAAAAAGTTTGATTACTTAACAATAAGGATTGGCGAAGTCAGGATTAAGAGATAAGAAAAAAGAATCAATAATATTGATTTTTATATTGAAATTTAAATAGAAAAAAATTAGAGGGATAAGATTAAAGTATTGATTTCCAAGGCTTGAGAGAGTATTGAAATAAGATATTGATAAATCTTATCCCTCTTCTTATATCCTTTTCTGTTCAGTTTTCTGCAAACTTTATTATAAAAAAAACTGTGATTAGTGTGGATATATTAAAAGCAAAAAGGAAGGTTTTGTGGACAATTTTTCTCCAGACTTTATTATAAAGTGTGTATGATTTGAAGATTTGATGGCAGAGAGAATGGTAGGGATAGATGGTACTGGAAAATTTCAGGTGTAGTAAATCATTTTTATAAAGCCCTACTAAGAGTGATGTTTCCAGTTTACTAATTTATTCAATCTTTTTTATGGGAATATAGTTAGGATTTGATTTATGAATTTAAAAATTATTAGAAATAATAAAAATTAATTTATAGTATTACTAAAGGAATTTAAGTGGAAAAGATCAGTAAAACAAATATAATTTTTTATAAATCAAAAGTAAGCATAAGCAATATATAGATAATCATACCATGTTAAGATATAATTTAGATAAGGATATTCATAGCTAATTAGATTATATATATTTATAATTCATGATACAGCTCTGTGCACAAAAGCTATTGGGATATATGGAAGAGCGGATAAAATATATAAATTAGGTACAAGACATAAAATATGGATAGCATACTTATTCGTTATTTGGGGATCTGCATAAAAAATAATAGGAGTGGAGTTATGTACGTTGCAATAATCACTAGTTTTATATTATTTATAGATTTTGCATACATCGATTTATTGCTTAATAGGAAAAGGAGCATTAAATATTCTATATTTATATTTGTAATTAATTATTTGATAATAATATTTGGATGTTTTATTTTATCTACTTTTTTTGAAGATAGTATTTATTATAAATATGCTTCGGTATTTTTGGGGGCTACTATGTTTATAACCATTTATTTGGTTTTTGAAGAATCTATTTTAAAAAAAATATTTACTATGTTTACTGTATGGATACTATCACATATCATATTAATAATATCATCTTATATAATAAGTTTAGTTTATATTGAGGATTATAATTTATACACATCTTATTTAATGTCATTAAGAATTTTTATTCAATCAGCATTTCTTCCATTGATATATTTGTATATTCGGCATCCATATAAAAAAATGTTGGAATCAGCATCTAATGACATAATAAAGATAATATCTTTTTACAGTATAATAATTTTTTTGTTTCTAAATAATTATTACGATTTTTATAATGATCGTGTAGATTTATATTCGGGGGTTAATAGTTTATTAAATGTAATCATCATTATATTATCATATATAGTAGTGTTTATTGCTATTAGGTCAATAAACAAAAATATGGAGTTGGAATATAAATTTAAAATTATAGATACTCAAGTAGAACTACAGAAACAAAATTACAAAAGTTTAAATAAAGCTATTGAAAGTTATTATGAACTGAAACATGAAATAAGGCATCATATGTTAGTGGTAAAATCAATGATAGATGCAAAAAATTATATAGCAGCTTCAGAATATATGGAAAAACTTACTGAAAGTGAAATAAGTAAAAATGTAGGTATATTATGCAAAAATTTTACCGTGGATTCAATTTTGAAATATTATATGAGTATTGCAAGGAAGAACGATATTGATTTTAAGGTGAATTTAAATATACCTGAAGATATTAACATAGATAAGCTTGACTTGTCTATTGTTATAGGTAATTGTGTGAAGAATGCAATTGAAGCTTGTGATAATATTAAAGATAAAGGAAAGAAGTATATTAATATAAGAGCTGAAATTAAGGGTTTTCAATTAATAGTTAAGATCAAGAATAGCTTTAATGGACAGATCATAAAAGAGGGAAATATCATAAAGACAAGTAAAACTGAAGATGGACATGGTATTGGGTTGATTAATATTAGAAATATAGTCGAAAAATATAATGGTTATTTAAATATTAAATATGATTATAATGAATTTGAAGTAGATATTATTATGAATTATAACTAATGCAAATGGGTGATGATAGATATGATAAATATAGCAATTTGTGATGATATTATAGAAGAACTTGAGATGGTATCTTCCTATGTATCAAAAAATATTAAAGACTTAGATATACCTTTTAAAATAAGTTCCTTTAGGGAGGGACAAGATCTTATTGAAAATATAAATTCATCGAAGCAGAACTTTGATATAATATTTTTAGATATTTATATGAAATTTTCTAATGGAATTGATATTGCAAGGAGAATAAGAGACTCTGATAAAGAATGTAAGATTATATTTATAACATCATCAAAAGAGCATGCTATAGATAGCTATGATGTATGTGCTTTGTATTATATTTTAAAGCCTATAAATGAAGAAAAACTTACCAATGCAATTAAAATAGCTGTGGAAAGCTTAAATAAAGAGAATAAACAAGTTATTATAATGAATAAAAAGGGGAACTATAGAATTCCATATAAAGATATTATATATGCAGAAAGTAAAGCAAGAGTTGTAAATATATATATGAAATCAAGTGAGGTCATTAGTTTCTATTCAAAACTTGAGGATTTTTTTCAAAGCCTTAAAGATGAAAGGTTTCTCAGATGTCATAAGAGCTTTGTTGTAAATATGGATTTTATTTTAAAGATAGAAAATAGTTGTGCTTTTATGCTCAATAACATAATTATACCTATAACCAATTCTAAGATAGCCTTAATAAGGGAGAAGTACTATGATTATTTACTAAAATAATCATAAGGCACAGTCAAGATAATAATAAGTCAATTTGCCAATAGATTTTCTATTATTTCTATGTCGGCAAGTAGACATATATATGTTATAAAAATAATTCTTCGTCATTATTACTCAAATATCGCAAGAATTTTAGGCGTAATTATGAATTGTTATTTTTTTCAGAAGCGTGAAAAGATAAGCATACATGAATGGTAAAAAATCATGTATGCTTTTTTGCAAGTTTTTACATTTTAAGCCTTAATTTTTACATTAATGATTTATATGATGAAATGTGTGATATATATATTAATAAATGATGTACATAGTTTTTTTAATGAGTAGGGGGGATTTGCTTGGAAAAAGATTAGATTTTGGCCATAAATTTCAAATAAAGATTTAATAATATTATGTTTATTAAATCTTTATTTGAAATTGAATCAATTGATTTAATTAAATTTTATATGAAGGAGATGTATTTTTATGGTTAGTAAGATTGTTTGTAGATTATCAATTCGTCAAGCTAATATAATTTACAAGTTTTTTAAAGTTGGCTTTATATTTCATAATGGACAAGGTTCTCCATTTATAGATGTTTAGATTCAAAGTTTTTGGATTTTTTTGGAGGTTATTCTTTTTAATCTTCTTATTTTCTTCTGAGTTTTTTGCAAACTTTATTATAAAAAAATGTGATAAATGTGGATATATTGAAGGAAAAAAAGAAGGTTTTGTGGATAGATTTATACAGACTTTAAATGAGATAAAAGGATTCAGAATTTAATAGATAGAAAATTAGAATTGATAAAGGAACTGAAGGATGTTAGCAAAGTGGAATTCCACTAATGCAACAACCCTTTAATTTAGGAAAGTTTCTCTTCTATAATTTCTGGTTCTTCAGAATTATCTATAAAAACATAATAGGAGTATATCAATAAAAGCAAAATTATAAAAATAGCAGAAAATCTATACATAATTGCATAACTTTTATGCTCAGCAATGAAACTTAGAAGAATTGATCCAAGTGTATAGGATAAATCCATGGAAGATAAGAAAGTTCCGTTAGCAGCTCCTTGCCTATTAGAAGGAGATCGGTTTACAGCCCAAGCTTGAAGAGAAGGCTGAACGGCACCATACCCAAGTCCGTAGAATAAGGAGGAGAGTATAAGCATTAAAATAGAGTTTGCATAGGAGAGAGTTATAAGACCTATTATTAAGCAAATTGAGCCGGGTAATATTACTACAGCATGTCCTTTTTCATCAAATATTTTTCCAACAAGAGGCCGTGTTATTAAAATCATTGCAACAAATCCAATAAAATAAATCCAAATAGAGGATATTTTTAGCTCCTGCCCGTATAACATTATATAACTCATAATTCCACATAATGTGATTACAAGAAAAAAGCATAATAAAGAAGGCAAGGCTGCTTTTTTTTCAAAGGAATCTTTTAATGAGCATTTGGAAATCGTATTAGATGTTGAAGAGATTTTTATAGTTGATTTAACTTGACTGAGAAATATAATACCAATACCTACTAAAGTTATTGAAATAAGAACAATATTTTTAAAACTGTATAAATTCATTATTACTATTGCAACCATAGGGGATAATGCCATGGATATTATCATTGAAAGAGAATAGTAGCCCATGCCCTCACCGCGTTTCTCTTTTGGCACAATATTAGAAAAAATTGCAGCAGCACCAGTAGAAGCAAGTCCCCAACCTATGCCTTGAATGACGCGAACCAATATTATTGCATCTATTGGAAGCCAGATATATGATAGTGTGCTTCCAGCAAGTATTAGAGCGCCTAAAAGCAGTAGAGGTTTGATTTCGATCCTATCCATAATATTGCCTATGAATAATCTAACAAGTAAAGAAGTTATTGAAAATGTACTTACAACTAGGCTGGCTTCTAAATTATTACCGCCACATAGCTTGGCATATGCAGGAAGAGTTGGAGTTAACATATAAAAAGCTAAGTATATAAATAAATTTGAAAGTAGCATAAATATATAATTTTTGGTCCAAAGTTTTGATGCATTAAAATGATTTTTTATTTCCATATTGAATTCTCCTTTTGTATTATAAGCTATTTATATTTTTATCAATTTTTAAAAGAACTGCATTATATACTTCAAGTTTTTCAAGAGATATGTCTTTAAGTAATTTATTAAATAAATCTTCTAAAAAAGGAGAAATATCTCCAACAAGATTCAAACCACTATCTGTTATATGGATTTCAAAGGAACGTCTATCCTCTTTGCTTGGATGTCTTTCAATGAAAGCCTTTCTTTCAAGTATATCAAGTATTCTAGCTAAAGTGGATTGGTCTTTGCCTGAAACTTTAGCTAAAAGTTTCTGACTTATCTTATTTTGTTTAGAGAGTTTTAATAGTACTGTCCATTGCTCGGTTGTAATATTAAATTTTTCTAACTTATTATTTAGATAAGATGTTAATTTTTTAGAAACTTTATTTGTTAACATTCCAATATCTTGATCATAGGATTCAAACATATAATTACCTCCAGTAAATAAAGTTGTTGTAAATATAATTGTTTTACAAATAATTGCTACAACAACTAATTATAAGTATATTTGAAAAAAAAATCAAGACTAATTTGATTATAGAATAAAAACTATAATGAAAAAAATTTATTAATAATAAAAAGATCCACATTATAAACAAAGTTATCAACAGATTCTGTTGATAACTTTGTTTATAATGTGTGAACAATAGCATAAATATTTAATACTTATGTCACTTTTATATTTGATTGATAAAGATATGTTCTACTAATCAATCGAGAGATATATTTAGACGGAATTAATTTAACTGTCTTGTCTATTTTGAGTTATAAATTACTTCAAATTAAATGAATTTAAATGTTGCTGAAGGATTTTAATAAGTTTATATAGTGATTTGATTCTCTAAGAACATGATCAGCAAAAAGTGGTAGAATTATTGATTTAATTTTGCAAGTTAAAAGGCCTTCAGTACTCTGGGCTTTGAAATTTCTGAGATTAGTGGCTGCACTTAAGGTAGTCTCGGTAAGTTCGGACAAATCTTCTGCGGATTTATCCATATCAGAAGCCTCATCTCTCAATGCCTCGAATTCTTTTCCGAAATTATTAGCTATATTGAATAATTCTACTTCGGTAGGATCTAGCATTCCTCTAATAGTAAATGAATGTTCTGCTAATTTATCATCCCAAAAGTTTTCAAGTATTAGTATATCTCTCTTAGTACCAATTCCGACACCACTTTGCAATCGTGTTAGAAGCTCTGTAAATATTATTGCTTCACTAAGCACATGGTTTAGAACTGCAGGATATAAAGTCGTAAATACCTTACAAGATAGGACATCATTTCTAAGTTTTGTTTTAAATTTAATAATCATATTAGTTGCAGCTATAGACTGGTGGTTAAGCATATATACATTATCGGTTAAAATAGATGTATCACTATTTCTCATGCCAGATATTAATGACTTTTCCATAGAAGTTATATTAGAGTCTATAAAGATTCCAGTAGCAAATTGAGTAGCTTTTTCAGCATCCATTGTATATTTTGTGATTATTTCATTGGAATCTAATGTTTCGAAAGGGATAACTCCATCTGATAGTAATATGGCACGAGAGAGTAACGTTGTAAATTCATTTTTAAAGGCATCAGCTTGACTTATAAGATCTTTGTTCTTTGGCGGTAGGGCTGCTTCAATAAATATCGAGTGTTCCCGCATAATTCTTAGAAAGAATAAGTTTAATTCTAAAGATTGGTTAATAAACTCTTGTTTTGATAGCATTTTCCACTCCTGAATATATTCTTTATATCTTTATTAATATATTCAAAAATAAAAATTAAGTGATATATTAATTTTTATCAATTCGCATTATTATGGAAGCTGGGTGGTAAATAATATATAATAAAATAAAAGTTATATATACTTTAGGATGAGGTAGATAATGAATAAAGAAATATTAACTAAAGGCTTTGATGAATTAGAGCTAGGAAAAGATATTAAAGAAACAGATGATTTTATATTGATTGATAAAGATGGAGTTATATTGGAATATAGAGTCATTTTTACAGAGAAAGAGCTATTGGAATATATTGATGACCATAAAGGTCATACAGAAAATAGAAGTGGCTTATTAGTGACATTTGAATGTAATAATATTTTAGGAGAATTTTATAATACCATATTTTTAAGGAAATTTAGATTTGATAGCTATTCTAATCTCAAAATGGATAGTCAGTTACGACTGATACTTAATAATTGTGAATTTGTTGAGGATATAGAATTATTAGGGGGAGATTATAAAAGAATAAAAATCAATAACTGCATAATAAGAAATAACATGTTTGTAAGGTTCATAAACTGTGATAAGTTAAGAATAAGCGAAACTGTGGTTAAAGAAAGCATAATAGTGGAGAATTCTGAGTTTGGAAAATTCTATGGAAATGCATCTATATTTAAAGAAAATTTACTTTTTCAAGAAGTTAACATACTGAATGATTTTATCCTTGACAAAATTAAAGGAGAAAAGGAATTATGCTTTGTTGATTGTAGATTTGAAGGATTAAGTAAGTTGGAGTTAGATATAAATGGAGAATTAAGTTTTTTGCAGTGTTCTTTCTATAAAAAATCAGAAATTAATTTTGACGATATTAAAGGTAAGTTTAGTCTGTATAAAACTAATTTTTCAGATAAATGTTATCTGGAATATGAACTATTGGAAAATAAAAAGTACAAGCCTCTGATTTTTGACAATGACTTTAAGAAAACAAAATGGAACTTTTTGATTGTATCAGATATATATAAATCTAGTGGAAGGATAGATCAATACCTTGAAACGCTTTATTATTTTAAGAAGTATGAGAGATTAGAGAGAAAAAGTAAAAATAAAGGTAATTTTAATTTGCTGTATTATTTAATTGGCATAACTACAAAGTACTATACAAGTTGGGAGAGAACATTATTGTCTATGGTAGTCGTGATTGTTTCATTTTTTCTACTATACTGTTTCTTTCCTAATTTGCTGATGTGCAAGGATGTTCAATTAAATTCAAAAAATCTATTCATAACAATATTTGAAATGCTTAAGAATTCAAATTTTGATGCTAATTTTTTAATTAGTAAGCTTGGTAATACATTATATTTTACAATAATAACATTTACAACCGTTGGATATGGTGATATAATTCCGCTAAACTGGATGAAGATGGCTGTTGGTTTAGAGTCATTCTTGGGAGTGTTTTTTACATCAAGCTTTGTAGTATCTCTATCAAGAAGATTCATGTAATGAAAGTAAATATATTAATTTCAAAGTTAAAGTCTTAAAATTAACTCTTGAGAACTTATGAATATCAATAAAAAAATCACTGCATTTTTGCGGTGATTTTTATTTATCAAAGTTCATTAGCTTGACAAATAGTTATTGAATAGTATACTGTATGTTATACAGTATGATGTTCAATATGCAGAGTCTATAATAATAGGAGGTGAAAACATGGGAGAAAATGATGCTAAAGAAAAGTTGATAGATGTTACTATACATATGATATGTGAAGGCAAAAAGCCTAGTGAAATTACCGTAAAAGATATTACCGAGAAGGCAGGACTTGGCAATGGAATGGTAAACTATCATTTCCAGAGTAAAGATAATTTAATTCGTCTAGCAGTAAAAAAGGTTATGAGTTGTGCAACGAGATCTTTAAGTGAGAAAATGAAATCAAAGAGTAATGAATCATCAATTTATAGACTCACCTTCATATTAAAAGAAGTTGCAAACTTTATTGCAGATAATTCTGAAATTTCTAAAATTGCGATTTTAGATGATTTAGAGAATAATCAGATGACAGCACATTTACTAGGGTCAGAAGAGGAATACAATAAGTGCCTTAGGGAACTTTATGGAGATGACACGCATAAATTTTGGGTTAAGAACTACTTAATTGCAGGATATTTAAATTACATATTCTTAAAGGCAGAAAATATAAAGAATGAAATGGGATTTGATTTCTATAAAAAAGAGGATAGAGAAAAAGCAATTGAGAATTTAGTTAATGAATTAGTCAATTGTAATATGTCTAAGATGAAATAGGCAGGCAAATTTATATAAATATATTGTGAATACTTAAAAATAATAATAGATAAATTTAATATAAAAGGAGTAATTATACTATGATGATTGTAGATAAAGAAAAGTGTGTGGGATGTGGACTTTGTGTTAAAGATTGTTTTCCTAATGATATTGAAATAAATGGGAACAAGGCAGAAATTAAAAATGTTAGATGTATGAAGTGTGGACACTGTATTGCAGTTTGCCCTAAAGGAGCAGTATCTACAGATGAATATAATATGGAAGATGTAAAAGATTATAATGAGTCTGAGTTTAAGATAGAATCGGAGAAACTTCTTAATTTTATTAAATTTAGAAGAACTACAAGACAATTTAAAGATAAAGAAGTAGAAAAAGAAAAGATATTAAAAATTATTGAGGCTGGTAGATTTACTCAAACTGGAACTAATAGTCAAAATGTTTCATATGTAGTTGTGGAAGATAATATTGAATTATTGAAGGAAATGGCTTTAAAAAACTTAAAAACTAGAGGGGAGGAAATACTTAAAAATCTAAATCCACAAACTTTACCTTTCAAGAGATACGCACAAATGTGGATTAAAATGTATAATGATTATAAAGAGGATTCTAAGAAGAATGATAAATTATTTTTTAATGCACCTGCATTAATTCTTGCAGTTTCAGATTCGACTGTAAATGCTTCTTTAGCGTCATCTAATATGGAACTTATGACTAATGCTTTAGGCCTTGGAACATTTTTTAGTGGATTCTTTACAATGGCAGCACAGGGAAATGATGAAATAAGAGACTTACTTGGTTTAAAAGGTAAAGAAGAAATTGTAACATGTATGGTTGTTGGATATCCTAATGTGAAATATGTTAGAACTGTTCCAAGAAGAGATGCAAATATCTCTTGGAAATAGGAATTAATATTATATAGTAAAAATAGAGTTATCTTAGATTGGGTTTCCGGTATAAGATGACTCTATTTTATTTATAAAAAATTAAAGATCTTTGTAATCCAGCCTAATTATTTATGATAATAAAATAATTAGGCTAGATTAAATATTAAATTAGCTTAACATTTATCTTTGCAAGTAAAAGTGAATATTAAAATCAAGGATATTCAATTAGCTTATTTTCGACTACTTGAATATAGTAAAATACAATGTTATCATGAAAATATTATATTTAGCCTATTAAGTTATATTATTACAGATAAGTTGTGTTTATATTTGCTATTTGTAGTATTATGTATATTAATGTAGTTAATTCTAGAGAAAGATAAAGTTTATAGGAGTGTTAATGAAATGAATAGGAATAGTAAACTGTTTAGAAAGATAGTGATTGGAATTATCATTATGCTTCTACTCCCAACTGTAACTGTTGGATTAGTAGCAATTTTTAAGTCTGATGTTGTTTTGGAGAATAATTTGAAGACTACAAGTGTTCAAACTATTAAAGAAGTTGATAAAGGTTTTTCGCAATATCTAGAAATTTTGAATACTCAATTGAGAGTAATATCGAAAAATGCCGATATCAAAGATTTATCAAATCCGCAAGTAGATCATGCACTAATATCTAAATATGTACAAGGTATGTTTAAAGATACTAAGGATTCAATAAATGGAATTATTAATGCAGGATATGCAACTGAATATGGAGAGCTTGTATTAGATAGTGGAACGATGAATATTAATGATTTCAATTATAAAGAAAGGGAATGGTATAAGAAAGCTAAGGAAGCTGATGGAAAGGTTGTATACATAAAACCATATAAAGATAGCGTAACAGGAAAGCAAGTAATGACAGTTGCTCAAGCTGTTAAAGATAATAATGGACAAATCACCGGGGTAATAGTAATAGATATGTCTTTAGATTCTATGCAAGAATATATTAGTAACATAAAACTACTGAATACGGGATTCATAGTACTAGTCGATAACGATGGAGATGTTGTAGCAAATAACAATAATAATAAAGAGATAGATGATAATATTAGTAAATTACCATTTTGGGAATCAGCTAAGGATGAAGAAAGAGGAGTATATAATTGGAAAAATAATGGGAAAGAATTTTATGCCTGTCAAGAAACAGATGCTTTAACAGGGTGGAAAATGGTAGGTATAATTGATGGCAAAGAAGTAACAAATAATGTTTTAACAATGAAGGTAACAGTTATTACTGCTAATTTATTATGTGTAATTATAGGAATAATTATATCAATGATTTCAGCATCGTATATTGTGAAAGAAATACATAAATTAAAAGAAGCGTTTAGTACAGTAGCTGAAGGAGACTTCAGTAAAAGAATAATTGTAACGGCTAAAGATGAATTCGCTGAACTTGGAGATAACTTTAATTTTATGGTAGAGAATATCTCGAAATTATTGAAAGGAATTCAAAATACATCATCTGATTTATTGGAGGCATCAGGAAATATATCTAGTATGTCTGAGGAAACAACTGCATCAGTATCAGAAGTTTCAAATGCAATACAAGAAGTTGCAAATGGAGCTACAAATCAAGCGCAATCAGCAACAGAGGTCGCAACGAGTACTGAAGAATTATCAAATAGGATAGATGAAGTTGATGGAGAGACTAATCATATTAATGAGTTAGCTGGTGAAGCTGAGAAATTAGGTACTCAAGGATTATCTATACTTAATGACTTGATATTTAAAGCTGAAAAGTCTAAAGAAAATGCAATTAAGTCTGGCGGCATGGTTCATGAAATGGGAGAAAGTATAAATAAAATAAATTATATATCGGATGTAATAGCAGGAATAACTGAACAAACTAATCTTTTAGCCTTAAATGCAAGTATAGAAGCTGCAAGAGCTGGAGATGCGGGAAAAGGCTTTGCGGTGGTTGCAGAAGAAATCAGAAAACTAGCAGAAGAATCAAAAAAATCTACAGATGAAATAAAAGCAATTGTTTCAGAAATAAATAATAAGAGCGATTCTACCAAAATAGCCATGAAAGAAAGTAGAGAAATGTCACAAAAACAAGGAGAGGCAATAAAGAAAACAGAAGGTATATTTAATGAAATAGTTGATTCTATAATTCCTTTAACAGGCGCAATAGAAAATATTAAGGTCTTAAATGAAAAAATGAAATTAAATAAAGAAGAAGTTAAGACACAAATTGAAAATATAGCAGCGGTTTCAGAGGAATCGGCATCAATATCTGAAGAGGTTACAGCATCAGCTCAAGAAGTAAATGCAACAATGGCAGAATTAACAGAGTATGCTGGCAATTTGCAACAAATATCATATAAATTGCAAGAGGAATTAAAGATGTTTACTGTAGAATAGTATTTTAAATAGGAAGACATTAATATAAAGAAAGCCATCTTTTGTAAGTGTATATAAATATGTTTAGACACTTTCAAGAGATGACTTTTATATATAAGATATTATTTTTACTACATCATTTCTAACATTTGTTTTATTATTCTAGTAGAATTTTTAACTGCGATTGGTACAAATTTCTCATAATCCATATGAGCACCATTATTTGCGTTATCAGAAATAGATCTTATAACTACAAAAGGAATTGCGTTTAGATAGCAAACTTGAGCTATACTAGCGCCTTCCATTTCACAAGATATTGCTCCAAACTCCTGATCAAGCCAATGAATTTTTTCTATATTTGCTATGAATTGGTCACCAGAAGCGATTCTTCCTGTAAAACTATTTAATTCTGCAATTTTCTCGCATGCATTCTTAGCTATAGAAACCATTTCTTTATCACATTTAAAGTCAAATGTATCGAGTCTTGGAATCTGCCCAACCTTATCTCCGAAAGCTGTAGTATCCATGTCATGTTGAACTAAATTTTCAGCAACAACAATATCACCAGGATAAATTTCTTTTCCTATTCCACCAGCAACTCCTACATTGATAATTTTATCTACTTTGTATTCAGATGCTAATATTTGAGTGCAAATAGCTGAATTAACTTTACCGATACCGCAAACTACAGCTACAACATCTTTTCCATATAATTTTCCTTTGTGGAAAGTCATATTAGCCTTATCTTTTTTTTCTTCAATAGTTAAATCATTTAGTAATAGTTCTAATTCTTCTGCCATAGCAGCAATTATTCCAATAATCATATATAAAGTGAGCCTCCTAAAATAATTAATTGATAAATATCATATAACCTATGTATATATTTAATTATTATGTAAATTTATTGAGTAATATATAGAAATTAAAAATGAACAAGTTCTTAATATGAACAAAAGCAGTAAATTTCATCATATCCCTATCAAATTCAATAAATTGCAGTAAAATAAATATTTTGGTTAAACATAGATGATACTTAATATATATTATAATCATTAGTTTGACAATTTAATAGATAAATTTGTAAAATTATTTGTGCACTCCGTGTGAGGGTAAAAGAAAGGCTTTGGTATTAATTAACATATATATGTAAATAATCATTATTAAGGCTATAATATATAATAATTATACTGCCAATTTTCGATTGTTTTTGTGTTATAATATCAATTAAAAGTATAAGATAATTAAGGAGAGAAAATTTATGACAGCACAACATTCTTTATCAAGAACTGAACTTTTGATAGGTAAAGATGGATTAGATAAATTAAAACATAGCAAAGTTATTGTTTTTGGAGTAGGTGGAGTTGGAAGCTACACTATAGAGGCTCTTGCAAGAGCAGGAGTAGGTGAGTTAATCATAGTTGATGATGATACTGTTTGCTTAACAAATTTAAATAGACAAGTGCATGCTACATATAAGACAATAAGTCAACCTAAAGTAGAAGTGATGAAAGAAAGAATATTATCTATAAATAGAACATGCAATGTTATAACACATCAAATTTTTGTTACACAAGAAAATATAGAGTCTATAATTCCTGATGATGTAGATTATGTAGTTGATGCAATAGATACAGTGTCAGCTAAATTAGGTTTAGTAGAATATTGTTATAAAAAGGGCATAAGAATAATGAGTTCTATGGGAACTGGTAATAAATTAGATCCTACACAATTTAAAGTTACAGATATATTTAAGACAAAAATCTGTCCTTTGGCTAAGGTTATGAGATCTGAGTTACGTAAAAGAGGAATAGAAAAATTAAAGGTAGTATATTCAGAAGAAGTTCCGATAAAACCTAACTATGATGATGTTGTTACATGTAAAACGGGATGTGTTTGTACTGGTGGTACTAAGAAGTGCGCTATTAAAAGACAAATACCGGGAAGTATATCATTTGTTCCTCCGGTTGCAGGAATGATAATTGGTGGAGAGGTTATAAAAGATATATTAGAAATAAAGTAATACTAGATTCAGGTATTGGTCTAAAAGCTTCAAGTATATAGTAAATTTATAGTGATTGATTTTAACTGACTCTTTTGGTGAAGTATATTGTATTTTTTTTGGTAAAAGGATACTATATATTTACTTGAAAGAGTTAGTTTTTTTATTAATTATAGACAAATCTAAAAGAAGGTGAGCATCATGAAGCGTATTGATAGAATTTACAATTATATCGAAAATAACTCGAAAAAATTTACAAAGAATAAGCTCTTAGAAGTTAAAGGATTTAGCGCGCAAGAAATAGGAGAATATCTTGAAATATTAAGAAGTAACGTATCAAGGGAACTTAATACACTATGTAGATATTCCAAAATTATCAAGATTAAAAATAGACCCGTTCTTTATTTCGATAGAAAAAGCTTTGAGGAAATATTATCTATAAAGTTACCAGACGATTTGGAAGAGATATTAGATATTATGGAATTTGCCTCAAGTGAAGATGTGGTAAGAGATGAAGAACAATCTCCTTTTAACTATTTAATTGGAGCTAATACCAGCCTAAAAAATCAAATCGAACAAGCAAAGGCTGCGCTCTTATATCCTCCTAATGGACTTCACACATTGATAATTGGAAGTACAGGAGTTGGGAAAAGCTTATTTGTTAATATAATGTACCAGTATTCAAAATATATAAAAAAGTTACCTGAAGATGCGCCTTTTGTTGTTTTCAATTGTGCGGATTACGCTAATAATCCACAATTACTTTTATCGTATATTTTTGGACATATTAAGGGGGCTTTTACAGGGGCTGATAAGGAAAAAGAGGGAATTGTTGAAAAGGCTGATGGAGGAATACTATTCTTAGATGAGATACATAGATTACCACCAGAAGGGCAAGAAATGATTTTTTATTTCATGGATACAGGAACCTATAATAAGCTTGGAGAAACAGATAGGCAGCGCAAAGCTAATGTATTGTTAATAGGCGCTACAACAGAAGATCCTAATTCTACATTACTAAATACTTTTATTAGAAGAATTCCTATAACCATAGTTATTCCTAACTTTGAAGAGAGATCCGTACAAGATAAATTAGAACTTATACACTATTTACTTTCTAAGGAAGCTCAACGGGTAAATAAGACTATTAAAATTTCATCGGAATCGATAAAAGCATTAATTGGAAGTACAACATATGGAAATGTGGGTCAATTAAAGTCAAATATACAGCTAGTTTGTGCCACAGGATTTCTGAATTGCATGAATACAGATAAATGTATTGAGATAAATTTAGATTTACTACCAGAAAGCATGAGAAATGGGATACTTAATTTTGAAGGTAAAATAAAAGATGATTCCAATTTTTGGGGAAGGGTTCCTAGTACATTAGTGGTTAAACCTGATGGTAACAAAACTTTTCTAGAGACTGACGCTTATGAGCCACCATTTAATATTTACAATATTATAGAGGACAAGGCATTTGTTTTACAAGAAGAAGGTATGAGTGACCAGGATATTAAAAATTATATAACAACAGATATAAATGTTCATTTAAAGCAATTTTATGCTAGATTCAAGAATGATGCGTATCGTAGAGAAGGTTTATTGAAAATTGTTGATAAAGATATTGTTGATTTTGCTGAAGAAATAAAAATGTTAGCTGAAAATAGATTGAGCAGAAAGTTAAGTGATAGATTTATATATGCTATAAGCCTACATTTCAGCGCGTTATTTAATCGTATAAAGAAAAACACAGTATCATTTTCAACAAATATTGAGTTAACATTATCATCTAATAGTAAAGAATATGGAGTAGCTAAAGAGATTCATAAGTTAATAGAGGATAGATATAACTTAATAATTCCAGAAGTTGAAATAGAATATTTAGCTTTACTTCTAAGCTCAATACAAGAATTATCACATCAAGAAAGAGTTGGAATAGTAGTTGCATCTCATGGTACAAGCACTGCTACAAGCATGGTGGCGGTGGCTAAAAAACTTTTTGATGCAGATAATATTGCAGCAGTTGATATGCCGCTTGAAAGAAAACCTTCTGATATTATAGATAGTGTTATTGAAAAAGTTAAGCAAGTAGATGAAGGGAAAGGTGTATTACTTTTAGTAGATATGGGATCTTTAAATAGTTTTGGTGAAACTATAACGAAAAAGACCAAGATAAATATTAAGAGTATTGATATGGTATCAACGGCTCTAGTACTAGAAGCAGTCAGAAAATGCTCAATTTTTGATGCTGATCTAAATTCAGTATATTCATATTTAATTACTGATTTTAGAGGATATACTAATAATATGATGACAGAAGGTAAAATGGGAGAAGAGAATGCTATAATTACAATTTGCTCCACAGGTAAGGGCGCTGCGATTAAACTCAAAGAGTTAGTTGAAGCTGTAGCAAAGAATATCTCAATTAACGATAATGTTAGAATAATCCCAGTAGGATTAAATAATCTAAATGAGTCAATAAAACAGATTTCGCGGAAAAATAAAATTTTAGCACTTGTGGGAATAGCAAATCCTAATATGGGAATTCCCTTTATATCGATTGAAGAACTAATTGATGGATCTGGAGAAAATATTTTAAGAAATATAATTGAAGGAAAGGATATTAATCCGGTTATAAAAGGAGAAAATCAGATTGTTTTAAAAAATCTTTGTAAGCAAACTTTAACAGAGATTTTAACCTTTCTTAATCCTGAAAAGATATATTCGTTATTAGATGATTTTATAAAATCTATCGAAAAATCTTTGAATGTACATTATGAGAATCCAACTAAACTAAGAATTATGTTTCATGTTGCATGTGCATTAGAAAGGATGCTTTTAAATAATGGACTGGTATATGATTCATCTGATTCAGAATTAAATCCAAGATATCTGGAAGTGTTAAGAAGAGCAAATTTAATATTTAAAGAAGCTTTATCAATAGAGCTGACGGATGATGAGCTATACTATATGATTGATGTTATAGATGTGTGTTAAATTTAGTTTATATAAGAAAAATAATGTGTCAAAATACAATTAAAAGTGTGTCAAATAATACTTTAGAGTGTCAAGGTGAAAACTTATCCGCATTGTATGCGTTTAGAATTCATGTTTGGAGAAAGGTATTTGTTGACACACTTTTTTGGCATGGGAATTGCTAGGTATATTGGTATAGAAATAATATATGTAGCAGGAAAGGATGATGAAATAATGATAGCAGTAATCATAGGTACTCATGGTATATTCTCGGAAGAAATCCTTAAATCAGCTGAAATGATTTTTGGAGTCCAAGAAAATGTGGGAAGTGTTACTTTTCAGCCAGGCGAGGGTATAGATGCTCTAGTTGAAAAATACAATTCACTTATAGAAAAAATGAATTCAACAGATGGCGTATTGTTCATGGTAGACCTTTTTGGAGGAAGTCCATTTAATGCAGCGAGCATAATTGCAATGAAGCATGAGAATATGGAAATTGTGACAGGTGTTAATCTCCCAATGATATTAGAGGTTCTAGGAAGTAGAGATTTTTCAAGTGTGTCAGAACTTTTATCAATTGCAGAAAATTCGGGAAAGGAGGCTATAAGAACTTTATCTAAAAATATTGCAGAGGATTTAGATGATGAGATAATATAGCAACCTATGATTAGTTAGTATAAGAATTACATGAATTTAATTATAATATGAAATTTGAAAGGTGAGATATAAAGATGGAAATTAGTTTTGTAAGAATAGATGACAGATTAATACATGGACAAGTTGCAACAGTTTGGACAAAGTATAGTGGATGCAATAGAATATTTGCCTGCAGTGATGAAGTTGCAGCAGATGACTTAAGAAAACAATTAGTAATTCAAGTAGCTCCTCCAGGGATAAAAGCATATGTGCTTCCAATAGCAAAGGCAATTGAAGCATATAATAATCCTAAATTTGACAGTTTTAAAACTTTATTCTTATTTACAAACCCTACAGATGTATTAAGAATGGTTGAAGGTGGAGTACCTATTAAATCTGTAAACGTTGGAGGGATGTGCTATAAAGCTGGAGATAAACAGATCACAAATGCATTGTGCATGAATGATGTTGATATTGAGGCGTTTAAAAAGCTTAATGAAAAAGGCATCGAATTAGAAGTAAGGAAACTAGCAAAAGATCCTAAAGTAAATTTGATGGATAAATTTAAAGAATTACAACTTATATAGATATAAATTTTATCTAACAACCAAAGATAAGGTCCTTTAAAAACTCTTAGATTTTGATAGAAGGAATAATAAATCCTGTTAAAAGATTAGATATATAAAATTTAAAAAAGTTTTTATATATAAATTAAAAGAAAGAGGGGAATTTACAAATGAGCACTTTACAATTAATTTTATTAGTAATAGTTGCAGCAATTACTGGTATGGCAAGTGTACTTGATGAGGCACAATTTCATAGACCAATAATTGCGTGTACATTGGTTGGACTTGTACTAGGGGATATTAAAACAGGAATTATACTAGGTGGAACACTTGAAATGCTAGCATTAGGATGGATGAATGTTGGTGCAGCTATGGCACCAGATGCGGCGCTTGCAAGTGTAATTTCAGCAATACTTGTTATAATCGGTAAACAATCAATTGGAGCAGGTATAGCAGTAGCAGTACCAATTGCAGCTGCAGGACAAGTTCTTACTATATTTGTGAGAACAATAACTGTATTTTTCCAACACTTAGCTGATAAATATGCTGAAAAGGGTAACACAAGAGGAATAGAAATGTGTCATATACTAGGGCTATCACTTCAAGCAATACGTGTAGCGATACCAGCAGCCATAGTAGGAGTACTTGCAGGAACAGATGCAGTAAATGCAGCACTTGCAGCTATACCACAAGTTATTACAAGAGGACTTCAAGTGTCAGGTGGATTTATAGTAGTTGTTGGTTATGCAATGGTAATGAATATGATGAATAGTAAATCATTACTACCATTCTTCTTCATTGGATTTCTACTAGCAGCATTTACAAACTTCAATTTAATTGGTTTTGGTGCTGTAGGTGTTATTGCAGCAATATTCCATATAAAATCAATAGCTAATGAAGGTAAAGTAGCAGTAGCTGGAACTAGAAGTATTGATGATATTGATGATTCAGAGTTAATGTAAGTACAGAAAGGAGATAAAATAATGAGTGAAAAGAAATTAAATAAAAGTGATATAGTAAAAATGTTTATCCGTTCAAATTTCTTATTGGGATCATTTAATTTTGAAAGAATGCAAGCAATAGGTTTTTGTGTTACATTAATTCCAGCTTTGAAGAAATTATATAAAGGTGACGAATTAAGTGCAGCACTTAAAAGACATTTAGAATTCTTTAATACACAACCATTTATGGCAACGCCAATTATGGGAATAACAGCTGCCATGGAAGAACAAAAGGCAAATGGGGCAGATATAGATGAGGCATCAATAAGTGGTGTTAAGATTGGTCTTATGGGACCACTTGCCGGAGTTGGAGACCCAATATTCTGGGGAACACTAAGACCTGTGCTTGCAGCATTAGGGGCAGGACTTGCACTTACAGGAAGTATAATTGGACCGCTAATTTTCTTCATAGGATTCAATGCAATAAGACTTGCAACAAACTGGTATGGAATGTTCTATGGATATGAAAAAGGAACTCAATTAGTTGCTGATATGGGAGGAAATAAACTTAGATATCTTACAGAAGGTGCTTCAGTACTTGGATTACTTGTTATAGGTGGTCTTGTTTCAAAATGGACAACTGTTAATATACCTTTTGTTCTCTCTAAATATACACAAGCTGATGGAAAAGAAGTAGTTACAACTATTCAAAGTGTACTAGACAGCTTAATGCCAGGATTAGTTCCGCTTTTACTAACATTTTTATGTATGTATCTATTAAAGAAGAACGTGAATCCATTAATAATAATCTTTGGATTATTTGCAGTAGGTATTTTGGGCGTAGCTTGTGGAATATTACAGTAGATATATAAATATCAAATAAATAAACGGTTAAATTAGATAATATAGTAAACTTCCTTAAAAATAGAACCCGCAATATATTAGCATGGTATGTAGAAATATCAACAATATATTGTGGGTTTTGTGTATAAGTATGTACTAAATCCGACTTTTGTGGATAAAATTTATGCATTAGGTCTAAGTATATAGCTACAATAGTAAATTTGCATTTGATATCTGAATAATGTAAGTTCACAATCAAGATTAAATCTAGAAAACCAATATTAGTATATATGGTACTATAAAAATATGAAATATATAATCTCTTATATATTTTAAAAAGAGAGGGTTATTTATGAAACTAGAGTATAATTATATTGCTTTTCTAATTATCAATTTTTAGTTAGTGTAAGAAGGGCGTATAGGGTTATGAGGTGGCACTTATGTAACCAGTAATAATCTTCTATATAGAATTTAGGGAAATATAATTGATAAGAGTAACTAAGATTACAGCAAAAAGGAAAATTAAAATAAGTGTTGAATGATTATATAGGAATGTTGAATAGTGAAATTGAAAATAATAAATAATGGATTAAGAATCGAGAAGACAGATTTTCATAATTGTAGAGGGGAATTATATGGAATCAAACATGAAAGTAAAGA
>NZ_CP043998.1:5715000-5720000 GCF_008705175.1 Clostridium beijerinckii | reverse complement strand
ACCCCGTAACTTCGGGAGAAGGGGTGCCTGAGAAATCAGGCCGCAGAGAATAGGCACAAGCAACTGTTTAACAAAAACACAGGTCTCTGCTAAAGCGAAAGCTGATGTATAGGGGCTGACGCCTGCCCGGTGCTGGAAGGTTAAGGGGAACACTTAGTGGTAACGCGAAGGTGTGAACTTAAGCCCCAGTAAACGGCGGCCGTAACTATAACGGTCCTAAGGTAGCGAAATTCCTTGTCAGGTAAGTTCTGACCCGCACGAATGGCGTAATGACTTGTGCACTGTCTCAACTGCAAATCCGGCGAAGTTGTAGTGCGAGTGAAGATGCTCGCTACCCGCGATTGGACGGAAAGACCCCGTAGAGCTTTACTGTAGCTTAGCATTGAATTTCGGTATTGTCTGTACAGGATAGGTGGGAGACTGGGAAACTAGGGCGTCAGCCTTGGTGGAGTCGTTGTTGGGATACCACCCTGATAGTATTGAAGTTCTAACTGGATGCCATGAAACTGGTGACAGGACATTGTTAGGTGGGCAGTTTGACTGGGGCGGTCGCCTCCTAAAATGTAACGGAGGCGCCCAAAGGTTCCCTCAGAACGGTCGGAAATCGTTCGAAGAGTGTAAAGGCAGAAGGGAGCCTGACTGCGACACCTACAAGTGGAGCAGGGACGAAAGTCGGGCTTAGTGATCCGGTGGTACCTCGTGGGAGGGCCATCGCTCAACGGATAAAAGCTACCTCGGGGATAACAGGCTGATCTCCCCCAAGAGTTCACATCGACGGGGAGGTTTGGCACCTCGATGTCGGCTCGTCGCATCCTGGGGCTGAAGTAGGTCCCAAGGGTTGGGCTGTTCGCCCATTAAAGCGGCACGCGAGCTGGGTTCAGAACGTCGTGAGACAGTTCGGTCCCTATCCGTCGCGGGCGTAGGAAATTTGAGAGGAGCTGTCCTTAGTACGAGAGGACCGGGATGGACTGACCTATGGTGTACCAGTTGTTTCGCCAGAAGCATAGCTGGGTAGCTAAGTCGGGAAGGGATAAACGCTGAAAGCATCTAAGTGTGAAGCCCACCTCAAGATGAGATTTCCCATAGCATAAGCTAGTAAGACCCCTTGAAGACTACAAGGTTGATAGGTCAGAGGTGTAAGTATGGTAACATATTTAGCTGACTGATACTAATAGGTCGAGGGCTTGACCAATATAGTCAAGTTGTAAATACATTAAAGAAACTGTGTGCAATTTTGAAAGAACAAGGTTTTTTCAAATTGAAGATCTCGTGATGATGGCATAGAGGTAACACTCCTTCCCATTCCGAACAGGAAAGTTAAGGTCTATAGCGCCGATGGTACTGCATGGGAGACTGTGTGGCAGAGTAGGACGTTGCGAGGTAAGATTTGCGTGATTAGCTCAGTTGGTAGAGCACCTGACTCTTAATCAGGGTGTCCAGGGTTCGAATCCCTGATGACGCACCATAACAAAGGTTGTTAATTTTATTAACAACCTTTTTTGTTTTAAAATAAATTATTAAAGAAGTAATTTATTTTCAGTATTATAAACATTTAGGAATAAAAGATTGGATTAATTTATTAATTAGATAAATTTTGAATACGAAGACTGATTTTATATTCTTAGAAGAGAGTTAAGATAGTGTATAATATAATCCATAATATTTAATCGTGCATATATAAGTAATTATAAGTGAATAAATGAGTGTAAAATAATAATAATATGAGTAAGAATAAGTTTCTTAAAAGGAGTTAAATATGAGTTTAAAAAAAAGTAAAGTGGCTATTATAGGAACAGGATTAGTAGGGTCTAGTACAGCCTTTAGTCTGATGACTCAAGGGGTATGTGATGAGATATTAATGATTGATATAAATGAAGAAAAGGCTCTAGGGGAAGTAATGGATTTAAACCATTGTATTGAATATTTGAATAGAAATATAAGAATTGTCAGGGGGAACTATGAGCAATGCGGGGATGTAGATATTGTGGTAATAACAGCTGGTGCACCGCCTAAGCAAGGGCAAACTAGATTAGATACACTAGAATTATCAGCTAAAATAGTAGAATCCATTGTAAGGCCAATAATGAAGAGTGGATTTAAAGGACACTTTATTGTTATTTCCAATCCGGTTGATATGATAGCATATCATGTTTATAAGATATCTGGGCTACCAAAGAGTCATATTATAGGCACTGGTACTTCAGTTGATTCAGCAAGACTAAAAAATTTCATTGGGGAACTATTAAATGTGGATCCGCGTAGTGTGCAAGGATATTCTATGGGAGAACACGGAGATTCGCAGATGGTCCCATGGTCTCATGTTACAGTTGGAGGGAAGTCATTCTACGAGATATTAAAAGACAATAAAGATAGAGTAGGAAAAGTTGACTTAGATAAACTAGTACTAGAAACAGCGAGAGCAGGTTGGGAAGTGTACAATAGAAAAGGAACAACGTATTATGGTATAGCAACAGCAGCTGTAGGAGTCATAAAAGCGATAATAAATGATGAAAACAAGATAATGCCAGTATCTACATTATTAGATGGCGAGTATGGAGAAAAAGATGTTTTTTGTGGAGTACCTGCTGTTTTAAATGCTGATGGGGTTAAAGAGGTAGTGGAAATTCATATGACAAAAGAAGAGTTGAGCAAGTTTAAAAGATCTATAGAGTTAATAAAAGAATATACCAAAAAAATAAAATAAGTTTTATTTCTGAATAAGTGTTGACATAATAGATAATACTATGTATAATAATATCTTGTTGAGACAAGTTTTCGACAAGATATTATAAAATAGTTATATAAAGATTATTTCATAAATTTGAAGTAATAGATGAAGATTGTATCAACTATTAATTAAAATCTCGTGATGATGGCATAGAGGTAACACTCCTTCCCATTCCGAACAGGAAAGTTAAGGTCTATAGCGCCGATGGTACTGCATGGGAGACTGTGTGGCAGAGTAGGACGTTGCGAGGTAAGATGGTTCACTAGCTCAGTCGGTAGAGCACATGACTTTTAATCATGGTGTCCCGGGTTCGATTCCCGGGTGAGCCACCAATTACTTTATTAAAAGTAATCTTATTGAAAAACTTGCTTAGTATTTATATAAATAAAAGAGTTTTACTGAAAGTAAAACTCTTTTTTTTATTTACCTTTATAAATTTTGAAACATATCATATTACAAATTTATAAAATGAATAACATTAAATAAGTATTCATAGGTTTTACTAATCTAATAGATAACTGTTTAGAAGGATTTGAACTTATGCGAGATATCCTTTTTTATAAATAAGAAAAACTTTCTTAATGATTGAATATCTTCCTTAACTGATGTATCTTCATTAGATGCAAGGTATCCATTGTTAAACATAGTAAGGGCAAAGAATAATATTCCTATATTAATATATAAGTCTTTTATATCAGCAATGAATAAATTACTTATTCCTATAAAATCTAAACTACCACCATAAAAAATCTTGTCAATCAGCGAACATGTAGCACCACAGCATACAAAAATAAAGCACATATCGGCCCAGAAATCCTTGTTTCCTTTGTATAAATAATATCTATATACTTCGATAAAAATAAATATAGCAAATATATTTATAGTTATTAAAATAGGAAAATTAACGGATGCTCCAAATCTAGCATTTAGCCAAGAACCTTCAGTATTAATTATAGGTCGAAAATATAACAAGCTAGATATTATAGGAAAATCATTATTAAACCAAAAGAGTTTTATTAATATCTTTATTCCTTGATCAAATAGAAAAAGAAAGAAAAATAGAATTACAAGTGTATTAGACTTAAATCCACATTCGTATTTAATTCCGATTATGTAGCTAAATAGACCTACTAGTGCAAATAATATAATTAGTATCATATTAAATAAAATTGTTCTAAGATCATTAATTCTTCCAGTAATAAGCTCGAATAAGACATATATAGTCCACATCAAAGGAAGAATACTTATAGTTAACACTTTTTTATTTTTCATAAGAGTACCTCCAACTGTAATTGTATTACGTTATACTAAAGTGTAACATATAGTAAAAAAAAATTCACTACTGTTAAATGAACCAAATTTAGTTTAATATAGAGATAACAGGAACACATACATAATTAATTAAAGTATTGTAAGCATTGGTCAGGGTATATATTTATAAAAAAAGAGTAAGGTATAAAAAGTATCATGAGATTATGAGAAAGAAGGTATAAATATGTTAACAATTTTAGCAGTATCAGATTCGATAGGAGAAACTGCAAACCAAGTTGCTGTTGCAGCGGCAAGTCAATTTACAGAAAAAGTAGATGTTAAAAGAATTCCATATGTAAAATCTTTAGAAGATGTTGAAGATGTAATGAATATTGCAAATGAGTGCGAGAGCGTGATAATTGTATCTACTATAATTACTGTTAATGTAAGGGAGCATTTGACACAAAAAGCAATGGAAAAAAATATATCGGTTATGAATGTATTAGGGCCAATAATAAATGTGGCATCAACTATATTAAATACACATCCTACATACAACCCAGGTGCTATGAGGCAAACAGACGAAGTATATTTCAAGAGAATAGAAGCCATGGAATTTGCTATGCAATATGATGATAGTAAAGATTATAGGGGATTAAAGAATGCCGATGTAGTGTTGATCGGACTTTCAAGAACTTCAAAAACACCACTTTGTATGTATTTAGCCAATAAGGGGGTAAAGGCAATAAACATTCCTTTAATGCCTGAAGTGGGAGTTCCAGATGAAATATATGAAATTGATAGAAAAAAAGTATTTGGATTAACAATAAATCCACTTAGATTAATTGAAATAAGGAAAAGAAGGTTAGATAAGTTTCATAGGATTACGTCAGACATTGAATATGCAGGAGATGCAAGAGTGTTAGAAGAACTTGATTTTGCAGATAAAATAATGAGAAAAATAGGATGTAAGACTATAGATGTTACAGAGAGAGCTATTGAAGATACTGCTTTAATTATT
>NZ_CP043998.1:4477500-5710000 GCF_008705175.1 Clostridium beijerinckii | reverse complement strand
TGAAGTAGGTCCCAAGGGTTGGGCTGTTCGCCCATTAAAGCGGCACGCGAGCTGGGTTCAGAACGTCGTGAGACAGTTCGGTCCCTATCCGTCGCGGGCGTAGGAAATTTGAGAGGAGCTGTCCTTAGTACGAGAGGACCGGGATGGACTGACCTATGGTGTACCAGTTGTTTCGCCAGAAGCATAGCTGGGTAGCTAAGTCGGGAAGGGATAAACGCTGAAAGCATCTAAGTGTGAAGCCCACCTCAAGATGAGATTTCCCATAGCATAAGCTAGTAAGACCCCTTGAAGACTACAAGGTTGATAGGTCAGAGGTGTAAGTATGGTAACATATTTAGCTGACTGATACTAATAGGTCGAGGGCTTGACCAATATAGTCAAGTTGTAAATACATTAAAGAAACTGTGTGCAATTTTGAAAGAACAAAACTTTCAATTGAATAATGAATACAAATCGCTAAAGCGATTTGCATAAGTTTTTCAACCAAATCAGAGATTTGGGAAAAGCTAATATCTCGTGATGATGGCATAGAGGTAACACTCCTTCCCATTCCGAACAGGAAAGTTAAGGTCTATAGCGCCGATGGTACTGCATGGGAGACTGTGTGGCAGAGTAGGACGTTGCGAGGTAATCTTGTAGATTACAAGAGTTAAGTTAAAGAAATTTAACTTACGGATCTTTAGCTCAGTTGGTTAGAGCAACCGGCTCATAACCGGTAGGTCTAGGGTTCGAGTCCCTGAAGGTCCACCATGGGGGTATAGCTCAGTTGGGAGAGCACCTGCCTTGCACGCAGGGGGTCAAGAGTTCGAATCTCTTTATCTCCACCATTAAAAACTATGAATTTTATTCATAGTTTTTTTGTTTTATTATTATAAATATTGTTGTTAAATAATATTTATTACTGGTATGAGTTATATGGTGCAGAAAATAGTAGAACAACAGTATAAAATAGGCTAAAAATACTAATTGTTAAAGTATACAATGAATGAATTATAATATATAATTTATATGTAAAATATATGTAAAAATGTAATTTAATATTTTTATTTATTGTATAAAAATTATATTGCGAGGGGTAGGATTATGGTAAGAACTATTGTCTGCAAAAAAGATGGATGTAGCGGTAATGAATTTCATATATCAACAGAAGACAATAAACTTAAATTAGTATGTAAAGACTGTGGAAGTACTTATTATTATGATGTGAGTTATTATGAATTTATAATGTTATCAAATTGTGCAGAGTGTAATAACGATACATTTAAGGTGTTTAATAATTTAGATAAACAAGGAATATATGCTAAGTGTTCTAAGTGTGGTGCTCCACCAGAAAAAATATACATTGATGATGAAGGTGTGCAAGTTACTTATGAAGCAAAGTTACTACAAGATATAAAGCAGTTTATGTATCAAATTGATCAAAGAATTTGTAGCTTAGAGATGAAAATCGATGGTTTGGAAAAAGGGCAAGAATTATTAGAAGAATCACTTGCTTATATAAATAGATATATGTCTGAGTAATATAATATCTGTGAATTTTAAAATTGTACTTAAAGAGGATGGAATATGAAGAACAAAAGGAAAATTATTTACTGGTTTTTATTAATAGTTTGGATGATAGGGATATTTATTATGTCTAATCAACCTGCTCAAATATCTGATTCTCAAAGTGAAGGCGTAATAAATATTCTTTCTGCTATAGGTATCAATATGAATGGAATATTTGGGCAGCTTACTAATTTTATAGTTAGAAAATGCGCACACTTTCTTGAATATATGGTATTATCATTATTAGCGTTTAATGTGTTTAAATTGTATTTTAATATCAGAAGAGTTATTTTTGTGACAGTAGCTTTTGTATTTCTTTACGCTTGTTCTGATGAAATACATCAATTATTTGTTTTAGGAAGAGAAGGTGCTTTTAGAGATGTTATAATAGATACGGTTGGGGGTATTACACTAATATTGATTAATCTATTTAGAATGCATATAGTTGGCAAGTTTAATGAAGATAAATAAAAGATAATTTGAATAATTGGGATATAGTAATTTAATATTAAAACCAAATTAATCATTCGAATTTTAAAATAATATAAATCAGCTAATTATTTTAAGGTATGAGAATAAGGAATAAAAGTAAATAAAAATTGTGAAGGCTAAGTATATAATGCAAATTAAGCATTGTATACTTAGCCTTCATTTTCTATAAAATAAATTAAATATGTGATGCAAACATAAATATAAGTTAGTGATAAACAAATATAGATATTGGTTTAATTAGAGTAAACAAAATTACAATTACTCTAAGATTACTTGTTAAGCCTATTTATGAGATGAATTAAATTTTATTTTAAATAGATTATTTACTTTAAATAGAATATAAACAAGAATAAGCATTAATAATGCATCAAAAGTGAAGTTGAATAAAAATAATTGTTTCGAGGTATCAGCCTTTCCATTGCCGACAAAAGGCATTGGAAATTGAAGTATACCTATAAATATAACAGTCCAAAGCAAGAGAATTTTGTTCTTGATTTCAGGGTTAGAACTATTTCGAATATATTTATACAGTGAGCATAACAGAACAATAAGATAAATTAATCCTATAAAATATAAATTTCTAGGCAATATTTTTTCCCTTATAGATGACCAAAGTGTGAAACGATGGAAATCCCTAACTGGGGTTAAACTATCAGCTTTTGAGTACTTACCTAGTCCGGTACTAGTATAGAATGCCTTACTTGCGGTATATTTCATGCCATTTAATAAACGAGTAGGGTGAGTTAAATAGAATTTTCCAAGTTTAAAGTTATTTATTTTACTGTAGAATTTTTCATCAGTTATTTCTGAACCAGGAATATATTTGACATATTCATCAGAATCCAAATAAGCATGTTTCCCAGCCTCAGCTGATAAATCAGGATCTAAGCCTAAATCTATCAAGTCTTGCTCTGGTGTAGTAGATTCGTTTAGTACTCCATAAAAGACTGAGTTATACTGGGTGTCTTTACTTAAGTTGTTGCTATTCATATTGATGCGAATAGGATAGATTATCAATAAGCATGTAATAACATATAAAATAGCTAAATTGATTTTATTTAGATTATATCTATTATCCAATAATATTTTACATATAAGAATTATAATAATAGGTAAAGAAGTAATAACTTGTAATTTAGAACCTAAAAATAAAAATGCTGAAAATAATATATAAAGTATTTTCGACATTAATTTTTCCGTTCCCTTTACTACGTATTTGTACTTAATATAGTTAAGAATGGATGCAACAAGTAGCGATAGTGTAGTTATCATCATTGGTTCTCCATATAGGCTATTAAACCAAATTAAATAATTACCATCAAAGAAAATGAATGCGGTTATTAGTACAACCATCATAGATTTAATATTATTTTTTATATTCAAAGATTTTAATATTATGATAAATGAAAGAATATATATAATACTATAGATGACAGCTAAATATTGAGTTTTAAATATATTATGATCAAGTGATTTGCATATATAATTAACAAGTATTATTAGATAGCTCAAACTACAATTCCAGATGATTTTAGGATCAGTATTGTTTAAAGGGGTAATCTTATAATCAGTCACAATAAAGTCATAATATCCTACAGAGTTAGGATTATTCGTATCTGAGTCTAATAATGACAGACCAGATACATTCATAATTCTATAGAAATCACCTTGATCAGCAACACCTACTTGGGGTTTTATAAATAAGACTCCGATAGTTATAGAAATTGCAAGTAAAGCAAACCAAAACATATAGAAGTTTCTTAAATTCTTTTTTGCTTTCATTAAATTTTCCTCCACAAAGATAGATTTAAAGTAATAAACATGATTCTAAAGATATTAACAGATAAAATTATAATGTTTTTTGGTTAATACTACAAGAAAACGTCAAATTAATTTAAAGGACTACTTCAAAAATAGGATAAATATAAATTTTCAGAAAATTAAGAAAATAAGGAGGATTTAACGAATAGAAATAGAAATATAACATATAGCATTATTAAGTGAAAGGCAGGTGGGAGCCAATCTCTAGGGTAGATTAAGGGTTTGGCAGCATTATGAAAGATTATAGTATTAAAAATTTAAGAAATGTAGGATTAATGGGGCATAATGGAACTGGAAAGACTTCCTTAGCGGAAAGCCTTCTGTATTATTCAAAAATTACAGATAGATTAGGGAATATTGAGGATGGGACTACGGTTTTAGATTTTGATACTGAAGAAAAGAAGAGACAATTTTCTATTGCCCTTTCAGTAGCACCAATTGAATTAGATAATGTTAAAATAAATCTTATTGATATTCCTGGATATGCAGACTTTCAAGGTGAATGTATCGAAGGAATGAGATCCGTGGATGTAGGTATGATAGTTGTAAGCGGAGTTTCAGGAGTCAAGGCGGGAACTGAAAGGGCCTGGGAATATTGTAACAAAATTAAATTGCCTAGAACATTTTTTATAAATAAATTAGATAGAGAGAACTCGGATTTTAATAAAGTATTAGCATCTCTTAAAGAAAAGTTTGGCATCAGCGTGGTGCCTATTCAGTATCCTATAGGAGAAGAAGACAATTTTAAAGGAGTAATAAATATAATATCCAAACAAGCAAGAGTATACGATGTAAAGACTAAGGAAATAAAAATATTGGATATACCTGAAGAGCTCCAGGATGAAGTTGAAAATTGTAAGAAGATGATTATGGAAGCTGTAGCTGAGACTGATGAAGTATTGCTTGATAAATATTTTAGTGAAGGTGAATTGAGTGATGAAGAAATATATAAGGGCCTTATAAGTGGATGTGCTAATGGGGATATTGCCCCTGTTATGTGTGGAAGTGCTACAAAAGTTATTGGAATGGATTCTTTAATTGATGATATTGTAGAATGTTTTCCATCGCCAGAATATGCTATTCCACAAAAAGCTGTAGACGTTTTAAAAGATGAAGAGGTTTTTGTTAATCTCAATCAAGATAAGCCTTTTTCTGCATTAGTATTTAAAACTATTGCAGATCCATTTGTAGGCAGGATATCATTTTTTAGAGTTATTACAGGTGAAGCGAAAGATGATATGACAGTATTAAATGTTAATAAAGATAAGAACGAAAAATTATCCCATATATGTTTTATTAGAGGTAAGACACAAATACCAGCTAAAAGAATAATAGCTGGTGATATAGGTGCTATTTCCAAGCTACAGTATACAAATACAGGCGATACTTTAGCTAGTCCTGATTTTAAAGTAATATATGACAAAATGAATTTTCCTAAAACAGTTTTCTCAATGGCTGTAATCCCACAAGCTAAAGGTGATGAGGAAAAGATATCTCAAGCTTTGGCCAAGTTAAAAGATGAAGATCCTGTTTTTCAGATTGATAGGGATGTAGAAAATGCAGAAATTGTAATCTCAGGACTAGGAGAAACACATATTAATGTAATCGCAAGTAAAATAAAAAGTAAATTTGGTGTAGAAGCAGTATTAAGTTTACCAAAGGTACCTTATAAAGAAACTATAAAGGGATTTTCAGATGTACAAGGAAAACATAAAAAGCAGTCTGGTGGACATGGCCAGTATGGAGATGTGGTAATTAAATTTGAACGTAGAACAGATGGAGAGGAAGAATTAGAATTTATTGATAACGTTGTTGGTGGTGCAGTTCCAAGAAATTTTATTCCAGCAGTAGAAAAAGGATTAAGAGAGTGTATAACTCATGGGGTTTTAGCAGGATGCCCAGTTATAGGCCTTAAAGCGACTCTTCATGATGGGTCATATCACTCTGTAGATTCTTCTGAAATGGCTTTTAAGGTTGCAGCCTCTATAGCTTATAAAAAGGGATTAGAGCAAGCTAAACCTATTCTTTTGGAACCTATAATGAAAGTAGAAGTTATATTACCAAACGAATATATGGGTGATGTGATAGCTGATATAAATAAAAAGAGGGGAAGAGTAATCGGAATGGAGCCAGAAGGGGACAAGCAAAGGGTTATATCAGAAATTCCGCTTGCCGAAATTAGAAAATATGCTACTGAATTGAGATCTTTAACTCAAGGAAGAGGAGTATTTACAAAAGAATTTGTAAGATATGAGGAAGTTCCAGAGATAGAGGTAGCGAAAGCCATAGAGAGCATTAATGAATTAAGAAAATAAGATTACGGAAAGTTATAGCTAAAATTTACGGAATAGGAATAAAAAGTACTCTAGTGTAGTAATTACATAAAGGGTACTTTTTATTTATTGTCTTAATAAAGAGAAGTAAAATAAAATTTACTATAATTAAGGAATAAGGTAAATTTTACATTAATATATATAGGATAAAATCATGTGCAGAAAGACATAATATTTTAGTAATAGTATATTTTATGCAATTTAAACAAGGAGGCATCTACAATGTCAGATTATAGCATGGATATTAATGGGAATATAGAGTTGAGTGATTATAGTAATATATTTGACTATTTAAATATAATAGACAAAGATGATAATTTTGTAATAAGGATAGATAGAAATAATAAGGATGATATAGAATTAATTAATTCTATGCTTCAAGATAATAAATTCAATATCAATTATACACAATATGACGATTTTGGGAACTATTACATAAGCGCCAATAAAGGATCTTGAAAAAATATTATTTAAAATACAGGTTTTATTGGAATAGCATAATATAGTATAATATGTATTAGCAAATTGTTTTTTATTGGTATATTAAATAAAATAAAGGAGAGTTATATTATGCAAAAATATGTTATAGGAGTAGATTTAGGAGGAACTAAGATAAGTACTGCATTATCTAATTTAAATGGAGAAGTGTTATGTCAAACAACAGTTCCTACAAATGCAAGCGAGGGAGAAATTCCAGTATTAAATAGAATTATAGAATCTGTTGAAAAAGTAATTAAAGATGGATCAGTAACTTATAAAGATATAAAAGGAATTGGTATCGGTTCCCCTGGACCTTTAGATGCTGAAAAAGGAACTATAATCTATACACCAAACCTTCCATTTAAGAATTTTAATTTAGTGGAACCTTTGAATAAAAAGTTTGAAGTTCCTGTATTTTTAGATAATGATGCAAACGTTGCAGCTATCGGCGAATATATGTTTGGCGCAGGAAAAGGCGCTAAAGATGTAGTATTCTTCACAGTAAGCACTGGAGTAGGTGGAGGCGCTGTCTTAAATGGAAAGGTATATAGAGGACACACTTCAAATGCCTTAGAAATAGGACATATGACAGTGGCACCAGATGGACCAAGATGTAATTGTGGAAATATAGGGTGTGTAGAAGCAACATCATCAGGAACTGCAATTGCAAAAAGAGGACAGGAAGCATTAGCTAGTAAAGTTGAGACTTCATTAAGAAAGTATGATACTATTACTTCATATGAGGTGTTTACAGAGGCGGCTGCAGGAGATCCAGTTTGCGTAGATATAATTAATAATGCACTGAATTATTTAGGAATAGCTATAGCTAATGCAGTATCTATATTTGATCCAGAAATTATAATAATAGGTGGTGGTGTATCAAAAGCTGGAGAGATTGTTTTTGATACAGTAAGAAAAGTTGTGGATAAGAGATGTTTTAAATCCATGGCAGAATCAGTTAAGATTGTTCCAGCAGGATTAGGTACAGATGCAGGGGTAATTGGTGCGGTAGCATTAGCATTGCTTGAAACAGAAGATAAGTAATATAAAGAATGAAGCAAGCAAAGTAGTGTAGATTTTTAGCTTAATCCTAGAGCTTTAAAACATTTAGAATAGACTTTTATAATAGAATTGCAGATAGATGTGAATAAAGATTAAAAATTTCACATAAAATTAGAACAGAAAGCTCTCTTTGCAATGAATTTTTTCTTCTCATACATATTACTAAGTTTATTCTAGGTTAATTACTTAATTAAGGAGACTTTTATTTTGATATTTAAAGTATTTACCTATAATAAATTGGGATGAAAAAATTTTTTATATAAGCTATCTCTAGATATATTTAGAGATAGCATATTATAAAAGAATATATTTTATATGAAACCTATTCAATAGATTGTTGGATAGGTTTCAATCTTTAATTATGATATAAATAGAGATTATTGTAATTAGTAATAGTTTAGTAGTATAATTTCTAATTAAGAATATTATTGTGGACTTATAAATTAAATAAGAAGAAGGTAATAAGATGAAAGCAGAGATTATAGCCATAGGAACAGAAATTTTATTAGGTGATATAATTAATTCAAATGCCCAATATTTAGCTCAGGAATTAGCAGCCCTTGGAATAGATATGTATTATCAGCAAGTAGTAGGAGATAATGAAATAAGAGTTATGCATGCATTTGATGAGGCATATAGCAGAAGTGATATCATAATAACTACAGGAGGACTTGGACCAACTGATGATGATATTACAAAAGAAGTTGCAGCTAAATATTTTAATAAAGAATTAATCAAGGATGAAAATTCAACTAAAAAGATAGAAGATTATTTTAAATTTAGAGAAAGAGCAATGACTCAAAATAATTTAAAGCAAGGATTAATTCCAGAAGGAGCAACTGTTATAAATAATAATAATGGAACAGCACCAGGAGTTATAATAGAAGATGATAATAAGATAATGATCATTTTACCTGGACCACCAAAGGAAATGAAACCAATGTTTGAAGAATCAGTTAAACCATATCTTCAAGAGAAATCAGATTCAATATTGGTTTCAAGAGTTGTTAAGATACTTGGAATAGGGGAAAGCGCTGTTGCAGAGGAGATTAAGGATTTAATAGATACTCAAACTAATCCTACAATTGCGCCTTATGCAAAAGATGTAGGAGTAATGCTTCGTATAACTGCAAAGGCTGAAACTAAAGATGAAGCACTAAAATTGATAGAACCAATTGAGGAAGAAATTAAGAACAGACTTGGGGATAATGTTTATGCAACTGAGGATATTAACATAGAAGAAGTTGTAGCTAGGCTTTTGATAGAGAAGAAACTAACAATATCTACGGCAGAATCATGTACTGGTGGCATGATAGCAAGCTATCTTATTAATTATCCAGGTATATCGGAAGTTTTTTTAGAAGGCGCTGTAACATATTCCAATGAGGCTAAACATAATAGACTAGGCGTTAATAATGATATTTTAAACAAATATGGGGCCGTAAGTGAAGAAACCGCAAGAGAAATGGCAATTGGTATTGCAAAGACAGCTAATACTGATGTTAGCATTGTAACAACAGGAATTGCAGGACCAGAAGGTGGTACTTTAGAAAAGCCTGTTGGATTGGTTTTTATAGGTGTGTATGTTCAAGGAAAGGTAACGATACAAAAATGTTTGTTTAAGGGAGATAGGAACAAAGTAAGGCTTCAGGCTACAATTACAGGATTAGATATGCTAAGAAGAATTCTTATTAAATAAATTATGCAAAATAAAAATGCCATAATATATTTCAAACGAAGTAATATATTATGGCTTTACAAATTGTATATAAATAAAAATGGGGGAGAGGCGATTAAATATTGAAGTTAAATACTTCATTATTATTTATTGCCAAATTAAATTTATTTATACATAATTTAGATAAAAAATTTATAATTCTTTTATAGCGTTGCTTAATGTTTTTCCGAAGGAATCATTAATAACCAAATTAGCCTTGGAATCAGCAGAGGTAGAACTTTTATTTATTAATACAAGATTCTTTCCTTTAAAATAATTGATAAGTCCGGCAGCAGGATAAACAACAAGTGAAGTGCCACCTATAATAAGAGTATCTGCATTAGAAATTGCATTTATAGAGTCTCTAATTACTTTATCGTCTAGACCCTCTTCATAAAGAACTACATCGGGTTTGACAGCCCCACCACATTTAGTGCAAATAGGAACGCCCTTAGATTGTAGGATAAAATTCACATCATAAGATTCATGACATTTAACACAATAATTTCGATGAATAGATCCGTGAAGTTCGAATACATTTTTGCTTCCAGCCATTTGATGGAGTCCGTCTATATTTTGTGTCACGATAGCTTTCAATTTTCCCATTTCTTCAAGTTTGGCTAATGCTAAGTGTCCAGCATTTGGTTTAGCATCGGGGTATATAAGTTTTGCTTTATAAAATTTAAAAAATTCTTCAGGATATTTAATATAAAAAGTATGTGATACTAACTGTTCAGGAGTTAATGTAGCATTTAATTTCTCGCTAAATAGGCCATTTGAGCCTCTAAAGTCAGGTATATTAGATTCCGTACTGATACCAGCTCCGCCGAAAAAGACTATATTATTACTATTCTTTAATATTTCTGATAACTTTTCAATGCTCATAGAAAAACCTCCAAATTAAAATTTATTTTAAGTATTAAAAACACATTATCATGTATATTTAATTATTGCACAATTGATTAGAAAAATAAAATATAAACCCCGCTGAATTAAGCATTTTAAAATATTTATAATAAAAAAATAAAAAATGTGTTGACATAATATAAATAACTCGATATAATACTACTTGTATCTGGTGATGACGGCGTAGAGGTAACACTCCTTCCCATTCCGAACAGGAAAGTTAAGGTCTACAGCGCTGATGGTACTGCATGGGAGACTGTGTGGAAGAGTAAGACGTTGCCAGGTAATATGGCTCGATAGCTCAGTCGGTAGAGCAGAGGACTGAAAATCCTCGTGTCACTGGTTCGATTCCAGTTCGAGCCACCATAAAAGCACTAACATAAGTTAGTGCTTTTTTCTATATCTTTAGAAAATTATAATTCAGTAAAGTTTGTATACAATTTTTTTGAATGGTTTAATTAACTTAGTTTACTATTTTAAAGGAATAAAAAATAAATTATATTCGTTAAAAAGATAACATTTAAATTATATTTCTAAATGTTATCTTTTTTAATCTTAACTATTTGTAAAGAAGTTATATAGAAATTCCTTAAACAGTACATTGATCTATATATATTGAGTAGATACCGCAGTTAGGACATACAGTCACACTAACTATATAGCTATCATCAATTTTTCCTAGACCAAAAAGTTTATTAAAAGATGTATTCCTATATTCATTACATAAAGTATCTATTACATATTCATTATCCTTTGTATATATGTAAAAGTGGTACTCTAAGTAACGATAAGATTTATTTATTTGCTCTTGAGTATTACATGCACATTTATCGCCATAATATTCTGTTGAAAAACTTACTTCTTCTCCTTCATTTAGAGCATTCAATATTATATCTAAGGAAAGACCTGTAATCTCATTTTCGCCTTCAAAAAATATCCCATCGCAATTATTATCTGTTAGTACGTATTCTTTATTATCATAAACAAATTTATAATCCACAAAACAACCTCCTCAAAATTAGTGTATAATCAATTATACACCAGCATATGCACAATGTTTAGCAAAACTATATTTAAACATTTAATTTACTTTATAATATAAAGGCTTAATTTGAATGTAAGCATTGGGAAAGTAAATTAAATAATTATATATTTTCGATTTGCCAGTCAATTGGTTCTTGATTTGTAGAAATTAGAAAATTGTTTGTTTTTGAAAAAGGTTTACTTCCGAAGAAGCCTCTTGATGCAGATAATGGACTAGGATGAACGGATTTTATTATAAGATGCTTAGGATTAGTAATAAAGTCAGTCTTTGAAATAGCATTATTACCCCAAAGTATGAATACTATAGGTGTTTCCTTTTTATTTAGCACCTTAATAACCTCATTTGTGAATTCTTCCCATCCTTTATTTTTGTGGGAATTAGCTTCTCCAGCTCTAACTGTAAGTACCGTATTTAGCAATAAGACTCCTTGATCAGCCCACTTTCTTAAATAGCCATTGTTTGGAATATAGCAACCTAAATCAGTATGTAGTTCCTTATAGATATTAATTAAAGATGGTGGAGTTTTTACACCTGGATTAACAGAAAAACTCAATCCATGCGCTTGGCCAGGTCCATGATAAGGATCTTGACCGAATATAACAACTTTAACTTTATTATAAGGTGTAAAATGTAAGGCGTTAAAGAGATCATACATATTAGGATAAATGGTCTTAGAGTTATATTCATTTATTAAAAATTTTCTTAGATTAATATAATAATCTTTTTGGAATTCAGACTGCAAATAATTTTTCCAATCATTTTTTAATATATCGGACATTAAATCACCCCTAAATTAGTATAACATTTTATGGTGGTTTTATGTATACTATGTATTTTTGATTAAAAATCTAAAATTTATTTAGTTATATTATTGTTAGAAGTAGTAGATACTGTTAAAATGAAGTGTATATAACAAACTGTTAAAAATAATATAAAATGATTATAAAGGAGAATTCACATGGAAAATAAAGTGTTAGCTGTTGCAGCAGGATATGAAATAACAGAAAAAGATTTAAATGCAATAATTAGTAGATATCCACAAGAGCAAAGAGGAGCTTTACAAAGCGAAGAAAAGAAGAAACAATTGGTAGAACAATTGATTTCATTTGAATTAATGAATAAGTTTGGAAAAGAAATACAATTAGATAAGACTCAAGAATACAAAGACGCCATGGAAAATATATCAAAGGAAGTTATAACTTCAATGGCAATAAATAAAGTATTGAGTGATGTAACAATAACAGATGAAGAAGTAAAGAAATACTATGAAGATAATAAAGAAGCTTTTGGTCAGCCTGCAACAGTTTCAGCTAGACATATTCTAGTAGAAACTGAAGAGGAAGCAAATAAGGCAAGAGAAGAAATCTTAAGCGGCAATATTTCATTCGGAGATGCTGCAATGAAATATTCAACATGCCCATCTAATCAACAAGGTGGAAATTTAGGTGAATTCTCAAAAGGTATGATGGTTCCAGAATTTGAAGAAGCTGCTTTTACATCAGAAATAGGAAAGGTTACTGAACCGGTTAAAACTCAATTTGGGTATCATTTAGTTTTAGTAGATGCAAAAAATGAAGCCTCAATCAAAAGTTTTGAAGAAGTTAAAGACAGTGTATTAGATAATTTAATTAAAGAAAATCAACATAAAAAATATGATCAAATATTGAAGGAATTAGAAGCTAAATACGGAGTTGAAAGAAAATAAAAATTTCTATTTAATAGCAATATAGTTTCAAAAATAAAGGTAATGATGGATACATTACCTTTATTTTTTTATTTTAAAGTTCATATGTTATTATTTTAAAATATAATACAATATTCAAATATGATTTTATGTTATAAAAATGTATTCAGATATCCCTACGTTACAGATTTATATACTAACAGCATGAGAAAAAGCTTGTCTTAAATTTGCATTGTAGAATGTTGAATTATTTTTAGTAATCTAATTATTCGTATGTAGGCGATAAAACAAATATTTATAATAACTAATATCTATAAAAGCTCGGTAAAGGAAAAAATATATTTATCACAATACTTAAGAATTTCGGATATAGGTTCTAAACATAAATCATCTTTTATTCCGATCACCCTCATATTTGCTTTTTTTGCACTTTTCATAGCAGGGAGTATATCCTCAAATACTAAACAGTATTCAGGTTTAATATTTAACTTTTTTGCTGCTAATAAATATATGTCAGGACAATCTTTTCCTTTTGCGACTTCATCAGTAATAGTGATTGAATCAAAATAGTCATAAACCCCATTGTTTTTTAAACAAGCCTCAAGCAGTGGGATAGAATTGCTAGTCGCTAATGCAATTTTTATTTTATTATCTTTTAAATATCTTAAAAAAGTTTTTACACCTGATTTGAGTTTTACATTATTAGCGTAATGATGAAATGCTGCATGATGCCAATCACTAAGTATTTCATCTACTGAATCTTCAATTTTAAATCTATTTTTAAAATATACTGCTGTCTGATAAAAACTTAAGTGTTCAATATCGTTTTTTAAGTCATTAGGTACAGCATGTCCTTTCTTTTTAAGATAATCTATGTCGATCTGAGACCATACCCACATGGAATCTACAATAGTTCCATCTAAATCGAAAATTACACCTTTTATATTACTTAGCATTTTACACCTCCAAATAATTGTTATTTATATAAACGAATAGATATTGATATAGTTTAGTGCCAAACTTAATCTTTTATTGGTGCGCCTTAGTGTCAATAAATATTATAATTGAAGCATTAGACACGAATAAGAATTAGAAGAATTAGTAATACGATATATGTTATAGATTAATAAATTAATGAATTACTAAATAAAAAAACTTAAGGATCAATCCTTAAGTTATACTAGTCTAATAATATATTTGGTCGGGGTGACAGGGATTGAACCTGCGACCTCATGGTCCCAAACCACGCGCGCTCCCATCTGCGCCACACCCCGTTATACATTAATTATATATTCAAGTAAATCTTATGTCAAGGACTTTAGAAGATGTAATTAATACAGAAAAAAGTTAATTATAGTCATTAGAATAAATAATTTTGTGATGAGGGAGGCTGGAATTGTTAAGTTAAGTTTATTGATGAAAATTTTTATATATAAGCTATAATAAGAATCACAAAGAATAAGCTAGAAAAAGTGGGGAATACGGACGATATTTAGATAATAGTAGGATAAACTAAATTCTCGCTATATATATGAATTGTTCATTCTTATCCAAGGTGTTATAATTATGTAGTAATATAGATTAATGGAGGAGGGAAGGTTTAAAACCGATATTTAATGAGGAGTAGAATTCTAGCTATTATGTTAGCAACCGTAATCGTTGTAGGTAGCTCGATACCAGCGTTTGCGACGCCAGATAATCAACAGTTGAGTGATTCAAGACAGAAATATGCAGAAATTGAAAGCAAGATAACAGATATTCAGAATAAAATTGATGATTTAAATATGCAGATAGAGCCGCTACAATTAACAGTAGATAAGAATAAAAAAGAAATAACAACTATCAATAAAGTTATTGATAGTAGTACAAAAGACATTGAACAATATAAGAAAGAGATTAATACATTAGATTTAGCTTTAGGACAAAGAGTTAAAGCTATGTACATGTCAGGTGATTTAGAATTTGGTTACTTGAATTTTATACTTGAATCAGAATCAACAAGTGATTTCTTTTCTAGAGCAGAGGCAGTTAGTAAAATTATAGGAAAAGACAAATCTGCCATAGAAGATGTTACAAGTAAAAAGGAAGAATTAAATAACAAAATAAAATCCCTAGAAGATAAGAAAGATGAAATAGATAAACTTAATAAAGAAATACAAGTTAGCTTAAGTGAACTCGATGGAAAGAAAAAAGAAGCAGAAACTTTATCAAGTCAAGCTAAGGATGAAAAAAGTAAATTTGACTCACAATACTTATCACAATTAGAAAGAGAACTTGTAAAATCTCAATTTGATGTTATAGGTAACTCTAATAGTTCAGCTACTGATCTTCAAGGAGCAATTAATCAATTAAGAAATATTAGAGATAATCAAATTAAGAGTGAGATCGTTACTTCAGAGATAAATGATAAAATTGAAAAGGCTAAAACAATGGTAGCAGATAAAAAAGCAGCTGAAGTAAAAGTGGCAACGCCAAGTAGAGGCGGAGGCGGAAGAGTAGCTGCACCATCAGCAGGAAATGCTCAATCTATTCTAAATGAGGCATATGCACAGTTAGGAAAGCCTTATGTATGGGGTGCAACTGGAGATGCAAGTTTTGACTGTTCAGGATTTACTCAATATGTTTATGAGCATGCTGCAGGAGTAGATATAACAAGAACAACTTATTCTCAAATTGGAGTTGGACAACCAGTTAGCCAAGATCAGCTTCAACCTGGAGATTTGGTATTTACTCATCCAGGTCACGTTGGGATATATGTTGGTAATGGCCAAATGATTAACGCACCTCAAACAGGTGATGTGGTTAAAGTTGCGCCAGTTTATAGTTTTTATGCTGCAAGAAGAGTTCTTAAGTAGTTAACATAAGAAATTAGTTGTTAATATCTGATTTCAAATTATTGTCCTTCTGTAAAAGATCAGAAGGACTTTTTTTATTTTACTTGTATGATATAATGTGGAATATATACTTTAGAGATTAGGTATATACAAATATTGATATTAGATATTTTAAAGTAGAATATTGTAAAGTTAAGTAAAGGAAGAATAATATGAATAATAAATTGCAATATGTGAGAGATGATGAGACAGTAGATGATTTGCAACTTAAGGGATTAAATTTAATTCAAAAGAAGGAGGGATTTAAATTTGGTATAGATGCTGTTTTATTATCTGATTTTGCTTATATAAAAAATAAACATAAGGTGATGGATTTATGTACAGGAACTGGGATAATTCCATTTTTGATATATGGCAAATATAAGCCTGAGTGTGTATATGGATTAGAAATTCAAGAAGATATGGTAGATATGGCTAAAAGGAGTGTAAAATTAAATGAGCTTGAAGGAAATGTATGTTTTATAAATGAAGATTTAAAAAATATAGATTATCTAAAGACACTTGATAAGTTTGATGCAGTGACAGTAAATCCACCTTATAAACTAAACAATTCAGGAATTATAAATCCAAATGATAAGCTTGCTATAGCTAGGCATGAAATATTATGTAATTTAGAAGATGTGATTTCAGCAGCAAGAATTTTATTAAAGGATAATGGAAGACTCTTTATGATACATAGACCTGAAAGATTAGCGGATATTTTTATTTTAATGAGAAAATATAAAATAGAACCTAAAAGAGTAAAAATGATTCATCCTAAGGTAGGAAAAGCTCCTAATATTGTATTGATTGAAGGGCAAAGAGATGGGGGAGCCTATTTGAAGTGGGAAACGCCATTATATGTCTATGATGAAGATGGAAAATATACTAAAGAAATAGATTCAATATATTGGAGGTCATGATATGAAAAATGGAAAGTTGTATTTAGTGCCAACTCCTATTGGAAACTTAAAAGATATAACATTGAGGGCTCTAGAAACTTTAAGAGATGTTGATATTATAGCGGCTGAAGATACAAGACAAACGTTGAAATTATTAAATCATTTTGAGATAAAAAAACCACTGATAAGTTATCACAAATTTAATGAGCAAATAAAAAGTGATAAAATTATAGATTTACTAATGGAAGGTAATAATGTTGCTTTAGTTTCAGATGCTGGAACGCCAGGAATATCAGATCCGGGAAGTGTTATTGTTGGACGTTGCATAGAAAAAGAGATAAATTTCGAAGTACTTCCAGGAGCGACAGCTATAACTACGGCATTAGTTTATTCTGGATTAGACACAACTAAATTTTTATTTAGAGGTTTTTTGCCAAGAGAAAATAAAGAACGTAAAATAGTGACAAATGAACTATTACAAAGTCAGGAAACTATTATCTTTTACGAAGCACCGCATAGGCTGATAGATACGCTTGAATTCTTATTAGATACATTTGGAGATAGAAAGATTGCAGCATGCAGAGAATTAACTAAGATTTATCAACAAATACACAGGGGAACTTTAAAAGAAGTAATTCAGTATTTTCAGGAGAATAAACCAAGAGGAGAATTTGTTCTTGTTCTAGAAGGAAAAAGACTTGAAGAGATAAAGGAAGAGCAAAGGGAAGAGTGGATTCATTTATCTATTGAAGAGCATATAGTTAAATATATTAATGGTGGTGCGAGTAAGAAAGAGGCAATAAAGCTTGTAGCCAAGGAAAGAGAATTACCTAAAAGTGAAGTATATAAATTCTCAACTAATATATAATTAAGTTAAGAAAATAGACTATCTCAAATTAACTCTTGAGATAGTCTATTATTTATTGATTATATAATTAATTATATAATAGGAAATTAGAATATATCAAATACTATCTGTTTGTTTTAATTTCGTCTAAACATTTAGTACAGATATTCTTGCCTTTATAGTTAATTACGTCTCTTGCATCTCCACAGAAGATACAAGCTGGTTCGTATTTCTTTAAGATTATTTGCTCTCCGTCTACATAAATTTCTAATGCATCTTTTTCAGCAATATCTAATGTTCTTCTAAGTTCTATAGGAATAACTATTCTTCCTAATTCATCTACTCTTCTAACTACACCTGTTGATTTCATAAAAAATTCCTCCTAATTCCATGATTCGACATTCTACTATGATATATTACCAAGTATGTAATATAAAGTCAATGTATATTTTTAAATATTTATAAGAAATTACAAATTTCAACTTTAATAAACATCTTATATAAAATATACTACCATATTTTAGAAAAGTCAAGAGGGTTTATTTGTAAAATTATCATATTAATCCAAATTAATAAATTTGAGGAATCTAGATGTACCAATGGTTAGAGAAATGTATATGAATTATATTCATGATTATATAATAGTGAATTTACAAATAAAGTAATATAAGGCATATGTCCGCTTTTTTTGTAGAAATGCAAATACTATAAATAATAATGTCGATTGATTACATAAATTAGATATTTTTTATCAATACTATATTTAAAAAAAATTAGATATGTCGTATAATACTATTATTATACTAAGAGTATAAACTAGTAGAAAAATTTTTATATTACAATGTTTATAATAACTTGTAACAAGTTCATGATTACTATATAATATATAATATAGATTGAGAAAGAATAGGTGCATGATAATGGCAGGAAAATTTGATTCAGATTATATAAAAGAATTGGCTAAAGAAATGTCTAAAAGTACTTCCGTTTCATATGAAGATATTCCTAAATATGATTTGTTTTTATCCCAAGTAATCGATTATTTAAACGATAAGTTTGTTGATGAGAAGTTTACTAACAATATAGTTCAAAATTATACTAAAAGCGAAGTTATAACTAAGCCGGAAGATGGCAAAAAAAGAGGATATACAAAAATGCATTTAGTACAATTAGTACTGCTTAGCCATATGAGGCCCTTATTAACGACGGAAGAAATAAAGAAAGTTTTTCGGCTTGCATTTAATGAAATCAATGACAGAAGCGATGATATACTGTCATGGGAAGAGACATATAAAACTTTCACACAAATACAAAAGGAAAGTTTAGATAACTATTTAGATACGTTTATATCAAATGATGATAAATTAGAAGAGATAATAAAGAATTTTGAATTGAAAGATAATGATAAGGAAAGAATTAAAATTTTCCTATTAGTTCTTTCTTTAATAGCAGAAGCAAGTGTTATTAAAAAGTTAGTTCAAAAAATAGTTAAAGAGTATGAAGAAGAATAAATTATATGAGATAAAATATTTACAATAGCAATAAACTAAAAAACACTTACTTAATTAGAACTTGAATTTTGTTAGGCTAATTAAGTAAGTGTTTTATGACTATGTTTATGATTTAATATGGAAAATGTGATTTTAACTATAGTGAGGAATTAATTTATGGATAAAATTCTTATACGAGAGTCTGTGAGAAATTTAGTAGAATTTTGCTTGAAAAAAGGTGATATAGATAATAGGTTTTCTGGAAGTGCTAGGGCAGTAGAGGGAGTAAGAGCACATCAAAAGCTTCAGGAAGATAACGGAAGGATTTATGAGAACTATGAAAAGGAAGTATATTTAACTCATGAGTTTGAGACGAATAAAAGCTTGATCTATATTGAAGGAAGAGCAGATGGAATTATAACGGAAAGAGATAAAGTTATAATTGAAGAAATAAAATCAACTTATAAGAATTTTGCATACATTGATGATTTGAATGAGGTACATTGGGCTCAGGCAAAGGTGTATGCTTTTATTTATGGAAATCAAAATAATCTTGAAGAAATTTATGTGCGATTATCCTACATGCAGTTAGAAACGAATGAGGTTAAGAGTTTTGAAAAAAGATTTACTATAGGAGAATTAGAAGAATTTATATCTGATTTATTAAGAGAATATGAGAGATTTAGTGTTTTAATATTTAAATGGAAAAACATTAGAGATGAAACTATAAAAGTACTAAATTTTCCTTTTGAAAAATACAGAGAAGGTCAAAGGAAACTTATTAATGTTTCATATCAAACTATAAAAGAGGGGGAAATATTATTTGTTCAGGCACCGACAGGCATAGGAAAAACTATATCAACCATATTCCCAGCTGTAAAGGCTATAAGCGAAGGAATTGGAGAAAAAATTATATATTTGACGGCAAAGACGATAAATAGGGAAGTTGCAGAAGAAACTTTTGAAAGATTGCGTCAAGAAGGATTGAAATTTAGGACTATCACAATTACGGCAAAAGAGAAAACATGTATTAATGATGATTTTGATTGCAATCCAGAGAAGTGCATATATGCCAAAGACTATTATGGTAAAGTAAAAAAAGTAATTACAAATGTTATCGAAAGGGAAGAAAGAATTTCCACGGAAATATTGAAGGAATATGCCGAAAAATATCAAGTATGCCCATTTGAGCTATCTTTAGATATAAGTACTTATTGTGATGGAATTATAGGTGATTATAATTACATCTTTGATCCAAGAGTATCTTTGAGTAGAGTTCTAGAAAGCAAAGGAAATATAGTTTTGGTGGATGAAGCACATAATTTAATTGATAGGTCAAGAAATATGTATTCCGCATCCTTATATAAAAGTCAAATTCTAAATTGCAAAAAGATAACTAAGGGTAAACTAAATAAACTACATTCCTTATTGGGAAAGATTAATGATTATTTCATTGATTTAAGAAATGAATGCGACCATAGAGAAGTGAAATCATTTTATGAAGAGGAACATCCTAAGGAATTGAGTAAGTATTTGCAGTTATACTTAAAAGAAAGTGAAGAAGTGCTAGTAAGAGGAAATAGATTTGATGGTTATGAAGATATATTGAAATTATATTTTGATATAAATGCTTTTACTTCTACGACACAGCTCTATGATGAAAATTATAGGACTTGTATAGAAAAGGATTCTCAAGAAATCAAGTTGACTTTATATTGTGTAAATCCAGCTAAGAATTTAAGAGAATACTTAGGAAAATGCTACTCGGTAATATTTTTTTCTGCAACTATATCACCAATAAAATACTATGTAAATATGCTGGGCGGAGATGATAATACATATAGGTTAAAGCTTCCATCTCCTTTCAATAAAGAAAACTTAAAAGTTCATATTAGTCCTATTAATATTAGATATTCATATAGAAAAAGGACCTTATCATCAGTGAAAGATAAAATTTGTGGCTTTATAAAGCAGCAAATTGGAAACTACATGATTTTTTCACCATCATATGCATATATGGAAGAGTTATATAGCCATATGGAGGAGTCGAAGCTAGAAGAATTTAATCTTATGAAACAGAAACCTAATATGACGGAGGAAGAAAAAAGTGAATTTTTAAGAAGATTTAAGAATAGCAATAATTTATTAATGTTTTGTGTGCTTGGAGGGATGTTTTCAGAAGGAATAGATTTGCCTGGTGATCAGTTAATTGGAAGCATAATAATTGGAGTAGGATATCCTATGGTAGATATGACAAATGAAGTTATAAAGGATTTTTATAAAGAAGATGGTTATGACTATGCGTATGTATTTCCAGGAATAAATAAAATTCAGCAGGCTGTAGGAAGAGTTATAAGAACTGAGACGGACAAAGGAAGAGTTCTGCTTATTGATGATAGATATATAAATAATAAATATAGTGTTCTTTTACCAAATGAGTGGTATCCTATAAATAAATATTAAATTACCTATAGTTTTATGAAATAAGCTACTAGATTGTATTGTGCATTGTGAATTAAAAATAAGTATGTTAAAATATTCATGGTAGTTTTATGAAATAGTATATCTACATATAATTTTAGTATTTACACTACAATTTAAAAAATATTTAGTTATTGATATCGTCAGTCAGAAGTTTGAATCGGAGATATATTGGTGATGATTAATAACATATTAAAGTAGAATTAAGGAGCGAGGATAATGAATATTCCATTAATTGATTTAAAAGCTCAATATAAGTCTATTGCTGAAGATTTAGATAGAGTAACTAAAGAAGTGCTTTCTTCTGCGAATTATATTATGGGCAAGAATGTAATTGAATTTGAGAGAGAATTTGCAGAATATATAGGAGTTAAACATGCGATATCAGTGGCGAATGGAACTGATGCATTGGTTATTGCATTAAAATCTTTAGGAATAGGGAATGGAGATGAAGTAATAACTTCGACATTTACTTATTTTGCTTCAGCTGAAGCTATTTCAGCAGTAGGTGCAACGCCTGTTTTTGTTGATGTTGAAAAAGAAACATTTAATATAGATCCAACTAAAATAGAAGAAAAAATTACAAATAAAACAAAGGCTATTATACCAGTTCATATATTTGGACAATGTGCTAAGATGGATGAAATAAATGAAATAGCTAAGAAGCACAATTTAAAGATCGTAGAGGATGCTGCTCAAGCATCAGGTTCTAAATATAAAGGAAAGATGGCGGGAACTTTAGGTGATGCAGCATGTTTCTCATTCTTCCCAACTAAGAATCTTTCGTGTGCTGGCGATGGCGGCATGATAGTGACAAATGATGATAATATAGCAACAATAGCAAAAGCTTTAAGAACACATGGAAGTGGAGAAACTGGACAAAAAGCTTATAATTTGCTAAATAATATAAATGATGAGATAGAGACGTCTAAAGATGGTGACGATACTGTATATAATGCTTTAAAATACTATAATTATTTAATCGGGTTCAACTCTAGGTTAGATGCTATTCAAGCAGCAATTCTAAGAGTAAAATTACCACATTTAGATGATTGGAATAGTAGAAGAAGAGAAGTAGCAAAAATATATAATGAAAAATTAAAAGATTCTAATGTAGTTGTACCTACTGTTGATGAAGAAAATGAAACTATATATCATCAATATGTGTTACAATGCGAAAATAGAGAAGATATGATAAATAAACTTAAAGAAAATGGCATAGCAACTGGAGTTTATTATCCAGTCCCACTACATTTACAAAAAGTATATAAAGATCTAGGATATAAAGAAGGGGATATGCCGGTTGCAGAATATTTATCACATAGAACATTTGCAATACCAGTTTATCCAGAATTAACAGAAAACGAAATAAATTATATAGTTGAAAATATAAAGGCATAATATTAATATTGTAATATGCAAATTCCTATATATTTTGAACTTGAAGTTTACTTAAGGAAAATATTGATAAGTGCGAGGATTAATTATGGATAAGAATTATTTTGTACATGAATCAAGTTACATTGATAACGACGTAGTGATAGGTGACGGAACGAAGATTTGGCACTTCTCTCATATAATGAGTAATTCTGTAATTGGAGAAAAGTGTAATATAGGTCAAAACGTTGTAATATCGCCTGGTGTAAAAATTGGAGATGGGGTAAAGATACAAAATAATGTGTCTGTATATACAGGAGTTATTTGCGAAGATTATGTATTCTTAGGACCGTCTTGTGTGTTTACTAATGTAGTAAATCCAAGAAGCTTTATTGAAAGAAAAAGCGAGTATAAAGAAACTATAATTGGAAAAGGGGCTTCTATAGGTGCTAATGTAACAATTGTATGCGGTCATAATATAGGGAAATATGCATTAGTAGGTGCTGGAGCAGTAGTTACTAAACACATACCTGATTATGCCTTAGTAGTGGGCAATCCGGCAAGTATAATAGGATATGTATGTGAATGTGGAGAAAAATTAAACTTTAAAGATGAGCATGCAACTTGTAAAGCTTGTGGGAAAAAGTATAGCAAAGATAAAGAAAAAGTAGAATGTATAGATTAGAAAAACAGATTTTTATTTATTAACATTTCATTGTATAATTTGTTAATAAAACTTTTTAGTAAATTATGTTCTGTGGATAAAATTTTAGGCCGTAAATTACAGGAGGTATAAGATGTCATTATTAAAACAACAATTATTAGATAAAATAAATAATAAAACTGCAAAAGTTGGTGTGGTTGGTCTTGGATATGTTGGATTACCATTAGCTGTGGAAAAGGCTAATGCTGGTTATCAAACTATTGGATTTGATGTTCAAGATCAAAAGGTAAATATGGTTAATGAAGGAAAGAACTATATTGGGGATGTAGTGGATGAAAATTTAAAGAAGATAGTAGAAGAAAATACTTTAAGAGCTACTACTGACTTTAGTTTTGTTAAAGATGTAGACACTATTTGTATTTGCGTGCCTACTCCATTAGATTTATATAAGCAACCAGATTTATCATATGTTGTAGAGTCAACAAAAAGTGTTGCACAATATCTACATAAAGGTATGCTTGTTATTCTTGAAAGTACTACATATCCAGGAACAACAGAAGAAGTTCTTAAGCCAATACTAGAAGAAAGTGGACTTAAATGTGGAGAAGACTTTTTCTTAGCCTTTTCACCAGAAAGAGTTGATCCAGGTAATAAGGACTTTAATACTAAAAATACTCCTAAAGTTGTTGGCGGTTGTACACCTGATTGCACAGAAGTTGCAGCAGCATTATATAGAAACATATTAGAGGGAGATATCCATACTGTATCATCTCCAGCCGTAGCTGAAATGGAAAAAATATTGGAAAATACATTTAGAAATATAAATATTGGATTAGCTAATGAAATGGCTATTTTATGTAATAGAATGGGAATAGATGTATGGGAAGTTATAGATGCAGCTAAGACCAAGCCATATGGATTTATGCCATTTTATCCAGGTCCAGGCTTAGGTGGACATTGTATTCCTCTTGATCCATTTTACTTAGAGTGGAAAGCAAAAGAATATGATTATCATACAAGATTAATAGAAACTTCAGGAGAAATAAATGATTCTATGCCTGAATTTGTATTAGATAATGTAATGAAGATTTTGAACAAGAATAAAAAGGCATTAAATGGTGCGAAAGTTCTTTTATTAGGAGTTGCATATAAGAATGATATCGATGATTATAGAGAATCTCCAGCATTCAAGGTAATAGAACTATTAGAAAAGAATGGTGCTGACTTAATGGTAAATGATCCGTATTGTCCAATTTCTAAATATAAGGGTAAGGTTTATAATTCTGTTGATTGGAAAGAGGTTATAAACGAGTCTGATATAGTAATTATAACTACAAATCATAGTTGTTACGATTACGAATCAATTGTGTCTAGAGCTAAAGTTGTTTATGATACTAGAAATGCAACCAAAAATGTTGTTAATAATAGAGAGAAGATTTATAAATTATAAGTTTTTCACGGTGTATATAAGCTGATTCTATGTAAGAATGGTATATTGATTCTAATGAGTTACTATTAGTTAGAATATACTGTTTATAAAAAGAGCGCCTCCATAATTTTATGGAGGTGCTCTTTTATTTACATTTATTAATGGTACATATAATTTGTGAAAAGCGAATAAAATAAGTACTGCATAAAATAAATAGATTTTTAATTAATATAAATAGAAATTGGTGATTAAATGAAATATATAAAATTAAGTAGCAAAGTTAATTTAATTATACATCTTATAGTAAAAATTAAGAGGGACGATGTGTTTGCACTAGCATCTCAGTTAGCATATTATTTAATATTATCATTTTTCCCATTTATGTTATTTTTGATGACTTTGGCTGGATTTAGCAGCATAAGCTCTAAACAAATACTGGGACAATTAAATGTTATGCTTCCTAGGAGTGTATTGGAATTAACTCAGTCAACTGTTATAGAGATATTTGACAATCAATATACTGGATTGTTAGGAATATCTATATTGTTAACGCTATGGACAGCGTCATCTGCATTTAAGGCCATAATAAAAAGCATAAATAAGGCGTACAACTTTAAAGAAGAAAGGTCATTTATTAAACTTTCAATTATTTCTATGTTAGGAATATTAGCATTAGCTGTAACTATAATTCTAGCTTTAACAGCGTTAGTATTTGGAAATGTAATAGGCGATTATATTAAAAGTATCAATCCATTTTATGAAATAATATTGATTATTTGGAATATATTCAGATATACTTTTATATTAGCGATAATGATATCTATATTTATTTGCGTTTATAAATTTGCTCCTGCTAAAAAGTTGGTATGGAAAGAGGTAATCGCAGGGTCTATATTTAGCACAGTGGGCTGGGTGTTAGTGTCCTTTGTTTTTTCATTTTATATCGATAATTTTAATAATTATTCTAGGTTTTATGGAAGTCTTGGTGCAGTATTTATACTTATGACATGGTTATTTTTAATATCAATAATATTCATCTTAGGAGTAGAGATAAATTTTGTTACATCTGAGTTAAGAGGTAGAAATCGAATGATTAGAAACAGGTAGACAATGATATTAAATTTTATTATAAAGTTTAATTTTTTATTGAATAGAAATTACCGAAGTGGGTATAACTTTAGAAGAAAAATATTCAGGAGGTAAAAGATGAATAAGATAATATTATTAGGAAGATTAGTTAAAGACCCTGAACTTAGGCACACTGAAAATGGAGAAAAAATTTATACCAAGTTTACAATTGCTGTGCAACGAAATTTTAGATTACCTGATGGAATTAGAGAAGCAGATTTTATACCTATAAAAGTTTGGGGAAAAAAAGCTGAAGTTATAGTAAAATATATGAAAAAGGGAAGCCTTATTACTTTAAGCGGTAGATTAAGAACTGGTAGTTATGAGGATAAGGAGGGAAATAGAAAGTATATAGCAGAGGTTATAGCAGAAGATTTTAAATTTCTTGAGAATAAGAAAAGTCAAACTGAGGCGTTGTAAAAATATTAGCCTAGTTGATTTTAATAATATAAGCTATATGGATAGATAAGTATATAACTATAAATATACTTATTTATAGAAGAGGTTATCTAATTGTTAGATATTATCAATGCGTTTAGATAACCTTTGTGATAACATAAAAAGTATATTTTTACTTACAAATAAAAGTATACTTAAAATAAATATTCTTTTAATAAAATGCTTGATTATAAAAAACGCTGATGATATTAGTTTAATTTAATAGAACTAAAAATGAATACTAAAGTCATTAAAGTAAGATAAGTAGTATTTATATAGAAATGAAAAAAATGTTTTTTATATTGTAACAATAAATGAAAAATATTTGTAGAAAAAGTGTTGTATTTATGTGAATATGTGTTATAATAATATTGTAAACGATATCTATTATATATTTTTCAATTATGGTGAAACAAAAAAAGAGATTATGAGGTAAAAAAAGAGCTATTGGCTCTTTTTTTATTTCTTTATGATAATTAATAAGATTTTAATTGTAAATAAAAACCATATTGAGTTTTTAAAAAATATATACAGTGCATTATTCGTCTGATTTCGACAAAAGACTTTTTTTATATGAAAATTTAAAGAATGTATATGTTGTAAAAAATAAAGGAAGAAGTTTTATTGTCAATAAAAAAAATATAAATCTTGAAAAAGAGGACATGCTTTGACAATTTATTGATACATTATGTGATACTATAGGTTTGTAAACAAGGAATTACTATCTTGAGGGAGTTGAAAGGGTTATGAATTTGGTTGAGGAATATACATCAATTAATAGTGATGCTGATGTAGAGTATAGATATGCATATAGGCTTATAAAAAAGGATTATAAGGGGATAACTGCATATGGAATTGAAGTTGAAAGAAAAGATTATATTGGTTTAAAAAATGTAAATTTAGAGAGAGAAAAGATAGATATAATATCAATTCATAGATACAAAGTAAAACAATTACTTATGAAATTGTTTAATAATCAGGTATCACCACTTCACTTAATTGATATTATAGGGACGTATGTGGATGAGCATGCTTATGAGTTTGATATTGGTATGGGAGAGAAAGTTATAAATTAATATTAAGGTATAGAAATAATTAAATATTTACGCTAGTATATGGTAAGAGATTACTAAGAAAGGCGATAAATCATGATTATTGGAATTGGAACAGATATAATAGAGATAAGTAGAATAGAGCGTGCGATACAAAGAACAAATACTTTTATTGAAAGATCATTTACTTGTAATGAGATTGCATATTTCAAATTAAAAGGATTTAAGGGGAATGTAGTAGCAGGAAATTTTGCTGCTAAGGAAGCGATTAGTAAAGCAATAGGAACTGGATTTAGAGGATTTGGATTAAAAGATATTGAAATATTGAGAAATGAGTTGGGAAAGCCAATAGTGAATTTAAGTGATAAAATATATAACCTATTGGAGATAAAAGAATTTAATATGCATGTTAGTATTTCACATAGTAATGAAAATGCTATAGCTTATGCAGTTATGGAGGCAATATAATGTTAGAAATTTTTTCGGCTAAACAATGTAGAGAAATTGATAGAGAATGCATTGATTATATTGGAATTCCTAGTATCGTATTGATGGAAAATGCTGCGATAAGTTTATTTGGGGAGATTTCAGATAAAAGTGAATCGTTTTTAATATTATGTGGAAAAGGTAATAATGGGGGGGACGCCCTTGCATTAGCTAGACATTTGATATTAGAGGGGAAAAAGGTAAGGGTTTATATTCTAAGTAAAGACGAAAATTACAGTCAAGATTTTAAAATTAACTTTGGGATATTAGAAAAAATAATTGAAAAGAGTGACATATTATTTATAAAGTCAGAGAACGATATAGATGAAAACGTAATACGTGATATTAAAGACTATGACCTATTAATAGATGGGATTTTTGGTGTCGGCCTTAACAAAGATTTAGTGGGAATGTTTAAAAGTATTATAGAATGTATAAATTTATATGCAAAATTTGTGGTGGCGATTGATACGCCATCGGGTTTAGACTGTGACTTAGGTATTGAGAGAGGAATCGCGGTTCATGCTAATATAACTTATACATTTGAGTTCATCAAACAGGGCTTTTTAGATTATAAAGCTATTGATTGTGTCGGAAAAATTAAAATATTAAAAATAGGTATTCCAGAGTATATAAAAAAGAAAAACTCTAATAATTTTTATATGCTAGAAAAAAAGGAATATAATAAGATGCTTTTAAAAAGGCAGGTTTATGGTCATAAGGGAGATTACGGTAGAGCAGTAGTTGTAGCTGGAAGAATCGGATTTACTGGAGCCGCCTTTATAACTACGGAATGTACGGTTAGAGCGGGTGCGGGATTGACTACACTAGCATGCAGCAGTGAGGTGCAAAAGATACTATCAAGCAGATTAACAGAAGCTATGACATTAGACTATGAAGATAATGATAACTTTATAGAACTTATAAAAAGAGCAAGTTCTATTGCCTTTGGTCCTGGAATTGGGGTTGGAGAAAGAGAAAAAAGCTTGTTGGAAAAGATAATAAGTAACAGTAAATGTCCTATTGTGATTGATGCGGACGGGATATCTATTATAGGGGAAAATAAGTACTTGCTAAATAATTTAAAGGGTAGGGCAATTATTACTCCACATCCAGGTGAAATGGCACGGTTTCTAGGAATGAGTATTGAAGATGTGGAGGCTAATAGAGTCAGCATAGCAAAATCAGTTGCTATGCAGTATGGAATAATTGTTTTATTAAAAGGGTATAATACCGTGATTTCGAACGGAAAAGAAGTTTATATAAATCCTACTGGCAACAGTAAGATGGCATCAGGAGGCATGGGAGATGCATTGACCGGAATAGTAAATGCATTTCTGTCACAAGGAGCTAGCATAAATCAGGCTGCTCTTTTAAGTGCATATATTCATGGGAATATAGCTGATAAATTAAGCAAACAAGTTTACATAGTAAATGCAAGAGATATTATAACCGAATTACCTAAAGAAATTAACAGTATTATTGATTAATTAAGAATAAAGTCACTAAGATTTTCATAAATAGTAATATGTAGTAATAAATCTTAGGAGGCCTTATGGATTTTAGAAAAGTATTGTTCAATAAAAAAATAATTATAGGTATTTTGGTGCTTATTCCAATACTTATGATTTTGTTAGTTATTTTATGTAGAGACGTAATTACCCCTTCAAATGAAGATATAATTAGTGAACTGAAAGACACAAAGTATTATAGTAGTAAAGTTGATTATCTGTTTAAGAATTCTAAGTCTGAATTCGAGGAAAATACAATGCAATACTATAGTTTTGATAAGGGGTCAAGAATAGAATTCGGAAATGACTATAACAGAGTTAAGGTTTATAACGGTTCAGAGATAAAAGTTGAGGGTGACGAAGATAAAGCGGGATATACACTTGATAAGGATATAGACGTAATTTATCCTTTGGCATTCATAGAAAATATACTATCTAATAAGCAAGCTGATGAAATAAAAGAGGTTAAAGCAGATTGGGGACCAGGAGTATATTTACAAATAGATATAGAATTTAACAGCAAGAATAAGCATTTAAATAAAGCTGAATTCTATGTAGATAAGGATAAGAAGGTTCCAGTATTATTAAAGATTTTAGATGATGATAATAAAGAGAGAGTAATAGTAAAGTATAGTGATTTTAAAAAAGAAAAAACATTAAGTGATGATTTATTTTGATTTGAATAAATTTATTAATTAGAAATCAAGCCAACATTAATATTAAAAAACGATATACTAAATCTAAATATAAATTAAAGTACATATTAGAAATTTTGTAGAGAAAACATTTAATAAGAATTATCTAGAGAATGGTAAAGAAGTAATACAAATCCTTTGACAAATTGACATAATTTGCAATATAATCATAGTTATAAGAACTTTTTACTGCTATGGAGGCGAAAAGATGTCAATAATTAATCTAAATAACATGAAAAATAAAAAAATAGTTAACTCAGGGAATAATAAAATTAAAAAAAATAGTGGAATTATGGAGAAATCGTTAATACAATATATTAACGAGGGATTTTCAGCTGATTTTGAAAAACTAATGAAAAATGGTTATCAAGAAATGGCTGAAATAAACTTGGAATATTCTAAATTAGGTTTTGAATATATGTTAGATGATGTTAATGAGTATGAGGCATGGATTTGCGGAGTGTGATTATTTAGAATGGCAAACATTGTGGTAAAAAGAGGGGAAATTTTCTATGCGGATTTAAGTCCAGTTATAGGATCCGAACAGGGTGGGATAAGACCTGTTATTATAATACAAAATGATATTGGAAATAGATATAGTCCTACTGTTATTGTAGCTGCAATAACATCTCAAATAAATAAGGCTAAGCTTCCTATTCATGTTGAAATTTCATCAGAAGAGTATGGATTAAATAGAGATTCTGTTGTCTTATTGGAACAGATAAGAACATTAGATAAGAGAAGACTTAAAGAAAAAATTGGACATATGACTGAAGCAGACATGAAAAAGGTTGATAAAGCATTAGCGGTTAGCTTGAATTTAAGCTAAAGAGAAAACAAAAGGGTTTTATATCTATTAATATTAGGAGTGGTATAGATGATTTTTTTATTTGTACTACTCTTTTTGTGCGTGAGAATACTCTATATTATATGAATATGCTTAAAAGTATATCACATTAATGAATGAGGTATACAAAATATATTTTGTATGCTAGAATAAATATGTTAAAATAAAACATAATATAAATGAGTAAATTAATAATAGGGGGTTGTATAATGAATAATGAATACAAACTTGAAGAAATCTCAAAGTTAATGAGAAAAGATATAGTTTCTATGCTTACAGAATCATCATCAGGTCATCCAGGAGGTTCTTTGTCAATAGCTGATATTATGTCTGTATTATTCTTTAAAGAAATGAACATAGATGTATCTAACGCAAAAGATCCAAATAGAGACAGATTTGTTTTATCAAAAGGCCATGCGGCACCAGCGTTATATAGTGCTTTAGCTAGAAAGGGATATTTTGAAGTAGAAGAGTTAAAGAGCCTAAGAAAAACAGGTTCAAGATTACAAGGACATCCTAATATGAATGATTTACCAGGAATTGATATGTCTACGGGCTCGCTAGGGCAAGGAATTTCTGCGGCAGTTGGAATGGCATTAGCAGGAAAGCTTGATAAGAAGGATTATAGAGTATACGCAATTTTAGGAGACGGAGAGCTTGAAGAAGGCCAAGTTTGGGAAGCATCAATGTCTGCAGCTCATTACAAATTAGATAATTTAACTGCATTTATAGATAATAATGGACTACAAATAGATGGAAACATAGAAGATGTTATGAATCCTGGTCCTATAGATAAAAAATTTGAAGCTTTTGGATGGAACGTTTTGACTATAAATGGTCATGATTATGATGAAATCATAAATGCTATCGCAAAAGCAAAGGAAGTTAAAGGAAAACCAACTGCAATTATATGCAACACAGTAAAAGGTAAGGGTGTTTCATTTATGGAAAATCAAGCAGGATGGCATGGAACTGCTCCAAATAAAGAACAATGTGAGCAAGCATTAAAGGAAATTGGAGGGGAAAACTAATGGGAAATAAAGTAGCAACTAGAGAAGCTTATGGTAAAGCGTTAGTAAAACTTTCAAATTTAAATAAAGATGTTGTAGTACTAGATGCTGATTTATCAAAATCAACTAAAACAGCTGATTTTAAAGCTGTTTCACCAGAAAGATTTATAAATATGGGAATAGCAGAATCAAACATGATGGGAGTTGCAGCAGGGCTTTCAACTTGTGGGAAAATTCCGTTTGCTAGTACTTTCGCAATGTTTGCAGCGGGAAGAGCTTTTGAACAGATAAGAAATTCTATATGTTATCCAAAGTTGAATGTTAAAATTTGTGCAACCCATGCAGGATTAACAGTTGGAGAAGATGGAGCGACTCATCAATCTATCGAAGATATATCTCTAATGAGAAGTATTCCCAATATGACTGTAATTAATCCGGCAGATGATATAGAAACTGAAGCAGCAATATTAGCCATAGCAGAATACAATGGACCTTGCTATGTTAGATTAGGAAGGTTAGCTGTTAGTACTGTAAATAACATAGATAATTATAAGTTTGAAATTGGAAAAGGTGTGACATTAGCACAAGGTAACGATGTTACTATAGTTGCAACAGGACTAATGGTTGAATTAGCGTTAGAAGCTAAAAAAGAGTTGGCTAAAGATGGAATTGATGCTAGAATAATAAATATACATACAATAAAACCAATTGATAAAGAACTATTAGCTACTGCAGCGAGAGAAACAGGAGCAATAGTTACAGCAGAAGAACATAGTATAATTGGTGGTTTAGGTTCAGCAGTCGCTGAAGTTTTAACAGAAGAATGTCCAGTACCAGTATTAAAAGTTGGGATAAAAGATACTTTTGGTGAAAGTGGTAAGCCAAACGAACTATTAAAAGCGTATGGATTAACAGTAGAAGCCATAGTAGAGCATAGTAAGAAAGCTATTTCATTAAAGAAATAATCAACCCAGAATAATAGAATATAACATACCGAAAATGCAAGATACAAAGCTTATGAAATAGCTGAGGATCTTGCATTTTCTATTTTTGAATAATCAAAAATAAACAAGGAAAACTATGAGAGAAATTCTAATATAAATAAAAATTAAAAGGGGAAGATGACAATGAAAAAATCAAAATTTAGAGAATATTTAATAATAACATTTGGGATAATTCTGGTTGCGCTTTCTATTGAGTACTTTTACGCTCCAAACAATATTGCAGCAGGTGGAGTAACAGGAATAGCAATAATTATTAATGCGGTCATACCATCTTTTTCAATAGGTGTAGTGAGCTTTATTTTAAATGGATTGTTATTTATAGTTGCACTTATATTCATTGATGGAAAATTTGGTGTGAAGACGATTTATGCTAGTTTAGGATTATCAGTTATAATATGGGCAATTGAGAGGTTCTTAAAGCCAGTGGCAATCACAAATGACTTAATGATGGCAACTATTTTTGGAACATTAATTTCAGCATTCGGAATGGCTATCATATTTAATGAAAATGCATCAACAGGAGGAACAGATATATTAGCAAAAATGTTAAATATATTTTTTCATTTAGATATAGGAAAATCTTTATTGGTAGTAGATTTTGTAATAACCTTAGCAAGTGCGTTTGTATTTGGAGTGGATGTTGCGTTGTATTCTATGCTAAGTATAATACTACTTGGTTTAATAGTTGATAGAGTTATAGAAGGATTTAATGCTTGTAAAAGTATATTTATTATTAGTAAAAGTAATTATGAGATAAGTAGATATATAATAGATACATTAGATAGAGGCTGTACATTTATAAATGGAGTAGGGGCATTCACAGAGAAGGAAACTAATATACTTTATGCCGTTTTAAGTAGGAATCAATTCATAAAATTGAAGAAGTTTATAAAAGATGTAGATCCTGATGCATTTATAACAGTGGGGGAAGTTCATGAAGTATTAGGTGAAGGATTTAATGATATAAAACAACATTAATTACCAACAAATGGCTCCAAATTTAATAAAATTGTATAACATTAGAAAGTATTCTTATGTTATAATTAATTTTGTAGGTTTTGCAATTAATTTGCGGAATATACAATAAAGAAGGAGTGTTTGAGTATGATCGAGTTTAGAGGAGTATCTAAAATTTACAATAATAATGTAAAAGCCTTGTCAGATATTAATGTTGAGATAGAAGCAGGAGAATTTGTATTTTTAGTAGGCCCAAGTGGATCTGGGAAATCTACTTTTATAAAAATGCTTTTGAAGGAAATTGAACCAACCAACGGAAAAATATTAATAGGAGATAAAGATTTATCATCTATTACTAGGCAGCAAATACCTTATTACAGAAGAAAGATAGGAATGGTATTCCAAGATTTTAGATTGATACCAACTCTTAACGTATATGAAAATGTTGCATTTGCTATGAGAGTAGTAGAAGCATCTCAAAAAGATATAAGAAGAAGAGTTCCAATGGTATTATCGTTAGTTGGATTATCTCATAAATATAAAATGTTTCCTAATGAATTATCGGGAGGAGAACAGCAGAGAGTTTCTTTAGCACGGGCACTAGTTAATAATCCATCTGTTTTGATTGCTGATGAACCTACTGGTAACTTAGATCCAGATACAGCTAGAGAAATAATGTCATTACTTGAGGATATAAACAAGTCTGGAACTACAGTTCTTATGGCTACACACGCAAAGGAAATTGTTGACTATATGAAAAAAAGAGTTATAGCTATTGAAAAAGGAGAAATCGTTAGAGACGAGAAAAGAGGTAAGTACGAAGATGAAAATTAATACTATTGCACATTTTATTAAGGATGCATTTACAAGCTTAAAAAGAAATAAGACTATTAGTATTGCTTCAGTAATTACTGTTCTTATAACTTTCTTTGTTTTGGGAATATTCGTATTAGTTGCTAATAATATAAACAAAGGAATAAATACTGTTCAGAATAAAGTAGAACTAAAGATATTTCTTAAGGATGATATAAAACTTATTGACCAAAGGGAGATAGAAATAAAATTACGAGAAATTGAAGGCGTTAAAGATGTAATTTACCAATCAAAAGAAGAAGAGTATAAGAATTTTCAAAGTACTACGAATGAAAATGAAGGATTACTAAAAGGATATACATTGCAAAATAATCCTTTTTCAGCATCATTTACAGTAAAATTAGAATCTCCAGAATATGCGTCAGCCGTAAGTGAAGGAATAAAAGACTTCGAAGGTGTTGAGACTATAGGTGATCAACAAGAATTAGTAGACAAGATTGTAGGGATAGTAAATGGTGTAAAAGTAGTTGGTTTTGGGTTATTTATAATATTAGTAGGTGTTTCAATATTCTTAATAATGAATACTACAAAACTAACTGTATATTCAAGAAGAAGAGAAGTTGGAATTATGAAATTTGTAGGGGCTACTGATTGGTTCATTAGATGGCCATTTGTAATAGAGGGAATGGTAATAGGGTTTATTGGAGCAACATTAGCATGTGGAGCTTTATTTGCAGCATATAATGGACTAGTTAGGTGGATTGCTTCGCAATTGGTATTTGTAAGCCTTGTACCAGCAACGTTTATATTCTCAACTCTATTATGGCAATTTATGCTTGGTGGTATTATAGTTGGTGGAATTGCTAGTATAATTTCATTAAGGAAATTTTTAGTGGTATAATTTTTGCAAATAAGTGTAAATATAATAAAAATAGGAATAAAGAAAAATAGTATTTTATACTATGAAATCTTGAGAAAAACTTTACAATATAATCCACTTTAATCTATAAAGATATATATTGGGATTATATGTATGATGCATATGAAAGGGAGTCTTTATAGGTGAAGGAATCAAGAAAATACATATTTGCAAATAGAAGGCAAAATAGAAAAATAATTTTAATACCAACAGTAATCTTTATAGTATTTCTTATATGTGTATCCTTTTTAGGAGGAAATTATATTGCTACTAAAGGGATATTTCTAGTAAGAACATCGCCAGAAGTCAAGAGTACAGCTTCTCAGATAAATGATAAGAGTAAATATTCAGCACTTTTTACAGTTAGAGATAAATTAATTGAAAAGTTTGATGGTGAAATTGATGACAATGCTCTTTTAGAAGGAGCGATCAAGGGAATGACTAATTCCTTAAATGATCAATATACTGTATTTATGAATCAAAGCGAATTTGATGATTTAATGAAACAAAGTAGTGGAAGTATGACAGGAATAGGTGTTACTGTAACGTTAAAAGATAAACAGGTAACAATTTTAGATACTGTTAAAGGAGCACCTGCTGATAGGGCTGGACTACAGGAAAATGATATAATAGAGAAGATAAATGATATCGATGTGTCTGGTGACGATTTAAAAAAAGCAACGTCTATGATTGCAGAGGCAAATAATTCAGAGTTAAAACTGACTATTAAGAGAGCAGATACTAATGAATTTGATGTTAATGTAACACCTGAAAAAGTAAAGATTGAATCAGTAAAAGGGAATATGCTAGATTCTTCAATAGGGTATATTCGTATAAAAACTTTCATGAATGAAAATACGGCAGAAGATTTCAAAAACACAATTGATGAATTGAAATCTCAAGGGATGAAAGGCTTGATAGTAGATCTGAGAGAAAATCCTGGTGGGCTATTAACAGAAGCAGTAGGCGTTGCATCACAGTTTATTCCGAAAGGAAAGATAATAACTTACACAATTGATAAATATGAAAACAGAAATGATTCATTATCAATTGGTGGAGATGCTGAAGGCATGCCATTGGTTTTACTAGTTAATGAAAATAGCGCTAGTGCATCAGAAGTTGTTACAGGTGCTTTAAGAGATTATGGCGCAGCAACAATTGTTGGAAAAACTACTTTTGGGAAAGGTATAGTTCAGCAAACAGTTAAATTTGATGATAATATTGGTGGACTTAAAGTAACTATTTCTAAATATTATACTCCAAATGGAGAGAATATTCATAAAAAAGGGATAGCCCCAGATTTTGATGTTACAACACCTGTTGGTATTGATGAAAAGAGCTATGATAAAAATGCTGATGAGCAGCTAAAGACAGCGGTTGAAAAAATAGGAGAAAAGATTAAATAGGGAGGGATTAAATGGGTTTATTTATATATACGCTACGGAGCGTATCAGGTGCTATAGTAACCCCTCCATTAGTATTCTTATTAATACTCTTAATAATGGTACTACATTCAAAGAACAAAAAAGTAGTAACTATGCAAAAAATAATTTTAGGAGGTAGTGTAAATTCATCTATTGAACTTACACTATCTCAACTTGTTTTAGGAATTATAGGTGGAATTATAGGAAGCATAATACTTACAAGTTTAGGTGTAGTTTTTAGTGAAAATTCTGGAATATCGTATTTGTTTGTTATATCAATATTATTAATGCTTATAAGACCAAGGTTAATATGCTTTTCTTATTCGGGAGCAATTCTAGGTGGTATAGTAATTATAATTAAATTGATTAATATATTCATTCCTTATAGTTTAGGAGTTTTTGATCTAAATATATTTTATTTAGCAATTCTTATAGGAGTATTCCATGTTATTGAAGGGATATTAGTAATTGTCGATGGAGATAGAGGAGCTGTACCTGTATTTACAAATAGAGATAATAAAATTTTAGGTGGATATGCATTAAAAAGATATTGGGCATTGCCAATAGCAATAATTATTGCTATGAATGGGAATAATTCGATGTTGAGTTATATGACAGAATCTATATCTAATCCAGATTGGTGGCCATTAATTAAACTACCATATGGACTCGCATTAATAGCTGGAAGTATTATTTCTATAGTTCCTTTTTATATGGTATTAGGTTATTCATCAATTACATTTACAAAAAGTAAAAGAGAAAAAGCTATATCTTCAGGAGTACACATACTAGCTTATGGAATTCTTCTGACAATTTCGGCTCAGATTGCTAGGTTTGGAATTATTGGTGAAGTATTTGTTGTGATTTTTATGCCAGCAGCTCATGAGTTAATGCTTAAGCTTCAGGCAGATCGAGAGAAAAAGCAAGTGGCTAAATTTGTTAGCGATGAAGAAGGTCTGGTAGTTTTAGAAATGTCAGCAGATTCTAGGATGCGGGAATTTGGAGTTGATATTCAAAGTAAAATTTTATCAGTGAATGGTAAAAAGATTAATTCCGAAGCGGAAGTGTATTCTATTTTAAAGAAAAACTTATATAATGCAGTTTTAAAGATAAAGGATTCTCATGGAATGGTAAAAGATATTCAATTTAGGCATAATAAAAATACTAGGCTTGGAATTTTAGTAGTACCTAGAAATGTAAGCAAGGAAGATATTGTGCCAGTCGATGGAGGAAATTTTAAAAATGTTCTGAATTCATTAAAGGGGTCTGAAAATAAAGTTGAATATAAAATAGAAAAAGAGAATGATGGAAAACATGATAAGGATGTTAAGAATAAAGATAATAAAATGTAATTAGAAGGTGGCTTGGCCACTTTTTTCTTTAGCTAATAATAATATTTTTATTTGAGCGATATTTAAAATGAATTTTATCTTTTTTAATAAATAATTTTAATTACAACTGATTTAAATAAAGTAAACATCTAATAATTATAATATTTTAGATATATGGAGAGTATTAAAGGCATGAGTAAGCATTTAAAATAAATAGGATAATTTATTGACTTAATACTTAAGGAAAAGTAAAATAGACATATAATACGAATGTCTGTTCGGATCGGAGGTAATATAATGGGAGAATTTAAAATACAATCGAGATTTAAACCTACGGGGGATCAACCACAAGCAATCGATAAATTAGTCAATTCCATAAAAAGCAATAATAGAGCTCAAACTTTGCTTGGAGTAACAGGCTCAGGAAAAACATTTACTATGGCAAATGTTATAGAAAAATTACAAAGACCTACTATAATATTAGCTCATAATAAAACTTTAGCAGCGCAATTATGTTCGGAATTTAAGGAGTTCTTTCCTGATAATATAGTAGAATACTTTGTATCTTATTATGACTATTATCAACCAGAAGCATATGTGCCTCAAACAGATACCTTTATAGAAAAAGATGCATCAATTAATGATGAAATAGATAAATTAAGGCATTCAGCTACTTCAGCTCTTTTTGAAAGAAGGGATGTAATAATTGTCGCATCTGTTTCCTGCATATACGGTCTAGGTAATCCAGATGAATATAAAAAGTTGACTATAAGTCTTAGAACTGGAATGGAGAAAGAGAGAGATGAGGTTATAAAGAAACTCATAGAAATTCAATATGAAAGAAATGATATAGATTTTTCAAGAGGAACTTTTAGAGTTAGAGGAGATTCTTTAGATATAATTCCCGCTTCGTATTCAAATAAAGGGATTAGAATTGAATTTTTTGGGGATGAAATTGATAGAATAAGAGAATTTGATGTATTAACAGGAAGTATCCTAGGAGAAAGAAATCATGTAGCCATAACTCCAGCATCCCACTTTGCAACATCTAGAGAGACTGTTGATAAAGCAATTGGCATAATTGAAGGAGAATTAGAGGAGAGGCTTAGAGAGCTTAATGCTCAGGATAAACTTTTAGAAGCTCAAAGATTAAGGCAAAGAACTAACTTTGATATTGAGATGATAAAAGAAATGGGATATTGTAGTGGGATTGAGAATTATTCTAGAATATTAGATGGTAGAGCTTCAGGAACACCGCCTAAAACATTAATAGATTATTTTCCGGAAGATTTTCTTATGTTTATAGATGAGAGCCACGTAACATTACCTCAGGTTAGAGCAATGTATGCAGGAGATAGATCGAGAAAAAATACATTGGTAGACTATGGGTTTAGATTACCTTGTGCATATGATAATAGACCGCTAAAATTTGAGGAATTTGAAAAGAAAATTAATCAAGTAGTGTTTGTAAGTGCTACTCCATCGGCTTATGAAATAGATAATTCTGAAGAAATCGCTGAACAAATCATAAGACCTACAGGATTGTTAGATCCAGAAATCATTATAAGACCTATTAAAGGACAAATTGATGATTTATATGGAGAGATTAATAAAACGATAGAGTGTGGATTTAGAATATTAATAACTACATTAACCAAGCGTATGGCAGAAGATTTAACTAAATATTTAATAGAACTTGGTGTTAAAACAACTTATATGCATTCAGATATTGATACAATAGAAAGAATGAAAATAATAAGAGATTTGAGGCTTGGCGAGTATGATGTACTTGTAGGAATAAATCTTTTAAGAGAAGGATTAGATATACCGGAGGTAGCTTTAGTTGCAATTTTAGACGCCGATAAAGAAGGATTTTTAAGATCAGAAACATCATTAATACAAACAATAGGAAGAGCGGCTAGAAATTCAGAAAGCAAGGTTATAATGTATGCTGACAATATAACAAAGTCTATGGATAAAGCAATGAAGGAAACGGAAAGAAGAAGAGCTATACAAAAAGATTATAATGAAAGACATGGAATGGTACCAACAACAATAATTAAAGATGTAAGAGATATTATAGAAGCAACAAAGGTTTCAGAAGAAGTCGAAGAATATAAAGCTGCGGATAAGAAAAAACTTACTAAGAAAGAAAAAGATAAGTTAATTAAAGATCTTACAGAAGAAATGCTTTTAGCGGCAAAAAATCTTCAATTCGAAAGAGCAGCTGAGCTTAGAGATATTATTAATGAAATTAAAGATGGAAAGTAATGGGTAATAATCAATATATGATATATTGCATAAAACTATAAATTATGTATTGTCCATTAAGTAGGAGGTTAGTTTAATGAACGATAAGATAGTAATAAAAGGTGCGAAAGTTAATAATTTAAAGAATGTAAGTTTAGAAATACCGAGAGATAAATTAGTTGTACTTACAGGATTATCAGGCTCAGGTAAGTCATCATTGGCATTTGATACATTATATGCTGAAGGGCAAAGAAGATATGTGGAATCTTTATCTTCTTATGCACGGCAATTTTTAGGACAAATGGATAAACCGAATGTAGAATATATAGAAGGATTATCACCGGCAATATCAATAGATCAAAAGACTACAAGTAAAAATCCAAGATCAACAGTTGGAACAATAACTGAAATATATGATTATTTGAGATTATTATATGCAAGAGTAGGAATTCCTCACTGTCCAAAGTGCGGTAAAGAAATTACTAAACAATCTGTTGATCAGATTGTTGATAAAATTATGGGTTATGGAGATAGATCTAAACTTCAAGTATTATCACCTGTAGTTAAAGGGAGAAAAGGAACTCATGAAAAGATATTAGAACATATAAAGAAGAGCGGCTTTGTTAGAGCAAGGATTGATGGGGAAATTTATGACTTAACTGAAGAGGAAGTAAAGTTAGATAAAAATAAAAAGCATAATATTGAAGCTGTTATTGATAGAATTGTTATAAAGGAAGGGATTGAAGGTAGACTTACAGAATCTGTAGAAGCGTCTTTAAAGATGGGCGAAGGATTAGTCATAATTAGCGTTATTGGAGGAGAAGAAACTTTATTTAGCGAAAATTTTGCTTGCCCAGATTGTGGAATAAGTATTGATGAGCTATCGCCTAGATTATTTTCATTTAATGCTCCATATGGAAAGTGCGATCATTGTGATGGGCTTGGAAGTCTTATGGAGATAGACGAAAAGCTTGTTATACCTAATAGAGAGCTAAGTGTTATGGAAGGAGCTATAGCAAGCTGGGGAAGTGGAAGACTAAAAGAAGATTCTTGGACATATGCAATACTTCAAGCTCTAACTAAAGAGTATGGATTAGATTTAAGCAAGCCTATAAAAGATTTGGATAAAGAACATGTTGATTTATTGTTGTATGGAACAGGTGGAAAAAAACTTAAAATTGAATATGTGAAAGATGGAGTTAAAGCTATTTATAGTTATGCATTTGAGGGGGAAATTAATGCATTAAGCAGAAGGTATAGAGAGAGTAATTCAGATCTTATAAAGGGTGAAATAGAGCAATACATGAGCAATGATTCATGCCCAAAATGTAAAGGCGCTAGATTGAAAAAAGAAGTGCTAGCAGTTACTGTTGGTGGAAAAAATATATATGAATTTACAAGTATGTCAATAAAAGAAGAACTTGAGTTTATAAATGGAGTGGAATTTTCAGAAAAAAATAAACTTATAAGTGAGCAGATTATAAAAGAAATTAAAAATAGATTGCAGTTTTTGCTAGATGTTGGTTTAGATTACTTAAGTTTATCAAGAAATTCTGGAACCTTATCAGGTGGGGAATCACAAAGAATAAGGCTTGCAACACAAATTGGTTCAGCACTTATGGGAGTTCTATATATATTAGATGAACCAAGTATTGGATTGCATCAAAGGGATAATGATAGGCTAATACATACTTTGAAAAATCTAAGAGATGTTGGAAATACAGTAGTAGTTGTAGAACACGATGAAGATACTATGAAGGAAGCAGATTATATTGTTGATATTGGACCGGGTGCAGGAGAGCACGGAGGAGAAGTAGTTGTTGCTGGAACACTTGATGAAGTTAAGGCATGTGAAAAATCAATAACAGGTCAATATTTAACTGGAAGAAAATCAATTCAAATTCCGGCAGCGAGAAGGAAAGGTAATGGACAAAAAATAAAAATTGTAGGCGCTAAAGAAAATAATTTAAAAAATATAAATGTTTCAATTCCTCTTGGTACTTTAACTATGGTCACAGGAGTTTCTGGGTCCGGAAAAAGTACTCTGGTAAATGAAATACTTTATAAAGGGTTAAATAGATTAGTAAATAAGAGCAAAAATCCAGTAGGAAACCATAAAGAAATAGTTGGTTATGAAAATATTGATAAAATAATAGATATAAATCAAAGTCCGATTGGAAGAACACCTCGTTCTAATCCGGCAACTTATACAGGCACATTTGATATAATTAGAGAGTTATTTTCACAAACTACGGAAGCTAAAATGAGGGGTTATAAGCAAGGTAGATTTAGTTTTAATGTTAAAGGTGGAAGATGTGAAGCTTGTTCTGGAGATGGAATAATAAAAATAGAAATGCAATTTCTATCGGATGTTTATGTTCCATGTGAGGTGTGTAAAGGAAAGAGGTATAATAGAGAAACTTTAGAAGTAAAGTATAAAGGGAAAAATATAGATGATGTATTAAAAATGACAGTTGAAGAAGCGTTGAAGTTCTTTGAAAATATACCTAGAATTGAGAATAAGTTGAGGACATTAAATGATGTAGGACTTGGATATATTAGATTAGGTCAGCCTTCAACTCAATTATCAGGAGGAGAAGCTCAAAGAATTAAGTTAGCATATGAATTATCAAAGAGAAGCACAGGAAAAACTCTATATATATTGGATGAGCCAACAACAGGATTACACGTAGATGATGTTAGTAGATTAATAGAAATACTTCAAAGTTTAGTTGCAACAGGAAATACTGTAGTAGTAATTGAGCATAATTTAGATATGATAAAATGTGCAGATTATTTGATTGATTTAGGTCCAGAAGGCGGAGATAAGGGTGGAACCATTATAAAATGTGGAACTCCAGAAGAATTATGTAAGGTTCAAGAATCTTATACAGGTAAATATTTGAAAGATGTGCTTAAATAAAACTTATGAATATTAATGAATAGGTACTCATATTTAGAACTATATAATATTAAAACCTATAATTGGTAGTTATAATGCTCAATTGGCAATATATATATATATAATATAAAATTAAAAATAATAAAGTTTTTATGAAGAAATTATATTGAAAATTGACAATTGGGGCATTATAGGACAGAATATGATAAGTAGATATTAAAATAATATAGATGATATAATAATATATATTAATTAAGTGGCACTTTTGCATGCCATACTTACTTTTTTATTGTATAATCATTAATGAGGTAAATGTAAGTTATAACTTATAAATTTCTGAAAGTTATTTTACATATATAAAAGTTATTTTACATATATAATGGATACAGGAATGAATATTGAGGTGAAAATATGAGTTTTTCGAGAATAATTGCTGGTTTTTTTGGAATTGTTTTTATTATTATACTGTATGTAATAATATACTATGCGCTAAAGATAATGTATAGGGATGTTAAAAACGGAGGGAAGAAAAGAAGGCCTACTGCAGCAAAAGGAAGTTATGGCTTAGAAATTATAGATTCTGGAAGTAGCAAAGATTTAAAAGATGGATCTATTATTCCTATCAGATCGGATTTGACAATAGGAAGAAAAGATGATAATTCTATTGTATTATGTGATCAACATGTTTCTGGAAGTCATGCAAGAATTATCATAAGGAATAGTAGCTTATTTATAGAAGATTTAAATAGCACAAATGGTACCTACTTAAACAAGAATAAGATAAGTGGCAAAGCAAAACTGTCTAATAAAGATGAGATAAGAATTGGTACGGCAATTTTTAAGATTTTAATTTAAAATATTCGAATAAAGAGAATATTAAAAGAATTTTTTATTGAAAAAATTAGGCTCAGCGGGGAAGTATTGTAAAGCTATATTTTCCGCTGGGCTTTACAAAAGTATTTTAGAAATCTAAATATCAAAGGAATAGCACGGTGGGGTGATATGGATTGAAGATAAAAAGAGATGAAATAAAGCTATTACTGTTAACTTATTTGTTATGTATAGCGCTTTTTACAAATTTAGCAATATTGAAAGATGACATGGATAAAGGCGCTATATACATGGGGTTGATAGTATGTGGCTTAATAACTGCTACCCAAATATTAATACGGAAGTTTTATCCCCATGGGGATAAATTTTTGATTACATTTGCATGTATATTGTCAGTAATAGGTATAGCTGTACTATATAGATTGGATACTGATATTGCTATTAAACAGTTAATGTATTTTGCAGCTGGAATAGTTGTATTTATTGCTCTAGTAGTGATAATTCCAGATATAAGAGATTTTGTTAAGTACAAGAAGGTATATCTGATAGCAACTCTGCTTATAATGCCTCTAGCATTGTTCGCGCATCAAGAAGTTTATGGTGCAACTAACTGGATTAGAATTGGTGGATTTAGTATTCAACCATCGGAATTTGGTAAGATAACATTTGCCATATACTTAGCGGCAGCTTTACATGATTATGAAGACAAAAATAATATAATAGAAGATTTCAAACAACTTTGGCAACCTGCACTGGTTGTTGTATACTCATTAGGATGTTTAGTTGGGCAAAAGGATTTAGGATCTGCGTTAATATTTTTTGGTATTTCATTAACAATGTTGTATGTTGCAACTGGAAAGAAAAAGTATGTGGTAATAACATTTATATTATTTGTGTTGGGATCTATTTTTGCATATAAACTGTTTCCGCACGTACAGCAAAGAGTATTAATATGGAGGGATCCGTGGAAGTATAAAGATACTACGGGATATCAGATAGTTCAAGGATTATATTCGATTTCTTCTGGTGGAATGTTTGGAAGTGGACTTGGCCAAGGATACCCAGGATTTATGCCAGTAAATACATCAGACTTAATTTTTGCAGTAATTTGTGAGGAATTGGGAATGGTATTTGGACTTGGAATTATGATAATATATTTCTTGTTTTTCTATAGAGGAATGAGGGCTTCATTTAGAATCAAAGATAGATTTTCACAACTTAATGCCATAGGCCTCAGTGCTATGATAGCATGTCAGGTTCTAGTTATAATAGGAGGAGTGTTTGCAGTAATACCTTTGACAGGGATTACATTGCCTCTTATTAGTGCTGGAGGTTCCTCAATAATAACTATGTTTTTTGCACTAGCAATACTTCAAAAGATATCGGAGGAGGGCTAAAAATTGAAAAATGTTTCTAATAGTATAAAACAGGTAATGGTAGTTTTTTTATTTTGCTTTGTAGCTCTTATCTCGTATATTGCATATTTTCAAGTTTTTTCGGCTCCTACTATAGCTGAAAGTGAAGGTAATCAAAGGCTTTGGGCAAGAAGAAATGAAGTTTTGAGGGGAACCATATATGATAGAAATAAAAATCCGCTTACAACAAGTGCAAGGGTAGATGCGCTAACACAAAAAAGAACTTATGTTAACGGAGATTTATATGTTCACGCACTAGGATATGTAGATCCAAGATATGGATTGACAGGATTAGAGGCAAATTATGATAGTGAGTTAACCACATACAACAAGCTTACTAACAATATTTTAAATCTAACTAAAGATTTTAGCATAGATAAGTTAAAATCAATGTTTAAGAATAGAAAAGAAGATGAGGTCAAAGTTGGGAATGGTGTTATAACTACATTAGATCCAACACTTCAAAAAATAGCATATGATGCACTTGGAAGTAATAAGGGTGCAGTGGTAGCCTTAAATCCAAAAACAGGAGAAGTATTAGCTATGGTTTCTAAGCCAACGTACAATCCAAATGATTTGGAAGGCTCAATGAAAGCTTCTAATGAAGATAGTCCGTTTATAAATAGAGCAGTATCAGGAAAATACCCGCCAGGATCAACATTTAAAACAGTAACTCTTAGCAGCGCATTAGAAAATATGCCTGGGGTTACAAATAGAACTTTTAATGATACAGGTAAAATAGTATTTAACGATAAACAGTCATTGAGCAATGATAATGGAGAAGTTAATGGTGAAATAGATTTAAAGGATGCCTATAGATTATCAAGTAATTTTGTATTTGGTACATTGGCAATGGAGCTAGGAAATGATAAGTTAAAAGCTACTGCGGAGAAGTTTGGTTTTAATAATACAGTAGAATCTGATGGATTTAAAATAGATCAGAGTCAATTTCCAAAGTTATCTAAAGCGGAAATTGGTAGCATAGCTCAATCTGGAATTGGCCAAAGTAGTATTTTAGCTACGCCTATGGAGATGGCTTTGGTTGCAAGTACAGTGGCTGATGATGGTAAGATGATGGAGCCAAGACTCGTTAGCCAAGTGGTGGATAAGGACGGTAATGTAGTTAAGACAGTGGAACCAAAGGTGAATAAACAAGTTATAAGTTCAGCTAATGCTGCAATTATAAAAGACTATATGAAAAATTTAGTTGATTCAAGAATCGACTCTACTTGGAGTTATTTTCAAGGAACTGATGCAGCAGGTAAGACTGGTACAGCTGATTATAATCTTGCTAATGGAGAAAGCGCTAAACCTCATTCATGGTTTATTGGGCTTGCACCAGCGAGCAATCCTAAGATTGCAGTTGCTGTAATAGTTGAAAATGGAGGATACGGAGCGAGTGCGGCAGCACCGATAGCAGGAAAATTAATTAGGCAAGCGGTTATTGGAAATTAAAATTAAATATGGTAGATAAAAAGTGAATAGTTATTGGAGAACCGTTGAAATTTCTTAAAAGTACTGAATTGGAAATAATAAAAGGATTTTCCTTATAAACTCTTCACTTTTTTGTATTTGAATTTAAAGGAAGGAGTGTTGGAATGTTTGATTTTAAAGCCCAATTAAAAATTCTACCAAATGAACCAGGGGTTTATTTAATGAAAAACTCACTTGGAGAGATTATCTATGTGGGAAAAGCAAAAATATTGAAAAATAGAGTGCGCCAATACTTTCAAAATTCTAAAAATCATTCGGAAAAAGTAAAGGCAATGGTTAAAAATATTGCTGAGTTTGAATACATAGTGACAGATTCTGAAATGGAAGCTCTAATATTAGAATGCAATCTAATAAAAAAGTATAGCCCTAAATATAATATTTCACTAAAGGATGATAAATTTTATCCATTCATAAAAGTGACTACTAATGAGGATTTTCCTAGAGTTTTTATAACAAGAAATTATGCCAAGGATGGAAATAAGTATTTTGGGCCTTATCCAAATGCAGGAGATGTACATGAAACAATAAATTTGATTAGAAAAATTTTTCCATTAAGAACTTGTAAAAAATCTATTATAGAAGGCGAAAAGCCGACAAGAGCATGTTTAAATTATCATATAAAAAAATGTAATGCACCCTGTGAAGGGCGTATTTCTAAAACTGAATACAAAAAAATGATAGATGAAATAATGGAAGTTTTAAGTGGGAAGGATAGGAGCCTTCTAAATAAGTTAAAAGAAGAAATGCAAAGTGCATCAGGAAATTTAGAATTTGAGAAAGCTGCATCATTAAGAGATAAAATGATTGCTATAGAAAATATAGCAGAAAAACAAAAGGTGTTTAAATCTCAAGAGAATGATGAAGATTTTATTAATATCTATAAAGATGAGAAAGATTGCTGTATTCAAGTATTCTTTTTAAGGGATGGAAAAATAACTGGAAGAGAACATTTTATGATTGAAAATAGTTCCCATGAGGAAGATACAACAATAATTTCACAATTTATAATTTCATTTTATGGAGGAACACCAAAAGTTCCAAAGAATATATACATTCCGGAAAGTGATGAAATTGAAGCTTTGGAAGAATTTTTAAGTATAAAGCGTGGCTCAAGGGTCTTCGTTAAGGTGCCAATAAAAGGCGAGAAAAAAGAAATGTTGGAGCTAGTTAAAAATAATGCGAAAGTCACTTTAGATCAATTTAAGGATAAGATTTTGAGAGATAAAGAGATTAATATGATTTCGCTAAAGGAAATTCAAGAATTATTAGAACTTGATAGTATACCACTTAGAATTGAAGCTTACGATATATCCAACATACAAGGGGTAGATTCCGTTGGGTCAATGATTGTATTTGAGAATGGTAAAGCTAAGAATAGCGATTATAGAAGATTTCGTATAAAAACTGTAAAAAGTGCTAATGATTATGATAGTATGAGAGAAATTTTAGACCGAAGATTCACTCATGGATTAAAAGAGATCGAAGAGATTCAAAATAAAGAAATTAAATTTTCTAGTGGAAAGTTTTCGAATTTTCCAGATTTAATTATGATGGATGGTGGAAAAGGTCAGGTTAATATAGCTCTTGAAGTATTAGAGAAATTAGGAATAGATATACCTGTATGTGGATTGGTTAAAGATGATTATCATGCAACTAGAGGGATTATTTATAATAATAATGAATTAATAATAAATAGAAATTCTAATTTGATGCAAATGATAAGAAGAATTCAGGATGAAGTTCATAGATTCGCAATAACTTACCACAGAAGTTTAAGAGATAAGAGAACGCTTCATTCAATATTAGATGATATACCTAATATTGGGCAGAAGAGAAGAATGTCTCTTTTAATGAAATTTGGAAGTATCGATAATATTAAAAAAGCTACATTAGACGAACTTCTTGAGACAGAATCAATTGATACGAAAGCAGCTAATAGTGTATTAGAGTATTTTAGAAATACAAAATAAAAGAAATCAGGTTGGGGTATCTCAACCTAATTTTTAGCCTTAGATTATTGTACCAATGATGTATAATTAAAATACATTATGTTATTTTTTGAATATATATTAAAAACATGAACAAAATAAATAAATTATGCTATAATAGTACGGAATAAAAATTTACTTGTCTTAGATTAATATTTAAATTATTCTATATCATGTAAACAAAAAGCAGATTAATATAAATGTTTGAGGAGTTTTGGCATGAAGCACTATGGAGAATATAAGAATTTGTTCAGCAAATTATACGAAGAGTCACAAATTCAATTAGATGCGAAAATGAGTGAACATATATACTTTAAAGTTGGAGGACCAGTAGACATACTTTTAACTCCAAACAGTATACAACAGGTAAAAGAAACTATTACTATTTGTAAAGAAAATAATATACCATTTTATGTAATAGGAAATGGGTCTAATATCTTAGTTAAAGATGGTGGTATTAGAGGTGTTGTTATAAAGTTATGCGAGCTCAATAAAATAGAATGTATAGGTAACAAGATTATTGCAGAATGTGGAGCATTACTTAAAGACGTTTCGAAGGCAGCTACAGAAGGATCACTAGCAGGATTTCAATTTGCTTGTGGTATTCCGGGTAGCGTAGGTGGAGCTGTATTCATGAATGCAGGAGCTTATGACGGAGAAATTTCATTTGTTATTGAAAGTGCAGAAGTACTTGATGACAATCAAGAAATTAGAATAATTCCTAAATCAGAGTTGAATTTAGGATATAGGCAGTCTGTAGTTATGCAAAAGGGATATATAGTATTACGCGCAACTTTTAATTTAGTTAATGGCGATAAAGAAAAGATTCAAGCTAGAGTTGATGAATTAACTAAAAGAAGAGAAGAAAGACAGCCGTTAGAGTATCCTTCAGCAGGTAGTACATTTAAAAGACCAGAAGGCTATTTCGCAGGAAAATTAATTGAGGATGCAGGATTAAAGGGATTTGCTATCGGCGGAGCGTGTGTTTCGGAGAAGCATGCTGGATTTGTTATTAATTGTAAGAACGGAACAGCTAAGGATGTATTAGATGTAATATATCATGTTAGGGATGAAGTGAAAAAACAATTTGGAGTAGATTTATATCCTGAAGTTAGAATTTGGGGTGAAGATTAAGCATTTTAGTGACTATATTAGTTTTGAAAATATAAATAAAAATAGAAGTTGAAGATGTTAAATATATCTGTAAATAAACACTAAATTATATAAAACTCAAGAGTTTAGAGACTTTTGGGTTTTTTATGATTTAATTATAATAGTGTGATATAATTTTGATGTTAAGGTAAATTAGAAGTAATAGTTGTGCCTAGAAGACGTCTTTGGCAAAAGGGAGTGTGTAGTATGAGATTTGTTATTGTTACAGGATTATCAGGAGCAGGAAAGACACAAGCAACAAGAACATTGGAGGATTTAGGATATTTTTGTGTTGATAACCTTCCACCAAAGTTAATCTCTAAGTTTGCAGAAGTATGCACGCAAAGTGGCGGAAATATTGAAAAAGTAGCATTAGTTATAGATATTAGAGGCGGAATTTTCTTTGAAGATTTTTTTGAAGCCCTAAATTACTTAAAGAAAAATGAATTTAAATACGAGATATTATTTCTAGAAGCAACTGATGAAGTGCTTATTAAGAGATTTAAGGAGACAAGGAGAAGCCATCCATTATCTCCAGATGGAAGAGTTTTGACTGGGATTACTCAGGAGAGAGAGAAATTAAGAGAAGTTAAAAATATAGCTGATATTATCATTGATACATCTAAATACGAAATAAGGCATTTAAGAGAAAAAATAAACAAGAATTATGGAGATCATACTTATCCTGAAAAGCAATTATCAATTACTGTATTAAGCTTTGGGTTTAAATATGGAATACCAGTGGATTCAGATTTGGTTTTTGATGTTAGATTTATACCAAATCCATTTTATATACCTGAATTAAAGCAGTATTCTGGTAATGATGAACCAGTTAAAGATTATGTCTTAAAACAAGAGGAGACTGTGAATTTTATAGAAAAGTTAGTAGATATGTTAAAATATTTAATACCTAATTATATAAAAGAAGGAAAGAGTCAATTAATTATATCTATAGGATGTACAGGCGGAAGACATCGTTCAGTCGCAATAGCAAATGAAGTTTATGAAAGATTAAATAAAGAAAACTATAATTCTAAAATAGAGCATAGAGATGTAGCTGAAGATCTTCATAAAGGAGAAAAGAAGCTATGAGGATAAAAGATTGGCTTAAGGCTGGAATTAAAGTGAAACGATGGCTAGCGTTTGGTATTTTCGGAATATTATTAATATCATTTGGATTTACAGAACTAGTTAACCATAGGGTTTACAATTTATATTACCAGGTTTTTTATGTGTTTTTAAATATTACAGGAATATTTGTTTTATATATATCAATTACTGAAACGATGAAATCAATAATTGCTTTAGTAAATAGAGGCTATATCAAAGTTTCTCTAGATAGCAGAAAAATTGAAAGTCTAATATATGAAAAAAGATTATTAGTAAAGGGTCCTAAGATAGTTGTAATTGGTGGAGGAACTGGTTTATCTACAATGCTTCGAGGGTTGAAGTACTATACATCAAATATAACTGCAATAGTTACGGTTGGAGATGATGGGGGCGGATCTGGAGATTTAAGAGAAGATTTAGGAATGTTGCCTCCTGGAGACATAAGAAACTGTATTTTGGCATTAGCTGATACGGAGCCAATAATGGAGGATTTACTTCAGTATAGATTTGCTGATGGAAGGTTAAAGAATCAAAGCTTTGGAAATTTATTCTTGGCAGCTATGGCTGGAATATCTGACAATTTTGAGGAAGCAGTTCAGAAAATGAGTTCCGTATTAGCTGTAACAGGTAAAGTTATACCTGTTACTTTGGATAATATGCAATTGGTTGCAAAACTACAAAATGGTAATATAGTAAAAGGTGAATCGCAAATTCCAGAAGAAGCTATTGAACAAAAATCTAGAATAGAAGAACTAAAAATAGTTCCTGAGAATGCAAAAGCTCTTCCAGAGGCATTAGAGGCTATAAAGGAAGCAGATGCTATAGTAATGGGGCCAGGTAGCTTATATACAAGTATAACTTCTAATTTGCTTGTTAAAGATATTGCAAAAGAAGTTAGGAAGAGTAGTGCTATCAAAATATACATTTCAAATATAATGACTCAACCTGGAGAGACTACAGGTTTTAAAGTGTCAGACCACTTAAAGGTTTTATTCAAATATGGTGGAAAAGATATTGTTGATTATGTAATTGCTAATACAGGAGAAATAACAGAGGAATTAAAAGAAAAATACCAAAAAGATGATGCGGAGCTTGTTAAATTAGATAGAGAAGACATTAATAGTCTAGGTGTAAAAATAGTTGGAGACGATTTAGTGAAAGTAAAAAATGGATTGATAAAGCACGATTCAGATAAGTTGGCAGAAATATTAGTAGATACAATAATGGAAAAGAAACTTTTATATGATAAGAAAAAGATAATTGAATATATGTATTTATCGCAACGTATTAAGGAAAGAGTCAGAGAAGAAAAAGGAAAAGTAATTGATTAATTATAAACTATAAGAAAATTTATAGATAAGGAAGGAAACAGAATGTCATTTTCATCTAAAGTTAAAGGAGAGATATGCAGATATATAGATATTTCGAAAGAAGAGGCGTTAGCAGAAATATCGGCTATTATGAAGGTTAGTGGTACATTAGCTTTTAGTGGAAGTGGACTTAGTTTTAAAATGACCACAGAAAACCCAGCTAGTGCTAGATTGATTTTTACACTTTTAAAGGATCACTTTAATATACATTCAAAGTTAATGGTGAAAAAGAGTAACTCCTTAAAGAAGAATAATATCTATATGGTAGTAATTTCTGAAGAAATGGGTGTTAGGGGACTATTAAGCGATACAGGAATACTCAAAGAAATTGATGGAATAATGAGCTTAGATTATAGAATAGAGGAGTATATTTTTAAAGATGAAGATATAAAAAGAGCATATATAAGAGGCGCATTTATCGGCGGAGGAAGCATAAGTAATCCAGAAAAAACTTATCATCTAGAATTTGTAACTCATAGTGAAGAATATGCAAAAGATTTATCGAATTTAATCAATACTTTCAGTTTAAATTCCAAGGTTATACAGAGAAAAAATAGTTTCATAGTATATATCAAAGAAGGAGAACAAATAGTAGATTTGCTTAATGTAATAGGAGCTCATTCATCGCTTTTAGAGATTGAAAATATAAGAATAATGAAGGAAATGAGAAATAATGTAAATAGACTTGTGAATTGTGAGACAGCGAATCTTTCTAAAACTGTAAATGCAGCTGTAAGGCAGGTTGAAAGCATAAAACTTATCCAATCACAGATTGGGCTGCAAAGATTGCCAGATAATTTAAGAGAAATTGCAGAGCTTAGATTGAATTATCCAGATGAATCTCTGAAGGAATTAGGAGAAATGCTAGATCCTCCAGTAGGAAAATCGGGAATAAATCATAGATTAAGAAAGATAGAAAAGATAGCAGAGGAATTACGAACAAGCAAATAATAAAATTAAAGGGAGAGGATATTATGTTTACACATATTGTATTATTTAAATTGAAAGAGCCAACAACAGAAAATTTGAAATTTGTAGAAAAGACTTTATTATCTATGAATGGAATGATCAAGGAATTAAAGCAGCTAGAAGTAGGGGTAGATGTAATAAAAAGTGATAGAAGTTATGATGTTGGAATTATAACAAGATTTGATAACAAGGAAGATTATTTATCTTATGACGTGAACGAATTTCATGTTGAAAAAGTTAAAAAGGTTATAGGGCCATATATGGAAGGCAGTAAAACTTTAGATTTCTAAATAACATATGGTTTAAGATTTATAGTTTAGTTAGAAAAATTCTAAAGAAACTGTAAATTTTAAACTATAAATTAACTGTTAATTTAAAGAGGAGGTGAGGATAATGGAAGAAAAACAATTTTGTCATTTACATTTGCATACAGAATATAGTTTACTTGATGGATCAGGAAAAATAGGAAAGCTCATGAAGAAGGCAAAAGAATTAGGCATGAAGAGTATTGCTATTACTGATCATGGAGTTTTATATGGGCTTGTAGATTTCTATAAGGCAGCAAAAGAAAATGATATAAAACCTATTTTAGGATGTGAAGTTTATGTCGTACCAAAGTCTAGACATATAAAGCAGCCAGACAAAGAGAATTCAACTTATCATTTGGTTTTATTAGTAAAGAATCAAATTGGATATGAAAATCTAATGAAAATAGTATCAGTTGCATCTATTGAAGGATTTTATTATAAGCCCAGAATAGATTATGAATATTTAAGAAAACATAGTGAAGGATTAATTGCTTTGAGTGCATGTTTAGGTGGTGAAGTACAATCTTACCATCTTAAAGGCAATTATGAAAAAGCAAAAGAGACAGCCTTAACATACAAAGAAATTTTTAATGGTGACTTTTATATTGAGTTACAAAATCATGGAATGGAAGAACAAAAGAGAGTAAATGAAGAAAATATAAAGTTATCTAATGAAACTGGTATACCACTAGTTGCTACTAATGATGTTCACTACATAAGCAAGGAAGATTCTAGATCACATGACGTACTAATGTGTATACAAACAGCTAAAACCATTGATGATCCTCATAGAAGAAGATATCCTTCAGATCAGTTTTATTTAAAATCAGCAGATGAAATGTGGGATATGTTTTCCTATATTCCTGAGGCTTTGGAGAATACCATTAAGATAGCCAATGAGTGTAGCTATGAATATAAGTTTCACGAATCTAAGCTTCCAAAATTTCCGCTAGAAGAAGGTCAAGATCCTTATGAATATCTTAGAGATACTTGCTATAAAGGTCTGATAGATAGATATAGTGTATTTGAAAATCTTAGAAATCAGAGTTTGGACTATAGTAAAATTGAAGAAGTAGTAGCAAATTATGAAGAAGCTAAAGAATATGTTGATAGATTAGAATATGAGCTTCAAGTAATAAAGCAAATGGGATATATTGACTACTTTTTAATTGTATGGGATTTTGTTAGATTTTCCTATGAAAGTGGAATACCTACAGGGCCAGGTAGAGGATCCGCAGCAGGTTCAATAGTTGCATATACGTTAGGAATTACAAAAATAGATCCGATTAAGTATAGTTTAATCTTTGAACGTTTCTTAAATCCAGAGAGAGTATCCATGCCAGATATAGATAGTGATTTTTGTTATGAAAGAAGACAAGAAGTCATTGATTATGTAGTTGAGAAGTACGGAGCAAGTAATGTTTCGCAGATAATAACGTTTGGTACAATGGCAGCTAGACTATGTATACGAGATGTTGGAAGAGCTATGAATTATAGTTATGCAGAGGTTGATAGAATAGCTAAGATGATACCAACAATGCTTGGAATAACTATAGAGAAGGCGTTAGACTTAAATCCAGAGCTTAAATTAGCCTATGATACAGATGAAAGAGTAAAGGCGTTAATAGATGTTTCAAAGGATTTAGAGGGACTTCCAAGGCATTCTTCTACTCATGCTGCTGGTGTTGTTATAGCATCAAAGCCATTAGTTGAATATGTTCCATTACAGAAGAATGAAGAAATGATAGTAACCCAATTTGGGATGACAACATTAGAAGAGCTTGGGCTACTTAAGATGGATTTCTTAGGACTTAGAACGTTAACGGTTATGAATGATGCTATTAATATGATTAGAGAAAATAGAAAGATAGATATTGATTTAGATAAAATAGATTTTGAAGACAAAGAAGTATATAAAATGATAGGGGAAGGTAAGACTGCTGGAGTGTTCCAGCTTGAATCGCCAGGAATGACTTCATTCATGAAGGAATTAAAACCTGATTCATTGGAAGATATTATTGCGGGAATATCGCTCTATAGGCCAGGGCCTATGGCTGAAATTCCTAGATACATAGAAGGAAAGAAAAATTCAGAAAAAGTTACGTATTTAACTAAAGAATTAGAGCCTATATTAGGTGTTACGTATGGATGTTTAGTATATCAGGAACAAGTAATGCAGGCTGTTAGAGATTTAGCTGGATACTCCATGGGACGTAGTGATATGGTTAGAAGAGCTATGTCAAAGAAAAAACATAAAGTCATGGAGGAAGAAAGAAAAAATTTCATTCATGGTATTGTTGAAAATGATGAAGTAATAGTACCAGGATGCGTGAGAAATGGAATTTCAGAGGAAATAGCTAATAAAATTTTCGATTCTATGATGGACTTTGCTTCGTATGCATTTAATAAATCCCATGCAGCGGCATATGCAGTTGTTGGATATCAAACAGCATATCTTATGAAGTACTATCCAGTAGAGATGATTGCAGCAATGCTTAATTCAATCATGGGAATCAGTGAAAAGGTAGCATACTATATCGGCATAGCAGAAGAACTTGGAATACAAGTTTTACCACCTAATATAAACGAAAGTTTTTCAAAATTCACTGTTAAAGAGAACAAGATTAGATTTGGATTAGCGGCTATAAAGAATGTTGGAACTAATGTTGTAGCAAGCATAGTGAAAGCAAGAGAAGAAAAGGGTAAATTTGAATCGTTAGTTGATTTTATAAATAAAATGGATCCATCATCAATAAATAAGCGTGCAGTTGAATGTTTAATAAAGGCTGGGGCTCTAGATGATTTTGATGTTTTTAGATCTAAGATGTTAGCTGTTCATGAAAAATTAATTGATAATATATCTAGTGATAAGAGAAGAAATATTGATGGGCAAATAAGCTTATTTGCAAGTGAAGAATTAAAGAATCCAGAAGTAAACTATCCTAATATTAAGGAATTTACTAAGCGTAATTTATTAGCTATGGAAAAGGAGATGACGGGACTTTATATTACTGGGCATCCCCTAGATGACTATGCTCAAAGTCTGAAAATGCAGACAACAAATGAGATTTCTAAAATATTTTTAGTACAGGAAACCTTAGATGATTCTCTAGAGAGCGATATGGGTGAAATTAATATGTTTAACAGGCAGGATGCCTTACAAGATAATGATAGAGTAATCCTTGGAGGAATACTTGCTAGTGTTAATCAGAAGGTAACAAGAAATAATTCTATAATGGCATTCCTAAAACTTGAAGACTTAACTGGAACGATTGAAGTAATAGTGTTCCCTAAAACTTTGGAGAAAGTAAAAGAATTATGCGTAACAGATAGTTTGGTAATAGTTAAAGGAAGATTAAGTTTGAAAGAAGATGAACCACCAAAACTTATTTGTGAAAGTATAGAACCTTTAGAGAAGGTCAATACTTCAAAAGTATATTTAAGAGTCGATGATAAGGTGGCAGCTACTGTCTTAAGTAAAAAATTAAAAGAATTATTGATAAAGGAATATATTGGAGATACGCCTATTTATATATTTGAGAGCAAAGGAAAACAAAAGTTTAGGGTGCCAAGAGATAGATGGATTTCCCTAGATAGTGATGTTATGAATTTATTGAGACAAACTTTAGGAGATGAGAATGTTAAAGTATTAGATTCATAATTAGAAACGAGATGTGATTAAAAATTTAGTAAATATACAAATGAAAAATATTACAAAAATTAATATCACAAAAATTATATTATTTTATATAAATTTATCGATTATTGGTTATAATAGAGAAGACAAATTACGTTCATTGTTTTATAACACTAAAACTATTATAAAAATGCAGTTACTATCCTTGTTATAAATGAAGATAGCTTATATGAAAAAATATGATATTTAGCGGTGTATAGTCATAAATTCAGTAAAATAATTTTCAAATTATTTGTATTGTGAAATTTTTCATAAAATTTAGACATTTATTTTAGAATAATATCAGAAAATGGTTAAATATCATTGATAATTGGTTCAAATTTATGTACAATAATTCTTGATTAATAAATTATGGTTATATTATGTACACAAGGGTCATTTAAGGTCCCTTTGCGGTATTTTAAGGAGGAAATATATATTATGAAAAAGATAGCTGTGTTAACAAGTGGTGGAGATGCACCAGGCATGAATGCTGCAATTAGAGCAGTAGTAAGAACTGCGCTTCATAACGGAATTGAAGTTATGGGAGTACAAAGAGGTTATAGTGGACTTATTAATGGAGAATTATTCAGCATGGATAGAAATTCAGTATCTGATATAATCCAAAGAGGTGGAACAATTTTAAGAACTGCTAGATGTCCTGAATTCAAGAATGAAGAAGTAAGAAAAAAGGCTGCAAAAATATTACAAGCTTATGGTGTTGAAGCTCTAGTAGTTATAGGTGGAGACGGTTCATTTATGGGTGCAAAATTATTATCAAAGCTTGGAATTAAAACAATAGGTTTACCAGGAACAATTGATAATGATTTAGCTTACACAGACTTCACTTTAGGGTTTGATACAGCCTTAAATACCGTTGTAGATGCTATAAATAAAATTAGAGATACTTCAACTTCACATGAAAGAGTTTCAATTGTAGAAGTTATGGGTAGAGACTGCGGAGATTTATCTTTATATGCAGGTATCTGCGGAGGCGCAGAAGCAATTATAATTCCTGAAATGGAATTTGATAAAGATGCACTTTGTAGAACTATCTTAGAAGGTAAAAATAAAGGAAAAATGCATAATCTAATAATGCTTGCAGAAGGAATTGGAGGAGCATTTGAACTTGCAAAGTACGTTGAAGAAGTAACTGGAATTGAAACAAGAGCAACAATCTTAGGTCATATTCAAAGAGGAGGAAGTCCTACTGCTACAGATAGAGTTTTAGCTTCAAGAATGGGAGCAAAGGCTATAGAAGTATTATTAAAAGGTGGAACTTCAAGAGTAATAGGAATTAGAGATAATAAAATAATAGACCAAGATATAGATGAAGCTCTTGATATGGAAAGCAAATTTGATAAAGAACTTTATGATATTGCTCAAGTATTATCATAATAATTTAGCTTATAGTTTATTTATATAAATTTTATAAATAAGGTACAATCAAAAAATAATGAATCAACATGCTTGCTTATTTTGCATATTTGTAACATTATTTTATTTTATGTGCCTAATCGAAGAAAGAGGAGTGTTAGTTTAATGAGAAAAACTAAAATGATTTGTACTATTGGCCCTGCAAGTGAAGATATGGAAATATTAGAGAAGGTTGTTCTTTCAGGAATGAATGCTTCAAGACATAACTTTTCACATGGAGACCATGAAGAACACGGTGGAAGAATTAAGAAAGTTAAAGAACTATCAAAGAAGTTAAATAGAGAAATTGCAATAATTCTTGATACAAAAGGACCAGAAATAAGAACTGGTAAATTTGAACCAAAGAAAGTTGAATTAGCTAAGGGTTCTGAATTTACAGTATATGCTGGAGATATGGATGTAGTTGGTGATACTACTAAATGTTCAGTTACATATGCAGGACTAGCAAATGATGTTAAACCAGGAAATACAATTTTAATAGATGATGGTTTAGTAGGATTAACTGTTAAATCTGTTGAAGGTAACGCTATTAAGTGTGAAGTTCAAAACACTGGATTCGTTGGAACTCATAAAGGAGTTAACGTACCAGGAGTATCAATCCAATTACCAGCTCTTACTGAAAAAGATAAATCAGATTTAATCTTCGGTTGTGAAGTTGGAGTTACTATGATAGCTGCTTCATTCATAAGAAAAGCATCTGATGTAAAGACTATCAGAGAAATACTTGATGCAAATGGTGGAGAAAGAATCCTTATCTGTTCAAAGATAGAAAACCAAGAAGGTGTTGATAACTTAGATGAAATCTTAGAAGCTTCAGACCTTATAATGGTAGCTAGAGGAGATCTTGGTGTTGAAATTCCAATAGAACAAGTTCCAGCAGTTCAAAAGATGATCATCAAAAAATGTAAAGCAGCTGGTAAACCAGTTGTAACTGCAACTCAAATGTTAGATTCTATGATGAGAAATCCAAGACCAACAAGAGCAGAAGTTTCAGACGTTGCTAATGCTATCTTAGATGGTACTGATGCAATCATGTTATCAGGAGAAAGTGCTAATGGAGATTATCCAGTAGAAGCTGTAGCTACAATGGCTAAGATTGCTGAAGAAACTGAAAAATCTTTAGAATATAAAGTAGCAGTTTCTCAAGCTAAAACACATATTCCAGCTATAGCAGGAGTTATTTCAAGAGCAGCTAGTAATGCAGCTAATGAATTAGAAGCAGCAGCAGTAATTACTTCAACTCAAACTGGTGCAACTGCTAAGAGAATTTCTCAATGTAGACCAGAATGCCCAATTATAGCTGTTACTCCAGATCCAATAGTTGCTAGACAATTAGCATTCTCATGGGGAGTATATCCAGTAGTTGCTGATAAAATGGAATCTACTGATGAAATGTTAGAAAGATCAGTTGAAATAGCTAAAAATAATGAATTTGTTAAATCAGGAGATATAGTTGTATTAGCAGCTGGAGTTCCTGTAGACCAAGTTGGTGCAACAAATCTTTTAAAGATTAGCGAAGTAAAATAATATTTGAAACATAATTTTTTAATATATATAAAGGGACTTTGGTAGGAATCTTACCAAAGTCCTTTTTTATTCTTTAGGAATTTATATTCAAGTAAAATCTGTGGATAACATAAAAAAGGTTGATTAAATAGTTTTGGTATTTTAAAAAGAATAAAAAAAGAAATCTTATTCGCCTGCATAAAATGTTCTTATATGCAGCAGAGCTGCTATTTCTGATGTGCAGATTTTTCTCACATGCGTTCGAAAAGGCAGATGCGTGAAAAAAATCTACACATATGAAAAGAGTGCGAAGCACAATGCGGAACTTAACCACAGTCGCCTGCGATTTTTTAAAATGGAAGGTTTTAAATAATCGTTAAACATAAAATACTATATACGTGCACTCAAGATAATAAGTATGTAATCAAATTTTAAAGAATATATAAAGTTAACAAAAAATTAACATTTAAAAATATGATATTTAATATATAATGTATATTATTGCTCTAAAAGAGAAATAATAATTTAATGATTATGGAATTAAATGGCAACTGATTCTGTATTAGCACCGCAAGGTGCTCTTTTTTTATTTTAGGAAAATTATATGATTTAATGGCACTAAGAGGTTGATTAAATTGAGATATCATAATTATCATTAATTATTTATTACCTGACAAAACAAATTCTAGCATGAGCAAATTATTTGATTTTTATGGGGAATTATTCAAATGTTAAATCTAAATATAATATTCATTATAAATGAGAATTTAATAGTTTAGGGTTTGTTCTTAATCGTATATAAGAATTTATAAATATCTTAAATAAATGAATAAGATATGATAAAATGTAGAAAGTATTTTTAAATATTAATTTGAAAATTATAGTTAAGAAATGATACTAACAATGAAGGATGTGTACATGTGTTAGAGAGAAATAAAGAGTATATTGTAAAAATAGATTCCTTAGGATATGAAGGTGAGGGTGTTGCAAAGATAGATGGATATCCAATATTTATACCAGGAGCTTTAATAGGGGAAACTGTAAAGACAGAAATAATCAAGAATAAAAAGAATTATTCTTATGGAAAGCTTATAGATATAGTAGAGAAATGTGACGAAAGAATTGTGCCTCAATGTGGGTATTATGAAAAATGCGGCGGTTGTACTCTAATGCATTCTAATTACGATTCACAATTAAAATTTAAATACAATAGAGTTAAGGATTGCATAGAAAGAATTGGTGGATTATCGGGGGATATAGTTAAAAGTACTATAGGGATGAAATTTCCTTACAGATATAGAAATAAAGGAATATATTCAATTGCATTGACAGACAATGAACTTTCAATGGGCTTTTTTAGTGAAAAAACACATGAAGTAGTTGATATGGATAAGTGTCTAATTCAAGATGAAGAAACTGATAAAATCATAAAAATAATAAGAAATTGGATGAAAAAGTATTCTATATTACCTGCTAGGAAAGATAATTTGTTTTTTAGTGAAGGACTAATTAGAAATGTAATGGTGAGAAAGGGTTTTAAAACTAATGAGGTTATGGTAATTTTGATTACTACCGATAAGGAAATTCCTAAGAAAGAAGAACTGATAAAGGATATTAGGTTAGAGGTTAAAAATTTAAAGGGAATAATTCAGAATATAAATACTAAAAATAATAGTTTAGTTCTCGGTGACAAGTGTATAACTTTGTGGGGGCAGGATTATATATCTGATTATATAGGTAAATATAAATTTAATATTTCGCCATTATCTTTCTTTCAAATAAATCCTATTCAAACAGAAGTACTTTATAATAAAGCTTTGGAATATGCAGATTTAAGCGGAAACGAGATTGTTTTTGATGCATATTGCGGTGCTGGTACAATAACATTATTCTTATCTCAGAATGCAAGAAAAGTCTATGGAGTTGAAATAGTAAAACAGGCGATAGATAATGCAGTAGATAATGCAGAAATAAATGGAATAGACAACTCGAAATTTTATGTGGGAAAATCTGAAGAAGTGATTCCAGAGTTAATAAAAAATGGAATCAAACCTGACATAATAGTTGTGGATCCCCCAAGAAAGGGATGTGATATCAATTTGCTAAATGCGATAGGAGAAGCTAAGCCTAAAAGAGTAGTGTATGTATCATGTGATCCTAGCACTTTAGCAAGAGATTTAAAACATTTAGAAGGGTTGGGATTTAAAACAATAGAAGTACAGCCTGTAGACATGTTTCCAAATACTAAACATGTGGAAACTGTCGCGTTACTAACTAAGAGATAGAGCCATTCTTTAAAATAATATAAGCTCAAAGACTTCCGACTTCCGACATTCTTCCGACGGGAGATTTAGTTGGTCGGAAGTTGCATGCTTATTATATTTTCAAAAATATTAACGCTGTTATTTGACATTTTGTTAGTAACATGAGAATAGACATCCATTGTAATTGAAGAGGTGCTATGACCAAGTCTTTCCTGAATATCTTTTATATTTGCGCCAGCTTCTAATAGCATAGTCGCATGAGTATGTCTTAATGAGTGGAATTTAAATTGGATATTTAATTCATAATTTACAACTCTACTTAAATATTTAATGCTGTTTGTAGTTAATAGATCACCATTTTCTTTTAAACAAACAAAATCATAATCATGTTTAGTGTAATATTCGCCATAGCGTAACCTATTTGTCTTTTGATCTATATGAAATCTTTTTAAAAGAGAAGTTAAAGTATCACCGATTTTGATGGTCCTATAACTGCTATAGGTTTTAGGTGTACCGAACACCCATTTATTAAATTCATTCAAGTATAATACTTTTTCAACTTTAATAGTTTTAGCTTCAAGATCTATGCAATCCCAAGTTAGAGACATAACCTCTCCAACCCTCATTCCAGTATGAAATCCTATTTGAAGAGGGATATGCATGTTGTTACCATAAGGAAATCTTTTTAATATAGTATTGAATTGCTCAAGTGTTATTATTTTTAGATCGTCCTGCTTGTTATTTAATTTATTATATTTAGGTGTTTTAACAAACAACATAGGATTTTCTTTTATTAATTGATATGGATATACTGCACTTTTAAAAGCTCCACTTAGTACTCCATATAAATTACTTAAGTAGTTTTTACTAAAACCATTTCTATATTTTAGATTGATTAATTCTTGTAGTTTTGCAGGAGTAATTTTTTTTAATTGATATATTCCTATTTGAGGTTTTATATGATTATTAATTAATCTTTTATAACCTTTTTGAGTATTAGGTTTACAATTAAGCAAAACATACTCTTTAAACCAATAGTCAAAATAGTCACTAACGCTAATATTACTTTCATCTATATAACTGCCTGCATTTTCAAATTCAATGATTGCCTTTCTTAGCGATTCTAGTGCTTCTTTTTTTGTAGATCCTCCTGCACGTTCAATCTTTTTTCTTTTTCCATTCTCCTTTCCTACTTCAAAACTATAGTACCATTTGTTACCTTTCTTTCTAACGCTTCCTTCCATGTTTTAACACCTCCACGTTAGCTATTGTTTCGCAATTTGCATTATTTATACTTGATAACTCTTCATCATTCTTATGTATGAAATTCTCATTTTCGCCTATATCCCTTTTATAAACGATTTCATTATTGAGTTTTATCTTCAAAATATATTTCCACAACATTAAAATCTCCCCCTAACATAAAGCGAACCCTTGTTCTAAGGAAAATTATAACATTATGTAAAATTAATTTCAATATTTTGGAATATTTTTTTGGTTTTTTAGGAGAAGGCATAAATATTTAATATATTAAACTCAAAAATAGTATAAAAAACAAATAAAAAACTATAGATAGTTTCTACAGTTTTTCTTTGTACTTTATTTCTTTTTAGAGTTTTCAATTAGTTTGTTCACATCTAAACCCACGGCATCTAACTGCTTAATTATGTTTTGAACCTCTTCAGCAGTTAGTTCATGAGGAAATCCTTTATCGATTTCAATTTCTATAGTTTGATTATGCAATGTCCCAGAGTATACTTTTGAAAGTTTATCATCAGTTCGGCCTAGAAGATAATCAGTGCTGCAGTCAAAATAGTCAGCAATTTTAATTAATACATCATCCTTAGGAAATCTATTTCCCTTTTCCCAATTAGTTACTGTTGCAGGTTCCACGCTCATAATTTTAGCAAAGTCTTTACCTAATAACCCTTTCTCTTCACGAAGTTCTTTAAGCCTAATAGGAAATTTACTCATATTATCACCCCCCTATACACTATATGCAATTCACTAACCTATATTATAAACTATTTGCTAATTAATAAACATCAAATTAACTAAAAGAAAAAATAAATTTTATTAAATTAAGTAAAACATGTTGAAATTATCTAAATGCTAATTTATAATGTAACTAAATTATCTAAATGATAATCGGTGGAAAATAATTATCATAATGAAAATTTAATCGATAGCCAATTAAGATTAAATAATTAAAAAGGAGAATGAGGTATGTATAGTAAATTAAAAGGCCTTATGGTAGAAAAAAGAATTACTCAACAGGAATTAGCTGAAAAACTTAAAATAACTGGAAGTGCTTTAAATTACAAAATAAATGGTAAATCTGATTTTAGTGTAACAGAGGCTAAATTTATTTCGAAATTTTTTGGGAAAACAATAGAAGAACTATTTATTATTGATGAATTTAACAATATGAAAACTGATAGAAACGCTTAATATTAAGTAGAAAATTATAGATACGATCTTTTTGTTAAGTGGGAGTGAAATAGCACTTGTAATGTGAAGTAAATTTGTGAGGGATGAATTATTGAGATGAGAATAGGGGGATAAGGATGGAGCCAGTTTTATATACTGTGTCTGAAGCAGCAGAGTTATTAAAAGTTAATAGAAATTCTGTGTATGATCTATTAAGGAATAATGTGATACGAGGATTAAAGCTTGGAAGTCTAAAGATAACCAGAACAGAATTAATGAAGTTTCTAGAAGAGAGCAATGGAAAGGATTTATCTAACTTAGAAGATATTAAAGAATTAACTTTTGATAGAAATGAATAACAGAATAAATTCGTTTTTATGGATATAGTTAACGATTTTAGAAAGAGGGGATTTAGATTGATTAGAAAATTTGAAGGATTAACAGCTAATGACTTAATAGAAATATTAAAGAATTATCAAAGGGATACAAAAGTATGCATCCAAATGCTAGGAGAAAGCTTTCCGGCTAAGCAACTTGAAGAGTGTATTTATTATGACTTTGAAAAGGGGAAAAGGGGAAAGGCACATAAGGGAATTCTAATAAAATAAGGTATTACTAAATGAGGGAAGAAGGGTGAATTTTAAAATCTTAAAATGTTACGTATATGTTTGTAATTCAATTGGAATAAATCCATCCTGGGATGGACTTGAAAGATTTAGAAAATTTTATTTATGGGAGCGTGAAAAATAATGGCAGATATTAAATGGATTAAATTAGCTACTTGTATGCCTGATGATGAAAAAATGAAATTAATAGATGCAATGAAAGAAAGGGATACAATCCATTATGTGTGGATAAGAATACTTTTACTAGGTGGAAAGCTTAATGCTAATGGTGAAATATTTTTATCAGAGGGAAAGCCTCTTACTGCAAATATGTTAGCTATATTATTTTCCAGACCAATAGATGCCATTAAACTTGCATTAAGAGTTCTATCTAAATTTGGAATGATTGAAATAGCTCCTGATAAAGTAATTAGAATTGTAAACTGGGACAAGTATCAAAATATAGAAGGAATGGAAAAAGTTCGTGAACAAAATAGAAAAAGAGCTGAGAATCATAGAGAAAAGAAAAAATGGGAGAAGAAGGTTAGTAAAAGTGATGTTCAAGAAAGTTATGAAAGTGAAGCTTCAGAAGAAAGCATAGATCTAAATGAAAATGAGGAATTAGAAGAAGCTAGAGATTTAAAAGAAAAGAAAAATTCAAAAGATAATGATATCTCAGAAGAGAATAAAGCTCTTGATAAAAATGAACCATTAGAGAATTTAGAAACGAGGGAAGAAGCTTATGCAAATACTGATACTGATGAAGCAGCTAGTGATATAAGTTCGGAAATTGCTAATAATAATGAAGATATCAGCAATAGCATTATAGAAACTGCTGATAATAACTGTATTGTTACTAAAAATACTAGTAACGTTACGCAAAATAAAAGTAACGTTACAGTAACGCAACAGAATAAGAAAGAGATAGAGAATAAGAAAAAGAATAAGAAAAAAGAGATAGATAAAGATAAAAATATAGAGAGTAAAAAGAATACTTGTGATGAAGATGTAAGTCAGTCAAGTCTCTTTGAGCAACATAATAATACTAAAAGTGAATCTGTAGCAGAGGATGATATAAATCTTAAAGCAATTGAGCTTATGCAGTATCATGAAAAAATAACAGGAAAACCAGGAGGGTGCGATTATGTTGCACTTAGATCAGCTATTGATATCCATGGAGAAAAGTTGGTTAAGATGGCTATGGATGTTGGTTTTGAGAAAAATTGTCCTGACATAAAGTATGCAATTGGAGTGCTAAAAAACTGGAGGAGAGATGGGTATCCAGAAGATCATATGGAGGTAAAGAAAAATGGGTTTAGAAGTACTGGAAAGAGTAACACAGCAGATAAAAATGAATTTGCAGGATTCAAGCCAAAGGAACCACGAAAACTTACAGAAGCTGAAAGAAAGAGGATTGAAGCAAACCTCATATAGGTGTAACAAATGCTGCGATACCGGATGGATACTTATTAAGCAGGAACACATGCAGCCTCTTGCTGTAGCTTGTGAATGCAGGAAAATAGAAAAGCTAAAAAGTGAGTGGAAGTATTCAGGAATCAATGTTGAACAAAGTAAACTTACTTTTTCTAGTTTTGTAGTGTGGAATCAGGCGTCCCAAAGGATGAAGGATACTGCTGCAGCTTATTGTACTGATTTTGATGAAATTAGAAACAATAGGCGCAATAGCATTTTATTATGCGGTCAGGTTGGTAGCGGTAAAACGCACTGCAGTATTGCTGTTGCATTAAACTTTTTAAAACAAAGGATTAAAGTAGTGTACATGCCTTATCGTGATGTGATCACAAAGATAAAACAAAACATGATTGATGAAGAATATTATACTAGGACAATTTCAAAGTATCAATTATGCGAGGTCCTTTTGATTGACGACCTCTTTAAAGGAAAGGTCAATGAAACCGACGTGAATATTATGTTTGAAATCATTAATTATAGGTATCTTAATTTCCTACCTATTATAGTCAGCAGCGAATTTTCTATTGATAGATTATTAGCTTTTGATGAGGGGGTTTCTTCAAGAATATATGAAATGTCAAAAGATTATGTGGTAGAAATTGAGAAGGATATTAGGAATAATTATAGGCTTAAGTAAATTTACAATGCACACTGCACAATTCACAATAAACAATTACAGAGTAAATTTCGCATGAAAATGAATTTTTTGAGAATTAAACAAAGCTAAATTATGAAGGGAAGTTGTTTAAATGAAAGCATCGGGGATAGTAAGAAATCTTGATAACTTGGGAAGGGTTGTAATACCAAAGGAAATAAGAAAAGTGTTAGGTATTAATGAAGGGGATCCAATCGAAATAACTAAGGTTAATAATGATATAGTTTTGAGGAAATACAGTAAGGGATGTATATTTTGTGGAAGTGATAAAGATGTAAGTGAATTTAATAATGTACTTGTTTGTAGTGGCTGCAGAAAGACTTTAGGACAGAATTAGAATGAACAGGCCGAAAGAGTTACCTAACCGCTTGGAATGCGCATATTGCAAGAGGAATTATAAGCATGGTGGAGAATGTCAGGGAAAAAGCACGAACAGAAATGAAGATGGATGTCTTTATTTTAGTATGAATGAAAAAGGTTGTATAAGAAATTTAGATCAAAATATACCTTTCAATTTATATAGTGATATTCCACCAGTTGGTATGTGGAGAGATGGATGGACAATATATAATCAAGATACAAAAATCAGAATAAATAAGATATATGCTTTAAGCTGGAATGAAAGAAAGGGTTTATTGTATGTCAAATGCAATTTTGATTATTTTATTAATGAGTTCAGTGAAGATTATAAAAAAGAAGCTAATAAGCCAAATCTAAAGATTATAAAATAAGTTAATATGGAATGAATATTTTATATTATTGAAGTATTAAAAAGATAAAATTCTTAGGAAAGGGGATAAGTAAAATGGGAGGTTTACTAATTTTCAAAGATGAAAGATTTGGAGAAATAAGATGGTTAAAAATTAATAATAAAGATTATGCCGTTGGGATTGATATAGCAAAAGCTTTAGGGTATAAAAAGCCTAATGATGCAATTTCAAGACATTGTAGGGGGTCCGTGAAACACGGAGTAGGGGTAGTTACCGGAAAGAGAAGAGACGGAACTGATTCTATCCAAAATGTAGAAATGAGTGTAATTCCTGAAGGAGATATATATCGCTTAGCCGCTAAATCTGAATTACCTGGAGCAGAAAGGTTTGAAGCATGGATTTTTGATGAGGTATTGCCTAGCATACGAAAAACTGGAATGTATGCTACAGATGAACTATTAGATAATCCAGATTTACTTATTGCTGCAGCTACAAAATTAAAGGAAGAGAAAAAAGCAAGGGTTGAAGCCGAAAATAAAGTAAAGTTATTAGAGCCTAAAGGACAATTTTATGATGATGTTGCAGGCTCCAAAGACAGTATCGAAATGGGATATGTTGCAAAGGTTCTTGGAATTAAGGGGATGGGAAGAAATAGACTATTTTCATTATTAAGAGAAAAGAAAGTCTTGGATAAAAATAATATTCCTTATCAACAGTTTGTAGATTCTGGTTATTTTCGCATATTGGAACAAAAGTATACTGTACCTAGTGGAGAAACTAAAATTAATATAAAAACCATGGTATTTCAGAAGGGTATAGATTTCATAGGAAGAAAGATTAGAGAGCCATGAATCAAATTACTTAATGAAGAAAATACAAAAAAATAGAAGCTTATCATATAAAGACAAGCTTCTATAATGTTACTCAAAACTAAGCTACATCAAATTTAGTAACTTGTCGTTGAGTAACTTGAGCACCAGATTTCTTAACTAAATCACCAGAATTAGTTTTGAAAACATTTTTAGCAATCACAGTATCCATAAGTGCGTTAACCTCATCTTTGGTAAGAGTAGGTTTAACTCCAGAAACACTTAAAGTACTTTTTTCACCAGCTACAGTTAAAAAAGTCATAGATAAAGAATATTCCATTTAATTTACCTCCAATCTTTAAAATTTACCTAAAAATAAGATCCTAAGCATTTGCTAAACTAGAAGATTCGTTGATAAAGTAATCTCTAGTGTTAGCTTCCATAACACCTTTAATTGCATCTGCAACAGCATATACATTATCAGGTGTAGCATCTGTTTTTATACCTGAGAAAGTTTTTTTGGTATAAATTGGGTCGCCAGCTTTATCTAGAGCTTTTTGAACCTCGATACTAAGAGAAACTGAGTCGATAGTTTTAGTTACAGCCATAGTTTTAACCTCCTTCATTTTGTTTTCATAAATGATATATGGATAAATGCTTAACATTACATAAATAGATAAAATTTATTTGTTTTTTATGAACAAAAGAACTAAAACAGATTAAAAATATTGAAAGGATGAATATGAAAAGTGAATGTTTCATCGAAGGACAAATTAGTATATTTGATTTACCTAATATAGAAGTTATAAAACCTAAGAAAATTATTATTAAAGAAGAAACTAAAGAAGTGGATAAGTTTTATGCAATCACTAAATTATATTCACAAAGTTGTAGCGGAATAGTTAAGACACTGAGTGGCGCATTGTTAGTTGAATTAGACGATAAAACTTTGTATTTTAATGCAAGTGGCATAAATGAGTTTAGTCTACCTAAAGATGTGGGAATCATGCCTGGAGAAGAAATACTTATTGTGAATAGTGATAAGAAAATAAATGAAAAACAAAAACAAAAGTTAGAAGCTCTTAAGCCTAAGCAATATATAAAAAGAAAAGGTGATGCTAATTTAATAATACCTGGAGAAAAAACTGTAGTGATAAATCCTAAGGGATGGATATTAGAGTATAATCAAAAGCCAAGTTATCATTCAAATGAACTCATTAATACGGAATTTAATCTTGAAATTGATGAGATGGATGATAAAAAGAATGAAATAGAGGTTGAAACGAATGATATAGAATTTAAGATTGACGATGAGGTTAATATTGAATATCAGGGCATAAAGACCGTTGGAAAGGTAGTTAGGATATATAATAATGGAGAAACCGTGAATGTGAAATGGGATGGAAAACAAACAGCTTTTTATTATAAGAATGTAAGTAAGATAAATAATCCTAAATAAATGATTTCGGTTGATTAAGCTTGTATAAATTAGGCAATTATTAAGATAGAAAGAATTTAGGAGGATTTTTATGGTTGATATAATAAATTATTTATATAATATGGTTCTATTTCTATTATGGGGATGTTTATTTATTTCAGTAGCAGTAGTTGGTTACATAATAGGGATAATAAAATATGCTAAAAAATTTATAGTTCTTAATCAAGAATTAGAGAAAATAAAATTTAATAATATGGTCAATAAAGAAAATATTTAGGTGATTTATAATGTAGCAGCATAAACAAGTGTTGCTACATTTATTTTTTTGTAGAAGTAGATAATTATTCCATATATAAAAAAATTGAATTATAATGGGTTATATAGTCTAAAAAAATACTGATAAAATTTTATTCTTATAAAATTTTATTCTTATAATGTATTATAACTGACAAATTGTCCAAGAGTATAGCTAGTAAATTATAAGATTTCAAATTAAGAAGAAACTCTCCACCATATAGGGGCTGTCGTTGAGTTAAATATGCTTCGTTTGCATAAAAGAGGTGAGTGTGCTTTGGAAGACAATAATATAGCGCTAGTAAGAGAAAAAGTTACAGCAACACGGCGGATAATTTAGAAGTGATTCTAACAAAGTTAGGCTTAATACAAAAACAATTAGACAGAATTACTAATTTAGCAGGTACAAAACAACATTTTAATACTCCATATAAGGACAAGTTTAATGATGGAGAGTTTAGAAAAAGAGTTCAATTTATGTATTTTGGTGAATTACAAAGAGTTACTTTTGAATTTAGTGGGTCATCTCTTGAAGCGGTATTGGATAGGGGTCCAACGGCTGAAATCATCAGTGATAAAGATGGAGTGTATAAAATTTTCGCAGAAGTTTATGGCAATGGTATACAAATGTGGCTCAGAAGTCAAGGAGATTGGATTAAAAATATAGATTTATAGGTTGATAATTATGTGATCAAATTAATAGAAATAAGGTTTTATAGAAATATTATATGGGACAGGCGCGTGTCCTAGTGTTTGAGTATAATAAAACATAATTATACAGAGATGAAAAAACTTATGCTGAAAGGATAGATATATTATGGCAAAGGAAAATGCTTTTCTTGATGAAAACCAATGGCTTAGTGAGGTTGTAGCAGACTCTTTTGACTTTGATGAGTTGGAAGAGAAACTCCAAAGCCAATTAGAAGAAGAACTTGCTGATTTGAAATTCTTGGAGGATGAAAAAGAAAAAATAGGAAATCCGGACAATCTTGGAAATGTCATTATGGATGTTGTTTGGGAACAGTTCTTAAATCAGGTTGCTGTCACTGCTGGTGAAGATTTTATTAAGGAAAATAAGGGGCTCCACCTTGATTTGAGGAATGAAGCACATATTCAGACAACAGAAAATTTTGCAAACGGTAATATCGCAACACATAATACAAAAATTGATTATCAAGAACGTTACGATGATTGGCAGTCCAATTTCGTAAAAGACGAAAATGGAAATGTTGTAACTCACACAACCAGACCTGGAAAAAAGGAAGCTACATTGGTTAAAGGTGCAAGAAAACCATTTGATGATGGTCGACCAAGTGGTTCTGCCGAGAAACACACAGATATGGATCACACTGTATCAGCAGCAGAAATTATCCGAGATCCGGCGGCTAACGCTCACATGACAAAAGAGGAACAAATCGCCTTTGCTAATAGTGAGGCAAATCTTAACGAAATGGATTTGAGCCTTAATCGTTCAAAGGGCGACAAGTCAACAACCGAATGGCTTGATAATCCAAACGCTAATGGTCAAAAGCCAAATGAGATATTTGATATCAGTGATAAAGATGATAAAAAAATGCGTAAGAAAGATGCTGAAGCTCGTGAAGAATACGAAAAGCAGAAAAAAGAAGCTGAGAAGAAATCCATTGAAGCGGGAAAACAGTCCCAAAAGAAAGAAGCGTTTCGTATTGGAGGGAAAGCACTCAGAGCGGTGCTTATGCAGTTACTTGCTGATTTGGTTAAGGAAATTATCGCTAAGTTAGTTAAGTGGTTTAAGTCTGCTAAAAAGGGCCTAGATACCCTTCTAGATAGCTTAAAAGAAGCTATTCATTCATTCATCAGTAAAATGAAAACACACATGATTAATGCAGGAAATACTGTGTTTAGTACTGTTGCAACAGCGATTATAGGTCCTATTTTTGGAACCATAAAAAAAGTATGGATGTTGTTAAAGCAAGGTTGGAAATCACTTAAAGATGCCGTCAATTATATAAAGAGGCCGGAGAACAAAGGTAAACCTATTGGTCGTCTCCTTCTCGAAACAGGTAAAATAATTATTGCAGGATTAACTGGAGCTGGAGCATTAGTGATTGGCGAAGTTATCGAAAAAGGGCTGATGACAATTCCTATATTTACTATTGAAATACCTTTAATTGGTAGCCTTGCAAATATTCTAGGCATTTTTTTGGGTGCTGTAGTCGCAGGAATTATAGGTGCTATTGCAATAAATCTTATTGAAAAAAGAATTGAAAAGAGTCAAAAATCAGAAAATGTTGAGGCTCAAGTCAATAAGGGCAATGAGGTTTTAAACCTTCAACATCAAATTCGTATTGTAAGCGAAGTAAAGTTTAAACACAATAAAGCAAATGCAGCGAATAAGATAAAAGAACGTCATGTAGCAGCGGGCAACATGATGAGTGAATCGTTAGAAAATATTGCAGCAAACTGTAAGGAAGATGAGTCTATCCAGACAACACTTGATGATATTGATAGGTTGTTAAATGAATTGGAGGATGAGTGATTATGAAAAAAACATTAGGAATAATTGGAATTGGTTTGATAGCCGGAGCCGTTGTTTATGTACTTTTGAATAAAACAAAGAAACCAAAGGATGATGTTACCGCAGCACATAAAAAAGATTCTGATGATATTTCATCGGGTAACAGCGTCTCAATAATAAATTCCAATAATGTTTACGGCGGCAGTGATGAATTCGGCAATGTTAAGTCTTCAACTATAAGTACTATGTCTACCAGACATGAAGAAGCTTCTAAAATTATGAAAAATTCGGTTGGAATTATTTGTAAGAGAAGTGAAGTTTCTAAAAATGAGAATCGTGATTTGGAGCAAATTTCCGATGAATTAGATGAATTACTAGGTGAGGTATAAAGATGAGCGAATTAGAGATAAAAACCCATGATTTTGATGTTGCAAAGAAAGGCTTAAAAGAATTCTCAGAACAAACAACAACGGATTTGGATTTGAAAAAAGTAGATACATCTAAAGACGTTGGTGAGTGGTTCGGTGAATGGTTAAAAGGTGGTGGCATTGGTACTGACCATAAAGTAACTGGAGCTGAATTAAATGAATTAACGAGTCAAGTTCAAAAACATTTGATAGACATTAATACCATGCACAGAAGGTTTATCCAAGAATTTGGGCAGGTATATAGTGCGTTAGAAGCATTAGATAAAGATTATATTCAAGCTATTTTGATATCCATAAAAGCTACTGAGGAAACCAGCAAGCGTATTGAAGCTACGCAAGAACAGATAAAAAAGATTGTCGATGACCAAAAGAAAACGCTTGAAGTTCTAAAAAAATTCAAGCAGAAATTGGACAACTATGCCCATCTTGGTGACATCGATCAGATGTGGAATGATTGCCAGAAATGGTATAAGGAGATAACAACGTTTTCAGATTCGATTAGTAACGCAACATCCACTGGTAATGCAAATGCAAAGAAAATTGATGGGTTAAAAGCGGCATTAAAAACTACAGATGACAAGATTGCGGATTTTGGAAAGTGCCTAAATCAGCAGATTGCCCAGATTGAATCCGTCTTTGCGTTTACTTGTGAACTAGAAAAAATAATTCATTTACATGACATAGATGAAATGTGGGAGTCTTTATCTAATGCTCATAGTTCATTGATGAACATCTGTAATGATTTAAATTCTATTAGGGGTGCTGTAACCAAGCAACAATCTGATATTAAAATTCTTTTGAAGTTTATGGACACGTTGTCTGGTTACGAGCATTTGCAGGATATCGATGAAATTTGGAGGAAGACAGAGGTACATTCTAATCAATTATTCAAATTAGAAAAACAGAGCGAAGAGACAAACAATATTATTCAGAATAATAAGAAACTCATTGATGTGGCCATTGCAGATGCGGTAGAAAAAAACGATACAACGGTTCAGATGTTGACTAAAAAAATCAAGTATGCGTATTTACTTGCGAGCGGTACGCTTGGTCTTGCTTTAATTGAATTGGTTATTATACTTTTGAAGGTAATATGATGGATAAATACAAGAGTGCGTTAATAAATAATGCTTCAAAATTAGATGCCATTACGGATTCATGTGGCGAGATTACAAAACTTGCAGCCTCAATCATCGAGGATGATAGCAAGGCGGCTACGGTATATCTCCTAAAAAAAATATCTGAAGTGGTGGATAATCAAAATTATAAGATTGAAATAAAACGTATAGCACAGTTGTTGAATTCAAATTTAATTGAATATTATGGCTATACAGCATTACAAAATGTCTGCAAACCAGATACAAAAACACCAGAGGATACAAGAACATTAGAAGAATTACTGGATGAGCTGAATGCTCTTGTTGGTTTAGAAACCGTCAAAGCAAAGGTCAATGATTTGATTGCTTACCAAAAGGTTCAGAAGTTACGTATAGAGAATAATCTGCACTCTTCAAAGAACACTTTACATCTGGCTTTCACTGGGAACCCCGGCACAGGAAAGACTACCGTTGCACGTATTGTTGGCTATATATATAATCAGATAGGATTGCTTTCCAAAGGTCATTTTGTTGAGGTTTCAAGAACAGACTTAATAGCTGGCTATCAAGGGCAAACCGCGCTTAAAGTAAAGAGTGTAATTGAAAAAGCCAAGGGCGGTGTTCTGTTTATTGATGAGGCTTATAGTATTACGGAAAATGACCATAGTGATTCATACGGTCGAGAATGTCTTACTGAATTAACAAAAGCGTTGGAAGATTATCGTGATGATCTGGTTGTCATTGTAGCTGGATACACAGAACCTATGGAAAAATTTTTTGAATCTAATCCGGGGTTGAAATCTCGATTCAACACTTTTATTGAGTTTCCTGATTATGCGGTAGAGGAATTGGAAAAAATACTTATCTCGCTGTGTGATAATAATGATTATGTTCTTGATGAGAATGCACTTATTGTCATTCGTGGTTTTTTGGAAGAAAGCATTTCTAAAAAGGATAAGAACTTTGCCAACGGCCGATTAGTAAGAAATCTTTATGATGATTTGGTGATGAATCATGCAAGGAGAGTTGTTAATATCAAAAATCCAACGAAGGATGATTTGTCTACAATAATTAGTGATGATTTTAAGGCTCTGCAATAAGCGTGGATATGTTTCCACGAACACAAGAAATAGCAGTGGATATGTTCCCATAAACGAGAGTTAGCAGGTGACAGACTTCTTATCACCTCGAGCCATCCAGTATGGGGAAATATATCAATACAATTTAATGATATTAAAATGAATAATAATATTGTAAATTTGCTAAATTGCATCAAAACTGTAGTCTTTAGACAATAAAATACTCAATAGACGTAGCTAGGGGTGATGCTTTAGCTAAGTTGAATAAGGAAGTAATAGACAAGCTTGTGCTATTATTTTCAATATTTCTAGATAAGTCTGTCGACATGGAATAAATTAAACTAAAAATGTCTACAATAAAGCTTTTCTATTACCTTAATTTTAGCTCACTTTCGCTCAGACAAAGGAAGAAAAATACAAGCTATGCAAAGGTACTTCAATGGTATTTATAAGTGTTATTAATAAAGTATATATTATTTTTTATATAGGTATATAGCTTGCATTTTTCAATGATTTTATTGCCTGCGGCAGCAAGGAAATTATCCAAGCCCTAAAGAGCTTGGATAATTAAAATATATTTGTTGGAGCTGAAGCTTCAATTTATTAGAGTTTTTACTCAATTATAATTATAGTATTTGTATTATATTCCCTGTATAATTAGTTGTTATTATAGGCAATGTATTATGTTGATTTATTATACTTGTTACATTTAGTATATCTGCTACTGCTATATACTTATTAACTATAGTATATGATTTTAATATGAGAAATTATTTTGGCGCTTAATCCATCACCCAAAAAAGGACAGGTCATACAGCATATATCTCTAAGCATATAGGAGTTTTCCGGCAAGCTTCAACCTCCTATTTACTAAGAGCTATTATGCATTAGACTAGTCCTTTATTTGGGTACCCGATGGAGCGCAAGAAGGCAAGTACACTTCGCTAAGATAAGTCGTTGTCCCGAGAATGTCCAAGCTAAAATATTTATGGCCATGAATTTTTATGGTCTTTTTGTGGTTATAAAGATTTTGAGAAATGAAGGTTTATTCCTTAATTTCAGCTGGGACACTTCGGGAAACGTTATTTAGCAAAATGTACATGCCTTCTTTGTGGTAATGGGTTTTTCTGGTGCAGATTATAGAGAAGGTGTTATTATAGTTTTTGGTGTATTGTAATACTGGAGATAATGCTGCATGCCCAGATAAGAGTTTTTGTTGAAATGTGAGAATGGGGAGAGAAAGTTAATGTTTTTATTTTCAAAGAGGATACTTTAAATGTATTTCTAAATTCCAACTCCAGAAAGAGTCAATACGTAATAGCCACGGAGCTCTGCCCCTTGCTATTACATTGACACTTTCTTAAGAGAATGTTTTAAGTGTAGTGATTGTATTAAAGGCTGCGCCTTAAATCCAATGAACAATTGAAAGTTTACTAAATAGAGAATTAGTATAAATATTATAGAGAGAACCTGTTTGGTGTATTAAATGATTTATGGAGAAGTGATGCATACGCATAGGGAAAAGGGCGCCTTGGACTTGCCCTCACCAAGATAGAGATAAGGTTTGATGGGTGAGGGCAGGTCCACAATGTACATGCTTACCTGCTAGTCCTTTTTAGTAAAGGCGTTCTTTCCGCTTAAGAAATCCAATCACTAAAAATAATAGAAATAAATATTTAAGAAGAAATTATTTTTAGTGATACGATTTCTTGCGCTTCAATAACACTCATTACTAATAAGGACAGGCAGAAAAGCAAGCACATTGACGGCGCCCTGTGGAATAAAAGTTTTTTTAATAGTAGTTATAATGAGAGTAGAGTAGATTAGACAGAGTAAATTAAAATAAGAAATTGTTCTTTGAAAACTAAATAATATGTTATTTACAAAATGTGTTATAATATGTTCTGATAGTAGTTTTTGATAAAACAAGACAGATTTTTGTTTATAGTAGATAAAGGGAGTATTTTAAATGGGATGTATTAATATTAAGCGAATTTGGTCAGATGAAACCATGATTGAACTTGAATTTTCAGCCAATAATGCAAATATTTATTCACAATTAAATTTCTTTGTAACTGAAAATGAATTATTAGAAATTTATTAACTGAGGATCGTGCAAGTGTTCAAGGAATAGCTTTTAGAAACTAGTGTAATAATATTATAATTTTCAAGTCGCTGGTAGTGAAAATAAGAGGTGAAATATGATGGAGTATATAAAAGCACATAAATATTCATCTAATCACAGAAATCAATTGTTAAGAGATAAAAAATGTGGTTGCTTTTATTGTTTAAAAATTTTTAGTCCAAAAGAAATTGTAGATTGGGTTGAGGATATTGGTGGTACAGGTATTTGTCCGTATTGTGGTACAGATTCTATAATTAGCGAAAGTTCAGGATATCAAATAACAAAAGAATTCCTAATAGAGATGAAAAACTATTGGTTTAATAAAAACAATAATGAATAATATATTTAATATAGTACATTATCTTAAAGAAAGTCTGATATTTACATAATAGTTATAATTTAAAAAAGATAAATTTTGATTTATAAGGAAGGTGAATCATGAAAATATTTTTACGTATGCACCCAAAGAATCGTTTATCCTCTGTACAACCAAAAAATTAATTTTGTACAGAGGAGTGTATATTAAATGAATAGATTAAATAAGCCAGTTATTACGAAAGAAACAATCAAAGCAATGGAGGACATGTCATTTTTTACCCATGCTATGATTTTTGACGATTTACTAATTGTTGCACAAAAAGAAACAAATTGCTTTGTATTAAAGACAAGTGATGGGCTAATAGTAATAGATGCTATTTGGCCAGCAAAGGAAGCTTTTGATGCAATAGTAGCTGCGATTAAAGATGTAGGTTGGAATCCTTATACTATAAAAAAGCTGGTTTTAACTCATGGACATGTTGATCATACAGGCTGTGGAAAATGGTTTGTTGAGAAATACCATGCTTACACATATCTTTCTAAAATAGATGATATTTTTTGGGAGGAACATCCTACTAAGCCTGATAGACCAGAAACGTGGAAAGATTATAAAATTGATGTTTATGTTCAAGATGGTGATACCATAATATTGGGTGATAAAACAATATATGTTTATGGTACTCCTGGTCATACTCCAGGAGGATTAAGCTATATATTCCCTGTAAAAGATGATGGTGAAATCCACATGGCAGCATTATGGGGGGCTACAACTCCACCATGGACAAAAGATGAAGTACAACAATATCTTAAGTCCTTAGATTATTTTATTAGTGAAGCAATTAGTAAAAAAGTAGATGTGGCTTTAAGTAATCATACAGCTATAGATAATGGTTTGGAGCGTATTATGTATTCAAAAGTAAGAATGGATTATATGCCTAATATTTATATTATTGGACAAGATGGATTTCAAAAATATTGTCAGGTGTTTAGGACATTGAGTTATGATCTGTTGGAAAGATTATAAGTATAACACCAGGTCAAGAAAGTTCAATTTTGCCATATTGCTGTCACAAATCTCTTGCAATATATAAACACAAAGTAGTTAAACATTATTTATCCCCTATTAAATAAATATTAACCAGTATTCAGAATGGTCTATTCACAATAATAGATCATTCTTTTTTTATTATAATAAAGTTAAATCAATGTATAATTTTTATATATGTAAGTAAAGCAATATGATAACTACAAAGTTGCAATTGAAAATATTAAGTTATACAATAAAAAAATAAATATTGAAGAAAAAATTAGAGTAATTGTACAGTTATAGCATGTTTTATTATTGGAAGAGTTGGGGGAAGATTAGATTGAAAGGTATTTGTACATTAGAACAATTACAAGATGAAGCTAGAGCGGATTTGGGATACAGAAATGCAAATAAGGTTCCATTTCTTAAGACTAATGTTTATAAGGTAAGAAAGAGGATGGAAAAGAATAAGTCAGGAGGTTCAAAAGTAAAAGAATATGTATGGAATCACAATTTGAGGAAAAAAAATTTATCTTCATTAATCAGAGAGATCTATGATTGTGAAGAGCATTGCTTTTTGTATAAAATCTTTGGAATAGAGCAAACCAAGTTAAAACTTGAAATTTCATTTGCTGGAGTAAAGTTGCCTAAAGAAGCATACAGTGCTTCTTTTAGTGATTATCTTGAAGTTGAAAATTTGAAATTGCTTTCTTCAGTTGAAGATTTTGAAATAGTAATACAACCCGATTCTATTGATGAGCCTGTAAATATTGCGAGAGAATGTAATATGATAGGCGATATTATTACAATAGATCATTTTGCACCTGGAATCTTTTTTAAATGTGACTTTGATTATGTACCCAATATAGATGGTTGGACTATTATTGAGTTTTCAGAACGAACATTAGAGTGCAATGCATATGGATTACCAATAGACAATGATTATCCCATGTGGGTAGAATATTTGCTTACAAGTTATGTTATGTACAACATTGGAAATGAAAGATTGGCTTTTTTTTCTGCTTTTGCGGCACTAGACCAATATATAGAAATGCTATATGCAAATCTAGAAACTGCGTATTATAACTTACTGCCAAGAATAGGAAATGCTGAAGTATTTGATAAATACTGTGATAAAATTGAAAGATATCAAAATATGAATAGGCGAATTATAGATGAGAAATTTAAAGATGTAATACACGAATGTGTTGTAGATTTTGAGAAATATGGTTATTTGTATAATAAGCTATATGACTATGAGAAAATGCGGAACAAAGTTGCTCATTGCGAAGAAGGGTATTCAGATGGTAATTATTTAGATTTAGTGTTTGTTATTATTGAGATTATTTATTTGACAGGGACAGGAACAGAATTAGTAGATAATATTTTTGAGATATATGAGTAAGAGCACCTTCGGGTGTTTTTTTAATATCTATGGATTTTGTGTCTTTAAAACCAATTATATCAATAGTTAAGAGGCTGTTGGCTTATAAAAATATGATTAGGAATGAGCATGCGCAGCCACTTTGTTCTCTATAGAGCTAGATAATTTATGGTATATGGAAGTGCCAAAAAGGAAATTTTAAACAAGCTCCATTAATAAAAATAATTTCAATAAATGGATATAGCGTTGAATAAAGAAAAGTTGGATTTTAAGATTATAGTAATGGAACTTATCTAAAATAATGTTTTTTGGGAGAGCAATTATACCAATAGAAAATAAATATTGTAAAGGGGAAATTCGCTGCGCTCACCCCTGTACAATATTTATTTTCTATGGAGCTTAAGTATTTGCTAAAAAAACAACATAAGCTTGTCCTATAATTTTAGCAGTTAATTCTGTAGTTTGTGGAATATTAAAAGAAATAAAATAATCCTGGAGAGGACCTCTCCAGGATTATTTTATTTCAATTTCAAGCTGCATTGGTCTTGTATCAAGATAATGTTCATATTCTATTTTATAGTATATGATTAACTTTCTTCTGCCCTCATATGGTAGTGTATTTACAAGTGAATCAAATTGAGCTTTTGATACAAAGCCTTTTTCTTTTATAAGCCATGTTGCAAATGTCATTAGATTTAATCCTTTCATATAGAAACTTTTAGAAGGGGATAGAGATGCGTATTTCTCTAATCCCATTCAGTCTGTAGGTAATTTATAAAGTATTGATATTTTTCGTGATAATATAAATCAGTTCTTTTAGATTCTTCTTTTGATAAAATAGAAAGCCATTCTTTATAGTGTCCGTAGGAATTAAAAGCTTCTTTAGTAGTAAGCCATTTTGTAAATGTGAAGTTTCTCATATTTTTTCAAATCCTCTCTTAACCTTATATTATAATTATTGCCAATTACGCGAACAAATATTCGTATGCGTTTGTACTTATTTGTATATATTTTTTAACTATTTAAGTATAAGAAATTTGATTGTTGGCTAGAATATTTTACAGATAAGGAGTGGAATAATAATGGAAAATAGAAATAGAATAAAAAAAGAAAAACCACCAACAAAGCAACTTCATGTGGAATGTGAAATCAAGTTATATGAAGACTTTGAGGCGTATTGTCATAGGAATGGAAAAGATGTTAGTAAAGCGATAAGAGGGTATATGAAACTATGTATTGGAGAATAAATTATAAATAATGAAAGTACCTGAAAAGGTGCTTTTTTTGTACATAAATAATGTCTAAAATTTATGTAAGTGGGCATAATAAAAATATGGTAGGAGAGGAACTAAAAAGAAAAGGTGGCCATAAAAGTGGAAAAGAGAAAATATGAATCAAAAACATTAATAGCAGAGTACAGATATTTAAGCGAAAATAAAGAATTCAGATTTTCTGAAACAGCGTATAGACTAAAGAATGGATCAATAATTATTGAGTATAATGGTGAGCCATTAAGTCTTTATGGATTGAAATTAAGTTATAACAAGAATATAGCAAGAAAAGGAATATTCAGTGTTACAAGTGATGATTATGAATTTTGGAAGTCATTTAGAGGCAAAATTGAGGGTAACAGTTTTGTAGATTATGAAGCTGAAAGAAATGAAGATATAGAAAAAGCCAGGGAAGAATATTATAAACAAGTAAATGCAGAACATGAAAATATATTAGAAAGTTTATCATGCGAGGAGCTGTCATACTAAATACATAAGGGGAGAAATCCCCTATATATAAAGAGATAATAAGGACAAGCACTTAGCACTAGGAACCTATGATTAAAGAAAATAATATAAGCTATATTCTTAAAGGTTCAACCGATAAATTAAAAACAGCATGTCCAATCAAGCGGTATAATATCACATAGATTTTTCATATTAACTTTACCTATTTATTTAAAAGGCAGGTCAAGACCAAAAGCGAAGCGTGTCTTGAGCTACATTTTAAATAAATGTACCATGTTATATGAAAAAACTATATAAAATGTATAATCTAGAGTTTATCAATGGGGGCGGTCTTGGACTGGCTTTTCTAATACTTCTGCATAATTAGATATAGGTAACAGCTCTGAAAATCGTATCATTAAAAATAATTTCCATGTAATATAATTTATTATTTTTAGTGATTGGATTTTTAGAGCGGAAAGACAATATAATCAAACATTATAGTAATGAACTTAAGCCAGTACAAGATAGGCATGCCGTCACATTACTAATACTTTCTTATATAATTGTGATGGCATGTCTAAGCCCCCAAAAATTCTTGTCAGATTGTCTGACCAACTAAACCCGTAATTTATATTTTCCAAACCAGGCGCAATAATTTTATAATGAACTAAAAAAGAACCATAAACAAAAATTCCATTCAGAGGGATGGATCCGTATTCTTATACTAATTTTTAATGAAACAATCCAGTTACATATTCATACATTTGGATATAGTCATTCAAATATCCATCCCGAAGCGCCCCACCGGGAACCCAAATAAAGGACTAGTCTAATGTATAGAGATACTTAGCTTATAAGAGTCTCCGATTTTTGAGGAGACTTTTATAAGCTTTAGTATCTCATGCTGATGACATGTCCTTTTTTGGGTGGTGGTTAAGGCGTTCAAGTGATTATTAGATAAAAGACCTTGTCCTTTAGAAAATACGTATATAGGAATACATGTAATAACTATACAGTCTATAATATAAAAATATAATTATTTAGATATATAAATATTCAGCTTAAATACTATATGTAGAGATATAACAAAAACTAATGGAGTGGTGTAGCTACAAGGAGCACGCAGTGCTCCTTATATATTTATTCCTTGCTGCCGCAGGCCATGTAATCCATGAGAAGTGCAAGCTGCATACCTATCACTATCGTTTATATACATAATGAATACACTGAAAAATAATTAATAAAAACTATATGCAGCTTGCACTTCTCTTCATTTGTTTAAGCGCAAGCGAGTTATAATTTAAGGTAATAGAAAAGCTTTATAGTAGATACTTTGGTTTGATTTATACCATATCAACATACTTCTCTATAAATATTTTAAATAAGATTATAAGCCTGTCTATTACTTCCTTTGACTTGAAAGCGGAGCCTTGAAGTCTAGCTGCACTCTAAATTAATATTGGAATAAAGGAACAATGCAATGGCTTGGAGCGGAGCTTTAAGGTGTTGCGTATTGTTTCTTTTTGGCCTTTGAGTTTAGAAGTAAATTTAGAGTTAAGTGAGAGAAGAAAACATTAAAATCCGAGCAAAGCGAGAGCTAATCAAAAGATATTAATTACTTCAAGCTGAAGATATAAGCTGCAAAGAGGGAACTTTAATTTTTAGAAGTCATTAAAATCGTATCTAGAATTTTGGATTGAGGAGTATTAATATCTTCTTTTTTAACAGAACTTTACTAACAACAATGTTAACGTATATAAAAAAAATGTAATTATAGTTATAATATATTTATAATATGCGACAGAATAGTAAATTGTTATGAAAGTAATATTTGTTTAAAATTTAGAAATAAGATTGAGATGGTGAGCATAGTGGGAATATTTGATTTTCTTAAATATGATAAGGATGGATATGATAGAAGCGGATTTAATAATAAAGGAATTCATAAAAATGGAACAAAATACGATAATAACGGATATGATATAAATGGTTTCTCGGTACTTGGAATTCATAGAAACGGTACAGCTTATGATAATAATGGATATGATAGAAAAGGATATGACAGAAATGGAATCCATAAATGTGTTACAAAAAGTAATCAAGATGGAATAAGTAAATCGGGATATGATAAAAACAGATTTAAGGGTAATGAGGTTCATATAAATGGTACAAGGTATAATAAAGATGGTTATGACGGATATGGGTATAATCAAAATGGATTTAATACATGCGGATATAATGAAAAAGGTTATGGTAAAGATGGGTATGATAGAAATGGGTATAATGAAACAGGTTATAATAGAGATGGATATAACAAGGATGGACTTAATATAAACGGAACATATTTTGATGATGAAGGATTTGCTATTGACGGATATAATCGAAAGGGATTCAATAGACATGGTTTCAATCGTGGTGGTTATGATAATGATGGATATAATAAAGAGGGTTATGATAAATTGGGCTATAATAAAAATGGAATAGATATGGATGGCTTTAATCGTGATGGGTATGATAAATATGGATTTGATAGGCAAGGGTTTAATTCAAATGGTATAGATAGAGCTGGTTACGATACTGAAGGATTTAATTCTGATGGATATAATAGAAAAGGCTATGGAAGAGATGGATTCAATAAAGAAGGATATGATATTGCAGGATATGATAGATTAGGATTTAATAAAGATGGTTTTGATAGAGCTGGTTATGATAGAGATGGATATGATGCTAGAGGATTTGATGAAAATGGTTTTGATATGGAAGGATATAATATTAATGGTGAATTTAATGAATATATAGATTCATATTTAAGTAAGAATAAGGATATCAAAAAGCAAACTACAAATTTAATTTATACGATAGAATATAAGGATATAATGCTTGATGTAACGAGAACAATGAAATTTATGAGACAAGGTGAATATAAAGCTGCAAGTAATAGCTTAAGGACGGCAAGTGAACAATTAGTAAATGTAATCTTAAAGAAAAATAATGACTTACCTCAAATAAGAAATAGTGATTTATTTTCTAAACTAAATTATATTGAAGATAATGGATTGCTTGATAATAATTATTTACAAGCGTTACATAATATTAGATTGCTTGGAAATAAAGGTTCACATGCAGGAGAAACGACAACTAGAGAGGAAAATGAATTATTATTAAATGATTTTAAGAAAGTACTTAATAGTTGGATTAATAATGTTTCTTAGAGATTTCTATTACTAGTAGAGTTAGGCAATAAACATTCAAAATTAATGTTTATTGCCTTTTTACTCATGCCACTTTATGAGAATCATCAGTAGAACTCTCTGTATCAATAGCTACTCCAAGTTTAGCTGATATTATGGTATTTAACTTATTAATTGATGAAGATAGGTTGGCAATTTGTTTTTCTAAGCGTATTAGCAGATATGCTGCTACAGCAATAGCAAAGCCATTGTTAACTATAAGATTAATTAAATCTGTTAATTCCATAATCACATCACCTCCTACAAAGGATATATGAAATAAAGCATATTAGTTCATGTTAGAGAACAAATAATTATCTGAAATTAAAATAGATAAAATAAATTATTGAGTGCCGCCTTCATTTACGATATGGTTATGATAATGTTCTATAGCAATATCAACTATGGTACTGACACATACATTGATATCTGGATGTATGCTCTTTAATTCATTAATTTTTCTTATAGTAGAACTTCTAAGGGTGTAGCTTCTTTTAATATTCGGAGTTTCACCATCAATGGCAGGAGTGGCACCATTAGGAAGAGGAGTTTTTCTATTATCAAATAAGTCTTTTACAGAGTTTAAATTATTTTGAAAATTACGGCTACTAGTTAAGGTAGTATTAGTTTGAATATTATTTTTAGGATTTTCTTGAATAGTAGTATTATGGGATTTATATTCAGAATTAGTTTGAATAGTATCAGAATCATCATCAAAAGAGAAGGAAAATATGCAGTCACCAGCTATAGGAGTTTCGCTAGTAAATCCATATACTTCACCTTCATCATATTCAAAATCATTTTTAGGAACTTTTGATGTTTTTCTTCTAGCCATAAATTATATACCCTCCGTAACAGTATTTTTATGTATCCTCGTAAAGGATATATGGTTATTTATTAGAGATTCTAAAATTCTAAAGAATTTAGGAATATATATTTTTTAGAATTTAAGAATATTAGAACCTAGGAATATAAGAATTTGCTTGTAAAATGCGGGATAAGAGATTAGGCATACAAATTTAATCATGATTTTAATGTTATGTTACAGTATAAAACATATATCAATAATAGCAGCCGCTAAATTCTAAAGCTGTAAATAAATTATTGGAGTGTGTTGTAAAAATGATTAGAAATGAAATTAAACTTAATTCAGAAGAAGTAGAGTGCTTTGATAAAAAGCAGATTGCTTTAGCAATTAGAAATTCTACTTTTAATGATGAACTTCAATGTTCTTTAATTACGGAAGGGATACTTAATAAATGTGAAGGATGTTCTCTAAAATATATTTGTGATGGAATAGATCAAGTTGTTGATAATTATGTGGAGAAAACTACAGAGGTTGTGAATAATTTTAATTTTGAGTAGGTAAATGAAATATTGTATTATAAATAAAGATAACAGCTCCAATGATTAAGCTTAGAGCTGTTAGACTTTTAAGCTTAATAATAGAATGAAATATTATTAAGTATTTTCATTAAAATGTTTTTCTTTTTTTGAATAGCAGTAGAGTAACACATATTTTTAAAATAAGCATATTCTTTTACAGTGTAATTTTTGTAAAATACAAAATCTATAAGTTCAAGTTCCTCTTCGTTTAAATTCTTAAGGGCTAATTGTAAATCTTCATAATCACACATTTCACATAATGAAGTTTCAGTTGAGAGTTCAAGTTCGGGAAAATTATTTTCCACATCATCATGTAGGCTTAATGCATTACTACCTTCAGTAGATCTTCTAGTTTTAGTTCTTTTTATTAAATCACTCATATTATTTTTAATAGCATTAGTAGCATAGGCAACAAATCTATGTTTTTCTGAATTGTACATAGAAACTGATTTGAAGAGTGAATGGTAGCATTCCTGTATAATATCATTAGCATTATATCCATCAATGAAAGTCCTTTTAGAAATATTATAAATAAAAGGTTTAAACTCATAAGCTAATTTTTCTTTTGCTTCTTCATCATTGTTATTACATCTGGTAACTAAAGTTTCGACATAATCAAAATCCATATAAACCTCCATCTTCAATATAAGAGTTATGAATTAAAGTAATTATTTTACATATATTGTGTTTTGTATTAAATTTACCTCTATATATAGTATATATGGCTAGATTACATATAACTTATATATGATTATAAAAATAATTAGATTTATGTTGTTACTTATGTTTTTGATATTGAAGTTCTTGGTTGCAGCATAGCTGCTTTTTTCATAAGTGTATAACTTATATGAAAAGTAAAAGAAATTAGAAATTATGGAGAGGATGGTGTAAAAAATGAGTGATTTTATAATAGCTGTCGGTCATACTGCTAGTGGGAATGTTGGATGTGGAGTTGTTGATAGGCTTGATGAGAGCAATTGTACCAGAGTTATAGGGGCTTTAGTTGTAGAGTATTTGCAGCAGAGAGGACATGAGGTTAATTTACTTAGAATTGATAAGAGTAATAGTTATAACTGTGAAGATTGTTATGAAAGAGCAAATCAAGCTAATGAAATAGCAAAGACACAAGATATAAATCTTTATGTAGAAATTCATATTAATGCAGGGGGAGGGACTGGTCCTGAAGTATTAGTATTTGGAAAATCAGAAGTAGCTAATCAATATGCTACAAAAGTATGCAATGAATTATCAAGTATTTTGAATCTACCTAATAGAGGAGTAAAAACAAGAAATCTTATTGTCCTTAATAAAACTATTATGCCTGCAATTTTAGTTGAATGTTTATTTGCTGATAGTGATGATGCTGATGTTTACAATGCAGAAGTAATTGCTAGAGCTATAGTTAATGGATTGGTCGGAGCAGATGGTTCTAGTAATGGAGAATGGAAACTTGGGTGGAATTGTAATGATGTTGGGTGGTGGTATTGCACGGATATAGAGAATAAATACTATTATACATCGCAAAATGGCTGGCAGGAAATAGAGGGAGAGTGGTATATCTTTGATGAGAGGGGATATGCTTTGCAGAATCGTTGGTATCAGGATAAAAACAATAACGTCTGGTATTACTTGGATGAAAATTGCAAGATGGTTAGAGGAAGCAAAGAGAAACCTTTGTGGAAGTGGATAGATGGAAAGTGCTATGTTTTTAATGAGCGTGGGAAGAAGATGTGTAGGGATGGTGTTGCTATTAATTAGGAAAGGTGGGATGAAATGAACATATCTATGGAATAAATAATTAAATATGGCTTTAAAACAAACTAGATTCTTAAATTTTAATAGATACAAGAATTTAGTTTATTTATTATATAAAATGTTTAAATAAATAGGAAATGATTTAAGTATGGTTATTTTTGGTTTATAAAAGTAATTACATAAGATATAATTATAATATAAAGTGATGAAATAATTGGGAAATATGATTAATATAGTCATATTTAACGTAATAACGGATTGAGGGGAGCGAAATTACAAGTATATGTTTAATAAAGAAAGTATTCCGTTTGCACCAATGTTAATTGAATCAATGAGATCATTGGGATATTCTTTCCAATCTGCTATAGCTGATTTGATAGATAATAGCATAAGTGCAGGTGCAACTAGAATTGATATAAGGTTATTACCAACAGAAAATCCTTATTTAATAATTTTGGATAATGGATGTGGAATGAATTCTTCTGAAATTGAAGAAGCGATGAGATATGGTAGCAAAAATCCTCTTGATGAGCGTAAAAAGGATGATTTGGGTAGGTTTGGATTAGGCTTAAAATCTGCATCTCTATCGCAATGTAGAAAGTTGACAGTAGTAAGTAAGAAAGATAATACAATGTCATCATATTCATGGGATTTAGATTATATTGCACAACAAGAAGCTTGGTTGCTACAAGGGTATTCAAAAGAAGAAATAAATGAACTTCCTGAAATCAATTTATTAGATGGAATTAAAAATGGTACATATATATTATTACAAAATTTTGATCGGATAAAAGAATCAACTAATGATTTAAATACAACATTAACTAAAAGTATGGATGATACAATAGAACATCTTTCTTTAGTATTTCACAGATTTTTAACGAGTGGTCTCGATATTTATGTTAATAATTCTAAAATAGAAGATAAAGATCCATTTTTATTAACAAATAAGAAAACACAGTTTAAGAGGGAACAAAAATTCAGTATAAACGGATCAAATATAACAGTAAAGCCATATATATTACCTCATATATCTGCATTGACTAAAGAAGATATAAAGAAAGTTGGAGGTAAGGAAAGATTAAGAAATGAACAGGGATTTTATGTATATAGAAATAAAAGACTTATTATATGGGGAACATGGTTTAAGCTTGGAAGAAAAGAGGAACTCAGTAAATTAGCACGAGTGAAAGTAGATATCCCAAATGATTTGGATTATATGTGGAATATAGACATAAAAAAAAGCTCAGCTAAGTTGCCGGATATAATAAAAAGAAATTTATACAACTGTGTAGAACAGTCTATATTTAGTAGTGAGAATGTACATAAATATAGAGGCAGAAAAGAAGCAAATAAGGATATAAGTTACATATGGGAAAGAAATAACATTAGGGGTGAAATTGAGTATAAGATAAATAGAGATATTCCTCAACTTAAATTATTGCAAGAGTCATTAAATGATAAAGAATTAAAAGTTTTAGAAAGTTTATTAGAAAAATTGGAAGAATCACTTCCTATAAATGCGTTATATGTGGATGCATGTAATGGAAAGGTTAAAGATGATAATAGCAATGATACAGAAGAATTGTATGCAGATGTAATGGAACAAATTGAATATGCAAAAATTCAAGGAATGGATTATAAGATGTTATTGAAGGCTTTTTTAAAAACAGAACCATATTGTAATAATAAAGAATTAACAAAGAAAATTCAGGAGGTTTTAGAAAATGAATGATTTATGCAATCAACTTTATAATTTATTAATATCAACAATAGTGGATGAAGACATACAGGATGAAAAAGATATAGATGAAAATATAGAGCAGTTTAGGATGCTTCCTAAATTTAAAAGTATCAGTGAAGAAGACATAGTTAAAATTAGGAATAGAATAAAATCAGAAAGATCAATTAAACTTAATTTAGGCTCACTGCTAGAAAGTGAAGAAAAATACGAAAAGTGGTTTTTAAAAGCAAAATCAGAACTGGACATGCAGTACTGGGAAAGATATAAAAAATATTTGTTACAAGATCAACATTTTGCTGTAACTGTAGTGAATACTATGGATGTTATGTTAGATACTTTAACTGATCTATTAGGAAATCCAAATTTAGAAGGGCATTTTCAAAGAAGAGGATTAATAATAGGTGATGTACAATCAGGAAAAACTTCAAATTATACTGGATTAATATGTAAAGCAGCTGATTCTGGATATAAGGTTATTGTGTTATTAACAGGAACAATTGAAAAATTAAGAAAGCAGACACAGTTACGTATGGATGAAGGATTCGTAGGAATGGATAGTGCGGCTATGATTAAAAAGAAACCTAATAATATTATAGGTGTTGGTAAATATGATCCTAGCATTCATCCAATGGTTTTAACATCTACAATGAACGATTTTAAAAAGACAATTGCAAATAATTTAGGATTCAATTTAAAAACGATTAACCAGCCAGTTATTTTTGTTATGAAGAAAAATGTTTCAAGTTTAAATAATTTAAATGAATGGTTAAGAACTCTTAATCAAAAAGAATCAACAGATATTATTGATACTTCTTTACTAGTTGTAGATGATGAATCAGATAATGCTTCAGTTAATACAAATCCCGAAGATAAAGATCCTACATCTATTAATTGCCAAATTAGAAATTTATTAGGATTATTTAAAAGAGCAAGTTATGTTGGTTTTACAGCAACACCATTTGCAAATATATTTATTGATCCAGATACAAATGACGAAATGCTTAAAGAGGATTTGTTTCCTAAAGATTATATATATTCACTTGATGCACCATCAAATTATATTGGTGCAAGAAATATATTTAGTGATGCAGGCAAGCATACAGAGATGCTAGTGAAAATTAACGGAAAAGATATAGAAAAGTGTTTGCCAAGTAACCACAAGGGAGATTACGTAGTAACATATATTCCAGATGATTTAAAGCAAGCTATTAATTCTTTTTTAATAGCTAATGTAATCAGAGATTTAAGAGGAGATATTAATAAACATAGATCTATGCTTATTAATATAAGTAGGTTTACAAATGTTCAGGAACAGTTAGGTAATATTGTTAATGACTATTTAAAAGAGATGCAGTCAGCAGCAAGAGTTTATGGAAAGATGACTGTAAATGAAGCTTTATTGGATAAAAACATTTCGTCATTGCATGAAACATATAATCAGACATATAGTAATATAGAATTTGAGTGGGATATAATTCAAAGAAATTTATATAAATCAATAGTGCCTGTTGTGGTAGCAGTAGTCAATCAAAAACATAAGAACGGTCTTAACTATGAAGAATATGAATCAGATGGATTACGAGCAATAGCAGTTGGAGGATTAAGTCTGTCACGAGGACTAACATTAGAAGGTCTTGTTATAAGCTATTTTTATAGAAATTCAAAGATGTATGATACGCTTATGCAGATGGGAAGATGGTTTGGGTATAGAAAAAATTATGAAGATCTCTGCAGAATATGGATGTCTGACGAGAGCATAGAGTGGTATGAACATATTAGTATGGCAACTGATGAATTAAGAAGAGAAGTAAAAAGATATGAAAATTCAGGTCTTACTCCAAAGGATTTCGGATTAAGGGTAAGGTCAGATATAAATTCACTTATTGTGACAGCAAGAAATAAAATGCGTACAGCATCTTCTATGGTGGTAAGTATAGCATTAAGTGGTGAAGTCATTGAAACTCCTAACATATTTAACAGCGTGAATAAAAATGACAATAATTTAAATACGATTAATAATTTTAAAAAAGATATGAAGCAAGAAAAAATAGTTAAGTATGGGAAAAAGAATTATGGATATAAAGATGTAAAAAAGGAAAATATAATAAATTTAATTAAAAAATTTGAAATATCATTATTAAACAATGCTTTTGATGTTGAAAGTGTTACAGAGTTTTTGCAGCAATATGAAGGTAATGAATTGGATAAGTGGGATGTTGTATTCTTATCGGGGGAATCAGGTAAGACTTACAAAATTGACCATAGTATTGAGACACATTTGGTAGAAAGATCTTTTTCGGTGGAAAAAGATGGTAAGATATTAAGAATGTCAGGAAAGAAAAATAGACTTGGAAGCGCAGGAGATGGCAGATATGGATTATCAGATCTACAAATAGAAGAAGTTAAAAAGCTTCATAGTATGGAGTCTGATGGCAAAAAGAGTATTAGTCAAAAATATTATTTTCAGTCAGTCAATAGAAAGCCACTATTATTAATTTACATGATAAGTTTAAAAGATGCTACAGGTGAGAATAGCGAAATAATTGAAAAATTTAATAATACACCGTTAGTTGGTCTTGGAATGGGAATACCTAAATTAAAAAACTCATCAACAAAATTTGCAAAATACACTATTAATAAAATCCAACAGGAATTATTAAATGATTATGATATAGGGGAGGAAGAATAGTGGTTAAAGCTAAATTTGAAAATGAGAAAAAAACTAGGACTTTTAGAAGAATAGATGATGAGCATCAGCTCGATATATTTTTAGGATACAATGAAGAAGGCAAACCAACAATGATAATAATAGTTGGTGAAAAGGAAGTAACTATTGAATCTTCTCGTTCAATTGAAGTGAAGTTATTTAAGAGGGATGATTCAAGACTGAGTATATCATTTTCACTGCTTGATATTTCAATGGAAGCAATTTTTTATAAATTCTGTGAAGACATTATTGAAAGCAGTAGAAGTATAAATAAATTAAATGCCTTAAATTATATAGTAGGGCGTTGGAATTCTTGGAGATTAATGTTCAAAAAGAATGCAAATGAATTATTAAATGAAAATCAAATTTCTGGATTATTAGGAGAGCTAATTTTTCTTAAAGAGTATATGATTCCAAAGTATGGAGAAAGTGTTGCAATAAAATCATGGATGGGGCCAGAAAAAAGCCATAAGGATTTTGAAGTCGAAGACACATGGTATGAAATTAAAACAATAAGAAGTGGAGCATTAACAATTAAAATAAGTTCTGTTGAGCAGCTAGATTCTGAAAGTTTAGGACATCTAAATGTTGTTATTTTGGAGAAGACAAATGAAAAATGCAGAGAATCAGTTTCACTGAACAACTATATAAATGGGTTGCAAGAAATGTTAGATGAGTTTGAAAATGAACTTATATTTAGAAATAAACTTGGACAAGTTGGCTATTGCTATGATGAAGAATATGATAAATATAATTATAGATTTATAGAAAATAAAAGATACGCTGTTAATGAAAACTTTCCAAGAATAGAAAAAGAGAATTTACCAAATGCAATAGTAAAAGCAAGTTATGATATTTTGATCAATGAAATTCAGGAGTATATAGAAATGGGTGATTAATTTGGATTTGAATGAGTATAGGGAGACAGTATTAGAAGATGTGAGACTTGCATCAGAAGCTGAAATGAATGATGTTACTAGTGAGTTCAATAAATATATGACAAATAATTTGATAGAGGCTGAGGAATTCGAAGATTTTACTGAATGTTATTTTGAAGGAGTAGGAAAACGTAATAAAAAAATTCAGATTGACGGATATGATTTTGATGAAGTAGATAAAAGCCTGATATTAGTAATAAGTGATTTTTCAAATGAAAAAGATATAGCAATAATAAATAATACACAGATAGATAAATTATTTTCTAAAATGGAGGCTTTTTTAGAGAATTCTGTTAATGATTATATAATTGATAATTATGAAGAAAGTAACATGGGATATGAATTGGCATATTTGATAAAGGAAAGATTGGATGAAACAGTAAAGTTTAGATTTTATATTATCACTGATAAGCTAATGAGTGATAGAGTAAAATTGGTGAAGAAGGGTGAAATTCACGGAAAGCCCGTGGAACTAAATATCTGGGATATAAACAGGTTTTTCAATCTTTCGCAGGCAAATATGAAAAAAGAGAGTATAGAAATAGATGTGACTAAATATTTAGATAAAGGTCTTCCATGTATTTTAGCAGTAGATTGCAGAAATGAACAATACAAATCATATTTAACAATGATGCCAGGAGATATTCTTGCTAAACTTTATATAGAATATGGAGCAAGATTGTTAGAGGGAAATGTAAGATCTTTTTTAAGTATTAGAGGAAAAGTTAACAAACAGATAAGAAATACAATATTAAATCAGCCTGAAATGTTTTTTGCATACAATAATGGGATTGCAGCAACAGCAACAGTAGCGGAATGTGAACAAAATGATGGAGGATTATTTATTACAAAGCTTATTGATTTACAGATTATTAATGGTGGACAGACCACAGCATCTATTGCAAATGCAGTGTTACAGGACAAGAAGGATGTTTCTAATATTGTTGTTCCAGTTAAGCTTTCAATTGTGGACAATGATAAAGCTGAAGAGATCATACCAGTTATTTCAAAATGTGCAAACAGTCAAAATAAAGTTGATGAAGCTGACTTTTTCTCAAATCATCCATACCATATACGAATGGAAGAGTATTCAAGAAAAACATTTGCTCCAGCAACAGGCGGAAAGCAATATCAGACAATCTGGTTTTATGAACGTGCAAGGGGACAGCATACGCAAGAACAGATGAAATTATCAAGAACTGAAAGAAACAAATATTTATTAAAAAATCCAAAATCACAATTAATAAAGAAAGTAGATTTAGCTAAATATGTTAATACTTATAATGGATATCCGCATGTTGTGAGTAAGGGTGCCCAGTTTAATATGCGTTTTTTTGCTGAACAAATAGACAAGCAATGGAAAAAATCAGATGAAGAATTTAATGTATTTTATTACCAGAAGGTAATAGCATTGGCAATAATTTTTAAGGAAACTGAAAAAATTGTTACAAATCAGGAATGGTATAAAGAAATAAAATCTTATAGAGCTAATATTGTAACTTATAGTTTGGCTACAATTTTTAACCATATTAGAAAAGAATTGAAGGATTTTAGATTTGATTTTAAAAGAATATGGAATTCTCAAAATATATATAAGGAATTAGAAGATCAAATAGTAATAACTACTAAAGAAATATTTGATTTTATTACAAGTGATGAAAGACCAACGCTTAATGTGACCGAATGGTGTAAAAAGGAAGCATGTTGGACAAGAGCAGAAAAGGAAAAATGGACTTTTAAAAATGAATTTTTGATGACGCTTATAAGTAAAGATGATGAAATTGAAGAAAAAAGCAGTGCTTATAAAAATAGAAAAATGGAGAATGATATCAATGCAGAATTACATGTAATGCAACTTGGAATGGCTTATTGGAAGGAACTTTTCAAGTGGGCTACTGAAAGAAAATTGATATCACCAATGGAAAATGATATTTTGAAAATAGCCTCTGAGTTTGAACTAACAGGAAAATTGCCATCTGCAAGACAATCTAAAATATTAATGAATATTAATGCAAAGATGATTGAAGAGGGGTATACATATTAATAATATAGGATTGGATTTATATATGAATTTCTGCTAGAATGATATAGTATTTAATATAGTAACAGAAAGGTAGGCATAATAGTGTTTAGAGTCATTGAGGCATTCAGTGGAATAGGAAGTCAGGCTAAGGCTTTAAAAAACATAGGTATTGAATTTGAAATTTTAGCCACAGTTGATTGGGATATAAATGCTATTATCGCATATGATATAATTCACAATGGGGTTCCAGACCTGGATAAATATAAATTAAAAACAAAAGAAGAATTAATAAAGGTATTAAGTAAATATACTTTAAGTTCAGATGGAAAAAAGCCATTAGATGAAACTGCGATAAAAAGAATGAACCGAAATGTGATGGAGCATTTAGTAGCAGCGATAGATAGAAGCAAGAATCTGGTTAGTATAACGGATGTAAGAGGAGAAAATCTGCCAAATGATATAGATTTATTTACTTATTCATTTCCGTGTCAGGATTTATCTATAGCAGGTGCATGGCATGGAAATAATAGTGGAATAGATAGAGATGCGAATAATAGATCAGGAATGTTATGGGAAGTAGAACGAATATTAATGGAACGGAATGATTTAGGATTAACTATGCCTAAATTCTTACTTATGGAGAATGTGAGCAATATTTTATGTAATACACATAAAAGCAACTTTGAAGAATGGCAGAATAACCTTGAATACATGGGATATTATAATAAAATATATAAATTAAATGCTTCAGATTTTGGGATACCACAAAAAAGGGAACGAGTTTATATGGTTAGCGTTTTATGCGAGGGTAATATAAAAAAGGCGGTTAAAGAATATATAGATAATAATGATTTATCAATTCCCATGTATATTAATAATATTAATGTAGAGAGAGTAGGACTTGAAGATATTTTAAGAGTCGATTATTCTAACGAAGTATATAAAAAAGAGGCAGATGAGAGTCAACCTAATGATACAGAATCAAGAAGGAAAATTTATCAAGAAAATGATCTTTTATATGATGGTAACCAAGTATTAAGAGATGTAGTCACTACAATAACTACAAAGCAGGATAGAAATCCAAATTCAGGAGTAATTGAATATAGTGCTCAGAATGAAAACAAAAGTAACTATAGATACCTTACTCCAAGGGAATGTTTTATGCTAATGGGATTCGATGAACATGATTTTCAGGCGTTAATAGATAACAATTTCCCTGTAACTAAAAGCATGGACTTTTTTGTGGCAAGTAAATTGTATAAAATGGCTGGAAATAGTATTGTAGTTAATGTTTTGGAAGCTATATTTAGGCAGATTGAGGATATTAAGAATAATATATTGAATAATTAGTAAAGTGGTATATATTTTAAAAAATTTAAAAAGCAGAGACAAGCTGTTTGATAAAATATAAATTAACTATATATAATATTAAATTATAATTAAGAACTGTAATATAGAATATTTTATTTGAAAAAGAGTTCTAAATATTTGTAAATGAAAAACTCGGCAGAAATGTCGAGTTTTTTTGCATAAGTTTGCAATTATCTATAGTGAATTTTATTATAAATAATGGGTTTATTAAAGTTAAGACTAATTCTAAAGAACATTAACATATTGTTTGTAATATGAAAATTTTGGAGTATCTTTGATAAAAAAGCAGGGTAAATAGGAAAAATATAGAATTTAGTTATATATGAGTATTATTTATTGTAAATACTAAAGAAATAAGTGGAATTAAATATTTATGAAAACAACAATATAAATGCTAGTGAGGTGTTACTATGCCAATAATAAAGATTAATCCAGAGTTTTTTAACAATGATGCTCAAGCAAATTTTGATTATAGTACCCATGCAAATCCTGGATTTAATATTATAGATATTGCAAATTCTAAAAGTAATATTTTATTTGAAGGAATTAGGGGAACTGGAAAAACTCATATTTTAAAATCAATAAGAGAGGAGACTTTATCAAATTTTAATAAATATAGAATATTGCCTGTTTATATTTCTTTAGCAAAGATATCAGAATATGAATCATTGGATGAGCAAATGTTTAGAATACATTTATATACTAATATAGTAAAAGCGACTGTAGAGAGTATTAAAGATAATGTAGATTTGATTAGGAATTCGGACAACCCGTTGTTACTAAAGGCAATAAAATGTGAAATGCCAATATTAAACATGTATTATGATGAATCAATAGTGCAATTCTTAGATGAAATACAAGTTCTATTAGAAAAATTAGATAATGATCTGCTTGCTGGTAATATAAATTTTCAAACAGAAGATTCGAATGAATTATCGGTAGGAATAATGCCAAAAGCATTTAGCTTTAATGGAAAAAAAAATAAAAAGCAACAGTTGCAGTACATGGTAGATAGACTTTCTCATCTAAATGCATCTAGATATATAGTTGAATTTTTTAGAGGAATAAGAGAAATATTGGAGTTGGAATATAGTTTGTTACTGATAGATGAAATTTCTGGAGTATCAAATAAAGCACAAACAGAAGTTTTTAGATTGTTAAGATTAATACGAGGTTCGACTGATTCTAATGAAAAAAGCAATTTTGTATATTTCATAGGAAGCGTATATCCTCCACAAAAAACTAATTATCCTGCAAAAGCATATGGTAGTGAATTCGATTTTATTGCAGGGGAAGATTGTAGTATGGAATATTTAGAAATGAATGTTTTGAATGAAGACTATGAGGAATTCTTTAGTTATATTACCCGAAGAAGATTGGAAAAGATACATCCAGAATCAAATGGAAATTATTTGTGGATGTTTGAGGATGAGAAGACTTTTCTTCTAGCAATATTTGCGTCTAATGGATTGCCAAGAAGATATTTTGAAATATTGAAGAATGCATATAGTATATCTAGCAAAAAACATTCAACATCATTGCATTGTGAGAAAATAGACTATAATTCTGTAAGTTTAGCTATACAAAATATAGTAGATAGTCAAATATTAAGTGAAAGTCAATTGACTGATATCGATTTTGATTACTTAGAAAAATATATATTACCTAAACTATCACAAAGAAATTCTAGTGCGGAAACAAAAAATGAATCAAGAAGTGATGATAAAAAGTTACCTGTTCATTTATTTTTAAGTGTTACTAGGACAGATAGAAAAAAACTTGCGAATTTAATATATAGGGGAGTTATTCATAATTTAAGCAGGACAAGAAAACCCAAAACAGTTTCATCAAATGATCAAGAAGCAAAAGGGTTAATGTTAATGTTAGATTTGGCAGTTGCATTTAATTATAGAGTTTTCAATATACAAAATGCTATAAATTATTTTGAGAATGATCTGAGGAATAATGCTAAGAGAGGATATTTATACTATTCAGATATTACATTGCCATAATAAAAAGGAGCTCATAGCTGTTAAAAAATAGTTGTGATAAGTAATTGAGTGGAATATGCAGCAATTATACTTGCTACTATGTTTAAGTAATGGATCAAGCATTTTATGTTTTTATAAGAACGATAAAAAGTCAAAAGAATGTATAAATTATTAAGAGGAGTTGTAATTAGTATGTATAAAAAATATGCACAGATTTTCACTAATGATTCTAGACCTATTGAAGAGGAAGATAACTCTATGTGCAAAGGATTTGCACACGATATAGAAAAAATAATATTTTGTAAGTCATTTAGGCGTTTGGAACATAAAGCACAAATTTATTCTCATGAAAAAGGAGATCATTTTAGAACTAGATTAACTCATACCCTTGAAGTTTCACAAATTGCTAGGATACTTGCCCAATCACTTAATGTAAATGCTGAATTGGCAGAGGCTATCTCTTTGGGGCATGATGTTGGGCACACACCATTTGGGCATCAAGGTGAACGTACAATTGATGATATAATGTCTGGAAAAGATAATCTTGATTGTTTAATAAATTGTCAAACACAATTTAGAATGAAAGATGAAGAGGAAAAAGAGTTAACAGCAATAAACGGAAAGATTAATTTTGGTGGTTTTAAACATAATTATAATAGTTTGAGAATACTTGATTGTATGGAAAGTAGTTTGTCAAATAAAAAAGGATTAAATTTGTGTTGGCAAGTAATTGAAGGGATTCTAAAGCATACTAAGATTAATGTAGTAAATAATCATAAGGAATATGATGTATTTGATAATTTTAATAAAAAGATTAATGATATTGATATATGTAGATTCTTAAGTAAAGAAAATTTAGAATTCTATAAAAATAAACTGCATCTAGAACTTGCTTTTTCTGTCACAATTGAAGGGCAAATAGCATGTATAGCAGATGAAATAGCTCAACTTCAACATGATTTAGATGATGGCTTCAGAGATAAAGAATTAAAGCTTGATGTAATTGAAATAATTGATAATATTACTGAAACACTTAAATCTTTGTGTGATAAGTATGAAAATGCTAAAGAAGAAAGTTGCCTAGAGAACATTCGAAAATTACATAAAAAATTAAAAGAACATGGTGAAAAATTTGATTCTAAAAATGAAAATGAAATTAATTACTTAATTGAACATATACGATATTTCTTTTTAAATGATGTATTAGAATATTCTAAGATAAATGTAAGCAATTTAAACTATGAAGAGTTTAAAGATAGCCAGCAAGTTTTTAGTAAAGTAATTGATTTTTCTCCTGCTGGAAAAGAGTTAAGCGAGAAAATTAAGGATATTATAGGATATAGTATTTTGAATTCATATAGTGTTACTAGATTTGACTTAAAAGCGAAGCGAATTGTGAGAGAACTTTTTAAGGCATATTATGAGAATCCATTATTGATGCCTAAAAATGTATTGTCTCGCATTTTAGATGAAGTTCAAAAAAACCAGAAACGATTATATCCGATAAAGTTTAAGTTTCCTGATATTTATAAAAGGTCAATGATTTCCTTAGATGATATAAATTTTGATACCAGTGACAAGTATAAAATCAATTTACTTCTTTCAGTCTTAAAACTTGAGTTATTTAATATAAGATTCAGGTTTTATTTTGGAAGTGATACAATTTATGAAAGTGAATGGAACAATTTTTATCTAACTCGTGGAAATCATGATAAATGTAGAACTAATTTAAAAGCTAAACCATACGATTTTATTAAAGATACTAGCTTTTATGGGATATATAGCGATGAATCTAAACTTAAAACTTATAAAGATAATAATGTTTTTGATTGGGCAATGGTTTTGTTTAAAAAGTGTTTGATTGAAAATCACTTTGTTTATTTAAGTTCTATTTCTGATTATATATCGGGAATGACAGATAATTTTGCAAAGGCAGAATATGAATCTATATACTTGATTTCAAAGTAAGTGTTTAATATTTTAGATATCAAATATAGATTTACAGTTAGTTATATATAATAGTTAAAATGGTGAGATTACTAGATTTAAGAAATGGTCGGAAGAAGTAAAAGTTCCACCCTTCTTCCGACCATCAACAAGATATGCAATACTATTTTAAAATACAATATGTAAAGAAATGATATTTTTAATCTAAGGTATGATTTATTTTTAGTGGCAAGTAGATATAATAAAATATCCTAAGTTATGAATTAGTAAAATTATTAAACACACTAAACATGTGGAAGCAGTAGCTAAATTAATTAGAAAATAGCTTGGATTATGTGGAGGCAATTCTATCAATTTGCCACCGCTAATGATTAATCTAATAAGCATTGCTAGATAAGAAAAAAATAAAATAGAAGATAATAGAAAAAAAGAGACTTTATTTTAATAAAATAAGGTTTTTCTTTTTATGGTTTTTAAATAATGGATTAGGATAAAGAACAAGGAAAAATTATGTTTGAATTGGTGACGGAAAAAGGCTGGGGTGAGGAGGGAGGAAAGATTTTTTTTGAAACTAACAAGTCTATTAATAATTATAATATAGATAATGAATATTTTGTTTTAAATCTAAAGTGGTAAATTAATGTAGCATAACATTCAAAGAATATAGTCAAAACAATATTTGAGAATAACTAAGCAATTAATGGCGAGTAAATAGACGAATTTAAGTATAGAATTATTTATGAAAGACAATGATACGTATCATTCATAAGAGTAATAAATTATGATAATTTACTATGAAAGGAAGTGAAAAACTGACTTCAAACTTTAAGGTTTAATAAGCTATGAAAGTCGGGAATGGTTATGGAAAATACATGCAATAAAAAGAAATTAAAGGTTGCTATTATAGGATGTGGAGGTATTGCAAACGGAAAGCATTTACCAGCAATAAAAAAGAATCAAAATATAGAAATGGAAGCATTTTGTGATTTGATAGAGGAAAAGGCTATAGAAGCAAAAGCTAAATATGGCAAAGAAGAAAGTAGGATTTATACTGACTACAAACTTCTTTTAGCAAAAGAAAAAGATATTAAGGCCGTTTACGTCTTAACTCCAAATAAATCACACAGTTATATATCTATTGAAGCAATGAAAGCTGATAAGCATGTTATGTGTGAAAAACCAATGGCTAAAACATACGCTGAAGCTAAAGCTATGCTCGAAGTAGCGCAAGAAACTGGCAAAATCCTAACTATAGGTTATCAAAATAGATACAGAGCAGATTCAAAATATTTGAAAGCTGCATGCGAAAATGGTGATTTAGGTGAGATTTATTATGCAAAAGGACATGCAATAAGACGTAGAGCTGTTCCAACTTGGGGAGTATTTTTAAATGAAGATGAACAAGGTGGAGGTCCATTAATCGATATAGGTACTCACGCTCTTGATTTAACACTTTGGATGATGGATAATTATGAACCAGAGTGTGTACTAGGATCTGTATACTACAAGTTAGGGGATCAAACATGTACAGGAAATGCTTGGGGCGATTGGGATAAAGAGATGTTTACAGTAGAGGATTCAGCTTTCGGATTTATTAAGATGAAAAATGGCGCTACAATAAATCTAGAATCAAGCTGGGCACTAAATAGTCTTGATGTTGATGAAGCTAAAACTTCTTTATGTGGTACAAAAGCTGGTGCTGATATGAAAGATGGTTTGAGGATAAATTCTGTTAAGTATAATAAACAATGTATAGAAAAGCCGGCACTAGATGCTACTGGGGTTGCTTTTTATGATGGAGAAGAAGATAATGCTCCTGATATAGAACAAAGTACGTTCTATAATGCAATCATTAATGGTGATGAATTAGTGGTTAGGCCTGAACAAGCTTTAATAGTTACTCAAATATTAGAAGCAATATATGAGTCTGCTAAAGCTGGTAAGGCTGTATATTTTAAATAATTAATAATATTATATTTTATGGAGATGAATTTATATGAAATTAGGTGTGTTTAATCCAGTTTTACAAGATAGATCTTTTGAAGATGCTTGTTCTTTTTTGGAAAGTAAAGGTGTACAAACAATTGAAATCGGTTGCGGAGGTTATCCAGGGAAACACCATTGTGACCCAGCAATTTTATTAAAAGATGAAGAAAAGTTTACCGAATTTAAATCTATTTTAGAAAGAAGCTGTTTAGAAATCAGTGGATTTAGTTGTCATGGCAATCCAATTCATCCAAATAAGGAAATAGCAAAAAAATTCGATGATGATTTGACTAATGCAATTTTAATGTGCGAAAAAATGGGAGTAAGAATATTAAACTGTTTCTCTGGCTGTCCTGGTGACAGTGAAACTTCCCAAAAACCCAATTGGGTTACTTGCCCATGGCCAGAGGATTTTATTGAAATATTAGATTATCAATGGAATAAAGTTTTAATTCCTTACTGGAAGGAAAAAGTGAAATTTGCAAAGGCTCATGGTGTAGATAAAATAGCCATTGAAATGCATCCTGGTTTTTGTGTATATAATCCTAAAAGTTTATTAAGATTGCGTGAAGCTGTAGGGCCAGAAATTGGTGCTAATTTTGATCCAAGTCACTTAATTTGGCAAGGAGTTAGTCCAGTGGCAGCAATTAGGGAGCTCGGAAAGCATAATGCTATTTTCCACTTTCATGCAAAGGATACAAAGATAGATGAAATAAATTGTCCAATAAACGGCGTGCTAGATGTAGGCCATTACGGTAAGGAAATTGAACGTTCTTGGATTTTTCGTTCTGTCGGCTATGGACATGATATTGGCTATTGGAAGGACATTGTTTCTGCATTGAGAATGGTTGGATATGATCATGCGTTGAGTATAGAACATGAGGATAGTTTGATGACAACAGAAGAAGGGTTGATAAAAGCAATAAATTGTTTAAAAGATGCAATTATTTTTGAAACTAAAGGTGATATGTTTTGGGCATAATTATAAAAATTTGATAGGGAGAAATAAAACAATGTGTAATGAGATGTTCAATTTAGCAATAGTTGGATTGGGAGGCATGGGAAATTGGCATCGTGAGCTAATTGAAGGAATTGATAATTTGACTGTTTGCGGTACTTATGATATTAAAGAAGATAGACAAGCGTTTGCTAGAGAGCATGGAATAAATCCGTATAATTCTTTTAAAGAGCTTTTAGAAGATGAGAAAGTAGATATCGTTTTATGTGCAACACCAAATGATGTACACAAAGAGATAGTAATCAGTTCATTAAAAGCTGGCAAAAATGTAATTTGTGAAAAGCCAGCAGCAATGTCATCTTTAGAATTTAAGAAGATGGTAGATATAGCAGAAGAAATGGATAAAGTTTTGGTTGTTCATCAAAATAGACGTTGGGATGAGGATTTTTTAACTGTAAAAAAGATATATGATGAAGCTATCTTAGGAAATGTCTTTAGAATAGAGTCTAGAGTACATGGATCTCGTGGCATACCAGGTGATTGGAGACAAGAAGAAGAACATGGTGGTGGAATGCTTTTAGATTGGGGTGTTCACATTATTGACCAGGCATGCATGATGATTAATGAAAGGATAAAATCAGTATATGCTAGATTTACTCATGTTACCAATGAACTTGTGGATGATGGATTTACTGCTGAGTTAGAATTTGAAAGCGGATTAATTTACGTTGTAGAAGTTGGAACAAGTAATTTTATAAATTTACCGCGCTGGTATGTGTTAGGTCAAAATGGCACAGCTGTAATAGATGATTGGAATTTAAGAGGCAAAGTCGTTCGTATTACTGATAGCAGTAAAAATGATGCAATTCCTATTAGAACAGCTGCCGGATTAACAAAAACTATGGCGCCTAGGACAGAGGAAACAATTAAAGAAGAAGCACTTAAAATTGTTAATTCTGATGTTAAGGACTTTTATAGAAATGTTATGGGAGCTATAAGAGGAGAAGAAGAAATTCTTGTAAAGAATACAGAGGTAATGAGGGTTATTAAGCTTATGGAGAGTATTCGTGAATCAGTTATCAAGAAGAAAGTGATAGAGTTATAGAAATTAATCAAGAAGCTTAATTGTAATTATTTTGGAGGAGATATTTATGCATGGGAGTTTTGAAAAAACAGTATTAGAATCTGAATTTCCTTTTAGATTGTTTTTTAATGATGGATATTCTAATACACCACATCACTGGCATGAAGATATAGAAATTATTTATCTTGTGGAAGGTACACTAAAGGCATGTATTAATAGAGATACTTATAATTTAAAACAAGGGGACATACTTATAATTGGTGGTGGAGAAATACATTGTTTTTTTAAAGAAAAGAATTTCAGTAATAGAGCTGTAATACAATTTAGAACTTCCATATATGATAATTTTCTTTCAGGAACAAAAGATGCTAAAATAATAAAACCTATGTGGAATCAATCAATACATTTAACCATGGGGAATGAAATTCATGCACTAATGGAGAGGCACATAAATGAGATTATCAATGAATATAGTAAGGCTGAGGAAGGATATAAGTTAATAATAAAAGCTAGATTATATGATCTGGCAGGTATACTACTTAGATATATACCTAAGCAAGCATATTCATCTGAAGACCTAAGCCGTGAAAAGGAAAGATTAAAGAAAATGGATAGTGTATTTCAATATGTGGATAGTAATTATCAAGAGCATATTGATTTAGATGATATTTCAAAATCTATAGGTTTTAGTAAATATTACTTTACAAAGTTTTTCAAAGAAAATACTGGGGTAACATTTTTAGATTATCTAAATAATTATAGAATTAAAAAAGCAGAGTGGCGTATAATTGAGGAAGATGAAACTATTGCAGAGATAGCCTATAACTGTGGATTTAATAGCATTAAAACTTTTAATAGGCTATTTAAAAATATAGTAGGTTGCACGCCTATGAAATATAGAAGAGATAATAAAAATTAAATATTAAAGTTGAGAGGGAAAGGGTATGGGTGATAGAAAAATTGTAATTAAAAAAGATATAGTAAATGCGCTGCAACAACTTGGTATAAAAAGTGGACAAAATATTATAGTTCATACTTCAATGAAAAGCTTTGGATTTGTTTGTGGAGGCCCACAAATCATAATTGAAGCATTAATGGAGCTAGTTGGAAAATATGGAACTATAATTATACCTACACAGACATGGAAAAACATGGATCCGGCATATGGTGTACATTGGGAGGAACCAATAGAATGGTGGGATATTATAAGAGATAATTGGCCGGCTTATGATAAGGATATTACTCCAACAAATTCAATGGGAGCAGTAGCAGAAATGTTTAGAAAGTGGCCAGGTGTTTTAAGAAGTGATCATCCTGTAAGGTCTTTTGCTGCATGGGGAAAAAATGCACAATATTTAATAAACAACCATGATTTAAGCGATATTTTTGGTGAAAGTTCTCCAATAGGGAAATTATATGATTTAGATGGATATGTATTACTATTGGGAACTGGATATGATAAAAATACATCTATTCATTTAGCAGATGAAAGAGCTGATTATTCATCAAAGCATATAGAGAAAAACAGTTGTGCAATGATGAAAGATGGCGAGCGTAAATGGGTTACGTATTCAACGTTATATGTTGATGGTGAAGATTTTATAGATATAGGAATTGATTTTGAGAAAAAGTATAGAGTTGAAAATACAAAAATAGGGAATGCGGATGTAAGATTCATGAGACAACGAGAAATTGTAGATTTTGCAGTTGAATGGATTGAAAAGAATAGAAAATAATCATATAGAATAATATTATAATGAGCAAATTAAAAAATCACGACAATTAATAATAAAATGTCGTGATTTTCTATATTTACAATAATAGCAGCTAAAGTTTCTTATATATTTAGTTAAATATTATTTCGCGTTCAATAATTATTTAATATCTAAAACAATTTCTCCCGCTTTAACATTACCAGTTTTCTTAATGGGTATTACTTTTTCATTTTACAAAAAATAGTGCAAGACTAACTTCGGCTAAGATGAATTTACCCTTTCCGACAAGAAATTAACCTTTCATTTTACCAGATTTTTTTACTATATGTATTGACTTAGAGTTAACTCTAAAATCTATAATTAAATTAGTACATTAGCTTATAAATAATTTGGAGGGACTTAAAATGGAAAAATCGAAAGTATATTTTACTAATATGCAAGCAACAGCTAAGGAAAATTTGCTACAAAAGTTAAAACGTTTAATTAAGAGTGCAGGAATTGATCAAATTGATTTTGAAAAGAAATACGCAGCAATTAAGATTCACTTCGGCGAGCCAGGAAATGTAGCGTTTTTGCGCCCTAATTTTGCTAAAGTTGTGGTAGATACTATTAAGGAATTAGGAGGAAATCCATTTTTAACAGACTGCAATACTCTATATGTAGGAGGCAGAAAGAATGCGTTAGATCATTTAAATTCAGCATATGAAAATGGATATAGTCCGTTTTCAACAGGTTGCCATATATTAATTGGAGATGGTTTAAAAGGAACTGATGAAGCTTTGGTTCCAGTTACTGGTGGGAAATATGTAAAAGAAGCTAAAATAGGTCATGCGATTATGGATGCAGATATATTCATCTCATTAAATCATTTTAAAGGACATGAGTTAACAGGTTTTGGAGGCGCTTTAAAAAATATAGGTATGGGATGCGGTTCGCGCGCAGGAAAAATGGAAATGCATAGTAGTGGAAAACCTAGCGTTTATGAAGATAAATGTGTTGGCTGTGGTATGTGTGCTAAAAACTGTGCACATAGTGCAATAAGTTTAACAGACAAAAAAGCACTCATCAATCATAGCAAATGTGTTGGATGTGGTCGTTGCATAGGAATTTGTCCAATGGATGCGGTTATGCCAGCATCAGATGAATCAAATGATATTTTAAATAAGAAAATAGCTGAATATTCATGGGCAGTATTAAATGGAAGACCAAATTTTCATATCAGCTTGGTAATTGATGTATCACCATATTGTGATTGTCATGCAGAAAATGATGTACCGATAGTTCCAGATGTAGGTATGTTTGCATCCTTTGATCCAGTAGCATTAGATGTAGCCTGTGCAGACGCAGTAAATAAGCAGCCAGTTATGAAAGGTAGCCTTCTTGAAAAGAGCGGTTGTAAGCACAATGATCACTTTACTAATGTTAGCCCAGAAACAGATTGGAAAGTTGCTATTGACTATGCTGTGGAATTAGGCTTAGGCAGTAAGGAATATGAGTTGATAACAATTTAGAGATAAACATATTTCTGAAGTTTTAAAAATTATATGTTTTAATTTTAGTAAGCTACAAATAAAAAAATATAAATTTATACCTGCAGAGATGCAGGTATTTTTGTTTAATAAATTAAAAAATATAAATTAAATCAAATAGAAAAGCGTTATATATTTTGTAATTTAGTTTTTGTAGTGTAATTTTATTAAAAGAGCTAACGTTCTAGAATGCTAAATGTAAATTTATTACAGTTATGTATTTAGAGTTTTGAATAATAAGCATTGGATTATTGAATACTAACTTTGTAAATAATTTTAACTGAGATGAATGGAGGCAAGTACAATGTTTAAACACGAAAAACCATTACTTAGAGATGTAAAAGTAGAGAGACCAAATCCACAATATGCTGTGTTAATGCAAGAACAGCTAGGTGGTGCAAATGGTGAGTTAAAGGCAGCACTTCAGTACCTTTCACAAAGTTTTAGGGTAAAAGATCCTGAAATTCATGATTTATTTTTAGATATTGCAGCTGAAGAATTAAGTCATATGGAAATGGTAGCACAAACTATAAATTTACTAAATGGACATGAAGTTGATTATACTAAAACTCCTGGAGGAGAAATAGAAACTCACGTATTGACAGGTCTTGCGCCAGGACTTATTAATGCATCAGGACATCCTTGGACTGCAGATTATGTTAATGTTACAGGAGACATTGCAGCAGACTTATTATCTGATATAGCAGCTGAGCAAAGAGCAAAGGTTGTATATGAATATCTATATCGTCAAATTAATGATAAATACGTAAAAGAGACAATAGATTTTCTATTAAATAGAGAAGAAGCTCATAATGCACTATTTAGAGAAGCATTAAATAAGGTGCAAGATAGAGCATCAAATAAAGATTTTGGTGTAACAAAGGATTCTAGATTATACTTTGACTTATCAACTCCTGGAAGGTATTTTGACAATCCTGAGCCAACACCTCCTAGCTTTAAAAATCCACGTGAAGATAGTAGGAAAACTACTAGGTCTTAGCAAATATGATCCTATGCCGAAATTATGTATTATTAATTTTGCATAGGATTATTTTATTATATTGAAGTAAATGGATTATATTAAAAAATCCATAAGTTGTATTTTGAAAAATTAATATATATTGCGATTAAGCTTATAAATTATATTAATAACGCAGCTTGTAGCTTACCAGAGACTTAAATGTAAATTTACTATCACAACATATATAGGATAGTAGAGTTTTATAAAAGCGTATTAAATAATATTATTATTAAATAAATGACATTACATTTTAAAATAAAAGTTATAAATTATATGGACAAGTGCAATAAGTTTGTGGTAGTCTAGAGTTGTAAGTAGTCGTTAATAATAAGGATAGTATTTTGTTGAAAGAATTTTAATAAAGATATAATAGAAAGTTTGTTGGTAGGAGGATAAAGGAATGTATTTTAAAGAAAAGCATGGGTTTCCAGATGATTTTTTATGGGGAAGTGCATCTGCTGCATACCAAGTAGAAGGGGCTGCAGAAGAGGATGGAAAAGGAAGAAGTAATTGGGATGAGTTTGTAAGAATTCCAGGAAAAACATTCAAAGGAACAAATGGTGATGTAGCTGTTGATCATTATCATCGATATAAAGAAGATATTGCATTAATGGCGGAAATGGGATTAAAAACATATAGATTCTCTATATCTTGGCCAAGAATTTATCCAAAAGGAAAAGGTGAAGTTAATGAGAAGGGATTAGAATTTTATGACAATGTAATTGATGAATGTCTAAAATATGGAATAGAGCCAATGGTTACAATATATCATTGGGATTTACCTATAGCTTTACAGGAAGAATATAATGGTTGGGAAAGTAGAAACATAATTGATGATTATGAGAATTATGCTATTACTTTGTTTAAACGCTATAAAGATAAAGTAAAGTATTGGATAACATTAAACGAACAAAACATATTTACAAGTCTTGGATGGGTAATGGCAGTGCATCCACCAGGAAAGAAGAATGATTTAAAGATGTTCTATCAAGTAAATCATCATGCAAATTTAGCTCATGCAAAAGCAGTGCTTGCTTTTAGAAAAATAGTGCCAGATGGTAAGATAGGGGCAAGCTTTGCGTTTTCACCTAGCTATGCAATAGACTGCAATCCAGTAAATAATATAGCAAAAGCAGATTATGATGATTTACAATCATTTTGGTGGATGGATGTTTATGCATACGGAAGATATCCAAAAGCTGCATTAAAATATCTACAAGGTCAAGGGGTAGCACCTGTATTTGAAGATGGGGATGCGGAACTTATGAAGGCAGCAGCTCAAGTAGATTTTATGGGAGTTAATTACTACCAAACAGCGGTTGTTGAGTATAACCCAATTGATGGCGTTGGAATGGCTGAAATGAATACAACAGGAAAAAAAGGATCAGCACAAGTTAGTGGAACTCCTGGATTATTTAAAAATCCTCCAAACCCATATTTAAAAACTACAGACTGGGATTGGACAATAGATCCTATGGGGATAAGAATGTGCTGTAGAACTATTACAAGTAGATATGATTTACCAATAGTTATTTCTGAAAATGGATTAGGTGCATTTGACAAAAAGACTGAGGATAATAAAATTCATGATGACTATCGTATAGCGTACTTGAAGGCGCATATAGAAGAATTAAAAGAAGCTATTAATGAGGGATCAGAAGTGATTGCATATTGTACATGGTCTATAACAGATTTATTAAGCTGGTTGAATGGCTATCAAAAAAGATATGGTTTCATTTACGTAGATCGTGAAGAAGAAGAAGGCGCTTCAATGAATCGTTATAAGAAGGATAGCTATTATTGGTATGAAAATGTCATAAGGACAAATGGAGAAGAATTATAAAATAGGTAAGTTTATAGATAAGCTTAAAGGAGTTGTTGATTTTATCAATAACTCCTTTAAACTTATCTATTTTGGTTTATAAATTAATGTTAAAAAGAATTAGCTGATTAATAACTTTATATAAGATTATAAATACCAAATTTTTTAAATGGAATACAAAAATAGAAAGGAATTAGCAAGATTGTGTAGAATTTAATAACTATATTTTATTTCAATAATAATATTATTGAAAAATAAAAGAGATTTGAAAATAAAAAATAAGAAATTTGTTGTTAAAGGGAGGGGATTTATTGAAGAATTTAAAGATTAGAACAAAGTTAATGTTGATGGTAATAATACCATTAATTGCGGTTATATTCTTGTCTATAGAAGGAATACTAAAAATCACAAATACTTATGGTACATTAACAGATATGTATTATGAAAAATTATATAAGGTAAATAGCCTCATACTAAATGCAGATAGAGATATGTATCAGGCTCTTGTTGCTCAGAATAATTTAAGTGATACGAACATAAGTGAACCTGATAAGAATAAGAATATGAAAGATTTAAAAGATAACATAGGTCAGGCAAAAGATAGAACAAGCAATGCTATAAATGTGTTAATTCCAATTAAGGCATCTTTGCAAGATATTAAACATAATGAAAGCAACAAAAATGTGTTTGAACTTTATGATGAATTTCAAAGCAATTATCAAGGCTGGTTAGATAGTTTTGATGTAGATACAGGAGAGGTAAAAAATAAGGAACAGTTTAATAAAAAGTTTGCTGAATCTAGGGAGGATATAAATCAGATAACAGATGTAATGGAAAAAGCAGCAAGTGAAACTCAGGGCAACATGAAGGAATCTATAGATTTTACTAAAATTCAATTTATTGTGTTGGGAATTTTCTCTGTTTTAATAACTTTGTTTGTTGGAATAGCAATATCAAGAGATTCATCAAAAGTGTTATTTAAAATAAAGAATTTAGCAACTAGACTTTCGAATTACGATTTTTCAGAGGATTTAGTTTTAAAGAGATATGATGAATATGGACAAACAGCAGATACTTTGAATAGGGCACAGCAAAATGTACGTGAACTTATAAGTGCAATAACTGAAAATATACATAATATAAATTCGTCCAGTGAAAATTTGACTATATCTGTAAATGAAATAAGTAGTAATTTAATTGCAGTAAATGAAGAAACAAAGAAAATAAATACGAGTGTTCAAGAAAATAGTGCAATTGCAGAGGAGATATCTGCATCTGTAAAAGAAGTAAACTTGACCGTTAATATATTATCTGAAAAGGCAATGGATGGAACAAGTAATGTCACAAATATAAAAGCACGGGCAAATACCGTAGAGAATAGTAGTAATAAGGCAATTCAATCTATAAGTAAAGTATATCGTGAGAAGGAAGAAAAGATTATTAAAGCTATTGAAGAAGGAAAGGTAGTGCATGAGATTGGGATTATGGCCAATGCTATTTCTGCAATAGCTGAGCAAATAAACTTGTTATCATTAAATGCTGCAATAGAAGCTGCGAGGGCAGGAGAACAAGGAAGAGGATTTGCTATAGTGGCAGAAGAAGTTAGAAAACTTGCAGATCAATCTTCAGAAGCAGTTGAAAATGTTAAAAAAGTTATTGGAAAAGTAGAAAAATCTTTCAATGACCTATCTTTAAGTAGTAATGAACTTTTACAGTTCATGGATGTGGATGTAAATAAACAGTTTGAGGAATTTTCGCATATAGGAAAGCAGTATTATAAGGATGCAGACTTCGTAAATTCCATGTCCTCCGAATTAGCAAGAATGTCTGAGGAAATTAATGAAGTAATAAGTCAAGTATCAGATGCGGTTCAACATATGGCCCAAATGTCTCAAAGATCTTCTGAGAGCACTAACAGCATAGAAAATAGTTCGAGTAATTCAATCTCTTCTATGAAGAATATTTCAGTTAATGCAAAAGAACAGCTTACTCTAGCAAAGAAATTAGAAGAGACCATAGAGAAATTTAAAATATAATTTCTAAGAATTTTAGTTATTAAATATGAAGAAATAGATGTACAATTCATATAAAAGATTTTAATTGCTTTAAGTGATTATTAACCGTAGATGAATTGTACATTAATTTATAATGGGGTAGTAATTAGTGTTTGATGAATTAGTAAAGTGCTCCAATACCTACTTTTTTGTTTAGTAAGGTTTGTAATTGTTTTATATTGAATAAAATTAGTATAGATTTTTAAATAATCCATGTATTAAAGCAGCATTTTTGTATTCATATAACAGAAAGCGAACTCTATTTCGACAATAAAGATAATGCTGATAAATAGATTTTAACTTAAATTTAGCATGTTTAACAAATTAAATGAATAATGGAAAATAAAGATGTGATAAGGTCAGAATATATAGAATTTATGTTATATAATATGTCAAAATATAGTTTTCGATTGCTCAAGATTATGGTATTATAGTTATAGGTTGTAGATTCCAAATGATTAAGAAAAACGACAAAAAATGTAATTATATGTTATATTGCTAATAAAAAGATAACATTTAATCATATGACGTGCGAAGAACAATAAAGGGGGACAAACATGGATATATTTTTAGTAATTGGTCTTATTGGAGGTTTAATAATTGTAGTTGCAGCCATGCTAGAAAAGGGAGCAAGTCTTCAAGTACTTATGAGTGCTGAAGCGATGCTGGTAATCATTGGTGGTACTGTAATAGCCTTGCTAAATTCTTTTCCAAAAGGAGAGTTTACTAAGCTTCCTAAGATTTTTGGTGTTCTTTTTAGTGCTAAGGGGCAAGAAGATCCAGCTGAAATTATAGCACAGCTTGTAGAGATGTCTCAGACAACTAGAAGAGATGGATTACTATCTCTTGAAAGTACTATACAAGGCTTAGAAAATAAGTTTATGAAAAAGGGATTAGAAATGGTGGTTGACGGTTTAGAACCAGATCTTATAAAAGAAGTTCTAGAAATAGAGATTGAGAGTATGGAAGATAGACACCGTCTTGGTGCTACAGCGTTTACAACAGCAGGTGGTACAGCGCCAACACTTGGAGTTTTAGGAGCTGTTATAGGATTAATAGGTGCTCTTGGAAATCTTAATGATATTGAAAAGCTTGGAGAAAGTATAAAATCAGCCTTTGTTGCAACTGTTTATGGTATCTTTACTGGATATTTAATATGGCATCCATTTGCAAATAGGTTAAAAAGAAAATCCCAAGAAGAAATAAAAAATATGAATATTATGCTTGAAGGAATTTTAGCTATTCAGGCAGGAAATAATCCAAAGAGTATTGAAAGAAAGCTAGTAGGAATGCTTGAGCCAAAACAAAGAATAAGATTTGAAGAAAATAATAATGATAACTAGTTAAAAGGAGAAAAGTGATGAGTAAGAAAAAGCAACATCATGAAGAGCATGTAGATGAAGCATGGCTTCTTCCATATTCAGACATGTTAACACTTCTACTAGCACTATTTATCGTTATGTTTGCCATGGGACAAACAGATAAGGCAAAACTTCAGTCAATGGCTAAAGAATTTAATATAATATTTGCTGGTGGATCTGGTGTTATGCATCAAGATGGTAACTCTGCAATTCCTATGGAGGAGTCTGGTATCAGTGATAATAAGGCTGAAGAAGATAAAATGACTGAAATTAAAAAGATGATAGAAGCGGAAATTAAAGAAGAGGGCTATTCTGATAAAGTTAAAGTTGATCTTAATAATGAGGGATTGGCAATTTCTATACAAGATGTTGTACTTTTTAATTCAGGTGAAGCAGATGTACTAAAAGATGTATCACCACTGCTTTTAAAAATTTCACATATGCTTTATGGTTTGGATAATGAAATCAAAGTTGCAGGATATACTGATAATGTGCCGATTAATAACGGGAAGTTTCGTTCAAATTGGGATTTAAGTGCTATGCGTGCTATAAATGTGTTAAATTATATGGTTAGTACAGGTGGTATTAATCAGGAGAAGATATCAATACAGGCTTATGGAGAGCATATGCCCAAAGCATCTAATGCAACAGAGGATGGAAGAGCTAAAAATAGACGAGTGGAAATTTTTGTGGTACGTAAATACCCAGTACCTACAGAGGAGAAATCAAATTAACTAGATAAGAGCTAAGAGATTAATAAGAAATTTTACATATAGCTAACTCAGAGCATTCAATCTATATAGATTGAATGCTCTTTTTATATAAAATTCAAGATATTTTGTGCAATTTGCATTTATGTGTAGTATAGTAGTGCATTTTGCATCAAAATCAATGACTTAAGTGACTTAAAAGATTGTAATAAAAAATTTAATATAGAATATAGAGAGATTAACGTTTTATATAAGAAATATGCAAAAAAGGAGGGAATTAAGATGTCGGAAAGCTTTATAAATGAATCTATGTTAGATATGTATATTTTTGAAACAACTCAGCTTATAGAACAATTAGAACAATTAGTTATTGATGGAGAAAAAGAAAATGGATTCTCAAATTCGATAGATGAAATATTTAGAATTATGCATACAGTCAAAGGATCATCAGCTATGATGCTTTTTAATAACATTTCTGGACTCTCTCATTCTGTTGAAGATTTGTTTTATTATCTTAGAGAAAATAATCCGGATGAAGTTGATAACAATATATTAAGCGATATTGTATTAGATTCAATTGATTTTATCAAAGGCGAAATTTCTAAAATTCAGCAAGGAAATACACCAGATGGAGATTGCGCAAATAAAATTACTAGCATAAAGGAGTTTTTAAATGAACTCAAAGGAATAGAAACAATTGATAGTGATACAGCTCCTAATGAGAATAAATTTGAGCAGCAAAAATTTTTTATAACCAGCGCAAAAAGTAAAAGGGACGCATCTAATCAAAAATACAAAGCTAAAATTCAATTTTCAGAAGATTGCGGAATGGAAAACATAAGGTGTTTTGGTATTCTTCATAAACTATCAGAAGTAGCTGAAATAATATGTAGCTCACCAGAAAATATAATAGACGATGATGAAAAAGCCTGTGAAGAAATCAGGAAGAATGGGTTTAAAATATATTTTTCTTCAGATTTAAATCTAGAGGATGTAAAAACAATTCTGAATGAAACTGTTTTTTTAAGTGCACTTGATATTAGCTTAATGGGGGAAGACGATGACGCCTTTTTAGATAATAAAGAAGTTATTGAAGAAGTTGCGATAGAAAAAGAATGTAGTAAGAAGGAAGAAGAAAAGAAAACTGAAAAAACATCTTCTCATCAAGGATTTATAAGTCTAAGTGTAGCTAAGGCAGATAGGCTTATGGATCTTATTGGGGAGTTAGTAATTTCGGAATCAATGGTTACACAAAATCCAGATTTAATTGGACTTGAAATTGATAATTTTCAAAAATCAGCAAGGCAACTTCGGAAAATTATAGCAGAAATGCAGGATACAGTAATGTCAATAAGGATGGTTCCGCTTTCTGCAACTTTTCAAAAGATGAATAGAATAGTCAGAGATATGAGCAAGAAAATGGATAAGGAAGTCAAATTAACGATTATAGGGGAAGAAACAGAAGTAGATAAAAATATAATTGAACATATATCAGACCCTTTAATGCATTTAGTTCGTAATTCTATTGATCATGGAATAGAGACAGTAGAAGAAAGAATTGATAAAGGAAAACATCAAGTAGGAAATTTGGTGTTAGAGGCTAAAAATGCAGGTAGCGATGTCCTAATTATAGTAAAAGATGATGGAAAGGGTCTAAATGAAGAAAAGATATTAGAAAAAGCAAGAAACAATGGATTACTTACTAAAGATGAAAGTGAAATGAGTAAAAAAGAAATATTTAATTTGATATTTTTACCGGGATTCTCCACTAAAGAAGCTGTATCAGAATTTAGTGGCAGAGGAGTAGGGATGGATGTTGTAGTAAAAAATATTGAAAAGATAGGGGGAACGGTTAGTATAGATAGTATGTTGGAATTTGGTACAAGTATCACCATTAAGATACCATTAACTCTTGCAATTATAGACGGAATGAATGTAAGAGTTGGAAATTCCAGATACACTCTTCCAACTAGCTCTATAAAAGAATTTTTTAGACCGAAAGAAAGTGATATTATAAAAGATCCAGATAATAATGAGATTATTATGGTTAGAGGTCAATGCTATCCTATACTTAGATTAAACGAGCATTTTTCTATAAGAACTGATACAGATAAATTGTCAGATGGAATTCTAATAATGATAGAGCAGGATGAAAAGTGGGTATGCATTTTAGTAGATGAGTTATTAGGACAACAACAAGTAGTTGTTAAAGCTCTCCCAGATTATATAAAGAATATTAGAAATATTAAGGATTTAGCTGGATGTACTCTTTTGGGAGATGGAAATATAAGTCTAATAATTGACATGGATGGATTGATGACAACAGTATAGATATTAAAAACTTAAGTTTAATTAAAATAAGTGGTTAATGGAGGGAAAGAATATGAGGTGGTTAAACAATATAAAGGTTGGAGCAAAATTAATAATTGGGTTCATAGTAGTGGCTTTATTAGCTGGAATAGTTGGTGTTATAGGAATTACAAAAATAAAAAAAGTGGATCAGAACTATACTAGCTTATATTTAGATTATGGAGTATCAATTGCTGATATTGCTAATGTATCCATATCATTTCAAAGACTTAAGATAAATTTGAATAATATTACAATGTATAGAGATGGAAGAGACATGAGTAATTATGTTAATAGAATAAAAAATTACGATGCAAAGATTCAGGAGAGTTTGAAAAAATTTGAAGAGTCAATTCAAGGTGAGGAAGCAAAAACTGAATTTTATAATCTTAATGCGATGTTAGATAAATATGATGGAATAAAAGATAAAATTATAGATTTATCTCTTTCAGGTAAAAATGATGAAGCGCTTGCTTTAATGGGGCAGGATTCAACACAAAAACTATCTGACCAAATAAATAATTCTGTAGATAATCTGTTCCAATTAAAGGAATCAGCAGGCTTTAGTAAATCAAATGAGTATTCTGCAGAGGTTAATAATGCTGTTGTGACTATGATAGTTGTAATAATAGTAGCTATAATTATAGCCATATCACTTGGCATTATTATTTCAAAAGCTATAAGTAACTCTATAGCGAAGCTTATGACTGTAACAAGTGAAATTAGTAAAGGGAACTTAGATGTAGAGATTATTAATGATTCAAAAGATGAAATTGGAATATTATCAGAATCAATGAAAAGAATGAAATATAGATTAAATGAAGTAATTGGTCAGATAGGATTTGCGGCAGAGCAAGTTACAGTTGGATCTAGACAAATAGCAGACTCAACTATAGCTTTATCGCAAGGGGCTACAGAGCAAGCAAGTGCTGTTGAAGAATTGACAGCTTCTATCGAAGAAATATCTTCTCAAATATCAGTAAATGCTGAAAATGCTAAAAAGGCTAATATTATAACAGATAGTACTAAAACAAATGCGGGGAAAAGAAATAATGAAATGAAATTAATGCTTAAGGCAATGGATGAAATTAATGTCTCTTCTAATAATATATCAAGAATTATCAAGGTGATTGATGAAATTGCATTTCAAACCAATATACTTGCTTTAAATGCTGCGGTAGAAGCTGCTAGAGCAGGTCAATATGGGAAAGGCTTTACTGTGGTAGCTGAAGAAGTTAGGAACTTAGCAGCAAGATCTGCAAAGGCAGCTAAAGAAACTACAGAAATAATAGAGGAATCAATTGTTAAAATTCAAGATGGAACCAATATAGCAAATCAAACTGCAGATGCGCTCGAAAGTATTGTTAGTGATATAGAAGAGGTTGCAAAAATAATTAATGGTATATCAGATGCATCTGAAGAACAAGCTACAGGAATTTCACAAATATCACAAGGAATAATACAGATATCACAAGTTGTACAAAGCAATTCAGCGACTTCAGAAGAAAGCGCAGCTGCAAGTGAGGAACTAGCAGGACAGGCAGAAGTTTTAAAGGAACAAGTTCAAATGTTTAAATTAGCAAGTGCTAGAAGTTCAATGACTAGCTTGGACAATAGCTATATGAACCATAGTATTCATGATGATATTAGTAAAAACACAAGAGATTTAAGTGAAACAAGAGATAAACACTTAGAGAGAAAAATATCAAATTCTAAAAAAATAATACTTAACGATAATGAATTTGGAAAATATTAGAGATAAGGTGATTATATGATTTCAATTACGGAAAAAGAATTTGCTCAATTATCCAACTATATAAAAGAGAACTATGGGATTAATCTCAGGGAGGAAAAAAAAATGTTGGTAATTGGAAGGCTCCATAATGTGTTAGCAGAGCATAATATAGAAGATTTTTCTCAATATTATCAATATGTAGTTTCTGATAAGAGTGGAAAGGCAGTTAGTACACTGCTCAATAAAATTACAACAAATCATACATATTTTATGCGTGAGAAAACACATTTTGACTACTTGAAGGAGAAAGTACTTCCTTATTTGATTAATTCAGTAAGAGACAAAGATTTAAGAATATGGTCAGCAGGATGTTCCTCTGGAGAAGAGGCATATACTATTGCTATGATATTAAGCGAATTCTTTAAACAAGAAAAGTTATGGTGGGATAAAAAAATACTAGCCACAGATATATCCGAAAAGGTATTAAGCATTGCTAAAAATGGAATATATCATAAAGAACAAATCGCACCCTTACCAGAGATGTGGAAGAAGATTTATTTAAAAAAATACGATGAGGAAAATTTCGTATTTTCAGAGAATATTAAAAATGAAATTATATATAGAAAATTTAATTTAATGGAGGATGTATTTCCATTTAAGAAAAAGTTCCATGTTATTTTCTGTAGAAATGTAATGATTTATTTTGATAATAGAACAAAGAATGAGCTAATCCGTAAATTTTATAACAGCATGGAGTACGGTGGATATCTTTTTATAGGGCATTCGGAATCACTAAGTGGTGATACAGCTGGATTTAAGTATATAATGCCATCTGTATATAGAAAGGAATAGACTTATCTTAAGATAATTTAAAGGGCTAAGAAGGTGAAGTTAATGAGATCAATTAGAGTTTTAATAGTTGATGACAGTATAGTATTTAGGGAAGCAATATCAAGAGGAATATCAACGGCACCTAATATAGAGGTTGTTGGAAAAGCGGTAGATCCCTATGATGCTAGAGATAAACTATTAGAATTAAATCCCGATGTTATGATTTGTGATGTGCAAATGCCAAAATTAAATGGTGTAGAATTCATTAAAAGGCTTCTTCCTCAATATAAAATTCCAATAATAGTTGTAAGTTCTATAAGCGATGTAGTCTTCGATGCTATGGATGCAGGAGCAGTAGACTTTTTAAGTAAGCCTGATGCTAGAACTCCTAATGGATTTGAAATTTTTATTAATGAGTTAATAATCAAAATTAGAGGAGCAGTAAATGTAAATCTATCTGCTAATTTAGGGCAAATTCCAAAGAGTGGTAGTAATAGGGGAATGGAAAAGAGCATAAATGTTAGAAATAAAGTGATTGCTATAGGAGCATCGACTGGAGGAACAGAAGCTATCTATAACCTATTAAAAAATCTTCCCAAAGATATTCCGGGGATAATTATAGTACAACATATACCACCAGTATTTTCTAAGATGTTTGCAGATAGATTGAATTTGCAAACGCATTTTACTGTTAAAGAAGCTCAGACGGGAGATACCATTGAGCCAGGTAAAGTTTTGATAGCACCAGGAGATAAACATATGAAACTTAAGAAGGCTGCGGATAAGTACATTGTAGAAACTATTCAAGGTAATAAAGTTAATGGACATTGTCCATCTGTAGATGTGCTTTTCGAATCTGTGGCTAAGGTGGCGTCAAAAAATGCTATAGGAGTTATTCTAACAGGAATGGGGCATGATGGAGCAGTAGGGCTTATGTCAATGCGAAGAGCAGGGGCAAGAACTATAGGGCAGGATCAGAAATCCTCTGTTGTATATGGTATGCCAAAAGTTGCTTTTGAAATTGGAGCCGTTGAAAAGCAAGTGGCTATTTCAAATATACCTAGTGTTATTTGCGATATGTTAAAATAAAAATGGACTATTTATACTAGTCCATTTTTTACAGCATAAACTGCAAGTTGAGTACGATCTCTTAAACTAAGCTTTGAAATTATTTCTGTAATAATATTTTTAACAGTACCTTCAGCAATAAATAAAGATGATGCAATTTCTTTATTATCTTTTCCATCAACAATCATAGATACTATTTTTAGTTCTCTTTCAGTTAATGAGATATTTATACCATTAATATCAATAATTTTTTTCTTAGCTTTTTTATTTTCTTTACGCAGATTTAATATCATAGGACTTAAGATATCTTTAGTAATTATGCCAAGCCCTAGTGAGGTGCTTTTTATAGATAGTATAAGTTCCTCAGTACTTATATCTTTTAAGATATATCCGTCAGCACCATTACTTATAGCATCTGTGACATCAGATTTATCATTAGATGCAGTTAAAACTAGTACCTTAACTGATGGAAGTTCTGCTTTTATTAGTTTTGTAGCTTCCGTACCATTACATATAGGCATAGACAGATCCATTAAAACAACATCAGGCATATATTCTTTACATAGATCATAAGCTTCATTTCCATTAGTAGCGCAAGCTACAACTTTTATATCACTGTTATTTTCAATTATGTTTTTAAAACTTTCTCGTAAAAGTTTCTGGTCTTCTGCAATAATTACTCTTGTCATATTCGAACCCTCTCTTTACCCAAATAAGCAATATATTAAATTTTCGTGAAAAATAGACAAATAATATTTATTAAATCTAATGAAAACACAGATTAACCGCTTGTAGATTCTAATATAAATTATAACATTTTACAAATACATGAACAATGTATAAAGCTAATCTTAATTAAACTAATAAAATTTTGTGTGTAAACTTTATTAGTTTAATTTTTAAATTGCAATTGTAAAGATTAGGGGACTATTCATGGTGAAAATCCTTATAAATGTCATCTATATGAAGTAGATTTTAAATAAAAATGCAATCGGCATATTTATACAAATTAATTGTGCAATTTGCATGATACTACATGACTTGTGGTACTACAAACCAATTTTAAAAACATTTAAAATAAAATTAAAGGAAAAGTGGTATTTTTATAGCATTTCATGGGGGTGAAATTATATGAAAAGAGTTTTAGTAGTAGATGATGCGGAATTTATGAGACTCGCTTTAAAATCTATTTTACAAAATTGCGGATTTGAGATCATAGGTGAAGCTGATACTGGTATAAAGGCCGTAAAACTATATAATTTATTAAAACCAGATATTGTGACAATGGATTTGACCATGCCAGAACTTGGGGGAGTAGAGGCAATAAAGATCATTAAGTCAATAGATGAAAATGCAAAGATTATAGTAATTTCGTCATTATCGCATGAAATCCAAGTTAAGGAGGCTATGCTAGCAGGAGCTATATCTTTTATAGTAAAACCTTTCAGGGAGGACATTGTATCTAAACAACTATTAAATATTGAAAGAAATATTAGAAAATAAAACTTTAATATAAGCATGTAATTGAAAGCATTAGGAAATTAACTTGAAATTTAAGATAACATCATAAGAGTAAATTTTATTAGATGGGATGGATTAAGATGTTTGAGGTAAGTAATCTGAAAATAAAAAATAAAATTGGGTTAATATTTACAGGTATTATAGCTATGGAAATTGCTTTGTTTGCCGCATTTAATATCGGAGTGGGAAACGTGGCAGATATAAAAGAAATGCGAATTAATATGATAATAATATTACTGTTTTCTATAATAATCACAGTAATCATGGGATTATTACTAATAAATTTCATCTACAAACATATAAGAAAAATTAATAATATTGCAAGGAAAATTGCTAACGGAGAATTTGACGAAGATATACAGGTAGATTTTATTGATGAATTCGGGGATCTAGCTAATTCACTTAAACAGATACAAAAAAATATAAATAATCTGATCGATGATTCTAATTTAATTGAAGATTGCATTAAAAAAGGTAATTTTGATATAGCTTTAGATTTATCAAAATACTCAGGGGCATGGGGAAATGTACATAGGAAGAGTTTAGCAACAATGAATGTGTTTATAAAGAATATTAGAGCAACTTCACATTACATAGAAAAGATAAGTAAAGGAGAATTCAATGAGAAATACACTAGGGAGGAAATAGGATCATTTAATGTTATAAAAATAAGCATTAATAAACTTATAGATAATCTCAATAATGTAATGGAAAATATTCATTGGTTCAAAGAAAGCTTTAGATTAGGGAATACAAGAGATAAAATAGATGCTACAAAATTTCAAGGCTCTTATAAAGAAATGTTGGAATGTATTAATGATACTACATGGATATCGATAGAAGTATTTATTAAGTTATTTGCAGTGCTTAAATCATATTCAAAAGGAGATTTTACAGCTGAGCTTGAAAAATTCCCAGGAAGGTATGGATTAGTAAATGAGCATATAGAAGACTTAAGAAATAATTTATTAAATATATCTAAGGAACAGATTAATATAGCCAATGAAATTAAATCAGGAAATTTAGCAAAAAGGATAGATTCATCCAAGTTTAATGGATCATGGGCTAAAATGATTGATGGAATTAATGATGTAATTGATGCGTTTGTTGAACCTATTAATATCACAGCTGATTACGTGAAAAGGATAAGTAATGGGGATGTACCAGAAAAGATTAAAAATGAATACCAAGGTGAATTTAATAAGATAAAGAACAATCTGAATACATTAATTGATACTTTAAATTTATTTGTTAAAGAAGTTAATTGGATGAATGATACATTTAAATTAGGTAATACAAGAGATAGAATAGATGTTTCAAAATTCGATGGAGTATATAGGCAAATGGCTCAAAGTGTTAATGATGGAATGTGGATATCTATAGATGTATTAATAAAAATATTTGCAGTATTAAAATCTTATTCAGAAGGAGATTTCTCAGTTGAGCTTGAAAAATTGTCTGGAAGATACGGAATTGCAAATGAAAGTCTGCATGGATTAAAATCTAATATTCTTAAAGTTGTTGATGAACAAATAATGGTTCTTTCAGCAGCGGCTGAAGGAAATTTAGATATTAGAGGTGAAAGTGAAAAATATACAGGAAGCTTTAAAGAACTCATAAGTATAATAAATAAAGCTGTTGATGCTTTTGCTAAGCCAATAGGAGAAATAAAAAGTGTTTTAGAAGAGATGTCAAAAGGTAATCTCAATGTTCGCATTGAGAATTCTTATAAAGGTGATTATGGAAATATAATGAACGCTTTAAATTTATCTGTACAAGAAATTAATCAAGTACTTACTGATATAAATATATCAGCAAATGAGGTGGCTTCGGCATCAATACAAGTCTCAAATGCAAGCCAAAACCTATCGCAAGCATCTGCGGAACAAGCAAGTGCTGTGGAGGAAGTAACTGCTTCGCTTTCAGAGATAGGAGAACAAACAAAATTAAATGCTATAAGTGCTAATGAAGCTAATGAGCTGGCTACAAAAGCAACAACGAATGCTATTAATGGAAATACAGAAATGAGTACTATGCTAAAGGCTATGAATGAGATTAATGAAGCATCTGAAAATATTTCTAAAATAATAAAAGTGATAGATGAAATAGCTTTCCAAACTAATATATTGGCTCTTAACGCAGCGGTAGAAGCCGCAAGGGCAGGACAGCATGGAAAGGGATTTGCGGTAGTTGCTGAAGAGGTTAGAAATCTTGCAGGTAGAAGTGCAAATGCGGCTAAAGAAACAACAGCTTTGATAGAAGGGTCAATAAGAAAAGTGAATTCTGGAACTCAAATAGCTAACAATACAGCAGAATCACTAAATTCAATAGTTAAAGATATCAGTAGTACTTCTGAGATAGTAAGAAAAATAGCAGCATCTTGTAACGAACAGGCAACTGCAGTATCACAAATAAATGAAGCGATTGAACAAATATCGAGAGTTACTCAGATAAATTCTGCGACATCCGAAGAAACTGCCTCTTCGAGTGAAGAAATGTCTAGCCAGGCAGAAACTTTGAAACAAAGGGTTGCTCAATTCAATCTAAAAAAGAGAAGTTCAAATAAAATATTTTTAGACAGCATAGAAGAAAAGGAAGCATCAAGGCTAGAAAATGCCATAGAGGAGAGAGAATTTGGACAAACATCTAATATAAGAAAAAAAATTAGTATTAATTTAGATGACACAGAGTTTGGAAAGTATTAGTATCGATTTCTAGTAGAAGAGAGGAAGTGTTAGCATGAATACAAACATAATTAATGATAATGCAGATATGGAAGAAGATACTCAGAAGGGAAAATACCTCACATTTATACTTGATGATGAATCTTATGGTATAGGAATAAATAATGTTACAGAGATTATTGGAATACAACCTATAACTTTGGTTCCAGAACTTCCAGATTATATAAGAGGAATTATTAATTTAAGAGGAAAAATAATTCCGGTGATGGATGTGAGATTAAGATTTAAGAAGGATTTTAGGGAGTATAATGATAGGACTTGTATAATCGTAATAGATATTAATGACTTATCAATAGGTCTTATTGTTGATAGTGTTTCTGAGGTTCTAATAATACCAGATCAAGACATTGTACCTCCACCTAATCTAAGCAAAGTTAGCAATAAGTACATAAAGGGGATAGGAAAAATAGATAATCAAGTTAAATTAATTTTAGATTGTAATAAGTTAATAAACGATGAGGATGCTGAAACCCTAAATAACATTGAACAATAGAGGGAGGACATTATTATGAAATGGTTCAAAAATATGAAAATAGGTTTAAAAATACTTCTGGGATTCTTATTTGCAGCTTTTATTGCAGGTATTACGGGGATATATTGCATTTCTAATATAAATAAAATTAGTGATCTTGATACTAAATTATATGATAAAATGACTCAGCCATTGGGAGATGTTATTGAGGTTTCAAATGACTTTAATAATATAAGAGCTAATACTAGAGACATTTTGCTTTCAGATAATACAGGGGAAATTCAAGATTATATTAGTGGAATTAAGGACAATAGCGATAAGTTTGATTATAGCTTAAATAAATTGTCAGAAACAACATTAACTATTGAAGGAAAAAAGGCTATTGAGGAGATAAAGGTTTCTAAATCAGAATATATGAATCTTATAAGTAAAATAACTCAACTAAAGAATCAAAATAAAAATCAAGAAGCAATTAATATTTTATATTCAGAGGGAAAACCAGTTTTAGAAAAGTTACAGTCAAATTTAAAAACATATACAGATTTAAAACTAAAGATAGCTAAAGAAACTTCGGATGGTAATAGCAAAACAGCAGATAACACAACATTATTAACAGCAATAATATTAATTATAGGAGTAATTTTATCAATACTAACAGGAGTATTTATCTCTTTATCTATAAGTAGACCAGTTAATAAGATAATAAGAATAGCAGATAAAATTGCAGATGGAGACTTCAATATAAGTGTTAATATAGAGAGCAAAGATGAGATCGGATTATTGGCTCTTTCTTTTAAAAGAATGGCTGAAAAATTAAATAATACTATCTGCAATATAAATTCAGCAACAGAACAAGTTTCAGCAGGGGCAAAACAAGTTTCTGATTCAAGTGTAGCACTTTCAGAAGGGGCTATGGAACAGGCTAGCTCCATTGAAGAATTAACAGCATCTATTGAAGAGATATCTGCCCAAACAAAAATGAATGCAGAGAACTCCACAAATGCTAATGAAATTGCTGTTAGCGCAAAAATAAATGCTCAAGAAGGATATGAGCAAATGAAAGCAATGAAAATAGCGGTAGAAGATATAAACAATGCTTCAACAAGTATATATAAGATTATAAAAGTTATTGATGAAATTGCATTTCAAACTAATATTTTAGCTTTAAATGCGGCGGTTGAAGCGGCAAGGGCTGGACAGCATGGAAAAGGTTTTGCAGTGGTTGCAGAGGAAGTTAGAAATCTGGCAGCAAGATCTGCAAAAGCTGCAAAGGAAACTGCAGAGATGATTGAGGGCGCTATTAGAAAGGCAGAAATGGGAACTAAGATAGCAAAACAGACATCTGAAGCACTAAATAAAATTGTAGAAGATACTGTGAAGGTTGCTGAATTCATAAATCAAATAGCAGTAGCTTCAAATGAACAGGCAGAAGGAATATCTCAAATTAATCAAGGAGTTATTCAGATATCAGCAGTAGTGCAAACTAATTCAGCGACAGCAGAAGAAAGTGCATCTGCAAGCGAAGAGTTGGCATCTCAAGCAGAGATGTTGAAAGATCAAGTTTCAAAATTTAAATTAAGGGAAACTAAAAGCTGTTTAGTAAATAATTCAATTAAAAACATAGATTTTGATATGATGTAAAAATATGAATGATTTAAAATTAGTTTCATGGAGTGAAGCCTATGATAAATGATATTAGAGTTTTGATAATAGAAGATTCAAAAGCCTCTTTGAATTTTGAGGTAGCACAACTTAAAAGAAGTGGTTTCAATGTAGACTATGAGCAAATAGAAAATGCAGAAGATTTAAGAAAGGCGTTAAATTGTAAGGAGTGGGACATAATTCTATCTGATCATGTAATGCCAAATTTTAATTCTATTGAAGCATTGAAAATATTAAATGAAACAAAGTTAGATATACCATTTATTATAGTATCAGGTGAAATTGGGGAGGAGACAGCTGTTGAAGCCATGCGTGCTGGATGCAAGGATTATATCATGAAGGATAAAATGGCACGTCTTGGAATGGTTGTAAAAAGAGAACTTAAGGATTTGCATGAAAGAGTTGAGAGAAAAAGAGTAGAGGAAGAGATGAGAAATCTTCTTATAAGGTCAAAGGAAGAAGCAGAAGCAGCAAATAAAGCAAAAAGCAATTTTCTTGCAAATATGAGTCATGAGATAAGGACGCCACTTAATGGTGTTATAGGGATGATTGAGCTTACATTAATGAATAGTGAGTTAAAAGATGAATTGAGAGAAAATCTTCTAATTGCAAAAGATAGTGCTTATTCATTGATTAATATTGTGAATGCGATACTGAATTTTTCAAAATCAGAAGCAGGAAAAATGGAATTGAGGGAATCGAATTTTAATCTTAAAAATTTGATATATAACACACTTAAAATCTATTCATACGATGTAAGAAAAAAAGGAATTACCCTAGAATACAAAGATTCAGATGAAATTCCGGATTTATTGTATGGAGATTCTGAAAAGTTACAACAAATACTTAATAATTTGATAAGCAATGCAATAAAATTCACAGATGAAGGAATAATTTCATTAATAATAAAAAAAGAGCAGATAATAGGGGAAAAGGTTATTTTAAGGTTTTTAGTTAAAGATACAGGAATAGGAATTAGTGAAGAAGATAAGAATTTATTATTTAAAAGTTTTAGTCAATTAAATAATTCTTATTCCCGTGAATATAATGGAACTGGATTAGGACTTGCATTTTCAAAACAATTGGTTGAAATATTGGGGGGAGGGATTTGCGTTGAAAGTCATATGGGACTAGGAAGCACATTTAGTTTTACAGCGGCTTTCAGACTAGTAAAGAGAGGAAAAGTGAATATTAATTCACATGAATTACAAGAGAAAAGAAATTTCGAAAATTCGAATGAAATAAATAGAAGCACAGAGTTAAACACAGAATTAAGAAGATTAGTTGAAAAAATGGATGAGGCAAATAATGATCTAATCAAAATTGAGAAGATAGCAGAGATTATAAATAACTCTATAGTTATTTCTAAATTTGATGAACTAGTGATGATGGGATTTAAGTTAAAAGCAAATGCACGAAGGGGAAATGAGGAAAAAGTAAAAGTGACTTTTGAGCAATTGAGAGAACACATTATTAGTCTAATGCATATATAAAATTTGGGTTGAAAAGAGGTTGGTATATGAGAATTCTTATTGCGGAAGATGATTATGTAAATAGACGGTTTTTATTTAAGTTTTTTTCACAATATGGCGATTGCGATATGGTAGTTAACGGAGAGGAAGCAGTACAGGCATTTATGTTTTCAGTGGAGGAGAAAGATCCATATGATGTTATATGTCTTGACATAATGATGCCAAAGTTAGATGGGTTAAAGGCACTGAAGATGATTAATTCAATTGAGAAAGAAAAACAAATAACCTATGAAAATTTGTCTAAAAAATTTGTAATTACGGCCTTAGATAATGCAAAAGATGTTCAAAATGCTTTTGAACTAGGGTGTGAAGTGTATGTAACTAAGCCAATAAATACTGATAAATTAATTGAGGTTATGAAAAAATTAAATTTAGATATAGATGATAAAAAATAATTTAAATTATATGGATATTTGGTATAGGCAAGGGTGTTTTAAAGTGTATTCGTATAGAAGATATTTTTATATAAAGGAAGTAACTTATTAAAAGTAATTTATGAGAGGGTGTTTTATTATGAATTTAAATTGGGACAATAATTTAGCAACGGGGATTGTAAATATCGATAATCAACACAAAGAACTATTTGATCGTATTAATAAACTATTGATTGCCATGAAAGAAGGAAAGGGTAAGGATGAGGTTATAGGAACTTTAAATTTCCTTGAAGATTATGTTATAAAGCATTTTACTGAGGAAGAAGAAATCCAAAAGAAAAATAATTATCCTAAATATAGCATTCAACATAAGCAACACGAAGAATTTAAAGATGAGCTTAAAGAATTGAGAAGAACCTTTGAAAATAATGGAACATCTGCATTATTTGTGATAAAGGTACAAAATAGAATGTCAACTTGGTGGAAGAGTCATATACGGGATTTAGATAAGGATTTAGGAAAATTTTTAATAGAAAATTCTAAATAATATTAAGATATTTTGGATAAGGGGGATACATATATGAGAAGTTGGGTTGTAAATTTAAATTTGAAGTTTGTAAATAAATATAATGTTCCATTCAATAGTTTCGTTATTAAGGCAGAAGAAAAGGAAGAATTTCTAGTGAAAATGGATAGGGTATTAATAAAGGTTATGGAGTTAGTCAAATTTGAAATTGATGATATATCACCATTTGATTACAGAGAATTACCAGAAGAGATTGTTAATGAATATATTTGTGTAGATTAATTATGCTAAACATTTAAAATCTTAGGGTGAGGAGTATATATAGATAATGATATTTGGGTATAGAAGTATAAATTATGAGAGGGTGTATGAAATATGTATGAAGTATTGAAAAAGGATGAAAGAGGATTAATAAATAATAAAATAGCGTCATCAATGGTAAAGTTTATTCATGAAGATAATGATTCGGTTATTATGGATATTAGCAGAATCAATATTAGTGGTGAGGTACTTATGCATTTTATGAATTCAAATTGGGATGCTGTGTTATCCACTGGAGTTGATAATATCGATAGACAGCATCAAGAATTATTTAGATTAATTAATAATTTGGTAAGTGCTATGAATGAAGAAAAAAGCAAGGTAGAGATTATTAAGGCGTTGGATTCTCTTGAAGAACATGCAATTCGTCATATTAATGAAGAAGAAGCAATTCAAAAGGAAAATAACTATCCAGGATTAGATATTCAGCAGATGCAGCACGAAGAATTCAAAGATTGCTTAAGGCACATAAGAAGCTTCTTAGAAACCAGAGAAATATCAACATTATTTATTATACATATGCAAGAAAAAATATTTAAATGGTGTAGAAAGCATATGCTAACCACAGATAAAGATTTAGGAGAATTCCTAATAAATAGTCGCAGAAATTAGCTGATAATTTAAAAGGATAGTACTAAGAACGAAAATAGAACCTATGAAATAGATACTCTGAAAAGAGCTATTTCATAGGTTCAGTTTAAATAATTCTTTAGTACCGTCTTTTTTTTATTTATATGAGTATAGACATCTCATAAAAGAAGCTTCTGATTTTTTTTAAGGCTATGGAGATGACAGTAAGTAGATTACTTAAATGCGGTTCGATATTATTATAATTGCTATTTTTCAATAAATTATTAATTTTAGTAGTTTCCTCATAGACATCAGTTATTCTATAATTTCCGGAAAGACCTTTTAAATTATGAATTATTTTTTGAATATTTTTTAAATCACTTCCAATCATGGCGGTCTTTAACTCTGATAGTGCTAGATTAAATTCATTAATCAATTCAGCATAAAGTTCTGACACTTGTTGAAGATTAAGTCCTAAATCATTTGAAAAACCAATTATGTCATAATTTTTATCGTAATTCATAAATTATATAGCTCCTCTTTCTTAAAATATAGTATGTCCTATTAATTGATATCTTCTTTATTAATTCTAGCTAACATAGCGCACACCTTTTCGATAAAGTTTGGAATATCAATTGGTTTAGTAATATAATCAGAAAATCCTAATGATAATCCTTTTTCTATATCTCTAGGCATTGCATGAGCACTAACAGCGATGATTGGGATATCTTTAGTCTCCTTATGCATTTTGAGTCTTTTGAAGACTTCATAACCGTCTATTCCAGGTAAATTTATATCTAGTAATATAATATCTGGCTTATGGGCAATGGCTAAATCTAAACACAGCTCACCAGAATTTGCTGAAAGCATTTTTAAATTACTAATTTGAGATAGAGCACGTTCAACAAGTCGTAAATTAGCAGGATTATCTTCAGCATATAATATTGTACGAAATTTATCGTTAGGGAAATAAGTTCTATTTTCAGATGTCATCATATTTTCAGAAGTTTGCAAAATAGATGATTCGATGCAAGGAAGTTCAATCCAAAAGTGACTGCCAGCACCTTTTTCGCTAGTTACAAATATTTCACCATTCATTAATTCAGTTAGTTGTTTGGCGACTGCAAGGCCAATACCAGTACCCTCAATTGAATTATTAATTCTGTTTAGACGATAAAATGGTTTAAAAATCAATTCTAAATCAGAATTAGATAAACCAATGCCAGTGTCAATAACATGAAATCTATACTTATCATTAACCTTATCATGATAAAAGATTACTTGGCCATCTTTTTTGTTGTACTTAATTGCGTTAGATAGCAAATTGAGCAAAATTTGTTTTAATCGTGTATGATCAGCCGAAACAAATTCATCTGAATTATCTATAGGATAATTAATAATTTTTATTTTATGTTTATCTGCAAATGGTTTTATTATGGATATAGCCTCTTCTATTACATGTTTAATCGGAACAGATTCAATTGAAATGCTCAGTTTTCCTGATTCGATTTTTGCTAAATCTAATATTTCGTTAATCAACTCTAGTAAGTGACTGCCAGCTTTGGATATTTCCTTAACACTCTGACTCTGAGAAGGAGTTAATGGAGATTCAGGGTCTAATTCTAGAATTTGAGAAAATCCTAATATAGCATTTAATGGTGTTCTAAGCTCATGACTCATGCTAGATAAAAATTCGGATTTTGCTTTACTAGCCTTTTCAGCCTCTTCTTTTGCCGTAATAATAGAACGAGCCATTTTCTTTTGTTCTGTAATATCACGAGTTAGAACTACTACTCTATCTTTATAGTTTAGATGAGGAGATATACATGCCTCAAACCATTTCAATCCATCCTTGGATTGGATATTAAAATCCATAGTAGTAGATTTTCTTGATTTAATGACATAATGTATCTTCTCTTTAGCAATTTTAGATGTACTTTCATCTAAAATATCATAGATAGAATTAAGATGACCGTGCATATGTAGTTTATACAAATAAGTATGGACGCTGGACCATAACTTAGTGATATATCCGTTTATATCTATCTCTGAGATTATGTCATTAATTGAATCAACAAGTGACCTGAAATCAACTTCTTTTTTTCTGAGTTCAGATTGGGTAATTAATAAATTTTTATTTGTTTCACCGATATGATGTCCCATTTCTATCAAATTTAATGCTATATCTTCTAATTCTGAAATCTTTAATAGTGGATCAGCTATATCGTATTTACCACTACTAATCTCCTGAACAATATTATTAATATTTAGCAGAGAGCCAGTAACAATATGGCTCATATTTTTTACTTTCTTATAAGTAATTAAGAAAAATAAAAGATAGGATAAAATTAATCCTAATATTGTAATGATTCCGATTTTCAATAAATTATTTCTTAGCATATCAGCATTAGAGTATATATTTTTTGTTGGAACAACTATTAATAATTTTAAATCCGTATTAGGTATAGCAGACCAACATGTAATTCTAGGTTCTTCTTTTAGTGTGAAATTTGAAAATCCAGTTTCGCTAGTTTGAATTTCATCCATTAATGAGGATAAATCATTATTGTTATACAAGTTATACTGATAATACCCGTTTCCATATTTTAAAACGAGTTGATCTAAATTCAAATCACTTTTTCCAACATCAGAAAGTGAAAGAATATTACCATCTTTTCCAATCAATAAGTTATAACCATTCCAAGGAATATCAATTTCTAAAACCTTATTGACAATTGAATCCATATTTATATCAATGCCTACAACACCTTCCAAAAAATTTCCGTTATAAACAGGACATATAGCAGAACTTATAAAATTGTTGTTACTTGAATTAAAATCATGAACAACCCATTTTACTTTTTGATCTGGATTATGATTAGCATCAGCTTCATAATAAAATTTGCTAGAAGGTGATTGTAAAGAAGAATTATAGCTATTAAAAACATCAATGTATGGGTAAGTTATATTTAAGGAATCAAAGGTGTTAAAATATATGGAATTAACTAATGGACAAGAATTCTTAATATTTGCCATTAATTTTTGTTGTGTTAATACCTTGGCTATTTTCTTTTCTTTATCATCTCTTGTAGCAGGCAGAAAATTATTATAAAAAATCGCTGCCTCATCAGCCGAATTATTCTCTTTAGTATAGTAAATATTATCATTTAAATATGATAACCTACTGTATTCTGTAGGAGTTAAAGAAGCTGGAGTTGATAAAGCATGTCCCATTTGCAAACTAAAAAACATTGTAGAATTTGAAATAGATGATAAGTGCTGATCAATTAAGTTGACTTCTTGTTTAATGATTTTATTAAGTTCACTTTTTGATTGATCTTTGTAAAAGGCAACTGAACTTTTATGAGACCAGTAATTTGAGATGAAATATATACAAATAAAAATTATTTCAATAATTATCAATGGAATTAACGCATTACGAATATAGGACTGCCAAATCCATTTATAAAGAGAAATGTTTTTATTAGTATTTGTTTTATTCATAATATCACCTCATCCACTATGCCTGGTAATCATAAACAGTCCAAGGTACTCGTAATTTTTGAAATTATATCATTATAATTAAATGGTTTAGTAATGAAATCAGCAGCACCTTTAGCCAACGCTTTATCATAGTATTCTTTATCGTTTTCAGCAGAGATCATAATTATAGATAGTTCACTATCATCCTTTATAAGATTTAGTTCATCTATAATTTGAAGTCCATCAACAAATGGCATCCTAAAGTCTAATAGTATCAAATTAGGTTTATATGTAGAATATAATCTTAAAATTTCTCTAGAGTCTGTTAATGTTTTTATATTATTATAACCAGATATGTTAAGCATTCTTTCAAGTAGTAAAACATTAGCAATATTATCATCAACTATCAAAATTTTTGACATTGATTTATCGACATTCATAATTTAATCCCCTCTCAAAAAAACTTAAAAGTCAACACCTAAATACTTACAAAATTAATACCTACTATGAATAATATAACATATTTTAGAAAAAAGTTTAACCAAATTTTAGTTTTTTCTTATAATTATTTCAGTATCTAATATTAAAATAATTATGAGATTAACAAACGAAGTTCAACAACTAAAAAATAAGAGAAGTGATGAATATATACAAAAGGAATAAATTACATATTTAAATTATATACATACTATATTTAGAAGGTAAGAGGTTAGAATATTTATAGTATTCCTAAGTTAATATAGTATTCTTATAAAACTTAAGAGAGGAGAATCAAACATAGTGGTAAGGTCTAGTACAAGATGTGATATAATTAAAACTAAATAATCAATTTTTAATGTGGTATTTATTGGAGTAATAAAACTGAATGTGATATTAAAAATTATGATATAAATTAAGTATGTACTTGCAAATAATAATAAAATATATAGAATTATGGTATAATTTAGTATATTTAGATATGTATATGTAGAAAGGAGATAAAAAGAGATGCCATTTATAGGATCAAAAGTTAGTGTGAAAATTTCAAAGGAAAAAGAGGAAATTATAAAGAAAAAATTAGGGGAAGCAATAAAATTGATTCCAGGAAAAAGTGAAACCTTTTTGATGGTAGGCTTAGAAGACAATTACTCATTATATTTCGGAGGAGAAAAATTAGAAAAGGGTGCATTTATAGAAGTGAAAATATTTGGAAAATCAAGTAAGGATGCATATGATGCTTTAACAGCAGAAATTTGTAACATATATGAAAAGGAATTAGACATACCTAAAGATAAGATATACGTCAAGTATGAGGAAGTTGCAAATTGGGGATGGAATGGAAAGAATTTTTAACCACGACTGGTAATTAGATATAGGCGACCTAAAGTAAAGGGTACTCTGATGTAACAATGCACATAGTATCCTTTATTTATAATATTAAAGGAGGTACAACTTGATTATAGGAATTGCACAGATGGATATAATCTGGGAGAATATTAATAAAAACATGAAGAAAGTTGAAGAATTCATTGAAAGAGCTTTGAAAAATAAGGTTGATTTAATCCTATTTCCTGAGATGGCTTTAACGGGTTTTACCATGAATATAAACAAGCTTGTATTATCTGAAGATGAAATAATAAAATGGATTAGAAAAAATGCTAAGGATAATAATATAAATATAGGAATTGGTGTTGCGGTAAAAAGTGATAAAATGGGTAGCAATAAATATATTATTATGTCAAGAGAAGGGAAATGCTTAACTAAATATACGAAAATACATCCATTTTCCTACAGTGGTGAGGATGATAAATATCATAAAGGAGATAAGATACTCACATGTGAGATTGATGGATTTAAAATAGCTCCATTTATTTGCTATGATCTAAGGTTTCCAGAAATATTTCAAATAGCATCTAAAGAAGCGCAAATAATAACTATAGCGGCTAATTGGCCTAAAGAAAGAGAGAAGCATTGGATAACCTTATTGAAATCTAGGGCTATAGAAAATCAATGCTATATAATAGGGATAAATAGAATGGGAATAGGAAATGATCTTCATTATAATGGAAAATCAATTTTTGTAAGTCCAGATGGTGATATACTTAATGAAATAAGTGAGAAAGAAACATTAATTATAAAAGAGTTAAAAATAGATATGATAAGAGCGGTTAAAGAACAGTTTGATATAAAGAAGGATAGAAGAGAAGATTTATATGAAGCTATAAGTAATTGCAATTCTATTTTACATTAAAGTAATGAATGGTAGGTAAAGCTATGATAAATGATTTTCAAGAAGAAATTGAATATAGAAAGCTCGCATTAAAAAAGGATATAAAAAAAAGCGGCGGAAACTGTGCAAGGATACTTCTTGCGCTAGTATTGTCAACATATGGATTAGTGTTTATAATGACATTTTCTATAAAATTTATAGGACCAATGATAGGATTCAATGCAGTAACTAATCTAAAGGAAAATATAATTTTAGGACTTTCAAGTGACGCATATAATTTTTTTGCTGGATATTTTACATGTATAGTTGGGGATCTTATAGCAATTCTCATAGCAATAAAAACTATAAAGGTGAAATTTAGGCAAGAAATATTTTCAAAGAATAAGTCAAATAAGATGTTTGTATTATTAGGAGCAACTTCTTGTATAGGGGTAGGAATGATTTCAAGCATGGTATATATGATATACTCAACAATTTTTAAGATTTTAGGATTAAACATTCCACAGCCAGATTTTAGTTTCCCTAAACAAAACACTTTTTTAATATTATTTTTAATATATGTATGTTTAGTGGGACCAATTTTAGAAGAAATTATATTTAGGGGATTTATACTCAGAAGCATGCAGAAGTATGGGAATCTAACAGCAATGATTGTTTCTTCAATTCTTTTTTCCATGTTTCATCTAAACCTAGTTCAATTCATAAATCCAATACTTATGGGAATTGTTTTAGCATTTATTGCAATTAAATCAAAATCTATTATACCGTCGATGATAGCTCATATATTTAATAATACGATAACTTTTGCTACAACAGGAATATCTTTATTAAAGATGCCTATATTGGAGTATACATTTGGAACTTTGTACTTTTTAGTTGGTGTAGCTGCATTATTGCTATTTATTAGTAAGTATAAAAGCGAATTTTTAGAAATAGTAAAAGAGGATACAAGAATATTAAAGACTCACCAGAAAGTAAGATATTCTTTTAGTGGAGCGTGGTCGAGGGCTTATATAGTATTCTATATAATATTTATCGTTGTAACTATGGCAGCAACTAATTTAGCAAAGTAATCTACTATAAAGGACAAAAGGTTATTTTATGAATTTAAAGGAGGATTAATATGACAAATAAAATATTGTTATCTATAATAGAGAATTTAAATGATGAGCTTATAGAAGTATATCGCAAACTACATGAGAATCCTGAATTGTCTAATGAGGAATATAAAACTACACAACTGATAAAAGATTTGCTAAAAAGAGCAGATATAGATATTCTTGATTTACCTTTGGATACAGGCCTTGTAGCACAGGTAAAAGGAAATCCTAATGGTCCTGTCGTCGCTATCAGATGTGATATAGATGCATTACCAATCAAAGAAGAGACAAGTCTCTGTTATAAGTCTAAAGTTGATGGTATGATGCATGCTTGTGGTCATGATTTTCATATGGCGGTGATTTTAGGTGCAGCATATTTAGTTAAAAAGCATCAAGGGTCATTAATAGGAACAGTAAAATTTATATTTCAGCCGGGTGAAGAAAGTGCGGATGGAGCTAAAAAAATTTTAGAGACAGGTGTTTTAGATGATGTGGATGCAATTTTTGGAATACACAATGTTTCAGATTCAGAAGTTGGAATAATGGGAATAAAAACTGGAGCAATGACAGCTGCTGTCGATAGGTTTGAAATAAATATTACAGGTATTGGTAGCCATGCTGCTAAGCCGGAAAAAGGAATAGATCCAATTATAATTGCCAGTAACATAGTTACATCACTTCAAACAATTATCAGTCGTAATATAGGTCCAACAGAAAAAGCGCTATTAAGTGTGACTCATATAGAAGGAGGAAATACTTGGAATGTAATTCCAGAATCAGCATATCTTGAAGGCACAGTAAGAACATTAGATGAGAATATACGTCAATTAATAGCTAAGAGAATGAATGAAATGGTATCAGGAATAGCACAATCTTTTGGTGGAAGTGCAGAGCTTATTTGGCATTCAGGTTCTCCGGCAACAAATAATACTGAAGAATGGGTAGAGTTTAGCACTAAAATTGGAAAACGATCTGGATATGATGTTAGAAGAATATCTATGGGTCTAGAGGGTGAAGATTTTGCGTATTATCAAAGAAAAATACCAGGTGCATTTATAATTGTAGGAACAGGAAAATCTTATGCACACCATCACCCGGAATATAAAGTTGATGAGAAGGCAATTTTAAATAGCTCGAAATATTTTGCACAACTGGCAGAAGGTGCTTTAAAAGAGATAATAGATAAGAAATATAAACATAAGATTAAGTAGATAAAGGTACTTAATTTAAATATTTATTTTGTAATATAGTAAAGAATTAAAAGTTTTAAAGCTACATTACTAGTGATTAAGTTTAATAAAGAAATTGAATTTCAATTTTAAAAATAAGTCCCTAACAAATGATTGCAATGATTGAAAGAAATTACAAAGTGTGATAAGTTGGTTGTAATTAGTAAAATTTGAGGAAATAGTTGCATAAATGCTCCAAATAGTTTATTAGAGATTATTATGATGAATCATTTCTGAGAATTATTACGGCAGATTGGAATTCAAAGGAGGGAAAATGAGGAGATGGAGTACAAGCTATTTAAATCATTAGCAGATAATCTTCCACAGCCTATATGGATAAAAGACCTTGAATTAAGATTTATATATGTAAATAAAGAATACAAAGCTATATATAAAGATATAAATAAAGAATTTATTGGAAAAAATGATGCAGAGATATTTGATGGTGTTGTAAGAGAGGAATGTATTAAATATTGCAATCAAGTTATAAATTCCTTAAAGCCATTAACTGAAGAAGGGTACCTTGATGGAAAGCGCAGAAAAATTACTATAGTTCCGCTAATTGATGAGGGAAAAGTATTTGCTGTAGCTGGCATATATGCAAATTTAGATATTATAAAAGAAAAAGATAAGATTATAGAGAAACAAGAAAACATATTAAAAGTTGTAATGGATACACTTCCAGGAAGAGTATTTTTTAAAGATAAAGAAGGCAGATACGTATATGTAAATAAGCAATTTGATGAATTCTATAATAAGGATGGTATAGGAGAAGTAGTAGGAAAGACAAATATTGATATACATCCAACGGAAGAATTGGCTGCAAAATATTCAAGAGAAGATAATGAAGTAATAAAAAACAAAAGAAGTATAAAAGCTGAAACAATACTTTACTCAGAAGATGGAGAGGAAATATATACAGAAGCAGTAAAAGTACCTGTAATCGATAAGAATGGTGATGTTTCAGGTGTTGTAGGATTAGTATTAGATATAACTGAGAAAAAAGAAGCAGAGAAAAAATTAAGGCAATTAAGTTTTACTGATATTTTAACAGGTTTATACAATAGAACATATTTTGAAGAAAAGGTGAAAGAGTTCCAAGGTGAAGAGTATCTTCCGGTAGGAGTAATAATGGGGGATGCCAATGGACTAAAATTAGTAAATGATACGCTAGGTCATGATCAAGGCGATGAACTTTTAAGATTAATAGCCCAAGCACTTAAAGATGTATGTGGTGAAAAACAGTTGATTTTCAGAACTGGTGGAGATGAATTCGTAATTTTAAGTAAAAATACAACTGAACAGGAATGTGAAATCATTATTAAAAATATATTTGATCGTTGCAAAATGTATAAGCACGATTTAATCAATGTGAGCATATCTTTAGGTGCATCAGTAGCGGATAGCTTGAATAAGAGTATATATCAAGCATTAAAAGAAGCAGATGATAAGGTATATAGGCAAAAGTTGCTACAAAAAACCAGTCTTAATAGTTCTATAATGTATTCTCTGCAAATGGGTTTAGAAGCTAAGAGTTTGGAAACTGAAGAACATACAGATAGAGTATTAGAAAATTCTATTGCGATAGGAGAAAAGTTATCGCTTCCAATGTCGGTAATGGATGAGCTAACAATAGTTGCTAAGCTTCATGATATAGGGAAAATAGGAATAAATGAAGAAATATTACTTAAGAAGGGTGAGCTAACAGAAGATGAGTTCGAGGTAGTTAAAACTCATACAGAAAAAGGATATAGAATAGTAAAAGCATCAAATCAATTAGATAATGTAGCAAAAGGTGTCTTAGCTCACCATGAAAGATGGGATGGAAATGGCTATCCGCTTAAATTAGAGGGAGAGAAAATACCACTGGTATCTAGAATTGTTAGTGTCGCAGATTCGTATGATGCTATGACGAACAATGGCATTTATAAGAGATGCTTGAATAAAGAAGAAGCAATTGAAGAATTAAAAAGATGTTCAGGGAAGCAATTTGATCCAATTATAGTTAAGGCATTTATAGAATACTTAGAAGAAATTGAGGAATAATAAAGTCTATTGGGAATTTATAATAAGAGAGAAGATATTCATGATGTGAGATATAAGTAACTTAATGAAAGCTGCAATTTTTGATTACAATCCCTACGTTAAGGGATTTTTTTATGTATTCATTAAGTGATAAAGATATAAGTATGATATCATATGAAGTAATTACATTATATTGGAGGTGTGATATGAAATTTGATATTTATAAAATAGCTGATAATTATAAGCTCTCAGAAACAGAGAGACAGGTTTTGCAATACATATTGACTAATATTGATTCTGTTTTAACTAAAGGTGTAAGAGATGTTGCAACAATTAATTATACATCGGCGGCAACAATAATAAAGCTATCAAAGAAGCTAGGTTATACAGGCTATGTCGATATGATATATCGACTAAACTTCATAGTAAAAAATCATCAAAACAATCAAGAACATACCTCTGATATTACTAGCTTCATATCAGAAATTGAAAATAAGAAAATAGAAGATTTCATTTCTATGATAATTAAACATAGAGAAGATATAATTTTCATAACAGCCACTGGATTCTCTGATTCGATTGCAGATTTCTTTTGGAGAAAGATGTTAGTGCTTGGGTTTAAATGCATTAAAACAAATTCTTATGGAGTATATGACAGCAATCAAATAGGAGGCGCCTTAGTTATTGGAATATCTAAAAGTGGAGAAACGGAAAGTATAACAAAAGTGATTGATTATGCATCAAAAAATCAATTGGATATTATAACTTTTACTGGTAAGCCAGAGAATCACATGGCTAAAAAGGCAACCTTAAATTTTATGATATTGGATGATAAAGAATTAGATGATAGAAATCTTACCGCGAACTATTTTTATGCTAGGGTAATGATTGTAATGGAATATTTGCTAGATAAGGTAATGAGTAATTTATAAAATATAGATATCCAAACTAGTCATACTCATGTGGAAACTTACCGAAATTATATATATAAAGCTATCTCAAGGTTAACTAATGAGATAGCTTTTTTGTGTGTAAAGGTAAACATGTTTACTTTTGAGTCAACATGTTGCTGAAACGTTTAAAACTATTAACAATATCTATTAATAATGATATCCTATTCTCACAGGTAATTACCCAAAGAAAATTATAAAATAGTGAAGGGGAATATTTAAATGAAAGATAAGATTTTAAATAGTATGCAGAAATTTGCCAAAGCTATGATTGGACCGGTCTTATTCTTACCCATTGTAGGTATGTTGATTGCATTAACAGCAGTTTTCACCAATACAACATTTGTAAAAGAAGGCGGAGCAATTTGGGTAACAGGAAAATTCTTTAATGGAATGTTATCACCGATTATGGGGAACTTAAGCATTTTGTTTTGTGTCGGAATAGCGATGGGGATGTCAAAGAAGAAAAAAGCGGAAGCAGCATTCATTTCCATTATGTCATATATTTTGTTCCTAGGCGCGAATAGTAAGTGGTTAGAGCTATCTGGAAAAATAATTAAAGGTGATACAGCATCAGCTTTATATGGAACTGGGCAGACAATCCAACTAGGATTTCATGTTACAGATATGGGAGTGTTTCTAGGAATGATTCTAGGAGTACTGGTTGCTATAGTTCATAACAAATATATAGATAAAGAATTTAGTGGCGCTATGGCTCCATATGGTAATAGTAAGTTTGTATTCGTTATCATGATTCCTGTAGTGGCTATATTAAGTATTGGTACCACATATGTATGGCCTACAATAGCTGCTGGAATCACAGCTCTTACTGGATTTATGAGTTCTGCAGGGGCGGCTGGAGTGTTTGTTTATGGATTTTTAAATAGATTCTTAGTTCCAACAGGATTACATCATTTAATTTGGTCTCCATTCCTATATTCAGCAGTTGGTGATCAGATGATAATAAATGGCCAAAATGTAATTGGAGCAAAACCAGTTTTCTTAGCATTGCTTAATGATTCAACAATCTCTATTATGCCTGACTCAGCAAGATTTTTAACATATGGATTAGTTAAAACTTTTGGTGTAATTGGAGTTGCCTTAGCATTTTACTTCACTGCTAAAAAAGCAAAGCGTAGTAATTTAAAGGCACAATTAATACCATCAACTTTAACAGCAGTAATCGCAGGTATCACAGAACCATTAGAATTTACATTTATTTTTGCTGCACCATTACTATGGTTTGTTTATTCAGTAATTGATGGATTATTCCAAATGTTTGTATACCTATTAAATGTAAGAGTATGTGCAACCAATGGAATATTAGATTTTTTAGTAATAAACTTGCCAGCAGGTATAGGTAAAACTCATTGGCCTGTGTATATACTAGTAGGATTAGTTGAAATAGTTGTGATTTTCTTAGTATTCAAATTTATGATTGAGAAGATGAATTTAAGAACACCTGGAAGAGAAGAAAATGATACAGATGCTGTAATTGATTTAAATGAGAATGCAGCAAAAGTTAAGCAAGATATGAAATCAGAAAATAAAAATAATAGTAAAGCTAATAACGATGATGAAAAAGCATTAACAATAATTAGAGCATTAGGTGGAAAAGCAAATATAGTAACAGTAGAAAATTGTTTTTCAAGACTTAGAGTGGATGTTATAGATAACACCTTAATTGATGAAGAAGCTTTAAAAGGAACAGGCGCAGCAGGTGTTGTGAAAAAGGGAAATAATATACAAGTTGTATATGGCCTTTCAATTAATAAAATTAGAACAATAGTAGATGAAGCATTAGACAGAGCAGAATAAAATGAAGGAGGAATCATTAAAATGAAAAAATTTAAATTAGTAATAGTAGGCGGAGGAAGCACATATACACCAGGGATTGTAAAGAGTTTACTTTCAAAGAAAGAGGATTTTAAAATATCAGAATTAAGATTATATGATATAAATGCGGAACGTCAAAATAAAGTAGGAGTGATAGTAAAGAAAGTAGTAGAAATGTTTGATCCAGAGGTAAAACTTGTTCTTACAACTGATCCAGAAGAAGGATTTAAAGATGCAGATTTTGTTTTTGCTCAAATGCGTGTTGGATTATATAAGATGAGAGAACAAGACGAAAAAATTCCACTAAAATATGATGTGGTTGGTCAAGAAACATGTGGTCCTGGAGGATTAGCATATGGATTAAGAACAATATATCCTATGGTTGAAATGATAGATTTTTGTGAAAAATATGCAAATAAAAATTATTGGATTGTTAATTATTCTAATCCAGCAGCTATTGTAGCAAAAGCTATGTATAAGTTAAGACCAAATGCAAGGATTTTAAATATATGTGATATGCCAGTTGCAATTATGAGAAATATGGCTAATATCTTAGATTGTGATAGACATGATATAGAAGCAGATTATTTTGGATTAAATCACTTTGGATGGTTTACAAAAATTAGAGTTAGTGGTGAAGATAAAACTGAGGAGTTAAAAGCATATGTAAAGGAACATGGTTATATTCCACCGGATTCAAGGAGTGAAGTAAGACATAATGATGCATCATGGCTTCATACATTTGATAATGCTAAACATATAATGCAAATGTTCCCTAAATATCTTCCAAATACGTATATGCAATATTATCTTTTAGGAGATAGTATTGTAAAAGAAGCAGATAAAAATCATACTAGAGCTAATGAAGTAATGGAAGGAAGAGAGAAGAAGATATTTGATGCTGTAGATCAATATAATGCTACAGGGCAAATTGATCTTACACAATTCTTTACTGGAGTGCATGGAGAATTTATTGTTGAAGTTGCTATGAGCTTAGCTTTTGATTTAAGAAAGAGACACTTAGTTATGGTAGAAAATAATGGGGCAATAAAAAACTTACCTGACGATGCCATGGTAGAAGTACCTGCATATATAACTAAAGATGGACCAGAACCAGTACGTGTAGGAGAAATCCCAACTTTCTATAAAGGAATAATTGAACAACAAGAAGCATCAGAAAAACTTGTAGTTGAGGCTGCTATTGAAGGCTCATATGAAAAAGCACTTATGGCATTTACCATGAACAAAACAATTCCATCTGCATTTGTAGCAAAACAGATTTTAGATGATATGATTAAAGCTAATAAAGAATATTGGCCAGAATTGAAGTAGGATAGAGAATGTTTAAAAATATATTAAAAAGAAACAAAAATAAATTATTATATGCTTTTACAGATGGAGTTAGCGTAGATATAAGTGAAGTTAAAGAAAGCCCTACAATTGAATATAAATAGATATTTATAGAAATAAGCTTCATTGTTATATGGAGCTTATTTTTTTAGCAAATTTCTACGTTAAAGCCAGCATTTTATCTTATCACGGCATTAGGGGAACGTGGAGTTAAGTGCCTAGAATAAAAAAATGAGTATTCAAGGTGAGTATAAGAATAGATAGAAGAGCAAGATAATCGCAAGAATATATTAGAAATGATATTGACAAAATAATTTATTAATATATAATGAAATTAATAAGACCCCCCTACACAGGGGGAGGGGAGGAAGAAATGAGCGAGGAAAGAAAAAAAGCATTACAATCTTTAAAAACAGCGAAGGGTCAAATAGAAGGAATAATAAAAATGATTGAAGATGATAGATATTGCATAGATGTTGCAAATCAATTGATGGCAGTTCAATCTTTAATAAAAAAAGCAGATTTAATGATTTTGCAAGGCCATTTACGTCATTGTGTAAAAGAGGCTTGCTATAACAACAATCCAGATGAGAAAATAGAAGAATTTAATAAGGTTTTAGAAAAGCTACTTTCAAAATAGAACCGATTATTAAGAGATGACAATATGAAATAAAATATAAAAGCATTATTGCATTAATTAAATATAGAGAAAAGTTGTAAATTGCTTAGTGAAGTTAAAATTAGCTTAATGTATATGCTAAATAAGTAAAGAGGTGAAGTATGAATAAAAAAGCATTTAAAATTGAAGGAATGACATGCTCAGCATGTGCAAATAGAGTTGAAAGATTTGTTAAAAAGTTAGAAGGCGTAAATAGCGCAAATGTTAACTTTGCAACAGAAACGCTGAACGTAGAGTTTGATGAAAACAAACTTAATAATGAAAATATAGAAGCAACCGTAGTTAAAGCCGGTTACGGTGTTAAGAAGAATATGAAGACTTATACTTTTAAAGTTGAAGGAATGACATGCTCGGCGTGTGCAAGTAGAGTAGAGAGAGTTACTAAAAAGCTTAAGGGGGTTCAAGATTCTGTTGTTAATTTAGCAACAGAGAAGTTGACTATAAATATAGATGAAGATGAAATTGGATATAGTGAAATTAAAGCTGCTGTAGATAAAGCAGGGTATAAGCTAATTAAGGAAGAAGAGCAAGTTGAAGAAAAGAAAAAACTAGAGGCAAGTCAATTGTTATTAAGGAGATTTATTATATCTCTAATATTTGCAATTCCGCTTTTAGTAATAACTATGGGACATATGTTAGGTATGCCTCTTCCATATATTATTGATTCTATGATGAATCCATTGAATTTTGCTGTGATTCAATTAGTATTAACAATACCTGTAATGATAGCTGGATATAAGTTCTATCTAATTGGAATAAAGAATTTATTTAAACTAAGTCCTAATATGGATTCGTTGATAGCTATAAGTACTTTAGCAGCAGTTTTATATGGAGTATTTGGAATTTATAAAATACAAACGGGCGAAACTGAATATGCTATGCACTTATATTTTGAGTCAGCAGCAGTCATTTTAACTTTAATAACACTTGGAAAATATTTGGAGGCAGTTTCAAAAGGAAGAACATCACAAGCTATTAAAGCACTAATGGGGTTAGCACCTAAAACTGCAACAATAATAAGAAATAATGCTGAAATTACAATACCTATAGAAGAAGTAATTGTTGGTGATATAGTCTTAGTTAAACCAGGTGAAAAGGTACCTGTAGATGGAGAAATTATTGATGGTAGTACATCTATTGATGAGTCAATGCTTACAGGGGAAAGTATTCCTGTAGAAAAGATAGTAGGAAGCAGCGTAATTGGAGCAAGTATTAATAAAACTGGCTTTATAAAGTATAAAGCAACTAAGGTTGGAAAAGATACTGCACTTGCACAAATAGTTAGGTTAGTTGAAGAGGCACAAGGATCTAAAGCTCCAATAGCTAAACTTGCAGATGTTATATCAGCATATTTTGTGCCAATAGTTATAATGCTAGCAATAATAGCTTCAATAGGATGGTTAATTTCAGGAGAAACAACAATATTCTCTCTAACAATATTTATTGCAGTACTAGTTATAGCTTGTCCGTGTGCATTAGGCCTTGCAACTCCAACTGCAATAATGGTTGGAACAGGTAAAGGTGCAGAGAATGGGGTGTTAATTAAAGGTGGAGAAGCATTAGAAACTACTCATAGTATAGAAACTATTGTATTTGATAAAACTGGGACTATAACAGAAGGAAAACCAGTGGTTACAGATATAATAACAAATGGAATTTCAGAAGATGAGATATTAATTTTAGCTGCAAGTAGCGAGAAAGGTTCAGAGCATCCGTTAGGAGAAGCAATAGTTAAAGAAGCGAATGATAAAAACTTGGAACTTAAAGAAATTCAAGAATTCAATGCAATTCCAGGACATGGGATAGAAGTTAAGATAGAAGAAAAAAATATTTTACTTGGAAATAAAAAATTAATGATAGAAAAAAATATTGATATTGCTATGTTCGCAGATGAAAGTGATAGATTGGCAGCTGAAGGTAAGACTCCTATGTATGTAGCAGTTGATAATACTTTGAGTGGAATAGTAGCTGTTGCAGATACTGTTAAGCCAAGTAGTAAAAAAGCTATAGAGGCACTTCATAACATGGGAATAAAGGTAGCTATGATTACTGGAGATAACAAAAAAACTGCAGATGCAATAGCAAAACAAGTTGGAATTGATATAGTGCTAGCTGAAGTATTGCCTGAAGACAAGGCTAATGAAGTCAAAAAGCTTCAAGGAGAGAACATGAAGGTAGCTATGGTTGGGGATGGAATAAATGATGCACCAGCATTAGCTCAATCTAATGTTGGAATTGCAATAGGATCAGGTACTGATGTCGCAATAGAATCAGCAGATATAGTTCTTATGAAAAGCGATTTGATGGATGTTATAACAGCAATAAAACTAAGTAAAGCAACCATTAAAAATATAAAACAAAATTTATTCTGGGCATTTGGATATAACGTACTAGGTATACCAGTTGCTATGGGAATACTTCATGTATTTGGAGGTCCATTATTAAATCCTATGATAGCAGCTGCAGCAATGAGCTTAAGTTCTGTTTCAGTACTTACAAATGCATTAAGACTTAAAAAATTTAAAGCCTAATCAATAAGATATGATGATAAGCAAAAATAGAATATTAGGACATTTCTTAGGTAGTAGATAATTACATCTAGATGCTTGAAGAAAAGTATTTCAAATATCTATATTTTGATTTCTAAATTTTAATCATTAATAAACGGGAGGTAATAGATGTGAAAAAGAAAATATTAATTGAAGGAATGAGTTGTGAACATTGTGTTGCTCATGTAAAGGAAGCACTAGAAAATTTGGATAAGGTAACTTCAGTTGAAGTTAGTCTTAAGGACAATTGTGCAACAGTTGAAACTGAAAATAGTAATGAAGAAATAAAAGAAGCTATTGAAGAAGAAGGCTATGATGTAGTTAAAATAGAAGAATAAGACAAATAATATTCTTTCAAAAAATCTGGTTAAACGTAAAATTTCTAAATTTAATGAATTTAAAGAATAGATTAAACAATTTTTATAGATAGTTAACAACACGGAAAATAAATCCTTGTTGTTAACTATCTATTTTTATTGATTTGAGATATCTGTTTAACAGTTATAGAAAAAAATAATATGCATATAAAATACTATTACTTATTAATACGTATTAAAACATCATTATAATGTATTGACATTTTTATCTTATAGCAATATTATTCAATTAGTAGAAAAATACTAAAGAATAATACTTAGATAAAATTTAAAGGGGGACAATATATGAAAAAATTTTTATTAAAAAAGTTAATAGTATTTGTGGCAATTAGCAGTATAGCGTTTGGAATTATAGGATGTAGTAGTAACACTAATAGTTCTGGCAAAAATTCAGATGTTAAGTCATCATCATTAAGTGATATAAAATCAAAAGGCAAAATTGTAGTTGGAACGAGTGCTGATTACCCACCATATGAATTTCATAAAGAAATAGATGGTAAGGATCAAATTGTAGGTATTGACGTAAGTATTGCAAAAGAAGTTGCTAAAGATTTAGGTGTAGAACTTGAAATTAAGGATATGGATTTTGATGGACTTCTTGTATCGCTTCAGGCAGGAAAGTCCGATTTAGTATTTGCTGCAATGAATCCAACTGATGAAAGAAGAGAAAATGCTGATTTTTCAGATATATACAATAAAGAGAAAAATATATTTATAGTAAGAAAAGGTGAAGCAGATTCAATAAAATCAATGGATGATTTGAAAAATAAGAAAATTGGGGTTCAAAAGGGATCAGTTCAAGAAGGCTTAGTAAAAGATAACTTACCAAGTGCGGAAGTGAAGGGATTAGGAAAAGCTACTGACTTAGTACTTGATTTAAAGAATAAAAAAGTTGATACAATATTACTTGATTCACCAGTGGCTAAATTTAATTGTGATAAAAACAATGATATAGAATTGACTTCTGTAACTATTGAGGCGAAGGAAGATGGAGCAGCGATAGCAATGAGGAAAGGTTCGACTGAATTGCAAACAGAAATCAACAAAACAATAAAAAGATTAAAGGATGAAGGAAAAATTGATGAATTTGTTGTAGAGGCAAATAAGTTAATGGATTAGGTCCGAATAAAGTTTGATCATTTACATAATTATTGATGTAAGGAAGTTACTGATACCTTACATCAATAATTTTATATTTTAAAGGGAGATGTTTTTGTAATAGGTCAATCAGGTTCGAGAAAAAGTATCTATATAATATACTCAAATAATTGGTGAATAATATTTCTAGCAAATTACACTGTTTAATCAGAAAATATATACTTACTATTTAAGTTCAAAATAAGTTGCATAACATTATACAATACGTTATAATACGTATCAATAAGTTCGATTAAGAAAAATATTTATTCCAAGATTAGTAGTAACGTTATTATGATACAGTTACGCAAGGTCAAAAGAGATAAATAGATTATTAGTTGCAGTAAGTAATGTACTTATTAAAAAAGTAAAAATGATATATGCTTATACGTTACTATTTGGGTTAATGATCTTAAGCATTTGCCAATGTAAAAAATATAAATTCGTAGAATGAGATTATAAATATATAGGAGGAATAACAATGAATATTAGGGAAATCGTAGGGAAAATTAGATCAAGTAAGGAAGATGGAATAAAGGAAGTGTTTTTAGTAGCATGTGGAGGGTCTTTAGTAGATATGTATGCATCACAATATTTTTTACAAAGTGAAGCAAGAGAATTAAGGGCTTTATCATATACAAGTAATGAATTTGTACATGCGATACCAAAATCATTAGGAAAAAGTTCGGTAGTAATAGTATGCTCACACGGTGGAAATACTCCTGAGACAGTTGAAGCGGCTAAAGTAGCTAGAGAGAAAGGTGCAGCAACTATAACATTAACACATAATAAGGATGCAGATTTAATTAAGTATGCAGATTACAATATCCTTTACGAATGGGGAAATGATACAAGCGTAGAAGACAATCCAATGGCAATAATTCTAAATATAGCAGTCGAAATATTAAATCAAACAGAAGTTTATGAAGGATATAATAAATTTATGGAAGGTTTAAAGATTGTAAATGATGTTGTAAAAAGAGGCCAAGGTTTAGTTGCAGAAAGAGCAAAGAAATATGCAGAAAAATATAAAGATGAGCCAATAACATATGTATTAGGAAGCGGAGCATCATATGGTCATGCCTATGGATTCTCAATATGTTCACTAATGGAAATGCAATGGATGAACGCATCAGCAGTGCACTCAGGTGAATACTTCCACGGACCATTTGAAGTAACAGATAAAGAAACATTATATTTATTACTAATGAATGAAGGAAGAACTAGAGAATTAGATGAAAGAGCACTTAAATTCTTAAATGAATATGGTGCAAAAGTTGAAGTTGTGGATTGTAAGGAACTTGGAATTAGTGTAATTGATAGTTCAGTAGTTGAATTCTTTAATCCTATAGTATTCTATAGCATCTTATGTGTGTATAGAGGGGAATTAGCAAAACTTAGAAACCATGATTTAGATACTAGAAGATATATGGGGAAAGTTGAATATTAAAATATTTTAGCATAGGAGAAGATATTATGGTAAAAGTTATTGGGTTAGGAGATAACGTTGTAGATAAATATGAGCATATTAGAACAATGTATCCAGGTGGAAATGCATTAAATTTTGCAGCTTATGCAAAAAAAATAGGAATAAATTCGGCATTTTTAGGTGCATTTGGATCAGATGCCGAATCAGATCATGTTCAAAATACAATTCATGAACTTGGCTTAGATATTTCAAAGTGCAGATATTTTAATGGAGAAAATGGATGCGCAAGAGTAACTTTAGAAGATGGTGATAGGGTTTTTCTTGGAAGTAATGAAGGTGGAGTTTTAAGAGAAAATGGTTTGAATCTTACACAAGATGATTTAGATTATATTAAAACTTTTGACTTATTACATGCAGGTTTGTACGGATATACAGAACCAGAACTTGATAAAATAAGAGCATTAAGCATACCAATATCTTTTGATTTCTCTGATGATTTTACAATTGAGGAAGTTGAAAGAATTGCTCCTAAAGTAGATTTTAGCTTCTTCTCATGTAGTCATTTAAAGACTGATGAAATGCTTAATCTAATAATGAAAGCTCATAAGCTTGGAAGTAAAATAGTAGTAGTTACTATGGGAGAAAAAGGTGCATTATTATATGATGGAACTAAGTTCTATTCACAAGAGCCAGAGCTTGTTGAAGCTGTAGATACAATGGGAGCAGGAGATTCATTCATAACAGCATTCTTGATAAATTACATAAGCAAAATTAAAGAAAATGAATTGGATAGGGAAAATATAATTAAAGAAAGTCTAAATGAAGGTGCTATATTTTCAGCTAAAACATGTCTAGTAGAAGGCTCATTTGGATATGGTAAAAAATATTAATTAAAAGTATAGTGGCTGTTGAATAGTTATTATTTAATGAGCAATATCAAACAGCTATTTTAAGATTACTGTAATAAATCAAAGAATTGATATTATCACAACAATAGATTAATTGAAGTTTCAAAAATGTTGTGATAGTATATAGTTAATATTATAGATGTTTAAAAGGAGTCTTTATATGCTAATACAAGATAATATTATTCCTTTATATCAACAATTAGCGGATATTATACGTAATTCAATAACGAGCGGAGAATTAAAATATGGAGATAAGATTCCAACAGAAGTTGAGTTAAGTGAAAAATATAATGTTAGTAGGATAACAGTACGTGCAGCTATAAATGAATTAGTTGAGTCAGGTTTTATTATAAAAAAACAAGGAAAAGGAACATTTGTAAGTAAGCCAAAAGTTCAGAGGAAAATTGAATATTTATCTAGTTTTACTGCTGCCTGTGAGGCCAGTGGCTTAAAAGTAACTAATGAAATCATTAAAAGAGAGGTAATGGAGCCCAAAATAGAAGACAAGAAAGCTCTAGAACTAGATGATGATGATAAGTTAATATATATTCAAAGAGTTAGATTTGCAGGTGGAGATCCATTAATGCTAGAAAATAATTATTTTTCTTTTAAAAGGTTTAATTTTTTACTAACAGAAGATTTAAGTGGTTCACTATATGAATTATTAAGAGATAAATATGATATAAATCCATCTGATTCGCCTAACTCAGGAAATGATCATACCACAATAGAAATTGCAAAAGCTATGGATGAAGAGGCTGCGCTATTGATGGTGCAAAAGGGTGAACCTTTGTTTTATATAAAGACTGTTATTTATGATGATAAGAATAGACCGGTACATATAGGAAAACAGTACGTTATAGGCGAAAGATATAAATTCGTAATATCATAGTATATAAATTCTTAAATGTAAAATATTGAGAAGTACTAGATACCTAAAGTTATAGATAAAAACCGAAAGAAAGGTCATGCATTTGTTCCAGGTTGCTGGAGTATTTAGCTGTGAATTTCCAATAGCAAAAATTGCACCATTCCTGCATGCTCCCGAGGCAAGCTCGTGACAAGCAAAAATGGAACAACTTCTACTAAGGAAATATCTACAGCTAAATGCTCAATGCAACACTTCCACAAAAGTATGACCTTTCTTTCTGGTATATACTACAATTAAAATTATATGTTTGGGTTTGGGTTAGATATCTAGGCGCGAAATAATTAGAAATAAATATGGTGGATTGTGCTCTTAGAACACTTAAGCAAAATCTTCAAAGGACCGAAACAAACGCATATTCCCTTTCGAAGGTTTAGCAGTAAACTTAAAATTTCTTCATATTGTAAGTATTTTTATATTTCACCTAGTTCGCAACACCTATAATTTGAGATACTTTATTAAATGCATAGTCCATTGCACTTTCTAAATTTGAATTATTTTTTCCTGCTCCTTGAGCTTGGAAAGGACTTCCGCCGCCTTTTCCATCAATAAGAGATATAGCATCTTTTAAAAGTTCATTCATTTTGATATCTTTAATGTCTTTAGAACAAGCAAATAATAGATTTACTTTTTCATCAGATTTTACTGCCATTAGAGCTATTGTGTTCTCATTTTCGATAAGCTTAGAAGTAAGGTTATTCACATACTTTAGGTTTTCACCATCAAATATTTGTTTAATTACTTTGACATTATTTATTTTAGCTGCATTTTCAAGAATTTCCTTAACTTGATATTTAGCTAGTAGAATGTTAAGATTTTTATTTGTTTCATTGGCTTCACGAAGATTTTGATTTAAGTTCTTTATACCATTTATAGCTTCATTTTCATTACAACTTAAATATCTGCATATAGAAGTTTGAAATTCATCTTTCTTAAAAGAATCAGAAATAGCACGTTCGCCAGCTAGAAACTCTATTCTTGTTCCCTCTTTATGTTTCTCAAATTTTTTTATTTTAATAAGTCTTAAGTCAAGAGTAGATGTAGGGTGGAGTCCGCAGCAAGCATTAATATCAAAATCTCCTATTTTTACGATTCTAATATCCTCTTCAGTATTTGGAAGAGCACGTCTAAGAGATAACTTTTTAAGTTCGGCTTTAGTTGGAACAAAAGATTCTACAGGTAGGGCATCCCCTATAACTTTATTAGCAAGTCTTTCTGCTTCTCTAACTTGTTCTTCAGTTAAGACACCATAAATATCTACTGTGCTTATATCAGAACCTAGGTGAATAGCAAAAGTATTAGCGTTAAAAAGGTTGAAGAAAGATCCTGATAAGACATGTTGACCTAAATGTTGATGCATGCCATCTTGTCTTCTATCCCAATCAATTGAACATTTAACCTTATGTATTTTGAGTGGTTTCTTTTCAACCACATGATAAACAATTTCCTCTTTTTCGTATACATCAATAACTTTTTGATCTTCTAGAGTTCCAATATCACAGCTTTGTCCGCCACCTCCTGGGAAAAATGCTGTTTTATCCAATATAACATGAAATTTATTATCAATTTCTTTTATATCAATAATTTCAGCAGTAAATTCTTTAAGGTATCGATTATCATAATATAATTTTTCCATATGTAAATTAGCCTCCTAAAATATAATAATATCTAAGGCTCAGCTATAAATAATTTTTATAGTTTGTTTAACCTGAGTCTAAGAAAAGTTCAATAATATCATTATAGCAGATAGTTCATTAATATTGCATTTTTAAGAATCAAGAAATAGGTACAAAATTTCCTTAAAAATTATTATTACCCTATAGTAGAAGTTTTTTACGGGATAAAAGAGTTAAGCCCTACAAATAATATTAGTGACTTTAGGTGTACAAAAAGATATATATCTTTTATGTCTTGATATTTAGAAGAGGTGATTAATATGAATGTAGTGTTTTATCTGGTATTTAATTTTATATTTTATTCATTTATAGGGTGGATATTAGAGGAAGGTTATAGCTTTTCAACTACAAAAAAGTTTCAAGAGGATGGTTTCTTAGTAGGACCATTTAAGCCGATGTACGGAATGGCAGTTATGTTTCTTATAATATGCAATGAACTGTTAGAGATTTCTGGAATTCCATTAATATTATTATGTTTCTTAATACCAACGACAGTAGAATATATAAGTGGGTATATACTTAAGCACTCTTTTAACAAAGTATACTGGGATTATTCTGAATTTAGGTATAATATTCATGGATTTGTCACTCTTAGATTCTCTATATATTGGATGGTGCTTAGCCTTATTGGTCTTTATTATTTGCAACCCAGTTTATATGAGTTATATATGGAGAATATGAAAATTATTAATATCTTTGTAGTTTTAGGAGGCTCTATATTATTAATAGACCTATATATAACTGTAAAGAAATTAGAATATGAGAAGCTTAGAATGATACAGTAATTTTATTGAAAAAATAATAGAAATCATATTTTTATAAAAAATAGATATAAATATTATTTGAGTAATATTTATATCTACCTAAATTATATAATTTATTATTTTAAATTATATAGAGAAGCTAACTTATCAAAAGCAGGCAAAGATTTTTCTATTTTCTCATATGAAGTGCAATAAGCTAATCTTACGTGTCCAGGGCATCCAAAAGAAGAGCCTGGAACAAGTAATAAATTAAATTGTTTTGCATCTTCGCAGAATTTTTTATCATCATCGATTGGTGATTTTGGAAATAAGTAAAATGCACCTTGTGGTTTAACACAAGTGAAACCAAGAGATATCAAATGATTATATAAAAGATCACGATTTTTCTTATAAATATTTACATCCACTTCAGCATCTAAGGATTTTGCAATTACCCTCTGGAATAAAGATGGAGCATTTACAAATCCTAAAATTCTAGTTGCAATATTTAGTGAAGCCATCATATCTGTAAAATCAGCCATAGATGAGTTAGCAACTACATAACCAATACGTTCACCAGGCAAAGATAAAGATTTACTATAAGAGTACCCAATGAAAGTATTATCATAATATTTTAAAATACAAGGGACTTCAATATCATCATAAACAATTTCTCTGTATGGTTCATCAGAGATCAAATATATTGATGTATTAAATTCTTCTTGCTTATTATTAAGTAACGTTGCTAAGTGTTTTATTATTTTCTCTGAGTAAATAACACCGGTAGGATTATTTGGGTTGTTTATTATTAAAGCTTTTGTTCTAGGAGTAATAACCTCACTTAAAGCCTTTAAGTCAGGCTCAAAAGTTTCAATGTTAGTAGGACAAGTCACTAGTTTACCATCAAAATTTTTTACATAGTTCCCATATTCTCCAAAGTAAGGAGAAAAAGTAATAACTTCGTCATCTGGATTTAATATAGATTTTAGGATTATATTTAATCCGCCTGCAGCCCCACAAGTCATAACAATATTATCTTTAGAAAGTGTTAAATTATGTTTTCTGTTTATAAAATTACTTATATTTGTTCTAACATCATCATAGCCAGAATTGTTCATATAACCATGTACTAAATTTGGTGTTTCTTCATTCAAAATTTCAAAGATAACTTCCTTTACTTTACTTGGAGGTTCAACATTTGGATTCCCTATACTATAATCGAAAACATTTTCTTCTCCATATATTTCTGATAATCTTTTTCCTTCTTCAAACATAGCTCTTATAATGGAATTATTTGCAACAAGAGATTTCATTTTATTTGATATCATTTCTAGCCCCCCGATTTATATTTAAATTTTATCATAATTTTTGAAAATACATTCAATTTGATTGATATATATAGTTTATCACATTTTGTAATAATAATTAATAACACAGTGATTTATTTAGGAATATATTACAATTAAATTTACATAATTTTAGTTTTAATTTGGAACTCAACTTGTAAGATTTATGTATATATTGCAAAAATAAACCTTCATCATAATTCTAAAAATATTAAAAAGGTTTTACCCAAAATTATGAATTGTGCATTGTGAATTACAATATATATAAATTTATTTTTAAAATATAATATGTATCTTAGTGAGCGCTTAGAAATTATATTATATATTTCAATATTAATTTAAGTTTAGTGAAGCTTAAAATAACGTGAAACTTTAATTAATGTGGTTGAAAATAAAAAAATCGCATGATATGCTAATATGTGTACAAAAAAGTAGAAATTTTACATTAGGTATTGAGATATGGTAGAACGGTTTCAGTGGATAATAGTTATTATAGATTAATATAACACTATATTAATTATCTAATAATGTCAGAGAAGCTTTTAGATATTAGGTAATTATAGTCGTTAAAAATCAAAGTATATATGATTTTAATAAAATTAAGTATAAGTATTAATTAGATGACAAAGTAGAAAGAAGGGGTGTTTTAAATGAACGAAGACAAAAAAATTAGTTTATTACAGTCTGTTGGAGTGAAAATTTTCTCTGGATATTTCATAATGGCATTAGTTGGAATTGGGATAGGAATAGGGATAAAAACTAGTACGACACTTACGGCTATAGCTGTAGGAATTGCCGTTATATTAGGGGGCGCATTTGTAGTTACAACATTAGGTAAAATAATTACACCACTACATGAAATAAAGAAGTTAGCAGAAAGAATGAGCGAATATGATATTTCAACTAATATTACAATTACAAGAAAAGATGAATTTGGATTTATAGGACAAGCTTTAAATAAAGCTCAGGATAATTTAAGGCATATGATAGAAGTGTGTGCAGATAACGCAACAAATGTGTCCGCTTTAAGTGAAGAAGCATCTGCGGTTGTTCAAGAAATATCAACTAGTTTGGAAAATATAAATCTAGAGTTTGAAAAAATCGATTCAAAAACACAAGATAATAGTAGCAATGTTGAAGAAGTATATGCATCAATTCAACAAGTAAATGCCAATATGGAAGAATTAGAAGCACAAGCGGAAAAAGGTAATGATAATTCAAATGGTATAAAGGAAAGAGCTAAGGCTGTAGAAAAAAATAGCAGAAGAGCAATTGAAAATACAGCACTTGTATATAACCAAAAGGAAGAACATATAAAGAAAGCAATAGAAGAATCAAAGGTAGTAGAAGAGATAAAAGTAATGGCGGACTCAATAGCTAGTATAGCAGAGCAAACTAATTTGTTAGCATTGAATGCAGCAATCGAGGCTGCTAGAGCGGGTGAATCAGGTAAGGGGTTTGCAGTTGTTGCGGAGGAAGTGAGAAAGCTTGCAGAGGAGTCAGCATCATCTGTAATTACTATACAAAATACTATAGAAAGAGTAGAAAAAGCATTTAATAATCTTTCAGAGAATAGTAAAGAAATAATTGGCTTTATTAAAACTAATGTAAAAGAAGATTTAGAAGGATACGGAAGTATCGCTTTACAATATACTAAAGATGGTGAGTTTGTAAGTGCAATGTCTAAAAAGATAGCCGAGATGTCTGAACATGTAAATGCATCAATTGAACAGGTTAGTGCAGCTATATCAAATACTGCAAAAAATTCTGAGGAGGTTTCCGGTAGTACACATAGCATACAACAGGGAATAGACGATACATCAACTGCTATGAAACAAGTAGTTGAAACAATAAGTAAGGAAGCTATTAAGGCAGAAGAACTAAGCAGTATTATTTCAAAGTTCAAACTATAGGATATATAATATAATGCACAATGAACAATTAGTATAAGATTGTCATTGTGCATTAAAATTTTACTTTATATTAAGATTTCCACTTTCAGTAGTAATATTTATAAGAGAACTTTCATCGCCGGAAGATAATTTATCGTTAGGAGAATTTAAGCTTCCAGATTTCGTTTCGTAGTTTATTTTATAGCCTGAGCCTTCTGGTATAGATAAGTGTATGGATCCAGAATGAGAGCTTAAAGACATATTGTTCAAGGAATTAATCATTCTCAAATTGATATCTCCAGATAAAGTATTTCCATTTATACTTCCTAAGTTACCATTTCCAATAATATCACCAGAAGAAGAAGATAGTTTGGTTTCAGTTGATGTTTCTATGTTATCAAAGGTTATATTTCCGTTGGAACTATTTAAGTCTAAATAATTTAAAAATGAATCTGAAAGAGCTATAGATCCACTAGTAGATGAAAGATTAAGTGTATTTAATGATAAGCTAGAAATATTTATATCGCCGCTGCTTGTGGTTATTTTTAAAGTGCTCTTATCTTTAAAATTATAAGGTATACTTACTGAAATACTTGCGTCACTTGGAGTATCATATCTAGCGTTAAAAGCTAATCTATTACCACTTTCAATTTCATACAAGTCATTAGAAATATTATTGTTGCTTTTGATTTGAACTTTTAAATCATCACCATCATAATCAACGACTTTAATATCTTGCGAGTTTAAGCTGAAGTCGATCTCGTTGACATTGTCATTTAGGACATAATCTTTAGACAGATATGAAGTATTAAAATCCAAGTTGAAATTGTTAAAATTCAAATTATGTTCAAAGGCACTGGGGCTTAGATGAAGTTCATCGGCGTAGTTAGAAAGTTTGTAGCCACTTTGAACTAGAGCAATGCATCCAGAAGTATAAAATGTAATGGATAGAAGTAATAGTATTAACATAAATATCTTCATATTAGAAGAAATGAATTTCTTTTTCATAGCGACGCCCCACCTTTAAACTTTAAGAACTTATATGTTTTAGCCAAAATTAATATGAGAAATTTGCAGAGATAGAAAAATATAATCATTAAAAGCAGTGATAATGAGATTGAACCGAAAGAAAATAGTACTATTACCGGGTATGGAAAATTCGAGACAAATGCCGGAATATTAGGTAGCGTAAAAAAGTTTGTAAAAGTTCCACCAATTAATACTCCAATACTAGCGATAAAAATACTTATTGCTATTCCCAAGAGTCCGATAAAGCAGCCAATAACACCAGTTATAACTGGAAAGAATATTACTAAAGATAAGATTACAATAAAAAATTTTAAGATAATATTTATATTGAAGTTAGAAATCTTATTTTTAGATTTATTATTAAAAATACTCATTATTTGACGCATATTAAAATTAAATTCTGAGATGAAGGAAATATGATTACTGCGTTTAAAGTTATTCTCATTATTGATATTATATTTTGATTCTTTTAATTCAGCACATTTATAATTGCTTTTTTGAATATCAAGTGATATATTTTCATTATGAAGGTCATAAAAACAATCATTTGAAGCATAAGAATTATTAGACTTAAAATCATTAAAGTTGGAATCAGTTTTTAAATCGTTCTTGTTTTCTGAATAGATATTACTGAACTTTTTATCAGTTTTAAAATTGTGACATGCATTGATATGTTTATTATCAGTGCTCACATCAGTGGCATCTATGTTAGAAATCTCGTCGCTAGTTTCAGTGCTAGCATTATTAGTTAAATTATCTAAGGTAATGGTAATATGCAAATGTTCATTTCTAAGTTTATTAACTATTAAATTAGGATCACCTAATTCCTTTGCTATATCGTCTTCTGTTCTTCCAACAGTTAATCTAGTTTTAAAGTAATTTTCATAATAAGAAATAATATCTTGCAGCTTTATTTCAGGAAAGTCTTTTAAACCATCCATTAAAATGTTGAAAAATTCATTTTGGGTCATTACAATAAATCTCCTTTTACCTAACTTCAGAATATATTTCCTGATTAAAAGTATATGATAGGAATGAAAAGATCACAAGATATTACTTTATACTTTAATGTTTTATTAAGGTGTTGTAACTTAGAAATTAACAAAGTATTAAGAAATTCTTAAGTATGCCCATAGTATTTTATTGGTAGTGCTATTATTATCCACATAAATATGATTAATTATAAAATCGAATTTTGTAATTATACGCGTCAACAAGAAGTTTTGTGAATAAACTTGTGGACAAACTTAAATGATATAAAATAAAACTAAGGCTTAGCCTTGTAAATATAAGGCTTGTTTATACTGTGGATAATAGTATAAAATCTGTGGATAACTTAATTGTCAAATATGATATTCAATTAGTTCTTTATGAATGTTTTAGAATTAATTATGGACTTGATTTCAATAAATATGGAGATAATTGATTATAGAGAGAGAAATTTGTAGAAAGTCTTTCCTAACAATTTTTCGTTGAGAAATTTAATGATATGTATTTATAAACAATATGCACATATTTGTGGATAAAAACTGTGGATATTGTGGATAAATAAAATTTAACTTTAAGAAATACGAGAAAGTAGTATAATATAAATAGTAATTAATGGAATTTAACATATTGTATGAAGATAAGTGATTTATTTTAAAAATATTATAATTATAAGTATATATGCGAAAGATAATTTTAATTTAGAAAATTTTTAATAGAGGTTTAATTTATAGGAAAGTATAACTATAAAGACAATAAAAGAAAAATGTATAACTAGAGAAATTTATTATAAAAATCTAACCGATAGTTAATGGGGAGGGGATAAAAATTATGACCAATAAAGATGTTAAATATATTCCTCAAATAAAGGGTACGCTTAGGAATCATGTAATTGAGGTTCCAGCAGTTATAAGAAATTGTGGTGGAATTAAAATTTTTGGGAAGAGAATAAAATCATTGCTATTTAGTACAGATGTAGCATTAATAAGAAATAGCAATGCTGATGCAATTATTGCGGTATATCCATTTACACCACAGCCTGTAATAACACAGGCACTTGTTATGGCAGCTGATGTTCCGGTTTTTTGTGGCGTAGGCGGAGGAATAACACAAGGAAAAAGAGTTGTGAATTTAGCTATGGATGCAGAATTTAAAGGTGCTATGGGAGTTGTTGTAAATGCACCTACGAGTAATGAAATTGTTAATAAGATTAGGTCAACAATAGATATACCAGTAATAGTAACGGTCATTTCTGAAGATGAAGATGTTACTAAAAGGATTGAAGCTGGAGCTACAATACTTAATGTTTCAGGTGGAAGAAATACCGCTAATATAGTCAGAAATATCAGAAAGAGATTTCCAGAGTTTCCTATAATAGCAACTGGAGGACCAACTGAAGAGTCAATTAAAGAGACAATTCAAGCTGGAGCAAATGCTATAACTTTTACGCCACCAACATCAGCAAGTATTATGGGAGATCTTATGGATGAGTATAGGAAAGAATAAGAACTTAATAAGCTTGGGTTTTATACCATTAATTTAAAGTTAAAAAAGTATTGCTTTAAGTTTAATTTATGGTATCATATTTGTAACAGTTTAATAAAATGATATTGTGCAGATAATGATTTATAATGTCATTAATATTAAAATATTAATGAATTCTAATAATATAATATATAACATGACCTGGGGTAGAGGTGCTGCAATAAATAGTAGGTATGAGGAGTTGGCAAACGTTGATTTATACTAAAAGGTATTACAGCCGAAGAAAATAGATTATTATGCGATAATCTTTTTCTGGGTATTCATAGAATATGTGAATAACTGTCACGAAGAGTGTTGAGCTACAAGGTACTTTTTTCAGTTATAAATTAACAGTTTGAAAAGAATAATAATGATTTTGTTAGTATAGACGTTCAAATTCATTTATTAATCTTTTGCGAAGAATTGATAATTAATGAAAATATTGTGCATAAATTTAGCGTAAATATCTACCACTCGTCACAGATACACTCTGTGGCGTTTGTTTTTTATTATAATTATTAGTTAATACAACATCAATAATCCGGAGGCAATGCAAAAAACGGATATTTTTTATTGAAATTGGTGTTGTGATTTATTTTAATCAATGAAGCAATAGCTAATAAAATATAATTTGGGGGTTAATCAAATGAAGTTGTTTGGAACAATGAAAGTAGAAGACAATCAATTAATGATTGGAGGCATCAGTGCTAAAAATTTAGTGAGAGAATATGGGAGTCCGTTATATGTATTTGATGAAGATTTAATAAGAGAATACTGTAGGGATTATAGAAAATATTTCAAGTGCGAAGAGAATAATAATAGAGTAGCTTTTGCAGGAAAAGCATTTTTGACACTTCAAATGTGTAAATTATTGAAGGAAGAGAATATGTGTCTTGATGTTGTATCTGGGGGGGAATTATACACTGCATATAAGTCTGAATTTCCACTTGAAAAAGTTATGTTCCATGGAAATAATAAGACTCTATCTGAGATTGAACTTGGCGTAAGACTAGGTGTAGGTAATTTTGTAGTAGATAATTATTACGAAATAGACGCATTAAATGATATAGCTAAAGAATATAATAAGGTACAAAATATTTATTTAAGAATAACACCAGGTATTGAAGCGCATACTCATGATTATATAAAGACTGGACAAATAGATTCAAAATTTGGCTTTGCTCCAGTTGATACTATAATAGAAGATGCTATTAAAAAAGCTATAAGTTTAGAGAATATAAATCTTGCAGGAATACATTGTCATATAGGTTCGCAAATATTTGACTTAGAGCCATATGAAGATGCTGTTGAAATAATGTTAGAACTTGTGAGAAATACAAAGGAAAACCTAGGTTACCTAATAAACGAAGTAGATTTTGGCGGAGGTTTTGGTATATATTATACCGAGGGAGACGAACCAAGAAGTACTGAAGAATATTGCAGCACAATAATTAATAAAGTTGATGAAGTGTGTGCGAGAACAGGTCAAGAAAGGCCAATTCTTACAATAGAGCCAGGAAGAAGTATTGTAGCTAATGCAGGAACAACTTTATATACTGTAGGATCAGTCAAGGAAATTCCGAGTGTTAGAAAATATGTATCAGTAGACGGTGGAATGACTGATAATATAAGACCGGCTCTTTATAATGCAGAATATGAATGTATTCTTGCAAGTGGAGTTGAAGGAGATAGAGAAGAAACAGTTACAATATCAGGAAAATGTTGTGAATCGGGAGATATATTATTAGAAAATATTAAAATTCCAGAAGTTAAAAGCGGAGATATTCTAGCAATAATGACTACAGGAGCATATGGTTATTCTATGTCAAGCAATTATAATAGAATACCAAAGCCAGCGGTTGTAATGGTTAAAGATAATGAAACAAGACTTATTTGCAAAAGAGAATCTTATGATGATCTATTAAAGAATGATGTTGAATAGATATAAGTATTTGAATATGTTTAAGTAAGAATTTAAATTATATAGATTTCCTAAAAGGATTATGCACTAATTTTTAAGATTGGTGCATATTTTTGTTATAAAATTAACATCTTATAAATATTTTAGATAGTAAAATATGTTATACTAATATAGCATATTAAAATATGCACATTAGAAAAAAGCGCGAAGCGCAACCAAGATCATTTTAATTAGAAAAAAGCGCGAAGCGCAACTAAGAACTTCTTAAGTGAAATGATTTATATAATTAAGGATTATGAAAAAATGGGGTATTAATGAAAAATTATGTGTAATATGGGACATGGAGGTAATATTGTGGCAGAAAATAACGAAGATGAAATTGTAGCAGATAAAAAAGAAAAAAAGAAGTCCATATTAAATGAATGGATAATTGATATTGCAGTTGTTCTTTGCATAGCGCTTCTCGTATGGAATTTTGTGGGATACGGTGTTTGGATTACAAGTGGATCTATGATTCCAACATTAGAAGTTAAAGATAGATTGCTAGTAACTAGGGTGCATAATCCTAAAAATTTAAAAGAAGGAGATATTGTATTATTTAAAAATGACGAATTTAAGGGTGAGATTTTAATAAAAAGATTAATAGGACTTCCGGGAGATACAATAGAAATTAAAAATGGTGTTGTTTATAGAAACGGTCAGGAGCTCAAGGAAGACTATGTGAAAAATAATGAGATATACAATGGAAGTTTTAAAGTACCAGATAATAAGTATTTCTTCTTAGGTGATAATAGAGCTAACTCAGATGATTCTAGGTATTGGAAAGATCCTTACGTTGATGAATCATATATAGAAGGAAAGGCTCAAGTAAAGTATTATCCTATAAAAGATTTTGAAATATTAAAATAATATGAGTTAAATTTTTTACAAAGTGTGAATAATACTTAGTATGTGGTATAAGATAAACGAATCTTGCAAAAGGGAGAACATTTAATGAATGAAAATGATTATGTAATGGAATCAAAGGACATAGATTTAAATTGTTCTGATAACATCACTAATAGGTCAGATAACGATTTTCTAAAGAAAAAATTAGACAAAAAAAAGAATAAAGAATTGCTATCTAATAAAAATATTATAGGGAGTTTTTCGTTTGAAAGCACTTTCTTTAGAGAGTGGATAATTCCTATAATAGCAGCTATAGGAATGGCTTTTTTAATAAATAAATTTTTGATTTACACCGTATATATACCTAGTGAATCAATGGTTCCTACTTTAAATATTGGTGATAAATTAATAGTAACTAGAATTTATGACACTAGTAGGATTAATAGAGGAGATATAGCAGTATTCTATTCAAAGGAACTTGATGAGGTTCTTATAAAAAGAGTTATAGGTCTTCCAGGAGATCACATCGAAATACACGGCGGTACTGTTACTGTAAATGGATCAGATATTAAAGAAGATTATGTGAAAAATAACGAAAATTTTGATGGAGTTTTCGATATGCCTGAAAATAAGTTTTTCTTTTTGGGAGATAATAGGAGCCGATCAAATGATGCAAGAAGATGGATTAATCCATATATAGATGCCTCAAATATACAAGGAAGAGCTGTATTAAAATTCTATCCATTTAAAGATTTTGGAAGCTTAAATTAATAGTAAGACTTAGGAATATAATATGGTGCAAGATAGACTAGCATGTTCACTTGTTATTTTTTAGTGGTTACTAAGAGTTATTGGTGATATTTTCATAGATATACTGTATAATTTAGGTGATTAGAGGAAAACTTACTTGCGTTCGCTCTCTAAGTAAGCTATTCACTATTCTTGGAATTAATTTATACTGTGAAAAGAGGATGCTAAGTGAGTGAAAAGTATATAATAGATAGAGTAGAAGGAAATTATGTTATAATTGAAAAGGAAAATGGGGATATAGATAAAATATCTATTAGGAATGTTACAGGGGATTTTAAAGAAGGAGATATTTTAATTAATATAGATAATAAATATTTTAAAGTCGATAAAAAGTCCACAGAAATTCGCAAAAAACAAATACATAATAAGATGAAAGATATGTGGGAAGAATGGGCTGATTTATGAATATTAATAAAATATAAATTTAAAATCAATTCAGATATAATTAAGTTTGAGCTTTAGCCTAACTTGTAACAAAGGTGAAAAGGTAAATGAAATTCTATATTGTCTGAAATTGTGTTACTTATATAGGAAATTGATGAATATAAAAGTAGTACAGTATTGGACATAATGATTAATAAATATAATGGGAAGGTGATTAGATGCAGAATAATAATAATGGTAATAAAAAGAATAACAAAAATAAGAATTCTTTTACTATAGCAATTACTTATTTTTTAATAGCTTTTGCATTTTTGATGGCATTTAACTATGCAAGAGAAGAAGCTACAATGAAAGAAATTAACTATAATGAGTTTTTAACTTTATTAGACAATAAGGAAATTTCAAAAGTAGTCATAACTAGTGAAAACTTATTAATAACACCAAGCGAAGATAATGAAGAATACAAAGGTAAAACTTTGTATACAGCAAATATGAAGGATGAAGCATTAATAACTAAGCTTAATGCAGCTGGAATTGATTTTACAGGTAAAAATCCTAAAGAATCACCAATGATGAATATTCTGCTTACTTGGATATTGCCTATGATTCTTATATTCTTCATGTGGAGATTTTTATTCTCTAAGATGGGCGGAGGCGGAGGCGGTGTCATGGGCATCGGTAAAAATAACGCTAAGGTCTACATGGAAAGTGAAATAAAAGTAACTTTTGATGATGTGGCAGGTCAGGAAGAAGCTAAAGAATCCTTAAAAGAAGTAATAGACTTCTTAAATGCGCCAGCTAAATATACTGAAATTGGAGCTAAATTACCTAAAGGTGTTTTACTTGTAGGACCTCCGGGAACAGGAAAAACTCTTATTGCAAAAGCAGTTGCAGGAGAAGCAAGAGTTCCATTTTTCTCGCTTTCAGGTTCAAGTTTTGTTGAAATGTTCGTTGGAGTTGGAGCATCAAGAGTAAGAGAATTATTCAAAGATGCAGTAGCTAAAGCTCCGTGTATTATTTTTATAGATGAAATTGATGCAATTGGTAAGAGCAGAGATAATCAAATGCAAAGTAACGATGAAAGAGAACAAACTTTAAATCAATTACTTTCTGAAATGGATGGATTTGATTCGTCTAAAGGTGTAGTTTTACTTGGAGCTACAAATAGACCAGAAATACTTGATAAGGCTCTTTTAAGACCAGGTAGATTTGATAGAAGAGTTATAGTTGATAGACCAGACTTTAAAGGAAGAGAAGCTATACTTCATGTTCATGCAAAGAATGTAATGCTAGGACCTGATGTGGATTTAGCTGAAATAGCTAAGAGTACTCCAGGTGCTGTAGGGGCAGATCTTGCGAATATCATTAATGAAGGTGCTTTAAGAGCTGTAAGAAGAAGAAGAAAAACAGTTCTTCAAGAGGACTTAAGAGAAGCCGTTGAGGTTATAATTGCAGGTAAAGAAAAGAAAGATAGAATTCTATCACCTAAGGAAAGAGAAGTTGTTGCATTCCATGAAGTTGGGCATGCGCTTGTTGCAGCGATGCTTAAAGGAGCAGACCCTGTACATAAAATAACAATAGTTCCTAGAACTATGGGAGCATTAGGTTATACTATGCAATTGCCAGAAGAAGAAAAATATTTGACATCTAGAGAAGAATTAATAAATCAAATTACTGTAATGCTTGGTGGTAGATCTGCTGAAGAGGAAGTATTTGATTTAGTTTCTACAGGAGCTTCAAATGATATAGAAAGAGCTACTCAACAGGCTAGAAGCATGGTTTCTATTTACGGAATGAGTGATAGATTTGATATGATGGCTTTAGAATCAGTGCAAAATATATATCTAGATGGTAGAGCTGTCAGAAACTGTAGCGAAGAAACTTCTACTATTTTAGATGAAGAAACACTAAGAATAATAAAGCATGCTCATGCAAATGCCAGACAGATTCTTAGGGATAATAGAGATTTATTAGATAAAATTTCGGAAGTACTTTTAGAGAAAGAAACAATATTTGGAGAAGAATTCTTTGATTTAGTCTATGAAAAATATCCTGAAGTGAAGGAAGAAAAAGAAAAGGAAAAATCAGAGAACGAAAAGAGAGTAAAAGAGTTAGCAGAAAGAAGAGCTAAAAAGCATGCTTTAGATATTGTTATAGATGATAAGCCTGAAAAGTCACAAAGAGATTTTCAAGATTTAGGAAAATCAGAATTAACAACAAGTAATCAAACACCTGTAATTATGGAAAGTGATGCGAAGGCAGAAGGCGCAGCTGAAAATATTAATGATGATAAATTTATATCTAAAGAAGAGGAATCTGATAAAAAGGATTCTGAAACTGATAATATTTAAAGAAACAAGTTGACATTAATGGCAGGTTTCAAGTGATAAGTTAATGAAGAAAAGCCATCGGCTCTTCATAAGATAATACTTTTAGAAATAGAGAACTATAAAAATGTAAATATAGTATTTAATGCACAGTGGAGGAATGAAACCTAAAAAGAGTTTTTAGCCATACATTGTGCATTTTATAGTTTAAATGTATAATTAACAATACAAAATTCATGGAATTTGTGTGAAAATATTGGCATAAGGGTATAATAATATTTCACAGGAAGAAATAAAAGATTAGTTATTGGTAGTTAATCGCCTTATATGATACTTCAAGGTAATGAATTAACTGCCTATTGATCTAAGGGGGTCACAATATTGAGCAAACAAGTAGATTTTATAAGAGAAGAGGAAAAGTTAAGTGAAATTTTAGAAATTCTAAATAAAGAAATTTTAAAGTATTTAGAAAAAAGAAAGAATGTCACAAGCTATATCCTTGAGGCTAGAAAAAAATACGTTGAGGAATATAAAGATGATGAAGACCAGATTATAGATTATTTTGATCATGAAAATTATGTGAAGGAAGAAGCTTATAGAACAATTGACAAAAGGCTTATGGAATATACAAAGCTTAAGGAAATACCTTATTTCGGAAAGGTTTCGTTTAAAGAAGGAGAAGACATTCCAGAAGATATGTATGTGGGTAGATATGGATTGACGCTTGAAAATAGTTTTGAACCATTAATTGTTGATTGGAGAGCACCTATTGCATCACTTTTTTATAAAGGAACTCTTGGTAAATCAAGTTATAATCCACCTTCAGGAGAAATAGAAGTAGACATATTATCAAGAAAGCAACTTGTAATTAAGAAAGGTCAGTTAAAGGGAGTATTTGATTCAGCCATAGATGTTAAAGATGAAATACTACAAATGGTTTTAACGGATAATTCATCAGATAAATTAAAAGATATAGTAATGACTATTCAAAAGGAACAAGATGAGATTATAAGAGAGGATAGAAATAAAATAGTTGTTGTAAATGGGGTTGCTGGTTCTGGAAAGACAACTATCGCACTTCATAGAATATCATACTTACTATACAATTTTAGAAAACAATTTGGAGATAAGGTATTAATCTTTGGACCTAATGACATTTTTATGGATTATATAGCTCAAGTACTGCCTTCGCTTGGAGAAAGTAATATTAAACAAACAACCTTTGAAAATTTTGCGAAGAAAGAAATTAATTTGAAATATGAAAATGTAAAGAGTTTCGGTAGCTATATTGAAGATGCTATGAACGGAAAAGATGACACTTTAGAAGAATATAGATATAAGAGCTCTAAGGCATTTGTTGATTTATTAAATTCTAATTTAGAAATTTTAAATAAAGAATATTTTAAGATACAACCAATTAGATTTAAGAAAGAAGAGATTGTTACAGCTAAAGAGATAGAGGAACTATTTACAAATTATTATAAAGATATGCCTTTGTTTAGAAGAAGTGAGAAAATAAAAAGAATATTAATATCTAAAATAAAAGATAAGAGAGATGAAGAAGTTTATAAGATAAATGCTGAGTTTAAAGAAAAGATTAGCAGCTTATCAGAGAATGAACTTGAAATAGAAAAAAATAATCTAGAATATTTAAAAAGAATTAAGATAAGAGAAATTGTAAGAGCGGTTATGAAATCTCGTGATGAATTAGATACTTGGATTAAGTACGAACCAGTAATAGATATTTATAAGAAAATTGTTAATTTAGATACTTATAAAAACTATATTAATGACTTAGAAAATATTAATAATGAAGACTTAGGTGAGAATAAAGAAAGACTAAGCTATATGGATTTATCTGGCATACTTTATTTAATGATTAAGTTAAAAGGTATAAAAGTAAAAAATGAGATAAAGCATATTGTAATTGATGAAGCACAAGATTATAGTTTTATTCAATTTGAAATAATTAAAGAAATAACAGGTTGTAAGAGTTATACAATTGTCGGTGATTCAAATCAGAGATTAATAACAACTAGTGAAGAACCAGCAATGCTTCACCTTGATGATGTATTTAAAGATCTTAATGTGGAGATTACAAAGTATGAGTTAAATAAGAGTTATAGGTCAACTCAAGAGATAATGGAATATTCAAATAAATTCTTGGATAAAGACAAGATTGTTCCGTTGGTTAGAAAAGGAGAACCTGTTATTGAAGAAGAAGTTTATAATAATGAGGAATTTGTTGATACAATAATATCATTAATTGAAGATTATGAAGAAGAGGGATACGAGAATATTGCAGTAATCTTTAAGGATAAAAATGAATTGGATAAATTCTCTCATGTTATTAAAGAAAAGATCAATGTTCAAAGTTTAGATAATGATGATATTATGTATAAGGGTGGAAAAGTACTTCTACCAGCTTATTTAGCAAAAGGATTAGAATTTGATGGAGTTATAATAGTAGAAAGTGAAGAGATCGAACCGTTAGTTAAATATATAATGTGTACCAGAGCGTTGCACAGGTTGTCTGCAGTTAAGTATTTAATATAGTTACATTATAAAAACTTAACTCTCAGGCCTTATTATATTAAAAGCTATACGGCTATATAAAATAAAGAATTTTATATAGAATGAGCTATGCTATCTGAAATTTATATATACTAAACTAGATAATCAATTTTAAATAATAAGTAGGCGGCACCGATAACATGATATTTATGATGGTGCCGCTTTTATTTTTTATTATGTGAATAATTTTTCATAAAGTATGCAAAGTGAAAAATTATAATATAAATTTAATGAGAATAAAATTTCATAATTTTTTGTGAATTTTAAATTATAGAAATACTAAATAAAATTTTTTTATAATTTTAAAATGATTAAAAAACGCTTAAAGCAAGCTTGCAAGCCTTATAATACTAATATATATAACTATTTCCAATACATAAAATATATATTTAAATATATAATAAGTAATGAGGATAAATTTAATTTTAATGAATAATAATTAAACTTTTTATCATATTTCTATTGAGTAAATATAAAAAAGTGTGTATAATTATGCTATCGTTAGTAGAGTAAAGTTTTGGAGGTATTAATAATGAAAGTTGGTATAGTAAAAAAATTAGTTGCTATTGCAGCAGCATCAGCTATTGCAATAGGTATGGTAGGCTGTGGAAACAGCACTAAAGGAAACAAAGAAAACACAAGCAGTAATGCTTCTGCATTACAGGCAATAAAATCAAAAGGTAAGCTTGTAATAGGAACAAGCGCCGATTATCCACCATATGAATTCCATAAAGAAGTAGATGGAAAAGATCAAATCGTTGGATTTGATATTGAAATGGCAAAAGAAATTGCAAAAGATTTAGGAGTAGAACTTGAAATAAAAGATATGGCATTTGATGGATTGTTAGTAGCACTTCAATCAGATAAAATAGATATGGTATTTGCAGGTATGACTCCAACAGATGAAAGAAAACAAAATGCAGATTTCTCAGACATATATTATACTGCAACACATAGATTTGTACTTAGATCAGGTGATGAAGCTGGAATAACTAAAATGGAAGATTTAAAAAATAAGAAAATCGGAGTACAAAAAGGTTCAATACAAGAAGGTATAGCAAAGGATAACTTTGATGCGGCAAATATAAAATCATTAGACAAAGTTACTGATTTAATATTAGATTTAAAGAATAATAAAGTTGATGCAGTTTTAGCTGAACAACCAGTTGCTCAAATAAATGTTGATAAGAACGAAGGTATCGCAATTGCTGACAAATTAGAAGTTAAAGATCCAGACGGTGGATCTGCTATAGCTATGAAAAAAGGTTCAACTGATTTAACAGATCAAGTTAATAAGACAATAAAGAGATTAAAAGATGAAGATAAGATAAAGCAGTTTGTACTAGATGCAAATAAACTAGTAGATTAATCCTATTTGGCACTAAAAAGTACGATAGAAAATAACGAGTTAGAGATGTAGTATATATTTTGTTATTGACAAGGTGAATTTAGATAATATGATTTATTCCTTCATGAAAGTTATTTAAAATTTCAGAAGTTATATTGGGATTATTTAAAATCACTTTGTACCCGTTGTGGGTATAAGTTTGACTGAGACCGGGTGATAAAGAGAGCTTCACCTGAGAAGTTTTAACTTGTACTAAGTAATGAAAGTTTTTAGCATATAGAAACTATAAGGTAATACATACCAGTATAGTAGGATGCAAAATATACTGACATCATAGCTTGTTATTTTTTTGAGTATTAGATATATGTTGTAAATTCACAATGCACATTTCACAATGCACAATTATGGCTAAAATTTTTATAATATTTCTAGAATTATGATGAAGAATTATTTTTGAAATATATATATTTAAAATTATTTTTATACTGGAAATTAACAACAGTTGAAAATTATCGGATAATGTCTTATAATTAAAAATTAGTGGCTATTTTATTATATGTATATTATGAAGTGAAACTTGATTCAGATAGGGGAGTCCCTAGATGATCTTAGTTGAACTTATATAGGGTTGTGTTACTGTATATATTACTTAAGCAGGTAGCCTAAATATATGATTTAGTGTGAATCGGTTACTCATCTGACTTTAGGAAGAGGAGTTTCATATATTGTGAGAGTATTACAGTGGCTAGACATCAGATAAAGAACTAGGAGGGAAAATATTGAATTTTACATTTTTAGGAAAATACTCTGAATATTATTTAAAAGGTGCAGAAATCACTATTGTATTAGCATTTTTTGCAGTGCTATGTGGTACAATCTTGGGTCTTGCATTAACTCTTTTAAGGCGTTCAAAATTTAAACCAATAAGCTATATAGCAACAGCTTATGTAGAATTTGTAAGAGGTACTCCACTTCTAGTTCAAATCTATATAATCTATATAGGATTACCTAAGCTTATAGGAATAGATATGCCTGATATGACGGTTGGATCAATAGCTTTAGCATTAAACTCAGCAGCATATATATCTGAAATAATAAGAGCTGGAATCGAAGCAGTGGACAAAGGTCAAATGGAAGCAGCTAGAAGTTTAGGAATGAATCAAGGGTTAGCAATGGTTCATGTTATAATTCCACAAGCATTTAAGAATATATTACCTGCTCTTGGAAATGAATTTATTTCTGTAATAAAAGAATCATCAATGGTTTCTGTTATAGGTGTTGCAGAACTTATGTACAATGCAAGTATTGTAAGAGGAAATACAGCTTTAGGATTAGAACCAATAATTGTAGCAGCAGTAGTCTACTTTGTTTTAACTTTCACTTTGACAAGATGTTTAGGTTATGTTGAAAGGAGGATGAAAGCAAGTGATATACGTTAAAGATTTACATAAAAGCTTTGGAAAAAATAATGTGTTAAAAGGAATAGATGAGCATATCAGCAAAGGTGAAGTTGTAGTTGTAATTGGGCCTTCTGGGTCAGGAAAAAGTACATTTTTAAGATGTCTTAACTTATTGGAAACTCCTACATCTGGGCAAATTACTTTTGAAGATAAGGATATAACATCAAAAGCAACCAATATAGATAAGATGAGAGAAAAAATGGGGATGGTATTCCAACAATTTAATTTATTTCCTCATAAAACAGTCTGTGAAAATATATGCCTAGCTCCTATTAAAGTAAAAGGAATTTCTAAAGATGAAGCTAAAAATATAGCAGAAAGCTTATTAAATAAGGTTGGTTTGATAGATAAAATAAATGCTTACCCATCATCATTATCAGGTGGACAAAAGCAAAGAATTGCAATAGCTAGAGCTTTAGCTATGCAGCCAGATGTTATGTTATTCGATGAACCAACATCTGCTTTAGATCCTGAAATGGTTGGAGAAGTTCTAAATGTTATGAAAGATCTTGCAAAGGAAGGTATGACAATGGTAGTTGTTACACACGAAATGGGATTTGCAAGAGAAGTTGGAGATAGAATATTATTTATGGATGAAGGAAAAATATTAGAATCTGGGACTCCAGAGGAAGTATTTAAGAATCCTAAAAATCCACGTACAATAGACTTTTTATCTAAAGTTTTATAATTAACTATACAACAAGGCGTTCACCAAATAACTATTTTTATTAGTTATTATGGTGAACGCCTAAAATTTTAATATAGATAAACTAATTATAATCCATACTTATGCGTATAGCTCACCGAAATGAATAATATACTTTTGTTCCAGTTTCTAGGTAATTCTGATGGGTGATTCTAAGGCTATAAAGTTGCACCCAAAGTGCTAGCCTCAAAGAACAAGCTTTGAACTAGCACATTTGGAACAACTTATAGTCAAAGAATCACATCCATCAAAATTACCAATGAAACATTCCACAAAAGTATATCACTCATTTCTGGTTAGAAGATATTTCATAGTCTAAGTATTATAGTTTATGATTGCGCTATCTATAGATACCCTAACTAAGAGTAGGAATTTACCGAAATTATAAGAATTATTATTTGGGAAACTTATGAAAATTTCGCTAAAGGTTTTAAGCATAAGGCTGTATTAGCCTTAACGTATTCGAACTTTTAGTTTAACAAGCTAAAAGTAGTACGAAGGAGAAGAAAATTTATGTGGTGTAATCCTAGTTGAAAGCCACATGCCAAGTGAAATTACTATAAACATAATATGGAGAGCTAATACAATTAATGGTGCGGCTAAATTAACTCCGCCTTTTTTACGTAATTTATTTATATATTCAGTATTGCTGAGATTTTGTATATTGATAACATTCATTTTGAAGTCTTTAATCTTACGTTCGCAATTGTTAAGATAAATAAAATTTGCATATAAAGTTAATATAATTCTTATGAGTAGTAGCAAAGATAAGTGTATTCCCTTTGGAAAAATCGCTGAAGATACTAAGGTTAAGAGTATCAAAGCAGCTCCTGGAATATAAAGTTTTCTGTATAATAACCAATAGTAACCGAAGAAAAAACATGGCCAGTTCCAAGATAAAAATTTATGTTTATCGTTATATTTGTTGAGGTGATTAATATAGAAACCGCTATTATTACCAATAAAGATAGCTAGTTCGTCTCGAGAAATATTGTTGCTTTTATTGTAAGGAATAGAATATATATTTTTAAATTTGTTTGTATTCTGATTATTATAATAGTCATTTCTATTATGATAGACTTTGTTTTGATTAAAGTTATCATTAGATTTGGAGTTGTTTTCAACATGATCTACTTTAATATCAGCATTAACTCTACTATTTAAGTTTTCTTCAGTATAATCTATATTAGTTTTTTCAGTATTTTTAATCGTATTACCGAAATAAGAACACATAGGATTTATACACACATCATTTATTCCTAGTTCTTCTGAACAATGTGGACATTTCAAAATTATATCCTCCTTTTAATAGCACTTAATACTAAAAGGATATCACAAATTTATCCAATTAACAATGAGAAGGACAGCAAATAGGATAGGGTAAAAAGGAATAATGAATTGAAAAAATTTAGGTGGAGTTTCAGCTTTATTTATACTTATAGTTTTAAGGATAAGAATATGTATTAAATGGGATGCAGCGATATAGAAAAAGTACAGCCATTATTTCAAACTAGAAGTTTCTTGGTTTGAAATAACGGCTGTATTTTTATGTGTAGTGTTTGTCTATAGTAATGACACAGTTATAAGAAGGATGATATTTCTTTACTCCTTCAGATATTATATTTATAAGTTCAGTATCAGTTATAGAAAGTTTTTTTGATGGTTCAATAACAACGTCAAAAATTAAGTTCTTGATATCACCTTCACCGACTACTCTAAAATCATGTATTGACTCTATATAATCATATTTTTCAATTATGGATAGAATTTCATTATAAGCTTCTTTGACTTCGCCTTCAATAATGCAGATAGGATCGATGTGAATAACTAAGTAAATCTTAAGTGCTTTTGAAATTTCTCTTTCAGCTTTATCAATCACTTCGTGAATATCTACAACGTTAATATTTCCAGGAATTTCAGCATGAATAGATGCCATACATTTACCAGGACCATAATTGTGAACTATTAAATCATGTGAGCCGAGGATGTTATCGTAAGACAAAACCATTCTTTCTATGGATTCAACAAGTTCTGGATCTGGCGCTTCTCCCAAAAGTGGATTTATAGTATCTTTAACTAAATTGAAACCGGCATAAACAATGAATAATGCAACAAACATTCCTATATATCCGTCTATAGGGAAAGAAGTGAATTTTGAAGCTAAAAATGAAATAGCCACACAAGTAGTGGTAAATACATCCCCTAGAGCATCTGTAGAAGCAGCTTTTAGAGCAGAGGAATTAATCTTTTCACCAATAAATTTATTAAATTTAGAAAGCCAAATCTTAAAAAATATTGATACTATAAGCAGAATAAATGAAAATAACTCGAAAGCAACTGGTGATGGATTAACTATTCTTTCAAATGAAGATTTTATAAATTGCAGACCAACTAACATTACCATGAAGGCAACAATAAGTGCTGAAAGATATTCTATCCGCCCATGACCAAAGGGATGTTCTCTATCAGCTGGTTTATTTGAAAGTTTAAAACCTAAAATAGTAATTAAAGAGGAGGCTGCATCAGAAAGGTTATTAAAAGCATCAGCCATTATAGCTATACTCGAAACTATTATTCCAACAGAAAGTTTTATTATAAATAAAATAATATTTACTACAATACCTATGATACCGCCAAGCACACCGTAAGAATTTCTAACTGTGTCATCTTTAACATTAGAATTATCCTTAACAAATTTATTAACTATAAGTTCAAAAAACATGAAATACACTCCAATCATAAGAAATTACCAATAAGCATTACATCTATTATATTAAATATTTTTAGTTAAGCAAGTATTTTTTTACCAGAAATTAAGCAATCTAACACTAATAAATATATATTTCATATTTTAAATATATTCTAAGTTTATAGTAGCACTTTACTGTGTTATAATTTATATAGAAAATATTCGAGGGGGCAATTTTTATGAAGGATATTATATTTACTGGTGCGGCAGTTGCAATTGTTACACCTTTTACAGAAGATGGAATTAATTTCTCTGAATTAAAAAAACTAATTGATTTTAATATAGAGAATGGTACAGATGCAATTGTAATTGCAGGAACTACAGGTGAGTCTTCAACTATGACTGATGAAGAACACAGGGAAGTTATTAGATTTACAGTAGAATATGTAAATAAGAGAGTACCAGTTATTGCGGGCACAGGGTCTAATGATACAGTTTATGCTGTTGAATTATCAAAATACGCTGAAAGTGTTGGTGCAGATGCACTTTTATTAGTAACACCATATTACAATAAAACTACTCAAACTGGATTAATAAAACATTACAATTATATTGCGGATAGAGTTAATATTCCAATAATTCTATATAATGTACCATCAAGAACAGGAGTTAATATAGCACCTGAAACATATGCAGAATTAGCTAAGCATCCACGTATAGTTGCAACAAAAGAAGCTAGTGGGGATCTTTCAGCGATTGCAAAGATAAAAGCGATATGCAAAGATGAACTTAATATATATTCTGGAAATGATGATCAAATAGTTCCGATATTATCACTTGGGGGAAAAGGCGTTATTTCAGTCTTTTCGAATATTATGCCAAAAGAGTCGCATGAAATTTGTAGTTTATATTTTGAAGGAAAAGTAGAAGAAAGCTGTAGCATTCAAACAAAATATTTAGATCTTATAAATACGTTATTTATAGAAGTAAACCCAATTCCAGTAAAGACTGCATTAGGAATTATGGGATATAACGTAGGACCACTTAGAATGCCATTATTCCCAATGGAAGGCAAGAATCTAGAAAAATTACGTGAAGAACTTGCTAAAAATAATCTTATATAAGTTTTAGTGTGTATTTTAAGTATAGATAAATAATATTTAATTTAGATTTATAAAATAATTCATATAAATAAGCAATATATTAATGAACGCTTGGATATTATAAATTCGGGCGTTCATTTTCGTTCTTTACAAAGAAATTATAAAAAGTTAAATCTATAGATTACTGTTGAAAACGTCAGAAATATATATTTTGCGAGGCAGATGCGTAAGAATTTTTTTGTCTACCATTTTACTGCATAAAACTATTTTATAGATAAGCCAATTATAAGCTGGATTTATACTATGAAATATATCCCAAATAGAAAAGTATATTATTCATTTCGGCGAGTTATATACATAAGTTAAGGTCTTAGTTGGGTTATCTATATGAATTAGATCCAAATTAAAATTTAGATGTATTTTACCCATGGAATAAAATTATTTCTAGAAAAATATAAAAAACTTTAGAGAAATTATGTAATTGTTCATTTTTATACATATATTCCATATAGAAGACTAATTTAAATGGGAGAGTGTTAAAGATGAAAGAAAGAAAATTTGTTAAATTAAGAGTTGATATGTATGATGATACTAAATCTAAAATAATAGATACAATGAATGAAAGAGATCTTATTCAGTATATTTGGATTAGACTTATTGTTTTAGCTGGTAAGGTAAATTTAGAAGGAGAATTATTTTTGTCTAGAAATATTCCATACACAATGGAAACCATCGCTATAGAATTTAATAGAGATATTGAACGAGTGAAATTAGCTATGAAGGTTTTAATGGATTTAGAAATGATTGAGTTTACTGAAGATAAAATCTATAAAGTAAAGAATTTTGTTAAGCATCAAAATATTAAAATAAATAAGAGTACTGAAATTAAAGCTAATGTAGTAAAAGAAAATGATTCTAGTCACAAAAGGGATGAGTCTAAAATTAAAGATAGAGAAAATATAATAGGTGTTGATTCAAAAAGTAATGGCTATAAAAGTATTGATCAGATTGTTAGAAATAAAACTGCTAAGATTGAAGATAAGAGTATTATGAATGCTAATGAAGAGATAAATGAAAACAATAATGATGATAATAATATTAACAATTGTAATAGATATAATAAAGATTCTACCAGCGTGGATTCTGAATTTGTGGTTAAAGGTAATACAGAAAATGAAAGCTTTGCAAATAGTAATAAAAATAATAGTAATACTATAAGTGCTGAAATAACTCAGAATAATGATACTATAAATGCTAGTATAGATCCTACTAATGATAAAGATAATAATGAAAACATAGAATGTGTAGATAATACTAGAAATGCAGATGTGATAAATAGTAATATTACTTGCATAAATAACAATGCTAATATGAATATCAGCTTAGAAACTGAAAAAGGTTCCTGCGAAAGTAATGTAACTAATGCAAAGTCAAGTATACCAATCTCTGCGAAAAAGAAGAATAGTAAGGGCAGAAAAAAATCCAATAATAAAAGCGACATTAACGAGATAAATTTAAGTGACGATGATGAAGAAATAGTTGAACTTTGTTCAGGAGATGTGACGCTTGGAAAAGATGAAAAAGTAGTTATGGCATTTACTATGTAGGTATTATCTAATATAAAATTTTCTAGATAATCACACATATAAAATATGCATTATTTTCTAAAAAGGTATATAATATTAAAAGTGAATTTAATATTGTTTAATGTTTTATGAGAAAAATTTAATTTATGTAGGGAGAGATAATAACTATATGAATAATGCACAAGAATTATTAGATTTTATAAATAATGGTAAGACGGCTTTTCAAAGTACTTATGAAATTAAAAATATTTTAGATAAGCAAGGTTATACAGAAATTAAAGAAGAAGATAAATGGGAATTAAAAAAAGGTAGTAAACACTATATTATAAAAAATAACTCTGCATTAATTGCCTTTGAAATAGGGAATGGTGATATTGAAAAAGATGGGTTCAGATTAATAGGAGCACATACTGATTCACCAGGATTTAGAATAAAGCCAAATCCAGAAATGAAAGTTGAAGGACATTATGTGAAATTAAATACTGAAGTATATGGAGGGCCAATACTAAGTACTTGGTTTGATAGACCTTTAAGCGTAGCAGGAAGAGTAACTTTAAAAGGAGAAAATCCATTCAGTCCAAGAGTTGAATTATTGGATGTAAATAAGCCAATCTTAATTATTCCTAACTTAGCAATACATATGAATAGAAGCGTGAATGAGGGCTATGAATATAATAAGCAAAAAGATACTTTACCAATGCTTACAATAGTTGAAGATAAGCTAGAAAAGGATAATTATTTAATTAATTTAATAGCAGAAACTTTAAAGGTAGATTCTAGCGATATATTAGATTTCGATTTGTTTTTATATGAGTATGCAGAAGGTATGCTAATTGGCTTAAATGATGAATTTATATCATGCGGAAGACTAGATGATTTATGGATGGTATTTGCAGGATTAAAAGCTTTAATAAGCAGTAATGAAATTAAAGCAACGAAGGTATTAGTAGCTTTAGATAATGAGGAAATAGGAAGCTTAACATCCCAAGGTGCAAATTCATCAATTTTAGAAAATATTTTAGAGAGAATAACTTTGGGTCTTGAAAAAGATAGAGAAAGTTTCAAGAGAGCATTAAGCAACTCAATAATGATATCAGCAGACTTAGCTCATGCAATACATCCAAACTATGTTGAAAAATGTGATCCTACAAATAAGCCTATGCTTGGAAAAGGGCCTGTACTTAAAATTGCAGCAGGTGGAAGTTATTCAACTGATAGTTATGCAAGTGCTGTCTTCAAAGGAATCTGTGAAAAAGCTGAAGTTCCATGCCAAGTATTTGTAAATAGATCAGATTTAAGAGGGGGAACAACCATTGGACCTATTACTGCATCAAAATTAAATATACCAGTAATAGATATGGGAGCGCCACTACTAAGTATGCATTCAATAAGAGAATTAGCTACTGTAAAGGATAATGAATATACAATTAAAGCATTTACTGAGTTTTTTAATTAATAGAATTTAAAAAAATAGAGCCTTACTCAATAAAATATAATTTGAGTAGGCTCTATTTTGTTATTTAGAATGAGTTTAAAGTAATAACTTAATAATATAAAAGATTGCTACAATGGGGATTATTTCGATGAAACCACAAGTTATAATCCGTGGTCAATATTAAATTACTTATCAAGCACTAAGGCAGGATTAAAACCTTATTGGGTAAACAGCAGTTCTAATGACTTAGTCAATATTCTATTAGCTAAAGGTTCTTAGGAAGTAAAGAAGGATTTAGAAGTGTTAATAGCTGGAGAGTCCATAATAAAGGTAATTGATGAAAATATAGTTATGGGTGATATAGAAAAATCAAGCGATAATTTATGGAGCTTCTTATTATTTACAGGATATCTTAAAGCAAAAGCAGCTTATAGAAAAGAAGAATATATTTTTTACGATTTAAGTATTCCTAATAGGGAAGTTAAAAGCCTTTATAAAAGCATAGTAGAAAATTGGTTTAAGGATACAATCACAAAAAGTGATTATTATATGATGATAAAGAGCCTAGTTACTGGATATATTAAAATATTCGGTAAGCTCCTTCGTCAATTTGTTTTAAAAAGTATAAGTTATTTTGATGTTGGAGGGAAAAAAGTGTATCATGCATTTGTATTAGGAATGTTAATAGATTTAAATGATACTCATCAAGTATTATCAAATAGAGAGTGTGGATATGGAAGGTACGATGTAATGATAATACCAAAAGATACTTCAAAACTTGATCCTGATGATGAGGAAACCTTAGAAGAAACAGCAAATGAAGCTTTAAAGCAAATTTTTTATAAGAAATATAGTACTGAATTAGAGAGCAGAGGAATAATTAATATAAAAGAAATTGCTATAGTATTTAAAGGAAAAGAAATATATATAAAAGAAGCAGATAAATAAGACACAAGCTGCTTGGATTAGATAAAACTAAATATTGTTAAGTATAATTAAAAGAATACTATTTAAATGAGAGGATGATTTTTGCATTAAGCAGAAGTCATCTTTTTTATGAAATTATAATGTAATTAAATCGTTCGTAACTTTTTTGATATAAAGAATTACAGGAATAATTTAAGTGACATTGAAAAGGTATTTATTTTTGAAACGTTATTAAGGATATTTTTGAGGAGTTTAGATAAAAATATAAAATGAGCGACAATTTGCAACAAATTTTTAACAATATATTTGGTAGAATACAATTAAGTATAGGTCGAAATTATCAAGAAAAAATAAAATTAATAAAAGAGAGAGTAATCACAAGCTCTGAAGAGTTTCTATGAGAACTCTTGATAGGATAGTGTAAAGTGAGGTGTGAAAAACCGAAGCGAATGCAATTTAGAATTAGAAGTACCATGGAGTGGGAAATATCTCTTTAAGTCTATGTGGATTAACTGAGCTCGCTACCATTGATGGCATGACAAATTAATGATCTGAAAATAGCACCCACGGCCAGGAAACTCAAAAACATATAGAATTTCACCGTCGCGTTCACAGCATTGTAGCATTAATTTGTAATACAATCAAGGACAAGCCTAAAGGCACGCTTTTAGATGGCTAAGTGAGTACCTTAGGCCCGAAAATCTAAAAACAGATAGACATTAAACTACCTTATTTCTTACATATTTAAAATCGTTTGTTGACCAAAATAAATAAGAAGCTGCCATTTGGCAGGCATGTTGTCTGCATTAGTTAACATGTCTATTTCATTTAAAGGTTTCCAATAGTTATAAGGAAGTTGTAGTAGGCAACTCAAAGAGAGACGCATAAAGAGCATCATTCTCACTACCACAACCGCCAGTAACACAGTAAGAGGATTTGAATGTGCGTTTAAGTCTTTCTGCTACTTGTTGCACCAAACGAAATTCAGCTAATACAGCATCATCATTAGTAAGTCCTATAACTTGTGTAACATCAAAATCCTAGCTATTTACAAGCTTACACTGTTGGCTGGCAAGAAGATATGCACTATAACCATCAGCAATAAATTTTAATGATTTATTAGGCAGTTTAGCAAGATTATTGCGATAGTAAGAGCGTTTTGAATTAACGCATTTATGAACTCGAAAATGCTTATGATTCTTTTTAGGAGCTAAAATGTTCCCACAATACGGACAAAGTAGAGAAACAAGTCAATATTAAAAATGGGAAGGGGAGATAATTTATGGAAAGATATAAAATATATAAAAGAAATATTAAAAAACAATTAAGCATAAGATTTGATTATATGTTTTGGTTATTCATATTGTTTATGTGTATTGGTTTTGCTATACCATCAAGTGCATATGCTGCAAATGATAAGTTATATTACTCACTAAGAGATAGTAATGGAGCTACAGCAGGATCTGGAGATATTTTGGGGGTTATGAACGCAGATGGAACTGGCCAAACAACCTTGGTTAGCAGCGTGGCAATGGCTCCAAGCTCAGTTATACTGGATATGGGTAATAATAGAGCCTTTCTTATAGATGGTGCATCGGGGAACAAGGTTATCTATTCAATAAATCTAACAAATAACGCAGTAAGCCAGGTTGCAAATTTTTCTTCAGCAACTTCCATAGGAGGTCTCTCTTATGATCCTGTTGGAGATAAGTTGTATTATTCACTAAGAGATAGTAATGGAGGTACAGCGGGACCTGGAGATCTTTTGGGGTTTATGAACGCAGATGGAACTGGGCAAACAACCTTGGTTAGTAGCGTGGCAATGGCTCCAAGCTCAGTTATACTGGATATGAGTCATAATAGAGCTTTTCTTATTGATGGATCAGCAGCGAATAAGGTTATTTATTCAATAAATCTAACAAATAACGCAGTAAGCCAGGTTGCAAATTTTTCTTCAGCATCTTCTATAGGAGGTCTCTCTTATGATCCTGTTGGAGATAAGTTGTATTATTCACTAAGAGATGGTAATGCAGCTACAGCAGGATCTGGAGATCTTTTGGGGGTTATGAACGCAGATGGAACTGGGCAAACAACCTTGGTTAGCAGCGTGGCAATGGCTCCAAGCTCAGTTATACTGGATATGGGTAATAATAGAGCCTTTCTTATAGATGGTGCATCAGGGAACAAGGTTATCTATTCAATAAATCTAACAAATGAAGCAGTAAGCCAGATTGCAAATTTTTCTTCAGCAGCTTCTATTGGTGGTCTTGCTTATTATGATGGAGATCAACCTATAGTAGACCTGGCTAGATCCAACCCTGCTAATGGTGCTTCAAGTATACTTCCTACACAAAATGTACAAATAAAATTTAATGAGAAGGTTATTTCTGGATCAGGCTCATTCTCAATTTACAACGCTGATTCAGGCACATTGATTGAGACTATTCAAGCTACAAGTCCAAACATAACAGGATGGAATTCAGATACTATTACGATTGATCCAAGTGCTACGCTACCAAATGGAAATATATCAGTTCGGTGGTCGGCAGGTGCTGTTCAAGATTTGAATCAAAATTATTTGGTTGCAAACTTAGTTAATACGTACTATCATTTCACGGTTGGCGCTTCTCCAGCAACAGCACCAACTAGTATTGTGCTATCAGGAGGAAGCACAAATTCAGTTGATGGAGTTACAAATGTATCGATACCAACTGCAGGAGGAAGCGATACAACAGGAGCGGTAACAGGCTGGGTAAGCGGAAGTGCAGACAAGATTAAATTTACAGTAACAGATGGAGGAAGTGCATCGTCAACAATAACAATAAATGGCGCAGCATATACAAGTGGAACTGATTATACAATAGGAACAGCAACAAGCCTTATAATAGTAGTAACCACAACAGAAGCAGGGAAGACAACGGAAGTAAGAAACTTCACAGTAACAGTAGCTCCAGCACTAAGCACTAATGCAACAGTAACATCAGGAAGTTACACAGTAGGAGCATTAGTAGGAAATTCAGGAACAATAACAAATGTACCATTTGGAACAACAAAAGCAGCATTTCAGGCAGCATTAGCAAAAGGGGAAAATCATCAAAGCTGGAATGTAACAGGTCTGTCAGATCCAGTAGTGAGTGGAGATATATTAGTAGTAACAGCACAAGACGGAACGACAGTAGCAACATATACAGTAACAGCAAATGTAGCAACAACGTATGCGGCAACATTATCTCAAACAACGAATTTTACATTTACAGGAAAAACAGTAGGATATTCAACAATATCACCACAAACTGTAACTGTAAATAATACAGGAACAGGAAGTATAACAAATTTATCAGTAGCGTTAAGTGGAACAAATGCAAATAGTTTCACATTAGGAACACTTGGAGCAACAACAGTAAGTACAGGAAATCAAACAAGCTTTACAATAAAGCCAAATGATAACTTAGCAGCAGGAACTTACACAGCAACAGTAACATTAACAGGAGATAATGGAATAAGCGAAAGCTTTAATGTGAGCTTTACCGTAAGCGCAGCATTAACGCATACAGCAACGTTATCTCAAACAGGAACTGATACATTTGCAGGAGAAACAGTGGGATATGGATCAATATCACCACAAAGTATAACAGTAAATAGTACAGGAACAGGAAGTATAACAAATTTATCAGTAGCGTTAAGTGGAACAAATGCAAATAGTTTCATATTAGGAACACTTGGAGCAACAACAGTAAGTACAGGAAATCAGACAAGCTTTACAATAAAGCCAAATGATAACTTAGCAGCAGGAACTTACACAGCAACAGTAACATTAACAGGAGATAATGGAATAAGCGAAAGCTTTAATGTAAGCTTTACCGTAAGCGCAGCGCCAGTGGTGCCAGCAGTAAATAGTGTTGCAGTAGATCCGACAACTGCAAGTATAGTACAGGGTGAAAATAAACAATTGACAAAAACAGTAATTGCAGTAGGAGGAGCGGCAGAAACAGTAACGTGGTCAAGCAGTGATGTAAGCGGAAAAGTGACAGTAGATGAAACAGGATTAGTAACTGTAGCATCAGATGCTGCGCCAGGAGATTATATAATAACAGCGACATCAACATTTGATACAAGCAAAAAAGGGACAGCGACAATAACCGTAAGCGCAGCGCCAGTGGTGCCAGCAGTAAATAGTGTTGCAGTAGATCCGACAACTGCAAGTATAGTACAAGGCGAAAATAAACAATTGACAAAAACAGTAATCGCAGTGGGAGGAGCAGCAGAAACAGCAACGTGGTCAAGCAGTGATGTAAGCGGAAAAGTGACAGTAGATGAAACAGGATTAGTAACTGTAGCATCAGATGCTGCGCCGGGAGATTATATAATAACAGCAACATCAACATTTGATACAAGCAAAAAAGGAACAGCAACAATAACAGTAACCGCAGCGCCAGTGGCGCCAGCAGTAAATAGTGTTGCAGTAGATCCGACAACTGCAAGTATAGTACAGGGTGAAAATAAACAATTGACAAAAACAGTAATTGCAGTAGGAGGGGCAGCAGAAACAGTAACGTGGTCAAGCAGTGATGCAAGCGGAAAAGTGACAGTAGATGAAACAGGATTAGTAATTGTAGCATCAGATGCGGCGCCAGGAGATTATACAATAACAGCAACATCAACATTTGATACAAGCAAAAAAGGAACAGCAACAATAACAGTAACCGCAGCGCCAGTGGCGCCAGCAGTAAATAGTGTTGCAGTAGATCCGACAACTGCAAGTATAGTACAAGGTGAAAATAAACAATTGACAAAAACAGTAATTGCAGTAGGAGGGGCAGCAGAAACAGTAACGTGGTCAAGCAGTGATGCAAGCGGAAAAGTGACAGTAGATTCAAATGGTTTAGTAACAGTAGCATCAGATGCAGCGCCAGGAGATTATACAATAACAGCGACATCAACATTTGATACAAGTAAGACAGGAACAGCAACAATAACAGTAACCGCAGCGCCAGTGGCGCCAGCAGTAAATAGTGTTGCAGTAGATCCGACAACTGCAAGTATAGTACAAGGTGAAAATAAACAATTGACAAAAACAGTAATTGCAGTTGGAGGAGCAGCAGAAACAGTAACGTGGTCAAGCGGTGATGCAAGCGGAAAAGTAACAGTAGATTCAAATGGTTTAGTAACAGTAGCATCAGATGCAGCACCAGGAGATTATACAATAACAGCGACATCAACATTTGATACAAGCAAAAAAGGAACAGCAACAATAACAGTAAGCGCAGCGCCAGTGGTGCCAGCAGTAAATAGTGTTGCAGTAGATCCGACAACTGCAAGTATAGTACAAGGTGAAAATAAACAATTGACAAAAACAGTAATTGCAGTAGGAGGGGCAGCAGAAACAGTAACGTGGTCAAGCGGTGATGCAAGCGGAAAAGTAACAGTAGATTCAAATGGTTTAGTAACAGTAGCATCAGATGCAGCACCAGGAGATTATACAATAACAGCGACATCAACATTTGATACAAGTAAAAAAGGAACAGCAACAATAACAGTAATGACATCAGCAGCAGTAACATACACCCTTAACTATACAGCAGAAGCAGGTGGAACAATTGAGGGGGATTTATCGCAGACGGTGGATGAAGGATCTGATGGAACTACAGTTACAGCAGTACCTGATACAGGTTATCATTTCGTAAACTGGAGTGATGGAAAAACTAATGCAAGTAGAATGGATACTAATGTACATGATGATATAAGCGTAAGTGCAGAATTTGAAATTGATTTACCTAATGATACTGATACAACAACACCAGCAGCTGTAAGAATTAGCGGAAATCAAAAAGTAGATAATACTTTAGAAGCTCTTTTAATAGATGAAAATGGCTTAAGTGTAACTACATCTTCAGCAGTAACATATAAATGGTATAGAATATCAGGCAATGATGCTGATAATGGAACACTAGTTGGTGAAGGATTAACTTACAAGTTGATCAGTAGCGATATAGGTAAATATATTAAATTAGTAGTATCTTATATAGATAAAACTTTTGAAAAGATTACATCAAAGATTTCAGGGAATTCATCAAGTGGTAGTTCAGGTTCATCAGGTCACAGTAGCTCATCAACATCTAGTAGCAATACAAGTTCTACAGAAAAAATTACAGTGAAGGTTACAGACGGAAAAAGTGACACTTCAATATCAAAAACTGTAATTGAAAGAACAACAGCAAGTGATGGAACTAAAAAGGATATTGTAACTTATACACCTGATAAAGCTAAAGAAACAGTAGGTGCATTAACGAGTGAAGGAAAAGATACAGCAAGAATAGTTGCTACAGATACAGATAATGATGTATCTGAAACTAAGGTTAATATACCTAAAGAAACACTAACAGCGCTTTCAAGTGGAAATGTAAATTTACAAATAGAAACAGGTGGTGCTATAGTTTCATTACCAAAAGAATCTGTTCAAGGTTTAGCACAAAGTGGACAATTAAATGGAGATTTGTATTTCAGATTAGTTCCAATAAAGGATGAAACAAAGCAGACAGAAATCAAGACAACAGCAAATCAACAGGCTACAATAAAAGCTGTATCAGGAAATAATGGCGTGCAAGTATTAGGAACACCAATGACTATAGAAACAAATATGAGTCAAAGGGCTGTAGATATTGTATTACCGCTAAAAGGAATTACTCTTCCAACTGATGCAACTGAAAGACAAGCTTTCTTGAATGATCTTGGAGTATTCATTGAACATAGCGATGGAGAAAAGGTTCTTGAAAAGGGTGAAGTAGTTGAATATGGGGATGGAATCTTTGGAATTAAATTCACAGTAAATAAGTTCAGTGATTTCACTATAGTGAAATTAAACAAAACAAATCAAACTGGTTGGAAATTAGATAATGGTTATTGGTATTTCTTTGACAATGCTGGAACTATGATAACCGGATGGTACAAGTCTGGAAGTGGAGACTGGGTATATGATGGAAAAGATACAGTAGGACAATGGTTCCACTTGGAAAGAGATGGAAGAATGGACACCGGTTGGTTTAAAGATAGTGATGGGACATGGTACTTCTTATGCGATGGTAGAAACTATGGCGCTCTAGGCTATATGGAAACAGGATGGAAATTCATTGATGGTAAGTGGTATTTTTTAAAGAGCAATGGAGCTATGGCAACAGGCTGGACATATGTGGATGGCAGTTGGTACTACTTATATTCTGACGGCAGTATGGCAGGCGACACTGAGATTGACGGTTATAGATTAGATACAAGTGGAGCTTGGATTAACAACTAAAACTATATATCTGTCAATATATTTTTAAAACATACTATTTAAAAGGATGATTTCTGCATTAAGCAGAAGTCATCTTTTTTTTCTTATTTATGAAATTAGAATGTAGTTAAATCTTTTATAATTTTTTTATTCCGGCAGATAACATTTGAATTTAAGAATACTTTTTATAATTTTGGTAAAAATATCTCCGTTGGGTAATTGTTATTAATGTTAGGTGTATGAAAGAAAATAATAAATAATGAAAGTTATGTGTTTATATTTAGATAAAAAGTATGATTTCCTCATAGCGAGGTACTTTTGGGAAGTTATATTTATAAAGTATAAAGATAAATAGATTATCATATTAACTTATTGTTTTTTTGAATATACCAATAGTAAGAAGGGAGTTTTTTACTTGAGGAGAAATAATTCTTATGGAGTAAGAAAGAATGTTTTAAAAGAGTTAGCTGATGGATTTTCTTGCATCCATGAAAATTTTAGGTACTTTAGCAAATTATCTAAGAACGGATATAAAGTGCTTGGGGCATCTGAATGGCTTCTTGATAATATATACTTAATAGAAAAAGAGTACAAAGCGATAAAGATTGAGATGCCTATAGATTATTTTCAGGGACTATCTTCTATAGGTAATGTTAATTACAATAGAAATAAAGATAACAATACAAATGAAGATAATGAAAATAGGGAACTTATTCCACGCATTTTTGTAGTGGCAAAGGACTATATAAATAACGGGAATGAGATTGATTGTGATAAACTTATATCATATATAAACGGACTTCAAAGCGATATTGAAAACGGAAATTTTAATAATAAAGAGAAAATTTTCACTACAGGAGAATTGTGGGCATTCCCATTAATGCTTAAAATAGCTATAATAATAAATTTATCTAAGTATACTAATGAACTTGTTGATATTCAAAAAGAAATCATAAGAGGAAGAGACATAGCTGAAAAGATAATAGATGCAATTAATAACAATAAGTTTGAAGAAAAAATAGGAAATATTAATGTTGGGAAAAATATTGGACCTTTATTTTTAAGAGAATTTTTTAGTGTATTAAGAGATAATTCTATAGAAGATCCAAGAATAAATGATCTTGTAGAATCTAAATGGAAAGTAAATTCGGATTTAGATAAAAATAATATTAGAAGTGATTTAAGAGAAGAAGTTTTAGAAAGAAATATTGGAGAATACATAACATTTATTAGAAAGATTGAAGGAATAAGCTGGAGAAGATTCTTTGAAGAAACTTCTTTTGTTGAAAAAATACTTAAAAATGATCCGGCAGATATTTATAATAGCATGGATTTTGAATCTAAGGATTATTATAGGCATAAGCTCGAAAAGATGGCTAGAATATCAAACGCAGACGAAATTACTTTAGCTAGTAATATTCTAGAGCTTGCAAGAAATAGTAAAAATAATAAAGAAGAAAATTATAAACGCCATATTGGATATTACCTAATTGATGAGGGAATAAACGAGTTAAAGAAATATGGAAATAATATAAAAACAACTATATCTGCAAATACGTATGTAGCATGCAATATTTTTGGAACACTCTTAATAAGTTTTCTTATTTTATTAATAAGCAGCTTATTAGGTGTTAGATACACTTTGGTACAGTACGTAATTTCGTTCCTTATAATATTAATTCCAGTGAACGAAATAATAATTGGACTTACGAATTATACTGTGGGTAAAGTTGTTGATATTAGATTAATTCCAAAATTAAATTTTAGTTCAGGAATTCCTAAAGGAAATAAAACTGTGGTTGTAATACCAGCTATAGTAAATTCTAAAGACAAAGTTAAAGAACTTATGAATAAATTAGAAGTAGCATATTGCGGAAATAAGGATAAGAATATTTATTTTGCTTTGCTAAGTGATTTTCATGATTCTGAGCATGAGACTTCTCCGGAAGATGTTGAGATAATTAAATCAGGAGTTCAATATGCTAGAGATTTAAATGAGAAATATTCCGATGACTTTAAAAACGACCAAGGAGTTAGTGAAAATAGATTCTTTTTCTTTAGTAGAAAGAGAATTTATAATAAGAAGCAAAATGTATTCATGGGCAGAGAAAGAAAACGTGGAAAGTTAATGGAATTTATGGCTCTTATTAGAGGTGGTAAGAATCATACTTATAATGTTTTTAGCTCGGATATTCAAGAACTGAAACAAGTTAAGTATCTAATTACATTAGATGAAGATACTTTTATGCCTAGGGAAAGTGCTTTTAAACTTGTAGGGGCTATGAGCCATATTCTTAATATTCCTCATATAAAAGGCAATAGAGTCGCAAGAGGATATGGAATAATGCAGCCTAAGGTGAGCATTAGCCTAGAAGCTAAGAATCAAACTTATTTTTCAAAAGTATTTGGAGGAGAAGAAGGAGTTGATGGATATTCCGTCGCTTATTCTGATACTTATCAAGATTTATTTGGAGAAGGGTCCTTTACTGGTAAAGGAATAATATGTATAGATGAATTTTATAAAGTGTTAAGTAATTCTATAAAAGATGATACAGTCTTAAGTCATGATTTGCTTGAGGGTGGTATTGCAAGATGTGGATTATTAAGTGATGTGGAATTTATTGATGGATATCCAGCATTTTATGAATCTAGCTGCAAAAGATTGCATAGATGGGTTAGAGGTGACTGGCAGCTAATAGGATGGTTATTTTCAAATAAAATAAATTTATTATATAAGTGGAAGATATTTGATAACCTAAGAAGAAGTTTATTAGCACCTAATTTACTTCTTGCTCTTATATTATCTCTCACTGTTTTATTTGGAAGAAGTCAGGTCGCACTTCTCGCCTTCTTAGCTTTAATAACTCCATTAGTATTTGTGGTAACAGATTTTGTTGTAACACCTAAAAATAAATTAATGGGAGCATTTAAAACGCTAGAGCAGATAGTGCTAATAGTAAGCTTTATTCCTTATCAAGCTTTTTTGATGCTTGATGCCATAATAGTAACACTATATAGAGTAATGTTTTCTAAGAAAAATCTTTTAGAATGGCAGTCAGCAGAACTTGTAGAAAAAAACTCAAGGAATAATTTTATTAATTATTTAAAGAGAATGTGGATTGCTCCTATAATGGGTCTGCTTGTACTATACTTATCATTTTATAGTTCGTTAGGAGTAGTTACTTATAGTGTAGTAGTTGCGGCATTATGGATAGTTAGCCCTTATATGGCTTATACCATAAGTATTAAACGTCCAGAACACAAGAAGAATACTTTAAAGAATGAAGAAAAAACTTACTTAAGAAAAATTTCTAGAAGAATATATGCTTATTATGAGGATTTTGTTAATGAAGAAAACAACTACCTAGCTCCAGATAACTATCAGGAGAAGCCATTTAAGGGAGTTGCACATAGAACCTCTCCAACTAATATAGGGATGGGAATTACTTCAAGCATTGCTGCATATGACTTGGGATATATAACTATGGCAGAGTTTGTTGACAGAATAGAACTCATATTAAATAGCATGAAAACTCTTCAAAAGGTTAATGGTCATTATCTAAATTGGTATGATACAAAAACAAAAGAACCTTTATGGCCTAGATATGTATCAACAGTTGATAGTGGAAATCTTCTAGGTAACTTATGGGTACTAAAGAGGTCTATGGAAGAGCTTAAACATAATAAAGTTATAAGAGTAAAAGAAGTTACATCTTTGAATGATATTTACAAAATAATTGAAGATGAAGCCCCTAATTTAAAGCTTAAATTTTCTTCACATATTAATATTGGAGAATATATAAATGTATTAAATGAAATTTCCTTTAAACTTCAAGATTTAAAGGAAACAGAGCAGATAATCAGTCTAAAGCAGAAACTTAAGTCGGAAAATAATAATATGAATAATGAAAATAACTTAAGTGATGAAGAGGAAAACAGTATAGGAGAATTAAAACTTGAGAGTGAAGAAGCAAGATATTGGATTGATAAGCTTATAGGTGAGGTTAGAAAAAAGATTAGCTATTATAATTTCATTTTTGAAGGTATAGAAAAGTTATATAGTAAGGAATTTTTCGAAGGAGTCCCAGATATTGTTGAATTAATCCACAGATGCGAGAATTATAGAAGAAAAAATGGGGATAATTTCAGAGGAAAATTTAGAGAAAAGATAAATAATTTCAAAAATTACATAGATAAAATAGATAATATAATACAAGATATTGATAAAATAACAGAAGAAATGGATTTTACTTTTCTTTATGATAAAACTAGAGGACTATTCTCTATCGGATATAATGTAGAGGAAAATTCTCTTGGAAACTCATATTATGATTTGCTTGCATCTGAGTCAAGAATAGCATCTTTTGTTGCGATAGCTAAAAATGATGTGCCTTCTTCCCATTGGTTTAAGCTAGGACGTTCCATGACTAATGCATTCCATACTCATTCACTAGTATCTTGGAGTGGAACTATGTTTGAGTATTTTATGCCATCATTAATAATGAGGAATTATCCTAAGACATTACTTAGTCAAACTTATAAGTCTGTCATAAAGGCGCAAAAAAGCTTTGCAAAACAAAAGAAGTCTCCTTGGGGAATATCAGAATCTGCATTTTATGAATTTGATGCAGCAGAAAATTATCAATACAAGGCATTTGGAGTGCCTGGACTTGGTCTTAAAAGAGGACTTGAAGATGATCTTGTAATATCGCCATATTCAACATTAATGGCTATTTCTTTTGATAAAGATTCTGGAATTAAAAATCTTAAAGAACTTGAAAAGTTAGGCGCATTAGGAAGATATGGTTTCATAGAAGCTTTAGATTATACTAAAGCTAGGAAAGATAAGTACATAATGACACTTTCTAAAAGTGATCTTCTTGAGCAGAATATTTCAACAAATGGAAAAAATTATACACAAAATGTGGATAAGTATGAGGATTATGTGGATAACTACGAAAAAATAGTGGATAATACACAGGATAAAAATACAAGTTATATGAATGATAAGCATGTTGATAATGTGAATAATGTGGATAAGAATGATGAAATCAGTAGGATTCACATGAATAATGGCGATGAGAGTAATTATGATAACTCAAGTTATCCACAGAAGGTCAATAAAGTTGCAACTTATATGGTACATCATTTAGGAATGTCACTTATGGCTTTGGATAATATTCTATGTAATGATATTTTGATAAATAGATTTCACGATCTTCCTGAGATAAAATCTACAGAACTTTTACTAAAAGAGAAAATTCCACAAAATGTTGTTTTTGAAAGAAATGAAGATTTTTCTGTTAAGAATAGATATTTTGAGGGAGAGGTTTTAATTCCAAGAGTATTTGAAAAAGTGAATCAGGATAGTCCACAAGTATTACTATTAAGCAATGGTGAATATTCATCTATGTTAACAGTAAACGGAAATGGATATTCAAAAAAGAATGATACTATGCTCTATAGATGGAAGGGAAACTCTACAAGTGATGATAGTGGAATGTTCTTCTATGTAAAGAATTTAAATTCAAATGAATATTGGAGTTCAACATTTGAGCCTTGTAAAGATCTTGGAGATAAATATTCAGTTGAGTTTAATTTAGATAAAGCTAAATTTAGTAGAAAAGATGGCAACATTGAAACTTCGATGGAAGTTTCAATATCATCAGAAGAAAATTTTGAAGTTAGAAAATTAACTTTAAATAACAAAGGAGATAAGGGAAGAAGTATTGAAATAACAAGTTACATGGAAGTGACTTTAGCTACATTTAGTGCTGACGTAGTTCACCCAACATTCTCTAATTTATTTGTTCAAACAGAATATGATGAAAAGGAAAGTGTTCTTATAGGAAGCAGAAGAGGTAGAGTTAAGAATGCAAAGATTCCATATATTTTCCATAAAGCGGTTGTTAATGGAGACTTAGAAGGAAGCATTTCATATGAAACTTCAAGAATAAACTTTATAGGAAGAAATAGAGAATTGAAGAATCCAAAAGCTATGGATAATGATAAAGCCTTAGATAATACGGTGGGAACAGTTTTAGATCCTATAATGAGTATAAGAACGAGAATTAGATTAGAGCCTAACTCTAAGAAGGAAATTTATTATATAACTGGAATATGTGAATCAAAAGAACAAATACTTGAAATATGCAGAAATAACAATGACAACAGTAAGCTAGAGAGAGTATTCAAAAATTATAGCATAAGTGCGCAGCTTGAACTAAAGACTTTAGGAATAAGAAGTGCCATAGCCAATATATTCCAAAGCGCTGCAAGCTCAATTTTCTTTCTAACTAACACTAGAAAAAATAGAGAAGAATATATTAGGAATATTTCAAGACATCAAAAGGATTTATGGGCATATGGAATCTCAGGAGATTTACCTATTATAATGTTATCTATAGAAAATGAGGAAGACATAAATTTAGTATATACTATGGTAAAATTCCACAATTACTTAAGAATTAAGGGAGTTAAGTTAGATTTAATTATATATAATAATGAAGAAGTTTCTTATGATGAACCACTTCAAAAAAACATAATGGAAGTAATAAGGTCATCCAATGTAGGTAATTACTTAAATAAAGCGGGTGGAATATTTATTAACAATAAGGCAACCATGGACGCTGAAATTAAGGATTTACTAATAGGAATTTCTAGAGTATATGTAGATAAGAATAATCCATTAAGTTCATATGCATATAATGAAAAGAATTTTAATAGATATGTGGACTTAGATGATGAAGGATTAGATTCGCGTATAGCTTTAAGAAATAATTCAAGGTTTAAGGATAAATATAAGGATGAAAATACTAACCAAGATACAGATGGTGAAAACATACCTTATGAAGTATATGATAATGATGAAGAAGTAATTAATATTCATGACTTGATAAAGAATATTAATGAGCCAGAAGATCAAGATGATATTGAAGATTTAGAAATAGATAAGAAATCTAATCAAAGTAAGAAGGAAAGAGAGTTAGTTTATAACTCGGAAATTTCAACTTTAGTTGATTTAGATTTGGATGTATCAAAAGATTCTAATAATTATGGTAAAGAAGCGGATGAAGATCCTGATGTAAGTGATTTAGATTTCTTTAATGGTTATGGTGGATTTTGTAAGAAAGATAATAGTTATATAATAAAACTATCTAATTATAGAAATACACCAGCACCTTGGATTAATGTTATTTCAAATGATGACTTCGGATTTCATATATCAGAAGTAGGATCAGGATATACTTGGTGTGGAAATTCTAGAGAAAATAAAATAACGCCTTGGAGCAATGATTATATTAGAGATCCTATAGGAGAAGCATTATATATTAAAGATAATGACTCTGGTAAGTATTTTTCAATAACACCAAAACCCGTAAGAGATTCAGGTGATTACTTAATAAAACATAGCTTTGGATACTCTGAATACAGACATACAGCATATAATATAAAAGGAAAATTAGAAATTTTTGCTCCTAAAAATGAAAGATTAAAAATTCAGAGGGTTACGCTAGAAAACTTAAGTAATGAGGATAGAAGTGTTTCGCTATTCTACTATGCAAAACTTGTTTTGGGTGTTTATGAGTATGATAGTTCAAGATATATCTCAACATATATAGGTGGAAATGAATCAAACTACAAAGAAACAATGGATGTAGTAAATAGAAGCAGCATTAAAAATAGTAATGAAGATTTTACATTCAAAAATAAATTTATAGGTGCTCATAATCCATACAGTGAATACTTTGGAAAATTAAATGCTTACTTAACCATTATAGGTGGGAAAGAATTGAGTTTTACTGGAGACAATAAAGAGTTTTTAGGTATTGGAGGAGAAACTTTTAGTCCTGAGGCTCTAAAACATAATAGATTAAGCAATAAGTCTGGTGGCATCTATGACCCTTGTTTAGCCGCACAAACAAGTGTTATGTTAAGAAAAGGTGAAAAAAAGGAGCTGCTAATCCTATTTGGTCAAGATGAAAAAGAAAAAATAGATGAATTAATAAGTAAATACAAGATTTTTGGAAATGCAGAAAATGAATTAGATAAAGTAAAACAATATTGGAGCAATTTCCTAGGAAATATACAAGTTAAGACACCAGATAAGTCATTAGATTATCTTTTGAATGGATGGCTTTTATATCAAACTTTAAGTTGTAGATATTTAAGCAGAAGTGCATTTTATCAAAGTGGTGGTGCTTATGGATTCAGAGATCAGCTTCAAGATTCTATGTCACTTGGGTTTGTAAATCCAGAAATAACAAAGGCGCAAATACTAAGAAGTGCTTCAAGACAGTACGTAGAAGGCGATGTTCAACACTGGTGGCATCCTGTTGTTAATTCAGGAATAAGAACTAGATTTAGTGATGATTTATTATGGCTTCCTTATGTAACTGCCGAATATATTAATTCTACAGGAGATTACGAAATTTTAAATGCTAGTGCTCCGTACTTAGAAGATGAACCTTTAAGAGAAGGTGAAGATGAAAGATATACAATAGTAAATCAATCATCAAAAGAAGGAACTATATATGAACATTGTTTAAAAGCTATAGAAAAGAGCTTGAAGTTTGGTATTCATAATATTCCTTTAATGGGTAGTGGAGACTGGAATGATGGAATGAGTACTGTTGGAAACGAAGGAAAAGGAGAAAGCGTATGGCTTGGCTGGTTCCTATATTCAATATTAGAAAGCTTTATTGAAATTGCAGGTAAACAAAACGATAAGAAAACAAAAGAACATTTTGAAGAAAGAAGAGAGTTTATACGAGATAATCTAGAGAAAAACGCTTGGGATGGCGGCTGGTATAGAAGAGCATACTTTGATGATGGTACACCTCTTGGTTCAAGAGAAAATCCAGAATGCAGAATTGACTCGTTGGCTCAAAGCTGGGCAATTATATCAGGTGCAGGACAGAAGGAACGTAGTATTGAAGCAATGGAAGCCGTGGATAATAACCTTGTAAAGAAAGATAAGGGAATGATCTTATTGCTTGCACCACCATTTAGTAATTCTAAGTTAGAACCAGGTTACATAAAAGGATATGTGCCAGGTGTAAGAGAAAATGGAGGTCAATATACTCATGCTGCAGTTTGGGTTATACTTGCTTTAACCAAACTTGGGCTTGGTGATAAGGCGGTAAACTACTTTAATATGATAAATCCTATAAATCATGCAAAAACAGAGTTAGAGTGTATGACATATAAAGTAGAACCTTATGTAATGGCAGCGGACGTGTATATAAAAGAGCCTCACGCAGGAAGAGGAGGCTGGAGCTGGTATACAGGAGCTTCAGGATGGATGTACAGAGTTGGCGTTGAAAATATCTTGGGACTTAGAAAGGTTCAAGATAAAGGATATGCTATAAATCCTTGTATACCAAAAGCTTGGAACGAATTTGAAATAAAGATTACAAATGAAAAAGAAGATTACACTATAAAAGTATCTAGAGCAAATAATGAAAATGGATTAAACGTAAATACTAAGAATAATGAGCAAAATAATAATTATCAAAGTGATGTAACATCCATACCTTATAGCTCAGAAAATAGTGATAATCAAGTTGTTACAAAGGTAGTTGTAAATGGAGAAGTAATGAAAGATAACTTAATTCCAAGAAACAGCGGTAAGCTAGAAGTTTTTGTATACTTAAAATGAGTATATAGATAAAACGAATATAATCTATACTTATGCGTATGCCTCACCGAAATGAATAATATACTTTTGTTCCAGTTTCGAGGTAATTGTGATGGGTGATTCCAAGGCTATAAAGTTGCACCCAAAGTGCTAGCCTCAAATAACAAGCGCTCACAGAGAAAGTTCGAAGAACGAAATGTGAAATTTCGATTCTCACTTTTTGAACTAGCACATTTGGAATAGTTCAACCTTCCACTTAGAACTATCCAGCGAAAATTTCACTAGTCCGCTGGAACAAATTTGTATCTAATTTCGGTTTTCCCACACATAAATTTAAGCTGTATAAGATGATTTTATAATTATCTTATACAGCTTTTTGGCTTTAAGAGAAGTATATAGATTTTGAGTTATAAAGCGAAATTATTTAAATGACTTAAGCTGTATGAAAAATTCAAAGTGTTACCATGAAATTGTTATTACGTATCCGCAGTAAATCTATTCATAAAATTAAGTCTAAGACTAACTTTTCTTTAGAATTTTATTAAATATGTAGTTTATTATATAAAAAACATTATAAATGTTGATAATAGCTAGTAATATGTTATAATTTATCAATAATGCATGAAAAATAAGCATAACTTGTAAAAGAATAAGTAAATTTATTGTAATAAACATAATTTTTATAGTGTAAAAAATAATTCTAAAACTACTACTTATTTTATAAAAAATATTGATAAGGGGAGAAAATAAATGGGATTGATTAGAAAACAATATGAAAAGACAATGGACAAGCAAACAAATAATAAAGATAAAAATAGCTCTGTGAAAATAAAGAGCATAAAAAGCGAACTCCTAATCACAATGCTATCAATATCCGTTGTACTGACTCTTGGAATTATTTTATGTGTAAGCACTATTTTATCGAAATATTATGATAATGAAATAAATAGTAAGAACGAAATGTTATCTAAGCTTATATCAAAAAATGTTTCTTCTTTTATGGATACGGCGTATAAAGTGACAGAAGATCTAGCATATAATTCAGAAGTAAGAGAAGGAAGTAAAGATACAAAGGAAAAAGTACTTAAAGAAACTAAAGACAGAAATCCATATTTTGAATTATTATATATGCAGGATGAAAAAGGAATGCAGACTGGGAGATCATCAGGGGATCTTGCTGATAGATCAGACAGATGGTGGTTTTCACAAGCAAAAAGCTCTTTATCATCATTTGTATCAAAGTCTTATTATTCTGCTTCTTCTAAGAATCCAGTAACTTCAATATTTGTTCCTTTGGTTGAAGATAATAAGTTTGTTGGAGTAATGGGGTCTGATATTAATTTAGAAAAATTGCAGGAAGTAGTAAGTGAATATTCAGATGAAGCATCAGGAAGATATTCTTTCATAATAGATGGAGAGGGTGTTGTTGTTGCACACCCTAATACCGAAGTGATTGAGGAATTATATAATTATAAAAACCAAACTAGAACAACTGGAGTCAAAGAGGGAAATCCTAAGGAAGAGCCGATAGAAGTATCAGATGGACTAAAAGAAATCATAGCTCAGTTAATGGCTGGAAATGATGGTAGCACTAAATATAAAGAAAATGGTCAAAATTACTATGCATCTTATACGAACATAAAATTAGATGGAAATTCACTTAATTGGTCAGTTATAACAGTTCAAAAGGAATCTAGTGCAAAGGCTATTATAAATAACATAACAGAAATCTCATTAATCGCAGGCTTAATAATATTACTTGCAGCAGCTGCAGTAATCATGTATGTGTCGAAAAGAATTTCAATGCCTATAATAGAAATATCAAACTTATTATCTATAGCATCAACTGGTGATTTTACAGTAAAATCTTCTACTAGAGCGAAAAATGAAATTAAATTATTAGGTGAAAGCTTCAATGAGATGATGAGCAAGGTTTCTGCTTTATTAATCGAAACAAAAGATTTGACTCATGATATGAAAGAGAGTTCTGCAATTTTAGCTGAAAAGTCTCAGGAAACAACTAATGTGGCAAGAGATATAAATATTACATCACAAGAAATAGCGCAAGGAGCATCTAATCAAGCTAGTGGAGCAGAAGAGAGTGCAAGACTTGGAGAAGACATGAGGGGAGAATTTAATCAGTTAGAGGAAAAGACTAATCTAATGATTAATGAATCAATCAATTCATCTAAAGCAATTGCAAATGGAATTAACAAGGTTCAAGATTTAAAAGAAAAGGCACAAACAACAATTTCCATTGTAGAAAAAACTCAAGGAAATATAGAAAGTTTAAGTGATAAATCTAAGAATATAGAAAATATACTTGGAGTTTTAAAGGGGATTGCAGAGCAGACTCAGTTACTCGCGCTAAATGCATCTATAGAAGCGGCAAGAGCAGGAGAAGCTGGCAAAGGTTTTGCGGTAGTTGCAACAGAGATTCAAAAATTATCACAAAATTCAGCAGTATCAACTAAAAATATAGCAGAGATAATTTTAAATATAAAGCAAGATATATTAAGCAGTGTAAGTGATATGAAAAAAGTAAAAGAAGTATCCATGGATCAATTTGTTTCAGTAAACGAAGTGAATGAAGCCTTTAATAGTATTACGCAGGCAACTGATACAATAACAACTGCAATAGATTATATGGGAAGCTTTGTTGAAGAAATGAATGACAAAAATGAACAAGTAGTAAATTCAATAAATAATATTGCGGCAATATCAGAAGAAACAGCAGCATGTTCACAGGAAGTAACGGCATCAATTCAAACTCAAACGGAAGCTATTTTAGAAGTATCACAGGAAGTGGAAAAACTGAAAGAAAAAGCTGAACGTTTAGAAATGGAAGTTGATAAGTTTAAAATTTAATAAATTCTCAATGTAAATAGATATCATGTTACTATTCTGGTAGTAATATTGATATTTATTTGCTATATCACATAAATTATTAATAATTACTTGATAAATAGTAAAAACTTTTTGTAGAAACTGTAAAAAATCTGTTGAAAATACTAAAGATTGAATATAGAATAATATCTGAAAAATGAAATGAAACCCAAATAACCATTTTGCAAGGAGTATACAAATGAGTTTATATTATAAGTTGAAGCATAATATAGTTGATGTGTTTTTCATATTTTTAGGCTGCATGATTGCATCGTTAGGGGTAAATCTATTTTTAGTACATGCAAAACTTTTAAGTGGTGGTGCCACTGGTATTGCACTGATTTTAGAGTACACTCTTAAAGTTCCATCTGGAGTAGTAATCTTAATAATTAATCTACCACTACTTGTATTGAGTTATAAAAAACTCGATAGATCATTTACGATTTATACAACAATAGGGATGCTTAGTCTTTCAGCTTCTCTGCTTATAACAAAACCACTTTCACGCCTAATTGATATGAATGGTGATTTACTTATCTTTTGTATATATGGTGGGGTTTTATGTGGTATTGGCTATGGAATGGTATTTTTAAGACATGGTTCCACAGGAGGAACAGATATTATAACCATGCTTATTAGAAAAAAATATTCGAATTTTAATATAGGAAGTTTGGGATTTTCTCTAAACTTGATAATAGTTATTATAGGAGCATTAATATTTGGTATTCCACAAGCATTGTATACTCTTATTTCTTTGTTTATTCAAAGTACAGTTCTTGACAGAGTATTAAAAGGATTTAGCAGTAAAAAACTTCTTCTGATTCTAACAAGAAAAGAAAAAGAAATTATTGATTATGTAATAAAAGATCTTAACCGTGGAGTTACATCTTTGTTCGCGGAAGGTGAGTATACTCATGATAAAAAGAAAATGCTTTACTGTATTGTAAGCTCACACCAAATGGTTGAACTAAAAAGTATTGTGCATCAGATAGATCCAGGAGCTTTTATAACAATTATTGATATATCTGAAGTTAGAGGTAAGGGCTTTTTGACAATTTAAAATAGGTTAAAAATATGAAAGTCCACCATAAAAATTTAATTTATGGTGGACTTTTTGGAAATAAGCACTAAATTAAAATGATAAACTTTAGTGCCTGAGTATTATGGGGTACGAATATTATTCTTACCAACAGCGGGAAATTTATTCAAAAATATATTAAATTTTTTGCAGTCCTTATAGTTGGATTTATTATAAGTATTTATATAACTAATCATCTCCATCTATTTCATAATTATCGGGAGAAAGCATATCTTGTGTGTAATCAAATTCTTGACTAGCTATATTATTTACAACAATAGGGTCAACTGCTGGATTAGGCATATTTATAGGAAAATCCACGCCAGTTGCACTTTCAACATCATCTCTGCTTGGATGATAATTAGTTCTCATTTTTGGCAAGTAGGAATTAGTAAAGTCTTTTTTACTACCATCTCTCACATCGGAAGTATGAGATACTTTCTTTTCTTTACTCATATAAAATCACTCCTAACTTAATTACTTTTATTATATAGATTCGTGTTGCAATATCTTTGCTTAAGCTTAAGAATTTCTTTTTTGTGAATCAGTGTTCTCGTTATCATTTTTATTACCAGAGTTTTTAGATTCTGGTGAAAAAATATAACTTAAATCTGGAGCAGGAACATCTTCTGGAGTTGGAACATATGGATATTTACCTTTACTCATATAGAATCACTCCTAATCTTATTAAACTATCTTATCTTAATTTATTTATATTAAATCACTATATTTAGATTCATCAGAGTCGCCGTCAGCATTTAGATCAATAAGCTCTGTATCTAGATTAGTTCTAGATATATTTGCATTATTTAAACTTTTAGCATTTCTTTCACCTGAATCAGCAGTCTTTCGTACATTTTTAGAATCAGAAGCCCTTGATTTTGATGAATTTTCCTTACTATACTCTTCCATTGGATAATCATCGCCAGGGTTTATGCTAAATGGAATTTTTGATTGACTCATAAAAATCACTCCTATCTTTTGTTCAATATTATTTACAATATAAATATAGATTTAGAACAGATTTTGACTTGTTATAGATAAGCCAATTATAAGCTGGATTTATACTATGAAATATATCCCAAATAGAAATGGGTAATATACTTTTGTGGAATGTTTCATTGGTAATTTTGATGGATTTGATTCTTTGGCTATAAGTTGTTCCAAATGTGCTAGTTCAAAGCTTGTTCTTTGAGGCTAGAACTTTGGGTGCAACTTTATAGCCTTAGAATCACCCATCAGAATTACCTAGAAACTGGAACAAAAGTATATTATTCATTTCGGCGAGTTATATGCATAAGTTCAGGTCTTAGTTGGGTTATCTATATAGATAAAGTTATATTCATGCTATTTATATTAGTGATTTTGGTTTGACTGGTTCAGGATGTTCCAATCCATTAGCATTTTCAATACTTTTTTCACTTGGAGCATGGTCGGCTTTTGAATCCGGAAGATACATACTTTTTATTTTTTTTAGTTCAGAATCATTTGGGTCTGATGGATGTGAATCAGTTAATTCTTCTTCAGAATAATATTTTTCATTTTCATTAGATGACATTTTTTCTTTACTCATTAATAATCACTCCTAACTTCTCAAATATTATGATTTTTATATTCAAAAGCATCTTCATAATTCATAGCAACAGGTCCTGTTACTGGATGCGGTTTAGAAGATGTTGAACTCGTTATATTTTTATTAGGACCGTCAGTCGAAAGGGGATTTAAACTTCTAGTTGGTGCAATGTTATCTCGTCCTTCTTGCCTATTAGAAGATTCAAGCCTTGTACCAGATAACTTTTCAACATCATAATCTCCTGGAGTAGGATTATATGGTGTTCTTTCTTTGCTCATTGTAATCACTCCTCACGTATTAAATTTTGAAATTTATTTATAGTACATAATGTCTAAAATTTTGCGATAACTAAAGTAAATAAAACTTAGTTATATCTTATTATCTGAAAAAAGAGTCGTATTAATGCTAGAAATATTTAGATTTTATATAAAAAACATGGTAAAATTATGTTAAGTGATTTTTTTTTGTTATTTTTAAAAAATTCACTTTATAATGGATGAGGAGGAATTTTATGAATAAAAATATAAAAAGAATAATTGCGATCACAGTTGCTGTCAATACAATTTCAACAATTTCACCTACGACATTAAATACATATTTTGTAGGAGCAAAACCTGTTTATGCGTCTTCATATTCTCCAGACGATGAACAATTAAAAACTCTAAAGATAAAATCTTTAGATGGAGAAACTCTTGATTTGCGTGATGGGTATAATGGAGATACAGTAAAATTAAGCGATGAAACAGAATACTATACAAAGCTTACTGATAATAGTGATGGAATTAAGATAACGGCTGACGCTGAAGGTGATGATTATGTAGTTAAGATTTTTACATCTGATGCAGAAAATGCTACAGCTTATGATCCAGGAGATGAAATCTTACTTGGAAAAGGTGATACAACTTTATATATAAGAACTTATAAGTCTAAATCAGAATTTAATAAAGTAAAGAATAATGTATCAAATTGTAAAGAAGAATATACGCTAAATGTAAGAAAGACTAAAGAAAGTTCTTATGAGGATGATTCTCAAGATTCGATATATTTAGATAAGATTGATTTAAGCAAAGGAAATATAGATTTCTTAAAAGGGAAAACAAGCTATGATATAAAAGTTGATGAAAATGTTGATAGTATGTGGATTAAAGCAATTCCTGAGAGTAATAGCGACAGAGTCAGAGTAGATGGATCTTTAGTAGATTCTAGCGATAATTATAAAAAAACTGTATCTTTAGATAAAGGTAAAAATGAGATTAAAATAAAAGTTACAGATAGTAAGGATAATCAAAGAACATATACATTAAATGTTACTAGAGGAGACGATTCTGATAACGAAGATGATATATACTTAGATCATATAACTTTAAGTGAAGGCGATATTGACTTTTCTAAAGATGATAATTCATACAACGTTGATTTAGATGAGTCTGTAAGTAAAATAACTATAGGTGCAGAGCCAGAAGATAGCGATTATTCAGTTACAATTGATGGAGATGAAGTAAGATCAAGTGATGACTATGAAAAAAAAGTATCATTGGATAAAGGGAAAAATGTCATAAAGGTAAATGTTGAAGATGAGTTAAATGATAAAAAGAGAACTTATACTTTGACTATAAATAGAGGTAAGGAAGCAGATGATAGCAAGGACAATAATACTGGGGATACATCTGATAAAAAATCTCAATGGGTTCAAACCGATGATGGTTGGAAGTATTATGATGAAAATGGAAAAGTATTAAAAAGTTCATGGCTTTATGATAAAGATCAAAAAGTATACTGTTACTTAGATAAAGATGGTCTAAGAGTTACAGGCTGGCATAAAGATAATGAAAAATGGTACTTGCTAGATAGTAAGGGAGCAATGCTTACAGGTTGGCAAAAAGATAATGAAAAGTGGTATTTATTGGGATCTGACGGAGCAATGCTTACAGGCTGGCATAAAGAAACAGTAGATGATCAAAAAAAGAACACTGATGCATCAACTAATTCAGGAGATAATGATACTAAAAAAGTTGATAATTGGTATTATTTAAATCAAGATGGATCAATGAGGACAGGCTGGTTATCAGATGGTGGAAAGTGGTACTTCTTTAATGCAGATGGAACAATGCAAAAAGGATGGTTAATTGACTATAATTCAAAATACTATTTAACTGAAGATGGTAGCATGGCAACTGGAACAAGAACTATTAATGGAAAAGAGTATAAATTCAATAATAGTGGAGCTTTAATACTTTAGGAAAATATTATGAACATTAATTTAATTGTACGTTTAATTTATTTTATTAGATTAAATTATAGATGAGACAAGTGAGACTTGAATTTATGACATAGTTCGCCGAAATAAGGATTATGCTGTTGTTTCAGTTTCTAAGGAAATTATGATGGATGATTCTAAGATCACAAGTTGCATCCAAGATGCTAGCCTCAAAGGCGAGCTTTGAACTAGCATACTTGGAACAACTTTTAATCTAAGAATCAAAACCATCAAATTCCTAATGAAACATTTCACAAAAGCATAATTCTTATTTCTAGTTGGGATATATTTCATAGTATAAGTCTAGCTTATAATTGGATATAGATACCCACGCTCGAAAGTAGACTTATACAATTATCTAAACTTAGCAAATTCAATAGCTTAATTAAGTGTATAAGTTAATATACGCCTCTGTTTATCTATATTTGTAATCACAAGGGTCATACTATGGAGAAAACATTTGAAAATGAGCTGTTAAAGGTTCTTAGTTGCAGGTTGTTCCATTTTATTTTGGGTTCTCGAACTTCCTCAGCGAATGTAATGAGTTGAGCTTCAATAGGAAAGTTGGAGCATGCTAAAGTGTGTGCAACCTGCTGCTTAGATCTTCAACGATATTTTCATAGCTTTTCGGAATCAAAATATTTATGATTTCGGTAAGTTATCACATAAATCTAGTTTTAAAGATATTTATCTATACTAGTAACTAAACAAGAACTCGCTTTATTCTTATAAGTGGGTTCTTATTTTTATAAATTAAATGATTATCTAAACAAAGATAAAATTAAGTTTTCAATCACTAATATATATAATGCAAAAATAATTCTTCATCATAAGTCTGAAAATGTTGCAAGAATTTTATTAGAAATTTTGAAATGTGCATTGTGAATTGTAACATATATAAGTTAATTATTTATAAAAAATTAATATTTATATAATAGAATTTTTAGAACTATGTAGTATACTTGGAATAGTATAGGATTATAGTTCTATATTTATAATTAAATTAAGTTATGTTATTATAACTATATAATGTTTATTTATATAATAAGTAAGTTATGTAAAAGTAAATAGATTAATTTTATAAATAAAAATAGGGAGGAAGTTTATGCATAAAAAAATTAAATATATAATTGCAGCAACTCTTGTGGTTGCAGCTGTTTCAGGATTTGCACCAAGTAACAATTTTCTATTAGGAAGCGTTGAAGCTTATGCATCAACATATAATGATGCTAGTAATGGAGAATTAAAATCGTTAGATTTGACTTGGGGTAGCGGAAGCAAAATTAAATTGCTTGATAGTTATTCTGGAGATGAAGTAGATTTGTCAAGCGATACTGACTATTATGTGCAGCTTAAAGGTGTGAGTGACTTTAATGTAGCTGCAGAAGTAAAAGGAAGCGGATATGTAGTTAAGATGTTCACTTCATCAAGCAGATCAGAAAAAGGTGAAGATGTTGGACAAGATGTTAATATCGGCTCAGGCTATAAAGATATTTATTTAAGAACATATAAGAGTGAGGAAGCATATAAGGAAGCTTATAATGACGGAGATGTAAGTGATTGTGAAAAGACTTATATTATTCATGCAAGAAAAGAAAGTAGTACATCAGAAGCAGAAGAAGATAGAGAATATGCTTATTTAGATGGAATTTACTTAAGTGATGGAAGTGTTGATTTTTCCAAAAATAAAACTTCTTATGATGTGAATGTTGGTGAAGATGTTGATAAATTAACTGTTAGAGCTAACCCTGACGATGATGATGATTATATAGAAATTAACGGAAACTCAGTATATGAAGATGACAATTTCGAAAAGACAGTTAATTTAGATAAAGGAAATAATACTATAACAATATATGTTGAGCATGAGGATGAAGATACAACTTATACTTTGAATGTATATAGGGGTAAATCAGCAAATAAAACTGATTCTTCAAACGGCCAAAACTTTGCAATTCAAACTCAAGAAGGCAGCCTTAATGCATGGCAAAGAGTAGATGGAAAATGGAGATATGTAGATGGTACAGGCTCAGTTTTAAAAAATAAGTGGTGGTTTGATAAGGATACTGGAAAGAATTATTATTTAGGACAAGATGGCTTTAGAACTACAGGATGGTTTAGTGATAATAACAACTGGTATTATTTCAACGAGAACGGTGAAATGCAGACCGGATGGGTAAATACAAATAAAAATTGGTATTATCTAAATAAAAGTGGAGCTATGCAAATGGGATGGTTAGAAGATTCAACTGGAAACTGGTACTACCTTGATGGTAGTGGAGCTATGGAGACAGGATGGATTGAAGATTCAAACGGGAAATGGTATTACTTAGATTCTACAGGTAAAATGATAAAAGATTCTGCAATAGGTGCATATAAATTAGGCACGGATGGAGAATTAGAATAATAATACTTCTGTAAATAAATTGTAAACTTGTGTGTGTCAAGTGCACAATAATGAATTAAGTGGTAAAATAATCATAATATGTAATTAAAGCACAATCAAAAAATAATAGACAAGTATGCATACCTATTATTTATTTCGCGTGCTTAAAGTGGAGGGAGAACATTATGAATAAAAATTTGAAAAAAATAGTTGCAATTGCATTAGCAATAGGAGCTATCTCAGCAGTAGCGCCTGCAACAAATATAAATTTCTTAACTACAAAAGCTTATGCATCATCTGATGACGATTCAAATGATGAGACTGAACTTGAAAGCTTACAATTGCTTACTGAAAGCGGAAGCAAAATAAAGCTTTACGAAAGCAGTAGCTATGATAGCGATGATAAAGTTGATGCAGATGATGTGGAGGCTGGTGAGAAGTATTTTGCTAAGACTTCATCAGATACTATAAATATAGATATAGACGGACCAAGTTCAAAATATGTTAGAGTTTTTAAGGGAACTTCAGATTCTACTAAAGGTAAAAAAATAAGTAGTGATATAAGTTTAGATAAAGATTCAACTACGACTCTTACTGTAAGAGTATATGATGAAGAACCAGATGATGATGTAAGATATGAAGATGACGATTATTCAAGTGAATATACAATAAAGGTTAAATGTACAGCTGATTCTTCGGATTCAGATGATGAGGATTCAAGTGACAGTTCAGATGATTACGATGATATCTACCTAGATAGACTTAGTGTAGATGGTCAAAGTATAAGTTTATCTAAATCAAAAGTTGAATATACTTATAATGTAAGCAGTGATACAGATGAAGTGACAATTAAAGCAACTCCAGAAGATGAAGATTATGACGTTACAATAGATGGCGATAGTGTAGATGATGATGATAAGTACAAATCAGATGTAGATTTAAAAAAAGGTGAAAATAAAATCAAAATTGAACTTGAAGATGGTGATGATGAAAGAGTATATACATTAATCATAAATAGAGGAGGCACATCATCAACTACAGGAAGTACAACAAATACAGCTTCAGGTTCACCAAGCAGTGCAACTGATGTTGTAGCAACTGTTACAAATAAATGGGTACAAGTTGGCGGAAACTGGCAATATAAAGATGCAACAGGAAATACAGTGAAAAATACATGGGTTCAAAATTATTTTGTACAAGCTGATGGAAATATGGCTACTGGGTGGTTAAATTATAGTGGAAAGTGGTACTATCTAGGTTCTGATGGAGCAAGAAAAACAGGATGGCAACAAGCAGGTGGAAAATGGTACTACCTAGACTCAGAAGGTGCAATGCAAACTGGATGGGTTAGAGATTTAGGTAGTGGAAAGTATTACTATTTAAATAGCGATGGATCTATGGCTTATAATACAATGATTGGTAAATATAAGCTGGGATCAGATGGAGCTTGGATTAACTAAGAATATAAATAGTATAATAACTGAAAAAGCAAAAGAACGTTTATTTAATAGACGTTTCTTTTGCTTTAAATAAATATATTTAGCAGTCGCAAATATATTTACAATATTTTATATTAGTGGTAATATTACTAAAAAACTCAAAAGGCCTACTTTAATTGTTAATCCTGATATATAATTAATTAAGGATGTATTTACTAATTAAATATATAAGTAGAAACGGGGGAAATAAAATGAAGAAAAATATGATTAAAATAGTTTCAATAGCGTTAGCTCTTGGAATCGTTTCAGCAGCAGCGCCTGCTACAAATATAAATGTATTAACTACAAAAGCTTTTGCAGCAACTGATAACGATGATGATTATTTAGATCGCTTAGAATTAAATGATGAAGACGGGAACAATATAAAACTATATAGTGATAGCGATTATAGCAGTAAAGTAAATGCCAGTGATGTAGAAGAAGGAGAAACTTATTATGCAAAAACTTCATCAGATACTGTAAGTATAAAAATTGATGGGCCTGATGAAGACTATGTTAGAGTGTTTAATGGAACATCATCTTCTTCAAAAGGAAAGGAGGTAGGGGAGGATGTTGATTTATCAGATGATTCTTCAACTACAACTCTTACTATAAAGGTGTATGGCAAAGAACCAGATGATAATATGAGATACAAAGACAATGACGATTATAATGTTTTAAGTACATATAGGATTAAAGTAGAGAACGCAAATTATAGTCAAAGCAAAAATAAGGATAATATTTATTTAGAAAGACTTAGCGTAAATAATAATAAGGTTGAGTTATCAAAATCAGAATCAACTTATACTTATAATGTTGCTAGTGATGTAAAGAGAGTAACAATTAAAGCAACACCAGAAGATGACGATTATGATGTTACTATTGATAATAAAAATGTTCAAAGTGCAGATAACTATAAAAAAGAAGTAGATTTAGATGAAGGCACAAATGAGTTTGAAATAGAACTTGAAGATGGTGATAAAGATAGAGTATATACTTTGATAATAAATAGAGGAAATCCTTCATCAAATGGTACAAGCTCGCAAGATACAGCAGAGACAGAGCATCAAGATAGTATTTACCTAGATAAACTAAGCATTGATGGCAGACTTTTCTCATTATCGCAATCACAAGTAAATTATAGTTCTAATGTCCCTAGTGATGTAAACAAAGTAACAATTAAGGCTGAACCAGAAAAAGATTTTTATACAGTTAAGGTTAACGGTGATGAAGTATTTGAAGATGATGATTACAAGACAACAGTTAATCTAAAAGATGGTGAAAATAAAATTAAGGTAGATGTTAAAAATGAAAATAGTGATGAAGAAAGAGTTTACACTTTGACTGTAATTAGAGGAAGTGTGACTTCAACACAAAATAATAATGGATCATCTGCAGCTAATCAATGGGTACAAGTAAATGGAATATGGAAGTATAATGATGCATCAGGAAATTTTGTTAAGAATACTTGGGTAGGAAATTATTACTTACTTGATAACGGAAATATGGCTACTGGATGGTTAAATTATAACGGAAGCTGGTACTATTTGGGAAGTGATGGAGCTAGAAAAACGGGCTGGCAGTTAGTGGATGGAGCTTGGTATTATCTAGATTCACAAGGTAAGATACAAACAGGATGGATTAAAGATTCAAATGGAAAGTATTATTACTTAAATAGCAATGGTGCCATGGCATATAATACAACAGTAGGCGGATATAAATTAGGGTATGATGGTGCTTGGATACAAAAATAGAAATCACCAGATTAGAATGAGAATGCATAATAAAAGTGGAGGGATAGACTATGAATAAAAATATAAAGAGAGTGATTGCAATTGTACTAGCTATAGGAACAATTTCAGCGACGACACCAGTTTCGAAGATAAATCTATTAACTACAAGGGCTTATGCTTCGACTACTAATGATGAAAGTACATTGGATAGTTTATCATTAGATGATAGTGATGGTAATAATGTAAAACTTTATGATGATAATGATTATAAGAATAGAGTTAAGGAAAATGACGTTCATGAAGATGAAACATATTATGCCAAAACTTCATCAAAAACTGTAAGTGTAGATATAAGCGGGCCAGATGATAATTTTGTCAGAGTATTTAGAGATAGTTCGGATTCTACTAAAGGTAAAGAAGTAGGAGATGATATTCAGTTAACAGATAAATCAGTTGTTACTGATCTTATTATAAAGGTATATGGGAAAGATCTAGATGGTGAGACTGTAAGAAATAATGAACATGATGACGATGAGTATAATCTGCTAAATACATATGAAGTAAAAGTGAGACATGTAGACGAAGCTGATTCAGATAAAACAGATTTTGATGATATTTATTTGGAGAGACTTAGCATAGCTGGAAGTACTATAAATTTATCAAATTCAATAACTAAGTATACTTATAATGTAGATAGTAATGTGAACCAAGTAGCAATAAAAGCAACACCAGAAAATGATAACTACGATGTTACTATAGATGGTGAAGATGCTGATTATGATGATAATTATAAGAGAACTGTTAATTTGGAAAAAGGTCAAAATATCATAAAAGTAGAAATTGAACATAATAATAAAGATAGAGTATATACTTTAATTATAAATAGAGGAAATGTTTCTTCAAGTAATACAAATAATGGTTCAACTAATACTAATACAAATACAGGAAGTAAAGATGTTAAGGCTAATCAATGGGTACAAACAAATGGAATATGGCAGTATAATGATGCAGAAGGAAAAGTAGTAAAGAATAGTTGGATACAAAATTATTATTTAAATGCTGATGGAAATATGGTTACAGGGTGGTTAAATCTTAATGGAACCTGGTATTACTTTGGAACAGATGGAGCTAAGAAAGTTGGATGGCAACAATCAAGTGGAAAATGGTATTATCTAGATTCAGAAGGAAGAATGCAGACTGGATGGGTAAAAGATAGGAACGGAAAATATTATTATTTAAATAGTGATGGGTCTATGGCTTATAACACTAAAATTGGTGTATATAGATTAGGCGCTGATGGGGCTTGGATTAAATAAATTTAATTTTAATCGGGTTAAAAATAAAGAACGCTTATGAAATAGGCGTTCTTTATATTATTTTATATAAGGCAGAATAAAAAAATAACCATGGTATTTTGAACTTGTTATTTTATTTCATATGCCTAAAAGGAGAGGTAATATATGAACAGAAATTTGAAAAAAATAATAGCCATAATATTAGCTGTAAATACTATTAGTACAATTGCACCAGTAGCTAATTTGAGTCTACTAACTACTAAAGCTTATGCAGCTAATAAAATAACTAATTTAACAGTAGAAGATTCAAACGGAGATAATATGTCTCTTTATAGTGAGAGTGATTGTACAGATAAGCATAGGGTAGACAGTGATGATGTACAGCCTGGAAAGACCTACTATACCAGAAAAACTTCAGCAGATGAAATAAATATAGATGCAGATGGGGTGGATTCAGATAATATAAGGGTATTTGAAGAAACATCATCAGATACTGAAGGAAAAGATATTGGAGAGGATGTTGACTTATCATCTGGAACAAATGTTATTACCGTAAGAGTATATAACGGAGATCCGGGAACAGTAAAATATAGTGATAATTCTTATGTAAATGAATATAAGATTAGAGTAAAATATTCTGAATCAAATGATGATGACGATGAAGATTCAGATAATGTATACTTAAGCAGTATTACGTTAATGGGAGGGAATATAGACTTCTCAAAAAAAGTTTATACTTATGACGTGCAGGTTCCAGAAGATTTAAGTAAAATTACAATACGTGCAAGGCCTGATTGCGATAGCGGTAAATATGATGATTATAAGGTAAAAATAAATGGAGTAAAAGTTGATAAAGATGATAAATTTAAGGATGATGTATCATTAAATAAAGGGAAAAATGTAATAGACATAAAAGTTGAAGATGATGATGATAATGAAAGAGTATATACTTTAAATATTACTAGAGGTAAAGATAATTCAAATAATAACTCTAAAAGCAGTGAACAAGCAGAAGTTACCAAAACAAGTCAATGGGTTCAAGTTGATGGGAAATGGCAATACAAAGATTCAACAGGTAACTCAGTAAAGAATACTTGGGTGCAAAACTATTTTGTACAAGCAGATGGGAATATGGCGACAGGTTGGCTGAATAATAATGGAAAGTGGTACTATCTAGGCGATGATGGAGCTAGAAAAACAGGATGGCAATTAGTAAATGGAAATTGGTATTACTTAGATTCACAAGGAACAATGCAGGTTGGATGGATTAAAGATATAAGTAATGGAAAATATTATTATTTAAATAATGATGGGTCTATGGCTTATAGCACAACAGTTGGTGAATATAAATTAGGATCAGATGGAGCTTGGTACAATAGATAATAGGAAGAAAAATTTTATTTAATAGATATAGGCAAACAGAATGTAATTTAGAATTATGCGATAATCCACAGAAAGAAGAAACATTGTTATTTCGCAGGACTATGAAAATTTCGCTGAAAGTACTAAATTGCAGGTTGCATTACTAATGCTTGTTCCCAATTTCATTGTGACAAGCATTAGTAGAACAACCTACAATTAAGAACTTTTGACAGCTCATTTTCAATGCCTGCTGCATAAAAATGTTTCTTCTTTCTAGTTGGGATATATTTCATAGTATAAATCCAACCTATAATTAGTTTATCTATATGATACGGAAATGATATTTGACTAAAAATGAAAAAATTAAATTTATACAAAAAAGGTACCAAAATGAATTTAAGCAGTTGTATTGTATAATGAAAGCTTATTTGGATAGTTATAGAATATATTCATTTAAGATGAATTATATCCAAGTAGATCAAAATTATAAAAATAGAACTATAAAAAGCTTAATAATACAATTTTACTTGTATATATTAGTTAACTTAGAATTTAATGAATTTATTTTCTAATATTGACTAAAAAAATATATTTATATATTTTTTAAAAAAAGTACCCAAAGTGAATTTTGGCATTGTATTATTTAGTGATATTACAGTAAATACTAGGAAGAACAGTAAATTATGAAAGTTAATAGCATTTTATGTACAAGCATTATGTAATGTGGTATCATGTTATAGTTAATGTAAATGTGTAATAAATTACATGTGATTTATTTAATTACTAAGAAATTTATACAGGAATATACATTAGTAGTTATTATATAACTTTACATAGTTGTACAATAATGCTATAATTTATCTGAATTTTAAAATTTAGGAGGAAAAGAAATTATGTTTAAAAGAGCAAACAAAATTACATCTTTATTAGTAGCTGCTGCTTCAGTTATGGCTTTAGTGCCTGCTTATGCTGCAGACGTAAAGAAAGTTGATTCAGAAGACGGTACTGTATACAATGCAGTAGCATACAAAGACGGTAAATTCTTTGTTGATGGAGAAATCAACGATGATGAAGAAGCTTACTATGTAGCTGACGGGAAATTCAACAAATTAGATGATGTTGATTCAGGAGATGAAGCAAATCTATTTGGAGAAAAATACTTAGATGTATCAGACGGAGACTACACTGTTGATTTAGATAAAGGTAGTGTAACTGATGATGACGTAGTTGGAGATACTGCAGATGATGCTGCAGCAGCTTTAAGAAAGAAAATCAAAGATGACACAGACGATAGATATGATGAAGATAAAGCAGATGACATAAAGAAGGAAGAAGATCTAACTTTAATTCCAGGAGCAAAATACGGAAAAGTTTGGTATTCAACTACTTATGATCAAACAGCTGGTAAAACTGCTAATGCTACTGCAGGTTCATTCAATGTTTTCACTGACACAGATGGTAACTATATAGATGCAGACTATAACTTAGGAAAATTAAAAGTTACAACAACTGCTACTGGTGCAAGCGCAGATAAGACAGTAACTATCGAAAATACAAATGATACTTACGATACTCAATCTGGTGAAAAAGCTGATGGTACAAAAATTAATGGTAAAGATGGATTAAGTGCTAGTGTTAAAGACAGCAAAGTGTTAACACAAGATGCTGATTATATCTACAGACTTGTAACTGTAACAGTTAAGACAACTAATGGTGCTGGAATAACAGAAATCAATGATATTAAATTAGGTGATATTGAAAGTGATTCAGTATTTACTGTAGGAACTGATACTGTATCATTCCCAGCTATTCAAAAAATATCAAAAGCACAAGATTCTGATGATGTAGATGGAGCTAAATATGCTAAAACAGTAACTACTTATGCTTTATCTAATGATTCAGGAAGCAAATTAGATGAACAAGGTTTATTCATAGATGGTAATGGAGATGCTGTTACTACAACTAAGTATACTGTAGCTAATGGAAAACTTATAGCTTACAATACTGATATTAATAGCAATAAGAAAGTAACTGTTGACGCATATACATTAAAGACAAAAGGCGGATACTACTATGCTGATGAAGAAGATAAGAGCGAAGAAGATTGCGAAGTAAGTGCTCAAGATAGCAATACTGCAGCTGTTCAAACAGACGTTGATGGAAATCTTTGGAGATTAGATGGTGGATATATCTACAAATTCGATAACACTGATGATTGGGATAAAGTTTACAAAGTAGACGGATCTTTCGATGAATTATCAGTTTACGATAAAGACAACATGGTTGCTTGGAGCGAAGATGATGATGTATATTCATTAATCGGAGGAAAGAGCGATGATAATAAGGGTGATGACCAAGGAACAACTCCTGTAGTTAAAGCTGGTTGGGCTCAAACTTCAGCAGGATGGACTTATGTTAAAGCTGATGGAACTAAAGCTACTGGATGGTTACAAGACGGTGGTGCTTGGTACTACTTAAAAGCTGATGGTACAATGGCTACAGGTTGGATTCAAGATGGAGCAACTTGGTACTACTTAAACGGATCAGGTGCTATGCAAACTGGTTGGTTAAATGATAACGGAACTTTCTACTACTTAAATGGATCAGGTGCTATGTTATCTAACACAACAACTCCTGATGGATACTATGTAGGAGCTAATGGAGCTTGGGTTAAATAGTTTTAATCTGAACTTATTAGATAAATAAAAAAGGACAAGGCTTAGCCTTGTTCTTTTTTTATCAATAATATTATTATATAATGAATTTACATTTGAAACTCTAATGGGCTAAGTGCTAAATTAAGATTAGAAAGTAGAAAATTAATTGTGATATATTAGAGAGAATAAAAGGATTTTATGATAATAAAAACATGGTAAGATATGATAACAAATAGGGGTAATTCCTGTTTAGAGAATAGGTAATTTAATTCACTTATATTGTGTGCATGTATCATCATTTAGACATATTGAAATAGATTCCTAAGAGTTTTAGGATTAGGATATATATTTTGTCTATATTCATATTAATATCAGGCTTGCTTGCAACGTTCTAAATTGAGAGCCGCTATTATAGGGTAATTTATTTAAGAAATCCCGCTATATTATAGTTAACTTGAATAAATTAATAGGCTTTAGTAGTGAATCATATGATGACCATTTTTAGCCTTACTTTCAAGTTATAAAACCATTCTTAGATTTCCTATCAATAATATTTATTATTTCGTAATAATAAAATTTTACTGCAATCATTTGTGTTAGTTTATTTTATATAAGTTTTTTATCTTTTCTTTATTGTTAGTATTTTAGCATTTTTATGTAATTCTATTGGCAAGCGAGTATTTTAATATCTAATAAGCTATGGTGAGTATGATCGCATAAGATTGTAATACAAACGCCGTAGTATGATGGAACCTATCATCCTTAAGTTAATGACTAATGCTGTAAATTAGAGAATGGGTGAAGTTGTGTGTTATTTTCATTAAATTCAATTGATAAATTTCTTATGCCTTAGGAGATAAGGGTTTTAATTTATGAAAAAAGACTGTATTAATGATTTTATAAATAGTGATCGAGTATTGGTAAGATACATTTTAATATATTCTCTTTAAAGTATTATTTGCTGGGAGAATTACATCTACTATATATAATTTGCATTCAATAATTTATCTCCAAAGCGAATAATGATAGAAATATGTTTCTTTTATTTAAGTTCTATTCTCAAATAAGATGAAAAAATAACCAAGAAGTAATCTGTATTCCCTCTTGGTTATTTAATGTTAACTTATTATTTATTGCTTTTCTTACGAAGATTTTCTCTGTTCATAAAATTAATTGCGATGCCAACTCCGAAAAGTATCCAAAATATTGGGGCTACACCTACAACTGAATCATTAAATATTCCAGCGAATAAGTATCCAATAATGCCTAGGCAACTAATAGCACCTAACATCTGGTTTTTATCTTCAAAGGTGTTTTTAAGTGCATAAAGCTTTATACTATCAATAATGTAAATAAGCAGCATTGCTATAAATCCTAATAAGGCAATTACACCATAATTTATAGCTATTTGCAAATAAAGATTATGAGCTTTGTCTACAACTATATTTGGAGTATCATAAGCATAATATTTACCTATTAAATCACCTTGTGGAAAGTCAAACACAAAAGTATCAGGACCAGTTCCAAGTATCATAGTGTTTTTTATGAGAGGAAGAGATCTAGACCAAATGTAACCTCTAGAAGATCCTAATTTTTCTTTACCTTTAAATCCAAAGGTTTCAGGAGTTTGTAAATCAATATAATTCTTCGTGCTCATATCTATTAAGTGAAATACTTTATTGTCATTTAACTTAAATAGGAAAGTTGGTTGATTGTTTATATTTAAAAGAAGTGAGTCGCTAATAACTGACTTCTTATCAAGCTTTCCAAATGCAAATGTGATATTTTTAAAAGCTTCACTATCTGTTGATAATACTTTGCCATTTAAAGCATATGGAACAACTTCACCATTTGAATTTTTAAATACAGGATTACCACTTTCATAAGTTATTCTTAAAGTATCATTAGGTAATACAACTTCTGTCGTTGAGTCAATATACTTAATGTCTTTTACAGGAGTATAATTTGTATAATCTAAATCACTAGTATCTTTAAAAATACTGAAAGCATCTGATGCTAAGCTAGGAATTCTTTTGAAAAGACTTCCTTTAGATGCGAAGTTTGCGCCAACAAGCAATATAATTAAGGTGACAACACCAATTAATAGGCCTTTCCAACGTTTAATAAGAGGTTTATAAAATATTATAATACCAAATATTAAAGCACCTAATACACCAACAATTCCCGAACGTGCAGTACTTCCAAATAAAAGCCAAAATGAAAGAAGAGTACCGATAAATGACAGTATTTTATACATAACATCATCTTCGAAAATTGTATAACAAAATAAAATAGGTAGAGCAATTGATACAAAACTTCCCATGTAATTATAACTAGCTAAAGTACCATAAATAGTTCCTTTTTCATTAAGTAAATCTATGCCTGAATTTGAACTAGCACCCGCAATAGAAGCACCTAAAGAAGTTTTAATTAAGTCTTGTCCGATATATTGAAAAAGGCCTAAAAATGAATTGATAAATACTAGAATCAAAAGCGGAGTAATAATATACTTATAATTATTAGTAGTTTTAAAAGTATAAAGCGAGTATAAAAAGAGAATTATGTAACACGCAATAGTTATAAATCCTTCAGCTCTATCAAATATTCCCCAAAAGGATACTTGTCTATATTTTGAAAATATTGCAGATAGAAATGTAAAAAGTGTAAATACGCCACATGCGATTAGAATATAGTTAACTAACTTATCTTTTCTACTAAATATTTTCTTGAAGAAAATAACACAAGTAATAATTAATATAACGGAAAATATCATTAAAAGAAGAGCTTTTCTTTGTGAAAACAAATCCGCTTTAACTGTAACACCCCATATCTTAATTGCATTTTCATCAAGTTTAACAGCTGCTACTCGAACTATTATAGGTACAATACTTAATATAAATGCAATAGGTAAAAAAAAGTTAAAGGACTTTTCATTAGAATTGTTTCTGGAATTTGTCATTTTCTACACATCCTAATATTTTTATTTTTGTAATTTACAAATGTTAATATGTAATATTATAGCACCTTGATAATGTTGTTGTAAATGATGGTATAGGCCAATGAAAATTGATAACATTTGACTAAAGATCATTATCAAAGGATTTTGGGTGTCAACTAATTTTAATAAGTATACATAGTATTATAAAATACATCAATATTATAAAGTTTTAGGTAAATTGGTGAATAATATTTTGAAGATTAAATTGGATTAATAAATCGCAAAAGAAAAGTACCTAAAAAGGTACTTGAAAATCAAAATAGGTATTTATAGTTTTAAATCTAAATCATTGTTTTCTGTAAGTGCATCGTTTTTGATGATTATTTTTTCATTATTTTTAAAGCCTTTAAAGGCTGTTCTAAATAATATAGTTATATCCATTAAAATAGTCCAATTTTCAATATATTGTATATCAAATTCTATCCGTTTCTTTATTGAAGTATCACCTCTGAATCCATTTACTTGAGCCAATCCAGTTATTCCAGGTTTAACTTGATGTTTCACCATATAAAGAGGAATTTCATCTTTGAAATTATCAACAAAGTAAGGAAGCTCAGGTCTAGGACCAACTAAACTCATATCGCCTTTTAATACATTAAAGAATTGAGGCAATTCGTCTATAGAAAATTTACGAATAAATGATCCAAATCTAGTTTTTCTGGGATCATTATTTGTACTCCATCCAGTTTCTTCATTGGAGTTAACCTTCATAGATCTAAATTTATACATTGTAAATAAGCTTTTATTTAAACCTACACGTTTTTGCTTAAATATAATAGGTCCATTTGAAGTAAGCTTGATGATTAAAGCAGTAACTAGCATAATAGGGCTAGTACAAATTATTAAGGATAGAGAACCAACTATATCTAAGGCTCTTTTTATAAATGCATTTCCAAAGTTGTCCAATGGTATTCTTCGAATATTAATAAGAGGAATACTTCCTATTTGATCAATATAAGGTTGACTAGGAATGTATTTATAACAAAATGGAATTATTGATATTTTAGTACCGCTTTTTTCACAATCTGAAACTATGTTTTCTATATATTTTGCATCAGATATATCAAGAGCACAAACAACTTCATCAGGTTTATATCTGTCCAAAACTTCATACAAATCAGAATAATTTCCGAGCTTTTTGCCTTCGGAATTTGAAGTGTTAGCAATATATCCAGAGTAGCTATATCCAAAATTCCTATTGCTTTTTATAACTTTTAAGTATTCATCAGCAACGTCTCCAGCGCCTACAATAATTACATGCTTGAGGTTTAAGCCTTTGGATCTAATTTTTGCTAAAGTTCTCCTCAATAAAAATCTTTTTGCAATTATTAAAATAATATTTACAAAATAAAATATAATAATAACCCATCTTGATATATCATGCACTAATTTAAAAGCAAACAATAGAGATAAAAGAAGTGTGGTTATTATTGTATTTGCTTTAATAACCTGACTACACTCCTTAATAAATACTGTTGTCCTGAAAGAATGATAAAGATTAAAGAAGTTAAAGACTATGAGATATATTGGAACTATTATTACCGAGAATTGAATGTATGTAATTAACTTTATGTATTGCGTATCAGTGGAGAAAATATAAAAACGGATTAAGTATGCTAAAGTCATAGATATAAATAATATTGCAACATCAGAAGCGGCATTAATTTTATTTAGGAGATTTTGATTTTCTTTTATCATGATAATCGTCCTCCATCAAATGATTAGTTAAGTCTCTCAACTATAAAAATGATATCATTCTATTAAATATTTTTCAACAAATTGTGAACACGATATTATAGAGTGGTTAAACATTTAAGGAAAAGAGTTAAATTTATAGCGAATTATTGTGATAAAAATGATAGGTTAAAATAGTAATCAGAACCTGTAATTACTTAATTTAAATAGGACGAGTACTTTGACAATAAATATAAAATATAGTATCATAAAGTGGAAAAATAAGATTTAAAATATATTTTTGTACTAGAAATTTTATGAATATTTAACATTTATATTTAAATAGCTTTGGCTTTTGATAGAACAGAACGCATGCTCAAAATGTATCAGTTTTATCATTTTTTTGTAAAAAGAGCTAATATTGAAAAGTAATTAAGATTATTATTTTAAAGTGGGGGTATCAAAGTGAAAATAACAGCAGTTGTAATGGCAGGAGGAAAGGGAGAACGTTTCTGGCCAAAAAGCAGGAAATCACTGCCTAAGCAGTTTTTAAGTTTAACTGATGATGGAAAAACAATGATTCAACTTACGATAGAAAGACTAAAAAGTTTAGTTGATATAGATGATGTTTACATAGTAACAAATAAGGATTATAAAAATTTGGTTTTAGAGCAGATTGAAGGGATTCCGGAAGAAAATATACTATTAGAACCAGTAGCTAAAAATACTGCTCCATGCATAGGGCTTGCAGCAATGCATATTAAGAAAAAATATGAAGATGCAGTAATGATAGTACTTCCATCAGATCATCTTATAAAATATAATGAAATTTACATAGATACATTAAAGGCAGCAATAGAAGTTGCTAAGGAAGACGAAAATCTTATTACTATAGGTATAACTCCATCATATCCTGAGACAGGCTATGGATATATAAATTTTGGAAGAGATGAAGAGGATATAAAAAGAAGTAATATATATAGGGTAAAAAGATTTGTTGAAAAGCCAAATTTAGAAACAGCGAAAGAGTATTTATCATCTGGAAGATATCTTTGGAATAGTGGAATGTTTGTATGGAAATCTTCGACAATATTAAATAATTTTAGGAGTTTATTATCTGAGACATATGAAGGATTGGAAAAAATATATGAAACTATAGGCTCGGAAGAAGAAGCGTATATATTAGAGAGAGAGTTTTCGAAATTTGAATCGGAATCAATAGATTATGGAATCATGGAAAGAGCAGGTAATATATATACAATTCCAGGAAGCTTTGGATGGGATGATGTTGGAAGTTGGCTTGCATTAGAAAGAATAAATAGAACTAATGAAGATGGGAATGTAATAAAAGGAAATGTAATAACAATAAATTCAAAAAAATCTATAATTCAAGGGCAAGACAAGCTTATAGCAGCAATTGGAGTAGAAGATTTAATAGTGGTAGATACAGAGGATGCTTTGCTTATAGCAAGTAAAGATAGTACACAAGAAGTAAAGAAAGTAATAGAAAACTTGAAAATTTGTAATAGAAATGAATATTTATAAAAAATATGATCAAATAATAATGTAATTATAAATGAAATAAATAAAAATATATAGTATGTAGTAGTAATTATGTATTATATATTTTTTTAATGGGAAAGGATTTTAGAATATGAATTCATTAAAAGAATTATATAATTATAGGGAGATGCTTTTTAGCCTTGTTAGAAAAGATTTAAGAACAAGATACAAGGGCTCTGTATTAGGCTTCCTGTGGACATTTCTTAATCCATTACTTCAGTTATGTGTATATACTATAGTGTTCTCAGTAATATTGAGATCAGATGTACCTAAATATTATATACATTTATTTGTAGCTTTGGTACCGTGGCTTTTTTTTGCTACATCAATTCAAGGAAGTTCAGCAAGTATAATAGGAAGCAAGGATTTGATTAAGAAGATTTATTTTCCAAGGATAATTATACCTATATCAGTTGTTAATGCAGCTTTTATGAACATGTTATTTACAATGATAGTTGTTTTTTTTGCTTTAATATTTAGTGGGATCGGGTTTAGTTGGTATATTTTGCTTCTGCCAATTATAATGATATTAGAGTATTTGCTTGCATTGGGGCTATCATTCATATTTTCAGCATTGGATGTTTACTTTAGAGACTTGGAGCACATACTTGGAATTGTAATTATGGTATGGATGTATCTTACACCAGTATTATATGGCATAGATATGATTCCTGATAATTTTAAACCAATATTTAAAATAAATCCAATGACACCGATAGTTGTAGCATTTAGAGATATATTATATTATAAACAAATGCCTGATTTTTCTAATATGTGGATTATATTGGCGTGGAGTATAGCGTTAATAGTAATTGGATATGTTGTTTTTGAGAAGCTTCAGAAAAAGTTTGCAGAGGAGTTATAGTATGGAAGTAATAAAAATAGACAACGTATATAAAAGTTTTAAAATATATTATGATAAAGGGTCGACTTTAAAAGAAAAGATATTATTTAAGAATAGGAACAAGCATGAAATTCATAAAGTTTTAAATGGCGTGAGTTTAAATGTGGAAAAAGGAGAAGTTGTAGGGTTAGTTGGTGAAAATGGATCTGGAAAGAGTACTCTTTTGAAACTTATGACTAAAATAATATATCCAGACAAAGGCAGTATAGAAATAAAAGGGAAAATATCTAGTTTATTGGAATTGGGAGCAGGATTTCATCCAGATATGACAGGAAGAGAGAATATATATACAAATGCTTCGATATTTGGATTAACGAAAAAAGAAATTGATGATAGAATAGAGAGGATTATAGATTTTTCAGAATTAGGGGATTTTATTGATAATCCAGTAAGAACATATTCATCAGGTATGTATATGAGGTTAGCTTTTTCTGTAGCAATAAATGTAGACGCAGAAGTATTACTAGTAGATGAAATATTAGCAGTAGGAGATGCATCATTTCAAGCAAAATGTTTTAATAAAATGCAAGAAATTAAAAATGATGGAACTACTATTGTAATAGTATCACATGATTTGAATTCTATAGAAAAACTGTGTGATAAAGCGGTATGGATAGATGAGGGATATAAGAAATTGGAAGGAACTCCTCATGATGTAATAGCAGAATATCTAGACAAAATAATGAATAAGAATGTAGAATCAAAATTACAACATGAAACAGAATTGGAAGAAGATTCAGAAGATAAAGAGAATGAACAGAAATTTGAAAATCGAACAGGTAATAGAGATGTAGAAGTCAGGTTGGTTAAAATAATAGAATGTGATTCTAATGAAGAAAAATATATATTTAAACCTGAAGATTCAGTGAAAATAATTATAGAATATGTTAGAAAAAATGATGAGCTGTTAGAGTCAGTAGTTGGATTTGGAATAATGAGAAAAGATGGGGTTAACTGTTATGGGACAAATACTTATATTGATAATGCAAGTAAGGTTAAACTTAATAAAAGTGGAATTATAGAAATATTCTTAGAGAAGATTGAGTTATTAGAAGGAGAATATACTTTGGATATTGCTTTTCATGATGAGTATGGAAAACCATATGATTACATAAGAAAAATAAAAGAGTTTAGTGTATATAGTAGTATAAAAGATAGCGGGATTTTTAGATTAAAACATGAATTTAGAGTGAAATAGATTGGAGGTTGTGATAAGGTATGGATTATTCAGATGATATATATAGAAAAATTAAATTAAGAAAAGAAGCAGAGGAAAATATTAATTATAAGAACAACAAAAATTCAAATATAGATAACGGAAAATCAATATTGAATGAGTTGGAGGAAAATGTGATATTAATAAATTCTTTATGGAATATAGATTATGATTTTCAAATTCGTTCTCATAGAAAGATTATTGGAAGATTACTTGTATTTGGAAAAAAAGTTACTAGAAAACTACTAAAATGGTATGTGAGGGATACAGGAATAGAACAGAATAAATTTAATGCATATATCGTAAAGGCAATGAATTCTACATGGGATTATATAAATGAACTAAATAATATAAATGGAAAAATGTCTCAAGAAATTAATACTGTATATGATAATAACAAAAATCTAAAGAGAGAGATTGAATTGATACAAGTAAAAAATAAAAATCTAGAGATAAGAAATAAAGATCTAGAGATAAGAAATAAAGATCTAGAGATAAGAAATAAAGATCTAGAGATAAGAAATAAAGAGTTAGATGCATTGATAAAATTGACTGAGGACAACATTAATAATAAGATTGGGATATTGGAAGAAAGATTTAATAATAGTTTAAATCATTATAAAGAAGACATTACATATCTAAGATACAGAATGAAATACCTAATTAATAATAAAGAAAATAGTGAAAAAAATAATAGCAACCTAATAGATTCAATTAATAGTGAAATTAAAGAAAGAATAATTGATGACGAAATTGATTATTTTGATTTTGAAAATAAGTTTAGAGGATCAGAAAGTAATGTAGTAGAAAAGCAACAAATATATCTTCAGTATTTTAATAGTACCAATAAAGTGATTCTTGATATAGGTTGCGGTAGAGGGGAATTTTTAACAATGCTATCACAAAACAATATACCATGTAAGGGTGTTGATGCATATCCAGAATTTGTTGACTATTGTAAAGATAAAGGCTTGGATGTTGTTTTAGATGATGCAATATCATATTTAAATACTTTGGAAGATAATAGCTTAGGTGGAGTTTTTATTGGGCAAGTCGTTGAGCATCTTGAAACAAGCTATGTAATTAGATTATTCAATTTATGTAGACAAAAACTATGTAATGGAGGAAAGATAATTGCAGAAACTCAAAACCCAGAAACTTTGGGGATATTTGGGGATTCGTTTTATGTAGATCCAAGCCATAAAAAACCAATACATCCACTACAATTGACTTATATAGCAGAGTCAGCAGGATTCAAAAAGGTAAATAGATTATATCTAAATGAATTCGAAGAAAAGATTCCTTATCCTATTGGAATCGAAAATGATGAGGATGTAAATGCCGCTGTAGATAGATTAAATAAATTATTATATGGACCAAGAGATTATTCAATTATTGGTGAAAAATAAGGAGAAATCGTGATGAAAAAGAAGAAAGTACTGGTGTGTTCAGCTAAAACTCCATTTATGTATGGGGGCGCAGAAATACATGCTGAAAATTTGAGATATAATTTAGAAGCAAGAGGATTTGATACGGAATTAATAAATTTACCTTTTAAATGGTATCCTAATGAAAGATTAATAACAGAATGTTTAACTTGGAATATGATTGATTTAACTGAGGCTAATGGTGAAAAAATAGATTTAGTTATTCCTTTGAAATTTCCTTCATATTTTGTAAGACATGAAAATAAGGTTACATGGCTTATGCATCAATATAGGCCTATTTATGATTTATATGGAACAAAGTACAGTGATTTTGATTTAAACAATGGATTTCATAGAAAGATAAGAGATCAAGTAATAAAGATAGATGAGAAGGCTTTGCTAGAGTCAAAAAAGATTTTTGCAAATTCTAAAAATGTTTCAAATAGGCTATATAAATATAATAAAATTCAAAGTGAGCCATTATATCATCCACCTAAAAATATAGGTAAATATTTTACTGAAAAATCTCGAAATTACATATTGTCAGTAGGAAGACTAGATCCATTAAAACGAGTTGATATTATCATAAAAGCTCTAAAGTTTTGTGATAAGAATATTAGCGCAATAATTGCAGGAACTGGAGGAATGGAAAAAGACTTAAGGAAGTTAGCAGAAAAAGAAGGGGTTTCGGATAGAGTTAAGTTCACTGGGTTTGTCACTGATGAAGAATTAATAAAATTATATGCGGAAGCTTTAGCAGTTATGTTTCCCCCAGTAGATGAGGATTATGGCTATATTACGATAGAATCATTTTTATCAAAGAAACCAGTTTTAACAGCAAGTGATTCAGGAGGAAGTTTAGAATTTGTAGTAGACAACAGAAATGGTTTTATTTGTGACACTGCAGAGGAATTCGGAGAAAAAATAAATTTCCTTTATAAAAATAAAAGAATAGCGGAAGACATGGGAATAGAAGGTTATGAGGCTGTTAAAGGCATAAGTTGGGATAATGTTATAGATAGATTGACAGAATCAATAAGGTATTAGTATTTACTTAATGTTGATGGGTGTTGTAAAGAAGCGTCTATAAGTAGAATAAGCATTAACTAATATTTATTGGGAAGTTTAGGTGTATGATCTAAACAGCAAAAAATTCAAAAATGTTAAATTACTTGAGTAGGAGGAGTTGGAATGAAAATAGCTTTTGTGACTCCATTGTCACCAGAAAAAACGGGAATTGCAGATTTTTGTGAAGAAATACTTCCATTAATGAAAGATTATTTCCAGATAGACTTGTTTAGTAGTCATAATAACCCTTCAAATAAGATAATATCTGAAAATTTTAAAGTATATAAATATGAGAAACTAGAGGATGAAAATATAAGAAATCAATATGATATGATAGTATATCAGATTGGGAATAATGTAGAATGTCATGGAAAGATATACGAATTAGCGCTTAAATATAAAGGAATAGTTGAATTGCATGATATTTCAATTGAAGGTCTTATATGGGGAATGACGTTAAAAAATAATAATAGAGATAAGTATTTGGATATTGTTGAGTATTGCCATGGAAAAGAAGCACGAAGAAGAGCAGAAGGTGCATTTAATGGAGAGTGTATTCCTCTATGGGATGAACCATTAAGATTTCCATTAAATAAGAAATTAATAGATTCAGCAGAAGCTGTTATTGTTCATTCAGATCTAGGTTTTCAGATTGTAAAGGGAACTAGAAATAATCTTAATATTGCTAAAATATATCATCATACAAATGATATATATAACAATTATGACGAACTTAAGGAAATTTATAAAAAAGAACTAGGTATGGGAAATGAATTGATAATTTCATCTTTTGGCTTTGCAACAAGAACTAAAAGGATTCCACAAATATTAGAAGCTCTAAGTAAAGTAAAAGAACAAGGATGTAAATTTAAATATATTGTAGCTGGAAAAGTGGAAGAAGAAATTAATATAAAAGACTTAGTAGATAAATTCGGATTAAGAGATAATATTGAAATAACAGGGTATTTATCATTAGAGGAATTGAAAAAGTATATGCTTGCAACAGATATATGTTTAAGTTTGCGATATCCATCTCATGGGGAATCATCAGGAATATTTCATAGAATTTTAGGTATGGGTAAATTAGCTGTTATAACAGATGAGGGGACTTTTTCTGAGTATCCAAATAAAGTATGCTTGAAAATTAGTATGGAAAACGAAACTGAAAATATAAAAAATGCAATAATAGATATTATTAATGGGAAGATTAATATGAAAGAGTATGAAAGAAATGCTATGGAATATGCTAAAAGTAATTTTGATATAAAAGAAAATGTTTTAATGTATAAAAGTTTTATAGAAAACCCATATGATAATAATTTGTATGATCCGCTAGATATAATTTCAGACTATTTGTATAAGCTTGGAATAGTAGAGAAGGATTTAATAAATTCTTTAAAATTTTAACTATGTAAATAAGATTAAGTAGATAAACTACTTGAATCTTGTTAATTAAAAATTAGTTTTCTATAAATTTATTACATAAAGGAGAAAATATATGTTTAATAAAGAAGACTCGAATAAACGCATTGTTTTTGCATTAGGTTGTTTATTAGGAGCGTTAGTATTTATATGGTTTTATGGAATAAGGGTATTGGATGTTACTTATGATAGCTGGTTAATGGAAGGTGGAGATTTATCACAGCATTATATTGGATGGCAGTTTTTTAGAAATTCAAGTTGGAGTTTTCCGTTTATTGGCCTTATTGATGGTTTAATTTACCCATATAAAGTTTCAGTAATATATATGGATACAATACCAGGATTGTCTATTATATTTAAAATACTATCTCCAATTTTACCACAAACGTTTCAATACTTTGGGATTTGGGGCATTCTGTGTTTTATGCTTCAAGGTGGAATAGGTGCACTTATTATAAGAAAATTTACAGCACAATATATAATTTGTATAGCTAGTTCAATGTTATTTTTACTTTCTCCAATAATGATTTATAGGTTATTTGGACACGCTTCTTTAGCAGGTCATTGGCTTATATTACTAAGTATATATATTATTCTTAATAAATCAAAGTTTAGGGATATAAAGAAAAGTATTGGGGCATGGTCAATAATTGTATTTTTATGCGTAAATGTACATATGTATTTTCTTGCTATTACAATGTTGTTATTACTATGTTATTTAGCAATAGATTACTTTGAGAATAAAAGTATTGCTAGAGTAATAAGTGTTTTGGGTTCTTCAATATTTATAGCATTAATTACATTGTTTATACTAGGAGCTTTTTATGGAAGTGCTGATTATGAAACCGTTGGATTAGGATTTTATAGTGCTAATATAAATGCATTATTTAATCCTCAAGGATATTCGAGATATCTATTTAATTTGCCTACAGCAACAGAGGGCCAATATGAAGGATTAGCATATATAGGATTAGGAGTAATAATTGCTCTAATAGTTGCATTATATTTTGATATTGAAAATGTACTTAAAATTAAAAATGAAAAAATTTCAATATTTATAAAAAATAACTATATTAAATTCGTAATATTTATAACTATGATAATATTTTTTATTATAGCTTTAAGTCCACAAGTTAGCTTAAATGGAAAAATGTTACTTAATATTCCTTATCCTAAAATAATAATAAAATTCTTAAATGTATTTAGGTCAACAGGAAGATTTATGTGGCCTATATGTTATTTCATAGTTATATATGCTATAAGAAAGATATTAAATATTAGTGTCAAAAAACAAGCAATTATTTTTATTCTAATTTGTGTCATTATTCAAATGTCAGATTTATCGAATACTAGGAATGATAGGTATGATCGCTTTTCACATAATATTGAGTACAATTCAGAGATAAAGTCTCCGCTTTGGGATAAATTAATAAAAAACAATTATAAACATATAGCTTTCATGAAATATACAGTTCAAAATGATAAGTCATTGTGGAGTTTATGCAAATATGCTGCAGATAATAATTTAACAATGAATGATGGATATGTTTCTAGAAAGGATTCAAAAGCTGTAAATGCAATTAAAGATGAATATTTACAGCAATTAGAGTCTGGAATATGTAGAGATGATACAATCTATGTGTTTGGTAATGATCAAAATATATTAGAATCATTAAAGGATTACCCATTAAGTTACTATAATCTAGATGGAATTATAGTAGGAATCAAGGAAAAATTTACTGATATGAATGATTACAGAGAAGAACACGAAGAAAAATTAAAACAAGGAATTAATATTTTACCTAAAGAAGATAAGTATATGAATTATGGTAGGGATACAGACAAAGGAAGAATATTGAATCCACAAGGAAGATCCTTTGGGCCATATTCGGAAATTGCACAAGGCACCTATAATGTGGTGATTGAGGGCGAAAATTTAAACAAAATTGTTAAATATGATTTGTGTTACAAGCAAGGTGAAAAAACTATAAATTTACAGGAAATCGAAAGAAATAATGAAAAAATAGTTTTTACATTTAATTTAGAAACTGATATACAGGATTTGGAATGTAGAGTGGTTAATGGAAATGATGAAAATGTTATTTTAACTAAAATTGTAATTAATAAAATAGTACAATAAATCTGATGAAGAGATTGGGGAAGACTATGGGAAAATATGATGGTGAAAGAATAGTAGACATAATTATACCATGTTTTAATGAAAGTGAAGTATTAGATATATACTTCATTGAAACTAAGAAAATTGTTTCTGAAATATATGGATATGAATTTAATTTCATATTTGTAGATGATGGTAGTAAGGATTCTACTGTTGATATTTTAAAAAAATATGCAAAGGAAAATGAATGTGTAAAATACATATCTTTTTCTAGAAATTTTGGTAAAGAATCAGCCATGTATGCAGGACTTAAGAATTCTGTAGGAGATTATGTCTTAATAATGGATGCAGATATGCAGAATCCACCAACTCTTATTGAAAAAATGCTCAAGGCAGTATCAGAGGAAGGGTATGATTGTTGTTCAGCTAATAGAACTAGAAATGGTGATCCTGCTCTTCGTACATATTTTAGTAGAAAGTTTTATAGCCTTATAAATAAGATATCAGAAGTAGACATGCCAGATGGTGCAGGAGATTTCAGAATGATGAGTCGCAAAATGGTAAATGCTATAGTTGCTATGGGTGAAGTACAACGTTTTTCAAAAGGAATTTTTAGCTGGGTAGGTTTTAAAACTAAGTGGATTTATTTTGAAAATGTAGAAAGAGCAGCAGGACAAACTAAGTGGAGTTTTTGGAAACTTTTCAAGTATGCATTAGATGGAATAACAGCATTTTCTACATTTCCTCTTAGGATTGCATCTTTTGTAGGTTGTATAGTTTCTGCATCTTCATTTATTTATCTTATATATATTATTATGAAAACTATTATATCTGGTAAAGATATACCAGGTTATGCTTCAACGATAACATTAATATTATTTATTGGAGGCATAATAATTTTGTCATGTGGTATTTTAGGTGAATATATATCCAAAATTTATATGGAAGTTAAAAATAGACCAATATACATTGTTAGAGAAACCAACATTGATCAGCCTAAAAATGACTATAGATAATGGAAGGAAATAATACAATGATGGATAGGTTAATTTTATTTACAACTAAATTTGTAAATAGAGAAACAATAAGTTATTTAATCTTTGGTGTTCTTACAACGTTAGTGGATGCATTAGTATTCTTTATAAGCAATAAAGTATTTTGTGTTGAATATATTTTAGCAACCGTTTTGGCATGGATATTGGCTGTACTTTTCGCATATTTTACGAATAAAATTTGGGTATTTAATAGTAAAAACATTAAATTAGAGTTGGTGATAAAAGAAGCATTTGCTTTTTTTATTGCACGATTATTATCTCTTGTTTTTACTATAGTTTGGATGTTTCTATGTGTAGAAATACTTAAACTAGATGAATTTATTGCTAAGTTATTAGCTAATGTTTTTGTTGTAATAATGAATTATTTTTTTAGTAAGTTATTTATATTTAAAAGTAGATAAGTAGATAATGAGATATTAATAAAAACTAAATTTTATAGGATTTATGAAGGGACAAAATATGAAGATATCATTAGAACTACAACCATGCCTAAAAAATAAATCAGGTATAGGAATTTATACATACGAATTATCAAAACGCTTGCAAGAATATAATTATATAACATTATATGGAGATATATTTAATTTTATTAACAGAAATAATATAGAAAAAGACATAGATGGATTAAATTTTAATAAAAATATATTTAGCTTATTTCCTTATGGTGTGTACAGAAGAATGTGGAATTATGTACCTATAAGGTATAACTGGTTATTTAATGATCAGTCTGATATATATCATTTTTTTAATTTTATAGTTCCACCTAGAATAGAAGGAAAAGTAATAACTACAATTCATGATATGACCTATGAGCTCTATCCGGAAACTATGGATAAGAAAAATTTAAAAAGAATTAAAAGTGATATACATTACAGTGTGAATAGGGCAGATAAAATTATCACTGTATCTGAAAGTAGCAAAAATGATATTATGAAGTTTTTAAGCGTAGATGAAGCAAAAATAGAGGTTGTATATAATGGCGTGGAATATGATAAATTTAATAAATACTATTCAGAAGATGAAAAATCTAAAATTAGAGTAAAATATACTTTACCAAAGGACTATATTTTATATATGGGAACTCTAGAGCCCAGAAAAAATATAGAATCTATAATTGAAGCCTTCAGTCTATTTAAAAAAGAAAATACTGTGAGTAACCAGAACATAAAATTAGTCATAGCAGGTAAAAAGGGATGGCTTTTTGAAAATATATTTAATTTAGTCAATAAATTAAGTTTAAAGGATGATGTTATATTTACTGATTATATTGATGAAAATGATAAATCAATAATTTATAATATGGCGAGTTTATTCGTTTTTCCATCTTTATATGAAGGTTTTGGAATACCAGTACTAGAAGCGATGGCTTCATCTGTTCCTGTTATTACATCAAATGTGTCTTCACTCCCAGAAGTAGCAGGTGATGCAGCTATTTTAGTTGAACCTAAGGACATCAAGTCTATTGCTAAATATATGAGTAAGGTTTTAGCTGACAAAAAATTACGGAATAATTTAATAAGAGAAGGGCATGAACAAGCAAAAAAATTTACTTGGGAAAGCTCGGTAGAAAAGCTAGTTAATATATATCGCGATTTGTATAATAAGTAGTAAGATATTAAAATTATTACTTAATCTTCAGAAATGATGTATAAAGTATAAATCAGTAAAAAATCATAAATATCTTTAATTTTGGAAGGTGGCTATATATGCCACTTTTTTGTTATAATATAATATATCTTATGTTAAAGGAGATTTTATTTTGAAGAAAATTTTATTAAATGGACTTCATTATGAAAGTCATGGTGCAGGTATTTCTAAATATAATCATATGCTTTTAAAGACTTTCATTGAAGAAAATTATGATGTAGATATATTGGTTAGAGACGAGTTCAAAAATCAAATAAACTCAGAGCATTTAATGTTTAGCAATAAGGATATAAATGGAAGCAAGGATAGAATAATATATGAGCAATTAACAGCACAAAAGTTATATAAAGGTTACGATTTGATTCATTTTCCTGATTATGCAACGCCTATATTATATAAAGGTAAAAAAATAGCTACTATTCATGATATGGCTATGCATACTATGAGAGATAAGCGTACATTTATGCAAAATGTGACTAAAAACATATTATTATGGAATACTATTGCTCATGCAGACAAACTTATTTGTGTTTCGGAATTTTCAAAAAGGGAGCTTTTAAATTATTATCCTAAGATAGAAAATAAAATTGAAGTTATTTATGAGGGCATTGAAATACCTAAAGTTCATATAGGTTATGATGAAGAAGTTAAAATATTAAAAAGATTTGATATATTATGTAACAAGTTCATTTTATATGTTGGAACTATAGCTCCACATAAAAATATTAAAAAACTAATTCAAGGATTTAATTACATAAAAGATAAAATTCCAGAATATAAACTTGTCATTGCAGGAAAAAAAGGGTGGATGTATGATGAGGTATTTAATGAGGTTGCAATATTAGGGATTCAAGATAAAGTTGTTTTTACGGATTTTGTTGGTAATATGGAACTTGAAGTATTATATAAAAATGCAGATTTATTTGTATCAGTATCATTATACGAAGGGTTTGGATTTCCACCATTAGAAGCCATGGGGAGAGCGATACCTGTGCTTGTCTCAGATATAGAAATTTTTAAAGAAATCTGTTTTGATGCAGCAATGTATTGCAATCCTAATGAATTAGAAGATATAGGACATAAAATTATACAAATATTACATAGTAAAAATCTTCAAGAAGAATTAATTAAAAAAGCTAATGAGAGAATAAAATCATTTGATTGGAAAAAGACTGCAAAGAAAACTTATTCTTTGTATTTAGATACATTATAATAAAAATTCATATATTAAAAAAATAGATAACTAGCATATAATACATAATGTAATAACAAGGAGAATTATTTTTATGAAAGTAGCAATAGTTCATGAATGGCTTACTATATATGGTGGATCAGAAAGAGTTACTGAAATTTTTCACGAAATTTTTCCGGAAGCACCTATTTATTGTTTAGTTTATGATAAGAAAACTATGCCTGATAGATTCAGAAATTACGATATAAGGACTACATTTGTTCAAAAACTTCCTTTCTCTAAAAAACGATACAAGGATTATCTGCCTTTAATGCCGATGGCTTTTGAAGAATTAGATTTAACAGAATATGATTTAATTATAAGTTCATCTACAGCTTGCGCTAAAGGAGTTATAACAAGATCGGACGCAGTACATATTTGTTATTGTCATACTCCTACAAGATATCTTTGGGAATTTTACTATGAGTATACAAGGAACATGGGTAAGCTTAAAAAACTTATTATTTCTATGTTTATTCATAAATTAAGAATGTGGGATAGGTTAGCAGCTGATAGGGTAGATTATTTTATTGCTAATTCTAATTATATTGCAGGGCGAATTTCTAAATACTATAGGAGGAAATCGAAAGTTATATTTCCACCTGTTAACACCCATTTATACAATATTAATGATAAAAATGAGGAATATTATTTAATTGTATCTAGATTAGTCACATATAAGAAGGTTGATTTAGCAGTGGAAGCCTTCAATAAGTTGGGATTACCTTTAATTATTATTGGAGATGGACCAGAACGTAGATATATAGAGAAGATAGCAAGCTCTAATATTAAATTTTTAGGTAGATTGACTGATGAAGAAATTAGAGAATACTATAGTAAGTGTAAGGCTTTTATATTCCCAGGGGAAGAGGACTTTGGACTTACTCCTGTTGAATGCCAAGCATCAGGAAGACCTGTTATAGCATATAAGAAGGGAGGAGCTTTAGATACTGTATTGGATGAAAAGACGGGTATACTTTTTAGGGAACAGAGTGTTGAATCATTAATTAAGGCAGTAGAGAAGTTTGAAAAATATGGAGTTGAATATGATAGGCAACAGATAAAGGAATATAGCGAAAAATTCTCTGTTGATAGATTCAAAAAAGAATTTAAGGATTATGTTAATAAGGTTATAAATAATAGAATATAAGGTTGAGTAGATAGTTTGTTTCTTTATTTCTACACAAAACTATCTACGTTCCCAATCTATCTCTTGTATCATGCACAAGATTAGCTGCTAGTTTTTTTATTTTAAAAGGATTATTTAGTATAAGTCCCATCAGGACCTAATTTATATCCATCAATTGTGGTATTTTTAGCCATAGTTCCTGATTCTCTTAGATAATACCATTTTCCAGAAGAATCTTTTATCCAGCCTGTTTTCATTGCGCCACTTGCATCAAAGTAATACCAGTCATTTCCGATTAATGTCCACCCTACAGCTAGGGTGCCATCAGCTTTTCTATATTGCCAGCAAGCTTCTGCTTGTACAGTTTGAGAGTTCTGATTAGTTGCAGTAGTGTTATTATTTGAAACTACTTGCGAACTGTTTCCTCTTGTCACAACTAAATAGTATTCTCTAGTTTTATGATCAGAATTTATAATTCTAATTTTTATAATATTTTTTCCTTCATCTAAAGATACGAGTCTAGTATCTTTATCATCACTAGGATCTAAATCTTTGTCATTAATTGATAATTTATAGCTTTGTTGTTCCGGAACAGCTTTAACATTAATGTAAGATATATTTTCATCAACATTTATATTTTGCACAGGTTCTGTCTTATCAAAAGAGAAATCGATTTTATTATTGTTAGGATCAAATAAAACTAATCGATTTAAGTAAATATCGTCATAGTTTTTTAGAGTTATTGTATTATCATCTGTAGTTTCTTCAGTATTGGCATCAATAATATTATCTTCATCATTCATTGCTCTTTCTACAACAAGTTCATATTCTAGGGAATAATTGCTATCAGAGGCGTTTTTAGAATCATAAAGTCTTATATAAATAGTCTTGCTTTGACCTTCCGCGATATTTATTTTACCATAGATATCACTTAGCTTTATATTTTCATTTCCAACAAAGACTCTTATATCAGCGGCCTTAGTTTCAATGGTGCTCAAGTTAAAGCTAGTTTTATTAGAAGGAATTTTTGAATATATAACTACTGGAATTTTGTCGCCTTTTTTTACTCTATAATCTCCTTTGCGAGTTATACTATTGTATATTGACAAAATAGAGCCTTCTGATGTTAGATCTAAAGATGTTATTTCATCTCCAGAGTATGCATAAGCGCATTTTTCTCCTATGCTCATAGTTGATGGCATCCATGTATAAAAAGCTGTACTTATAACGGTAAATATAATAATTTTTTTTGCATTTTTGTTCATGATAAATCGCCTCCACAATAATTATGTATTCGATTAAATTATACCATTTTATATATATTCTATAAATACTAAAATATTACAATATATTATCTTATGAAAATTTATAAGGGACATGAAAGAAAATAACGAGTTAAAAATGCAATGATTATTTTTCATCAGACAATAAAGCAGATTGATCTCATAGCGGGTCTATTAGAACAATCTGCTGAAGCAGTATGATGAAAAATAGGCTTGGCAGATTGACTTGTTATTTTTTGAATGTCTCTAAATTAAAGCAGCTAGTTTCTTTAATTAAACTAGCTGCTTTGCTTATAGTATATAATTTTATTTTTCGATATATGTTGCAATTAATCTTATACATCTCAGTATTAATTTAGTACTTAGCTTACTAAAGTTTTAAGTTAATATTAATTTAAAACTCTACCAAAATATTTCATATTTGAGGTGCTTAACTTACTTATTTTAACGACATCGCCAGTATGGGGAGCTTGAATATACATATCATATCCTATGTACATACCTACATGAGTTGAATCTGAAACTTTATTGAAGACTAAATCCCCAGGTTTAATTTCTGCCATGCTAATAGGCTTGGCAAAACTTTGCTGTTCTTGTGATGTTCTTGGTATAGCGATCCCTTTAGAATTAAAGACATACTGCATAAGTCCGGAGCAATCAAACCCTTCAGGAGATTCCCCTCCCCACAAATATGGAACTTTCAAATATTTCTCTGCTTCTTCTATAACTCCTTTAGCCTGATCTGTAATATCAGAAGGTAATGTTACAGGAATAGTGATTCCTATATCCCCTGTTAATAGTGCGTTATTATCTTGTACATATTTTAAGAGAGTATCTTTTTTATCTTCCAAGTCCTTAATTTGTTTTTCGACATCATCTTTATCAGTTTGTAATTCTTGATTTTCTTTTTCTATAGTGGTTTTAATGTTTAAAAGATTGTCTTCTGATTTTTTTGTTTCTAAAATTAAATCTTTATCGCTTGTACAAATTTGAGAAATCAATGACACTCTTTTTAATGCATCTAAAATATCACCTGAAGAAAATAAGGCGTCTAAATATTGTAATGGTGTAGCTTCAAAGCCTCCATTGAATTGAATGCCCTTTAATCGTTCAGATAACTGGTTTTCTCTTTCAGTAAATTGTGTTTGGGTTAAATCAAGCTTAACTTGGTTATCTTTTATATCATTTTCTTTTTCAAGAATTTGCTCTTTTAGTTGATTTAACTTACCCATGTTATATTCAATTTCGTTATCGTATTCCTGTATGTTTTGTATAGCTTGTTCAAGCGTTAGATTACTATCATTAGGGTCCGCCAATGCTGGTACTGAGTTGCATATTGACGTAATAAGTAGCGCTGAAGCCACTATCGCCCCAATTCTATTATTTTTTTTCATCTTATCCTCCTTTATGCCTACTCTATAGATATGGTTTTTGTAAAGTAGAATAGATTATTTAATATTATCCGATAACTTATATTATACTACAAACAACTTACAAAATAATTGCAATTTATTAAGATTTTATTAAAATGTTAAGGTAAATGGTTCCAGAGCATAATTATTTTATTTAAATTTATTAATATGGAAAGGTTTATTGGAATTTCTTGTTTTAAGCATATGATTTATAGGATATAATAATTACTAGAAGGGGGAATAAGATGTGAATTTCTTAAGAGAACTATTTAAAAAAGATATAGTCAGAAGAATTTGCGTTCTTCTTATTATTGTATTTTTTATGTATATATTAAGATCAATGCTTAATCTATTTTTACTTACATTTTTCTTTACATATATTGCATACAGTCTACAAGTAGGAATTACGAAACGGTTAGATAAGTTTATAAAGGTGAAACCGATAATAGTAACATTATTTTTATACATATTCATGACATCTATTATTATCTTTGCAAGTTATAGGTATATACCAATAATTATTAGACAGCTTACAGAGATTGGGATGAAAATATCTAGATTTGATTTTAGAGATATTGGTGGGGAAGTTTTATCTACGTACATTGTACCATACTTTGGAAAGGTTGATTTCATGTCATTTTTTAAGAATTCTGAAATAAATGATTTATTGAAATTTGATCAATTTTTGAAATATGCTTCAAATATAGGTACTTGGAGTTTTAATATATTTGTGTCTTTAATATTAAGCCTCTTTTTTATGGTTGAAAGAGAGAAAATCAAAGAATTTTTCTCAGAGTTTCAAGATAGTAAGATTGCCATATTATATAGGTATACAAAAGATTTTGGAATAAATTTTTTGAATTCATTTGGAAAAGTAATTCAAGCTCAAATAATTATTGCATTTGTTAATAGTATTTTATCTGTTATATCTCTTTTTGCATTGGGATTTCCGCAAGTTTTAGGCCTTGGAGTTATGATTTTCTTATTTAGCCTAGTCCCAGTCGCAGGAACAATTGCATCGTTAATACCTTTAAGTATAATAGCATACACAGTTGGCGGTTTTAAAATGATTTTATATATTCTTATAATTATCGCAGTTTTACATGCACTTGAGAGTTATGTATTGAACCCTAGGTTTATGGCAGATAAAACTGAATTGCCAGTCTTTGTCGTATTTATTACACTTTTAGTATCAGAGCATTTTATGGGAGTCTGGGGGTTATTACTTGGAGTGCCTCTTTTAATGTTTGTATTAGATTTGTTGAATATCAAACCAAGATCTAAAAATGGAAAGCATAGAAAACTTGTGACACTTAAGAAAAAACGCATTGTTGAGTAAAATTACTCCCTAAAACTTTAGAAGGAAATATCTTAGCTAGGTTAAAACTATTGGTTTTAGCCTAGTTTTTATTTTTAAAAGTAATTTTAGTGGAAATTTTCCATTAGGATTTTTTTATTTTAAAAATATGAATGAAAGAGAAGGAAATTACTAAAAATATAATTATTGTATTTAGGACTATTGAAAAATTTATTGTATATGGAGAAGTTTAAATGATGAATAACGATATTATAAGAATTGATGAAATAGCAAATCCAATAATAAAAAGATGGAAAATGATACTCTTAGTAACATTAGCAACGACATTGTTAGCTTTAATTATAAGTTATTTTATAATTCCACCTAAATATGAAGCAAATACTAAAGTCTTTATAGGAAAAGAAAATACTAATGGTCAGGATCAAAACTATAGCACTAATGATGTACAAATGTATCAAAAACTGATAAAGACTTATGCAGAAATAATAAAGACCAATGATTTAGTACAAAGGGCCATAGACTCAAGTGATATAAACTTAAATTCAGAAAATGTTCTTGATAATTTATCAGTTACGCCAAGAACGGATACACAAATATTGGAGATTAGTTACGTGAGTGCGAACCAAGCATTAGCTGGGGATGTAGTGAATTCAGTTACAAATGAGTTTATAAAATCATCTAGAGAGTTTATACCAAATGGTAACGTAAAGGTTGTAGAAAGTGTTAAGGTACCTCAAAAACCAGTCAGTCCAAATAAAAAGATGTATATAGGAGTCGGCCTTTTGCTTGGTCTGATAGGCAGTGTCGGAGCAAGTTTCTTATTAGAGTTCTTTAATAATACTTTTAAAACTAGGGAAGAAATAGAGGAGATTTTAGGATTACCAGTTCTAGGCGTTATTCCTGACTTATTTAAAGAAGGTAAGTGATGTGAATTAACAGGAAAAGCGGAGATAGAAATCCTATTTTTTATCAATTAATGTGCTAGATAATTGAAATAAATCATCTACTCTTAAAAAATGAAGGTTATGTTAATAAATTATTTGTAAACAAATGCAAGTTGTACTTTGTGATTATTAATGTAGCAAATTTATTTTGATGTTAGGAAGGTGTGAAATCATGTCGTTACTAGAGAAAATAAAAGGCTATACACTAGAAATAATGAAAAGATATAAATTAGAAGAAGCGAGGAGTTATAAAGCAGATAGAATGAAAAGATATAAATTAGAGAAAACAGTAGTTGATAATAGAATTCATGCCGGCTTCATAGTAGAAGATAAACCTAAATCTATAGTTGCAGAAGCTTATAGAACATTGAGAACTAATATACAATATTCTTCCTTTGATAAGGAAATAAGAACAATAGCTGTTACTAGTGCAGAAATGGCAGAGGGAAAATCAACAGTTGCAGGAAATATTGCTGCATCTTTTGCTCAAAATGAAAAGAAAGTGATACTAGTAGATTGCGATTTACGAAAACCCTCAGTTCATAAAAATTTTAAAGTCTCAAATTTGATTGGGCTTTCTGAAGTTCTTCTTGGAAAGGCTGCCATTGAAGAAGCAGTACAAAAAAGGAATGATAATTTCTATTTTTTAACATCAGGGAAGATTCCACCAAATCCATCAGAAATGTTATCATCTTCTGCTATGAGCAATTTAATAGAAAGATTAAAAGTAGAATTCAATATAGTGGTTTTGGATACGGCACCGCTTAAAGCAGTTACAGATGCACAAATATTATCCACAAAGGTAGATGGGACTATTTTAGTTATAAGGGCGGGAGAAACGAAAAGAGATATAGTAATGGATGCAAAAAATCTTTTGGATAAAGTGGGAGCTAATATTATAGGAACAGTATTGCATGCGGTGGAGAATACAAGAGGAAAATATTCTTATTATTATGGAAATGATGAAGACAAGGATAATTTATAGTGAACAAATGTTAGTTTATAGAAAAACTACACATATATTTTTAGAGAATAATATATATAATTTTATTGGTTCTGATGCTCATGACATAGATAACAGAACTACTGGCATCAGAAAAGCTATAAATACATTAGATAATAATAATAATGAAATAATAAATAAAAATATCTTTGAAGAGAGCTCTGAAAAGCTGATCAATAATGAGGTTATAAATTTCGTTGGAAAAAAAGTTAAGATAAAGAAATCAATATTTTCGTTTTTTAAAACTAAGACAAAGTAATCAGGATTTCAAATCATAACAACACAAATAGCTTAAGAATATAGTGGAGGAGAATCCTATTTAAAATGCCGCTGCTTTGAATAGTGATATGGACAAAAAAATGTATATATGTTACATTAACAATGTGGTTAAACGATTACGTAGAGTTTTGTTATATTATATTAATGCAATGCTAAGTATCATTTCGGATCTATTTAGTATGTATAGAAATAATCGTTTATTAAAATTTAAAAGGAGATATGGGGGAAAGTTTATGTTTAAAATCTTAATTGTTGATGATGAATTTATTGAGAGAGATGGTATTATATTTTTAATCAAGAAATTTTCTTTTGACTTTGATATAAAAGAATGTAGTGATGGAGAAGAAGCATTAGAATATTTGAAAAAAAATTTAGTTGATATTTTATTAACTGATGTAAGGATGCCATTTATGGATGGAATTGAATTATCACAAAACGCTAAATTAATATATCCAGATCTAAAGATAATAATTTTTAGTGGCTTTGGTGAATTCGAGTATGCAAAAAGAGCAATAAGCCTTGGTGTAAATGATTATATATTAAAACCAATAAACCAGGCAGAATTTAAAAAAACAATCGAAAGTGTTATTGAAAAAATAGAACATGAAAATAAAGAAAAGCGAGACAAAGAAAGGAGAAATTTCACTGAAAAAGAACATGTTTTATTAAAAATAATAAGTGGAATTCCTGTAGAGAATATTAGGGAGAGATTTTCTTTAGATAATTATACAGATTTTATAAATAAGTATAAGAGAATGATTTTAATGGAATTCGATAAAGATTTCTTTAATAATCATCAAGAATTTATAAAAAAAATTCTTGATGATTTTCAGGATAAAGCAGATTATTTGAATTTAAATCCATATCAGGGAATATTTTTTTTGTGTGAGTTTGTAGATGAAATTATCTTAAAAAATGCTTGCATAAAAATACATAATATGATATCAGAAAAATATGAAGTCGATTGCTATTTTTCTATTAGTAATTTACTTACATCACCTTCTATGATTTCAGAAGAATATTCGAATATGGAACATATTATGGAGCAACGTTTTTTTGTATCAAATAAATATATTTTTTCTAAAAAGGTAGATATGATATTGGAATCAACAGATGAAAAGTTCGATAGTACTATACTTAAAAATATAGAATATTATATAAAAATTAAGGATTTTTGTAGTTTGAAATCTAGTATTAATCTTTTAATAAAAAAATTTTCAGCGCAAAGTGATTTTTCGCCAATATATGTAAAGTCTATTCTTTCAAACATTTATCGAAATATATGTGATGAAATGAAAGAAGCAAATGAAATGGATTTAAATGAGGAAATAGATAAGATTTATTCTAGCAGGACAATACAGGAAATAAGGAAGATGTTGAATAATGTTATAGATAATATGGAAAAACAATTTCCTAAAGAAGCCTTTAATTATAGGCATGAAATAGAGCTAGTCAAGTCATATGTTTATGAAAATTATGGAAAGGATTTATCTCTTGATATATTAGCAGAATATGTATATATGACACCAAGCTACTTAAGTAGCATGTTTAAGAAAGAGACAAGCGTGGGCATTAATGGATTTATAAAAAATTATCGTATGGAAAAGGCAAAAGATATGTTAGAAAATACAAATGTAAGAATTAAAGAGATTGGTAATATTGTGGGATATAGCAATACATCATATTTTTGTCAAAGTTTTAAAGAATTTTATGGATTGACACCTGAAAAATATAGACAAAAGGATGAAAATAATGAATAGGTTAAAAAGATTTTTTCTAAATTTAAAATTTCGATATAAAATAATTTTGACTTACTTCTTAGTTAGTATTATTCCAATTATCATTTTAGGTTTATTTTGTTATCAGCAAACGAAAAATTTACTTTTGGATCAAGAAAGAGAGAATTTAAGGAAGTCTTTTTCAGAAGCAGTTATAGGAATCGAAAACTCAGCTAATGTGTATAGTAATATACTGGACTATACTACATTTAACCCAATGATTTTAGAGGTAATTAATCATGAATATAAAAGTTATTATGAAATGTATTATAAGTTTCATAATATGCTGGATCCATATATTGATATGCTAAGAGCTTTACATAATGATATACAACAAATAACTGTATATACTAATAATAATATAGTAAAGCATTCTGATTATATAGTACCTATGGATGTTATTGAAAATAACATTTGGTATAAAGAAGTATTAGGAAAATATAAACCTCAGTGGTTCATTGATAGTGAAAAAAATATTTTTTTAGCGGTTCAGTTTATTAATAAAGGATATAATGAGATACAAAATATTCTATATGTAAAAATAAATTTTAAAAATTTTTTTCAGCCATTGTATAATATATCAAGCACTAATTGTGGAATTTATGTTGTAGATAAAAACGATGAAGTTGTATTTGAGAATAGAAGCTATGATGATGGTAAAGACTATTTATTGCCAAGTGCTGAATTAAAGAAGATAGATGGAGATACTATAACTTATGATAATATAAGGTATATTTTAATAAAAATGGATATGAAAGATCTTGGATGGACTGCTTATCTTTACAAACCTGTGCATTTAATTGTAGAATCATCTAAAAATATTATTTATACTGTATTTTTTATGATGGGGATTTGCGTTCTAATAATTTTAGTTGTAGGGTATTGGCTTTCGTATGTAATAGTAAACCGTATTGAAAAATTAACTAAAAATATGAAGGAAATGAATATGGATCATTTGGAAGTTACAATAGAAAGTAATTCGGAAGATGAAATTGGTGTTTTAATTAATAGTTTTGATAAGCTTATAGTAAGAATAAAAACTTTAATACAAGAAGTATATAAGAGCGAAATATCCAAAAGAAAATATGAAATGAAAGCACTACAAGCTCAAATAAACCCACATTTTCTTTATAATAGCTTGTCTTTGATTAATTGGAAGGCAATTAGATCAGGAGAAGATGAAATTAGTGAAATGGCTCAGCTATTATCAACATTTTATCGTACATCTTTAAATAAAGGAAGTAGTATCATAACAGTAGAAAATGAATTAAGTAACACAGAAGCATATGTTAAGATCCAATCTATGATGCATAATTATAATTTTGATGTGGATTTTGATATTGATAATAAAATTAATGGATACTATATGATTAATTTATTACTACAACCATTAGTTGAGAATGCGATATGTCATGGCATTGATCAAAAAAGAAATAATAGAGGTAAGTTAAGAATATCTGCACATCAAAAAGGAACAGATATCGTATTTGAAATTGAAGATAATGGAGTGGGAATGAAGCCTGAAATTTGTGAAAGAATTTTAACAACCAGAACAAAAGGTTATGGAGTAAAAAATGTTTATGATAGAATTAAACTTACTTATAGTGAAAATTGTGATTTGAAATTTATAAGTATACCAAATGAAAAAACTGTTGCGATAATGAGAATCCCGGTAGAAATAGACAAAAATAAATTTAATGATTAACTATATGAATGGCTGTTTTAAAATGGAGGTATAAATTCCATTTTAAAACAGCTTGATTTTTGTATTTGTTTACATATTCATAAAAAATTGATATAAATCAAAAATCTTTAGTATATTCGGATAATTACTTGAATGCTATAATTTCAGTATAAATTACTTAACCAAAGCTAGTTACAGTTAGAGTATTATTTTTTAAATGAATTAGGAGGCTTATGGGGATGTTAAAAAGAAATTTAACGCGAACAATGAAAAGGATGACAACTTTTGGAATGGCAGTTATTACAATTGCTATGTTCTTTACGGGGTGCGGAAATAAAGATGGTGCGACCACGACTGAAACGAAAGATAAGTCAGAGGCAGTAACTACACCTTATGGAAAATACGATGAATTGGTAACTTACACCATAGGTAAAAATACACCTGGAAGTCCACGTCTTCCAGAAGGGGATACCTATGAAAATAATGCATATACAAGATATTTAAAAGATGTATTAAATGTTCAGAATAAAGATGAATTTGAGGCAGCGAATGGAGATCCATATGATCAAAAGGTATCAATGGCGGTTGCTACAGGCGATATACCTGATATCATGAAAGTTGATGCAACAACATTAAAGCAATTAGTAGATGGCGATATGATAGCAGATTTAACTGATGCTTACAAAAACTGTGCTACAGATAAAATTAAACAAATGTATGATTCGTATAATGGAAGAGCATTAGAAAGTGCTACATTTGATGGAAAACTTATGGCATTACCATCTACTCAATGTGCTAATGTGCCTACAATGCTTTGGGTTAGACAAGATTGGATGGATAAATTGGGATTGCAAGCACCTAAATCAATGGATGATGTGGAAAATATTTTACAGCAGTTTGTAACAAAAGATCCAGGAAATAATGGAGCTGGAAAAACAATTGGCCTTGTAGCTTCTTCTAATATAGGAGGAGTTTATGGAGGACTATTCCAGATGGATAATGTTCTAGGAATGTACAATGCTTTTCCAGGACAATGGATTGAAGAGGATGGAAAAGTTGTATTTGGATCTACAACTAGCAATATGAAAAAGGGATTAACAAGAGTTGCTGAAATGTTTAAAAAAGGTTTAATCGATCCACAAATGGCAGTAAGACAAGGCGATGATGTTACTTCACTTATTGTTAATGGTCAAGCTGGCGCTTTCTTTGGACCATGGTGGGCACCTGATTATCCATTAAATGATGCTAAGAAGCTAAATCCAAGTGCACAATGGGTTCCTTATATAATACCAACAAATTCAGATGGGTCTTATACAACTTATACACAAAATCCGTCAAGTGAATTTTATGTTGTTAAAAAAGGATTTGAACATCCAGAATTATTGCTAAAGGTAGCTAGCGTTATTAATGACAAGATGGTATATGAAGACTATGGAAAACAAGAACTTATGGATTATATAAAGCAGGGTGTTGATTCAGGTGTAAGACCGGTAGGTATTCTTATTAATGATTATAATGCAACAATTGATATGTATAAAAATATTGACTTGGCACTTAAAGGTGAAAAGGATCCAGAATCTTTAGGAGCTGATAAGGGTAACTATGAAAAGTGTAAAGATTATTTAGCAAATTCAAATTCTCCAAGTGCTGATGCATGGAGTGGTTATACGTCAAGGATGATTGCTCCAAAGCTAATGAGTGAGACTAAGATAAATGAAGTTAATCCAGTATTTTTTGGTCAGACAAAGACTATGAAGTTAAAATGGGCCAATTTACAAAAGTTACAAGATGAAACCTTCTTAAAAATTGTAACAGGTGAAGCTCCAATAGATTCTTTCGATGATTTTGTTTCAACTTGGAAGAGTACGGGCGGAAATGAAATTACAAAAGAAGTTGAAGATGCTATTAAAAAATAAAGACTAATTTTACAGCATGTTTTGGATGCAAATAGTATTTGCATCCAACTTATTATAGAAGAATTAACATTTTACTTTATGGATAAGGAAGGCAGGAAGATTGATGAAAAAGGGGAAGAAACAATTGAATTATCATCTTATGATGGCACCTGGTATGATATTTTTACTCATATTTAGTTTTGTTCCTATGTTTGGTATAGTAATGGCTTTTCAAGAATATTTACCCGCAAAAGGAATACTAGGTTCTAAGTGGGTAGGATTAGATAATTTTAAATATATGCTTCAAATACCGGATAGCATGAATATTTTAAGAAACACACTAGTTATTGCTATAGGAAAAATTATTTTAAGCACAATAATACCAATTATATTTGCATTACTTTTAAATGAAATAAGAAAAAAATGGGCTAAGAAAACCATTCAAACTATTGTATATTTACCACATTTTCTATCATGGGCAGTCTTGGCAGTAGTAGTAGCCAATATTTTCTCTTTTGATGGCCCAGTTAATGCATTTTTGAAATTGTTTGGATATGAACCAACATTATTTCTTGCAAGTAATATCTGGTTTAGACCTATATTAATAGGAACAGATGTATGGAAAGAATTCGGTTATGGATCAATTGTATATTTAGCGGCATTAACCGGCATTGATTCTGGGTTATACGAAGCAGCGGCTATAGATGGAGCAAATAGATTCAAGCAGCTAATACATGTGACGCTGCCTGGTATAATGCCTATAATTATGCTTATGACAGCAATGAATTTAGGAAATATTTTAAATGCTGGCTTTGATCAAGTATTTAATTTATATAATCCGATTGTTTATCAAACAGCAGATATTATTGATACATATGTTTATCGCGTAGGGTTAGTAGGAATGCAGTATAGTTTTGCGACAGCAGTAGGACTGTTAAAATCAGTAGTTGGATGTATATTATTATTGTCTGCTAACAAATTATCTCAAAGAGTTGCTAATATGCAAATCTTTTAAAGGAGGAGTATTATGTTAAAGTCAAAAAAGTTTGGAAGCAGGCTAGCTGATGTAATTATATGGGGTGTTGTAATAATAATTACAGCTGCCTGCCTGTTTCCCCTCATAAATATGGTAGCTATTTCTTTTAGTAATAAGTCAGCAGCAGCGGGAAATTTAGTGGGATTACTTCCAATAGATTTTACTTTATCATCCTATAAAACATTATTGAAAGAGGGTCAATTTTGGCGTTCTTTTGGTATTTCCGTGTTAAGAGTTGTTCTTGGAACAGCATTAAATTTAATATTGGTAGTTTTAATGGCATATCCATTATCAAAGAGTAAACGAGAATTTCGTTTTAGAAATATTTATATGAATTTTATGATATTTGCAATGTTGTTTTCAGGTGGAATGATACCAATATTTATTACTGTAAAAAATCTACATTTATTAGATACTATCTGGTCTCTAATTTTACCAGGTGCTGTGCCTATATTTAATGTAATTTTATTAATGAACTTTTTCAAGAGTGTACCAAAATCATTGGAAGAAGCGGCAGAATTAGAGGGATGTAATAAATGGCAAATTTTATTTAAGATATATATTCCTATCTCGCTTCCTGCATTAGCAACAATTTCATTGTTTAGCATTGTTGGACACTGGAATGATTTCTTTGGTGGATTATTGTACATAAATAAGGCAGCAAATTATCCACTGCAAACTTATATACAACAATTAACAGTGGATATTACAAAGGTGACAAATCCGGCTCAGTTACAAAGCATTGCTGATATTTCTAACAAAACATTAAATGCAGCTAAAATCGTTGTATCAACTATTCCATTGCTAATTATATATCCGTTCTTACAAAAATATTTTGTTACAGGAATGGTTATGGGATCGGTTAAGGAATAGAGTATTTTAAGAAGTAAAGAAAGGACATAGTATAATGAAGGATATATATAGAATTGATACAAGTCCATTTTGTAATAATAACAATGTTGTAAAAGGAGATAAATATAGATTTACTGTATTAACATCTCAAATGATAAGACTAGAATATGATGATAAAGGAATATTTGAAGATAGAGCAACTCAGAGAGTGCTAAATAGAAATTTTATATCACAAAGTTTTAAATTAATTGATGAAGAGGAAAATTTAGAAATAATAACTGATCATATTCATTTAATCTATGATAAAAAGAAATTTTCAAAGAATGGATTAACTATAACAGTGCGAGGGAATATAAGTAATTATCATAGTATTTGGCATTACGGAGAAGAAATTAATGATTTAAAAGGTACAGCAAGAACTTTGGATGGAGTTGATGGCGCAATTCCTTTGGAAAGAGGTCTAATTTCAAAAGATGGATTTTCTATTATAGATGATAGTGAATCGTTAATTTTAACAGAAGATGGATGGATTGAGACAAGGAAAAAAAAAATAACAGATATTTATTTTTTGGGATATGGAAGAGATTATATTAAGTGCTTTAAAGACTTTTTCAAACTATGCGGGAATACTCCTCTTCTACCTAGATATGCATTAGGAAATTGGTGGAGTAGATACTATAGGTATAATGAGAAAGAATATAAGAAACTATTAGATAGATTTAAAGAAGAGAAAGTACCATTTTCAGTAGCTGTAATTGATATGGACTGGCATCTAGTAGATATAGATCCTAAGTATGGAAGTGGATGGACCGGATACACTTGGAATAAAGAGCTATTTCCAGACCCTAAGAGATTTATGAAGTGGCTTCATGAAAATAACTTGAGAGTCACATTAAACGTACATCCAGCTGATGGAATAAGGGCCCATGAAGAAATGTATACTGATATGGCGAAACATCTAAATATAGATTATTTAAACGGACAAAATATTGAGTTTGATATTTCAAATTCAAAGTTTTTGGAAGCTTATTTTAAATATGCACACCATCCAAATGAAGAAAACGGAGTAGATTTTTGGTGGATTGACTGGCAGCAAGGCAATAATTCAAAGATAGAAGGTCTTGATCCATTATGGATGCTTAACCATTATCACTTTTTGGACAATAAACGTAATGGAAAGAGACCACTTACTTTTTCTAGATATGCAGGAATAGGGAGTCATAGGTATCCTGTGGGATTTTCAGGAGATAGTATTATAACTTGGGAGTCTTTGGATTTTCAGCCTTACTTTACAGCTAATGCATCTAATGCAGGATATGGGTGGTGGAGTCATGATATTGGAGGACATATGCTGGGTGTAAAAGATGATGAGATGGCATTAAGATGGCTCCAATTTGGAGTATTTTCTCCAATTATGAGGCTTCATAGTTCATCAAGTGTTTTTAATGGAAAGGAACCTTGGAGATATAATTCCATTGTTCATGAGACAATGAATGAATTTTTAAGATTTCGACATAGTCTAGTACCGTATATTTATACAATGAATAGAATTTTTAGTGAAGACGGAATTCCTTTAGTACAACCAATGTATTATAAAAATTCTGAATATGATGAGGCTTATGAAGTACAAAATCAGTATTATTTTGGATCAGAATTGATTGTATGTCCTATAACACATCCAATGAACAGAAAAACTGGAAGAGGAAAGGTAAAAGCATGGCTGCCAGAGGGAACTTATATAGATATATTTAATGGGATGATTTATTCTGGAAATAGATATATTAATTTATATAGGGATATTAGAAGAATACCAGTACTTGCAAAGTCAGGAGCAATAATTCCAATGATAAATATGGAAAATTGCTATAATCAGATAGATAATCCAAAAGATATTGAAGTAAGAATTTTTGCAGGTGATAATGGCAGATTTAAAATGTATGAGGATGATGGTAATACTTTAGAATATTTAAAAGGAAGATATGCAGAAACAGAAATGAATTTAGAGTGGGGAGACTCCACTAGATTTGTAGTAAAAGCAGTAATGGGAGAGTTTTCTGTTATACCAAAGGAAAGAAATTATACTTTTAAATTCATAGGATTTAAAGATTGTAAAGAAATAATGGTTATATCGGATGGTAAAGAAGTAATTTATGAAAAATATTATGATAATTTAATGAATACCATCATTATAAGATGTAATCAAATTGATGTACTTAAAGATTTAGTTGTTGATTTTAAGGATGTCATGCAGTTAAGTCGTAATAATATTGATAGAGAAATATTTGATTTTTTAAATGAAGCACAAATAAGATTTGATATAAAAGATAAAATTTATAATATAATAAATTCACATGAAAATAAAACTAAGATCATAGGGGATTTGCAAACATTAGATTTAGATAAAGATTTATTTGGTGCAGTTTGTGAAATTATTCTCGCATATTAGATAAATTGAGCATATAGGATGATTAAAAAAGATGCAGTAAAACCCTCAATACTTAAGTAATCGTTTAATGAATTGAATAATAATTATCGTAATTTAAATTAATAAATAGGAAGATTGATAGTTGAATATTTTAGTGGCCTTTGGTAAGGCGACTTACTAAAATAAATTATTTGAAAATATATTAATTGGAGGCAGTTATGAATAAGGAATGGTGGAAAGAAAGTGTAGTATATCAGGTATACCCAAGGAGTTTCAAAGATTCTAATGGGGATGGAATCGGCGATTTAAGAGGAATAATAGAAAAGTTAGATTATTTAAAGGAGTTAGGTATAGATGTGATATGGCTATCTCCAGTATATAAATCGCCAAATGACGATAATGGATATGATATAAGTGATTATGAAGATATAATGGATGAATTTGGAACAATGGAAGATATGGATGAACTTATTAAAGAAGGAAATAAGAGAGGAATAAAAATTCTCATGGATTTAGTGGTTAATCATACTTCTGATGAACATAAGTGGTTTATTGAATCTAAAAAATCAAAGGATAATCACTATAGAGATTATTATATATGGAGAGATCCAGTAAATGGGAAAGAACCAAATGATTTAAAGTCAACATTTAGCGGTAGTGCATGGCAATATGATGAGACCACAGGACAATATTACTTACATTTATTTAGTAGAAAGCAGCCAGATTTGAACTGGGAGAATGAGGAAGTCCGTAATAAAGTTTATGATATGATGAATTTTTGGATTGATAAGGGTATTGGTGGCTTTAGAATGGATGTCATAGAACTTATAGGTAAGGTTCCAGATAAAAAGATAAAAGAAAATGGACCAAAACTTCATGAATATATTAAAGAAATGAATAGAAAAACTTTTGGAGATAAAAATCTATTGACGGTTGGAGAAGCATGGTGCTCTAATCCAGAAATAGCAGAACAGTATTCTAATCCTGATGGAAGTGAGCTTAGTATGGTATTTCAGTTTGAACATATTTTATTGGATCAACAACCCAATAAGGAAAAATGGGATTTAAAACCATTGGAATTATTAGATCTAAAGAAAGCGTTGTCAAGATGGCAGTTAGAATTAGAAGGAAAAGGTTGGAATAGTTTGTTCTGGAATAATCACGATGTTCCAAGAATAGTTTCAAGGTGGGGAAATGATAAAGAATATAGAGTAGAAAGTGCAAAAATGCTTGCTACATTGTTACATGGAATGAAGGGAACACCGTATATATATCAAGGCGAAGAACTTGGCATGACAAATATAAGATTTGAGGAACTAAATGACTATAAGGATATAGAAACACTTAATATGTATGAAGAAAGAATAGAGCAAGGTTATAAGCATGAAGATATAATGAATTCAATATATGAAAAAGGTAGAGATAATGCACGTACTCCAATTCAATGGGACGATAGTGAAAATGCAGGTTTTACAAATGGAGATCCTTGGATAAAAATAAATCTTAACTATAAAGAAATAAATGCGAAATCGCAATTAAATGATGAAAAATCTATATTCAATTACTATAAAAATCTAATTAAAATTAGAAAAACAAATCCAGTAGTTGTGTATGGAAAATATGAATTGATTTTAGAAGAAAATAAAGAAATATTTGCTTATACAAGAACTTTAGAAAATGAAATGGTATTAGTTATTTGCAATTTTACAGAAAGCAAGGCAAAGTTTGTTTTTGATGGTATAAGTAAGTTTAAATATAAAGAACTTTTAATTTCAAATTATGATGTAGATATAAATCAATCAGTAAATAATATAGAGCTAGAACCTTATGAAGCGCGAATTTATAAATTTATCAATTAATTAAGGTTTTTATTGGGGAAGGAGTTATCCAAATGGAAAAGTATATATTTGGTGTAGATATTGGAGGAACTACCGTTAAACTTGGTTTGTTTGAGACTGAAGGAACATTACTAGAAAAGTGGGAAATTAAAACAAGAAAAGAGGAGAAAGGAAAATATATTATAAAAGATATTGTAGAAACAATTGAAAATAAGCTTAATGAGAATAATATTTCCAAAACTGAGGTATTAGGCATAGGGATAGGGGTACCAGGACCAGTTAAAGATGATGGAACAGTACTTAAATGTGTAAATCTTGGATGGAAAGTTTTTAACATAGTAGATCAGGTTAATAAATTAGTAAAGTTACCTATTAAAGCTGCAAATGATGCAAATGTTGCTGCACTTGGAGAGATGTGGAGGGGCGGAGGAAAAGGCTATAAAAATGCTGTAATGGTAACACTTGGAACTGGTGTTGGCGGTGGAATAATTGTTGACGGAAAAATAATATCAGGATCAAATGGTGCGGGTGGTGAAATTGGTCATATAAAGGTTTCTGATAACGAGACAGAATGCTGTGGATGTGGAAATAAAGGATGTTTAGAACAATATGCATCTGCAACAGGGATCGTTAGTTTAGCTAATAAGGCTTTAAAAAACACGAAAACAAAATCCGATTTAAAGAATTTTGGGAATTTATCAGCAAAAGATATTTTTGATTCTGCAAAGGCAGGTGATGAATTAGCATTAGAATTGGTAGATGATTTTGGTAATAGATTGGGGAAAGCCTTAGCTAATATCGCATGTGTTATTGATCCAGAGATATTTGTGATTGGTGGAGGAGTATCTAAAAATGGGAGTTTTCTGATTGAAAGCATCACTAAGTATTTTAAAGAAAATGCATTTCATATTTCAAGAAACACAAAATTTGAATTAGCTAAATTAGGTAATGATGCTGGAATATATGGTGCTGCAAGATTAATTTGTGAAAATTAAATAAGCTGTACGATAAAAGGAGGTTTGCCTTGAAAAACCATTACGTATATTCTCTTTATAAATTTTGCAAGTATTAATGAGGGAGTGATCGCCCGATGATTAAATTAAAAAAAAGAAATAATAAAAAGGGAATAAAAAATTTGTTTAATAAAAGAAAAAATATTTTCTTTTACTGTGAAAACATTATAAGAGGTTCTAAAATAAAAGTTAGATTGACAACTTCTTATGGATTATTAGTTTTAATTCCATTATTAATAGTAGGTGTTTCAATAATAATGCAATCTAAAAGTTCAATCGATAATAAAATTTCAAATTTCTCATCTCAGATAATGGCGCAAATTGGAGTAAATATATCAAGCGAAATGGATAAGAACTCCAACTTCGCTATGTCAATATTTACTGAACCTGATTTTCAGGATTATTTCGAAAATGGACAAAATGTTGATTATCATAAACTTAATGATTTAAATAAATTAATAAGAAATAAAGTGGGAACCAAGAATGATATGACCGGACTCGGAATTGTCAGTGCAGACAAAGGAAAAATAGGAAGTTTTTCAAATCAACTATCTGACGATTTAATGTTGAAATTATCAGATTTATCTAGCAAGTCAAAGGGAAAATTCTCATGGTCATTAAACAAAAGTTCATCAGGATATAAAATCTACGCTTCAGTTCAAATGAATACTTTGGCTACAGGTAAGAACTTTGGAATAGTTATAGAAGAATTGGATCCTAAATTATTTATTAATTTGTTTAAAGACATTAGTTTAGGAGATAATTCTGATATATTTGTTTTAGATTCACAAGGAGCTGTTATTCTAAGTAATGAATCAAGTCTAATTGGAACAGAATATAAAGATAAAAGTATTATAGAGAAAATTCAAGAGAAAGAATCAGCTAAAAGCAAGGATAAAAGTGCTAAGATAGAAAATTCTTTTTCAACAAGTGATGGTAATAATCTAGTATCTTATGCACCTTTAAGCGGTTCAGACTGGTATGTAGTAGGAGTTATACCGTACACTTATATAAACTCTGAATCTAATAGTCTAACAAATAATACTATAATAATTGGTTTGATTTCGTTTATGGTAGCCATGTTGGTAGCATTAATAGTATCAAGAAGCATATCAAAACCTTTGGGAAAATTAGTTTCACTTATGAAAAAGGCTAGAGATGGAAATTTAGCTTTGCATATAGAAGATAGTAGTAAAGATGAAATCGGAGAAGTAATAAGTGCATTTAATGAGATGGTGAGTAAAATAAGTGCTTTAATTGGTGATGTTAAAGCTATTACTAACAATGTATCTAATAACACCAAAATAGTTGCACAGGTTTCAGAACATTCTTGCTCATCTTCAGAAGAAATCGCAGCTACAATGAGTGAAATTGCTAAAGGGGCTTCGGAACAAGCTGTTAGTGTTAATGAAGGAATTGATTTCATGAGCGTATTATCCGATGGAATAAATATAGTGAGTAAGAAAACAGAAAACGTATGGTCAGTATTAGAGGAAACACAAAAAATGAAAAAAGAAGCAGTTATATCAGTTAATACATTGAAAGATAAAGCCGACGAAACCAATAATGTTTCAGCTAAAATTGTTAGCGATATAAACTCTTTAGATACAAATATAAAAGATATAAAAGAAATTATAGAGTTAATTGGTAGCATTGCAGAGCAAACTAACCTTTTAGCATTAAATGCAGCAATCGAAGCAGCAAGAGCTGGAGATTCAGGTAAAGGTTTTGCTGTTGTTGCTGATGAAGTTAGAAAACTAGCTGATAGCTCAAAAGAGTCATCTGATCAAATTAATAAAATAATTAATAATATTGAAAATAAAACAAGAATTGTAGTGAAAGAAGCAAGTAATTCTAGAATTATAATAAAAGAACAGATGGATGCAGTCGATGGTGCAGATGAGGCTTTTAAAGTTATATTTGAAGGAATGAACCAAATATCATACCAATTAAAAGATATAGTTGTGTCAATTAATGAAATAGTTGATTGTAAAGATAAAACTAAAATAGCAATGGAAAACATTTCAGCTATTTCGGAAGAAACAGCCGCAACTACAGAACAAGTTTCCTTCGGAGCTAATGGACAAATTAGCGAAATTCAAAAAATATTTGAATTTGTAGAAGAACTAAATTCAGTGGTTGAAAAATTAAATCTAACAATAAATAAATTTATAGTTAATTAGTTTTAAATGTAAATTTATTAAATAGAATCAAGATATTAGAAAGAAAATTAATTATATATAAATACTAATTTAACTACAACATAGTAGGGGAGAGAATATAATGATTAAAAGAGTTAACAAAATAATAACACTAGTAACAATTACAACAATTGTTACTACGCTTAGTTCATCGCCAATTGCATTTGCTTCCGATGCATTGAAAGAAAAGGATGGGGATTTTAATGCTGCCGTTGCTTACTCAAATAAGTATTTATACGATGGATATAGAGGAACTGATGGGGAAGAACAAACAATATACTACAATAATGGAAAGTATAATGAACTAGGTAATTCAGATGCATATGATGATTCTATAAAGTACGATAATAGGTATATTGAACTAGATAATAATGGTAAGGAAGATCTATTTAATTTGCAAACAGGAAAGTTTGAAGGGGAAGATATAGAGGATCAAAAATTTGATATTAGAAGAGATTTAGTAAAAAAATTAAAAGAAACCAATAGATATGGCAGTAATATAACAGATTATCTTAAATTAGGTGATAGAATTTCAAGTAATAAAGGTTCCTTTGGTGATGTATGGTATAAATATACTGCAGATTATAATTATGGACAAGCTATTAAATATGTAACAATAATCAATTTAGCTGCAAATTCCAATGATGAATGGGATAATATTACATTGAAAAAAGGTGATGGAATAACATCAGACTTTGGAGACAGCTATCAATTTTGGTTTTCAGTAACAACTAATGATCCTACTAATAAAGAAACTGATGGTATAGAAAAAACCTATAATGGCGATATAACTGCAGCATCAAAGTATATAGCTAAAAGATTAAAAGATTATTGTGGATATGATGCAGAGGTGACTACAGAGAATGGAAGTCCTGTTATCCAAATAATATCTGATGAAAAATTAGAAGGAACTGTAATAACGGGGCATAATAGTGATATTTCAATAGAATCTAAAATGGCACTTGCTAAAAATATTCAATATGTATCGGATGATACGAAAAATTCTAACGATGCTGTAAGAGATATGATTGCTGATAATTATACTTCTAAAACCGTAGAATCAGTATATGGAACTACAACAACAGATTCTGCTGTAAAATATACAACAACCATTGATATAAATGCGAAAACGGAGCATACATGGAGGAATATAAATTTAAAAAAAGGTGATGGAATAACATCAGACTTTGGAGACAGCTATCAATTTTGGTTTTCAATATCAGATAGTGATTTAAGCAATACAGACTCTGATGGACAGGCAAAGACTTATAATGGGGATGTAGAAGCAGCAGCAGAATACATAGCTGGAAGAATAAGAGATTACTGTGGATATGGTGCACAAGTTATTGAGCAAGATGGAAAGCCAGTAATTCAGATAAAATCTGATACAAAGATAGATGGAAATATAATAATATCTTATGATGACAATATTTTAGTAAAAACAGAGGAAAACTCTTCTTTGACAGATGAAGATGATGGAGGTAATTCGGGAAATAGCAGTGGAGAAGATACTCCAAGTGGTCCAGAAATAGATAATGAAGATAGTGATAACAATTCAGAGACAAATAGTGGAGAAAACACAACTGGTTCTGACACAAACAATGGAGAAGAAACTTCAAGCGGAACACACGCTATAATAAATTATGACAAGGAGCCAATATATTATGGCTTTGTAAATAATTCTGGCAAATATATGGATGTCTCTAAGTTTGCAAACATTAAACTTATATATACAGTTAATGGAGAAACTAAAACAGAGAAAATAGAAAAATTTGGAGAAAAATATGGAAATGAGAACATTGTAGCTAATTTAACAGACGTAGGGTCAGATTTATTAACACAGGATTCAACTTATATCTATGTTAGTGCAAATGTAGAATTCACTTCAGATAGTGATATAAACATTGCATATCCAGATGGTACAAACAGCAAAAAGTATATTTTAAAGATTTCTAAGGCTGTAGGAGATAAAGTTGATGGAGCAGATACACCTAAAGAAGTTACAGCATATGAAATGAATGGAGAATCTGATTTTCTATCTTGGATTCAGCCTAAACTTAGTGATGATTGGTATAATTTAGATGTATGCGCTAAAAATGGAAACATATATGTTATAAGATTCAATAAAGACGGAGGCAATAATAAGATACAAGTAAATCAAGTTGGATTTGAAACTGTACGTGATGATGATTTGAAGGTTAGTAGGAATAAGATATATAAGGTTAATGATCCATCTATTGAAACTAGAATTAAAGGACAAAAATTAACAGTTACGGATGCAGGTGAAATAAGAAATTTAATAAGACCATATTATTCTATAGATGCTGAAGGAAACTTGTGGGTATTAGGCTTGAAAAAGATATATGAATTTAATGGAAATGGCTTTGATGAAAAGTATACAATTCCTGCAAAGATAACCAACTTAGACGTTTACGATGGTAACAATTTAATTGCTTGGGGAGATAATGGTACAGAATATGGTTATGTAACTAATATTAATGAATTTTCAAGGACTAGTGATGAAAAGGATTTGGGAACTGAAAATAATGGCAATGAAGGTAATGGTGGCGAAGGAAGTACTAGTGATAAAGACAATACTTCAAGTGATGAATCAGTAATTAAAAGTGGATGGATTAAAACAAAGTCAGGTTGGCAATTTTTTGATGAATTAGGAAAACAAGTTAAAAATTCTTGGATTAAAGTAAATGAAAAATGGTATGTAATTGATGAAAACGGTATTATGAGGACTGGCTGGATTAACATAAGTGGAAAATGGTACTACCTAAATTCTGATGGAAGTATGGCAACAGGATGGATGCAAGAAGGGAGTAGTTGGTATTACCTACAATCAGATGGAGAAATGTCAACAGGCTGGGTAAATGATGATGGGAATTGGTATTATTTAAAAGAATCTGGTGAAATGTCAATTGGATGGATTTCTAATAACGGAAACTGGTATCACCTGGGAACTGATGGGAGTATGAGTACAGGCTGGTTGAAATATGGGAAGCACTGGTATTACTTGGACGAAAATGGAAAAATGTTATCGGATGCAACTATGAACGGATATAAACTTGGAACTGATGGTGTTTTAATTTAGTGAGAAAGATGGTGAAAATATGAATAATTCAAGAAAAAAATTAAAAGTTTTATGTAGTTTAGCACTTATGTCGACTACAATCCTATCAACTTTATCAATTATATCAAATACCGCATATGCAAAGTCTGATTTTATAGAAATGCCTATAGTAAATACTTCTGAAAAAGGAGTATTTAATCAAAAGCTTTTATTATATGATGTTTCAACAGATAAATCTATGTATAATCCAGGATCAAATGTAAGTGTAAAAATTGATCTGGTCAATTATACAGGAAATGAAATATCCAATGGAACTATAGAGTTATCGGCAAAGCATCTTGATACACAAGTTGGAAATGCAGTAACTCAAAATTTTTCAATTGAAAAAGATGAAAATAAAGAGTTATTTATAAACTGGACAGCGCCTAATGAGGATTTTAAAGGCTATTTACTTGAAATAACGTGTAAAGATTCTGAAGGAAAAGTCATGGAGTCATCATCAACAGCTGTAGATGTCTCCTCAGGTTGGCTTAAGTTTCCTAGATACGGTTATCTAACTAATTATGAGAAAAGTGTTAATACAAAAGATATAATAGATCAGTTGAAAAAATTCCATATAAATGGTCTGCAATATTATGATTGGCAAGACAAACATCATGATCCTATAGCAGGTGAAGGTTCAAATGTTGAAGATGTATGGCAGGATTTATCAAAACATGATGTATATAAATCAACAATAGAAGGATATATTAAGAATGGTCATGAAGCAGGAATTTCTTCAATGCAATACAATTTAATATATGGAGCGACTCAAGGATATGAAAATGATGGTGTGAAAAAGGAATGGGGATTATACAAGGATCCAAGTGGAACTGATGGAGAACAGTGGACCATGGCAATGCCTAGCGGCTGGGAAACAGATGCGCTTTACTTTATGGATCCATCAAATAAAGAATGGCAGGATTATCTCTTTGCAAGGGAAAAGGAAGTTTTTGAAGCATTTGATTTTGATGGATGGCATATGGATACTGTAGGTGATTTTGGAACAGTGTATAAAGCAGATGGAACACCAGTATCAATTACAACTACTTTTAAAGATTTTATAAATGCAGCTAAGAAAGAATTTCCTGACAAATATATATTATTTAATCCAGTTGGAAATAAGGGGCACGAAGATGTAAATAGTAGTAATGTAAGTGGTGCATATACAGAAGTATGGCCTTGGGATGGAATTATAACATATAATTCCTTGAAAGGTATTGTGGATCAAGCAAGAACGGAGGCAAAAGGAAGATCATTAATAGTGCCGGCATATATGAATTATGACTTGGGAGATAAGCATAGTGAAGAAAAGCCTGGAAAATTTAATACTTCCTCAGTGCTATTAACAGGGGCTTCAGTCTTTGCAGCAGGTGGATCTAGACTTGAGTTGGGCGATGATACAAGAATGCTTACCAAAGAGTATTTCCCCAATAAAAATGTTGTTATGGATGAAGAGTTAAAGGTAAGGGAAAGAAAATATTATGACTTTATAGTTGCTTATGAAAACTTATTAAGAGATGGACAAATAAATAGTAATAATGAAATCCAGGTTGAAGGGCATGAGAATAGTAATATAGGTGAAGCTAATAAAATATGGACTTACGGAAAAAAAGATTCAAATTATGATGTTATTCAAATGGTAAATCTTTTAGGTGTTTTTGATAATACTTGGAGAGCTGCTGATGGATCGAAATCTAAGCCAATTAAAGCAGAAAATTTTAAGGTTAAATATTATGTAACCCAAGATATTCAAAGTGTTTTATTAGCATCGCCTGATGCTAATGATTGTAAATCACAAAGTTTAGAATTTTCAAAAGGAAACGATGAAAAAGGAAATTATATAGAATTTACAGTACCATCTTTGGAATATTGGGATATGATTTATTTAAAAAAATTAAGTTCTGAGAATATTGATAAGAATAATGATATAATAGGCGTTCAAGGTCAATTAACAAATCCAGGTTTTGAAGATGGATTTATGGGCTGGAATATATCCGGAAGAAGTTATGGCTTAGATTCCACAGATGCAGCATCTGGAAATAATAAGTTATATTTCTATGATAACAAGCCTTATACCAAAAAGATTGATCAAACAGTTGTAGGATTAAAAAATGGAAAATATACAGTAACGGCTATGGTAAAACAAAATACAGGGATTCCAGATTATGCAGCTATGGAATTAACTTCTGGAGATAAGACTGAAAAAGTTAATATAAAACATGGCGATAATTATAGAAAAATAGAAGGAACTATAGATGTTAAGGATGGAAAATTAAATGTAGCTTTTAACTTTATATCTACTTTAAATGGCGAAGCTAATTTACAAATTGATGATATTCAGTTATTAGATGAGAATGGAAATGTTGTATCAAAGGAAGCTAAGGTTATTAAACAGGGCGAAGGTGCAAGTTCATCTAACATACCAGAATCTGTTGGGAAAATAACAAATGGAGATTTTGAAACAGGTGATACAACAGGCTGGGTAGCAGCTAATCCAGATGGATTTGGAGTTAATGATGAAGATGCTTTTGCTGGAAATGATAAATGTTATTTCTGGGGTCAGGGAAAACAAATGTTACAACAAAAAGTAACTGAGTTACCTAATGGAACTTATACGGTAAAGGCAATGGTTAAACAAAATACTGGAAATCCTACCTCATCACAATTAGAATTATCAGGTTTTGGAGGAGAGGCAGCTTCGGTTAAAATTCCACATGGGGATTCCTATGTTGAAATTTCGCAACAAGTCACTGTTACTAATGGCACTTTAATAATCTCATTTATACAAGATGGCAGGGAATGGACAAATTTACAAATTGATAATGTTGAGTTAGTAGCAAACTAGATTTGATTAATATTAAGGTATATAAAAATAATAAATGTAAAGCTATCAAAGATGTTTTTAGAATTATACCTCGATTAAGCTTTTGAAAATAAAAAAGGAAACATAGCAATAATTTAGTGTAAAAGGAAGGACGAAAAAAATTTATTTTACACTATAATGAAAATATATTGCTATGTTTCTGTTATTTATAAGAAATTTTAATTAAAATAATTAATTATTTGGGAGGAAATTTATGAATTGGCAAAAGGAGTTAGTAGCTTATCAAATATATCCAAGAAGCTTTAAAGATTCTAATGGAGATGGAATAGGGGATTTACAAGGAATAATTGAAAAATTAGATTATTTAAAAGATTTAGGTATTGATTTAATTTGGATAAGTCCAATATACAAGTCTCCTAATGACGATAATGGATATGATATTAGTGATTATAGAGAAATTCTTAAGGAATTTGGTACCATGGAGGATTTTGATAATTTATTAAAGGAAGTTCATAAAAGAGGAATGCGTTTAATTATGGATTTAGTTATAAACCATACTTCAGATGAACATCCATGGTTTATAGAAGCAAGGAGTTCAAAAGATAATACAAAGAGAGATTGGTATATTTGGGGAAAGGGTAAAAAATCTACATATAATGAAGAGAATTTAGAACCAAATAACTGGGCAAGTATATTTGGAGGTTCAGCCTGGGAATATGATTCTGATGGTGATGAGTATTATTTACATTTATTTAGTAAGAAAATGCCAGATCTTAATTGGGAAAATGAAGATTTAAGAAATGCACTTTATGAAATGATTAATTGGTGGCTGGATAAGGGGATAGATGGATTTCGCGTAGATGCAATTAGTCATATTAAAAAGTGTGATTACAGTGATATGCCAAATCCAGATAATTTGAAGTATGTTCCATCTTTTGATAAGCATATGAAGCAGCCGGGTATAGAAGTTCTCTTGCAGGATTTAAAAGAACATACTTTTGATAAATACGATATATTTACTATAGCAGAAGCAAGCGGTGTAACAGTAAATGATTTGGAAGAGTGGTCTGGAAATGAAAAAGGGAAGTTTTCTATGATATTTCAATTTGAACATATGCATTTATGGAATATGGATAATGCTGAAAAATCTTTATTAGTGGATTTTAAAAAGACGTTATCTAGATGGCAGGACGCTGTTTATAAAGATGGTTGGATTGCTTTATTTCTTGAAAACCATGATTTAACAAGATGTGTATCAAAGCTTGGAAATGATAAAGGATATTGGAAAGAAAGTGCCAAAGCGTTAGCTTTAATGTATTTCATGCAAATGGGAACCCCATTTATTTATCAAGGACAAGAAATTGGAATGACAAATGCAGATTATGATAATATTGATGATTTTGATGATATTTCAACAGTGCATAGTTACGAAGAGAGAGTAGAAAATGGGGTATCAGAAGAAGAAGCACTTGCAATTGTGAAAGCGACTACGAGAGATAATTCAAGAACACCAATGCAGTGGAATAGTACATATAATGGTGGTTTTACTACAGGAACTTCATGGATAAAAGTAAATAAGAATTATAAAGAAATTAATGTAGAAGATCAGCTAAAAGATACTGATTCTATATTGAATTTTTACAAAAAAATGATAAAAATCAGAAAAGAAAATAAGGCTTTAGTATATGGCAGGTATGATATAATATTAGAAGAGAATGATAAAATATATGCTTATACAAGAACTTCAAATAATCAAAAATATATAATAATTACTAATATATCAGAAGAAAATGTAAAGTTTTATTATGAGGAAGAAAAATTGAAATATGAAGAATTACTTCTTTCAAATTATGAAGTTGATAAACATGAGGATATGACAAAATTTATATTAAGACCATATGAAGCACGATTATATAGATTGTATTAATAAAGAAATATTCATGCAAATTCAAATTATTATAGATAGAATTTTGGTTAATTTTACGTAAATTCAGAGCTTGTATGGAATTTATTTTGAGTTTTGGGGGAATGCGTAAGTTCTTAAATTATATGACTGCCATAAAAAAGAAAATAAATTAAATATTTGTCATGAAACGCTATATTAGCAGCTATCCATTATATTGCTTAATATAGCGTTTATTGTGCGTTGAAAGTTACTATAGATTCGGTGTAATATATTTGATACAGGGAAGAGAAAAAACAAAAAAATGTCGTTTCAAGTCTAATTTTATAAATAAGCAAATAAGAAACGTTGCTATTTACCAAAATAAACACAGATTAAAAAAGGCTAAAATATTTAGCTAATAATTAATTATGATAGGATGGTGATAAAATGCAGCAAATAGAAATTAATAAGAGAGAATTTACTCTTGAAGAAGAAATAAGATCTAAAGGTAAATATTGTTTTTTAAAAAGAATTACAGACATACTTTGTTCGCTATTTGGGTTATTAGTTTTAAGTCCAATATTCTTGATTGTTGGAATTTTAATTAAGCTTGAATCAAAAGGGTCTGTAATTTTTTCACAAGAAAGAATTGGTAAAGATGGCAGCGTATTTAAAATGTATAAATTTAGATCTATGGTCAGTAATGCCGAGGAGCTAAAAGATAAGCTGTGTCATAAAAATGAGATGAGTGGGCCTATGTTTAAGATGAAGGATGATCCTAGAGTAACTAAAATAGGTAAATTCATAAGAAAGACAAGCATTGATGAACTTCCACAATTGTTTAATGTTCTAAAAGGTGATATGAGTTTAGTTGGACCTAGACCATCGCTTCCAAAAGAAGTAGAAAAATTCGATAATTGGATGATGACAAGGCTTGAAGTAAAACCTGGTCTAACATGTTACTGGCAAGTATCAGGAAGAAATGATATTGATTTTGAAGATTGGATGAAACTAGATATTAAGTATGTAAGGGAAAGAAATACTTTAGTTGATATTAAGTTAATATTTAAAACATTTTTTGTGCTGTTTGGAGACAAGCATGCTAGATAAGTAAATTTAAGCATATGGACGTGTTAGTTTTTGATTATGTCTTAATAAGGCGCATTAGATAAAATAATAATTTTAAAGCTATGGGTAATATGGGAACAAATGAATTTAGTCAATTAGAATAAAGGAATATATGGAGGTAAGTATGAAAATAGTAGTAGCAGGAACAGGATATGTAGGATTAGTTACAGGAGCATGTCTTTCAGAGATAGGACATAACGTAACTTGTGTTGATATAGATAAAAACAAAGTTGAAATGATGAAACAAGGAATTTCACCAATATATGAACCAGGTTTAGATGAGCTTTTAAAAAGAAATCACGATGAAGGTAGATTAGATTTTACAATAGATTATAAAAATGCTTATAAAGACGCTGATTTAATATTCATAGGGGTTGGAACTCCGGAAAGAGAAGATGGTTCAGCAAACTTGGATTATGTGTTTAATGTATGCAGACAAATTGCTGAAAATGCTGAAAAAGATTGTTTAGTAGTAGTTAAATCAACAGTACCAATAGGAACCAATGATAGAATTGAAGAGTTTTTAAAGGAAAATGTTAAAAATGATATTCAAATAGAAGTAGCTTCAAATCCAGAATTTTTAGCACAAGGTACTGCTGTTGTTGATACTTTGTATGCTAAGAGAATTGTCATAGGAGTTGAATCTAAAAAAGCGGAAGAACTTTTAAAAGAAGTCTATGAAGGATATAATCAACCAATTGTTGTCACTAATAGAAGAAGTGCAGAAATGGTTAAATATGCATCAAACGATTTTTTAGCTCTTAAGATATCATTTATGAATGAAATAGCAAACTTCTGCGAAATGGTTGGAGCAGATGTTGAAGATGTAGCTAAAGGAATGAGTTTTGATCCAAGAATCGGTGATAAATTCTTAAATGCTGGAATCGGATATGGCGGATCATGCTTCCCTAAGGATACAAAGGCACTTCATTGGCTTGCAAATGACAATGGATATGAATTAAAAACAATAAAAGCAACAATAGAAGTAAATGAGAATCAAAAATATAAATTATTTAGACAAGCTAAGAATAAATTTGGAAGTTTAAAAGGATTAAAAGTGGCTGTACTTGGATTAACATTTAAGCCTGGAACAGATGATTTAAGAGAAGCTCCATCTATACCAAATGTAAGAAGATTATTAGATGAAGGTGCTGAAATAATTGCATATGATCCAGTTGGAGTTGAGAATTTCAAAAAGGTATATCCAAGTGGAATAACATATGTAAGCACTCCGGAAGAAGCTCTAAAGGATGCAGATATGGCATTTATATTTACAGAATGGAATGAAATTAAATCTTTAGATCTAAGTGTGTATGAAGATCTTATGTATACTCCAATCATATTTGATGGTAGAAATTGTTATAAAGTTAAAGAGGCTAAGGAAAGACAAATAGATTATTATTCAATTGGAAGAAAAGCTATATTGAATTTAGAAGAAAAAGCTTTAAGTAAAGTAAAAACAGCAATGGTAATATAGCAAGGGGAATTAAATGAAACTTTTTAGATGGACATGGTAACTCAATTTAAACTCATAGCTTAAAGAATGCTAACTATGGTATGGTAAATTTTTAAATGGTTAAGGAGGAGAATATTATGAAGGTATGTTTTATAACATCAAGTGGTGGTCACTTAACTCATTTAATCCAATTAAAAGAGTGGTGGAAAGATAAGGAGAGATTCTGGGTAACCTTTGAAAAGGAAGATTCTAAATCAATACTTAAAGATGAAAAAAAATATTGGTGCTATTTTCCTACAAATAGAAATATAAAAAATTTAGTTAAAAATACATTCTTATCAATAAAGATATTATTTAAAGAAAAACCAGATTTGATTGTCAGCACTGGTGCAGCACCTGCAATTCCATTTTTCTATATTGGAAAATTATTTGGTGCAAAAGTTGTTTATATTGAAGTGTATGATAGGATAGAAAAACCAACTATAACGGGGAAGGTAGTTTATCCTATAAGCGATTTATTTATATTGCAATGGGAAGAACAAAAGAAGTTTTACCCAAGAGGACAAGTATTGGAGGGATTATTTTGATATTTGTAACAGTAGGAACACATGAACAAGGCATGGAAAGATTATTTATCCAATTGGATAAATTAATTGAAAGTGGAAATATTAAAGAAGAAGTATTTGCTCAAATTGGGTACTGTAATTATGAGCCTAAAAATTATGAATACAAGAAAATGATTGGATATGATGAAATGGATGAATATGTGAGAAAAAGTGATATAATCATAACTCACGGAGGACCAGGAAGTATATTTCATCCTCTCCAATATAATAAGGTTCCAATTGTAGTGCCAAGAGATCCAGAGTTTGATGAACATGTTGATGATCATCAAATACTTTTTACCAAAAGATTAGATAAAAATTCAAAGATCATTGGAGTATATGATATAGAAGATTTATGTAGCGTAATAAGTAATTATAAAGAATTATCGGCAAAATGTAATACATATAGTTCTAATAAAAATGACTTCATTAGAAAGTTTGATAATGTAATCGGCCAGATAATGTAGACCAGCATTCATAAATAAAGGAGATTATTGATGAATATATTATATCTTAACAGAGGTATGGGTCTTGGAGGAGTTGAGAAATGTATTATTCAACTATGTAAATTATTCAATAGTAGTAATAAAGTTATAGTTGCAAGTATGGGTGGTGAATTAACTAAGGATTTAGAAAAGATGGGAGTTAAACACTACAATATTTTAAATACAGATTCCAAGAATCCTGATGTTATATTAAATAACTTAATAGCTATATATAAGATAGTGAAAAAAGAAAATATAGATATAATTCATAGTCATCATAGAATGACAACATTATTAGCTAAATTAATATCGAAAATTACTAAAGTTAAAGTAATACATACTCAACATTTATGTATAGAAGATAAGTTTAAGTTAACGAATGTATCTTTAAAAGGTATTAAAACAATAACTGTAAGTGAAGCAGCTAAAAGAATTTTAATTGAAAAGGCTGGTTTAGAAGAAAGGAATATAAAAACTATATATAACACTGTAGAAACTGAGCATGATAGTAAAGAAGTTGATGATAAGCTTTTAGAGCTAAAGAAAAAAGGATACTTTATAGCAGCTCAAGTAAGTAGAATAGTAGATTATAAAGGAGTTTATGATTTTATTTCTATAGCAAAAAGTACTGCATTAGAAAATGAAAAAATAAAGTTTGTATTAATAGGCGATGGACCAGAATTAAGCAATATTAAAGAACTTATAAGGAAAGAGAAATTAGAAGATTATATTTATCCGCTGGGAGCTAAGGATAACATTATAGAATACCTAAAATATATAGATGTATTATTACTATGTTCCTATATAGAAGGTTTACCTCTAACTCCGCTAGAAGCATTTTCACAAGGAATTCCAGTTGTAGCTACCAATATAGATGGAACAAATGAAGAAATAGAAAATGGATATAATGGATATTTAGTAGAGGCTAAAGATATTGAAGGCTTTAAAGAAAAAATAGTTGAATTATATGAAGATGAAGAAAAATATTCTTATATGAAGGGGAATTGCTTTGAAATTTTCAATAATAAATTCAATAAAGAGATATATTTTAAATTGCATCTTAAAAAATATAAAGAAATTTTAAGCAATGAAAGAAAATAATGAGTCCAAAATGTCATGATTATTTTTCATTATGTGAGGAAGCAGATTGGGATCATAGCGAGTCTATTAGTAAAATCTGCTGGTAAGAAGAGAACCAAAATCTATGATTTGGTGTGAATCGCTTACTCATGGAGCGTAACAAGTCGAGTTCCCTCTATAATGGAAAACAGGATTGGTAGATGGATTTGTTATTTTTTTGATTATAATTTAAGTTAGGTGAGATAAATGATGATTGGAAAAGGCATTAAGTATTTAAGATCATTAATGAGAATTATTGTATTAAAAATAAGATATAGTAATAGAATTGAGTTTAAAATTAAGAATTTAAAATCACTTTATATAGGTAAAGGTGTAAAAATAAGAATAAGTAAAGGAAATGTATTATCTCTTGGCAATAATGTTTATATCGAAGATTATTGCAGCTTCGAATGTATAAATGGAAGTATTTATGTTGGAGAGAATACATTTTTTAATACTAATAATAAAGTAGTATCTTTAGAAAAAATAAGTATCGGATCAGATTGTTTATTTGGACCTAATATAGGGATTTTTGATCATGATCATCGCTATGATATTAGCGATAAGCCAATAATATCTCAAGGCTATAATACTAAAGAAATAAATATAGGTAATAATATTTGGATTGGGTGTAATTCTACTATTACACGTGGAGTAAATATATGCGACAAAGTTGTTGTTGCTGCAAATTCAGTTGTAACTAAAAACATTGTTAATAAAGGGATTTACGGTGGGGTTCCCGCTAAACTTATTAAAGAACTGTAATGACAGTCAAATTCTTCTCTATTAGATGATATATATCGTCTCTTTAATCTGTTATTTTCTTTATATTTATCCAAAGATGAATATATAATTTCAACTTTGGGGTAATCTATATATAGAACTTTAAATTCAGTCATATAAAAAAATAACAAGTCCAAAATGCTATGATTATTTTCATTAGGCAAGGAAGCAGATTGGTCTCATAGCGGGCTATTAGGTAATCTGCTAACATAGCATAATGGGAAATGGGCTTAGCAGATGGATTTGTTATTTTTTTGATTATGCCTAAGAAGGGAGTAACAGATGCTTTTCGTTTTGAATGTATTATTTGATATTTTTATCTTTCAAAATTGTCTAATTGCGTATATTCCACAATTGGGGTATATTGATGAGCTATTCACATTTATGCTGATAATTCTATCAGTTTTTTATATATTTAATGGAAAAAATAAAATAAGCATGTATTCTAGTGAAGTTAAATCTATAATTTTATTTTTTTGTTTGCTACTTGTAGGAGTAGCAGGAAACGTAATGCATAAAATTCAACCAGAGAAGATTGCCATATATAAAGATATTTTAGCTATAAGTAAATTTGTAGTTTGTTACACATTTACGCTAATTGTATCAAATGATATAGATAAAGATTTATTGTTAGAAAAGGTAGCAAAAAGATCAAGAATTTATGTAAATGTAATATTTACTTTTTTGATTTTAAACATAATTCATGATATAGGAATGTCATCAGATATAAGATATGGAATAAGAAGTTATAAATTTCTATATCAGCATCCAACATATTTGGTTTCAGCTATTGTAATATTTTTATGTGTAATATTAAGTGATAATAGAAAAAAGTTTGATAATTTTATTATTTTTGAATCAATAGCTATATTGTTTTTTACATTAAGAAATAAAGCATTTGTATTCATATTAGGATATTTCTTTATGAAATTAGTTATGAAATATGCTAAATCTATAAAAATAAGATATATATTGATACTTGCTGTCATAGGAATCTTCTCGACATATAACAAAATAATGGAATATGCATCATATTATCTTACAGCTGCTCGGCCAGCGCTATTTATAGTAGGTTATAAACTAGCTTGTAAATATATACCTTTTGGAAGTGGTTTTGGAACCTTTGCATCAGAAATATCCGGAGATTATTATTCACCTATATATTATGAATATGGAATAAATTTAGTTAGTGGATTAGAGGAAACCGCTCATTCGTATATTGGTGATACTTTTTGGCCTTATGTATATGGTCAATTTGGCTTTTTGGGTTTAATTATATTTTTATGGATTATATTGAATATATTTAAATCAATACAGAAAAGATATCAGTATAACAGAGAAATTCAATCAGCGGCATTTTTGCTGCTATTATATATTTTAATAGCATCTACTGCAGAAGCTATATTTACGGATGTAACAGGCTGCTTTACTTTTGCTGTGATTGCTACGTATCTAGGAAACAACATTATAGACAGTGATTCGCAAGAATGTACTACTGCTAGTATAGAATAAGATAAAAATTAATTATCTATTTATAAGTTAAGAGTGATTTTATGAGAAGAATTTACTCATGAATCTTAGAAAACGAAATTTCATATATGTGAATGAGGATTATAGTGCCTGATATCAGATGAAGGAAGGTTGTTATGGAAAATAAAACGTTAAGAGTTCTCCAAGTTGTGGATTCATTAGGAGCTGGAGGAATTCAAGCCTTTATATTAAATATAAATAGAAATATGCATTTAGATAAAATTAAATTTGATTATGTAGTATATAAGAATAAAGAAGAAACTGAATTCTATGATGAAAGTGTTGAGAAAATGGGTGGAGAAATAATATGTCTAGAAAAAAATACTGGGATTAAAAGGCTGAAATCTTTTATGGATTTATATAGATTGCAAAAAGATAAAAAATATTCAGTAGTACATATACACGGGGATCGTGCAAAAAGCTTTTTTGAAGCAGTTGTTTTTAAGATATGTAAAACACCTACAATTATTATGCATTCACATAATGATAGAATAAGCAGAGATAAGAGGTTTTATCATTTACATTTAGGAATACAGAACATTATAAGAAGTCTTTGGAAATATGTAGTTGATTATGAATTTGCATGCTCAACTAATGCGGCACAATGGATGTTTTCCAAGGAAGATGTAAGAGATGAAAAAGCCAAGGTTATAAATAATGGTATTGATGAAAAAAAGTTTATTTATAATAAAAATGTAAGAGAAGAATATAGAAGAAAATTAAAGTTGGAAGACAAATTTGTATTAACTCATGTGGGACGCTTTAGCTATCAAAAAAACCATGATTTCTTAATAGATATTTTTAATTCTGTGAATAAGCAATATAGTAATTCAGTGCTATTGCTAATTGGAGAGGGAGAATTAAAAGAAAAGATTCAGGATAAGGTTAGATCACTGAATTTAGAGGATAAAGTAATATTTTATGGACTTTGTAATGAAATTCATAACATTCTACAAGCGTCTGATATATTTGTTTTCCCATCTCATTATGAGGGGCTTCCAGTGGTTGGAATAGAAGTTCAAGCCGCAGCTTTGATGGCTGTAGCTTCTGATGCTATAAGCAATGAAATAAAAATAACTCATTATTGGAAATCTCTTTCTTTAGATAGTCCACCAGAGGAATGGGCAAAGATAATTCTGAAATATAAAGATGGATATAGTAGAAAGGATACCTCTGAAGATATTATAAAATCAGGTTTTAGTGCTATGGCAATATCAAGAAACTTGGAAAACTTATATATGAATGTTGATAATAATCAAAAAAGTGGTAATAAATAATTTAGTATAGAATATCTTAGCGGTTCAAGGAGAACAAATATATGATAAGTGTTATTATTCCAGTTTATAATGTTGAAGAGTATATTAAAGAATGTTTAGATAGTCTTTTAATGCAGACGTATAAAGATTTGCAAATATTGATTGTTGATGATGGATCAACGGATAAAACTATGGATATAGTTAAAGATTATGAAGATAAATTTGAAGATTTCACTATATTGTATCAAAAAAATCAAGGTGTATCTGTTGCTAGAAACACAGCATTTGATTGTATAAAAGGTGAATATACTATATATATTGATCCAGATGATTTTTTAGAATCAGATATGCTTGAGAATATGTACAATAGAGCAGAAAAAGTTAATGTGGATATAGTAATAAGTGAATATTACGTATATTATGATGAAAAAGATAGCAGAAACTATATTGAGAAATATAGAGTAGATCCAAGAAAAATATATAACAATTATGAGGTTATGAATCTTATGCTGAATTATGAATTGCAAGGTCAATTATGGAATAAGTTTTTTAGAACTGAATTATTGAAACAGATTAAGTTTAAGTTTGAACCTCATAGATATATTCAGGATGCATTTCCAGTTTTTAAAGCAATACATTCTAGCAAGGGAATAGCTTTCATAGATAAACCATTGTATTACTATAGACAAAGAGCAACATCAACAGTTCATAAGAAAAATGCTAAGCTCGCAGAAGATTACTATTTTGCTATGAGTAGTATTATAAATTATATAGAAGATAAAAATATAAAAGTAGATAAGAAAAGCTTAAACATTTTTAGAGTCAAAGTTCTATCTCATTTTATAGCTCACTACACTAATGCACATGAGGGGAATAATCTAAAAAGTTTTAAGAAAAGTAAGTATGATGAATTAAGTGTGAAAAATAAAGATTTTTTATTTTTAAAGGAAATATCTAAAGACGATAAATTAAAGTTATTTTTATGGAATTGTGGTTTATACCCAGTTCTGAAGAAAATAAAAAATAGATGATAGATGATAGATTTAAGGTAGAGTGGCTTTGTTAAGAAAATATTAGTATGTACTCAAGCACAATAAAAAAAATAATAGACTAGTATGTTTGCTTATTTCGCAGTATACTTCGTCAGCAAATTTAGTTAATAGGCATTGTTATGAAATGAATTTACTTCCTTGTCTGAAACGAAATATTCAGCGCATCTTTGGTTCATTATTTTCTTTCATGTGCCTTTATAAGGAGAAACTATGAAAATATGTTTTATAACTACCACAATTTTTAATTTGGGAGGAGTTCAAAGAGTAGTATCTGTTTTAGCTAGTGAATTAAGTAAAAATAATAAAGTAGATGTAATTTGTACAGATAGAACTTTTAAAGTTAATAGAGAAATGTATAATTTGAATTCTAATGTAAGTATAAAGTTTAATTCGGGGCTGTTACATAAGAAGTTTACTAACAAAGTTATCTGTAAGATTTCTAGAGAGGTGAATTCTATAACTGGAATTTTAAACAATTCTGTTATGAGTGATTTATTGCTTTATGGATATTGTCCTAATGAAGTTCAAGATAGGTTTATAAATTATCTAAATACAAGAAATTATGATGTTATCATAGGTATAGAAGGTTATTATAGTATAGTTCTTGGAAAAATAAGTGATAAGTTAAATGGTAAGACTATAGGATGGATGCATAATTCTTATGATGCGTATTTAAATAATAAGGGCAAATATTATTGGAAGCAAGACGAGTTGTTTAAAAGATATATACCAAAATTAAATTGTAATGTAGTTTTAACTTATGATGACAAGATTAAATATAAAGAAAAGTTAGGAATAGATTGCAAGGTGATTTATAACCCTTTAAGTTTTGAATGTAATAAAAAATCTTCGTGCGATAAGAAAAGTATAATTTTTGTTGGAAGATTGCTAGAGCAGCAAAAGGGATTAGATCTTCTTATTAAAATTTTTAATATAATTCACAAAAAGAAAAGTGATTGGATTTTAAAAATAGTTGGAGAAGGTCCTGATAGAGAAAGTCTGATAAATCATATTGAAAAGTATAATCTAAAAAATAATGTAATATTGCTTGGTCAATGTGATAATGTTAAAGATCATTATTTGGAATCTTCAATTTTTGTTTCAACTTCAAGATGGGAAGGCTTTGGATTAGCTATCACAGAAGCAATGGAATGCGGATTGCCAGTAGTGGCTTTTGATAATTCTGGTCCTAAAGAAATAATAAGCAAGCCTAACATAAATGGAGTTTTAGTTGGGGATTATAATATTAACAAATTCGCTGATGAGATTATATCGTTAATAGAAAATGATGAGAAAAGAACAAGTATGTCATTAGAATCTGTAAAAAGAGCTAAAGATTTTAAGATAGATAATATTATTAAACAGTGGATTCAAATTATAGAAAAATAATAGATGCATGATGTAAGTATTTATAACCGGAGGAATAATGAGAGAGTATTCAAATTTAAAAAGTGGAATAATGATTACGTTCATATCTAAATATAGTAATATATTTGCACAGTTAATTATAAATTCAGTGTTAGCTAGGTTATTGATGCCAGCAGATTTTGGCATAATTGCAGTAATAACTGTATTTATATCATTTTTCAATATGCTTGGTGATATGGGGATAGGACCTGCTATAATACAAAATAAGTCTTTAGATGAAAAAGAAGTTTCAGATATATTTAAGTTTTCAGTAATTGGATCTATAGTTATAGCAATTGGATTTTACTTTTTTTCTTATTTTATAGCTTATTTTTATAATGATAAGATATATATAAGACTAGGAGGATTATTATCTTTTTCTGTGTTATTTTCTATATGTAATATAGTACCAAATGCTATATTATATAAAGCTCAAAAATTTAAACAAGTAGGAATAATAAATATAATTGTAAATGTAATAGTTGGTATTTTTACAATATCTCTTGCCTTTAAAGGATTCTCTTATTATTCATTGGTTTTCGATTCAATATTAAAAAGTTTATTTATTTTTATATTATGTTTTAGAATATGTAAATTGAAAATAAATAAAGGTTATTCATATAGTTCAATAAAAAAGATACAAAATTATTCAAGCTTTCAATTCTTATTTAATTTTATAAATTATTTCACCAGGAATCTAGATAACATATTAATTGGTAAGTTCTTAGGTGCATCAACTTTAGGGTATTATGATAAATCCTATAAACTTATGCTTTATCCAGTACAAAATTTAACAAATGTAATAACACCCGTATTACATCCAGTATTATCTGAATATCAAAATCAAAAGGACGTAATTTATGAAACATATATAAAAGTTATAAAAGTTCTTGCTTATTTAGGAATTTTTATAACCGTATATTGCTTCTTTTCTGCAAATGAAATAATACGCATAATGTATGGTCCTAATTGGGACGCATCAATACCAATATTTAAAATATTATCAATAACAATTGTGATACAAATGGTATTATCAAGTATTGGATCAATATTTCAAGCTACTGGGTATGTTAATAAATTATTTTCTACAGGAGTAGTATCAGCAATATTCACTGTAAGTGCAATAGTTACAGGGATAATGAATAGAAGTTTAATTATATTATCGTTAGGATTAGTTATAGCATTTATATTAAACTTTATCCAATGTTTCTATGTACTTATAACGCATGTATTTGAAAAAAGCTTTATTTCATTTTTATTACAATTAAAAAACATTCTTATTATCGGTGTATTAATGGTTGGAGGATATATATTAATAAGCAAAATAGTAATAAACAATATGTTAGTAAGTGCAATATTTAAATTTATTATTGGAACTATAACTTACGCTATAGGATTATACATAACAAAAGAATATAGACTATTGAAAAAGATAATTTTGAGAAAATAGAATTTAAATTATTGTTTATCCATAGATAACTCAATTAAGAATTAGACCTATTACATGAACATATTTACAAAGTTGCTAAAACTTTAAGTTTGTATCTTCACTAGAAATTATAAATATATTTGTGGAGAAAACATTTGAAAATGAGCTGTTAAAGGTTCTTAGCTGTAGGTTGTTCCATTTTAGCTTGTCAAACTGAAAGTTGGAGCATGCTAAAGTGGATACAACCTGCTGCTTAGAACCTTCAGCGATATTTTCATAGCTTTTCGGAATCAAAATATTTATGATTTCGGCGAAGTATACGCATAAGTTCAGGTCTTAGTTTGGTTATATATAGTTATAAAATCAACAAGGAGTATACGAAAAATGGCTTTATTAGAGTTGAGAAATATTAATAAGTATTATAGATTAAAAGATAATGACAAATTTCATGTATTGAATGATATTAATCTATCTTTTAATGCTGGAGAGTTAGTTTCTATTATAGGAGAGTCAGGTAGTGGTAAGTCTACACTAATGAATTTAATTGGTGGATTAGATTCTGATTTTTCAGGAGAATTACTTGTAAATGAAAAAGATATTAAAAAGTTAAGAAGAAAAGAGCTTGATAAATATAGAAAAAATGAAGTTGGATTTATTTTTCAAAGTTTTAATTTAATTGGTCATCTATCTGTTTTAGATAATGTTACGATTGCAATGACACTATCTAATGTTAGAAAAAAAGAACGATTGAAACGTGCAAAAGAAATATTAAGAGATTTAGGTTTAGAGAATCATATAAATAAGAAACCAAGTCAATTATCAGGTGGTCAAAAACAAAGAGTTGCAATAGCTAGAGCTTTAATAAATAATCCTAAAATAATTATTGCTGATGAGCCTACGGGTAGTCTAGATTCAAAAACTACAATTCAAGTTTTAGAAATAATGAAGGATATTGCTAAAAAGGGAAAGCTAGTAATTATGGTTACTCATTCTGAAAGAGTAGCATCCGCTTCAAGTAGAATAATTAAAATATCAGATGGAGAAATAATTGATGATAACAAGGTCATAGAATTAGATAATGAAGTTAATATAGAAAAACAAGATAATATTAGAAAGCAAAAGCAAAATCTTAGTTTAATATCATCTGCAAAACTAGCACTTGTTAATATGAAAGAAAAACTTCCTCGTAATATACTTGTTTCTGTGGGAGGCAGTATAGGAATAATGAGCATAATTTTAATGCTGTCATTAGGCAATGGGGTGAAATCTTATTTTAATAAGACTATGAATAATTATGTAAATCCATTAGTAATAGAAGTTAATATGCCTAGTGAAGAAAATGAGGATATAAATTTAGATGTTACAACAGTCCAGAAACCGGATGTTAATTCTACTAAACCATTTGAAGAAAGCGATATTGATACATTATCAAAAATAGAAAATGTATCTTCTGTGGAAAGGGGTTATAGTATAATTTCTCTTGGGGCGAATTCGTTAGTATACAATAATAAAACTAATAATTTAATGAATGTTTCAACAATATCTTCAAATATAACGGCATCTAATGTTGAAACTGGAACATTACCTAAAGATGGGGAAGTATTAATTAATAAAGCATTAAGCGATAATTTGGGGAAAGATATTATCGGGCAAAAAGTGAATTTACGCATACTTGCAAATCAAAAGATTTTAAATAGGGATTTTATTGTAAGTGGTGTTTATACAACAACAAGTGGAGATTTAACTGCAAATATGAAATCTGCTTTTTTAAATTATGCTGATTTAGAAAAGTTATATTCAGATAACGGCTATAAATTGAAGCCTAATGTGGTTTATGTTAACACAACAAATAGCAAATATACCCCTCAAATTAAACAAAAGGTTAATGAACTTGGTTATTCACAGTCATCTCAGGAACAAATGGCATCTATGTTTAATCAAATGATAGATATATTAACATATGTACTATCAGGAATTGCAGCAATATCTTTAATTGTATCAGCGATTATGATAATAGTTGTTATGTACATAAGTGTTGTAGAAAGAACTAAAGAAATAGGAATAATAAAAGCAATTGGAGCCAGAGCAAAAGACATACGTAGAATTTTTGTTTCAGAAGCTTTTTTAATAGGATTTTTTAGCGGCGCAATAGGTTTAATAGGTGCATATTTTATCATGAGAGGAATAAATCTCATGTCAAATAAACTATTTGCAGTAAGTGTGGTTTTAATAAAAAGAGAATACGCAATACTTGGAGTTACCGTAAGTATTGTAATAAGTACATTAGCAGGTTTACTACCAGCAAATAAAGCTGCAAGGTTGGATCCAGTAGAATCATTAAGGAGGGAGTAAAGAAAATAAAAGTAAAATAGCCTCGAAGCTATTAGCAGTATTTATTAATAAGAAGGTAGCTGGATCATTTACTTTCTTATAGATGGTAATGAAATAAAGTGAAAAGTTTAGTTACATATATAGATATCAAAAATAAAGGGTTAACTTATTAGATAAGTATATTTACAAATTTTCTAAAACTTTAAGTTCATATATTTAATAGAAATTATAAATATAGGTTATGCACTTAGTACGGGGTAGGCGCATAACCTATATTTTTTATTGGCATGCCTAAAAGATAGTCTTTTCTGCTTTAAATAAGGTTTCTTCATCAATTGAGTATTGTATTTAGAAATTAGAATCATGATTTTATTGATGAAAGTATTTTTCTTAGATACTTTAAAGGATGTTTTATATAATGTCTTAATGAATTAGGATTCATGGACGCCTACAAGTATAAGATATTATAAAGTAGAAAACTATATGTCGAATTTTGCATTTCATTATAGCAAAGTGGAATTAATGAATTTATACTACATCAATTCCATGATTTTTCAGCTTATAATTTAAAATGATTCAGGAATTGTTAAGGAAATTCAATTATAATAGAAATACGGGTAAAGTTTTTAGCATCCTAAAGGAAAGCTTTAAAGTCAAGCTTTTGTAGCCTGTTTTCATATATAATGCTTATGTTAATATATTAATTACAATCAGGTAACGTATATATGAAGATAATTAATTGGAGATTGATATAATTGCGCTCAAATATTGGTATTTTATTAAGTAAATCTTATAGAAATCTGGTCCTTAATTTTACAGTTAAGTATGTAGATTTACAATAAAAGAATAAAATTCAGCAAGTACTAATATTTTATTAAAAAAATATCGACAAAAAGCTCCAAATAAATACAAAAAGACGTAGACAAGCATAAATAAAGTTGCTATAATAATATTCGTAAACCAAAATAATATTTTTTAACCAAGATATTATTTTTAAACTAATAAGTAATTAATAAACCAAAAAATGAAACTCTAGGAGGAATATACAAATGATAAAAAGAATGACTAAAGCAACATCGTTACTAGTAGCTGCAGCTGCTATTATTTCAATAGTACCTGCACATGCAGCTGACTACACAAAAATCGATTCACAAGAAGGTACTATCTATAATGCAGTGGCATATAAAGATGGTAAGTTTTATGTTGATGGAGAAGTTAATGATAAAGACGAAGCAGCTTATTATTTAGCAGATGGTAAATACAATAATTTATCAGATATTGATAGTGGAGCAGATACTGATATTTATGGATCTAAATATTTAGATGTACAAGATGGTGACTATTTTGTCGACTTAGACAATGGTTCAGTAACTGATGAATCTATAAAAGAAAATGCAGAAGATGATGCTGCATCAGCTTTAAGAAAAAATCTTAAAAAGGATAACGATAAAAGATATGTTTCAACCGAAGCTGAAACAATTCAAGACTTAGCTGGAGCAGAAATTGCAGGAAATAAGTTCTCAGCTCCTTGGTATAAATTCCAATACACAAAAGATAATGCAACAAACGGTACAAACACTAAATTAAATGTATATACTGATGCTCAAGGAAACTATATTGATGCTGATTATAACTTAGGATCAATTAAAGTAACTACAACTGCTGCATCTGGAACTACTAATAAAACAGCAACTATAAGTAATACAGATGATACATATGATGCTGCTGGTGAAACTGTAAAAGATCAATTATCAGCAAGCGTTGATAGTGATAATGCTAAAGTAATTGGGCAAGATGCTAATAACATCTATAGAATAGCAAAAGTTACTGTAACAGTTAAGAACGGATCTACAATAGCTAAAATAAATGGAATAGATGTTTCTGTTGATACAAAGACTTTTGATACAACAGTATCTGGAAGTGTAAGCTTCAGTGTTATTCAAAAAATATCAAAAGCACAAGCTTCTGGCAATGTTGATGGAGCTAAATATGCTAAGTCAGTAACAACTTATATAGTTTCTGATGAAGATGGAAAGAATGAAGCTTTCACTTATGACAACTATACTGTTGCTAATGGAAAATTAGTTGGTTATACTGCTAATGGTACAAATGTAAAAACTGCTACAGGAACATTAAGTTCAAAGAATGGTTACTATTATGTTGATTTAGGTGATGAAGCAAGTGAAGATGTACAAGTAAATGGTAGTAAGAGTGCTGTTGATACAGATGCTGATGGAAATCTTTGGAGATTAGATGCTGGATATATCTACGAGTGGAATAATGATGAAGATTGGACAAAAGTGTACAAAGTAGACGGTTCTTTTGATCAAATGTCAGTATATAACAAAGATAATATCGTAGCTTGGAGTAAAGAAGATGATGTTTACTCAGTAATCGGTGGAAAAGGTACAACTACACCAACAGATCCTACTCCAGTTGTAAATAAAGGATGGGTTAAGACTGATGCAGGTTGGACATTCTACAATACTGACGGAACTCAAGTAAAAGGACAATGGGTTAACGATGGTGGAGTTTGGTATTACATCAAAGCTGATGGAACTATGGCAACTGGTTGGATTCAAGATGGATCAACTTGGTACTATTTACAATCATCAGGAGCAATGAAAACTGGTTGGTTAAATGATAACGGAACTTGGTACTACTTACAATCATCAGGAGCAATGTCTACTGGTTGGTTAAATGATAATGGAACTTGGTATTTCTTAAATTCATCAGGAGCAATGTTAGCTAACACAACTGTTGATGGATATAAATTAGGAGCATCAGGAGCTTGGATTAAGTAATAAATTAAAATAAGTAGAGGTCCAAATTATAAATTTGGACTTACTACAACAGAATACTAAAGATAAAAATTTATTGTTGAATAATTTCTTTATTCAACATAAATATAAGGAAATTAAGACTGTTCATAATGATTTATTTAAATCGTTATGAGCAGTTTTTTTGTGGTATCATTAAATAGTATTTTTACTAAAGTGTTAAAATAAAATTAATATAAAATTAAGATTTAAGATTATTCATCCGCGTTTACAGTAAAGTATTATAATGGTAACATTATTATTAGAAGAAATATAAAAATAGAATTAATCATATTGGATTCACAGCTTATTAATATACATATAGAAGTGAGTATCTGTAGAATTTATACTCTATTTATATATTAAATATAGAGATTTAGTTTAGAAATATTAAGTGGTGACAAAGGGGGGGCAGAATATGAGTAAAATGGTCAGAAGGATAATTTTAACATTTTTTATTATTTATAGCGTTTCATTTTTACAGACAAGCTCTTTGAATTTGCTTATGACAAAGGTTTATGCAGAACAAGATAATCCTTCTTTAAAAGATATTTATTTAAGTGATGGAGGAAATCTCGATTTTTCAGAAGATAAATACTCATATGTCACAGATGTTGGTAATGATATTGATCAAGTATTAATTAAGGCTAAACCGTATGATTTGCTAGATACGGTTAAGGTTGATGGAGAGATAGTAACTAGAGATGATAGTTATAGAAAAGTCGTACCTTTAGTAAAAGGTAAAAATAAGATAGAAATAGAAGTCTTAGATAATAGGAGCGATGCAACATCTACCTATAATGTGTATATTTATAAGGGAGGAAAAGATGCTGTTTATCTAAAGGATATCAATATAAATGATAGTAATATTGGATTTGATAAAAACACCAATTTTTATAATATAGAGTTAGATGAAGGAACAGATATAATGGAACTTCAGGCAACTCCAGATGATGGAAACTATTCAATGACAGCCAATGGAAAGCAATTAAGCAATGATTCTATAAAGGTTAAGTTTAATGGTATAGGAAAATATACTATTAATCTAGGGGTTAAGGATGATGATACTCAAAGAATTGGGAATTATACTTTAAATATGTACTTAGGTATTCCAGTAACACCTAATGTTAAGGATACAATTAATGCAGTAATAAAGCCGAATCAATGGGTGATAGTAAATGGAAGATGGAGGTACAATGATACTGCGGGTAAATGTTTGAAGAATACTTGGTATTATGATAATAAATATAAAAGTTATTTTTATTTCAACAGTAGAGGAAATATGCAAACAGGTTGGATGGAAGATGACGATAAGTGGTACTATCTGGAGGCAAATGGAGAAATGCAAACTGGATGGTTATATTATAAAAATGAATGGTACTTTTTAGATAATAATGGTGTAATGAAAACTGGTTGGATTAAAGATAATGATAAGTGGTATTTCTTGAAAGACGATGGCACGATGGCAACAGGATGGATAACCAGTAATGGAACTTGGTATTTCATGGAGCGTAACGGTAGTATGAGAACAGGGTGGATATATTATGGAAAACAGTGGTATTATCTAGATCAATCGGGCGCCATGAATACTGGATGGGTAAATGAAAATAATCAATGGTATTTTCTAAATGCTGATGGCAGCATGAAAGCTGGAGAATGGGTATATTGGAAAAATAACTGGTATTATTTGAATTACGCGGGTAATATGAGGTGTGGATGGCTTTATAAAGATGACAAGTACTACTATTTTAATGAGGATGGTGCTATGAGGACTAGTCCTGTAGAAATCGATGGATATATATATAATTTTAATAATGATGGTTCCGTGAATTTTGGGTAATTACCATATCTAAATCTGACTTTTAATTATTTGAAAAAAGCAAGTTTTGTGTAACATTATAGTAGGAAATACAGAACATATTAGAATAAAAGTCAAAAAGGAACCAATATTTCCAAGGAAATTTGTATATTATAGAGGAAATAAGTACGAATAAAGGCAGGATATCTATGTTTATTTAGTTAAAGAAACTTTAGGAAAATTCGATAATAAATATAGTAATAGATTATATACTTTATGAACTTGAATATGCTGTTTCTGGTGTTTAAATACATTAGAAATGGATGATAATAAATTTCGTAAACATAAGATGGGAGGACATACTAATGAGTGCAAAAAAAATCAATCTTAATAAGATTACTTCTTATTTATTAATTTTTACTGTATTTTTTACACTTATGCAGACAGTAAATTTGCAGAAAGCTAGTGCAACTGATGAAACTCAAATAAAAGGTCTGCAATTTCACATAGGAGATGTGAACGGAAAAACTAAAAATATTGATGGAAACGAGAAAGATGGATATGTATGTGAGTTTCTTCCAATAGGTCAAAATTTCACTTTGGTAGCTGATTCTGGTTATTCTATTGTAAGTGTCCAAAGTAGCTCAAGTTTTATGAATGTTAAGCCAGTAGCAAACTCAAGTGGAGGAAATGATTATGTAGTAAATACAATAACTGATTATAGCGATTTTACACTTACGGTGGTTATGAAAGATAGCTCAGGAAAACAAGTTACCTATCCGATAAGAATGAAATTCGAAGCGGATTCTTCTCTTTCATTTCAAAGTTTAAGGGTTACATTAGATGGTAAGATAACTTATAATTTATTTTTTACACAAACAGATGCAAATGGAAACTATCATATTTCTGATATAAATTCTGATGTTAAAATGGCGAAAGTTCAGTTGTTTGACAATAATAATACGCCAATGAATTTTTCTACTAATGGCGGTAGTAGTGCTGCAGAGGCGACTGTAAACTTAACTGGTGGAGATAATGTTATAAGTATAGGTGTGACAACCCAAAATATCTCTAGACAATATAAGTTGATTATAACTAAAAAAGGAGAGGCAAAATTACAGTCATTAGTGCCGTCGGCAGGTACTTTATCTCCAGCATTCAATTCAAATACGTATGACTATACAGTTCAAGTACCAACTACTCAAACAACAATTGCATTTACACCAATAGCTGTAGATAATTCATCTACTATTAAAGTCAATGGTGTGACTGTAAAAAGTGGAAGTAAGAGCCAAAGCATAAAGCTAGATGAAGGAGAAAATGATGTTGAAGTTATCCTTACAACTAAGGATGGTGATACAAGTACATATAATATTAAAGTTACCCGTACAGCTTTATTTAGAAGTTCTCAGCTTACTGGGTTGACACTGACATCAGGAACTCTAACTCCTGCTTTTAATAAAGGAATATATGAATATTCAGGAACCGTCGATAATAGTGTTACATCAATAGGGGTTACTCCAACAGCAGAGGATGTTAATGCGACAATTACGGTTAATGGAAAGAAAGTACCTAGCGGCGCAACTTCACCTTATATAAGCTTGGATGAAGGTGGAAATACTATAAATGTAAAAGTTACAGATTCTAAAGGAAATAGCAATACATATGTATTAAATATTACAAGAAGATATCCAAAAGACAATGTGAATTTAGCGAGTCTTTCTGTAACAGACGGAACAATGTCACCAAAATTTGATCCTGAGACTTATCTATACAGTGTTAAAGTTGCTAGAAATATTGAAAAAGTAAGAGTTATGTATACTTCACAAAATGACAAAGCAAAGATTAAGATAAATGGTAAAGAGTATACTAATGGACAATCTGATTACATAAAACTTGATATAGGAGCAAATCTTGTAGTTGTTGAAGTAACTGCTGAAGATGGAAAAACAACGACTACTTATAAGTTAAGTGTAATTAGAGGAGATATAGAAGGAACTAACCAGTGGGTACTTGTTGGAGGAAATTGGACATTCTATAATGCAGCTGGTATGCAAATTAAAAATCAGTGGGTTAAGTATGACAATCAATGGTATTTCCTGGACATAAACGGGTATATGCAAACTGGATGGATACAGGATTCTGGTAATTGGTACTATTTAAATAAAGATGGTATTATGCAAACAGGTTGGTTTTATGACAAAGGATATTGGTATTACCTTGAAGCTAATGGAGCTATGAGGGTTAATACATGGGCTACTTACGATGGAAAATGGTATTACTTTAATAACTTTGGAGAAATGCAAACAGCTTGGGCACAATATAAGGGTAAATGGTACCTTATGGATGATCATGGGGTAATGCAAAAAGGTTGGGTGACCTATGATAGAAATAAGTACTACTTGAATGATGATGGTAGTATGAGGACAGGATGGTTATATAATGGAAAGTCATGGTACTATTTAGATGATAGTGGAATAATGATAACTGGATGGAAGAATATAAATGGAAAGAATTATTACTTCGATGCGGGTGGAGTTATGAAGACTGGAATGCTTTTCCTTGACGGGCAATGGATAAATTTGAATAATGCATAATTAAGAATAGAAGTGATATCTTATGATAGGATATCACTTTTATTTTTGTACAAAGGATAAGCTAAAATTTATATATATGTCCAAATAATGTTATAATTGTAGAGTTATGTTTGTATTAGTTGAATGTAGGAAAAAATAATGATATCATAAAATTGTGTAGGATAGTCAATCACCATCTATAAATATGAATACATTTATTAAAATATTTTATAAATGAATGCAATTAGATTGAAAGGTACATATAGGAGGAGACAAAATGAATAAAGAGAAAAAAAATGTATCACTAAAGGTTAAACTTCAAGTTTCGTATGTAATTATGTCTATTTTGGTATTTATATCAGGAATAGTGAATTTTAAGCAGCTTAGTGATATAAAAAATGGTATTGCTAATGGAGATACATTGGCAAGAGATATTACGACAACTGTAGTGGTATGTATCATAAGTATAATTGCAGCAATTTTTGCTGGGTTTTATATGCATAAAAATATAATTTCAAGACTAAATACTCTTCAGAAATTTGCTATGAAGTTGGCAAGCTATGATTTTTCAGAAGGTGTTGAAATAACTAAATATGATGAAATTGGAGCTACTGCAAGGGAACTGAATATTGCTCAGGAGAATGTAAAAAATCTTATTTCAACTATTTTAAATGAAGCTTGTAACATGAGTGGGTTAAGTCAGGAACTATCTGCGAATGTAGAAGAAGTATCAGCCAAGCTTGATGAAGTTGATAATTCATCCAAAAATATAAATGTTATAATGACGGAAACAAGTGCAACGGCAGAAGAGATTGCTGCTTCTATTGAAGAAGTTAATTCCAGTATGGAAAGTTTGGCAAATAAAGCAGCCGATGGAAGTACAAATGCTGAAAAGATTAAAAGAAGAGCTGAAAAGGTCAAGGAAGATAGTAAAATTGCTATTACAAATACAACACAAATAAGAGAACAAAAAGAAAAAGATATAATAAAGGCAATTGAAGATGCAAGAGTTGTTGAGGAAGTTAAAGTTATGGCTGGGGCTATAGCCGATATTGCCGAGCAAACTAATCTTTTGGCATTGAATGCAGCAATAGAAGCTGCTAGAGCAGGAGAATCAGGAAAAGGATTTGCAGTTGTTGCAGAAGAAATTAGAAAACTTGCAGAGGAATCTTCCCAAACTGTTTTTACAATTCAAGATACAATATCTAAGATACAGGATGCAGTTAAAAATCTTTCAGATAACAGTAATGATATACTTAACTTTATGTCGAGTGAAGTTGATAAGCAGTTGCAGGATTATGCTAAGATCGGAGAAAAGTATAGCAATGATGGAGACTTTGTAAGCTCAATGTCAGAGGAACTAGTATCAATGGCTCAAGAGGTTGAAGCTACAGTCGAGCAGATAAATGAAGCACTTCAAAGTACAGCTGCAGATGTTCAAAAATCTTCTGTGAATAGCGAGAAAATACAATCAGAAATAGAAACTAGTTCATCAGCTATATCGCAAGTAGCCAATGCAGCAACTCAGCAAGCTCAGATAGCAATGCATTTAACTGAATTAGTACAAAAATTTAAATTAAAATAACAAGAATAAATATTAATGGCCATCAAATTTAGAATGCATTTAGGTGTAAACTATTTTGATGGCTATTTATAAATAACATGAAAAATACTAATATTGCATAATTTGAATATGTTTTCAATTTGACTAAATAATTTACTTTAAATAGTTTCAATTAAATAGGGTTGGGGGAATTTGTATGAGTATTAAATATAAAACACTCTTAATAGGCTTTTTTAGTATTTCATTAGTAATCGGAGCAACTATTTTAATATTTCATTTATCTTATTTTGGTTATATAAATAAAGACCAAGAGCAGCATATAAAAAGAGACTTCGATGTTATAGATTATATATTGAAAAGCGAAGAAGAGGATATGGAAGCAGTTCTTATTGATTGGGGACAATGGGACGATACGTATAATTTTATAAATACTAAAAAACAAGAATATATAAAATCAAATTTACAATCAAACACACTGAATAATTTAAATTTAAAAAGTATGATATTTCTAAATAGTAATAAGGATATAATTTATTCAAAAGAAAACGATATACAATCAGAATTAAGTAGAAATATTATGAATAAGTTAATGATTTCTAGTAAAAATTTTGATAAAACAGGATCTGGAAAAATCGGCTTAATATCGCTGCAAGGAAAGGTATATCTGGTTGGAATATTACCTATAACACCATCTGATAAGCATGAAGAGAGTAATGGATTTTTGATAATGACTCGTGAAATTGATAAGAAGTTAGTAAAGTATGTAGAAAAGGTATCTTCTGTAAGTTTTAATTTATCAGAAGCATTTCAAGATAAATATAAGAGAGATAAAGATCTATCTTATATTTACTTAGACGATAGTATAATAAGCTACAATAAAAATAATTTTGAAGCTTATAAAACAATCAAGGATATTAATGGAGAGGACTCCATTGAAATTACAATAGTGGATACAAATCATAGTGATGAACAGATAAATTATTTTTTGAGAAGTTTTATTTTTAAGTTTTTATGTTTAATAGTTATAGTTATTGTTTTTTATACTCTAAGTTTTGACAGATATATATTTAAGAGGATCACGAAATTAACTAAATTCATAGAAAAGGTTGGAAAAACAAAAGATATGACGCTAACTATTGATATTAATGGCAAGGATGAAATTAATAAGTTAGCTAATGAAGTTAATAGAATGCTTGAAAGGATTAATTCAGCGAATGATGAAATATTATTTCTTAGCTACACAGATAAACTTACGCATCTAAGAAACAGGGCGTATATGGAAAAACTGTTTGAGTCACTAGATAATAGTAAAGATATTAGTTATCATATCATAATAGGTGATCTTAATGGATTAAAATTAACTAATGATGCTTTGGGACACTCAGAAGGAGATAAACTGCTCCATATAGTAGGAAAAATACTGAAAGAGAATTGTGCCAGTGACGATATAATATCTAGGTGGGGTGGTGATGAATTTGTTATTTTGGTCAAAAATAAAAATAGAGAGTATATAACAAATTTAATTGATAGAATAAGGGAAAAATGCGAAAGTGAAGCAGAATTCCACTTCAAGATAAGCATTGCTTGGGGAAGCGCCGGATCGGATGAAGAAGGATCTAATACTGAAGCTATAATGGGATTAGCAGAAAAAAGAATGTATAGAAATAAACTTATGGAAAATAAAAGTGCTAGAAGTGCGGCTATAAATTCGCTTTTGATGACTTTGCATGAAAAACATAGTGAGACAGAGGAGCATACTATAAGAATTAAGAATCTAAGTGTAAAATTAGGTAAGAGCATAGGATTACCAAAAGAAAAACTAGATGAATTGGAGTTATTGTCTTCCTTGCATGATATAGGTAAAATCGGAATACCTGAACATATACTTATGAAACCATCTAAACTAACAGATGAAGAGTGGAAGATTATGAAAACTCATTGTGATATAGGTTATAGAATTGCATTGTCAACTCCAGAATTGGCTCATATTGCAAGTAAAATATTGGCTCATCATGAAAGATATGATGGTACAGGTTATCCGAATAAACTTAAAGGAGAAGAAATACCATTGCTTTCGAGAATAATAAATATAGTTGATTCCTATGATGTAATGTCTCATAAAAGAGTCTATAAGGATGCTTTTAGTAAAGATTATATAATTGAAGAGTTAAAAAGATGTTCGGGGACTCAATTTGATCCTCATCTTGTAAAAAAATTCATAGATTTATTAGAAAGAGATGGTGACCTTTGAAGATATTTGCATGTGCGTATAAAAAATATATGACGATATTAAGATTATATGTTTTAGTCACAATTTAACACATGCCTTACTAGAAATTTAATATTATTTTATTAATGTAAAATGCGTATAAAGGGATAAATTAATTAAAGAGTTTTAGAATAACCATATCAAAGATATAATTTTTGTATCACGATATGGTTATTTTTATGGGGATATTTATAGCTCAATTCGTAAATATAGTTATATCATTAATTATATAATTAGATATTTGTCCAATGAATTTTACATCATATAATGCACATTAAAAGTAACTATATATTGTTAGAATATTTAAACTCATCAGTATAAATGATATAATATATATAGATATTTTGGAGGCGATTGGCATGATAAGAAGAATTAATAAAATATTGGCACTTGTATTAATTGGGACAAGTATTATAGCTACAATACCAAATAGTGTTTTCAGTACTCCAGTTAAAGCGGAGACTAATGATATTTCAAAAATAATTTTAAATCCCCAAACTAATAACATAGCTCTTTCTGGAATTGATATAGGATCAATGGTTCCTGATGGAGATACTCTTATAGGAATGGCTGAAAACACAACTATAAACCCTCAGTTAGAAAATGGAGTAAAATTGATGTTTAGCAGCAAAGGAGCAAAGTCAATCGACAATGAGGAATGTGGCAAGTTATCGTACAATCTGTCGGGTTCGCTAGTTGATGAAATTTCAGCACAAGTTTATGAGGTTTTGAAAGATCCAATAACAAATGCAGTTGTATCGAAGGCAGAATCGGCTACAGGAGGTACTATACCAGAGGAAACGCTTAAAAACGTAATCGAACCTATAGTGGAGAAAAACTTACAAGCAGCATTACCAAGTGCTATTAAGAGCAGATTTCAGAATATCCCTATATATCAGTATACTGGGAAAAATAATTCAGGTGATGTTATAGCTCAGGCCTTTGTGGTAAAGGGGTTAGTGGGATCAATAGTTAATACTGTGGTAGGAAATGGCGCATATTGCGTAAATACTTATAGTGCTAATGTGAGGAATGCATCTTACAGCAGCATTGATATAGTTCCTTCATTGACATTTAATCCAGCAGTAGGTACAACGGCTTATTCAAAAGTAATTAATTTAGATAATGGTTCTAAAGTTATTGGTGATGGTATGAGTATCAATGTTATTGATTCCGTAAACAACAAGGTATATGTAATTAATAACCCAATTTATAATATGTTAAAGGCAAAACGGGGAGATTCAGATAAAATAAATAAAGATTTAAATATTATTGATTTTAATGGTGTTACTAATTTGAGTGGCAGCTTAAGTTTTCCTTTGGATATAGATGGAACTAAATTCTCTATTTTAAGCTTATCATTAACTAAAAACGGAGATATCACAGCAAATAAAAGTTATAAATATGCTGTTGTAGTTGGAGATTACGAAAAGAATTTATTAGATAAGATGATTGATGGAGTTAATCTAGGTAATGTTGGGGATAAGATAAAGGGAATGATAAAAAGTGGGACATACAATATGATTCCAGATATAAATACTCAAATTGGCGGCTTGATAGATAAAGGTAAAAATGAGTTTGATAAAACTATAGATGGAATAAGTGATGGGATAAATGACATAAATGACTCATTAGATGATCTTACTGATGCTCTTAAAGATAAGAATAATGATGTTGATGATGCTTGGGATAAAGTGTTTGATAGGTATGATAATGATAAAGGCTGGGGAAAACATGATGGATATATATATTATTATGATAAAGATGGAGTTAGTTTAAAAGGTGTACAAAAGATAAATGGAAAAATATATTATTTTAATAGAATTGATGGGGCCATGGAAACAGGTTGGCAGATTGTAGATGGTAAGAAGTGCTACTTCGATAAGAAAAAGGGCTGTGAACTGTTTAACCAATGGGTACAAGATGGTGATGATTGGTATTATGTTGGTGAAGATGGAGCCGTTAAAAAGATGGAGTGGGTCAATTATAATGGTAAATATTATTACTTAAAAGCTGATGGTAAGATGGTAAAGGACTGGTTTAAAGTTGATGAGTACTGGTATTATTTTAATAATGATGGATCAATGTCAACTTCAATTTGGAAATCGTCTAATGAAAAATGGTATTATTTAAAAGATAATGGACAGGCAGCTAGTGATTGGCTTAACTTGGGTAGTAACTGGTACTATTTTAAGAATACATCAGGAGAAATGCAGATAGGTTGGTTTAGAGCTAATGGAAATTGGTATTATTCAAATGATGATGGCTCAATGAAAACAGGATGGATTTATTCTAAGAATAATTGGTATTATTTAGATGAAGGTACGGGTGTAATGAAAAAAAATGAATGGGTAGTTATTGATGGTAAAAACTATTATTTTAATATTAATGGAGAAATGGTAACGGGATCAAGATATATAGATGGAACAAAATATGTGTTTGGTTCAGATGGAACCTTATATTAATTGAAGTCATGAATTAAATCTAAGGGGGAAGACGGCAACCTTCCTCCTTAGATTTTTAAATTATACTCAATATGGGATATTTAATGTAAAATGGTATTATATCTATATAGTTATTCAAAAAAGCTTCGATAATAAATAGAGTAATAAGATAAATTCAGGAATATTATTTGGATAATTGTGTGATAAGAATTCAATTGTTCAAAAGTACATATTATCTCTGTTAAATTTTATTATAATAGTTGTTTGAATTATGGTAAGACAAAAGTACTTTTTAATATAAGGTACTATGAAAAATATAAGATAGGGGTAGATTTGATGAAATGGAAGTTTATAAATAAAATAATTTCAGCAATTACCATTTCTATGACATTATTCACTCTAATTCCATTAAGGGCTTCAGCCGAATGGGTAAATGATTATCAAGGGAATTTTTATTATATGCAAGATAATCAAAAAGTTACAGGATGGAAGAGGATTGACGGACAGATATATTATTTTGATGGAAATGGGAAAATGCAAACAGGATGGATCAAAGCAGGCTCTTCATGGTACTTCTTGCAAAATGATGGAGCACTGAAAACTGGGTGGATTAATTATAATAAGAAATGGTATTATGCAGATTCAAGTGGTGTAATTCAAACAGGAATTGTTAATATCTCAGGAAAAGTTTATATTTTTGACGATAACGGAGCGATAAAGACAAATAATACAGTTATAAATGGAGAGTTTTACACTATTGGTTCTGATGGAGAAGTCGTTGGAACTAAAATGCCAACTCCAGAAAAAGAGTATGATGATTCAGGAAATTGCATTCAGGTATTGAAGAATACTGACAATAAGGTAATTACCTCTCCAACTGACTCGAAATTTAATGAAGTTATTGAGGATAAAACTGAATCGGATGACAATCCAAATGAAGGAAGAAGCTTTAAAGTTTTACTTAAAGATTCAGATGGATCAGAGCTTAAAACTAAAACTGTTAAATATGGTAAGTCATTTGACTTATATAAGCCAACTAAGGATGGACGTGTTTTTGCAGGATGGAATGCTAAAAGCAATGGATCCGGAAAGAGCTACGATGCAGATGATAGTATAAAAGTAGAAGAAGATATAATATTATATGCACAATGGAAAGAAGATACATCAGTTTATGTAGAAGATATTAATATAAAAGGAAACTCAAATGTTACTGTAAATAAATCAGTTACAATGACAGCAGAAGTATCACCAAGTAATGTTACTAATGCAGATGTGACATGGTCTGTTTCTGATGAAACTGGAAAAGCAACTATTGATAGCAATGGAGTATTGACTGGAGTATCAGCTGGTACAGTTATGGTGAAGGCAACTGCAAAGGACGGCTCTGATGTAAGTGGAACAAAAGAAGTTACAGTTACAAACACAGATGTAGTGGTTCCGGTAAGTAAGGTTACAGTAAGCGGACAAGCAGGAGAATCAACAATAACAACCGATGGAGGAACTCTTCAAATGAAGGCAAGTGTGTCTCCAGAAGATGCAACTAATCAGGCTGTAACTTGGGAAGTTCAAAATAATACAGGAAGCGCATCTATTGATTCTTCAACTGGGCTTTTAAAGGCAATATCTAATGGAACAGTTACAGTAAAAGCAACTTCAAATAATAATGTTGTTGGAAGTATGACAGTAACGATAAGCGGACAAAGTACAAAGATATTGGTAACCGATATGGAGATTACTACAACTAAAACTGATTTTGCAATTACAGAAGATGGTGGAACATTACAATTGAACTTAAATATAACTCCAACTACTGCAACTAATAAATCAGTAAAATGGTCGATTAAGTCTGGAGAAGACAAAGCGACAATTAATAGTTCAACTGGACTTTTAAAGGCGGTAACAAATACAAATGGAACACCAGTAACTGTACAAGCTGAGGCATTAGATGGTAGTGGAGTAGTTGCGACTAAAGATGTTACTATAAGTGGTCAAAAAATTAAGGTTTCTAAAATTACTATAGATGGACCAGATTCAGTAACAGGAACTGGGAAGGTAACTATGGATAAAACTGTATTACCAAAGGATGCAACTAATGGCGCGGTAATATGGTCTGTTGAGAATAATACAGGAAGTGCTACAATTGATGCTAATACCGGTGAATTAACTCCAAAGTCAAATGGAAAAGTAACAGTAAAAGCTACTGCTGCGGATGGATCAGGTATCAGCGATACGATAGAAGTTACTATAAGTGGTATAGACAATAATATACCTGCAACCAAGATTAATATAGCAACAAAAGATGGAGCGGCTTTATCAATAACAGAAGATGATGGAACACTTGGATTGATAGCTAGTTTATTGCCAAGTTATTCTACAACGACATCAGAAGCTGTAAATTGGGAAGTTATTAGTGGAAGTGATGGCGGAAGTGCTAAGATTGAAGGTGGAACAGTAGGAAGTTCTATAAATATAAGAGGAGTGACTAATGGAACAGTTACAGTAAAAGCAAGTGTAATAAATGCAGATGGCACAACCGCAATTGGAAGTGCAACTGTAAGAATAGCTGGACAAATTACAAATGTAACAGACATAATAATAAGTCCTGATGAAGCTCCAGAAGTAGTGGTTGGTGGAACATTGCAGATGAGCGCTAGTGTAGATCCCAATAATGCAACATATAAAATAGTGAACTGGTCTGTTTCCAATGGAACGGGAACAGCAACAATTACCTCTTCAGGATTATTAACAGGAGTATCTTCTGGAGATGTTAAGGTGATAGCTACTGCAGATAATGGAAAAGGAATTAGCAAATATATAACAGTAAAAGTAATTCCACAAGTTAAAGTCACTAAAATTACAGTTAATGCACCAGATGGAAGTGGAAATGAAATAACGGATGGCGGAACATTACAAATGACTGCAAGTTTTGAACCAACAGGGGCGACTAGTAAAAGTGTGACTTGGTCAGTAACACCTGGAACAGGAAAAGCAACAATTGATAGCAATGGGCTAGTAACCTCAGTATCAAATGGAACAGTTACTGTAAATGCAACTGCAACAGATGGATCAAAAGTTGTAGGAAGCCTGCCTATAACTATAAGTGGTAAAGTAGGGACAATAACTGTGGCAGGAACAGGAAATATTTCTACAATAGTTATTCCAAATGGTATATTACAAATGCTAGCAACGGTGGGGCCAACAGATGCAGTTAATAAAGCAATAACTTGGTCAGTAACGCCTGTAACAGGAAAAGCAACAATTGATAGTAATGGAATTTTAACTGCAGTATCAAATGGAACAGTTACTGTAAACGCAGCTGCGACAGACGGGTCTGGAATTGTTGGACAGTCAGTTGTAACAATAAATGCAGCATCTGGAATTACAATAAATCAATCAAGTAATACAGTAGCTGTTGGAAATACAGCGAAATTGACTTCAGTTATAAGCCCAACTAGTGTAACAGGTAAAAAAGTGATATGGTCTATAAGTAATATAGACGGAACAAATACGGATCTTGCGACTATTAATTCAACTGGAGATTTAACAGCAGATTTAACAGCTTTAAAACAAGGCAGCGTTAATATAAAAGCAACTCTTGATGATGGATCAGGAATATCAGTTACAAAAACAATAATAATAAATCCAAATAGTTAAAGAGTGTATAAAATACTAAAGGAAAAATGGTCAAGTTGTAGTTTTATGACTTGGCCAAATAATTAGGAAAGATAAGGGGGAGAACTTAATTGTGAAGTATGAATATTTAAGGAAATCTATTGCAGTAAGTCTTGCTATTTCATCATTAATTACTGTAGTTCCAGTAAAGTCTTTAGCTGCATGGATTGAAAACTATGATGGGAGTTGGAGTTATGCAGATATGTATGGTTATGCTAATGGAGGATGGAAGCAAATAAACGGAATTTGGTATTACTTTGATTCTTATGGATTAATGAGAACTGGATGGATTCTTGACAACGGAGAGTGGTATTATACTGATCTAAGTGGAGTAATGCAAACAGGTGTAATTCAAATAGAAGGAAAGATTTATATATTTTCAGAAAACGGTGCAATGCAGAAGGGAACTTCTATTATAAATGGAAGGATCTATAACCTTGATGATAGTGGAGCTTGTATAGGAAATGATTATCCAATACCGACTAAAAGTTTTGATTATTATGGAAATAATACACTTCCATATGTACCAAATCAAATAATTGATGAGGACTCAAAAATGTCAAAGGATATTCCTACAGACCCTTCAAAGGAAGTAAAAAAACAATATAAAGTTAAGTTTAAAGATCCTGAGGCTGAGGACGATGATGATGAGTTACTTAGGACAAAAACTGTTGATGAAGATACAATGCTTACTTTATATAAACCAGTTAAAAATGGGTATACTTTCATTGAATGGAATACAAACAGTGATGGCGATGGTACAAGCTACGAGTATGATGATAGAATAAAAATAACTAAAGATATTACATTATATTCTCAGTGGAAGAAAAATGAAAACACAAGTGATGAAACTACTATAAAAGTAGACAATATAGTAGTTTTAGGACCAGTTTCTGGAACTACAGAGATGAGTTCAATAACCACTAAGGGTGGAAGTTTACAAATGAGTAAAAAGGTATATCCTACCAATTCAGATAATCAAAAAGTAAAGTGGCTAGTTGTAAACGAGGATGGATCAGCAACAATAAGTGATACTGGCAAGCTAATAGCGGTATCAAATGGAAAAGTTATTGTAAAAGCAGTTGCAACTGATGGCTCAGGAGTTATAGGAACTAAAGAAATAAAAATAAGTGGTCAATAAAAAGTATGTATAGACCTGCACAAGAATATGCTTGGAACAAACTTATTCTTGGCAGGTATTTTTTATATTTAAAATTTTACTTATCTAAGTATTTAATCAGAATAAAATGCAGAAATTAAACTATAAATATATTTAAAATATAATAAATATAGAGTGTGTTATTATAAATTATTTTTAATTAAGAATCATGAAACTAATATTCATTATGGTAATATAGTTATGTTTAGTGTAAGATATGTATATTAGGGGAATTGTGTAAGATAAATTATATTTTAACAAGGGGGGAATAACTTGAAGATTTTAAATATTGCGCATAGAGGTTATAGTGGAAAGTTTGATGAGAATACAATGTTGGCATTTAAAAAAGCGATTGAGTATAATGCTGATGGAATAGAGGCAGATGTTCAGCTTTCTAAGGATGGAGTTCCAATTATACTTCATGATGAGACTTTAGATAGAACTACAAATGGCCATGGTTTTGTTAAAGATTATACTCTAGATGAACTAAAGATATTTAGAACTAAAAGTGTACCGGAAATTCAACTTTTAAAGAATGATTCTTTGCAGGAAATGGCACATTTAAAGTTAAATATGACAACAGAAAGAAACTATGAGGAAGGTAAACAAGTCGGTAGCTATAAGGTTGGGAAATATACTATGGAAGAAGCAGAATATTTTCAAAACAGAGGTGGAGAGGAAATACCAACTCTGCGAGAACTATTAGAGCTTGTTGCAGACTCTGATTTGAAAGTATTAAATTTGGAACTTAAGAATAGTGTCATAGAATATAAAGGACTAGAGAAAAAAGTTTTGTCTATGATTGATGAATATAATTTAAGAGATAAGGTTATAATATCAAGCTTTAATCATACTAGTTTAGTAAAAGTAAGAAAACTTGAGAATAATAAAAAGATCACTTTAGGTGCTCTGACAGAAACTATACTAGTTAATGTACCTAAATATTTGAAAGCCATTTCCGTTGATTGTTATCATCCTCATTTTTCAAGTATATTAAACGAAGAATATATTAAAGAAATTAAAGATGCAGGAATAAAAGTAAATCCATATACGGTTAATAGTTTAGTTGATATGAAAAAGGTGATAATGGTTGGAGTAGATAGTATAATTACGAATGAAGTTGAACTTTTAAATACATTATTATAAAAGTTTTTAATATTAGGAAATTATAATTTAGGGTAACCTCCAAAATAACTATGATCAATAATTTAAAGATTATATTTACTTTTATGTAAACGAAATTATATTAGATTTAGAATTTGAATCCTGTTATATTAAAATGTAAGGCTGTCTCCAAAAGTATCTATTTCTTTTGAGACAGCCTTGTTATAGTAAACCTAGGAGAGGTTTAAAAGAGCATATTATTTAGGTTAATATATTACGTATATTATTAAGCGTATAGTTTATATCTGATAATTTATACCCAAGCACCGCTTGCAGATAATCTATATCCGTTAATTACTGTATTAGCAGCCATAGCACCATTTGAATATAGATAGTACCAAGTTCCATTATCATTTAACCAACCAGTTTGCATAGCACCAGAACCGTTTAAGAAATACCAAGTACCATTAACGTTAGCCCAGCCAGTGGCCATAGCACCCGATTGATTTAAATAGTACCAAGTTCCATTTAAATTCAACCAACCAGTAGCCATAGCACCTGACGAATTCAAGTAATACCAAGTTCCATTTAAGTTTAACCAGCCAGTAGCCATAACACCATCAGCTTTTAAATAGTACCAAGTTCCGTTTAGGTTTAACCAACCAGTAGCTTTAGTTCCATCTTCTTTATTATAAGTCCAAGTTCCATCAGTAGCTTGCACCCATCCTGTTTTTACTACTGGAGTATCATCAGGATCACTATTAGACTGTTTTCCACCAATTACTGAATATACATCATCGTCTTGGCTCCAAGCAACGATATTATCTTTATCATAAACTGAGAATTCATCAAATGATCCGTCTACTCTGTATACTTTGTCCCAATCATCAGTATTATCAAATTTGTAGATATATCCACCATCTAATCTCCAAAGATTTCCGTCAACATCTGTTTGAACAGCAGCACCTTGGTTTTTGCTGTTTTCACAATCTTCTTTGCTTTGATCTTCCTCATCAGCGTAATAGAATCCGCTGCTTGATTTTAATGTATAAGCTCTAACAGTAACTTTATCATTATTATTAATTTCAGAATTGTAAGCTATAAGTTTTCCTCCAGCTACAGTATAGTTAGTTGTAGTAACTATATTACCTGAAGTATTTATAAATAATTCCTCAGCATCTAACTTTTTACCATCTTTATCAGAAAGTGCGTAAGTAGTTACAGTTTTAGCATATTTAGCGTCATCAACATCACCAGAAGCTTGAGTTTTTGAAATTTTTTGAATAGCTTTGAAAGATACAACTTGTCCGTTGTTTTCAACTTTAAATATATCATTGCTATTATTTGGATCAATTTTAACACCATTTATTTCACTAATTGTGGCAGCCGCACCAGTAGTAATAGTTACCTTTACAGTTGCAAGTCTATATATATAATCTTTATCTTGTGCCAATACTCTATCTTGAACAACACTTGCACTTAATTTATCAGATCCACTAATATTAGTTCCATTAATAATTCCATCAGCTGCATCGTAAGCGTCGTTTGTGTTCTCTATTGTATCTGTCTTTGTTAATGTAGTACCTGAAGCACTTGAAGCAGTTGTTGTAACCTTAACTTTACCTAAGTTATAGTCCGCATCAATGTAATTACCTTTTTCGTCAGTAAATACATTAAATATTTGATGGGCTGCATCCAATCCATTTAATCCATTAACATTTTTATCTATAGATTTTTGAGCGGCTTTATATTGTGTATAATACCAAACTTTATTATACTTTGCTCCTGGAATTAAATCGAATAGGTCACCATGATTTGAATCTTTAATAGTATTTGCTTCAGTTTCGTTATATCTATCATCTGTATCATCTTTTATTTTTTTTCTTAAAGCAGCAGCTGCATCATCTTCGGTATCACCTTTAATGTCGTCATCAGTTACAGTACCCTTATCTAAATCAACAGTGTAGTCTCCGTCTGATATATCTAAATATTTTTCTCCAAATAGAACTGCGTCATCTCCTGAATCAACATCTTCCAATTTATTAAATTTACCGTTAGCTAAATAGTAAGCTTCTTCATCATCATTGATTTCCCCATCAATATAAGCTCTACCATCCTTATATGCTATTGCATTATAGATAGTCCCATCATCAGCGCTAATTCTTTTTATCTCAGCAGCATTAACGCCACTAAAAGGTACTAATGAAGCAACTGTTGCTGCTGCTACTAATAGTGATGTTACCTTTCCCATTCCTCTTATCATAATATTGTCCTCCTCTTATGAAAATAAAATTTAATAGTATTTAAGCTAATTAAAATATTTAGCTAATAGTTATGAATGAATAATCAATTAAATGTAATATTATTAATATACAGGTAAGATTTTGTCATTCACTATAATATACAACTCTTTAAACAGTACTTGGTACTTTTTTAAGTGGTAAATTTTCTTAAGATTTTCTTAACGTGTCTTAAGAAAATCTTAAGGAGGTTGATTTTATAAATAAGATCTGAATATCGAATGAAAGAAGAGCTATACCAAATAGATTTTGATATAGCCCAATTATTAAGATATCCTCTATCTAATCCAAGCGCCTGAAGCATTTAATTTATATCCATCAACAATTGTGTTAGATAACATTGAACCTGATGCGCTTAGATAGTACCAAGTTCCATTATCATTTAACCAACCAGTCTTTATAGCACCTGATGATTGTAAGTAATACCAAGTTCCATTATCATTCAACCAGCCAGTTTTCATGGCACCTGACCCAGTTAAGAAATACCAAGTTGATCCATCTTTGAGCCAGCCAGTAGCCATGATACCATCTGCTTTAATATAGTACCAAGTTCCGGAATCATTAACCCATTGTCCTTTTAATTGAGTTCCATTAGTGTTGTAGAAAGTCCATCCTGCATCAGTCTTAACCCATCCTTTGTTTACTACAGGAGTTGTTGGTTCAGCTGGGGTTGTTGGAATTGTCTCTTTTCCACCTATTACCGAATAAACTTCATTATTCTTATTCCAAGTTACGATATTATTATCATCGTAAACTGACATTTGATCAAAAGAACCATCTACCTTATACACTTTTGTCCAGTCTTCATTATTATCCCACTTATAGATATATCCGGCGTCTAATCTCCAAAGGTTTCCGCTTACATCTGTATCAACAGCACTTTTAGAACCATTTACTTTAACATCTTCACTTGATTCATCAGCTAAATCAACATAATAATATCCATTTTTTGACGTTAATGTTGCTGTTCTAACTTTTAAATTTGAACTATTAGCTGTATATCCGACTAATTTCCCGTTAGCAATAGTATACTTATCATAGGAAAAAGACTCATTTTTTCCGTCCTTATCAGAAATAACATAAGTTGTTACTGATTTAGCGTACTTAGCTCCATCAATGTTACCTGAAGCTTGTGATTTTGATATCTTTTGAATTACATTGAAACTTACTGTACTAGTGCCAGAACCCAATGTGCTATTGTTTACAGTAAATGTATGCCCGTTATCAACAGTAACATCCATTCCATTTATTTTAGTTATTTTAGCTCCATTAGCAGCATTCACAGTAATTTTGGCTGTTCTATAAATATAGCTACTATCTTGTCCAATGATTTTTCCTGTAGAAGTATCAACGCTTGCTGATATTTTATCTTTTCCTGTAATAGAATTAGTGCCATCAGCATCATAAGTATCGTCTGTGTTAGCTACAGTTATTGTTTTGGATGTAGATGAAGATGCAACTGTAGTTACTTTTAGTGATCCTAAATTATAATCAGCATCAATGTAGTTCCCTTGAGTATCAGTATATACATTTAATTTAGTAATTGCCCCATTTGTTGAATTGTCTTTTGAATATTCAAATTTATACCATGGATCTGAAAATTTATTCCCTGGAAGCTCTGCATTCGTTAATTTTTGGATTGTTTCGGCTTCAGCTTTATTGAATCTTCCATCGTTATCTTTTTTCAGATTCTTTCTTAGGGTTGAAGCGGCATCATCTTCTGCATTTTCTTTTATAGATTCATCAGTTACAGAACCGTTATCCAAATTAATAAAATAATCCCCATTTTCTACATTTACATATTTAGAACCATAGATTTCAGAAGAGGATCCACTATCAATATCTGATAGATTATTGTATTTACCGTTTGCTAAGTAGTAAGCAGCTTCATCCTTGTTATTAATTTCTCCATCAATATAAAATTTACCATCTTTGTACGCTATTGCACTGTATATAGTACCTTCTTGTGAGTCGATTTTTTTATAATCAGCTGCATGAGCAGGTACTATTGAAATAATAGCAGCTGCAGCTACTAGTAATGATGTTGCATTAGTTAATCTTTTTAGCATAATTCGTCCTCCGTTTTATATAATATTTTATTTAAATAATATTTTTTATAAATTAAAAGTGATATTTAACTTTTTCACTATATTATACAGATTGAATGTGAAAAAAATGGTACCTTTTTTGGAAAAATATCAGAATTGTAAGAAAATTAAGGGGGATAATGATTTGTATTTTAATATAATATACATCCATTTAAGTATCATTAGGTACCTTTTACAGCAGCTTGACGTGATATTTTTATATAAAATTTGGTGTGAGTTTATAAAGGATAATCAATTAGAAATATAGGAATAGGTTATGAATTTCTGATATCTATAAAGAATTTAAGATAAAAATAGTGTTATATAGGAGTGGAAAATTAGAGAAGTATGAAATATATGCAGTTAGGGATCAATTTAGATGTAGAAATGTTATTGTTTATAGCATAAAAAATAACAAGGTAAGCTATACCATCGTTTAGATAAGGATGTATATAAACGACAGTATAGAAAACCTTGTCCTTTTATAAAGGAATAATTAGATTAAAACTATCTAATCCAAGCTCCATTAGAGCCTAATACATAACCATCAACAGTTGTGTTAGATAACATAGCCCCTGATGTATTTAAATAATACCAAGTTCCATTATCATTTAACCAACCAGTAGCCATAGCTCCTGATGAATTTAAATAGTACCAAGTTCCATTTAAGTTTAACCAGCTAGTAGCCATAGCTCCTGATGGATTTAAGTAATACCAAACTCCATTTAAGTTTAACCAACCAGTAGCCATAACGCCATCAGTGTTTAAATAATACCAAACTCCATTTAAGTTTAACCAGCCAGTAGCCTTAGTTCCATCTTCTTTATTATAAGTCCAAGTTCCATCAGCAGCTTGTACCCATCCTGAAGTTGTAGTTGGAGGATTAGTGTTATTATCATCATCAGAAGATTTTCCACCTATTAATGAGTAAACATCATCATCTTCGCTCCAAGCAGCTATATTGTCTTTATCATAAACTGAAAGTTCATCGAAAGATCCATCAACTTTGTAAACCTTGTCCCAATCATCTGTATTATCAAATTTATAGATATATCCACCATCTAATCTCCATAGGTTTCCATCAACGTCTGTTTGAACAGCTGATGTCTTATCATCTTGAGAACTTACTTCGCAATCTTCTTTGCTTTCATCTTCTTCGTCAGCATAGTAGTATCCGCCTTTTGTTTTTAATGAATATGCTCTGACAACAACTTTTTTATACTCATTCATTTCTGTATTGTAGGCTATAAGTTTTCCGTTAGCTACAGTAAATTTAGTATCTTCATTGATAGTGCCATCAGTATTTAGGAATAAGTCTTTAGCATCTAGGTTTTTACCGTCTTCATCAGAAAGTGCATAAGTAGTTACAGTTTTTGCATATTTAGCTCCATCAACATCATCAGAGTCTTGAGCTTTAGATATCTTTTGAATAGCCTTGAATGATACAGTTCTTCCATCATTTTCAACTTTAAATATTTGTGGTTTGTCGTTTGCATTTTCTGGGTTAAGTTCAACACCATTTATTTCACTTATTCTAGCTGTAGCAGCAGCATCAGTAGTTACATTTACTTTTATAGTTGCAAGTCTATAAATATAATCATCATCTTGTGTCAATATTTTATCTTGGGATACACTTGCAGTTAGTGCATCATCCTTACCAGCAGCATCGTATTTATCATTAGTATTTTCTATTGTTTCTGTTTTAGTTGATGCACCATCAGCAGTGGTTGTAACCTTAACTTTTCCTAAGTTATAGTCAGCATCAATGTAGCCACCTTTTGTGTCGGTATAAACATTAAAAAATTGTTTTGATGCATCTGTTCCTTTTAGTCCATTAACATTATCATTCACAGCCTTATCTGCTGCTTTATACTGTGTATAATACCATGGAGATTTATATTTAGCGCCTGGAAGTATATTTAATTTAGTTAAATCTTCAGTATCATCTTTATTTTCGTCTATTATATTATTAGCAAAATCTTCATCATATCTGTCATCAGTGTCATCTTTAATTTTCTTTCTTAGATCTGCTGAAGCGTCATCAGCAGTATCTCCCTTAGTATCATCATCAGTTATACTACCTTTATCTAAATCAACAGTGTAATCACCATCATTTATATCAAGATATTTTTCTCCGAATAGATCAGCGTCATCTCCTGAATCAATATCTTCTAATTTGTTAAATTTTCCATCAGATACATAATAAGCTTCTTCGTCATCGTTAATTTCTCCATCAACAAAGAACTTACCGTCCTTATAAGCTACTGCATTGTATACAGTACCATCGTCTGAATCAATTTTCTTTACATCTGCGGCATAAGCAGGAACTAAAGACATAACTGAAGCAGCTGCTATTAATAAAGATGTAATTTTGTTTGCTCTTTTAAACATAATTTTTTCCTCCCTAATAATTAAAAATTTAATATAAAAATAAAATTTGTTAACAAAACTTATAATTTAATCTAAAAGTTTTGAAACTAACAGAAACTAATATAATATGATTTAGTTTATGTTCCATTAAATCATTATATAGTAAAAAAGTGACAAAAATGTTATGAAAATATAAATTTAATCTAAACAAATAATTAAATTTTTGTTACTATTTACTTTTTGTTTTTATAATTAATCTTATTTAATAGATTAGTTTATCTGGCATTAATAAAGGATAGGCTCAAGTAAATATACTGCATAAAGTGTACATAATATATTTCATATGATATAATAATTTAGTTAATAATGAAGTCGTATAAGTATATATAAATGAAGTTATAAATTTTAAATAAAGCTATATAGGTTTTATCATTTTAAAATAATGATATATAAAATTTAGGAGGACTTGTCCGATGTAGATAAAGTACTTTTAATAATTTTCGTAGAAATTTTATGAATTAATTGATTATAAATTTAGGAGGATTTAGCGTTGGCTGATTATATAAAAGAAATAGAGAAAAGAAGAACCTTTGCAATTATATCTCACCCTGATGCAGGTAAAACTACACTTACAGAAAAGTTTTTATTATATGGAGGAGCTATTAGACTTGCAGGTTCAGTTAAAGCCAGAAAGGCATCTAAGCATGCAGTTTCTGACTGGATGGAAATCGAAAAGCAAAGAGGTATCTCAGTTACTTCTTCAGTTATGCAATTTAACTATAATAATCACTGTATTAACATATTAGATACCCCAGGTCACCAAGATTTCTCAGAAGATACATATAGAACTCTTATGGCTGCAGACTCAGCAGTTATGGTTGTAGATGCTGCTAAGGGTATAGAAGATCAAACAAGAAAGTTATTCCATGTTGCTTCTTTAAGAGAAATGCCAATCTTTACATTTATAAATAAGATGGATAGAGAAGCTAAAGATCCATTCCAATTATTAGATGATATTGAAAATGAACTTGGAATTAAAACTTATCCAATGAATTGGCCAATTGGTTCTGGTAAGGAATTCAAAGGAGTATACGAAAGAGACAATAACAGGATTATAGCTTTCAATGGTGGAAATCACGGTCAAAATGAAGTTGAAGCAATAGAAGGTTCACCAGATGATCCTAAGTTTAGAGAAATATTGGGAGATGCTCTTCACGATAAATTGATGGAAGATATTGAGCTTTTAGATATTGCTGGAGATGAATTAGATTTAGATGTTGTACGTCGTGGAGAATTAACACCAGTATTTTTTGGATCAGCATTAACTAACTTTGGTGTGGAACCATTCTTGGAACATTTCTTAGAAATGACTACATCACCACTTGCTAGAAATTCAAGTGGTGGAACTATTGATCCATTTGATGATAATTTCTCTGCTTTTGTATTTAAAATTCAAGCAAATATGAATAAGGCTCATAGAGATAGAATCGCATTTATGAGAATTTGTTCAGGTAAATTTAATAAAGGTGAAGATGTATACCACATGCAAGGTGGAAAGAAGATTAAATTAGCTCAACCACAACAATTTATGGCTCAAGATAGAGAAATTGTTGAAGAAGCTTATGCAGGAGATATAATCGGTGTATTTGATCCAGGTATATTTTCAATTGGAGATACACTATGTGCACCATCAAAGAAATTTAAATTTGAAGGAATTCCAACTTTTGCACCAGAACATTTTGCAAGAGTAAGACCAGTAGATACTATGAAGAGAAAGCAATTTATAAAAGGTGTTTCTCAAATCGCCCAAGAAGGAGCAATTCAAGTATTTAAGGAAATTCACATTGGTATGGAAGAAATAATAGTTGGAGTTGTTGGTGTGCTTCAATTTGAAGTATTAGAATACAGATTAAATAGCGAATATAATGTTGATGTTAAAATGGATAGATTAGACTACAGATATGTAAGATGGATTGAAAATAAAGATGTTAACATGGATTCATTGAACTTAACTTCTGATACTAAGAAGGTTAAAGATTTTAAGGATAGAAATCTTCTTATATTCCAAAATGACTGGGGTATAAGCTGGGCACTAGAACATAATAAGGGATTAATCTTATCTGGTGTAGGAAAAAGTGAGGACTAAAAACTATGTATTAACAGATTTATATTACAAGTAAATATGTAAAAATAATGAGAGCTTAGGCAGATTAAAGAAAATAACAAGTCCAAAATGTCATGATTATTTTTTTATGTGCTTTAAAAGCTCTCATTATTATTATATAAATTCTAGGAACTAAAAGCCTTTATAGGAACCATATAAAATCACATCTTCTGCATCACCAGATTGAATAGGAGGGCTTACAGCAATATTATACGTTTTATCTATAGGAAGAGGAGTATTATTTAAGGAATTATCATACTCATCTGATACATAATAATGATTTACTTGTCCACTAGAAGCGCGAGTTACTTGTAAATCTACAACTATATAATAAACTGATGTTGGAGCTACAGTTCCTGTCACTCGTACCGTTCTAGTAATGGAGGTATTTGAGGGGAATGGATTGCAATTACCTCCGCAAGCTTCTTTACAAACTTTAAATAAAATCGATTCAAGTTCTTCTTTGCATATTTTTATATATTTCTCACAACAATCATCTTTGAAGTATTCATCGTTATATTTTTTTTTACAACAATCCTTAGAATATTTATTAGTACATTCCTTTTTTAAACATTTATTGGGGGAATATGGATCATAATTTACTATTATAAATGGCATAAGATAGTTGTCTGAACTTTTTACAGATCCGAAGCTTGTGAATATATCTTCATTTCTTCCATATAGTATTATACCTTTATTTTTCAAACTATTTTTTACCCATGACGAAACTATTGTTGTAATATCTATTGTTACTGATATATTATCTGTCAATGGATAAAAGTTTATTACAGTATAATGATCATAATTAGGAGAATTATTATAAGTTGTATAAGTACTGAAGTATTCATAGAGCGGACTTATGGAGAATTTTTTACTAGTATCATAATAAAAATTATCAGTTTTGAAAAGCGTAAGCTTTGCATTATAAACTGTAGCATTAGTAGGTATCGATGAGATATCCCAAAACAAATAACTGTAGTAGTTATAGTTACCATCAGTGCCTACTATTATTTTATCTCCATTTAAACTTTTATCAGAATATTTATTTGTAATGCTTAAGCTTTTAATAGCTGGAATTGTAATACTATTCATTATTAACCTCCATTTCTTCGATATTATTGCACTATTATAGTATTACTTCACATTACTTAAAAACAGGTTCCACTTTAATATAGTATATGAGATCTATAAAAAGGAGTGAATAAACATACTATTTTAATTTTATGCAAATAGCTTAGTGCTTTATGTGGAATTATTTTCAAAGATAATTAGAAGATTAAGATATACTGTATGTTATATTTAACACAATAAAAAAATAATAAGTTCATCAGTGATTATTTAATTCTTTAGAGAAAATTATAATGCATTTAAATCCGTAGATGACTTTTAGAAGTATGTTAAACTAACACCTTGCGAAGTGGATTTTTTATAAAAATTATATAGACATATTAAAAACATGGAGTCGGATATTAGACTCCATGAAATTTATATTATAGTTCTTATTAATGCTTAAAGCTGTTTATAACAGTTGTTGAACTAACTGATTGAGTACCAAATAATTTAGGAGTAATAATTATCTGATAGTTACCAGCACCAGCCCATACTTGAGCAGTAGCTCTTGTAGCACTAGCAGCAACTTGAAATGTTTTATAAAAAGTTTCATGACCACCATTACGAGAAGCAACGGCTTGGATTTCAATAAAACCTGCATCATTGTGTGCAGGGATGGTTCCTGTAGCATAAATTGTTTGAATAGTGCTGTTTTGAGGTGTATCAAAACTTGCCATTAAATAACATCTCCTTTAATTGATTCCTTAGATTTTTTGTATATTTATAGTATATTATATTATTGTTTTTTAATTGTGATACAGTAATACATAATTTAGTGGGGAAAGTAAATTATCTTAAATTTATGATTAAAAGAATTCTATTGATCAATTTGTATTAAGTTAAGGAGCGTAAAAATAAATAACAAGTCCAATTTGTTATGGATATTTTTCGTCAGATAAATTGACTATTATTTTTCTGAATACGCTAACATTAAACTCATTTAGAAGTAAGATTCAAAAAAAGCCAATAATAAGAAATAATAAATCATAATTTAAATCAGCAGAGAGTAGAATATTATAATCAGAATTTTGGAGTGGTTTAATGAAAGACAACTTGGCTAATATTGTAATGCAATCAAAAGATGAATTAATTAATGATACTGAAAATTTAAAAGAAAATATTTCATGTGTCGTAAAAGATAAGATGAAATTGGTGTTTTTTGTAAGGCTAGGATTAGATAGTTTTTTAGGCGATATTATTGAGGGTCTGTCACAAGAATATGAGATAAAAAAAATTATAGCAACAGAATATAAGCAAATTGAAGATGGTATGCAATGGGCAGATATTTGCTGGTTTGAATGGTGTGATGAATTAATAGCATATGGAAGTAAATTAGAGTTAGCTAGAGAAAAGAAAGTTATATGTAGACTTCATAGTTATGAAGCATTTACAGATTATATTAATAATGTGACTTGGAACAGTATAGACAAGCTAATAGTAGTAGGAGCACATATAAAAGATTTTATTGTTGAAAATTTTAACATAGATGAAAAAATAATTAGTGTTATCCCAAATGGAATAGATGAAAAAAAATGGACATATAAAGAGCGAGAAAATGGATTTAATATAGCTTATGTAGGATATATTAATTATAAGAAAGGTCCTATGCTTTTATTGCATACATTTAAGGCTATTTATGATGAGGATAATAGATATAAATTATATATTGCAGGAGTTTTTCAAGATAATAGAGATGTACTTTACTATAATCAAATGGTTAGAGAATTAGGATTAGAGAATAATGTTATATATGAAGGCTGGCAGAATGATCTAGATAAATGGCTTGAAGATAAAAATTATATTTTATGTACAAGTGTTCTTGAATCACAAAATATGAGTGTTATGCAGGCGATGTGCAAGGGGATAAAGCCGATAATACACAATTTTGTTGGAGCAAAGAAAATTTATGGTAAAGAGTATCTTTGGAATACAATCAAAGATGCTGTAAATATGATTTGTAGTGATGAATATAAATCTATTGAATATAGAAAATTTATAGAAGATAATTATTTATTAGAACAACAAATAACTAAAATTAGGTTGGTGATTACCAAAATAAATTTAGAAAAAGAGAAATTTAAATTATTGGATGAGCCATTAGTTACTGTTGGGATTATAAATTATAATTATTCGGAATTTTTAGATAAATCTATAGAATCAGTATTGAAGCAAAACTACAAGAATATTGAAATAATTATAACTGATGACAGCTCGAGTGATGATTCTGTTGAGAAAATAAAATCATATGAAAATAAATATGAAAATATTAATGCAATATATCATGCAAGTAATAGTGGAAATGCGTATAGAGGTATAGAAGAAATAATAAAATATGCAAGAGGAAAATATTTTATGTTTTTGTCATCTGATGATTTTTTATCAGATTCAAATGTAATAAAAATGTATGTTAGCGAGTTGCTATTAGATTCTAGTATAGATTATGTTTTTGGTAATATTAGTGTTTATAATGATAATAATACAGAAAATATTAGGTGGACATATAGAAACTATACAGATGATGAAATAATATCTGAAACTTTTAATCGCAAAGGTTCAGGAGTAGTTCCATTTAGTGTTGGTTTATATAAAAAAGAATTTTTTGATAGAAATAAAATAACTTTATTTGAAGATAAAAATAATAAAGTAGCAGGAGATACTTTAAATACTCTTGCGTATTTAAAGTATGGCTGGAAAATAAAATATATTAATTATGATGCTGTATCATATAGACACCATAACAACAATATGACATATGATTTAGAAAATAGAATTAAATCAATTATATCTGTTATGGAATATATAGTAGAGAACTTTAGTGAAACAAAATATTTGATAAATGTAGATTGGAGTAATTTGAATGAAAAAAACAAGGAAAGTACAAAAAATTATCTTATAGGAGTAAATTATTATAACACATATATAATGTATTTAAGTGGTAATGGTATGCCCTGGAAATGTAATTTAGATTTTGATATAGAGCAAATAAAAGTTTACTTACAACCACTTATTAATATTATAGAAAAATACATGAAAAAAAGTTTAACTTATGGTGATTTATACTGTAATGAAATCAATAAAATTTTAAATGAGATAAAGCCTTATAAATTAGATATAAAAGTTAATAAAAATGATAAAGAATACATGCAACAAGTACAAATAATTGATAAGGGAGAAGAATTACGGGGAAGCTTATTAGAAAAATATAAGAATAAATATAAGAGACATGATAAAAAAATATTAATTTATTCTGTAATAAATGGTTTTTGGAAGTATAGTTTTCTATCGTGGAAACAAGTTTTGAATTATATGGGAATTAAAGCTGATGTAATTTATGAAGTAAATCAGAAGTTAAATTATGAAGACTACGATATTTACATTAATTTGGCGGATAAAATATATATTGATAATTCATTTGCAAATAAATCTATAGAACGTATAAAAAATAAAATTGGAATAGCATCAAAACAAGATAATGATGATTTAGATTTGATCAATATACAAAAATGTAAAGATTTTAATTATAAGTTCTTAATATCACCATTTCATGAAGAAACATATATTAGCTATTTTAAGAATTTGACGAGTAGTAACATTAATATAGAAAGTGTTCCATTTGGTTTTAATCCATTAATTTATTATCCTGAAAATACTAAAAAAATCTATGATTACTTTTTTGTTGGTACGAATAGTTATTTAAAATACAAAGAGACGGAAAAATATCTTATACCTATTTTAAATAAATATAAAAATGGAATATTAAGAGGTTCAGGATGGGGAAATATTAATGTAGAATTAAATCCTGATAATTCAAAGTTTTTCTATAACAGGTCTAAGATAAATTTAAATTATCATTTAGACATACAAAAGAAAATGAAAAATGAAGTTAATGAAAGAACATTTATTATTGGAGCGTGTGGGGGATTTCAGATAGTAGACAATCCTAAATTAATATATGAATTATATACAAAAGATGATATAGCTATAGCTAATGATGAATATGAATATGCAGAAATGTTTAAATATTATTTGAATAAACCACTAGAAAGGTATGAAAAAGCGTATAACTCATTAGTAAAAACTTATGAGAATAAATACAGTTTATTTGACCGTTTAGAAAAAATTTTACAATTAATTTTATAGCAAGCTATGTTTAATAATAATCTGTAATTTTATTCTTACATTTGAATTTATAAGGAGTAAAGTATATATGATTAGTAATAAAAAAGTTTTATTAACAGGTGGTGCGGGTTTCATAGGTACCAAGTTGTGCGAAAGGCTTAGTAGTAATAATGAATTGTTAATATATGATAATTTGAAGAGAAACTCGATTAAAAATACAAATTTATTAAATAAAGATAATATAAAATTAGTTAAAGGAGATATTCTAAATTTTAATTTTTTAAAGCATACTATAGATGAATTTAAACCTAACATAGTAATTCATTTAGCTGCAATTGCAGGAATAGATACTGTTATAAAAAATCCAGTGAGTACTATGAAGGTTAATATGATTGGAACTTATAATATTCTTGAAGCATTAAAAGATCAAAAAATAGAAAGATTTATAGATTTTTCAACTTCGGAGATATTTGGATCTTATGCATACAAAGTTGATGAAGCACATACATCCAATTTAGCTCCTGTGGGAGAAGCAAGATGGACTTACTCGGTATCAAAACTTGCAGGAGAACATTTAGCGTATAGTTTTTATAAGGAGTATGGACTTCCAATAGTAACAATAAGACCTTTTAATATATATGGAGATGGTCAGGTTGGTGAAGGCGCGATTCATCAATTTGTTGTAAGAGCCATCAAAAATGAACAGATACAAATTCATGGAGATGGTGATCAAATACGATCTTGGTGCTTTATAGATGATTTTATAAATGGAGTAATGTTATGCTTAAACAATCAAAAGGCAATAGGTCATTCATTTAATATTGGTAATCCAAGAGGAACAATAACTATATCAATGCTTGCTAGATTAATAAAAACAATAGCAAATTCAGATTCTGAAATTGTATATGTACCTAAAAACTATGTAGATGTTGAACTTAGGATTCCTAATATAGAAAAAGCAAAAAAAATTTTAAGATTCAATCCAAGATATGATTTGGATGAAGGTTTAGAGAAAACAATAGAGTGGTATAGAGAAAAAATTAAATAAGCTATAGGAGTTTATATATGAATAGAAATATAATTATCACAGGCGGTACAGGATTTGTAGGAAGCAATTTAATAAATGCTTTTAAGAAGAAGGAATATGTTTCATACAATTTGGGAAGAAACAAAAATAAATTCTGTAAAAATATATATTGGGATTTAAGGGATGATATGCAAAATATAAAATTACCATTGGATGTAGATACTATAATTCATTGTGCAGCTATTGTGGGAGATTGTAATGCAAATGTTAGAGAATATATTGATGTTAATGTAGGAGCTACATTAGAGCTTTTAGAATATGGGAGAAAGGTAGGCATAAAGCAATTTATTTATATTTCAACAGGCGGAGTATATGGATTTAATGATAATCCGTCTAAAGAAAGTGATAAATGTGACCCGCATGGTATGTATAGTTTATCTAAATATTTTTCGGAAAAAATCTGCATGGAATATATGGATAGAATGAAGATTGCTATTATAAGAGTATTTTTTCCGTATGGAAAAGATCAAAGAGGAAGATTAATTCCAAATCTTATTAATAGCATATTAAAAGGGGAAAAGGTGATTTTAAATAATGAAGGGAAGCCACTTATAAATCCAATTAATATTATGGATTTATGTAATATTATAAGTGGAATAGTTGACAAAAGACTTGAAGGAATATTTAATGCCTGTGGAAATGAGATTGTCTCTATAAAGGAACTATGCCAAAAAATAAGTGATAAGTTTGTAATTAAAAATGTACAGTATGAATTTAATGATAAAAAATGTAAGAATCTATTAGGAAATAATAAGAGAATAATGGATGATTTGCATTATTCTATAAAGGCGAAATTATTAGATGGAATGTAATTAAGTTAAAGTATTTAGATTGTACTGAAAAGAATTTATATTAATAAACATATAATGTTTTAAATTAAAGTTTTTATAAAAGTGGTGATTCAAATGGATTTTTTTAGTTATAGCAATTATAAAATAATTTTAAATAAAATGAAAGCAATAAAAGAAATATATAACTTTAAATCAATAAATAATTCCATAAAAAATGGATATATATTAAGACATGATGTTGATATAGATATTGAAAAAGCATATGCATTGTCTACTATAGAAAATGACATGAATGTTACTTCTACGTATTTTATATTAGTTACTTCAGATTTATATAATATTTTGTCATATAAAAATAAAATGCTTGTAAGGAGAATGTTCTTAAATGGATTCGAAATAGGACTTCATTTTGACCCGTCAATATATGACTATATGAGTTTAAGTCAGTTAGAAAAGCAAATGAAAAAAGAATGTTCTATTATAGAAGATATTATAGGAGAAAAAGTTTCTTCAATTAGTTTGCACAATCCATCAATTCATAATAAATATCCTATATTTAAAGAATATAAGAATACTTATTCAAAGGAATTTTTTAATCCAGAACTATATTTATCAGATTCTTGCAAGGACTTTAGGGGAAAGAATGTATTTGAATTTATAAAAAAGGGAGAAAATAATCTACTTCAAGTATTATTTCATCCTATACATTTTTCTGAAAATGAAGAAACGTATGTGGAAAGTTTCAATAAGATTATAGAGCTTAAGATTAACAATTTTGACAGATATTATACTTGTATTAATAAGACTTACAAAAATGAAATTAAAGAAAATACTCTGCTAAGTTGCTTTAAAGATTATATTAAGGAGAACAATAAGCATGAAGAAAAAATTTGAGTTTAATTGCAAGCTATTAAAAAATATTATAGAGTATGGAAAGCAAAACATTAATGAAACTGTCATTTATTCAGTATCGACATTAAAGGATCCTAAAGATAATACTTTAATTTTTGGAAATGCGCTAAATGAAGAAAGTATAAAAAAGTTAAAAAAAGTTAAAAATAGTTTGATTATATTAAATACAAAGGATTCTTATTTTTCAAGTGATTCAAGTTATTTACTATATGTTGATAGACCGAGAGAAGAATATGCTAAAGTATTAGATTTTATATTAAAATTACAACCTAAAGATAATAGAAAACATATATTAATAGATGGATATTATAAAGGTGAAAGTTCTATTATTGGTAAAAATACGGTAATTGAACCTTTGGTTTTTATTGATAATGATGTAAAAATAGGAGATAACTGCATTATAAAAACAGGAGCTAAAATAAGGAGAAATGTAATTATTGGTAATAATTGCATAATTAAAGAAAATGCTGTTATTGGAGATGATGGATTTGGAGTAGAGCGAGACGAAGATGGAACAACATATAAAATTCCTCATCTAGGTGGAGTAAAGATATGTAATAACGTTGAGGTAGGAGCTTTAAGTTGCATCTGCCAAGGTACTATTGAGCCAACAGTTATTGAAGAATATGTGAAGATAGATGATTGCGTTTTTATTGCACATAATTGTTTTATAGATAGAGGAACTTTGATTATTGCTAATGCGGAGATTAGTGGGAGTGTTCACATAGGGGCAAATAGTTGGATTGCTCCTAACTCATGTATTAGAGATGGTACTACTGTAGGAGATAATACTCTTGTTGGGATTGGTGCTGTAGTAGTTAATAATATTGATAGCAATGTTGTGGTTGCTGGAAATCCAGCTAAACTATATAATAACAGTTAAATAATAATAAAGAATAAGAATGGGATAACATATACTTTTCTTTGGTATATGTTATCCCATTCTTATTTTTTAAATATACTGCAAAATCAAAGAACTAATTAATAAGAAATACATATTATATTATTGAACTTAGGCATATTCAAATAAATAACAAATCCATTTGTCTTAACTGAAAAAAATGACTAACTAGGGGAGAATTTGATGTTAGATAAGGATAACTTGATTTATAAGATTAATAATAAAACAGCAACTGTAGGGATTGTTGGATTAGGCTATGTAGGCTTACCTTTAGCAGTTGAATTTGCAAAAAGTGGATATAGAGTATTGGGATTTGATATTCAACAGAAGAAAGTTAACATGATTAATAATTGTGAAAATTATATAAGTGATGTTGTAAATGAAGAACTAAAGTTTGTAATTGAAAATAGAAGATTAAAAGCGAGTAATGAAATTAAGTTTTTGAAAGACACAGATGTAATATTAATTTGTGTTCCTACTCCATTAGATAAATATCAACAACCTGACATAAGCTATGTTAAAGAATCTACAGAATCAGTTGGAAAGTACTTGCATGAAGGGATGCTCGTAATTCTAGAAAGTACAACCTACCCAGGAACTACTGAAGAATTAGTATTACCTACATTAGAGAAGATGTCTGGTTTAAAGTGTGAAAAAGATTTTTACTTAGCATTTTCACCTGAAAGGGTGGATCCGGGAAATTCAATATATCATACTGCTAATACAGCAAAGGTAGTCGGAGGAGTAGGAAGAGATAGCACGGAAATAGCAGCAGCATTATATAGAAAAGTTTTAAACAGCGAAATTTTTGAAGTATCTACGCCAAGAGTAGCTGAAATGGAGAAAATTCTTGAAAATACTTATAGAAATATAAATATTGGATTAATTAATGAAATGGCAGTTATATGTAATAAGATGAATATAAATATTTGGGAGGTTATAGAAGCAGCAAAAACTAAGCCTTATGGGTTTCAAGCATTTTATCCAGGTCCTGGGCTTGGCGGGCATTGCATACCATTGGACCCTTATTATTTAACATGGAAAGCTCGAGAATACGATTATCACACAAGACTTATAGAAACCTCAGGAGAAATCAATAATTTTATGCCTCAATATATAGTGCAAAGGTCTGCTACTATATTGAATAAATTCAATAAAGCTTTAAATAAGGCAAATATCTTGATATTAGGAATCGCCTATAAAAGTGATATAGGCGATTATAGAGAAAGTCCAGCGCTTAAGATAATAGAAAATTTTCAAAAACAAGGTTCAGAAGTAAAATTTTATGATCCATATATATCATCTTATATGTATAAAGGCGAAGAGCATTATGGAATAAAATTGACACAAGAAGTATTAAGGAATGCAGATTTAGTTATTATAACTACTGCCCATAAAAAATATAATTATAGTTTTATTCAAGAAAATTCTATATTCATATTTGATACAAGAAATGCAACTAAAAATGTTCAAAATAAAGATAATATTGAATTGCTATAAGATACTAAAAATATCTATCGCATTAAGAATATATTCCATAAGATAGGAGGATTGCATGAAGAATCAAGTAAGTTTGTGTATGATTGTAAAAGATGAAGAAGAATATTTACCTAAATGTCTTAAAAGTATTAAAGATATTGTTGATGAAATAATAGTAGTTGATACAGGTTCTACAGATAAAACAGTAGAAATTGCCCAAAATTATGGTGCGAAGATTTATTACTTTAAATGGAATAATAATTTTAGTGAAGCCAGAAATGAATCTTTAAAATATGCCACAAAAGATTGGATATTCATATTAGATGCAGATGATGAGTTGAGTTTAGAGGGAAGAGAAGCCTTTAAAGTATTACTAGATATGGAATTAGATGAAAAAGCAATTTATCATTTTGAAACATTAAGTTACTATGGAAGTGTGATAGAAAATGGTAATATTGCTGTAAATTTAAATCCACGGTTATTTAAAAATTATCGTGGTATTCATTATGAAGGGGAAGTTCATAATCAATTAATTAGGGTAGATGGAGATTATAATGCTGTTTGCAATGATGTAAAAATATATCATTATGGATACCTTGATAAAAGAATCATTTCTAAAGATAAAAGAAATAGAAATATACCTATTTTGAATGAGCAAATTAAAAAAGATCCTAATAATAAATTTGCTTATTTTAATTTAGGAAATGAATATGGGGCAGAAGATGATACGAATAAAGCGTTGGAATGCTACTATAAAGCCTATGAAAATTTTACTCCCAATATAGGTTTTGGTTCCTTATTGATATTACGAATAATTGTCTCTAATTTAATATTAAAAAAATATGATGAAGCTTTAAAGTTTATAAGTATAGGGAATTCAAATTATCCCAAATGTACAGATTATTATTTTTATGAATCGATTGTTTGGAAAGAGATCGATAGACCTACTCTTCAAATAAAGGCATTGAAAAAATGTATTGAACTTGGTGAACCGCCTTCTGAATTTAAATTTATATTTGGAACATGGAGTTATAGAGCTTATTATGAGTTGGGGAAGGCTTATATGAAATATAAGGATTATTATACTGCTTATAATTATTATGTTGATGCGTTGAAATCAAAACCTGATTATATTGAGCCTTTATATGATATAGCAGATGTATTAAAAGCACAAAATGTATCACTGGAAGAGATGAAAAGAATAATGGAAGAGTTTTTTCCAGAAGACAAAAAGGTTCATTATGGAACTATTGCTGATTTATTTTATCATATTGGATATTACAACATAGCATTAGAATATATAAAAGAATATGAAGAATCAGTAAATGTTACTGAAAATACAATCATGTTAAAATCAAGATGTCTTATAAGAACTGGAGATTTTAAAGAATGTACTAGTATAAATTATAATGATAAAAAAAGCTCAAATTATGTAATTTTGTCTATGTATAAAGTTTTAAGTTTCGTATTACTAAATAGATATGAGGATGCGTTATTTATAGTAAATAGTTTTAACGCAAAGAATTTATCTAATTATGATAAAAAGTATTTAGGAGTATATTCTGAATTAATAAAATTAGTAACCCAAAAATCAACAAGTATGTTGGCAGAGGATGAAAATGATAAAGAATATATGAATATAATTTTAGAAGTTATAGAAATATTGCTTATAAATAATAAATTTGATGAATTAACAGTAGCAGTTAATTTGCTGAATTTAGTAAACACTAAATATGCATTACTTTATCTTGGAAAATTATATTATAAACATGGGTATGTTGATCTTGCGAAGAAAGAAATATTAAGATCAATAAAAGAAGTAGATATATATGATGCAGAAGGATTAGATATATTAAAATACTAAATTAGTTAATAGAGGTATTCAAACCATAGATCATACTTATGGGATGGTTAACCGAAATTCAATAAATATTTGTTCCATAAGGGCTATGAAATTTTTAATAAAAGGTCTCATGTGCAAGGTTGTGCCAATTTTTGAATAATTCTAACATAAAATTAGGACAAGCAAAAAACGCATAACCTTGTATTAGGAACTCTCACAGTTTAGATTCAATGATTGTTTCACGAAATGTATGTAATTTCTAGTATGGAAACACATTCTAATTAGAAGTCTAATTAATTGTTTATCTATAGAAATTTTTAAAAAATTTATTGTATTTATTAGATAATAATGGTGAATTGTCATTCTTTATGTGATATTTATGTTTTGTTGAATTATTATATTACAAAGGAATGACTTAATTATTTTATATCAATAAAGAATCCGTACTTTCGATAAGTTAACACATAACTTATAGTTATAAGCTGCATTTTAATACAACATCTTTGCCACCAGAAACTTGTTTGCCAATAATGGGACTTAATGATTTTAATTTGTCATGATTTACTATTATAACTGGAGTTATCAGTGATAATCCTTTGGATTCTATAAGTTTTCTATCTATTTTTAAAATAGGTGTACCAGCAGTTACTTTAGTATTAACAGATTTTAGAACTTCAAATCCTTCACCATTTAATGAAACAGTTTCTAAGCCTACATGGACTAATAATTCAATTCCATTACTAGTGGTTATTGCAAAAGCGTGTCCACTATCCATTATTAATGATATAGTACCATCACAAGGTGCGACAACTATATCGCCAGTAGAGTTAATTGCAATTCCATCACCTGCCATTTTTTCTGCAAATACTGGATCAGGAACTTCGCTTAGATCTATAGTTCTTCCTGAAATAGGAGCAATTATAGTTAATGGTTTCTTAAAAAAATTAAACATAAATATATGACTATATTAAAGATATTTTTAGATATATTCTACTTTATTAGGATATATAAGGAGAAAATATTTCTAAACGATAATCTTCAAAAAGTCATTCACCTCTCTTTCGTGTATTCTAATTATTATATAACGTTAACATAATTACAATGAATTATACTAGTCAACTTTCTTATTGATATGTGTATTCTTAAGTAGAATGCGTAAAATAAAATCACAAGATTCAACTAAGGTGTATTAAGTATAATATAGGTTAATTTTACTTATATTTTATTTAAAAGCAATAGTATTACATAATAGTGTGAAAATTCACGTAAAAAGTGAAAAATTTCATAAAGATTAGTTTAATTCCTAAAGTACTACAGAATATTGATAATGAAAAATGATAATGTTAACATGAAATTGTAGAAAACAGAGAAAGGATGAAGAAAAAATGATGCAGAAAATTCAAAAATTCGGTGGAGCGATGTTTACACCTGTTCTACTTTTTTCATTTGCAGGTATTATAATTGGTATAGGAACATTATTTACTACACAGACAATTATGGGAGGATTAGCAGATCCAAGTAACTTGTGGTTTAAATGCTGGAATGTAGTTTTACAGGGTGGCTGGACTGTATTTAATCAATTACCATTATTATTTGTAGTAGGACTTCCAATCGGAATGGCAAAAAAGCAAAATGCAAGATGTTGTATGGAGGCATTCGTATTATATTTAACATTTCATTATTTTCTAAGTACTATCATTTCACAATGGGGCGAATTTTTTGGAGTTGATTTCTTTGCTCAAGTAGGAGGAACTAGCGGTCTTACCATGATAGCCAATATTAAAACATTGGACATGGGAATGATTGGCGCATTACTCATTTCAGGACTTGTAATTTATTTACATAACCGTTTTTTTGATACTGAATTACCAGAATGGTTGGGAACGTTTAGCGGATCTACATTTGTATTTATGATTGGATTCTTTGTTATGATTCCAGTAGCAGTTCTTGCAGCATTTATATGGCCTAAAATTCAACTTGGAATGCATAGTTTTCAAGGCTTTGTAAAAGGTGCAGGGGCATTAGGTGTATGGGTGTTCATTTTCTTAGAACGTGCTTTAATTCCATTTGGATTACATCATATACTGTATTCTCCGTTTTATTATGATAATGTTGTAGTACCAGGAGGGCTTTATTCTTATTGGGCAACAAAGTTACCAGAAATAGCAGCTTCTAAAGCCTCTTTGAAATCGTTATTACCAGAAGCGGGATTTACAGCTACAGGATACTCTAAAATTTTTGGATGTCCAGGTATTGCATTAGCATTTTATGCAACAGCAAAACCTGAAAAGAGAAAAAAGGTATTGGCGTTACTAATACCTATTACATTAACTGCAATTTTGTGTGGTGTAACAGAACCAATTGAATTTACATTTTTATTTATTTCACCAGTGCTATTTGTAGTACATGCACTACTTGCAGCAACAATTTCAACAACTATGTATCTTGTGGGGATTGTAGGAATATTCTCTGGTGGAGCTATTGAAATGGCTTCTTTAAATTGGATTCCTCTAATGGGAAATCATTGGGTCCAATATTTACTCCAGTTTGCTATAGGACTTTGTTTTACAGGAATTTGGTTCATAGTATTTAGGACCTTAATTTTGAAATTTAACTTTAAAACTCCTGGTAGGGAAGATGAAGAAGAAGATATAAAATTTCATTCAAAAGCAGAGTATAGAGAGAAAAAAAGTGATTCAAAAGATAGTAGTAAGGCAGTATTTGCAGAAAATATCTTAGTTGGATTAGGCGGAAGAGATAACATTGTTGATGTTACAAATTGTGCAACTCGTTTAAGAGTAAATGTAAATGATCCAGCTCTTTGTAAGGATGATCCTTATTTTAAATCTATTGGAGCTCATGGATGCTCTGTAAATGGAAAATCCTATCAAGTTATTGTTGGATTGAAAGTTGCGCGAGTAAGGGAAGACTTTGAAGCGTTACTGTAAAGATAGTTGGAGAAGTTAAGCTTAAAAATGTATGGTATATAATTTCACTTTTATTTTTATTGATTAAACATTAAAAGCATATAATTCTTGGTTAAAGAATGTCTTAAAACTAAACGGAATAAAGTCTTTTAGTACTATTTTAGGTGGAATTATAGTGATAGATTAGTATGCATTTGCTTATCTGCTAATTTCAGAATTAACATGCAACAAATAATATTTTTAAATAAATAAAAAGCTGATTTCTGCGTAGCAGAGATCGGCTTTTTATTTTATACATCATATATCATTGAATGATTCAGAGTTATGTAAAATCTAGTTTTAAATTTCAAGTAGTTAAAGAAATATATAATTTCATAACAGAAATTTCCTGTGAAAAGTCACAGAAAATGTTAAGAAATACACTTGAAATGCTTATTTCCCTAAAGGGTTCATATATATTGTAAGGTGCCTTTCTCGGGTGTATTATGTACTCAGAAAAGATAATAAAGCAAAAAATAAGCAGGTTTTGGAGGAAGAAAAATGGCAAAGAAGAAGTATTCAATTACAGTAGCAGGTGGAGGAAGTACGTTTACACCAGGAATTGTACTTATGCTGTTAGAACACATGGACAGATTTCCAATTAGATCTATTAAATTTTATGACAATGATGCAAAGAGACAAGAAATTGTAGCAAAGGCATGTGAAATCCACTTAAAAGAACATGCTCCAGAAATTGAATTTGCATATACAACTGATCCAGAAACAGCATTTAGTGATATAGATTTCGTACTAGCACATATCCGTGTTGGAAAATATGCAATGCGTGAGAAAGATGAAAAAATTCCACTAAAATATGGAGTGGTAGGACAAGAAACTTGTGGACCAGGAGGGATTGCATATGGTATGCGTTCTATTGGAGGAGTTATTGAAATACTAGATTATATGGAAAAGTATTCACCAAATGCATGGATGTTAAATTATTCAAATCCAGCAGCTATAGTAGCAGAAGCAACAAGAAGATTAAGACCAAACTCAAAAATATTAAATATTTGTGATATGCCAATTGATTTAGAAGAAAAAATGGCAAGTATGTGTGGCCTTAAATCAAGAAAAGAAATGCAAGTATCTTATTATGGATTAAATCATTTTGGATGGTGGTCAAAGATTTACGATAAAGATGGAAATGATTTAATGCCGCAAATTAAAGAACATATGGCAGCAAATGGATTTGCAGATGCATTATCAGATACAAATCAACATGTAGATGAAAGCTGGGTACACACTTTTCAAAAGGCAAGGGATATATTTGCAGTGGATCCAACAACAATTCCAAACACATATTTAAAATATTATTTATTCCCAGATTATGTGGTTGAAACTTCGAATCCAGAATATACTCGTGCAAATGAAGTAATGGATGGAAGAGAAAAACATGTATTTGGAATATGTAAAAAAATTATTGAAAGTGCTACAAGCAAAGACGGAGGTTTTGAAGTGGATGCACATGCAACATATATTGTAGATTTAGCATGTGCAATAGCTGAAAATACAAGGGAAAGATTCTTACTTATAGTTCCAAATGAAGGTGCTGTAGAAAACTTTGATAGAACTGCAATGGTTGAAATACCATGTATCGTTGGAAGTAATGGTTATGAAAGAATATGTCAAGGAAGTATTCCTCAGTTCCAAAAGGGATTAATGGAACAGCAAGTAAGTGTAGAAAAATTAGCAGTAGAAGCATGGATAGAAAGAAGTTATCAAAAGTTATGGCAATCACTTACTCTTTCGAAGACAGTACCAAGTGCAAGAGTTGCAAAATTAATATTAGATGATTTAATTGAGGCTAACAAAGGTTATTGGCCTGAATTAAAGTAATTAGAATATATTACCTATATCAATAAAAAACAATAGCTTATAAAACCTTATTTATAATATGCAAAGAAGAGAAATGAGTTCATGAGGACTTGTTTCTCTTTTTTTAAGAAAAGATAGATTAACCTTTAGTTTTTATTCCAACTAAATTCGAGAATTAATTTATTAAGTATTTACAATAATAGACAAAAGATAAATTATAGAGTAGAATTTAAAGAAACATGAAACAAAGTAGAAAATAGTGGTGGGGAATATCATGAAACTGGATGAACTGATAAACAAATACCATAAGCACTTAAATGAGAATGATTTATATATTTGGAATTATATTTCTAAGCACCGAAAAGAGTGTGAAACTCTTGCTATAGATCAATTAGCACATAAATGTAATGTTTCTAGAACGACTATTCTTAGATTTTCACAAAAATTATCTCTAAAGGGATATGGGGAATTAAAGGTTTATTTAAAGCTTGACAATGAAAAGTCAAAAGAGAATGTTAATAATGTAGAGGCTGTTTGCGATGCATATAATGAGGTAATAAAAAATATAAAGGAAAAGGATTGCACAGATATTTTTGAATTGATTGATAAATCCAGAACTCTCTACGTATATGGAATTGGTATGGTACAGTCGTCGATAAAGAAAGAATTTAAGCGTACTTTTTTAACTGCTGGAAAAATATTTTATGACTTAAGCGGTTATACTGAAGCAAATGCTATAGTAGATTTGGCTACGGATGAAGATGTTTTCGTAATTATTTCAGTATCAGGTGAGAATCAATTTATTATGGATTTTGCTAAAAATTTGAAAATTAAAAATATTCCTATTATATCAATAACAAAGTTAAAAGATAATTCTTTAGCTAAATTAAGTGATTATAATCTATATACATCTACAGCTCTTATACCAAGTATCTATAATGACATAGATTTTGAATCTTTAACATCATACTTTATTTTAATTGAAATATTATTTTTGAAATATATGGAATATAAAACACAAAAAAATAAGAAGGAAGAAAAGCATGAAATTGGAAACGTTGATTGATGAAAATTATGAAAAATTAAATGAAAGTGATTTGTATATATGGAAGTATATTTTACACCATAAAAAAGAGTGCCAAACCATGTCAATACAAGAATTAGCTTCTAAATGTAATGTTTCTCATACAACTATTTTACGTTTTACACATAAATTAGGATTACAAGGATATAGTGAAATGAAAATTCATTTAAAATGGGAAGACAAGCAGCGAAATTCATTCGATAATAAAGAAATTGAAAAAACATATAAAGATATTGAGAAGACCATGGAAATTATGAAAGAAAGAGATTTCTACGATGTATTTGAATTAGTTGAGAAGGCAGATAAAATTTATGTTTATGGATCTGGAGCAGTGCAAAAAAATGCAGCAAAAGATTTAAAGCGTAGCATGATTTTTGGCAATAAGTTAATATATGTCATAGAGGGAAGGGAAGAAACTAACATTATTTTAGATGCTTTATCTTCAAAAGATATTTTTTTCTTATTATCTTTATCTGGAAACAATTTATTTATGAATGAGTTTGCGCAAAAGTTAAAGGAAAAAGATGTGAAAATTATTTCTATTACTCAGGTTGGAAATAATGAATTAGCTTCTATCAGTGATATTAGTCTTCAATTCTATACACATCCAATTTCAGTAGGAGAAAATAAAACAAAACTTTATTCAACTACACAATTTTTTCTGATAAATCAAATATTGCTTTTAAAATACTTAGAATATAGATAATGCTTTTAAATCTAACAGCAGATTTATTACTTAAATAAAACTGAGATTCAGGTGAATTTAATCTACACCTGAATCTCAGTTTCATTTTAGCATACTTTATTTCTTCCTGTGCGCTTTGCTAAATATAATGCATTATCAGCTTTGCTTAAGAGAGTATTTATATTTTTTGTTATATCAGGATAAGAACTAATTCCAATGGAAACTGTTATTTTGGCTGTGGCATTATTGTCAAGTTTAAAAGTATTGCATTCTACATTTTTTCTTATCTTTTCGGCAATATCAACTGCATGTTTGTAATTGCAATCTAGTAAAACTGCAGTGAATTCTTCACCACCATTTCTTGAGATAATATCGAAAGTTCTACAAGAATCAATTAAAAGTTTGCTAAGTTGTTTTAATACTAAATCTCCAGAATGGTGTCCATAGGTATCATTAATATGTTTAAAAAAATCAATATCTATCATGAGAATTGATAAGTTTTCTTTCTTTTGTAAGGTGTTTCTAATTGTTTTATCTAATAGTCCATTAAATGCTCTTACATTATTAAGCCCTGTAAGAAAATCCTTTCTCGAGTCGACCTTGAGTTTTTTATACATTTTATTAGTTTTAGAGATGTAGTTTAACTCATAATAAACTACAGTAGAAACCATTATTATAGAAATAACAAAGTTTCCTAGAGCAGGGAGTATAAGATTCATATCTTTTAAAACTAATGAAATCCAAATTATTGTTGATATTATGTTAACTATAGTCATCAAAAAATATTTCTTTGAAAAGTTTATCTTATATCTTGATATAATGGTAAAAATTATTAGTAATATAAATAAATTTCCAGAAGTAATTAAAGAAGAATAATTTATTCCAAAGAAAGTAAGTCTAAATAGTATTATTATAAATACACTTATAAAAGTTGATATAAATCCTCCATAAATTGAAGTGATTATAACAGGAATAATTCTAAAATCTATTATTGTATTGTGAGTCAAATTAATTCCATAAAATATAAGTACACATCCAGATAAACCAGATAGCATGCCAAAGCATAATTTGAATTTTACTTTAGAATTTGATTTTATAAATTCATCATTTAGTATGTGGCTTCCTAAATATAAAAAAGATATAAGAATTGCAGCGTTCGCAAATAATAATTTAAGCATAAATTCTCCTTTCGATCTAACATATCTAGCAGTTATAATCTATACTTCTGATAAAATATATTGTTCAAATTATTATTATGTATTTATTAAATAATAATACTTTTATTTATAAAGTAACAAAACGACAAGATTACTCATATTATTATTATATAAAATCTTTGTACATGGAGAGGAAGAGAATGAGTAACTGTAACTATTGTGATCCTGGCTTTGAAAGTCCCGGAGCAAACACTCTTGGAGCAAATTGTAATGAACCAATTAGTGACCTAACTTTGTCTACAATGGTTGTAGGAAATCAAGAAGCCGTATTAAGTCGTTTAGTAACGGTACTATTATTTCTATATGCATTTACTAACCAAAATTTTATTTGTCATTTAATCAATACTAACGAAAAGCTGTTATGTAACCAAATGTGTCTTACAGATAAATTAGTAGACAATTTAATAGACAACCTAAATGACTGTAAGAGTGATCTTGCAGGTTGTAGGAGACACCATAGTCACTAAAAGAGAGCACTAAAACAGGCTCTCTTTTAATTATGCGCAATAAAATATTTTTGTTTGAAGATATATATACATTATAATTCAGCTTATATATTCTAAGCATATTTGATAATGTGTTTTATTAGAACTCTAGATATAATTTTACTATAAAACAGATATATGATTGTAATTAATTAACACATTTACATATTAAAAATTGATTAAAGCTATGAAATTTATTGATAAAAAACAATAACTGTGGTTTTATTCTAAAAAAGTCCACATTTTTTCAAATTTGCCTTTAATGCCATGACGTTTTTTGTTAAAATCAAATGTAAGGAGGTGGCACACTGTTTTGAATATTAAAAAGAAATTTACAACATTTGCTTTGGCATTTGCAGTTGTATTAAGTTTAATTCCAGGATTAAGTGCACAAGCGGCAACTACTGATTTTAAAATAATTTCAGAAAGTAAGGTTACTGCAAAGCAAGCAAAAAGTTGGGCTAAATCTAAAGGAGCAACAGATACTTTTGCTGATTTAGCAGATCTCTACTTCAAATACGCATCAGAACATGGTGATGTAAATCCAGCAATCGCATATGTACAAGCAGCAAAAGAGACTGGATATGGTAATTTTGGTGGTGTTCTAGATGAAAGTTATCACAATCCATGTGGACTTAAAAATCCATCTGGTGGAGGCGATACTGATAAAAATGCACATCAAAAATTTGAAAGTTGGGATGAAGGTGTACAAGCACATTTGGATCATTTGGCTCTATATGCAGGAGCAGATGGATATCCAAGAAAAGATACGTATGATCCAAGACATTTTGTGACAATTAAGGGTAAAGCAACTACGGTAAATTCTTTGGGTGGAAAGTGGGCACCTAGTGCTACATATGGAGAAGAAGTTAATGCATTATACAAAAATTTAATGGATTATGCTGGAATAGATTATCCAAAAGATAATGGTAAAACTCCAGATAATCAACCATCAAATGCGTCACCAAATCCAGCAACTCCTGAAAGTAAGCCTAGCGCACCAAATGCATCTGATATTATTACAGAGAATAAACCTCAAAGCTCAAATGATACTGTAGACAATAGTGTTAGTATAACATCAAATATTGGTTGGAAGTATGAGAATGGAGCTTGGTATTACTACAAATCAGATACTACCAAAGCAGTCGGTTGGATTAAACCAGATAAAAATTGGTATTACTTAAATGATGAAGATGGTAAAATGACAACTGGCTGGATAAAAGATAATGGAACATGGTACTATATAGATAAATCAGGTGCTATGGCAAAAGGTTGGAGGCAAGTAGATAATAACTGGTATTTACTAAAGGATTCAGGTGTCATGGAAACTGGATTTCAATTTGATGGATCAGGATTATATTATCTAAATGATTCTGGAGCTATGGCTACTTATAATGGTTGGACAAAGATAAATAATAAGTGGTATTACTTTGAGAAAAGTGGAAAGATAAAAACTGGATGGTTCAAGGAAAATGCTAAGTGGTATTATCTTCAAGGCGATGGAAGCATGGTAACTGGTCTTAAAAATATAGACAATAAGAAGTATATGTTTAATGATAACGGAACCATGACTACTGGTTGGATGAAATTGAACAATTACTGGTATTACTTTAATACAGATGGCAGCATGGCATCAGGATGGATTATTGATAATGGAACTTACTATTATTTGTATGAAACCGGAGCTATGGCGAAAGGATGGATTAATCTTGGTGGAGCGTGGTATTATTTAAAAGACAGTGGTACAATGGCGACAGGATGGGTTACATCTAATGGAGATTCGTATTACCTAGATACTTCAACAGGAAGAATGGTTACTAATACAACAATAGATGGATTTAAGATTGGCTCTGATGGGAAAAAGCAGGCTTCATCTAATCAAAATGATGAAGATAGTTCAGGAAATAATACTCCAACAGATCAAGACGATGAAGATAATTCAGGAAATAGCCCTTCAGCAGGAAGTAATTCTTCAAATGGTAAAAAGACTATAGTAATAGATCCAGGACATGATTATGGCAAAGATTACGGTGCTGAAAGCACTATTGATGGAGTTACTTACAGTGAAACAGTTCTAAATATGCAAGTTGCAGATAAGTTAAAGACAGAACTTCAAAATAGAGGATATAATGTGATAATGACGAGAAATCTTGGTGAGCAGCCTTCATATGGCTCATTAGTTGCGAGTCTTACTCATAGGGTTGATGTTGCAAATAATGCTAATGCAGATTTCTTTATAAGCGTACATCATAATTCAGCTGGGGAGACAGCGAAAGGCGTTCTGACTCTTTATAGTTCAGAAGCCCAAGACTCTAAGTTTGGGGGAAAACTAGATAGCAATAGAATAGAAAGAAGTAAGCAAATGGCAACTCTTATAAATAATAATATTGCTAATAAGCTTGGCTTAAATAATAGAGGTGGACAGGAACAAAATTTATTTGTATGTAGAAATACCAATATACCAGCAGTTTTAGTTGAAGTTGGATTTATAACCAATAAAGAAGAAGCAGCAAGATGCGCTGATCCAGCTAGTCAAAAAAAGGTAGCTCAAGCAATAGCAGAAGTTATCGCTGGTAATATTTAAAATGTAATTGTATTAAATTAACTAAGATCCAGGGAGAAAACTAAAGTTGGATATAGTTGAGTTCATACCATCAATATGTATATTATAATTACAAAATTTACAGTAGATAAGTATTAAATAAAGGCTTTGAAGTGTTATTCAATAACATTTCAAGGTTTTTATCTATTTATCAGAGTATGTATTAGCAAAATCGTTGGTTTTAATAAAAGCATTTATTATTAGTAAGACTAATATTTAGCGAATTGTATAATTAAAGAATATAAAAAATGTAAATTTATATAGCCTTGTTGCTAAGTTTATGATTATATTCGATAATTTTCCTTAAGATAGTGCCATATAATTGGATATATTAGTACCTAAAATAGAATAAAAGCTTGTACTATATAATAGGCAAACTACTTTTAGGGAAAATTTGTCTATATAATTTTTGTTCTTTAGAACTAAATAGAACGGGGGAAAGCTGTTTTGAAGGCTATTAAGAGATCGACTACATTATTTTTTGCTTTTGTGATAGTTTTAATATTAATTCCTATTACTAGCGTAAAAGCTGCTATCACTGATATTAAGATAGTATCAGAGACGAAAGTAACAGCAAAACAGGCTGAACAATGGGCTAAATCAAAAGGTGCAACAGATGCGTTTATTAATCTGGCAAAGTTATATTGGAAGTATTCGCCAGAGCATGGAAATGTTAATCCAGCTGTGGCATATGTGCAAGCTGCAAAGGAAACAGGATATGGTAAATTTGGAGGAGTTATAAATGAAAGCTACCATAATCCATGTGGATTGAAAATAAGTGCTGGTGGATTGGATAATGATCCAAATGCTCATCAAAAATTCAACACATGGGATGAAGGTGTTCAAGCTCATTTAGACCATCTAGCACTTTATGCAGGTGTAGATGGATATCCAAGGAGTGATTCATATGACCCAAGGGATTTTATTACCATAAAAGGTACAGTAGTAACGGTAAATGCTTTAGGTGGAAAGTGGGCTCCAAGTCTTACATATGGAGAAGAGGTTAATCAATTATATAATGATTTATTAGTATCAGCAGGAATTGTATCAAAATCAGATAATGACACTTCTAAAAATTCTGGTAGTGATAACGACTCAGGCAAAACTGTAGGAACTGATAAGCCTCAAACAAATACAACAGTTCCAAGTGGAATGGAAGCAACCAAGCCAATCCCAGCATCGCCGGATGGTAGTAAAGGTATTTCTTCATCAATAGGTTGGAGATTTGGAAATGGAAATTGGTACTACTACAACTCAGATGGATCTAAAGTTACTGGGTGGATTAAGCCTGATGGTAACTGGTATTACTTATATAGTGATGGAAGTATGGCAAAAGGCTGGAGCCTTTTAAGAGGAAAATGGTATTACTTTAAATCAAGTGGAGCAATGCAGCTTGGATGGATAAAAGATAGCAATAAGTGGTACTATCTTCAAGGAGATGGAAGTATGATTACTGGATTTAACTTGATTGATGGTAGGAAATATTTTTTAGATTCAAGTGGGGCAATGAAGACTGGATGGGTTTCAATTAGTGGACAATGGTATTATTTCAATAGTGATGGAAGTATGCTGACTGGATGGATTAAGCCAGATGGAAGCTGGTACTATTTGTATTCCAATGGAGTTATGGCGACAAATTGGCTTCAGCTTAATGGAACATGGTACTATTTAAGAAGTAATGGCACGATGGCAACAGGCTGGATTTTATCTGGAAATGCCTATTATTATTTATTGCCTGTTTCAGGAGCAATGGCTAAGAATACAGTTATAAATGGATGGCAGATAGGTGAAGATGGAAAAAGAGGAGATAGAATGCCTGGAAGTACAAACGGTAAAGTCATAGTTATAGATCCGGGGCATAACTTTGGCGGTGATGATGGCGCATATTCAACTAATAATGGCATTACATATTCTGAAAGAGATTTAAATATGCAGGTTGCGGATAAGTTAAAAGAAAAGCTTGAGGCAAATGGATATACAGTAATCATGACTAGGAAATCATCTGATAGAGAAGTCTTAGAAGTTAATCAAAGCCTTACTAATAGAGTTAATATAGCAAATAATTCAAAGGCTGATCTATTTATAAGTTTGCATCACAATTCAGCTGATGCAGAATCTGCAAGAGGAGTTGAAGTTTATTACAGTTCAAAATCACAAGATGAAAGTTTTGGTGGTGGATATAGTTACGATAGGCTTTCCAAAAGTATGAATGTAGCTTCATCTATAGCATCATCTCTTACAAATAGTACAGGAGCTATAAATAGAGGTGCTAAAGATGGTAATTTATTTGTATGCAGAAATACTACAATGCCAGCTGTTTTAGTTGAATTAGGATTTATAACAAATACAGATGAAGCTAAAAAATGTGCAGATTCATCATATCAAGATGTAGAAGCAACAGCAATTGCTAATGCAGTTTCAACAATAATTTAAATGATTTTACTGCTGAACAGAATTGGCAATTTAATAGCTATAAAAATATAGTGAGAAAAGTTTTAATACAATATACTGATATAATATTTGGTATATTGTATTATTTTTTATAATAATACTTACAGTAAAGAAGTGAGTTCATATTTAAACTAATAGGTTGTAAAATTTTGCAGGATTTGATTACGAATGTATATCATAAAAAATTAATGGATTATTAATAATATAAATGTTGATAGATCTTATTAATTATACTATATTTTATATTAATAGAATTCAAGAGAGGTGAAGTCCATGGATAGGTTAAGAAGATTTATGTTTGGAAGATATGGTGGAGATGAATTATCTAAAGCATTACTTGTTTTATCTTTTATACTACTGTTGATAATGAATTTCGTACCAAAGGATTTAAGATTTTTAACAATATTAGCATATATTCCTGTTATTATATGTATGTTTAGGATATTTTCAAGAAATATATATAAGAGAAGAAATGAGAATTATAAGTATTTAAAAATTAAAAATAACATAGTAATGTGGTTCAAGAATAATATAAATAGAATAAAAACATTAAAAAACTATAAATATTACACTTGCTCAAATTGTAAGCAAAAATTAAGAGTGCCAAGAGGAAAAGGAAAAATTTCTATTACATGTCCGAAATGTAATAGTTCGTTTAAAGGAAAATCATAAAGTGTTTCATTTAGGGAATATGAATAAGATTATAGAAGTTTAATAAAAGTACCTTCCATAATATATAACTGCTGTATTATATTATGGAAGGTTATTTTTTATTTAGATATTAATATAAGATTATTCATTATTTTATATTATATGATTTTTAGGTAAATTTAATGAATACGCCTTAATACATTCATATAAAGGATATAAATGTCTAAAGGCACAAGGAAATGATTCGATAATAAATAATGGAATGTATTTAAAATTAGTAAAATAATAGTAATTTATTATAACATATTAACACATAAGGGATTTATATAAATTTAGATATTTTTTATTTAATATAATTCTAAGATATGTCTTAATATGATGAGATAAATAGGCGAGCGGCTATATATAAACTAAATTTTGAATTTGAAGCACAATTTAAGGAGGACGAGAATGATGAGCAAGATTAAAAAAAGGTTTATAGCGCTAATAGTGGTATTTACAAGTATAATATCACTTATACCACTTGGATTTAATTCAGAAGTGGCAAAAGCGGATGATATACCTGCAGAAGCTACAGCTAGCAGAGTAAATTTAGATGGAACTATGACACCTCTTCCAAGTAGAATAGATAGCACTACTCAAGAAGAGATACATACTGCTAATTCTCTTGAGGATAATTTTGATATATCTCTTAAAAATATTCAAAAGACTCAAGCTGAATTGATACAGCAGGCGAAAGATTCAAAATCATCAATTACTGGAGTAACAAAGCAGGAAATAGTTGTTAAGGCTATAAATGAAGCTATACTAATCAATGATGATGGGACTGCCAATACAGACGGACAAAATGCTGTGGCAGGGATGGGAATAACTTTAAGTTATAGTAACAGTACTGGAAATGGTGGGCCGACTCCTGTAGAAAATGATTCAGAAAGAATAGGAGTAAAGATAACAGGTTTACCAGCAGGTGTTAATAAAATTAAATATTCAGTTAAAATAACAACTTTGTCAATAATATATAAAGAAACTAAAAATTCTGACGGAACTGTAACACAAGATGCAACTCCGGATCCAGCTGGAGAAAAGACAGTTACAAAATATGAAAAAACAATAACAATAGAGAATGGTAAGGATTATGCAACTAACCAAATAAGTGAAATGACATTTAAAGCTTATGTTGGTGATGCAGATGCATTTAATGATAAAGATGAGATTTTAGATGCCACAAAAAATGAAAATAATACAGTGCCATTTTTATATTCGACTACGGTGACACCAGATCCTAATATGAAATTAAGATATAATTTTGATGTGCCAGATTCACTTTCAGCATTAAAATATATCATGACTTTTGGAGATATGATTAATTTAGATAAAGGTGTTGAATTATATAAAAATGGTATACGTGCTGTTGATGGAAGTTTCAGTCTTAATGGACAGAAATTATCTGGAGATTTATCAAATCGAAGTAAGTCAGATTTAATAGTAATTAAGGTAAACTCAGTTACTAATGACAGTAGCTCTACTGTAAAGATAGCGAAGGCATATGCAGTAGAAATTAGATACAATAAATTAGATGCAGAGAAAGATTATAGCTTAAAAAATGCAGGTATAACAAAGCTTGATTTTAATGACGATGATGATGTTAAAGCATATATTGGAAAGGCGTTTACTGTCACAAAAACTACGTCTGGTTTTTCGGAATATAAAGGAAAAATATACGTAGATTCAAGGGCAGGAATGATAAGTATAAATCCTACGTTAATAAGATCTCAATCCAGTAACAATGTAGCATATACTGTGACTAATAATTATAAAGATTCATCAGGGAAGACTAAAACTGAACAGTCGCAGCTCAAAAATGGAAAACAATATGTTAATTTTGATACGAGCTCAGATTATAATCAGATACAGATAGATGCCTATGAGGGCAAAGATGGAAATATAACCAATTCATCACAGATATTAGCGAGATATCTATTAGATGTCGTTGTTATAAATAATGATAATAACTTTACAATGAATTTAGAATTTAGTAAAACTACAGATAGTAATAGTGATGTGGTGTTAACACAACCAGGAGTAACTAAAGCGAATAATGGGGAAGTTAGTTTTACTTCATCTAGGCGTAGTTATGATTTGTATTATGGGTCGCCTAATGCAAATTCAGTTATAGTTTCTTTTACAGGTCATCAAAGTGATAAGCATGAATATATAAAAGTATTTTTTGCGGATGATGTAAATAGTACTAATCTTGAGGAGGCCACTGAATCAGTAAATAATTTGCCTGATAAGGATCTTTTAAGAAGTACTAGCCTTAATGTTAATATTGCTCATAGTAGAAAGAAAATGGTTGTTCAAGCATATTATGATAAGGTTGAAATAAAGAAAGATGAGAATGGTCAGGATGTAAAAGTCAAAACTGGTACGTATACTGTAGGAGATAGTTATGTGTTTTATCTTCCGGAAAATTTTACAGGTGAAGTGACACCAGATCCAGGAGCAAGTTCAAGCAATGCTTCATTAAATTCATTAAAAATTTCAGGATATACTTTAACTGATAGTGATGGGAATTCAGGATTTTCAAGTGATAAATTAGATTATACAACTACTGTGGCAAAAGAAGATACAACTGAAAAGATAACAGCAATAGCCCAAGATGATAATGTTAAGTCAATTATTGCAAGTATTAATGGAAGTGATGCAACTTATGATTTAACTTCTGGAGAATCAAATGAAATTCCTTTAAATACAAATGGGAATACAACTATAACCATAGTTGTAACAGCACAAGATGGGAAAACTAGTAAAACATATAGCATTGTAATTAAGAACAATTCAAAAGGTAGTAATGCGAATTTGAAAAATGTTATTCTTAGCCAAGGAGACTATACATTTGATCCTAAAGAAGATATAACTAAAGTTCGAGTTGATCAAAATGTATCTAAGATTAATGTAACTCCAATAGCAGAAGATTCCAAATCAACAATTAGTGTTAATGGAGAGGAATATTCAGATTCTGCAATAAGTGTTAGCCTTAAAGGAGCTCAGAAAACGGAGATCGATATAGAGGTTATATCTGAAGATGGCAAGGAGACTAAAACTTATACTTTAGAAGTTTATAGGGTTGACTCTTCTGATTGGAATAACGATGATAATAATAATGATAGTAGCAGTGATGATGATCAATTTTATGATGATTACAATGATTGTTGGGTAGATTTAACTAAGTATGATGAATGGGGAACAGTAAATGGGAAACCAGTATACTTTGATAAAAAAAGCAGACAAGTTAAAAATGCATGGGTATCTACTGGCGGAAAGTACTACTACCTAAATAATTTAGGATACAGAGCATCAGGTTGGAAGGTTGATGATAAGACTGGTCAAACATATTACCTAGATCCAACAAACGGAGAGATGAGAAAAGGATGGATGAATTTAAATAATAGCTGGTATTACTTGGGGTTAAATGGAGTAATGAAAAAAGGCTGGTTAAATTTAAATGGAAAATGGTATTACTTTACTCCTAATGGACAAATGGTTGTGAATCAAAGTATGTATATTGATGATGGTGTATATAAATTTGGACAGGATGGAGCTATGTACTAAAAATATTTATAGTTTTGTTAAGCTATGACTTTTAATTACATATAGCTCATAGAAATAAAGATTATGCTATTTCTACAGTTTTAAAGGAATTATGATTGGTGGATGTAAGATTATATTTACAAATCAAATACGTACGTGTATAACAGGGATTTAGAAATTTCTATACAAAAAGGCACTAAGAGGGAGGTTTTTCAACTTTCGCTTGTCTGATTAAAGATTTAGGCAAGCGAAAAGTGAGTTTAGCTTTCCTCTTAGTGTTTTTTTAAATATTAAGAGTTCAAATTAAAACAAATGTATTTGATTTTAAACAAGTATCATATAGAGGCGAACTTTGGGGCAGAAATATACAAGGGAGTTTTTATTGACAACTGGAATTTTAGGGAATATAATAATTATAGTTCAAAATTCGAACAATAAATACTATGTTTAATTAAAGGGGAGTTAGGTGTAATATGTTAGAAGATAGGATAGAAATTTTAAAAACGCTGAATGATAATTTTAATATTAATCAAAGAGAATTGGCTAAAAGAACTAATATATCCCTTGGGAAGGTTAATGCAGTTTTAAAAGAATTTACCATGGATGGATTTATTGACAGAATAACAAATAATAGAGGAACTTTATATAAAGTAACTGAAAAGGGCATGAAGTTTTTAGAAGAAAATATTGCTTCTGCAAAAAGTACTAGATTAAAGATTCATGAAGAAGAGAAAAAAATAGTTAAACAAGCTGTAATACTTGCAGCAGGTAAGGCAGAGGAATTTGGGAAACCTGTAGGAATGTTGGATATTGAAGACTTTAGGCTTATTGATAGAACTCTAAATATTTTAAAAGAAAATGGAATAACTAAGACCGTTATAGTAACTGGATATGAAAGTCAGTACTATGAAGAAGCTTTTAAAAATAGTAAAAATATAATATTAGTAAAGAGCGATACTTATAAGTGGACAGGAACAATGCATTCATTATCTTTAGCTAAAGATTATATAGATGATGATTTTTTACTTATTGAAAATGATTTGATTTTCGAAAAAAGAGCTATTAAGGAATTAGCAGAAAGTCCAAATCGTGATTGTATTCTTTTTACAAATGAAAGTGGATCAGGTGATGAAGCATTTGTTGAAATAAGGGATAATCATTTATTTAAAATGTCCAAAGATATTCATCAATTTAATAGAATTGATGGAGAAATGATAGGACTTACTAAGATATCACATAAATTATATACAATGATGCTTGAAGAATTTAAAGGGAATGTAAATCCGTATTTAAATTATGAATATGTACTTTTAGATGTTGCTAGAAATTATAATATTGGTTTTGTTAAAATAGATGATCTTGCATGGGGGGATGCAGATAGTTCTAAGGAATATGAAAAAATCAAGAATTATCTTTATCCAACTATAAGAAGAAGAGAGCTAAGTTATGAGATAAGTAACATAAAAGCTATTGTTAGAGAATCATTAAAAGTAACAGATGAAGATATTACAGAAGTTGAGCCAGCAGGTGGTATGACAAACAAAAATTATAAAATATGTGTTAAAGGTGATAGATACATATTAAGAGTCGCAGGTGTTGGAACGGAACAAATGATTAATAGAAACACAGAAATGTTTAATTCGGCGATTGCTTCTGAGAAAGGCTATAATGTAGAAGTACCTTATTTCAATCTTGAAACTGGAGTTAAAATATCTAAGTTTATAGAAAATGCTGAAACTTTAACTCATAGAAGTATTAAGAAAGAAGAAAACTTAAAGCAAGTTACAGCTATCTTAAGAGACTTGCATGAATGTACTGATTTTCATATGGATAATGAGTTCAGTATGTTTAGGGAACTTGAAAAATATGAAGGGATTTTAACAAAAGATAATGGAAACTTTTTTGAGGATTATGCTGAAGTAAGAGAAAAGGTTATGGCTCTTGAAGAAGAATTAAATAGATGCAACAGAGTCTATGTACCATCTCATAATGATTTGGTTTCGGAAAACTTTGTTAAGGATACTGCAGGCAGAATTTATTTAATCGACTGGGAATACAGTGGGATCAACGATGATATGTGGGATTTGGCAGCTCTTTCTTTAGAAAATGAATTTTCAGAAGATGATATAGAGTTAATGTTTAGACTATATTTTAAAGGAAAAGATGCTGATAAAGATTCAAGAAGAAGATTATTAATTCATCAAATATGCCAAGATTTCTTATGGGCTGTTTGGACACTAATTAAGGAAGCAGAAGGAGACGATTTTGGTACTTATGGATTAGATAGATATAATAGAGCTAAGGAATATTTAAATAAACTTTAATTATAAATCAAATTTATAATTCTGGTTAGATATCACATAAGCTTAGGATATAACTTGTTTATTTATATGTATTGAAATTTAAGATGATTTATATATTTTTAATTAGCTGAGGAGAAGGTAGATATGAGAGCAATTTTAATGGCAGCGGGCATGGGAACAAGATTAAGACCATTAACTGAAAATACTCCAAAATCTTTAATAGAAGTCAATGGGATGTCTTTACTTGAAAGACAAATAATAAATTTAAAGGAGATTGGGATTAACGAGATTATAGTATTAACTGGATATCTCCATGAAAAGTTTGATGATATAGTTAAGAAATATAATTTAATCAAAGTGGTTAATGATAAATACGATATCTATAATAATATATATACTATGTATTTAGTTAGGCAATACCTTAGGGATGCATTTGTAATTGATGCAGATAACTATATTACAAGGAACTTCTTACCTAAAAGTAAACCAAAAACATCATTATATTATTCAGCTTGTAAAGAAAACATAATAGGTGAGTGGATTTTGAAATATGATGAAGATGGCAGAATACATAGTGTTGAAATTGGAAAAGAAGGAGATAAACCTGATTTTATAATGTCAGGAGCATCTTTTTGGACTGCTAAAGATGGCGAATTTATTTCTAATAAAGTTGAAGAAGCAATAAACAAAGGGGACTTTAGAGATTTATATTGGGATAGTATTGCTGTAGATAATCTTAAGGACATGGAAGTGCATATCGAAAAGATACAATCAAATGATATATTTGAAATAGATTCATTGGAGGATCTAGCATATCTGAAAAACGCACTTAAATTATAATTTAATGATATAAAAGCAAAATATAATATGGAAATATGAAAAACTACACTAAAATATACTTATTTTGATGAAGGTATATTTTTGTGTAGTTTTTTATGTAAAAATATATGTTTAAAAGGCTACTGAATATGTCTATTATGCAAGTGAGATTGATATTTCCAGGAACTTAATTGTATAATATTTGGGCTGCTATCTATAAGAGCGTTATTATCTTTTGAAAAAATCACTTTTCTTAAAATTAATCTTTTCTTATTGTATGTACGATTATGTAGGCCTAATATTTTGTAGGAAAGTTTGAAAATATCCTTATGTATTCTCATTTTAGTTTTTAAACTCACATCTTCCCAACTTATCTCATAAAGAGTTCTACAAAACTTTAAAGTGTTCTTTATTCCCAATGAATTAAGATTTCTCTTTAGAATTTTAGATGTATAAAAAAGACCAGCACCAGAAGTTGTTGACATGGACAATCCTATTTTATCATTTATTTGGGATCTTGAGCTACTTAATAGGTAACAACAAGATAGTCTGTGCAAAAACAGTTTCATTTCATTGCTAATATCACATTTTGATACTGGAGAAGCTATTATAAGTAAATCAGAGCTATCTAATGAATTTATGATGTACTCCATACCATTAACAGTTTTTGAATCAATATCGGGATAAGAAAGACGTCCATTGTAAATATAATCTTTTGATAAGAAAAATTCCGTGACTTTTAATTCAATATTAAGTTTAAGAGCATTTAGCAAGAGTTGCACACAATTATATGTATTTGTCTCGCTTGAGTTATCATAAATGACAATTACATTCACAAGTGATCATCCTTTCACTATATATGTGTCTTTAAATTCTGAAATATGATTTTCTAAGAATCTACGTTCTTTATCAGTTAAGTTTTCGTGCTTATAAAATAGTAAGAAAACTGGGGAGTAGAATTGAAGTGCTAATGTATAAGGGTCTTTTTTTATAAATACGTTTGAACTTATTAATTTTGAAAATACGTCAGCTTGAAAATCTAATATATCATCAATAAATATCTTATTATATAAATCTGAAAGTTTAGAGTTGTTACATTGCTCTATTGTCAGCAATTTTCTGAATTTAATCATATTCTCGTCTTCTAAGTAGAAATTAAAAATGTATGAACTTTTTTTGAAAAAGTATTCGTCAGATAACCAATTTGTTTTATTAGGAAGATTCTCATCAGAATTATCCCTAATTTTTATACTGTTCAAAAATTTATTTACTAAATCTGAATATTTTTGGATTATAGTATCAAAAATATCTTGCTTATTTTTGAAGTGATTATAAAGAGAACTTGCTTTTATGCCAACTGCTTTGGCGATATCTCTAACAGATATTGCATCAAAACCTTTCCTTGAAAAAAGATTTAATGATTCAGATATAATTTTTTCTCTTGTATTCATAAAAACTCCTCACAAAAATATTATTGCATAACTTTAAAGTGCTTAATTTATATTAATATATATCAAACACAAATACATATAAACTATAATTAGAGTTTGAGAAATAAGCATAATATTCCACTACTATTATCTTATAATTTAAAACTAACAGTTGTTAGTTTGATTATAACTCAAAGTAAGAAAAAAGTCCATAAATTTTCAACACTTTCCATATAATTTGTATATGAATTGACAATGAATAAACTAGAATGTACAATTGAAAAAGCGAAAAATATACACATATAAAAAAAGCGCGAAGCGCAACTAAGAACTTATAAAAAAGCAGGAAGTGCTAAAAACTGATATAAAAAGTGCGAAGCGAAGTCAATAACTTGTTAAGTAGAAATAAATTCAATCGGAACTGTGCATTTTAATAAAATAATTTCTAATTTATCACAGTGTGCTTAAAAGTCATTAAATGTGCATTGTTGATTAGAATACGTATATGGAGGACAAACAAATGGCTAAATCTATTTCAAAAAATGCGATATTCAAAGCAATGCTTAACTTATTTAACATAATATTGCCGATTTTGGTAATCCCATTAGTTACTAGATCAGTTGGTAAAGAATTATATGGTTATATGGGATATGGAGATTCTCTAACTGCTTATTTTTTAATATTCGCAAGCTTTGGAATTTACCAGTATGGACTAAGAGAAATAAGTAAAGTTCGTGATGACAAGGCTAAACTTAGACAAACGTTTACGAGCTTGTTTCTTTTTGCAAGTGTTACTAATATCCTAGCTTCAGCTGCATACATGATATTTGTAGCTATTTTTTATAAAAATGAACCATATTTTTATACATGTATAGTTATGGGATTTAATTTGGTATTTAATCTTTTTTACGTGGAATGGGTTAATGAAGCATTAGAAAATTATGATTTCATTGCTATTAAAACAATGATAGTTAGAATAGTATATTCTGCATTGATTTTGCTATTTGTTAGAAAACAAGAAGATTATTTGTTTTATTTATATTTAGTTATAGGATTTAACTTTATAAATAATATAATAAGTTTCGTATACGTAAAAAGAAAAGTAAGGCTTGATTTTTCTAATCTTGAATTTTTTAGACATTTAAAACCTATGTTTTACGTTGTAATTCTTTCTAATACAGGAGTTTTATATACTCAGCTTGATAAGATTATGCTAAAAGACAGTATTGGAGGGACTACCGATGTTGGATATTATTATATGGCTCAGAGGGTAACTACTATAGTAAGTACACTACTATTAACAGTTATCCAAGTTACTATGCCAAGGCTCTCTAACTACTTGGGAAATGAATCTAAAGGTGAGTATTTGGTCCTACTAAAAAGGGTTATAAAGATATATTTTCTGATTTTATTTCCAGCATCTATAGGTCTTTTGTGCCTTTCTAAAGAGGCTATATATATCTTTGGAGGACCAGAATTTTTAGCGGCAGTTCCGGTTATGGTTATATTTTCAATACATATGTTAAGTGTTGGAGTTGAAGGGGTAATAGCAAATCAAATAATATATCTTCACGGAAAAGAAAAGTATGATGCAATGTTAGTATTAATTGGAGGAATACTTAATTTAATTTTTAATACAACATTATTTCTAACAGGAACATTTAATATGGTTACTGCTATAAGTACAACTCTTTTAGCAAATCTTATTGTAATAGGTTTAGAATATAGGCTGGTTAAGAAAGTTATAAAATTAGATATACATTTGTTCGCTTACGAGAATATAAAGTATTTCTATTATTCTTTGATATTCATTCCTATAACGTTTGGAATAAAGCTTGTTATACATAACATACTTTTTGGATGTGTAGTGGAGGTTTTTGCATGTGGCTTAATATATGCTGGAATTCTTATATTTACTAAGGATCAGGTATTTTTTGAGCTGGCAGACAAATTACTTTTGAAATTCAAGCTTAAAAGATAATTAGAATTGAATAAGAAATTAAGAGGATATTATTTTATATAGCTCTTAAGTTAGAATCATGCGTTTGTTAGTGCTGTTGGGAATTGACATGTAAAATGTTAAAGATATAGCGCTTTCAAAGGCATGATTTTTTATTAAGTATTTAAATATGAATGGGAATAAATCAATTTAAAGCTTTTTATGAAAATTTATAATATTTTTTTATGTGAACATGTTGATTTGAACAGTGAACAATGATAATATAATTTTGTTCACAAAATGAACTTAAGGCTAAGGCATAATTAAGTTTAATATATATTCATTTTGTTTATTATATAGTATAAGGAAATAATTTAGTTTAAGAAGATTATTGTAAGGTAGAAAAAGTTAAAATTATACGAATAAGAAGTTATATTTAAGGGGGAGATTTTTGATGCAAAATATTATAAAAAATACCAAAGTTAATGAAGCTGCAGTTATTGCAAAAAGGAAATTATCGGCACAATTTTTTAAAAAGGGTATTACAATAGCTTTATTTTCAGGTCTCATGTATGGATTCTACTCAGCATTTCTAACTTTGGGGATGACTAAAGGAGTTTGGGGAGATTGGACAGGAGTAAATTCAGCTGGTTTATCAGCTTTTGTTATTACGTATTTATTAGGGGCACTTGGAAGTGCAGTAAATGATGTTTGCAGCGCTGTATGGGCAGTGATTTATGCAATTATTAAAGGTAAGTTTGGAGATTTCTTAAGATGTATTAATACTACCCCAGGGCGTGTAATGATGTTAGCAGCTCTTATAGGAGGACCTATTGCTAGCACGGCTTATGTTATTGGGCTTCAGATGGCAGGGTCAATAGTTATTCCTATTACTGCCCTTTGTCCAGCTATTGGTGCTATTTTAGGTAGAATTTTATTCAAGCAGGAATTAAATAAACGTATGATATTGGGTATTGCTATCTGTGTTTGTGCAAGCTTTATGATTGGAAGTACAGGTATTACAGGGGATGCACCAAAAGGTATGCTATTAGGTATTTGCATTGCTTTCATCGCGGCTCTTGGATGGGGTTTTGAAGGTTGTGTAGCTGGCTATGGTACATCTATGATTGATTCAGAGATAGGTATTACCATTCGTCAGGCAACAGCAGGTCTTTCAAATTTAATTATATTCATTCCTATTTTAGGGATGATAGCAGGTGGAGTTAATATTTCAGCAGGGCTTGTGGCTCAAGCATTTACAAGTGGTTCTGCTATGATTTGGTTTGCTGCAAGTGGCCTTTGTGCATTTATTTCATTTATGACATGGTATAAAGGCAATAGTATGTGTGGTGCTGCACTTGGTATGGCTTGTAATGGTACATATTCATTCTGGGGACCATTTTGCTGTTGGATATTACTTGGTGTAATCTTTGGAATAGATGGATGGTCTCTACCTCCAATCGCTTGGGGAGCAGCAGTACTAATGATAGTTGGTATATTAGTAATTGCAATGAATCCGCTTGATTTATTCAGAAAAAAGGAGGTAAGATAGTATGAAACCACTTAATTATGCTATTTTAAAATACTTTACGAAAGTACCTGAAGCTTGTGCAGAAGACGTTATTGAAGCTCTAAAAGGTGAGTATGGTAAATTTAAGGCCCTTAAAAGAGATGCTGTAATTTCAGCTCTAATGACAGCAGAAGCTAATGGACTTTTAGAAGAAACAAGGTTTGATATGGATGAGGCAGGCAATTTAAGAGTTTATTATCATGCAAATGAAGAAGGAGCAGCTACAATTAATAAATATATTAGAGACTAATGATTATATATTTGTATTAATAAAAAAATGAATAATACTGGTGTAATCGTAGAATAAAAGACAATAATATATTTTAAAGTTTAAATATATGAAATGCACAACTCATACTGAGTGGTTAGGAATAAGGCACATAAACTTTTATTGTGCTTAAGGTTTTATTGAAACCAAAATCTCTAATCATGAAATATGAGGTGTGTATTTTTTTTTGCTATAGAACAATAGTCTAAGTTGCAAAATTCTGATATAGAACGTTTCGAAATAATGATTAAATGATAAAGAAGAATGAAATATTGATATTAATTTGTTTATAACTACAAAAAAACACAATAATTAATATAATATGTATAAAATAATTATAAAATCTGATAAAATTAATATATAATTTGTCTATTAATGATATATTAATGAGGTGAAAGATGAATATAAGAAGAAAGTTTATAGTTTTATCTATATTATGGGGAATAATTCCTGCAATTATTTCGACAAGCATATGTATTTCAAATTTTAATACTAGAAACTTAGAATTAACTAAGCAGAATGTAGAAACTTTTTCTAAGGATCAATCTATACACTTAAAAGCTTTTTTTGATGAGAATATTAGTAATCTTAATAATGATACCAATATACCAATAGTAAAAAAAATATTAACTGCATTAAATAATAAAGAAGATTTAGAAGATAAAAGGCATGATATACAAGTTTTAAATGAAATCTTGGCTGGTAGAATGCAAGAAGAATTTTTTTTAAGTAGAGAGGTACTTGTTGACAAGGAGGGTGTAATTATTGCATGTGATAATAGTGAGTTCATAAATAAGAAGGCTATGATTCCTAATAATGAAGTTGAGAAGCTTAAGCAAAACGAAGTTGTTGTAACAAACATTATAGAAAGAGAAGATTTTAATGATGGAGCCAAAAGTGCGATAATTGCAAGCCCTATATTTGTAGGAGGCAAATACCAAGGTTTTATAGCTAATATAATGAATATGAATTATTTTGAAAAACTTGTAAACGATGTTAGCTTTTTTGATACTGGAAGAATACTGATAATGGACCCAAATGGCGCTGTTGCAGCTGGAACTAGCAATAATATAAAAGAAAATATAAAAAAGATAAATGTTCCTAATAATTTGTACGAGCAGTGGGAAAAGATAGATTTTGATAGTACACCTAATGGAATAATCGAATATAAAATTAATAACACTGAAAAGATAGGATATTATTCGAGGATTAGTAATACTGGCTGGATAGTATTAAGTGCAATTGAATTATCAGAATTTAAGACGCCAACTGAGAGAACTATAAAGAATACTGTGGCATTTTTTATAATTATTTCACTATTAATAACAGTATCATATTTATTTATAGTTAATTATTTCTCTAAGCCTATATATAAATTATTGGAGGTAATTAGAAAGATAAAACAAGGTAATATGGATGATCGATTTATATATAATAAGGAGGATGAATTCGGAGAAATAGCAACAGCATTTAATGGATTGATGGATACTATAGAAAAGAATAAAAAGCATATAGAAGAAAAAAATAGAAGGCTACAATCTCTAACATCCAATATACCAGGAGGAGTATATACGTGCAAAATAGAAAATGGAGAATATATTTTAGATTTTGTAAGTAGTGGGTGTCTAAGCATTTTAGGTTACAAAGAAGATGAATTTACTGAAAATCAAAGGCGTAAAAAATTAATTGAATTAATTTGCGAGGCTGATAGAGAAAGAGTAATGAGGGATATAAGAGAACAAATAAGTAAATATGGTAAGTACACTGTAGAATACAGGGTTAAAAGGAGTGATGGAGTCAATGTATGGTTATTAGATAACGGTCAAATAGTAGAAAATAGCTATGGTAAATTATTTAGCTACAGTGTAGTAATAAATATAACTGAATCCAAAATAACTCAAGAAGAGCTTAGAATGAGTGAGGAGCGCTATCGTATAATTATGTCTCAAACAGAAGACGCAATTTTTGAATGGAATATCCCCAAAGATACTGTTTATTTTTCTGGAAATTGGGAAAATAAGTTTAGCTATAAATCAGTTGTAAACAATGTTAGTGAGATTATATATAAAACAGATTATATTTATAATGATGATATAAAGAATTTTGGAAAATTGCTTAATGGTATTATATATGGGGATACATATAAAGAAGCTGAAATTAGAATAAAGAAAAATACTAATGAATATATTTGGTGCAAAATAAGAATAACTGCCATGTTTGATGGAAATGGAGATATATTTAAGGCCATAGGGATAATTATTGATATTGATGAAGAAAAGAGAGAGAATGAAAAACTTTTATTTAAAGCACAAAGAGATAGTTTAACTAGCTTATATAATAAAGGAACAGTACAAAATATGATTGAAGAATATATGAAAAGTGCTAAGAAAGGCGATAGTGGAGCGCTATTTGTTGTAGATCTTGATAATTTTAAAGCTGTAAATGATAATTTAGGTCATCTAGCAGGAGATTTTGTTTTAACTGACATTTCACTAATGTTTTCAGAGATATTCAAAGAAGATTCTATTGTAGGACGAATAGGTGGAGATGAATTTGTGATATTCCTTAAAAATATTACATCGGAAGAGTTATTAATTGAAAAAGCAAAAGATCTAATGAATGGTTTTAGGAGTAATAATACCGATGAAGTTTTAAGTCAAAAAGTTTCTGGAAGCATAGGAATAGCAAAATATCCAGAGCATGGTAAGAGTTTTAAGGAACTTTTTACAAATGCGGATAAAGCAGTCTACTTAGCAAAAAGTAAAGGTAAAAATAATTATTGCATTTTTGAAGAAAATTAATTATACGAATAATAAGATAATACTGATGGGATAGCTCTCATCAGTATTATTTTTGATTAGAATCTATTGTTGAGTTGTCGTAGTAAAATCATAAAAGTGCTTTTGAATTATTTAATACTTTAATGGAGAACATAAACTTAGCATTGTTATACTTGTATTGTTTAATTGTGCCTTAACATTAAGTTCAAGAAGGAAGGTATGCAAAAGTTATGAGTACAATATTTAAAATTTACAAAAGGGATATAAGAAAAATAACAACTAATATTCCTCTCATGATTATAATAGTAGGGTTACTTTTCGTACCTGCTTTATATGCATGGATTAATATAATAGCTTCTTGGGATCCATATGGAAACACCAAAGGACTTTTAGTAGCAGTAGTAAATAATGATGAAGGCGCTCAATTTCAAAACCTAGAAATTAATATAGGTAGAGAGGTAATAGATAAGCTGAAAGGTAATGAAAGTATTGGATGGACTTTTGTTAACGAGGATGAAGCAGAAAGTGGAGTAAAATATGGTAAGTATTATGCTAGTATAACTATACCTGAAGATTTTTCGAGTAATCTTCTCTCAGTTGCAGCAAGTGGTGAGCCTAAAAAAGCTAAACTTATTTATTCTGTTAACGAAAAAATTAATGCTATAGCACCTAAAATTACAAAAAGCGGATTAACAAGTTTACAAAATGAAATAACTAGTTCTGTTACAGAAGAAGTAAGTAGTACTGTGCTTAATTATATGAATGCTTATGGTATTGAACTTGAGAAAATTAAGCCTCAGCTAGAAGAACTTATGAATATTATAAATGACATAGATAATAACCTACCTCAAATTGGTGAAGGAATAAATAATGCTTATAATGGGGCAGTAGATCTAAATAACTTTATACAAAATATTCAAGGGAATATACCTAATATAACAAATTCACTGAACAACGCTCAAAATGCTGTTCAATCCAGTAATGACTTTTTTATTAAGGTTAATGACACAATAAAAAATATATCTCCGTATGTTAGAACAGATTTAGCTACAGTAAAGGCTAATTCTACTGCAACAAGAGATGCACTTAACAGTATTAATAATTCCGTTGATACAGATGTTAAGGGGCAGCAGGATATTCTAAGATTAGCTTCAACTAAAATGAATAATGCACTATCTGCTGTTAATAATGATATAAATATACTTCAATCTGTAAATAATATTTTACATAGTAGTGCAATATCTAATTTTATAAATAAAATGCAAAATATTAGGGATCAATTAGTTCAAAATAAATTAAATTTAGATGCTTTGATAACTACATTAAGTAATGGTAATAAAATTTCTTCCGATGCAGTAGAATCTCTAATACAAGGGATAGATAAAACATCACAACTTATTGATGATTCAATAAATAATTTTGACAGCGCTATTTCGCCAGCAATAAATAGTCTTGTGAACAATACAACAAATATGGCAAACAACTCATTAACACTTTTAGAAAGTGCAAAAAATAATATACCTTTAATAAATAGTCTGCTAAAAGATGCTAATATTGGTACTGATTTAGGGGCAGAACAGATTAAAAATATTAAAGATAAATTTCCAAAAACTGAGGAGACTATCCACAGTAATGTTGAAAAATTTAAAAGTTTGAGTAATGATGAAAAATTCAACGAACTCACAGGTCTTCTACAGAAAAATACAAAGGATGTAAGTGATTTTCTGGCAAATCCAATTGAGCCAGTTCAAAACAGGGTATTTCCTATACCTAATTATGGATCAGCTATGGCTCCATTTTACAGTACTCTTGCTATATGGGTAGGTGGATTTACATTACTTTCTATACTATCTGTCCATGTAGAAGCGCTGGATGATGTTAAGAATTTAGGAACTACAAAAATGTTTTTTGGCAGGTTCTTAACTCTTGCAACCCTTTCACTACTCCAAGCTATTATCATTGTTTTAGGAAATTTATTTTTTATTAAGACTTATTCTGTAAGTCCAGTAATACTTTTAATATTTTCTATGTATGTAAGTATAATTTTTATAATGATTATATACACCTTGGTATCAGTATTTGGGAATGTGGGTAAAGCTTTAGCTTTAATTATAATGGTACTTCAGGTTTCAGCATCAGGAGGAACTTTCCCAATACAGCTTACGCCTAAATTTTTTCAAAATATAAGTCCAATGCTTCCTTTTACATATGCAATAGGAGGAATGAGAGAGGCAGAGGGTGGGATCATCTGGAGTTCCTTATATTACAATATTGGAATTTTATCTATATATTTTTTCATATCAATAATTATTGCTGTATTTTTAAAAGAAAAGATGAATAAGAAGTCAGAAAAATTTGTTAATAGGATGAGAGAAAGTGGATTAGTAGGAGAGTGAAGATAAACGCTAATTAAATTATGTTCATTTTATGTAAATGTATGAGCCTAATTTAATTGCTTAAGGTAGGTATTTACAAGAAAGTAAAAAAGCAATGATATAATTTGTAATTGGACTATTACAAACAAATATCATTATTGTCATTGATAAAGTAGGCGAGACTAATAAATAGTATGTTATTATATTACTATGTATAGAGTCTCGCTTTATATATTTTAAGTTAAGTAGTGTATGTAAAAATATTTTAAGTTAATAGGGGGGGATTAATGAGATGAAAAGAATTGAATTAATTCTTGCAAAGTTAAGAGAAATAAAAGATTTGTTTCCAAATGGAATTTCTGCATTAGAAATTGCGGAGGAGTTAAACCTTAGCAGAGCAAATGTAAGTAATGATTTGAATAAATTAGTAAGTGATGGGAAGGCAATAAAGATAAAGGGGAAGCCGACACTATTTATTGCAATAGATGAGGAAAACGTTACCTCAAATTTATCAGTCATAAATAAGTTTTCGGAAGCTAACCCTAGTCTATATTCAGCAGTAGAGCAAGCAAAAGCCGCAATATTGTATCCACCAAATGGAATGAATATATTATTACTTGGGGAAACAGGAGTTGGTAAATCGACTTTTGCAGGACTGATTTATAAATATGCCATTGAAATGAATGTGAAATCTAAAGATAGTCCTTTTATAACATTTAATTGTGCAGATTATGCAAATAATCCTCAGTTATTACTTGGGCAATTATTCGGAGTAAGAAAAGGTTCTTATACAGGGGCGGATTTTGACAAGGTCGGTTTGCTAGAGAAAGCTAATGGAGGAATTTTATTTCTTGATGAGGTTCATAGATTGCCTGCAGAAGGGCAGGAGATGTTCTTTACATTTATGGATAGAGGGGTATATAGAAGGCTTGGAGAAACAGAAAGTGAAAGAAGTGCAAATGTTCTTATAATAACGGCTACTACAGAGGATCCAAATACTACATTGCTAAAAACATTTACTCGAAGAATTCCTATGGTTATAACAATACCATCATTAAAGAATAGAGGAATGGAAGAACGATTCAATCTAATAAAACAATTTATGATTGAAGAGTCAGGAAGACTTGGAAAAAGTATTAAGGTGTCAGTAAACTCAATAAAAGCTTTTTTATCATATAACTGTGAGAACAATGTAGGGCAGTTAAGATCTGATATACAATTAGCTTGTGCTAAAGCATATGCTGATTTTCTGTCGAATAGAAAAGATGTAATAAAGATAAATAGTATAGATTTACCGCTATATATAAGGGAAGGTTTATATAAAGAGATAGAACATAGACAGTTATGGAACAAATTGATTGATATAAATAAGAGATATCTAATATTTGATAAGGATGAAGATAGGGAGATATTTGAAGAAGGTACTAATGATAGCAATATCTATGAGATGTTAGATTTAAGGACAAATGAACTTAAAGCAAAGGGAATAAAAGGAGAACATCTAGAGGAAGAAATAGAAAAAGATATTGAAGATTATTTTAAAAAATATATTAACGATTTTAGTACTAAAGTTGATATGACCAATATAAAAAACATCGTAGAGAAAGATGTTATGGATATAATCGAGGAGATTATTTTATTCTGCGAAGAAGAACTGGGAATAAAGCTAGACAAAAAAATAAGTTATGGGTTAGCAGTTCATATTAGTAATTCAATAGATAGAATAAGGAGAAATAAAAAAATTGTTAATCCTAAATTAAGTAGTATTAGAGAAGAAAATAAAAAAGAATTTAGTGTGGCTTTAGATGCTTTGAAGATGATAGAGAGATCAATTGATATAAGTATGCCAATTGATGAAGCCGGATTTATAGCTATGTTCTTAAGTTATAATTATAGAAACGTAAGATATATACAAAATGATGTAAAGATAATAATAATTGCCCACGGTATTAGTACTGCGACATCAATGGCTGAGGCAGTTAATAGTCTGCTTGGAACAGAAAATACTGCGGGTATTAATGCACCCATAGAAGAAAAACCTGAGAATATATTAGAGAAAACTATAGAATATATTAGAGAACAAAAAATTAAATCGGATATATTATTTTTAGTAGATATGGGATCACTTACGACTTTTGGAAAAGAAGTAGAAAATATATCTAATATAAAAACTAGAACCATACCATTAGTCAGCACTTTGCATGCATTAGAAGCAACAAGAAAATCTATGATGGGATATTCTTTGGACGAAATATATAGAGAAACACTAGATGTTAATAGTTTATATGATGATAATGTTGCAGATATAGATTATAAGGAAAACGAGAAAGATAAAAGATTAGCAATAGTAACAGTGTGTACAACTGGTGAAGGTGGAGCTAAGACTATTAAGGGAATATTGGAACGAAATCTAACTTTTGATAAAAATGTAATAGAAATTGTGCCTATAAATTTTATAGGCAAAGAAAATGTATATGAAAGAATAGAAAAATTAAGGAATAAATACGAAATTATTTGTTTTGTCGGACCTTTTGAATTAGATGTAAATAGTCCGCAGTTTTCGCTAGATGATATTATAGATGGAGATTGTGCTAAGGATATACAAAACCTTATTGATGCAGAAGAAACATATATAAAAATGGAGGAAACTTTAGAGCGTGATTTAAAAAATGTTGATGGAATAATGGTACTAAAGAGCATAAAGAAATTCAATAGAACTGTTACTGAAGAATTAAAGGTTAATATAAAGATTAATATTCTAATTGGAATAACACTTCATATGGCGTGTGTAATAGATAGATATAAGGAAGGTAAAATTACCTTAGAATTTGAAGGGAAAAAGGATTATATAAAAAATAATTTTAATCTATATAAAATTGTGAAAAATGCATGTGCACCTATAAATACAAAGTATTCAATTAGTGTTTCAGATGATGAAATATGTTATTTAATGACATTCTTTGATAGTAATAACATTTAATAAATGAATCATGAAAAAATAAGAAATATATAAATATCTATTCTGTAGGATAACTAGTAATCTTACTTTATAGATATTTATATTTTTTTTGTTTAAATTTATAGACTAAGTTTTATAATTTAGTGCAAAATATTGTCTTGAATCTATAATATCTAAAAAATTGGGTATAAAACATATAATAAATACACAAAATAAAACACATTGACCATTTGTTTTAAAAAATTTGTGAAAAAGTAAAACACATAATAATTGTTTTTAAAGTGTTTTATTATCCTCAAAAGTGCATAAATGCTACGATTGAACTCATAATCACATTTTTATTTCTGCATCAGAAACTTGGCACGGTTATTGCTTTATATATAAGCATAAGAAAAACAAAACAAAATTAATATAAAGTATAAAAACAAAAAGTATTAAAAGGAGAGAGCAAAATGGAAGAATTAGAATTAGCAATCATGAATATTATAATAAACGCTGGAGACTGCAAAAATCATGCTTATATGGCTCTTAATAATGTAAACGAAGGAAATTATGAGGAAGCTGAAAAAGAAATGCAATTAGCAAATGATGCATTAGCTAAAGCTCATGAAGGTCAGACAATGTTTCTTCATAAAGAAGCTAATGGAGAAAAAGTTGATATATCGGTTTTATTTGTACATGCACAAGATCATTTAATGACAGCAATAACTGAAAAGAATTTAATTGAACAAATAATGGAATTAAGGAAAATTATAAATACATTAGTAAAACAATAAAAGAGATATAAATTTAATTAATCAACAACTATAATTCTTATTTTAATAAACTATATATATTTAAGGAGGAATCAACTATGATGAAAATTAGATTATTTTGCGCAGCAGGAATGTCAACAAGTCTTTTAGTTAGTAAAATGAAGGATGCAGCTAAGGTCAAAGGTGTAGAAGTAGATATAGAAGCTTTTCCAGAAGGACAAATGGATAAACATCTAGATAATGTAAACGTTGCACTATTAGGGCCACAAGTTGGATATACATTAGGAAAAGCAAAAAAGATGTGTGAACCACTTGGAATTCCAGTGGATGTAATACCAATGGTTGATTATGGAATGATGAATGGAGCAAAAGTGCTAGAATTTGCACTAAATTTAGCTAATAAATAAGAACTGAATTTATATAGAAAAATGTAATATAAAACTGAATTATTGTACAAAGTTATATATAATCATTTAAGATATTAGCAGGCTATATGGAAGGTTGTAACTTTAATATAAAAGATAATATTAAGCCTAACATATTTATTATTATATATTCTGACTATCATATTATATTTAATTAAGGAGGAATCATTATGTCAATTGGAAATACCCTAAATGAAAAGGTTATACCAGTAGTTATGAAGTTTGTTAACCTAAAAGGTGTTATAGCATTAAAAGATGGTATTTTATTTACATTACCTTTTATTATGGTAGGATCAGTATTTTTATTACTTGCACAAATACCATATCAGCCATTTAACGATTGGATGGCTAGTCAGCTTGGACCAGGATGGACAGAGCCATTATTTCAAGCTTATGGAGCTACATTCTCAATAATTGCATTTATTGCGGCAATAGGTATAGCATATACCTATGCGAAAAACGAGGGACATGAACCTCTATCTGCAGGAATAATATCATTTGTAGTATTTTTATTAACAACTAATTCTTATGTGATAACTAAGGGAGGAGAAAAAGTAAGCGATGTTATTAGTAAAGAATTTGCTGGTGGAAAAGGAATGGTTACAGCAATTATTATTGGTTTAGTTGTAGGTGCAATTTACTCATGGTTCATGAAAAGGAAGATTACAATTAAAATGCCAGCTGGTGTACCACAAGGGGTTGCAAACTCATTTGCATCATTAATACCAGCAGCAGTTATAGTGCTTGGAGCAACAATACTTTATAGTATTCTTAAATATGGAATGAATACAACATTTATAGAACTAATATATAAGTTAATACAAACACCATTACAAGGAATGACAGATTCTTTAGGCGGAGTTATTGTTATGACATTTATAATCCCATTTTTATGGTGGTTTGGAGTACATGGATCATCAATTATAAGTGGTATAATGACAGGAATACTAACATCAAATGCAATGGAAAATCAAGCTATAGTTAATAGTGGAAAAGCACTTACAGTAGCTAATGGTGGTCATATAGTAACACAACAATTTTTAGACAATATGATTGGTATGACAGGTTCAGGTGTAACAATAGGACTTGTAATATGTATGTTATTGTTTGCAAAATCAGCACAAAGTAAAGAACTAGGTAAATTAGCTATAGTACCAGGATTTTTCAATATAAATGAACCAGTTTCATTTGGAACTCCAATAGTAATGAATCCATTTATGGCAATACCATTTATACTTACTCCAATGGTTACAGGGTTAATTACTTATTTTGCAATGTATACAGGGTTAGTTCCATTATTTACTGGAGTATTAGTTCCATGGACAACACCACCAATAATAGCAGGACTTATCTTAGGTGGATGGAAAATGGCGTTATTGCAATTAGTAATTATGGGAGTATCATTTGTTATTTACTACCCATTCTTTAAGAAACAAGATGCTTTAAACTTTAAAAATGAACAGGCAGCAAAAAATGCATAAAATTGAAATTTGATATAAATTAAATCAAGAACATTTTTAAAAATTAGTAGTCGTAATTTAATTAAAGATAAATTATTATTACTTTTTCTATAATAAATAGCCTCTATATAAAATAGTTATTTTCAAAGACTATTTATATGGAGGCTTATTTATATCAATGTTGTAATTTGAATTCAGAAATTTGCTCATGCATAATTTGCGAGTGAGATGCTAATTCTTCAATAGATGCTGATGTTTCCTCTGCTGTTGCTAGGTTAGTTTGGACAATATCTGATATAATATCCACTTTTAAAGTCATTTTTGATATTGCACTTGTTTGCTCTTCAGAAGCAGTAGCTATTTCCTTTACTAACTCTGAAGTATATTCAACATTTTCGACAATGCTATTTAAGGCTATACCAGTTTCATTTGCTATCAATTCGCCTTTAGATACAGTGTTTAATGAGTTCTTTATTATTTGAGTAATATTTTTAACAGAATTAGAAGATTGTTCAGCTAATTTTCGTACCTCATCAGCAACAACGGCGAAACCCTTTCCGGCATCGCCTGCTCTGGCAGCTTCTATAGCTGCATTTAAAGCTAATAAGTTAGTTTGTTCAGATATTGACTGAATTGTATTTATAATTGCTGAAATTTCATTGGAGGCAGTAGCAATCTCGTTTATAGATTCCATTAATTGTTTCATTTTATTATTTCCATCAGCAACAATCTTTGTTGTTTCATTGTAATAATTATAAGCTTTTTCAGAGTTATTTGTATTCTTTTTTACTTGATCAAGTATTATATTAAAGTTTCCCTGAAGTTCTTGCACTGCGCTAGCTTGATTAGAAGCTCCTTCGGAAAGTACTTTTGTAATTGAAGAAATTTCTTTCGCGCTATTTGCAGTAAAATCAATTGATTTATCTATATCTAAAAAGCTAGAATTTAAGTTAGCTATAATTTCATCTAAAGATTTTTGTATTGGCGCAAAATCCCCAATGTAATGAACGGATTCCATTTTGTTAATATTTAAATTTCTATTTGATAATTCCTCTAATGTATATGTTATATCTTTAATATATAATTTTAGCATATCTATAGATTTCTTCAAATCATTGAACATATCACCCATTTCATCTTTTGAAGAATATTCATTGTCTATGTTTAATATTCCATTTGATAAATTTGTAGAAACTTTTTTTACATTATTTATTCCTTCAAATATAGAAGATTTTAAAGTTTTACCTAGAAATCTTGGAATGAGTATTAAAAATATAATTATTAAAACAAGAATTACGGTAGCCAAATTCCTGTAAAAAATGGATTCATTTACAAATGTTTGTGCATTTCCTTTAGAAGATTCGTATAATTGAGAAATATAATTTTCGACAATATCTATTTGAAAGCTATATGTATCCAACTTAGAAGTTATTGTACTTTTAGGATCATTATTTTTGATAGAATTGCATAGTTCTTTTCTATAGGTATCAGCAATACTTAAATTTTTAGTAAGTTGATCTATGGCAGATTTATCACTTGTATTTTGCTTCAATAAATCTATCTTACTAGTGAGCTCTTCAAGGGCTTCATCGGAATTTCTTATAAAGTCTTCCTTATTTTTAGGACTATTTTCTATTACAGCTCTAGAAATATTTGTATCAGAAACCTGAAATGCAAGCCTAATATCGGATAATGCTTGAGAAATATGATAAGGACCATTATATAGAGAAAAAGTTCTAGCAGATAATGATAGTAGTACACCTATAGATATAACCATACTCAATAATGTAAATATAAGTATAAAATTAAAGGTTGTATCTATTTTTTTACTTATAGAATAGTTTTTGAATTTTTCGTTTAATTTGAATGATTTACTTATGAAGGATTGTTTATCTTTATTAAAAGCTTTTTTAATTTTATTCATACCGAATCACTCCTACTAAATTCAAAGTGAAAACATTAACATATATTATTATATCAAAGTTTACATATTACAGCAATTGAATAAATAGATAAAAATTTATGCATTTTACAGTATATAACTATTAGAAAAATTAATTATGAAAATGTATACAAAAAGGTATTGACTAATTAATATAAAAGCTTTATTATAGACTTATCAAACAACATTTAAAAAGTTATTTTAAAATATATTTAAAGTGAAACATTAACAAGTACTAAAGCTAAATTTAAAACTCGGACAGGCTATGTAAAATAATAGCTAGATTCAATTATTTAGGAATAGGATATTAATTAATATCTAACTTAATAAATCTAATTTGTAGCATTAAAATATCGAATAATATACTTCGTAAAATTTGTCAAGATCTGATTATAAGAATTTAAAATTCATAAAAAATGGAGGAGTTAAAAATGAATAATATACCACAAGTAAAATTAGGAATTGTTGCAGTAAGTAGAGATTGTTTCCCAATGGAATTATCAGAAAATAGAAGAAAAGCAGTAGTAGAAGCTTTTAATGGAGAAATTTTTGAATGTCAAACAACTGTTGAAAATGAAAAAGATATGAGAAAAGCTTTAGCTGAAGTTAAAGAAGCTGGAGTAAATGCATTAGTTGTATATTTAGGAAACTTTGGTCCTGAAACTTCAGAAACTTTACTTGCTAAAGAATTTGATGGACCAGTTATGTTTGCAGCTGCTTCAGAAGAGAGCGGAGATAATTTAATAGGCGGACGTGGAGATGCATATTGCGGAATGTTAAATGCAAGCTACAATTTAGCTCTAAGAAACATTAAAGCATACATTCCAGAATATCCAGTAGGAACAGCTCCAGAAGTTGCAGGAATGATTTCTGAATTTGTGCCAGTTGCTACTGCATTATTAGGATTAAAGAACTTAAAAATAATTTCTTTTGGTCCAAGACCTCAAGATTTCTTAGCTTGTAATGCACCTATTAAACAATTATACAATTTAGGTGTTGAAATAGAAGAAAACTCAGAACTAGATTTATTTGCTGCATTTAATGATCATAAAGATGATCCAAGAATTGCAGACGTTATAGCTAGCATGGAAAAAGAATTAGGTGAAGGAAATAAAATGCCTGGTATCTTACCAAAGCTTGCTCAATATGAAATTACATTATTAGACTGGATGGAAGAACATAAAGGTTCAAGAGAATACATTGTATTTGCAAATAAATGCTGGCCTTCATTCCAAACACAATTTGGATTTGTACCATGTTATGTAAACAGCCGTTTAACAGCTATGGGAATCCCAGTATCATGTGAAGTTGATATTTATGGTGCATTAAGTGAATACATCGGAACTTGCATAAGCCAAGATGTTGTAACATTACTTGATATAAACAATACAGTTCCAGCTGATATGTATGAATCAGAAGTTAAAGGGAAATTTAATTATTCATTAAATGATACATTCATGGCATTCCACTGTGGTAATACAGCAGCTTGTAAATTAACATGTGGAACAATGAAAAACCAAATGATTATGGCAAGAGCTCTTGAACCAAATCAAGAACCAAATATAACTAGAGGAACACTTGAAGGAGATATAGTACCAGGAGATATTACATTCTTCAGATTACAAAGTAATGCAGATGCAGAACTTACAGCTTATGTAGCAGAAGGTGAAGTATTACCAGTTGCAACTCGTTCATTTGGAGCTATAGGAGTATTTGCAATTCCTGAAATGGGAAGATTCTATCGTCACGTATTAGTAGAAGGCAGATATCCTCATCATGGAGCAGTTGCATTTGGACACTTTGGAAAAGCTGTTTACAACTTATTTAGATATTTAGGTGTTAAAGAAGTTGGATTCAATCAACCAAAAGGTATGCTTTACAAAACTGAAAATCCTTTCAAATAGTATTGGATATTTACCAGAATCAAAGGGTTATAGATAAATATTCTTGGCAGTTTTTTTATCTATCTTTGTTTTTGAGGTAATATATTTCAAAGGCTGAAGGCAGGTTCCCCTCCAGCTTTCAGCCTCAATTTATAAAAATTTAATATGTGAATAAAAATATAAATGCCTTCATTATTTAGATAGTATTTTAGAGAACTATTTAAAATGGAGGTTATTTATGCGTTTAATAAAGAAAAATTACAATAGGATATAAAATTATATCTAAAAGACAAATTATTCAATTTTTATTAAACGTTATCAATGCTAATATATAAGTATATCAAATATATGAAAATTCTAGGGGGTAGAAAGGTATATGAATAAGAATTTGAAAAGGATAGCATCAATCATAATGACAGTAACTATGGTTTCTGCATCAATGATTGGCTGCGGAAACAGCACTTCACAGACAAGCGGTGGATCTGCTTCAGGAAAGACAAAATTGACATTATGGCATATCCAAACGTCAACAGCAGCAGATGCAATTAAAGCATCAGTTAAAAGGTTTATGGAAGCTAACCCACAATATGATGTAGAAGTTGTTGATCAGGTTAATGATTCCTACAAACAGAAATTATCTATGGCAATGAGTTCAAATCAGACTCCAGATGTATTTATTCAATGGGGAGGATCAGGATTAATTGATTATGTAAATTCAAATAAAATTGCTGATCTTACAGAATTCATGAACAAAGATAACTACAAAGATAAATTTATAGATGCTGGAATTAATCAATGTTCATACAATGGAAAAATTTATGCCGTTCCAGTTGAAAACGTATCCGTAGCAGGTTTCTTCTATAACAAAGATGTTTTTGCTAAATATGGAATACAAGAGCCAAAAACTATTTCTGAATTAGAAGCTGCATGTGATAAGTTAAAAGCAAACGGAGTGGCGCCATTTGCTTTAGCTAATGCTACAAAATGGACAGGATCTATGTATTATATGTACTTAGCAACTCGTTTTGGTGGGTTAAATGCATTCGCAGATGCAGCATCAGGAAAAGGAAAATTTGAAAACCCTGCATTTGAATTTGCTGGAAGCAAAATTCAAGATTGGGTTAAAAAAGGTTACTTTATAGATGGATTCAATGGTATGGATGATGATAGTGGTCAAGCTAGACAAGCATTATACAAAGGTGATGCAGCTATGGATTTAATGGGTTCATGGTTCACAGGTACAGTACTTGGTGAAAATCCAGACTTTATGAGTAAATTAGGATTCTTCCCATTCCCAGCATTAGACGGTTCAAAAGAAGATCAATCACTTTGTGCAGGAACAGTTGGAGATAACTTATATTCAATTTCAGAAACATGTAAAGATAAAGAAGGTGCTTTTAAATTAATTCAATCTTTATTAGATGATCAAGCATTACAAGATCGTAAGAAATTAGGTAAGATTATTCCACTTAAAGATTTCAAACCAGACGATGCATTAACACAAAAAATCTTAGACACAGTTAACCAAGCAAAAGGAGTTCAATTATGGTATGACCAATACTTACCAGCAGAAGTTGCAGAAGTACACAAATCAACTTGCCAAGAAATATTTGGGCTAACTAAGACTCCACAAGATGCAGATAAGGAACTACAATCTGCTATGGATTCATATAAGGCAAAAAATAAATAATTATAGCAGCATTAAAAAATAATGTAAAAGCTGTTGCAAAATAAAAATTCTATTATATATAAACAATTGCAAATTTAGATTTGAATTATAGCTTATCTTTGAATGAGAATGTGCAAAGCATTTATGATTTCTGAAAAAGGAGTACAAATATGATATATCAGAGATGTAAATATGTTTATATTATAAGTCAAATGCAGAAGTTGAACTTATGCGGTGGAATTAATTTTGTAACAGCTCAATAATTATATAAAGGAGAGAGAGAAAAAGTGCAATCACAAACTAATAGTTTAGCTAAAAGACGTGCCGCGTCAACGAGAAATGCAGCAATTATATTTCTTGTGCCAGCATTTTTATTCTTAATAATATATATAGCATATCCAATTGTCTACTCTTTTAATTTAAGTTGCTATAATTGGAATGGATTTGCATCAAATAAGGTATTTGTAGGATTAAATAACTGGAAAGAACTTATTGCTGACCAAATTTTTAGAAAAGCGTTTCTAAATAATATTGTTATTATGGTTCTATCTATAGCTGTCCAATTACCAATAGGTCTTGCTCTTGCAACATTTTTAGATTTTGGTGGGAAAAAATTTAATATATTTAAAGTAATTTGGTTTATACCAATGTTAATGTCATCTGTTGCAATTGGTTATTTATTTAAGTATGCATTAGATGCAAATTCTGGTATAGTATCAGGAATATCAAAGTTATTAGGTGGGCATTCAGTAGACTTATTAGGTAACCCTAAGACAGCACTATTAACCATCACAATAGCTATTTGCTGGCAATTTATTCCCTTCTATATGGTGTATTTTTTGGCTGCATATAGTGGAATACCATCAGATTTATATGAAGCAGCAATAATTGATGGAGCAAAAAAAAGTCAGTATTTTTGGAAAATAGCACTTCCACTTATGAAACCAGCTATTAAAAGTGCAATTGTATTATCAATGGTTGGATCATTAAAATATTTTGATCTCATATATGTTATGACAGGTGGAGGACCAGGTAACGCGTCAGAACTTATGGCAACTTATATGTACAAAAATGCGTTTTTATCTCAAAGAATGGGATATGGTTCAGCAATTGCTTCAGGGATGTTTATTCTTATAACAATAATATCATTAATCACAATTAAAACATTAAATAGAAAGGAAGATTGACTATTATGAAGCAGAATTCATTAATAAAAAAATTATCTATAAAAGCTATCGTTGGAATACTAGCAATAGCATGGCTTTTAATTACAATAGTTCCTTTTATATTTATGTTATTAGCAGGATTCAAACAGCAATTTGAGATGCTTATGGGAAGTGTATTCGATTTACCAAAAAGTTTATATTTAAAGAATTTCATTGACGTATTCAAAGGAAACATATTTATTTATTTTAAAAACAGTATATTAGTACTTATAGTGTCGCTAGTAATTTTACTATTCTTAAGTGCATGTGCATCTTATCCATTATCTAGATTCAAATTTAAGTTAAATAAGCCAATATATGCTATAATAGTAGCATGTATGTCAGTGCCAATTCATGTAACATTACTTCCAATATTTTTGATGACTACTAAGATGGGTTTGTATGATAGTCCTTGGGCATTAATAGGTCCATATGTGGCTTTTAATTTACCAATCTCAGTATTTATATTAGTTACATTTATGCAGGCAATTCCTAGGGAATTAGAAGAAGCGGCTGAGATAGATGGGTGCAATAAATATAAAATTTTTTCAAATGTTATGCTTCCATTAGTGAAGCCAGGGCTAGCAACTTTAGCAATTTATAATGGTGTTGCTATATGGAATGAATTCAGTTTTGCATTAGTTTTAACTCAAACATTACCTAATAGAACATTACCACTTGCTATTTGGGAATATCAAGGTCAATATACAATGAATGTTCCAATGATTATGTCGGTATTAACTATTTCTATGTTACCAATGATCATAGCATTTATTTTTGGACAAGATAAATTAATAAAGGGCATGATGGCAGGAGCTGTCAAAGGTTAATAATATACTTATGGTAGGTAACTCTTATATATAAGAATTACAAAAAGGGATACAGGTATGTATAAGGAATTGAGAAAAGTTATAAATAAGCTATCTAAAATGAAATTTAATCAGAAGATTACTACATTTTTTATATTGGCAGTCTTAATTACTAATAGTTTTGTAATTTTTGCTGTTTATCAATTAGCAGGAAAGCAAATTACTGAAAAATCCAGTGGATTAGTGCAAGGACAGTTTGAAACAATAACGGATATTTTAAATATAACATTAAAGAATATTATTGAGACATCAAATATGATCACAGGGGACAGTAGAGTTAAAGAATTCTTAATGAATAATAGGCTGACTTCAAAGAATTATAACAAAGATACAAGTGATGCATATTCGTCAGTAAGATATCTCTTAAATACAAACAGTTATATAGATTATATTGGATTGGTGAAATTTGATGGCCCAGAGTTAATATATGTTGGAGAGTCTTGGACAAGTAGCGATTTCAGGACTCAAACTTTAAAGGACTATCAAGATGCTGTAGGCACAAAGTTTGGTAACTGTAAGATAAGCATGAAGAAAAAAGTATTTTATCCAGATCAGTATGTACTAAATATATATCAACCGATCAATGATAAATACAATTTTAATAAATATACTGGATTTTTAGTAATAGGAATTGGAGAAAAAAGTATAAAAGAATTTTACTCTAATTTAGATAAAGGGCTAAAAGTACAAACATATTTAACAGATAAAGATGGAGTTATTATATCTAATGAGGATAAATCTCTGATTGGAACAGAAAGTCCTTATAAAAGCGTATTACAAGGAAAAAGTGGCCAACAAAAAGTTGAAGATAAGATGGTTATTTATGAGAAGCTTGATAATTGGGATTGGTATATGGTGGGGGAGATACCAACAAGATCAATGTTAAGAGATACCAATGCAGTAATAATTTTAATAATAGCTTTAGTAATAGGTGCTGGAGTATTAATTAGTATAGCTTGCTATAAACTAAGCAATAACTTATATAAGCCGATGGATGACATTGTAAGAAAGATGAGAGAGGTTTCGATGGGAAATCTGGAAGTTAGAATGGAACAAGATTATGATGGCAAAGATTTTAGGCAACTAGCAAGTGGCTTTAATATCATGATTGAAGAAATTAATATACTTATGTATAGGATAAAAAAAGAGCAATCTGAGATTAAGCAAATCGAATTAAACAGACTGCAATCTCAAATTAAACCACATTTTTTATATAACACACTAGAGTGTATACATTGGCAGGCTTTATCTGATGGAAATAAAGATGTATCAAAAATGGTAAAAGCGTTAGCTAATTATTATAGATTATGTCTAAGTAGAGGGAAAGATGTTATTCCTATTTCGCAAGAACTAGAAAATGTAGAAAATTATTTGATCATACAAAATATGAGATATAGTGGAATTGCTGAGTGTGAAATAAATGTAGATGAGAATTTCAAAAATGTACTAATACCCAAGCTTACACTTCAACCTTTAATAGAAAATTCCATTTATCATGGAATAAGGGTCAAAGATGGGTATAAAGGTAAGATATTAGTTACCGCAAGAGAAATAAATAACAAGATAGTTATATCAGTTGCTGATAATGGAGTTGGAATGAGACAAGAACAAATTGATGAAATAAATAGCTCTATATCAGTATTTGATGAAAAAACTGGATATGGTTTAAGGAATGTTCATAAGCGAATTGAAATATTATTTGGTAGTGGGTATGGATTATACTACAAGAAAAATGAACATGGTGGAACTACGGTAGATATTATATTACCTAAAGGAGAGAATAATTAATGTATAAAGCTATAGTTGTAGATGATGAGGAAATGATTAGAAAAGGAATATGTAGTGTGATTCCTTGGGAGAAACTCAAGATAGATACTGTTAAAATGGCATCCTCAGGAATTGAAGCTTTAAAAATCATGGAAGAAGAAGCATTTGATATCATGATTACAGATATATGTATGACTGAGATGAATGGATTATCTTTAGTAGAAAAGATGAATTATCTAAATCCTAGGTTAAAAATTATTGTTTTAACAGGATATGATAATTTTGAATATGCTCAAAAATGCTGCAAGATGCAGGTGGAGGATTATCTCCTAAAACCAGTAGATGAGATAGAACTTGAGAATGCTATCGGAAGATTAATAGAGGATTTAGAGCATGAGAAAACTTTAAGCCATGAGCAAAAGATAAATAGCAGGATACAAGGTGTAACAGAACAATTAAAGCTTGAACAGATTATGCAAAATTTACTTTATGAACGAGTGAAGACAAGTGAATTTAAAAAAGTATTGAAGGAGTATTCTTACGATAAGGAAGAGATGCTTCAAATTGCTTTGGTATGTCCAATTATAGATGATAATTTAGCTTGGAAACAACATTTTGAATTATTAAATTTATCTATTAAAAATATTTGCATTGAATTATTTGATTCTAAGAAACAAGGGATTACATTTGAGGACAAAAATAGAAATATAGTAATCGCCATATTTATAAGAGAAGAGTTAGAAGAAGTAACATTAAGAGTACAACATTTAATTGAGTATTTGAAAAATGAGTATGATATTAATCCTAAAGTAATTCTTGGAAGCGTTGTAGGCGGATTTAATAAAATCAATATTTCATATAACGACGCATGTGTTTTATTAAATAATAAGAGCACCTATGGGAAAATCATAACGAAAGAACCTAGAGAAATACGTTTGACTTTATTTAACGAGAGAGTTCAGGAATTTAAGAAGAATATGATAGATAATATAGATGACCTTGAGAAAGTAATGAGTATTTATGAGGCTTATTCAGAGGCCATAGAGTTTTATAATTTATCGACATCATTAGTTAAGAAAACATGTTTTGATATTGGAGGAGGAATATATTTTTCCTACGCAATGGAAAAAGGAGATATATCAGATAATAAGTTAAATTCTTTATTAATTTCATTAAAAAATTGTAGTAGAAGTGATGCCTTGAGAATTACACGAGATTTCATAATACAAATACTTCAGACTGATATTGGAGAAAGCCATGAAATTATAAGAAAAGCAAAACAATATATTAATGATCATTTAAATGAAGACATTTCAGTATATAGTATAGCGGAAATGCTTTATTTAACTCCAACCTATTTTTCAAAGCTATTCAAACATAGTACAGGAGAAGGCTGTAATAACTACATTATACGTAAACGAATACAGAAGGCTAAGTCCCTATTAGAAACAACCAGTATGAAAACGGGTAAAATAGCAACTTTAGTGGGATATAAGGATACAAATTATTTTTCTTTAGCTTTTAAAAAACAGACAGGAATGTCACCAACTGAATTTAGAGAAAAAGGAGGAAGTTATAATGAGGAAAGCAACTTTGATTTCAACAACAAGGACTGATAGCTTAGTAAGTAGTACTATAGATATTAGTAAAGATAAATCATACCATACATTAGAGTTAAATGGGGAGTCCTATCAAACTATTGATGGATTTGGTGGATGTTTTAATGAGTTAGGATATATAGCATTAAAAAAGATTCCAAATGATAAGAAAGAAGAGGTATTTAGAAATCTATTTGATCCAGAGGAGTGTAATTTTACTTATTGTAGATTGCCAATTGGAGCAAATGATTATGCAGAAAGCTGGTACAGTCTAAATGAAACTAAGGGCGATTATGAAATGAAGAATTTTAGCATTGAAAGAGATAAAGAATGCTTGATTCCGTACATTAAAGAAGCAGAAAAATATAGTGGAGAGCTTAATTTATTTGCTTCTCCATGGAGCCCCCCAACTTGGATGAAGTTCCCGGAAGTATACAATTTCGGAACATTAATATGGGAGGAGAAAAATCTAAAAGCATATGCTCTTTACTTTAAGAAATTCATTGAAGAATACCAAAAAGAGGGTATTAAAATTAATCAGGTACACATACAAAATGAACCTATAGCAGATCAGAAGTTTCCATCATGTGTTTGGTCAGGAAAACAATTACGTGATTTTATAAAAGAATACATCGGGCCATTATTTGAAGAGAATAAACTTGATGCTGAGATATGGCTTGGAACATTAAATTCTCCTTATGATGATTATGGAGATGAAAATTGGCAATTTGGTCAGTATAATAATTTTGCTAACACTGTACTAAGTGATAAAGATGCAAAAAGATATATAAATGGCGTTGGGTATCAGTGGGGAGGAAAGCATGCTTTGCTACAGACAAGAATTGCTTATCCAGAAATGAAATTGATACAGACAGAAAATGAATGTGGAGAAGGAAAAAATAGCTGGGAATATGCTGAATATGTATTTAATTTAATGTGGACATACTTTATAAATGGAGTAAGCGCCTATACCTATTGGAATATGGTACTTGAAGAAGAGGGAATAAGCACTTGGGGATGGAAACAAAATTCACTTATTACGGTTACAAAAGATAATGATGTTAAATATAATCCGGAGTATTATCTAATGAGACATTTTTCAAAATATATAAAACAAGGAGCGACAATGAAAGGTCTAAAAGGGGACTTTGCAGGAAATGCTTTGGCTTTTGAGAATCCAGATGGAAGTGTTGTATTAGAAGTATTAAATCCATTTGATGAATTACAAGAAGTCACATTTAGTGTTAATGGTGAAGATTATAGCTTTAATATTCAGCCTCATTCTTTTAATACATTGGTTGTTTAGTCTTATAATTAAAAAAAGTTAGAATAAATATTATGATTATTTTAGGAGATGTGTAATATGGTCGAAGAAAAAAGAATTACTCATGAATATGCGTTAGAAAAAGCAAAAGAATTAGTAGGAAAAATGACGCTAGAAGAAAAAGCAGAACAATTAACTTATAAATCATCAGCTGTAAAAAGATTAAATATACCTAGATATAATTGGTGGAATGAGGGATTGCATGGAGTAGCCAGAGCAGGTATAGCAACAGTATTTCCACAAGCTATAGGATTAGCTGCTATGTTTGATGATGAGTTATTGAATGACATTGCAAAGGTTATCTCAACAGAAGGCAGAGCAAAGTATAATGAAAGCAGTAAAAAAGATGATAGAGACATCTATAAGGGAATAACTTTTTGGTCACCAAATGTTAATATTTTTAGAGATCCTAGATGGGGCCGTGGTCATGAAACCTATGGTGAAGATCCATATTTAACATCTAGATTAGGAGTGGCCTTTGTAAAAGGACTTCAAGGAGAAGGCAAATATTTAAAGGCGGCAGCATGTGCAAAACATTTCGCTGTTCATAGTGGACCAGAAGGATTAAGGCATGAATTTGATGCAGTTGTAAGTAAAAAGGATTTATATGAGACTTACCTCCCTGCTTTTGAAGCTTGTGTCAAAGAAGGTGATGTAGAGGCAGTAATGGGGGCGTATAATCGTACAAATGGTGAGCCTTGTTGTGGAAGTAAAACTTTATTAAGAGACATATTAAGAGGAAAATGGAACTTTAAAGGTCATGTAGTATCCGATTGTTGGGCAATTGCTGATTTTCATTTGCATCATAGAGTGACAAGCACTGCAACAGAATCAGCGGCATTAGCTATGAAAAATGGATGTGATCTAAATTGTGGCAATGTGTATCTTCAATTATTGCTTGCCTATAAAGAGGGATTAGTAACAGAAGAAGATATAACAACAGCAGCAGAAAGATTAATGGCAACAAGAATAAGATTGGGAATGTTTGATGAAGAGTGTGAATATAACAAAATACCATATGAGTTAAATGATTGCAAAGAACATAATGAATTATCATTAAAAGCAGCTAGAAATTCAATGGTTTTATTAAAGAATAATGGAATATTACCATTAAATAAAGATAACTTAAAATCAATTGCTGTTATTGGCCCTAATGCTGATAGTCAGATCATGCTTAAAGGTAATTATTCAGGAACTGCATCTAGATATATAACTGTGTTGGAGGGAATACATGAAGCCGTAGGAGAAGATGTAAGAGTATATTATTCCGAAGGTTGTCATTTATTTAGAGACAGAGTTGAAGAACTAGCAGAACCTAATGACAGATTAAAAGAAGCAATATCAATAGCAGAAAGATCAGATGTCGCAATTCTATGCCTTGGACTAGATTCTACAATTGAAGGTGAGCAAGGAGACGCAGGTAATAGTGAAGGAGCTGGTGATAAAGCAAGCTTAAATTTACCAGGAAGGCAGCAAGAATTATTAGAGAAAATAATAGAAACAGGTACACCTGTTATATTAGTTATTGGTGCAGGAAGTGCATTGACATTTAATAATGCAGAGGATAAGTGTTCAGCTATATTAGATGCTTGGTATCCTGGAAGCAGAGGTGGCAGAGCGGTGGCTGACTTAATATTTGGAAAGTGTTCACCAAGTGGAAAATTACCTATTACATTTTATAGAAATACTAAGGATTTACCAGAATTTATAGATTATTCAATGAAAGATAGGACATATCGCTATATGTCTTGTGAAAGCTTATATCCATTTGGTTATGGATTAACTTATTCTACTGTAAAATTATCAGAATTGCATGTACCAGATGTAGAAAGTGATTTCGATGAGGTAGAGGTAAGCGTAAAGATAACTAACACAGGAAATTTTGATATAGAAGAAGTTGTACAATGTTATATAAAAGATCTTGAATCTAAATATGCTGTTAGGAATCATAGTCTAGCAGGATTTAAACGTGTTGGATTGAAAATAGGAGAAAGCAAAATTGTAAAAATGAAAATCAAGAAATCATCATTTGAAGTGGTAAATGATGATGGAGAAAGGATATTAGATAGCAAAAGGTTCAAATTATTTGTTGGTATATCACAACCAGATAGTAGAAGCATTCAGCTTGTTGGAATATCTCCTTTAGAAGTTGATATCAAGCTAGCATAAATTTTTATAGTATATTATGAAGCTGCTCTAGTCGGAAAATATTTATCAGACTGGGCAGCTTTATTATAGTATATTATTTATAATTTTTTAAAGATTCAATTATTCTGCCAGAAATAGCTTGATAACCGGTGCTATTTGGATGAAAATTATCAGCAGCTAGATAATCTTGTAAGTTGTATTTAAAAAGATCATATGTTGGAATAAAAATCGCATTTGAATCTAATGATAAAAGCTGCTGACTTTGATAATTCCATTCATTTAATATGTTTACCTTATCAGATGTAAGATCTTTTCCGAATGGGTTATACAAGCCAATGAAAACTACCATAGATGATTGATTATTGGCTCTTATTATATTAAAAATAGATTTTAGATTAGCTAAATAGGTATCTTGAATATCTTTTATCTTAGTAGTGGATGAGCTTATATCTGTATTTTTAAGTTTACTTATTTCATTGCCACCTATAGATATAAATATCATGTTTGATCCTTTAATGTCAGCTAAGGTCTGTGACTCTTGAACTACATTTAAAAGCCCATTAGATACATCTCCGTTTATGGCAAGATTATTTATTTTAATCTCCTTTGAAACTTTAGTTTTCCAGTATTCTGAAAAATAGCCTGAAAAGCCAAGTCCTTTTTCATCTCCAGTTCCTTTAGCAAGGGAGTCACCAAGAACTAGTATGTTGTAATAATTTTGATCTAATTCTTCACTTTTAGATTGTTCAGACTCCTTATCTGATATCTCTTTAGGAGGGCGAGAACTTATTGATAATGCTGATATAAATCCCATAACTAAGGTTATGGTAGAAACTATGGATAGCAATAAAATAAATTTCCATTTTATATTTTTAAACATTTTAAATCCCTCCTTTTAAACTAATACATCTTGTTTTAAAAATACAACAAGACTAACAATAAAGGCACCTATGGCCCAAGCTAGAAGTACTAAAGTGCTAAAACTTAACGACATTCCACTTATTGGAGTATATGATCCTGTAAGATACTGAGGTAAGTTTAGATTGATGGCAAAAAAGTACTTTATTGAAGGCCAATCATTTAGAAATAACCTAAGAAAGCCTCCTCCAACCAATGTAGCCATCATTATACCTATGGAAGTAGCTGTATTTCTTACTAAAACTGAAATCATAAATGAAATTGTACCGATAACAATTGATACAAACCATCCAAGAGAGTATACGAGGATTAAATATTGCAATTCGGTTACTTTGATTACATTTGAAACATCTAATGTTCCGGAAGCAGAGCTAAAACCTGTAGCGACAGGCTCATTAAACCCCCAATTATTAAAAAATAAACCTGAAATTAAAATTGAAAATAGAGCCATCTCTAGAATTACTATAGAAAACATGATTAGAAGTGCTATATATTTACTAAGTAATATCTTCCATCGAGGAACAGCTCTTGTTAGCAGTACTTTTATAGTTTTAGCAGAAAATTCTCCACATACGCTATCTCCAGCCAATAGAATTATTAGTAAAGGTAGTAATACAGATATAGACTGTTCCATTAGCTTAACTGAAAATTTTGCAGCACTTGGAGTAATTGGATTTATGTTGTTATCTAAATAATACTGGTTTTGATGAATTTGAATATTAATTGAGGGCTTACTTTCGTCAGGGGTATCAGGTCTATTAAGCCTATTTTTTAGGTCCTGGATTTGTTGCTTTTGTAATGACTGCCAAGGGATATCGCCACTTTGAGTAGTTGTCTTTAAATACTTATTCAAAGTGTTTTGATATTGATAATTTTGGCCATATGCAAAAAGTGAAACTAAAATTAGTATTATAGCACTAATAAGTAGAAGTTTACGCTTATATAATATTTTATTAACTTCATTTTTAACTAATACTAGCAATATATACACCTCCTTAACTAACAATAGAGTTACTTTCTGTAAGTGATAAAAACAGATCCTCCAAAGTTTTCTGATTTATACTTACGAACTTTATGGCTATTCCTTCTTCGATAAACGAAGAATTAATTTTTTCAATTTTTGATACATCAACTTTTGCTATTATATTATTGTTTATTAGTGAACTATCAGTATTCCACTTATCTTTTAATATTTTAATTCCCTTTGAATTATCACTTAGAACAAAGGAAACTTCTTTATCACTTATAAGTTCAGAGACTGAAGCGTATTTTAGTAAAGTACCACTTTTTATTATTGCAACAGTATCACACATTAATTCAACCTCAGATATCAAATGGCTAGAAACGAGAACAGCAATATTTTCTTTTTTAGCAAGATCTTTAATAATATGTCTAAACTCATTTATTCCTGAAGGATCAAGTCCATTTGTAGGCTCATCTAATATAAGAAGCTTTGGCTTATGAATAAGAGCTTGCGCAAGTCCTAACCTTTGCTTCATTCCCAAAGAATAAGTAGACACTTTCTCATTTATTCTATTCTGCATTCCTACAAGTTCAATTACTCTCGTTATATCTTCATTAGTAACGTTTTTATTCATAGAAGCAAGCATCTTCAAATTTTCTAAGCCACTTAAATAATTATACATATCGGGACCCTCTATAATACATCCAACTTTAGACATAGCCTTAACATAATCTTTAGTAATTGAATAGCCATCGATTAAAATTTTTCCACTAGTAGGGGAAGAAAGGCCGACAATCATTCTTAAAGTGGTCGACTTTCCAGCACCATTTGGCCCAAGAAAACCCAAAACTTCACCTTCATTAATTGAAAAGGTAATGCCTTTAACAATTTCTTTATTTTTTATAGATTTATGAACATTATCTAATAACAATATTTGCTTTGACATAGTACACCTTCTTTTTATAATTATTTTAAGATTGATTAAAGTATGGAGGATATAGTAATCTATTAAAAATTTGATTCAAATGAGTTTCTTTTGGAAAAGAATTCATGGTGAGAATAAATTCATTATAACTCTTATTATCTATTAATTTTATGTTTTATACTAAGTATTACTGAAATTTGTTTAGGTATAATATTCCCATTATTTTGCTTATTGATTCCTAGTAAGTAGTTAGACTAGCTATATTATGAAACAAACTGTTTTATAAAAAAACAAATAACTAAATAGTAGCATGTGTCACTAAATCCGAAAAAATAAGGTATTTTATTTTGGGGTGTGATATCTTTTAGGTAAAGGATTACTTATATGTATTTTATAAAAAAGTAGCTCTTGTATTTTATATCCAAGTAATTTTCAGATTAGGAAAATATCTTAAATTAAAAATTTGCCTGAGGCGAGATTAAGGGAGGAAATAAGTAATGAAAAAAGAAAAAATCAAAATAGTTACTATTGGTGGAGGATCAAGTTACACTCCTGAATTAATTGAAGGTTTTATAAAAAGGAAAGATGAATTGCCTATTAAAGAAATATGGCTTGTAGATATTGAAGATGGAAAAGAGAAGTTAGAAATAGTTGGAGCAATGGCTCAAAGAATGGTTAAGGCAGCAGGGCTGGATTGGAAAGTTAATTTAACTTTAGATAGGAGAGAGGCCCTTAAGGATGCGGATTTTGTGTCAACTCAATTTAGAGTAGGACTTTTAGATGCAAGAATAAAGGATGAAAGAATTCCTTTAAGCCATGGAATAATTGGACAAGAGACTAACGGTGCTGGTGGTATGTTTAAAGCATTTAGAACAATTCCAGTAATATTAGACATAATAGATGACATGAGAGAGTTATGCCCTAATGCATGGCTTGTTAACTTCACAAATCCATCAGGAATGGTGACTGAAGCAGCTATAAAATATGGCGGATGGGACAGAACTGTTGGACTATGTAATGTTCCAATCAACTGTATAGAAGATGATGCAAAGATGCTTGGAGTTCCTTCAAGTGAATTATTCTTTAAGTTTGCTGGATTAAATCATTTCCATTGGCATAGAGTATGGGATAAGGAAGGTAATGAAAAAACTGCAGAAGTAATTGAAAAATTGTACAATCCATTATTAGCAGAAGAAAAGAAAGATGCAGGAGTTGCCAACATTAAAGATATCAAGTTTAACTATGAGCAGATTAAAGACTTGGGAATATTACCTTGTCCGTATCATAGATATTACTATATTACAGATGATATGTTGATGGAAGAACTTGAAAGTTACTCAAAAGGTGAAACTAGAGCAGAGGTTGTAAAAAGGACAGAGGCAGAATTGTTTGAATTATATAAAGATCCAAAGCTTGACTATAAACCAGAACAATTGACTAAGAGAGGTGGAACTCACTACAGCGATGCTGCCTGTGAATTAATTGCTTCAATCTACAATGACAAGAGAACAACTATGGTAGTTAGCACAAAGAATAATGGCGCATTAGAGGATCTTCCATATGACTCTATAGTAGAAGTTTCAAGTACAATCACGTCTCATGGACCAGAACCGATTAATTTTGGAAAGTTTGACCCAGCGCCAAGAGGTATGGTTCAAATAATGAAGGGAATGGAAGAAACAACAATTTCAGCAGCAGTTACAGGGAACTACAACAAAGCTCTTCATGCATTTACAATAAATCCATTAGTTCCAAGTGGACAAATTGCTAAAAATTTATTAGATGAAATGTTACTTGCACATAAAAAACACTTACCACAATTTGCTGAAAGAATAGAAAAACTAGAGAAAAATAAGTAGTAAACTTTGCAAAATCAGAAGAACAAAGAATGTTTAATAATAAATTTCAAGGATTGCTAAATGATTTCTTTGAAGAAAGTGGGGATAAAAATGTTAAATAATAAATTTCAAGGATTACCAAAGGATTTTTTATGGGGGGGAGCAACCGCTGCAAACCAATTTGAAGGTGGATATAGAGAAGGTGGAAAAGGTCTTAGCACATCAGACGTTATGACAGGTGGTACGCATACTATGCCAAGAAGAATAACTCCAGAATTAGAAGAAGGAACGTATTATCCAAGTCATGAAGCTATAGATTTTTATCATCACTATAAAGAAGACATTAAATTGTTTGCTGAGATGGGGTTTAAGACCTTTAGAATGTCAATAAATTGGACTAGAATTTTTCCAAATGGTGATGAGTTAGAACCAAATGAAGAAGGACTAAAATTCTATGATGATGTTTTTGCAGAATTAACAAAACACAACATTGAGCCATTAGTTACAATATCTCACTATGAAACACCTTTTGGTTTAACTAAAAAGTATAACGGGTGGGCAAGTAGAGAAGTTATTGATTGTTATGTTAGATATTGCAACACAATATTTAACAGATATAAGGACGTTGTAAAATATTGGCTCACATTCAACGAAATAAATTGTTTAACAATGCCATTTGGTACATTTATGGGTGGCGGAATTTTATTGGATAAAGGTGGTGAACTTGAATTTAATAAAGAGATTGATGATAGTAGACAAATAAGATTTCAAGCTCTTCATCACCAATTCATTGCAAGCGCAAAAGCTGTTAAACTGGCGCACCAAATTAATAAAGATTTCAAGGTAGGATGTATGATTGCATATATGACAACATATCCTTATACATGTAATCCGGAAGATGTACTTTTAGCTCAGGAAAGAGATAATTTGAATAATTTTTTATGTTCTGATGTTCAAGTAAGAGGAGCTTATCCTGGTTTTGCAAAGAGATTTTTTAGAGAGAATAATATAGAAATAAAGATGGAAGAAAATGATGAGCAAATTCTAAAGGAAGGTTGTGTAGATTTCTATACATTTAGTTATTATATGTCAAACTGTTCAAGCACAGATCCAGAATTAGAAAGAACATCTGGAAATATACTTGGAGGTGTAAAGAATCCATATCTTAAAGCAAGTGATTGGGGATGGCAAATTGACCCTAAAGGATTAAGATGGACATTAAATAATATTTATAATAGATATCAAATTCCTTTAATGGTTGTGGAAAATGGTTTAGGTGCTGTGGATAAAGTTGAAGAAGATGGATCAATTAATGATGGATATAGAATTGACTATTTAAAGGCACATATTGAAGAGATGAAGGAAGCTGTTAATGATGGAGTTGAATTAATAGGATATACTCCTTGGGGATGTATTGATTTAGTTAGTGCATCAACTGGAGAAATGAAAAAAAGATATGGATTTATTTATGTTAATAAAGATAATGATGGAAATGGAGACTTAAGTAGATCAAGAAAAAAGAGTTTTTATTGGTATAAGAAAGTAATAGAAAGCAATGGAGAAGAACTTTAATATAAACTATATTTAAATATAGAACTTACTGAAATGAGTATAATACTTTTATTATGTTTTCTAATGAAACATTTAATAAGAGTATTATGCTCAATTTTTTATATAAAGGATATTACGGTAATTAGAAAGAAAAGTATGAAATTTATCTAATGTTGATTTGAAAGTCATACATTTTTTTATGCAAGGCAAAAGATATTTCGAAGAGATATATTAAGAAACATTTATATCGGGCTGTAAATTTGAATTATTATCTAAATTGATTGGTTAATCAAATATATAATCAATAAATTCTTATATTAACAACTAAAATTTATATAGGGTAAGAATTATATAAATTTTAGTTATATATTTTTAATAAAAATATGTTTATAGATTAGATTATGATTTTTTATATGCTTATTTTTTGACATATTCCATATACTTCTAGTTATTTTATAACTATGCTTTACATTAGTGAGAGATCCACTTTCATATCGTTTCTTGATTTTAAAGTGTTCTTCCATAATATGATTGTTTAGGTTCAGGGATTCAGATAGTATAGATATTTTATTTTTCATATGAAGGCTCCTTGTTGCAATAGATTTGCATTTATAAAAATTATATTCCTCAATGTAGAAAATTTCAAGAATTGTGAATAGTAAGATGCAAATTATTATATATAGAATTTAGTTTTAATTTACTACATAGTATCCTTAAAACTAAGATGTAATGAGATTATATGTATGAATAGCTTTGTGCTAGAAAATGTAGTGTATGGTATTAAGTTTTTAATATATAAACATTTATGAATAATAATAATTTATATTAGGTTTTAGATATTATTGACATATTTAAATGTTAAGAGTAATATTATTAAATGCAAATGCAAATCGTATGCATGTGGAGGTGCAGATATGAAAAAGAAAATTATTTCAGGAATTTTAGCTTTACTAACTGGTGTTATGCTAATAGGTTGCGGAGCTAATACAAAAACTACGACTGAAAATACGAAAGGCACAAAAGATGATAAATTAAAAATTACAGTTTCAATTTATCCATTAAAAGAGTTTACAGAAGAAATAGCTGGAGATAAGGCAGATGTTACTTGCTTAGTTCCAAATAACGTGGAACCCCATGAATATGATCCGAAGGCTCAAGACCTTGAAGGATTAACTAAAAGTGATGCGTTTATCTATAATGGACTTGGAATGGAAAGTTGGATAGATAAGGTTAATGATGTAATTAAAGATAAAAATATACCTGTTGTAGATTCGAGCACAGGTGTAGAATCTAGAAAAGAAGAGGATGCTATTGATCCTCATAGCTGGTTAAGCTTAAAAAATGCAGAAATACAATCTGAAAATATAAAAAATACTCTTGTGAAATTAGATGAGAAGAATAAGGATTATTACGAGGGAAACTACAGCAAATTCAAAGGTGAATTAGAAAGTCTATATGGTGAATACAAACCTAAATTTGAAGCATTAAATAAAAAGAACTTTATAACAGGACATGCTGCTTTTGGATACTTATGTAGAGATTTTGGGTTGACACAAAAATCAGTAGAAAATCTATTTGCTGAAGGTGAACCAACACCAAAACAATTGGAAGATTTGGTTAGCTTTTGTAAAGAAAGTAATATAAAAACTGTTTTTTCAGAATCACTTGCAAGCCCTAAGATTTCAGAAACTTTAGCAAAAGAAGTAGGTGCAAAAGTAGTACCAATATTAACATTAGAATCTAAAGAAGATGATAAGAGCTATTTGGAATCCATGAGATACAATTTAGATGAGATTTATGGATGCTTAAAAGATGAATAGAAGAATTATTTGTTAAGATTATTGAAAAATTAGCTTTTTCAATTAATTAAAATATTATCATAAAAATAGACTTAGCATTGAAATTATTAATGTTTAAAGTCTATTTTTATAACGTGGATAGTTTATTAAGACTTATGAAATTAAATTTATTTCAAGAGAGAGGTTTTCACATTAATGCAGAACTGGTACAACCTATATTGCTATGAAGACTTATAGAAGTATGTAAAGAAGTCGCTGATAAAAATAAACAAGAACAAATGAAGAAAAGTTTAGGTGACTTTGTTTATAGTAAAGAAAATAATTATATGGAGATGAGTTTTATATGACAAAAGTGGATATAATTTCAGGTTTCCTTGGAGCAGGAAAAACAACACTTATCAAGAAGCTTATAAAAGAAGAATTAAAAAAGGAGAAAGTTCTATTAATTGAAAATGAGTTTGGAGAAATAGGAATAGACGGTGGTTTTCTTAAAAATGCAGGGATTGAAATTAAGGAAATGAATTCAGGATGCATATGTTGCTCTTTAGTTGGAGATTTTAAAAGTGTGTTGAAAGATGCTTTAGAAAAATATAAACCAGATCGTATCATAATTGAACCATCTGGGGTAGGCAAGTTATCTGATGTAATAGAAGCAGTTGCAAATATAAAGGAATATGACAATATCTCATTAAATAGTTTTGCAACAGTAGTGGATTCGATTAAGTATAAAACTTATATGGATAATTTTGGAGAATTTTTCAAGAATCAAATTGAAAATGCAAGTGCCATTATTTTGAGCCGTTCACAAAAATTATCAGATGAAAAATTAGATATATGTGTTAAAGAGATAAAAAAGTATAATAATAAAGCTAGTATTATCACTACTCCGTGGGATGAATTAAGTGGAAAACAAATATTAAGCGCAATTGAAGGCAGCAATTCTCTTGAAAAAGAGGTAATGAATAATGAAAATGTAGAGAAACATAGTTGCAATTGTAATCATATGGAGAAGCAAGAGCACAGTGATAAAGTTCATAAATGCCATTGTCATAATCATGAAAAAGATAATAATGAGACTCATGGATGTCATTGTCATCATCATGAACATCATCATGCAGATGAGGTATTTGCAACCTGGGGAATAGAGACTCCTAAAAAATATAAGTACAGTGAATTAGATAATAAATTAAGAAAATTGATACAATCAAAAGAGTATGGGGAGATTTTACGTGCTAAAGGCATTGTTCAAGATGTTGATGGAAAATGGATTGATTTTGACTTGGTTCCAGAGGAATATGAAATTCGTTATGGAAATGTTGATTACACAGGTAGAATATGTGTTATAGGAGTCAACTTAAATAATAATAAATTAGAAAGACTATTTTGCTAAAGATATTTTAATAATTGGGTATTAAGTATTTAAGAAAAGAATGAAGACGTTAGATATACTAATATAGTTTATTTAAATTATAAGTTTTATTTTGGATAAAAGTATGCAATTTTGATGTAGATCAGGAATTTGCACAAGTAGCTTTTATCCTTTTTTTATCTTAACATGTAAATGATTCCGGGTTGATATTATATAGGTTCTAGTGTAATTTATTAATTATAAAGCTATTTAATCGCATTACTTGATATCTTAAGATAAACTTTGATTAATTAAGCTCTTAAGCGTCGATAAATTAAGGAAATTATAAAATATTTGATAATAATAAGTAATTTTAAACTTATGATAATTAGTAGTAATGATTTATAATTTAAGTAAGATTCATATTGACATTAAAATATTGTAATTATCTTTTAATAAAATTATATTGGTAAAAGATAAAGTTTGAGTTATAATGTAGGAAGAAAAATGGATATTAATGGAGAATGAAAATGGAAACAAAAGAAAGAATGAAAAATTTAGTTCGAAGAAATTGGTTATTTATATTTATGGTAGCAATGTTACAAGCTAAATCAACATTGCTATTATCTATGCTAAGGACACAAGATTCATCAAGCATAAGTTTAGGAAGTGCTTATTTTGATAGTCCAGTACTTTGGGTGCATATAGCAATAATAGTATTAGTATGCAGTCCAATATTTCTTTTTAAAGAAAGGGGGAGGCTTGGTGCTGCCTTAATAATAGATATTTTAGTGACAATTCTTTTTGTTGCAGATATCTGGTATTATCGTTCAAATGAAACCTTTTTATCTATAAGACATTTAATGCATACTGAGATATTTAATCCGGAAGGCAAAAGTTTATTTAATTTTAGAATAGTGGATTTAGTATTTATCATTGACTTTGTAATGCTCTTCTTAATACATAAGTTTATTAAAGTTAAAGAAGCGAATGAAAGTCAAGCATATTTTAGGATAGCAAAGACCTTGTATGTATTTATCGCAAGTGCACTTGTTATATGGCTTGGTTATTATACAGTAGATGTCAAGCAAATGGATCAAGGGAAAAATGTATTTAGATTGTCTTGGGCGCCATTTCAGACTTTTGGAGATATGAGCCCACTTGGATATCATGGTTTTGATATTGAGTTCTATAAAAATAAAAATAAAACTTTAACAGATGAAGAGAAAAAAGAAATAGAAAGTTGGTTTAACGATAATAAAGAAGATTTACCTGACAATAGTTACAAGGGAATGTTTAAAGGAAAAAATGTAATTGCACTACAAGTAGAGTCTTTGGAGAACTTTGTCATTAATCAAAAAGTGTATGGACAAGAAATAACACCAAATTTAAATAAGTTATTGTCAAATAGCTTGTATTTTAATAATATACGTGAACAAAATAATTCTGGAACAAGTTCAGATTGTGATTTGATGGTTAATGCATCAGTACTTCCTATAAGAGAAGGTACTACAGTATATTCTTATCCTTGGAGTCAATATAATACACTTCAAAATATTTTAGAAGGTAAAGGATATTCTACAGTTTCTACTCATGCAGAACCACCTGGAAATTGGAATTGGACAGAAATGCATAAAAGCTATGGGGCTGATAAAATATTAGATGTAGGAAAGTTTAATCAGGATGAAATTATAGGTTTGGGACTTTCAGATGAATCATATTTAAAGCAAGTAGCTCAAAAGTTAAAAGATGAAAAACAACCTTATTATGCATTTATGACTACGTTGACAAGTCACGGTCCTTTTGAGATGCCAGAAAATAAAAAATATTTAAACCTACCTAAAGAACTTGATGATAATATGCTAGGAAAGTATTTTCAATCTGTAAGATATACCGATGAAGCTATCGGAAAGTTTATAGCAGAATTAGATAAGGAAGGTTTATTGGATAATACGGTAGTTATGATTTACGGTGATCATTGTGGTGTTCATAAATTTTACGAACAAGATATAGAAAATGCGCCTTTAGAAGGAGATTGGTGGAAGGATAATCAAAGAAAGATTCCTTATATGATTTATTCAAAGAACTTAAAATCAGAAGTTATATCAACAGCTGGTGGTCAAACAGATTTTAAACCGACAATATTATACTTGCTTGGCGAGGATAGAAGTGAATTTGAGAATAATTCAATAGGAAGAGTATTAGTGAATACGAATAGAGATGCTACAATCTTAAATGAAGGTCAAATTGTAGGAAACCCAAAAGATGAAAAAGAAGTAAAGCATCTAAAAGATGAATTCAAAGTTTCGGAAGCCATCATTGAAAAAAATTATTTTAAAAATAATAAGGAACATTAATAAATTATAAAATACATAATTAATACTGATTTTTAATGATAAATTTTAATATGAGATTTAACTTTTTAAAATCAGTATTAGTTATTTAGTCTAATAACATTTTTTATTAAGAATCAGTTAAAAGGAAGTGATGGATTACTTTGAATATTAAAAAGATACTTACAGTTTTGTCAGCATTAATTGCACTAAGCTTCATTCCAACATTAAATGTACAAGCAGATGTTACTGATACAAATATAACATCAAGCATTGGTTGGAAAAACGAAAATGGATCTTGGTATTATTATAAGTCTGACAACACAAAAGCAATTGGATGGATTAAACCGGATAATAATTGGTATCATTTAGATGAAGATAGTGGTAAAATGACAACTGGATGGTTAGAGGATAAAGGAAACTGGTACTATATGGATGATAATGGGGTTATGGTAAAAGGATGGAAACAGTTAGATGGTGACTGGTATCTTTTAACTGATTCGGGTGCTAGAGCAACTGGAATTCAGCAGGATAATTCTAATTTATATTATTTCAAAGATTCAGGGGTTATGGCTACAAATACTGGATGGACTAAGATAAATGATAAATGGTACTATTTTGATAAAGATGGAAAGATACATACTGGATGGGTTGAGAATAATGATAAGTGGTATTACTCAAACGATGATGGAAGTATGGTAACTGGTACTGATAAAATAGGAAATACAACATATGTGTTTAGTGATACTGGTGAGATGGAAACTGGATGGGTTAATGTGAACAATAACTGGTATTATTTCAATACTGATAGAAGTGTTGCGACAGGGTGGATAAATCTTGATGGAGTATGGTATTACCTAAATGATAATGGATCAATGGCAACAGGATGGGTTACATCAAATGGAAGCGACTATTACTATTTAGATCCTACTTCAGGAAAAATGCTAACGGATACTACCATAGATGGATATAAGATTGGATCGGATGGAAAAAGATATAAGCCACTTAATACAATTCCTTTAAGCACTAGCTCGAAGGGGTCAGGTGATACTATGAAAAAAATATATAACTCAGTAAATGATTCGGCAAATAAATATGAACTAGATTCAAAATTGATACTAGCTATAATTAAAGCAGAGTCAGATTTTGATCCAAAAGCAACGTCAAGCTCAGGCGCCACTGGATTGATGCAGATTATGCCTCAGAATTATACATATCTTGGAATGACAGACGGATATGATATAGAGCAAAATATCGATGGAGGGTCAAAATTACTAAAAGAATATCTAAACCAATTTAATGGTGATGTAAAAATAGCAATAGCAGCTTATAATGCTGGACCACAAAATGTAAAAAAAGATGGGGTCTTATCAGATGATGATTTATGTAAGATGTCACAAGGGGTTCAGGATTATGTTAAGAGAGTAATGCAATATTACAAGGATGGAAGCATTGCTATAGATGGAAAGAATCTTATAGAAGCATAAAATTAACTTCGTATTCAATTTAATTATATTTTAGCTAAAAAATAAAAAAGGGAGTGACAGGTTGTTTTGAATATTAAAAAGAGACTCACAGTATTATCTGTATTAATGGTACTAATTTTAATTCCAGGATTAAATGTACAAGCTGCAACTAGTGATACTAATATGACATCAAATATTGGTTGGAAGAATGAGAGTGGAGTTTGGTATTATTATAAGTCAGATAATACAAAAGCGATTGGATGGATTAGACCAGATAATAATTGGTACTATTTAAATGAAGATGACGGTAAAATGAAAACCGGATGGGTAAAAGACAAAGGTAACTGGTATTACATGGATGAAAGTGGAGCTATGGTAAAAGGATGGAAACAGTTAGATGGTGATTGGTATTTCTTAACTGATTCAGGAGCTATGGCAACTGGAATTCAGAATGATGGTTCAAATTTGTACTATTTCAAAGATTCAGGAGTAATGGCAACCAATAGTGGATGGAATAAAATAAATGATAAATGGTATTACTTCGATAAAGGTGGAAAAATCCATATTGGATGGATCAAGAATAATAATAAATGGTACTATTTAAAGACTGATGGAAGTATGGTAACTGGTATTAATAAGATAGACGGTACAACATACAAATTTACTGATAGCGGAGATATGGAAACTGGATGGATTACTATAAACAATAATTGGTATTACTTTAATAATGATGGAAGTATGGCAACAGGATGGGCTTATCTTAATGGAGCGTGGTATTACTTAGATAAAGATACAGGAAAAATGCTTACTAACACTACTAAAGATGGATATAAGATTGGATCTGATGGTAAGAGGTATGAAGATTCAAGTCAGAATACTTCTGGACCAAGTGGCAGCGGAAGTGCGTCAAATCAAAGTTCTACTGGATCAAGTAGTAGTAGTGGAAGCACTTCAGGTCAGAGTCCTTCTGGATCAAGTAGTAGCGGAAGCACTCCAGGTCAAAGTTCTTCTGGTTCAAGTAGTAGTGGGAACACTTTAAGCAAATATTATGGTATAGATATTAGTAATTATGATGGGTACATAGATTTTAATTCAGTAAAATCAAGTGGAGTTCAATTAGTGTATATAAAAGCAACTGAAGGAACAACTTTTATAGATCCGTATTTACAGGCTAATTATAATGGGGCTTCATCAGCTGGATTAAAGGTTGGCTTCTATCACTTCTTAGTTGGGACAAGTGCTCCAGAAACTCAAGCCGATAATTTTTATAATAGCATAAAGGATAAAAGAAACGATTTGAAGCCAATGTTAGATATAGAAGCTACAGGATTTGATATTATGGATTATGCTTTAAGATTTATAGCCGAATTCAAGAAAGTAAGTAATATGGATATAGGTATATACACATATAGTAGCTTTATTAGCAATCTAGACGGCAGATTATCTAACTATCCTTTATGGGAAGCAAATTATAATAATACTCCATTTCAAAACCTGCCAACAAATAAAATATGGTTTTCAAGAGTTGGACATCAATACAGTGAGACAGGATTTGTTAATGGAATAAACCATGATGTTGATTTAGATGAATTTACACAAGGAGTTTTTAAATAATTAGCTATAAATACTCAGTATATATGTTGCAATAGTATACTTAACCTTAAAAGTTCTAATAAGACGAATATTTAATTAAGGTAAATTATAGAATTCAATAGCAACATATACTATGCTGCTATCTAATAAAAAACTATTAAGACACACATAGATAAGACATAAGAGGGATGAAAAATGAAGTATAACAATAGGAATAACCCAAATAAAAACATTAAAGTAGCAAAGATCACAATTCTATTTATTATTATTTCCATATTGGTTATAACAGTAGGTAACATAGTAATGCAAAGATTTTCAAATAATACAAAAACTGTACAAGCACTTGATGGTAACCAGAATGCAAAATCTGAATCAAGTGATAATCAGAGTAAAAGTGAAACGGATAGTGACGAACTTAAATCAGAAAGTAATTCAGAAGTAGAAAACTCAGCATTTGTAGAAAAATATTTAAATCAGCAAATGAAAGGACAAAGGCCTGATGGAGCTGATGGTAAGAAAGTTGTTTATTTGACTTTTGATGATGGGCCATCAGAAACAGTTACCCCTCAGATATTAGATATTCTTAAGAAAGAAGATGTACATGCAACTTTCTTCCTTATAGGAAAATATATAGATAAAGATCAGGCAAGCAAAGATTTAGTAAAAAGGGAGTTTGATGAAGGTAATGCAATAGGTAATCATACTTATTCGCATGATTATAACTACTTATATCCAAATGGAAAAATAAATTTGGAGAATTGTATGTCCGATTTTGAGAAAACAAATCAATCTTTGAAAAATATTTTAGGACAAGATTTTTCAACAAGAGCTGTTAGATTTCCAGGAGGGCAAATGACTTGGGACAAGAAAGATCCGTCAGGAGCAGAAGCTATGGACAAAGCGTTGCATGACAAGGACTATCATCAAATTGATTGGAATTCGTTATCTGGAGATGCAGAAGGTGCTCCTAAAAAAGCAGAACAGTTAAAACAAGAAGTTATAAAAACTGTGGCAAACAGGGAAAAAGCAATAATATTAATGCATGATACGTACGGAAAAGAAGAAACAGCAAAAGCATTGCCAGAAGTTATAGAATATTTAAAGGGACAAGGATATGAATTTAAAATTATAAAATAATTATTAGGCAACTGGACTTGTTGTTTTGGGGATTATGCCTTATATGACTATGCTAATTTTCATTTAATGTTTATATAGCTCTTTATGCTAATAAAACACTAAATGAAAGTGGCATAGTTTATTTTTTTATATAAAGATAATTTTTTAATAGTTATATTTGGCACAGTTTATGACATATTCAATCTAGATAGTTAAGGATTTTTAAAATGGATATAAGTATTCAGTTTTGGGATTAGGATCTTTTTCTATATGTTCGACTACTATAACTGGGTTCACTGCATACTTGACTGTTTCAGTTTTAAGTTTGCCCCTTATTTTTACCCATGTATCCTTACTGTAGATTTCTTGATTATTACTATCACATTTAATTCCTACAACTTGTAAATCAGCTGCACAACACGCCATTACAAATCTACCTATTATGAATTCATTATCGTTAAGGGTTGTGTCTTTATAAACAAATCCTGTTATTTCTATTTCTTGTCCATCATAGTTATTTGCATTCTCTGTAAGTTCATCAAAGGAGTGCAGAAAATTGTTGACATCTACTTCTATAACATTATCTTTAATATATAAATCATCATCATATTTACCCTGCTCAACATTGTTGATCTTTTGGTCTGAGGGATTAGGCTTAGAATTGTCATAAGTTAAATTGGAGCTTAATGATCCGCTAAAATTTGCGCCTATATCATCAGTTTTTATTGAAGAATTTGCACTGGTACTTTGCATGAAAAATACCATAACTAAGGGAATGATGAAGACTACATAATTCCTTAACTTGGTATTCTTCTTTTTGGTTCGACGACTGTCTGTAATTAGAAATAACGCAATTGCAAACATTGCTAGCATTCCTAAAATAGCAAATGGAATAATTCTTGGATGGACATACATTATTATTTCATTATTCTTAATTATCTTAAAGTAAAATATCCCGAAACATAGCAATATCAGTATTTTAATAACTATATCTGAACTAATTCTTTTCATATGCTACCCCTTTCAATTAATTTATCTATAATAGCCATGGAATATATGATAATATATTGAGCTATTTTTCAATATTATCAAGTTAATTTGCAGTTAATCAAAATGCTAAATGATACTAAAATAATAGTAAATATTAATTTTAATACAAATTTCTTTTTAAAGCTTCCAAAAAGCATCATTGTATTTTTTACATCTAACATGGGTCCAACTACTAAAAATCCAAGTATAGAGCTTATTGGAAAGGCTCTTAAAAAACCTTTGGCAACAAATGCATCTGAAGTTGAACAAACTGAAAGTAAGAAAGATAATAAAATCATTACAAGAAGAGAAACTCTACTATCATTAGAAATGTAAGTATTGCTACTTATAAATGTCATACTTTGAAAAATACTAGATAGAAAAGTTCCAATAATCATATATTTACCTATATTAAAAAATTCATCTCCTGCATGAACGAATATTGCCTTGACTTTTTGTAGCTTACTTTCTGAATAATCCTGTTTACCATCACAAAAACCGCAATCACATGTATCTATATCAGAATTATTTTTTAAAATTTCTTCATCCTTCTTAGTAGTAAACTGCATAATTAAACCTACTAAAACAGAGATTAATATTCCAGTAGCTAACCTGTAAATTAAGACAGATACCATACCTGGAAAAGCATAGAGAGTTGCAATAATTGCTATTGGATTTACAATTGGCGCTGCAAGCATAAATGTAATTCCTGCTGCTATAGGAACATTCTTTTTCATAAGCCCTTTAACCACAGGGATTGTCCCACAATCACATATTGGAAATAATAAGCCTGCAAAAGCTGCAATTACACAAGATAAAAAACTATTTTTTGAAAATAGTTTAATAAATGTATCTCTTGATATACAAATTTGAATTATTGAAGATACAAAGCTACCGATAAGAATGAAGGGAAAACCTTGAATTAATATGCTTATAAATACATCATAAAATTTTTTGAATCTATCTAAATACGCACTGGATATCTTAATATTTAATGTTGACATCGTAATCAAAAAAATGAATAAAAATAGTACAAAACCTGAATATAAAAAAGTATTAAAGAATGAAAAACCGTGCCTTGTAGTTTTTACATATTCTTTTTTAGTTGATATTTTATTATCTGTTATGTATAAATGCATTAGTATATCAGCAGTCTCATTAATATTTTCAATTTCTTTTTGTATGTTTAAAAGTTCTTTTTTATCTAACTCGACTACATTGTTCAAAATTATAGTCTCACTATTAAAAATATGAGTGTTAATAATACTTTTCATATTTCTGAAATACATATTAAAGCTTGTTGTATCAATAGTATTTATTATGTTATCAATTCTACATATACTCTTTATCTTTTTTGTATTAAATATATTAATTACTTTAGTAGAATCTTTCATACCATTTATTTCGATAAAAATCCTATTAGGAGCATGTTTACTTACGATTTCGGTTATATAACTTTCATCAATTTCTTTATTCTTATCAACATTAATTACTACTATTGGATTTTTATTATTAAAGTCATCCTGTATTTGACAGTCTCCAAATTCATCTTGTATAACAACGATAACTTCATCTTGTAATTCTTTTCTTTTTAGCATAGAATTTATAAACCTCGTTTTTCCAGAGCCAAGAAATCCAAGAACTATTTCTACATTTGCTTTCATATTTTCACCTCAAAAAAGCCTATTCAAATTATTTACGAATTTTTTATTTCAACAAGTTTTGGTGTACATTTAAATAAATTATATATATCTACACAAAAAATTACAAGAATAGTACTTACATATGCTATTCTTGTAATAAATTATTAATAATGAGTTTGTATCTTGTTCATTTAAAATTTATTAATTAAAAAATTAAGTAAAATCCTTAAAGTATTCCGTTGATGTACATATGTTGCAATTAGTTCTCTACATTATATGCCTTGTCCAGTTATTCTCTAATCATATAGATTTTAGCACGGTTTTGTTATTGAAAAAGATATTGAAATATTTATTATAAAACTATATATCATAAAATTTCTAATGTTTATTATTTCTTCAAATTAGATTCAACCATAAGTTCATAGAATTGTTTAGGGGAAATGCTGTATTCATTCTTAAAGGCTCTAAAAAAATTTGAGTAATCACCAAATCCAGATTGTTTGTAAACGCTATTTATCGGATAATTTTTAAGAATTAATTCTTTAGATTGTATTAATTTTTTTTGTACGATATACCTATGGATTGTAGTACCAGTATACTTTTTGAATTCTCTAGATAAATGGAATTTACTAAGATAAAATTCTTTAGAAAGCTCATCAATTGTAAGTTCTTCATTAATATGATTATTAATATATTCAACTATTCCATCAATTAAGCTGCTCTTCGTCACATCAATGTCAAAATCAGATTTATGACTTAAAACAAGATTATTTAACTGTATTATAAGTTCTATAATATAGGCTTTATATAGCAAATCTTTACCTAAGCCTTTGTAGTTTTCAAGTTCAAGTAGCTTGCTAAGTTGTGCTCTTACATTCTGCTGAATTTGAAAATCAGCTCTTATAACATTTGCTTTCTCTACGTTTTCAAAGCACTGGGTAAGATCCGTTTCTGGCGTTGACAATTCATTTAGAAAAGATTTGTTGATCCAGAGTACAATACGCTCATAAGGCATTTTCATGCTATTAATAACAGCGCGGTGTAGTTCTCTTGTATTAATTAATACTATGTCACCTGATTTTAGATTATATGACTTACCTTCTATCAAATATGTAACATCTCCAGAAAGGTATAGATAAAACTCATAAAAGTCATGATTGTGTAGGTATTGAAATGGTACATCAGTATTTAAGAAGTGAAAGATTTCGTAGTCACTGGAAAGCATATGTTTTCGTGTAAAAAACTCATGTATTTTTCTCTTCATTGATATCACCTCTTCGACGAATTGTATAAATTGCGATAAAATTACTGAATTATTAAACAATTAAACGTTTTAAATTGTGAAAGAGATTATTTGTATAAGTGATTTTTAATAAAACTGAGATACATTATATTTTACTATAGCAATTTTTGCAAGTTTTGAAGCAATTAAAACATATTTTTTATATAGTTGTATAGCTATAATTTAATCATAGCAATTAGGGAAAAGCAAGTGAAAAGATTTACTATACAAGTCTTTGTAAACGATTCTTAGACAGCAAGACTATACTCATAGTTACCATACAAGTATGGTAAAACACGCCAATGGGGGAGAATATAAGTATGACTTTTAAAATAAGTAAGAATTCTACGAGTAAGGTTATATATCATAATCTCAGAGAAGAAATTATTAATCTATATCTTGAGCCTGGTACAAGCATTTCTGAAAAAGAACTTTCTGAAAAATATAATGTAAGCAGAACTCCAGTTAGAGAGGCTCTTGTTCGATTAGCTCAAGAAGGCTTAGTACAAATTTATCCTCAGAAAGGCACAGTTGTTTCATTAATTGACTTATCTGCTGTTGAAGAAGAAAGATTTTTACGTGAGCATTTAGAAAGAGCTGTAGTAAAAGAAGCCTGCATGGAATTTCCAAAGGAAAATATATTGGCTTTGGAAATGAATTTAAAGTTTCAAAAAATGTATATAGAAAATAAAGATTATAAAAAATTATTTAATACAGATGAAGAATTTCACAAGATAATTTTTGAAGGATGCAGCAAGAAGAGGATATGGAATAGTATTAATGATGGAAGTACCGAATTTCAAAGAATTCGTGTATTAAGATTAACAGTTAATTCTAGTTGGGATAATATCTATCTGCAGCACAAAGAAATATTTAATGCTATAAAAAATAAAAATCCAGAGATGGCAGAAGAATTCATGAAGAAGCATTTAAATATGGTCATCTTTGATAAAACACAAGTAAGAGAAAGTTATCCTAATTATTTCAAAGATTAGGGGTATATAACATATTTAAATATTAGATGCCATGATATTTAAATCATCTGATATTAAAAAAATTTTCAATTTAGGGAGGTGAGGCCTATATAGAGCATTCAATTTAAACTCTTTATATGCTGGCAAAAAACTATACGGTAAAACCAAATTAGATAAAATGACAGGAGGTATATTATTATGAAAATGGGTTTCAGATGGTATGGTGAAGGTAACGATACCGTAACACTTGAGCAAATTAAACAGATTCCCGGTGTAGAAACGATTGTTTGGGCTCTTCATGATATGGCAGCTGGTGATGAATGGCCTATGGAAAAAATTCTTGAAGTAAAGAAATCAGCTGATAAATATGGATTTAATTTAGATGTTGTTGAAAGTGTTAATGTTCATGAGGACATTAAATTAGGACTTCCAACTAGAGATAAATATATTGAAAATTACAAAAAGACAATAGAGAAACTAGCCAAGGTTGGCGTAAAAGTAATTTGCTATAACTTTATGCCGGTATTCGATTGGTTGAGAACTGACTTGTACAAAAAAACAGAAGATGGTTCAACAGCTCTTTTCTATGAAAAAGCAAGGATTACAGATATAGATCCAATGGAGTTGGTTAACAAGATAGCATCAAATCCAGATCTCACAATGCCAGGTTGGGAGCCAGAAAGATTAAAGAATCTGACACAACTTTTTGAAGCATATAAAAATGTTACAGAAGAAGATTTATGGAATAACTTGAAATATTTCTTGGAGCAAATTATTCCTGTAGCTGAAATCAATGATATTAAGATGGCAGTTCATCCGGATGATCCACCTTGGTCAATATTTGGTTTACCAAGGATAGTTAAAAGTAGAAACGACTTAGCAAGATTATTAAAGCTTGTTGATAGTCCATATAACTGCCTTACTCTTTGTAGCGGTGCTATAGGCTCAAATCCTAATAACGATGTGCCAGCAATGATAAGAGAATTTGGAAACAGAATTGCCTTTGCTCATATTAGAAATGTAAAGATTTATGAAAATGGTGATTTTATTGAAACATCTCATAGAACTTGTGATGGCTCATTAGATATATGTGACATAGTAAAAGCTTACCATGAATTTGGATTTACTGGATATGCGAGACCAGATCATGGAAGACATATATGGAATGAGCAGTGTAGACCAGGTTATGGACTTTATGATAGAGCTCTTGGAATTATGTATATCTGGGGGATATGGGATACACTACAAAGAACTAAATAAGGCTTAAGAATAAATAAAATTAGAGATTGCAATAAAATCTTGGATTTATTAATCCTAAGATATAAAAGATAATTAAAATTGGTAATGCTATTAATAGTAGTTTTAAAGAGGTGAAAATAGGAATGAGTAATGCCAAATTAATACTAAGCAAAGAAAGTATTAAAAACAGCGAGTTATGGGAAAATGCTGGAATAGAACTTCCAAAGTTTGATCATGATAAGATGTCAACTTTAACTAAGGAAAATCCTACTTGGGTGCACTTTGGAGCAGGAAATATATTTAGAGGCTTTATAGCGATGTTGCAACAAGAACTTTTAAACAATAAAAGAGTAACTGGAGGTATTGTTGCTGTAGAAGGATATGACTATGAAATAATAGATAAAATTTATGCGCCTCATGATGATTTAAGTTTGTTAGTAATTATGAAACCAGATGGAAGCTTGGAGAAAAAAGTTGTAGGAAGCATAGGAGAAAGCCTAGCTTGTGACTATTCAAGGGGACAAGATTGGAATAGATTGAAAGATATATTTTCAAATCCAGCATTACAAATAGCAAGTTTTACGATAACTGAAAAAGGTTATAGTGTAAAAAATCTATTTAAAGAAGATATAACAGATGGATTAGAACATCCTGTAAGTATTATTGCTAAAGTTACTTCTTTAGTATATGTGAGATATAAGAATGGACAACTTCCAATAGCTTTTGTGAGTATGGACAATTGTTCGAAAAATGGTGAAAAGCTTCATGATGCAATGGAAACAATAGCAAAGAAATGGACTGAAAATGGATTAGTTGATAAAGGATTTCTACAATATATCAATGATGATAAAAAGGTATCGTTCCCTTGGAGTATGATAGATAAAATTACGCCTAGACCATCTCAAAGTGTTAAAGATACTCTAGGAGAAAACGGTTTTTACAGTACTGAGATTATATGTACTAGCAAGAATACTTATATTGCACCTTTTGTAAATGCAGAAGGACCTCAGTATCTTGTTATAGAAGATGATTTCCCAAATGGACGAATGGCATTAGAAGAGGCTGGAGTATTTTTAACAAACAGAGAAACAGTCGAGAGAGTTGAAAAAATGAAGGTTTGTACTTGTTTAAATCCGCTACACACTTCTTTAGCAGTCTTTGGATGTTTACTTGGATATAATTTAATTGCAGACGAAATGAAAGACCAAACTCTAAAGAAACTAGTAGAAAAGATTGGGTACGACGAAGGAATGCCAGTTGTTGTTGATCCTGGAATATTAAAACCTGAAGATTTTATTAAAGAAGTACTTGAAGTTAGACTTCCGAACCCATATATACCAGATACTCCTCAAAGGATTGCATCAGATACATCTCAAAAGGTTGGTATAAGATTTGGGGAGACAATCAAGGCTTACAGAGATAGAGTAGATTTAGATACTAAAAACCTTAAATACATTCCGCTTGTTATTGCAGGTTGGTGCAGATATTTAATGGGAATAGCTGATGATGGTAATGCAATGGAATTAAGTCCAGATCCATTATTAGATGAACTAAAGAAATATGTAGCTAATATAAAATTAGGAACTATAGAACAATTAGGAGATACTCTAAAACCGATACTAATGAATGAAGAAATTTTTGGCGTAGATCTTTATGTTATAGGATTAGGAGAAAAAATTGAAGGTTATTTCACCGAAATGATTTCTGGAACTGGTGCTGTTAGGTCTACTTTAGAAAAGTACTTAGAATGCAGATAGTTTATGGTGAAATTAAGATCTGTAAAAAATAACATTTTTATCATTCCAGTTTATTATATTCTGGCAAATAATATAAACAAAGAATGATAAAAATGCTAAGAAAATTATTAAGAAATACATTATAACACAAATTGTACTAACTAACAATCTTGCTTAGATTATGAAGATTTAAAGAAATATTAGAGTTGGGAACATAATCTAAGTAATGAAAATTTACAAAGATTAGTGTAAAAGAAAACGTTATAGTAGGGTGTTGGATATATAAAGATTACGATAATGTACTCTAATTAGCAGAGTGTGTACCGTTAAATAAAATCCATTCAATACTTTACAAATATTAAACTTTTATTTGAAAGTAGGATGATGAATTTGAAGAAATTTATGGATGAAAATTTCTTATTATCTAATAAAACAGCTATAGAGTTATATCATAATTATGCAAAGAATATGCCTATTATCGATTATCATTGTCATATTGATCCTAAGGAGATATATGAAAATAAAAAATTTAATAACATAACTGAAGCATGGTTGTACGGGGATCACTACAAATGGAGAGTAATGAGATGTAATGGTATAGATGAAAAATATATTACAGGTGATGGCAGTGATTATGATAAATTTTTAGCTTGGGCAAAAACCATACCTATGTCTATAGGAAATCCTCTTTATCATTGGACTCACTTAGAGCTTCAAAGGTTCTTTAAAATATATGAACCGCTTGATGAAGACACTGCTCCAGCAATTTGGAAAAAAGCAAACGAATTATTGAGTGGAGAAGGATTTAGAGCAAGAGATTTAATTACAAAATCAAAGGTTGAAACTATATGTACAACTGATGATCCTACTGATACTTTAGAATATCACATTAAGCTTAAAGAAGACGAGAGTTTTAATGTAAATGTTTTACCAACTTTCAGGCCAGATAAAGGAATAGAAATAAACTTAGATGGTTTTGTTTTATGGGTAAAAAAATTAGAAGGAATATCGGAGATCACTATAAGTAATTATGATGAATTTCTAAATGCATTTGACTCAAGAGTAAGGTATTTCCATTCGGTTGGATGTAGGATAGCAGACCATGGTATAGATGGGACAGTAGTTTATGCAGATGCATCAAAAGAAGATGCAGCAGCTATATTTGCTAAAGCCTTAAATGGAGAAGTAGTAAGCATTGATGAAGAAAAGAAGTATAAAACTTATACATTAACACATGTATTTAAACTTTATCATGAACTTGGATGGGCTATGCAGCTTCATATAGCTGCGCTAAGGAATAATAATAACAGAATGTTCGAAAAAATAGGCCCTAATACAGGATTTGATTCAATTAATGATGAGAGTATAGCGTACCCATTATCTAGAATTTTAGATTCTGTAGATAAGGAAAATTCACTTCCTAAAACAATTTTATATACGTTGAATCCAAAGGATAATTATGTTCTTGGAGCTATGATAGGAAATTTTCAGGGAGAGGGGATTCCAGGAAAAATGCAATTTGGTGCAGCTTGGTGGTTTAACGATAATAAAGATGGAATGATTGAACAAATGAAAGTGTTAGCAAATCTTGGATTATTAGGTCGTTTTGTTGGAATGTTAACGGATTCTAGAAGCTTCTTATCATATACAAGACATGAGTATTTTAGAAGAATTGCCTGCAATTTAATCGGAGAATGGGTAGAAAATGGTGAAGTACCAGGAAATATTAAATTGCTAAAAACAGTTGTTGAAGGTATATGCTACAACAATGCAAAGGAATACTTCAATATTTAGATATAAGATTGCTAATTAAAAATATTAATTAAAGAAAGAGGTAGATTATATGTCTATAAAAGATAAAAAGATTACTTTACCTAGATGTATTGGATATGGATTAGTTGATATAATGGGCGGCGGAGCCTTTACAATAATTGGAGCTTTCTTATTGTTTTTCTATACAACTTATTGTGGACTTACACCTATACAAGGGGCATCTATTGTTGCAGTTGCTCGTTTTGTAGATGCAATTGCCAGTCTTTTTATAGGGAGTATATCTGATAATTTTTATAAAACTAAGCTTGGAAAGATATTTGGAAGACGTCGTTTCTTTTTATTAATTGGAGCGCCATTAATGGCAATCTATGTATTAATATGGACAATAGGAATGAATTACTGGTTTTATTTAAGTTGCTATTTATTATTTGAAATAGTTGCAGCCATGGTATTAATTCCATGGGAAACACTACCGACTGAAATGACAACTAACTACTCTGATAGAACTAAAATTTCTACTTGCAGATTAGTTATTTCTTCTTTAGGTCAGTTCTTAGGGACTTTTGTTCCTGCACAATTGATTGGACATTTTGGCCAAAAGAATCCTTATGCATATTTCTATAATGGATTATTTTTTGCAATATTGTATGCGATTTGTATATTTATAACATATAAAGCGACTTGGGAAAGAGAAATTACACCAGCGATGGAGCAAGAATTATTGGCTGCATCTCAATCTAAAGGGAATAGGAATTTTAGTGATTACTTAAAAGTGCTTGGGGAATATGCATCTACATTTAAGCTAAAAAGTTTCAGGAAACATTTGGGACTGTATTTATTATCGTTTACTGCTGGGGATATATTTAATGCTGTATTTTTATTTTTCTGTGTTTATAATTTAAAGGTTTCATCATCTTTTGGTGCATATTTGCTTTCATTTAGCATTATTGGTATACCAGGAACAATTATAGGTGGAATTTTATTTTTAAAACTTGGACCTACTAAATTATATAAGATTACGTATACATTTATGATATTAAGTGTACTAGCATATTATGGAGTTTATTTAGCTGATCCTGAAGCTAAGACTGCTATTTTACTTGGAATATCTATAGTTTACTTTGCATTTAGATCCTTGGCGGTTCTAACTCCTTGGACAGTGTTCCCATTTATTCCTGATGTTGATGAAATTGTTTCGATGAAAAGAAGAGAGGGACTTTTTGCAGCAGTTATGACTTTTACTAGAAAGAGCACTGTAGCCATTGCTACATTTTTAATCGGCGTTGTGTTGCAAGAAGGAGGATTTGTTAAAGGTCAAGAGGTTCAATCTCCTCAAACAGTACAGATTATTGGATATGTTTTACTTATTGGATGTGTTGGCTTGTTTGCATTATCATTAATACTTGCATTTACTTTTAAGCTTAATAAAGAAACTCATCAGATATTAATAGATGAAGTTGAACGTTTGAAAAATGGTGGTTTAAAAGATGATGTTGACTCAAACACAAAAGAAGTTGTTGAAAGTCTTACTGGATATAAATATGAGGATGTTTGGAAACAGAATTTTACACAAGATAATTTAATGAATAGTATCAGTTAAGTTATTTTGCTACTCTTATAATGTTATATAGATATAGGTTGTTAAATAATTGAGTTTTGACAGTTGTTGAAAAAAATCATAATTGAACAACCTATATAACAAGTTTATAAACTGACAATCTACGCCTTAATAGGTTGTTGATAGATTAATAAGTATAAATTAGTAGTTTAGGAGGAAGTTACATGTTATTAAAGGAATTTATGTCTATAAATAGAATACAGAATGGTTATTTAGTGAAGGGGGATACCGCAGATATAAAAATAATTTTTATGTCAGATGATATTATACGTGTTAGAGCTTCTTTTGATAGAAAGTTTGAGGAAGCATCTTATACATTGGTTACGACTGCATGGGAGGATCGTTTTGATTCTTTACTTGCAGAAGAACGTGAAAGAATAGAAGCATTAGATATTCCTTTTGAAGAAAATGAAAAAGAAATTATATTTTATACAAAAACATTAAAATTAGTACTAGCTAAATCACCATTACATTTTTCTATATATAAATTAAATGGAGAAAAGTTATACAGTGATCTTGTAGATAGAGCTTTTGAATGTGATCAACTAGGAAGAATTTCTCATTATAATGAGGTTGATTTACAAAATGATCATTTCTACGGATTTGGTGAAAAGACTGGAAAGTTAGATAAAATGGGTAGAAGAATGCGTATGTCGCCTAAAGATGCAATTGGGCATGATCCTGAATTTGGAGATCCTTTATATAAACATATCCCATTTTATATTAAGTTAAATAACAATAATCATCATGCCATTGGACTTTTCTATCATAATTCCTATGATTCAGTATTTGATATGGGTAATGAAATTAGTGGATATTGGCCTCGTTATAGTTATTATCAAGCTGATGGAGGAGACATTGATCTATTCTTTATCAATGGACCAAAAGTTGAACAAGTCTTAGATAATTACACAAAACTTACAGGAAAGCAGGCAATGCCTCCTAAACAAAGCTTAGGTTATACAGCTTCTACAATGTATTATGCTGAACTTGAAAAAGATTGCGATAAGGAAATATATGAAGTAATTAAAAAGCATTTTGATGAAAAAATGTATATAGACAACTTTAAATTAGCATCTGGGTATTCTTCTGGAGAAGAAGATAATTTAAGATATATTTTCAATTGGAACAAAAATAGATTTCCGAATTCAGATGAATTTATGGAAAAAATGAATGAAATGGGTCTTAATGTTATACCAAATTTAAAACCAGGGATTTTAGCTAAGCATCCTTATAAAAAAGAATTTGAAGAAAATGATGTATTTATTAAAAATCCAGATGGAAAAGGAGATTATAATGGCCGTTGGTGGGGTGGTGTTGGAAGATTTGTAGATTTTACTAAGCCATCAGGTAGAGAAACGTGGAAGAAGCTACTTAAAGAAAATATTTTAAGCAAAGGAACTATAACCGTTTGGAATGACAACTGTGAATATGATGGAATAGAGGATCGTAATGCTGTATGTGATTTTGATGGAAAACCAGGCACTATGGCGGAACTTAAAATAATGCATTCTAATTTAATGGCTTATGTTGGAAAGCAAGCTGTAGCTGAACTTTATCCAAACCGCCGTCCATATATTATAAACCGTGCTGGATTTGCAGGTATTCAAAGGTATGCACAAACATGGGCAGGGGATAATTTAACAGACTGGCGTACATTAAAATTTAATATAGCAACTATTGTTGGAATGGGGTTATCAGGAGTAGCAAATACAGGTTGTGATATCGGGGGCTTTGCAGGAGGTGCTCCAGAAGGAGAACTATTACTAAGATGGATTCAAAATGGTATATTCCAGCCAAGATTCTGCATTAATTCAGCCAATAATGATAATACTGTTACTCAGCCATGGATGTATGAAGAAAATAATGAATTTGTACGTAATGCATATAGTCAGCGTTATAGAATGTTACCATATCTATATTCTTTAATGTATGAAGCTCATACTACTGGTAAATCAATAATGCGTCCATTACTCATGGAATTCCAAGATGATGTTAATTGTTATGATGATCAATATATGACATTTATGTTTGGACCATCTGTTTTAGTTGCAAATGTATTGGAAAAGGGAGCGAAGTCAAGAAAACTTTACTTGCCAGAAGGCTGTACTTGGTATGATATGAATAATAATATGGCTGAATATAAAGGCGGACAAGTAATAGAAATTCCAGTTACCCTTAACAGTATTCCTATGTTTCTAAGAGGCGACGGAATTTTCATAACAAACGAAGAAGTAAAGCATATTACTACGGATAAAATGAAGACATTAGACATTTTAATCGGTGGAGAAGCAGAAAGAAGCTTCAATTTCTACAATGATGATGGTGTAACTAATGATTTTGAAAAAGGTATATATGAAAATACAGAAATCAATGTAAGCGGAGGAGCACGTAAGAAAATTTCTTTTAAGACAATAGGAAGTTATGAAGCTGGAATATCTGATCTTACGATTAAATTAGTAAGTAAAGAGAAAGGTGCATATTGGGTTTCTGTAGACAATGAACAAATACCTCGTTTCTTAAACAAATCATCTTGGGAAAAAGCAGAACAAGGATGGTACTATGAATTATCAGATAGAACAGTGTTAGTAAAATGCAAGAAACCAGCAAAGAAAGAATTTGAAATTATAATTTCTTGTGAAAGATTTGATTTAATTGGTATGGGAGACGAATAGTACTGAATGCTTAAACCTAGACTTATACCATGACTCACCGAAAGGACAGGTACTCTGTTGTTTCGGTTACTGAGAATAAGTTTAGGATTTCTACCATCAGAAGTTGCACCATTTCTGCATGTTCCCCAGACAAGCTGGTGACAAGCAAATATGGAACAACTTCTGATGAAGAAATGCCTGAAACTTATTCTCTAATGTAACACTGCACAAAAGAGTACCTGCCCTTTCTGGTAAAGCATATTCTTAAAGGCATAAGTCCAAGTTATAAGGTATTTATCTAATAATAGAAAAAATAGTATTAAAATTTATCTAAGCAAAGGAGAATTGTTATGGCTTTTCAAGAAAAAAGTTTTGAATCATTTAATAAAAGGGACATGGTACAAGCTTGGATTTATACTCCTTTTCGTAAACCAAGGGGAATCATTCAGCTTGTGCATGGGTATCATGAACATTCACGTAGATATATGCACATGATATTAAAATTGAATGACGCAGGGTTTATAGTTGCTGCGGATGATCATGTAGGACATGGAAAAACCGCTTATGTTTCGGACAATTGGAGTGATTGGGGAGATAAAGGTTATATGACAATGGTAGAAGATGAACATTCACTTCGTAAAATTGTTCAAGAAGAATATCCAGATTTACCTTATTTTATGTTTGGGCATAGCATGGGATCGATGGTTGCAAGATGTTATGCTACCATTTATGGAAAAGGAATTGATGGTTTGATTTTATGTGGAACTTCAGGAGTAATTCCAACAGCAAGTTCAGTAATACCTGTTTTTAAAAACTTAATAGATGAAGGTAGAGGAGAAGAAGTTGATCCTTCTTGCTTAGAGATGCTCATGGGATGGATGTGGAAAACAGAACGTTATGAAGAAAATCCTGTTACTTCAAATACATGGGCATGTGGTGATCCTGATGTAAATGCAGACCATGCAAGAGATATATATAGTGATCTTCTAATGCAGCCTAATATACGTTCACTATATTATTTTGCAAATTTAATGAATGATATTGTTGGTGTTAAGTGGGCAGAGAAAGTGCCGACATCAATTAAAGTTTACAATATTGCAGGAGATAAAGATCCAGTTGGTCTGTACGGAGAAGGTGTTTATGCTGTGTCGAATTGGCTTGCAGAAACAGGGCACATGGTAAAGACAAAAGTTTATTCAGGATATCGTCATGAAATACAATATTATTTAGATATTAGGGATCAAGTTGAAGATGGAGTCATAGATTTTGTGAACTGTATTATTGAGAAGTAGATAAGCATTTCTCAATTCGCTAAAATAGTTGATAAGACGAGGCTTATATTGTAAATAGGGTAAAAATTATAAAATAAATATACTAGGAGATAGCATTATGAAGATAAGTAATAAAATTATAAGTCTAAAAAATATTGATAATTATTTAGAAATCACTACTAATGCAGCTAAATATAGAATTATACTTTTAAATGATAATATAGTAAGAGTTCGCTGTACTTTTGATGAGGAGTTTCAAGAAGAAGCATCATATGCTTTAGTTATGACAGCTTGGAAAGATAAAATGGACGAGTTATTAAAAGATGAAAGAAAACAAGTAGAAGCAATTAGCAGTAGTTATGAAGACTTAGGTAATTATATTATATTAGCTACAAAAAGTTTAAATATAAATATTTATAAAGAACCTTTTGGAGTAGAGATTACAGATAAGCAAGGTAATATACTACATTCAGATTTAAAAGAAAAATCATATGTAAAAGATAGCTTAGGAAGACTTTATCATTATTCATGTATGGATGATGAAGATTATTTTTATGGATTTGGGGAAAAAGCTGGGTATTTAAATAAGAAAAAGAGAAGAATGAGAATGCATAATGTAGATACTATAGGTTATGATTCAGAAAATACAGATCCATTATATAAGCATATACCTTTTTATATAAAATTTAATAATAAAAATAACATAGCTAGCGGAATATTCTATAACAATTCTTATGATTCTACTTTTGATATGGGATGTGAAAGAAGTGGATATTGGAATAAATACAGTTATTTCTGTGCTGATGGTGGAGAATTAGATGCATTTTTCATTTATGGACCTAAAATCAAAGATGTGGTAAGAAATTATACTGATTTAACAGGAAAAACTGCAATGTCTACAAAGTATTCCTTAGGATATATGGGATCAACTATGTATTACACAGAATTAGATAAAGATTCAGATAAAGCTATCTTACGATTTTTAGATAGATGTAAAGAAGAAGGAATCCCTTGTGATGGTTTCTTTATGTCATCAGGATATACTACAGGGGAAGATGGAAAAAGATATGTATTCAATTGGAATTACGATAGATTCAAAAACCCTGAAGATTTTGTAAGCCAAGTGAAGGAAAAAGGGGCTTGCGTGGCACCTAACATAAAACCAGGTATGTTAATTTCTAATCCGCTATACAAAGAATTTGATGAAGCTGGCGCTTATATAAAGGATGATGAAGGAGAAAAATCTCAAACAGATAGATATTGGGGAGGACAAGCTTCTTTCGTAGATTTTACAAATCCTAAGGGAAGAGAATTGTGGAAAAAGCATTTAAAAGAATCTTTAGTTTCGCTAGGAATTACATCTATATGGAATGATAATAATGAGTATGAAATAAATAATACAGAAGCAATTTGTCATTTCGAGGGCATGAAGAAAGAAATAAGTGGTTTAAGACCAATAATGCCAAATTTAATGGCATTTATGGCAAAGGAAACAGTCGCAGAAGTTTATCCAAATATAAGACCATATATAGTGAATAGGGCTGGATTTGCAGGGATTCAACGTTATGCTCAAACATGGGCTGGAGATAATAATACAAGCTGGAAGAGTTTAAAATTCAATATTCCAGTAATGCTTGGAATGGGCCTTTCAGGAGTTGCAAATCAAGGATGTGACATAGGAGGATTTTTTGGACCAGCACCTGAACCAGAACTATTTGTAAGATGGGTTCAAAATGGAATATTCCAGCCAAGATTCTCAATTCATTCTTGCAATACTGATAATACTGTTACAGAACCATGGATGTATCCATCTTATACAAAATATATAAAAGAAGCTATAAAACTTAGATATAAATTAGTACCATACTTATATTCATTGTTATTTGAAGCATCTAAAGAAGGATCACCAATTATGAGGCCTTTAATATATGAATTCCAAGATGATAAAAAGTTACTTGAGGAAAGCTTTGATTTTATGCTTGGAAGTTCTATTTTGATTGCAAACGTCCTAGAAAAAGGTGCAAAAACAAGAAAAGTATATTTACCTGAAGGAGCTGTTTGGTTTGATTGGGATACAAAACAGACATATGAAGGTGGACAGACGATTGAAGTTGAAGTTTCATTAAACTCAATTCCTATGTTCTTTAGAAGTGGAGCAATAATTCCAATTGCTGAAGGCTTAGCTAATATTCATAATGATTCAATAGAAACACTTAAGCTTCTAATAGAGCCATCAGAGGAATCAAGCTTTGTATTATATGAAGACGATGGTGTAACTAATAACTACAAAAATGGTGAATACTTAAAGACGTTAATATCAGTGAAGAGAGAAAATAGTGTTAAAATTGCATTTGAAAAAGAAGGCGGATATGACAAGCAGCCTAAAGAAATTAATATAGATTTAATATGTAAGGATATAGCTCCAGTTCAAGTTAACTTAAGAGATAAAAAGCTTGCCATGTTCCTAGATATAAAAGAATGGGAATTAAGCGAAGAAGGTTGGTATTTTGATATAGAACAAAAAACAACTAAAATAAAATATAAGAACATAAATGAAAATTATGATCTTAATGTTAATTTTAGCGTTAAAGATTTAATTTCTATATAAATTGCAATATGCATAGTTATATGTAAATATACATGAGAAAAAAGTATGATATAGATGCATTCATCTTACTTAAGATAGTTTATGGTTGTAAGAAATTATGGCACTAGTTATAATAAAATAAATGAAAAAATAATATAAATAAATAGAAGAGAATAAAATTAATAATTAATTCTATTTAGAATTTGAGGCTAGAGAAGAAGTATCTTTAGCCTTATTTTTTTTGTATTATAGTATATAATAGAAATTATAGGTAAATATTTTACAAGAAAATTTTGAGTAAATACATGTTGTAGAATATATAAACGAGTATGGAGGGATTAAGGGATGATAAAACTTATTGCAGCTGATATGGATGGAACACTGCTTAATAGCAATCATAAGATATCAAAGGAAAATATAGAAGCTATAAAAGTGGCTGAGAAAATGGGAGTGAAATTTGCAATTTCTACTGGAAGAATGTATGAAGATGTTAAACCCCTACTTGATGAATCTAATTTAAAATGTCAATGTGTCGTTCTAAATGGCGGAGAATACATAGATGAGAATGGAAAGGTATTAGAAGGAATTTACATTGATAGTAAGCAAGCAAGAGAAATTATAGATATGATATTAAAGGAAAAAATTATAGCTGAAATTTATACTAATGATGGATTATATAGTGTGAATACAATAGAGGAAGCATTAACTGAAGTTGCATACAGAATTATGGTATTCGACCCAGAAACAACTTTTGAAGATGCTATGGAAATGGCTAAAAATCATCCTCATTTTATTAATTTAAAATATGTTAAAGATATAAACGATTTTTTGAATAGTAATGTTAAGATAGGAAAATTTGTTGCATTTTATAACGATGAAGAGACAACTAAAAAGGTAAAGAACAAATTGGAATCAATAGGGGAACTTGCTATAGCATCAACTTTTACTAAAAATATAGAAATAAATAATAAAAATGCACAAAAGGGATTAATATTAGCAAGAGTTGCGGAAAAAATGGGGATAAAAAGAGATGAAGTAATGGTGATTGGGGATAGTTTTAATGATTACTCAATGTTTACTGAATTTACTCAATCTGTTGCTATGGAAAATGCAGTACCAGAAATAAAAGAAATAGCCAAGTATATAACTGATACCAATGACAATGCTGGAGTTGCTAAAGCTATTTATAAGGCTTTGAATTTAGAGAACAAAAAATATTAAAAGTAAATTTATATAATTTGTATGGAGAATATTAAACCGCTATGTTCTGGAATAAAGCCTTCTAGAACTATAGTGGCTTTTTTATTATACAGATAATTGATTTTAACTTTTTATAAATACTACTTGACATCTTTTGGTGAAAGCGTTAACATTATATTAAGTTTAGAAACCGGTTAACTAAAACGATAAACTAAAGCTAAAGTATAAAAAATATTGAAATTTAAACTCAAGTTTAAAAAATCAAAAATATTTGAAGTAGCGTGATAAGCATAGGGGGAATGTAAGAAGATAATCGATATTATTATGAACTCGCTGAAGGAATAATAAATTTTATAAATTGAACAAATGATTGCACAATAAAGCTAAAATTGTTTTTAATTATTAAATTATATGGAAATTAAAATGATTATTATGGGAGGATATGAAATGGATAAATCAAGTATTCAATTAACTTCTAAAAGGTGGAAAAGATTAATACCAGTAGCATTTATTACTTATAGCCTAGCTTACTTGGATCGTGCAAATTATAGTTTTGGTGTTGCAGGAGGTATGGGTGAATCTTTGCATATTACAGCATCGATAGCATCTCTTCTATCCGCCTTATTTTTCTTAGGATATTTCTTTTTTCAAGTACCAGCAGCATGGTTTGCAGAAAAGAAAAGTGCTAAAAAATTAGTTTTTTGGAGTTTAATATTCTGGGGGATATTAGCTGCTTCAAATGGCTTGATAACGAATGTAAAAGTTTTAATGGTTACTAGATTCATACTTGGAATAATTGAAAGTGCTGTTATGCCAGCTATGTTGATTTTTTTAAGTAATTGGTTTACAAAAAAAGAACGTTCAAGAGCAAATACATTTCTAATTTTAGGTAATCCAGCTACTGTTTTATGGATGTCTATTGTATCAGGATATTTAGTAAATTCTGTAGGATGGAGATGGATGTTTATACTTGAAGGAATACCACCAATTTTATGGGCGTTCTTCTGGTTGAAACTTTCAGATAATAAACCAAAGGAAGCAAAATGGTTAACTGAACAGGAAAAGAAAGATATTGATATGGTGATGGAAGAAGAACAAAAAGGCATAAAACCAGTAAAAAATTATAGAGAAGCATTTAAATCACCTAAGGTAATAATTTTATCATTTCAATATTTTTTCTGGAGTATAGGTGTTTACGGTTTTGTAATGTGGTTACCATCTATTCTAAAGGCAAGTCCTCAAATTAGCATTGTTTCAGCCGGTTGGCTATCATCATTGCCATATGCTTTAGCAGTAGTATTGATGTTAGTATCGTCTTATTATTCAGATCGTACCGGAAATAGAAAGACATTTGTTTGGGCATACTTATTAATAGGTACATTTGCATTTTTTGGTTCATATTTAATTGGGGCTTCAAACTTTTGGCTATCATATATTTTACTTGTAATTGCAGGAGGGGTTATGTATGCACCTTATGGTCCGTTTTTTGCAATAATTACAGAAATATTACCTAAGAATGTATCTGGAGGAGCAAGTGCCTTAATCAATAGTATGGGTGCACTAGGATCATTTGCAGGCTCATATGTCGTAGGATATTTGAATGGTATAACAGGCTCAGTAGATGCATCATATATATTTATGTCAGGGTCACTTTTATTATCAGTATTTCTAATGATTGCGGTTAAAACTTCTAAGGCATCGAATAAAATAGAAAATGCAGTAGAGGCTTCATAAATTAGTAATTCATTAGGTTATTGAATTTATACTATAAAAAGAATCTTATACAAACTAGACCTAATATTTAAGAGATAGAGGTAAGTCTTTTATTTAAAGTTTTTGTAAAGGATATCTAGAATAATAAACTTAATCAGATTAATATATAAATGATCGTGTAATGGCTTGACATTTTTTGGTGAAAGTCTTAACATTATATTATCACTTTAGAAACCGGTAAACTAAAACGATAAACTAATAGTGAATACGATTGTTAAAGCGATTTAATCTGATTGAGTTGATTAATAAATATGTTAAAGAAAAATAGAGAATAGTAGCATAAATTATTGAATCTTTGACAGTTAAGATTGATAATAAAAGTATTGAATGGAGGAATAAGTTATGCTGAAAAATTCTACAGATAAACAAAAGAACGTAACAATTGCAGATGTTGCTGCTTATGTAGGAGTCTCTAAGACAACAATATCTAGATATCTAAACAAAAATTTTGAATTTATGTCACAGGAAACTCAAGAAAAAATAGATGAAGCAATTAAAGTATTAAAATATAGGCCAAATCGTATAGCTCAAACACTAAAAGCTAAAAATTCCAATATAATTGGGGTAACAATTGCAGATATAGGAAACCCATTTTCTTCATTACTAATTAAAGGAATAAATGACGTATGTAGAGCAAATAATTATCAGCTACTTGTAACAAATGCTGACAATCTAGCAGAGAGAGAAAGAGAGAACATAGAATCCCTGTTAGATAGCCAAGTTGATGGTTTACTAGTTAATACTACGGGTAATAACTATAAATATTTACAAGAGTTTAAGGATAGTGATAATTTTAAACCAATAGTATTATTGGATAGATTTATAAATCCATTAATTTATGATTCGGTGACAATGAATAATGCAGAGGTAACAAGAAACATATTAGATGAGTTACTAAAGAATGATTATGATCATTATGTATATTTTTCAGAAGACATAAATGGGATAAGTTCAAGAATAGAGAGAAAGAAAGCAATGGAAGAATTTCTATCTAGAAATGCAAATACGTCAGGAGAAACTAATATTATCAAAAAAAATGATATAAATGATATAAAAGAAATAATAGAAAATATTCTAAATAAAAATAAAGATAAAAATATATGTTTCTTTGCAAATAATGATGAAATTTTAAAGGTTCTTATAGAATGCTTATATGATTTAAATATAAGAATTGGAGCAGATATTGGTATATTTGGTTTTGCTGAGGAGAAATGGGCCCGATTAATTGGCCCAGGAATTACATCAATAGATGAGAACCCATATGAAATGGGAGAAAGAGCAGCTAAGCTACTATTTGAAAGAATAGATGGAAGTAGAAAAGATGATTTTATCTTAGAAGAAATACCGGTTAAAATACATCTAAATTACTCAACAAGAAATATAAAAAAATAAGTGGGGATAGTTATGAATCAACTAGGTATAAATTTATTAGTATTTAAAAATGAATTAGATAAAGGGATAAAACAAGAACAAATATTAGAGCAAATAGAGGCATTAGGTGTTCATATAGCTGAAATAAGAAGAGAATGTCTAAAGAACTTAGCGGAAGAAATTCCGATTATAAATAAATTAGCTAAAGAATTTGGAATAGAATTATATTATTCAGTTCCGGAGAAAGTAGCTTGCGAAAAGAAATTAAATCCAGATATTAATGTTTATTTTGAGGAAGCAAAACTGATGGGGGCAAGTCACATAAAATTCAATATAGGTGACTTAGTAGAGTTAAGCTTAGATGAAATAAAAAAATTAAGAGATATTATTTATAAATTTGAGATTAAAGTAACAATAGAAAATGATCAAACTCCTGAAAATGGAAATTTAAAATGTGTAATAGATGCTATTGATATTATAAACAAAAATTCATTACCAATCGGATATACTTTCGACTTAGGCAATTGGTATTGGCAGAATGAAGATCCTGAAAATGCATTTGATATTTTACGTTCAGCTATTACAGTATTTCATTTAAAAAATGTAGAGTTTCTAAATAATAAGCCTACTACAACTTTACTGTCAGAAGGACAAATTAATTGGAAGGCAATGTTAAAGAAGTTATCTAATAATGTGCCAGTAATGATCGAATATCCAATTAGAAATGAAGATATACGAGGAGAATTAGAGGAAGTAAGAAAAATTTTGCTATAGATTGGCAACGGAAAGGGTGAAAAAAATGAGTGAGATTATTACAATTGGTGAACCAATGGTAATGTTTTTAGCAGATACTAAAGAACATCTTAGCAACGTAGAACATTTTACAAGGTTAATTGCTGGAGCAGAACTTAATGTAGCTATGGGACTAAGAAGACTTGGACATACAGTTACATATATAAGCCAAGTTGGAGAAGATCCATTTGGGCAATATGTAAAGAAATATCTAGAGAATGAAAATATAGATGCAACTTTTGTAAAGACATATAAAGAAGCACCAACAGGATTTCAATTTAAAAATAGAACTGATGAGGGGGATCCAGAGGTACTATATTTTAGAAAAGGAGCGGCAGCATCAAGAATAACTAAAGATATTTTAAATGAAATAAGTTTTTCAGATGGAAAGGTGCTTCATATTACAGGAATTTTTCCAGCATTAAGCGAAACAACTTTAGAAACAACATTTAAAGCTATAGAAAAAGCTCACGAAAATGGTATGCTTGTTACTTTTGACCCTAATCCAAGGCCCGTATTATGGGAGAGCAAAGAAAAGATGATTCAAGTGACTAATGAGTTAGCATTTAAATCAGATATTGTATTACCTGGTTTCAGCGAAGGAAAATTATTTACAGGAAAAGATTACAAGGAAGAGATTGCTGATTTTTATTTAGACAAAGGTGTAAAAAAGGTAGTTATAAAAATGGGAACTACCGGTTCGTATTCTAGGGAGAAATTAGAGAATGGACAAATAAAAGAAGCTGAGTATCCAAGCTTTGAAGTTCCAGTTTTAGATACAGTAGGAGCAGGAGATGGATTTGCAGCAGGAGTTATTAGCGGAATTTTAGAAAATCTTGAAGATAATAAAATTTTAGAAAGAGGAAACGCTATTGGTGGAATTCAAGTAATGCATCTAAGTGATAATGAGGGATTACCAACAGTAGATGAATTAGATAATTTTTTGAAAAATCATAAAAGAAAAGTTTCATAAGAATTTAAGGAGGATAAAATGAAGTTACAAGTTGCAATAGATAGGGTGTCTTTAGAGAAAGCAGAAAACTTAGTTAAAACTTTTGATGGATTAGCAGATATTATTGAGATTGGAACATCTTTAATAAAAGACTATGGACTTATTAAATTAAAAGATATAACAAGCCAAAAAAGTAAATCTCAAATGTTAGGAGATATAAAAACAAGTGATGAAGGTGCTTATGAATTTAAACAAGGTTTCAAACAAGGATTTGATATTCTAACTGTGATGGGGAGTGCATCACTTGGAACTATAGAAAAATGTCACGAAGTTTCTGAGCAATATAATGGGACAATGATGATAGATTTATTAGAATGTTCAGATGAGAAAATTAAGGAAATATCACACTTCAGCAGTGCTATTTATTGCATACATTCCTCTATTGATAAAGAAAAACTAGCTAATCCAGGTGAAACAGTGAAGCGATTTAAAGAACAGTTTCCTTTAATTAAAAGAATTGCAGTTGCAGGAGGAATAACATTAGATTCCATACCAGAATTGAATAAATATAATATAGAGCTAGTTATAGTAGGATCAGCAATAACTAGTGCTGATGATAAGGTGGAAAAAGTAAAAGAGTTTAAGGGAGTAATAGATAAATGAGAGTAATAGATCAAATATTAGAAGAAATTAAAGATGTAATAAGCAAAGTTGATGAAGAAGAGATTAAAAAAATAATGGATGTACTCCAAAAGGAAAAAAAGATTTTTGTAGATGGCGAAGGTCGTAGTGGATTTCAAGCAAAGGGATTTGCAATGCGCTTGATGCATATTGGTTATAATTCTTATGTTATGGGAGAGACAATTACACCAGCTCTCAAAAAGGGAGATATATATGTTGCAATATCAGGTTCTGGAAAAACAAAAAATACATTAAGCAATGCAAAAGCAGCAAAGGATTTAGGCTTAACTATAGTTGGAGTTACAAGTAAAAAGGACTCTCCACTTGCAGAAGTATCAGATCTTGTACTTGAGGTTCCAGGAAAAACAAAGAATGATACCGGTGTTTCGTCAATTCAACTACTAAGTTCATTATTTGATCAATCTGTCCATATAGTATTAGATGATTTATGCTTATTAATGAGTAGAAGAGATAATTTATCAGATAGTGAAGCAGCAAAAAATCATATCAATGTAGAATAATAGTTTTAAGAATTATAATTAATAAAGGGGTAGATTAAAATGAGATTTTTTTTAGACACAGCAAATGTAGAACACATTAAAGAAGCAAATGAAATGGGAGTAATATGTGGTGTAACAACAAATCCATCATTAATAGCAAAAGAAGGAAGAGACTTCAATGAAGTAATAAAAGAAATTACAGAAATAGTTGATGGACCAATAAGTGGAGAAGTTGTAAGTGAAGATGCTGAAGGAATGATAAAAGAAGGAAGAGAAATTGCAGCAATTCATAAGAATATGATAGTAAAGATTCCAATGACAGCTGAAGGATTAAAGGCAACTAAAGTATTAGCAAGTGAAGGAATTAAAACAAATGTAACATTAATATTCTCAGCAACTCAGAGCTTACTTGCAGCAAATGCAGGAGCAACATATGTAAGCCCATTCCTTGGAAGAGTAGATGACATCTCAATGATAGGTATGGATTTAGTTAGAGATATAGCAGAAATATTTGCAGTTCATGGAATAGAAACAGAAATAATAGCAGCAAGCGTAAGAAATCCAATTCATGTAATAGAAGCAGCAAAAGCAGGTGCAGATATATCAACAGTACCTTATAGTTTAGTAATGCAAATGCTAAAACACCCATTAACAGATCAAGGATTAGAAAGATTCAAAGCAGACTGGGCAGCAGCATTTGGAAAATAGATTGCCAAAATATGTTTCTTATTTCTAGTGCAGACATATTTCGAAAATGGAAGAGTAATTTAGAGATATAATGGCTAGATTCTGAAATTAGGAAAGTGTAAATGTTTATGGATAAATATTTTGATATAATGTTTCCACAAAAGCATGACCATCATTTATGATTTATTCATGTTCCAAATGACAGAGATAAAAATATATATTCTTAAGAATATAAGAATATAAGAATATAAGAATGAAAGAATTTAAGAATATAGGAATTTAAGAATTTATAAATGAAAACATAAAACAACTTCAAAAGGTGTGGTAAAATAGGAACCTTTTGAAAAGATAATGAAGGATAGCTAAGATTATTTCAGGTTTGAAATGAATTCGAAGCGCAGCAAGGGACTTAATTAGCACAACTAAGAACTTATAAAAAAATATGTCTATGAAATGAGGATAAAGATGAGTAGAGAATTAGATAAATTATCTATTAACGCAATAAGAGTATTATCAGCAGATGCTATTGAAAAATCAAAATCAGGACATCCAGGTTTACCACTTGGATCAGCTACAATGGCTTATACATTATGGACAAAGATGAATCATAATGGAAAGAACCCTGAATGGGATAACAGAGATAGATTTGTATTATCAGCAGGACATGGTTCAATGCTTGAATATTCATTGCTACATTTATTTGGATATGGACTTACAGTTGAAGATATTAAAAACTTTAGACAATTCGGAAGTTTAACACCAGGACATCCAGAGTTTGGTCATACAAAAGGTGTTGAAATAACAACAGGACCACTTGGACAAGGTATTTGTAATGCAGTAGGTTTTGCTATAGCAGAAGCACATCTTGCAGAAAAATTCAATAAACCAGATTATAGCGTAGTTGATCACTATACATATGCTATAGTTGGAGACGGATGCCTTATGGAAGGTATCTCAGGAGAAGCATCATCTCTTGCTGGAACTTTAGGTCTTGGAAAATTAGTTGTATTATATGATTCAAATAATATTTCAATTGAAGGAAATACAGACATAGCATTTAGAGAAGATGTAGCTAAGAGATACGAAGCTTATGGATGGCAAGTACTAAATGTAGCAGATGGAAATGATATAGATACAATAGAAAAAGCAATAGAAGCAGCTAAAGCAGAAACAACAAAACCTTCTATTATAATAGTTAAAAATCAAATTGGTTTTGGATGTCCAGCAAAACAAGGAAAAGCTTCAGCACATGGTGAACCTTTAGGGGCTGAAAATGTAAAAGCTATGAAGGAAAACTTAGGATGGAAGACAGAGCCTGCATTCTACGTGCCAAACGAAGTGTATACAAATATGAATGAACACATAGCAAAAGGCGAAAAGACTGAAGAAGCTTGGAATGAGTTGTTTAAATCATATGCAAAAGCTTATCCAGAACTTGCAGCAGAATATACTAAATGGATGAGTGGGGAACTTGATAAAGAAGCTTTATTAAACAACGAAGAACTTTGGAGCTTTGATAAAGAAATGGCTACAAGAGAATCTTCAGGAATAATGATAAATAGATTAGCTAAACTAATTCCAAACTTTATTGGAGGATCAGCAGATTTAGCTCCATCTAACAAAACTCATATGAACGATAGAGGAGATTTCTCAGCAGAAGATAGAAGCGGATCAAACCTTCACTTTGGGGTTAGAGAACATGCTATGGCAGCTATCGCTAACGGAATGTATGCTCATGGAGGACTTAAAGTATTCTGTGCAACATTCTTTGTATTCAGTGATTACATGAAGGGTGCTATGAGATTATCAGCTCTTATGAATATTCCAGTAGCTTATGTATTAACACATGATAGCATTGGAGTAGGGGAAGACGGGCCAACTCATGAACCAATAGAACAATTAGCAGCTCTTAGAAGTATGCCAAATATGACAGTATTTAGACCAGCAGATTCGAAAGAAACTGCAGCAGCATGGTATTATGCTGTAACTAATGGAACTACTCCAACATCATTGGTATTAACACGACAAAAGTTACCACTATATGATGGATGTCCTAAGAGAGCATTAAAGGGTGGATATATCTTAAAAGATTCTAAGAAAGAAACTCCAGATGTACTTTTAATGGCATCAGGATCAGAAGTAGAATTAATCTATAAAGCAGCAGCTGAATTAGAAGCTAAAGGTATAGATGCAAGAGTTATAAGTATGCCATCATTTGAATTATTTGATGTTCAAGATGAAGCTTATAAAGAATCAGTTATGCCAAATAAAGTTCGTGCAAGAGTTGCAGTAGAAGCATTAACAAGCTTTGGATGGCACAAATATGTAGGTATTGATGGAGATGTTATTTCATTAGATACTTTTGGAGCATCAGGTAAAGCAGAAATCCTATTCGAGAAATTTGGATTCACTGTAGAAAATGTTGTTGAAAAGGCTATTAATGTAGCAAAGAAATAGATGCTACAGTAATTAAATCTACGATATAGCGTAAGCTAAGCGTTTAAATAAGACTATAATGTAAAAAATAATTATGAGAAGTATATAAGAAAATTTAAGGATATTATTAATGAAGCTGCTACAGGTAAAAAAGAATTTTTGCCTGTAGCAGTTTTTTTAAAACAACTTGTTTTTTAAAAAAACAAATACCTAAAAAGTAGCATGTGTTCCTAAATAATAAAAAATATATAAAGTGGTTACAGTATATGATATATTGAATTCATAGGAATCAACTTACTATGATTAAAAAAATTATGTTAATAATAAAAAGATAATGTGCAATGGAGGGTTTTATATGTTTCATAAGAAATTAAAAGATTTCCCAAAGAATTTTTTATGGGGAGCTTCAACATCAGCTTATCAAGTAGAAGGTGCTTATAATGAAGATGGAAAGGGATTATCGGTTCAAGATACAAAGGAACCATTTCCAGGAACACCAGATTTTAAGGTGTCTAGTGACCACTATCATCATTACAAAGAAGATGTAGCATTATTTGCAGAAATGGGATTTAAGACTTATCGTTTTTCAATTGCATGGACTAGAATAATACCAAATGGAATAGGGGATGTAAATCCAAAAGGAATTGAATTTTATAACAATTTAATCAATGAACTATTATCACACGGAATAGAACCGCTAGTTACTATGTATCATTTTGATTTACCTGATGCTCTTCAAAGAGAAGGTGGTTGGTCAAATAGAAAGACTGCTGATGCATTTGTAAATTATGCAAAAGTATTGTTTGAAAACTTCGGTGATAGGGTTAAATATTGGCTTACAATAAATGAGCAGAATATGATGATACTTCATGGAGGGGCAATTGGAACTGTAAATGATGGAGTAGAAAATGTTGAAAAAGAATTATATAAACAAAATCATCATATGATGCTTGCACAAGCGCAAACAATGAAGTTATGCCATAATATGTGCCCAAAAGCGAAAATAGGGCCTGCACCTAATATAAGTTCAATATATCCAGCAAGTTCAAGACCAGAAGATATATTAGCGGCTAGTAACCAATCATCTATAAGGAATTGGTTATACTTAGATATGGCTGTACATGGTAGGTACAATCCAATAGCGTGGAGCTATATGGTTGAAAAAGGAATCGAGCCAACTATTGAAGATGGAGATATGGAAATATTAAAAGGTGGAAATCCAGATTTCATAGCATTTAATTATTATTGTACAGGAACAGCAGAGGAAAGTAAGATTGATGATAAAGAAGTTTCTACTCAAGGTGGAGATCAACAAATTGCTGTAGGAGATCTAGGGGTTTACAAAGGAGCTTCTAATCCGAACTTGGAGAAAACTCAATTTGGATGGGAGATTGATCCTATAGGATTTAGAAATACTTTAAGGGAAGTTTATGAAAGATATAATTTACCTATAATAATTACTGAAAATGGATTAGGTGCTTATGATAATGTTGAAGAAAATGATACTATAAATGATGATTATAGAATTGATTATTTAAGAAAACATATTGAACAGGCTAGACTTGCTATAACTGATGGAGTAGATTTGATTGGATATTGTCCATGGTCAGCTATAGATCTTATAAGTACTCACCAAGGTTTCAAGAAAAGATATGGCTTTATATATGTAAATAGAGATGAATTTGATCTTAAGGATTTAAGAAGAATAAGAAAGAAGAGTTTCTTCTGGTATAAAAAAGTCATCGAAACTAATGGAGAAGAAATTTAGTCAAAGATAATTAATATAATATTAGAATAATAGTATTAAAAAATAGATACTAATATAAATGAAATATACCAAAGTGTAAGAAATTTCACTTTGGTATATTTTGCTTTTATAATATAGCTGTAAGGAATTTTTATAAACATAGCCTTAAAAGTTTTTTTCAAATACTGTATACTTAAATTAAAAGAACTTTGATTGATAATATAATGAAGATAAATTATAGTATCCACAAAGTCATAAAATGCTAACTAGTATAGTGTTTTAAATTTTAAGACAACAATATATTTAAGTATGTGTGAATGTAAAAAAGCTAGTTATAAAGGAAGAGGTTGATTAAATTATGTTTAATTATGAAATTATCCAGAGTTTAAACGATTTAGAGTTGTCTCTATACAGATATATAATGAAGAATATTGAAAAAGTTGCCTATATGAGAATTAGAGAATTAGCTGATGAAGCACACGTCTCAACAACTACTATATTAAGGTTTTGTAAAAAGTTGAACTGTGAAGGATATTCGGAATTTAAAGTGAAATTAAAATTGTATCTTGAAGAAAATGAAAGTACTAAAGTAAATAATGATACATCTATAATAGTTGATTTTTTCAAAAAATTAGATAATAGCGAGCTTGATAAAAAATTGAATGTACTTTGCGATTTAATAAAGAAAGCAAGCAATGTAGTATTTATAGGAACGGGAACATCCGGAATATTGTGTAAATATGCAGCTAGATATTTTTCATCAATTGGTAAGTTTTCTATGTACATCGATGATCCGTATTTTCCAAGAAATTATAAGTTATATGAAGATTCAATAATAATAGCAATGTCAGTTTCAGGTGAAACACGTACGGTTATTGATTATATAAGTAATATAAAAAGAGAGAATACTACACTTGTAAGCATAACAAATAGTGAAAACTGCACAATATCGAAAATATCAGATCTTAATATATCGTATTATGTCCAACAAGAAAGACTAGGAATTAGCGATATAACAACACAAATACCTGTATTATATATTATTGAAAGTATGGGAAAAAGGCTACATAATAAGTTTATAGTAGATTCTTCTGATTATTCTAAGTAAAACTTTAATATCCCTATAAAAGAATGTGTTTATTCTTTTATAGGGATATATTGGTATTAAAGTTTACTTTGCAATTCAGGAGCTGAATTTGATAAAAGATTCATCAAATAGCATATTTCATCATCTGATATTTCTACTTTATATTTGCTAGTTATAAAGTTCAAATTTTCTTTTATTATATTATATAGATTTATATTTTCTTCTAGATAGTTCTCTTTTTGAGGATAAACAGCTGGATTATCTTCATTTCTTAATCGTCCTATTACAAATGATAAATGGAGAATAACGCCAACCATATTTTCATCAGATAATTTAATTAAGAGTTTCTCTTGTAATATATTCAAAAATAGAGTCACATCTTTATAAAGTTCAACACCATCTATATTATATATATTTTCCTTTATAATTTTAGGTAGATTAATCATAGTTAATTTTGAATCAATTATACTTTGTAATTCTTTTAATACATTCATGTTAAATACTTCGTACATTGTATATTGTTTTATAGGTGAATCTACAGGAAAAGATGAAACTATAAAAAGTACCTCATTTTTTTCTTGAAGATTAATTATTTTTTGCTTGAAGTATTTTTTATCTAAGCAGTTTAGACAAACGACTTCAAAATAATCTTTATCTAATCTAAGATTACTTAGTAAGAAGTTTTTAATTGCAATAGCAGCTCCCTCACCAGTTAAGCATGCAGTTACTATTAAAACTTTATCAGAATCGCTAGAAGGATTACTTATATTTTTATGTATTTCTACATAAGAATTTACCATAAGAACATCATTATATATTTCGTCTAGTGATGATCCAATTAGTGCTTTTCGTGCTGCTTCTAAAACGTGTAAAGTTGAAACAAGAGATATCACTTTAATGTCTACTTGAAATTCCTTTTTTATAACATCTGCAAAAGTTGTTAAAGACCCCATATCTACCAATAAGAGATAACCAGCAGAAGTTGGATTGTCCTGAATACCAATCTTAAGGCTTTCTAATACTTTTGATGGAGCAACATCTATTGGAGCGTTTATTGGAATTATATAGTTTTCTCCAAGTAGCCTGTTAGAAACATCAGCCATTGAAGTTGCAGTTGATTCACCATGGGCAATTAGAATAACTTTCACTTTATCTTGAGATTTATCGTTAAAAGTATTATCTGGTATCAAGAATAATGTTAAGTATCCAGCTTCATCTATTGGAATTGATTTATTAATAGTGTTTTCTATGATTTCCTTAATCTCTAGTGCAACAGCAAATTCAGAAGGATAAAGATCTTTTATTCTATTTAAATTAGTGTTTATTATTATTTTGTCACTATTTATTCTATTAATTAATGTGTTGATATGCAGAGCAAAAGCCGTATATAAATTACTATCAAAAATTACAGGAAGCTTTCGAGTTATATGACTTACTATACTATCAATACATTTTAATGTATCTTCATCAATAATGGTTAATAAGTTTTGTTTGCTTGTTTCTTCGGAAACTTCAGAGTTATTTTTATTGAAATGTTTGGCTATATCTTTCTCAAGAATGTTCTCAATATCAATATCTGAAATTTCTAGAGACTTAAGCTTTTCAAGTTTACTTTCTATAAAATCGTAAATAGTATTATCTCCATTATTAAATATAGTGTTTGTATCTTCATTGGAACCATTAAATCTAAAATATTCAATTTCTTCACTCATAAGTTTATTCCATAAAACTCTATGCTCTTTCTCTTTATAAAGACCTTCTTTAATATAAGGAGGCAGTATTTTACTATGGATTCTTACGTCACGTCGTATATTAGTTAGGTATTCAGAGTATGCTTTTGCACAAAGTAGCTGAACGTCGCTTTTCAACTGACCTATATTATTAGGACAATCGTAAGAAAGTAATGCTCTAAGAGAGTTTAAAGATACATAAATCTCTTTATTTAAACGGATACTTTCATATTTGAAGAAACTTTTAATTAAAAATAATCTTTCATCTAAAGTTCTTTCTTTAAGAGAGGGAATATTAATAACAAGAGGAATTCTTCTTGTAAATGTGTTTAATAAAGCAGAATTTGGGTCCTCTGTTGTAGCTGAAATTATTAATACATCTGATTTTCTGGTTTCTGAATCCCCAATACGTCTAAAAGTACCTGTATCTAAAAATATGAATAGAGCTTCCTGCCCTTCAGGTGGCAATCTGTGAATCTCATCTAAAAATAAAATACCACCATCAGCCTGTTCTATTAATCCGACTTTGTCAGATTCAGCTCCAGTATATGCACCTTTTTTCACACCAAAAAGTTGAGAAGTTAATAGCTGTGGGTTATTAGTATAATCTGCACAGTTAAACACTATAAAAGGAGAATCTTCTGTTTTCACCTTCATTTCTAATGCATAATTGTGCATAAGAGATGCGAACATAGACTTTCCTACACCAGTAGCACCTAATATTAAACAATTCATACCTTTAGGTGGATATAGTATAGCTGCTTTAGCCTGTTCCACAGAATCTTTAAGAGAAATATTATTTTTAGCTAACAAATCTAACTGAGATTCATTGCTTTGAATCTTATTTTCAGCAAGAAAAAATAATACTGGTCTACCAGAGGATTTATACAATTTACCTTCTTTACAAAGTTCATTTAGTTCATGGCTCAAGTTAGCTCTAGTCATATTAACTAGAGGGGCTAGTGTTTTTGTGTCTATCCCATCTGGAGAATTAAGCTGGAGAAGTTTTTGGTAAATTAAATCTTTTTTAGCCATTATATGTCCTCCTATATAAATAAAAATATTATAGCTACTATAAATAGATTAAGTATTTTCATACGCTATGCTGAAAATCCTACGGTAAAGGGACTATTATAGTAAAACTATTTATTATCAAACATTGTTTATTTAGTGTTTATATACAGTTTTGAAATTAATTAAACACTATATATAATTATAAAACACTAAGTGTATTAAGTAAACACATATCATAAAATAAATAAAATATATAACTTTTATTATAAAAATGATATAACTTTTAAATGAAATTATATTATCTATTTTGCTTATAAGTGTTGATATATAGGAGTGATCCGATAGTATGTAAAATTTAAACAGCAAAAAAAATAGAAAAAAATTAAAATATTTAATAGTGTTTGGCACAGGTATTGCTATATATATTGGCATGAAGCAATAAAGCATCAAGTAAAACTTTATTCAGTTGGAGTTTAATATATCTTCTGAATTTTAGTTTGACTTATCCAGGAGCATGTAGCCGTTAACTATATTATGGAAAGTATTACGGATGCCAGCTACCGGATAAATTGGAGGAGGAGTACAAATGGATCAATTAGAAATGGCAATAATGAATATTATAATCAATGCAGGAGATTGTAAAAATCATGCTTATATGGCTCTTAGTTTTGTAAACGAAGGTAAGTATGAAGAAGCTGAAAATGAAATGCAACTAGCAAATGATGCGTTAGGAAAAGCGCATGATGCACAAACAGAAATGCTTCAAAAAGAAGCTTCTGGAGAAAAAGTAGAGTTATCAGTTTTATTTGTTCATGCACAAGATCATTTAATGACATCTATATCAGAAAAGAATCTTATTGAACAAATTATAGAGTTAAGAAAAATTGTAAACACTTTAGTAAAATAACAAATTGAAACTTGGAAAAGCAAATAAGACAAGCTTTATTTTGTAAATACTATAAAAATAAAATTCGCAAGTAACTTTAAAATTAACACAAAACTATATAAAGATATAGAACATATTAAAATTTATAAAAGTTAAATCAAGGAGGAATAAATATGGTTACAATCAAATTATTCTGTGCATCAGGAATGTCAACAAGTGTTTTAGTTAATAAGATGAAGGAGGCAGCTAAGGCTAAGGGTGTTGATGCAGAAATTATAGCATTTCCAGAATCTCAAATGGATAGACATTTAGATAGTATGGATGTTGCATTACTTGGACCACAAGTAGGATATACTTTAGGAAAAGCAAAGAAACTTTGCGAACCACATGGTATTCCAGTAGAAGTAATACCAATGGTTGATTATGGAATGATGAATGGAGCTAAAGTTTTAGACTTAGCATTAAATCTTGCAAAAAATAAATAATTGAAAAATTAATTATTTTTATAAAATTAACCAATAAAAAATAATTTGCAAAAATAAATAGCATTTGTAGTTTTACATGATTAAGTAAAAGTACAAATGCACATATAAAGATATATCTAATCGGTTAACTTATATTCATATTTTATATGAGAAAAGAAAACCTTTAACAACAATTATAGAAAAACAAAATAAATATGTAAGTTTATAAGTAATAATAGCAAATTTTTATTTGTAATTATTCATATTATAATCACAATTTAGTTATAAGGGGGAAATTTATTATGTCACTCAATCAAACACTGAACGAAAAAGTAGTGCCAGCGGTAATGAAATTCGTTAATCTTAAAGGTGTTCAAGCATTAAAAGATGGTATGTTATTTACTTTACCATTAAATATCGTTGGATCTATATTCTTATTAATTGCTTGCTTCCCAGTAAAGGCATTTACAGATGGTATGGCTGGAGCCTTTGGGCCAGGTTGGAATGATCCATTATTTAAATTACAGCATTCAACAATGGGTATTATGGCAGTGGTAGCTGTTATAGGTATGACTTATGTATACTGCAAAAATGAAGGTCTTGAACCTTTTTCACCAGCAGTAATTGCTTTAAGTGTATTCTTAACTGTAACAAATGATTTTGTTATGTTTAAAGCAACACCTGATGCAACTCCAATTCAAGTTGGTGGAGTTATTCCACAAGACTGGACTGGTGGATCAGGTATGATTACTGCAATTATTGTAAGTTTAGTTGTTTCATTTGTTTATTGCGCAATGGTAAAGAAAAATATTACAATCAAGATGCCAGAAGGTGTACCTCAAGGTGTTGTTAATGCATTCTCAGCATTAATTCCAGCTACAGTTATATTTATAGGTGCAACTGTTGTATATGCGGTATGTAAGTTTGGATTCAATACTTCTTTTGTAGAAATCATATATAAAGTTGTTCAAACACCATTACAAGCTGCATCAGATTCACTTCCAGGAGCTATACTTATTGCTTTCGCTGTTCCATTCTTATGGTTCTTTGGAATCCATGGAGGTATGACAGTATCAGGTATGGTAGGAGCTTTATTAACTGCTAATACTGCAGCTAATGCTAAATTACAAGAAGCAGGGACTTTAGATCTTGCTCACGGAGCTCATATAGTAACTCAACAATTCTATGATAACTTTATTAACTTAGCAGGTAGTGGTCAAACACTTGGATTTACTATATTATTATTAGTACTTGCAAAATCTGCTCAATATAAACAATTAGGTAGATTAGCACTTCCAGCTAACTTGTTTAATATTAATGAACCAGTATTATTTGGTACTCCAGTAGTAATGAACCCAATAATGGGTGTACCATTTATACTTACTCCAGTAGTAAATGCAATATTACTTTATTTAGCAATTGCAACAGGTATACTTGCACCAATGGGTGGAGCATTACCACCTTGGACAGTTCCAGCTGTATTCTCAGGATTAATAATTGGTGGTCCTAGTTATGCTATAGCTCAATTAGTATTCCTACTTATTGGAATGGCAATATACTTCCCATTCTTTAAGAAAGTTGATGCTATGTCATATGCTGATGAATTAGCAGCACAAAAACACGAAAATAGCGCTCAAGCGTAAATACAATTAATTAGCCCTATTATTAACAATTTAAAATAAATTTAAAAACTCTAACATTTCTAATTATTGAAATTATGATTTCTGCAATAGCAGAAGCTCAATGAGAAAATAATTGAAATGTTAGAGTTTACTCAGTATAATTCTGAAAAATAAATGATATAATATGTTAATAATCAAAGTATAATAAAGAATTATTAAAAATTAAATTAAAATAAAGTTGTTTTTTTCAAAAGATTAAATAGGAGTGAGGTAGAAAGATGATATTAATAAACTGTGCATTAAGACAAGACGATATAATAAATATAGTAGAAAATATTGAAGTTGAGAATGAGAAAGTATTTAAATTTGTTAGAAAAGAAGGAATTAAGATACTTTTTGAGTGTAGCCTTAGTGATCAACAAAATGCGGCTGCAATTGCAAAACAATCAATAAAAGATACTGAACTTGGAAAAGTATTATATTTTGGAGTTAGTGTACAATAAAAATTAGATATAATTTAATTATTTATATTGTAAATAAAAAGCATTTTCTTATAGTTAAGAAGATGCTTTTTATTATTCCTATATAATTTGCTTCATTTCTAGTTGTAGAAATTATTTTTTAATGATTAAAATAAATTTAGTGATTAAACAGTTCTTGGAAGTGTTCAAACACTAATCACAATTATATACTTTCATCTAAACACTGGACAATATTACCAAAACGCTAATAAGAATAATCAAACTCTTATATTAGATATTGATTATATTAAGTAAACATATAAAAGATTAATGACAATTTGGATACATAAAAATTTTGTAAACGTTTTATAAATCCGGGGTTAGGATTTATATAGATAATATCAATATATTTAAAATAATGTCTACTAAAAAGCAGAATAGTGTTTGGCATAATTTATGCTATGCAATAGGATAAAAGGAAAAATATTCTAAAAGACGTTAAATGGGGGAGTGTAGAGTGGAAGAGTTAGAAATGGCAATCATGAATATTATAATAAACGCTGGAGATTGTAAAAATCATGCGTATATGGCACTTAACAATGTAAATGAAGGAAAATACGAAGAAGCTGATAAGGAAATGCAATTAGCAAATGATGCATTAGCAAAAGCACATGATGGGCAAACAATGTTCCTTCATAAAGAAGCAAATGGTGAAAAGATTGATATGTCAGTTTTGTTTGTGCATGCACAAGATCATCTAATGACAGCAATAACAGAGAAAAACTTAATTGAACAAATAATCGAACTAAGAAAAGTGGTAAATACACTGGTTAAATAATTAACAAATAGATTAAAATTTCATAAGGACACTTATTAAAAGTTTATATAAATAAATTTATATTTCAGGAGGAATGAACCATGGTAATAATTAGATTGTTTTGCGCAGCAGGAATGTCAACAAGTCTTTTGGTAAACAAAATGAAGGAGGCGGCTAAGAATAATGGGATAGATGTAGATATTGAAGCTTTTCCAGAAAGTCAAATGGATAAGAATACAGAGGGAGTTGATGTTGCATTATTGGGTCCGCAAGTTGGATATACATTGAACAAAGCAAAAAAAATATGTGAACCTAAAGGAATACCTGTGGATGTTATACCAATGGTTGACTATGGAATGATGAATGGTCAAAAAGTTTTAGACTTTGCCTTGAAGCTAGCAGGAAAATAGTTAAAAAGTTTTTACAATATCATTTTTATAAATTATTTAATAAACCTTGTTAATTTATATTTACTAATTTTTAAGGAGGAATTATTATGTCATCATCTGGGACAACTTTAAACGAAAAAGTATTGCCAATAGTTATGAAGTTTGTTGGTTTAAAGGGAGTTGTTGCATTAAAAGACGGTATTTTATTCACTTTACCATTAACTTTGGTAGGATCGGTATTTTTATTGCTAGCGCAATTGCCATACCAACCGTTAAACGATTGGCTAAATGTTACATTAGGTGCAGGATGGACTGACCCACTGTTTAAAGCAAATGGAGCAACTTTTAACATGATAGCACTTGTTGCAACAATAGGAATAGCATACACTTATGCTAAAAATGAAGGTCATGAACCTTTATCAGCAGGAATAATATCATTTGTAGTATTTATATTAACAACTAGCTCTTCAGTAACTACTAAAAGCGGAGAAACAGTAGGGGATGTCATACCAACAGCATGGTGTGGTGGAAAGGGAATGGTTACCGCAATTATAATAGGATTAATAGTTGGAGCAGTTTACTCATGGTTTATGGCAAATAAGATTACAATAAAGATGCCTGATGGCGTACCACAGGGAGTTGTGAATTCGTTTGCAGCATTAATACCAGCAGCAGTTATAGTGCTTGGAGCAACAATAGTTTATATGATATTTAAATGGGGATTACAAACAACATTTATTGAATGGATATATAAAGTACTTCAAACACCATTGCAAGGTATGACAGACTCATTAGGTGGAGTTTTAGTCATGGGATTTTTAATTCCATTCTTATGGTGGTTTGGTGTTCATGGAGCAACAATAGTAAGCGGTGTAATGTCAGGAATATTACAATCAAATACCTTAGATAATGCAGCTATAGTTACGAGTGGAAAAGAATTAACAATAGCAAATGGAGCTCATATAGTAACACAGCAATTTCTTGATCAATTTATGACAGTAACAGGATCTGGTATGACAATAGGTTTAGTAATATGTATGCTATTTTTTGCAAAATCGGCACAATGCAAACAATTAGGAAAACTCGCAATAGTACCAGGAATATTTAATATAAATGAACCAATTACATTTGGAACACCAATAGTAATGAATCCATTTATGGCAATTCCATTTATAATTACTCCAATGCTATCAGGCACAATACTTTATTTTGCAATAGCAACAGGAATAGTTCCACCATTTGGAGGGGTAATGGTTCCATGGACAACTCCGGCACCAATATCAGGACTTTTGACAGGTGGAGTTAGAACAGCAATATTACAGTTATTAGTATTAGCGATGTCATTCTTCGTTTACCTTCCATTCTTTAAGAGACAAGATAGTATAAACTTAAAAAATGAATTGGCAGCTCAACATGGTGATAATATTCAGGCATAAGAATTACTAAATAATATTATTATGACAAGGAAAGATTAAAACTTTAGGTAATTAAATTTAAGCTTATCATTTGTAAAAAAGTACAAATGATAAGCTTTTTTTAAATTTGAGTTAATATTAAGATTTACTATTTGCTGGTTCCACATTCCAATTATCTTTAGTAGAGTATACTGAAATTCCATCAGGATCACTGCTTGTCTCAAATATGTTAACACCACATGTAGTTAGAACATTGTAAGATTCATTAGTAGTGCTAATAGATTCTTTAGCTCTAGAAATTATTCCTACAATTGGGTTAACATATCCGATAAATGGATACGATGAAGATGTTGGATTTCCATGATGAGGAATCTTTAATACATCAACTTCTTTTCCATCTAAGGCTTTTCTACTAACAAAGTCGTTTTCTGCGCCCCATTCAATATCTGCAGCAAATAATTCTTGAAGATCATGATAATTCAAATAAACAAGTGCAGAGTTATTGTTTAGCAATGTGTATTCTTGGTAAGGGTTAGATGCTTCAAAGCTTGGATAATCCTTATCAGCATGAACAAATTGTAAAATATTTTCGCTATCAATATATGATTTTGGTTCAGCTGTAACTAAAGGTACTCCGCTTTTCTTTATAGCATTCATTGTTGCTTTATATACTTCGTAATCATGTTTCATAATTTCTTTTTCACTGGCACTAGAAGCAGTATCATTCATACTTGCAAAATCTTTCATTTCAAAGTATTTTGGAACTAATATTTTTCCGACATCAAAGTTTTTAAGCAAATCAATCACTCCACCAATGTGATCTGAGTGAGGATGTGTAAGCACTACGTAATCTACAACTCCTTTTCCATTAGAAGTCTTGCTAGTGTTAGATTCAACAGCTTGTACACTACTACTAGTAGTAGATTGGAAGAAATCTTTCTTTAAGTTCTGGCTATTTAAGAAATCTATTAATGTACTACTAGTTGTTGTATCACCAGTATCTATTAAAACGGTCTCTCCACTAGGTAATCTTATAAATGCACAGTCAGCATTACCTACATTTAAATGACGTACAAATAGATAATCTTTATCGTTTTTATCTGAACCTTGGTAGTAACCATTTGAATTAAAATCTTCCATAGTTCCGTTTAAATAAAGCTTTCCAGTCGCAACAGAACCATCGGATTTTATGTAATATTTGTGATTTCTAGAATCAACCCAAGTATTTACAACCATTATTCCTTTGTCATCAGAATAATATTCTTTATTTTTATAATAGTAAAGGCCTTTTTGAAGTTGCCCATCATCGCTAAAGAAATACCAATTATCATCTATTAATGTTTTATGAGTAGCCATGTGACCGTATTGATCAAAATAATAAGTATCCCCATTGATTTTTTGCCATCCAGTTTCCATAGCACCGTTCTTGTCTGTATAGTAGATATTATTATCATAAACCCATCCAGTTTGCAGTATTCCATCTTTATTGAAGTAATACCAGGTTCCGTCTATTTCTTTCCAGCCAATTACTACTGAAAAATCACTATCTAGATAATATTTATCATCATAGCCTTTATCTTTAGAAGTTATATCAGGATTAACATCTTTCTCCATGAACCATCCAGTTTTTTCGAGGACTTTATCACTAACTATATAGTATTTTTTAGAATCAATAGTTTTCCATCCATATGGAATAGATACTTCTTCTTGCTTATTCGGTACAGCAGTTGCGTTGTTATTATTATCTGTGTCTTTTTTTGAATCTTTTTCTGATTCGTTACTTGAAACGCTTGTACTGATATCTTTGTTAGTATTTTTTGAAGAATCTTCGTTTGTTGAATTATGTAAAGTTGATTCATTTGTTTTTTGTGAAATTTCATTTGTTTGCTGTTCAGCATATACTATTGTTTCTGTAAAAAGATGAAAAGATAAACAGATTAGAAAGAATAGTATAAAACTTTTAAAATATTTTGTCATCATTATCTTTTAACACTCCTTAAATTCAATACAAAATATTATAGCACATAATCAAGCAAATTTTAAGCCAAGTCTCGGGATTTATTCCGCATTATGTAAAATTAAGAAAAAATTTTTAGAGGTAATAGAAAAATAACAAGTCAATATGTTAGTGGATTTTGCATTATGTTTAGTACGGAAACTAAGCTGATAGTTCTCTATGAGATAGATATCTTTCCGTGTATGACGCAAAATACACAAGGTATTTTAGACTTGTTATTTTCTCTAATAATCATTGAACAAAACAAAATATGAATAACATAATTGTCTTGTTATCTTTTAACTTCTCAATAGCTTTTTATATAATTTAGGATTCATTTTAAATATAGAAAATAAAATTATCCAGTGAAGCTGTTTTTTATTGCTTTGAATATAAGATTTATATGTTTCTGATACCTTATGGTTAATCAATGTTAAATATTCAGTATTATTTTCAATATTATTAGAACATTCAAAATAACAATTTATAAGCTTAAATAAATACCATTTTAATGTTTTTGAATAGATTTCTTCATTATTTATATTTTTAATGAACTTAACTTTTTCATCGTAAACATCTATTATATCTAACCTTTTTTTATTAAACTTACTTGTAGTTATACTGTTAGGAGTGATCCTATAGTAGTATAAAGGCCTATTAGTATAAGTGATCTTATTAGCTTTATAATATAATTTATATGTAGTGCCTTCATCTTCATGAATTTTGCCTACAGGATAAAAAATATCTTTAAAGAGTTCTCGTTTGTAGAGCTTATTCCAAGCTACTACTGTTTGAGTATATAAGCCATTATAGAAGTTATTTAGGCTTTCCATATTATTGTAAGAATTAATAATCTCATCATCTATATGAGATATTGAGTCATCGCTATTAGCTGTTTTAAAAAAATCGCAACATGAAATATCAGAATTATTTTCCTTTAGCAATTTTAACAAAACTTCATACATAGTTTTATCTAACCAGTCATCGCTGTCTACGAAACCAATATAATTTCCGCTAGCTATATCAAGGCCAGCATTTCTGGCAGAACTTAGACCATTATTTTTCTTATGTATAACAATTATTCTATCATCCTTTTTAGAGAATTCATCACATATCTTTCCGGAATTATCCAATGAACCATCATCAACTAAAATAATTTCAAGATTCTTTTCAGTTTGATTTAAAATGCTATCTATACATTGAGGTAAATATTTCTCAACATTATAAACAGGCACAATAACACTAATTAAATCTTTAGTATTTTCCATAATATATTCTCCAATCTTTTACTAAGGTTAAAATTTGCTCTATAGATGGTTAAGCTGTAATAAATTATAACATATTAAGGCATAATTTAGAATTAATAATCTGTAGCAGGTATTGTAATAGAAAATTAAAAGTCAATATTTAATATGTATTATTGAGTTTTATGACTACATTGATATAATAAAAGGTAGATATGTATTAAAGGAGAAAAAGATGAACAATAATACTAATTATTCAAATTATGAAGACTTAGGGCTAAGAGATGCGCAGTTAATAATGGCAAGCATTTTAAAAGATGTAAAAAGAATTTGTGACAAGCATAATATTAGATATTTTTTAGATGCTGGAACGCTTATAGGAGCGGTTAGACATAAAGGATTTATACCATGGGATGACGATATTGACATTGGAATGCTTAGAGAAGATTATAATGAATTTTTAAGTGTAGTTAAGAATGAACTACCTGATCATTTATTTTTGCAGACTCATGAAAATGATCCTAATTATGATATCTATCAAGTTCCATGCAAAATAAGATATAATAATACACTTTTTATTGAAGATAAGATTGCAGAAAATGAAAAGATGCATAATGGTTTATTTATAGATATTATACCTTATGATAGTCTTCCTAAAAAAAGATGGGTATACAATATTCAAAGAAAAATAAGTAATTTCGTATTAAGAAGTTTCATAAGAATTAGAGAAAAACCTGAAAAGCTTACATTAAAAAATAAAATTACATATTTTGTTTATAATATTGTATCAAGTATTTTTACAACAAAAAGAAGACAAAAGTTATTTGATTTTTTAGTTAAATGGAATGATAAAGATTCAGAATGCATGGGATATGGATTGGATACAGTATGGAGTCAATACATATATAAAAAAGAGGACTTTTTTGATTTGATAAAAGTTGAATTCGAAGGAGATTATTTTAATGCGCCTAGGAATTATGATGCTGTTTTAACACAATTGTATGGCGATTATATGACACTTCCGAAAGAAGAAGACAGAGTATGGCATGCCAGAATAATCAAAAAGTTAAAAAATGCCTAATAGGCATGTTCGTTTTAATTATAAAAGAATGTAGATTTATTTATAGTAGTGAAACTATTTCTCTAAATAAGAGTATTTTTACTTAGCTATAATGAATGAAAATGAAAATTTACTTAAGAAAATGGCTTAATATTGCATATGGGCATCAATACTAGTATAATTCAAGTAGTGTTGAAAAGTTTAAAGTTATTTGACGGTACAGTATTTAAATATAAAAGTATATCACTCATTTCTGGTTGGAATATATTTCATGGACTAAGTATAGTTTGTTATTGGGATATCCACAATTGATGTGAAAAATGATAATTTTAACATATATATTCTTTAAAACAAAAGAATATATATGTTCATAATGTCTATTAGTCCAATATTATAGTAAGTTATGGCATTAAATAGGCCAGTATGCTGACTTATTGTTTTCTGAATATAATTAAATAAAAGGAGCGAATAGTTTTGGTAAAAGTATCTATCATTACTCCTGTTTATAATGTAGAAGAATGTATTGAAAGAAGTATTAAATCTGTTATGAATCAAACTTGCAAAGATTTTGAACTTTTACTTATAGATGATGGATCGAAGGATAAAAGTATCGATATAGCAAGAGGATTACTTGAAAATTCAAGTATAAATTATAAAATCATAACTCAAAAAAATTCGGGTGTTAGTGCGGCAAGAAACAGAGGAATAAAAGAAGCTAGTGGAGAGTATATAACTTTTTTAGATTCAGATGATTATATTGATCATAAATTTGTTGAGCGTATGTATGAAAAAGCCGAAGAAAGTAAATGTGAGATAGTTTTTTGTGATTATAGTGAGGTTGACGCTAAAGGAAATGTACTAGTCCAAAATAGAACTAACTATTTAAATGAGTTCATTAGCGGAAAAGAAGCTGCTCTTATGCAGTTAAAAGATGATATAACAATAGGAATGAGAAGTGCTATATATAAATCTTCCATTATACAAGATAATAATCTTTTATTTGATACTAAAAGAAAATATGGAGAAGATATGGTCTTTGTTGTAAAGGCATTGTTATATGCAAAAAAAGTTATAAGCGTAAATGAAGTATTGGCTTTTTATGTTATATGGGGAAATTCTGTGACTCAAAATGTATCATTGAAGCATTTGGATTGCTATTATTCATATATTGACCTATTAAATGATATAAAAGGTGATGAAAGCTTAAAGAAGATAAAAAGTTTTTTAGTTGAATTTAAGATACCTTATTCAATATCACATGTTTTTTCGGTATTAGGTAAGGATTCAAATTTCCATGAGGAACTTTTTAAGTTTTTAAATAAAGAGGATGTAAGAAAATATTTAAAGAATTATAAAATGCAAAAGTTGGATAAGAATAATATTAGATATTCTATTCAATGTAAGGGAATGCTGTCTTGTCCTAAATTATTAATAAAAGTTTTAGATAAAGTAAGATAATAGTTTAAATTAGGACATTTTAGTGAGAATCTCTGAAGTAGGAGGGGAAGTATAGTGAAGAATTGGAAGACTTTTATAGTTATGATAATCGATATGTTTATGGTTAATATGGCATATCTTTTCTCAATAAATATAACCAATAGTGGAGATTTTACATTAATTGCGAAAATATACACTCATGATTGTATAGCGTTAAGTTTAATTTATTTAGTATGTTTTTACTTGTTTAAAATGTATGAAAGTCTATGGCATTTAACTGGTACTGACGAGTTTTTGTTAGGTGTTGGTGGAAATATTTTAGCAGGAATAATATCAATAGGGTATACTAGAATTCTAGGTAATACAATTCCGTTAAATGTTTCGGTTGTCGGAATACTTTTAAGTATTTTCTTTGTATTAGGATATAGAATATTGTATAGGGTATATAGAAGAACTCTTTTGTACATACCATTTAAATACTCATCAGACCAAAGAAGAGTAATGATAGTCGGGGCTGGCTCGGCTGGAACTATGCTTATTAATGAAATGATGGCAAGAAGAGAACTAAAGTATAATCCGATAGTTCTTATAGATGATGATAAAAGTAAGCTTGGAAAAAGAATATCAGGTGTAAAAATAGAAGGAAACAGATACGATATACCTTATATAGTTGGAGATCAGGAAATAGATTTAATATTAATTGCGATTCCATCTCTTGATGCGAAAAATAAGGCAGAAATAATTGAAATTTGTAAGAATACAAATTGTAAACTTCAAATAATACCTGGAATGTACGAAATACTAAGTGGAGACGCTACAGTTAGTAGAATAAAAGATGTTGATTTAGAAGATTTGCTTGGAAGAGATCCTATTCAACTTGATAATAAAGGGATTTCAGATTATATAGAAGGAAAGACTATATTAGTAACTGGAGGGGGAGGATCAATAGGTTCGGAACTTTGCAGACAAATTTCTGTATATAATCCTAAAAGACTTATAATATTTGATATTTATGAAAACAATGTATATGATATACAAAATGAACTTAGAGAAGAGTTTCCAGACATGAATCTTACTGTATTAATAGGTTCAGTTAGGGATAGAAAGAGACTTCATGAAATATTTACAAAATATAGAGTAAATGTGGTATTCCATGCAGCAGCACATAAGCATGTGCCTTTAATGGAAGATAGTCCTAAAGAGGCTATAAAAAACAATGTTTTTGGAACTTTGAATTTAGCATTAGAAGCAAGTGAGGCTAACGTAGAAAGATTCGTTATGATTTCAACAGATAAAGCTGTTAACCCAACTAATATTATGGGAGCAACAAAAAGATTATGTGAAATGATCATTCAAGCCATGGATAAGCAGTCTAGGACAGAATTTGTTGCGGTTAGATTTGGAAATGTGCTTGGAAGTAATGGATCAGTAATACCATTATTCAAAAGACAAATTGCTAATGGTGGCCCTGTAACTGTAACTCATAAAAAGATTATTAGATACTTTATGCTAATTCCAGAAGCTGCGCAGTTAGTGCTTCAAGCCGGTGCTTTTGCAAGAGGCGGAGAAGTTTTTGTATTAGATATGGGAAAACCAGTTAAAATTTATGACTTGGCATGTGATTTAATAAGGCTTTCAGGGCTTGAACCCAATAGAGATATAAAAATTGTGGTTACAGGTCTTAGACCAGGAGAAAAGCTATACGAAGAACTTTTAATGAGTGAAGAAGGATTAGAAAATACGGTTCACAATAAAATATATGTAGGTAAACCAACATTTGAAGATATGAATAGCTTAACAATTAAGCTGGAGCAATTACAAAAGTTATTGGAGCTTAGCGATATATCAGAGATTAAGCATCAAATGCAAAAGATAGTTCCAACATATCATTATAAAAACGAAGATGAAGTGGCTGCAGAAAATGCGGATAAGGAGTAATAATGACGAGAGAAGATGTAATTAGAAATATATTTTTAGCTATTATATTTGCTATTAGTGGATTTTTAGGAATAGCAAATGGAAGTTATATAGTATCTATAATGTACATATTGACAGTAGTAATATTAGTAGTTTTTATTCTTAAAGATAAAGATTTATATAATATGTTCTATACACTACTTTTAATTTCTGCATTTTATGACTATACATTGTATGTACCAAGAGTGCAAAGTGTATATTTATTTCATATAGTTTTGGGCATATTTACACTTATGTCATTGTTTAGAATATTTAAAGACAGACAGATTTTAATGGACTTGGATAGAAAAGTATTAGCAATATATGTACTTTGGTTTATATATATGTGTGTTAGTATAATATGGTCGTTAAATAAAAGCTTGTCAATAAAGTATATAGCTATCTACTTGATGATGTTTGCGTTTATTGTAAACATGATGGTATATAACATTAATAGAGAAAGAATTAAAAAAACAATTACTATATTATCATCGCTAATTTTACTTATAATATTGATTGGTTTTATAGAAGTTATTCTTGGAAGACAGCTACCAGTTAAACATTATGCTGATGCATTTATTGAATTTCTACCAAAAGGTGACCAAGATTTAATACATGCAAGACCTATAGCATTTTCATTTAATCCTAATAACCTAGCGGCTACTCTTGCAATACTGTTACCAATTGGTTTTTATGCGATATATAAATTTGAGAACATATTTTTTAAAGTAGTTTGCATAATTGCTTCAATTATTGCTTTTTCGTTGATTTCAATAACAACATCAAGAACAGGTTTTGTGGCTGCTGCATTTGGAGTTATAGTTTATCTAATTTATTCTGTAATAAATATAAAAAGGATAGGATTAAAGGGGATAGTATGCCCATTAATTTTAGTGATTTCTCTTTTTGTGGCCTTTAAATATAGTTATATGATAATGAATATTTCACAAACAGAATCTGGTCAGGAGCAGAAGAAAAATGGTCTTGCAGATAAGCTTGATGCTCTAGGGGAGCAAGAAATTCAAGAAGGCGGAGATGGATCTCTTAATGTTAGATGGACAATAGTAAGCGATGTATTAAGAGGAACAATAAAAGAGAAACATTATCTAGGCTATGGAGTAGGAAATGTTGAACAATATATTAAAAATCAAGGAAATACAGGAAATATATATAGCCCGCACTGTTATCCAATAGAAATTCTTGGAGACTTCGGTTTACCAGGGCTAGCGCTTTATGGTATATACTATTTATACTTGTTAATTCAAAATATGATTACTGGAATAAAGAAAAAGAGTCCAATGTGTTTTGCAGCTGTAACAGGCCTTATAGCTTTTGCACCAGCAAGTTTTGGACCTAGTTCTATAACATATGTATTTTCATATTGGATGCTTATGGGGTTTGCAGTAGCATGTATACAAGTTTACAAAAAGGAAAGTAGTGAGTATAAACCAACATCGTCATCCTCAATGAAGGAATATAGAATAGGATAATAGAGAGCACGAGTATTTATAAGTTAAAATATAATATAATTCAGATATCAATATATTATCAAATAAAAAATGGAAGGAATACCTTCCATTTTTTAGTTGTTAAAGTCTTATATTTCAAATGTTTAGAATATGTTGATTTATACTTATCCTAAATATTTCTCAATAATTTCTGTGATTATTGAAGAACTGTCTCCACTTCCAAATGCAGAAGCAGGAGTACCAGTTGGATTGAAGTTTTCTATAGCCTCCATTATCTTATCAGAATTACTTCCAACTATAACGTTCCAACCGTTAGTTACAGTTTCAACCCATTCAGTTTCATCTCTCATAGTTATACATGGTTTCTTTAAGAAGTATGCTTCTTTTTGAACTCCGCCACTATCTGTAACTATCTTTTGAGAATTTTCCTGAAGAGAAATCATATCTAAATATCCCACAGGATCAATAATTCTTATATTTTCTCCAACATGCAAATCATAAGTTTCAATAAATTTCTTTGTTCTAGGATGTAGTGGAAGTATGATTCTCTTACCAGAGTTATTTAAAGCAGTAATGATTGAAGATAATCTTTCAATACTGTTAGTGTTTTCAGCACGATGTATTGTTGAAAGTATATAACTATTTGGTGCTAAATCAAGTTTGTCAAGTATTGTTGAGATATCTTTAGCTCTTTCTTTAAAGAGATTTATTGCATCATACATTACATCGCCGACATTATGAACACCTTTTGTAATATTTTCATCCTTTAAGTTATTTAAAGCAGTTAAAGTAGGTGTGAAAAGTAAATCGGATATATGGTCTGTTAATATTCTATTTTGCTCTTCAGGCATAGCCTTATTGAAACTTCTAAGACCAGCTTCAACGTGCGCTACAGGAATTAATAATTTGCTTGCACATAGGCTACCTGCAAGGGTTGAATTTGTATCTCCATAAACTAAAACCATATCTGGCTTTTCTTTTAAGTATATTTCTTCAAGAGATATTAACATGCTGCCAGTTTGATGCCCATGATTAGATGAACCAATGTTTAAATTATAATCTGGTTTTGGAATTCCAAGCTCTTCAAAGAATATATCAGACATATTATTATCATAATGCTGTCCTGTGTGTACTAAAATTTCACTGTTTCCATTTCTTCTAATTTTATTAGATACTGTCGCGGCTTTAATGAACTGTGGTCTTGCACCTATAACAGTTAATACTTTCATATAATAGGCCTCCTTAAATTTTAGGTATTTATTTGTGAATTATTTATATTTACGTATAAATAAATATAAAGTGAAGTTTATTTGAGATTAGAATTATCTCAATTTGAATATTAGTTAAACTTATAAAAAATAATCACCACAATGTCTAGGTGTATGCGAATGATATTACACTTACGCAGAATTAAAAATTGATTTAGTGTGACTCGTCTAAGCAAACCACTCAAAAGCGAATTTCTAAAGTTTATATTTTAGAAACATAAGATTTCGATTTAAAGTTTTTATGTTCTGTCCTTCGCATCTCCCTGTGAGTACTTGGCTTATTGCTATATAATCACTCAGCTGACTTTTGAAAGAAGGCTCTCACATAAAGAGTAAGTGCTGTAGCGACTAGACATCAGATAACGTTATTTTATCATATAAAATTCATAAATGAAATAATATGGGTGATATTATAAAGTAAAAGCTTATATTCATATTGTTGAAATGAAGTATTTCATATGTTATTCTTATACTGATTATAACTCTGGAGGGAAAAAGATGAAAAACTGTTTAGTACTTTTAACTAAAGTTTTTCCTTTTGATAAAGGAGAAGAATTTATAGAAGGCGAAATAAAAATGCTTTCTGAAGCTTTTGAAAAAGTAATAGTGATAGCAACTAGTGTAGCTGATGATGCGATACAAACAAGAAGTATTCCTAGTAACTTTGAAGTACATAAAATTAAGGCTTCAAAAATAAAGCATAGTTTACCTATTAGTGCTGTGAAGCTATTTCCATTTTATAATTATAATGGATGTGTAGATAAAGAAGAACGCAATGTTATTAGTGGTTCCATAAAAAAGAAAGCTTATTTAACATATTTTACAGCAAAAGCAAACAGTGTTTTAAAAGAAGTTTTGGAAATCATTAAAAAATATAATATGGATGAGTATAGCGGGATAACTTTATATAGTTATTGGTTATATGATATTGCTTTTGTGGCAATAAAACTTAAAGAACTTTATGGTAAAAAGATTACAAGAGTAGTAAGTAGAACACATAGATATGATCTTTATGCTAATGAAAACTCGATGAATTATATACCACTTAGATATTATTTCCTAAGAAATTTAGATGCGGTATATCCATGTTCTGACGATGGAAGTAATTATCTAAAGAAGCTTTATCCAGATTACTCAGATAAAATTAAAACTGCATATCTTGGGACAAAAGATTATGGAACTTCGCAAGGATCAAAAGACTTAGCATATAGAATTGTGAGTTGCTGCCATGTTTCACCAGTAAAGCGTATAGATTTATTGGCAAAGTCACTGGCAACATTGAAAGATTCGGGATTAAATCTAAAATGGACACATTTTGGAGCAGGAGATGGTTTGGATCAAATTAAGGAGTATGCAAGAGAAAATCTTGATTTTATGGAGACAAATTTTCCTGGGAGTGTTAAAAATTCCGAGTTAATGGAATATTATAAAAATGAATCAGTCGATTTGTTCATAAACACAAGTAGTTCAGAAGGATTACCGGTTAGTATCATGGAAGCATGTTCTTTTTCAATTCCAACAATTGCGACTAATGTAGGCGGTACGGCTGAGATTGTTAGAGAGGGCGAAACTGGATTGTTATTGGATAAAGATTTCGATCCTGAGGAGCTTGGAAATAAAATTAAATATATGGCAGAAATATCAGAGGAAGAAAAACAAAAATTCCGTGATAGATGCCGTTTACTTTGGACTGAAAATTTTTGTGCAGATAGTAATTTCAGAAAATTTGCACATGGAATTAGAGCGGTCCAATAAAATCAATTAAAAAGTTCTGATTTATTTTTTATCAGAACTTTTTTATATGATTAATTATAGATCATTTACGGAGGAGAGTGTGCCAGAAAGTTTTATTTAAGATGATTCAAGTGATAATTGAAGAATTATCTCAATTTCTGGAAACAGAAGTATGAGTTTCTGTTAGATTAAATTTTTCTGATAAATTCATAATTTTATTGGAATCACTTCCAACTATAAAGTTCTAAACGTTATTCATAGCTTCTATCTATTCAGTATTATATCATTATACATGGCTTCTTTTTAACTCAACCAATATCTGTGTAATCTCTCTATAATAAAAGCATATCTATGTATTCTACAGGTATCAACAGTTTACTTACGCAAATGCTTCCAGTAAGAGCTGAATTCGTTATAAAGCAGATTTATCATAGATAAAATAAGGAATGACTAGCCTTATAACTGGATTAGCCATTCTTAATGTTTATGATTATGATATAATTGGAATTAAATGAAGTAATACTCTAAAATGTAATAGATAGTATTTGAGTTGAAATATATAATTATTATTTGGAGGCGTAATATGTTAAAAAAGAAGATACTAGTAGTAGAAGATGAATTTTCAATTAACGATACTTTAAAATTTGCTCTTTCAAAGGAAAATTTTGAAGTTAGGGGGGCATACAATGGGGAAAGTGCGTTAAAAATTTTTGAAGAATTTGAACCTCATTTGGTTTTGTTAGATATAATGCTTCCAGACATAAGTGGTTTTGAATTATGTAAGATCATGAGCCAAAAAAGTTACATAGTTATGCTTACTGCAAGGGATGATGTAATTGATAAAATATTGGGAATGGAAATAGGTGCCGATGATTACATAACAAAGCCTTTTGAAATAAGAGAAGTTACAGCAAGAATTAATGCTATTTTTAGAAGGGTAAGTAAAAATATTTTTAATAATGAACATGAGAATATAGCTAGTACTGTTTCAGAAAATGATTTAGATGATATCGATGGAGATAAGAATAAAAAAGATGAGTTCACTATTAATTTTGATACAAGAACGGTAATTAAAGATGGGAAAGAGATAATGCTAAAAAGAAAAGAATTCGATTTGTTGAGCTATTTATATAAGAATAAAGGAATTGTCTTTAATAGACAGCAGCTTTTAAATGAGGTTTGGGGATATGATTATTACGGGGATACTAGAACTGTTGATGTTCATATACGAAGGTTAAGGGCAAATCTTGGTGATGATAAGGAAAATTCAATAGTGGAAACAGTTTTTGGTGTAGGGTATGTAATAAGATAAAAGCATAAGGTTAGGAAGTGGAGAATATGCTGAAAACACTAAAAGGAAAAATAATGATAGGAATTGTATTTGCTCTTATTATATTTAATTTTGGGTTAAGTATTTTCATATATAATACTTATTATGCAAATATAAAGAATAATATTAAAGATGATATGGAGAATATTAGAAAGTTCAGCACAAGCACTTTAAAATATAGTGCTATGGTTATTGAAGATGATCTTAAAGTAAAAAATAAAACTGTGTATGAAGTTAATAACAATTATGATTGCTATGTGGGACTGTATGATTATAATAATAACCCAATAGATTATAAAGGTAATATCTTATTTGAAAATAGTATTAATAATGTATTAGAAAATTCAAAAGGAAAAAGCTCGGTAATAATATTTAATGTTAAAAATGGATTGGTTTGTACATATGTTTACCCTATATATCTTAATGGAAAATATGATTCGAGTTTAGTTATACAAAAAAGCTATAATGATTATTATGATAGTATTAAAAATATAATGACCAATATTATAGGAGCTCAAATTGTTCTTTTAATAGTAATAATAGGAGCATTAAATTATTTTATAAATAAAATAATAAGCCCGTTAAAAAAGCTTAGTGTACAAATGAAAAAATATGGAGAAGGAAAAGAAGTTGATAGAATTTCAGTGAAATCTAAGGATGAAATTGGACAAGTTACTAAGTCTTTTAACGAAATGATTGAAGAAAAGAAAAAATTAGAAAATATATCGAAAGAATTTTTTAATAATGCAACGCATGAGCTTAAGACTCCAGTTACTTCAATATACGGATATGTTCAAATATTAAAAGAAGAAGATTTAAATAGTATGGATGAAGAATTCAAAAAAAGAGCTGTTAATAGAATAATGATGGAATGTGGAAAATTAAAAGAACTTATACAAAAGCTTCTTGAAATTTCACGATGTGGTGTTAGAAAAAAGGATATAAAGCAAGAGGTTAAACTTAACATATTAATTGCAGAAATATGTGATAGATTAATTGATAGGTGTAGACGATTAAATAAAGAGTTTATTATTAATATAGATGAAATTGCTGTATTAACTGTAAAAGAAGATATTGAGCATATAATTTTAAATTTAATTGATAATGCATTGAAATATTCAAAAGGAAAAGAAATATATATTTCTCTTAGTAAACCTGACAAAAATAAAGATGATTTTATATTTGAAATAAAAAATAAAATTTCTTTAATACCTGAGAATATTTCTAAAAATCTATTGGAACCTTTTATTAAATATAATGAATTTGATGGAAATATAGAAGAAAGTATTTCAAGTTCTGGATTAGGACTATATTTATGCAATGAATTAGCTCAAAAGAATATGTTTTCTTTAAAATATGAAATAAAAAAAGATGAAATATTTTTCTATTTATTCCGGCTATAAATCTAATTCTTAACTTAGATATCTATAGCATCCTTTTAGGTATATAAAAATCATTTCAAAGTATTACAAAAATGTTACAGAAGTGTTAAATAAGTAATAACTATTAATAAAATACTACAAGAAAATTACAAAAATGTAAAAAGCATTGAAAGTATATGAAATGGGTTTATTATAGGTGATGTACCAAGTGTACAAATTAAATATTTATTATCTGAGGAGGAATAAATTAATGAAGAAAAAAGTATTAAATCAACTAATTGCAGCAGTTTTAGTTTGTGGAAGCATTTTAGCAGTGGGGATGACAGCAGCAAATGCAGAAGTGAAAACTCAAACAGGAATGATTACAGAGAATGGTAAGATATACTTTTATAATGGATTAGGTCAAAAAGAAACAGGTTGGATTAATATTAGTGGGAAATGGTACTATTTTAATGAGAATGGCGAAATGCAAAAAAATACAACTTTAAAGATAAATGACAAAAGTTTCAAATTTGATGAAAATGGAATAGCGCTTGATGAAGATGGAACTCAAGTTAGCGACAATGTAACTGATAAGTCGAAGGAAGAATTAAATAAATATGGAGCACATATTAAAATTAAGTATGGGAAAATTTACTACTGTAATGATTCGGATAAAGAAACAGGATGGGTTCGTGATGTAGATGGTAAAATATATTATTATAATGAAAAAGGTGAAATGCAAAAAAGTACAACAGTTAAAGATCTTACTGGCAAAGAAGTAAAGCTCAATGAAAAGGGCGTAGTTGTAGGTGAGCATGGATATGATCTTGTTAATGGAGAAGAAGTTACTTACGATAGTTCTGAAGCTTATAAAGAGAGTCATAAACAGTGGAAAAAGATAGGTAATGATTGGTATTATTATTTTGGGGATCAAGGAATTAAAATAGTTGACAGCTGGCAACTAGATAATGGATTATACTACCATTTTGATCATGATGGAAAAATGCAAAAAAGTATAACAGTTAAAAGTGAGAAAGGTAATGATTGTATATTAAATGCAGATGGAGCATTAACTAATAAAAGTACACCAGACATTACATTTGATGATGATAAGTATGAGTGGAAACAAGTAGATGGAAATTGGTATCATATGAATTCAGATGGGGATAAAGAGAAAGGATGGATTCAAGATAATGGTAAGTGGTATTATTGCAATAAAGATGGTGTAATGCAAAAAAATACAACTATAATAGACCACGATATTAAATATGTTTTAGGTACAGATGGTGCTTGGATTAAATAATATCTGTATTACAATTAAGTTTTTGATTTAACAATTATGTAATAAGTTTGCCTTATAATTATTTCTATTGAATTAGCTTAGAAAGTAATTATAAGGCTGCTCTGATTTATTTTATATTGCTATTTTATTTATATGTGTATTGTGCTGGGAGGGGAAAGATGAAAAAGATAATTAGTTTTATAGCTTTATTAGCAGTTATATTTTTTGGCATGTATTATGGTGAGTACATAAAGAAAGGCCATGAGGAGATTGAAGTATTAAATACAGATGTAAGTATTAATAATATAAAGAGTATCATAGAGATAGAAAATAATATTAATGATGATTATGAGGAGATTCCATTGGGCTATAATAATGGAAGTGTATACTTAATAAAATACGACTATATTAATAAAAAATTATATGATAATAATATCTTTATTTTAAATAAAGATGGAAGTAGTAAAGAATGTGGAATAAAGCTGCCAGATAATTATTTAAATGGAGAATTAAATATTTATGGTGATAAAATTTTTGGAAGGAATGGTTATTTTAATTGGCAGTCTGGAAAGGAATATAAACTACTTTCTGATGAAGATAATGTATTTCAGTCAAGATGGTATTCTGTTTCTGGAAATAGTGACTATTATTTACGTTCTGAAGATAAGGAGCAAAATAAAAAGTACATATTATATAACATTAATAGCAATGATAAATACGAGTTTGAATGTAACAGCAATAGTGAAGATGTTATAAGTGGCATATTTTATGATGATATATCAAAAGACTTCTATGCAATGTGTCAAAATAATGTAGTAAAACAAATACAGATTAATGAAGGTAATTTTACTATAGAAAAATATGATGATATAAAAGTTCTTAATAAAAATCTAGTAAGCCAGGAAGAAAAATTTAAAAATAGCTATGTATATTGTTTTGAGGGACAGGCATATATAGGTTTGGATTGCAATGATAAATATCAAGATAGTATTAACATTAACCAATATGATATAGTTAATAAAGTTGCAGAGAGATTAGACAATATAAGCCTATATGGTTATGATGATTTTTACAAGGATTATATACTAATTAAAAAAGATGATGAGAAAAGTGTTAATAAAATTTATTTAGCTAAGCTTGAGAAAAATGGATTTGATATGCTTATTGAAATTCCTAAATTATATGGTGATGATAGTAAAATCAGTATTCGTATGGTTGATTCAGAAAATGTATTAGTTAAGGAAGAATATCATGATAAAGAAAATAAAAAAATAAAAAATAGATATGTAGTCTATGATTTATCACAATATTTTCAAGATAACACCAACAAGTTAAGAAGTGATAATGATAAATTAACATTGAAAAATACTTATAAAAATATTAATGAATATGATGATTCTAATAATAAGTCTAAATTAAATACTGAAGAAGTCAAACAGCCTGAGCAAATGCCAAAAGATATTATACCAAAAGAGGAGATTTCAAAAGAGAATACTTCAAAAGATAATGAATCTAATATTAAGACCACTCAAGAAAAGGATTATAGAGAATCTGATTCATCATGGAGAAAAGGAAATGGTGACTGGTATTATTATAAAAATGATGAAAAAGCTATAGGGTGGTTGAAGACTGAAAAGGGGTGGTATTATTTTTACAAAGATGGAACTATGCAAAAGGATGCAATTGTTCTTGGGAAAAATGGGAAAGAGTATAAATTAGGACATGATGGATTATTGCTTAATCCAGACTCAGAACTAGATTATGATTATGCTGGAAGCAAAGAAAAAACGAACAAAGAGAACAATAGTAATAATACAAGAAGTGTTGATAGTAGTGCTACAAGTAGTATTGGTGCTAATAATATAAATGAAAGCAATATTAATAAATAGATTATCATAAAACTAGCATCTGTAATGAATGGAACATTATAGATGCTAGTTTATATTCTGTGAAGTAAAAAAGAATTATTAGTGCGATTTTAGGTTTAAGAGAAATATTTATAAGCTATATAGTCAAGTAATTAAGTCTTATAAAATGATAGTTTGAAAATAAAATTAAAAGTAAAGATGAGGATTTTTAATTGAGAGAAATTTATAGAAAAGTTGATAATTTTCATTTTATAGATAAGTTAGACTAGCAAAATCATAGTTGGATAATGAAGTAGAAGGTATTAATATAATGTTAGGGGGTAGATTTAAAGTTCTTTTTTTAAAGGAAATCCGACTCGCATGCACTCGCTGGATAAGTTCAGTTAGCAAAATCATAGATTTTGAGCTTCACTTATGTTATAATCTATAGCGTTAATTAACATTATAATGCAAAAAAGGAGCAATTAAGATGAATATCTTACTTATAAATCATTACGCAGGGTCTGATTATCATGGAATGGAATTTAGACCTTATTATATGGGGCGAGAATGGGTTGATATGGGACATAAAGTAATCATACTTGGTGCTGATTTTTCACATTTACGAAAGAAAAACCCACAAATAAAAGAGGATTTCGAAGAAGAAATTATAGATGGAATTACATATGTATGGGTTAAAACTCCAGAATATCAGGGAAATGGAGTTGGAAGAATTAAAAATATATCAACATTCATGTTCAAATTGAGAATGAATTATAAGAAACTTGCCGATAAATATAGACCAGATGCAGTAATAGCATCTTCGACTTATCCTTTAGATATATATCCAGCTCATAGGATTGCAAAGAGGAGTAATGCTAAACTGTTTTTTGAGATACATGACTTATGGCCTTTAACGCCAATGGAAATAGGAGGGTATTCTAAGAATAATCCAGCTATAGTTATGCTTCAAAGAGCAGAGGATTTTGCTTTTAAAAATTGTGATAAAATTATTTCAATTTTACCTAATGCAGATAGGCATATGAAAGATAGGGGATTTAGTGCGGATAATTATGTTCATGTTCCAAATGGAATAATTGTTGGAGAGAAAAAAAATGCTCCTATGGAAAAAACTATTGAAAGATTACAAGAACTAAAAGATGAAGGTTATTTCTTAGTTGGATATACAGGAAATCACTCGCCAGCTAATGTATTAGATACGATGATTGATGCTGCAAAGAAAACTACAGATGAAAAAATAAAGTATGTATTAGTTGGAAATGGAAACGTGAAAAATGAATTAATACAATATGCTAAAACTAGTAATGTAACGAATGTTGAATTTCTAGATCCTGTACTTAAAGATAATATGGATAATGTACTAAGATTATTAGACATATGTTATATAGGACTAAAAAAGCAAAATTTATTTAATTATGGCGTAAGTCCAAATAAATTATTTGACTATATGATGGCAGCAAGACCAGTAATATATGCAGTTGAGGCTTCGAATGATCCAGTGAAGGATTCAAATTGTGGTATTACGGTACCAGCAGAAGATCCAGATGCTGTTGTGAAAGCAGTTATGGATATTAGAAACTTAAGCGAAGATGAAAAAAATAACTTGGGCCAAAATGGTAAGGATTATGTGTTGGAAAATCATACTTATCGCGGGCTTGCAGAGAAATTTTTAGATGCACTAAAATAACTTAAAAATTTATGAAGAAATTCAATAATATGAGCTGAATTGACTAAAAAGTTGTAAAATAGTTAATATAATATTATATGTTCTGAAATAAATGAATTAGGAGTAAATAGATGAATACATTCAATAAAGTAGTTAAAAGAATATTTGATTTGATATGTTCTACTTTAGGACTTATAGTTTTAAGTCCGATTTTGATAGTTATTGCCATTAGAATAAAAACAGATTCTGATGGACCTGTATTTTTTAAACAAATAAGAATTGGTGAAAAAAATGAAGAATTTGAGATTTTGAAGTTTAGGACTATGGTTGTGGATGCAGAAAAGTTAGGAAGACAAATTACTGTAGGAAATGATAGCAGAATTACTAAAATAGGTGCTTTTTTAAGAAAATATAAACTTGATGAACTTCCACAATTAATAAATGTATTTAAAGGAGACATGAGCCTAGTGGGGCCGAGACCAGAAGTTCCTAGATATGTAAAGATGTATAATGAGGAACAGAGAAGGGTTCTAGAAGTTAAACCAGGGATAACAGATTTAGCATCAATTAGATATAGAGATGAAAATGATTTACTTGGAGAAGCAGAAAATCCTGATGATTTTTACATAAACACAATTATGCCAGATAAACTTGCATTAAATCTAGAATATATAAATAAAAATAATATATTTTTAGATATTTATATAATACTTAAAACAATAGTGAAATGCCTTTAATCAAAGAAAATTGTTTCGATAGCTAATGAAGTTAAAATACTATTATTTAAAATTAGTCTCTTAACTTGTGATTTTAGCGTATGTATTTAAAATATTGTTCTAAATGCATTAGTAAAACTAACTTTAAAGGAAATTATGAACTATTGAATTTGATTAAAAGTATTTAATTTGAGAGAGGTAGATTAATATGAAAAAATTAAAATTTGCTATTATTGGTTGCGGAAGAATCTCATATAAGCATGTTGAAGCATTAGCTAAAAATGTAGAAGAAGCGGAACTTGTAGCGACTTGTGATGTGGTTTTAGAAAAAGCGGAAGCAAAGAAATCTGAATACATAGAAAAAACTGGAGCAGCTGAAGATTCTGTGCATGTATATACAGATTATAAAGAAATGTTAGAAAAAGAAGATATAGATGTGGTTACAATAGCGACAGAAAGTGGCTATCATGCTGAAATTGCTATTCATAGCATGAAAAAAGGAGCTAGTGCATTAGTAGAAAAGCCAATGGCTATGTCTATTGAAGATGCTAATGAAATGATTAAGGTGGCTAAAGAAAACGATGTTAAGCTTGGAGTTTGTCATCAAAATAGGTTTAATAAGCCTATACAGAAATTAAGAGAAGCTATAGAAGACAAAAAGTTTGGAAAATTAGTTAATGGTACAGCTAGAATACTTTGGAATAGGAATATGGGATATTATGAACAAGCACCTTGGAGAGGAACTTGGGCATTAGATGGTGGTACACTTATGAACCAGTGTATACATAATATAGATTTACTTCAATGGATGATGGGTGGAGAAATCGAAAGAGTTTATGCCGAATGTGATACTTATCTAAGAGATATTGAAGCTGAAGATTTTGGTGCTGTAATAATAAGATTCAAAAATGGTGCTATTGGAATAGTTGAGGGATCAGCTTGTGTTTATCCTAAAAATCTAGAAGAAACATTAAGTATATTTGGCGAAACAGGAGCAGTATCAATTGGTGGTCTTGCAGTTAATGAGCTTGAAACATGGAGATTTGAAGGCGAAGATGAAGAAGCGGTTAAGAAGTCTGTAAATGTTAAAATAGATAATGTATATGGAGAAGGACACACACCGTTATTTAAGGATGTAATAGATTCTATAAATGATAATAGAGATCCGCTAGTATCGGGAGAAGAAGGTAAGAAGGCAATGTCTATAATACTTGCAGCATATAAATCAAGAAAAACAGGAATGCCAGTAAAATTTCCATTAACAGATTTTAAAACATTAGATATGAAAGAGAATTAGCAAAGATTTTAGTTTAAATGTATTAAGTTGTTGAATACATTTAAACTATTATTTCATAAATATGTAAAAAGTATATATAAAATAGGAATACTTAAAAAATGTGTTGGGCAAAATTAATTAGAATTGTTTATTATGGCTTAATATATTTAAATTACCAATAATAAGATGAGAGGATGATATATTGTGAAAGTAAAAAAAGCTATTATACCAGCCGCAGGTCTTGGAACAAGATTTTTACCTGCAACTAAGGCGCAACCAAAGGAGATGCTTCCAGTAGTTGATAAACCAACAATTCAATACATAGTTGAAGAAGCAATCGCTTCTGGAATTGAAGAAATCTTAATCATTACAGGTAGAAACAAAAAATCTATAGAAGATCATTTTGATAAATCAGTAGAATTAGAATTAGAATTAGAGAAGTCTGGAAAATCAGAATTACTTGAATTAGTAAGAGATATATCTGATATGGTTGATATACATTATATAAGACAAAAAGAACCAAGAGGATTAGGTCATGCAATTCATTGTGCAAAAACTTTTGTTGGAAATGAACCATTTGCTGTTTTACTAGGTGATGATATTGTTGATAGCGAAAAACCATGCTTAAAACAATTAATAGACTGTTATAGCGAATATAAAACTACTATCCTAGGAGTTCAAACAGTAGCTAAAGAAAATGTTTCCAAGTACGGTATAGTAGATGGAATACATGTTGAAGATAGAGTTTATAAGGTAAAAGATTTAGTTGAAAAGCCTAATACCGAAGAAGCACCAAGTAATGTTGCTATACTTGGAAGATATATTATAACACCAGAAATATTTAATATATTAGAAAATACTAAGCCAGGAAAAGGTGGAGAGATTCAATTAACAGACGCGCTAAAAACTTTAATTGGAACTGAGGCCATGTATGCATATAACTTTGAAGGTAAAAGATATGACGTTGGAGATAAACTTGGGTTCTTGCAAGCAACAATAGAATTTGCCTTAAAGAAAGATGAATTAAGAGATGAATTTATAGATTATTTAAGTTCTAAGCCATGGGAAAATAATTATTAGAAAATAAATTAAGAGTAATTAAATTAATAAATCCTAAAGTATATTTTAGGATTTATTAATTTATAAAATATACATAACGATAGTAGTTTTGATATGTATATGAAAATCTAATATCAGAAATTAAACTTTTAGAAACTAATAACGATTGGTATACTTTTGAATTAAGAATCTTATACCAAATATAATTAGTGAAATAAGTAATACAATATTTAATACCGAATTACCAAATTGTATAAATAGTGTACATATCAATAAAAATATAAATACACCTAAAAGCCATTGTATAAATCTCATTATTTTGTCTCCTTGTAAAATTAATTTTGTAATATTAGTTTATCCTAAATTGAAAGATGCAATTCATGAAAATTTTCCTAGTAATTGAAGAGAGATGAAGAATATAGTAAAAATCGTTATAAAAAACTAATTATAATTAACCTTATTATGATTTTTTATGGCGTGTACATGCTGGCATATGCAATTTAAAGATATAGTAAAATTTACAAACAGCTTGAAGTAATTGTATTCAATTATTTTATTACTTGTAGTATAATTGTATTAAGTATAAAATAATGGTAAATTTAAGTTGTTATATAATCATGGAGTTCGTATGATTAGAGGATGGTGGGACAAATGCAGGATTATGAGAAGCTGTATAAATCGCTAAAGATAGAATATGAAACATATCAGAAGTTTTCAGAACAACATATACAAGAACTAAATGAGAAAAACGTAAGACTAGAAAAGAGCATAGATTCTTTATCTAATATAATAGAAGTAAGTAAATATATAAATACATTTTTTAGCAGTGATAATTTAATATCTCTAATTAATGACATGATTCTTGGAATACTAGGAGTTACATATTCAACCATATTTATGATAGAAAATGGTGAGTTAATAGTTAAGGCAAGCAATATTGAGAATATGAATATAAATCTAACTTCTAAGGAGTTTGTTCATATAAACAATGGAGAGGAATTCTTAGTTAATTCCAGAAAGCCTTTGAAGCAGACTGGAGAACATAAAATAGACATACATTCAATTATGGGATCGCCAATAAAGCTGAGAGAAAAATTTATTGGATATATAGTAGTAGAACATAATCTCTATAAATTTATGAACATAGAGCTTAAACTTTTCCTTAGATCAATTGCAAACCAGATTGCGATTGCAATAGAAAATTCTTTGCTATATAAAGAATTAGAAAAAATAAATCAAAGAGACCCTCTACTTGGAATATATAATAGGAAATACTTTTTTGAATTCTTAGAAAAGAATGATAATAGAAAATTAAACGATAAATTTGCCATAGTAATGATAGATATAGATGATTTTAAGAAGGTAAATGATACATATGGTCATCAATTTGGTGATAAGATTTTGATTAACACAGCTAATATTGTTAAGTGTGGAATAGATAAAAATGATATCTTCGCCAGATATGGAGGGGAAGAATTTATTCTATATATTTCAGATTTTACTAGTGAGGATAATGTGTATACCAAAATTGAAGCTATACGACGTACAATTGAAGGTAGTAAAATAAATTGTAACGGTAGAGATGAGTCTATAACAGCAAGTTTTGGAATTTCATTTTTCCCTTTAAATGGTACAGACTTAAATGAACTTATAAGTAAGGCTGATGATTTATTATATAAAGCTAAAAAAAGTGGTAAGAATAGAGTTCTGAGTGGAAATATATTTAAAATCTAATAATAATATTATAAAGCAAACTTATTTATATTAATAAGAATGCTTTTTTATTATTTAGGCTAATAATATTTTATAGTGGATAAGTAAAAAAATTATTATTAAATTAAAAAGTAGTTATTGGCTAAATTTATATTATCTTTAAAGCATCCGGTAAAATATTTTGTAACTTGTGGTATTTATTAATAAATATATAAGGAGGGTATATTATGGATAGTAAAAAGTTACTATCTTTGATAAAAAGAGAAGAAGGAACAAAGTTAGATTTTAAATTGAAACTAGAGCTTTTCTGTGAGACAGGTAAGAAAGAATTAACTAAAGATATATGTGCCATAGCTAATTCGAGTGGGGGAAGAGGATATATAATTGTTGGAGTTGAAGATAAAACCAAGAATATTATAGGCATACAAGAAAATGACATGTTTAAAGAAGAGCAGATACAGCAAATAATAACGACAAGATGTGAGCCTCCAATACCAATAGAAGTTGATTTTGTAGAGATTAAAAATAAGAAAATAGGCGTAATATCAATTTATGATGGGGGACAAAAGCCATATCAAGTTAGGGATAATGGAGCTTTTTATATAAGGAGAGGTTCTACTACAGATGTAATGAGAAAGCAAGAATTAATTGTATTATTTGAGGAAAATCTAAGCTTAACTATTGAAACATGCCCTCTTATAAAAAGTAGCATTGATATTCTAAATATGGAATTGGTTAATAAATATTTCAGCAAAAAGGGTATAGAAATTAATGAAGAAAATAAGAGATTTTTACTGTTAAGTGCAGGAATAGCCTTTGAACATAAAGAAGGCGCACCTCTTAAATGCACATATGGAGGATTGCTTGTATTTTCTGATAAGAATTATATATATATTCCTAACAATATGATAAAAATCATTAATAAGTTAGAAAAAACCAATGGAGAATTGCACATAATTCAAGGAAATCTTTTATCTATGATAGATAGTGCAGAAGAAAAAATAAAAGATATATTACCAAAGAATTATCCAATGCAAGCAATAATTGAAGCAATAAAGAATGCAGTTCTATATAGAGAATACTTTGATTTGAATAAAATAATCGAAATAATTATAGATAGGAATAAAATTATTATTTCAAGCCCTGGTGAGTTCATAGATGAAAATGTAAAAGGGCAAAGAACCAATTATAATAAAAGAAATATTTGGTTATATGAAAAACTAATTTCTTTAGATGAGAAAAGAAGATTTTTAAATAGCGGAAGAGGATTTACAATTATTAAAAATTCTTTTAAAGGGAAAGGCAGAGTTAAATTTATTAATTCACGAGCAGAACATAGTTTCAAGGTGATATTGCCGAGCATTGAAATTAAATGACATGGAGTTTAAATCTAAATAAGTGTATATAAAATATGAATTATTGCCAAAATTTAAGGTTGAGGATATACTATAATAAGTAATTCTAATATGAAATTTAGAATAATATTACTTTATTAACCTGAAATGCAGCATAAGTTAAAAACTTATGTAACAAAAAGTTGTGATGAAAAGTTTAATAAATTTATGAAGCTAAAATATATTTTTTGAGAAATACGTATAGTTTTTATAATCTGGACTTGTAATCTGCAATTAGTTTATATTAACTCAAATAAGAAAATTTTAGGAGGTACTATAATGGCAAATGTATTAGATGAGCTATTAGAGAGAGGATACATAAAACAATTTACACATGAAGAAGAAACAAGAAAATTATTGGAGAATGAAAAAATAACTTTCTATATAGGCTTTGATCCTACAGCAGATAGCTTACATGTAGGACATTTTATAGCAATGATGTTTATGGCTCATATGCAAAGAGCAGGACATAGACCGATAGCTTTAATTGGTGGTGGAACTGCCATGGTTGGAGATCCAAGTGGTAAAACTGATATGAGAAAAATGCTTACTAAAGAAGATATTCAGCATAATGTAGATTCTATTAAGAAACAAATGGAGAGATTTATAGATTTTTCTGATGGTAAGGCAATATTAGCAAACAATGCTGATTGGCTTTTAAATCTTAATTATGTTGATTTCTTAAGAGAAGTAGGAGTGCACTTTTCTGTAAACAGAATGTTAACAGCAGAATGCTTTAAACAAAGATTAGAAAAAGGATTATCATTCTTAGAATTTAACTATATGTTAATGCAAGGATATGATTTTTATGAATTAAATCAAAAATATAACTGTAAAATGCAGCTTGGCGGAGATGATCAATGGTCTAATATGATAGCTGGAGTTGAACTTGTAAGAAGAAAAGCTCAAGGGGAAGCTATGGCTATGACTTGTACTTTACTTACAAATAGTCAAGGACAAAAAATGGGTAAGACTGTTGGAGGAGCATTATGGTTAGATCCTGCAAAAACTTCACCATATGATTTTTATCAATATTGGAGAAATGTAGATGATGCAGATGTTGAAAAATGCTTGGCATTATTGACATTCTTACCAATGGATGAAGTGAGGAGATTAGGTGCGCTTGAAGGAGCTGAGATAAATGGAGCTAAGAAAGTTCTTGCGTATGAGATAACTAAACTTGTTCATGGAGAAGAAGAAGCTAAGAAGGCAGAAGAAGCAGCAACAGCATTATTTGCTGGTGGAGCTGATATGTCAAATGTTCCAACTGTTACTATAGCTAAAGAAGAAATTGGTTTACCTATATTAGAGGTAATGGCAAGTACTAAAATTATTCCATCTAAAAAAGAAGGTAGAAGATTAATTGAGCAAGGTGGCTTGTCTATTAATGGAGTCAAAGTTGAGGACGTTAATAGAATCTTAACTGAAGAAGACTTCCAAGATGGTGCTGTATTAATTAAAAGAGGAAAGAAAAACTATAATAAGATAGAAATTAAATAATTTTATTATACAAAATATGTTGTTAATTGAAGGTGTAAAAACTTTTAGTTAACAACTTTTTGTTTTTTTGAATACTAATAAAAGCTTTCAAATATTGTTGCCAAATAAGTATAAATCATATATATGGCAGTCTCATCTATAATACATACAAACATATTAATAATATTTTATTATGATGTATCGGCAAGTCAGATTAGTATTTATATTTTTTACGGGTATCATATGTTTGTACATAATAAATTATTATCTTGTAAATAATAAAAAATGAAAATTACTTGAATATAAGTAATCCTAATATTTAAACAAAGGAGAGATACAATTATGAAAAACAAACTAGATAACAGAAAAGATAATGTAGATAGAATTCAATATAACATTGATAGAACCATCTTGAATTGCGAACTTGCAGATGAAATGATAGAAAAAACTGATGATCCTAAAATGCAAGAAACATTAAAAGAGAAGAATGATAGAAGAGAAGAAGCGCTTCGAGGCATGAGAGAAGAAATTAGAGATGAGGCATTGGATAAAGAAAGAGGATATAAGTAGAAGGAATACGTATAAATTTAATAGCATTTAACAAAAAAATGAAGTATAAAGTATATTATTAATATATAGTATATCCTATTAAAATATATTAAGTTACTAAGTGTAAAATAAAAATCACTTGTGAATTATTTATAAGTCACAAGTGATTTCTATTTAAAAGCTTAATGAATATCCTAATTATATGAAAAAAGTATTTGTTAATTTACATAGTTTCAGGTTATAATAGTAAGGTGATGAAAAGGTTTAAATTATATAGTAATTATTTCTTGTAACAATCCGATATACAGTATATAATATTATCGCCAACATATTTGTATTTTCTACAAAATTTTCATTAATGGCAGTAGCAATTAATATTTTTGAATTACTATAAAATTTAATTTTACAGGTCATATTGGAATATTGAAAATAAAATCTTAAGGGAGGAAAAAGTGTGAGCTATAAATTATTAATAATAAACCCAGGTTCTACGTCAACAAAAATATCTGTATTTGAGGATGAAAAGGAAGTATTTGGAGAAACTATAAGACATTCTTCAGAAGAAATAGGAGAATTTAAACATATCTCTGATCAACAAAACTTTAGAACAGAAGTTATATTGAAGATATTGAAAGATAATAAAATAGATATAAAGGAATTAGATGCAGTAGTAGGTAGGGGGGGGCTTTTAAAACCAATCCTAAGTGGCACATATAATGTAAATGATAACATGTTGAAGGATTTAAAGGAAAGTATTAAAGGAGAGCATGCATCTAATCTAGGTGCTATAATAGCAAATGAAATTTCTAAATCTATTGGCAAATCTGCATTCATAGTAGATCCAGTAGTAGTAGATGAAATGGAAGAAATAGCTAGATTGTCAGGTGTTCCAGAGCTTCCTAGGAAGAGTATTTTTCATGCGCTAAATCAAAAGGCAGTAGCTAAAAGATACGCTAGAGAAAACTCTAAAAATTATGAAGATATAAATGTTATCGTAGCACACATGGGTGGCGGTGTTTCTGTAGGTGCACATAAAAAAGGAAAAATAGTGGATGTTAATAATGCACTTGATGGTGAAGGAGCTTTCTCCCCAGAAAGAAGTGGTGGAGTTCCATCAGGCGATTTGGCTAGAATGTGTTTTAGCGGAAAGTATACATTGGAAGAAATCTTAAAGAAAATAACAGGAAAAGGTGGATTTGTAGCTTATCTTGACACAAACGATGCTAGGGTTGTAGAAAGTGCTGCACTAGATGGAGATCCAAAGGCTAAGATGGTACATGATGCTATGGGATATCAAGTTTCAAAGGAGATAGGTGCGGCAGCAACAGTACTTAACGGTAATGTTGACGCTATAATTTTAACTGGGGGAATGGCATATGGAAAGCCTATGGTTAATCTAATAAGAGAACGAGTAGGCTTTATAGCACCTATGGTGATCTATCCAGGTGAAGATGAAATGCTTGCTTTAGCACAAGGCGTAATTAGAGTACTTAACGGAGAAGAAGAAGTTAAAGAATACAAATAAATTATTAAGTGAATTTAATAAGATAATGATAGAGGTGAGGGTTCTTTAAAACGGAAGCTTCACCTTATTTTTTATAACCTTAAAATTTGCAAGTATAAATGCTATAATGTTATATCGAATAGGTGTGTACTCGGATAATATTATAATAGATTAATCATGCTGAATATCTAAATTGTAATTAATAACATTTAATTTTTTAGTTAACTTATGCTATGTTCATACGATAAGTATAATAGAGTGATCGGGAAAGTACGAATGAAATTAGTAGGGGAGAAGATAATATGCCAGGAATTTGGAATATAAATAATGGATATAATATAAATACAAAAAAAATTTCTAGCAAGTTAACTTTTGAAGTAGGGGAACGCTTTACAGGAAGAGTAGTTGCAAAGGGAGATGGAAAAGATATTACAGTCAAGTTATCAGATGGATGGCAATTTATTGCTGAGCTTGAGGGAAATATCAATTTGGATGATCTTAAGTTAGTTAAGTTCCAAGTAAACGGATTTGAAAATGGGAAGTTAAAATTAAAACTAGTAGAAGATTCTGTAGATGAAAAATCAACTGGTGATGAAAGCTTTCAGGAAATAATCGATAAAGAAGGCCTTTCAAAGGAAGATATTGATATTTTAAAACAGATGGTTAAGCGTAATCTTCCTCTAACTAGAGATAATATTAATTTAATTAAAGGATTAATTCAATTTAATGGAAAGATAAGTTCAAATCCAAAGGAAATAGATGCATTTATTCAAACATATCTTCAAAGTAAAAATATATCTGGAAATAGTGAGGAAGGTCAAGCTGTTAAAGAGATGCTTACCAAGTTCCTGAATGAATTTAAGAATATGTCACAAGACGATATACTTACATTTATAGAAAATAATTTGGATTTTTCGGAAGAAAGTATAGATAGTTTTAACAAGTTGTTTAAAGGAAATTCATCAATAGAGCAAATATTAAAAAAGATGAATGAGTCATTAAATTTTATAGAATCACCAAATAATAACCTTGAGACTGTAGTTAAAAATAAAACAATAGATAGAGAAATTGACCTGATGAAGAATACTACAGATACAACTAAAGCAATAGCATCGAAGTTGTATAATGAGAATGATCCTTCAAATAGGAAAATAAATGTTCTGGATGTATTAAAAACATTAGCAGGAAGTGAAGATAGTGAATTAAATATAGCTCAAAAGTTTGCTGATAATGAGAAAAATAACTTAAATACTCAAAAAGTAAATCTTTCACCTTCGTTAGTTGAAAAATTAAATAATAAAGAAATAGTTGAGCTAATAAAGGAAACAATGGGTAATAGTATCACAACTGATAGTGAACCCAGGACACAAGCACAAAGTCTTATAGAATCATCAAATAAAAATAAATTAGAAATATTATTAAGTAATATTGAAGGCAGGGAAGTTAAACTTACTGATAGTGAATATAAAGAATTCAATAAATTATTGAATAATAGAATTGAAGGAAAAGATCACTATGAAGAAACAGTATCTAATGATAAAGGTGGAAATATACAGCCTAAGGAATTGTCAACATCATTTAAGGAAAACTTTGCTGATCTAAAAAATGAGGATTTACTATTAAGAAGTAATTTAGATAGCAAAGAAGCTATAAAAGCTGATATGAAATTCAAGATAGATGGAGTAAGGGATATAGTTAAGAACTTAATAGCACATGTGGATTTAAAGGATGCAGGATATGAAAAAATAATGGATTTAATAAAAAATAATATAAATGATATTAAGGTATTCAATTCCGTAAGCAATGAGTATTATTATTTAAATATTCCTATAAATGCAAATAGCCAAGAATATCCATGTAAACTAATAATAAAGGATAATAGAAAAGATGGTAAAAAAATAGATAAGACTAATGCTAAAATGGTTGTTAGTGTTAAAACAGCTAATTTAGGAGAGGTCGATGGATATTTGACATTAAGAGATAACAGAATTGATGTAAATTTAAAATGTGAAAGTCATTTTGCATCTATTTTAAACAATAATAAATCTAAATTAGCAGATGGGTTATCAACACTTGGGTTGTTTGTTAATATAAGTGTATCCATGAAAGAAAAGCCTGTGGACTTAGTAAGTTGTAGAAATTTCTTTAACGATTTAACTATTTCTGCTATCGATATTAAGGTATAATAATTAGTGTATTCATTTAAAATACGCAGTTAATGTGCAATGAAGGAGTCTTAATTATAATGCTTTTAGATCGTAAGGAATTTTAGCTTTAATTGTACATTTTGGCACTATTGAAAATATTGGTTAGGAGTGTACAGGAATATGAATCAGAGGAAGAAAGCCGCAGCATTAAAGTATGAATTTAATAGCGATGCACCAGTAGTTACAGCAGCTGGGATGGGGCATATTGCAGATAAAATAATAGAAAAAGCAACGCAAAACGAAGTACCAATAGTATACAATAAAGAGCTAACTGATTTATTGTGTAATGTAGATGTTGGAGATGAAATTCCTACGGAATTATATGAAGCAGTAGCTCATGTAATTGCTTTTCTTACTGATTTGGATAAGAAGAGATTATAGACAGAAGAAACACGGAAGGTGAGAAAATGGCACTTTATACTATTTCAGATTTACACTTAGGTTTTAATGTTGAAAAGCCAATGGACATTTTTGGAGATAAGTGGAAAGCGCATTCTGATAAAATAAAAGAAAATTGGCTTAAAAAAATAACTGAAAAAGATATGGTGCTTATAGCTGGAGATATATCTTGGTCTTTAAAAGAGAATGATAGTAAATATGATTTGGACTGGATAAATGAATTACCAGGTAAAAAGATTATAAGCAAAGGAAACCATGATTATTGGTGGGGGAGCATATCGAAATTAAATAAGATGTATGAAAATACTAAGTTTCTCCAAAATAATTTTTATACTTATGAAGATTATGCTATATGTGGGACTAGAGGATGGATGTGCCCAGGAGGGGATAAATATACTAGCAAAGATGAAAAAATATATACCAGAGAACAAATAAGGTTGAAACTTTCGTTAGATGCTGCGAAAAATAGTGGATTTGAAAAGATAATTGTTATGCTTCATTACCCTCCTACAAATGATAAATTTGAGGAATCTGAATTTACACGAATGATTAAAGAATACAGTGTAGAAAAAGTTATATATGGACATTTGCATGGTCCAGTACTACTTGGAAAAGTATTGAATGGATATTTAGATGGAGTAGAATATATATTAACATCAGCAGATTATTTGAATTTTGATCCTAAAAAGATATTATGATGCAGATAAATATAGAATGAAATTTAATTCAACAAATATAAATAGAAAATTTGTTGGAGTTTAAAATTAATCTGAATAATAAGCAAGTAGGTAATTGTATTTATATATTATTATAAATACAACTGGAATAAGTAGGTTATATTTCTTTACATAATTATAATAAGATTTGGAGTGACGTTTTATGATTTATTCCTTAGAAAATGAAAAAATTAAAATTACTGTTAGTGAACATGGAGGCGAACTACACTCTATAACAGGTAAGAAGGAAGGTACTGAATATCTTTGGAATGGGAATCCGGAATATTGGAAATACCACGCACCACATTTATTTCCTATAATAGGCAAGCTAAAGGATTCTAAGTATAGAGTTGATGGAAAGGAATATGAATTACCATCTCATGGATTAGCAAGAATTTCTCAATTTACCTTGCTAAGTCAAAGCAATGAATCTATTACTTTTGAGTTAAAGTTCTCGGATAAAAGTCTTGAAGTATATCCATATAAGTTTTCTTTGCAGGTTACTTATGATATTAAAGAAAATAGTGTAAAGGTAAGTTATAAAGTTATCAACTTGGATGATAAAAAAATCTATTTTTCAATTGGAGCTCATCCAGCATTTATGTGTCCAATTGAAAAAACAGAGATATTAGAGGATTATTATCTTAAGTTTAATGAGAGAGAGGATAGCTCAATTATGTGTTTTGATAGGAATACATATTTTACTCATGAGAAAAAAGATTATTTAACTAATAGTGATATTATTGAACTTAAAAAAGATATATTTAAAGATGACGCATTAGTATTTGATGATTTAAAATCAAATAAAATTACAATAAAATCAAAGAATCATAATAAGTCTTTAAGTGTGGAGTTTGATGGATTTCCTTACATGGGAATATGGGCTCCAGCTGATGGCGCTCCATTTGTATGTATAGAACCTTGGTTTGGTCATGCTGACTATGGCGATTTTAATGGAGACTTTAAGGATAAAGAAGGAATAATGTTCCTAGAAGAAGGAAAAGAATTTAGCTGTAGCTATATAATTTCTATTGAAGAGTAAAAATTATAGCATAATTGAAATAATAAAAGCTATCTAATTGAAAATATTAGATAGCTTTCTATTGTTTATTAATAAATAGATTTTAAAATCTATGATAAATGTTCTATTGAATTACTCATCTTTTTAATAGCATCTTCTTGGCTATTAAGATCTGTAATAATTTCTTTTGATAAAGATTCATGTTCTTTGAAAAGAACGCTTACGTTATCAATTGAATTAATAACAGTATCTTTTGCCTCAGAAGCAGTAGTCAAATTTTCTATGCAAGTGCTAATTTCTTCAGTGGCATCTTCTATAGAAGTTTTAATATCGGAAAAACTAGTTTTAGCTTCTTGTAGTGAGTTATGTTGAGTTGTTAATGCTGAATTACCAGAATTCATTGCATTAGAAGCTTTTAATATGTCTATTTTAATTTCTTCAAGTATACTAGTTATACTTTGAACAGCAAGTTTTGAGTTTTCTGCAAGTTTTCTAACTTCACCTGCGACAACAGAAAAGCCTTTACCAGCTTCACCAGCTCTTGCAGCCTCTATAGCTGCGTTTAATGATAGAAGATTCGTTTGGCTTGCGATTTGGCTTATAGAATCAGTTATACTGTTTACAGATTCAAGTTTTGATACTAAAGCATTTACTGTTGAAGTTGATATTGTGAAAGCGTCTTCAAGCTCATTTAGAGATGTATCTAAATTTCCTATTGTATTTAATCCTGTATCAGCCAATTTATCAGTATCCAACACTTTAATGTGAACATTAGTAATGTTAATTGCTAAGTCTTCCATATTAGCACGAAAACCTGATAAGATATTCTTAACATTACTTATTTCTCTGCTTTGAGCTTCAGCAGAAGATACTAATTCTGATGCAGTAGACGAAGCGTTTTTTATAGAACTATCAATTAAAACGGCTTTTTCTCTTAAATCATTGATGTTAGTTAAATTTTTCTGACTAGCGTTAGTATTGTTTTCCCCACTGTTAGAAACATTTGATACAATAGTTTCTGTCATAGTAGTATTTTTATTATTGTTTTTGTTAAAAAATCCCATGTTATATTCCCCCTTGAAATGATAAATAAAAATATATTTTTATGTGTTGGCAGTTTTAATTAAATCTTTTCCAACGCGAGCCATCTCTTTAATTTTATAAGAAGAATTTGTATTAACAATAGTTTTAGAGTACCATTGTAATGCATCTTGATTATTTCCTAATCTTCGGTTTAATTCTCCCAAAAGATACATTAAAGAATCTCTTTGTAAGCCATATATAGGAAAAATCTCAGTCATATAAGCAGTGTTGAATCCTTCGAGAGCTTGCTTTAAAAACAAAGTTTCTTGAATATTATTATCCAATAATCTATTCAACCAAGCAATTTTTAGAGAAATCATACCTTTTGTACTATTTGGCAAATCAATAAGCATAGCATTTAATAAAGCCAATTTATAGCGCTCAATTGCTAATTTTTCATCTAAAATATGAGGATATTCTCTTGGTTTCCATTTTGGTGTTACGTTACTTAAAACAAGTTCTTTTTTATGTGATTTTAGTTTTTCAAAATCTGATCTCATTGCAGCGTAGCCGCATGAATTACATATTAATACATCATAAAAATACGGATTTACTACAGAGTATCTTATAAAGAAATCTGAATCCTTAGAAATAACTCGTGGTGACTTAGATTTAACTGTTTTAGCTTTAAAATGTGAATTACAAACAGGACAGACTATCTGTTTGTCAAAAAGATGATTTAATATACTCGTATCACTCATTTTCAGTCACCCCATTAAAAATGCAATCTAGAATAAAATTCTATATTATACATTGATTATAACATATTAAAAGCATTCATAAATAGTCTATGAATATTTTTTAAATAGTTTATTTATTATTAATTACACTTAATTTAAAGTTTTTGATATAATAGATAAGGATGAAATTGAGAAATGATAGTAATGTATTAAAGGGTGATATAATGGCAATGAATGATTGGAAGGTTTTCTTAATGCCTTATGAGCAAGCAGTAGATGAACTGAAAGTTAAGTTAAAATCAATTAGAAAAGAATATAGAAAAAAAAATGAATATTCACCTATAGAGTTTGTAACAGGAAGAGTAAAAGAAGTATCAAGTATGTTAGAAAAAGCTAACAAATTTGAAATACCAATAGATAGGATTAGATATGAACTTGAGGATATTGCAGGAATAAGAATAATGTGTCAGTTTGTTGATGATATAGACACAGTAGTGCAGATATTAAGAGAACGTAAAGATATGCAGATTCTTTATGAGAAGGATTATGTAAGGAATGTTAAAGAGAGTGGTTATAGAAGTTATCATATGATAATAAAATATCCTGTAAATATGGCAGAAGGACTAGTTGAAATTTTGGCTGAATTTCAAATAAGAACATTAGCAATGAATTTCTGGGCAACTATTGAACATTCTCTTAATTACAAATATAAGCAACATATACCAGAACAATTAAAGGAAAAACTTAAAAGATCTGCAGATGCAGCATTTAGATTAGATGAAGAAATGTTAGAAATCAAAGATGAAATTAAGGATGCACAAAAATTATTTGAGGTTAAATCACATTTAATTTCAAATATAATGAATTTACTATTAACTTTAATTTCACTAGGTAAGGAAACAGAGGCAGCCAGATTCCAAAAAACTTTAAATAAGTTAATAGAAGATGGGGAAGTTTGGGAGCTAAATAGTTTATTGTTTTCTGTTAAAAGAGAAATTGAAAAATATACAGATTAAGAGTTTTTGTATATTTAGTTCATAAGGAAAATTATGTTTTGTTGTTCAAATAGTTTAAAATATAGCTGTAGATTTTCAATATTTAAAAGAAATATCTGCAGCTATGTTTTTTATTTTGAAGGGGATATTGTATTTATTAATCAAGCATAGTGAATATGTCAGTAATATCAAGTATAATGTTTTATATAGAAATAATATAGTACGAAATTAATATATATGATAAGGAGATAAAAATGGATAGAGATCAACTATTATTGAGATTGAGAAACAATCCTGAATATATTCAGGAAATAGACAAAGTTGATGAGGAATTAGAGTTATTTATTGTTAAGAATAATGGTAACAATATTAAATATATTAAGAACCCGAGTAAGGAAGTGCAAAAACAAGCTATTGCAAATACCCCGCTGTCAGCAAAATATATTAAAGACATTAATGAAGAAGTTGCTATAATGTGTGTTAAAAGCTTGTGGAACTCTTTAGAGTTAATAAATAATCCTACTAAAAAGGTGATAGAGGAAGCTATTAAGACTAAAGGATGGGCTATACAATTTATAGAGAATCCTAGCGAGGAACTTCAATTATTAGCTGTTAGTAGGGACTATGATGCAATTAAATATATAGAGAATCCTTCTGAAGAAATTCAGCTTAAGGCTATAGAAAACTACTATGTAGCAATTAGATTTATAAAGAATCCAAGCCTTAAGGCGAAAATAAAGGCAATAGAGCTAAATGGAGAAGCTATAAATTATATTTCCAACTATGATTTAGATGAAATAAAGAAATTTATATATGAAAATATAAATGTAGTTAAGTATATTTATGAAAGCATAGATGTAGAACTTGTAATTGATGTGCTTCAAGAAAAAATCAAAGAAGAAGATATTAGTAAGAAGTATATTGAAGATTTCTTAGAGTTAGAGGTTTTGGAAATGGATAAAATTAATTTTGTAAGAGAATATGGAAGCAAGAATGCCAAAAAGTTGCTAGTAGATTATAAATTATCTATATAAGAATGGAGGCGAAAAGATTGAATTATTTAGAGTGTTTAAATACAGTAGATTTAGTAGTCGCATCAAATGATGTGCCTTTAATTATAGGAGAAAGTGGAGTTGGAAAGACTTCATTAGTTAAGCGTATAGCAAGAGAAAATGGATATTATCTTGTTACAATAGATGCAAACTTGCTAAAGGAAGGGGAAATAGGAGGACTACCTGTAGTTGAAAATAGGACGACTATATATGCGACACATAGTAAGCTAATTGAAATCAAAAAAGCATTAGATGAAGATATAAATAGAGATGTTATTTTATTTATAGATGAATTGAATAGATGCGATCATGCCGTAGCACAAGAACTTATGAATCTTATCTTAAATAGAGAGATTAATGGATATATTTTGGATGAGAGAGTTAAAGTAATAGCTGCAATGAATCCTTCTAATAAAAATGATGGCTTTAATAATAGTCAATATGATGTTGTTGATATGGACCCAGCTCAAGAAGATAGATTTGTCTGGGTAAAGTTAGACTCGGATATTAAAGAATGGATTAAGTGGGGAATGAGTAATGATGGAAATATAGATGAACATATCATAGAATTTTTGTCTACATTTCCTGAATATCTTCATACTCCTGATTCAGAAGAAACAATAAAGGCTACTCCAAGAAGCTGGGAGAGAGTATCAAAAGCATATAAGGTATTTGTAAAAAATAAGGGAAAATACTCTTTAGATACTCTACTGAATGTTGTAAAAGGAAATGTTGGGATTAGCATTGCAAATGATTTTGGAAACTTTTTGATAAACCTAAAAACACCTTTAGTAAAGGTTGAAGATATATTCAGCAGTGATATTTTAAATTTTGATCTAAAGGAAAAAATAGAAAAGGAAAATCATTCTAGATTATACATATTGTCTAAAAATTCGTTAAGGTATTTGGAAAATATGCCGATAGAAAGGAATTTAAGGCTATTTTCAGAACTTTTAAATTTATATCCAAGAGATTTGAGACTTGGTATTATGAAGGAAATAAAAAGAGATTATAAGGAAAGTGGACTATATGAAAAGTTACTAGGTACTGAAGAGTTCTTAGAAGCATTTTTTAATATATTTGGTTGATGAGTTAAGATATAAAAGTTTTTAATTAAGCTTTGGAAGGAGGCTGAGTTTGTATATGGATTTTGAAGAAAAAAGACAGCAACTTTTAAAAGAAGCCTATCAATTGAGTGAAGATGATAAATTTAGTGATAATTATAAAAGAAATTTCTTTGAGCTAGTAGAGGATATTATATTATATTTGTTGCAAACTCAAGATGTTTTTTTTGGGCAATTCATGCTTAGAGTTCAACGGAAAATAAATACTACCTTAACAGCGCCAATATCAACTATTCCAAAGCGTGATAGATTCGAGATGTATTTTAATCCATTTTTATTTTTGGATTGTAATAGAAAAGAAATGGCAGCATTATTTAAACATGAAATATATCATATAATGAATTCTCATTTTGAAAGAGAAAGAAAATTGAAGGATAGATTTAGTAAAGAAGCGGTAAATGTTGCTTTAGATATTTCAATTAATCAGTATATAAAAGATTTACCACCCTTTAGCAAAAGGCTTTATGCAGTTAACATGGAATATAATTTATCACTTGAGGAAAATAGAAGTGTCGAGGAATATGCAGAAGAAATTCATAAATCAATTAAGTCTAGAATAAAGCAAGATAAAGTTGATAAAGATGATGATTCGAAATATGAAGTGGATATGTCAAAAGTCCATGATTTGTGGGAAAGTGCTCAAATAAGTGATGAAGATATTAGCAATTTGACTAAGAAAACGGCTCTAAGTGCTTATAATGAAAACACTCCAAAAGGATTAGAAAACATAATTTTAGCGTACAAAGAAAAGGCAGAAATACCTTGGCAACTTGTTCTTAAAAATATACTCCCAAGTGTGAAATCAGGATATAAGAGGACAATAACAAGAAGGGATAGAAGACAGCCGGAAAGATTAGATTTAAGAGGGAGGTTACCTAAGAGTCAAACTGAATTAATTGTAGCAATAGATATAAGTGCTAGCATGAAGGACAGTGATATGCATAAGATACTAGTGGAGATATTGTCTATAACTTCAAATATTAAGAATAAAATCACAATTATCGAATGTGATAGTGAGATTAGAAAAGTATATGACTTAAGAAATGAGAATGACATAAGAAAGAGAAGCAAAGATAATGGATCTACGAAATTTACACCTGTATTTAGGTATATAAATGAAAATAATTTAAGAAGTGCTGTATTAATATATTTTACAGATGGTGTTGGAGAAAGAGAGCTTGAAGTAAAGCCAATTAACAAAAAAACTATATGGGTTGTATCTGGAAATGAAGAATTATCATTAAAAAATCCTTATGGAGAGATTAAAAGAATAAATACTGAAAAGAAGGAAAGCTCAGGTGGGAATATCGGATTGAAAATGGTAAATGAAGCTATACACGACTGGGCTAGATAGGGAAATTATTAACCAATTTTAAATAGGCAAATATAAGGTAATATGTTAAAATAAATTACAGTATAGAGGAGTGATATTCTTGACCCAAGGAATGAAAATTACAGATTATACAAGGTTTTTATCTATACTTCTTGTAGTAAGTATAATACTTAATATATATGTAGTATTTAAATTAAATAATTATAAATATAAACTAGGTCAGGAATCCTATACTAAGATAGAGGATTTTAAGCAAAGAAATGAAAGCAATATGGATATATTGTCTAAAGGAATTGAAGAGAATAGTTTAAAAAATGAAGATTTAGTAAAGCTTTATAAGAATTATGATGAAATGTCTAATGACATAATAGAATTATGGCAACAGTATAGAGCATACACTCAAAATGCAATACCGTTTTTCTCTAAGGTAATTAAAACTGATAAGATAATGGAAAATAATATAAATGAAAAGATAAAGGAGTATATGTTGTCTACTGTAAGTAAAGAGATGAAAAATGAATCAAATAAAATAAGGCTAGAAAGTGAAGATTTACAATCTTTTAAATATATGTATGAGATTTCTTCAAAAACATACGAATACTTTAATGAATTTAATGAAGAAAATTTAAATGGAGCTACAGGTGAAGATAAGGAAAGTAAAGTTATAAAAAATCATTATTGGATAGATCTTTTGGAAGGTATATATAAAATAAGTGATGACTATGGGAATGTGCAGTGGAAAATAGAGTCGGTTGATAGTACAAATAAGTAAAGTGATTAACTGTAGAGTAAGAATTAAGCTTTTTGTAAGGGGAATGTTAGATGGTATAAGAACTCAGAACAACAAAAAAATGTAGAATAAATATTCTTCATTTATTCTACATTTTTTATTATGATTTTAGTGGCATCCTGAGCAAGAACCACCACATCCGCCTTCAGGCGCTATAACAGGCTTTAAACTTAAGCCATTACCTTCATTTTCATCAGAAGAAAGTATTATAAATCCACCAAATTGTTCTATTAGGGATTTTTCGTATATAAATGAAATATCATTCATTTTTTCAACCTCGTCGGCATCAGTAGCTTCTGAAAGAGATATGTTAAAAACTGGACCGCTACATGCATAACCAGCAAAATTTATTCTAATATTGAAATCAGTTATTTTATTTTCTTCTAAAAAAGCTTTAAATTCATTATAAGCTTCTTCACTTATATTAACATTTTTCATATATAAACACCTACTTTATGAAATATTAATGATATTAAATCATTAAAGTAAGTATAGCATATATATATTAAAATAAAAAGTTAATATTAATAGTTATATTATGTCTAAGAATGTGCTATTATATTATGGTTTATTGAATATATAATGTTAATAAATAAATTATACAATATTATACATAAATTGGAAAATGTGCTATAATAATATAGAACTATTAAAGATTTTGCATTAAATATTGTAAGAAGGGGAATTAACTATGAAACCATATAATAAAAGTTTTGTGTTCCAAGAGATAAAGCGATATAGTGACTTAATTAATCAAGGAACTTGTGGCGACTATAAAATAGTTAAAGATACCATAATAAAGCAAGAATTACAAGGTTATATGTATGAAAATGAAGAAGAATATGATATAGATATAATTCAATTATATAAAAATGGCAGTGATTTAATGAAACTAACACCAGAGACAGTTGAAAGTTCATATGGAGCAATTTCTTTTGCTCACGGAAAAGTTGGTGTAATTGGACTTGGCATTGGATATGTAGTTCAAGAAATTGCAAAAAAAAATAGTGTAGAAGAAGTAATTGTATATGAAATTAGTGAAGAAATAATAAAATTATATAATAATAATTTTCCTAAAAATAAAAAAATACGGATAATAAAAGGGGATGCCTTTAAAGCAAAAAAAAATAAATTTGATTTCTTCTATGTAGACATATATAAATGTGAGTTAAGTTCTAAAATAGTTAAGGATTATAAGATTCTAAATGAGCTTCACGAAATTGAAGAATATGCATTTAGAGGATTAGAACATTTTTTATTAAGTTGTAAATATGAGGATATAGTGTGGATTTATATACCTGAAAATTGGATTTCAATGAGTAAGAAAGCATATGAAGCTCTTGATGCTTCAGGATATTTAAATAGCTATAAGCCTTTAGATGAAGAGAATGTTAAAAAAGTATTGTTTGAGTTTAAAGAAATCTTAAATGCATAAATTTTCTTATATATTGTGATATTATTGGTTAGGCATTTAGAATTTATTAGATTTAATACATTAAAATAATACATTATGAACTATTTATTAAAGTATATAGCTTGGAGGAGAACTAATGATATTATCAGGAAAAGAAATATTAAAAAATATTGGTAGTAATATAATAATTGAACCTTTTGATGAGGAAAAAATAAATCCTAATAGTTATAATTTGTCTTTGCATAATGAATTATTAGTTTATGAAAATGATATTTTAGATATGAAAACTCCAAATCCAACAAAAGTTATAAAAATTCCGGAGGATGGATTATTATTAGAACCAGGTAAATTATACTTAGGTAGAACAAATGAATTTACGAGTACTAGTAAATATGTCCCTATGCTTGAAGGACGCTCTTCAACAGGTAGATTAGGGTTATTTATTCATGTTACAGCTGGATTCGGAGATATTGGATTTTCAGGCTACTGGACGTTAGAAATTTTTTGCGTTCAGCCAATAAAAGTTTATCCTAACGTAGAAATATGTCAAATATATTATCATGATATCCATGGAGAATATGATTTATATAGCAGTGGAAAATATCAGAATAATAAAGGAATACAGCCAAGTTTAATGTATAAAGATTTTGAAAGATAGTTGTATTTATGAGCAATACGTTCTAAAAATTTTAAGCATCAAAATCTGTATTAAGTCATCAGGCAATGCAAGGTAAGCACTCTTATAACGAATGAATTATATTGCTCAAAATCTATACATTGTTATTTTAAAACTAAGTTCGTAAATATGTTCAACTTACTAAGTCTTATTTATAATAATAAAATTGAGATTTATTAAGTTGAAACAACAAATACGATATGCAAATATTATCTGCAAATTCATGTAGTTCATCATATACTGATATTTCAATTTTATTTCCGAAATTGCATTCAGAAATATCACTTATATGTTGGTTAATATGAAAAAAGGTTCGGATGTTTTTTTAGATACTCTAGAAGAAAATATCCGAATCTTTTTTTATCTGAGGATAATTAAAATAAAAAATTTCACATATATCTATTCAAAAGATTCTGATGGGGATGTATCATATATAATATAGATAAAGCGCTTTTAACAAATCATTTTTAAATATAAATTAATATATAAAGGAGAATGAAGTAAATGAAATTAGTGATATTAGAGCCATTAGGTGTAAATAAGGATAAGTTATTGGGAATGGCAAAGAATAGTTTAGGAAATGAAGTAGACATAATATATTATGATACAAGAGTAGAAGATACCGAAACATTAATAGAAAGAAGCAAAGATGCTGATGCTGTAGTAATATCCAATCTTCCATATAAAAAAGAGGTAATAGAAAACTGTCCAAATTTGAAAATGATTTGTGTTGCGTTTACAGGAGTAGACCATGTTGCAATGGATTACTGTAAGGAAAGAGACATTTTAGTATGCAATTGTGCTGGATACTCAACTGCTGCAGTTGCAGACTTAGTATTTGGTATGGTTATTTCTCTATATAGAAATATTATACCATGTGATAAGGTGACTAGAGAAGGTGGAACGAAGAATGGGCTTGTGGGATTTGAACTCGCAGGAAAGAAGTTCGGAGTAGTAGGGGCAGGAGCTATAGGTATGAGAACTGCCGCAATTGCTAAAGCATTTGGATGTGATGTATACGCTTATAGCAGGACTAAAAAAGATGTTGAAGGAATCGAATTTGTAGATTTAGATACATTAATGGCTACTTGTGATATAGTATCGCTTCATGTTCCACTAAATGAAAGCACTAAAGGATTAATAAATAATGAAAAATTATCATTAATGAAAGAAAGTGCAATTTTAATAAATACAGCACGAGGTCCTGTTTTAGATAGTTCAGCACTTGCGGAAGCTTTAAATAATGGCAAAATTGCCGGTGCGGGAGTAGATGTATTTGAAATTGAGCCACCAATTCCTACAGATCATGTATTGTTTGGAGCAAATAATTTAATAGTTACTCCTCATGTTGCATTTGCAACAGCGGAAGCTTTCGAAAAGAGAGCAGTTATTGTTTTTGATAATATAAAAAAATGGTTAAAAGGTACTCCGCAAAATGTAATTAAATAAGTCAATTTATATATGTTAATTTAGAATTAGAAACCTGGGAAGAAAAGCCTTGATGCTTTTCTTAGATAGTATAAATAGAAATCCCTTTTGAGGGATTTTTATTTTTTTATAAAATTTTTATAATTGCTTTAAAAGATTTTTAAAATTAGATTTTATAATGAATTCATAACAAGCAAGGGAATAAATCTTTGAAAATATTGGGAGGCGTTATAAATGAATAAAATTAAAGTATTATATGATGTATTTAAAACTATGAAGGAAAAAGAAGTGTTTAAAGGAAGCGTAAAATTGGAAGCAACTAAAGGAGATGTAAAAGTATTATCATTTTCTAATGAATTTGAAACTGATACTAAAAGTGGGGAAACAAAAGCTAACATAAGTGTTGATTTAGATGCTGAAGGCAAAAAAGTAAAACATGATAGTAATTCTGAATTTAATATAAAGGAGTGCCCGCATCATGGATTTCATAGAGGAATGCATAATCATGGAATGAATATGCACGGTCACGGTGGAATAAAAGGAGGACTTTCAAAAGTTACGTTTATATTAAATTTATTAAATAATGTGCAAGTAGAAGAAAAAGATGAAAAGGCTATTATTTCTTTAGAATTGAAAGAGGTATTTAAAGAAATCAAGGACATTCATAAAGAATGCCATAAAGGAATGGATGAAGAAAAGATAATGGAGCATATAAGACAAATGAAGGAAAGTGATGATAGAGGTTTCCATAAGCATCATAAATTTATAAAAGAATTATTATGTTCTGAAAACAGCGATGCTATATTAAAAATATATGCAAATAAAGATAATGAAGTTGAGAAAGTAGAAATTTCTTCTAAAGGCGAAAATGCTGTAAATGGATCACTAGATTTAGTTTGGTAAATTAATTAAGTTAGGAGATAGTAGTAAATGCCCAAATATCTTATTTGTACTAACACTAGAAAGTATAATGAATTAGTTGAAGCTCTAAATAGTAGAGGAATTCAATTTGAGACAACGAATTGTGATAATAAATGCTTTAAATGTTGCACTAGAGTGATGATTAAAGAAGATGATAAATATATATATGCAACTGATGTGAAAAATCTATTAAGAAAAATGAGTATTTCTTAATGTAAAGAGGGGTTGAAATTCAGAAATCTCTAAATTATTGATGTAAAATTCAATTATTTAGAGATTTTCATTTATAAATAAATAAGTAAATAAGGAACTCTGTTCCAAATCAAAATTTAAGTATATCATAGAATAATTTTATTAGAATTATTAATAGTCGGTTTTAATTTAATTTATTAAAAGTTAATTTGAATGTTATAATCATTACAATGGTAGAAATTTATTTTAAGGTGGTGGAAAGCATTAGAAGGTTTAGAGGAAGAGTTTATTCTCATTTTCATAATAGAATTGATGAAGAACATCGGGAATTTTTTGAAAAACTCAAAGAGTTAAATAAAATGCGTTACGAGTTAGTTTATGAGCATCAAAAAATACATCATAATTCTCATCATAAACAATTTAATGAATTTAATAGGATACATAGATATTTAAGATGGATGCGTCCAACGGGAATTTTAATAAGCATGTTACTTGTTTTTTCCATATTTAAATTTGTAGATGTAAAGGCAATTACTATATTTTTTGCAATAATTTTTATTATTCATCAAAGCTCTCATATATATATAACTTTGAGAATGGAAAAAAGAATTATGAAACCTATAGAGAAGTTAAAAGATGGTGTTGAACAGATAGCCAGAGGTAACTATGATGTGAAAATTGATAACGACGTATATAATGAAATAGGAATTTTAATATATGATTTTAATAAGATGGCTGAAACCTTAAAAAAATCTGAAGAGATGAAACTTGAATATGAAGAAAATAGAAAAGCATTGATAGCTAATATTTCCCATGACTTAAAAACACCAATTACTTCAATTAATGGATATATTGAAGCCTTAGTGGATGGTGTTGTTACTTCACCAGATAAAGTGAACAATTATCTAAATATAATTCATAATAATACTACTTATATAAATAACCTTATTGATGATTTGTTTTTATTTTCAAAATTAGATATGCAAAAATTAGATTTTAATTTTGGGATAGTTAAATTTAAGGCATTTATGAGTGATCTTATGGAAGAGTTTGATTTTGTTCTTAAAGAAAAGGATATTGAATTTAAATTTGAAGATAGGTTGTCGGAAGAATTAGAAATTAACATAGATGGAAAAAGAATATATCAAGTTATTAGGAATGTTATAGGGAATGCTATAAAATATGGAAGGCAAAAAGATTCAATAATTAAAGTAGAATTAAGTAATAATAATGAATGGATTAAGATAGAAATTAAAGATAATGGTCCTGGGATTCCAGAAGATAAACTTTCAAATATATTTAATAGATTTTACCGTATAGATACAGAACGTACCAAAGACTTTATGAGTACGGGTTTAGGACTTGCAATTGCAAAGGAAATGGTAGAAGCTCATGGAGGAAAGATTTATGCATCAAGTATAATGGGGAAAGGAAGTACGTTTACTATAGAGATACCAATAAAGTGAAGTTTTTCAGATGGAGAGAACTATAGCTGAATTTATACCAACAAGGGGTACAATGCTAAGGAGTGTTTAGATGTTATTTCGTGATTAAATAGTGATACGGATCATATATATCTGACAGTGTGTCATTTAAGAGCATAAATAATAAAGAGGAGGAAGCATATGAAACAAATATTAATTATAGAAGATGATATAAATATCGCTGAACTAGAAAAAGAGTATCTTCAATTAAATGGTTATAAAGTGGAAATAATTCAGGATGGTATTCAAGGATTAAAAAAAGCTCTTATTGGTACATATGATCTTATAATAGTTGATTTAATGCTACCAGGTAAAGACGGGTATGAAATAGTAAGAGAAGTTAGAGAAAAATATGAAATACCTATAATAATAGTATCAGCAAGAAGTGAGGATATTGATAAAATAAAGGGGTTAGGATTTGGTGCAGATGATTATTTAACAAAACCTTTTAGTCCTGCAGAATTAGTAGCCAGAATAAAGTCTCATATGCTTAGATATGAGCGATTATCAGGAAATAGACCCCAACTCAATATTATTAGCCATAAAGCATTGGAGATAAGAACAGATTCACATAAAGTTTTTGTAAATGGAAAAGAGGTTATTCTTACTACAAAAGAGTATGAGCTTATGGTATTTTTAGCTTCTAATCCAAATATAGTTTTCACTAAAGATCAATTATTCGATAGAATATGGGGAGATGATTATTACGGAGATACAGCAACTGTGGCAGTCCATATACAAAAGTTAAGAAAGAAGATAGAAAAAGATCCAGGAAATCCAGAGTATATTGAAACCCTTTGGGGAACAGGATATAGATTTAATTCATAAGTTTCAATATTGATTTATTTGGATTTGCCTGGAGTTAAACCACATAATTTGGAGTTAGAGCTAACGAGGAGAGTTTTTGATAATTATAATTAAGATATAATTATAATTTAAATTTAGAATTATATAAGAGTGGTAATACATATATTACAATATGTAGAAATAATTTGATGAATAATTATGTTAAAAGGGATTGGGCTATTGTATGATTATAAAACTGGAAAATAATAAATTGAGTAGAAAAGATAGAGTATATGGAAGGCTAAAGCAACTTACAGCAGAAGCAGCTTTTGAGACTGATTTAATAGAGAAAGTAGGATTTGAAGCAAGTTATATAGCTGAAGAACTAAAAATATCAAGAAATAATGTTAGTAAAGAATTAAACTGTCTTGTAAATGAAGGTAAAGCAATTAAGATATTGGGCAAGCCTGTATTATATTTAGATAAGGATTATCTAGAAGCTACCTATAAAATAGAGATAAATGAACCAATAATAAAAGAATATAATTTCTTTAGAAAAATTATAAATAAAGAGCTGAATTTAGAGTCGCAAAATAAGAATATAATAGAAAGTTATAATAATAATGAAGTTAATAGTAATTTGGGAAATACAAAAATTAAAACTAGGGATATATTTGAAAATATAATAGGAAATAGGGATTCTTTAAAATCACAAATTAAACAGGCAAAAGCAGCAATATTATATCCAACCAATGGCTTACATACATTATTAATTGGGCCCACGGGGGTTGGAAAAACTACTTTTGCAGAAATGATGTATAGATATGCTATAAATGTAGGGATTCTGAAAGCTAACGCGCCATATGTTATTTTCAATTGTGCGGATTATGCAGAAAACTCTCAATTATTATTATCACATCTGTTTGGATATGCGAAGGGTGCATTTACAGGAGCTGATAAAGAAAAAAAGGGATTAATAGATGAAGCTAATAACGGAATTCTATTTTTAGATGAAGTTCATCGTTTACCACCTGAGGGGCAAGAAATGTTATTTTCATTAATTGATAGAGGTAGCTATCGTAGATTAGGAGAATCTGAAAATACAAGAAGAGCTAATATATTGTTTATAGCAGCTACTACTGAAGAGCCTAAATCGACTATACTAAGTACTTTCTTAAGAAGAATTCCAGTAACTATTAAACTACCAAGTTTAGATGAACGTTCCTTAAAAGAGAGAATGAAACTTATTTATGAATTTTTTAAAAACGAGTGTCTTAAAATTAAAGCTCAATTAAAAGTATCGAAAGAAGTTTTAAAAGTGCTGCTGCTTTATAAATGTCCAGGCAACATAGGCCAACTGAAAAATGATATCCAGCTTATTTGTGCCAATGCATTTGTTGAATATATAACACAAGATCAAAAATACGTACACGTGAAGTTATCCCAGCTTTCACAGCGCTTTAAAGAAGGATTATTTACAATTGAGGATAAAAGGCGAGAACTTTTTAAATATTTTGATTTAAATGACTTTGAGTCTATAACATTTAATAGCTCCAATGAGGAATTTGATGATAACTTAAATGGCTTACTACTTTATGATAAATATAATACTGAAGAAGACTTCTATGATGTTATGTTAGAAAGAGCACAAAAATTTTATGAAGATGGCTTGTCTGTAAATCAAATTAGGGAGAATATAAATAGTCAAATTCGAGATCGTTTTAATAACTCACCGCTATCAGAAAAGTCTCAAAATTTAACTATAAATAAAGAAGTTTTATCAAAAATTGTAACTCCTGAAATCGTTAATATTATAGAAGAATCATTTTTTGAAAATGAAGATTATTTCGCTACTAGTACAGATACAAAGTTAATTTATAGCCTGGCGCTGCATATTGAAACCCTTATAGAACGTTTGAAATTAGGAAATGTAACAATTTATCCAAATATAGAAAGTTCTTATAGGGAGCATATAAATGAATACAATATAGCTGAAAGAATAAAATTGAAAATTGAAAAACAATTTCTAATTAAAGTGCCTAATGATGAGGTAGCATTTATAACTATGTTTTTATATTCAGTAAATACAAAAAGAGCATATGGAAATATTCAAGTTTTAGTTATTGCTCATGGGAATGGGACTGCAACGAATATGGTAGAAGTTACAAAGACACTTTTAGGCTGCAACTGCATTCATGCATTGGATATGCCATTGGAAGAAAAGGTGGAGATAGCCCTAAATAAGGCTATAGATATGGTTAAGGAAATGGATTGTGAAGGAGGAGTTCTTTTACTAGTAGACATGGGATCCCTAACCACATTCTCAGATGTAATTACAGAAAAAACTGGTATAAAAACACAAACGTTGAAAATGGTTAGCACTCCAATGGTTATTGAAGCGGCTAGAAAAGCAATGATGCCTGATATAACTATGGATATATTAGTTGAAAGTGTAAAAAATGTAAGCTCATTAATTGGAGATAGCATAAAATTAAGTAATCCACCTATGGAAGTTGAACCAGAAAATACAAATTGTAGAGATTATGCTGTGAATATGCTAGAAGAAATATTAACTTTTTTAAGTGCTAAAAAAGCGTCTAAAACGTTAGATGAAGTTTTAAAAAATATAGCGTCTGTTTATAATAAAGAAATTGATGATGCTATGTATATTAAATTTTTATTTCATTGTTCATGTATGATTGAAAGAGTTATAAGAAATGAGACATTGCCATATAAAAAATTTTCCAAAATCAAATCTGCAAAAGAGCAACTTTTTGAGGTTATAAAAAATAATTTTATTTTAGTAGAAGAAGTATTTGGAATACACATTCCTAACAGTGAACTAGCATATATAGTTGAAATGGTGGATATTAATTTTGATTTAAATAATATTAAAAGTGAAGAAGAGATTTAGCAGTAAGCTAAAGTTACTGTAATTGATAAAAATATAATAATACTATTAAAAAGTCTAAATGTGTATTTACATTTAGACTTTTCTTAAATACACATTAAATACACATTGAATACATATGCTGATTTCTAAATATTAAATTATCCAATAAATAAGTTTTCTTATGATGAAAAATATTGTATTAACTAAAAAATGTGTAAGGACATAGTGTTTAGAAGGCGTCAAATATTATGCTATATATAGTGAGACACTTTAAGTTAATTATTGGCACGATAGTTGCTTGTATATAAGGCATAAAGTGAAACTTTTCAGGTGGAGTTTTATACTTCAGCTGAATTTAGTTTGACTTATCCAGGAGCGTGCAGCCGTTATCTCGCACTTTAAGAAGTGGGAGTGTTACAGATGCTAGCTATCGGATAAAGAAAAACAAGAGGAGGTGAATCTTATGATAGGAATTTTACTCGTCACTCACGGAAAATTTTCAGAAGAAATATTAAAAAGTGCTGAGCTTATTGTAGGAAAACAAGATAAGATATTAACTTTAGGACTTGAACATGGAGATAGTATCGAAGTACTAGGAGACAAAGTTAGAGAATCAATTAAATTATTAGAAAGTGGTCAAGGTGTTTTAGTACTGGCAGATCTGTTAGGTGGAAGTCCTTATAATGTTGTTGCTTTAAATTCAAATAAAGTAAGTGATATTAAATTTAAATGTATAACAGGCGTTAATTTACCTATGTTACTTGAGGCAATTACTATGAGAGAATCTTATGAGTTAGATGAATTGACTAGGCATTGCATGGAAGCAGGAGTTATGGGAGTAAAAGAATTATTTAATGAATTAAATACATTATTAAAATAAATCAAAAAAGGGAGAGATTATATATGTTAAATATTGTTCTTACAAGAATTGATGATAGGCTAATTCATGGTCAAGTTGCAACTGCATGGTCTAAAATTACAAAGGCAACTAAAATTATAGTAGTAGACGATGCAGTAGCACAAGATTCATTTATGCAAATGGTTCTAAAATCTGCAGCACCTAGTTCACTTAAAGTGGAGATATATGGAGTAGATGATGCAGTTGAAATTTTAAATAAAGATGACGATGGTGAGAAAATATTGGTTTTAGTTAAAGCTCCTATGACTGTCCTTAGCCTTGTAAAAGCAGGAATTGGAATTAAGGAGTTAAATCTTGGAGGAATGGGTGCAAGGCAAGGAAGAAAACAATTATATAAAAATATTTCAGTTTCTGATGAAGAAAGAGAAGCATTTATAGAGCTTATAAGATGTGGTGTGAATGTTTTTATGCAAATTGTTCCTGATGCAAAACAAATAGCATTAGATAAATTATTAAAGAAATAATTAATAATTAAATTATAATTTAGGAGGAATTTATATGCATGTTACGATTTTTCAAGCGGTATTAATAGGGTTATTTTACTATATTTCATGGAGTCCATGGTTTACTTATGTTGGATTTTTTACATTTAATAGGCCTTTAGTAGCAGGACTAATAACAGGAATAATATTAGGACAACCTTTAGAGGGAGCATTAATAGGTGCAGGTATAAATGTTATATATTTAGGATTTATATCAGCAGGTGGAGCTCAAATGGGGGATCCATCATTTGCAGGATATGCAGGTACTGCATTAGCTATAACTTCTGGTTTAGATGTATCAACTGCTATGGCAATCGCAGTTCCACTTGGAACTATAGCTACAGTATTATGGATAGGAAAAATGACAATCAACTCATTTTTTGTTCATTGGGCTGATAGAGAGGTAGAAAAGGGAAATATAGATTCACTTAGTCTCATAAATACAATACCACCGCAAATAGTGTTATTTTTACTTAGTTTTATACCAGCTACATTAGTAGTATATTTTGGTCCAGATGCAGTGTCTGGAATGTTAAGTGTTATGAATGATAGTGTATTGCATGTATTTAATGTAATAGGAGCAATGTTACCAGCACTAGGTATTGCAATGAATTTAAAACTAATAGGAAACTCATTTACAATGCCATTTTTTGTACTAGGGATCATAATGTCAGTATACTTTAAACTTGATATAGTTATCATTTCTATAATAGGATTAGTAATCGCATTAACTGTAACTGCAATAAAAGGCAATAATTCATCACCTAATAATGCATAGAAGAAAATTTACAAGGGGGGAATATACATGTCAAATATAAAGATTATACCTGAAAATAAATCAATTGATGATAATAAAACTAAAGTTTTAGATAAAAGAGATGTAATTAAGTCATGGATTAGATGGTTTTTTTTCGCACAATCAAATTATAATTACGAAAGATTACAAGCTACGGCTTTTGCACACTCCATGTTACCTGTAATAAAGAAATTATATAAAAATAACGAAGATAAAAAAGCAGCAGTACAAAGGCATTTAGCATTTTTTAATACAGAACCTATTTGTGGATCAGTTATACATGGTATTACTATAGCCATGGAAGAGGAGAAAGCTAGTGGTAATCCAATTAATGATGAAGGTTTTAATGCAATAAAAACAGGATTAATGGGGCCACTTGCAGGTGTTGGTGATACATTGACACAGGGAATTATTACACCTATTTTGCTTGCAATATGTATAGGAATTACAAATACTAAGAATATTTTTGGTCCAATTATATTTTTAATAGCTCAATATGTAATAATGACTAGTATTTCATTAAGTCTATGGATGAGTGGATATAATCTTGGTAAGAAAGCGGTAGAACAAATACTACAAGGTGGAAAAATTAATAAAGTTATTGAGACTGCATCAGTACTCGGAACTCTAGTAATGGGAGGGCTAGTTGGAAGATTCATTACTTTACAAACTAATTTAAGTTTTAATATGGGAGAAGTTAAATTTAGTTTGCAAACAGATTTATTAGATAAACTAATGCCCGGCTTGATACCGTTTGCACTAACATTAATTGTGTTAAAAATGGTAAGAAGAGGGATATCTCCAATTAAATTAATGGTTGTACTTATACTTGCAGGAGCTATTTTAGGAGCTTTAGGTATATTTTAATTAATAAAAATCAAGTGAAACTTGATTCAGGTGGGGTTTGATCCCCATCTGAATCTTAGTTGAACTTATCTAGGGTCGTGCCGCTGTTATCTCCCACTTATAGAAGAGGGAGTGTTACAGCGGCTAGACATCAGATAAATATGTATGTTGCAATTTTGAGCTTCATTATAACTATATTAAGTTACCTATGTATAAAGATTTTCAGACATATGCCCAATATTGCAACATACGCATTGTTAATTAAGCAAAAATATTAATTAGGAAGTGATATGCATGGAGTTAAATATAAACAATGTCAGTGATTTAAAAATAGATGATTTTTTAAAAAGTGGGTTAAAATGCACATGTGGTAAAGCACATAATATAGGTTTAGAACGTGTATTAATAGAAAAAGATGCAATTAAAAAAGTGCCTGATATATTAAGAGATCTAGGATTTAAAAATTCATTAGTTGTAGCGGATAAAAATACTTATAAAGCAGCTGGAAATCAAGTTGAGACTGCATTGAAAGAAGGAAAATTTGAGTATAAAAAATTTATATTTGAACCAGAGGATGACCTTGTTCCTGATGAAAGTGCTTTAGGTAAACTATTTATGCAATTTGATAAAGATGTAGATGTTATTTTAACAATAGGCTCAGGTACATTAAATGATTTAGGCAAATTTATTAGTCATAAATTAGATATTTCATCAGTTATTGTGGCTACTGCACCATCTATGGATGGTTTTGCATCAAATGGTTCTGCATTAATAGTTGAAAATCTTAAAACTACTTATCAAGTTGATGTTCCTAAAGCAATTATCGGAGATGTTAATATACTAAAAGATGCGCCTATGGAAATGATTCTAGCTGGATTTGGTGATATTGTTGGAAAGTATTCTGCATTAAATGATTGGAAACTCAGCAAGATTATAAATAAAGAATATTATTGTGATGTAACAGTTAAAATGGTAGAGGATTCTATACAAAAATGTATGGATAATTCGGAGAAAATGATAAATAGAGATGAAACAGCAATAAAAAATCTAATGGAAGCATTAGTTCTAACTGGAATTGCTATGAGCTTTGTTGGCAATTCAAGACCTGCTTCGGGATCAGAACATCATTTAGCTCATTATCTAGAAATGATGTTTTTATTTGAAGGCAAAAAAGCTGTACTTCATGGAACAAAGGTGGGAATATCTACAATCATAACTACGAAATTACGTGAAATCTTATCTGAATATGAACTTAATTTTGATCAAGCTATTAATAGTGCTAAGTTATTTGATCAGGACCAATGGGAGAAAAATATTAAACAATTTTATGGGAAAGCAGCACCTGAAATTATTAAAACAGCCGCAAAAGAAAAAAGGAATTCTATAGAAAGCAGATTAGAAAGAATTAGCAGCATTAGAGAAAATATTAATGAAATAAAAGATGTTATTAAAGATATTCCGACAGCAGAGGAAATAAAAGCAATTCTCAAAAGAGTTGGCGCAGCAGCTGAACCAGAGGATGTTGGAATTGAGCTTAAAATAATGTTAGATGCAATAGTTATGGCTAAAGAGGTTAGGCCAAGATATACAATATTAAGCTTTTTAGGTGATTTGGATTTACTAGATGAATTTTCATATAAGATTAAAAATTATTTAGCTGAGAGGGTATAGCATGTTAAATAAATATTTAGATATAAAAGAAGATGAGAGAACATTATTAAAAAAAATAAAATGTTTTATTCTTGATTTAGATGGAACAGTATACCTAGGTAACACACTATTAGATGGATCTATAGAATTCCTAAGAATATTAGATGGAAATAATATAAAGTTTAAATTCTTTACAAACAATTCTTCAAAAAATGCTGAGTTTTATATAAAAAAAATAACTAATATGGGCTATGATGTAAAGAATGACATGATGATGATATCTAATGAAGTAATAATTGATTATATAAAAAGAGAATTTCAAAATAAAAGAGTATTTGTTTTAGGCAATGAATATTTAAAAAAAGATTTTGTGAATTCAAATATTAATATAGTAGAAGAAAATGCAGATGTGGTCGTAGCAGGATTTGATACTTCATTAGCCTATAAAAATGTTTCAAAAGCATGTGACTTTATTAGAAATGGAGCTACTTTCTTGGCGGTAAATCCAGATTTCAACTGTCCTATAGAAAATGGTTTTATGCCTGATTGCGGATCTATATGCTCAATGATTACTGCATCTACAGGAGTGAAACCTACATTTTTTGGTAAGCCGTCTCCTTATACTTTAAATTATATACTTAAGAATATGGAACTTAAAGAAGAAGAAGTCGCTTTTGTAGGAGATAGGTTATATACAGATATTGCTATAGGAAAAGGCAATAAGGCAGTTACAATTCTAGTCTTGACAGGGGAAACTCAAATGAAAGATCTAAAGGAATCTGAAATACAACCGACTTTAATATTTAATTCACTTAAGGAGATTGGAGGAATATTTAATAGTATAAATTTTGATAGTTAAGCAAGGGGATAAGTAGGAATAAGGAAAAGTCATAAATAAAAAAGTGGCCAAGTGGCCACTCTTTTATTTCACAACTATATTAACAAGTCTTCCTTTAATTACAATCACTTTAACTATAGTTTTACCTTCAGTATTTTCTTTAATAGTCTCATTTTCTAATGAAGCAGCTTTTATACCTTCTTCATCTAAATTAGAAGCTACCATGATTTTAGCTTTTATTTTACCATTTATTTGGATCGCAATTTCGACTTCATCTTTAACTAAAGCAGCAGGGTTAAATTCTGGCCATTTTTCATTAAAGATTGTTGAATTATTTCCAAGTAAGCTCCATTGCTCTTCAGCAAAGTGAGGAGCAAATGGTGCAAGTAGTTTTATGAAATCAACTATAGTTTCTTTTAAGAAGTTTGCGTTTTTAATATTTTCTTGAGTGTACTTATTAAGAGCATTTGTAAGCTCCATAAGTCTTGCTATCGCAGTGTTAAATTGCATTTTATCTCCGTCTTCAGTAACACCTTTAATAGTATTATGTTTCCAGAAGTTTAATTCTTTTTCAGCTGAATCAATAGAATCCTTAGTGCTCTCATTTGAATTTATTATATTTCTGCAATTTTCAAGGATTCTTTCAATTCTATCCACGAATTTTCCAACAGATTTTATTCCGTCGTCGCTCCAAGCTCCACCTTCAGTATAACCAAATCCAAACATTAAGTACATTCTAAATACGTCAGCGCCATATTCTTTAATATAATCATCAGGAGAAATAGTATTTCCTTTTGATTTACTCATTTTAAGTCCATCTGGTCCTAATATCAATCCTTGGTGAGTTAAGCTTAAGAATGGTTCGTCAAAGTTTAAATATCCCATATCTCTTAAAGCTTTTGTTATGAATCTAGCATATAATAAATGCATGCAAGCATGTTCTGGTCCACCAACATATTTGTCTACAGGAAGCATTTTGTTGACTTTTTCAGAATCAAAAGGTGCATCATCGTTTTTATTGTCTACATATCTTAAATAGTAAAAAGATGAACATACAAAAGTGTCTAAAGTATCAGCTTCTCTCTTTGCAGGCTTCCCACAATGAGGACAAGTTGTATTTACAAAATCCTCACATTTACCTAATGGTGATTTACCATCTGGTGTAAATTCAACATTGTAAGGAAGTTTCACTGGAAGATCCTTTTCAGGTACTGGAACTATTCCACAATCATCACAGTATATAACAGGAATTGGAGCACCCCAATATCTTTGTCTTGAAACTAGCCAGTCTCTTAATCTGAAGTTTTTCTTCATTGCTCCTAATTCATCTTTTTCTAATTCTTCAACGATTTTCTTTTTAGCTTCATCAGTTGTTAATCCATCGAATTTTCCTGAATTAACAAGTACTCCATATTCGCAATATGGAAGGTCTGGATTAGTATTTTCTTTATCCGTTATAACTCTTTCGATTGGTAAATTGAATTTTGTTGCAAAAGCAAAATCTCTTTCATCATGAGCAGGAACTGCCATAACACATCCTGTACCATAAGTAGCCAATACATAATCAGAAATCCAAATAGGAACTATTTTTCCATTAATAGGGTTAATAGCATAAGATCCTGTGAATACTCCTGTCTTTTCTTTTGAAACGGATTGTCTTTCAATTTCAGATTGCTTTGCAGCAGCTTCCTTATATTCTTCAACAGCAGCCTTATACTCTGGAAGAGTTAACTCATCAACTAATTTGTTTTCAGGAGCTAGAACTACATAAGTAACACCGTTTAAAGTATCAACTCTTGTAGTAAATACATCGAATTTCAAATCTGAACCCTTAACTTTGAAAGTAACCTCTGCACCATAAGATCTTCCAATCCAGTGCTTTTGCATAGACTTTGTTTTTTCAGGCCAATCTAAACCATCTAATTTATCAAGTAATTCATCGCCGTACTCAGTTATTTTAAAGAACCATTGAGTAAGATCTTTCTTTGTAACTTCAGTACTACATCTTTCACAAACACCATCAACAACTTGTTCATTAGCTAATACTGTATTGCATGATGGACACCAATTTACAGGCGCTTTTTTTCTGTAAGCTAGACCTTTCTCGTAAAGTTTCAAGAATAGCCACTGAGTCCATTTATAATAATCAGGAAGACAAGTAACAACTTCGTTTTCCCAATTAAACATAGCACCCATAGATTTCAATTGTTTTTCCATTGTCTCAATATTCTTTAAAGTAGAATCTTGAGGATGAATTCCAGTTTTTATAGCATAATTTTCAGCAGGTAATCCAAAGGCATCAAATCCCATTGGTTGAAATACATTATATCCTTGCATTCTCTTAAGTCTTGCCCATGAATCTGTTGGACCATAGTTAAACCAGTGACCAGCATGTAATTGAGCGCCTGATGGATAAGAAAACATTTCTAATGTATAGAGTTTTTTACCTGAATTTTCAGGATTAAATTTATAAACCTCATTCTCCTCCCAAAATTTTTGCCACTTTTCATCAATTTTTGTTCCGTAATTTGCCATGATATAGCCTCCTATAATTTTAATGTAAAATGCACAATATAATGCATATAAAAGAAAAATGCTTATAATAATTGAAAAATATGTTATTAAAACAAAATTTTAATTAAAATATTAGATCTATGCACTGATAATGGATAAATTAAAAAAAGCTCTCATCTCTAAAACAAAGAGACGAAAGCATAATTTCCGTGGTACCACTCTTAATTAGAAGAGATAAAAAAACAAATTTATCCTTCTCACTTATTATTTTAACGGGTCTACCGTACTTGCTTTTAACAAGTAAGCTCCTAGGCAAGTTCATAATAATATAACGCTATTTTACACCAAACAACAGCTCTCTTTAAGATATAATTATTACTAATACTCCTATTCATCGCACAATATAAAATTTTAATAATATTATATATTAAGAAATCAAAAAAAGTCAAGAAGTTGACTTATATATATGTGTTTAATAGTAAAAACTTATTACCACTTATTGTTTATGCAATATTTGGAATAATATTAGCAGTAGTTTTCCTAATCAAAAATGAAATTAATTTTTACTATAAGTAATATTATCTCAAAAAAAGCAAATAATATTTTTTTTAGAATGAGTTATTATGATACAATATTAGAATAGGAAAGAGTTTAATATAGGGATGTGAATCAATGAACATACTTTTAGGCTTAACAGTTATAACTTTAGTTTTAAATATACTTTTTTCTTTATCATTAGTGTTTATAGAAAGAAAAGATCCTACAACAACATGGGCATGGATCTTAATATTAATGATTTTACCTGGCCTTGGATTTGTGATTTACATCATGTTTGGTCAAAATCTAAGCAGGCAAAAGATTTTTAAAGAAAAAATAAAGTTTGATGAAAAGAAGAGAAAGAACTTAAACGATACATATAAATCCAATAGACACGGTCATGATGGCGGAGAAAAATTTGCTGATTTAAGGAGGCTAAATTTTAATAATTCTGGCGTAAAATACACTACTAATAATAAAATTGATGTATATGTAAATGGAAAAGAAAAATTTAGTCAGTTAATTGAAGACATAAAAAATGCTAAAAAGTTTATTCATGTTGAATATTATATATTTAGAGGAGATACTATTGGAAAACAGATACTTGATGAACTAACTAAGAAAGTTAAAAGTGGATTAGAGGTTAGATTGTTATTAGATAGTATGGGATCACGCAAGCTAAGAAAAAAAGTTCTTAGGGAATACTTGAATGCAGGTGGGAAGTTTTCACTGTTTTTTCCAGGAATTTTACCGCATATAAATACTCGTATAAATTATAGAAATCACAGAAAAATAGTTGTTATTGATGGTCAGTACGGCTATGTTGGAGGTTTTAATGTTGGAAAAGAGTATATAAGTGAGGATCCAGAAGTTGGTTTTTGGAGAGATACCCATGTAAGAATAGAAGGAGAAGCAGTTAATGCATTAAATGAAAGATTTTTACTGGATTGGTGCCATGCATCTGGTGAAAAAATAATTGATTATAATAAATATGCAAAAGAATTCAAGAAAGACTTAGGGGATGTGGGAATACAGATTGTAACTAGTGGTCCGGATCACAAGGAAGAATATATAAGAAATGCTTATTTAAAATTAATTAATAATGCTAAGAATAATTTGTATTTGGAAACTCCATATTTAGTCCTTGATTCGCCAATATTGGAATCATTAAAAATCTCTGCATTATCAGGAGTAGATGTACGGATTATAATACCGGGAAAACCAGATCATTTCTTTATGCAGTGGGCAGCAAGTTCTTATGTGGGAGAATTATTAGAAGCTGGTGTTAAAATATATAGTTATCAAAATGGATTTATTCATGCAAAAACCATAGTAGCTGATGGGTTAGTAATGAGTATAGGAACAGCTAATTTAGACATTAGAAGTTTTAAGCTTAACTTTGAAGTTAATGCATTTATTTATGACGATAGAATTGCAAAGGATGGAGAAAAGCAGTTTATAAAGGACATGGAGTGCTCAGAAGAGATAACTAGGGAAATATACGATGGTAGGAGTTTGTCTCTCAAAATTAAAGAGTCCTTAATTAGATTGGTATCGCCTATATTATAGAATAGAATAGGAAATTTAAAATTATGATAAAACCACTCTTTTACTTAGAGAAATAAAAGAGTGGTTTTATATGTCTAAGTATTTTATCTAATATGTACTAAATAAACGAGTTTTAAAAAATTTTCATGAAACCTAAATAATTATTTTTACAAAATTGCTAGCGTTATGGAAACTTTTTCTTAACTGAGTATAATTTAATATATAAATTTAATAATAGAAGTGAATAGGAGAAATATTTAATTCATTAGGATTGGAGCATTATATGAAAAGCAAAGAAAAGTTTTATTATTCCCTGACTACTTATATAAATTATGGAGTAACGAGTATAGTGACTACTTTTTATGTGCCATATTTGAATCAAGTAGTTGGATTATCATTAAGTGAAGTTGGAACTGTAGTATCTATAGGAGCATTATTTGCAATTCTTTCCCAGCAATTTTTAGTAAGTAAATTTTCGATGAGAAAAAACAAAAAAAGATTTATTATCATACATTTATGCGCACTTATTGGAATGATAGTATTTTTAATGTCTGTTAACAAGACTATCATATATTTTTATGCAGCTCTTTATGGAATTATAGTACAAACAATTGGAAATGTATATGAAGTATATGTTGAGGAAATAGCAGTTAGAAAAAATGTAGAGTATTCAGAAATAAGAAAATGGGGATCCATAGGATTTGGGTGCGTAGTTTTATTAAGTGGAACTATAATTTTAAAATATGGATTTAAAACTATGCATATAATAGGAATCATAATGTCATGTATAGTTATATTATTAATAGCTATGAAGTTTAAAAATATTGAAGCAGATGGAAATCCAAATAGGGGAAAATTAATTGCTGTATTTAAAAATAAAAATTCAGTAATTCTCGGAATAATTAATATCTTAATCATAGGAACGTATACCGCAATAGAATTTGCATATTCAACATATTTAATTGAAATAACGGGGAATGAGGATCTAGCTAACTCTATATATAGTAAATCAATATTTTCAAGGGTATGCGTTGAATTTATATCATTCATGCTTGTAGGAAAGTATCTAAAGGATAAAAAGCCTAAGAAATATTTAATAATAGCATTTCTTATAGGAACTACTAGAATACTTTTATTTTCAACAGGTTCAATACCTTTAGTTGTTTTAGGCGATCAATTACATGGTCTAATGTATGGTTGTTATTTAACATTTTTATTTAAATACATAAGAGAAGTAGTTGATGACGAACTAGTTGCTGGTACATATTCATTTGTTAGCGTGCTGGGATCAGCAGGAGCTAACTTTGTATATCCACATATGTTTAGTACAATCCAAAGAAATTTTGGATATACTGCAATGTATCTGGTTGGTTTCTCAATTATGGTAATTTCTTTGCTAGTTTCTATTAAGATTCTTCCTAAGGGCAAACAATCCATTAAGCAATTATAATTAGCGTTTAACTAAAAAAGCATCTAGTATTTAGGTTTTTTTTTATAAGGATTTAACCAACTAATATATCTATATAGGAGTTTTATAACTAGATTTTTAGAATAAATGCTGTAAAACTAAAATAATAAGGTGAAAAAAATATATATTAATTATTGAGTTAATATTAATAAAAGTACAATATATTTAATTATTTAATTACAAAATGCAACATTTATTTGAAAAGTGTTAATTTGTATTGACAATTAGATATAGTTTGTTATAATGATAAAAAGATTAAATGTAAATATTGTAATTAATGTTCGTGAAAATAATTATTAAATTTAGAAATGGAGAAAATCATGGAAAAGGATATTGTAAAATCAGTTATGCAAAAATTTTATAGCTTTTTTTATTTTACATTCTGGGGCTTTTATTTTAGCGCTGGCTATTTATTTTGCAAAAAACTGAAAAATACCTTTTTAATGAGTTTTTTATATTTTATATAAGTTTGTAATATATATCAGCATTGATATTTTATGGAACTCATTATACATGAGTTCCATTTTTTTTCGCAAATAATTAAACATCTGCAAGGGGGCAATATAAAATGGTAGTAATATTAAAGCAAAAAGCAAAGCAGGAAGAAATAGAAAGATTGACAAAACAACTAGAAGCAAAGGGTGTTTCAGTGAGCTTAGTTGTTGGATCAGATGTTAGTATCTTAGGATTAGTTGGGGATACAAGTGCAATAGATCCTTCAGTTGTAGCGGCTAATGGAATAGTTGAAAGAGTTATGAAAGTTCAAGAACCTTTCAAAAAAGCAAATAGAATGTTTCATCCAGAAGATACAATAGTAGACATTAATGGAGTTAAAATTGGGGGAAAGAAAATAGCAATGATTGCAGGTCCATGTTCTGTTGAAAGTGAAGAACAAATCATTGAAATAGCAAAAGAAGTTAAAGAAATTGGGGCAAATTTATTAAGAGGCGGAGCATTTAAGCCAAGAACTTCACCGTATGCGTTTCAGGGAATGAAATATGAAGGATTAGAGCTTTTAAAAAAAGCAAGAGCAAATACAGGATTGCCAATAGTTACAGAGCTTATGTCTCCTTATGATATAGAGACATTTGTTGAAAATGTAGATGTAATTCAAGTTGGTGCTAGAAATATGCAAAATTTTGATTTGTTAAAGGAACTTGGAAAAACTAACAAGCCCATATTATTAAAAAGAGGTTTATCAGCAACTATAGAGGAATGGTTAATGTCAGCTGAATATATTATGGCTGGTGGTAATGAAAATGTAATTCTGTGCGAAAGAGGAATAAGAACATTTGAAAACTATACAAGAAATACTTTAGACTTAAGTGCAGTACCTGCTGTTAAAAAATTAAGTCACTTACCTATAGTAATTGATCCGAGTCATTCTGCAGGAAAGTACTGGATGGTTGAACCTCTAGCAAAAGCAGCGGTTGCAGTTGGAGCAGATGGACTTATTATTGAAGTTCATAATGATCCAGAAAATGCATTATGTGATGGTCCACAATCAATAAAGCCAAGTAAGTTTGCAAAACTTATGGAAGAGTTAAAAGTTATTGCAGCGGCTGTTGGAAGAGAAATATAAATTTATTAAATTAAAGAACAGTCGGCATTAACAATTACTCATTACAAGTATCTAAAAGATAGAAAAGAGTTATAACGTAATCTTAGTCATGATGCTAACTGTTTAAGTAAAAGAGGAGTGTTGATAAATGGAAGATTTAGTTGTTGAACTTGGTGAAAGAAGTTATCCAATCATAATTAAAAAAGGATTAATTGATGAAGTAAATCTGGAAATCCAAAAAGTTTTTAAAGGTAAAAAGATATTTATACTAACTGATAAAAATGTAGGTTCTCATTATGGAGATAGGATAAAATCATGTTTAATTAAATCAGGATATGATGTTAAGCTAATGGAACTAGAGCCAGGTGAGGAAACTAAAGCGTTTAGTACCCTTCCTTTGATATATAATGAACTATTAGATTTTAAAATTACAAGAAGTGACTTGATTATAACTTTAGGCGGAGGAGTAATTGGAGATCTTGGAGGATTTGCTGCATCAACTTTCTTAAGAGGTGTAGATTTTGTTCAAATACCAACTTCACTTCTTGCTCAAGTTGATAGCAGCGTAGGTGGAAAGGTTGCTGTAGATTTAGAAAGAGGTAAAAATTTAGTGGGAAGTTTTTATCATCCTAAATTAGTTTTAATAGATCCAAATGTACTTGAAACTTTAAGTGAAAGATTTTTTAGGGACGGAATGGCAGAGGTTATTAAATACGGATGTATAAAAGATAAGGAATTCTTTTACTTTTTGAAAAGCTTAAAAAATAAAGAAGAGGTTATGAACAATATAGAAAAAATTATCCACAAATGTTGCTTTATAAAAAAATGCGTTGTGGAAAATGATGAAAAAGATACTGGAGAGAGAATGCTGCTAAATTTTGGACATACACTAGGTCATGCCATAGAGACATATTATAACTTTAAGAAGTTTACACATGGGGAAGCAGTAGCTATAGGAATGTATGAAATAAGTAAGATTGCAGAAAATAAAGGATTAACTGATCAAGGCGTTAGTGAAGAGATAAGAGAGATACTAGTGCAATACAATCTTCCTTATGAAGTTGAAATAGATGATAGCTCGGAAGTTTTAGATACAATAGCATTAGATAAGAAAAATATTGATAATGTATTAAAAGTAGTATTATTAAGAAATATTGGAGAATCATATTTAGAAAAAACAAATGTAGAATTTTTTAGTTAATGATGTATATGAAAAAATAGGTTAGCAAGCAGATATGTTATTTTTGAGTATGTCTTAAGCAATGAATAAAAAAGTGAGGTAAAATCATGGGGAACTTAAAAATTTATCCTGGAAAATTAAGTGGGGAAGTTAAGATACCACCATCTAAAAGTATGGCGCATAGAGCAGTAATTTGCGCAGCTCTTGGAGATGGTGTTAGTAAAGTTACAAATATAGATTATTCTGATGATATTATTGCTACAATTGAAGCAATGTCATCATTGGGAGCTAAAATAACAAAAAAAGAAGATTATCTGGAGGTTTGTGGAATCAACAGCCCAGAAAATATTAAAGCTAATTCAGTTAAGGAACAAAGAACTATAGATTGCAACGAGTCAGGATCAACTCTTAGATTTTTAGTACCTATAGCAGCTTTATTTGATGGAGTTAATAGATTTGTTGGAAGAGGTAATTTAGGGAAGAGACCATTAGACACTTATTACAAAATTTTTGATGAACAAGGAATTAAATATTCTTATAAAGATGGTATTCTTGATTTAAAGACTGAAGGAAAATTAAAAGCTGGAGAGTTTAAGATGGAGGGGAATATTAGCTCACAGTTTATAACAGGATTATTATTTACGCTTCCTCTTTTAGATGGAGAATCTAAGATTGTAATTACAACAGAAATGGAATCCAAAGGATATATTGATTTAACTTTAAGAGCCATTAAAGACTTTGGTGTAGAAATTATAAACAATAATTATGAAGAATTTATTATAAAGGGAAATCAAATTTATAAGAGTATAGATTACAGAGTTGAAGGTGACTACTCACAAGCAGCATTCTTCTTCTGTGCTGACGCACTTTCAAGCAATATTGTGCTTAATGACTTGAAACTAGATTCTCTTCAAGGGGATAAAGAAGTAATTGACATATTACAAAGAATGGGACTGAAATTGAATAATAAAGATAATGGTTTAATTGGAAGCGCAAGTCTTGGACTTAAGTCTACTATAATTGATGGCTCTCAGTGTCCAGATATAATTCCGGTAGTATCATTAGTTGCTGCATTAAGTGAAGGAACAACAGAAATTATAAATGCAGGAAGACTTAGAATTAAGGAATGTGATAGATTAGCAGCTGTAACTTCAGAGCTTAATAAATTAGGTGCTAAAATTATTGAAAAAGAAGAAGGATTGATAATTGAAGGTGTAAAGGAGCTTAAAGGAAACGTGGAAGTTTGGAGTCATAAAGATCATAGAATAGCAATGACTATGGCTATAGCATCAATCATGTGTAAAGAACCTATTATACTTAAAGATTATGAGTGTGTGTCAAAGTCATACCCGCAATTTTGGGATGATTTTAAGAATTTAGGAGGTGTGTTTGATGAGTGGAATGTGGGGGAATAAATTAAAGGTTTCTATATTTGGTGAATCTCACGGAGTTGGGATTGGAATTACAATTGATGGGCTTCCTTCAGGCGTTGAGATTAATCTTGAAGAGGTTATGAAAGAAATGGCAAGACGTGCGCCAGGAAAAAGTAATTTATCTACAGCTAGAAAAGAAGCAGATGCACCAGAAATTTTGAGTGGGTTCTTTGAAGGAAAAACTACAGGTACTCCTCTTTGCGCAGTAATTAGAAATTCAGATATGCGTTCTAAGGATTATGGAAAACTTAAAGATTTGATGAGACCAGGTCATGCGGACTATCCAGGTTTCATTAGGTATAATGGATTTAACGACTACAGAGGCGGTGGATCTTTTTCGGGAAGAATTACTGCGCCATTAGTATTTGCTGGGGCTGTATGTAAGCAGGTGTTAGAAAGTAAGGGAGTTAATATAGGAGCCCATGTTAAGAGTATTGGAGATATCCACGATAAGAGTTTTTATGATGTAGAATTAAGCAGAGAACTTTTAGAGGAATTAAAAACAAAGGAATTACCACTTTTAATTTCAGAAAAAGAAGAAGAAATGAGAGAGACAATTTTGAAAGCGAAGAAAGAACAAGATTCTGTAGGTGGAACTATTGAATGTACTGTTCTTGGAATAAATCCGGGAATCGGTAATCCGTTTTTTGATTCAGTTGAATCAACTCTAGCTCATCTTATGTTTTCTGTCCCAGCAGTTAAGGGAATAGAATTTGGAAAAGGCTTTGAAATGAGCAAATTAAGAGGATCTGATTGTAATGATGAATACTATTATGACGGTAATAAAGTAAAAACTTACACAAATAATAATGGTGGAATTACAGGTGGAATAACAACTGGAATGCCAATATTATTTAAGGTTGGAATAAAGCCAACACCATCAATATCAAAAATTCAAAGAACGATAGATATTGCAGAAAAAAAGGAAGCAGAGCTTGTTATTGAAGGTCGTCATGATCCTTGTATCGTGCAAAGAGCTGTTCCAGTAATAGAAGCTGTAACCGCAATTGGAATACTCGATTTAGTGCTTTAGTAATAAAAAATTATAATTCTAAGTTAATGAATATATAGTTTTTTTATTGCAAATAGTGTATTAAGAAAGCAAAGTGTTAATTTGAATGAGTTAAGGTGAATTAAAGAAATTAAATATTTTTTAATTGTTCCTAAGTAAGGAGAAATGAAATGGCGGCTATAGATGATTATAGAAATAAGATTGATGAAATAGATAAAGAGATAACACGACTTTTTGAAGAAAGAATGGATATAGTAATAAAGGTAGGAGAATATAAAAAACAGAATAATTTACCTGTTTTCAATAAAGCTAGAGAAGATGAAGTTATTGAGAAGAATATAGGATACCTTAATAATAAAGATTATGCCGAAGGGTTGAAACAATTTTTTATTAATATTATGAATATTTCTAAAGATTTAGAAGATAAAGAAGTAAAGGGAGATATAAGAGCTACGACTATAGATAAGTTTGAAGAAAAAAATGCGAAAAGTGACATTAAAGTTGGCTTTTATGGTGTTGCAGGATCATTTTCAGAAGAAGCAATGATTAAGCATTTTGGTAAGAAAGATGATGCTAAGGCGTATGATGAATTTGAGGATGTATTTTTAGCAGTAAAAAATGGAGAAATTGATTATGGAGTTTTACCAATTGAAAATTCTTCAACTGGTGCTATTTCACAGGTTTACGATCTCTTATATAGGTACGGATTCTATATAGTTGGAGAAGAGTGCATTAAAATTGATCAAAATCTAATTGGGATTAAAGGAACAAAATTAGATAATGTTAAAGAAGTATATTCACATCCACAGGGGTTTGAGCAAAGTACTGATTTTTTAAAAGAATATAGTAATTGGAAAAAGATACCTTTCCATAGTACTGCGGATAGTGTTAAACTTGTTAGTGATTTACAAGATATGTCAAAGGTTGCTATTGCAAGTAAAAGGGCAGCTGATATATACAATTTAAGCATAATAAAAGAAAATATAAATAATAGAAGAGAAAATTCTACAAGATTCATAGTTATATCAAAGGAATTAGAATTAGATAACAGTTGTGACAAAGTAAGTGTTGTATTTTCTCTTGAGCATAAAGCAGGTACTCTATATAAATTATTAAGACACTTTGCAGAAAATAATATAAATATGATGAAGATTGAATCAAGACCTATGGAAAAGGGAGCATGGAAATATTTTTTATATGTAGACTTTGAGGGAAATCTTGAAAATGAACAAGTTAAAAAGGCATTGAATTTAATCGAACAAAGCAGTGCGTATTTTAAACTCATTGGTGGATATAGGAAATACTGTTAAAAGGGGGCATTAATTTGGAATTTTACGGATTAATAGGAGAAAAGTTATCTCATAGTCTTTCACCTAAAATTCATAATACACTTTTTAAAGATTTAAAAATAGAAGGGGCATATAAGCTTTTTGAAGCTGAAAAAGAGAATTTAGGTAAACTTATAGAATCAATAAAGCTTCTTAAAATAAAAGGAGTTAATGTAACTATTCCTTATAAGCAAGATGTAATGGAATATTTAGATTTTATATCGGATGAAGCTAAAAAAATAGGAGCAGTAAATACTATTTATTTAAAAGATAATAAGTTATATGGGTACAATACAGACTATTATGGTTTTGGAACTATATTAAATAATAATGAGATTGTTATAAAGGATAAGATTGCAATGGTTCTTGGAAATGGTGGAGCGGCTAAGGCTGTTATTACTTATCTTTTAGATCATGGCATTAAAAGGATTTACTTAGTTTCAAGAAAAATCAAAGAGAATTCTATAGATAAAGACGAAAGAATAGAATTTAAAACTTATGAAGAAATATCAGAGATAAAAGGTGACATTTTAATTAATACCACTCCGCTTGGCATGTATCCTAAAGTTGATGCTACTCCTGTTAATGAGGATATAATAAATAACTTTAATTCATTAGTAGATATAATTTATAACCCTAAAGAGACGAGATTCCTAAAAATAGGAAAAACTTTAAATAAAAAAGTATGTGGTGGTATTGAAATGCTAGTAGGGCAAGCTATAAAGGCGGAAGAAATATGGCAGGGATGCCAATTAGATAATAAACTAACTCAAGGTTTATATTCAATATTTGGAAATGAATTTAAGTAGGTGGCATATATGAAAAATAAAGTAGTATTCATTGGAATGCCTGGATGTGGAAAGAGTACAATTGGTATATTAGTAAGCAAAGAATTAAAAATTAACTTTATTGATATGGATAAGTATATTGAAAATATGACATCTAAAAATATACCTGAACTTTTTGAACAAGGAGAAAATTATTTTAGAGATTTTGAATCTTTAGCTTGTAGAGAATTAGCTAAAGAGAGTAATATCATAATTTCTTCAGGTGGTGGAGTAGTAAAAAGAAAAGAGAATATAGATGTATTGAAAGAAGAATCGTTTATTATTTTTATTGATAGACCATTGGGAGAGCTTTTAGGAGATGTGGATATATCAGAAAGACCTTTACTTAAAGAAGGTAGAGAAAAAATAATTAAGTTGTATGAAGAGCGCTATGAATTATATAGATTATGTGCAGATAAAATAATTAGAAATGATAGAGAAATTGGAAATATAGTTAATGAAATAAAAGAAGTTATTCTAGATAACTTAGAAATGAATTAAGTATATAAGATGCAATAATAAACTTATTTTTGAAATTCTAGTAAGCCAAATACTGAACTAGAAGAAAGTGTAGAAACTCAATTGCAATGTACACATATATGTTATGGTGAAAATCTTACATTGTAATTTTATAGAATTAATATAATTTACTATCACAACTTATGTTAAGAAGGCTCGCTAACTAAATAATTTATTGTAATATACATTATAGTTAAAAAAATATAAATGCTGAAGGGAGGGAGTATTAATGAAGATAATGGTAATAAATGGACCAAATTTAAATATGGTTGGAGTTAGAGAAAAAGGAATTTATGGCACTAAATCTTTTGAAGATATATGTGAATATATTAAAGAAGAAGGCAAAAAAAGAGGACATGAAATAACCTTATTTCAGAGTAATTGTGAAGGTGAAATAATTGATGAACTTCAAAAAGCATACTTTGAAAATTATGATGGGATAATAATAAATCCAGGAGCTTATACTCATTATAGTTATGCAATTCATGATGCAATAAAAGGAATAAATATTGATACAGTAGAAGTGCATTTGTCCAATGTGCATGCGAGAGAAGATTTTAGAAAGAAATCTGTAACAGCACCCGCTTGTATAGGACAGATGTGTGGATTTGGAGAAGATGGATATATATTAGCTATTAAGGCGCTAGAATTGAAAAAGATGTCTAAATAGTTTATATTATATATAGGAAGCTCGGCCTATTCTATTCGATGAGGAGAAAGTTCTCAACTAATTTTGGAGTTGAGCTATCTATTTGTAGTACAGAAGTATAGTAGAAAAAAGAAAAGTAAAAAATTAAAAAGTAGTACAGGAGGAAATTAAGATGATAATTATTATGAACACAAAAGCAAGTGAGGAAGATGTAAGGAAGGTAAAGGCAGTAATTGAATCAAAAGGATTAGAAGCTCATCTTTCTAAAGGAGACACATATTTTATAGTAGGAGCTGTTGGTGATACTTCAATATTAGATCCTAAAAAATTACAAGTATTAAAAGGTGTGGATAGGGTTATGAAGGTTCAAGAACCTTTTAAGAAAGCAAACAGGATATTTAAGCCTGAAGATACAGTAGTTAATATTGAGGAATCAATAGTTGGCGGTGGAAGACTTGGAATAATGGCTGGACCGTGTTCTGTAGAAAGTGAAGAACAAATTGTTGAAATCGCAAAAAGAGTAAAAGCAGCAGGAGCTAACTTTTTAAGAGGTGGGGCGTTTAAACCAAGAACTTCACCTTATAGCTTTCAAGGTTTAGAGCTTGAAGGATTAAAACTTTTAAAAACAGCAAAACAGGAAACAGGACTTCCTATAGTAACAGAACTTATGTCTACTGATTACTTAGATACTTTTGTTGAAGAAGTGGATATGATTCAAATTGGTGCTAGAAATATGCAAAATTTCGATCTATTAAAGCAAATAGGTAAAACAAATAAACCAATACTATTAAAGAGAGGTTTATCTGCAACTATAGAAGAATGGCTTATGTCAGCAGAATATATCATGGCAGGTGGAAATGAAAATGTAATTCTTTGTGAAAGAGGAGTAAGAACATTCGAAACTATTACAAGAAATACATTAGATTTGCAAGCAGTTCCAGTAATTAAGAAATTATCACATTTACCTATAATTGTTGATCCAAGTCATGCAGGAGGTTATGCTTACTTGGTAGAACCAATGGCAAAAGCAGCAATTATAGCTGGGGCTGATGGACTTATGATAGAAGTTCATAATGATCCTGAAAATGCACTAAGCGATGGACAACAATCACTTACTCCAGATCAATTTGATGTGCTAATGAGTAAAGTTAAAGCTGTAGCAAAAATTGAAGATAAGCAAATCTAATTCTATATAAGGGAGCTATAGATATGAAAATAGTAGTTGTAGGTCTTGGAGTAATTGGGGGATCATTTACTATGGCTTTAAAAGAAGCTGGGTATAATGATGTTTATGGAATAGATATTAATGAAGAATCTTTAGAAAAAGCTAAAAAACTTGGATTAATAAGAGAAGGCTTCAAAAACGGAGAAGAAGTAATTAAGAGTGCAGATTTTATAATTATTTCATTATATCCTAGATTAGTTAAGCAATTTATTATAGATAATAAAAGCAATTTTAAAGATGGTGCAGTAATAACGGATGCTACTGGAATTAAAAAAATGTTTATAGAAGATATTGTAAATATATTACCGGAGAATATAGATTTTGTTTTTGGCCATCCAATGGCAGGACGGGAGAAAAAAGGAATAGATTTTGCAAGTAGCCAAGTTTTTAAAGGTGCAAATTATATTTTAACACCGGTTTCTAGAAATAAAGAAGAAAATTTAAACATGGTAGAAGATCTGATTTATAAAATTGGATTTAAAAGAGTTAAAAGAATAACTCCAGAATATCATGATGAAATGATTGGCTACACAAGTCAGCTTCCGCACTCATTAGCTGTAGCACTGGTAAATAGTGATGTTGAAGGAAGAGAAACAGGAAGTTTCATTGGAGATAGTTATCGAGACCTAACAAGAATTGCTAATATAAATGAAGATCTTTGGAGCGAACTTTTCCTTGGAAATAAAGAGAATCTATTAAAAAGCATTGAAAATTTTGAAGTAGAGTTGGATAAAATAAAAGATGCAATAAAAGATGATGACAAAGAAACTTTAAAAGAGATATTTATAAAGTCTACAAAGAGAAGAGAGAAGCTATAAATAATAGACGATATATTTGTTATATAAGATTATAACAGATATATCGTCTATCTTCTTTATTCAGTAAAACTAGACGAATGAGATTGAATTCATAGAGTGTGAATAAAAATAATATTATTTAAATTTAAATGATATAACATATTATTGATAAGTGATATATAGTGTTATATAATTGAATACAGGAGAGTAATTTATATTAATAAAGTAAATAGCAAAATAATTATTAATATAGTTAGGGGGAGATTACAATATCGTTTTTTATAGGAATAGATATAGGTGGTACAAATTTAAGGTCAGCAGTTATATCCAAGGAGGGAGGTATAGTACAGATATTTAAAGTTGAAAACGAAGTGCAAAAGGGGGCAGCTTATAACTTAAATAAATTAGTTAATCAAATAAAGGGACAATGGAGCAGTTATGAAATAGAAAAAGTGGGAGTAGGTGCACCAGGACCATTAGATTTAAAAGTAGGTAAATTATTAAACCCTGTTAATTTAAAAGGATGGGAAAACTTTAATATAAAAGAATATCTAAGTGAGAAATTGGGATTACCTGTTCAAGTTAATAATGACGCTAATGTAGCAGGGCTTGCAGAAAGTTTAGTTGGAAGTGCTAAAGAATGCGAATCGGTATTTTATATAACGGTTTCTACTGGAGTTGGCGGCGCATTAATTATTGATAAGAAGATTATAAATGGAGCACATAGTCAAACAGCAGAAATCTACAACATGATAATAAATGAGGACAAGTATAGTCACGCAGGTACAAATAAAGGCGGACTTGAAGGACAATGTAGTGGTGTAAATATAGCTAGAATAGCATCAGAAGCATATGGAAAAACATTAAGCACAAAGGAAGTGTTTGATCTGTATAAAAGCAATGATGAAAAGGCTGTCCAGGTAATAGAAAAATGGATTAACAATATTTCAATTGGTATAGCTAATGTGATAGCTGTAGTAGATCCAGAAACTGTAGTTATTGGTGGAGCAGTATTAATATATAATACTTACTTGCTACCTAAAATTATTGAGTGTACTAAGACTAAGGTTTCAGATCCATCTATTGTTGATATAAGAATAGCGCAAATTGGTGATAATGCAGGCCTTATTGGTGCCGCAATGTTATAGAAGAAAATACTATTTTATAAATATTTAACGTATGGAGAAAATAACATAATTTAAATAAAGAAATCTAGGAGGCATAAGATGAGTATACAATTCAAGTTCCCAGAAAACTTTTGGTGGGGATCAGCAACATCAGGTCCACAAAGTGAAGGACGATTTAATAAAAAGCATGATAGTGTATTTGATCATTGGTTTGATATAGAACCAGAAGCATTTTTTAATGGAGTAGGCCCTAATGTAGCATCAAACTTTTATAACAGCTATAAAGAAGATTTAAAATTGATTAAAGAAATAGGTTTAAATAGTATTAGAACATCAATTCAATGGACAAGATTAATAAAAGATTTTGAAACTGGAGAAGTAGATGAAGATGGTTTAAGATTCTATAATGCTGTAATAGACGAATGTATTGCAAATGATATCCTTCCAGTTATGAATCTACACCATTTTGATTTACCAGTTGAATTATATGATAAATATGGCGGATGGGAATCAAAACATGTAGTAGATTTATTTGCATTGTTTGCAAAGAAGTGCTTTGAGTTATTTGGAGATAGAGTTAAACATTGGGCAACATTTAATGAACCTATGGTTGTAGTTGAAGGTGAATATTTATATCAATTCCATTATCCAAAGATAGTTGATGGGAAAAAAGCAGTGCAAGTTTTATATAATCTAAATTTGGCATCAGCAAAGGCTATAAAAGAGTTTAAAGAATCAGATTGTAGTAAGAATGGTGGGAAGATTGGTATTATTCTTAATTTAACGCCTTCATATCCAAGATCGCAAAATGAAGAAGATGTAAAAGCAGCTAAATTCGCAGAAGATTTCTTTAACAATTCATTTTTGAATCCAGCTATAAAAGGTGAGTTTACAACAGATTTAGTTGAAGTTTTAACCAAAGATAATGTAATATGGGAATCAACAGAAGAAGAATTAGAAATAATAAAGAACAACACAATTGACTTCTTAGGTGTTAACTATTACCAACCAAGAAGAGCAAAAGCTAAGGAAGAAAAATTCGACGATTCAAAAGGTTGGATGCCTAATAAGTATTTTGACGATTATGAAATGCCTGGAAGAAGAATGAATCCATATAGAGGATGGGAGATATACCCACAATGTATGTATGATATAGCGATTAATATAAGAGATAATTATAACAACATTCCATGGTACATATCTGAAAATGGTATGGGAGTTGAAGGGGAAGAAAAATATATAAATGCAGATGGAGTTATAGAAGATGATTATAGAATAGAGTTCTATGAGGAACATTTATCATATCTTCATAAAGGGATAAGTGAAGGATCTAATTGTTTTGGTTATCATACATGGACTCCAATCGACTGTTGGTCATGGGCTAATGCATATAAAAATAGATATGGATTTATTGCTGTAGATTTAGCTACTCAAAAGAAGACAATTAAAAAATCAGGAAGATGGATTAAAGAAGTAGCAAAAAATAACGGATTTTAGATAGAAAATTATATTTAACAATCAAATGGCTGTCTCAAAACAATAATCTTGAGACGGCTATTTGAATTATATTATAACTAGATTTAAATGTAGAGGTGATTTTTCAATGAGAAAATTTATGGTTTTTGATATAGGTGGGAGCTCAGTAAAATGGTCTGTAATTAACGAAAATGGAGAATTTATTGAAAATGGGAAGTTTAATGTTCCAAGTGATAAAGAAGAGTTTTTTTCTAAGTTATCAATAACAACCAATGAAATGAAGGGAAAATTTGACGTTAAAGGAATTGCAATAAGTGCTCCAGGAGCAGTTGATAGTGAAAGTGGATTAATAGGAGGAACAAGTGCTATTCCATATATACATGGGCCTAACTTTAAAGAGATTTTAAATGAAAAGACAAATTTAAACGTTGAACTTGAAAACGATGCTAATTGCGCAGCACTTGGGGAATGTTGGCTTGGAGCTGGGAAGGACAATAAAGATTTAGCATTTGTTGTATGTGGATCGGGTATAGGTGGAGCAATAGTTAAGGATAAGAAGATTCACGGTGGCGTTCATAAGCATGGAGGAGAATTTGGCTACTGTTCAATAATCTGTGAATTAGAGGGACAACTTAAATTTGCTAGCTGGAGCAAGGTTGGATCTACCACAGCATTAGTAAGAAAAGTTGAGAAATTAAAGGGATTAGATGAAGGAAGCCTTGATGGGGTTAAAGTTTTTGACTTGTGTAATAATGGAGATGAGATAGCAATTAATGAAGTTAATAAATATTATTTTATAATGGCAGCAGGAATATATAACATTCAATATACTTATGATCCAGAAGTTATTATTTTAGGTGGAGCAATAAGTGAAAGACCAGAATATGTTGAGGAAATAAATAAGAGAATCGACATACTTATGAGCAGTTATTTGGAAGGAAAAATAAAACCAGTTTTAAAAACATGCGTATTTGGAAATGATGCTAATAAACTAGGTGCATTATGTAATTATCTTCAAAGAGAAAAAAATCTATAAATTACAGTAGTAAATTATTTATAATGACTGAGCTATCTTAAAAGGAAAGTGATTCTTAGATGCACTATTTAAAGATTGGCAATTGATCACTTTATCATTAATTTTAAAATAACTCAGTCTTCTCTTTGCTTATGATAATAGATTATCCTAAATGTTCAGTAGATTGATTATATATCTGCGTATATAATTTTATGCTATTAGTTTTTAAAAGTGGAAATACAGCTGAAAACTATAATAGTTATTCTGAGTATACTTCCTTACCTAAAACTAATACCTTTTTTATATTTATATCATCATCAAACAATATCAAGTCTGCATCATAGCCTTCCTTGATCTGCCCTTTATGATCCTCAACTTTACAATGTTTAGCGCCATTATAAGATGCCATTTTTATTACTTCATAAAGTGGTAAATTAGAGTTTTTGTATACATTTTTTACTGCTTTATCAAGGGTAAGAACAGAACCAGCTAAAGCACCATTTTTTAAACGTGCTTCACCATCATTAACAATAACATCTTGCCCTCCTAAGGAGTAGTTACCATTAGGCATGCAGCAAGCCATCATAGCATCAGATATTAATAAAACATTATCAGTACCTTTTTGTTTGTAAGCAATTCTTAAAGCTGGATATGAAATATGAATTCCATCTGAAATAGTTTCAGTTGTTATATCACTGTCAAATACAGCTCCTACTACTCCTGGATTTCTGTGAGTTAAAGGAGTCATAGCATTAAAAAGATGAGTTGCATGGCAAGCACCACATTCAATAGCTTCCATAGTCTCTTCATAAGTAGCACTACTATGCCCTAATGAGCAGACTATTCCAATTGAGGATAAATACTTAATAAGTTCTTTAGCACCTTCAACTTCTGGAGCTAATGTTATAGATATGATAATATCCTCATAATCCTTAACTATATCATTGTAAGTTGAAATAGATGGCATCAAAATATAGTTGGGATTTTGAGCACCAATTGCTTTCGGACTTACAAACGGACCTTCTAAGTGTACTCCAAGAATATGTGCACCGTCTGAACCTTTTTCTTTTACCCTTTTAATTGAGTCTAAAGATTTTCTTATATCGTTCACAGCAACAGTCATAGTTGTAGGAGTGAATGAAGTTGTTCCGTGTTTAATTATAGTTTTAGAAATGGTATTAATTGATTCACTGGTACCGTCCATTGTATCTGAGCCTCCTGCGCCGTGTATATGAACATCAATAAAACCAGGTGAAACATATAGACCATTTGCATCTAAAATGCTGTCTGTATCTATATTGGACGGATTTATCTCTTTAATTTTCCCATCCTCAACTAGAATTGAACCTTGTTCTATCTTGTCTAGGTAAATTATATTACAATTTCTTATTAACATATTTCTTCTCCTTTTAAGTCAAATTTCATATATTATAGTAAGTGGATATTATCAGTTTATATATTCAGTATATAGCATGTATAAAGAATTTTTCAAGTGTATGTTGACAGAATTAAAAGAATAAATTATAATTCTTATAGTGGTAATTACCACTTGGAAAGTATTAATTATTTAAGGAATTATAGAATTGAAAGTACTTAAAAGAAGCGTTTAAAGGAAAGTTTAAATTATTTGATTTATATTTTCTTTTGCGTACAAGAATAGTATAATTGTTGGGAAAACTACTAGAGCTAAAAGAGGTGCACTTATGAGTACGATAAATAAAAATTCTAATATTCCTTTGTATGTTCAACTAATGAATATTCTCATTGAAAAAATAGAAAGCAGCATGGAAGAAAATGAAAAATTGGACTCCGAAAGAGAAATATGCAAAAAATATGCTGTTAGCAGAACTACAGTAAGAGAAGCATTAGACGAGTTGGAAAAAAATAATTATATTTATAAAGTTCAAGGAAAAGGAAATTTCATTTCGCCAAGAGTTGTAGAACAAGATTTAATAAAGGTATCATCTTTCACTGAGGAAATGAAAAAACGTGGAAAAAACCCGACTTCTAAATTATTAAATTTTGAGATAATGGAAGCCAACAGCAAAGTGTCTAAAAAATTAAATATAGAAAAGAACGAGCTTGTGTATAAAATCTCGAGAATAAGGATTGCGGATAACATTCCTATGATATATGAAATGACTTATTTGCCGTATGAAAGATTTAAGCAGCTTACTAAGGATATGATAGAAAAAAATCCATTATATGAGATATTAAAAAATACTTTTAATATTAATATTACATCTGCTGAAGAAGTAATAGAAAGTGTTTTAATAAACAAATTAGAAAGTGTTTATTTAGAAATACCTCAAGGGCAGGCAGGATTAAAGTTTGAAAGAATAGCATATGAGCAAAATGAGATTGTTGAATATACCATAACAATAGCGAGAGGAGATAAATATAGATACAGGGTTTGTTTAAAAAATTAACATCAAAGGAGCGTAATAATAATGAAGTTACTAGTAGTTAAAGATTATGAAGAAATGAGTGAAGTTGCAGCTAAAATATTTAAAGAGGTAATTTCTGAGAAAACAAATGCTGTCCTAGGACTAGCTACAGGAAGTACTCCTGAAGGTTTATATAAAAAGATTATAGAAATGAACAGAAATAAAGAAATAGATTTTTCTAATATAAAAACAGTAAACTTAGATGAATATGTTGGACTTGGAGGAGAAGATCCTCAAAGCTACAGATATTTTATGAATGAAAAGTTATTTAATCATGTTAATATAAATAAAGCAAATACATTTGTTCCAAATGGCTTAGCAAAAAATCTTGATGAGGAAGCTAAGAATTATGATAAAAAAGTGGATGAATTAGGTGGTATTGATATACAAATCCTTGGAATAGGTGCTAATGGCCATATTGCATTTAATGAACCAGATGATTTTTTAATAGCAGAAACTCATGTAACAGGTTTAACTAAAACTACAATAGAGGCAAATTCTAGATTTTTCAAATCTATAGAGGAAGTACCTACTAAGGCCTTATCTATGGGACTTGGTCAAATAATGAAAGCTAGAAAAATAGTATTGTTGGTAAGAGGTCAAGATAAAGCAGAAGCAATAAAAGGATTATTTAAAGGAAATATTACAACTCATAATCCAGCAACTATGTTACACATGCATAAAGATGTAACAGTAATAATAGATGAAGAAATGGCAAATGCAATTAAGTAATTGTAAAATAGGTGAAATTAAAATTTTAAACTATATTAAAATAACGGTAAGTTTTTTAATATAGTTTTTATTATTTTGAAGGAAATCAAGAATGATTTCTTTTTTTGTACAATTTATATCATATTTTAATATGAATTGTATGTTAGAGTTATGATGTTCAGCGATTTTTTTATTAGATGTATTTACCATGACTAGTAAAGTCATTATAAACAGTAGATTTTAATTGAATGAAGATACTAATAATTTATATATGTAAATATTATTTTATTGAACATATATAATTGCCTTATAATTAAACTTAATTTAAGTGTTTAATAATGTATAGAAATGATATAATTAATATATAAATGATATGATAAAGATGTATATAAGTTATACTGTAAGGAGAAAGGTGAATATAATGGCAAAATATGAGGAAATTGCTGAAGACATAAGAAATAGAATATTGAATGGTGAATATAATCCTAATGAACAGTTGCCTTTAGAAAAAGAAATGTGTGAATATTATGGGGTTAGTAGAATAACAATAAAAAAAGCTGTTGATGAACTAGTAATTCAAGGGTTAGTAATAAAGCGAAGAGGTTCTGGAACATTTGTAAAAGCTCTTGATGAAGAGGGGGTTCAGGAATTAAGTCTAGCAAAACAATTTGAAGGATTTTCAGAAGCTCATAAGGATAGAAAAGTAACATCTAAAATTATAAAATTCGAAGTAATTCACCCAACGGAAGAAATTGCAACTAAGCTAAAGATTACTACCGATGATTTTGTCTATTATGTAATAAGAACTAGATATGCGGATGATAGTCCATATGTAATTGAGTATACATATATGCCAATAGGCCTTATACCTGGCATAAAAAACGATATTTTAACGAGTTCAGTTTATGGTTACATTGAAAAAAATCTTAAACTTAAAATAAAAAGTGCTCATAGGATTATTCGAGCTATTTTACCAAATGAGTTGGAACAGGAATATCTAGAAATAGAAAATAACTTTCCAATATTGGAAGTAGAGCAGGTAGGTTTTTTAGACAATGGCCAGCCTTTTGAATTTTCAACAGCACATCATAGAAGTGATAGGATTGAATTCCGGACCGTAAGTATTAAATAAGATATAATTACTTTTATTACAATTATAATTGATGGAGTTAAAATAGAATTTCAAAAATTAAATAGAAAATAGTAGCTTGATGGAAAGTAGATTACGCTTTTCATTAAGCTTATTTTTTTCAACACTTTACTTAAACACTTCAATTAATCTTTTTTAAACTGTTGATTTTATTTACTAATGTATATAGAAATGACTAATTTGGGATGTTTTTGAATACAAACTGTTTTTTGGCATGATTATTGCTAATAATTACATAGAATGGAGGTGAATCTTAATGATACAAATTATTTTAGCTAGTCATGGTGATCTGGCAAAGGGAATGAAGGATACTTTGGGTATGATAATTGGAGATGTATCTATGGTTGAAGCTTTTTCATCTTATAGAAACGAAGAAGTAAACGTTAGGGAAACAGTAGAAAAAATAGTAAGAGAAAAATACATTGAAGCAGATATATTTATTTTCACAGATATTCTTGGCGGAAGCGTTAATACAGAAATGATGTCTTTAATAAAAGAATATCCTAAAATACATGTTATTTCAGGAATGAATTTACCTATAATTATTTCAGTTGCTACTCAAGCAAATGAAATTTCTGAAAGTCTATTGCAGCAGATTATTGAAGAAAGTCAGCATGGAATAGTTGACTGCAATAAATTGCTTAATGAATGTAAAAATATAAAGGAGGAAGATTTATGATTAAATTAGTAAGAATCGATCACCGTTTATTGCATGGACAAGTAGTTTTTTCATGGACAAAAAGTTTAGGGATTTCAAGAATTATTGTTGTAGATGATGAAACTGCAAATGATGAGATGAAAAAAGTTTCATTAAACTTATCAAAACCAGTTGGAGTAACTTTAAATATATTTTCGGTAAACGATATATTAGCGAGAATGTCTAAAGTTGAACAATTAAAAGATAATATTATGATTGTTTTTAGAGGTACTAAGGAAGCATTAGAGTTCTGTAAGAGCTGCTCTAGTATTAAAGAAATTAATTATGGGGGAATTGCAAATAAAGAAAATTCAAAGCAATATAGTAATGCTATTTTCCTAAATCCAGAAGAATTAGAAGATACCAAAAAGCTGAAAGCAATGGGGATTAACCTATATATGCAACAAGTTCCTACTTCAAAGAGAGAAGATTTAACTTCTAAAATATAAAAAGGAGGATCAAGAATGTTAATTAAGTCAATATTATTAGGTTTCATTGGTGTTATTTGTATTTTAGACTCTAGACTTTTAGGCAGAATGAATTTAGAAAGACCGTTAATAGTTAGTGCGCTTGTAGGGCTCGTTTTAGGCGATATTCAAAAAGGATTAATGGTTGGAGCTGCTCTTGAATTAATTTCTTTAGGATTAGTAAACATAGGGGCAGCAGCACCACCAGATATGAATATGGCATCCATTATTGCTACATCTTTTGCTATTTTATCAAATGCGGATTCAGAAGCAGCACTAACTATTGCGATTCCAATTGCGGTGCTTGGACAAATGCTTGGAGTTTTAATGAGAACTATTCTTGCAAACTTAACTCATAAAGCTGACTCGTTAATTGAAAATGGGGAATATAAAAAGGCCTGTAATATTCATATTGTTTGGGGAACATTTTTGTATTCACTAATGTATTTTGTACCAATATTTTTAGCAATTTATTTTGGAACAGATTTAGTAAAAAACATTGTAGAAGTCATTCCATCATGGATTACAAATGGTTTGAATTTATCAAGTAAGATTTTAACAGCTTATGGATTTGCTTTATTGCTTAGCACTATGCTGTCAACAAAAATGCTTCCATTTTTACTAGGAGGATTTTTCATTACAGCATATTCTAATTTAAGTGTGACTGGTGTTGCTATTTCGGCTTGCATTGTAGCATTTGTTTTGGCTGAATTTAAATTTAAAAATGAGAAGATAGTTGATGAATTAGATATTTTAGATTGATTGGAGGTATAAAAATGCAAAATATACAAAAACAAAATGATCCAAATAAATGGAAGTATATGAAGTTCTTATGGCGTTCTTGGGCAATTCAAGCTTCATGGAACTATGAAAGACAAATGAATATGGGCTTTTTATATGGAATTGCCCCTATTTTAGACAACATATATAAAGATCCTAAAGATGATGAATTAAAAAAAGAAGCTTATAAACGCCATATGAATTTTTATAATTGTACACCCCAAACAAATGCTTTTGTTTTAGGATTAAGTGCCTCAATGGAGGAACAATACTATGAAGATAAAGAGAACTTTAATCCTGAATCAATTAATGCTATGAAAACTTCATTAATGGGACCATTATCTGGAGTAGGGGACTCTTTCTTTCAAGGAACTGTACGTATATTGGCTTTTGGATTAGGTATTAATTTAGCGCAACAAGGTAGTATTTTAGGACCAATATTAGCAATAATTATTTCATTTATTCCATCATTTCTTGTTACGTATTATGGTGGGAAAATTGGGTATTCAATGGGAAATAAATATTTAACAAAGCTTTATAATGAAGGGCTTATGGATAAAGTAATGTACATTTGTTCTATTGTTGGACTTATGGTTATTGGATCCATGATGGCCAGTATGATTGGAATTATAACTCCAGTGCAGTTTGGTGAAAAATTTGTTTTACAAGATGTATTAAATGGGATAATACCACAGAGTATCCCGCTTGGTATAACATTCTTTATGTATTGGTTATTAAGAAAGAAAGTATCCACAGGATGGATGCTTGCGATTTGTATTCTAGGTGGAATATTATTGAGCATTTTAGGTATTTTTAAATAAATTGAAAACATTCCTTAAAAGGATGTAAATATATATAAAATAAAAATATAGGAGGGATTTATTATGAATCCAAAACAAATTATAAAAGAAATAAAAGAAAAACAAGAAGAAATTAGAAGTGTTATATTTGTAGGATGTGGAGCTTCAAAAGCAGAATTATATCCAGCAAAATATTTTTTAGAAAATAATTCGAAAAATTTACGTGTTAGTCATTATACTGCTAATGAATTCAATTATGGTACAATAGCTTCATTAGATAAAACTGCAATTGTTATATCCGCTTCACTTGGCGGTAGTACCCCTGAAACAGTACAAGCTAATGCTAAGGCTAAAGAATATGGTGCACATGTAATCTCATTAACTCGTGCAGAGAATTCGGCTCTTACAAAAGATGCTGATTATGTTATCTGTCATAGATTTGCTGAAAGCTATGGTGCAAAATTAGAAAAGATGGGTTATGCGCTTGAACTTGCAGTGGAAATATTAGAGCAATATGAAGGATATAAAGATTATGAAGATGCACAGGTTGCTTTCAGCAAGATATATGATTTAGCAGATTCAGCGGCAAAATCAGCGATAGCAGATGCAAAGAAATTTGCTGAAGCTTATAAAAATGATTCGATGATTTACTTAATGAGTAGTGGTGCAACAGCTGAAGTTGCTTATTCAACATCAATTTGTTTAATGATGGAGATGCAATGGATTAATTCAGGAAGTTTCCATTCAGGAGAGTTTTTCCATGGACCATTTGAAATCGTAGATAAAGATATACCATTTATTTTATTAATGAATGAGGGAAGCACTCGTCCAATCGATGCCCGTGCGTTAACATTCTTAAAGCGTTTTGAAGCAAAAACAACAGTTGTTGATGCTTTAGATTATGGATTATCTTCAGTTATCCCAAAAACAGTTATTGATTATTTTAATCCAATGTTAATTACAGCAGTATTTCGTGTATATGCTGAAGAACTTTCTTATGCACGTCAGCATCCACTAACTAAAAGAAGATATATGTGGAAATTAGAATATTAAAATAGAGTTTACGTTAAACGTTATCAGGTTCTACTTATAATCCTAAATACAAAAAAATGACTCAGGTAAGGAAATCGAATATTTTTCGATTTCTTTGCTTTAGGCAAATTTAAAAATAATAAATATATTTTAGTCTATTTTTAGCTATCCTATATAGGTAATCATTTTAAGAGGCCTACTACTATGGGGAGTAGTACATTTTTATTAAAAGTATGCATAATATTCTGGAATTATTATTTTTTCATATGCCTTATTCTAAATGTATGTTATAAAATAATAAGGTTAACTTTTATTAACTAAGGGGGCATTCAGAATGGCAATAGATATATCTAATTATTTAAAAGAGGCTACAAAGGAATTTTCTAAAGATAATATAAAAGAATTTTCAGCCAATTCAATTGCTGAAAAAGTAGAGCTTAGTAGAAGTACAGTAAGTAGTTATCTTAACAAAGAAGTAAAACAAGGCAGGATTATAAAAATTAAAGAGTATCCAGTAATTTTTTTATATAAAGAAACTTTCTCTAGATCATATTTTACCCCAACACAGGCTGAATATAATACTTTAGATGAATTATGGAAAGAAAATTCAAACGTTAGAAAAACAGATATATGGAGTAATGTAATTGGGGCAAAAGGAAGCTTAAAAGAACAAATTGAACAAATAAAGACAGCAGTGCTTTATCCAGAAAATGGTCTTCCTATAATGCTTTTAGGTTCAAGTGGTTCTGGAAAAACATATCTGGCAAAATGTATTTATGATTATTGCTTGGAAGAAAAATTAATAAATCCAAAGTCCTCATTTATTTCTTTAAATTGTGCTCAATATTATCATAATCCAGAATTGTTATCAAGTTTATTATTTGGTTATACAAAAGGTGCATTTACAGGAGCAGATAAAGATAAAAAGGGGCTTCTTGAAAGCGCTGATGGTGGGGTTTTATTTCTTGATGAAGTGCACAGACTAACAGAAGAAGGTCAAGAAAAGCTTTTTACATTTATGGATTCAAATGAGTATTCTCCTATTGGTGATAATAGCATAAAAAAAGAAGCAAAGGTGCGATTAATTTTTGCAACTACGGAATCTATCCAATCTACTTTCTTACCTACTTTTATTAGAAGACTTCCTGTTATTGTTAATATTCCAAGTTTTGCAGAAAGACCTCAACAAGAAAAAATTCACTTAATAGATAGTTTCTTTTTAAAAGAAAGTGAAATCTTGAAACGCACTATTAAGGTTACAAAACAGGTAATTTCCTTTTTGCTTTTTAGTAATTATGAAGGAAATGTAGGGAAAATTAAAAATATTGTAAAATACAGCTGTGGAAGCAGCTATGCTAAGAGGAAAGATCAAGAGATTATTAAAGTTCGCATTGGAGATTTACCTATTGGAAGTGAGAATCAATTAAAGGAAAATTTATATCATCAAATATCAAGTAGGTATGAGGATAGAATTTATGATTACCTGCGCCCAGAACTACTAAATATTAATAGTAATGAACAAAAAAACATTAAAAAAACATATTTTGAATTTGTTGAAGGATTTAAACAGGTTGAATCCGGAGAAATTATGTTTGACCATTATACTAAAGAGATGGTCAAAAATGTAAATTTATTACTTGATGAATTAACATTTAATACAGAAGTTACTAATAATCAATCATTTTTTTCTGTATTAACATTTAATATAAAATCTACTTTTAAATATATGGAAGAAAATTATGGTTTTGAACAGGATGGAAATAAAATTCTTTCAATAGCATATTTGCTTTATTTTAAGGAAGAACAAGAAATTTTAATTAATCATCCAGATTGGAGTAGTATTCGTCCCAAAATTATAAATTTTATTGAAAGTTATATGAAGAATATTTTATGGCTTTCCAGACGTATGCTTACACATTTGAGTGAACGCTTAGACTTTCAGATTCTTGATGAAGATTTGATTTTTATTTCATTCTATTTAAAAAGTATGAATATACAGAGCCTGAAAAATGAAATTAAGAGTATTGTTTTAGCTCATGGCTACTCTACAGCAAGTAGTATGGCGAATGTGGCTAATAGGATGTTAAGGAAAAACTTTTTCCAAGCAATTGATATGCCTATTGATACTACAATTGATAATATAGAGGGGAAAATATTAGATTTTATTGATAACAACAGCACAGAAAATGGACTTATTTTACTAGTTGATATGGGGTCACTTTTTGATCTTAGAAATCGTTTGGAAAAGAAGATTAAAGGTCCGCTATTATTAATTGATTTTGTTTCAACGCCATTGGTATTAGAAATTGGAAGTATGCTTTTGCAAGATAAAAATATTATTGAAATTAATGAGCAGATTTTAAAGAATGTACAAATTAATAAACAATTAGTTTATCCAGTTGAAAAAAAGAAAAAAGCTATCTTAACCTGCTGTTATACAGGTATGGGAAGTGCCATTCAAATACAGGATATATTACAAAAGAGCTTAAAGCATGAGGACCCTTCTTTTGTAATTATGTCATATGATTATCATAAGCTGTATCAAAACAAACAAAAGGAACTGCCGTTTCAAATGTATGATGTACTAGCTATCGTAGGAACTGTAGATCCAAAAGTTGAAGGAATTCCATATATAGGACTGGATCATTTGATTGGTGGGGAAGATATTGACTCATTCATTAATATATTAAGATGCAATTTTAATATAGATGAAGAGCAGTTAAAAAAAGATTTGGTATTTAATTTTTCTATAAAGAAGATAATTGAAAAGCTGACAATTTTAGATGTAAATAAAGTACTTAATTTTGTACAAGATGCAGTTGATAAAATGGAAGAAAAACTAGGGCTTAAAATATCTAATAATAAAAGGTTCTTACTATATCTTCATGCATCCTGTATGGTAGAGAGAATTTTAAGAAAAGAAGATGTTGATATGCAGGAAGATATTAAGGAATTTGTACAAAGAGAAAAAAGAAAGATAGAAATTATAAGGTATGCATTTAGTGAAATTGAAAAGGAATATACAATAAAGATATCAGATTTAGAAATTAGATTAATTTTTGATATTGTATTGAGCGATTGATTTGGGAGGAAAGAAATTGAAACAAGCAGTAATTTTTGATATGGATGGAGTTTTAGTGAATACTGAAAATTTTTATTTTAAAAGAAGGATGAAATTCTTTGATGAATTAAAAATAGAACCAGCTACAAGAAAAATTGAAAATTTCATTGGATCAACAAACGGGATGATATGGGAAATGTTAGTGCCCGATGATGATGAAAAACGAAATACTTTAAAAGAAGAATATTCAAAGTATTGTAAGGAACATGAAGTTTGCTTTCAAGAAATATTGAATCCTTCAGTTAAAGAAGTGATTAGGGAATTAAAAGATAGAAATCTCAAAATAGCCATTGCATCATCTTCAGAAAGAAAAGAAATTTTGAGAATGGTAGAAGAATGTAGAATTGCCAGTTGTATTGATTTTGTAATTAGTGGTGAAGAGTGTATGCAAAGCAAACCAGATCCAGAGATCTACATTAGAGCTATAAAAGCATTAGAATTATTGGAAACAGAAGTTCTAGCAGTAGAAGATTCAATATTAGGAATTCGAGCAGCAAAAGCAGCAGGGCTAACAGTTGCAGCTTTAGAGCCAAGAGATTACTACATAGATCAGTCAGAAGCCGATTATAAAGTAAATGATTTGATTGAAATAACTTCTAAAATTTAAATAGAAAGATATTTTTGCAAATTAGTATTACAAAGTATATTAAGTGATGATTATCTTAGAATGGAGTATTACTATAAATGATTTTAGAAAAAGTTAGAGAAGATATATAGTGATTCAATGAAAAGAGGGCATTTAAATAGCATTTATATCAATTGAAGATATATATGAAATAAGTGGCAAGGGTTTTGTAAATGTATAATAAGAAGATTTGTAAAAGAGATAGCAGATTAAAACTGCTCTCTCTTTCATTTATAAATATTAAGAGTACAAATTATCTTACCTCGTTTATTAAACCTTTTCTATAGGCTTTGAGCAATAATTTCAAATCTTTAATTTGATTTTTAAGATCCTTTCCTATGTCTGTATCACCAACTTTTTTTCTGTCTAGTTTTTCTACTATTTGTGTTGAAGATAATATATCGGTTTCTTTACTAAATGCATCTTCAATTGATTTGAAAGGTTGATGAGATATTAGTTGAAGTCCATAGGAATTATAAGTTAATGTGTATCCTGCAAGGCCAGTTTGACTTCTATAAGCTTTAGCAAATCCACCATCTATAACTATCAGTTTTCCATTACACTTTATTGGGTTTTCACCAAATTTGTTTTTGACTGGAACATGTCCATTTATTATTCGTGATTCAGCTGGATCTAGCCCAAATTCTTCAAAAATCATATTACACATTTCTTCAGAATCTCTAAAATTGTAGTATGGGTTTTTCTTTTCTTTATGTGTACTTTTATCTTTGATAAAGTATCTTTCAAAAGTCGTCATATCTTCTTTTCCAAAAAGAGAAGAACAGGCTCCTGTCCATAAATACCACATTATATCAGTACCATATAATTTTTCAGCACTTCCTCTAGTACTAAAATAACCTTCTCTAGCTAAAGAATCAAATTTATCTAGAAGTTTTTTTCCTTTATACTCTTTCCCATGAATAATCATACTTTTAAAAGTTTTATCTTTATTTAAAGGAATACAGCCGTGAAATAAAATATTAGAATTATAAGTTAAATATATTCTTCCTTTGTTAAATAAAAATAAAACGTGCTTTTGCAATTTATCACTATTTATAAATGAACTTTGGAGCTTAGAAACCAATTTTTTTTCATCACTCGTAAGTTCAAAAGGATTATTAATATTGATTGTAGGGAAACTTTTGTCGTAAAGCTCATAAGTTATATTGTTTAAAGTTATGGTGCTATCGCTATAATTTATCTTATCTAAAAGCAATCTATGATTCATCTTAAACTCAGGCCTTCTTTTTATAATTTCATATTCAAGCTTAAATTGAATAATTGTTATGGCTTTATGCATTTTAGAAATAAGCTCAATTTCAGAGGCTCCATATAATGTTTCATCGGTGTTTTTAGGAACGAAAGCGGTGCAATTATCATTTTTATAGTGCTTAAGTGCAAATGTTGCAAGAGGTAATAAATTTATACCGTAAATATCTTCGATGACGTCTAGATTAGAATATCTAGCTGCTATTCTTAAAACATTTGCTATACATGTAGTATTACCTGAGGCAGCACCCATCCACAATATATCATGGTTACCCCATTGTATATCAACAGAATGATAATTTATAAGGGTATCGAGGATTATATCTGGTCTAGGACCTCTATCAAATATATCTCCGATTATGTGTAATCTATCTATTACTAGTCGTTGTATTAATTTAGATAGAGCCACTATGAACTCTTGGGCTCGTTCAATTTCGATAATAGTATTTATTATCCCATCATAATAACCCTGTTTATCATTATTATCAGATTCCTCATGTAATAATTCTTCTATAATGTAGCTAAAATCTGGAGGTAGCGCTTTTCTTACTTTAGATCTTGTATATTTAGAAGATACATGTCTGCATAATTGAATCAATCTATACAGGTTAATTTTATACCAATCATTTATATCTTTTTCTTCTCTTAGAACAATCTCTAATTTTTGTTCAGGATAGTATACAAGTGTGGCTAAACTTCTTTTTTCACAGTCCATTAAAGAATTTTCAAATACCTCTTGAATTTTTCTCTTTATAGCCCCCGAACCATTTTTTAATACATGAACAAAAGGCTCATACTCACCATGAAGGTCAGCTAAAAAATGTTCTGTACCTTTAGGTAAATTTAAAATAGCTTCTAAATTAATTATTTCAGTTGATGCCGCTGCAATAGTAGGATATTGCTTAGCAAGCAGACTTAAATATTTTATGTCATCATATTTTTCCATGACATCCTCCTTTTATAAGAAAAAAAGTTTAGTTTAAAAGTAAACTAAACAAATTTCATTTTAAAAGTATACCTATCTCTATGTATATTTTACATTATATAAACTTATAATTCTATAGTGAATTTACAGTTAATGGAATAAAAGTTTAATTATATTCCTTTAGGGACATTATTAAGCAATCCTCTTTCAGATAGTATATCGTATATTGTTTGAGAGGTTGTATCTTCTAATGTATATCCAAGTAACTTCACTACTCTTTCTAATTTTTCTTCCGACGTAGTTTCAATTTCTAAATATGGGAAGGGACAAAAACTCTTGTCATTAATATCAATTTCAATTAAGCAATCAAGTAATTTATAGCTTTCTCTATATTTTTTATTAGATTCTTTCAGAACTAGTCCAAGAGATTTAAATATACCTTCTCCCATAGTTTTGTTATCAATTATAACCTCATTTTCTTCCATTACTTTAAATCTGCCCTGGGATAGCATTTTTTTTGTAGTCATAAAATATACGATTTTATTATTAATCATATCATTTATAGTTCTTATTCTAGCATATCCTTTCTTATCTAAAAGACGTCCATCTTCAAAATCATATATATCATTTACTTGATCTTCCATTTTAACTTTTTCAGCACCATTTGATAATAAAATTTTCCTTATATTTTCAACATCAATATCAACGATCCTAGTTTCTAACTCTTGCATAGAATAGCCTCCTTAGTTAAAGTTAATAAATAATACTTAAAAAGAGTAGATATTTATTTTTATATAATAATATAATATAGCAATTTTAAAAGTTGTGCTAGTAAAATTGATTTATATGGCATATTTATAGTAGAGGCAGAATTATCTAAACAATTATAATAATATGAAGAATATGGTTGCAAGAAATAAAAATATTATTATATAATGAATTCAAAACTGGTAGTATCCAGTTATGTTTTCACAAATATTTATGTAGAAGAATTCAAAGGAAAATTTCAAATGTATATTAGAAAGTTAAAAACATAAGACAGTATATATATTTGAATTTATATAATAGGTTAAAAGTTATAAGGATAAATTCTATGTTTTTAATGTGGACTACTTATGAGTGGGGGATAATATTAAATGAAAGGGTTACTTAGAAAGGAAGAAGTAATAAAGAGTCTAATTGAGATTGAAAAGAGCAAAGGAAGAGGAATAACAGCAGATGAACTGGGATTTTATATAGGAATAGACCGAACAAATATAAGTAGGTATTTAAACCAATTATATAAGGAAAAAAGGATAAATAAAAAAGAAGGACGACCAGTTATATATAGTAGTATCAAAAGTTACAAGAATGAAATGAATTCAATTAAAAATAAATCGGACATAATCGTGAAAAATAGAGATAGCCTTGAAATGCTCATAGGTTCAAATCAGTCACTTAAATTACCTGTACAGCAAGCGAAAGCTGCAATATTATATCCTCCTAGAGGCTTACATACTCTTATTTTGGGTGAAACTGGTGTAGGAAAATCGCTATTTGCAGAAGCAATGTACAATTTTGCTAAAGACTCTAAAATAATAGCTGCTGAAGCTCCTTTCATTAGATTTAATTGTGCCGATTACTCAGATAATCCTCAGTTGGTTGTGGCACAAATATTTGGAGTAAGAAGAGGTGCATTTACAGGAGCAGATACTGATAGAGAAGGTTTGTTAAAAAAAGCTGATGGAGGAATATTCTTTTTGGATGAAGTACACAGGTTATCACCGCAGGGGCAAGAAATGTTATTTACTTTTATAGATAAGGGATATTTTAGGCAGCTTGGAGATACTGAGAAAAAGGTGAAATCTGAAGTGCAGATTATAGCAGCTACTACGGAGAATCCACAGTCATATCTTTTGAAAACATTTACTAGAAGGATTCCAATGGTGATAGTATTGCCGACATTAAGAGAAAGAAAATTAGAGGAAAGATATTTTCTTTTAAACGAGTTCATAACAGAAGAATCTATAAGAATCGGAAAGAGCATATATATTAGTAAAAATGCGATTATTTCATTTTTACTATATGATTGTCCTAATAATATAGGGCAATTAAAAAGTGATATACAATTAGCTTGTGCTAAAGCATTTTTAAATTATAAGATTAAGAAAAATAATTATATTTTGGTAGATAAAAGTGATCTGCAACCTAGAATTCAAAAAGGAATAATGAGAATTAGAGAATGCAGAAAAGAAATAGATAATTTATCTCAAGATATGGCTGATATTTTAAGATTTTCAAGTGAAGATAGTATACTAAAAAATATTGAATTTCATGAAAACCAAATAGAAGGCTCGGAAAATAAAAGTTTTTATTCGATAATAGAAAATAAGATGGAAAACTTAAAGGCACGAGGAATTAATGAGACAGAAATAAATGATATTCTAAATATTGATTTGGAAAAATATTTTAGAAGATATATTAGTAATATAACAACAAATGTTAAAAAAGATGAGATTGCCAAAATTGTAAACATTAAAGTAGCTACAGTTGCAGAAAAAATGTTGAGTATAGCATCTGAAAAGTTAAATAGGGATTTTGACCAGAAAGTTTATTTTGGGTTAGCACTTCATTTACAGGGAAGCATCGAAAGGATTAATTCAGGAAAAAAGATATATCATCCTAAGCTTAATATTATAAGGGTAGAAAATAGAGAAGAATTTGCTGTGGCCATGGATATTATAAAAATTGCAGAAAAAGAATTTCATATAGATATCCCATTAGATGAAATAGGCTATATAACTATGTTTTTGGCTGCATGTAATGATGAAAATAGTGAACAATTAGAGAAAAAGGTGCGAGTTCTAGTAATGATGCATGGAACAAGTACAGCTAGCAGCATGGCTGAGGTAGCTAATTCTTTAATAGGAGAAGAATATGTGCAAGCTCTAGATATGCCACTAACTATGAAGGCTGAGGATATGCTAGAGAAAGCTAAGAAAAAAGTTAAAGAAATATATAATGAAAAAGGGATATTGTTACTTGTTGATATGGGGTCATTGGTTAATTTTGGAGATATAATTAGTAACGAATTAGAAATAAAAATTAAAACCATAGATATGGTCACAACATTAACTGTTATAGAGGCAGGAAGTAAAGCTTTTAATGGGAGAAGTTTGGATTCAATATATAATTTATGCAGAGATATTGGAAAGTCCTCTATGCAAGTTTCTAAGGAAGACAATAAATACGATAAAGAACTAGTTATAATAACTACATGCTTTACAGGCGAAGGAGCAGCAGAAAGAATAAAAATAAGAATAAGTAATAACTTGAAGAATATAGAAAAAGTAAAAATTATACCGCTTAATATTTCTGATAGGGAAGAGTTTTTTAGAAAAGTAAATAGGTTAAAAGAGAAGTTTATAATATTAGCAGTTGTAGGAACTATAAAGATAGTTATTGAAGATGTTCCCTTTATATCAGCACAAGATGTTTTTTTGAGTGAGGGAATAAATTATTTGGAGAATTTAATTGACATTGAGTATGATTTTTTAAAAGTCAGAAAAGCATTGAGTAGTCAATTAAATGAATTAAATTCAATAAAGGTATTTTCAGATATTAGAGATGTAATAAGAAAAATAGAAGAAAATTTGAATGTGAGAATTCAACATGATACACAGATAGGAATTTTAATTCATATCACTTTTCTTATAGATAAATTAAAGCATGGTGGTCAAGAATTGAAATTCAAAGATTTAGAAAATTATCGTCATATGTATAATAGTGAATTTTCATTGATTAAGAAAATTTTAAAAGACTTGGAGCGTGCATATAATATAAATATAGGAGATAATGAGATAGCTTATATAGTGAGAATTGTTAAGGAAAATATAATTAATGTGTAATATCCAAAGCAGTGTGTAAGTTAAATTACACACTATTTTTTTTAGTTGCACACTTTGATTCATGAATTGTGTGATTATGAGATGATTTATATTTATTTGTGTATAAATATAATATTGGTATAAAACTTGCTTTATATAATAGTGTAATAGATGAGTGCTAGTAAATAAGAATATCTAAGGAGAGGTTAAAAATGAAGAATATATTATTAGTTTGTTCAGCTGGAATGTCCACAAGTTTATTAGTTTCAAAAATGGAAAAGTCAGCTGAAGAAAAAGGGATTGAATGTAATATAAAAGCTGTAGGAGAGGCAGATGTTAAAGAATATATAGGTAAGATAGATGTTTTGTTACTGGGGCCTCAGGTTAGATTTTTATTATCAAAATTTAAAGCTAATTTATCGGATAAGAATATATCCGTAGAAGTAATTAATACAGTTGATTATGGAACAATGAATGGAGAAAAAGTCTTAGAAAGAGCTCTAGATCTTATAAAAAAATAAATAATTGAAAAGGAGAGAAACATTGTGGAAGAAACAATAATGAATCTTATAGTGCATAGCGGAGAAGTTAGAAGTTATTCAATGGAAGCTATTCAATGCGCTAAAAGTGGGAATATAGATGGAGCAAGAAAATTAATTGAACAAGCAGAAGTAGAATTATTAAAAGCACATAATGTTCAAACATATTTAATACAAAAGGAAGCACGAGGAGAAAAAACAGAAGTTTCTTTACTTATGATTCATGCTCAGGATCACTTTATGACTAGTATGACATTAAAGTCTATGGCAGTTGAAATTATAGAAATACATGAAAAATTTAATAACAATATATGTTAGTCTAATTATATATTTACTTAAAGTTAAGGAGAAGGTAGTGATAGTATGAAATACATCATAGGTGTCGATGGTGGAGGAACAAAAACGGAAGCAGTAGCTTATGACTTTCAAGGAAATATTATAGTTACTTCTGTAAAAGGATTCGCAAATTTGCTAAATAATAGAGAAAAAGCACTAAATAATATAGTAGATTCAATAAGAGAAATAATAGATGTTCTTAAAGAAGACGAACTTGTAGATTTATATCTTGGCATTGCAGGATCGGAAGTCGGAGATAATGCAAAAATTATAAAAGATATAATAAAAAATGAACTTAAGACTGACTGTGTACTTATGAACGATGCTGAAATAGCCCTAAAAGCTATGTTAAGGGGGAATGATGGAATATTGACAATAGCAGGGACTGGATCGATAGCATTTGGAGTTAAAAATAATTCAAGTGTAAGATGTGGGGGATGGGGCAACTTATTAGGAGATGAAGGGAGTGGATATAAAATAGCAATTGATGCTATAAAAAGAATGATATTTGAAGAGGAAAATTCCTTGCTAAAATCAGAATTAACTACGAGAATTATGAAAAGGTTAGGTGCTAAATCAATAGGCGAAGTAGTAAATTTTGTATATTCGTCTACTAAAGACGAGATAGCATCTTTAGCAGAAATAGTTTCAATATTGGGAGAGGAAGGAAATAAGATAGCTGAAGAAATATTGGTTAATGAAGGAGCAGATTTGGCTAAGACTGTTATAAATGTGTATAGAAAATTAAAATTTGAAAGCTGCTCTATTGCCTTGGTCGGTGGAGTTATAAGAAAAGCAAAGATATTAAGAAAATCTTTTGAAAAGTACCTAAGAGAAAATATAGTTATTGAGGATATAGTAGATGATGAAATTTCACCTACAATGGGTGCTTATTATATTAATAAAGCGAAGAGAGAAAGTAATGTTTAGGTAAATATTATACTAGACTATATAGAGCCATGGATGAGTTTTGACTTTATTTCAAATAAATCTTAGATATGGGGGAGGAAATAATTATGAATAAATTTTTTGAATGGATGGAGGAGCACTTTGTTCCAATTGCATTTAAGATTGGTTCACAAAGGCATTTAGTTGCTATACGTGACGGATTTGCTACAATAACACCGATTATAATGGCTGGTGCATTTGCAGTATTGTTCAATAATATAGGATTTAAATGGTATCAAAATTTTATGGATTGGCTATTACCAGCAGGTTGGAAAAGCTGGGGAGGATCTATATGGAATGGTTCTTATGCAATTATGTCAATATTAGTTGTATTTACGATATCATATCATTTAGCAAGATCGTATGATAAGGATGGCTTAGGAGCTGGAATAGTATCAGTTGCGGCATCGATGATTCTATATGCAACAACACCAGATGGAGGAGCATTTCCATTAACTTTTTTAGGGGCACAAGGTTTATTTATTTCATTGATAGTATCATTAGTATCTACAGAGATTTTCGTAAAGTTAATAGGCAATCCTAAATTAGTAATAAAAATGCCTAGTGGAGTACCACCAGCAGTTTCAAGATCATTTGCAGCATTGTTACCAACAATAATAATTTTAGCATTAGCAGCGGGAATTAAGGAATTATTTATAGTTATGAGTGTACCAGATATACATCAGGCATTATTCTTTACTCTACAGAAACCATTACAATTAATTGCAGGAAGCTTTTTGGGAGTATTTGTAATAGTATTATTGGTGCATGTATTATGGTTTTTTGGTCTACATGGTTCAAATATATTAGCACCAGTAATAAATGCATTATTACTTCCATTGCTTTTAGCTAATACAGAAGCAATAACAAATGGATTACAGCCAGAAAATATATTGAATAGTCAATTTTTAGATTCGTATGTAAATATGGGTGGAGCAGGAACTTCAATAGCATTATTAATTGCAATATATGTATTAGGGCGAAAAGCAGGTGCACAACAAAGGGCAATTGCAAATTTAGGTATAGCACCAGGAATATTTAATATAAATGAACCAGTAATATATGGTGCACCAATAGTTTTAAATCCAATCTATTTTATTCCGTTTATATTATCTCCTATAGTTTCATTAACTATAGCATATATATTAACAGTCATTGGTTTTGTACCAAAGGTAGCAATAATGGCAACATGGACAACACCGCCAATTTTGGGTGCAATTATATCTACAAACTCAATCATGGGTGGAGTTACAGCTCTTATTTGTTTAATTGTAAGTATATTAATATATCTTCCATTTGTATATGTTGCTGGAAGGCAAGAATTAAGAAAAGAAAATGTAAAATAGGAATTTTAATAAAGGATTTTAGGATAGTTATTTATAATGTTTCTTAGTAGAATATTCTTAATACTCTATATTGAATATTGAGTAATAAATGGAATTTTAATTAATATATTTATATTAGTCCATTTATTACATTTGTGAGTTATGAAATGTAGCAGATTCTTAGGAATCTGCTTTCTATTTATATCTTAAGATTTCTTAAATCTGTGCTTTACAATAAATAATATATTAAGCTATTATTAATATATTAGATTTATATGATTTAAAAGAATCATAATAGATACTAACGGCTAAGTATAAGTAAAGTATTTAAATAATAAGGTTAATGATAGAATCGTTTTATAAGATTAATAAGGTCATTTATATTTTCTAAATAATGTATTAATTTAGATGATAAGTGATTTGCTAAAGATTAGAAAATTCTATAAATAATAAAAAGGGTGGTCATATGAGTAAAATTATTGATCCAGCAACTATAATAAAATCTTATAACAACAATATAGTTTCCGTAAACATGAATGGAAAGGAAAGAATACTTTTTGCAAAGGGAATTGGATTCGGTAGAAAGTCTGGAGATGCCATTGAAAAGGGTACTGAGGTTGAAAAGATATTTGTTATTGAAGATGAGGATAACTTAAGAAACTTTAAACAAGTAATTGAAAACGTTGATGAAGAATTTTTTGTGCTATGCGAAAAGATGATATCATATGTCGCAAATGAATTGAAAGAAAATTTGGATGAGAGAATACACGTCGCATTAGTAGATCATTTGAATTTTGCAGTGAAAAGGCTTTCGGACAAAGAAGAAATAGAAAATCCATTTCTTATGGAAATTAGAGCATTATATCCACAAGAATATTCGTTAGCAGAAAAAGTTGCGGAAGTTTTACAAAATGAAAAAAAGGTAAAAATTCCAGAAGGAGAAATTGGATTCATAGCATTACATATCCATTCTGCTAGAAATTCAGGTAAGCTATCCAATACTATAAAAAATACACATTTGATAAATTCAATAATTGAATATGTAGAAGAAAAAACTGAAATAAAAATAGACAAAACATCATTAGATTATGCCAGATTTCTCACACATTTGAGATTTGCAATTAAAAGAATTTTAGATGACATATCTATTGAAAATGACTTTATAAAAGAAATAAAATCAAAATATAAATTATCATATAAGGTATCTAAGGGTGTAGCAAAAATATTAGTTTTAAAGCTAGAAAAGAAAGTTTCAGATGATGAAATAGCATATCTAGCAATGCATATAGAGAGATTTAGAAAAGCTACAATAAAACTCTAATTAAAATGGCTAACATATTAATAAAAACATGTTAGCCATTTTTTTTATAAAGTAAAAGTAATTACTTCATCTTCTCCAGCAACAACTTCTTTATCAATATTTGAATTTAAATCCTTGATTATATCCATGTTTGTAACAAGGACTGGAGTGATCAAAGAAAAACCTTTTCCTAAAATAAAATCCCTATCTATTTTTATAATTGGAGTCCCAGCTTTAACTTTAGTTCCAGCTTTAGCTAATTGTTCAAAACCTTCACCATTTAAAGAAACAGTATCGATACCTATATGAACTAATAACTCAGCTCCATTATCAAGAGTAATTGCAAATGCATGCTTTGTATTAAATACTAATGTTAAGGTTCCGTCAGCAGGTGAAACTACTATATCTCCAGTAGTATCTATTGCAAGCCCGTCTCCAGCCATTTTTTCTGCAAAAACTTTATCTGGCACTTTTGATAAATCTATTGTTTTACCAGTTATAGGTGCAACTAATTTTGCTTCTTTATTTGAGTCCTTTGAATTCTTCTTAAAAAAATTAAACATACTTAATATTCCCGATTAAACAGGAACAGTCACTTCCTTTCATTCTGTTATTTATTGGTAATAAAAAAGCATAAGTTTCCGAATTACGCAAACTTATGCCTGATTAAACAGTAACACATTTATGTACTAATTATATTATTTCATACAATTAGTGTCAACAATAAAAAAATAAAAAAGGGTATTGACTATAGAATAAAAATAGAATAATATGAGTGTATAAGAATACGATCTTTGGCGTGTAACCGATTAAATCAGGGCATTAGCTGAAAGGGATAATATAATTTATCCTTTTCAGCTTTTTTATTTGCTGAAAAGGATACATGCTCATAAGAATTATAATGCATTTAGGGATATAACAATCCTTAAAATAAATTTTATTAATTATTATGGAAGGGGAATTATATTATTATGATGAAGTATTTACAAAAATTAGGAAAATCCTTAATGCTTCCAGTAGCTTGTTTACCCGTTGCAAGTATTTTAATGGGTCTTGGTTATTGGCTTGACCCTACAGGCTGGGGAGCAAATAACATTGCTTCAGCTTTTATGCTAAAAGCAGGTAGTGCTTTAATTGACAATATGGGAATTTTGTTTGCAATTGGTGTAGGTGTAGGAATGTCAGATGATAATGACGGTACAGCAGGACTTGCAGGACTTGTTTCATGGCTTATGATTACAACATTATTATCTACAGGAGCTGTAGCAATGTTTAAGGGAATTGATGTTAAAGAGGTAGCGCCAGCATTCGCTAAAACTCAAACACAATTTATTGGTATTTTATCAGGTTTAATAGGTGCAGCTTGTTATAACAGATTTAAAAGTGTTAAATTACCAGATGCATTGGGATTCTTTAGTGGAAAAAGATGCGTTGCAATTGTAACTGCAGCATATTCAATAGTTGCATCTATAGTATTATTCTTTGCATGGCCTCTTATTTATGGTGCATTAGTAGCATTTGGTGAAGCTATTGTATCAACAGGTGCAGTTGGATCTGGTATTTATGCATTCTTCAATAGATTATTAATACCATTTGGTCTTCACCATGCACTAAACTCAGTATTCTGGTTTGATGTAGCTGGAATTAATGACCTTGGTAACTTCTGGTCAGGTAAAGGAACACAAGGAGTAACTGGGATGTATATGACTGGATTCTTCCCAGTAATGATGTTTGGATTACCAGCGGGAGCATTAGCTATGTACCATACAGCTAAAGATAAGAAGAAGAAAGCGGTATATGGTTTATTATTAGCAGCAGCAATATCTTCATTCTTCACAGGTGTTACAGAACCATTAGAATTTGCATTTATGTTCTTAGCTCCAGGTTTATATGTTCTTCATGCTGGATTAACAGGAATTTCAGCATTTGTATGTACATTATTACCAGTAAGAGCTGGATTTAACTTTAGTGCTGGATTTGTAGATTGGTTCTTAAGTTTTAAAGCGCCTATGGCAGAAAATCCAATAATGTTAATCCCAATAGGTTTAGTATTTGCAGTAATCTATTATGTAACATTCCGTTTTGCAATTACAAAATTTAATTTAAAGACACCTGGTAGGGAAGATGATGACACTGAAGAACTAAATGTAAAACTTGCGAATAATGATTATACTCAAGTGGCAGCTGTAATATTAAAGGGTGTTGGAGGAAAAGAAAACGTAGTATCTATAGATAATTGTGTAACTAGATTACGTTTAGAAATTAAAGATCAAGCTGCTGTAGATGAAAAAGTTATTAAATCAGCAGGTGTATCTGGAATAATAAGACCAGGAAAAACAAGCGTACAAGTTGTTGTAGGAACACAGGTGCAATTTGTAGCAGATGAATTTAAAAAATTATGTAAGTAAATTTGAAGATCAATAATTAGATTAGGAAAATTATCTGATTAATAAATTAAGAATATTTGAAAAATGTGGAAAAGAGATTGATGATATAAGAAATTAAGTTTTATATCAGACTCTTTTCCATTTTTTTTGTATGCTTTAAGTCTTTTTTTTAATTTACTTAAAGTTTATAATATCTAATGTATAAATTTATTTGGTGGTGAAAGTATGGAATACATAAATGAGATTAATATAAATGAATCAGTTATTCATATATTAGATAGTAATGGTGAAGAACCTATTTTAAACGAATATAGTTTGGAATTAGACGAAGATATATATTTTTTCTTACATAAGCATCTAGAAAAATGTTTCAAGGATGATGAACTTAAATATGGAAAGTTTAATCCAGAAAGAAATATAGTTAAAGAGGTAGCTCAGGATTATTTGACTGGAGTAAACAATAACTTAGTTAATCTATCTAAAGAATTAGCTAGGCAGTTATTCATAATAATGAAAGGAAATGTGAATATCCCGTCGGGAGATTTAATAATAGTGTCTTTAACTACAGATCAAGGTCCAATGGTAGGAATACTTAAGATGGATTACGTTAAAAATTTTACTCATGAAGTTCAATTTATAGACCAGAAAATAGGTATAGGTATAGTACCTCAAGCAGCAGGGCTTCCAGGAAGTGGGCAAAGGATTCAAAAAGCTGCATTTATTAAACCAATTATAGAAGAGGATAAATATAATCTAATGATTTTAGATAAGCAAAAAGGTAGTAAGGAAGATGAGTATGGGGCAAATTATTTTATAAACACATTCTTAGGTGCAAGTATTGTCACAAATGAAAGAGATATGACCAAAACTTTTGTAAAGGCAGCAGAGAACTGGACTAGAGAAAATGTTACAAATGATGCAGGAAGAGCTGAAGAGATTAGAACTGCAATAAAAACTAAATTAAAAGAAGAAGATTCTATTAATATAGATGAGTTTTCAGCTGAATTATTTAATGATCATCCCCAAGCGAAAGAAGAGTTTTCAACTTATATAAAACAACAAGGACTGCAAGAAGAAGTTGCTGTTGATAAAACGTGGGTTGAGAAAAAATTAAAAAGGGTCAGACTTAATATTGATAAACAAATTGATTTATATATCAATGAAGAGACATATCACGACCCTAGCAAGTTTGAGATACAAAGAAACGGCGATGGAACTATTAATTTAATAGTAAAAAATGTGATTAATTATATAGAAAAGTAGATAATTAGGCTCTATAGTTTGTTGCTATTTGCTTTATATTTGAGAAAGTAAAGGCTCTAAATAGTTTATTTTGTGCTGGCTGATTCACAGCAAGTTCTTAAGAATCTACTATATTTATATTGTGCAACCAACATATAAATATAGTAGATTTTTATTTTATATGAATTTATTACCGGTATTTTTTTCTGTAATCAGAAGGTGATATGCCTAAGTTCTTGGCAAAGACCCTACTAAGATAAAATCCGTTATCATATCCGCATTTTGAAGCAATACAATCTAATGTATCTTCGGTTCTGAGCAATAATACTTGAGCTCTTCTTAATCTTAAAGAAGTTATATATTCAATAGGAGTGGTTCCTATACACTTGTGAAATCGTCTAGTAAACTGAACAGAACTAAGTCCTAGCGAAGCTGAAAAATCTTTGATTTTAATGGATTCATAAGCGTATTTATTTAAGTACTTTAGTGAATAGTTTATAATTTCATCTTGAACAAAGTTTTTTGGGGAACTGCTATACTGAGTTTCTATATAATATAATTTCATAATATCGCTTATCAATGAGCTTTTCCATTGGTTTAACTCAATATTGTTATTGTGACTATATAGCTTTAAATAGTAGTACATATTATTAAGTCTTTTTAAATCTGATACAGATATTTTACCAACTGGAAAAGATGAAGTATCATCTCCAGAATTTATTGAAAAGTTTATGAAGTGAAATGTAAGAGTGGTAATGACCTCTCTTTTAAAAATTATTCCGGGTGGACAAATTACAATATCACCAAATTTACATTTTCCTTTATGAGATTCAACTTCGTAACTGCATTCACCATCTTCAATAGCGTAAAGTACCCAGTTCGAATCTATGTCTTCATCCAATAGAAAATGTTCTTTTTTATCCCAAAAAATATGTTGATTAATATTTACATTAAGATTATTTAAATCAAACATCAATAAGCCTCCTTTAAGAGCTAAGAAGATTATGCCATAGAAGAATTATAAGAAAATAGAAGTGAAATGTAAACATTTAAAAAATAATTAAAGTAATTATATCTGTATTTATATAGAAATTTTGATTGCAGAATATGTGAATGCTGGATATTTCTTTTTTAAGATATTTATATTTTGTATAGATAATAATTGTTATATCTAATATATGAAATAAAGTATATGCAGATGATACGTTAGTGAATTCAAAAAATTAATGTCCTAATATATTATAAAGATATAATCAGTGTGGGATATGATAGTGATAGACTCAATTTGAAGCTGATTATTAAAAAACGATACAATGCATTGTAAATATTAAAACACTAAATAGATGTAGACATTAGGATTAATATATCTATAAAGGGAGCGAATTATGAATTACAAAAATGTAAAAAAGGATATAACCGTAATAGGTGGTGGTTTAGCAGGTGTGTGTGCAGCTATTTCTGCTGCTAGAAATGGTAAAAGTGTTTCTTTAGTGCAAAATCGCGGAATTTTAGGTGGAAATTCTAGTAGTGAAATTCGTGTATGGGTATGTGGAGCAACAAAACATGGAGTAAACAGATATGCCAGAGAAACTGGAATTATGGGAGAATTGTTTTTAGAAAATCAGTATCGCAATCCAGATGGAAATCCATACTTTTGGGACATGCTACTATTAGAAAAGGTAAAAGATGAAAAAAATATTTCTTTATTTTTAAATACAGAAGTATCAGAAATCGATTTAATTGAAGGAGAAAAAGAAAATAAAATAAAATCTGTTACAGGGTGGACAATTGGAGCAGAAACTAAGACAAAATTTGAAAGTGAGGTATATCTAGATTGTTCCGGAGATGGATTTATTGGAGCATTAGCTGGTGCTAAATATAATTTAGGAAGAGAATCAAGATATAAATATAATGAATTATTGGCGCCAGAAAAGGAAGATAAAATTTTATTAGGAAGTACTATATTATTTTATACTAAAGATGCTGGACATCCAGTTAAATTTATTCCACCTAATTTTGCAAAAGATATAAGTAAAACTAGTATTCCAAAGAATAGAGTTATAAAATCCAATGACTCAGGTTGCTGCTATTGGTGGATAGAGCTAGGTGGGGAAGTTGATATAGTAAAAGACAATGAAATAATAAAAGATGAGTTATGGGCACTAGTATATGGAATATGGGATTATATAAAAAATTCGGGAAATTATGATGCAGATAATCTAACATTAGAGTGGGTTGGGTCAATTCCAGGTAAAAGAGAATATAGGAGATTTATAGGAGATTACGTTTTAAATCAAAATGATATTATTGAACAGACTGAATTTGATGATAGAATAGCTTTTGGTGGTTGGTCAATAGATCTTCATCCTGAGAAAGGAATATATGAGGAAAGCTGTGGCTCGAGAAATATACAAGCTGATGGAATATTTCATATACCGTTTCGTTCCACATATTCTGTAAACGTATCGAATTTGATGTTTGCTGGAAGGAATATTAGCGCATCACATATAGCTTTTGGAGCAACTAGAGTTATGGCAACTTGTGCTACTATAGGAGAAGCTGTTGGATTAGCGGCAGCAATGTGTATAGAATACAAAATTATTCCTAGGAATTTATATATGAAGCATATAAAGAAATTACAGCAGATTTTATTAAGGCAAGATGGATCTATTATAGGAATAAAAAATGAGGACATGGAAGATAAGGCTAGATCAGCATCTATTATGGCATCTACATCATTAAAGAAAATTGAAGTCGTAAATTCTAACGATGAATATAGGTTGACTACAGATATAGGAATTTTATTTCCAATAGAAAACAGAGTTGAAGATATAGAAATACTAATTTCTAGCTTAGAACAGACTACATTGGAAGTAGAACTTTGGGATACAGGCAGAGCAGAAAACTATATTCCTAAAAATCTTTTGAAGAAGAAAAAAGTACAAGTGGAAAAAGGAAGAAATAAATGGGTTAAGAGCGACTTTGTATTAGAATCAGAAGTGGCAAGAAATCTATTTTTGGTTGTAAAGGCTAATGATAAAATTACAATACATTTATCTTATGAACAATTAACAGGTGTACTTTCATTTACTAAAAAGGCTATAAAAAATACAAATCTTGATGATTATATTGGTATAAATCCAATTGTTGAGTGGTCTATGAAAGAAATGGCTAGAAAAGAATTTTGCTTTAGAATTCATGGTGAAACAAATGCATATTCTCCTGGTAAAATTATAGATGGTTACTCAAGACCTTATGGAGGTCCTCATATGTGGATATCAGAAGATATTAAAGATACAGATGAGTGGATACAACTTGAATGGGAAAATGATATTGAAATTAACGAAATTCATATTACATTTAACGATGATGTAAACGAAGATCTTATAAATCTTCATCACCATTACACTGATTTTTCTGTAATGCCTGAATTAGTTAAAGATTACAAGGTTTCCATATGGAAGGATAATAAATGGGAGGTTATTGCATCTAAGAAAAATAATCGTAAGCGAAAAGAAATATTTAAAAATGTAGGTAAGATTTTAGCAAATAAAATTAGAGTTACCATTGAATCAACAAATGGATGCAGGAAAGCTGAGATAATTGAGGTGAGAGTGTACTAAGATATGCTTCAAGAAGGCGCAATTAGAAAATAGCAAGTCAATCTTACAAGGTTATTTTCCGCTATACTGTTTCAGAAAATTATCATAACAGATGTAAGCACAAGCTACTATGTATTATGATTAAAAATAATCATAATATTTTGAAACCGCTATTTTCTTCAATTCGTCTAAATAGAGAATAATTTATTTAAAGATAGGAAGGAATAAACAATATGAATATAAATAATAATTATAAGACTAATTTGACTGAAGAGAAGCCAACTAGAGTAAGATATTTAGTATTAGCTCTAATATTTATAAATATAGTAATAAATTACATGGATCGTTCAAATATATCTGTAGCAGCATCTCATATGTCTAAAGATTTGAAATTATCAACTGTTCAAATGGGATTAATATTTTCAGCGTTTGGATGGGTATATGCTGCATTGCAAATACCTAGCGGATACTTAGTTGATAGATTTAAGCCTCGTGCTGTATATGCATGTAGTTTATTTATATGGTCATTAGCTACATTATTACAAAGTATTGTAGGTGGATTTGGATCACTTTTAGGTTTACGTTTATCAATAGGATGTTTTGAAGCCCCAGTGATGCCAGCAAGTAATAAGGTGGCATCAAGTTGGTTTCCAACAAATGAAAGAGCATCTGCTATTGCAATATACTCTTCAGCTCAATTTGTTGGATTAGCATTTGTGAGCCCATTACTATTTATATTAGAGGATAAGTTTGGTTGGAAATTCTTATTTATACTTACAGGACTTGTAGGGATAGCATGGTCAATTGTTTGGTATGCATTATATAGAGACCCAAGTAAAAGTAAACGTATAAATAATGCTGAGCTAAATTATATCAAAGAAGGTGGAGGTATAGTAGAAGATGAGGATGTAGATAATTCCACTACCAAGGAGAAAGCTCAGTTCAAGTTTAGCGATTTAAAGATGATGTTCTCTAACCGTAAGCTTATAGGAATATATATTGGTCAATTCACTATATCATCAACATTTTGGTTTTTCTTAACTTGGTTTCCAACATACCTTGTAGAATATAGACATCTAAGTTTTATAAAGTCAGGTTTTGTTTCATCAGTACCATATTTGGCTGCATTTTGTGGTGTTTTAGTTTCAGGTTTTGTATCAGATAAGCTCATAAAAAAAGGAGTTTCTATGGGAGTAGCAAGAAAAACTCCAATAATTATTGGATTATTATTAACAACAACTATAATTGGAGCAAATTTTGTTGATAGCACTCCATTAATAGTAATGTTCATGGCTATAGCATTTTTCGGTAATGGATTAGCAACTATTACTTGGATATTTGTATCATTATTGGCACCTAAAAATTTAGTTGGATTAGCTGGTGGTGTATTTAACTGCACTGGAGCTTTATCATCAATAGTTATTCCAATTGTAATAGGCATTATTGTATCAGGAGGTAACTTTACTCCAGCAATAGCTTTGATAGGTATTTTAGCTTTAATAGGAGCATTATCATATATATTTATAGTAGGAAAAATAGAAGAAAATAATTAGAATTAAATAATTAAGTTTTATATTTAATTTTGGATGAGATAAAAGTTAGTGCTAGTTACCAGCATTAACTTTTATCTTTTATTCTTAGATGGATTTAATTTACATATTTAAAACTTATTTTAAATAAAATAATAGATATAAAATTTTATATTTAGATAAAGTACATGTTATATGAATTTTGAGGAATAATATTCTAGAAGTTATTTAGTACATCGTTAAGAAATTTGCAAATACTTTTATTTGCTTTTCTTAGGTGTTTTAGTACGGAGGAGAATATTTATGAAGAAAAAAAACAAAGGATTATCTGCTTGGCAGCTCGCAATGATGGCTTTGGGAAGCATAATAGGAGGATCGTTTTTTCTTGGCTCAGCGGTGGCTATTAATGCGGCAGGACCATCTGTTTTGATATCCTATATATTAGGAGGAATTTTAGTATACTTTATACTTTATGCTTTATCTGAAATGACTGTTGCAAATCCACATTCAGGATCTTTTAGGACTTTTGCATCAGAAGCGTTTGGTCCTGGAACAGGATTTGTTGTTGGCTGGGTTTACTGGATTGGTATGGTACTTTCAATGTCTAGTGAGGCTACCGCTGTATCAATTTTATTGAATGAATGGATTCCGAATATATCAATAGCTATAGGAGGAACTATAATTATTGTTGGTGTAACTTTGCTTAATCTTTTAGGGGCTGATAAATTAAGTAAGCTCACTAGTGGTCTTTCAGCTATAAAGCTTTTTGCAATAATTTCATTTATAATTATATCTTTTCTACTTGTTACTGGAATAATTCCAGGAAGAACAGCGGTAGGGGCAGGAGAGCTTATGAGAGAGCCTTTTATGTCAAGTGGCATAGGAGGTATTGCAGGAGGAATGCTTATAGTAGTATTTGCTTATGCTGGTTTTGAAATAATAGGTTTAGCGGCTTCAGAAGCTGATGATCCAATAAAAACAATACCAAAAGCAATTAATTATACAGTTGTAAGTCTTATATCACTCTATATAATTTCCCTTATAGCATTACTTCCGTTAATTCCTACAGCAGATTTAAGCGAAAATATAAGTCCAATGGTTGCGGCTCTTGATAGATTGGGAATTACATGGGCTGGAAATGTAATTAATTTAGTACTTATTACAGCTATACTTTCTGCATCTCTCGCTTCTATGTTTGGGATTGCAAGAATGCTAAGATCACTTGCAGATGAAGGTGATGCTCCTAAGTTTTTGAAAGATAAAGGTGATATTCCTTACAAGGCTATAGTATTTTCTGGAATTTCAATGCTTTTAGGATTAGGATTTGGGTTGTTATTTCCTAGAATATATCTGTTTCTAGTAACAGCAAGTGGATTCTCTCTACTTTTTACTTACGCAGTAATTATGGCGACGCACATAAGATTCCGTAAAAGAAATGGATGCCCTCCTGATGGGAAATGTCAAATGCCGGGATTTCCGTATACGTCTTGGATTGGATTAATAAGTATGATTGTAGTTATTTTTAGTATGCCCCTTATTTCAGATCAGGCACCAGGACTTATAGTAGGACTGATAATGATAGCTTCATTTTCATCAATTTATATGATAATGAAATATTTTAGAAGTACTGAAAAAAATAAAAATAGTTATGCAAGAGTTAGTAATAAAATGAATCGTTCAAAGTTGATGACAGAATTTTCGGAAGAAGTTGCAAATGACAACGAATCAAAGCGAAATAATAATCAAAAAAGCCAATGTAAAAAATGCAGCAAGAAATAGATTGAAAGAAAAAAATATATATAAGTTCTAAATAAGATAACCAATTCTTTACAAAATTATTTAAGATAGCATCTAATAGCCTTAAATAAATATTAATGAATTAAATTTTATGGAACATATATATTATATAACTAAAATAAGGATATCTTTTAAATGCTTGACTTTGGGATTAAGTATTTGAAGGATATTTTTATTCTAAATTTTTTAATGATACGAATTTATATAATATTAGTTTTATCGTCTACAATAATATTGAAACTTACTTTCTCTAGATTTGCTTATAGAATATTCATATACTCTACTATTAGTTAAATAACCTATATTTTCAATCTGCATTACAACAGACTCGTTCGGTAAATCTAATAAATCGCTATCATATTTATTTAATTTGATAGAGCTGACAGTTCTGATGCCGTGACTAATTTTATAATCATATTGGGACTCAATATATGAAAGTAAACTGGATTCACAATCTTCTGTTTTAAGGTTTGGAAATAAGGAATATGGCATGTAAATCTCTTCTGTATGAATAGGATGGGATTCTATATAACGAACTCTTTTTATAAGCCAAACATGAGAATTTACTTCTACCTGCAATAATTTGCTAAGTTCATCAGATGAACTAATAAGTTTAAATTCATTAACATTTGATCTTATATTATCTGAATTGTAATAATCAGAAAGAGATGATAAAAAAAGAATGCTGTTATTATAATGATTGACATCATTAACATAAGTTGAGCCATCAATTGATTTAACCAAATATGACCTTTCAATTAAATGAGATATTACTTTTCTTATAGTATGTCTATTACATTGATATTTGATTGCTAGCTGAGTTTCAGATGGAATACGAGATGATACTGAGAGCTTCCCAGAAGTAATTTTTTCAATCAAGTCGTTAATAATATAATCACTTTTCAAGTTTACTCACCTCGTAATAGATAAAAATTATTTAAATATATTATAGCATAATCAAAAAAAATGTTGTATAGACAGGTGATGAAAGTTAGGTTTAATAAATATAAAATGTGATTAAAGTATTAAATGCTTTGTATAAAGATAAGAGGAGAGTGTAATTTATGAATAAAAAAAATATAAACATAATTCCTGATAATTTCTTTTGGGGAAGTGCGGTTACATCATTTCAAAGTGAGGGAGCATGGAATGAAGGTGGAAAAGGAATTTCTATAGTAGATAAAAGAGAAATAAAAGAAGGTTTTTCTAATTGGGAAGTAGCCGTTGATTTCTATCATAGATATAAAGAAGATATAGCATTGTTTAAGGAGCTAGGAATAAATAGTTATCGTACAAGTATCTCATGGACAAGAATTATTCCAGATGGAGAAGGTGAAGTTAACGAAGAAGGGATAAGTTTTTATAATGATTTATTTGATGAATTATTAGCTAATGGAATAGAGCCAATTATAACACTTTACCATTTTGATTTACCAGAGGCGTTAGCGAAAAAATATAATGGATTTGCATCAAGAAAAGTTGTAGATTTATTTGAGAAATATGTAGGAGTAGTATTTGAAAGATTCAAAAATAAAGTGAAATACTGGATAACATTCAATGAGCAAAATTTAGTTATTCCGCGTATGGAGTTGTGGGGAGTAAAAGTAAGTAATAATGTTAATAAAGAAGCTTTAGCGTATCAAGTATGTCACAATGTGTTTATAGCTCATGCTAAAGCAACTAAACTGATGCATGAAATAATTCCAGATGGAAAAATGGGCGGAATGGTTACTTATATGACAACATATCCAATGACGTGTAAACCTGAGGACGCATTAGCAAACTTAAAAGTAAAAGAGCTCTTTAATGATCTCTATTTTGATGTATTTGCTAATGGTGAATATCCAACATATGTGACAAGTAGGTGGAAAAGTAGAGACATAAAGCCAATATTCGAAGACGGAGATGAAGAGTTATTAAAAGAAAATACAGTGGACTATTTGACATTTAGTTATTATCAAAGTTCAACTGTAAAAGATGATCCGGAGGATACGGAGAGTATAGTAAAAGGAATGACACCAAATCCACTATTAAAGAAAAATGAATGGGGATGGGCTATTGATCCTATAGGTTTTAGAATAGCTTTAAAAGAGATATATGCAAGATATAAAATGCCGATCTTTGTAACTGAAAATGGGATTGGTGTTAGAGAAGAATTGAATGAAAATAAAACTGTAGAGGACGATTATAGAATAGATTATTTGAGAGCACATATAAAGCAAATGAAATTAGCCATGGAAGAAGGCGTTGAGGTTATAGGATACCTAACTTGGGGATGTACTGACATTTTAAGTTCACAAGGTGAGATGAAAAAAAGGTATGGATTTATATTTGTAAATCGTGATGAATCAGATTTAAGAGATTTAAAAAGGTATAAGAAAAAGAGCTTTGAGTGGTTTAAAAATGTAATTTCTACTAATGGGAAACAATTATAAGACAGCCATTAAGGTAGTATAGTATAGCTAAAGAAGTTATATGTTGAATTAGTAAGTTTAGATTTAAAACTTTAATAAGGAAGCGATAAATTAAAACTAGAGTACAGAAGTTTAATTGTAATATATATTTAATTAATTGATAAGTGTAAGAGGGATTTAATAAAAGTTAAGAAAATACATCTTTTATTAAATCCTTTTTCTAAAATAGAGCTATCTAATAAAATTAGTTGCAACTCTAGGTTCACTTTCAGGCAATGAAATACCTGCTTTTTTACCAGCATCTATGGACTTTAGAAGCCATGCCATATTTTTGCCAAGCATTCTCATTGTCTGCATTCCTTCTAAATCTTGTTTAACTTCTTCAGGAGTATTACCGTGAACCATATTCCAATACTGAGATGAAACAACCGGCATATTTGAAATAGTAAAATATTTATTTAATTGATCAAAAGCTGAAGCAGCTCCGCCCCTACGGCAGCTTACAACTGCAGCACCAGGTTTATGTGCAAAGCAATTTCCAGCATAAAAGAATCGGTCTAAAAAAGATGTAATTGAACCTGAAGGAGCAGCGTAATGAACAGGTGAACCGAATATAAATCCATCAGCTTCTTTTGCCTTCTCTAAAGCGATATTTACGATATCATCATTAAATACGCATTTACCTTCACCACTTTTATAGCAGCCACCACAACCAATACAGCCACTAATAGGTTTATTTCCTATTTGAAAGATTTCTGTTTCAATATTTTCTTTTTCTAATTCACCGGCTACTTCACATAAAGCGGTATAGGTACATCCTTTAGCTTTTGGACTACCATTAATAAGTAATACTTTCATTTTCACACCTCACTATTTAATCGAACAAATTTATATAAAATTTTTAATAATTCACTATTGGATTGAAGTTTATGTTTGGATTTCCAAATACTTTTGCAGTAACTGCTGTAATTTTATCTAATAAGTCGGAATTTTGAATAACAGTTAGATGAACTGAGTTATATGCACCCATCCCTACTGGTGCTGCACAGCCAGCATTAATAATAGTATTTAAAGATTCATCACTGATTTACTCAGATTTATAGCTTCTAGTAGATTTACGCATTGCGATTACTTTCATTAATTCCATAGTTAAAATCTCCTTTTATAAATTATTATACTTAGTTAAATGAACTTAGTATAATAATTATACCTACTTGTACAATTACGAACAAGTAGGCACAATTTTATTATTAGGTATCATTTTTTATACTAGGTAACAATTTGTTAAGGATATTATGTATGTTTATATCATTATTTGAAACGCTTAACCATTCTTCTGGAATTATAATATGTTTGCAGATATTAGAGTTATTTTTTAAATATGTGTAGATTATTTGAGATTCATCGATTTCTTCTTTTCCAATTTCCATTGGAACATCTTCATTGTTAAAGTAAAATAAAATATTATCTTTAAGAATACCTTTCAATGCTTCTAAATCAAAGTTTTTTAAAGTATATTTTTCACTAAAGAGTATCTTATTTCCTCTAATAAGAAAAAATTTAACTATGTCATTATCTAAATATTCAAGCAAAGCAATATTTCTATTTTTTTTAGTAAATTTGATAATTTTAATTTTCTCTAGCAAATAATTTACTGAGCTTATGTAATCCCTATATTTAGCGGCAGTTTCAAAATCAAATTTTTCAGAAGCGCTATTCATTATATGTTCCATTTCCTGGAGAATGATTTTATCATTACCATTAAGAAGATTTATTATTTTATTTAATATATTAAGATACTCTTCTCGTGGTGTAGTATCTAAACACATTCCAATACATAATCCTAGAGAGTAGTTAAAACAGGATGAAGTTTTTCGCTGATTAATACTGCATTGTATTTTGCAGTATTCTTTAATACCATAAAGTCCTTTTTCAACAATGTTTTTTCTTGAATATGGACCAAAATAAATGTTTCCATCCGTTTCATTTGATTCATGAGATATTTCAATATTTGGATATTTTTCGTTAAGAACTATTTTTATGTAAGAATATGACTTAGGATTTTTCATTAGCCTATTATAAGCAGGCTTAATTTTCTTTATTAATTTGCATTCAAGCAAAAAAGCCTCAAATTCAGTATCAGTAATTTTATACTCAAAATCCTTGAGATTTTGAACTAACTTAAGAATTTTAGGAGAATGAGATTTAGAATTTATAAAATATGATCCAACTCTACTTTTTAAGTTCTTTGACTTACCAACATAAATAACGTTATTCAGTGAATCCTTCATAAGATATACACCAGGTGAAGAAGGAAGTTTTTTTACTTTTTCTTTTAAATCCATATCCATATTATCTCCTCTAAAAATATATGTTGAGTAAATTATCATTAGTTAAATTAAAAAACAATTATTCATATAATTATATCTTATCATCACGCCTGTAAAATTAATAATAATTATAAAATAAATATTTAAATTATATGTAAATATAAAAAAATGATATAGTTGTTTGCGCAGAGTGCATCAGAAAAAAATTATTAGAGTTTCATTATTTCAAGATAAAAAACTTTTACTGTTTGAACGTATGTGAATTGAAAAATTTTTTATCTTGAAATGATAGAAATTCTTTGCAATTTTTTTAGCAATCGAAGTAAACAAGTATATCATTTTTCTATTAACTAGAATTTTATTATTTCATTAATTTAACAAGGACAGCTTTTTGGGCATGTAATCTATTTTCAGATTCATCGAAAATTGAATCAGCATGTTCTTCTAAAATTTCAGCTGAAATTTCTTCTCCTCTATGAGCAGGAAGACAATGAAGCACCATAGCATTTTTATCAGCAATAGTCATTAATTCTTTATTAACTTGGAATCCTTCAAAGGCTTTAATCCTCTCATTAGCCTCACCTTCTCTGCCCATACTAGCCCAAACATCAGTAATTATAACATCAGCATCTTTAGCTGCTTCAAGTGGAGATGTAGTAATTGTAAAAGTAACGCCTTCTTTTTCTGCGATCTCTTTAGCTCTATTAAGGTATTTCTTAGATGCCGTATAATTCTCAGGAGATGCAACTGCAAAATTCATGCCGACTTTTAGGCAGCCAATCATTAGAGAATTGGCCATGTTGTTACCATCGCCAATAAAAGCAACTTTTAGACCTTCTAATATATTCTTATTTTCCCTTATCGTCATTAAATCAGCTAGTACCTGACAAGGATGTTCTTCATCTGTTAATCCATTTATAACCGGAATTGATGCATATTTAGCTAATTTTTCAACCTCATCTTGTGAGAAAGTTCTAATCATTATGCCTTGTATAAATCTAGAAAGAACTCTAGCAGTGTCTTCAATTGGCTCACCACGACCAATTTGCATGTCTCTATCAGTCAAAAAAAGTGAATTTCCACCTAATTGATACATGCCGGTTTCAAAGGAAACTCTGGTCCTAGTAGATGATTTTTCAAAAATCATTCCTAAACTTTTACCTTTAAGATGATGATGTTCTATGCCATGTTTTTGTTCGTATTTTAACTGATCTGCTAAATTTAAAATATCCAGAATTTCCTCTTTAGAAAGATCATCCATTTTTAGTAAGTCTTTTTTCATATATATGCCTCCAAACAATAAGAAAGTGAAAAATAAGCAGTTAGGGAGAAAATCCAAAAGATACGATAAAGATTATATCCATACCAAAGTAAAATTTACTTAAGGCTAGATAAAATTTCAAGAATAATGTCTATACCAACTTTTAATTCTTTCTCAGTTATAGTAAGTGGTGGGAGAAGTCTAACAACATCTTTACCGGCTGTAAGTACTAATAATCCTTTTTTTATAGCCTCTTTTTGGACTAGAGCGGGATCACATTTCACCTTTATTCCGATCATTAATCCCATACCACGTACATCTACAATTTGAGGATTTTTAGCTTCATCTATTAGCTCTCTTACAAATAATCCTCTTTTATATATTTTTTCAAAGTATTGTTCATTACAAATCTCTTCAAGAACAACTAAAGCACCAGAACATACAACAGGATTTGCTCCGAAAGTTGAGCCATGATCACCAGGCTTGAATACATCTGCAACTTTAGAGGAACAAAGTATTCCGCCTATAGGAAGTCCTGCACCAAGGCCTTTTGCTACAGAGACTATATCAGCCTCTACATTGAAATTATTATACCCAAACATTTTACCTGTTCTACCTATACCACATTGAACTTCGTCAAATATTACAAGAACATCTTTCTCATTACACGCTTTTACTACTTCTTGAACGAATTTTGTATCAAGAGGGATAACACCACCTTCACCTTGTATTGCTTCGAGCATTATGGCACAAACATCATCTGTAAGCTTAGCTTTAAAGTCTTCTATATCATTTGCTTTTACATAATCAAAACCTTCTGTAAAAGGGTAGAAGTACTTATGAAATTTCTCTTGACCAGTTGCTTTTAGGGTTGTTATTGTTCTACCGTGAAATGATTGAATTAGAGTAAGAATTTTACTTCTTCCAGCACCATATTTGTCGTAACTGTATTTTCTAGCTAGTTTAATTGATCCTTCATTAGCTTCAGCGCCAGAATTAGCAAAAAAGACTTTACTCATGTTGGCTTTTTCAGTTAATTCTTTAGCAAGTTTTAAACTTGGTTCAGTATGAAATATGTTCGATGTATGAGCAAGTGTTTTTAATTGATTACTAGTAGCTTTAACCCATTTTTCATGTCCATATCCTAAGCTGCTGACACCAATTCCACTTGTAAAATCTAAATATTTATTTTCATCTTGGTCATAAAGATAAACGCCTTCGCCGTGAGTGAGTATAAGATCTAAACGACCATAGCTATTAACAACGTGTTCTTTTGCTTCGTTAAAATCATATGACATAAAATTGCCCCCTTTAAATTATTCAATAGTTAATAATATCCAGTATAAACTTTAGATCATTAACTATTATTAGAGAAATTTATTTGAAGTTTCTAAAATATTTTAATATTTTGATTAATAAATCATTGTTCCGATACCCTCATTAGAGAATAACTCTAAAAGAATAGAATGAGGTACACGTCCATCAAGGATAGTTGCTTTTTCAACACCCATTCTAATTGCTTCAACGCAACAATCAATTTTAGGAATCATTCCACCTTTTATTATCCCTTCAAGGCATAATTTGGGTATTTGATGTAATCTTAATGTGCTAATTAGAGTAGATATATCTTTTGGATCTTTCATAACTCCTGGAACGTCAGTAAGCAGTATTAATCTCTCAGCTTTTAATGCTGATGCAATTTTTGCTGCGCAAGTATCAGCATTTATATTGTATGCCTTATTATCATCTTCTCCTAAAGCTACGCTACCAACAACAGGTATATATCCTGAACTTATAGTAGTTTTTAATATTTCTGTATTAACCTTAGTTATCTCACCTACATACCCTAAGTCGTTATCAGATTCTATTTTTTTAGCTTTTAAAAGAGAGCCATCCATTCCACATAAGCCAATGGCCTTTCCTCCAAATTTCTCTATTAAAGAAACTAAATTTTTATTTACCTTTCCGCCTAAAACCATTTGAACTACTTCAATGGTAATATCATCAGTATATCTTAAGCCGTTAATAAATTCACTTTTGTGATTTAATCTATTTAATAAATCTGAAATATCAGGACCGCCACCATGTACTACAATTGGTTCAATTCCAACACATTTCATTAATATAATATCATTTATTACTGTTTCTCTAAGTTCATCACTTATCATTGCATTTCCGCCGTATTTTACTACTATTATTTTTCCACGGTAACGTTGTATATAAGGTAGTGCATGAACTAATACTTCAGCTCTTTCAGTATGATTCAACAAGTTAATACCCCCAGTCAATTTAGAATGTACAGTTCATAATTAACATATTAAGAACTGTACATTGGAATAAGTTTAAAATATATTTATAATCTAAGATTAACTTCTGTAATCACCATTTATTTTCACATATTCGTAACTTAGGTCACAGCCCCAAACATAAGCACTATAATCACCTAAGGATAAGTTAACTTTAATAACTATTTCATTTTCGCTAAGAACCTTTTTTGCAATATCTTCATCGAAGGGTAAAGAACTGCCAGATTCACAAACTTTTATTGAGCCAGCCTTACTTTCAAAGGCAACATCAACTTTTTCGGGATCGAAATCAATATTTGCATATCCAAGTGCACAAAGAATTCTTCCCCAGTTCGCATCGCTACCAAACATTGCAGTCTTTACTAAACTAGAGTTTATTACACTTTTACCTAAAACAACTGCATCTTTTTCATTCTTTGCACCGATTATTTGACATTCTAATAGTTTTGTAGCACCTTCACCGTCTTTAGCTATATTTTTAGCCATAATTGTATTTAACTCAGTAAGGGCATTTAAGAAAGTATTATAACTTTCATCTTTTTCAGTTATAGTAGGATTTTCAGCTAAGCCATTAGCTAAAATTAATACCATATCATTAGTACTTGTATCTCCATCAACGCTGACTCTGTTATAAGTTACTTCAACACTCGATTGTAGTGCTTCATGTAGCAATTCTGGAGCAATAGAAAGATCAGTTGTAATGAAGGAAAGCATTGTTCCCATGTTTGGTTCAATCATACCTGAACCTTTTGCCATCGCTCCCATAGTAATTTTCTTATCACCTATATAAAATTCTACAGCTAGTTGCTTTTGAAAAGTATCTGTTGTCATTATAGCTAAAGATGCATCATTAGAACCTTCCTTTGATAACTTTTCAGTAAGCATTGGAATACCGTCTTTAATAGCATCTATATTTAAAGGAACCCCAATTACTCCCGTAGATGCAACTAAAACATCTTCTGTTTTTAAGTTTAGTTTATTAGCTTGCAATGAAGTCATTTTCTTTGCCTTAATTAAACCATCATCACCATTACAAGTATTTGCATTACCGCTATTTATTATTATTGCTTGTGCTTTTTTATTTGATAAATGCTCTTTTGTAACGTAAATAGGAGCACCTTTAACTTTATTTTTAGTATACATTCCTGCTGCAGCAGCAGGAACTTCTGAATAAATCAAAGCTAAATCTTTTTTTAAGCTTCCTTGCTTTAATCCACAGTGTACCCCAGAAGCTAAGAAACCGTTAGGAGCTGTAACTCCGCCATCTATATATTTTATATCCAAATTTATAACCCCCTTAGTCAATGCACAGTGCTCGATGCACAATGCATAATTAATAATTAAATCTGTTAAAGTTTTTAGTATTTAAAAATTATATGAATTAAAAAGCTGGTGCAATTAGATTTAAACCTTCTGCTTCATTAAAACCTAAAATTATATTCATGTTTTGAATTGCTTGTCCGGCAGCACCTTTAATCATGTTATCTATAGTACTAATAATAATAATTTGATCTTCTCTATGATTTAAGTGTAGAGATATATGACAATCGTTTGTTAATCGTACGTTTTTTATTGAAGCTGTATCACCAAGTGGAAGTACATTTACGAAACGTTCATCTTTATAAAATTCTGTATATAGTTTATGAATTTCTTCAAGATCGACTTTATCTTTTGGAATGCAGTAAATTGTTGAAACTATGCCTCTATTAATTGGGAGTAGGTGAGGAGTGAATGTTACATTTACTTTATCTTCTGCCATAACAGATAATGTTTCCTCGATTTCAGGTGTATGTCTATGAGCACCTACTTTATATGGAGCAAAAGTTTCATTTTCTTCTGGAAAGTGAGTATTTAAAGTTAATCCTCTTCCAGCGCCTGTAGTTCCAGATTTAGAATCACAAATAATATTATCTGATTTTATTAATGAATTTTTAAGTAACGGCATTAGTCCTAATTCTATAGTTGTTGGATAACAACCAGGATTAGCAATTAAAGAACATTCTTTGATCTTATCTCTATTTAATTCTGGAAGGCCATAAACACTTTCTGTGTGTATTTCAGGTTGTGTGAATCTCTTTCCATACCACTTTTCATATTCTTTTTCGCTAGATAATCTAAAATCAGCACCCATATCAATACAGACCTTCTTGTTGTCTAGTGCTTTTTTAGCAATATCTTCACTTAATCCATGAGGTAGGGCGGTGAAGATTACATCACACTTTTCAACAACATCATGTGCAGACTCGCAAATTAGATTTGTTTTGCTTAAAAAATTTTTATATATATTGCTAATCTCTTGCCCCTCAAAAGAAACTGAACTTAAAGCTGCAACTTCAACCTTTGGGTGAGATAATAATAATCTTAAAAGTTCAGCGCCTACATATCCTGTGGCACCGATTATTCCGATTTTAACCAATTTTAAATAGCCCCCTTGTTTATTTGATTATTGCAAAATAATATTATTTATTTTCTGTATGTTAATTCTTAACTATAGTATTTCAATTGTCTATAAAATTTCGTGTTAGAAATTTCATAGACAATTGAAAGTTTTTATGAAGTAGAACTTGATTTAGAGGAGGATTTCCATCTGAATCTTAGTTAAACATATACCTCAAGGAATATTATAATGTACACTTAAGGCGTACTTAGCCTAAGACTTAGCAGCCGTTATCTGAGAATGTTACGGCTGCTATTATTATAAGGAAAAAAATATTAAATTTTTTCTTTATAATTACTAATCTTATTAGACTTCCTTATTTTCTGATATAAAATTTTTTAATGCTTCAATTTGAATTTTTACTGATTCTGTAGAAGGACCACCTATAACTTTACGCTCTTCTACGCAAGTAAGTAAATCTATAGCGTGGTAAATATCTTCTTCAAATGAAGGAGAAAAGCTCTTAAACTCTGCCATAGTTAATTCTTCAATCATTTTGTTATCTTTAATACATTGAAGGACTATTTCTCCGACTACTTCATGAGCATTTCTAAATGGCATACCTTTTTTTACCAAGTAATCAGCTACGTCTGTAGCATTAGTAAATCCAAGACCAGCACCTTTTCTCATATTTTCTTTCTTAACTTTCATTGTTTTAATCATTCCACAGAAAGTTTTAAGGGAAAGAATAACTGTATCTAATCCATCAAATAGAGCTTCTTTATCTTCCTGCATATCTTTATTATAAGCGAGAGGAATTCCTTTCATAACAGTAAGTAAAGTCATAAGATCTCCATAAACCCTACCAGTCTTACCTCTAACTAATTCTGCAACATCAGGATTTTTCTTTTGAGGCATAATACTGCTTCCAGTGCTATAACCATCATCAAGTTCGATAAAGCTAAATTCATTAGTACACCAAAGAATTATTTCCTCTGAAAATCTTGATAAATGCATCATTATCATTGAAAGGCAAGAAAGTGTTTCGATAGCATAATCTCTATCAGAGACAGAATCTAAACTATTTAGTGTAACCTTTGAAAAACCAAGATCACGAGCAACAGCTTCTCTATCAATAGGGTATGTGGATGTTGCTAGTGCTCCAGATCCAAGTGGCATCTCATCAACACGTTTATAGCAATCAGAAAGTCTTCCTAGATCTCTTTTAAACATTTCAGCATAAGCTAAAAGATGATGAGCAAATGTAATTGGCTGAGCCTTTTGCATATGAGTATATCCTGGCATTATTGTACCTATGTTTTCATTAGCTTTTTCTAAGAGAACTTCTTCCAAAGCTATTATATCTTGTTTTAATGATGTTATAGCTTTCTTTAAATATAATCTTAAATCTAAAGTTACTTGGTCATTTCTGCTTCTTCCAGTATGAAGCATTTTTCCATATTCACCAATGTAATATGTCAAAGTACCTTCAACAAAACTATGAATGTCTTCAGAAGTTTCATCAATTTCTATAACTCCATTATCCATTCTTTTTAATATTTCTAGAAGACCAGAAGTAATTCTATCACTAGCTTCCTTAGAAATTATATTTTGATTTCCAAGCATGGAAGCATGAGCTAGACTGCCTTCAATATCTTCTTTATACATTCTGCTATCAACATTTATAGAAGAATTAAAATCATTAACTAATTTGTCAGTGCCTTTTTTGAATCGTCCGCCCCAAAGCTTCATTACATTTCCTCTTTCTTAATTTTTTCTTGCATTTTAGCTTTTACAACTGTTGGAAGACCGTATAGATTAATGAATCCAGCAGAATCCTTTTGATCGTATACTCCATCTTCTCCGAAAGTTGCATATTCTTCGCTATATAGTGAGTATGGGCTAGTCATGCCGGCATTGACAATATTTCCTTTGTATAATTTTAATTTAATTTCTCCTGTAACTGTTTCTTGAGTTTTATTAACGAATTCAGTTAATGCTTCTCTAAGAGGAGTGAACCATTGACCGTTATATACTAAATCAGCAAATTTTAAAGCAATTTGCTCTTTATAATGAGCTGTTTCCTTATCTAAGCAAAGTTCTTCTAGATCTTTATGTGCTTTATAAAGAATAGTTCCTCCTGGAGTTTCATAAACACCTCTTGATTTCATACCAACAAGTCTGTTTTCTACCATATCAGTTATACCAATAGCATTTTCTCCACCGATTTTATTTAATTCATCTAGTAATTCAACGCTGTTCATTTTTTTGTCATTTAAAGAAACAGCAATTCCTTTTTCGAATAATAATGTTATATAAGTTGCTTCGTTTGGAGCTGCCTCTAAGGTTTTGCAAAGTTCTAAGATCTTATCATATTGTGGTTCATTTTCAGGAAATTCCAAATCTAAGCCTTCATGGCTTAAATGCCATATATTTTTATCCTTACTATAGTTTGTTTCACGATTGATTTTTAATGGAACATTTTTAGCCTCTGCATAATCTATTTCGTCTTCTCTTGATTTAATATCCCAAATTCTCCATGGAGCAATTATTGGCATTTCTGGAGCAAATGCTTTAACTGCCATTTCAAATCTTACTTGGTCATTTCCTTTACCTGTGCATCCGTGACAAATTGCATCTGCTCCCTCTGCTTTAGCAATTTCAACTAACCTTTTTCCGATTATTGGTCTAGCAAATGAGGTCCCAAGAAGATATTTGCCTTCATATATAGCACCAGCTTGAATAGTAGGGAAGATATAATCATCAACGAACTCTTGAGTTAAATCTTCAATATATAATTTTGATGCTCCTGTTTTTATTGCTTTTTCTTCTAATCCATCAAGCTCGTCCTTTTGTCCTACATTTCCGCATACAGCAATTACTTCACACCCGTAATTTTCTTTAAGCCATGGGATAATAATCGATGTATCTAGTCCTCCTGAATAAGCTAAAACTACTTTGTTATATTTTATCATTTTAAAAGCCCTCCTAAATAATCATATAAAATGCATAAACATACATGCAATGCTATTTTCTTAAATATAATCAATAATTTAATCTGATTTATAATACCTAATTGATGTTTATAATTATACAGTTTTGCAAAAGAATAATCAAGTATAAAATGAAAAAATATTCATAAAAATATTAAAAATATGCATTAATAAATAATATTTATGCAGAAAAAACAATAATTTATGCAAATAGTACTAGCTTTTATGCATGAATTATTGTGGTGCATAATTGTGCGGATAAAGTGAATGTTTATATATGCGAAGTTTTTGTATATATAATAAAAGTTTGCATGTCAATGTTCTATTAGAAAATATTCTCGAAATTTGGAGCTTGTAACTTCTTTAGATGATCAGTATTATGCTTTACTAAATGTAGAGATGTATGCGCTTCAGCTGAATCTTTATGAACAAGATATGTAGATAACCTTAAAGCTTCATTTAGCAAATTATCAAATTCTTGATGGCTAAGATAAAGAGATGTTAAAACATTATTATCTTGAATAGTATTTAATAATTCAAGAGACTGATAATAGGCATCCTCCATTTTGTCACTTGCGATATTAAGTTCGATATCTTCAGTTTGCATTTCAATATTATCGCATAAACTAATGACAGACTTATTTAAAAAATATACGCATGACATAGTTAGGAGAAACAAAAGTATTGATATTATAGCATTTCTCATTGCGCATCCTCCTTTTCGTATTTATCAAAAAGTTGATATTTAAATTTGCCTTCTGTATCATATAAAGCAATAAGGACATGCTTTATTGATTTAATATTGTGCTTTTTAAGTAGATTAGATATCCATTCTTCATCTTTATTCATGGAAGTTAGTGAGTTTTTATTTACTTCACCATCAGAAATTAATACTTTTGGCAATTTTGCTTCAGTATTTTGAGCAGTATTTCCTGAATTTGATGTATTAGAAGAATTATAATCTGTTGGTAATATAGATATTTGACCATCATTCTCTAAAATTGCATATTGAATTTCATCAAGATTAAAATAATTGGCAAGTCTTAACTCTTCTAGTAACTCATCTATATTTAATTGTTGCTTTTTTAGCGTTGAGTAATTAATTTTTCCTTTATGGACTAATATGCAGGGCTCTCCATCCACGAGCTTTCGGGTATATTGAAATTTTAATCCTATTTGTGTTAAAAGTGTTTTTAAAAATAGCAATGTTATAATTGGTATAATACCTAATAATAATGGGAGCCTTGTGTCTTGCATTGGCAATGATGCTAAGTCTGAAATCATAATAGTTATTACAAATTCATAAGGCTGAAGTTCTCCTATTTGCCTTTTTCCCATTAGCCTCATAGTTAATACAACCAATAAATATAAAATAGCAGTTCTGATTGATACTACAAACATTAAAAAATCACCTCGAAAATAATATTTGCAAAAATAAAATTAATATACACACCTAAAGAAAAAGCAGCTATGCACTTATAAAAAGAGTAGCTGTGCTACAATACGGAACTTTTCTGCAATTAAGATCATTTCACCATAGAAAAAAGCAGCTATGCTAAATAAGAACATTTCATAGTAAGTTTGGAATTGATATTTTATTTTATATACTTAATAAAAAAGTTTATCTTTTTTGGAAATAGTGTATATAATATATTTGAAATGATTATTATGGTACCCAAATATTTGAATGCAATTAGAATAAGAGACTTTACAGAGACGGAAAGCTTAATTTTCAAATTGTGGAATTAAAATCTAAAGGGATAATCAAATTATAGAAAGAAAGGTTTGAATAGTATGGAGTGTAGAGGGATTGAATTTAAATATAAGAAAATTAAAGCTAAAAAAGGACTGACTTTTTATGAATTAATTATGGGTAATTACAAAGATAGGGTTAAAGACATAGCTATATGCAAATTAAATGGAAGGTATTGTGAATTAACTGAAGTAATAGAGGATGATGGGGAAGTAGAATTAATAGGATTCGATACAGAACTTGGAATGAAAATATTCACAAGAACTTTACAGTTTATATTTATAAAGGTAGCATTGGATTTATTTCCAGAATCAAAGATAACAATAGACCATGCTATAAGTAAGGCAGTATATGGAGAAGTTCATAAGGAAAATCCATTAAGTAAAGGTGAAATTGATAAGATAAAGGTTAAGATGCAAGAAATAGTAGATAGAAATGTACCAATTAAGAGTATGAGAACGTCAAAAGAAGAAGCTATTAAGATTTTTGAAGGATATAAGATGGATGATAAAGTTAAGCTTTTAAAGTATTGTGATATAAAGCATGTTCATCTTTATGAGCTTGAAGGACGGTATGATTATTTTTATGGTCCTATGGGATATTCAACAGGTATCATAAATAAATTTGATGTATTTAAGTATGAATCAGGATTCATTTTACAGAGGCCAGAAGAGACTAATCTAAGTGAATTAGCTGAATTTAGAGAAGAGAAGAGCTTAACAAAAATTTTCATAGAGACTCAAAGATGGCTAAACATTTTAGGAATTGAAGATGTCGGGACTCTAAATGAAAAAGTGCTTAACAATGAATTAAGAAATATAATTATGGTTTCAGAGGGGCTTCATGAAAAGAAAATAGCTAATATAGCTGATGATGTTTTAGATAGAAAAGATGTAAAAATCATACTTATCGCTGGCCCATCATCCTCAGGAAAAACCACTTTTGCGAATAGGTTAAGTATACAATTGAGAGTGAATGGATTAATACCTATACCATTGTCTTTGGATAACTATTTTGTAAATAGAGAAGAAACGCCGAAAGATGAGAATGGAGATTATAACTATGAATCAATTGATGCATTGGACTTGAGTTTGTTGAATGATAATTTGGAAAGGTTAATGAGTGGAGAGGAAGTGGACCTTCCTACTTATAATTTTAAAACTGGGGAAAAAGAATGGAATGACTATAAAGTTAAATTACCTAAAAATGGAGTTTTGATACTTGAGGGGATACATGGTTTAAATCCAAATTTAATTTCAAGCAATTTAAATAGGAATGTATTTAAAATATATATATCGGCATTGACACAGCTAAATATAGATAATCATAATAGAATTTCTACAACAGATGTACGAAAGGTGAGAAGAATAGTTAGAGATTCATTATCAAGAGGATATAAGGCCGAAGAAACTTTAAAAATGTGGAAATCTATAAAGAAAGGAGAAAAAAATAATATATTTGTTTATCAAGAAGGTGCTGATGTAGCATTTAATTCTACATTGGTTTATGAACTCGGAGTTTTAAAGCCATATGCATTAAAAGAGCTAGATGAAATAACGGAAGAAAGTTCAGTTTATTCAGAAGCTATAAGATTAAAATCGTTTTTGAACTTTTTCAAAGAGATTAATGTTGATGAAGTGCCAAAGAATTCTCTGTTAAGAGAATTTATCGGAGGATCAGCTTTTTATGAATATTAAATTAAGTATGTTATTTCACTAATATTATTATATAGAACTATAGATAAATTTGAACATTTATCTATAGTTCTTGTGTTCTTAAGATAAATTTATAATAGATAAAATATTAACAATGTTTCATTGTAAAAATAAGGATTAAAAGAAGAAAATAAGAAACAATAATTAGATATGAAATAAGATGCATTGGCAGTCAAGTAATTAAGAATGAATGAGCAAATAATATGTATTGATTTTAATTGTTATATTATTAACTAAGCTTGACACTATAAAGTAAATATGTGATACTAAATCTAACAAGAAAACAATTACATTGCAGTTCTGAAAAAATTTTAGAAATGTAGGCTATAGAGAAATAGAGAATAAAGCCACATAAAACTAAGTTTACTTAAGAAATCTTATGATTACCAAGTAAATTTAAAACTTATGTTTTAAACAGTTAGAAATATATGATTGTTTAAAATGTAAGGAGTTTTATGTGGCTATACTTATGGCCAAAATTACTTAATGTACATTGATTTAGAACTTTTAAATTAAATCAGTCATACTAAAATAAATTATGAATATTATGTAATGAGTTGTTTTCTAGTAATATTAACCGTTCTAAAATGTTAAAAAATAAACAAGTATTGTGAAGTAGAAGGGAGATAATGTTATGACAATTTTTTTTGCAGAGCTAGTAGGAACTTTATTACTTATTTTATTAGGTGACGGTGTTGTAGCCAATGTCGTATTAAAAAAATCAGGTGGATCAGGAGCAGGATTAATAGTAATTGCAATAGGATGGGCTTTTGCGGTAGGAATTCCAGCATTGATTTTTGGAAGTTATAGTGGGGCTCATTTTAATCCAGCATTAACAATTGCGTTAGCAGTAATAGGTAAAGTGGCATGGGCTCAAGTTCCGATTTATTTAGCTGGACAATGTATTGGTGCATTTTTAGGAGCAGTTTTGGTATTTATTGTTTATAATGATCAATTTAAAGCTACTGAAGATAAAGGAAGCAAACTTGGTGTATTTTGTACAGGCCCTCAAGTAAAGAATACTTCAATTAATTTTATAACTGAGCTTGTAGGAACATTTGTACTAGTTTATGCAATTTTAGGAATGGGAGATCAAAATCTATCAAATGGAATGGGAACATTGTTTGTAGCATTTTTAATTTTGGCTATTGGTGTAAGCCTAGGAGGCCCAACAGGATATGCAATTAATCCAGCAAGAGATTTAATGCCAAGAATCGCACATGCAGTATTACCTATACCTGATAAGGGAGATTCTAATTGGGGATATGCATGGATTCCTGTTGTTGCCCCAATTGTAGGAGGAACTTTAGCTGCATTATTTTATGTAATATTACATGGAATATTATAAAAGTTAATTAATAGTTAGAATTGACAGAGACAAACAACTATGTAATACTAAGAATAAAAAAGAAAACAATTACATGGGAGGGCCAATGAATATAAAAGAGTTATTAGAAGAAAATCCAATTATAGCAGCAGTAAAAAATGAAGAACAATTAAATCAGGCATTAGATTCAGAAGCTCAAGTTATATTTGTTTTATTTGGAGATGTAATGAATATTAAAGAGATAAGTGAAATTATAACATCTAGAAATAAAATAGGAATAATCCATATAGATTTAGTTGAAGGATTTACGAATAAGGAAATTGTTGTAAAGTATATTAAAGAAGAAACTAAATTTAGTGGAATAATAAGTACAAAGCCACAAGTTGTAAAACTAGCAAAAAAGTATAATTTACTAGGAGTTCAAAGAGTTTTTATATTTGATACACTTTCTTTAAACAATGTAAAAAATCATATGATTTCTGAATGCGATGCAATAGAGGTACTGCCGGGAATAATTCCAAAGGTAATTGAAATCATTTCAAAGTATTCTAGTAAGCCAGTCGTTGCTGGAGGACTAATTGAAACTAAGGAAGAGGTAATGCAGGCATTAAATTCAGGAGCAACATGCGTATCTACAACTAAAAAAGAAATTTGGAATATGTAGGCTGAAGAGAATTAGAGAATAAAGCCACATAAAACTGAATTTACTTGGGAAACACTTAATGGACTGAGTAAATTTAAAATTTGTACGAGGCAGTAAAAATAAATATTATTGCTTCTGTATAAATGGATGTTTTATGTGGCTTTAATTGTCGCTAAAATTACGTCTAGAACACTAACTCAATTTTTTAGGTCAACTATTTGTTAAATTCATTTCCTAAAATATAAATAATAAATTTAACCTTTTCTAGGTAAATATTAGAATATATAAATATTAGAAAGCAGGGTGTTTTTGTATGAAAAAGTATATATTAGCATTAGATCAAGGAACTACAAGCTCAAGAGCAATAATCTTTGATAAAGAACAAAATATATTAGGAGTGAGTCAAAAAGAATTTACTCAAATTTATCCAAACCAAGGATGGGTTGAACATAATCCTTTAGAAATATGGGCAAGCCAATATGGAGTTTTACAAGAAGTTATTGCAAAGACTAATATAACTCAAGAAGAAGTAGCAGCTATAGGAATTACTAACCAAAGAGAAACAACAATAGTTTGGGATAAAAATACTGGAGAACCAGTATACAATGCAATAGTATGGCAATGTAGAAGAACAGCAGGTATAATAGAAGAACTTAAACTAGACAAAGAATTTAGTGAATATGTAAAAGAAAATACAGGATTACTTTTGGACGCATATTTTTCAGCAACTAAAATAAAATGGATATTAGACAACGTAGAAGGTGCTAGAGAGAGAGCAGAGAAAGGTGAATTATTATTTGGTACAGTAGATACTTGGTTAGTGTGGAAACTTACAAATGGTAAGGTTCATGTAACAGATTATACTAATGCTTCTAGAACAATGCTTTATAATATAAAGGAATTAAGATGGGATGAAAGAATCCTAGAAAAGCTTAACATTCCAAAATCAATGTTACCAGAAGTTAAAAATTCATCAGAAGTTTATGGATACACAAATCTTGGAGGAACAGGAGGCGTTAGAGTTCCAATAGCAGGTATGGCAGGGGATCAACAATGCGCTCTATTTGGACAAACTTGTTTTGAAGAAGGTAGTGTTAAAAATACTTATGGAACAGGATGCTTCTTACTTATGAATACAGGAGAAAAAATGATTCATAGTAAAAATGGATTAGTAAGTACTATTGCAGTTGGTATAGATGGAAGAGTACAATATGCATTAGAAGGTTCAGTATTTGTTGGTGGTGCCGTTATTCAATGGATTAGAGATGAACTTAAGTTAGTTACTGATGCAGCAGATACAGAGTATTTTGCACAGAAAGTAGAAGACAATGGTGGAGTATATGTTGTTCCAGCATTTACAGGACTTGGAGCTCCATATTGGGATATGTATGCAAGAGGCGCTATCTTCGGACTTACAAGAGGTGCTAATAGAAATCATATAATAAGAGCTGCTCTTGAATCTATTGCATATCAATCTAAGGATCTTATAGATGCAATGCAAGAGGATGCAGGATGTAAATTAACAAGACTTAAAGTTGATGGTGGAGCAAGTAGAAATAATTTATTAATGCAATTCCAAGCTGATATAACAGGGGCAGAGGTTGTAAGACCTATTATAACTGAAACAACAGCTCTTGGTGCAGCATATTTAGCAGGACTTGCTGTAGGTTTCTGGAAATCAAAAGAAGAAATAGCTGAAAAGTGGGCTGTAAGTCAGTCTTATTCTCCAAACTTAGCAGAAGAGAAGAAGGAAAAATTATATAAAGGATGGAAAAAAGCCGTTAAGAGAGCAGAAGGCTGGGAAGAGGAATAGAATGATACTTTAATAAGTATTTATATATTTCAAATTAGCTTAACCTAATCACAAATTTTAAGAATTATAATGTACCCTAAATGTTTATACCATCTAGGGTACATAGTTTAAAGTAATATTTTAAAATAAAGTAGTGTTGTAGATTTTGGATAGTAAATAAAATTAAGAATTTAGGATAAGTAGTAGACAAGTATACATTTACATGATATAATGTATATATAATTTAAAATAAATGCTGAGAGAATATAGAGTCAAGCATGAAAACGTTGGTGGATTACACCTTGTTTTTTGCTTGACTTTTTTTATGCGCTATTAATAAGGAGGATGTAATATGTATGATGTAGCAATAATTGGATCAGGGGTTATTGGAAATTCTATTTTTAGGGAACTAACTAAGTATAATTTAAAAGTAGTTGTTTTAGAAAAAGAAAAAGATGTATCGATGGGAACAAGCAAAGCAAATTCAGCAATAGTTCATGCTGGATATGATCCTAAAGAAGGTACTTTAATGGCAAAATATAATGTAGCTGGAAATGAGATGTTTGAAGATCTTTGCAAAGAGTTAAGTGTACCTTTTAAGAGAAACGGATCTCTGATAATAGCTTTTAACGATGAAGATATGAAAACAGTACAAGCTCTTTATGAAAATGGGACAAAAATAGGCGTAAAAGATTTACAAATTTTAAGTAAAGAACAGGTTCTAGAAAAGGAACCAAACCTTAATCAAGAAATTTTTGGAGCTTTATATGCACCAACTGGTGGTATAGTAGGTCCGTTTGAATATACAATTGCACTAGCAGAAAATGCAGTAGCTAATGGAGGAGAAATTAAGCTAGAAAAAGAAGTTGTTGCGATAGAAAAAAATGATACATTCAAAATTACAACTAAAGATGGAGAAATAATAGAATCAAAATTTGTAATAAATGCAGCTGGACTTTATGCAGATAAAATTCATAATTTAGTTTGTAAGGAAAGCTTTAAGATAGTACCAAGAAGCGGAGAATACTTTGTAATGGATAAAACTCAGGGAAATGTAGTTAGCCATACAATATTCCAATGTCCATCAAAACTTGGAAAAGGGGTTTTAGTTACTCCAACTGTTCATGGAAATTTATTAGTTGGACCTGACGCCAGAGATATAGAAGATAAAGGCGATGTTGGAACACTAGCAGAAGGATTAAATGAAGTAAGAGACGCTTCAATGCGTACAACTAATAAAGTTAATTTTAGAGAAATAATAAGGAGCTTTGCAGGTCTTCGTGCTAATCCAGATACAGGTGATTTTATAGTAGAAGAAAATGATGAAGTCAAAGGTTTCGTAGATGTTGCCGGAATGAAATCACCTGGTCTTTCTTCAGCACCAGCTATAGCTCTTGATGTTGTAGAAATATTGAAAGAAGCAGGATGTAAGTTAGATAAAAAATCAGACTTTAAGGCAAAAAGAGAACAAATTCATTTTATGGAATTATCGGCTAAGGAAAAAGCTGAATTAATAAAGAAAAATCCGCAATATGGAAGAATGGTTTGTAGATGTGAAAGCATAACAGAAGGTGAGATTGTAGATGCAATAAAGAGAAGTATAGGGATACCATCCTTAGATAGTATTAAAAGAAGATGTAGACCAGGAATGGGAAGATGTCAAGGTGGATTCTGTGGACCAAGAGTTCAAGAAATAATAGCAAGAGAATGTAATGTCCCACTTGAAGATGTAGTTCAAGAAAAATCAGATTCATATATATTATTAGGTAAGACAAAATAGAAGGATGAGGTGTTATTATGAGTTATGAATTAATAGTAGTAGGTGGAGGACCAGCTGGTCTTGCAGCAGCATATGAAGCATATAATAGTGGAATTAAAAAAATATTGATTTTAGAAAGAGATAAAGAATTAGGTGGTATATTAAATCAATGCATTCATAATGGTTTTGGGCTTCATACTTTTAAGGAAGAACTTACAGGGCCAGAATATGCAGGAAGATTTATTGAAATGATTCAAGATACTAATGTTGAAGTTAAACTAGACACTATGGTATTAGAAATCGGAAAAGATAAAACTGTTTATGCAATAAATACAGAAGAAGGCTATATGGAACTTAAGGCCAAAGCTATAATTCTTGCAATGGGTTGCAGAGAAAGAACTAGAGGTGCTATAAATATTCCTGGTGATAGACCAGCGGGTGTATTTAATGCAGGTGCAGCCCAAAGATATATAAATGTAGAAGGATATATGCCTGGTAAAGAAGTCCTTATTTTAGGATCAGGAGATATTGGACTTATAATGGCTAGAAGAATGACTCTTGAAGGCGCTAAAGTTAAAGCTGTAGTTGAATTGTGTCCATATTCAAATGGATTAAACAGAAATATAGTACAATGTTTAAATGATTATGATATTCCTCTATATTTATCACACACAGTTGTAGATATTGTAGGAGATAAGAGACTTGAAAAAGTTGTAATAGCAGAAGTTGATGAAAATAAGAGACCTATTAAAGGAACTGAGAAAGAATTTGATGTAGATACACTACTACTATCAGTTGGATTAATTCCAGAAAATGAAATATCATTTAATGCCGGACTTGAACCTGATAGAAGAACTAATGGTTTAATTGTTAATGAGAGTATGGAAACTTCAGTAGAAGGAATATTTGCATGTGGTAATGTAGTTCATGTTCATGACTTAGTTGACTTTGTAACTCAAGAGTCAAAACACGCAGGTTTTTCTGCTGCTAAGTACATTAAGGGTGAACTTAAGAAAGACAAATATGTAAACATAATAAATGGTGCAAATATAAATTATACAGTGCCACAAAAAGTTAATGCAGAAGCTGTTGATGATAAACTAACTGTATTTATGAGAGTAAATAACATATATCATAATAAGGCATTAGTTGTAAGATGCAATGATGAAGTTATAGCTAAATTTAAAAGAGCTCACTTAGCACCATCAGAAATGGAAAAGGTAGTTTTAAGTAAGGTGCTATTAGAGAAAGTTAAAGGTGATATAACAATATCATTAGAGGATGGTGAATAAAATGGAAAAAGAATTAATTTGTATATGTTGCCCTAAGGGATGTCATTTAAAAGTAGATGCTGAAAATAAAAGTGTACAAGGTAATGGCTGTAATAGAGGTATTGAGTATGGAATAAATGAAGTTACAAATCCAGTACGAGTAATAACTTCTACTGTTAAAGTAGACAATGGAGAATTACCAGTAGTACCTGTTAAAACAAATAATCCAATTCCTAAGGGACTTAATTTCAAATGCATGGAAGAAATAAATAAAGTGACAATAAAGGCTCCTGTTAAAATAGGAGATGTTGTAATAAAAGATGTTCTTGGAACTGGCGTTGATATAGTTGCGACAAGAAATATACATGAAAAATAGAAACTAATAAAAGTTTGGTTAAAGCATCATCAATATTTAATATTGATGATGCTTTTATTATGGATTATAGTTTATAAATTATAATCCATAATAATAATTACATTTAAATTTCTAGTGGGCCAAGTGCTAATTTAAGATTAATATGTAGAAACTAAATTGAAACATATATATGTAATCAAATTTATGATATTATTTTAGATAGAAAAAGCTAGGAGTATAAATATATTAATAAAGAAAAACTAATTATATATAATAAATAAAAGGGAGGATATTTCTCACAATGAAAGGGATAGGAGTTTTCGATATTTTAGGGCCTATTATGATAGGACCCTCAAGTTCACATACAGCAGGTGCAGCGAGACTTGGTAAGATAGCAAGAAGTATAGCAGGTGGAGATGTATCAGAGGTGACATTTTTACTACATGGTTCATTTGCTAAAACATATAAAGGTCATGGAACAGATAGGGCTTTAGTTGCTGGTATTTTAGGAATGGAACCAAGCGATGAAAAACTTAGGTATTCTATGGAGATAGCAAAAGAAAAAGGTGTTAAATTTTTATTTAAGGAGGCAGAATTAGGGGATGTGCATCCTAACACAGTAAAATTCATTATAAAAACAATTGATGGGAAGTATTGTGAAGTTATGGGATCATCAATTGGTGGCGGAAATATTCAGGTTATAGAAGTTAATAATAATAAGGTTGATTTTACTGGAATGTATGAAACTTTAATAATAGCTCATAAAGATGCGCCAGGTGTAATTAATAGTGTTACAAGTATATTATATAGTGAAAATATAAATGTAGCTTTTATGAGAGTTTTTAGGCAGCAAAAAGGGCATGAAGCTATAATGATTTTTGAGATGGACAATAAAGTGAATAATATTTTAATAGAGAAAATTAAGAAAATAGAATTAGTACATAATGTAATCTCAATAAGCCCAGCAAAGGAAGGTGAATAATAATGTTTGCAAAAACAGGTACGGAATTGTTAGAAATATGTGAAAAACATAATATTTCATTAAGTGAATATGCAATAAGATATGAGGTAGAAGAAAAAGGATTGTCAAGAGACGAAGTAATAGAGAAAATGAGGAAAAATTTGAGCGTTATGATTTCGGCTGCTAATGAGGCAATGGAAAAAGAAGTTTATTCTGTTAGCGGATTAATTGGTGGAGATGCTTTTAAGATACATAATTATGCTAGGAGAGGAAAAACTTTGACAGGTGATGTAACTAATATAGCTATGGCTATGGCACTTTCTTCATCTGAGGTTAATGCTTCTATGGGCAAGATAGTTGCATGTCCAACGGCTGGTTCTTGTGGAATATTACCAGCAGTAATTTTAAGTGCTGGAGAAAAACTTGGATTAGATGAAGAAGGACTTATAAATGGATTATTTGCCGCAGCTGCTGTAGGAATGATTATTGGATTAAATGCAACACTAGCAGGAGCAGAAGGTGGATGTCAGGCAGAATGTGGGTCAGCTTCCGCAATGGGAGCAGCTGCTGTTATTGAGATGATGGGAGGAACTCCTGAGATGAGTTTAGATGCAGCAGCCATAGTAATTAAAAATGTACTTGGCCTTGTTTGTGATCCAGTTGCGGGACTTGTTGAAATACCATGTGCCAAGAGAAATGCACAAGGAGCAATAACTGCTTTATGCATGGCAGATATGGTAATGGCAGGTGTAGCTTCAAAAATACCATTTGACGATACGGTAAGTGCTATGTATAAGGTAGGAAAAAGCTTGCCAGAATCACTTAGAGAAACAGCTTTAGGCGGAATAGCTGTAACTAAAACAGGACTAAAGCTTAAAGAACAGGTATTTGGAAAGAAATAATGCACATATTAAAGTATTGTATAGAACTTAAAGTAAATTGACAAACAATCGAAATAGAATACATGAATTCTATTTCTTTATTTATCCATCACTTCAAGTATTTAATATATGCCTTTGGTTATTTCGGACATAGATACCGAACCTAAAGTAAAATATATATTTTTAATTATAGTCTACACTAGAAAGGAAGTTCATTCTTTTGTAGAAGTGTTACATTGAGTTTTTAGCTGTAGATATTTCCTTAGTAGAAGTTGTTTCATTTATTGATTGTCACGAGCTTGCCTCGGGAGCATGCAGAAATGGTGCAACTTCTTCTAATGGAAATTAAAAGCTAAATACTCCAGAAACCTGGAACAAATGAATGATATTCCTTTCAGTATTTACGTATATAACTTTAAGTTTACTTTAGGTATCTAGTGATTAATAATACCTTACGAAGGTGTCTTTGGGATTTTTATATTTCTTTGTATAAATTTACTTCCCCATTGCCTACACGAAGTTCACCTAGTAAAGGAACTATTCTTGTAAAATGCTCACTGTTGTTATGCAAATTGATTGCTTTTTCGTCTTTCCATTCTTCTATGAAGGTGAATATAGAACTATCATTAATATCTTGAAACAAGCCATATGAGATACAGCCTTCTTCTTTTCTACTTTTATCAATTAACTCTTCCGCAAGGCTTAGATATTTTTCTGTTTGTTCATTTTTTATAACACTTCTGGCCACTATTTTTATCATATTGATCCTTCTTTCTATAATATTTATTAAAATTAGTATATCACTTAATTAAGAAATATTTTAACTTTATTGGTAATAGATTATATGGAAGAATTTAGTGCATATATAAACTTACGATAGATAGACCAATTATAATCAATACTTATGCGTATAGCTCACCGAAACGAATAATATACTTTTGTTCCAGTTTCCAGGTAATTCTGATGGGTGATTCTAAGGCTATAAAGTTGAACCCAAAGTGCTAGCCTCAAAGAACAAGCTTTGAACTAGCACATTTGGAACAACTTATAGCCAAAGAATCACATCCATCAAAATCACCAATGAAACATTAAACAAAAGTATATTACTCATTTCTAGTTGGAGGATATTTCATAGTCTAAGTATAGTTTATGATTATGTTATCTATAATATGTTGCAATAATAAATTCTTATTTAAAGATCTATTAATCTAAGGATTTAATTAAGGCCAGAATGTAGAAATTTAATTACAATAATATATGCAAATTTCTTAATTTATTGTTCCAGTATATGAATTTGTATATAATTAACTATAAAATTACTAAACTAACTATAGTATAATATGTTGAAATAAGCTATCTATATAAAAATGTCTAAAAAGATTTATAAATAATTTTGATTGCAAATTATTGACCTAAAAGACTTTTGAAATTAAGAAAAGCTATTTTATTAATAGAGGAGAGGAATTTAATGAACTTAGGAGCAAGAGATCAGATTACTATTCTTATAGTTGATGATGAAAAAAGTATAGTGGACTTTATTAAAATGGGGTTAGAAGGTGAAGGGTATTTAGTATATGAAGCATATGATGGGAATGAAGCAATAGAGCTAGCAAGAAAAATAAATCCTAATATAGTTATATTGGATATTATGCTGCCAGGAATGGATGGATATGAGGTATGTTCAATTATTAAGAAGTCTATAAAAACATCAGTTATTATGCTAACAGCATTAGATGAAGTTGATGATAAGGTAAAAGGGTTGGATATTGGAGCTGATGATTATATGGCAAAACCTTTTAGCTTCAAGGAGCTTTTAGCACGCATTAACGCGAGGATAAGAAATAGTTTTCCGGAGCTAAGCGATATTACTAATATAGGAAATTTTAAAGTGGATGATAAAGCTCATGAAATAACCTATCGTGAAAAAGTATTAGATCTACCTCCAACCCAATACAATTTGTTAAGTTTTTTACTTATGAATAATGGAATAGCATTGAGCAAATCGCTTATACTTGAAAAAGTATGGGGATATGATTTTAATGGAGAAGATAATATTGTTGAAGTATACATAAGGTACTTAAGAGACAAAATTGGAGACAAAGATCATAATATCATTAAAACTGTCCGCGGTGTTGGATATAAGATGGTGGCACAATGAAAAAATTAAGAAATAAATTAAAAATAAAGAGTTTGAAATGGCAATTGTTGTTTAGGTTTCTTGTGATATTAATTTTATTATTGGGAATTATGGGACTTTTTCAGTATATAAGTATGAAAAATTATTTATACAAAACAAAGGTGCAAGTACTTCATGAGAGGTTTCATAATCTAGACTTTAAGAAAATGTCAAAAGAAAATATGGAGGATATAACTGAAAGTGATACTAAAGAAATTTTAAAGAATTTATGGGATAAAAATATGAGTGTAGCTCTAATAAATAAAAATGGAGAGCTGTTAGGTCAAAGAAGCAATATAGATACACCTAGAGATGATGATGACGGCGACGATGATTCAAAGGAGCCAGATGAGCTAAAGAGGAAAGAGGTACCAGTACCGGTGCTTTCTAGAGAGAAATATATAGAGATTTGCAATGAACAAGGGAATTTAGAACATACATATGAAGTAGTAAGAGATGAAAACAATAATTATCAAATGGTTGCATGGATAAAAGTTGGGGATTTAGATTCACCATCAGGGTTAATACAGCTGAGTGCACCAATAGACGATATTACAAGTATCTTAGATAGGCAAGAGTATGTGCATATTAGTCTTTCGATTATGATTCTCATAGTGGGAACAATACTTGGAATCACTATTTTTAATCGAACATTGAAGCCGTTATATAAGATAACTGATACTGTGGAAGGAATAAGTGTAACTGATCTTCATACAAGACTAACGGAAGAAAGTGGTCAATTAGAAATTAATAGATTATCAAAATCCTTTAATATTATGCTTGAGAGAATAGAGGCATCATTTGAAAAAGAACAGCTTATCAAAGAAAAAATGAGACGATTTGTATCTGATGCATCACATGAATTACGTACACCACTAACTTCAATTCATGGTTTTGTTGAAGTATTATTAAGAGGGGCAGCAAAAAATCAGGAAAAATTAGATTTGGCTTTAAACAGCATATTGATGGAAAGTGAAAGGCTTGCAAAATTGGTAAATGACCTTCTAATGTTAACTAAATTAGATCAGAAGCCAATTGTTGAAATAAACAAGGAAAATTTAGATGATGTTATAAATGAAATAGTCCCTCAACTTCAAATACTTTCTAGAAATCGGACTTTAAACTTAAATCTGAAGAATAATATATATGTATATATAAATAAAAATCAAATTAAACAAGTCATATTTAACATAACTCAAAATGCTGTAATTCATACTGATAAAGACAAAGGTATTATAACAATTTCTACAGATATAGAAAATTACCAAAATAAAACTTTTGCAGTTTTAAAGATTTCTGATAATGGAGCTGGCATACCTAAAGAACATTTAGATAAAATATATGATAGATTTTTCAGAAGTGATTCTCACAGAGCTAGGGAACAAGGGGGATATGGATTGGGTCTCTCTATAGTAAAATCAATAATTGATAGCAATCGTGGAAAAATTAGAGTAGAAAGTGAGCTTGGAGTTGGGACAACATTCTCAATATATTTAAAATTAGAAAATAAGGCAGATGAATTTGATATTTTTTGATTGTGCCCAAATAAGAAAAGATGTTACAAAATAGATTTATTATATTATTTTGTAACATCTTTTTTAGTATATATCGTTATTCTATTGATTAAAATATCAACGCATCTTTAGTTTAAGATATCGCTAAGAAAATCTGGGTGAGTAGTCTTAAATAGTTCTCAGCAAATTCTAAGCTTTAACTAAGGATACATTAAGACTTTTTTGTTATAATTCCAACAATGAGGAAATTTATATATTTTAGATAGGTGGGGATTATTATAAGTACAGTAAGTATTTTTATATTAATGATTGTGATAATAATAGTTATTTTATTTTTTATATTTGTGACTGGTAAAATTGAAAAACATGAAGCAACTAGGAGCGGTTATGCTCTTGGAACTTTGATCAACTTAAGAGCAAATGGAAATAAAGCTAAAATGGCAATAGATAAAGCGCTAGAAAGGTTAAACCAAATTGATGATAGAATGTCAGCTTTCAAAGAAAGTAGTGATATATCAAAAATAAATTTTAATGCAGGAAATAAGGGAAAGAAAGTAAATAATGATACTTATTTTGTAGTTAAAAAAGCCATAGAATACAGTAAAGTTTTAGAAGGTACTTTTGATCCTACAATAAGGCCATTAGTAAAGTTATGGAGCATAGGTACAAAAGAAGAAAAAGTTCCAGAAAAATCTCAAATAGAGAAAACATTAAAACTTGTAAATTACAATGATGTTATTTTTGATGACAAAAATAATTCAATAATGCTAAAACATGATAAGCAGGCTTTAGATGTCGGAGGTATTGCAAAAGGATTTGCAGCTGATGAAGTAAGAGATATTTTTTATCAGTATAATATTAAAAGTGCATTAATTGATTTAGGTGGAAACATTTTTGCTCTTGGAAGTAAGGAAGACGGTTCAGCTTGGAAAGTTGGAATTCAAAACCCATTTAAGCCTAGGGGAGAATTTATAGGAATATTAAGCGTAAAAAATAAATCAATAGTAACCTCAGGCAATTATGAAAGATATTTTATAAAAGATGGAAAGAGATTTCATCATATAATTGACCCTAAAACAGGATACCCATCTGAAAGCAAAATTATAAGTGCAACTATTATATCAGATAATTCAATTGAAGGAGATGGCTTATCAACTGGTGTTTATATAATTGGTATTGATAAAGCTATGAAGATTATAGAAACTATAGAGGGCATTGACGCTATATTTATTACAGAAGATAAGAAAATATATAAAACATCAGGTATTGATGAAAGTATTTTTACATTAACAGATAGTGAATTTTTTTAGCTATTGTGTCTGGAGCTAAATATAGAGGTAAGGGCATAATTGAGGAAATAAGAAAGCTTTAAATCAAGCAAAATGATAAGAAGAGATAATACCGATTGAAACAAACCTCGTTAAGTTGGAATATAACCTATTAGCAGGGATAAATTCAATTTGTACTATCTTTTTTTAGTTAGATTTTTCGTACAATTTAGCCTTTTCCTTAATTCTAAAATGTTTTAATTGCCATTTCTCATCGAATTCTCAGCTTAGATTAAGGGCGCATTAAGGTTCTATTGCTATAATTCACTTAATTAAAGAAATTGCAATAGCAGATAATGAAGTGAAAATAATATTTCTATTGGAAATTAATTGGAAAAATATGATTAATGATAATTAACATAAAAAATTATTATTGCTAAATATAGAGAGTTAGAAAAGGGGAAAGAAACATGGCAAGTAAAATAAAAAAATCGCAGATTATAAGGCATATTATACAATTGATTGCATTTATTCTGTTACCAGGTCTTTATTCAATGACATTCAGTGAAGTAAAAACTGTATATCAAATGATTATCAATGGTAATGTTAACTTTTTGGAAGCATTACCAAGCTTAATAGAATTTATAGCTATTATGCTTTTGACTATAGTATTAGGAAGATGGTTCTGTGGTTGGATATGTGCATTTGGTGCATATAATGACTTAATATATTTTATATCAAAAAAAATATTCACAATAAAGTTTAGAGTAGATGAAAAAGTTGATTCTATACTTAAGTATTTCAAATATTTAGTATTACTTTTTATAATAGCTATTTCATGGACTATGGGAAGCAGTATACTGGAAAGCACAAGCCCTTGGGATGTATTTGGTCAAATAACTGATGTATCTACTATTTTTTCGAATTTACTTGTTGGATTGATATTTTTAATATTAATCACAATAGGATCAGCGTTTATTGAGAGGTTTTTCTGCAGATACCTATGCCCTTTAGGTGCAATATTCTCTATTATTTCTAAGATTGGAATAGTTAAGATTAATAAGCCAAAAGCTGATTGTGGTAAATGTAGAGCCTGCACAATGAATTGTTCAATGGGGTTACCGCTCTATAAGGTAAATTGTGTCAAAGGTGGAGATTGTATAAATTGCTTAAAATGTACTGAAGTATGTTACAGAAATAATGCTAATGTAAATGTACTTGGAAGAGATTTAGATGCTAAGTTAACAGGATCAGTAGCTATGGCTACATTTTTAGGTATATATGGATTCACTAACTTCGCCGGCAATGCAGTAACTAAATCTGGAATTGCAGCTAAGAGTAATGCAGTTTCAAGCAATTTAAATTCACAAACAGAATCTGCACCAGAAAGTTCAAAATTAAATCATGAAACTACAAGTTCAAATACAGTTCAAAATAATGCAAGTGAATATAAAGATGGGACATACACAGGAAGTGGAACAGGATATAGAGGAGGAACAACTAAGATTTCTGTAACTGTGTCTGATGGAAAAATATCAAGTATACAAGCTATATCCAATCAAGATACTCCAAAGTTTTATCAAAGAGCAGAGGGTACTATAATTAAGAGCATAATTTCAAAACAATCAACATCAGTGGATACTGTATCTGGAGCAACTTATAGTTCGAAGGGTATCATGAGTGCGGTAACAAATGCTTTGAATAAAGCAAAATAATAAAATATACTTGACGTTTGAAACTTAATGGTATAACCTTTAAATTGTGAAAGAAAATTTTGTAATTGAATAACTAGGGGAGCTAATATTTTGGCTGAGATTGGAAAGATTGATTTCCTAGACTCTTATAACCTGATTTGGATAATACCAGCGTAGGGAAGTATATTAATATTATTTGTGTAAGTATTGATATGATTTGTGCATGATTTATTGATGTATCCCTTGTGGATACATTTTTTTTATGCAAAATAATTAACTTCTTTTAAGGTTAATCAATTTAAACGTCATTGTAAAGGTGATTTAGTAAATTTATTTCACATTAAAAAGTAAGTTTATTGATTTTATTATTAAAGGAGTGAATTTTAATGAAAGAAAAGAGTAAAGCACAGAAGATGGCGTTAAGTGGCGTGTTAATCGGTATTTCTGTTATTTTTGGAACATTTTCAATACCGATTGGAGCTGCTAAAATATCTCCAATACAACATTTCGTAAATGTAGTTGGAGCAATAACACTTGGGCCAGTATATGCTCTTATGAATGCATTTGTGACATCCCTAATAAGAAATTTTATGGGAACAGGAAGTTTATTGGCTTTTCCAGGAAGCATGGTAGGAGCATTACTTGCAGGAATTCTTTATAAAAAATTTAGAAAGCCGGGTATTGCAGTAATTGGAGAAATAATTGGAACTGGAATATTAGGAGCATTATTAGCTTATCCTATAGCTACAATGGTGTTAGGAAAACAAGGAGCAATTTTTGTATATGTTGTTCCGTTTATATCAAGTTGTAGTGTTGGAGCGATTATAGCGTACTTTTTTATAAAAGTTCCTGTCATTAAAAAAATACTAATAGATAATGAGTTTCAAGTAAAGAGAGAGTAGTGTTAGTATGATTTTATGGACACAGTCATAGATTACAAGTTAAGATAAAGATATTGAAAGGAAGTGTCCATGTGAGAAGTACAGGTAAGAGATACTCAGATGATTTTAAGAAGATGGTAATAGAGTTATATAACTCAGGTAAGCCAGTGCTTGAACTATGCAGCGAATATGGCATAACAAATCCGACCTTATATAAGTGGCTTAAGAATCCGCCTGGTAATGAATCAAAGAAGCCTATAATAAAAGTTGATAATAAGCCGAAAGATGTGAATAAAGATAAAGAGTTACTCAAGCTTCAAAAAGAAAATGAACGCATTAAAGAGGAAAATGAAATATTAAAAAAAGCTATCGCCATGTTCGCAAAGGAATAAAATCCATATTACAATTTATTGATGAAAACAAAAGAAATTATTCAATAAAAGCAATGTGTAGAGTGCTTGAGGTACCCAGAAGCACTTACTACAAATCCAAAGATGAAACCCTATGTAACAGAGCAATTGAGAACAAGAAATATGAATCAGAAATACTTGCTATTTATAATAAAAGTAGTAAGCGATATGGTGCACCAAAAATTCATGAAAAACTTATACAACAAGGGGATAAAATAGGTCTTAAAAGAGTCCAAAGGCTTATGAGAAAGCTTAATATAGCTTCAGTTGTTGTTAGACAATTTAAGCCATATAAAAGTGATGGTAAAATCATTGAACGAAAAAATATAATCCGCAGAGATTTCTCTACAAAAACAATCAATGAAAAGTGGGTGGGAGATATAACCTATATCCACACAATGAAGGAAGGCTGGTGCTATTTGGCATCAGTTATGGATCTTCATACAAGAAAAATAATTGGATACTCTTTCTCGAAAGTAATGGATACAGATTTGATTGCAAAGGCATTGAAAAATGCTTATGAAACCCAAAATCCTAGTGGATCTGTAATTTTTCATTCTGATCTTGGAACACAATATACAAGCGAAGCGTATGCAGAGCAATTAAAAAAATACAATATGACAGCCTCTTTCAGTGGAAAAGGATGTCCTTATGATAATGCATGCATTGAATCTTTCCATTCAATTTTAAAGAAGGAAGAAGTAAATCGAGTAATCTATTATGATTACACTACTGCAAGGCTTGAACTCTTCAAATATATTGAGGGTTGGTATAATAGAGAAAGAATTCATGGTTCTATAGGTTATTTAACGCCACAAGCTAAAGAAGAGTTGGCCAGGGCAGCTAATTAATAAAAAATGTGTCCAAAATATTGACCTAGGTCCAAGAGGAAACTAATAACATAGATAAGATTTAAATGAAATAATACAGGTGAAAGGATGAGTTTATGTTTAGAGCATTAACTATTGCAGGATCAGATACTTGTGGAGGAGCAGGAATTCAAGCGGATTTAAAAGCTTTCTCAGCAAATGGAGTATATGGAATGAGTGTTATCACAGCGGTAACGGCTCAAAATACTATGGGGGTTTTTGGAATTCAAGATATAAATCCTAAAATGATTGAATCTCAGATAGATGTTATTTTTGAAGATATAAGAGTAGATGCTATAAAAATAGGAATGGTTTCTAAAATTGAATCTATAAAAGCTATATCAAAATCTTTGAGAAAAGTTGATAAACTACCAGTGATAGTTCTAGATCCAGTTATGATTTCTAAAAGTGGATTTAATCTGTTATCGAAGGATTCAAAAGATACTTTAGTTAAGGAATTATTTCCATTAGCAACATTAATAACTCCTAATTTGCCAGAGGCAGAAGAAATTTTAGGGATGAAAATAGAAAACTTAGATGAAATGAAGGAAGCAGCTTTGAGACTTAAAGAACTTGGTCCGAAGGCAGTTTTAGTTAAAGGAGGGCATTTAGAAGGGGAAGCAACGGACTTGTTATATGATGGAAAGAGCTTTCTTATTCTAAAACAAGAAAGAATAAATACCACTCATACTCATGGAACAGGATGTACTTTGTCTTCAACTATAGCAGCAAATTTAGCTAAGAATATGACAATAGAGGAAGCAGTTAGAAGTGGTAAAGAGTATATAACATGTGCAATCGAACATGGTTTTGAGCTTGGTAAAGGTGTAGGCCCTACTAATCATTTTTACGAGCTATATAAGAAAGCAGGAATGATTGAATAATACTATAGAACTCAAGTTAAATTTTATAACTAATAAATTAAATAATAATGGTATGAGGAGAGGGAAAGAAATGAATTATAAAACACAAATGGAAGCAGCTAAAAAAGGTATAGTTACAAAGGAAATGAAAATAGTAGCGGAAAAAGAAAGAATTTCAGAAGAAAAATTAATGAAACTTGTTGCAGAAGGTAAAGTAGCTATACCGGCGAATATAAACCATAAATCACTTAGCCCTGAGGGGATTGGTGATGGATTAAGAACAAAGATAAATGTAAACTTAGGAATATCAGGAGATTCGGTTGATTATTGCAGAGAGATGGAAAAAGTAAAAATGGCAATTGATTTTGGTGCAGAAGCAATAATGGATTTAAGTAATTACGGGAAGACTCAAGAGTTCAGAGAAAAGCTTATAGAATATTCTCCAGCTATGATAGGAACAGTTCCTATGTATGATGCAATTGGATACCTTGAAAAAGATCTTTTAGATATAAAAGCTAAAGATTTTCTTGACGTGGTGTTAGCTCATGCTAAAGCTGGGGTTGATTTTGTTACTATTCATGCAGGAATAAATAAAAGAACAGTTTCGCTATTTAAAGAAGATAAGAGAAGATTAAATATAGTATCAAGAGGTGGATCATTACTATTTGCTTGGATGGAGATGACAGGAAATGAAAATCCATTTTATGAATACTATGATGAATTACTTGACATACTAAGAGAATATGATGTAACAATAAGTCTTGGAGATGCTATGAGACCTGGCTGTATTGATGATTCAACAGATGCTGGACAAATTACAGAACTTATAGAGTTAGGATTATTAACAAAAAGAGCTTGGGAAAAAGATGTACAAGTTATGATAGAAGGACCAGGTCATATGGCAATGAATGAGATTGCAGCTAATATGCAAATTGAAAAAAGATTATGTCATGGGGCACCTTTCTATGTATTAGGCCCTCTTGTTACAGATATTGCACCTGGGTATGATCATATAACTTCAGCCATTGGTGGTGCTATTGCAGCAACACATGGAGCCAATTTCCTTTGCTATGTAACACCAGCTGAGCATTTAAGACTTCCTGATTTATCTGATGTTAGAGAAGGAATTATTGCATCGAAAATTGCAGCTCATGCAGCAGACATTGCTAATGGACTTCCAGGGGCTAGAGATAGAGATAATGCAATGGCAGATGCTCGTCAAAAACTTGATTGGGAAGAGATGTTCAAGATTGCTATTGATGGGAAAAAGGCTAGAGAATATTTTGAAAGTGTACCACCAGAAGATATGCATAGCTGTTCTATGTGCGGGAAAATGTGTGCAGTAAGAACAACTAACAGAATTTTAAATGGCGATAAAGTGGAGCTTCTTGACCAGAAATAAGATTTATATGAGGTATAATTATATATGTTGCAGTTGAATTTCTATAGTATTATTTTTATTGAGTACTTAGTTTACTAGAATTTTAAATGCAAGTTCATAATTGCAACATAGATATCAAGCAAAAGAAACTTGAAAAATTTTTACTTTTGAGAGGAGGTATTTTAGTAAGGATCATTAAAGAATGAATTCTTACTAAAAGATATTTATGAGTAATGAAATATCAATTAAAATAGGAAGTTTATTAAATGAAGTTAGGAATAAGAAACCACTTGTGCATAATATAACAAATTATGTTACAGTTAATGATTGTGCGAATATTTTACTTGCAATAGGTGCATCACCAATTATGGCTGATGATATAAAAGAAGCAGCGGATATTACTAAGATTTCATCTGCCCTTGTAATAAATATTGGAACATTAAATGAGCGAACTATTGAATCTATGATTGCATCTGGTAAGAAAGCAAATGAATTAAATATTCCAGTCGTTTTTGATCCAGTTGGAGCAGGAGCATCAGAATTTAGAAATTCAACAACAAAGAGATTATTAGAAGAAGTGAAAATAAGTGTTTTACGTGGAAATATGTCTGAGATTAAATTTATAAGCGGATTAGGCTCTACAACTAAGGGAGTTGATGCCTCAGAAAATGACGCAAGAACAGGAAATGATGAGGGAATAGATGTAGCTAAAAACTTAGCTAAAAAACTTCAGTGTACTGTAGCTATTACAGGTGCAACAGATATTATATCTGATGGAGAAAGAGTAGTTATACTTGAAAATGGAACTAAGATGTTATCTAACGTCACAGGAACAGGCTGCATGACAACTGCATTAATTGGAGCGTTTTGTGGGGCAGGTTCAGATTATTTTATAGGAGCAGTTTCTGGTATCATTTCAATGGGAATATCGGGTGAAATTGCTTTGGATAAAGCAGGGAAGATTGGAACAGGAAGTTTTCATATTGCAATTATAGATGCCATAAGCAATTTGACTTCTAATATCATTGAAAAGATGAATAAGATAAAGGAAATATAATAAACAATGTTTGCGTGTATATCATTGAAATGAAATACACGCATTAATGTGTGAACTTATCTAAAATATAATATGAAGGAGAGAGGAGTTTCATGAAACCTAAAATAGATTATAGTATCTACCTTGTAACAGATAGAGAGTTAATGAGTACAGAAACTTTAGAAGAAGCTGTGGAAAAAGCTATAATTGGAGGATGTACATTAATTCAATTAAGAGAAAAAGATTGTTCATCACTCGACTTCTATAATACAGCTGTGAGAGTTAAAGAAATTACAGATAAACACAATATTCCATTAATAATAAATGATAGAGTGGATATTGCACTAGCAGTAGATGCGGCTGGAGTGCATGTTGGACAAAGTGATATTCCTGCAGCAATTGTAAGAAAAGTCATAGGAAATGATAAAATCCTTGGAGTTTCAACAGGGTCTGTAAATGAAGCTCTTGAAGCAGAAAAAAATGGAGCTGATTATTTAGGAGTTGGTGCGATGTATTCAACTGGTACTAAAAAAGACGCAGATTCAACTAGTATGGATGAATTAAGAAAAATTAGAGAAAATGTATCTATACCTATAGTTGTAATAGGTGGAATAAATAAGGATAGAGTTAAGGATTTCAAAGGAATAGGAATTGATGGACTTGCAATAGTTTCTGCTATTATAGCAAAGGAAGATATTACTACAGCCGCTAAAGAATTAAAAAATGAATTTATTAAAATCTAACAATTAAATATATAGTATTTCAAAGGCACTGTTTACTGGAATTTCTGGTATAGTGCTTTTATTTTATTCTTATTTATACTGAGCATAAAATATATTTTGCAGAATATTGTCATATAGTATGTTTTGACAAATTATAGTAAAAAAATTAAACTTAAGATAGCATAAAGATTATAGTAGAATAGCAAGTTTAATGGAGTTTAATGACGATTAAAGTAATACTGCAGGTAATATCCATAGAGAGCTTGAAAGTAAGGATGTGCTTTGCTACGAAAGTTGGAAAATATATCAATAGAAAGTTAGGACTATCAATTTTGATAACGTCAGTAGTATTTATATTGGGATTAGCATATATAAAAAATCACAAGAACATAGGATCTAATGATATTGTCAGAAAAGAAAAAGAAGAATACGTGGAAAGAGAACGTGTATCGAAGAGTATAACAACAGTGGAGACAAATGATGATAGAATTCTTACACAAATAGGTAAAAAAAAGTTAATAGTAAATAGCTATTATAATATTGATGCTGCTTCAAATAGTAAAGAGGGTGATATGAGAGGCGTTGTAAAAGAAAAGTGGAGGCATATTAAGCCTAAGAAGGAATATACAATAGGCGTTTTGCTGCCTCACTTTGAAGATCAATATTGGGTCTCAGCGAATTATGGAATAATAAATTATGCAAAGGAATTAGGAGTGAAGGTAAAGTTATATGCAGTTGGAGGCTATATAGAGTTTGGAAATCAAAAAGAGGAGCTAATGGATTTAGCTGAGGATGATAAAATTGATGGAATAGTGTTTGCTACATTAGATAATACAAAATTTAATTCAGATGTAGAGAATATTGTTCATTATGATAAGCCTATTGTTGCACTAGTAAATGATATTAATAGTCCTGATATTAGCGCAAAAGCAATAGTTTCCTATTATGATATGGGATATAAAGCAGGAGAGTATGTTGTTGAAGATTCAGCAGGTAAAGATATAAAAATTGCATTTTTTCCTGGGCCAAAAGAATCAGGATGGGCATTAGATACATTAAATGGCTTTAAAGATGCAGTTTCAAGGTTAAAGAAAAATAATCAAAAGATAGATATTAGTAATCCTTTTTATGGAGACACTAGACCTGATGTGCAGCGATTACATATAACAAGCGTTTTGGAAAATAATGATGATTATGATTATTTAGTTGGTTGTGCTCCAGCAGTAATTGAAGCCGAAAAATTTATTGCTAAACGCAAAGAGAAATTTAAAAATATAAGAATTGTATCAACATACATGACAAGTGATGTTTTTAATCTAATAGAAAAGGGAGCTGTATTAGCTTCTCCATCAGATCAAACTATCCAACAATGTAGAATAGCACTAGATATGATTGTAAGAATTTTAAATGGAGAAAAGGCAGGGATAGATTTTCCATTCCAAAGTGGTCCGTGTGTGCCTATAATTTCAAAGGATAATATTTCAGAATTTGAGTATGAAGATCTATTTGGAAGTAAAGATTACATTCCAGTATTAAATCATATGGGTAAATAAGGGTTAAATTATGAGCGTAAAAAAGAAATTCAGGAATATGAAGATTAAGCACAGATTTACAATTTCAACATTAACAGTGGTTATAATTACCATGTTAATATTTGAAATAATAAGAATAATAATATTGGTTGCAGGAATAAATAAGGATTCAATGCAAAAAGTTGAAACAATCACTAGATTAGCAGCACTTAGCTATCAAGACCCAATTTGGAATTTAAATATTGTAGGAATTAAAAAAATTAGTGATGCATTATTTGAGGATGAGGAAATTGGTTATATTCAAGTTAAAGCTAAGGGAAATGGAGAAATATATAATAAGTATAAAAAAGATGATATATATTCTGAGCAGAATTTGATCATAAAGAAGGTTAATGTTTTAAAAGATGAAATACCAATAGGTGAGATAACTATAGGTATTACAAGGTATTATAAATCAAAAGTTATTGAAAATTACATAATTGCTACAATTATAAGAATCTTGGTAATGGTTTTACTTCTTTGGTTAGCAATAAGTATTGTTTCCCGTATTGTTACCAAGTCTATATATGAGTTGAGTGTAGGAACTGATGAGATATCAAATGGAAACTTGACTCACAGATTATTTATTAATTCAAGAGATGAAATAGGGGAATTGGCTATTAAATTTAATAATATGTCTCAAAATTTATATAATATGATTCAGCAGAGGAATGAAGCAATAAGTGAACTCAAATCTTCAGAAGAGAAATTCAATAAGGCGTTTAATTATAGCGCCGATGTAATAGCTATTGTAAGGTTTAGTGATAAACTATACATTGAAATAAATCAAGCGTTTTTACGCACTTTTGGATATAAACGTGAAGAGATAATTGGTCATTACTCCCATGAGTTTAACTTGTGGGAAAATGAAGAACATCATTTGAATGTGATTCAAATATTAGATAGTGGAGGTATGTTGCGTAATGAAGAGATAACTTGGAATACTAAATATGGAGAAGTTAGAGTTGGATTATTTTCAACGGAAATAATTGAAATTGACTGTATTGAATGCATAATATTTGTTTGGAATGATATTACAGAACGTAAAAAAATTAGCGAAGAGTTGAAACGCGTTAATGATGAACTAGAAGATAAAGTTAATGAAAGAACAAAACAACTTATGCAGACTCTTGCTGAGTTAGAAGATCAACATAATAAGCTCAAATCAGCTCAGTCAAAATTGATTCAATCAGAAAAGATGGCTAGTCTTGGTACTTTAGTAGCAGGGGTAGCACATGAAATTAATAATCCCATTAATTACATATATTTAAGTTCAAAAGTTCTGGATATGGATTTATACAATTTTAAAGAAGAACTTATGGAATTATTAGATGATGAGGATGATGATGTGTTAAATTTTTTCGAACAATATTTCAACAAATTTTCTAAATCAATAATTAATATTCTAGATGGATCTAATCAAGTAACAACCATAGTTAACGATTTGAGATTATTCTCTAGGCTTGATGAGGCTGTTAAAAAAGAGATAGATGTTTCAGAAGCTTTGGAAACGACAATAAGGTTAGTTAAAACTCAATATACTAAACAAATTAAATTTATTAAGAACTTTCAAACTCATAGGAAGATAGTGTGCTATCCTTCACAATTAAATCAGGTATTTTTAAATATAATTGTAAATGCGTGTCATGCTATAGTTGAAAAGCAAAATGACTTAGTATGTGAAAATAATGGATTAATAGTAATAAGAGTTTTTGACAATAACAAAGAAATTATAATCGAATTTTGTGATAATGGGTGTGGTATGACTAAAGATACAATATCAAGAATATTTGAACCATTTTTTACAACTAAACCAATGGGACAAGGAACAGGGTTAGGTATGTCTATATCATATGGTATTATTGAAAAACATAATGGAACTATTGATGTTGAATCTAAAGTGGGGGAAGGATCGACTATAACTATTCATATTCCTTACTAAAGATATTAATAATAAAATCAATAAGGCACCATAATCTAAAATTATATTTTAATTTCAGTAAGGAGAAGATAAATGAAATTTGTTATAAATAAGGACAAGCTTAGAGAACTTAATAAAACAGATAGTAAAGATAAAAAATATACAATACTATTAATTGATGATGAACTAGCAAATCTTGAGGCTTTAACAAGACTCTTAGAAGAAGAGTATGATGTAATCAAAGCAGAAAATGGGTTTGAAGCATTAAATATACTTAAAGATGAATCATGTTCTAAAAAAATCAATTTGATTATCTCAGATCAGCGCATGCCAGGAATGACAGGGGTTGAATTATTAAAGCAAACAATATCTATTGTCCCAAATGCAATTCGTATTATTTTAACTGGATTCATGGATGTGAAAGATATTATTGATTCAATTAATGAAGGGCATATTTATAAATTTCTTTTAAAGCCATTGGAGGCAGATGAGTTGTTAATTTCCGTAAAAAGGGCTTTGGAGACATATGAATTAAAAATGAAAAATATTAAGCTTATAGATGAGTTAAAGCAAACAAATAAGAAATTAAAGAAAAGTGAAGTTTACTTAAGCACTATTTTCAATTCGGTAAGTGATGCAATATTAATTCATGATTTTAATGGGATTATAGTTAACGTTAATGATACTGCTAATAGGCTATATGGATATCTACATGATGAACTAATTGGTATGAGTATAAAAGATATTATTTCAAAAAATTCACCGTACATATACGATGATATACTTAAATTGATTAATGATAGAAAGAAAAATAAGATTAATACTCCAGTAACCCTTGAAGCTATTTCAATAGATAAAAATCATAAAGAGTTTTGGGTTGAGAGTAATAGTCGTGCAATAATATTTAATGAGCAGAAGGCTATTATTGCAACTGTAAGAGACATAACTGAAAGAAAAAATACTGAATTAAAATCAAAAGAAGAGGCTTTGGAATTAGAAAAATTAAGAACTGAATTTTTTGCTAATATTTCTCACGAATTGAGAACACCACTTAATATAATACTAGGTGTGATACAAATTCTAAGAAGAGATCTTTTAGATAAAGAAAAACCGATCGACAAAGGAAAGATAATTAATAATATAGACATTGAAAGACAAAATTGTTTTAGATTACTTCGTTTAATAAATAATTTAATTGATTCAACTAAATTAGATGCAGGACATTTTCAGATTGATATGATTAATTGTAACATTGTCAGTGTCGTAGAAGAAATCACTCTGTCAGTAGCTGGTTATATAAGCAATAACAATATAAACCTTATATTTGATACCGATGTTGAAGAAAAAATTATTGCTTGTGATCCTGATAAAATTGAAAGAATTATGTTAAACTTACTCTCTAATTGCATAAAGTTTACAGATGATGATGGAAGTATATTTGTAAATATATTTGATGGAGAAGAATATATAACATTGTCTATAGAAGATACAGGTATAGGAATTCCAGAAGAAAAAGTTGAAATTATTTTTGATAGATTTAGACAAGTAGATAAATCTTTTACAAGAAATTATGAAGGCAGCGGAATTGGATTATCTCTCGTAAAGTCTTTAGTAGAGATGCATGAGGGCACGATATCAGTGGAAAGTAAATATGGGGTAGGAACTAAATTTACGATTAAACTTCCAGTAAAGGTATTAAATAAAAGTAAAGAAAGAGTTAATATAAGTAATAATATAATTAATACTTGTGTAGAAAAAATAAATATTGAATTTTCAGATATATATAAACAACATTTGTAGAGGAATAAGTAAAAAAGTACGAGATTATACTTAGAATTTGCAAATATATAGTCAATTAACGAAAAAGCAATATATTATATGTTTTTATGAAAATATATAAGAATTTGTGTATAATATATATGGCGAAATACATTAGTATAACGATGTTAAAGGTACTATTAATTGTTTGTTATACAAAAAAGGTGTATAATGTTCTGATTTGGACGAAATATATCTAGGGAGGGATTTTTACATGGAAATATTAGAATTGAAAAAAAATTTATACTGGACAGGAGTATTAGATGCCAATTTAAGGGTATTTGATATTATCATGGAAACAGAGTTTGGAACTTCTTATAATTCTTATTTACTTAAAACAAGTGAAAAAACAGTATTATTTGAAACTGCAAAGGCTAAGTTTTTAGATGGATATTTAAAGGCGTTAAATAAGCTAGTTGATATTAAGGATATTGACTATATTGTAGTAAACCATACTGAGCCAGATCATGCAGGGAGTATAGAAAAACTTATTGAAATGAATCCTAATATTAAGATTATTGGAAGCCAAGTTGCTATAGGATTCTTGAAGAATATTGTTAACAGAGAATTTAATGGAATAATAGTTAAAGAAAATGAGACTTTAAGCTTGGGTGACAAAACTTTACGTTTTATGTCAGTACCAAATTTACATTGGCCTGATACAATGTATACTTATATTGAAGAAGATAAGACTTTAGTTACTTGTGATTCATTTGGTTCTCATTATAGTTTTGAAGGAATTCTACTAAGTAAGGTTACAGATAATGAGGGATATTTAAGAGCTCTTAAATATTATTTCGATTGTATTATTGGACCTTTTAAGAATCCGTTCATGATTAAAGCATTAGATAGGATTAAAGATTTAGAAATTGATATGATTTGTACAGGACATGGTCCAGTTCTTGACTGTAGAATAGATGAAATTATGGAATATTATAAGAAGTGGTCTAATGTTTCAAATCCAAATCCTAGAAAGACAGTAATCATACCATATGTAAGTGCGTATGGGTATACAAAAGAATTAGCAGAAAAGATTGCAGAAGGAATTAAGGCTAGTGGAGATATAGATGTTAGAGTTTATGATATGGTAGAGGCAGATAAAGACAAAGTTCTTGAAGAACTAGAATTTGCAGATGGTATTTTATTTGGTTCACCAACAATAGTTGGTGAGGCTCTAAAGCCAATATGGGATTTAACTACTTCAATCTTTGCAAGAACTCATGGTAATAAACTAGCAAGTGCTTTTGGAAGTTATGGATGGAGTGGGGAAGCTGTTCCTCATATTATAGAAAGACTAAAGCAACTTAGAATGAAGGTTGTTGATGAAGGATTCCGTGTTAAATTCAAACCAAGTGAGAGTGAGTTAAGTGATGCTTATGATTATGGTTATAATTTTGGATTCCTGCTTTTAAATAAAGAAAATCTAAATAAAAATTAATATGTAATTGTTATTTTATTGGGACTTATTGTAATAAGTCCTAATTTTAGTTATCATATTTTAAAAATGACAAGTTAAAGAATGGGTTTTGACTTTGTTTAGAAAAGAGTACTAAGGCAAAGGTATGAGTAATTATGATTCTTAGAAAAGGAGATTAAAGAGAATGAGTATAGGATATGCATGTTTAACAATAGGAGTTCCAGATGCTAATCTAAAAAGCTGCACTGCTAAGAGTTTAACTGAAGAAAAGTTATTGGAAATAATATCGTATAATTTGAAATCTCTTAAAAATATAATTGAATATAATATAAAGAATAATATAAAGCTTTTTAGGATTAGTTCAGACTTAATACCATTCGGATCCAGTCATTTGAACCAATTATCATGGTGGAATATATTTTCCCAAGAATTTGGGGAAATAGGTAGAAAGATTATGGATAATGATATAAGGGTATCGATGCATCCAGGGCAATATACAGTGCTTAATTCTCCTAATGATGATGTTGTAAAGAGAGCAATTGAAGATTTAAATTATCATGTTAAAGTTTTGGATAACTTTGGAGTTGGAGAAAATCATAAAATTATATTGCATATTGGTGGAGTTTATAATGATAAAGAGCAGGCGATAAAAAGATTCGCAGATAATTATAAACGTTTGAATGATCAGGTGAAAGAAAGACTTGTTATTGAAAATGATGATAAATCGTACAATATAAATGATGTTCTTAAAATAGGAAATGGACTAAATATTCCAGTTGTTTTTGATAATCTTCATAATGAGATAAATTGTTATGATAGAGAAAAAAGCGATTCATATTGGATAAGTGAGTGCAATAAAACATGGAAAGAGAAAGATGGAAGGCAGAAAATACATTATTCTCAGCAAGACCCATTAAAAAAGGCAGGCTCTCATTCAAATACAATAAAAATTAATAAGTTTATAGAGTTCTATGAAAGTGTAAAAGGGAAAGATATAGATATAATGCTTGAAGTTAAGGATAAAAATTTTTCAGCTGTAAAGTGTATAAATTCTATAGCTGAAAATACTAAAATAAAAAAACTTGAGGAAGAATGGGGAAGATATAAATACAAGGTTTTAGAGAATTCTCCTTCAAATTACTTAGAAATAAGGAAGCTGCTTAAAGATAAAACTCAGTATCCAGCGGTTAAGTTTTATAATTATATTGAAGATGCCATGGAAGAGGAAATAACAATTGGAAATTCAATAAATACTGCATTACATGTATGGGGATATTTTAAGAATTTAGCAGATGATAAAGAGAAAATGAGCTTTTTAAAAAGTATTGAAGATTATAAAAATGGAAAAGTTTCAATAAAATTAATAAAAAATAAATTGTTTAAGATGGCTGTAAAATATAATGAATCATACCTTTTAAACTCGTATTATTTCCTATAAAATAGATTTATTAATTGTGAATTATAATAATTTTCTAGTATTTGATACAGTTTTACTATAAAAAAAGGTATAATATTTTCATATAGATGAAAGTTATAGGGAGGAATTTTATATGGAAATATTAGAATTAAAAAAGAATTTTTATTGGACAGGAGTTTTAGATCCTGGTTTAAAAGTATTTGATATAGTTATGGAGACAGAGTTTGGAACATCTTATAATTCCTACTTACTTAAAACAGGGGAAAAGACTGTATTATTTGAAACTGCCAAAGCTAAATTTTGGGATGGGTATTTAAGTGCATTAAATAAATTAGTTGATATTAATGATATTGATTATATTGTAGTAAATCATACAGAACCTGATCATGCTGGGAGTATAGAAAAGCTTATTGAAATCAATCCTAATATTAAAATAGTTGGTACACAAGTTGCTATAGGATTTCTAAAGAATATTGTAAATCGTGATTTTTATAGCATAACAGTAAAAGAAAATGATACTTTAGAATTGGGAGATAAAACATTACGTTTCATGTTCTTACCTAATTTACATTGGCCAGATACAATGTATACATATATTGAAGAGGATAAAACCCTTATAACTTGTGATTCGTTTGGATCTCACTATAGTTTTGATGAAATATTATTGAGTAAGGTTAAAGATAATGAGGGTTACTTAAGAGCTACTAAATATTATTTTGATTGTATCATTGGGCCTTTTAAGACGCCATACATGGTTAAGGCATTAGATAGAATTAAAGATCTAGATATTGATATGATATGTACTGGGCATGGTCCAGTTATAGATTGTAGGATTGATGAAATCATGGAACTTTATAAAGAATGGTGTACTGTAGTTAATCCAAATCCAAGAAAAACAGTAATTATACCTTATGTTAGTGCGTATGGATATACTAAAGAGTTAGCTGGTAAAATATCAGAAGGTATTAAAGATAGCGGAGATATAGATGTAAGATCGTACGATTTAGTAGAAGATGATAAGGAAAAAGTAATTGAAGAATTAGGATTCGCTGATGGAATTTTATTTGGAACACCTACTATAGTTGGTGAGGCTTTAGAGCCAATTTGGGATTTAACTATAAAGATGTTTGCTAGAACACACGGAGGAAAACTTGCTAGTGCCTTTGGAAGTTATGGATGGAGTGGTGAAGGAGTTCCACACATTATAGAAAGATTAAAACAACTTAGGATGAAGGTTGTGGATGATGGATTTAGAATTAAATTTAAGCCTAGTGATAGTGAATTAAGTGAGGCTTATGATTATGGATATAATTTTGGATGTATACTTCAAAATAAAGAGAATCCAAAGAAAAAATCAGCTAAAAGAACATTAGTAAAATGTTTAGTGTGTGGAGAAATATTTGATTCAAGTCTTGAAATATGTCCAGTTTGTGGTGTAGGAAAAGAAAATTTCGTACCAGTTGAAATAGATGATAGCAATTATAAAAATAATACAAATGAAATTTATCTAATTCTGGGAAATGGAGCGGCAGGTATAAGCGCTGCAACGTCTATAAGAGAAAGAAATGAAACTTGCTCTATAGTATTAGTTTCTAATGAAAATGTGCTAGGTTATAATCGTCCAATGCTTACAAAGTCAATGATAGCTAAATTTAATTCGAAACAAATTGCAGTTCATGATGAAGCTTGGTATAAAGAAAATAATATTACAAATGTTCTTGACAGAGAGTTAATTCAAATAAATGCTAAAGATAAAGAGGCTGTGTTTAAAGATGGAATTAAATTAAAGTATGATAAATGTATATATGCTTTAGGAGCTGAATGCTTTGTTCCACCAATTTCAGGGAAAGATAAGAAAGAAGTTATAGCAATCCGTAGGATTTGCGATACAGATAAAATTACAGAATTATTGCCAAAGGTAAAGAATGCAGTTGTAATAGGTGGAGGAGTTCTCGGACTTGAGGCTGCATGGGAATTAACAAAAGCAAAATGCAAGGTTACAGTATTAGAGCTTGCTGATAAATTAATGGGACGTCAATTAGATTATGAAGGCGGAAAATTCCTTGAAGAAATAATTAAAGGTCAAGGAATTGATGTGAGATTAGGCGTAAAAATTGATGAAATAGAGGGTGAAGATTCAGTTACTGGAGTTAGAATTAATGGAGGAGAAGTTATTGCAGCTGATTTAGTTGTTATATCTTGTGGTATTGTACCTAATTCTAAAATAGCTCAGGAAGCAGGAATTGATGTTAATAGAGCAGTAATAGTAAATGAAAAAATGGAGACTAATATTTCTGATATTTATGCATGTGGAGATTGTGCAGAATATAATGGGATAAATTATGGAATATGGCCACAAGCTCTAGAAATGGGAAAAGTAGCAGGGGCTAATGCAGCGGGAGACTCATTAACTTATGAAACAGTAGATGCAGCATTAACATTTAATGGAGCTAATACTTCACTGTATGCAATTGGTGACAACGGTAAGAACCCAGAAATCCAATATAAAACAGTTGAATTTAAAGATCCGGTTAAGAAGACATATACAAAATATTATTTTGCAAACAACCGTTTATGTGGAGCTATTTTAATTGGAGATACTAGCAACTTGGCTAAAGTAACTCAAGATGTGAAGGAAAGTAGATTATTTAAAGATATGTTTAAATAGAAATTTAAGATAATTTAAATTTGGAGATAACGAAATTAATTTGAATTTGGTTATTCTATTCTAAGGCTGCTGGCAAAATGTCGGCAGCTTTTAATTTTTGAATTATTGTTATAATGCACAATAGATTAAATAAATTGAAGAAGTAAAACAGTTATAATAGTTACTATTATACTATTAAAAGCCAGACTTTCAGAGTTTAATAATATTAAACTTATGAAGAAAGACTCGCTGCAGCGGCAGTTTCACGTAAGAAGGCATAGATATTTAAAAGCTGTGCATAGTATGAAAATTCAACTAATAAAGTAGCACATAAGATTTAAATTAAGAGCCTATTGTTCAAATACACAAAAAAAAATGTCAAGTAAACAATATCAAGGTCTTACTAAATATATTATTATGTATATGTTAGTAAACGTTAACTCGCTTACACGGTATAATAAAGGATAAATTTGTATAATTATTAAATTTGAGGAGGAAATATAATGGCAGTTATTCATTGGAGTGGAGCGATTATTGGATTAGTAATCGCTATAATACTAATTTTAAGGAAAGTGAATCCTGTATATGCACTTTTTGGAGGCGCTGTTATAGGCGGACTAATTGGTGGTGCTAGTTTAGCTAATACAGCACAGGCTATCATTGAAGGTACGAATAGCGTAATGGGAGCAGTTGTTCGTGTAATAGCAGCAGGAGTGCTTGCAGGTGTATTAATTGAATCTGGAGCAGCAGAGAAAATTGCTGAGACTATAGTAGAAAAATTTGGAGAGAAAAAGGTTCTCTTAGCAATTGCACTATCAAGCATGATAATCACAGCGGTTGGAGTTTTCATACCGGTTACAGTTATTATAGTTGCACCTATAGCACTTCCTGTGGCTAAAAAAGTTGGAATCACTAAATCGTCTATACTTTTAGCTATGATAGGAGGAGGTAAGGCTGGAAATATAATTTCTCCAAATCCTAATACAATTGCGGTAGCTAAAGGATTTAATGTTGAATTAGCACAAGTTATGATAGGAGCATTTATACCAGCAGTAATTGGGCTTATAGTTACATATTTTGTTGCAACGTTAATTAGTAAAAAAGGAGAAATGATTAAAGAATCGGAAATACCAGTTAGAGTAGATAATAAGATAAAGCCAAGCTTTGGAAAGGCCATGGTAGCACCAATAGTTGCTGTAATATTATTAGCACTTAATCCTATAGCGAATATGTTGCATTTGAAATTCTTAGCAACTATTCAAATAGATGCAATGTATATATTGCCTATAGCAGGATTAATTGGATTGTTTGCAATGGGACAACGTAGTAAGATTCTTGAGTATACAACATCAGGATTAAATAGAATGACACCAACTGTAATGATATTAATTGGTGCTGGAGCAATAGCGGGGATTATTTCTAAATCAAATTTAAGTGATGCAGTAGTATATTGCATTCAACAAACAGGGATTTCGGGAATATTTTTAGCACCCATATCGGGTATATTGATGGCAGCAGCTACGGCTTCAACATCTACAGGTGCAATTGTAGCGACAGGAACTTTTGCGAAAGCAATACTAGCTGTTGGTGTCGCACCTTTAAGTGCAGCAATTATGATCAATACAGGAGCTGTAGTTATCGATCATCTACCTCATGGTAACTTCTTCCATGCATCAGCAGATGCAGTAAAAATGAATATAAAGGAACGTATGAAATTAATGCCATATGAATCTATAGTTGGAGGATCTATGGTTATCGTATCAATAATAATATACGGTTTTATAAAATAATAATATAAGTAAAATTTATTCAGTTTAATAATCTCACAAAATATAAAAATTTAGTTAGGAGCGTTGAAAATGAAAAAAGATTTAGTTATTGTATTAGCACCTGATTCTTTTAAAGAGAGCATGACAGCAAAAGAAGCTTGCGAGGCAATGGAAAGAGGAATAAAAAAAGCAAACGTTAATATAAAATGCTTACATGTGCCTATGGCTGATGGTGGAGAAGGAACTATGCAGTCATTAGTAGATGCTACTAATGGAGAAATATATTCATTAAAGGTAATGGGGCCCCTTGGTAATGAAGTAGAAGCACAGTATGGTATTTTGGGAGATAAAGAGATAGGAATATTGGAAATGGCTAGTGCAAGTGGAATACATTTAGTACCACCAGATAAGAGGAATCCTTTACTAACTACAACTTATGGTACTGGACAACTTATAAAGGCATGTTTAGATAGAGGTGTAAAAAAACTGTTAATAGGTATTGGCGGAAGTGCTACTAATGATGGTGGAGCAGGAGTTATACAGGCACTTGGAGGAAAACTATTAGATGATAAAGGCAATGAATTAGCTCTTGGTGGTGGAGAATTAGGAAAATTAAATAGTTTAGATTTAAAGAATTTTGACCCAAGATTAAAAGATGTTGTAATTGAGGTAGCCTGTGATGTTAATAATCCTCTTTGTGGTGAAAAAGGAGCTTCAAATGTATTTGGACCACAAAAGGGAGCAACACAGGAAATGATAGAAATATTAGATGATAATTTAAGACATTATGCAGATGTAATAAAAAAAGAATTGGGAAAAGATGTTTTAAATGAACCAGGATCTGGAGCAGCTGGAGGGCTTGGAGCTGGACTTATGGCATTTCTAAATGGAACTCTAAAAAAAGGTATTGAAATGGTGATAGAATATGCTTCATTAGAAGAAAAAGTTAAAGAAGCAGATATGGTATGGACCGGAGAAGGAAGCATAGACTTTCAAACTCAATACGGTAAAACACCTTTAGGTGTTGCTACAATTGCTAAAAAACATAATAAGCCGGTAATTGCATTAGCGGGAAGAGTTGGTGAAGATATAGAAGTTCTATATGAAAGTGGAATAGATTCAATATTTGGAATAACTAAGGGCGCAACTTCGTTAGAAGAAGCTTTGGTAAAAGGTCAGGAGAATATTGAAAAGACTGCTGAGAATATAGTTAGGCTTATGAATCTACTGTGATTAATCCAATATAAGTATAATATTAAAAGTGCGTTTTATTTTAAGACGCACTTTTAATTTATATATTATGATAATGTAGATATTGCTTTTGCTTTATAATCTAATTATTATATATACTTAGCTTTGTTTTAGTGTTAAAAAGTATAATAATAGGTATTGTATATAGATAACACAATCATAAACTATGCTTAAACCATGAGTATCTTACAACTAGAACATAAGTATATTATTAATTTCGGTGAGCTATACGCATAAGTATAGATTATAGTTGGGTTATCTTTGTATAGATATCCAATTTAAGAATTAGACTTATTAGATGAACATATTTGCAAATTTTCTAAAACTTTGAGTTCATATCTTCACTAGAAATCATAAATATATTTGTGGAGAAAACATTTGAAAATGAGCTGTTAAAGGTTCTTAGCTGTAGGTTGTTCCAATTTAGCTTGTCAAACTGAAAGTTGGAACATGCTAAATTGGATACAACCTGCTGCTTAGAAATTTCAGCGATATTTTCATAGCTTTTCGGAACAAAATATTTATGATTTCGGTAAGTTATCACATCAGTTTAGTTTTAAATTTGGATATCTATAGATAGAAAAATTAAGAATTAGATTTATATTTTTCAATAGATACTATACTAATTATAGCTTTGAATTCTTATAATATAACTATAGATTAGAAAGGGATGGTTGATATGACGTTATCTAAAACCATAGCACAAAAAATTGTTTTAGAAATGATGAATGTAATTCCTTATAACATAAATGTTATGGATGAAAGTGGAATAATTATAGGCAGTGGTGATAGTAAAAGGATTGGGAATTTGCATGAAGGCGCCAGGAAAGCTATAGATAACCAACAAATAAACGAAGTCTTTGAAGAAGATGACAGAATGAAACCTGGAGTTAACGAACCCATTATTATCAATGACAAAGTAATAGGTGTGATCGGGATAACTGGTCACCCTGATGAGGTGAGAAGATTCAGTAAACTTGTTCGTGTAACAGCAGTTTTATTAATAGAGCAATCTAAAGCAGATGAGGAAATTCAGAACAAAAGATTAAGTATGCAGAAATTTTATAATGAACTAGCTCATAGAAAGACAAAGTATGATGAAAATTTCCATCAAAGAGCTAAAAGCTATGGAATAGATCTTACGAAAAAATGCAGAGTTATTCTTGTGGATGGAAATATAAATTCTCGAAGCTTTAAAATATTGTATCAAAAGTATTCAAGTTATAGTGAGGTTGATAATAGAATAGCATTTTTTGTTACGTCTAAGGATCTATATAATGGATTACTAGAGAACTTAAAAACAAATAAAGATGTAAAGAGAATAAGCATTGGAGCAATGGAAGATGTTGCAGCTATCTCGCTAGAAAGTGCGGAATTGGCAATGGAATTTGGTGCGAAGATAAAATCATCAAGCTTAGTGTATAGCTATGATGAATTGAGATTTTTTATAAAATTATCACATGACAATAAGTTACCTTTGATATCAATGATGTCAAATCTTGATAAGGCAGGGAATAAATTAGAACTTATTCAAACTATACAGGCATATATTGAAGAGAATGGGGATATCGGTAATGTGGCTAATAGATTAAATATACATAGAAATACTTTAAATTATAGGCTAGAAAAAATAAAAAAATTAACGGGGAAAAATCCGAAAAATTTATTAGAATTGTTTGAGTTGTTGTGTGGGTTAATTTGGAGATAATCATTTTATGTTTAAGATTTTAATTATGTGGTATATACTAGTATTAAGGTATAATTGAAAAATAACAAGTCAATCTGCCAAGACTGTTTTCAGACATGGAAAGCTCAATTCGCATACACTCGCTGAGTAAGAGAGTCACACCAAATCACAGATTTGGGTTCTCTTCTCATCAGCATATTGGTTTAATAGGTTTACCATGGGCAATCTATTTGATTGCCTAATGAAAAATAACAATGGCATTTTAGACTCGTTATTTTATTTAATATGCTAAAAAAGAAATTTACAAGTAGAATTTATTATATATAAGAGAAAGGGAAGCAAAGATGGATACTAAACAAAAGATATTTTATGCTTTAAAAAAATACTACGGATTTGATACTCTAAGAAGAGGGCAGTTCGAGATTATAAATAGTATTTTAAATGGTGTGGATACTTTTTGTCTTATGCCTACAGGGGCAGGGAAATCTATTTGTTACCAGATTCCAGCTATAATTATGCAAGGTGTAACTATAGTTATATCTCCTTTAATATCGCTTATGAAGGACCAAGTGGACAATCTAGTTGGGGCTGGGATTAAAGCCGCATATATAAATAGTACTCAGAATATGGACACTATAAGAAGTATATTAATTGAAGCATCTATGGGGGAGTACAAGATAATATATATATCACCAGAAAGATTAGAATCCAAAATATTTAGAGAATTGATTAAAGATCTTCATATATGCCAAATTGCTATAGATGAAGCACATTGTGTATCTCAGTGGGGGCATGATTTTAGGCAGAGTTATTTAGGAATATTAGATTTTTATAAAAGTCTTAAAGTTAAACCTATAATATCAGCGTTCACTGCAACAGCAACAAGTGAAGTTAGAGAAGACTCAATCAAATTATTGGGGTTAGAGAAACCTTATATATATAAAGGCGATATTAATAGGGAAAATCTTAGTCTTAATATACTTAAGGAAGTAGATAAGATTGAAACTGTTAAGGATATAATTAGAAAAAATGAAGGTGAATCTGGTATTGTATACTGCGCGTCAAGAAACGAAGTAGATAATTTATATTATTATTTAAGGGACCTAGGATTTAATGTTGGTAAGTATCATGGTGGACTCAAAGATGAAGAGAAAGAAAGATTTCAAGAAGAGTTTTTATATGAGAATTTAGATGTAATTATTGCGACTAATGCATTTGGAATGGGAATAGATAAGTCAAATATTAGATTCATAGTACATTTTACTTTTCCTCAAAACTTAGAATCGTATTATCAAGAGATAGGAAGAGGAGGAAGAGATGGAGAGAACTGTGACTGTTACTTATTTTATTGTGAAGAAGATATAAGTAGAGTGGAATATATTATAAATAGAAGTTCTTCCATGAATAGGAGAGAAATTCAGCTTAGAAAGTTCCAATTTATGATTGATTATTGTAATTTAAAGGAATGCTATAGAAAATATATATTGAATTACTTTGGAAATGATCGGAAGCTAAATTACTGTAATAAATGCAGTAACTGCTTAAACGATGATGAATTAAAAGATTTTACAAAAGAAAGTCAGATGATTTTATCCACAGTTTTTAGAACAAAAGAACAGTATGGAATATCAGTTCTTGTGGATATTTTGAAAGGTTTTAAGGGACCTAAAATAATACAAAATAATTTAGATAAAGTTACAACATACGGAATAATGAAGGAATATGGAAGCACCTTTATAAAAGAGTTGATAAAAAGATTACTAGATGATGGATACGTTGATTTGAAAGAAGGCACATATTCAATGTTAAAACTTAATTCTAGATCAATTAGGGTTTTGAAAAGTAAGGAATCGGTTGTATTTAAGATATTAGATAGTAGGGAACCTATAATAAATACAGAGCTATTTGAAGCTTTAAAATCTTGGAGAAAAGATAGGGCATATAAGGATAAAATAAAGCCTTATATAATATTTTCGGATACAAGTCTGATTGCAATATCTAATAGCAGACCTAGAACATTAGATGAATTGTTGGAGATCAGAGGAGTTGGAACAAAAAAAATTGAAGCTTATGGGGGAGAGTTATTAAATATAATAAAAATGTTTGCTCAAAAAGAAGCTAATTAATAAAAGTATCTAAAAATTGATACTGTTGTAGTAAAATGGGTTATAATGAATAATATAAACTAGTAGTTAAGTCCGTATTATAAGTTAACTTAATATTGACTATGTTTTATGTTAAAATATATTGAAAGATTTTGAATCATATTTGAAGGAGCTACATGTTAATAAGAGGAGTTTAATTAATGAAATATTTTAATAAAGATATAGAATCAGTTTTAGAAGAACTAGATGTCGATCTAGAGATTGGCCTAAATGATTCATCCATAAGAGAGAGAACTGAGAAGTATGGAAAAAATGAATTTACTCATAAAAAAGAAGGAAATATATTTGAAGAAATAAAAAATGCATTATTGGAACCAATGATGCTTATTCTTTTGATAGCGGCTTTAGTTAGTGCAATTATTGGAGAATATTATGATTCAGTTGGAATAGTATGTGCTGTTGCAATTGGAATAACTATCGGAATAATTACAGAAGGAAAATCAAAAAAAGCAGCAGAAGCTTTGGCCAAAATGACAGAAGATATTGTTGTAAAGGTGTTGAGAAACGGCAAAGTAACTCAAGTAGGAAAAAATGACTTAGTTCCAGGAGATATCATATATCTTGAAACAGGAGACATGATACCAGCAGACGGAAGATTTATTGAGACAATAGATTTAAAGGTTAGGGAAGATATGTTGACTGGTGAATCAGAAGATGTTACAAAAAATGCTCAAGTAATTGTCAATATGGAGGAAATACAAGTAAAAGAAAATAAAGAAATGCAGGATCCAATTCCAGCAAAGCAAATTAATATGGGATTTGGCGGAACTCTAATTGCTTATGGTAGAGCGACAATGGTTGTAACTTCAACTGGTGATAATACTGAAATGGGCAAAATAGCTCAAACTCTTCAAATAGATGAAGAAGAAACACCTCTCCAAAGAAAATTGGGGGATTTGGGTAAGACAATCACTAAAATATCAAGCGTTATAGCAGGTTTACTATTTATATTTATGGTTACCAAAATGATTATATCTGGTAATTTGAATATAAATACATCAGGAGTAATATCGTTTTTAAATTCTATAGATCCTGTTAAAACTGCTTTTGTTGTATGTATTGCTTTAATAGTCGCAGCGGTGCCAGAAGGGTTGCCAACTATGATTAATATGACATTAGCAATAACGATGCAAAAGATGGCTAAGATTAATGCGTTAGTAACAAAAAAAGAGGCTTGTGAAACTATAGGCTCAGTTAGCGTTATTTGTTCAGATAAAACAGGTACTTTAACTGAGAATAGGATGACTGTAGAGAATCTTTATTTAAATGGAAAGTTCTTTGATGATAAAAATGATATAGATGATTATTTTATAAAAAATTGCCTTGTGAACTCAACGGCTGATATAAGTTTTGAGGGAGATAAGTTAAATTACTTAGGTAATTCAACAGAATGTGCACTACTTTCATATCTAGAGGAATATGATTATAAACAGGAAAGAAAAGAAAGTGAAGTGATTCATCAAATACCGTTTAACTCTGAAAATAAATTCATGGCTACTGTTATGAAGATTAAAGGAATGAATGTAGTACTCGTAAAAGGAGCGCCTGAAATACTGTTATCAAATGCTACTAATGAAGTTATAAATAATAAATTTATAGATCTTACACAAGAGAGAAAAAATGAAATAATAAAAGAAATACAGAAACTACAGGCTAAATCTATGAGAATTCTAGGGTTTGGATTTAGGATTATTGAAGATGTAGAAGCAGAGGCTGCGATTACAAGTGAGATAAGTATTTTAAAACCTAAACTATTAGATGGAGAAAATGGACTAATATTCAGTGGTTTTGTTGCCATAAGAGATCCACTAAGGGAAGATGTAGCTAAAGCTATAGAAGCAGCTAAAAGAGCTGGTATTGAAACTAAGATGTTGACTGGGGATAATATAAATACAGCCATAGCAATAGGAAATGAGCTTGGAATGCTTAAAGGTGGAAAAAAAGCAGTGGAAGCTACATATATTGATACTTTAAATGATAAAGAATTAAGAAATGAGATTGAAAATATAGCTATTGTAGCTAGAAGTAAGCCGGAGACAAAAATGAGAATTGTTGAAGCTCTTCAAAGCAATGGGGAAGTAGTTGGAGTAACTGGTGATGGTATAAATGATGCACCAGCATTAACAAAGGCAGACGTCGGAATAGCTATGGGTATTTCAGGATCAGAAGTTTCTAAAAATGCTGCAGATATAATATTAACAGATGATAATTTTACTACTATCATTGATGGAATAAAGTGGGGAAGAGGCGTGTATGAAAATTTTCAAAGATTCATACAATTTCAGATTACTGTAAACATAATAGCATTTTTAGTTGCAATAATTTCACAAATATTAAATTTTGAAATGCCATTTACTACGATTCAATTACTGTGGATTAACATAATAATGGATGGACCGCCAGCACTAGTTCTAGGTTTAGAACCAATTAGAAAGAATGTTTTTAATAGAAAACCTGTAAATAGAAATTCAAGTATAATTACAAAAGGTATGATTACTTCAATAATATTAAATGCAATATATGTTACATCAATTTTACTTATACAGATGAAGTACAATATCTTAGGAGCATCCACAGAAAAAAACGGATTTGCAAGTGAGATGGAAACTGTTTTATTTGGATTATTTGCATTTAGTGCACTATTTAATGCATTTAACTGCAGAGAATTTGGGGCAGAAAGTATATTTCCTAACTTTTTTAAGAACAAGATAGCTATTCAAGTAATATTTATAACTGGATTGGCTCAAATAATATTTACTCAAGTATTTACTACTTTCTTTAGTTCAGTTGCTTTATCGGTGATAATGTGGAGTAAAGTTCTAGGGTTAGCATTTATGGTTATAGTAGTAAATGAAGTTATAAAATTTATTATAAGAATGTTTAGAAAATAATTAAATAGTGTTATTTAAAAGCTAAGGGAAGTTAATTTAACTCCCCTTATTTTTATGTACTTTTGTTCTTAAAAAATAGCAGTGATAAAGGTAAGAAGTTAATAGGGTATTTAGTGATAATATTCATATTTATCATAAAATTATGATAAAAGTTAAATATTGATTAATAAGTAAAATAGGATATAATATAATTGATAATAATTTTCAATGAGAGATAATTTAAGTAAATTAAATATGATTTAGAGTTTAATTTTATATAAATGCGTTTTAATTTGATTTAAGGAGGTATGATTATGAGTATGTTATTTAGTAGTGAAGTTTACCACGATATAATAGAAAGTATGGTTGCAGCATTGGATGCAAAAGATATTTACACCGCTGGACACTCTACTAGAGTTGGAAATATGGCGAACAAGCTTGGTATGTATTTAGGGATACAGAATGAAGAATTAGAGATTTTGCACATTGCAGGGCATTTGCATGATATAGGTAAGATTGGGGTTCCTGATAGTGTTCTAAATAAGAGAGGTAAACTTGACCTACAAGAGTGGGAGCTTATGAAGAAGCATCCAGAGATAGGGTATAAAATATTAAGCAAAGTAAAAAGCTTAGATATTATTTCAAAAATAGTACTACATCATCATGAAAGATGGGATGGAAGAGGATATCCAAATGGATTATGTAAGGAAGAAATACCATTAGGATCTAGAATAATAGCAGTTTGTGATTCTATTGATGCTATGAAAAGTAATAGACCTTATAGAAAATTAATAAGCGATGAAGAATGTAAGAATGAAATAATTAAAAATAAAGGTATAATGTATGATCCTGAAATAGTAGATTGCATCATTAAAAATTGGGGCGAAATTACACAAGAATATGATACTAACAATGAATTCTATATTGTGATTTAATCGTCAAGTTTCTATAAATATTTGAAAAGTATTTTAATTATCTTAATTGAATTAAATAATTATATTCAAACACAGTAGATTTTATGATATTATATTTAGTAAGAATAGCAAAATTAGTAAGGCGGTGAGAAATATTGGAACAATATAATGATGATATGTATCATGGTGTTGTAAGAAGTATGGTTGCAACCTTGGAAGCAAAAGACTTCTATACATATGGTCATTCGACTAGAGTAGCAGATATGGCATATAAATTAGGAGAAGTCTTGGGAATGACAACGGAAGAGCTCGAATTAATACATATAGCAGGAGATCTGCATGATATTGGTAAAATTGGAGTGCCGGATAACATTCTAAATAAACCAGATAGCCTGGAAGTAGGTGAATGGGAATTAATGAAGAATCATCCGTATATTGGATATAATATACTAAGTAAAACAAGTACGTTTGAAGATATTTCTAGGATAGTCTTATATCATCACGAGAGATGGGATGGAAAAGGATATCCTAAAGGATTAAAGGAAGAAGAAATACCGTTTGCATCAAGAATATTAGCAGTTTGTGATTCTATAGATGCAATGAAAAGTGATAGGCCGTATAGAAAATCCATAAGTGATGAGTTATGCAAAGATGAAATAAAGAAGAATAAAGGAATAATGTATGATTCGAAAATAGCAGAATGCATGCTCAACAATTGGAATAAAATAGTTAATGAACTTTATAATTAGGATTGTAACTATGTATAGATTTTTTCTATAGTATAGTTACAATTTTTTTGTTTGAAATTTTATTTAAAGCTAGAAGTTTTTTGTATATAATAGATTTAAATTAATATGATATAAATAAAGCAGAAATATAAATCGTAAATTATATGAGGGGTGATTGAATGCTAGACTTTAAGAAAGAGATAATGAATGGATCTTTTAACAAAGTTAGTAAGGCAGATAAAGAAGCAGGAAGTATTAATGTAAATTTTAAGTCTAAAGATAGAAGTGTTGATATTAAGGTTTCGGGAAAAGGGTTGCTTTTGGCTGGATTTATAGCAGTGGCTCCAACTGCTATATGTGTTTTGGGAACTACTGTGACAGCATGCTTGGTAGCTAACAAAATATATAAAAGAAGAAAAAAGCTAGAAGAAATATAGTTTATGAAGTGGGAAATTAGATATATGTAGTATAGTAATAATTCAATTAAACATATATCTAATTTTTAATATTAAATAATTCTAGTAAAGTATTTACAAGTATGGCAACTTACCACGTATCAAAAAATTATATATTTCAGATTCATTTAGATAAACGTCACCTATTATCCCATGAATTCTATAAAATTCTTTGCAACTGTGGAAATCTGACCCGGCTGTGTAAAGTAAGTTTCTATCACTGGCTACTTTTAAGAAGTATTCGGTATCATTTTCTGTATTACTGAAGTATTTAGCTTCAAGTCCATCAAAGTCCATTTCTATGATTTTTTCAAAATCAGATTTGTTTAAAAGTACAGGATGTGCCAAAACCACTGTAGCTCCAAAAAACTTTAGAATTTTTATGCCAGTCTCTACAGAAAGTTTATCCTTAGTATTATAAAAATCTAGATTTTTTCCTAGCAATTTTTTTATATTTGAAATTTTATGATTCTTTACATTTTTTAATACTTCAACTAAAAGCTCATTTTTGTAGCTATCATCTTTAAAGTAGCCTAAAACATGAACTCTGGAAGAATTGTATTTAGTTGAAAGTTCAACGCCAGGAATGACTCTTACACCAAGATCTTCACCAGCCATGACAGCTTCATCTAAACCAGATGTACTATTATGATCTGTTATAGAAATAATATCCACCTCTCTTTTTTGGGAAAGAATAACAAGCTCCCTAGGGGTACACTTTCCATCTGAGAAAGTTGAATGGATATGGAAATCACCTTTTTTATACATTATAACTCCCCTGAAATATTATCTATTTCTAATATATGAGTTAATGAATTAGGTGTTAAAATGATTGATTTTTATATTTATATGAAAATTAACTTAATTAACAAATTGCGTTAACATAAATTCTTTATATTATATATATGCTGTAACAATAAATTTGTATTTAAATTTTTAAAGACATAAGTACTTAAAGAAAATATATATATGAATATAACTATTTTATAATAAATTTACAATAAATCAGAAGGAAAAAAGAGAATTATATAGTCTGTTTAGCTATTATAAAATATTTTAGAATAAAATGGGTTGAAAAATGTCGAATTTATGGTAAAATAATTATATGGAAAAACTTTTATATGTGGTTCTGAAAACGATTTTACAGGGAGTTATACATAACTATATGTAAGATAACAGAATAACAAAAGAAGAGAGGAAAACTAATGAAGAAAACTTTTTTTACAAGAATTACAAGTACAGTTATTATGGCTGCAACAATTGCTACACTATCACCGTTAAAAGCATCTGCGGAATGGAGTCAGAATGATGATAGAACATGGAGCTATAAAGAAGGAAACAAGGTAGCTAAAGGATGGAAGAATATTTCAAATGAATGGTATTATTTTAATGAAAACGGAAGAATGAAAACAGATTGGACTTATGAGAAAGGAAACTGGTATTACTTAAATAATTCAGGAGTAATGCAAGAAGGTTGGAATAATATCAATGGAACCTGGTATTATTTTAATAATAATGGAGTGATGCAAATAGGTTGGATTCAGGATAATAATAAATGGTATTATATGAATAGCAATGGAGCAATGCAAACAGGAATTCAAAATATTGAGGGAAAGGTTTATTGCTTTGATGAGTCTGGAAAGTTAATAGAATCATCAAATGATTCAGGCCAACTGTTGACTAACTCAGCATACGATGGACAAGCTGGTAATAATACTGTTGATATAAATGGACTTCCTCAATTACCAAGAAACTATTCTATAAGCATACAAATAATGGCAGAAAATAAAATTTTTGAGTTAATGAATGAAAAAAGAACTGAAGCAGGTCTAAATCCTTTAGTTATGGATAATGAGTTAGTTCAAGTAGCTAGGTATAAGAGTAACCATATGATACAATACAATTATTTCGACCATACTACTCCAGAGGGCAATAATTGGACAAGTTGGCTAAAAGCAATTAACTATGAATATACTACAACTGGAGAAAATATAGCATACAACAATTATGAACCAGTTGAATTATTCAATCAGTGGTGGAATTCGCCGGGGCATAAGGCAAATATGATGAATCCTTCTTACACTAAGGTTGGTATAGGTGTAATTAGTGGTAGTGATAAATATATGGGAACTCAGACTTTTTCAAATTAATATTTGGACTAGTATGTTGTTAATATAAATATACATGATACATAAGTTAAGTAAGAACTGCTGATTATACAAAATAATTAGCAGTTCTATATAAGTTGCGTTAAAGATTTATCTATATTATTAACGGTTAAGCATATATAATTAGTATTAATATAGGATTATAATTCAACTTATATACTATTTGAATTATTATTTTGTGAACTTAAAACAAGTTATTTAAACCTTTACAAAAGGTGCCTTATATTATATAATAAATCATGCCAATGAATTATAAGAATAGTTAAATTATTCCGCTAGTTGGAGGAATCAATAGATATAAAGTTTAAATACTAAGAAGTAAAAGATGTAATATATTAGTAAAGATATTAAATAAATTATTAAGAAGAGAAAAGTGAATTTATGTGATAATGATATTCATTAAAGGGAATTATCAAGTATTAAACCCAATATTTCGAGTGAAAATGAAAGAGGAAATATTGGGTTTAATATTTGATATAACAGTTTTTATTGTTTTTAGAAACTTTATAGATTAGGATTAACGTGTTACGAATTAGAAGAAGATATTAGTAAAAATACTTATTTAAAATAAAGCGAGGAATTACAGAGATGCAAACAAAGTATGAAATGGTTGTTAATATTTTAGAAAAAGAAATGTTGGAAGATAGATATAGTTTGAGTAAAAAACTTCCTACAGAAGAGGAACTGATAAAAAAATTTAATGTTAGCAAAAATACTATAAGAAAAGCTATAGAAATATTAGTGACTAAAGGTTATGTTTATAGAGTGCAAGGTAGTGGGATATTTTTAAGGGAGTTTGCAAAAAATGGTTGCGCCCAAATAAGAGATATAAATGGTTTATCAAAACAGTATTCTAATGAAAAGTTTGAAAGTAAGGTTGCTGAATTTTCGTTAATTAATGCAGATGAAAAATTATCAAATAGAATGAAATGTGATATTGGCACAAAGATATATTATATTAAAAGAGTAAGATATTTAAATGGAGATCCAATTGAAATAGAGGAATCTTACTATAATAAAGATATTATTCCTTATTTGAATGAAGAAATATGTAGTAAGTCTATATTTGATTACATTACAAATGATTTAAAATTAAAAATAGGATTTGCGGATAGAATAATAACTTCTGAAAAATTAACTGAAGAAGAAGCAAGTTTTTTGAACTTGGAAAAAGATGATCCAGCTTTAGTTTTAAATAATACTATATTTTTAAGTAGTGGAATAGTATTTGATATTTCTGTAGAAAAATTTAACTATAAAAATATGAAATTGATAAGCTTGACTAGTATTAACTAAATAATTTAATGTTATATGTTTTACTAGTAAATTTATATAGATATTACAAATAAGTGTCTATAATTATTATCTTAATTGAATAATTGGTTTGATGGGGGGGAAAAGTAGATTTATTATATAAAATATATATTTAAAATTATAATAAATCAAGTATTTAAATAAGCTTAAATTAATATAGAAATCATATTTAGTTGTATGAATTAGTGATTTATATAGTTAATAATTTCAATTATCTTGGGTGAATAAAAAAGCTTGCACTTTATATTATATAAAGGGTAGGCTTTTTTGTGTTATAAGTTTGATGAATAGAAAAGATGTCAAATAAAAGTTAGGAATCAATAAAACCTATTTTTAACTATATATTGATAAAAGTGAAATCATGTCGCTTATTTTCACAATTGAATAAACTTTGTTATAATATTAAGGTATGAGAAATTTAATAAAATAGCGAGGAGATGATCCCAAATGATAAAACTTATTGCATCAGATATGGATGGGACACTGTTGAATACAAAACATAAAATAGATAAAGAGACCGTATCTGCTATTAAGCGCGCTGAGAAGGCAGGAATTATATTTGCAATTTCAACAGGAAGGGAATATGATACTGTTAAACCTCTTTTGATGGAAAATAATATAAGATGTCAATGTGTACTTATGAATGGGGCAGAGTATAGAGATGAGGATGGAAATATTCTAGAAGAGATAAATATAGAGCTAGAAACTGCAACTAAAATTATAAATATACTTCAAAGAGAAAAAGTATCTGCAAGAATATTTACTAATAAAGGAATATATACTACAGACACTAAAGAGGAAGCTTTAAAGGAAATGGCATATAGAACGTTATCCTTTAATCCAGAGCTTACTCCAGAAGAAGCTTTGGAACTTGCCAAAGTTCAACCATATTTTGTTCAACTTAATTATATTTCTGATTTGGATAAATTTTTAAGCAGTGGTATAGAAATTAGAAAGTTTGTAGCTTTCCATAAAGATATAGAGCTTATAAATAAAATGAAAAAAGTTATTGGAGAATTGAAAGGAATTGCTGTTTCATCTTCATTCAGGGATAATATAGAGATTACGGATATAACTGCTCAAAAGGGCATTATACTTGCAAAAGTAGCTGAAAAAATGGGATTTGAAAGAGATGAAGTTTTGGTGCTAGGAGATAGTTTTAACGATTATTCTATGTTTACAGAATTCAAAGAATCAGTTGCTATGGGAAATGCTATTCCTGAAATAAAAGAAATAGCAAAATATATAACTGATACAAATGACAATTTAGGAGTAGCAAAAGCAATATATAGAGTTTTAGAAGAACAGAAATAAAAAGAAATTATATGATTGCGCTTTAACGTCTAAGTAAAGCAGTTTTATCATGGCGTTATGCCAATGGCACAGATATGATCTTTTTATATTGAAGCCAAAGAATTTTTACATTCTAATTCTTTGGCTTGAAATAAGTATTGATATCTAAAAGGCCAAAATTCATTATTTGTTTTTTAATGTATATTTTGATATTTCAGTTTTTATTATCTGAGATTGAGAAGCTAATTCTTCTGTAGATGCTGCTAGTTCTTCTGCTGTTGCAGAATTAGTTTGAACTACTTGAGAAATTTGATCAACCTTACTGGTCATTTCGGTTATAGCTTCAGTTTGGTCTTCAGAGGCTACAGCTATTTCTTTCACTAAATTAGTAGTATCATCGACATTTTTAACTATTATATCTAATGCAGCAGCAGTCTCTGTAGCCAGCTTTTCTCCATTAGCTACTACATGCAATGAATTTTTTATAATCTTAGAAGTATTGTTTACGGCTTCGGCAGATTGTTCAGCAAGATTTCTAACTTCGTCTGCAACTACAGCAAAACCTTTTCCAGCTTCACCGGCTCTAGCTGCTTCAATAGCAGCGTTTAATGCTAAAAGATTAGTTTGAGAAGCAATTTCTTCTATTGCTTTTATAATTTCAGCAATTTGTTTTGAGCAGATAGTTATTTCTCTCATAGATTCCATCAATATTTGCATCTTTTCGTTTCCTTCTTGTACAATATGTTTTACATTAATGGAAAAACTTTTAGCTTTATCTGCATTGTTAGTAGTATTATTAACCTTTTGCAGTATGTTCTTAAAACTAGTAAAGAGCTCTTCAACAGCACCAGCCTGGTTAATAGAGCCTTCAGATAGTATTTGGGTGGTTGAAGATAATTGCTCAGAACCATTAGAAATTGATGAGATTGATTGATCCATATTCTGAAATATAATATTTAAAGAATCGATAATATTTTTTATTGATTTTTGTATAGGATTAAAATCGCCTATATATGCTATTGAAGTATCTAAATGTATATCTAAATCTCCATCTGCTAATCTTTCCAAAGTGCTTGTTATATCATTAATATAAGAAAGTAACATTCCGATAGAATTAGTTAAATCGCGGGACATTTCACCCATTTCATCTTTTGCATTATATTCAGTATTTATCTTAAGATTTCCATGAGCTAGGTTTTTTGCAATATCCTTAATATGATTAATCCCTTCAAGTAATACATCATTCAATACCCTAATTAACAATAATGATATCACAATTAATATTATCATAATAAACGTAATAGAAATTAGTGATATACTTCTATAAGTATTTGAATTAGTAACAAAGGAATTAGCATCTTCTTGGGATGACTTAAAAAGCTTAAGTATACATTCTTCAGACTCTTTAATTTGTGAAGAGTAAGCATCTTGGCTGACTTTCATTACAGACTGATTGGTTTTTGATTTTAATAAGTCACTTAATTTTTCTCTCTTATCATCTAAACCCTTTACATTTGATAAAAATTCATCTAATAAAGATGGATCTCCCTTATGTATTTCTTTTAAAATTTCTATATTTTTCGAAAGAGCCATAGATTCTGTATCAGCTTGCTCTAGATAAAAGTTCTTTATTCCTGGATCTGTTTCTGTGATTGATCTGAACATGTCCATTTTTATTGTTTGTAAGTTTACTCTAATATTAGAAATAGTCTCAGAAACTTTATATGGTCCATTATATAGCGAATTTGTTTGCGATGAAATAAACAATATTATGCATATCACAGCTACCATAAGGAAAGAAGTAAGTCCTAAAATTGTTGAAAAAGTTATTTTGAATTTTGTATTAATAGGATAGTTACTAATAACTTTTTTTAATTTATTATACATATAAATTCTCCTTTAACAAAAATGACATCAAAAATATAAGCGCAAGGTATTTGATAAGTCTAAGCATAAAGTTAGTAAGCATTAATTTAAAAATATGTATAAATATTGAAGTGTATTTGTATAATTACAAAAAACATTCTAAAAGTTGGGTTTTAAAATAAATCTAGTAAGGCATAAATTAAAGCAACTTTATCGTATTGAGTATACTCAGTGTGATGAATATCTTTTGAGGTTAATGTGCTTTAGTAAGAAATTTTAATTTTGGGACTGAGCATGTTTTTTATACTATCAACTTTATAAATAGATAGCGTCGCCATTGGAGACAGGGATTTTCCTTGATTTATTTCAGTGATTTCATGGTAATGTATTTCATTTAGAATAGTATTTATTAGGCGACTAAGGTCAGAAAGTAGTCTTTAAGACAAAGTTGGATGAGCATACAATCATGGAAAATAAAGTGTTTATTTTTTAGTTCTCTTTATATTATTTGTATAATCCATAGTGGTTATATTTAAGATGAATTTTTATTTAATAATTAAATCATAAAACATAATTATCCACTATGGATATTTGTTAGCTAAGCACTTTTTTATCAGTAAATTATATATGTTGCAATTTAATTTCTAGATTATTATTTTAATTGATAACTTAGCTTATTAGAATTTTAAATGTAAGTTTATTATTGAAACATATATAGATTTTAAGAATTCGACTTATTAGATTAATGTATTTAAAAAGTTGCTAAAACTTTAAGTTCATATCTTCACTAGAAATCATAAATATATTTGTAACCACAAGGGTCATAATATGAAGAAAACATTTGAAAATGAGCTGTTAAAAGGTCTTAGCTGTAGGTTGTTCCAATTTAGCTTGTCAAACTGAAAGTTGGAGCATGCTAAATTGGATACAACCTGCTGCTTAGAACTTTCAGCGATATTTTCATAGCTTTTTGGAACAAAATATTTATGATTTCGGTAAGTTACTACAATAAATCTAGTTTTAAATTTGGATATCTATATACCAATAATAAGAAATTTAAAATTTATAATGTAGAGAATTTATAAATGGTTTTATCTTTATATACTTCTCCGGCTCTAAGTATTGGAGATTTAAATTTACTACAGTTTATAGAGTTAGGAAAATATTGAGTTTCTAAACAAAATCCATTTCTACGATTATAAACAGATTTATTTTTACCTACATCTGAACCATCAAGAAAGTTCCCGCTGTAAAATTGAATTCCAGGAGTGGTTGTATAAACATCCAATACTATTCCAGAATTTTCATCAATAGCTTGAGCAGCTTTTGAGCTATCACATCCATCGGTATTTAGTACCCAGTTATGATCGTATCCTTTTCCAAAATCAATTTGTTCATAATCGCTATTTATATTGTTGCCGATAGGAGTTAATGATCTAAAGTCCATAGGAGTTCCGGCTACCTCTTTTATTTCGCCTGTAGGAATTGAATATTTATCGTTTACTGTAAACTTATCTGCATTTATCATCAATTTTTGATTAAGAACGTCACCAGATGAATGACCAGATAAATTAAAATAAGCATGATTTGTAAGATTTACGACTGTATCTTTATCAGAAGTTGCACTATAATTTATCTCTAGAGCATTATCTTCAGTAAGGACATAAGTAACTTTAACATTAAGGTTACCAGGATATCCTTCTTCACCGTCTGGGCTAAAATAAGAAAGTTCTAATGTATTAGGAGAATCTTCAACTATTTTTGAATCCCATACTACTTTATCAAAGCCTTTTAAGCCGCCGTGTAAATGATTTTCTCCATCATTCTGAGCTAAAGTGTATTCTTGATCATTAAGGATGAACTTTCCATATTGAATTCTATTTCCAAAACGTCCTATTAAGGCACCGAAAAATTTATCTCCTTTTAAATAACCATCTAAATTATCATATCCTAGCGTTACATCAATTAATTTACCATCCTTATTCGGAACTAGAGATGAAACTATTGTACCACCGTAAGTAGAAATCTCAACTTTCATTTTGTTAGAGTTTGTTAAAGTATAAATATAAACATCTTTTCCATCAGGCATTGTTCCGAAAACATTTTTTTCTATTGCCATGATAACACCTCCGTATTTAATAAATTACTACATATTTTTTAGTATACATTTACATAATTAAAGATATCGGTTTCATGTATGTACAAGTATATTATATTACATTAAAATTGTACATACAATTATTTCTAGAAATTATTTTGGAAATATATTAAAATAATATAAATATATGCTTAATAATTACATTAATGGAGTATTAAAACAATAAAAATTAATATAATAACAAAATAAAAAATATATCTTGCAATTAATTTCCTATATTTTAATATTAATTCAACCTTAGCTCAAGAATATTAAATATAAATTTATTATTGTAATATATATTATAAATGGAGGAATTATGTGGAAACTAGTTATCGCTGATGACGAGCCTAAAATTAGAAGGGGTATTGAGAATATTTTAAATTGGAGTGAGTTCGGTATTGAGATAGTAGGGCAAGCGGAAGATGGGGAAATTGCATTAGAAATTATTAAAGAAAACAGACCCGATATTATATTATTGGATATAAATATGCCATTCTTAAACGGTTTAGACCTATTGCAAAAGCTAAAAGAGATTGGCAATAATGGGATTGTTATTATAATAAGTGGATATGATGATTTTTCATACGCTCAAAAAGCATTGCAGTTTAATGTTTTCGATTACATTCTAAAACCTGTGAGTAAAAAGAACATAGAGGAGATAATAATTAAAGTAACCAATAAACTTATTGAAAGGGGAAAAGAAAACAATTACTTAGAATGGGTAAAAAGACAATTAGCTGAAAATAAGGAAGTATTACAAAAAACTTTTTTTAGTGAATGGTTTAACAATAAATTAAGTGATGAACAAGTTTTAAAGGAGATGAGTTTTTTTGATATCGAGTTTGGAAGAAATATTGGAATTATGGTTATAAAGATTGTAGAAAAACTTAATGTTGAAGTAAGTGTTAGGAATTGGAGTGTTGAATTATTAGAGTTTGCAATAGCTAATATTTTAAATGATGGATTTAAAGATTTAGAGTTAAAGTATATTTTTAATGATGATAAGAAAAATATAATATTAGTAAGCAAGATAAATGATATGGGGTGGTGGATTTCTATTGCAAAAAAAATACAGAGGGAGATATATAAATATTTAAAGTGTAATGTATTAATTGAGCAGGCAAGTGTTTTTAATGATGTATTTAAGATAAAAGATGAATATATGAAAATAATGAATAGGGTTAATGAAAAAAAGAAGTGCAGTTCTATGGTTTTACTAGCAATCAAGTATATAGAAGATAACTATTATTCAAATGAGTTAAATATAAATTATATATCAAGTAAATTAGAAGTAACATCCTCATATTTAAGTAAATTATTAAAAAAAGAAACTGGATTATCATTTATTGATTACCTTACTAAAATAAGAATAGAAAAAGCAATGTATATGATGGAGGATCCAGCTGTTAAAATTTATGATGTGGCAGAACTAGTCGGTTATAGTAATCAACATTATTTTTGTAGAGCTTTTAAAAAAGTAGTTGGAGTTTCACCAACGGAATATAAGAGGGGAAAATAGAGTGAATAATAAAAGAAAGATTATTTATTTATCTATAATTATAGCTTGTATATGTGGACTAATAATTTTTGTAATTCATTTATATAGGACAAACTCTCAAAAAAAGGATACATTTATAATCGGTATGTCTCAGGCAAACCTGTATGAACCATGGAGAATAAGTATGAATAAAGAAATACAGGAAGAAGCTAAGAAACATAGCAATATAAAAATAATTTTTAAGGATGCAGGTGGAGATGTTGAAAAACAGAAAAAGGATATAGAAGATTTGATGAACTTTGGTGCAGATTTACTAATTGTTTCAATTAATAATTCCAAAGAACTAGCACCAACTGTAAGAAAAGCGTATGAATCTTTACCTGTTATATTATTGGATAGAGCTGTTGAGGGATATGATTATACCTTATATATAGGGGCTGATACAAAGTCTATAGGAGTGCAGGCAGGAGAATTAATTGCTAATTTAGCTGGTAATAACAAGGCTAATGTTATAGAGGTTCAAGGAATATTAGATTCAAGTACAGATAAAGAAATAACTAATGGATTTAAAGAAGCGATTAGTAATTATAAAAATATTGCTATAGATAGAACAATTGTAGGGAATTGGCAGAAGAATGAAACAGAAGATAAATTAGAGGAAATATTGAAAGATGATAAGGATGTTAATATAATTTTTGCTCATAGTGATTATATGGCACTTGGGGCATATTACGCTACCGTAAGTACTAATTCAAAAAATATTAAAATAATTGGTGTTGATGGCTTAGAAGGACCTCAGGGAGGTATAGACCTTGTTAGAAATGGCATATTGCAAGGAACATTTACATGCAAGACTGGAGGAAAAGAAGCAGTAGATTATGCAATAAAAATATTGAACAAGAAAGATGATATTCCTAAAAAAGTATTACTAAAGTGCAATAAAATAACTAAAGATATTTTAAGTAATTAAATATATGGATTTCCATATTCCGTAAAAGTATACAAAAGTGCTGATTAATGCAAATACAATTTATAAGTATAAATATATAATTAATTCATGAAAACGAAATCATGAATATAGGGGGAATTAATTATGAAGTTAAAAAAGATGATGGCATTAATGGCGAGTGCTGTATTGTGTATTGGCATGCTTTCAGGCTGCGGTGGATCTGGAGCTGGTGGAGGCGATTCAGCAAAGACATCAGCGGCGAATTCATCTAGTAAAAAAATAATTGGATTTGCACAGGTTGGTGCGGAAAGTGGTTGGAGAACAGCAGAAACTGACTCTATAAAATCAATTCCAACATTAGATCCTAACTTTGACTTGAAATTTTCTGATGGACAACAAAAACAAGAAAATCAAATAAAAGCCATAAGATCATTTATTGCACAAAAGGTAGATTTAATTGCTTTAGATCCAGTTGTTGAAACTGGCTGGGATACAGTACTTAAAGAGGCTAAGGATGCAAAAATTCCAGTAGTAATTGTTGATAGAAAAGTTACAGTTTCAGATGATTCACTTTATAAATGTTTCTTAGGTTCAGACATGGTTGCAGAGGGGAAAAAGGCTGCACAAATACTAATAGATCAATTCGGTAAAGACGCAACACTTAATATAGCAGAGCTTCAAGGAACAGTGGGGTCTACTGCAATGGTTGGAAGACAACAAGGGTTTAATGATGCAATAAAAGATTGTCCTAATTATAAGATAATAAAATCACAAACTGGAGATTTTACTCGTGCAAAAGGTAAAGAAGTTATGGAAGCATTTCTAAAATCAGATGGTGATAAAATAAATGTACTATGGTCTCATAATGATGATATGGCAATGGGAGCTATTCAAGCTATAGAGGAATATGGAAAGAAACCAGGAAAAGATATATTTATAGTTTCAGTTGATGGTATTAAAGATATATTCCAAGCAATGGTTGATGGTAAAGCTAATGCAACTGTTGAATGTAATCCGTTACTTGGACCTCAATTACTTGAAGTTGCTAAAAACATATTAGATGGTAAAGAAGTTGAAAGAACTATAAACTCAAAAGAAAGTCAATTCTTACAAAAAGATGCTGGAGCAGAATTACCAAACAGAAAATATTAATGATAGTATGCATAAGAGCTGGAATTCAATCCATGCTCTTATGTTAAAAAAGATGTAGTACGTACATGTTTGTAATTGTGTTAAAACAAGAGGAGTGATATAAGTGAGTGATTCTAATATAGTTTTAGAGATGAAAAATATTAGCAAGTTCTTTCCGGGTGTTAGAGCACTTTCAAATGTTGATTTTACACTAAGAAAAGGTGAAATCCATACGCTAATGGGAGAAAATGGTGCTGGAAAATCGACATTGATAAAGGTTCTTACAGGTGTTTATAAGATAGATGAAGGAACAATTATATTGAGGGGAAAAGAAATAAAAATATCATCTACTCAGGAAGCTCAGAGTCATGGAATTAGTACTGTTTATCAAGAAGTAAATCTATGTCCAAATCTATCAGTTGCAGAAAATGTATATATTGGACGTGAACCTAAGAAAAATGGAAGTATAGATTGGAAGAAAATGAATAGAAGTGCAGAGAAACTATTAGAAGAAAGGCTTAATTTAAAGGTAGATGTAAAGAAGGCCTTAAATAATTATTCGGTTGCAGTACAACAAATGGTAGCAATTGCACGTGCTGTAGATATATCTCAAGGTATATTAATCTTAGATGAACCAACATCAAGTTTAGATGATAAGGAAGTAAAGCAATTATTTAAAATTATGAAAAAATTTAAAGAAGAAGGTATGTCAATAATATTTGTTACTCACTTTTTAGATCAAGTATATGAGGTTTCAGATAAACTTACAGTGCTTAGAAATGGTGAGTTGGTCGGGACATATGATGCAGACAAACTTTCTAGGATAGAATTAGTTTCTAAAATGATTGGTAAAGACTATAGCGAGATAGAAAAAAGTACAAGAACAAAGAAAGTAGTTAATGATGAACAGAGAGAGAATTTAATATCAACAAATAATTTTGGAAGGTCTGGAACTATAAATCCATTTAATATAGAAATCAAGAAGGGGGAAATTCTTGGATTCGCAGGGCTTCTTGGGTCTGGTAGAAGCGAATGTGCGCGAACAATATTTGGGATAGATAGATCTACTAGTGGAAATATAACTATAAATGGAAAAAACTATTCGTATATTTATCCTCAAAAAGCAATAGAGGAAGGTTTGGGTTTTTGCCCAGAGGACAGAAAAGTTGAAGGAATAGTTGGCGATCTAACAATAAGAGAAAATATAATATTAGCATTGCAAGCTAATAGAGGAATATTTAAATATTTGCCGATGAAAAAACAACAAGAAATTTCACAAAAATATATAGATTTACTTAGAATCAAAACTCCAAGTATGGAGCAAAAAATAAGTAATTTAAGTGGTGGTAACCAACAAAAGGTAATATTAGCAAGATGGCTCGCAACAGAACCGCAATTATTAATTTTAGATGAACCAACAAGGGGAATTGATATAGGAGCAAAAGGTGAAATAACAGAATTAATATTAGCATTAGCTAAGCAAGGAATGACAATTTTGTTTATTTCGTCAGAGCTACCAGAAGTAGTTAAATGTTGTGACAGAGTAATTGTTCTTAGAGATAGAAATATTATCGGAGAACTAGTTGGAAATGAAATAGAGGAATCTAATATCATGAAAACTATAGCAGGAGGTGCTAGATAATATGGAAAATAATAAGAAACAAACTTTTTTCCTTAAAATTTATAATGCTAAAATATTTTGGCCATTAACGAGCTTAATAATATTACTTTTGTTTAATTTTATAATGACACCAAGTTTCTTAAGCATAAGTATGAAAGACGGGCATTTATTTGGAAATACTATAGATATACTAAACCGTGCAGCTCCATTAATATTGATATCTTTAGGAATGACTCTAGTAATTGCAACTCAAGGAATTGATATTTCAGTAGGGTCAATAATTGCAATAAGTGCAGCTCTTTCTGCAACTGTAATAGTTGATGGAGGTTCAGTTCCATTAGCAGTAGCAATAGGAATAATTAGTGGACTTGTATGTGGAATATGGAATGGTTTTTTAGTTTCGTATATAGGAGTACAACCAATGGTTGGAACATTAATTTTATATATTGTTGGTAGAGGAGTTGCTCAACTTATAACAGGAGGACAAATATTAACTTTTACTAATAAGGATTTCATATTTATAGGGACAGGCTACATATTGCTTCCTATAGCAATATTTATAGCTATTGCGGTAGCATTAATTATGTATTTTTTAATAAGGAGAACTGCTCTAGGATTATTTATTGAGTCTATAGGAGTTAACAATAATTCATGTAAATTCGCAGGAATTCAATCTAGGAAAGTTGTATTTTCACTTTATGTTATATGTGGAATGTTAGCAGGAATAGCAGGAATAATTTTATGCGCTAATATAAAAAGTGCTGATGCTAATAATGTTGGTTTGTGGTTAGAATTGGATGCAATCCTTGCAACAGTTATAGGTGGGACGTCTATGGCAGGAGGACGGTTTTATCTTTCAGGGACAGTTGTAGGGGCATTGTTCATACAAACATTAACTACAACAATTTATAGCTTAGGCGTTGCACCTGAAATTACATTAGTTGTTAAAGCGATAGTAGTTATAGTTGTATGTATAATTCAATCTCCTGAATTTAGAAAAATTCTTAAGATAAAGAAAAATACAAAAATCAATCTAAAAGAAAAAGAGGTGATTAAAGCATGAATAAGCTAATAGGAAAGAAGAACGCATTTAAGATAAACAAAGATTATATTGCAATTTATGCTACAATCGCATTATTTATAGGATTATTTCTAATAGGATCAGTATTATATAAAAGTTTTTTATCAGCACAAGTATTTACTAACTTGTTCATTGATAATGCATATTTAATAGTGGTGGCAATTGGGGAAGCAGTTGCAATATTAACTGGTGGAATAGATCTTTCAGTTGGATCAATGATAGCTTTTGTAAGTATGATTACAGCAAGTTTATTGCAAAAAGGAGTAAATCCTTTTTTAGTAATGCTAATAGTTCTTATTGTTGGAATTATTTTTGGAACAGTTCAGGGTATCTTGATTCAAAAGTTTAAACTACATCCTTGGATAGTTACACTTGCAGGAATGTTCTTTGCAAGAGGAGCTAGTTATATTATAAGCATTGATACAATTATAATTGATAATCCAGTTTTTACAGAAATCTCATCATATAGAATATCAATATTACCAGATGCCTTTATATCAATTAATGTTATCGTTAGCCTGATAGTTGTCGCTGCTGCATTTTATATGATGAAGTTTACAAGGTTCGGAAGAACCGTGTATGCAATTGGTGGAAATGAAAATTCAGCTAAATTAATGGGATTACCAGTGGAAAGAACAAAAATACTTGTATATACATTTTCGGGTTTCTGTTCATCTTTAGGTGGTTTATTGTTTACAATATATACTCTTTCAGGTTATGGTCTTCATTGTAATGGAATGGAAATGGATGCCATAGCAGCGTGCGTAATTGGAGGTATATTATTAACAGGTGGATATGGAAATATAATTGGACCATTATTTGGTGTATTAACTACAGGAATTATTCAAAGTCTTATAATGTTTGATGGAACACTAAATTCATGGTGGACTAAAATAGCGGTTGGAATGTTATTGTTCATATTTATTGTATTGCAGAGAATTATTGTAATTAGAGATGAAAGGCGAAAAAATGCTTTATCTTCTTAATCAAACTAAATAATATAATATGGATTAATATAATAAAATGAGCATTTGTATGATCTTTTAAAATAAGAAAGCACAAATGTTCATTTTATTTTTGAACGAATGTAATATATTTAAATAAATATATATGCCAAGTATTGGTAGTTTGGGCTATAATTTAATATATAGGCTTGTTAATTATAAGTATAGTTAATAATAAAATTTGAAATATAGATGTGCTAATTTGTGGATGATAGATATGATTTATACAAATGTTTTGGAGGTATAGAGTGAATAGTTTAAAAACATATTTTATGAATAAGAGCATAGGGGATAAACTCATATTTTATTTTTTTGGAGTAATCCTCATTGTTACTATTACTATTACTACTTTGGGAAATTTACTATATAAAGATTCAATTAACTTTTCACAAAATGAAAACACTAATCAAATAATAAAACAAATAAATAGCAATATTGAATCTTATGTTAATAATACTGAAAACATTATAAATTATATGTCAATCGATCCTAGAATAATAAAATTCCTTAATGATAATAAATCTGAAGATACTGATATTGAAGACGAAGCGTATAAATCTATTTATAACTTTGTTAAATTCAATCCGGAAATAGCTGGAATAATGGTGGTAAACACTAATGGTGGTTATATAAGTGATGTAATGAACAGAGTATCAAGAGATCCTTTATATAATGAAGAATGGTATACAAAGGCTTATAATAAGCCTGAAACTATACACCTATTTACTAAACCAATAGGTAGGAACATTGATAATATTTTTCGCTATTCTGCTGATGAAGTCTTCTCTATGTCTAAAGCTGTTGTGGATTCATCTACTAACCAAATAAAAGGTGTAATACTTATTGATATAAAATTAGATGCAATCAAGAAAATTATTGAGAATTCAAGACCAGGAACTGCGGGTTTTATTTATATTATGGATATGAACAAAGAGATTGTTTATACTCCTGTTAATAATATAGTATATAGAATTAAAAATGAATGGATAGAGAATATTAACAACGATATAATAATAAAAAATATTAATGGAGAAAATTATCAATTGACAAAGATTGATTCAAAATATACAGGATGGGAAACAATTGGAGTATTTCCTGAAAGTGAGAGTTTACGAGTTATTAAATATATAAGATATTATTCTTTTGTAGTAGCTATTTTGGCATTAATAATAGCTGAAATTTTAGTTATAATCTTTACAAGATCTATTGTAAATCCAATTCAAAAATTAAAAAGGTTAATGAGAAAAGCTCAAGAAGGAGATTTAACAGTATCATTTAATGCTAAGTATAATGATGAAATAGGGGAACTTGGCGGCTCTTTTAATACCATGGTAAAAGAAATAAATAATCTTATAAAATTAGTACAAATCGAAGAAAAAAATAAAAGGCTGGCTGAAATGAATGTTTTACAGGCTCAAATAAAGCCACATTTTATGTATAACACTTTAGATACTATAAGGTGGATGGCAGAAGAACATAATGAAGAAGATATAGTGGAGATAATAGAAGCCTTTACTAACTTGCTTAGAATAAGCTTAAGTAAAGGAAAAGAAATAATAAGCGTCAAAGAAGAACTGAGTCATGTACAAAGCTACTTAATTATTCAGAAAATAAGATATGAAGACAAGCTTGATTACGAAATTCAATTTGATAAAGAAATACTTGATTATAAGTTAATAAAATTAATATTACAGCCCATTGTTGAAAATGCAATTTACCATGGAATAAAAGAAAAGCGTGGCAATGGGAAGATTTTAATTACAGGAAAAATTGAAAATAATTTATTATGTTTTACTGTAGCTGATAATGGAAAAGGTATGGATGAAGAAACATTAAATAAAATAAATAATATGCTTAATAATAACGATGGAAATAGGAATCAGATTGGATATGGAATTTTTAATGTAAATGAAAGAATAAAGCTTATACATGGAAGTGAGTATGGGTTAGTCTACAGAAGTATTCTTGGAGAGGGGACAATTGTTGAGCTTAGACATCCAATAATTGAGCCAGAATAATATTAGGTCATAATGAAAATAGGTAAAATCCGGATATCGGATTTTACCTATTTATATTTTATCAAATAAGGGGAGTGGTAAATATTAGGATTGTAGAGAGTCTATTATTTCTTTCTGGAAGGTTAATGAAATATATTCTAAAATCATCAATCAATATTTACCACTTTTATATAAATAAGATTTATAGCACTATTAATCAGAATTTCCAAGCGGCACTAGAAAACTTTAGTTCGTTTTTGAATGTTGAAAGTTTAGTGTCATTATTAATTACTACACATTCAACTCCAACCATATCAGCCCAATCTAATAATTGTTCTTCATCAACATAGAATGAGAAGCTAGTATGGTGAGCACCACCAGCCATAATCCATGCTTTAGCACCTTCTTTTAATGATGGTTGTGGTTTCCAAAGAACGCTTGCTACTGGTAAGTTAGGCATATCTTCAGTTACTTCAACACAATCAACACTATTAACAATTAAACGGAATCTGTTACCCATATCAATTAATGAAGCAGCAACAGCTGGACCAGAAGCACCTTTAAATACTAAACGAGCTGGATCTTCTTTGCCTCCAATTCCAAGTGGGTGTACTTCAATAACTGGCTTAGTTGCAGCAAGTGTTGGACATATTTCAAGCATGTGTGCACCAAGAATCAATCCATTTTCTGAATCCATGTTATAAGTGTAATCTTCCATCAATCCTGTACCTTTTCCACCAGCCATGATTTTCATAGCTCTAAGAAGTGCAGCAGTCTTCCAATCTCCTTCAGCACCAAAGCCATAACCTTCAGCCATTAGATGTTGAACAGCAAGACCTGGAAGCTGTTTCATTCCGTGAAGTGCTTCGAAGTTAGTTGTGAAAGCTGTATATCCTCTTGCATCCAAGAAAGTTCTTAAACCAATTTCAATTTTAGCTTGTTCACGGATAGAGTCTATAGAAGCTTTAGGATCTATATCATATAATTTAGAGTACTCAGCCATAAGTTCATCTATTTGATCTTCTGTAACTGTATCCATTGATTTAACTAGGTCACCAACTCCATAGTAATCAACTATCCAACCAAATTTAATTTGAGCTTCTATTCTATCACCATCAGTAACGGCTACATTTCTCATGTTATCTCCGAAACGAGCAACCTTAATACTGTGTCCTTCAGTAAATGCAACAGCAGGAGCCATCCATTTAGCTATATCAGCAGAAACAGAAGCATCTGTCCAGTGACCAACTACTATTTTACGAGCTATGTCAAGTCTAGCTCCAATATATCCAAATTCTCTATCTCCATGAGCTGCTTGGTTTAAGTTCATGAAGTCCATATCAATTGTTCCCCAAGGAATTTCTTTATTAAATTGAGTATGGAGATGAAGTAATGGTTTTCTTAGTTCAGTTAAACCATGAATCCACATTTTAGCTGGTGAGAATGTATGCATCCAAGTAATTATACCAGCACAGTTTTCATCGTTATTAGCATCGTTGCATACTTTTCTAATTGAAGGAGAATCAGTAGCAACTGTTTTAAAGACTATTTTATAAGGTAAATCCTTTTTGTTTAATTCATCAACTATTATCTTTGAATTATCAGATACTTGCTCTATTACTTCAGGACCATATAGATGTTGACTTCCTGTAATAAACCAAAATTCGTAATTTTTTACTTTTAACATTTAACATTCCTCCTAATATATAAAGTGAAACTTTTTAAGTGGAATTTTAACTCCACCTTGAATTTATACCCTTAAGGGGCACCTAGTCCAGGAGCTTGCGGCCGTTATCTCTCACTTAAGAAGATGGAGTACTACGGATGCTAGCTATTGGATAAATAAAAATGCTTATCTAAATTTAGTATACCTTTTCATGAGTACAAACAAGTTTTTGATGTATGTACAAGCTTATTATAATACAATAATGTTGTACATACAAGATGTAAAATGAAAAAAATAAAAAATATTAACTTTCCAGATAGACATTATTATGGTTTAAATTAGGTAAAGACAGCCTTGCAGTGAAATTTATATTTGAGATTACGATAAAAATTATTAAAGTAGATGATGTATGGTTAACCTTTGTGTTTAAATAAATTTTAGAAAAAACTATTGATATATATAGGGAATAGAGATATAATCAAATCATCAAGTGCGTACAACTTTTTGAAATATACTTTTAAAGAAATCGATTTATATTTTAAGAAGTTATTGCATAGTTATTTGATGAAAGTAGTTGAAAAAGATGAAAGAAGCTGAAACAAAGCACGAATTAATAGAAAATTACTATATCAGCCTAATAGAAGAAAACAAGGTTTCAGCAGGAGACCAATTACCTTCCGAAAATGAAATAGCCAACTTATTTAATGTAAGTAGGCACACTGTAAGACAAGCTCTTACTTATTTAGTACAAGAAGGCTGGATATATAAAGAAAGAGGAAAAGGAAGCTTTTACTCTAACAAAAAAACTAATGAAGTTAAAAAAAATGTTGCTGTTCTTACAACTTATATATCAGATTATATTTTTCCTAAAATTATATCAGGTATAGAGGAAGAATTAAGACGTAAGGGATATAATTTATTATTATTTAATAGTAACAACGACATTGAGAATGAAAGAAGATGTTTTGAGGATATCATAAACCAAGATATATCAGGACTAATAGTTGAACCAGCACAAAGTACAATAAATAACCTGCATCATGATAGCATTAAAAAGTTAGAAAAGAACAATATAAAATATATTGCAATAAATGCTAATTGTGATGAAGAAAATTCTGCATATATTGTAGTAGATGATGAACAGGGAGGGTACAAGCTTACTAATTATTTATTAGAACTTGGTCATAGAAACATAGCTGCATTATTTAAAGCAGATGATTTACAAGGTGAAAAGAGAAGAAGGGGTTACATAAAGGCCCTAAACGAATATGACTTGAGTTTTAACAAAAGTATAGTAGGAGAATATATAACTGATAATCAAGAGATGTATATAGACCAGTTTATAAAGAAGATTTTAAATCTTGAAGAAAAGCCAACCGCAATTGTTTGCTATAATGATAAGGTTGCTTTGAAGGTAATAGATAATTGTAGAAAAGAAAATATAGAGATACCAAAAGATTTATCAATAGTAAGTTTCGATGATTCTAGTTTAGCAGTTTCATCAGGTGTTAAACTTACAACAATAAAGCATCCGAAAGAAGAAATGGGAATAAGAGCAGCCAAATGCATTATAGATATGATTGAGGGAAGAATAGATAAGCCTCAATACACATACAGTGCTGAACTTATTGTTAGAGATTCTTGTTCTAGAGTTTAAATTTTATCTTTGCTTTAGATGACTTGATTTTGGGTTACTGGAGCAAAGATAAACTTTAATGATATATATTAGATATTATTTTTTTATGTACGCTTGTACGTACATACATACAACAAGCAGATAGGGGTGTTTAAATGTTAGAGAAATTAAAGGAAAAAGTTTATGAAGCTAATATGGAACTTCAAAGAAAAGGTCTTGTAATCTACACTTGGGGAAATGTTAGTGAAATCGATAGAGAAACTGGATTAGTAGTTATAAAACCAAGTGGTGTTGATTATGATACTATGAAAGCAGAAGATATGGTAGTTGTAGACTTAGAAGGAAATGTTGTAGAAGGAAAGTATAAACCTTCAACAGATACTCCAACTCACTTAGTTATGTATAAAACTTATCCGAGTGTTGGAGGCGTTGTTCATACTCATTCAGATTGGGCAACAACTTTTGCTCAGGCAGGAATGAGTATACCAGCTTTTGGGACAACACATGCAGATTATTTTTATGGGGATATTCCTTGTACTCGGGATCTAACAGATGAAGAAATTAGTGGAGAATATGAAAAAGAAACAGGAAATGTAATAGTTGAAACTATTGGAGATAAAAATCCATTAGAAGTTCCAGCTATTGTAGTTAAAAACCATGGTCCTTTCGCTTGGGGAAAAGATGCTAATTCAGCAGTTTACAATGCAGTAGTATTAGATAAAGTTGCTGAAATGGCATATAAGACAATGACTTTAAACAAAGATGTAAAGGGTGTCAAACAGCACCTTTTAGATAAACATTATCTTAGAAAACATGGTGCGAATGCATATTATGGACAATAAGATATCATAGTATAAACCAACATATTTTTAAGGAGAATTTTTAATCAGCAATTGGAACTCCTTTGTAAATTCTCCTTAATAAGTATGAATTAAAAAGTGACGTATAAAATTGAAGTTAAAAAAGAAAATGTCTAAATTTAATATTATGAAACATAAATATTAAATGGAAGGTAAATATGCAAATAATAGTTTGTTGCTAAATAACAAACAAAATATATAAAGAGGAGATGTTAGGGAAATGAGATTTTTTTTAGACACAGCAAATGTAGAACACATTAAAGAAGCAAATGAAATGGGAGTAATATGTGGTGTAACAACAAATCCATCATTAATAGCAAAAGAAGGAAGAGACTTCAATGAAGTAATAAAAGAAATTACAGAAATAGTTGATGGACCAATAAGTGGAGAAGTTGTAAGTGAAGATGCTGAAGGAATGATAAAAGAAGGAAGAGAAATTGCAGCAATTCATAAGAATATGATAGTAAAGATTCCAATGACAGCTGAAGGATTAAAGGCAACTAAAGTATTAGCAAGTGAAGGAATTAAAACAAATGTAACATTAATATTCTCAGCAACTCAGAGCTTACTTGCAGCAAATGCAGGAGCAACATATGTAAGCCCATTCCTTGGAAGAGTAGATGACATCTCAATGATAGGTATGGATTTAGTTAGAGATATAGCAGAAATATTTGCAGTTCATGGAATAGAAACAGAAATAATAGCAGCAAGCGTAAGAAATCCAATTCATGTAATAGAAGCAGCAAAAGCAGGCGCAGATATATCAACAGTACCTTATAGTTTAGTAATGCAAATGTTAAAACACCCATTAACAGATCAAGGATTAGAAAGATTCAAAGCAGACTGGGCAGCAGCATTTGGAAAATAAATTGCCGAAGTAAGGAACAAGCTTTTGTTCCGGTTTCTAAGAAATTTTAACGGGTGCTTCTAAGATTACAAGTTGTACCCAAAATGCTAGTCTCAAAAACAAGTTTTGAACAAGCGTTTTGGAACAACTTATAACCAAGAAGCACAACCGTCAAAATTTCTAATGAAACACTTCACAAAACATGTTCCTTACTTCTAGCATAGATATTTTTCAAAGTATAGTAATAATATAAAGAGTAATATCTATGGGATACATTTTAAAAATACAAGAGTAATTTATAGATATAATGGCTAGATTCTGAAATTAGGAAAGTGTAAATGTTTATGGATAAATATTTTGATATAATGTTTCCACAAAAGCATGACCATCATTTATGATTTATTCATGTTCCAAATGACAGAGATAAAAATATATATTCTTAAGAATATAAGAATATAAGAATGAAAGAATTTAAGAATATAGGAATTTAAGAATTTATAAATGAAAACATAAAACAACTTCAAAAGGTGTGGTAAAATAGGAACCTTTTGAAAAGATAATGAAGGATAGCTAAGATTATTTCAGGTTTGAAATGAATTCGAAGCGCAGCATGGGACTTAATTAGCACAACTAAGAATTTATAAAAAAATATGTCTATGAAATGAGGATAAAGATGAGTAGAGAATTAGATAAATTATCTATTAATGCAATAAGAGTATTATCAGCAGATGCTATTGAAAAATCAAAATCAGGACATCCAGGTTTACCGCTTGGATCAGCTACAATGGCTTATACATTATGGACAAAGATGAATCATAATGGAAAGAACCCTGAATGGGATAACAGAGATAGATTTGTATTATCAGCAGGACATGGTTCAATGCTTGAATATTCATTGCTACATTTATTTGGATATGGACTTACAGTTGAAGATATTAAAAACTTTAGACAATTCGGAAGTTTAACACCAGGACATCCAGAGTTTGGTCATACAAAAGGTGTTGAAATAACAACAGGACCACTTGGACAAGGTATTTGTAATGCAGTAGGGTTTGCTATAGCAGAAGCACATCTTGCAGAAAAATTCAATAAACCAGATTATAGCGTAGTTGATCACTATACATATGCTATAGTTGGAGACGGATGCCTTATGGAAGGTATCTCAGGAGAAGCATCATCTCTTGCTGGAACTTTAGGTCTTGGAAAATTAGTTGTATTATATGATTCAAATAATATTTCAATTGAAGGAAATACAGACATAGCATTTAGAGAAGATGTAGCTAAGAGATACGAAGCTTATGGATGGCAAGTACTAAATGTAGCAGATGGAAATGATATAGATACAATAGAAAAAGCAATAGAAGCAGCTAAAGCAGAAACAACAAAACCTTCTATTATAATAGTTAAAAATCAAATTGGTTTTGGATGTCCAGCAAAACAAGGAAAAGCTTCAGCACATGGTGAACCTTTAGGGGCTGAAAATGTAATTGCTATGAAGGAAAACTTAGGATGGAAGACAGAGCCTGCATTCTACGTACCAGACGAAGTGTACACAAATATGAATGAACACATAGCAAAAGGTGAAAAGACTGAAGAAGCTTGGAATGAGCTATTCAAAGCATATGCAAAAGCTTATCCAGAACTTGCAGCAGAATATACTAAATGGATGAGTGGAGAACTTGATAAAGAAGCTTTATTAAACAACGAAGAACTTTGGAGCTTTGATAAAGAAATGGCTACAAGAGAGTCTTCAGGAATAATGATAAATAGATTAGCTAAACTAATTCCAAACTTCATTGGAGGATCAGCAGATTTAGCTCCATCTAACAAAACTCATATGAACGATAGAGGAGATTTCTCAGCAGAAGATAGAAGCGGATCAAACCTTCACTTTGGGGTTAGAGAACATGCTATGGCAGCTATCGCTAACGGAATGTATGCTCATGGAGGACTTAAAGTATTCTGTGCAACATTCTTTGTATTCAGTGATTACATGAAGGGTGCTATGAGATTATCAGCTCTTATGAATCTTCCAGTAGCTTATGTATTAACACATGATAGTATTGGAGTAGGGGAAGATGGACCAACTCATGAACCAATAGAACAATTAGCAGCTCTTAGAAGTATGCCAAACATGACAGTATTTAGACCAGCAGATTCAAAAGAAACTGCAGCAGCTTGGTATTACGCTGTGACTAATGGAACTACTCCAACATCATTAGTATTAACAAGACAAAAGTTACCACTATATGATGGATGTCCTAAGAGAGCATTAAAGGGTGGATATATCTTAAAAGATTCTAAGAAAGAAACTCCAGATGTACTTCTAATGGCATCAGGGTCAGAAGTAGAATTAATCTACAAAGCAGCAGCTGAATTAGAAGCTAAGGGTATAGATGCAAGAGTTATCAGTATGCCATCATTTGAATTATTTGATGCTCAAGATGAAGCCTATAAAGAATCAGTTATGCCAAATAAAGTTCGTGCTAGAGTTGCAGTAGAAGCATTAACAAGCTTTGGATGGCACAAATATGTAGGTCTTGATGGAGAAGTTATTTCTTTAGATACCTTTGGAGCATCAGGTAAAGCAGAAATCCTATTCGAGAAATTTGGATTCACTGTAGAAAATGTTGTTGAAAAGGCTATTAATGTAGCAAAGAAATAGATATTAAAGTAATCAAATCTACGATATAGTAGAGGAAATTTAGTGATTATAGTAAAACTTTAGAAAAATAGATTTAACCTTAAAATATTAATAAATATAGCTAAACATATATAAAAAGATTTGGATTAAAAGTGTGTAAATTAATTAATCTATAAATATATTAAAACCAATCTATTCATTATTATAAAAGTTAAAATTATTAAAAGATATGTATGAAGATGTGTGAAAAGATTAGTGTGAAATTATGTAATTACAATAATAAATTATTGGTTAGAAATATATTTATAGATTTTTAATAAATGTATATAAATTAATATGACAATAAAGCAGTTTTAGAATTTAATAAAATTATTTATCTAATGTCTAGTCATTATTGCATTCCGATCTTACATTGAGCTGGGGACGGTAACGGTATGAGGGCTGGACATTAGGTGATTATAAGAGTTATTTTGTATTAGGTTTAGTAATATTACAATGGAATGATATTCAGAAGAGATTAGAAATTATTTTAAAATTAAGATTTATTTAATTTAACTATAATAATAATATAAATTTATCACATAATAAGTAAACGATTTAAAAAAATTACACGTAGTGGAGGTTTTTATGGGATTAGAGATGAGTAATATAAAAAATGCCATTATTAATGGTAAGACAGTGCTTGGTATTGAACTAGGTTCAACTAGAATTAAAGCAGTTTTAATAGATGAAAATAATACTCCAATAGCTTCAGGGAGCCATGATTGGGAAAATAAATATGTTAATAATATTTGGACTTATGGTTTAGATGATATCTGGACTGGCGTTCAAGATAGTTATAAGAAGATGGCTGAAGATGTCAAAGAAAAATATGGAGTTACTATTGAAACAATAGGCGCAATTGGATTCAGTGCTATGATGCATGGATATATGGTTTTTAATAAAGAGGGAGATCTTTTGGTGCCGTTCCGTACATGGCGTAACACTATTACTGAAAAAGCCTCAGAAGAATTAACAAAATTATTTAACTACCATATCCCTCAAAGATGGAGTATTGCTCATCTTTACCAAGCAATATTAAACGGTGAAGAACATGTGGCTGATATAGATTTCCAAACAACTTTAGAAGGATATATTCATTGGAAATTAACAGGTGAAAAAGTTATAGGTGTTGGAGAGGCATCTGGAATGTTCCCTATTGATATAGATACAAAGAATTATAATGCACGTATGATTGATCAATTTGATGAGTTAGTAGCTCCTAAGAATTTTTCATGGAAACTTGGAGATATTTTACCAAAGGTATTGTTAGCTGGAGAAAATGCAGGTGTACTTACTGAAGAAGGTGCAAAGCTTTTAGATGTTACAGGACAATTAAAAGCAGGTATTCCATTCTGCCCTCCAGAGGGTGACGCAGGAACAGGAATGGTTGCAACTAACAGTATTGCAAAGCGTACAGGTAATGTATCAGCAGGAACATCTGTTTTTGCGATGATCGTACTTGAAAAAGAATTATCAAAAGCATATGAAGAAATAGACTTAGTTACAACTCCTACTGGTAATTTAGTAGCTATGGTTCACTGTAATAACTGTACTTCGGATCTCAATGCTTGGGTTGGATTATTTAAAGAATTTGCAGAGGCATTTGGTGTAGAAGTTGATATGAATAAGTTATTTGCAACTCTATATAATAAGGCACTTGAAGGGGATTCGGATTGTGGCGGATTATTAGCTTATAATTACTTCTCAGGTGAGCATATAACTGGTTTTGAAGAAGGACGCCCACTATTTGTACGCTCAGCAGAGAGTAAATTCAATCTAGCTAACTTTATGCGTGTACATTTATTTACATCATTAGGAGCACTAAAAACTGGTTTAGACCTTCTTCTTAAAGAGGAAGGTGTTAAGGTCGATGAAATGTTAGGACATGGCGGTTTATTTAAGACTAAAGGTGTAGGACAAAAGATAATGGCAGCAGCTATAGATGCACCAGTTTCTGTGATGGAAACTGCTGCCGAAGGCGGAGCGTGGGGAATTGCAGTACTTGCATCTTATATGATAAATAAAGATGAAAATGAGACATTAGACGATTATCTTACAAATAAAGTGTTTGCAGGACAAATGGGTACAAAAATAGATCCAGATTCTAAAGATGTTGAAGGATTTAATGAATTTATAAAACGCTACACTAGTGGGCTTGCTATTGAAAGAACAGCGATAGATAGCCTTAAATAGAAAGTATGATTAATAAGGTTGAATTCAATAAAAAGGATTCAACCTTATTATCTATTATCTATAAATAATAAAGGAATAGATAAACAATATATAATTTATGTTTATATTATAACTCACCTCAATTATAGATATTTCGATTCATAAAAATTGTAAAAATATCATTGAAGCGGCTAAGAATCAGCTTATATATACTTTAGTATGCTCTGATTTCTAGTTTAACAAGTTAAAATTGAACATTTTATTGTAACGAATCCTAGATGTATGCACATTGATAAAGAAATATAATAAAATTGTACATACAATATAAAAAAAACTATTGCTATAGTGATGAAAACGATATATAATAAATACATGAAGTACGTACAACATATTAACAAGTACTTCTTCTAAAATTATAACACATTAAGAGTTAGAGTATGTGTATCAGATAGAAGTGACAAGATAGGCTATTCTCAATTTGTACAAGCAGGATACATATATAAATAAATGTTAATGTAAATTTTTGTTATGATAATAAAGAAGAATATTGATGTACTTACAAGATATATATCATAGAGCATATATAGGAAAATGTATTTTCCATGATATATATTCAAATTATATGAATAATATCAATCAAACATTAAACAATAATATTTACTAGGATAGGGGAGGAATTTTATGAACGAAAAGCACATTACTTTATGTAACAAATTATTATACTATCTAGTAGCTCCTGGCTTATTACTATATTTTATTTCTATCGATTCAGGAATAATTACTTCTTCTTTTGGTGTACTAGCTATATTTGGATTAGCCATTTTGCTTGGAGTAGGAATACCAATGATTTATAAGAGAAAGAATCCAGAGTATAAATTCAATATTAGTAGTAAATATGCTAATGCTATGGCTATATTAGTTATTCTTGAGTTAACTTATAATATGTCAAAATAAATAAGAACATGTCTGAATTTGATGAAAACGTATTGATAAAGTTTAATTTTTGGTTATAAGTGTATTAAAAAAATTATATTGTTTTAATAATTTAGAATATTAACTTTTAGTCCACTTTAATTTATCAGAAATGATAACTATTAAGCAGATTAAAAGAAAATATAAATTTATAATTTATTATATGGGAAGTTGAAGGGAGAAAATATTATGAAGAAAAAATTAATGGCTATGTTATTATCAATGGCATTACTAGGTTCTATCGGTGGATGTAGTGTAACAACTAGTGCTCCAAACTCAGATGCAGATAATTCTAAAACAGAGTCACAGGGAAAAACTGACGGGGGATCAGGAAGCGGAAAAACAATAGGTATTTTAATGCCAACTAAATCTTCTGAACGTTGGATAAATGATGGAAATGACATGGTAAAACAGTTAAAAGATCTTGGCTATAATACAGATCTTCAATATGCTGAAGATGTTGTAGAAACTCAAGTATCACAAGCAGAAAACTTAATTACAAAAGGTGTTAGTGGCTTAGTAATTGCAAATATCGATGGTGAATCTTTAACTGATGTTTGTCAAAAGGCTAAAGATGCAGGAATTCCTGTTATAGCTTATGACCGTTTAATTAAAAATACTGCAAATGTAGACTATTACATTTCTTTTGATAATAAACTTGTAGGAAACCAAATGGGTCAATATATAGAAAAAAAATTAGATTTAAAAAATGCACAAAAATCATTTAACATAGAATTATTTGCTGGGTCTCCAGATGATAATAATGCTCATATGTTCTTTGAAGGTGCAATGGAAGTACTTCAACCATATATAGATTCTAAGAAATTAACTGTAGTTTCAGGTCAAACTAAATTTGATGAAATCTGTACATTAAGATGGGATGGAGCTTTAGCACAATCAAGAATGGAAAATATATTAACTGCTAACTACTCAGGTGGTAAAAAAGTTGATGCTGTATTATCTCCTTATGATGGTATAAGCCGTGGTGTTGTAGAAGCGTTAAGAAGTGTTGGATATGGTTCAGGGGATCTTCCATGGCCAGTAATTACAGGGCAAGATGCAGAAACAGCTTCAATTAAATCTATAATTGCAGGAGAGCAAACATCAACAATATTCAAAGATACAAGAAAATTATCAGCTCAAGCTGTTAAAACAATCGATGCAGCTATTAAAGGTCAAAAAGCTGAAGTTAATGATGAGAAGACTTACAACAATGGAGTAAAAGTTGTACCATCTTACTTATGTCAACCTGTATCTGTAGATAAAACAAACTACAAAGAAGTTCTAATTGATTCAGGATATTTAAAAGAAGCAGATCTTTCTAAATAAGATTAACAGCAGTAATGATAGTGCGGACAACTTTGTTCCACTATCATTCAAATAAGGAGGGGCGTGACGTATGTTAAAAGACAATGATATTATTCTTGAAATGATAAATATAACTAAGACATTTCCTGGTGTAAAAGCACTAGATAATGTTAATTTAAGAGTGCAATCAGGAGAAATTCATTCTCTTTGTGGAGAAAATGGAGCAGGTAAATCAACTTTAATGAAGGTATTAAGTGGAATATATCCTCACGGATCATACGAAGGTGCAATTCTATATAATGGAAAGGCATGTAAATATAAAGGCATAAAAGACAGTGAGGCAGATGGAATAGTTATTATACATCAAGAATTAGCTTTGAGTCCACATCTTAGTATAGGAGAAAATATATTTATAGGAAACGAAATTGCAAGTCATGGAGTTATAGACTGGCAAGAGGTAAGAATTAGAACTAAAGAATTACTTAAAAAGGTCGGATTAGATGAAGACCCAGATACAATAGTTAACACACTTGGTGTTGGTAAACAACAATTAATTGAAATTGCAAAGGCATTATCAAAGAACGTAAAATTATTAATTCTAGATGAACCGACTGCATCATTAAATGAAGATGACAGTGAAAATTTATTAAAATTAATGTTAGAGTTAAAATCACAAGGAATTACATGTATTTTAATTTCACATAAGTTAAATGAGGTTTCAAGAGTATGTGACTCTATAACAGTACTACGTGATGGAGCTAGTATTGAAACATTAGATGCCTCTGGAGGGCAAATCTCAGAGGATAGAATTGTTAAAGGGATGGTTGGTCGTGAACTTACAGACCGTTATCCAAAAAGAACTCCTAAAATTGGAGATGTGATGTTTGAAATAAAGGATTGGAATGTATATCATCCAGATTATCCGGATAGAAAAATGGTTGATAATGTAAATATAAAAGTTAGAAAAGGCGAAGTACTTGGAATTGCAGGGCTTATGGGTGCTGGAAGAACTGAACTTGCAATGAGCATTTTTGGTAGAACATATGGACAAAAGATTTCTGGTAGCATTTTAAAAGAAGGTAAAGAAATTCATATTAAGACAGTTAAAGATGCAATTAATGCAGGTATTGCTTATGTAACTGAAGATAGAAAAGAAGCAGGTTTAAACCTAATTGATGATATTCGTCACAACATTTCAATAGCATCATTAGGCAAAATTTCAAATAATGGTGTTATAAATGAACAAGTTGAAATTTTAGCTGCAGAAGAATTTAGAAAATCAATGAAAATCAAAACCCCAAGTATATTACAAATTACAGGAAACTTAAGTGGTGGAAATCAACAAAAAGTAGTACTTTCAAGATGGGTTTATGCAGAGCCAGACTTACTAATTCTTGATGAACCTACTAGGGGAATTGACGTTGGAGCAAAATACGAAATATATACAATTATAAATGATTTGGTAGCTCAAGGAAAAGCAGTTATTGTAATTTCATCCGAATTACCTGAAGTCCTTGGATTAAGTGACAGAATCTATGTCATGAACGAAGGAAAGATTATTGGAGAATTAGATAAGAAAGATGCTACTCAAGAAGTTATCATGAGTAAAATTGTTGCATCAAAATAGGGAGGTAGTAAAATGAGTGAAGCAAGAGTTGAAGAAAAAAAAGTTGCAAAAAATACATTTAATAAATTTATGAAAGACAATGGTATGCTAGTTGCATTATTGGTGGTAGTAGTTATATTCTCGATTTTAACTAAGGGAGTTATGTTAAAATCACTTAACATAACAAATTTAATTCAGCAAAATGGTTACGTACTTATTCTTGCAGTTGGAATGCTTTTAGTAGTTATTGTAGGTACGGTCGATCTTGCGGTTGGTTCAGTGTGTGCCTTTGTTGGAGCAATAGCCGGTGTTCTTATGGTTAATAAAGGAATGAATCCGGTAGTATCTGTTGTTCTATCACTTTTAATAGGTGCAGCTGTTGGAGCTGTACAAGGATATTGGATTTCGTATAAAGCAATTCCAGGATTTGTTGTAACATTAGCGGGACAATTAATCTTTAGAGGATTCTCAATGATAATATTAAATGGTAAGACAATAGCTCCATTCCCAAATGAATTTGCGAACTTAGGATCTGGATTCATACCTCCACTATTCTACTTTAAAATGGGTGATATTTACTTAGTAGGATCAGCAATGATTATAGGTGTTATACTATCAGCAATCATGGTGTTTAATAATATAAAAGGAAGAAAGAAACTTCAAAAATATAATTTCAATGTTGATCATAATTCAATGTTCCTTGCTAAAAATATAATATCAGTTGTAGTAATTATGGGTGGAAGCTTTGTATTAGCATCTTATAAAGGTATACCAAATATATTAATAATAGCAGGAGTATTAATAGCAATTTACTCATTCATTACTACTAAAACAGTATTTGGTAGACAAGTATATGCAGTTGGTGGTAATAAAAAAGCAGCAGCTTTATCAGGTGTAAACGTTGATAAGATTACATTCTTAGTATTTGTAAATATGGGATTGATGGCAGCATTAGCAGGACTCGCTTATGCAGCACGTGTTAACTCAGCACAACCTAAAGCAGGTGTTAACTTCGAATTAGATGCTTTAGCAGCTTGCTATATAGGTGGTGCATCTACAGCAGGTGGTACTGGAAGAATTTTAGGAGCAGTTGTTGGTGGACTTGTAATGGGAGTACTTAATAATGGTATGTCTTTAATGGGAGTTGATAATAACTGGCAACAAGCTATCAAAGGATTTGTATTATTATTCGCTGTAGTATTCGACTTATATTCAAAGAAAAAGAAATAAATATAGCAGCAATATAATAAATGGTTTCTTCAAACTTTAAAACATAGTCTGTTAATAAAATGTGTTAAATAAATTAAGGAAAAGAAAATGTATGAGGTTAAGGCAAGTTTTTCACTAAATATTTTATATATAGTGCAGAACTTGCCTTTTACTATTACGTATAATTTGAAAGATATATCGTTAAGAGTAAGTATTAAATAGTACTACTTATAATACTTTATTTTTAGATATGTATATGTGTTGAAATTCACAATTCACATTTCAACGATTCACAATTGCGGCTAAAATTCTTGTGATATTTTTAGAATTATAATGAAGGATTACTTTTTCAATATATATGTTAAGAAAAAAATAACTACTAATAATAGTAAAATTAATATATAATTTAGTGGACAATTATATATTAATTTAGGCAAGCGTTATTAATTAAATGAGTTGATAGATAAAGTATTAGAACTACAAATGAAAAAGATGGAGGAATAAAATGAATACTAGAATAATAGTAGACAGTTGTGTTGATTTTAATAATGAAGTTTTTGGAAATGAAGAGTATATGGAAAGAATTCCATTTAAAATTATTATTGATGATGAAGAAATCGTTGATAAGAATGTAAATATAAATGATCTACTTGAAAAAATGAAAAGCAGCAAAAACAAAATTAAAACAGCATGCCCATCGCCACATGATTTTCTAGAAGCTTTAAAAAAGTGTAAAAATAATTTTGTTGTAACCATTTCTGGTAAATTAAGTGGATCACATAATAGTGCTGTATTGGCAAAGGAAATGTTTCAAGAAGAGTTTCCAGAAAGTTTCGTTCATGTATTCGATTGTAAGACAGCAGTATCTGGAGCTGATCTAGTTGTTTTAAAAATAAAAAAGTTAATTGAAGAAAAAGCACATAATTCTCAGATTGTAGAGCAAGTTACTGAATACATAGAAAATATGAAGACATTATTTGTTTTAGATAAATTGGACAACCTAGTTAAGAATGGTAGGATAAGCAGTGCAAAAGCTTTAATGGGATCACTTCTGCAAGTTACTCCAATTATGACTGCTAACGATGGAAAAATTGTGCTAAAAGAGCAAGTAAGAGGGAAGAAAAAGGCATTTAATAGACTAATAGACCTAATAGGTGAAGAAGGCAGCGATTTTAAAAATAAGGTTCTAGGAATAGGGCATATAAATGCAAGAGAAAAAGCAGAAAAGCTTAAGGAAGAAATAAAAAACAAATATAACTTTGAAGATATAATAATTTTTGAAGGAAGCGGATTAAGTACTGTTTATGCTGATGATGGTGGGATTGTAATTTGCTACTAACGCTAAATTATAAAATATTAATTATATAATTTCACAGTTAGCTATTTTGATTTATGAGAATGTCATTACATAAAATATTTAGATGAATGATATCAGTAGATAATCCTAAGAAAATATTTAATAAAATAAGAAATATAAAGCAAGCTTTGCATTAGTTAATATAGTTAATGTAAAGCTTGCTTATTTTTTGAATATAGAAGAAGTTATAACTTAGTTTTATTTTGATTTCTCCATTGCCTAGGAGATATATTATAGAATTCTTTGAAGGATCTAGAAAAGTGAAACTGATTTGGATATCCAGTTAGTTCAGAAATTTCTCTAATAGATATATTATTATCCTTCAACATTTCGCATGCTTTAGATAACCTATACTTAATTAAAAACTCCTGAGGAGTAGTTTTCATAGAGTTTTTGAATATTTTACCAAAGTAACTTCTATCTAAGTTACACCATTTTGCAATATTTTCAACAGAAATATTATTGTTATAATTCTTTTCAATGTAATTTATAGCTTCTCTTACATAAAATTCTTGAAGATTACTAGCACTTTTGGTGTTATTAAAACTTGAATTTTCTAGTAGAGCATAGAAGAATAAATAAAGATGACCTAAAATAGCTGAATCAGGAGCACTTGGGTTATTTAATAAAAACATTAGATTGTCCTTTATAGAATTATCATCATTATTATATTCTTTAGGTGTAAAAATTGGATTTTTGCTTGATAGACCTATTTCTTCAAGATATCGTTGGGCTTTTAAGCCTTCAAATTCTACCCAAACATAATTCCAGGGATCATCTTTATCAGCCTCATAAGTGTTAATTATATTTGGGGTTAATAAGAAACCTTCACCCGCTTTTATAGTATAAATGGAGGAGTCATTTTGTGTTCCTTTATTAAATGAGTAGAGTCTTCCTTTTCCAGATAAAACATAATGGAAAAGAAAATGATTTTTAACCGTGGGGCCAAATGAATGTAGGGGATCACAACGTTCTGAGCCAAATTGATAAAGTATAATATCTACATAATTTATGTTATTAAAAATATAACTTTTAAAATCGGCCAAATGGTATACCTCCTTTTGAAAACGTTAAATGGATAAATTTTCTTCCATTATAACATAAAATATATACTTTTGCGTTTATAGTTGAACAATAACTAAGTAATATAGCAAAAGTATATATTATTAGCTTGTTTATTCTATGTATTCCGGAATTTTTTAATGATAATATTTAATTATAGAAAGTGAATAAAGTCCAAAGAACGCTTTATACTGCAGTAATAGCACCTGATGTGTAAAACAACAAAATTATATAGAAATTCTATATAATTCGTTTTTAGCCAATTTTTGAAAAGCTTTACTTAAATCCTTTTAACGATAATAATATATATATTTGCTTATAATTTGAACAAATTAAAATGATGAATGTGATTTTAATATTAGTGTTGCAAACTACATATTAAAAATATATTTGTTTATAAAATCGAATATGTACAAAAATAGGAGGGAAATTTAATGAAAAAGAAAATTGTTTCTTTAATCTTAGCTAGTATGATGGCTGTTACAGGACTTGCTGGGTGTGGTAGTTCAAATTCTGCAGCAACTGGTGGACAAGACACAGCTAAGGGATCTAGTGGGGGAGATGTACACATTACTTATGGAATTTGGGATTCTAATCAGGAAAAAGGTCTTAGGAAAATGGCAGATGAATTTGAGGGAAAAAATCCAGGGATAAAAATTGATATACAAGTAACGGGTTGGAGCGATTATTGGACAATGTTAGAGGCGGCAGCTACAGGAGGATCTCTGCCAGATACCTTTTGGATGCATTCAAACGAAATTTATAGGTATGCATCAAATGGAATGCTTATGGATTTAACAGATAAAATTAACAAAAGTGATGATGTGAAATTATCTAATTATCCAGAAGGGTTGGTGAAGATATATAATTTGAATAATAAACAATACGCTATTCCAAAGGATTATGATACTATAGGTCTTTGGTATAACAAAACAATGTTTGATAAAGCTGGTATTTCATACCCTGATGAAACATGGAACTGGGATAAGCTATACGAAGCAGCAAAAAAATTAACAACAGGTGATGGAAAGCAATATGGATTCCTAGCACCTTTACACAATCAAGAAGGATATTATAATTTTGTATATCAAAATGGCGGAACAATCATAACTGATGATAAAGTATCAGGATATGATAACCCTAAGACAATAGAAGCAATGAAATATTATGTGAGATTTGTTAGTGAAGGATTGTCACCTAAAATTTTTGATGATGCAGCACGTGCAGAGACACTACAAAATGGACTATGTGCAATGGGGTTTTTTGGTTCTTGGAATTTAAGTGGATTTGCAGCAAATGACTATATGACTAAGAATTTTAATGTTACAGTATTACCTTCAGCAAATGATGGAAAGAGAGCTAGTATCTTCAATGGACTTGGAAATGCAATTTCAGCTAATACAAAGCATCCAGAAGAGGCTTGGAAATGGGTTCAATATTTAAGCTCAAAAGATGGACAGACAAAGCAAGCTGAACTTGGAGTTGCAATTTCTGCTTATAATGGTACAGCTGATGCATGGATAAATTCAAACAAAACATTTAATATAAAATGCTTTGTTGATATGGTTAAATATGCACAAATACGACCATATTCTAATACAACTGCAAAATGGGAAGATAAGGCATATGAAATGTTAAAAGGTGCATTTACTGGAGAAAAGACAGTAGAAGATGCTTGTAAAGATACTGCTAAAATGATGAATGATGCATTAAAAGAGGAAAAATAAAATAATTATTTATGATTACGGCAGCAAGTATGTTGCCGTAATATTTAAAATAAATATGATAGGAGATGAATATATGGCAAAAAATATAACAGTAAATGTAGGAAAACCATCAAAACGAACAATTAATGAGTGGAAATGGGCATATTTTTTAGTCGCTCCTACTATTATTGGACTTATAATATTGAATATTATTCCTATTATTGAAACTCTATATTTAAGTTTTTTCAAGAGTGGGGATTTTGGAAAAGGAAATATATTTGTTGGCTTAAATAACTATAAAAAGATGTTTGAAGATGTCCAGGTATGGTACGCAGTAGGAAATACTTTGAAATATACAATTATAGTTGTACCAGTAACAGTAATAATAGCAATGGTATTAGCTGTATTATTGAATTCCAAGATTAAGGGAAAAGGTATTTATAGAACAATATATTTCATTCCAATGGTTGCTGCACCGGCAGCAATAACAATGGTTTGGAAATGGTTATATAATAATCAATTTGGTCTTATTAATCATATGATATCTAAAATTGGAATCGGACCTGTAGATTGGATCGATAACCCTAATATTGCTCTTTATTCTATAGCTATTATTGGAATATGGAGTACAGTTGGATATAGTATGGTTTTACTTATAGCAGGCCTTCAGGAAATACCAAAAGACTATTATGAGGCTTCAAGTATTGATGGAGCAAAACCAGTACGACAATTTTTCAATATTACTTTACCGCTTGTATCTCCAACTTTATTTTTTGTTGTTGTTACTAGTATAATTCAGGCAATGCAAGTGTTTGATGTGATTTACATGATGATTGATGTAGCTAGTCCTGCATATGATAAGACGGTATCGTTAGTTTATTTATTTTATAATAGCTCATTTAAGTATGCAGATAAAGGATATGGTTCAGCTATAGTAATGTTACTTCTTGCTATTATTATGATAATTACAGTATTTCAAATGAAAGCACAGAAGAAATGGGTTAATTACATGTAGAAAGGGGAACTATATTATGAAAATGAAAAGAGATGCTTCAAAATTATTTATACATTTACTTCTATTGCTTGGAGTAGTAATTATGATATTGCCATTTGTTTGGATGCTACTTACATCATTTAAAACTGTATCAGAGTCTACTTCAATGAATCCATATGTAATTTTTCCATCAGATTGGAAGATCGAGAATTACTTTGAAGCAATAAGACAAAACAATTTTATTATATTATATTTTAATACTTTTGCAATGATGTTTTTTAGGATATTTTGTTCAGTGGCTTTTAGCGCTATGGCGGCTTATGCCTTTGCGAGATTAAAATTCCCAGGAAGAGATTTTTTATTTGGAATTGTGTTATTTCAAATGATGGTTCCAGTTCAACTTTTTATAATTCCACAATATTTGATGGTAGATAAAATTGGAATGAGAAATTCAATATTTGCGCTTCTTTTTCCAGGACTTGTAAGTGCATTTGGTACATTTTTGTTAAGGCAATTCTTTATGGGATTGCCAAAAGAATTAGAAGAATCTGCAAGGCTTGACGGCTGCAATATAGGACAAACATTTTTAAAAGTTATGTTACCCTTAACTAAGTCTGGCCTGGTTGCACTTGGAATATTTACAGCATTATTTGCATTTAAGGATTTAATGTGGCCGCTAATTATTAATTCTAGTGCTGATTCCGCAACTTTATCATCGGCACTTGCAAAAATTCAAAGTGCATATTCTGTTAATTATCCTCAATTGATGGCTGCGTCTGTACTTGCCATTTGGCCAATGCTTGCAATTTATATTGTATTCCAAAAACAATTTATAGAGGGTATAGCAACTTCAGGTGGAAAACTTTAATCCGGTAACTCTAATGAACAAAGATAATTTTCAGAAATACATAGGGAGGAGTAGTTATATGGCAATTAAATTTAACGCAAAATCAAAGGAGTTTCATTTATACAATAAAGAGATTAGTTATATCATAAAAATACTAGATAATAATGAGCTGGGAAATTTATATTATGGAAAAAGGATACATCATAAAGAATCATTTTCATATCTTTTTGAAGGGGGGATGCGTCCTTTAGCAGCATATGTATTTGAAGGCGATACTTTCTTTTCGCTGCAACATACTAGGCAGGAATATCCTTCTTATGGGACAACAGATTTTCGCTATCCTGCATTTGAAATAAAGCAGGAAAATGGAAGTAAAATTACTAATTTTCAATTTCAATCCTATAATATTTTTCAAGGTAAAAAGAAATTAGAACAACTTCCAGCTACCTATGTGGAAAATGAGAAAGAAGCACAAACTTTAGAAATAATATTATATGATGATTTGATTAGTACAAGATTAGTATTAAGTTACACCATATATGAAGATTTCCCGATAATAACAAGAAATGCAAAGTTTATCTATAAAGGAGAAGATAAAGTTACATTAACAAAGGCAATGAGTTGTAGTATAGATTTACCAGATTATGATTACGAAATGGTGCACCTTTCTGGAGCTTGGAGTAGAGAAAGACATATAAGAAATAAAAAATTAGACCATGGAGTTCAATCAATTTACAGTTTAAGAGGGACAAGCAGTGCAGAGCATAATCCATTTATAGCCTTGAAGAGACCAAGCACAACTGAGTTTGAGGGCGAAGTGTATGGATTTAGCTTAGTTTATAGTGGGAATTTTTTGGGTGAAGTTCTTGTTGATACTCATGATACATCTAGAATTATGTTAGGAATTCATCCAAGTATGTTTGAATGGATACTAAATAAAGATGAAAGTTTTCAAACTCCAGAAGTTGTAATGGCCTATTCGGATAAAGGAATAAACGGAATGAGTCAGGCTTACCATAAATTATATAGAACCAGACTTGCTAGAGGCTATTGGAGAGATAAGGCAAGACCAATTCTTATAAATAATTGGGAAGCTACGACATTTGATTTTGATGAAGAGATAATACTAAATATTGCAGAAACAGCAAGTGAATTAGGCATAGAGCTATTTGTGTTAGATGACGGATGGTTTGGGAGTAGAAATAATGATAAAGCAGGGCTTGGAGATTGGTATGTAAATACTAAAAAGTTTCCAGATGGAATAGTTGGACTTTCAAAGAAGATAGAAAACATGGGTATGAAATTTGGACTTTGGTTTGAACCAGAGATGGTAAATAAAGATAGTGATTTATACAGAGCTCATCCAGATTGGATTATCCATACACCAAATAGGACGGCATCCCATTGTAGAAATCAGTATACATTAGATTTTTCAAGAAAGGAAATAGTAAATTATATCTATAATGCAATGTCAAAAGTATTCAGAGAGGCATCGATATCATATGTAAAGTGGGATATGAATAGATATATGACTGAATGTTACAGTGTCTCTACAATTGCGGAAAATCAAGGAAAAGTAATGCACGAATACATTTTAGGAGTGTATGCATTATATGAAAGATTAACATCTGAATTTCCACACATTTTATTTGAATCATGTTCGAGTGGTGGTGCAAGATTTGACCCCGGAATACTTTATTATGCACCACAAGGATGGACAAGTGATGATACCGATGCAGTTGAACGTATGAAAATACAATATGGAACTTCATATGTTTACCCAATAAGCTGCATGGGGGCTCATGTATCTGAAGTTCCGAACCAACAAGTTTTTAGAATAACGCCATTAGAAACTAGAGCAAATGTAGCTTATTTTGGAGCTTTTGGATATGAGTTAGATTTAAATCATTTATCCGAAGAAGAAAGAACGATTGTGAAGAAACAAGTTAAATTTATGAAAGAAAATAGAGAATTAATACAAAAGGGAACTTTTTATAGGCTTATAAGTCCCTTTGAAAATAAATTAAATTCTTGGATGGTTGTCTCAGAAGATAAATCCGAAGCAATAGTTGGTTATTATAAAATACTTAACACAGCTAATGAAGGTTTTAAGAGGATAAAGTTACAAGGATTAGATGAAAATAAAAAATATTATATAAATAATAATAAAGAAGAATCTTTTTTTGGAGACGAATTAATGTTTGCTGGAATTCCAGTAAGATCAGAAGATTTTTGCGAACATGGTGGAGATTTCACTTCAGCAATATATCATTTGAATGAAATAAATAATTAGTTTAGAAGCAGTAGATATGCAAGTTAATCATGATTTTTTATCTACTGCTTATTTATATAGTAATTTATACACAATAACAGGATGGAATGCGAATGATAATTATATGTAGAGTATGAAAGATCTAAAAACTAGATATGGAAATAAGCATCTCTGATTAATTACTCTATTGTGTTTTTTAGGGAGCATGTTTAGGAGATGGGGAAAGATAGATGAGTAAATATATAAAAATTAATGAGAATAATTTAAATATTGTATTAGAAGTAACTAAAGATAGAGATATAAGATTGCTACATTTTTCATATCTTCCTTTTGAACAGCTTAATAAATTAAGTGAAGATGAAAAAGAAAAATGTAGATTATTAGAATTGCAATCTACAGGAGAAAATCAATTAAATCATAGAGGAGTAAAACATACAGGAACTCTGCCCGGACATAGGATGATTTATGAGAGTCATAATGATGAAATTCTAAAAGAAGGAAGAAGAATTACTATTAACTTAGTTGACAAGATTACAAAAATTGAAGCAAAAGTGATATTTCAATTTTATAATGATTTACAAATCGTTAGAACATGGAGTATTTTAGAAAATAAAGGTGAAAGAAGTGTTGGAATAGAGTATATAACTTCATTTGCTTTAACTGGTATTGATAGAGGCGGAGCATTAGACAGAGAAGATAAAATGAAGATATATATTCCTCATAATGAGTGGTGTGGTGAAGGTATGTGGGAGAAATATTCATTAAAAGATGTTGGAATATTCCATGTGGAAGACGAATCAACAAATAGATTGTTAGTTTCTAATACAGGAAATTGGTCAACCTGTCAGTATGCACCTCTAGGATTTATAGAAAATACAGAAATAAGTAATGGTTACATGTGGCAAATAGAGCATAATGGTTCATGGAATTGGGAAATCAGTGACATAATGAATATGTTGTATTTAAAATTGAGCGGGCCTTCAGAAGCAGAAAATCATTTCTGGAAAGAACTAAAACCTAATGAAAGCTTTGAAACAGTACAAGTCGCAGTTACAAGCATAAGTGGAGGATTGCAAGCAGGAATAGAAGTTATGACTAAATATAGGCGTAGAATAAGAAGAGAAAATGATGATAATAAAAGATTACCAGTTATTTTTAATGATTATATGAATTGTTTATCTGGTGATCCTACTACAGAAAAACTAATTCCTCTTATTAATGCTGCATCACTAGCTGGTTGTGAGTATTTTTGCATAGATTGTGGATGGTATAGTGATGGACCTTGGTGGGATGGTGTTGGAGAATGGCTGCCATCTAAAGAGAGATTTAAAAATGGTATTAAAGAACCTCTAGACTATATAAGAGAGAAAGGAATGATTCCAGGGCTTTGGCTTGAACTTGAGGTAATGGGGATAAATTGTTCATTAGCAGACAAATTACCTGATGATTGGTTCTTTATGAGGCATGGAAAGAGAATAAAGGATCATTCAAGATATCAATTAGATTATAGAAATCCAGAAGTTAGAAAGTTTGCAACTGGAATTATAAAGAGAGTTGTAGAAGAGTATGGTGTTGGATATATAAAGATGGATTATAATATTAATATGGGGATTGGTACTGATAACAAAGCTGATAGTGCAGGTGAAGGACTATTAGGTCATAATAGAGCATATTTAGTTTGGTTAGATGAAATATTTAAAAGATATCCTGACTTAGTTATTGAGAATTGTGGTAGTGGTGGACTTAGAATGGATTATGCCCTATTGCAAAGACATAGTATACAATCAAGCAGTGACCAAACAGATTATAGAAAAAATGCAGCAATTGCAGCAGCGGTACCATCTTTAGTTACTCCAGAACAATGTGCAGTTTGGTCTTATCCATTGCGAGATGGGGATAAAGAAGAAGTAATATGTAACATGGTAAATTCTATGTTATGTAGAATTCATCAGAGTGGGCATTTAGCAGAAATAAATAATGAATCCTTTAAATATATCCAAGAAGGAATTAAATATTATAAAAGCATCAGACATGATATACCAAATGGAATACCATTTTGGCCAATAAAAATGCCATCTCTGGACGATGAATGGATAGCATATGGACTGTTATGTAGCAGGGTATGTTATCTTGCTTTATGGAGGATGCAAAGTGAAAATGATATTATAGAGATTCCATTGGAAAAATTTAATGGAGAAAATATATCTGTAAAAATGGGTTATCCTGAAGACGTAGATTTAAGTTGGAATATAAATAAAATTAAGAATATTTTAATCATTAGAAATAAACATAATTATAGTGGAAGAATTCTCGAGATAAGGTGGTGAAAATGGTATTTATATAGTTTATTGGAAATATATAATTAATAAAGGAGCTATACCTGATAATTTAATTTTTTATAGAAATGATGACTATTGCTAAAATATACTTTTATGATAAAATATATATGTAGTCTGACTTCAAAGGGAAATCCCAAGAAGAAAGACTCTTAACACATGATCGTTCTGAAACACATGAGGGTTCGTCCCAAATGACAAGGCGGTATTATAGATAGAGATATGTACGCTATCCCTGCGCCTTTTTGTGGCATGGGGATTTTTTATTGCAATTGAAAATAGTAATTGCTAATTAATACGGTGAATATAAAAATATTTTCTTCTTGAAAGGAATAAAGAATATGGATACAAGAATCGCATTGATAGGAATTATAGTGGAAGATATGAATTCAACAGATAAGCTCAACAATATTTTGCATGAATATTCGCAATATATGGTTGGGAGAATGGGGATACCTTACAGAGAAAAGAATGTGGGTATAATAAGTGTAGTGATAGATGCTACCAATGATATAATAAGCTCATTATCAGGTAAACTTGGTATGATCGAAGGAATAAATGTAAAAACAATGTATTCTAAAACTGCTAAATAAATATTAAATATAGTAATAAGTAGATTAGCTTTAATTAATATTTTAGCCTTTGCCAAAATTGGATGAAGAAAGCATTAATCAGAACGAATTAAATTCAAAATTTAAAAATCCAATTATAGAAAGAAGAGTAGAGTAATGTATAATGTTAAATCAAAAATAGCAACAGAATTTATTGATAACGAAGAGATATTAGAAACCCTTGAGTTTGCTAAGAAAAATAAGAACAATAGAGAATTAATTAATGAAATTCTAGAAAAGGCTAAAGAGTGTAAAGGAATTTCACATAGAGAAGCAGCGGTTTTACTTGAATGCGAATTAGAAGATGAAAATGAAAAAATGTATAAACTTGCAAAAGAAATCAAGCAAAGATTTTATGGTAACAGAATAGTAATGTTTGCGCCACTATATCTTTCTAATTATTGTGTAAATGGATGTACATATTGTCCATACCATCACAAAAATAAACATATAACAAGAAAGAAGCTTACTCAAGAAGAAATTAAAAACGAAGTAATTGCACTGCAAGATATGGGACATAAAAGACTTGCATTAGAAACAGGAGAAGACCCAGTAAACAATCCTCTTGAATATGTTCTTGAAAGTATAGAAACAATTTATAGTATAAAACACAAAAATGGAGCAATTAGAAGAGTTAATGTAAATATCGCAGCAACAACTGTTGAAAATTATAGAAAGTTAAAAGACGCAGGAATTGGAACATATATCTTATTCCAGGAAACATACCACAAGAAGACATATGAAGAACTTCATCCAACAGGACCAAAGCATGACTATGCTTATCATACAGAAGCTATGGATAGAGCTATGGAAGCTGGAATTGATGATGTTGGTCTAGGTGTATTATATGGCTTAAATATGTATAGATATGATTTTGTAGGCTTATTAATGCATGCAGAACATTTAGAAGCAGCTATGGGAGTTGGTCCACATACTATAAGCGTACCTAGAATAAGACCGGCTGATGATATAAATCCAGATGAATTTACAAATGCTATTTCAGATGAGATATTTGCTAAAATAGTTGCAGTACTTAGAATTACAGTTCCATATACAGGTCTTATTGTTTCTACAAGAGAATCTCAAAAAACAAGAGAAAAAGTGCTTGAACTTGGAGTCTCTCAAATAAGTGGTGGATCATCTACAAGTGTTGGTGGATATGTTGAAAAGGAAAATGAGGAAGAAAACTCAGCACAATTTGATGTAAGTGATACTAGAACTTTAGATGAGATAGTAAACTGGTTGCTTGAAAGAGGTCATATTCCAAGTTTCTGTACAGCTTGCTACAGGGAAGGAAGAACTGGAGATAGATTTATGAGCCTTGTTAAATCAGGACAAATAGCTAACTGCTGCCAACCTAATGCATTGATGACATTGAAGGAATATTTAGAGGATTATGCTTCTGAAGATACACGAAGAAAAGGTGAGGAAGTAATTAAAAATGAAATTCCAAATATTCCAAATGAAAAAGTTAAGAAGATAGTATTGGAAAATCTTGAAAACTTACATGAAGGAAAACGTGATTTTAGATTTTAGATAGATTAAATTAATTAATAAAGCTATATGCATAGTTAAAGTAGACTTGTGTATAGCTTTATTATTTTTTCTATAATTAAGTTTATAGTTAAAAATGATTAGCAAATACTCAACATTTCGATATAAGAGTAGATTTTTTAGTTGATTATATAAATTAAAAATATTATCATAATAATTAGCAATATATGTTAATTTCAACATCTTGGTAAAACGTTTTCTATTGCAAAAAGGTTAATAAATGGTCGAGATTATAAATTTAGAGAGGGGAAAAGTTATGTTTTTGAGAAGAAGCCTGCCTATAAAATTTAAATTAACTTTATCATTTTTGACGGTAGCAATTTTAATTGGCGTAGTAGGAATAATAGGAGCATTGTCTTTGAAAAATGTAAATAATAAAGCATCAGGAATGTACAATAGAAATTTTAATCATGTCAATGAGATCCTATCTATAAAATCAAATATGACAGAAATTAAAAGTAACATATTAATCATGATGTATGAAAAAGATAAATATAAGGTAGAGGAAGCACAAAAAAATGTTATTACTGCACTTAATGAGAATGATAAATATATAAATGATTATGAAAAATCACAAATGACAAGTAGTGAAACAAAATCTTGGAAGGAATTTAATGATAATGCGAAGGAATATAATCAGGTTAGAGACAAGGTAGTGAATGCTGTAAAATCAGAAGATTTAGAAGAAGCAAAAAAGAGGTATTTAGAAATGGTTCCTCTACAGACAAAAATGATGTATAGCCTGGATAAAGTTATAGATATAAATATATCTGATGCAAAATCAGCTAATGAGGATATATCATCTACTTATATTAATTCTAATAAAATTATGATTACACTTACTATCTTTGGATTAGTGGTAGCAATTATATTTGGAGCACTAATATCAAAGGCTATAAATATACCATTAAAAAAAATCAAAGGATTTGCAGAGAGATTAGCGTTATATGATTTTTCGACTCCAATTTCAATTAAAAGAAAGGACGAACTTGGACAAACAGGAAGTGCATTAAATAAAGCACAAGAAAATGTGAATAAACTAATTAGAGATATTATTCAAAATTCTCAAGATATAAGTACATCTAGTGAAGAACTTTCTGCAACAGCTGAGGAGCTTTCATCAAAAGCTGCGAGTATAGATGAAGCTGTAAGTACTATTTCACTAGGGATGGAGGAATCTTGTGCTGAGGCAGGAATTATAAGTACGACAGTAGATGAAGTAAACTCAAATATAAATGATTTATCTAAAAAAGCTATGGAAGGAAGCCAGAATGCTAATAGATCCAAAGAGAGAGCTATAGAAGTCAAAAACAATAGTAAAAAGTCTATAGATGAAATGGAGAAATTATCAAAGGAAAAACAAAAGAACATGTTAATTGTTATTGAAAATGGAAAGATAGTTGATAATATTAAAATTATGGCTGATACAATTGGAAGTATATCTGAACAAACAAATTTATTAGCACTGAATGCAGCAATAGAAGCAGCAAGGGCAGGGGAACAAGGTAAAGGATTTGCAGTTGTAGCAGATGAAGTAAGAAAGCTTGCAGAACAATCATCAGAGGCTGTAACAGCTATCAAAAATACTATAATTAAAGTTCAGGATGCATTTAATAACAGCATTAACACTGGAAATGATATATTGAAATTTATAAATACAGAGGTGCATGAACAGTTTAATGCCTATGGAAATACAGGAAATATATATTATAGCGATTCTGAATTTGTAAGTAAAATGTCAGAGAATATTGCAAACATGTCAGAAGAAATTACAACCACTGTAGGGAAAGTTAATAAGTTAGTACAAGAGATGGCATCGACAGCGCAGGAATCAAACGATCAAGTAGCTACGATAAAAGAAAGTGTAGATGAAACTTCAAAAGCCATAGAGCAAGTTGCTTTAACAGCACAAAACCAAGCAGGGCTTGCGCAAAAACTCAATGAAATGATACAAAGGTTTAAAATCTAAAGAAGATATGTGATGAAAAATAAAAGACTTATTTTAGTTATTTAGCAGCTAAAGTAAGTCTTTTTTAATTAATTAAGTAAATTTTATACCATTTCACTTTTTCCCTCTAGTTTTGCATACATCTTTTCTTGTTGTTTTGTAGTAAATTGAAAATATATTTCTGTATTGGTAACAGATTTGTGGCCAAGCCACCATTGAAGCTCTTTTATATCCATATCACATTCAGCAAGGTGAACTGCTGTAGTATGTTTAATGGTATGAAAATGGTGCTTTGACTTATCTTGAATACTTGCCATGGAGAAATATTGCTTCGTTAGGTGGTCTAGGGTTTGCCTTGAAATTGGCTTATTCTTTTGACTTGTAAATATAGTTTGAGCTTCAGATGTAATTTCATTTTCAGTAATGTATTTGTCTAAAACGCTTTTTGTTTTCTCATCTAGCCGCAGAGTATTATTCTTACTACCCTTTAATCTTTTACAATATATTTCTCCTTTATTAATATTATAATTCTCCAATTTTAACATTGATATTTCGGAAGCTCTAAGACCGCATCTATAAGCTAATCTAAATATTGCTAAATCACGTGTTGAATGCAGCTTTCCAGAATTTTCAATTGCATTAAATAGTGATAATACTTCTTTTTGCGTTAAATATTTAATTTCAGTTTCATTAGATGCCCTCATATGCACTCTCCTCTAGAAGTAATGATACATAATAAATATTTTGTCCAATTTTATTATATTATAAGTTGTAGTATATGTAAATATTGTATAAAAAAGCTTAAAAAATGTACAAATATAGGTTAAATTGTATTCTTATGACACATTAATATGCAATATTTGTATATTTGCAAAGCTATAAATACATTATTACATAAAATAATAGGACAAAATATTTATTATGTTCAAATAAATGATATATTTAATTTTTTAAAAAGTCAAAGTTTAAAAGTTTGTAGAATAATTACGCAAAAATTATTATTGAAGATGTCATATTTTATTATTAAATAATAGGAGCGAGGTGGAGAGGTTTTACACGTGTTGAGTTGTACTAATTTAAAAAAGGAAGTTATTATGAATAAAATTAATATGCCCAAAAAAGAACTTAAACTTAAGATAAAAATGGTAAATACCACAAGAGGAAAATTAAACAAGGATATACATAGGAGAAAAAAAAGTAAGCCTAATGAAGAATTCTCAAGGTATGATATTCTTACTGGGCTACCAAATAGTACTTATTTTTTTGAAAAGCTTAATAGGAGTTTAGAGATATCAAAAGTTAATTGTAGAAAAGGTGCGATTATTTATATTGATGTTGATGACTACAAAATCATAAATTATAATTGGGGCTATTCTTTTGGTGACTTTATATTAAAATGTTTTTCTGAAAGGGTAAGTAAATGTATTAAAGGAAAAGGGAAACTATTTAGATTAAATGGTGATGAATTTGCAATTTTGATCTATGAATTTAAATTTATAAGTGAAATAGAGGAAATTTGCAAGAAAATTTATGAAAATTTGTCAGTACCTTTTAAGATAGCAGATGATGAATTAGACATTTCTGTAAGTATGGGAATATCTACTTTCCCGGATGATAGCATAAATTCTGATGAGTTGTTAGAGTTTTGTAATTTAGCTATGTACAAGTCTAAGAAAACTGGAAAAAACAATTATACAATCTTTAATAACGAAATATTTGAGACATATTATAGGGACGTATTGATTAGAAGGGAATTAAAGAATGCTATTAATAAGCATGAGCTAAATATTAATTATCAGCCACAAATTGATTTGTCTAATAATGAGATTGTTGGAATTGAAGCTTTATTAAGATGGAATAATGATAAGCTTGGAAATGTTTCACCAGCAGAATTTATTCCTATTGCTGAAGAAAGTGGAGATATAGTTCAAATTGGCGATTGGATAATGGAAAAATCCATAGAGCAAGCGAGTTTGTGGAAGTGCATGGGGTACAAGTTTAATAATATAGCAATCAATATATCACCAATTCAAATCAAGGAAAAAGATTTTAAGGATAAGTTGTTAAAATGCTGTAATAAGTATAATATTTCTCCAAACTTTTTAGAGATAGAAATAACAGAGAGTACTTTATTAGATATATCAGAAAAAAATATAGAAGTATTAAATGAACTTAAAGGGATGGGAATAAATATTGCAATAGATGACTTTGGGACGGGATACTCTTCTTTAAGCTATTTAATTAATATTTCAGTAAGTACATTAAAGATTGATAAAACATTTGTAGATCATGTAGAAAATTATAAGAACATGGTATTAATAAAGAACATAGTTAACTTATCAAAGGACTTGAAATACAAGGTAATAGTTGAGGGAGTTGAAACAAGAGAGCAGATAGAAGTACTTGCTGACTTAGGTTGTAAGATAATTCAAGGTTTCTATTTTAGCAAACCGCTTACAGAAGATGGTATGAAAACTTTATTGGATAGTAATAGAAAAAATAATATGCAATAGCATTTTAACAGTGGGAGGAAATTTTAATATGAATTTATTAAACCAAGTAAGAGCTAAGTTAATATCAGCATTTTTATTAGTGGCTATATTAATTGCAGTTGTAGGCACAATTGGTGGAATAGAAGTAAAAAGAGTAAATAAAAATGCAGAAACAATGTATAGCGTAAACTTACAGAGTGTTAATGAAATTTTGTCAATAAAATCAAATATGTCACAAATAAAGAGCGAAGTTTCAGTTATAATGTATGATCAAAATAAAAAAGAAACGGATCAAGCAAAAAAATATATTACTGACATGGTAGCTGCAGATAACGAATATATAGCTAAATATGAGAAATTAATTACTACAACAGAGGAAAAAGAAAATTGGACGAAGTTTACCGATAATGTAACAAAATATAGAGATGCTAGAAACAGGATAATAGATGCAGCTGATCTAAATGATCCAAATGAAGTGACGAAACAGTACATGATTTTTTTGCCTATAGAAGAAGAAATGATGGCAAGCCTTGACAAGGTTATAGAAATAAATTTGGCGGCAGCAAAAGTAGCAAGTGATAACATTAATATAGCATCTGCACGGACAAACATAATTATGACATTGATGAGCATTGCAGGGGTTATAATTGCCATTTTACTTGGAATATTTATTTCAAGCCATATAAATAAACCTTTAAGGAAGATAAGAGATTATGCAGAGAGATTAGCAATGTATGATTTTTCAACTCCAATTACTATTACTAGAAAAGATGAATTTGGACAAACAGGTATCGCTTTAAATAAGGCACAAAAAAATGTAAATATCTTAGTTAAAGAGATCATGGAAAATTCTCAAGATATAAGTGCGTCGAGTGAGGAACTATCTGCTACGGCTGAAGAATTATCTTTGAGAGCTAGAAGTATTGATGATGCTATATCAAATATTTCTGATGGTATGCAAGAATCTAGTGCGGCAGCCGAGGAAATAAGTGCATCGGTAGAAGAAGTGGATTCAAGCGTTAATGAACTTTCAGGAAAGGCAATGGAGGGAAGTAGTAGTTCAAGTAAATCCAAAGAAAAAGCAACAGAGGTAAAGAATAGCGGTAAAAAAGCTATAGAAGAAACAAGAAATCTATATGCAGAAAAAGAGAACAAAATGTTAGAAGTTATTGAAGATGGCAAAGTAGTAGATAATATAAAAGTTATGGCAGATACAATAGGAAGTATAGCCGAACAAACAAATCTATTAGCTTTAAATGCAGCTATAGAGGCTGCAAGAGCAGGAGAACAAGGTAAAGGTTTTGCAGTTGTTGCCGAAGAAGTAAGAACACTTGCGGAACAGTCATCACAAGCTGTAACGTCTATACAGGAAACAATAAATAGAGTCCGTGATGCTTTTAAAAATAGTATTGATACTGGCAATGATATACTTTCATTTATTAATACTGAAGTACATAGACAATTTAATGCCTATATGCAAACCGGTGACCAATATTATAATGATTCAAATTTCGTCAGCATGATGTCAGAGGAAATTGCAGCTATGTCAGAAGAGATAACAGCTACTGTAGGTCAGGTTAGTGAAGTTGTACAAGATATGGCACAAACTACTCAAAAGTCTAGTGAAGAAGTAGCTACAATCAAAGAAAGTATGGATGAGACAACTAAATCCATAGAGCAAGTTGCACTAACAGCACATAGCCAGGCTGAACTCGCTCAGAGGCTCAATGAAATGGTACAAAAGTTTAAAATTTAGGTATCAAGATGCAAGAAAGAATGATTTTATTCTTATACAAATTTCATTGAGAGAAATATAATTATACATATAATTTATAGAGGATATAAGTTTTGAATTTATATCCTCTTTTTATATATTAATTAAATGTATGCTAAATTGGATTCAACCTGCAATTTAGAACCTTCAGTGATTTTTCATAGTTTTTCGGAATCAAAATATTTATGATTTAGGTAAGTTATCCCATAAGTATAAGTTATATGTTGTTTATAGATAACACAATCATAAACTATATAGGATATGAAATATATCAAAACTAGAAATGGGGAATATACTTTTGTGGAATGTTTCATTGGTAATTTTGAGGGATGTGATTCTTTGGCTATAAGTTGTTCCAAATGTGCTAGTTCAAAGCTAGTTCTTTGAGGCTAGCACTTTGGGGGCAACTTTATGGCATTAGAATCACCCATCAGAATTGCCTAGAAACTGGAATAAAAGTATATTATTCATTTCGGTGTGGTATACGCATAAGTATAGATTATAGTTAGTTTATCTATAACATCTAAGAAATTCGATAAAAAAGTGAAGAATTTCGTATGGAGACTAATTGATAAAATCCCTATAATTAGTAATGTAAACGAAGAACAAATTTGAGTCTTTGTTTTAGGATTTAGATAAGAATATGGAGGGGTAAAAATGAAAAGGTTTAAGAGTCTATTAACAATTGTAATGTCAGCAGCTATAGTTGCAACAATGGCAGGATGTGGAGCAAATAAGAGTGCAAGTTCTGGAGGGGATGCACAAACAAGTACTAAATCTTCAAATACTTTAATTGGTTCTGCAATATATAAATTTGATGATACTTTCATGACCGGAGTTCGTACTGCTATGGAAGGTGAAGCTAAGGAAAAAGGATCAACTATTGAACTAGTGGATTCACAAAATAAACAACCTACTCAAAATGAGCAAGTTGATACATTTATTACAAAAGGTGTAAACGCTTTAGCAATAAATCCAGTTGATAGAACTGCAGCAGGTCCTATCATTGAAAAAGCAAAAGCTAAAAAACTTCCAATCGTATTTTTAAATCGTGAGCCAGAAAAAGCAGATATGGATAGCTATGATAAGGTTTGGTATGTAGGTGCACATGCAGAACAATCAGGAACTTTATCAGGTCAAATTATAGCTGATTACTTCAAAGCACATCCAGAAGCAGACAAGAATCATGATGGAGTGGTACAATACGTAATGCTTCAAGGAGAACCAGGACATCAAGATGCTACTCTTCGTACAGAATATTCTATAAAAGCTATTGAAGCTGCAGGATTAAAAACTCAAAAACTTGCTGCTGATACAGCAATGTGGGACAAGGCAAAAGCTACTGACCTTATGAAAGCATTCATGACAGGCCAAGGTGTTGATAAGATAGAAGCAGTTCTTTGTAACAATGATGATATGGCTCTTGGTGCAGTAGAAGCATTAAAAGCTGAAGGATATAACAAAGGTGATGCATCTAAATATATTCCAGTAGTTGGAGTTGATGCAACAGCACCAGCATTACAAGCTATGAAAGAAGGATCACTTCTTGGAACAGTTCTAAATGATGCACAAAACCAAGGTAAGGCTACAGTTAATATAGCTTTAGCAGCTGCTCAAGGTAAAGAAATTAATAAAGAAAATATTGGATTTGATGTAACTGATGGAAAATATGTATGGATTGACTATGTAAAAGTTACTCAAGATAACTACAAGGATTATTTAAAATAAGATATATCTGACATAGAAATTGTCAGGGATGCGAGATTATAAAAAATCCCCATCCCTGAATTATTATTTAGAAAAGGAGGATGCTTGTATGGGTGAATATGTACTGGAGATGAATAACATAACAAAGGTATTTCCAGGAGTAAAAGCATTAGATGGTGTAACATTGAAGGTTCGCAAGGGAAGTGTCCATGCATTAATGGGAGAAAATGGTGCTGGGAAATCAACCCTAATGAAATGTCTATTTGGTATTTATCATGAAGATGGTGGAGAGATCATATTAGATGGAAAGAAAATGGAGATAAATACTTCAAAACAAGCATTGGATTTAGGTGTATCAATGATACATCAAGAATTGCACCCAATTCGTTTCCGTCCAGTTATGGAAAACATTTGGCTTGGCAGATTTCCAATGAAAGGAATTGCTGTTGATAAGAAAACTATGATTAAGAAAACAAAGGAATTATTTGAAGAAATTGAGTTAGATATAAATCCTGAAGCATTAGCGGGAACACTTTCACCATCTAATCTTCAATTAGTTGAAATAGCAAAGGCTGTTAGCTATAATTCTAAAATTATTATTATGGATGAACCGACTTCATCATTAACAGAAAATGAAACTAAGCATTTATTTAAGATAATAAAACAACTTCAAAATAAGGGCTGTGCAATTATATACATATCCCATAAGATGGAGGAAATTCTTAAGATATCAGATGAAGTAACAATTATGAGAGATGGTCAGTATGTAGGAACTTGGGATGCTAAGGATCTTACAACAGACTTAATTATAAATCGTATGGTTGGTCGTGATATGACTAATAGATTTCCACCAAGAGAATATACACCAAGTAAAGATGTTGTATTAAGGGTAGAAAATCTTTGTTCTCCAATTAAAAAATCATTCCAAAATGTAAGCTTTGATTTACATAAGGGTGAAATACTAGGAATAGGTGGTCTTGTTGGGGCACAACGTACAGAATTAGTCGAAGCTTTATTTGGACTTCGTGAAGTAGCCTCTGGTACTGTAGAAAAAGATGGGAAGATTATAAAAATAAAAATCCCCAAAGATGCAAAAGAGTATGGTTTTGCACTGTTAACAGAAGAAAGACGTGCTACTGGTATATTTGGTATTCTTTCAGTACTAGATAATACTGTAATTGCAAGTCAAAAAGAATATGCTAAAGCAGGAGTTTTGCAAGAAGCAAAGAGATATAAAGCTGCAAAGCAGTCAAATCAAGAACTTAGAACTAAAACACCAAGCATGGAACAATTGATTCAAAATCTTTCAGGTGGAAATCAACAAAAAGTTTTAATTGCACGTTGGCTTCTTACAAATCCAGATATTCTTATATTGGATGAGCCTACAAGAGGTATTGACGTTGGAGCTAAGTATGAAATCTATTCGATCATGCATGAATTGGTTAAGAAGGGCAAGTCAATTATTATGATTTCTTCTGAAATGCCAGAATTGCTTGGTATGTCAGATAGAGTTATGGTTATGTGTGAAGGTAAGGTTACTGGAATTTTAGATCAAAGTGAAGCAGATTCAGTAAAAGTTATGAATCTTGCTACAAAATTTATGCAATAAGAAATATCTCCTTTATCAAGTGGGACTTAATTCAGGTAGGGTTAATCCATAGCTGAATTTTAGTTGAACTTATGTCCTTAAGTGTGCAGTCGTTATTTTATCCTACTTATAAAGAGGTGAAAATATTACGGATGCTAGGTATTGGATAAATGAAATTTTATAACAAATGATTTTGGTAGGAGAGAAAGAAAGTGAGGTATGTAATATGAGTGGAGAGAAGATAGTTTCACGAAAAGGCTTTGGAAAAATATTTTTAGGTATTGGTGCTTTTTTGGTGGCTTTAGGAATTGTTTTTAATTTTATTTTAGATCCAAGTGTATTTTATGATTTACCAATTTATGTAGGTGGAGTTGGTATAGCATTACTTGTTTATGGCGCAAAACAGTTTTTAGATAAGAAGAATGCAGACATGGATGTTATTTTTTCATCAAAGACTGTAAAACATTTCTTTACAGATAATGCGATTATTATAGCATTATTATTACTAGTAGTTGTAATTATGATAATTCAACCACGTTTTATGCAATATGCTGTATTTCTAGATATTTTGACACAATCATCAACAAAAATGATTGTTGCTTTAGGAATATGTTTTACATTATTAATTGCTGGTACTGATTTATCAGCAGGACGTATGGTAGGTCTTGCAGCTGTAATATCAACTTCAATGTTGCAAAACCCTGATTATGCAAATAGATTCTTCCCTAATATGCCACAATTAGCAGTTATTATTCCAATATTATTAGCAATAGTTGGATGTGCTATATTTGGAGTTCTTAATGGTTTCTTAGTTGCAAAATATGATATGCATCCATTTATTGCAACATTGGCATCTCAAGTTATAGTATATGGTGTAACATCTCTATACTTTGACTTACCTCCAAACAAATCACAACCTATTGGTGGTATTCGTCAAGACTTTATAGATCTTGGACAAACAAAATTATTTCAAATTGGAAGTTTCCCAGGAATATCAATTCTAGTTCCAATTGCTGTAGTATTCATAATTCTAGTTTGGTTTATTTTAAATAAAACTGTATTTGGTAAGAATGTATATGCTATTGGTGGTAACCGTGAAGCAGCAGTAGTTTCTGGAGTAAATGTATTTGCAACTATTATGGGTATATTCATCTTCGCATCACTTTTATATGGTGTTGGTGGCGTACTTGAAGCAGCTAGAACAGCTGGTGCAACAAATAACTATGGTAATGGTTATGAGCTTGATGCAATCGCAGCGTGCGTTGTTGGTGGTGTTTCATTAAATGGTGGTGTTGGTAAAGTTGGTGGAATAGTAAGTGGTGTTTTAATCTTTACTGTTATCCAATATGGATTACAATTTATAGCGGTAAGTCCTATGTGGCAACAAGTTATAAAAGGTATCATCATAGCAGTTGCAGTTGCAATAGATATGGCAAAATACAGAAGAAAATAATTATTAAATAAATAAAATGCAGGCAAATCATTAGTTTTTTAGCTAAAGATTTGCCTGTATTTTATTTATTTTCTAAATAATAATCAAATTGGTAAGCCTTAGCACTCGTGCTAGTAATAATTTAATACATAATGTATAATAGTATTTAGGCATAATCAAAAAATAACAAATCTATCTGTCAGTATTTTTTAATCATAACTTATTGCCAAAGTGCCCTAATAGACCTGATATGAGAGTAATTTGTCTCCTTGGCTAATAAAAAATATTCATGGCAGTTCTAATTGTTATTTATTTTCATGTGCCTTATTAAATAATTCATCTATCGGAGGTAGTTAAATGAATTTATATAGAATTATGATTGTAGATGATGAAGAAGAAATACGTCTTGGAATCATAAAAAAGATTGATTGGGAAGCCAATGGATTTATAGTTGTTGGTGATGCCGAGAATGGACAAGATGCCTTGGAAAAAGCAGAAAAACTACAGCCAGATGTTATAATGACGGATATTAAAATGCCATTTATGGATGGGTTGGAACTAGGAAAGAAGTTGGTAGAATTAATGCCATCTACAAAAATTATTGTATTTTCAGGATGTGATGATTTTGAGTATGCTCATAAAGCAATAAAGATAAATGTAGTTGAATATGTTCTGAAACCGATTAACTCAGCAGAACTTATAGAAGTTTTAGTGAGGTTAAAAGAACAGCTCGATCGTGAATATAACGAAAAACGAAATTTAGAAACACTTTATAAGCATTATATTAAAAGTCTACCAGTAATTAGAGAACAATTTTTAGTTGGTGCAATTGAAGGCAGGATAAATGAAGAACAATGGCATGAACAAATGGAGGAGCTGGGAATAGAATTCAAGTATAAGCATTTAACAGTAGGGATTATTCAGGCAGATGGAACATTATCCTTTGAAGAAAACTTAAATAGTTTTTCGGGGCAAAAGGAATCAGCACTTACACCAATTTCTATTAAGAAAATTGTAGATGAAAATATGGGTAAGTATTGTAAATTTATTAGTTTTATTTATTCTGGTATGGTAATAGTTATGGGTAACTTTGAAAAAAAGGAAGATATATTATTATTTATAAAAGGTATAAATGAGGTTTGTAAGGTTTATAAGAGAATTATGAGTTTAACAATATCTGCAGGAATAGGGTATGTTTATAGTAATCCTTCGCAAATACGTTTTTCATATAGAACTGCACAAAATGCATTAGATTATAGATTTATATTAGGAGCTGGAAAGGCTATTTATATTGATGATGTAGAGCCAGATAATTCAATCCAGCTACAACTTGATGAGAAAGAAGAACGATCGATGTTAAATGCAATAAAAATTTCTTCAGAGGATGAAATTTCAGAGGCAATTGATAGTTTGTTTAAGAAAACAGAAGATTTATTATTGCCTTTTAATCAATATAGAATTTATCTTATGGAAATTATGACGTCACTTTTAAAACTTGTTCAAACATATGCATTTGATATAGAAGAAATTTTTGGTGAAAATTTTAATGCATACAGTTATTTAGAATCCTTTAATTCTATTCATGAAGTCAAAAAATGGATTATAGAAAAAGCTATTAGGATAAATAGTTATATTAAAAGAGAGCGAATCAATTCATCTATGATGCTTATTGAAAAAGCAAAACAATATATAAAAGAAAATTATAGTGATTATGATGTTTCGGTAGAAAAATTATGTTCTAAATTGCATGTTAGTCCAACATATTTTTCTACAATGTTTAAGAAGGAAACAGGAACAAGCTTCGTAAATTATCTCACAGCAACACGTTTAGAAGAAGCAGTTAAACTTTTGAATACAACAGATGATAAGACATACATGATAGCGGAAAAAGTTGGATATCCAGAAGCTAATTATTTTAGTTATGTTTTTAAGAAACAGTTTGGAGTATCTCCATCAAAGTATAGAAAGAATTGAGTTGATTTACTATGCTTAATTTATTTAAGAGAAAAATACAGAAGACAATAAATTACGTTAACAGCGGAAGTATACAACATATAATATCAATTTCTTTTACCGTAATAGCAGTTATAGGAATGGTTACTGTTGGAGGGGCTCTATATTTTCGTTTTATAACTTCCACTGAAGAAATGGTATCTGAGCATAATAAATCTATGTTAGATCAAGTAAATTTGAATTTAGATTCTTATCTGAGGAATATGATGAAAGTGTCTGACACCACTTATTACAATGTAATTAAGAAGAAAGATTTGGCTACAGATACCATAGATAAAGAAATGGACTTATTGTATGAAACAAATAAAGATTCACTTATAAGCATATGTGCCTTTTCGCAAGATGGGGAAGTTATAGCGGCATCTCCTGTAAAACAATTAAAAAGCTCTATCGATCCACGAGTGAGTGATTGGTTTACTAAAGCGATAGATAAGAAAGAAAATTTACATTTTTCAACACCTCATGTTCAAAATTTATTTGTAGATCCAGATTATAAATATCGTTGGGTCGTATCATTAAGTAGGGCTATTGAACTTACTAATAATAAGAAAACAACATCTGGAGTATTGTTAGTTGATATAAATTTTAGTGGAATAGAGCAGATATGTAAAAATGCAAATATAGGAAAGTCAGGATATGTTTATCTAGTTGATAGAGAAGGCGAAATTATTTATCATCCTAGGCAGCAATTGATTTATTCAGATTTAATAGATGAAAATAATAAAATTGAAGCAGCTTATGATGATGGAAATCATATAGAAACTTTCAGAGGAGAAAAAAGATTAGTTACAGTTAAAACTGTTGGATACACTGGATGGAGAATTGTTGGAATTACACCAATGTTAGATATTACTTCAGATTATTATCAAATGAGTATATTTGCTGTGTTCATTATGTCTTTTGCTATCTTTATACTTGTATTTCTTAATATGTTTGTCTCTTCAAGAATAGCTAACCCAATACGATTGTTAGAAAAGTGTGTAAAGAAATTGGAAAATGGAGTAAAAGATGTAGATATTTCGATAAGTGGATCATATGAAGTTCAGCATTTAGGAAAAGCAATTCGTTCTATGGTCAACCAAATGCATACACTTATGGATAACATAATGATTGAACAAGAATCAAAAAGAAAAAGTGAGCTTAATGCTCTTCAAGCACAAATTAATCCCCATTTTTTATATAACACATTGGACTCAATCATATGGATGATAGAAAATGAAAATTATGATGGCGCAATAATTATGGTAACTGCGTTAGCAAAACTTTTTAGAATAAGCTTAAGTAAAGGCAAAAATATAATAACAGTGAGAGATGAAATTGAGCATGCACGAAATTATTTGACCATACAAAATATACGATATAAAAATAAATTCACATATAATATTGAAGTTGATGAGAAAGTTCTTAATTATGGAAGTATTAAATTAATTATTCAACCGCTAATTGAAAATGCAATTTATCATGGTATGGAATTTATGGGGGGAGATGGTGAAATTTTAGTAAAGGCATATACAAAAGATAGTGAGTTATATATCGATGTTGTAGATAACGGACTTGGAATGCTGCAAGATGTTGCGGATAGCCTTTTAACAGGTGAAAGCAAGATTGAAAAGAAGAGCTCTGGTATAGGTTTGAAGAATGTTAATGAAAGAATACAATTATATTTTGGAAAGAGATATGGACTTGAAATTTATAGCGAACCAGATGAAGGGACAACAGTTCGCATTCACATGCCATGTATAGATTTTTATGAAATTAGAAAGAGGGAGGAAGATAAATAGTGAAGAGAAAAAGGAAGCAAATTTTTATTACTTTATTTTTGCTATTAATATTATCTTTTTTACTTTTCTTAAATAATACATTGTGGCATGAAAAAGATATAAGGATATACAACATATCAATTATAACTAGAGGAAGAAACAGTGAAAGCTTAATGATAATGAGACAGGGTATAGAGCAGGCAGCTTCAGAAATGAATGTTAATGTAAGTTTTGTTACTTTGTCGGAAGATAATAGTATTGACGAACAGAAAGAACTTATAGAACGAGAGATAAAAAATAAGGCAGATGCAATAATTATATCGCCTGCAGATTATGAGAAAATGGCAGAACCAATAGAAAATGCTAGAAAAAAGATACCAATTATATTATTTGATTCTACTATAAAATCAGAACATGCTCAGCCCAGTATTTCTTGTGATAACTATAAGCTTGGATCTAGCTTGGGGGAAGAATTAATAAAGAACGGAGATATGAATAAGAATATTTTAATAATCAAAAACAACTTAGAGTGCAGCAGTGTAAAGGAACGATATAATGGATTCATGAGTGTTATGAATCGAACAGATAACAAATGTACATTTTGGGATTTTTCAGAAGATAAGCAGACTACTTATTATAATCAAGCTAAAAGTTTGTTAGAGAACAATAATATTGATGTTGTGGTTACATTTGATGCAGGATTATTAGAGAATGTTTCTCAAGCTAAAAAGGATGTAATGGGTATTAACAAAGAAAAAGCATCAATAGAGATATATGGGACAGGAAGTACAAGCAAAATTCTTTCTTTTTTAGAAGATAAGGTTATTAGTGCAACAGCTATTCAAAATGAATTTAATGTAGGATATCTAAGTATAAAATCAGCAGTATATAAGATTAATAAAAAAGATATGCCCAATAACATTATCTCTTCAACAGTTATAAATACAAAAAATATGTATTCGGAAGAAAATCAAAGATTATTATTCCCATTTGTTAGATAAGCACCATAAATGCAAGGATGAACTTTTGTATAAATGTATTGTGGTGCTTGATGGAATCATATGGTGGAGGGATTGTAGTGAGATTAATTAAGAAATTATCAGGGCTTTTAACAGTAGTCTCAATTTTTAATGTATTGTCATCTTGTAGTGCAAATGTGAAATCAGCAAATTATAGTAATGATATTAAGGAAATAAAAATAGGTGTAACCTTATATAAACAAGATGATGCATTCATATCAGAAATTTCAAAGAATATTGAGGATATAGCAAAAGAGAAGGAGAATCAAGGTAAATATAAGATCATTGTGAATGTTGCAGATGCTAAAGGAAATTTAATTAACCAAAGTAATCAAGTAGATAAATTTGTTGCGCAGAATTACGATGTTATATGCGTAAATATGGTTGATCGTACAGCGGCATCTATGATCATTGATAAAGCAAAATCAGCTAATATTCCAATTGTTTTCTTTAATCGTGAACCAGTAGAGGAAGATATGGAAAGATGGAATAAGCTCTATTACGTTGGAGCAGATGCTCAGCAATCAGGTGAGATGCAAGCAAATATCATTATAAATGCTTATAAAAAAGACAATAGAATGGTAGATAAAAATGGAGATGGCAAAATCCAGTATGTAATGCTTGAAGGAGAGCAGGGACACCAAGATTCCTTAATTAGAACGGAATATTGCATCAAAACTATAACTCAAAATGGAATTGAATTAGAGAAATTAGCTGATGATACAGCAAATTGGCAAAGTGCTCAGGCAACAACAAAGATGTCACAATGGATTAAAAGTTTTGGAGATAAAATTGAAGTTGTATTTAGTAATAATGATGAAATGGCACTTGGAGCAATAAATGCAATAAATGATGCTAATATAGGCGGTAAAAAACCACTAGTTGTAGGAATTGATGGGCTTCCTAAAGCGTTAGAGGCAGTGAAAAATGGATCTATGATAGGAACTATTTTAAACGATTCGAAAAAACAGGCAAATGCGATCTTCAATCTTGCATATACATTAGCTTCTCATGGAAATGTAAATTCCATAGATGGACTTGAGAAAGGAAAGTATATTAGGACTCCACACGCAGAGGTTACTAGTGATAATGTTGATTTATATATAGAAAATAAATAAAATTATATATTATGTATAGATAATGTAGAAGTATATTTATTATAAAAAAATAAGTAAGTCTTTTTCGATTTACTTCCTTTTTTGTATAAGCATACTTCTATTTTTATAAATTTTTATCAGCAGGATCTATAGCTATAGTTAGATTATATTCAATATGCCTTATACCAGTATAAAGTTCTTTATTACACACATAATAAAATAAATGATTTAAGAAATAAAGATAAAATTTAATGTGCTTTTTATGTATAGAAACTGACCATAAAGGCAAAGTCTTTGCAAGGTACTATGAAAATAGGTTTATTTTCGTAGGAACCTTAAGTATCGAGATGCTAGGAAGAGTAGGGAGCTATTTGATAAATCAACGGAGGATAAAAATGAGAAATTCTAAAAAGATATTGGTATTATTCACTATTATGGTTATGATAATAAATTTATTATTAAATTCTAATAAAGTAGTTGCCAATACCAAGTTAACAGCCACGGAAGGAAGGCCAGTAAGAGCAAGCGTATTATTACGTACTTTGGAGGATCCATATACCGCCTTACTTAAGCAAAGTTTTGAAGAGATTCAGAAAAATAATCAAGGGAATATTGAATTTACTTTTTATGACTGTAAGAATGATCAATCATTACAAAACAGAAATGTTAATTCAATACTTAATGCAGGAAATGCAGATATTATATTACTGAATCTAGTAGATCTAACAGGAGTGAGGACAATTGTAGATAGAGTCAAAGAAAAAAATATACCTTTAGGTTTATTCAATATAGAACCACTAAATATGGAAACTGTAAAATCATATAGTAAAGCTTATTTTGTTGGAACAAATCCAGCCGAAGCGGGAATACTGCAAGGTGAACTTCTTTCCAGCTTATGGAATAAGGATAGAACAATTATTGATAAAAATGGAGATAATATAATGCAATATGTTATGCTTATGGGACCGCGTAATAACTTGGAGGCAATTGGAAGAACTAAGTATTCTGTTTTATCAATCAATGATGCAGGAATTAAAACAGAAGAAATTGCTTTGAGAGTTTGTAATTGGGAAGAAAACTTAGCTAAAGATGCTATGGATGCATTATTCTTATCGAATGGAAATAAAATTGAAGTTATAATTTCTAATAATGATGCTATGGCAATAGGTGCAATTGAGGCATTGCAAAAGTATGGATATAATAGTGGAGATAAAAATAGGACAATACCAATTGTTGGTGTAGATGGGATACCGAAAGCGATACAGCTCATTAATCAAGGAATTATGACTGGATCTGTTCCTCAAGATGCAGCTAGCATGGCAGAAGCGACTTATCTTATAGGAATGAATTTGGTTAATGGTAGACCTCCACTTGATGGAACTTCGTATAAGTTTGATGATACAGGAGTTGCAGTTCGTATTCCTTACAAAGGATATATAAGTAATGATAATATCTAAGGTTATTTAAGTTGATTAAATAACTTATAATAAAAAATATGGAGGATTAGTATAAGATGTCTAAGAAAATAACTACCATAATTATTATCATGATTGCAGCAGCTATGCTAATAAGCATTAATCAAAGTAATATCATGGCGAGTTCAGGAATTGCTGAAGGAAAGCCTATTAAAGCAGCTGTATTATTATATAGATTTGATGATGCTTATATTTCTTTAGTTCGTGAAAATTTAGAAAAAATACAAAAAGAGAACGAAGGAAACATTGAATTTATTTTTTATGATGGGAAGAATGATCAATCTATACAGGATAAAGATATTAATAATTTAATTGAAAAACAAGATGTTGATCTTTTGCTAGTAAATCTAGTCCAAACAACGAGTACACAGTCAGTTATTAATAAAGTAAAAGGAATTAATATTCCAGTAATTCTATTTAATAGGGAACCAGTTGCGATAGATTCTATAAGATCTTATAATAAAGCTTGCTATATAGGAACAGAGGCTGAGGAAGCCGGACTATTACAAGGAAAAGTTATTATAAATGCATGGAATAAAAATAAAACAGCAATGGATAAAAATAAAGATGAGATACTTCAATATGTTATGTTAATGGGGGAACAAAATAATTTAGAGGCAATTAAAAGAACAGAATACTCTATATTAAAAATTAATAATTCAGGAATAAAGACTCAAGAAGTTGCATTAAGGGTTTGTGATTGGAATGAGGAAGAAGCTAGGAATGTTACTAAAACATTGCTTTTGCAGTATGGAAATAAAATTGAGGCTATAATTGCGAATAATGATTCCATGGCTATAGGTGCAATTAAAGCATTGCAAGAATATGGCTATAATAAGGGCGGTAAGACTCCTAATATAGCGGTGGTAGGCGTTGATGCAATACCAGAAGCACAGGAATTAATTAAACAAGGAATAATGACAGGGTCTGTTTTGCAGGACCCGTATGAATTAGCTAAAGCCCTCTACAGTGTTGGAATTAATTTGGTTTCTAATAAAAACCCGCTTTATGACACAGAATATAAATTTGATCAGACAGGAGTTTCAATTCGCTTGCCTTATCATGAATACATGGGGAAGTAAGAATTAAAAGATATATAAAATAACTTTACAATCAAACCAAGTTAACTTAATATTAAGTTAATAAAAAAAACGTATTATATTATTAGATTTACGAGGAGTGGGGCTAAAATGAGTAAATTAGAAGAAATAATAAAGTATAATGAAAGTTTTGTGGGGAACAAAGATTATCAGGAATATGTAACAACTAAGATACCTAAGAAAAAGATGGCGATATTATCATGTATGGATACAAGATTAACAGAATTGTTGCCTAAAGCCATGAATATCAAAAATGGGGATGCAAAAATAATAAAAGATGCAGGAGCAACAGTTATGCACCCATTTGGTGGTGTAATGAGAAGTATATTAGTTGCAGTATATGAATTTGGAGCAGAAGATGTTTTTGTAATAGGACATCATGGTTGTGGGATGAGTAATTTAAACACAAAAAAACTTGTTGATAAAATGTTAGATAGAGGAATTAAGGAAGAAACGCTCTCTACTTTAAATAACGCAGGAGTTAACGTTGAGAGATGGCTTCATGGTTTTGAATCTGTTGAAGAATCAATAAAAGAAAGTGTTAAAATGATAAAAGATCATCCTCTTTTACCTAATGACGTAAGGGTACACGGTCTCATTATGAGTCCTGAAACTGGAGAACTAGAAATCATAATAAATGGAGACATTAAAGACGCAAACTAAAGGTATGGCGAAGCGCTAGATATCTAGAGTAAACTTAAAGTTATATATGTAAACACCGAAAGGAAGGTCATGCATTTATTCGGGTTACTTAAGGATTTTGCTGCGAATTTCTAACATTAGAAGTTGCACCCATTTCTGCATGCTCCTGTGACAAGCACAGGACAAGCAAAAAGTGGAACAACTTCTACTGAAGAAATGTCTGCAGCAAAATCCTATATGTAACACCTCCACAAAAGCATGACCTTCCTTTCTGGTATATATCATAATTGAAAATATATGTTTTAATTTAGGTTCGTTATCTAGATACGAAATACCTAGAGATCAATACATGGATTGTGATTCCGTTGTATATTTTTATGAGTTATCAAATCTATAGTGATGATAAATACTCAATAATGTTAAACTTAAAAATTTAACATTTAACATTCTGATGAGTAAAACTTGCGTATCTATATGGAGACCAATATAATTATTTATTTGGCACGAAGTAATCACTGTGTTTGGAATATATTATTTTTTCATCTACTTAGTTTGCTAACAATAGAAATATAAAAATATTTGCGCGAATATAGATTTACTTTAATTTACTGCTAAATTAGAAATGGAATATATGTTTTTGCACAGTGTTCATAAGAAGATTTTGCTGGCTGTAATTCTAGATTATAAGTTGTTCCAAATGTGCTTGTTCAAAGCATAGTCTTTGAAGCAAGCGCTTTGGATGCAACTTATAATTGTAGAATTACCCAGTAAAATCTTCAAGGAATCGGAGCAAACACATATATTCCATTTCGTCTTTTGGGCAGTGAAATTAAATTGTCCTCAATACTTGCAAGTATTTTTATATTTAGCTCGTTTGTCAATACGTACTTTTATGAACATGGTAAATTATATTTTTGTTTCTAGTATGTGCTTCCAATATCTTTTAGGCATCATTCTACATTGAAGTTTAAGATTTTTTCGCTCTTGTATAGTAGTGGATTTAAAATATGTTTTCCAAAGGTCTGTATATTCATCGTTGTGAAATTTTAGTTTTTCATAAGTTTCTATATCCATATCTATTATTTCGTAAAAATTTGTATTATATATTAAAGCCTTTTGTCTAGAAATATCGTGTATAATAAAATATTCCCTAGGAAATCTATTTTTAAAATGATCTCCAATAAGCTCTAAAATATCATTATCTGGTTCAATAGAAGAGTATAAAAGTTTCTCTTCTATTTGATTAAATCTAATAAATCCTTCAAATCTATGGCATTCATTTAAAACCTTTTTTGTAATATTATCTACAAGTCTTATTACATCTATATTTAAAAAATCATGAACATCTGGTCCGAGTTTAAAGGCTATCTTTAAATAATTAAATATTATTATTCCTTTGTCCTCATAATTACTTAAAAATGCAAAGTATATTTTTTTTAATGAGAGGAAATTAATTTTATTTATAATAGCATTTTTTACTTTTTTGAACTTATTAATATCAGTAGAAATTTCAACTATATTCCCTAGTAGAAGGGGAGTATTTGTTTGGCTTTTTCCATATATAGATGTTGGAGGTGAGCCGTTTGAGTAAAAAGCATCATATATGGAAGTTAATAGGCCTTCAAAAGTATCGTCATATAAGTATATTTTCATAATCAAAACTCTCCAGTTAAAGAAGTAATTTTATCACCTAATGTTAATATATTTGACTTAGGAATTATATTATTTAAAGAATTTTCAATTTTTATAGGTGATATATGTGATGAAGAAATATCATCCTTAGGTAATATAATTCCAGAAGGAAGCTTTACATCATTAAATGAAGCATTATCAAAAAATGATATTTGATTAGGATTTACGCTGCCACTTTTAGAAATATCGTGTTCTAGAAGTTTATTTTTTATTTTAATAGTATCAAAAAGAACATCTCCATGATATTTTCCGTTACAGGTAATAAAATATTTAGCTCTTTTAAGTACAACTCTTAGATTTCTCAAGTCATCAAAGGTCAGATTATGAACTCTTCTTATTTTTAAAATTTTCTTAGCAGAAGTAACTCCTATACCAGGGATTCGTAATAATTTTTCATAAGAAACTTTGTTAATTTCAACAGGAAATTCATTCAAATTGGATAATGCCCAATGTGTTTTTGGGTCAAAATTTAAATCAAAGTTATCATCGTCATTCTTCAAGAGTTCATTAGCTTTAAATCCATAATATCTAAGAAGCCAATCGGCTTGATAAAGTCTATGTTCTCTAAGCATTGGTGGATGCGTAATGTCAGGAAGCAGGTTATTATCCTTAATTACAGGGACATAAGCAGAGTAGTACACTCTCTTTAGACTATATTTATTGTAAAGAGCTTCAGAGAGTTTTAGAATTTTTCCATCACTTTCAGGAGTTGCACCAACGATTAATTGAGTACTTTGACCACCTGGTACAAACAATGGTGTACTTTTTATGCTTTTTTTCATTTCACTATAATTAAGTATTGAATTTTTTATAGTTTTCATAGGTTGTAAAATTTTTTCTTTACTCTTTTGAGGTGCCAAAAGTTTAAGACTATTGCTAGAAGGAAGTTCTATATTAACACTCATTCTATCTACAAACTTTCCAGCTTCCTCAATTAAAGCATTATCAGCGCCAGGTATAGCTTTTAGATGAATATAACCATTGAACTTATTTTCTATACGCAGTTTTTTCACAGTTTTAAGTAGAAGTTCCATAGTATAATTAGGATTATAAATAACAGCAGAACTTAAAAAGAGGCCCTCTATATAATTACGCCTGTAAAAATTAATAGCAAGACTGCATATTTCATCAGGAGTAAAGCTTACTCTTAAAAAATCTCTAGATGATCCATTAATGCAATATTTACAATCAAAAATACAATCATTTGAAAATAATATTTTAAGGAGAGAAATGCAACGTCCATCCGGAGTAAAGCTGTGACAAATACCAGCTTCTGAAGCATTGCCTATTCCATTTTTAGCATTCTGTCTCTTTGAGCCAGAAGAGGAACAAGAGACATCATATTTTGCGGCATTAGATAATATTTTTAATTTTTCCATTAAATCCATTTTGATTACACTTCCTTATAAAATGAAACTTTAAAATTAAAATATATGCTCTGACAAAACTTGAATGGTGTATTGGAATTTAGTTTTTGTATTTTTGCATTAACTAAGTACGTAGGGAATAGAATTTTAAAGTTAAATTAATTATCATAAAATATACACGCTCTAAAAAATTTAATTCATCGAAGTTTATTTTAAAATATAAGATAATAAAAAATTAGATAATTTTATAATGATCGAATCATATTATTTAAAACATATACAAATAGAAAAAGAACATATATTCGTTAGGAATATTATATACGAATATATGTTCTGTGGCAATGAATTCATTTTAAAGTTTTGATAAAAAAACTAAAATGAAAAGTTAAATTCCGTATGTAAGAGTAAATTCTATGTAAATAGAATTAAGTTATAAACTTATTTATGATTAAATTAAAAAAATAATGCTTTGGTATATGTTACATTAAAAATAATCAGTAACTATAACAAATGCATTATTTATTTTAATAAATATATTAAATAGCGGTTACAGTATCACGCTCAATTAAAGTGTTCATAAGAATAATTCTCTTGCTGCAAGAATTATCACATTCTATTTTTTCTAATAGCAGTGTTGCTGCATTTGAGCCAAGAAGAAACATGTTTTGATCTATAGTAGTTAACTTAGGTTCTACAAATTTACTCAAATCTATATTATCAAATCCTATAATAGATAATTTATCTGGTACATCTATATTTAGTTTTTTGCAAGCGTTAAGTACACCAACAGCCATAAGGTCATTGCAGGCAAGAACTGCAGTTGCAGTAGATGCTTTAAGGACATTTAGGAATATATTAACAGCGTTATCAACAGTTTCACTACTATTTCCATTTCCTATGTTGATAATATTTTGTGGATTAAAATTATTTAAATCATCCATTATTTCTGTATAAACTTTTTCCTTTACGTCATAAGAATAACTATCTTTTCCTCTAACAAATAGTATATCTTTGTGATTTTTTTCTAATAAATAGTTTAAAGCCATACTTGCACCCATAGCTTCATCATTTACAACAGATGAAATATTTGTGGACACGGAATGTCCATTAACAAAAACAATGGGAGTTTGTTTTGAAATATTATGAAAAAATTTAGATTTAATATTTTCTGTATTTGGGTCAATAACTATTATTCCAGATACATTCCTAGATAATAAATTGTTAACACATAATTTTTCTTCTTCACTATCATTATTACTACATGCCAGCACTAAAGACAAATTATTTGCTTTTAAGCTGCTTTCAATCCCGTTTATAACTTCTGGGAAAAACATATTATTGATACTAGGAACAACAACACCTATAGTAGCTGACTTCTGTTTAGTAAGCTCACGTGCTTGCATATTGGGAATATATTTAAGTTCCTCTATTACTTCAAGTACTCTTTTTCTTGTTTCTTCTTTCACTGGATAATTGCCATTCATTACCCTTGAAACAGTCGCAACAGATACATTAGCTTTTTTTGCTACATCTACTATGGTTAATTTCATAATTATTCCACCTTATAATATATTTATAAATTTATCAAAGGCAGCAAATCCTTCTTTATTTCTTTTAAATACTCCGGAGTGACATAATACTTCTAAGAATTTAAATCCAACTTCCTCTTTTAAAATAGAATCAACGTTTTCTTGAGATATATTAGAGTGTTTTTCTAGAAGATATTTATACCAATCAGAATGTTTTGCCACCATTTCATCATCTAAAATGTTGTCTTTTCTATTAATTAAGTATTCCTTTAAAATGTTTAATTCTTCTTTTAATCTTGCAGGAAGAACTGCAAGTCCCATGACTTCTATAAGTCCTATATTTTCTTTTTTAATGTGATGAACTTCACTATGAGGATGGAAAATACCAAGAGGGTGCTCAGTACTTGTTCTATTGTTCCTTAAGACTAAATCTAGTTCGTACTTATTATTCCTTTTTCTTGCAATAGGAGTAATAGTATTATGCGGTTCATCCATTGTATGACTTAATATATTTACAGATTCATCAGAATAACTTCTCCATGAAGTTAAAATATGATCAGCTAAATCTAATAATTTATCTTTATCATTACTTGAAAGCCTAACAACAGACATAGGCCATTTGACTCTACCTATTTCAACATCTTCATAATTTTTAACTGAGTAGTTTTTTTCTATTGGAGCTTTTTCCATAGCAAATGTGTAGTGACCACCTTGATAATGATCATGAGATAGTATTGATCCTCCAACTATAGGCAAGTCAGCGTTAGATCCAGCAAAGTAATGAGGCAGTATATCAGTAAAAATCAATAAATTCCTAAAAGTATCCTTATTAATTTTCATAGGTATATGTTCGCTATTTAGAATTATACAATGCTCATTATAATAAGTATAAGGGGAATACTGCAAGAAATATTTTTGTTTATCAAAATCCAAAGGTATAATTCTATGAGTCTGTCTGGCAGGATGATTTATATGACCATAAAATCCTTCATTTTCTTTACATAATAAACATTTAGGATATGAACTAGATTTAATTAATTTAGCTTTTGCTATATCCCTAGGATCTTTTTCTGGTTTTGATAAATTAATTGTTATATCTAAGTCTCCATATTCCGTTGGTGCTTTCCAGATTATGTTCTTGTCAATTCTATCTTTTCGAATATAGTTAGAAGAAATGCTTAAATCATAATAGTACTCAGTAGCTTTAGTTGGAGAGATATTATATAAATTATTAAAGTTATTTATAACCTCAGAAGGTCTTGGCATTACGCAGTTCATAATTAAAGTATCAAATAAGTCTCTTTCAGTCACTGTATTTTCTATTAAATTATTTTCACATGCGTAGTCTAAGATATTTTCTAAGATAGGAGTTGGAGTTTCTAAAGTTTCATCAACTTCACGAACTTCAAATTCATTTAAGTTTAATACTCCAAGAATCATATTTGTAGAGTAAATTATATCATCATTATTTATAAGATTTTTTTTCAATGCAAAGTTTATAAGTCTATTTATTTCATGATTTATATTTATCATGCTAAAACCTCCTCAATTTTAACAAAAGGTATTAATCTAAGACATATCTAAAAAATAAGTCCATGTTAGTTTATTTCATAGACTTATCTTTTTCTATGCCTAGGTGGCGGAAACTTGAACCATATAAGTTTTTAGGTTGGCTCTAGTTTCCCAAGATAAATTTTAAAATTCTATATGATTTTATTATTTGTCATCATATCCGTTAGGATTATTTTTGTGCCATGTCCAAGCTGTTTTGATTATAGCTTTTACATCAGTATATTTAGGAGTCCAGCCTAGAATCTTTTGAGCTTTTTCATTAGAAGCTATTAATCTTGCAGGATCACCAGCACGCCTTTCGCCCACAACAACTTTAATTTCTTCACTAGTTGCTTCTTTAGCTGAATCAATCATTTCTTTAACGCTAAAGCCAATTCCATTACCTAGATTGAAGATGTTACTTTCATTTCCGTTTTGTAAATACTCAACAGCTTTTATATGTGCGTCTGCTAAGTCTAGTACATGAATATAATCTCTTATACAAGTACCATCAGGAGTATCATAATCTTCTCCAAAAACAGTTATAGCTTCTCTTTTTCCAAGTGGAACTTGAAGTATTAGAGGTATTAAGTGACTTTCAGGAGAGTGATCCTCACCGATGCTTCCATCTTCTAGTGCACCAGCTGCATTAAAGTATCTTAAAGAAACGTAATTTATTCCGTTAGCTTTGCTAACCCATTTCATCATTTTTTCCATAGTCAGCTTTGTTTCACCATAGGTATTAGTTGGATTTGTTTCATCATCTTCAGAGATAGGAATTTTCTTTGGTTCTCCATATACTGCTGCAGTTGAAGAAAAAACTATATTCTTAATATCATGTTTTACCATACTTTCAAGTAATATTTGCATACCATATACATTATTATTGAAATATAGTAGAGGTTTTACCATACTTTCGCCAACTAAAGAATTAGCAGCGAAATGTATAATAGCATCGATTTTATTTTCAGAAAAAACTTTATCTAAAAACTCAGAATCTCTTATATCACCTTTATAAAATTTTGCTTTTGGATTTACAGCTTTCATATGACCTGATTGTAAATTATCAACTATTATTACGTCTTTATTTTGTTTTACAAGTTCATGAACTGTATGAGAGCCGATATATCCAGCACCACCACAAACTAATATTGACATATTAACATCTCCCTTATTTTTATTGATTTGGTTTAAAGACTTATACTTTAAATTTAAACTAAATCTTTCTTATAATCAACTTAATAAAATCTTAAGTAGTAAATCTTTTATCCAATTTTTCTTGTTCCATCTGAAATGCTAACTACATAGAAGCTAGGTTCATAGCCAATTTTGCTTGTATATTCGGCTTTAACTTTTTCTACAAATGAATCTATACAGTCTTCTTTAACAATATTAACTGTGCAGCCCCCGAAACCAGCGCCTGTCATACGAGCTCCAATTACACCTTCACTTTTCCAAGCAAGAGAAACTAAAGTATCTAGCTCTATTCCAGTAACTTCATAATCATCTCTTAGAGAAATGTGAGAATCATTCATAAGTTTTCCGAATAGAGTTAAATCATTTTCTTCTAGAGCTTTTACAGCCTTTAATGTTCTTCTATTTTCATATACTGCATGTTTTGCTCTTTTTGCTTTAATAGGATCTGAAATACAAGATTTAACTTCTTCAAATTCTTCTTCTGTAAGCTCACCTAAAGCATTAATATTCTTAACTTTTTGTATTTCAGCTAAGGCAGTTTCACATTCACTTCGTCTTTCATTGTACTTAGAGTCAGCTAGACCACGCTTTTTATTTGTATTGGCAATTACTATCTTGTAGCCATCCATAGCAATAGTACTGTATGAATATTTCAAGGTATTACAATCTAAAAGAATCGCACAATTTTCCTTTCCCATGCCAATAGCAAATTGATCCATTATTCCACAATTTACACCGATAAATTTATTTTCAGCTTCTTGACACATTTTTACTATATCAACCATGTTGATATTTAAATTGAACAAATCATTTAATATAGTTCCCATCAAAACTTCTATTGAAGCAGAAGAGGACAATCCAGAACCATTTGGAATATTTCCATAGAAAAGTATTTCAAATCCGTTAGGAATATTATAACCATGATTTTCAAAAGTTTTAATTACACCTTTAGGATAATTGGCCCAATCGTGTTGTTTTTCATATATCATATTTTCTAAACTAAATTCTAAAATTCCTAATTCTTTAAAGTTTAAAGAGTTAACTAATACATTTTTATCTTCTCTTTGTCTAACTAAAGCATAAGTTCCAATAGTAAGAGCGCAAGGAAAGACATTACCTCCATTGTAATCAGTATGCTCTCCAATTAAATTAACTCTTCCAGGTGAAAAGAAAACACTTTCAGCATCTTTTGCAAATAATTTTGTGAAATCACTTTTTAATACATTAATATTCTCCATATTTAATACCTCCCTTTTAATTTAATAGTAAGCGATTACTATTAAAAAGTAAAGAGAGAATTAAGAAAATTTAGAATTTTTTAGATATATACAAAATCTGTGAATATACACTATAAATGAAGGCTTAATAGGACAATAGTGATAAGCTTGATCTTTCATGAGAAAGATTACAAATAATAATTATTTCTGAAGTGATTATTTGAAAATATATAAATTTAGAATATTTTTATAGAAAAGGCTTACTGTTATAAAATTTAATAGGTAGCCTAAATTTTAAGCTACCTATTAGAATGTCCACTATTTTTTTGAATGGGAATGCCTATTTGAATTGTTGTTCATATTGTTCATCATGTTATTCATATTATTCATATTATTCATATTATTCATATTATTCATAGGCATATTGCCCTGATTTCCCATTAGCATACTTAATAAGGAATTAATATCGTTCATATTTCCCATATTATTCATATTTGGACCATTGCTATTCATATTATTTGCATTATTCATGTTAGGGTTGTTATTTGGATTATTAAATGGAGAACCGTTAGATCCGCCCATATTTCCCATCAACATGTTCATTAATGGATTTCCATTCATAGGGTTCATGCCGCCACCCATGCCACCCATAAGCATGTTCAATAAAGGATTACCACCCATTTGATTTGGATTACTGCCACCATTTTGATTAGGCATCATGGGATTTCTAAATCCGCCACCCATTCCATTAAAAAGGGAACTGAGTATCATACTTAATAAAGGATTCATTTTACCACCTTTTTGTTAATTGCTTTATTATAGTTTATTACAGAGGCATATAAAAGGATACTAAAATTTAATCTATAATAAAATATATATATGTTGCAATTCACAATGCGCAACGCACATTGCACAATTCACAATTGCAACTAAAATTATTGCAATATTTTTAGAATTATCATGAAGAATCATTTTTGAAATATATATATTAATGAAAGAAAATATTTTATGTTTAGAATACAGAATAAAAGAGGAAAAAATGAATAAAATAAACACAAGAACGAGGGTTGAGAACTGTAATCTTAGTTCTTTTTTATGTTTGTTTATGAAATATAAAGACAGCTAGAGAATATAAGCTAAGGAACTTAGGAGAATTTTATGAGAATCGGAGAACTGGAGATAGCAATAATAGATATAATTACATTTACGGGAATATTAATAACTCTTTTAACAGGAGTGCTTAATTTATTTCAAAACAAGAAAACTCTTTACATAAATAATATTACAAGATTTAGAGTCATATGGATAACTACATTAAGAACGCATATTGCAAGCTTGAAAGAGCTAAGCAATATAACTAACTTATATATTAGAACTAAAGATGGAAGTAATAAGATTGAATATAGAAGAGAGTTAGATAAAATAGTATCGTTGATTAAAATGCATTTGAATTTTACAGGAAAACTAGATATTGAGCTAATATTAAAAGTAGAAGAATTAAAAGCTACACTTAATAGTTATTTATTAATATATTATTGTAAAAATGCAATAAAATCTGCAGAAAGAAATGAAGATATAACAACGAAATTTTATGAAGCTATAGATGTGATAAGTGAAAAAAAAATATTAAAGGAATTTTTGGTTATGGCAAATAGTTATAAGAATGTTGAAAATAAAAATAATATAAATTTATTAAATTTACTAGAACTTAAAAATGAAGTTAAATCTGCATACAGCGATGAGTTACAATTAATAAATAATATAGTTGAAAAAAGCGATTATATAGTAAGTAATTATGAAAATGAAATTGAAAGCCTAAATAGAGATATAGATGAGCTTGTGCAAATATGTTTAAAAGCTGAGTGGATTAGATGTAAGGTAGAAACTAGAATATGGCCGTATAATAAATATGATGAAGAAAGAGTAATTACTAAGCTAAAGGATGAATATAAAAACATTAGACATAAAATGCAGACTTATAAATAGTAAGTCTGCATTTATAAAGCTGGATAGTAAATTTACATTTAAAAATGCTAGTAAGAAGGATCTTGCATTGGGATTAGAATTTAGAAATTTAAGTATAATATATATAATTTTATAACTTAAATCCTAATAATATTGATTATAAATTTTCATAGTGATATTATTTTTATTAACATGGATATAATTTCATATATAGAAATAAATGTTAATAAAAATAATTTTATATACATATGTTAAGGGGGCTATATAATATGGAAGAAAAAATTAATAGACAAAAGGCATGGGACGCACTTTGTAAGTATAATAAAAGTGATGCACTCAGAAAACATGGACTAGCAGTAGAGGGGGCAATGAGACATTTTGCTAAACTCTATAATGAAGATGAGGATGTATGGGGCATAATTGGATTACTTCATGATATAGATTATGAAATGTATCCAGATAAGCATTGTGCTAAATCTCAAGAAATAATGAGAGAAGAAGGATTTCCGGAGAGTTATATAAGAGCAGTTGCATCTCATGGATATGGAATAGTAAATGAAATAAAACCTGAAAGCAATGCTGAGAAGGTACTTTATACAATAGATGAACTTACAGGTCTTATAGGGGCAGCTGCATTAATGAGACCATCTAAAAGCGTAATGGATCTAGAAGTTAAATCTGTTAAGAAAAAATTTAAGACTAAAGGATTTGCGGCAGGAGTAGACAGAAATGTAATATTAAATGGTTGCAAGATGATAGATATGGAATTAGACAAGGTCATAGAAAATACAATTTTAGGAATGAGAAATGTAGCAGAAGATATTGGACTTTAGTATGGAATATTAATAGTTAAATTTATCATACAAATATAAAATTATATAGATATCCAAAACAAAACTTAGACTTATGCAATAATTTACCGAAAGGACAGGTACTCTGTTGTTTCGGTTACTGAGAATAAGTTGAGGCTTTCTAACAGCATAAGTTGCACCATTTCAGCATGCTCTCGAGACAAGCAAAAATGGAACAACTTATGATGAAGAAATGCCTGCAACATATTCTCTAATGTAACACTGCACAAAAGAGTACCTGTCCTTTCTGATATAGCAGATTTTTAAAGCTATAAGTATAATTCTCAAATTGGATATCTATATATAGGGTTCCATATTGATAACAATACATATCAACTGTTTCAAATTTCTGAATAACAGCAATATTGAAATTTCATAAGTTTGAATATCATTGAGGAACCATATAGTTAATAAGATACATTATTAAAATTAGGAGAATTTTTATGATTAAAAATATAATATTTGATCTTGGAAATGTTATTTTAGATTTTCAACCAAAGATATATGTAAGATCAAAAATTGATGAAGAAAAAGTAGAAGAAATATATAAATGTATATTTCAGAGTGATGAATGGCCAATGCTTGATAGAGGAACAATTTGTGAAGAAGATGCTAAAAGAAATATAATTAATAGAAACACTGAAAGTGAAGAGTTAATTAATAAAGTCTTTGAAAATTGGTACGACATACTGACTCCAATAGAAAGCAGCGTGGATACATTAAAAAAACTAAAGCAAAAAGGTTATAAAATTTATTATCTATCCAATTTTCATCTAGCAGCGTTTGAATATATAAATAATAAATATGACTTATTTAAATTATTTGAAGGAGGAGTGGTTTCTTATAAAGAGAAATTACTTAAACCTGAAAAAGAAATTTATGAGAAGATACTATATAGATATAGTTTAGAACCAGGTGAAACATTATTTATAGATGATATGGAGCAAAATATCGAAGCTGCTATTAAGCTTGGATTAAAAGGAATAGTCTTAAAAGAACCAAGGAAACTGGAAGGTGAATTACAAAAATTTGATATCAATATTTAAATAGTAAATAATAGAATGCATTAAAGTATTTTTATTGGACAATATAACACTAAAGGGTTTTAGAATAGGCATATAAAAGAAAATATACTAAAATACTGACTTGCTATATTTTAATTATTCAGCAAGTGTATTTTAAAAAATTAAAAAACAGAGATTAGAAATATACACATATGCTTATCTAGAAAATAGGAGGTGTTTGTATGGAGGATAAATATAATGTATCTTCAATGGGATTAACATATGACTTTATTCATAATGCTGCTGTAGCAAATACTGACATAAAGTTAAGTGATAACGAAGATTCACAGTCAAATGTGGAAAAAAGCTCTATAAAGGCTATAATAAAGCATTCGGGTGAGATAACAGGATATGAACTTTCAAATGGAGAGAGAATAACTAAAGAAAGAGGCGTGGAGCTAGCCAAAGATGGAGCTATATCTGGAGTATCTGTCTCAACATCAAGAAAAGGTGAGGAATATTTAAGGAGCTTAAGAGATGATGATGAGTCAAACAATTTAAGCGCCTTGCCAGTAGTAGAAGAATAAAATACTTTTTTAATAAAATTTGCTTATAAACTCTATGGAATATGTTACTATTAAAATAAAGAAAGAATATTTTTAACTAGAAAACTCATATCATTGAATTCAATGATATGAGTTTTTTCTTAAAAGTGTTAAAATAGTAAAAGAAGCATAATAATGAATAGATATGTGCTTAGAGGAAAAAAATAATAATTATAAGTTGATTAATGTAAGGAGATGTATTCATGAGTGATTTAAGTGACTTAAAGGAAATGACAAAAGCTAAGGCAGCAAAAGAAATGCAAGAATTGAAAGATAAGATATTAGAAAGATTGAGCTCGATTAAAAGAGATGGGATAGATGAATTAATAAAATATCTTTTAGAAAGAACCGATTATTTTACAGCCCCAGCATCTACTAAGTTTCATTCAAACTTTGATGGAGGATTAGCACTTCACTCTGATAATGTTGTTGAATTATTAATACAAAAAAATAAACAATATAACCTAGGTTTGAGTCATGATACAATGTATTTAACAGGATATCTACATGATTTGTGTAAGTGTAATTTTTATGAAAAAACTATGAGATTAAAAAAAGATGAGATGACAGGAAAGTGGATAGGATATGCAGCCTATGAATTTGACGATAAAATTCCTTTAGGACATGGAGAGAAAAGTGTAATTTTACTTCAACAGTTTGTCAAGTTATCATTAGAAGAATGTTTAATGATAAGATGGCATATGGGTGCTTATGTTCCAAAGGATGAATATAGAGACTACAATAAGGCAATAGAAATGCATAAGTCAGTTCTGGCATTTAGTAATGCAGATGCAGAGGCTTCACATTTCTTGGAAGAAGTAAGAGAACCAGAAGTTTATTCAATAGAAGAATATAATCAATATGTAAAAGAAAGAGCTTTAAGAAAAAATAGTTAATTATTACTTTATTTATATATGTGAGAAATAAGAAGGATTTGCAACCAAAATAAAGCATAAGGGACTTCAAACAAATTTATCAAGTATATTAAAGAAATATTGTCATAAATAGTAGCAATTTTAAAGATAATATAGTAAAATGTCAATGTTGTATAATAAAGATGTTTCAAGGTAAACTAGAAGGTGAGTATTTGAAGGTTATAAACATTAGAATATATAGGATTTTAGTGATTGAATTTTTGAAACAAATTCTAATGCAACTATAATTTATGCCAGAAAGGTTGTGATGTTAGGGTTGGAAAACAAGCTGAAGTTATACGGCTTTAACAACCTCACAAAAACACTTAGCTTTAACATCTATGATGTATGCTATGCAAAAAGTGAGCGAGAGCAAAAGGACTATATTGCTTATATTGATGAGCAATACAATTCAGAAAGACTTACTAGAATTCTGTGTGATGTAACGGAAAGTATTGGAGCACATGTACTTAATATTTCAAAACAAGATTATGATCCTCAGGGAGCAAGTGTAACTATTCTAGTATCGGAACAGACCCTAGCAGTCAAAGAGATAGATGCATCTTGTAATAAAGGTGAAATTGACATTTTGAAAACTAGAGACACTGTTGTAGGACATTTAGATAAAAGTCATGTTACTGTGCATACTTATCCAGAATATCATCCAGATAATTCAATTGCTACTTTTCGTGTTGATATTGATGTAGCCACGTGTGGAGAAGTTTCTCCTCTAAATGCACTAAACTATCTTATAGGAAGTTTTGATTCAGACATCATAACGATAGATTATCGTGTCAGAGGTTTTACCCGAGATGTTGATGGCAAAAAATTATTTATAGATCATAAAATAACATCAATACAAGATTATATTGATGAAAATACCTTGAAAAAGTATGATGCAATGGATATAAATGTATATCAATCAAATATATTTCACACTAAAATGCTAATTAAAGAAATTGAACTTCAAAATTACCTTTTTAATAGAGATGTTTATGAAATCAAGCCAAAGCAAAGACTTGAAATTGAAAACAACTTAAGAAGAGAGATGATTGAGATTTTTAGTGGAACTAATATATATTAACGGGAGGGATGTATACGATGAAAAACAAAGAATCCCACTCAAGAGCACCAATCTATGAAGCATTAATAGAATATAAGAAAGCTAGAGTGGTTCCGTTTGATGTACCAGGTCATAAGCAGGGCCGAGGAAATGATATGCTTAGGGAATTCTTGGGAGAGCAATGTCTTTCAGTAGATGTAAATTCAATGAAACCACTCGATAATCTTATTCACCCGGTATCGGTTATAAGAGAAGCTGAGGAGCTTGCGGCTGATGCATTTGGTTCTAAGCACGCATTTTTAATGGTTAATGGAACAAGTTCTGCAGTTCAGGCTATGGTTATGAGTGTATGTAAAAAAGGTGAAAAGATTATAATGCCTCGTAATGTGCATAGAAGTGCTATAAATGCTTTAATAATTAGCGGAGCAATTCCGGTTTATATAAATCCAGGAACAAATAAACAACTTGGAATACCACTTGGGATGTCAGTTGAAGATGTAAAAAAAGCAATTAGAGAAAACCCAGACGCAAAAGCGATATTTGTAAATAATCCTACTTATTATGGGATTTGTTCAAATTTAAAAGAAATTACGAAACTTGCCCATGAAAATGGAATGTACGTATTAGTAGATGAAGCTCATGGAACACATTTTTATTTTGGTGACAATATGCCTTTATCAGCAGTTGATGCTGGGGCAGATATGGCAGCAGTCAGTATGCATAAGACTGGAGGATCTTTAACTCAAAGTTCTTTTCTACTCTTAAATTGTGATTTAGCAATAGGATATGTTCGTCAAATAATTAATTTGACTCAGACTACAAGTGGTTCATATCTTTTAATGTCATCACTTGATTTGGCAAGAAGAGATCTTGTATTACATGGAAAAGAAATTTTTGATAAAGTAAAGCAAATCTCTGAATATGCTAGAGGTGAAATAAATAAAATAGGCGGTTATTATGCCTTTTCAAAAGAGTTAATTGATGGAGATGCAGTTTATGATTTTGATATAACAAAGTTATCTGTATTCACTAGAGAAATAGGTCTTGCTGGAATAGAAGTATATGATCTATTAAGAGATGAGTATGGTATACAAATTGAATTGGGAGACATTGCAAATATTTTAGCTATTATTTCTGTTGGAGATCGTAGTCTTGCAATTGAAAGATTAATATCTTCATTATCTGAAATTAAGAGATTGCATTCAAAAGATAAAATTGGTATGTTTGATCATGAGTATATAGATCCTGAAGTTGTATTAACTCCTCAGGAAGCATTTTATTCTCAAAAAACTTCAGTGCCGCTAAATGAAAGCAGTGAGAAAATATGTGCTGAATTTGTAATGTGTTATCCACCAGGAATACCAATTCTTGCTCCAGGAGAAAAAATAACAAAAGAAATATTGGACTACATAAATTATGCAAAAGAAAAAGGTTGTTTTTTAACTGGAACAGAAGATACTAAAATTGAAAATATTAATGTTGTGGAGGACAAGTAAATGGAGTTATGGTATACAGAACAACACACAGAAAATGTAAGATTTTCAATTAAAGTTGAAAAAGAAATACATACTGAAAAAACTGAATTCCAAAGAATAGATGTACTTGAAGCTAAGGAATTCGGAAGGTTTTTTACATTAGATGGATTAATGATGGTAACTGAAAAAGATGAATTTATTTACCATGATATGATAGTTCATGTACCAATGGCAACTAATCCAAATATTAAGAATGTTTTAGTTATAGGTGCTGGTGACGGTGGAACAATAAGAGAACTTACAAGATACAGCACAGTTGAAAAGATAGATATGGTTGAAATTGATAAAAGAGTTGTTGATATTTGTAGAGAGTATTTTCCGCTAACATCATGTAAGCTTGATGATAAAAGAGTTAATGTATTCTATGAAGATGGTTTGAAATTTATACGTGATAAAGAAGATGAATATGACTTAATAATAGTTGATTCAACAGATCCTTTTGGACCAGGAGAAGGATTATTTACTAAGGAGTTTTATGGAAATTGCTATAAAGCGTTAAAAGAAGATGGGATTTTAGTTAATCAACATGAAAGTCCTTACTATGATAATGATGCAGCTGCAATGAAAGAAGCTCATGAAAAAATAACGAAATTTTTTCCAATCATTAGGGTCTATCAAGCACATATTCCAACATATCCATCAGGACATTGGTTATTTGGATTTGCTTCAAAAAAGTATCACCCTATAAAGGATTTTGATGCAGAAGCTTGGAATAAGTTAGGGATAAAAACAAAATATTATAATACAGATCTTCATGTAGGGTGCTTTGCACTTCCAACTTACGTTAGAGATATGTTAAATGGACTTACTGATTAGAAAAATTATCAGATAATACAATTAAATTTTTTGTTCATGACTTGAAGATAATCAAAAAATAATAAGTCAATATTCTAAATTCAGCTGGAGCATAAAGCTCCGTCTGAAAAGTTTCATTTTATAAAGAAATTGGAGGAATTGGAATGGGAAAAGCTTTAATTATTGGCGCTGGTGGTGTCGCTAGCGTTGCTATTCATAAATGTTGTCAAAATTCAGAGGTGTTCGAGGAAATTTGTATCGCTAGTAGAACTTTATCAAAGTGTGATGCAATAAAAGCTTCATTAGAAGGAAAAACTAAGACAAAAATACAAACAGCAAAGGTAGATGCTGATAATGTACCAGAATTAGTTGCACTTATTAATAAATTTAAACCAGAAGTTGTTATAAATCTTGCACTTCCTTATCAAGACTTAACAATTATGGATGCTTGTTTAGAAACAAAAGTTCATTATGTAGATACAGCTAACTATGAACCACTTGATACAGCAAAATTTGAATATAAGTGGCAATGGGCATATAGAGAAAAATTTGAAAAGGCAGGTTTAACTGCATTACTTGGAAGTGGATTTGATCCAGGGGTTACTGGTGTATTTAGTGCTTATGCTCAAAAGCATTATTTTGATGAAATAAATTATATAGATATATTAGATGCTAATGCTGGTGACCATGGTTATCCATTTGCAACTAACTTTAACCCAGAAATCAATATTCGTGAAATTACAGCTCCAGGAAGTTATTGGGAAGAAGGGAAATGGATAGAAACAGAACCTCTTGAAATAAAGAGAGTTTATGATTTCCCAGAAATCGGACCAAAAGATATGTATTTATTACATCATGAAGAATTAGAATCTTTAGGTATAAATATTAAAGGAATTAAGAGAATAAGATTCTGGATGACATTCTCACAAAAGTATATAACACATTTAAATGTACTTGAGAATGTTGGTATGACTTCAATTGAACCAATTGAATTTGAAGGAAAGCAAATAGTACCATTACAATTCCTTAAAGCAGTATTACCAGATCCTGCATCATTAGGTCCAAGAACTAAAGGAAAGACTAATATAGGATGTATCTTCCAAGGTAAGAAAGATGGAAAAGATAAAACTTATTATGTATATAATGTTTGTGATCATGAAGAATGTTATAAAGAAGTTGGATCTCAAGCAATTTCTTACACAACTGGAGTTCCAGCTATGATAGGTGCAAGCTTAGTAATGAAAGGTTTATGGAAGAAACCAGGAGTATATAATGTAGAAGAATTCGATCCAGATCCATTTATGGAAGAGTTAAATAAATGGGGATTACCATGGAAAGAAAGCTTTGATCCAACTTTAGTTGAATAAATTGTGAGTATTTTAATCAAGTAATAACGGACTGAAAGGGCAGGTACTCTGTTGTTTCGGTTGCTATAGAAGATGGCTGTGGATTTCTAACATTAGAAGTTGCATCCAAAATGCTGGTTTCAAAGGCAAGCTTTGAACTAGCATATTTGGAACAACTTCTAATTAAGAAATACCTACAGCCATCTTCTAAATGCAACACTGCACAAAAGAGTACCTGCCCTTTCTGAGATTAAGAATGATTTAGATACTAATTTATTAAACTAAATTAGTAAATTATTATATTAACGAAAAAATAAGGATGAAGTCTTAATTAGAGTTTCCTGGAACTAGTTTATTTTCACGAAAAGCTGTGGCTTTCATCCTTACTTTTTACTGTAAATTTATAACTAGAAAAAGGTTTGGTGATTTAATGAAAGATATAGATTTAAGCAAATTACCATCACCATGTTATTTGGTTGATGAGAGACTTCTTAAGAAGAATTTGGAGACTTTAGATTATGTACAGAAGGAAACAGGTGCCAATATTATTCTGGCAACTAAAGCATTCTCTATGTACTCAACTTTCCCATTGATTGGAAGATATCTAAAAGGAGTTACTTCGAGTTCTCTTCATGAAGCCAGACTTGGATATGAAGAGATGGAGAAAGAAGTACATATTTATTCTCCTGCATATAGAGAAGATGAATTTGATGAGATAATGAAATATAGCGATCATATAGTATTTAATTCATTTAGTCAATGGAGAAAATATAAGGATAAAGTCAAAAACTTTAAAGGAAAGAAAATCGAATGTGCTATTCGTATTAACCCTGAGTATTCAGAGATAGAAACAGATATATATAATCCATGTTTTGAAAATTCAAGAATGGGAGTTACTTTGGCTAACTTTGAAGAAGAAGATCTTGAAGGTATAGATGGATTGCATTTTCATACAATGTGTGAACAGAATTCAGATACCCTTGAACGTACAATAAAAGTAGTGGATGAAAAATTCGGAAAGTACATCAAGAAAATGAAGTGGATTAACTTTGGTGGTGGTCATCATATTACTAGAGAAGATTATGATATAGAAACACTAATAAGATCTATTAAGTTTATAAAAGATAAATATGGAGTACAGGTATATCTTGAGCCAGGTGAAGCTATTGCTTTAAATACAGGATTCCTTGTATCAACAGTATTAGATACTATGAAAAATGGAATGGATATAGCTATACTAGATACTTCAGCGGAATGTCATATGCCAGACGTACTTGCAATGCCATATAGACCTAATATAATAGGTGCTGGAAAGCCAAATGAATTCGAATTTACTTATAGATTTGGTGGTCCTACTTGCCTTGCAGGTGATATTATAGGAGATTATTCATTTAAAGAACCTTTAAAGCCAGGTGATAAACTTGTATTTTGCGATATGGCTATTTACTCAATGGTTAAAAATAATACCTTTAATGGAGTTAATCTTCCTGCAATTGTAAAATATAGTGAAGAAAAAGGTATTGAAGTAATAAAAGAATTTGGATATGAAGATTTTAAAGCTAGATTGTAAATTATAATTTGGTTAAAGTTTTGAAAATATAATTAAAAATAAACATAAATTAGCTGTCTAAAAATAGGATTTTATTCCTGCTTTTAGACAGCTATTTTTTTAGTAGAAAATTATATATCATATTAATTTAAAATACAATATTAAAAGAATGAAACGTACATATTAAGGAATTAAAAGAATATTTAAGCGGAAAAGAGGATAAAATGCGTTTTATTCCATTATATTAACGTTTAATTACTGAATATTGGCGTTTTATTCTGGGTTAATTTACATAATTTCGTTAATATGTAAAAATATTATCAGGGATAAATAATAATGCAAAACTACTTATAATGGGGTAAGAGGGATCATATTAAACGAGTTCGATTAAAAAGTAATTTTACAATATAGGAGGATTATAAAGTGGATGTTATAAACCAAACCAATAGAACAATATTATTTGAGGAAATAAACCCTGAAAAATTAGATTTAATTACTATAATAGGTGATACAAAAGGGTTAAACAGTTTAAATGACGATAAGATAAAAGAAATTAATGAACTTCTTTTAGTTAATAGTTTTGATGAATTTTTGGATAAGTTCTCACCAGTTGTATATTCTTTCTATAATGCGACTAATCAAAAAGTAATGTATACGTTAAAAAAGCCTGAGAACTTTCCAAGTGAACTAATAACAGAAATTCCAATTAATAAGTCAAATGATTTCTTAAAAATGTTATTCACATTAATTGACACAAAGAGAGCTCAAGGTATTGCTAATGTAGATTTTAAATTTGAAAATCTATTGGATATGATATCACCTAAAAAAGTAATGGATGATATAAAACAAACTAGAAAGGAAATTCAATATACATATAGCCAATATGAAGCTTTAGATGATGAAGATCCAAGCAAACTTGATCTAGGGGACAAGCTTAATGTTATGTTTGAAGAAGCTAGCTCAAACTATAATAACATAATGGCAATGTTACCACTTGCTATTGAAGATATAAAAACAAGGTTACTTCTTGGAGGAGAAGATAAGAATAATTCAAATGAACCTCTTAAACTAGGCGTTTTAAGCATGGGAGAAGATGGTGAGTTAAAAGTATTAGAAGCTCCAAAGGTAGAAGAAACATCATTGATTGCTATAGATGATAAAGCCAATATGGGACTTATTGAAGCTTTTGAAGATGATTATGATGAAGTAAATGAAGTGAAGTCAGAGTATGTAAAAAGCTTAGTAGTAAGAACTTTTTGTCCTTTAGCATCTACTATGGAAAGCTCTGTTGATTTAGGTGTAGAAGTAAGCAATTATAACACATATTTAGATTTCTACAAAACATCTAAGGATGATTTCATAAAGACAGTTAAGCCACTGATAGAGAAGATATTAGGCGTTAAAATGTTTTTTGATCAATACAAGACAAAGAACAAGGGAATGAAGCCAAGTTTGTTAGTTACAAATACAAAGCTTAGCAGATTAGTAAATGCTCAAAACTTACCAAGATTAAATACTTATTTAAGCTCAGTAAATGATAAAAATGACTTTGATAACACAATTTGGTTTGGAGTAGTTCCATCAATTGAGCTTGAAGGTCAAAGTAAAAATAAGGTTAGAAGAGAAAGATTCAAGGCTAATAAGCAAGTAGAGAAAACAGATTCAAATTCTATGGAAGATTTAGCAACGCTTTTAGATACAGTTAAAAAGTATCGTGTTCAAATATTCTTTAGTTTTGAACCAAGAGAGGATACTACATTCAACCATGTAGCAACAGCCGGAATTGAAAAATTTGTGGATAAATGTGAACCACTTATGCATAACACTTATAGTGAATTTGCAATTCCATGTATACCTAATTTCACAGTTATTCCAAAGGAAAAATCTGGGGTTGTATTAGATAAAAGAATGGTGCTTTCTGAAGAAGGCTCTGCAGAGTTATCTAAAGAAAAAGAAGATATTCTAAAACTTTGGATTGAAGGGGTCTATATTGGAAGTTCATATATAGCAGCTGGAGTTGTAGCTGCATACCAATGCCCAGAATATTTAAGAGAGTATTTTGGAGATATATATAGCGAATATCCAGGAGTTAGATTTGATATAGAATCAGGTTCTAATGCCTTAAAGATAACAACTACTTTAGCAAAAGAAATATCTGGTTTTACAAATGAAATTAAAAATTCAATAAATAAAAAAAATTTCGGTTTTGTCTTTTCATCTGAAAATGCAAAGCTTGAAGGTAAAGATATAAAACAAATTACTGTTTATAAAGCTAGAAGCTTACAGGCTACCGAAAATGATTTTGAATCAATATATAAAACACTAGTAACAACATATATAGAAAGAATATTGAGATTCTATACTAATGATTTCAAAGAAGATAATATTATTAAATTCTTTAGCAATAATCCTACTAGTGTTAAGAGTAAGTGGGTGGCTCATAAAGAATATACCAATGCCATAGTAAAAGATGGTGATGATATTAACTTTGTAATAAATGAAAAGAATGGAACATGTAATATTGACTTAGTATTTAACGGAAACGTTAAGAACTTAGAAGTTGAGATTACACGTAATGATGCACACAGTCAAGTTGGCTAATTATAATAGATTAAAAATCTATTTTAATTATAAATAAAAATAAAGGGAGGCTCAAAAATGGGATTTAGAGTAAAAGTTGAGGGCGCAGAAAGTATTGATTTAAACATCGAAAGTATCGAAACTGTAGAATTTAAAACAGATACACCAGATGATTCTAATGCACGTTCAACAGACTTAGGAACAACATTAGAAATCGCTGGTAAAATTTTGACACCAGTAAACGGGGAGGCAGCAGATACTACAATTAAGCTAGCACAATGGTCATTAGTACCGGCAGAAAAGGCTGATTGTTATAGAAACGTTAAAGTAGATGTTATTTCTGCTTCTCAAATCGTAAGACAATTTACTTTACCTAATGCATTTGTAGTTAAATACGAAGAAGATTTTGGTGATGTAGAAGGTGTTGGTACATTTAGATTGTATGTTAAACAAAAGAAGGACAAAACTGCTAGCGTTAAATTTGAAGGCGGTTTTGCTGAATAAAAATTAAAATAAGGAGGATTTTAATAAATGGGATTTAAAGTAAAAATTGAAGGCGCAGAAACAATAGATCTTAGCATAGAAAGTGTTCAAACAGTAAAACTTATTACAGATACGCCAGAAGATTCAAATGCAAGATCAAAAGATGTAGGAAGCACAATGGTTATCAAAGGTAAGATCTTAACAGCAGTTGATGGAGATCCATTTGATAGCACAAGAAAAATGGGTACATGGTCATTAGTACCAGCAGAAAAAGCTGACTGTTATAGAAAAGTAACTGTAGAAGTAATTTCAGCAGATCAAATTATAAGAAAAATAACTTATCCTAATGCCTTTGTAGTAGATTATAAAGAAACATTTGGAGATACTGAAGGTATAGGTACTTTTGAACTTGTTGTAAGACAAAAGAAAGACAAGCTAAGTACAGTTACAATAGAGGGCGGATATAGCGCTTAATCTTAAAATTAAATTGATTTTTCTTTTGGAGCTTAACTCCAAAAGAAAAATCTTTTACTATAACGTAGAAGCACTAAAATCATTCTTAAAAGATGGGGTGTAAGGTGAAAGATTATTATAAAGTATTAAATGTATCAATAAATGCTAGTAATGATGAAATAAAAAAAGCATTTAGAAGTTTGGCTAAGAAATATCATCCTGATAGAAATAAAGATGATAAGGATGCCTTAAGAAAATTTCAAGAAGTAAATGAAGCTTATGAACTTTTAAGCAAAGAAGAATCAAGAAAAAAATATGATCAAGAAATATTTAAAGAAAAGAATAATCAAGAAACAAAAAATAAATCACGTAGAGAAGACAAGACTAAGACATATCAAGATAAAGGTGAAAGTATAGAAAACTTAAATAAATATTTTGAAAATTTTTTTGGATTTAACGCGAACAGCAATGATATTAATAAAGAAAAGTTAAAAAAGGGAAAGAATCCAATAGATACAAGCAAAATGTTTGATAGCTTTTTTAATATAAAGTGAAGCTTTTCGGGTAGAGTTTTATGCTCTTTCTGAAATTAGTTTGACTGATACCCTCAAAGGGGATATCGTCTGAGAGCATGCAGCTTAAATTCTCAATTTAAAAGAGAATGGTTACAGATGCTAGCTATTAGATAAATAAGAAGTAATGGAGTGAATTACTTTGAAAGAAGAAAATAATATGAATTTTAATAATAAGCTGTTAGTGACAATGCAGATAATAAATGTATTTATAGGCGTAATAATTGCACTAATATGTGTGGTTGCATATATCACAATACAATCAATTTATATAAGAACATTAATTATTGTTATTGTAATGGGATTTGGTGTATGGGGATTTATCAGTTTATACAAGAAACTGCACAAAGAAGAAATAATGGAAGATGAAAGTAATATAAGCAAAATTGAGCTAGTTAACGAAGAGAATGAAATTATAAGAAGTTGGGATATAGGAGAGCGAATATCATTTCTTATTGGGAAAAATGGTAGGAGTGATGAAATGCTTATAGATTTAAGTACTTCAATTTACTCTAAATTTATAGAAAATGAGCATGCAGTATTAAATTATGCATCAGGAAGATGGTATGTAGAAGATTTATCAGAAAATGCTGGACTTGTAATCCAGAAAGCTGCTGATGATACAAAATATAGAATTGTAAAAGATGCTCCTTGTGAATTAAAAAGAGGAGATATTCTATTTATTTCTAAGGTTAAACTTTTACTTAGATGAGCCAAGGAAAATAAAAGTTACTTAATTAATAGGAAATACATTGAAATGTTAACTTTTACTTAAATGAAATGGAGTGAGGTAAATGGGTCTTATTAGATGTCCCAATGGTCATATGTTTAGTGAAAGGCGTTATGGAACTATATGTCCATATTGTAATATAGATACTTCAACAAAGGAAAGACCAGAACCAGTTCAAGAAAAAATGGATATAGAAACTAATCTTTTATACCAAGAAATTGAACCAGTTTGTGGATGGCTTGTATGTATTGAAGGTACAAGGGTTGGTAAGGATTATAAGATAAAAAGCGGGAAAAACTTTATTGGTAGATCAGATGATATGGATATTCAAATAATAGGGGATAATGGAATTGCTGCTAGAAATCATGCAATAATCGTATATGATCCCAAGAAAAATAATAATGTCCTATTACCTGGGGATTCATCAGGTATTGCTTATTTAAATGAAGAACCAGCTTACATGCCATCTGAATTATCACCATATGATGTAATTGAGCTTGGTAAAAGCAAATTTCTTTTTGTACCATTTTGTGGAGAGCATTTTGAATGGGGAGATAATAAGTAGGTATATATAATATGATTAATATTAATGATTACTCAAATTTGAAATTTATATTTTTACTATTAGCAGTATTAATCCTTTTACTAATAGCACGGAATTTTATAATAAGAAGAATTTATAAGCAAGAATTAGAGATAGCAAATGAAATATTTATTGGGAATGAAGAAATACAAGAGGATTATTTAGAAGTAGTAAATAAATCAAATGGAACCATGGCAGTTTTAGCAGATGGACTAGGAAAAAATGAGGCAGGAAGAATTTCAAGCATTGTGGCTGTAAAAACAATAAGTAAGTTATTTAAAGAGGAAGGAAACAAGGAAAAGATAACATACTTTTTTAAGAAAGCTTTTAATAAAGCCAGCCGTGAAATTATAAAAAGAGTCGAAAAGGATAAGGGCGGAGCAAGTGTACTTAGTGTAATAATATATGATAATTTATTATCTTACGCTCTAGTTGGAGATGTTATGCTAGCCATTTTTAGAAATAAAGAACTTGTAAAACTAAGTAAAGGTCATTCAATAAGTGAAGTAGCAAAAAAAGAATATTATAATGGGAAAATTCAAAAAGACGAAGCTTTATATGCGCTAAAGGAAAAGAAACTTCTATATTACATTGGACAAGAATCATTTAGAGATATAGAAATTTCTGAAAGCCCAATTGAACTTCAGAAAAATGACATAATAATACTCATGAGCAGAGGCGTATATGAAGGGTTAAGATGGATAGAAATTGAAAGAATTTTAGGAAACAAAAAAGCTAATATAAATGAAATTTGTGGGCAAATAATGGAGAACGTTAAAGATAATAATAAAAATAATTGCAATGGCAGCATTATGCTTATGAGATATTGCGGTAAAAAATAAAAACTTTTAAGGATAAAACCAAATTTATTTAAACTAATAAAACTAAGTTAGGGTGGACGATAATGAGAAAGTTAAACTCGAAGTTTAAGACAAGCTTTATATCAGAAGAAGGAACTTTTCTACAAAATAAAGATTACTTTGCATTCGCTGAATTAGATAATTATGCATGTTATGTAGTAGCTGATGGAATCGATGAAGATAAGGAATTAGAAAGCGCAAAAATTGCAGTGACTACATTTATTAGAGATTTCACAGCTAAGCCAACTATGAATAGATTCATTCTAAGAAAATACTTAAAGGATGCAAATAGTGAGTTAATAAGAAGCAGTAGGAATGTTAGATTAAAAGCATCAATTACAGTAGTTGTAACTAATTATAGTAAATTAATATATTCAGTTATAGGAAATACTAGATTTTACTACTTTAAGGATGGATATTTAAAGTATAAGAGTAAGGATCAGTCGTTAGCTCAAAATTTAGTAGATGATGAAATGATTCCATCAGATGCAATGTCAAAACATTTTGAGAGAAATAATCTTTCTTCGTATTTAGGACAAGATAATTTAAATAAAATTTATATATCAAAAAAAATTAAACTTTCTGATGGAGATGCATTTGCAATTCTTACAAAAGGAATATGGGAGAATTGCGATGCTAAGGAGATAGAGGATTCACTAGAAGGTGCAAAGGAACCTAAAGAAGTTACTGATAATATTGAAGAAATGATTTTGTCAAAGCAGCTGAAGGAAATAGAGAACTATACATTAGCATTAACATTTGTAGAAAAGTCATACATAGACCCAAAAAGAAGCAAGAAAATAAAAATAGCTATAATAGTTGCAATACTCTTACTCTTAGTTATAGCAATAGGAGTAGGGGCATTTATAATTCATAAAAATAGAAAACAGGAAGCTATTGCATCTGTTAACGAAGGTAAACAAAACGCAGAAGAATATATAAAGAACGGTAATATAGAAAAAGCAGATGAGGAATATAAGAAAGCTTTAGATACAGCGAAGAAATATAAACTTAAAGATGATATTGATAATTTAACTGAAGATTATAAATATACAGAAATAGTATTAGATGGAGATAAAGATTTAGAAGGAAAAAAATATGATGATGCGTTAGATAAATATGTACTAGCCTTAGAAAAGTCAGGAGAAGCAGAAGAGGCTGGAAGTGACTATGTATTAAAGAAAATAGATATTGCAAAAGAATGTGTAAAAGTAGCGGATTTATTGACTTTAGCAGATAAGCAGTATGATGATAATGACTTAGATGGTGCATTAAAAAATTATTTAGACGTAAAAGATTTAGCAGTAGATTATTACTTAAAAGATGAAAAAAAAGAAGCAATGGATAAAATTCAAAAGATTTATGATCAAAAGGCAGCCGATGCAAAACAAAAAAAGGCTGATGATGATAAGGCTGCAGCAGATAAGAAACAAGCTGAAGATGATAGTAAAAAAGCAGCTGATGATGCAGCTAAGAAGGCAGAAGATGATAAAAAAGCTGCAGAAGATAAGGAAAGCAAAGCTATAGATCTTAGAAAAAATGGAGATTTAAAATATACAGCAGGTGATTATGTAAGTGCAAAAATGTATTATGAATTAGCTAAGAAATCATTTGAGGATGCTAGTGACACTAGTTCAGCTGATGAATTAGTGGACAAAATAGCTCTTATGGATAAAAAAATCAGTGAAACTTCAGATAAAAAAAGTGAAGCTGATAAATATGCACAGGCGGCTGATGCAAAATATGCAGCTGGTGATAGTGCTTCAGCAAAAGTATTATATCTTTTAGCTAAGGACGCATATAACAGCTTGGGAGATGCAGATAATCTAGCTAAAGTAACGGAAAAAATCACAGCGATAGATAAGGCTTCTGCTAAGTCATAATAATAATTTAAGAGATGTTAAGTTTGAGATATATCTAAATAAACTAATAGGTAAATGTAGGTGGAAATATGGAGAATAGAATTTATGAGAAATTAAGTGAAATAAAAGATCTAAATGACAGAGTCCTACTTAAAAAAATAATGAATAGTGTATTTGAAGAGTTAGAGGAACATTCAAACAATAGAATTAATGGATTAGAAAAAAGAGTGTTTAACGAATTACATTATATAAAAGAAAAATACAATATCTATTCAACTATAGTTAAAAGAGACAGGCTTGATATAACTGATGAATTTCTATTTCCTATGTTATTAGAAGATACAGAAGAAAAAGTATACGATACTAAAGAAATTTTAAAAGTGCTTGAAGCCAAAGAAAGTAAGAAGCTGTTCAAGGTTTTTCTTAAATGTGATTATTTGATTTTTAAAGAATTTATCAGTAGAAATTCTAATATAAAGGGAGTAATAAAAACAGATAAGAAAACTTATGAAGCTCACTTTAAAGTTCAGGAAAATCATGAGTATAAAAGCAAAATAGAGAGATTATATAAAAGCTTTATAAACAGCAATATCGCATGGACAACAATTAATAATCCATATATTCATAAGATAGCAGATTTATTTTTAATTGGCTGCGAAGATAAAATTCAAGAGGATGAAGAGATAATTGAAATTGAGATAGATTTCGGGGATTATAGCAAGTACGTTAAATATAATATGGTTCCACTTTGGAACGTAAAGGAATTAAGCATAAAATGTAGCGGTTTTCCAATGCCGTGTATCGATAAAGTAGGGTACGAACATGATATCTCAATTGAAAAAGAAGGAAAAGATAACGGATATCTAATAGATAGTAAGAATCCAGATATTAATTGGGCTATGTTTACAAAAGAATCAGTAATAATATCTTCTAATATTAAGGATTCTATAGAGTGGAATTTATGGAGTATTATTAACTCTGATAAAAACGATCAAAAGAAATATGAGTATGAACTTATGACTAATCAAGTTAGTATAAACTTCTCTAATAAATTAGCTTTTGATAAATCATATACAATAAAAACAAAAACTGAGCTCTCAAGACTTATAAATTCATTTAAGGCTTCAAAATACTTAAAGTTTCATGATATTTCACTTATGGAAAATTCCAAAGAAGAGCAGAATCACACTTATGAAGTAAATAACTTCATTATTGATGAAATAAGGGAAGATAATATAAAAAAATCTCTTATTCTATACTTTGAGCCAGCCGATAAGGAAAATTATTTAAACAAGGATATTTTAAGTTTCTTAGTATCTGAAGTTCAATTTATATATCCAGAATATAAGTGTGAAGGAAGATTGATATGAATTATATTTGGGAAGTGCTTCTAAAAGCAGATGAAGAAACCATTCCTAGAGAAGATATTAAGTTTGTTCAAGCTGATGTATGCAGTCCATATATGGAAATTGCTCTTGATAATTTAAATTCAAATTCTCTTCCAGAAGATAATGTTATCGAAGTAAATGAATATTATAGATTTTACGAGATTTTTAAAGATTTATTTAATATAAATTTTCAAGAGAGCAAAGAGTTAAGAGAAGCGCTTTTAGATATATTATTGCATTATTTAGGGGAACTAGACTTAAAAAGCGGACTATGTAAAACAGAAATATATAAGAAGCTTTTATATAAGGATATATTAGATAACGTGTTTGGAGAAAAATTAAAGAAAAATATAATGTACTTCAATAAAGAGGAAGTAGATATCTTATTGAATGGCTTTATAACTTTATATAAAACAGGAACTTCAATTCAATTGTTCAAAGAGATTTTCAAGGAAATATTCAAAAAAAGCATAATTTATTCCAGCAAGGAAAAGCCTAAAAATATTTATATTTATCTAGATGAGATAAAAAAGGTAGAGCTTGAAAACAAAGTAAGCTCTATAGTAGATACATTTTTGCCAATAAATATGAAGCCATTAATATTTTGGGATAAGCATTTTGGGATTATTGGACTTAATGACACTATGAAAATCAATGAGGCAGTTATGGTTGAATAAGGTATATCAAGATAAAGACATTGATTTTAGTAAATCTTAGTTTCATATGTTTTAACAGTTTAGGAGGATAAAGATGAGTTTATATTCATACAAGTTGCATAAAGGAAATGAAGAGCATATTAAAAAAATTAAGTATAAAGAAAAAAATCTAAGGCTCATGACAACTTTTCAATTAAGAGAAATATGTAATAAAGAAAAGTTAGTAAAGAGTATAATTAATCCTCTTGATAAAGAAGAACTTATAAGACTCATAATGAAATACAGAGGAGAAAAGGAAAGTAAACTCATAAAGAATTACTTAGTTGGAGGAATTGAAAGAGTTGAAAGATTTTTAAGCAGAAGCAATAAAGAAGTGATTAATAATAGATATATAGATTATCCAGGTAAGATCACTATTTATGAAAACTTAGCTCTTGAAATTTATGATAATTATATTTTAAGAAGCAGCGAAAAGTTAGAAGAAGGCAATGTTCTTTTAGTTGATAGTAATTATAAGGTTTGTACTATATTTAACATTAAAAAATTGATACAGAATAATAAAGAAGAATACTACCTAACTAAAGGTGAATATATAGAGGCAAGAGAATCTGAAAGTAAGCATTATAGCCTTCTATTTTTTTCGGAAAAGGATTCAGAGACTATTTATGATACTTATGAAGGAGATAATATAGAAGTTGATTATAATATAAAGTTTACTTCGCTGCCTATATTACAATTTGAAGTTAAACCATTAAAAGAGACAAAAATGCCACTTGCAATTGATTTTGGAACATCAAATACAACTGCTGGTATTTATATAGATAAGGAAATATTTCCAGGATTAAATGAAAATTTAACTGATAATCGAGAATATGCAGATTACGAAAATGATAAAGTAAAATTCGTAAAAATAATAAATGAGAGCAAAGAAAATTTAGAAATAACACCACTTATACCGAGTATTGTAGGTGTTAAGAATATAAAAGAAGATGAAATAGAATATGCTTTTGGGCATGATGCAATGATTGAGGCAAGAAGAAGATATGTAGATGATGGAATGAGTCTTTTTTATGACATAAAGAGATGGATAAGTGACTTTGAAAAAAGTGAAAAAGTAATTGATGTAAAGAATAAAACTACATTTATAAAAAGAAAAGACATTATAAAAGCATATCTAGAGTACATTATATCTTTAGCACAGCAGAGATTTAAATGTAAGTTTAAAAATATCTATATATCCTGTCCATCAAAGCAAAAATATAAATTCCATACATTATTTAAAGATGTTTTAAGTGATTATACCGTTGAAAGTTCAAATATATTAGAAGAAAGTGCAGCTGTACTTTATAACACTATTTCAGATTTGATTGAAAAGAAGAAATATGTTCAAGGTGAATGGTATAAAGCTTTAATTATAGATTGTGGAGGGGGAACTACTGATCTTACTGGCTGTAGCTTTAGCATATCAAATAGCAGAGTCTCTTACAGATTAGATATAGAAACCTCCTATGAAAATGGAGATACGGACTTTGGAGGAAATAATCTTACTTTTAGAATATTGCAGTTAATAAAAATATTAATGGCAAATGCTTTAAGCAATTCTAAGAGTGAATTAAAAAAAGCAATAATGGATGAATTCAATATAGATATATTTAGATTCATAGATAAATCTGGGATTAATGAATTATACGAAACTTTAAATGAAGAATACGAAAAGGCAGAAGCAGTAATTCCAACAAAATTTCAGCTATATGAAACAAGAAGTAAAGAAGATTACTGTAAGGTGAGAAGTAATTACTATTTCTTATTTGATCTAGCAGAAGAAGTAAAGAAATTATTCTTCTCCAATCCAGATATTTTAAAGGTTTTATTAACGTCTAAGGAAGATACAAATTTAGATGAAAATATAATAAATTTTGATAAATGGAAATTATCTTACATTAACAAAGGAACTCTACAGGTGGTAAAGGAAGCTCCAAGTATAACTCTTAGTATCTATGAAATTGAAACCTTAATAAAAGGTGATGTTTATAACATAATAAAGAAATTTTTAGAAAAGTTATATGAAAATGATGAGTTATACGATTATTCTCTAATCAAACTAACAGGACAATCATGTAAGGTAGATATATTTAGAGATGCACTAAAAGAATTTATACCTGGAAAAATAATTGAAATAAATAAGAGCAAAAAGGAAGTTAAAGAGGAGTATGAATTAAAATTATCCTGTCTTAAAGGAGCTCTAAAATATTTATATGATAAGAATTTTGGCTATGCGGATATAAATATAGAAAGTAAAAAGCCTACTCTTCCATATTTATTAACAGCCTACACTCATGCTGGAGAACAAAAAACACTAATTAAAGGCAGGGAAATAAATAAAGGGTTTATTTCTAGGTTCATGGATAGAATTCTACTTAAATTATATTTAAAAGATAGCAATGATAATGTGAAATACGAATACAATTATCAATTTAATGAGGAAGAATTAGAAAAGACAAACGCAAAGAAAATAGGAGAAAGATATCCAAATATAAATCAGCATGAAACAGATAATATAGAAAATAATGAAGTGAAATTCTTTGTATGGGAAGAAGAAGAGCTATGGGGATTTTATGTGTTAGCCATTTTAAGAAAAGAAGAGGAACTCTATATAGGACAAGAAAAGTTCTTCTACTTTGAAAATGATAAATGGGAGAGAAACTTCTTTGATGGACTTAAATAAGTTCAGGTGAAAATGCCGAAATCAAATACATTGTTCTTCCGCAGGACTTATGAAAATATCGCTGAAAGCACTAAATGGAAGCTTGCACCTACATTAGCATGCTCCTACTTTCAGTATGACAAGCTAATCTAGAACAAGCTTCCATTAACTGCTTTTGGCAGTGATATTTTCAAATGCCTGCTTCAGAAAAATGTATTTGATTTCTGGTGAAGTATCCATTTTGAGTGCATTGAATATGAAACATAGATAATAAATTACTGGATGTAGAATTCTATAAAAGCATGATCAATATTTCTGGTATGTGACTGAACTTTATTGGTAGAAATGAGTACTGAGTGGGTGAAGTTTTATAGAAGAAGGTGCTTTTGGCAGCGAGATTTTCAAATGCTTGCTTTAGAAAGATGTATCTGATTTCTTAAATATTCTGAAGAATATATATTCTTCAGAATATTACAATATATATTCTTAAGAATTTTAGAAGTTAAGAATATAAGAATATAAGAATATAAGAATATAAGAATATCTGAGAAAATTTGATTCAAATGTGTTTGGTGGATATTTATAGAGTAAGCGACTATCATCAAATCATAAGTATATTGAGTGAAAGTTCTGCTAACTGAATAAAAGATTTAAAGAATAACTTTTGGGTTCTTTGTTTAAGAATTTGCTTGTAAGATATGGATTGTGAGAGTTGGATGAAAAGGAGGGAAGAAAGGTGTTTCAAAATAATTATCCGCTTTTTAATAGCGGACGACTTTTAAAAATAGAGATGCTGGAGGAGCTTAGAAATTTTCCAAGGGGATTTTTTGATGCGAGGATTAAGGGATATTCTAATGGAATAATCTGCGGATGCGAGATAGAGGTTTCTGATAACTACATAAGGATATTGGAAGGAATAATAAAATATCAAGATGTGATTTATCTTTTAAAAGAAGATATCAAGGTTGAATATACCTGTAATAATAAGCTTATGCTTTTAAAAATAAAATTCTTACCTGAAATACAGGATAGCGATTTTAAAATAAATTCAACGGAAATTTATCTAGATGAAAAGTTAGATATTAAAGAAAATGAGATTGAAATCTGTAGGTTTAAATTAAGAGCGGGTGCAAAGCTTAGAGCAGATCATACAGATTTTATTGATTTAAGCACAGAATACGATACGGTAAATACAATATATGCTCCTTACGCAGCTTATGGAAGTAGTAGCTTAAGTCCTGAAATTTTAAGAAGATTTGGAAGAGAATTATTAGAGTGTAATTTAAGTGAAGCCTGGGATATATCCTTTGCAATGATGTGTGTTCAAAGCAAGGATGCCATTCAAAAAGAAATAATAATAAGTTATCTAGTAAACAAATTAGATATTGAGATGAAAGAGTATAATAATGAGAATTTATACTTGTACCTTTTAGAAGTATTAAAAAGTGCTAAAGATGGAGCAAGAGGTAATGGGCGCAGAGGTAATGGAAGATTTAAAAAGATACTTATAGATTAAGGGTAACAAGGGGGATCTTTATGGGTACTGAGCGTGCATTAATGCATATAAAAAAGGCGTATATTTTAGCAATAGCATCAGGGATTATAGGTATTTTATTAACTATATTATCGGTTTTAGGAATTTGGAATTTAGGTTTGGATTTATATGAATTATTAGAGGTAATTATAATATTTGGACTAGCTTTTGGAATAAGTAAGAAAAGCAGAGTATGTGCAATTATATTATTTTTTTACTACATTATAAATAAGATTATTATATTATTCAGCAATGGAAGTTTAGTTGGTTTAGCAATAATGGTATTTTTTACAATAGAGTATTTTCAAGGAATAAGAGGCACTATACATTATCATAAAAATTTAAAGTTAGAAAGAATCAATAATGAAAATTTATCTTAATAGAAGTTGTATATGAAATTAAAGGAGGAAGGATATATGTCAGAAAGAGTTGATGAAAAGATTTTAGATTTCTTAAATGAAATGGAAAAAAGAGAAGAGATACAAAATATTTGTGATGGTAATCCCATTAAAATTGGAAAAAGATATTATGAATTTGAGGAAAAATGTTTTTTTGAGGATAAGTTAAAGATTTATATTCCAAAAGACTTTGAGGAAATGCCTTTAGAAGTTAGAAAATTGAAGTATCCATCAGAAAGTAGACCAGAAATAATAAGAAGTAATGAAGAGGGAAGTATTGCAGTAACTTTAAATATAATTGATAGTCCATTAGATGAAGAACGAGTAGAAGAACTAAAAGATGGAATGAAGATGATAATAAAAAAGACAAATCCTGCAAATGTGTTTTATGAGGATGGGATAATTGAGGTTGATTCAAAAAATGTAGGATTTTTTGAATTCAAGAGTTCTGCAATAGATGATTTTATATATAATTTAATGTTTTTTCTTGAATTTAAAGAAAAAACATTAATGGGAACTTTTAGTTGTTTATATAAAGATTATAAGGATTGGAGGGACGTTGCATTTCAAGTTATTAGGAATATAAAGGTAGAAAAAGAAAATGGGGAGGATGATGAATAATGAGTGAAGGATATATGTATACTCAAGGTGATATTTTAATAGAACCATATAAGTTTCAAAAAATAACAAAGCTTAAAGTTATAAGGGAATTAAATGAACATGCAAAACTTTACGTATGTGGGATTATTGATGAAGAAAATATTGATACGTATGTTGAAAGAGCTGATGAAGATTCAAACATTTCATTATCTTTAAAAGATGAGAATAACGCTGTAACAAATATATTTCAAGGTGTAGTTACTAATATTTCTGTTAATGCGGATAAGGATGTAAGAACCATGGAAATAGAAGCTCTAAGCAGAACCTTTCTTATGGATATTAAAAAAGTAACTAGAAGTTTTCAAGATGAAGACAGTACTTATGGAGATATTTTTGGAATAGTAGACAGCGGATACAGCAATATTCAAATGTCAGACAATATCACAAAAGGAGCTAAAATTGATAAATTTATAGTTCAATATAAAGAAACCGATTGGGAATTTATAAAAAGATTATCTTCGCACTTTAACATGCCAGTAGTATCTGAATGTCATTTAAGCGATATTAAGTATTCTATAGGAAATTCAGGGTGCTATAAGACTTATGATTTAAATGAATATAATTATTCCATAAAAAAAGGTTTAAAAGAATACAAGCTCAAAGCACAAAACGATGTTAGTGATTTAGATGATATTAATTTAATAAGCTATGAAGTCACCACAAATACGATAATGTATTTATGTAACTTAGTGAACTTTAAAGGTAGAAGTCTTTATGTATATAAATCAGTAATGGAACTTAAAAATGGAGCTTTCTTAAATAAATATGAACTTAGAGATGAAAAGGGAATAAAGGTAAGGAAAATTTATAATAACAAAATAGTTGGAATATCTTTAAATGGAACAGTTTCAGCAACTCAAAATGATGAAGTGAAAATAAGTTTAGAAATAGATGGAAGCCAAGATAGTTCTGCTGCAAGATGGTTTGAATATTCTACAGTTTATTCTTCAGAAGATGGGACAGGCTGGTATTGTATGCCTGAGGTCGGAGATGCTATAAGGTTATATTTTCCAGATAATGAAGAAAAAAATGCATATGCCATAAGCTCTGTAAATTTAAAAAGTAGTAATTCACAAAAACGAAGTGATCCATCTGAAAAAAATATTGGAACAAAATATGGAAAGCAGATAGTAATGAAACCAGGCGCAGTAGAAATAATTGGAGGAGGAAATCTTCTTATGAGACTTACTGATGATGGTGGAATAGAAGTTAAAAGTGATAAAAAAATAGTTTTAGATGCGCAGCAGGATATTGAAATAACAGGAGGAGGTAAGGTGTCAATTCAAGGCGGAGGAGGAGTAGCTCTAACTCAGGGAGGGGCTAATATTAACATACAGGATGATGTAACCATGAGTGGAGGAAAGGTTAAAATTGAATAAAGCTCTAAACAGGTATAGTTAAATAGATGACAAAATTAGTAAATGAATAATGAAATTTGTAAGTAGATATAAAAAGAAATTAGAAAATAGAAGGGAGGGAAAATTCAATATGTTAAAGCAGATAGATAAAGAAAAAGTGTTAATGGAATTTAATGAAAAGTACGTTGTAGATCAATGGGCCTATAAATTTCTAGAAGCTGATGAAATTTATAAGAGTGATAAGGAAGCTATAGAAGAAAATTTAATGATATCCTTTGAAGATATATGTAAGAAAGCTACAGAGCTTCAGAAAAAGAAGATTAAAGGTGAAATTAAGTACATTTACTTTTCGTTACTTATGACAAAGATTCTTGAATATGAAGGGGAATATAGAGTTGATTTGTATGATGAAAATTGGTTTTTAGATAAACAAGAGACCAGCACTAATCTGGATTTAAACTTTCTCTATGTTCCTCTTTTTGACTTTATAAGAGAACTAAAAGAAAAGAAGAAGATGTATGGAAGAACTATTACTGATATGGATGTAGAAAACATAATGCTTGGAGAAGTTAATAAGTTTCATGTATTAGCAGTTGAATTTTTAAAAAACACAGTTGAAAAATTTGTTACTACACCTGCCTATGATGAAATGGAAAAAGCCGATGATATAAAAATACTTGCAGGTGAGTACATGGATGAAGCAGAGATAATATATACACCTTAGAAAAGAGCAGCTATGCTGCAATACGGAACTTATCTGCAATAAACAACTTATTAATCACAATTCAAATCATTAATATAATAATATAAAAAGTTAACAATATAAAAACTTAAAAACCTAAGAGTGTAAGTTCTTATAAAGAAAAAAAGATACACATATAAAAAAAGTGGCTTTGCTACAATGATGAACTTTCATGCAGCAAAGAACTTATTTATCACAACCAAAATCATTAATATAACGATTAAAAAAGAAAACAATATAAAAATTTTAGAATTTAAAAAGAAACCAATATCTAAAGTTAAATATAAAACAATAAAAAAAGATAACAATTTATAGCAAAAATACAGGTTTAGAAGGTTTTTTATTTTTATATTGATATTAAGGATAAGGGGAAACTATGGATTATTTTTTATTAAAACAAGATGAAAGATATACAAATACTCCAAGGCTTATAGATATATTTAAAAAAATTGATGTTAGAAATATTAATTTGTTAAAAGCTCACAAAATAGAAGACATAATAGTTTTTAAGGTTAACACAAGCGAAGGAAGTGAATTTTTAGATATTTTAGATAATCAATTATTTCTAATATCAAAGCCTATGAGAGAAATAATTGAAAAATATGATAGTGGGATTTTGTTTAAAACTTTGGCTCTTATAGATAATCTTCATGATAAGCAGGTGAATTATTATTTACCCATAGTAGAAGAAATTGAAGCATTAAGTGAGAATGCAGAACTTAACTTAAACAAAACAGTTGTAAGAAAACTTATCTTAAATAAGGAAAAGATACAAAGTAGAAAGATTTTTAAAATAAAGGAAAGCTCAAAGCCACTAATTATAGTAAGGCTAGACATTGCTGAAAGTCTGCTTAGAAGAAACTTTAAGGGAATAAAGCTTGAACGAGTAGAAGTTAAGTAAGATAAAAGAAAATGATTTTAGATAAGAAAGAAGATGAATTATTGTGATAGAAGTTAATTTAACACGATTTTTAACAGGAGTAGCAACAAAAAAATTAACTAAAGATACAGTAAAGAAAAAAGGTGCAAGAGATGATGATGGAAATTTAATATTAAGAGAATCAAAGATTACCTCTATTTTGGCAGTAATATTATTTATTGTTATGTTTTCAGCACTTACTTTTTTAGCAATAACAGCTACAGATATAGAAGATAGAAATACCTTTATAGCAGTTAATGTAATGTTTAGCATTTTATTTATAATTTTGGCAATATACTTAAAGATTTCAAAAAAAGTAATAACTGAAGATAGTATTATTAGCCAAGGTCTATTTTTTAAAAAAGTTATAAAGTTTAATTTAATAGAAAGTATAGAATGTAAAAGCACTGGAAACAATGTTAGATTAATTTTAAAAGGAAATGGTAAAAAGATTATTGTACCAGCAATGCTAATTGGATTTAATGAATTTTTTGAAATACTAGAGAAAAGAGTGGGACAAGAAAAATGTAGAATGGCTAAATTAACGATTGAGTCATTTATAAAATAGAAGCAATAAACATAAGTTAGGAAGTGAGAAAATGAGCGATGGAGATAATTATTATATAGTCAGAGGAGCAAAAATGAGGTGTGAGAAAGGAACACATGCAAGAAAAATAAACCTTCCAGTAAGCCATGGGTCATATGTAAAAGGAAAGCCTATGATGAATCAAGGAGATAATGTAGCAGATAAAAATGTAAGTTATTTTGGAATATGCAGTGAATGTCAGGAAGGCGAAGATATCTATTTAATAGGAGAAGATGGTAATCAGCTTCCGCCAGGGAAAAAGTGTTTGGTTCAGATAGCTGGAGAGTGGAGTGATACGAAAGAGGATACATTAGTTGAAGGAAAACCAGCACTCACAACAGATTCTTGGCTAGTATGCTCTAAATATCAGGGAAAAATAAAATTTGAAACAAATGGTCAAGAAGAAGAGTGACTAAAATCAGACATAATAAAATTTGGTTAAAGTAAGCTCAGAATATAATAAAGATTTATATAGGGGCTCCTTAATAAATTTTAATATGTCATATCATAGGGAAAGGAGAAAGTGGATGGGAGCAGTTCATGGAATAAGAATAAAGTCACCATATACATTAATGAGACTTGAAGATATAAAAATTGAAAATAGACCTAATGAACATGGCTATTTGTATTTAAAAGCATTAGTTGATGATTCAATAAATTTTAAACATGCAGTAAATGCTTCCACAGATGATAAAATATGCGTTTATGAAGAAACTGATGAAGATGGTGCAATTGGTAATTCGGCGATTGTAGACATAAATGTAGTAGATGAGAGTAAAAGTAAAATAATATTTAATGGAATAGTGCAAAATGTTAGCGCTAGTAATGAAAATGGAATTTATTATATAGAAATACAAGGAGCTACATCAAGCTTTGAACTAGATGTAAAAGAAAAGAGTAGATCCTTTCAAAATGAAGAAATGACTTATGATGAGTTAATAGAAGAAATATTAACTGATTATTCTGGCTTTAGTTTTACTCAATGCATAGGAAACGGACAAGCTATAGGAAAGCCGTTATTTCAATATAAGGAAAGTGATTGGAATTTTTTAAAGAGGATAGCAAGTGAATTAAAATCAGAATTATATTGTGATATAATTAATGCAGGTAATATGTTTTATTTTGGAAGACCAAATGGTATAAGTTATGAAATAGAAGATATTACGAGCTATAGAGCATGTAAAAATTTAAAGAGATTTCATGAGGCTAGCGGATATGAAGATGGATATAATGATATTGACTATTTTTATTATGAAATAGAAACAAGAAATAAATACAATGTTGGAGATAATATTTATTTTAAACAAAAAGATTTATATGTAAATCAGTATTCAGCTTATGCTTTAAAGGATGAAGTAATCTATAAATATAGATTATGTAGAAAAAATGGAATATGGCAAACAAAACTCTATAATTCAGTCATAGCAGGGGCATCCATAGATGGAAAAGTACTTGCAGTAGAAGGAGAAAAGGTAAAGCTTCATTTAAATATAGATGAAAGTCAAAATGCAGATGAAGCATCATGGTTTCCATATGCACCACCAACAGGAAATATGATGTATTCAATGCCTGTCGTTGGAACAAGTGCAAGACTGTATTTTCCAAATGAAGAAAGTGAAGATCCAATAGTAACAGGTTGTGTAAGAAGTAATGGTAGCAGCTGCGCAAAGACTTCAGATACAAAAAATAGATATTTTGGAACAGAACATGGCAGCGAAATAGAAATGACACCAGGGGCAGTTAACATAAAAGGTGGAAGTAAAGAACCTTTAAGTATAAGCTTTGATGACAGTATAGGAGTTACTTTAAAGAGTCCAAAGAACTTAAACTTAAGTGCTTCTGATGATATAATAATAAAAACACCAGCAAATGTAAAAGTAAAAGCCCAAAGTCAAATTGGAGTAGTAAAATCAGGAACAGAAAACGGATTATCAGTAGAAACAGATATGCACTTTAAAGGCTCAAATGTCATAAAAGATGGAAGTGACAGAGAAACTTATGCGCCGTTTGATGATGAACCAAAGGCAGGAACAAAGCCAGAACCACCACCACCTCCTCCAGAGGAAAAGAAACCATTTGACTGGGGGAAATTAGCGACAAATGTACTTGCGGGATTAGCAGTTGTAGCGCTCGTAACAGTTGCGGTAGTAGCAGTAGCAGTTACATGTGGAGCAGCAGCGCCAGTAGTAGGAGCAATCGCAGCAGGTGCGGCAATAGCAGGAACAGCAGCAGTTGCAAGCCAGGCGGCATCGGATATAAGTCGTGGTGAAGTAAGTGATATGTCAACTTATATGTCAGTAGGCGCAAGAGAAGCTTTTATAGGAGCAGTATCAGGAGCAATATTTGGACCATTTGGAGCAGGTGAAGCTCTAGCCGGAAAAATGGTATTAGGCGGATTAACAAATGGATTTGAAAGTGTCTTAAGGCAGACATTAGAGGGAAAAGGAATAGATTTTAAAACCGTATTGTTTGATATGGGAGTTGGAGCAGCAACAGGTGGACTATTCCATGGTGCAGGAAAGTTATTTGAGAAAGCGTCACCGTTTGTTAAAAATGCATTCAATAAGGTATCATCTGAATTATCAGAAAATGCAAGAATAGCTAAAATAGCATTAAACAACATGCAAAAAGGACCGAGGTCAGTAGTTCTTGGAAGTAATTTAGGTAATGTTGATGAAGCTATAGGAAGGTTTACTAAGGAATTTAAGAATGTTAAGAATGAAATTAAGTTAGAACCTAAACCGATGAATAAAGTTATAGAAGTTCCTGAGTTTAATGTTAAGCCTAAGTTTAATAATGATCCAAATTTAAAAGCTGAATATACAAGACAAGTAAAGGGACAAGAAGAAGGATTGAATAAATTATCAATTAAGGAGTATCTTGATAATAGAGAAGCTTATGCAAATAGACTAAATGAACAAAAGTTGTCAGGAAAAAAGAATCCTAGTGGTAGAGATACAAAAGGAAATGCGCAGCAGCAGTTAGTGAGAGACGATGCATTAAATAGAAAAATTAAAGAATATAAAGATCAAGGATTAACACGTAAAGAAGCTAAAGAAAAAGCTGATGAATGGATTAAGACTCAAGCAGCTTTACATGATCCAGATCAAATTGCAGGCGGTAATCCTCTAAATGTAACTGGAATGGGTGATAAGCGAATTAACTCATCAATAGGATCACAGTGGAAATCAAGGGCAAATGATGTTGAAAAACAAGTTAGAAAATATATAAAGGATAACAATTTATCAGAGAAAGATTTAGAAAAAATTTATTTGAACATTAAATTATCATGTGGAGGAAAATGATATGAATGACGATATGAAAAAAGTATTTAGTGATTTTAAGTTACATGAAAAAGTAAGTGAAGATATAATAAGCAAATATAGAGATAAAGTTGGAGATGATGTTATAGAGATATGGGAAAAATATGGGTTTGGTACAACATTCAAAGGGTATTTAAAAATAATAAATCCAGATGAGATTCAAGAATTATTAGAGGAAACATATATTATGCCTTTTGATGATATTCCGATTTTTGTAACCGGCATGGGAGATATTATTACATGTAACAATAGAGGCAGTTTTGTAATTGCAGACTATAGACATCAACGAATAAAGGGATTATGGGTAGATAAAGAAATAGAATGGGACTTTTTCTTTGATGAAGATTGTAAAGAAGAATGGCGATGGGATCCATATTTCGAAGCTGTTGAGAAGTATGGAGAACCAGCGTATAACGAGTGTTTTGGTTATGAACCATTATTAAGCTTAGGTGGAAATGAGAGCGTAGATAATTTAAGAAAAGTAAATTATGAAGTTCATATAACAATTATGGCTGAAATTCAGGGAATATTGTCTTAAAAATAATATAAAAAATGAAGAGAGCAGGTAAGGGGAATTAAGTTAATAGAATCTTACCTGTTTTTGATTATATTAAATTATTAAATTATTAAATTACTACATATCACCAACAGGAAATATGATGTATTAAATACCAATAGTAGGAACAATCGCAAGGATATATTTCCTAAATGAAGAAAGCGAAGAACTAATAGTAACATAAAAGGTGGAAGTAAAGAACCTTTAAGTATAAGCTTTGATGACAGTACAGGAGTTACCTTAAAGAATCCAAAGAACTTAATAAACTTAAGTGCTTCTGATGAGATAATAATAAAAACACCAGCAAATGTAAAAGTAAAGGCTCAAAGTCAAATTGGAGTAATAAAATCAGGAACAGAAAACGGATTATCAGTAGAAACAGATATACACTTTAAAGGCTCAAATGTCATAAAAGACGGAAGTGACAGAGAAACTTATGCGCCGTTTGATGATGAACCAAAGGCAGGAACAAAGCCAGAACCGCCAGCACCACCACCAGAAGAAAAGAAACCATTTGACTGGGGAAAATTAGCGACAAATGTACTTGCGGGATTAGCAGCAGTAGCGGTTACATGTGGAGCAGCAGCGCCAGTAGTTGGAGCAATCGCAGCAGTTGCAAGCCAGGCGGCATAGGACATAAGTAGTGGTGAAGTAAGTGATATGTCAACTTATATGGCAGTAGGAGCAAGAGAAGCTTTTATAGGAGCAATATTTGTGGACCATTTGGAGCAGGTGAAGCTCTAGCTGGAAAAATGGCATTAGGCGGATTAACAAATGGATTTGAAAGTGTCTTAAGGCAGACATTATTGTTTGACATGGGAGCAGCAACAGGTGGGCTATTCCATGGCGCAGGAAAGTTATTTGAGAAAGCATCACCGTTTGTTAAAAATGCATTTAATAAGGTATCATCTGAATTATCAGAAAATGCAAGAATAGCAAAAATAGTATTAAACAACATGCAAAAAGGATCAAGGTCAGTAGTTCTTGCAAGTAATTTAGGTAATGTTGATGAAGCTATAGGAAGGTTTACTAAGGAATTTAAGAATGTTAAGAATGAGATTAAAAGTGGTGCTGATGGAGTTGATAAAGCTAAAATAGTACTAGGTAAAGAAGATTTAGATTTATTACGCAAAGAGTGGAACGTTCCTGAAACAGATACAATTGCAGTTGGAAAAACAAATATTTCAGGACTTGAGGATGTTACTTTTAAAGGTGGTTCCCCAGAAGTAAGAAAAGAAGCAGGATTACCTACATTAGATGATATTGCACCTAATAGAGAGTTTAAAGCACCTTATGATTATAAAAAAAATCCTAAACTAGCACAATTCACACGACATGCTGAAGAGGGTGTATTAAATGAATTTAACGATGCTATTAGAAAAGCAGGTATTAACTCAGAAGATGTTACAGGTAATTTGTATATTCATCAGTCAAATCCTAGAGGTGTTTGTAATAAATGCTCTAAAGGATTGATAAATATCTTCCCAAAAGAGAAGTGCGGAATTTTCTATCAGGCAAGTAAAAAATATCCCAATTTAAATATAATTGTCACTTCAGAAGTTGATGATAGCGTTAAGGTTAATGGTTTAACATCATTTATATTAAAGAATGGAAAAATAATAAAATAACTTAGGAGAGAGAATATATGGAATTGCAAATATTAAGTAAATTAAAAGATGAAGTTAAGGTTGGTTTTGTTATTACTATCGCAGAAAAAGTTTTTTTGAAGATAAAGTTAACGGATGAAAGATATGCTGATGGAAGAGAAGCATTAAATAAATGTTGGACTTGGGCTGAAACTAATGGTATTTCGGCAGATGATTTATACGAGGTGATTGATAATGCTGAATGCACAGGGATTTCAGAATTTGCAGAAGACGAAGAAGATTTAAATATTGCGAGATTGTGGTCTTTATTAGTCGATACCGTTTCATATACAGCATGGAGAGCATATAAAAAAGAAAATACAAAATATTTCCCACAGGCACTAGAAGGTATAAAAGAAGAGAGTATTATTATTTTTATGGAAAGTGCAGTGGAAACAAGTTTCATTAGCAAAGATGAAATTGCATTAATGGAACAACATCTTTTAGCTAATTATCAAATAAGTGATGATAAGATAGTAATTAATAGAGAGAGTTTTATAAAAAAAATTACTAATAATTTTTAGTTTATTAATATAAGCAAAGAATTTATAATTGTATGATTAGCATCTATAATGCTTCAAAATGTCGAAACATTATTAGAAACAAATTCTAGCTGGATAAAGAGATTAAAAAAAAAATATATATAGTAATTTATTGTATTAATTCTGTAGTAAGTTTTATAATTACAATGTATACTATAAAAACTCCCAATAACCGTTAAAAAGAGGGTTGAATGCAAAGTATTCAAGAAAAATTTCTTTTTATGTGTGATTCAAGTTAATAATTAAATTCCAATAGATGCAATAAAGGTATTTATTGGAGTTTTTCCTTTTAAGGTTTAACTTGGATGGATGTGTTATAGTGAGGATGTAGTTTGGTTGTATACAATCTAGTGAAATAAATATTTTAGGAGTAATAAAATCAGGAGCAGCAGTTGCAAGTCAGACAACATCGGATATAAGCCGAGACGAGGTAAGCGATATGTCAGCTTATGTATCGGCAGGTGCAAGAGAAGCCCTTACAGGAGCAGTATCAGGGGCGATATTTGGACCACTTGGAAGTTTTGAAAGTCTAGGTGGAGTTATGGCATTTGGTGGAATAAATGGCATGGCTGATAGTGTCTTAAATTAGGCAATTGACGGAAAGTTCAGTCTGAAGCAAACCTTGCTTGATGGACTTATTGGAGCAGCAACAGGTGGATTATTACATGGAGAAGGGAAACTTATATCAAAAGTTTCGCCTTTTGTAAGTAAATCAATTGGAAATGTACTTGGTAAAATATCTGGCGAAGCAAAAAGTATACTAGGTAAGATATCTGGAAAAGCAGATGATATATTAGGTGCATTCAGTAAGACAAGCAAAGAATTATTTAATAAAGTGGCTAATAAAGTTGATGATGTAGCAACTAGCATTAAAAATAGTGCTCAAGATCTGGTGGATAGAGCTGCTAATAAATTTAATGAAGTAACTACCCAAATTGATAATAAGATTCAAGACGCGTTACATTCAGTAGCTTCAAAAGCAGATGATGGATTAAATGTATTAAATCAGGCAAGGTATAATGTTAGAAAAGCCATTGGATTTGAAGAAGAGTATGCAGTCCCAGGGGGCGGATATGTAAATAACGCACCAGAAGAAAAATCAGTCTTTAAAAATATGGTTTCTAAGAGTGAAGGAAAAGGTAAAGGTTATGAAAGAGTTGTTGAAGTTAACAAAGAGTTAGATATTGATCAAGAATATAATGAAATTGAAAGCTATAGAAAGAAATTAGGGGTAGGCCCATACTCATTAGAATCAGGGAATACAGTAGCGTGTGTAAATTTAGATGGAGAAAGATTTTTTGGAGTTAATTCTACTATCACAAAAGAATCCCAAGAAGCAACAAAGGCATTAAGGCAAAAATGGTTTGAAAAGATTCAATGGGTGCCACCTAAAAAGAAGCAACCACTGCATTTAGGGCATGCTCAATCATTGACTCATGGTGAGGCTCATTCTTTGATTAATGCTTTTGAGACAAAAGGTAGTTTACCTAAAAAAATTACAATGGTTGTAGACAGAAAGACATGTAATATGTGTAGAGGAGAATTGCCGGCATTATTAAAAGCCTTAGGAGTAGAGGAGTTAACAGTATATTCAGGAGGATTATCTGAACCAATAATAATAAAAGCAATACAATAGGAGGTAAAAATGCATGATTAGATACAATGGACCAATTGAAGCTGAAAAGCAAGATCCTAGCTTAGGATATATTAGAGATATTATTTTTAACAAGGATGAAAATTATTGGAGACAAGGTGGGGGAGATTCTTGTATAGAAGTAGATGAAATTGAAGAACGGCTTATCTTTTTTTATGATGAGCCATATGGTTTTTTTATAATAAGGCATCCAGATTATTTAGTGCCAATTGATAGAAAACTACCAATTAAAACAGTGGAACATATGGTAGGAGGAGAGCCAATGAGGATACCTACATGCAGTTATGTTAACAGAGAAAAAGCATTTAAGATAATTCTTAATTTTATAGAAAATAGTAATATTGAAGAGATAGTTGAATGGATAGATTTATATGAAATTGAGTTTGATCATGGTTTTAATGAATAGTAAATATCATTCAAGTAATAATTAATTACTGAAGAAAGTGTAATAAATTTAACAAAAACTTACTTCTGAATTTAATCTAACATCGAAGCTTCAATAGATGATAAGAATTTCGCTATTGGAGCTTTACTTTTTATACATAAATTTGCTATGGGTAATAAAATTATTCAAACTAAAAAAGACAAGAGCTAACAGTAACAGGTTGTGTAAGAAGTAATGGAAGCAGCTGTGCGAAGACATCGGATACAAAAAATAGATATTTTGGAACAGAGCATGGCAGCGAAATAGAAATGACACCAAGAGCAGTAAACATAAAGTGAAACTTAATTTAGCAGGAATATTCCTGCTAAATTTTAGTTGAACTTATCTAGGATTGTGCCAATGTTAGCTGAAATCTTATAAAGAAGATTTCAGTGTTACAGTGGCTAGATATCAGATAAAAGGTGGTTCAAAACAGCCTTTAAGTATAAGCTTTGATGACAGTACAGGAGTTACTTTAAAGAGTCCAAAGAACTTAAACTTAAGTGCTTCTGATGATATAATAATAAAAACACCAGGAAATGTAAAAGTAAAAGCCCAAAGTCAAATTGGAGTAATAAAATCAGGAACAGAAAATGGATTATCAGTAGAAACAGATATGCACTTTAAAGGCTCAAATGTCATAAAAGATGGAAGTGACAGAGAAACTTATGCGCCGTTTGATGATGAGCCAAAGGCAGGAACAAAGCCAGAACCGCCAGCACCACCACCAGAGGAGAAAAAGGGATTTAATTGGGGGAAATTGGCACTGGTTGCTTTGGCAACATTAGCAATAGCAGCAGTAAGTGCAGTTGTTGCATGTGCAGCAGTTGGAGCCGTAGAAGGTGCAAAGAATAGTATTGACTCGCAAACGGCTCAAAATGGAGGAGATAGCTCCAAAATTAACTACCTTGATGTGGCCAAAGCAGCGTTTTTTGGAGCTGTAACAGGTGCAAAGGATATGGCTGTAACTGAAGCCTGTGCAGCATATGATACATTAAATCAAACTGCTAGCTTTGTGGCCGATGTATGTACATTAGGATATTTTCATGATCCGTGCAAAGATTTCACTAACTGGTCTCATGAATATTTTAGAAATGCATCACCATATAAAGAAGGATTTGATGATGCTGAATTTGTAATAAATACAGCGTTATTAGCTGATGGATTGTTTTCAATTAATAATATAGTTAAGAATTTACCTGGAAAGTTCTCCGTAGGAGAGATGTCTTTTGCAGGAATGGGAGTAAGAGTACCAGTAGTATTTGTAGATGGATCTGCTGCTTTGACGGCTCCAGGGGACTTAACATCTATAGGCGGCGCTGGAGGAGCAATGTATAGTGCGTCTAAAAATTCTAGTGGTGGTGATGGAGGAAATGGTGAAACGTCACCTCGATATGGAGAGAGACAGATTTCAGATGAAGAATATGAAATGCTAAGAAAACATACACCAACACAAGAAATAAGAGATAAAGTAAATGAAGGTCATGATAAAAATATAAGGACAAATGATGAGGCTCTTCCAGGAAAAACATTTAAAGGTTCATTAGAAGCTGATCACATTGTATGAATTGATAAGATATCTAAAATGGATGGGTTTGGAAAGCTAACAAAAGAACAACAACTTGAGGTATTGAATAATCCGAATAATTTTATAGGTCTAAGCAAATCAGCCAATACATCTAAAGGCGCAAAATCTTATGAAGAATGGACACATTATAAAAAAGAAAAAATAGGAGAAATAGAAGTAGACCCAGAGTTTAGAAACAGGATGATGAAAAAGGAAATGGAGATAGAAAGGAAATTACAAAAACAAATTGATGATTTTGTCAAAGATAATCAAATAAACAATAAATAGAGGAGTGAATATCAATGGATGAAAAATTAAATTATTTAAAAAAATATAATAAAAATATTAATATATTAAATATTAATGAGATTGATAAAATCAAATTAGGAGTGATACCAGATGAGTGGTATAAAATATTTAAAGAAAAAGATGTAAAGAAACGAATTGATTTATTGTTAAATATATGGAAGAAATATATATCAATTCAACTAAGAAATACAATATCATATCTTAATGAACATCTTGAATCTGTTGAACTGATGTATGATAACAATTCATATTCTGTTTTATATACAATTAAAAATTCTAAAGGTAATTACTTATACTATGAAGGTAAAAATCCAAGAGATAAATTTGAAAATGTGGAATTAGAAAATGTATGGGAAAATACTCCGGAGACAATTAGGAATTTTTATGAAAATATCCATAATGGTTTTTATTACTATGCTAGTGAATCAATGGGATTAGTTCCTTTTGATTCTGTAACGTATATAGGAGATGAAGATTTGGAGTGGGGAATTATAGATGATTTGGAGGAAACCATTGAAATTAATTTGGATTCATCGTTTGGCTTTTTTACAAATGGTATGGGAAGTTATATAGTTGTTGATTATTCAAATTGTGATAAAGGTAATGGTACTTTTTGGTCATCTAAGATAAAACCAAAATATAATATAGACTTTTGGAGTTATGTTGATGAGTGGATTGTAATTGGATTTGAGTAATATATACTATTGGAAAGGGATAGAAAGCTTGATAAGCGTATTTTTATTTAATGATTGGAAAGATGTAAGTTCTAGTTGCTAGAGAATATAGAAATTATTAATATTAAAGTGAAACAAATATCTCCTCTTTGAATAAAGCAGGAGATATTTTGTTTGAAAAACAATGAAAGTAACTTTATAAAAAATTTCAAATATGCTACTAATGAAATAAACTTTGGAACAGAGCACGGCAGTAAAATAGAAATTATACAAGGAGCAGTTAACATAAAAGATGGAAGTGACAGAGAAAATTATGCGCCGTTTGATGATGAGCCAAATGCAGGAACAAAGCCAGAACCGCCAGCACCACCACCAGAAGAAAAGAAACCATTTGACTGGGGGAAATTAGCGACAAATGTACTTGCGGGATTAGCAGTTGTAGCACTCGTAACAGTTGCGGTAGTAGCAGTAGCAGTTACATGTGGAGCAGCAGCGCCAGTAGTAGGAGCAATCGCAGCAGGTGCAGCAATAGCAGGAACAGCAGCAGTTGCAAGCCAGGCGGCATCGGATATAAGTCGTGGTGAAGTAAGTGATATGTCAACTTATATGGCAGTAGGTGCAAGAGAAGCTTTTATAGGAGCAGTATCAGGAGCAATATTTGGACCACTTGGAAGTTTTGAAAGTCTAGGTGGAGTTATGGCATTTGGTAGAATAAATGGTATGGCTGATAGCGTCTTAAATCAGGCAATTGACGGAAAGTTCAGTTTAAAGCAAACCTTGCTTGATGGACTTATTGGAGCAGCAACAGGTGGATTATTACATGGAGCAGGGAAACTTATATCAAAAGTTTCGCCTTTTGTAAGTAAATCAATTGGAAATGTACTTGGTAAAATATCTGGCGAAGCAAAAAGTATACTAGGTTAGATATCTGGAAAAGCAGATGATATATTAGGTGCATTCAGTAAGACAAGCAAAGAATTATTTAATAAAGTGGCTAATAAGGTTGATGATGTAGAAACTAATATTAAAAATAGTGCTCAAGATCTGGTGGATAGAGCTGCTAATAAATTTAATGAAGTAACTACTAAGATTGATAATAAAATTCAGGATGCTTTAGATTATGTAAGAAAACCAGTTGATAAATTTTTAATTGAAAATGAAGCTGTATTGCAAAATTTAGCTAAAAATTTAGATGATACTTTTTCGCCTAGAATGGAATTAGCAACATCAGCAGGGCCAGTTGAGCAGAGTGGTACTAAAGCTCGAGATTTTGTTTCTAAAATGACTGGAAAAGCAAAAGAAAATTTAGAAAAACACTTGTCACCAGCAGAAAGAGCTGCAAATAAAGGATTTTCAAGCATAGGAACAACTAAAAATGGTGGGCCAGATTTTTCAAAATCTGATTATATAATGAAAAACCAAAATGGTGAACCTATAATTGCTACAATAAATATGTCTGGTTCAAGAAGTAAGGATTTCACAAGAGCGTTTGATGATGTAAATATACCATCTAGTGAGAGAGAAAAGATATTAAAAGATTATACATGGCATCATGTTGATGATTATGATGAGGCGGCAGGAAAATGCTCAATGCAGTTAGTAAAAAAAGATGCTCATAGAGCAACTTATCCACACAGAGGATCATGTGCTCAGTACGATAGTGTACATGGTGAGACCTACAATAAGAAATATAATGGTAAGACACCAAAGGAAAGGCAGCTGATAAAGGATTTGAAATTAATGAAACTGAAAATGGGGGAGCAGATTTTTCTAATACTAAATATTTGTATAAAACTAAATCTGGAAAAGATGCAACTGTAAAAATAAAGATGAGTGGAAAAAAATCTCAAGATAGAAAAATGCTTTTTGATAAATTAAAAATACCAAAAGAAGAACAAAAAGAATTATTGAAAGAGAATAGTGTGTTTTATTTAGATGATTTTGATCCAGATACAGGTGAATGCACAATTCAACTTGTAGATAGTGAAGCATATGATATTGTAAAAAATTATGCAGGAGCACAGGCACAATACAAATATAAAATATAAATAGAAGCATATTTTAAAGGAGAAAAATTATGTATAATAATAATATGTTAAATGCAGAGAAGAATAAAGTAACAGAAAATGATTTAAAAGATATAGAAGAAACTTATAATATAGTTTTCCCAGATAGTTTTAGAAAGCATTATTTAATGTATAATGGAGGATATCCTGAAAAAAATATTTTTATTGATAAAGATGGAGATAAACAAGAATGTTGGTATTTTTATGCAATAAAATGTGATAGTGGAAAAAAGGGTCTTGAATTAAAAAATATGTTAAAGACAAATTTTGATGAAGAATCAATATTTCCAAAATGGTTGGTTAGATTTGCTAATGACGGTATGGGAACTGAATACTGTTGGAGTCTTAGGAAAGAAGAATATGGTTCTATATACTCTTGGGATTGCGATGTAAACTTAGGCGATGATCCAAGCAAATCTGATGATTATGCAGTATTTTTAGCAAATTCATTAGAAGAATTTATGAACATGATGATTGAAGATGATGAAGAATAAATGAGGAGTGGAATGAAGTATGTATAATAATAATGAAATTTTAGATACCGAAAAAGCTATATTAGAAGAAGATATAAAGTATATTGAAAGCAAATATAAATTTTCTATTCCAGAAAATATAAAAAAGCATTATTTAAGATATAATGGTGGACATCTAAAAAAGTCTATGTATACAACTAGTGAAGGGGATGAGTTTGTTGTTAGTTGGTTTATACCTATAAAAAGTGACAAGAAGAGTTCCGAACTAGATGCAATTTTGGCAGATTTAAGGGTAGACAAGATAATACCTGATTGGCTTATCCCGTTTGCTGATGAAGCTGGAGGAGATTTTTATTGTTATAGCTTAAGAAAAAATGAATTAGGAGCTATATATTATTGGTCACATGAATTTGATGATGTTGTTTATATTACAAAATCATTAGAAGAGTTTTTGAATAATATGGTTGAGTTTTCATACTAATAAGTTAGAAAATTAACTGTGAATTCTTGAAAAAACAATTATATATATTGACCATAAAACTTTATAGCATAAAATATATGAATGCGTTGATTAATAGAATTAAAGTTCTAAGATTAACGCATTTTTCTTTTATATAGATAAAATATTCGTCGTTTATGAAGAAGAGGATAATGAGTCAGGTCCAGGTAGTGATTGACAGGCTATAGATATAAACGTGGTAGATGAGAGTAAAAGTGAATTAATATATAACGGAATGGTGCAAAGCATTAGGTCAAGCAATGAAAATGGAATTTATTGTATAGAAATACAAGGAGCTACATCAAGTTTTGAATTAGACATAAAAGAAAAAAGTAGATCTTTTAAAAATGCTGATATGACATATGATGCTTTAGTAGGAAAAATTTTGAAAGATTACTCAGTAAGTAGTTTTGTTCACGTAAATTGAAAAAGTAATTTCCGTTTTCTAAGTCAAACTGAAATTAGTTATGCAAAGAGTTTGATAAAAATAAAACAGTGTTAATAGGTGGTCCGATATTTTTTTGTATAGGATATTTTATCATTGAACCAATTGTAAAGAAATATGGTCAATTTACCATGCTTGTTACAATAATTTGTTTTTGTTTACTCATATGTTATATACTTGTAGCATGCTCAACTTATTACTTAGTAGAGTATAAGGTTTCAAAACAATTAAATAAGAAATGATGAGATTGAGTAATTCGAAGATTATATATAATTTAAAAAGAATAGGAGATAGAATTTTATAAGTACATGTTATGCAGATAAAAGAGAATATAATATTTATAGTAGCTTTTAACTATAGTATTAAATAAAATGTACCCTTTTAAGTAGGAATGGTAAATAATGAAGATTATACTAATAGGATGTGGCCACGATATTTAATTGGAGCTATATGATGAGAGTAGCTGGAAAGCTAAAAATTTATATTCCAAAAGATTTTCAAGATATGCCATTGGAAGCAAGAAAATTTAAATATCCATCAGAAAATAGACCTGAAATAATAAAATGTAATGAAGATGGAAGTATAGCAGTAACTTTTAAATTAATAGAGAGTATTTTAACGGAAGAATATGTAGAACAGCTTAGGGATATGATGAAAGCAATTAATAAGAGACTTAATCCAGCTAACATATATTTTGATGAAGAAATTTTAGAAGTAGATAGAAAGAATATAGGATACTTTGATTTTAAAAGTTCTGCTATAGATGATTTTTTATATAATTATATGTTTTTTTTATCCCTTGAAGGAAAAACAGTAATTGGAACTTTCAGCTGTATTTTTAGGGATTATGCTGAATGGAAAGATATTATAATGCAAATGGTTAACACTATAAGAATAAAAAAAGTAGAAAATAATTAATTAGTTGAGGGAGATGGGAGAATGAGTAACGGTTATGTATATACTCAAGGAGATATTATAGTAGAACCTTATAAGTTTAATAAAATCTTGAATTTAAAAATAGAAAAGGAGCCTAATGAACATTCAAAGCTTCATATAAGTGGTTTTATTTCAGCTGAGGATTCTGACAAATATGTAGAGGTCGCTAATGATGACTCATATATTAAAGTATCTGTAAAAGATGATCGAAATAATGTAAAAGATTTATTTATAGGAATGATAACTAATATAGGAATAGAATCTATAGATGATGTAAAAAAATTAGATATTGAAGCTTTAAGCTACACTTTTAAAATGGATATAGAAAAGAAGTGCCGTAGTTTTCAAGGGGAAGGTTTAACCTATAGAGAAATTTTTAATACTATAAACAGTGTTTATGAAGATATTCAAATGATAGATTATGTTTCGGCTGGACGGACTATTGACTATATTGTAGTTCAATATAATGAAACAGATTGGGAATTTTTAAAAAGATTAGCTTCACATTTTAATGTAGCAATTATTGATGAATGCACTCTTCCAGGAATCAAGTATTCCATAGGACGTGGGGAAAGTGAGCTATACGAAATAGAAGAATATAATTATTCCATTAATAAAGGGTTAAAAGAATACAAAATCCAATCAAGCAATAACAATTATCAATTAAATGATATAGATTTAATCAGCTTCGAGGTTTCTACTCATCTTATTATAGGTCTGTATAATACGATTCATTTTAAAGATAGATATTTAAATCTTTATAAATCGGAATTAAAAATTCATAATGGTGTAATTACAAATAACTATATTTTAAGAGATGATAATGGAATGAAAGTAAGAAAGTTGAATAATGAGAATATTGTTGGCGTTTCCATAGATGGCTATGTTATTGCTGTTTACAATGATTATGTAAGAACTTCTCTTAAAATAGATGGTTATTCTAATACAATTGACAAAACTGTATGGATGCCATATTCAACAGTATTTTCTTCACCAGATGGGACAGGGTGGTATTGTATGCCTGAAATTGGAGATAAAATACGAGTATATTTTCCAGACAGCACAGAAAAAAATTGTTATGTAATAAGCTCAGTTAATGTAGAGTCAAGTGATTCTTCTAGACGAAGTGATCCTTCTGTAAAAAGCTTTAGTACAAAGTATGGAAAAGAAATAATAATGAGGCCTGGAGGTATAGATATTATTTCAGGAGGAAATTCTATGAGTTTAAGCGATGATGGCGGAATAGAAGTAAACAGTGGCAGCAAGATCGTACTAGAGGCTGGAGATGACATTGAAATAAATGGTGGATCAGTAAGCATTGAAGGTGGTGGGGGAATAAATTTGTCCCAAGCTGGCGCAAACATGAGTATACAAGATAATATAACTGTAAGCGGTGGAAAGGTAAATATTCAATAATATATTTTATAGAGGTTCAAAAATATGATAATAAAAGTTGATAAAGAAAAAGTGCTGAAAGAGTTTGAGGAGAAATATGTAAAAAATAGATATATTAATGAGTATAAAAATATTCAAGAAAGATACAGAATAGACGGAGAGCGTATTAGAGAACATTTATGTATAAAATTTGATTCGGTCTGTAAGAAAACAATTTTATATCAAGAAAAAGGATTAAAAGGAGAAATAGAATATATATATGTTTCATTATTAAGGACGAGCCTTATTGAAAATAAAGGAGAATATAGAATTGATTTATATGATGAAAATTGGTTTTTAGATAAAGAAGAGTGTTCGATAAATATAAATTTAGATTTTATTTATGAGCCTTTATTTAATCATATGAAGGAACTTTCAGATAAGAAAAATGAATATGGTAGAACTATAAAGGAAATGGATATAGAAAATATAAAGTTAAGAGAGGCAAAAAACTATCATGTTTTGGCATTGGAGCTTCTGAAAACTATAATAGAGGAATTCGTAAAAATCGATTCTTATAAAAACATAAAAAAGAAAGAAAATATAAGAATTATGGCGGGCGAATATATGGATATTACAACTAGAATATATCCTAAGAATCAAAAGAATGATGTATAAAGAGGATGAAAAAAATTATGGACTATTTTTTATTAAAACAAGATAAAAGATATACAAATACGCCAAAACTTATGGATGTATTTAATAAAATTGATATTAGAAATATTAACTTATTAAATGCTCATAAAATTGAAGATATGATTATATTTAATATAAAGTGTAATGAAGAAACTGAATTCTTAGATATTTTAGATACTCAACTATTTCTCATATCAGAAGATATGAAGAAAATAATAGAAAAGTATAATGTAGATATTATATTTAAAATTATTCCACTTATAGATTTATCTCATGAAAGGCAGGAAAATTATTATTTACCAATAATTGAAGAATTAAATTGCTTAAGTGAAAAATCGGAATTTAATTTATATAGGACTGAAATTAAAAAAATTATATTAAATAGTGAAAAAATAAAAGGAAAAAAGATTTTTAAAATAAAAGAAAGTTCAAAGACGCTAATAGTAGTAAGGTTAGATGTTGCTGAAAGTTTACTTAGAAGAGAATATAAAGGAATATATTTAGAAAGATTAGAAATTGAAAATTGAGTAAATAAAATAGGAGATGATAAATGTGGCAGATAATATTGCTTATGTAGTTAGAGGAGCTAGAATGAAATGTGATAAAGGCACTCACACAAGAAAGATAAATCTTCCTGTAAGTCATGGAACATATGCAAATAAAAACCCTATGATGAATAAAACAGATAGTATAGTAGATAAAAATATTAGTTATTTTGGAGTATGTAACGGAGATTGTCCTTCTAATGGTGCTGATATTACATTGGTAACAGAAACTGGAGGAATAGTTACAGGGAAAAAGTGTCAGGTGAAAACATTAAACGATTGGATAAATGCTAAAGAAGATACTCTAGTTGAAGGAAAAGCTGCATTGACAGAAAAGTCAATATTAGTATGTGCATATGGTGGACAGATAAGATTTGTTGCCAATGGTCAAAAATAAAAAATAAATTTAGAGTGTGAGCAGGAGGTAAATATATGGGAGAAATTCATAGGCTAAGAGTTGAATCACCTTACGAGTTAATGAAAATATTAGATATAAAAATTGAGAATAAGCCTAATGAGCATGGCTATTTATTTTTAAAATGTTTAATAGATGAAAAAATAAATTTTGATTCCGCCATAAAAGCTTCCGCTAATGATAAAATATGTGTTTACGAAGCACCAGAAGATGAAAACATAAGCTATAATGAAAATTCTGTAAATATTAATATAGTAGATGAAAGAGTTTGTAAAATTCTATTTAAAGGAATAATTGAAAATATTAATACAAGAAATGTTGATGGAGTTTACTATATAGAAATACAGGCATTAACAATTAGCAGCCAATTAGATATAGAAGAAAAAAGCAGATCATTTCAAAATGTAAATATGACATATGACGATTTAATAAATGAAATATTAAGCGAATATTTAGGCTATGGATTTAAGCAATTCGTAGGAAATGGACAACCAATAGGTAAACCACTATTTCAGTATAGAGAAACAGATTGGAGTTTTTTTAAGAGAGTTGCAAGTGAATTAAAATCAGATATTTATTGTGATATAATGGAAATTAAGAATATATTCAGCTTTGGAAGACCACAAGAACATGCATATACATTAAAAGACAGTATTAGCTATAAAGCATGGAAAAATTTAAAAAGATTTTACCAAGCTAGCGGTAGTGGTAAGTATAATGATACAGACTATTTTTATTATGAAGTAAAAATAAGGGATAAACTTGAAATTTGTTCTCAAATTTATTTTAAGCAAAAAGAATTATATATTAGAGATTATGAAGCTTATGTAGACAGAGGGGAATTAATTTATAATTATAAAATATGCAGGAAAGATGGTGTATGGCAGGAGAGAATATATAACAAATATTTAAAAGGAGCAGTTATCGAAGGAAAAGTCCTTGCAGTACAAGGCGAAATGGTAAAACTTCATCTAGATATAGATAAAAATCAAAGTGAAGACGAAGCAACTTGGTTTTACTATGCACCAATAACAGGAAATATATTATATTCAATGCCACTAGTTGGTGAAAGTGCAATGTTGTATTTTCCCAATGAAACAACTGAAAATCCGATGGTAACAAGCTGTGTACGAAAAAATAGAGCCACTTGTGATAGGCTCTATGATACAGCTAATAGATATTTTGAAACTGAATATGGTAAAGTGATAGAAATGCTTCCAGATGCTTTAAATATAAAAAGTGGAAGCGAAGAAAATTTAAGCATAAATTTTGAAGATGAAACAGGAGTAACAATTAAAAGTCCAGGTGGTTTAAGTTTAAATGCAGGTGGAGAAGTAGTAATAAGTACACCTAATAATGTAAATATAAATGCTACAAGTCAAATATTAATGAAAAAAGGAAAAACATCAAATGTATCATTAGAAGGTGAAATCAATATTTCTGGTGGAGCAACAGTAAGTAATGGAAGTGATAGAACAGCATTTCCTAAGTTTACAGATGATGAACCAATACAAGTACAGATTGTAGTAGAACCAAAACCATTAGAAGGACATCTTATAACTAAGGATTCAGCAAAATTATTGAAGGATGTAAATGGAAATGATATTAGTTTTGCTGATGCATGCAGTGCAATAAACGCATTACATGGAAGTACGCCATCGTGTGGATCAGTTATTGTTAATGGGAATAGTAATAGTGGGGATGATAATTCTAATTCGGGTAATAGTAGTTGGAATCAAGCCGATTGGTCAGCATATTTATCTCTAGGAAACGACGCAGGAATTGGTACAAGTGCTGTTCAAGTTGGATTAGAAACTGGAAAAGTCTATATACCTAGAGTTATTTCAAATGCTATTAAACCTAATTATTCATTTGAATTTAAAAATATAATGGCAGCAAAGGCAGTACAAAATGCAGAGCGATTAGATACAGCTGCTAAGATTGGTAGTAAAGGAGGGTGGATTGCTGCGGGTCTAGATGTGTATTTAAGTTATAAGGCTGATGCAGCAGATAAAAATATATCTCCAGAAAGACGCAATTCCAATGCATATGTTAATGGGGCATTTGATGCTGGTGGAGTGGTACTATCCAATGCAGCTGGAGTGGGAACTGAAGCGTTAATTGCGTCATGGATTGGTGAGGGAGCGGTAACAGGCTCGGCTGTTCCAGGATATGGAACAGCTATTGGTGCACTTGCTGGATTGGTTGTTGGATTAGTATATATAGGAGCTACGCAAGTATGGAAGCCAGGTGGTGAATCAATTCAAGACCGTGTAAAAGATGCAATAGCAAATCCAGATGATAATGTTAAACAAGCTGCAAATAAAACAAGAGCTGGTCAAGATATTTACTATGCTAACAAAATAGCAAATAAAAATTAGAGATTAAATCCATGGCATCAATCAGACTCAATTGAGTAAAATGCGTAATAACTGGGGACAAATAGTTAAATCAATCACAAGTTGGTTAGGGAGATTATCACTATGAATAAATTGCTATCACAATAAGATAAATAGCTTTTGGAAACTATATAAAAGAAGAGTAATAAAAGTGAAGAAGCACTGTAATAGTTTATTAAGTGGCTTTAGGAGGGAATACATTTGAATAAAAATAGTAGCGAAACATCTAGTGATTGGCAAAATGTTATGATTTTTTTTATGGTTTTAATTATTTCGTTACCAATCTTAGGTTCATTATATGAATGGTATTATAATTTTCAAATTTCAAAGTTATCTAATGCGAGCACATTATTGTTCATTCATGATGATATATCACAATGGATAATAACTTTTGCCATACCTATTATAATATTTATGGCAATTTTTATTATAAAAAATTATTCTCACATGAATGCTATGGAAGTTAAAATTTGTTTAATTATTATTATTACAATAATTATGATTTTGACATTCTTTCTTTTTTTAAAATTCTTTGATTATACAGATATAAGTAAGGATGGAATACATGTTAGAAAAAATATTTTTTCAAATATTAAAGATTATAACTGGAGTGATGTGACATCTACAAAAGTATCATATAAAAGAGGGAATAAAGGTGCTCTGATAATTAGTTATGATATATATTTGGATGATGGGAAAATAGTACATGCAAATGATTCAAAAGATTTTTTCGATAATATAGTCAACCTCGATAATTTAATGCAAAATGAAAAGATTATGATTAGTAGACAAAAAATATTGAGTAAGGACTATAGCGATTTTGTAAGTCAGTATCAAGGTCCAGGAGGAGCAAAGAATGATAGATTAGAAGTTGTGGTAAAAATACTGGGTAAATAGAATATTAAATCGTTATATTATGAATTGAAATGTTAGAAATTATATTATTAATATGAAGAGCGGTGATAAATAGTGAAAAGAGAAGTACCTATTTTTTCAGAGTATAACATGAATAAAAAGTTTAAAATTATGCCTTTATTTATAATTCTTTTTATTTTACCTATTTTTCCAATGACTAGTACAAGTGATGTGGAAATTATTTGTTTTCTTCTGGCTATGCAAATAATACCTTCGGTAATAGCAGTTTATATATTAACAAGTCATTTTAGTGTATATTCAAATAAAATAGAAGTTGGAAGTGTTTTCTCAAAATCTATAGTTTTATTTAATAAGATAAAAGTGATAGATATAAAGTTATTTGAAGGATCAAATAAGGGATATAACTGGAGTGCCCTAAAAATTATCTTTTTAGACAAACACAATCATATCTTATGTAGTCTTCCTGCAAGTAATAGTATACCAGGTGTAATTTCTATTTTGAAAAATTATAATTACCAAATAAATATAAGTAATGATTTAAAAGAATATTTAAATGGAGAAGGTTAGAAGTTATATGTTCTCTTTGGCAGTGTAGATGTGCCAAGTGATAAGGAATTTACAGATTTATCATTTAGCATGGATTAGATAAGATTTTTGAGAAAATGCTTAAAGAATATATATTTTGAAGGAAGAAAATATGGAAACAAAAAGGAATATATAGACGCGAATAATTAGGGGATTGTTATAAGGGATGGTATACTTTGTAAAAATAGGAGTTATGTATGGAATGATGTTATAGATGTAGAAGTGTCATATGAGCGAGACATCAAAAGCCAAATAGAACTTTTTTATAACATAAATTTAGATGATGGCACCGTAGTAAATACGCGTAATTCAGAAGATTTTTTTTGCAATATAATAAGTTTAGATAAATTTATGAAAGATAAAAGGATTAAAATTGTTAGAGGTAAAATACAACCAAGCGATTATATGGATTTCGAAAATACATTTAAAGATAGCACGTTAAATGCAGTATTGGAGATATTAAATAAACAATATATTAAATTCAATTGTTCCGATAATTAGTTTAAAGGAATATATTAATATAAAGAGAGGACATGATATATATTGAATAAAGAAATACCTACTTTTTCAGAATACAATATAAAAAGGAAGTTAATACTAATAATTTTTTTTGTGATTATATGTATACTTCCAATTTTTGTATTAATTAATCGGCATGATATATTAGCTATTTGGTGTGTATTTTTATTCGAATTAATATTATTACCATTTATAATTATGTTGATAACAGATCATATTAGTTTATATCAAGATAGAATAGAAACTGGTAGTGTTTTTTCTAAATCAATAATTTTATTTAGTGATATAAAAGGATTAGATTTAAAGTTAATTGAGCAAACATATAGATGGAAGAGATGGAATGTTTTATCAATTGTGTTTTTAAATAATCAAAATTATAGCTTGTTGACTCTTCCTGTAAAATCTATAAAGAGAATATCAGATATTATTTATGCTTTAGAGAATAATAATAAGATAAAGCTAAGTGAGAATCTTATAGAATATTTGAATGAAAATGCTAATTATAAAAAAAATAAAAAATAATATATATGTTATAAAAAGCTTAGTTCATCGAAATTTAATTTATACTATTAATTATTAATAGTAATTATGATTATTTGAATACCATCAAAGGCTTACTAGTTCTACATTCCTTTTTACTATTTGAATTTACAGTTGTAAAATCAGGCGTGGAAGCACTGCGTTTTAGAATTTATAAAAAACTATTAGAGGCAAAGGAAATAGAAAATTAATTTAGTAAATACAGCCGTTCAGCTCCTAAATTTTAAAACCATTGATATCACTAGCATTTTGGGTGATTTTAAAAGTGTATCAAATTCTGAGAATTTTCACTATAAATGAGACCTCATTTTTGTTAAGCTATTAACTGAAATGAGGTTTTGTATTTGAGAAAAAATTACTTTGCTAAGTTAGTAAAATATATGAAAAATGTTTATCATATTGAAAATGCACTAAATAAATTAACAGATTTGAGAGTTAATCATACATATGATACAGCACAGGTTATAACACTTGTGCTTTTAGGTCTTTTGCTTAGGATAAAAAGTTTCAATGAATTAAATTTTATGATTAAAGATAATGAATTCAGCAAGATATGTCCTTTTATGCAGAGTTTTGCTGAAGAGTTTATACATTTGTGGAAATAATAGTAGTATAAAGGACTGGATGGAAATCAAGAAAATTAATAATTTTATTATTAGTAGGCGTGGCGGCAAAATGGAGGTTAATATGATTGGCAGAATGAAAAGGGACATTGCAACATTAAATAATAAAAAAATAGGAAAAGAGATTACTCAATACACGATAGCAACGGTTATTATTTGGATATATGTATGGATTATGAATATAGTTAAGGATAATGATGTGGTAGGGAAACTTGTATTGGTAATTATGTCTTTTATTGTTCTATGCGGATGTATAACAGCATTCAAGGCTAGAAAAAATAAGATGATACTTATTTTCTTTAAAGTAATTAGTCTGTGGATGATGTCACTAGCATTTTTATCAATGGCCTACACATCTTATTATGTATTCTTAAAATTTAAAAATATTTATTTTGTATATTTAACTATATTTATATATATATTAATTTTTCTTAGCACGCTAAGAATAGTTATAATTAGAGCTAAAACAGAAATGAAAATAAAAAAAGAAATAATGAATAAAAATAAAACAGTGTTAATAGGTGGTCCGATATTTTTTGGTATAGGATATTTTATCATTGAACCAATTGTAAAGAAATATGGTCAATTTACAATGCTTGTTACGATAATTTGTTTTTGTTTACTCATATGTTATATACTTGTAGCATGCTCAACTTATTACTTAGTAGAGTATAAGGTTTCAAAACAATTAAATAAGAAATGATGAGATTGAGTAATTCGACAGCAGTTTAGCTTCTAAATCATAAAATCATTGAAATCACTAGTGTTTTTAGTAATTTAAAAAGTGTATCAAATTCGGAGAATTTTCACTATAAAAGGAAACCTCATTTTTGTTAAACTAATAACCGAAATGAGGTTTTATAAATTGAGGAAAAATTACTTTGCTAAGTTAATAAGATACATGAAAAATGTATATCATATTGAAAATGGATTAAATAAATTAACAGATGGGAGAGTTAATCCTACATATGATACAGCAAAGGCTGTAACACTTGTACTGTTAGGTTTTTTACTTAGAATCAAAAGTTTTAATGAATTGAATTTGATGATTAAAAATAATGAATTCAGCAAACTATTTCCAAGAGGTACAAGGCTGCCATTGGTTGATAGTATTAGAGATACTTTAAAGATTATTGATATTAAAGGCTTAAAAGAAATAAATGAATATATAATAAAGAAGGCAGTAGAGAATAAAGTTTTTGAAAATGGAACAATTGATGGATGTACAGTGGCCGCTATAGATGGAACAAAGTTCTTCGGAAGTAATAAGAAAAGCTGCCCAGAATGCTTAAGGAATAAATCTCATTGTTTTCATAGTGGAGTCGTCATGTCAATAGTTGGAGAAGGACCAAAGCTTGTTATTGATTTTGAAAATTATAGACCAGGACAAGATTCGGAATCAAAGGATGAAGGAGAACAAAATGTGGCAAAAAGGCTGTTTACAGATGTATTAAGAGTTCATAAAAGTTTAATTGATGTTGTAGTTTATGATGCTCTTGCCTGTAATTCCGTTTGGATTAATCATTGTAGGCAGCATGGTGTTGATACAATTGTTAGAACGAAGAATAACAATAATAAAAGCATTAGAGAAGTGAAAAAGAGAGTAAATAAGTCAGAGAAAGCTGAAGTTTGGACAAATGAAAGAGGTTTTGAAAAAATTGAAGTATATGAGTTAGTATTTATTATGGACAAGGTAAAAGAGCCATTGCGTTTTATGAAATATGCAATGAAATATCAAAATAAAAAGAGGTCACAAATAATGATTATAACGACTTGTATGGATATGGAATTTGAAACTTTATTTAAAATAATAAGAGCACGCTGGGATATTGAAAATTCATTTTTAATAATTTGAAAAAAGAAAGTGGCTTAGAACATTGCTTTGTGCATGGAGGTAAAGCAGTTGAAGCTGTACTTTATTTGATATTTATTGCATCAAACATAATGCAATTATTTCTATTTAGGCGGTTGAGAAAGCATTTTTCAACACAACGAGAAATTGTAAGACTTTTGCTAAAGGGATTGTATCTGATTGAATATAAATCAGAGTTGGTTTTCAATAGTGCTTAAAGAGTAAAAAAACATAATAATGGAGAAATAATTTTTGGGGTAGGGGAAAGTCTATCTATTTTTAGAATATTGAATGTTTTCAAGCAAGGATTAATGGAAAATATTTGTAAATTTATGTATAATTATAGCAAAAGCTAGATTGCTTGGTGGTTCACCAACAATCAATATTTAATTCTGAGGTTAATGGTAATAAGCTCAGAATTAAAGAAATTAAAGAACACTGGAAAGCAAAAGGAGAACGATTGATAGAAAAAGAACCTTGAAAGTGGTATGATCCAGGCCCAAAATAGAAACAAATATTAAAAATTTAAGGAGATAAGGATATGTATGAATCAAAAATTCAAGAATTAATTGTAAGTAAAGGAATAGATTATTGTATAATTAGTTATCTAGATAATAATGGGATTAAGTTTCTTGGGGAAATGAGTAATTTAAAGGAAAAAGATCTACCAAAGCAATTATTTGGTGATTTAGATACGATAACTAATTTAAATAATTCGTTAATAGGACAGGAAATGCCAGTAACATGGAAACAGGGAGAAGTAAAAGGAATTGTTTGTAAACCTAAAGCAGATGTCATTATTGGTTTATTTTATAATGAGTATCGATCATTATTCGATTCTATCGATTTTTGTAATGAAATAACTTTAGAACTTTTAAAGATATTTAAGTGATACTTATGATCATACATTAACTTATTCTGATATTCAAAATCTAATCTTCTAAATCATAATTAAATTAACATCAAAAGTATAATAGGGATTTTAAGAGTACAATGTTGTTTCTAGATTTACTAGAGTATATGAAGTTTTTGCAGCTGATGTTGCGAATTTAGATGGAGATTTAAATTCAGAAGAAGAAGTTTAGCTTCTAAATCATAAAACTGTTGATATTAGTGATATTATTAGCAATTTAAAAAGTATATCAAATTCCGAGAATTTCCGCTATAAATGAAACCTCATTTTTATTAAGCTATTAACTGAAATGAGGTTCTGTAATTGAGAAAAAATTACTTTGCTAAGTTAGTAAAACATATGAAAAATGTTTATTATATTGAAAGTGAACTAAATAAATTAACAGATTTGAGAGTTAATCCTACATATGATACAGCACAGGTTATAACACTTGTGTTGTTAGGGTTTTTACTTAGAATCAAAAGTTTTAATGAGTTAAATATAAGTTGGTTTTTGGTTTAAGAAAAGCACTTTATGGTATATAATAAAAGTATAAATAAATGGAAGATGTGGTGATTAAGATGGTAAGAAAAGAAGTTTTAGATGATGGATTTATAATGTCACCTAAAAATGATTTTGTTTTTAAATTATTATTTGGAGATGAGAAAAATAAGGATTTATTAATAGAATTATTAAATTCAATATTAAAGATGCCACATGATGAATTAGAAGATATAGAACTAATTAATACAGAACTATTAAGAGAATTTTCTGAAGATAGAAAAGGAATTTTAGATGTTAGAGCAAAAACTAAAAGCGGTGAGCATATAGATATAGAAATCCAAGTTTTATATACCGATTACATGGCTGAAAGAACATTATTTTATTGGAGTAAAATGTATAATGGTCAGATAAAATCAGGAGATACATATGATAAACTAAAAAAATGTATAACAATAAATATAGTTGATTTTAATTGTATAGAAATAAATAAACTTCATACAAGTTTTCATATTACAGAAGATGAAACAAATAAAAAGTTAACAGATGTATTAGAGATTCATTATTTAGAATTACCCAAATTGTTTGATAATAATATTCCAAAAGATGAATCTGAACCATTAGTTCAATGGATGATGTTCTTACAATCAAGAAATAAGGAGGCGTTTGAAATGCTAGCAGAAAAAAACGAAAAAATAAAAAAAGCATATAATATTCTTGAAGTTATAAGTAAAGATGATAATGCAAGAGCAGCATATGAAGCAAGAGAAGCAGAACTTCATGATCAAATGACAAGACTTAAAAGTGCTAGAGAAGAAGGCATAAAAGAAGGATTGAAGGAAGCAACAATAAAAAATGCAAAAAATTTTTTAATTATGGGACTGGATGTTGATATGGTTGCAAAGGGAACAGGGTTAAGTGTTGACGAAGTCTTAAAAATTAAGGAAGAACTAAATTAATAAAAATAATATAGTGATAAGTTATTAAAATGAATTTTTGCAATAAATGAGAGAGTGTATATTTCAAGTTGAAGAAATATATGCTCTTTTATTATGTAAAAAAATATAGTATGAGCAGAACTTTAGTTTCAAAATCATAGAGTCATTTATATAAGTGGTGCCTTTTAAGATTTAAAAGGTATATCAAATTCGGAAAAATTTCACTGCAAATAAAATCTCATTTTTGCCAAATTAATAAGCAAAGTAAGGTTTTATAATTTGAAAAAATTACTTTATAAAATTGTTAACCTATATGAGAAATGTATACTATATTGAAATTTCGGTTCTTAATGTAATAAAGAACTTTATAAAACCACCCCAAAACCTATTACATAAAATAGGATAGTATATTGCAAAATCATAAAAGAATCCAAAACAAGTTATAATATGGATTAATTTGACATATAAACATTAAAATGTTATATTTATATAAATTGTAATTTTGAGAGGAAGAGAACTATGTAATGTGTATATTCTAATAGATTATATCTAATTTTATTAGGTAGTCGATTATATCAATAATATTTGATATAAAATTAAGAGCTTTATTAAAAGTATGATAAATAAAAGTTTTCATATTATAGAAAACTTCTTTTTAAGATGCTCTTATTTCAGTCGCATGAAAATAAACAAGCAAATAGACTTGTTATTTTTTGAATGTGCCTAAATTAGAATATACTTTTCAATAACATAGCAAAGGCAATTATAAGATAGGATATTTTATTATTACTTTCTTTTAAATGCTTAATTCTCTAAAAAAGCAATATCTTTTTTAGTTTATTTGTGTTGTGAAAAGTTAAATTCGCAGCACTTTTTATTTTGTAAAAATATTGGTGCACGGGGAGATTTTGTGATTGTAGATGTTCAATATAAATTTCTCATTGAAAATAATAAGTTGAACTTATACCATAAGGGACACAATGTCTGGGGGCTAAGTCACTGTTATTTCCCACGTAAAAGAAGATGGGAGTGTTATAGTGGCTAGATATTAGATAAATAAACTAAGAAAGAAGAGATAATATGGACGGAATGTTTAAATATCCAAGAACTCGTCACATTGAGGGGTCAAGGCTTCAAGCTGGCGATGAGGATTTAAAAAGTGTTAAATTTGAAGTTATTAAAGATAAATATATAGTTGTAGAAGAAAAAGTTGATGGAGCAAATACAGGAATCAGCTTTGATAAGAATGGAAATCTACTTTTGCAGAGCAGAGGTCATTTTTTAAATGGAGGATATGGTGAAAAGCAGTTTTCACTATTTAAAATGTGGGCTAATTCTAATAAAAATGAGCTTGAAAGCATACTAGGAAATAGATATGTAATGTATGGGGAATGGCTATATGCAAAACACACTGTTTTCTATGATGAACTCACTCATTATTTTATGGAATTTGATATTTACGATAAGTTGGAAAATAAATTTTTAAGTACTAAAAGAAGAAAGGAAATGCTTCAAGGACATAAATTTATTACTTCAGTTTTAGTACTCTATGAAGGAAAATTGAACAAATTAAAAGAATTAACTTCGTTTTTAGGTAGATCCAATTTTAAATCTGAAAACTGCCAAGAAGTTTTTAAAAAGCAATGTGAGGAATTAAATTTGTCTTATGAAATTGCAAAAAAGCAAACAGATGCTTCAGACTTAATGGAAGGATTATATATCAAGGTTGAAAGTGAAAATGAAGTTATAGATAGATTTAAATATGTAAGGAATTCTTTTTTAAATACTATATTAGACTCTGAAACTCATTGGATTAATAGACCTATCATTCCTAATAAGCTTAAAGAGGGGTTAGATTTATTTTCTCTAGGAGAAGAGGTGTAAGAAGTGAAGAGTGATTTATTTGAAAATATGATTAATAAACAATTTGATTTTCAGAGTATAGCCGATAGCTTTCAAGTTATAAATAACCTTATTGAAATACCTCAAAATCCCAAATATCATGGTGAAGGGAATGTTTATATTCACACTAAAAATGTGTGTGATGAGCTTTTGAAGTTAAATGAATGGAAGGAACTTTCTAATAAGCAAAGGGTGATTTTATATTTAGCTGCCTTGTTCCATGATATAGGGAAAATAAGCTGTACCAAAATTGAAGATGGAGAAATAGTATCTGCAAAGCATGCCATAAAAGGAGCAAAGAGGTTTAGAGAACTAGTTTATATGGAATATGCTCAAAAATATGAAATTGATTTTCAAACTAGAGAACAAATTGCAGCCTTAATAAAATATCATGGCTTGCCACTACTCTTTATGGAGAAGGAAGATTTAGAGTATAATTTAATTAAAGCAAGTGAATGCTTGGACATGAATTTATTATATCTTTTGTCAAGGGCAGATCTGTTAGGAAGAGAATGTGGCGATAAAAAAGAGCTTTTAAATAAGATAGAGTATTTTAGGGAATATTCCATTGAAATAGGGTGTTTTTATTCTAAAAAAGAATTTAGAAATGAATATACGAGGTTCAAATATTTTAATAGTAAAAATATTTGGTATGGTGATGAAGTATTTGATATTACAAGCTTTGAAGTTATAGTAATGGTTGGATTTCCACTTGCAGGTAAGGATACTTATATAAAAGAAAATTTAAGCCATATGCATGTGATTTCCTTAGATGATATAAGAGAAGAATTCAATGTGTCGCCGAGAGATAATTCAAGTAAAATTGCTATGGTTGCAAAAGATAGAGCAAAGGATTATCTGCGATTAAAGGAGCCCTTTGTATGGGATGCAACAAATATTGTAAGTGATACTAGAAAGAAGTTATGTGATTTATTTTCATCCTATGGAGCTAGAGTCAAATTTATTTATATTGAAGTGCCATATAACGAACTTATTTCAAGGAATAGAACTAGAGCTAGAAGCGTGCCAATAAAAGTAATAAATAACATGATTCATAAATTTGATATGCTAGAAAGCTTTGAAGGATATAAAACGGAATTTCATGTGAATGGAGATTCCAAAGAAGTAAGCATTGAAAAGGAATATTAGATGTTAGAGTTAAAATCAAAAATGGTGAGCAAATAGATATAGAAATCTAAGTTCTATATGAGAAATATATGGCAGAAAGAACTTTATTTTATAATTATAGTAGTAAGAATAAGAGTAAAATATATCATGGTATTGATTAGTTAAAAAATAAAAGGAACATATATTTATAATTGAAAAAATATGTGTTCCTTTATTATATGAAAATAATGGATATAAAAAATATAAATAACCCTAATGAATAGGGCTATTTATATTTAAAAATCGTTATAGATCACTCAATAAATTTTATTATTTTATAACCATTTTAGAAATGCTTTCAGTATAATTAGTTGTATCTGATGGCAACCATATATTTCCGACTTTAGTGAAGCTGAATGTATTTTCAGTTGTTGTTGGGCTTATTTGGCCCTTATTAATTGAATCTATTAGGTTTGCAACATAAGCTTCTGTAAGTTTTTGTTTATCTCTAATACCATTTGATAGTGCCTGAGATGTAGTAATATTTACAGCATCTTTAGAGATTTGATCTCTATCTATAAATGTTGATGATACTTTAACTTGTGCAGAATTATCTGTTTTAGACACTTCTTCAAAATTAACTGAGTTTTTACTTATAGCACTTCTTAGAGCAGTTATCATTCCTTGAAGTTGATCATCTGATAATGAAATACCAGATTGTCCAGATTCTTTCTTAAAAGTTTTAAAATCATTTTTATTTATATTCTTAATTATTCTTTCGCCAAAAGCTTTGCTGTAACCAAGTTTCTCCATGCCGTTACTATCTTCCTTAATTACTAAGTTCCAAAGAACTTCAGCACTTTCTTTTGGGGAGATACTTTCTTCATCAATATTAAGATTAGGATTATCTTTATTTACTGCTAATTCAACTAACTTGTACCCGAAATTAGTTTGATCATTTGCAATCCAATATCTATTAACTTTTTTAAATTTAAATGTATTTGAAGATTTATCAGAGCTCACTTCTGCATTTTTTAATCCTTCTGTAAGCTTGCTTAAATATATTTCACCAAATTTTTTATTTTCCTCTTCATTACTTGTAAATTCCATCTTATCCGTTTCATCTAAAGCATCCATTGCTGCTTGTTCATCGATTTTTTTTATATCAAAATTAGTAGTTGAAATTTCTACTTCGGCTTCGTCACCAGATTTAGAAATTTGCTTTGTTTCATAGGTAATCTTTGAAAGTGCTTCTTTATATGCTTCACATATAGAATTTAATTGTTCATCTGAAGCTGAATATTGCATCAAAAGAACATTTTTTCTTAATTGATCCTTAATTTTATCTTCGTATTCTTTTATTATATTGTCTTTCTCAGAGTCAGATACCCCTATCTTTTGAAGATCTTTAGCATCAGATTTAAATATTAGTGAACAGTAAATGTCAGCTGAATTTTTTGCTGCATTACTATCAAAGCATCCACTAAATAAAAAACTAAATAGTAACGCCACCAATACTAAAAAACTAATTATTCTTTTTTTCTTCATTATTTTTTACCCCTATCATTTTAAGTTTAGTAGTTAACAAAGTACATTATATCATCCAATTAAAGTAATTTAAAGTTGTTTTTTACTAATATGGATGCTATTATAAAATGGAATTGGGGTAAAATTTCATATCTATCTTTAAAGATAAAGAGAAAAGAGTGATGAAAATAATGAAGGATAGATTAAAGAAAATATGTTAAATACAGTTAAATTTCAGCAGTAACTAAACTTTTAATTAATATAAAATATTCTTAAGTAAAGTTTATATATAATTTTAAAGACCACTGTCCTAAGTTATTTTAGAACGGTGGTCTTTGTATAGAACTTTTATTACAAATAATGTTTATTATGTAAAAGGATTTTATAAAATGAAAATGTATACAAAAGTTTTAGATTAATTGTATCCAATGGTAAAAATACAGTATAATTACATATTTAATTTATTAATTAAGTTTATTATTTATGTTATAATGAATTTGAAATAGGTATTCTACAGATTATTTTTGTAGAAAGGAGTAATAAAAGCAAAATGTTTAACGTTAACAATGTCACTATGAAGTCGTATTTAGATAGGAATACTCAATGGGAACAGAATTAAATTTCTTTGTTTGAATAAAAAAATTAAAACTCTTAAAATAAGAAAAATATTTATAATTTCGGTATGTTTCAACAGAAGTCTAAATTATATATTATCTATCTATAGAATTAAAATTTTACATTAAAATATAAAAAAGGGAGAATAAATATGAAACAAGATAAAAATTATCTATCAGCAATTTTAATTATAGCAGCTACTGGGTTTAGCTTATTTATTATTATGCAGAATTTTTTAACTAAAACAAATGAGAGAGGGATTAGTGCTGGATTGCCATTAATGATTCCAACATTGGCATTACTTATTCCTTTAGCCATAATAATTGTAACAATGATTTCACGGGAAGTAAAATATAAGAAAGCTCTAACTAATGGGGTTAAAAGTGTGGGACTTATTAGAAAGATAACAGAAACAGGGAAGAAGTATTCAAGAAAATTGGAAGAAGTTAAATTGGAACTTGATGTTTTAGAGCAGAATGGAAGTGAATTTTTAGGGGAAGTAACAACAGTTATTCGTTATGCAGAATTAGAGTTCTTAAAAGAAGGGGAGCCAGTTCCTGTTATTTATAAATTGGATAATAAGGAAGAAATATCAATAGATAGGAAACCCAATGTAAACGAGCTTAAGGATAGAATAAACAATTATAAAACACAAAAGAATATGAAGTAATTAAAAGTAAATTTAGGTATATATAATATAATTTTTAGCAAATACTAGCTTTATATAAACAAACACACAATATAAATATAAAGAGAGGAGAAAAAGAACCAGCGTATATATGCTGGTTTTTTGAAAAAATATGTTTATACCTAAAAGAGTTATATTTGAAAAAGATTCATTAGATTATGAGGCAGCTAAAAATATTTTAAACAAGTTTAAAGATAAAAAGGATGTTGAAATTATCAATATTACTTCAAATAAATTGAAACAGCATATTCCTGGAGAAGATTTTTATGCTCAGTATAGGGAAGGAAAGAAGACTTTAGTGGTTGGAACAAAGAAGAGTCTGAAATTTCAATCTTGTAAGCCTTCGGCTCATTATCAATTACCACTAATATCAGGGTGTATGGGGCAATGTGAATATTGTTATTTAAACACAAAACTCGGTGACAAGCCTTTTGTAAAGGTACATGTAAATATTGATGAGATTTTAAGTCAGGCTCAGAAGTATATAGATGAAAGGTTGCCCGAAATAACCATATTTGAAGGTGCAGCTACATCAGATCCAATTCCCGTGGAACCTTATACTCATTCACTTGAAAAGGCTATAGTATTTTTTGGTAAGCATGAAAATGCTAGATTCAGGTTTGTAACAAAGTATAATGATATAGATTCACTATTGGATTTAGAACATAATGGTCATACTGAAATGAGATTTAGCATTAATACATCATCAGTTATTAATAAGTATGAGCATGCAACAGCTTCACGTGACTTAAGGATAGAAGCTAGTATAAAGGCGGCTAAAGCAGGATATCCAATTGGTTTTTTAGTTGCACCTGTGTTCATTTATCCAAATTGGAAAGAAGAATATCATGATTTATTGCTAAGCTTAAGTAAAAATCTGCCAAGGGATTTAAAAACTCCAGTGACCTTTGAAATAATATCTCATCGTTATACATCAACAGCAAAAAATATAATACTTCAGGTTTTTCCAGAAAGTGAATTACCAATGAGTGATGAAGAGCGTAAATTCAAATATGGTCAATTTGGATATGGAAAGTATGTTTATCCAAAAGAAAATATAGATGAAATGAAACAATTCTTTATAAAAGAAATAGAGGACTTATTTGAAAATAAAGAAATTAAGTATGTTATATAGATAAATAACAGGGCGTAGATTTAAGTTTATATACTGAAATGCAGTGTGGGTTTTATATTTAATAGATGTAATATTCCATAGGACTACTGGAATATAATTGAAAACACTAAAAAGCAGGTATCATCCAATTCATCATACTTAATTTTATTTTAACAAGCTAAATTGGAAAGAACTGCTTTTTAGAATCTTTTGCGATACCATTTATCTTTTCAGAGTAAGAGTATCTGTACGTTCAATAAGTTCAAATACAATTCTAAGTTAAAAATTTTATATTCATTCTAATCTCTCCATTAATTTAAATGAGTAGCCTATTTTTTCTATTTCATCTCTTGATAAGACTGATCCCTCTGGAGGTCTCACATTTAATTTAAAAACTATAGCTTTTTGCCCAACTTCTTGTTTAAAATTCACACGATTCATTTTGATATCCATATTAAGTGTATCAGAGATAGCCTCTGCTGTTGATTCGTGTCCTATTGCAGATATGAATCCGTCCTTATATAAAAGCTTTTTTGCAGATTCCACATCTATATCACTTATCTTATAAACACCATTTGTTGTAGCAACAGTTCCATTAAATATCGCAACCTTCATGTTCATCACCTCTAATAATATATTACTACATAAATCCTATATTTATCAGTCATTTAATTTATATTGCAAAATCAATTAGCTTATTTGATCAAGTTATGCATTTAATATTTAACTTTAACAAGAAATCAAATATAATTATAATAGCATTTAATATTTTAATCGAAAATATAGTAATAGCTTATAAGTAGTAAGGGTGGAGTTAAAAAATGTTAAAAGGTAATTTTGGAAATGATGAATTGAATAGTATTTATAATTCTATTAAATATATAGAGACTTTCTTTGATAATGACATAGAAATTATGTTAACGGATAGAGAAAAAGTATTATATTACAAAGGAAGTAAGGAAATAGATTTTAAAATAAAAGAAGGAGATGTTGCTGGAGATTTCGTGAAAAATGCTATGAATAAAGGAAAACCAGTGATTGAAATGATTCCAAAAGAGTTCTTAGGGGTGGCTTTTAAATCATATATGGTTCCAATTAAAGATGATACTGGTATTATAGGTTCAATTGCAATAGGAAAGAGCTTAACTAAGAAAAATTCAGTAATGGATATTACAGAAAGTTTAATTCAATCGGTTTCTCAAATATCAACTGGAATAAATGATATTTCAGCTAGTTTTCAGGAATTAGCAAGTATGAATTCAGAAATACTGGTTAAAACAAATGTTGCCAATGAAATGGCAGCTAATACTGATGAGATAGTTGGATTTATAAAAGGTATATCGTCTCAAACAAATCTTCTGGGATTAAATGCAGCTATTGAGGCGGCAAGAGCAGGAGAACATGGGAAAGGGTTTAATGTTGTTGCAAAGGAAATTAGAAAATTATCTAATGAGTCTCATAAATCTATAGGATCAATAGAAACAGTTATAAAAGATATATCAGATGCAATAAAAAAGATAAATGAAAAAGTATCAGATGTTGATACTGTATCAGATAAACAATTAACAGCATTAGAAAAAATAACAGAATCAATTGAAAATCTAAATTCTACTGCAAGTTTATTAGGGAAATTGTCAGAAGAATTATAATAAATTCCATTAGGAAATATTATAGTGGCAGCTCTTATCATGAGAGGTGCCACAAACTATATAAAGGAAGTGAACAATTTGATTTAGTTAAAGTCCTTCATATAATCTCCGTGAGCTTGGATCATTTCATCACACATTTTTATAATGTCATCAATAGATAATTCAGCAGCTGTATGTGGATCCATCATGGCAGCTTGATAGATTTTACGTCTATCTTTTGTAACTGCTGCTTCAATTGTCAATAGCTGAGCATTTATATTATTCATATTCATAGCAGCAAGTTGAGTTGGAAGTTTTCCTACATGAGTTGGATGAATTCCCATAGCGTCGACCATACAAGGAACTTCTACGCAGGCATCAGTTGGCAAATTATCAATGAGCCCAGTATTTAGTACATTACCACCAATTTTATAAGGGGTATTAGTCACAATTGCTTCCATAATATAAGATGCATATTCTTTTGAGCGTTTATGTGTAACTTTACCATCACGTAATATTTCATTTTTCTCTTTTTGCCAACCCTCAATTTGTTCAATACATCTTCTTGGATATTCATCTAGGGGTATATTAAATTTATCAATTAGCTCTGGATATTTTGATTTAATGAAAAAAGGATTATATTCTGCATTATGTTCGCTTGACTCAGTGCAGTAGTATCCAAGGTGTTTGATGTATTCATAACGAACCATGTCTTTATGTTTTTCTTCACCAGAATTTTTTAGCTCAGCTCTTTTTCTAATCTCAGGATATAAATCATTGCCTGCTTTATCATATATTTCTAATAACCAACCCATATGATTAATACCAGCAATTAGCTCTTTTCTACCTTCTAGTTTATCTTCCATGCCTAAATCTTTTAACAAATGTTCTGAACATACTTGTACACTATGACAGAGTCCGATTGTTTTTACTTTAGTGAAACGTTGCATAAAACCTGTAAGCATAGCCATTGGATTAGTATAGTTTAAGAAATATGCATCAGGGCATACTTCTTCCATATCTTTTGCGAAATCAGCCATTACAGGAATTGTTCTTAGAGCTCTCATAATTCCACCGATTCCCATTGTATCTGCAATAGTTTGTTTTAAACCATATTTCTTAGGAATTTCGAAATCTGTGATTGTGCAAGGATCATATCCTCCAACCTGAATAGCATTAACCACAAAAGTTGCATCTTTAAGTGCTAGCTTTCTATTTTCAACGCCTAGAAAACATTTTATATTAGCCTTGCCATTATTTATATTTTTGTTGATTGCATTTAGGATTATTTCACTTTCCTTTAATCTTTCCTCATCAATATCATAAAGTGCAATTTCACTATCTTGTAGTGATTCTGTGCACATACAATCACCTAAGACATTTCTTGCAAATACAGTACTTCCAGCTCCCATAAATGTAATTTTCATATAATCATCCTCCTTGAGTAATTTTGATATAACTATAAATAAATTATATAATTGTAAATGTATGCTTTCTATGTTTTATGTTTCTAAAAATTGTGGTTATGTTGAATGTTTGTATACTTTTATTAATAAAAATTAAAAGTGGATTTATTATTTTGGTAATTTATTATATAAATTTAGTTTTAAAGCTGGATAGATATATTCATAAAGTATAGATAACCCAACTTTAAGTTAGATTTATACTATGAAATATGTCCCAACTAGAAATAAGAATTATGCTTTTGTGAAATGTTTCATTAGGAATTTGATGGCTTTGATTCTTAGATTAAAAGTTGTTCCAAGTATGCTAGTTCAAAGCTTGCCTTTGAGGCTAGCATCTTGGTGCAACTTGTGAGCTTAGAATCATCCATCATAATTTCCTTAGAAACTGGAACAACAGCATAATTCTCATTTCGGCGAGATATATGCATAAGTCTAGGTCTTAGTTGGTTTATCTATATGTAAGTACCATAGAGGAGGATTAATTAATGGAAGCAAAGTTAGAATTTACTTCAAAATATAAATCAATCAGTACTTTAACAATATACTATGGAGGTCATGAGGTCTGTGCGCCATCCCATTCTTTTGGGCCTGCCATTCGCCATCACTATCTTTTGCATTATATTTTAAATGGAAAAGGGAAATATTATGTAAATAACAAATGCTATGAATTACAAGGTGGAGAGGCTTTCTTAATTTGTCCGGGTGAATCTACCTATTATAAAGCAGATAAAGAAGAGCCTTGGGAGTACTGTTGGGTAAGTTTTGATGGGAATGATGCTAGCACTATTCTAAAAAATTGTGGATTATCGAAAAATAATTTAATTTTCAAGGATAACAGTAATGGGGTTTTCAAAGAAAGACTACTTTTACTAATACATAATTATGAAGAAGATAGTCACAATGAGTATGCTCTCATTGGTCAGTTGTATATGTGTTTTTCGAGCATGTATGATCAGGTAAATATAAAAGAAAAAAACACTTGTGAGTCATATGCTGATAAGGCCCGCGATTATATTTATAATAACTTTGGCTATGATATCAAAGTTAGCGACATAGCTAAATATGTTGGAATTGATAGAACATATTTATATAAAATATTTATGGAGGAATATAAAATTTCACCTCAGAAATATCTTATTTCTTTTCGGTTAAATACTGCTGTGAATTTACTTGAAACCACGAAAATGAATATAACAGAAATTTCTTATTCTTGTGGATTTAAGGATACTCCTACTTTTTATAAACATTTTAAGAAACAGTTTAATATTACACCTGTGCAATATAGAAAAAGTAGCATTGATTATATTAAACTACCTAATGAATAGAAAAGCTGATGTTAATTAAAAACTGCTTAGTGCAATTAGTTATAAAATTAATATAGTGGTATAATTTAAATATAAAACTATAATTAATTATCTTTAAATTAAATGGAAAAATAACGTATAAACATTTTTGCGTAAAAGGAGATGTTATCATGAATGAAGTATTACAAAACATATTAACAAGAAGAAGTGTGAGAGCTTTTAAGGAAGAACAATTAAAAGATGAAGAATTAGATTTAATTTTACAGGCAGGTGTAAATGCACCAAGCGGAATGAACAAACAAAGTTGGCAGTTCACAGTTGTTCAAAGCAAAGAAAAGATGGAGAAGCTTGCAAAAGTAGTTAGAGAAGCTTTGAAAAGGGATGCTGGATATAACTTTTATGCGCCTCCAACTTTAATTATGTTGTCTAATGATAGAGATAATACAAATGGACTTGCGGATTGTTCTTGTGCATTAGAAAATATATTCTTAATGGCAAATTCACTAGGAATAGGTTCATGTTGGGTTAATCAATTAAAGAATATTTGTGATGAAAAAGAAGTAAGAGAAGTATTAAATAGCTTTGAAATACCTGAAAATCATATTGTTTGGGGAATGGCAGCTTTAGGGTATCCGGCTAATACACCGAAGGCACACGGAAGAAAAGATGGAGTGATTAAATTCATAAAGTAATATCTATTAAAACAAATATCAGAATCAAGATGTGTTTCAATATAGAGAAAAATAAGCAAAATATCCTGAGTCTAGGAATTTGCTTATTTTTTATTCTGTAGGAAATCTACACATATAAAAAGAGTTTGAAGCACAAGACAGAATTTATCTAAAGTCACCTTAAACTTTCTTCTTTAAAAATTAGTAATAATTGAATTGTGAATAAATTACTATAAATAGTTAGAAAATAGAATGTAATAATATATCAAAAATAAAAATTTACTATTTTATTTTTTAAAATAATTATTAGTATGTATATTTATCATCAATTGCATATATATGTAATTTAGGCAAAACTTTTTAAAAAATACAAAAAAGTATTGACTATATAAAAACAGAAGAATATACTTATAACATAGTAAACTGATAAGAATTATATGAGAAAGTTTAAGGAGTGGTTGGAATGTCAAAGATATATAAGAATTTAGCAGAATTAGTAGGTAAAACCCCATTATTAGAAGTTGCAAATTATAGTAAGGGAAAAGATTTAAAAGGAACAATATTAGCTAAGTTGGAGTATTTTAATCCAGCAGGAAGCGTTAAAGATAGAATTGCAAAGGCTATGATAGAAGATGCTGAAAACAAAGGTTTATTAAAACCAGGATCAGTAATAATTGAGCCAACTAGTGGTAATACAGGAATCGGTATTGCATCTGTAGGTACTGCAAAAGGGTATAAGGTTATAATTGTTATGCCAGAAACAATGAGTGTAGAAAGACGTAGTCTTATAAAAGCTTATGGAGCTGAGATAGTTCTAACTGAAGGAGCAAAAGGAATGAAAGGAGCTATAGCTAAGGCAAGTGAGTTAGCAAATGAGACTCCAAATTCATTTATACCAGGACAATTTGTAAATCCAGCGAATCCGGAAGTTCATAAAAATACAACTGGTCCTGAAATATGGGAAGACACAGATGGAAAAGTAGATATATTTGTTGCAGGTGTTGGTACAGGTGGAACTGTTACAGGAGTTGGAGAATACTTAAAATCTAAAAATCCAGATATTAAAATTGTTGCAGTAGAACCAGCGGATTCACCAGTTTTATCAGAAGGTAAATCAGGTCCTCACAAAATACAAGGAATTGGTGCTGGATTTGTACCAGACGTTTTAAATACAAAAATATATGATGAAATTATAAAAATAACAACAGAAGAAGCATTTTCTGCTGCTAGGGAATTATCTAAAACAGAAGGTTTACTTGTTGGTATTTCATCAGGAGCTGCTGCATTTGCTGCAACAGAATTAGCAAAACGTCCAGAGAATGCAGGAAAAACAGTGGTGGCATTATTACCAGATACAGGAGAACGTTATTTATCAACTGCATTATTTGAAGATAAATAAGAATATATAGGAAAAGCATTTATAAACTCAATTCGCTTAGTTTTAAGTGAATTGAGTTTATTTTCGGTATATAAGATTACAGATTTGGTATAGATAAACCAACAATAAGCTATATGCATAAGTTCAACACTTATTTGGCTATAGGGTTCCAACTTGAAAATTTGAGATATCACAAACATAGAAATTGGATACATATTTGTGTAGTAGGCATTTGAAAATAAGCTGCTTAGGTTCTTAAGGTGAGGTTGTTCCATTTACTGCCTGTCACACTGAAAGTGGGAACATGCAGTAATGGGTGCAACCTGCCATTTAGAACTTTTCAGCGAAATTTTAATAGTCCTATGGAACAAATATGTATTCAATTTCGTTGGTGATTCACATAAGTTCGATTCTCATTGCGGAACCCTATATGTGATTAGAAGTGAAGTATTATATAAATCTATCTAATTAATTTATATAACTCATTTTCTTCTTTACTAATTCTCTTTTCTATAGCAACTAAGATTTTTTTTGTTTCGCTTGTAAAAACTTCATTGCCTTCAGATATTATTTTACTCTTTGTATTAAATTTATTTTTATAATTTGTAAATGTATCTGAAATTCCACCCATTTCATTAATATATGAATTTGCTAGGTTTTTAAGTTTATTATCATCTCCATTAAGTAGATTAGGGTATAAAAATTTGTCCTCTGAACTTAGATGAATTTTCAACTTTCCAGCAAGTTTGTTTATATGAGTAGTTATATCCAAAAGATCAGATTCGAATTTTTTATTATTAATTGACTCATTTATATAATTTATTTCCTCAAAAATACCTTTATGTTCTCTCATCAAATTATCTATATTCATAATTAACACCTCATTAATATTTGTAATTCATTAACTAAAGTATAGTTTTTATATGATAATAAGTATGTAACAAAAGTTACAATATTTATTTGTTTATGAATATTTATCTTATAGCTGAAAATTTTAGTATTAACACTGAAATAACAAGAAAATTATTAATTGTCCAATGTGCACTAAATTATTGTCTATAAAATTATAGAATATATATTGCCAATATGGTATTATAGTTTTGACAAAGGTGTCTTTATTATTAATAAAGGCATTTTTTTATATTCTTTTATTGAAGATTAAGATTATAAGAAAATGCTAAGTTAGAGAGAAATTATTAGTAGTTTAGAATCAACAATTAAACTACTTAGGGGGAGTTAGAATGAATTTTAATTATAATTTACCAATAAATCTTCTATTTGGAAGAGGGAGAAGTAATGAAATAGGAACTGAGGTTGCTAAGTATGGAAAGAAAGCGCTTATTGTAACTGGGAGAAACAGTACAAAAAAAAGTGGTTTACTTGATAAAACCATAGATTTGTTAAATGAAGCAAAAGTTCAATATGAAATTTTTGATAAAGTAGAACAAAATCCACTTACTACAACTGTATATGAAGGTGTAGATGTTATAAAAGAAACTGGATGTGATGTTGTTTTAGGACTTGGTGGTGGAAGCATTATGGATGCAGCCAAGAGTATAGCCTTTTCAGCTAAAAATCCTGGAGATATATCAGAATATATATTTGGTATTAAACAAGGGAGTGAAGCATTGCCTATAGTTCTAGTTCCGACAACATGTGGGACTGGAAGTGAAGGAAACTGTTTTTCAGTTCTTACAAATCCTGAAACTAAGGATAAGAAATCCCTTAGAACAAATATAATTATTGCAAAAGCATCAATTATTGACCCAGAACTTATGGTGACAATGCCAAAGAGCATACTTGCATCTGTTGGATTTGATGCATTAGCGCATAATATGGAAGCGTATTTATCAAAAATAGGACAGCCATTAACAGATATGAAAGCATTTTATGGAATAAAATTATTATCAGAGAATTTAATTAAAGTCTACAATGATCCAAGTGATTTAGATGCATGGGATAGTGTAACTTTAGCAAGTACACTAGGTGGAATGGTGATAGGAATAGCAGGAGTAACTGCACCTCATGGACTTGAACATCCAGCGAGCGGATTACATGATATTGTTCATGGCAAAGGATTGGCAGCCCTTACACCAATTATTGCTGAAAAATCGTGGGAAAGTAATTTAGAAAAGTACAGTAACATATCTAAACTATTAGGAGGAACTGATGCAAAAGATTGTGCAGATGCTATAAGAAACTTTCTGAAAAAAATTGATTTGAAAGTTACTTTAGGAGAGCTTGGGATTACAGAAAAAGATGTAGAATGGATGGCTGAAAACTGTATGAAGGTTTCAAAACCAAGCATAGCAAATCATCCTAAGGAATTTTCATTAGAAGAAATTAAGGATATATATTACAAGTCATTATAATATAGAAATTTAAAATAATTTATTAGATGCAAAGGCGCACTGAAATAAAAATCAGTGCGCCTTTTGTGTTATCAAGATTAAAAAAATATTTATTAGGAGGAATAATTATGGAAAAATCAGGTTTAAAGAAGGATAATTTAAGTATTATTGAAACAGTGGCTTTATCAGTGGCTATTATAGCACCAACAGCAGCGATGTCATTAAATATATCTCTAATGGCGCAGACATGCTCGTTTTCTGCACCACTTGTATTTCTAATTTCAACTATAGTAGTAGGTCTTGTATCATATTCGATTATAAAATTTAATCATTATATATCTGCATCAGGCTCACTTTATGCTTTTACTAAAACAGCCCTAGGAAATAAAATGGGATTTACATCTGGATGGGCACTATTACTTGCCTATATTGCATTAGCAGGAGGCACTGCAGCAGGGTTTGGTAATTTCTTCTCTGGATTTTTATCTGTATTTGGATTTCATGTAAATTGGATGCCAATCTCAATAATAGCATCTATTGCAATGATTGCATTAGGAATCATTGATGCAAAGATATGTAATAGAATTATTCTAGTAATAGAAGGAATATCAATATTACTTATACTACTACTTTCAGTTGTAATTTTAATTAAAGTTGGTACTACAAATGGTTTGAGCTTGATTCCTTTTAAGAGTAACGGGGTTAGCACATCAGCTTTAGCTTCAACTTCAGTATTTGCATTTCTTTCTTTTATAGGTTTTGAAAGTGCTTCAAGTTTAGGTGAAGAAACAAAGAATCCTAAAAAATTCATTCCAATAGCAATAATAAGTGCTGTATTTTTATCAGGTTTATTTTATTTAGTTTGTAGTTATGCACAAGTTATAGGTTTTGGTCTTGATGCAAAAGGACTTGAGGCGTTATCTTCTTCAACACTTCCACTTTCAGATTTATCAACAAAATATATGACAGCAGGATTTGGTACAATATTGATGTTGGTTGCTGCATGTTCAAACTTTTCTTGTGCGCTTGGATCTTACTGTGCTGGTTCAAGAATGTTATTTGCATTAGGTAGAGATGGAATAATGCCAAAAGCGATGATGAAAATACATCCTAAACACAATACACCATATTTTGGATTGATATTAATAATAATAATATCAGATATAGTTCAAATTGCATTATTTAAACATGATGGTATAGAAGTGTTTGGTTATTTGGCAACAATAGGATCATTAGCTATACTTGTTTCGTATATATTTACAAGTATAGGAGCTATGGTTTACTTTACAAGAAACAAAGTATGGGGAAAAACTCATTTAATAATACCAATAGCATCAATAGCAGCCTTGTTATATGTATTATATTCTAATGTTTACCCTATACCAGAGTTTCCTAATAACCTGTTTCCATATATAGTATTGGCATGGATTGTAATAGGTTTTGCTATTAGTAATATATTTGGAAAAAGTAAGATTAAAAGAGATGAAAAGAGAGAGGGTTACGTATTAGAAGTAAGGGGATGGAAAGATGAAAATAAAAGTTACTTGCGTTCAAATGGAGCCAAAACTAAATAATGTAAAGTATAATTTAGAAAAGATGGTTACATTCATAAACGAGATTATGGAGAAAGATAGTGAAACTGACTTAATAGTATTTCCTGAGTTAATAACATCTGGATATGAATGTGGTAATAAATTTAAAGAACTAGCTGAAGTAGTGGAAAGTAGTAATAGTATAAAAGTCATAAGTGAACTTGCAAAAAAATTTAATACTAATATAGTTTATGGATTTCCAGAAAAAGATGGTAATCTAACAGATGTTCTCTACAATTCATCTGTGTGTATAGATAGTAGCGGGAGAGTGGCAGGAGTATATAGAAAAGTACATCTATTTGATACAGAAAAAAGATATTTTAAAGCAGGCTGTGAGTTCCCAATTTTTAATACCTCTTTTGGAAAAATTGGAGTAATGATTTGCTGGGATACTGCATTTCCTGAAGTTGCAAGGACGTATTGCTTGAAAGGGGCTGAGCTTCTTGTGGTTAATACTAATTGGGAAAAGCCATATTCTGATGATTGGGATCTAGTAACAAGAGCACGAGCATTTGATAATTGCATATATTTAGTAGCAGCTAATAGAATTGGACAAGATAAAGAATTGGGCTTTTTTGGCCATAGTAAAATAGTAGATCCTGTTGGAAGACCATTAAAAGAGTTAAATGATGAGATAGAGGGAATAGTATCTGGGGAAATAGATTTAGAATTGCCTAGAAAGCTTAGATCAGAATACTACACTTTATTTCAAGATAGAAGACCTGAACTATACAAAGAGATAATAAAAGAGTAATCATAAGTTAAAATATTTAACAAGGAAGTTAGATATTGCATACAAATTGTAGTTGGATTGATAGATTCAGGCATTATTTAATAAACTTAGTGTTGAATCAAATAGTGTGCATACTGCACAAAAAAATTGTTATTTATGGTTATAGAAATAGGGTAACTACCATGATAATATTATCCTAACGCAAAACAATGTAATAATTTAATATTAAATGCGAAGGCGCACTGTAAGAAAAAAACGGTGCGCCTTTTTCTTATTACTTTAGATGAAGTGGAGTTGAGAATATGTATAAGGTTAATGAATTATCAAAGAAATATGGAGAGTTAGAGGTTTTAAAAAATATAAGTGTAGATATAAAAGAAGGGGAAGTAGTTTGCATAATAGGACCATCAGGATCTGGTAAAAGCACATTTTTAAGGTGTTTAAATTTATTTGAAGTTCCAACAGGTGGGGAAATGTTCTATGATGGTAAAAATATACTGGGTAAGAATGTCGATAGCCGTTCTCTTAGGGAAGAAGTAGGAATGGTATTTCAAAAATATAATTTATTTCCGCTACACACAGTGATAGAAAATGTTATTTTGGCACCTGTGCTTACAAAAAAGAAAAATAGAAAAGAGGCTGAGGAAATAGCTCTAGAACTTCTTAAAAAGGTTGGTTTAAAAGACAAAGCAGATGTATATCCTAGGACTCTATCTGGTGGGCAACAGCAAAGAGTTGCAATAGCAAGAGCGCTAGCAATGGAACCAAGGATGCTCTTATTTGATGAACCTACATCAGCGTTAGATCCAGAATTGGTTGGTGATGTGTTAGATGTTATGAAGCAATTAGCTAAGGATGGTATGACTATGGTAGTTGTTACTCATGAAATGGGATTTGCTAGAGATGTATCTGATAGAGTAATTTTTATGGACAAGGGTTATATAGTTGAAGAGGGGAAACCAAAAGAGATTTTTGCAAATCCAAAAAATCCAAGAACAAAGGAGTTTTTATCTAGAGTTTTAAACTAAATTCACATGTTAAATTTGAAATTACTATAGATAATAAAAAGATTCAACATTAAAAATAATTACGAAAAGGGGAAATTAATTATGAAAAAACTAGGGAGAAAATTATTAGTTGTAACAATGGTTATAATGAGTTGTATTGGATTTATGACAGGATGTGGCTCGGGAAGTTCTAGTACTACATCAACATCAGCAGGTAATGATAAATCAAAGGATACATTAGCAGCTGCAAAAGAAAAAGGGGTATTAACAGTTGCTTCATCAAATGATGCACCATTTGCATTTATGGATGCTAAAACAAATGAATTTACTGGAATTGATGCAGAAATCATAACAGAAGTTGCAAAAAGATTGGGAATTAATAAAGTTGAAATGAAGCAAATACCGTTTGAAAACCTGTTGGTTGAGTTAAATAATAATACAGTAGATATGGTAACAGATGGAATGTATGTTAAAGACGAGCGTAAGAAATTAGCATTATTTACAAACATATGGTATAAGGAAGGCGAAGCAATAGTAATTCCTAAAGATTCAAAAATTGCAAGTAAAGACGATTTAAAGAATGCAACATTGGGAGGGCAAAAAGGTACAGCGTTTCTTGAAACAGCTCAAAAGTGGCAACAAGATGGATCAGTGAAAGATGTTAAAGTATTTGGAAGTCAATCTGAATTAATGTTAGCAGTAAATACTGGTAAGGTAGATGCATGTATAACTGACGGAATGGTTGCCGGATACACACTATCACAAGATAGCAGTCTTAATTTAAAGATATTATCTCCATATAAAGCTGAAACATCTGGAATGATAGCAGCAGCAGTTAGAAAAAATGATAAAGCTTTAGCAGATGCAGTTAACGAACAGATTGATGAAATGAAGAAAGATGGAACAATATTAAAACTTCTTAAGAAGTATGGAATGAATGAAGATTATTTTGTATCAGTAGAAGATGGTAAAGCTTCTGACAAGTAACAATATAAACTAAAAAAGAATCCAGACGGATTCTTTTTTAGAAGGGGAGGAAATGAATATGGATATTTTATCTAATCTAGATTTTAGTACAGCTTTCAAGTTCTTGGTGCCTTCATTAAAGGCAGGTCTTTGGGTTGTAGTACAAGCGACAGTGTTTGGATTTTTTTTAGCAATAATCTTAGGATTATTTATTGCAATTGGACGTATTAGTAAAATAAAAATTTTAAGAGGATTTTTATTAGTATTTTTAGAATTTATAAGGGGAACTCCTTTATTAGTTCAATTAGTATATATGTATTATGTAGTACCACTTTTAGTATCTATTATTGTACAAGTCTGGAATCCAGGGTATCAATTTAAAATAAGTTCACTGGTTGCGGGAACAATAGGCCTTGGAATTAACTATGGATGCTACATATCAGAGGTTATTCGTTCATCAATATTATCAATAGATGGAGGACAAACAGAAGCAGCATTAGCATTAGGACTTACAAATAATCAAACTATGTTTAGAATAATAATACCGCAGGCACTTCGCAATGTAATACCTGTCTTTGGAAATTACCTTGTAATGATGTTAAAAGATACATCACTTCTTGCATATGTCTCGGTTAGTGAACTATTATTACGTACGCAAAGTTATGCATCTCAGTCATTTTTAACTATCGAATCATATACGATTTTAGCAGGATTTTATTTAATATTAAGTTTGCCACTTGCACAACTAGTAAAACTGGTAGAAAAAAAGATGTTGAAATTTAACTAGTGAGGTATATGGTGAACAATTATTTAGGTGTCACCTGGTAAATTATTTTCTATTATAAACATTTATGTAAAAACTGTAACTAAGAATCAAGGTATTTACCCATATTAAAAGAGCATATGAAAAATTGTTAGTAGAAGGTTGAGCAAATTCTAATTATATCAATAAATATTGAGAGTAATAAGAATTTGATCAACCTTCTTTTTAATATGAAAAAATTATTATAATATTATATCTTTTTTTATGAGGAGATATTATTATAAAAATATAATAAATAAAGATGACATTTTAAATAATTAGAGGGGCAAGGGTGAAGTTTATGTCAATTTCGGTAAAAGATATACTTAAATTAGATTCCTTAAGAAAAATTAATCTTGTTGGTGGAGAAGGTGGCTTAGAAAAAAGCATAGAGTGGATATATGTGGCGGAATGTTTTGAGAATCCATTGGAGGGAATTAAATGGCTGCAAGGTGGAGAAATCATATTTATAACCGGCGTTGGAATTAGAGAAAATGAGGGGCTATTACTAGATTTTATTAAAGGAATTAGTGAGAAAAATGGTTCGGGCTTAGTAGTAAATATAGGTCCATACATAAGGAATGTATCTGAAGAGGCGATTAAACTCGCTAATGAACTTGAAATTCCATTGTTCACATTGCCTTGGGAAGTTAAATTGGTTGAAGTCTCAAGGGAAATTAGCAATGCTATTATTTTATCTCGTATTGAAGAGAATTCTCTATCACATTTTTTAAGTAATATTCTATTTGGAGATGGTGAATTAGAAGGAGATGCAATACAAAAGGCCGCATATTTTGGATATAATCTATCAGGCGGATGTTGCATATGTGTTATAGATATTGATGGTTTCGAGAGATACTTAAAGTTAAAGAATTTAGGTGATGAGAAAAGTATATCTAAGATTAAAATAAACTTTAGAAAAGTGGTTCAAGATATACTTGATAAACATGCACTAAAGGTACCAATAATAGATAAGGATGATGCTGTAATCTTTTTTATTAGGTCAGAAGAAAATTGCATGAATAGATTAGACAAGGCGTTAAAAGAGATACAGTTAGCTACAAAGAATCGCATGGATGGAATGTCTGTAAGTGTAGGAATAGGAAACTCGTACAAGGATTTAAAAATGATGAAACAATCATTAAATGAAGCGGAGCTAGCGATAAATAGTGCTAAATGCCAAGGTTTAGATGGCACAATTACAAGATACAAAGATATAGGGATTTACAGCATACTTTTCAGCGTTGAGAATAGGAGTATATTAGAAAATTATTTCTCAGAAGTTCTAGGTCCAATTAGTAGTTCTGATAGTAAAGATAACAATTTAGTTGAAATATTGGAGATGTATCTAAATGAGAATTGTAATATCACAGTTACAGCAGAAAAGCTATTTCTTCATAGAAACACCCTTAAATATAAAATTAAAAAAATAGAAGAACTATTAAATTGTGATTTACGGAATTTTAATGATTGTATTAAAGTAAAGATTGCACTAGACATTGGTAAAATTCTTAAATAGGAAGATAAATAATATAGTCAATGTGCACTAATACATTAATTTTGATCATGTATTAATCTAAGTTTTAATATGTTTATGTGTATTTGATGTTGGGACTTTAGTCAAAATAGACAAAAACATTATAATGCTTGGACATAGAAAAGAAAAATAGAAAGTATTATTATATAAACAAGTTAAGAAATTTAAATAAATTTTATAGGCAATGGAGTCTTTCGTGTAAATAAACATGATGGCTCCTTTTTTATGGAATTAGAAATATATTAAGAAAATAAACGTTAATGGAGGGTTTTATAATGATAGAAGAATCAAATGTAAAATTAGTAACATCAATACCAGGTCCTAAATCAATAGAGATATTAGAGGAAAGAAAAAAATATGTTGCCGATGGAGTTTCAGTATCAACTGGTATTGCTATAGCTGAAGCAAAAGGAGCATTAATTAAAGATGTAGATGGAAATGTATTTTTAGATTTTGCAGCAGGAATTGGTGTTCAAAATGTTGGACATTGTGACCCTGAGATTGTTGAAGAGATAAAGAAACAAACAGAATTATTTATTCACCCAAGCTATAATGTAGTAACATATGAATCTTACGGTGCTTTGGCAAAAAAATTAACTGAAATAACAGTTGGAGATTACGAAAAGAAAGTAATGTTTGCTAATAGTGGAGCAGAGGCAGTAGAAAATGCTATAAAAATAGCAAGGACTTATACTAAGAAAACAGGAGTACTTTCAGCTACTGGGTCTTTCCATGGTCGTACAAATATGACTATGTCAATAACAAGTAAATATAAACCATACAAAAATGGTTTTGGACCATTTGCACCAGAAACATATAAATTTGATTTCCCTTATTCGTATAGAGCACCACTTGGAGTTTCAGAAGAAGAATATGCAGATGAATGTATTAATAGACTAAAAACTATGCTTAAAACAACACTTTCTCCAGACATGATTGCATGTTTAATAATTGAGCCATTACAAGGTGAAGGTGGATTTGTAGTTCCATCTGCAAAATACATGAGAGAATTGCAAAAAGTTTGTAATGAGAACAATATAGTATTTATAGTTGATGAGATACAAGCAGGATTTGCAAGAACAGGAAAAATGTTTGCACATGAACATTATGGTATAGAACCAGATATTATCACTATGTCAAAATCAATAGCAGCTGGAGTGCCGCTAAGCGCAGTTGTGGCTAAAAAGGAAATAATGGATTCAGCATGTGTTGGTGGAATTGGCGGAACGTATTCTGGAAGTCCTCTTGGATGCGTAGCAGCGCTTAAAGTTATTGAGAAGATTGAAAAAGAAAATCTATGTGAAAAATCATTAAAACTTGGCGGATATATTATGGAAAGACTAAATGAGATGAAGGAAAAGTATACAGTTATAGGTGATGTAAGAGGCTTAGGTGCAATGGTAGGATTAGAATTTGTAAAAGATAGAAGCACAAAAGAGCCAGCAGCAGATTTAGTTAAATCTATAATTAAAAAATGTTATGAAAATGGTGTTATATTCTTAAATGCAGGTATACTTGGAAATGTAATTCGTTTCCTACCACCACTAGTTATGACAGATGAACAAGTTAAATATGGAATTGATGTATTGGAAGAATCAATAAAAGAGTGTATATAAATAATATTCAAATATTTTGGAAAGTAATTTTATATATGGCATGTAAAAAAGTTTGACAATAAAATATCCAAGTAGTAATATTAGATTAAAGCAAAGAAGCTCACACAGTGGGATTCTTTGCTTATTTTTTGTATAAAAGAAAATTTTTTTACAATAATAATATTAATTTAGATTGTTTTTACAGAATAGGTTTTTGAGTGTGAGCATATGGAGGGGAACATGGTAGAAACGGTAGTATCTTTAGGATTAGCGGTTGATGAGAAGTTAGTAATCAAAAAAAATAGACTTACGTCAGTAAATATTAATGAAAAGGCTAAAAGAATATGTATTATAACAGGTCTTCATGGAGATGAACTTGAAGGTCAATATGTATGTTATAAATTAATAAGAAAAATTAAAGAAAATATTAAATACTTAAATGGAATTGTTGATATATACCCATCTTTAAATCCGCTTGGAATAGATTCAGTACATAGGGGAATGCCAACATTTGATTTAGATATGAATAGAATATTTCCAGGATCTGAAAGCGGAGCAATGGCAGAACATGTTGCAGCTAAAATTATTGAAGATATAGAAGGGGCTGATATATGCATAGACCTGCATGCAAGCAATATATTTTTGAGAGAAGTGCCTCAAGTTAGAGTGAGTGAGCATATAAAGGATAAATTAGTACCTTATGCAAAGCTGTTGAATATGGATTTTATATGGGTTCATCCAGAGTCTACTGTTCTGGAATCAACACTTACATATAGCTTAAATAATAAAAATATACCAACATTGCTTGTAGAGATGGGGGTTGGAATGAGAATTACACAAGAATATGGGGATCAATTAGTGGAAGGTATATTTAATTTAATGAAAAAATTGGGCATATGGAATGGGACAGTAAATCCTGTAAGAGACCCCATAATATCAACTGAAAAAGAAGTGAATTTTATAAATGCTAATTCATCAGGAATATTTATGCCTTGTGTAAAACATTTGGATGAAATAAAAAGAGAAGAAAAAATTGGAGAGATTTTTAATTCCTTAACTGGAGAGATAGAAGAAGAGGTTATTTCATCTTGTGATGGAGTAGTATTTACATTGAGAGAATACCCAGTTGTTTATGAAGGATCACTTATTGCGAGGGTACTTGGAGGTGTAAAATGATAAAAGAAATAATATATACATTAAAGTCACCTCATAGAGATGATATGAGAATAACAGGATATAAATTTGGAAAAGGTGGAAAGTCAGCATGCATAGTAGGTGCAATAAGGGGAAATGAGATACAGCAATTATATACGTGTTCTCAATTGATTAAAACTTTAACTAAGTTAGAGCAAAGGGGAGCAATCTCAAGACATAGCGAAATCCTTGTGATTCCTTGTGTAAATCCTCATTCAATGAATATAGGAAAAAGATTTTGGACAATGGACAACACTGATATAAATAGAATGTTCCCAGGAGAAGTGAATGGGGAAACAACTCAGAGAATTGCAAGTGGTGTTTTTGAACAAGTTAAGGATTATACGTATGGAATACAGTTTGCTAGTTTTTATATGCCAGGAGATTTTATTCCGCATATAAGGATGATGGAAACAGGATATCAGAGTCCAAGTCTTGCAAATTTATTTGGACTTCAGTATGTATTAATTCGTAAGCCGAAACCTTATGATACCATGACATTAAACTATAATTGGCAGATGTGGAATGCAAGTGCCTTCTCTTTATATACAAATGCAACAGATCAAATTGATGAAGTTTCTGCCAAACATGCAGTAGTGGCTGTATTAAGATTTTTAACTAGAATGGGAGTTATAAAGTATACTAGTCACAGTGGATACATAGCTAGTGTTTTGCAGGAAGATGATTTGCTTTCGGTAAAGACTACTACAGGTGGAATATATAGAAGGTTAAAAAATCCAGGAGATGGAGTGGAAAGAGGAGATGTTCTTGCAGAAATAATTCATCCATATGAAGGTGAAATTATTGAAAAAATTACATCTCCTACTGATGGAATAATCTTTTTTGCTCATAAATCACCAATGGTCATGGAAAATGTGGTTGCATATAAAATAATAAGAAGACTTCATGAGTAAAATTTACATAACTATTATGAATATTAGCTTTTGATAATCGAAAGTTATATTCATGGTGGTTATTTTTTTGTCATAAATTTTAAATGATATTTTGATTAATGTAATAATAAGTATTCCATAATTATTATAAAGTATTAAGAAGTATATGTTTTCAGGAAGAATATATTTAAAAATAGTATTAACTTTTATTGACATATGATCATATAATTGATACTATAAATATACTAATTATATAGGAATTGTAGGAATTATAGGAGGTAACAATGGATAATACATTTTTTTCGAAATTTATAATGATAACAAGCTATAAACCAATAATATTTATAGCAATTTTAATAGGTCTATTCTATGGACTTTATAAGTTAGAAAAGGCTGGATTAAACTTTTCAAAACGTATGATTATTTCAACTGTGGGAGGATTATTACTTGGAGTTATAATACAATTTATAGCAGGATTTCCAAGCAATACAGGAGATGTTGTTTGGATAGGTGAGGTTACAAAATGGTATGGGCTAGTAGGAAATGGATTCATGGACCTATTAAAAATGTTAGTAGTACCATTAGTTTTTCTTTCAATGTTAAAAGTTATAATAAACATGGATGAAAAACAAAGTTTAGGAAAACTTACTTCTAGATCAATATTTGTTTTATTAGGAACTACAGCTATTGCTTCAATAGTTGCTATAATAATCGGGAATTTATTTAGACTTGGCGTTGGAGTTGAAGCAATCCAAAGTAAAGCTGAATTAAAAGAAATAACATCTTTTGTAGATACTATGAGAGGACTTTTACCAGCAAATCCAATAAAAGCAATGGCAGATGCAAACATAGTGGCTGTTGTTATATTTGCAGCATTTCTTGGAATAGCTATAAGAAAACTAAATAAGACTAACAAAGATATTATAAAACCAGCAATAGATGTTATAGAGGCATTCTATAACATAATGACTACTGTAGCTAGAACAGTTATCAGATTTATGCCATATGCTGTATTACCACTACTTTCAAATACAGTTGCATCAAATGGAATATCAGCAATAATAAATGTGGTTAATTTCATAGTTGCTTTATATGTAAGTGTTATTATTGTATTTGTAATTCATCTTGTAATAATTTCACTTAATGGCTTAAATCCTATTCAATATTTAAGAAATGTAATTGAGCCGTTAGTTTTGGCTTTTACATCTAGATCAAGTCTTGGAACTTTACCAGTTACTATTGAGACTTTGAATAAAAAAGTCGGAGTTGAAAAAGGAATTGCAAGCTTTGCAGGAAGCCTTGGAGCTAATATGGGAATGAATGGCTGTGCTGCTATATATCCAGCATTAATGGCTGTTACAATTGCAAATATGTCTGGAACTCCAATGGATTTTAGCTTCTACGCTATGCTGGTAATTACTATAATTATAAGTTCCTTTGGAATAGCTGGATTACCAGGAACAGCAATAATGTCAGTATCAGTAGTAATATCAGGAATGGGAATGGGAAGTTTCTTCCCTCTTGCAGGAGGAATACTTGCAATAGATCCGATATTAGATATGGCGAGAACAGCGCTTAATGTTGATGGATCAATGGTTACAGCAGTAACAGTTGCTAAGAGCTTTAATGAATTGGATAAAGATGTATTTAATAATGTTCAAGATAAAGTTATAGCAGAAGGAAATTAAAAAAATAGAATTAAGATATTAAAGACCATTAGGTGAGAATATAAATCACCTAATGGTCTTTTTGAATTGAGAGTGTACTAAAAAAATTATTGACAAAACTGTTCATACTGTATATATTGTATATATACAGTATGAACACAAAGGAGGCGAAGTAGTAATTTGAAAATATTACTTTCTAATAAATCTGATTTGCCTATTTATGAGCAAATTAAAGCTCAAATAAAAGAACAAATCCTGTCAGGCGAAATTTTAGAAAATGAGTTTTTGCCATCAATAAGACAGCTGGCGAAGGACTTAGGGATAAGTGTTATTACCACAACCAGAGCTTATTCTGACCTTGAAAGTGAAGGGTTTATAGCAACTCTTAGAGGAAAGGGAAGTTATGTACTTCCTAAGGATAGCGAAATGGTAAGGGAACAATATTTAAAGAAAATAGAAGAAGCCCTCATGGTTGCTATTGAAAATGGGAAACTAGCAAATATATCTAATGATGAATTGGTGGTTATGCTAAAAACATTGGCAGATGAGCAAATTACATAAAGTGAAACTTTTCAGATGGAGTTTTATACTCAAGCTGAATTTAATTGAACTTATCCAGTAGCATGTAGCCGTTATAAGGGAGTGTTACGGATGCTAGCTATCGGATAGAATATGTGGAAGTTTAATTATTACAATACACGTTATTATTAAGAATATGATTTTAAGGAGTAGGGAAATATGAATGCACTTGAAATAAAGAACTTAAATAAAACATTTGATGGCTTTGAACTTAAAAATATAAATTTGGAATTGCCAAAAGGTTATATATTAGGATATGTGGGACAAAATGGTGCTGGGAAAACAACGACTATAAAACTTATAATGAATCAATTGAAAAAAGATAGTGGAGTAATAAAAGTATTTGGCAAGAGTTATGAGGATGGAGAAGAAGTTTATAAGGACATGATAGGATTTATCGGAGATGAATGCTACTTTCCAATAAATTTTACATTAAAAGATGTAATTAATACACTCAAAGATTTTTATACTTCATTTGATGAAAGCAAATTTAATGAATATGCTGGAAAATGGAACCTTCCTTATAAGAAAAAAATAAAAGAATTTTCAAAGGGAATGAAAGTTAAATTATCTTTTGCAAGTATTTTATCAAGAAATACAAAACTTCTTCTATTAGATGAACCAACAAGTGGCCTTGATCCAGTAGTTAGAAATGAAGTTTTAGAGATATTACAGGAATATATAGCAGATGGAGAAAAAAGTGTTCTATTTTCAACCCATATAACAAGTGATCTTGAAAAGATAACAGATTATCTATTCTTTATTAATAATGGAGAAAAGGTATTTTATGATATAACAGAGAATGTACTAGAAAATCATCTATTGGTTAAAGGTGGTCTTGATGATTTAACAGAAGAATTAAAAGAGAAGTTAATTGGATATAAGTCTTCTGATTTTGGATTTGAAGGATTAATTGATTCAAAGAATAGAGAGTATATAAGTAAAGATTTGTTAGTAGAAAAACCATCGATGGATGACATTGTGATATTTTATATCAATGGAAAAAGGGATCAGTAATAAAATATTCTATGCATATACGTTGCAAGAATAATTCTCTATCATAATTCTAAAAATATTGCAAGAATTTTAACTGGAATTGTGAATTGTGACATATATATTATGTTTTAGTATTAATTCTATGTAGAATTTATAAAGAGAAAGAGGTTTTAAAATATGAGTAGATCAATAAGTTATTTAAAATTTGATTTAAGATTAATAAAAGAAAGTATTAGGCTTTATGTGTTAGCTCCAGCAATATTTTGTGCTTTATTTATGTTTTCAGGAGAAACATACACTATGGCATTATCATATTTATTTTTCTTTTTAATAATTTTAGCAACAGTACCATTTAGTACTCAAGGTAATGAAAAAAGTACTCAAATGTATTATATGTTTCCTGGTAAAATTTCTGATATGGTTCTTGGTAGATTTTTATATTTAATAGGTGTAGCTTTGTTTATATTTCTCATTAATACATCTATTGTGACTTATCTATATCAGATTAGTAGAGTTCAAAACTTTGAAGTTCTAACAATGTTCTTTTGCGGGTTAATGAGCTTAATAACTTGTTTTATTCAATATCCTATATATTATAAGTTTGGGATGGAAAAAGGAAAAGCAATATCAATATTAGTATATCTGTTACCTGCATTTTTCATATTTGCGTTACCATCATTTTTGGTCAATAAGGATGGTTTTATATTAGAGAATTCTTTAGATTTTATTATAAATAATAAGTTGATATTAATAATTATCAGCATGTTAGTCACAATAATTATAGGATATATTTCATATAAAATTTCATATAAAATTTGTAAAGCAAAAGAAATATAGTGTGTAAAGATATTTGTTAAAAAATATTTAGAAATATTAAGTATAAATTAAGGTAAATTTAATATTTTTTTCTATCATTTATTAATGAAAAATATGTATAATAGAAATATGATGAAAAGTAAATTATTAACATACATTGCATTTTTATCATCAAGTGAAACTTTATTCAGGTAGGGTTTGATCCTCATTTGAATCTTAGTTGAACTTATCCAGGAGCGTGCAGCCGTTATCTCAGGCTTAAAGAAGTGGGAGTTTTACGGATGCTAGCTATCGGATAAATATGAGTATTTACAGGGGGAAAGAAAAATGAAAATGAAAAAAACTTTGGCATTCATTATGACAGCAGCGTTAACTGTTGGAACAATGGCTGGATGTAGCCAAGCAACACTTAATTATGCACAGGAACTTTCAAATACGGCTAAATGGGAAGCAACAACATCAAGCATTGATGGAGACTTAAATATCAATGTAAAAGGAAAAGATGGGACTGAAACAAAACAAGAAATAAAATTTGCAGCTACTGGATATACAGCAAAAGATAAATCATATGTTGATATGACATTTACTGATCCAGCAGGAAAACTTAATATTCCAGAACTTAAAGCATATTCAGATGGAACTACAAGTTATATAAATAAGAGCTTTTACCAAGGGATATCTTCTTTAACTGGACAAAGCGCTCCAACAGGTTTAAATAATATAACTCAAGAGTATATAGGAATTGATACTCAAGCATCAGGTGTTGATACAACAAAATTAAAAGCACTAATGACTCAACCAGATGGAATGGTTGAATTCGGAAAGATGATATTTGGAGGAAATGCTGATCTTGATTTACCTTTCGTTCAAAATGGAAGAGAATATACAATAAATCTTGATGCAGATAAAACTGTAGATTTAGCCGCAAAAGCATTAAAAGCAACAGCTAATAATTTAGATAATCTTAATAGTACATTTAAGTTAGGATTGCCAGCTGAAAGTATTACACAGATGAAAACTGCTGCTAACAGCCCAGAATTTGATAAATCATTACCTGAAATTAAGGCATCATTATCTGGAACAACTATTAATTCAAAAGAAGTGTTCACAGATAATGATTATAGCTCAGATTTCAATATGAATTTACAAATTAAAGATTTTGGAACTATTGCATTAACTATGAAAACAACAGATACTAAGAGTGATGTAAAAGGGATAACTTTCCCAACTAGCACATTAAAAGTTTCTCAAGAAGAGTTTAACAAATTAATGATTCCAGCAACAAACACAACTATAGCATCATCTACAAATGTAGTATCAAAATAATATTCTAAAATAAAAGCAGTATAAAAAAGAACCACTTCCTATCAAGCAGATAAGGAGTGGTTCTTTTTTTGAATATATTTTTAGAATTAAAGTAAATTTTTGTATGAACATATTGTTTTGAACAATGAAAGATGTTAAGATAATTTTGTTCAAAATATGAACTGGATGGAGGGGAAAAATGAGTAAAGTAAGAACAGCAGTAATTTTAGCAGCTGGAATGGGATCAAGATTGCAGGATATAACAAAGGATATGTTACCAAAAGGATTTATAAAGGTAAATGGGAAAAGCTTGATAGAAAGATCTATTGAGAAATTACGAAGTCTAGGCATAGATAAGATTTATATAGTAACAGGACATTTGCATGAATTTTATGATGAACTAGCAAAAGATAAAAATTATATAGAAACAAGAAAAAATAGAAAATATAAAGCTACTGGCAGCATGACCTCACTATCAATTCTTGAAAATGAATTAAAAGAAGACTTTTTGTTACTTGAAAGTGATTTAATATATGAGGTTTATGCACTAATAAAGACTATAAATTTTGAAGAAAATGATTGTATTTTACTAAGTGGAAAAACAGATTCCGGAGATGAATGCTTTGTAGAAGTTAGAGATAATAACTTATATAAAATATCTAAAAGAAGAGAAGAAATAGGACATGTATATGGGGAATTGGTTGGGATTTCTAAAATATCATTAGCGTTGTATAAGGAAATGTTGAAGCAATATAAAGAATTTAATAGAAAAATATATGATTATGATAGTATTTTTGAAGATAAGTGCGAGGTGACAAAGAAATACGATTATGAGGATGCAATATTTGATTCTGCTAAAAAAAGAAAAGTAGGATATCTAAAGATTGAAAATTTAGTATGGGGAGAAATAGATGATAAAAATCATCTTGAAAGAATAAAGAAATCAATCATACCAAAGCTAGAAAAAATTTCAGAAGAGAGAGCAGTATAGAGGAAAATGTTTGGATGTGTTCTAGGTTAATAGATTTTTTATAGTTAAGTTTTAACATCTAGAAATATGCATATAAAAATACAGAAAATAGGAGAGTGTGAAAGAATATGAAAACAGTTTATGTTGCTATGAGTGCTGATATAATTCATCAAGGACATTTAAACGTACTAAATGAAGCAAGAAAATTTGGAGATATAATAGTGGGATTGCATACAGATGAGGTTATAAGAGGTTATTGGAGAAATCCAATAATGAAGTATGATGAGAGAAAAGAAGTGATTAGTAATATTAAAGGAGTTATATCTGTAGTTCCTCAAGAAAGCTTAGATCAAGTTCCAAACCTTCTTAAAATTAGACCTAACTATGTTCTTCACGGGGATGATTGGAAGGAAGGCTCGCAAAAAGAATTAAGAGAAAAAGTTATAGAGGTGTTAAAACAATGGGAAGGAGAACTTATAGAAGTTCCATATACTAAAGGGGTTTCCATTTCAAAATTAGATGAAGAATTAGCTAAAATAGGTATAACGCCTCAAATGAGAATGAAAGGCCTAAAGGAATTAATTTATTCAAAGAAACCCCTAAGAATACTTGAGGCTCATAATGGCTTGACAGGACTCATTGTTGAAAAGACTAAAGTTAAAAGTGATGGGAAAATAAAAGAGTTTGATGGAATGTGGATTAGTTCATTATGTGATTCAACAGCTAAGGGAAAACCTGATATAGAATTGGTAGATTTAACATCAAGATTAAATACAATTAATGATATTTTAGAGGTAACAACAAAACCTATAATAGTTGATGGTGATACAGGAGGACAAATTGAACATTTTGTCTATACGGTTAAGACTTTAGAGAGATTAGGCGTTTCAGCTATTATCATTGAAGATAAAACTGGTCTTAAGAAAAATTCATTATTTGGAACAGAAGTGAAGCAAACTCAAGATACAATAGAACATTTTTGTGACAAAATAAGGGCTGGGAGAGAGGCGAGAGTAACTAGTGATTTTATGATAATTTCAAGAATTGAAAGTTTAATTGCAGGCGCTGGAATGGATGATGCTATAAAAAGAGCTAAAGCTTATATTGAAGCAGGGACAGATGGTATCATGATTCATAGTAAAGAGAAAGATGGAAGAGAAATTATTGAATTCTGTAGGAGATATAATGAGTTTGAAAATAGAGTACCTTTAGTAGTAGTCCCAACTTCATATAATTTTATGAAAGAGGAAGAGTTAATGGAATTAGGAGTTAACGTTATTATTTATGCAAATCATCTGATAAGAAGTGCATATCCAGCAATGGTAAATACAGCGAAAAGTATTTTGGAGAATGGAAGGTCAAAAGAGGCTTCAATCAACTGTATGCCTATAAAAGAAATACTTACTTTGATTCCAGGAGGAATGTAAAGAAATTAATTAAACAAATGAAATTAGATATATTTGAATGCTTGTTTCATTTGCTGACTATTAAAATATTATATTTGGAGTATGCCGAAAATATAGTTTTCATAAGCGTAATATTAAAGGAGTTAAAAAGAATGATTGAAGTAAAAGAGTTTTATAATGAGCTATTAAATAACAATATAGATTTCTTTACGGGTGTTCCAGATTCTTTACTAAAGTCTTTTTGTGCATACATTAAGGAAAATGTAAGTAGCGAAAAGAATATAATTTCAGCTAATGAGGGGAATGCAATAGGAATAGCGGCGGGATATCACTTAGCAACAAAGAAAATTGGCCTAGTATACATGCAAAACTCAGGTCTTGGAAATGCATTAAATCCACTTGCATCACTTACAGATAAATTGGTTTATAGTATACCAGTGCTTTTAATAGTTGGATGGAGAGGTGAGCCCAATAAGAAAGATGAACCTCAACATAAGAAACAAGGACTTGTTACGATAGAAGCATTAGACCTTCTAAGCATTAAATATGATATTTTAGATAATAATACAAGCAATGATGAAATGAGGAAAAAGATAAGGAAAGCAAATAATTATATGAAGGAGAATAACGAGCCCTATGCATTGGTAGTGAAAAAAGATACTTTTGATGAATATCAAATAAAGTATGATGAGACTTTGAAATTAGAAATGACTAGGGAAGATGCTATAGAAATATTAATATCTAAAGCGAAAGAAAAATCAGTTGTAGTATCGACAACTGGAATGGCTTCTCGTGAGCTTTTTGAATTGAGAGAAAGATATAATGGAGATCATAGTAAGGATTTTTTAACAGTAGGATCTATGGGACATGCATCTCAAATAGCATTGGGGATTGCATTAAGCAGAAAAGACAGAGATGTCTATTGTATTGACGGGGATGGTGCCTTAATAATGCATCTTGGTGGCTTAGCTATAATAGGAAATCAAAATACAGATAATCTTAAGCATATTTTGATAAATAATGGAGCTCATGATTCAGTAGGGGGTCAAGAAACTGTAGGATTTAAAATAGATACTTTAGCAATTGCTAAAGCTTGTGGATATAAAAAATTCTATTCGTGTAGTTCAAGAGATGAATTAGTTAGGTTATCGGAAAAAATAAGCAATGAGAAAGGTCCTATATTTTTAGAGATAAAAGTAAAAAAAGGTTCAAGAAAAAATTTGGGGAGACCTACAACAACACCAATTGAAAATAAGGAAATGTTTATGAAATTTTTAGAGAATTAATATACATGGTGAGTTGTTGTTTTTTTTGATAAAACTATACAGGGAGGAAATTAATTTGGAAATCAGAAGAAATATATTATTAAATCCAGGACCAGCTACCACATCGGATACAGTAAAATTCGCTCAGATTGTACCAGATATTTGCCCTAGAGAAAAAGAATTTGGGAGCATTATGGAGTTTATATCAAGAGAACTTACTGAATTTGTAGGTTCAAATGAAAAGTATACAACTATATTATTTGGAGGATCGGGAACTGCAGCAGTTGAGGCGATTTTAAGTTCGGTAGTTGATAATAAAACAATATTGATAATTAATAATGGGGCTTATGGCAAGAGAATGTGTGAAATTGCAGAAATATATAATTTGAATTATATAGAATTTAAAAGCTCTCCAATAGAAACAATAAACTTAAAAGAGTTGGAAGAAGTAATTAAAAAGAATAATGAAGAAAGTAAAATAAATAATTGTGGAGCTATAAGCCATTTAGCGGTAGTTCATCATGAGACTACAACAGGTATATTAAATGACATAGAATTATTAGGTGAAATTTGTAAGAAATATAGTATTGAGATGATAGTAGATGCTATGAGTTCATTTGCAGGGATTCCTATAGATATGGATAAGATGAATATAAAATATTTAGCATCGAGTTCAAATAAATGTATACAAGGTATGGCTGGAATAAGCTTTGTAGTAGCAGATAAGAAGGCTTTGAATAATACTCAAAATATAAAACCTAGAAACCTCTACCTTAATATATACAAACAATATTCATATTTTAAAGATAATTATCAAATGAGATTTACGCCGCCAGTTCAAATACTTTATGCATTAAAGCAGGCAATAATAGAGGCTAAGGGTGAGACAATAGAGAAGAGATATAAGAGATATAAAGAGTGTTGTGAAATTTTATGGGATGGACTAGATAAACTCAATTTAAATAGACTAATAGATAAAAACATATCATCAATGCTTTTGACTTCAGTAATTGAGCCAAAGATAAAAAATTATAAATTTGATAGATTACATGATTACTTATATAGCAGGGGATTTACTATATATCCAGGAAAGATATCTTCAGAAAACACATTTAGAATAGCTAATATAGGTGATATATATCAAGATGATATGAGGAGATTTGTAAAAATATTAGAAGAGTATTTTACAGGTATTATATAATAATACCTGTATTAGCCTAATCTTCATAACTAAAAAATCTTTTAAATATTAGTGTTAATAGAAGAACTATAACCGATATTAAGGCAATAGTACCACCAGGTGCACTATTTATATAATAAGAAGATATAAGTCCTATCATAACATCCACAAAACCAAAAATAATAGCAAAAATTAGGGTCGTAGTGAACCCTTTTTTTAATTGCATAGCTGTTGCAACTGGAACCACTATGATTGATGAAACAACAAGGATACCCATAACTCTTATAGAAAGAGAAATTGTTGCACCAACAAGCAGCGTAAAAATATAATTAACGAGTTTAACGTTTATTCCAGATGTTTTTGCTCCATTTTCATCAAAAGTTACATATATTAATTTGTTGTATAGAAATAGAAGACATATAAGGCATATTCCTCCAACAATGGCGATTAAGCAGATATCAGAATCTGTTACAGTTAAAATACTTCCAAATAAAAATGAATCTACTTTAGCTGAAGCTTTACCACTACTTATTAAAATAATAGCTATTCCTAAACTCAATGTCAAAACAATTGACATAACAAGTTCTGCATATTTTTTATAATACGTTCTTAGAAATTCTATTACAAGAGCGCAAATGCTAGTAAATGAAAATGCAGTTAAAAGTGGGTCAATCCCTAAAACAAGACCAATTGCTACGCCAGCAAAAGATGAATGAGATAATGTATCACCAATCATTGAATAACGTCTAAGAACAATAAAAAGTCCTATAAAAGGACACAGCATAGAAACAATAAAGCCAGCAATAAATGCATTTTGCATAAAACCTAATTGAAACATAAATTATTACCTTCCTAAATATAGTTTAACTACTTAAATTATGTTGTAAAATGAATCCTCAGATTCTAAATATCTTTTAAAATCTTCATTTGTATATAATTTCATAGAACAATTTTCTAATTTTAAAATGTGTGTTGAATACTTTAATGCAACCTTAGTGTTATGTTCAACAGAGATAATAGTTTTTCCTAAATCCTTATTTAAACTTTGGAGTAGAGGATATATTTCATTTTGGCTCTTTTCATCTATTCCAGTTGATGGTTCATCTAATATTATTAAATCAGGATCACCTATTAACGCTCTAGCAATAAAAATTCTTTGCTGTTGTCCACCTGAAAGGTTTCCTATCAACTTATTGCTGAATTCACTCATGTTTACATTTTTTAGAGAACTTTGAATGGACTTTGAATTCTTAATTCCCACTGTCTTGGCATGGCAAGACAAAACTTCCTTAACTGTTATTGGAAATTCTGCATTAAAATTATCAAGTCTTTGCGAAACGTATGAAATTTTATTAGAATCTAAACTTATACAACCGCTATCAGGTTTTAGAAGACCTAATATAAGTTTTACTAGTGTACTCTTACAGCTTCCGTTTTCACCAAGTATAGATAGATAAATTCCAGTAGGTATATTAAGATTAATATTTTTTAATAAATCTGTTCCTTTTGTATAGGAAAATGATAGATTTTTTATAGTAATCAAATAATCAACTCCTTAAAGCATTATTATATTATACACTCAAATGCAAATAATTTGCAATAGAATATATTTTTATATTATGATTAATATCCAATACAATAACTATTTTATACTACAGTACTATAAAAATTTGTCATAGAAAGCCGCCTTTGATTATGAAAATATATTCTAATCATATGATTTTATATACTATGATAGAAGGGACTTTTGCATTGAAATATGTCTTAAATTAGTATAGAATTAAATGGAAATCGTAGTAGAAAAACAAGAAATAGGAGGGACAAATGAAAAAAAAGCTTATATATATGTTATTCCCTATTATTACAGCTGTAGTAACCGTTATGTTACTTAATATTTTTTTGGATAAAGAAATAGGAGCTATGTTAAAAAGCAAGGATTTAACTGAAATAAATATAGAGTATGGGAGCAGCTATAAAGATAGAGGACTCGTATATAATGAATTTGTTACAAATAATAACTATCAAATATTAGAGGGGTCATCAGAGTTAGGGGCACCAGTCTCACAATTAGCTACAACCTTTTTCCCTGTAGAAGGAATGGATACAATCGTAACTAATGGTAGAGCATATTGCCAGGACTTGACTCAGATATCTAATTTAGGAAGCCAGAATACCCAGAGGAAACCAAATGTTGCATTTATAATTTCACTTCAGTGGTTTATGAGTGATCATGGTGTTGACGGGACAGACTTTCAAGCTAATTTTGCACCAGTGCAATTTTATAAATTTTTATCAAATAAGGAAATAAGTGAAGAACATAAAAAGACATATACAGCTAGAGTGGATAAGCTTTTATCAGGAAGCTCACAATATATACCAGAAAAGCTTTATGCAAAACTTTATACAAACGATAATTTAATATCTAAAGTATCAAGTGTTATATTTAAGCCATATTTTGTTGCAAGGGAAAATATTGTTGAACTTAAAGACAAAGGTCTATTATATAGAAGGTTAAAGAAACTACCTGAAAAATCAGAAAAACAGCTAAGAACAGTTGATTGGAATGAAGAGCATAAGAAGGCCGAGGAAGAAGCAAAGAAACAAGTAACTAATAATGAGTTCTACGTATATGACACATATTATGACAAGAATTTAAAAAATAATTTACAATCTCAAAAAGATATAAATAAAAATGTTGATTTAATGAATTCAAAAGAATTTGATGACTATGAATTATATTTAGACACTTGTGTTGATCTTGGTATAAAGCCATATATAATTTTAGCACCAACTAATGGAAGATGGTATGATTACACTGGAATGACTAAGCAAAGTAGAGATGAGTTTTTCGATAAAGTGGAAGAAATGGCTAAAGAAAGAGGATTTGAAGTTTTGAACTTAAAAGATCAAGAATATACGCCTTATTTTATGTGTGATGTAATGCATCTAGGATGGAAAGGATGGCTTGAAATTGATGAGCAACTTTATAAACGAAATAAAGAAAAATAGAGCTTTAGGATTTGCATTAGTAAGTTCAATTGTAGTTATTTTAGCAATTCTAGTATTAACATTTGAACCATTTGCTGAAATACCATTTGTATATAATCAATTTTAAGGGAGATATAAATAATGAAGATTTTAGAAGGCATAAAAAAATACTCAAATAGTAATAGAATCGCATTAAAATGTGATGGAAATATTATGACATATGCAGAATTAGATACAATATCAGAATGCATAGCAGCTTTTTTATTAAGGGAATTTAAAGATGATAGAACGCCTATTATTATATATGGTAATAAGGAAAATTTAATGATGGCAGTTATGATGGCTTCTTTAAAGTCAGGAAGAGCTTATATACCAATAGATATTAGCTATCCAAAAGAGAGAGTGGAGGCAATTATCAGTGAGGTTCATCCAAAGGTTCTTATTGATTTTAGTAAAGAAAGCAATTTCGAAAGTATAAGGATCTTAAAAGATAAAGATATTGAAGAAATAGTAAAAGAATATAAAGATGTTAAAGTAGAAAAAGAAAATTGGGTAAAAGAAGATGAAAATGCATACATATTATTCACTTCTGGAAGTACTGGAAAGCCAAAAGGTGTTCAAATAAGCAGTAACAATTTAGATAATTTTGTTGAGTGGATTGCAGAATATTTAAATTTAGATGAAAAAGAAGAAGTATTCATGAATCAGGCTGCATACTCTTTTGATTTATCTGTAACATCAATTTACCCAGGATTATGTTATGGGAAAACATTACATGGTTTTTCAAAAGAAACACTTTCAAACTTAAAGAATATGTTTGATGACATAAGAAAATCTGATATTAATATATGGGTATCAACTCCTTCATTTGCAGGAATGTGTGTTGCAGAAAAAGATTTTGATTCTACAATGCTTCAGAATTTAAAAGCGATGATATTTGTAGGAGAGGTATTACCAAAGCCATTATGCGAGGAACTTATAAATAGATTCCCAGGAACAAGAGTGGTAAATGGATATGGTCCAACAGAGGCAACTGTAGCAGTTTCGGCTAATGATATGAGCAAAGAATTATTGTTAGAAGAAGGAAGCTTGCCTATTGGATATCCAATGAAAACATCAGTTGTAAAGATTGTTGATGATGAAGGCAACGTGTTAGGTGATGGAGAAAAAGGAGAAATAGTAATTGTAGGTCCTAGTGTAAGCAAAGGATACTTTAATAATGAACAAGTTACTGCAAAAGCATTTTTCTATGATGATTATAATGGATCTAAATGTAGAGCATATAGAACAGGTGATTTAGGTTATTATGTAAATGGAAATTTATATTATTGTGGAAGAAAGGATTTCCAAATAAAGCTTAATGGTTTTAGAATAGAAATAGAAGATATAGAAAATAACTTAGTTAAAGTTAGTAATATAAAAAATGCAGCTGTTGTTCCAATAGAGAAAGATGGAAAAATTGCATATTTAACTGCGTTTATTGAGTTAAAAGAAGATAATGGCTTAAGTGGATTAAAAAATGGAATAATGATAAAGAAAGAGTTGGCCAATTTGATTCCTTCATACATGGTACCTAGAAATATAAAAATTGTTAAGCAATTTCCGACTAATGTAAATGGAAAGATTGATAGGAAAAAACTATTGGAGGAAGTATAATGAAGTTGACACAATACGGAGATTACTTTTACTTATATATCTTGCTACTAACATTTATTCCTGCCATAGTTTTAGGGCTAAATGGGATTAAATCAAAATATTATGGAATAATCGCTTCGGCTTTAATGATATATTTGATTATGGGAAAAAGTTTAGGATTAGCTTTATTTTCAATGTTTTTAGTTGGCGAAATTTTTGTTATATACTTATATTTGTTTGTTAGAAAAAAAACAGATAACAAATATTTATATTGGTTATTCTTATTTGCATCAATAATTCCGCTTATATTAACTAAAGTAGCAGGGGTTACACATTATGCTTCATACATTGGGTTTATTGGTTTATCATATCTAAACTTTAAGGCAATACAGGTAGTAATAGAAATTTATGATGGTAGAATAACTCAAATAAATTTTATGACATTTATTCATTTTATAACATTTTTTCCGACCCTAAGTTCTGGACCTATAGACAGATGGAAAAGATTTGAGGATGATTTAAATAGAAAAGTAGAAAAGAATATATATTTAGAAGAATATTTAATTCCAGGTCTGAAAAAGATATTTATTGCAATTGCTTATAAATTTATACTAGCATATTTAATTGATACATATTGGTTGTTAAAAATACCTTCAGGTATTACACTATTAAATAGTGTAAATTATATGTATGCTTACACGATGTATTTATTCTTTGATTTTGCGGGATACAGCTTATTTGCGGTTGGATCAAGTTATATCTTTGGAATTAAAACACCAGATAACTTTAATAAACCTTTCTTAAGTAAGGATATGAAAGAATTTTGGACACGATGGCATATATCTTTATCACGATGGTTTGGAGATTATATTTTCTCAAGATTTGTGTTAAATTCTATGAGAAAAAAGAGGTTTAAGAATAGGTTTATCGCTTCCCACGTGGCTCAAATTATCACTATGTTTATAATGGGATTATGGCATGGACTAACTGCATACTATATAATTTATGGATTATATCAAGGAATTGCATTAGTTCTAACTGATATTTATCAGAGGAAATCAAGTTTTTATAAGAAACATAAAAAAGAGAAATGGTTTAATTATGCTCAGGTTTTAATAACATTTCACATAGTATGTTTTGGTATGCTGATATTTTCAGGATATTTATTTAAATAGAAATAATCAAGCTAAGAAATTAAAAAAATTAGTACTATAAGAAGGAGTATACTATTATGAAAGACAAAGTTTTAGAAATATTTACTGAAGTTACAGGAAATGATGAAATAGCAGAAGATTTTGATTTAGATCTTTTTGAAGCTGGATTACTAGATTCTCTAGCAATAATTGAAGTTTTAATTCAAATAGAAGAAAAGCTAGGAATCAAATTACAACCTACAGATTTAGAAAGAGAAGATATGTCAACTGTTAATAAGTTGGCTGCGTTCTTAGAAACTAGATAAAATCTATGATATCTAAATGTGAACTCGCATTTAGGCACAATCAAAAAAATAATAAACCAGTATGCTTGCCGAAATGAATAATATACTTTTGTTCCGGTTTCTAGGTAATTCTGATGGGGGATTCTAAGGCTATAAAGTTGCACCCAAAGTGCTAGCCTCAAAGAACAAGCTTTGAACTAGCACGTTTGGAACAACTTATAGCCAAAGAATCACATCCATCAAAATTACCAATGAAACATTCCACAAAAGTATATTACTCATTTCTGATTGTGTTATCTATATAGATATCCAATTTAAGAATTCAACTTAGTAGATGAATGTATTTACAAATTTGCTAAAACTTTAAGTTCATATCTTCACTAGAAATCATAAATATATTTGTGAAGAAAACATTTGAAAATGAGCTGTTAAAGGTTCTTAGCTGTAGGTTGTTCCATTTTAGCTTGTCAAACTGAAAGTTGGAGCGTGCTAAGGTGGCTACAACCTGCTGCTTAGAACCTTCAGCGATATTTTCATAGCTTTTCGGAATCAAAATATTTATGATTTCGGTAAGTTATCACATAAATGTAGTTTTAAATTTGGATATCTATATACAAAAAAAGAATCAGATTTATGATATGAAATTCTAGATACTAGAAAAAGGGTTAATCTTTTGTGCAGTGTTGCATTGAGAATAAGGCTGTAGGATTTCTTCATTGGAAATTGTTCCACTTTTTGCTTGTCATGTGCTTGCCACAGGAGCATGCAGAAATGGGTGCAACTTCTAATGTTAGAAATCCACAGCCCTATTCTCTAGCATACCGAAATAAAAGATTAACCCTTATTTCGGCTATTTTATTGCATAAGTATGAATTTATTTATTCGTCAAATATTTTTTCTAAGCACCAGCTTTTCTTATCATCCTTTTTAAAGCTTCCTTTAACTGAAATGGTTTTATGGGGAGCAGCCTTAGAAAGTCCAGATGCTTCAACAACAGCAGTTTCACCATCATTATATAGCAGTGACATTTTTTGAACTCTAAGGAGTTTGTTTTCTGATGAGAAGCCAGAAGTAAAGTTATGTTCTACAGAAAATCCGAGGTCCTTGGAATTGTTTGATATATAAATATCACGAGTCATAAAGAATGAAGCTATAATTATTATTCCGAAAGAAATAGTTAAAGATAACATGAGTCTTCTTTTATTTTTTAGAGTAATATTTTTCTGGAGTCTTCGTCTTCTTCTTTTTTTATAAACAAAGTACTCTTCTTGAATCTGTGCGCTATTCAGCATACTGTATACCTCCTTTATTTTTGATGTACCTAAAGTATAGTTTGAAGAAATTAATAAATAAGATTAAATTCACAGTATATGAGTGAACATAAGAAAATATTACCATATAATTCCATATAATAAAAACAAAAGCGTATGACAAAGTTAAGGAAAAAATATTATTATCTGAGTGGATTCTGAATATAGTCTTATATTTGGAAAAAAGTTTACCAGGTTTTATTTTTATGGTTATAAAATGTCTTTTTTGATATAATTTTATATGAGAAATTAACTATATATGTTTTAAATTAAGTCTATACTTTATTGAACTATGGCTAAAAATAGTAATGTAGGAGATTTCATAAAACTTATATATGTTTTGATTTACTAATATAAAAATAATTATTATAAAAATAACAGGATGGTGGAACTATGGATTTTTCAAGTTTAGTATTAATAGAAAAAGATAAAGAAACAGGATTTATAAAGAAAGAGCTAGGAAGTTTTGAAGTAAATGAAGGAGCATTGTTTGTAAAAAAACTTTATGTGTTGGATGATATTGTATATATGTATTTCGATACAAATAAAAATGTAGAAGAATGGGAATACTCAGCAATATATGATTTATTTAATAATAAAGCATTTACTGAAAAAGGATATGAAATTGAAGAGGATTTAGAAGAATACAATCCTACATATATAATAAAATTTAATTATGTGGATGACTATGATGTAATGAAAGGGAAGATACAAGAAGTGGTATCTATAATAGATAATGAGATGAATGCAGTATTTGAAGCTATTAAAGGAAAAGAATCTGAATATACTGAATAGATAAAAGATATTTTATAGTCATTTGTGTGCATTTCGAAAGCATATTCTTAAGAATATATATGGTAATATTCTTGAGATAAATAAGGTTTAGAATTTTACTAAAATTTTTGTAAAGAAAGGTGTATTTATATGAGTGATTTAAAGAAAAGAGAAGAAATAGAAGATAAGTTTAAATGGAAGGTTGATAAGATTTATAAAAGCATAGAGGATTGGGAAAAGGACTTTGAAGATGTAAAAAATGAAGCGGTTAAATTAAAAGATTTTTCAGGAAAACTTGTGAATGGAGAAGCAATACTAGATTATTTAAAATTCAATGAAAAAGTATCTAGGAAGGCAGAAAACTTATTTATTTATGCTCATTTAAAGTGTGATGAAGATACTTCAAATACCACTTATCAAAGTTTAATGAGTAAAGTTGATATATATATGGCAGAGCTTGCAAGTTACACAGCATTCTTTGTACCGGAAATTTTAAGTTTAGATGATAGCTTTATTAAAAGTGAAATAAACAGATTAGATGGATTAAAACAATTTGAATTCTTAATCGAAGATATATTAAAAGAAAAGCCACACATATTATCTAAAGAGATGGAAGAATTGTTAGCAGCGGCATCAGATTGTTTGGATGCCCCTTCAGCAATACACAATATATTAACTAATGCAGATATGACATTTGGAAAAATAGAAGATGAAGATGGTAATGAAGTTGAATTAACAGAAGGAAACTATTCTTCATTCATAAGAGGTAAAAATAGAGAGGTAAGAAAAGCAGCATTTGAAAGATTATTTGGGGAATATGATAAGTTGAAAAATACTCTAGCAACGTCCCTAAGTGCATCAATAAAAACTTTCAATTTTAGCAGCAGAGTTAGAAAATATAATAATGCATTGGAAGCATCATTGAAACCTAATAATATTCCTTTAGAAGTTTACAAAAATGCAATTAAAGTAATAAATAATAATTTAGATTCACTTCATAGATATGTAAAAATTAAGAAAAAACTATTAGGATTAGATGAAATTCATATGTATGATTTATATGTTCCAGTCATTGAAATTCCGAAAGAAAAAATTGAGTTTAATGATGGAGTAAATATAGTATTGAAAGCGTTAAGTCCTTTAGGAACAGAGTATTTAGATATCTTTAAAAGTGGAGTTAATAATGGTTGGATAGATATATATGAAAACAAAGGAAAAAGAGGAGGAGCATATTCTTGGGGTGGATATGATACTATGCCTTATGTTTTGTTAAATTATAATAATGAGCTAGGAGATGTTTCGACTTTAGCACATGAAATGGGGCATTCAATTCATTCATATTATTCAAGAAAAGAGCAGACATATTACTATGCAAATTACACATTATTCTGCGCAGAAGTTGCATCCACAACAAATGAATCATTACTTATTCACTATCTAATTGAAAATGAAAAGGATGAAAAGAAAAAATTATATTTAATAAATCAAGAATTAGAACAAATAAGAACAACTGTATTTAGACAACTGATGTTTGCAGAATTTGAGTTATATACACATGAGACTCTAGAAAAAGGAATACCATTAACAGCAGAAGATTACAATAAGGCTTGGCATGATCTAAATGTTAAGTACTTTGGAAATGAAATTGTTATAGATAAAGAAGTAGATGTCGAATGGTCAAGAATTCCTCATTTTTATTCAGATTTCTATGTTTATCAATACGCTACAGGTTACGCAGCGGCATCAGCTTTTTCTAAGGCTATCTTAGATGGTAAAGAAAATGCAGTAGAAAAGTATAAAGGTTTCTTAAAATCTGGTGGAAGTGATTATCCGATAAATATTTTAAGAAATGCAGGAGTAGATATGACAACAGATGCACCAATAGAAGCTACAATAAAGAGATTTAATGAGCTTTTAGATATGATAGATAACTAGGGTTTACAAGGTAATTCAGAAACCCAAGATGTATTTCAATAAGGCATATGAAAGAAAATAACGAGTCCCAAATGCCATGATTATTTTTCATTAGGAGAAGAAGCAGATTGGACTCATAGCGAGTCTATTACTGCAATCTGCTGATGAAGTATAATGGAAAATGGGCACTTATGAAAAGAGTAGCTATGCTGCAACAAGGAACTTTTCTTGGCAGATAGACTTGTTATTTTTTTGATTATGCCTAATATATATGTTGCAATTCACAATGCACATTTCACAATTACGGCTAAAATTCTTGCAATAGTTTTAGAATCATGATGAAGAATTATTTTTGCGATATATATAGAATGTGAAATTCACAATTGTGACATAAAATAAAATTGTCTATAATTGTGAATTTGCATTATAAAATAATAAGTTATGAATTTTTATATAAGAATAGGTAAGGTATTATGAATAACTTTAAAGAAGAATTTTATAAAATTTTAGTAAATGCAGAGAATTTCTATATGAAACAATATTATAGTGATTTTCATAAAAGAGAAATATTTCTTGCAATTAAAGAGTTATCAAATGGAATATACTGCGTTTTGATAAGCGAGGATGAAAATGAAAATATAGACTTTTTAGAAGCTTTTGAATATATAAAAACCTTAGGAAAAGACTTTTCTCTAAATATGATAGTTTTATCTAAAGGCGAATATACAAATGTAAATAAAACAGTTATGGTAAATAAACTTATTGTGGATAAAGAAAACTATACAGTTATTAAGTATGATGAATCATGTCTTCCCTTAAAAGAAATACTTGAACTATATATAAATAAAAGTAAAGTGAAAAATATTGATAATAAGAGAGAATTTTTTAGGTATAAAATTCCAACTATGATTTTAATATTGATAAATGTAATAATATTTATAATAATGCAAATTGATATTTATAATATTAAACATTCATTAGGTTCATCTCAGTTGTTGTCAGAGGAAATTATAAATGCAATAAATAATTCAGTACTAGTGACCTTTGGAGCTAAATATAATGCACTTATAAATAATGGAGAAGTATGGCGGTTATTAACTTGTGCCTTTTTACATTCTAGCATTATACATATAGCATTTAATATGTATTCTTTATATATAGTAGGTCCACAAATTCAGCAGATTTATGGGGCTAAAAAGTATCTAGTTATTTACATCACTTCTTGTATAACAGCATCAATATTAAGTTATCTAGCAAGTCCATATACTATATCAGTAGGAGCATCAGGCGGCATATTTGGTCTTTTGGGAGCTTTGTTAGCTTTTGCAATTATGGAAAGACATAGATTGCAGAAAAAATATATATCTAGCTTACTACAGATAATACTTATAAATTTATTTATAGGATTAAGTGTGAAAAATATTGATAATTATGCACACATAGGTGGACTTATTGGAGGAGCATTGATTGGATATGTCTCTTACAAAATATTAAATAAACAGTTGAAAAATTAGATAAATTTATATATTTTTATTGCTTGGGAAATATCATGAATTGAGCTAGAAAAAATCAAATGTAAAGGATTTTATTAAGGCAATATTAATTTTATCTTAAGAAAATAGGGTTGATTTTTTATTTTTATTGAAATATTATTAAATAGGTATAGTATGATGATAGATATAAAATAATAAATGGGAATATATCTCATTAAATATTAGGAGTGAATGTAATGGGAAAATACATTTTTACCATAACAGCATTTTTTCAAATTTTTGTTTTTGCAATAACATGTTACTATTTAGCTTTAGGACTTATAGGGCTTTTCAGAAAGAAAGAAAATAAGAACTATGAACCTAAAAATAAATTTGCATTGTTAATAGCAGCACATAATGAAGAAGTTGTTATTGGTAGTCTCATAGAGAGTATGCTAAAACTAGATTATCCTAAGGAAATGTATGATGTTTTCGTTATTGCAGATAATTGTACAGATGATACAGCTAAGATATCTAAAGGTTACGGGGTAAATGTTTGTGAAAGATTTGCAAAAGATAAAAGAGGAAAAGGTTATGCGTTAGAGTGGATGTTTGCAAAGTTATTTGCAATGGAAAAACAATATGATGCTATTGCTATCTTCGATGCAGATAATCTTGTACATAAAGATTTCTTAAAAGAGATTAATTCAAAGATGCAGGAAGGTTACAAAGTTGTTCAAGGATATATAGACAGTAAGAATCCAGATGATTCATGGATTGCTGCTGCTTATTCAATAGCTTTTTGGACTCAAAATAGAATGTTCCAGTTAGCTAGAGCTAATATAGGATTTTCTAATCAAATTGGTGGAACAGGATTTGCTATTGAAACTAAGACATTGAAGAAGTTAGGCTGGGGTGCCACTTGTTTGACAGAGGATTTAGAATTCTCATGTAAGCTTGTACTAAATGGAGAAAAAGTTGGTTGGGCTCATGATGCGATTATATATGATGAAAAACCACTAAAGCTTAAACAATCATGGACTCAAAGAAAAAGATGGATGCAAGGTTTTACAGATGTTGCTTCAAGATATTTCTTTAAGCTTGTTAAGAAGTCAATAATGGAAAGAAAGTTTTATATATTTGACTGCGCACTATATGTATTGCAGCCTTTTGTAACGTTATTACTTGGTATTTCAGCAGTTTTAACTTTAATACAGGCAAATACTACAGGCGTAAATATATTTATTATAAATTATTTGTTTAGTGATGTTGGATTTAAGACATTTGCGGCTATTCAATTTTTGATTACTCCGTTAATATTAACAATTGATAAAAAAATTACAAAACCATTCTTAGTTATGATGGTATTATATTCTAGTAATGTTTTCGTAGTTCCTTATTTAACAGCTAATATGGATAATTGGATTATTGCTTGGGTGAGTGGCTTAGCTTATAACTTAGCATTCTTGATATTAACAGGAATATTACTAGGAAAGAAAGAATTAATTTTATTCTTTAGATTCTGGTTATATGCGTTATATACATTAACATGGATACCAATTACAATTCAAGGTATATTAAATAAGAATAATAAAGAGTGGAGTCATACTAAGCATGTTAGAAAGATAGAAATATGTGATGTGTAATACTCTAAACAAAAGTATAAATTAGAAATCAGGATGTCGTAAAATGGTTAAAAGACCTTTTTGACATCCTATTTTTATTAGGATAAGGTATATGTTTTATGAAAATGTCAAATAAATATATATAAGTAGTAAGTATTGTTAGAAATATATATTTTAATATAAATATTAATGAGATATAATAATGAAATATTGTTTGTTTCATGCAATGCAAGGAACAGAGATCTTAGAAGATTAAAAAAATAAGAAATGTCAGAGCGTTTTTTATAAGGAGGCTCGACTCACGTTTGCTTATTTAGGGCTCACAGAGTAAGCGACCATCATAAAATTATAGATTAGAGATGTCTGCTTAAGTTTTTTTTGACATTAAAGCAGAAAGGCAGTATATTTTATAGAGCGAAATAATTACGAAAAAATAAGAACTGGTGTTCAGATGGAGGAGTTTTATGGAATTAAAAAATACTAATGCTTATGATGTAACAGATTTAACATCACTTGAAAAGCTAGAACCTGTAAGAATAAGACCGGGTATGTATATAGGATCTACAGGTAGTAAGGGGTTACATCACTGTATATGGGAAATAATAGATAACTCCATAGATGAAATAGCTAACGGATATGGTAACAAAGTAACCATAACGTTAAATGAAGATAAAAGTGTAACCGTATTGGATAACGGAAGAGGTATCCCTACAGGAATTCATCCAATCAAAAAGAAATCTGGAGTTGAAATGGTATTTACTGAACTTCATACAGGAGGAAAGTTTGATAATAAAAATTATAAAACATCTGGAGGACTTCATGGAGTTGGAGCAGCAGTAGTAAATGCTTTATCAGAATGGTTAGAGGTTGAAGTTTACCAAAACGGGAATATATACAGACAAAGATTTGAATATGCTTTTGATAAAGAATTAAAAAGAGAAATGCCAGGAACATCTGTTGGCAGCTTGAAGGTGATTGGAAAAACAGATAAAGTTGGAACAAAGATCACATTTAAGCCGGATAAAGAAATCTTCTCAACTACTGATTTTAAATTTGATATAATAGATAGCCGATTACAGGAATTGGCATTCCAAAATAAAGGGATAAGATTAGAATTAATAGATAAAAGAAAAGGACAAGAAATCACTAAAGAATATTACTCAGAAAATGGTCTTTTAGATTTCATAAATTATCTAAATGAAAGTAAAACACCAATTCATGAAGAGCCCATAATTTTTGACGGTGAAAGAACTGTTGGGGAACTTCAATTATATGGTGAAGTATGTATTCAATTTACAGATTCAACTACTGAATATATTGCAAGTTATGTAAATAACATTCCAACAACAGAAGCAGGGACTCATGAAACTGGATTTAAGACTGGAATGACAAGATCTTTTAAAGAATGGTCTAAAAAGTTAGGATTGGTTAAGGAAAAAGATAAGGAATTTGAAGGCGATGATTTAAGAGAAGGTATGACTGCTATTGTAAGAATTAAAATCACGAATCCTATCTTTGAAGGTCAAACTAAGACTAAACTTGGAAATAATGAAGCATATACTATGATGAATGATTTAGTGTATACTAAATTTTCTGAATGGATAGAAGATAATAAAACTTTAGCAACAAGTATAATTAATAACGCATTAGAAGCAGCTAAAAGAAGAGACAAGATTAAGAAAATAAATGAAGCAGAAAAAAAGAAAATAGGAAAAGGTACAGCACCGCTTGCAGGAAAAGTTGCTGTGTGTACATTGAAAGATAAAACTGTGAATGAATTTATAGTTGTGGAAGGAGATTCGGCAGGAGGATCTGCAAAGCAAGCCAGAGATAGAAGATTTCAAACTATCATGCCTTCAAAGGGTAAGATAATGAATACTGAAAAACAAAAACTTGAAAATGTATTGGCTTCTGAAGAATTAAAAATATTTAACACTGCTGTTGGAACAGGTACTTTGGATAATTATAGAGAAGAAGATTTAAAATATGACAAGATAATAATAATGAGTGATGCTGATGTGGATGGATATCATATTAGGACATTATGGATGACTTATATTTATAGATATATGAGACCGCTTATTGCTAATGGACATTTATATTTAGCGCAGCCCCCATTGTATAAAGTGTATAGGGAAACTAAAGGAAAAACTATAGTTAAGTATGCGTATAGTGATGACGAACTTGAAAATACAAAGAAACAAGTTGGAAAAGGTGCACTGATTCAAAGATATAAAGGACTAGGAGAAATGAATCCCGATCAATTATGGGATACAACACTAAATCCAGAAAGTAGAACTCTGCTTCAAGTAACTATAGAAGATGCGGCAAAAGCAGAAAAGATGGTTTCGTTACTTATGGGAGATATTGTTGAACCTAGAAAGAACTATATGTATAAATACGGAGAATTTTAAATCAATTCACAATTAACAATTTGAACAAGTTCCCATGGAACTTGAAAAATTTATATACTTTAAAAAGTTACTAACTACAGGAAAAACTTTCTTATTTAGAAATAGAGAGTTATGAATTAAAAGAAATTCCATAGGAATTTCACCATTAATTGTGAACTGTGCATTATGCATCAAAAAAGGAGAAGAGTATGGCAAAAAAGAATGAAAATATTATACCTAAAGATAATAATATAATTGGTATTCCTCTAGAAGAAGCAATGCCAGAAAATTATTTACCATATGCTATAGAAGTTGCTAAAGATAGAGCGCTTCCTGATGTTAGGGATGGTCTTAAGCCTGTGCATAGAAGAATTTTATATGGTTCATATATGCTTAAGGCTTTTCCAGATAGACCTTATTATAAATCTGCAAGAATAGTTGGAGATATCTTAGGTAAGTATCACCCTCATGGTGATTCATCTGTATACGAATCTATGGTAATACTAGCTCAAGATTTCTCAACTAGGGCGCCGTTAATTGAAGGTCACGGGAACTGGGGATCTATCGATGGTGATGGGGCTGCAGCTATGAGGTATACAGAGGCTAGATTATCTCCTATTGCAATGGAAATGCTAAGAGATATTGAAAAGGATACGGTAGAAATGGTTCCAAACTATTCTGATAGTGAAATGGAACCTAAAGTATTACCAAGTAGATATCCTAATTTACTAGTAAATGGGGCGTTTGGTATAGCTGTAGGGCTTGCAACCAATATACCTCCACATAATTTGGGAGAGGTAACAGAAGGAGTTCTAGCGTATATTGATAATAATGAAATAACTACTTCTGAACTCATGAAATATATAAAAGGACCAGATCTACCTACTGGAGGAATCTTGATAGGGGAAAAATCCATTTTATCAGCATATGAAACTGGTGAAGGAAAAGTAGCTTATAGAGCAAAGACTTCAATTGAAAAATTAGAAAATGGAAGAATCGGAATAATTATAACTGAATTCCCATATAGAAGAAATAAGTCTAGGATTCTCCAAACAATATCTGAAATGACTGGAGATAAGAGACATGCAAAAGCATTGGAATCTATAACAGATATTAGAGATGAGTCTGATAGAAGTGGAATAAGAGCTGTAATTGAATTAAAGAAAAATGCAGATGAAGATGTTGCAGATAAAGTGCTAAAGTATTTGTTCAAAAAAACTGATTTACAATGTAACATAAGTTTTAACATGGTAGCCCTTGCAAATGGAAAGCCAGAAACTATGAGTTTAAAGGCTATAATAAGATATTATGTAGAGCACCAGAAAGAAATAATAACTAGAAGAACCCAAAAAGAACTTGATGTGGCAAAAAAGAGGCATCATATTGTTGAAGGATTTATTAAAGCTATAAGTGTTTTGGATGAAGTTATAGCAACCATTAGAAGTTCAAAGTCTAAAAAGGATGCATCGGAAAACTTGATAAGCAAATTTGGATTTTCTGAGGCTCAAGCACAAGCTATATTAGAACTTATGTTATATAGGTTAACAGGTCTTGAAATAGAAATATTTGAAAAAGAATATGCTCAACTTGAGAAACTTATAAAAAAACTTGAGAAGATTTTATCTAGTGAAAAAGAGCTTTTGAAAGTTGTTAAAAGTGAATTAAAAGAAATAAGCGATAAGTACGGAAATGATAGAAGAACTGAAATTATACATGATGATAATGAAAGTAAAATTGATGTTGAAGAATTAATTATTGTAGAAGAAGTTATGATAACAATATCTAAAGATGGATTCGTAAAAAGAATACCATTAAAAAATTACACTAGATCTAGCTCTAATCCAGAAGATATTGAATATAGAGAAGGAGATTCTTTAAAATATTTAATAAATTCTAATACTAAGGATACACTTCTTGTATTTACGGATAAAGGTTTCATGTACCAAACGAAGGGTATTAATATTCCTGAAATGAAATGGAAAGAAAAAGGGGATAGATTAGATGATATTATTAAATCATTAAATCTTGATAATGAGAAGATAATTGCAGCTATATCCATAGATAATTTCAATCCTAGCAAAGCATTTAGATTTATAACGAAACATGGAGGAATTAAGTTAAGTTCTTTAGATAAATTCCAAACTGCATATGGTAAACTTCAAGCGTTAAAACTTAGAGATGGCGATGAGTTGATTGACGTATCCATGAGAGAATTGGAAGAAGAAGAGAAGTTCTTAAAAGTTAAGAGTAAACTAGGATTAGAATTTACTCTTGAAATAAAAAATCTAGAGGAAACGGCTAGAAATATTTTACCTACTCAGCTATTTAATTTCTCAGAAGAAGATGAAATTAGCCAGGTAGAAGATACTAGTGAAATTGAATATTTTGAATTAAGTGTTGGAGTTACGGATAAGAATAAGTTTAAATCCTATGAGAGGATAAAAGAAGATTCATTAAAAGTTAAAACAAATTCTTTAAAGGAACTACTTATCTTTAGCAATAGAGGATATGTTTATAAAATACCAGTATTTTTAATGAGAAATGTTTTAAATAAAGAAATAAATGTAGAAGCATTTATAGGTAAAATGGAAAAAGGGGAAAAGATAATAAGTTTAATCTCTATTGATTCTTATGACGAAGACTTAGGAGTATACACGTTTACGAAAAAAGGAATGGTTAAGAAAACATTATTAAAAGAATTTGAAGGCGACTTTTTAAGGCAAGCATGCTATAAGTTTAAGTTTGAAGATGATGAAGTTGTATCTGTAGAAATGAATCAAATAAAAATTGGTCACTTGATTATGATAACTAAAAAAGGAATGGCAATAAGATTCCCGGTTGAAAATGTAAATATTATGGGTAAAATAGCTTCGGGAGTAACTGGAATAAGTCTAAGGGATGAAGATCAAGTCATTTTTGGAAAGTATCATAGTAATTACAAGAAAAGTGATGATAATACCGTAATTTTATCTTCGGATGATACAAAAATTACACTTGTTTCTAAAGGCAAGGAAAGATCAGTAATGGATATAAGTGATATTAAACTTCAAAATAGAGCTGGAAGAGGAACGAGTATAATGATGGTTTCACTTGATGATGAAATAAAAGATGTACACATATAAAAGAAGTGCGAAGCACAATTAAGAACCTAGCACCTATAAAAAGGTGCGAAGCACAACCAAGAACTTATAACCTATAAAAAGTGCGCACTGCTAAGAAGAATACGAAGAACAATGGGAAACTTACTAAACATAACAAGTTATGTTGTATATAAAATAAAAATTTCTGATTCTTACTTTTTAGCAAAGTGAATGTCTCACACAAAATATATCATTATGTGTGAATCGTTTATGGCAGGTGGTTGGAAGAAAGTAAAGAAAATTATAGATTGGAAAGTTATAATTCTGACAATTAAGTTGTGGTAGTTAAACAATAAATGGGGTATAATGTAGGTATAAATTGAAGAGAAGCAGAATGAGGGTGTTCTAAAAAATAGTTTAGGATATCCTCATTGTTTAGATTTAAGGAGGAATTGATATGAAGAAAGTATGCGTTTTGTTAGCCGAAGGTTTTGAGGAAATAGAGGCTTTAACTGTATCTGATATAATAAGAAGGGCAGATGTAACTTGTGATTTAGTATCAATTGCAGAAAAGCAAGTTAAGTCAAGTCATGGTGTGGTAGTTCAGGCAGATAAGATTTTTGATGAAAATATGGAATATGATTTAGTGGTAATACCAGGAGGTATTCCAGGAGCTACTAACTTAAGAGATGATGAGAGAGTAATAAAATTTGTTAAAAAGCAAAACAAAGATGGAAAATTAATTGGAGCGATTTGTGCAGGACCAATAGTTCTTGGAAGAGCGGGAATCACAGAAGGAAGAAATATAACTTCTTATCCTGGATATGAAGATGAATTACCAAATTGTGAATATTTAGAAGATGCTGTAGTAGTTGATAAGAATATAGTAACCAGCAGAGGTCCAGCAACAGCAATGGCATTTGCATATAAGTTATTAGATATTCTTGGATATGAGAATAAAGTAGAAAGTATTTCATCTGGTATGTTATATAAGATGTTTATAGGGTAAAAGCTATCAAATTTACTAGGAAATTTTTTACTTTATTTCAGTATAAGAGAAATGAAAAATATAGAAATCTAAAGTATATAACCTCTAGGATCAAAGGTCTTAGGGGTATTGTTGCGGCATGCTGTGAGGGGAGAAGAAATGGCAGAAAGATGGTTTATAAAAAATATAAAAGCTGATTATAAATACATATCTAAAAAATATGCACTTTCAGAATTGGTTAGTAGGCTTATAGTAAACAGGAATATTATAAGCGATGAAATGATAAGAAGTTATATTAATCCGGATTTTGATAAATTTCATGAGGCCAGAGAGATGAAAGATTTAGAAAAATCAGTTGATATACTGAGTGAGAAAATAAAAGCTCAGAATAAGATACGAATTGTTGGAGATTACGATGTTGATGGTGTAATAAGTATTTATATTTTATACTCAGCTTTAAAAAGGTGCAATGCAAATGTAGATTATGAAATTCCAGATAGAATAAAAGATGGATATGGAATTAATATGAATATTATAAAGCAGGCGAAAGAAGATGGGGTTGATACCATACTAACTTGCGATAATGGTATATCGGCTATAGACCAAATAAAATACGCAAAAGAATTAGGAATTACAGTAATAGTTACAGATCATCATGATATACAATTTGTTGAGAAAGAAAATAACGTCAGAGAATTTATAAGTTTAAGTGCTGATGCTGTAGTAAATCCAAAGCAAAGTGAATGCAATTATAAATTTAAACAATTGTGTGGAGCGGGTGTAGCATTTAAGCTTGTAGAAATTCTTTATGAGACTTTTAATATAGATAAAAAAGAATGCTACAAATTCATAGAATTTTTGGCAATAGCGACAGTTTGCGATGTTGTAGATTTAGTTGATGAGAATAGGATATTTGTTAAAAAGGGATTAGAACTTATTAACAGTACAACTAACTTAGGACTACAAGAATTAATAAGAGAATGCGAATTAACAGAAAAAACTTTATCGGTATATCATCTTGGATTTATTATAGGACCATGCATAAATGCTTCAGGAAGGCTAGATTCGGCCAAAAGAGGATTGGAATTATTGCTCTCAGATGATGAAGAGGAGGCAGTAAGGCTCGCAAAAGAATTAGTTAAATTAAATGAAGATAGAAAAGATATGACCATGAAGGGCGTCGAAACTGCTGTTGAAATTATAGAGAAAAGTGGAATGATAAATGATAAAGTATTTGTTATCTATATTCCTGATATACATGAAAGTTTAGCAGGTATAATAGCTGGAAGAATAAAAGAAAAATATAATGTTCCAACTTTGGTTATAACAAAAGCAGAACATGGTGTGAAGGGTTCAGGAAGATCAATAGAAGAATACAATATGTTTGAAGAACTTATTAAGTGCAAGGATCTGCTTGAAAAGTTTGGTGGGCACCCTATGGCTGCAGGTTTTTCATTAAAAGAAGAAAATATAGATGAATTTAGGCGAAGATTAAATGAAAATACAATTTTAAAAGACGAGGATTTATTGAGAAAAGTTACTATAGACTCGGTTTTGCCGCTTGATGCTATAAGCTATGATGTGATAAATGATTTAGAAAGATTAGAGCCTTTTGGTAAATCAAACTCTAAACCATTGTTTGCTGAGAAAAATATTAATTTATTAAAGGCAACAATACTTGGGAAGAATAGGAATGTGCTAAAATTAAAACTCAAGACCAGGATGAATAAAGCTCTGGATGCCATTTATTTTGGCGATATTGAAAAGTTTGAAGAAGAAGTTAGCAGTAAATATGGAAATGAAGAATTGCAAAAACTCTATAATGGAGAATATAATCATGTGAACCTTGATTTAGTATTTTATCCAAATGTTAATGAATATAATGGTAATACTACTATACAAATAGTAATACAAAATTATAGGTAAAAGAATAGAGTTTTCGGTTAAGCATAAAAAGATGTTATGAATTTAAGATCATATATTTTGAGTTATTATAAGAAAGGATGATAGTTTTTGGCTAAGTATAAAATAATAATGACAGGAGGAGGAACTGCTGGTCACGTTACTCCTAATCTGGCTTTAGTTCCTAAACTAAAGCAAAAGGACTTTGAGATAAAATATATCGGAAGTTTTGACGGCATTGAAAAAGAAATAATAACTAAAAACAATATACCTTTTTTCGGAATTTCGTGCGGGAAATTACGAAGATATTTTGATGTGAAAAATTTTACTGATCCATTCAAAATTTTAAAGGGAATTGCTCAAGCACTAAAAATATTATCAAAAGAAAAACCAGATGTGATTTTTTCAAAGGGTGGTTTTGTAGCTGTTCCAGTTGTAATAGCAGCATCTATTAAAAAAATACCAGTGGTTGCGCATGAATCAGATATGACTCCAGGGCTTGCAAATAAACTTTCGGCACCATTTTGTGATAAACTATGTGTCACATTTAGAGAAAGTCTAAAGTTTATAAAGGATGATAAAGGAGTCCTTACAGGAAGCCCAATCAGAGAAGAAATACTTAACGGAGATAAGACTAGAGGGAAAAAGATATGTGAATTTTCTGACAATAAGGAGATTCTCTTTATTATGGGGGGGAGTCTGGGTTCTAAGCTCATAAATGAAGAAATAAGAAAAAATCTAGATAAGCTTTTAAAAGATTTTAATATAATTCATATTTGCGGAAAAGGTAATGTAGATAATAATTTTTTAAATAAAAAAGGGTATAAGCAATTTGAATATGTAACCGAAGAATTGCCTGACCTTATGAAGGCTTGTGACTATATAATTTCAAGAGCAGGTGCTAATTCTATATTTGAATTTTTAGCATTAAAAAAACCAACACTATTAATACCACTTTCAAAAAAGGCAAGTAGAGGGGATCAAATATTAAATGCTAAGTCGTTTGAAAAAGAAGGGTATTCATTAATGCTGCAAGAAGAAGAAATTAAAAATAATGTATTATATGAAAAAGTTCTTGAGCTAAAAAAAAGAAAAGATGAATTAATTAATAATATGGAAAAGAGTCAAGCCAAAAGCGGTGTTGAAGCAATAATAAACGTATTATTAAGAAGTGTTAAGGTAAAAAAATAAATTATTAAATTTGTAATTATTATTTAAATAAAGCACAAATTATACAATCAAATCTTGCAAAAAAAAATATGTGAGATATAATAAAAGAGTAAGTTCATTTTAGTGAAAACATAAGTTAATTATTTAACAAGAAGATGAGGTGCATTACAATGAAAAAAGTTTCAATCATTTATTGGAGTTGTGGAGGAAATATAGAAGCACTTGCGAACACTATGGCAGATGGTGCTAGGGAGCAAGGAGCGGAAGTAAGTGTGAAGCACGTTGCAGATGCCACATTGGAAGATGTTTTAGAAGCTGATTCTATTGCTTTTGGAAGTCCAGCAGTAGATGCCACTAAAATCGAGCAGGAAGAAATGAAACCATTTTTAGATCAATTACAAAACTATAAAGATGTAAACATAAATAAAAATTGTATTTTATTTGCAACTTACGGGTGGATTGAAGATACTTTTATGAAATTATGGAAAGATGAAATGTCATCTTATGGTTTTAATGTAATTGGAGATTTAACAATTAAAGATTCACCAACTAAAACGCAGGCAAACATTATTAAACAATTAGGAAAAAAACTAGTTAATTAATATAAGGTTTGTCATATTGTTTCGTGCGTCTATTGTTAAAAATCTCTTAAGCTAAATATTAATATGTTTATTAGGTGGTCTTTAAGACTAACTTATTAATAAATTTAAATTACTAATTTATGTTTAAAATTAGAAAGAGGGGTCAACGCGATGAGAAAAATGAAAACTATGGACGGTAATACTGCAGCAGCTCATATATCTTATGCATTTACAGAAGTTTCTGCAATATTCCCAATTACACCATCATCACCAATGGCAGAACATGTAGATGAATGGGTAGCACAAGGAAGAAAGAACATATTTGGACAACCTGTAAAAGTTATGGAAATGCAATCAGAAGCTGGAGCAGCTGGTGCAGTTCACGGATCTTTACAAGCTGGAGCTTTAACAACAACTTATACAGCTTCACAAGGTTTATTATTAATGATACCAAACATGTACAAAATTTCTGGTGAAATGTTACCAGGAGTATTCCACGTATCAGCTAGAGCATTAGCTACTTCTGCTTTAAACATATTTGGAGATCACCAAGATGTTATGGCAGCAAGACAAACTGGTTTTGCAATGCTTGCAGAAGGATCAGTTCAAGAAGTTATGGATTTAGCAGCAGTAGCACATTTAACTGCTATTAAAACAAGAATTCCATTCTTAAACTTCTTTGATGGATTCAGAACTTCTCATGAAGTACAAAAAATTGAAGTTTTAGAATATGATGAATTAGCAAGCTTACTTGATTGGGATTCAGTTAAAGCTTTCAGAGAAAGAGCATTAAACCCAAATCATCCTGTAACTAGAGGAACTGCTCAAAATGCAGATATCTATTTCCAAGAAAGAGAATCTGTTAATAAATTCTATAATGAATTACCAGAAACAGTTGAAAATTACATGGCTGAAATCACTAAGTTAACTGGTAGAGAATATCACTGTTTCGATTACTATGGAGCACCAGATGCTGATAGAGTAATTATAGCTATGGGTTCTGCTACAGACGTTTGTGAAGAAACTATAGATTACTTAAATGCTAATGGACAAAAAGTTGGTGTTATTAAAGTAAGATTATTCAGACCATTCTCAAATGAAAGATTATTAGCTGCTATTCCAAAGACAGTTAAGAAAATTGCTGTTTTAGATAGAACTAAGGAACCAGGATCAACTGGAGAACCATTGTACTTAGATGTAAGAAATGCATTCTATGGACAAGCTGATGCACCACTTATTGTTGGTGGAAGATTTGGTTTAGGTTCAAAAGATCCAAATCCAGGACATATTGCTGCAGTTTATGCTAACTTAGCACAAGATGCTCCTAAGAACGGATTCACAATCGGAATCGTTGATGACGTTACAAATACTTCATTAGAAGTAACTGAAGATATAGATGCTACTCCAGAAGGAACTACATCTTGTAAGTTCTGGGGATTAGGATCAGATGGTACTGTTGGAGCAAACAAGAGTGCAATCAAGATCATTGGAGATAATACAGACATGTATGCTCAAGCGTACTTCTTCTATGATTCAAAGAAATCAGGTGGAATTACAGTATCTCACTTAAGATTTGGTAAGAAAGCAATTAAGTCACCATACTTAATAAACAAAGCAGACTTTGTTTCATGTTCTAACCAATCATACATCCACAAATACAATGTACTTGAAGGTTTAAAACCAGGTTCTACTTTCTTATTAAATACTATCTGGTCTCCAGAAGATTTAGAAGAAAAATTACCAGCTTCATATAAGAGATTCTTAGCAAACAACAACATTAAGTTCTACACTATCAATGCTGTAGGTATTGCTCAAGAAATCGGTCTTGGTGGAAGAATCAACATGATAATGCAATCAGCTTTCTTCAAGTTAGCTAACATTATTCCAGTTGAAGATGCTATTAAGCACTTAAAAGATTCAGTTGTAACTTCTTACGGTAAGAAGGGTGAAAAAGTTGTTAACATGAACAACGCTGCTATCGATAAAGGTGTTGAATCAATTGTTGCAATAGACATTCCAGAAGCTTGGAAGACAGTTGCAGATGAAGCTCCAGTAGAAATTAAACATGCTACTAAGTTTGTTAAAGATATAGTTATTCCAATGAACAGACAAGAAGGAGATCAACTTCCAGTTTCAGCATTTGCAGGTATGGAAGATGGTACTTTTGAAAATGGTACTGCTGCTTTCGAAAAGAGAGGAATTGCAGTAAATGTTCCTGAATGGGATAAAGATAAATGTATTCAATGTAACCAATGTTCAATGGTATGTCCACATGCTTCTATAAGACCATTCTTATTAACTGAAGCAGAAAAGAATGCTGCGCCAAGTGCAAATAAGGCTGTAGCTGCTAAAGGATTAAAGACAGAAGAACCATTATTCTATACAATGGGTGTAACACCACTTGACTGTTCAGGTTGTGGAAACTGTGCTCAAGTATGTCCAGCACCAGGAAAAGCATTAGTTATGAAACCACAAGAATCTCAACATGATCAAATAGAAGCTTGGGATTACTTAACTCATGATATATCAGTTAAGAAGAACCCAATGAACAAGAAGACAGTTAAAGGTAGCCAATTTGAGCAACCATTGCTTGAGTTCTCAGGAGCTTGTGCAGGTTGTGGAGAAACTCCATATGTTAAAGCTATAACTCAATTAGTTGGTGATAGAATGATGGTTGCTAATGCAACTGGATGTACATCAATATGGGGAGGATCAGCTCCTTCAACTCCATACACTAAGAATAAAAATGGACATGGTCCAGCTTGGGCTAACTCATTATTCGAAGATAATGCTGAATATGGATTAGGTATGTTCTTAGGAGTTAAGGCTATAAGAGAAAGAATTGCAGAAAAAGCTGAAGCTGCTATAGCTGCAAATGATCCAGCAAAAGCTGAATTACAAGAATGGTTAGATAACGTAAATGAAGGTGAAGGAACTAGAGAAAGAGCTGATAAATTAACAGCTGCTTTAGAAGCATCTAACACTGAATTAGCTAAAGAAATATTAGCTGAAAAAGACTACTTCGTTAAGAGATCACAATGGATCTTCGGAGGAGACGGATGGGCTTACGATATCGGATACGGTGGAGTTGACCATGTATTAGCTTCAGGAGAAGATGTGAATATATTAGTAGTAGATACAGAAGTTTACTCAAACACTGGTGGTCAATCATCTAAAGCTACTCCAACTGCTGCAATCGCTAAGTTTGCTGCAAGTGGTAAGAAGACTAAGAAGAAAGATCTTGGAATGATGGCTATGAGTTATGGTTATGTATATGTAGCTCAAATTAACATGGGTGCTGATAAGAACCAAGTTATGAAAGCTATTGCAGAAGCTGAAGCTTATAAAGGACCATCATTAATAATAGCTTATGCACCATGTATAAATCATGGATTAAGAATTGGTATGGGTAACAGCCAAGAAGAAGCTAAGAGAGCTACTGCATGTGGTTACTGGCAAATGTACAGATTCAACCCAGAATTAAAAGATGCTGGAAAGAATCCATTCTCATTAGATTCAAAAGAACCAACTGCAGACTTCAAGGAATTCTTAATGGGAGAAGTTAGATACTCTTCATTAGCTAAGGCATTCCCAGAACAAGCTGATGCTTTATTTGAAAAGACTAAGAAAGATGCTATGGAAAGATTAGAAGGATACAAGAAATTAGCTAATCAACAATAGTAATTAAAATATTGAAATAACTAAATTTGCGCGAAAAGAGGAGTCACTTCTTTGTAGAAATTATTCTATAGGAAGTGGCTTCTTTTTTACATGCATTCGAAAAAGCAGATCCTTAAAAGATCCAAATCCAAAGTGATCTGAGATCTGATTTTTAGAAGAAACTTAATATAATGGTTGAAATAATAAAATTATATTTTCTTGTAAGAACTGTTTATTTTCTAATAAATTGTAATTTGAATTGAATTTTGATGAATAAAATGTTCTAGAACATATGTAATTAGAATATTTATTAAAATTACTTTACAATTTTTTTATTTAAGGGTTTTAATTTTTATGATTTAAGGGTAAAATTAATTAAGAACCAAAAGGAGGTTGAAACATGGAAAAAGATTTAGAAAAATGTGGATGCAATAGTGAAGAAGGAAGTTGTGGATGCGGTGGACATCACCATGATGAAGATCATGAATGTGGATGTGGATGCAATGATGAAGAAAACTTCGTTATAGATTTAGAAGATGAAAATGGAAATGTAGTTACATGCCCTATAATCGACGAATTTGAATATGAAGGAAAAGCATATTATTTAGCTCAAAATCCAGAAGAAGATTCAGTTTATCTTTTCAGACTTGATGAAGATGAACTTGTTGTTCCGGATGAAGAAGAATTTGATAGAGTATCAGCTTATTATCAAAATGAGTTAGTAGGCGAAGAATAAGAAGTTAAAGACTTTAGTAATTTATTACTAAGGTCTTTTGTTTAATATGTCTTAGGGACATTCAAAAAAATAACAAGTGAATCTGCTAAGAAAAGTTCCTTATTGCAGCATAGCTGCTCTTTTCATAAGTGCCCATTTTCCATTATACTGCTTCAGTAGATTGTCCTAATAGGCCCACTATGAGACCAATCTGCTTCATTGTCTAATGAAAAATAATCATTGCATTTTGACTTGTTATTTTCCTTCATGTCCCTTAAATATTCCATATTGTTTACAATTCAATATATTAATGATATATTTTTATTATGCGACAAAAGTATATATAAATGAATTAGAACATTTTTTATAATTCATTTTAAGGTCAAAATTGGAGGGAAAAAGCAATGCAATTATCTAAAAAAGCGGGGAATATCACACCATCAATTACATTAGCAATCACAGCTAAAGCTAATGAACTAAAAAGTCAAGGGATTGATGTAGTAAGTTTTGGAGCAGGGGAACCAGACTTTAATACACCAGAAAACATAATTCAAGCAGCTATAAAAGCTATGAATGACGGGAAAACTAAGTATACTCCAGCAGGAGGTTTGTTAGAATTAAAAACTACTATATGCAGTAAGTTTAAAAATGATAATAACTTAGAATATAAGCCAAGTCAAATAATAATTTCTACAGGTGCAAAACAATGTCTTGCAAATGTATTTATGGCAACTTTGAATCCAGGAGATGAAGTATTAATTCCTGTACCATATTGGGTTAGTTATCCTGAATTAGTTAAGTTAGCTGATGGAGTTCCAGTGTTTGTTGAAACATTAAAAGAAAATAATTATAAATATACAGTTGCTGATCTAGAAAAAGCTTTAACTAGTAAAACTAAAGCGCTTTTATTAAATAGCCCTAATAATCCTACAGGAACAATTTATCACGAAGATGAATTGTTAGAAATTGCTAATTTTGCAAAAGAACATGATTTAATAATTATATCAGATGAAATTTATGAAAAACTAATATATGATGGAGAAAAGCATATAAGTATAGCAGCATTAAATGAGGATGCCTATGAAAGAACCATAGTAATAAACGGCGTTTCTAAGACATATGCAATGACAGGGTGGAGGCTAGGATATGCAGCTGCAAGTGAAAGCATAACTAAGCTTATGACAAGCATTCAAAGTCACATGACATCTAATGTGAATACAATAGCTCAATATGCTGCAATAGAGGCATTAAATGGTCCAGTAGAAGATTTAAACAATATGATTAAAGAATTTGAGAATAGAAGAAATTTCATGATATATAAATTAGAAAAGTTAAATGAAATATCAATTATAAAGCCTAATGGTGCATTTTATATAATGGTTAATATATCTTCGTACTTGAATACTACATTTAAGGATCAAACTATTAACAACTCTGTAGATTTTGCAAAGGTATTACTAGAAGAAGAGAAAGTTGCAGTAATACCAGGTTCTGGTTTTGGTTTAGATGATTATATAAGATTATCATATGCGACATCTATGGATATAATAGAAACTGGAATAGATAGAATTTCAACATTCTTAAGCAAAATTAAATAATGTATATAGATATCCAACTTTAAAACTAAATTTATTTGGCAACTTACCGAAATCGTAAATATTTTGATTCCGAAAAGCTATGAAAATATCGCTGAAGGTTCTAAGCAGCAGGTTGTATCTATTTTAGCATGCTCCAACTTTCAGTTTGACAAGCTAAAATAGAACAACCTACAGCTAAGAACTTTTAGCAGCTCATTTTCAAATGTTTTCTCCACAAATATATTTATGATTTCTAGTGAAGATATGAACTTAAAGTTTTAGTAACTTTGTAAATATGTTAATCTAATAAGTCGAGTTCTTAAATACTTTATTTATGTAGATAAAGTATTAAGAATTATATTTATAGTATGCAGTTTATGGCTTAGATTGATTAAATAAAAAGTTGGTATTAGTTATAAGTTTCAAGTGATAAGTTAATTAAGAAAAGCCATCGGCTTTTCTTAAAATAATATTTTTAGAAATTTCTAAAGGAAATTCCATCCTTAACTTGTCACTTATCTCTTGTTACTTGTCTATAATCAAGAGATTATCTTCAGCTTATGAAAAATATGATTTGTAAATTGTAAATCGTATTGTTGATTTATTTGTCTATAAATACTAAATATGAAGAAAGAATATTATAGTTAGAATTGATTTTTAATTTTTGTATATATGTTGCAAAGATAGTTCTTCATCATAATTCTAAAAATGTTGTGAGAATTTTAGCTGTAATTGTGCATTGTGAAATATACATTGTGAATTGCAACATATATATTTACGATTTTCTTGTAATAATTAAAGTTATTATTACTTAAAATAAAAGAGTGATAAAAAGAATACTGAAATTGAGTTAAAAAAAGCCCAAGGATTTTTAATCAAAATTAATCATTAATAATATTTAGCTCTAAATACTTAAGGATTTAAAGTAAAATTAAATGATATGCTTGAGTGTTAAGAATTAAATATTAAAAAGGTAGGTATTTGTGTTTTGAAGAAACTTGCTATATTTGACATAGATTATACCATCACTAAAAAAGAAACCTTAATGGAATTATTTAAGTATGTAATTAAAAAAGATAAAAAAAATCTTAGATTCTTACCAAGAGCTATATACTGTGGAATTATGTACGCAATTGGAATATATGATGAGAGAAAAGTAAAAGAGACATTTTTAAGGTTTATAGATGGAATAAAAGAAGAAGAGTTAGCTGAACTTGTTAAAGAGTTTTATGATGAAAGGCTAAAAAATATTTTATATGATGATGCGTTGAAAATGATTAAAAAACTTAAAAATGAGGGGTATGATATATACCTGATTTCAGCATCTCCTGAATTTTACGTTAATGAATTTTACAATATAAAAGAAGTTGACAAAGTAATAGGAACTAAATTTGGATTTGAAAATGGAACTTTCGTAAGAAAAATGGTAGGGAATAACTGCAAGGGAGAAGAGAAGGTTAGAAGATTGAAAGAAGTACTTAAAGATGAAAAAATTGAGGTGGATTTTAAGGAATCGTATATGTTTTCTGATTCCTTATCAGATAAACCATTATTGGATCTAGTAGGTAAGCCATATTTAATAAACTATAAAAAGAATCATGATATAGAGATACTAAGATGGAAATAAAATATAAATTAAGATATCAGTCTTATTAAGAAATAAAATTGATTTGATTACATAGTATAAGCTGTGTTAAAGAATTTACATTAGTATATGATTAAAGTTTAGGCTTATGCAATTAATAATATTAATTTAATATTACAGATTATATATATATAATATATACATTGCAAAAATGATTCTTTATCATGATTCTAAAAATATTGCAGGAATTTTAGCAATGATTCTGAATTGTGAAATGTGCATTGTGCATTGTGAATTGCAATATCTATATATAGTAGAAAGGGATGGCAAGGCATGGAAGATAAAATAATTTATGAAGTTTTAAGAGTAATAGATAGAAAGTCAATTTTTCTAGAAAGTCATTTAAAAAGAATGAAAAATTCTTTTAATTTAATAAATGAAGAATTTTTAGTAAGTTACGAAGAAATAAGTAAGGAAATTGAGGAACTAATAGAAAGTGAAAATAGATCTGAAGGAAATATAAAAATAACATTTGGAGTAAATGAAAAAAAGCTAAGAGTATTTTTTATTGAACACTCATATCCATCTGATGAAATGTATATGAATGGGGTTAACACTATACTTTATTTTGGAGAAAGAGAAAATCCTAATGCGAAAATAATAAATGATACCTTTAGAGAAAGAGTTAATAAAGAGATAAAGGATAATAATGCGTATGAAGCTATTTTAGTCGATTCAAATGGGCATGTAACAGAAGGCAGCAGATCAAATATTTTCATGGTTAAAGGAAATAAACTTCTTACATCACCTGTAAAAGCTGTACTACCGGGAGTAACTAGAGGAGAAATAATAGATATTGCAAATAAGGTTGGGGTTGAAGTCGAGGAAGTAGAATATAAATATTCTGATATAGATAAATTGGATGGAATGTTTATTTCGGGTACATCCCCTAAAATATTACCAATAAAAACACTAAATAGCATAAATTTTAATGCAGATAATAACTTGATTAGAAAATTGATGAAAGAATATGATGATGAGATAGAAAAATATATAAAAAATCATTAAAATTAAGTTAATTTGTATTTTCATGTAAAATAATATAGATTAATATAAATAATGGATATAAAATTAAAATAGGCTGTGGTATACTTAGATAAAGGAGTATTTTAGGGGGAGATATTTATGGACTTGAAGTTTTCTGGATCATCCTTAAATGAATGTCTTGAAAAAGCATCTTCTGAATTAAATCTTTCGAAAGAAGTTTTAAAATATAGAATAATTAAGGAAGAAAAGAAGTTTTTTAGAAAGAAAGTAGAGATAGAAATAATAGAAGTTGACGAAAATAAGAGCAGCATTGAAGAAAAGGAAATAATTGAAGAATTACCAGAAACTAAAGAAGAATTTGGAGCTAAGATTGAGAATGGGAAAATAATAATAACAGAATATGATAATAAAGATGAAATTATTACTATAAAAACTTGTCCGGGTGTAATTTTAATTATTAATGGGCAAAAATGTGATGGAATAACGCCTGTAACATCACGAGATAAAATTGAATATAAATTTGAAGAGAACGAGCCTACAAGAAACATAAATATATCAATTACAGATGATAAAATGGAGGCATATGTTGATATAAAATCAACCCCAGCTCATATATATGAATTAGTTAACCAAGAATATCAAAAAAATTTAACAATCAAAAAGAAGAATGTTGATGATAAATATCCACCAAAATATACAGTAAAAGAATTAAAAGAGTTGCTAAAGAGTAATGGTATTAAATATGGAATTATTGAAAAAGAATTAGAAAGTATATGCAATGAACATAATATAGAAAAAAAGTTAGTTGCAAAAGGAGTGCCTGCTGTAGATGACATTCCAGATGAGATTCAAGTTCTATTTCACGATTCAGAAGAATTAATTCATTACAAAGACTCAGAAGAAAAAGTTGATTATAGAAATAGATTTCTAATTGCAAATGTTAAAGTTGGAGACGTTATAGGCGAAATAATACCTGGAAAATCGGGAAATGATGGACAAGATATATATGGTGTTCCTGTTAAAAGAAAGACTTTTAAAAAGACGGGAGTAAGACTTGGAGAGGGATGTAAACTTGAAAACAATAGTATTATAGCAACGTCTGAGGGTAAGCCAGCTTATAAAGCAAATACATTTGTAGTAAATAAATTATACAAGGTAGATCAAGTAGATTTAAAAAGCGGAAACATAGATTTTGTTGGCAATGTTGAAGTTGTTGGTAATATTTTAGAAGGAATGGAAGTTAAAGCAGGGAATGAGCTTCATGTTGGCAAAAATGTAGAATCTGCAATGATCAGGTCTTCAGGAGAAATTTTTATAGGCGGAAATATATTGAATTCAACAGTGACAGCTGGATGTGAGAATGTTGAGAAAAAGCAGTATTTAGAAAGTTTGAAGAGTCTGGCTCATATTATTGATGATTTAGTTGATTCAACAGTGCAAGTAAAAGAACATAACTTACTAGGTTCAAAAAAAGATGGAGAAATAATTAAAATATTAATAGAGAATAAGTTGAAATCATTACCTAAAATATGTAGAAATATTTTGAATTATAATATGTCTGAAGGAATTCAGCATAGTGACGTTACAACATTTATAATAAATAAGCTATTGGGCTTGGGCCCACTTAAAATAAATAATATTAATGAATTTGATATTTTTAAGGAATTGTTAGATGAAGAAATTTGCGAAATGGAAGATTTGATGGTAATTCCTACAAACGTGCATTTAGCGTATGCTCAAGGGTCTACCATAGAAGCATCAGGGAGTGTTTTTGTTACAGGTAAAGGACAGTATACCTGTAACATAATAGCATTGGAAAATATAGAGTTTACCAGTGAAAAAGCTGTTTGTAGAGGTGGCACACTTTCAGCAGGATCTGAAATAAAGTTAAAGACAGTGGGAAGTGCAGCTGGAGTTAGTACTGTTTTAAAAGTCTCTAAAAAAGGAAGAATTACAGCTGATATAGCTTATAACAATACTATTTTCTGCTTTGGAGAAAAACAAATTATGTTAGAGGTTTCTTCTAAAAATGTAGAGGCATATATAGATAAAACTGGAGAAATAACAATTGATAAATTTATACTATAGGAGGGTTCAAAGTAATGTCAAGTAATGAAGTGAAAATTTTAATATTTGGATTAAATGGAGAACATTACGCAACAGATATAAAAGAAGTTGAGAGGATTTTAGGATATGAAGAACCAACAATTCTTCCTGATTCGCCTAGTTTTGTAAAGGGAGTAATAAATTATGAACAAAGTATACTTCCAATAATTAGCTTATCCAAAAAGTTTAATTTTGGAGAAGATGAAGAAAATGAAAATAGAAAAATAATAGTTGTAAAAAGAGATGAAAATAAATTCGGAATTATTGTAGAAAATGTTTACGAAGTGCGAGATGTTAGTAGTGATTTGATGGAAGAAGCACCTCCTATAACAGCAACAATAGACAAAAGATATATAGCAGGTTTGATAAAATTAAAAGATAATATTGTTATTTTATTAGACTTAGAAAAGATACTGTCTTCAGAGGATGAAGAAAAAATCTTTTAGGGGGTAAAGATGGTAAGTGCAGAAGTAAAAGTTGGAATAGCTGATCTAAATTTAGTACTCGACCCAGGAACAATAATGACAATAGGACTCGGATCATGTATAGGAATCGCCTTATATGATAGAACAGTTAAGGTGGCAGGATTAGCACATATAATGCTTCCTGATAGTACACAATTTAAAAGTAGTACAAACCCCATGAAATTTGCAGATTTAGCTATTCCACTATTAATTGATAAAATGGAAAAGCAAGGGTGTAAAAAGAGAAATCTCGTGGCTAAAATAGCTGGCGGAGCTTCAATGTTTAATTTTTCTGATAAGAGCATAATAAGCGATATTGGAAAAAGGAATAGTGATGCAGTGAAGAAAAGTTTAAAAGAAGAATCTATACCTATAATTGCTGAGGAGATAGGTGGAAATAAAGGTAGAACTATGATCCTTTATGCAAGCGATGGAAAGGTAATACTTAAAGTTGTAGGGCTTGGAATTGTAGAATTGTAGAATTGTAGAATAAAGAGAGAGGTGTGATTAGGTGGGTAAGATAAAGATTATTGTTGTTGATGATTCGGCTTTTATGAGGAAGGCGATATCAGATATGATAGAATCAGAAAGTAATTTTGAAGTTATAGCTAAATTTAGAGATGGAAGAGAATTGGTTGAGAAGGTAGAGAAGTACAATCCGGACCTTATCACATTAGATGTACATATGAGGGATTTAGACGGACTTGCAACTCTTAAAGAATTAAAAAGACTTGGGAAAAGTTATCCTGTAATAATGCTTAGTAGTTCAACGACAGAAGGATCGGAACTAACTTTAGAATGTTTGGATAATGGAGCTATTAGCTTTATAACTAAGCCATCAGGAAGTATTTCGCTAGATATAGCAAAAGTTAAAAATAACTTAATAGAACAAATAAAAAGTATAACTAGCAATGTTAATTCTAGAAAGAAGTTAACAAGTTTAGAAACTAATAAAAATAACCCAATAACTAATAATGAGATTGGGTTAAATAATCCTAATATAATAAAAGAAAAAACTATACATAGGGTGAATAGTATACCTAAAAATAAAAAGATAGATGCAGTTGTAATTGGGGCATCTACTGGAGGTCCTAAGGCTCTTCAGGAGGTATTAACCCAATTACCTAAAAATTTAGGTGTACCAGTTTTTGTGGTTCAGCACATGCCAGAAGGCTTTACAAAAGTATTTTCTGAAAGACTAGATAAAGCTTGCAATATGAAAGTGGTTGAGGCAGCAGAAGGTATGAGGATTAGTAATGATACAATATATATTGCTAAGGGTGGTCAACATATGACTGTAGGATCAAATAATTTAATTCACTTAAATGAAGAGCCACCTATATGGGGAGTAAGACCAGCAGTTGACAAGTTATTTAATTCTGCTATAAAAGTGTACAGAGGAAATTTAATATCTGTAATTCTTACAGGAATGGGCAGAGATGGTGCTGATGGAACTGCAAACATAAAAGATAATGGTGGTATAACAATTTCAGAGGATAAATCTACATGTACAATTTATGGTATGCCAAAGGCTGCGTTTGAAACTGGAAAAGTAGATTTAGTGGCTCCGCTTAATGAAATAGCTGAAAATATAGTAAAAATAATTAAACAGTTATAGGAGGAAATATGGATTTTAATGAATTTCACAAATGGGTTCATAAAGAGTTGGGTATAAATTTATCAGCATATAAGCCAGAACAGCTAAATAGAAGAATAAACAGCTTAATGACAAGAGTTGGTATAAAAACATTAGATGAATATTCCAAGTCTATAAAAAGTAATCCAGAGCAAAGACAAAAGTTTTTAGATTTCATAACAATAAACGTAACAGAATTTTTTAGAAATCCAGAATTATTTACTGATTTAGAAAAACAAATTGCAAAGGAGTTACTACCAAATAATTCAAGTCTAAAAATTTGGAGTGCAGCTTGTTCAATAGGCTGTGAACCATACTCATTAGGAATAATATTGGATAAGTTAGCACCAAATGGAAGACATAATATAATAGCTACAGATATAGATGATACTATACTTTCTAGAGCAAAGCTTGGAGAATATACTCAAAATGAAATGAAAGGTGTAAATAATACAGATTTAAGTAAATATTTTAAAGTAAGGGACGATAAATACTATGTAGAGTCTAAAATTAAGAATATGGTAACTTTTAAGAAACATGATTTGATTTTAGATCGATATGATACTGGCTTTGATTTAATTGTTTGTAGAAATGTAGTTATTTATTTTAATAATGATGTTAAACAGGAAATTTATAAAAAATTCAGTAACTCATTAAAAAAGGGTGGGCTTTTATTTGTAGGAGCTACAGAGAGCATTTATAATTATAGAGACTATGGATTTGAAAAAGCATCAACCTTTATTTATAAAAAGATATAGAGGAGGAGTAAGGATGGATACATCTCAATATATGTCAATGTTTTTAGAGGAGTCATTAGAAAATTTACAAACATTGAATGAATCACTATTAGATTTAGAACAAAATCCAGATGATACAGATAAGGTTAATGAAATATTTAGAGTTGCTCACACAATTAAGGGAATGGCAGCGACTATGGGATTTACTGATTTAGCAGAACTTACCCATAAGATGGAAGATGTATTAGCTGAATTCAGAGAAGGAAAACTAAAAGTAACTCAGGATGTAGTGACAGTATTGTTTGATTGTCTTGATACATTAGAAAAGATGGTTGACAACGTTCAAGAAGGTTCTGAGGAAAAAATAGATATAGATGGAATAATGAAAGCTTTAGCTGATATAAAAGAAAATGGAAACAAGAGTAACGTACAAGAAGAAACACAAGCTAGTGAAATTAAGTCAGAAGATGAAAATAAAATGATATCAGGTGATGAATTTGATTTAGATTTAAATCAATATGACACATCTGTTATTAGACAAGCTAGAGAAAAAGGATTTAACTCCATTGAATTAAAAGTAACATTAAGTGAAAACACTTTATTAAAATCAGCAAGAGCATTTCTAATAGTTAAAGATCTTGAAGATCACGGAGAAATATTAAAATCAGACCCATCAACTCAAGAAATTGAAAATGAAGAGTTTGATTTTGAATTGAAATTTATCTTAGTAACTAAAAATACTGTAGATGAAATATTAACTGTTGTAAATGGAATTTCAGAAGTTGCAAAAGTTGAAGCTTCTTTAATAGAATTAGAAAGTTTAGATATAGCTCCAAAGGAAGCAGAAGTAAAAGAAGTGCCACAGTTACCAGTTATAGAAAAAGCTCTAGAAGAAAAGCCAGCTGAAGCAAAAGTTGAGACAAAGCAACCAGTTGCTAAAAAGCCTACTCAAAAGAAAGAAGTTAAGAAAGCACATCAATCAGTAAGAGTTGATTTAGAGAGAATAGATAATTTAATGAATATGGTTTCTGAGCTTGTAATTTATAGAACTCGATTAGAACAAATTGTAAATGTTCATAAATCGCAAGAGTTAAATGAAACATTGGAACAAGTAGGAAGAACAACATCTGATCTTCAAGATTTGGTTATGAAGATTAGAATGCTTCCACTAGATACAGTATTCAATAGATTCCCAAGAATGATAAGGGATATATCAGTAGAATTAAATAAGGAAATTAACTTTGTTATAGAAGGTGCTGATACTGAACTTGATAGAACTGTTATTGATGAAATAGGTGAACCATTAATACATTTATTAAGAAATGCAGCGGATCATGGTATAGAATCTGCTGAAAAGAGAATTGCACAAGGTAAGCCTCCAGTTGGAACTGTTAAGCTTGTTGCATACCAAGAAGGAACAAAAGCATTAATAAAGGTATCAGATGATGGTGCAGGAATAAATCTTGAAAGAGTAAAAGCTAAAGCAGAGCAAAAGGGAATAAACACAGAAGGATTATCAGATAGTGATATTAAGAACTTGATTTTTGCTCAAGGATTTAGTACTAATGAAGTTGTAACAGATATCTCAGGAAGAGGAGTTGGAATGGATGTTGTTAAAACAAAAATTGCAGCACTCGGTGGTACTGTAGATCTACTAAGTGAAGAAGGTAAAGGTTCAACTTTTGTAATTAAGCTTCCACTTACATTACAAATAATACAAGCTTTACTTGTAAAGGTAGGAGAGGAAACATTAGCAATATCATTAGGATTTATTGATAGAGTAATTGACTATAAAGAGGAAAATATAAAGAAAAGTAATGGAAAAGAAGTTATTATTTATAGAGAAAATGTAATTCCATTAGTAAGATTAAATGAAACTTTAGATATAGAGGCTAGTAATACTGATAAGAAATTTGTTATAATAGTTAATGTAGGTGATAAAACTATAGGTTTATTAGTCGATTCATTACTTGGACAACAAGAAATAGTTATAAAACCACTCGGAAAAACATTAAAGAATTTAGATCAGTATATTGGTGCGACTATACTTGGTAATGGTTTAGTAACGCTGATACTAGATGTAGGGGCATTATTATAAAGTGAAATTTTTAAGTAAGATTTTTAAATCTAATTAAAATTAGTTTGACTTATAATTCCATAAAAATGAGCAAAAGGCTAAAGGTTTGGAGTGGACAAGATATGTTATTATTGTTATGTTATAAAGGCAATAATAATATATAAATGTGAGATGATTGGCCCTTTAGGGTGAAAAATTTTAAAGGAGGGTTATAAGTGGAGTATTCTAATTTAAGCACTTTGCAATTAGATGCACTTAAAGAAGTTTCTAACATAGGTGCAGGTAATGCAGCAACTGCTCTTTCTATGATGATGGGAAAAAAAGTAGATATGACAGTACCAGCAGTAAATGTAGTAAAACTAGAAGAAGTATTTCAAGAAAGTGGAGAATGTGCTGTAGCTGGAACAGTTGTAAGAGTGCTAGGCGATATTTCGGGAAATATGCTTTTAGTATTCGAACAGGAAACAGCTGAAAATGTAATAAAAAAATTAGTTGGAAGCAAGCAGTCTCCAGAAAGTGAAATGGGAAGTTCTGTATTATGCGAGATAGCAAATATAATATCAGCATCATATATGAATGCTATTGCACAGTTAACTAATCTTGTTATGGCACCATCAGTGCCTGCAACTTCATTTGATATGTTAGGTGCAATACTCACAACTACATTTATTGAGTCCAATCAATATGATGAATATATACTAGATATTGAAACTGTATTCTTAGACAGTGATACAGAAGAGAATATAGGTGGACATTTTTATTATATCCCTATGCCGGGTTCGTTAGAGAAAATATTGAAATCTATAGGAATAAATTAAATTTTGGAGGTAAAATTGTATGGCTAGAGTTTTAATTGTGGATGATGCAGCGTTCATGAGAATGATGATAAAGGATATCTTAGAAAAGAATGATTTTGAAATAGTAGGTGAAGCAAATAACGGAATAGTTGCAGTAGACCTTTATAAAAAAGAAAAACCAGACGTAGTAACAATGGATATAACTATGCCAGATATGGATGGAATTGAAGCAGTTAAACAAATAAAAGCATTCGATCCAGATGCTAAAGTAATCATGTGTTCAGCAATGGGACAACAATCAATGGTTATGGATGCAATAAGAGCTGGAGCAAAAGACTTTATAGTAAAACCATTCCAAGCGGATAGAGTTTTAGAAGCTATAAAGAAAGTTGTAGGTTAATATAAAAGCAATAATACAAGAAATGAATTATAACAGGCTATAAATAAATCTTTGCAAATTTTAAAGAAATTTTAATTTAAGTGTCAATTATTAATGGTTGATTGTATATTATTGTAGAGGAGGAGTATGAATGCAAATAGTAGTATTCAAACTAGGAGAAGAACATTTTGCAGTAGAAACAGATAGAGTCCAAAGTATCAATGATACTATGGGGATTACAAAAGTTCCTAAGGCTCCGAGTTATATTAAAGGATTAATAAATTTACGTGGGAGCATTAAATCTCTTGTTGACATAAATTTATTACTTGATGTAACTCCTGGGAAAGAACAAAATAATATAATTATTTTAACAGTAGAAGATGAAGAAATTGGAATATCAGTAGATGAGGTTGAAGAAGTTTTAGATATAGATGAGAAAAATATACAAAAAATAGAAAAAGATGCAGGTAAAGCACAGCCTTATATTAAAGGTATATTAAATTATGATGAAAAACTTCTTACAATAATAGATATCGACAAATTATTAAATTAGTTTATTGAAATGAGGGAAAAGTATGGCAGATGTCTTATCGCAAAGTGAAATAGATGCCTTATTATCTGCCTTATCTACAGGTGAAATAGAGTCAGAAGATGTTGGTAAAGATGAAGAAAAACATAAAGTTAAGCTTTATGATTTTAGGAGTCCTCAAAAATTTTCAAAAGAGCATATAAGGACACTTGAATTAGTTCATGATAATTATGCGAGAATTATTTCCAACTACTTAACAGGTCAAACTAGGCAAAATGTTAAGGTGAAGATAGAATCTGTAGAGCAGATAACATATGAGGAATTTATTCACTCTGTGCAAAACCCTACCATTATTACAATATTTAAAATGGCTCCATTATCAGGGACAATAATATTCGAAACTAATCCTCAATTTTCTCTTCAAGTAATAGATGTTTTACTTGGGGGGAAGGGAAATAGAAAAGCTGAAACAAAAGAATTTACAGATATAGACAAGAATATAATGCGACAAGTAACTACCGGAATGATAAGCAATTTAAAGTTAGCATGGGATTCGGTAATAGAAGTTGAGCCAGAAGTAGAAGCAATTGAAACTAATCCGGCAATCAATCAAACACTAGCACCTAATGATCCTGTGGCATTAATAACATTTTCAGTAGAAATGAATAAGAGAAGCACATTTATTAATATGTGTCTTCCTTATTTAAGCGTAGAGAAAATACTAGATAAATTAGTAGTACAATATGCATTTAAGAATGATAATGAGGCTTCGATGGCTGAATCGAGAGAAAAAATAGAAAAAGGAATCAATAAGGTTGATGTTGAAATTATAGCGGAACTTGGAACTGCTAATATAACAGTAGATGATTTCTTGAAACTAACAGTAGGTGATGTAATTAAACTTGATAATAAAAGTTCATCACCAATAAAAGTATATGTAGGTAATGAAGAATGTTATTATGCTAAGCCGGGTGTAGTAGGAAAAAATGCAGGTGTTATGATTTTAGATATAACGGATAAGGAAGTGAATGGGTATGGGCAATAACTTTTTATCGCAAGAAGAAATAAATGCGTTATTAGCAGGTGAAGATTTAGCTTCTACTGAAGCTGAAAGTGCAGATGCGTCAGCTGATGATAATAAAATAGATACTGGAGTTATAACTGATATTGATAAGGATCTGCTTGGAGAGATCGGGAATATTTCTATGGGATCAGCTTCAACTGCCTTATATCAGCTTATAAATCAACAAGTTAACATAACTACTCCAGTAGTTAGTGTGACTACTTTGAAGGAAATAAAAGAAGGCTTTGAAACACCGAATATTGTATTAGATATTGAATATGTAGCGGGAATAATAGGAAGAAATATTTTAATCATAAAGACATTAGATGGATTGGTTATATCTAACCTTATGATGGGCGGAGATGGAAATGTAACTGAGACTCATGAGTTATCTGAAATAGAGATTAGTGCAGTTTCAGAAGCTATGAATCAAATGATAGGATCTGCGGCTACATCTATGGCTACTATGTTTGGAAGAAAAGTAGATATATCACCACCATCAGCTAAGGTTGTGGTTGATGGATCTATACCAATCTCTGATGCAATACCAGAAGATCAACCAATAGTAAGAGTATCGTTTAGAATGACTATTGGAGATATTGTAGATAGTAATATAATGCAAATATTTCCAATAGAGACAGCTAAAAATATTGTTGCGATAATGACTGGAGAAGATAAGGCAAAAGAAGTGGCAGCATCAGAACCAGCAAAAGACAATAAAAAAGATACAATTGTAAATAAAGAAATATACGAACAGCCAGCGCCTGTTCAACAGCAGCCACAACAACAATATCAACCAGAACCTCAATATCAACAACCACAATATGAGCAGCCAAGAATGCAGCAGCCGGTAGAAGTTCATGCGGCAACGTTTGAACCATTAGTACCGCAAAATAGCGTTCCGCCAATAAAGAATATTGACTTGATATTAGATGTTCCTTTAGATATATCCGTAGTTCTAGGAAGAACAAAGAAAAGTATACAGGATATTTTAAATTTAGGAACAGGTTCCTTAATAGAGTTAGATAAACTTGCAGAAGAACCAGTTGAAATATTAGTTAATGGAAAACAAATAGCTTTAGGTGAAGTTGTTGTAGTTGATGAAAACTTTGGAATAAGAATAACAAATATAGTAAGCAGTGTTGAAAGAATAAAGAGACTAAAATAAAAACTCCCGAGAGGGAGTTTTTATTTTTGGATATAGATAAACCAACTAAGACCTAAAATTATGCATATAGCTCGCCGAAATGAATAACATACTTTTGTTCCAGTTTCTAGGTAATTGTGATGGGTGATTCTAAGGCTATAAAGTTGCACCCAAAGTGCTAGCCTCAAAGAACAAGCGCTCACAGAGAAAGTTCGAAGAACGAAATATAAAATTTCGATTCTCAATTTTTGAACGAGCACATTTGGAACAGTTCAAAGGAAACTCGACTCACTTCGTTCACTGAGTAATTTCAATTGACCAAATCATAGATTTGGAATTTCAATTAAGAATCACATCCATCATAATTACCAATGAAACATTCCACAAAAGTATATTACTCATTTCTGATTGGAAAATATTTAATAGTTTAAGTATAGTTTATGATTGTTTTATCTATACTTTGAAAATTAAACATATGCGGAAAAAACGAAATTAGATACAAATCTGTTTCGGTGGACTAATGAAATTTTCGATGGATAGTTTTAAGTGGAAGGTTGAACCCATTTCTGCATGCTCCAAAAACAAGTTTAGGACAAGCAAAAAATGGAACAACCTTCAACTAATAACTATCATAACTCAATTTCGAATGCCGCTTTCACAAACATGTATCTAATTTCTAGTATAATTCACAAAAATTAAAGTATAAGTATATCGTTTGGTTTGAATATCCATATGTTGCAATTCACAATTACGACTAAAATTTTTTTAATATTTTTGAATTATGATGAAAGATTATTTTTGGACTTTTTGCAATATGTATACATTAAAAATAATAGTAGAACTAATATAAAATTATGATATAATTAATTTACTTACTAATAAATATGTGAGGTGAGAAAGTGGAAGATAAAGTTTTAGATATCCTTGAAAGGCTTGAACTAAGATTTACATCAATGGAAAATAAAATTGGTGGAATAGAAGCTAAAATTAGCGGAATAGAAACTAGAATTATTGGGATAGAAACTAAAATTAGTGGAATCGAAGAAGATGTTAAAGTACTTAAACAAGATGTTAGAGAGCTTAAAGAAGGTCAAGAGAGAATTGAGAAGAAATTGGAATCAACACATGAACAAGTGGAGAGAACTGCGGAAGATATAACAAGCATAAAGCATGATCTTAATAGTGTTGAAATGATAACATCTAAAAATTGGTATGATATAGCTAAAATAAAAGCAATTAAATAATAATGTGATTTGAAAAGTTTGATATTCGCTTAGTGTTATATAGCGCTGAGCTTTTTTTGCGTCTAAATAATTACGCATAACTTAGTTATAAAAATATAATTTAATAAAAAATTTTGTTAGAACCCTTTATATATTTCTTTTTTTGCGTATATATTAATTGGAGGGATAAATATACACTTATAAAAAGAGCAGCTATGCACTACTGAAAAGAGCAGCTATGCTGCAATACGGAACATTTCTGCAATACGGAACTTTTTTGAGTGTAAGAGCACTTTTGTAAATTTGATTTGTTAACATATAAATATGCCCCGATAAAAAGAGCAGCTATGCACTACTGAAAAGAGCAGCTATGCTGCAATACAGAACATTTCTACAATGCGGAACTTTTTAAGTGTAAGAAACTTTTGTGAATTAAATTATTAATATATGTGAAAGGGATTGATGAATATGAAAGAGAGAAGATATGTGAGATTTAGAGTTGATATGTATGAGGATACAAAATTTAAAATAATAGATAGGATGACTAATAGAGATCTTATTCACTATGTTTGGAACAGGGTAGTTGTTCTAGCTGGAAAGGTAAATCAAGAGGGAGAGCTATATATGTCAAGAAATATTCCATACACAGTAGAGACTTTATCAATAGAATTTAATAGAGATATCAGTGAAGTAAAATCTGCATTAGATGTTCTAATAAATTTAGAAATGATTGAAATCGTAGATAATAATATATACAAGGTGAAAAACTTTGTAAAGCATCAAAATATTAAAGTTAAAGAAAAAAATGAAATTGTGAAAAAAGAAAATGAGGTAAAAATTGCAGATGATATTTACATTGATAAAAATGAGAGCATAGAAGTAAGTCCGAAAAATGTGATTCCTATAAAAGAAAAAGAGGAAGTAGATACTAAAGAAAATAAGGACAATGAAATAGCGATTTTAAAAGTAGATGATCAGAAATCAAATAGTGAAAATGAAAGTGATGATAATAGTAATGTGATTGAAGCAAAGAAGGAGGAGAGTGATCAACATAATAATTCTACTGTAATTTTTGAGGTTAAGAAAAATTCAAGTAAGAAGAAGAAAAGAGTAAACAAAAAGAAAAACGAGAGCGATATAGAATCTTATGATGAAGATGTTTCTGATAATATTACAGATAGAGGAAATAAAGATAATGATATCTTTTGGTTTAGTGAAGGCGAAATCATATTGGGGGAAGGAGAACGTACGATAGCAGAGTGGTCTTTTGATTAATAATAACATATATTATGAATATTTTCTTAAAATAGTTGCATAAATTATTTTTTATTGACTTTTCTATAAACTTATAAAAGAAAAGTACGATAAGTATATTAATGAAGTAGTAAGGCGCAATTAAATAACAAGTGTTATTTTCTTTCAGGAGCCTAAGAAATGGAGAAATGTATTATGAGTATTGATAGAATAAGTAGATCGACATATATAAATGCATATAACTCAAATAGCAGTAAAGCTGTCGAAAAGACAAAGAAAACTAATGATGTAGATAGAATTGAAATTTCAGAACTTGGAAAAAGTCTTAAAGGTTACTCATTAGATAGTAATATACAAAGTGCAAAAAAAATAGCAGATATTAAAAATAAAATAGATAGTGGAACATACAGCGTTGATGCAAGATTAACTGCAAAAAGTATGTTAGATGCAATGAAGGAGAGTAAGGCATAAGTATGATAAATGAACTTATTAAATTAATACAAAGCCAAGAGGAAGAGTTACAAAGACTTTTAGAATTGTTAGAAACTCAATATAAAATGATAATGAGTAAAGATGTATTTGGTTTAGAGGGATTAGTTGATAAGATTAATGAATCTGGTAAGAAAATAGCTAAACAGGAAATTGAGAGAAGAAATATACTTGGTGATAAGGGAATAACTGAAGTTGTAAGGAATTCAAATAGTAAAGAGTTAAAAGAAGAATATAATAAGATAAAAATGCTATTGAATTCAGTTATTTCTCAAAAAGAAACAAATGATATATTATTAAAACAACAAATAATATTTAATAACAAAATGCTAGAAATAATAAATCCAAGAAGGGAAATAAAGACATATAATTCATATGGAAATTTATCTAGATAAATCTTTATATGAACTTTTGTATATTTTAATAAATGTTGTCAATTCAACGATTACAAATTTTAAAATAGATTATTTCTATATTAATGAATTTATGATTGAAAAATAATAAGGAAGTTATAATATACTACATGGAAGTTGGAATCATTGAAAGGTAGGAAAAAAACATATGGCAGGATTATTTGATACGTTTACCATTGCTAAAAGAGGGCTAAATGTGCAACAAGGTGCGATAAATACAACATCTCATAATATAGCTAATGCAAATACAGTTGGATTTTCGAGGCAAAGAGCCGTTGCAGAAACTACAAGACCATTTGGAGGGATGTCAAGATTTGATACAACTGGAGCTGGACAAGTTGGAACTGGTGCTGAAATAACATCAATACAAAGAATTAGAGATTATTTTATAGATTATCAGGTAAGAAGTGAGTCGGGAACATCTGGATATTACACACAAGCAAGTAATACCTTATCAAAGGCAGAAGATATTTTTGGAGAACCATCAGATACAGGAATTCAAGAACTAACAAATCAATTTTTTAATGCATTTCAAGAAGTATCTAAAAGTCCGGGTAAATCAGACGTTAAAACAGTAGCCATTAAAGATGCTTCTGCACTTGCAGATGCGTTAAATTATACTTACAATCAATTAAAAAAGACTCAAGATGATAGTCAATCACTTCTTCAAACTAATGTTACTGACGTAAATAGCTATCTCGATCAAATAAATGAATTGAATAAGCAGATAAGAGGTATTTCAGCAGTCGGACAAACACCAAATGATTTAATGGATAAAAGAGATAATCTTTTAGATCAATTAAGTTATAAATTTGGAATAAAAGTCGATAGAGATAACCTTGATACTATAAATCTTTCATCAACAGAGTATCCGGATGCATCTTTAGTTAATTCAGATCCAAATGATACAGATTATTCTAGGCTTTCATATGTTAAAAGTGCGGTAGCGACTACAGATGCATCTGGAAATTTTACCGGAGAGGTTACGGTAGAATATTATCCTTTAGGAAATGAAAATTTACCAACTAAGTCATTTAAGGTTACAACGGATCCGGCTAAGGCCAAAGATTTAGCGGATAATTTAATGCAAAATAGAATTTTAATTGCAGATAAAGACGGGAATGCAGAAGGATTAAGTAAAACTGAATTAAAGATAAATGCGGGTGATACAACTACACCTAAACCTACAGTTGGAACAACAACTTCAACTGTATCTGGAGTAACGACAATAACGAAGGTAACAGCATTAACAAATACAGATGGGTCAGTTGTATATACAACATTAGTAAAATCAATACCACCAGTAACGGATACGGAGTTAAAAGGTGGCATGTTTCAAACTTATAAATATGACAGTGAAAGTGGAGTAAATAATGTAGATAATAACCATGTAAGAGGAGAAATAGCTGCAAACCAATCAGTTCAGCAAACTATAAAAGGATACATGGATAGTTTAGATAGACTTGCTGCAGGTTTAGCTTATTCAGTTAATGCAATTCAAACTGGAAGTTTAGACTCTAGTGCTTCGTCTCAAGGATTGAACAATAATTTAATATTTATTACCAATGGAGCTAGCAGTAAAACAGATACTGGGATCACAGCAGCAACAATAAAAGTAAATGACGATTTAGTAAAAGATCCAACTTTGTTAAACTGTAATACAACTTCAGTCAGTGGTGAAGGCGATGGAAAGAGAGCAAGTGCAATAGCTAATCTTAACTCAATGAAGATGAACTTAAGTAACGTTAAATCTACAGAAGATTTAACTAAAATGACTAGAAAAGAATTTCTGGAGGAGATAGGGATAGATGATGCATCTGGAACAGGATTTTCGGATAGTACTTGCTTAAATTTAAATGCTGGAACAAATGGATCAACAGTGGATAGTTATTATAAAACTATAATAAATAATATTGCGACAACTACACAAGAGGCTGGTAGGCAGGTTGACAATCAGGAGGCGGTACTGTCAGATTTGGAAAATCAAAAAGCATCAGTTTCAGGAGTATCCTTGGATGAAGAAATGACAAATTTAATACAATTTCAACATGCTTATCAAGCAAATGCGAAGATGATATCAACAATAGATGAACTATTAGATGTAGTTATAAATGGATTAAAAAAATAGGAGGTGATTAGATGTCATTTAGAATAACAAATAGCATGTTAAGTAGCAATTATTTAAGAAATGTGAAAAGAAATATGAATAATATGCAGACATTACAAAATCAATTGTCTTCAGGAAAGGAAATAAGCAAAGCATCAGATAATCCTTATGTAGCATCAAGAAGTATGCAGTTAAATGGAGAAATATCGTATAATAAGCAATATGATGAGAATATTAAGGATACATCGAATTGGCTTGATACAACGGATACAGCATTATCTCAGATGGGAAATATCTTTGGAAGAATAGAGACATTACTTGTAAGTGCTGGAAATGGTACTTATAAAGAAGATGAAAGAACAGCAATTCAAGATGAAGTTAAAGAAAAAGTTAATGAATTATCACAAGTTTTAAATACCAGCTTCGATGGTTCGTATATATTTGGAGGAACTAAAATTACTTCAAAACCAACTACTGTTGTAAATGGAGTTTTGAAATATGCTGATAAGGCTGGAAATGGAATATCTAGAACTGCTACAGGGATGAACATAGATTTATCTGTTAATCCGATCGAAAGCAGTGTCACACCTACAACGAAGATTGATGGAATTGAAAAAAACGGAACTAATGTGATAATAACAGTAAATGATCATTCCACTAATCCGGCAACACCAGTGACACCATCACCTACAATTGATCTTACGACTTTGGGTACTGGAACCCCTCCTGCAACTATAGAGTCGCTATTTAATGATGCGTTAACTCCAACATTCAGTTCGGATGATGCTATGAAGGCACTTTCTTCATATAGTTCGTTAGATCAAATAAATTCAGACTTGCAAGTTGATATTTCAAGCGGAGTTAAAAGTGATTATAATAAAACGGCAGTTGATGTTTTAGAATTTACAGATAAAGATGGAAAATCTATAAATATTTCAGATCTTTTAAATAAAATAATAAATGATCTGGGGCCAAGCGGAAATATAAGTGATTTAACAACAGTTGACTTAAAAGATATACAATCTGTAACAGCTAATTTATTACAACAAAGATCAGAAGTTGGGTCTATGCAAAACAGAATGGATTCAGCACAAACAAATAATGAAAGCCAAAATTATAATATGACAGATATATTGTCTAAAACAGAAGATATAGATTTTGCAGAAAAGACTATGGAATATTCAATTATGCAAACAGTATATACAGCTTCACTTCAAACTAGCGCGAAAATCTTGCCGATGAGCATATTAAATTATTTATAGTTAGGAGAAGATAAAATATGAGATTTCTTTCAAAAGTTCATGGTGAAATGGAATATGAAGAAAATAATATAATTACCTTTAATAAAGGAATTCCAGGGTTTAATGATTTGAGGAATTTTATTCTCTTAGATTTACAAGAATATGAGCCATTTAAACTTCTACAATCTTTAGAGAATGATGAAATTTCATTAATTGTAACTTCACCATACGAATTTTATAATGATTATGAAATTAAATTAAGTGAAGAAATAATTAAAAATCTTAAAATTGATTCTCCAAAACAAGTAAATATAATTACTACAGTAACATTGAATTCAGATGTAAAAAAAATAACTACTAATTTGCAAGGACCTATAGTTATAAATACTTCTAATAATCTTGGGGAACAAATAATATTAGATAATTCTAAATATAAAGTAAAAAGTCCCTTAATATGAGGAGGTAGGAAATGCTAATTATAACTAGAAAAAAAGGTGAATCTCTTATGATTGGAGATGATATAGAAGTTATTATAAGTAGAATAGATGATGGAAGTGTAAAAATTGGAATAAAGGCTCCAAAAGATGTATCAATACTTAGAAAAGAATTATATGAAGAAGTGGAAAAGGAAAATAAAGAGGCGACCAAAATTGACCTCAGTATGTTAAAGAATATAAAGAAGAGATAGGAATGGAATATTAAGGGTAAAAACAAGGAGGTATAATAAACATGGATGTTAATAACTTAGGACAAAACTCAATTAATATAAATGCGTATAAATCAAATTTATCAGATTATGCAGAAGCTAATACAGAAGTGGCAGTTCCACAAGTTCAACAAATTGAAACTAAGTCATCAGGAGAAAATGCTGCAAACAGTCAGGAGTATAGTAAGAAAGATTTGGATGATGCAATAAAAAAAATTAATAACTTTTTAAAAGGCGAACATACACATGCAGAATATTCTTATCATAAAGAAATGAAAACAACGATGATAAAAATAGTAGATGAGGATACAAAAGAAGTTATATTAGAGATTCCACCAAAAAAGATTTTAGATATGGTTGCCAGCATGATTAAACAAGTTGGTCTGTTAGATAGAAAGGCTTGATTTAAAATAAAGTCTAAGGAGGCTATTTTAATTGGAGTTTAAACTAAATAAGATTGACACAGATATTAGAAAAAAGATGCAAGAAGAAATAAAAGAAGAAAAAGTTCATTCGGGTAAAAACATAACTATAAAAAAAGATGTAAAAGATGAAAAGAATGAAGATGTAAACACAAAAGATTTTGATAAGAATGAACATGAAAAAAGATATATTACAATTGATGGTGTGAAACTTAGTAATAAAAATATAAACATAAAAGTAGAAAAAGTAGAAAAGATTAATGAAGAAAATTCAAAGGGAAGACTTTTAGATACAACAAAATAGGAGGAGTCATAATGTATTCTAATGGATATAATGTATATAAAAATAATACTGTAAATTATGCATCGAAAGAGCAATTACTTTTAATGTTAGTTGAAGGTGCCGTTAGGTTCTGTAAAATGGGCAGACAAGCTATAATAGATAAAGATGTTAAAAAAGCACATGATGCATTAATAAGAACTCAAGACATATTTTCAGAGCTTATGATAAGTTTAGACACAAGCCAAGGAGATTGGGCAGTTCAATTATTTAATGTATATGCGTTCATCAAAGAAAAGTTAGCTGAGGCGAATATGACTAAAAATGTAGAGATAATAGATGAAATTTTACCTCTTGTTGAAGACGTAAGTGAAACGTGGCATGAGGCATACAAGAGAGCTAAGAAATAACAATACGGAATTGTGTTAAATGGTGAAAGTTTAAAACTTTTAGTATTTCTAAAAAAATGATTTTAATTAGTCCTATAATGAATTTTCTTTGAGACTATTTTAGAGTTTAACTATCTGTAAAAAGGAGTGGAATAAAATGTCAACAATACAAAGAGTAACAGGAACGAATTCTGGGTTAGATGTAGATGCATTGGTTAAATCAGCAATGCAATCTTATCAAAGTCAAATAGATAAAGAAACTCAAAATGAAAAAGTTTTAGAATATCAACAACAACAATATAAACAAATAATGAGTGATGCATCAGATTTCTATGATAAATATTTTGACGTATTAAAAACAGGAAACTTAATGTCATCAAGTAGTTATCAAACTCAAACCTTTACATCTACTGATGGTTCAAAAGTAAGTGCAAGGGGTTTAGCAGGAGCAACTCTTGATAATTACTCAGTAAATGTAAGCCAATTAGCATCTACTGCATCAGACACGTTACTTAGTAGTGAAACAGGGGTAAAATCAATAACAATTGGTACATCAACAATAACTTTTAATGCAACTTCTGATGGAAGCGCAACAGTTGCAAATTATAATAAAGCAATAGCAGATAGAAAAGCTGCATTAAATGCTATAGTAAATCCAAGCGATGCACAAAAACAAGAATTGTCAGATTTGAACAATAAGGTTGTAACAGCAAAATATAGTCAATTCAGTGGAAATGTAACCTTTACAGCAAGTTCATTTGGTGGAGGCGGCTTTACAATTAAAGATACCAACGATTCAACTAAAAATCATGCTAAAGCAGAAGACAAATATCTTGAGGCTACTGTGAAAAATAGTAAAGGCGAAGTATATACAATAAGTAGTGCTGATAAAAAAACAAGCAACAGTGTAACGGTTGATAATGTAGTATTTGATTTTAAAGGAATTAGTAATTCAACTTCTGTGGCAGCATCAGGTACGGTGGTACCAGTATCAGCATTAGATGAAAAGAGTTTAACACAAACAAATTTGGAATTGACCCCATTAATAGATTTAACACCACTAGCAGAAGATGGAACAACTCAAAAGACAACAGCAGCTGATGGTACCGTAACAACAGTAACGACTTCAGGTGGTAAAACAACTAAAACAGTGACTGCACCAGATAAATCAACAACGGTTACAACTACTCAAGGAGCAGTAACGACAGTAACGAATGCAAATGGAGTAACGACTACTACTGATACAAGCAATTTAGCTGCAGATGGTAAAAGTGGATATACATTACAAACTATAAAGAGTGGATCAACAACGTCAACAACAACTATGATTAATTATGATGGCACAATACCAGTAGCTAAAACTATACAAAAAGTTTCAGGAACAACAACAACAACGACAACATTAAAAAGTGGAGATACAACTACAGTTAAACAAGATGTTGATGATGGAACAACGACAACAACAACATCAACAACAGAAAAACAGGGAACTGATGGTTCAACAACAACAGTGGAAAATTCAACAAAAAATGACACAACTGGAGTAATAACAGTATCTTCATCAACTACAACACAATTAAAAGTTGGAACTGATGGGAAAACAACTAAAACAGTATCAACATATACTGGAATTCCGGCACTAACAGCATTAACAGCATCAGCTGATTTGCCAGATGATGTGACAACAACACCGGATGTGCCAACAGCTGGAGCGAAAACAACAACACAATATGCATCAGACGGAATTACAAAGGCTAAGACAACAGTAACTGATGCGGATGGAACAAAGACAACAACGCAATATGCATCAGATGGAATTACTAAGGCTAAGACAACAGTAACTGATGCGGGTGGAACAAAGACAACAACACAATATGCATCAGATGGAACCACACCAATAGAAACAACTGTAACAGAATCTAATGGAAGAAAAACAACGACACAATATGCATCAAATGGAACAATACCAACAAAAACAACAGTAATAGGAACAGATGGGATAGTAACAACAACACAATATGCATCAGATGGGACAACGGTAACAGGAACATCAACTACGTCAACTACAGCAGCTACTTATGATACTCCAACTTCCTTAACTGGAGCAACTGATGCTAGTGCGCTAAAAGATAAAATTGTAGGCTTTGTTAATGACTATAATAAATTATTGTCAGAAATTAATACAAAGATTTATGAAACAAGAGATAAAAATTATATGCCTTTAACAGATGAACAAAAAAAGGCTATGACTGATGACCAAATTACAGCTTGGGAGAAAAAAGCGCAGACAGGATTGCTTAGAAAAGATAACGATCTTGAAAGAATAGCAAGCGAAATGAAAAGTGCAATGTCAACTGTAATATCTGGAAGTGGTCTAAGCTTAGAAAAGATAGGAATAACACCGGTTAAAGATTATACAGATAAAAATGGAATGTTTACTATAGATGAAGAAAAATTAACAACAGCATTAGAAGAAAATGGTGGAGATGTAAAGGACTTGTTTACGCGATTGGCATCGGGTACAGATAAAGGTGGAGCATTAACTCAGCTTAAGTCATCTTTATATAGTGAATTTAAAACAAGTAGCTCTTCATTATCTAAAAAAGCCGGATTAACTGGAGGTAGTACTGAGTTTGACAATACTATAACTAAAAATATAAATGATAAAAAGAAATTAATAACCCAGTTAAATAGCCAATTTACAGATAAGGAAAATGCATTATATAATAAATATTCGGCACTAGAAACAGCAATGGAACAGTTGAATGCACAAAAATCATCATTAGCTAGTATGCTTGGTCAAGGCTAAGTTATAGATAAGTTGAATCTTAATTAAATAAGAATAAAGAGGATATAAATTATGAATTTATATGAGTATTTAGAAGAATATAAAACTTTAACTTTAGAAATGATAGATAAAATTAGGAAAGATGGAAATTTAGATGTTTTAGTTAATAAAAGAGAAGAAATATTAAAAGCAATTAATGAACTTGGTTTTGATAAAGAAGATATTAAAAGAATAGGCAATTTATTAAATTTATTAGAATTGGAAGAAGAGCTAGAGCTTTTAATTAAAAAAGAAAAGGTTGAAGTAAAGAAGAAAATAGAAAGTCTAAAGAAGACCAGACAAGCTAATGCAAATTATAACAAGATTGAATATAGAGCCAGAGTGTTTAATAAAACAATTTAAAAATAATATTCAAAATATTATAAAGTCTTGAATTAAAAAGACGAATATAGAAATATAGGATTTAAATAATATTACTTAAAGTAGTGAAAAGAATAATAAAAAAAGTTGAAAAAACTTAAATAAAGGCTAAAGTAATATATTTTTAAGCCGAACATATAAATATAAAGTTTGCAAGCTATTAACTCTTAAGAGTTGATATAAATAAAAAAATGGACAGGGAAGTCCAATACTTAAAAATCAAGGAGGAATATATTATGGTAATCAATCACAATATGATGGCAGCAAATGCCAACAGAAACATGAACATTAATTCAGGTGCAGCAAGTAAATCAATGGAAAAACTTTCTTCAGGTTTAAGAATTAACAGAGCTGGAGATGACGCTGCAGGTCTTGCAATATCAGAAAAAATGAGAAGCCAAATCAGAGGTTTAGACCAAGCTTCTGCAAATGCGCAAGATGGTATCTCGATGATACAAACAGCTGAAGGGGCATTAAATGAAACTCATTCAATTCTTCAAAGAATGAGAGAATTAGCAGACCAAGCAGCTAATGGAACTAACACTGATGCTGATAGATCATCAATCCAAGATGAAGTTAACCAATTAACTTCAGAAGTAAACAGAATAGGTAATACTACAGAATTCAATACTCAAAAGGTATTAAATGGTGGTATAGATGCAAGTAATGGAGATAAGATAACTAAAGCTACAAGCGCTAAAGTTGCTAATACAGCAGCAGCAACAGCAGCAGCTATATCTGCAGGTGTTACAATTACTGTAGATAATATAACATTCCAATTATCAGCAGCAGGAACAATGAAAGTTGTAGCAGCTGATGGAGATGCTAATGAACTTGCAAATATAGCAGCATTAGGAAATGTTACTTCTGGAGGCGTAAAACTATCAGACTTAGTAGATATTGATTTTACAACAGCAGGATCTACATTTACAGCTAAATCTTCAGGGTCAACTAGTAAGATTACATTTAATGGAGCGTCAGCAGCACTAGGAGTTACTACTGTAGCACTTACTGCAACTGGTGGTGATACTACTGTAGAAAAAGTAGGAGTACAAGGTACAGCTTCTTTATCAGCTGCAGCTACAACTATTACTAAGAATGATTCTATTAAAATAACAATAGGTAGTGACAGTGCTGTTGAAGTTGTATTAAATAAAGATGCGAATAAGACTTATGACACAGCAAATGCAGATGCTAATGTAGCTAAAGCTGCAATGCAGGATTTAGTTAAAGATTTAAATGCTGCTATTCAAGATGCAGGATTAGGAGATAAAGTTAATGTGGCGCTTTCATCAACTAATACACTTCAATTTATATCTACAACAGGAAAGGATATAAATATTGCGAATGGAGTTGGTACTGAAATATCGACAACATTAACATTTACTGCAAGTGTTACTCCAGCATCTGCCGGAGGTAATGTTCAACAAATTGTAGGACCAGGAGCTCAAGGGAGCGGATTCCACACTGTTTTACAAGTAGGTGCTAATAAAGGTCAATCAATATCAGTAAATATTGAAGATATGAGATCAGCAGCTATTGGAATTACAGGAAATGCAGGACAAGCAGGATTTACTAGTACAAATGTGGTAACTAACGGTACAACAGATGTTAAGCAAGAAGCTGCATTAAATGTTATGGATAAAACAGATGCGACTAATGCACTTTCTGTTCTTGATAAAGCTATAGCTAAGGTATCAGAACAAAGAGGTAGCTTAGGTGCAATTCAAAATAGATTAGAACATACAATAAATAATCTTGGAACTTCTTCTGAAAACTTAACTTCAGCAGAATCAAGAATTAGAGATGTTGATATGGCTAAAGAAATGTCAACATATTCAAAGAATAATATTCTTTCTCAAGCTGCTCAAGCTATGCTTGCTCAAGCTAACCAACAACCACAACAAGTTCTTCAATTATTAAGATAATTTTAATGAATCCATAAGGCTCTGGTGTCCCAGAGCCTTTTTGTGTATAATAGATTTAAGGTGGTGTTAAAATGAATGATGTTTTATTTAGAATGAATACAAAAATACTTGAACAATTTAATAAGGAAGATGTAATTATGGATAAATATTACCAAGTTGAAGATACTAAAGATGGGCACCATACTTTTAGATATAACAATAACGGTAAAAAAATATATATAAATAGCAAATATAATGTAAAAAATGAAGTTGATATGCTTATTAAAGATATAGATTTTAATAAAGATTCGTTATTTATAGTTTATGGTATAGGCTTGGGATATCATATAAAAGAGTTAATAAAAAGAAGTTCTGATAAAAGTAAAATATTTGTAATTGAATCTGATATGGAAATTTTAAATACATATTTAAGAAATGAGAATATATTAGAGATAGGTGGGGAAAAAGTATTTTTATTTTTCGGGGATGAACAAAAGATAATAGCGGAGATTAATTCGCACATTTTTAGTTTTTCTATAATGCCGTTAAGTGTTAATTGTATACCTGTAATATTGTTATCGTATTATTCAATATATGGTGAATGGATAAAAAGTATAAATAAAAGAATAGCTGATTTATTTAAGCATGCATTATTTAATTTGGGAAATGATATTGATGACACCATAATTGGATTGAGAAATAATTTTAAAAATATAAAAGAATTGATAAAAAGCCCAAGTATAGAAATTTTAAAAGATAAGTATAAAAATATGCCTGCAATTGTTGTAAGTGCAGGTCCGTCTTTAGATAAAAATATAGATGAATTAAAAAAAGCACAAGGTAAAGCGTTGATACTAGCTACAGATGCTGTGATAAGTACTTTGGAAAAAAACAACATTATACCGGATGCAGTTTTTACTATAGAAAGAATATTTGAATCATATGAAATTTTTTATAAAAATAATAATATAAATGAAGAAACAGTATTTATTGGGCCTCCAGTTGTTGTGACAGAGCTTTTGGATAAGTTTGAAGATAAAAAGAAATTACTATGTTTAAAACAAGGTGAAAAAATTAATGAATGGATTAACGATGACATATTAGGTGAAGATAGATTACTTTATATGGGAACATCGTGCGCTCATGTGGCTTTTGCTTTTGCGAAATATGTTGGAGCAAATCCATTAGTTTTTGTAGGTCAAGATTTAGCATATACAAAAGACGGTGTTACTCATTCAGAAGATGTAGAAGTAAAGGCTAAGGTTGAAAAAAGTGAAGAGTTGTTATATGTGAAAGGTATAGATGGGGACATGCTGCCTACTGATTATGCGTTTAAAAACTTTTTAGTGTTTTTAGAAGCTGAAATAGCAAAAGATGATAGCGATAGGCTTTATATTGATGCTACTGAAGGTGGAGCATTTAAACATGGAACCCAAATTATGAAATTGAAAGAAGTTATTTTAGAATATTGTACTAGAAATATAACTAAACTATATGATTTAGTACCAAGTCCTAATGAATTAGATATAAATAAATATAATACAGCTATTGATGAACTTAATAAATTAGCTCAAAAGTTTAATAATCTCAAAGTGGATTGTGAAAAATTACTAAAAACTTTTACAAAATTAGAAAAAGATATTAATGATAATAATATTACTTTAAAAGAAACATTTAAAACTTTAAAAAAGGAAGAAAAAATTGAGCAAATTATATTTAAAGAAGATGTAATAAGAACATTTTTGCAAGGTGTTTTAATGAACTGCAATATAAAAGAAACATCTCTAGGTAACAAACAAAGTTATGATACAGCAATTGAAAAGATTAAAATTTATAAAAATCTTATGAGATCCATAATTATTGCATGCACTGCCACATATAAGTCTATAGGTGATATACTAGATGGAATGAATGAAAGTAATTAACTGATAAAAATGAAATATATATGGAAAGAGGATAATATGGATAAGTTTATAATGGATGAAAACAATAGTGATATAATTACTAATTTAATAGAACTTATAGAAGAATTTTCAGCTATAATATATAAATTGGAGAATAGTGAAACATATAAATTATTAATGAATATAATTGATAAATTAGACTTAATTATTAATTTAAAATCAATTTGTGTATTGGAAAATGATTTTAAAATTCATATTGATAAATTAAAAAGTAAATTGCCAGAATTGTTAGAAGCCTTCGAAAATAATGATAAAATACTTATAAGTGATATTCTTAAATATGATATTAAGCCTTTATTGGAAAGAATTATTTAAATGATATCCTGGAAAAAAATTAGTTGGCAAAAAGAAAGGTGAGATAAAATTGGAGAATAATTATCAAGAAACTATTTGGAGTGGGAGTTTTGGTAAAGAATATACAGAAAGGAATATATATAGTCCTGAAGAATTAGATAAATTCTATATAGATACATATGGAGTTTCTAGAACATATATGAATTCATTATTTTTAGATAAAATAGACAAAGAAAGTTGCAAGATTCTTGAGATAGGCTGCAATGTAGGAAATCAATTAAGACTGCTGCAAAATATGGGCTTTAAACAATTATACGGAATTGAATTGCAAAAATATGCGGTGGAGAAAGCTAAGGAATTAACTAGTAACATTAACATAATGCAAGGATCAGCAGAAGATATACCGTTTAAGGATGGATATTTTGATTTAGTTTTTACTAGTGGCGTTTTAATACATATAAATCCAAAAGATATTAAAAAAGTCTTAAAAGAAATTTATAGATGTAGTAATAATTATATTTGGGGATTTGAGTATTATTCTGATAATTATGAACAAATAAATTACAGAGGAAACAATGAGTTATTGTGGAAAGCTGATTTTTCAAAGCAATATTTGAATGAATTTAAAAAATTAAAAATTGAAAAGTATGAAAAATTTAAATACATGAGTAATGATAATCAAGATTTAATGTTTTTACTAAAAAAATGAAAGAGGTATAATAATGATTAAATATTGTAAAAGATGCTTACTTCCAGATACAAAGCCACACCTATATATAGATGAAGATGGGATTTGTAATGCGTGTAGAAATTATGAAGAACGTAAAGAGGTAAACTGGAATGAAAGAAAAGAGAATTTAAAGAAATTATTAGATAAATATAAATCTAAAGATGAATCAAATTGGGATTGTATAATTCCGGTGAGCGGAGGGAAGGATAGCACATATCAGGTAATAAAAATTCTTGAACTTGGTATGAATCCTTTATGTGTAACTGCAACTACATGCGATTTATCTGATATAGGAAGAAAAAATATAGAGAATATTAAAAGATTAGGTGTTGACTATATGGAATTCACCAATAATAGAATTCTGCGAGCAAAATTAAATAAACTTGGATTGAAGCAAGTAGGGGACATATCATGGCCTGAACATGCTAGTATATTTACGATTCCTGTTAGAGCAGCAGTACAATTTAATGTTCCTCTTATAATATGGGGGGAAAATTCTCAAAATGAGTATGGAGGCCCTGCAGCAGCAAGTGAAAATAATGTTTTAGACAGAAGATGGCTTGAAGAATTTGGTGGGCTTTTAGGAATGAGAGTTACTGATTTAGTCGGAATAGATGGAATAGAAAGAAGGGAAATAATTCCATATACATACCCTGCAGATGATGAGCTTAAGAGAGTAGGAGTTACAGGATTATTTTTAGGTTACTATATTCCGTGGGATGGGTATAATAATGCATTGATAGCGGAAAATAATGGATTTACAACATATCATACAACAGTAGAAGGTTCAATAGTTGATTATGAAAATTTAGACAACTATCAAACAGGAATACATGATTATTTTAAATTTTTGAAGTTTGGATTTGGTAGAGCTACAGACATCGCATCATTACATATAAGAAGAGGTAGACTTACTAGAGAAGATGCAATAGAAATTGTTAAGAAACATGATGGTAAATTTCCATGGACTTATTTAGGAAAATCTTTAGATAAAATACTTGAGCCTTTAGATATTACTGTTGATGAATTTATAAAGATATGTGACAAATTTACTAATAAAAAAGTATTTTTAACAGATAAGAACGGTAATCTAATAAAAGATAAACATGGAAACTTGACTAAAATTAATTACGATAATGAATAATTTGCAATTAAAAAGGTGTTAAATATGAAAGTTTATATAGTTGATTATGGTATGGGAAATTTAATGTCAGTGAAGAGGGCATTTGAAGAGTGTGAGGCTGATGAAGTGTGTATATGTAATAATCCAGAAGAATTGTTTAATGCTGATAGAATAGTTCTTCCAGGAGTAGGAAGTTTTTATGAAGGTATGAATAATCTTAATAGTAAAGGCTGGACTAGAATAATAAAACAGATTGCAAAGGAAAGACAAATTCCCATTTTAGGGATTTGCCTTGGAATGCAATTATTTGCAAGTAAAGGATATGAAGGAAAAGAAATTGAAGGATTAAACTTAATTGACGGAGAAGTAAAAAAGCTTATACCTAGTAATGGAAATGAAAGAATACCCCATATAGGCTGGAACGAAATATATAAATTTAATGATAGTGGCTTATTTTTAGGAATAGATGACGGAACGGATTTTTATTTTGTTCATAGCTATCATTTTATACCTAAAAATGAATCAGATATAATGACAAAAACTTTATATTGTGGAGAGTTTGTTTCAAGTATCTCAAATGGTAAAATATATGGAGTTCAATTCCATCCAGAAAAAAGCCATAAATCAGGTTTTATGATTATTAAGAACTTTTTGAGTATAAATTAATACAAGGAGAATGATTTATGTTAAAAACTAGAGTTATACCTACACTTTTATGGAAGGATGTTGGACTTATTAAGGGAGTTGGATTCAATAGTTGGCGGAGGGTAGATACGGTTTTGCCTGCTATCAAAGTTTATAATATGAGGGAAGTAGATGAACTAATATTATTAGATATAACTTCAAACCAAGAAAACAGAGAACCGGATTATGAATCCATAAAAGAATTTTCGCAGGAATGTTTTATACCATTTACTGTTGGCGGTGGGATAAAGTCTATTGAGAATATAAAGAAACTGTTAAGGTCAGGAGCAGATAAAGTTGCTATAAATACAGAGGCTTTTAATAACATTAATGTAATTAAAGAAGGAGCAAAAATATTTGGAAGTCAGTGTATAGTAGTAAGCATAGATGCAAGGAAAGAGAATGGAAAATACTATTGTTATTCTCATTCTGGTACTAAGTGTACTGGAATTGAAGTTTCAAAATGGGCAAAAGAGGTAGAAAGTAACGGAGCAGGAGAAATATTGATTACATCTATAGAAAGAGATGGAACTATGGAGGGATATGATATAGAATTAATAAAAGAAGTTACAGATAATGTAAAAATTCCGGTTATAGCTTCAGGGGGAGCTGGAAATTACGAAGATTTGTATATGGCTATTAATGAGGGGAAAGTTTCAGCAGTTGCGGCAGCAAGTATATTTCATTTCACTGAAAAAACACCTAGAGAAGCAAAGATATTTTTGGCAAGTAAAGGCGTGCCTGTTAGAAAGTAAAGGTGATATTTAATGAAGATAGCTTGCATAGTACAAGCAAGAATGGGTTCTACTAGATTATCAGGTAAAGTTTTAAAAAAAATATGTGGGAAAACAGTTTTAGAACATGATATTGACAGATTAAGAAGAGTAGAAAATATAAATGAAATAGTGGTAGCAACTACTAATTTAGAGAAAGATCATGTTATTATTGAGGAGGCAAATAAGTTAGGTGTAAAATATTTTAGAGGTTCTGAAAAAGATGTATTATCAAGATATTATTATGCTGCAAAAGAAAACAATGTGGATATAATTGTAAGGGTTACCAGTGATTGTCCTCTTATAGATAGTGAAGTAACAGAGAAAATAATACAGTATTATATTGACAGTAACGATAAATATGACTATGTCAGTAATACGATAGATAGAACTTATCCTCGAGGATTAGATACAGAAGTTTTTAGTTTTAAAGTATTAGAAAAGGCGTTTAATGAAGCTAAAAATATGAGAGATAGGGAACATGTGACGCCATATATATGGGATAATCCTAATTTATTTAAATTAGCACAATATAAAAATGATACAGACTATTCAGAGTTTAGATGGACATTGGATACTAAAGAAGATTTTGAATTGATAAATAGAATATATAGTATCTTTTATTCAAACAAAAAAAATACTTTTAATATGAATGATATACTTGAGTTATATGAACAATATTCTGATTTAAATAGTATTAACAATACAATTAAGCAAAAAGATATACAGTAATTAAGTGAAAGAAGTGATATTTTGGATATAGCACTTAAAATGGCTTCGAAACAAGATTGCGATTTATTATTTGATTGGGCGAATGATAAAGCGGTTAGAGAAAATTCTTTTTCTTCGCATAAAATATTATATGAAGATCATATTAAATGGTTTAATGATAAGATAAATTCTAATAAATGTTTTGTTTTTATACTAAAATTTAAGGGAAATTCAGCAGGACTGGTAAGAATAGATGTTGAAGACAAAAAAGCTATTATTAGCTATAGTATTGATAAGAATTATAGGGGAAGAGGGTTATCTAAAGTCATGCTTGATTTGTTAGAAACAGAAGTAGTAAACAATAAAATTAGTATTAATAACTTAATTGGCCTTGTTAAATTTGAGAACGTTGCATCACAAAAGGTTTTTGAGAGTCTTAAATATAACAAAATCATTTGTAATGAATTTTTAGAATATGAAAAATACTTAGAATAATATTGGATGACGGAGAATATTATGAAAATTGATAATAAAATAATTGACAAAAACAATCCGACATTTATTGTAGCTGAAATATCAGCTAATCATAATGGCATCTTTGAAAATGCGGTAAAATTGATTAAAGAGGCTTCAAAAGCAGGAGTAGATGCCATAAAACTTCAAACTTATACAGCTGACACTATAACTATTGATTGCGATAATGAGTACTTTAAAATAAAGCAAGGAACTTTATGGGATGGTAAAACATTACATAACCTTTATAAAGAAGCATATACTCCTTGGGAGTGGCAAGTAAAATTAAAAAAAATTGCAAAGGAAGAAGGGCTAATTTGTTTTTCATCTCCATTTGATAAAACCGCAGTAGATTTTCTTGAAGATATGAACGTACCAGCATATAAAGTAGCTTCTTTTGAGATAACAGATATACCATTAATAGAATATATAGCTTCTAAGGGGAAGCCTGTTATATTAGCAACAGGGATAGCAACATTAACTGATATAGAGGGAGCAATAAATGCTTGCAGGAGAGTAGGAAATAATGAAATAGCTGTATTAAAATGTACATCAGCATATCCATCACCTTTTGAGGAGATGAATTTAAAGACTATTCCTAATTTAGCAAAAACTTTTGGAGTGATTTCAGGCTTATCAGATCATACTTTAGGAATAACTATACCAGTAGCAGCAGTTGCATTAGGAGCAAAAATAGTTGAAAAACATTTTACATTGAGTAGAGCAGATGGAGGTCCTGACGCAGCATTTTCTTTGGAACCAGATGAACTTAAAGTTATGGTAAGATCAATAAGAGAAACCGAAAAGGCATTAGGTGAGATTAGCTATAGTTTAACGGATAAAATGAAGAGTAGTAGAGAATTTTCTCGTTCCTTATTTGTAGTAAAGGATGTTAGAAAGGGAGAAATCTTTACAAAAGAAAATATTAGATCAATAAGACCAGGATTTGGGATGCATCCTAAGTATTATGAAAGTGTTATAGGAAAATGTGCAAAATTGGATATTAAAAGAGGAACTCCTATGGACTGGACATTTTTAGAATAGACATAGGGTTAATTAATACAATAGTATGTAATATTAAAATTAAATTTTTGATATTACATTTTTTTGAAAATGTAAGTAGTCACAAGGAGGTTTAATTGTGGGATATTATACAGGTAAAAAAATTCTTATTATTGGAGGGACGGGTACAATCGGTCAAGGATTAGTAAATAAATTACTAAAGGAAAATCCAAAGGTAATAAGAATTCTTAGCAGAGACGAATATAAACAATTTATTATGGAAAACCAAATTAATGATAGAAAAATGATTAGATTTTTAATTGGGGATGTAAGGGATTATGAAAGAGTCGAAAGGGCAATGAATGATATTGATGTGGTATTTAATCTGGCTGCAATGAAGCACGTGCCAGCTTGTGAGTATAATCCATCTGAAGCAATAAAAACAAATATTATCGGTATGGAAAACGTGATTAAAGCAGCAACTACTAATAATGTAGATAGTGTAATATTTACAAGTTCAGATAAAGCTATTAATCCTTCAAATTCTTATGGAGCTACAAAACTTCTTGCAGAAAAAATTGTACAAGCAGCTAATTTTAGTAAAGGTAATGCAAAAACGAGATTTATGGCTGTAAGATTTGGAAATGTTATGGGGTCAAGAGGATCTGTAATACCCTTATTTAAAAAACAGATACAAGAAAACAGAAAAATTACAGTGACTGACCATGAAATGACTAGGTTTATGATGACATTGAGTCAGGCGGTAAATTTAATTATGGAAGCTCCTAAGATTTCTATAGGAGGAGAGGTATTTATTTTAAAAATGCCTGTAATACGATTATGTGATTTAGCGCAAGTTATAATTGAAGAAACTTGTTTAAAATTTAATATAAAAAAAGAGGAAGTAGAATTGAAAACTATTGGATTAAGAGCTGGTGAAAGAAGATTTGAAGAACTTATGACAAAAGATGAGTCATGTTGTGCTTTTGATTTGGGCAATATGTATTCAGTAATACCATCAATAAATTCGGAATTTCTACTAGAATTTTATGAAAAATATAATCATGTAAGAGTTGGAAGTTATAATTCAAATGACGAAGTATTTTTAAGTAAAGAAGAAGTTAGAATATTACTTAAAGAAGAGGGATTAGTATAATGAAGAACCTTTTAAAATAAAAAAGAGATGGCAGAGGAGTGGTGTGTATACATGAAAATAGCGATTCGAGCAGATGGTGGTTCTAATATAGGCATGGGGCACATTATGCGGACATTGGTTTTAGCAAAAGAGCTATCAAAAGAAAATGATGTTTTTTATGTGTGTAGAGTTGAGACAATACTTGGTTTTAAGTGTTATGTTAAAGATAACTATTGTGAAGTTACATCTTTAAATCAACTCATAAAGTTCAAAATAAATCATAGTGAATATATTCAGGGCATAGAAAAAATACTTTGTGATGGTTTCAAAGTGATACTTTTGAATGAAGATATGCTAATAAATGAATTGCAACATATAGGAGCAGATTTGCTAATAACAGATAGCTATGCTGTAAATGAAAAATATTTTGAAGAAACTAAAAAAATATTTAAAAAAACAGCTTATATTGATGACATGAATAAGGATTATTTTAATGTAGATTTTTTAATAAATCAAAATGCAGATTCAGAAGATTTTGAGTATAATGTTAATAGTAATACAAAATTGTTGTTAGGTACAGATTATATATTACTAAGGGATGAGTTTAAAAATAACATTAACAAACATACAAAACAAAAAGTATGTAATATACTTATTACAGTTGGGGGCGCTGATCCATACAACTTAACAGAAAGAATTGTGAATTATATTAATGAGTTGGATTATAATTTTCATGTAGTTATAGGGCCTTCTTTTAGCGATACTTCTTTTGTAGAAAATTTTAAAACTTCTAATATAAAGTTTTATTATAATGCTGATATGTGTGAAATAATGAAAAAATGTGATATAGCAATATCAGCCTGTGGTAGTACTTTATATGAGTTAGTTGCATGTGGTGTTCCAACATTGGGAATAATAATTGCAGAGAATCAGCAAGGAATTGCTAATAAATTAGATAAGATGGGGATTATAAAAAGCTTAGGTTGGTATGATAAAATAAGTAAAGAAGAATTAATATACAATATTGATAAGTTAGCTAATGATTATGTATTAAGAAAATCCTTAAGTGAAAAAGCGTCTAAACTTGTAGATGGTAAAGGTGCAGAACGAATAGCAAAAGTGCTATGTGAAAATATATAAATATAAAATAACAGTATTGATTTCAAAGGAGATAAAACATGAATATATTAGTTACTGGCGGAGCAGGATTTATTGGAAGATGGGTCGTTAAGAGATTATTAGATAATGGTCATAGAGTAGTAGCTTTAGACAATTTATCAAATGGACAAATTGAAAATATAGAAGAATTTAATGAAAGAAATTTTAAATTCATTAAAGGCGATATAAAAAATGAAGTGGATTTAGGTAAGGTATTTGAAGAAAAGTATGATATTATATATCATTTAGGAGCATCTATAAATGTACAAGATAGTATTGATGATCCTAAAACTACTTTTTATAACGATACAGTAGGAACTTTTAATATTCTTGAAAAAGCAAAAAATCAAATGTTTGGAAAGAATGCTAAAATGGAAGGTGAAAAATGGGTTTTGGATTCAAATGAAGATACTCATCCTTGTAAAGTGGTATTTATGAGTACTTGTATGGTCTATGACGTAGCAAGTGAAGATGGTATAAATGAAATGCATCCAACTAAACCGATCTCACCTTATGGAGGAAGTAAAATAGCAGCAGAAAATATAGTACTTTCATATTATAATGCATATAAACTTCCAACAGTTGTTATAAGGCCATTTAATACATATGGACCTTTCCAAAAAACAGGTGGAGAAGGTGGAGTTGTAGCTATATTCATTAATAACTCTATAGCTGGAAAAGATATAAATATATATGGCAGTGGAGAACAGACTAGAGATTTATTATATGTTAAAGATTGTGCTAGATTTGTAGTTGAATCAGGTTATAGTGATAACGTAAATGGAGAAATAGTTAATGCAGGAACAGGAAGAGATGTATCTATTAATGAACTTGCCGAAATAATTTCTAATAATAGAGTAAACATAAATCATGTTGAGCACATTCATCCTCAAAGTGAAATAATGAAATTAAAATGTAATTATAATAAGGCTAAAAAGCTTATTAGTTGGGAACCAGAATATAGTTTAGAAGAAGGCATAAAAGAGACTGAAGGGTGGATAAAAAATAAATAGTTCGAGTTGTAACTAAAAAAGAATTAGTAGGATAGATTCATTATTGCATTAAAAATTTTAGAATATTAGAAAATTTTCAATGTACTTTTTATTAAGAAAAGGAATCAAAACAATATGGATGAACGAGAAGAACTAATACACCAATTAAAAGCCGAGCTTCAATGGATAAAATATAGAATGCGAATGTTAGATATCATCGAAGAAAAGTTATTGCAGATGAGAATGATGACAGAAACGGCTAAAGAATTAAACCTTAGTGCAGAAGAAATTAATTTTTTAAATATTGAGATTCATAATTTGGAAAAGAAGGTCAAAGCACTCGATAGTGAAAGCAGAAAAACAAAAGATGATGAAATATTATAATAAGTATAAGTGGTTATGTAAAAATAACTATTGATGCTTATTTTAATTTATATACTAGATTTGATTAGATAAAATAGCACTAAAGCAAATTCATGCTTAAGGTATTTCATGTTTGCACGATAATAAATTAGAGTATTAAAGTATAAATTAAGAAAGGATTGGATTTTATGGATATAGGTGCGATGTCAATGGCTATGAATCAAGCATCTCTTCAAAGCGTAGTTTCTGTATCAGTAATGAAAATGGCTATGAATAGTGAGAAAGTAGCAGCTGTTCAAGTAACAGACATGATGAGCAATATGGCTGTAGACACAAGTAAAGGAACTAATATAGATGTAAGAGCATAACTCGTACTAAAAGAGAGGAGGTTTTATATAGTGAGATTAAATCACAATATGTTTTCGCTAAACATATATAAATCTTATAAAAATTCGCTTGTAGATAATTCTAAAGCATTGAATAACATTAGTACTGGTCAAGTTTTAAATTCTGCAAAGGATAATCCTAATAAAATAGGTAAGAACGAGACTTTGAAGATACAATTATTAACTAATGATGCGGCAAGTAAGAATATTCAAGATACTAACTCTATGATACAAACCTTTGATGGTTCGCTTCAAGAAATGAATAATAGTTTAGCTAGAATGAAAGAATTAGCGGTTAGTGCTGGATCTGGGAGTTTAACTGATGAAGATAGACAAATTATTCAAAATGAAATTGATAGTGTCAAGTCTGATATAAAAGATTTAGCAAATAATACACAGTTTAATGGAATTAAATTATCTGATTCCACTTTAACAGGTGAAAATACTTCTATGTTAAAAGCTGTTATTGGAAATATGGATGATGAAAATATGGATATACCAATTTATAATGTTAGCCCAGAAAATTTGGGGGTTAGTGGAGTTGACGTAGTAAATGAATTGGATGAATCTAACGAAGCTATTGATAAAGCAACGCAAATGGTTAGTAGGATAAGAAGTAGATATGGTGCTTTGCAAAACAGATTAGATGGAACTGGTGATTACTTATCAAGTAAAGCGTGTACTATTGAAAAGGTTCAAAGTAATATTGGTGATGCTGATATTGCTGGAGAAATGATGAATTATTCAAAAAGTGGAATATTAATTCAATCTTCTATTGCATTGATGGCACAAAGCAACAATTTTCCTAAAGATGCATTAAATATTTTAGCTAATGTTAAATAATCTATTAATAATAGAATACTTACAAAATGAACTGTAGTAGATTTTGAATGTTGAAATTTACTACAGTTCATTTTTAAAAATTAAAATAAATGATTTGAGTAATTTTAATGGATAATTTTGTGAAATTCTAGATTTATATTTATACAAAATTCCATTATCTAAAATTATCTAACAAATTATAATGAAATTTATAATTTATTAGATGATTTTATCGAAAATTAAAAAATAATTGTGGTTAAATAAACAAAAATACATTATAATTTAAAAGGACAAATTATATTGATACTAGCACACTTATTGAAAAATAAGGCCGCAAAGCCATGAGTCTAAGGAAAAATTTATTTTCTATGATTGTCAGGTTGCCAAAATATAAAGTGAAACTTAGTTCTTAGCTTCATAAAAAGAATTTTATATTGAAGACTAATTGAACTTATTTAATGTCGTGTTATTGTTATCTCGAATATTAATGAAGAATATTGGAAAATAAGATTTTTCATTTTGTTTGATTTGTTTTATTGTTTGTTAATATGCGAGTATTACAAAACTAGGCATAAGATAATTATATATATGTTGCCCAAATAATTCTTCATGATAATTCTAGAGATATTGCAAGAATTTTAGCTGTAATTATGAATTGAGAAATGTGTATTGTGAATTGCAACATATTAATAAAGTTTATATTTATTTTGCTTTAAACATTTTTGGTGCCTATAATTTATAGACACCTTTTATTTTTTAGATATATGGTAGGCCACAGTACGGATAAATACGGCAGAAAGTCTAAAAATGGCATTTAATTTATTTTAGAAGATTTATTATGTGGGGGAATATTACAATAAAACCAAAAAAAATCGGAATTAGTAAATAAATTGGAAAACATTTTTCAAAAAATTATAGATAAAATTGCATAGTTATTCTATAATTAAATTATTAATTGGTCAAAATAAATTGTAATATTTTACTCAAGTAAAAATTGTGAGGAAAAAAGCATTTTATTTTACATATTTCTAATAATGTGTGAAATAAAATATTTGTACTGAAAGTTTTAGATATTTATGCAAGTAGAAGGCGAAATGTAAGGATGTGAATTTATGGCAATACAATCTATTAGTTCAGATGCTACTTATGATTTGATTAAACAAGGCATTAAAGCATCAAATGTTAGAGCTAAAACAATTGCTAATAATATGGCAAATGTCAATACGAAAGATTATAAGAGATTTAATGTAGTATTTGAGGAAAATTTAAAGAATCAGGGAGATTTTTCAAAATTAGAGTTAAAACGCACTAATCCACGTCACTTTTCAAGTAGTGATTCAAATAGCGGTGATAATATATCAATTGAACAGGATAAGAGTACTAGCATGAGAAGTGATGGAAATAATGTTGATTTAGATATAGAAAAGGTAAATCAAGCGGCAAATACTCTTAAATATAATGCGTTAATAACTGACATAAATAATAAATTTAATAATTTAAAAACTGTTATTAAATAGTGATAAACAATACATAATTAGGAATTATATTTAGACAAGCTAGGAAATTTGGAATTATTGATTAGATAAAGGAGGATTATAAATGAATGCATTTACTTCCATGCAAATAAGTGCAACGGGTCTTTCAGCAGAAAGATTAAGAATGGATACTATAACTTCTAATATGGCGAATGCAAGTACAACAAGAAGTGCAGATGGCAAAGGCCCATATGTAAGAAAAGTAGCTGTATTTCAAGAGGCTCTTGATGCTAATAAGGATATGGCAGGAGTTAAAGCAGTTAAAATTGAAAATGATCCATCACCTTTAAGGAAGGTATATGACCCAACGCATCCAGATGCAGATAGCAATGGATACGTTACAATGCCAAATGTGAATGTATTAAATGAAATGGCAGATATGATGGTAGCAACTAGATCTTACGAGGCAAATGTTGATACTTTTAATGCTTTAAAGAGCATGTTTTCAAAGGCTTTAGAAATTGGTAAGTAGGGGGATGAAAAATGAGAATAGAAGATAAGTTTGCACAAAATGAAATTATATTTAATAATAAATTTAAAGATATCAATAGTGATAAGAGCAATAATGAAAGCAATAACTCAGTTAATTTTGGAGATGTCTTAAAAAAGGCAGTAGATGATACCAACGGTAAGATGACACAAGCTGATGAAACTGCAACAAAGTTTATTAAAGGTGATGATGTTAATATTGATGAAGTTATGGTTAAGAATCAGGAGGCTAGTTTGAGTCTTCAGTTTTTAGCACAAACTAGAGACAAGTTATTGGACGGATATAATCAATTATCGAGGTTGCAATTGTAGTAAGGTGAGGAGAGCTTAATAATGAAAAAACTTTTAGAAAAAGTTAAGGGGCTTTTGGAAAAGTTTAAATCCAAGAATAAGAAGATAAAAGCTGCTATAATAGTAGCAATCGTGGCAGTTATTATTGCAATTATAAGTGGGATTTTTTACTCATCTTCTAACAAATATCAAGTACTATTTTCTGATCTTGATGCAGCTGATGCTCAAACTGTCGTTAATAGTTTAAATGAAAAAAAAGTTGATACTAAAATAGATAGTAACACAAATACGATTTGGGTTCCTAAGGATCAAGTGGATAAATTAAGGTTGGAGCTAGCACCAACTTTGACATCTGGAAGTAAAGGCTATGAATTAATGGATAGTGGAAGTTCCTTTGGAATGACGGATGAAGAATTTAAAATAAAAAAAGTTAGAATGCAGCAAGGTGAGTTGGAAAAGACAATAAAAAGTTTTCCACAAGTAGAAGAAGCAAGAGTACATATAACTGAAGCTAAGGATTCTGTTTTTGTAAAGGACAAAGAACCTGGAAAAGCAGCAGTTTACCTAAAATTAAAAAAGGGGACAACTATTGGTGAAGATCAAGTCAAATCAATAGTAGCTCTGGTATCTGGAGCAACTGAAAACATACCAAGAGAAAATATAGATGTTATAGACGATAACATGAATTTACTTACTAAGGATATAAATTCAGATCAAAATAATTCAGTAAGTTCTGAAGCAATATCAAAGCAACAAGATGCTGAAAAAGCATATGAAGATAGGATGCAAAAGGCAATTGTTAGTTTATTAGAACCAATCGTTGGTAAAGGGAAAGTTAAGGCTACTGTTAATGTAAACTTAGATTTTGATTCAAAACAAAAGACACAAACAGTAGTAGATCCGAATAAAGTAATTGTAAGCCAAGAAAATTCAAAGGAATCAAATAACTCAGGATCAACAACTACAAGTCAAAGTCCTGTTGATAATAATATGAGTAATACAACTACAGCTACAAATAATAACCCTTCGACTTCAAGTAAGGAAGATCAGAAGACAAATTATGAAGTGGGCAAAAGTGAATCTAAAGTTATTAGCGCACCAGGAGAAGTTAAAAGACTTACAGCATCAGTTGTGATTGATGGAAATTTAGATGCTGCGACGCAACAGACACTTGAAAATACAGTTGGAAATGCAATTGGATTGGATACACTTAGAGGAGATAAAGTTTCGGTGCTTGGAATGGCATTTGACACAACAGCTCAGGATCAAGCTAAGGCAGAAATTGATGCTATGAATGCAGAGACAGCTACAGCTAGCAAGAATAAGATGATGATTGTTGCAGGAATTTTGGGAGCATTGCTTTTAGGTATTATTATTTACTTCGTCGCAAAGAGAAGAAAGAAGAAGAAAGAAGAAAATGAACAATTATTAAATACTTTAATTGATGATACTATATTACCTAAAGAACCAACAGATGATGTTTTTGAACCAATAGAATTTGAGGCTAAAACTAAAAAATCACACTTAGAAGAAGAGATAAAGAAATATGCAACAGAAAAACCAGAGCAAGTAGTAGAAATAATCAAGTCATGGTTGACTGAAAATGAGAGGTGATGGCTATGTCAAAAGAACCAAATCAATTGACAGGGGTGCATAAGGCAGCAATATTATTTATAACTCTTGGACCTGAAGCCTCATCGGGGATATTGAAAAAACTACCAGAGGCAGATATACAAAAAATAACTTATGAAATTGCTAATATTACGTCTGTTACACCAGAACAAAGAGAAGAAATATTAAATGAGTTTTATCAGATGAATAAAGCCCGAGATTATATAATTGAGGGCGGTATGGATTATGCTAAAACATTATTATCAAAAGCGTTAGGAACTCAAAGAGCTAGTGAAATATTAGATAAGGTATCAGAAGCTACAGCTCAATATAGACCTTTTTCAATTGCAAGAAAGGCAGATTCTCATCAATTGTTAAATGTAATTATATCAGAGCAGCCTCAAACTATAGCTTTAATTTTATGTTACTTGCAGCCAGATAAAGCTGCACAAGTTATGGCTGAATTACCAGAAGAAACTCAAAGCGAGGTTGCTTATAGAATAGCAACTATGAGCAATACGTCACCAATGGTAATTAAAGAAATTGAAGCTGTACTTGAGAGCAAGTTGTCTTCTGTAGTAAGAACTGAAATGACGACTTTAGGTGGCGTAGAAACTTTAGTTAGCATATTAAATGCAGTTGATAGAACAACAGAAAAGAATATTACAGAAGGCCTAGAAAGAGAAGATGCAGAACTTGCAGATAAAGTTAAGAGTTCAATGTTTGTATTTGAAGATATTATATCTCTTGATGATGTATCTATCCAAAGAATTCTTCGAGAAGTGGAAGTTGGAGATCTTGCACTTGCACTTAAGGGATGTTCTGATGAAGTTGCAAATTCTATATATAGGAATCAGTCTAAGAGAGCTGCTGCTTCATTAAAGGAAGATATGGAATTCTTAGGACCAGTAAGGCTTATGGATGTTGAAAAGGCACAACAAAAGATTGTTTCTGTTATTAGAAGGTTAGATGATGCTAATGAAATCATCATTGCAAGAGGTGGAGAAGATGCAATCATCGTATAGATTAATAAAAAAGGACTTTGCAAAGTCAGGAACAAGTAAAGTTATTTCAACAGAGTATGTTAGTAAAAAGGCAGCATCTGAAGAAATAGAAGAGGAAAAAGAGGAAGAAGAAATTGTAGTAAAAGCTCCGCAGATTGATCCAGAAGAACTTCTAAAAAGATATGAAGATATTGGACAAAGGATAATACAGGATGCTAAAAACGAAAAACAGATTATTGTTTTGAGGGCACAAATGGATGCCAATGCTTCAGAGAAAAAAGCATATGAAAAGGGATATGCTCAAGGATTAGAAAATGGATATGATGATGGATATAAGAAAGCTTATGATGAAACAATTGAAAGTGCAAGAGCAGAGGCGGCAGAGATTGTTAATAAAGCAGAATTGATGCTAAAATCTGCGCATGAGAACTATGAAAGATATCTAGAAAGTAAGAAAAGCGAGATAGTACAATTAGCGTTAGAAATTGCGGAAAATATTACAAAGAAAACACTGAGTACCAATGAAGCGATGAATAATATTATTGAAGAAGCTTTTAAGATCTCAAAAGGAGAAGAAAATGTTATTTTAAAGGTGAATTCAGCCCATATTGAAGAATTAAAATCGCAGGTGGAAAGATGGAAGGTATCATACAATATAAAAAATGAAATTTTTGTGCTTGCAGATGATTTTATGGAACCGGGAAATGCAGTTTTGGAAAAAAACAGTGGCATAGTAAAAGTGGGCGTGGATATTGGAATGGAACAAATACGAAAAGCAATATTTGGATAAATAATTCACAATTCATAATTCACGATTCACAATTGAGAGCAAGTTTCTATAGAGTTTGAAAAATTTTTAAAAACAATTTCAGTGGGTTATCAATAATTGTGAATTGTGCACTGTGCATTGGAAACTGTAAAGGAGTAGTTATAAGTGCTGGATTTAGACTTGGATTTCGATAAACTTATTAAAAAAGCAAGTGATACTTCGACAATATATAGTGAAGGCGTTGTTAAGAAAGTAATAGGACTTACTATTGAAGTACAAGGTATTAAGGCTTTTGTAGGTGAACTTTGCATAATATATAATGAGAAAAATGTTCCTGTAAATTGTGAAGTTGTTGGCTTTAGAGATGAATTTGTAATATTAATGCCTCTTGATGAGCTTATAGGAATTTCACCTGGATGCAGAGTTGTACCGCAACGTAAGCCGCTGAGTGTAAAATGTTCAGATAAGCTACTTGGACATATAATAGATGGACTTGGAAATCCTTTAGACTGCGACAGTATATCTATGGATGGAGAAGAGTATCCATTAGAAAATGATGCACCAGATCCATTAAAGAGAAAAAGAATAAAAGAAATAATGCCTACTGGAGTTAGAGCAATAGATGGTTTCTTAACTTGTGGAGATGGGCAGAGAATTGGCATCTTTGCAGGTAGTGGAGTTGGAAAAAGTACTACACTAGGAATGATAGCGAGAGAGGCAAAAGCTGATGTTAATGTTATTTCACTAATAGGTGAAAGAGGTAGAGAGGTTCTAGAATTTATAGAAAAAGATCTAGGACCAGAAGGTATGAAAAAATCTGTTGTAGTGTGTGCTACATCAGATAAACCGGCATTAATAAGACTCAAAGGAGCATTAACAGCTACAGCTATTGCTGAATATTTCAGAGATAAAGGTAAAAAAGTAATTCTTATGATGGATTCAGTTACAAGATTTGCAATGGCACAAAGAGAAGTTGGACTTGCAATAGGGGAGCCACCAGCTACTAAAGGATATACGCCTTCAGTATTTGCTAAATTACCTAAACTTATGGAGAGATCTGGAACATCTATAGATGGTTCAATAACTGCCTTTTATACAGTGCTTGTTGATGGAGATGATTTTAATGAACCTATAGCAGATGCTGTTAGAGGTATATTAGATGGACATATAGTTTTATCAAGAGCTTTGGCTCATAAAAATCATTATCCAGCTATTGATATTTTAAATAGTGTCAGCAGACTTATGAACACAATAGCACCTAAAGAACATAAAGAAGCCGCATCTATGGCAAGAGATCTTTTAGCAACTTATAAGGACTCTGAGGATTTAATAAATATAGGGGCTTATGTTAAAGGAAGCAATAAAAAGATTGATATGGCAATTAACTATAATGAATCATTAAATGATTTTCTATGTCAGGGAATTGATGAAAAAACTTCTTTTGAAGGTACACAAAATTCTTTAATATCAATGTTTAAATAAAGGAGGTTTTATTTTGGCTGAGAGATTTAAGTTTGGCTTAGAAAAGCTCCTTGAAATGAGAATGGAAAAAGAAGAAGAAAGTAAAAGATTATTTACTGAAAGTCAGAGAGAGAAAAAGAAGATTGAAGAAAAGTTAGAAGAACTTAAGGCAAATTATCAAAAATATAACGGTATATCTCCTAATGAGGATGTTGTATATCAGAAATTAAAAAGATATTACATTCAAGGTGTTCAAAGTGGAATAAAATCTACGGAGAAGGATTTAGCGGTCAAAAATCAAGAGATTGAAAATAGAAGAAAAGATTTAACGGCTAAACAGATGGAAAGAAAGACGGTTCAGACCTTAAAAGAAAAGAAGTATTCTGAATATGTAAAAGAGCAGGATAGAATAGAACAAATCAATATTGATGAGTTAGCTCTTTATGCATATGTAAGAAATCAAAAAAATTAAAAAATATTAATCTATGATTTGGAGGTTGAGATGCAGTTAATCTTAATTGAATTTCATCTAAATAGAATTAAACTGCTTGAAGGGAGGTGAAAATAATGGTTACAGCTACAAAAGATTCAAATAGTTCGTCAAACAGCTTAGATAGTATGGTGAAGTCATTTACTTCTAATACAAATTTTGCAAGCAAATCTACTTCAGAAGTTACTAAGACGCTGAATAATTCATACACTTCTAGGAAAGATGATTTTAAAAATGTATTAAAATCAAAAAGTGATTATAAGGATCATGAGGATAATGGATATGTATCTTCTGCAAATCAAAAACAAAATTCAACTGAAGTTAAAGATACTGATAAGGATACAAAAGAATTAAATGAAAAGCTTGAGGAACTAGAAAAGGAAAGTAAGACAGCATCTAAGGATAAACTGAAGGACATATTATCAGAATTGTTAAGCTTACTTGCTAAATTGGGAATAAAACAAGATAGCATAAATGCCAATGGAGCAATTAATTCTAAAGTTGGAATTGATGGAGCTAACAGTACACTATCTAATAGTAGTTTAAATGGTATTATGGAAAAAATAATGGAATTACTAAAAAATGATTCTGTAAAAAGTAAGTTAGATTCTAATTCACTAAACTTAATGGAAAAGCTTTTAGGAAATTTAAATGGTACTATTAAAGAAAATGCTACAGAATCTACTAAAAGTAGTTTAAAAGGAATAATGTCTGAAATATCTGATTTGCTAGAAAATAATCAGAATGCAGGTAATAAAGTTTTAACACTTGAAGATATGTTAAGTAAAAGTTATTCTCAAGATAATAGTGAAAGTGATAATTCTTCAGCATCAAAAAATAATACTCCGACAGCTTCAAAAGAGGAGAAGTTCTTAAATTCTTTAGTTGATGATAATAAAGATGACTCATTAAATAAAATCAATTTGTTTGCATCTAGAACTTCAACAATACAGAATCAAGGTGTAAATAATACTAGAGGACTTACAATCAATAAGGCTACTTTTGCTGATGATTTAATAAAAGACGTTAAGTTTATGAACACTAATTCACTTAAGGAATTAACAGTAAAAGTTAATCCGGGAAATTTAGGTGAGATAACTATAAAGCTGGTTCAAGAGGATGGAGTAATAAAAGCTAATTTAAAAGCTAATTCAAAAGATACAACTGCTTTAATTTCTCAAAATTTATCTGATATTAAAAAGCAGCTTGGAGAGCAAAATTTAAAAATAGCAGATGTAAATATTGAACTTTATCAAGATGATACTACATTTTTTAGTGAACAAAGTTTTGGCGGACAGCTTTCAGAAGAGCAAAGAAGAAACAATACTAGAAATAGTAATGCAGCAAATAATTTAGCATCTAGTGAAGAAGAGCTAGTGGAGAATATTGAAGCTAATGATAATAATATAGAATTTTTTGCATAGGAGGTATAAGTATGAGTACTACATTAAGTCCATTAAATGATTCGACAGTAAATGTTGCAAGTTCAGGTACAACTGCGAATGGAACTAAGATCTTAAAGAAAAATGATAATACTATGGATAAAAATTCATTTTTAAAGATATTATCTGCTCAATTAAGTAATTTAGATCCAACCCAAAATCAAGATTCAAGTGCATATGTAAGTCAGATGGCTCAATTCGCATCAATGGAACAAATGCAGAATTTAAATACTACTATGTCAGACTCAGCATACCAGCAAATGATTGGTAGAACAGTAATAACTAATGAAAAAGACGATAATGGCTCTTATATACAGGGGTATGTAACTCAGGTATTGAAAGAATCTGGTGGAACATATTTAGGAATGTTGATTAATGGGAAAGAAGCAAAAATTGCAGTTGAAAATATAATTGGAACTGTACAAACAACTGATTCTAATACTAATGCAAATAGTAGAACTGCTCTTAATTCTGATTTCTTAGCCGCCTCAGCTTTAGCAGATAAACAAGAAAAAGTTGTGATTGCAACTTTAGATGATAAAAAGAAGACTGTTTTAATAAAAGGAAAGATTACTGGTGCTTATATTGATACTGTCAGTGGTGCTACTGTAAAGATAAAAGTTGATGTTTTGGATGATAACGGTAAGCCAACAGGAGAAAATAAGACTTACGATTATGGAGATATAGTAAGAGCTGGAGATCTGGCAGATGATGATATGAAAGTGAATTTAAATAACAATACTGCTAATGAAAGTACAAGTGAAACAGGTACAAATGGTTCAAGTAACAGTAATTCTAGTGGCAGCGGAACAACTTCTGATTCTGGTTCTACAGACACTAATACTAATACAGGAACAGCAGGTGATACTACGAATGCATCTTCAAATGGAACAATAAATACAATTTCAAGTGCAACTAATGATTCGACAGATGCAGAAAATGCAATTCTAGCTAAAATAGCAGGTGTATAAATGAGTTATAGAATTATTAATGGACAAGCTTATTCTGTAGGGAATATTGGGCAATTTGCAAATTCTCAAAAGGCTATAGGTGATAGTCCTAATAGCAAGCAGAAGGAAGCAAAATTTCAGGATGTACTAGATGGTGTTAAAAATAGAGATCAGAGTTTTACTGTATCAAAGCATGCTGCTTCAAGATTAAATGAGATTAATTTTACTAAAGAAGATATGGAACAAATACAAAAGGGTTTTAAAATAGCTCAGGATAAAAATTCTAAAAATACAGTTATGTTATATAAAGATATTGCATTAATTGCTAGTGTTGAAAACAAGACTCTAATAACAGCTGTAGAAAAGGATAGAGCGAAAGATAATATATTTACGAACGTAGATAGCGTAGTAATTTTATAGGCTGGACCTTTAGACAATGCATAATTCACAATGCACAATTCACAATGTACAATCATTGTGAATTAGAAATTGATAATTGTGAATTGGTTACGGAAGCCTGAACTTGTGGATCGACAGAAGCAAGTTATATAAATTGAAAAAAGATTGGGAGGTATGTTTATGTTAAGATGTATGTATTCTGGGATAAGCGGAATGAAGGTTAACCAAACTAAATTGGATGTTATAGGTAATAATATAGCAAACGTAGGAACAACAGCTTTTAAATCTTCAAGTGCAAGATTTAAGGATATGCTTTATCAAAATTCTTCTGAGGCAACAGCACCTACTTCAGTACTTGGAGGTACAAATGCTAAGCAGATAGGGTTAGGAGCACAACTTTCAAGTATTAACAAAGTTATGGGACAAGGTAATGCATTATCAACAGGTAGAAGCCTTGATGTATGTATTGATGGTGATGGATACCTAGTAGTATCTAAAGGCGATTTGAATTCTGGAATTGGTGCTGATCAAGCTACAGGTGCACCAAATGCGGCAGCCTCTGATGCCACTGGACAAATTTCAGAAACTTTGTTTACAAGGGATGGAAATCTTACATTGGATTATCAAGGAAATTTATTAACATCTGATGGGCATAGAATTATGGGATATTATTTAACTAGCGCTACAAATGATGGTGGAACTGCTAGTGCTAAAAGTTTAGCTTATGATTCAACAAATAATGTTATAGGTGCTAACTATGTAAATGCAGATTCTAAAGATTTAAAAGTATCTGATAATACAATGAGACCTTTAGTAATACCAGATAGTGTCACTATTTCAGGAACTCCAGGTGCATCAGGTGCTGTAACACAGCCTGTTAAGAAATTTGAAATCGGAAAAGATGGTATTATTACTGCTGTATTAGGAGATGGTAAGAGAGCTGCAATTGGTCAAATTGCTATGGCAAGTTTTAAAAATCCAGAAGGATTGACTGATCTTGGTGGTAATATGTGCATAAATTCTTCTAACTCAGGGCCTATAGTTTATAAAACTGGAAAGATAGATACTAGTACATCATCTTCAACAACTACTGCAACAGGGAATCAAGGCGGTTTCGGATCATTAATTCAAGGAGCTCTTGAAGGTTCAAATGTAGATTTAACAGAACAATTTACAGATATGATCACAGCAACTAGAAGTTTCCAAGCTGCATCAAAGATGGTAACTACAGGAGATGAAATTCTACAAACAATTACTGGGCTTATGAGATAACCTAGATAATAAAGATAGTTAATATTACATTAAAGCAGGTTGGGTGAAAGCCCAGCTTGCAACTAAATGCTATTAGGGGATTTTATTTATAAGTAATATTTTTCTATAGTGCACAATTCACAATGCACAATTGGTAAGTTATTGTATTATAAAAAACCTATATACTTTAAATAATATAGTGAATATAATAATAATTAAGTGTGTATTGTGAACTGTACAGTTTATTATTAAAGGGGGAGAATTTTATGATAGATGTAACTGGAATGAACCATGAGCACTTCATATTAAATGCAGATCATATAGAAAAGATAGAAGAAGTGCCTGAAACAATAATTACATTAACCAATGGAAGAAAATATATAGTACTTGAAAGCGTAGAAGAAGTTAGGCAGGCGGTTATAAAATACAAAAACAAAATTTTTACTTATAAAATATAATTATAGGGACTTTATTAAAATAAAGCTAATAATAAAAAGGTTAATACTTTAATTGTTGCAAGTGGTGAGGAGTGGTAATAGTGGCTTTAGGAAAAGGTAAGGACAAGGAAAAAGAAAAAGGTGAAAAGTCAGGTAAAAGTGGAAAAGGTCTTATGATAGTTTTATTTATTTTAGGATTATTAGTATTAGGATCAGCAGCTTTCGGTGGAGTGTATTTATTTATGAAAACTAAAAATACAGTAGATGCTCAAGAAGTTGTTGTTGAAAATGAGTATATGGATTTAGCTGAATTCACAGTAAATTTAGGTGATGAAGGTGGTAAAAGATTTTTTAAGGGAGAACTTGCTTTAGGCTATGATAAGACTAAGACTAAACTAAAGGAAGAATTGACAGCTAATCAAGTGGTTGTAAGAGATGATATTATATTTTTCTTTAAGAGCCAAAAGGCTGATTATTTAAATAATGTAGCGAATAGGGATGCTATAAAAAGACAATTAATTGATTCTATTAATAAGGATTTAACAAAAGGCAAGATTACTGATGTTAGATTTAAAAGTATGATAATTCAGTAGGTAAGAGATATGAATTTTGGATTTTTAGGAATGATTGTACAGCTTATTTTGGCCTTGGGAGTTACTTTAGGATTAATATTTTTAAGTTTTAAGTTAGCAAATTCAAAATTTAATGTTATTAATAATAATAAATATATTAAGGTTATTGAAAGAGTGCAAGTAACAAAAGATAATTCTATATTAATAGTTAAAATCGGAGAAAAAGGATATATAATGACTAGTACTGCAGGGCATATGGAAAAATTATCAGAGTTATCAAGAGAAGAAATTGATAATATTGAAGAAGATAAAAAGAAAGCATCGCAGGAAATGGCAGAATATTATACTAATTTAGTATTAAAATCGAAAAAGAACTTTTCTAAGATTACAAAGAATATAAAATCAAAGGAAGAGAAGCATGAAAAATAATAAAAAGAGAATTGCATTTACCTTCATGATGGCTCTTGGAATTATGATGTTTTGCACTATAAGTGCATATGCAGCTCCAAGTAGTACAAGCGTGCCGCAACTAAATGTATCTTTTGGAGACGGAAATAGCACACCGCAGGATTATGTATCGAGTATTAAAATATTAATATTTTTTACGATCCTAGCATTATTGCCATCAATAGTGATAATGATGACATCTTTTACCAGAATAGTGGTAGTGTTTTCATTTCTTAAGAGTGCAATGGGAGTACAACAAGCTGTTCCAAATCAAATATTGACAGGACTTGCTATATTTTTAACTTTGTTTATTATGAATCCTGTTTATAATGAGGTAAATACTAAAGCAATACAGCCATATTTGGAGAATAAAATAACTCAAGACCAAGCTTTTGAAGAGGCATCTAAACCTCTAAAATCATTTATGCTCAAACAAACGAGGGAAAAGGATTTAGAGTTATTTGTTGAAATAGGTGGAGTAGATAAAGAGAATTTAACAAAAGAGAATGTTTCATTTACAACGTTAATCCCAGCATTTGCGATAAGTGAATTAAAGACAGCATTTCAAATAGGATTTTTAATATATTTACCGTTTTTAGTTATAGACATGGTAGTATCTAGTGTTCTAATGTCTATGGGTATGTTCATGCTACCTCCTACAATGGTATCATTACCTTTTAAATTGATATTATTTGTAATGGTAGATGGATGGTATTTACTGGTGAAATCTTTGATACAGAGTTTTATGTGAGGTGAAATAAGATGACGCAGACAATGCTTAATGCTGTAGTTAAGGATACAATAATAACAGCGGCGAAAGTATCAGCCCCTATATTAATAGTAGTTCTAGTATTGGGGTTAGCAATAAGTATTATACAAGCTACAACTCAAATACAAGAGCAGACATTAACTTTTGTTCCTAAATTAATAGCAGCAGCAATTGTTGGAATATTTTTGGGGAGCTGGATGCTTGAAACAATTATGTCTTTCACAAATAGGATTTTTGATTTGATTTCAAAAGTTATTACATAGGGGGTAGGACTGTATGGTGGATGTATCCTACTTTCTTGCATTGTTTCTAATTTTTTTGAGGATAACCTCATATTTTATATCTGTTCAAATATTTTTCCCAGCTGGAACACCACAAATTATGCAAGGAGTATTTTCACTTATATTATCATTTGGAATTGTAGCAGGGATAGATCATTCTACATTGAGTGCTTTAAATAGTGGCTACATGCTGGTGTTTTATGCCATAAGTGAGATAATGTCTGGCTTAATATTAGGATATATAACTAATTTAATTTTCCAAGTGGTAAAGCTTGCGGGAGAATGGATGGATATTCATGCAGGTTTCTCAATGGTATCAGTGCTAGATCCAACAACTCAGACTACATCGACTTTACTTGGAAATTTATCATATTTTGTTTCTTTAGCATTCTTTTTTATAGTTGATGGACATCATGTTGTTATAAATATGCTGGTGGAAAGCACAAAGATAGTACCTATTGGTAAAACTATAGTCTATCAAGAAACCTTAATGGGGGTTATGAAGACTATTTTTGACTATTTTGCTTTAGGTGTGAAAATAGCAATACCAATAGTTTTGATAATTGTTATAACTGACGTGTGTTTGGGATTGATTTCTAGAACAGTACCAACAATTCCAATCATGATTTTTGGAATGCCTATAAAAAATTTATTAGGACTTATTACATATATTATATTGCTTCCATTAATGTTGAAGTTAATTGGAACAGCTATATACAATCTACCAAGTATTTTCCGGGAAATAGTTAATTTGATACCTGCGGTACCTTTAGTTCTAATTTTTGCTGGTGATGATAAGACTGAAGAAGCAACACCTAAGAAAAAGTCAGAATCTAGAAATAAAGGACAAATAGCAAGAAGTAAGGATGTATCTGTAGCAATTACAATGGTTATTTGTACGTTATTAATATCATCTTTATGGGGGATGTTAACAAGTGGATTTAAAGATGTTTTAATCTATTTTTTGAATTTTCCCATGATAAAAGATTTTGATAATGCAACTATTTCTAATTTAGCAATTACTACTGTTATAAAGATAGGAAGTTATTTATTACCCTTTGCATTACCTATAATGGTTGGAGGAATTATTGCAAGTTTGCTGCAAACAGGTTTTATAATAACTGCTGAACCTTTAAAACCATCATTTGGAAAGTTAAATCCTTTAAATGGCCTAAAGAATATGATATCAAAAAGAAGCATGGTAGACTTATCTAAAAATTTAATTATAATAACTATAATATCAATTATTTGTTATAAATACATATCAGGAAATTACCAAAGTATATTGGGAATTTCAAATTTATATCTACCTTCCCTAAGCGACGAAGTTAAAAATTTAGTTGTGGGAATATTTAAGCAGATATGCATTGTATTGGTAATCATTGCAGCTATTGATTACTTTTTACAAGTTAGAATGCATAATAAAGAGATGAGAATGACTAAGCAGGAAATTAAAGATGAGTACAAACAATCTGAAGGAGATCCTAAGCTAAAAGGGAAAATTAAGCAAAGGCAAAGGGAATTAGGAATGAAAAGAATGATGCAATCTGTTGCAGATGCTACAGTTGTAATAACAAATCCTACTCACTTAGCTATTGCTATAAAATATGAAGAAGGAAAAGATATGGAGGCACCTAAAATTGTAGCAAAGGGTGCTGATTATGTAGCATTTAAAATAAAAAGTATTGCGAAAGAAAATGAAGTGCCGGTTATCGAAAATAAGCCTCTTGCAAGGCTGATGTACGATAGGGTAGAAATAGATGAAGATATACCCCAAGATTTATATCAAGCTGTAGCGGAAATATTGGTAGTAGTAATGAAGCTCAAGAAGAAATAAAATTTAAATACGCAATGCACAATGCACAATGTACAATTCACAATTTGAGTTGAAATTCTTACAGAATTTCTAATATATATTGCAAAAATAATTCTTCATAATATTTCTAAAAATATTGCAAGAATTTTAGTCGTAATTGTGCATTGTGAATTGATCAAAAAGGGAGGTTTGATCTTTGGAGTTTGGCAATAGAAAATTAAAGGTAAAAGATAATCTAGATGTATTAATTGCATTTGGTGTTATAGCGATAGTTCTTATGATAATAATACCTTTACCTAAACAGGTAATAGATTTACTTTTAGCTTTAAATATAACAATTTCAATAATCATAATTTTAATTACAATGTTCACAACTAATGTATTGCAGCTTTCAGTCTTCCTTACATTATTGCTGGTTACAACATTATTTAGATTGGCACTTAACATCTCATCAACAAGACTAATACTTACAGAAGCAGATGCAGGAACTATTATAACGGCATTTGGAAACTTTGTTATACGTGGTAATTATGTAGTTGGTATTATAATATTTTTGATTATAGTAGTAATTCAATTTATGGTTATTACTAACGGTGCAGGAAGAGTTGCAGAAGTATCTGCAAGATTTACACTTGATGCAATGCCAGGTAAGCAAATGAGTATTGATGCTGATTTAAACTCTGGAATAATAGATGAAGCTATGGCAAAAAAGAAAAGAAAAGACTTGCAATCAGAAGCCGATTTTTATGGGGCTATGGATGGTGCGTCTAAGTTCGTTAAAGGTGATGCAATAGCTGGTATTGTAATTACTATTATAAATATAATAGGTGGAATTATCATTGGAGTACTTCAAAAAAATATGACGGCTGCGACTGCCGCTCAAACATACACCATTTTATCTGTTGGAGACGGTCTTGTGAGCCAGGTTCCAGCGCTACTAGTATCTACGGCTTCAGGTATTTTGGTAACACGTTCAGGAAGTGAAGAGAATTTAGGAAATACATTGTCTGCTCAATTGACAGCTTTTCCAGTAGCTACAGGAATTGCCAGCGCTATAATGTTGTTTTTAGGCATTATACCTAGCATGCCTAAAATTCCATTTTTTACAGCATCTTTAGCAATGGGGACGTTAACATACCTGCTTTATAAAGATGCAGCTGCCAAAGAGATACAAGAATTTGTATCGGAAGAAGAAGAAATTATCCAAGCAGAGCGTAAAGAGCCAGAAAATGTTATGAATTTAATTTCAGTAGAGCCAATGGAGGTTGAAATTGGATATGGACTTATACCACTTGCAGATGAGGCATCTGGTGGAGATTTACTTCAAAGAATTGCATCTGTTAGAAGACAATGTGCTATAGAAATGGGTATCGTTGTTCAACCTATAAGAATCAGAGATAATCTTCAATTAAAGACAAATGAGTACATAGTAAAAATTAGAGGAACCATGGTTGTTTCTTCAGAATTAATGCCGAGTATGCTTCTTTGCATGGATCCAACAGGAGAAAATTCAGAGATGCCAGGTATAAAAACAATTGAGCCGACTTTTGGACTTCCAGCAGTATGGATAAATAAAGATCAAAGGGAAGAGGCTGAAATTAAGGGATTAACTGTAGTTGATCCAACAACGGTAATGGTAACTCACTTAACTGAAACTATAAAGAGCCATTCATATGAATTGCTTGGAAGACAAGAGGTTAAACTTATTGTTGATAATGCGAAAGAAAAATATAGCGCAGTTGTTGAAGAACTTATTCCAGATCTACTAAGTATCGGAGAACTTCAAAAAGTACTACAAAATTTACTTAGAGAAAAAGTTCCAATTAAGGATATTGTTACGATAATGGAATCTCTAGCAGATAACGCTAAAAATACTAGAGATTTAGAGGTTCTAACAGAATATGTTAGATTCTCATTAGCTAGAACGATTTGTAATCAAGTGGTTGATGAAAATAGAACAATTACTGTAGTAACTTTGGATCCAAGTATAGAAGAGATAATAGCAAATAATACTCAGAAATCAGTGCAAGGGTCATTCCCAACAGTAGATCCAGATACAACTACCAAAATACTTACAGGAATAAAGAATACTATAGAATCAGTTTATTTTTACAACAATCAACCTCTTATACTTGTTTCACCAAATATAAGACCTGTATTTAGAAAGTTAATCGAAATGGTATTTCCTCACATTATGGTAATTTCTTTAAATGAAGTACCTAATGATGTTCAAATTAATAGTGAAGGAGTCGTAAGAATATAGATGATTATAAAAAAATATCTTGTAGCAAATATGAACGAAGGTTTGACTCGGATTAGATATGAACTAGGAAAAGATGCTATTATAATAAGTCAGAGAAAGGTTAGAAAACCAGGACTAAAAGGCTTATTTTCTAAGAAAGTGATAGAGGTTACAGCTGCTATTGAAAATTCACAAAGTGATGACAATAGTAGTTCTAATAAGTACAGCAGTAAGTACAACAAAATGGATGAAGAGTTTCAAAATTCATTAGAAAGTATTAAAAAGTTAATGCAGGATGAAGTATCAGCTTCAAAAGATTTGAGAGAAATTCCTAAGGCTGATACCATAAGAGATAAGATATTAGAACATAATGCTAATCTTGAAAAGGAAGCGTCTAGTAATAATATATACGAAGAAAATATTAATAAACAGGAAATTAAAAGTAGTTCTACAAAAATGGAAAATAGCAGTAAAGAACAAAAGGGAATGGATTATATAGATAAGGCCATAAATAATGAGGCGAATATAGAATCAATACATAAAGAAGTTAATGAATTAAAGAGTTTATTAAGCAAGGTTATAAAAAATACGTCCAACGAAGATGTATCAGTAAGCTTTATAAAAGAAAGATTAAAAAGTTTGGACATTGATGAAGAATTGCAGGATGGAGTTATAGAGTCAGTAGAGAATATAAATTCTGGAGAGGCTTTAAATGAAGTAGAAGTTTTAAGAGAAGTTTTTGAGAGAGATATCTTAGTATCCACTAAGAGCTTGAATGGGCGCGTTGTATTAGTAGGGCCAACTGGTGTAGGGAAAACAACTACAATAGCAAAGCTTGCTGGAAGACTTGCACTTATCGAAAAAAAGAAGGTAGGATTAATTACAGTAGATACATATAGAATTGGAGCTATTGAGCAACTTAAAACATATGCAGAAATAATGAATATACCTTTTAAAGTTGTAATTACAATGAAGGAAATGGAAGATGCTATTGAAGCAATGAGTAACTGTGACGTTGTTCTTATAGATACTACAGGAAGAAGCAGCAAAAATGCGATGCAAATTTCAGAGCTTAGAGCATTTGTACAAAAAGCAAACCCTGACCATGTAAATATGGTAATAAGTGCAACTACTAAAAATAGTGATATAAAATCCATACTTACAGGCTATTCAGGGCTTGAGTATGATAATATTATTATTACTAAACTTGATGAGACTACTGTGTATGGTTCTTTATATAATATTGCTAAAATTGCTAACAAGCCAGTTAGCTTTGTAACTATAGGGCAAAATGTTCCAGATGATATAATGGTACCTACAAAGGAAGAAATTGCTAATTTTATCCTAGGGGAGGAGATTCTATGCTAGATCAGGCTGAATCATTACGAAAATTGATTAACAATGAAGAACAAGAAATAAATAAGACAACTACAAAAATAATAACAGTAACGTCTGGAAAAGGCGGAGTTGGAAAAAGTAATTTTGTTGTGAACCTAGCAATATTACTTCAAAATAAAGGAAAGAAAGTTTTGGTTTTTGATGCTGATTTGGGTATGGGAAATGATGATGTATTAATGGGATTATATCCCAAGCACAATATATTTGATATTATATTTACTGGATTGGAAATAAAAGATATAATTATAACAGGAACCAATGGAGTTGATTTAATTCCAGCAGGGTCTGCTTTAAGTAAAGCTCAAGAATTAGAAGAAGATCAAAAGAAATTATTTATAGAAAAACTCGAGACATTGGATGAGTATGATTATATATTAATGGATACAGGAGCTGGAGTTAATAAAGATGTCTTATCTTTTATAGCAGCTTCAGAAGAATTAATTATTGTAACTACTCCTGAGCCTACGTCGTTAACAGACGGATATAGTTTAATTAAAGCAACAGATCACTATAATCTCAAGACTAAGGCGAAAATAATTGTAAATAAAGCCTTTACTAAAGAGGAAGGCGAAGAAACTTATAATAAATTTAATAGGGCAGTTACTAAATTTTTAAAGATAGATGTTGAATACTTGGGATGCATATTAGAAGATAAAAAATTAGTGCAAAGTGTTAGGCAGCAAAAACCTTTTGTTATATTATATCCTAATTGTGATGCGTCTAAAGATATAGAAAAAATAGCTTCGAAACTTTTGGGACAAGAAGTGGATTCATCAGATGGAGCAAAAGGAATGTTTAAAAGATTATTTAATATATTTTCATAGGAGGATTTTAAGGTGCTTAATTTTAACTTAAAAGTTAATGATAGAGTGGAAGTAATAATAGGAGAAAAAGCATATAAAGCTCTAATAATGGATGTAGAGGATGACTTTTTAAAAATGAATGTTCCTGTTTGTGATGGTGATTATTTAATGCTTCACGCAGGAGAAAAGATCGAAATGAATACTTACTTAAGTGAAAATGGATGTTTTAACTTTTCATGCGAAGTAATTTCAAGAGGTAAAGAAGGAAGCATAATATACTATAAAATCTCAACACCATTTAATATTGTAAAAATACAAAGAAGGAATTTTTTCAGAGTTGGGTTATTAAATCCAGTTAAATATAAAAAGATTACTGGGATCGATGAGGAAGATATTCCTAAGATACCTTATAAAGATGGATTAATGGTTGATTTGAGTGCTGGTGGATTAAAATTTAAAATAAATGAAGAAATTACTAAAGAAGATTTGATATTGGTTAGCTTAAAATTAAGCAAAATTGAAGTCGAAATTAAGTGTGATATTGTAAGAATTGAAAACACTCCAGATAAAGAAAAATTGTGTGGATTAAGATTTATTGATATTACTCCAGCTCAAAGTGAAAAAATGATTCAAGAGCTTTTCGAAATAATGAGAAGGCAAAGAGCTAATATGTAAATTTAGTGAATTAAATTTTGGATTTTTAAGGCTAGTTTTGTTCGAATGGCTTAAAAGTAAAAATTGAAAGAGTTTGCGAATATAAATTGAGAAATGAGTTTATGGGGAGGTAATAAGGATATGCACGCATTAAAAGACGTTGATGGAAAAGAGCAGATCATACAAGAATATATCCCGTTAGTAAAGTATATTGCCTCGAGGGTTATGTTTGGAAAGAACAAATACATGGAATATGAGGACTTAGTTAGTTATGGTATGGTTGGGCTTATGGATGCGTTAAATAAGTTTGACAATACGAAAGGAATGAAATTTTCATCATATGCGTCTATAAGAATAAAAGGTGCTATGATAGATGAGCTGAGGAAAAATAGACCTATATCTAAAGGGGCAATGGACAAACTAAATAGATACAATAAAGCGATAGACACATTGCAGTTAGAACTATTAAGGGAACCTACTAATGATGAGATTGCAAAATATCTTGGGATATCTATAAGTGAAGTAGGAGAAATTGAAAATTACATAAATTATATTTCAATGGTATCACTGGAAAATGTAATTTTTTCGGATGATGAGGATGTAAACCTTATTGGAATTATAGAAGATAAAAATAGTCCAAGTCCTGATGCTCACTTACAAGATAAGGAGCAACTAGAGATTTTAACAAAGGCAATTGATCTCCTTAAAGAAAAAGATAGAATAGTATTAAATCTTTATTATTATGAGGGATTAACTTTAAAAGAGATAGGAACAGTATTAAGCGTTTCCGAATCTAGAGTTTGCCAATTACATAGTAGAGCTATTAGTAGCTTGAGAGAGTGCATGAGAAAATTGCATTATATTGATTAATATATAATTCACAGTGCACAATTTACAATTCAAATTGCATAATTAAGATTGGACAGAGATATATGTGTTGATTAGGTTAAAAGAGATTGTGAGTTGTAGATAATCGTTAAAAATTTAAGCACTGGAATATAAAAAGTTGGAATTACATTTTGCTATGGCTTAAAAAATTAAATATATTTTCGAAGTGTGAAAATATAACATGAAGTGTGGCATAATAAATTGTGGACTAAAAACTGTAAATGAATAAATGTGTATTGTGCATTCAATAAATAACTATGCATTGTGAACTGAGCAGTGTGAATTTAACAAATAATTGTGCATTGTGAAATGTGAATTGAGCATTAAGCATTGTGCATTGAACAGAGGTGTTTTATGCCATTAATATTACTGATAATAGGATTCAGTTTAATAGTTTATAATTATCGTGTTATCAAGAGAGAAAATAATATAAATAAAGAAAATGATGCATTAAATATATCATTTCAAAGTGTGTTACAAGATAGTAAAGAGGAATTAAATGATTATAAAATGGAAATAGGACTTTTAAGAAGAGATATTGCAGAAAGTCTAACTGAATTACAGGAAGAAATTATTAAAATAAAAAGTGATTTAAAAGAGCTTAAGAATGGTGAAGAAGGATACGAAAATAAAGAAGATCTAGAAATTGAAGATTTTCTAGATAAATATGATATAGATGACAGTATAAATTATGGCGAAGATAGAGAAGAACATAAAAAATCTAAAAGACTGTACATTGTGGATGATAGTATAATGGATCTGGATGATGAATATACTGAATCTTTAACAGATACTGATATAGACGAAGAAATTGGAGTGATATCTGAAATTAATTTTTCAGAAAGTGCGGATAGTAACAAGACTCAGAGCATAAAAAGACTTTTAAATGCAGGGTTAACAGAAGATGAAATATGTCGCGAATTATCTGTGAGTAAGGGGGAAGTATTATTAGTAAAAGGCTTATTCAAAAAATAAAAAATAAATTTATATTTCTCATGGATAGGAAGATCTTATTGGGTATAGGAATAGGATTGGTTTTAGGAGTTATATTTATGTTTGGATATAAATATACTGCTAGTCTTTCGGATAGCCAGATAGAGGAAAAGGCTAGAGCTTTAGGTATGATTTATGAAAGCGAACGCAAATCTATTTTGAAAGGGGACAATTAAAGTGATAAGAGGATTCTATACTTCTGTTTCAGGATTAATAGCGCTTCAAAATGATCAGGAAGTAGTAACTAATAATATAGCTAATGTTAATAATACAGGATATAAAAAACGTGAGCTTACAAAAAGTAGCTTTGAAGACGTGATGATATCTAACAGACAAAAGCTTGTAGGAGATAAATACGTTAAAAATGACATTGGAAATTTAAATATGGGCGTAAAAGTTAATGATGTTGAAACAGTTTTTACACAAGGAGCATTTAAATCAACAGATAGTATGACGGATTTTGCTATAGATGGTAGAGGATTTTTTGTAGCTCAAAATGGAAATAAAGAAGTTTATACAAGAGACGGAAATTTCAAAATCAATAATGAAGGCTATCTAATAACAAATGATGGATCACAAGTATTGGGAATAAATAACTCTACAGGTGCAAGAGAACCAATATATGTTGGCGATTCAAAGTTTTCAATAGACGGTGACAACAACATTAATATAGATGGAGTTGGAGCTGCAGATAAGTTATTAACAGCAGACTTTCAGAATTATAATAATTTAGAACCAATTGGCGATAATTATAGCACTATGGATAACCCTATTTATAATGCAAAAGTAAATGTAAGACAGAACTTTCTTGAAAGCTCAAATGTTGATCCATCAACAGAACTAGTAAAACTTATGGAAATAAAAAGACAATTTGAAACAAACCAAAAATTTGTAAAAATGCAGGATGAAACAGTACAAAAGGCGGCAAGTGAATTAGGTCGAGTATAATAGGATAAGGCAAATTAGAGAAAATAAAATGTTCAAAGTGGTTAAGAGAAATTTATTGATTTTGCCTAATGTAAAGGAGGAAAATTATGTTTAATATTTTTGCTACAGCAAAGAGTGGAATGAATGCGTATCAAGAGAAGCTAGATTATCTTTCTAATGACCTAGTTAATATTTCAACAACAGGTTATAAGAGTACAGATGTTAACTTTAAAGATTTATTAACTGAATCACTTGATAGAAGGGGAACACCACTTGTGGAAAAAAAGGCGATTACTGGAACTGGAGTTAAATTAGGAGTAAATTATGCTAATAACAAACAAGGGAATCTCTTAACAACAGGTCAAAAAACAGATCTTGCTATAGATGGAAAAGGATATTTTGCACTTTCAAAGGAAGATGGAAGCATAGTATATACTAGAGATGGTAATTTTAAAATAGATTCGAATGGAGCTTTAGTAGACTCAAATGGAACTAAAGTTTATGTTCAATATGAGAATGGATTTTCAGAGGGAAATCCAGCTTTAGATAGGGAGAAGATGTCTATAGATAAAGATGGAGGAATATCTATGGAAGTTGATGGACAAGCAACTAAAATAGGTACAATTCCTGTCTTTACAGCTATAGGTGATAAGAGCTTTATACCTATTGGAAACAGTTATTTTGTTCCAAGCTCAGATGCACAGGTTGCACTAAGTAGTAACTATAATATAGAACAAGGTATGTTAGAAGGTTCAAATGTAGATGCAGGAGAAACATTTTCAGATATAGTACTTACACAAAGAGCTTTTCAACTTAGTTCAAAGGCTGTAACTACAGCGGATGATCTTTGGAGTATGATAAATAATATGAGATAAAAGGTGGCTTAGCCACCTTTTTCAATGCACAATTATGGTACAATTTCCATTGGAAATTGGATTGGAAAAAGAAATTTCAACGCATTGGTTGTCCTAGCTCAGATAGTAAAACTGAAAGTTGGAGAATGCTAAAGTGAATACAACCAATGATTATAACCTTCAGCGATACTTGCATAGATTTTCGGAATCAAAATATTTATGATTTTGATAAGTTTCCACATAAGTCTAGCTTTAAAATCGGATATTTATATAATTTCAAAAAATTTATTTATTAATTGTGAATTGTGCATTATGCATTGTGAATTGAATAAGGTCTTTACAATAATTAACTTTATAAGTAAAATAAATATGTGTGAATTAAGTAATATACTTGTTCTAATATGTCAATTTATATATAAGCCAATTATAAGTTAGATTTATACTATGAAATATATCCCAACTAGAAATGGGTAATATATTTTTGTGGAATGTTTCATTGGTAATTTTGATGGATGTGATTCTTTGGCTATAAGTTGTTCCAAATGTGCTAGTTCACAGCTTGTTCTTTGAGGCTAGCACTTTGAGTGCAACTTTATAGCCTTAGAATCACCCATCATAATTACCTAGAAACTGGAACAAAAGTATGTTATTCATTTCGGTGAGTTATATGCATAAGTTCAGGTCTTAGTTGGTTATCTATATATAAGGCACATGAAAATAGCAAATTCATTATTTTATGTGCCTAATGTACTAAAGTAAAACAAAAAATTTAGGAGGAATTATTTTGGAAAATGTAGTTTACGTAACTGGACATAAAAATCCTGATTCAGACTCTATTTGTGCTGCATATGGTTACGCAGAGTTTAAAAATAAGACTGGTAATATTCCGGCTATACCTGTGAGATTAGGAAATGTAAATGCAGAAACACAATTTATATTAGATCATTTTGGTGTTAAGGCTCCAAGACTTTTAGAAACAGTTAGATTAAAAGTAGAAGATTTAGATATTGATACAATTGGACCTATAACTTCTAATATTTCTTTAAAAGCAGCATGGAATATAATGAGAGACAATCATTTGAAATCACTACCTGTAGTTGGAAATGATAGTAGATTAGTGGGAATTCTTTCGATTTCAAACTTAACTTCATCATTTATGGATATATGGGATAATAATATATTAGGAAAAAGTAATACATCAATTGAAAATATATTAGATACGCTTTCTGCTACTAGTGTATATATAAATGAAAATTGCAAAACATTCCCTGGAAAAATTGCAGTTACAGCAATGCAACCAGATAGTTTAAAAGAAATTGTAGATAAAGATGATATTGCTATTGTAGGAGATAGACCAGATGTACAAGAAGCTTTAATTGATATTAATACATCATTAATAATAATTACAGGAGCACATAAGCTTGCTGAGAATTTACTTTCTAAAGCTAGAGAAAAAGGAGTTACTATAATAAGTACACCTCATGATTCTTTCACAGCTTCAAGATTATTAATTCAAAGTATACCTGTAAGTCATGTTATGGCTACTAAAGATTTAATATCATTTTCTAAAGACGATTTAGTTGATGATATCAAAGATGTTATGGCTGAAACTAGATATCACAGTTATCCTGTAACTGATGAAGATGGAAGAGTAATAGGAACAGTCTCAAGATATCACCTTATTTCAAAGCATAAGAAAAAAGTTATTCAAGTAGATCATAATGAAAGAGGCCAATCAGTTGATGGATTAGAAGATGCTGAAGTACTTGAAATTATAGATCACCATAGAGTTGCTGATATACAAACAAGTAACCCTATATTCTTTAGAAATGAACCACTAGGAAGCTCTTCAACTATAGTTGGAAAAAGCTTTTTTGAACGTAATATAACACCACCTAAAGAAGTTGCTGGATTATTATGTGGTGCAATAATTTCAGATACTTTATTATTCAAGAGTCCAACTTGTACAGAACAAGATAAAGACATATGTCATAAGTTGGCTGAAATAGCTGGTATTTCAAGTTTAGAAGAATTTGCAAAAGAGATGTTTAAAGCTGGAACTTCCTTAAAAGGAAAGACTGTATCTCAAATATTTAATCAAGACTTTAAGCCTTTTAATATGGGAGAATCAAGAGTTGGAGTAGCTCAAGTAAACACAATGGACATCGATGGATTTATGCCATTAAAAGATGAAATGTTAAGTTACATGAAGAGCGAAGCAGATAGCAAAGGTTATGCTGTAGTAATGTTACTTTTAACAGATATATTAAAAGAAGGTTCACAAGTTCTAGTTGCTGGTGAAAGACATGATTATGTTGAAAAGACATTTAATATTCAATTAGTAGATTCAATGGCATTTTTACCAGGAGTTCTATCAAGAAAGAAACAAGTAATACCACCACTTACAAATGTAGTTAACTCGATGAAATAAATTTAAAGAAGAAAAAATCCTTTAGGGGATTTTTTCTTTTTTTAAAACAATAAAGGTATTGAGCATTAGATACCTAAAGCAAGCTTAAAGTTATATATGTAAATACCGAAATGAAGGTCATGCATTTGTTCGGGTTACTGAGGATTTAGTTGTGAATTTCTAACAGTAGAAAGTTGTACCCATTCCTGCATGCTCCTGTGACAAAGCACAGGACAAGCAAAAACGTAACAACTTCTACTGAAGAAATGTCTACAGCAAAATCCTCTATGTAACACTTCCACAAAGGCAAGACCTTCATTTCTGGTGAATATAATAATTAAAAATATATGTTTTACTTTTGATTCGGTATCTAGGTGTGAAATACTTAGGAATCAATATGGTGGATTGAGGTTCTGATATTTATTTGTATATTTAGTATGCTCCAGAATATTTTTATTTAATGTGAAAAGGATTAGTAAGAACCACAGTACTTTTCTTTTTTGTGTGGAAAGACTTTATAAGTGCTTACGCACTTTTATTTTTTTTAGGTGATAGGAATTTATAAGTGCTTACGCACTTTTTTTTTTTATGTGCATAACTTTTGTAATGGAAAATATATATATTATATAAAGTTCTATATTTAGGAGGAAAAGTTGTGGTACAGGAAAAAGAGTTGACATCTGGTCTTAGCACTAAGGAAGCGGAAAAGAGGATTAAGAACTTTGGACTTAATGAATTGAAGCACCATAATAAAGCATCAGCATTCAAAATATTTCTATCTCAATTTAATGACTTCATTGTTTGGGTGTTAATTGCATCTACTATAATTTCCGGGATAATTGGAGATAAGGCAGATGCCATTACAATACTTATAATAATAGTTATTAATGCAATACTAGGATTTGTCCAAGAATTTAAAACAGAGAAATCTTTAGAAGCGTTGAAAGAATTAGCGGCACCTACATGTAAAGTTTTGAGGGATTCAAGTATACAGATTATAAATTCTATCTACTTAACAATAGGGGATATTGTTATTTTGGAGGCTGGAGATAGGATACCTGCTGACGGATTCTTTATAGAAAGTTCATCAGTAGTCGTTGATGAATCACTATTAACAGGTGAGTCAGTTGGTGTAAACAAAGAAGCCAATCCATATAAAGCTGATGGTAAAAAGACAAAGAAGAATAACGAAGGATTTATGGGAACTACTGTAGTAAAAGGAAAAGGATTATTTAAAGTTGATTGTATAGGAATGAACACCGAAATGGGGAAGATTGCAGACCTAATTCAAAATATTGAAGAAGAAAAATCCCCTTTAAATAAAAGATTAGACTCTCTAGGGAAAGTACTAGTTGTAATTTGCCTTGTGATATGTGCAATTGTTACTGCAATGGGAATAATTAGAGGAAATGATATAACAGAGATGTTCTTACTTGGCGTTAGCTTAGCAGTTGCTGCAATTCCAGAAGGTTTAGCTGCTATTGTTACTGTTTCACTGGCTCTAGGTGTGTCTAGAATGCTTAAGAAAAATGCACTCGTAAGAAAACTTCCAGCTGTAGAGACACTTGGATGTACATCTGTAATATGTTCTGATAAGACAGGAACATTAACTCAAAATAAGATGACTGTAAAAGAGGTATATTTAAATGGCAGAATTCATGAACTTGAAAAAGAAAAGCTAAGTAATTATACAAAGTTCATGAAAGCTCTTGTATATTGTAATGACTGTAATTATGATTTTACAAAGAAAAAAATGAGTGAAGCACTTCATGGTGATCCAACAGAAACTGCACTAATAAATATGTTCTTTAATGATGTTAATGATTTAGAAGATTTTATAAATGATGCAAATAGGATATATGATATACCATTTGATTCAAATAGAAAGATGATGTCGGTTATAATCAAGGAAGGCGCTAAGGAGGGAGCAAATGAAACATGTTACGTTAAGGGAGCTCCTGAAAGAGTAATAGATAGATGTGAATTTATACTAGAGAATAACAAAATAAAACCATTCACATATCAAAAGAAAAAGCAAGTTAGTGATTTTATTACAGCAATGTCATCTAGAGCACTTAGATGTATAGCAGCAGCATATAAGGAAGATAATCTAACAAAAAGTGATAAGTTAGAACAGAATTTAATTTTTATAGGTATAGCAGGAAGTATTGATCCACCAAGAGAAGAAGCTAGAGATGCAGTTTTAAAATGCAAACTTGCAGGAATAAAACCTATAATGATAACAGGAGATCATCAGAATACTGCACTTGCAATAGCAAAATCTTTGAATATATGTAATACAGCAGATCAGGTAATGACAGGTGATGAAATTGAGGCTATAAGTGATTTAGAATTAGAGGGAAGAATAAAAAAAGTAAGAGTTTTTGCGCGGGTTTCACCTAACCATAAGTTAAGAATTGTAAGGGCTTTTAAGAAAAAAGGAAATATCGTTGCAATGACAGGCGATGGTGTAAATGATGCACCTGCTATTAAGGAATCAGATATAGGAGTTGCAATGGGAATTTCGGGTACAGATGTAACGAAGGAAGCATCATCTATGATTCTTATGGATGATAATTTCTCAACTATAGTTGCAGCTGTAGAAGAAGGAAGAATAATATATGATAACATAAGAAAATTTATAAGATACTTACTATCTTGTAACCTTGGAGAAGTGTTAACAATGTTTTTGGCAACTTTATTCTATTTACCTAATCCATTAAGCCCAATACAAATATTACTTGTAAATCTAGCTACTGATGGACTTCCAGCTATAGCACTTGGAGTTGATCCACCAGAGCAAGACATAATGAGACAATCTCCAAGAGAAAAAAAGGAAAGTATATTTGCAAGAGGATTAGTTGAAAAAATAGTAATAAGAGGAACATTAATAGGATTATGTACCTTACTATCATTCATGGTAGGAAGATACTACAAAATGGATTTGGAAACATGCCGAACTTTAGCATTATGTACATTAATTTTATCTCAATTAATACACGTATTTGAATGTAGATCAGAAAGATACTCCATATTCCAAATTAAATTATTTACAAATCCTTATTTAGTTGGAGCTGTTTTAATATCCATATTACTAATGTGCTCAGTTTTATATGTACCATTTTTACAAAATGTATTTCATACAGTAGCATTATCTCTTAATCAATGGCTTATAGTCCTATTCTTTTCAGGGATAATAGCATTTATTAACAGTGTATATTTATTAATAAAGACAAAATAAAAAAAGGGCTTAGCCCTTTTTTTATCTTCTCATCATATTGTTTGCTTGTTGACGTGATTTTTTTATTTGGCTATGATCTATTGGTACTAAGTCTTTCTTAGTTGTAAGATTTAATAAGTTAAATATTTGAACTTCTTGAGAATTTTCCTTCTTACTATCCTTATCACCTGTAACACCCATAACAATAACTTTGTTACCTTGCTTTACAGCAATGAATTCAGGTTTCTTAAACCATCTATTCTTTTTATACCAACACTTAACAACTTTTTTTCCAACTTCAGGCTTTATAACCATTTCAACCATTAATCTATTGAAGATAACATAACTTTTTTCAATAAGCTTTACAGATAAAACAGTTCCAGATATGCTTGTAATTCTGTCACCATACTTTTCCATATAAGCATTTTGGAAATAGTTACTGAATTTACTACCTATTTTTTCTTTAAGACCCATAATAATTACTCCTTTACATAAAAATATCGCTAATAACGCTATTATACTTAAAATACTTTATTATTATACCATATGTCAAATAAAATTAGCTAACTTTTTAATATGTATATGTTGCAATTTACAATGCACATTTCACAATTCACAATTACAGCTAAAATTCTTGTAATGTTTCTAGAATTATGATGAAGTATTATTTTTGCAATATATATGTATAGCAATTAATATAAATATAAGATTTATGCCATATATTATTGTTTCATTAACTAATGATTTATATGTTAAAATACTTATAGATTATTTTGTATAATAATATACAGATTTTTTTATAAGCTATATAAAAAAAACGAGTGCAATTTGTTTATAGATAAACTAGATTTAATACCATGAAATATTATCCCAACTGGAACAAAAGTATGTTATTCATTTCGGCGAGTTATATGTATAAGTTCAGGTCTCAGTCGGGTTATCTATATAGGTATCCAATTTAAGAATTCGACTTATTAGATGAACAGATTTACAAAATTGCTAGAATTTTAAGCTCATATCGTTACTAGAAATCATAAATATATTTGTGAAGAAAACATTTGAAAATGAGCTGTTAAAGGTTCTTAGCTGTAGGTTGTTCCAATTTAGCTTGTCAAACTGAAAGTTGGAGCATGCTAAATTGGATATAACCTGCTGCTTAGAACCTTCAGCGATATTTTCATAGCTTTTCGGAACAAAATATTTATGATTTCGGTAAGTTACCACATAAATCTAGTTTCAAATTTGGATATCTATATGCATGATCAATTAAATATTGAAAATTAGTTAATCATAAAGAGGTGATTTTATAAAAATGGATAATGTAATATTGCACGTAGATATGGATGCTTTTTTTGCATCTGTTGAGCAAAGAGACAATCCAGATATTAAAGGTAAGCCCGTTATAGTAGGCGGGATAAGTGAAAGGGGAGTAGTATCAACTTGTTCTTATGAAGCAAGAAAATACGGCGTTCATTCAGCCATGCCGATGTTCATGGCTAGAGAGAAATGTCCAAATGGAATCTTTGTATCTGGGAGATATGGAAAGTATGCTAAAGTATCTCAGGAGATATTTGAAATATTTAATGAAGTAACGCCACTAGTAGAACCTGTATCTATTGATGAAGGTTTCTTAGATTTGTCTCAAGGAAAAATAAAAGATGGAATTGAGGCTGCAAGGTATATTAAAAATAGAGTATTTAAGGAAGTTGGTTTAACTTTATCTATTGGTATATCTTATAATAAATTCTTGGCAAAGCTTGCTTCTGAATGGAATAAACCAAATGGAATCAAAGAAATAAGAAAAGAAATGATTCCTGATATATTATTTCCTCTTCCTATATCTAAGGTTCATGGTTTAGGTAAAGTATCAGTAGCAAAGCTAAATAATATGGGGATATATTATATTGAAGAATTATATAAGATGCCTAAAGAATTTTATATAGAGTATCTAGGCAAGAATGGTATTGAGATATACGATAGAATAAGAGGAATTGATGGTAGGAAAGTTGAGTTAATTCGTGAAAGGAAGTCTATAGGAAAAGAAAGGACTTTAAAATTCGATACTAAGAATAAAGAAGAATTGAGAGAATACATTAAAGAATTTTCTTTTGAAATCGAAGAGATTTTAAATAGAAAAAATGTCAGTGGAAAAACTGTAACACTTAAATTTAAAACCAAGGATTTTGAAAATCATACAAGAAGTAAAACATTAAATTATTATATTGGCACTCAGCTTGAAATATATAAAGTTGCAGAAGAGCTATTAGATAGTGAGCAATTGAAAGAAGAAGTAAGGCTGATTGGAGTCAGCATATCTTCATTCAAAGAAACAGAAGTACAGCAAATGAGTTTGTTATAATGAAGTTCGCGCTAGATACTATAGTTAGGTATATAAACAACGAAAGGAAGGTCATGCATTTGTTCCGGTTGCCAGAATATTTAACCGTGAATTTCCAATAGCATAAGTTGTCCTATTTCTGCGTGTTCCCGAGACAAGCTCGTGACAAGCAAAAATAATACAACTTCTACTAAGGAAATGTCTGCGGTTAAATATTCAATGCAACACTTCCACAAAAGCATGACCTTCCTTTCTGGCATATACTACAATATATAAGATAGTGTTTAACTTTACACTCGTTATCTAGGCGCGAAATAATCAAAGGTATATGTGAAATACTTAAAGTGATAGCAAAACAAAGAAATAGAATACATATATGTGAAGTCAGGCATTGAAAAATGAGCTGTTGGTATGTCTTAATGGGACGTTGTTCCATTTTGCTTGTCCAAATAAATTTGGAGCACGCATAAATGGGCACTACGTCCCATTTAGATATACCTAGCGAAATTTTTCTAGTCCTGTGGAACATATATGTATTCTATTTCGGGTGTTTATCGATTCACTTTAAGTTCTGCACAATACCAATACCTTATGACTGTGATTAAAGAGCATATTCAAGAATTGCTCTTAAAACTCCATGTTCTACATTACTTGCAGCTATGTACTTACCATATTGCTTCATGTCCTCTGGAGCGTTTTCCATGACAAAGCTATACTCAGCTTCAGCGAGCATTTCTATATCATTGTAATAATCTCCGAATACCATAGTTTCTTCTTTTGATATATTATCAGTATCCATAAGACTCTTTAAAGCAACACCTTTGTTAACGCCTTTGTTTGAAATATCAGTCCAAATTGCAGCTGTTGAAACTATATTAAGATCGTTGGTTAATTCACTGTCAGTTATATTATTAGTGCCTTCCAAATTACAAATACTAATTTTAATTATATCATCATCAATTTTACTTAAATCATCTACAATTTCTAATGTTGTATAATATTTCTTTATTTCAGTCAAATATTCTTCAGAATAATTTTCAATATATGCACAATTTGGAGAGCATACTACTAATGCATTTGCTTTGACTTTTTTAGCTTCACTGATTACATTTTGAACCATATCTTTAGCTAAAACACTTTTATAAATTATCTCATTATTATCAACAACTAAAGCTCCATTTTCACAAATAAAAGATAAATATCTTCCTACAGGGCCAAAGTTAGTTTGTAGCGTATAATAAGGTCTTCCGCTAGCAGCAACAAGTTTTATGTTTTTTGCTCTTAAACGGTCCAAGATATCAGTAAATCCATCTGGTAAGTGACCATTCTCATCTAGTAAAGTTCCATCCATATCTGTTACAACTAATTTAATCATAAAATCTCCTTCCAATGCTTCGAATTTTAAAATATATACATTTAAAATGATAACACATATTTAAGAACTAATAAAGGTGATGATTCTACCATGGAAGATATGTACATATAGATTACATTTTAAAGAATAATTTATAACTTGTTTCACATCCTATAAGTAAAGGAAAATCAAATTATTATTTATGAAGGAGAAAGATGAAAAATATTTTGAATAGAATAAATAGTATTTTTAAAAATATCAATTATCCATTAGCAGCTTTTTTCCTAGTAATAATAATAGGCATATTTACTTTATTTATTAAACCTATTATTGGCATGGCTGATAATGGGGATTTCTATAGAGTGATAAGTTCAAATGGTGTATATGAATTAAATCCCAATGATAGTGATTTATATAATGGATATTTTTATAGGCATTATGGAATTTATAAATACAATAATGATATAGAAAAAAACTTTATATCAACTCAGGGGATTTTTATTAAGATAGCAGTTTACATAAGCCAGATGATTAATAAAAATTTCATTTTAGATATAAGATTCATGTCATGGATGTTTTTATTTGTAGAGGCAATTGGAATTTATTTAATTGTAAAGGTATTAATAAATCAAGTTAGTGAAGAAAAACATAAATTAATAATAACGTTAGTAACCATTTTTATATTTTGTGACACAACATATTTAGCTTATTATAATTCCTTTTATGGGGAAGCTATTAATATAAGTTTCTTTCTGCTCAGCATAGGAATTTTATTAAATATGGCAGAATTCAATAAGTTTAGCAAGCTGAATATATTGTTGTTTGGAATCTCATCTTTTATATTTTTAGGTTCAAAACAGCAGCTTTCTCCAGTTGGTATTTTAATTGCAGTATTATGTCTTAGAATAGGATTTAAAAATAAGGAAAAATTATTTAAGGGGCTATCTATGGTTTTAGCTATTGGATTTGTGATAAGTTCAATATTGTTCTATAAGCAAATAACTGGGGATTTTCAATATATTAATGGATATCATGCAATGAATAGAGGGATTTTATTATATGAAGAAGACCCTGATGAAGTTATGAAATTTTTTAACTTAAATGAGCAGTATTCCTTATTAAAAGATACAACTTTCTATGATGATGTGACTTTAGTTAATTTATATGATAAACAGCTTATAGAGGATTATTATAAAAAATTTACTACAACAAAAATAATCTCTTATTATATTACAAATCCAAGGGCATTTTTTAAAATGTTAAAAATAGCTTTTGATAATGGATATTCCATAAGACCTAATGCAATGGGGAATTACGAGAAATCTGAAAACAAAGAATTTGGGGCTAAATCATATTTTTTTGCATTATATAGCACAGTAAAAGAAAAAGTATTTACAGGAAATATTGTACTATCAATTATTGTGATAATAGGGTATTGTTATTCTTCAGCTGTTAGATACATAAAGGCGAGAAAAATCAACTGTGATACTATGATTTTCAAAGAAGAGGCATATTTTTATATATTTTTAGTTGGAATATCTCAAATTATAATATCTGTTATAGGGGCAGGAGATGCAGATTTAGCTAAACATGTTTTTATGTATAATATGAGTTTTGATTTGATTTTAATATATTTTATATCTATAAAATTACAAAAGCATCAAGTTAAGATAAAATCAAAAAACAATAAATAGATATATATGTTTTAATTTACAATGCACAATTGCAGCTGAAATTCCTGTAACATTTTTACAACATATATGTTTAAGTTATTAAGCTCATATCTTTACTAGAAATCATAAATATATTTGTAACCACAAGGGTCATAATATGGAGAAAACATTTGAAAATTAGCGTTTGATTTATACTTTGAAATATATTCTATACTAGAAAGTAGAAACATTTTTGCGCAGCAGGCATTTAAAAATGAGATGTTAAAAGTGCTTTATTGTAGGTTGTTCCACTTGTGATTGTCACACTGAAAGTGGGAGCAAGCACGAGTGGCGACAACCTGCAATTTAGCACTTTCAGCGAAATTTTTATAGTCCTGCGAAGCAACAATGTCTTTACTTTCGGTTGGCTATATGTATAAGTCTAATCCATACTTGTGTTATCTATATAGATAAGTCAATTATAAGTTAGATTTATACTATGAAATATATCTCAACTAGAAATGAGTAATATACTTTTGTGGAATGTTTCATTGGTAATTTTGATGGATGTGATTCTTTGGCTATAAGTTGTTCCAAATGTGCTAGTTCAAAAAGTGAGAATCGAAATTTTATATTTCGTTCTTCGAACTTTCTCTGTGAGCGCTTGTTCTTTGAGGCCAGCACTTTGGGTACAACTTTATAGCCTTAGAATCACCCATCATAATTACCTAGAAACTGGAACAAAAGTATGTTATTCATTTCGGCGAGTTATATGCATAAGTTCAGGTCTTAGTTGAATTATCTATATATGAAAGAAACAATAAGTAAAATTTGATTTTGTATTCACTTTCAAGTGTTTTGAACTGGAGGAATGATATGTGGAACCAGTTAATGTAAGAAAAAAGGTTGATATCCTAATAACTATACTTATAGCGTATTTCTTTGTTTTATGTTTAAGCTATAAAGTTTTTGAATTAGATAATTCTTTTGAAAATTATATTATGCTCGAAGTTGTAATGATAATAGCCCTTGTAAGCTATTATACTAATGTTACATTGGCTTTAGTTGTTACTCTTACAGCTGATTTTATTTATATGAGTTACAAATTATATTTAAATTTCTGGGGAAATGTAAATATTGATTTTTACTCATATTACTGGATTTTTCTAATTCCAAGTACAGCTATTTTAATGTCTTTAGTTTCAAGAAATATTTTTGCGCTTCAAACAGAAAATGAAAGTTTGATAAATGAAAATTTAGAATTAGTCATGATAGATGAGGAAACAAATATTAAAAATCAAAGAGCTCTTTTAATGGAGCTGCCAATATATATGAAGCTTAGCACAAGACATAAAATTCCTGTTACCTTACTTATTGTAAAGATTAAGTTTGCAGAAAAACTTAGAAGTATATTAGGAAAAGAAGGATATAAGCTTTTGCTGATTCAGGCAAGTCAGGTTCTTGAAAAAAGTTTAAGAGAAGAAGATATTAAATATATAATAGATGATAAGACTTTTGGGTTTTTGACAATTACTGATATGAGTGGAGCGAAAGTTGTAAAGGAGAGATTTAGAGAGAACATTAATAAATATGATTTTACTACAGGATCTCATTATAAAAAAGTGAAGCTTGATATTCAAATTGGCAGTTATACCTTTGATAATTCTATAAAAGATCCATTGGAACTCATTAGACTGGCAGAGAAGGAATTGGAATATGATATACATGAATAAATGTTTTATTTATAGAGTTATAACAATTTTGATTTGCTTTATAGGCGCTGAGTATTTTATTAACCCCATGAAATGTTATGGAGAAAACGAGAAAATACTTATTTTGTATGATAAAAGTAAGGAATATGGAAGTGAAAAAAATTTATTGAGTGCTTTAGTTAAAAGTCAGTTATCAAAAGAAAAGGAAATTAACATAGCTAAAATTAATATAAATAATTCAAAAGATTTAGGGCAGTACAATGAAATATTCATTTTAAATATAGGAGAAGAAAATCATAGTATAGAGGTATTAAGAGAGGAATTAAAATCATATGAAAGAAAGGTTGACTGGATTAAAAAATCTTCTGAACTTTTAGATAAAAAGGATTTGAAATTAAAAGCTGAAACTTACTTTTATCTTGATAATGTAACTCCTTTTAATGATTTAAATAATTTAATAGGCGAAGTAGATTATTTAAAAGATAAGGGGATTAAATTTTTTATAGAAGCAGCGCCGGTATTTGTAAATGAAAACTTGAAAGCCATGGGCAGATTTTCAGAAGCTCTAAGATATGCACAGGCAAATGGAGGAAAAGTAATACTTAAGTTTCCTATAATTAATTCTAAAGGAGTAAATGGAACAGATACAGGGGGAAAAATAATTGGAGATAAACTTAAAGAGGCCTTTAAGAATTATACTAATTATTGGATTTATCCAGTTGGAATAAATGCTGATGAAGAATTTCTCTATAGAGAAGATTTGAAAAATATTTTAGAAAGCACTAATACTTTATTTCTAAATTACAATGAAGATATTAACATTGATATAGATAATTATGAAATCAAAGCTTATACCAATTTTATTCAAAAAGTTGATTTAAACGACTATATTAATAATGAAAAAATAAGCGGTAAAAATGCAATAAAAATAGAAAGTAACTGCAATTTAGAAGAATTTAAAAATAATGTTGATAAAGTTTTAAGTAAAGAAATTAATCTTATTCCAAGTAATAAAATGAGCACTTATATAAAATTTGAAAGTGAAATTAAGAATGATAATGTAAGAGTTTTTTTTAACAATCAAGAGGTAACTCAGGATAGATTTATTAATGCAGAAGAATATGAAAATGCTGTTAACAAAACGATTAATAAAGAAAATCCAATTAAAGAGGATTTAACTCTTACTAATAGAAGACTGGAAATATTCAGTGGAGCAGCTTTAATAATATTTATAGGAATACTTATAATAAGCAGAAATATAGAAAGAAAAAGGTTTTTTAAATAATGGTATGAATATTTTAGATTATTTAGTTATATATTCACTCATAGTAATATGGATAACAATTTTTATGAATGTGATATTAGTAATAGCCGGATATATGTATTATTCAAAAGTAAACAAGGAATATATGTATGAAGAGCTTGAAAGCTATCCATTTGTATCAATATTAGTTCCAGCTCATAATGAAGCTGTAGTAATAAAAAAGACAGTAATTTCTTTATTAGAATTGGATTATCCAAATGATAAATATGAAATTATAGTAATAAATGATAATTCAAGCGACAATTCTAAAGATGTACTTGAAAATGTCCAAAAAACTTATTATGGCAGAAATCTTATAGTGATTAATACTGATAATATAATAGGGGGAAAAGGAAAATCAAATGCTTTAAACATAGGTCTTCAAAGAAGCAAGGGAGAAATTTTGGCGGTTTATGATGCAGATAATACTCCTGATAAAAATGCTCTTAAGTATTTGGTGCAGACTTTGATAAAAGATAAGAAATTAGGAGCAGTTATTGGAAAGTTTAGATGCAGAAATAAGGATGTAAATTTACTTACAAACTTTGTTAATATAGAAACTCTTACATATCAATGGATGGCGCAGGCAGGAAGATGGTATATGCTTAAACTTTGCACTATTCCAGGAACTAATTTTGTAGTTAGAAGAGAAGTAATGGAAGAAATGGGAGGTTGGGATACAAAAGCTATAACAGAAGATACAGAAGTCAGCTTTAGAATTTACAGAATGGGATATAAAATAAAATTTATGCCTCTTGCAGTAACTTATGAACAAGAACCTCAGACTATTAAAGTATGGTTTAAGCAGAGAAACAGATGGGCAAAAGGAAATATATATGTGGTAATAAAAAATCTGAAATATTTATTTGGACTAGAAGCAGGAGTGACAAAATTTGATATTCTATATTATACTTTGGTTTATTTCTTTTTTTTATCTGCAAGTGTAATATCAGACTGTTTATTTTTGCTTGGAGGAGCAAATTTAATTGAACTTCATATTGGAGGGTATGAGATTATTTTATGGTTTATGGCATTATTAGTATTTGTCTTATCAGTAATGGTAGCAATTTCAACGGAAAAAGGAGAATTGAATGTAAAAAATGTATTGATTATATTTTTAAGCTATTTTACTTATTGCAAAATGTGGGCTATAGTTTCGGTGGCTGGTTTTTACAATTATATAAGGGATGTTGTATTGAAAAAGGAAGCAAAGTGGTATAAGACAGAAAGATTTTCTTAAGGAGGAGCAGCATGAAAGGATATATTTCAAATAAAGTAATGAGGAACAATGAAAAGCACATCTTTGGAGTATTATTTTTTTTCGTGTGTTTTATTTTTTCTACAGCGATTTTGATATTTAATACAGGTGCTGAAGTATTTGCTGCATCTGAAGGAAATAATATAGAAACAACTGAAAGTATAAAAACTTATAGTTTAAGTAATGACATATCCTTTAATGGAACTTTTTCAAGTAATAGTATATATTTCAATGTAGATAAATGGTGGGAAAATACTAAAGCTGAAGTTCAAGTGAATTTTTCTATAAATCAATTAATTGATAATAGTAAAAATTCCTATATAAAATTATCCGTTAATGGAACTCCTTTTTATTCTCAAAAAGTTTATTACAGAGCAGATTCAGAGGTTCAGCAGTTAACGGTATCTATACCAAAGGAGCTAATAAAAACTGGATCTAGTGAATTAAAAATAGAAGCTTACTTAAGATCATCATCTGAGGACCCATGTGTAGATGATGTTAATTCAGCTAATTGGTTTGTAATAAAAGATGGTACTAACATAAAAACAACCTTTAACAATATTATTTCCAATAATAAAATATCTGATATTCCATATCCATTTTTAAAAAATTATGATAATGATAGTGATTTAGAGGATTTATTAATTATAATTCCAGATGATTACACTGATTCAGAGCTTAGTGCTGCATACATCTTAAATTCATATTTACAAAAACTAAATGATAAATATGAAAATAAAATAAGTATAACTAAGTATGGAGATTTTCAAAAAGGAGAAAATACCAATAATATATTTATTGGAAAATTTAATAGTTTTCCTAATGAGTATACAGAAGAAAATGATCAAAGTGATGAATGTCTTATAAAAATATCAAATTCATTGTATTCAAAAAATACAAATATTAAAAACATGATGATTTTGTGTAATGATGATGACAACTTAATAAGAGGAGTTAAAGCACTGGGAAACCAAGAGTTAATATCTCAGTTAAGTGGTGATACTTATAAAGTAAATAAAGATTTAAAGGTAGATACAGTTCCAGATACTAAAAGTGGAAAAATCACTTTTGACAATATGGGAATTGGTGAAATACAGTTAAAAGGTGTTTTTAGAAGAGAAGCTGGAATAAGCTATAGTATTCCTAAAAATAAGGTTTTTTCTCAAAGCGATAAGCTTAAAATTTTTATGAGATATTCAGATAATCTTGATTTTGATAAATCTTTAGTTACAGTGTACGTTAATAATACACCTATAGGAAGTAAAAAACTTGATAAGGGTAAGGCTTTAAATGATGAATTGGAGCTTAGTTTACCAAATGATATAAGTTACACAAACTATTTAGATATAAAGCTTGGTTTTGATTTAATTTTAAAAGATACATATTGTGAAAAAAGAGAAGAGGCTATGCCTTGGGCCCTTGTTACAAGAGATTCGTATTTATATATTGGTGATAACGATACGGAAGGATATTATTTTTCAAGTTACAGTGCACCATTTGTAAAAGACGAAATGTTTAATGATGTTGCGATGATTGTGCCTGATAGTCTAAGTTCTAAAGAAATGAATTCATTAGGAAAAGTTATTGGTTTTTTAGGAAAAGATGTTGCCTACAACAATGGAGATCTTAAAGTTATCAGTAATTCAAATGTGACAGCTGATGATAAAAAGAAAAATGTAATAGTCTATGGAACACCAAAAACTAATAAATTGATTTCAGAGATAAATGATAAATTATGGTTTAAGTATGATGAAAGCTATTCAAAATTTTTATCAAATGAAAAGCTTCAATTAACAGACCCTTTTAGCTATAAGATTGCAAACTTCCAATTTGATATATCAAAATATAATAGCCAAAAGGTAATGCTTGTATTAACATCACCAAATAATAAAGTATTAGAGGACTCACTAAATTACTTAAGTGTAACGGATATGTTTCAAAAACTTAATGGAGACTGCGCAATAATAGATGAAGAGGGTAATATTAAAACATATAAAATGAAAAAAGAAACTACAAAGCCAGTTTATGAAAAGGTAGAGGAATTAGGCAGCAATGCCAAGATAATGCTTATAATAATAGGTTTGTTTATAATATTTGCAGTAATTGCTATAGTTCTATATTTATATAAAAACAAAAGCAAAGACAAGAGCGATAAAGGTAAAATAGGAAGTAGAAGAAGACGATACAATAAAAAATAATAAGTTAGTATATTGAGTTTATTTTTCATCATACTGATTCTATAACAATAAGGTTCTGTATAGTAATTTGCATTGTTCACATTAACAGTCGTTCTGTTTGGCACAATTCAATTAATATCATATTCTGTTCTGTTGGGGAATTATAGTTGTATAACTTAACCACATCTCCGCTAAGTATATTGAACTAATAGAGAATATAAGAGAACAATATACTTATTATGAAAAATAATTATAGTATTTTGTATTTGTTATTTTATGTTTATAAATGCATCCAACTTTTAATTATTTTTAAGTAAATGTTTTCTGAGGCCTGATCGTATTTGAATAAAAATTTAAATATGATAACATAGTAATTGAGAAAAATAATAATTAAATACTTTATAAACTATATTTGTTGTAATGTACAATTCACATTTCACAACGCACAATTAATTGTAGCTAAAGTTCTTGTAATATTTTTAGAATTACGATGAAGAATTATTTTTGCAACATATATAGTTTTGCCAAAAATAGATAAATGGGGTGATATAATGAAATATGCATTAGATGTGCATACTCATACTATAGCAAGCGGCCATGCTTACTCAACCTTAATGGAAAATGCAAAAGCTGCTTCGGAGAAAGGAATAAAGGTGCTTGGTACTACAGAGCACGGAATTACTATGCCACATTCTCCGCATATATGGTATTTCAATAATTATAAGGTGCTGCCAAGAGAACTTTTTGGAGTTACAATGCTTTATGGAACTGAGGCTAACATAATTGATTATGATGGAAGCTTAGACATGGATGATTTAACATTAGAGAAATTGGACATTGTAATTGGAAGTATACATGATGAAGTTTACAAAGTTGGAAATATTGCAGAAAATACACGAGCTTTTATAAACGTAATAAAGAGTGGAAAAGTTGATATAATTGGTCATCTTGGAAATCCAGGAGTTCCAGTTGACTTTGAAGAAGTAATAAAGTGTGCTAAGGAAAATGATGTTTTAATAGAAATTAACAATAGCTCATTTACAACATCTAGAATTGGAAGTTTAGGTAATTGTACAAAAATAGCATCGCTATGTAAGGAACATGAGACTAAGCTAATAATAAATAGTGATGCGCACTTTTGTACTCGTATTGGGGAATTTACAGAAGCTATTAATATGCTAGAATCAATAGAATTCCCGGAAGAACTTATAATAAATAATGATCCAAAGGAATTATTATTGAGATTAAAGAAAAGAGGTAGAATAAAAGATTTAGAAGTAGAATAATTGCAATAGAAATTAAACAATAGAATGTATGATAAGCTAAATTCTTATAGATATCCAAATTTAAAATTATATTTATGTGTGGGAAAACCGAAATTAGATACAAATTTGTTCCAGCGGACTAGTGAAATTTTCGCTGGATAGTTCTAAGTGGAAGGTTGAACTCATTTCTGCATGCTCCAAAAACAAGTTTAGGACAAGCAGAAAATGGAACAACCTTCAACTAAGAACTATCACAACTCAATTTCAAATGCCGCTTTCTCAAACATGTATCTAATTTCTAGTATAATTCACAAAGATTAAAGTATAGGTATATCTTTTGGGTTGGATATCTATAGTATGGATACCCAATCATAAACTATACGTAAACTATGAAATATCCTCCAGATAGAAATGAGTAATATACTTTTGTGGAATGTTTCATTGGTAATTATGATGGATGTGATTCTTTGGCTATAAGTTGTTCCAAATGTGCTAGTTCAAAGCTTATTCTTTGAGGCTAGCACTTTGGATGCAACTTTATAGACTTAGAATCACCCATCAGAATTACCTAGAAACTGGAACAAAAGTATGTTATTCATTTCGGAGAGTTATCTGTATAAGTTCAGGTATTAGTTGGGTTATGTATACATTCTATTTTTTGACTAATATTTAATTGAAAACTTTTTTTCACCATCTAATACTGGAAGTATATTTAAATCTATATCGGAAACTTTAGCAAATCCATTTCCTTTTTTTATTTCGGAAACGAAAGATAAGACATTAGTTTCTAGTCCTTGAACCTCAATTTCTACATTTCCGTTCATAAGATTCCTACACCAACCAGTTAAATTTAGTTTGCAAGCTGTAAGTTGAATAAAATATCTAAAACCAACACCTTGTACTCTTCCTTGTACTATTGCTGAATATCTAATCATGTGTTTATCCTCCAATTCCTTTATAAATCGATACTTTTGATAAAATATGTTTTTCTCATATCAGGCCTATTAGGTCAATTTGCTGATGAGCAGAGAAACCAAATCTATGATTTGGTGTGAATTAGTTAAGCAGACATTCAAATCTGTGATTTGATGATGGCCGCTTACTCTGTGAATACTCAGTGAGCGCATGTGAGTCGAGCTTCCAATGATGTAAAATAGGATGGCAAATATACTTGTTATTTATTTGATTGTTCCTAGCTATAGTGATTCATATAACTTAACATATATTTCATTATTTATTTTTTTATTATATCATAATACATCTAAAAATTAGATGATAATCACAAAAGTATTTAAAATTTTCAGAATCTTTAGTATAATGTATATGTATTAGGGAATAATATGAATTAATTACACTATATGGAGGTCTTCGTATGATTGAAAGAAGCGTAGTATTAGTTAAACCAGATGGAGTAGAAAGAAATATAATAGGAAATATTTTAAGTTGTTATGAAGATAATGGTTTAAAAATAGTAGCCCTAAAGCTTATGAGAGCTACAAGAGAAATTGCTGAAAAGCATTATAGTCAACATAAAGGAAAAGACTTTTATGAGGAACTTATAACGTTTATAACAAGGAGCCCACTATGTGCATTAATATTGCAAGGTGAAGATGCTGTAGCAAGAATAAGAAAGATTAATGGAGCAACTAGTCCAACAGATGCAGAAGAAGGAACAATAAGACATAGATATGCTAGAAGTAAGACAGAAAATTGTGTTCATGCATCAGACACTGTAGAAAGTGCTAAAGAAGAAATTGCTTTATGGTTTCCGGAAATATAAAATACGGACTTTAAATGAATGAATAATTGAATATTAGATTTAAAAAGGCCTACTTAGAATACAATTAGTATTTAAAGTAGGCCTTTTTGTGTGTGGAGAATATAGATATCCAACTGTAAAACTAAATTTATGTGGTAACTTACCGAAATCATAAATATTTTGTTCCGAAAAGCTATGAAAATATTGCTGAAGGTTCTAAGCAGCAGGGTGTATCCACTTTAGCATGCTCCAACTTTCAGTTTGACAAGCTAAAATGGAACAACCTACAGCTAAGAACCTTTAACAGCTCATTTTCAAATGTTTTCTACACAAATATATTTATGATTTCTAGTGAAGATACGAGCTTAAAGTATTAGAAATTTTACAAATATATTCATCTAATAAATCTAGTTTTGAAGTTGAACACCATGGAAATTGAAAGTACAAAGTTCTAATATATATTACGAAAATAATCCTTCATAATAATTCCTAAAATACTATAAGAATTTTAGTTGTAATTGTGAAATGTGCATTTTGAATTGCAACATATATGAGTTCTAAATTATATAGTCATTCTTTATAAAATTATTCAGTTTGTAGTGTCTAATAGTCTAAATAAGGCTCTGATGAATTAAATTTGGATTGGCTGTTGGAACAGATGGAATTGTTATTTTTTTGAATGTGACTAGTATAAAAATATGGTATAATAAAATAGAATAGCAATGTTAAGTCTGCAAGGGAGGTAATTAATGAAGTTAAGGAAAGCGAGTATTATAGGGGGAATAATTTTAGTTTGTCTCATCATAATAATAGTCATAATACTGTATAATCTGATTGGTCCAGGTGCAAAAGATATTAGGGCATCTAAGGATTTTATGGCTAGGTTATATTCAATTAATGCAATAAATACTGAACAAAATTTAGAATCTATAAAATATGAAAGAAGAAGGACGCTAAATAGTCAGAATGAATTAGTTCATAGAAGTATAGTAACTCAAGGTTTTGGTATAGATTTAGATAAAGATAATAATGTAATAGGTTTTGCAAAAAAAGAAATTCCAGCAAATGCAACAAAAATTAATTTACAAGATGCTAGAACTTTAGCAGAAGGGTACTTAAAGAACATATATGATGGAGAAGTGGTCTTAAAGACAATTAATAGCAATGAGGATGCTAAAAAGCTGCCATATTACTCATTCATATATACAAAGCAAAAGAATGGATATCCGTTTTATTTCGATGAAATAAAATTAAATATTGATAAAGAAAGTGGATTTCTAGATGGGTATTCCAACTCTACAATGCAAAGGGAATGTAAAGATCCTGTAATAAATATTTCTAGTGGAGAAGCAAAAAAAATATCCGTTGACTCTTTTGAAAAATACAATAAAGAAACTGTAGTTAAAGATGAAACTGATTTAGTTTATGCAGATAATAGAATGGAAAAAGAAAAAAATCCAATATATGAAGTCTGTTACATTGTAACTATAGATGGTAAAAATGATAAGGAGGCAAATATTAGTTGGAAGTTTTTTATTAGCGCTGAGAGCGGTAATGTTTTAAATATATTAAAAGATGGCGCTGAAAAAGAAGTTATTACAAATAAATAAAAAGATAGAGGATAATCTGATATTTGATTATCCTCTATTTTTATTTATTTTATAGAAATTTAAAATTTAGCAAATTCATAACATACTTGAGCTATTTAATTATTTGTTGGTGGATGCTGATTGTTACTACCAGGTCCGTAAGAATTATGTGTAGTATTCTTGTTACCACCAGTGCTAGCATTATTAGAATTTGAATTATTATTCTCATTATTATTTTCAGTTTTCTGTGAAGGTTCCGTACTACCAACGACAGGTGGAGCTAGTGCGTCATTATTAGTTGCAGGAGGAGTCTCGGAATCTGCTGGGGCATTACCCGAATTTGAATTATTATCTGCAGGGTTTAAATTAGCCGAAGATCCGTTATTAAAATTATATCGATTAGTACCAGAGTGTATTGTGCAATTTGAAGTTGGTTGTGTTCCATCGATGAATAATTCTTCATAAACCCTGCTTCCTCTAAGGTCAAAATTACAGAAAAGGGTTGAAAGTTCACCAGAATCCTTACAAACACTAGCTTTTACTATTCCGCTAGGCTCTTCTATATCTTTTACCTCTAACTTTGCATGAGCTTTAGCCATTAATTTTCCCCAAACAACAGCGCACCCACTTGAACTACCATGGAGTTCTTTAGGATTATCATATCCAATCCAAACAGAAGCTGATAAGTAAGGTGAAAGTCCTGCAAACCATAAATCTGTGGAATTAGAAGTAGTACCAGTTTTACCAGCAACAGGCATATTGCCCCACTTTGCACCAGTAGCATTGTATTCATTTACTGGTCCTTTTAACATATCATATAGAATATATGCAGCTTGTGGTGAAAAAACTTTTGCTTGTTTTGGCGAAGTATTATCAAGTAAAACTTTACCTGTAGAATCAACTACTTTTGTATATAGCATAGGCTCTGTATATATACCGTTGTTACCAAAGCTGCCATATGCAGCAGCTAAGATAGATGTATTACCACCGTCCCTATCACTTGGAGAGTTATTGAATTGTCCTAAAGCAACAGCTGCCATTGATGACTTAGAAGCAGCGTTATACTTTAGACCAAGCTTTTCACCGTATTCAATACCAGTTTTCATACCGATCTTATCTTCTGTTAAAACTGCACCAGTATTCTTTGAATGCGTAAGAGCATCTCTTGAGGTCATAAGTCCTGAATATTCATTAGGGGAATTTAGAGGATTATAAGGACCATCTTTTGCTGGAGAATACTTCTTTCCGATTTCAGGAGGTATTGGTGCATCATTTATAGGTGTTGCAGCAGTTATAATTTTTTGATCTATGCCAGGACCATATACCGTTAATGGTTTTGTAGACGATCCGATAGGACGCAAATCATTATAAGCTCTATTTATTGATTGCGGACCTTGTTTACCACGTCCCCCAACCATTGCAAGAACATGACCATTTCTATAATCCATTATTGTTGCGGACGCTTGTAATAAAGGAACACCATCTTTATCGTAGCTTTCCTTGTTATTAATTCCTAAGTTTTTATAATTATCTAAAGTAGATTGGGTAAAATCTTGAAGATCTTTATCCATGGTTGTATAGATTTTAAGACCACCATTAACCATTAATTTAGATACTTCTTCATCTGAATATTTATATTTTTCCTTTAAGTCTTCTTTTACCTGAGACACAGCAGGATATACAAACCATTCATAATTTAATCTATAATCCTTTTTAATTGATTTAAATACTAGACCACCATTTTTAACATCGTTAGCGGCCTTATCATATTGAGCGTCATCAATATATTGAAGCTTATGCATCTGACTTAAAACGGTAAGTGTTCTGTTAATATAAGGACTTGGATCCTTTTGATTGTTATAAGCACTATATGAACTTGGAGCTTGAGTAATTCCGGCTAGATATGCACATTCAATCAAAGATAAATCAGGTGTGCTTTTACCAAAATATAATAAAGATGCAGCCTCTACTCCATACACATGACCACCTAGGGGGATTGTGTTCAAATAAGCTGTTAAAATTTGATCCTTTGTTAATGCTTTTTCTAAATTAATAGCTAAATAAGCTTCCTTTATCTTTCTTTCAATAGAAACATCATTAGTTAAAATTGTGTTTTTAAGTAATTGTTGAGTTAGTGTAGATGCTCCATGTAGTCCTTTTTGTCCAGTAACAAATCTCTTTGCATCTAAAAAAGCTGCACCTACAATTCTCTGAATGTCTATTCCATTATGTTGGTAGAATCTTTCATCCTCGATGGATACAAAAGCATTTTTTAAGTTAGATGGTATTTTGCTTGAATCTATAACGTAACGTTCCTCATCAGTCTGCATATTATCCATAAAGTCCCCAGCACTATCATATATACTGGAAGGTTGGTTTAAAGTTAATACAGCATCGACATTTAGAGGAGGCGTAGTTTTTATAATAGCAAAAGCATAACCTGCGCATACTACTAACATTGCAAGAAAACAAAATATAAAACCAAAACATATGCCCTTAAAAATTTTTTTTGATTTCTTTTTCTTCTTTTTAGATGGCTTTTTTTTTCGTGGGGCATTGTTTGGTTTTTTCACGTTATCATTAATTGCCATTTTATCCTCCTAAAATTACAAGGTATATAATTTAATAATATTCTATATCATTATAGCATAATTATAGTATGATTAAATAAATAACTCAATAATAAAGGTGTTGACAATGCAATATTATACAAGACGAAAAACGCATAAATACATATCATTTATAGTACTTATTATAGTTATTATTGTCATTTTAAACATAACTGTAATGTTTTTTGATCAAAGGGTCATGCCCTCTGTGACAGAAATAGCGACAATAATGGCAAAGTCCCAAACATTAGATATAATAAATAAAAAAAGTGTAGATATTTTATCAAAAGATTTTAAGTATGATGAGATGGTAAAAATTGAAAAAGACAACCAAGGCAATATAATTTTAATTCAAGCGGATACTGGAAAATTGAATTATATAGCAGCTGAATTGTCTACAGAATGTAATAAAGAATTAAGTGATATGAAGAACAATGCAATAAAAGTTCCTTTAGGCTGGATGAGTGATAAAAGTGCCTTTTATAATGTTGGCCCTAAGATAAGTGTTGAGATAGAGCCTATAGGAAATATAAGTACAAGTTATGAATCTAAATTTGAAAGTGCTGGAATTAATCAAACTAGGCATAAGATATACTTAAATGTTACAGCTAAAATCAGGCTTAGACTTCCACTAAGGAATCAAGATGCTGAGGTGAGCACACAAGTTCCGGTTTCAGACACAATCATAGTTGGAAAAATACCAAATACAACTCTTGGATTTCCTACAAATGATCAGAGCAAGAGTGGGGATACAAATTAAAGGTATAGATAAACATTATATAACCCAGACTTATGCTATAGCTTACCGAAATTATAAATGTTTTGATTCCGAAAAACTATGAAAATATCGCTGAAGGTTCTAAGTAGCAGGTTGTATCCACTTTAGCATGCTCCAACTTTAAGTGTGACAAGCTAAAATGGAACAACCTACTATTAAGAACCTTTAACAGCTCATTTTCAAATGTTTTCTTCACAAAAATATTTATAATTTCTAGTGAATATATAAACTTAGGTCTTAATTTGGATATCCATAGAAAAAAGGTTATAAGAATTCGCCTTATAACCTTTTTTCTTAAAATTAAATTGAATAGCCTTACCTATTTGTTTTTATTCCCAGTTAAATACGTAAGGAACATTTCTATAATAATCCCCGTAGTTTAATCCGTATCCAACTACAAATACATCGTCAATTTCAAAACAGCAGTAATCAGGTTGTATATGTACTTTTCTACGAGAAGGTTTATCAAGAAGAACACAAGTCTTTACAGAAGCTGGGTTCAAACCTTTTATGTAATTATAAACGAAATCCATTGTAATTCCAGTATCAACTATATCATCAACTATAAGAACGTCCCATCCTTCAATATTATCAGAGATATCATTAACTACTTTAACAGACCCAGAAGATGTTTCGCTATGTCCGTAGCTTGATGTAGTCATAAATCCTATTTTAGCATCTAAATCTATAGCTCTAGCTAAATCAGCAGCATAGATAAAACTTCCACGAAGTAAAGATAAAATGTAAAGTTTTTTACCTTTATAATCTTCAGCAATAGTTTTTCCTAATTCCTTTATTCTTGTATTAATTTGTTCTTCAGAAAAAAGAATGTTACGTTTCTTATCTTCCATGTTTAAAAAACTCCTTTTATATTTATTTTTCAAATGTACACATTTCCTTAAAAATACACAGCTTATTATTAGCATATAAGTTCTAAAATAATATAACTCATTCTATTTGGTTTACAATAACTGATAGTTTGAATTTATTTTTGATGAATTTAATTTTTTAGAATACATAATATATTATGTTGCAATTCACAATGCACATTTCACAATTCAAAATTACGGCTAAAATTCTTGCAATATTTTTAGAATTATGATGAAGAATTATTTTTGCAATATATATGATTACAGATAAAATACTCATAGGTATTTATAAATTGTTGCATATTTTTCAAGTTATGTGATAATTTACTCTAAATTTATAAAATGTATATTGTCAAGTGTAGATTATTAAAGTTATAATTAATGAATTAATAGTATAAAATTATATGAAAGTTGTCAAGATAGGGATATGAGGAAAATAGCGAGTTAAAGATGTAATGAAAAGTTCTTATGTGCAACATACAGGCTCTTTTCTAATATGTATATTTTGCGTCAGGAAAGTAGGAAGGTTTAACTTATAAAGAACTATCAAGGTAAACCTAACGATGCAGTATGACACGAGATAGATAAACATACTGGTTTGTTATTTTCTTAAATATCCCTTGGCTAATGTGAGGTGTTTATATGATATATGGAAATATTGAAGGAATTAGAAAATCTTTAATAGAAGAGTTAGAGAATATTTATTCTATAAGAAATTTAAAGGATGAAATATGTAATGAAGAAATTCTAAATATTATTTCTAGAGTTTCTAGTTTTATTGAAAGAGAAATCAGTGTAGCTATAAATAGAAAAGGTAATGTCACATCTGTTGCAATTGGAGATTCTACATCTGTTGAGGTTCCAATAATAGATATAGATGAAAAGAGATTATCAGGTGTTAGAGTTATACATACTCATCCAAATGGTTATTGTAATCTTTCAGCGCTAGATTTAACAGCTCTATTAAAATTAAAGCTAGATGCAATTATATCAGTGGCTATAACAGATGGGAATATAATAGATTTTTCTTTGGGAATGCTTAGTTTATATAACAATAAATTAGAAACAGAAGAAAAAAGTAATCTTTCTTTAAATGAAATTATGTCTATAAATATTTTAGATAGGATAAGATTTATAGAAAATTTAATTAAGAATAATGATGTCATAGAGGAAACAGAAGAAAAAGCAATATTAGTTGGTTCTGATACAAAAGAAAGTCTAGAGGAATTAGCAGAGCTTACAGAAGCCTGCAACATACCTGTTTTAAAAACTGTATTCCAAAGCAGAAGTAAAATTGATGCAGCATACTTTATTGGACGAGGTAAAGTGTTGGAAATTGCTTCTATGAGGCAGGTAGAAAGAGCTAATGTAATAATATTTGATGATGAGCTTTCAGGATCTCAAGTTAGAAATTTAGAAGCTGCATTAGGAGCCAAAGTAATAGATAGAACAACATTAATATTAGAAATATTTGCAACAAGGGCTAAAACTAAAGAATCAAAAATTCAAGTAGAGCTAGCTCAGTTGAAATATAGATTAGGTAGATTACAGGGACTCGGAACTATATTATCTAGAACAGGTGGTGGTATAGGAACTAGAGGACCTGGAGAAAAGAAGCTTGAAACAGATAGAAGACATATAATGGAAACAATATATGATTTAAAAGATGAGCTTAAGAAAATAAAAAGAACTAGAGAAGTACAAAGAGAAAAGAGAAGAAAAGAAAATATTCCTAAAGTATCTTTAGTTGGATATACTAATGCAGGAAAATCAACTTTAAGAAATACACTTTGTGATTTGGCAGCAAAAAATGAAAATAAAACTAAGGAAAAAGTATTTGAAGCAAATATGCTTTTTGCAACATTAGATACTACAACAAGAGCTGTAACTCTAAGTAAAAAAGGAGTAATAACTCTTACAGACACAGTTGGTTTTGTAAGGAAATTACCACATGATTTGGTGGAAGCATTTAAATCAACTTTAGAAGAAGTTATATTTTCAGATCTTCTATGCCATGTAATAGATGTATCTTCAGATAGTGCAATAGATCAATATAATGCTGTAAATGAAGTTTTAAGTGAGCTTGGGGCTATAGATAAAGAAACAATATTAGTTTTAAATAAAATAGATAAAGCTACTGAAGAACAAAAAGCGCGAATTAAAGAATTTGCAGTAGGAAATTTTGATGTAATAGAAATTTCGGCTAAAGAAAAAATAAATTTAGATAAATTGCTAAGTTTAATTGAGGAAAAATTGCCATATAATTATAGAAAAGTAGAGTATTTAATACCTTATGAGAAAGGCGATATTCAATCTTTCTTACATAGAAATGCTAGAATACTTGAAGAAGAATATAAAGATAATGGAACATATATGGTAGCAGAAGTAGATGATGAAGTTTTTAATAAAACTCAGGAATACGCTAAGATATAAGGTTAACTGATTAAATATAATAATAAATATAGTTCTTCCGTAATATACTTAAATAAGAATTGTTATAGGAGACTATAGTTTATGGAAACAAGTGGACCATTAAATCAATTAGATCCTAGAAGCGCAAGATCCCTAAGAACTGCTCAGAGGGCATTGAATCAGGGAAGTACAGGTGCTAATGCGACTGATGCCGCTGGTAATGAAAATGTATCATCGGATTTAAATAATGAACTAAGAGATATGCAGAATCAAGTATTAACGCAATTATCAAATATGAGTACAGCAATAGCACAAATAAGTGCAGCTCAAACTAATGTTGCTTCAATTAGAGTCGAGCAGATAAGTTTAACTTATTTTACTAGAGAGGTACGTCCTTTACTTGATGCATTATACTTTATCTCTATATCATCTTTAAATATAGCAGGAGTTGCACAGGTAATACAAAGTAATACTTTTGGTGAGAGAAAAGAACTAAGGGAATCATTGGAGCTTGTTTATGAAATGAATCACGAACTTAATCAGATATTAGAGTCATTAAGCAGGCGTTTGAAGATTTACATACATCAGATAAAGAAAATGGATAAAGATTGTCCGCCATTTGTGAATAGAACAGAAGATTCTTAGATATTATATTTAAGAATCTTTTTTTATTCGAATATTATGGATTTGAGTAGTACTGTAAAGTAGTACCTTTAAATAAATATTTCTTTACGTTATAATGTTAGTAAGTTTGTTATAAAGTAAAACTTTGATTCAGATGTGATTAAGCTTTATCTAGAATTTAATTGTACTTATGCCTTAAAAGGCAAGATCTCAAGAAGCTTGCAACTGTTATTTTTTAATTAAAATGAATAAATGCTTTAGGTGATAGCCATCTGATAAACAAAGTATACAATGTCTTAGTAAAAGAAGGTGAAATTAAGTGTCAAAATCCATATTAGAATATCAGAAATCCTCTGAAAAGTTAATAAATGTATTGAAGACCAATAAAAAAGTGTTGGCTATATTTGCATTTGGAAGCATAATTAGCGGTGATCTTTGGGAGGAATCTGACATAGATTTATTCATTGTATATAAGGATATATTTGATAATGTTAGAGACATATATTCTGAAATACTAGGGGTACCGGTACATATAAAGGTCCTAAATAAAGAAAGCTTTTTGGAACTATACGAAAGTAATGGGAATAAGGGAGTTATAAGGAACTTACTAATATCTTCTAAAATAATATTTTCAAGAGATGATGAAATTGAGAGCATTTTTAATAAAGCCAAATATAGTTTAGATAAATACAGAGAAACTTGGAACTTGGTGTATTTAGGTAATGTTATAAAAGATATTAGAGTAACTAAAAAGTATTTGCAAAACAATAGTGTTTTTACATCTTATGAAGTTTTAATAAGAGCTCTAGATAGTTTTGCTAAGTTATATTTAAATTTAAATGGATACACTGTAAGTAAAGACGCAGTAAAAATGGCTATAAACTTAAATAATAAATTTAATGTTATAGTTGATAATTTGTTTAATGATAAATGCGCAAAGGAAAATATACAAAACGCTGTAGATTATATCGAGAATTTTCTAGATGAAAATATAAATGAGGCAGCTAAGTCTTTACTAGACTATTTATATGAAAAAAATGCATTTTTAAGCTCCTTTGAGATAAAAAATAGTGATGAGTTCAAAGAATTTAATATAAAAATAGAAGATATACTAAAGGAATTATACAAGAGAAAATTGATAATGAAAGATACTAAAAATTTGGATTTGCCTTCTAATGAAAAATTAGTTAGAGAGAATGTGTATTCATACAAGAGTTATGAGGCACAATCAAAAAAATAGTCTTACAATCAATTAAAGGAGAGTTTTATGGATATTTATAAAGATTTTGCGTTTAAAGATGATGATATCCCTAAGTATATTCAAGTAGCTAATTATATAAAAAGTTTAATTGATAAAAGAAAGATAAAAGAAGGAGACAAACTTCCAACAATAAGAGAGCTGTCAAAAAAATTAGGCGTAAATAATGTTACTATAGTTAGTGCATACAATAAGCTTAAATCAGAAGGTTATGCCTATCAAAAGGTAGGAAGCGGTAGTTATGCAAAAAGAAAAGAAGTTGCTTCAAATTTTAGAAAAGAATATTCAAATGCATTAAAAAAGATATCCATGGGAGATTTAACTGATGTAATAGATTTTACTGGGGAGACTACAGGGGAAGTGCTATTCCCTATTGATGATTTAAAAGGAATTATAAATGAAGTTTTAGAAAGAGATGGAGCAAATGCATTACTTTCAGACAACAGAAATGGATATACTAATCTTATTTATACTATAAATAAAGTATTTTGGAATAATAAATTAAACAATGAAGACATAATAATTATATCAGGTGCTCAACAAGGAATTGATATTGCATCTAAAGGAATATTAAATATAAATGATAATATAATAGTTGAAAAGCCAACATATGTAGGAGCATTATCAGTATTTAAATGGAGAAAAGTTAATTTGTTTGAAGTGCCAATTGATGAAGATGGAATAAACTTAAATAAATTTGAAAAGATATTACAGAAAAACGAAATAAAGTGTTTTTATACAATGAGTTATTTTCAAAATCCAACAGGAGTAAGTTATAGTATAGAAAAGAAGAAGAGAATTTTAGACCTTGCAGAAATTTATGATTTTTACATAATTGAAGATGATTATTTATCGGAACTTATATATGAAAATTCATTAGAATATGTGCCGTTTAAATGGCTTGATAAAAATGATAGGGTAATTTATATAAAAAGTTTTTCGAAAATATTTCTTCCAGGAATAAGATTAGGATACTTAGTTGCACCAGAAGTATTCAGTGAAACTCTTCAAAATTCAAAGCACAATACAGATATAACTACTTCAAGTTTAATGCAGAGAGCCTTGGAATTATATATTTCGAGTAATAAGTGGAAAAAGAATATTAAAAATCTAAATGATGAATATATAAAAAGGTATACGCATTTAAAAACAATTCTAGATAGTGAATTTAAAGATATGTTAACCTACAATGATCCAAAAGGTGGATTGAATTTTTATATAACTTTAAAAGATGAGTTTAAGATTAATACTAAAGAACTTTTTATAAAACTTAAAAAGAAAAATGTATATATTACTCCAGGGGCTATGTTCTTTACATCACAAAATGATGGACAAGATTCTTTTAGGATAGCCTTTTATCAAACCGATAAGGAAAAGATTGAGAAAGGTATGAAAATACTTAAGGAAGAATTAATTTTGGCTAAGGAACTTAGATATGACAAGTTAAATTAACTAGTGAGAGATTTTATCGGATGTCTAGTACTGTAATATTCCCATATTCTATTAAAGTGGGAGATAACAGTGTGACACGCGACACTAGATAAGTTCAACTAACCTTCAGTGGTAGAGTTACCATCAAGGGGCACCTAAAAACTCCCTCTGAGGCTGAGTTTCACTTCATGTTAATATTCTTAAGAATTTTAGAATATATATTTTAAACAATATTAGAATATATATTCTGTACAATATATATTCTGTACAATATATATTCTTCAGAATATCCAGTGAAAATGCAGCATAGTAAGGTATCGTAATATTCTAATTATTTAAGTATGTATAAAGTTGTTTTAAATCAATATGCGTACTATATATTCTGATTTTAGATTGAAAAGGAGCTAGATTGATATGTCGTACATTACAGTAAAAGACTTTGGTGAAGATAGATTTGAAGAAAAAAAGTCAGAGTTTATTGGTTATGCAAAAAGGGTAGAAAATGAAGAGGAAGCTAAAGCTTTTATAAATGAGATAAAGAATATGCACAAGCAGGCAAGGCATAATTGCTCAGCGTATATAATCGGCAAAGACATGAATATTCAAAGATACTCAGATGATGGCGAACCACAGGGAACAGCAGGAATACCAATTCTTGAAGTGATGAAAAAAAGTAGGGTCACAGATTGTGCAGTAGTTGTTACGAGATATTTTGGCGGAATACTTTTAGGGGCAGGTGGTCTAACTAGAGCCTATACAAAAGGTGCTAGTATTGCAATAAAATCAGCTGGAGTTGTGGAAAAAGTTGAAGGCTTGAAATTAAGTTTTGAAATGGAATATGATCTTTTTGGAAAAGTTCAATATACATGCGGTCAAAATTCTTGGCATATAGAAGATACTGAATACAGCGATAAAGTAGTTGTTAATATATTAGCTGAAAAGTTAATGGCTGAAGATATAGAAAACGAGATCGTAGAAGTTACTAACGGAAAAGTAATAGTTAGAAAAAGTGAAGAGGACATATATTTTAAAGAGGGAAATAGATTATATTTGAGGATATAATTAGTATACTCATTATGGTTCGTTGCTTATATATAGACATCCAATTTTAAAATTATATTTATGCGTTAACTTACCGAAATCATAAATATTTTGATTCCGAAAAGCTATGAAAATATCGCTGAATGTTCTAAGCAGCAGGTTGTAGCCATTTTAGCATGCTCCAACTTTCAGTTTGACAAGCTAAAATGGAACAACCTGCAGCTAAGAACCTTTAACAGCTCATTTTCAAATGTTTTCTCCACAAATATATTTATGATTTCTAACGAAAGATAATCATTTATATATAGTAAATATGGAAATATGTTCACAGAATAAGTCTAATTAATAATTGCGATGTCTATAGTTACGTATTTAAAGCTCAACGAGACACTTGTAAAAGAATGAGAATACAAGCTAATTATAAAATTTATTATTCATGATTAACTACTACTGGAGGTTTTTATTTCAAAGTGAAAATGTAGTTTTAGCAATAAATTTTCTATAACATAGAACTTAGGTTTATATATGCTATAATGATAAATTTTCATTTAAATTCTAATGGATTAGATCCAAAATTGTGTTAAAAAGCTAGAGACTTGGCTGTAATATAATGTTATATTTTAATAAAGCTTATAGAAAATTATTTGGTGATAGGATAATTGTGAACTTATGTAAAATGTGGTATAATAGCTGTTGGATTTTGTATTTTAAAGAAAAAATAATTAATTAAATGAATAACTTGTAATAAGAATCGGTACAAATAGATATTATATATATTGTTAACATGAATCTATATTTAAAACTTTAGTAAGTTAAGTGCTAAAATAAGATCAAGATGTAGGGACTTAATTGCAATATATATTTATAAAAATAGAGATAATTATTACGAATAAAGTAAGGAGGAAAACATATGTCAGGACACTCAAAGTGGCATAACATTCAAGCAAAAAAGGGCAAGACAGATGCAAAAAGAGGTAAGATTTTTACTAAGATAGGTAAAGAAATTGTGATGGCTGTTAAAAATGGTGGAGCTAACCAGGATATAAATGCAAAATTGAGAGATGTAGTTGCAAAAGCCAAGGCAGCAAACATGCCTAATGATACTATTTCAAAAGCAATTAAGAAGGCATCTGGGGAATTATCATCAGTTAATTATGAAAATATAGTTTATGAAGGTTATGGACCTAGTGGAGTAGCTGTAATAGTTGAAACTCTTACTGATAATAAAAATAGATCTGCTGGAAATGTAAGAAGTGCATTTACAAAAGGCGGCGGAAACATGGGTACATCAGGTTGTGTATCATTTATGTTCCAAGAAAAAGGTGAAATTGTCATTGAAAAAGAAGATAAAGATGAAGATGAATTAATGATGATTGCATTAGATGCTGGTGCTGAAGATTTCGCATCAGAAGAAGAAGTATTTGTAGTAACAACTGCACCTGAAGAGTTCGGAACAGTTAGAGAAGCATTAGAAGCACAAGGCATTGAATTCTTAGAGGCTTCAGTTAAGATGATTCCGGATACATACACAGCAATAGATGAAGCAGATGCTAAGAAGTTCCAAAAGATGTTAGACTTACTTGATGATGACGATGACGTTCAAGAGGTTTACCACAACGCTGAATTCCCTGAAGGATGGGATGAATAATAGCTGAAGCTATTGCTATGACTTAGTTTCAGGAGTTTGTGAAAAATTGTAAAAACTGATATTGATTACGATGTACATTCAATTTTACATAATTTGATTGATGTATGTAGTATTTTAGAAACCATTTTCTATCTTAATTAGATAGGAGGTGGTTTTTTTGCTGTTAAAGGATATATTAGAGGAATTTATATTGGAATTACAGATACAAAATTATAATTTGAAACTGGTATTAGATGTTTAGAATTATGCTCAATTACAGATGGTGATGTAAAAAAACAGTTTAATTATAAGGTATGGAAAATATGGCATAAGAAATATGGAGTGATATATGATATAAGGGAAACGAGTAACAGAAAGGGGATTCCAGTAATGCAGATTTTTATTATTCGGGAGAAACGAAAACAGAAGAAGGTTCATATTGGATTGATTAGGATGAATCCTCTCCGTTTTAAAATTCACAAAACTCATAGTCCCCGATAGGAGATGTTTTTATCTAATAAAATCGATATTCTATAGTTATTAAAGGTTTAGGATAGTGAAGGGTGAACCATGCCATAGTAAAGAAGGTTTTTACTAAATTTTGATTGAATGTTTCGAGGAAAAATATACTGTAAGTGATATAAATTATTTAGATAGGACTTACTATTAAAAGTAAGTCCTTGATGCGTCTTAGCAGCTTGTTACGAATACATGTTATTCAAAAAAGCAAATTAGAGCAAAAGTTCGCCGCTTTACGATATTATTTTAATGAATTTTAAAAATAAATATCAGAAAATTCTACATTGGTAATCTCTATAAGACGGTTACCAAGTAGATCTATCATAGGTTTGTCGGTATTCTTTTCTACGAGTTTCTCGCAAGGAAGAAGGATGGTGAAGGTACTGCCCTTTCCTAATTTACTTTTAAGCGATATACTTCCACCTAAAGCTTCAACAAATCTTTTTACAAGGGATAAACCGATGCCTGCACCCTCAGCATATCTTGATATAGAACTATCAACTTGTCCAAATCTTTCAAAAATTAAATCTATCTTTTCCTCAGGTATTCCAATGCCTCTATCACTAACTTCAATGCATATGCTACCTCTTACAGAACGCATTTTCACAGTAATTGATTTTTCTTCTACTGAAAACTTAATAGCATTAGAGATAAGATTTAATAGTATTCTCTCATATTTCTCATCATCAATCCCTACTACCTTTTTAGTAATTGAAGATACAAATGTTACAGAAACACCTTTTTCCGAAGCATATATATTAACAGATTCAGTGATGGATTTTGTAAGGTGTACGATGTCGATATTTTTCTTATTTATTTTAATATTACCGGAATTGGCACGAGTAATATCAAGAAGGTTATTAACAAGCCTCATTTGTCTCAAGACATTTTGTTTTATCATTTTTACATAGTCTTTGGCTCTATCTGATAATTCATCTTTGCATATATAATTTATAGCCTGAATAGCTGAGTTAATAACATTCAAAGGAGTCCTAAACTCATGGGATATGATTGATAAGAACTCGTCTTTCATTTCTAATGATGCTTTTAGCGCTTCTGACTTCTCTCTCTCTTTTTTTAAAAGTAATTCTTGCTGTTCTTTAATAATACATTCCTTCCTAATGTCTTCTGTAATATCACGACTACGCACAATACTTAGTCGAACACTCTGGTCTAAGTTGTAAACTGGCCTACCTGAAATATTTATGTATCTAATAGTATCTCCTTGTACCATTTTTGCCTTGTAGTCATTTACAATGTGTCCTTTTTTTATCAATGGAAAAGGTCTTTCTTCTGGTGGTATTTCTGTATTATCAAAGGAAAAAAACTTTGTGTATGCATATCCATCACCATATTTTTTTAAGTTTTCACTAGGGAAGTAATCTCTCGCAGCTTTATTAAGTGTATAAAGATTTCCTTCTGTATCATAAATAAAAATTGCATCATTAATATTTTCAATTACTGCTTCAAGCTCGTCCTTTTGCTTTAGAATCTCTTTTCGATGAACAACTCTTTCAGTTACATCACAAGCATTACAAACAATGTATTTTACTCTTCCACCTTCAAATAATGGAGTTATGGTAGAGTCCCAATACGTTACACCTCTTTTATATTTATCATACATAAATTCTTTCAATACTTTAGTTTTTCCATTTGCAATTGTATCTTTCAACAAATTCTCAATAGAGCTGTCTTTAAATCCTGTAATAATATCATATATTGGCATACCCAATACATTTTCTTGCCTATTATATGGAGCCTCATAAAAATTAAGATATGTTTGATTAGCTTTTAACAGAGTAAAGTCTGGCGCACTATAAACAGCTATTCCGCTTAAATTGTCTGAGAGTATTTGGGAAAGATAACTAGACTCATCTTCAAATATTGACTTTACCTTTTCTTTAAAAATGTATATTTGTTTATCTATTTCTTTTATTACTTCAATATAAATAAATTTTACTTCAAGAGTTCTTGTAAATAAAAAATAATCAGATTTTACGTCGATATTTTCAATTTCAAAATTAGAACCAATCCTTAAAAATTTAAATAAGTCTGTAATATTTTTATTTAACAATTCATTCATTGAATACTCAGTTAAATTAGCGAAGAATTGGTTAACTTTAACAACAGTATCGTTACTAACAATTAAAAAAGATTGTTCATTCAGGTTATATAAGTGATCTTCATTATGCATAATGCTACCCCCAAGTACTAACTTCTTATGATTAGTGCTAAAGTGCACATAAGTTATATTTTAGCACATGGTATCATTATCTTCCAGTAAATATATTATTTGGGCGAGGTTTTAATACTTTATATTCAAAAATTATAATATTCTAAACAGTTTTACATTATTTTACTAGTTTGAATTAAATGTAAGGCAGAACTGGTCTGAAAAGAGAGTAAGAAATATAAATTATAAAATTGATATTTTATAGCAAGTGTATTCTTTGATTATTATAGAGACATAAGTTTAATTGTATAAAAAAGCACTATGTAATATAATACAATTAATATAATAACTGAGAGTTGAGAAAATAAAAATGGAAGAATGGAGACTTTAATAAAAGGAAAATACAAAACAAGAAGAATATATTTGCAGAATAGCAATTGTGCAAGAAAATTTATGGTTAATAGGAGATAAGGTTGTTATCTCATGTGATTTTGAAAATGAATTACCTAGAAAAGGTGGTTACGGATATGAAAAACGATAATATGAATTTAACAATTGAAGAAGCTTATAAATCAATGATAAATTTTTTAGAGAAGTATTATCAAAGAACTAATTCAGATGATATTGGTGGATTGCTAGGAGATATAATGCTTATAGATGAAGGTAGAACAGCAGACCCAGCATCTTGGCATGATTGGATTGAATCAGTGGAAAGAATGAAGAGTGAAAATAGATAAAGGAAAATGTAAGAGAACTTAGTATATACATTACTAGGTTATATTTTTATGAAGATGAATTAATGATAATTGCTTTAGATGCTGGTGCTGAAGATTCCGCATCAGAGGAAGAAGTATTTGTAGTAACAACTGCACATGAAGAGTTCGGAACAGTTAGAGAAGCATTATAAGCACAAGGTATCTAGTTATTAGAGTCTTCAGTTAAGATGATTCCAGATATATACACAGCAATATAAGAAGTAGATCCTAAGAAATTTCAAAAGATGTTAGACTTACTTTATGACGACGAAGAAGTTTACCACAATGCTGAATTACCAGAAGCAGAAGGATAGGGAGAAAAAAATATTTTAAGTTACTAAAAAATGCAAAACCACTGGATAATAATATATTCATTGAAATTATAACACTTCCGATATCGATATGCATAGTTAATTGATATTGGAGGTGTTTTTTTTGCTCACCTGTAGATTTATTAACTGTAAAGGAAAAGGATAGCTTGGCTGGTACAACAAGCTATCCCTAAACGGTTATTATATTTATTAATAGAAGGATAAATAATTAGTAAGAAATTATCTTACAAAGTTATTATAACAAACAATTATTACAAAATGATATTGAAAATGTTAATTGAGTATAAATGTTTTCTTAAATAAAATTAAGGAGTGGTAAACAATTAAATAAATAAAACGCATTTTCTTGTAAATTCAATTTTCTAATTCTTTTTAGATTGGAAACTAACATTTTTTAGTGTAGATATGTAAAACATGATTAACAATATTATTCAATAGTTGTAAAAAAATTGTAAACATGGTATTATGGAATAGAAATATATATGGCAATTATTCTAAATGCTTATATGAAAAGTGATAAAAAATATAGGATTGTCCAGTAAATAATTGCTAATAATATTTTAGAAGAAAAATTTTTGAACAAGATAGACCAAATAATGATCATTATGGTATAATTGCTATGGCATATATTGGCTACATTTAATATGTTATGCAAGAAATAAAAGAAATAACAAGTATATTTTGTCATAAGGAAACTTTGATCCATATATTTTAATTGGGCACTTTATATATGGTGAGTTAGTAGTGCAACCGACCTTTATATTTTATAAAGGCCGGTTTTTATATTTTTTAAAGAATTTGTAATATACTTACAAATATAGTAGGGATATATTGAAGAGATACTTTAGCTACCATGATTAAAATAAGAGAATGAATTTTTATTGTCTTAATGTAATTTTGATTAAATATTTTTGAAAAAATGAGAATAAAATACAAATTTGTACACAATAACGTTTACAAAAAAGTTAAATAATATTAAAATATACAATGAGAGGTGATTTTTTGGATTATACATTAATATGTATTTTAGGACTAGTTATAGGTAGTTTTTTGAATGTTTGTATTTATAGAATTCCTATAGAAAAATCAATTGCATTCCCACCCTCCCATTGTACAACTTGTAAACATAACTTAAATCCACTAGATCTAGTACCTGTATTTAGCTATATATTTCTTAGAGGAAAATGTAGGTATTGTGGCGAAAAAATCTCTATAAGATATCCTCTTATAGAAATCTTAAATGGATTGTTGTATTTAATTGTGTATGTAAAGTTTGGAGTAGATCTGATTACCTTAAAATATTGTATTTTGGTATCTCTTTTAATCGTAATTAGTGCTATAGATTTTGATACTCAGTTCGTATTTACAAGCACCACGATTTTTGGAGGAATAGTTGGCATTTTATTTATATTATTACAGTATGTTTTATATAAGAATAATGTTATAGATTTAATTCTAGGAGGAATACTAGGAGCAATAATCATAGGACTAATAGTGTTTTTAACAAGAGGAATGGGCGAAGGTGATATTGAAATAGCCGCTGTGTGTGGATTGTTCTTAGGAGTTAAAGGAATTTTATTAGGCTTATTTCTAGCAATTGTGCTAGGTGGAATAATAGGAATAATTGTTTTGATACTAAAATTAAAGAAGGCAAAAGAAAAAATAGCATTTGGGCCTTTCATAGCAATAGGAAGTTTGATTTCAATGTTCTACGGAGCAGAGATATTAAAAATGTATTGGGATTTGTTATTGTAAAGATACACTTTTTTACAATAACTTTACTTGTGAAAATCATATAGCAAACTTATACTAATTATAAGGTGCTATGCCGCATTTTATACATAATTCATAGGAAAGGTGAGACTCAGAATGGCAACTGAAAAAAGAAGACTAGGTAATATTCTTGTAAATGCGGGAAAAATTACAGGATATCAATTGCAAGAAGCATTAAAGTCTCAAAGGACACTAGGGAAGAAGCTAGGAGAAATACTACTCGATAGTAAAATTATAACTGAAGAAGACATAATAGAAGCAATAGAACAACAGACAGGAATTAAAAAAGTAGATTTAAATACAATAAATTTTGATAAAAAAGCTATAAGCATAATTCCTAAAAATTTATGTGATAAATATAATCTGATACCATTTGGATTTGAAAATAATAAAATTAAGGTTACGTTATCTGATCCTTTAAATATATATGCAATAGATGACGTTGCAATATCTACTGGGTTCGAAATAGAATCATACATATCTAAAAAAGATGACATAAAAAAGTTTATAGAAATATATTATAGCAGTCAGCAGGTTAGCTTGGCGGCTCAACAACTTTCAAAAGAAAGCTCTGAAGCAAAGAATTTAAAAGTTAATATAGATGAAATGGATAATGTTAGGAATGCACCAGTTGTAAAAATGGTAGAGTACTTATTTAAGAACTCCATAGAACTAAATGCATCAGATATCCACATAGAACCATTTGAAAATGAAGTGAGAATACGATATAGAATAGATGGTAAATTACAGACTGTAAATGTTATTAACATAGAAAGCTTAGGTCCACTAGTAACAAGAATAAAAATACTTGCAGGATTAAATATAGCAGAAAAAAGAATACCACAAGATGGAAGAATAATGACTAGTGTAGGAGGAAAAGAAGTAGACCTTAGAGTTTCAATACTTCCAGTAGTTAATGGGGAAAAAATAGTTATAAGAATACTTAACAAATCTATGGGAAATATAGGTAGAGATAAACTAGGAATGAGTAATGAAAATCTAGAGAAGATAGATAGAATTATTTCAAATCCACATGGAATAGTATTAGTTACAGGACCTACAGGGAGTGGTAAGTCTACAACATTGTATACAATTTTAAGCGAATTAAACAATGATCAAATAAATATAATTACTGTAGAAGATCCAGTTGAATATACGCTAAATGGAGTAAATCAAGTGAGTGTAAATAATAAAGCCGGATTAACTTTTGCAAGTGGACTTAGAAGTATATTAAGGCAAGATCCAGACATAATTATGATTGGTGAAATTAGAGACAATGAAACAGCGGAGATTGCTACTAAAGCGGCTATAACAGGTCACTTGGTTTTAAGTACACTTCATACAAACGATGCTCCGTCATCTATAATAAGGCTTGTTGACATGGGAATAAAACCATATTTAGTTGCTACGTCAGTAGTTGGAATAGTAGCTCAGAGATTAGTTAGAAAAGTATGTATGAATTGTAATGCTCCATATGAAGCTACGGAATATGAAAAAGAAATCCTTGGAATCGATAAGGACAAGCAGATAATTTTAAATAAAGGTAGAGGATGCGGATATTGCAATAACACAGGATATGTTGGACGAACTGGTGTGTATGAGGTTATGGAAATTACAAGGGAACATAGAGAAGCTATTAATCTAGGAAAAGATTCAGATATACTTAGGGATATATCAATAAAAAATGGAATGAATACATTAGTTGCTGAATGCAGGAAGTTAGTTATAGATGGTATAACGACAATGGATGAGCTTGCAACAATAACCATGACTAAGGAATAGACAGAAATTTATTCATACTAATTTTTGGGGGGGATAGAAGTGGCCAATTTTAAATACAGAGCAATGAATGCAGATGGAGAAAAAATTGAAGGTATGCGAGAAGCAGATTCCAAGGGGGAAGTAATAGATTTTATATCCTCAAATGGATATTACCCTTTAATGGTAGAGGAAGTAATTGAAAGCAGTAAAATAGAACTGAGCTTCAATGAGAAGGTTAAGATTAAAGATATCTCAATTTTTTGTAGGCAATTTTATACTATGCTAGATGCTGGAGTGCCTATATTAACTTGTTTAAATATATTATCTAAACAAACCCAGAAGAAAAAACTAAAGGAAGCAATTGTGGAAATTGAACAAGAAGTTCAAAAAGGTGGAGTTTTGTCTGAAGCAATGAAAAAACAAAAAAAGATATTTCCAGAACTTTTAGTTGGCTTGGTTGAAGCTGGTGAGGCTAGTGGTACATTAACTAGTATAATGCAAAGAATGGCAACTCATTACGAGAAGGAAAATAAAATAAATAATAAAGTGAAGAATGCTATGATTTATCCAATTATATTGAGCTTAGTAGCAGTAGTGGCAGTTGTGTTTATACTAACTTATGTTATGCCAACATTTAAAGGCATATTTGAACAAACAGGAACAGTATTGCCATGGTCCACAAGGCTTATACTTGGCAGCGGAGATTTCCTAAAAGAAAATTTTATATGGATTATAGTTTTTATAATATTAAGTTTTGTTGGTGTAAAATATTATTTTAATACAGAAAATGGTTCAATTGCTTTAAGTAGAATAAAGCTTAAACTTCCAATAATAAAAAAGTTTACTGAGATGGTTATAGTATCTAGGTTTACAAGAACTTTATCTACATTATTAGCAAGCGGATTATCTCTAATAAATGCAATAGATATTGTATCGCAAGTTGTGGAAAATAAAATAGCCGAAAAAGCGTTAAAAAAGGTTAAAGAAAGAGTAGTTAAAGGTGAAGAGTTAAATACTTCAATGAGGGAGTCAGGCATATTTCCAGAAATGCTTTATTCAATGATAAAAATTGGAGAAGAAACAGGATCTATTGATGAAATTTTAAATAAAACAGCGGATTTTTATGATGAGGAATTGGAAACTACAATACAGGCAACAGTTGCTTTAATGGAACCAATATTAATAGTAGTAATGGGACTTGTCATTGGATTTATTATAATGTCTGTAATGCTTCCAATGTATGATAGTTATACTAAAATTTAAAAAAGTTAAAATAATACACGTGTAAAACACAGTGCATTATAAAATATAAATTATATAAAAATTAGGAGGAATTAAGATGACTAGTTTATCAATCAGAAAAATGAATGAACTATCAAAGAAAAAGAAGAAAGGGTTTACTTTAGTAGAATTAATTATCGTTATTGCTATTATTGCAATATTAGCTGCAATTGCTATTCCAAAATTTGGTCAAATTACTAGAAATGCAAATATAAAGGCAGATATAGCTACTGCTAAGAATATTCACGGTATAGCAGCTGAGTTAGTTGCAGAGGGGACTACTCCAAGCGATACCAATATTCCTACTAAAATTGATGGAGCTGATTCAAATATGCCTCATACTAAGTTAGATCCTGATGTATCATTTCACGTTGAAGTTGAAGCAGATGGAGATATAGTAGTAACTGCTGGGACGGATGGAACAGAAATATATCCAAATTCTGAATCATACAGCTAATAGTAATATGTAGGTTAGGAAATTCAAGTTTGTTAAAAGTGTAAAGCTAAAATAAGCTTTACACTTTACTCTATACACTTAAAATATAAGGGTAAATAGGTGGGGGAAATAATGAATAGAATAAAAGAAAAAATTCATTTTAGTAATAGTAGCGAGTTTAAGAGAAAATTAGATTTTAACAAAATTAAAGAACTAATGAATCTTGACATTAAAGATATCAAATCTAAATTGTCGAAAAATAATAATAAAAATAAGAAGAAGTATTTTAAAAAGTCAGAGAAAAAGAGAAAAGTAGTGGCTTTTGATATTGGGAATAAAACTACTAAGATAGTTGAAGGAATTTATTATAAAGAGAATTTAACTATTAATAAATTTATAGAGGTTGCTACACCTAAGGGAGCAATTTTAGATGGAGCAATAGTTAATCAAGAAGCCCTTATTTCTAAGTTGAAGCAAGTTTTATCGGAAAATTCCATAACTGCTAAAGAAGGAATATGTACCAATAATTCTACTTCAATTATAAATAGAGAACTTACAATACCACAAGTAGAGAATGATGAAATTGAAACTGTAGTTAGGTATGAGATTCAACAATACTTACCTATAAATTTAGACGACTATGTTCTTCAAACTAATATTTTAGGTGAAGAAGAATTTCAGGACAATAAAAAGCTAAGTGTTCGTGCTATAGCATATCCTGAAAAAATGGCTAGGGGATATTATGAGCTTTTAGAAGCATTAAATTTAAAGCCATATGCATTAGATGTTAATTATAATGCATTAAACAAGTTAATTAATTATATAGATGCTATTAATGAATATGAATATAATTCTAAAGAATCAGTTGTTTTTATAGATATGGGAGCAACGAGTCTTGATGTTAACATATATAATGAAGGAATTTTGCAATTTACAAGAATAATAAAAACAGGTGGGACTGATCTTAACGAAATATTAGTTGAAGTGCTAAATCTTTCAGAAGATGAGATTGAACAATACAAAGAGAGAAATATAAACCTAAAAGAAGATAGGCTTGATACTCAAAATAAAGTCATAATAAACGAAATTGATGACTGGATTGATAAAATAGAAAAAGTAATACAATTTTATAAAAATAAAAATATGGGAATTGGTGTAGATAAGATATTTATTTATGGGGGTACATCTAAGATTAAAGGATTGTGCGAATATATGACATCGAAGTTATCAATAAAAGTAGTAAGAATTAAGAGTATAGCTAAAATAGATTTTAACACTACTAATGCGGCATATGAATCTATCGACAATTTTATTAATGCAATAGGTTCAATAATAAGATTGTAGAGGAGAGATTAAGAAGTGAAAGATATAAACTTTTTTAGTTATTATCAAGGAAAAAATCAAGAAAAAAAGGATGAAAAAATATACTTTTATATAGCTTACGGAATATTGACTTTAGTGATTTTAACAACAATTATTATAAATTCAGTTAAAATTTTTACTTTAAATAGTCAAATAAAAAATTATACTGAAAAATTAAATGCATCAGATATGCAGGAAAAACTTAAAGAAGCTGATGAAGTAAATGGACAAATAGAGACTTTAAGCAAATATGAAAACAAATTAGCAGATGTTGCAGGTTCTGTTGAAAAAAATGATATTGTAACAGATGATTTATTAAATGATATATGTGGAGCTATTCCAAGCGATATTTCTTTTAAAAATTTTAAAATTGAAGGATATGATGTGACTATAAGTGGAGTATCACATAGTAGGGCAGCCATCGGGGAATTTGAACATAATTTAAAGAATCTATCTAAAATAAAAAGTGTTCAAGTGGGGACAATTGGCAAAAGTAATACGGTAGGTGAAGATTACTCCTTTGAGATGACTTGTGTATTAAAGGAGGCTAAGTAATATGAAAATAAGTAAAAGAGAAAAAGTGATGTTGCTTATTTTAGGAATCTTAGGAATAGGTATTTTATATTACCAATTTGGATATACAGCCTTAGTTAAAAGTGTAGAAGAAAAAACTAAAGTTAAGAATGAAATTGAACAGAAATATAACACGGCAAGGAATACGATAGATTCTATGGAAAGCCAAAAGAGTAAGGTTAAGACATTAAAAGCAAAGATAACCGATCAAGCCGGACCCTTTTATCCAACTATAAGTCAAGAGCATATAATATTAGAACTTGATAAATTAATTAAAGAAAGTGGATTAGAAGGTGGCATGAAATTTGAGGCTACCGAGGTTAAAGGAATAGAATCAATAAAGAAATCAGAAAAAGATAAAGAGTTACCTGAAAGCTCACTCCAAGCTGATGCCGATGAGTATAATTATAAATATGGTGAAGCAAAGGGAGAAAAAAATGCTACAGCTGAAAATACTGACTCCAAAACTAATAATAGCAGTGAACAAAATTCAGCTAATGCAAGTAATACTGGCAGTAAAAAATCAACAAAGGACTCTAATTCCAATAAAGAGAATACTGTAACTCAATTAAAAGTTAATATTGATTTTAATGGAAGCTATGAAAATGTAGTTAAATTTTTAAAATCACTTGGAGATTATGAAAGGAAAATTCCAGTATATACAATTGATATGACCCAAAAAAATTTAGAAGAAGTGGCTGGGGCAGTTAATATAATAATATACTCGATTCCAAAAATTGATGATGAAACAAATAGATATTTAAAATGGGATCTTAACAATATGTATGGAAAGGCGCAACCTTTTAATGTTGGAAGTGCTGCCGGGACTGGAATAAAATCTGGTATAGATGTAAGTGACTTTATGGTTGGAGTAAAATCATCAACTTCAGAACTACCAACTTTGATGATAGGAAAGGCAAATGATGATTTGAGAACCACTTATGCTTATGGTGATGGAAATAACGAGCAAAATGCAGAGATTGTATTAACTAAAAGAGATGATAAGTATTATTATAAATATAAAACAAATATTGATAAAATTCCTGTTAGCTATAATGATCTAGGTAATGAATTTGTGCCAAACAGTGATAATATAGTTGTGAATATCTCTAGTGAAAGCAGAGTATCAGATGATGATAAATCAGGGGTGAAGTTAAAAATAATTAATAATACAGATAAATTGGTTAAGGTCAATGTAACTGGAGATGATATAAGGGATCCGAGAGTTTCAATTGATGGAGATAGTAAAAATGTGAGCGTAAATTAAAAGTGGGTGAAATTTGTGAAAATTAAATTAAAAAAACATAGAGGATTCACTTTAATAGAAATGATAATTAGTCTTGCATTATTTGCAATATTAATGACTCCAATATATTCAATGGTAATATTGACAATGAAACAGAATAATGATGGAGGAACCAAACAAACCGCCTCACTTAAAGGACAAGAACTATTTGAAAAAATTAAAAGTGGAGATATAGTTCCAGTTGAAGACAATTCAGGAAATATTACAGCCATTAAGATTGGCGATAAAGTTATCCAAGTCACATCCAATAAAATAATAGATGATCTGGGAGATGGTTATAAAGCTAAAATTGAAATTCAAAAAAATAGTTCAGTAAATCTCAATAAAGAGACAACAACAATTAGAACCAATAACTTTAATATTTCATTAAGTGGAAATAACAACCCAGTAAAAATTAAGTCGGATAATGAAAATGGGGAATTGAATTATAATAATTCAGATGACACTTTAGAACTTGTTATAAATACTAAGACAGGAGTAAATAGTAAGTTACTAGATATTAAAGACAAGTACAATAATATAATTTTACAAGATGGATGTTTTAATCTGAATGATACAGACAATGGCAGCCCAATAAAATTGATTTTGAATTTCGACGAATACAAAGTATTAAATGCATCAAATTCCAATAAATTGAAAAATGTTGATATAACTGTGTATAATCAAGATAGTATGCCTCTGAATTTATGTTTACAAAAGTCAAATGATTTGAATGTAAATATAGATGCTAAACTTGGAAATGTTAGAGTTTACGACAATCGTACAAAAAGTGACTCAAAGCTTGGAGGGTTGTATGACATAGATATCGTAGTGACTCAAACAATAGAAGGTGAAACAAAGACTATTTTTACTAGTAGAACTAGTCAAAATATAAATCAGAATTAGGCGGTGATTAAATGGTAAGAAAAAAAGAAGGATCTAGTTTAGTTACTGTGGCAATTATTTCATTTGTTTTAATCACAGTTGCAACTGCTATGGTATCTATGACAGTTGGTGATTACAAAATGAGAATGACAGAAAGTACAAGAATAAAAAATTTATATTCATCTGAATCAGGTTTAGATGTTGCTTATGATATACTGGTAAAAACTTTTGATGCAGCAACTATATATGGAACTAAGCAGACAGAAATATATAAAACATCGCCTGACATCACGGCCATAGATGATGAAATAAAAAGTATAAGAAAAGACGATTCAATCCATAACAAGGATGAACAAATAAAAAGCTTGGAGGCTCAAAAAAATGAAATGCTAGATAGCTATTTTAAAAGAATTTTTTATACTTTTATAGATGGTGGAGATCTACAGGAAAGTAGTGCCCCAAATAATGAAAATGAATTAAGAAAATCTATAAAAGGATTAAAGTATGTTGCTGTAGATAGTAATGGAAATGAGAGCTATGAAGGTGTAAGTATTAATACGGAAAATACAAGTGCAATTGATCTATTTGTTGGAGGACAAACTGTAAATGATGATGATGGAATCGGGTATGAAGAAGTACCTGCAAATCTACAGAATGGTAAGGAGTATTCAAGCAGGAACTATACAATAAAGATAACGTCACAGTATAGTACAGAAGATACTAATGGAACAACTAAAAGGAAGCTTCAGACAATTTATAACTTACTAGTTCCAGATTATAAAGATGTAGCATTTAGTGAGAGGAATACGGAACTGCCTAAGTATACATTTATGAATGATAAAGCTATTATTGTTGGAAAAAATATAAATGTAGACAATGCTAATTTTTCTGTTAAAGGTAACATCTATGTTGAAGGTGATGGTTATGAAGATTTAGATGGAAATGAAGAATCTCGAGCATATGATAAGTATATTGGAGGAGTGGTTCTAAATGCTGATTCTAATAAAGATATTGTATTTAACGGAGATGTTATTACGGGAAAAACTTTTAACATTAGAAATAATGTTAATGCAACCATAAATGGAAACTTGTATGCAATGAATGTTTATGCGGGCAATGAAAGAGCGGATGATCCACATTCTATGAATTCGACATTAGATGTTAAGGAAGTAGATGGCAATGGAGGAGAAGTTGTAGTGGATAACGACATGACTTTAAAGGCAGATAATACTGACATTACAATTGATAAATTTTATGGAGTTAATGATAAAAATATAAAGTATAATGATCAAACAGGAATTGATGGAACAAATAAAACTGACAAACCATTAGGGAGAACGTCTAGTTGCATCATAGTTAATGGAAATGAAAATTCCAATATAAAAATCAATAAGGAAGCTTATATTATGGGAGTAGCCCATATAAATACAACAAATGTATATAATACAGGTGAATCTGTAGGTGTCAAAGATAATTATATAGCATATTCAATTCCAGAAGAAGATGATGATAGCTTTAAAGAAGAGAAATTTAAGGATAAATCATCAGATACTGATGAATCATTACAATTGTTAGATGAAGATAATGTTATTAAAAAGAGTAATCATTTTGTAAAGTATTGGGGAGATAAACTAGAACTAGATAATGCAGGTGGAATTTATTTGCCAATAAAAACACCAGATCATCCAGAAAGAAATACTTATGCATTAGGAGCAATTGTATATTTATACAAAGATGGTACTTCAGAGGCGGAAGCGAAAGTTTTAGGAAGTAGTTATAGGTTAAATAATATTCCTACAATTGTAAGTGATAAGCAAAAAGAATTTGCTTCAAAAGTGTATAATGTTGGAGGAAAAAATTTAACAGAAGATCAAAAGAATAGTTTATATGAATCATTAGGAAATAACAAAGATAAAGTAAGTGAACTAATGAATATAGATGGCGTGAATGATGAATATAAGAATAAAAATAAGATTTTTTTTAAAGAATTTGATGATAGCTCAGATGAAGCACCAGATGAAGAAAGTAATAATGAGAAAGCTATATTTAGCGATAAAAATATAATAATTCAGTCTTCTAACAAAGATGAGATAGTTAAAGATGGAGAAGATATAATAATAAGTGTTAACAGTAATAATACTTTAAATGCATTTATTGCTACATCTGGAGATGTTACCATTAATGGAAATGTTGAAATTAAAGGGAATATAATTGCCGAAGGTAATATGAATATTGGTGGAGGAAGTGAACAAAAAAGTATACAGTATGATAATGAATTATCAAATAGAATACAAGCTGCGCATGTTGATCTTTTTGATTCTGTATTTGGACACATGAGGGATGATAGTAGCGAAAATCCATCAGGAGGCAATACGTCTAATTTAGTTGTGGAATATGATTTAAATAAGTTTATAAAAAATACTTTATGGAAGATAATTAAATAAAACTTGAATGAAGGTGTGAGAAAGATTTGATATTTTCTAGAAAGAAAAAAGGATTTACTGTAATAGAATTGATAATTGTGGTAGCATTAACAGTTGTTGTATTAGGAATAGTATGGCAAATGTTTGGGGTGACTAACAAAATAATTTCAGACGTAACTATCAAATCTGACTTGCAGAGAGAAGGACAATCTATTCAAGAAAAATTAAGTAATATTGGAATGCAGGCGACAGAAGTAAAAGAACTAGTTTATGCAGATGATGCGTCTGGGAGTATAAAGAAAATAAAAATTAATTCTTATGATAAAGATGGAAATAACAGGGACATTGAAGTTAATCTTAATGGTGAAATTTTAACTATAGATGGGCAAAGTGTTTCTAGTCATGTAAAAAGTATAAATGTGAATCCAGAAATTATAAGGGAAGATGATTTGAACAATGTTTCTTATATTGATTTTACAATTTTTCTAGGTGAAAAGAAGAATTATAACAGTGAAATTATAGAAAACCAAATAAAAGTAAGAACTGTATTTAGAAATAAACATTCTTAAGGAATGTGATATCAAATTGATTTTTTTAGATCCACCTTATGATTTAATTATAGAGAAGGGGGGAAATATATGATTAAGGATAAAAAGATACTTATAGGAAAATTGAGTTTTTTAATAATTATTGTTTTAATGCTCGGATGGATAAGTCTTTCTCGGTTTACTGTAAAGGCGGATGTTTCATCAAAACCAGCATTTACAGTTTCGATAGATTCATACACACCAACGAATCCAAGTGTGGGAGAAGATATAACAATACATGGAACAATAACCCCTCAGCCCTTTCAAATGGCCGTGCCAGCAAAAGAAATTGTGCTAGTTTTAGATACCTCTGGTAGTATGGCTGATCCTAAGACTGGGAATATTAATGATTCAAAAATAGAAAAACTGAAAGTTGCAGCTAAAAATTTTGTTGATACAATGAAAAACGAATCTAATTTGAAAATTGGTATAGTGACATTTTCAACAAATTCAAACATTAATGAAGCACTTATTCCGGCAAGTAATGTAACAGAATTAAATAGAGTAATTAATGGATTAAAGGCAAATGGTGGAACTAATACAGGAGAAGGATTAAGAAGAGCAGCATATCTTTTATATAGCAGTAATAATAGTGCAGCTAACAAAACAATAGTGTTTATGTCAGATGGTGAACCGACATACTATAATGGACAAACAAATAAAGGCGGATGGAAGTATGGTAATTATTCTGGAAAGTATTATGAATATTATGGATGGTATTTTTTAGGTGGTTCATACTTTATTGGCAATTATGGTTCAGATGATAATCATACACCAAGTGGATATGATTATAGAAAAGGTCCATATGAGGGAAATTATGAAGGTTACAAGTATCAAAATTCGTATAATAGTTATTATACAGATATTACAAAATCGGAAGCTGATGATAATTTATTAAAAGGAACTGGGTATTCGGATGACAATGGTTACTGTTTAGAATATGCTAAAGAAATTGGAGAAATAATTAAAGCAAGGGGATATAATGCATTTTCGATCAGTTATGGACTAGATGACTCGGGAAATGCAAAAATGCAACAAATTCATAACTCAATGAGCGGGAATAGTAGTAATTTTTTTACAACTGGTACTGATGCAATAAATGGCGTATTTAATACAATAGCGAGTACACTTAAAGATACCTACACTATTTCTAATATAAATTTTAATTTTAATTTTAATGATGGAGCAGTTATAGAAGCTGTTGGAGGAAATACAATTAGGCTTAATGATATTACTTATAAAAAAGGTCCTGAGAATAATGGCGTAAGTACCTATACATCACCACCAATACCATTTACAATAACAATAAAATCAAAAATACCTGGTGATGGAATACCAGTGCTTTCAAATTCAACTATAACATTTCCGTGGAATTCAGAAACGGTGACTACAAAAGTTCCGGCTACAACAATAAACGTGAAAGATAATAATCTTCCAGGTATAAATGTAGATTTAGCTAGTGTTGAGCAGAACCCATGCAAATTTGGAGATTCAGTTAAAATTACTTACAATATAATCCCTCAAGATTTTGTATATAGCGATATGTCATCACAATTGATTCCTAAAGATGTAGTTATATTATTAGATACTTCAGCTGGAATGAATGATGGAGATAAATTAGGTACGTTTAAAAATGCAGTATGGAACAATTTGTTAAATAATAGTATTTTTAATAATAAACCTATGAAGTATGGATTGGTAACTTATAATTCCAACGCAATAATTAATCAAGATTTGACGACTAATAAAACTCAACTTAATGATAATGTGATCAAAAATATTACCCTTTCAACTTCTAATGAGAGAAATATAGGATTAGCCTTAGAAAAGGCAAATGAGATTTTGCAAAAAGACACATCAGATGCTAAGAAATATATTATATTAATTTCATCTGGTAATGTTAATTATACTGAAACGCAAGTTAATAATATACGAAATAATGGATATAAGGTTTTGAGTCTCGCATTAGGAAACACTAATGATGTTAATACAGACCCATCACCGACTTTGAATCAATTAGCAACAAGTTTAGGTGGGACAAGTCAAGATTACTTTATTAGTGTGAAAGAGGGAAATAATAATGCAACGCAAAATTATGTGATGAACAATTTAGCAAATAGAATAAATGATGATTTTTATAAAACCTATAATTTTAGCGATATTAAATTAAATCTTGATTTAAATGGAAATTTTGATGCGGTAAGTGGGCTTTTGGGAAGTGGTGACAAAAGAAGTATTGCAGTACCTAACGTGGAATATAAAAATAATAATGGCGTTTGGCACGCAGAGTCTACAAGCATTTCATTTACTATTAAACCTAATAAACTTGGGCATTTAAGCTTTAAAGAAAATACTGATATTAATAATTTAGCAAATACCATAAGTTATACGGGAATAAATAAGGGTATAACTAGAGCGATAAATACACCAACTATTGATGTTATATCACCAATAATTGTGAATCATGGAATTTATGGTGGAATTGATAATGAGAGTAAGAATCCAATTATAGAGCCATCTAATGATAAAACATTTCCTAAAAAAGCAATTGTACCAATGGCAATAAGCTTTGATTTTTATACAAGTACAACTATAAAATTAGCATTAGATAAGAATAGATTAATTGATGGAAACATTAAGGTCTATAAAGTAAACGGTGGGACTTTATCAAAGATATCCGAGATTAATAATAATAATTCCAGCACTTATGATATACCAATTGGAGATGGACTGACAAATGGTGATAAAATACTAATATTATATAATTCCATATTACCAGATAGAGACGATTATTATACGAATTCGGTAACTGTAGGTTCAGCAAGCCCGGTTTATGCGATTCTAAATGTAAAAGGAAATCTGCCAGATTTGTTTTAGAGTAAGTTTATAAATGAGATGCATATAGAGCAGTATACAATATATAATTTAGAAATAGATATTTGGATTATATGTTGTATACTAAATTTGATTAAAAATCTTATTATGTTAAATCTAATAAAAATTTTAAATAAAGCATTATGATTATTGGGTAGCAGTTTTTAGTAAGGAATGAATTATAAAATGTAATTTAAAACATAAAAATTATATAAGGAATAGCTTAAAATTGAAAATAGAAACATAATTTTTATATATTGAAAGGCGGTTTCCTATTGGAATTAATAACTAACTTATCAAAAAAAACGCAAAAGATTTCTAGTGATATACATAAAATGAAGACAATAAGCGAACTCGTTAATTATATCCCAGAACAATTAATTGAAAGGTCAGCTCTTTTGCTACTTATTTTATGGGTATTATCACCATTAATTGTGATACTTTCTAATAATTTTGTAAATGATGTAGAGAAAACATATACACTTATGTTCAAACAACTATATTGGTATGAAATACTTCAAACGATTGGTTTCATTGGATGTATTCTGGGAATTATTACTTTTTCAAAAAGTATTTTACAAGCAAAAGTAGAGAAAGTATCTTTACAGAACTATATTAAAAGTAACCTATTTCATCTATTTTTGTTTATGATGCTTATTTGGAGCCTTATATCGTGCTTGAATTCAGATAATATTAATATTTCGCTTAATGGTACATTGTATAGAAAAGAAGGTATCATTACATATTTCACTTACTGCGGAATTTTTTGTTGTGGATATGTAGTAAGAAATAGACGATTAATAAAGATCATTTTCGAAATTTTTACTTTATGTGCAGTGGCATTATCGATATTGACTCTTGTTGATTCTAAGGAGTTAAATAATACATTGGGATTAACCTCTGATTCGTCTATCTTTTGTCAATTTAATCATTATGCATATTACTTGTGTATGTCTATAATGAGTGCATCGTTGCTATTTATTACAGAGAAAAAATCAATTCAAAAGCTGATTTTTAGAATCATAATATTTTCTGTTATCACAGCTGCCTTAATTAAAAATGGATCTTTTGGACCTTACATTGCTGTTATAGTAGGATTGATTTTTAGTATTATTTTTTCAATTCTGCTAGACAGAAAAGTTTTAAAGCGAGTAGCAATAGTTGCAAGTGTTTTTATAGCTATTACGCTAGGTATGAACATTTCAAATAGTCATACTTACAAGGATTTTTGGACATTAGGCGGAGATATATTTAAAATAGCAGAGAAATCTCCAGATGCCAATAAAGCAGGAACGGGTAGATGGATACTTTGGGTGAATGGAGTTAGATTCATTTCTGAAAGACCTTTATTTGGTTATGGAGCAGATAATCTTGGGGATCAATATGCTAAAGTTAATGTTAATACGGATCGTGCACATAACGAGATTATTCAATTTGCCGCAAGCCTAGGTATTCCAGCTGCACTTTTATATATTGCAGCGCTAGCAACTTATTTTATGTTTTTTATAAAGAAAAGGAAACAATTTTTGAGGCTAGATATCTGTATATTATGCATAGTAATTGCTTATTTAGCATCATCAATGTTTGGTAATACTATGTATTATACAAGTCCATTTTTCTTTATGATATTAGGAATTTCAAGCGGAAGACAAAAGTTACTTTTAAAAAGTTTCTCTAGTTATTCAAGAGAATCCGAGAATTTATTTTTAATAAAATCTTAATTTCCCTTTAGTAAATAATAATGATAGCAACATTGATATTGATTTTTTAAATAAAAAACTTCACTTAATTAAATGATGAGTGAAGTTTCTTATTTTAAGCAAATAGTTTATAGGATATAATATTAAAGAAAGAAAATGTAAATGAGTGGATATGTTTAGTAGGAAAGAAGGAGATTATTATTAAAAAGAAGCTGCCAATTGGAATAGATGATTTTAAAACGCTAATAGAAAATAATTATTATTTTGTAGATAAGAGCTTACTTATAAAAGAATTTATAAATAATTCTGCTAATATAATTTTAACTCCTAGACCAAGAAGATTCGGTAAGACTTTAAATATGAGCATGATTAAATACTTCTTTGATATAAATACTAAAGATGAGTCTGGAACATTATTTGATGAATTAAATATAAAAAAAGATAAGCAAATTATGGAGTTACAAGGAAAACAGCCGGTTATTTTTATAACACTTAAGGATACTAAATTTGCTAATTTTAGAGATTTTACATCAGCAATAAGAGGTCTTATGTCAGAAGTGTATAAAGAATATATATATGTTTTAGATAGTGATAATCTGTTAGATGCAGATAAAGAAGATTTCAACAAAATACTCTATAGTAAAGGTGATATTCCGCTGTTAACAAATTCAATAAAAAATTTGAGCAGGTATCTATGCAAATATCATGATAAAAAAGTAATATTACTTATAGATGAGTATGATGTGCCAATACAAGAAGCATATATAAATGGATATTATGATGAGGTAATATTATTTATGAGAAATTTATTAGGTTCGGTGCTTAAAGGTAATTTATATATAGAAAAAGCATTGCTTACTGGAATACTTCGGGTAGCCAAAGAAAGTATTTTTTCAGGACTTAATAATTTAGAGGTAGATACAATAATTAGAAACAAATTTAGTGATAAGTTTGGCTTTTTGGAAAGTGAGATAGATGAGATTTTATCATATTATGAAAATAACAATGTTAATATAGATAAGAATATGATTAAAGAATGGTACAATGGATATATTTTTGGAAACAATATCATATACAATCCATGGTCAGTACTAAATTATATTGATAATCGGGAAGAGGGATTTAAACCTTACTGGATCAATAGTAGTGAAAATGCTTTAGTTAAGAAAATTCTTTCAAATGGAAATGAGGAAATAAAGAAAGAATTTGAATATTTAATAGAAAATAAAACTATTGAAAAAGTTATAGATGATAATGTAATTATGGGAGAGATTGAAGGATCTAGTGAGAGCGTATGGAGTTTTTTACTTATGACAGGATATTTAAAGGTTGTCAAAAAAGAAAATATAGAAGGTATTTTAAAGTGTGATTTAGCAATTCCCAATAAAGAGGTTTATATATATTTTAAGAATATGATATTAAAGTGGTTTGATGATAGCTTAAGTATGTTAAAGTATAAAACTATGCTTAATGCTTTGGTAAATGGAGATATAAGGAACTTTGGAGCATTATTTAAAGGTTTTGTTATAAATAATGTAAGTTATTTTGATGTCTCAGGAAAGGAACCAGAAAAGGTTTATCATGCGTTTGTTCTTGGAATGTTAGTGTCACTTTCTGATAATTATGAAGTGAAATCAAATAAAGAAAGTGGGTATGGAAGGTATGATGTAATGATAATACCAAAGGATGCTTCAAAATATGGGATAGTAATAGAGTTTAAAAAGATAGATGAATTCTTAAGCGATACAATAGAAGAAGCAACGAAAGAAGCTTTAGAGCAAATAGAGAACAAAAAATATGCACAAGAGCTTTTAAGCAGAGGGATAAATAATATTATAAAACTTGCCATCGTATTTAAAAATAAAGAAGTAGAAATAACTCAAGGCAGTTAAAAATTTTATGAACTACTTGTTAGTCAAAATACACATTTTTTAATAAAATCTTAATTTCCCTTTACTAAATAATAATGTATAATAACCATATGTTATAAATTAATTAATATGTCGAAACATATGGGAGGAAAAATATGAATACAGTTACTTATTTAATTGATATATTCTTGCATCTTGATAAATATCTAGGATTCATAATAAACAATTATGGATTTGAAACATACTTGCTACTATTTTTTATAATATTTTTAGAAACCGGATTAGTAGTAACTCCATTTTTGCCAGGAGATTCGTTAATATTCGCTGCTGCTGCTTTTGCTGCTATGGGAATGCTTAATATATATGCATTATTAGGGCTTTTAATGGTTGCAGCAATCCTGGGAGATACAGTCAATTATGAAATAGGAAGAATTTTTGGTGATAAACTCATTAACATTGCTGGTGGGAAACTTATTAAGAAAGAGCACTTAGATAAAACTAATAAGTTTTATGAAAAGCATGGTGGAAAAACAATAATATTTGCAAGATTTATCCCAATAGTCCGTACGCTAGCACCATTCGTAGCTGGAATAGGAAAGATGCAATATAGGCACTTTATTTCATTTAATGCAATAGGCGGAATTCTATGGGTACTAGTAGTTTCAGCACTAGGATTTTTCTTTGGAAACATTCCAGTAGTTAAAAAGAACTTTGAATTTGTAATTATAGCAATCATATTTATATCTATTGTACCAGTTATCGTTGAATTCTTAAGAAGCAAGATGAAAAAGACTAATCAAACAGTATAAAAAAAGCCTAATTAGGGAGTGGAAAGACTCTTTAATTAGGCTTTTAAATTAATATTTTATAGAAAAGAACATTATTTATAGTTATAGATTAATAATTACATATTAAAATCATACATTATCAGAAAGAAGGATATACTTTTGTGGAGTGTTGTATTGAGAATGTGGCTTTAGGAGTTTCTCCATTGTTGCTTGTCCTTAGGAACTAAGGATCATGCAGGAATGGGCACAATTTCTAATGTTAGAAATCCAAAGTCATATTCTCTAGCAACCGGAACAAAAGTGTATCCTTCTTTCGGTTATATCTATTTTCTAATTAAATGCGTTATATATTGCAGCAATTCCTTTTTCAAAATCATCATTTTCTATACCAACTAGTATGTTCATTTCACTAGAACCTTGGTCTATCATTCTAATGTTGATTTCAGCATTTGAAAGAGCTGTAAATATCTTAGCAGCAGTGCCCCTTTGTTTAGCCATTCCACGTCCAACAGTAGCAATCATAGCTAAATTTGGATGGATTTCTATACTGTCTGGGTTGCATGCTCTTTTAATTTCTTCCACAACAACATCCTTTTTGTTCTTCAATTGAGTGTCTTGAATTACAAAGCATACTGTATCTATTCCAGAAGGCATATTTTCAAATGAAATATTATGCTGTTCAAGTATTGATAAAATCTTTCTACAGAAACCAAGCTCTGAATTCATTGAAGCTTTAGATATTGAAATAACTGTGAAATCTTTTTTACCAGCTATACCTGTTACAGTTGTTGGCTTCATTGAGCCATCTGTATTTTTTACGATAAAAGTACCTTCGTCTTGAGGTTTGTTTGTATTTTTTATATTTATTGGAATTCCAACTTCTCTTACTGGGAATATTGCATCTTCATGTAATACAGAAGCACCCATATAAGAAAGTTCTCTAAGTTCTGAATAAGTTATTTTGCTTATTGGTTTTGGATTATCTATTATTCTAGGATCTGCCATTAAAAATCCTGAAACATCTGTCCAATTCTCATAAAGATCAGCATTGATGCTTGAAGCAACTAAAGCTCCTGTTACATCAGAACCACCTCTTGAGAATGTGATTATATTTCCGTCTTTATCTGCTCCATAAAAGCCAGGAATTACAGCCTTAGAAATTTTAGATAATTTATAATGAAGGGCTGAATCTGTTGCTTTAGAATCTAAAGAACCGTCGCTATTAAAAACCATAACGTCTTTAGCATCAACAAATTGAAAGCCAAGATAGTTAGCAAGTATTAATCCGTTTAAGTATTCACCTCTACTTGCAGCATAATCACTTGAAGCCCCTTCTTCAAGATCTTTTTTTATGATGTTTAAATGCTCTGTAATATCAAAGTCTAAATTTAAATCTTTAACTATATTACAATATCTATCTGTTATATGATTAAAAACATCATCAAAAGATATTCCAGTAGAAACATGGGCGTGGCAAAGATATAATAAATCAGTAATCTTTGAATCTTTAGAATTTCTTTTTCCAGGTGCAGATGGCACTACATATCTTCTTTCTGGATTTGAAAAGATTATTTCTTTAACTTTTTTAAATTGAGTTGCATCTGCTAGTGAACTTCCACCAAATTTTGTTACAATTGTGTTCATAATTATAGCCCCCATATATATGTATTTTTACATATAAGATTGTAGCAATTTATCTAAAAATGTTCAAGTTAATTATTAATAATGCTAAATGATTATTTTCTCTTGAGCATTTGAGTATTATTTATAGAAAAGAACATATAATAAACTGCAAAGCAGATTAAGAAATGGATATAAAATAGATTTATTGTATAGAAGGTACTGAATTTTCCAAATATAAATCAAGTTATTTATTTCCCTATCTGTATAAAAACACATAGAATGCCTTTAAATATTAATGAAGAAAATTTGTTTAATATAATAAATTATATATACTACGAGAACTAATTCTTCATCGTGATTCTAAAAGTATTGCAATAATTTTAACCGTAATTGTGAAATGTGAATTATAAATTTTAAATTGCAATATATATATTCTATGAAAAAAATTTATCGTAGTTAAGCATATAAGTATGTTCCAATAGATAATTTACATTTAAAGTTTCAGTAAGCTGAGTTATTAGTTAAGACTAAAATTTAGAAATTTAATTTCAACATATATTATATGTAGAGAAAATAGTGAGTATTATTAATAACGTTTGACAGAGTAAATATTGATTTGTATAATAAAAATACCAAGTGAAACTTGATTATTTCTTGTTTTTAATTGAAATTCAACGTTGAATAAATCAATAAAAACAATATAGAAATAAAAAGTATGTTAACAATATGTTACTGGTAATTTATATCAAAATATTTTAATTATCAGGAGTTATATAGATAAACAAATTAAGAATTCGATTTATTAGATGAACATATTTACAAGGTTGCTAAAACCTTGAGTTAATGTCTTCACTAGAAATCATAAATATATTTGTGGAGAAAACATTTGAAAATGAGCTGTTAAAGATTCTTAAGCAGAGAACCTAAATCTTTGATTTAGTGAGAATCGCTTACTCAGCGAACGAACGTGAGTCGAGTTTCTGCTAATGGTTGTTCCATTTTAGCTTGTGAAGTGAGAGTCCAAAATTTTATTTTGGGTTCTCGAACTTCCTCAGCAAATGTAATGAGTCGAGCTTCCCTAGGAAAGTTGGAGCATGCTAAAGTGGAACAACCTGCTGCTTAGAACCTTCAGCGATATTTTCATAGTTTTTCGGAATCAAAATATTTATGATTTCGGGAAGTTACCACATAAATTTAGTTTTAAAGTTGGATATCTATATGTATTACAAATTTATATATACTTTGACAACGGAGTCATAGAATTAATAATTCAGATTGATTTCGTTTTTTTGTTATAAGTTATAAAATAATTTTCTGCAGAAGTTATTTTTTATATTTATCAATTTGATAAATATAAGCTTTAATTTTTAAAGAATATGGTATTAATTTCTTTAAAAATTAAAGTTTTTACCACAAAAATACTTACTTTTTTAAAAAATCTATTGATTTGTTAGAAACGGTGGTATATAATTTACTTATTAAATGAATTGAGCAAAGGCGTTCAATAGATGGTATACCGCTTCTATTGTGCGTCTTTTTTTAGAAAAAAAGGGGGTTTGTAAAATGGCAAAGTACACAAAGGAAGATATCATTAACTTAGTAAAGGAAAATGGAGTTAAATTTATAAGACTTCAATTTACAGATATCTTTGGAACATTAAAAAACGTAGCAATTACAGACAGACAGTTAGAAAAAGCATTAAATAATGAATGTATGTTTGATGGATCATCTATTGATGGTTTCGTTAGAATTGAAGAATCTGACATGAATTTAAGACCGAACTTAGATAGTTTTGTAATTTTCCCATGGAGACCGCAACAAGGTAAGGTTGCAAGATTAATCTGTGACGTTTATAAACCAGATGGAAAGCCATTTGAAGGTGATCCAAGATATATCTTAAAGAGAGCTATAGCAGATGCAGCTGAACTTGGATATACAATGAATGTTGGACCTGAATGTGAATTTTTCTTATTTGAAACTGATGAAAATGGTAATGCAACAACAAACACTCAAGATAAAGGTGGGTACTTTGATTTAGCACCTACAGATTTGGGAGAAAATGCAAGACGTGACATGACTTTAGCATTAGAAGAAATGGGATTTGAGATTGAAGCATCTCACCATGAAGTTGCTGAAGGACAAAATGAAATTGACTTTAAATATGGTGATGCATTAACTACAGCTGATAGTATTATGACATTCAAGCTAGTTGTTAAGTCTATTGCACAAAGACACGGATTACATGCATCATTTATGCCAAAGCCAATTTTCGGAATTAATGGTTCAGGAATGCATGTTAATATGTCATTATTCAAGGATGGAAAGAATGTCTTTGTTGATGAAAATGATAAGAATGGCTTAAGTCCAATAGCTTATAACTTTATAGCAGGATTATTAAAGAATATAAAAGGTCTTGCAGCTGTTACTAACCCATTAGTTAATTCATACAAGAGATTAGTACCAGGATATGAAGCACCAGTTTATTTAGCTTGGTCTTGTAAAAACAGAACAGCATTAATAAGAGTACCAGCAGCTAGAGGCGCAGGAACTAGAGTTGAGCTTAGATGTCCAGATCCAAGTTCTAACCCATATTTAGTATTAGCAGCTCTATTACAAGCAGGACTAGATGGTATTAAAAACAATCTACAACCACCAGCAGAAGTTGAAGCAAATATTTTTGCTATGACTGATGAGGAAAGAAAAGCTAACGGAATTGATAACTTACCTAATAACTTATATGAAGCAGTTCAATTCATGAGAGAAAGTGAGTTAGCTAAGTCAGCTTTAGGAGATCATGTATACAATAATTATCTTGAAGGTAAAGCAGCTGAGTGGGATGATTATAGAACTAAAGTACATGACTGGGAATTAGAAAACTATCTTAATAGATATTAATTTAGTAATACCAATTATTATTAATTAAGGTGGGGATTGCAATGGCTCAAGATGGAAGAATTATTATAGCTTTAAGCAATATTGAGACAGCAAAAAAATTAAAGAGTTTACTAATGCAGGAAGGCTATGAAATCATAGCATTATGTGCTTCAGGAAATGAATTAATTAGATTAGTTATGCAACATTCCCCAGACCTAGTCTTAGTAGGATATAAATTCAAGGATATGAGTTTACTAGATGTTTATGAAACACTAGTAGATGTAACTAGTTTTTTAGCTATCGTAAATGAGCCTTATAAATCATTTATAGAAGAAGATACTGATATATATTGTATTGGTACCAAAATCTCTAATGTTCTCTTAACTAATGCTATAAATTTAATTTTTCAAAGCAAAAAGAGAATCAAGAAGCTAAGGGATCAAGTTGAAAAGTTAGAACATACTCTAGAAGATAGAAAGCTTATCGAAAAGGCTAAGGGTCAACTCATGAAAACTTCAGGACTTACGGAGAATGAAGCGTTTAGATATATGCAGAAGATAAGTATGGATTCTGGGAAAAGAATGAAAGATATTGCGAGTTTAATATTAAGTGAAAATGAATAACTTGTAAAATTTAGCAAATACGCGAGTAATTATATTTCAAAAAAGGATGTATTTACTCGTTGTTTGCTACACATAAATGCAATATGATTGTTTTAAGGATAAATAGGTGCCTGATAGATAAATATTTAGGAAGGTACAAATGAATATATTATTATCTCAAGGGGGAATTTTAATGGAAAGAAATAATCCGAATGCACAGGGGTTATATAATCCATGTTTTGAACATGATGCTTGTGGAATTGGGACTATAGTAAACATTGATGGTGAGAAATCTCATGAAATATTATCAGATTGTTTAACTATCCTAGAAAAGCTAGAGCATAGAGGTGGTACAGGCGCTGATGAACATACAGGAGATGGAGCAGGAATATTATTTAATATACCACACAAATTCTTTCAGGAAGAATTGAAATCAAAAGGTATGACTCTCGGAAACGAAGGGGATTACGCTGTTGCTATGGTATTTTTACCACAAGAAGAAAAGGCAAGAAAAGAAGCTATGAGCCTTTTTGAAGATATATCAAAGGAAGAAGGACTTGAACTAATTGGGTGGAGAGAAGTTCAAACAAACCCTTCAATACTTGGAAAAGCATCGCTAGAAGCAATGCCTGCAATAATGCAAGCTTTTGTAAGAAGACCAAATGGAATAAAACCAGGAAAAGATTTCGAAAGAAATTTATATATTGTTAGAAGAAATATAGAAAAAAGAGCAGGATGGATAAGTAAATTCCTAAATGAAACTTTCTACATAGCGTCTTTTTCATCAAAGACAATAGTATATAAAGGAATGTTATTATCTACACAGCTTAGAGAATTTTATAAAGATTTAGAAGATGAAAGAGTTGAAACATCTTTGGCATTAGTACATTCAAGATATAGTACTAATACATTCCCAAGTTGGGAAAGAGCTCATCCTAATAGATTTATGATTCACAATGGTGAAATTAATACACTTCGTGGAAATGTTAATAAGGTTTATTCTAGAGAAACAAATGTTAAATCTAGAGCACTTGGAAAAGATTTAAACAGAGTGTTACCTATCATAAATAAAGAAGGATCAGACTCTGCGATATTTGATAACAATTTAGAATTCTTATATATGAACGGAATGGATTTAACTAGAGCTATTATGATGGCAATTCCAGAACCATGGTATAAGAGTAAAACTATGAGTAAAGAAATGAAAGCTTTTTATGAATATAATGCTACACTAATGGAACCATGGGATGGTCCAGCAGCTATCGTATTTACAGATGGCGAAAAAGTTGGTGCAGTTTTAGATAGAAATGGTTTAAGACCATCAAGATATTATATAACTAAAGATAGAAGACTTATTCTTTCTTCAGAAGTTGGTGCATTAGATATACCAGCTGAAATTGTTGAAAAGAAAGATAGATTAATGCCAGGTAGAATGTTACTTGTAGATACAGTTAAGAAAGAAGTTATAGATGACGAAGAATTAAAAAATTCTTATGCTAATCAATATCCTTATGGAGAATGGTTAAAAGAAAATCTGATTACTTTAGATAAAATGAATGAAAGTAAGAAGTTCAAGATTGAATATGATAAGGAAACTAGAAAGAAATTAGAAAAAGCTTTTGGATATACTTATGAGGAAGTAAAAACAACAATGCTTCCAATGGCTGAAACTGGAGCTGAACCATTAGCAGCTATGGGTGTAGACGTTCCTTTAGCAGTATTATCAAAGAATTCTCAACCGTTATTTAATTATTTCAAGCAGTTATTTGCACAAGTAACTAATCCTCCTATTGATGCTATTAGAGAAGAAATAGTTACAGCTTCTAATGTTTATCTTGGACCAGAGGGTAATATATTAGAAGATAAAGCATCAAATTGTGAGTTGATTAAACTCGATTCACCAATAATTAATGATGAAGAATTAGCTAAAATAAAGGCTTATAATAAAGGAAACTTAAAATCAAAAGTAATTGATATTGTATTTGATAAAGGTGGCTCTTTAGAGGAAGCATTAAATGAAACGTTTGAAAAAGCTCAAGATGCTTATGAAAAGGGATATACTATATTTATATTATCTGATAGAAATATAAGTGAGGCAAAAGTTCCTATTCCGTCATTACTTGCAGTATCAGCACTTCATCAATATTTGGTTAAAAAAGGAACAAGAACTTCAGTTGCTCTAATACTTGAAAGTGGAGAGCCTAGAGAGATTCACCATTTTGCTACATTGCTTGGATTTGGTGCTTCTGCTATAAATCCATATATGGCTTATGAAAGCTTAAGAGGATTAATTGAAGAAGGATTACTTGATTTAGAATATGATAAAGCTGTTTACAACTATAATAAAGCAGTGCTTAAAGGTATAATTAAAATACTTTCAAAAATGGGTATTTCAACAATACAATCTTATCAAGGAGCACAAATTTTTGAAGCTATAGGAATTGGAAAAGAAGTTATTGATAAATACTTTACTAATACTATAAGCAGAATCGATGGAATTGGACTCGCTGAAATTCAAAAAGAAGCAGAGATAAACCACAAAAATGGATTTAAAGAAAAAACTTATGCAGCAGACTTTTCGTTAGATTCTCCAGGATATGAAAAGCTTAGATCAGGAGAAGATAGTGGAGAAGAGCATTTATATAATCCATTAACTATTCATAAACTTCAAGAAGCTACTAAAACATCAAATTATGAATTATTTAAAGAATATACTTCTTTAATTGATGATGAAAAAGCTGAAATCACTTTAAGAGGATTATTAGAATTTAACTATAATTCTAAGGCAATTCCACTTGAAGAAGTTGAGCCAGTTTCAGAAATTGTTAAGAGATTTAAGACAGGAGCAATGTCTTATGGATCAATTTCTAAAGAAGCTCATGAAGCACTTGCTATTGCCATGAACAGAATTGGCGGTAAGTCTAACACTGGTGAAGGTGGAGAAGATAAGGATAGATGGACTAAAGATGCAAATGGGGATTCAAGAAGATCTTCAATAAAGCAAATTGCATCTGGTAGATTTGGAGTAACTTCAGAGTATTTAGTAAATGCAGATGAACTTCAAATAAAACTAGCACAAGGAGCAAAACCTGGTGAAGGTGGTCAATTACCTGGAACTAAGGTTTACCCATGGATTGCTAAAACTAGACATTCAACTACAGGGGTTGGTCTTATATCACCACCACCTCATCATGATATTTACTCAATAGAAGATTTAGCTCAATTAATATATGATTTAAAGAATTCAAACACTGGAGCTAGAGTATCTGTTAAGTTAGTTTCAGAATGTGGAGTTGGAACTGTTGCAGCTGGTGTTGCTAAAGGTGGAGCAGAAGTAATATTAATTTCAGGGTATGATGGAGGAACAGGTGCATCACCTAAAAACTCAATCAAAAATGCCGGACTTCCTTGGGAACTTGGACTAGCTGAAGCTCACCAAACATTACTTCTTAACGATTTAAGGGAAAGAGTTAGAGTTGAAGTAGATGGTAAGCTTATGAGTGGTCGTGATGTTGCTATAGCTGCCCTTCTTGGAGCAGAAGAATTTGGCTTTGCAACTGCACCATTAGTAACTTTAGGTTGTGTTATGATGAGAGTTTGTAATCTAGATACTTGTCCAGTTGGAGTTGCAACTCAAAATGAAGAGCTTAGAAAGAGATTTAAAGGAAAGCCAGAATATGTAGTTAACTTTATGTACTTTATAGCTCAAGAACTAAGAGAAATTATGGCAAGTCTTGGATTTAGAAATATTGATGAGATGGTTGGTAGAGTAGATAAACTTAAGCAGAGAGAAAATATTCATGGCTGGAAAGCTAAGAATGTTGATTTAAGCTCAATACTTTACACTCCAGATAAGTATAAAGGAAAAGTTGTTAAGTTTGATGAAACTAAGAAATACGACTTTAAATTAGAAAGAGTACTAGATCAAAAAGTATTCCTAAGCCAATTTAAAGACGCTATAGAAAAGAAAGAAAAAGTAAACTTTGAAATTGATATAACTAATACTGATAGAACACTTGGAACTATTCTTGGATCTGAAATAACAAGAGTAAATGGTTCAGATGGATTAACAGAAGATTCTATTACTATTAAGTGTAATGGAGCTGCAGGTCAAAGTTTTGGTTCATTCATTCCAAGTGGATTAACCTTTGAAGTTGAAGGAGATGCTAATGATTACTTAGGTAAGGGATTATCAGGTGGTAAAATTATAGTATATCCTCCAAAGAAATCAACATTTGTAGCAGAAGATAATATCTTGATTGGAAATGTTGCTTTATATGGTGCAACTTCAGGAAAAGTATTTATAAATGGTATTGCAGGTGAAAGATTCTGCGTTAGAAATTCAGGAGCGACTGCTGTTGTTGAAGGAGTTGGAGCTCACGGATTAGAGTACATGACAGGTGGTAAGGTTGTTGTTTTAGGTAAAACAGGAATTAACTTTGCTGCTGGTATGAGTGGCGGAATTGCTTACATTTATGAAGAGGATCCAAACTTTAGAATAAACTTAAATGAAGAAATGATTCTATTAGAAGAGTTAAGCTTAGAAGATGAAGAAGAATTAAAGAACTTAATTGAAGAACATGTGAAAGTTACAGGCTCTCCTAAAGGAAATAAAATATTATACAACTTTGAGACAGAAAAATCTAAATTCCACAAAATAATTCCAAAGGATTATAAGAGAGTATTGGAAACTGTTGAAAAGCATAAGAATCTTGGATGTGATGAGGATGAAGCATTAATTAAAACTTTCCAAGAAATTAAAGGAAATTAGGAGGGTTAGAAAAATGGGTAAACCAACGGGATTTTTAGAGTATGATAGAGAAGTAGGTAAAAATAGAGAACCTAAAGAAAGAATAAAAGACTATAAAGAATTTCATTTAAGTCTTCCAGCAGAAAAGCAAAGTATTCAAGGTGCAAGGTGTATGGACTGTGGTGTTCCATTCTGCCAATCAGGAGTATTATTCTCAGGTATGGTATCTGGTTGTCCACTTCATAACCTAATTCCTGAATGGAATGACTTAGTGTATAGAGGAAAATGGGATTTAGCTTATGAAAGATTAGATAAGACTAATCCATTCCCAGAATTTACAGGAAGAGTATGTCCAGCTCCATGTGAAGCTGGATGTACAGCAGGATTAAATGGGCCTTCAGTTGCTATAAAGGAAAATGAAAGAGCTATAATTGATACTGCTTTTAAAAATGGAATAGTTAAAGCTAATCCTCCAGCTAAGAGAACTGGAAAGAAAGTTGCTGTAATAGGATCAGGTCCAGCAGGACTTGCAGCAGCAGATACATTAAATAAATGTGGTCATAAAGTTACTGTTTTTGAAAGAAGTGACAGACCAGGTGGATTATTAATGTATGGTATTCCAAATATGAAGCTTGATAAAGAAGTTATATTAAGAAGAATAAATCTTATGGCGGAGGAAGGTATTAGATTTGTAACTAACGCTAATATTGGTGAAAATTATGATGCAAATGAAATATTAGATGAATATGATGCAGTAGTACTTGCAACTGGCGCATCTGAGCCTAGGGATCTTGTAGCAAAAGGTAGAGATGGAGTTAAAGGCGTACATTTTGCAGTAGATTTCTTAAAAGCTAATACAAAAAGTCTTCTAGACTCAAATCATGATGATAATAATTATATTTCAGCAAAAGATAAAAATGTAATTGTAATTGGTGGTGGAGATACAGGAACAGATTGTGTTGGAACTTCACTTAGACATGGATGTAAATCATTAGTTCAATTTGAAATAATGGGTGAACCTCTTAAAGAAAGAGGAGCTAATAATCCATGGCCAGAGTGGCCTAAAGTTCTTAAGGTTGATTATGGCCAAGAAGAATTTATAGATCTTTATGGCAAAGATCCAAGAGAATATTTAACTACAGTTACAGGTCTTAATACAGATAAAGATGGAAATCTTGAAAGTGTTGATACTGTAAAAGTTGAATGGAAGAAAGACGAAAATGGAAGATTTGGTCCAGTGCCAGTTGAAGGATCAGAAAAAACTTATCAAGCCGAACTTGTATTGCTTGCAATGGGCTTCACAGGTTCACAAAATTACATTAAAGAAGCTTTTGGTGTTGAATCAGATGCAAGAAGTAACATAAAAGCGAATGAAAAAGATTTTAAAACTAATGTACACAAAGTATTTTCAACAGGTGATGCTAGACGTGGACAATCATTAGTTGTTACAGCTATAAATGAAGGAATAAGAGCAGGAATATCTGTTAATGAATTCTTAAGAAAATAGCATATTGAAATGGGAGTGATATTCTAAGTATTTAGAAGTATCACTCCTATTTTTTGGATAAATTTAAATCTTAAATTTAGATACAGTAGGTGACAATAAGTAAGCACTAAATTCTATTAAGAATATTTTTATAACTAACATATTTATGAATAGTATGTATATTGCAAAAATAATTTTTCATAACGATTATAAAAATATTGCAAGAGTCTTAGCTGTAATTGTGAATTGTGAAATGTGCATTGTGAACTGTGAATTGTGAATTGTGAATTGTGAACTGTGAATTGTGAATTGTGAATTGAAATATATATATTAGGAAAGTAACGCCACACTCAGTATAGATTCGCATGAAATATATATTTTAATTAATAATTAAGAATATTTTCATGAATTTATATTAACTAGATATATATAATATAGAGGTGAATATTTTTTATTCTCTAGGAATTTATATTGAAGATAAATCTTCAGACATTATGCAAATTGAGGGGATAAATTATGAAAAAGGGTTGATTTAGAGATATATGTTTTAAAAGAGAATAAAATTGTAAAGAGAAATTGATTGGAGGATGTTAATGAGAATTTTTAGTAATGATCGTAAGCAAGTAAGATCTGGTTGGAAGATAATACTTGTTTTCGTATGTTTCTTTGTATCTACAACTATAATGTCGGTTGTCTTCAGTAATATATATAGTGCATTTGTTTTTATGACTAATCCAGCATTGCTGTCAAAACAAGATGAGGGTATAAGTTATATTACTGAGCAGCTCTTAAGTATGTCTTCTTTTCCAGGCGCATTTTTAAATTTGATACAATGCATACTAATGATATTCTTTGTAGTTTTATTCTGGAAAGTTCTAGATAGAAAAAAAGTGAAAGATATTGGATTAATTAATATAAGAAAAGGATGGAAAGATTTATTTTATGGCTTATTATTTGGCGCAATATCATTTACTATGGTTGCAATTATATTGTTATGTACTAAATCAGTTGAACTAGTGAATGGTTTTAATAGTCCAAACTTTTCAAGAACATTATTTTTACAGCTTATTGTTTTTATATTTGTTGGCATTAATGAAGAACTTTTTGCTAGAGGGTATTGCATGACTGTTTTAAAACAAACTAAAATAGCATGGATTCCTATTTTAGGATCATCCATAATTTTTTCACTAATGCATTCATTAAATCATGGAATCAGTTTACTTGCATACGTGAATTTGTTTTTATTCGGAATTTTTATGGGATATTTATTCATAAAGACTAAAAATATATGGATGTGTATAGGGTATCATATAACTTGGAATTATTTTCAGGGTGACATTTTTGGATTCTTGGTAAGTGGAAATATTACAGATTCTATATATACCATAAGAACTATTAATTCAAATATAGTTAATGGAGGAAGCTTTGGACCAGAAGGAGGAATAGTTGTTACAGCATTGCTTGTAGTAACGATTTTAATAACATATAGATTCATACCTTATAGAGCATAAAATGCATAAAAAACCTACACATATGAAAAGAGTGCGAAGCACAATACGGAACTTAACCAAAGTCGACTACGATTTTGTTATGTACATTGTAAATTTTATATTCATAAGGTATACTTAAGGTATGCTTTTAACTAAATGAGAAACTAAGTAATATAGAGGTTGAGTGTAATGAACAGAGAATTTAAAAGATATATGTATATTATAGGAACAATTTGTATAATATTTTTAGTAGGATCATTAATTCTACATATTCTTCCATGGCTTCTGATAGCAGGAGTAATAATATATATTGTTATGAAGATAGTGGGATTTTTTAAAGAAAAAAAGAGAAAGAAGAATTTAAATAACTATTATAATAATGATAGAGATAAGGAAGTCTACAGCACTCCTGTAGATGACTATACAACTGGAGAAATTATTGATGTTGAATATGAAGATGTAGACAAAAAAGAAAAATAATATTTTTATATTAAAGCTCAGTTTTGGTAACTGAGCTTTTTTGCTGTCTAAATAATTACGCATAACTTAGTTAGAAAATTATAATTTTGATAAAAAAATTTGTTAGAACCCTTTATATATTTCTTTTTTTGCGTATATATTAATTGGAAGGATAAATATGCACCGATAAAAAGAGCAGCTATGCACCTATAGAAAGAGCAGCTATGCTGCAATGTGGAACTTTTCTGCATATAAGAACGTTTTTTTTGAATTAATTAGTGGTATGTGAGTATGAGAGGAGATTGATGAGCATGAGAGAAAGAAAGTATGCACATTGAAAAAGAGCAGCTATGCTGCATATAATAACATTTTTGTGAATTAACTTGTTGGTATATAAATATGAAGGGAAATGATGAGTATGAAAGAGAGAAGATACGTGAGATTTAGAGTTGATATGTATGACGACACAAAATTTAAAATAATAGATAGAATGTCTAATAGAGATCTTATTCACTATGTTTGGAACAGGATGGTTGTTTTAGCTGGAAAGGTAAATCAAGAGGGAGAATTATATATGTCAAGAAATATTCCATACACAGTAGAGACCTTATCAATAGAATTTAATAGAGAGATAAGTGAAGTAAAAGCTGCGTTAGACGTTCTAGTGAATTTAGAAATGATCGAAATTGTAGATAATAATATATACAAGGTGAAAAATTTTGTAAAGCATCAAAATATCAAAGTCAAGGAAAAATCTGAAATTGTAAAAAAAGAAAATGAAATAGGAATTTTAGAAAAGACTGATATGGATAAAAATAAGAATACAGAAGTAAGTTCTAAAGATGCGACTAATATACAAGGAAAAGTAGATATTAAAGAAAATAAGAATGATGAGATAGCACTTTTAAAAGTAGATAATCCAAAACTAAATAGTGAAAATGAATCTGATAACAATAGTAATGTGACGGAAGTAAAGAAGGATGAGATTGATCAACATAATAATTCTCCTGTAATTTTTGAAGTTAAAAAAGATGTAGGTAAGAAGAGAAAAGTAAATAAAAAGAAAAATGAGAGTATTATAGAAGTGTATGATGAGGATGATTCTACAGATAATAGACATAGGGATGGTGCTATTTGCTGGCTTAGTGACGGTGATATTACTTTAGGAGAAGGAGAAACTATAATAGCTGAGTGGTCTTTTGAGTAATTGTAATATATGGCAATTCACAATTCACAATTCACAATTACGGTTAAAATTCTTGCAATATTTTTAGAAGTATCATGAAGAATTATTATATAGATTAAAATTGAGTTTCGATATTTTGCCTTAATTAAGTGCTTAGCTTATTAGAAATTTAAATGTGAATTTATTATTAAAACATATATAATAATGCTAATTGTTTGAAAATAGGGCGTTAATATTGTATAATTATTTATAGAAATTAAGATATCTAAAAGAAAAAAGAAAGTTAGTTTCTAAAGATTTTTAAAGTAAATATAAGCAATATAGGAGGCAATAAATATGGAAAAAATAAAAATGTCAACTCCGTTAGTTGAAATGGACGGAGATGAAATGACAAGAATTATTTGGGGCGCAATAAAAGAGGAATTATTAAATCCTTTTATTGAATTAAATACAGAATATTATGATCTTGGATTAGAGTATAGAAATGAAACTGACGATCAAGTTACTGTAGATGCTGCAGAAGCTATCAAAAAGTATAAAGTTGGTGTGAAATGTGCAACTATTACACCAAATGCAGCAAGAGTTAAAGAGTATAATTTAAAAGAAATGTGGAAAAGTCCTAATGGAACTATAAGAGCAATATTAGATGGAACAGTATTTAGGGCACCAATTATAGTAGAACCAGTTAAGCCATATGTTAGAACATGGAAAAAGCCTATTACGATAGCAAGACATGCTTATGGGGATGTATATAGGGATGTTGAAATGAAAATAGAAGGTAAAGGTAAATGTGAACTTGTATTTACCTCTGAGACTGGCGAAGAAAAAAGAGAGTTAGTACATAACTTTGCAGGTGATGGAGTAGTTCTTGGTATGCATAACCTTAATAAGTCTATTGAAAGTTTTGCAAGAGCTTGTTTTAATTTTGCACTAGATACTAAACAAGATCTATGGTTTGCAACTAAAGACACAATTTCAAAGAAATATGATCATACATTTAAGGATATTTTTCAAGATATTTTTGATGATGAATATAAAGCTAAGTTTGATGAGGCAGGAATTGAATATTTCTATACGTTAATTGATGATGTTGTTGCTAGAGTTGTTAAATCAGAAGGTGGAATTATCTGGGCTTGTAAGAACTACGATGGAGACGTAATGAGTGATATGGTTGCTACCGCATTTGGTTCACTTGCAATGATGACATCTGTACTTGTCTCACCAGAAGGAAACTATGAATATGAAGCGGCACATGGAACTGTTCAAAGGCATTATTATAAACACTTACAAGGTGAAGAAACATCAACAAATTCTATTGCAACAATATTCGCATGGTCTGGAGCATTAAAGAAAAGAGGAGAACTAGACAATAATGCTGATTTAGTTAATTTTGCAGACAAATTGGAAAAGGCCTCAATTAAAACAATTGAAGATGGAATAATGACTAAAGACTTATCGTTACTTGCTGAGCATGATAACATTCAAACATTAAATACATTTGACTTTATTAAAGCTATAAGAAAGACATTAGAGGAAATACTTTAATCTTATTTTGTGTGATTTAATATTTAAGAATGAGTGCACACAATGTTATATCTGTGTTTTAATAATAGATTTATATTTAAAGTCTAGCACAACAAGTGCTAAGTTATGTTGAAAATTTAGAAACTTAACTAATATATATAAAGTATAAATGAAAATAGGCTGTGCAAGATAGAATGTTTTTCTATTTTGGATAGTCTATTTTTTATATTCATTTTGAATAAAATGAATATAAAAAATATAGGAAACTTAGTTGATAACATTATGTATATATATGTTGCAATTTAGAATGTACATTTTACAATTCACAATAATTCTAAAAAAATTTTGCAATATTTTTAGAGTTATAATGAAGAATTATTTTGGTAATATATATTGAAATACACGGCATATGTTTAAGAATTCTAGTTAATAAAGTTTTTGAATAAGAGTAGATTCTATATATTTAGCTAATAAAATATATGATTCTATAGTAAGAATTCTTATTTTTTATGAAAAAGTTATTTGAATTATTGAAGTTCATAGAATCAAATAAAATATTAACAATTATAAATTTATTAAAATAATTAAGTAAATTTAACAAAAAAAGCAAAAATGCAATAATAAAACGTTACCAATTGATGAAAGCATAATTTTTAAAAAAAGTCATTGAAAATCATTTTCAATGAGAGTGAAAAGTGCTATTATTATTTATAGAGAAGTTAATTAAAATCATTATCAATTGATTGTGACTTTAATTGGCGATAAAATATAAGGAATTATACATAAATAATTTATGCAAAAATTAGTGAATCTAATTAAGGGGGAAAGCATTATGCCATTAATATTAGCTAATAAGGGAAATGAAATGAATATTAAAAAGATTACTGGAAATGATGAAACAAAAAGATTTTTAAACAGTTTAGGGTTTGTTACAGGTGAAACGGTTAAAATTATTTCTGAACTTGGAGGAAATCTAATAATAAATGTTAAGGATAGCAGAGTTGCATTAGATAAAAGAATGGCAAGTAGAATTATAGTTTAGGAGGATTTTTATAATGAACACATTAAAGGAGATTAAATGTGGACAAACTGTTAAGGTTAAAAAGGTTGATGGTTTAGGACCAGTCCGTAGACGTATTATGGATATGGGAATAACAAGAGGGTGTGAAGTGTATGTTCGTAAAGTGGCACCACTTGGAGATCCAATAGAAGTAACAGTTCGTGGATATGAATTATCACTTCGTAAAGCTGATGCAGAAATGATACTTGTAGAGTAATTCAATACAAAAAAATATATACCATAGTTCAGATTGATAAAGAAAGGTATATATAGTGATGAGGAGGAATAGAAATGTCAATTAAAATAGGGCTTGCAGGTAACCCTAATTGTGGAAAGACAACTATGTTTAATGAACTTACAGGTTCATCACAATATGTTGGTAACTGGCCAGGGGTAACTGTTGAAAAAAAGGGTGGTAAGTTAAAAGGACATAAGGAAGTTGAAATTGTCGATTTACCAGGAGTTTATTCTCTATCACCATATACACTTGAAGAAGTTGTAACACGTAATTTTATGATAAATGATAGACCAGACGCAGTAATCAATATTGTGGATGCATCTAATATAGAAAGAAATTTATATTTAACAACTCAGATTTTGGAATTAGGAATCCCTACCGTTATAGCACTTAACATGATGGATATTGTAGAGAGAAATGGGGATAAAATAGATATTAATAAATTATCAAAAACTCTAGGGTGTCCAGTAGTTGAAACTTCTGCACTTAAAGGAAATGGTGTTAAAGCAGCAGCGGAAAAGGCTATAGAAATAGCTAATTCAAAGAAAAAGCCAAATTTTCAAGTTCCATTTTCAAAAGAAGCTAGAGATGCTTTTGAAGAGATAGAAAAAATTGTCCAAGGTAATATACAAGGTAAAGATACTAATATTAATTGGCTTTCTATAAAATTATTTGAGCGTGATAAAAACATAATAGATAATTTAAAACTTCCAGAAAACATATTAAGTGATATAGAAGCAGTAATACAGAAATATGAAAATGAACTTGATGACGATAGTGAAAGTATTGTTACTTCAGATAGATATGCATTTATAGGAGATGTAGTTTCAAGTGCGATTAAAAAGAGCAGTAATGGAAGAGAAACAACATCAGACAAAATTGATAAAATTGTTACAAATCGTTTCTTGGCATTGCCAATTTTTGTGGTTATTATGTATGCAGTATATTATATTGCAATAACAATAGGGACAATAGGAACTGATTGGATTAATGATACATTATTTGGAGAGATAATTCAAGGAAGTGCTTCAGATTGGATGGCAAGTGCAAATGTAGCTGACTGGTTACAAGGATTAGTTATTAATGGAATAATTAGTGGAGTAGGTTCGGTAATTGGATTTGTACCACAGATTATACTTTTATTCTTATTCTTATCTGTACTTGAGGACTGTGGATATATGGCCCGTGTGGCATTTATTATGGATAGAATTTTCCGTAAGTTTGGTCTTTCAGGTAAGTCATTTATACCAATGCTTATTAGCTCTGGTTGTGGTGTACCTGGTATTATGGCAACACGTACAATGGAAAATGAGAGAGATAGAAAAATGACAATTATGTTAACTACATTTATTCCTTGTAGCGCTAAGTTGCCAATTATAGCTTTAATTGCATCAGCATTCTTTAATGATTCAGCTTGGGTAGCTCCATCAGCATATTTCTTGGGAATAATAATGATTGTTGTTTGTGGAATTATATTAAAGAAAACAAAATTATTTTCTGGAGATCCTTCACCATTTGTTATGGAATTACCACAATATCATATACCAAGCGCAAAAAGTGTAGTCATTCATATGTGGGATAGAGTAAAAGCATTTATAGCAAAAGCTGGAACAATAATTTTAGTTTCTTGTGCAGCAGTATGGTTCTTACAATCATTTAATTGGTCATTCGAAATGGTAGATGCAGATAATAGTATATTAGCAAGCCTAGGAAATATTATTGCACCTATATTTGCACCACTTGGCTTTGGAAATTGGCAATCATCAGTTTCAACAGTTACAGGACTTGTTGCAAAGGAAAATCTTGTTGGAACATTTGGTGTTTTATATGGAATATCAGATGCATCTGAAACTGATCCGACATTAATTAATAATGTTGGTGCAATGTTTACAGCAGCAAGCGGGTTTGCATTTATGGCATTCAATTTACTTTGTGCTCCTTGTTTCGCGGCAATTGGTACAATAAGACGTGAAATGGGAAATTGGAAATGGACATTTATTACTATAGGATTCCAGACAGCAACTGCATATATAGTGGCACTTGTTATTAACCAAGTTGGTAATTATATATTGGGGGTTGGAAGTTTAGTTGGAGCTGTAGTTTCAATTATAATTGCAGTAGCTGTAGTATTTATAGTTATAGCAACAGGAAGAAAGGGATCAAAAGAAAAAGTAGTTAATGCTAATTTAAGTTATACAAAATAATGTTTATACAACTAGATTTAAGTATAACGGTTTACTTAGATTAAGATTTGAGGAGTGATAATTATGGTGGCAACAATTATATTAGCTGGTATAATATTTGGATTTATTGCATTTGTGATAGGGAAGCAAATAAAAAAAGCTAAAAATGGAGAAAGTGGCTGCGGATGTGGATGCTCCGGTTGTTCATCAGCTAATGCATGCCACGGAATAAAAATAAAGCAAAAATAAAATGCTAATAATTAAATATGTTGCAATTATAAACCTATATTTTAGTATTAAATGAGAAATTGGCTTATTAATATATTAAATGTAAATATTGCGGCATATATGTTAAGTAGTTGTTTAAGGCAACTACTTTTTTTATTCTCCAGATTCTAAAGTCTCCTATGATTTTGTTCTTTTCTTGAAGTTTATATTTGTGGAGAGAAAACTGTGGGTACTGTGTTCTGTGTTAATAGAATTTTTTTGAATAAATGTATTGACAAAGTGAATAATATAAACTATAGTATAAATCATATAATTCCTATTGAAATAATAGGAATTAAAACAAATATCAGTATAACCAATAAAATAATACGAATTATTGATGTTGTTATAAATTCTTTAATTGAGATTTAGATAGGCAATTATAACTAAAAGCCTACTAAACATATATGATAAATAATGGATTTGAAAGGGGCAAATGTTATGAAGAAGAGAAGAATATTAAGTGTTACGCTTTCTATAGCTTTAATAATGGGGGCTTTTATAGGTTGTGGAAAGCAAGAAGCTAATAGTGAAAATTCGGACAGTAAAAAACCTGTAGAGCTTTTGAATGTATCATATGATCCAACAAGAGAATTATATACAAAATTTAATGATAGTTTTATAAAATATTGGAAGGATAAAACTGGACAAGATGTAACAATAAATCAATCTCATGGAGGCTCTGGTGCACAGGCACAATCAGTAATTGGTGGATTAGAGGCTGATATTGTAACCTTAGCACTAGGCTATGATATAGATGCTATAAGTCAAGCTGGTCTTGTAAATAGTGATTGGCAAAGTAAATTTAAAGAAAATAGTTCGCCATATACATCTACTATAGTTTTTCTTGTTAGAAAAGGAAATCCTAAGAATATAAAAGACTGGGATGATTTAACGAGGGATGGAGTTTCGATAGTAACACCAAATCCAAAAACATCAGGAGGAGCTAGATGGAACTACTTAGCAGCTTGGGCCTATGCATCGAAAAAGTATAATGGTGATGAAAAGGCTATAAAAGATTTTATGTCAAAGTTATATTCAAATGTAACAGTATTGGATTCAGGAGCTAGGGGAGCAACAACAAGTTTTGTTGAGAGAGGATTAGGAGATGTACTTATAGCATGGGAAAATGAAGCACTTTTATCACTTAATCAACTTGGAAAAGATCAGTATGAAATAGTAGTGCCATCATTAAGTATTTTAGCAGAACCTCCTGTTGCTGTAGTTGATAAAGTTGTTGATAAAAAAGGAACTAGGGAAGTTGCAGAGGGATATTTAGATTATTTATATACTAAAGAAGGACAAGAAATAGCAGCAGAAAATTATTACAGACCTAGAGATAAAGAAGTTGCTGAAAAGTATAAGAGCACATTTCCAGAAGTTAATTTAGTTACAGTAGACGGTGAATTTGGAGGATGGGCGAAAGCTCAGGAAACTCATTTCTCAGATGGAGGAACATTCGACCAAATTTATATTCCTAAAAAATAATGATTCAATAGTTAAATAATTTAATATTAATTTTATAATCATAGATACAAATTTTGGTGATTTCGAAATATAAATAATATTTTACAAAATAACAATTTCAAAAACTTACTGGATAAAATTTAACATTTTCATTTAGTAAGTTTGATTTTTGTTAAAAATTAATATTTTTGAGTTAATTTTATTGACAAAAACATAAAATTCCCTTATAGTATATTTCATATAAAGTTTATAAAATTAGTAGGAAATAAAAAACTTTATATATGATTAGCTAAACAGTGCAATCATCACATAAAGCATTATTTTATATAATAATTGAGATAAAGTTTTAATAATGTATGATTTAATTAGGTTTCTATACGAAAGTATGAAGTGGATCTTAGATTAATAAAACTTTAAGTGTAAATTTATTACTGCAACGTATACTAAAACTTGTTATTTTCTAGGATGTCATTTATTTAAAATCCTACTAAACATATATGAATATTGATTTTTTTACATATGAGCAATAAATATTTATGAAAAAAGATTGGGGAGAATATTGTGAAAAAAACTGGGATGTTATGTTTGCTGCTTTCTATTACGCTAATTACTGGGGCTTTTGTCGGCTGTGGAAAGCAAGGAACTAATGGCGATAATAGTAAGAAACCAGTGGAGCTCTTGAATGTATCATATGATCCTACAAGAGAATTATACACTAAGTTTAATGAAAGTTTCATAAAGTACTGGAAAGAAAAAACTGGACAAGATGTAACAATAGATCAATCTCATGGAGGATCTGGTTCACAAGCGCAGGCAGTTATGGGGGGATTAGATGCTGATATTGTAACCTTAGCATTGGGATATGATATTGATGCCATAAGCAAAGCTGGTCTCTTGAATAGTGATTGGCAAAGTAGTTTTAAAGAAAATAGTGCACCATATACTTCAACTATTGTTTTTCTTGTTAGAAAAGGAAATCCAAAGAATATAAAAGATTGGGATGACTTAACAAAGAATGGTGTTTCAATTGTAACACCAAACCCAAAAACTTCAGGTGGAGCTAGATGGAATTACTTAGCGGCCTGGGCTTATGCATCAAAAAAATATAATGGTGATGAAAATTCTATAAAAGAGTTTATGTCCAAGTTATATTCGAATGTAGTTGTATTAGATTCAGGATCAAGAGGAGCAACTACTAGTTTTGTTAGAAGAGGATTAGGTGATGTTCTTATAGCTTGGGAGAATGAAGCTATGTTATCACTACAACAGCTTGGAAAAGATAATTATGAAATAGTTACTCCATCTTTAAGTATTTTAACAGAGCCATCAGTTGCAGTAGTGGATGAAGTCGCTGATAAAAGAGGTACTAAAGAGGTCGCTGAAGGATACTTGGACTACTTATACACTAAAGAAGGACAAGAACTAGTAGCTCAAAACTATTACAGACCGAGGGATAAAGACGTTGCTGAGGAATATAAGGATACATTTCCTAAATTGGATCTTGTAAAAATAGATGATTCCTTATTTGGAGGATGGAAAAAAGCTCAAGAGACTCATTTTTCAGATGGGGGAACATTTGACCAAATCTATATTCCTAAAAACTGAGAATATTAGATTATAAAGTGATAATTAGCTCAAGTAGGGATATAAAAAGAAATTTTAGTTGGATCTATACCATCAAGGATAATCAAATCTGGGAGATTGCCAGTTTTATATCTAACTTAGATAAGAGGAAGATAAAAGTGGCTAGGTATCAGAGAAGTTTTTTAATATGGTAATTATTTTTTTAGAGTGGGGGATGAATATGAGCAAGACAAAAAGAGTTATTCCTGGATTTAGACTGACAATGGGTTTTTCTCTTGTTTACCTAAGCCTTATAGTTTTAATTCCTTTATCAGCTTTAGTCATAAAGTCAGGGGGAATGGGATTAGATAAATTTCTTAGTACAGTATTAAATGCTAGAACATTACACGGATACTTGGTGAGTTTTGGGGCTGCATTTATAGCAGCGATAATAAATAGCGTATTCGGGGTTATCTTGGCGTGGGTTTTAGTTAGATACGATTTTCCATTTAAAAGATTTATAGACGGAATAATTGATTTACCATTTGCACTACCAACAGCTGTTGCAGGTATCTCACTTACTACCTTATATTCTGAGAATGGTTGGATAGGAAAAATACTTTATTCATTTGGAATAAAATCATCATTTTCTATTTTAGGAATTGTTATAGCCTTAACATTTATAGGAATTCCATTTGTTGTAAGAACAATTCAGCCAGTTCTTGAAGATTTAGACGGACAATATGAAGAAGCGGCAGCAATGCTTGGAGCTAGTAGATTAAGAACTTTTTGCAAAGTAATATTTCCAGAAATATCAGCACCATTATTAACTGGATTTGGTTTAGCATTTGCAAGAGGTGTTGGTGAGTATGGAAGTGTAGTTTTTATCGCAGGAAATCTTCCAATGAAAACAGAAATTGCACCTCTTTTAATTATGTCAAGATTGGAGCAATACGATTATAGTGGTGCTACGGCTATAGCTTTAGTTATGTTAGGTGCTTCATTCTTAATATTATTCGTTATAAATGGAATTCAACTATACAATAGTAAATTAAAGCAGATATGAGGTGAATAGTAAGTGAAAAAAACATCAATGAATAGAAGTGAAAATAAATTCTTAAAATACGGTTTGATAGGTATAAGCATATTTTTTCTTATACTAATGCTTATTATTCCACTGATATCTATAATTTCTGAAGCTTTGGCTAAAGGGTTTGGTGCATATATTAAAGCAATTTCAGATGGATATACTTTTAAAGCTATGAACCTTACATTAATAGCTACGTTAATAGCAACAATCATGAATACCATATTCGGTATATGTGTTGCCTGGGCTATAACAAAATTTAAATTTAGAGGGAAGAACCTGCTAGGAACTTTAATTGATCTGCCATTTGCAATATCACCTGTTATTGCAGGATTAATATTCGTATTAACATTTGGAAAAGGGAGTTTTTTAGAAAATATTTTAGTTCAAAATAATATAAAAATAGTGTTTGCTGTACCAGGGATAATATTAGCAACAATATTTGTAACCTTTCCGTTTGTAGCGAGAGAAATAATACCTTTAATGAACGCTCAGGGAACTGATGAAGAAGAAGCAGCAGCGATGATGGGAGCTAATGGATTTAATATATTTAGAAAAATAACTCTTCCTAATATTAAATGGGGACTTATATATGGAGTAATACTTTGTGCAGCAAGAGCAATGGGAGAATTTGGGGCAGTATCAGTGGTATCTGGTCATATTAGAGGAAAGACAAATACTCTTCCATTACACATTGAAATTTTATATAACGAATATCAATTCTCAGCAGCTTTCGCAGTTGCTTCTATATTGGTAATTATTGCAGTTATGGTATTGATATTACGTAATATTGTGGAATGGAAAACTAAGAAGGGGGTCTAGTATGTATGTATGTGGAACTAAAGAATATTAATAAAAAATTCGGAGATTATAAGGCATCTGACAATGTTAGTTTTAGAATAGAGCAGGGAAAATTGATTGGCCTTTTAGGCCCAAGTGGAAGTGGTAAGACTACTATACTTAGAATGATAGCAGGTCTTGAAACTCCAGATGAAGGAGATATCATTATTAATGGAGTCAAAGTCAATGATATAGAACCAGGAAAAAGAGGAATTGGCTTCGTATTTCAAAGTTATGCTCTATTTCGTCATATGACAGTTTATGATAATGTAGCGTTTGGTCTTGTGGTACAAAAAGCTAAAAAAGATTATATACATGAGAGAGTTATGGAACTTATAGAACTTATTGGTCTTAAGGGGCTTGAAAAAAGGTATCCAGGTCAATTGTCTGGTGGACAAAGACAACGTGTAGCTTTTGCTAGAGCACTTGCCCCTAATCCACAGCTATTACTACTAGATGAGCCTTTTGCAGCAATTGATGCGAAGGTAAGAAAAGAACTTAGAAGATGGCTTAGAGAAACAATATCTAAATTAGGAATAACAAGTATCTTTGTAACCCATGACCAAGATGAAGCGGTAGAAGTAGCAGATGAAATAATAATAACGAATAGAGGGAAAATTGAGCAGAAAGGTAGTCCAGTTGAGATATATAAGAATCCAAAGACTCATTTCGTAGCGCAATTTATTGGTGAATCGAATCTAATAGATGATTATACTAAGCTAAAAGGATTTGAAGTTGTAAACCCTAAAGAAACAAAGGCAATAGTACGTCCTGAATTTATACAAATTGCTAAAAATGATAAGGAGATTTTGACTCCTCTTGCAGCAGAAAAAGGAATTGTAAAAGGTATTGCATTTAGAGGAAATAATCTTGAAATAGATGTACAGGTAGGGAATCAAATATTTTATGGATATCGTAGCCTGGAAGATGAAGAATTAAAAATTGGTGAAGAAGTTTTCGTTTTAATCCATAGAGTTTATGCATTTGATGAAAAAAGTGCAAATGTTGTGGAAAATAAGATTAAAACAGAAGAAATGTCTGTATTTATTTAAATATCATCCATGAATAAAGATTAAATATATTTGAGCTTTGTATAAATAAAAATCAGTGCTTAAAAATGCAGGGAATAATAATCTCTGTGTTTATTTAGTAAATATTGACCTTAAAAAAAGGAGATATGCTATGAGTAAGAACGTTCAAGTAAAACAATTAGAAACTGATATATTAATTATTGGAGGAGGCACTGCTGGGTGCTATGCGGCCTTAACCATACGTGAAAATTCTAATGCATCCGTACTTATACTTGAAAAAGCTAATATTAAGAGAAGTGGGTGCTTAGCAGCCGGAGTAAATGCAATCAATGCATACATAGTTAAAGGAAGAAAGCCTGAAGACTATGTGGATTACGCTAAAAAAGATGCAGATAATATTGTGCGTGAAGATCTACTTCTTACAATGTCACAAGGTTTAAATAAGGTAACAAAAAAGTTAGAGGATTTAGGGCTTGTTATCTTAAAAGATGAAAATGGCGAATATGTGGCTAGAGGAAATAGAAATATAAAAATTAACGGTGAAAATATTAAACCTATTTTAGCAGATGCAGTGCAGCAACTAAACGATGTTACTGTTATGAATCAAGTTAATGTTATTGATTATATTGTAAAAGATAATCAGATACTTGGCGCTTTTGCAGTTGGTGTAGAAGAAGAAATTCTATATGAAATTAAAGCAAAAAAAGTAATATGCGCAACTGGTGGAGCAGCAGGTCTTTATAAACCTAACAATCCAGGCTTTTCAAGACATAAAATGTGGTATCCTCCGTTCAACACTGGTGCAGGGTATGCTATGGGAATAGAAGCAGGGGCTGAAATGACTACTTTTGAAATGAGATTTATTGCTTTGAGATGTAAAGACACGATTGCACCAACGGGTACAATTGCTCAAGGTGTAGGCGCAAAGCAGGTAAATTCAAAAGGAGAAGTTTATGAAACAAAATATGGTCTAACTACATCAGAAAGAGTTTATGGAACAGTAAAGGAAAATCAAGAAGGAAGAGGGCCTTGCTATTTAAGAACGGAAGGTATTACTTCTGCTCAAGATGAAGAATTAAAGAAAGCATATTTAAACATGGCTCCTAGTCAAACTTTAAAATGGATAGAATCAGGAAAAAATCCAAGTGAGCAAAATGTAGAAATTGAAGGAACAGAACCATACATAGTAGGTGGACATACTGCTAGTGGATATTGGGTTGATACCAAAAGAGAAACTACAATAAAAGGTCTTTATGCAGCAGGTGATGTAGCTGGTGGATGTCCACAAAAATATGTTACAGGAGCACTAGTAGAAGGCGAGATTGCAGCAAAGGCAGTAGTTGAAGCAATAAATAATAGTGATAAAGATGTTGTTACTTTATCAACAACTGAAGAAGATTTACTTATAAAGAAAAAGAAATCAGAAGTTGAAAAAGTGCTAAACTCTGAAAATCAGATATTCAATTTTGAACAACTTGAAGAAGCAATGCAGAAGGTAATGGATACTTATGCAGGCGGAATTGGAAGTAGTTATCAATTTAATGAAAAGCAACTTGAACTTGCAATGGAGAAAATTGAGCAAATTGAGAAATTGAGTGAAAATCTTTATGCAGAAGATATGCATGAATTGATGTTTGTATATGAGTTAAAAGAGAGACTTACTCTTTGCAAATCTGTAATTGCCCATTTAAAAGCGAGAAAAGAAACTAGATGGCACAGCTTTGCAGAAAACCTTGATTATCCAGAGAAAAGCGATGAATGGTTAAAATATGTTAATTCGAAGCTTGTAGATGGCAAACTTAAAATGTTATATAGAGATTTAGTGGGAAGAGGTGAAACATATGAGCATAGCAATTAATAAAAATAAGTGCATAGGATGCAAAAGATGTTTAGCTGTGTGTCCAGGAAGTCTTATAAAATCAAATGAAGATGGCAAGAAAGTATATATAAAATATCCTAAAGATTGTTGGGGATGCTCTTCTTGCATAAAAGAATGCCCTACAGGTTCAATTTCATTATATCTAGGAGCAGATATGGGTGGAAGAGGAAGCAAGCTTACAGTTAAATTTAAAGATGATATTGCAGATTGGAAGATTGAAGAAACTGATGGAACAGAGCATTCTATCGAAATAAACCGTAAAGATTCAAATCAATATTAGAATCAATTCACAATGCACAATTATCAATGCACAATTAAGGAGGAAAAGCCTATAGGCTTTTCAGAAAAAATATACACATATAAAAAAAGCAGCTATGCTGCAACCAAGATCATTCATATAAAAAAAACAGCTATGCTGCAAATAAAAACACTTCACTTAGAAAAAGCCCAAAGCGTAATAAAGAACATTTGAATAAATTACGAAGTAATTTATTCCACAATTGTGCATTGCGAACTGTGAATTGTGAATTGAAAAGTATATTTAAAAATTTAAATTAGCAAATAGGGGGACTAATATATGAGCGAATTATCGCATCTTGATAAATTAGAAGCAGAAGCAATTTATATTATTAGAGAAGTAGCAGCAGAATGTGAAAAGCCAGTAATGCTATATTCAATTGGTAAAGACAGTTCAGTTATGTTACATCTTGCAATGAAAGCATTTTATCCTGAAAAGCCACCATTTCCTTTCATGCATATAGATACAACATGGAAGTTTAAAGAAATGATCGAATTTCGTGATAAGACAGCAGAAAAATTAGGAATTGAGATGATTGTCCATTCAAATGAGGAAGGTATAAAGCAAGGGATTAATCCTTTTGATCATGGCTCAGCTTATACTGATATCATGAAGACACAAGCTTTAAAACAAGGATTAAGTAAATATGGATTTACAGCAGCCTTTGGTGGAGGACGTCGTGATGAAGAAAAATCTCGTGCAAAGGAAAGAATTTTCTCTTTTAGAAATGAAGCACAAGCATGGGATCCTAAAAATCAAAGACCAGAAATGTGGAAGCTTTATAACACTAAAATAAATAAAGGTGAAAGTATGAGAGTTTTTCCAATTTCAAATTGGACTGAAAATGATATATGGCAATATATAAAGCGTGAAAATATTGATATCGTGCCTTTATATTTTGCAAAAGAAAGACCATGCATTGAGCGTGATGGCAATATCATTATGGTAGATGATGATAGATTAAAGCTATTACCTGGTGAGAAAGTTGAGCATAAAAAAATAAGATTTAGGACACTTGGATGTTATCCATTAACAGGCGGTTTTGAATCAGATGCAATTACTTTAGATGCGATTATTGAGGAAACCCTTAGTGCCGTATCATCTGAAAGAACAACTAGAGTTATAGATAGTGAAGCAGCAGGTAGTATGGAAAGAAGAAAGAGAGAGGGGTATTTCTAAGATGAAGAGCTTATTAAAGTTTATAACATGTGGTAGTGTAGATGATGGGAAATCTACTCTTATTGGGCATATTTTATATGATTCAAAGCTTTTATATGCAGACCAAGAAAAAGCTTTAGAATTAGATAGCAAAGTTGGAAGCAGAGGCGGAGCAATAGACTATTCTCTATTATTAGATGGTTTAATGGCGGAACGTGAGCAAGGAATTACAATAGACGTTGCATATCGTTATTTTACAACTGATAATAGAAGTTTTATAGTAGCAGATACTCCAGGACATGAAGAATATACTAGAAACATGGCAGTAGGTGCATCCTTTGCAGAGCTTGCTATTATATTAATAGATGCAAAGCAAGGAGTATTAGTACAAACAAGAAGACATGCAAGAATTTGTTCTTTGATGGGTGTAAAACATTTTGTATTTGCAGTTAATAAGATTGACTTAGTAGGTTACAGTGAAGAAAGATTTTTAGAAATTGAAGAGCAAATTAAAGAATTAGTAAATGAACTTTCATTAGAAAATGTTCATTTAATTCCTGTATCAGCTACGGAAGGGGATAACGTTACTAAGAAGTCAGAAAATACTCCATGGTATCAAGGGGAAGCGCTTTTACCATATCTAGAAAATGTAGAGATTGATAGTAAGTCAGAAGAAGGCTTCTATATGCCAGTTCAAAGAGTATGTAGACCTAATCATACGTTTAGAGGATTCCAAGGAGAAATTGAAGCTGGAAGTATTTCTGTAGGAGATGAAATTACAACACTTCCTAGCAATGAAAAAGCATTAGTAAAAAGTGTTCATATTACCGATAAGGAATCGCAAAGTGCTGGAAAAGGTCAATCTGTTACAATACAGCTTAATAAAGAAGTTGATGTATCAAGAGGCTGTGTACTTACAAAAGAAACTGATATTACTACAAGTAAGTTAATTAGTGCAAAGATTCTTTGGATGGATGACTCGGAATTAACGGCTGGTAAAGAGTATTTTGTAAAAGTAGGTACTAAGATGCTGACTGGTGTTGTTACAGATGTAAAATATAAAATTGATGTCAACACAGGAGAGCATTTACCAACTGGTTATTTAACAAAAAATGAAATAGCAGCATGTGATATTCTATTATCTGAAAAGATAGTTGTTGATAAGTTTGATGCACATAAAACATTAGGAGAACTTATTTTAATAGATCGTGTTACTAATATGACATCAGCTTGTGGTGTTATAGAAGATGTTCATAATAATGATACTAAAAATGCAAAATTTGCTTTTGAGTATAATGAATTAAAAGCAAGAGGAGATATTTTTGAAGAATTCTATTATGATACAGAAACTTTATCTATATTCAAATATAAACCAGAAGAAAAGACTTATACTGTAGGCGATGAGCTTCCAATAGAAGGTGATAGCTACAAATATCCAGATAACTTTGATTTACTAGTTCTTCGTGACTCAATAGTAATTGAAATACGTGATAAGAAAATTACAGATATTAAATCTATTGTCGATTATAAATATCAAGAAGTTCCAGTTATTAATGGCAGAGGATTTGAAGTTAAGGTAAATTCTAATGAAGAAGTTGTAAAATTCTTGAATGAATATAAAGAAGCTAACGAGAAAACTCTAGGAGATTTCTTAAATAGATGGGTTAGATTTGAGACTTATAGAAGAGTAGTTTTTCATAGTACTAAATAGAAAATGTATAAAGGTGTTGTCTTAAATACAGAATATAAAAAATAAATCAAAGAAGCCTTAAAAATGATTGGTAAATTATTTTTGAGGCTTCTTTTACTAACGTTTATTATTAATAAATGCAATTACTAGATTTTAAATTCGAAGTTATATAATGTATTATTATGTTATAATATTAGGAAAAATATACTATATTTATATTTGTTTTATTGAAAAAGGAATTATTTGATGATAAAGTTTAATGTAGGTAGATAGGGGTGATTAATTTTATGAAACATAAAATATTATTGTTTAATTGTAAACCTGGCATGATTTTGGCTGAGGATATAATATGTAATGGTTTAAAATTAGCGTCTAAGAATACAATACTCAATTCATATATAATAGATAAATTGATTAGTCTTGGAGAATATAGTGCTCATATCTATGTTTCGGGAGAAAACAATAGCTTGGGCAAAAGTAATATGGATAAAATTAAAGAATTTGAAGAGGATTATGATGCAAGTATATTCAATATTAAAGAATTAATAAGAGGATTGATTACAACAAATAAAATGAATTCTGAGAGTATTTCTAAAATATCTAAATCGATAATAAAGTATTTAGATGAGCCTAACATCATAATTAAGTGCTTAGTTGCGTTAAATAAAGCAGATGAGTATACTTATACGCATTGTATAAATGTAGCAATATATTCAATGCTTATAGCAAAATGGATGAATTTATCTTCAGGCACAGTTAAAGAAATTATTGAATCAGGACTTCTTCATGATATCGGCAAGATTAAAATAGATAATGAAATATTGAACAAGCCAGGTCAGCTAACAAGAGAAGAATTTGATGAAATTAAGAAACATACTATTTTAGGATATGATATAATAAATGATTATGATTATTTTAGTAGAAGTATAAAAGATGCAATACTTATGCACCATGAAAGAATTGATGGATCTGGATATCCGTTTGGAAAGTTAGGAATAGATATTACATTAAACGCAAAAATTGTTGCAGCAGCAGATACATTTGATGCAATGATATCAAATAGAGTATACAAGAAAGGCGTAACTCCACTTAAAATATTTCAAATGTTTTTGACTGAAGGAGTAAAATTGTATGATACTTCAGTTATTTTTACACTCTTAGAAAATATAAGCCCATATTATATAGGAATGAAGGCAAGGCTTGAGGATGGTAGGATAGGTGAAATTATGTATATACCTCCAAATGATATACTAAGTCCTATTGTAAAAATTAATGATGAACTTATTGATTTTTCAAGAAGAAAAGACTTGGATATAAGTGATATATTTGTATAACAGTTAGTAATATAGGAATGCGGAAATTTAAAACTTAAAAAAATACTGTTTGATATATATTGCAAAAATAATTCTTCATCATAATTCTAAAAATATTACAAGAATTATAGCTGTAATTGTGAAATGTGCATTGTGAATTCCAATATATATATAATAAAAGATATGCTAGTTAAAAATTCTATTGATTTTAAGATAAGTATAAAATAAAGTTTTAAAATTATAAAAAAACTGTGTGTATATGTCGAATCGTAATTCCATTTTTGGAAATAATATAGATAATAAAATTAGAATATTAGTATATCTAGATGAAAACTTTTATTAATGCAAAAAAAGCAAATAGAATATAAGTTTACAATTATATAGAGTATTTTTCGCCAAACATAGACTCGAAGTAGATTTTAAGCTACTTTGAGTCTGTTTTTTTGTAGAAATTTATAGAAAGGGCAAAATAAAATTTTAATATAAATAGATTATTTGATTATATAATTTAATAAAAATTATTAGATGATAATACCAATTAATGCAATATATTATTACATTAAACAATATAATATCATTATTGACAAATAAGACCAAAAATTATAATATAAAATTAATAGGAATTAATATTTTTTATAGTGAAGATAATAAAGTATTGTTTTTTAAAAAGTATATATAAAATTAAATTATAAAAAGTGAAAAAATAAAGAAATTTGTGCGTGGAGGAGTGGAGGCAAAAAGGATTCTTGGAATCTATAATTAATGGAGCTAGAGGATTCATTATAAAACCATATAAAGAAGATTACTTAGTTGATACTTTAAAAAATTATAGTGAATTTTACTAGAATGTTTGTGGAGGAAGATTATATGAATGATTTATTGGATATTCAACATATTGCTTTTGAATTAGCAAGTGAGAAGTATGCTCTTAAGATTAGTGATGTTTATGAAATTATTAGGCTGCAGCAAATATCTCCAACACATAATAGTAAATTCTTTCTGGAAGGCGTTATTAATTTAAGGGGAAAGGTAATTCCGGTAGTTAATTTACATAAAAGGTTTAAACTAATAGAATGCGCTAGAACTAAAGAAACTAGAATAATAGTGGTAAAAAGTAGAGAAGAAATGATTGGTATAATTGTGGATAAGGTTGATTCAGTCATACAATTCAATGATATTCAACCAACGCCAAAAGTTGTTGCAGGTATTGATGGAGAGTACTTTGAAGGAATAGGAATTACAGAAAATGGAGTGATAAGCTTATTGAATATAGATATAGTTCTTCATGATTAGGGGGTGTGAAATGTCTAATATATATGAAATGCCTGAAATGGTAAGTGCATTTTTGGATGAAGTGGAAGAGCAGATACAACTTTTAGAACAAGGAATTTTAGAATTAGAAAAGAAAGATGAAGTTAGCAAAGTTATACAAGATATTTTTAGGGTAGCACATACATTGAAGGGATCCTCTTCAGCTATGGGGTATGAAAAGATGAAATCGCTTACTCATGAGATGGAAAATGTACTTGATAAAATTAGGAATAATTTTATGGAAGTAACGAAGCCAATAATTAACGTTTTGTTTGAATGTACTGACTGCTTAACTTTATTAAAAAGAGATTTTATAGAGTATAAAAATGATACAGAAGTAGATATTGATGATATCATAGGAAAACTTAGGTGTATACAAAGTATTGATGTAGACAAAACTGAAGGCAATCAATTTATGGGAGTAAAAAGGGAAATTAGTCATGAAGTTGACAATAAGAGGATAGTATTTGAGCTAGATGATGATAAAAGATATACAATAGAAAATGAAAAGATAAATGGGCGCTCTTGTGTTGTTTGTGAGATTAAGATCTCAGAGGATAGTCTTATGAAAGCAACGAGAGCGTTTCTTATACTTAATTTGCTAAATGATATGGGAGAGGTCATAGGATCAAGTCCTAATGTATTAGAACTATTGGATGAAGATGAAAATATTACTACTATAAAATATTTATTAATTTCGGAATTAGGAACAAAGGAACTGGAGTCAAGAATTAAGCATGAATTAATGGATGTTGATGATGCTAATGTATTTGATTATGAATTTACAAAATTAGATAAAGAAAAGATAGATACTAAAGATATAGAAAATATAGCTAAGATAGAAGGAGAAATAGTAACGGATAAAATTGATGAGATAAATGGTAAAAAGAAAGTTATACAAGAGATTAAAAATGAAAAAAAATTATCACAAACTATTAGAGTCGATATAGAACGTCTTGAACATATGATGAATTTAGTTGGAGAAATGGTTATTGAACAGACTAGAATTGCTCAAGTAAGCAATATTTTACATAACAAATATATAGCTGATGATTCAGTTGAAGATTTAATTGGAATATCAAGTCGTGTATCAAGAGTAGTTAGTGAACTTCAAGAAAGCATAATGAAAGCTCGTATGGTGCCAGTGCAACAGCTATTTAGTAGATTCCCAAGGCTAGTAAGAGATCTTGCTAATTCATTAGGAAAAGAGGTGGAGTTGGTTCTTGAGGGCGGAGAGACAGAAATGGACAGAACTATAATTGAGGATATTACTGATCCTTTGATTCATCTTGTAAGAAATTCTCTAGACCATGGAATAGAAAAACCTAGTACTCGTATAGTCAAAGATAAGCCTTCAAAAGGAACATTGAGAATAAAGGCATTTCACCAAGAAAATCATGTCATTGTGACAATTGAAGATGATGGTGCTGGTTTAAATTTAGAAAAGATAAAGCAATCAGCAATTAAGAAAGAAGTAATTTCAGCTCAAGAAGCAGAAACATTATCAGAACAAGAGATAATAAATCTTATTTTTCAAACAGGGTTATCAACAGCTAATAATGTAAGTGACGTTTCAGGTAGAGGCGTAGGAATGGACATTGTTAGAAATCATATAGATAAACTAAATGGGATTATTGATGTAGAAACAAAAGAGGGAGAAGGAAGTAAATTTACGATTAAACTACCATTAACGCTTGCAATACTTGCAGGGTTATTAGTTAAAATTCATAATGAAATTTATGCTCTTCCAATGAGTAACATAATTGAGATAGTAAGAAAACCAAAGAATGAAATTGAATATATTAAAAATCAATCTGTTGTTGTGATTAGAGACAAAGTCCACCCCCTAGTGTGGTTGCATGACTATTTTAAGTTACCTAGAGAAAATAAAAAGAGGAATATATTTATTGTGGTTTTAGGTATTGCAGAAAAGAGATTTGGTATTGTAGTTGATGAATTAGTTGGAAATCAAGAAATAGTAGTTAAACCCTTAGGCTCTTACATAGGAAAAATTGAGGGGATATCGGGTGCAACAATACTTGGTGATGGAAGTGTTGCTCATATATTCGATGTAGTAGGAATATCAAGAATGATTAGTAACAAAAATACAAAAGATAGTGATAATTTTAGTAACAATGAGATTCAATAAGCAAAAGATCAGAAAGTGTGGAGGCGTATATAAATGGGTAGTTTTAAAAGAAATATTGGAATTAAGCTTATGGGAGGTTTAAGAAGTGTAGATAATACAGTTCTTGTATCTAAAAAACTCGATGAGAAATTAAAAGAATTATCAAGTATAAATGAACAAGTTAAAAAAGGAACAATTGATCAATCAGAAGCTGTAAAATCAGTAAATTCTCTTACAAGTGAAATGTCTAAATCTATAAATGGAGTTGTGATAAATGCAGAGCAATTAACGAATGCTGCTCAAAAGTCGCAAAGATCACTTGAAGAAATAGCTGTATCAGTAAAACAGGTCGCAGGTAATAGTGAAAGTGTATCCGGTTCAATTGAAGAAATATCAAATTCAATTGAGGAAATGGGTAAATCAATTAAAGTGGTCGCAGGAAATGCGGAAGAAATGACTGGATCAGCTAAGGAAGTTTCAGAATCAATACAAGAAATGGTGGCATCAATTCAGCAAGTAGCAGGGAATGGAGAGAGCGCATCAAAATCAGTAGAAGAAATCTCTTCTTCAGTAGAGCAAATGGGGAAATCAGTTAAAGGAGTAGCTGGAAATGCAGAAAGTTTAACTTCTTCAGCAAAAGAGGTGACTGTATCAATTCAAGAAGTAGTAGCATCAATTCAGCAAGTAGCAGGAAATAGTGAAAGCACAGCAAGTTCAGTAGAACAAATATCGGCATCTATTGAGGAAATGGGAAAATCAATACAAGGTGTTGCAAAAAATGCAGAGGGATTGAAGGATACTGCTGAAAATGCAGAAGCATCGGTGCAATCAATTGTAGTATCAATTGAAGAAGTGGCAAAAAATAGTGAAAGTACAGCAAGTTCAGTAGAACAAATATCATCATCTATAGAGCAAATGGGAAAATCAATAAAGGGAGTAGCAGGGAATGCCGAAAGTTTGAAAGGTTCTGCAGAAGAATCTACAATGGTGGTTCAAGAAGTAGTAGCATCAATTCAGCAAGTAGCAGGAAATAGTGAAAGTACAGCAAGTTCAGTAGAACAAATATCATCATCAATAGAACAAATGGGAAAATCAATAAAGGGAGTAGCAGGGAATGCCGAAAGTTTAAAAGGATCAGCAGAAGAAGCTACAGAAGCAGTACAAGAAATAGTAGCTTCAATAGAACAGGTAGCTGGAAATAGTGAAAGCACAGCAAAATCAGTAGAAGAAATATCAGTTTCAATAGAACAAATGGGAAAATCAATAAAAGGAGTAGCAGAAAATGCCGAAAGTTTAAAAGGATCAGCAGAAGAGGCTACAGCAGCAGTACAAGAAATGGTAGTTTCTATTCAACAAGTGGCAGGAAATAGCGAAAGTACGGCAAGTTCAGTAGAAGAAATATCATCATCAATTGAAGAAATAGGAGCTTCAATAAAAGGAGTAGCAGGTAATGCAGAAAATTTAAAAGGATCTACAGAAGAATCATCAGTTGCAGTTCAAGAGATGGTAGCATCAATCCAACAAGTAGCAGGAAATAGTGAAAGTACAGCAAGTTCAGTTGAAGAAATATCATCATCAATTGAAGAAATGGGTGTATCAATAAAAGGAGTAGCTACTAATACAGAAAGTTTAAAAGTTTCAACAGATGAATCAGCAGCGGCCATACAAGAAATGGTAGCATCAATCCAGCAAGTAGCAGGAAATAGTGAGAGCACAGCAAGTTCGGTAGAACAAATATCGTCATCAGTAGAACAAATGGGTAAATCAGTTAGGGGAGTAGCAGGAAATGCCGAAAGTTTAAGAGGTTCTGCAAATGAAGCTGCGGCTGCAGTTCAAGAGGTTGTAGTATCTATTCAGCAAGTAGCAGGAAATAGTGAAAGTACTACAAGATCAGTAGAAGAAATATCTGCGTCTATAGAAGAAATGGGAAAATCTATTCAAGGAGTAGCTAGTAATGCTGAAGAACTGCAAAAAGCTTCAAATGAAACTTATAAGACGGTTGAGGACATGGCGGCATCAATAAGTCAAGTGGCTCAAAATGCTCAAAATGTAAATTCATTAAGTGATGTAGTGAAATCAGATGTTAAGGATGGACAAACAGCTGTAGCTAATACATTAGTCGCTATAGGTGAAATATCGGAGGTTATCCATAAAGCAGAAAGTGTAATAACTAACTTAGGAAAGAGTTCTGATAAAATTGGAAGCATTATAGATGTAATAGATGATATAGCAGATCAAACAAATTTACTTGCTTTAAATGCTGCAATTGAAGCTGCAAGAGCAGGAGAACACGGAAAAGGATTTGCGGTAGTAGCTGATGAAGTGAGGAAACTAGCTGAGAGAACTGCTACAGCTACAAAGGAAATATCTGAACTTATAAAAGGAATCCAGGGAGAAACTACCAATGCAATTAAGGCGATAGAAGTTGGCACTGAGAAAGTTGAATATGGATCAAGATTAAGTAATGAAGTTGGGACTGTAATAGAAAAAATAGTTGGTGGAATAGAAAATGTGACTAATGAAATCAAAGAAATAACTTTGGCAACTGACAGTCAAAATAAAGGAAGTAGAGAAATACTCGAATCCATGAGAAATGTTACTAATCAAGCATCTATGGTTACACAAGCTACGAGGGAACAAGCTATAAGTGTAGAAAATGTAATAAAAGGTGTAGCAAATGCAAGAGAACAAGTAGTGCAAATTAATATAGCAATGAATGAACAATCTAAACAAGGACAAAATATTGTTGGAGCTGTCGAAAATGTAACAAATCAAGCCGATGAAGTTGCAATAGCAGTAAAAGAACAAGTTATTGGCATAGATGAAATAATAAAAGGTGTCGAAAATTCAAGAGAACAAGTAAGACAAATAACAGTAGCGGTAAAAGAACAAGCAAGTCAAGGGGGAAATATTAGTAAAGCCATAAATAACGTTGTTAATCAAACAAATGAGGTTACAATAGCAGTAAAGGAACAAGCTGCTGGCGTAGAGGAAGTAATAAAAGGTGTTGTAAATGCTAAGGAACAAGTAAGGCAAATAACAGTAGCAGTGAAAGAACAGGCAAAACAAGGAAAAAATATCGCTTTGTCTATAGAAAATGTTGTTAATCAAACAAATGAGGTCGCAGTAGCAGTAAAAGAGCAAGCAGCGGGAATTGATGAAGTAATAAAAGGTGTGGCGAATGCAAGAGAGCAGGTAAGACAAATAACAGTAGCAGTAAAAGAACAGGCAAAACAGGGACAAGATATTGTTGGATCTGTAGAAAATGTAACAAATCAAGCAGCACAGGTGACTACGGCTGTTAAAGAACAAGCAAATGGAGTAGATGAAGTAATTAAAGGCGTTGTAAATGCAAGAGAACAAGTAAGACAAGTAACGCTTGCGGTAAAAGAACAAGCAAAACAAGGTGGAGATATTGTAGCAGCGGTAGAAAATGTGACAGATCAAGCAGCTCAAATAGCTGTAGTAACTAATGAACAAACAATAGGCGTAGAAGAAATAGTTAAAGGAATAGTAAATGCAAGAGAGCAAGTAAGACAAATTACTGTGGCAGTAAAAGAACAAGCAAAGCAAGGGCAAAATATTGTTTCTTCTGTAGAAAATGTAACAAATCAAGCAACACAAGTGACTACGGCTGTAAAAGAACAAGCCAGTGGAGTAGATGAAATTATTCAAGGGGTAGTAAATGCAAGAGAACAAATTAAGCAAATAACTGATGCAATGATATCACAGACAATACAAGGAAAATCAATGACTAAGATAGTTGGAGAGGTTACAAGTCAAACTGCAGAAGTAACACAAGCTATGAAAGAGCAAGCAGGTGGAGTTGCTGAAATAGTAAAAGGAATAGAAAATGCCAGAGAACAAGTAAGACAAATAACAGTAGCAGTGAAAGAACAAGCAAAACAAGGGAAAGACATTGTGGTTTCTGTAGAAAACGTAGCAGAACAATCAGAGCAAGTGACAAGAGCAGTAAAAGAACAAGCTATAGGAGTTGAAGAAGTAGTTAAGGGAATAACTAATTCTAGAGAACAAGTAAGACAAATAGCTGTAGCAGTGAAAGAGCAGGCAAGGCAAGGAAAGAATATTGTAAATTCAGCAGAAAATGTTACAAAAGTGTCACAACAAGTTACAGAGGTATCTAAAGAGCAGGCATCAGGAGTAGAAAATATTATAAAAGGTGTAAGATGTTCTAGGGAAGATATGAAGCAGATAACTTGGGCCATGAATGAACAAACAAAATCTACTGATAGAATCACAGATAACTTTAAGAATGTTACGGAACAAGCAAATGAAGTAACAATAGCTACTAAGGTACAGGCAAGAGAAGTTGAAGAGCTTAGAAAACATATTGAAGATATAAATAATGTAGTTAACTTAAATGTAAGGGATGTTCAAAAAACTTCAAGTATTACTAGAGAACTTTCTGAGTATACATTAGAAATAAAAAAATCATTAGAGGAGTTAGTTGAATAATTTGAGAATAAATTGTGGTTTTAAATATAAGGAGGAAATTTTAAATTATGAGTATTATGGCATTAGAACAATTGGCGAGTTATATATATGAATTCTGTGGCATTGACTACTCCAAAAATCTTCCTTCACTTGAAAGTAAGATAACCTATAGAATTAAAGAACTTGGACTGAATATTTGGGAATATTGCGGATACGTTAAAATAGAAGAAAAAGAAAGAGATACATTAATTGAACTAATAACAGTAAATGAAACTTATTTCTTTAGAGAAGAAAATCTATTAAGAGAATTGCAAACTAATATTTTACCCAAATTTGAAGACTATTCAAAGGAAAAAACTTTTAGAATCTGGTGTGCGGCATGTTCAAGTGGGGAAGAACCATATACATTAGCAATGTTAATAAAAGAAACAATGCTTTTTGAAAAAAGTTCTGTTGAAATAATAGCCTCAGATATTAATAAAAAAGTATTAGATAAAGCTGAGAAGGGAGTATACAGTAGCAAATCTTTGTCCTTTAGGAAGATGCCTTATGGAATGTTAGATAAATATTTTGATAAAATTGAAGATGACTACAAGGTTAAGGATGAAATAAGAAAACTTGTAAAGTTTAAGAATTTAAATATGTTTGATAAAAATATCGAACAAGAAGTTGGAAGAGTTGATATAATACTCTGCAGGAATGTTTTGATATATTTTGATACAGAATTTACTAAAAAAGCTGCTCTTTCGTTTTACAATATTCTTAATGAAACAGGATATTTATTTTTAGGCCATGCAGAAACAGTTACTAATGTCAATCCAGGCTTTGATACTGTTTATACTCCATCGATCTTTTATTATAAGAAGGGAGAGAAAGCATGATGAAACAATATGGTGTTTTAGTTGTAGATGATTCTTCCTTTATGAGGAGATGTATAAGCCTTATTATAGAAAAAGATCCTCAATTTTTTATAATAGGAATCGCGAGAAATGGATTGGACGCAATAGAAAAGATACAAAGATTAAAACCTGATATAGTAACATTGGATGTAGAAATGCCAGAAATGGATGGAATAAGTGCCCTAAAAGAAATTATGAAAACTTGCCCTGTACCAGTTGTGATGCTGAGTAATCATACGGAAGATGGTACTAGGACAGCACTAAAGGCTTTAGAGCTTGGAGCAATCGATATTTTCTTAAAAGGTTCATTAGTAGGGGAGAACATAAAAGAGGAAACAATAAATGATTTTCTTAGTAAACTAAAAGTAATTGCAGACAGTAGTAAGGTACAAAAGAATAAAGAAGATAGTAATGCAGATTTAGAAAATATTAAATATGATAAACAGCAGATTAATTGTGGTGAAAAACTCATGAAGAGGGAGCTGCTTATTATTGGGTGCTCAACAGGAGGACCATCCGCACTTCAATCAATATTGCCAAGATTTCCAAAGGATTTATGCAGGCCAGTTATTGTAATCCAGCATATGCCTCCAGGATTTACTGGACCGCTAGCTGAAAGATTTGATACCATATGTAATCTACATGTTAAAGAAGTAGAGAATGGAGATATACTTGAGCGAGGAAAAATATATATAGCACCAGCGGGATTTCAAACACTATTAGAAAAAAGCCAGGATAATAGCATAGTTTTTAAAGTTGAGGATATGAAAAATGTAGACAGCCTATACAAGCCATCAATTAATGTTACTTTAAATTCGGCAGCGCCTATTTTTAAAGATAAGCTAGTCTCTGTAATTTTAACGGGAATGGGTAATGACGGGTTAGCAGGCTGCCAGAATGTAAAAAATAATAATGGATATGTTATAGTTGAGGCAGAAGAATCCTGTATAGTTTATGGCATGCCTAAAGTAGTGTTTGAAGCAGGTCTTGCAGATAGTCAGGTAGCACTAAGCGACATGTTTGAGACAATAATGTTAAACTTATAAATTTAGTTTAGATACATGAAAATAAATATCAAGTCCAATGTTGTCATGAATATTTTTCATTAGATACGGAGAGAAATTGACCTTATAGCGTGCATATTAGGTCAAATTACCGACGAATGATGATGGAAAATAGGTTGGTAAATGGACTTGTTATTTTTTGAATGTGAGTTACTTATTTAATGAAGTAACTTATAGCTTAATATAGAATTAAAGCAAATTTAAATGTTAATAAGCTAGTAATATATATGGCTAGCTTGCTAATATTTAAATTTATTGCTTTTAGACTTGTATATTAAAATAGGTAATTGATATAATGATTTATCAGAAGGAAAGAGTTAGTTTATAATGAATTATCATGTAAAGCACTCATATATTTAAAGTCATTTTTAGAACGGAAGGATAAAGTATTATGGAGATTATTTTTACAATAGTTGGACAAGTAAGTATCATGTACATATTAATGGCAATTGGCTTTATAGTCTACCGCAAAAAATTAATTAATGAAGATGGAGCTAAACAAATATCTAATCTTTTAGTTTGGGTTATCAATCCAATGATTATGTTAACACGCTATCAAATGGAATTTTCTATAGATAAGTTAAAGGAGCTAGGAATTTCTTTTTTTATTTCGTTATGTGCAATGTTAATAGGCTTTTTTGTGGGTAAAATTGTCTTTAAGAAAGATCAGAGAATAGATAAATTTGCAATCGGATTTGCAAATGCGGGATTTATTGGAATCCCACTAGTTACTAGCATAATGGGGATAGAAAAGGTGTTTTTTTTATCAGCATACCTAGTTTGTTTTAATATACTGAGTTACACTTATGGAATATATACAGTATCAAATAATAAAAGTTTAATTACCTTAAAAAGTGTTTTATTTAATCCTGGAATAATAGCTGTGGCATTTGGATTGCTTGTTTTTATTTCACCCGTAAAGATGCCAAAGCTTTTTTATGATGCGTTTAACTTAGTTGGACAAACCAATACGCCTATTGCTATGATTTTACTTGGTACGTATATTGCTAAGTCAAAACTAATTACATTATTTAATGATAAGCATGCTTACTTTGTAGCGTTTATAAAACTTATCGTTATTCCAGTTATAATAATGATATTATTTAAATTTTTACCACCATATTTAATAGAAATAAAAAAAGTTGTATTAATAGCTATGGCTACGCCAGTAGGTCTAACAGTACCAATGTTTTCTCAGATGTATGGAGGAGATTATGAGTATGGAGCTAAATTGGTTGGCTTAAGCACATTACTATCATTGATTACTATACCAATAATTTTGTATCTGGCAAATGCTATTTGGTAAGTGGAAATCTAATTAAGAATATTAGATTGTAGGCCGCTCTTTTATTATTTATAAAGCTATGTATTATAAAGAATTTTAATAAGGATACTGGAAGAAAGTGGCTATAAGCTTTTATGTTTATAGCTATTTTCTTTTAATATTCTTTAAAAGTGCAGCAATTAAGCTAGGGGATACAGAAATAAAAATTATAAGCAATATAACAAGTTCGAAATTATTTGAAACGAAAGGTATATTTCCAAAAAGATAGCCACCAATTATAAATAAAACTACCCAAGGTATGCCTCCAAGCATGTTATATGATATAAAGCTTATAAACTTAACATTTGCTGTTCCGGCAAGAAATGGAATAAAGGTACGTATTATCGGAATAAATTTAGCGATAATTATTGTTTTTCCACCATGAGTGTTATAAAAATTTTGTGCTCTAGTTATATGTTTCTTATTAAAAATTATAGAATTATTACTTTTGAAAATTTTAATGCCGAACTTTTTTCCAATGTAATAATTTACACATTCACCGATTATGTTCGCAATAGTTAATAATAACGTTATTTTTAAAATATCTAATAGTCCTTTTGAAGCTAATGTTCCAGCAACGAATAATAATGATTCCTCAGGGAGAAATGGCGCCATAAAAAGACCAGTTTCACAAAATACAATGGTAAATAGAAATAGGTAAGTGTAATCATTATAATTTGTTACGAAATTCGTGAGAAAAGTGTCAAGGGATAACGAAAGATTTAAACAATACAAAAACATTGCAAACTCCTTTATATTTACTTTGTTAATTTAATTAAATAAAAAGCGTATATAATTGGTATAAAAATAGAATTATAATTTATATTGTCATTATATAGTATTATACAATATAATATAAACTATATAATACAACATGTCCATATGCTAGCATTCATATTATTTTGAAAAATAATTAATGCAGATAATATATTTTATAAAAAGATACTTGGAGGAAACATGAAATATAAAAAATACCATATTCTTTCTGTTATTTCATTAATGATTATTTTGACCATTAGTGAAATATGTGATTTACTAGGCTATATTAATGATCATGGCAGATCATCAAAAATTAGTTATATATATATAATTAATTTAGTTTTATTGATAATTTCGTTTGGGTTTCTTATAAAGGGATTGCTTCAACGGTTTAGATGGGCATTGATAGTTAATATAATAATTTTATCGCTGCTGGTAGTAGCAAATCTTATGGGAGATACATACTTTGAATTCGACATATTTTTACTAAGCTATATATTATTATCTTTAATAATCCAGCGCAAATGGTTTAAAGCAAAATCTCACTTTATAAGATTGAAAATAGGGATTGGCCTAGCCTGTTTTTTGTTTGCTGTCAATATTATATTAAATGTGATTTTTATAAGTAGATTTAATGATATAAATATGCTTATAAATTTATGTTTATTTCTGATAATTATAAAGTTAACATTAAAGCCAAAGAACCTGAGAATAGAGCATACATATGAGGATAAATTAAAGGTTCAAGACTTATTAAGGAAATTTTCAACAAATCCCGTATCGGCAATAATTTTGGAAGATGATAAGCAATATTTTTTTCCTAGATTCTGTGAAGGTGTTATCGGATATACTGTAGTTAATAATATAGCAATTGTAGCAGGGGAACCGATATGTAGTGATAAAGAAATTGAGAATATTTTATCAGAATTCAAGAATTTTTGTTCAGATAATTCACTGTCAATTTGTTTTTGTCAAGTTTCTAAAAAGTGCATAAAGGCTCTGAAGAATGCTGGTTTTATTGTGCAAGAATATGGGAAAGAAGCTATTATCTACTTGGATACATATACGATAAGTGGTTCTAAAACTTCAAAAATTAGATGGGCAAATAATAAAATGGACAAACTAGGCGTTAAAACAACGGAATATAAGCCGCTTATTGAACGAAATCATCAAATTGAGGAACAAATAATGGATATTTCTAATGAATGGCTAGCTATGAAAAAAAGTGGGGAACTTTCATTTATGTTAGGAACTGTATCGTTTGATGAACCATTTGATAGAAGGTATTTTATAGCGTCTAATCAAGAAGGGGACATATTAGGTTTTGTAGTGTGTTTTCCATATGAGTCAAATAGAGGGTATTTTGTTGATATAACAAGAAGGAGTAAGGATGCTCCACTTGGGATTATGGAGAAGTTAACTATAGATATGTGCAAAATTTTAAAAGAAGATGAGGTTAAAGAAGTTAGTTTAGGATTAGCGCCTCTTGCAGATATTCAGGGGAATAGTTGTGTGGAGGGGATAATTATACATAAGATTTTTAAATTTATGTATAAATATATGAATTCCTTTTATGGATTTAAGGCATTATATGATTATAAGAAGAAATATAATCCATCGGCTTGGGATTCAAAATTTATAGCATTTTCATCTGAAGCATCTATTATATCAATAGGGTATGCTATGATAAAGGCTAAGCATCCACAGGGGGTAAGAAAACTTATATTTGACAGGTTACTGACATTTATTAAATAAGTAGTATTAGGTATTTTTATAATTAATAACTATATTAAATAGTTATTAATTATAGTCATTCGTATAGTAGTGTTGTACAGATTTATATATGAATGTGGCTTGGATGAATCAAACACTATGGAATCACCAGGAGTTAGGATATAAGTTATATTATCCACATTTAAAGATAACTCACCATCATAAACTATTATATATTCTTGAGTCTTTTCGCCATGGGAATTGGATTCATATGTGCTATTGCCATCTAGTTCTACAGTAAAAAGTTCAAAATTCCTATTTGAATTGCTTGCAAAATAGCAATAAACTCTATATTTATTATCAGGAGATTCTTGGTGCTTAGAATCTTCTTTTTTTATTAAAATATCATTTTTTATTGGCTCATCAATAAGGGATGTATATGGAACCCTAAGTCCACCAGCAATCTTCCATATTGTATTAATAGTTGGATTAGATTCACCACGTTCGATTTGCCCTAGCATTACTTTACTGACACCACAAATATCAGAAAGTTTGCTTAAGCTTAATTGTCTTTCATTTCTTAATCTTTTCAAATTCCCAGCAATAATATTATTTAAATTCATATTTTCACTCCTTGACAAATATAAAGTACAAATGTAAGATATAGCATAATATAAAGTATAACGTACAATGTATATAATATATATTACGGTTTTATACAAAAAGTATCAAGGGGGCATTTTATGGAATTGGGGAAAATACCAAATGATTCTTTAGAAATAAAGAATAAAAACAACTCGTATTATTTTATTCAGGGAGTGAAAGACTGTATTCCAACTATATTTGGGTACATAAGTTTAGGGCTTGCATGTGGAATTTTGAGTAAATCTTGTGGTTTGACAGTTTGGGAAGCAATGGGGATGAGTGCTTTTATATATGGAGGATCATCGCAATTTATAGCTTCGAGTATGATTTTATCATCCTCACCAATACCTAGTATAATATTTACTATTTTCTTTGTTAACTTTAGACATTTGTTTATGAGTGCGTCAGTAGCTCCATATTTCAAAGAAAATTCGGTCTTAAAAAACTTTTTTATAGGGATGCTTTTAACAGATGAAACTTTTGTAGTTGCATCAGCAGAGGGGTTGAGGAATAAGAAAATTAATAATTTATGGATTACGGGTTTAAACATTACTGCATATATAAATTGGATTCTTGCAACAGGAATTGGCGTTCTTATTGGCGGTTTTATTCCAGATTATAAGGCTTTAGGGTTAGACTTTGCATTAACAGCCATGTTTATAGGACTGCTAATTTCATCTGTAAAAGGAAATGTAAAGATAAGAAAAGCTTTAATAATTATTATTGTATCTTCCATAGTGTTAATAGTAAGTGCAATATATGTATCTACTAGTATTGGCATTATTATATCAGCAATTGCTGGTTCTTTAATTGGGGTGGTGATTAAAGAATGAATTCTTATGTATGGAGTGTTATCATAGGTGGTTGTATTGTAACTATGTTGCCGAGAGTTTTACCAATAACTATATTATCAAAGATAAAATTAAATAAGAAAGTGGAAGAGTTTTTAACATATATACCTATATCTATACTAGCTTCATTAATAGTGGCAGAACTTTTTATTACCGATAATAAATTTTTACTTCAAGGAAAATCTCCAGAATTGCTTGCTACAATACCAACAATACTGATTGCTCTTAAGAAAAATAATTTATTATTAACAGTATTAACAGGAGTTATTTCAATAGCAATTTTAAGATTAATATTTTAATTCGTAAAAACTTGAATTGACTTGATGATAATCTAAGCGTATTATTTTCTATAAATAAATTATAGAACAATAATGGATTTTCTTATATGGTGAAGGAACAAATATAATGATGTATAAAATTAAAATGACAGAGAGAACTAAGATTTGTTTAAAGAATAGTGTATTATTTTCTGTTCTGATAAGTATTTTTGCGCAAATATATATTTATCCATTTAATAGCAGGTTTGTTTTGGGAGTTGGAGTCATTGTAATTGGGCTTATATTTTCTACATCGGAAAATATATATCCTGTTTTAATTGGAATAATCACAGGAACTATAACTGCCTCTATTCGTAGCATTGGATTATTAATGTCATCTTCTAACTATTCAAATGATATTATAATGCAGTTTATGCCGGCAGCTATTTTTTATATTATTTATGGTATTTTAGGAACTATATTTCCACTAACTAGGAGAAATAAGTCTATAATACATTTATACTTGTCATTAATAAGCTTTGATATAATATGCAACACAGCAGAAATACTTGTTAGAAATATGTTTTCTATATCAACTATAAAAGTTATTATAGTAACAGCACTTGTTAGAGCATTTATACAATGTTCAGCTTTTTTAATATATAAATATCAAAAATTATATATTAAGACACTAGAGCATCAAAAACGTTATGCTGAATTAAATTTAATGGTGTCAAAAATATATGCGGAGGCTTTTTATTTACAAAAATCAACAAATGATTTAAATACTATAATGAGGGAAGCTTACAATTTGTATGAAATGAATAAGGATAAAGAAGAATTTTCAGTTAAGGCGTTATCACTTGCACAAAATGCTCATGAAATCCGTAAAAATAATGACCGGGTTCTTAGAGGAATCAATCAATTAGTACAAAATGTTGAGAAGGCGGAGTACATGTCTATGTCAGAGATTTTCTGCATAATATCTGATAATACAAAAAGACAAATAGATAATGTAAATTCTAATATATTTATAAAATTTAAGCTAGAAGAAGATTATTCGATAAAAAGATATTATGATATATTTGCTATTCTAAATAATTTAATTATTAACGCAATTGAGGCATGCAGTGGCGATAATATGATAAATGTGATTGGGGAAATTTCGCAAAAAGAATTACTACTTGATGTTTCAGATAATGGGACAGGTATTGATAAAGATGTACTTCCGTATATATTTAATATAGGATTTTCAACAAAATTCAATGAGGAGACAGGGGCGATGTCTACGGGGATTGGGTTATGTCATGTAAAAAATCTTTTAGAGAATTTGGGAGGAAGTATAGAAGTTGAAAGTGATATTGATAGGGGCACTAAGTTTTTAGTGAAAATACCGTTATCTAGTATATAAATTATTTTCATAATAAGGGGGCTATTTATGGAAACAACGTTTGTTATTATTGATGATGATATGGCAGTATGTAAAATATTAGAGCAAGCAATTAAAAAAAATAACTTTGGAAAAGTATTATCCATTTTAACGACAGGAAAAGATGCCAAAGATCAAATAATGAAATTAAAACCTGATATCGTATTAATTGATTTGCTACTACCAGAAGTAGATGGAATTGAAATTGTGAAAAGGACATTTAACAGTGGATATACTGGTAAGATCATAATGTTATCCCAGGTTGAAGAAGGAAAAATGATTTCAAATGCTTACAAAAGCGGAATACTTTTCTATATTAACAAGCCAATTAATATGATTGAAACAATTAGCATTATTAATAATGCTAAAAAACAGATTGAATTAGAAAAATCTATATCAATGATTAAAAGTGTAGTTTTTGAGGGCAATATTGAGAAAGATAAAAAAGTTGAGAATGAAGCGGAAATTTATTCTCAGGAAGAAAAGCTATTGCGCATATTTTCTGATATTAACATTATTGGCACCGCAGGAATAGAAGAATTAAAACTCGTAATACTGAATATCATTAATAAAAAGAAAATGAATCCATCTAAACCTTATCAGCTAAAAGAGATTTATATGGATGTGGCACGAGTTCTATATGGAGATTCATTAGCAGCTATTAATTGCAGATCTATGGAGCAACGTATAAGAAGAACTATTATGAAGGCTATGGATTCAATAGCTAGTTTGGGAAGTGAAGATAGCGATAATAGCATATATAGGGAATATTCAGCATCACTTTTTGAGATAAAGCAGGTTAAACAGGAAATCAAGCATTTAAAAAATCCAATATACAGTCAAGGAAAAATAAATACAAAAAAATTTATTGAGGGTATATTAATAAAAATTCTAGGTTAACACATATATAAACTACAGAAAACTACAGAAAACACAGTATGTTAAAATTCATTGACTAGTGAAATGGAAAAATATATAATTTAATAAAGATTTAAAAAAGCAATGGAGCTTTGGTATATATGCCAGGGCTCCTTTTTGTATTTCAAAATTTACAGAGTCGAAATCACTATTGAAATAGAAATATTAGATAAACAGAATCATCGAAAAAAATTAATAAAGCAAAAGTTGATTGATTTCTATTGAGTTAATATTGTGCCAAAATAGGGGGAGAATAAATGATTAAATTAGAGAATATAGTCAAGAACTTTGGAGATACTCATGTTTTGAAAAATGTGAATTTAAATATAAATGAAGGTGAAAAATTGGTCGTAATAGGGCCGAGTGGATCGGGAAAATCTACTTTGATTAGATGTATGAATTATCTTGAGGAGCCGACATCTGGGAAAGTAGTCATAGACGAATATGATTTAAGTCTGAAAAAAGATTTAGCTAAAGTTAGACAATCTACTGCAATGGTTTTTCAACAATTTAACTTATATCCGCATATGACAGTGCTTGAGAATCTTACTTTAGCACCAATAAAACTTCAAAAGGTAAGTAAAAAAGAAGCAGAGGAATCTGGATTGAAGTATTTAGAAAAAGTGGGATTAAAGGAAAAGGCCGATGCTTACCCTAATCAATTATCAGGAGGACAACAGCAAAGGGTAGCGATAGCAAGAGCACTTAATATGCATCCTAAAATAATGTTATTTGACGAACCAACATCGGCGTTAGATCCCGAAATGATACAAGAGGTATTGGATGTACTAATAGGATTATCTAAGGAAAATATAACAATGGTTGTCGTAACTCATGAAATGGGTTTTGCAAAGCAAGTTGCGGATAGAATTGTATTCATGGATGGAGGACAGATTATTGAAGAGGCTCATCCGGAAGAATTTTTTTCAAATCCTAAGAATGATAGGGCCAAAGCGTTCTTAAATAAAATTATAAGATAAGAAACATAATTCACGGTGCATAACGCATAATTAATGAAAAACTTCTACGAAGTTTTAAAAAAATTTAAATAGGGGGATAAATATATGAAATTGAGAAAATTATTTTTAGCGTTAGGATTAGGTGTATGTATGATGATGGCTGGATGTAGCTCATCAACACCAACAAATACAGGAGGAAATACTGCGGAAGCAAAAGAAATACAAGCAATAAAAGATAGAGGCGTATTAAAGGTTGGGGTAAAAGTTGATGTACCTAAATATGGTTACAAAAATCCACAGACAGGTGAAATGGAAGGTTTAGAAATTGATTTATCAAAAGCAATAGCGAAAAAAATATTAGGAGATGAAAGTAAAGTTGAATTTCAAGGGGTTACAGCTAAAACAAGAGGACCACTTCTTGATAATGGAGAAATAGATATGGTTGCTGCTACATTTACAATAACGGATGAAAGAAAAAAGAGTTATAATTTTTCAGATCCATATATAAAGGATGGAGTTGGATTACTTGTTAAGAAAAGCCTTGGTGCGTCTTCACTTAAAGATTTAGATGGAAAGACTATTGGAGTTGCTCAAAGTGCTACAACTAAAACTGCACTTCAAAAAGAAGCGGAAAAGGAAGGAATAACTCTTAAGTTTTCTGAGCTTGGTGGATATCCTGAACTTAAGGCAGCATTAGATTCAGGCAGAATAGATTGTTTTGCAGTTGATGCATCTATTTTGAATGGTTATGTTGATGATTCAACAGTAATATTAAATGATAGATATGATCCTCAAGAATATGGTATTGCAACTAAAAAAGATAATACTGAACTTGCGAAGGAAGTAAATGAAGTTATAAATGACATGAAGAGTTCAGGTGAAATAGATAAATTAATTGCAAAGTGGGATATTAAGTAATGAACGGACCTTTTGCAATATTTAAGTGGGAAGCACTTTTTAAAGATTTTAATATATTTCTTGAGGGATTCTTAACAACACTTGAAGTATCAATACTAGGGCTTATACTTGCCTTAATGCTTGGAATTATTTTTGGAGTACTTTCTACAAGCAAAATAAAAATTTTTAAGGTAATAAATAGAATATATGTAGAGGTGATTCAGAATACACCTCTTGTAATTCAGGTATTCTTTCTATTTAATGGATTACCATATATAAAGGTGGTATTACCGGTGTTTTTAATTGGAATACTTGGAGTAGGTGTATACCATGGAGCATATATATCAGAAGTTGTGAGAACTGGTATAACATCAATACCAAAAGGACAATTTGAGGCTGCAAAATCTCAAGGATTTTCTCATACTCAAACTATGAGGTATATAATATTACCTCAAACTGTAAAGATTATAATACCACCACTTGCGAATCAACTGGTAAATCTAATAAAGAATACTTCAGTATTAGCTATGATTGCAGGTGGAGATCTAATGTATACAGCTGACTCTTGGTCAAGTGCCAATATGTACTATGGACCAGCGTATGTTATAACTGGAGCATTATATTTTATAATGTGTTATCCATTAGCAATGATTTCAAGAAAGCTTGAACTTAGAGAGAAAAAGAAAGCATTAGTTGATATTGAAGATTCTATAACAGAACAATCCGTTGCAACAGAGGGAGGGCTATAATAATGTCAAGTGTATTTAATCAAGCAAATATGATGTTTCTTTTACAAGGAATGAAATTAACCCTAATTATAGCCATTATATCAATTGTATTGAGTATGTTTTTTGGAATAATTCTTGCCATATCAAGAAATTTCTCTAAGGGAATTATGGGGAGAATTGCAACAATATATATAGAGACATTTAGAAATACGCCTAATTTACTATGGATATTATCTATTAGGTTTTTGGTTCCAATAAAACCGATGTATTCAGGAATCTTATCTTTTACTTTATTTACTTCGGCGGTTATGGCAGAAATATTTAGAGGAGGAATGAATTCTGTAAGTAGAGGTCAATATGAGGCAGCATATTCTCAAGGTTTTACGAAGTTCCAAACATTAAGATATATAATACTACCTCAAAGCTTTAGGCGCTGCATTCCAACAGTTCTATCCCAATCAATTACGGTAATAAAAGATACATCTTTTCTATGGGCTGTTGGTATAGAAGAATTTACAGGAAAAGGTATGATTCTTATGGGAAGTTTTGTTTCATCATCTCAGATATTTTTATTGTTTGGAGCTATAGCTGCAACATATTTCATAATAAATTTTACAATATCGTGTTGCGTTAGAACAATTAAAACAGAGTACTAGATATAACCTAATTAATAGATTTGCAAATGTCTAACTTTAAATCTAGATTTATGAGTTCTAGTGAAGATATGAACTTAAAACTTTAGAAAATTTGCAAGTATTTTTTCTGATAAGTCAAAACCTTAAATTGAATAGAGATATAATTTTAGAGAATAATTTAAATTAGTCATTTAAATTATTCTCTTCTATTATTTGTATGCAAATAATGAAAACTATACTAAATAAATTAGTGCTTAGTATACATTTTTGTTATTAGGAATTTTATGCTAGAATTAGAAATAACTAAAATAAGATCTGATAATAAATTAAAGGTATTTTACAGATTATATTTAATTAACGATGAAGCAATAATTTTAAGGAGGATGTATATGCCTAAAATCATGATAATAGAAGATAATGAGAATATAAAAAAAGAGCTTGTAGAGTTTTTAAAAAGATATGGTTATGAAGCTTATGCACCAGCTAATTTTGAAAATATAGTAAAAGTAGCACTAAAGGATGAACCGGATTTAATTCTGTTAGATATAAATCTTCCATATTATGATGGCTATTATATCTGTAAGGAAATAAGGAAAGAAAAGAATATACCTATAATAATAGTAACTAGCAGAGATAGCGAGATGGATGAGATTATGAGTATGAATCTTGGGGCGGATGATTTTGTAACAAAGCCTTATAATACGCAAATACTTCTTGCAAGGATAACTGCTGTATTAAGAAGAACTCTAGGGAATAATTCAATTTCTGAGATAGTTGAACACAATGGTTTAAAGTTAAATGTCTCTAATGGAAGCGTGATATTTGGAGATGAAAAGATTGATCTTACTAAGAATGAATTTAGGATATTACTTTGCCTTATGAAAAATAAAGAGTGCATAGTTAGCAGAGAAGATCTAATGGATTATTTGTGGAATTCGGATCTTTATATTGACGATAATACTTTGTCGGTGAATGTTACTAGATTAAGAAAAAAACTTCAGGAAATTGGATTTAAAGATGGAATAGAGACTAAGAGAGGAATTGGTTATATATTACTATGAATATAAAGGAATATTCTATTTCAAAGCTGCCATACATAATAATTAATCTAATAATATACTCTTTATTTGCAGCTATAATGAGCATAGCTAAAACACCAGTTGTAATACTATTTGTAGTTTTTATTATTTGGTTTTTACCACTATCAATATATATAATCATTGAGTTTATAGCGAAAAAAAAATTCTATGATGATATTGTGGGAGTTAGTGGCAAATTAGATAAAAAGTATTTATTACCTGAAGTAATAAAAAGTCCAAATTATTATGAAGGAAAAGTTATTTATGAAGTGTTAAGCGATAGTAATAGGGATATGCATGAGCATGTTAACTTCTATAAAAATCTTCAAAAGGAGTATAGAGAGTACATAGAAACTTGGGTTCATGAGGTAAAAACACCAATATCATCTGCACGATTAATTGTAGAAAACAGCAATATTAATGAAAAGAAACCATTGGAAGATGAACTTAAGAAAATTGAAGAATATATAAATCAGGCTCTTTATTACTCGAGAAGTACAGATGTTAAGAATGATTATATTGTTAAAGAATTTGAAATAAAGAACATAATTCAGGAGGTTATTAGAAACAACAGGCGTGATTTTATTAGCAAAAAGATTTCAGTAAGTATTGATAATATTTATGGGGCAGTGGTTACGGATCCAAAGTGGGTAAAGTTTATTATAAATCAGATTATTATCAATTCAATAAAATATAGTAAAGATAAAAATGGAGAAGTGGAAATTTACACAAGTAAAGGTAAAGAGAATATAATATTAACTATTGAAGATAATGGTATAGGTATTTCAAAAAATGATTTAAATAGAGTCTTTGATAAAGGTTTTACAGGGGAAAATGGAAGAGTATATGGAAAGTCCACAGGAATAGGATTGTATTTATGTAAAAAGCTATGTGAAAAGCTAGGACTCGGGATAACTTTAGATTCAATAGCTGGCAAAGGAACTAAAGTTAACATAATATTCCCTATTGGAGGGTTTATGAGTTTTAAGTAAGACATGTGAAAGAAAATAATGATTCCAAAATGTCATAATTATTTTTCAGTAGGTAAATTGCCAGAGTAGTCTAATATAGGTTTATCAGAATTTTATGTATTTCTAAATTATATAAGACAGAAAGTCTAGGAGATTGGTTCCTAGGCTATTTTTGATAGTAGAAATAAAAATGTTTTATAAATGATATTCATTATTTGCAGTTTTTAATTAAATTCAATTAATATTTCAAATTGTTATCTACATCTTACGAAAATGTAAGTTAACTGAAAGATATTTCAATATGAGAAAAATATCAAAAGCTTTAAAATGTAGTCATGAGGTTAAATAAATTTGGACTGAATAGCGATTATAAAAGTTGCTATAAAAATAGGAGGAAGATTATGGAGAACATTTTAAACATTCAAAATGTAGAAAAATATTATGGGAATAAAGATAATGTCACAAAGGCACTTGATAATATAAGTTTTAGAGTAGAAAAAGGTGAATTTGTTGGTATAATGGGGCCTTCAGGAAGTGGGAAGACTACGCTTTTGAATTGCATATCTACAATAGATAAAGTGACTACCGGATCAATTATGATTGATGGAGAAGATATTACAAGGCTTAAAAGTAAGAAACTTGAAAGATTCAGAAGAGATAAGTTAGGCTTTATTTTTCAGGATTTTAATTTACTAGATACATTGACAGCATATGAAAATATTGCATTAGCATTAACTATTGCAGGAAAGAAAGGCAAGGAAGTCGATGAATTAGTAAGGAATTCAGCTAAAAACTTAGGAATACTCGAAGTATTAGATAAATATCCTTATCAAATGTCTGGAGGTCAAAAGCAAAGAGTAGCATCAGCAAGGGCAATAGTTAATAATCCAAAACTTATTTTGGCAGACGAACCTACAGGGGCTTTGGATTCTAAGTCAGCTAAATTACTTTTAAATTCTATTGAAACCTTAAATAAAGAATTAGAAGCAACAATTTTGATGGTTACACATGATGCGTTTACGGCAAGTTATGCACATAGGATATTATTCATAAAAGATGGAAATATATTTAATGAATTGGTAAGAGGCGAAGATTCAAGAAAAGATTTCTTTAACAAGATAATAGATATTGTTACACTACTTGGAGGTGATTCAAAAGATGTATTCTAGAATTGCTTTTAATAACGTAAAAAAGAGCTTTAAAGATTATACTATTTACTTTTTAACTTTAACTTTTGCAGTATGCATATTCTATAGTTTTAATTCAATCGATTCTCAGTCAGTAATGGCAGATATGAATTCTGGACAAACGGAATATGTTAAGATGATGGCGCAACTTATTTCGTTTATATCTATTGGCGTTTCTGTTATATTAGGCGGTTTAATAATATATGCCACAAAATTTTTGATTAGTAAAAGAAAAAAAGAATTTGGGGTATATATGATTTTAGGAATGGGAAAAAGAAAAATGTCACGGATATTGCTTTTTGAGACTTTATATATAGGCATAATATCCTTGGCAGCAGGACTTTTACTTGGAATGTTGTTTGCACAAGTTCTTTCTATATTCACAGCTAAGCTTTTTGCGGTGCAAATGACTAAATATAGTTTTTCAATTTCAATAAGTGCTATACTTAAGACTATATTATATTTTGGGATAATGTACCTATTAGTTATGATATTTAATGTGATTATAGTTTCAAAATATAAATTAATTGACTTATTGCATGCAGATAGGAAAAATGAAAAAATTAATATTAAAAATCCGTATATAGCTCTATTTATATTAATAGTTGCACTTATTGTTTTAGGTTATGCTTATTATCTTGTTAATTTAGCAGGGTTGAATTTTGATGACAGCAGATTTAAATTATCAATAGCATTAGGGATTGTTGGAACAGCATTTTTCTTCTATGGAATCGCATCGGTTACATTTTCTGCACTTAGAAAAAATAAGAATTTATATCTAAATGGCCTAAATGTTTTTAATATAAAACAAATTTCGAGTAAATTTAATACTAATTTTATTTCTATGACAATAATTTGTTTAATGTTATTTGTTACTATAGGAACTTTGTCAACTGGATTGGGTGTAAAAAATGCTTCAGAAAGCTCATTAAAAAACCAAACTCCGTTTGATGCATCAGTACAAGTATTTGATAAAAATAATAGTAATAGAATTTCAGTTTTAGATGCACTAAATCAGCTAAATTATAATGTTGATGATAATGCTGACTATGTTGTGATTAGACAATATAAGAATAATATGAGAGCTAGGGATGTATTAGCTAAATATGCACTATCTAGCGATCAAAAAGAAATGTTAAATTTTAAAGTGTTTGATACTACAGATATGATTAAAATTTCAGAATACAATAAATTAAGAAAATTGAAGGGTGAATCTAGTATAGATTTAAAAGATAATGAGATATTAGTGTGTTCTAATTATGAGCCCTTAAAGGGATTACTAGAAAGCTTTATTAAAAATGAGAATTCACTACAGATAGATAATAAGGAATTTGAAATAAAAGATAAAAAAATTGAAACTGGGGCTATTTCCACATCGCCTTCAAGTGATGCTATGTTTACCTTAGTAGTACCAGATGATTTAGTAAATGGAATAGATAAATATGATGAGGTACTAGATTTAAATTTTGTAGGTGATAATAAGGAAGATGCGAAAAAAGAATTAACTACTATATTTAATAATTTTAAGTTCAATGAAAATGAATATAAAAATTTAAACTTTAGTCTCTATGGTGGGACAAGAGAAATGGCATATGATGATAGTAGAGGATTATCTGCAATAATATTATTTGTAGCGGTGTATATGGGCATTGTATTTCTATTGTCAAGTGCAGCGGTACTTGCGCTTCAACAATTATCTCAGTGCAATGACTCTATAGGAAGGTATAGATCTTTAAGAAAGATTGGAGCAACAAAGAGCATGATTAATAAAAGTATATTCAAACAAGTTGCTGTATTTTTTGTATTGCCTCTAGCTCTTTCAATAGTTCATTCATATGTTGGAATTACTGTAGTAAATAAATACTTGATGGTATTGGGGTCTAGCAATAAAATACAACCGATTTTAATGACAGCATTAATGATGCTTATTGTTTATGGTGGATATCTGTATGCAACATATGTAGCATATAAAAACATAGTCGGAAATGAATTTAGATAGAAATAAAGTGACATTAATTGGTAAAATTATCAAATAATAAGTGTGATATTAATATTTGAAAATAATTGCTTCGGTAGACAATTATGTTAAGAGATAGTAAAATCAAATTATAATAAACTTAGCATAAAAGGGGAATACCGAAGCGATGGAAGAAAAGTATCTAGGGGAAATATATAAATCATTTTTAAGTAATATACCTTGGCCGGTTTGGATTGAAGGAATTGATACGACAATAATATTCTTTAATAGGTATTATGAAGATATGTATAATATAAAACTGGAAAGTGTTAAAGGCAAGACCAATAAAGAGGCTTTTCCTTTAGAGAAAGCAAAAATATATGATGAGCAAATAAATGAGTGCCTAAGGAAAAGGAAGACTTATGTTGTAGAAGGTATAGTAAATGACAACTGTGTTGAGTGTTTTATATTTCCCATACTAGATAATGATGGAGAGCCTAAAGCCATAGCTGGTATTATAATTGATATAAATGATAGAAAATTAAGAGAAGCAGAAATAGAAAAACAAAAAAACATATTAAGAACAATAATTGATGCAGTGCCAGAATCTATTTTTTATAAAGATAAGGAAAGCAGATTTCTTGGATTTAATAAGAAGTTTGAAGATTTTTATAAAAAGAGAGGCGTAGAAGAAATAATAGGTAAAACTGATTTGGAGATATATGGTAACTACAATGAAGCGAAAAAATTCATTGATCAGGATAATAAAATCATGGTAACAAAAAAGGCTACTTATTTTGAGCATAGGATACAAAATGAGAATGGTAGAGAAATAATTGAAGAGAATGTTAAAATACCTGTTGTAGATAAAGATGGACAAGTATGGGGATTGGTAGGGTTATCTAGAGATATAACGGAAAGAAAGATCTTAGAGGAAAGATTACGATATTTAAGTGAAATAGATATTCTCACAGGCTTATATAATAGATATAGTTTTGAAGAAAAGATTAAAGAATTAAACCATGAGCAATATTTGCCATTGGGAATAATAATGGGAGATGTAAACGGGCTTAAAATAGTAAATGATACTTTAGGACATCTAGAAGGAGATAATTTACTTAGAAGTATAGCTGGAGTTCTTAAAGAGATATGTCATCCTAATGGATATGTATTTAGATGGGGCGGAGATGAATTCATAATTCTTATACCTAATTGTGATGAATCAAAATGTGAAAAAGTTATTAGAAAAATCACAAAAAAATGCGAACAATCAGATTATAAATTTATGCAATTAAGCATTGCATTAGGTGAGGGAATAAAATATTCATTACAGGAAGATATATACGATTGCATAAACAAGGTAGAAGAAAAAGTATATCGACAAAAATTATTAGAAAAGAAAAGTATTAGAAGCTCAATTATGGATTCGTTGAAAAAAAGTCTAGAAGAGAAAAATATGGAAACAAATGAGCATACTGAAAGAGTAACAAAATATGCTTTAGAAATAGGAAAAAAATTGAGGTTAAAAATTTCAGAACTAGATGAGTTGGCATTAGTTGCAAGTTTACATGATATAGGTAAAATAGGTGTTAATGAAGATATATTATTAAAGCCAGGAAAGTTGACAAAAGAAGAATTTGAAATAATGAAGACTCATACAGAAAAAGGATACAGAATTATAAATGCATCGAGCGAGCTTGGAAATGTTGCTAAATGTGTATTAACACATCATGAGAAATGGGATGGAAATGGGTATCCTTTAGGATTAGTTGGAGAAGAAATTCCTTTAATGGCGAGAATAATTAATGTAGCGGATTCTTATGATGTTATGACTAATGACAGAGTGTATAAGAAGGCTATAGGCAAAGAAGAAGCTATAAAAGAGTTAAAAAGGTGCTCTGGGACTCAATTTGATCCCCAAATAGTAAAATGTTTTACTGATTATTTAAAAAATAAGATTCCATATTAATTATAATTACCTATGATTGGATAATATTAATTTTACCAAAAATAATAAATTAGATTTAATTAAGTAAAAAGTGTTTAGAATAAAATATGATTTAGAGGATATTTAGAGAAAAATATATCTTCTAAGTCATATTTTTTTATTTTTCGTGAATTAAAATTTTACAAAGGATGAGAGTGTCATAGAAGCTAAAAATAGTGATATTTTAAAATTTATTAATCAGAGAGAAGATTTAAATTTTGAGTTATTGGGAAATAATTACTAATATATTTATTTAAGTGTATAATGCTTATCTTTAAGCCGATTATACTAAATATTAAAATGCTGATATATATTACAAAAATAATTCTTCATGATAATTCTAAAAATATTACGAGAATTTTAGACGTAATGGTGAATTATGAAATGTGTACTATGAATTGAAATATATATAGTTTTATAGAAGTATTTAAAATAGAGGTATTAAATACTTCTAAGCTTATATTAAATCTAGGAGGGAACAATATGTATAATAGAGCTAAAAAAGAAGATATAGATGACTTATTTATTAAATCAGGAAAACATTTCATAACAGAAAGAGTTATAGGAAAACCGGTTATTTTAGAAGAAGTAATTCTTATACCTATTATAAGTGTTATGGTTAGTTGCGGAATAGTGGGAGAAAAATGTGATGGTTTTAAAGGAATGAAAGGTGTAGACATTGGCGAATGTATAGGGGTAAGTGTATCTCTAGATGCAATTTTAATAATTAGAGATGGTGAAACTACTATAATGAAACTAAGGGGACTAAATGATCTAGATGATATACTTAGCTGTATTCCTGACAGAGTTGGGAAATTTAATATTAATAAAGAAAATATAAAGGAAGAGATAAATCTTAGTTCATAAATAGGTATCGTATAGAACTAATTGATGAAATGCTATAAAGTATATTACATAAATATTTATTTAACTTAAAGGTCGGGAGGAAATACAAGGTTTGGATATATCTATTTCATTCGGTTATGAAACTAAATGTCATGAAGATGAAATGATTCAAGAAATATTTATAAAAGCAGAAGATTATATGTATAAGAGAAAGCTTTTTGAGAGTTCAAATATGAGAGGTAAAACTATTGATACAATAATAAACACTCTTAATGAGAAAAATAAAAGGGAAGAGCAACATTCTGTGAGAGTAGCTAATCTGTGTGAACTTATGGGAAAGAATATTGGAGTACCTAAAAGGAAAATCCAAGAATTAAAAAATGCCGGATTGCTACATGATATAGGCAAAATAGCAATAGAGGAAAATATTCTTAATAAGCCAGGGAGACTTACAGAGGATGAGTATAATGAAATCAAACGTCATCCAGAAATAGGGTATAGGATATTAAGTACAGTAAATGAAATGTCAGAAATTGCAAAGTATGTACTTTCTCATCATGAAATGTGGAATGGAGAAGGATATCCAAAAGGCATTAAGGATATAGATATACCTTTTGAATCTAGAATTATATCTATAGTAGATGCATATGATGCTATGACTAGTGAACGTCCTTATAGAAAAGCATTATCAGAAGAATTTGCTATAGAGGAATTAAAAAGAAATTCGGGAATTCAATTTGATCCTGAATTAGTAAATGTATTTATTGAAAAGGTATTGAATAAATAACAAAAAATAAGACATGTAAGAAATATGTAAACCGAATACAATAAACTCTTTATTTTCAATAAATTAAGATAACAATAATTAAATTATAATATATAGTACAATCATTTAATAGGCTGTCGATAAAATCGACAGCCATTAATTTTTGAACAATATTGTTACTCATATATTTGAATTTGTAAAATTATTTTTTTATTCCAGTGTATATAAAAATAGCATTTCTTAAAAAAGCGGCCAGACCAGGTTGATCCTTATCATAATAGGCAGTAAATCGTTCATCATCAACATACATTTGGGCAAGACCTGCATGGGCTTCCTTTGAGTAATCGCTCCAAGAATAAGTTAACCATTGGCGGTGCAAATCAGCAGCTTTTTGTGCAAGTTCGCTTGAAGGATCGTTAGTTTTAAAAGCGTCCTTGAGTGTATCCATAAGTTTGATACCTAACTTTTCGAATTCTTCATATTGTTCTTTACTCATACTTTGAAATTTTTTATTTGATTTATTTATAATATCATTACCATATTTGGTACGTATTTCATCACCATATTTATTTTCATTTTCATCTATCATCTTTTGTTTAAAACCTTCAAATTTTTCTTTATCGCTCATTATAATTCTCCCTTCTGATGAAGCTAGTGTCTTATCAACATTAGCTATTAATATATCTAATTGTTTGCGTTTTGCAAGAAGCTTTTCTCGATGCTCTTTGAGTGCATTGGTATTATTGAAAGCTGGTGATAACAACATACTTTTTATACTTTCAAGATCTACTCCTAATTCCTTGTAAAATAATATTTGTTGTAACCTATCTATTTCTTTTTGGCTATAAATCCGATATCCAGATGAATTAATTCTTGCCGGCTTAAGAATCCCTATCTCATCGTAATATCTAAGTGTTCTTGTGCTGATACCAGCCAGTTTGCTTAGTTTTTGCACTGTATATTCCATGTGATTGCCTCCTTACAAGATTAATTTACACCTTTACGTAGCGTTAATGTCAATAGTATTATTTGTAATTGTTTTAATAAAAAATAATATTGTACAAATTAATTTTTGGAATTTAGTGAAAAATACAAAAAATAAGTGCAAAAATGGGTAAATTATGTTAAGATTTTAATAAGAATTATTAGTTGATTACAAATATCAACAAAGGGGGAAAGCGGTGTGAGATGGTTTAATAATTTAAAAATAAAATATAAATTACAGATCAGTTTCTTTATAATATCTATATTTATTGCAGTAGTTGGAGTTATAGGAATACTTAGTGTAAGTAAAATAAATTCTAATTCTAATGCGTTATATGAAAAAGATTTCCAAGTGCTAAAAAATCTACAAGATTTTAACTCAAATACATTACATTCTAGATTAGAAATTTTGAATTTATTAAACAGTAAGGATTTTAGTGAAGTTAGCCAGACAATAAGCAATATAGATGGTTATAGAGATAAAAACAATGAGATCCTTAAAATATATGAACAATCAGACATGAATGAAGATGAAAATAAAATATATAAACAGATAAAAAGTGACTTAACAGATTATAGAAATTCATCTGATAAAATAATAAGTCTAGCAAGTGATGGAAAGTACGACGAAGCTATGAGTTTTAGCAAAGAAAGTGCAAACATAAGAGAGAAGCTAACTAATAATATTGATAAATTAGTTAAAATTACTGAACAGAAAGCATCAGATAAAAGTTCTTCAAATAATAATGTCAATAATAAGTCTTTTTATATGATGGTAATAACAATTATTTTAGGTTTTATTACTGCAGTTTTATTAGGAGTTATAATTTCTACAATTATATCAAATAATTTAAAGAAAGTATTATTATATGCACAGCACTTAGAAGAAGGAGATTTAACTCAGGAAATAGAGATAAGCTCTAAGGATGAAATTGGCAGTATGGCAAGAGCCTTAAATAAAGCTAATGAAAACATAAGAAGATTAATAAGCGTAATAATAGATGGATCCAATGATATAAGTTCATCAGGACAGGAACTATCAGCTACAACACATGAGGTCTCTTCTAAGATGAATGATATGAATGAATCAATTGAACAAATATCCAAAGGAGCCCAAGATTTGAGTGCTATAACTGAAGAAGTAAGTGCATCAGCAGAAGAAATTGGAGCGACAACAAATGAACTCGCTAATAGAGCAAACGATGCGGCTGTTTCAGTAGGGGAAATAAAGAATCGCTCTCTTGAAATAAAGAAAAAGGCTTCAGAAAATATAGAACAAGGAAACATTATTTATGAGGAAAAGAAAGCAAATATTATAAAAGCCATCGAAGATGGTAAAGTAGTAAATGAGGTGAAATTGATGGCTAATGCTATAGGAGATATAGCATCACAAACTAATTTACTTGCACTTAATGCAGCAATTGAAGCAGCAAGAGCTGGTGAAAACGGAAAAGGATTTGCTGTGGTTGCAGACGAGGTAAGAAAACTTGCAGAACAATCATCAGAGGCAGTTTCAAGTATACAGGGTATGGTTTTACAGGTGCAGGCTGCATTTGAAAATTTATCTCAAAGTGGAGAAGATATACTTAACTATATAGCTCAAAATGTAAAGCCAAGCTATGAATTACTTATGAATACTGGTATTCAATATGAAAAAGACGCTGAATTTGTTAATGAAATGACTGAAGAATTTGCATCTTCATCTAATCAGATAAATGAAGTTATAGAACAAATAAATCAAGCTATGCAAACTGTATCTGCAACAGCAGAAGAGTCAGGTGCAGGTTCTGAAGAAGTACTAAATAGTATTAGTGAAATAACATTAGCTGTTAGTGATATTGCAAAATCTTCGCAAAGTCAAGCAGAACTATCTCAAAAGCTTAATGAAGTTGTGTTAAAATTTAAGATATAATAAGATTTTGCTTCTAATATATAATTTAGAATATATGTTGTACTATATCAAAATGATAGTTTTAGGCTATTGTGAGAGAAATACATTTTACAGCATATATTCTTTCTTTATTAAATTAATGTATAAGTTTAAAATAAAGTTATAAGAAGAATTTGACAATAAATATTCTTTGCATTAAAATATTTTCTAGAAAAAATAACAGGAGGTAATATCATGATAAAAGAAAATGGTAACATATCAATTGACACAGAAAACATATTTCCTATTATTAAAAAATGGCTATACTCTGATAAGGATATATTTATCAGAGAAGTTATAAGTAATGCATGCGATGCAATTAGTAAATTTCAAAGATTAGTTTCCATAGGAGAAGCAACAACAAACGGAGATGAGCAATACAAAGTTGTTGTATCAATAAATAAGGAAAAGAAGACTCTTAAATTCATAGACAATGGTATTGGTATGACAGAGGAAGAGGTTAAAAAATATATAAATCAGGTTGCGTTTTCTGGAGCAACGGATTTTATGGAAAAATATAAAGATAAAATGGATGAAGGTAAGGATATAATTGGTCACTTCGGGCTTGGATTTTATTCAACCTTCATGGTATCTACTAAGGTAGAAATAGATACACTATCATTTAGAGAAGGCTCTGAAGCCGTTAAGTGGGAATGTACAGGTGGAACAGAATATGAAATTGGATCTTCTAGCGAAAGAACAACAAGGGGTACAACAGTAACTCTATATATAGATGATGAAAGCTCAGAATTTTTGGAAGAATATAAGGTAAGAGAAATAATCAAGAAATACTGTTCTTTCTTGCCTACAGAAATATATTTAGAAGATGAAAATAAGCCAAAAGAAGAACCTAAATATGAAACAAAGAAGAAAGAAGATGGAACTGAATATCAAGAATTAGTGGAACCAGAAGCACCAAAGCCATTAAACGATACAAATCCATTATGGGTTAAAGCGCCTAAGGATTGTACAGATGAGGAATATAAGGATTTCTATAGAAAAGTATTCATGGACTTTAATGAACCATTGTTCTGGATTCATTTAAATGTAGATTATCCATTTAATTTAAAAGGAATATTATATTTCCCTAAATTAACTCATGAATTTGAAGCAACAGAAGGTCAAGTTAAGTTATATAATAACCAAGTCTTCGTTGCAGATAACATTAAAGAAGTAATACCTGAATTCTTATTACTCTTAAAAGGTACTATTGATTGCCCAGACCTACCTTTAAATGTATCAAGAAGTTTCCTTCAAAATGATAAGGAAGTCTCAAAAATATCTAATCATATAGTTAAAAAGGTAGCAGATAAATTAGTTGACCTGTTTAAAAATAGCAGAGAAGAATTCAATAAATTTTGGCCAGATATACAAATATTTATTAAATACGGCTGCCTAAGAGATCCGAAATTCTATGATAAGATAAAGGAAATAGTAATCTTTAAGAATTTAAAAGGTGAATTCGTAACATTAAAGGATTACCTTGAAGCTAATAAAGAAAAGCATGAAAACAAGGTATTTTATGCTAATGATGAAAAACAACAATCTCAATATATAAAGATGTTTAAAGAGAATGATTTAGATGCTGTTATATTAGATTGTTCACTAGATGATCATTTTATTTCGTTCTTGGAAATGCATGAATCAGGAATTAAATTCAATAGAATTGATTCTGATATTTCAGATACATTAGGAAGTAAAGAAGATGAAAATGATGAGACTATAAAAGCTTTAAATAAGGAAATAGAGGATCTATTTAAAACTGCATTAGGAGACAAAATTAAGAATTTGTCTATTGAAGGATTGAAGAATGAAGAAATTCCAGCACTTATTTTAGTTTCAGAAGAGTCAAGAAGAATGGCTCAAATGAGTAAGATGTATGCAAAATCAGGAATGAGCTTCCCAGGTATGTTCGATGAAGAAAAAACTTTAGTTATAAACAATAAGAGTGCAATAATTAAGAGGCTTCTAGAAGTTTCTAAGAATGAAAGCAAAAAAGAAGATGTTAAATTTATCTGTGAGCATATTTTAGATTTAGCTAAAATTGCAAATAAGGAATTAGATGCAGCTGAAATGGATGAATTTATAAAGAGAAATAATATGCTTTTAAATAAAGTAGTTGCTCTTTAATATAGTGTTAATAAAGTTCCAGGTTTAAGTACTTGGAACTTTATTTTTCTTTGGGAAATTATTAATTAAGTTAAATCTGCTGATAACTTTTGAAAGTATTAGAAATACACAGTCTACGAAACAGATTTTTATATGAAGTTTAGTATAATTTTAACAGTAAAGGTTAAATTTGAAATGAGAATTTAAGTATGATAAAATATTCTAATGTAGTTTTCACATACATTTGCTTAAATGAAGGGATACTTATATATGAAAAATGAAATTTTTAGACCTAAACTATTATATAGAAAGCGCATTAATAAGCTATTGCTAGAAATTTTTCGAGTACCTGTATATTTTATATCAGCATCTATGGGTTACGGAAAATCCATTGCAGTTAGAAATTTTATAGAGAAGAATAAACGAGTGCAAACAATTTGGCTTGATATAACAAACGATGAAATTGATGATATGTGGATATGGAAAAAATTTTGTGATTTGATTAAAAATATCGATTTTAAGTTAGGTGAAATGTTATATGCCTACGGGGTTCCTAATAATAATAAAGATGTTTATAAGATAATAGATATAATTAGAAATGAGATAAGGCAAGAAACCATCATTATTATTGATGACTGGGATGAAGAAAAAATAGTTTATATTAATCATTTAATAAAAGCTATAATATTGGAAGATATAAGTAATTTGCACATAGTTATAATAAGTCGAAAAAAGCCTGCAAATGAGTATGTAGAATTTGAGCTAAAGCAAAAATGTATGATAATGCGTCAGGAGGATATTGCATTCACCTTTGATGAAACGATAGAGTTCTTTAAGATTAATGGAATAATACTCACAGAAGCAGAAAAAAAAGAACTATACGAATATACTGGTGGATGGACTTCGGCTATGTATCTTGCGTTAATTCAATATTACAGTCAAAATACATTTGATGATATACCAAAAGCAACAGAGTTAATTAAAATAGCTGTATATGATAAATTTGATGAAGTTACCAAGCAGATTTTATTAAAACTCGCATTGGTTGAGAATTTCACGATCGAACAAGCCGTGTATATTACGGAAGATGAAAGATCCAAGGAGGTAATTAGAAGAGTATGTTCCAATAATTGCTTTATAAGATACGATAAGAAGGAAAAAATATATAGACTACATTCAATCCTTAAAAATGCATTAGAAGAAGAATTAGCATTATCGAATGTAGATTTAATGAAAGTAAATAGCATTTGTGGTGATTGGTATGCTAAAAATTTTAATGACATATATGCAATGGAATACTATTATAAGGCGAAGAATTACGAGCGTATACTAGATTTAATAGAGAGAAATTATACAATAGATCTTACTAATTTATATAAAGGAATTATAAAACCAGTTTTTAACGAGCTTACTATCAGTGAGAAGATAAAAAGGCCTATAGCTTATTTAACTTATTTATTTTTTTATATTCTTTACGGAAATAGAATAGCTGGTGCTAAGTTATTGTATGAGGCTAAAGCTATCTATAAAGAAGATAAAAAGCTTAAATATAAAAATCAAATACTAGGTGAAATTGCATTTTTAGAGAGCATATTAGTCTTTTATAATGTTAGGAGAATGATAGAATATCATAAAAATGCTTACGAGCTCTTTAAAGGAGGTGTTTCAAGAATAGCAAATAATAAAATGCCAGCAACTTTTGGATCACCTCATTTTTTGTACTTATTTCACAGGAAAGTAGGTCATTTGAAAGAGTTGGTTGAATTTTTTCAACAAGGAATAAATTATTTTATTCATATATCAAATGGTGGAGCAGCAGGTGCAAATTATCTCATGATGGCTGAATATTTTTATGAAACAGGAGATTCTAAAAATGGAGAATTGTTTGCATATAAGGCATTTAATAAAGCTAAAACAAAAAAACAGACAAGCATAATAATTTGTTCATTATTTCTGTTAACAAGGATTTGTGTGAATAAAAATTATAAAAATGAGGTTAAAAATAATTTCTATAATCTGATTAAAGAGTATGAAAATCTTAATATTCCAATCTTTCTTAACGGCTCACAGATAGCTATAGGATATATTGATGGAATTACTGGTAATTTAGAAAATTTAAATAAGTGGATTAAAAATATAGAAAACCATGAATCAAAAGATATTATGCCTGTTATAGGAATGAACCATGTTATAACAGGTTTAGCGATGATACTTAAGGGGAGTTACATAGAGTTAGAAATCCAAGTAGAAATTATGTTGGAAGTTTATACGGGTAAAAAAAGTATATTTGGAATAGTATATGCATACATATTTGATTCAATCGCAAAGTACAAGCTATATGGAAAAGAAATCGCTAAAAAGTCACTGCTAAAAGCCATTGAGCTAGCAGAAAAAGACCACATTGTAATGTGTTTTGTTGAATTAGCCCCACATATATTGCCATTACTCGAATCTATTAAAAATGAAAGTGCGTATGTAAAATGTTTAATCCCAAAGTGCAAAGAATATAATCAGATATATCTAAAAAGATATTGCAATTTAGAAAAAATAGAGTTGACTCCAAGGGAAATTGAGATAATGAAATTGGTATATCGTGGATATAAGCAATCTGAGATTTCAGATAAACTAAATATTGCTTTAGTTACTGTAAAAAAACATATTGCATCTGTTTATTGCAAGTTAAATGTGAGAAACAAAACAATAGCAATTAATCAATTGAAAGAAAAAGGTATAATATAAAATGCTACAAATTAAATCAAAATTATACTTTAGTATAATACACAAATCATTTATATGTATGTATAATCATCTCATGAGATATTAATAATACTTTAAAACTGAATAGAGTTATAAAAGCCAGCAATTTTTAATATTTAATTTATTGAGTGTTGGCTATTTTTATTATAGATTGCTAATTGAAGGATGGGGGAAAAGAGAGATGATCACAGATTTTGGTAAGATAGCAAGGGAACTTTTTAATTTGGTTGGATCAGAAGAAAATATTTTGTGTGTAGAAAATTGCATGACTAGATTAAGATTGAGATTAAAGGACACTAAAAAAGTGGATGTTGGAATTTTAAAAAAGATAGAAAGTGTACGTGGCATTGTAGAGACAAGGGAACAATTTCAAATTATTATTGATGGTACTGCTGCAAGAATATTAATTAGTGAGTTTATTAATATATATAAGACAAGAAAGTAATATTGTGGTAGCAGTTTGAAGATATAGTGATTTAAATAAAAAATATGGAACAACCTCTAGCTAAGAACCTTTGATAGTTTATTTAGTATTTCTATTTATAATTTCATATAAACAGAAATATAAATAAAAAGAGGGCCAGCAAATCTTTTATACTTTAGTATATTATGATATAATAGCTAAGGATATATTTAAAATGGAGGATTTTGTAATGAAACATATAAAAACTATAAACAAAACAAACATTAAAAATAGTTTATGTAAGCCAGGATGCAAAGAATGTGCAAATTCATGTCAATCAGCTTGTAAGACATCTTGCACAGTTGCAAACTTAGAATGTGAAAACTAATAATCTTCAAGCAGTAACTATATAGTTACTGCTTACTTTATATGTTTAGGAGGAAAAAGAATTGTCTTTAATACATAAATTTAAACAAGGCGAAAATTATTTTGTTTTAGATGTGAATACAGGAGCTGTTCATGTTGTAGATGAACTAGTTTATGATATATTAGATGATAGCCAATTAAGAAATAAGAAAGAAATATTACAGGAACTTAAGGGAAAATATAATGAAGAAGAGATTTCAGAGGCTTATGATGAAATTCAAGAGTTAGCTGAAGAAGGGATTTTATATTCAGAAGATCAATATGAAGAAATAGCTCATAGCTCTATGGATGATAGAGATTACATAAAGGCTATTTGTTTAAATGTAATTCATGGATGTAACCTTAGATGTAAGTACTGTTTTGCTGACGAGGGTGAATATCATGGACATGGCGGAGTCATGAGTGCAGACACAGCAAAAAAAGCAATTGATTATGTGATTAAGAGAAGTGGACCAAGAAAAAATATAGAAATAGATTTATTTGGTGGAGAGCCAACTTTAATTATGGACACAATAAAAGAAATAATTAAGTATGCTAGGGATAACGAAGAAAAATGGGGAAAGAGAGTAAGATTTACAATGACCACTAATGCTACTCTATTAACTCCAGATATGATGGATTATATGGATAAAGAAATGGGAAATATAATTCTTTCTTTAGATGGCAGAAAAGAAGTTAATGATAATGTTAGAATTAAGCCAGACAAAAGCGGTTCTTTTGATGATATAGTTCCAAATATAAAGGAAATGATTAAGAGAAGAACTAAAGGAAAAACTTATTATGTAAGAGGAACGTTTACAAGAGAAAATACAGATTTTTATGAAGATGTAATGGCAATGGTTAATGAAGGGTTTAGAGAGTTATCTATAGAACCAGTTGTTTTAGAAAATGGACATCCACTTTCATTAAGAGAAGAAGATATAGATACAATCTTTGAAAACTATGACAAGCTATATGAAGAAATGGCAAGAAGAAAACGAGAAGGAAATGATGAATTTAAATTCTATCATTTTAATATAGACCTTCAAGGTGGACCATGTGTTTACAAGAGAATTTCTGGATGCGGTGCAGGATTTGAATATGTAGCTATAACTCCTCAAGGAGAAGTGTATCCATGCCATCAATTTGTTGGAAAAGAAGAATTTAAGTTAGGAAGTATACACGAAGATACTTATAATGGAGAATTAGCTCAAAAATTTAAGAAAGCACATATATACAATAAGCCTAAATGTAGAGAATGCTGGGCAAAATTCTACTGTAGTGGTGGATGCCAAGCTAACAATTTTAATTTTAATGGGGACATGAACATTCCTTATGAAATTGGATGCAAGATGCAAAAGAAGAGAATTGAATGTGCAATTGCGCTAAAAGCTGAAGAAAATTAATATTTATATAATAATATACTAAAAAGAAGGGGAACTCCATTGCCTTTGCTACTGAGAGAATCTTATTTGGGACATACTGATAAAAGCTTTAACAATCTGTACTTGTTTCTTAAATTAATTAAAATAAGTATAGATGAAATAGCTTCCACTTAGTAATTTCTATAGATGATTTTTTTGTCGAGCACTTCGCAAGAGGGGGTCTCTTTTTATATAATAACATTTTAAATGCACATCTTTGAATTAAATATAATATATATTGCAATTGAAGCTCACAGCATTTCAGCTCTAACTGAGAAATTTTTATCAATAAGATTTTTAATGTAAATCTACTATTGCAATGTATAAGAATGTGAGGAGAATAGATACTTGGAAGAATACATTTTGGAAAATGATTTGAGATTAATTTATAAACATACAGATTCAGAACTATCATCAATTTGTATTTCTTTAAATGCAGGAGCTGGAGTTGAGAAGGAAAAGTTTGGAGTAGCTCATGCAACTGAGCATATGGTTTATAAAGGAACAAAAAATAGAACTGAGAGAGAAATAAATGAAGAGCTAAGTAACATTTTTGGATTTAATAATGCTATGACAAACTATCCATATGTAATCTATTATGGAACTCTGCTCGGAGAAGATTTACAAAAAGGTGTGGAAATTTTAAGTGATATAATAATTAACCCGGAATTTGGAGAAAATGGATTCAAAGAAGAAATGGATGTCATAAAAGAAGAATTAAAAGAATGGGATGAGGATGTAGATCAGTATTGCGAGGATAATTTATTTTTTAACTGCTTCAATAATAGAAGAATAAAGTATCCTATAATAGGAACATTTGATGATCTTGAGAATATAACTTTAGATAATATTAAAGAATTTTATGATAAATATTATTTTCCGGGAAATACTTCAATTGTTATAATTTCATCAGTAAAGTTTGATATAGTTAAGGAAATTATATATAAGCATTTTTTCGCATGGAAGAAAAAGAATATTATTCAAGAAGGTATTAGTGGACCTGGTAATAAAAAATTAATAGAATATGAAAATCCTCAAAAGGGAACTTATAACAATGTAAGAGGTGGAATAAGGGCATGTAAAGTTGAAATGATATTTCCAATTGATGATTTGAGTGAAAAAGAAATTAAGGCACTTAGAATTTTCAATCAATATTTTGGAGAAGGGGTTAATTCAATTCTCTATGATGTTTTAAGAACTCAAAATGGTTTGGTATATGATGTACTTACTAAAATTTCACATGAGAATTATATAAAACTATATAAAATCACATTTAGTACATCAGAAGAAAATGTAAATAAAGCTATATCTTTAATAGAAGGATGTATAGCAAAGTTAGATTTATTGCAAAAGAAACTTGACAATGATCAGATAGAACGTTTAATTAAGAGTTTTAAATTAAAAAGATTATTTAGAGAAGAGCAGAGTATAATACTGGCCAAAGAGCTTGCTACATATGATTGCATGTTTAGAGATTATAAAATTTATATTAATGAGATTAAAGAAATTGAGTTACTAACAAAAGAAATGATTTTTCAAGTAGGTAGGAAAGTACTGAAGAATTTTACAACACAGATAATTGAGAGAGCATAAAAGGAGGCAGAATTATGTACAGTTTTAAAAATGATTATAGTGAAGGCGCACACTCAAGAATATTAAATGCATTAGTTGAAACAAATTTGGAACAAACCGATGGTTACGGTACTGATCAGTACACAGAAAGATCAGTTAATCTGCTGAAGAAGAAAATTGATAGAGAAGATGTAGATATACATTTACTAGTTGGTGGCACACAGGTTAACCTTACAGCTATATCAGCTTTTTTAAGACCGCATCAGGCAGCAATAGGAGCAGATACAAGTCATATAAATTGTCATGAAACCGGGGCAATTGAAGCAACTGGTCATAAAGTAATTACAATGAAAACTAACGATGGAAAACTTACTCCAAATTTAATTCAAAATGTTGTTGATTCTCATAGCGATGAGCATATGGTTCAGCCTAAATTAGTATATATATCAAATTCTACAGAACTTGGAACTCTATATACGAAAGCAGAGTTAATTGATTTACATGATTGCTGTAAGAGGAATAAACTGTTATTATATTTGGATGGTGCTAGACTTGGATCTGCACTTGTAGCGGAAGAAAATGATTTGACTTTAGCTGATATAGCAAAATTAGTTGATGCATTTTACATTGGAGGAACTAAAAATGGAGCGCTTTTTGGAGAAGCACTTGTAATATGCAATGATGAATTAAAAGAAGATTTTAGATATTTTATTAAGCAAAAAGGTGGATTATTAGCAAAAGGAAGGTTGCTTGGAATTCAATTTGAAGAATTATTCAAAGATGATTTGTATTTTGAACTTGCAAAACATGCAAATAAAATGGCACTCATGTTAAAAGGCGCAATAGTAGATGAAGAATATAAGTTTTTGACTGAATCTTTTACAAATCAACAGTTCCCTATATTCCCTAATAATTTAATTGAAAAGTTAAGTGAGAAATATTCTTTTAATATTGAAAGAGTAATTGATTCTAATTATACTGCAATTAGATTAGTGACATCATGGGCAACTAAAGAAGAAATTGTATTAGAATTTATCGAAGATCTACATCTATAAATAAGGCATGAAGTATTAATTAGAATCTTTTAAGAACAATTAAGTATTTTTAAAAAGATTAAGGAAAAAGGCATAAGTGTAGTATAGAGTATTTAATTTATGAAATAGAAAGTATGTTTTAAGCTTCATATCGTTTGATCGTCGATATGAAGCTTTTGTCCATGGTTATAGATAAACAATATATAACCTAGACTTATGCAATAATCCACCGAAAGTAAAAACATTGTTATTTCACAGGACTATGAAAATTTCGCTGAAAGTTCTAAATTGCAGGTTGCACCACTAAGGCTTGCTCCCAATTTCATTGTGACAAGCATTAGTTGAACCAACCGTTAGCGGAAACTCGACTCACATACGTTCGCTGAGTAAGTGATTCACACCGAATCAAAGATTCGGGTTCACTACTTAAGAGCTTTTAACAGCTCATTTTCAATGCATGCTGCATAAAAATGTTTCTACTTTCTAGTATGGTATTTATTGAAAAGTATAGATCAAATTCTTAAGTTGTTTATCTATAATTATATCTGAAATTAGATAGGAGCGGTATTTTTGAAGTTACCATTATTAGAAGGATTACTTAAATACAATGATGAAGAAAATCTACTTCTTTCCATGCCAGGAAACAAGGGGGGGATTGGATTTGCTAGAGATGAAATTGGGCTGGAGTTTGTTAATAGAATGGGATTTTTAGATATAACAGAGGTCGACCCATTAGATAATTTGCATTATCCAGAAGGGATAATAAAGGAAGCTCAAGAGCTATTAGCTAAAACTTATAAGGCTAAGAAAGCCTATTTTTTAGTAAATGGAAGCTCATCAGGAAACTTAGCAGCTATGTTTTCAGCATTTGATGAGGGGGATGAAGTTTTAGTTGAAAGAAACTGCCATAAGTCAATTTATAATGGATTGATTATGAGAAAGTTAAAAGTTAAATACATAGAACCTATTATTGATGATGAATTAGGACTATTTTTACCACCTAATAAAGAGAATATATATAAAGCGTTAGAGAATTGCTCAAAACCAAAGGGGATTATAATAACATATCCAAATTATTTCGGAATTACATATGATATAGAAGAGATTATATGTAATTTGAAGGAAATAGGATTAAAAGTTATAATCGACTGTGCTCATGGAGCTCATTTTGGAATAAATAAAAGATTGCCAAAGTCTCTTGCGAGTTTAGGAGATTATGTGATTTTAAGTGCACATAAAACTTTACCAGCTCTAACTCAAGGCGCATATCTCTTAGTAAATGAAGATAATGACATAATAGATTTTTACATAAAGTTATTTACTACAACTTCACCATCTTATCTGATAATGGCATCTTTAGATTATGCAAGATATTATTTAGATACATACGGGAAAGATGATTATGATAAATTAATAAATGAATCTGAAAAGTGGAAGAAAAAAATTAATAAACTAGGAAAAGTTTATATATTAAGTGAAAGTGACTTAGATAAGCATAATGATAGAATAGAAGGATACAAAATTGATCCTAGTAGATATATAGTTATTCTTCCTAAAGGATATAATGGGCATAAATTTCTAGATTATCTAAGAGATAATAAGATACAGGCTGAGATGAGTTTTTCAAGAGGAGTTGTTTTAATCCTGTCACCATTTAATACAGAAGAAGATTTTAAAATTATATACGAAACTATTTTAAATTTAGATATGAGAAATATGTCTAGAGAAATAGAGATAAAATATTCTAGAAATATACCTATTAAAAAATTTGAGCCTTATGAAACTTTTAAATTAAAAAGCAGATGGTGTGAAATAGAAAAGTGTGAAGGTTTAGTAGCTAAAGAATCAATAATACCATATCCTCCAGGAATACCTTTGGTTTGCCCAGGAGAAATAATATCAAAAGATGTTATAGCAATAGTAAGGGACTATATTATAAATAAAAAAAGTATAATTGGAGTAAATAATAATAAAATTCTGATTTTAGATATAAATTAATATAAATGATGAATCTATAATTTACTATAATCCTATTGGTATAAGCTTAAATATTGTGTTAAAATATATCTATTTAGAATAATATATATGATGATAATATGCGGGGAGGGATAGACAATTATATATGGAAACAAATATTGTAACCAAACCAAAGAATAAAGTTAATGTGAAAAAGCCTAAGAATTATAAAGTTGTTATGTATAATGATGATTATACAACAATGGAATTCGTTATTAATATACTGGTAGTTGTATTTAATAAAAAGTTAATAGATGCTGAGAAGATAATGTTAGATGTGCATGAAAGGGGTAAGGGAATAGCAGGAATATATAGTTATGATATAGCAGCTACTAAAGTTTCAACTGCAATGTCAATGGCTAAAGAAAAAGGCTTTCCGTTTAAGCTTACTGTAGAGGAGGCGTAAAATATGAAAATTACGAATGAAGTTAATTTGATATTACTTAAAGCATACCAAGAAGCAAAAGAGAAAAGCAGCGAATATATTACACCAGAGCATTTACTGTATGCTGCAACTTTTGATAAGAATGTAGAGTATGCTATTAAAGAATGTGGTGGAAGTTTAGAAAATTTAAGATATAATTTGGCAACTTACGTGAAAACATATATAAATAAAATTGGTCAAGGAGAACCACAAGAGAGCATAGAGTTTCAAAGAGTCATTTTAACAGCAAATGAACAAATTAAGTATAGCGGGAAAGATGCAATTGACGTAGATCATATACTCTCTGCAATTTTTAATCTAGAAGATAGTTATGCACGATATTATCTAGAGCAAGAAGGCGTTACAAGAAGAGATTTGCTATATTCTTTGTGTCATAGTATAGATGAAGATACTCGAAATTCTTATGATGATGAAATGCAAGAAAATTTTAAAGAAGATGAGAATGAATTTACTGAGAATGAAAGTAAAGAAAAAGTGGAGAAGAAAAAAGAAGATGCATTTCTTAATAAGTTTACAATAGACCTTATTAAGAAAGCTACAGAAGAAGAAAATGATCCATTGATAGGACGAAAAGATATTTTAGAAAGAAGTATACAGATACTCTGTAGAAGGATAAAAAATAATCCTATACATGTAGGTGAGTCTGGAGTTGGTAAAACTGCTATAACTTTAGGACTTGCAAAGTTAATAAGTGAAGACAAGGTGCCAGAAAAATTAAAAGGAAGTTCTATGTTTTCTTTAGATATTGGATCTGTTATAGCAGGAACTAAGTATAGAGGAGATTTTGAAGAAAGAATAAAAAGAGTCTTAGATTTGATTAGCAAACAAGATAAGCCAATTGTATATATAGATGAAATTCATAATATTGTAGGTGCTGGAGCGTTAAATGGTGGCGCATTAGATGCGTCCAATTTGTTAAAGCCTTATCTTACAGAAGGAAAAATTAGATTTATTGGAGCTACTACTTTTGATGAATATAAAAAGTTTTTTGAAAAAGATAAAGCATTAAGTAGAAGATTCCAAAGAATAGATGTTAAAGAACCATCTATAAAAGAAGCTATACAAATATTAGATGGACTTAAAAAGAATTATGAAGAATATCATAATGTAAGTTATACAGATGAAGCAATTGGAGATGCAGTAACTCTAAGCGATAAGTATATTAATGACAGATATCTGCCAGATAAGGCTGTAGATATTATAGATGAAGCTGGAGCTTATGTTCGTATGCATAATGAAGATATGAATGAGCAGATTATAGTTGACAGAAAAACTATTGAGGAAATAATATCAAAGATTTGTAATATTCCAAAGCAAACTGTGGAAAGTAGCGAGATAAGTTCTTTAAAGCACTTAGAAAAGGACTTAAAGGAAAATATATTTTCACAGGATAAAGCCATTGAAGAAGTTGTAAGATGTATAAAGATGTCTAGATCTGGATTAAACGATGAAGATAAGCCAGTAGCATCGATGCTTTTTGTTGGGCCTACTGGAGTTGGAAAAACAGAGATTGCTAGATGCTTATCTAAAACTCTAGGAATAGATTTGATTAGATTTGACATGAGTGAATATACTGAAAAACATTCAGCTGCAAAACTCATAGGATCACCTCCAGGATATGTAGGTTATGAAGAAGGCGGACTTTTAACTGATTCAATAAGAAAAACGCCACATTGCGTATTATTACTGGATGAAATAGAAAAGGCACACCCGGATATTTTGGGTGTATTGCTTCAGGTTATGGATTATGCCACACTTACTGATAATAAAGGCAGGAAAGCTGATTTTAGAAACTCAATAATAATAATGACCTCTAATGCTGGAGCGAGAAATATAGGTAAAAAGCTTATTGGTTTCGGAGATAGAGAAGTCAAAGGTGAAGCTATAATGGAAGAAGTTAAAAAGTTCTTCACACCTGAATTTAGAAATAGACTGGATAAAATAATAGTATTTAATGGAATGACTGATATTATGGCAGCAAATGTTGCTAAAAAGCAATTAAATAACTTTAAAGATAAATTGAATTCTAAAAATGTTGAAATAGAATTTAGTGAAGAATGTGTAAATCACATTGCTAAAATAGGAACATCAGAGGAATTTGGGGCAAGAGAAATAGCAAGAGTTATAGCTTCGAATATAAAACCATTACTTGTTGATGAAATTTTATTTGGAAAGCTAAGCGAAGGTGGAAAGTGTGTAATTGATTTTGTAAATGAAAAATTTGAGTTGAAGATCAATTAAATCTACTTAAAGTAATGTGATTCATTATTATATATGAAAAAATAAATGTAAAAGAGTCCTAGTCCTATGTAATATCATCTGGAGAGATTACATGATAATTAAATATAAACTATATAATAACATGTTTTTGAATAAAAATTATGAAGATAGACATAATATTAAATGACAAAAAGAAATTTTTAAGCAAAAAGAGGAGGTGAACTATTGCAAAGTTATTTTAACTTGAGCAATGGAACATTAGAATGGAAGATAAGACATTAATATGCAAAGATTGTGGAAGAGAGTTCGTTTTTACTGTAGGAGAACAAGAATTTTATAAGGAAAAAGGTTTTGAAAATGAACCAGTAAGATGTCCTGACTGCAGGAGAGCTAGAAAGCAACAAAACAATAGAAGATAGAAAGTAATAAATTTTCTATTGATTGAGTAAGAAGCATAAGAGTGATTAAATCTTATGCTCCTTTTTATTTCCGTATGATATAAATATATTTTTTAGGGTCAATTTTAGTTAATTCAATAGAATATTCTGCATTTAAATAAAAAAATATAAAAAATATATTGAATTTTTTATACTTTTGCTAGTATAATATAAAGAAAGATTTGAATAAAAAGTGATTTGATTTTTCGTATAATCTTTTTTATTTAAAATTTTATAGTCATATTGGATAGTAATTTTAAAAATAAAGTTTTAAAGATAGTGATAAGGAAGAGTATATAAATGGTAAACTTTTAAGAGAGCTAGAGGTCGGTGGAATCTGGTAAGTATCCTTTATAGAAGCAGCCTTTGAATTTTATAGCTGAGAAATAAAAATTTTTAGAAAATAAGAATTTTTAATTAGGCTATAACGTGTTCCTCACGTTATAGAGGTGGAGTATAATATGTACTCTAGCTGAGTGAACAATTTTTAAGTTGTTTATTAGGGTGGTACCGCGAAGTAGTTCTTTCGTCCCTTATGTGGGATGGAGGACTTTTTTTATTTAATTATATTAAAATAAGGGGGTTATTTTCAATGGAGGAAATACTTGAGATATTAGAAAAAAATAGCAGATACAGTGATGAACAAATAGCAGTTATGACAGGTAAAACTGTTGAAGAAGTTAGAGAAGCAATAAGAGATTATGAGGAAAAAAGCATTATAGCAGGTTATACAACGCTTATAAATTGGGAAAATACAGGTAGTGAAACAGTAACAGCGTTAATAGAAGTTAAGATAACACCGCAGAGAGGTGTTGGATTTGATAAAGTTGCAGAAAGAATATATAAATTTTCAGAAGTTAAAGCATGTTACTTAATGTCTGGAGGTTTTGATTTAACGGTTATTGTTGAAGGAAAGACTATGAAGGAAGTTGCTCTTTTTGTATCAGAAAAACTAGCAGTGCAAGAATATGTATTAAGTACAGGTACTCACTTTGTATTGAAGAAATATAAAGATCATGGAAAGATATTTAAAGAAAAGAAGATAGAAGATAGGGAGGCAATATTTATATGAGATTAGAAGACATGATTTTAGACAACGTAAAAAATATGCCTCCGTCAGGAATAAGAAAATATTTTGATATAATAAATGAAATGGATGACGTTATTTCTCTAGGTGTAGGAGAACCAGATTTTGTAACTCCGTGGAATGTAAGAGAAGCTGGAATTTATTCTTTAGAGCAAGGACATACTCATTATTCTTCGAATGCAGGATTTATTGAGCTTCGTAGTGAGATATCAAAGTATCTTCATAGAAGATTTAATCTTAACTATAATCCAGAAGATGAAATAATAGTTACTGTTGGCGGAAGTGAAGGAATTGATATAGCACTTAGGGCATTAGTTGGGCCTGGAGATGAGGTTATAGTTCCAGAGCCAAGCTTTGTTGCATATAAGGGATGTACTGCATTTACTGGAGCAACAGCTAAGGTTTTGAACCTTAAAGCAGAAGATGAATTTAAACTTACTCCTGAGGATTTGGAGAAAGCAATTACACCTAGAACAAAGGTAGTTATAATACCGTTTCCTAATAACCCAACAGGTGCAATAATGACTAGAGATGAACTAGCAGGAATAGTAGAAGTTCTTAAAGATAAAAATATTATTGCAATTTCAGATGAAATATACTCAGAACTCTGCTATGGAGAGAAACATGTTTCAATAGCATCTTTTCCAGAAATGAGAGATAAGACTTTAGTTATAAATGGATTTTCTAAATCATATGCTATGACAGGATGGAGACTTGGGTATATCTGTGGACATCCGATTCTAATAGAAGCGATGAAGAAAATTCATCAATATGCTCTTATGTGTTCACCAACAACTGCTCAGTATGCAGCGATTGAAGCTTTAAAAAGTGGTGATAGAAGTGTAGAAGAAATGTGTAAGGAATATAATAGAAGAAGAAGAGTTCTATTGGATGGATTTAGAAAGATGGGATTAGAGTGTTTTGAGCCTCTTGGAGCATTTTATTTATTTCCAAGTATTAAATCTACAGGTATAACATCGGATGAATTCTGTGAACAACTGCTTATAAATGAAAAAGTATTAGTTATTCCGGGAAATGCTTTTGGTGATTGTGGAGAAGGATTTATAAGAGTTTGTTATGCGTCATCAATGGAAGATATTATGGAAGCATTGAAAAGAACAAAGAGATTTCTTGATAAATTGAGAGGAAAATAATAAAAATGGAGTGGTTTAAGTATAAAAATACTTTAGATCACTCCTTTAATATATACCTAGAGAAGAGTGAAATAAAATTATATTAATAAAAAAAGTTTGTAAATATACATATCATAAATTATACTAGTATAGACATAGAATGGCTTAAACTGAAGATAAATGGCATGTAGTATTGATAAATATTATAGTGAAATCAATAAAACTATGAATATTGACATCATATTCCTAATATATTATTATAAGTGTGGAAGCGATACCATAAATAGTTCGACTTTAAAAATAACTTGGCTTAAAGCCTTAGAAATTAAGAATTTAAGTTGTAAATTAATCTGGTCTATAAATAATAGTATTTCACGATTTAGTTTTAATAATGGAATAAATTTTGATGGATTATGAAAAAAATTTGACGAGGTGGGGTGTTATGTCAGTTACTATAAATGATATTGCGAAAAGGGCTAAAGTATCCTCGGCAACAGTTTCAAGAGTTCTTAATAATTCAGGTTATGTAAAAGAAGAAACTAGGCAAAGAATATTAGTCGCAATAAAAGAAATGAATTATACACCGAGTGCAATTGCAAGAAGTTTGTCGAAATGCGAGACTAATACTATAGGAGTTATCGTTCCAGATATAACTAATGCATATTTTGGAGAAATTATAAAAGGAGTAAGTGAGAGAGCAGAAAGAAATAATCTGAATATAATTTTGTTTAATACAGATAATTATTTAGAGAAGGAAGTGCGTGCTCTTAAATTGCTTAAAGAACAAAGAATTAAAGGAATTATAATGACTCCAGGATTTGGTGAAGAAAAGTTTAATGAAAATTATATTAAAACAATAAATACTTTAAATATTCCTATAATATTAGTTTCGGCTGATGTTAAATTTACAAAGTTAAATGGAGTTTTTGTAGATAATATAAAAGGTGGATTTGAGGCAACAAACCTGCTAATTAAAGAAGGTCATACTAAGATTGGAATAATGACAGGACTATTGAGTTCAGAACCAGTAATGGATAGATTAGAGGGCTATAAAAGAGCGCTAAAAGAAAATGATATTGATTTTTGCAGTAAATATGTTTTATATGGAGATTTTAAATTAGATAAGGCATATGAATTAACTAAAAAATTACTTAAAGAAAAAGACCGTCCTACAGCATTAGTTGTTTGCAGTAACATGATGACGATGGGAGTTATAAAAGCTCTAAAAGAAGAGAATAAGGATATTCCTAGAGACTTGGCTATAGTGGGATTTGATAAAATTGACTTTTTAGATATGGTGGGATTAAATATTACATATATGGAAGATTGTCCAATTGAGCTAGGGAGATCCTCCATGGATATGCTGTTTGATATTATTAGCAGCAATGAGGATGATAGTGTAAGAAGAAGGATAATTGCACCACAAATTGTAGTTAAAGGTTCAGAGAAAAAGATATAAATTTATATATACGCTGCAAAAGTAATTCTTCATCATAATTTTAAAAAAGATTGCAAAAATTTTAGTGGTAATTATGCATTGTGAATTACAACATATATACATAGTCACAAGTTGAATACATATTCGTAATATTAAAGTCAACATATTATAAATATAATTAATTAGAAGAATATTTATAATAACTGTTTTATTAAATTTAAATCGTGGATATTATCCATGAGTTTAAATATTAATTCTTATATTTTAGGAGGAAGGTTAATGAAAAAGAGATTATTATCATTATTAGCAGTTTCAGCAATAACAGTAACGTTATTCGCTGGATGTGGATCAAGTGGAAGCGGTACTAGTACAGCTGACAAAGGAAGCAGCAATGCAAAAGAATATCAAGTTGCTATGGTAACTGATACAGGTGGGGTAAATGACCAATCGTTTAATCAATCTTCATGGGAAGGCCTACAAAACTTCGAAAAAAACAATAAGGGTGCAAAAGTTAGTTACTTAGAATCTAAGCAAGAATCTGATTATGCTACTAATCTAGATAAAGTTGTAGATAGCGGCAATAAATTAGTTTGGGGTATTGGTTTTGCAATGTCAGATGCAATAACAAAGGCAGCAAAATCAAATCCAGATGTTAACTATGCTATAGTTGATAATTCATATGGAGATGATACTCCAGCTAATGTTACAGGAGTTATGTTTAATGCACAAGAACCTTCATTTATAGTTGGATATATAGCAGCTAAAACAACAAAAACAGGTAAAGTTGGATTTGTTGGTGGTATAAAAAGTGGAATTATAGATCAATTCCAATATGGATACCAAGCTGGTGTTCAATATGCAGCAAAAGAATTAGGTAAAGATATTACTGTAGATGTTCAATATGCTGAAAGTTTCTCTGATGCATCAAAGGGGAAAGCAATTGCAAATAAAATGTTCTCTTCAGGATGTGATATTGTATTCCACGCAGCAGGTGGAGTAGGTGTAGGTGTAATTGAAGCAGCTAAAGAAGCAAATAAGTTTGCAATAGGTGTTGACCGTGACCAAGCATATTTGGCTCCTGACAATGTATTAACATCAGCATTAAAACTTGCAAATGTTGCAGTTGAAAATCTTTCAAAAGAAGCTATGAGTGGAAATAAAATCGGTGGAAAAACATATACTTATGGTTTAAAAGAAAATGCAGTAGGAATTCCAACTGAAAATAAAAACATGGATCCAGAAGTTTATAAGGCAGCTATGGCAGTTCAAGACAAAATTAAGAACGGTGAAATAGTTCCACCTTATAATGAAGATACATTTAAAAGCTTCGGTAAATAAGGATAATTAAATAATATATGTGTGACAATGATAAATTTACATTTAAAGTTCTAGGAAGCTATGTGCAATGGCTTAAGGCTAAAATGCAGAAAATGAATTGTAATATATATATGGCAGATATGAAATAGGGATGGCTTTGCTAGCTAGTGATTCACTGTTAGCAAAGCATATTATTAATTAAGGGAGGACTTGGTATGGAAATTAGCAAACAATATGCAGTGCAGATGCGTGGAATTACAAAAATGTTTGGTTCATTCTGTGCCTTAGATGATATCAATATCGATATTAAAAGAGGTACAATTCATGCACTATTAGGAGAAAATGGAGCAGGTAAGAGTACACTGATGAATATACTTTACGGATTATATCAAGCTGACCGAGGAGAAATATATCTTAATGGTGAAAAGATAAATATTAAAAACCCTAATATAGCCATTGAAAATGGAATAGGAATGGTTCACCAACATTTTATGTTAGTTGAAAATTTTACAGTAACGCAAAATATAGTATTAGGTAGTGAAATTACAAGTAAATTTGGCATATTAGACATGAAAAAAGCCCGCGCGGAAATATTAAATATTGTTAAAAAGTATGGATTAGAAGTAGATCCAGATGCAAAAATTGAAGATATTTCAGTGGGTATGCAACAACGTATTGAGATATTAAAAGCCTTATATCGTGGAGCTGATTTATTAATATTAGATGAACCGACAGCAGTGCTTACTCCTCAGGAAATTCAAGATTTAATAAAGATTATGAATAATCTTGTAGCAGATGGAAAAACAATAATTATAATTACACATAAATTAAAAGAAATAAAGGAATCTTCTGATGTCTGTACAATAATACGTAGAGGAAAATATATAGATACTGTTAATGTTAAAGAGGTAACAGGATCAGAGCTTGCCACAATGATGGTAGGTCATGCAGTTAAGTTAGTTGTTGATAAAGAGCCTGCAAAGCCAGATGAAGTTGTCTTTGAAATAGATAATTTAACTGTAAAAGATGAAAGAAAGTTAGATGCAGTTAAAAACTTATCACTTAAAGTACATAAAGGTGAAATTGTTGGTATTGCTGGAATTGATGGCAATGGACAAAAGGAATTGATCGAAGCAATTACATGCCTAACAAAATGTGAAAGCGGTACCATTAAAATAAATGGAGTAGAGATACAAAATACTACAACAGAAAATGTTATTAAGAATAAAGTATCAACAATACATGAAGATAGACAAAAGCGAGGACTTGTATTAGATTTCAGTGTTGCTGATAATGTAGTTATAGAAAAATATAAAAGCGAACCATATTGCAAAAATGGTTTCCTAAATAAAGACGAAATTATATCTCATACTAAAGATATGATAAAACAATATGATATAAGACCTGACAATTGTGAATTAATTCCTGTTAGAGGGTTATCAGGGGGAAATCAGCAAAAAGTTATAATTGCAAGAGAAGTAGCTAATGATCCAGACTTATTAATTGCAGTGCAGCCAACTCGTGGGCTTGATGTAGGAGCAATTGAATATGTTCATAAAACATTAATAAGGGAAAGAGATAAAGGCAAAGCGGTTTTGTTAGTTTCATTTGAACTTGATGAAGTTATGAATGTTTCTGATACTATAGCTGTAATTTATGCAGGGACTATTGTAGATACATTTAAGCAGGGAGATGTTGATGAAAATACAATAGGTTTATTAATGGCAGGAGGTAAAAGAAATGAAAACAGTGGCAAAGATTCTTAAAAAACCAGTTACTTCAACATTCATTGCAATATTTTTTGGTTTTATAGTTTCTGCAATAGTTCTTGGTATTGCAGGATATAACCCAATAGATGCTTTTAGTGCACTTTTTAACGGAATTTTTTCAAAACCTAAATATATATCTAATACAATTATTAAGGCCACTCCTATTATTTTAACTGGTTTAAGTGTTGCATTTGCTTTTAAAACAGGATTATTTAATATTGGAGCGGAAGGTCAATATATAGTAGGTACAATTGCATCAACTATAGTTGGAATCAAATTAAATTTGCCAGCAGTATTAGAAATTCCTTTAGTAATTTTAGCTGGTGTAGCTGCTGGAGCAGTATTTGGTGGTATTGTGGGAATTCTTAAGGCGAAATTCGGAATACATGAAGTTATAACCAGTATAATGCTGAATTGGATTGCATTATATTTATCTAATTTTGTTGTATCAACAGATGTATTTCACCAACCAGATTCAACAAGTACTTATATGATTAATGAATCTGGATTTACTACTATACTTGGCAATTGGAAGACATCTGATGCTGGAATGGAATTTCTTTCTCATCACAAATGGTTATCAGAAGTTTTGCTAAAAACAGATGTTAATATTGGAATTATCGTTGCTATTATAATGGCTGTGGTTATATCAATCTTATTATATAAATCAGCAAAAGGATACGAATTACGTGCAGTTGGATTAAATAAAGATGCAGCAGAATTTGCTGGAATAAATGTTAATCGTAATATAATTCAATCAATGGTAATTGCAGGTGCATTATCAGGTCTTGCTGGAGCATTAGCTATCACAGGCACAGCACCTCATAAGCTATCAACTATGGCTGCTTTTGAAAATAACGGATTTAATGGATTATCAGTTGCATTAATTGCAGGAAGTTCACCTATTGGATGTATATTTGGAGGATTGTTATATGGTGGATTACTATATGGAGGTCAATCTGTACAATCTGCTATAGGTGCACCATCAGAAATAATAAATATAATGATAGGTACTATTGTATTTTTCGTAGCATTAACTAAGATTGTACCTGCTTTAGCTGACAGACTTTTAAAGAGAGGTGAGAAGAATGTTAAATAGTATTGCACTATTAATAGGTATTACACTAATGTATTCAGCACCATTAATATTTGGAGCATTAGGTGGAGTTGTTTCTGAGCGTTCTGGAGTTGTAAATATCGGAATTGAAGGTATGATGACTATAGGTGCATTTACTGGTGCGGCAGTAGGATATTATTCTGGAAATGCATGGCTTGGATTTTTAGCTGCAGGAATTGCAGGGGGAATAATGGCTTTATTACATGCAGTTGCATCTATAACATTCAATGCTGATCAGACAATATCAGGTATTGCTATAAATTTATTAGGTGCAGGTTTCTCTTTATTTACATGTAGATTATTATTTGAAGGAGCTACTATGACTAAACCAGTAGCTACTAAATTACCTAAAGTATTTGGCGTAGATATTACAGTTTTTATAGCGATTTTAATTACAGTAGTCATTTGGTTTATTTTATATAAAACTAAATGGGGATTACGTATTCGTGCTGTAGGAGAGCATCCAGCAGCTGCAGATACTCTTGGAATAAGTGTAACTAGAACTCGTTACGTGTGTGTTATGATCTCTGGAATACTTGCAGGGTTTGGTGGAGCATCTATGACACTTGCAATAATAGCGCAATTCACTCCAACAGCAATCAGCGGTCAAGGCTTTATTGCATTAGCAGCAGTTATTTTTGGTAAATGGACTCCGCATGGCGCTTACGGAGCTTGTTTATTATTTGGATTTGCTCAAGCATTAACAGTTGTATTAGGTGGTGGAAACTTTGCTATTCCTTCGCAAATACTTGCAATGTTACCATATATTTTAACAATTGTAGTATTGATTCTTTTTGTTGGAAAATCAGTTGCACCAAAAGCTGATGGAGTTCCTTACGAAAAAGGTACTCGTTAATAGAAAGAAGAAAGATTGTTATTATCACAGGACTGCGAAAATTTCGCTGAAAGTGCTGATTGTTAATTCAAATTATCGTTATATATATGTTGTAGAATAATTCTACATCATAATTCTAGAAACATTGAAAGAATTTTAGCCGTAATTGTGAAATGTGCATTGTGAATTGTAACATATATAGTTATAAAATAAATTTAAGGAGTAATGAAATATGGATATAGCTAAATATATAGATCATACAATATTAAAACCAGAGGCAACAGTAGAGGATGTAAAAAAATTATGTAAGGAAGCTAAAGAATACAATTTTGCTTCAGTTTGCGTAAATGGATGTTATGCAAAATTAGTAAGTACTGAACTTATGGGGACTGATGTGAAGACATGTGTAGTTGTTGGATTTCCATTAGGTGCAATGACAAAGGAAGCTAAAGCTTTTGAAACAAATCAAGCCATTGAAAATGGAGCTACTGAAATAGATATGGTAATAAATGTTGGAGCATTAAAAGATAAAAATTATAGTTTACTTAAAGAAGATATAGAAGCAGTTGTAAATGCAGCCAAAGGAAAAGCATTAGTAAAGGTAATTATTGAAACATGTCTATTAAGTGATGAAGAAAAAGTTAAAGCTTGCGAAATAGCTAAAGAAGCTAAAGCTGATTTTGTTAAGACATCAACAGGATTTTCTAGTGGTGGAGCAACTAAAGAAGATATTGCTTTAATGAGAAAAACTGTTGGGTCAGATTTAGGTGTAAAAGCATCTGGAGGAGTAAGAGATTTTAAGACGGCTATGGATATGATAAATGCAGGAGCAAGTAGAATTGGCGCTAGTGCTAGTATATCTATAGTTAGTGAAAGCAAATAAATTATTATTATAAAATAGTTTAAATATATTGATCATTAATTGAGATGATGTGGTTAAAATTATGGAGGTAAAAAATGAGTGTTCATATTAATGCACCTGAAGGTGCTATTGCAGAAAGCGTATTATTACCAGGAGACCCTTTAAGAGCAAAGTTTATAGCAGAAAACTTTTTAGAAGATGTAGTTTGCTATAATGAAGTTAGAGGTATGTATGGGTTTACAGGAACATATAAAGGTAAGAAAATTTCAGTTCAGGGAACAGGAATGGGAATACCTTCAATTTCAATATATGCAAATGAATTGATACAAAGTTATGGAGTTAAAAATCTTATAAGAGTTGGAACATGCGGTGGATATAGCGAAAAAGTTAAGGTTAGAGATCTTATAATAGCTATGTCTGCATCAACAGATTCAAATCTTAATTTAGTAAGATTTCAAGGTAGAACATTTGCGCCAACAGCAAGTTTTGAATTATTGAAACCAGCATACGATATAGCGGTTGAAAAAGGTTTTGATCCTAAGGTTGGTAGCATATATAGCTCTGATGTATTTTATGGCGATGATGATGAAGATTGGAAGAAGTGGGCTAAGTTTGGTTGCTTAGGAGTAGAGATGGAAGCAGCAGCGTTATATACAATTGCAGCTAAATTTGGAGTTAATGCATTAGCTTTACTTACAGTAAGCGATCACTTTGTAACTGGAGAAGTTACAAGCGCAGAAGAAAGACAATTGACATTTACAAATATGATGGAAGTTGCTTTAGATACTATAGCAAAAATAGAGAATTAGTATCAAAGAGTTAAAATAGTAATTTGAAAGAGAAGATTCTTACTTGAGGTTAGAGATAATCATATGCTAGTAATTAGTATATAATTAAAAGTAAGGATTTTCTTTTGTTATAATGCAAATTTTACATTGTTAATACACAATATAAAGTCAAAATATATTTGCTTTTTGTCCATAATCAAACTATGATTTAGTCATCAATATATTGCAAAAATAATGCTTCATAATAATTCTAAATATAGTGCATGAATTTTAACCATTATTGTGAATTATGAAATGTGCATTGTGATTGCAACACATATTTTAAATCTATATATAATTTAAAATAATGCATAGATTAGAATATTGTATGAGGCGACCTAAAGAAAATTAAAATGAAAGTAAGTGAAATGGATTTATGAATATACAAGTATTTGGAACTAAGAAATGCTTTGATACTAAAAAGGCAGAAAGATTTTTTAAAGAAAGAAATATAAAATTTCAGTTTATCGATTTAAATGAAAAGCCTATGAGCAAAGGCGAATTTAATAACATAATTAAAGCGGTGAGTATTAATGAATTAATAAATACGAAGGCAAAGGAATATGTAAAATTAAACTTTAATAATATACGAAGTGCAGAGATTAAAGCAGAATTATTATTAAAAAATCAAAAAGTTATAAATACTCCTATAGTAAGAAATGGTAAAGAAGCAACAGTTGGATATAAAGCAGAAGAATGGAATAGATGGATAGAAAACAACTAAAATAATGTTTGAAGATGATGCTACTATACCAACAGTTTCTATTTAATCTCATGTATACTATAGAATTTTTTTAGAATACTAAAATTGAGATTATTTTAGAAAGGATATGAAGTAGTTATGGCAAAAGCAGGAATGAGAAGACCAGACCCAAGTGAACCACATGGAACAGAAAGCAATCATAAAACACATTATAAAAAAAATGATGTAAAAGATGTTCCAATAGAGATACAAGGAAAAGCTAAGACTGGAAATAAGAAAGCGTCTTCCATAGAATAATGTGTGTATAAATAGAGTCATAGTAGATGTGATGTAGTGTAAGGATGGAAGTTAAATTTCATCCTTATATTATATACATATATTTTCTCAATATTATGGAAGAACTACAATTCAAAATAAATTAAAACTTATTTTGACAAAATATAAAAGATATAGAATAATATAAATAATAAATAAATTTTTACTCGAATATTGTTTTATAAGTTTAATATAATCTTATTTATTATTGTTCTTATATATTTAATTAGGGGATTTTTTAATTTTTAGGTCATAGAGATAGATATATATATTCTGTCTATACTTAGAAACATAAAATTTGTTATATGATGGGTGTGAGTATTATGGAGAAGAGTACAAAAGTAATAAGCTTTAACCAGTTAAAAGAAGGAATGGTAATAGCTAAAAATGTAGAGCAAAATGGGAGTGTATTACTTAAAAAGGATATTTCGGTAACTGAACAAATTATAGAAAAAATAAAAAAGTTATATGTTATTGGGAATGTAGAGATATATTGTGAAAATATTGCTGTAAAAAGTATTGAAGTAGAATTAAAGAAAGAGACACAATGTAAAAAGATTGAAGAAGAATTCAATGAAATTTCTTTAGCATTAAGAAAAACTTTTAGACAACTTGTCAATAACAATGAAGAAGCTCTAAACGAAGTGAGGGAATTTTCTAGAAAAATTCAAAATGAGATACAGCCAGGTAGTTTGGTTATAAAGAATATAGTTCTTTATGGAAGTGGAACAGATTCAATATATAGACATGGAGTAAATGTAGCAGCACTAAGTGCACTCATAGGAAAATGGACAGGATTAGAAAAGGCGAAGTTAAATTTATTAGTATATTCAGCAATTCTTCATGATTTTGGAAAGACAAAAATAGCAAGAGAATTATTAATGAAAGAAGTAGGATTAACACAAAATGAATTTAATACAATAAAAACCCATGCTCAGAAAGGATATATGGTAATAAAAGAACTTTCGTTTTTGGACAAGGCTGTGAGCTATGGGGTACTGATGCACCATGAAAGATTAGATGGGTCTGGTTACCCGCTTGGGTTAAAGGGGGAAGCTATACATCCTTTTGCAAAAATCATCGCTATAGCTGATGTATTTGATGCAATTAATTCTAATAGAGGATATAAGAAAAAAAGGCTTCCATTTGAAGCATTGCAAATAGTTAAAAACGAAAGTTTAGGAAAACTAGATTACGAATATGTAAAGATATTTTTAGAGCATGTTATAGATTATTATACAGGTGAAGAGGTATTATTAAATACTAATGAAAAATGCAAGATAATACAGATGAATGTAAATAATTTAGAAAAGCCTCTGATTTTGAAGGGCGAAGAGTTTATAGATTTAGAAAAAGAAAAGAAATTATATATTAAAGAGATATTATTATAAAATAGAAAGTTTATGTAGTTTATAACTATTACGAAAATATAATTAGAGATTAATATAATTTAACTAGAAATAAATAAATTTAAAATAAAAATGTTATAAATAGTATATAATAAGGTAAATATTTTAAATAAAATTTCTAATAAGTAAATTTTATTTAAAATATTTACCTTATTTTTGTATGTAAATTTATAAATCGATCTATATTTTAACTTGAAATTATAATGGATTTAAAATAAGTAATTTATATTAATAGTTAAGATAAATTTTGATTCCAAAATTTATAGGTAGGGAGGGGAAGATTATGAATGAAGATAACTTAGCATTAACGGCATCTTCATACTCGAATTTTAAGGATAAGTATCTTGAAATATATATTTCACAAGATAATTATAAGGAAAAAATGATAAATATAGTTGAACCTTATCTAAAGAAGAATCTAGAAAGTGGCTATATTCTAGGAGCAAATGACTTAAAACTTTATTACGAAAAATTCATTGTAAAGAAGCCAAAAGCTAATATAGTCATTTGTCATGGATTTGGAGAATTTACTGAAAAATACAATGAACTAATTTATTATTTTATAAAGGAAAACTACTCTGTTTTTATTCTTGAACATAGAGGGCATGGTAGATCACAAAGACTTGGGATGGATAATTATCAGATTAATGTTGAAAACTTTGATTACTATGTAGAAGATTTCAAAAAGTTTATAGATGAAATTGTTATTCCAGATAGTAGGAATAAGAAGTTGTTATTATTTGCACACTCTATGGGAGGATGTATAAGTACTGTTTTTTTAGAGAAATATAATAGTTATTTTAATGCTGCAGTGTTAAGTTCGCCAATGCATGAAATTAATACTGGGAAAGCACCTAAGATTTTAGCAAATATTATTTCTAAAGCAATGAGGGTTTGCGGAAAAGGAAATTCATATCTTCCAGGTCAGAAGCCATATGTTGAAAAGAAGGATTTTTACAGTAGATCGACTAGTTGTAAGGAGCGATATCAATATCTTTTGGAAAAGATTAAAAAGAATGATAATTATCATAGTGGTGGATCATCGGCTTTATGGTATATCGAAAGTTTAAAAGCAACTAAAGAACTAATCAGAAGAAAGAATATATCAAAAATAATGGTACCAATACTATTATTTCAAGCTGAATATGATACACATGTTATCCCAAAAGCACAGAATAGGTTTGCGCATTATGCTAAAGATTGTAAGGTGGTTTATATGAAAGGCTCTAAACATGAATCGTATTTTGAAAGAGATGAAATAGCTTTTTCTTTCTTTAATAGGGTGTTGTCATTCTACGAAAATAGCATTTAATAATAATATAACGTTAAAAGAACAAATTCTATCGATTAGAGTTTGTTCTTTTATAAGCATGAGATGTAATTTATCTTAGAAATTGACTAAGTATATCTTTGGTTGAAAGTTTGTTACCATTAATAATATCTGTATAATCCTTTAATCGTTCATTTTCTTCATCTGTTAAATTCTCATTAGAACGTTTTTTTTCAACTAAACTTTTAAAATCTACATAGTCCTTATCTCCAAGTTTTCCTTTGATGATAGAATCTATAAGTGAATGTAGAGTTTTCTGTTGCTCTTCTGAAAGATCCTGACCTTTATTTTTACATTTTTTTAATTCAAGCAATTCCTTTTTTTGTTCGGCAGAAAGATATTTATAATTTTCCTCTCCAAACACATTAAAACCATTAGATTTATCTTTATGAGCATAGTAAGTTGAAATCTTTAAGCCGCCAAGTGAGTAAGAAGCTGCACTTGCAACTGTTGGTTTAGGAAGAAATGTTAGGCAATTTATTGCCAATAAGAAAGTTGTTATGTATTTTATAGCTTTTGTATTCATTCTTATACCTCCGTAGATATTTAATTTCAATATCTAGTATGTGACAAAAATGATAATAATATTTATATAAATTTTCTTATTATAGAAATAAAATATATAAACTTCCAATATGTATTTCTAATTATGGAGAGTTTTTATATAATTAGGAAGGTGATAAATATAAGGGCGTCTAAAAATCAGGTTTATTATTTATAAACTAGTGGTGTAAAAAAATGGCGGCAAAGTGGTATAATGTATATAAACTAAAGGGGATGAGATTATGAATTTATGGATTAGGGAAAGTATATTTTATCAATTCTATACACTTGGATTTTGTGGTGTTTTAGAACCAGGTAAAGTATATGATAAAAAAAATAGGTTAAACAAAATTGAAAAATGGATACCTCATTTAAAAGAAATGAGAATTAATGCTGTTTATTTTTCACCAATTTTTCAGTCGAGTTATCATGGTTATGACACCAAGGATTACTACAAAGTTGATGAAAGACTTGGAACTAATGCGGATTTTAAAGAAGTATGTGAGCAGTTACACAAGAATGATATAAGAATAATCTTAGATGGGGTATTTAATCATGTAGGAAGAGAATTTTGGGCATTTAAAGATGTTCAGATAAACGGAGTAAATTCTAAGTATTGTAGCTGGTTTGCAGATTTAAATTTCAATAGCAAAAGTCCGATGGGGGATGAATTTAATTATCAAAGCTGGAATGGCTGTTATGATTTAGTCAAACTTAATTTGAAGAATGAAGAAGTTAGAAATCATTTGTTACAGGCTGTAAGTACATGGATAGATGAATTTGATATAGATGGGTTAAGGTTAGACGCAGCTGATAGCATTGATTTTGAGTTTTTTAAAGTTTTAAAGAGATTTGTAGAAGGAAAGAAGAAGGATTTTTGGCTAATGGGTGAGGTTATTCATGGAGATTATAATAAATGGGCTAATCCTGAAAATCTCGATTCTGTGACAAATTATGAATGTTATAAGGGAATTTATTCAAGTCATAACGATAAGAACTATTTTGAAATTGCATATTCATTAAATAGATTATTTGGTTTAGGCGGAATTTATAAGAATCTATGTCTATATAACTTCGTTGATAATCATGATGTTAACAGGCTAGCAAGTACATTAAAAAAGCCAGAATATATATATAATTCATATATATTGCTTTATACAATGCCAGGTGTGCCTAGTGTATATTATGGGAGTGAATATGGTCTCAAGGGAGTTAAAGGAAATGGTACAGACTTACCTTTAAGACCAGAATTAGAATTTGGAAAAATAGATGAACAAGATGATAAGTTATTTGAATTAATTAAAAGGTTAGGTAATATTAGAATTAATAGTGAAGCATTAAGATATGGGGATTATGAACAAGTTGTTGTTAAGAATGAACAATTCATATTTTCTAGAAATACTGATAATGATAGAGTTTTTGTAATATTAAATTTATCTGATAAAGAAAGTGTTTTAGAATTTAAATTACCCTTCGAAAAAGGTATTGATTTATTAGATGAAAATGAAATAGTGATTAATGCTAATGAAACAAGCATAGTGGTCCCAGCATTTTCGGGTAAAATAATAACAGAATTAAGAAAGTAACATGGAGATAATCGGCTAGAATTTAAGAATATATGGATAGGGTAAATATTATTTACATGAAAAACATTTAATAAAACTAGTAAAAGGGGTAATAATATAATGAATTTATTAGATAATGAGTACAATAACTATGATGGGAATCTTGGTGCAGAATATTGTAAAGATGGTACAAGATTTATAGTTTGGGCACCAAATGCAAATAATGTCCGACTGGCGCTATTTGGAAAGGATGAAAAGAATTATACAAATGCACCAGAAGAAATATTAGACATGAATCGAGGAGTACAAGGAACTTGGAACATAGAGGTGAAAAGAGATCTTGAAGGTGAATTTTATAATTACTTAATAATTAATAGTGGAAATGAAAGAGAAGCTGTAGATCCATACGCAAAAGCCCTTGGGGTTAATGGAAACAGGGGAATGGTAATAGATCTTAAAAAAACAGATCCAATAAATTTTGAGGAAGATAGAAAACCAGAGCTAAGCTCCGCAACGGCAGCTGTAATATACGAGGTTCATGTAAGAGATTTTTCAATAAATGAGAATTCAGGAATAAGCTCAAATAAAAAAGGAAAGTATACCGCGTTTTGTGAGCATGGGACTACAATTCCAGGAAAATATACAAAGACAGGAATAGATTATTTAATGGAATTGGGAATAACTCATGTTCATTTACTTCCGGCATTTGATTATGAAACTGTTGACGAAAGTAAACCAGATATGCCACAATATAATTGGGGATATGATCCAAAGAATTATTTTGCGCCAGAAGGATCGTATTCAACAAATCCTTTTAATGGAGAAAAGAGAATTAGAGAATTTAAGGAAATGGTTAAAAGTATACATGAAGCTGGACTTAGAGTTGTTATGGATATGGTTTATAATCACACCTATAAAAGTCATGAATCTAATCTTAATCTGGCAGTACCAGGATATTATTATAGACAGGATCAAAATGGAAATTTTTCAAATGGATCTGGTTGTGGCAATGAATTAGCTTCAGAACGATATATGGTAAGAAAACTTATTGTTGATTCAGTAATTTATTGGGCTAAGGAATATCATATAGATGGATTTAGATTTGATTTAATGGGTTTACATGATATTGATACTATGAAGCAAATTAGAGCTGAGTTAGATAAGATTGATACATCTATACTTATGTATGGTGAAGGTTGGACTGGAGGCTGGACTCCATTAAGTGGTGAAGAGTCATCAGTAAAGCAAAATATAGTAAAATTTGATAAAATGCAAATTGCAGCATTTAGTGATGATACTAGAGATTCAGTTAAAGGACATGTGTTTAATATAAATGAAAAAGGATATGTAAATGGTAGAACAGGGATTGAAGAAAGTATTAAATTCTGTATTGTAGGAGCTACTGGTAAACAAGGCATTAACTATGATAAAGTCATATACTCACGCTTTGCATGGGCAAATGAGCCTTATCAATGTATAAATTACATTTCGGCTCATGATAATTATACATTATGGGATAAACTATATTTAACTAACAATGAGTCTTCTCAAGAAAAACGTAAGAATATGAACAAGTTAGCAGCGGCTATAGTTTTAACATCTCAAGGGATACCTTTCTTTCAAGCGGGAGAAGAATTTTTAAGGACTAAGAAAAATGATGATGGAAGCTTTAGTCATGATAGTTATAATGCTCCTGATAGCGTAAATAATTTAGAGTGGGATAGAGTTTTTGAATATAAAGAAATTGTAAATTACTATAAAGGTCTAATTAAATTAAGAAAGAAATATAAAGCGTTCAGAATGAATTCAAGTGAAGAAATTAGGAAGAATTTAACATTTTTAGAGTATGGAGAGGATTTTTACAAAGAAAATGTTGTAGCATATAAGATAGAAGATAACAGTGAGAAAAACTTGTGTAATACTATAGTTGTAATATTTAACCCAAATGATGAGGAAGCATTTATAGATTTAAAGGAATGTGGATGGAGTGTCCTTGTTAATAAGGAAAGAGCTGGAGTAGATGAAATTTACGCGATAGAAGGTAATAGTATAACTGTTCCTTCAAAGTGTGCACATGTATTAATTAAAAAATGATTTTGATGGAAGGTTTTTGGTGATATAAATGGAAAACGATAAGTATTTAGTATTTTTAAATGAAATTAATAAGGATAAGCCAAATGAATTTAAAAAAATAAATATAAAGGAATGTCCGTTTTGCAATAGAGAGACACTTACAGATGTTATTGATGAAGACGGGCCATTTGTATTACTAAAAAATAAGTATCCGACTATAAAAGATACTTATCAATTAGTTATTATAGAAACGTATAATTGTAATACTGATATGGGACAGTATTCTGCAGAGTATATGGAGGATTTAATAAGATTTAGTGTTAAACATTGGCTAAGAATAGAGGCAAGCGGAGAATATAAATCAGTAATATTTTATAAAAACCATGGTCCAAATTCTGGCGGAAGCTTAAAACATCCTCATATGCAGATAGTAGGTCTTGATGACATTGATTATAAATTAAATATAAAAGATGATTATTTTGAAGGAATAGAAATTCATAAAAGTGATAATTGTTTAGTTAATCTATCACATAAACCATTTAATGGATTTACTGAATTTAATATAATTATAAGTGATGATTTATATGCATTAAATGAGTTGGCATATAATCTTAGAAAGGTAGTTCATTACCTTTTAAATAATTATTTCGTGAAGTGTGATAGTTTTAATATATTTTTCTATCATATAAAAAATAAAATTTTATGTAAGGTCATGCCAAGATTCAGCAGTTCACCATTGCTTCTTGGATATGGAATCAGACAAATATCAAGTTGTGAAAATGAAATAGCTGATAAATTAAAAGCAATGTATTTTCAGTAAAAATATTAAGATATTATTCCATGCATATTATATATATAAATATAATTTATGGGCTTAATATCGAAATAATTTAATGATATTTAAAGACGAATATAACTATAAAAAGTAGCATTATAATTTTTAAATTATGATGCTACTTTTTAGGTTAAAATAAATTTTAAAGTTTACTTATATATTTAAAGTTAATTGTAAATAATTAAAGCATAGAATAAAAACTTTTGAGGTGTGATAATATGGAGAATAATGAAATTGGAATTAGTAAAAATAAAATCAATAAAAAAACAAAATCTAAACAAATTCCACTTAAGATAATTCCATTAGGTGGACTTGGTGAAATAGGAAAAAATATGACTGCCTTTGAATATGATAATGAAATAATAGTTATAGATTGTGGATTAGCATTCCCAGATGAAGACTTATATGGAATTGATATAGTAATTCCAGATGTAACATACCTGATTAAAAATAAGAATAAAGTTAAGGGGATCTTTATCACCCATGGACATGAAGATCATATTGGTGGACTACCATATGTATTAAAGCAAATTAATGTTCCTATATATGGAACTAGATTAACACTTGGATTAATAGAAGGTAAATTAAAAGAGCATACTATGCTTAGTGACTGTACATTAAATGTTGTTGAACCGGGAGAACTAATAAAATTAGAGCAAATAAAAATTGAATATATAAGAAATAACCACAGTATACCTGATAGCTGTTCTATTGCATTGCATACCCCAATAGGAGTTATTGTTCATAGCGGTGATTTTAAAGTGGATTTCACACCAATAGATGGGAAGGTTATGGATCTGCAAAGATATGCTCAGTTGGGGAAGAAAGGTGTACTTCTCTTAATGGCAGATAGCACTAATGCTCTTCATAAAGGCTACACAATGTCAGAAAAAACAGTTGGAGAAACACTAGAGAATCTTTTCAGTAGGGCTACTGGTAGGATTATAGTATCTACATTTGCATCAAATGTTCATAGATTACAACAAATTAGTGATTGTTCAATAAAATATAATAGAAAAATAGCTTTTAGCGGTAGAAGCATGGAAAATATATCTGAAGTTGCTATGGAACTTGGATATTTACTTATTCCAGAAGATATGATAATAAGTCTAGATGAAATAAAGAATTATCCAGATGATAAGCTAACTATTGTTACAACTGGAAGCCAGGGAGAATCTATGGCAGGATTATCAAGAATAGCTGCATCAACACATAGGCATATACAAATAATAGAAGGAGATATGGTTATTATCTCGGCAAGTCCTATACCTGGTAATGAGAAGGCGGTATCTAACTTAATAAATGATCTAATAAAGAAAGGTGCTAATGTAATCTATAAATCAATAGAGGATATACATGTTTCAGGGCATGCTTGTGAACAAGAATTAAGGCTGATTCAAGCTTTATTAAAACCTAAATTTTTTATACCAGTTCATGGTGAGTATAAGCATTTAATTACTCATGCCAAAATAGCAGAGAGTATGGGAGTAGATAAATCTAAGACATTTATTTTAGAAAATGGTGATGTTTTTGAATTAACTAGAGCTACTGGAAAAGTATCAGGAAAAGTACCATTTGGAAGAGTTCTTGTAGATGGTATGGGGGTTGGAGATATAGGAAGTATGGTTCTTAGAGATAGAAAGAATCTAGCAGAGAATGGTATAATCACAGTGGTTATAGCTATAGACATAAGAAATAAAATTATAATATCCGGTCCAGACATAGTGTCAAGAGGTTTCGTATATGTAAGAAACTCTGAAGAATTAATAGACGAAGTTAGAAATATAGTTACTAACGTTGTAGAAAAATGCTTAGATAGAAACATAACTCAATGGGCGGAAATAAAGAATGGAATAAGAAGAGAAGTTGACAATTATGTTTATACAAAAATGAAGAGAAAGCCAATGATATTACCAGTAATTGTTGAATTATAATTAGGTAGTTCCATGAAACAGGGATAATAAATAGTTAAAAGTTATTATTGTATGTAGAAAGGGCTTCTTGATTAAACAACCACCTATTTTTAGAAAAAACTAGTTTATAAATAGACTAGCTGAAAATGGTGGTTTATTTATTATTCTAAGATAAATATTTTTAACTTGACTCTTACCTAAGGGTGGAGTTTATAATAATATAAAAGAGAGTCTAATATAAAAGTTATTTTCTATAAATTACTTTTAGAGATTCTATTATATATATGTTACAAAAATAATTATTCATCATAATTCTAAAAATATTGAAAGAATTTTAGCCGTAATTGTGAATTGTGAAATGTGCATTATGGATTGCAACATATATATTAAAATTTTGTGCTTAAATTAGAGAGGATGAATTGTATGAAAAAGATACCATTTTCACCACCAGATATAACTGAAGAAGAAATAGAAGCAGTAGGTAATGTATTAAGATCTGGTTGGATTACTTCTGGACCAAAACTCGCAGAGTTTGAGGAAGGAATACAAAATTATCTAAATGTTAATAAAGCATTAGCATTAAATAGTGCGACTGCTGCAATGGAACTAGTCCTTAAAGTATTTGATATAAAAGAGGGGGATGAAATTATTTCTACTCCATATACATATACTGCTACTTCAAGCGTTGGTATTCATAGAGGGATTAAACCTATATATGTTGATGTTAAAAAAGATACTTTCGAAATGGATATAGATAAAATTGCTGATAAGATTACAGATAAAACAAAGGTAATTATGCCAGTGGATATTGCAGGAGTACCGTTTGATTATGATGCTTTAAAGAAAGTTTTGAAGGATAAAAATAGAGAAGATATTATAATACTTTGCGATTCAGCGCACTCTTTTGGTGCTAAATATAAGGGAGAACCAGTTGGATCTCAATGTGATTTTCACTCATTTTCGTTTCATGCAGTTAAAAATCTAACTACAGGAGAAGGTGGAGCCGTTACATTTAATGACAACCACTTTGGTGATCATGAGGATTTACTTAAATATATGAGATTTACTGCTATGCATGGACAATCAAAGGATGCTCTAAGTAAGCTAAAAGCAGGTGCATGGGAATATGACATTATAAATGATGGACTTAAGTGTAATTTGACAGATATAGGGGCAGCCATAGGTTTAGTTCAATTAAAAAGATATGAGAAAATGTTGGAAAAGAGAAGACAAATATTTAAGATATATAGTGATATTTTATCAAAAGAAGAATTTTCAATAATTCCATTTACAAAAGATGAGAATGGAACTGAGACATCATATCATTTATACCTTTATAGAGTTAAAGGATTTGATGAGAAAAAGAGAAACGAAGCTATTCAAAAGTTAGCAGATAGAGGAATAGCAACAAACGTTCATTACAAACCGCTTCCTATGCTAACTCTATATAAAAACCTTGGATATGATATTAAAGATTATCCTAATGCCTATGCACAATATGAAAATGAGATCACACTTCCAGTATATACTACATTATCTTTAGAAGATGCTGAATATATAGCAAAAGAAGTTATAAAAGTAGTTAAAGAATTATTATAATTATTCTTACAAATATAAAACAGCCCATACAATGAGGCGGGCTGTCTTATGTTTTTTTGAATCTGATGGAATATTTTAATATGTTTTTTAGAAGCTAAACTATAGTTTCGGTAGTTTTATTATATGGATTATTATTAGGTTCCGTATTTAAATTACTATTGGTTTTATCTTTTGAACTTTTATCTAACTTATTAGTATTATTATCTATGTCTTTTGTTTCTCCATTTAACTTATTGTCATCTTTATCTTTGATTTGTTTAAGCGCTAATTCTGTTTTAGCTTGAATGCGTTCAGCACTTTTATTTATGTCTCCAATCTTTTTAGAAATGGTCATGTTTATATTGGCTATGCTTGCGCCTATTTGCGATAAACGATTATTATCGTAGCTGTTTTCGATATTATTTGGTTTGATATATTCAGCTTCTACTTTTTGCCTGTTTTTACTATCCTTTAGTAAATGTATAGTTTTTTGTGAACCACTAATCTTAATAAGTTCACCTAAGCTAGCAGAAATTATTACATCGCCTTTTGTTTTATTATCGTCTTTGTTAGGTGTTTCCTCTTTAGCTTTTTTCTTTGAAATTTCATCTTGTTTCTTTTGAAGTTCTTCTTGTTTTTCTTGAATCTTTAGCTGTTGAATCTGAGAATCAACATCCTTTATTTTTTGATTTAATTCATCCATTTTAGCTTTTTTCTCTTTTGCGTCCATTTCTTTAGCCATCAATGCTTGTTTTTCTTCTTTAAGTTCTTGTTTTTGCTTTAGAAGATTTTGCATTAAACCGCTTTCTTTTTTATCTTGTTTATTAGTAATACTAGAATTACCATTAACAACATTTTTGTTTTTGTCATCAGTTGAATTGATATTAATATTTTTGAATAAATTGGTTCGATTTGAATTTATAGTTATACTGCTCATTGTTAATTATTCCTCCTTCAATTATTTTATCGGAATTATATGGGAAAAAATAAGAGTATAACGCATAAAATAGTTAATAATATTAATTAAAATTTATCGGAAAGGTCATGAAAGATAGTGTGTCCTTAAAATTAGAGTTGACTATACCCTAAGGTAATGGATTAGAATAATGTTATGGAGGGAAATAAATTGAAAATTGGTGAATTTGCTAAGAAATCAGGAGTGACAGTGAAAACATTACTTCATTATGACAAAATTGGATTACTTAAGCCTAGTGAAAAAACTGATTCAGGATATAGAATTTACTGTGAAGAAGACCTATTAAAGCTTCAGCAGATTACAACCTTAAAATTCATTGGGTTGTCGCTAAATGAAATAAGTCATATATTACATGAAAGTGGAGAAAACCTAGAGAATATGATAAGTATTCAAAAGAAAGCCTTGGAAGAAAAGAAGAAACATATTGAGGCTGTAATTGATGTTTTTAATAAAGCACAAAATACAGCAAAGAAAAATGGTTTTCTAGATGCAAGTAATTTGATTGATATCATAAAAGTAACTAATATGGAAAGTAGGGTTAGGGAACAATATAAAACAGATAAGAACTTAAATATTAGAAGTAATCTTCATAGCTATAATGTAAATAAAATAGATTTTGATAAATGGTGTTTTAATCAGATGAATTTTTCATTAAACGCAAATGTACTGGAACTTGGATGTGGAACAGGAAAGCTTTGGTTTAAGAATAAAGATTATATAGAGAATACTTTAAATATTACAATATCTGATTTTTCTAGAAGTATGATTAGAATCGCAAGAAATAGATTGAAAGATGTATATCATGATTTTCATTATGAAGAAATTAATGCTGAAGAAATACCTTATAATGATGAAACTTTTGATATAATCATCGCTCAACATATGATTTATTTTGTTCCAGATATAGAAAAGGCTTTAGCTGAGATACAAAGAGTACTAAAGCCTAATGGTGTATTTTATGTGACAGCTAATTCTTGTAATTCTATGAAGGAATTAAATAGACTTTCAGAAAATTTTGCGCCTAATTCTGGGTTAGATAACAATGGGTATTCAGAAAGATTTGACCTAGAGCACGGAAGAGGAATGCTTGAAAAATATTTTCATAAAGTAGATGTTGAAATTTTAGATGGTAAAATAATAGTAGATAATGCTGAACCAGTAGTATCATATAAAGCTTCAACTATTCAAGGAAGTTCAATACTTATTGGTGAAAAGAAAAAAGAATTTACGAAATATTTAGAAGAATATATTAAAAAAAATGGAGATATATCAATAACAACCCAAACATGCATGTTTAAAGCAATGAAATAAGAATATTTAGATTTCAAATTAGAGAATATATTAGAAAAGAATTAATGGATAAAATATTAATTTTATTCAATTATACGATTGACAGAAAGAATAGCACAATATATAATAAATACGATAATTGGAATGGCGTTTTATATATGGAACAGTGAGGTGAGCTTTTTGAACACAGCGATTCTAAGAGGAATAGAAATTTTAAGGTTTGTTGGGCAAAGTGATGAACCCGTAACAATTGCTGAAATAAGTAAATATCTTAATATACCTAAAACCAGTGTATTTAATATAGTTAATGCATTGGTAAGTGAAAAGTTTCTATCAATAGAAAACATGAAATTGAAGAGTTATGAATTAGGGGTAGGAGTCTTTGAACTTGGAAGCTTATATTTAAATAAGATGGAATTAACTAAGATATCTAGTGCTTTTTTAGAAAAGTTGTCTAATGATATTGGAGAAACAGTGTTTTTAGCAGTAGTAAATGATAATGAACTTGTATATTTAGATAAGCATGAATCAAAAGGCACTTTAAGAACAACTGGTAATTTGGGATCTAGAACATCAATGTATTCAACAAGTTTAGGTAAGGCTATTTTAGCAACTTATAATAGTGCGCAGTTAAATAATTATTTTGAACAGATTATATTTATTCCTAAAACTAAGAGTACAATAACGAATAAAGAATCCTTAATGGAAAACTTAAATTTAATTAGAGAAAGAGGATACTCTATTTCTGATGAGGAAAATGAGGAAGGATTATTTTGTATAGCTGTGCCTATATATAATAGGATGGGTCAAGCAATAGCAGCAGTATCTATTTCTACGTTAAAGATGAAAATTAATGATGAGCGTATTGGAGTGTGTGCAGAACTTATAACTAAAGTTGCACTGGATATTTCAAAAAAATTAGGATATAAAAAAGAAAGTTTATTTTAATTTTTGAGATGATTTTATCAATCATCTCAAAAAAATAATCAATATATAGAATGGTGTTTCAAATATGAAACACAAGGAGGCTTTATGTTTAAAGGAATTTATACACCAATAGTGACTATTTTCAATGAAGAAGGGAAGATTGATAAGAAAAGTTTAGAGATTTTGATTGAGAAATTAATAAAAGACGAAGTAAATGGGATTGTCATATTAGGATCGATTGGAGAATTTTTTAATTTTTCTTCTTTAGAAGAAAAAAAAGATTATATTAAGTTTGTATCTAAAGTTATAAATGGGAGAACAAAATTAATAGTTGGAACTGGGGATAACAATATAGAAGAAGTTATCGAATTAAATAAATGTGCTAGTGATGCAAAAGCAGATGCTGCTTTGATTATAACTCCATATTTTTTTGGTTTAGATGAAAATTATATATACGAATATTATTCAATAATAGCGAAGAATACGGAATTACCTATTATAATTTATAATTTTCCTGCTAGGACATCTATAAACGTATCATATGAATTAGTGTTAAGATTAGCAAATGAATTTAATAATATTGTTGGCATTAAAGATACTACAGATTCTATTAGCAATATTAGAAGGTTCGTCCAAAAAGTAAAGAAAGTTCGTAAAGACTTCTGTGTAATTTCTGGATTTGATGAATACTTAATACCTAACTTATTATCTGGAGGAGATGGTATTATAGGTGGATTAACTAATGTAAATGCAAAATTATTTGTAGATACGTATAAAGCTGTTCTAAATAGAGACTTTGAAAAATTATTTATACTCCAAGATAAAATAAATAGATTGACTGAATTGTATGATTTGACAAATCCATTTATAGTAGGACTAAAAGAAGCAGTTAATATATCTTTAAAGTTAGATATAAATACATCTATAAGAAATTATAATATTAAAATAAATGATGATATAAAAAATAAAATACAAGAAATCATAGAAAAATAAATAGATGATTATGTCTAGATTGCACTAAATATTTAAAGTAATAAATTATTGAAAGGAGATTACTAATGTTAGAGAATTCTATAACACCAAAAAGCATTTCAGAGCGTAAGCTTTGGTCACAATTTGATTCTCTTCAAATGGGAATGGATTGGGATGAAGAAGATATAAAAAAGCCACAAATACTTATTGATGATGTATTTGGAGATAGTCATCCAGGAAGTTCTCATCTTATGGGATTAACGCAGCAAGTAAGTATTGGTGTGTATGAAAAAGGAGGACGTCCAGGACAATTTCACGTTACAGATATTTGTGATGGATGTGCTCAAGGACATGATGGAATGAATTTTGTATTAGCTTCAAGGGAAGTTATTGCGGATATGGTAGAAATTCATGGATCATTTGTTTCATGGGATGGAATGGTTTTAATTTCTTCGTGCGATAAATCAATTCCTGCTCATCTTAAAGCGGCTGCGCGTATGGATATACCAACTATATTTGTTCCTGGTGGAAGCATGAGACCAGCTCCATATATGTCTACATCTATTAAGGCTGGAGATATTTCTTTAAGAGAAAAGAAAAAAGGTGCTATAACTGATCAAGAAGTCCGAGATTTTAAATTGACTGGCTGTCCATCTGTAGGAGCTTGCCAGTTTCTTGGTACTGCAAGCACCATGCAATGTATGGCTGAAGCACTAGGTTTAGCGTTGCCAGGAAGTGCACTTGCGCCTGCTACAATGAGAGATATAACAGCAATGTCCAGAAAAGCTGGAAGGCAAATTATGAATTTGGTTAAGGCAAATATTACAACAAAGGATATACTTACTCAAGAAGCGTTTTACAATGCAATTGTTGTACATGCGGCTATAGGTGGATCAACTAATGTAATGTTGCACCTTCCTGCTATAGCTTATGAACTTGGCATAGAATTAAAACCTGAACTATTCGATGAGATTAATCATAAGATTCCACACATAGGAAACATATATCCTAGTGGAGAGTACCCAACTGAAGCCTTTTGGTTTGCTGGAGGTATTCCTATGGTACAGTGGTTATTAAAGGATTATTTAAATCTGGATGTACTAACAGTAACAGGTAAGACCCTAAGAGAAAATCTTGAGGATATAAAAAATGATGGTTTCTTTGACAGAATAGAAGGATATCTTCATAATTATGGATTAAATCGAGATCAGTTAATAAAACCAGTTGAGACAACAAAGGAAATGGGATCTATTGCAGTTCTGAAAGGAAATTTAGCTCCAGAAGGTGCAGTTATCAAATATGCAGCAGTATCAGAAAATATGATGTATCATGTGGGAGCTGCAAGAGTATTTGATTGTGAAGAAGATTGTCATAATGCTGTAATTGAAGATAAGATTAATCCAGGAGAAGTCTTGATTATACGCTATGAGGGGCCAAGGGGATCTGGGATGCCAGAGATGCTTATGACAACAGAGGCTATAGTATGTGATAGCAGATTAAATGGATCAACAGTTTTATTAACAGATGGGCGCTTTTCAGGAGCTACAAGAGGACCATGTGTTGGACATATATCGCCTGAAGCAGCAACCGGAGGGCCAATCGCGTTAGTAAAAGAAGGAGATTTAATTGAGCTTGATATAAAGGAGAGAAAGCTAAATATTGTTGGAATCAATGGAAAATCATATAAATTGGAGGAGATAGAAAAAATATTAGAAGAACGAAAAGCAAATTGGAGTCTCCCTAAAACAGGACCAAGAAAAGGGATATTTGGACGTTATACAAGGGGAGCTGTATCAGCAATGAAAGGCGCTTATTTAGAGTAATTATATAATAATAAGCATTTTGTAAACGATTATTAATAAAAAATTAATTTAACATAAAATATCTGAATTTTATAGGGGAAAGTTAAAAATCAAGGTCTATTTACAGAGATGAATACTTATGACAAATGGAATTATATCAGAAGTTCATTAATTTTTATGATTTAGATGAAAATTATAAATAAATATTTAATTAGTTAAAGGAGAGAAGTTAATAATGAAAATTAAAAATCCAATATTAAGAGGATTTAATCCAGACCCAAGTATTTGTAGGGTAGGCGAGGATTATTATATTGCAGTATCCACTTTTGAATGGTTTCCTGGAGTACAAATTTATCATTCTAAAGATTTAATTAATTGGAATCTAGTTGCTCACCCTCTAAATAGAATTTCACAACTTGACATGAAAGGAAATGCTGATTCTGGTGGTATATGGGCTCCATGTTTAAGCTATAGTGACAATAAATTTTGGCTAATATATACAGATGTAAAAGTTACAAAAGGAATTTGGAAAGATTGCTACAACTATTTAGTTACTTGTGAAACTATTGATGGAGAGTGGAGTGAACCAGTTAAGTTAAATGGTTCAGGTTTTGACCCTTCTTTATTCCATGATAAAAATGGGAAAAAATATTTATTGAATATGCTGTTTGATAATAGGGTATATAACCATAGATTTGCAGGTATTGTAATGCAAGAATATTCTCCAGAAGAAGAAAAATTAATTGGGGAATCTAAATTAATTTTTAAGGGTACAGATCTTAAATTAACAGAAGGGCCTCACTTGTATCAGATTGGAGATTATTACTATCTTTTAACAGCTGAAGGTGGAACAAAATATGAGCATGCTGCTACAATAGCACGTTCTAAAAATATTGAAGGACCTTATGAAATACACCCAGATAATCCTATTCTTACTGCGTGGGATAAGCCTATAAATGAATTACAAAAATGTGGTCATGCATCTATTGTACACACTCATACTGATGAATGGTATTTAGTTCATTTAACAGGAAGGCCACTTCCATCAGATGAAGTTCCTGACACTGAAGTGAGAGGATATGATAAAGAAACTGGGAAACCACTTCCACATACAGCGCCAAGAGGATATTGTCCACTTGGAAGAGAAACAGCTATTCAAAAACTTGAGTGGATTGATGGATGGCCATATGTAGTAGGTGGTAAAGAAGGTTCAATAGAAATTGATGCTCCTAATATGAAAGAAGTAAAATGGGAACCTAGTTTTAAGGAATTAGATCATTTCGACAATGATAAATTGAACATTAATTTTCAATCACTACGTATTCCGTTGACTGAGGATATAATGTCCTTAACAGAAAATCCAGGAAATATGAGATTATACGGAAAAGAATCATTAATATCTAAATTTACACAGGCCTTAGTCGCTAGAAGGTGGCAATCTTTTAATTTTGATGCGGCAACAGGTGTGTCCTTCAATCCAGATACTTTTCAGCAATCAGCAGGTCTTGTATGCTACTATAACACAGAAAATTGGACAACAATTGATGTAACTTGGAATGAAGAAAAAGGAAGAGTAATTGATATTATTTCTTGTGATAACTTTGAATTTTCACAACCACTAGCTCAAAATATGATACCAGTACCAGAAAATGTTGAATACGTACACCTAAAAGTAGAAGTTAGGGTTGAAGAATATAAGTTCTTTTATTCGTTTGATGGAGTGGAATGGAAGGAAATACCTACAAGTTTTGAATCTAAAAAATTATCAGATGATTATGTAGGTGGAGGAGCGTGCTTTACAGGGGCATTTGTAGGTATGCACTGTCAGGATGTTAGCGGAAATAATAAATCTGCTGATTTTGATTATTTTATGTATAAAGAAAACCTAATATAGTTTTATTAAAATATGAATTGCTTATTAAACAGATAGAGGTAAACGATTTATTTTATGTTTTTATCAAAACAAGCTGTAAATATATGATTTTTAAAAGATTGGACTAGTTAAAGGTTGCGGAATCCCGCAACCGACTATATAAATACTAAATTATAAGGAGGATAGATATTTAGAAAATACAAAATTTTATAGAAGTGTATGAAGAAAAATATTATAAATTAAAAATGGAGGATGAATTTTAAATGAATATCAGTCAAGTAAGATCTAAGATTTCTGAAAAAATTACTATGAAAGAAAAGGTGGGGTATGCCACAGGAGATTTAGCTTGTAACTTTATTTATCAAACAGTAAGTAGCTATCTACTATTCTTCTATACAGACGTTTTTGGAATTTCGGCTGCAGCAGTTGGATTCATGTTTCTAATAGTAAGACTGTTTGATGCTGTAATGGATCCACTAATTGGGACAGTGGTGGATAAAACGAATACAAAATACGGAAGATTTCGTCCATATATCTTATATGGTGCTTTTCCCTTTGCAGGAGTAGCTATACTTTGTTTTACAACTCCAGCATTTTCAGATCCTATGAAATTAGTATATGCGTATGTTACTTATATACTATTATCAGTAACTTATTCAGTAGTTAACATTCCTTATGCAGCACTTACTTCAGCGATTACTCAAGATAACAAGGAAGTTGTAAGCCTAACTTCAATCAGAATGTTATTTTCAAATACCGGAGGATTAATTGTTTCTTTTGGTGTACCGCTTTTAGCTGGAATATTTACAAATATGACTGGAAAAACAAGCACAGGATGGCAAATTACCATGTCAATAATGGGAATTTTAGGTGCACTTCTACTAATCTTTTGCTTTTTGAATACTAAAGAGCGCGTTCAAATAGATCATTCTGAAGATGCAAAAATCAATGTTAAAGATATTTTTATTCAGTTAAAGTCAAATCGTCCACTAGTTATCATATGTATGTTCTTTATTCTTAATTTTGGCGTTAACTCAATAGTTAATTCTGTTGGGATTTATTATGTTACTTATAATGTTGCAAGACCAGATTTAGTAAAATGGTATGGTTTAATGGGAACTCTACCTGCACTAATACTTATGCCGTTAATGCCATTAATGTATAAATGGATGGGTAAGAAAAAATTATTATTTACTGCTTTATCTTTGAAAGCAATTGGATTAATAGCTTTATTTGTTATTCCTGCAACAATGGTTCCACTTGTATTTGCAGGACGATTAATCGCAGCATTGGGTACCATCACTGCAGGTGCATTCACATGGGCGCTAATTCCTGAAACTATCGATTATGGTCAATATAAGACAGGTAAACGTGCAAGTGGTGTTATTTATGCGCTAGTTGGATTCTTCTTCAAGTTTGGTATGGCGATTGGAGGAATTGTTCCTGGATTAATACTAGCGAAATTCGGTTATGTTGCAAATCACGCTCAAACTGAGACAGCATTACATGGCATTTTAATCACAATGACTGCAATTCCAGTAATATTTGTAATTATTGAACTTGTTGCAATATTCTTCTATAACTTAGATGAAAAAGAACATAAAAGAGTATTGAGTGAATTAAATACAAGAGCATAATTTATGGAAATTTATTCTATATATAAGACTAGGTGTTGAGGGAAAATATTTATGTAAAAGTAATAGTTATGTTTTAAAGATTCATAGATGTGTTTGGATAAGCACATGAAATATTGTCAGCTAATAGAAATGTCCAATTATTAGTAAAAGGAAAACCTCTCTATAGATATCAAATTTATAGTGAGGTTTTTTTGTGTTATAAAAAATCATAGAATTACTTATATTTCATATTTTTTCATATATGTCTTGAATTTGGTACATAAATTGATATAATAGTAAATGAAATTCATTATCAATTAAATGGCGAAAAGAAAAATTAATGTAATTAAAACTCATACCATCATTAATTTCGATGATTAATTAGCAAGAAAGATAAATTAATCATGATTATAAAAAGGAAAAATGTATTTTATTATTCGGGGGGAAACAGTTATGTACCAAAGATTACATGAACTTATATCAGGAGATCCAATAAATAAGAAAATAAAAAAATCATTCTTAATAATCAATATGTTTACAATAATAAGCATGATTATAATAGTAAGTATTTTATATATGTTTTCTTATAAAACCAATTTGTCATATAGGAAATCATATGCACTTTCAGATAATATATCAAATATGAGAATTAGTTTACAAAAAATAGAGAAAAATCTTTATAAAGCAATAGCTGAGGAAGATATGGAGAAAGAACAAAAATATTTAGAATTAGTAAATGAAGAAGTAAAAGAATTCGATAGTAATTCTAAAATTTTAAAAGAAACACTACCTGATTATGAGCTAATTGATGAGATTAATTCATCTGTAGAATTAGCCGCAAAAAGTAGAAGTGATATAGTGGAATTGATAAATAAGAAAGAGAAGATATCAGCCTTATCAGTAATGGAAAATACATATTCTTATCAAATAGATGGAATAGCAGATAAAGTTATAGAAGTATATAAACAGTCTCAAAAACAAACATCTAATTTTTTACATAAGGTAGATATAATTAACAATATAATATTAGGATTTATAATAATCATAATGATCAGTACACTAATAATAACGTCAACAATAAGCGGCGTGTTGACAGATATATTTATTAAAGGAATTAATAATATAAAAGAAATATCTGAAGAATTATTATATGGAAATCTCAAAGTTGAAAGTAGCTATGAATCTACAGATGAAATGGGTGAGATGGCAAGTAATTTGATTAGCGCTATTGAGATGATAGACTCATATGTAGATGATATTACAACAATTTTAGAAAAAATATCAGTTGGAAATTTGGATATAGAGTTAGAGAAAAATGTGCAATATAAATGCGATTTTATTCCTATACAAGAGTCGCTTGAGAGTATTATAAACACATTGAATAGTGATTTCTATGGTATATCAAGGACAGTAGAGTTAACATCAAATAGATCAGAACAAATATCACTAATTACAAAAGAACTATCAGATGGAGCAACAAATCAAGCAAGTATAATAGAAAAACTTTTAGACAATTTTAATAAAATATTAACTAAAGTTACTATAAACGCCCAAAATGCAGAGGAAGCTAATAAAGTATCGGAAAGTACCAAGGATATTGTATCTGAAGGAAATCACAAAATGGAAGAGTTAATGAAATCTATAGAGGAGATTGCTCAATCTTCCAATCAGATTTCAAAGATTACAAGCTCTATAGAAAATATAGCATCACAAACAAACCTTTTGGCGCTTAATGCTGCTATTGAGGCTGCGAGAGCTGGAGAAACTGGAAAAGGATTTGCGGTGGTAGCTAATGAAGTTAAGAGCTTAGCCGAACAATGCTCAAATGCAGTTAAAAATACTAATATGTTAATAGGAAATTCTTTATTTGCAGTTAAAAAAGGTGAAAGTTTAGCAAAAGAGGCTTCGAATTCATTACAAAATATAGTGGTTAATGTAGATAATAGTGCTAAATTGGTCAATGAAATATCACTAGCATCGCAAGATCAAACGAATGAGATAATGAAAATGACAACGAGAGTTAACGAAATCTCTGAAGTTATACAGATTAACACAGCTAAGGCACAAGAAACTGCGGCATCAACTGAAGAATTATCACTTCAAGCCCAAAATATAGCTGAAAAGATGTCTAAATATGATTTGAAATCAAAGTGAAAGAATAGAGATCATGAAAAATATATAAGCAATAAAAAATTAGAGAAAATAAAAGCAAATACTATGTAAGTAAAAGATAATTTAATATTATAGAAATATATAGTAAGAGAAAAAAAATAAAGGACAAAAACTGATTTTGACCTTCTTTGACCTTTTGGCTATAATTTACTTGTAAAAACAAATAATAAATATCTTAAGGAGGTCTTAGTATGTTTGGATTGATACCTTTTAGAACTAACGGATTAGACAAGAAGGGAGGCTCAATTGAAGATTTTTTCAATGGATTTTTCAATGATGATTTCTTTTCACCAATGAGTTTTGGTTTTGGAAATAACCAAAAATTTAATGCTGATATAAGAGAAACTCAAAATGAATATTTAGTTAGTGCAGAATTATCAGGTGTTAAGAAAGAAGATATAAACCTTGAATACAGAGACAATACTTTAATTATTTCTGCTCTTAGAAATGAAGAAATAAATGAAGAAAAAGATAATTATATTAGAAGAGAAAGGGCTTATGGAAAAATATCAAGGACTTTTCATGTTGAGAACGTTGATAAATCAAGAATTTCTGCAAAATTCCAAAATGGAGAATTGCAAATTATATTACCTAAATTAAACGAAACTATAAGAGACGATAGTAGAATTTTAATTCAATAGTTTATAGATTAAACAAGTATATTATATGTAATTTGATGTATAAAATATTAGACAAAAATGAAATGAATAGAGAAGTTATTTAAGAGATAGTTGGATCGTACAATTATTGCGGGTTCACGACTATCTCTTTAATTATTTCTATTGTATATAGCATTTAATCTATAGCATATTTAAAATTATATATGGTATAAATTAATCAGTATCTAATCTGGAGCAAAGAAACAATAATATATAGTGTACACGATAAAATATGCAATTTTAAATTAGTAATTAACTAGTTTAGATTTATGGTATAATTATTTAGAATTTAATACAATAGTTTTCGGGAAGGTAAATACATATATGAAAGAAGCAATACTTACAGTAAAAAAAGAATTTGTTAAGAAATATAAAAATGGATATCCTTTAATTCTTGAAGAAGCTTTTGATAATATAAAAGATTTAAAAGAGGAAGGACAAATCATAACCCTTATAGATGAAAAAAAGACTTTCTTAGGAAAGGGGTATTATGGGAAACAAAATAAAGGCTGTGGATGGATTTTAAGTAACAGTAAAAATAGCAATTTGGATTATAAATTTTTCTATGATAAGATTAGGAATGCATTTTCCAAAAGAATGAAATTTTATCATTCAAAAGACACGTCTGCATTTAGAGTATTTAATGGTGAAGGCGATGGAATAGGTGGGCTTACGATTGACTATTTCGATGAATATTATCTCATCACTTGGTATAGCAGAGGTATATATACATTTAAAGACAATATAATTAAAGCTATAAAAAGCTTAGTTTCTTTTGATGGTATATATGAAAAAAAGAGATTTGAAGAAAATGGTATGGTTGTAGATGAAGATAGCTATGTTTGTGGAAGAAAAGCACCTGAACCTCTTATAGTTAAAGAAAATAAAGTTAATTTCTCAATTTATTTAAATGATGGGGCTATGGTTGGAGTATTTTTAGACCAAAAGGAAGTAAGAAAGTCTATCAAAGATAAATACTCCAATAATAAAAAAGTTTTAAATACTTTTTCATATACAGGAGCATTTTCAATGGCAGCTGCAAAAGGTGGTGCTATTACTACAAGTGTTGATTTAGCAAGCCGAAGTCTAGAAAAAACAACTGAGAACTTTACTATAAATAATATTGATTTCACAAAACATGAAATAATTGTTGAAGACATTTTCCTATATTTTAAACGTGCAAAAAAGGAAGAATTAAAATTTGATGTGGTTATTCTTGATCCGCCAAGCTTTGCAACATCAAAAGATAATAGATTCAGTGCAGCAAAAGACTATAAAGGATTGGTTAAATCAGCTATAGATATAACAGAGGATGAAGGAGTAATTGTAGCTTCAACAAACTGTGCTACTTTTAATATGGGCAAATTTAAGAAATTTATAGATGAAGCTTTTAAAGAATCACATAGAAATTATGAAATTCTAGAAGAACATACTCTTTCAGAAGATTTTGCAGTTACAGATAAATTTCCTGAGGGAAATTATTTAAAAGTTGTGATTGTAAAAATGTACTAAAGAAAGTAACAAAAAAATTAGCAAATAAAATGAGGAAAAAGATAATTATACAAAATGAAATGACTTGAGAAGTTAGTTAAGAGATAGTTAGAGAAGCGTAAAATTATTGTGCGTTCTCGACTGTCTCTTTAATTATTTATATTGAATATAGAATTTAATGTATAGCATATTTGAAATTATATAATAGTATAAATTAATCAGTATTTAAATTATAGAAAGGAATTCTATATGAATCTAATAAATAGTCTTTATGTTAAATATTTGTCAAAATTTGATGATATACCATATAGGATTAAGTTTCAAAATAATAAAGAATTTATTATAGGGAAGGGTACGCCTCGATTCGAAATAAATATTAAGGGAGAAATAAGTAAAACAGACTTAATTAGAAGTACGTTCCTTGCTATTGGTGAAGCTTACATGAAAGGGAATATAGAGATAAAAGGAGATTTATTTGAAGTTATAAATATATTTATTAGTCAGATTGATAAAATCTCATCAGGTAGTAAGCCAGTAAAAAATACGATTTTTCAATCCAATTCTTCAAAAAAACAAAAAGGTGAGATTCAAGAGCACTATGATATAGGGAATAATTTCTATAGTTTATGGCTCGATGATACTATGACATATTCATGTGGATATTTTAAATCAAATAATGATAGTTTGCATGACGCACAAATTAATAAAATTAATCATATACTAGCAAAGTTAGACATAAAAGAAGGCATGAGCGTCTTGGATGTAGGATGTGGGTGGGGATTTTTACTTATTGAAGCAGCAGAAAAATATAGTATTCATGGTATTGGAATTACATTAAGCAAAGAGCAATATAAAAAATTTAATGAAAGAATAAAAGAAAGAAAGCTTGAAAAATTACTAGAAGTTAGACTTATGGATTACCGAAATTTAGCTGAAAGTGGATTATCATTTGATAGAATTGTAAGTGTTGGCATGGTTGAGCATATAGGAAGAGAGAATTATGAACTATTTATAAAAAATATTGATTCTGTCTTAAAACCAAAAGGGTTATGTTTATTGGATTATATCAATTCATTAAAAGAATATTCTGTAGATCCATGGATTAAAAAGTATATTCTTAAAGAAGCGGTTATTCCAAGTTTTAGAGAAATTATAGACATTTGTAGTAATTATAATTTCCATACTATCGATGTTGAAAATCTTAGAAGGCATTATGTTAAGACTTTACTATATTGGAGAGAGAATTTTAATAACAATCTAAGTGAAGTTTCTAAAATGTTTGATGAAGAATTTATAAGAATGTGGGAACTTTATCTTTGTTCATGTGCGGCAATATTTAATAATGGAGTGATAGATATTCATCAATTACTAATTTCTAAAGGAATAAATGATGATATTCCTATGACAAGAGAATATATGTACAATAAATAAAATTTATATATTATTTATTATACATATAAGTAATTCTTATGTAGCAATACAAGATACTTAATGTAATTTATTGTGAAGAGTAAGACTGACTAGATATTATTTTAAATTACGAACGAGAAAATACAACCAATGGAACAGAGTTTTATTTAATGCTAAAATAAATATGTGACTAATAGTATATATGTTGAGATAATAAATTTATATTTAAAATTATAGTAGCTCAAGAACAAGAGTTCAATTAAGATAGAAATGCAGAAACTTAATAATAACATATACAGTTATAATAATTAAAGTTAAAAAGGAATGATTAAAGTGTTACTAATGATAGATAATTATGATTCGTTTGTATATAATCTGGTCAGATATTTTGAAGAGATTGGAGAAATTGTGGATGTAGTTAGAAATGATAAAATTAATATTGAGAGCATCAGAAACAATAAATATTATGGTATAGTTATTTCACCAGGACCTAAAAATCCCAAGCAAGCAGGCTTGTGCCTAGATATTATTGATAAATTTAAAAATGAAACTCCTATATTGGGCATATGTCTTGGACATCAGTGTATAGGACATTATTTTGGCGGAGAAATAATTAAAGGCGACAGGCCTATGCATGGTAAAATAAGTGAAGTAACACATAATAATAGCGGAATATTCCATAATGTTAAAAATCCATTAAAGGTAACAAGATATCATTCTCTAATTATTGATAAGAAGAAACTCCCAAAAGAATTATTGGTTACGGCAGAAACGTCAGATGGGGTAATCATGGGAATTAGACATAATGAATTACCTATATATGGAGTTCAATTCCATCCAGAAGCAGAACTTACGGAAGAAGGGCATAAAATCTTAGAAAATTTTATTTTAGAGTGCAAGAGGTTTAGAAATGGTAGATTTTAAGATTAAAGAGTTAAATACATATTATAATCCTTTTTATACATATGATCTTTTTAAAGATAGTGAAGATTCTATATTTTTAGATAGTTCGAAAGAAGACAAATTGTTATCCAAGTATTCTTTTATTGGATTGAATCCATATAAAAAATTTATCTCTAAGGGGAGAAAAGTAACTATTGATAATGAAGAATATAATGATGTAGATCCATTTGAAAAATTGGATAAAATTATTGAGAATTATAAAATTAGTATTAATAGCAAACTTCCTTTTGTTAGTGGTGCTATTGGTTACTTTTCTTATGATATAGGAAGAGTGTTAGAGGATCTTCCAGATGAATCAAAGGAAGATTTTAGTATACCAGATAGCATTTTTATTTTCTTTGACAATCTAATAATATTTGATTTACAAAATAAAAAAACTTATATAACTTCAGTTGGACAACTTGAAGAAGCTAAAAATAGTATACTTAATATAGAAAAGTGTCTAGAGAATTATATTGAGGGGCTTCCAGTAAATTTAGAAAAAACAAATAATGAATTCTTTTCAAATTTCGATAAGGAAGAGTATAAAAAAGCTATAGCATCTCTTAAAGAATATATAAGAAGTGGAGATGTATATATAGCTAATATGACTAGAAGGATATGGTGTAATAATAATGAAAAGCCATATGAAATATATAGAAAATTGAGAAATACAAATAAAGCACCATTTTCAGCATATATGAATTTTAAGGATTTTCAAATAATAAGTTCTTCACCTGAAAGATTTTTATCAATTTTAGATGGTAAGGTTCAAACAAGGCCGATTAAAGGAACTAGACCTAGAGGAAAAGATTATGAGGAAGATGAGAGAAATAGAAATGAGTTAATGGCTTCGGAAAAAGATAAATCCGAGCTTTTAATGATTGTTGATTTAGAAAGAAATGATCTGAGTAAAGTTTGTAAACCTAAATCAGTAAAAGTTACAGAACTTTTTAAGTTAGAGGAGTATGAGACTGTATTTCATCTTGTGGCAACAATAGAAGGAAGATTAAGAGAAAATGTGTCTTCAGTAAAGTGCATAAGGGAGTGTTTTCCGGGTGGATCAATTACAGGAGCGCCTAAAATACGCGCAATGGAAATAATAGAGGAGCTTGAGAAGCTAAAAAGAAATATATATACAGGGTCTATAGGATACTTCGATTTAAGAGGAAATAGTGATTTTAATATAGTTATTAGAACTATTATAAGAAAAGGTAATAAAGCGTATTTAGGAGTTGGTGGAGGAATAACATGGGAATCTATTGAAGAAGAGGAGTGGTTAGAGACAATAGACAAAGCTAAAGCGTTGATGGAGGTATTATAGTGAGAAGGATAGTTCATAATTATGATAAAGTAATGCTTGATGATGGATTATTTTTTGGAAGAGGAATATTTGAAACAATTCTTTGTAAGGAAAAACCAATATATTTAGAAGAGCATTTACAGAGATTAAAAAAAGATATGATGGAATTAAATTTACAGCCATTAGTGGAAGAAAAATTTTTAAGAGATCATTTAAATAAGTTGGAGATAAAAAACAAAGTATTAAAAATAACTGTTACACCTTTAAACATTATAATAACCGAAAGAGAAATTGCATATAAAAATGACGATTATAAAAAAGGAATGTCGTTAACAATTTCAAAGGTAAGACGTAACAGTACTTCAAGATTGGCCTCTATCAAATCTACATGCTATATAGAAAACATAATTGAAAAAGAGAATGCTAAGAAATTAGGCTACGATGATGTGATATTTTTAAATGAAAAAGGTAATGTTACAGAAACGAGCTGTGCAAATATATTTATGATAAAAAATAATGAAATTTTTACTCCAAATAGTGAAGATGGATTATTAAAAGGTATAATAAGAGATAAGATTATGAAAAAATTTAAGGTGACTGAAAAAAGCATTACTATAGATGATTTAACACATTCAGAAGAGGTAATTATAACAAATAGTATAATGGGGGCAATGTCTATAAAACAGATTAATGAAATTAAATATAATAGTGAAAAGTTTAGACATATATTTAATGAAAATTTGAGAAATTAGAATAATACTTATAATTAAAACAAAGAACAAATTTCTGGTTTATGAAGATTTTGATATATATATTGAAATTCACAATCGCGACTAAAATCCTTACAATATTTTTAGAATTATTATGAAAAATTATTTTTGCAATATATACATTTATAAAAAACTTGAAAGAATACTTAGATATTTCTTTCAAGTTTTTATATTTGGCAAATTAATATAAGTGATTCTTAATTAATAATAAATCTGACAAGTTAAAATATATAATAGGGGTTTTTTAGCAACAACACATATTATTGTGTAGAATTTGGAAATAAAATTGTGAAATTTTTATTATTCAGTAAGTATTTGCTTAGATAAGTATGCTTAATTATGATAAGATATATTTAGGCATAATTAAAAAAACAATAAGTTCATCTGTCGAGTCCATTTTTTGCCTAATGAAAAATAATCATGGCATTTTGAATTTGTTATTTTATTTCATATGCCTTATCAGAACTATGAAAATATATAAGGAAGATATAGTATGAATTAGTATAGTTGTTATGGAGAGTTTTATGAGAAAAGATAATTACATATTGAATATAATTGATGAGATAAGAGGAGTTTTAAGTAAAAATAATTATAGAGAGAATAGATACAATAAGGATATAGCATGGTTTGAAGAACGAAAAAGTATTTATGATGATAATATAATACGAATCGCTATTATGGGGATAACTAGTAGTGGAAAATCTACTTTAGTAAATGCACTTCTTGGTGAAAAGATTTTACCAATGGCTATAAGGCCTAGTTCAAGTATTATAATTACGGCATCAAAAGGACTAAAGAGACAAGCCGTTATTTATTTTAAGGATAGTGGACCTAAAATATTAGAGACAGAAAATCTAAATGAAGATGCTATAGCAGAATATGCGGATGAGAGCAGGAATCCTGGAAATACGCTTAATGTTACTCAGATTGATATAAAAACACCTTATTTTATGTTAGATGAGAAAATACATATAATCGATAGTCCAGGATTAGATGCATGGAACTTAGAAAATCATGAAAAATTGACATTGGAGATATTACTTCCAACTATAGATATATGCATATTTGTGACTACGGTTAAGGCTAATAGTGATGCAACGAATGCTGAAAAAATTAAGATAGTAAGTGAGAAAGACAAGCAGATAATCCTAGTACAAAACATGATAGATTCAATTGAAGAAAAGATTGGCAGGAATGGAATAGTTGAAGAAGATAAAGTTACTATATTAAAAAAGTATAAAAAGAGAGCAGAGAGGCTCTTAATGGAAATTACAGATGATAAAGAAATATCGGAAGTTATTCAAATATCAGCACTTAATGGACTTTTGGGAATTGTAGATAAAGATAAGGAAAGATATGATAATTCTAATTTTGAAATGTTTATTAATGCTATAGAAAATTGTGCGGAAAATACTATTCCAAAGCTTAATGGACGGAGAGCTGAAAGTCTAATAGAAAAAATTAATAGCATAATTTCAACTGATCAAGAAATTATAAAGGGAAATAATTTAGGTGAAATAGAAGATTTAATAAAAGTAAGTAATAAAGAGCTTGATAATCTTGCAAATAAATTTGAGACTGCTCAGAATGAAATAGCTGAAAAGATTAAAGAAATTGAAAACATTACTTCAAATATAATAAAGGAAATATCATCTGTATCATCTGAAAATATTGAAGATTATTTAGACATAGTAGATAGAATTAACAATAAAAATTTATATATTGAAAGTGATATTTTAAGCACTGTTAAGAGGTGTGAAAAAGATAAAAGAAGAATATATGATAGTCTTAATTTAGATATAAGATCCTCTTATGTTTTGCCGAGTATCGAAAGTAAAAATATTGAGATTAAGCATAAATATGAAGAAAGAACTGTGTTATTTAAGAAAGAAGGGGTTCTAAATAAGGGGAAAAGATTATTGTCTAATATATTTGACAAGGACTGGGGATATAAAGAAGTAGGATATGACGAGAGAATAATTGATAAAGATGAGACTATTAAGAGGGCCCAAAAAATATGTAGTGAAAATAAGAATAAATATATAAGTATATTAAAGGAATGGAGTAATCAATATACAAAAGCAATAGATACTTTCTATGAGGAAGTATCAAGAAGAACAGAAGAATTTGAAGAAAAAAAAGAGCAAAATATAGAGCTTTATGATATAGGAGAAGTAACTAAGGATCTAATAGGTATTAAAGACAAGCTTTCTAATTTAAGAGTTGATGTGAAAAATGAGGTAGCAATAACAAGTGATAATTATGAAAAAAATATTTCATACAGTATTTCAAGGTTACATTATAACTTTTATATGCTGAGTAATAAAATTTTAGAAAAGAACTACCTATTAGTTGGAAAATATATAAATAAAAAGTGTGAAGAAAAGTCTAACAGTATGGGCCTAAAGCTTTTTTGGACATGGGATATAGATTCTTGCAGAGATTTCATTTCTAGAATGTATGGAATTGATCTAGATCTTGAAGAATGTGAATTAATAAAGAGAGAAGGTTTATATAGTTTTGAAGATATAGCTATTATCTATGAATCTGGAAAAGGTACGCTTAAATTTTATGAAAAACTTAAACAGATAAAAGATATGACTTATAGTATGTTTATTATTTTTAATGGAATACAAATTGGAAATTCTAAGAAGCAGATTTTAGAAAGCAGAAATTTAAACTATTTCTTTAAGGAAAATAGTAATTTATCAGTGAATTTAGTAATAGATTCATGCAGAGAATTTATAAATGCAAATAATATAGAGGAGCTTCTGATAGAAGTTAAAAACCTAAAAGATAAAGTTATTAGCAGGTTTAGTAGTATAAGGCCTGAATATATATTAATTAATTCCAAAAATCCAATATATAATATGGCATTAATAGAATCACAGGAAATTCATGAATTTTTGATAAGTGATTATAAAGTTATAAAAGAAAAACTGATTGAAAATCCTTTGTCAAGAGGAGTAGAAGAACAAGAAACTATTGAAAAGATTTTAAGCTATTTTTTGAATACCTCTAAAGAGGAAGGAGTATGAATGAATATATGGAAGAAAGATCAATTTTAATTCAAAGCGATGAAGTTACAAAAAATATAATGGGCGAAATACAGGATGATATGTTAAGTTTACTTACAAGAGCATCTAGAAATATGACAGAAGAGCTAACTGAAAAATTAAAGCCAGTTGAGAGAAAAATAAATGACTTGCGAGAAAATTTTCAAGAGTTTCATGAAGAAGAATTCGAAGAAAAACTTGAAGATTTAAATAAAAGCATATTAAAGATAAGAGAAATGACAGAAACGAAATTGGAAGCAGTAATACAAAAGAGTGTGGAAGAGCAAAGTAAGGTATTATTTGAATCTATAGAAGAAAGATTGGCAATATTAGGATTAAAAGTAGTAAAAGATGCGGCAAGTAATAAAGAAGCGATTTTAGATAAATTAGATAATATTAACTTAGATAAGATAGAAGAAAAAGTAGACTTGGTTGAAAAATCTATTGAAAATAAAGTTGAATCTTTAGACAAATCTATAGAATATAATCTAATTAATAATAAAAATTCAATTTTAGGAAAAATTAAGGATATTGACAGTAAAATTGAAGATAAAGATAGTATAATAGAATTAATAAGTAAATTAGAAGATGAGCTTAATAATAAGATTGATTATATACAAGAAGAGGTAGAGTGGGGAAATAAATCATTCTTTTCTAAGCTTTTTGGAAGAAGGAGATAATAGGAAATGACATATATAAATTTAATAGAAGATGAAAGGTTTTCTAACTTATTAGAAAAATATCTTAATAATGATAAGCAAGGTATAGATTATAACAGATACTTTGAACATTTTATTGAGAATTTGAATAAGAAAGAAATAATGGTTCCTGTTTTAGGGATTCAAGGTGCAGGAAAGAGTAGTTTTTTAAATGCCATACTAATGGAGGAAAATGTATTACCCACAGATGTTGATGAAACAACTTGCGTACCAGTTGAGGTTAGATATGGAGAAAATACTGATGAAGCTGTAGTATATTATCTAAACGGAAGAAAAGAGCATATACGCATAAAAGAATTGGAAAAATATGTACATAATGATTATAATGAAGCCAATAATCTTAAAGTATCGAAAATAGTATTATATAACAAGAGCGATGTTTTAAAAGATGATATAGTACTTGTAGATTTGCCTGGTGTTGGAAGTTTGACCCCACAAAATCAGAAGACTACTTTAGAATATGTAGACAAGCTAACAGCAGGAATATTTTTAATTAGGACAAATCCACCAATTACAAGATCGGAGAAAAGCTTTATAAATGCTTTGTGGCCTAAATTAGCTAATACTATTTTTGTTCAAAATAAATGGAATGATGAAAGTGTTGAAGATGCAAATGAGGCAAGAGAACATAACTCTGGCGTATTAAGTAGTATAAGTTATTCTCATAATGAAGAAAGAGATATAAAAGTTGATATAGTAAATGTTTATGAGGCTGTAAAAGGGAAATTCACTGGAGATGAAGCAGCTTATAATAATTCAGGAATAGTTAATGTAATAGAAGAAATTAAAAATATTTCAAAGGAATATAATAAAGATTTAATGAAGGTCTTAAGCCAAAGAGTTAATGAAGTTTTAGAAAACATTAATGATAGGATAAATACTTATAAAACTTTAGCATTAAATAAGGACAATCAAAATACTTTAGAAAAGGAAGAAAGAATCAAAGAGATAAAAACAATGTTATCGGAGAATAAAAGAAAATTAAGAGATTTTCGAACTTATGCAGAAGATGAAATGAATAATATTATAGATAATTCATCTAAAGTAATAAAAGAGAACATTGAAAATTTACGAGTAGAATTAAGAAGAATTATAAATAAAGGAATAGTTGATGGCAATAGACTTAGCTTAATATATAAAGAGACGTCCGATAAAGCGATAAATGATATAATGGATGAGATTTTGAACAGTATTGGTGAATTTATAAAAAATATAAATAGCAGATTTGAAAATATAAGAATAAAAGGTTTTAATGGAACCTATGAGAATATATCATTCTTTAATAAAAAGAGTTCAATAAAATATGAAAAGTCAATTCCAGCATTACTTGGGGTATCAACCGGAGTAATTGGGACAGTTGGAGCAGTAGGAATGCTTGGTGGTCCTGTAGGAATTTTGGTTGGGATGGGAATAAGTTTAGCCTTTTCTTTGATTGGAGATCATATGAGGAAAAAAATAGTTGAAAGTAGAGCTAATTATACTTTAAAAGATTTGGAGCCAATGATAGAAGATTTAGAAATATATTTAAAAGAAGAAATAACTGGAGATTTAATGGCAAAACAAAAGGAAATAGACGAATCTATAAAGGCAATGAAATCTAATTTAGAAAATGTCTTTAAACAAGATGTGGAAGACTTGGAAAAACAGTATGAAACTACTTATAACGAAGAAAGTATTTTAGAATTTGAAAAAGATTTAAAAATATTAAGGGAATTAATCGAGGAATATAAGGAGAAATAAATATTATGAATATTTTTAAAAACTGCGTTGATAGACAAAACAGGATTGATAAGGTAGTTAATATTCTTGATAATGATGAAATTACATCGAAGAATTTATTAATAAAGGATAGAATAATTAATCCAGCTCACTATATTGTCATGCTAGGGGAAACTAGCTCAGGAAAAAGTGCGTTAATAAACAGTATTTTTCAAAGGAAAATACTAGTGGAGAGTGTTAAACCAACAACTGGAATTGTCACAGAAGTTATAATAGACGAGAGTTCTGAAGAAACCTTATTTGCTATAAATAATGATTTAAGCATAGATGTTTTGGATGATGATAGTTTTTCGAATTTTACAGTAAAACCCGATGGTAATATAAATAGATTAAGATATATTGGACCATGTAAAGATTCGAGATATTCTGGAATGAGGATTTTCGATACTCCTGGATATGGATCACTTGTTGAAAGGCACGAAGAAGTTTTAAAGAATTTTATACCAGAAAGTGATTTTATAATATATGTTGTGTCGTATAAAACTGGAGTTGGAGAAGACGATTTTCAGTTTTTAAAGTATGTTAGCGAAATTATAAACAATAATGTGGAAGTTGTACTCGCAGTAAATATGTGCCCACAAAATATAGATATGGATAATAAAAGAATCAATGAAATTAGAAACAGCGTTTGTGAATGTATCCATAAAGATATAGAAACATTTCTTATTGAAAGCAGTATTGAAAAGAATCCTGACACAGATAAGCTCTGGAACTATATATACAAAAAAGTTAATGACCCAGATAAAGAAGGAGAGCTTTCAGAAACTCTAAAGAATTATCAGGATTACTTATTGCGTGAATGCGATATAAAAATCAGTTCTAGAATTGCGGAAATAGAATGTAAAAAAGAAGAGGTAGTAGAAAAAGCTAATGTAATTAAGGAATTCTTAGATAAAAAAGATGAGATACTAGATGTTATAGAAAACGGATTTGTAAAAATAAAATTAAAAGCAGTAAGGCTTATAGGAAAATCCGATATGAAAATCAAAGAGAATATTACGAACTATATATACGATGAAAGCAAATGGTCAATGAAGGAAGAAACCTTCACCTTAATGCAGCACTACTATGTTCCAAAGTTAACAAGCGAGGAAACTGAAAACTTAAATACCTATATTGAAGATGAAGTTATTAATTTAGATAGAGAAGTTGAGAACATTCTAAACGCAGAAATTATTAAGCTAAAGGAGAATGTTAAAAGAAGTACACCTTCATATAACAAGGTTGTAGAAGATATCATAGAAAAGCATAGAGGGGATTCTATTGAAAGAGCTACAGGAGAAATGTTTAGGACAGTATATAAAGGTAAATTCAATAATTCAGAAAAGGATTATGCTATTAGTAAAAATTTAAAGAAGCTTTCTAATACATTTGAAAAATCATCTGTTGGAGAAGTTAATAATAATTTAAATCATTTATTAAAAACAATAAGGGCTACATCTTTAAAGGGAATTACTGAATCTTTAAATGTTTTTACGGATTCAATATTCTTTTTATATGATTCGTTGACATGGCAGAAAAAGATAAATGAAATATCTGTAACCGCTATAGATAATTGGGCTAATAATATTGAAGGGTCTTTAAGAAAATACTTAGATGAACTGAAAGAAATAAGTAAAGAAGAAGTATTAGTTTTATTTGATGAATTAAGTGAGGAATTCACTAATACAAAGGATGAATTGAAAAATATAAGTTCCGAAGAATTAGTTAGATTAAAGAAGGAAATAGAATTTTTATTATATAAATGCCTGCTTATAAATATGACAAAGTAATGGCAGATTCAAGCAAATAAGAATATTTAATGTATTTAAAGTGGATAGAATATAGGGTTCTGAAATGAGAGTTGAACTTATATGGATATCAGCCGAAATTGAATACATATTTGTTCCATATGAATATAAAATTTCGCTGCTTGATATATTTCAAATTTTCAATAAGGAACCCTTTATAAACCTTGATCTATAGGAAGGTAGTCAATTAAAGTTATATTTTGAGGCGATATTCTCTGAAATTAGTATGCCAGAATGTTTATAGGATAAACATTGAAACTAGCAATATAAGATTTTATTAATAAATATAAATAGCGATGTATATGCATATTTACATATACATCGTTATTTGCGCTTACATAGAAGTAGCTTATTTATAACTTATTAACTAATTAGAAATAACTAAATATCAAGTTTATTTTTATAAGTAAAGTTGATTGAATCTATAGATAATTTCTTACATTAAATATTTTTCCGTTTTTAACATAAACCCTCGGGATTCTATATTTAAGCATGCAAAGTATTTCGTAATTTATTGTTCCCATTATTTCTGCGAAATTATCTGCATTAAATCTGAGTCCATTTTGTTCACCAAGGATTATAACTTCATCACCAACTTTTATATCACCATTAATATCTGTAATATCTATCATACATTGATCCATGCATATTCTTCCGACAATAGGAGCAAATTGTCCATTTATAATGACTTTAGCATTTTTAGCTAGTAATCTAGAATAACCATCTGCATATCCTATTGGTATAGTAGCTATTAAACTTTTTCGCTCAGTCTTAAAAGTTCTTCCATAACTTATAGACATACCTGCATCCATTTCTTGAACACGTGTTATAGTTGCTTTTAATGTCAATGCTGGCTTTAAAGAAAGATTTTCTTTTTTTACTTCAGGTGATGGATAATATCCGTAAAGTATGATTCCAGCACGGACAGCATCTAGGTAAGTTTCTGGCATGTCCATGATTGCACCGCTATTAGAGACGTGTTTTATAGGAATTTCTATATTAAGATTTGAAAGTTTCTTTAGCAAATACGTAAATTTTTCAAATTGTTCATTAGTATATTCTTTATCCTTCTCATCAGAAGTAGAAAAATGAGTAAATATTCCGATTACTTCTAGTCCTTCTAAAGAACAGATTTTACAAATAGCATCTATTGCTTTTTCAGTTGGTAGAAATCCTATTCTTCCCATTCCAGTATCAATCGCTATGTGAATTTTAGCTTTTTTATTAAGGCTTAATGCTGTTTTTGATAATTCTTTCGCATAATCTAAGTCGTATACAGTTTGTTCAAGATCATATTTTATTAATTCTTCATTTAGATACGAAGGGGTATATCCGAGTATCATAATAGGGGCTTTTATATTATCATTTCTGAGTTCAATTCCTTCTGTTAGTACTGCTACGGCAAGTCTTGATGCACCATTTTCAAGTAAAGTTGGAACCACATCTAAAGCTCCATGACCATAACAATCCGCTTTAACGACTGCGATTACCTCTTTATCTTTCACTAACTTCTTTATATTTTTTATATTATAAGCTATTGCATCTAAATCTATTTCTGCATATACAGGTCTAAGTATCTTTTGCATTTGCCTACACCTCACAATTATTATTTATATTAAAAACTATGTTTAGTATCTTTAATCGCTATTGATTATAAACTAATTTAAGTATTCTTACAAAATATATTTTAGTTAATAGATAGAAATAAAAAAAGAACCACTAATGTTAGAATTTATATATACAGTGGTTTTTATACTATTTTCTACCTGTTTAATTAGGAGTTTTTAATATTTTATATGTTCTTTTTGCAAAAAAATATATGGATAAATAATTGTGAAGTAACATACATTATTTTACATAGTGAGTTATTTATGTAATCAATGTTAAAACAAAGGAGAAAATGATTACATGTAGAATAATAGATACTAATAAGAGAAATCTTGACTCATAGTGGTCTTGATATAAAAGGTACCTAATTATATATAATAGGAGGGTGGATGATCATGGTAAATCAAAAGGAAATAAAAAAACTAGATGATATTTTAATTTCTAACAATTATGACAAGACACAAATTATTACTATTATGCAGGAAATTCAGAAGGAATACCGGTACCTGCCAGAAGAGGCGTTATGCTATATAGCAAAAGAACTTAAGATTAGTGAAGCTAAAGTATATGGAGTAGCAACATTTTATGAAAATTTCTCTTTAGAACCGAAAGGAAAATACGTGATTAGAATTTGTGATGGAACTGCCTGTCACGTAAGGAAATCAGATCCTATTCTTAGTGAGTTTAAGAGTGAATTAGGACTTTCAGAGAAAAAACTTACAACCGATGATATGCATTTTACAGTAGAAACAGTATCGTGTCTAGGAGCATGTGGACTAGCTCCAGTCTGCACTGTAAACGATGTAGTATATCCGTCAATGACACCAGAGAAAGCAAGAAAGCTAGTGAAGCAGTTAAAGGAGGAGTTGTCAAATGAGAATTAATACAAGAGAAGAGCTGAATGATATAAGTTCAAAATATAAGGCTGCTTTAGTTAGACAACGTAAGCAAATATTAGTATGTGCAGGTACTGGATGTGTAGCAGGTGGATCACTAAACATTTATAGAAGATTTAAGGAGATAATAAAAGAAAAGGGATTAGAGGTTACATTAGAATTAAAGGAAGAACCACATGACAACACTATAGGTTTGAAAAAGAGTGGATGTCATGGATTTTGTGAAATGGGACCTTTAATACGAATTGAACCAGAGGGATGGCTATATATAAAGGTAAGTATAGATGATTGCGAAGAAATTATTGAAAAAAGTATTATTGGGAATGAAGTAGTTACTGGTTTAAGTTATAAGGATGGAGATAAGCTTTATAGTAAGCAAGAAGATATTCCGTTTTATAAAAAGCAAACTCGTGTAGCCTTAAATAATTGTGGTCATATTAATGCGGAGTCTATTGAAGAATATTTAGCAGAAGGCGGCTATAGTGCTACTACGAAGGCTCTTTTTGACATGACTTCTGAAGAAATTATTAATGAAATGTCTGAGGCGCATTTAAGAGGGCGCGGAGGCGGAGGATTTCCCACAGGAAAGAAATGGGATCAGGTATTAAAGCAGACAGAATCAGAAAAATACATTGTATGTAATGGTGATGAAGGTGATCCTGGAGCATTTATGGATAGAAGCATGATGGAAGGAAATCCACACGGTGTTATTGAGGGGATGATTATTGCAGGAATTGCAACAAAAGCACACAATGGATATATATATGTTCGTGCAGAATATCCTCTTGCAGTAAAAAGATTGCGCATAGCTATTGAACAAGCTATGGAAAAAGGACTTTTGGGTGATAATATATTAAATTCAGGTTTTGATTTTCATATTCAGATTAATCAGGGAGCAGGAGCATTTGTATGTGGGGAAGGTAGTGCACTGACAGCTTCGATTGAGGGAAATCGAGGTATGCCTAGAGTTAAGCCTCCAAGAACTGTAGAACAAGGCTTGTTTGGTAAACCAACAGTACTGAATAATGTAGAAACATTTTGTAATGTATCCCCAATAATTAACAAAGGGGTACATTGGTATAAAACTATGGGAACTGAAAATAATTATGGAACTAAAGCATTTGCTCTTACGGGAAATGTTAATAATACAGGATTAATAGAAGTTCCTATGGGGACAACATTGAGAAAGATCATATTTGATATTGGAGGAGGAGTAAAAGGTGGAGAATTTAAGGCAGTCCAAATTGGTGGACCGTCTGGAGGTTGTCTATGCCTTCGCGAAAATCATCTTGATTTAACTTTGGATTTTGATTCGTTAAAGAAAGTAGGTGCAATGATTGGGAGTGGAGGCCTAGTCGTTATGAATGATAAAAATTGTATGGTTGAAATGGCACGTTTCTTTATGAATTTTACTCAAAATGAATCCTGCGGTAAATGTATACCATGTAGAGAAGGTACTAGAAGAATGTTAGAAATACTTAATGATATAGTAGAGGGTAAAGGGACCTTGGATGACATTGATACATTAGAAGAATTAGCAGAGACTATTTCTGATACGGCGCTTTGTGGGCTTGGAAAGAGCGCAGCATTTCCAGTTAGAAGCACATTAAGGTATTTTAGAGATGAATATATAGAACATGTTGTAGATAAGAAGTGTTCAGGGGGTGTATGCAAGTCACTAATTTCATATGAGATTGATAAGGAGAAATGCAGAGGCTGTTCAAAGTGTGCTAAGGGATGTCCTGTAGAAGCTATTACAGGAGAAATAAAGAAACCATATGTCATTGATAAGTCAAAATGCATTAAATGTGGTAATTGCATTGAAGGCTGCGTATTTAAGGCGATTAGAGTAATTTAAATATTTCTTCTATAATATTATCTCTTCTCATTATATATCATATGAAATTTATAAATTACAGAAAGGATGGTAAGAAACTATGTCAAAATATATGGTGATTGATGGCAATAGGATAGAATTTGATAAAGAAAAGAATATCTTAGATTTAGTTAGAAAAGCAGGAATTGATTTACCTACTCTTTGTTACTATACAGATTTATCAGTTTATGGGGCATGCAGAATGTGTGTGGTCGAGGATGAAAGAGGTAGCATTTTAACATCTTGTTCTACGCCACCAAAAGATATGATGTCAATTAGAACTAATACACCAAAGCTTCAAAAGTATCGTAAGGTAATTTTAGAATTGCTACTTGCAACACATTGTAGAGACTGCACTATATGTGAAAAGAATGGAAAATGTAAGCTCCAAAAATTAGCATCACGTTTTGGTTTAACAAATATTAGATTTAAAAGCATTGAGGGAAAAAAAGATTTAGATACATCATCTAAATCAATCATTAGAGATCCTAATAAATGCATTTTATGTGGAGATTGTGTTAGGATGTGTAATGAAATACAGAGTGTAGGAGCAATTGATTTTGCTAATAGAGGTTCTAATATGGTAGTAAGCCCGGCATTTGGAAAAAGTCTTGCAGAGACAGATTGTGTGAATTGTGGACAATGTGCAACTGTATGTCCTACAGGAGCAATAGTTGTCAAAAGTGATATTAAAAATGTTTGGAAAGCAATATATAACCATAAGCAGAGAGTTGTAGCACAAGTTGCTCCTGCAGTGCGAGTTGCTTTAGGTGAAGAATTCGGTATAAAACCTGGTGAAAATGTTATGGGGAAAATTGTTGCGGCTATGAGAAAATTGGGTTTTGAAAATATTTATGATACTTCTTTAAGTGCTGATTTAACGGTAATTGAAGAATCAAAAGAATTCTTAAAGAAGTTAGAGTCTGATGATAATAAATTTCCATTATTTACTTCTTGTTGTCCAGCATGGGTAAGATATGTAGAAAATAAATACCCTGAATTATTGCCGTATGTATCTAGTTGTAAATCACCAATGGAGATGTTTGGCTCTATTGTTAAGGCGTATTTCAAAGAAAAAGATTCTTTAGAGAATAGAGAAACAATATCTGTAGCAGTTATGCCATGCACAGCTAAAAAAGCAGAGGCGGCTAGAGAAGAATTTATAAGGGATAATATTCCGGATGTTGATTATGTAATTACTACAGCGGAACTATGTGCAATGATAAAAGAAATTGGAATACAGTTTGATGAAATTGAGGCAGAAGCATCAGATATACCACTATCTCTTTACTCAGGCGCAGGAGTAATATTTGGTGTTACGGGAGGAGTAACGGAAGCTGTTATCCGTGAAGTTGTTAAAGATAAATCTTCAAGAGTATTAAAGGACATAGAATTTATAGGTGTTCGAGGTATGAAAGGAGTAAAAACATGTGAACTTCAAGTTAAAGATGAATCCATTAGAATCGGTATTGTTAGTGGACTTAGAAATGCAGAAGATTTAATTGAAAAAATTAAGAGTGGGGAAGAACATTTTGACTTTATAGAAGTTATGGCATGTCCTGGAGGATGTATAGCTGGTGCGGGGCAACCTTTTGGATTAATGGAAGAGAAAAATGAAAGGGCAAAGGGACTATATAAGATAGATAAGGTTACGCAAATTAAAAGAAGCGAAGAAAATCTGGTGGTTAAATCTTTATATGAAGGATTGCTAAAGAATAGGACGAAAGAATTACTACATGTTCATTATGATAAAAGTGAACATTAAAATATGAATTCGCAGAAGGATTAATAGAAATATCAACGTATACTTGTGAAATATAATTAGGGTATATTGAGATTAGTTAGGTATTTTGGCAATCATAAAATTAAAAGCTATACATCAAGCAAGAGTATAGCTTTTTTAGACTATTACAAATAATTATTATAGTCTAATTGTTTTAGGACCACTAGAAAAAGAATTAAATGTTACAACGGCATCTTCTAGATAAAACACTTCAAAGATGTTATCGTCTAAGCTATACATTTTTTTCAAGGATGGAACTGATTCTAACATAGCTGATTTTACTTCTGTACTGGAATCAAAAACTGCTTTTCCAGTTAAACGAATCCATTCACCTTTAGGAGAAGTCGTGGATATTTCAACCTTAGGATTTGCAACTAACTGTTCAAAAACAGATTTAGTGTTATTTGTTGCAAAATATAATTTGTCATTATATTTCATTACTGCACCAAAAGGTCGTACTCTTGGTTGATCACCATCCATAGTTGCAATATAGAAGGTAGGGTTGTTAAGTAAAAATTCTAATACTTCATTCATCTTAATTGCTCCTTAAATTTTAATATGTTATAATCTCTTTGAACATAATATAGGTTATTACCGTGATTTTTTCAAGTAGGATTATTTTAAATACATAGTATCATAAATATACTAAAGGGAGTACATGATGGAGGAAGAATATAATTTATTTGGCAAATGTCCGTTTGTAACAGCACAAAAAATTATTGCAGGTAAATGGGCAATAGTAATTTTACATAATTTAAGTACAAAAACACTTCGTTTTGGAGAATTGCAAAGATTATTGCCTGAACTAAAGCAAGCTACATTAACAAAACAGCTTCGTAGTTTAGAGGAGTATGGGTTGGTAAATCGTAAGATTTTTCCCCAGGTACCGCCCAAAGTTGAGTATTCATTAACTGAGATAGGAAAAGAATTTAAATTGGTGTTGGATAGCATATCTATTTGGGGAGAAAAATATATCGATCATATAAAATCGGCTGAAGTTTCAGAAAGTTAAATATAATTATATATTAGGAATGTTATGATTTAATATTTTAAATTATAACATTCCTAATTTTTTTGAGTTTAGCTATATACCCTGAAATATGCGTCTTAAATATTTAGATCATATTAAAGGTTGTAATTTTATTAACATTAATGTCAACCTAAAACACAATAACTATAAACCTAATTAAACAAGTAAAAAAATTAATATTCATATTAATTTGACTTTTTGTATATTATTAGTAAGTTTAAGTTTAGAGAAAACTTTTTTCTAGGCTAACATATGTATAATAATTTAGACATAACTGTTGGTAAGATAAAAATACCCCAAATATAGTAAAATTGGATGGTGAGAAATATGGAAAAGAATTTTCATACTGCAAGAGGATATGAAAATATAAATTTGACAAGAAAATTGCTTACTCCTTCAATGGAAGATTATTTAGAAATGATCTATAGATGCAGCATGGAAGAAAAAGTAGTTAGGCTAAACAAAATAGCACAAATGCTGAATGTTCGCGATTCATCAGCATCTAGAATGATGAAAAAGTTTGGAGAATTATCTCTTATAAAATATGAAAGGTACGGAGTAATAATTCTTACTGAGGAAGGAATAAATATAGGTAAGTATTTGCTTGAAAGGCATAATATAGTAAAGAAGTTTTTGGAATATTTAGAGTGTAAACGGGATATTTTAGAAGAAACAGAATTGATTGAGCATATTATTAGCAGCGAAACTATTAATAATATAGATATGCTAAATATGTTCTTTGCTGAGAACATAGACGTGTTAGAAAGGTATAGAAATTTTAAAAAGAGAAATAAAGAATAGTAAATATAATTTTTTGAGGTCTTATAAAGTATGAGATAATTTGTAAATAAATTTATGTATATTGAGTATTAGGCATTACCTAGTAAGATAATATAGGATGTTTTGTAAAAGAATGAACTTGTTTAAAAATAAATGGGTAAATAAAGCATACATTATTTATTCTATACATTTGTATAATGATAACGGGGTGAGACGTTATTATGGAAATGCAGAAAAATAAACACAAAAAACTTTTAATAGGCATTATAGTTTCATGTTTTACTTTACTTGCCATATATTTGGGGCTGGCAATCTATTTTATGAACCACTTTTATTTCGGTTCTACGGTTAATTGTATTAATGTTTCGGGTAAGACTGTACACGAAGTAGATGAAGAAATGCCAAACGAAATAACAAATTATACTTTGAAATTAAAGGAAAGAGGAAATAATGAAGAACAAGTTAAAGGAAATGAGATAAATCTTAAGTATAATCCAGATGGAAAAGTTCAGGAACTAAAAGATAAGCAAAATCCATTTAATTGGCTTATGTCATTATTGGGAACCAATGATTCTACGATAACAAATGTAGTTACTTATGATGATGAGTTACTAAAAAAAAGCATTGATAATCTTTCATGTTTTAATAGTAATAACGTAAATGAACCACAAAACCCTAGTTTTGAATATACAGATGATGGATATAAAATTACTGATGAGGTATATGGTAATAAAATTGATAAGATGGCGCTACATGATAGTATTGTGAATGCAATTCTTAATGGGAAAACAACATTAGATTTGGATTCGAAGGATTGTTATGAAAAGCCTCAATATACTTCAAAATCTCAGGAGGTTATTAATACTAAAGATACCCTTAATAAATATGTATCCTCTAAAATAACATATAATTTTGGTGATAAGACCGAAGTAATAGATGGATCTATAATAAACAAATGGATTAACGTAAATAATAGTTTAGAAATTACACTTGATGAACCAAAAATCAAAGAATATCTAAACAGCATATTGAATAATTACAATACAGTTGGTAAGAGAAGAAATTTTGTTACATCGCTAGGTGCCACTGTGCAAGTTAGCGGAGGAGATTACGGTTGGTTAATTAATAATAATGATGAGGAAAAAGAATTAATTTCAAGTATAAAAGAGGGACAATCTGTAAGAAAAGAGCCTAAATATACACAATCAGCAATGTCTCCTGGGAGTAATGACATTGGCAATACTTATGTAGAAGTAAATATGAGCAAGCAGCACGTATGGTTTTATAAGAATGGTTCTTTAATAGTAGAGGGAGATGTGGTTACAGGAAATGTAAGCAATAATACGTCAACACCTACTGGGGTATATTCATTAAAATACAAGCAAAGAGATGCTACTTTAAAAGGTCAGGGATATAGCAGCCCAGTTAATTTTTGGATGCCCTTTAATGGAGGAATAGGCATTCATGATGCAAGTTGGAGATCAGTATTTGGAGGAAGAATTTATTTGACAAATGGTTCTCATGGATGCGTAAATTCTCCATATTATCTAGCTAATACTATATTTAATAATATTAATGAGGGAACGCCTGTGGTTTGTTATTATTAAATTTCTATAAAATCATCAATTTAGAACTTAATAGACTAAGATTAAAAATGAGACTAGCTTTTAGCTGGTCTTTTGCAGCTGCTAGAATAATATATTTAACTATAGTGATTTTGTTTAAAGGAGTGGCTTTATTTGCCTAGAGAAATAAATTTTATTCAACCAGATAATCCAACTGATGAAGAAAGGCATGAAATGTTAAGGATAACTTTAGAGCAAGCGAATCGTATTGAAGATTTTAATAATATAGTTGAATTATTAAGTCCACCGCAAGATATTACAACAATTTTACCGCCTGGAAGTTGCTCAGGCATTAAGGTTGGGATAATAGGAGGAGGTATTGCAGGTTTAGCCTCAGCCTTTGAACTTAGAAAACTAGGTTTTGATATTACTATTTTTGAAACAGAAGAGAAGCGAATTGGAGGTCGGGTCTATACTTATTATTTTGATGAGGAGAAAAAACTTTATGGTGAATTTGGTGCTATGCGTACACCAGTAGGTCATGAAACAACATGGCATTATATTAATACTTTTGGTATAAAAACAAGGCCATTTATTCAAAATAATAAAAATGCATTATTTTATATAAGACATAAACGTGCGAGGAATGATCCTCAAGGTAAAAGTGTAATGGAAAATATATACCCGGAATTTAACTTGACTGAGAGGGAACGAAATACTCCATGGCAGAAAATAATTGGAGATGCATTGTCAAGTAATTTATTAAAAATACCTCCCTCCATAAGAAAGGAATTATTAGAGGTAAAAGAAAATTATTCAGATATAATTAAATATGTTGGTAGTCTTGGAATAAGGGAAGTACTTGAAAAGATGGGTGTAAGTGAAGGAGCAATAGAGCTAATTTCTGGAGTTGCACCTTTTCTAGGTTCATTTTATTATAATAGTTATTCTGAAAATTTAATTGAGGAATATACTGTAGATTATGCATATAGGTACGAAATTGTTGGTGGAGCAGTAAATCTACCACTAGCTTTTTATGATTCGTTAATGTCTAAAAAACCAAAAGAATATAATAATATTAGAGATGAAGAATTGGGAAAAGTATCTTGGGAAAGTGGAAAGACAGTAAAAAGCATATATAAAATTAATGATATAGAGGATAAAGTAGTGTTAGAATATGCGGATGAGAAGTTATCTAAGCTTTATAGTCAAACTTTCGATTTCGTTGTTTGTGCAATACCTTTTTCAAGCCTTAGAGATGTGAATGTATTTCCTATGTTTAGCAATGAAAAAATGCAGTCAATAAGAGAAGTTTTTTATACATCATCTCAAAAAACTCTTTTTATGTGTAATGAACGTTTTTGGGAAAAAGGAAATGATAATGAGAAGATAGTTGGCGGAGGATCTAATACTGATTTGCCAATTCAAACCATATGGTATCCTAGTCATAGTATTAGTACTAGTTATGGTGGAGTAACAAAAAATAAGATGAATGTTTCTGTTGGAAGAAAAAGAAGTGCTAAGGATAATCAAGGAGTTCTGATAGCGTCATATAATTTAGGGTTAGACGGAATACGCGTAGGAAGCTTAGATGATAATGCACGATTTGAATTGATTAAAAGGCAAGTTGAGGATGTCCAGGGTCTTCCACGAGGATATCTTGATTATATAGTTGAAGATCATAAAACTGTTGACTGGGATAGGGAAAAAGGATTTTATGGAGCATTTTGCTACTTTATGCCTCAGCAGCAAAAACTTTTTTCTAATGCGATGGTAAAACCAGAATATAATAATAGAGTATATTTTGCAGGAGAACATGTTTCTTTGACGCATGGATGGATAGAAGGATCTGTAAGTACTGCAATGAAAGCTGCAAATAAATTAGCAGAGTACTGTAAAAGTATGTGAGAGTGAGCTACCTTTAAATAGAAATGCATTTTCTATTTATGGTGGCTTTTTTTGGTGAAAAATTATATATTAATAATTTAGATTTTTTAGTATAATAGTAGCGAAGGGAGTAGATATAATGAGAAAAAGAAGAAATAAAAGTAGTAACAAGGTTATGCCAGGGGTTATAATTTCTCTCTGTACTTTGGGTGCTATATATTTAGGTATGTCATTATATTCTATTAATCATTTTCACTTTGGAACCGTAATTGATGGGGTTAATGTTGGCGGGCAGACCGTTGAGGGAGCAGAAGAAAAGCTAGCTGCCCAAATGCAATCATATGCATTGGAATTAGACGAAAGAGGAGATGTAAAAGAACAAATTAAAGCTAGTGATATTGGATTAAAATATAATTCTGATAAAATCAAAGAATTAAAGAAGAATCAAAGTTCATTTGCTTGGCCTAGTACATTTTTTAAGAAAAATAATTCTGAAGCATCCCAGATAATTATGTATGATGAAGAACAACTAAACCAAACACTAAATAAGCTTTCTTGTGTTAGTAACAAGAAGATAACCCAACCACAAAATGCTAGCTTAAATTATAAAGATGGAGAATACGAGATAGTAGATGAAGTTTTAGGAAATAAGATAAATAAAGATGCTTTACATGATAATGTAGCTAATGCGATCCTTGATGGGAAAACATCAATAGATTTAGATTCAAGCAATTGTTATGAAAATCCTAAATACACTTCAAAGTCAGATGAAGTAACTGCAGCAAGAGATACACTTAATAAATACATAGGATTAAAAATTACGTATGATTCAAATGGCAAAAAAGAAGTTTTGGATGGATCTACTATACATAACTGGCTTGGAGTAGATGACAATATGCAAGTTACAATCAATGAAGATAAAGTTCGGAATTATGTATATAAAATATCTAGCATTTATAATACTTTTGGTAGCACAAGAGATTTTGTTACAGCAACCAAAAAAACAGTACAAGTGAGTGGCGGTAATTATGGATGGATTGTTGATAACTCTAAAGAAGTAAAAGATTTAATAGAAATTATAAGGAATGGACAAGATGTAACAAAGGAACCAAAATATGCACAAAATGCATTTGTAAAAGGAACTAACGATATAGGGAATACTTATGTAGAAGTCAATCTTACTAAGCAGCATGTATGGTTTTATAAAAATGGAGCTCTAGTTGTTGATGATGATGTTGTTACAGGAAATGTAAGTAATAATACGGGTACACCAGTAGGGACATATGTTCTAAATTACAAAGAGAAAAATGCAACATTAAAGGGTGAAGATTATAGTTCACCAGTTGATTATTGGATGCCTTTTAATGGAAATGTAGGTATTCATGATGCTAGTTGGAGAAATGGAGTGTTTGGTAAGCAGATATATTTAACAAGCGGTTCACATGGATGCGTAAATTCACCTTATAATTTAGCAAAAACAATATTTGAAAATATTGAGCCGGGAACTCCAATTATAGTATATACTGAATAATGTACTATTTAATTTATATTTGTTAATAAAATTGTAATACTATTGAAATAGTATAAATAAGTGAAGTTATGCTAATATAAAAGCAGGTTTATAGATTAAAAATCTTGAACCTGCTTTTAATTTTAACATTAGAGAAGGTGTATATTATGGATATAAAAATTCTTATAGCTGAAGATGACAATATATTTCGTGATTTAGTATGTGATATAGTAAGAAAGGAAGGGTACATGCCTATAGAAGCGTGTGATGGGGAAGAAGCTATTAATATGTTTTTTAATAATAATGATATTGATTTGGTCATATTAGATGTAATGATGCCAGTGTACGATGGGTGGGAGGTTCTTAAAGAGATAAGAGAAAAATCTGAAGTGCCAATAATTATGCTGACAGCATTAGGAGATGAAAAACATGAAGTGCTAGGGCTTAAAAAAGGTGCGGATGATTACATTGGAAAACCGTTTAGTTATGAAATATTTGTTGCACGCTTGAATAACATCGTAAAGAAAGTAAAGAAGAAATTCTCAGACGAAATAGCTGTAGGAAACTTAAGGATATATCAAAGAACTCATAAAGTAGTGATTGATGATGAAGAAATCAAATTAAATCCAAAAGAATATAATCTTTTACTGTATTTAGTTGGAAATGTTAATACAGTTCTAAGCAGAGAGCAGATATTGGATAAAGTATGGGGATATAATTTTGATGGTGATATAAGAACTATAGATACGCATATAAAAACTTTAAGGGCTAAACTTTCGGAACAAGGAGATTGGATAAAAACTATAAGAGGAAGTGGATACATGTTTGAGGTAGAAAAATATGAAAACAATTAAGACAAAATTATTTTATATATTTATGGTTCTTATGATTTCATTAGTTTTAGGTGGGATAATTTTAAATTCAGTTTTCCTAGAATCATATTATATTTATAAAAATAAAGGAGTCTTAGTGTCAGTAAGTCAGAAAATTAAGGATGAATATATGGAAGGAGAAAAAGACAATTATCAATATGTAGACACAATACAAAGTGTTGATAACATTAATACAATAATTGTTGATAATAATTATGATATAAAATACAATTCTATTCATCCTAAATCAAATGATGAAGAAAAACGTCTATCCAAGGAGATTAAGCAAACTATTATAGAAAATGAAAAAAGACTTTCGAAAAAGTATGTTTACTATATTGATGAGAAAAATAATGATCAAAGGACAAAATTAGTATTTGTTTCACAAATTGAGAATGGAGATTTTATTATTCTAAAGAAGTCTTTTAAGAGTATTCATGAGAGCGTAGTAATTGCAAATCAATTTTATATATTGGCAGGACTTATAGTAATGTTTATTGGTGCTATATTTATTATTATTTTCTCTAATAAAATAACAAAGCCAATTATAGAAATGAGTAAAATTGCTGAAAATATATCTAATCTTAAATTTGACAAGGTTGTTGATATAGATTCGAAGGATGAAATAGGAAGGCTAGGAAATAGTATAAATAAGATTTCTGACAAGCTTAACAAAAGTATAGATGAACTTAAACAAGATGTGGAGCGTAAGAAAGAACTTGTAAGGAATATGTCTCACGAATTAAAGACACCAATTGGGATAATTAAAGGGTATGCGGAAGGACTCAAATTTGGAGTGGCCAATGATAGGGAAACAATGGATAAATATTGTTCGATATTAGTTGAAGAATGCGATAGAATGGATAGCTTGGTTAAAGAACTTTTACATTATTCTATGATGGAAGGTGGAATGATTAAACTAAATGTTGTATCATTTGATATTAACAAATTTTTATGCAAAATTGTAGAACGATTTAAACCAGTAGTTGGTGAGAGAAATATTACTTTCACTTTAGATTGTGTGAAAGATTGTGAAATACATGCTGATAGAGACCTGCTTGAGAAGGCTATAAATAATTTCATTACGAATGCCATCGATCATGTGAAAGGCAGAAAAATTATTAATATAATAGGCAAGAAAGAAGAAAATAAAATAAAGATAGGTGTTTTCAATACTGGTGATAACATATGTGAGGAAGAAATGGATAAACTTTGGGATGTATGCTATAAAGTGGACAGGTCGAGATCTAGAAAGTATGGAGGTCATGGTATAGGCCTGTCATTAGTGAGATTGATTGCACAACTTCATGGTGGAATTATTAAAGTGAAAAATGTGGAAGAAGGGGTGACTTTCTATTTGGAAATACCTGAATAGATTATTGAATATAAATTTATCCCAAATATAAGAGAATATTAAAGTCATGCAAAATATATATGCATGACTTTTTTGATATAAAATATATTTATATTTAAAATACATGAAAAAGAGCAAGGGATTTTTGCAAAAGGTGTATACGATTTCGAAAAAAATGTATAAATTCATGGAATAATATTCTTGATAACAAGGACAATCTGCTGTATAATACATACTGTTAGTATGCGAACAATATGCATAAAAATAATTCGTACATGGAGGGTTAATATGAAAAAGACTATGTTAGTTTGTTTAGTTGTAGCACTAATGTTAAGTGGTTGCGGTTCGACTAATAACGGAAATACAAGCAATAATTCAAAAACTGCTGAAACTACTGCAGAGCAAGCTAAAAATAAATACATAATGGCTGGAAAAATAGAAGCAAATGATCAAGCAAATATAGCCTCAAAAATTTCAGCAAGAGTTTCAGAAGTACTAGTTGATGTTGGGTCAAAAGTAAATGCAGGGGATACTATAGTTAAGTTAGATACTCAAGACTTGCAAGCACAAGTGAATCAAGCACAGGCAGCGGTTGATACTGCAAATGCGACGTTAACTAACGCTATGAATTCTACACGTCCAGAACAAATATCTCAAGCTCAAGCAACTTTAGATAGTGCAAATGAAGCTTATGATGTTGCTAAGAAAAACTATGATCGTACTAAAGCTTTAGTTGATGCGGGAGCAAATACTCAGCAGCAACTTGAAGCTGCACATCAACAGCTTACAACTGCAGAGTCACAACAGAAATCTGCACAAGAGCAATTGAACATGCTTAATAATGGAGCAACACAAACAAGTATAGATGTTTATAAAGCTCAAGTGGCACAAGCAGAAGCTGCTTTAAAAACTGCACAAACAACATTAAATAATGGAACTCTTACAGCGCCGATTTCGGGTGTAGTAAATGCTAAAAGTATTAATGTAGGTGAGATGGCATCTCCAGGTGCAACTCTTGTTTCAATATCTAATCCGGATGCTTTAGTGGTAAATGCATATGCACCTTTAGATATTGCAGGTCAGCTTCAAGAAGGACAAGATGTGGTAGTTAAGGTATCAGAAGTAGATAATGTTGAATTTGACGGAAAGATAACTGTAATAAATTCAAAACTAAATTCGCAAAGTAGAAATATTTTGGTTAAAGTTAGTTTAGCAGACCCAAATTCACAATTAAAGCCTGGAATGTTTGCTGAAATTGGATTAAAGGAATAAGGGAAGAGGTGACTTGAATATGAAAGGAAAGCGTAAAATATTAATTATTGGAATATTGTTGGTAATTGTGGTAGCATTAGGTAGTATAGGATTCTACTATTGGTATGAAAATGCATACTATGTTTCAACTGAAGATGCAAGAGTTAATGCAGATTTTGTTAGTGTAACTCCACAAATTTCTGGTAAACTACTAGAGCTTAATGTTGATGAAGGAGATAAAGTAACAAAAAATGAAATACTAGCGCGTCAAGAAATGAATAATCTTCCAGACACAAGTGTAGAACAATCTTTAGTAAGAGCACCTATTGATGGAATTATAGTAAAGAAGCAGGGAACTGTTGGAGAACTTTTATCAACAGGTCAAACTTTAATTACGTTAGTAGATCCAACTAAGCTTTATATTTCTGCTAACATAGAAGAAACAAAACTTGAAAAAGTAAAAGTTGGACAACCAGTTGATATTACTATTGATGAATATGATTCACAAAAATTTAGTGGAAAAGTAAAAACAATAGGTGAAATATCTAATTCTGCTATATCACTATTACCATCATCAACAAGCGGAACCTTTACTAAAGTAGTTCAAAGAGTACCAATAAAAATTGAACTTGATAATTTTGATGATAAGATTCTTCCAGGAACTAATGCAGTTATTAAGATTCATATTAAATGATGAGGTGATATAATGGGAGAGAATAATAACGAATCATTAGCAAGTAGTTGGTTAGCGTTAGCTGTAGTTATTATAGGTACTTTCATGTCTATACTTGATAGTAGTATAGTAAATATTGCTCTTCCTAAAATGATGGCTGTTTTTGGAGTATCTTTAGATGATATAAAGTGGGTGTTAACAGCTTATACATTGGCGCTTGGTGCTATTATACCACTTACTGGATATTTACAAGAAATTTTAGGAGCTAAAAGAATATATGTATTTGCTTTAGCGATGTTTACAGTTGGATCTATGTTATGTGGTCTTTCTTGGAGCAATACAAGTATGATAGCATTTCGTGTCCTCCAAGCCATTGGAGGAGGAATGATAATGCCAGTAGGGATGTCAATAATATATCAAATATTTCCTCGAGAAAAGATTGGATTAGCACTTGGATTTTGGGGAATAGCTGCGATGGCAGCACCTGCAATAGGACCTACTTTGGGTGGATATATTATTGAGAAGATGGACTGGAGACTTATTTTCAATGTTAATGTCCCAGTAGGGATAGTAGGAGTAATATTGGCCTTAATTTTATTAAAGGGGACAGAAAGGAAACCTTTTAAATCCTTTGATATAATTGGATTCTTATCTTCCACTGTAGGGCTAGTAAGTATACTATATGTTCTAGGTGAAGGTTCATCAATTGATTGGTCAAAACTTGAAAATCCAATTTTGATGACCCTTGGATGTTTAAGTCTTGTATTATTTATAGTAAATGAATTAACTCATCCAGATCCATTATTAGATTTAAGAGTTTTTAAATTATTTGATTTTACAATTAGCCAAATTATAACTAGTGTATTAACTCTAGCTATGATGGGCGGTGTTTACGTATTACCATTATTTTTACAGAATATAAGAGGATATACACCTATGGAAGCCGGATTAATAATGTTGCCGGGAGCTCTGGTAATGGGAATTATGATGCCTCTTAGCGGTAATTTATTAAATAAAGTTGGCGTAAAAGCACTGGTTATACCTGGACTTATAATACTTGCAGGCGCTTCATATGAACTTGCAACAGCTATAAACATGAATTCGAGTAAAGACTATATCATACTTGTTAATTGTATAAGGTCCATTGGAATAGGATTGAGTATGATGCCGATTAGTACTACCGGGATGAACGTTGTTCCAGCACATTTAATTAGTAGAGCATCAGCTCTTTCAAATACCTTAAGACAGGTGGCTGGTTCAGTTAGCGTTACTTTAATGTCTACTCTTATACAAGGAAGAAATGATTATAATTATGCAAAGTTATCTGAACAAATTAATGTATATAATCCAACTTCTAATAGCACAATAAGTACATTAACTAAAGCATTTATGGGAATGGGAATGGATACAAATACTGCTAGAGCTTCTGCAGTATCTTATATAGTGAAAATAATTCAAGGTCAAGCGTATGTAGATGCTATGTCATATTCAGTTGTAGTAACTGTTGTTATAGTATTCGTGACTATATTCTTAGCTTTATTTATGGGTGGAAAGAAAGAGCCTAAAAAAGAAAATAAAGAAGGTGAAAAAAATGAATCTACAGGAGGGGCCCTCATCGCCGAATAATGAATTACATCAAAAACAAGCGGATGAGATTATTGGGGTATTTAGGAATATTAGAAAAGAATTAAGCTGTAAGTTTGAAAAAATTGCAAAAGATTGCGGATTTACAGCACCTCAATTAAATGTTATATTTCATTTATATATGATGCCATCGATAACTCTAAATGAATTAAGTGATCAGATAGGATTAACTAAAAGTACAGTTTCAGGAATAGTTGATCGTCTTGCAAAACAGGGAGTTGTTACAAGAGAAATACCAAAGGAAAATCGTAGAATTGTAAGATTGTCAATTTCAGCGGAATTTAGGAAAAACAATGATATTTGCAAAATGAAAAAAGAGTTTATATCAAATCTTATACTAAATTCTATAAAAAATACAGATCCAGAAGAAGTAGAAAAAATAATTTATGGATTAAAACAATTCAGTATATTACTGAATAATAATTAGAAAATTGTAAAGCGCTTTATTCATATACAATTATTTTAGGATAGTTTTTATGAGTGAAGTGTTTTTCTTTAAGAAATTTATAAAAGGCCAAAGTAAGACTGATTTTATAATTCTTTTATTTGGATCGGAATCTTTTTAAGTTTAATGTCCAGGTGAACTGTAATTGGCTAGGTGATAAATGGGAAATATGACGTTCAATGTAGTAGCCGAAATCTTGTTATTTTTATTAAAAAAAGAAGTAATATATGTGTTAATTTAATAAAGTTAAAGTGAAATTATTTGTATATTTTAATTGAGTTAGTAATATAATTAAATGAAGGCTAATTTTGTCGAAGATGTATACAAAGGTAAAAGTATATTATATTATTTTAATATAAAAATTAAAATAATATAAGTGGGAGAGAAAAGTTTATGTCTGAAAAAAACAACAAAAAAATTGTTTGGTATACCTTAGCATTTATGGCTTTTTCAACAGTTTGGGGTTTTGGTAACGTTATCAATGGTTTCTCTGAATATAATGGACTTAAGTCAGTAGTATCTTGGATCCTGATTTTTGCTATTTATTTTGTACCATACGCATTAATGGTAGGAGAGTTAGGATCAGCGTTTAAAGAATTTGGTGGTGGTGTCAGTTCATGGATAAATGAAACAATAAGTCCTAGAGTTGCCTATTATGCAGGATGGACATATTGGATTGTTCATATGCCTTATATTTCACAAAAACCATCAAACTTTATGATAGCAACAAGTTGGGCTATATTTCAAGATAAAAGAATTAGCAGTATGGATACAAAGTTACTACAAATAACATGTTTAGTAATTTTTTTGGTTGGACTTTATATAGCTTCTAAAGGATTAAATCCGTTAAAAAAATTAGCTACACTTGCAGGAACATCGATGTTTGTAATGTCAATTTTGTTTATTGTTTTAATGGTAGCTGCACCTGCTATTACTAATGCGCATTTAAATTCTATAGATTGGTCTATAAAAACGTTTATGCCCGCATTTGATATGAAGTTTTTTACAGGTCTATCTATATTAATTTTTGCAGTTGGCGGTTGTGAAAAGATTTCGCCGTATGTAAACGAAATGGATGATCCTGAAAAGGGATTCTCAAAGGGTATGATTGCATTAGCTGTTATGGTAGCTGTATGTGCAATTTTGGGAACAATTTCTCTTGGAATGATGTTTGATTCAAATAATGTGCCTAAAGACTTAATGACAAATGGAGCATACTATGCCTTCCAGAAGTTAGGGGAATACTATCATCTAGGTAATTTATTTGTTGTCGTTTATGCTATTACTAACATGATTGGACAGTTTGCGGTATTAATTATATCTATTGATGCACCTTTACGTATGTTACTTGATAGTGCGGATAAGAATTTTATTCCTGAAAAAATGTTTGTAAAAAATAAATATGGCACATATAAAAATGGTCATAAATTAATTTTAATAATTGTTTCAATTTTAATAATAGTTCCAGCCTTTGGTATTGGGAACGTAGACGAGCTAGTGAAATGGCTAGTAAAATTAAATGCTGTGTGTATGCCACTTCGTTATTTATGGGTATTTGCTGCTTATATTGCATTGAAAAAAGCAGGAGAAAAATTCAAGCCAGAATATCAATTTGTAAAAAACAGAACTGTTGGTATTATAATTGGAGCATGGTGTTTTGCATTTACTGCTTTTGCATGTATTAGTGGTATGTATACAGCTGATAAATTTCAATTAGTTCTTAATATTATAACTCCTTTTGTATTACTTGGGCTAGGATTTATAATGCCGTATTTTGCACGAAAGAACAATAATTAATTATACAATAAAATATTTGGCTCTAAGTGTTATAACTTAGGGCTGTTTTTTATTGTACAAAAAACTATGAATTTATTAAATGCTAAATGGCTTATTATATAAGGATTTAGTGATATAATTGCGTATACATCGGGGATTATGAGATTATAAAAATAAACGGAAGTGGAGGGCGGCGTAGCTAGCTTTTATAAATGAATAATAATTAATCAGAATCTTTGAAAAGTTTTAATACTAAAGCAGTGTAGATTATAGTAGATAGAGAATTTAAATACTTTATAAATAATTATGGAAAGCGTATAGGATTTTAAAGAGGAAAATTGGTGCATTAAAAATATATTTAAAAGGTCTTTTAAATTGTTGTATTTTTAAGTATTATAATAAGTGAATGCTAACATTTTAATTGTCCTCCATATTATTTATCATGCTTAACAGCGGGTGTATAACTTGGGGGATAAAACTTATTTTTTAAAATAATAAAGCGAGTTAAGTTGGCAGGGTTAGAAAATACTTTTGAAAGAACTTTTAAGCTGCAAGATAGTAGCATTTGGAGGCAATATGTCAGATATTAGAGAATTGAGTTTTAATGATACAAATAGTTCAACAAAATCACTAGGAGAGCAAACTTCAGAAAGAATTGTTCGATTGATTATAGATAATGATTGGAAATCTGGAGATAAGTTACCTAATGAATATAATCTTGCAAGTAGCCTTAATGTAGGAAGAAGCACTATAAGAGAAGCTATAAAGGCTCTGGTTTCACGGAATGTTTTAGAAATTAGACGTGGAGCTGGAACTTTTATTTCTGATAAATGTGGTATTGCTGATGATCCCCTAGGATTAACGTTTGTAAAAGATAAATATAAATTAGCGCTTGATTTATTGGAAGTAAGATTTATGATAGAACCATCAATAGCATCTATAGCTGCTACAAAAGCTACTGAGGAAGAAATCGAACAAATGTCTAGCCTGTGTGACGAAATAGAGAGCCTTATCTTGAAAAATGAACCGTATTTAGAGAAAGATATAGAATTTCATACTGCAATAGCTAAGAGTAGTAAGAATTTGGTTATTGTTAATTTAATTCCAATAATTAACAGATCTATTACTATATTTATAGATATTACAAATAGAAAATTACGTAATGAAACAATAGAGACGCATAGGGAAATTTTAAATTCAATTAAGGAACATAATGCTAATGGAGCCCATGATGCGATGCTCTTACATTTAGTATATAATCGAAGGAATATCTCAAGTATTATAGCGAAGGAAAAAAATTACTAATTGTTTTGACTTGATGAAATACATCTGCTCTTGTTTTGGAGAAAGGTGTATTTTTTTGCTGCTATTTTAAATACATCAGATGAATGTGCATGTTTTATATTGCTTTTTATAGAAAAATAAGAATTAAAACAATGAATTCAAAAAAAATTGACAAATACATCAGATGTGATATCATAAATACATCAGATGTATTTAAACGGTGTCAAATAAAGATTAAGGAGAGAAATAGTATGATTAGTCAAGAAGTAAGAAAAATTGCTCCAGAGATGGATCCACTTCGAAGAGGAATGGGATGGACAACAGAAGATTTATCAAAGCCACAAATTATAGTAGAAAGTACATTTGGAGATAGTCATCCAGGAAGTGCTCATCTATTGAAATTTGCTAACAGAGCAGTTGAGGGAATTACACAATCAGGTGGGAAAGGTGCTAGATACTTTGCAACAGATATTTGTGATGGAATGTCACAAGGGCATGATGGAATAAATTACTCATTAGCGTCTAGAGATACATTAACGTCTTTAATAGAAATCCATGCTAATGCAACACCATTCGATGGAGGCGTATTTATTTCAAGTTGTGATAAAGCAGTTCCATCACATCTTATGTCAATCGGAAGGCTAAACATACCAGCTATTATGGTTACTGGAGGAGTAATGGAAGCAGGTCCTGATTTATTGACACTAGAACAAATAGGTGCCTATAGTGCAATGTGCCAAAGAGGGGAAATTTCAGAAGAAAAATTAACTTTTTATAAAGAAAACGCATGCCCATCTTGCGGAGCTTGTTCATTCATGGGAACAGCAGCTACAATGCAAGTTATGGCAGAAGCACTTGGATTAATGCTTCCAGGTAGCTCATTGATGCCAGCAACATGTGAAGATTTAGAAGAAGTAGCGTTAAAAGCAGGAAGACAAGCTGTTGAACTAGCTAAAATGAATCTTCGTCCAAAAGATATTGTTACAATTAAATCCTTTGAAAATGCTATATTAGTTCATGCAGCTATATCGGGGTCTACTAACTCACTGTTGCATTTACCTGCTATAGCTCATGAATTTGGATTGTATATCGATGAAGAGACTTTTGATAGAATACACAAAGATGCACATTATTTACTAAACATACGTCCTGCTGGAAAATGGCCTGCGCAATATTTCTATTATGCAGGTGGTGTACCAGCAATAATGGAAGAGCTAAAGCACTTGCTTCATTTGGATGTTATGACTGTAACGGGGAAGACTTTAGGTGAAAACTTAGAAGAATTAAAAACTAACGGATATTATGAGAAGTGTAATGAGTATCTTGAAAAAGTAGGACTAAAAAAAGAAGATGTTATTCGTCCATTCAATGATGCTATTGGTACTAATGGTTCTGTATCGATATTAAAGGGAAATATAGCGCCAGAAGGTGCTGTAGTAAAACATTCTGCAGTTCCTAAAGAAATGCATGAGGCTATACTAAAAGCAAAACCTTTTGATAGTGAAGAGGAAGCTATTGATGCAGTCTTAAGAAAAATAATTCGTCCAGGGGATGCGGTTATTATAAGATATGAAGGACCAAAAGGTAGCGGAATGCCAGAAATGTTCTATACAACAGAAGCAATTGCTTCGGATGAAGAATTATCTGCTAGTATAGCGTTAATAACAGATGGTAGATTCTCAGGAGCTTCTAAAGGACCGGCAATTGGACACGTATCACCAGAGGCCGCAGTAGGAGGACCAATTGCATTAATTGAAGAAGATGATTTGATTGAAATTAGTATTCCTAATAGAGTATTACAGATCGTTGGTATAAAGGGAAAAAAATGCAGTAAAGAAGAAGTGGAGAAAGTTTTTGAAGAACGTAGAAAGAATTGGAAACCACGAAAATCAAAATACGAATCTGGAATTCTAAAGATTTTTTCAGAACATGCAGTATCACCAATGAAAGGTGGATATATGAAATAGATTAAAAACAAGGGAAAGATAAACTGTTTATTATGTAGTATACAGATTAAAATATTTCCATAATAAGTGATAATTTTATGATTTCTATTATAAATTATTAAAAGGGAAAGAATGGTTCATGTGTTAGTGAATTGTTCTTTCCCTTTATTACGCTAGATTTAAAAGATATATTATGTAAGACAAGGATGTAATGCCTTTTGGGGTAGAAAGCTGAAAAAATAATCAGATTCCTATATAGAATTTTTAAATATACAAATATAATGTTTTAGTAATGATGTGTATGAACGTATATTAGCACTAAAAAATATATACCTCAATAATAGTAAATAGAATTCTAAAGTGATATAATTTTGAAAAAGAACTATGTTCAAATGATATGTTATAGCAATTTAGGAGGAAATCTATTATGGAGAAAAGACTCTATCTATCAGCAACAGATAAAAAGTTAGCAGGGGTATGCGGTGGGATAGCTGAATACTTTGGACTTGATTCAACATTAGTCAGAATTGGGTGGGCAATTTTGATTGTTTGTGCGGGATCAGGATTACTCTTATATATAATTTGTGCATTAATTATACCAAAGCAACCGCTATTATAAGCATAAGAAAAATTAAAATTTATGGAAGTATACTAGTGAGCAAGTTTAATATAATATTAACTATCTAACTTGGGAGGAAACAAATGGATAAAGTAAATAGCTTGATAAAAAATACGCCAATACATTTAACAACAAATACTATAGTTTTAATAATAGTTGCTATTATTGCTCTTTATATATTAATTAAAGCAATAGCAGGTATCATAAGAATAGCAGCTCTTATAGGTGTGTGCTGGTTTATATTGATGTCTATTCAAAGTACAAACCTTATTAATATACCAATTATAAGAGAAGCGTATACAACGGTAGAAAAAATAATTCCTTCAAAGGAATTATGGACAGAAGCTTTGGATAAGGCAGATAAGATAAACAAAGTAGTTAATGATTTAAAATAATAAATGTTTTTTATTTTCCACCTAGGGAAAGCTAATTTCAAGATATAAAAATTGATATTTTAAAAAATTGAAAATACTTTTGAGGAGTGAAATGAATGAAGACGTCAACTCATAGAATAGCTATCCCTTCTATTTTAGAGGTAGGAAAAGGAAATATAAATAATGTAGGCAACTTGATTAAGAAAGCCATGTTTAAAAGTGTTTTAATATGCTTTGGCGAGGGTCTAGAAGAATTGTTTGGAGATTCTATATGCAACTCTTTAAAAGAAGCTAATATAGATATTTCAAGAATAGAAACAATATCAGATGTAAATTTCGAAAAGATTAGTGTAAAAGCTTTTGAAATATCAAACGACGTAGAAGCTTTAATTGGAGTAGGTGGAGGAAAGGCTATAGATGCTGTTAAGTACATGAGCTTTTTGAGAAAATTACCGTTTATTAGTATTCCAACTTCAACTTCTAATGATGGTTTTTCAAGTGCAGGTGCATCTCTTTTAGTTAATGGCAAGAGGATGTCTCTGCCAGCTAAAACTCCTTATGGAATAATTGTAGATATTGATGTTATTAAGAGTGCACCAGAAAAATTTATATATTCGGGGATAGGAGATTTAGTATCAAATATCACTGCGTTGTATGATTGGAAATTTGAAGAAGAAAATGGAAGGATAATTATTGATGATTTTGCTACTATGATTTCTAAGAAAGCAGTTAATAGTTTTATAAGAACTGAGTTTAAAAATATTAAAGATGATTTGTTTCTGAAGGAATTAGTGGATTCATTAATATTGAATGGTATTTCTATGGAAATAGCAGGTGATAGCTCGCCGGCCTCTGGTTCAGAGCATCTAATATCTCATGCATTAGATAAATTTTTAGAAATGCCTCAGCTTCATGGAATACAGGTTGGAATTGCAACATATATTATGGCGAAAGTACAAGATCATAGATTTGAAAGAATATCGAAGATATTAAAAGAAACAAACTTTTTCGAGCATGCAAAAACTTTAAAAATGAAAAAGAAAGATTATAAAAAAGCTATTGATATTGCTCCATCAATAAAACCTAATAGATATACGTATATTCATGTAGATGAAAATAGAATTCTTGCTAAAAAAATTATAGATGAGGATGAAATTCTGAACTACATATTAATATAATTTTTTCAGAAGAAGATGGAAATAAAGAAATAAAATAAAGATTGGATGCATGAAAAAAGTGATGAAGAAGCTATCATAAAAGCTGAATAAAAAAGTGTTCACAGGTAATACTAGATTTAGAGTTAGTATGAGTCGAAAGAGGAGGAACTTTAATGGAAAAATTAAGAAAAGGTGAACATGAAAAAGCCATGGAAAAAGCAAAAGAGATGCTTGATAAAGGTTGCGGAATGGGAGATATAGTGGAGGAAACAAAATTAAGCGAAGAAAACGTAATGAAGGCAAAGAGAAAATGGGAAGATAAATCGTAATATTTGTTTTTACATAAAATTAATAGAAAAGTATAGTTTATTTTATAACTACTAATTAGGTTGCTAGATAAGTGCTTAGTTGGTAGTTTTATATTTTTGTAATTTAATATAATAAAGTTTGTTCAAGATAAAAAATATATTTATTAGTATTTCTAAAGCAACATAGACCGAGAGCTATAGTTATTAAATAAAATATACAATAATAAATAAAATTGTGAATAAATATTCAATTATTATGAATATAGTGTATAATATAATTATAATAATATAGAAGTTGGGGAAGAAATATGAATAATATTACATATGAATTTATAAATTATAAAAGTAAGGAGTTTAAAGAAGTATCTGAATTAAGGTTTAAAATACTTTTTAAACCATATAATAAAATTCATAAATACGACTATGATGAATTAGATTATAGCAGTATACATTTGGTAGCATTAGATGAGGGCACTGTTGTTGCATATTCCAGAATGACTAATTATAATATGAATGGTAAAATGACAAATATAGTTGTTAGTGAAAAATATGTGGGTAAAGGCATTGGCATTGAAATGTTAAAAAGACATAAAATTAAGGCTAAAGAGTTTGGAGTTATATGTTTATATTTGAATGCAAGATTAGATACAATTAATTTTTATAAAAAGGCAGGATTCCAGTGCAAAGGAAATATATTTATATCAGAAAAAAGTGGATTAGCATTACAGCCTATGTATTTTAAAATAAACTAATATATAATAAAATTATTATAATGGGATCAAAACTTATTATCATACAAATTCAGAGTTGATAAATTATATAATTTTAGGCAATAATCTTAGTAAGATTATTGCCATTATTTTTGCACATAAAATATCTAAATATCATCCTAACAACTTTTTCGTACATGTCTTGATTTTTTTATGTCTAAATAAGAATCACCGGGAATATTCTGAATGAATTTAAGAAATTTAACTATCTTTATATCTTTCTTTAATGATTCAAGACTTCGATAGTGTGTTGCTAATTCACGATTCGTGAAAAGAGCATGAATTTGTCTATGACAGGTTGAACATAAAGAGAGTGTTTTAAATTTTTCTCCGCCTTTTTCTAAGGGAATTAAGTGATGTTTAGTAATGCTAGAAACATTTCTATTGCATAATTCACATATATGGTTTTGTGCCATAAAATCCTCCTCTTATATATTAGCTTTACAATTTGATTATATCAAAATAATGAGTAAAAGCAAAAAAGATTAAAGGTAATATCATTATTATTTTAGTAACAATTATTCCGTAAAATTACAAAAATATAGAAGTCCATTTTAGTAAGATTAACTTGTATATTTAAATTTATTAGTTTTCATGAAGTAGAATTGAGATATTTATAGAATTACTGTTTCAAAATACAAATCAAAGATTTGAAATTTGTAATAATTTTGAGTTAAATTAGGAAAACTTTAATCATACTAAATCAGAATTTCTTAATATATATTAAAATCATAAAGCTATATTTATAATTATTATAAGTCAAGTGATTAATTAAGGCTAATATGTGGAAATTAAATTGAAATACAGGTGTAATAACAAAGTTAAAAATAATTCATTAAAAGAAGAAATCAGTGATAATTATATATGTATTCGTATTCATGAGGCAAATTCTACATTTTTCTTCAATATATGCAATAATTAGAATATTGCTTTTGATTTCATTATTACATACAATATTTTTCGTATGATAATATAGGGGGAAAATAAATGCTTACAAAGTTTTTAGATGTTTTATTAGGAGAACCTTTATCAAATGAACAAGGATGTAATGAAAAGTATAATATTCCTTTTGGATTAGCAATTATGGCAAGTGATGCAATATCATCTGTTGCCTATGCTGCTCAGGAGATTCTTTTTGTTTTAATAGTTCTAGGTGTAGCAGCATATCAGTGGTTAACATGGACCTCTTTTATGATTATAGGATTATTAATAATATTAACAATTTCGTATATTCAGATTATTAGGGCTTATCCTCAAGGTGGAGGAGCTTACAAAGTAGCAAATGAAAATATAGGGAAAAAATCTGGCTTAGCAGCTGGTGCAGGTCTAATAATTAGTTATATACTTACTGTCGCAGTTAGCGCCAGCGCAGGTGCGGATGCTATTATTTCTGCATTTAGCAATTTGACAGAATATAAAGTCATGTTTGTTTTAATAATAATTATAGTTTTGACTATTTTAAATTTAAGAGGTATAAGTGAATCTTCAAAAATTTTTGCCATACCTACGTATATTTTTATTTTTAGCATGGCTTTTATGATACTTTATGGTTTGTTTAAGTACTTTATATTAAATATTCATCCAGAACCAATGTATTCTATCCCGGCAAATACTACAGAAAATGTATCGATATTTCTTATTTTAAGAGCTTTTTCATCAGGATGTTCTGCTTTAACTGGAGTGGAGGCAGTAAGTAATTCTGTTCCAAATTTTCAGGAACCGAGCCAAAAAAGTGCAAAGACTGTTATGATATTATTAGCAGCTTTAATATTTTTCATATTTGGAGGAACTTCGGTGCTTGCCATATTTTATACAGCTGTACCAATAGCAAATGGTCCTACAGTTGTTTCACAAATAGCATTTGCTATTTTCGGCAATGGCATAATGTACTATATAATTCAGTTTAGCACTGCTGTAATTTTACTTATGGCATGCAATACAGCATATACAGGATTTCCAATGCTAATGTATATAGTTGGGAAGGATGGTTTTGCACCACGACAATTCACTATTAGAGGTAAACGACTTAGTTTTTCTTTTGGAATCGTTGCATTATCATGTATAGCTTGTATTTTAGTTATTGTATTTAAGGCCGATACTCATAGGTTGATTCCGCTATATGCTATAGGAGTATTTATATCTTTTACTCTAGGACAATTTGGAATGGTGAATCATTGGAGAAAAGAAAAAGGTAAGGGTTGGGTAAAACGTGCAATAATCAACGGTATTGGTTCTGTTGTTACTTTATTAACAACGATAATAATTTTAATTGAAAAATTCAGTGAAGGTGCATTTATAGTTGCAATTTTAATTCCAATCATAATTGTAATTCAGCTAAGAATAAAAAAACACTACGATAAAGTGGCTTGTGGTTTAAGTATTAGTCAATTAAATCTGAAAAAGGTGGATTTAAGAAAGAAATATACTCATATTGTGATAGTTCCAATTGCTAGCTTAAATAAAGCAACAATAGGTGCGTTGCAATATGCTCAAAGTGTAAGCGATAATGTTATTGCTCTTAATATTTCGCCAGACAAGGAAGCTATGGAAAAATTAAAATCTAGATGGAGTGAGTTAGATACAGATATATTACTTGTCGCAAAATATTCTCCATATAGAGCTGTGGTTACTCCTTTATTAAAGAATATAGAATTGATTGCAAATTCAACAGCTAAAGATGAGAAGATAACAGTAATAGTGCCTCAATTTGTTACTAATGAAAGATTTGGTGAGGTTTTACATAATCATACAAGTTTCTTTATTAGAGAAACCTTATTGAAGAATGATAACATAATTGTATCTACTTATCCTTATCATCTGTTAGATGAGGATGTAAAGCAAAGTAAGTAATTATTAATTATAGATTTAGGATATAAAAACGTGCTATATTGTTTGATTCAGCAATATAGCACGTTTCTTAATTCCATTATTATCTTTTTACTTTAGTTCCAAATAATTGATCCCACATATTCAAAGCGTCCATGAATTTAGTTGTATCTAATTGTGTCGAATTTGGAAGTGTATTAATAGAATCTTCATAAGATTGTCTTATAGCTGGTTTTATTTTATCTTGACTTTCTTTTGGAGCCATATCAAGTGAAACATTTTTTACAGAAGGTCCAGGATAAAAATAACCGCTATCGTATGTTATTGCTTGCATCTTTGGCATCATAAGCCATGCCATTAGTTTTAAAACTACATTTTTTTGTTCATCGCTAAGTCCTTTTGGAATTGCCATATACTGAGCATCTGCAACCAATGTAGTATTGTTTAATACAAATCCTTGATAAGTTTGTGGAATACCACCTATGATTCTCTGATTCATATCCCATCCTAACTGACTTGCTATAATAGATCTTTTTCCGTCTTTTAATTCTGTGAATGTAGTACCAGTTTTAGCAGGATAATAATCTATGTATTGATTCAATTCTTTAAGATAAGCCCAAGTCTTGTCCCAAGTTTTAGGATCTTTGGGATCCTTATCTCCAAGAATATATGGTAACCCTTGAAGAAAAATTCTGCCTGGTCCTGAACCCGCGGGTCTTGCATATGTGAACTTTCCAGGATTAGCTTTAGCGAAAGCCAAAAGCTCATCAGGCGTTTTAGGTATATTTTGTACGGTATCTGGGTTATAAGTAAAGAATGGGCCGCTAGGTGAATACACATAAGTTATCGCATAACCCTTTACTAAATCATAAGTGGCTTTAGCACCAGAACTATAATTACTTTCTAAATCAGGAAATCTGCTGCCATATGCAGGCATAATATTTTCTATAACATCTCTATCAATACATGTGGAAAGACCATCAATTCCAGTAAAAATCAAATTTGTTTTCATATCTTCAGATAAAATTTGAGCTTTTAATAAAGATGGAACCTCTAATGCAGTAGATTTTTTTACTACGACATCTCCTATTAAATCAGGGTTTGCAGCTTTAAATTGATCTATGGAATCTCCGACTAATTGCATGCTTCCTGAAACATCTATTATATTTAAAGTAATAGGCTGAGTTGATTTGGAAACATTCTTTGAACCGCAGCCTGTTAATATAGTCGTCATCAAAACTATTACAAGTGTAACATTTAGAAATTTAAAATTTTTCATAATTATCCTCCATTTTAATTTAGATATAATTCTCTCTAGTTTAAAATTGCAAAATATATCTTAAGTTATATATAACAACAATTATAATTTAAATTTACTTACTTCGTTCATCATAGAGGTTGTTAAATTTGATAAAGTTTGAGCTGAAGTTGCTACATCATTAAAAGATGAATTTATTTGTTGTACTGAGGCTGCTATTTCTTCAGATGAAGCTGCATTTTCTTCTGATACTCCAGAAATATCTAACGTTTTTGAGATTATGAGATCTTTTTCAATATTTATATTTTCAATAGATTTATTTATATTATCAACTCTAGGCAATATAGTATTTATAGCCTTAAATATTAAAGCAAAAGATTTTATAGAATCTTCAATAAGGACTGATTGATTATTTAAGCTATCTTTACCTAAATCAGTAGTCTTAACCGCTATTTGGGCTTCGTTATTAATATTAGTAATCAAGCCACTTATATTACTGGCAGATACTTTAGATTGTTCCGCGAGTTTTCTGATTTCCTCTGCAACTACAGAGAATCCACGCCCCACTTCCCCTGCGCGAGCAGACTCAATTGCAGCATTTAATGCTAATAAATCAGTTTGATCAGCAATTGAATTTATAATAGTAGTTATGTTATTTACTTGTTCAACATGATTATCTAATTGAACAACTTTATTTCTTACAGTATCAAAAGATTCGTTTACATCTTTAATAGAATTAAATAAAAATTCTAACTTAGAGTTACTATCTTCGGCCATTGAACTAATATTATGTATATTTGAGTTTACATCATTAATTGATGAGGTTATTTGATCTAGTGAATCAGCAAAACTATCCAATGAAGTTTTTACATTCATTAGGTCACTAGATTGTTCAGTGGCAGCATTAGCTACTTCTTGAACAGCAGCATTAATTTCCTGTGCAGAAGAAGACATTTCGTCTGAAGCTCCTAATAAATTAGTTGCTTGTATATTTACAACATTTGCTGAATTTTGCACTTCTTCGAGCATTGAGGAGATGTTTGAAATTGTTACTTTGAGTGATTTTTTCATTCTGCCAAATTCGTTTTTTAAATTAGTGTTTATTTCGAAACTAAAGTCACCCGCAGCAACATTATCCAAATCGGACATTATTTCTTTTATAGACTTTCTTATAACCAAGATTATAGAAGAGGAAACAAGTATCTGAAGAATAAAACCAATGAAGAAAGTGATAAAAAAGATTTTAGTGCTTCTAATGTATAAACTCATATTGTCATTATGTAGAGCATTAGCAGTATTTGAACTATAAGTTACTAAATTATCAAGAAAAAGTTGCATTTCAACTCCCAATTGATTAAATTTTTCTAAATCTATACCATATAATTTATTGCCTTTTTCAAGATTCTTAATTTGTTCATAATAAGCTGAGGAGTCCTTCTTAAATTCAGATAAATTGTTTGTTTCTATAGTGCTAAGCGATAGGTTTTCGTAATCTTCCACCATTTTGTTTATGGCAGAGTAGTCATTATCTATAGCTGCTACATCATCATCATTAAATTCAGATATAGAAATTCTATTGACATTTAACCGAATATTTAAGAATGTTTGTCTAATTTCCTCAGTTTTAATAATTCTTGTTAATGCAATTGTGTACATTGATGATGAATTTGAGTTAATCGTTTTCATGTTGTTATAACCAATTATTGCGATAGATAACGATACAACCGTTGATAAGATAACCATCAAAATAACGCTATTGATAATTTTAATATTTTTCAGCATAATATTCCCCTTTCAAACATAATAAATTTCCATATTGATAATATATCTAACCAATATTATACTCAAGGCCTAAAAAATCGGCGTATATATGAAATACGCGCAATTATATTGCATTTTTCTACTGTTTTCTCATTATTGCTAACTATATTGTAAGTTGATGCATTTCAAAAAATAATTAAATATTTATCTTGACATTGTAAACGGTTATGATTATTATTAAAACATAACTACCATACAAGTATGGCAGTATCGATTAGTAATAGATTTTTTAAAATACTTATGATAAAATATAAATATAACTACCATACAAGTATGGTAGGACTTGAAAGTAAGGGAGAATATAAAAATGGCTTTAGAGGTAAATAAGAATACAACAAGTAAAACTATATATTATAAACTTAGAGATGAAATTATTAATTTATATCTTGAGCCTGGTACTAGCATTTCTGAAAAGGAACTTTCGGAAAAGTATAGTGTGAGTAGAACTCCAGTAAGAGAAGCACTTGTTAGATTAGCTCAAGAGGGGCTAGTTAATATTTATCCTCAAAAAGGCACAGTTGTTTCTTTAATTGATTTATCTGCAGTTGAAGAAGGAAGATTTTTACGTGAACATTTAGAAAGAGCAGTTGTAAAGGAAGCTTGTAAAGAATTTTCACAAGAAAATGTACTAGCTTTAGAAATGAATTTGAAACTTCAAAAAATGTATATAGAAAATAATGATTATAAAAAGTTATTTGAGGCAGATGAAGAATTTCATAAGATAATTTTCGAGGGAAGTAATAAAAAAAGAGTATGGAATAGTATTAATGATGGCAGTACTGAGTTTCAAAGAATTCGTATGCTTAGATTAGTAACTAATTCTAGCTGGGACAATATTTATCTTCAGCATAAAGAAATTTTTAATGCTATAAAAAACAAGAGCCCAGAGATAGCAGAAGACTTTATGAAGGAACATTTAAATATGGTTACTTTTGATAAAAATAAAATAAAAGAGAAGTATCCTAATTATTTTAAATAAAGATTGATTTAAGTTTTAATATGATCAAAGCTGTTAAATAATCATGTAATACTAAGATTATTATTTTAAATTAAAGGAGGTGAGGCTTATATATAAGCAGCATTAAATTTAAGTGTATTAATTTTATATATGTTTTGAGATATTATATATTGAAATTATAATTAAATGAAGTGACAGGAGGGACATTACTATGAAAATGGGTTTTAGATGGTACGGAGAAGGCAATGATACCGTTACACTTGAACAAATAAAACAAATTCCTGGAGTTGGAGGAATTGTTTGGGCTCTTCATGATATGGCAGCAGGTGAAGAATGGCCAATGGAAAAGATCCTTGAAGTAAAAAAATCAGCTGACAAGTATGGATTTAATATGGATGTTGTTGAAAGCGTTAATGTTCATGAAGACATTAAATTAGGTTTACCAACAAGAGATAAATATATAGAAAATTATAAAAAGACAATAGAAAAGTTAGCTAAGGTTGGTGTTAAAGTAATCTGCTATAATTTCATGCCTGTATTTGACTGGCTTAGAACAGATTTATTCAAGAAGGCAGAAGATGGATCAACAGCTCTTTTTTATGAAAAAGCAAAGATTAAAGATATTGATCCAATGGAGTTAGTTAACAAAATTGCGTCTAATCCAGATCTTACAATGCCAGGCTGGGAACCAGAAAGACTAAAGAATTTATCACAACTTTTTGAAGCATATAAGAATGTAACAGAAGAAGACTTATGGAATAACTTAAAATACTTCTTAGAACAAATTATTCCTGTAGCTGAAATAAATGATATTAAAATGGCAGTACATCCGGATGATCCACCTTGGCCAATATTTGGGTTACCAAGAATAGTTAAGAACAGAGATGATTTAGCAAGATTATTAAAGCTTGTTGATAATCCATATAATTGCTTAACTCTTTGCAGTGGTGCTATAGGTTCAGATCCAAATAATAATGTACCAGCTATGATAAGAGAATTCGGTAATAGGATTGCTTTTGCTCATATTAGAAATGTTAAGATTTATGAGAATGGTGATTTTATTGAAACATCTCATAGAACTTGTGATGGTTCATTAGATATATGTGATATAGTTAAAGCTTATCACGAAGTTGGATTTACTGGATATGTAAGACCAGACCATGGAAGACATATTTGGAATGAACAATGCAGACCAGGTTATGGACTTTATGATAGAGCACTTGGAATTATGTATTTATGGGGAATATGGGATTCTCTTGAAAGAAATAAATAAAAGAGATAAACTAAAATTTTGATTAAAAAAATTTTGGCTCATAGAATCTTAAGATACAAAAGATAATTAATAGTATTGACTTTATTAGCAATAGTTTTAAAGAGGTGAAAAAAATGAATAACGCCAAAATAGTATTAAGTAAAGAAAGTATCAAAAATAGTGATTTATGGGAAAAAGCTGGGATTGAAATTCCAAAGTTTGATTATGATAAGATGTCAGCATCAACTAAAGAAAATCCTACATGGGTTCATTTTGGAGCAGGAAATATATTCAGAGGATTTATAGCAATACTACAACAGGAACTTTTAAATACTGGGAAAGCGAAATCTGGTATTGTTGCTGTAGAAGGATATGACTATGAAATTATAGATGAAATTTATTCTCCTTATGATAATTTAAGCTTACTAGTAATTATGAAACCAGATGGTAGCCTAGATAAAAAGGTAGTAGGAAGTATAGGCGAAAGCTTAGCTGGTGATTACTCAAGAGAAGAAGATTGGAATAGGTTAAAAGAGATATTTTCAAATCCATCTTTACAAATAGCAAGCTTTACAATAACAGAAAAAGGTTATAGTGTTAAGAATTTATCACAACAAGATACAACAGATGGTCTAGAGCATCCTGTAAGTATTATAGCTAAAGTTGCGTCCCTAGCATATGTAAGATATCAAAACGGACAACTTCCAATAGCTTTTGTAAGTATGGATAATTGTTCAAAGAATGGTGAGAAGCTTCACAATGCAATGGAAACAATGATAAAGAACTGGGTTGAGAATGGATTAGTTGATAAAGGGTTCCTTGAATATATCAATGATACTAAAAAGGTATCTTTCCCTTGGAGTATGATAGATAAAATTACACCTAGACCATCTCAAAGTGTTAAGAATACATTAGAAGCAGTTGGTTTTGATAGCACTAAGATTGTAACAACTAGCAAAAATACTTATATTGCACCTTTTGTAAATGCAGAAGGGCCTCAATATCTTGTAATAGAAGATAACTTCCCAAATGGACGTATGCCTTTAGAAGAAGCAGGTGTATTTTTAACAAATAGAGAAACTGTGGAAAGAGTTGAAACAATGAAGGTAACTACGTGTTTAAATCCACTACATACGTCTCTAGCAGTTTTTGGATGCTTACTTGGATTTGATTTAATTGCAGATGAAATGAAAGATCCAGCTTTAAAGAAGTTAGTTGAAAAAATTGGATATGAAGAAGGAATGCCTGTTGTTGTAAATCCAGGAATATTAAATCCAGAAGATTTCATTAAAGAGGTAGTTGAAGTTAGACTTCCAAATCCATATATACCTGATACACCACAAAGAATTGCTTCAGATACATCTCAAAAAGTTGGTATAAGATTTGGAGAAACAATTAAAGCTTATAGTAAGAGAGAAGATTTAGATGCTAAAGAACTTAAATACATTCCTCTAGTTATAGCAGGCTGGTGCAGATATCTAATGGGATTAGATGATAATGGTAATGTTATGGAGTTAAGTCCAGATCCTTTATTAGATGAATTAAGAAAATATGTAGCAGATATAAAATTAGGTTCTAAAGAATCAGTAGAAAGTAGCTTAAAATCAATACTTATAAATGAAGAAATTTTTGGAGTAAATCTTTACACTATAGGTTTAGGCGAGAAAATTGAAGGTTATTTCAATGAATTGATTTCAGGTGCTGGTGCAGTTAGAGCAACTTTAGAAAAATATTTAGATTGTAAATAATCAGAGATAATGCTCGAAGATGCAAAAAAATAAACATTTTTATCATTCTTCATTTATTATATTCTGCCAAATAATATAAGTGAAGAACGATAAAGAATGTTTAAGAAAATTAATATGAAGTACATTATAACATAAGCAATGCTAATTAACAACTTTGCACTTATACTAAAAGGATGATATAAAACTTTTAGTATTATAAGGTAAGGAAGTTAAATTAGCGAATATAAGAATATAAGAATCCAAAACATAACAATAAGGTTAATATATAAAATTTAAGAAAACGTTGTGGTAAAGTATTGAGTAAATGCAAATTACAATAATGTACGTGAATTTATATACTGCGTGTTATTAACCCAAATATTCAATGCTTTACAAATATAAAATATTTATTTGAGAGAGTAGGATGAAGAATATGAAAAATTTCATGGATGAGAATTTTTTACTATCTAATCAAACAGCTATAGATTTATATCATAATTATGCTAAGAACTTGCCTATTATTGATTATCACTGTCATATTGATCCAAAAGAAATATATGAAAACAAAAAATTCAGTAATATAACTGAAGCGTGGCTTTATGGTGATCATTATAAGTGGAGAGCTATGAGAAGTAATGGTATAGATGAAAAATGCATTACAGGAGATGGAAGTGATTATGACAAATTCTTAGCTTGGTCGCAAACGATACCTATGGCTATAGGAAATCCTCTTTATCATTGGACTCATTTAGAACTTCAAAGATTCTTTGGAATATATGAACCGCTTGATGAAGATACTGCTCCTGAAATTTGGAAGAGAGCTAATGAATTATTAAATGGAGAAGGTTTTAATGTTAGAGATTTAATTATAAAATCAAACGTTGAAACTATATGTACAACAGATGATCCCATAGATACATTAGAATATCATATAAAAATTAAAGAAGATGCTAGCTTTAATGTAAATGTTTTACCCACTCTTAGACCAGATAAAGGAATTGAAATCAATTTAGATGGTTTTGTTTCTTGGGTAAAAGATTTAGAAAAAGTATCTGAAGTATCTATAAATAATTATGATGAATTTTTAAAAGCTCTTGATTCAAGAATAAGATTTTTCCATTCAGTTGGATGCAGAATAGCAGATCATGGTATAGATGGTGTAGTAGTTTATGCAGATTCATCAAAAGAAGAAGCAGAAGCAATATTTGCTAAAGCTTTAGAAGGTAAATCTATAAGCATTGATGAAGAAAAGAAGTATAAAACTTATACATTAAGACATGTATTCAAGCTTTATCATGAATTAGGGTGGACTATGCAGCTCCATATTGCAGCTCTTAGAAGTAATAATACAAAAATGCTTGAAAAAATAGGAGTAAATACAGGTTTTGATTCAATTAATGATGAAAGCATAGCTTATCCACTTTCTAGACTTTTAGATTCTGTAGACAGAGAAAATTCTCTTCCAAAAACAATTTTATATACATTAAATCCAAAGGATAACTATGTTCTTGGAACTATGATAGGAAACTTTCAAGGAGATGGTATTCCAGGAAAAATGCAATTTGGTGCAGCGTGGTGGTTCAATGATAATAAGGATGGAATGATTGAACAAATGAAGGCATTAGGAAACCTTGGATTGCTAGGACGCTTTGTTGGAATGTTAACTGATTCTAGAAGTTTCTTATCATATACTAGGCATGAATACTTTAGAAGAATTGCTTGTAATTTAATTGGAGAATGGGTAGAAAACGGAGAAGTACCTAAAAATGATAAATTACTTAAAAGAATTGTTCAGGGTATATGCTACAGCAATGCAAAAGAATATTTTGGATTTGATGAAAAATAATTCGGGAACACTTAATTGATGAAAGTGAGGAAAAATATATGTCAAATAATAATAGAAAAATCACGATAGCTAGAGGCGTTGGTTATGGACTAGTTGATTTAATGGGTGGTGGAGCATTCACCATTATTGGAGCTTTCTTACTATTTTTCTATACAACATTTGCAGGATTAACACCGATAGAAGGTGCTTCTATTATCGCTATCGCTCGTATAGTGGATGCAGTTGCTAGTTTATTTATCGGTAGTATATCTGATAACTTCTATAAAACTAAACTTGGAAAACTTTTTGGTAGACGTCGTTTCTTCTTATTAATCGGAGCTCCGTTAATGGCAGATTACGTATTACTATGGGTAACAGGAAGAAGTTATGCATTCTATTTAGTTACTTATTTGTTATTTGAAATAATTGCAGCTATGGTATTAATTCCATGGGAGACATTACCTGCTGAAATGACAAAAGATTTTACTGACAGAACTAAATTATCAGCATCGAGAATGTTTATTTCGGCAACAGGTACATTTTTAGCTACTTTTGTTCCAGGAAGATTAATAGCTTTCTTTGGTGACAAGAGCCCACAAGCATATTTCATTAATGGATTAGTTTTTGCTATTATATATGCAATATGTATACTTATATCACATAAAGTAACATGGGAAAGGGACCTTACACCTGAAATGGAACAAGAACTATTAAATGGTTCTACAAGCAAGAGCTTTGGCGAACAATTAATGACTATTGTAAAGGTTGCTGGTGACTATGTTTCAACATTTAAGATCAGAGCATTTAGACAGCATTTAGCAATTTATATATGTTCATTTACTGCTAAAGACTTATTTAATTCAGTATTTATATATTTCTGTGTATTTAATTTAGGTGTTTCATCTACTACTGCTGCGAATGTACTTTCACTTAGCATCATTGGTATTCCTGTAACAATATTAGGCGGATTCTTAATGATTAAAGTTGGACCAGGTAACTTATATAAGATGGCTTATTCTATTATGATTGTATGTTTATTAGCATTTTATGGACTTTATGTAGGAAATTTAGGATCGAATATTGTTTTATTATTTGTAATTGGTACAATTTATCAAGTAGGAAGAAGTTTATTAGAGTTTACTCCATGGAATGTATTCCCATTCATTCCTGATGTTGATGAAATGGTTACAAGACAAAGAAGAGAAGGGCTTTTTGCAGCAGTTATGACATTTACTAGAAAAAGCAGTGTGGCAATAGCTACATTTGTTATAGGTGTTGTATTGCAAGAAAGCGGATTCGTTAAAGGACAGGCAACTCAATCACCACAAGTTGTATCAACTATAGCTACTCTTTTAGCTGTTGGATGTATATCTTTACTTGTAATTGCATTAATTTGTGCGGCAACTTTCAAACTTAATAAAAGAACACATGGTATATTAGTGGATGAAGTTGAACGTCTAAAGAATAATGGTTCAAAAGAAGAAGTAACTTCAGAAACAAAAACAATTGTTGAAAATCTTACTGGATATAAGTATGAAAATGTTTGGAAAGAAACAGTAGTATAAATTAATTCTTTTGACTAATAAAATATTAAAATATAAAAATAGCTCAAAATCATCATAATCTCTAGATACGTTTCAATTTAGTTATTATAGCTGTCTTAAGATAGAAAGTAAATTGCTATTTTAAGGCAGCTAATTTTAATTTCAACTGTACTAAAATATTATTTTGATAGCTTCTATATTGTCTGTAAGAATATAAAGGTATATCCTAAATAATTAATTGTACTATTAAATATAAAAATGTTATTAATATATGTCTATAAAAAATTAGGTTAGGAGACCGAAATATGAGTAATAAAAATAATTGTCTTTATTGTGATAAGGATGAAAAACTTGATAATTTAATGATTGAAATATGTAAGCTTGAAGTGTCAACTCTTTATTTGTTCAAAGAACAAAGCCATAAAGGAAGATGCATTGTTGCGTATGATAAACATGTGAAAGAATTATTTGAATTGGATGATAAGGAATTAGAATTATATATGAAAGATGTCACTAGAGCGGCGGCTATGATTAAAAAAACTTTTTCACCTGATAAAATAAATTATGGAGCATATTCAGATACTCTCCCACATCTTCACTTTCATTTAGTTCCTAAGTATAAAGATGGATATTCATGGGGTGGTGTATTTGAAATGAATCCTCAGAAAAAATATTTAAGTGATGAAGAATATGTTAAGAGGATTAATCTTATAAAAGAAAATTTATAATTTTATATTTTGTGTTAGCTATTTCAAAATAGAGGATAGATATCTGTTTTGAAGTAGCTATTTTACAATGCAGATTTATGCCTTTATTTTGTATTGGATGTATTAATAACTATATATCCATAGAAAGTTTTGAATATAACTTTCTATTTATATTAATCAAGAAGGATTTATAAGTACAAGGGGATAATTCTACAGCATATGGAAAAGAAAATAGATTTATTTGAAACTTGGATTAAAATAAAAATTTTAGTAAAGCTTCTTCAATGATAAGTTTAGGAGGCATAGATATCGAATTATCCCCTATATATATTTATGATGTATGTTCCTTTTTAAGAAGACATAAAGCAAAAAGTTAAACATATATTATAATCTAAGAAATATACTAAGATTACATTTGGGGTTGAAATTATATTGTAAATAATAATGAATATATTTGTTTTGTAAAGAATAAGCATGATTATTCGTAATTTTTAAATTATTAGACCTTAATAAAATTAAAATAATAAATTTTCATATAATTAGTTTATGTAAAACATTGAATTTATTTCCTTATTATGTTATAATTTAGAGGTTGAAAAAAATTTGGATTCTAAAGTAGTTTTTGATTTTTACACTGTGTTGGAGACTCATCATCTAAACATTGTTAGCTATGTAAAATTCGCTAACAGAGATGTACTTTTAAAACTGTGCATGTCTATATAGAAGTGCTGTAATTAAATAAGAAAATAGTTAGAAAGAAATTTATAGAATATTTTAGATTATCTCTAGTTTTTAAAAATCGAGGGGTAGTCTCTTTTGTTAATAATAGAATATATATTTTATTTAGTTTGTTTAAGTTCAATAAAATATGTATTCTAATTAAGAAAATATAGAGAGGGTTGTATTATTATGTGGATAAAGTTCTTAATGGAATATTTTAAGTCGCCAAGAACTGTTGGAGCTGTAGCTCCTAGTTCTAAAAAGCTTGCGGAAAAAATGGCGCATGATATTGATTTTGACCATGCAAAATGTATTGTGGAGTATGGTCCTGGAACAGGAGTGTTTACTGATAGACTAATGAAAAAAATAAAGGATCATACGATGTTAATGCTCGTAGAATATAATGAAGAATTCTGCAGAGAACTAGAGGAAAAGTATGGTGAATATAATAACGTTGTAATAGTAAATGATTCAGCTGAAAATGTAGATAAATATTTAAAAGAATACAATATTAAAGAAGTAGACTATGTTGTATCAGGATTACCATTTGCTAGTTTGCCAAAGAATATGTCAAATAGTATATTGAAAAAAACAAAAGATATATTAAAAAAGAATGGATTATTCATAACATTTCAATATACATTGCTTAAAAAGGGATATATAGGAAGTTATTTTGAAGATATAAGTTTAGAAAGAGTAGTGTTAAATATACCACCAGCGTATGTTTTAAAATGTCAAAATACCTAATATGATTAACATAATTTTAAGTTATGTGAGAACTTGCTAAAATGATAGTAGTAAGTTTATTTTAGAAATTAAAGATGTTGGTATCTAGGAATATAAGTTTTGTACAAGCTTTAGAATTTCATATCAAGTTTTAAAGAAGTCTACAAATATATATTTTGAAAATAATAATTTTTAGCATTTAATTAATACAAGTGAAGGGAGTGTCGCAAAATGATTAAATTTTAATCAGGAGCGATGCTCCTTTTCGGTTTAAGCCAGCAAATCTCCAAATATTTGAAATACAATATTAATTATTTAAAGAATTCTGATTTTTAAGCACACTAAAATAAGCCTAGTTAATTTATTCCATAATTAGGCAGTAGGTTTCAATTCATGAAGATGATTCTGAGTTTTTTCATTTTGTATTTTTGAATGTAATTTGTTAATATTATAACCAAAACAAAGCAAAATAAATTCAGTTTGAACGCTATTTTTTCCACGTGTTAAAAATCTATTGAATTCATAATCACTTTTTAGAACTCCAAATGCTCCTTCGACCTGAATAGATCTATTCATTCTTAATTTAGTTCCAAATTCAGTTGTAATATTTTTATAGGATATTTCACGCTTTTCCACAAAAGTTTTTGAAACCTGCATTTTTCTATTTCCTTTTGCTTTTGTGCATTTTACTTTGTAATCGCAATTATCACAGTTTTCGCATTCATACACAGTTACTTCTGATTTGTATCCACTTGCGGATTTTCTATAAATAATAGAGGTAGGTATTAATTTTCTATTGTTATGACAAATATAAAAATCCGATTCAGCATCATACTTCATATTTTCGCGCTTACTTATATCATTTTTAAAACTTCTTTTTTTCCACTTCTCATAAGTTTGTGGTTTTATATAAGGAGTTTGCTTATTTGATTCTAAGAATAAATAGTTTTCTTCGCTTTCATAACCTGAGTCTGCAATTATATTAAGATATTTACGACCAATTTTTTCTTTCATATTATTAAGCATAGGTATTAATGTTGCTATATCATTTCTATCATCAAATATTCCGACGCCGGTTACGTATTCACTTTCAACTGCGATTTGCACATTATATGCAGGTTTTAATTGACTATTTCTCATATGATCATCTTTCATATGCATGAAAGTTGCGTCTGGATCAGTTTTAGAATAACTATTTCTTTTTGAAAATATTTTTTTACTCAAATTATATTTTTCTTCTCTCTCTTTATATTCAGATAGTTGCTCTGTCCACTTTTGAATTTTGGTTTTTCTTTTACCAATTCCATGAACAAACTCTATGTTTCTTTTCTTTTTTTCATATTCAAGCCATTGAAGAATTTTATCAATATCATCTATTAATGTTTCTTTCTGAACAGTAAATTTTTTTAATTCTCCAAGGTTAATATTTTCTAAAAGAACAAGAATTTTATCAAACATTTTTTCTTCATTTTTTAAAATAGTTTTTTTCCAAACAAATGTATAACGATTAGCATTCGCTTCGATTTTAGTACCATCAATAAATGCATTTTCAAATAGTATTTCATTTTGATTTGCTAAATAATTAACTTGTTGATAAAATAAATCTTCAATTACCTCATTTGAAATATAGTCTTTACGAAATCTACTGATTGTAGCATGATCCGGTGCCTTATAACATTGAAGTAACCACTTAAAATTTATATCTCTTTTGCATGCTTTTTCGATTTTCCTGCTTGAATAAATATTTTGAGAATAAGCATATGATATTATTTTGAACATAATTTTAGGTTCCACTGCCGGTTTTCTTCCAACGGAAGAGTACGCCTTATACAACTTCGTGTAATCTAATCCCTCCAATACATGGCTTAGCAAGCGGACTGAATCATCTGATGGTATTAAATTTTCTAGATTTAATGGTAATATAAGTTGAAAATCATCATTAATCTCAGTATAATCTTTATTGTGTAATTTGGTTTTTAGCATAAGTAAATTATACAATGAATGTGAGTTCTTCGGAATTCACATTTTTTATATCTAAAAAAATGAGCCGCTACAAAACTAACTATGTTAGTTTTGCAACAGCCCCTTTTTATTTTTAAGGTTGATGTATAAGAATAATTATTATATATACTTTACCTTAAATCTCCGAAGTAATATTATACTGTAAAAATAACATTTATTAAGAAGTATAAAATAAAGGATTTTTGAAATTATTGTAGAATTATAGAAATTATAGAAGTATTTTAATATAGTAGTGAATATAACATTACAATAAGTTTGTATTAAAAAAGATAGTTTGCAAGGGAGGAATACAAGTTGTGTAAACGTTTTTTAAGAGGCTCATATTTGTTATAAATTTAACAAATATGATATCTAAGTAGTTATTGTGTATTAAAAGGATTGAATTACTAATATGATTAGATGCTACCAAGGAGGAAAGTCAAAATGGAAATATTAAATTTTAGGTTACGCAAATTAAGTTGCATTGTATTAATAATTTTGGTTGGAAGTATTTTATCAGCTTGTTCCCAAGTAGGTAAAGTAATTGTTGATAACGAACCAAAAGAAGACAGGCAAAAAGATTATATTGAAGAAGTTCCAACACAAACTGTAACAAATGAGAAATCAGTGGATTTGGCACCGTTGTACGATCAGGTAAGAAATTTAAAAGGACAAGAGGCATTGGATTTTTTTGAAAGTCTTAAATCAAAAGGGTTATCGGATAGTGATATATTAGAATTTTTTATTAATTTACCTCTTTCAGATGCAAATAAAGAGATTACGGATATATATAAGAATGAAAAATTTGAAACTTATATGAGTACATATCCTACGGGAAAGCCTTTCGGTAACTATAAATGGACAAATGGAGATGGAACTAAGATAAAAGGAGCATTTAGCGAGCTGGATTTGAAATTACCATTTTCAAATTATGTGGCCTTAAAATCAGGACCAGTTGGAGACTTAAATAAAAAGTATAGAATTGGTGTTGCTATTCATGGATTTGATCAGCCATGGAATGTTAGTTTAGCTGATGCAGCTCAATGGGAAGCAGAAAGACATCCAAACGTCGAAGTTGATGTTAAAGATGCTCAATGGGACAACGATAGAATGGCGGATATTATAGATAGTTTTGTTTTGCAGAAAGTGGATGGGATTTTAACTTGGCCTATGGTTGAATCAGAAACAACTATTGCACCAGTGAAAAGGGCTATTGAGGCAGGTATACCAGTTGTAAGCGTTGATAGAATGACAGGACTCGAGGAGACCACGAGTAGAGTTACCGGGAATTTTCCAGCAAATGGCGCTCAATGTGGTATGTATTTAATTTGGAAACTTGCAAAAGAAGGCAGCCTAAATGCCAATGTAGTTCTTCTTAGAAAGCCTTCTGGAAGCACTGCTGATGCTAATAGAACTGGTCATTTCCTTAAAGTACTAAGTTATTTCCCTGATATTCACATATTAAAATCATATCATGATGAGGATAATACAGCAGAAGCACTTGCCAATATGCAATTAGCATTAAATGAGTATCCTTCTATTGATGTTGTATTTGGAACAGGTGATCATGAAGCTATTGCTGCTTATGATGCATCAAAGAATGCTAATAGATTAAATAGCAGAAAGGATGCTAAAAAGATGATGTTTTTATCAATTGATGATTCTAAAAAGGCAATTACATCCGTAAAAGATGGATTGTTTGAAGTGAATACACCATACACGCCTTTAATATCTGATATTGGAATGAGAACTTTACTTAATATAATCACTAAAAATGGTTCAATGCCACATGATATTATTACACCTAATATACCTATGGTGACAAAAGACGGAGATACTATATTTGGATTGAAAACTCAAACACCTGATCAATGGTATGAATATACTTTTGGAGCACCAATTAAATAATATATAGATATTATTTAGAATTTAATATTATATCTGAAAATTTTATAGAATCAATGACATAAGAGGAAGGAGAAACTTCAAGATGAAAAAAATAAGCTCAGTTCCAGGAACAATTCCCCTAACAATAAAATCAAAGCTTATTATAAGCTTCTCATTAATAATATTTTTGGTATCTGCAGTAGGAATAACATCTTATATGACTATGAGGTCTTATTTGGTGCAAGAAAATATTATGATTGAAAAAAATGTTATGGCGAATGATATAATAATTTTAATAAACTCAATTCCTCAGGATATATCAAAATATATATTAAACCCAACAGCGGATAATAAAAAAATTATAGATGATAAATTTATAAATATTAATAAAAATCAAGAGTTTATTAAAGATAATGTATCTGGAGAGAAGGCACTGAAATCTTTTGATGCCGTAAGCAGAATGTTAGAGTCTTATTCAGAGGAAAATATAAAACTTTTTGAAAGTAAGAATGCCACTGAAATGGTGGAAAAAAATAAACTTATGAACAGGTTTTCTAAACTAATTCAAAATAGCATGCAGGAATATATGTCAGTCGAATTAGATCAACAAAATAAAGCTAGAGCAGATTTGGCTAAAAAATCTAATTTTACAGGAGTGCTAATCATTGTTTTTATAGTATCCATAGGTTTTTTAAGCATAATTTTTGCTATTTTCTTTTCGATAAAGTTAGGAAAATCATTGAATAAAATTGTACTATTAGCTGATGATATTGCTAATGGAAATTTACAGGTAGAAGAATATAAAGTGAATTCTAACGATGAAGTATCTTTATTGGCAAGTTCTTTTAACGAAATGACAAAAAATCTAAGAACTATGATTAAGGGGATTATTAATAATAGCAAGGATTTATATGAATCTTCTACTATGATCAAGGATAGGGCGAAGGAAAGTGTCAAAGCAGTTAATCAGATCGCAGTATCTACTCAAGATGCTGTCGATGGTTCGCAGTATCAATTTAGTGAAGCAAAAAGGACTGAAGAAGCAGTTAATAGACTTATTAAAATGAATAGCACAATAAAAGAAAAGTCAAATAATGTTTTGTCTTCGGCTAATAAATCTCTTAAAATAGCTGAAGGTGGAAATGAGAAAGTTAGATCCATGTTAAATCAAATGAACACTATTAAAGAACAAGTTATGAATATCCAATCGGTAACTGGTATTTTAAAAGAAAATTCATCGCAAATAGAAACGATACTAGATACTATTTCTAAAATTACAGCCAGTACGGAGTTATTGGCTCTAAATGCTGCGATTGAAGCAGCTAGAGCAGGTGAATATGGAAAAGGATTTGCAGTTGTATCAGATGAAATTCGCAAACTAGCAACAAGTTCTGCAACATCTACTGTAGAGATATCTAAAATTTTAACTCAAATTCAAAATTATATTAATGTATTGATTAAAAGTATGTCCATTGCGGTTAGCGAGGTAATGAGTGGCTCGGAAAAAGTTTTGGAAGTTGAAGGAGCATTTAAGAATATTGTGGAGTCAAACAATGATGTTGACGGTGAAATAAAAAATATTTCAGATGAAATTTTAGTAATGGTTAATGAAATAAATGCAATTGAAAAAATATCTAAGAATATATGTGAAATTTCAAATAAATCACTAGAAGGAAGTACAGATATATCTGCAATAGTGGAAGAACAGCTAGCAACTCAGGAAGAATTCTTTGCATCTGCCACTACTTTGGCTAACATTTCAAGTGAGTTAGCCAACGTTGTTTCTAAGTTTAGGGTTTAAGCGAACTTTAGAAATTTTAATAGTAGTGATGCAAGATTCTTGGAGTGCCGAAGCATATGTTGAGTTAGTGAAATTTTTAGGAATAGAAATTGTGATATAATAACACTAGATTTAAATTATAAATATATTTCGTTTTAATTTAATGTAGGAAGAGGAGCGTATTATATGAAAAGTCTATGTGTAATTGGAAGTTTAAATATGGATTTAGTAACTACAGTAGAAAATTTTCCTGTGGCAGGACAGACTGTCATGGGGAAAGCGTTTAATACATTTCCAGGAGGAAAAGGTGGTAATCAAGCAATAGCACTAGGTAGGTTGGGTTCAGATGTGCTTATGGTAGGAAAAATAGGGGAAGACATGTATGGAAAAAGATATCTAGAAGTTTTAAGAAGTAATAATGTCAAGTCTGATGGAGTAAGCATTGAAAAAGGCATGTCTTCTGGAGTAGCAGTGATACAAGTAAGTAATAATGGAGAGAATAATATAATTGTTGTTCCAGGAGCTAATGCAGAAGTTGATATAAATTATATTGAAAGCAAATGGAGTTTGATTGAGAGAGCAGATATATTTTTGTTTCAATTAGAAATTCCATTAGAAACAGCAATTGCAACTATGAAAAAACTAAAGAAACAAGGTAAGACAGTAATACTTGATCCAGCACCAGCGGTGGGTCTTCCCGATGAAATTTTTAAATATGTGGATTATTTAACACCAAATGAAACAGAGTTGGAGACTTTAATTGGAAGAAAGATAAATAGTGAAGAAAACCTTTTAGAAGCAGCAAAAACATTATTTGATAAGGGAGTAAGAGTTATAGTTGCAAAGTTAGGTAGTGATGGGGCTGCAATTATTAAGAAAGATAAATGTACTAGAGTTCCAGGATTTATTGTTGATCCAATAGATACAACTGCAGCGGGAGATTCTTTTAATGCAGGATTTGCTTTTGCGCTAGCAAAAGAAAAAGAACTTAAAGAATGCGTAATATTTGGAAATGCAGTAGGTGCTATTTCAACAACTGCACTAGGAGCTCAGGAAGCTATGCCAACTTTTGAAAGAGTTGATAAATTTATTAGAGATAGATAAATTTATAAGAAAAATTAATTATAAAAATTATTTCCATTGAGATATTTATAAGTATAATGCGATAATTAATTTACCGGTAAATATAATGGAGAGGGGATGATTATATTGAAAATTAATAAGAGGTGGTTATTAGCTTAAATTTAAGATAATAACCCTGCCAATAAAATAAGGAGGATTATATCCTCCTTTGAAAGATTTTTAGACATCTCTAAAAAAGTGTATTTGTGAGTAATTCAAAAATATTTTTAGAGAATATTGACATAAAACATTATTTTAAATAATATATATTATATGGGTTATTTAGGAAAGTTAAATGACCAAAATTCAGATGAAGGAGGATATTTATATGAAAATTTTATTAAATAAAAGTGTTGAGGTTTTTTTAAAATAATTGAATATTGCTGAAAGTCATTATAGAAAACTTTATAATTATTTTTTGTGATATTTATAGAGTAATGGAAGTATGTTATGCTTACTTTTCATTCGTTGTGCTTTCAAAAGAGTATTAACCATCATCTGAAGAATTAATATATATCTAGGCAGAATACACGAGGGTTATCGTGTTTTTTTATTGCATTTTTTAAGCATAAGGAAGTACTAGACAATAGTAATTATCTAGTTTTTTATGTGTAATCCCATGGATGATTAATTAGTATCCACGGGATTTTTTTATCTGAATCTAATTATAAGGAGTAATAATCTAATTTTGATTATAGAAATTATTAGGAGGTGGTTTCAATGAGAAATTTAAAAAACGTAGCATTATTGAATATTGAAAATTTTAAGGAGGAAATCAAGGGTGTGTTACAAAAACGGAAAGGATATCCTGCCAGAAAAGCTTTTGAGAGAGCTTCAAAAGTATATTCAAGGAGAAACCATTTATATTCCTAAGACTGAAGAAAGAAAGGGCTGGGGAGAAAGTAATGGTACTAAAAGAGCAATAAGAGAAAGAAATTTAGAAATATATAAATTATATAAAAAAGGCGAAAAAGTTTTTGATATTGCAGAGGCATATAATCTTTCAGATGATAGTATAAGAAAAATTATATTTAAGTTAAATAATGAAAAATTAGAATCATCACATATAGTGCTAAAAAGTAAGGCCAAGTAAAGACGAAGTTCATATTTATAATATAAAATGATTTGCAAGGTACAGGAATCCTATAAAGAAACTGTTGTAAATAATATACAACTCAATATCTAATTAATTATTAGTTGGATATTGCGTTGAAAATTATATTCAGCAGTTTTTTGCTGATTCTAAATTAAAGAGTCGGAATTAAGAAAGTTTAATTATAATAATTTTTTACATATCATTTAATTTGTGGTAAGGGTAAACTATTATTGTGGTGCTAGTTTATTATTAAATAAGCTGTTTCAAAAACTTTAAAAATATTAAAGAAGGAGTGAGTTAAATGGAATATCATGAAGCAGAATTTAGGGAGTATTCAAGGAAAGGAATTATAAAAAATACGGAATGAAATTTGGAATTAGTAGAGGTAAGATAAATATGAAGAATAAAAATGAAATAGGAAACTTATTTGTTAAGTTAAAACGAAAGGCTAAAGCTTTTATTGTAGCAATCTTTAATTTCGCGCCTAAAGATACTATAGAGAGTTTTGATTACTACAAGTTTAGAAAGCTAAAATCTAACGATTATGAGGAATGCAGAAATAGAATTAGCATTCAGATGCAAAGAGATAGGCTCTTATTTTAGAATTATAATAATAGAATTTCAAATCTGAAAGTATTAAAAAAATACAAGTAAGTTTTAAGATATATCTAATATATTAATAGGTCAACCATAAACAATAAATAGAGATGGTTGGTCTATTTTTATTTGAAATAAATAGAACATTGAAAAGTTTCATGAGGTACACTTAGAAAGTTGATATTGATATGGTGCAAACATTAGTAATAAATGTTTGTTTATATATAGACAAAGTAAATAAAAGTCTGTAATATATTAAATAGAAAGTAATTATATTGAAAGGGAATGAGATTAATGGATATAAAATCAAATGAATTATTTTGGAATGCTACTATAAGTGAGCTTAAAGAAGGGATTCTCGAAGAAGATGATGGATATAGGTGCATAATATGTGAAGAAGAATTCCAGAGAGGAAGAATATATGAAATAAATTCAAAGCTGTATGATGCAAAGAAATCAGCAGAGTTACATCTTAAAACAAGCCACGGTTCAATGCTTGAATATTTGTTAAATATGAATTCTGGTTTTACTGGAATATCAGATGTTCAAAGAGAATTAATAAAATTGATTGCCCTGGGATTATCTGATAAAGAAATTTCAGAGAAACTTAAAGTTGCGCAATCAACAATACGAAATCACCGATATAAATTAAGAGAAAAGGAAAAGCAAGCAAAATTATTTTTAGCTATGATGGATTTGCTTTCAAGAACCACAAATAAGAAAATTAATAAAATTGGTAAAGAGACTATATGTGATGCTTATAAAACAGCAACTACTTTAGATGATAGGTATAATATAACAGATAAAGAAAAGAAGAGTGTTATTGAAACTTATATGAATGAAAATGGTGGTTTAAAGAGTTATCCAGCTAGAGAAAAGAAAAAGATTATTGTGTTAGAAGAGATATCAAGAAATTTTTCAAAAGGAAAGCAATATTCTGAAAAAGAGATAAATAGGATTCTAAAGAGAGTGTATGAGGATTACGTAACCATAAGAAGAGCTTTAATAGAGTATGGTTTTATAGAAAGAAAAAAAGATGGAAGCAGCTATTGGATTAAGGAATAAGTTTTTATGCTAAAGTGGAATTGGTTAGATGATAATAGGTCTAATTTTTGATATAATAATTTATAGAAAAATTAGTAGAGGGGGATATATATGGCAATTGGAAGAAGTAAAGTAGTAATAGTTGGAACGGGTTCTGTTGGGGCAGCGGTAGCATTTGATATGGTAATGAATCATGTTTGCGATGACTTAATACTGATTGATATAAATAAAGAAAAATCATGGGCTGAAGCAACGGATTTGCAACATTCTCTTGGATATAGCGGAAGTAAGATGAGGGTAAAAGATGGAGAGTACGAAGAATGTAATGATGCAGATATAGTTGTAATTGCAGCTGCATTACCTTATATTACAGGGCAAACAAGATTAGATATGTTAGAAAAAGCTGCAGGAATAATGAATAATATAGTCCCGAACATCATGAAAAGTGGATTTTTAGGCATAATAGTTGTAATAACAAATCCTGTTGATGTTATGTCATATTACGTGCACAAACTTTCAGGTTTGCCAGCAAGTAAAGTCATTGGAACAGGAACAGCTCTAGATTCAGCACGTTTGAAATATCATTTAGCTGATGTTATGAGTGTTGACCCACAAAGTGTTCATGCTTTGTGCATGGGAGAACATGGAGATTCACAGATAATTCCATGGAGTCAAATTACAGTTGGGGGTAAAAAGTTTTTAGATATAATCAATGACAATAAAATGAGATTAAAAGGTTTTAATTTAAATTCATTAACGGAAGATATTAAGAAAATAGCATATCGTATTGTGAATGCTAAAGGTGCAACTACTTTTGGTATTGCAGCAACTACTGTTCAGATTGTAAAAGCAATATTACGCGATGAAAATAAAGTTATTCCTGTATCAGCTATGCTTAATGGAGAGTATGGGGAAAGTGACACATATGCAGGTGTTCCGGCGGTTTTAAATAATCAAGGAGTGAAGGAACTTGTTGAATATCACTTAGTTGAAAGTGAAAAGGCAGAATTAAAAGAATCTATTGAGATTATAAAAGACTACAATAAAAGACTAAAATTATAAAATATGATATTTAATATTTTTGTATAAATGATATTTTATATAAAAAATTGAGAATGAAAGCATTTCTTTTTATAGAAATACTTTCATTCCTAAAATTTATAATCGTTCTTCAATTTATTATGTTACGATTTTAGTAAACCATATTTAATCTAAATCTATTAGTTAAATAATTCTATGATCCCGAGACTTATAAGTAAGAGTCCTGAAATTAACGGAGCAAATTTACCTAAGAACTTGCCTAAAATATGGTTTCCAGCTCTTTCGCCAAGTTTAAGTGTACAAATACTTAATATAAATGTTAATATGACTGTAAGTTCTATATTAACGCCTGTTACACTTGCAGCAACTCCTGTACCAAAGTTATTAAATGTTAATGCAAAAGCTACCAAAAAAGCTTCTTTTTTATCTATATCTCCTGATTTATCTAAATCTGATTTTTCTGCATATTCAATCATATCATTAGTATTCTTTAAAGCGAGTTCTTTTATTTTTTTATTATTTATAAGTTTAAAAATACTTTGAATTACAAAGTATAATCCTAGAATTATAATAATTCCAGCACCTAAGCTATTTGATAAAAAGCTTGGTAAAAATTTAGATACATATATGCCAAGTAACATAGATAAAAATGTTCCAGTAGAAGTTACAAGTGCTACTATAAGATTTGCAGTTGTGTCTATTCTTATTTTTTTTATTCCATATGCAATACCTATAACTAAATTATCTAAGTTAGAAGATAAACTAAATAATAAAGCAGATAAAATTAATATCATATATGTCATTCCTTCTTAATTATTACTTATATTTAATATATGGTTGTAAATTTGTGTGGTGATTAAGAATTTTTAAGAGAAATTACGTTTAATTACTAATATCTATTAAATACATAAAGATATTTAAGTTATATTTTATAAGATGTCCATACAAAAATGTGTAGATTAAATTAATAGTGGGAAGAAAACTCTTCTAAGGCTCTGGAAGACCGAAAAGAAGAGTTTTTATCTTTTAACATGTTAATAGACTTAATCACAAAACACTCCTAAAATATTACTATTAAGCTTGGCCAGTAAATGTTAAATATAAGAGAACCATATTTAGTGATATGATTATAGCTGCGATGATAATACCTAAAATTCTTACCCAATTGCGATTTGCCATAATACCCATTAAATCCTTACGTCTAGCTATAGTTAGCATTTGTATTATCGGAAATGGCAATATGAAGCTAAGTGCTACTTGGCTTAAAACAAGGGTATTCATTGGATTTATTCCAAGTGCAATTATAGCCAATGCAGGCATCATAGTTATAAGTCTTCTAATATTAATTGGTATACTTAAATTCACAAAACCCTTCATAATTGTTTGACCTGCCATAGTACCCACAGCAGATGATGACAAACCTGAGGCAAGTAATGCTATTCCAAAAGCTCCGCTAGATAATGAACCTAGTAAAGGTTGTAATGATGCATGGGCTTGCTCCATTGTATCAACAATTAATCCATTTTTATTGAATACAGCAGCGGATACAATAACCATTGCAGCATTCACTATAAAGGCAATATTCATAGCTATTGTTACATCAATTTTTTCCATTTTTAAATGTTTTAGCTTTCCTTCAATGGATGTATCAGTTCCTCTATGCTGGACCAAATGTGAATGAAGGTATATTACGTGAGGCATAACTGTTGCACCAAGCATTCCTACTGCGATTAATAATGCCTGACTATTTGGCAGTGATGGAATTATTGTATGAATTCCTACTTGAAACCAATCAGGTTTGGCAAGAAATAATTCTATTGTATATGCAATACAGATTACTGCAACAAGAATTGATATTATTATTTCTATAGTTTTTTGGCCATACTTTTCCATATAACAAATGAAGAATGTTATTATTCCTGTAATAATCCCAGCATATATCATTGGTATATGGAACAATAAATATAATCCCAAAGTTCCACCTAGAAATTCTGCTAAGTCAGTTGCCATTGCACCTATTTCTGCAACAATCCAAAATACCCAATTTGTTTTTTTAGAAAATACTTTGGCACACATTTCTGGAAGGTTATGGCCTGTGGCTATTCCTAATTTTGCAGACATTATCTGTAAAAAGATAGCCATTAAGTTACTAAATAAAATTACCCAAATTAACGCATAGCCAAATTCCGATCCTCCACTAATATTAGTTGCAAAGTTTCCAGGATCTATATATGCTACACTTACAATAAAAGCTGGACCTAAATATTTTAATAGTTGCCTAAATTTACTAATATTAGCACTCCTGTCTTTTTTAAATGGAACAAATCCAGTGACAGATACATCAGTGCTTCTTAAACCTCTTTCGTTCTCCAAGAAAATACATCACCTTTCTTACTTTATTTTTTTATGTGTCTAATTTTTTAATCTTATATGTAATTAAGATAGTTATTAACAGTTAACTTTCTTAGCCTAGTCTAAATTATTTTATATTATAAGTTATGCAATAATATTCTAAATGTTACAGTAAAGTAACTTTTTCGCCATTAAAGCATATAATTTATTAAGTAGATTATTACGGGGAGCGAGTAAGTATATGGGCAAAAATGATTTCTATACTTTTAACGAATATATGAAGAAAGAAGACAGCAAGCTAACTGCGTCCATGGAAGATTATCTTGAGATGATATATAGATTGTCATTGAATAAAGGGTATTTAAGAATTAATGAACTTTCAAATGCACTTAATGTTCAACCTCCTTCTGCCACAAGGATGGTACAGAAGTTATCAGAGGAAAGACTTGTAAAGTATGAAAAATATGGGATTATAATACTTGAAGAAAGTGGTAAAGAACTTGGCGCAGCACTTCTTAACAGGCATCATATTATTGAGAATTTTCTAAGGATACTTGATATTCCTGATAAAGAAATATTAGATGAAACAGAAAAGATAGAACATACTGTAAGTAAAGAAACATCAAAATGCTTTCAGGATTTTGTACAATTTATAGAAAGCAATCCTAGTATAGCTAAGGCTTTTAAGGAGTATAGAGAGTCTATAAAATAGAAAGATGGAGATTGTTTATTTAAACATTAATAAAGATAAATCAGATAGCAAGTTAGATCTTAATTATAAGGCTTAATTTATTATCTGATTTATTTATGTTGCTTTTATTTGAGTTTGAGTAGATATAATTAAATAGTAAATATAGTTTTTATTATTTTTTAAATAAAGATGCCTGTTGAAATTACACTATATTTAAAAAAGTGAGCCACAAATTGTATTTTTGAATGTTCTGTTTTATAAGTGGAAGAAACTTAGTTAATTGTTGTATGTCTATGTAAAAATCTTTATTACTATCTGTATACATAATAATGTGATTAATTAACATAGACTATATAAGAAATATATATTCAAAGAATAAGGGGAGAAAATTTTCGATGGTAAAATGTAAGAATCTTTTTGAAAATAAAAATATTGAAATTGTAGAATCAAGAGGGGGCGTTAAGGTTCTTGAATATAAAAAAGATTTGAGTGTAAGCACTACAACTGCAATGGCAGCATATTTTGCTTCAGAGATGAATGTTAGAAAAAGACAGGTTTTAATTGAGTTGAATGGTAATGCTTACACAATAAGTTCCGGAGTAATGCAGTGGACAGCAGGATCTGTGAGTATGGCTGCTGATATTAAGGGAATTGGTGATTTTTTTGGAAAAGCTATATCATCAAAGGTAACAAAAGAGTCTGCTATTAAACCAAAATATCAGGGAAATGGTTTATTGATGTTAGAACCAACATATAGGCATATTTTGCTTGAGGAAGTTTCGGAATGGGGAGGGATGGTTTTAGATGATGGACTTTTCTTAGCGTGTGAGTCTAAGGTTCAGCAAAAGATAGTTGCGAGGACAAATATCTCTTCGGCAATGCTTGGGAATGAAGGACTATTTAATTTGTGTCTAAAAGGTGAAGGGATAGCCGTGCTAGAAAGTCCTGTTCCAAGAAGCGAATTGATAGAATTTATATTAGATAATGATGAGGTGCGGATTGATGGGAATTTTGCAATTGCTTGGTCTAATTCTTTAGAGTTTAGAGTTGAAAAGTCTAGTAAAAGTTTAATTGGATCTGCAGTCTCAGGAGAGGGATTGGTTAACGTATATAGGGGAACAGGAAAAATACTTATGGCTCCAATATCATAGAAATACGGATGTGAATATTTAATTGTAGAAGGATTGGTAAGAAATATTATAATCACCAATCCTTTTGCTATTAAGAAATTAAAAGGTAAGTCAAAAATAATGTTTATTTGGGATTAATAGTAAACAGGATAATATAAAAAGTTAATAGAATAATAAATATAAATATTAAGATTGCTTAAAAACTAATATTCGGAATAATTTTACATGCGAGGAATTATAGCTATATTATTAGATTTTTTTTGCCCAAAACATATAAAAACACGAACATTAGATAAATAAAAATAAAAAAAATACATAAAATATTTAATTTACTATTGATTTATAGTCCAAAGTATTGTAGCATTAAGTATGTAAAATAAAGAGCTATATATTACGCACTGAATATATTACATTTTATTTATTCTATGCTTTAACATTCGATGATTGTATAGAAATTCAAAAAGTAATTTATTAGTATGTCATATATAAATAATGAAATTTTACCCGTATATGCTTGAAAATAAGGTTCAAGCGTTTCTACCGGACTACCGTAAATTGTCTGACTATGGGTGTTTATAGGTACTTGTTACTTATAAGCCCCTTTGTAAAAAAACAAAGGGGCTTATATTTTACAAGAAATCTTTAAATTCTTGTTATTATCTTTTATATTTTTTTCAACGTTAGTGCATCCTACTAACAGATGTATTATTTTGGAGTAGCAGTGTTAATTTGTGTAGCTCAAAAATAGGAGGAATCTATATTGGACAATGTATTAAAAAAATCGGTAAAAACAACGGAGGAGAACGGTATGTTAGAAAAAATATTTCACTTATCAAAAAATAAAACAACTGTTAAGACAGAAATGTTAGCGGGGTTAACAACCTTTTTAACTATGGCGTATATCTTAGTAGTAAATCCTAGTATCTTAAGTCAATCAGGTATGGATGTATCAGCTGTATTTACTGCAACTGCATTGGCTTCTTTTATTGGTACTGTAATTATGGCGCTTATTGCTAATTATCCATTTGGTATGGCACCAGGTATGGGATTAAATGCTCTTTTCACATTCACAATTTGTTTGGGAATGAAGTTCTCTTGGCAAACAGCTTTGGCGGCTTCATTAATCGAAGGATTTATATTTATGGCGCTTAACATATTTAAAATTAGACAAGTAATTATTGATAGTGTTCCGCCAACATTAAAATATGCAATTAGTATTGGTATTGGTTTCTTTATAACATTTATAGGTCTTCAAGATGCTAAGATGATTGTTGCTAATCAAGCTACATTAGTTGGAATAGGAAATTTAAAAGATCCAACAGTTCTTTTAGCTGGTCTAGGTGTTATTATAATATCGGTATTATATTATAAAAATATAAAAGGTTCATTCATTATTGGAATGTTTTCTGTATATGTATTAGGAATGATTTTTGGAGTTGCTAAGGTACCTACAGGAATAATATCTATGCCACCATCAGTTGCTCCAATATTTATGCAATTTGATTTTAAGAGTGCAATGGTGATTGGTATAATACCAGCAATTCTTTCTATGTTATTTATAGATGTTTTCGATAGTATAGGAACTCTAATTGGTTTAGCTTCAAAAGCTGGATACTTAGACGAAAAAGGTAATGTTAAAAATGCAGATAAAGTTTTAACAGCTGATGCTATTGGGTCTGTAGTAGGTGCATGTTTAGGAACATCTACACCAGTTGCATTTGTTGAGTCAGCAGCCGGTATTGCTGAAGGTGGAAGAACAGGACTTGCTGGTCTTACAATAGCTGGATTATTCTTCTTGTCATTATTCTTTTCACCAATTTTAACTGCTATACCAGGTTTTGCTACAGCGCCAGTTCTAATAGTTTTAGGTGCAGTAATGATGGAACCAATAGCAAAGGTTAATTTCTCAGATTTTACTGAAGGAATGCCTGTATTCTTGACATTGATATTAACTCTTTTAACATATTCAATTACAGATGGGTTAGCATTTGGATTTGTTTCGTATGTGTTAATAAAATTATTCACAGGTAAATCAAAAGATATTCCTGTACCAATGTATTTTATTGCATTGGCATTTGTAGGATTATTCGCGCTTATGTAATAATAGATAAGAAGAGCCTCATGGTGTAAGAAAATTCACCATGAGGCTTTTATAAATTAATTACTATTCTATTAGTAGTCTATGTTATTTGTTAAGAAATAATGGTAATAGTGCTTTGAATTATCATTTAGTTGGAAATTTTGATTTTATATTGAAGATATTTTTAAGGACGTCCGAAGATTTATAATTCCATACGTAACTTTACATACTTCTTAATATATTTTACGCATTTCTCGAAGCCGAGCTTGCTGGTATCTAGAGACAGATCATAGTTTCTTACGTCCTCCCATTTATTACCAGTGTGGTAATAGTAGTAGTCACTTCTATATTTATTTAATTTCTTAATTTCCTTAATTGCTTCTTTTTCAGAAGCGCCAAGGATATCCATTTCATGCTTAATACAGTAATCTTCTGATGCATGAATAAAAATTTTAAATATATTTGGTTTATCCTTTAAGATATAATCAGCACAACGCCCTATCACAACATAAGATTCTTTATCGGCTAATTCACGTAATACCTTAGCTTGATAATTGAACAAATTGTCATTTGAAGTAAAATCATTACTTTCAGGTGGGATTAATTCACCATTATATACTTTCTTTGAAACCTTATATAACAAACTATTTTTTACACCTTCGTCTGCATTGGCAAATAGAGCTTCATTTATACCACTGTCATCTGAAGCCAAACGTAATAACTCACGGTCATACATATTTATACCCAAATCTTTAGATAACATTTTCCCTATTGTTGTCCCACCGCTTCCACAAGTTCTTGTTATTGCAATTACAAACTTATCCATATAATCTCACTCCTTCCCTATATAGAAATTATACCACATTTTATTAAATTATTTAAGTGCGGCTTGAGCTATCTGAATATCTTCATCAATGCTTCCACCACTAACACCAATAGCACCAATGATATTTCCGTTACTAACTATTGGTATTCCTCCACCTAAAATACAAAGTTCGCCATGTCCAGTATTTTCTAAGCCATAAAGAGGTTTGCCAGGAAGCACTAGTTCATTAAATCTTTCAGTAGACATTTTTAAAGCAAGTGCAGTATATGCTTTATTAAAGGAAACTTTAATACTTATTAAGATTGAATTATCCATTCTATGCTGGGCGATAAGATTTCCACCATCATCAACTAATGCTATAACTACTGGAACATTTATTGACTCAGCTTTTCTTTCTGCTTTTTCAAGAATTTCTTTTGCCATTTTTAGTGTTAGCTTAGGCGTCTTTATAGAACTAATTAGATCACTCGATAACTTTTTTATTAAATCTTCATTTATCATATAATCGCTCCTATAAATATTATTTATATAATGTATTTAAGTTAAATTACTCCAATAATATTATATAATTTAACTAATTTTGATACAGGTAATTTACAATTGTATAATAAGTAAAGTTCAGACTATACTTAAATTTACTTATTTTTAGTTACAAAATTATTACTAATAGTCCTTAGGGATATGCTAACATTATAAACAGAGTGGTATCAAAAAAATGTATTTAAAATTACAATTTCTTCGAGAGGGTGAAAAAAATGAAGTTAAATGATTTGCAGATAAATAAAACTGATTTAATGAGAATAATTCAAGAAACCGTTCCAGGAAAACAAATTACAATGGCTCATGTAATTGCGAGCCCAGACTCAATTATTTATAAGAAGCTAGGATTAGACCCTAAAATTGATTATAACAGGGCAGCTATTGGTATTCTCACTGTTACTCCAAGTGAAACTTCTATAATAGCTGCAGATATAGCAATAAAAGCGTCGGCAATAGAGATTGGTTTTATTGATAGATTTAGTGGAACTTTGATTATTACAGGAACAATTTCAGATGTGGCAATTGCTTTAGAGTCTATCTTAAACTATGCAAAAAATACACTAGGGTTTAATGTTTGTAATCTAACAAAGGCATAGGTGGTTTTATGAGAAAGATTATGTTAGTTGGAAGGACAGGCTGTGGTAAAACTACTTTAACTCAAGCTTTAAAGGGAAAAGAGATTACATATCATAAAACCCAATATATAAATAATTTTGATGTTATTATAGATACTCCTGGCGAATATGCTGAAAATAAAAAACTAGCACGAGCGTTAATACTATACTCCTATGAAGCTGATGTAATTGGACTTCTAATGAGTTCACTTGAAGAATATTCTCTTTATAGCCCTAATATTGCAGCAGGAGCGACTAGAGAAGTAGTTGGAATTGTGACTCAGATAGATAATAAGAATGCAAGAGCAGATTTAGCAGAAGCATGGCTCAGCCTTGCCGGTTGTAAAAAAATATTTCATATAAGTTCATATACAGGAGAAGGAATACCAAATCTTTTGGATTATTTAAAAGAAGATGACGATATACTGCCTTGGGAAAAGTAGCATATAGAAAATGTCTTAAAATTACATGTAAAGGTTTAAAAAGTGCAAATTTTATTTAAGGAGAGATCTGAATATGAGAAAAATTTTGATGTTAGCTGGCGATTTTACTGAAGATTATGAAGTCATGGTACCATATCAAGCCTTGGAAATGTTAGGTTTTAAAGTTAATGTAGTTTGTCCGGAAAAGAATGCCGGGGAATATATAAAGACTTCAATACATGATTTTGAAGGACATCAAACTTATACTGAAAAGCTTGGACATAACTTTCTATTAAATATGTCTTTTGATTATTTAAAATTAGAAGAATATGATGGATTATATATAACAGGGGGAAGAGCACCAGAATACCTTAGACTTAATACACGGGTTATTGATATTGTAAAATACTTTATGGAATTAAAAAAACCAGTAGCTGCTATATGTCATGGAATTCAAATATTAACAGCGGCTGATATAATTAAAGGAAGAAAGTTAACTGCGTATCCTGCTGTTAAGCCAGAAGTAGTTATGGCTGGAGGAATATTTATAGATAAAAATCCAGATGAAACAGTGGTAGATGGTAACTTAATAACTGCACCAGCCTGGCCAGGAAATACAGCCATCTTGAAAGATTTTTTAAATGCTCTCAATGTGAAGATTCAATTATAGTTTTAATTTTACAATATTTTAGTTTGAATTGTATTACAACGATTTCATACCTCTAATATATAATGAACTTGCACGAAATAAATTTTTACGATTTTTTTGAGGAGGGAATTATAAATGATATCTAAAGGGTTTTCAAAACCAACTGAGAGGGTTGAAAGATTAAAAAGAATGATTGTGGATGCAATTCCGTATGTAGAATCAGAAAGAGCGGTTCTTGTAACAGAATCATATAAGGAAACAGAAGGTCTATCTCCTATATTAAGACGTGCTAAAGCCGTAGAAAAAATATTTAATAATCTACCTATTACTATTCGTGAAGATGAATTAGTAGTTGGTGCAATTACTAAAAATCCACGTTCTACTGAAATCTGTCCAGAATTTTCTTATGATTGGGTAGCTAAAGAATTTGACACAATGGGAGCAAGAGTTGCAGATCCATTCCAAATTCCGAAAGAAACAGCAGCGGAATTAAGTGAAGCATTTAAATATTGGGACGGTAAAACTACAAGTGCACTTGCTGACTCTTATATGTCTCAAGAAGCAAAAGACTGTATGGCAAATGGAGTATTTACTGTAGGAAATTATTTCTATGGTGGTGTCGGACACATTTGTGTTGATTATGGAAAGATTTTAAGAAAAGGGTTTAAAGGCATTATTGCTGAAGTTATTGAAGCAATGAGTAAAATGGACAAGAAGGACCCTGATTATATAAAGAAACAACAATTTTATAATGCTGTAGTAATTTCTTATAGCGCAGCAATAAATTTTGCACATAGATATGCTCAAAAAGCTAGAGATATGGCAGCTGCAGAATTAAATCCAACTAGAAAAGCAGAATTGTTACAAATAGCTGCTAACTGTGAAAGAGTACCTGAAAATGGTGCAACAAACTTCTATGAAGCTTGTCAATCATTCTGGTTTATTCAAATAATGGTTCAAATTGAATCTAATGGACACTCAATTTCGCCAGGACGTTTTGACCAATATATGTATCCTTACCTTAAAGAAGATAAAAATATTTCAAAAGAATTTGCTCAAGAGTTAGTTGATTGTATTTGGATTAAACTTAATGATATCAATAAAACTCGTGATGAAATTTCAGCTCAAGCTTTTGCAGGTTATGCTGTATTCCAAAACCTATGTGTTGGTGGACAAAATGAAGAAGGGCTTGATGCTACAAATGAAATATCTTACATGTGTATGGATGCAACAGCTCATGTTAAATTACCAGCGCCTTCATTCTCTATCCGTGTATGGCAAGGAACTCCAGATGAATTCTTGTTAAGAGCTTGCGAAGTTGCAAGATTAGGGCTTGGCGTACCTGCTATGTACAATGATGAAGTTATAATTCCAGCATTAGTTAATAGAGGTGTTACTCTTAGAGATGCACGTAACTATTGTATTATCGGCTGTGTTGAACCTCAATGTCCAAACAAGACAGAAGGCTGGCATGATGCAGCATTCTTTAATGTAGCTAAGGTATTAGAAATTACATTAAATAATGGTAAAGTAGGCAACAAGCAATTAGGTCCTATCACAGGAGATATAACAACATTTAAGAGTATCGATGATTTGTATGCAGCATTTAAGAAGCAAATGGAATACTTTGTTTACTATCTTGTTGAAGCAGATAACTGTGTTGATTATGCTCATGCTGAAAGAGCACCATTACCATTCTTATCAGCAATGGTTGATGACTGTATTGGAAGAGGCAAATCTGTTCAAGAAGGTGGAGCAATTTATAACTTTACAGGACCACAAGCTTTTGGTATAGCAGATACAGGAGATTCCGTATATGCAATTCAAAAACATGTATTTGAAGATAAAACTATTGAAATGGATCAATTAAAAGCAGCATTAGATGCAAACTTTGGACATACTGGCGTTAATACAGTTAGTACAAGCAATAACAATGCCGATGTTACTGAAATGCAGATATATGAAGCAGTTAAGAGAATATTAAGTAATTCTGGATCAATTGATATATCTGAAATTCAAAGTAGAATCTCTTCAGAATTTACTTCACCTAAAACAACAGTTTCGGGAGATTTTGATAATATAAGAAGACTTCTTGAAAGTACTCCTTGCTTTGGTAATGATATAGATGAAGTTGATATGGTTGCTCGTAAATGTGCACAAATATACTGCTTCGAAGTTGAAAAATATACTAACCCACGTGGAGGACAATTCCAAGCTGGAGTTTACCCAGTATCTGCAAATGTATTATTTGGTAAAGATGTTGCGGCATTACCAGATGGTAGATTAGCTAAGACTCCTCTTGCTGATGGTGTATCTCCTAGAGCAGGTAAAGATTGTGCAGGTCCAACTGCAGCAGCAAATTCTGTTGCTAAGTTAGATCACTTTGTAGCATCAAATGGTACACTTTATAATCAAAAATTCTTACCATCTGCAGTTGCTGGAGATACAGGATTACAAAACTTTGCTTCTGTAATAAGAAGTTACTTTGATCATAAAGGTATGCATGTTCAATTTAATGTAATTGATAAGCAATTATTATTAGATGCTCAAAAGCACCCAGAAAATTATAAAGACCTGGTTGTTCGTGTTGCAGGCTATAGTGCTCAATTTACTGTATTAGCAAAGGAAGTACAAGATGACATTATAAATCGTACTGAACATTCACTTTAAGCTTATTTGAACATAATAAGTAGGCCAAAATTTTATCCCTTATAAGTTTTATTTGAAAAAGTTACACTTTATAAGGTTAGGGGAGATGTGCATGATGGATACAATTAATTATAGTATGGAAGGAACAGTATTTGATATACAGAGATTCTCTATACATGATGGCCCAGGAATTCGTACAATAGTTTTTTTAAAAGGATGTCCTTTATCATGCTTATGGTGTAGCAATCCTGAATCACAGAAAATTAAACCTGTCATAATGTATCAATCTGCGAATTGTATTCATTGTGGAAGATGTATTTCAGCCTGCAAAATAGGTGCAATTAGTGTTAATAATAAAGGTTTTATAAATAGAGAAATTTGCACAGCATGTGGTGAATGTAGCAATGTTTGTCCAACAAGCTCTTTAGTCTTAAAAGGTAAAAAAATGACGATTGAACAAGTTATAAAAGAACTCAAAAAAGATGCTATAAATTATAGACGATCTGGTGGTGGAATCACTTTATCAGGAGGAGAACCACTAGTGCAGTCAGATTTTTCAAAAGAACTTTTTAAGGCATGTAAAGCACAAGGTTGGCATACAGCTATTGAAACTACAGGTTATGCAAATTCAGAAACTATTGAAGAAGTATTTCCTTATATAGATTTAGTGCTTATGGATATTAAGAGTACAAATCTTGAATTACACAGAAAATACACAGGAGTTTCTAACGAAATAATTCTAAATAATGCAAAGAGAATTTCTGAAATATCAAAAATGGTAATTAGAGTACCATTAATACCAAACTTTAATTCTTCAATGCAAGATATTTTGGAATTATGTAGGTTTACTAAAACGTTGAATAACATTGATACGATTCATTTGTTACCATACCATACTTATGGTGAAAATAAATATGAACTCCTTGGAAGAGATTATCTTATGAAAGACTCACGGTCATTAAAAGAAGATGAGATTGAAGTCTTAAAAAAGATTATTGAGGATCAGGGGATTAAATGTATTATTGGTGGTTAAAGATATAATTTTAGAATGGAGGAGTCAAAATGGATCAACAATTGATTGAAAAGGTAATGAAACAGGTTTCTAGCGAACTTGGAATATCTGTTAAAAATCAAAATAATGATTCTCAAAATATAAGCAAAAATACTAGTGGAGGAATAGGTGTTACTGAATTTGTAGGTACTGCAATAGGCGATACTATTGGACTAGTAATTGCAAGTGTAGATCCACTACTTACAGAAACTATGAAATTAGGAAAGTACCGTTCAATCGGTATCATAGGTGGAAGAACTGGAGCTGGACCTCAAATTATGGCTGTTGATGATGCTGTTAAAGCTACAAATACAGAAGTTATTTCTGTTGAATTACCTAGAGATACTAAAGGCGGAGCAGGTCATGGAAGTTTAATTTATATAGGAGCTGATGATGTTTCAGATGCTAGACGTGCAGTTGAAATTGCACTTTCAAGCCTAGATAAATATTTTGGAGATGTTTATGCAAATGATGCAGGACATTTAGAATTCCAATACACAGCTAGAGCGAGCTATTGTTTAGAAAAAGCTTTTGGAACACCACTAGGCAGAGCATTTGGAATGGTTTGTGCAGGACCAGCTGCAATTGGAACAGTTTTAGCTGATGTTGCTGTAAAAGCTGCTAATGTTGATGTTGTGGGTTACTGTTCACCAGGAAACGGAACAAGTTTCTCAAATGAGGTTATATTAACTTTCAGTGGTGATTCGGGAGCTGTAAGACAAGCTGTAAGAGCATCAATTGAAGTAGGTAAAAAGTTACTAGGTGCGTTAGGTGATGAACCTAAATCAACAACAACACCTTATATATAAGTAGAGAACCCAAATCTGTGATTTGGTGTGAATCACTTACTCAGCGAGTGAATACGAGTCGAGTTTCCTTATCAATATAATATATTAAATTCAATATTTTCTATATAAAGTTAAATATAAAAAAACAAAAGTTTACCTAAAATTTAAGGAGGTATTTAATATGAATTCAGATGCATTAGGAATGGTTGAAACTAAAGGGTTAGTTGCTGCAATAGAAGCAGCAGATGCTATGGTTAAAGCGGCAAATGTTAATTTAATAGGATATGAAAAGATAGGCTCAGGTCTAGTAACAGTTATGGTTCGTGGTGACGTTGGCGCTGTAAAAGCAGCAACTGATGCAGGGGCTGCATCTGCTAGATTAGTTGGAGAAGTTGTTTCTATTCATGTTATTCCACGTCCTCATATGGACACTGAAAAGATTCTTCCTAAATTCGTATAACAAGATTTTAAATTATAATGAGATAGTTATGCAAAAAGAAAATATTACAGTAATTGCTTTTAGAGCTTAGGAGGGATAACGTGGAAATAGATGAGAAAAGACTAAGAGAATTAGTGATTAAAGCCATACAATTGCTTCAAGCCGAAAGCTCTATACAGAATTTGTTTATTCCCCGAAAGAAACTGTATGTGATATTTACTGAAGAGTGGAATAACAAGTATTCATCTCTATTTGAAGAATTAGATAAGCGAAACGAATATGAAGTTTATGCAGTATTACCAGATGGAATATATAATGATTTTCACCTAAGTAATTTGAAAAAATTTAGTGTATGTAAATCCGTAATAAGTAGAAAGAATGCTGACTTTGATGAATCATCAGAATATCTCACGGTATTTCCAGTAGTTCCTAGAGAAATCGTAGTTAAAACAGCATTATGTATTGATGATATTTTTGAAAGTAGATGGATTTTTAAAAGTATGGAAAAGGGACAAAGAATTATTTTACTCAGTTCAGGACTTGAAAAATTTACTGGCAAAGAGCCACCTAGTTATATTAATAAGATATTAAATTATTACAAGACTTTGTTGGAATTTAATATTGAAATAACAAAGGATATTTTTCAAATTGAAGAATATGAAAATAAATTTAGTGAAAATAGTTCCGTGGTCTATGAAAGTACAGAATATAATGAGGTTTTAAATAATAAAGATGGCAAAAGAATAATTACTGTTCAGGAAATAGAGAGATATAAGAATGATAAAAAATTATTCTTATATTCAGGAGATATAATAACTGAGTTAGCTAAGGATAAGGCAAAAAATTTAAACATTCAAATTATTAGAAGAAGTTAGAGTATATTCAAAGGTATCGTTTAGTATAATAAAGATTTTCATAGAATGCGAGATTACTCGTATTTTATGAAAATTGTAAAAAGATGCACACATTAATAAAGATTAAAGTGAGGTGACAAGATGAAAGAAGCATTAGGTTTAGTTGAAACAATAGGTTTATCAACTGCTATTTTAGCTGCAGATGCTATGGCGAAAACGGCTAATGTTAATATAATTGACCTTGAAAATACTAAGGGATCCGGGTACATGACGATAAAAGTTTCAGGAGATGTTGGAGCGGTAACAGCTGCAGTTACAGCAGGAAGACAAGTTGCTGTTGAAAACAACGCATTTGTTTCATCTAAAGTAATTCCAAGACCTTCTAATAATATAGAAAGCGCTTTTTGTCAGCCTAAAAAGGAAGAAGATACTTCTTCTATCACAGAGAATAATATAACTGAAGAAAGTAATGTAAGTGAAGAAAATAATGTTATTGAGGAAAATAATACTGTTGAAAACAAAGAAGATTTAGAAAATCACGTAGTTGTATTAGAAGAGGCTTTAACTGAGAAAGTTGAAAAGCTGGAAGATAAACAGGAAGGAAATACTTCTCAAAGTGAAGAGACAGTAGTTGAAAATAATGAAGACATCAATCAATCTGAAGAAGATGGTATTCAACTTAAGCAATCTGATATAGAAATTTCTCAATCTCAGTCAGAAGAAAAGAGAACTAGAAAAACTAGCAGTAGAAAAAAAGGAAAATAATAAATAGCACTTTTTAAGCTGTTAAAGGAAAGGACTGTGATTATTATGTATATGGCAAAAGTTGTTGGTAATGTTGTAGCTACAAGAAAAGATGATTCATTGGTTGGATATAAGTTAATGATTGTAAAGAGAATAGATGTAAAAGAGAATTTTATTGGCAACGAAGAAGTTGCAGCAGATTATGTCGGAGCAGGTATAGGGGATTATGTATTACTTTGTAAAGGGTCAGCTGTACGTGTAGAGAAACAAAAGGTTGCTATTGATATGGCTATTATTGGAATCATAGATACAATTGATGTCTAAAAATTCATTTATTCCATAATCAAGAGAGGAGGTTAACATGGATATAAATTATAAATTTTTTAATAACGAAGAATTAAAAAGTGGTGTTTTTTCTTCAGTGAACGATGCAGTTTTAGCAGCGGTAGGTGCATATAATCAATATAGCAAATTTACTTTGAATGAAAGACAAGAGATTATTGATTCTATTAAGGAAAAGCTTTTATCTAGGGTTGAGGAAATAGCTTATATGACAGTTGAAGAGACTGGAATGGGGAATGTGCATGACAAAATTGAGAAACTTATTCTAGCGATTAAAAAAACACCAGGAATAGAAGACTTAATTACTGAAGTGAGAACAGGAGATAATGGGATGACATTATATGAACTATCATCTTATGGTGTTATCTGCGCTATACATCCATGTACTAATCCATGTGCCACATTAATTAGTAATACAATAGGGATGCTGGCAGCAGGAAATGGAGTTGTTCATTGCCCACATCCAAGAGCAATAAAAGTGTCAAAATATGTTACGGAGATAATCAGTATTGCAATAAGAGAAAGATGTGGAATAGATAATTTAGTTGTAACCTTAAATGAAAATTCAATTACTTGTACTAATGAAATTATGACTCATCCAGATATTTCAATGGTGGTTACGACAGGTGGTAATAATGTATTGCGGCAAGCAATGGCATCTGGCAAAAAAGTTATTGGAGCTGGACCTGGTAATCCTACGACTATTGTTGATGAAACTGGTGACATTAAAAAGGCTGCAAGAGATATTGTAAGGGGAGCTTCTTTTGATAATAATATAATGTGCATTTCAGAAAAAAGCATAGTAGCTGTTTCAAGTATTGCTGATTTATTAGTAGAAGAGCTTGTTAGAAATAATGTATACTACGTAGATAATGATGAGGAAATGCTTAAACTCACAGTAGCTACATTAACAAGCGACATGACCTTAAATAAGACTCTTGAAGGTAAAAGTGCAAATGAGATTTTAAAGGCTGCAGGAATTGTATGCGAGAGAGATATTAAGCTTATTGTAGTTAATACTATAAAGCAGCATCCATTTGCAACAGTTGAAATGCTTATGCCACTTGTACCATTAATAAGAGTAAAGAATTTTGAAATAGCCTTGGATACAGCACTTGAAATAGAACAAGGATTCAGGCACACAGCAACAATTCATTCTCAATCAATTGAAAGATTAAATGTAGCAGCAAAAGTAATGCAGACGGCAGTATTTGTTAAAAATGGTGCTTCACTCGTAGGAATTGGATGTAATGGTGAAGGTGATACCAGCTTTACAATTGCTACAATCACAGGAGAAGGCACTACTACAGCAAGGCATTTTGCAAGAAGAAGGCGATGTTCCCTAACAAATGGTTTTTCAATTAGGTAGGAAAGGAGAGGAAGTTTTGAAAAGTGTGTATATTAAAACAAAAATATATTCAGGAGAAAATTCTCTGAAGCGCCTAGAGAAATTTAAAAATACAGACATCTGTGTGGTATGTGATCAATTTCTTGTGAAAAACGGCAGCGTAAAAGGTCTATTGAGTTTTATTAATGACAGTAATAATGTTTCTGTTTTTGATGAGGTTATTCCAGACCCGCCACTAAATGTAATTGGAAAAGGTGTTGCTCTTATTAAGAAAAATAATCCTAGCATAGTTATTGCGTATGGTGGAGGCTCTGCTATAGATACAGCAAAGGGAATTATTTATTTCGCAAAACAGCAAAACTTTATCGATAAAGTTAATTTTATAGCAATTCCAACTACAAGTGGAACTGGATCTGAGGTAACGTCAGCGACAGTAGTTACTGATACTGAGACAAAAACAAAGCATATTATTTTTGATGATGTGATGCTACCAGATGAAGCGATCTTAGATGCCAATCTAACAGTTTCTGTTCCAGCAGACATTACTGCAAATACAGGAATAGACGTTTTAACTCACGCAATAGAAGCATATGTTGCAAAAGATGCAAATGTATATTCAGATGCATTAGCTGAAAAAGCTGTTGAATTGGTCATTGAATCTTTAGTACAGTGCTATAAACAAGGTAATGACATCGCAGCAAGGAAAAAAATGCATGAAGCATCTAATTTGGCAGGTATGGCTTTTAATATAGCGGGTCTTGGTATAAATCATAGCATTGCTCATCAATTAGGAGGTAGATTTCATATTCCACACGGACTTGCCAATTCAATCTTGGTGAATATTGTAATAGATTATAACTGTGAAGATCATGAGATTTTAAAGAAATACGCTAAATTAGTTTATAAAACTGGTATGGTGGAAAAAGCACAAAGTGATGAATTTGCAGTTGAAGTTTTAAAAACATATATTAAAACACTGACGAAGATTATGAACATGCCTCAAAACTTAAAAGAGTGTGGTGTAGATAAAAATGAATTTGACAATGTAAAATCAATTATAGCTGAAAATGCACTAAAGGATGGATGTACACAAGCAAATAGAAGAGAAATTACAAAATTTGGTATGGAAAGACTGATTCAATTAGTGTACTAACCTAATCTTAGTATGATAGAATATATTTAGAAAAATATATTCTTGTGATGTATGAAGGAGTGGGTTAAATGCATGAATTCCATGATAGAACAAAAGGTGAAATCGTTGACAGCAATACGCAGATTGATGAGAATTTAATTAATAAATTTAATATAATCAATTTATTCGGCAAAGAAACATTAGAAGATATCCAGGAAAAGATATCTAGAGCAACAGGCCTTGCATTTGTTACTGTTGATTATAAAGGTGAACCAATTACCAAAATGACTTCTTTCACAGAATTTTGTAGCGAGATTAGAAAAAATAAGAAAGCAGAATGTGTCTGTAAGTCTTCCGATGCTTTTGGTGGAATTCAGGCAGCAGTTACACAAAAGAATTGTGTATATTTTTGCCCTTGTGGATTACTTGAAATTGCAATACCTATAATCGTTAGAGGCCATTACCTAGGTGGCTTTATTGGCGGACAAGTGAGATGCTTAGATGCACCTTCAGGAGTAAGTAAACTTGAAAATGTAATAAAACATTCTCAAAATTATAGGGAAGATAAGCATATGTTAAGTTTGTTTGAGTCTGTTCAATTATATGATTATGAAAAATTTATGAGTGTTGCGGAATTAATTTCTCTTATTATAAATCAATTGGGAGAGAAAGAAGCATATAGATTAATGCAAAAAAACTCATTAAAAAAGGAAGTTGAGGAATTAAATAATTCTAGAAAAGAACTTGAAATAGAAAATGCATTGAAAAAAAATGAACTTATAAATCTCAGAGCTCAATTAAACCCACATTTTTTAATCAATGTTTTGAATTCGATTTCTAATTTAGCAGCTATTGAAGATTCACCTAAGACAAATGAGATGATTGTAATGTTTGCAGATTATTTAAAGCAGAGTTTAGGTAGTCAAAAGAGCTATACAAATTTATCAGATGAATTCGAAAATATTGAAAAATATTTGAAGATTCAGAAAGTTAAGTATGGAGATTTGCTTCAATATTCAATTAACATGAATGAAAAAATGCATTATCAAAGAATCCCAAGCCATATTATTATGCCATTTGTGGAATATGCTGTTTTTTATGGAATTGCAACAAAGAATAACGGTGGAAAAGTAGCGGTAACTTCTTATTATGAAGGTAAGGATGTTGTTATATGTATTTCTGACAATGGATCTGGATTTAGTGATGAGGCAATAGCTAAGAAATTCAAGATATATAAAGGTGGTTATGAGGGAGAATCTATTCAGATAAGCATCTCCAATGCAAGAGAAAAGCTCATAACATTATTTGGTGAAAAGTATGATACTTTTATTGAAAATACTGAAGGAGAAGGTACAAGGAGTATTATAAGATTTCCAATAAAATTTGAAGAAAGGAATGTCTAGATATGTATGGAGTATTAATTGCGGATGATGAACCACTAATGAGAGCATCTTTAAAGGTTATGATATCTAAAGTTGAAGGATTTGAGGTCTTATATTCTGTTGGTAGCGGTGAGCAGGCAGTTGAGATATGTAAAAATAATAAAATAGATATTGTTTTTATGGATATCATGATGCCTGGTGAATCAGGGATAGAATCTAGTAAAAAGATATACACCATTAATCCAAGTACCACTATTTTTATTGTATCATCTTATAACAGTTTTGATTTTGCAATTGAAGCTTTAAAAACTAAAGTTAAAGAGTATATATCAAAACCTGTATCCTTTTCTCAAATAGAAAAATTATTGAGCAATTATAAAGATGAGAATCAGAATGTTAAAAGTGAGATAGAAGGGAATAAGTATGACAGTCTACTTTTAATAATTAAAGAAAAAAATTACAAAAAAATGTATTATGAAATTCCTAAGATAATAGATGAGATATGTTCTTCTAAAAAGTCTGATACAAAGTTACTAAGAGAAGAATTTATGCAAATAGGAGAAAATCTTATTAATTCTGTCCAACTGCTAAACAAAAAGCCCAAAAAGCTTAATGAGCTATTTCCGATGGAAGAAGATTTAGGCAATGAGAAAAGATTTTTAGAATTTTGGTTATTCAAGGTTATGAATTATGTTTTTCAACAAAATAGCATAAAAAAGTATTCAATATTAAATGATGTGTTTAGTTATATTGAAAATAATATTGAAGAAGAGATTGGATTAAATGAGATAATTAATAATTGTTCAGTAAGCCAAGGTTATTTAAGTAGAATTTTTAAAAGGCAGTTTAACATAAGTGTTATGGAATATTTGCATATGAGAAAGATTAATATGGCGAAAAGTTATTTTTGTTTTACTGATTTAAGTATTACGGATGTTGCATTTAAACTTGGATATAATGAGAGCAGTTATTTTAGCAAAGTGTTTAAGAAGTATGAAAATACAACGGTTTATAAATATAAAAAAATGTTGTAGAATCAGAAAATCAAGGTAGGTGGTAAAATATGAGCGAATATTTTGTTACATCAGAATCTGTAACAGAAGGACATCCTGATAAAATTTGCGATCAGATATCGGATGGAATCTTAGATGCGTATTTAGCACAGGATAATAATTCAAGAGTTGCAGTAGAAACAATGGTCTCAAAGAATACAATTATGATAGCAGGAGAGGTTACTTCAAATGCAAAGGTAAATATTGTTGAGGTTGCAAGAGAGGTTGTAAAAAATATTGGTTATACGAAAGAAGAATATGGTTTTGATTATAAGACCTGCCTAGTGTTTACAAATATCAATAAACAGTCTCCAGATATTGCTTTAGGTGTTGACAAAATAGAAGAAAACAGGAAGATTACTAAAGCAATATTAGGAGCTGGTGATCAAGGAATTATGTACGGGTATGCCTTTAATGAGACTGATAATTATATGCCATTAACGTGTGATCTAGCTAATAAACTTACAATGAGGTTATCTAAACTTAGAAAAAGTGAAGGAATTCCTTGGATTCGTCCTGATGGTAAATCTCAGGTTACAATGAAATATGATAGTAATGGGAATCCAATTAACATTTCAAGCATAGTAATTTCAATTCAACATGATCCGGATATTGACTATGATTATATGAAAAATGTTATTGAATATGAGGTTATTCGTAATGTTATTGATAGCAAGTGGATTAAATATGATACGAAGATACATATTAATCCTACCGGAAGATTTGTTATAGGTGGTCCTGCAGGCGATACTGGTTTAACGGGACGAAAAATTATGGTAGATACTTATGGTGGAATTGGAAGACATGGTGGTGGAGCCTTTTCAGGAAAAGACCCCACAAAAGTAGATAGATCAGCAGCATATATGGCAAGGTATGTGGCAAAAAATATAGTTGCTGCAAAGCTGGCTGACAAGGTTGAATTATCCTTAAGCTATGTAATTGGAGAAGCTGAACCAGAAGCAATAACTATTAATACATTTGGAACTGAGAAAATAGATATTAAAGATATAAGAAAAATAATTAAAGAGACTTTTTCTTTTTCGGTTGCTAACATCTTAGAGCAACTTGATTTAAAGAAACCACAATTTTTTAATACAGCCGCCTATGGTCATTTTGGGCGTGAAAATAAAAATTTTAAATGGGAAAAAACTGATAAAATGGAACTTTTAAGAAAGAAGGCAATGCAATGTGTTTTGGAAAATTTTAAATAGTATTTAAGGAGTTTGATGTTATGAATATCTATGCATTAATAGCAGCATTTGGTGGAGGAGCTTTAGGAGCACTTCTTGGATCAATACCTGCTTTTATTTTAACGGGAATTTTAGCAGTTGTTGGAGGAATTTTAGGATTAGCAGGTATTGCTGAACCAACGGTTGGAAATATTACTTTTGGTTCTTTTTTAGGTCCTCATATTGCATTTGCAGCAGGAGTAGCGGCAGCAGCATTTGCTGGGAATAAAAGAAAAACATTGAGCAATGCAAACGATGTATTAACACCATTATATTCAATTAATGATTATACAGTAATACTCGTTGGAGGCCTATTCGGAGTTATAGGTTTCTTATGTCACTATGTTTATGGTGCAGTATTGAACTTTAAAACAGACCTTCCTGCTATTTCTGTTTTCACCGTTTTGATGATTTCGAGATTAGTATTTGGTAAGACAGGTCCGGTTGGTAAGTATACTGGGTCAGGCAAAAGAGATTGGCTTCCTGATACAAAAACATTAGTTAATCATATTGTGCTTGGATTAACAGTTGGAATTGTTGTAAGCGGTATTGCTATATCAATGGTTAATTCGGGTGTATCGCCTAAAGTTATGTCTATGTATCCTATCGTTTGCTTTGGAATTAGTGCAACTTCATTGATTTTCTTGCAGACTGGTTTTGGAGTTCCGGTAACACATCATATCACTTTACCAGCTGCAGCGGCTACAGTTATGACAGGAAATATATTTATAGGTGTTTGCGCAGGAATTGCCTGTGCAATAGCTTGGTTAATTGCAGGAAAAGTTATTAACAGTTATTGTGATACTTATATAGACCCACCAGCTACAGTAATATTTATTTCAATGTTTATTATTAATGCGATGTTCATTTAGATTTATATGTTAAAAAATAAGGAGGAATTTATTATGAATAATGAAGCTTTAGGAATGGTTGAAACAAAAGGCTTAGTTAGTGCAATAGAAGCAGCTGATGCAATGACAAAGGCAGCGAATGTTATGCTTGTTGGATATGAAAAAATTGGATCAGGGCTTGTAACTGTAATGGTTCGCGGGGATGTTGGAGCAGTAAAAGCGGCTGTAGATGCTGGAGTTGCAGCTGCAAGAAATGTTGGCGAAGTGATTTCGCAACATGTTATTCCAAGACCACATATTGATACAGAAAAGATATTACCAAAAACTTTATAGAGTTTTTATAGGATATCTAGAGAGTGAGTTGATAAAATGCATAGCGAAGATGTAGTAAAGTTAATTACTAAAATAGTTGTAGATAAAATCAAAGCATTAGAGAATTATAAAATTCCTATTGGCGTATCAAATAGGCATGTGCACCTAAGTCAAAAGGATTTAGATATTCTATATGGTCTAGGATATAGCTTAACTAAAAAAATTGATTTGAAACAACCAGGACAATTTGCAGCTAATGAAACTGTAACTATTAGAGGTCCTAAAGGTGAATTTGAAAATGTCCGTATTTTAGGGCCTATAAGAAGTGAAAGTCAGGTTGAAGTTTCAATGACAGATAGTTTTAGGTTGGGGGTAAAACCTCCAATTAAAGAATCAGGACAACTAGAAAATACTCCAGGACTTGAAATTATAGGACCTAAAGGGAGTGTGAAAATTCCAAACGGAACAATCATTGCTTTAAGACATATTCATATGACACCTGAATATGCTGAGAAAATGGGAGTGAAAGATAAGGAAATTGTTGAAGTGGAAACTATGGGCGAAAGACATGGTATCTTAGGTAATGTTTTAATAAGGGTTTCTGATAAGTCTTCTCTTGAAATGCATGTAGATGTTGATGAAGCTAATGCTTGTGCTTTAAAAAATGATGACTTTGTTATCCTGCATAGGAAGTAAGCAGTTAGTTACAAATTAATTATGATAGGAGAGATAAGAATGTTAATAAATAGCGACATATTAACAGAATTCTCCAATTTGATTGCTGAAAATAGAAGTAATTCATTTGAAGGAGAGCTTAAAACGGGAGTAGACCTAGGAACGGCCAATATTGTTGTATCAGTTGTGGATTCTAATAATAATCCTATTGCAGGAGCTACTTACCCTTCTACTGTTGTTAAAGATGGAATTGTAGTAGATTTTGTAGGCGCTATAAATATAGTTAAAAGTTTAAAAGCTGAGGTTGAAGAAATAATTGGTAGAGAGCTTCTAACAGCAGCAACTGCTGTACCACCAGGAATTATTTCCGGTAATGTAAAGTGTATATCCAATGTTGTAGAAGCAGCAGGATTTGAAGTTATAAATGTTGTGGATGAGCCAACAGCGGCAGCTAGGGTGATAGACATTAAGGACGGTGCAGTTGTTGATGTTGGAGGTGGAACAACAGGAATTAGTATATTGAAGGATGGACAAGTAATTTTTACGGCTGATGAAGCAACTGGGGGTACACATATGACACTTGTACTTGCAGGATATTATGGAATATCAATTAAGGAAGCAGAAGAATTAAAGAAAGATCCTAAGAAAGACAAAGATATATTTCCAATTATTAAACCTGTAGTTCAAAAGATGGCGTCAATAGTAAAACGATATTTAAATGGTTATGATGTTTCGGAAATTTATGTTGTTGGAGGAGCTTCATCCTTTGAAGAATTTAACGATGTTTTTGAAAAAGAAATAGGTATTAAAACCATAAAGTTTAATGAGCCTTTATTAGTAACGCCTTTAGGCATTGCAATGAACTGTAATAGAGGATGAAAATTTTAAAAAGAGGTGTATATAAATGGATGTAGATGTAGTATTAGTTGAAAAACTTGTTAGGCAAGCAATAGAGGAAGTGAAAAATAAAAACTTATTAAATTTGGATAAATTTGAGTCTGTAAAAAATTACGGTATTTTTGGAACTATGGATGCGGCAGTTGAAGCATCATTTGTAGCACAAAAACAATTATTAAATGCTTCTATGAAGGACAAACAAAAATATGTGGATACTATAAAAGCTACTATCTTGAAGAAAGAAAATTTAGAATTGATTTCAAGAATGTCTGTTGAAGAAACAGAAATCGGTAAATATGAACATAAGTTAATTAAAAATAGAGTAGCAGCTGAAAAAACACCGGGAATAGAAGATTTAACTACAGAGGCTATGACAGGAGATAATGGACTTACTTTGGTTGAATATTGTCCATTTGGAGTAATTGGTGCTATTACTCCTACTACAAATCCTACTGAAACTATTATTTGTAATTCTATTTCTATGATTGCGGGCGGGAATACAGTAGTGTTTAGTCCACACCCAAGAGCAAAAAATGTTTCAATAAAATTAGTAACTATGTTAAATAAAGCATTAGAAGAGGCAGGGGCTCCTGATAATCTTATAGCAACAGTTAAGGAACCTTCTATTGAAAATACAAATATTATGATGGAGCATCCAAAAATCCGAATGCTCGTAGCAACTGGTGGACCAGCCATAGTTAATAAGGTTATGTCTACGGGGAAAAAAGCTATTGGAGCGGGGGCAGGAAATCCTCCTGTTGTTGTTGATGAAACTGCTGATATAGAAAAAGCTGCTATTGATATTGTTAATGGATGCAGTTTTGATAATAATGTCCCTTGTATAGCTGAAAAAGAAGTCTTTGCGGTTGATCAAATATGTGATTATTTAATACATTACATGAAACTGAATGGAGCTTATGAAATTAAAGATAGAGACTTGATTCAAAAACTTTTAGATTTAGTTACAAATGAAAATGGCGGACCTAAGGTTTCTTTTGTAGGAAAGAGTGCACCATATATCTTAAATAAGCTTGGTATTTCAGTAGATGAGAATATTAAAGTAATTATAATGGAAGTAGAGAAAAATCATCATTTCGTTTTGGAAGAAATGATGATGCCTATTCTACCTATTGTAAGAACAAAAGATGTAGATGAGGCTATTGAATGTGCTTACGTTGCTGAGCATGGAAATAGACATACAGCTATAATGCATTCAAAGAATGTTGACAAGCTCACTAAAATGGCAAGACTTTTAGAAACAACTATTTTTGTTAAAAATTCACCATCTTATGCTGGAATAGGTGTTGGTGGGGAAGGAACTACAACATTTACTATTGCAGGTCCTACTGGTGAAGGTTTAACAACAGCTAGGTCTTTCTGCAGAAAACGCAGATGTGTTATGGTAGATGCATTTAATATAAGATAATCTAGTCAATTATGATAATATATTTCCCTTTATACTTTGTCACTATGTTTATCTAGTAGATTACTATTGGAAAACATACTTCATTGTTTAATGGGAAATATTTATCATATTATGGAATTAATATTTTCTCTCATATATCTTAAAGAAAAAATTTGCGATAAAGAGAAGATGTGTGCAGGCGGTACTTTTTCAATGAAATAGAATTGGAGTAGAGAAGTTATGGAAAAAAGCTTTATTGATTTAATAAAAGATGCTGGAATAATTGGAGCCGGTGGAGCTGGTTTTCCAACACATGTGAAATTAAATGCAAAAGTTAAAACCGTAATAGTGAATGGTGCAGAATGTGAACCATTGCTAAAGGTAGACCAACAATTGATGGATAAGAAAGCAGATGAAATTCTTTACGCATTAAACAAAGTTGTTGATGAGACCGAAAGTGAGGTAGGGATAATTGCGCTAAAAGGGAAATATAAAAGCGCAATAAATACCTTGAATTCAAAAATCAAAGATTATCCTAAATTACAACTGTTTATGTTGGAAAATTTTTATCCTGCTGGAGATGAGCAAATTCTTGTATATGAAGTTACAAATAAGATTGTGCCAGAGGGTGGAATACCTCTAAATGTAGGAGTCATAGTAATTAATGTAGAGACACTATTGAATGTGTATAATGCAATTAATGGTATTCCTGTCACTGAAAAATATTTAACCATCACTGGCGAGGTTAAGAATCCAATAACAGTTAAAGTACCTATAGGAATTTCTATTGAAGAAGCAATTGAAATTGCAGGCGGCAGATCTATAAAAGATTTTTGCGTTATAGATGGTGGACCAATGATGGGAAAAATAGTAGAGGATATTCAAAGTCCAATCAAAAAAAATACAAAGGGGCTAATAGTGCTTAAAAAGGAGCATAAAATAGTACAATCTAAAATAAAGAGTATACAAGCTACCATAAGAGATGCAAGAATAGCGTGTTGTCAGTGTTCCTTATGTACGGAAGTATGTCCGAGACATTTGCTAGGGCACAAAATTGAACCATCTAAAATAATGAGAATTGCTAGTTATGGTAAGACTTGTAGTACAGAAATCTCACCTACAAACACTTTTCTTTGTAGCGAATGTGCTATTTGTGAACAAGCATGTATTATGGGATTACAACCTTGGAGGTTAAATAAATTCTTTAAAGGGGAATTAAGCAAAAATGGTATAAGAAATCCTCATAATAGGATACCCGAAAAGGCTGATGAATTTAGAAGGTATAGAAAATTTCCTGTTGAGAGATTAAAGCAAAGGCTTGACATAAATAAATATAATTCAGATTCACTTTTAGAAGAGAAAGAATACGATTTTCAAAAAGTTACAATATTACGATCACAACATATAGGGGCAAAAGCTGAACCTATAGTTAAAATTGGAGATAAAGTTCAAAAAGGTGATTTGATAGGAGAAATTTCAGATGGGAAGCTAGGAGCTAAGATCCATGCAAGCATAGATGGAATTATAAAAGAAATAACAGATGAAAGTATAGTTATAGTTAAATAATATATTCATTATTAATCTATGAAAGGGGAAGAGAAAGCAATGAGAAGGTCTATTGGATTACTTGAATATAAAAGTATTGCAAAGGGAATGGAAGCATGTGATGAAATGCTTAAATCTTCAAATGTCAAATTAGTTTTAGCTTCACCAGTATGTCCTGGGAAATACATAGTGATATTATCTGGAGATGTAGGGGCAGTTGAAAATGCTGTTAAGGTAGGGATTAATATTGGAGGCAGTTATCTTATAAGTGATTATTTGATAGCAAATGTTCATGAAAATGTATTCCCTGCGATTACAGGAACAATTGATATTGGAAAAATCGATTCGTTGGGAATTGTTGAAACTATATCAGCAGTAGCTTCTATAATTGCAGGCGACGTAGCATTGAAAGCTGCAAATATAGATTTATTAGAAATAAGAATTGCAAAAGGGCTTTGTGGAAAAGGATATATGTTAATGACTGGAGAAGTGTCCGCCGTAAAATCTGCAGTTGAAGCTTGCGAAAGTAGACTTATAGAAACTGGTGAAATCATAAGTACAGTTACAATACCATCACCAAGCAAGGAATTGATTTCAAGCTTGCTTTAGGAATAGGAGTGAATATAAAGTAAAGATATATGCTTATCTATTTACTACTTTTTATATAAAGAGATAGTCTGTATTTACTTGGCTTAATAATGCATTGCATAATCTTCATAAAGTTTATTAGACTATCCCATAAACGGATTTGTGATTTTCCACCATATCTCAATTTATTCGTTAGAAATTTGTTTTACTACCTACAATAAATGCACCTAATTTCTTATCTTTTGAGCTGATTGCTTGCATTATAATGCAATCATCCTCTATATCCATAACTAAATAGTAGTATACAGAGATTAGAACAACTACTATTCCTTGCTTACCTTTATATTTGTCTATAAGCTTTTCGCTACTACCAGTTATTGATTAATTTTTACATCCCAGGCTTGCTAATCCTTCTATAATTAAAGTTAAATATATAGTTTTATTTTTCATTGATTGAGTAGCATAAATCTAAACAAGCGTATCTTTTAACAATAATCCCTTATCAATAAATTAGTATCAATATTAGCATATTATTAAAAGGATGTTTTGATATATTAAAAAATTGTAGGTTTTATGCGTTTAAAGATTATATATAGTCATAATACTGAGAAACAATAATAAAATATTATCAGCATGCAATTTATAAGCGTTTTTAGAAGGGAGGAATTTTATGATTTATAATATTTTAATTGGAGGAGCAGCTGGGCTAGGAATGGAGACCATTTCCTCTATATTAGAGAAAGTTTTAAAAAGAAAAGGATTTGAAATATTTACTATACAGGACTATATGTCAAGGGTAAGAGGCGGACATAATTTTTTTCAAATACGCTTTGGAAATGAGCAAATAAATTCTCATTGGGATGATATTGATGGAATAATCGCTTTAGACAAAGAAACAATTGATCTTCACATCGGCAGATTAAAGGAAGATGGGTTTATAATTGCTGACGAGCAAATTAAGCTTGAGGATAAAAGATTCTTTGGCCTTACTCTTAAAGCTTTGGCTAAAAGCATTGGAAATCCAAAAGTATATGGTAGCATAGCTTTGGGCGTTTTTGTAAAGTTATTTAATTTGGATTTAAGTGGCATTAAGGAAGTATTAGCAGAAAAGTTCAAAGAGGAAATTGCCAATAAAAATTTCAATGCATTTGAAGAAGGATACAAGCTAGTTGCACCAAAGTATCAAATTCAACCTAAGAACAATGATGAGAGTATTTTAATTGGAGGAAATGATGCTATTGCTCTTGGGGCTATTGCAGCAGGATGTAAGTTTTATTCTGCTTATCCAATGACACCATCTACAAGTATAATGAATTATCTTGCCTCAAAAATGAATGAAGCAGAAATTGTAGTTGAACAGGCTGAAGATGAAATTGCTTCAATAAATATGGCTATTGGAGCCTCTTATGCAGGTGTTAGAGCAATGACAGGATCGTCTGGAGGAGGATTTGCGCTAATGGTAGAGGCGGTAGGCTTATCCGGAATGCTTGAGGTACCTCTTGTAATAGCAGAGATACAAAGGCCTGGGCCTACTACAGGTTTACCAACACGAACAGAGCAAGCAGATTTGAAATTTGTTATAGCCTCATCACCAGGGGAAATACCTAAAATGGTAATAGCATTAAGGGAACCAGAAGATGCATTTTATCAAACTATAAGAGCATTTAATCTTGCTGATAAGTATCAAATACCAGTTATTTTACTTGGAGATCAGTTTTTAGCTGATAGTATAAGAACTGTAAAGCCTTTTAATTTTAATAAGATTAAAGTAGAAAGGTATTTAAAAGATGATGAATATATAAATGCTAAAGATTATAAGCGTTATGAATTAACAAAGACAGGTGTTTCGCCACGTATAACTCCAGGTAAAATACCAGGATTAACAGTATTGGTAGATAGTGATGAACATGATGAATATGGACATATTACTGAATCAGGTGAAGTAAGAAATAAAATGAATGATAAGAGACTAAGGAAAATGGAATATTTAAAAGAAGAACTTTTAGAACCTGAATTCATCGGTGAAGAAAATGCAGATACTTTACTTTTAGCATGGGGATCATTATATAGTCCGGTTAAGGAAGCTATAGAACTTCTTAATGGACGTTCAGGAAATAATAATAAATACTGCTCATTAGTATTTGGAGATGTCTGGCCTTTACCTGAGAAAAATCTTAGGAAGTATGCAAAAAAAGTAAAAAATATAATAAACATAGAGCAAAATGCGACAGGACAACTAGCAGGACTTATTAGAGAATATACAGGCATTGAATGCAATAGCAGTATCTTAAAATATGATGGAAGACCTATTTCATCTCAAGAAATATACAGTAAGCTAATTGGAGGTGAGCAATAATGAATAATGAAATATTTCTAACATCAGAAACAGCTTGGTGTCCAGGATGTGGGGATCATAATATTCTTGATGCTCTAAAGCAAGCACTTATAGATTTAGGTAAGGCTCCACACGAAGTGCTTATTGTTGGTGGAATAGGTCAAGCTGCTAAAACACCTCAATATATAAATACTAATGGATTTTGTGGCCTTCATGGAAGATCATTACCACCTGCAGTTGCAGCAAAGATTGTAAATAAAAGATTAACTGTAATAGTAAATACAGGAGAAGGGGATTCTTATGGAGAAGGAGGAAATCACTTTATTCATAATATTAGGCGTAATGTAGATATAACACATTTTGTTCACGATAACCAAATATATGGGTTAACAAAAGGACAAGCATCACCTACAACTGACATCGGACATGTAACAGATGTTCAGCCAAATGGGTCAAATAACATTCCTATGAATCCAGTAGCGCTTGCAATAACGCTTGGTGCCGGTTTTGTTGCTAGAGCATTTAGTGGAGATAAGGAGCATTTGAAGAAAGTTATGATTGAAGCTATTAATCATAAAGGATACGCTCTTGTTGATATTTTACAGCCATGTGTGTCATTTAATAAAGTTAATACATTCCAATGGTATAATAAAAGAGTTTATAAACTTGGAAAAGAATACGATCCAAGCAATAAATTGAAGGCTATTGAAAAATCAATGGAATGGGGAGATAAGATTCCTTTGGGAATTTTATATAAAGAAGAGAAATCCAACTTCCATGACAAAGTTAGCTTTTTAAAAAATGGAGAATCACTTGTTGAAAGTGAAATTAAAATAGATAAGATCAAGGAATTTATGAAAGATTTTATATAAAAATAGTATAGGAAAAAATTAATAATCAAAAGTAATTACATTTTAGTAATCAAGGCCCGATTTTTATTAGATTGGGCCTTTTAAATACGAATGATCGTTATAAATAACATATATTTTTTTAAGCAGATAATTTCTAATGAAATCTGAGTTTCTATTTTAATAAATGTTATATTTTTATATTACATTTATCGAAATAGATGTAAATGAAAGTATATTATTCAGGCTTTAAATAAAAACTTATAGAGTAAGATATGCTATAATTATGATAATAAAACTTAAGGAAAAATGTGGAGGAAAGCAAAATGAATACAGATACATTAAGAAAATATGCAGAGCTAGTTGTTAAGAAAGGCATAAATTTACAAGATAAGCAACAATTGCTTATAAATTCACCAATAGAATGTGCAGAGTTTGCTAGACTGATAGCAGAAGAAGCTTATGAAGCTGGTGCTATTAATGTTATAGTTGATTACAATGATGAAGAACTTGCCTTGATAAAATACAATAAGGCTCCTATGGAGAGTTTTAAAAGGGAGCCAAAACATGCTGTATTATCAAGAGAGCAACTTATAAAGGAGAAAACTGCATTTATAAGTATTTCTGCTAGAGATCCAGAGCTATTAAGCGGAGTAGATCCTAATAAGATTTCCACTTTAGCAAAAACAGCAAATAGAGCTATGAAAGATGTTAGCGCTGCCATGATGAGTAATGAAGTTCAATGGTGTGTTGTTTCAATACCTACAAAGGGATGGGCAAGAAAAGTATTCCCTGATTTATCAGAAGCAGATGCAGTAGAAAATCTTTGGGACTCAATTTTTAGTATAGTAAGAGCTGATAAGGAATCACCTATTGAAGCGTGGAATGAACATTTAGAAAAATTAAAAAATAGAAAAGATTATTTAAATGAAAAGAATTTTAAATATCTTTATTATAAATCAGAAGGCACAGACTTAACTGTAGAACTTCCAGAAGGACATCTATGGTTAAGTGGTGAAGAGAATTCTAGAGATGGTATTAACTTTGTTGCTAATATACCGACAGAAGAGGTATTCACTCTTCCAAAGAGAGATGGAGTAAACGGCTATGTAACTAGTAAAAAGCCACTGAACTATGGAGGAAATTTGATTGATAACTTTAAGTTGACATTAAAAGATGGTAAGATAGTTGACTTTACTGCAGAAAAAGGAGAAGAAATATTAAAAGGATTACTAGATACAGATGAAGGGGCTAGATATTTAGGTGAAGTTGCTCTAGTTGGTTATAACTCACCTATATCAAATTCGGGACTAATTTTCTTTAATACATTATTTGATGAAAATGCATCATGTCATTTTGCTTTTGGAAAAGCGTATCCAACTTGCCTAAAAGATGGTGACAATATGTCGGAAGAAGAACTAATAAAAAATGGAGCTAATGATTCGTTAACTCATGTAGATTTTATGGTAGGATCAGAGGAGCTTGAAATAATAGGTGAGACTGCTGAGGGAGAAAAAATCCAAGTATTTAAAAACGGTGATTGGGTTATATAATTATATTATCTATATAGATTATTAATGCAAAAAATTGACAAGAAGTTAATTTATATAAATAAAGATATGCATTTATTTAGTTTGGCGAAGATTCAGTGTTTTGTTATTCTATTGAAAAAATCAAAGTTGTTAAATTTGGGCCTAATAATTAAAAAGACTGTTAAATATCTAATAAATTTTGATATTTAACAGTCTTTTTAATTATTGGGGATTTTATATTAATTTATAAAAGTTGCTATTTATACAAAATGGGCATAAAAAAATACCATTGACTTTCCATATAGCCGATGATAGAATTAATTATTAGAAATATATTTAGATTATCTATATATAATAATCATAACATATTTAAAAAGAGAAGTCAATACTTAAAAATAAAAAAGTTTGGATGGTGTTATTTATGAAAAATTATCTTATGTCTATTTCTGATTCTATAATAAGTAAACAAACTTTTGAAGAGATTTTGCAGTGTAATGAGGAAACAGTGGAATATGGATTAAAGCTGAGTGAAGAAAATGTTAAAGAGATAGTTGAGATAAGAAGCGAAGCTTTAAGTAAGAATGGCAGAGTTGAATTTGGTGGAGGTATAATAAAACAAATAATATCAACCTTTTGCGATTCGCCATATATTTCTCAATATAATTATATTGAAACTATAGAGGAGCTAATAGAAACATTTTATTATTATAAAAATGAAACTATGGAAGAAATAGGTGACATTGAATTAATTAATTTAATGAAAGGCTATTTCGATAATGAATGCCAAGGATCTTTAGAGCTACTTAGATATAAGTATTTGGATACTATAGCTCATAATATTAAATATGGGGTTTCTGATTATTTAAATGTGGATGGAGATGAAGAGCTATAGTGGATAATTATATTATTGACAGAAATGATACCATTGAAAATTTATTAAGTAAGGAACATTATTTTCAATCGTTACTACAAGTACTTCATTCAAATGATATATTAAATAATAAAGAACTAGAAAATATTCAAGTTCAAATATTAGATATTTTAAGAGAAACTGCAAATTATTATACAAAAGCTGAAAGCTATTCGGTAAGAGTTGAAGTTGCAGAGCAAATAATGTTATCAATTTATTATACTATAGGTAGCGTTCTAAAAGGCAAAACATCAATAAAGGAAAAGATTACGTTAATAAAAGAAAATGCAATGAAATATTTGTTTTCTGAAGGGGAAAAAGTTTTAAAGATTAAAATAGAAGAAAGTAAAGAACTATTAAAGAACGTGCAAAAAAGTAAATTAAAAACAAGTAATTATGCGTATATAGATACTATAGATTACGGGATTCCATTATTTTTTATAGAATATGATAGTAGGTTTGCGGCTCATGAAACTCAGGGATCTATAGATTATCCATTAGCTATAGATGAGATGGAGTTAGTAGGAATAGAATATATAAACGAATATTTAAAAAAAATAGACTTTGAAAATCAATTTTGTTCCCACTTTGATAGCTATGAAATTGAAAATTTGCTTAAAAGTTTTGATAAAAATTCAGATCATATATTAATAAATATCTTTGAATTGGTTCTGACTAATTATTTAGGATGTATGCTATTAGGGAAAGGAGGTATAACTCTAGATATAACAGATATTGAAAGACGTTATCTTAAAAATAAATTAGGAGAACTGAAAGAAGCGGAATTTAATGAAGTAATATCTAGGATAGTTGAAGATATTTTCAAGGAGTTTACTATAAATGATATAAATTTTATTAATTATATAAATAAAACCATTTACAAGATTATGCCAAATATTAAGAAGAATATTGAAATTAATAAATTGGAAAATACATTTATTACATTTAAAAATGCAAATGAAAATTTAATTAGATATGAAGATGGAGAAAGTCTAGAGAACAGCAGATTTAAGGATATAACTGAAGAAATCAGAGATTGTGATAAAGTTGAGAATAAGATACAAATTATAAGGGAGGAAATTCACAGTCTTAGGGATTTAGTAGATGTTCTTGGCTCTGATTGTATATTTGATTATGAATTCATTGAGATATTTAAGGCCTTAGATGATTTTGAAATATCATTGTTACTTAAGAATATTCCAAGCGATTCAGTTATGGATGCGGATTATGGAACTGAAAGTGAGAAGGAGTGGCATGAAAAGCTTAAGGAATATCTTGACACGATTAATGAAGAGAAAAAAAGTAAAATAATTACTGAATCCTTGAATATTATATTGTAATACTAGTTTAGGCATATATAGGCAGTGATCTATGTCCCAGGTTTATATCACGAAATATATGCTGACTAAAAATAAGAGCTACGTATAATATGATTATTATTTGGAACTATTGCTGATAAAAATAATGTGGATTATTATGTTATTATAAAGATATTTCTGTTAGAATAAAACATTAAATATAAGGAGTAGAGAAATATATGAGATTAATAATGAATGCAGATGATTTTGGTATTTCAAAAGCAATTAATTTAGGTATAATTGAAGGATTCAAAAATGGAATAGTAACATCTACCACATTAATGTGTAATATGGAGACAACGGAACATGCGGTTAATTTGGCAAAAGAAAATTCTAAATTAGGTGTAGGAATTCACCTGGTTCTTACCGCAGGCAGACCTTTATCAAAGAACGTGAAAACCTTAGTTGATAATGAAGGGAATTTTTTAAAATATGATAAGATGGTTGAGTCAGCGTGTATTGAAGATATAAGAATAGAATTTAGAAACCAATTTGAAAAGTTTTTATCTTTTGGGATAGTTCCAACACATATAGATACACATCATCATGTACATTCTATTGAGAGTGTTTTTGAGGTAGTTGCTGAGTTAGCAAAGGAGCATAATATACCAATTAGACATATTAAGGCGATTGGAGAAGAAAAGTATGAAAGCATTAAAACAACAACTAAGTTTGTTGATAGTTTCTATAATCTTTCTATGATTGAACCTCAAATGTTAATAAACCTTTTGGAAGATAATATTAATGTAGATTCTTTAGAAATTATGTGCCACCCAGGATATCTTGATTCTAAGATTATTAGTAGTAGTTCATATGCATATCCAAGAGTAAAGGAATTAGAAACATTAACTAATAAAGAAGTAATACAGTTTATTAATGAAAAAAACATCGAATTAATAAATTTTAAAGATATATAACTAAAAATTATTGTTATATATAAAGCAAAACATTTAAAGGTGCCAATTACTAGGAAATAGTAGTTAGGGCTTTTCGTAAAGATATTGTTAGAATATTGATAAATAGTATTTTACAATTACGGTGCTCTATATTTAATAAAAACACAACTGTACTAGTACAGTTGTGTTTTTATATTATTGAATAGAAGATTATATTGAGTTACGATATAGAAAACAGATCTGTTAGAATTTTATGAAAATAAGAGAAAATACAATTTTTATATAAAGAATAGAAGAGGAAATTTCTTATAAGAGTATCTAAATAAATTGCTTAAAGAATAAAAAATAAGTATACCAAATATGAACAAATGCTTAAATTATTAAATCAAAATTTAAAAATGATTATGCTTATATTTTATATAGGTTGTTGAATAACTAATTTTTACAAATGGTTATTTAAGAAAATATTCTTAGAAATTATATATTCCAAGGATATTTTCTAGTTTTTATTCCTTGCTGCTTTTTGTTAAATTCATCTATTAAGTACGCTAATAAGACCCATTTTATATGACGTTCGTATCGGGCTTGCCCATAAAGCCTTGGGTTTTCTAAGTTATATAATCCCTTTAATACAGAGAATAATTGCTCTATTTTCAATCTGTTTTTATATAATTTTGATCCAATAGGAGATTGAATAAACAAAGCATTTTCATATCGTTTATCAGTAAATGACTCAATACTTTTAGCCTTACGCATATTTATATCAGTTAACAAATTAAATTCTAAGCTAGAAGCAATTTCAAACCATTCTAATGAATCATATGCTGCATCTGCAAGTATTAAAAATGGATTATAAATTTTAGCTTCATATAGTAAATCTGAGACTTGATTATCATAAACATTAGCTGTTGTTAAATAAAAAACTAGAGGAATTATAATATCACTAACTGCTGCAATACAGTGTAATTTATAACCTTTATAATATCCAAGGCGGGTACCCTTACCGGATTTAGCTTCGCTATCGTATTTTGAACTTCTTAAAGCAGTTCCATCTATTGCACACAGTCTAGTTTCAGGATTGATAAGTTCAACAAGCATAGCATAAATACCATAATATATATGTTTCTCTAAAATTTTAGTTCTTAATGAGAATGTAGAATAATCTGGTACTTGATTGAGTTGAATTATAGACTGAAACACATAGTCTTGCTTTATACGATATTCAAGCTCTCTTAAACTGAAAATACTACTTTTAACGCCATATAATATACATGCAACTATTTGTTCATCTGAATACTTACGTGGTCGCCCTTTAGTACTTTTAATATTCGAATTTAATTTAGCAAATGCAATTTTAACAGCTTCAAAAATTTTATAATGGTCATTTTCACTTTTAATATTTGATGATATAATCATATTTGAGTCATTCCTTATGTGATATATTTGGGTTTTTCGCGAAATTATTATATCACAAAGGGATGACTTATTTATTTTTTACAAATTCTGTTTATTCAACAACCTATTATAATATATAGGAGGATATCTGATGGAAAAAGGAATTAAAATAGTAACAATTGGTGGGGGATCGAGCTATACTCCAGAATTAGTGGAAGGATTTATAAAAAGGTATAATGAACTTCCGGTAAGGGAATTATGGCTAGTTGATATTGAAAGCGGAAAAGAAAAATTAGATATTGTAGGGAAATTAGCTAAAAGAATGGTTAAAAAAGCTGGCGTGCCTATGGAAATTCATTTGACTTTAGACAGAAGAGAAGCATTAAAGGATGCGGATTTTGTAACTACACAATTAAGAGTTGGTCTGTTAGATGCTAGGATTCAGGATGAAAGAATACCATTAAGCCATGGCGTAATAGGACAAGAAACAAATGGTGCAGGAGGTATGTTTAAAGCATTAAGAACAATACCTGTGATTTTAGATATAGATAAAGATATGTCAGAGCTATGTCCAAATGCATGGCTTATAAATTTTACAAATCCTGCAGGAATGGTAACAGAGGCTCTTCTTAGGTATGGAAAAAATAAAAAAGTTATTGGATTATGTAATGTTCCAATTGGTATGGAAAAAGCAGTAGCGGACATGCTTGAAGTAGATCATAACAGAATTACTATGGATTTCATGGGATTGAATCATATGGTATTTGGTAGAGAAATTTATTTAGATGGTGAAAAAATTACTGATAAAGTAGTAGACTCACTAGCAGAAGGTAAACTGGGGTCAATTGTAAAAAATATTCAAGATTTAGAGTGGAATCCAGAATTTATTAAAGCTCTTAGAATGATGCCATGCCCTTATCATAGGTATTACTTTCAAACAGCAGATATGCTTGAAGAAGAGTTAAAAGAATTTTCTAAGGGAGAAACTAGAGCAGAAGTAGTTAAGAGATTAGAAAATGATTTATTTGAACTATACAAAGATGAAAATTTAGATATTAAGCCACCGCAATTAGAAAAAAGAGGTGGAGCATATTATTCAGATGCAGCTTGCAGATTAATTAACTCTATTTATAACAACAAGGGAGATATTCAACCAGTTAATACTAAAAACAATGGGGCTATTGAAGGAATAGAGAATGACTCAGCAGTCGAAATTTCATGTATTATAACCAAGGATGGACCTAAACCTATTGCTATGGGGAAATTACCAGTAAGTGTAAATGGATTGGTTCAAACAATAAAATCATTTGAACGTCTAGTGGTTGAAGCAGCAGTTGAAGGGGATTATCATAAAGCACTTCTTGCATTAACTATTAATCCATTAATTCCATCAGAGAAAATGGCAAAAATATTATTGGATGAATTACTAGAGGCACATAAAGATTATTTACCACAATTTGCTTAATATAATAAAAGATTTAAGGGAGAGAATATAACCCTTAGATCTTTTATTATTGTATTTGTGATAATTTTAATATTTCATCATAAATAATATTTAATGCTAATTTCAAATCAGCAGAATTAATTCTAGCGATACTAAGTCTTAGACTATTGTCAAAATTCTCTGTATTATAGTATGATGCTGAATTATGGGCTAGAAAGATATTTTTGCTTTTTAAGTTGTCTAATAATTTATTACAGCTGATATGAGGAGCTAATCTTATAGTAGAATAATAACCAGAACTTCCGCCAAGTATCTTAACTAAATTTGAGTCCCAAGTAGAAGTTATTTTCCTAAATAATTTTAAAGTGTCCTTTAAATTGTTAGAAAGAATAGTTACATGCTTATTATATATAGAGCTTTTTATATATGATTCAAGTGTTGCTTGAGACACCAATGAGGGCATGTAATATGAAAAATAATATGAGTATCTCATCCATTCCCTAAAGCCATTAATTAAATCATCAGGAATTATAGCTACACCAATTCTTATATAAGGTATTGTCTTTGAAAAGCTTCTAAGGTATATACAATTCCTAAAATCCGAGTAATAGTAAAGAGGTGAATATCTTGACAAGGTGCTTAAATCTGAAAAATAATCATCTTCGATAATATATACATTGTAAGTATGGGCAAGCTTCATTATTGCTTTTCTTTGATTTAATGAATAATAAGTGCCTAAAGGGTTATGATTTCTAGGAATCGTATAAAAGAATTTAATATTTTGGGTTTTAAATATTTTTTCAAGTTTATATAAATTAATTCCATTCTCATCTCTTTTTATAGTTTTAACTTTCATATTCTCATACTTTAAAAAGTTTATATAATAAGTATAAGATGGATCCTCGATAAGTATAGTATCATTGCCGTTTGGAAATTCCATCTTTGAAAAAAGAGTTAATACTTGTAGAATACCTTGAGATAGAATTAAATTTTTGCTTTTAGAATATATATCATCCTTCATAAGTAAATCAGTTAACAGTTCACGTAGAGAAGGAAGTCCTTCTAAATCCATATTTAGAGACATGTTGCCATGGAGCTCTAAGGCTGAGTTTAGACAATGCTGAATGTCCTTTAGTGGGATATTGCTAACTAAAGAGTTACCAGTCGATAGGTCATAAATATTAGTTTGATTTGTATTAAATCGTACAAGGTTATCAGCAACGTAAAATCCACTCTGAGGTGAAGAGTAAACTATATGTTCATTGCATAGGTTATCGTAGGCTTTAATCACAGTTCCTTTACTGCATTTGTATTCTTTGCAGAGGGATGTAATTGATGGTAGTTTAGCACCTTGAGGCATTTGATCAAGTATTATTTTTTGTTTTATATCACATGAAATTTGTTCGTATATCTTCAACAATTTAATCCCCCCCTTAAATTTTTATAAAATTAGTTTAACATATATAAAAAATTTTATAAATAATCTCTAAATGACTATTCGAAAGCATAATATATAATTTCTATTTGAAAATATTACATGATAAGTTCACTTAAAAATAATTTGAGTACTTATAGGACGAAAAATAATGTGATGTTGTATTTAATGTTAATAATTATATATATTAATACATTTATTTGTATTAAGTTTAAAAATTCGATATTTTAATGAAAGAATATGTTATAATTTTCTTGTTAAAATGGAGAATATTTAAATAAAATATTGAAGTTGGAAATAAGATAATGTAGACAATATATAGTAAAAAATAATCATTAAATTATATATAGTTAATAAGTAGGATGATTTGTTTAAAAACAAACTATTTAGTATTAGTAGCTTAGGAGAAAGCAATGGAAAAGAATTCAGTTGGATATACCAAAGTTATAAAAACGATAAGAAAAAGATATATGTTAGCATTGTGCATAATTATTTTGGCATTATCACTAAGTCAAATAATAGTGCAATATAATATAAATAATGAAATGAGCTATTCTCGGATAATCAATAAAGATTAAAAATAATAGAAGATTCAGATGGTAAAACATATAAACTAGAAATAAGTTTTGCATCAACTAGCTATAAGCTGAGTGAAGCAGATAATTTAGAGGAGCTGTTAAGGAAAGCTGATTATAAAATGTATGAAAATAAAAAGTTGAAAAGAGTTTCTAGGTAATGAAATATATGCCTCTTATAATCTCAATGAAGGAGGTATATATTTCATTATAAATCTGGAACACGTGTGCAAAAAGCGTTATTTAGTTAAGATACATATGAAAGGCAAGCTACATGCAAAAGTGAAGATTATATAATGAATAAGAATCTAAGCATGGTAGGAGAAAGTAAAAATGATAAAATATTTACAATCTAAAACTCTTAAAATGGCATTATCAGCTACAATAGCAATTATTATATCAAATTATGTTGGTTTACAATTTGGAGTGACTTCAGGAATTATTGCAATCCTAAGTATTCAAGATACAAAAAAAGAATCTTTATTAGTTGCAGGGAGAAGAATAATTGCTTCTGCATTAGCCATTCTTTTGTCGTTTATGCTATATTTATTACTTGGAAATAACCCAATCATATTCGGATTATTTTTAATTATATTTATACAAACAACAATAATTTTAAAAATAGAGGAAGGAATGGTAGTTGGATCTGTATTATCAACACATTTACTTACAAGCACAAATATAAATATTTCATGGATTATAAACGAAGCACAATTAACTGTAATAGGAATTGGAGTAGCAATGATGTTTAATTTATATACCGCATCATTGGAAGAACAATTTGAAAAAAACAAAGAAAGAATAGAAGATTATTATAGAGCTATATTATCAGATATGGCAGTAAGCCTTGTTACTCAAGCTGTACCAATTTATGAAAAGCAAATATCAGTGAGCGTTGAGGAATTAATTAATAAGTCTAAATTTATGGCGCAGATAATAAATAATAACCATTTATTTAAAAAAAATGATTATTATTTGAGTTATATAGAGATGAGAATAATACAGCTAGATACAATGAAAAGAATGAAGAGGCATTTCTCGAGATTTTATATGACTTATGATCAAACTAGAATATTATCAGAATTTACAAATGAAGTTGCAATGAATCTTAAGGAAGATAATGATTGTGTAGAGCTTATAGATAAACTAAATTTGCTTAGGAAAGATTATGAAAAAATGGATTTGCCTAAAAATCGAAACGAATTTGAAAATAGAGCGTTATTATTTCAGTTTTTGAATGATTTAGAAGATTTCCTAGTTATTAAGAAAGAATTCAAGGAATCTTTTCAAAATAAGTAGAAATTATAAATATAACTTACTAAAATTAGTTTTAATGCCATTAATGGTAAAAATATTGGTATAAATATTGAAATTTATCAAAAATAAGTGTAAAATTATGCATATCATATGCATTGATAATAGCACACTTGCCGAAAGGTAGGGCCGCAAAGCTATGGGTCTAAAGAAATTCATTTTCAATGATTGCCAGGTTGCCAAAATGTAGTTATATAAACATTAGTCATTTGTTTATTTTTGGTGCCTATTAATAATTAATAGGTACCTTTTTATTTTGATACAAAATCATTGAAATATGTGTATATGGTAACAATTTAAATAAAGAAAGGTTAGGTGTAGTAAATGAAAAAGTATCAACTGTCTTTGGACAAAGCAAAAAAGGAGATTAATATAAGGATATGGGGAATGTTTGAACCAAACGATGCCAATAGTTTTGTTGAAGATTTTAGAAAAGAACTATCTCCTATACAAACTTCAGAATATGTATTGAATTTTGACGCAAGAGAGTTAAACGTTTCAAGACAAGAGATGTTACCAATGTTAGAAGGATGTTTTCAAATGTACAAGGCTTGCAAGTTTGTAAAGGTTATAGCAAATGTTGGTAGCAATATTACTTTAAAGATGCAATTATCAAGAATAAGTAGGAACACTGGATTGGTAATTGAAATAATTTAAAATGATACATAATTTATAATATTAAATTGAATTACATTAGCTAGGAGATTATTATGGGAATAAGACTAAGTTGTATTGATGTTTGTCATGCATCAGAAGTTGTTTCAAATGATATTTATTTAAAACATTTTGAAAAACAAGATAAAGATGTAGAACATTTATTAGTAGATATAATGGGTAGAGATAAACGATTTATGTTTAATGAACAGGAGACAACTTTATCTCTAGCAGTAAAAGTAGCAAAATCAGTATTAGATAAGGCTAACTTGACAGGTAGTGATATAGATGTACTAGTTTATTCATCTATATTATCGGAATATGTAGCACCAGCAACATCTATTTTAATACATAAGGAATTAAATGCAGGAAGAAATGTAATGTGTTTTGATATGAATGCTAATTGTGCTGGCATGACTGTTGCATTAGAAAATATGTCAAATTATTTAGAATCGTCGAAGCGAGCTAAAAGAGCATTAATTATTGGTTGTGATGATGTTGATTCATTAGCTGACCCAAATAATGAGCTTTGCTATGGAAATTATGGACATGCTGCATGTGCAATAATTTTAGAAAAAGTTGAAGAAGAGTGTGGGATAGTTGATGCAGAATATTATATAAACACAGAGGAAAGTCATAACATTATGTATCCAAGTGAAGGATTCTCTAATTTTTTCAAATCAAAAGATGTAAGCGAACTTTATTTGAAATGGTTGCCATTTGATGGTGGGGCATGTGTTTATCCCGCAGCAGAGATTGCTAAAAAGATGCTGAAGAAAAATGGCTTAGAAAATGAAGATATTAAGATGTTTTGCTTTTCTCAGTTTGCGTTTATAAATATAAAAAATATAATACAACTTTTAGATATAGGAGAAGATAAGAGTATCTATATAGGAAATAAATATGGATATACTGGAACTACTAGCCCTTTCATAGCATTGTATGAATCGATAAAGGAAGGTAAAGTTAAAAGAGGGGACTATGTAATTTTCTGGACTATTGGATCTGGTTCTCAGAGTATAGTTATGTTATATAAATATTAATATTAGAAAACGCACTTCATAAATATAACCTTCTGTAGTAAAATCTATAGAAGGTTATATTTATGAGTTTGATGCTATCATATGAAATGCAAGTAAATATACTTCGGATAAATATATATTAGAATATCACTAATTTAAGAATAAATGCTTATAAAGAATTTAATGAAGTAGAAATATATATGTAGATAGTGTTAGAACTTAAAAAATACTATATTAATTAAAGAATAACAGGGGAGATGGTTTGATAATGTACGATTATCCACTATATAGGCCTCCAAGTGAAAGTAATAGTCTTATAATACAAGTAACTTTAGGGTGTTCTCATAATAAATGTAATTTTTGTAATATGTATAAATCTAAAAAATTTACAATAAAATCTTTGGAAGATATTAAAGCAGACGTAAATTACTTTAGAGAAATGTATTCTTATGTAGAAAAAATATTTTTGGCAGATGGTGATGCTTTAATCATTCCAACGGAAAAATTAAAAGAAATATTAACGCTTATAAGAAATACATTTTCTGAATGCAGGAGAGTAACGCTTTATGGGTCACCAAAATCAATATTAGGTAAAACTCATCAAGAGTTGAAAGAACTTAAAGATTTAGGTTTATATATGATATATATGGGCGTTGAAAGTGGAAGCGATGAGGTTTTAAACGATATAAATAAAGGAGTGAGTAGTAACGAGATAATTGATGCTGCTAGAATAGTTAAAAATGCTGATATCTTACTATCAGTAACAGTTATAGCTGGAGTTGGTGGCATTGAAAAGAGCGATATTCATGCAATCAAAACAGGCAAATTAATAAGCGATATGGCTCCAAATTATTTAGGCGTATTAACTCTTATGGTTGAAGAAGAAACGGATTTGTATAATAAAATATTAAAGAAAGAATTTAAACTTCTAAGTGATAGAGAAATATTAAATGAGATAGGGATATTAATACAACATATTAATGTCAATGAATCAGTTACATTTAGATGCAATCACGCATCAAATTATGTTTCTCTAAGAGGAAGTTTACCAGAAGATAAAGAAAAATTGCTTAATCAAATTAACTACGATTTAAAAACTAATCAAATAAAACAAGAGGAATATAGAAGATTGTAAGCAAACAATTGAAGTTAATAATCCAGCATTCGATGTTATTGGGATAAAATCTATTGATGGAGCAGGAGAGTTTAGAAGTGATACAGATGGTAGAATGCAGAACTTTAAGGCAGCGATTAAACAGTTAAAGGATATAGGGCATACTCAGTATATAAAAAATATCGATGAGAGTGATATTAGAATAATTGGAGCTGTAGTGGTTGGAAGTCCAAAAGAACTAAAGGCAATCGAGAACAATCCTATTATAGAACATGCTGTCTTAGGTACTGTGGTTGATAAATATTAATTAAAGGGAAAAATTTAATTTTAGTAGTAATAGTGTAATAGTTGATTATAAAAGTAACTTTTGGTTCTAGACTGAAAGTTACTTTTTTATTCTATATGAATTCATATTGTAATGAAATCTGTGGACATTGTGTTCCTTGTGGGTGCAAGTTATGGAAAAGGCTGATTCACATTTTTAAGAATGTATATATTTTTCAAGCTAAGGTTAATATAGTAAATGATTTTATGAAATTAAAATATTAAGTATATTACAGGGAGAGCAAAGTATGAGCATGTTTAGAACAAAGTTAATTGATAATATTATAGGGCTTGTTGAAAAATGTTACTACATTATATTAATAGTTATATTGTTAATTGCATCCTTTAATATATTTTACAATTTAGGTGTCATTCCTATATATAGCTGGGATGAGGCACGACATGGTGTTAGCGCTTATGAGATGATAAAAAATAGCAATTATATAGTAAATACATATGCTTATAAAAATGATTATTGGAATTTGAAACCACCAATAAGCTTTTGGGCAATAGCTATGGGATATAAAATTGCAGGATTTAATGCTTTAGGACTAAGAGTATTTTCTGCATTTGCAGCAATAATAACTATAGTACTTGTAGCAATTTTTAGTTTCAATATATATGGGAGATTGACATCTCTGATTGCGACAATTGTTTTAACAACAACAATACCATTTATTACAGAGCATTGTGCAAGAACCGGAGATGCAGATGCCATATACGTTTTATTTTTTACAATATCAGTAATGTCTTTAATTTTAATGGAAAGGAGTACTAAATGGCTATATGTATTTGGATTATCATTTTCAGCAGCTTTTTTAAGTAAAAGTTTTCATGCAGGTAATATCTTTTTTATAGGAATATTATATTTAATATTTAGTAAAAATTTATTTAAATTAACATTAAAGCAAATTCTGGCATTAGTATTAAGTGCATCTTTTCCGATTCTTATATGGGCAATCTTGAGATATTCCAATGACGGAATAGCTTTTTTTAAGACTATGATAGAATTTGATTTGATGGCAAGAACATCAAGACCTTTAGAAGGACATATTGGAGGAAAGTGTTACTATATTGAACATTTGCAATGGTCATATTTTTACTGGAATCTTGTATTTGTAGGTGTTAGCATGGCATATTTAACTATAGCCCATAGATATATTACGGATAGGAAACTAATAAATTGTAATTTAATAATATGGCTGTCGATGATTATTCCGTTTATATTATATACTATTTCAAAAACGAAAATTTCATGGTATGTTTTACCGATATATCCTGCCGCAGCAATATGGATAGGATATGCATCAGGTTTTATATTAAAAGAGCGTAATAGAAATTTTGCTACACAAATAGTATTGGTTGCTATGATTATATTATCGATATATAAAAGTGAAGAAGTTATAGTAACTAGAATTTTAAATCCAAAAGAGGACTTGAGTCAAGAGCTTATTAAGGAAATCGGAAACTTGCCAGAATATTATGGAGAAAAAATATATGTAAATCATTTTGAGCAAAGCTATTGGCTGGATAGTGAGCTTTATGCAGATTTGACTCCGCTAGAAGGTGGTATAGAAGGATTTTTGAAAGATAATGAAGATAAAACATTATTGTTTATTAAAAAAGAAGATTTCGACTCACTTGGAAATGAAAAAGATAATTTAAAAGTTATACTTGAAAATGATGAGGCCTATATTTTTGCAAAATAATATAATTATGGTTTTTGTTGACGAAATTCATTACGAATTATACAATAGAAAAAGTGTTTTATTTAATATTATATATATAAAATTTAAAATTGAGTCAGGAGATGACTAGCATGAATGAATCAACGCAAAAGAATAAGGAAACTGTTATTCCTAAAGGTTTAAAAAAAGAAATAGGACTTATTGAAGCTATTACTATAGTTATAGGTGTAGTTATAGGGTCAGGAATTTTCTTTAAGGCGTCATCAGTATTTAAAAATGCAGGTACCCCAACTCTGGGAATAATGGCTTGGCTGATTGGTGGATGTATAACTATAGCTTCAGCTTTAACCGTTGCTGAAATTGCAGTAGCAATTCCTAAGACAGGTGGAGTTTTTGTTTATATTAAGGAATTATATAGTGAAAAATGGGCATTTTTATTTGGTTGGATGCAGACTTTAATCTATGTGCCAGGGGTGGCAGCTGCATTATCAATAGTTTTTGTTACTCAAGCAACGTATTTTATTCCAGATCTAACACCAATGATGCAGAAAATATTCGCTATATGCATTCTATTTTTTGTAATGGCTTTAAATGTTCTATCATCAAGACTTGGTGGGAAGGTTCAAGTAATTTCTACAATTGGTAAGCTTGTTCCAATAATTTTTATTGTTATATTTGGATTAATAAATGGTACAGCTCATGATTTCTCGACAACTGTATTTGCTTCAAATACATCAGGAGCAGCAGGATTCGGAGCTGCAATACTGGGGACTCTATGGGCTTACGACGGATGGATTAGCGTAGGAAATATGGCTGGGGAGCTTAAAAATCCAGAAAAAGATCTCCCAAAGTCAATAATAATGGGATTAATAGCAATAATAATAGTGTATATATTAATTAATGTAGCAATAATAAATATAATGCCAGTTAACGATGTAATACTTTCTTCCAAGCCAGCTTCAGATGCAGCGGTAATATTGTTTGGAAATATGGGAGCTGCCTTAATCGCAGTAGGCATAATGATTTCTATTTTTGGAGCGTTAAATGGATATCTAATGACAGGGGTTAGAATACCTTTTGCTATGGCTCAGGATAATCTTTTCCCTTTTCCTAAATTTTTTGGGAAAATCAATGAAAAATTTGAGACTCCTATAAATACATTTGCTTTTGAAGTATTACTAGCAAGTTTATATGTATTAAGTGGATCTTTTGACAAACTTACAAACTTGGCTGTGTTTGTAATGTGGATATTTTTTGTTATGTGCGTATGTGGGATTTTTATATTGAGACGTAAACATAAAGAATTAAAAACTTCATACAAAGTTCCTTTATATCCAATTGTTCCATTGATCGGAATAGTTGGTGGGTTGTACATATTAATAAGTACTTTTATAACAGATTCATTAAGTGCAATATATGGAATAGGAATAACTTTAATAGGTCTTCCGGTTTATTTTTATATAAGAAAAAAATATAAAAGAGATTAATATTATATAGCAATACAGACTAAGTAATTAAAATCAATCGCTTAGTCTGTATTTTTTATCCTTAATTATGTAAGAAACAATTATATTTTTATGATTAAGCACCTTTAGTAATATTTTCATTAATGGTATTGGTCCATTTTCCACAGCGATCTCCAAAGCATCCTATTATTATACTATCATCTTCTATTCGTACAACTTCGCACCTATTAGAGCAGCCTTCACATTCAAAGCTAGTGGATATAAAACTAGAATCAGCAATATCAAAGCCTCTAAAGTTAGTAGCGCCGGTCTTGTCAACAGTTTCTTTAGCAATAATTGCGGCACCTATGGCGCCCATAACATTATAATGTTCAGGAATGTATACTTCACATCCTAAAGCTTTTTCAAAAGATGCCTTCATACCCTTGTTAGCTGCTACACCACCTTGAAAGAATATTTTAGGGCATATTTCTTTTCCTTTCCCAATATCATTGAGATAATTTCTAACAAGGGCTTCGCATAACCCGTTTATAATATCAGGCTCATTATAACCAAGCTGTTGTTTGTGTATCATATCAGACTCGGCAAAAACTGCACATCTTCCAGCTATTCTTAGTGGAGTTGTTGATTTTAAAGCATAATCTCCGAACTCTTCTATTGGAATTCCTAATCTTTCAGCTTGCCTATCAAGGAATGATCCAGTTCCAGCTGCACAGACATTGTTCATCGCAAAGTCTATAGCAACTCCATCTTTTAATATTATTATTTTTGAATCCTGTCCCCCTATTTCTAAAATTGTCTTAACATCGTTATCTATAGCAAGTGCAGCACATGCGTGAGCTGTTATCTCATTTTTTACTGCATCTGCTCCAAGGATAGAGGATGCGATTTGTCTTCCACTACCTGTAGTACCAACAGCTTTAATTTGTTCATCATCATATTTCTCTTTCAAGATTTTAAACCCCTGTTGGATCGCATTTATTGGCTTTCCTTTTGTTCTTAAATATAGTTTATCTACGACATTCAGATTATTATCTAAAAGAACAATGTCAGTACTTACTGAGCCAACATCAACACCTAAATAATACATTTTTGCTTTCTCCTTTCCAATAGATCTAGGAATGCTTCTATTCTTGTAATATATCCTGTTTCACCCGTCATTTCGTCAACTACAAGAGTTAAAATAGGGAAATTCTTATCTTTAGATATGGAAGGAAGCACAGCTTTGCAAACAATTTCTGGCATACATCCCATAGGGAATATTTGTATGGCACCATCAAAGCCATCATGTGCCGCCATTACTGCTTCTCCAATGCATTCTCGTGCGTGTCCTCCAATATATAATGGAAGATATTCTTTAGAAGCTTTTCGTATGTCTAAAGAATTCATTCCAACAACTGACATAATAGAGTTTTTAGCCCACCAACTTGGCGTAAGTTTTCTTTGGGTTGAAACTCCATATTCCATAAGTTTATCCTCAATAAAAAGGTTCGAAAATGGCTCTATTATTGTATAGATTTCTCCTATTATTGCTACTTTTATTGGATTCCTATCACTACATACCTCTAGGGAATCTAGTCTTTTATCATATTTGTTTAGTATTTTTATCATATCATTAGGACTATTACTATTTTCGGCATCAATTTTACAATTGCTTAAGAGTTTTTTACATTCATTTTTATTTTTTTCATACCCTGCTAAGTAATGTGCTTTTGCCTCTATTTTATCTATTAGATTTAAAACTTTAAATCCTATGCGTAATGCATTTAGCTTTTGCGGCATATTTTTATCGCTGCTAGATGAGATGGAAGATATCCTATTTAGAAATTCTTTTGGGCCTATTTCTGACGGTTTATCTAATACAATAAAATTTAAATTATGTCCTAATTTTTTTAGAGTGTTTATTTGGAGTTCGCAATATTCTCCATATCTGCAAGGTCCGCAGCTTCCAGTAATTATTATTGTATCTGCGCCTTGTTCGATTCCCTGTATGTAATTTCCCATCATAAGTTTAAATGGGAGGCACATATCATCTGGAGAATACATAGATCCTATTTCTAATGATTTTTTACTGTTGAATTCCGGAATTATATAGTCTATACCAAGAGTATCAAACACTGCTTTAGTAACCAGATATGTATTTCCTAAATGAGGCGTCATAATTTTCATAACATTACTTCCTTTCTAACATGTCGACAAAGGCTTCTATTCTTGTGTCAAATCCAGATTCTCCAGTATGTTCATCAACTTTTAATACTAAGAAAGGAAAATCTTTCACTTTTTGTTTTATAAGATCTATAACAACAGAATCAATACCACAAGCAAACGAAGATATGTATACTATACCGTTAATTTTTTTATTTTCTGCTAAGTATGTAGATGCCCCATAAGCATTTTTTGCAAATGTCCAGAAAGGTCTTTTAAATAATTCAGTTGTTTTGTCAGCAATAGAGGCTTCGTCTATAAATTCTTCCGTTATAATACCAACACCTAATTTATTTAATTTTTTCACTAAATTCATATTCACAAATTTATCATAAATATTGTAAGGATGGCCAATTAGAGCTATATTTAATTTATATCCATCGCTTTTAATTCCTATTTCATATTCATCTTGTGCTATTAAAGCTTTATCATAAGCATCCCGAATTCTTTTTTTGTTTGTTGTTATTAGGCTTCCAGTTGAAACTATCCATTTATATAATTTTTCTTTTGACGTTGCATAAATAGGAACCATAGTAACTTTTGGCATATTGGGAATGCTATTTATGATCATTTCAGGTAAGCCGCAAAATTTTGGACAGATAAATTCATGTTCACTTAATTGCATAATTCTAGGGATAACCATTAAATCACAGTTATCTTTTATTGCATTTACATGACCGTGAAAAATTTTAATAGGCAAACATGCTTCATTTACACAATTCTTTACACCTTCATCTAATATTGTTTTGTTTGTATCTGGTGATCTAACAATATCTGCACCAAGTTCAGAAAAGAACTTCTCAAGGAAAGCAGAATATTTGTAATTTAATAATCCATTGGGAATTCCAACCTTCATATACATTTCACTCCTATAAAATTCATACTCATTATTATATTTTTTTCAAAATTACTAGAATTATTCATAAAAATTGTATTAATTTATATTTTACTTTAAAGTTTTACATTAAATTATTAAAATACCATTTTATCTAATATTAAAAACAAGAAAGTGCTTTTAGATATATCTATATAAATTGTTGTAGATGGTATTTTTTTATAGTATACTTACTTGGAAATTTATATATTTTTAAGGGATCTATAATAACTTTTGAGTTCTTGACCTCTTAAGTCCATATTTTAAGATCTATGTACAAGGAAGGAAATGACATAAATATGAAAAATAAATCACATATAATTCCATACTTTACTGCTATAATAACTAATTTTATTTTTGGATTAAGCTTCTTGTTTTCGAAACAAGCATTAAGTGTAGCTACACCTATGGAATTGCTTTCGTTTAGATTCTTAGCAGCTTTGCTAATAATGACAATTTTAATATTTTTAAAAGTAATAAAGGTAAATTATAAAAATAAGCCTATGAAATGGCTTGTTATTTTGGCTGTTATAGAGCCCATAGTTTACTTTATCTTTGAAACTTATGGAATTAAGAAAACATCTTCGTCTTTAGGTGGACTTATGATTGCTCTTATACCTATAGTTGTAACAGTTTTAGCTGTATATCTATTAAAAGAAAAACCATCTGTAAAGCAAGTTATAAGTATAATACTTTCTGTATCAGGTGTAGTACTTATAATTCTTATGGAAAACTCTAACGATGCAGGAGGGAGCACTCTATTAGGAATTATCCTTCTAGGAGGAGCCGTGTTTTCAGCTGCATTATTTAATATAATAGCAAGAAAAATATCACAACAATTTACAGCGATTGAAGTAACATACTTTATGATGCTTGTCGGAGCTATATTTTTTAATATCGTTTCAATTACTAATCACGTAATAAATGGAAATTTATCAGAATATTTTCTACCATTAAGAAGCATAAATTTTATAGTATCTATATTATATCTTGGAATATTATCTTCAGTTGTAGCATATTTTTTGGCTAATTATACGCTTTCTAAAATGGAAGCATCTAGATCAGCCGTATTTGCTAATATATCAACTATAGTATCTATCGGAGCTGGTGTGCTCGTATTACATGAAAACTTCCAATTATACCATGTAATAGGATCAGTGATGATTCTAGTGGGTGTATGGGGAACAAATTATTATCAAAAAAAGCTTGATTTAGAAGAGTTTACACCAACTGTTGGTTCTTTTGAACAATAAGCTATATGAATGCATTAGTCTTCTTTCTAATGCATTAAAGTTAAAATTTTCAAATTCTTCTTTAATTATGTAAACTATTCTGGTAATATTTACTATAGAGGGGGGATGAGAAAGTTGGATAATTTTAAGGTGAAATTAGTTACTTTCGTACTTGGTTTTGCAATAGTGTCAAGTTTGGCTCCAGCAATACGTGTACAAGCATCAACATTAACACAAAGCACTTTAAGCAACCAGGCAATGACCGCTATAGCTAACCTTGATAAAAAGAAAAAGACAATAGTGGTTGATCCAGGTCATAACTACGGTGGTGATCTAGGAGCTGCATCTACAATTAAAGGCATAACGTATAAAGAAGTAGATTTAAATATGCAGGTTGCATCTAAGTTAAAAACGGAATTAGAGAAAAGAGGATATAATGTTGTAATGACTAGATATCCTAAGGAAGTACAAACGATAGGGACCAATCAGAGTCTTAAAGATAGAATTACAATTGCCAATACAGCAAATGCAAGTTTATTTGTAAGTATACACCATAATGCTGTAAAGGATGCTCCAGATGCAAAAGGGGTAGAAGTTTATTATAGTTCGGCAGAGCAAAGTCAAAGTTTTAAAGGTGGGGTATCTCCTAACAAGTTAACGATAAGTAAGAACGTAGCAACAGTTATTGATAAAAACATTGTTAAGAATTTTAATTTTAATGATAGAGGTGCAAAGGATAGCAGACTATTCATAAAAAGCACAAATATGCCATCAATAATTGTGGAAGCAGGATTTATAACTAACGAGGAAGAGGCGAAAAGGTGCTCGGACCCAGTGAGTCAGCAAAAATTAGCAGAAAACATTGCTGAATCTATAAAAACTGTTATATAAATATAATAATGCAAATAAAGAACATGTTTTGGTATTAAGTTGATAAATACTTATATGAAACATGTTCTTTTTAATGTGAATAAACTAATATATAGTTTTTAGATATATTGTTGTAATTTTATTTTGAATTATAAATGAAGATATTCTATAATTAAGCTTCATTCGCAGAATATAAAAGATCATTTAGCATTTTTTCGGTGAATGTTCCATTACTTAAGGTAGTGAATCTTCCTATAGGAATATTTTTAAAGTAATTTATAAGCTTTTCTTGCGCATTTGTATCAGAAGTTATGGATTGAGCAGCGCTGCTTAATAAAGGTTCTACAATTGCCTTAGTTTTTGGATTAATGAGAAAATCTTGTGCGAGTGTATCTCTAGTATAATTAGTCTTAGGTAGATATGGTGACTGAACATAAATGTTTTTAGATAAAGGAAGATCTCTAGAAGATTTACCAATTAAAATTTCATAAGGACCGCTTTCAATTACCCAGCTATTTGTGTTTATATCATAGTGAGAAAAATCTTTTGTATCAATCAAAAAACTCACCTCTTTTTCTTCATCTGGAAAAAGAGATACTTTTGTAAAGGCTTTTAATTCTTTTTCAGGTCTTAAAATGTTACTATCAGTATTCTTTATATATAACTGTACAATTTCTTTACCAAAATATTTTCCAGTATTTTTTACTTTAAGTTTAATTTCTAATGTATCATTATCAGTTAATATATCTTTATCAAGAGTTAAGTTGCTATATTTAAAAGTAGTATAGGACAATCCGAATCCAAAAGGAAATTCAACATTTATATTTTTTTTATCATAATATCTATAGCCTACAAAAGGCCCTTCTTTATACTGTAAATTATTTTCTGAATCTATATAATCTAAATATGTTGGAGTGTCTGACAATTGTATAGGGAAAGTAGTTGGTAATTTACCGGATGGATTAGCGATACCAAATAGGATTTCTGCAAGAGCACCTCCACCTGCTTGTCCTAGAAGCCAGGTTTCTAAAATAGAATCAGCATATTTGGCCCAAGATGATATAGTAACTGGAGATCCATTGCTAAGTACTACAATTAAATTTTTCTGGACTTTACCTATTTCCTTAATTAATTTCACTTGATCAGTGGGGAGATCTAGATTTACCTTGTCAGCATATTCTTTATCATAGTATTGTGGAGTTCCTACAAATAATATAACTATATCCGCGGTACGTGCAGTTTTTCTTGCATCTGCAAGAAGTGTGTTATTATCATCTTCTGAATTTTTAGAAGTATTATAACCTTTTTCATAATATATTTTGACGGAACTTCCGACGAGTTTTACTATTTCATCATAGGCATTTTCAAACATTATAGGTATGACATTAGAATTACCATCACCTTGACATCTTGTTTCTTTTGCATATTTTCCAATTATGGCTAATTTCCTATTTTTCAACCTATCTTTTTTTAAAGGTAAAAGATTACGTTTATTTTTCAAAAGGACAATGCTATCTTCAGCAACTTCTCTTGCTAAATCATTATGCTTTTCTTTGTCATAAATAGTGCATTCACATTCTTTTACAGGTTTAATAACTTTAGATATAGTATTTAATATATTTTCAATAGCATTATCAAGGATTGATGAATCTAAAGTACCACTAAGTACAGCTTCTATAATTTGTTTTGTATTATTAAGTGAGTTTGGAAATTCTAAGTCTAATCCAGCCTGTAATGAATTTATTATTGAATTTACTGCATATAAGTCTGATAAAACCAATCCGTCAAAATTCCATCTATTTCTTAAAATATCGATTAACAAATAGTCATTTTCGGTACAAGGTATTCCATTTATTTTATTGTAAGCAACCATTACAGCGAAGGGATTAGAATTTTTTATTACCCGTTCAAAGTTTGATAAATAAATTTCATTTAAAGTTTGTTCATCAATTATGTTATTAATATTTTGTCTATGTGATTCCTGGTTATTTCCAATGTAATATTTAACACATGCGCCAATGCCCTCACTTTGGATTCCATTTATAAAAGCTGCACCCATTTCACCACTTAGAACTGGATCTTCTGAAAAATATTGAAAATTTCTTCCGCTTAATGGAGAACGTTGAATATTTACAGCAGGACCAAAGAGAATATTAACATTTTCAGCTAAGCATTCTTCACCAATAGCTTTTCCGACAGAATAAGCAAGATTAACATCCCAAGTTGCGGCCAAGGCAGTAGGCGTTGGAAAACATGTAGTTGGAACAGGGTCATAAAAATCACAGTCTATTTTTGATAATCCATAGGGACCATTCGCAAAAGTTATTGAAGGAATTCCGAATCTTTCAATTTCTTTAGTTTCCCAAAGGTTTTTTCCAGAACAGAGAGAGGCTTTCTCTTCTAAGGTCATTTCATTGATTAATTTCTTTATATCCACTCAGATACCACCTTATCTTTCTTAATAGTATTAATTTATACATTTGAAATTAAATTGCAACATATTTTAAGGAAAATTTAGCTCTCATTATTATATATTTAAAGTAAATAATATATATTACCTTTAACTTTTTTTGTTATTAATGTATGATATAGTTGTGAATGTAATTGTTTTTTAAGGAGGTAAGAATGGAAAAGAAGGCAGTTTTTTTTGATATAGATGGGACACTATATAATCATGAAGTTGGTGTGCCAAAGAGTACAATAAAAGGTATTAGGCAGCTAAGGGAGAATGGGCATCTTGCTTTTATATCAACTGGAAGGGCAAGAGCAATGATTTCACAAGATCTAATTGATATTGGGTTTGATGGAATACTCGCATCTTGTGGTTGTTATGTAGAATATGATGGAAACGTAGTTTATAACATAGATTTGGAAAAGCAAATAGCGGATAATGCAATAAGTGCTTTAAAAAATAATAAAGTATTTTGCATTCTAGAAGGACAAGATTATTTATATATGGATGAGGAGGAATTTATCGATGATAAAAGATCTTCAATAATGATGTTTAAAAATAAATATAGGGAAAAAATAAAGCCAATAACAGGAAATGAACATAGTTTCAATAAAATTACATGCAGAACATATGAGAATAGTAATTTTAAAGAAGCATATTCAATAATAGAAAAGGATTTTGACTGCATATGTCATAGTTCAGAATTTATTGAATTAGTACCAAAAGGATTTTCTAAGGTAAAGGGAATAGAGGCGATTATAGAGCGTTTAGAAATTGATATTGAAAATACATATGCATTTGGTGATAGTTTAAATGATATAGATATGCTAACATATGTTAAATATGGAGTTGCAATGGGAAACAGTAGTCCTGAGATTCTTGATGTTGTAAAATATAAAACAGATAATATTGAAAATGATGGTATTTATAAAGGATTAAAACAGTTTAAATTAATATAGTAATATAATTAATAACTGAGTATGATATTGAAATTATGTCACTAGTAATTTTAGCAGTACTAATATAAATTATATATTTTTCACTGTATATAAATTTATTTAGAATTAAAATATAAGTAAAATTAGTTGAGAGTTATCAGCCAAATATAAACAACTATCCAATTAGAGGGCAATTGGATAGTTGTTTTATTATTTATACTGGCTTATTTTACACTTTATGTTTGATTTGATAAAAAATAATATTATGCTAAAAAAATATTGTAAATATGAAACATTGGTATAGTAAGAATATACAAATATGCTTAATTTTTAGAACAAACAGACAGAATAATACAAGCATTGACTTTTAAAGATAAATCATTTAAATTATAATCAGATAGTTGTTTACATAATACAACCAATTTATGCAAGTATTTCACCTATAAACGTTTGCAAATAAAATATGCTTGCAATTATTTTTAATATAATTTATAAAAGGCTATTATTTAAATGGATTGGAAGGATTTTGTAGTAATATAGATTGAAATATTATTATCTTAATGAAGTTATGATGAAACTGGAGGGGATTATTTATGAAAAGAATACTTGTAGTTGATGATGCTGCATTTATGAGGTTATCTTTAAAAACAATGCTTGAAAAAAATGGTTATGAAGTTGTTGGGGAAGCAGAAAATGGTCGTAAAGCTGTTGAAATGTATAAAATGCTAAACCCTGAACTTGTGACAATGGATATTACGATGCCTGATATGGATGGCATTGAGGCATTAACTGAAATAATGAAATTTGATTCAAAGGCTAAGGTAATTATGTTAAGTGCTATGGGGCAAGAAACCAAAATTAGGGAAGCTGTAATTCAAGGTGCTAAAGGTTTCGTAGTAAAACCATTTAAAGAAGATTATCTTGTTAAAGCATTAAGCAAGTTTTAAGAGTGTTTACTAAGGAGGACAAGCATGGATACTAGAGAACCGATGCTAGAAATGTTTATATTCGAAACATTTGATATGATAGAACAACTTCAGCAACTCATTATTGATAGTGAAAAGAATAAGAGACTAGAAACAGAAGCTATAAATGAAATATTTAGAATAATGCACACAATTAAAGGTTCTTCTGGGATGATGATGTTTGATAACATTTCTAATCTTTCTCACACTATAGAAGATTTATTCTATTTTATTAGAGAATCAAAGCCAGGGAAAATAGATTATTCAAAACTTACAGATTTAGTTTTAGAAGGAAGCGATTTAATAAAAATAGAAACAGAAAAAATAAATAATAATAAAGACACAGATGGAGATTTTACTTTATTTATAGAGAAAGTTAAGGGGTTTTTAAAACTCCTTAAAACATACGATGAAAATTCAGAAGATTCGGGAAATGGCGGGTCAGATGAATTAGTAAGTGAGGAAGATGTAGAACAAAAATATTACTTAAGCACTGATAGGGTAAATTCGAACCTTAATTTATTTAGTGCTACTTTGTTTTTTGATGAAGAATGTGATATGGAGAATATAAGATGCTTTACTGTTGTGCATCAGCTTAAAGAGATTTCTGAAGTTTCATATTATTATCCTGAAGATATTATTGAAAATAATGATACGTGTGAAATTATAAAGAAGCAGGGATTTAAAATATTTTTCAAGACAAATCAAAGTATTGAGGATATTAGAACACTTTTGATGGAAAATGCTTTTTTGAATAATGTTGATATAAACAAATTTTATAGTGAAATTGAATTCAGTGAGCAATTTAGTAAGAAGAACGAAAAACCACAAGAGGATATTATAAAGTCAATTAATAATATAGTTAATGATACAAATGACAATGAGAAAGTAGCTTCTAAAAGCTTATCGTATAAACAAAGTTTAATTAGCGTAGATGTAAATAAATTAGATAAGTTAATGGATTTAGTAGGAGAATTAGTTATTTCAGAAGCGATGGTAACTAAAAATCCAGAAATATCTGAATTGCAATTGGATAGTTTTAATAAGGCAGCGAGGCAGCATAGAAAAAGGCTTTCTGATCTTCAAGATGTTGTTATGTCAATAAGAATGGTATCACTTGCCCCGACATTAACTAAAATGAATAGAATAGTTAGAGATATGTGTAAGAAATTGAATAAGGAAGTAGAACTTGAAATAATAGGACAAGAGACAGAAGTAGATAAAAATATAATTGAGCATATAGGTGATCCATTAATGCATATAGTAAGAAATTCAATGGACCATGGAATAGAAACCAAGGAAGAGAGGTTAGCAAATGGGAAACCTTCAATTGGAAAAATAACTATTGAGGCTAAAAACACTGGTGGAGAAGTTTGGATTATTATAAAAGATAATGGTAAAGGCCTTAATAAAGATAAGATATTAAAAAAGGCAAAAGATAATGGACTACTAAAAGTAAAGGAAAACGATTTGACAGATAGAGAGATATATTCAATGATTTTTCTACCTGGTTTCTCAACCAAGGAAAATGTTACAGAATTTTCAGGACGTGGGGTTGGAATGGATGTGGTTACAAAGGAGATTGAAAAAATCAGGGGGATTGTGACAGTCGATAGTATACCTGGTGAAGAAACAACAACTTCTATAAAAATTCCATTAACTCTTGCGATTATTGATGGGATGACAATAAAGGTAGGAAAATCAGTTTTTACTATTCCTGTTACTTCAATAAGGCAATCATTCATTATAAAAAAGGAAGATATTATAAGAGATATAGATAATAATGAAATGATATTAATAAGAGGAGAATGCTATTCTATATTAAAGATTCATGAGTTCTATAATATAAAAACTAATGTAGTAAATATAGAAGATGGTATTGTAATTATGGTTGAAGATCAAGGTAAAGCAAAATGTATTTTCGCAGATGAACTTATTGGAGAGCAACAAGTTGTTATTAAGGCACTTCCAGAATATATAAAAAAGGTGAAAGCAATAAGTGGTTGTTCATTATTGGGAGATGCAACTATAAGCTTAATATTAGATATATCTGAAATTGTTAACTTATAAAATTGCGTTATGGGAGGATTAGAATGTCAGAGTTAGTGGATGTAATGATTGAAAATGAAGAAGATACTCAAAAGGATAAATATCTAATATTTTCGATCGGTCAAGAGTGCTATGGAATTGATATTAAATATGTAATAGAAATAATAGGAGTTGAGCCAATAACAGAGGTGCCGGAATTACCTAAGTATATTAAAGGTGTAATAAATCTAAGAGGAAAAATAATACCAGTGATGGATGTCAGGATTAAACTGAAAAAAGAGGAAAAAGAATATGACGATAGGACATGCATTATTGTAGTTGAAATTGAAAATATAGATATCGGTTTAATAATAGATAAAGTTATAGAGGTTGCCAATATTGATGAAAGTAATATTTCTCCTCCTCCAAAAGTAAATTTAGAGAAGCACAATTCAAATAGTTATATAAAGGGTATTGGAAAGATTCAGAATGAAGTAAGGCTTCTTATAGATTGTAATAGGCTTTTAGAAGATGATGAAATAGAAGAATTAAAGAATGGAGAAAATTAATAATTGTAAGAGCATATTAAGTAAGTTTAAATCAAATTACGTTCAGATAAAATTTGAAGAAGATGAGAGGTAAAGAATATGAAGTGGTTTTTGAATTTAAAGATAAGGAGTAAAATTTTAACGGCGTTTTTAGGAATTGTTATATTAATGGGAATTGTAGGATCGGTGGGGATTTTTAATTTACAAAAAATCAGTAAATTAGATAGCGATCTATATGAAGACAACACAAAAGCTATTAGTTTTGCCAGTACTATACAGGTAAATTTACAAAAAAATAAAGTATTGTGTAGAACTTTGTTAATTGAAACTGATACATATAAAAATAATGAAAGTAAGAATATAATATCTAAAAATGATGAAGAAATAGATAAAGCTATGGAAGAGCTTAAGCTCACCCTTAAAGATCAAGAATTAGTTAATGAATATAATAATTTAAAAGTAAATATGGATAAATACAGACCACTTAGAGATAAATTTATTGATTTAGCGTTGCAAAATAAAGATACAGAGGCTGTAGGTATCATGAATGGTGATGCAGGCATATTCTCTAGTAATATTGATAATTCAGCTACCAAACTTATTGAGCTAAAAGAAGCAGAAGGTAAAGTGAAGGCTGACATTAATTCAAAAGCTGCGAGTAGTGCAATTATTATAATGCTTGTAGTAATTTCTATGGGAATAGTTATTGCCTTAGTATTTGGAATTATAATATCGGGATTAATTAGTAGACCGATAAATAAAGTATTAACTATTCTTGGTGAAATGAGTAAAGGGCATCTTGGTGAAAGAGTGGACATATCAACTAACGATGAAATAGGACAAATGGCTAAGGTTATGGACTCGTTTTCTAACACATTACAGAATGATGTTATAGGGGCTATGAATAAAATAGCTAAAGGTAACATGGATATTAATATAGTTGCGAAAGATGAAAAAGATGAAATAGCTCCTGCATTAAATAAGGTTGTAGAAAATGTAAGGATGCTAGTGACAGATGTAAATATGTTATCAAATTCGGCAATAGAAGGAAAGTTTGAAACAAGAGCTGATGCAGGAAAACATGAAGGAGATTTCAGAAAAGTAATAGATGGAGTAAATGGAACTTTAGATACTGTAGTAGATAAGGCTGTTTGGTATGAGGCTATTATAGATGCTATACCTTTCCCAATTCATGTTACAGACAATGATATGAATTGGACGTATATGAACAAGTCATTTGAAAATTTAATGATTAATCAAGGTGTCATTAGAGATCGAAAATCTGGTTACGGGTTGGCGTGTAGTCATGCGGGGGCTAATATATGTAATACTGAAAAATGTGGTATAAAACAGCTACATAAGGGAAAATCAGAAAGTTTCTTTGAATGGTGTGGCATGAGCAATAAGCAAGATACGTCTTACTTAAAGAATAAAAATGGTGAGAATGTAGGATATGTGGAAGTTGTAACTGATTTAACACCTATTATTAGGGTAAGCGATTATACAAAGGGTGAAGTTAAGAGACTTGAGGGAAATCTAAAGCTTTTGGCATGTGGAAATACTAATTTTGACTTAAAAATTAAAGAAGCAGATCAATTTACTAATGAAGTTAGCAGACAATTTGAAGGAATATCTAATAGTTTAAAAGATGTTAAGAGTGCAATAGATAATCTTATATTTGATGCTAAAATGCTGTCAAATGCTGCGATAGAAGGAAAATTAGATATAAGAGCAGATGAAACAAAACACAGTGGAGACTTTAAACAGGTTGTAGAGGGTGTAAATCAATTGATTGGAGCTATGGTAGAACCAATTAAGGAAGTTACAAGTGTTATGAGTGAAATATCTAAAGGGAACCTTGATGTTCCAGTAAGTGAAAATTATAAAGGGGAGTTTGGAATTCTAGCTAAAGCTGTTAATGAGACTGAAAATGGATTAAAACGTGTTGTTGGAGAGATTTCTGATATAATAGGAAAAATTTCACAAGGTAATCTCAATATTGAAAATGCAAAAGAGTTTCATGGTAATTTTAATAGCATATCAATTTCTCTAAATACAATAATAGATTCATTAAATTCAGTTCTTAGTGAAATAAATAATGTGTCAGAACAAGTTTATACAGGTGCGAGTCAGGTTTCAGACGGTAGCCAGTTATTATCACAGGGAGCTACAGAGCAAGCAAGTGCGATAGAACAATTGACATCGTCAATAACCGAAATTGCAGCACAAACTAAGGAAAATGCTTTTAATGCGAATCAGGCTAAGGAGTTAGCTCTTGAAGTAAAAGTAAATGCAGAACAAGGAAGTAGGCATATGAATGAAATGCTTAAATCTATGAGTGAAATAAATGAATCTTCAGCCAATATTTCTAAAATTATAAAGGTAATAGATGAAATAGCATTTCAGACCAATATACTTGCGCTAAATGCAGCAGTTGAGGCCGCAAGGGCAGGACAACATGGAAAAGGCTTTGCAGTAGTTGCTGAAGAAGTTAGGAATCTAGCAGCTAGGAGTGCAAATGCAGCGAAAGAAACAACAGCTCTTATTGAAGGTTCCATAAAGAAATCGGAAAATGGAACTGAAATTGCTAATAACACAGCAAAAGCTTTATACGAAATAGTTGATGGGGTATCTAAAGCAGCGACTCTCGTATCAGAAATAGCGGCATCTTCAGATGAACAGGCTACTGGAATATCACAAGTAAATTTAGGAATAGAGCAAGTATCACAAGTTGTTCAAACAAACTCAGCAACGGCGGAAGAAAGTGCGGCAGCTAGTGAGGAACTTTCAAGTCAATCAGAATTGCTTAAAGATTTAGTTTCTAGTTTTAAACTTAAAAATGATAGCTCGAGAGGAAGAGTAAGCAAAAATAGTAAGAACTATATATTGAGACAATCGTATGATATTGGAGACAACTCGCTAGATAAAGAAGTGGCAGTTACTTCAAATAAAAAAAGAATAAAACTAAGTGATAGTGAATTTGGTAAATACTAATCTACAAAGATAAAGGTAGGAAGAGAAAATTAAGAGAAATTTTTGTTTTGCTTCCTACCTTAATTATATAGAATGAGATAAGATAAGCGGTTTATTCCTCTAAAATAAGGATAGTATTAAAAGGAGTTAATATATCTAAAGGGAAAGGTTGGGGAATATTGTGGGGAATGAAAGAGAAAATGTGTATAAGTTTGACCGAGCACTGACAAAAGAAGAACTTTTCAAACTTAAAGAAGCAGCAGAGGCAGCCAATAGAGCTAAAAGTGAGTTTCTAGCAAATATGAGTCACGAAATAAGAACTCCATTGAATGGAATAATAGGTATGACAGATTTGACGCTTTCAACTAATCTTACAGAAGAGCAGAAAGAAAATCTGAGTATTGTAAAAAGTTGTGCTCATTCGTTATTATCATTAATAAATAATATTTTAGATTTGTCAAAAATTGAAGCAGAGAAAGTCTTGATTGAGAATGTGAATTTTAATATACAAGTTCTTATTAAAAATGTAATATATACTAACTTGCCAAAGGCTAATGAAAAGTATATACAACTTCACTATACGATTGATGAGAATATTCCGCAAGTTTTAGTTGGAGATGTATATAGACTTGAGCAAGTATTAAACAATTTAGTTTCTAATGCTGTAAAATTCACAGAATCTGGATTTGTAATTATAAAAGTAAGAAAGATAAACAAAAGTAAAAATGAATATGAAATTCAGTTTGTGGTCGAAGATGTAGGGATTGGAATTAGCAGAGATGAGATGCAACACCTTTTTAAGAGTTTTAGTCAGGTTGATGGATCTATAACAAGAAAATATGGAGGAACGGGACTTGGACTTTCTATCTCCAAAAAACTTGTAGAATTAATGGGTGGGAATATAGAAGTAGAGAGTGAAAAAGGAGTTGGAAGTAAATTTTACTTTGCCATTAAATTAGATAAGGCAATGGATGATATTGGAGAATTAGATCATCAAAAAATAAATGATGAAAATTCTAAGAGTGAAAAAATTCTCGTAGTAGAAGATGATAAGATCAATCAGATAGTGATTAAAAAAGTGTTGAAAGAGCTGGGATATATTAATATAAAGATTGCATCAAATGGAGTTGAAGCTTTGAAGTTTATTGAAAATTACAGATTTGATTTAATTCTAATGGATGTACAATTGCCTGAATTAGATGGAAGTGAAACTGTTAGGATAATTAGAAAAAATGAAATAAAAACAGGAGGGCATATTCCTATTGTAGCGATGACAGCCTATGCTTTGAAGGGAGATCGAGAAAGATTTTTATCACAAGGCATGGATGACTATATTTCAAAACCAATAGATATAAATAAACTTAAAAAAATTTTAGAAAGGACTCTAAAGAACATCGACTTAGAGGCAAAAAGCACCATTCAACTATTCTTAAGAAATACTACATATAATAATAGTTTTATTATAGTTGATAAAGAGATTAAGGAGACGTTGTTAAAATGGTTATATAGCATGGAGAGATATTTTATTGAAGAAAAAACGCTAGAAGATTACATTAAGATTGAAAATATAGCTCATGAAATAAAAGAATATTGTGAAGAAAACAGTCTGAATAATATTAAGATTTTAGCATTTAAAATTGAACTTGCGGCAAGAAAGAAAGATGAGTTGGGAATTAAAAATAACTACGAGAAAATTATAAATAGTGTATAAGTTTTATACTATATATTTTATAAGGGGGATTAACAGTGAAAATTTTAATAGTAGAAGATGATCTTTCAAGTAGAAAGCTTTTGTTTAAATTTATGTCTAAGTATGGTGAGTGCGATATCACACTTGATGGAATGGAAGGATTAGATGCCTATTTAATTGCATTAGATGAAGGCGAACCTTATGATTTGGTGTGCTTAGATATAATGATGCCAAAGGTAGATGGAGTGAAGGTTCTAAAGACTATTCGAGAAATAGAAAAGCAAAAAGATATTGAGAATAATAAAAAAGTTAAAATAATAATGACAACAGCTCTAAATGATGCGGACTTAGTCAAAAGCATTTTTAACAATGGTTGTGAAGTATATGCGACAAAGCCTATTGATATAAAAAAAATGGATCTTGTAATGGAAAAATTGAACTTTAAAAAGATAGAATAAGGCTTTTAAATGCATTAAGTATATTATTCAATGAGAAGTATAAAATATATCATAAACAAATAATTAATAATATATATATTCAATGATAAATCTAATAAAACTTTTATCACACTAAGTGATAGCTAATTACAGAATGTAGAGATTTAATTGCAAAATAGATATTATAGAATGATTGTATTTTTGAAGAAAAATTCTTTATTTTTTTTAGATAAAGATATATAATGTTATTAGTTAATAATTATTATTTGTAAGTAAAAATTATTGAAATATTTCAGGAGGATATGATATGAAGGTTATTGTAATTGGATGCACACATGCAGGAACAGCTGCTATTGTTAATTTAAAGGAATTATACCCAGATAGTGATGTCATAGTTTATGAAAGAAACGATAATATATCATTTCTTTCTTGTGGAATTGCGTTAAGTATAGGAGGAATAGTTACTGAAACAGAAAAATTATTTTATAATTCACCAGATAATTTGAGCTCTTTAGGAGTTAAAACAAAGATGAAACATGATGTTTTAGATATCGACTTTGATAATAAAATTGTTAAAGTTAAGAATTTAGAAAATGATGAGATATTTGAAGATAGTTATGAGAAGTTAGTTTTAACATTAGGGTCTTGGCCAATAATACCTAAATTTGAAGGCGGAAATTTACAAAATATTTTATTATGTAAAAACTATAATCATGCAAAAGAAATTGAAGCTAGACGCAGTGATGCAAAGAATGTAGTTGTAATTGGTGGCGGATACATCGGTGTGGAACTTGCAGAAGCTTTCAAAATTCAGAATAAAAATGTTACATTAATAGATGCTGAAGAGAGAATAATGTCTAAGTACTTGGACAAAGAATTTACTGATATTGCAGAAAGGGAATTTAGAGATCATGGAATAAACCTAGTTTTAGGGGAAAAAGTTAAATTGTTCAAGGGAGATAATGATAAAGTTTCACATGTAGTAACTGATAATAATGAATATGAGGCAGACTTAGTTATATTATGTATTGGGTTTGCACCAAGCACTGCTCTTGTAAAAGGTAAATTGGAGACACTTCAAAATGGTGCAATTATGATTGATGAATATATGCAAACAAGTAGAAAAGATGTATTCGCAGCAGGAGATTGCTGTGTTGTTAAGTTCAATCCGGCTGATGATACACGATATATACCTTTGGCAACAAATGCAGTGAGAATGGGAACTTTAATTGCTCATAATATAGTTGAACCTAAATTAAAGTATATGGGAACACAAGGCACATCAGGAATTAAGATATATGAAAAATGCATTGCATCTACAGGATTAACTGAAGAAGTTGCAAAAAATACAACATCATTTAATGTAGGAGCAGTTTCTGTTACAGATAATTATAGACCAGAGTTTATGCCTACTTACGAAGAAGCATTATTAAAATTAGTTTATGATAAAGATAGTAGAAGAATACTTGGAGGTCAAATAATTTCGAATTTAGATTTAACACAATTTATGAACACATTGTCAGTAGTAATTCAAAATAAAATGACTATAGAAGAACTTGCAATGACAGATTTTTTCTTCCAACCACATTTTAATAAACCTTGGAGTTTACTAAATATAGCTGCTTTGCAGGCATTAAAAAATATATAGGAAAAATTCTTATAATAGGTGTTAAATAAAAAAATCATTGGCCATAATTTTGTGGCAATGATTTTTTTACTTTAAGTAGATACTAATTATCCAAAAGTCTTATATTTTTTCCTATTATCGCAATGCCCTTTTTTATATTTTCGTCACTTACTCGACCAAATCCAATTCTAAAAGTATCATAGCCTTTTAAGCTTTTTTTTCTATGGCTAATAGGCTTGTTATCATCTGTTTTAGTATGAAATTCTACATTATCATTGGAATTTTCATAAAAAATATCACCAGGCATAAATAATACATTATCTTTATAGCAGAGTTCTAGAAGAGTTCTTGCATTTATGTTGTTCTTTAGCTTTATGAATACATGAAGGCCACCCTCACCAGTTATATATTCATATGGAATATATTTTTCAACCATATCGAGTACAAGATTGTATTTATCTCTATAATATTTTCTTACATTTTTAACATATCTGTTGAAAGCACCACTTTTTAAATAATAGAAAAATGCGCTTTGATCTAAAAAAGAAGAATGAATATTTCTTCCACGTTTTACACTTTCTAAGGTTTCTATAAGCTTATCATCTGCGAATATCCACCCTATTCTAAGACCTGGAAACAGTATTTTAGAAAGACTTCCTATATATATGACTCCATTACCAGTTCCGCATAGTGATGCTATTGGATCAATTGGGGAGCTTGAGTAGAGTAATTCTTCATTAAAGCCATCTTCTATTATAGGAACAGAATATTTTCTAAAAAGTTTATATATTTCCTTTCTTCTTTCAGTTTTAGTTACGATTCCAGTTGGATTATTGTAAGACGGGATCAAATATCCGAACTTTGGATTATATTTATTTAAAGCATTTTCAAGAGATATTAAGTCTAGACCTTCTTTATCCATTTTTACTTGAACTATCTTTAATCCATAGCTTTTCATAATTTTTAAAGCTGTATTATGTGTTGGCTCTTCGCATAAAATAATATCACCATTATTTGTTAGCGAACTAATTACTATATCAAAGGCTTCGGTAAATCCATTAGTTACTAAGATATCTTTGTTATTAGTATCAACTCTTTTATCTCTCATATAATCTAAAAAATAATCTATTAATGGCTTATATCCTTTAGCATAACCGTAATTTAATAGATTGGCTTCTTCGTAAGTCCAAGCATCTAACAGAGATCTTTTAAAATCATCAAGATTAAAGAGATGACTTTCAGGAGAAATGGATTTGAATGATATCATTCCCTTTTTATACGGCAATTCACTTTTTATAATATCAAACTTTTTTAAGGTAGTTCCATAATTGTTAATCCTTTTAGAAAAATCTACATTATATTCATAACTTTCATTTTCACTTTCTATGGAGATAAAAGTACCTATCCCTCTTTTTGTTGTTATTACTCCTATGCTTTCTAATTCTTCATAGGCTGAAATTACAGAATTTCTACTTATATTCAAAAACTTACTTACTTCCCTTGTAGATGGAAGCTTACTATCTTTCTTTAATTCACCGTTTTTAATGCCTTGTTTTATATGTCTTTCAATTTGAATATAAATAGGCTCATCTTTATTTATATTAAGATTAGAAAATATCAATACTGAATCACCTCACTACTTTAGATAAGTAACAACAAATCTAATAAGAAAATACTTAATGTTTAAATTATATTGTTAATACTAATATCTAATGAATTTTATAAATGCAATTAAACTGTATAGAATTAATTTATTTCAATTATTTTAGATTTACCATACTATTTCTTTTGTGTCAATAAAATGGTGCGATGGTTATTAAAAATAAAGATATGAAGATATTAAATAATAATATATATTAACTAGTAATATATTTACTGACTAAAGGAAATAAGTGTATAATTATATTATACAATAACGTGAAATATGATAAATGGCATGAAATACTGTTATAGAAAAAGAGAAAAGGAGGTAATGTGTTTATGAAAGGGACCGTTGTATCAACATGGATGAAGACAAATAGAAAGTTGTTTGGAGACTCAATTGTCAACGAAGCAATGGATTATATAGGTTGGGGAACAACAAAAATATTTTCACCTATTGAAAATGTAGACGATGGAGAAGTTAAGAAAATAATATCATACATAGCTAAATCTCAAAATATAGAGGTAGGAACTCTTTGGAGAAAAATTGGACAAGATAATATAAAAGCTTTTAGCCATGATTATCCAGCATTTTTCAAACATGACAATGTATATTCATTTTTAAAGTCGATGTTTGATGTACATGTAGTGATGACAAAAAAGTTTGCAGGAGCGAAGCCACCTTTGGTATCTATAGAACCAATATCGAGTAGGGAAGCTATCTTTAGCTATAATTCTTCTAGAGGAATGTTTGACTATTTTTTAGGTATGCTTCAAGGGACTTGCGAACACTTTAACGAAAAAGTGGATATAAAAGAAATATCAAGAACGAGCAGTGAGCTTAAATTAAAACTTACTTTTGAAAGAGACGTATATTACAATAAAAAATACTTTTTTAATAGAGTTTTTTCTTTGGGTATTATAAAAAGTTTTGGGGCAAAGGCAGGAGTATTTTCATTCGTAATATCGGCTATAGTTTTTTTGATAATGTTAGGAATAAATGATATTACAAAGGTTTTAATAGGAAGCTTAGTATCCGGTTTAGCTACATTTGTAGGTGTTTCTTTAATGATGTCACCTATAGGAAAAATAAAAGAGGAAATAGAACGAATAATTAAAAATGAATACAATATTGATGGAAAAATTACCACTAATGATTTCTTTGAAGAAATTTATGATTTACTTAAGGAACATAAAAAAGTAATTCAGGCAGATTTCGTTGGATTTAAAGGTGTTACAGATGAAATGAATACTTTTGTAAATACAATAAACAAGATTTCTGATTCGATGAATCATACTTCAACAGAAATAAGTGGCGTTGTTGAACAGGTTGCGAATGGGGCTGTTACACAAGCTCAGAATACAGATAAAGCTGTACAAGCACTTAATGGAAACATCGAAGCCTTAAGGAATATAGTTGAAAACGAGAATGAAAATAAATCAGAACTTGAAGATGCCATGCTTAAAATTAATAATAGCTATGAAAATGTTGAAAATGCAAGTAAAAATATTTTGAAATCTTTACAGAGTTTTAATGAAGTTAAAGAGAAGGGAACACAGCTTGAAGGAAGGGCTAAAGATATAAATAATATTGTATCTATAGTATCAGGAATAGCAGAACAAACTAATTTATTAGCATTGAATGCATCCATAGAAGCAGCTAGGGCAGGAGAACAAGGGAAGGGGTTTGCTGTTGTTGCAGAATCAATAAGAAAACTTGCTGAACAGTCCAAAGAGGCAGTACTTGATATTAACTCTAATTTAGCTCAATTTGTTAAAGAAATAGGTTTCTTAGTGGATCACATAGATGTTCAATATAATGTATTAGAAAAAGAAACCAATAACTTAGACGTCGTACGAAATATTAGCTATGAAGCTAATCAATCAGTACAGAGTGTAGCAACTTCTATGATTGAGACTATAAGCAAGTTAAATATTGAAGCTGATTCTATATCTGATGTATATGATAGTATAGAGGCGTTAGCAGCCATTGCGGAAGAAAATTCAGCATCATCGGAAGAAGTAAGTGCTAGTGTAATAAATTATACAAATGAGATAAAAAAACTTATAGATAATATATCTGATTTTAAAGGTATTACAAAAACCTTTAAAAATGATCTAGAGAAATATAAAATTTAAATTCATGATATATATAAATACTTACTAAAAGAAAATCATTTACTTTTAGTAGGTATTTTTATTAAATATTAATTGAACAACTTGGTTGTAAATTAAGAGTAGCTCCAAATTTTTGAGAAGCTGTTATAAAGCATATTAGAGCAATAAGCTCTGAAATTTCTTTTTCAGAAAGTTCATTATTTAAAGGGATGAAATCCTCATCGCTAACTACAGAATTTTTTGAAAATGAATTTGCAAATTTGGTAGCTGCTAAAATCTTTGAATCGTTTATGTTATTGAATGGCTTACCTTTAGCCATACAATATTCACAGCCATTATTAAATGCCAAAGTACGTCTTACCTGTTCTTTTAATTCAGAAGTGAATGTATTGGTAGAGAAAAGAAGATTCTCTAAATCGGACCACTTTAACATAATATCTTTATTGTGTCCTAATAGTTTTTGAAATGGTGTATTTCCTTCTTTTGAAAAATTGATTCTTGCCATAATAAATCTCCTTTTATATAATATTAACAATTAATATTATATAGGAGTTATAGTATTATTTACATTCTAGATGACATATAATACTAATGATAAGGTTATATTTGGAACAAAAAATATACTAGGAGCGTTACATATGAAATTTGATGAAATAGATATATCAATATTATCAGAGTTGCAAAAAAATAGTAGGTTATCAATAAGAGAATTATCTAAGCGTATAAATTTATCACCTCCCTCCGTTACAGAGAGAGTGAACAGACTTCAAGATAGTGGTATTATAGAAGGCTATACAATTAGAATAAATAAGAAAAAGCTGGGATTATCAATTGATTGTATAATGAAGATTACAATGAAGAACGGAGAATATAACAAATTTAAAAATTTTATTAAAAATCATAAACGAAGTGAATGGGGATATAGGATAGCAGGGGATGGATGTTTCTTAGTAAAATTATCTGTAAAGAATTTAGAAGAGATAGAAGAGTTTATAAATGATATATCAGAATATTCACTGACAACAACAATTATTGCATTTTCAGAAGTAGAAATAGATAATAACATAAATAAGTTTATGGAACATATATAAATAAATAGTTATTAATAAATATGCATGAACTTACATATGAAGTTTTAATAATAGCTAGGAGATACAGTATGTATATAGCAAATAATAATATTATTCAAAAAGGGTTTAGTGGATTTTCTTTGAAGATAATCGCATTAGTATTAATGACAATGGATCATATGCATGAATTCTTGGCATCGACTGGAATTCCAATTTGGTTTAATTGGCTTGGGAGATTATCGGCTCCACTTTTTTTCTTTACAATGGCAGAAGGCTTTTTTTATACAGGGAATAGAAAAACTTATGTTAAAAGATTATATTTATTTTCAATAGTAATGTCTTTAGGAAAATTTATTTCATGGAAGATATCAGTTGATGATCCATCATATTTTCCAGTGAGTAATAATATATTCGAGACATTCTTTTTGATAGCATTAAATATATTACTAATTGAATATTTAAGAGATGAAAGCAAAGATTTGTATAGGAAAATTTATATTATTTTTTTAGCGATAATGTTTGAAGTTGTATTACCAATAAGTACTTATTCAATATTTTCAAAAAACATAGCTGGAATTATTATATCCTTTTTACCTTGTCCATTGCTTTGTGAAGGAAGTGTTTCATTTGTTGCTCTCGGAATAATATTTTTTTATTTAAGAAATGACAGAAAAAAAATGATGATTGTTTATGCAATTTTTTCAGTATCGTTTTTTCCATTTGCGAGTTTTTCATTTAAGAATATATTTTATGGTTACAATCAGTGGATTATGATTTTCGCTATACCGCTAATGATGCTTTATAATGGAAAAAAGGGACGTGGATTAAAATATTTATTTTATTTTTATTATCCTATCCATATATTCATATTATTTTTATTTGGAGGAATTACACATATAAACTGAAGTTAAATAATGGCTTATGAAAATGCAAAATGGAGATCGTGTTCAAAAGAATAGGATCTTCATTTTGTTTTTTTATTTCTAGGATATGCTTTTTTTATATTTGCATAGTACATAAGCTAATATGTCTAAAAAGATATTTATTGATGCTATGTGAAAAAGTTATTTAGGACAATTAAAATACTCGTTAAAAAAAACACAAAGTATTCTTAATTTACTAAACATAAATTAAACTTACTTAATATTTTAAATTTTCAGACAAAATGATATTATCTAGTTACACCAAACAACAGCAAAATATTAAATATCAAATGTAAATGTTTAAATATAGAGGGGATGTTTTAAATGAATTATTTTGAAGAAAGTTTAAAATTACATGAAGAAAAACAAGGAAAGATTTCAATCACATCTAAGGTTAAGGTTGAAACAAGAGATGATTTAAGTCTTGCATACACACCAGGAGTTGCAGAACCATGCAGAAAAATTCATGAGAATCAGGAAAACGTCTACAAATATACATCGAAAGGAAATCTGGTAGCAGTAGTAACAGATGGAAGTGCAGTGTTAGGACTAGGAGATATAGGGCCAATGGCAGGAATGCCTGTAATGGAAGGAAAGTCAATTTTATTTAAAGAATTTGCAGATGTTGATGCTTTCCCTATATTAGTAGATTCTAACGATGTTGATGAGATAGTTAATACAGTTAGATTGATAGCGCCAACATTTGGTGGAATAAACTTAGAAGATATTGGAGCACCAAGGTGCTTTGAAGTTGAAGAAAAATTAAAGAAAGTAGTTGATATACCTGTATTTCATGACGATCAACACGGAACAGCAATAGTTGTTCTTGCTGGTGTTATAAATGCACTTAAAGTAGTAGATAAGAAGCTTGAAGATATAAAAGTAGTAGTAAATGGAGCAGGGGCTGCAGGAACTGCAATAGCTAAGCTTTTATTATCATCAGGAGTAAAAAACTTAGTTGCTTGCGATAAAGTAGGTATTTTATATAGAGGCATGGAAAAAATTGATGATGCTAAAGATGCTTTAGCAGAAATAACAAATCCAGATAATATAAAAGGAAGCCTTGCAGATGCTTTAATTGGTGCTGACGTATTTGTTGGCGTGTCTGCTCCAGGAATATTGAAGCCTGAAATGGTTAAAGCAATGAATAAAGACGCAATAATTTTTGCAATGGCAAATCCAACACCGGAAATTATGCCAGATGAAGCAAAAGCAGCTGGAGCTAGAGTTATAGGAACAGGGCGTTCAGATTTTCCAAATCAAGTGAACAATGTTCTCGCTTTCCCAGGTATTTTTAGAGGTGCCTTAGATGTTAGAGCAAAAGAAATAAATGAGGAAATGAAACTTGCTGCAGCATATGCCATAGCTGGATACATTAAAGATGAAGATTTAAGTGAAAATAATGTAATTCCAAGTGCTTTAGATAAAAATGTTGCTACAAAGGTAGCAGAAGAAATTGCAAATGCTGCAAGAGAAAGTGGGGTTGCGAGAAAATAGCTGGATTCGATTTGTACATGTTATTAGAAAGTAAGAAATTAGAATTACTATATTTGTGACATGTACAAATTCTAAATAAAATACGATTATAACTAATTATATCTAACAAAATTATAAATTAGGATGGATTGTTTAAGTAGAAGTTTATCGCAAGATATATGTAAAGGTTTAAAAATAAAAAACAAGATTTTAGGAGGTATATATATATGCAAATCCCAATTAAGAAAACACTTGATAAAATACCGGGTGGTATGATGCTTGTTCCACTTTTTTTAGGAGTACTAGTTAACACTTTTTGTCCGCAATTTCTTAAAATTGGTGGATATACAACAGCACTATTTAGTTCGACGGCATCATCAACAATTCTGGCTTGCTTTATGTTTTTAATTGGCTCACAAATTAATTTCAAATTAGCACCTAAAGCACTAAAAAAAGGTGCGCTGTTAATATCTGGAAAATTCATAGTGGGTGCTGGTATCGGTATAATTGTAGGAAAAGTTTTTGGACCAGCTGGTGTATTAGGTTTATCACCACTAGCGATTCTTTCAGCACTAACAAATTGCAACGGTGGGTTATATGCATCTCTAGCTTCACAATATGGTGATGAAACAGATGTAGGTGCTTATGCTCTATTATCTTTAAAAGATGGTCCATTTTTCACTTTGGTTGCATTAGGTGCATCAGGGCTTGCTCAAATTCCATTTATGTCACTTGTTGCAGTGTTAATTCCAATAGGAATAGGAATGATTTTAGGAAACGTCGACCCTGATATGAGAAAGTTTCTTGGAAGCAGTAAGTTGTTATTAATTCCATTCTTCTCATTCCCATTAGGTGCAGGAATGAATCTTGATACAATTGTAAAAGCTGGAGGTCCTGGTATATTATTAGGAGTGATAGCTGCATTTACTGGAATAGGGGCATATATACTTTTAAAATTATTTAGAGAAGAACCTATAATTGGACTTGCAACAGGATCAACAGCAGGAAATGCCGTAGCCACACCAGCAGCTGTTGCAGCGGCAGATCCAACATTGGCTGCAATAGCAACAATAGCAACAGCACAAGTTGCAGCGGCATGCGTAGTATCTGCTATTGTTTGTCCATTCATTGTTTCTTATGTGTTTAAAATGCTTAGAGCAAATAAAGAAAAGAAATTGAGCAGAGAAGCAGTAGTACAATAAATAATTATTAGTATTGGGTTAAGAGCTATAGTATGAATTAATAAAATTAATTTTAATATTGAAAAATACTTGCTAAAGCTGATACCTACAGAGTATAATTTAAAAACAGGTTTTGTATCTGTGTTGATAATAATAACAATAGATGCAAATACTATAATTAAATATAACGTAGGGGAGGAAAATGTGTGAGTCATAAATTATTAATTATAAACCCAGGTTCCACATCAACTAAAATAGCAGTATATGAAGGTGAAAAGGAAATTTTTGAGGAAACACTTAGACATTCATCAGAAGAGATAGGAAAGTTTAAGTACGTAGTCGATCAACAAAGCTTTAGAACAGATGTTATATTAAAAATACTAGAAGACAATAAAATAAATATAACTGAAATGGATGCAATAGTTGGAAGAGGTGGACTTTTAAAGCCTATAGTTAGTGGTACCTACAGTGTAAACGATAATATGTTAAAAGATTTAAAAGAAAATGTTCAAGGAGAGCATGCATCTAATCTTGGTGCTATAATTGCCAATGAAATTGCGAGGTCTATTAATAAACCTGCTTTTATAGTAGATCCAGTAGTTGTAGATGAAATGGAAGATATAGCAAGACTTTCAGGAGTGCCAGAACTTCCAAGAAAAAGTATATTTCATGCATTAAATCAAAAGGCAGTGGCTAAGAGGTATGCGCAAGAAAATATGAAGAACTATGAGGATATAAATGTTATAGTTGCTCATATGGGAGGCGGTGTTTCAGTAGGCGCACATAAAAATGGAAGAATAATTGATGTAAATAATGCTCTTGATGGAGAAGGCGCATTTTCACCAGAAAGAAGTGGTGGTATACCATCTGGTGATTTAGCTAGAATGTGTTTTAGCGGAAAATATACTTTAGAAGAAATATTGAAGAAGATAACTGGAAAAGGCGGCTTTGTAGCATATCTTGATACAAACGATGGGAGAATAGTTAGACAACTTGCATCAGAAGGAGACATGAAGGCAAAGTTAGTTTATGAAGCTATGGGATATCAAGTAGCAAAAGATATAGGTGCAGCAGCTGCGGTTTTATGTGGAAAAGTAGATGCGATAATTTTAACTGGAGGCATTGCCTACGAAAAAATGATGGTAGACATCATAAAAGAAAAAGTGGAATTTATTGCTCCAATAACTGTTTATCCAGGTGAAGATGAAATGCTTGCTTTAGCTCAAGGTGCACTAAGAGTTTTAAACGGGCAAGAAGAAGTTAAAGAATATAAATAGACTTCTGTATATACTAAAGATTAGAAAGTAGTTGAAAAGATAGCATTAGTATTACTATAATTATTGAGTATTAGTTTATTGGCTTTAATAAATCATGAATTAAGAGCGGATTCCTAGGGATACGCTCTTAACTTTTTGTGGGAAATTGCTTTGATAAATAGCAAGTAAACGTATTACTAAGGAAGTTGTACTATTTTGTAATAAGGAATTATTTATATATAATGTAAGTGAACTAAAATTTAGAATTAGATAGAGGAGATAAAATGAAGCTAAAAGGTAAAATAATATCTCTTGTAATAGCTATCCTTGTAATTTCAATTGGAAGTATAACAATACTTTCTTTTATTGAAATGAAAAAGTTATTAAGAGATCAAATAGATAAAAATATGTTGAATATAGCGGATTCATTTGCATCAACCTATGAAGTTAAAGAATATTTGAAAGGAAATAAGGCAATTCCGATTGATCTGTTAAATAGTGAGATAGAGAAGGCCCGTATAAAGACAAATGTAGAGTTTATCGTAATTATGGATATGAATGGCATAAGATATTCTCACCCAGATAAAAGTAAAATAGGGGAAAGATTTGCTGGTGGAGATGAAGATAGGGTATTAAGCACAGGAGAGCAATATATATCAACAGGAAGTGGTACACTTGGTATTTCTGTAAGAGCATTTGCACCTATTTATGATGATAGTAATAAGCAGATAGGTGCAGTTGCTGTTGGTATGTTGTATAATAAATTTGATAACGAAGTCTATACGAAAATGTATAAATTTATTCCTATAATATTAATGGGATTAATATTGGGTATATCGGGAGCTATAGCTCTATCTTATAATATAAAGAAGTCAATATTTGGACTTGAACCAGAAGAAATAGCCTTGGCTTTAAAGCAAAAAGAAACTGTAATTGAAAATATAAAGGAAGGTATAATAGCTTTAGATAATAATGGATGCATAACGCTATTTAACGGGCAAGCTAGTAAAGTTTTACATTTGAAAGAAAATGATATAGGGAAGCCGATTACTGATTTTACCTACGAAAGTATGGCTCTAAAAGTTTTAAACAGTGGGAAATCTATGACTAATATTGAGATAAAAGTTCGTCCTGGAGTAAACGTTATGTGTAAATACAGTATTATAAGAGGATTTAAAAAACAAATTCTTGGATTAGTTGTAACATTTGAAGATTTAAGTGAAGTTAGAAAAATGGCTGAGGAGTTAACTGGTATAAAGAAAATGGCATGGTCACTTAGAGCACAAAATCATGAATTTATGAATAAACTTCACACAATCTCAGGACTTATACAACTCGAAGAATATGATGAAGTAATTAAGTTTGTTAATGTAATAGTGGAAAGTAAAAAGAATATAACTACTATAATATCTGATAAAATAAAAAATGTATCTTTGGCAGCGTTAATACTATCTAAATATAGTAAGTGTGAAGAAGCTAGAATCAATTTGATAATAGATGATGACTCAAGAGTAATTAAATTACCACAATATATGACATCAGAAGAGTTAGGATCTGTTGTAGGAAATCTAATAGAAAATTCTATTGATGCAGTTAAAAATGATGGGACTGGTGAAATATATATGAAAATTTTTGAGGAAGATGATCAAATGAAAATTATGGTAAAGGATAATGGCTGTGGGATACCAGAGAATATCAGAAATTCTATTTACAACATTGGAATCACAAGTAAAGAAGGGGAACGAGGATTTGGGATGTATATAGTGAAAAAGATCATTGATGAAGCTAAAGGAGCTATTAAATTTAAAGTTGATGATGGTACTGAATGGGAGATATCTATACCTATGAGGAGGAGTTAAATATATGATTAAAACTATGATTGTTGAAGATGATCCGATGGTAAGACAAATTAATTCTAAGTTTTTGAAAAAAATAGAGGGATTTTCACTGGAAAAAGCAGTTGCAAACCTTTCTGAAGCAAAAGAATTTTTGATGCAGAAGCAGGTAGATTTAATTTTATTAGATATTTTTCTTCCTAATGAAAATGGCATAGATTTGCTAAAGTGGTTAAGGCAAAATGAAATATTATCTGATGTTATATTAATTACTGCTGATAAGAGTGTAGAGAGAGTAAAGGATGCTTTTAGATATGGAGTTGTAGACTATTTGATAAAACCCTTTACATTTGAAAGGTTTAACGAATCTCTCAATATTTTTAGAGAAAGATTAAATAGCTTTGAAAATAGCCAGACTATGGAACAAAGCGATCTAGATAAGTTTATTTTGAGTAATAAAAATAAGAAAACAAACAATAGTGAAACAAAACCAAATCTAGAAAAGGGCTTGAACAAGTATACTTATAATTCAATTGCTAATGAGCTTAATAATACTAAAGAAGAGTATTTTACTACTGAGGACTTATCAGAAAAGTTAGGCATTGCAAAAGTTACTGTAAGGAAATACCTTGACTATATGAGCAAACAAGGCGAACTGGAGAAAATCATAGAGTATGGAAAGATTGGAAGGCCATTGTATAAATATAAAATAAAAGGTCTATAATGTTACGGTTTATGAATTCACGGATACTCTAAAAATTAGTAATAGAGTATCCTTTTTATATTGAACTAAAAAAAGTTTTCTACTAGCTGCATTTATTTCAGAAATTGTTTCGTTTTTCCCATCATGTATGCAACTTTAATCATTGACTTTTCATCTTTAGTCAGTTCTCTATTATACATTTTTTCAAATTGCTTTAATAAAGCTTCAGTATCAATTACTTCTTTGGGTTCTGTAGTTCTTTTTGCTGGTGAAGGAACGTAAGTTTCAGGCTTCATGTATTTGTTATAAATACGCTTAAAAATTTCAGAAGTATAGTAAGCATCATTAAGTGCATCATGAAATTCACCATAAATTGGTATATTTAAAATCTCAACAGCATTTCTTAAACCAATTCTAGAATTTTTGGGTGCTTTAAGATATTTTGAAGCATACTTCTGAATGTCAATATATTTTGAAATATATGAAGTAGATAGATTATAAAATCCCAAGTTTCTGTAGAGTTCCTTAATGTCACCAACTCCCCATACACAGAGTAGTACGTCATCATCTCCAATAAATTCTAAAAAAGCTTCATGGACATTAATAAAGTTTTTGCAAGAAGAAACTTTATCACAAGTTATTTTAGTTAAATTCTCAACATATGGATGAATGGTTTTATATAGAGTTGGTTTGACTAAGGAATTGAATGTAGACACTTTTTGGAAATTGTTATCTAGTTTTATAGCACCAATTTGAATTATTTCAAAAGGAATAAGTGGTATGTTAGTATCAGCATTAAATTTTGAAAAATTAATATTATTGCAATCTTCAGAGGCATTACTTTTTTGGTTAAATTCTAAATCATATATTACATAATACATACTTTCACCTGCTTTTTGGTTAAGAATAAGAATACTATTTATATTATAGCCAATGAAGATGTGAATAATATAGGCATAATAAAAAAGATTCAAAAATTTTTGAACCTTTTCAATATATTTATAATAATAATTTATATTTATCAAAGAACTTTATCTATTATTCCATAAGATAAAGCCTCTTGAGCAGACATAAAATAATCTCGTTCCATATCTCTTTCAATTTCCTCTATTGGCTTTTTGGTTTTTTCACTATATATTTTATTTATTTTATTTTTTGTCTTTAGCAGCCATTCAGTATGAATCCTAATATCTGTAGCTTGACCTTGAAAACCTCCATGTACAGATGGCTGATGGATTAGAATCTCACTATTTGGAAGAGCATATCTTTTTCCAGGTGCGCCTGCTGCAAGTAAAAACGATCCCATACTTGCAGCTAATCCTAAACATATTGTTGATACGTCAGGCTTTATATATTGCATTGTATCATATATTGCCATTCCGGCTGTAATAGAACCACCGGGGCTATTTATATAAAAGTGAATATCAGCATCTGGATTTTCTGATTCAAGAAATAGTAATTGTGAAGTAATTATACTTGCGGTAGAATCGCTTACTTGATCGCTTAGCATAATTATTCTTTCTTTTAGCAATCTAGAATAGATATCATAAGAACGTTCTCCTCGACTTGTTTGTTCAATAACCATTGGTACATAGCTCATAAAGATTCACTCCTTAAAAAATGTTTTTGATGAATTCTAAGCAGCCATAGAAAGGTAAGTTGTAGAATTCTTTCTTGAATGTATTGTTGTTAAATTTATTTTGTTTTTCCTAAATTCCTTAGGGGGGATTCCATAAAGCCTTTTGAAAGCCTTAGTAAATGATTCCTGATTACTAAATTGATATTTTAGCGCTATATCTATAATCTTATTTTCTGTAGTTAATAGTTCATTTGCAGCTTCCTCTAATCTTTTTTTACGAATATATTCAGCAACAGGTTCTCCAACCACTGAATGAAAAACCCTATGAAAGTGGTATTTGGATAAAAAGGCCTTATCTGCAAGTTCCTTTAGTTGTATTTTCTTATTTAGATTATTTTCTATATATTCAATGGACTTTTTTATACAAGCTTCATAATTCATGTAAGGCGCTCACCTCATTTAATCTTTTCCTATATTATATAGCAACATTTTATTTAAATCCTGTCTTTTTTTGCTCATTAAATATTTAAGAAACGATCAGAGTCAAGAGTTTATGTTCATTTTTAAATGATAGTTTTCAGTTGCTATGAAAAATTTAAATAATTAATAAACTAGATATAGTAATAATAAAAGAAGATAAAAAGTAATTATAACTATAGAAATGAATAATATGGAGAAATTTATGGGAAAGTCAAAGAAAGCCAATAGAATTGAAGAGGATAATATAATACAAATAAACAAGAAAAAATGTATTGGATGTACTGCATGCGCTTTTACGTGTGCTCAAGAAACTAAGATGGCGATATTAAAGGAAGTAGATTCAGGAAGGAAAACTGTGGATACTAAAAGTGGAGGATTTGGGGCTTCTGGATGTCTATATTGTGGACAATGTACACTTGCCTGTCCAACAGAAGCGATTGATGTAAGAAATGACGTAGATTTAGTTAAAGAAGCCTTAAGTAGTGGGAAATATTTAGTTTTAACGGCCTCTCCAGCAGTCAAAGCAACACTAGGAGAAGAATTTAATCTTCCAATAGGTACTTATGTTGGAGGAAAAATAGCTCCATCCGCAAAGAAATTAGGTTTTCAAAAAGTATTTAATACTGAATTTGGGAATGATATGACAGTTGTAGAGGAAAGTAGTGAATTCATTAAAAGAATTGCTAATAAAGAAAAACTTCCTATGTTTACGTCTTTCTGTCCTTCTTTCATACGTTACGCTGAAATATATCATCCAGAAATACTGGATAATATATCTACAGCGAAATCTCCTCAGCAGATGATGGGAGCAGGAATAAAAACATATTTTGCAGATGTTTATAATATTTTGCCTACCAATATAGTTGTTGTATCTGTACAACCATGTAGTGCTAAAAAATATGAGGCTGATAAAGAGGATATGGGGAGAGATGGTTACAAAGATATTGATATTGTTCTAACTGTAAAAGAATATGCAAATCTCTTAAAAGAGAAAGGCATAGATATAACTGCTATACCAGACGAAAAACCGGATGATTTTATGGGGGAATATACTGGGGCAGCAGCTCTTTTTGGTATGAGTCAAGGAGCAATGCAAGCAATTTTTAGAACCGTGATGAGTTATTTAAAGAACGATATATCTGAGGCTGAAAATATGATATTAAAACCAGTAGAAGGATATAAGGGAATAGAAGAAGTATCGGTTATTTTAGGTAATAAGAATTGTAAAGTAGCAGTGGTAAATGGTCTAAAAGAAATTGAAAAATTTTTAGTCAGTAACAAATGGAAGGAATATTATTTCATTGAAGTAGTGGCATGTAACGGAGGGTGCATAAATGGAGGAGGGACTCCTAGAATAGGTGCAAAGTCTCAAATTAATGAAAATCTATGCATATCGTGTGGTACTTGTATACAAAATTGCCCTGTTAATGCGATACAATATAATGTTAGAGGGAGGGCAGAGGTTAAAGAAGAAGAGTGTGTTGGCTGTAAATTATGTAATAACGTCTGCAGAGCTAAAGCTGTACAGGTAAAATGTTATAATAAATCCTCAAATGAGTTGTTAGGAAAAGATTATAAAATATTGAGAGCAGATATTCTAAGGAATATTGATAAAAAATCAATAAAAAGAGTGTCAGACGAAAATGAAAATCTTGAAAATATGTATAAGAGCTATATAGGAGATCCTAATAGCACAAGGGCAGAATCTTTGTTTCATAACAGCTATATTGATAAATCCAATGAATTTAGAAATAATAATACAAAAAAGAGACGAAGGCACTAACTGGATAAAGGAGAATGAATGACGAAAAACAAATAAGAAATATATTAAAATATATGGCGTTTATTGTTGAAATATGTTAATATATAGTCATACAAAAGATATAAACCCTCTCCCATTTATACCCACGGATAAGATAGACTATTCTTAAAAGGCTAGTCTATCTTATTTTTTTTGACATTTTACTTTATAGCTAAATTTTTATTATAGAATTCTTAATGAATTTATAAGTATGCTTTTTTATTAAAATTTAATTTAATAATATATATTTATGTTGTTATAGCGTTTATCAAATCAATGATTATTATATTAGGGTTTACTAACGATGATATAAATAACATAAAGATAATATTATGGTAAAATAAATATGCAAAGTTAGTGAAAAAAATATATTATAGTTTATGTTATAATTTATTAATTCATATCAGTAGTGATTTTGTTATTATATGCTTTTAGTGGAGGGAAATAACAATGAATAGTGAAAAAATCCAATATTATATTAATAAGATATCTGAATTTTTGGCAGTTAGAGATATTAACACGTTAAATCCTAAGGAACTAGAAAGAAAATTTGGATTAAAAAGAGTTGATGTATTAGTCTTATTAGGGAATTCTATACCTTATACAGTACAGTGTGCTGTGAATGCATGGAAGAATAATATATGTGATAAGATTTTAATTAGTGGGGGGATTGGACATTCTACCCAAATACTAAGAGATGAAATAAGGAGAAGTTCAGAGTTTAATTCGATTGAAGTAGATGGTAGGCCGGAAGCTGATATATTTTTTGATATAATGACTAAAATTTATGGTGTTAACTCAGATAAAATTATTATAGAAAATAAATCTACGAATTGTGGAGATAATGCTAAAAAGACAATAGAATTATTATGGAAATTAAATATAGAATATGAATCTTTAATTTTGATTCAAGATCCTACTATGCAGCTTAGAACTTTTGCTTCATTTTCTAAGTATACATATAATAATATTAAGTTAATAAACTATGCTCCGTTTATTCCTAAGATTGATATAAATCTAAAATTAAGTAATATTGGAATTAATGGAATCTGGGAAGATAAAAGGTATTTGGAACTTTTGATGGGAGAGATATCAAGATTAAGAGATAATGAAAATGGATATGGACCTAATGGAAAGAAATTTATAGTCCATGTTGATATACCAAGAGAAATAGAAGAAGCATACAATAGTCTAAAGACACTGATTAATAATGAAGATTTTTACCGTAGATGTTGATTTTAGCAATTAAAATAAAATACATAATATATGGAAAGAGAGTTGTAAGTTTATGAATGATATTTTAAATGAGACCATGCTGCTTTGCCCTGTTTGTAAGGAAAAGTTAGTCAAGGATATTTCAAATAAGATGTACAGATGTAGTAACAAACATACATATGATATAGCAAAAGAAGGGTATGTAAATTTGTTAATAAGCAATCAGAAAAGAAGTAAGAATCCTGGTGATTCAAAAGAAATGGTTTTATCAAGAATAGATTTTTTATCTAGAGGATATTATAAAGCACTGTCTGATAAAATAAATGAAATAATAGTTGATGGGATGTCAGATAAAATCAGCAACAAATTGAATATTGTAGATCTAGGATGTGGCGAAGGGTATTACTTAACAAACCTAAAAGATTATATGAATAAGAAAAATATTGAGGCTAATTATTATGGCTTAGATGTTTCTAAAGAAGCTGTAAAATACGCAAGTAAACTAAACAAAGATTGTATTTGGGCGGTTGGAAACAATTTTAACATACCACTTGGGGATAAAACAGTGGATTGTATTATTTCAGTATTTAGTCCTATAGATATTGATGAGTGTAATAGAGTTTTAAAGGATGATGGAATATTTGTTAGAGTGTTACCTAGAACTAATCATTTAATACAACTTAGGAATATTATTTACTCTGAGGTTCATTTAAATGATAAAGTTTATAAAGCAAATGCAGAAGAAAATGATTATATAGAGGAAGCTAATGTAACATTCGATATAACATTAAATAAAGAAGAATTATTGAGCTTATTAAAGATGACACCTCATTATTGGAAGTCTACACCAGAGAATAAAGAGAAGTTAGAAGATTATGAATCCTTAGTTATAACTATAGATATGAGAATAGGTATATTTAAAAAGAAAATTTAATTGAGTAAAACTTAATCTAAATTTAATGTAAGCTTATATAGGCAGTGTTTGTCTTAGGAGTTTTATAACTAATATATTAAATTGATCCTTTTGTAGGCAAAGATATAGAAACTGTACAAAATAGGTATTATAATATATATTAATGTGCATAATAATTTACTTATAATTCATAATTATTAGTTTTATTATGATGCATATTATTATTTGAAAATTAAAAAAGTAAATTTGATCACGGAGGAAACATGCCAGAAACAGTATTACTTACATTTTTTTTAGCAAAAATTAGAGGATACAAAATATGTCCGTTATTTAAATCATGGGCTATTTATCCCCTAATTGTATTTGAAATATTCACGTTTGTTGGACAAGTTGCTACTTTTTCTGGCAATTATGTGATTATAAGAACCATAGGGAGATTGACACCTATTTATTTAATTACATATTTGTTTTTAATATTAAAATATGAATTATACATAAGTTCGATAATTGGATCGCTTTTTATGATTTTAGGCGGCGCATTAAACGATATTGCAATAAAAACTAATTGTGGATTTATGCCAGTTTACCAATCATTATCACGCCTTACAGGACGTTCATTAGAGAATTTTCAAGGAATGAATGATATTCATATATTAGGAGATTCACAAACTAAATTAAAGATATTAACTGACTTTATAGACTTAGGATACACTATTCTTAGCGTAGGTGATATATTTATAAGAGTATTTGTGTTTATAGTAATTTATAGTGCTTTAAAGAAAATTAATAATCAAGGGAGAAAAGAAGATGTTGAGATTAACAGTATTTGAATTTATATTTAGGTTAGTTCCAGAAGCATTTGTATTGATACTAGCAATGATAGCGTTATCTAATGTAAAACTTAATTCAAAAAGATATATAATTTCGAGTTTATTATTAGCAGTATGCGAATATGGAATACGACTTCTGCCTATAAATTATGGAGTGCCAACCATACTTGATATATTTGTAATGATTATTATTATGTGGAGTATAAATAAAGCAGATGTGGTTTTGTCTATAAAGTCATCATTAATAACAACTATAGTTTTATTTATGTGTGAAGGATTAAATATGCTACTATTAAACATTGCGTTTAGAAATAGTTTGGATGTTATAATGCTAAATCCAGTATTAAAAGAAATATATGGGTTACCATCTCTAGTATGTTTTGCAATTATAACATTAATTTATTATTTAAAAAAAGGAATGCTTAGAGATGTTTAAAATTGAGAATATATGCAAAAAATTTTCTGGTTATATTGCACGTGAATTAAATCTTAATGATGATAGAAGATCAGTAATAAACTATGGAATATTTGCTTTTGCCCAAATTATGATTTGCATAGCATTAGTTATGATATTTGGAATTGTTTTCAATGCAATGATTGAAGCACTTATCGTATCATTTACAACAAGTATGCTAAGGAAAAGCTCAGGGGGAGCTCATGCAAGTTCACCTGAAAAATGTGCGATTATAGGAACTGTTGTTAGTGTAGGAATGGGAATAATAGCGAAATATGCACATTTTGATTTGATTTTGATTATAGTGGTAGGAAGCATAATATTTGCATGGTCGTATTATATTATATATAAATTAGCTCCTGTTGATAGTGTGGCAAAACCAATTAAAAGTTATAAAATGAAAAAAAGGCTAAAAAAAGTGTCTATCATAACGTTGAGCGTTTACTTAACTATTGTATTAATTTTTATTTTGTCATATTTGCTAACAAAGAATCTTACTTTATTAACATATTCTTTGTGTATTTATATAGGCTTGTCGTGGCAGATTTTTTCTTTAACTAAAACTGGACATTTAGCATTGAGGTAGTTCGGACATTAAAAAACTAGGTTACTTAATTTAAAGGAGGTGAAGTTAATGAAACGAAAAATTTTAATGGTAGTAGCAACAGCAGCAACACTTATCGCATCAATTGTTTCTACTTCTGCATGTATATGGGGACATTATCAGCCAGAAGAGCCTAAGTGCTTAAGAGAAGAATAATTTACAAAGTGAGACCGGCATATTGGGTCTCACTGTAACTATTTATGAGGGATATGATATGAAGCGTGTAAAAGATGACAAAAAAAAACAAGTTAATGATATAATATCTGTAGTAAAATTATCTTCACTTTTATTCGTGGGTATAATTTTATGTAGAGAGTTTATTAAAAATACTAACTCGCAAGTATGGGAAATTAGTTACTATTATCAATATGTATTTCTTTGTGCTCCATTAATGATAATAACTTTAGTTTACTGCGCATGGACATTTTCAATAAAAAATAAGATTAGATGGAGGCATGGAACTATATTCAATAAAATCGAAATAGCAGTATTTATAATAGTGTTTTCGATAATTGTATTTATATGTGGAGTAAATGAAAGCCAATATAAATTTTTGTATTTGTTTATAATAATAACAACAACAATTCAATATGGAATGAAACAAGGTATTATAGTTTCCTGTATTTCATCTCTAATTATTTTAGCTATGGATATATTTATGGAACCTAATGTAATAGTAAATACATATTTTGAAAATGATTTAATCTTAGCAGGAGTATTTATTTTGACTGCATGGCCCCTGGGATTCTATGTAAAGATAGAAGCAGAACATATTAAAAAGTTAGAGGAGTTAATAAATATTGATGGACTTACTGAACTTTATAATCATAGATACTTCTGTGACTCGTTAGCAGAGAAAGTTAAGAATGGAGATAGGAATAGCAAACCTGTATCCATGATTTTTATAGATATAGATTATTTTAAGCAATATAACGATACTCATGGCCATCAAAAAGGTGATTACGTTCTTAGAAGAATTGGTGAAATTATTAAAAGTAACATAGGAGAGGAAGATATTGCAGCAAGATATGGGGGGGAAGAATTCTCAATAATACTGCCTGATGCAAATGAGGAAGAAGCAATTCAGGTGGCAGAAAATTTAAGAAAAAAAATAGAGTGTGCACGTTTTTATGGTGAAGAAAGTCAGCCTAAAGGGAAAGTTACAGTTTCAATAGGTGTATCAGTTTATCCATATAAAGCGAGAAATGATATAGAATTAATAAAAAGCGCAGATGATGCACTATACAGAGCAAAATTTTTCAATAAGAATAGGGTCGAAGCATATACATCAATTCTAGATGAAATCAAAAAAAATATAGATGAAAAAGATATTGAACTTGTCGCTTCGATAAAAACCTTGATTAGTGTTATTAATGCTAAAGATAGATATACTTATGGTCATGTAGAAAGAGTTGTAGTGTATAGTAGAATGATTGCTGATAAACTCAAATTAAGCAAAAGAGAAAAAGAAATTTTAATTTATGGCGCTTACATGCATGATATTGGCAAGATTAACATCAATAAAGAAGTGTTAATGAAAAAAATGAGATTAACAGATGAAGAATGGGAATTATTAAAGCAACATCCTGCTAATGGAGTTGAAATTATAAAATCTGTAGATTCACTTAAAGATATCATACCTTTAATCATAAGCCATCATGAAAGGTATGATGGAAACGGATATCCTAATAAACTAAAGGGCAAAGAAATACCTTATCTAGCAAGAATTCTGACAGTTGTGGATAGTTTTGATGCAATGACATCAAATAGACCATATAATACTAGAAAAACTTATGAGGAAGCTGCAGAGGAACTTGAAAAATGCAGCGGGACACAATTTGATCCTGAGATTTCGGCAGCTTTCATTGAAATAGTGAGAAAGAATGATGGAGAGGCTTTTATAGAAGGCGTAAGCGATATAGGAGAAATACACATATAAATAAATCATAAATATCTATTTTAATCAAATTGCATGTTAATATTAGTTTTAGAAACTTAATAGTAGTAATTCACCTATTTGCTGTAAAAGAATAAGCTGTTTTTAGAAAGAAAGTTTATTAATGGAGGCAATTTGTATGGGTTACTATATTAAAGTAGAACCAGATGTTAAAGTTTATGTAGAAGATCTTAATGAAGAAGGAAGAAATACAATTGTATTTTTACATGGTTGGCCAGGAAGTCATAAATTATTTGAATACCAGTTTAATATCCTTCCTAAAATGGGATATAGGTGTATTGGGATAGATCAAAGAGGGTTTGGCGAATCAGATAAACCATGCAGGGGGTATGACTACGATAGATTAGCAGATGATGTTAGAAGAGTTGTGGAAGTGCTTAATTTAAAAAACTTTACATTGTTAGGTCATTCTACAGGTGGAGCAATCGCTATTAGATATATGTCAAGATATGATAATGACAAAGTTTCTAAGTTAGTTCTTTGTGCAGCAGCAGCACCAAGCCTTGTTCAAAGATCTTATTTTCCTCATGGGTTACAGAAACAAGCTGTTATTGATATAATTAAAGGAACATATAATGATCGGCCTAAAATGCTTCAAGATTTTGGAGATATTTTTTTCTATAAGCATATTACAGAGAGTTTTTCAAATTGGTTCTTTCAGCTTGGATTGCAGGCAGCAGGTTGGGCTACAGCAGAAGTTGCTAATACTTGGTTAGGTGAAGAAAGTTTGTTTTCGGATCTTGGAAAAATTAATGTTCCGACATTGATTCTTCATGGTGTTCATGATCAAGTTTGTTTATTTGCTTTGGCTAAAGCTCAAAAGCAAATCATTAAGAATTCCAGAATTATACCATTCACTGATAGTGGACATGGATTATTCTACGATGAAAAAGAAAAATTTAATGAAGAGCTAACAAAATTCATTGAACAGTAATATTCATGAGAGGTAAGTGAATGTTATTAAGTGATATTTTGATTTTGAGTTGAAGATAGGAATATGGCATAGAAATTATATTTTTTATAAGGTTACAAATTCTAAAGAATATATATTGTTTAGAATAGTACCTTATATTTTCTTTTATGATGATTAATATAACGTAAGTAAACTTGACTAATTCTTATTTTATTGGTAAGTTAAATAAATGGTTACTAAATTAATCTGTATATATATAGTAAAAGCAGAAATATTAATTATAATCTAGGAAGGATGATATGCTTTGGAAGAAAGTACTAAAATAGAAGAAAAAGGTAAGAAGAAAAGTGATTTTGTTAAAGATTGGATAATACCAATATTTTGTGCTTTAGTAATAGCGTTTTTACTAAGACAGTTTGTATTTTTTAATGTATATGTGCCAACAGGATCAATGATTCCAACTATAAATTTAAATGATAAAATTTTAGTAACAAGAATACATAACTTTGATAATCTAAAAAGAGGAAACGTAATTGTATTTTATTCAGATGAACTTAAAGAAACTTTAGTAAAGAGATTAATAGGTTTGCCAGGAGATAAGATAGATATAAAAAATGGGATAGTATTTGTAAATGGAGAAAAATTGGAAGAAGATTATGTGAAAAATAAGGATGATTATAATGGATCGTTCGAAGTACCACAAGGAAAGTATTTTTTCTTAGGAGATAACAGACCTGTATCATTAGATGCAAGGTATTGGAAAGAACACTATATAGACAGCTCTAAAATAGAAGGAAAGGCTCAGTTTATATTTTATCCTTTTAAAGATTTTGGAATGCTAAAATAATTTAAGAAAACCACTCGAGAGAGTGGTTTTAACTTATACTTATAAAATTAGCAGCTATTTCTCCATTACCGATTATTGATACTATATCACCTTTAACCATAGGACCTAAGTTAATCGTTTCATTGACTGTATCGAATCTCTTAAAAAATTTTATATCTCCATCAGGATCTATAACAATTAAACTTGTAATGTTATTAGGAGTTATAAGTTTTGCAGTATAATTTTCCTTGCTGCTTTCAGAAATTTTATATATACCTTGCTTGTAAGTATTTGCTATTGTAATCGTTGCATTAGCATTGCTTATAGTAAAGATAAAAAATATTAAGAGAGTTGCTAAGAAGTTTTTTATTTTCATTATTTATACCTCGCTTTAATGCAGTTATAATTTTTTAAACGCAGCCAATAAAATACTGGCTGCGTCTTTAATTAAGTTAATTAGAGGAATAGAGATTAATGCATTAAATATATTTTGCAAAATCGTTATTTATTATACTTAAATATTAAATTTATAAAAATATAATAAAAACAATAGAATATTTTGTCGGATTATGTTAATATATAAGTGTACAAAAGAGTATGTCTCAAATTATATAAAACCTTAATAATCTCATAATCTCTTATAAATATAGATGCGGCTAAGTTGGGCCGCATCTTTTTTTGTACCTTCTTAATAAATACTAATGTCATGGTATAGTTTATAAGAAATTTTAATTTAACATTCACTAAAAATTATTTATATTATATTATCATAAGAAAAGTGGATTTTAAGGTCGGTATTTCATAATATGTGTTATAAAATAATATTGAAGGAAGTATATAATGTTAAAAGCAATTTTAAAGCCAGTGGAGAAGATTCTTACTAACAGATTTAATAAACCTGGATTGAAGGAGGAATTATCAAAACATTCAGATTATATTTCAAAAGCACGAGAAATTTGGGATATGATTGATGAGGAATTTGGAATTTCAAGTACAATTGAGAATGTACTAAAATTAAAAATAGACAAGTTTGATAATACTTTAATATCTAAATTTCCAGAATTAAAAAAAGAGGATATTGAGGAATTAAAACAAAATATACTTGAGAATTTAAATCTAGGCAAAGATTTTACATTTGGTAATGCAAAAGTAATTAAGGAATTGAATGATATTAATTCTAAGTTACAAGAGGAAAATGAGAAACTAAAAAGTGAATTAAGGAGATTTGAATCACTACTTACTTCAAGTAGTAATTCAAATTTAAATGAAGCAGAAACAGTTGCTAATAAAGATGAAAAATAATAAGTTTATAACTTAATTAAGAGTAGCCATTTGGCTACTCTTAATATCATATGAATGAGTGTATTAATAATTTCAAATTTATTCATTCTTTATATTCTCTGTAAGGCATTTCTACTACAAAGTCGGTTTCGTTGAACTTATAGTTCGTATTACTAAGCGGTGGTCTATTATAAATTAAATTCATTCCAACTTTATAAAGAGCTTCTGCCATCTCAGATGGATCTTGGATAACAGTACCGAGCATAGAACCTTTTTTAATTAATTCTCTAGCCTCTGGTATTGCATCAACACCAACAACTGGTATTGATTTATTACCTATATTATAACCATATTTTTGCAAAGCATTAATGGCTCCTATAGCTAAAGTATCATTATTTGCAATTATAGCTTCAATTTTATCACCATACTTTAGAAACGTCGACTCCATAATCATTTGAGCAGCTTCTTTAGTTCCTTCTGAAGATATTCTGGAAAGTTCCTCTGTTTTTATTCCAGATTTATTAATTGTTGATATAGAATACCTTGTTCTTGCAGTAGTTAGTGTGCTATTGTTTTTTTCTGTTAACATAATATATTGAAGAATATTGTCTTTGTTTTTATCCATAGCTGCTTTATTGCTTTTCCATGCATTAACGATTAAATCTCCTTGTAGAATTCCGGATTGTTCAGCTGATGTAGCTATTACAAGAGCTTTGGGATAGGATTTTATTGAAGTTGTTACAAATGGAACTATATTGAATAAAAGTACAGGAATATTTTTTGACTTTATTTTGTTAATAAATGAGTCTATATTATTTGCATCTAAATTAACTAAGTTAGCTAATAAAAGATCAAAATCTGTTGAAAGTGTTGAAGTTATAAGTTCGTTTTGTATGTCTGTATTATTCTTCCCATCAAGAAATATAAATTCTAGATTGTTAGCGTTTTCTTTTTGGATTCTTTCTAAGTTATCTTTAATCAAAGAAATATAAGCATCATTAAATGAAGAGAGAAGTACTACTATTTTTATAGTTTTTTCTGATTTAATTTGTGCGTTTGCATATATATTATTTTTTACTATATTTAATGATGTAACGATAAATAATGTTAATATAGTAGTAAAAATTATTATTTTTTTTAATACCTTCATTTGAAGCCTCCGGGTTCTTAATATAATTAATAGTTTTATGTTGTGTTTTAGTAAAAAAAATATACTCTATTTTGTTAATGCAATTTATTAGATATGATCTGTAAGAAGTGTATATGATATTAGTTATATAATTTTTATTTAATAAAAGAATTTTTGCTTTCTATAAAATATAAAAAAATTTCTGTAGGATCTAGGTTTAATTCTTTCGATAATTTTAAAATAAAATTAATATTAGGATTGCAAAGGGAGGGATGTTTTTCTAACTTAGATAAATAACTTTTGCTGATTCCTAATTTTTTTGCCAATTTCGACTGAGTTAAATTTAATTCTCTTCTTTTTCTCTTTAACATACTTATCACCTCATTTTATAGCTTCCGAAAAAAGTCGAAAGTTTCCTGGTAGTAAACAATATTTGTTATATAATGTAATTATTAATGGCTTTAAATACAATATATAGCTAAAAAGTATTTTATTGGAGGTACGGTATGGACAAAAAGAAAGAAATTGAAGAATTAAGGGATGAATTAAATAAAATAATTAGTGAAAGGCTGGACTATAATAAAATTTTAAAGTTAAGTCAGAAGTTGGATATTTATATAGTTGAAGCTATGAAAACAGATGTTGAAGGTATAGATAAAGAGTAGATAAAAATGAACTTAAATGGACAAACTCGATAAAAAGTCATTCCTCATAAGTGTATACAGATTTTGTTTTAGTGAGAAAAATAGTAGGGTTTAATTAATTGGAGAATGGAGAATATAAAATAAAATGAATTATTAATTGTTTATACTCTAACTTATTAAACAATATATGTTATAATGTTAATTAGTATTTAAAATAGTATTATATAGTAGTATACATACAATAAATTGGGAGGGAAACTATCAATATATGATTATAATATTAAATGTTATTATTGTAATTTTGCTTGTATTTATGAATGGTTTTTTTGTAGCAACAGAATTTGCAATGGTAAAGGTAAGAAAATCAAGGATAGAAACATTGGCAATGGAAGGGAACAGAAATGCAAAACATACATTAAAAGTTGTTAAAGATTTGAATTCGTATTTATCTGCATGTCAATTAGGAATAACTTTAGCGTCATTAGGACTTGGTTGGGTTGGAGAACCAGCATTTGCAGAGATGTTAAGACCTTTAATAAATCTATTTAATTTGCCGGAAATAACATTGCATTCAATTTCAGTGGTTTTAGGATTTTCAATTATAACTGGTCTTCATATTGTACTTGGAGAATTGGCACCTAAATCATTGGCAATTATAAACACGGAAAATATTGCAATGTATACAGCTTTGCCGCTTATAGCTTTTTATAGATTGACTTATCCGATAATGTGGACTTTTAACCATAGTACTAATTTGGTTTTAAAGATATTTGGAATTTCACAAATTAATGAGCAAGAAGCAGCTCATACGGATGAGGAAATAAAGCTTTTAGTTGAAGATAGCTATAAACATGGATTAATAGACCAAACGGAATTAACTTTTGTAGATAACATATTTGACTTTTCGGAAAAAACAGTAAGGGATATTATGATACCGCGTACTGATATGGCATGTATTTTTATTGAAGATACTTTTGATGAAATTATAAATTATGCTTTAGAGGAACAGCTGACTAGATATCCTGTATGTAGAGATAGTAAAGATAATGTAATTGGATTCATACATATTAAGGACTTATATAAACTTAAATTTGAAGGCAATGATAACATAGAAGGAATTATTAGAGAAATTAAATTTGTTCCCGAATCATTATCAATTAGTGAATTGTTTAAAACTTTCAAAAAGGAAAAAGCTCAAATGGCAATAATTATAGATGAGTTTGGTGGTACAGCAGGGCTTGTGACTACCGAAGATATCTTAGAAGAAATTGTTGGTGAAATTCAAGATGAATTTGATGATGACGGAGAAGAGGAAATAAGAGAGACTGATAATGGTAGCTATGTAGTTGATGGTAAAGTTTTAATCGGAGATATCAACGAACTTTTAGATACTAATATTGAAGCTGAAAATATTGATACTATTGGTGGATGGATTTACTCTCAATTGAAGTCATATCCAAAACCTAAAGAAAAGATAAATTATGACAAGTATGAATTTATAATTTTAAAATGCGATAGAAAAAGAATAAATCAAGTATTAATTAAAAATTTAAGTGAATAATTTAAAACGGTGCTTTTAGATATTTCTACATATCTGAGTGCTGTTTTTTTATTTGTTTGCTAAATTTTTCTTACATACGTTCAATAAGGCATAGGTATAAAAATATTCGTAACCAGAGCTGCATATCATCTTGTTTTCAAAGAATTAAAGCTATAAATTTATTTAAGGTTAAATTAAGAATTCAAGATGATTTTTATTCAGCAGTGAATAGGAAATGGTTAAATTTGTGAAAGAGTTTCAAGAAATAAATTGGATAAATATAATGTGTTCAAATCGTTTGGATATATTGAATGAAAGATAAAGACACCGCTAATGGTGCTTTATCTTTTATTGAATTATATTTTTGTGGATGATTTAAGAAAATCAGAATGCAATCGTTTTATATGACTTAAAAAGTATATATATGCAGTATCAAATATAAAACAGAAAATTCCTAAAGTAATGATTAATCCACTATGCAAAATAATGCTAGATGAGATTGTAGCTGCTAAGGTACCAATACATTTATTAATAGCTATAGTTAAACTTTGTCCCTTTATATCGGGTCTACCGACAAGCATTATTATGAATGATATAGACATTATGAGGTTTTGGATAAAAGCGGAATAGAATTTAGCTAAATCACCAAATTCTATGATAAAGAAATATTGGATAACAAAAGACATTATAAATATAATCAAAGTCCATGGCCAGAAGTATTCTTTATTTGTATGTTTTGGGAAATAGCGCTTCCCATATAATAGGTAAGTTAAGATGACTAAAATGTCTAAGCATAGCCAAATTAAAGTGATATAAGTTGTAATATTTAATATATTATCTTTTAAATCGAAATAAGAATTGACACTTTCCCAAGCAAAATTAAGAGCTAATGCAATAAATGGAATTCCGCAAGCTTTATATCTAAAACCTAAATGAATTAATTTTACATAAACAATCGACCAACAAAATCCACAAGCTAATAACAAAAATAATACCATAAAATTGCTCCCTTATAATTATAAAAGTTAATTACATTGTTAATATATGATATTCAGAAGCTAAGAAAACTAGACTCGTATTTATTAATTTAAATTAGTAAATACGAGTCTAGTTTTCTCTTTTTAGATCTTCTATTGGCTGATATACATATAGCTCACAGTAATTGTCTTTGGACCTTGAATTGTCTATATATTCAAACCTGAAGGTGGCAGCAAATTTATAGCCAGACTTAAAAATCCATTTTCTATATAACTGGACTAATAAACGGCCTAAATGTCTTCCGTTAAGATCGTCAGGGCGAAAGAATCCAACAAAACGGAACACTACATATTTATGAGCTGGTATAGAAATACTAATCATTCCTTCAGGTATAGTATTTATATCAGAAACTTGGACACTTGGAATGTAATATATGAAGTCATCACTACCCCAATCTGTAAAACCAAAGTATTCATGTGGGTTTATCAAATTATTAATTTTATGCTTATGATTATAGAAGAAATCTCGACCATATGAATTTGCGCTTTTATCACCAGATTTGCTTAATATCTTATGCTTTATCCCAATCAAATTGAATTTTTGTTTAAAGACAAATTGAGGATTATATGTAATAGAATTACCTATGGATAAGATATCATTGCAATTAATTTTTTCTTTAAGTATTAAACTCAAAGAAATCTTATCGGATCTAATTTTAAGAGGCGTATGTCCAAAACATTTTTTAAATGCTCTAATATATGATTGTTCATAATCAAAACCGTACTCAAGAGCAATATCTATAATTCGCATAGTTGTATTAATTAATTCGTTAAGGCTAGATGTTAATTTTCGACCTTGAACATATTCCATAATAGATTCGCCGGTTAAAGATTTAAAGATTCTGTGTAGATAATATTTTGATATTCCTGTATGTAGTGAGATGTCAGCCAAAGAAATCTTATTATAGAGGTTATCTTCAATATAATCTACAGTTTCAATAATAGTTTCTTTTAAGTCTTTCATATTTTAAACACCTTTTCTAAAAAATAGTTATTGAGATAAATGAAAAATAATAAGGCAATAATTTTATGTAATATATTTGATGCTGAACAAAATTAAATATATCAATTTATTCATTTTGGAAATATATCGGACATTAAAAAAGCAATATCTGTTCATTTTAATTAACAATTTACATATAAAATCATATTGAAAGATGATTTTAAATTGTTTAGATTTATTATATCGATTAAAAGTTATAAAGTAAATACTTTGTAAATTAGAAAGAATTATACTGTATTGGTTACGGAAAGTAGGAGGTTTAGTATGAGTAGAAGAGTAGTTATTACAGGGATTGGAGCAGTTACATCACTTGGAATTGGAGCAGATAAGCTTTGGGACTCAATAAAGGATGGAAAGTCTGGAATTAGTATGATTGAGGGAATAGATGTTTCTGATTTACCTACCAAAGTTGCATCTCAAGTAAAAGATTTTGATCCAAGTAGCTTTATTGATAAAAAAGAAGTTAAAAGAATGGATAGATTTGCACAATTTGCTCTAGCATCAGCTCAAATGGCTATGGAAGATTCGGCACTTAATTTGGAAAAAATAAATAAAGAACGTATGGGAGTAATAATTGGTAGCGGCATAGGAGGAATTGGGACTTTAGAAAGTCAGTATGATGAATTGAAAGAAAGAGGTCCTAGAAGAGTAAGTCCGTTTTTAGTACCAATGATGATAGCTAATATGGCTTCAGGACTTGTTGCTATAAAATTTGGAGCTAAAGGTTATAATGAATGTACTGTTACAGCGTGTGCAACTTCAACAAATGCAGTTGGGAACGCATTTAAAGTAATTCAAAGAAATGATGCAGATATAATGATTGCTGGTGGAGCAGAGGCTTGTGTAACGAAACTAACTTTAGCGGGTTTTTGTGCAATTAAAGCTATGACAACAAATCATGATCCGGCTACTGCATCTAGGCCGTTTGATTCAGAAAGAAATGGATTTGTACTTGGAGAAGGTTCGGGTGTTCTTATACTTGAAGAATATGAGCATGCTTTAAATAGAGGAGCTAATATAATTGCCGAAATAGTTGGATATGGGTGCACTAATGATGCGTTCCATATAACTGCTCCGGCTGAAGGAGGGGAGGGGGCTGCAAGATGTATGAAAATTGCGCTTGGAGACGCAAAGATTACACCTTCCGATATAGGATATATAAACGCTCATGGAACATCAACAAAAGCAAATGACAAAAATGAAACTATGGCTGTAAAATCTGTTTTTGGGAAACATGCGTATGAACTTGCTATAAGCTCAACAAAATCAATGACGGGTCATCTGTTAGGAGCTTCAGGTGCTATAGAGGCGATTATAACAGCATGTGCTCTAAGAGAAGGATTTATCCCTCCAACAATAAATTACAAAAATCAAGATCCTGATTGTGATTTAAACTATGTACCTAATGAAGGAAAGAATCTGGAATTTACTTATGCTTTGAGTAATTCCTTCGGTTTTGGGGGACACAATGCAACTTTAGTTTTAAAGGCATTTAATTAGTTTAAGTGATATAACGGGTTGAGTTAGCTTGTCTTATTTAAAGAAGCTCTAGTAGCGACTTTTACATTAAAATTGTTGATAGTTCATTATTTTTGTGAGATTTTACAAATGCATAAGAAAATATGGATTATTTTGTTATAATATGATAATGTAGACATAAGCAAAACAATTCAAACATAATAATCTGAAAAACAGAATTAAAGATAGGTAGAGCGTTGCTCGACCTATCTTTAATTCTTTAAGAAAACTAGATTTAAGACTAGAGATATTAGGTCAGAGTTTTAAAGAACACAACCATATATGCTATAGTCTATAATGATATTATAGAGTATGGAGTTATACTGCTTTTTGAGTGACATGCTATGATTAAGCTAATTTTAGATAGCTATATATTTAAACTCGGATGATTGGAAAATTTTCTGTGAGCGTAAATTGCAAATATGCTTAAAAAAATTAACCCTAATAATCCTTCCCCATTAATAATTTTTACATTACCAATAATAAATCCATAAGAAACATTATTATAAGAGTAGCCAAGTGTGGCTATGTTTATATTATTCCATAATATGTGCATTATACTTGGTAAAATTACATTTGGTGACATTGTATAAAGATAAGTAAAGCAATAGTTCAACGCAAAAATAGCTGCACATTGCAAAACTACATATGTAACTGCGTTAGGTAAACCAAAATGCATATTTAGAATAAAGAATGCTGGAACATAGTATAATGACCAAATGATACCCATTATAAAATTTGTTCTTTTAATACTATATCTTTTTAAAAGACGAGGTAAAAGGTAACCTCTCCAACCATACTCTTCAAATAATCCAGCTATAAAAAGTGTTAAAGAGATCAAAGTAATCTTTATAGAATCGAGAAATATGTACGATATATTTTCTGATAATACACCTTGTTTAGTTAAATATGCAGATGACCCGCATAGAAAGATCACAATTAATGGAAATGCAATAGCGAAAATTAAGCCCTTCAATGTGATTTTGTAAGTAAAGGGATTTAGTAATACTTTTAATGACCTTGATTCCATTAATATCGAAATTATAGCAGCGAAAGCTGGAATAACCATTATAATAGTTAAGGCTCCAATAAAACCTTTCGGTAAAAGTATTATACTTATAAAATAAGTTAATAAAAAAGTGATTGATAGGAATATTTTTTCGTATTTCATTTTTAAGCTCCTTTTAAAAACATAATTGTTTTAGTTCTTCGATATAATTATATTTTGTTTCGTAAAATAAATAACTTTGATTAATTATTATATCATATAGTTTAGAATATTATGTGGCAATGTTGGAATATTATATGAAAAACATGAAATGTTGCATTAGAAACTATATTTTTTGAGTTTTATTATTAAGAAGCAAAAATTTTTTATAGTCAATGCACTAATGGTTATTGAATATATATGATAAAAAGGGTATATTTAACAATTAAGTGGATAGTGTTATTATAAATATGGGATCATAAAAGAAGTCATTCTAAAGATGTACCATATTAGTCCGTGTGAATTGGACATTATAAAAAAGGAGAGAGCTATGAAGAAAAAAGTGATAATAATAAATGGAACTATGGGGGTTGGAAAAAGTGCAACCTGTAGAGAGTTAAATAAAAAGTTAAAAAATTCAGTATGGCTTGATGGGGATTGGTGCTGGATGATAAATCCTTTCGTAGTTAATGAGGAAAATAAGAAAATGGTTATAAATAATATAAATTATTTACTGAGAAGCTTTCTTACTAATTCATCATTAGAATATATTATTTTTAATTGGGTTATACATATGGAAGAAATTTTTGATGATATATTAGAACCGTTAAATGATTTGAATTTTGAGATTATCAAGATAACTTTAATTTGTGATGAAGATGCTCTAAAGAAGAGAATTTTAGGAGATGTAAAGTTAAAGTTAAGGGATGAAGAGTGCGTAAGTAGAAGTGTTGGACGTCTTGATTTATATAAAGAAATGTCAACTAAAAAGATTGATACAAGCAACATTTCTGTATTGGAAACTGTAGATAAAATAATGAAAATTATTTAAAAATAAATATTATTTATTTTTGATGACATGGAATATATTTAGGGAAAAAAATGTATACTGTGTAGATACCCCATTAACTAATACTTAACTTTCTTATATTAATATTTTATAGGTGGATTATCCACCTATATTTTTTTGTAAAACTATAAAATTTAAATATAGATAAATAATGTTAAAATTATTATAATAATTATGAATAAAATGTAAAAAACAAGGCTTTTGATTAACAATATTTTTAATAATACTATGATATTTTGAAAAAATATATAGGGGGTAGTCCTTTGTAGAGTCAAGGTTTAGAGCATATAAGGGCGGACGGTAGAGTAAAAATAAGTAAAACAGAGGAAGTTACAGCTATTTTCTTTTTAAAGAGAATCTCTAAGGAAAAACATGTTGAATAATGTCGAAAAGATGATAGTATTAAGGCATGGACTTCGTTGAAAGAGTAAACAAGTGAAGCAATTAATAAAGAAAATGTTTACTTTAAAAATTCAGAAGACAAATAAAAAAACAAAGGAGAAAAACTAATGAAGAAAGCTTTTTTAAGAAAGATAGTGACGGCTGTTATTGCTGCTACAACAATGACTAGTATTGCACCATTAGGAGTATCTGCAGCGACTACTAATTCAATGTCTAACAATTATTACAATGTATTCTCTAATGGAGGATTACAAACTGGTTGGGTTAATAACAATGGTCAATGGTCATACTTTGATAATAGTGGAGCAATGCAAACTGGTGTTATTAAAGTTAATGGTGAGACTTATTGCCTAAATCAGAATGGTATAATGGAGATTGGAAAGGTTTTAATAAACAATAGAATATATACAACTTCTCAAAGTGGACAAGTTATAGGGACTAAAGCTCCATCAAGTGATAAGGTATTCGATTCTGGAAATAACGTAGTACAAGATAATAATAAAACATCTACAGTAAAACCTTCAAATACGACAAGTACAACAGGAGGTACAACTGGAACTGTAACAACAACTAAACCCGCAACAGGAAGTACGACTGGTACTGTAACTACAAAACCTACAACAGGAAATACAAATAGTACTGGCACAACAACAACTGGAAATACAACAAATTCAGGAAGTACAACAAATACTTCTACAAGTACAAGCTCGCTAGATGTTCAGGGGTTACCTAAGTTACCAACTAATTATTCTGTAACTGTACAAGCTGCTGCTGAACAAAAGATTCTTGAATTAATGAATGCAAAAAGAACAGAAGCGGGTTTAAAACCGTTAACATTAGATAATACTTTATTACAAGTAGCTAGATATAAGAGTAATGATATGATCCAAAATAATTTCTTCGACCATACAAATCCAGATGGAACAAAGTGGACAAATTGGTTGCAAGCAGTAGGCTATAGATACACTACAACAGGTGAAAATATAGCATACAACACATATGATGCTGTTGAATTATTTACTCAATGGTGGAACTCACCAGGTCATAGAGCAAACATGATGAATTCTTCATATACTAAAGTTGGTGTAGGAGTTCTTTATGGAAATGGTAAATACATGGGAACACAAGAATTCTCAAACTAGTAAGCCATAATAATTACATGTGGCTTATCGAAATAAAGGACAATTATTTTTATGAAAGTCCTTTATTTCTAGTTTTTGATATTTGGTTTAATCATAGAGCTTAATTTAATTATACATAATCAATGGAATTGAAATGAAGAGAATATACCCTAAAAGGTAATGTCTAAAAGACTGTGCCGTTTAGGGTATATTTTTTATCTTAATTAGTACATATGTATATAATTTTAGGTTATCCTTATTATAGAATGTGATTATAATATCTAGTAAAAAGTGCGATGTTTATAGCTAATTTCGAGAGAATTTTAGCATAATATTTTAATGAATTTTTTGCAATTAAATAGAGAATTTATTTGGGATTTTTCGATAAATTAAAATATGCATTATATAAGAAGTATTGTTAAGTTTTTTATAATAATTAATTTTATTTCTCGTATAAGTATTGAAATAATAAATCTATATTTAGAATTGAAGTAAACTAAATATTAAAATAAAATTAGAGTGTAGAAATTTGATTGCGCTATGGTTATATAAAAAAATAAAATGTAAGGAGGAAGTTTTATGGCTTTTGGTAAAGATTTTTTATGGGGTGGTGCTGTTGCAGCTCATCAAGTTGAAGGTGGTTGGAATAAAGGAGGGAAAGGTCCCAGTGTTGCAGATGTAATGACCGCAGGAGCTCATGGAGTACCAAGAAGGATAACAGATGGAGTGATTAAGGGAGAAAATTATCCTAACCATGAAGCTATTGATTTTTATGGACATTATAAAGAAGATATTGCACTCTTTGCAGAAATCGGTTTTAAATGCTTTAGAACAAGTATTGCGTGGACGAGGATTTTCCCTAAAGGTGATGAATTTGAGCCTAATGAAGAAGGTTTGAAATTTTATGACAATATGTTTGATGAATTATTGAAGTATGGAATCCAACCCGTTATTACGTTAAGTCACTTTGAAATGCCTTATCATTTGGTCAAGAAGTATGGAGGGTGGAGTAATCGAGAAGTTATTGGATTTTTTGTACGTTATGCAACTACTGTAATGGAGCGCTATAAGAACAAAGTTAAGTATTGGATGACTTTTAATGAAATTAATAATCAGAAAAATACTATAAATTCTATATTTGCATGGACTTGTTCAGGAATCCAGTTTAAAGAAGGTGAAAATAGAGAAGAGGTAATGTATCAGGCTGTTCATCATGAATTAGTTGCTAGTGCATTAGTAGTTAAGAAAGGGCACGAAATAAATCCTGACTTTCAAATTGGATGTATGTGTTCATTTGTTCCTATATATCCTTTCTCCTGCAATCCAGATGATATGATGCTTCAAGTTGAATCGATGCATGATCGTTATTTGTTTGCTGATGTACATTGCAGAGGTCATTATCCTTCTTATGCATTAAAAGAATGGAGTAGAAAAGGGTATGATATCAAGATGGAACTAGAAGATGCTAAAATTTTAGCTGAGGGGACTGTAGATTATTTAGGGTTTAGTTATTATATGTCTGATGTAGTTAAATCAGGAGTTAATGAAGTTGATAATGATTCGGTAAATGGAGGGTCAAGTGCAAGTGTTAGGAATCCACACGTAAAAGCTTCGGATTGGGGATGGCAAATTGATCCTGTTGGGTTGAGATATTCTTTAAATTTATTATATGAAAGATATGAACTTCCATTATTTATAGTAGAAAATGGATTTGGTGCTATTGATGTTAAGGATGCAGATGGTTCATGTAATGATAATTATAGAATAGATTATTTAAGGGCGCATATAAAAGAAATGAAAAAAGCAATTGAATTAGATGGTGTTGATTTGCTAGGATACACTCCGTGGGGATGTATTGATTGTATTTCATTTACTACAGGAGAAATGAAAAAACGTTATGGATTTATATATGTGGATAAAGATAATGAAGGAAATGGAACGTTAGAGAGATCGAAGAAGAAATCATTTGATTGGTATAAGAAAGTAATTTCATCTAATGGCGAAGAAGTTTAAATAATAGGCATAATTAGGAATGATGAAGTTTAAAATTCTGAATATATATTAATAGGTGGAATTAGAGTGGTAGTTGTAACTACATCTATTATTTAACAGAAGCAAAATATTTTTATTGTATATATTAATAATTCATATAGAATATCCTTTATAAATTTCTTTAGGTTGTTGAATAACTAATTTTTACAAATGGTTATTTAAGAAAATATTCTTAGAAATTATATATTCCAAGGATATTTTCTAGTTTTTATTCCTTGCTGCTTTTTGTTAAATTCATCTATTAAGTACGCTAATAAGACCCATTTTATATGACGTTCGTATCGGGCTTGCCCATAAAGCCTTGGGTTTTCTAAGTTATATAATCCCTTTAATACAGAGAATAATTGCTCTATTTTCAATCTGTTTTTATATAATTTTGATCCAATAGGAGATTGAATAAACAAAGCATTTTCATATCGTTTATCAGTAAATGACTCAATACTTTTAGCCTTACGCATATTTATATCAGTTAACAAATTAAATTCTAAGCTAGAAGCAATTTCAAACCATTCTAATGAATCATATGCTGCATCTGCAAGTATTAAAAATGGATTATAAATTTTAGCTTCATATAGTAAATCTGAGACTTGATTATCATAAACATTAGCTGTTGTTAAATAAAAAACTAGAGGAATTATAATATCACTAACTGCTGCAATACAGTGTAATTTATAACCTTTATAATATCCAAGGCGGGTACCCTTACCGGATTTAGCTTCGCTATCGTATTTTGAACTTCTTAAAGCAGTTCCATCTATTGCACACAGTCTAGTTTCAGGATTGATAAGTTCAACAAGCATAGCATAAATACCATAATATATATGTTTCTCTAAAATTTTAGTTCTTAATGAGAATGTAGAATAATCTGGTACTTGATTGAGTTGAATTATAGACTGAAACACATAGTCTTGCTTTATACGATATTCAAGCTCTCTTAAACTGAAAATACTACTTTTAACGCCATATAATATACATGCAACTATTTGTTCATCTGAATACTTACGTGGTCGCCCTTTAGTACTTTTAATATTCGAATTTAATTTAGCAAATGCAATTTTAACAGCTTCAAAAATTTTATAATGGTCATTTTCACTTTTAATATTTGATGATATAATCATATTTGAGTCATTCCTTATGTGATATATTTGGGTTTTTCGCGAAATTATTATATCACAAAGGGATGACTTATTTATTTTTTACAAATTCTGTTTATTCAACAACCTATTCTTATATTAAGACGCTCACAAAATATAAATCAATTAGGAAGATTTTATTTGTTGTGAATGCAAACTTATTCCTAGAATGAAATAGAACTAAAGAATGAAGCCTAAAAATTCAAAATAATTTAAGTTAAGTAAATTTAGGAGTAGAAATACACAAAATACTGTGGTAAAATATTACTTATTTTGTTGCATATGCTAATGATAACGGATAACTTAGGAGGATACTATTATGGAAGATAGAAGGCACCTTGAGTGCATAGAAGAGACTTCTTATATATTATTAAAAAATCATAAAGTTTTTAAGGTGAGTCAACAGTTTGCAGAAATTACGGAATATACAACTGCTGACTTGCTTGGAAAAAGTATCAAAGAGATATTTAAAATTCTAAGAGTCGGCCCAAGCGTTGATGTAAAAAACATCGCTAAAAAGGCCGACTATTTTTTATTTACTAAATCTCTTGAATTTAGATCAATTTCAATGGAAATAATTAATAGAAAAGATACTCAATTATTTATTATAAGAGAAAATCCCAATTCAAGACTTGAAGTTAAACATGCATACTTATCAGAATTATGTAAATCAAACTTTGTGGGAGTAGCAGTTTATAGTGTTCCTGACATGATACTTATTAAAGCAAATCAGGAATATTTAGATTTCTTAGAACCTCCATTTAACCAATCATATTATAGTATAGGGCAAAGCATAGAGAAGATTATATTAGGATGGAGCGGAAGCAAAGTAGAAAAATTTTGGAAGGAAGCTATATTTACAGGAAAAGCAGTTCAAGTAAAAGAATATGAACATATTGGATATGAAAGGGGAATTACATATTGGGATTCCATAATTGTTCCAGTTGCAGAAGGTGGAAGTATCAAATATGTGGTAAGTAATACATCTGAAGTTACAGAAACGGTACTTAATAGAAAGAAAGTTGAAGAACAAATGGATGCCATTAACATTCAAAACAAAGAAATGGAGGCTATATTTGAAAGTATTCCAAATGGAGTATTCGTTAGATCAAAAGAAGGAGATATACTTCAGCAAAATGAGATATCGAGAAAATTGATTGAATACCCTAATGAGGAAAAGACTTCACATGGAAAAAATAGTGAAGCTAAATATTTTAATGAATCAGGAAAAGAAATTGACATTGAAGATATGCCATCGTTTCGCGCTTTGAAAGGTGAGAAAATTAAAAATCAACGTATTACAGTTATAGATAATTGTAAAGAAAGTGTTTTAGATATGAGTTCTTCACCTATTTATGATAAAGAAAATACTGTGTTGATGTCAGTTACTGCATTTGATGATATTACAGAACTTGTAAGTAATGAGAAAAAAATTAGAAATAATAGAGAGCAATTAAAAGCGATTATAGATAACATGTCTGATGGAGTTGTAGCTATAGGAAAATGCGGCAATCTGGTTATGCTTAATAAAGCAGCAGAGAAACATTTTAATGTCATAAAAATAATTGAAGGAAGAAATAAAAACGATAGTGAAATAAAATATTTTGATATTAATATGAAGGAATTGAAGGAGGGGAGTCTTCCGTCAGATAGGATTTTAAGAGGAGAAATAATTACTGAATATAGAATAATTATAAAGAGATATAGCGAAAATATATATATGTGTATAAGTGGTAATCCTGTATATGATGATAGTGGTAATTTCTTATTTGGAATGATGTGTATGAAAGATATAACGGAAAAAGTTAAACAGGAAAGAATCATAAAATCTCAACATGATTCAGTTTTGCAGGCGGAATTTGAAAGGAATGAAGCATTAGAAAAAACAATAGCTATGAAGGATGAATTTCTTTCCATAATATCGCATGAATTCAGAACACCACTAAATGTAATTAATTCAGCAGTACAAGCTATGGAGTATATTTGCTTTAATGAGTTATCAAATAATACTAAAAAATATTTGGGGATGATAAAACTTAATGCATTTAGGCAATTAAGGCTAGTAAACAATATTCTTGATATAACCAGTTCAAATTTGAAGAGTACCAAAATAAATAGAAAGAACATAGATATTGTGTTTTTTATAGACGTGATTGTTGAAGCTGTAAGATCATATGCTAGTAAAAAAGAAATTGGTTTAATATTAGAAACATCATATAAAGAATTTATGGTCGCTATTGATAATGAAAAATTCGAAAGGATACTTTTAAATCTGCTATCTAATGCTATTAAATTTACTTCTGATAATAAGAAAATAACTGTACGATTTAATGCTTTAAAAGAAAATATATTTATAGAAGTAAGCGATGAAGGTATAGGTATTTCAAGTGATAAAATAGATACAATTTTTGAGCAGTTTGGGCAGGTAGATAGTTCTCTATCTCGTCAAGTGGAGGGGACAGGATTAGGATTATCATTAGTTAAGAAATTTGTTGAGGAACTAGGTGGGAGAATTTTTGTAAATAGTAAAGTTGGTAAAGGAAGTGCTTTTATAGTAATGCTGCCAAATGAAAAGGTTACCGAAACGTATGATTACAGATCATCAAAAGAGTTTTTTTACAATCACATTTTAGAATCAACTAGGGTGGAATTTTCTGATATTTATCTATGATCATAAAAGAATTGCAGTAAAATTAATGGAGGAGATTTTTATGTTTATGTATGCATTTTCTATTATAATTGTTGTTGTATCAAATATGATTTATCATATTTGCTCAAAGTCAGTTCCGGAGAAGGCTAACCCTTTCTCTTCTTTATTCATTACTTATTTAACTGGAGTAATTGTAGCCGCTATAGCATTTAAATTTTATAAATCAGATAAAGGATTTTTTGAATCCTTTGATGATCTGAATTGGTCGAGTATATTACTAGGGTTTGCTATTGTTGGTCTTGAGTTTGGATATATAATGGTATATAGGTCCGGCTGGGATATAAGTATAGGATCTCTAGTATCTAATATTCTTCTTGCACTTATACTAATTCCAGTAGGTATAATTTTTTATAAGGAAGGATTTAATATAAATAAATTAATAGGAATAATATTATGCATTCTTGGACTAATATTTATAAATAAAAAGTAAGAATCAATCACTACAATTTCGTAGTGATTGATTTTTTTTAGCTGATTAATATTTGTATAAATTAGTATGATTTAATTGTAGTGCTTATTCATATTAAAATTCATAAATATATTTTATATATTTGATCAAAATTTTAATATGCTAAGGTTATAATTTCAAAAAAGTAATCATATTAAAATACTATGAATTGAAATTTGAAAAATATATTTCTAGAATTTGCGTTGGAAAATATTTTAATAATATCAATACTTTAAGTTATATGAATCAAAATCAAGCTATGAAAGAGAGGAATATTTATGATTCGGAGAAAAAATAAAATATTGGCTGGTATGCTTTCAATGCTATTATCTATATTGCTATTAAACGGTTGTGGAAGTACATCTGCAGAAATACCAACTAATTCATCAGCTGATAATCAATCATCAAGCGGTGAATCTGTATTAAGATATGCTGTAGAATCTTCACCTAAAGGTTTGTTTAGCCCATTATTATCAAATACAACGTATGATAATAATGTAAATAGCTTGGTATATTCACCATTGATTTTATTGGATGAGAATAATGATTTTAAGCCTGGACTTGCAGATAAATATGAATTTTCAGGTGATAATCTTACTGTGACATTCAATTTAAGAAAAGATGTCAAATGGCATGATGGAGAAGATTTTACAGCAGATGATGTTGCATTTACATTTACTAGCATGGCTGATCAAAAGTACACAGGATCAAGATTCAATGAAATTTCCAAAATAGTTGGTGCGCAGGATTATCATGATGGTAAAGCAGATTCTATAAGTGGAATTAAGGTTATTGATAAATATACCATAAGCTTTACATATTCTAAAGTTTATGCGCCAGCATTATCAAATTTTTCACAACGTGGAATTATTCCGAAGCATATTTGGAGTAAAGTAAATGTTGCTGATTGGGATAAGCAAAGTGATTTGCTTAATAAGCCTGTAGGAACCGGACCATATAAGCTTATAGATTTTAAACCAGACCAATATGTTGAATTAGCTAAAAACGATAGTTATTTTGGAGGAGCTCCCCAAATAGATAAATTTATTTTTAAGGTTGCTAATACAGAAACAGAGCTTTCGGAGTTAGCAAAAGGGGATCTTGATATTGTTGAACTTTCAAGCACAAAAGAAGAAGATTTAAAGATGTTAAAAGATGCAGGTATAAAAATAGAGGAGAAACCAAGTGCGAATTATCAATTTATGACTATGAATAGCAATAGAGATTTCTTTAAAGATAAAAGAGTACGTCAAGCAATCACCTATGCGATAAACAGAAAAGGCATAGTTGATAGTTTACTAGGTGAACATGGACAAGTAATAAATGCACCTATATCTCTAGCTGGATGGGCTTATCCTAAGTCAGGACTTAATACCTATGATTATAATGCAGATAAGGCTAAAGAATTACTAAAAGAAGCTGGATGGATTGAAAATAATGGAGTTCTTGAAAAGGATGGTAAGAAATTTGAAGTGGATTTAATGGTTCCGACAGGAAATAAGGTTCGTGAACAAAGTGCTCCAATTATTCAGCAAAATTTAAAGGATGTAGGTATTATAGTAAATATCAGTACTATGGATGTTGCTTCTGCTATGGCAAAAACTAAAGGACAAGGAGATTATGACATGGGATTATTAGGATTTACCTTAGAAGTTGATCCAGGTGATGCCGATCGTTATTGGTCTTCAAGCATTGCAAATAATTCTCAATTTAATTTTTCGAATTTTATAAATGCTAAAAGTGATGAATTTATAGAAAAGGCTGCAACTACTATTGATCGTAATGAACGTAAAGAAGTTTATGCAAAATGGGGACAATTATTGAATGATGAAGCACCATATGTATTTTTATATTCACAAAATGCTATTCGTGCTCATAATCCCAAATTGCAAGGATATAAGTACTCAGCATATTCTGTATTTCCAGACATACAAAACTGGACGATTTCAAAATAGTAAGTTACTGCGCAAAAGCGATATAGAAGTGAAATATAAAAATTGAAAATTTGATGTATTGGTTAGGGTAAAAGCCCTAACCGATATGATTTTATAGGAGGAGGTGATCGTTCTGCAAAAATATGTATTTAGACGCTTAATACAAACAATACCTGTATTGATTGGAATTTCTATAATTGTTTTTATGCTTGTAAAGCTGCAACCAGGAGATCCATTTTCATCTATGATGGATCCTAATCTTTCACAAGAAATGAAAGAAAAAATGTTGGAACAATTGGGATACAATGATCCCGTATTAATTCAGTATTTTAAGTGGCTAATGCAAGCTTTACAGGGGAATCTTGGATATTCTATTCAATTTAAACAGCCGGTTCTAAATGTTATAGGCAGCCGGCTGGGCAATACAGTTATCTTATCTATATGCTCAATGATTCTTAGTATTTTAATAGCGATTCCATGTGGAGTTATAAGCGCCACAAAACAGTTTACTAAAACTGACTACATTGTCACAGTATTTGCATTTATAGGATTATCTATTCCATCCTTTTTCTTTGGTATGATTTTGATTAAAGTGTTTTCTGTAAATCTAGGATGGCTTCCTATATCGGGTATGGTGACTACAGGCGTTAATTTAACTGGCTTATCATTTGTAATAGATGTTGCAAAGCATATGTTATTGCCGATGATAGTTCTTGCACTAATGAATACGGCTAGTTTAATGCGTTATACACGTTCTGATATGATTGAAATTTTAAAAACAGATTATATACGTACAGCACGTTCAAAAGGAGTTAGGAAGAGGAATGTTATATACCAGCATGCCTTAAAAAATGAATTACTGACTTTAATTACAGTAGTAACTATGCAGATACCATCATTATTATCAGGCGCTCTTCTTACAGAGACAATTTTTGTTTGGCCAGGGATTGGAAGGCTGAACTACAATGCTGTTATTAGCAGGGATTATCCACTTATTATGGGCATAGTTATGATGGTTGCAATAATAAGTTTATTTACGAATTTATTGGCAGATATACTTTATGCAGCCGTAGATAAACGTATAGAATTTGATTAAGGGAGGAAAGGTGTGTTAAAACATGTGATTTTAGCTAGGTTTCTAAAGAATAAGCTGGCCGCAATTGGTTTTTGTCTTTTAATTATATTTGTATTAGCAGCGATTTTTGCACCATTTTTGTCAGGTTATGGGAGAGACACGATAGATTTAATGAATATAGAAAGTCAACCAAGTTTAAGGCATTTATTTGGAACAGATGAACTTGGAAGAGATGTATTTACTAGATTATTATATGGTGGACGCATTTCATTGGGGATTGCAGTAAGTGCAACTGTTTTGCAGTTGTTAATAGGAGTTACGTTAGGCTGCATCAGCGGATTTTATGGAGGCTGGATTGATAATGCAATCATGCGTATAGTCGATACAATTATGTGTTTTCCTTTCTTTGTGATAGCAATTACAGTTGCTGCGCTAGCTGGACCTAGTGTTTGGAACGTAATTTTGATTATAGGTCTTTTACAATGGACGGGAGTTGCTAGAATTGTAAGAGCTGAAATTCTTTCTATTAAACAAAGTGAATTTATTGAAGCTGCACGAGCTATGGGGCTTAACAGTTTTGAGATTATTATTAATCATTTGCTACCCAATACATTATCACCGGTTATAGTGAATGCTACGTTAGCTGTTGCACAAGGGATTTTAATGGAAGCTGGTTTAAGCTTCCTAGGATTAGGAGTAAAACAGCCCGAGCCAAGCTGGGGGAATATATTATCAGCAGCTCAAAGTATGCGTGTATTGCAATATGAATGGTGGCTTTGGATTCCCGCAGGAGTATTGGTATTCTTATCAGTTCTATCAATTAATTTTGTAGGGGATGGACTTAGGGATGCTCTTGATCCCAAAATGAATATATAGGAGGGGGGCAAATATGGATAAACAAATTCTCTGTATTAATAATCTATCTGTTAGTTTCGGGGAAGGAAAAGATAAAGTAATAGCTGTAGATGATGTAAGCTTTGCTTTTGAAAATGGCAGAATACTAGGAATTATAGGGGAATCTGGTTGTGGTAAGAGTACTTTAGCTTTATCTATCATGGGATTGTTACCAGATAAGATAAGTAATATTGAAAATGGAGAAATATTATTTAATGGAAATGATTTAAGTAAGTTTACAGAAAAACAATTTGAATATATTCGTGGAAATGAAATTTCTATGATATTTCAGGAACCAATGACTTCACTAAATCCAGTATTTAAAATAGGAAGGCAAATAGCAGAGCCGCTAAAGATACATAAAAGTTTGTATGGGAGAGCGCTTAAGGAGAAGGTAATTGAGATTCTTAGAGCAGTCCATATTCCAAATCCAGAAAAAGTTTATAATTCTTATCCACACAACTTGAGTGGAGGGATGCGTCAGAGAGTAATGATTGCAATGGCTCTAAGCTGTGAACCAGAAATATTAATCGCAGATGAACCTACAACAGCGCTAGATGTAACTATTCAGGCTCAAATTCTATTTCTATTAAAAGAATTAAATAATAAAGTTAAAACATCTATTTTGTTTATTACCCATGATTTATCGGTAGTTGCTGAAGTCTGTGATGAAGTTATGGTATTGTACGGAGGAAAGGTGGTTGAGCAATGTAATGTATATGAGTTGTTCGATAATGCTAAACATCCTTATACTCTTGGATTATTGGATTCGCAACCACATAGATGTGAAAGTGGAAAACCTCTAAAAAGTATTGAAGGAATAGTGCCATCTTTATCAGATATGCCCTCAGGGTGCCGATTTAGTAATAGATGCTCTAAAAAGTTTTGCATAAAATGCGAAGGCGAGATTCCACCATTATTTAATATTAGAGATAATCATAAAGTAGCATGTTGGTTATATGAGGAGGGAAAGGATTTTGATTGACACTATTTTAGAAGTAGATCGGATTAGAAAGAAATATGTAATTGAAAAAAGCTTTTTGGGAAGAGAAAAGATTGTTTTAGATGCGGTAAATGATATTTCATTCTCAATAAAAAAGGGAGAATGTTTTGCTTTGGTAGGAGAATCAGGATGTGGAAAGTCTACAACAGCCAGAACTATATTGAAATTAATAGATGCTGATGGTGGAAAAGTAATATTTGAAGATAAGACTTTATTTGATGTCGAAAATAAGAAATCAATTAGTAACAAGGAAATGTGTAGATTAAGAAAAGATATGCAGATTATTTTTCAAGATCCATTTGCTAGTTTAGATAAAAGAATGAAAGTTGGACAAATTATAGCAGAAGGAATTAAGAAACATAGATTGATACATGGGAAAGATGCATTTAATATAGCAGAAGAATACTTAAGGATTTGCGGTATGGATAAAGAAGCTATAAATCGATATCCTCATGAATTTAGTGGTGGTCAACGTCAACGAATAGGAATTGCTAGAGCTTTGGCTGTTCAGCCTAAATTTGTGGTTGCAGACGAACCAGTAGCTTCATTAGATGTTTCTATTCAAGCACAGATTATAAATTTACTGAATGAATTAAAAACACGATATCTACTAACTTTTCTGTTTATATCTCATGACTTAGGCGTTGTAAAATATTTCTGTGATAGAATTGCAGTTATGTATTTAGGGAACATTGTTGAGCTGGCTGAAAAAAAAGATTTATTTGATAATCCAATGCATCCATATACAAAAATGTTACTTGAATCTATGCCGGTTAGTCATCCAAAATTGAGGAAGCAGAGGCTTAGTATAAAAGAATCAGAGATGACATTGAAAGATAGAGAAAATGGGTGTAAATTTTGTAATCGCTGCCTATATGCATATGAGCGATGCAAAAATGAAATTCCTGTTTTTAAAGAAATTGAAGGTGATCATTTTATTGCATGCCATTTATATGATTGATTGGTAAACTTAATATATTAATCCATTAATTTTATGAATTATTACACCATTTGAAATAGAGGAATTTGAATATTTTTGTGGAAATATAGAATTTATGAAATATATTAAATTTAAAGAAAAAGTTTTTTATACTAATATGCTGAATTTTCTTGGTTTACAGAATGAAAACGCTGCTTAAACATAAAAATTAGCAATAATATATTCAGATTATTATACAAGAGAGTGAGGTGTAAAATAGGAAGATACAAGCTAAATCATAAGTATCTATCCTATTAAGTGAATGAGTGAAACAGGTATATGTGGTTGGTTATCAAGAGATGGAAACTTTTATGAATGTGGTGAATCTAAACATAATCTTTTAGCATCCAGGTTAGAAAAAGAATTGGGATTAGAAATGTTTGATGAAGAGAAATCAATTTATCTTCATGATACAGCATTGCTAGAGACTCTTGGGTTTATTAAATTTACTCAATCTACCTATGGATTAGTAGGAGATAATTATGACAATCAATTTATGTTATTCTTTGGAAAAAGATTTTCTTATGAACAGCGAAAATGGATGGAAGAAAATATATTAAAGATGTCATCATATCAAAGATCAGAGTGCAGGCAAAGATTAATTTTGGGGTACTAAAATAATCATATAACTATGTACATATTCTTAATGTGCATATGAATGTTATAGAAATTATATATTGGGAATTTGAAATGCATAATTTTTAACTATGCGTGGTTTATTTAAATATTCGGGATATATCTAAAAATAAATAAACATAAAAATAGAGCTAGTATCATAGATGTTAGAATACTAGCTCTATTTTCTAATTAACATTATTTAATTGCAATTTTATAATATTGAAAAATAAACATTTAAACCTGTATAGTAAAATATAAATACAATGACTAGATTTTTTGTGTAAAACTGTTTTGTAACATATTTGAAAAAAAGATGAAGTAATATACAATTATGTTATAAGTATTGAAGGGAGGAATAAAATGAAAAGTCTAAGATTAAGAAATATCATTATTTGTACATTGGTTGCAGCTTCGATCACAGCGCTAACCCCAATAGGAGTTTCGGCAGAGTGGAAGTCTAATTATAAAGGCTGGTGGTATACAGAAGGTAATTCGTATGCCACTGGATGGAGAAAGATAGATGGCTTTTGGTATTATTTCTACCAAAATGGATATATGGCACAGAACACTACTATTGATGGATATTACTTGAATTCCAGAGGAGTGTGGATTGACTCTGTAAATACATTAATAGGACAAGAAATATTAAAGAATGTCAGTATTCAAAATCCATCATTTTATATAGAGTGTCCAAGTAGTGGTGTGGATATTAGCAACCTAGAAAATATTATTAAAGATGATATAAGCAAGCTAAAAATAACTAACTCTTATGAAATGTTTAATGTATCTGATTACGATGTAACCATGACAAGTGATGGATCAGATACTATTGGAATACAGATTAAATGCAATTATAAAATGACTGCAGGAATGGAAGCAGATTTGGATTCGAAAGTGAGATCCATAGTCGCACAGATTGCTCCAGATAGCATGAGTCAGCCAGAGAAAGAACGTGCGATACATGATTGGATAATAAATAATACAAAATATGATCAATCTTTAACTATATATGATCCTTATAATACTTTAATTAAACATACTGGAGTCTGCGAGGGATATTCTCTTTTGGCTCAAAAAATGTTTACTATTGCAGGAATTAAATCAATGGTTGTAGAGGGTACTGCTGATGGACAGGCTCATGCATGGAACTTGGTTTATATAAATAACAAATGGCGTCATGTGGACTGTACGTGGGATGATCCTGTATCTAATTACGGTGATGTTATACAATATGACTATTATAACTTAACAGACCAAGAAATAAGTGCAGATCATTCATGGGACACCTCGGTTTATCCAAATGCTAATTAGGTATACAATTCAATTTAAATGAAAATATATATTATGCAATATAAAATACTAAATGTTTATGGTAGTCCTGGTTTAGGTAGTTTATTTTTGCATAATATATTTTAAACAATCTAAAAATCATTAAGTGAATAAGTAAATTCTTGATCTTTGATAATTTCTGAAAATACAAGGCTTCAATCTTTTTGTCAAAAAAAGTAGTGCGAGATTAAAGTCATTAATAATGAATTTACTCTTGCAATCAAGAAGTTAGTTTTTCATTTTACAAAAATCTAAAAATGTAATATTGACTTAAAGTTAACTTTAAGTGTTAAAGTAAAGTTATAAAAACAAAGGAGTTGAGAGAATGAAATATCAAGCATCAAAAAATAGATATAATGAGATGAAGTATAGTAAATGTGGGGAAAGTGGTTTAAAGCTTCCTATGATATCCTTTGGCCTTTGGCATAATTTTGGGAGCAATGCAGATTATAATAACATGAAAGAATTATGTTTTACTGCTTTTGATAATGGAATAACTCATTTTGATTTAGCAAATAACTATGGGCCAGTTCCAGGAAGTGCAGAAGAAAATTTTGGGCGTATTTTAAGAGAGGAATTAGCATTATATCGTGATGAATTATTGATTAGCACAAAAGCAGGTTATAAGATGTGGGAAGGGCCTTATGGAGACTTTGGAAGCCGTAAATATATATTAGCGAGTTTGGATCAGAGCTTAAAGCGTATGGGATTGGAATATGTAGATATATTCTATCACCATCGAATGGATCCTGATACTCCATTAGAAGAATCTATGATGGCTCTTGATACAGCTGTAAAAAGTGGAAAAGCACTTTACGCAGGAATTTCAAATTATAATGGAGAGACAATGGAAAAGGCAGCTGCGATTTTAAATGAATTAAAATGTCCATTTGTAATTAATCAAAATAGATATTCTATATTTGATAGAACTATTGAAAATAACGGACTTAAAAGAGCAGCAAAAGAAAACGGAAAAGGAATTATAGCGTTTAGTCCATTAGCCCAAGGGACATTAACAGATAAGTATTTAAATGGAATTCCAGACGATAGCCGGATAAAGGTGGATGGAAGATTTTTAAAGCAAGATATATTGACAGAGAAGAAGTTAGAGCAAATTAGGAGATTAAACAATATTGCTTTAAATAGAGGGCAAACTCTTGCTCAAATGGCGCTTAGCTGGGTACTAAAAGATTCAGAAGTAACAAGTGTACTTATTGGAGCATCAAAACCGTCTCAAATTATTGAAAATGTGGGAATAGTTCATAAGATTGGATTCACAGATGAAGAGTTAAGGATGATTGATGAAATAAGTGCTAACTAGGCTAGGGATAAAAAATTAAGTTTTATGTATACATTTTCTTTTTCTTTCTATTCTAAAAATAGTAATTTTGGCGTATAATGTATCTTAGAAATTTCTAGTATAAGGAGAGAAACTATGAAATATTCTATACAAGAAGCAGCTAGAATTACAGGACTAACAGCATCTACCTTAAGATATTATGAATCTGAAGGATTATTGCCTAATATTAAAAGGGCTGAAAATAGACATAGATATTATGATGAGTCAAATCTAGAGTGGATAGCAGTAATTAATTGTCTAAAGAACACGAATATGCCCATTGAGCAGATAAAAGAATTCGTTGTTTTAAATAGCCAAGGTGATGGTACATTATATAAAAGGTTGGAGTTAATATTAAAGCACAGGGAAAATGTTCAAAAAAAGATAGATGAATTAAATAAATACATGGAACATATTAATTACAAGGTTGACTATTTCACCATGGCGTGTGAATTAGGGACTGAAAAGGAGCTTAAAAAAGAGCGATATCCAAATCATTTCTATATAGAAGAAGATGAATAATGAGAGTTAAGAAAAAATATTTAGTGATACATAAAATATCAAATTAGCGTTTATATAAGTGAAAATATTTAAAAAGTTTAGTATTTTTTTATACTAGACTTTTTGTTATATAATTTCTAAATTCAATGGAAAATAAAAATTGATTTTGTGTAGTTAGTTATATAAAAATAGTAGAATTTAAGGTGATCATCAATATGAAATATAAACTAAATGTATGCAAATAGCTTGATAAGAAACGGAGAGTAAGGGTAGTGAAATCTTATTAAGAAACAAGAAACTCTTATGTATCGAAAATAAAAAAGCGTATTTCAGAAAGAAGCAGCAACAAAGGAATTGATGGATAAAATAATAAAAAAGCAAATGGGTAAATAATTAGGAACTCTAGAAATAGGGTTCTTTTTGTGGCTGTTTTAAAATTATGATAAAAATACTTAAGAATTCTGATTAAAATGAAAAAAATGTTGCAACTTTATTAAAAATGTATTACTATATAACAGTAAAATCTAAAAGTTCAGATGAAGATAGCGGGAGAGTAATGGCTATGGTCATTCACCGAAGAAGTAAATCTTTCAGGTACCTATTTAATTAGAGATGACCGCTATTGGATGAAACCTTGGAGAGACTCGAAAAGAGCACCGAAGGAGAAAGCTGTAAAGGCGAAACTCTCAGGTAAAAGGACAGGGGACAGATAACATATCTTATCAAAGTAATATATTATAGATTACTTCATTTAGATCTTATCTATTCCCATTTATATCTCAAATCACAAAATATTTAGATTAGTAAAGGGCTTTTTAGTACATGCCTTTTAACTAAGATGGAGGGATAAAATGGATCAATTAAAATCAGAAAATCAAAACTTATCAAGAGGACTAAAAAATCGTCATGTCCAATTACTCGCAATTGGAGGAGCAATCGGTACTGGATTATTCCTTGGTTCAGGAAGGTCTATTCACTTAGCGGGACCATCTATATTGTTTGCGTATATGATAACAGGAATAATTTGTTTTTTTATTATGCGTGCCCTTGGGGAATTATTACTTTCTAATTTAAACTATCATTCATTTGTAGACTTTGTATATGATTATTTAGGAGAGAGAGCAGCATTTATTACTGGATGGACCTACTGGTTCTGTTGGATTTCACTTGCGATGGCAGATGTAACTGCTGCAGGTCTTTATATACAATACTGGTTCCCGAATGTAGCTCAATGGGTTCCAAGTCTTATAATTCTTATAGTTTTATTGATTATGAACCTTACAGCAGTAAAGTTATTCGGCGAAATGGAGTTCTGGTTTGCTTTAATTAAAGTTGTTGCAATTTTAGCGCTAATTATAATCGGTATATTTATGGTTATTAAAGGATTTTCTACAGATGCTGGCGCAGCTAGCTTCACAAATCTTTGGAGTCATGGAGGATTGTTCCCGAAGGGTGCAACTGGATTTATTCTTTCATTCCAAATGGTTGTATTTGCTTTTACCGGAATCGAGTTAGTAGGACTTACGGCTGGTGAAACAGAAGATCCAGAACGAGTTATTCCAAGGGCTATTAATAATATTCCAATTAGAATTATTATTTTCTATGTTGGAGCACTATTTATTATTATGAGCATATATCCATGGACTTCAATTAATCCAGATAAAAGTCCATTTGTACAAGTGTTTTCAGCAGTAGGAATTGCAGCGGCAGCGAGTATTGTAAATTTCGTTGTATTAACATCAGCTGCTTCTGCATGTAACAGCGGTATTTTTAGCACAAGCCGTATGGTTTACTCTCTTGCAAAAGAAGGTAATGCACCAGAGTCAATGAATAAATTAACGTCTAATCAAGTACCTGCTAATGCTACAATCTTCTCAGCAATTATTATCTTGATTTCAGTTATTTTAAATTATATTATGCCAGAAGGAGTATTTGTTCTAATTACAAGTATATCAACATTTTGTTTTATCTTTATTTGGGCAATTATTGTTGTTTGCCATTTGAAATATCGTAAAACTAATCCAGAACTTGCAGCTTCGAACAAATTCAAGATGCCACTTTACCCAATGATGAATTATATAATTCTAGCGTTTTTAGCTTTTGTTATAATTACATTAGCATTTAATAATGAAACTCGTGTGGCTCTATTTGTAACGCCAGTATGGTTTATTATGCTTTGGTTGATCCATAAGGGGATTAAATCAAAAGCGGAAACAAAAGAAGTTGTTAAAAGAAATTTAGCATAAGATTTTAACACTCAAATAACTCTGTTAAATGATTGTAGATTTTGATGTGATGAATGTTTTTAATACGTATGCTCACATTTTTAAAGTATGAATTTAAGAAATATTTAAGATAAAAGATAATAAACCACTTTATTCTAGATTAATCAGAATAAAGTGGTTTATTATATTGTTAACAATATATCTAAGTATTAATTAGTCTTGATACTGAGATAATTGTTGGCATGCAGAATTAAGAGAATTTATTGCTTGTTGAATTTTATTTTTATTATCTTGTTTTTCTGCAGAGCTAAGAGCTTGTTGTAATGAGCTAATAGTATCTTTGCATGAAGATACGCTTTGATCAACATATTGTTTAGCTTTTCCTGGCATATTTAGCACCTCCTATATAAATCATTCAAAGTTAGTATGAGCATAACTTAATTAAATATACGAAATTAAGAGAAGGAATTTGTATTGTAAATATTGGATATTTTGATTATGTAATACAAAGGGGAATAGTTTTTTATTAATCTTAAGCTGCTTCTAAAATATAAACTTTAGTTATTAAAAGTAATCTGAATTATCTTAGCGTATTCAGTTATATAATTTTTATATTATTTAGAACTGAAAAAGTATAAAAAAGTATACAAAAGTATAATATACAACACATGAAAATAACTTTAGAATAATAAATGTAACTTAATACATAGGGGGATAAAAATGTTAAAAAGTATATTAAGAACATTAGCCGCTTTAACTATATTTACTATTATTCCAGTTATTTCATATGCTAATGATTCAACAAATGCATCGGAAATAAATTGGATTGAAGGGCCAAAGAATGTTGATGTAGGAACTGACTTAGCAAAGTTAGATTTGCCTAGTGAATACGTTTTTGCGAATGGAAAAGATGCAAAGGAATTAATGAAAGAAATGGATAATTCAGTTACCGGCATGGAACAGGGAATAGTTTTATCAAAAGATAATAATGAAAATTGGTATGTTTTATTTGAATTTGATAATATGGGATATGTCAAAGACAATGATGCAGGAAAAATAAATGCTGATCAGTTATTGTCCGATATAAAAAATGGAACTGAAGAGGATAATAAGGAAAGAATGAAGAATGGAAAATCTACATTAGATATAATTGGATGGGATGAAAAACCACATTATGATCCAAATACCAATAATTTAGTATGGTCAGTATTATGTAATAGTAGTGGCGAACAGATAGTTAATTATAATGTAAGAGTTTTAGGGCGTGGTGGAGTGACTGAAGTCACACTGGTTGCAAGTAAGGATGAAATGTTGGCGGTTAAACCTAAACTGGAAAATATTCTTAAGAATTATGCTTATAAAGAAGGAAAAAGATACTCAGATTACATGAAAGGCGATAAGGTAGCAGAAGCAGGATTAGCAGCACTAATTGTTGGAGGCACAGCATCTAAGATAGGTTTGCTTGCTAAAATACTAATAATATTTAAGAAGGTATGGATATTTGTTTTGGCTGCTATAGGAGGTCTATTTGGTAAAGTAATAAAGGTATTTAAGAAAAAGCCATATAGATATGATGAAACTGAATTGAATTCAAATAAAATTGTATTTAAAGAAAATTCTGAGGCAGATATAAAAAGCTGATATATTTTTTAAAATAATTTGTATGAGCTTTATTAGTTGCAAATATTCCAATATAAACTAAAGGTACATGTGAAAGCTTACTAAAAGCAACTTCCTCACATGTACATTTTTGTTGTATATGGAAAAAATTTATTGTAGTTATTCAGAATATAAATAAGGATTTGTTATAGGAAATGAGTAGAAATAAAAGCCATAAGTAAATTTATGTAAATTCACTTATGGCCATTAAATAAAGAATATAGCAGTATAACTCACACTAATATAGATAACTTAGTATCTAATTATAATCTTTCGACCATAATTAAACAGTGCAATACCTATATTAATATTTTGTTCGACTAAATAAGATACTTACACGACCATATATAATCTTTTGACTATATATGATTATTACACTACCAAATATAATCTTAGCTTGACTTTATAAGATAAGTTGGAATCCTATTATAATAAAATTAATCTACTATAATAAAACTTTTCCTAACCATATAAAATCTCATCTAATGTTAATACAAGTCTTTTGACTTGTATTAAATTCTGATAAACAAATATATTGTTTTTTGAACATATTGTTTGCTTAACTGTTATATCCTTTATGATATTAGCATATCCTAAAGGAAGTATTTGATACTATGAAATTCATGGTAGTGCTATATAAATTTTCATTGATAAAATAATTAACTAGTAATTTTAAAAAAATTTCTAGTGATATAGTGATTAGTTAAAAGTTTTTGGGTGCAATATGTAGACTTAATGACTACAAAATTGTAGTCATTAAGAATTGAAATTTAAATGTAAAATTATAAGGCGTTTTTATAATTTTATATTTAATACTATTTTTTATTATGTTCTTGTAAACTAGTTAAAGGCACTTCGCGTGAATTTTTTGGATTTTTAAAAAAATGGATATTAGCAGTTTCTGTATTAGTATTTACGCTTTCGATGTAAATTGGAGTTCCATTAAGTGTTACATTTGCCATTACTGATGATGAAACAATTTCCTGTGCTCTTTCTTTATCCATAATAAATCTCTCCTTTATGATTTTATGATTAGCTATATATTTGACATGGGAAAATTATAATATTCAATAAAAAATAAAAGTTCACAGTTTCTTAACAAGTTTTAATAAATTTTATTTTTACATCAAAAGATTGTGTGAAAAAATATTTTATTAGATAAAATACGCTTATTATAAAAAATATAATATGGTATTATGGGAGTAGATGAAATAATTAGTAGAAAAGTAGAAGGTGATAGACTTGATAGATTTTGATTATAGAGGATTAACGGGAGATATCATTACAAAAGAGGAATTTAGTTATGAAGAAGAACGAAAAGCTTGGAATAGGGCTATAGAAAAATATCCATTAGCAATTGTATATTGCCATACTAATGATGATATCATCAATGCAATAACTTGGGCCAAATTGCATTCAGTAGAAATTAGAATAAGGTCAGGCAGACATCACTATGAGGGATATTCAACAGGAAATGATGTTTTGGTTATTGATATTAGCAAAATGAATGCAATTAGTGTAGATGAAGAAATAGGAATAGTAAAGATACAAGGCGGAGTTAGGAATAGGGAACTTTACGAGGTTTTAGGAGAACTGGGCTATCCATTTCCAGGAGGAGGATGTCCAACTGTTGGAGTTTCGGGACTAACTTTAGGTGGCGGATGGGGTTATTCAAATAGATTGCTTGGATTAGCCTCTGATAACTTACTTGAAATTGAATTGATAGACTATAAGGGGGAAAGAATAGTTGCTACAGATAAATCTAATACAGACTTGTTTTGGGCTTTAAGAGGTGCTGGTGGAGGAAATTTTGGAGTAGTTACTAGCATGATATTTAAACTTCCTGAAAAAATTAAGATGGCGACTTTAATAGATATCGATTATATAGGTGCTGGTGATCATGAGATATTAGATATATTTGAGATTTGGACACATTTATATATGAATTTAGATAAAAGAGTTAATTTAAAGATGGGGATATATAATTCAGAAATAAAAGGAAGAGGAGTCAGAATTACAGGAATAGTATATGGTTCCAGAGAAGAGGCAGAAGTAATTTTAGGCGACTTTAAGAATATTTCTAAAAAGGGAGTATTTGATTTTAACTATATTTCAGTTTTAGATGTAAATAGAAGGATTCAAGATGGTCATCCTCCATATGAAAAATATAAATCAGCAGGAAGATTCGTATATAAAGATTATAGTAGAAGTGAAGTGAAAAAAATTATAGAACTTGTTGAAGAGAGGGCTAAAGGTGCAGTATATGCAGCTGTTTCCCTATATGGATTAGGTGGAGCAATTATGGAAAAAGATAAAAATGATACAGCTTTTTACTATAGAGATGCGAAATTTATAATGGGGTTTCAATCTGTTTGGGAAGAGGCTGAGTATGCACTTATGAATATAGAATGGGTTAAAGAAAAGCTTAAATACATAAATAGTATCACAACAGGTTCATATATTAATTTTCCGTGCGCAGATATTGAGGGTTATGAAAAAGAGTATTATGGAGAAAATTTAGAGAAATTAAGAGAAGTTAAATTGAAATATGATCCGTATGAGGTGTTTAAATTTCCTCAAGGAATACGAATTGGAAACGGGCAAAATTTAAATTAAGAAAATTATTTATAATAAAATATTATTTGGAAGCGAAAAAAGGCTATGTATAAGAGATGATTGTTTTAAACTTATACATAGTCTTAAGTTTTTTATATTACTTTTAAAATGAAGATATTCAATAATTTTGTGTAAGCTTAAAAATATTTAAGAAAATATTTTACCAGTAAGACTTTATATTGAATTATATTACATAATTTGCTAAGATTTATACATAGAAATAAATCAAATTTTAAATACAAATGTAAAGTTATTCTGGTTTTAATGGGAAGATATTACTGTTTGAACATTAGTGTATTATTGTGTAATATTTTAGGAGGTAATTATTTGGTTAATTTTGAGATGGAGATTAAAAAAATAAATCCAATCAATATAAAGGAAATGGAATTGAATAGATATAAGATCGATAATGACATTAAGAAATCCATTATTCTATATAATTCAGCAATAGGAGAAATAAAAAAGAGCAACTTTGAGTTGGCTGTAAATGATTTGAAAAAAGCTTTATCCTATAATAAGGGGTTTTCAGATGCAATTAAGCTTATTGGATTGTGCTATGTTAGTATGAAGCAATATAGAAATGCAGAAAAGATCTTTAAGAAACTCAAAAAATACGCGATATATGATAGTTTAGCAAATGATTATATACAAAGTCTAAAAATAGAATCATCCAGAGGAAGAAATGTAAATAATATGGATGTTATAAATCATATTAATAGTGATATATGGAATGAGTACTCTAAAAAAACAAAGCGCTCGACAGGGAAAATAATTATGGTTATATTAAGTACAGTAATCATTATGGGTGGTATTGTAATGAATTATTTTTATCCAAATTTTATTCAGGTGGCAATAGCGAAGGTTCCTATCGAAACTCAAGAATTTTTACATAAGCTTAGTATAAATAATAAACTAATAGTAAAGCAAGAGGAAGTCGATAACGATCAGAACAAAGTAGATGATTTGTTAGAAGAGAACATGGTAAATATTGAAAATAGTGAGAAAGCTAAAATAGATTCAGAAGATCAGAAAGTAAAAAGCGATAGCTATAAAAATAATATTTTGAGCATGTTAGATGAGGCTGAGAAATCAATTAGAGACGGAAAATATGAAATTGCTGTTGAGGATTTAATAAATGTGAAGAATGAAAATCTCGATGATGATATGAAAGCGAAGTTTGATAAATTATGGCAAGATTTAAAAATAAGAGGACTCTGGCCTATATACAATGATGGAAATAAGCTATATAAACAAAAAAAATATGCGGAAGCACTTCCTAAATTAAAAATGGCTTCACAAATCGATTCTGATATAGATATTATGCCTTGGTTGATGTATCAAATAGGGACATGCTATAAAGAGACAAATGATTATTCAAATGCTCTTATATATTTTAGGCAAGTAAAAGATAAATATCCTAAAACTGAGTATGCTTCATATGCAGATTATAGTATGAAGGAAATGGGAAATTAGAAATGTTTCTTTCTGAAAAAATAGCTATATTTATGTAATTAATTTTAAAAAATTTAATAAGAATAATTATAATTGAAACGTGCTGCATTAGATTAAATAGTCTATACAGCACGTTTTATCACTGTCTTTAAAGAATAATAAATAAAGATTACACAAAAGTGGGATAATTGTATATAATTATATAATATTGTATTATATAGGTAGAGGCGTTTTAATAATCTATTAAAAAATAAGATTAAGGGAAATTAGCCTTTAAACCTCATGATTATATGAGACAGTATTATTGACATATTTTTTAGATTGTATATGGATTGGAGAGTGGTACTTTTGTATTCTATTATTATAGTAGAGGATGATTCTATACAAAGAGACATTTTAAAGAGAATGATATTATCTGTATGTGACTTTGTAAAAATTTATGAGGCTGATAGCGAAATGTCAGCATTAGAAATAATTTTAAATAATGATATTAATATGTTTTTAATAGACATTAGTTTAAAACAATCTTCAGGATTGGATCTTGCTATGAAGATTAGAAGTATATCTAAATACGAATTTAGGCAAATCATTTTTTTAACAACACACATGGAATATATAACTCAAGCATTTAAACAAACTCATTGCTATGATTATATTGTAAAACCATATGATAAAAATGATGTACAAGCTATGCTGAATAAGATTATTCTTAATGAAACAAGTGACTTGAATAATAAAGCTGATAATTATAGTGAGGAGAAAGACAAAGAAGTTGTAATCACTTTAAAAAATGGCGTGTACGTTGGAATAAAGGTAAATGATATTATATTTATAGAAGTTGATGGTAAAAACTGTGATATTAATACTTACAATGGCGTTTATACTGCATATAACATAAGTTTAAAAAAAATATTGCAGCTAGTTGACTGCAATTATATAGTTCAAAGCCATAGAGCTTTTGCAATAAACACGAATTATATATACAAGATAGAAAAACTAGACGTTAAACTTAGTGAAGTATATTTTAATGAATGCAGCAAGACAGCATTTTTAGGATACAAATTTAAAAATAGCATTATGTCTGAATTTAAAAAAGGAAAAGTGATAATATGTTAAGTTCAGCGATTATAAATGGAATGAATACATTTAATATAATTTATTTATGGGCAACATTAACCAAGAAAAATAATGATATATTGAAATTGGCTTTAAGTGTATTGATTGCTTCAATATTAGTTACAGGTATTGAAGTATTACAATTAAACTTTATGTTAGAATATATAGCAGTTATTATAAGCATTAAAATTATATATAAGGCAGATTTTAAACAAGTTATACTAGGATTTTTTTTAGTGTTGATTGCAGTAATGAGTTTAGAATTAATATTCGCGGCCCTTATTGATAAGTTTATCTACGATAATATAGTCACGGAAATTTGTGTGGAAGGAATAATATTGGTAGGAGAAATTATATTCTCAAAGATAAATTTATTAAATGAAAATTTTATTTTTGAGAATAAGGATAATATAGTTTTCATTTATTCTATTCTAATATGCAGTATATATGCTATGCTTTTTAAAATTAGTTGGTATTATGATAACATAGTAATTTTAAACAATTTATTTCTTTCATCTTTAATATTTGGCATATTGGCTTTATCTCAAGTTTTGATATACTTGTATTTTATTAAGGTGACAAGAGAAAAAGAATCATTAAAAATTTCAAATGAGTATAATGCTGTTATCGATGAAATAGTTCAAGAAATAAAACAAAGACAGCATGATTTTGTTAATTATAAAAATTCAATAAGAGGAATGGTGGAAGTTTTAAGTGAAAAAGATTTAAAGGAAGCTATTAGAACTTATATGAAAGACGAAGATATATATGATAGTAAAATAAATGAACTTATATATATTGATAATGTAGTTGTTAGATCTATAATATATAGAAACATGTGCAGGGCAAAAAAGCATAATATTGTTTTTAAATATGAAATAGAAAATAATGTTTTAGATAATATATTAAGCTATAATGAATTTTCTAATATATTAAATAATTTGCTAAATAATGCTTTTGATGAGGTGACAAAAAAAGATTGTTCAATAAAATGTATTGAAATAAAGATTTTTAATGAAAATAAAGAATCTCATCTAATAGTCAAGAATCAAGTGGTAAATCCTAGTGACATTAACTTAGATGAGATTTTTACAAGAGGCTATTCTACTAAAAATACAGATACAAGAGGTTATGGTTTATATAATGTACAACAAATAGTTAATTTACATAAGGGATACATTAAAATTAATATCCAATGTAATGAAATTATTTTTGATATTTATTTTAATAATTCTTCAGGATAATCTGGTTCACCCCATACGCCTGCACAGCTTGATTTAGATGCTAAGTTAAATAACTTAAGAAGTATAGCTGAAAAAATGTTTATAGATTTTTGCATTTGAAACCACTCCTTTCGT
>NZ_CP043998.1:3312500-4472500 GCF_008705175.1 Clostridium beijerinckii | reverse complement strand
GTGAGGGAAAGGTGAAAAGAACCCCGGGAGGGGAGTGAAATAGAACCTGAAACCATGTGCCTACAACCGATCAAAGCACCTTATGTGTGTGATGATGTGCTTTTTGTAGAACGAGCCAACGAGTTACGGTATGTAGCGAGGTTAAGTACTTAAGGTACGGAGCCGAAGGGAAACCGAGTCTTAATAGGGCGACTAGTTGCATGCTGTAGACCCGAAACCGGGTGACCTATCCATGGCCAGGTTGAAGCGAGGGTAAAACCTCGTGGAGGACCGAACCACGTTGCTGTTGAAAAAGCATGGGATGAGCTGTGGATAGCGGAGAAATTCCAATCGAACTCGGATATAGCTGGTTCTCCTCGAAATAGCTTTAGGGCTAGCGTCGGAAAATGTGAGTAGTGGAGGTAGAGCACTGAATAGGCTAGGGGGCATAGCGCTTACCGAACCTTATCAAACTCCGAATGCCACATACTATCAGTCCGGCAGTCAGACTATGAAAGATAAGTTCCATGGTCAAAAGGGAAACAGCCCAGATCGTCAGCTAAGGTCCCAAAGTGTAAGTTAAGTGGAAAAGGATGTGGGATTTCTAAGACAACTAGGATGTTGGCTTAGAAGCAGCCACTCATTAAAAGAGTGCGTAATAGCTCACTAGTCAAGAGATCCTGCGCCGAAAATGTCCGGGGCTCAAACTTACCACCGAAGCTACGGGTTCACGTGTATAACGTGAGCGGTAGAGGAGCGTCGTAATCGGGCTGAAGTCGTACCGTAAGGAGCGGTGGACTGATTACGAGTGAGAATGTTGGCATTAGTAGCGAGATGTAGGCGAGAATCCTACAGGCCGAATATCTAAGGTTTCCTGAGTAAAGTTTGTCTTCTCAGGGTTAGTCGGGACCTAAGGCGAGGCCGAAAGGCGTAGTCGATGGACAATTGGTTGATATTCCAATACCACTATAATCGTTATTATCGATGGTGTGACGGAGAAGGATAGGATGTGCTAGCTATTGGATGCTAGTCTAAGCGTTTAGGGAGTTGGGATTGGCAAATCCGTTCCAACAATTCTGAGGCGTGATGGGGAAGGTTCTACGGAACCGAAGTATCTGATTCCATGCTTCCAAGAAAAGCATCTAGAGAGAGAAGTAGTGCCCGTACCGCAAACCGACACAGGTAGATGAGGAGAGAATCCTAAGGCCGACGGAAGAATTGCAGTTAAGGAACTAGGCAAATTGACCCCGTAACTTCGGGAGAAGGGGTGCCTGAGAAATCAGGCCGCAGAGAATAGGCACAAGCAACTGTTTAACAAAAACACAGGTCTCTGCTAAAGCGAAAGCTGATGTATAGGGGCTGACGCCTGCCCGGTGCTGGAAGGTTAAGGGGAACACTTAGTGGTAACGCGAAGGTGTGAACTTAAGCCCCAGTAAACGGCGGCCGTAACTATAACGGTCCTAAGGTAGCGAAATTCCTTGTCAGGTAAGTTCTGACCCGCACGAATGGCGTAATGACTTGTGCACTGTCTCAACTGCAAATCCGGCGAAGTTGTAGTGCGAGTGAAGATGCTCGCTACCCGCGATTGGACGGAAAGACCCCGTAGAGCTTTACTGTAGCTTAGCATTGAATTTCGGTATTGTCTGTACAGGATAGGTGGGAGACTGGGAAACTAGGGCGTCAGCCTTGGTGGAGTCGTTGTTGGGATACCACCCTGATAGTATTGAAGTTCTAACTGGATGCCATGAAACTGGTGACAGGACATTGTTAGGTGGGCAGTTTGACTGGGGCGGTCGCCTCCTAAAATGTAACGGAGGCGCCCAAAGGTTCCCTCAGAACGGTCGGAAATCGTTCGAAGAGTGTAAAGGCAGAAGGGAGCCTGACTGCGACACCTACAAGTGGAGCAGGGACGAAAGTCGGGCTTAGTGATCCGGTGGTACCTCGTGGGAGGGCCATCGCTCAACGGATAAAAGCTACCTCGGGGATAACAGGCTGATCTCCCCCAAGAGTTCACATCGACGGGGAGGTTTGGCACCTCGATGTCGGCTCGTCGCATCCTGGGGCTGAAGTAGGTCCCAAGGGTTGGGCTGTTCGCCCATTAAAGCGGCACGCGAGCTGGGTTCAGAACGTCGTGAGACAGTTCGGTCCCTATCCGTCGCGGGCGTAGGAAATTTGAGAGGAGCTGTCCTTAGTACGAGAGGACCGGGATGGACTGACCTATGGTGTACCAGTTGTTTCGCCAGAAGCATAGCTGGGTAGCTAAGTCGGGAAGGGATAAACGCTGAAAGCATCTAAGTGTGAAGCCCACCTCAAGATGAGATTTCCCATAGCATAAGCTAGTAAGACCCCTTGAAGACTACAAGGTTGATAGGTCAGAGGTGTAAGTGCGGCAACGTATTTAGCTGACTGATACTAATAGGTCGAGGGCTTGACCAATATAATCAAGTTGTAATATACATTAAATAGAGAGAAAGCTCGACTCACTAGCGTTCGCTGAGTAAGTTCGAGGAACCAAATATGAAATTTGGACTCTCACTTATGTGCAATTTTGAAAGAACAAAGTTCTTTTAAGTAGTAATTATTTAGTATAATTGCTGAAAAAATAGTATAAGCGATGGACTTGGGTTATTTTTTCTAAGGAAACACTAACTCACATACGTTCGTTGGTGTGCTGTTTTTCAACCAAATCGAAGATTTGGGAAAAACATGCATCTCGTGATGATGGCATAGAGGTAACACTCCTTCCCATTCCGAACAGGAAAGTTAAGGTCTATAGCGCCGATGGTACTGCATGGGAGACTGTGTGGCAGAGTAGGACGTTGCGAGGTAAGTATAAAAGATAGCTGTAATGGCTATCTTTTTTTTGTCTTATTAAATATACTAATTAAATTGGTAGTAAGGAAGTTTTTATATAAGGAAATATGAGTTTCAATTAGTAAATAAATTTAATAATAAACTATAAGCTTATTTCATATGTTATAAAAGAATTCATGAGCCGGCATGTATTGCTTTAATTTAGTTTTTATATTGTTTCTAGAATAAGTGGGAAGAAAGCCATTTATAAGAAATAATCATATTAAGTTGAGCTTTTCTATGTTACTTATTTACATATATAGAATATATATTATCAATTTAATTTTCTTGTAACATATGAGGTAATATGTTAAAATAGTGTCAAATAATTAGGTGTAAAAGTTTTATTATTGGGATTTATCAAAAATACTCTGATAATAATATTAAAACAATAATATTGTTATACGATAATTAAATAATAAGAGCTAAATAAAGATTCAAAAAATATGATATATTTAAAAGGGATATGAGAGGAGAATATTTAATGGAGGCAGATTGTAATTCATCTGAAGGGGAATCTATCTTAAATAATTGGATGAAGGAAAAGTGTGATAATATGGAGTTGGTAGTAGTGAATGATATTCCGATTTTAGTGGAGGATTGTTTATCTATACTAACAGGTACTGTTGCTAAAGTTAAAAACTCAACTGACAAGTTAATTGTCACAACTATAGACAATACTAATTATGTTTTAGAATCGTTCACAGAAATGAATATTACAAATTAAACGTATTTTGAAAATTCATATTAACATGTTGGAATTCGATTTTATACAGAAGGAGATAGCTTTTTACAAGACTATAAGAGTGATATTTGGATTCCTATAATATCAGAGAGTAAAAATTAGTAATAAAATATTTTAAATTAAATATAATTGGCTTAGTATTGCCGAAATTTAAAATAAAAGCAGGTGGTTTTAATTAAACTATCTGTTTTTATTTTAGAATAAAACGAGTTAACTCTCCTTTTTATATATTAGAAAGTGGCTATAAAGGTTAAAGTATCCATAAAGTGCAATGAAAATAGTTTTAATATTCGTAGGAGATTTAATGTATTCTGATGAAAAATTAACAAGCCACTTTGAAGTTCATGAAATTATTTTGATAGTAATGTATTTATGTGAATAATATTCATGTAAACCCTTTATAAGGAATAAAATCCTTGTATGTTATGAATTGTAGGGGATATGCCACTATGATATAATTATGTTAAAAGATGAAGCAAACACTATAGGAAATTATGGAATGCAAAATTATATGGACTAAATTCATAGAATATGTATGACAGTTACTGAATAATGCAAGATAAAGTAATATTCTGTCACTATTCGTTTGAATAGTTTTTGGTTATATAGAATTATAATAAAATTAATCAAATCTGTTTATCAGTACAGTTCCTTAGAAGTGCAGATAAAAAGTTACTTTGATTTATAGGAGGAGGGAAGAAGGTCTAAAAGAGTGGTGATAAGCTTAATTAAGTACATTTACGAAAGATAAATTTAAGGAGGGGTACACAAATGAAAAAAATTATTTCAGCAGTTACTTTTTTATTAGTAGCATTTGGATTTACAGCAAATGTTAATGCAGCGGTAGTAACATCAGTCTCAACATCAAATGAACGAGTAATCATCGTATTTAAAAATAAAGCTGATAAAAATGTAGTTTCAAAAGCGAGAGGAAATGTAAGACGAGAATACAAAAATGCAAACGTTCTATCAGCATCTGTTCCTACTACAGCTATTAAGGATTTGAGAGATGATCCCAATGTATTAGCCGTAGAACAAGATATAATAGTTAAAACAAATTCTCAAACAGTAGACTGGGGAGTGAATAAGATCCAAGCTCCGACAGCATGGTCTTCAAGTTATACTGGAAAAGGAGTAAAAATCGGAATTGTTGATACTGGGATAGCTAACCATGAGGATCTATCAGTTGCAGGTGGCGCAGCTTTCACATCTTATACAACATCATATTTAGATGATAATGGGCACGGAACGCACGTTGCAGGTATAATAGGAGCGAAAAATAATGGTTATGGAATTGTTGGAGTTGCTAATGAGGCAAGTCTTTATGCTATAAAAGTATTAGGAAATGATGGGGCTGGATACCTTTCTGATATAATCGCAGGAATAGATTGGTGTATTACAAATAAAATGGACATTATTAACTTAAGTCTTGGTAGTTCCGTACCATCAACTGCATTGCAACAAGAAGTTGACAAGGCTTATAATCAAGGCATTTTAGTTGTTGCGGCAGCAGGAAATGATGGTACATCAGATGGATCAACGGATACTGTAGATTATCCAGCAAAATATAGTTCGGTTATAGCAGTAGCGGCAATTGATTCTAATAATAAAAGACCTTCGTTTTCCTCTACAGGAAATACTGTTGAAGTAGCGGCGCCAGGGGTTAGTGTTCTTAGTACATATTTAAATAATAAATATGTATCTATGAGCGGTACTTCAATGTCAGCACCTTTTGTTACAGGAGATTTAGCATTATTAAAGCAGGCTAATCCAGGGTTTTCTCCAAATCAATTACGTGCAAAACTTAATGAAAATGTTATTGATTTAGGAATAAGCGGAAAAGATAGTTGGTATGGTTATGGGCTAATACAAGCACCTAGAGGACAAACATCAACGGTGACACAGCCAATTTCAACAATACCAACTAATACGCAGCCTGTTACTACTCAACCAGTTGTAAGTCAGCCTGTGACAACGCAACCTTCAAAATTAGGGACAAGAACGGTTGTGTCTACAAATAAAGCCTATTACTTAGCAGGTGATATAATATATATTAAAGCTAAGGTTACAGATACTTCTGGCAAAGCAATTCAAGGAGCAGCCGTTAAATTTAGTATTACTTCACCCAAAGGTGTTGTGACAATATATAAAGGAATGACAGATAGATCTGGAGAGGCTTTTTTTGGTATTTTGACATATAGAATTACAGGAAAAGGTACTTATAAAGTTCTGGCTGAGACTACATATAGTAGTTATATGACAAGTTCGTCTAATACTGCATTTCAAATTTATTAAAAATAGTTTATATAGTAGAACTTAGTGAAATACATTACCTACCACTATTTTGTGGGAGGTAATGTATTTTTTGATTAGAGGACATTACTAAAGCAAGGAATAATTCACAATAAAAAAGATAGATGCATTGGAATTTGTTGGACTAATTACTATAATTAATAAAAAATGTCTGTTTTATAGGAGGTATTTCGCTGATATTGTCGAATATTAATTAAAGTACTAATCTAATATTTTAGAAATATATAATAACTTAGGAGGAAAAACATGAATATTAAAAGGAAGTTGACGTTAACACTTCTTCTTGCGAGTTCTGTGCCTTTAATAATATTCACAATCATTAATTTGTTTTTTTCACAAAAGATTGCGATAGAAAATGCACTAGCTGATAATTTTAAAAGAGCAGAAATTGTGGATGAAAAGATAAATGGTTTAATTGAGAGAAATATGTATGGGATAAAGAGCATGGCTAGAAATCCTATTATTAGTTCCTATGATGCAGAAAAATCTAAACCAATTTTAGTTGAGAGTTCAAAAGTATATCCAGATTTATCATTTACGGCTGTTACTAAATTGGATGGAGTTCAGTTTGTGAGAAGTGATGACTCTAAATCATCTGATATATCAGATCGTAATTTTTATAAATCAGCACTTAAAGGACAGGATGAGGTTGTATCTGAAGTTCTTGTAAGTAAAGATAATGGAAGTTTAATCACAGTTCTAGCAACGCCTATTAGAGATAAAGAGGGCGGGATTGTAACGGGAATTTTACAAGGAAATATTGAACTTCCAGTGCTAAATTCTTTTGTTAAAGAGCTTTCGCAGGATAATGCAACTGTTTATATCGTAGATTCAGACGGCAAATTGCTAGCTCATCCTACTAAGACATTAGACAAGCCAGAAGATCGTACAGATTTAAATGATTTCGAATTTATTAAGAAAGGTGTAAAAGGGGAGAGTGGTTCCGAAGAAGTAGTTAAAGATGGGAAAAGTATGCTTGTGAGCTATGTTCAGGATAAAAAGACGGGATGGGTTATTTGTGCTGAAATTCCTAAAAGTATTACTGTTGAAAAAAGCATACATTCTTTAATTAATACTAGTTTAATAGGAATAGTTATATTGTTTATTACATGTGGAGGAGTTTTTGTTCTAGTTGGTTATGCAACTAAACCATTGCATATACTTTTAAATGCAGCAAATAAGATTTCAAATGGAGATTTAACAGTTAATAATATAAACATAAAATCCAACGATGAGATAGGTAATTTAGGAAGAGCATTTGAAAAAATGGCTGTTAACTTACGAGAGGTAATAAATAATATTAAAGAACATTCAGAGAGAGTTTCATCAGCATCTAGTGAGATGACAGATGTTTGCGAGCAGCAGTCAAAAGTTGCTACAAATTCTGCAGAAAATGTTAATGAAATTGCGGAAGGTTCTATGTTAGTAAGCTCTAAGATAGATAAAATAAATTCTAATATGAATATTTTAGATAGCGCAATAAAAGATATAAATGAAAAATCAGATAATGTTTCTTCGGCTGTACAAACTGCGTCTAGCTATTCTGAGAAGGGAAGCGAGGCACTCCATAAAGTTAACTCAAGTATGGTTAATATTCAAAGTTCAGTTAACGATACATCTAAAGTTATAGACAAGCTTGGAGAGCATTCACAAGCAATAGGGAAAATTACAGAAGTAATAAAGGGCATCTCAGAACAAACAAATCTGTTGGCTTTAAATGCAGCAATAGAAGCAGCACGTGCCGGAGAACAAGGAAAAGGATTTGCAGTTGTTGCTGATGAGGTTCGTAAATTAGCAGAACAATCTGGAGAAGCTGCGGGGCAGGTTAGTGCTCTTATAAATGGTATACAAAAAGAAACTGAAAATGTAGCTTTAGTTATGAATAAAGGCATAAATGAAGTTAATGATGGATCTAAAGTAGTGAATGAAGCTAATAGCTATTTTCAATTAATATTTAAATCTATACAAGAAGTTGCATCTAATATGCAGGAAGTAAGTAATGCTATAGATAATATGAATAAAACTGAAAAGGAAGTATTTATTAACATAAGTGATATTACACAACTTTCTGAGGCTGTAGCAGGAGAAACTCAAGGAATATCTGCGGCTACAGAAGAACAAGTAGCTTCAATTGAAGAAATGACAGCATCAGTTCAAAGCTTTAGCGATATGGCTACAACGCTTAAAGAATTAACAGATAAGTTTAAGACAAATTAATTCTATTTATCTGTAGTATAAATAAAACTTAATTGTAATCATCTAAGTTTTTTATAAATAAAGGTCTATTGCGTTAATAGATTAAAATTTAATATGCTCCCTTTTATGATTGATAGTTTTTTCATCTTAACTGTCTACCATATAGGGAGCATATCATTAATTTATAGTGCGATAGTCCTTTTTTGCTTATAAACCATGGAATAGTAGTGAAACTATTATACTTTATATAATAAAAATTTTAGTTTAGATAATATAGCTAAAATGAATTAATAAAACTAATAAATTCTAAATATTCAAGCCTTTGAGAATTTAAATAAGATTCGAAGTTTCTGATAATGAATCTATCTGAACTAGTTAAAATATTATTCTCGCACCACTTCTTATAAAATTTGTATCTATAACGTGCCGCTTCAGAAGATATTGAACAGTACGTTTCTATGTCATGAGAAGATCTAATATTCAACTTATGAAGAATTACTGGATTAGATAATAAAAGACCAGTAAAATAATTTGCTTCAGCCTCCATAATTTTATATTCAGATTCTGACAGGTAGTCATCAAATATTTTAGTATTATCAGATGAATAATGGCTACATAAAATATGACCTAATTCATGAGTTAAAGTCCATCTAATTCTTTCATCAGATTTAAAATCTAAATCATTATAATAAATTATATACTTATTTGAAGGTTTAAAATAATCAGTACATCCTTCGTCAGAAGTTAATATTTCAAAAGTTTCTTCTTTGGTTAAATTGTGATCAAGCATGAATCGATGATAAGAAACTATTTTTATATTATCGAAAGAACCTATTATTTCAAATACGTTTATAGGAAACTTACTAATATTTAATTTTATATAAATATCATTAACTATCTGTTTTATACGCTTATATCTAATCGTCGAAGTACTCATCAAAAGCAGACCTTAAAATTTTCATCATTTTTTCTTTGTTTTTAGGATCCATTTTTCTTCGAGCTCTCTCAATTCTTCTTATATCATCATCGCCAAATCCAGTGTCACTAATTCTCTTATCAGGAAAGTCTAATTCTTCTATATTATCAGACAATAAGTAATCAACAGTAGTATTTAAAGTATTTGCCAACTTAATTAATGTATCATTGCTAGCACCTTGTCTATTTCCTTCTATCATTCCTATAGTAGATTGACTTACACCAATAGCTTCAGCTAACTTTTGCTGTGTAATTTTTCTCTCTTTTCTAAGTAGTTTTACTTTATCACCTAACATTATAAATTCACCTCTTAAGATAATTTTATCATAGTGACCGATAAATTCAATAAAAAAATTAAAAAAATGAAAGTAATTTTATTATTAATCTATAAACCACATTATTTTCATAACATGAGGAGAAAATAATTAATAAAATTAACCTTAAAATTAAATAATTAAAGGAGAAAAATATGAAAATGAAGAAATCGGCAATTTTATTAACTGGCATAACAATACTCAGTTTCTTATTAATGAGAAATTTTCATGTTAATAATCTGAAGTGTATTAATCTAATAAAAAAAGAGGTTTTAGCTGTTAATAAAATTAATTATTTTAATATGGAAGTATCTTTACGTAATGAATCAAAACAATACGAAATAATTAATGAAGTTTATAGTAAAGATCATGTGAAGATTAATTACCCACAAGTAAAACATTATGCTGATGCAGTAAAGCTTGAATCCATAAATAAAGATTTAAAGAATGCAGCCCTAAGTATTATAAATATATATGTTGAGAATGATACAAATATTAATGATATAAGCATGGAAGTAAATTATGAAGTGAAAACTAAAAATAATAAATATATATCAATAGCTTTTAATGGACTAGTAAATATTAAAGGAACAGCATATCCAACTTCAATCTTTTATACGGTTAATATAGATTTAGAGAACGGTTTAACAGTTGGTCTTTCAGACTATGCTAATGCGCAGGGAGTACTAGAAAAATTAAAAAAGTTAGATGATGTTAAAATGCTTTCAGAGGATGATAAATTAATAGAAGCACAGAAGTCTGTTATAAAAAACATTAGTGATGATGAACTTTTAAATATATTAAAAGATGCTGATTTTCACGAGAAAGATGGTGTGATTGAAATTCCAAAGAAAGGAGCCTATAGCTATATGGAAGATAATAAAATAGTAATTAGCATTCCAATGATTCATGCTATAGGAGATCATGCGGAATTTATAATAGAAAAGCAATAGAAATCTTTAAGTAAAGTTTTTGTAAGATAAAAAATATAGTTGAGATTGACCACCTATATTTTTCAATTCATTGATGCTGTTTAGCCTCCGCCAGTAACATTTTTGAAAACTTATAATTCTAGTTTTTGAGCCTTATACATTTGAATAGTATAGAAAATGTAAGTAAGTTATTAAAAATTAAGAATTTAGTAATAAGAATATATTACTATTATATGATATAATTGGATAATGGATTTTGATGCAGATAATTATTTATTCAATTAAAATATATAATTTGGAGGGCGAAATATGGCAAGTGTATTAAATGATGAAGAAATACTATGTTCTATTAATTCTTACAAAGATATTAAAGCTTCAAGTAAAGTAGCAAATACGTTGGTTAATTTGCTAGCACAGGGAGTTGCAGGTGGAGTAGTAAATGATTTTAAATTGATTCTTACTCCTAAAAATTTATATATACAGGCTATTACTCATGCTGTTTGGGGAGGGCTATCTGATATTGCTTATACAGATAAAATATCAAGAGAAAATATAAAATCATTTAATGTCAAAAATGAAGATGCAAAAGAATATATTGAAATAATAACAAAAGATGATAAAGTAGCAAACTTTATTAGAGATAATGAAAAAAAGAACGATTTAGCATTAGTGATGTCGTCAATTTTAAAAGAAGGTAAATAAAATTCAATTGAAAAATCATTGAGAAAGTCATCTTGTATGGAAATGTCATTTAGTTAACTAAATGACATTATTTATATAGTGGCTTTTTTGATATAAGGTGAGTTTTAATGCTATTAGCCTAAACTATATATAGCTGTTCTTAAGCAGAAGTAAATCGCGTTTTGCTGATTGTAGTCTTAAACTTATAAATTGTACAAAATCTTAATTGGAATTTATAGTAATTATAAAAGTACAATCATTAAATACTAAATAGATCTTGTAGATTTATTCTCTTTTAAGATATAGTCACTTCTCCATTTCCAACTACAACTATTTTATATCCATCTTTAAGCGGAAGTAAATTATATTTCTGTGATTGAGGTCTCAATCGTAAAGACTGTATAAAATTTTGTTCGGAATCAAAAACAAGTATGTAAGCACGCTCATTATAAGAATCATTTTGAATAGTATAACTTGTATTAGGAGATAGTTTTAAATCTTCTAATGTGTAGAACCCCTTTTTTAAAACTCTAGATATGGACAGAGCCTGAATTGTTGAAATATTTAATGACAAAAATAAGAAAAATAATATTGAAACAGTAAATTTTTTCATAGATATGACCACCTTTATATTTTTTGCTAAAGTAAACTAATCTATATACTCTAAGAAATAGTAATTTCACCATCTCCAATTATTATTATCTCATATCCAATTTGGATAGGTGGTAAAGCATATTTTTCTGATTTAGGGACTAATCTTATAAATTCCTGAACAATTTCATTTGAATCAAAAAGCACTACAGAAACATATTCAGTGGGAGAGGTATTTTGTATTGTATGCAGAGCATCAGGGGATAAATTTAAATCTTTTGTTGTATAAAAACCCTGTCTAAGAATTCTAGGCTGATCGGCAGAAGCCGTTATTGTTATATTAAATAATAAGAAAATAAAAAATATAATGCTGATTTTTCTCATTAAAGTAATTAATCCACCTTTCTAAATTGAACTGCAAATATATTTTATTTTTTGAAGATAAAAAAAATATATTCACAAAACATAATTTTAAATATTTTAGTTCTTTGCTCAGTAACAATGCATTTCCAATTTTCATATTATGTTATGAAGAATATGCTGCATATGTAGCAGGGAGGGAAATTAATGACTGAAGAGCAATTTGTGGTGTTTCATATAGGAAAAGAGAGGTATGCGGTGCCAATAGAACAAGTTAATGAAATTATTGGCTATGTGGCTCCTAATAAAATACCATTGAGTAGAGAATATATACTAGGAGTCATAAATTTAAGGGGAAGAATAATACCGATAATTAATTTAGGTGAGAAGATCTGTATAAAAAATGAAAAAAGATATGATGAACAGAAAATAATAATTATTGAAGATAGTGAAGGCGTTTTTGGTGCCATGGTTGATGAAGTAGATGATGTTAAAAGGATTCAGAAAGATAGTATAAAAAAGATTAATTATGATGTATGTAACGGAAATGAATATATAATTGGAATTGCCAAACAAGATAATTATCTAATAGTTATATTAGATTTAAATTTATTTTGGAGGAAGTGTTCAAATGAAATTTACAATCAGAAATAAACTTATTGCTTCATTTGGGGTAATAATTTTGCTAACGTCTTTTTTAGGAGTGTATTCTATAATATCAATTAAAAATGTAAAAGATAAAGCAAGTGAAATTGCAGAAGTTTGGTATAAGAGGAGCGAATTGGCTCATACTATGGATCAAAATATGTCAGAATATAGACTTAGAGAATACAGACATGTACTAGAAGATGATCCTGACTTAATGAACGCTACAGAAAAAGAACTTCAAGATTTGAGAGAAGAGTTTGAAGATGAATTAAAAGAATATCAAGGAACTATGATATCAAGCGATGATATTGAGATATTTAAAGAAATTAAAGAGTATTATCCTAAGTATTTTGAAACTAGCAGGAAGACTATTCAATTAAGTAGAGAATCTCAAAATAAGGATGCATTTAATTTAATGTATGGAGAATCTAGACAGGATTTTGAGAATGTAAATAGCGCAATTGAAAAACTTGTTCAATATAACCAGGAACAGGCGAATTTGGCCAATATACAAAATGATCAAATTTATAATCACTCAAGATTAATGCTCACACTGAACGTAATAATTATAATAATAATCAGTCTTGTAGTAACAATATCTATAATAAATATTATTACAAAAAGAATAAACTTTTTGGTTAAATTTATTAATAAAACTGCGAATTTAGATTTAGTATTTGACCAAGCTGGTTTGAATATAATAAAAAGATATAAGGACGAATTTTACGATATGGGTATTGCAGTAGCAAACATGAGAAGAACACTAAGAGAACTTGTGGAAAGTATTAAACAGAACTCCGTAAATGTAGCATTAAATTCTGACGTTTTATCAAATATAATATCTGAAACATCTCAGTCAATAGAGGCTATAGCGAAGGCAATTGATGAAATGGCACAAGGTTCTACTGATCTTGCAAGGAATACTGAAACTGGAGTAGATAAATTAGAGGTTTTAGCAAAAGAAATTCATGATTCGGTAGAAAATACTAATTCAGTGAAGAATTATATAGAATTGGCGTTAAAATCAAATTTGGAAGGTATGGAGAATATAAATAAATTAAAAAGTGTTGTAGAATCAAACCATAAAGTAGCGGAAAATATACTTGATCAAGTTAGTGTTTTAAATAACAAATCTCAATCAATTGAGAAAATAACTGACGCAATTAAGGGCATTACATCACAAATTAATATATTGTCTCTTAATGCAGCCATAGAAGCAGCAAGAGCGGGAACACAAGGAAAGGGATTTGCTATTGTGGCTGAGGAAATTAGAAAACTTGCATATGAAGCCGCTGATTCAACAAAAGAAATAGATGCTATCGTTAGAGAGGTTAAGAAGGAAATAAATAAAACTAAATCAGAAATGATAACGGTAGGAAATATGGTAATTCAAATGGGTGAGGTATCAAATGATACTGAAAAGGCATTTAAAACTATAGAAAGTTCAGCATCTAATGTGGTTAAGCAAATAGATAGGATAGTAGTTAGTATAAATAGTATAGACAATAATAAAAATGATGTTATAGGAAGTATAAGCGATATGTCTGCAATAGCAGAAGAGTCAGCTTCTACTACGGAGGAAATATCGGCATCCATAGAACAACAGTCTGCAAGTATGGAACAAATAAATCAATCTGCAAAAGATTTAAAGAATGTTTCCATAGAGCTGCAAGATTTAATAGCTAAATTTAGAACTTAAACTAATGATGAGGTGTAGTAGGTATGAAGATTCTACACCTTAAATTTTTTTGAAGTATATGGAAGTTAATAAACAATGAAAGGAATGTTTACCAAATGTGTTATAATTGATAATAATAACAAAAGTTAAAGATATAATTTAAGCTTATGGGGGGCAAAAAATGCAAAACATATATCTTTTTATTTCTACTTTATTTGCATATTTTACGAAAGGTATAACTGGCTTTGGAAATACACTTGTTATGGGTTCGTTATTTTCCTTTGTAGTATCAAATAGGTTAACAACACCAGTAGATCTTCTATTTGGAATTCCAACAAATACATATATGGCATGGAAAGAAAGAAAAAATATCTCTTTAAAAATTGTCATTCCATTATCTCTCATGCTGCTGGCAGGTATTGTACCTGGAACATTACTATTAAAGGCTGGAAGCGATCGGATATTAAAATGTATACTAGGTGTTGTAATTGTTGGAATTGCAGTAGAAATGTTAACAAGAAAGCCTAGTAAAATTCAAAATAAGAAAGCTAGCATTATTTTTCTCATAGTAATAGGAGTAATTTCAGGAATATTAGCTGGGCTTTATGGAATTGGAGCACTTTTAGTTGCATATGTCAGTAGAACTACAGAGAATAAAAATGAATTCCGCGGAAATATTTGTTGTATTTTTTTAGTAGATAATATATTTAGATTTTTCTTATACTTATTTACAGGAATATTAACTAAGGAAGCATTAATTATGGCTTTATGTCTTTCTCCATCAGTTATTATTGGAATGATTATAGGAGTTAAAGTTGATTCAAAGATGGAAGAAGAAACAGTTAAAAAATCAGTAATTGCTTTACTTATAGCAAGTGGAATGATTTTATTTTTAAAGAGCTTTTTTAGCTAATAATGCATAACCCCAATAATAAAAGGACATTAGATATATCATTATTAAATTAATTTTTAAAATTAAAATTAGAATATTTAAGTAATATTAAAAACATATAATAAAGTAATGAAAACTATGTTATAATTTATATAGTATAGTTTTTACTATTGGATAAAATATATTAAATTTAAGGGGGAGTTAAATGACGAAAAAATATAATGATATTTGGGTTAAAGCAAGCAGAATATTATTTATGATAATAGGTTCAATTTTGGTAGCAGTAGGTTTAGAGATATTCTTGATACCTAATAATATAATAGATGGAGGCATGACTGGAATATCAATTATGGCAAGCTATCTAACAAAAGTACAACTAGGAGTATTTACATTTCTATTTAATTTACCATTTGTTATAATAGGATATAGGCAAATAGGAAAAACATTCGCTATTTCAACTATATTTTCAGTAATATGCTTGTCAGTTGTAGTAACATTGCTTCATCCAGTTCCAGGAATAACACAAGATGTACTTTTAGCCACTATATTTGGCGGAATTATAATAGGAGTTGGAGTAGGCTTGATTATAAGAAATGGTGGTTCTTTAGATGGAACAGAAATTGTAGCTATAATATTAGAAAAGAGAACTGCATTTTCTATTGGGGAAATAGTTATGTTTTTTAATCTTTTCATCTTAGGAACTTCGGGGTTTATATTTGGATGGGATAGAGCGATGTATTCTTTAATAGCATATTTCATTGCTTTTAAAACCATAGATATAACAGTTGAAGGCCTTAATGAGTCAAAAGCAGTAATAATTGTATCGGATAAAAATAATGAAATATCAGAAGCAATAATGGCTAGGCTTGGTAGAGGAATTACTTTGTTAGATGGAAAGGGCGCTTATAGTGGCACAGAAACAAATGTTATTTATGTGGTTCTATCAAGGCTTGAAATAGCAAAGCTAAAAAATATTGTCCATGGTTTTGATGAAGATGCATTAGTTACAATTACAAGTGTTGAAGGAACGGGCAAAAAATACGCAAAGAAAGCTATACATTAATTTATAGCAATCATAAAATATAATAAAAATATGTTAAATAATTGCATAAGATTATAGACTTAAAAGAGCCGAAATTAATTTTAGTTTTGGTTCTTTTTGCGTTCTTATTTACAAAATACCCTAAAAGTAGTAATATATATGCGAACGTATGTTTGTAATAGCGTCGTCTGATAATTTAAATATGTTTAGGTATTATATTGAAATAACCAAATTTAAACATTAAATGACATTATATATAAAGCTATAGGGAGATGGTTCTATGTTAACAGAAAAACAACAAGAAATATTGGATATTATAAAAAACTATATAGGCAAAGAGAAGATATCTCCAACGGTTAGGGAAATTGGAAAGTTAGCAGGATTGGCATCTACGTCAAGTGTACATGCACATATAGAGAGATTAGAAAGGAAAGGATATATCTATAGGTCAAGTAATTGCCCGCGAAGTATTCGAATAAAAGATAATATTTAATTAAGATGAATATTACAGAGCATAAAAGTTCAAAAAAATCAATAAAAACTTTAGATGGGACTATTAAATCTGTAAATGAAAATAGGAAGATTGTATTAGAAACATATCTCCCCAATAAAATTGATATCTTATTAATATGTAAAATTTTAAAGATTTTATAATATAAGACTATTCAAATGAATTTTAGATATTTTTTTGATTTGCTAGGAAAAGGTGATATTACCGCCTCCAATAATTATGATTATGGAACCAAATTCTAAAGGTTTTACAAGGTAATCAGGAGAATTCGGTTCAAGTCTCAAAAATTCCTGCATTTGTTGATTTGAGTCAAAAATAATGATAACAGATCTACCAGTAGGGGATGTATTTCTAACTTTATAAGTAGTATTTGGTATTAAGCCTATATCCTTAACTCTGTAAAAGCCTTCGGTTAAGGTCTTTGGGTTGGGATCAGCATAAGCGCTCCTTATACTCATACTAAGAGACATAAATAAGAAAACAGAAAATATAATAATAAATTTTTTCATTGGTACAACTACCTTTCATAGTTTTGTCTATAGAATCAAACTATTCTTTCTAGCTTTTCTTTAGTATGCGATTATTAAATAAAAATTATGTATAATTCACTCAGTGAAAGTACAGTAGAAGACATAATACTTCTAGCGGGTTTCTATCTACTATTTTTCTATATTTATATTTTGGATAGCCAACCATGACAGCTCCTGTTATAACTTTGTTATCAGGAATTTGAAGCAGTTCTAGTAGTGGCTTATAGTTTGAAAAAGCACACATTTCAAATAATCCAGCCCAGCATGAACCTAATCCAAGAGTAGTAGCAAATAATTCAAGATATGAGAATGCAGAAATAGTATTTTTTATTCCATTTTTAAAATCTTTTGTAGATGTTGCTAATATTATGTGTGGAGCATTACGTAAAATTGAGTCTTCACCAGCTTCTCTATAATTTTTGACATGTCTTGAAAAGCTCCAATGTGGAGATGGGGAATTTTTAAGTTGATCTTCCATCCATTCTACTACTATGCTTGCAGCTTGTTGTAAAATCTTTTTATTTTTTATTACAATATATGAAAGTCCTTGTGTATTACTAGCTGTAGGTGCAAAACGAGCTATGTTAACTAATTTTAATAGTGTCTGTTGAGGAACTTGGGTTTCCTTGTAGCAACGGATTGAACGGCGAGACCTAAGAAAAGATTCAGCAGTGCTAGAATCTATAATTGGAAATGATTCTAAATCCAATTGATTAGATAAAGGTGTTTTAATATTATCTATTGAACTAGAGGGACATACTGCAACACAATGGCCACAGGTAATACAATTATCTGGGTGAATAGCTATTGGTCCATTTTCATTCATAGATAAAACTCCACTTGGGCATACATTTGAACAAAGTCCACATTTAACACATGTTGATTGATTTACAGTAATTAATTCCATTGATATCACTCCTATTTGAGAATACTTAATAAAATCCTAGATTAATTATTTCAGGATACTTACAAAATATAATTTATATGTTATAGGAATTATTATCAAGAACGCACTTTTTAGTAACGTAGTTACTATTTATATACTTAAAATTAAAGAGGTAGTGAAAATGATGAGATTTAAAGGAATTGAATATAATTGCTCTATGGAATTAACTTTAGATATTATAGGAGGAAAATGGAAGCCAATAATTATTTGGCATTTAGGTAAAAGAACCATGAGATTCAATGAATTAAAAAGAAGTTTACCTAATATTACACAAAAGATGTTAACTCAACAGCTGAGAGCTTTAGAGGATGATGAGTTGATTAATAGGATTGCTTATAATCAAGTACCACCTAAAGTTGAATATTCTTTAACTAGCTATGGACGAAGCCTTCTGCCTATTTTAGCTAATTTATGTGATTGGGCAATTGATTATTCAAATACTGTTGAGGAAAAGAATATGCTTAAGGAAAAAATATAATAGGAAATTAAATGAAATTTAGAATACAGTTCTCTTATGTAGGAATACATTGGGATGGGGGGACTCCTACAACGAGGAGTCCGAAAAATAATTATGAAAACTTAATTTATGTCACATAATTAGTATTGCACATATAGAGAGAAATATTCAAAATAGGAATAAAAAATTGAATATTTTTAGATGTGGATTCTTGAAAGATGATTTAATTAAGAGCAATAAAGATAATAGCTAAAAATATTTGTATTTACTCATGTAAAATATTTATTGCTATAAAGTGTTTCTGCATTTTGTAAGATAGATACATTATGCATATTTGATAAAGTTGATATAAGCAAAGATTTACCGAGAACTATAGGCGATTGGATACTAATTGTATATACCAAAATGGAAAATAAGTATTTATTTGATAATTTGAGATTGTAATTAATATATAATTATTATAAAAATATAAAAAATAGAGGTAGTATCAGTGGGGGACACTAACGATACTGCCTCTATTTTAATTAAGATATTACTCTTTTCATATAAAAGTATTGACCATGTTTAAGTAAAATATACAATTACAACAAAAAATTTAATTATCATTAATTAAGTTAATATCAGAACTAATTATCATTATAAAAAGCATGATTGATATAACTAAGAAGAAAGTTCTAAGTGAGGAAGTACATATGCATAGGTACGTGTAACATAATTTATCATTTGCTCATAAAATATATTACAGTCAGTAAACTTATGATAAAGAGGAACTGAAATTATGTCAATTTAAACAAAGGAAATTGAAGTTACTACTGCAGAGAATCAATTTCAAGCTGAAATAAGTGATGGCAACATTGTTGATTCTTTATTTCAAAACTCTATACAAATATCGAAGACTGGTCCTGCATATAGCAGAGTTGGAGATATAGTAACTTACACCTATGCTATTACTAATACAAATCTACTAGGAGATGGAACAAATTTTTTGATTTAGCATACATTTATATAATTAGGGTGAGAAATATGTATACAGAAAGAACTTTAATAAGATGTATATTCAAGTACAAAGGAAAAAAATATAATATTGAGGATATAATGCCACATTGTTTAGAAAAAGAAAGCTTACTATTTTTATATGAACACGGGAATTATTCAGATGATATCTATAGAGCATCTTTAATAAGAATAAGATATGGTGATGATGAGATTCCTAAATTACCAAAAGGAAGTAATGAAATTGAGTTAGTAGATATTGATATAAATTGTAATTAAGCACCACAAATGTAGGTGCTATTTTAATGTTTAAAACTATGATACGAATTTTAGGTTGAAGTTCGAAGAGTATAATAATAAAAATACAGAATAACTGAACATTATGAATACAAAAGAATATAGTTAGAAAGTAAAATACATTATATGGAATATGTGGTATAATGAATTCAATATGTTAATATTAAGAGCTGTTAATTTAGAGAAAAAGGTATTGTTAGATGTTTCGTATAGTACATAAAATTAATAAAGCAGTATAAATTTATAGCTCCACAGGTTATAAGGTGTTATGTATCTTAGTTAAATAAATTAAAGAAATGTTTTGTAACAGGGGGGTAACCAATGAAAGTAGCAGTCTTATTAGATATTCATGGAAATGGAGTAGCATTAAAATATGCCATAAGAGACTTGAAAGAACTAGGGATTAGCAAAATTGAAATAGTTAATGAGCCTCTTTTTAGAGGAGGCTCATTAAATGGATTACAATGAAGGGAAAGTTATAATTTATCCCAGGAGTATTATATGGAGTTAAGAAATAAATATTCATTATAAGGAAATTATTATTGCTATAAGATAATAATTATGATTTGAATAAATTTAAGAGTGAGAGCTCTATTGCTGAATAGTGATTGCTATTTCACCTTTTCCAACTATAGCAATACGATCATCATCTAAAATAGTACCTAAATTTACAGACTCATTTGCAGTATCAAACTTTTTATAAAAAATTTCATTACCATTTGGGTCAAATATTATTAGGCTTGCAATCTCATCTGGCGTTGTAAGCATGGCTGTGGCTTTAACTTGTTGCGTATCTGTAATATCATATACCCCTTCTTTATATGTATTTGACTCGAAAATTGCTTTTGCGCTGTGTATAGTAGATACTATTAATATCAAAAGTGCTATTAAAAAAGTTCTTAGTTTCATTTATACTAGCCTCACTTCCCGATATTTGAATTTGGATAAAAAATTATGTTAATAATACATGACGTGTCAATATACTGTTATTATGTGAATACTTAGTTAGACTATTCATAATTAGCAATTGTTGAAAATAAAAAAAGCTCTCATGTTGAGAGCTTTGGAGATTTAAATTGTGTTCATTTAGGATATTTGTTTTTTAATTGCCAGAACTGACCCTTTTTACGAGGGCAGCTGTTAATTAATAGATTAAAATAAAATTCAGATTATCATCATTTCAATAGATAGTATGTGAAATTACAATTTAATTATTCAAATTATTAATTGGTAATTTATTCAATTAAGATTGTTTGCAAAGCTGATAGGTAAAAATTGTTGGCATCAAAATTAGGGTTGGAAATAAAGAGATGTTTTATTTAAAGAAGGGGGGAAGAGTAATGGAGGTTAAAAAGATCATAAATGACAAAAAGAAGTTTCTTGATTTATTGATGTTAGCAGATGAACAAGAAGATATGATTGATAGATATCTAGAGAATGGAGAAATGTTTTCTTTATATGATGATGATTTAAAAAGCATTTGTGTAGTAGTAAAAAAAGATAGTAATATATGTGAATTAAAGAATATGGCTACATATGAGAAATATCAAGGAAAAGGATATGGGAAAAAGCTTATAAGATACATCTTAGATTATTATAAAGGAAAGTGTACAACTATGATTGTTGGGACAGGCGATAGTAATCTAACAATTCCGTTTTATGAGAACTGTGGATTTCGTGTATCACACAGAATTAAAAATTTTTTTACAGATAACTATGACCATCCAATATTTGAAAATGGAATACAGCTCGTTGATATGATTTATTTAAAAATAGACTTATAGAAAATGAAATAGAAGAATCTAAGGCGAAACTGCAATTTTTTAATAATTGGCTATCTTTATTAAATTTGTTGCTAGAATTATGGATTATGAGGAATATACTAGGAGGCACATAATGATAATAGAAGATAAAATAATAGACGGTAAAAACTTAAGATGGATACTTAGATGTCCTAGAAAAGAGGATGCAAATGAGTTGTCTAAATTAAGAGGTCAGATTGATGGAGAAACAGAAAATCTTGATAGAGAATCAGGGGAAGCGTTCTTAACTCCAGAAGATTTTGAAGAAATTATTTGTGAGGATAATACTTCTAAGATAAATCTATTTTTAGTTGCTGAAGTAGGCGGAAAAATTGTGGGATTTTCACGCCTAGAAGGAAATAAATTAATAAATGATCGTATTCACAAAGATGGAAAATATTATAATACAGTCATAATGGGAAGAATAAATAGCAACAATTATTAAAAATGTAATGAGGTCGTATAAATAAAGAATTATAGTTTTATTTTCTTTCTTAAAACTTTATTAGAGGTTTTAATTATTATATTATAGTTTTTTGAGTCACTTATTGCTCCAACATTTTCAAAAATAGCATAACCAGTTACGGAAGTATGTTCAGGTATATTTGTATTATTTAGAATGTTTTCTAATAATACGTTTGAATCGAGAGCCTTAAGGTTATTTTTAGCAGATTGTGTTGTTGGAAAAGTTGCTAAATGTGATTTAAATCCAGAAGTTAATTTTACTTTTATAACATCTATTGGATTAGATGAGTTATTTTCTATAGTTAGATTTATAATTGCTATTTTATTGTTTTTATTATAGTAACTTTTTGAGTTGTTGCAAGACAGTTTTAAGTTAGTATTAATTATTAAAAAAGCTTTATAAGCTAGTAGAAAAGTATCAATCGTTAAAAATATAAGTAATAAAGGAATAAAAATATTTAAGTTCGACATTATAAATCCAGTCATTCTTTAGCCACCTTTCACAATGATTTTATCATATATTTAGATAAAATAGAAAATCAAAGTTTAAATTTCAAGAAATGGAGATATTAACAATGAAGATTATTGAAAAGAATCCAAGTGATCCTGATTCCATACGTTTAATGGATGAATTGTCTAAAGAACTGGAATTTATAACTGGAGATAGCGGAAAAAATTCCTTTAATCCAGAGGATGTATGTGTTACCCGGTCCTTGTTTGTGGTTGCATATGATGATAATGGAGAGGCCGTAGGATGTGGAGGAATACGGTATATTAATAAAGATATAGCGGAAGTTAAGCGGATGTTTGCGAAGATTAAGACAATGGGTGTTGGAAGTGAAATACTATCATATTTAGAGCTTCAGGCAAAGAAAATGGGATACTCTGTTATTTGGCTAGAAACTAGATTAATAAATGAGCAAGCAGTAAATTTCTATAAGAAAAGAGGGTACCATCAGATACAGAATTATGGAAAATACAATGGAAATTCTAAAGCAATCTGCTTTGAAAAGGAGGTTATCTAATAATATAATAATATGAAAATCAGTTTATTATACTTAATATAAGCTAACTGGTTTATTTTATAGAGATTTGTATAAAATTTAATATTAATAAAAGCCAAAATAAATATTTTCTTTCACTGATGACAACAATAATGTTAAACAAAAGTGAAAGAGAGGATTTAAAATGAATATATCAAAGAGAATATTAGCAATCCTAGAGATTATATTTATAGTTACTGCAATGGAGGTATCAGTATGTGATGCTAGAGTTATTGCAGGAACAAATGGGTTAAGGCAGAGAGCTGTAATGATAGATGTAGTAATATATAATTTCAAGGATAAATATGTCTCTTTAGTCAGACAAAACTTAGAAGAAATTCAAAAGAAGAATGAAGGTAAAGTAATATTTAGATTTTATGATGGAAAAGGTAATCAATCTACGCAGGATGAAGTACTAAGTAATTTGGTTAGTGATAGCGCGGATATTCTAATGGTAAATTTAGTTGATACAAAGGCTACCCAGGATGTTATTGATAGATTTAAGTCTAAAAATATACCTATAATTTTTTTTAATAGAGAACCATTAGTGACTGATGTACTTAAATCTTATGGTAAAGCTTATTATGTAGGAACAAATGCTAATGAAGCTGGAGAGATGCAAGGAAAAATTATTGTTGATATATGGAATAAGGATAGAAAGTTTATAGATAAGAATAATAATGGAGTCTTGCAATATGTTATGCTAGAGGGTGAACATGGAAGTATAGAGGCACGTGAAAGAAGTGAGTCTTCTATTGGAACAATAAATAAGGTAGGAATAAAAACTGAGCAGCTTGCATTAAAAGCTGCCGATTGGCAAAGAGATCTGGCTAAAACCAATATTAGTTCACTACTTTTGCAATATGGCAAGAATATTGAGGCAATAATTGCAAATAATGATGAGATGGCTATAGGAGCTGTTGAGGCATTGCAAAATAATGGATATAATTTAGGAGATAAAAATAAGACAATAGTTGTTGTTGGAATTGATGCTACAGCTGAGGCACGAGAATTAATTAAAAAAGGTTTTATGGCAGGTTCTGTTATGCAAGATCCATATGAAATGGCAGAAGCGAGTTATGTAATAGGTATGAATGTATTTGAAGGTAGAGATCCGCTTTATGGTACTAAATATAAGTTTGATGATACAAAAGTTGCTATCCGTTTGCCATATCATGAATATGCGGCTTAAAGTGATTTAGATAGGAACTTCAGATTAAAAAAATGAGAAGTTGGTTTTAGTAAATAGGGAAGGAGTTTATTATGTTTAAGAGACCTAGTTTTTCTAATGGAACGCTAAAAGCAATACAGTGTATTTGGTGGGCCGTTAGTTTATTAATTGCAATGGTTTTAAAAGATAATTTAGATTTGAAATTGTGGGAGTATCTTTGTATAGCGGTACCACTAATTTTAATTGGAGATGCTCTAATTAGAAAATTTACTAAAGGTAAGATATAATTAATTATGGAAATTATATACATTTAAAAATAAAATCTAGTAATATTTAATGAAGAAAATTACATGTTTGGTTGTTGCAGATTAATGATACAAGCTAGTGATTTTATCAAGTATTTAAGTATCCTCATTATAAAAATATTGAAATAATAACATGTATAGACCTCGTTAATGAATATATATTAAAGATAGTAATTTTGATTTTAAGAGGTTTAGGATGATGTTAGAAATAAAAATAGTATTCAAAAGTGGATATATCGGGTATTTTACTCCTTTAACTGATGAAGAACCAACAGAAGAGAATATATTAAAATTAAGAGAACTTATAAGGAATGCAAAGCAACAGGGAATGAGAGGAAGTTTTGAATTAAAAGAGTTAAAAACAGGTTGTATAACTGTAATAGATATTCAAGAGGTTGCCGCATTTGGCACTAAATTAATAGAAAAGACAGGGATGAATAATGAGCAAGGTAGCATAAGAATACGTAAGAAAAAGAAAAAAGCTTAAATTTACAATAAACATGAAGCCTATTGATAAAACTTAATTAATAATTTATAGACAGAGGAACTGTCCATTAAGTAAGGCATTCACAAAGCAGAATGAAAATGGTTTTATTTTGGTAGGAAATAAGGAGAAAAAATGATTAAAGATTTTAAATTGGATAATTTGGATAAGGTAATGGAAATATGGCTTGATACAAATATAGAGGCTCATGATTTTATACCTAAAGAATATTGGAAGGATAATTTTGAATTAGTTAAGCAAATGCTTCCGTCAGCAGATATTTATATATTTGAAGAAAATAATATTATAAAAGGATTTATAGGAATAGTAGAACAAAATTATATAGCTGGGCTTTTTGTAAAAAAAGAATATCAAAGAGAAGGTGTTGGTAAGAAGCTTATAGAGTATTGCAAATCTAAATATGATAAGCTTACATTGCACGTATTTACAAAGAACATAACTGCAGTAAATTTTTATATGAAGAATAATTTCAAAGTTATAGATGAACATATAAATGAGGATATAAAAGAAAGTGAGTATACAATGATTCTTTGAAAAAAATAGCCCATAAGATTTTGTGATAGTATGTACATGCATTAATGCAGAGCATTAACTTCTAATTTTCATGGAGATAAAATGAAAGTTTTAAGTACAATATTTTTTAAGTTAGTTTGTGATACTTTTTTAGGCTAATAAAAAATTTAATTTAAGATAATTGTAATTTAGGATTAAGGTTGAATTAATTTTTTTCAGTTAAAATTAAAACACTTTGAAGCAATTAAAATTAATAATATATTAGTACTATGATTTATTATACTGGAATTAGTTGCTGATAATTAGTAAGTATAAGAAATAGAGGTTGATAAAATGAAAAAACAATATCTAAAAAGATTAGTTGCAATTAGTTTAATATCTACAAGCATTTTAGCGGTAGCTCCAATTAAAACATTTGCAGCTTGGAAACAAGATAATGTTGGATGGTGGTATACAGAAGGAAATCAATATGCTACAGGTTGGAGAAGCATTAATGGAGAATGGTATTATTTTGATGGCAATGGTTATATGAAAACAGGTTGGGTACAATATCAAGGAAAATGGTATTATCTATATAGTAGTGGTGCTATGGCTAAAAGTACTACAATTGGAAGTTATTCAGTAGATTCAAATGGAGTCTGGATTCAAAAGAATGATGGCACTACCGGAAATACGGCTGCCACTGCATCCACAAATAATAGCACAATCATTACTTCAACAAATGCTGACTCTGAATCTCAAAAGATAAGTGGTGTAACTGGTATAAAGTTTGATGATGTTATAAAAATAGTATTTTATGATGGAAGAGGCGGTAAATCAATAACAATAGGTGATAAAGAGAAAGTTAAAGAATTCATGGGATATTTAGATGGGTATACCATTAAAAAAGCAACAAATGTTGAAGCATCAGATGGATATATACATTCTGCACATTTTTATATAAATGATAAGGATGTAATGGATATAACATTTGTAAATCCTATAATTATCAATAATAATTATTATAACGTAATAAAAGGTGAATTAGATACAGATAAAATTGATAAATATCTAAAATCAATTGATTCTTCTTATGTTACGACAAGTGAATGGAATGATACTTATAAAAATCAATGAGATTAGTTAATGTTGTTAAAGCTTAAATATTAGAGTAAAGAATAAATAATAGTATAATAATTATTGACTTAAACAAAAAAATATAATCATAATGAAAATTAAAAATATAAGCAAAATAAATGGGCAGTAGCCATAAATTTAGAAGTACATTTTAGTAGATAGAATTATTTATATTTTTACATTAGGTATCTACCGTAAAAATGATATCAAAAATTTGGCTGCTGCCTTTGTTTTTGTATTAAAGAACTAAAGAATATGTCATTAATTTATAACATAAATTTCAGTGAGAAGTGAAGAAAATGTCATTTACAATGATTAATATATTATGGAGTAGTAAAAATGTTACTAGAAATGGTTTTTAAAAGATCAATTATATAAATATAAGATAAGGCAGCAATTTAAAAAGCTGCCTTATCTTATATTTAATGTTAGGAGAATAGTAATTCATGTCTAATATAATTATAGACAAAAATAGTTATATATAATCATTAAATAGAATATTAATTTCCATATAATTAAGGATAGCTAATTAAGGAAAGTTATTTATGATTAAAAAAACTATGATTGTTTAGAATATTCATTGTAAGGAATCATAACTGTATTACCTGTCTCATCGAATTTATAATTTGTTCCGTTAAGCGGATTTTGCCCTGAAACAATATTCATTCCTATGGAATAAACTGCATTTGCATAATTAATAGTTAATTAGAAATCGTTATCTATAATTATCAGCACAATAAAAAATATAATGACTAAGCATTTTTAAGTAAATGTTACTGGACTAGTGCCAAAAATTATTATAGATGAACCATAGTCAAGAGGTTTTATAGTATGTTGAGGCGATTGGGGACCAAGACGTATTAATTCCTGCAACTGCTGATCGCTATCAATAACTATTATAATAACTCTGCTGTTTGGTGAGTCAATTTTAGCAGCCATAGGTGAACCTATTTTTAGGTTTGCATCTCTTGCACTGTATATTCCTTGACTAAGAGTTTTACCAACCTGGCCATAGGCAAGTTGTGATATGGTAGTAGATGAGATTAATAGAAATATAAAAATTAATATAACATATCGTTTCATTAAAACTATCAACCTTTCATAAATTTAGATTATTTAAATAATGTATTAATTATTATGTGAATATTAAGTGAAATTATTCAAAGGAATTAATCAAGAGGTAGTGGATTTTACAATTTGATTAAAGGTAGTTCAATTTAATTTATTAGATAAAGTTAGAGAATTTGTTAGTTCGGGATTATAGCTAAAGAGATATGTATAAATAAGTTAGGAATTTGTGAAATATACATGAAAGAAATTATATTAATAAATTTTAGATATTATAATGTTGTAGGGAATAAATGTATAAACATATTTAAATATAAGTTCATATACTATTAACTAGAATAAATAATACTAAAGGAAGAGTAGAATGCAATCTTCTTACGAAGCTTCAGCTGACAAAATAGAATTTACAGAAATATTAGGTAGGTATTCATTTAAAACATCTATAGATAATGGAGCAATAGATGGAATTGTAAATTTAACTGAGCTAGCTCCAAATGGAGTTGTGGGTCGATATCCGTATATTTATGGATATTATAATGCAAGTATATTGACTTTAACAGGTATATGGTCAACAGTATCTTATCCTTATGCATACCCTGAAAGCGCTTGTGTATTTGGCTCATTTAAATTTTATTTCTATAAAAATAATGGAAAGATAGGATTTAATGGTACATGGGGATGTGGACGTAATCAATATGGCGGTCTTAATGGTGTTGATTATTGGAATGGTGTGAAAATAGAAAAGTAAAATTGATGATTCACAAATTCATATCCTAATTGATATGATATAGATTATAGATAGTTTTTTGGAGGTTATTATAATGGGTTACTATGTCAAAGTAGAACCAGATGTAAAGATCTATGTAGAAGACCTTAATGAGGGTGCCGATAAAACAATTTTATTTATACACGGTTGGCCAGGAAGTCATAAACTGTTTGAATATCAATTTGATGTTTTGCCAAAGATGGGATATAGATGCATTGGGATAGATACAAGAGGATTCGGAGAGTCAGATAAGCCATATAGGGGTTATAATTTTGATACCTTGTCAGACGATGTTAAATGTGTAATTGATACATTAAAGTTAAAGGATATAACATTAGCAGGACATTCAAATGGAGGTGGAATAGCTGTTAGATATATGGCGCGTCATAAAGGTTATGGAGTATCAAAACTTGCTCTTTTTGGGGCAGTAGCTCCAAGTCTTATTAAACGTCCTGATTTCCCTTATGGTTTAGATAAAGAAACAGTTTTACAGCTCATTGAAGGAACATATACCGATAGACCTAAAATGCTTCAAGGATTTGGAGATATGTTTTTTTATCAACATATAACAGAAGCTTTTTCACAGTGGTTCTTTCAATTAGGATTGCAGGCAGCGGGATGGTCAACAGCAGCAATTGCAAAGGCTTGGATAAATGAAGTTTTCTTTTCTGATTTAGAAGAGATAGATGTTCCAACTTTAATTATTCATGGAATCCATGACAAAATTGTTCCATTCGAATTAGGACAGATACAAGAAAAGATGATTAAGAATTCTAAGCTTATTCCATTCAAATACAGTGGACATGCAGCGTTCTATGATCAACGTGAAGAATTTAATAAAGAGCTAATGAAGTTTATTGGAGAATAAGATTTTATAGTTAAGAAAATATTTTTATAAAAATATTTTGTATGAATAATTACTTTAATGCCGTATGATTCATTAATTTGGATTTGCGGTATTTTTATTTACTGGAAATATTAGAGTCTATATGAATCTAATATTAAAGCTAAGACTTAATATTTAAATATAATACGTTAATTAAAACGAAATTCCTTATATGTAATTATAAAATGTTACACAATATGTAGAAAGTATTTAATGATGAAGAAAAGGGCACGTTTATTTTGAGTAAATATGCAGAATTGCTCGATAAGTTACCTATTAACATAGGAGACCGGTAGTATTACATGGAATATCATGGTAAAATAATGAATAGGTGCAAAAGCACAAATGAAAAAAGCTGAAAATTGGAGGGCTTTATTATGGAATTATATAACTCCTTCGATTTCATTGGGGAACAATCATATATAATGGTAGACAATGGGATCGCTACTGAAATCAGTAAGTTATTTATTGAAATGACTGAATATTCAGAGGAAGAACTATTAAATAAAAATATTAAAGAATTATTCAATATATTGAAAATTGGGCCTAATGCCGATTTGGAAGATATTGATGACAAGAAAGATTACTTTCTATTTACTAAATCATTAGATGCTAGGTTTATAAATATAGATGTGGCAGAAGGTGCAATTGGAAAGGTGTATATTTTCTCAGAAAAACCAAATTCACGTCTAGATGTTAAATTCGCAGCAGTAGACGCTCTATGCGCTCATAATAAATTTGGAATTGCTATTTTTAGTACTCCAGATATAACTCTATTGAAAGCAAATCAAACTTATCTAAACTTTCTCGATAAACCATTTAATAGTATAGAAAATTCAATAGGCAAAAAGTTAAATGAAATAATAAAAGGATGGACTGGAAGCTCATCAGAAGAAGTATGGAAAGGAGTGCTTTCAACAAAGAAACCGTTTTACAGTGATGAATATATATTTGAATTTGAAAGAGGAGTGACGTATTGGGAGGCTAGTCTCGCTCCGGTGTTTGAGGATGGAATTCTAAAATATTGTATTGAAATTACAACAGATATAACAGAAAAAGTTTTAGACAGAAAAAGAATGGAAGAGCAAACAAAGGTCATTAAAAAACAAAATGAACAGCTGATGATGCAGGCAAACCTATTAAATCTTTCTCATGATGCTATCTTAGCTTGGGAGATTAATGGGTCTATTATATATTGGAACAAGGGAGCAGAGGAAAAGTATGGTTATAACAGCGAAGAAGCTATAGGAAGTATTGGTTATGAACTGCTAAAAACTACATTTCCTATTAGCTTTAGCAGTATAAAATCAACACTTTTAAGTGATGGAATTTGGCATGCTGAAATAGAGCAAATTAAGAAGGACGGAAGTAAGCTTTTAGTTGAAACTAGATTGCAGTTAATAGTAGATGAGAATGGAAAGCAAATTGTCCTTGAAACTAATCGTGATATTACAGAGAATAAGAAAATGGAAAAAGAATTACAAATTCAAAACCAAATTATAAAACAGCAAAAAGAAGAATTAGAAATAATAATAGATAATATGGCAGATGGCTTAACTGTTGTGGATAACTGTGGTAAGTATAGAAGAACAAATAAAAGAGTAGAAGAATATACTAAAAAGGTTACTTCGCTTGATAATCCAGTCGATAAAGTTGGTGATTCATTTGAAAGTGGAGAAATATACTATGATGAAAAAGGCAAATGCATTTCACTTGAAGATTTTCCTTCTATGAAGGTCATAAGAGGTGAAAAAGTTAAGAATCAGAGAATAATCATAAAGCACGGAGACGATGCGTCATATTTTGATTTTAATGCAACTCCTGTCTTTGATGAATATGGGAAAGTTAGTTTAGGAATCATTATTAATCGTGATGTGACAGAACAAGTTAATTATGAGAAGCATATTAAAGAACAGAAAGAACTTTTTGAAGCTATATTAGATAATATGCAAGAGTCGATTTATGTATTTGACAAAGATGGTAAGTATATAATTAAAAACAAAGTGGCTAGGAAACGTTTTTCTGGAGAGTTTAAAGAGTTAGGGGAAGGTTATAAAGTTACAGAGCTTTATGATTTAGAAGGAAACAAAATGCCAATAGAGGAAACTCCAATATATCGTGTGAAATCTGGAAAAATAGTAAGAAATAATATTGTGAAATTTAAAAAAGACGATATGGAATATTACAATATCATTAGTGGAACGCCGATTTATGATAATAGTGGTGATTTTTTATATGGAGTTGTAAGTTTTCTTGATGTAACAGATATGATCAAGAGCCAACAAGATTTACAAGAAGTACAAGAAAAGTTGCTAGCTGTAGAGCGTGAAAAAAATGAAGGACTTGAGCAGGCAATGGAAATGAAAGATGAGTTCTTATCATTTATTTCTCATGAGTTTCGAACACCACTTAATGTAATTAATACAGCTATACAAACTTTAAATTTAGTTTACTCAAATCAAATGACCGAAAAGATAAAAGCATATATGGGAACTATTAAGCAAAATACTAATAGGCAATTAAGATTAGTTAATAATATTCTTGACATCACTCGTGTTAATGCTGGCCGGATAACGATAAATAAAAAAAATATAGATATAGTTTTTCTAACAAAAGCTATAACTGAATCTGTATATGAATTTGCATCAAAAAAGGGTGTAAGGTTAACATTCGTATCAAAACTTACAAAAAAGATAATAGGGATTGATGATGAAAAATATGAACGAATCATTTTAAACCTTCTTTCCAATGCGATAAAGTTTACACCAGAAGGAAAATCTATTATTGTAAATTTACATTCTGCGAAAACTAATATATGTATTGAAGTAAAAGACAATGGTATAGGTATACCAAAAAATAAGATAGATGTAATATTTGAAAGATTTGGGCAGGTAGAGAGTTCTTTATCAAGGCAGGCAGAAGGAACAGGTATAGGTTTGTCATTGGTAAAGAGATTTGTTGAAGCACTAGGTGGGAGTGTAAGTGTAAAAAGTAATTTAGGCAAAGGTACAACTTTTAAAATATTACTTCCTAATGAGAAAGTAATAGAAGAAAAAAATGAAAAACCGATGATTGATTTAATGACTGATAATAGACTTGTTCAAACTACCAATATAGAATTTTCAGATATATATTTATAACTAAAGGTATTTAGATATGAGTGTTTTATGGTGTAAATAATACATTAATAATAGTAAGTATAAAATTATTTGGAGGTGCATTACTATACTTTTTATCGAAAAAATAATAAGGAATAGGAGCTAATAACGCATAATTAAGCTCCTATTCTAATGAAACAAGTGACAACTACCATTTTGAGGAAATGGTCGGGGTGTAGTTATCAGATTGCACTATTATTATGTGAAAGAATGATGTAGATATTCTAATTATATTTTAGAATAATTTCACATTGCAGGAGATTATAGATGATTTAACATAGACTGTTTTAAAGGTGGACATTTTGGAAAGAATTAAATTAATAGAATATGTTAAATCAAAGGAGATAATACAATTATGATGTGCAGTGGAGAGCTATTAGAAGAAAAAGTACAGAAATTTTGCAATAATAACAACAAGGATGAAGGACAAATATGGCAGGTTATAAATAATGTTCATACAAGGACGTATGGACGCAACATAATGTTGGAAAAGGAACAATATCAAAAAGAAAATAACTTGGAAGATATACCAATGGCTGAACAATTTGCTAAATTAAATTTGGTCCATAGAGCAATAGAAATATTAAAAGGGCTCCAAGAATGTATTAAAAATGGTTGGGAGTTAGAATAGAAGGCATACTTCAATTAATATAAATATTAAAGTTAAATGGAAAATTAAGATGAAAATCTAAAGCCTAAGTATGGCTTTAGATTATGATGGTTTGGATAAGGCTTTCAGTTATTTGCTTTCAACCTTGAAATCTCTTAAGCAAGCGACAATATTTCCATTACCTCGATGAAAATTTACACATTCGCAGCACTTACCATGTCTTTCGCAATTAATATTAGAGCATGTACAATTCTTTTCGTTACAACCAGCCATTATGAATTCCCCCTACAATCTAGATAAAATATTTTAATTCATTAACAATTATAAACTAATTTCTAGGAAATATATAGAAAATTGAAGATGATTACTGAAATTTTAATGATTATAATTTATATGTATGAATTATCATTTAACTTAAAAAAGCTTATTAATTAAAGTTGTATTGTTCATTTTGTAGAGAGCAAAATAATAAATGGACTAACAGGTGATAATAGTATATTATTATTTAAGTCGAAAACTTAAAATAAAGTCATAAAACACCCGTGAAGGTAGATTAAGTAGAAAATGCTTAATCTACCTTTATATTTATTTGAACTTAAGATAATGGTTATACAGAATAATGATAAAATTACAATATGTGTTATAATTAAGGATAAGAATGAATTGATTCTAAATGAGGCAAAATTGTTATTTATTGTTTGAAGATTTACTATTATATAAATTGGAAAAATGATATGATGAATTACAGATAAATTAGTGTTATTTCTAAGTGATTTCACTACTTAATCAGAAAGAAATTTGTATGCAATGTTCTAATAATTAAGTTAATTGAAGGAAGGAAATAAATATGGAACTTATTATCCGGAAAATGAAAGAAGAAGATTGGGATAGTGTTGCTGATATTTATATGGAAGGAATAAAAACTAAAAAGGCTACATTTCAAGCAGAAATTCCTAGATACGAAGATTGGGACAAGGGACATTTAAATATAAGAAGGTTTGTCGCTACTAATAGTAATAATAGAATTATTGGTTGGATAGCGCTAAGCCCAACAAGTAGTAGATGTGTGTATAAAGGTGTTGCAGAAGTCAGCATCTATATTAGTGAATCTTGTAGGAGGAATAATGTTGGATATGAACTTATGAATAGAGTAATAGAGGAAACTGAAAAAGAAAATATATGGACACTGCAATCAGGAATATTTTCTATTAATGAACCAAGTATTAAATTACATGAAAAATGTGGTTTTAGAGTTGTTGGAATAAGAGAAAAAATTGGATGTGATGTTGACGGGATATGGCATGATACTATCCTTATGGAGAGACGAAGTAAAATAGTAGGTATATAGAAAAGATGACAGTGCTAAGAGTTAACAGCTATTAATTATAAATGATTCTATATTTTATCTATAGCGATGAATTAGAGAAGACAATATTATTTAAGATAGACTTAAAATATCAATGAATAATACCATATTCTTGATATGTGATATAATAATTACAAGATAAAAAAGAATGAACACAAAAGGAGAGAAGTAATGGACAGTGCAGTTAATCACAACTATAAGAATCAAGGTATAAAATTTTTAAAGGAATGGGTAATTCCAATAGCAGTAGCCCTTATAATAGCTATGTTAATAAAAAATTTCTTGTTTTTTAACATATATGTTCCTAGTGAATCAATGGTACCTACTATAAACGTCGATGATAAGATGGTTGTTACAAAAATATATAATATGGGTAATATTAAAAGAGGAGATATTATTGTATTCTATTCTGATGAATTAAAGAAAACACTTATTAAAAGAGTTATCGGGCTACCAGGAGATCATATTGTAATACATGATGGTGTTGTTAATATAAATGGAAATGATATTAAAGAAGATTATGTAAAAAACAATGAAAAATATAATAGAACCTTTGATGTTCCAGAAGATAAGTTTTTCTTTTTAGGCGATAATAGACCTGATTCTTTGGATTCAAGAAGATGGAAAAACCCCTATATAGATAAAAGTAACATAAAAGGTAAAGCTGTTTTTAGATTTTATCCATTTAGCAAAATGGGCTCATTATCACAATAAAAAATAAGAATAAATAACATATTAAAAATCGCAGTATTCATAATAATATATTTTACTTAAAGTAGTGGATTTTGATTTTTCTATCTATCTACTTTAAAAAGAATAGATTGTAAGTGAATTTGTGATTTTTTATTATTTAGCTTTAAAATTTTAAAAATAGTTTGGAGTTAATTAACAAATAAAATTGTTGTAGATGAGACTAAAATATAGAAATCTAATCTAAATATATATAACAAATAATTAAAAATAATATAATAGAATAATTGGAGGAGAGAATGAAAAGATTAAATTTTATATTACCAACTTTAGAAGATAAGAAAAAACTCATGGATTATAAAAGAGAGTTTATTGAAAATAATGACAGCATGGATGGTACAGCAGGATTAGGTAGTGCTGAAACTTTTGAAGAATGGTATAGCGCATTTTGTGATAATTCAAAAGAAGAAACTGTAAGAGATAGCTTAGTTCCAGCAACTACATACATGGCTGTTTCTGTTAGCGATGGGCATTTAATTGGAATGATTGATATTAGACACCGATTAAATGACTATCTTTTAAACTTTGGTGGTCATATAGGCTATAGTGTTAGAAAATCAGAAAGACGACAAGGATATGCAACAGAGATGTTAGGACTAGCACTAAGGGAATGTGTAAAACTAGGAATTAAGAAAGTATTAATCACTTGCAACAAAAATAATATTGGCTCTGCAAAAACAATAGTAAATAATAATGGAATATTGGAAAATGAAGTGAATGAAGGAAATAGGATTACACAAAGGTATTGGGTTTATTTATAATATCTGTAGAGTTTCAAATATTACTAATTCTTATATAGAATAGAATTTTTATAATAGCTAAATATAATTAATGAATATCAACAAGTTATTCGTAATTTAGAAGAACATAAGAGAACTTATAGTGATTCAAATTCAGATGTATTTTTTTCAGAACAAATATCATTTATAGCCCAAAGTTTTATTATAAGCTTACGTCATCAGCAAAGCTTAATAAGAGCGCTTCAAGGAAATGAAGAAGAGGCAAAAAGGCTATTTTATTCAAGTTATTTAATACCTGCATACTACTATCTAACTTTAGGTGATGAAATGACAGCGTATATTGATAACTATTTTACTTTACCATCTTAAACTTAAAGAAAATTTTAAACACGTTTATAATTTTATATCCAAAGGTCGCATATGAGAATTATATGCGATCTTTTTATATTATAATACTTATAGAGTGAGAAATATTACATAAAAACATGTAAAGAAAGTTGGGATTAATATGAAAGTAATAGATTTAACACATACCATTTCAGAGAATATGCCGGTATATCCAGGAACAGAGAAACCTAAATTAGAAGTTGCAAGTACCTATGAGAAAGATGGTTTTAAGGAAACATTGCTAACTATGTTTTCTCATACAGGAACCCATATGGACTCTCCGGCACACTTATTCTCTCAAAGAACAACTTTGGATTCATTTAGTGCAGAACAATTTGTTGGAAAAGGCATAGTAGTTGATTGCAGCAATTTAAAAGAAGGTCAAAAGATCACGATGAAGTATATTGAAGCTGTAAAAGAAAAAGCTGATATAGCTCAATATATTTTGTTTTATACAGGTTGGGATAAATACTGGGGGACAGATGCTTACTTTGGAAATTATCCATATATTACAGAAGAAGTAGCTGAATACTTAATAAAAAGCAAGAAGAAAGGGGTAGGTATAGATGTTATAGGAATTGATCCTATTAAAGATGAAAATTTAACTATTCATAAAAAGCTTTTTGCTGAAACAGATATAGTTGTAATAGAAAATTTGACATCTTTAGATAAAGTGAGAAATAACATTTTTACATTCTGTGCTCTTCCAATAAAATTTAAAGATTCAGATGGAGCGCCTGTTCGTGCAATAGCTATTCTAGAGGATTAATTATTTAAGCAGAAATGAGGGATAACATGAATTGTATTATTAAATCTCTATATCTATGTGTTAAGGATATGAATAGAGCAATTGATTTTTATGAAAATTTATTTGAGCAAACTGTAACCGTTCGAGATGAGATTTATAGTGTGTTTGATATTAATGGTTTTCGTCTCGGCTTGTTTGCTTATGAAAAAGTTAATGAAAAACATGTTTTTGGAAATAGTTGCTTACCAAGCATAGAAGTTAATAGCTTTGATGTTCTTAAAAGCAAATTAGAAAAATTAGAAATTGTATTTCCAATAAAACAGATTGGAGATGATTGGGTTGCTGAATTTAGAGATAGTGAAGGTAATCATATTGAAATAACAACTCCTATAACAAATTAGAAGTTTGTAAATAAACAGCGGTAGATATAAAAATAAAATGTAACAAGGGTTTTGGTTAATATGACTATAAATGTTGAATAATTGCACAATAAATATTATAATGTAATTAATGGAATAATTAGGTTGATAAGGAAGTAGAGGGAATTTGTTTGATAGTCTAACACAAGATAAAACTTGATAGATACACATTTCCAATTTTACATCTCTGATTTCTTAGATAGAATTATTTCTTTTCATATATCAATTTAATTATTCTAAATAAGTTAATTTAAATAATAATTAAGAGGTGGGTATTATGGGAATAAAAAAAATGATTGCAAATTTACTATTAAATCTTTCTAGATCTATGACTAAATCACCTATGGTATCATTTTGTTTCGCTGGTATTGAAGATATGCCAGAGTCAATGAAAAAGTTAAGATAATAAAACTTGTTTATATGATTATTTAACATTATAAAAGGAGATGTAAATTGGAAGTGCAATACATTGATGCATTAATTACTATTTTTCAAAGTATATTGTTTATTTATATAGTTAATTATTGCTTGGAAGAGGACAAAATAGTAAAAATAAAAGAATTGATATTAAGTGTGATACTTCTATCGGTAGATGGCTTTTATATAACATACTTACTTGGAAATTTATCAATATGTATATTTATAACACATGCTTTAGGAATATTAATTATATATTTTACTTTCAGAAAAAATGTACTGAATCCAATAATAGCATACAGTTTAATATATTCAATAGTAATTATATGGGTGTCGACATTTGGTAATATACTATATGTAATGCTAGATGTTAATTCATTGGAAGATCATATAGCGAATATATACATTACACTTGTGTATCTCTCTCAGATACTCTTATTTATTTTATGCTTTTTATTTAAAAGCAAAATTAAGCAGATTTATAAGCTATTACTAGATGAAAGTAACTCTGTAAAATACATAATTATAATAAGTTTCTTTCCTGATTTTTTGATTTCTTTATATAATATTTCATACGATATTGAGCCGGTATTATCAAGAAATATTATAGTTATAGCTTTAATTGGATTTATAATCTTTAATATAATAGATTTTAGAAAGATTAAAAGAGATTCAGATGAAATATATAAATTGAATGGGATTTTAACATCAAAAAATATTGAACTTAAAAATATAAAAGATAATTACAATCTAAATATTTTAAGTTTATATGAACTCTGTGATATGAATATGTATCAAGATGCGTCCAACTTATTGAAAAGAATTATAAATACATATCAAAACAGCGGAAATGTTTATGAAAAAGATGCTGAAGGCTCTTCACTTCTATCGCTAGCTACTAAGCATGTTATAAGAGATGATATAAAAGTTATTGTATACGATAATGCCAATTTTAGGTTAACAACAATGAAAGAGATGGATTTATATCGAATAATAATTAATATAGTCAACAATGCGGTAAAGGCTATGAAGAATAAGGGGACTATAATTGCTGAATCATACGAGGATTTAAATAATATAGTTATAAATATAGCAAATGACGGGGAAAAGATTCCCGATAACATAATTAATAAAATTTTTGATTCTGGATTTACTACTAAAAATAATAATAACAAGAATCATGGCTATGGTTTAAGTATAGTAAGAGAATTAATTGAAAAGAATAATGGAAGAATTAAAGTTGAAAGCAATGAATATATGACTGAATTTACAATTGTATTGCCAATAAATGTGGACGCATAATTACATATATATTTGGAAAAGTTAGTTCATAGAAACTTATGCTAAACCTTCTATATTATAAAAGTTTAATTGATTAAAACCAAATTTAAAATGTAGTCATTTATACAGCAAATAAAATAATTTAGGTCATTTAGAATCTTATATGATTTAGGGAATAAAAGAATATCTTTTTAATAAAAAACGGCTATTGGACTTTTCTAGTATATCTGAAGGTGGAAATCTAATAGCTTCTTTTTTATTCTCTTTACGAATCGTAACCGCTTAAAGAATAAAAAAGGCAGCAACTTTCGTTGCCACCAAGTCCATTTTGCAAAATTAGTATAACTTAAGTTATCTATAGAAATCAAGGGGGAGTAGCTAAAATAATTTAGCATATTGAATTAAATAAATAGATTCAATATTATACTATAGCTCATAATTAAAGATTAATTATGCCAGTATTTACAATTTATGATATAATTTATTTATATAAATTAGAAGAGGTAGATGATTTTGCAGTATGGGGGAAAAAATGAGTGATAAAAATAAGGGAAGAGTTACTTTATATTTGATGAGGCACGGGCAAACTATCTTAAATAAAGTAGGAAGGACTCAAGGATGGTGTGATGGAGTTCTAACTAAGGAAGGAATTGAAGTAGCCGTAAATACGGGATTAGGACTTAGTGATGTGAAGTTTAAAGCAGTTTACAGCAGTGATTTAGGAAGAGCAATAAAAACAGCTCAAATTGTCATAAAAGAGAATAAGGCAAGTGGGGACTTAGAACTAAAAGAATTTGAAGGCTTAAGAGAAGTATATTTTGGAAAATATGAAGGAGAATTTGAGAAGATAAAGTTTAAGGCGATACTTGATTTCCTTAATGTAACTTCATTTGAAGAAATGGCAGAAAGGTATGATTTCCAAAGGGCATATTGTGATTCATGTGCTGCATTAGACGAAACACATGAGGCTGAAAATTATAATACAGCTTTAAAAAGATTTGTAACAACTATAAATAATATATGTATTGAAAATGAAGAAGATGGTGGAGGGAATATTCTAATAGTAGTTCATGGAGGAATGCTTAGAGTATTTATTGAACATTTAGATAAAAATTTCGATATAAGGAATATGGATAATTCAAGTATATCAAAAGTTGTATATGAAAACGGAAAATTTAAGGTTCAATCTGTAAATGATAGTAGTTATAGTGAAAAAGGTAAAGCTATGAGACAAATACTAAAATAGTGAGATGCTTAGTACTTATTTCGGCGAGCTATATGAATAAGTTCAGATTTTAGTTTGTTTGGTATCTATAGATATCCAAATTTAAAACTAAACTTATGTGATAACTTACCGAAATCATAAATATTTTGTTCCGAAAAGCTATGAAAATATCGCTGAAGTTTCTAAGCGGCAGATTGTATCCAATTTAGCATGCTCCAACTTTCAGTTTGACAAGCTAAATTGGAACAACCTACAGCTAAGAACCTTTAGCAGCTCATTTTCAAATGTTTTCTTCACAAATATATTTATGATTTCTAGTGAAGATATGAACTTGAAGTTTTAGAAAATTTGTAAATATGTTCATCTAATAAGTCTAATTCTTGAATTGTTTATCTATATAGTGGATAGTATTACAAACTCATACGTAGCATTGAAAATATAAGGACTGAACTTCATTAGTTCAGTCCTTATATTGTATTGGATTTAAAATGGAATATTATAAATCACAATTGGTTGATAGAATTAGATTAATGAAAGCAAAGAAGCGAACATTAGCATGTTGAGGAACTGTAAAGTCATGAATTAGGTGGCAAGTTGCGCCTAAATTAAACATTGTACCTTTAATATTCCCCTGGAAATATTCATTAAGTGCTTTTGTATAATAAGATATGCATTCTGATTTGGTATTTCAATATATTTATCTCTTAATTATTATAAACATAAGTAAAACTATTATCCGTAGAGTCGTATAGATGTTGGCAGATATATTTTTTAAAAATCAATATGAAATTGTAGTAAATGAAAAATTTAGTGTTATGTATCATGGGAGATAATAAATTTAAAAGTTAGAAAGCCAGGTTCTTAGTTGAAGATAACATGTAATAGCTCAATGGCAAAAGAGATATTGTGAAACATGGATTTAAAGAATATAATGTATATATAAGTAATTAAAGTTAAAATATTGTTTAAATAGAGGTGTGAATTTTGAGTAAAATTAACAGAAAGGTATTGCTAGGAATAACTTCATTAATGTTGTTTGCTTTAGGAATATTATTTGGAATTTCATTGGGCGGAAATCCTAGTTACGGGGATCTTATATTAAAGTCTGTAGGTTTAGGTCCATGGTCAAATATCGATACAGGACTACATTATACAGCAATTATATCTTTAATATTTTTAATACCGGCAGTTGTTTTTGGATATATGTTCTTAAAAGAAACTTTAGAATTAGAAAATATGAATGGTAAGAGAAGAATAGAGACTTTGGAATGTAAATTAAGTATATTTATAGTTTTAACAAGCACCTTTGTTTTGCCAGGGAAAATAGAACAGAATATGGGAAGCTTTTTTGAGTACGCGTTTGGCTTTCCTTTAAATTATTGGTCTGTATATCAAGGAGACGAAGGAAGTTCTTATTTATTCAGTAACCTATTTAATGGAAATATTGGAATGAACATTAATATAGTAAATTTATTCCTTGATATAGTGATTCTTTATTACGTTTTATTAATAATAAGAAAAGTATTTATAAAATTATATGCCGTATATAAAAAAAATTAATTTAGAGGATTACTTAAATATGGTAATATTCAGAAATGAATTTACCATATTTTTTGTTTTCATATAGAAATTCTATAAAATGTAGGTTTAGAATGTTAAATATGAAGTATTCTTTAAAATTAAAGTGAATATCAATTAATATATAAAAGAAGTATAAAAAACTTAAATATCATATTATAAGAACGTATTTATAATTATTAATATAGAATTTAGAATAAATTTCTTTTTAAAAGTAATCCTATAAATTAGATAGAATTACAGGAGGTTTTAGAATGAAGCTATTAAAAAAATTTATAATAATAATTATAGTAACAGTTATAGTAATGGAAACCTTAATTGAAGCAGTCCCATTAAATAGTCACAATGATTCAATAAATCCAGTAAATGTAGGAGTAGTTTTTTATAGATTCGATGATCCTTATGTTATTGATTTAAGGCATAGCCTAGAAGATATTGAATCACGAAATGAAGGAATAGTTAAATTTAATTTTTATAATAGCGAAAATAACAGAGATATACAAAATCAAACTATTAATAATCTTCTAGAAAGCGGAAATATTGATCTTCTCATATTAAGTTTAGTGGATTTAGTAAACGATCCTAAAGAACTAATTAATTCAATCAAAGAAAAAAATATTCCAGTAATTTTTGCTAGTAAAAGAATACTTAAGGTAGATGAAAATATAGTTAAATCATATGATAAAGCATATTATATACTTCCAGATTCAGAGCAGGCAGGCAGGCTACAAGGAAAATTATTGGTTAATTTATGGAATGGTAATAAAAATACTATAGATACAAATAAAGATAATATTATGCAGTATATAGTATTGCAAGGTGGAATTAATAGTAATAGTAATGATTCAACAGATAGAACTAAATATTGCATTATGACAATCAGAGATGCTGGAATAAAAGTTGAACAACTTGCATCAGAATTTTGTAATTGGAGTGAAGAGTTAGCTAGAGATGCGACAGATGCTTTATTAACTAGATATGGAAATAAAATTGAAGTAGTAATAGCTAATAACGATACTATGGCTGTTGGTGCTGTAAAAGCTTTACAAAAGCATGGATATAATAAAGGTGCTGGTACAAAAAATATACCCGTTGTTGGAATTGATGCTATTCCAGAATCACTATATTTCATACAAAAAGGATATATGGCAGGTACTGTTTTCCAGGATCCAGATGTTATGGCAAATGCATTTTTTGACGTTGCAATGCATTTATCAGGCAAAATACGTTTTGAATGTCCTAAGGAGTATCGATGTGATGAAAGTGGAAGAATAATTCAATTGCCATTTAAAGAATATATGGCTTAGGATAAAAGTATATTTATTGGATTTAAAAATGATGTCGTTTTGATAATGAATTTTATTTACCTCGAAGTTAATAATTATAAATTAGTGGTAAATAAAATTCATAGTTAAAAAATTAACAATGCATTAGTTATGAATTAGAATAAACATCATGATTAATTCTATTATTATTTTAAAAGCTATAAGCAAAGTTTTATGGACAAAGAACAATGAGGAGCTTGTTTAATTTTTCATTAGAATCTACTTTAAATTATAAATGAATACAAACCAAATAATTCTATGCGAATGAATCAAGTTACTTAGCGTTCATATTTAATAATTTCAACATAGAATACTTGTAAAAAAATACATTTATAGTATAATGTGTACATGCAATATTAAAAGAGAATTGATCTATATATTGTAATTAAATTTCTATATTTGGGGTTTTTATTTAGCATGAGAGTTCTAGGATTTAAAATATTCAGCATATATATGGGGGAATGTACATGGAGATAACAGTATTGATAGCATTTTTTCAGTTATTGCAGTTGTAATATTTCAGACGGTTTTCACAATAATTGAAACAAGAGCTGAGAGTAGATGACTCTGAACAAATATTTTATATAGTTGAGTAGATGTAAAGAAGAATATTTGCAAATAATTGTACGCTAATAAATAAGGAGTTATATTATGGGGTTAATTGGAATTTTACCTGTGTTTGCATTAATTATAGCTGGAATTATATATTTTGCAGTGAAAGTATTGGAACGTTTATTAAATAAAAACATAATGGGATATGTAATTTTATTATTAATAATTGCTTTTATAGGTATTTATGGACTTTTATATTTTTCAGAAGATGATGGATGTGGTGGAGGAGCAATATTTTTACTTTTATCTACCTTTACAATAGATTTCTTTATAATCACTTTTTTCATAATTGAAAAGTTATATAAGAAATTCAGAGCGCGGTTACGATAAATTTAGGTGAATTGTGGACAAGAAATACAGTAATTAGAAAGGGAGTTGAATTAACGTGGATAGAAAGATAAAAATTTTTATTGCAGGTGATTCTACAGCTGCTACAAAATTACCGGATGAAAAACCAGAAACAGGATGGGGAGAAAGAATTGGAGAATTTTTTACTAGTGATATAGAAATTTGTAATTTTGCTATCAATGGAAGAAGTTCTAAAAGCTTTATAAATGAAGGAATATTACAAAAGATATCTGAATTAATTAAGGCGGATGATTTTTTATTTATAGAATTTGGCCATAATGATAAAAAAGAAAATGAGGAATTATATACAGATCCATTTACTACATATAAAGCTTATTTAACTGAATATATTAAAGTTGCTAGAAATGCTGGTGCGCACCCAGTATTACTAACATCTATACATAGAAGAAATTTTGATGAAAATGGCATTATAAAAGATACACATGGAGATTATCTTGTAGCAGTAAGAGATCTTGCGGCTGAATTAAGCGTACCATTAATAGATATGGGTGAAAAAAGTAAGCGTTTATTTGAGCAAATAGGAATAGAGAAAACTAAAGAGATATTCTTATGGGTGAAACCAGGCGAAAATCTCAATCATCCCGATGGGATTCAAGACAATACTCACTTTTTGGAAAAAGGAGCAAAGGAGATAGCGAGATTAGTAGTAGAAGGAATAAAAGAAAATCACATAGAATCATTGATAGGATGTATGAAATAATCAGGTGTATTACTACGATGCAGTCATTAATAATTATCATCATAATGTGTGTTACTTCTCTAAAGTATAGATGATATGTTTTATTTTATGTAATATATTGCAATTCACAATGCACAGTTCAAAATTACGGATAAAATTATTGCAATATTTTTAGAATTACTATGAAGAATTATTTTTACAAGATATATATTTATTTTATTATGAAAATTGCTATAATAATTTAAAAAATGGGATGATATTCACTAGAAAAAATCAGAAAGTAGAAAAATAATTATAATGTGTGAGAGGTGTTAAAATTGAAAATTAACAATAAAGTATTTTTTATAGCAAGCATTATATTTAGCGGACTCACAATTATTTCAATATTTTTTATTCATAGTGATATTTCATTTATATTTCTGGGGTTTTCTCTATTATTTGGTGGTTTAGATGAAATTAACTTATTAAAAGGTATGGATTCAGAAGAGACTAATAAAGGAAGTAAGACTGGCGGAATAATTGCGATAGTCGCAGGTTTATTTATAATAATTACTTATATTGTTAGATTGTTATCTTAGATGAGGAGTACTTCCAAGTTACGTAAGATATTTGCGATTAAGAGAGGAATATAATATAGACAAAGAATACTGTAGTAAATATCAGATTGTTTTAAGAAAACTAAGAATGATATTGTTTATAAGATTTGTTATAAGAAATTGAAATAGTAAAAATAAAAAGAACTAATGGGATTATATGATTAAATTCCATTAGTTTTTCTATTTGCAAATACAAAATTATTTCTTGATTGTTATTATTAATTATATTAAATCTCTAAGCCATTATTGATTCAGTATCATCATTTATAGAAGTTGCTTTCTTGCTGTGTAGGCAATAATATAAGAAAATGCAGAGAACTGCAACTGCTGCCATCATCATATATAAGCCACGATATCCTATTAATGGGACAAAGTAACCTAATATAAATGGTCCAATACCAACCCCTAAATCTTGAAATATAAAGTTAGTAGAAGTCGCTAATCCTATACGATGTTTTGGTGAAACCTTTATTGCAATTGCTTGTACACTAGATGAGGTTGTACCATAACCAAGACCTAATATAGCAGCAGCTAATAAAAGAGTTAAGCTTCCATGAGTTTGACTAAGGAAAAATAAAGATAAGGCAAACAATGCTATTGCTGGATACATAACAAAATTCTCACCTTTTTTATCAAACATTTGTCCAGTAAAAGGTCTTGAAAGCAAAACAAATACTGCATAAACGATAAAGAAGAGACTTCCAACGCTCATTAAATTAATTTCTTTAGAATAAGAGCTAATAAAAGTAAGTATGCTTGAATAACCAAGAGCAATTACTCCAGCAATAATTGAAATAGGAATAGCTTTTATTTCAAAGAAATTATGCAAAGAAAAATCTTTATTATTATTTGAATGCCCTTTTACAATTTCTAACTTTGGAATTTTTATAAAAAAGACAGCAAAAAAACTAAGTATTAAGAAAATAATACATACAACAAAATTCATATAAAAGTTTGAATGCTCAGTAATAAACATACCTAAGAAAGGTCCAATTGCAGCAGCAATAGTAAGACTTAATGCATAATAACCAGTACCTTCTCCACGACGTTCATTTGGAATTATCTTTGCTACAATAGTTCCAGTTGCTGTTGAAGCAATTCCCATTGCAGCACCATTTAAGAAACGATTAATGAATAAGAATACCATACTATTCACTAAAAAATATAAAAATGTAGTAGCTAAAAATAAAATAAATCCGATATAAAGCATTTTCTTCCATCCAACTTGATCAATATATCTTCCAGAGAAAATACGTGAAAGAAGTACTCCTATTACAAATATACCAGAAGCTAATCCAGCCTCACTTGGTGATGCATGAAATCTTTCTGTTGCAAATGTGGTTATAGTAACCATCAATAAATAAAATGTAAAATAAAGAAAAAAGTTTGCCGTCGAAACAATTAAGAAATTTTTCGTCCATAATTTAGGTTTATCCATTTTTTATATCTCCTTTTCATTCGTAATGTTTTTTTGTATTTTAGGAAGTGTCTCAAATGTTATGATTTGATCATCTTCTGAAATACCCTTTACCACGTCATTTTCTAATTGAGTTATTCTTTCACGGCATACATCATAAAGTTTTTCACCGATCTCAGTTAGCTCAATTATTTTTTCACGTCTATCCTTACCGGATATTGTTTTTACTATTAGTCGTTCTTCTAAACGTTGAACTCTTCGTGTTATGCTAGGCTTTTCTATATTATAGTAGTTAGCAATGTCTACTAGGGAAGATGGTTGATTATTTTTTAGATATAGAATAACTTGCCATAATGAATAGGAAAGATCATATTCACCTAGTAATTCATTTAGCTTACTTATAAGAGGTCGATGTAGTGAAAAAAAGCGTTGAAATAGTCCTTGCATATTATACCCTCCCGAAAATATATAGTTATCATGGTTAACTATTACCCAGGGTAATTATACTATTTTTATTTATAATGTCAAGTTGATTATATAGAAATATATATTGCAAAAATGATTCTTAATGATAATTCTAAAAATATTGCAAGAATTTTAGCTGCAATTGTGAATTGTAACATATATATTAAGTTATTTTTAATTTTATACTCATAAATAGTTAATATTATACGGATATACTAGAAATAGTAAGTGGTATATGATGTGATAATAAACTTACAGTTAATATTTCAGTAGAATAAGTGCTTAATTAAATTTAGAATAAAAAAAATTTAGCTGTAGCATTATTATTGGAGTATTAATAATAATTTTTGCAAAAGTATTAAGGGAGATGGGAAATACATATGGAAAATAAAAAAACAAAGCAAGAGACACTAACAATTTGCTTACTTTTAGTATACTTAGTAGTGTTAACCTGGATTATATTATTTAAGATGCAATTCTCACTTAAGGAATTAGGATACTTTCGAAGTATTAACATAATTCCATTTCATGAATCTGTAATAGTAAATGGTAGGATTGAATTTTCGGAAATATATGATAACATACTTATATTTGTGCCGTTTGGAATCTACATTGATATGATAAAGCGTAAATGGTCTTTCGTGAAAAAAGCAGCTTTGATAGCAGGAGTAAGTCTGATATACGAGGTGTTACAATTCATATTCGCAATAGGTGCATCAGATATAACTGATATTATAGGAAATACCTTTGGAGGAATCGTTGGAATTACGATTTATGGTGTTTTCCTCAAATTATTTAAAACAGAGTTTAAAGCAAATAAAATCATAAATACTATTGCATTGATTGGAACAATTTTAGTTATTTTATTGTTAGCATTTTTGGTTTTGGCTAATAATTAGAAATTTGAATTTTATAGAACTAAAGGTTTAGGGGTTATAATTGTTCTGTTATTTCTAAATAATAAAATATCATTAAATTTGCAAAATATAGTTAGTGTAAGTGTAAATATTTTTAAGGAATCACGGAACGCTTCAATTACAAGAATGTGTTACAATTTACATATATTACATGAAAAGGCGTGAAGATATTATGAAAAGAAAAATTATTGCATTTTGTAGCGTTTTAGTTTGTTGCATTATAGCTTTTTTAATTTTTTATCACAATACACAATATAATAAATATACAATAAAAGGCGCTGCGTACATTACAGAAAAGAATAAGCACTTAGTTGGGACGGAAGTTGTAGAGGGAAAAGGGCAGGTAGAAGAATATGATGAGTATAACATGCTGAAATATAGTAAAACCATAAAAAATATACCTGATGAAATGAATCTAGTGGATTCAGCTTTGATTAGTGATTTTGTAACAAAGGAAAAAAATAATGAATATATAACTCCAGAGATAATAGAGACAAATGGCAGTATAGGTGTGTTTACGAAGGATGATGGTAGTGGCTGGAAACTAAATAAAGGAGATTCATTAGTATTTACTTTTGAAAAATATCAATCAAAAGTAATGAAGAATCAAACAGCAGTAATCGGCTATGTAGTAAATGGGAAAATGGTAAAAGGAGAAAATTTTAAAGATTTATCAGGAAATTATAAAATAACAGCAGACGAGCCTGGAGAATATTATATCTATATAATTGATGCGAGCTCAGAATATCTTGCATTCAAACAAGGAAGCATTAGTGTTCAAGAGTGTTAGTTTATCTGCGGTTTGAAATGTAAAGGCAAGAAGTGTATCGTAATATAAAGGTAATTAAAAGAGAAATGGTAACTTTGTTGGAGGAGATAATGTTTTCGTATGATAATATTCAAAAATTTAATGAAACTGAAATATATTAAGTATATTATTGATGTTTGTAGTTTGAAGATATTTTTAGAAGGAACAATTTAAATTATTTTAAAGATATATACTGGAGGCGGATAAAAAATGATTACAGAAGGAGATATTAATATAAGAACTATTGAGGAACGTGATTTAAAAGTAATTTATAAATTTAATTCACAAAAGACACGTGGAAATTATCAAGAATTTCAATTTGAATCATTTCGAAAACTACAACTTGAATATGAGAAAGATGGTTTTTGCTCCTCTGAGTTTCAAATATTGAATGTAGAAAAAGAAGAGCAAACAATTGGATTGCTCTACTTAAGTTTTTATAGACAAGGAATTGTGAGAATTGGCTTAGTTTTAAGTTCTGATAATTGTAACAAAGGAAATGGAACAGTTATACTTAATTTAATAGTAAAGTATATATTCGAGAATTACCCAATAGTAAGGATAGAAGCTGATACTGACGTGGAGAATATCATTGCTCAAAAGGTATCGCAAAAAGCAGGATTTCTAAGAGAAGGTATATTGAGAAAATATCGTTATCATCATGGTACATATCATGATTCATATATTTATAGCATTATAAAGTAGTTATTTAGAAAAGATATCCTTCTAAAATAAAGAGTAGTGTTCTATTGAATATGTTATAATTATTTGTAAAATCTACTAAATTTCCATGAAGAGAGGGATTTATATAAATGATCAAAGAAATTGAAATGCGCAGAAGTATAAGAAAATATAGTAATAAACCAGTAGAAGACGAAAAAATTAATGAATTACTAGAAAGTGCAAGGCTTGCTCCATCAGGTAACAATACTCAGCCTTGGCATTACATAGTGGTTAAATCTGAAGAGATGAGACAAAAAATAGTAGAAGCTTCTCATAATCAAAAATGGATGTTTACAGCTCCAGTATTTATTGTATGTGTTGCAGATATACGTTGCAGAATTAAAGAAGGGGATGTGTATTTAGATGATAACAGTCCTCAGGATGAATTAAAAAGAATAATTAGAGATACTTCAATTTCAACAGGGTATATGCTACTGGAAGCTAATAGCTTGGGGCTAGGCGTTTGCTGGGTGGCAGAATTCACACAGGAAGAAATTAGACCAGTATTAAATATACCATCAGACAAATATGTAGTTGGAGTCTTAACTATTGGATATCCAGATGAAACTCCTAAAGCTCGTCCAAGAAAGAAGCTTGAAGATATGATTCATTACGAAAGTTGGGAGTAATATAGAGTAATAACTACATTAACATTTAATATATTGAAATCTAGCTCTAATTAGGAAATTGTTTTTCTAGAGTTTTAAATTTAAATCTATTAAAGAAATATATATAATGATTTATAAACCATAAAAAGTAAATATTCGATTAAAGTATCACACTATTAAAATTTCAAGTTGGTAGTGTGATTATTTTTATCTAATGAAATAATTTTAATAAGAATTAATTCATAATTCAAGAGAAGCTAGCAGAAATAGTTGGAGTAAGCCGCCAAGCAGTTTCTAAATGGGAGCAGGGTAGAGGCTGTTCAAATGTAACGGCCTCTATTTGCTTTAGATAACTAGTGTATTCTAATATTCTTTACCATAAATATTGTGAAGAATATATATTCTAAGCCATATTTATTCTGAAGAATATTAGAATATATATTCTTCAGAATATGCTTGAATAATGCGGGCTTAGGGGATATTGGCTAAAAAACTTTGTTTTTTTAACAGATAAAAGTATTAAACATATCCACCATTAATTCGAAGAGTTTGACCTGTTATCCATTGAGCCTTATCACTAACCAAAAATTCAATGGTATTTGCTATATCATCTGGTTCACCAATACGTCCAAAAGAATTCATTTGTCTAATTGCTTCTATCTGCTCATCTGTCTTTCCAACGTTGAAAAGTTCGGTATTTATTGGACCAGGAGCTACAGCATTAATTGTAATTTTTTTAGGACCAAATTCCTTTGCTAATTGGCGTGTGATTTGTTCAACTGCTCCTTTTGTAGCTGCATAAACGCTATAAGTAGGAAACATACTTCCAACCACTGAGGTAGAGAAATTAATGATTCTTCCGTTATTCTCCATATGTTTCATAGCTTGTTGACATGCAAAATAAGTACCTTTTACATTTATATTAAAAAGCTTATCAAATTCTTCTTCTGTTACATCAGAAAGTAATTTATAAAGTATTACGCCTGCATTATTTACTAATATATCTACCTTTCCAAATTTAGTTATTGTTTCTGAAAATAATCTTTCAACGTCTTTTATATTACTAACATCGGCTTTAATTGCAACAGCTTGCTCACCTGATTTAGTTATTTCTTCTACAACTTCTTCTGCTTTTACTGCATTATTAGAATAATTGACAACTACTTTAGCTCCAAGTGCAGATAATTGTTTAGCTATAGCACTTCCTATTCCTCTAGATGCACCTGTTATTATTGCAACTTTACCTTCTAAGTTTCTCATTGATATAAACCTCCATTAAAATAATTTACTTATAATTAAAGATATATGAGAGTATTTACATTGAGTAAATATTTTTGTCTTGCATATTCTTTATTTATTGATTTGATTATAGGATAATTTAGATATGAATAGGTAGCCTATTTATTCCTAATCATTGCACAATCCTGCAAAAGAAATTATAATTTTTTTATGAGGAGATATTATTATGGAAAAAAGGATTTACAATATAAAAAATTATAAATTATGTAATCAGCAAAAGCGTCTGGCTTCTCTAGTTGAGAAATTTACTTATAGAGATGGATTTCAATCAACTGATATACCATCATTGGATTTAATACGTGCCTCTAATATTTCAGAACCACTACATTCGATTTACATCCCATCCATATGCGTAATTGTACAAGGTGCGAAAACTGTAATTCTAGGAAAAGAAAGTTATAGATATGATGCAAGCTCTTATTTAGTTGCATCTGTTAATTTGCCTATTATAGGTAAAATAATTGAAGCTACTCCTGACCAGCCATATTTATGTGTCAGGCTTAGTTTTAATTCAGATCAAATTCTTGATATCATTAAAGAATCAAAACAAGATTTTGAAGAAAAGCCTGGATTGGAAAGAGGATTAACTGTAACAAAAGGTAATTCATTACTTCTTGATGCATTGCTAAGGCTTGTAAGCCTCTTAGAAACTCCAGAGGAAATTCCAGTTCTTGCTCCTTTATTCATTAGAGAAATACTTTATAGAGTTTTACAAGATAAACACGGATACATATTGAAGCAATTTGCTATGATAGGTACCCATGCACGGGCTATCTCAAAAGCTATTAACTTGATTAATAATAATTTTGAGAAACCGCTGCGGATTGATGAATTAGCAAAGGAAATTAATATGAGTTCTTCATCGTTGCATCATTGCTTTAAGAAGGTTACTGCAATGAGTCCGTTACAATATCAAAAGCAGATTAGATTACAAGAAGCAAGGAGATTGCTGCTTTCAGAAGTGCTAGAAGCAGCGGAGGCAGGTTATAAGGTTGGTTATGAAAGCCCATCTCAATTTAGTCGTGAGTATGCGCGAATGTTTGGATTACCACCTATAAGTGATATAAAACGGCTTAAGGACTCTATATATATTAATTTTTGAGAGTGGTACATTAATATATCATTGTAAGAGAAGCGATATAATAAAAAGCTCGATTCTTTACTTATGATTCGATGAATTATACCATAAGTAAATAGGGGGACTAAAATTGGGAGATGTCTATGTTTTATTGATATTCCAAAAAAATTTACAAATGATACAAGTTTAGAGAGACTAAAAATTAACCCCATGATAATATAAAAAAATATTCTCATGGGGGTTAGCTATACTTTGATTAAGCTAAGTGGTAAATGGTAAATCCTTTGATTGTTTTCGAGTTGTAATGACGGATTTTCTTCTAGTCCCCCTTATTGTAGGTATGTTTTAGACGTCGCTATTTTTGTCATCATAGAGGTATCATAATTCAGTTTCAAATTTTGGATTAGAAATAGCTATTCTAGAGTATATTATTAAGATCTAAATCTGGTTCTAAAGTATTAACTTAATTTCTTATCTCATTCTTAAAATCCTTTAAAATATTTTTTTAATTTGATGTGAAACCACAAAGCAGGTCCCAACACCAACTGTACTTTTTAGTTCTATTTCCCAACCATGTTTTTCAATTATTGATTTCACTAAGGACAATCCTAATCCTGCTCCAGCAATCTTTCTGGACCTTGACGGATCAACTCTATAAAAGGGCTCAAATATTTTATTAATATCCTCAGGCGGAATTCCTATACCAGAATCAGAAATAATAATTTTTTCCACATTATTGTCTATCAATGTCTTAATTTCAACTTTTCCTTTAGGAATGTTGTACTTAATAGCATTTTCAATCAAATTAAAAAATGCACCATACATAAGTGTTGCATTTCCTATAATCGTACTAAATCCAAATTCGTGGGTAATACAGATACTTTTGCCATTATATATTGGCTGTAATTCAGTTTCTATCTGTGAAAATAATTGATTTAAATCTATCTCATCTGCAATATCTATACAACTTTCATTTGTAAGTACAAATAAATCATCTACAATATTCATCAGTCGTTTTGTATTACGTTCTACTATTTCTACTGTTTCCTTGTAGTCTTCAGTTGTAGGTTCATCATCAATATGAAGAACCTGTAAGCCAGCATTCATGATAGAAAGTGGGGTTTTTAGTTCGTGAGATACACTTGAAGAAAAACGTTTTTGCCTTAAGAAGGATTCATTTAGTCTTTCTAACATTGCATTGTAAGAGGTTACTAAGTTTCCAATTTCGTCATTTACAATATAAGCAGGTATTCTACCTTTAAGATTATGTTCTGTAATATTAATAATAGAATCATTTAACTCCTGCAAAGGTTTCAAGGCTTTCCCTGTAATTATATAAGTAACTATCATTCCTATACTAGAAAAAATAATTAAATATATATAACTCCATATATCAAATTGTTTTTTTGCCAGAAGCATTTGAGACGAAGAGGTTTTTTCAGATTTTAAAGTATTGTTATTTTCTATCGGTAATATCTTTATTTCACCAGAGGTAGGGTCTTTTGTTATTGCAATTTCATTTGGCAGTACAAATTTATCATTAGCATTATACATACTAGAAAATGTTAAAAGTAAAGATATTCCAAATAATATTCCACCTGTCAAAAGAGTGATTCTCATCCTAATAGAAACCTTATTCAGTAACTTCATTATTATCCTCCATCAAAATATAGCCCTGAGACCTGATATTTTTTATATACTCCACATTACATCCTAATTCATTCATTTTCTTCTTTATTGAATGGATATGGTATTTTAAAGAGTTTGAGAATAAATCTGCTTCGCTATCCCATACATGCTCTATAAACTGTTCTGCGCTTATTACCATATCTTTATTAAGGAAAAGATACTCTAATATTTCATATTCTTTTTTTGTTAATAGTAACGAAGACTGACCAAGGTAAGCAGTTTTGGAAACAGTGTTTATTTTAAGATCTCCGCATTTCAGCACTGCTGATTTTTGTGTGAAGGAAATTCTCAAAAGCATCCGTATCCTTGCTTCTAGTTCCTTATAGTCAAATGGTTTAATTAGATAATCATTGGCTCCCATATCTAAACCAATTACTCTATCTTCTATATCGCTACGAGCAGATAAAATAAGTACTTTCGTGTAAATATCCTTTTCCCGTATGACCTTTAAGACCTCTAATCCGTCTAGATTTGGCAGATTTAGGTCTAGAATGATTAAATCGTATTCATTGATTTCATACATAGATACTGCTTCTTCACCATCGTAAGCATTATCTATTGCATATCCACTTTTTTTCAAACCTTTTGATATAATTGCGGCTAAATCTTCTTCATCCTCAACTAAAAGTAATTTCATCTTGTTATAATCTCCTTTGCATGGTATAAAAAGCAAAGCAGCAGCATGTATAGCTACTGCTCCAAAACTATTTAGAGCTATCTGCCTTTGTTGGCTCGACTTTGTTTAAATCAACATTGTTAAGATTATCTGTTGTAGTTGTTTGTATACTAATACCATCACCAGATTTGCTTATAAATATCTGATTAGGCATATCTGGTGCATTAGTTCCTGATGCTTTAGTTGATCCAGTCTTACTCAAATTAGTATTGTCAATTTTATCTGTTGTAGTTGTTTCTATATTAATACCGTCACCAGATTTGCTTATAAGTATCTGGTCAGGCTTAACTGTTGTAGCTGATTCTGAAGTCTTAGCTGTTTTATTAGATTCAGTTGATGCAAATGATACCATAGACGTTGATGCTATCAATGTTAATGCTGCTAGTGAAGTAAAACCAATTGTTTTCATTTTTTTTGTTATATTCATAATATAGCCTCCGTTATAAACTTTTATTTTGTAAGGTTGCAACCTATGTACCTAGTATATCAAAACAAAAGTTAGGAGACGGTTAGTTTTATTATAATAGTAAATAATCTTTAATTCAATATTTCGCCCTGTGAGAATACACCTATAAGCTGATTTCATGAATGTTTTATCTACTGATCTGCATCTTAAATTATTATTTATTATTTTCACTGTCTACTTAACAAGGAGCAGTTCATTGAAAATAAGGGGTACCATTTTTTGGATTTTTCATATAAGAATCACAATCAATATTAATAGTGACATTAAGAATAACCCGACTTGAAGTAGAAGCATAAAACTTCTTGTTTTGTTTCAAGAAGAAAATTCATAATAAATTCTGCAAATACAATACCGCTATTTAGGTAATCTACCAATAATAGTATTATATTAAGAAATATACTATATCATTTATTGACATATATATCTTTTAATGATATAGTTTATTTAATGATATATCGTTAAATGATATAGAGGAGGTGTATGAGAGCTGGCTAGAAATAATTCTTTAGATATGGGCGAACTTACGGATGCGTATTACTATATTTTATTATCTTTAATAAGGCCTAAGCATGGTTATTTAATTATGAAATCAGTTGAGGAAATGTCAGAAGGGGAGTTCTCAATAGGACCTGCATCATTATATACTAGCATAAAAAAACTTCTTGATGCAGAATTTATAGAACTTACGCAAGAATCAGAAAAGAAAAAAGTTTATGTAATAACTGATAAAGGGATTGAATCTTTAAAAAATGAGCTTGAAAGAAAGCGTAAAATGGTTAAAATTGCTGAGAATGCATTTAATGATAGGGAGATGTTATAATAGATGTTTGGTACAAAATATATTATGAGTAAGGGATTATCATTTGCTGAGTACGAGGAAATGCAGATGCTATCTGAATATGCTAGTAGAGGATGGAAATTAGAGAAATTTGCATTTATGGGATATAAATTAAAAAAAGCTGAGCCTGAAAAACTTCAATATGCTTTAGATTATAGAATAAATCCAGATGAAGAATATTTTTTATATTTTAATGAAGCAGGATGGACTAATGTGTGTTCGATAGGAAATATAATTCATATATTTAGTGCTCCTGAAGGAACAAAAAAAATTTATACTGATAATGATACTGAAATAGAAAAGCATATAAGCATGTATCAATCGCTAAAAAAGATGGCAATACCATTTTCTATTTGTTCTATTATACTTTTTATTTTAATGGCTTTTGTTAAATATAGCTATTTACCTGATATATATAATACAGTACTTTTAATTATTTCTATACCAATAATGGCAGTTTCTATTTTTACAACAATACCATGTTTAGAGCATTATAACCAAATAAGTGAACTTCAAAAAATGTCTGATTCAGATAAGAAACCTAAAATAAGTAGAGTTTCAATACTAAATTTAACAATATTTATATTGTTACTTGTTCTAATGGTTTCAAAAGTTATAAGTATGCCTACGGGAATATATTTAATTGTTTTTGATATTATTTTGTTACTGTCTGTATATAGACGAAAATTCATAAAATAGAAATGAGAGACTTATATATTTTAAGTATTATTTGATATAGATACTTATATACTTTTAATTTATTAATAATATGGGGAATGCAGAAATTTTAGTATTTTATACTGATACGATGAATTATATAATAAATATGACTTACAGCTTTGGGCATTTATATATTGTCTAAGGCTATTTTTATAAGTGATTGCAATGTGTCATGAACAATGTCATGTTTACAAAATATGTTATAATCTAAAGAAGTGAGAGATGTTTTTAATATAAAATAAATATGAAAATAATGATTGGTGAAGCTTATATTTTCTATTTATTGTTGTTATTGAAAATCAGCATTTCAGTAATATTTCTTTATAATGAAAGTAAACTTTTATCAAAACGAAATTTTTAGTTTATGTAAAAAGTATTTGGAAGAGAGCCTTAAAGTGATAATTAAAAAATCTTTGATAAATAAAAGCATTGAATACATTTTGCAGCATATAGATGAGGAGATTTCTATTGAAGATGTTGCCAATTACTGTAATTTTTCAAAATATCATTTTAGTAGAATGTTTAAAGCAGAAACAGGAATAAGTTTATATTCCTTTATTAAACGTGTAAAAATGGATCAAAGTGCAGTAAGTCTTAAGGTTGAAAAAGACAAAACTATTACTGATATTGGAATTAATTATGGATACAGTTCTTCCAATTATAGTTCAGCCTTTAGTAAGCAATATAGTATTTGTCCAAAGGGGTCATATGGCAATAGAGAAGAAATATCATATTAATAATGATTATTTAACTATGTTATAATTACCACATGAAGGTAACACTAAACAAAATACACGGAATACTAGTGGAGGAAAAAGTAATGAATGCAAGTGAAATAAATATTTTAACGGAAAGATTAGAATTAAGGTGTATTACGCTTTTAGATGCTGAATCAATTTTTGAATATCGTTCAAGTGAAGAAGTAGGTAAATTTCAAACTTGGAGGCCTAAGTTGCTTAAAGAAGTAGAGGAATTTATTTCTGAAAAAGTATCAAGAATTCCCAATATACCAGATACATGGTACCAGCTTGGAATTATAATTAAAGAAAATAATGAGTTTATAGGAGATGTTGGTATTCACTTTTGTGATGAAGATAATTTGCAAGTTGAAATTGGATATACATTATCTGAAAAATATCAAGGAAAAGGGTATGCTACTGAAGCAGTAACAGGCGTGATAGATTACTTGTTTAATGTTTTAAATAAACATAGAATAACGGCATCGGTTGATCCTCAAAATAAAAAGTCTATTACTTTGCTTGAGAGAATTGGAATGAGAAAAGAGGCACATTTTAAAAAAAGTTTTTGGTTTAACAATGAGTGGGTTGATGATGTAATATATGCGATTTTAAAAGAAGAATGGAATATTCAGTGACATGGAATTTGGCGCAAATAAATGATAAAAAAATATATGACAGAACTCTTGGAAGAGAGCTTTTAACTATTTAAAGTTCTTACTAAGTAGTCTATTTAATTCAGCACAAAAGCCAGTTTCCCATATAAAAATTATATTTAATGTATAATATGTTTAAATATATATACCGCAAAAATAATTCTTCATCATAACTCTAAAAATATTGTAAGAATTTTAGCTGTAATTGTGAATTGTGAAATGTGCATTGTGAATTTAAACATATATATATAAATGGATAGATGTTTTGAGCTCTATCCATTTTTTTATTTTGGTATGATATTTAAATAGATACTAATCCAGTTGATTTAGATACTTACGAAAGAGTTTTTCATTTTCCTGTAAAATACCAAAAAAATCATCATCTATTTTTTCAACAACAGGAAGAGCAAGTTTTACTATTTCTTGTCCTTTTGGTAGTAGTATAATTGCATTTGCTCTACTATCTTTCGGATTTACAGTTTTTTGTATAAATTCCTTTTTTTCTAATCCCTTAACGATTTGTGATACTGACATGACATCCATATCTGCCATTTTAGAAATACTTACTTGAGTCACATTATCGTCAGATTGACTAAGAAAGTTTAAGGTAGTAAGCACTACAAATTGAGGATGAGTGATTCCTAATTTACGTAATTCTTGATTTATAATAGAATGCCATTTATTATATACGCGAATAAAAAGAAGTCCAGTTGATGATTCTGCATCATCTTTAAAGCGGTTTGATGGAAATTCCAATTTATTTTTCAACCTCCTTTTTAATTATCATAGTAGATTTAGGTACATCAGAAAATACATTGCAAAGAAAATTTAAATCATCTTCTGATGGTTTTTCTTTATCCAATCTCACAGTATGTTGAATGAAAGTTTTACCATCTTGTTGCAATATGTCATGTCCAAAATATATGCCTCCAACCCCAGGGACATCAGTTTTATCCCAATAAGAACAATTAGGAACTATATTAGTAAGAGTAAAAGACATCTCTGGCATTCCCTCTAGTTTCATTGTTCCAGTGGTTCCTGTTTTTAATTCTCCATTAAATTTAATGCTTTCTAAATCTTCTTCCCAAACATGTCTTTTTTCAAGATCAGCATAATAAGACCAAATAGCTTCCTTAGGTGCATTTACTTCTAATTTGAATGTTAACTCCATTTTAACATCTCCTTTAATATATATATTTATTATAAGTACATTTATTATATATATATTTATAATATTAATTCCTTATTTTGTCAAGTTAAATAAATCAATTAATTTATGTGAAGATTATTTTAGGAGGACTTCTGAAAATAATTATGTAGTATAATTATTTATTATAAATCTACATTAAGGTACAACTAAAAAATAATAGCCTAGTATGTTTGCATATTTCGCATCATGCTGAGACAGTAAATTCTTCTAGTAGATCGGCTATAAGCAGAATTTACATATCTGTCTGGCACGAAATATGAAGGGCATATTTAATTTATTATTTTATTTCATATGCTAAAATATAATAAGAAATATTACTGAGGGAGTTGGTGTATTAATCATGGAAAAGTTATATTCTTTAATAAATGAAAAAGTGAAAGAAAATTCAAAGGCGTTAATTGGTATTAGCGGCATAAGTTTAAGTGGGAAAACTACTTTCGCTAATAAATTAAAAGAAAGATACCCAGGCCAATATAATGTTTATACAATTTCTTTAGAGGAGAATCAAGATGTATTAAAAGAATCTCTTAGTAATATTAATCCATCTAAGTATTACTATGAAAATGCTTATGATTTTTCTTCAATAAAAAATGAAATTGAAAATGCATGTAAAAGTAATGATATAGTTATAGTTGAGGGAGCATTAATATTTAAGAATACTGTAGATATTAATTTTGATATAAGCGTATGGTTAGATTGTACTTTTACATCGTCCATAGAAAGAAGTGATGAAGATAAAAAAGATCTTTATGGAGATTATTTCATGTGGCTTCAAAGACAGCATTTTTCAATAGATAATCCTAAGGCAAAGGCAGATATAATAATAAAAAATGATAAAATATTAGAAAAAGAGTCAGAGGTTTTTATTGATTTAGTAAATGATCCTTCGTCAGTAGATAAGATGAAGTGGCTATATGAACCTAAAGTGTGGAAAGTGGGAGAAAAGGGAATTTACGTGGAACCTGATAAGGTAACTGATTTTTGGCAAAGGACTCATTATGGGTTTAGAAATGATAATGCTCATATGTTTTATATAGAAATCGAAAAGGACTTTACTATGACAACAAAGGTTAAGTTTAATCCAATCAATCAATTTGACCAGTGTGGATTGGCAGTAAGAGTGGATGAGGATAATTGGCTGAAGACTTCTATAGAATATGAGTTAGATAATCCTCCAAAACTTGGTGCTGTTGTAACTAATTTGGGATATTCAGATTGGTCTACACAAGAGTTAGATAAACAAGTTGATGAAGCTGAATTTAGAATTAGCAGACAAGGAAACGACTATAAAATAGAGGTTAATGTTCTAAATAAAGGTTGGAGACAACTTAGAATTTGTCATCTACACAGTCCAAAGAAAAATGTTAAATGTGGGATATATTGCTGCAGCCCTATTGATAGTGGTTATAATGTTTTATTTACAGAATTGAAGATAAAAGAGGATTTTTTTTAATATATTGCAAGGATAATTCTTCATTATAATTCTAAAGATATTTCAAAAATTTGGCATTAATTGTGAAATGTACATTGTGAATTTCCAAAATAGCAAACTTATAATGGATACGAATATGAATAAAAGAGCCTGCTATAAATATTAAATATGGATAGCGAGGAAACAGCCTAAAGCATAATACAACGTGTTTTAGGCTGTTTTTTTATTGTAATTTAATTTCAGTTGCTCATTTTTATTTTAGTTCGTTAGGGTTTATTAACATGTTGCGTTAAATTAATGATTATCTTTAGAAGGAATAAATCCATTTTGAATTTTAGATGTTAGTACTGAAGTTATTTCAGGAGTTATTTCATCAAATTCTATTTGTTCAAGAATACCAAAAAGTCCACATACAATAAAGGAGATGTTACTCTTATTTACAAGTCTTGATTTTTCATCATTTTGAGTTTTTTCTAAAAGCTTTTTAATAATAAGCTGTTTCGTCTTATACATAGAAAAAGAGTGCCTTGGTGAATTGAAAAATGGAACATAAAGATCCCTATTTTCCCTAAATATATCTAATGTTTTTTCAATTATTTCTGGCATGTGATTTATTAACTCGGTAAAATCATAAGGTTCTATAACTTTAATGGTTTTATCGACGGCATAATTCATAAAACTATCTGCACAATCGTAAATATCTTTGTAATGTAAATAAAATGTACTCTTATTAATGTCTGCTTCTTCACATAATTCTTTTATAGTAATATCTTTTATATCTTTATTTGATATTAATTTAGCAAAAGCAGTTTGAACAGCTTGTTGTGTTTTTCTTTTACGCCTATCTGTCATTTGTAATCCCCCATTTAATAGACAAATTTACCATTTTAGTTTATTAACAGACTTATCCATTAATATTGATTATTGAATAAGAATCCACATATTTCTATAATAGACCTGTGTCTATATAAAGGATAATTCATAAAAAATATAATGTCAATATATGTATTAATCCTAATTAAGTTAACAATAAATATACAATTTATGAGGTTTAAATTTTAGAAAATAAAGTTTTCTAGATTATATTTTAGGAGGAATTTTATGAAAGTAAAAAATGCAGCATTAGTAGTATTTTCAATGGTTGTAGCTAATATATTTACAGGATGCACGCCAGTATCTACATTAACTGGAGACAAGCTAGTAAAGCAGACTCAGAGTAATTTAATAGTGCAGTCAAATGTTGACATGACAGATGTTAATGTAAATACATTAATTCCTGGAAAGGTCAAAGAAATTAAAGTTAAGGAAGGTGATAATGTAAAGAAAGGAGATGTTCTCCTTATAGTTGATAGTGATACATTGGCAGCTCAACAAGCTCAAGTACAAGCTCAAATTGAAACAGCAAAATCTCAGCTAAATGCTGCGCAGGCAGCTAGGGATGCTGCAAGTGCAAAGCTTGAGTTAGCTCAAAATGGTGCAAGACCAGAAGAAATTGACCAAGCTAAGTCTGCTTATGATCTTGCGAAGATAACTGTAGATAGACTAAAAGTTTTATATGATCAAGGTTCAATTCCTAAATCGGATTTTGATAATGCTGAAACTCAAATGCAGGTAGCAAAAGATAAGTATGATATTGCACAAAGCGGTGCAAGACCAGAAGATATAAAGGCTGCTCAGGCACAAGTAGATCAGGCAAATGCATCAGTTGAAGCAGTTGAAGGGCAAATAAAACAGGCGGAAGCAGCACTTCAAGGAGTTAATGTAAATCTTAATTATGCTACAGTTACCGCACCAGAAGATGGGACAATAACACAAGTCAATGTTGAAGCAGGAGAAGTTATATCAACAGGAATGCAGCTTATTGTAGTTACTAAAACTGATGAACCATCAATATTATGTAATGTTAGAGAAACAGATTTATCTAAAGTAGACTTAGAACAAGAAGTTTCTGTAAAGATTCCAGCATATAAGGACGAGGAATTTAAGGGGAAAGTAGTTAGAATTAATAAAGATGCTGATTTTGCAGTTAAAAGAGCAACAAATGATAATGGTGAATTTGATGTACTATCTTATGGTGTTAAAGTTGAATTGACTGATAACGATAAGCCACTCCGTTCTGGAATGACTGCTTTTGTTGATTTTGGAAAGTGATGTGAGAATAGGTATGAAGGAAATAGTATCGAAGCTTAAAGAAAGATTTATAAAGTCTAAAGAAATTATAGTTTCTGTTATGTTACTTTTGATAATACCAGCTATTTCTAGTTATGCTTTAGGTTATACATATAGTGAACATGTAGTAAAAAATGTCCCTACAATGATAGTTGATCATGATGATTCAGCTTTGAGTAAAAATTTTATTACTAAAATAAATACAAACGAAGTATTTAATGTAGTTAATTATAGTGAGAATGATAATGATGTTAAAAATTCAATGGATGAAGGGAAAGTCGTGGTTGGTATTATCATTCCTGCAAATTTTGCTAAAGACTTAAACGATGGAAAGGCCCCTAAAATCATGGTTTGCTATGATGGTTCCCAGATGTCAGCAGTAAGTGCAGGTAAGACTAGAATAGCTGAAATTTTAGGGACTATTAAAGTTAGTTATTTAATGAAGATTGGGGAAGGTAAACTTGGGATAATGCCTCAGGAAATTAAAAATAATATTATTCCCATACAAACTGATTCTATATTTTTAGGGAATTCAGCAAGAAGCACAGCTAATTTTTTACTTCAAGGAATGTTAATTGGAATTGCCCAGATAGGAATTATTTCACTTGGCGCATTATTAGTAAAGGAAAAAGAAAACTATTTTTTCTTATTAATTAAAAGCATTATTTTTGGATTAATAGGTTCAATTTCAATTTTTCTATTGATGTTTATACAATATAAATATTTTCAAATGCCTTATAGAGGATCAGTTAAAGCTGGAATTGCATTAACTATAACTTTTAGTATTGCTATGATAAATTTAGGGATTTTATTTAGATTGATTATAAAAAGTAAGCTAGAAGCAGTGAGTAGCTCTAGCCTTATGGCTTCATCTTTTGTTTTACTGTCAGGGTATACATTTCCACTAATGGCTGCACCTGAGATGTTTAAAAAATTATCTAAAATTATTCCATTCCTATATTATGGAATTCCAATGAGAGACTTATCTCTTTTAGGATTAAATTTTAATTATGTAGTGCCTAATCTATATTATTTGATAAAATATATGATTTTCACATGGATTATTATGTTAGTTATACTGCTAATTAAAAGTATTTCAAAGAAAAGAACTAATATTAAAGAGAAAATTTTAAATAAAGTTATTAGAAGGAGGAAAAAAGATGAGGTTTCTGAAGTTTCTAGCTAGAGATAAAAAAAGTATCATTTCACTTAGTTTACTTCACATTAGTATAGTAATTTTTGTGGCTTGTATTTTCAGTAAAGTCTATATTGAAAATATTCCTTTTGGAATAGTAGATATGGATAACTCATCTTTATCTAGTACTATAATAGAAGAACTTAAAAAGAGTCCAGGTGTTAATATTAATTATTATGCAGATTCACAAGAAGAATTACAACAAGCGATTAAGGAGAAAAAGGTTAGTGGGGGAATGGTTATTCCTAAAGATTTTAACAAAGATGTTGTCAAAAAGAAATCCCCTAGTGTTGCATTATTAATAGATGAAACAAACGTTGTTGTTGGAAGTAATTTATATGCATATTGTAATGGAGTCACAGGAACTATAAATGCTGGAATTCAACTTAAAGTATTTGAAGGGAAAAATATGATGCCATATAATGCAAAGAAAGCCATTACGACTTTTTCATATAGTGAGCGTGTTCTTTATGAACCACAGCTTAGCTATATAAGATACCTGATGTATTCTCTTGTACCATATCTGCTACAGGGAACTTTTCTTATGACATTTTTAGTGCCTGCTTTAATAAAAACTAGAGAAAAGCTAACTTTAATCAATTTTAAATCAAAAGATACTGTGAAAAACATACTTATTCTTTTAGCAAGAGTTTTAATGATTCTTTTTATATCAGTATTTTCAAGCTTAATTGCCTTATGCATTTTAGGAAAATACTTTGATTTGCCTCTTCGTGGAAATATATTAGAATACTTGACGTTGACTTTAATATTCCTTATTGACGTTACAGCTATTGGAGTTTTATTTGCAGCATTATTTGATAATTTAATATATTTCACTCAATTTTTTACCATGATAAATATAGTAACCTTTTTAGCTAGTGGAATTCCATTCCCAGAGTATGCAATGCCTAGCGGACTTCCTAGAATAATTAAAAATATTTGGCCATTTATGAATGTAGCACTTCCATTAAAATTCATAAACTTAAAAGCAGTTGGATGGGATGTTATATTACCATATATAAAAAGTGGAATAATGTATGCAGAAGAATGGTTTTTAATAGGGATTGTATTATATTCAGCTAGAATTGCACTGAGTAAATATAGAAATAAGAAGATATCAAAGGAAGAAGACGAAAAAATATCAATAGAAACTTATGATAGACCCGAACTTATGCAATAGCTCGCCGAAATAAGGATTATGCTGTTGTTCCAGTTTCTAAGGAAATTATGATGGATGATTCTAAGATCACAAGTTGCACCCAACATGCTAGCCTCAAAGGCGAGCTTTGAACTAGCATACTTGGAACAACTTCTAATCTAAGAATCAAAACCATCAAATCCCTAATGAAACATTTCACAAAAGCATAATTCTTATTTTTAGTTAGGATATATTTCATAGTCGCATGGAACAAATATGGATTCAATTTCGGCTGATATTCACATAAGTTCAGTTCTCATTGTGGAACACTATATGTTTATTCAAATGGAATTATGAATCTATTAATTGGAAATATTTAATACAAGGGGGAAGAATAAATGAAGAAGAATATAAAAAATATAGTTGCTATTGGAATTGGATTAAGTATAGTAAGCGGAAGTATAAATCCAGTCTTAGCAATAGAGAATCAAAAAAATAATGAAATAGTAAGTGCCCAAATAATAAATGGACAATCATCTAACGGTAAACCAATTCTTACTTTAGATCAGGTTATAAATGCAGCTATAACTAATAGTGAAGATTTAAATTTGAAGTCTCAGCAAATATCCATGTACAGAAAGAAAGAAGATATTCAGGATAAAACTAATGACTTTTATGAGAGCCTTGGTGAAAAAATATATGATTTTCCATATGATAAACTTGAGCTTCTAGAAAAACAAACAAATCAGTCGAAAGATTTTTTACAAGATCAAATATCGAGTGACATCACTAATAAGTATAATGCAATTATTATAAAACAAATAGATATAAGACAAGCCAAGACAAATTTAGATATAAAAAATAAAGACTTAGAAACTATTAAAACAAAAGTGCAAATAGGCATGGCAACCTCAAATCAATTAACGGATAAGCAGATTGAAATTAATTCTTTAAAAAATGATATAACCTCAAAGGAAAATTCATTAAAGGATAGTATGGATTATTTAGGAGTCTTAACTAATTTGAATTTATCAAATTATACTTTAGACCCCAATATAGAATATAATTTATTTAAAATTGATGGTTCAAGTGATGAATACATAAATGATAAAATTGAAACTTATTTGAAATATAATCAGAAATTAATTAATCTTACAAAGGATTATTTAGATGACTTAAAGGATGATGGCGTAAAGGATATTATGAATAAAGATATTCCAAGCATGCCATCTGATGGAATTCCATCTCCAGCTTCATATATGAAAAAAGATGATGCTACAGGAGCAGTTGAATTAGACGAAGGTGCTTATTCTATTGGACTTAGTTCTTATGCTCTTCAAATTATAAATTATGAAAAAAATGCATTGAAGTATTATCTGGATCTTAGTAAGTATGGAGCATATGTAGATGGTAAGTATGGAGTAGAGGAAGCACAAGTTAAGCTTGATGATTCAAAAAAGAGTCTGAAAAATGGATTAAAGCAAGCTTATTCAACGTTGCTTGACTTGGAAAATAAAATAAATGACTTAAATGATACAATAAAGTCAACTAACACAAAACTTAAATATGCAAAGACACAAGTGGATGTAGGGTTGATGACAGAAAATAATTATAATGCTTTAGTTCTAAAAAGCGAGCAGTTAGATTCATCACTAAGAACACTCATTAATGCTTATAATAATTTAAAGACCACTATTCAGGAGCCTTGGGTATTAGGAGCTAATTAATTATTGAAATATTGCTTCGATTTAGCATTAAAAGAGAATACTAATATATAAAATAATTAATATATTTTTGCTGTAATATGATAAAATAATATGTATATTATTGATAGAGATGAGGAGCAGTAAAAATTGATAAAAAATAGTTTTGATTTAAAAAAGCTTATAGATTTAGAAAAATGGGACAGTCTACAAGAATCTCTTTCAGCAGTTACAAGGATGGCAATAATAATCGTTGACTATAAAGGTAATCCAGTTACTAAGCACAGTGGATGTCATAAATTTTGTAATGAAATAAGAGGTAATTCGGAACTTGTAAAGTATTGTGAAAAGTGTGATTCGAGAGGTGGGCTTGAGGCAGTCCGCTTAAATAAACCATATATGTATTTATGCCATTACAATATAATAGATATAGCTATTCCAATAATGATTGAAGGTAAATATATTGGGGCAGTTATGGCAGGACAGGTAAAATTATTAAATGCCGATGCTGAAAGCATATTAGAGCAAATAGTAGTTTTACCTAAAAACTCCATAGCTAAAAAGGCTTTGGAGGATTTTAAAGCATATTACTATGAATTGCCTGTATTATCTTATGAGGAAGTAAATAAAATTGCCGATATGTTATTTTCTTTATGCAACTACTTGGTAGAGGAGTCATTAGAAAAAAATTTGATTTCAGATATGTATCAAAAGGTAATGAAAAGACATTCTGAAATAGATTCAAACACATTGAAGGATTATACAATAAAGAATATTGAAAATGCAAAAAAAGAAATGTCTAATGCTATAATAAATGCTTATATTAAAGATAGCACTTTAAGTAATGATAATAATGTTAAAGTAAATGATAATTTAAAACCAGCAATAGAGTATATTTATGAACATAAAAGTGAAAACGTTAAATTAGATCAAATGGCCAAGATTTGTCATATTAGCATAAGTTATTTTAGCAGATTGTTTACAAAGGAAATGGGAGAGAATTTTTCAACGTATGTATCTAAACTAAAAATTGAATGGGCAAAGAGCTTATTAGAGGAAACGAGTATGCAGATTAATGAAATTAGTGATGAACTTGGATTTAGTGAAGTAGGATACTTTATAAAAATATTCAAAAAATATGAAGGTGTAACGCCATTTCTTTATAGGAAATATTGTAAGAAAAAATAATTGTTAAGAGACTGTTTAAAAATGTATTAGAACATTTTTAAACAGTTTCTTTTCATTATATAAACAATATTTATTTAATGTCAGATAAATAGAAAAATACAATTAATCGATTAAATGACAAGAATTTACGGTTTGAAATCGTAAATTCTTGTCATTTAAGTCCAATGTATTTATTTGAAAACGATATTATAATAAAAGCAACTTAAAAATATTTGAATGAAAAGGAGAAATCAATTATGAGAAAAGCATTTATTTGTCCAACTAAATACGTACAAGGTGAAGATGAAATTTTAAACTTAGGTTATTTTGTTAAGAGTTTTGGAAAATCAGCGTTATTAATAGCACACAAGGATGATGTTGCAAGAGTCAAGGATAAGCTAAATAAAACTTGTGAAAAGTTTGAAATTACTTTTGTAGAAAGTGGATTTAAAGGAGAATGTTCTAGAGAAGAAGTAGCTAGACTACAAGAACTTTCTAGGAAAAACAAGTGTGCATGCACAATTGGTCTTGGTGGTGGTAAAGCGATTGATACAGCTAAATGTGTTGCAGAAGGAGAAGCATTAATTATAGTTCCAACTATAGCTGCTACAGATGCACCAACAAGTCATTCAGCAGTTCTTTACACACCAGAAGGTGCATTTGATGACTATGCTTATTTTAAGCAAAGTCCAAGTGTAATTTTAATAGACACTACAGTAATTGCAAAGGCACCAACTCGTTTTTTAGTTTCAGGAATGGGAGATGCATTATCAACATATTTTGAAGCAAGAGCAACTTCAAAATCATATTCTAACGTAAATGCGGGGTTACCTTGCGGATATAGAGAAGGAACGTGTGGTGAAGCAAAAGGAACTAATACAGCGCTAGCACTAGCAAAATTATGTTATGAAACACTTATCAGTGATGGAGCAAAGGCGAAAGCAGCGTCAGATTGCAATTTAGTTACACCAGCTTTAGAAAACGTTATAGAAACAAATATTCTTTTATCAGGTATTGGTTTTGAAAGTGGTGGATTAGCTGGAGCTCATGCTATTCATGATGGACTAACTATATTAGAAGGTACTCATAAATATTTCCATGGTGAAAAAGTTGCATTTGGTACAATAGCACAATTAGTTTTAGAAAATGCGCCTACAGAAGAATTGAATCAAGTATTAGATTTTTGCTTAGAAGTAGGATTACCAATTTGTTTATCAGATATTGGTGTAGATAGCATTACAGAAGAGGAACTTATGGAAGTTGCTAAAAAGTCATGTATTAAAGAAGAATCAATTTATTCTATGCCATTCCCAATAACTATTGAGGCAGTAGCAGCAGCAATTGTTACAGCAGATAAAATAGGTAAAGATTATAAGCTAAAGAAAGAGGCATGTAAGTAATGAAGAAGTTAATAAATAATCCTAATAATGTTTTAGTGGACATGTTAGATGGACTTACATCTGCTTATCCAGAATATTTAAAAAAATTAGATGGCACAAATGTGATACTTAGAGCAGATAAGTCAAAAAATAAAGTATCAATAATAAGTGGAGGGGGAAGTGGACATGAACCTGCACATGCTGGATATGTAGGATATGGAATGCTAGATGGTGCAGTATGTGGGGAAGTATTTACTTCCCCAACTCCAGATCAAATATATGAAGCAATCAAAGCTACAGATGATGGAAAAGGGACTTTGCTTGTAATAAAAAACTATACTGGAGATGTTATGAATTTTGAAATGGCCAGAGAAATGGCTGAAATGGAAGGAATAAAAGTAGAAGAAGTAATTGTAAACGATGATGTTGCAGTAGAAGATAGCTTATATACAGCGGGAAGAAGAGGAATTGCAGGGACTGTATTTGTTCATAAGATATCTGGGGCTAAGGCTGAAAGTGGAAGTACTTTAGAGGACGTAAAAAGAGTTGCAGATAAGACTGTAGCCAATGTTAGAAGTATGGGAATGTCTTTATCGTCTTGTATAGTACCAGCAGCTGGAAAAGCAAATTTTGTTTTAGGTGAAGATGAGGTTGAAATTGGAATGGGTATACATGGAGAGCCAGGTACTCATAGAGAAAAGATTTCAAGTGCAGACCAGATAGTAGAACATTTAATGAATAAAATATTAGATGACATAACAATAAATAATGGAGAAGAAGTTGCAGTTCTTATAAATGGTTTAGGCTCAACTCCAAATATGGAACTATATATAATTAATAAAAAAGTCAGTGAGATATTAGAAGGTAAGAAAATAAGAATTCATAGGACTTTTATTGGAGAATTTATGACATCCTTGGAAATGGCGGGATTTTCTATTTCAATATTGAAGCTCGATGAAGAACTTAAGAATTTACTTGATGCAAAAGCTAATACCCCAGGATTTAAAGTATTTTAAAAGTATACTTCAGGAGGTTAGAAATGATTAATGGTAATAGGTTAAAAGACATTTTAAATAAAATAAGTGTTGTTATAGAAAAAGAAAAATTATATTTAAGTGAGTTAGACGCAGCAATTGGAGACGGAGATCATGGTCTTAACATGAGCAAGGGATTTAAGGCCGTTGTAGAAAAAGTAAATAACATTTCAGAAGATGATTTAGGTAATATATTAAAAAATTGTGGAATGGCATTGGTAAGTAATGTTGGAGGTGCATCTGGTCCATTATATGGAACAGCTTTTATGAAAGCAGCAAGCGTAGTTACAAAGAAAAGCTGTATGGATATAAATGACTTTATAAGAGTGTTAGAAATGTCTTTAGAGGGAATCAAGATGAGGGGAAAATCAACAGAAGGTGAAAAAACTATGATTGATACGCTAGCACCAGCAATAGAAGCAGGTAAAAAAGCTTTAGATGAAAACAAATCTTCAAAAGATATTTTAATTGCAATTAGGGAGGCAGCTAAAAGTGGAATGGAAAACACTAAAAATATAGTTGCAACAAAAGGAAGGGCAAGCTATTTAGATAAAAGAAGTATCGGTCATCAAGATCCTGGAGCAACTTCAATGTATCTAATACTTAATACAATAGTGGAAGAATTTTAGAGGTGAGGTGAAGTAAAATGGTTGGAATTGTAGTAGTATCTCATAGTGATTTAGTAGCGAGAGGTGTTAAGGATATTGCAGGTCAAATGGCACCAGAGGTTAAGATTGAGGCCGCAGGCGGAACTGAAGATAATAGAATTGGAACTGGTATTAATAAAATAACTGAAGCCATAGAAAAAGTTTATAGCGAAGATGGTGTAATGATATTTTTTGATCTTGGAAGTGCCTTTATGAATACAGACATGGCTATAGAATTTTTGGATGATTCTATGAAGGAAAAGATTCAAATTATAGACGCTCCTTTAGTTGAAGGTGTAATAACAGCTGCTGTTGAATGCAGTATGAATAAAAATATAGAAGAAATTAAAATAGTATTAAAAGAAATGGCTTTAAATAAAATTTAGTTACATGTAAAGCTAGATTTATTTCATTTCCAATAAAGGTCTAAGAATTGGAAGTAATTATTGTCGCAGAATATGTTGAATATTACAAAATTATTATAGAGGTGTTTAAGTAATGAAGAAAATAATGAATAAAGCAGAAAATGTAGTAATGGAAATGTGTAATGGAATAGCTATGGCACATCCGGAATTAGAATTTGTAAGAAAATATAAAGTTATGAAGAAGAAAAATATTAATAAAAATAAAGTTAGTGTAATAAGTGGTGGTGGAAGTGGACATGAACCAGCCCATGCAGGATTTATAGGCAAAGGAATGTTAGACGCAGCAGTATGTGGAGACGTATTTGCTTCACCATCTCAAATCCAAATCTATCAAGCAATAAAAGCTACCTGTAGTGAAAAAGGAACACTATTAATTATTAAGAATTACAGTGGAGATATGATGAACTTTAAAAATGCAGCATACCTAGCAAGTGAAGATGGAATTAAGGTTGATTATATTAAAGTAGATGATGACATTGCAGTTCAAGATAGTTTATACACTGTTGGACGTCGTGGAGTTGCAGGAACTGTTCTTGTACATAAAATAGCAGGTGCAGCAGCAGAGTTAGGATTATCATTGGAAGAAGTTAAAAAGATTGCTGAAAAGGCTGTTTCAAATGTCAGAAGCTTAGGATTTGCATTTTCATCATGTACAGTACCAGCTAAGGGGACTCCAACATTTGAAATAGCAGAAGATGAAATGGAATTTGGAGTTGGAATTCATGGAGAGCCTGGAATTAAGAGAGAACAAATAGCTACAGCTGATGAGCTAGCTGAAAGAATTATAAATTCTATCTTAAAGGATATGAAAATAGATGGAACAAATAATGAAGAAGTTGCGTTGTTGATTAATGGATTTGGCGGAACTCCATTACAAGAATTATACTTATTTAATAATTCTGTCACCGCAGAATTAGCAAAGAGAAACATTAATATATGTAGAACTTTTGTAGGAAATTATATGACAAGCATAGATATGCAAGGTGCATCGGTGTCATTAATGAAGCTAGATGGACAACTTAAAGAGTTATTATCAGAAAAATGTGATGCTCCATCATTTAAAGTTTCTGGACCCGTAGATGCAATTGAATATGCAGCATTGCAAGAGAGTGATGATGCAGAAAATGAAGTTGCTTTTGAGGTAGAAACTAGTGAGAAATTTGCATGTATTAATAATGAAAAAGTAAATCTAGATAATATGATTTATATTGTTGATAAAATGAGTGAAGTTATTATTAAAAATGAAGTACCATTCTGTGAATTGGATTCTCACGCTGGAGACGGAGATTTTGGTATGAGTGTGGCAAAAGGATTTAAGCAGCTAAAAAGGGAATGGAAACAAATTCTTTTAGAAGAGCATAAAACAATAGGAGAATTTTTAAATGCATGTTCATTAGTAATAATGGAATACTGTGGAGGAGCATCAGGTCCAATATGGGGATCTGCATTTAGGGCAGCAGGAAAGCAAGTATCAGAAAAGACTGAATTAACAGTTTCAGAATTTGCAGAAATGATACAGGCAGCAGTTAGAGGAATTCAAGCTACTGGAGAACGTTCTTTTGGAAGAGGAGCTGTCGTTGGAGACAAGACACTAATAGATGCTCTAGTACCATGTGCTGATGCTTGGATAGATTGTGCAAAAGTAAACATTAATTTTAAAGAAGCGTTTGAGATTGGAGCTAAAGCAGCTGTTGAAGGAGCAAAAAAGACAGAGGAAATAGTAGCGCGTATGGGACGTGCGGGAACCGTTGGTGATAGAAGTTTAGGATATCCAGATGCAGGAGCATATGGATTAGGGGTAATATTCACAGAAATTTCAGAGGCAATAAAATAGTTTATCAAAGAACCTAATAGAAAATATTTAATGCCTGTAGACACTTTAATAGATGTATACAGGCATTTAGACTTTCTAGCTATATATTAAATAGCTAAGAAAATGTGGTTTCAACTCTTGCCTATTATCATTAGCTACTGTTATTTTGATGATAGAGTAGTAAGTTTATGAGAGCTCTTGTAGTTGTAAGTGATACTAGTGAGTTTAACTATCACAATGAGTTAATATAGTTTAAAATTACATAATTTAAAAGAAGGATGATTGTGGTGATGAAGAATGAATAACATTATTAATCTTAAGGATATAATAAGTATCGATGATTTCCAAAATATTCAAGACGATATTGCAAAAGCTACAGAAATTTCTATTATAACTACTGATTATAAAGGTAAACCTGTTACAAAACATAGTTGCTGTACAGAATTTTGCAGTATTATACGCCGCGACAAAAAACAATCAGAATTATGTGAAAGATGTGATTCAAGAGGTGGAATCGAAGCTACAAGAACAGGAAAGCCATATATATACATATGTCATAAGGGGTTAGTAGATTTTGCGGTACCTATTATAGTTCAAGGGCAATATATAGGAGATATAATGGCTGGACAAGTTCTTATAAATCAAGATGAACAAAAATATTTAGAAAGTGTTACAAATGTTAATTGTGATCTAGGAGGAGATCAAGAGCTTATATATGCATATAATAGACTTCCAACTATTCCACTAGAAAAAATTAAAAATATATCCCAAATGATTCTACACTTATCAAAATATTTAGTAGAAGAAGGGATGCATAAGATAACTGTAAAGAAGTTAAATGAAAGTAGTGAGCAGTCTACCAAATTGGAAACTGAACAAATTAAATTACAAAATAATTTAGAAAAATTAAAATTAAAATCACTATATACTCAAATAAGTCCTAAATTTGTATTTAACATAATGAATAATATTTATTCACTAGCATTAATAGAAGATGCAGAAAAAACAAGTGATCTAACTTACAGATTTACAGAATTTATAAGAAATACATTTTATAAATCTAATAAAGTAGTTACATTAAAAGAAGAATTAGATTATTGTTTAGATTACTTAAATTTGCAGAAGATTAGGTTTAGTGATAGATTAAGTTTTAGTATTAGTTTAGGCAATGTAGATAATTTTAAACTTCCATTTATGAGCATTTTCCCGTTTGTTGAAAATTCTATAGTTCATGGGATTATGGAAAAAGAAGATGTTGGGGATGTAAATATAGTTGTAGATAAAAAAGATGAATTCATAATAATTTCAGTTACGGATGACGGAATAGGAATATCAAAAGAAAAATTAAAGTTTATAAATTCTGAAGAAAACAATATAAATTACTCTTTAAGCGGTATAGTGGCTGCAAAACAACGAATAAAAAATTTCTATAGGTATGATTATTTTATAAATGTAGTAAGTGATTTTAATAAATGGACAAAAGTTACAATAAGCTTACCAATTGATGAAAGGTAGGTAATATTAATGTGTAATGTTATGTTAGTAGATGATGAGAGAATAGAGCTAGAAGCACTTAAAAAAATAATTAATAAATTAGATATTAAAATAAACATTGTCGCCGCATTAGAAAATGCCCAAAAAGCAATAGAAATTGATAAAGAAGTTAATTCAGATATAATAATTATAGATAATGAGATGCCAGGAATAAATGGAGTTGAGGCTTCAAAAATTATAAAAGAAAATAATAAAGATAAAATTATAATATTACTTATTGAATATTATAATTTCAATAATAAAGTAGTTGATCTAAATATTGATGATTATATATTAAAACCAATAAGTTTAGAAAATTTTTATAATATGTTAAATAAATATATTATAAATCTAGCAACAAATGAAAATAAATTAAAAGAAAAAGAGTTATTGATTCTATCTAAAATAATTTTTAATGAAGAAAAAGATATTAAGGATTTACTTCAGAATTTATTATATGGATATGAATTGTTATGCAATAGGGATATTAATATTTATAAAGATAAATGTATAAGTTTACTAAATAGAATGATTAATATTTTTATTAAAATGAGAGATAAAAATAAGGCATATACAAATCTTAATGTATATAATGATAAGTTATATACTCTTAATAATATATCTAAAATAAATATTATTATGAATGAATTCTTAGAATTTATGAGCCAAGATAATCATGATGATATAATTAGGGAAAGATTGATTGGAAGTAAAGAGATAAACACTGTTTTAAATCCAGTTTTAACTTATATAAGTGAAAAATATAATGAAAAAATAACATTAGAAAATGTGTCTAAAGCTTGTAATTTAAGTGTTTTTTATCTGAGTAAATTATTTAAAAAAAACACAGGAATGAATTTCAGTGATTATATAAATTTATATAAAATAGAAAAAGCTAAGCAGCTATTAGATAATACAGATATGTCTATAATAGATATATCTATAAGTTTAGGATACGATGAATCAGGATATTTTTCAAAAGTTTTCAAGAAAGCAGTAGGAATAACTCCATCAGGATATAGAAATAGTAATTAGAATAATTAAAGACAAAAAGCTATCTAATAATGATTTTTATCACTATCGGATAGCTTTTTATTTTTAATGTAACTTTTAATAAAAATTGAAATTTAAAGAAAACTATTGCGCACAAACAAGAATGTTAAATTTTAAATTTAGAGGAATCAACAAAAACGTTATCATTAAACAAGAAAATACTAATAAATAAAAAAGTAAGATAAGATAGCAAGAAAGTACAAATATTAAGCAATAAATTTTGTTAAAAATTTATCAATACGATGATAATATTAGATTAAGCCAAGCGAAATTATGATTGGAGGAAATTATAATGATAAGTAAAGGATTTAGTACCCAAACAGAAAGAATAAATAATTTAAAAGCTCAAATATTAAATGCTAAACCATGTGTAGAATCAGAGAGAGCAGTATTAATAACAGAATCATTTAAAGAAACAGAAGGTCAACCGGCAATATTAAGAAGGGCATTGGCTTTGAAGCATATATTGGAAAATATCCCTATAACAATTAGAGAAGAAGAACTTATAGTAGGAAGCTTAACTAAAGAACCAAGATCTTCTCAAGTATTCCCTGAGTTTTCTAATAAATGGTTACAAGATGAATTAAATAGACTAGACAAGAGGACTGGAGATGCATTTCAAATTTCAGAGGAAAGTAAAGAAAAATTAAAAGCTGTATTTGAATATTGGAATGGAAAAACAACAAGTGAATTAGCAACTTCATATATGACTGAAGAAACAAGAGAAGCAGTAAATTCCGATGTATTTACTGTAGGAAATTATTACTATAATGGAGTGGGACATGTTTCCGTAAGTTATGAGAAAGTATTAAAAATTGGATTTAATGGGATTATAAATGAAGCAAAGGAACAATTAGAGAAAAATAGAAGTATAGATCCTGATTTTATAAAGAAAGAGAAATTTTTAAATAGTGTTATTATTTCCTGCGAAGCAGCAATAATATATGCAAATAGATATGCTAAAAAGGCTAAAGAGCTTGCAGACAATGCAAATGATTTAAAAAGAAAATCTGAATTAAATGAAATAGCAAAAATTTGTCTAAAGGTTCCAGCAGAAGGAGCCACTTCTTTCTATGAAGCGTGTCAATCATTTTGGTTTGTTCACGCAATAATAAATACAGAATCTAATGGACATTCTATTTCGCCAGCTAGATTTGATCAATATATGTATCCATATTATGAAAATGATGAAAATATAACAGAGGAATTTGCTCAAGAGTTAATAGATTGTATATGGATTAAATTAAATGATATTAATAAAGTAAGAGATGAGATTTCAACTAAGCATTTTGGCGGCTATCCAATGTACCAAAATTTAATCGTTGGAGGGCAAAATTCAGAAGGAAAAGATGCAACAAATAAAATATCATATATGGCATTAGAAGCAGCAGTACATGTTAAATTACCTCAACCATCTCTATCAGTAAGAATATGGAATAAGACTCCAGACGAATTCATGCTTAGAGCAGCAGAATTAACTAGAGAAGGATTAGGACTTCCAGCTTATTATAATGATGAAGTTATTATTCCAGCATTAGTTGCTAGAGGACTTACGTTAGAAGATGCAAGAGACTATGGAATAATTGGATGTGTTGAGCCACAAAAGCCAGGAAAAACAGAAGGATGGCATGATTCAGCATTCTTTAACCTTGCTAGAATAGTAGAGTTAACTATAAATTCTGGATTAGATAAAAATAAACAAATTGGACCTAAAACTCAAAATTTTGAAGAAATGAAATCTTTTGATGAATTTATGAATGCCTATAAGATTCAAATGGAGTATTTTGTAAAACATATGTGTTGTGCTGATAATTGTATAGATATTGCACATGCAGAAAGAGCACCATTACCTTTCTTGTCATCTATGGTTGATGATTGTATTGGTAGAGGGAAAAGCCTTCAAGATGGTGGGGCAGAATATAACTTTAGTGGACCACAAGGTGTTGGGGTAGCTAATATAGGAGATTCATTAGTTGCTGTTAAAAAAGTTGTGTTTGATGAAAATAAAATTACGCCTTCAGAATTAAAGAAAGCATTAAATAATGATTTTGAAAATGCAGAAGAAATACAAGCATTACTAAAAAAAGCTCCTAAGTTTGGAAATGATATTGATGAAGTTGATGATTTAGCTAGAGAAGGTGCATTAGTATACTGTAGGGAAGTTAATAAATATACAAACCCAAGAGGTGGAAAATTTCAACCAGGATTATATCCATCATCAATAAATGTATACTTCGGAATTTTAACAGGTGCTACTCCAGATGGTAGAAAATCTGGACAACCATTAGCTGATGGGGTTTCTCCATCAAGAGGATGTGATGTGTCTGGCCCTACTGCAGCTTGTAATTCAGTTGCCAAATTGGATCATTTTATAGCTTCAAATGGAACTTTATTCAACCAAAAATTTCATCCATCGGCATTAAAAGGTGATAATGGATTAACAAATGTATCAGCATTGATAAGAAGTTATTTTGATCAAAAAGGTTTTCATGTTCAATTTAATGTAATAGATAAACAAATATTACTTGCAGCACAAAAAAATCCTGAAAAATATCAAGACTTAATTGTTAGAGTTGCTGGATATAGTGCGCAATTCATTTCTTTAGATAAATCTATACAAAATGATATCATTGCAAGAACAGAACATGTTATGTAAAAAAGTTTCAGAGGGGATAAAAAGTGATGAGTAAAGATATTGAAGGTGTCATATTTAATATACAAAAATTTTCATTACATGATGGACCGGGGATAAGAACTATAGTATTTTTCAAAGGTTGTAATATGTCATGTTTATGGTGTAGTAATCCAGAATCACAAGAAGTTGCTCCTCAAATAATGTTTAATAAAAATTTATGTACTAAATGTGGAAGATGTCAGTCAGTATGTGAAACTTCAGCTATTGATATGAATTCAGTATATAGAATAGATAAAAGTAAATGCATTAAATGTAAAAGATGTGTTGAAAGTTGTTTAAATGGAGCGCTTGTCCTTGAAGGAAAGAAATACAGTGTTGAAGAGATCATTAAAGAATTAAAAAAAGATAGTGTCCAATATAGAAGATCAAATGGTGGAATTACATTATCTGGAGGCGAAGTGTTACTCCAACCTGATTTTGCAGTGGAGCTTTTAAAAGAGTGTAAATCATATGGATGGCATACTGCTATTGAAACAGCAATGTATGTGAATAGTGAAGCTGTAAAAAAGGTAATGCCATATATAGATTTAGCTATGATTGATATAAAGAGTATGAATGATGAAGTTCATAGGAGATTTACAGGCGTAAGCAATAATATTATATTAAAAAACATCAAGTTAAGCGATCAATTGACTAAAGAAATAATAATTAGAATTCCCGTAATCGAAGGGTTTAATGCAGATTTACAAAGTATAGGAGAAATAGCTCAATTTTCAAAATCATTAACAAACCTTAAAAGAATTGATCTTCTTCCATACCACAATTATGGAGAGAATAAGTATGAAGCTATTGGAAGAGATTATTTACTAGGAGAATTGAAATCTCCTAGTGAAGATAAAATGGAGAGATTAAAAGCTTTAGTTGAAATTATGGGAATACCTTGCACAATTGGAGCGCAGTAATATTCTGAAGGCGACTAAAAAACATGTCTATGAAAGGAGATGTGAATCTTGAAGAAGTTAAATGAAATAAAACAATTAAGCCTTGATATAGTAAAAGAAATGGCTGTGGCAGCTGAAGCTAAAGCTGCTGAAATGAATGTGCCAATAGTTTTTGCGGCAGTAGATTCAGGGACAAATTTAATGCTTATGCACAGAATGGAGAACGCTTTTATAACAAGTGTTGATATAGCAATCAACAAAGCATTTACTTCAGCAGCATTAAAAATAGGAACTCATGAAGTTACTCCAAACATTCAGCCAGGAGAAAGTCTTTATGGATTACAATTAACCAATAACTGCAGAATAATACCTTTTGGCGGCGGTTTCCCGATAATAGAAAATGGACAAGTTGTTGGAGCCGTGGGAGTAAGCGGAGGAAGTGTTGAAGAAGATATGGCTATAGCAAAGGCTGCAGCAGAAATTTTTAATAAATAGTTTTAAAATGAAAAGGAGAATATTTTATATGAGAATGTATGATTATTTAGTACCAAGTGTAAACTTTATGGGAGCAAATTCAGTATCAGTAGTAGGCGAACGATGTAAAATATTAGGTGGAAAAAAAGCATTAATAGTTACAGATAAATTTTTAAGAGACATGGAAGGTGGAGCTGTTGAATTAACAGTTAAATATTTAAAAGAAGCTGGATTAGATGTTGCATATTATGACGGAGTTGAACCGAATCCAAAAGATGTTAATGTTATAGAAGGATTAAAAGTATTTAAAAATGAAAATTGTGATATGATAGTAACTGTAGGTGGAGGGAGTTCTCATGATTGTGGTAAAGGAATAGGAATTGCTGCAACACATGAAGGAGATCTTTATGATTACGCTGGAATAGAAACACTCAGCAATCCATTACCACCAATAGTAGCAGTAAATACTACTGCAGGAACTGCTAGTGAAGTAACTCGTCATTGTGTATTAACTAATACAAAGAAAAAAATAAAATTTGTTATAGTTAGCTGGAGAAACTTACCATTAGTTTCTATAAATGATCCAATGCTTATGGTTAAAAAACCAGCAGGATTAACAGCAGCTACAGGAATGGACGCTTTAACTCATGCAATTGAAGCATATGTATCAAAAGATGCAAATCCAGTAACAGATGCTTCAGCAATACAAGCTATTAAACTAATATCACAAAATTTAAGACAAGCCGTAGCTTTAGGAGAAAATCTTGAAGCAAGAGAAAACATGGCTTATGCATCATTGCTAGCTGGGATGGCATTTAATAATGCTAATTTAGGGTATGTACATGCAATGGCTCACCAATTAGGTGGATTATATGATATGCCACATGGAGTTGCAAATGCTATGCTATTACCTCATGTTGAACGTTATAATATGATATCAAATCCTAAGAAATTTGCTGACATAGCAGAATTTATGGGAGAAAATATTTCAGGTCTTTCAGTAATAGAAGCAGCAGAAAAAGCTATAGATGCTATGTTTAGACTTTCAAAAGATGTTGGAATCCCAGCAAGTTTGAAAGAAATGGGAATTAAAGAAGAAGATTTTGAACATATGGCAGAACTAGCTCTTTTAGATGGAAATGCATTTAGTAATCCAAGAAAAGGAAATGAAAGAGATATCGTAAATATATTTAAAGCTGCTTATTAATATTTCAATTTATGGAATCTTCTAATCAAGAAATTTCACTAATGGAAACTTTATTGAAGTTTACGACTATATTTGAAAGACGATTGATAAGATATTTTTTTAATCTTATATATTTTATTTAATATAAAACTGCCCTATAAAGATGGACTTTTATTAAATTGTTTATCTTTATAGGGTATTTTTAATTGGTTAAAAGTTAATCTTATTCAGTAAGTTCCCAGTAGATTCCCTAAACTTAGGTGAAGTACGAACATGGATTGTTCTAAATGGAATGGATGGATTATCTATTCTTGAAAGTAACAAATCTGCGGCAATATCTCCCATCTCATAACTTGGGATACTAACAGTAGTGAGATGAGGTTCAATTATTTTTGATTCCATTGAATCATCAAATCCACATACTAAAATATCATCAGGTACAGAAATATTTTTATGTTTTAGAGCTCTTATGACATTAATTGCAATAAAATCGTTTGCGCATACAAGAACTTGAGGAAGAACTGAAAGGTTCATTATCTTGTTACCAAGCCATTCAGGATCAGCATAAGGTTCTTTGTCGTTTTCGATAATAGAATTATTAATATCAAATGAGAGTTTTGAATCTAATAGAGCAGAGCAATAACCCTTCCAACGTTCGTAAAAACTCTCACAATGATATATATCGCCTACAAACCCTATATTTGTTTTATTATTATTAATTAGGGTTTTAATAATATTATAAGTACTATGGAAATTTTCCATTAAAAGAATATCAGCATTTACGGGTTTACTGTTGTGGGTGCTAGGTGAATCGATAAATAGTGTAGGAATGTCTAATCCACATATAAGCTCACTATAATTTTTATCAAACATTTCTATGCATATTATGCCATCAACCAACTCAGGTTTAAAGTTCGATGGTAAGCTTGAGGAATTTAATTCATTATCACGAACAACATACATAGACAATCTATAGCCAAGAGTGCTCATCTTTTCTTCAAAACCTGATAAAAGATGAGATCCAAAATGGGAACTGTTTGGCATACTGCTTGTTAATAGTGCAATTTCTTTATTTAAAGATGAATTGGGAGAAATGGATGATACATTGTTTACATATGCAAATTGTTTGTAACCCATTTCAATTGCCTTTTGAATAATTTTAGATTTTGTAGCTTCTGCTAATGTTCCAGTATTATTTAAAGCTTTAGAAACTGTATTCCTTGAAATCCCCAATTCATCGGCTATATCTTGAACCGTTATTTTCTTATTTAGCATTATTAAAGGCTCCTTTCTTTGTCATATAAAATCTGTATCAATATTTTAAGTATTGTTATTGACATTAGTATAACAAATGAAGTGACAAATGTAAAATAAAATAATTATATATACATAAATGCTGGCAAATAAAAAGAGATATAATATATTTTGTGTGCAAATGTAAAAACGCAGTGATGATAAAATGTAATATTTATATTGACAAATGTAATGAAAATCTGGTAATATCTATTTATAAATTAAAGATAAGGTTTACAAAAAAGATTTAACAAGCAGAGTGGATTTGTAAAGGTAAATTGAGTTTGTGTTACAAATGTAAAAAATAAATAATAAAATGAAAGGGGAAATAAGTTTGAATGGGGTAAAAAGTACAAGATTTAATTTTAACAGATTAGATGGTGAAGATCCTATTATTAATAAAAAGAACTCTAAAATACATAGTAAGTTAAAGTATATCAAAAAGAATTATCAATTATATCTGTTCTTCACGCTACCGCCACTAATACTGTTAATTATTTTTAAGTATATTCCTATGGGAGGAGTACTAATTGCATTTGAAGATTATAGTGCTATTTCGGGAGTTTTCCATAGTCAGTGGGTAGGATTAAAACATTTTGAAAGATTTTTATCTTCCCCAGATTTTATGACTTTGTTAATGAATACTTTAAAGGTAAGTTTATATGGAATATTGTGGGGATTCCCGTTACCGATTATACTTGCTTTACTTTTAGCAAGAATAAAGAGTGAGGGAATTAAGAAAAAGATTCAATTAATTTTGTATGCTCCTAATTTTATTTCTGTAATAGTAATTTCAGGTATGATTATAGTTTTCTTATCACCGATTGGGCCAGTTAATCAATTTTTTGGAACTGCTACAAACTTTATGGCAATGCCTAGTGCATTTCGGACTATATATGTAGCTAGTTCAGTTTGGCAGGCAACTGGTTGGGCATCAATTATTTATACAGCAGCTCTTTCAAATGCAAGTCAAGAATTAACAGAAGCAGCTGTTATAGATGGAGCGAATATTTTTCAACAAATTTTGAATGTTGATTTACCAGCAATTAAGCCAATTATGGTTATTCAATTTATTTTATCAGCAGGAAATATTATGAGTGTAGGTTTTGAAAAAGCATTAGCTTTGCAAACAGATTTGAATTTACCAACTTCAGAAATTTTACCAACTTATGTTTATAAAATGGGTCTTCTAAATGGAGATTATAGTTTTTCAACAGCCGTAGGTTTGTTTAATTCAGTTATTAATATAGTTTTATTAATAGTTGTGAATTCAATTGTTAAAAAATTAAATGAAGGAGAAGGAATATAAGATGAATATAAAAATGAAAATGAAAAAATTCAAAAAATTATCATTTTCTGATAAATCTATTACAATAAGTGGTTATGTAGGCGTAATACTTTTTGTATTAGCTATTATTATACCACTTATATATATAGTTGTTGCTTCTTTTATGGATCCCAATACATTAAACAATCAAGGAATAACATTTGATTTTAGTAAATGGTCAATAGAAGGATATACAAGAGTATTTAAAGACGATATGCTTTTAAGAGGATTTTTAAATTCCGTATTCTATTCTACTGCTTATGCGGTAATTTCAGTTGGAGCCACACTTTTAGCTGCATACCCATTATCTAGACCAGATTTTGTGGGGAAAAAAATTATTACTACTTTATATATTATTACTATGTTTTTTGGCGGAGGGTTGATGCCAACATATCTTTTGGTTGACAATCTAAAGCTTCTTAACACAGTGTGGGCGATTTTACTTCCAGGTGCAATTAATGTATGGAATATTATACTGGCAAGAACTTATTTTCAAAGCTTACCAAAAGAGTTAAGAGAAGCATCTGCTATAGATGGTGCAAGTGATATTACACATTTCTTTAAAATAATGATTCCAGTATGTAAACCAATTATTGCAGTATTACTTTTATATCAATTTGTAGCTCAATGGAATAGTTACTTTGATGCTATGATTTATTTAGATGATACTAAATTGCAACCTCTGCAATTAGTAATTAGATCAATCTTAATTCAAAATACACCAAGACCTGGTATGATTGCAGATGTTCAAAGTGCAGCAGCAATGGCTAAAATGGCACAATTGCTAAAATACTCCACTATTGTTGTTTCAAGTTTACCTTTACTAGTTATGTATCCATTTTTCCAAAAGTATTTTGATAAGGGAATAATGGCAGGATCAGTGAAGGGATAAAAAAATATATATAGAAAAAGGATGGGGAAATAATATGAGGAAAAATAAAATTAGAAAGTTGGTTAGTATTTCTTTAGCTATGTTAACAGTATTATCATTTACAGCATGTAGTAGCTCAAGCAAGAAAACAGATACAGCTACATTAAAGGATGTTTCATTTCCATTAAAAGAAACAGCTACTTTAAAAATGCTTACAAGTGCGCCATCAATTTCGACTCAAGACCCAAATGAAAGAATTATTTTTCAAAGATTAGAGAAAGAAACAAATGTGCATATCGATTGGACGTGCTATACAGATGATCAATTTCCTGATAAAAAGAATTTAGCATTATCAAAAAAAGATACACTTCCAGATGTAGTATTTAATGCTGGTATGAACAATAATGATTTACTTCGTTATTCAAAACAAGGAGTTATTATTCCAGTTGAAGATTTAATAACAAAATATATGCCAAATTTATCAAAAGTTCTAGAAGAAAAACCAGAGTATAAGAAAATGATTACTGCACCTGATGGTCATATTTATTCATTCCCATGGATAGAGGAATTAGGAAGTGGAAAGGAAGCTATTCAAGCTGTTGGAGATATTCCATGGATAAATAAAAAATGGCTTGATGAATTAGGTCTTCAAGTACCAAAAACAACTGATGAATTAGTTACAGTTTTAAAAGCATTTAAAGATAAACACCCTGAAGGGAAAACAGATGTAATTCCAATGTCATTTATTATTAATGCTGTTGGCGGAAATGAAGATCCAGGATTTATACTTGGGGCTTTTGGATTGGGAGACAATGGAGATCATTATATGGTGACTAATGATAAGAAAGTTGTATATTCAACTACTCAAGATGGATATAAAGAAGGTATCAAGTGGCTTCACAAGCTTCAAGAAGAAGGTCTTATAGATCCAGAAGCATTTACTCAAAAGTGGGATACTTTTGTAGCAAAAGGAAAAAATGATCGTTACGGTATGTTTTTCACTTGGGATAAAGCTAATATAGCTGCAAACAAAGATGATTATATTCCACTTCCAGCACTTGCAGGTCCTAATGGAACTGTTAATGCTACTAGATCAAATGGATATGGGTTTGATTTAGGAAGATGTGTTGTAACATCGGCAAATAAAAATTTAGAATTAACAGCAAAATGGATAGATAAGTTATATGATCCTCTTCAATCAATACAAGATAACTGGGGAACATATGGTGATGAGAAAAATCAAAATGTATTTGAGTTAACAGAAAATAAAACTTTAAAGCATTTACAATTAGGTACAGCATCACCATGGGAAGTTCGTGCAAATCAATTTGTTTCAGGACCATTAGCAGTTCTTGATAGTTATTATGGAAAGTATACAACATCTCCAGATGATGCCCAAGAAAGATTAGATATACTTCATAAAACTTATGTTAAAGATATGAAAGCTGATTACAATTATCCACCTGTATTTATGTCTCAAGAAGATATAGAAAAACTTACTCAATATGAAACAGCAGTAAAGGCATATACAGAACGTAAGAAAGCTGAATGGATTTTAAATGGTGGAATAGATGAAGAATGGGACTCTTATTTAAAAGAAATGGATGATCAAGGTTTATCAAAAATATTAGAAATTAAACAAAAATATTTAGATGCATACTTTGCAAAATAAAAAACTTATATAAGCGGCTTGTATGGTCGCTTATATAATATTTAAGATAATTGAAAGGAAATGATTATGAATAATGTAGTGAGAAATAGTAGTGAAATTTTAAATAAAGCAAGAGTTTTTGAAGAAGAATCTATAAAGAGTATACCAAAAGAGCAGAGGCCATTGTTTCATTTATCATCACCAGTCGGCTGGATTAACGATCCAAATGGATTTTCTAAATTTGCAAAGGAGTATCATCTTTTTTATCAATATTATCCATACGATACTAAATGGGGACCAATGCATTGGGGGCATAGTAAGACAAAGGACTTTATAAAGTGGGAGCAGTTACCAACAGCTCTTGCGCCAGATCAGGAATATGATATGGGAGGATGTTTTTCTGGAAGTGCAGTAGAGTCAGATGGAAAGCAAATACTCATGTATACTGGAGTGTTGGACAAAGTTCAAAAAGATGGGGCTCATATAATTAGACAAACTCAATGTATTGCAATTGGAGATGGAGTAAATTATGAAAAGCTAACTTGTAATCCTGTGATAACAAGTTATTCTCTACCAGAAGGTAGTAATTTAGAAGACTTCAGAGATCCTAAGATATGGAAAGAAGATGATGGTTTTTATGCTGTAGTAGCTAGCAGGCATGCTGATGGAAGCGGACAAATTCTTTTATATAAATCAAGTGATTTGAAAGAATGGAGCTTTGTTTGTATTCTGGATAGAAGTAAAAATGAGATAGGTAGCATGTGGGAATGTCCAGACTTTTTTAATATTGATGGAAATAATATCATGATCATTTCACCAATGGAAGTAAAGGCGAATGGACTAAAATTCCATAATGGACATAATACGGTGTACTTAATTGGAAAATATGATAAGGAAAATCATACGTTTAATAGAGAAGATTATGGAACTATAGATTTTGGTTTGGATTTTTATGCTCCTCAAACTCTAGAAGCAGAAGATGGAAGAAGAATTATGATAGGATGGATGCAATCATGGGAAAATAATATTGTTCCAAGTGACTTTAAGTGGTGCGGAATGATGAGCATTCCTAGAGAACTAACAATAAAGGATGGAAAGCTAATCCAAAATCCAATTAGAGAAATTAGGAATTATTATAAGAATTCTGTTAAATACGAGAATGTATTAATTAAAGATAATGTGGAGTTAGAAGGTATATCAGGAAGAGAATTAGATATGACTCTGGAAATTGATGGTTCAAATTGCGAAGAGTTTATAATTAAAATTGCTAAAAATAATGACTATGAAACATTAGTTACTTTTGATCCAAGAAAAGATATCATTTCATTTGATAGAAGTTATTCAGGGAAACTTTGTGATTCCTTACATAAGAGAGAAATGAATATAAGAAATCAAAATGGAAAGATTAAACTAAGATTAATTATAGATAAATACTCTGTTGAAATATTTGCAAATGATGGCGAACAAGTAATGACATCTACTTTTTATACTAACTTAGATGCAACAGATATTTCGTTTTGTGCTAAGGGTGAAGCAAAAGTAAGTATTGAAAAGCATAGTATTGTTTTAAATTAAGGATTATATTTAGATGTGTTTAAAAAAGCGACTAAATTAGGTTTTATAATTTAGCCACTTTTAAGTACATAGATAAGTGGAAAATTTCAAATAAATGTTAGTTTTTAAAGTGAATTTCTATAGTTTAATGAATATAAACTAAGATATATGGAGGAGTAAGATGAGTAAAAATATTTTTTGTATAGGAGAGCTTTTAATTGACATGGTTTGTGTTGATAATAAAGGATTAAAAGATGGAGAAAAGTTCGAGAAAAAAGCAGGTGGGGCGCCAGCAAATGTTGCAGCATGCATTTCTAAATTAGATGGAAATGCTTATTTTTTAGGACAAGTTGGTGATGACTACTTTGGAAAACATTTAATAGAATTGTTAAAAGATTTAAATATAAATACAGAAATGGCAGTAGAAAAAAGTAGTACAACAATAGCGCTAGTTGGTATAGATAAAAATGGTGAGCGTAATTTTGATTTTCTAAGAGGCAGTGATGGAGAATATTCATTTAATAATATTAATTTATCAAAAATAGATAACTCAGATATCATTCATTTTGGTTCCGCTACAGGATTTTTAGAAGGTGAATTAAAGAAAACATATTTTAAATTATTGGAATATGCAAAATCAAATAATATATATGTATCTTTTGACCCTAATTATCGTGATGCATTAATAACGCCAGATAAATTAGAAATGTTTGTTGAAGATAGTATTAAGTTCATAAGAGAAAGCGATTTTACTAAATTGAGTGATGAAGAACTTTTTCTATTAACTAAGGAAAAAGATATAACAACAGGAGTTAATAAACTACATGAATTAGGCGTTAAGGTTGTAACTATTACGCTAGGATCTAAAGGGACGTATCTAAGTGTTGGTGGACAGAATGGAATAATTCCATCCATTAAAATTAAGCAAGTAGATTCAACTGGTGCTGGAGATGCATTTGTTGGAGCTGTATTAAAACAAGTATCTGATATTGAGAATAAACAAAATATAAGCTTTGAAGAATGGAAAGACATAATTACATTTGCTAATAAAGTAGGTGCTATTACATGTACAAATTATGGAGCAATTGCATCAATGCCTATTTTAAGTGAAGTAAGAAATTTATTTTAATATATATTGCAATAATAAATTTATATTTAAACTTCTAATGAGCAAAGTACTCAGCTAGGTCAAAAATTTAGAGGCTCAATTATAACATATATATTAGTGTGAAAAAATATAACAAATAATATTAGAGTGTAATTGTACTAAAAAATAATAGAAAAAGTGTGTTAATGAAAGTCTGTATTGTGTAAATTAAAAAGAAGAGTGTAAAGAGTAAATATTTTTATTAAGTGAAGCTGGTTTAAGCTTAAATTTATTATAATATGCTTTATTTACACTCTTGTTTGGTACAATAATTGCTTTGAATAAGAAATTAGGTAAGTATTTAGTTGGAAATTTAAATAGAAGTGTTATTTATAGATTTGGATATATAATGGTAAGTACTAAAAATTAAAACTAGGGATTAGAGGAAAGTGATAATGCTATGAAGCAAATTGATAAGATTTATAAGTATATATTATCAAATTCTAGGGAATTTACTAAAGAAAAATTATTTAAAATTAAGGGATTTAGTGCGCAGCAAGTTGCTGAACACTTGGGGATATTAAGGAGTAATGCTTCCAGAGAACTTAATATTCTTTGTAGAGAAAAGAAAATAATTAAAATTAAAAATAGACCTGTTCTATATTTTGATAGAGAGCAGTTTATTAGAATATTAAATGTAAACTTAAATGATAAATGTGAAGAAGGTATAGAAATTAATGATTTTATCAATTTGTTAGAGGAAAAAGAAGATAAATCACCTTTCGACTCGCTAATAGGATTTAATACAAGTTTGAAAAATCAAATAGAACAAGCAAAAGCTGCTTTATTATACCCACCAAATGGGTTGCATACCCTAATAATTGGTAGTACTGGTGTTGGTAAAAGTTTATTTGCTAATATGATGTACAAATACTATAAAAATATAAAACAGTCACAAAAAGATCCGCCATTTATAATATTTAATTGTGCTGATTATTCTAATAATCCGCAACTTCTTCTATCACATATATTTGGACATGTCAAAGGTGCGTTTACAGGAGCTGAAAAAGAAAAGGAAGGGATTGTTGAAAAAGCTGATGGAGGTATATTGTTTCTAGATGAGATACATAGATTACCACCAGAAGGGCAGGAAATGGTATTTTACTTTATGGATACGGGAACCTATAACAAATTAGGCGAAACAGATAGACAGCATAAAGCGAATGTGCTATTGATTGGAGCTACAACAGAGGATCCAAGTTCTACGCTACTTAAGACTTTTATTAGAAGGATTCCTATAACAATAACTATTCCACCTTTTGATGAAAGACCTGTTAATGAAAAAATAGAGCTTGTACAATATTTGATTTCCAAAGAAGCACAGAGAGTGAACAAAACTATTAAGATTTCGTCGGAAGCAATTAAAGCTCTCATAGGCAGTACCAATTATGGAAATGTAGGACAGCTAAAATCTAATATACAATTGGTTTGTGCAAAGGGCTTTTTTAATTGTATTAACACAAATAAGGACATTGAAATAAATTTAAGTACGCTACCTCCAAATATAAAAAGCGGAATATTAGCTTTTGGAAATCAAACTAAAGATAAAACAACTATGTGGAATATCATCCCTAACAATATCACTATTCAGCCAGATGGCAATAGAAAATTCTTAGAAACAGAGGATTATGAAACACCATTTAATATTTATAGAATAATAGAGAGTAAAACTTCTGTGCTTCAAGAAGAGGGCATGAATGATGAAGAAATAAAGAGATTTATTACTACAGACATTAGCATTCATTTAAAACAATTTTATGATAGATTTAATAATGATATAAGTCGTAGAGAAGGCCTATTAAAGATTGTTGATAAAAATATTGTGGAATTTTCAGAAAAGATAAAAATACTAGCTGAAAATAGATTAAATAGAAAATTGAATGAAAGATTTATTTATGCAACAAGTCTTCACTTTAGCGCACTATTTAATAGGATTAAGAAGAATACTGTTTCTTATGAGTCCAATATTGATTTATCGATATCAATTGAAAGTAAAGAATATGAGGTTGCTAAAGAAATCCATGCACTTATTGAGAAGAACTTTAACCTAAGTATACCTAATGTTGAGATCGAATATTTAGCATTATTATTAAATTCAATACAAGAATCATCTCGTCAAGAAAGAGTTGGAATTGTAGTAGCATCACATGGATCAGGAATTGCAAGTAGCATGGTTAATGTAGCTAAAAAGCTATTTGAAGCTGATAATATTCTTGCTGTTGATATGCCTCTTGAAAGAGCACCATCAGATGTTTTAGATAATGTTATAGAAAAAGTTAAGGAAGTTGATGAGGGAAAAGGCGTATTGCTTTTAGTAGATATGGGATCTTTGAATAGTTTTGCAGATGTTATTACAGAAAAGACAGGAATAAACATAAAAAGTATTGATATGGTTTCAACGCCACTAGTTCTAGAAGCTGTTAGAAAGTGTTCCGTTTGTGACGCTGATTTAAATTCAGTATATTCGTATTTACTTACTGATTTTAGGGGATACACTAATAATATTAACACTCAAGCAATTCAAGAAACTAAGGAAAAAAATAAGGTTATGATTACTGTATGTTCTACTGGAAAAGGGGCAGCTATAAAGCTTAAGGAGTTGGTAGAAACTGTTACAAATAATATAGGTGTTAAGAATGTTAATATTATTTCACTTGGGCTTACGAACTTAACTAAGTCAATTAAGAATATTCAGGAAGAAAATAATATTCTGGCTATTATAGGTATTGCAAATCCTAATCTTGGAATTCCATTTATATCTATAGAACAATTAATCGATGGAACAGGGGAGAATATATTAATAAGTATTATCCAAGGTAAAAAGATAGAAGCTATAAAAAATACAGGAGATAAGCAAATAATATTTGAAAATATTTGTAAAGAAACCATTGCCGAGTTTATAACATTTCTTAATCCACAAAAGATCTATTCCCTATTAAATGAATTCTTGAATTGTACTGAAAGGTTATTGAGTGAAAAATTTGAAAATCCAGTTAAATTACGAATCATGTTTCATGTTGCATGCGCATTGGAGAGAATGTTGCTGAATAATGGACTAGTATATGATGAATGTGATACAAGTTTTGACAAAAAAATTATAGAAGCATTAAAACAAGCTAGTTTGATTTTCAAAAATGCATTATCAATAAATCTAACAGATGATGAAATATATTATATTGCTGATATAATTGGATGAAACTTGGTTTAGTATAGGACTTTAACTAAAAGATTAAATTTTAATTAGTATATATGTTGTGATAATGATTTTAAGATCAAAACTCTATTAAGCTGAGTGCATGATTAAAACCAGGATTTGGAAACTTAATCGCAATATATAAAAAAATTATGACTTGAAAATATGAAATTTAAAAGTTAACTGCCATTAATACATGGATCTAAAAGGATCGTGTGTTAGTGGCATTTAATTTTTATATACATGTGTGTTAATTCTACAAAATTATTTAATAAACTGTGTTAAATGTGATTTGAAGTATGTAAATCTTAAACTCATAGTGTAATTAAAAATATTTAAATATCAAAAAAAGGTAGTTATAGCCTTAGTTTTGGATGATTTTTTTATTTACATCCTTAGTTGGCATAGGAATTGCTACATATATAAATATAAAAATAATATATGTAGCAAGAAAGGATGATAAAGTAATGATCTCAGTAATTATAGGTACCCATAGTATATTTTCAGAGGAGATTCTTAAATCAGCAGAAATGATTTTTGGAGATCAGGAAAATGTAGGTGCCGTTACATTTAAACCAGGTGAAGGGATTGAGTCACTTGTAGAAAAATATAACACTCTTATAAAAGAGTTAGATTCAACAGACGGAGTACTATTTATGGTAGATCTGTTTGGAGGAAGCCCGTTTAATGCGGCAAGCATAATCGCAATGCAACATGAGAATATGGAAATTGTAGCAGGTGTTAATCTGCCAATGATTTTAGAGGTTCTAGGAAGCAGAGATTTTTCAAGCATAACCGAATTGTTAAGAGTAGCAGAAAACTCTGGAAAAGAGTCTATAAAAGTTTTAACTAAAAATATCAATATAGATGAAGAAATTATATAAGTATTCCAGATAACTGCATTTTTAGTTCCATAATTATAATAGGTAAAGTTAATTGAGAATGCTAATACATAAGTTCTTTGGAAAATAATATTGAAAATTTATGCAACAAGTTATATCAATATAAGCGCAATTTAAGTAAATATAAAAATTAAAAGATAGGAGATAAAAAAATGGAAATTAGCTTTGTAAGAATAGATGACAGATTAATACATGGACAAGTAGCAACAGTTTGGACTAAGGAGAGTGGGTGTAACAGAATATTTGCCTGCAGTGATGAAGTTGCAGCAGATGATTTAAGAAAACAATTAGTAATTCAAGTAGCGCCTCCAGGAATTAAAGCATATGTGCTTCCAATAGCTAAAGCAATTGAAGCATATAATAATCCTAAATTTGACAGTTTTAAAACTTTATTCTTATTTACAAACCCTACAGATGTATTAAGAATGGTTGAAGGCGGAGTACCTATTAAATCTGTAAACGTTGGAGGAATGTGCTATAAGGCTGGAGATAAACAGGTTACAAATGCATTATGTATGAATGATATTGATATTGAGGCGTTTAAAAAGCTTAATGAAAAAGGTATCGAATTAGAGGTAAGGAAACTAGCAAAAGATACTAAGATAAACTTAATGGACAGATTAAAGGAATTACAATTTATATAAGCATATAAAAACTTTTTTATATAAATCAAAAAAAGAAAGAGAGGAATTATAAATGAGCACTTTACAATTAATTTTATTAGTAATAGTTGCAGCAATTACTGGTATGGCAAGTGTACTTGATGAGGCACAGTTCCACAGACCAATAATTGCATGTACACTAGTAGGCCTTGTACTAGGGGATATTAAAACAGGAATTATACTAGGTGGAACACTTGAAATGTTAGCATTAGGATGGATGAATGTCGGTGCAGCTATGGCACCAGATGCGGCGCTTGCAAGTGTAATTTCAGCAATACTTGTTATAATCGGTAAACAATCAATTGGAGCAGGTATAGCAGTAGCAGTACCAATTGCAGCTGCAGGACAAGTTCTTACTATATTTGTGAGAACAATAACTGTATTTTTCCAACACTTAGCTGATAAATATGCTGAAAAGGGTAACACAAGAGGAATAGAAATGTGTCATATACTAGGGCTATCACTTCAAGCAATACGTGTAGCGATACCAGCAGCCATAGTAGGAGTACTTGCAGGAACAGATGCAGTAAATGCAGCACTTGCAGCTATACCACAAGTTATTACAAGAGGACTTCAAGTGTCAGGTGGATTTATAGTAGTTGTTGGTTATGCAATGGTAATGAATATGATGAATAGTAAATCATTACTACCATTCTTCTTCATTGGATTTCTACTAGCAGCATTTACGAACTTCAATTTAATTGGTTTTGGTGCTGTAGGTGTTATTGCAGCAATATTCCATATAAAATCAATAGCTAATGAAGGTAAAGTAGCAGTAGCTGGAACTAGAAGTATTGATGATATTGATGATTCAGAGTTAATGTAAGTACAGAAAGGAGATAAAATAATGAGTGAAAAGAAATTAAATAAAAGTGATATAGTAAAAATGTTTATCCGTTCAAATTTCTTATTGGGATCATTTAATTTTGAAAGAATGCAAGCAATAGGTTTTTGTGTTACATTAATTCCAGCTTTGAAGAAATTATATAAAGGTGACGAATTAAGTGCAGCACTTAAAAGACATTTAGAATTCTTTAATACACAACCATTTATGGCAACGCCAATTATGGGAATAACAGCTGCCATGGAAGAACAAAAGGCAAATGGGGCAGATATAGATGAGGCATCAATAAGTGGTGTTAAGATTGGTCTTATGGGACCACTTGCCGGAGTTGGAGACCCAATATTCTGGGGAACACTAAGACCTGTGCTTGCAGCATTAGGGGCAGGACTTGCACTTACAGGAAGTATAATTGGACCGCTAATTTTCTTCATAGGATTCAATGCAATAAGACTTGCAACAAACTGGTATGGAATGTTCTATGGATATGAAAAAGGAACTCAATTAGTTGCTGATATGGGAGGAAATAAACTTAGATATCTTACAGAAGGTGCTTCAGTACTTGGATTACTTGTTATAGGTGGTCTTGTTTCAAAATGGACAACTGTTAATATACCTTTTGTTCTCTCTAAATATACACAAGCTGATGGAAAAGAAGTAGTTACAACTATTCAAAGTGTACTAGACAGCTTAATGCCAGGATTAGTTCCACTTTTACTAACATTTTTATGTATGTATCTATTAAAGAAGAACGTGAATCCATTATTAATAATCTTTGGATTGTTCGCAGTAGGGATTTTAGGAGTTGCGTCTGGGATATTACAATAAACATTAATTCATAGTCTTATTTTAAGTAAACCATTTTAAATTGAAATTTATTATAGCAGTATAGATTACCTAATTAATATTATAGATTAAAGGTCTAACATTAATTAAATTAGTAGGGTAGTCTATACTTGTATTAAAAACAATATTCTCATGATTATATAGTGAATTTAATCGTAAAGTAAACGTTACCTAAGACAGAGGAGTTCATGTAGTACAGTAAATTCTTATGAAAGTACAAATTTAAAATTACTAAAATAATTATATTTATAGAATCAAAGGATAAACATTTCTAAAAATAATGATAAAAGGGGTAAAAAAATGAAAAAATTAAAGTTAAAGTTAATAGCGATAACAGTTGCAACCATGACAACAGCAACATTTACTTCAGTAAGTGCATCAGCAGCTTGGATACAAAATGAAGGGAATTGGAACTATTTAAGTGATTCGGGAGAAATGAAGACAGGTTGGGTTAACGATAATGGTGCGTGGTACTATCTAGATAATTCAGGAACAATGAAAACAGGCTGGGTAAATGATAGTGGTACATGGTACTATATGCAGCCATCAGGAGAAATGAAGACAGGTTGGGTTAACGATAATGGTGCATGGTACTATTTAGATAATTCAGGAACAATGAAAACAGGCTGGGTAAATGATAGTGGTACATGGTATTATATGCAGCCATCAGGAGCAATGAAGACAGGCTGGATTAGTGATAATGATACGTGGTATTTTGCAGATACATCAGGAACAATGCAAACTGGAGTAGTAAAAATAGATGGAAAAACTTATTATTTAGATGAAACTACAGGAGCTATGAGGGTAGGAGACATAACAATAAATGGAACAACTCATACATTTGCACAGAGTGGAGAAGCAATAGGTTCAGATTTAGTACCAACTAAGACATTTAATTCAAATGGAGTTAAAGTAGCTGAAACAAGTACTCAAGGTAATAGCGATAAAACATCAGATAATAATAAATCAAATACAACAACAGCTAGCGAACAAAGCAACTCAACAAGTACTACAAGTAGTGGCAAATCTCACCATAGCAGTAGTAGCAGCGGTAGCAGTACTCAAGTTAATAAAGAAGCGCTAATAAATGCAATAACAATTGCAAAAACAAAATATGAAGCGGCAGTAGAAGGAACTGATGTAGGTCAATATTCAGTGGGATCAAAGGCTATATTTAAAGCAGCGATTGATGCAGCACAAGCAGTTTCAGATAATTCAGGTTCCACGCAAAAAGATATAGATTCAGCATTAATGGCACTTGCATCGGCTACGACTATATTTAATAATAGTATTAATAAAGATGTTGATTCGAGTACTTCAACTAACTATTTAGAAAATTATCGTGAACAGTATCACTATTCTCCGGCTAAGGCTTGGGCAAATGACCCAAATGGAATGGTTTACTTTAATGGAGAATATCATTTATTTTATCAGTATAATCCAGATGCCTCAGTATGGGGACCAATGCATTGGGGACATGCTGTTAGTAAAGATTTGATTCATTGGACAGAGTTACCTATTGCTTTAGCACCAGACGATGGTGGAACAATTTACTCAGGATCAGCAGTTATAGATAAGGATAATACTACTGGTTTCTTTGATGGAATTGAAGGCGGAGGATTAGTCGCGATTTATACTCAAGATTATATGGATAACGGTGCAGAAAGACAAAAACAAAGTATTGCTTATAGTAAGGATAATGGAAGAACGTGGATTAAGTATGAAGGTAATCCTGTAATAGCATCAGACGCTGATCCATTAAATAATTCTGCATTTAGAGATCCTAAAGTATTCTATAATGAAGAAGATAGAAAATGGTTTATGGTAGTAGCAGGAGGTCCATTAAGATTTTTCTCATCAGATAATTTAAAAGATTGGCATCCAGAAGGAATGCAAGATGAAATTCAAACAGAGTGTCCAGATATATATAAATTAGAAGTTGGAGATACTGGAACATATAAATGGGTATTAAGTGAAGGGGGCAGATATTATCGAGTTGGAGATTTCAAAGAAGTAGATGGCGTATGGAAATTCGTTACTGATAATGATGAACATTTACCTATGAATTTTGCTAAAGACTCATATGCTGCTCAAACTTATTATGGTATGAATGAAAACGGTACACCAGATGGACGAAGAATTATGATTAATTGGATGAATAACTGGGATTACTGTAATAATGTCGCTCCTATAACAAAGACTTTTAATGGATCTTTTGATTTACAAACTGAATTAAAATTGGTTAACACAGATGAAGGAATTCGTTTAATACAACAACCAATAGACGAATATAAAACTTTACGTAAATCACCTACAACTTTTGATAATGTCACAATTTCTCCAGATCAGCCTAATGTTATGAGTAATTTATCAGGTAGCCAATATGAAATTGTAGCAGAGTTTGCACCAGATGAAAATACAACAGAAGTAGGATTCAAACTAAGAGTCGGAAAATCTGCAGATCAAGAAACTATAGTTAAATATAACACTGCAACAGGAGAATTAGTTCTCGATCGTTCTAAATCAGGAAAATCACCAAGTGCAGATAAATTCTTACAAGCTTATAGTCAAAAAATGAGCAAAACATCTGATGGTAAGATTCAATTACACATTTTTGTGGATGCTGCCTCAGTAGAGGTGTATGGAAACAATGGTGAAGTAACTGGTTCAGCACAAATTTTTCCTAATCGTTCTAGTGACGGGATTGAAGTATATTCAGTTGGTGGAAACTCAACAGCTACAATTCAATATTACCCATTAAGTAGTATTTGGAATAATGAGGTTGTTGGTAAAGATTCTGCATTAGTGTCATTGAGTGAAGGTGATCTAGGCAAAAAAGTAGGTGATGAATTTACTATTTATACAGCTACAGTTCCAGAAACAGCAGAGCAAGGTGTTACTTGGGAATTTAATCATGATGTCTTAGAAATTGTAAGTCAAGATGATGAAAAAACAACATTTAGAACAAAAAGTGTAGGAAGCACAACTTTAACTGCTGTGTCTAAGGATCAAAAGTCAAGGAAAACAATTAATATAAACGTATATGATAGTAACCCAAGTAGTATAATTGCAAGTTTAACTAATTTTGCTACTGCTGGAGACTGGTATGTAAAGGAGGATAGCTATATAGGAAATAGTTCGGGCGATGGATTTGCGGTAGCAGAGCAAACTTATAATAGTGAAGTAGCATCTACATTAGAAGTTAATGCAGATGTATCAGATGGAAATACTGCAGGTCTTGTGCTATTATCTCAAACTGCAAATCCCAAAGAAGGATCTATTATAGCAAATGTAAATAAAAATGGTGAATATAGAGTGTTTGTATTCACAGGGATTGATGGTAATGGAAATGCCGTTGTTAGTGATTTAAATAGTGGTATAGTTCCAAAAACTGAAGATAATATATATAAATTAAGAGCAGAAATAAATGGTACTCATATTAAGTATTGGATTAATGATGAGTTGGTTTGTGATACCAATCAAAATTATTTTAATACGGGAAGATTTGGATTAAATGTTTATGGAGGAGGGACATCATTTAAAAATGTAACCCTTAATAATGCCACTCCAAGCACTGAAACAAGTGTTTCAGGTTCAGGTTTAACTTTTGATAATACACCAGAAGACTTACATGTTTCTGATGATAGTTATGTAGTAGATGGTGGCAAAAACAACAACGGTTTTGCAATTTCAGACCAGAATATAGATACAAGTCAAGGAACTTATATTTTAGATATAGATTCTAAAATTTTAGGTGATTGGCATAATCAAAATCCAGCAAATGGGGATGTAGCAGGAGTTGTATTACTTGCTCAAGGTGATAATTATTTTGGAGATGGAGGAATTATAGCTAATGTTGGAAAATGGGGTCATTATAGATTATTTGGACAAGTTCCAGATGGAACTGGCGGCATGAAAGAGGTTACATTTGCAGAGGGTGATGTTCCAGAAGCACAATATAATAGATACCATTTAAAAGTTGAGATAAATGGAGATCATATTATTTATTGGATAAATAGTAAAAAGGTATGTGATATAACTCAGGATTATTATACAACCGGGAAATTTGGATTGAATGTATGGAATGGAGCATCCGAGTTCAGGAATATAGTACTTAATAGCAATTCTATAGGAAGTGAAATAGCGAAAACTGAGACAACAACAGGAGCGGCAGTAACAGTAGATGAAACAGCAGGAATAGAGAAAACGGAAATCGCGATGACAGGAGATAAAACTACATCAGCTAAAACAGTAGCAACAGATGTAGCTGGAACTGATACTTCAGGAGATAAAACAACAGGAGCAGATGCAACTGAATCTGGCGTGACAGAAACAGCAGAAAAAGTAAATGAAAATATAAAAAATTAAAGTTTTAATTTTGTGGAAGTAGAGAAATTTAAGCCTAATTATATTTAAATCATTGTAAAGGAATAAGACAATACTATCTAAAACTGAAAGGTAGTATTGTCTTTATAATGTAGAATAGAAATATATATTATTGCTTCTATTAAGTTTGCGTTTATAACAAAAATACTAATAATTCTATTCCATAGTTAAAACAGCTCTAAAGTGAACCTTAGCAGTCATCATTTTTTCATATGCTGAATTTATTTGTTCTAGTGGAAAAGTTTCAACCATTGAGTGTACATTTGTTAGAATACTAAAATTTATAGTATTTTTTCTAGCATTAGCATCTGTGGCTAACCATCCTTGTATACTTCAAGTAGTTTGATGCTATTACTCTGTGATGGTTATTGAACCTGAACCTAATATTAAAAGTTTATCATCATATTTGAAAGGTCCAATGTTGTATTTAGCTGAGTTTGCAGGTAAACGACGTGATTCTATTATCTGCTCGTTATCATCTACTATAATCATAAAAATGGTTGCAGAAGAGCCGTTTTGAATATTGTATATAATATTTTCCATTAAGTCTAAGTCTTTCATTCTATAGATACCTTCAGACAAGGTTTTATTTAAAGGTTGTGCCATAACAGTTGGACTTTTTATATTAAATGACAAAAATAGAAAAATAGAAAATATAGCAATAAATCTTTTCATTAGATTATCCACCTTCCAAGTTCCTTATAATAAATAAAATATTAACTCATTTAATTCTTATTATGTGAAACTTAAAAAAAACTATTCGAATATTAGGATGTTAAGTAAATTATTGCACAATGTTAAAGTATTAGGGATTATAAAGAAAATACATATATAATGGGTGATCTCAAAAAGGAAGGTACAAATACGAAAGTTGATTTGGTCTAGCTATTATTCTTATAAAAAATCCGTGCATCAAATAGTGATGCACGGATAAATTACGTTATGTTTCAAGAAATTATGCCACGCTATAAATCTTTACATCTGGGTCAGCGCTCCAAAGTGGCTTTAAGCCGACGAATACATCATTTTGGAACATTGAGCTTGATAGGTAAGCTTGTGCATGTTCTACGCTATCGAAGCCATGAAGTACCTGAACATCCTCATCACGAATTAATAGATCCTTTGTCAAAGCACCTTCAATTGTTTCTAGAAATGGTCCACGATAATCATTATAAACCTTAGCAGCTTCAGGACGTTTAGCTTCCTCGATTTTCATTGTGATTTCTAAATAAGCATTTACTTTCATAAGTATTACCTCCAATTTTTTCATATGACTCATTTTGCTTTCCTGAGTCTGGTATAATTATATTTCAAGCACTCTAAGAGAAAAAGATATCCGTAAATTTATAAGTTACTAATAAATTTCATAGTTACTTGTTAATATATAGACAGCCTTCTATAATAGTTTTAAATTCACTTGAATATGAAAGAGGCGTAGCAATCTGGAATCGCTACGGACTTATAAGAAAGATAGGAGGATAAAATGCCGATATCAGTTTTTTGGACAATGTTAGGATATATGCTGGTTTGCTCTTTTACCCCAGGTCCTGGAAATATTCTAGCCCTAAATACTACAACTCAATTTGGATGGAAAAAAGGAAAACGACTCATTTTTGGAATCTGTGCAGGTTATGCATGTGTGCAGTTTATTTGTACCATGGCCATATATGGATTGAACGCTTATCTCACGCCAGTGCTTATTGTGCTGAAATATATTGGAAGTATATATATGGCTTGGTTAGCGGTAACCATTGTTTTGAGCAAACCACTAAAGGATAAAAAAGATGAAGGAGCGTCATTTAAAGAAGGTTTCTATCTTCAATTTGTAAATGTAAAAATTTATTTTTATATTATGACTCTGCTTATGGTCTATCTTGCTCCACATATTAGTACTTTGCCAGGTTTGCTTTTGGCAGGTGTAGGAGTAGTAAGCGTTGGAGGTGCAGCTTGTTTAACATGGGCATTTCTTGGAATTAAAATGCAGCATATTTACGAAAAATATTACAAACCTATCAATTTTATATTGAGCCTATTTCTGCTGTATTGTGCTTTTGATATTGTAAGGGGGTGAAGTTAATGTATCAACATAAAATGGAAGATGACATCAGGTGTCCACTTGAATATGGACTTGAAATTTTCGGTGGAAAGTGGAAGTCACGAATAATATGCGTTTTGGCTGGAAAAGGAACTTTGCGATACAGTGTACTTCGAAAAGAAATGAGTAATATAACAGATGCAGTTCTGGCATCAACACTAAAAGAACTGATTTCAAATGATATTGTGCTAAGAAAGTCATTTGATGAAATTCCGCCTCGCGTGGAGTATTGTCTTACTGAGAAGGGGAACTCTGTGGTTCCTATTTTGCAGAGTATTTGCAGATGGTCAGGGGCATATCATAAGGAAGATAATGAAAATACAATGACGCAATGTAAAAAATGTGACTATAAGTATGGAAAAGGAGGGATTTTTTAATGGCGATTACTTACATAGAGGAAAAGAAATTTACACAAGAGGAAGTGCAGCAATTATTCTTATCTGTTGGCTGGGTTTCAGGATAGTATCCAAGTCGATTATATAAAGCGCTGATGAATTCTTCTACAGTCTTAACAGCTTGGGATGGAGATAAATTAGTTGGTCTAGTGAGAGTTTTAGATGACAGCGAAATGGTTGCATATATTCACTATGTTTTAGTTAATCCTAATTATCAAGGACAGAAAATTGCTGGAACTATGATTGAAAGGATTAAGAAAAAGTACAAGGATTATTTATATATTGAGATTATGCCAGAGGAGAGAAAAAATGCAGCTTTTTATGAAAGATTTGGATTCAAAATTATGACAGATGGTGTGGCAATGCAACTTTGCAATTTTAACACGTTATAGAATAAAGCAGTAGTAGTAAAACTACTGCTTTATTTTATGCCATGTAATATAGCATTTTATATTTAATCAACTATTTAAAATTTGTACCACTCCATGACCACCGTCAACTATGACTTTATCTCCGGTTTTAAGCTTTGTAGTAGCATTGCCACATCCAACAACAGCTGGAATACCAAGCTCTCTGGCTACTATAGCAGCATGGGATAACGGTGCTCCAATGTCAGTAATTATTGCTGAAGCCTTAGGAAAAAGAGGTGTCCATCCAACATTAGTAGTTGACGCAACTAAGATTTCACCTTTTTTAAGATTTTCTCCTTCCTCAGGATTTGTTAAAATACGCACAACTCCTTCGATTTTTCCTGATGCTCCTGCAAAACCTTTAAGAGTTTCAGAATCTTGTGCAGTAATAGGCATAGATTCATCATAGTAATCAACTCTTCTATTAGAATTTTTTACCCATTTAAAGGGATCAAATCTTCCTCGAATAATTGATGGTAATGGTGGAAGTGATTTATATTTTTTATAATTTTTCTTTCTAACTGCAATATGATTTAATGCTAAGTCATTTCCTGAAAGCAAATCTAAAACTTCATTGATGTAAAGAAAAAATATATCATTTCCTATGCCTGTAAGTTCCCCAGCTTTTAGTGCAAAAGCACGATTAACTCTAAATGCTCTAGTCCATTCTGAACGAACAGACTCTCTAAGACGAGCTGCTTCAGCCACTTTTACAATTTTCTTTTCAAAATTATTAGCTTCTTTAGGAAAATTTTCTTTTAATCTTCTGAGAGCTTCTTCATATTGATCATGTTGTTTATTAAGAAGCTTTTCTACATCTGTGTTTGAATTCTTAAATTCGTCTATCTGCTTTTCAAGCCAAGTTTCATCTTCTCCAGGATGAGGTATGGATAATTCAAACTCATGTGGACCACGATGTCCGTATTTTATTCTGTATTCTTCACGATTCATTTCTCCAGTTATAATCTTTGATATACCAATAATAGGTCCAAGGCTCTCGAGTGATGAATCTCCTCTAAAATTAGACATAAGTGTATTTGTATCTTCAATTCCTGCTACTTTTATTAACTCATCCTTTAATTTATTAGCTATGATCATTTTTCTTCCACCAGCAAGTGCAATCCACAAAGCCTTAAAATTAAAAGGTAGAATTTCAGTTTTCCATAAATCAATTAATTCTTCTTTTGTCTTTACTTCTTTAATAGTTTCAGTCATCCTCCTACACAAATTTGGAGATTCATTCAAATGCTCTGGAATTTCCTTAGAAGCTTTAATAATATTTTTTAAACGATGTTTTAATTTTGGAGCCATCCCTTTTATCAAGCCTAGTTTTGAAAATGGATAAATAGGAATTTCTATTTCTTCAGGCATTTGACCAAAGACTTCACTCATTGTTTTTATTAGACTCTTAATATCTTTGCCGAAGGCAGGGTATAAAGACAATGCATAACTGATGTTTGTATATGCTCTTCCACAAATGTTGCCTGAAAATAAATAGTATCCAGGAATAGTCATTTGTTCTTCATCTAAAGCCCTTATTATAGACCAGCTTAGGGGAGTGAAAACATCAGACATTGCTTCTCCAACATTAGTATTGGTCCAGAGGAAATCCCCGTCCAAAGTATCGTTCCATTCATATGTATCAGGATTACCAGTTATCAAGGTTGTAATAGGTCTTGCTTGTAATATATATAATTTTCCATTTGATACTGCCCATTCAATATCTTGATGAGCACCATATTCTGTTTCAAGTTTAGATGCATATTTATATAACTCTGAGGCATATTTCTTAAATTCAGGTGGCCCCTCATATTTTCTTTTGGGCCTCATAATATTAAATGGATATGCATTTGCTTCTCCTGATACAAGCTGTTCTCCTAATCCAAATACAAAATTACCTGTCATGCTCTCGTGACTGCCTGTAATTGGATCAGCAGTAAATAATACTCCTGAAATTTCAGACTGTATCATAATTTGAATCACTACCGCTATCTGATGAGATTGATCCATTCCTTGAACTGAACTGTACGCTTTTACTCTTTCTGATTTTCTTGAGCTAAAAACTTCATATATTGCGATTTGAATTTCTTCATCTGTCTTAACATTTAAAACTGTTTCAAATTCTCCTGCAAAAGAAGCTTGAGCAGAGTCTTCACTTAAAGCAGATGATCTTACTGCAAATAAAACACTTTCATTATCTTTTCTAATTTCTTTTAAATAATGTTTGATTTTATTCCAAGCATCCTCATTAAGACTATTCTCCTTAAAAGCTGATGGTAAAATCACAAATCCGTCAGGAACAGGATATCCTGCTTGAAACATTTTTGATAACATACATCCTTTTCCACCTGCAAGTGATTGGAGTTCAGGGGTTAATTCTTTAAAGCTTTTGATCATATCCAACATTTTAATACCTCCTTTTTAAAACTCAATACTTATTTATAAAAACAACTTTTAAGCATTTCTGTATAGGCTTCTGCTTCAATAAAAGCCTTATCATAATTAATTTGTTCTGAAGATGATGACTTTGCCTCTTCCAGAACTTTTGCATTAAATCCTTGAAAGGACCATATAACAACGTTTATTGCCTTTTCTATATCTATGCCATCTCTAAATTTAGATAAATCTATACCATCAAAGACTCTTTTTGAAGCGTTTTCTAATTCGTCCTTATTTATCATATTTAAATCATTTTCTATATCACTTGATTTTTCAATATTTGCAACTTCAATAAATTTAAGCATTTTAGGATATTTATTCAATAATTCTGCTTTAATCAAATGGATTTGACGTAACCTAACGAAAAAATCTCTTTCGTTTAAATCAATCTTTTTGTAAAATTCAGTCAGGCTAACATCTATGCAATAATCATATAAAAATAAAAATAATTGCTTCTTATTTTTGAAGTAGTGAAATAATAACCCTTTAGATATACCAGCCTCTTTAACAATATCATTTGTAGAGGCATTCTCATAACCTTTCTCAGCAAATTCATTTATTGCTGCATTTAAAATACGATTTTGTTTTTCTGAATCTAAATTTAAAAATTTTGATACCATAGTATTACCTTCTTTCTGATCTATGTAAGATTAATAAAGAATTTTATATGAATATTTGTTCTATTAAGTCATGCTCATTACTTTAATGAAATATTATTATTGTAATTTAAGTAGTAAAAAAATTATTCTTTTTATTATTTAAGAGGATTATAACTCTATTGACCAATGCGGTCAATAAATTAATTTAATACTTAAAAGTAAAAAAATGTATTATTACTTGATCATATAATCAATATCAAGAGGTGTTTGAAAGAATGATTGATGCTGTGAGAGAAGTAAGTTTATAGTAAGTAGATTTCTTTCTATTATTAAAAGTTGCCTATTTCATTTTTTGCAACCTTAAACAAATAAAATAAAGAATAGGTTAAATCTATGAGAAAATGCTACTGAAATTTAAATTTATTGACAATCAGATATATTGTATATATTATTAAGTAGAGGTCTACCTAATCTAAAGTGAGGATGATAAATAATGAAGAATAGAAACTGGGAATACCCGTATGATTTATTTATAAAGAGTATTGCTCAAAAGATGAGATATACAAATGACGAAAAATTAAAGGAATATGATTTGACTTCACCTCAAGCTTTATTGTTGGAGCTTATTGAAAGAGAAATAAGGCACGGAAACGAGATAACTCGCAAGGGTTTAGAGAGTGTTATGAATTTAAAAGGCTCATCTATAACTAATCTTTTAAATGGATTAGATAGAAAAGGTTGTATCATACGTAGTGCTGGGATATCAGATGGGCGTACTTTTCAAATCCAAGTTACTGCAAAGGGAAAAAATGTATTAACAGAGATGGAAAAGGTTTTTGAAGAAACTGAAGAACAGTTATTAAAAGGTATGTCACAAGAGGAGAAAAAAGTTTTTTTGGATCTGCTTATTAGAGCTTATAAAAATCTATATGGAGAGTCTGATTAATAATAAAAAGCAAATTGCTGCTTTTTATTTAGATAAGTATGTAGAAGTCTACGTAATTTTTTAGTTCCTATGAAGCTTTGTTTTATTACTTATTAAATACGTTAACTAACTTTGGAAAAATTAATTGTTTATAAATTAAGTTATGCAAATACTTTAAAGAGTCCTAAGTTAACTCTCATTTAACAAAATAAGTAGAAGTCTACATATATCATCAAATATGATATCAGATATTTTAAATTAAGACATTATAAGCAGTAGGATTAAATTCATTAAGATAGGAGAAATAGTTATGTCAAATTATATAAAAAAATTAAAAGAATTAAATAAAGATTCATTGCTTGAAGCAGGAGGAAAAGGAGCTAACCTCGGAATATTAATAAATGCTGGACTTCCTGTACCACCTGGATTTGTGGTTACAACAAGTGCATATGATGCTCATCTTGAAAGATCTGGCCTTAAAGAGAGAATAACAAAAAGGCTTGAAAAGATTAAGGGGCAAGATATTAATGAAATATTAGAGGCAAGTAAAGATATATCATCATGGATTGAAGAAGCTCAAATGCCTATTGAGATTCAGAAGGAACTAAACATAGCTTTTGACAGTTTGTATAAAAAAATGGGAGTAGGTGAAAAGATGTCAGTTTCAGTACGATCAAGTGCAACGGCTGAAGATTTACCAACGGCTTCATTTGCAGGCCAGCATGAGACTTATCTTGGTATCTATGGAAAAGAAAATGTCATTAAACATGTAAAAAAATGCTGGGCAAGTCTTTGGTCATCGCAGGCAATAAATTATAGAATAAGTATGAATTTTGAGCATCTTAAGGTGGATCTTGCAGTTGTAGTTCAGGCAATGATAGATTCAGAGGCGGCTGGAGTGATGTTTACTGCAAATCCTGTAAATGGAAAGAGAGATGAAATATTAATAAGTGCAGGCTATGGACTTGGAGAAGCAGTTGTTAGTGGTTTGATAACTCCGGATTCATTTGTTCTAAGCAAAAAGGGAGATATAAAAGAAAAGAATCTTGGATCTAAGGAGATTAATATTAAATTAACTAAAAGAGGAATTGTTACAGAAAAAGTACCTGATTCCAAGAGAAAATCTTATTGTCTAGGATCAAATGAACTTAAGCAGCTTACAAAACTAGCAGAGCTTGTTGAAAAACATTATGGTAGTCCTCAAGATACAGAATGGGCTCTTTCTGAAGGCAAGATATATTTACTCCAAGCAAGACCAATTACAACAATGGAAGCCGAGAGTGAGGATTTTAATATACTTGGATCTGAGGATAAAATAATTTATCAAGGCAAAAAGGCAGATTTTGGTCTTCAAAGTGTAATGGAACATAGTGCATATCCACATACTCCTTTGGATTTTGCATGTTTTACTCATTTTTATCAGGGTATATATACTTCTTTCTCCGAAACAGGCTTTAAGATGCCCAAGGAGAAGAATATACCTATAGAAAGAGAAAGTGGATGCGTGGCCTTAAGTTATCAGGCACCATCAATATCTCCAGCTATAATTTGGAAGGGTCCTAAATCACTAATTAATAGTTTATTTAAAGATACAAATATTCTATGGCAGGATTTTTCAAGAGAAGCTAATGAGTGGATTAAGAGGATGGATACTGCGAAAAAGAATACAAATGATGCAGAGAAGCTTATAAAATTTATTAAACAGGGGATGAAAGAATACGAAAATTTTGTTTATAAAAGATTTTCTTTAATTGGTATGCCTGGTGGGATTACTGAGTATAAGTTCAATAAACTTATAAAAAAAGCTGTAGGAAAGGAAAAATTTGAAGAGGTTAAAGAAAATCTTCTTAGAGCTTTGCCTTTTAGGACTGCACTTCAGAACAAAGAAATGATAAAGATAGCACAAACAGCAGCCATAAACGGAAAGGGTAGCCAAGCTTTCGAGGATGCAATTGATAATTTCTTGAAAGAATATGGAGATAGGCCTTCTATAGGTGCGGGACGTATGATATCACCTTCTACATGGAGTGAAAAACCTGAAATGATAAATGAAATTATTGATGCATTATTATGTGATACATCTATATTAGATTCGGAAGAAAGTTTTAAGAAGCAGGAAGAAGCTTATAAAGTTGCAAAAGACTTAGTAAAGAAAGGGTTAAAATGTGATGATTATAAAAAGTTTACGAAAGTTCTAGAGAAAATAAGAAATATGGTAATAATAAGAGAGGAAAGTGTATTTTACTTAGAAAAAATAGCAGGTTGTTTGCATAGAATGGCTTTAAAGCTAGGAAGCCTTTTAGTTAAGAAAGATTATATTAATGATGCAGAAGATGTATTTTTCATTTTTCTTGAGGAACTTAATTCTGTGGCAGAAGGTAAGTTAAACATAGAAGAAAAATTAAATAAAAGAAAGAAAGCTTTTGATAAGGTTTATGAGGCTCATGAAAAAGGTGTGCATTGGTTGGTAGCAACAGGGTCAATTCCAGTATTTGAGCTAAAGGAAAAAATTAAACAAGATAAGAACGATGCTTCTAATTCAATTAAAGGAAGTGCTGCAAGTCGTGGAGTATATGAAGGACAAGTATGTATAGTAAGAAATCCTTCTGAATTTAAAAAATTAAAAAAAGGAGATATACTCGTATCGCCATATACATCTCCAATTTGGACACCTCTTTTTAAGGTTGCATCTGCAGCTGTTACTGAAATAGGAAGCCCAACTTCCCATGCAGCAATTGTAGCTAGAGAGTATGGTATACCTGCTGTTGTGGCTATTGATAATGCAACAAGTATATTAAAGGATGGACAAAGAATAAGAGTAGATGGAACAAATGGAGTAATAACATTATTATAAGTAAGTGTGAAAATACGAATCATAATACACGAAAGAATTAATTTTATGGAAAGAATTAAATGGATCATTGATGGTGAAGATAAGTTAAATCAGTTGGATAATGTTATATTATTAGTAATAGTCTAACAGCAAAATGCATTGACAGTAAAAATTCAGCGTGATACCATTATAATTGAATGATTTATAAAAAGGAGACTTAAAGAGATGATTTTAGTTGTTCTTAACTAAGCTATTAAAATTAAATAGTTTGAGATGCTTTGAAGTTCTACCATAGAGCTTTAACTAAGTGAGCATTTTAAGAACAATATCTTCTACTAAGCTCTTTTATAAAAAATAAAATAACTTTAGATATACATATATTTAGAAGTACTTATTCAGATTAAGCTAAAGTATATGTTTTATATTAGATTAAATTTAACTATAATAAAAGATCTTTAAATAAATGAACTCTCCATAGATGATATTGTTTGTCTATATGGGGAGTTTTAATTTTGCATAAAGAAAGGTGGGACTTTTTATGGAAATTACAAAGGTTACAGAAAAGGTTTATTATCTTATTAATGACAGAGAAACTGACAGACCAGTACTTGGATATATTAAAGGAGATAAATATTCTTTAATGGTGGATGCAGGAAATTCAAAAAATCATGTAAAGAAATTTAATAGTTGTATAGAAAAATTGAATTTAAGATTGCCTGATTATGTTGCAATCACTCATTGGCATTGGGACCATACTTATGGGATGCATTCAGTTACAGGAAAAACCATAGCATGTGAAATAACTAATGAACAATTAAAGGTTATGTCTAAGTGGCAATGGACAGATGATGCAATGAAAAATCGTCTCTTAACTGGAGAAGATATTGAATTTGCAGATACTAATATTCGTAAAGAATACGAAGGACTTCAAGGTATAAAAGTTGTACCTGCTGATATAGTCTTTAAAAATGACTTAGAAATGGATTTAGGAGGATTAACAGTTATTTTAAAAAATGTTATTTCACCTCATTCTCAAGATTCAGTAATAGTTTATGTACCTGAAGAAAAAGTAGTATTTATAGGAGATGCTTATGGCATGGACTACTATAATAATTGTGAATATGATCCGTCTAAATTAGAGAGTTTTATAAATGTGTTAAAGGATTTAGAGTTTGACATTTGTTTTGCAGGACACTCATCACCTATAAATAAAACTGAGATCATTGAATATTTAGATTCACAGCATAAGAAAATCTATACAGACAATAAATAGATATTTATTCTTTAATTAATTAAGCTCTGTTTATTAGTGCTGTATTCTAATATTCTTTACAATAAATATTGTGAAGAATAAATATTCTAAACCATACATATTCTGAAGAATATATATTCTAATATTCTTCAGAATATGCTTGAATAATGCGGGTTTGAAGGCTAGAGAGTTAAATAAATTGAGATTAATTAAATTTAATCTAATGCTGCTGTTAGCCAAGAAGTCATGAAAGAAAGAATCTCATCAGCTAATGCAGAAACTGCAGAAGCATCTTTCAAGTTACCTTTACTATGCCAATGTTTCGTAGCGCAATATATACCGCTGCTCATCATAACAGTAATCAATTCTAATTTTTCTTCTTCATTCTTTGGACAAGTTCTAGTATTGTTGAGCATATTTTGCACTATATCCTGTAACTTAAGCTGAACTCTCATATCAATTAACATATTGGCAGATTTATATAATCTTATATAGCTAGTGCCCACAGTCTTATGATAATCACACATAATAAAAATTAAATCACGCAAAGTTTTCTCATTTAACTTTGCATCAGGGCTAATTCTGCTGGATACAATTGTCATGAATTCATCTGATATAAAAGAATCTAGTAAATCGTATTTATCTTTAAAATGAGCATAAAAGGTTGCTCGGTTTACGTTAGCTCTTTCTGAAATATCCTTCACGGTTATATTTTCAAATGGGCTTTTATTGGCTAATGAAAGAAATGCATCTTGGATGAGTTTACGAGATTTAGTTATGCGTTTATCATTTATTTGAGATTTGTGTATCATACCTGCTCCTTTCTAAATATATATTCTATAAAAATATTAATTTATGGAAGTTTGCCTTAAACTATTAGACAATTCAAATTAGACAGCCTTATAACGAATGAATTATATTATTTAGAATTTATATATTGTGGATATTTCAATTAAGCTCCTAAATTATAATTTTAATTGAACACTTGGTTTATTGCATAGATAACACAATCATAAATTATATTATTCATTTCGGCGAGCTATACGCATAAGTATAGATTATATTTGGTTTATTATTGCAATATAAGTATTTTTTAATAAATTCTTGTTATTAATATTTTTTCTTAATAACCGACATTTCATGATTTCTGTTGGTTGAATAGCTAATTTTAGTACATTATAATAATAGCATGCATAAATCGCTACAACAACACGTGTTTAATAATTTGACGATTGAGCTGCTATTTACAATCATGTATACGAGGAGAAAGTAAAATGAGTGAATTAAAACATAGAATTGTTGAAACAAATGGTATAAAAATGCATATAGCGGAACAAGGAAAAGGGCCTCTTGTATTATTACTTCATGGCTTCCCTGAAATATGGTACTCATGGAGGAGTCAGATACCTGTTTTGGCTGAAGCAGGTTACCACGTAGTAGCGCCAGATTTAAGAGGATATGGAGATACAGAAAAACTAGAAAATATTGATCAATACACTCTGCTTCATTTAGTTGGAGATATAGTTGGATTGTTAGAGGCATTAAATGAAGAAACAGCAGTAATAGTAGGGAATGATTGGGGAGCAACAATTGCATGGAATGCAGCATTATTAAGACCAGATAAATTCAAGGGCGTTATAGCTTTAACAGTTCCAATGATGCCTCAACCACCAATTCCGCCAACAACTGTTTTCCCACAAAATAGTGAGGAGTTATTTTATACTCTATATTTTCAAACACCAGGTGTGGCAGAAAAAGAATTCGAGAAAGATGCACGGTTTGCAGTTCATAACTTGCTGTATTCAGCTTCTGGAGATGCAGGACCACGTAAAGGCAATGATGGAACTCCAAATCCATTTAGTATGGTATCAAGAGAAAACGGATTACTTTCATCATTACCAATACCTAAAATGACATCTTGGCTTAAAGAAAAAGATTTAGAGGTTTATGCAGAAGCATTTGATAAAACAGGCTTTAGTGGAGGACTAAATTATTACCGTAATTTAGATAAAAATAGAGAATTATTAAGCTGTTTCAATGGATTAAAAGTAACAATTCCTGCATTATTTATAGTAGGTACTCGTGATGTTGGCTTAAGTATTCCAGGAATGGATCAAATAATTTCTGAAATGAAGAGTATTGTTCCAAACATTCATCAAACTATATTTCTTGAAGATTGCGGACACTGGGCTCAACAAGAAAAACCAGAAGAGGTTAGTACGGCAATAATTTCATTTCTTAAAAGTTTATAATATATTATAGAAATTAAAATAAAAACTTTTGGGCTTTGAAGTCATCACTTCAGCGTCCAACATAAAACACATGAAAATGATATGCTCACTTTATAGGAGATAGTTAAAATAATAAAACTGTTTCTATAAAGGGGGCATTTTATTTTTGGAGTTTCAATTATCCAATTATATCAACATAACAAAAATGTAATATTAATGAAATATAGTTAAATTGATGAAGTAGTTATAATCATATAGAATAGTTAACATAGAACCAAGTTAAGTATATCGATTATAGATATATATTCAAAGCAAAAGTTATATTTATATATATGCTGCAATTCACAATGCACAATTACAGCTAAAATTCTTTTAATATTTTTAGAATTATGCTGAAGAATTATTTTTGCAATATATCATGTTTAAACTGAAATTAAATACATGTTTATTCCAGCGGACGTATGAAATTTTTATTTGATGAGTCCTAAGTGAAGGATTGGATACGAAGCAAAGATTTAAGAAAAAAGGGAGAATTATAGATGAAAAATATATTGAATGTAGAAAAAATTGAGAAATATTATGGAAATAAAGGGAATTTAACAAAGGCAATAGATAATATAAGCTTTAAGGTAGATGAGGGGGAGTTTGTTGGAATAATGGGGCCTTCAGGAAGTGGTAAAACTACACTTCTTAATTGTATATCAACTATTGATAGTGTTACTGCAGGAAAGATATTGATAAATGGTAGTGACATTACAAGGTTAAAATCAAAAGAATTAGATAAGTTTAGGCAAAATGAGTTAGGATTTATATTTCAGGACTTTAACTTATTAGATACACTTACAGCTTATGAGAATATTGCTTTAGCCTTAACAATAAAGGGAGAGGACACCTATAAAATAGATAAAGAAATACAAGCGGTAGCAGAGCATTTAGAAATAGGACAAGTGCTTAATAAGTATCCTTATGAGATGTCTGGTGGGCAAAAGCAAAGAGTTGCTTCAGCAAGAGCAATTGTGACTAATCCCTCTTTAGTTCTTGCTGATGAACCAACAGGGGCACTAGACTCTAAATCAGCTAGGCTGCTACTTGAAAGGTTTGAAAACTTAAATGATAATTTGAAAACTACAATACTTATGGTTACTCACGATTCTTTTACAGCAAGTTATGCTCATAGAATACTCTTTATTAAGGATGGAAGAATTTTTAATGAACTCATAAGAGGTAAGGACACAAGAAAGGAATTTTTTAATAAAATCATAGAAGTTATATCCATTCTTGGAGGTGATGATAATGATGTATTTTAAGCTGGCCTTTGGCAATATAAAAAAGAGTTATAAGGATTATACTATATACTTCTTAACATTAATATTAGCTGTCTGTATATTTTATAGCTTTAATTCTATAGATTCACAAAAGGCACTTTTTGATATAAAATCTTCAAATGCTAATTACATAGAAAAACTAACAGTTACTATGTCTTATTTTTCAATGTTTGTATCAGTAATACTAGGAAGCTTAATATTGTATGCTAATAATTTTCTAATAAAAAAACGTAAAAAAGAGTTAGGTATATATATGACTTTAGGAATGGGAAAAAGAAAAATATCTAAGATTTTAGTAACAGAAACTTCTATGGTGGGCGCTATATCTTTAGTTGCAGGCATTATATTAGGAATAGCAGCGTCACAAGTCTTATCTACTCTTATCTTAAAGCTGTTCGATGTTTCTATGAATGAATATAGATTTACAGTCTCTATAAATGCTATTGGAAAGACTATATTATATTTTGGAATAATGTTTTTACTTGTAATGATTTTTAATGTATTTGTTGTTTCTAAGTACAAAATAATAGACTTACTTGCGGCAGATAGAAAAAATGAAAAAATGAAATTTAAAAATCCATATATATATTTGGCAGCATTTGTATTAAGTATAATATCTCTTGTAGCTGTATATAAATTTTTTTTTAAGATAGGGATAGATACATGGAATCCAATGTTTAAGCCAGCACTAGTCATTAGTGTAATGAGCACAGCTTTATTCTTTTTTAGTTTATCTGGAGTTATATTATATTTTGTAAATAAAAATAAGAAAGTATATTTTAAGGGATTGAATATATTCGTTATAAAGCAGGTAAATAGCAAGTTTAATACACATTTTCTATCCATGTCAGTAATATGTTTAATGCTGTTTACTACAATACTTGTATTATCTACAGGAATAGGTCTTAAGAAAAATTATGAAGCAGGCCTTGAAAAAATAACACCTTTTGATGCTAGTTTAGTCATATATCCTCATGGTGAAAATATTCCTTTAGATGAAGTGTTTAATAAAATTGATTTCAAATTGAGTGAAAATGAAAAATATATAACTTATGATGAATATACTTCATCAGTAGAACTTAAAGATTTATTTAAAACTGAAGATGAGGCTTTTAAAAGCTATACAGCAAGCTTTGTAAAAATATCTGATTACAATAAAATATTAAAACTAAAAGGTGAAAAAGAAGCTAATTTAAATAGTGATGAGGTTTTAATCTTATCAAATTATAACAAATTAGCTGATCCAATTAATGAAAAATTAAAGCATAGCAATAAAGTTAATATTAAAGGAAAAGAGTATCTAGCGAAAAATCACAAGGCTTTACAAGAAAATCTTGAAACTTCTATAATGGCAGAAAATTATTGCGTTATAGTAATAAATGATGAGTTTTTGCCAGATAGTAAAGTTTATAAATCAGTGCTTGATGTAATGTATACTGATGAAAATAGAGAAAAAAACAATGAAAAATACGAAGAGATTTATAATAATTCTTTGATTGGTGGAAAGTACGACAGTTTAAATCTCCCACATATAAGGGCTTATTCAAAGGATAGAATTTATTCTAGGGAAAAGGGAGCTTCAACTTCTGAGTTATTTCTTGGATTATATTTAGGTATGATATTTTTAATATCAAGTATGGCTGTATTAGCACTTCAGCAATTATCAGAAGCTAGTGACAGTATAGAAAGATATAAAGCTTTAAAAAGAATTGGTGCAAATAAGAAAATGATAAATAAAACTATATTTCTTCAAACCTTAATATATTTCAGTCTTCCAGTAATTCTTGCGTTAATTCATTCAATTATTGGTGTTTTAGTAGTTAACAAAGAGATAAATGATTTTAATCAAATTGATATTAGATTTTCAGCGTTAATGACAGCTGTAATATTTATTGTAGTATATGCAGGATATTTCTATACAACGTATACAGGGTATAAAAATATTATAAGAAATAATATATAAGGACTAATATAGATAGCCGAAACCATAAATAGTTTAATTATGCAAAGGCGTTGAAGTATTTACGATTTGTAGTAAAGATATGAACCTAAAGTGTTGCAAATTTATAAATATGTTTATTTAGTGAGATGTATAGATATTTATTATATATATGGCATATGTAAGCGCTTAATATATTACTTTCCATAATGGCGAGTTAAAGAAAAAGTGAAGGCTTTATTATGATATTGAGTAAAATTGTGGAAAAGTATAGCATTTAGTTTTATAATATTTATTAAGGTTATTAAGTTTTGGATTTCAAAATTTGATAACCTTATATTTCTAGTAGGGGGATATGATGAGGAAAATTATTATTATTGAAGATGATGAAGTTATAAGGGAGGAATTGCAAAGTTTTTTACAGAGATATGGATATGAAGTGAAGGCCCCTTTAGATATGGATAACATAATAAATTATATTGAAAGTGAGAACGCTGAACTTATATTGCTAGATATTAATTTGCCTATGTATGATGGATATTATATATGTAGGGAAATACGCAAGACTTCAGAGGTTCCAATTATAATAGTTACAAGTAGGGATAGTGAAGTAGATGAACTGATGAGCATGAATTTAGGGGCAGATGACTTTATTACAAAACCTTATAATACAGAAATACTACTTGCAAGAATAACTAATATTTTAAAAAGGACTTATGGAAACATAAAGACTAGTAGTATATTAAGCTACAGAGATTTTAATTTGAATCTTTCAAATGCAACGATTATTTATAAAGATAACTCTCTAGAGTTAACTAAAAATGAAGTTAAAATACTATCATTTTTGATAAATAATAAAGGAAATATAGTAAAAAGAGATTCTCTTATGGAGTACCTTTGGAAAGCAGATTTTTTTGTAGACGATAGCACTTTAAATGTTAATATAAATAGATTAAGAAAGAAGCTTGAAGAAATAGGAATAGAAAATCCAATAGAAACAAGAAGAGGAATGGGGTATATTATGCCATGACTATAAGTGAATTTCTTAAAGATAAAGCTATTGTAATACTGTGCAATAGTCTCATGTTTATTATATTGTCAATAATAATGCTTGTTATAAATGTTAACTTAATTATAGTTATATTTGTTTTTTGTATATGGTTTTTCCCTTTAGGATCTTATATAGCTTTAGAATATATAAAGCATAAAAAGTATTTTAAAGGGATTGAAAGTTTATTAGAGAATTTGGACAAGAAATATTTACTTCCAGAGATGCTAAAGGAAGCAGAATCTGTACAAGGAGAAAAGTTTAACTCTATACTTAAGGAATTAAGCAGAGATATGTATGAGCATGTAAAATATTATAAGGATCTGCAGGAGGATTATAGAGAATATCTAGAAGCCTGGGTCCATGAAATTAAAACACCTATAGCTTCTTCAAAGCTTATTATTGAGAATAATCAAAATGAAGTAACTAATAAAATAGACTTTCAGATAGACAAAATTGAAAGATTTGTGGAACAGGTACTTTACTACTCTAGAAGTAATAATGCTTATAAAGATTATATAATAAAACAAATTAGTCTAGGTGATATAGTAAAAAATGTAGTAAAAAGAAACTATAGAGATTTCATTCATAAGAAAATAAGAATCAATATAAATGACATTGAAGAAAATGTATATAGCGATGGGAAATGGGCTGAATTTATCATTAATCAGATAATAGTAAATTCAATAAAATATTCAAGCAATAGAGATCCTCAAATTAATATATCATCAATGAAAAAAGTAAATTCAGTAATGTTATTTATAGAAGATAATGGAGTAGGGATAATAGAGAAAGATATAGATAGAGTCTTTGAAAAAGGCTTCACTGGTGAGAATGGAAGAAGATTTAGCAAAAGTACGGGCATGGGTTTGTATTTATGTGAAAAGCTCTGCTTAAAGCTGGGCTTAAAAATTTCAATTGTTTCTGAGGTTAACAAAGGAACTAAAGTTACATTAATATTTCCATTATCAGGTATGGAAACCTTTGGTGATGATTGAGGGGAAGTTAATGATAGTCTTTTTAGAAAGACAAAACATAACACAAAAAGTCGGGAATAACCGTTTGAAAAGAGATAAGATATATGTACAGACAGGGGGATAATTATGAAATGGATTGAAGGAATAGGTGAAGCTATCAGCTATATTGAGGAGAATATTACAGAAGAGATTACAATAAAAAATATTGCAGAAAAAACATTTATGTCTCCATTCTATTTCCAGAAAGGCTTTGCAATGCTTTGTGGGTTTACGGTTGGAGAGTATATCAGACAACGCAGGCTTACTCTTGCCGGCAGTGACCTCGTTTCTACTGATGAAAAAATCATTGATATTGCATTAAAATATGGCTATGCATCACCAGATAGTTTCACAAAAGCTTTTACTCGATTTCATGGTGTCACACCTACTGCTGTTAGAAAAGATGGGGGGATGATTAAGTCATTTGCTCCGCTGAAAATCAAGTTTTTATTGGAAGGCGGTTATATTATGGATTACAAGATTGTTGAAAAAGATTCGTTTACTGTCATGGGTGTATCAAAGGTGTTTAAGTATGGGAATGCATTTGCAGAAATTCCACCGTTTTGGACAGAGCATTATGAAGCTGGAAAGGGAAAGTTTGTGTGTGGAATGTATGGAATATCCATAGATGAGAACATGGGATCAGATGAGTTTGAATATTTGATTGCAGATGATTATAATCCATCCATGGAAATACCTAATGGTTTTGTTACAAAGATTATTCCTAAACACACGTGGGCCGTTTTTGCTTGTAAGGGTGCAATGCCAAAATCTCTGCAAGATATGAACAGAAAAATCTTCTCAGAATGGTTGCCTAATTGCAAGGATTATGAAATTGCAGCAGGTTATAATATTGAAATGTACACTGATATAGCTGATTATCCTAAGGGGAATCAAGATGAGAATTATTACAGCGAAATCTGGATTCCTGTTAAGAAAAAATAGTAATGTAAAAGAGTATGATTTGAAGCACATCAGATTCCAAGTTTGTAAGTTTGATGCAGAATAGTTTTAAATCTAGTTCTGTCATATTTTCATAAGCTATAAATAACTAAAAATAAATAGAAAATTAAAAAATCGTATTATTTAAAAATTGATATGCTCCATTTAAGGTGGACAGATAAAAAGATAAAATCTGTCCACCTTAAATGGAGCAGTTCAAATAATTGAATTTGCGATTTTTTTATATGCAAAACTAAAATTCCATGAAATAAGAAATGTAAATAACAGCGAATATAAAAGCACCTATAATAGAGAATTGAGCAAAGAATTTTTGGTTATTAGTTAATTTGGAATTTAAAAATATATATTTATAATTGATTGCTCCAAGAAATGGAAATATGAAGATAAAATATCTGCTCTTATTGTAATCTGTTATTAAATCAAGTGAAATAATAAATACATTCAAAAGTACTATAAAAATTACTTTAATATTTGACATAGCTCTTCTTCTAAATACTTTTTTACAAAATTATATCATAAACTCAAACAAAAAAATTTATAATAAAGAAATATTTACAATATATGTTATAATAAATTAATAATGTTTAATTTTAAGCGATGGGGTGTATCACTTGAGTAAGTTTTATGGATTTTCAATTCTTAGCATATTACTATTTATAATTGGAACATGGATGTTATTAAAAGATTTATATACATCATATACTCATGGTAGAAATATTGTAAAAATAAATAAAGGAATAGGATTGGCTATTCTTTGGGTGGTATTATTAATAGTTTGGTGTCTATTATCATGGAAAGATGCAGAACTTTATGTTAGATATGAAAATGATAATATTATTGAGAGTGTTTTTACTAATATATTTTGGATAGAATTTTCAATCTCTAATATAATAAAAGCATTAAAAAGTTCAGGAATAAGAGAAAATGGAATATATATATCAGGGGATTTTTATAAGTGGCCTAAGGTCAAGAGTTATAATTGGATAGAAACAAATATAATTGAATTCAAAGTTAAAACTTTTTTTAAAAGTAATTCAAGTCTTGAACTTACAATAAATGAAGAAGTTAAGGCAGACGTAGAAGAAGTGATTCAAAGAAATATTACTTTATAGTATTACTAGGTTAATAAAAACAAAATATACATTAGATTTAGATGTCGCATTAGTTGAATGGAAGAATGAGGCATTTTTTTATATTTGATGTGTAGATTTGATGTAGCAATTGATATAAAATATGTTTTTTAAAAATTGAATAACACGATATTACCAATAATATTATAATTGATTCTATATAGGAAAGTATTGTTAAATTAAAATTATTTGCTGCTTGTTTAAAAGGGGGTGTGTGAAAATATGAGGATTAAGTTTATTTTCTTAACAATATTAACTTTTATCTTATTTATTTCTATTTTTTTTATCGTTCATAGAAATGAAAATAAAGATAAGAAAATTGTTGAATTTAATAATCAGCAATATTCAGCGATAAGAAACTTTCAAGTGAATCAAAGTTATTTTGATAGTAATAGCAGGCTTAAAAGTGAGCATTCTACTAATATAGCAAATATTAATGGTAGTAAGGTCTACTCGATTAGTGGACTTGATGTAAAGGATTGGATATATTATGACTATGCTAATTGTGATGTGAGTTTCTATCTTTCAAAAAATATTTATACCAATCTTGATTATAGGTATTTCAATTTTTTAAACAAATTTCAGTTAACAAAATATAACTATACTATAGAAGATGGTCTACAAAAAGTAATAGATAGAACCATTGAAAATGAAGAGATAGTCTCTTACGCTTATAAAACTGCTTCTTCAGATGGAAATTCTGACATGGGGGTAACAAGCGATAAAGTAACAACCTATTCTCTGTTGTTAACACCAAAGGAGTTCCCAGCTCTACAGTATATTATTAATTATTATGAATGTGAAAATGGATATTTTATCGGTTCAAATACTAATGGCTTATGTACTAAAGTTGATGACTCAATCCATGAAATGATTAGTAGATTAAAATAAATGTATATGGAAACTGTAATATTAATTATCATTATAACTTGGAATTTACATTGCTTCTAATTGTTTGTTTTTCACGCAGTAAATAAACAGGTGCTTTTTGAAAATCAATGATGCACTATATAAAATTATATTAATAAAGGAATAAGGATAATGAATAAGAATTATGCGCTAAAATTAACTATTATATCTTTTTTTATATGTGTAGTTATTTTGGTTATAACAGGCTGTAGTAATCATAAGTTAGATGCTCGTGAAGCAGAACAAAATGTGAAGACTTTCTTATATAACAAATATGGACAAGACTTTACTGTGAATGTAATCGAATATAATAAAGCAGATTATGTTGGAGTTACATTACCTACATATTTTAAGCTTGAAGCCATAAGTAATGGGGAAAAATATAATGTTTTTTATGAAAATAATATAAAATATTATTCGTGGACAAAAGAGTCAGAAGATATAAAGTATCCCAATTCAAATGAAAAAGTTGAAGAAAATATTGAAGGTAGAGATTGGAACAAAGAGATATCAGATTATTACGCAAAGCGTATTGGTGAATATTGTAGTTATGGTTATTTAAAGGAATTACATTTTGTAAGAAATAGAACTCCATCAAAAGTTGGAATGACTGCAGAAGAATATCTAGACGAACTTTTTGATTATTCTGCACCATCAATATATATAGACTATGCAATATTTGTGGATAATACAGACAGTGTTCGTGCGAATAATAATGTTTTAAAGAAAATAGATGATGGTATTCGTAGAAAACCAGGTGATTCTAGTCAGTCAAAAAATTTATATCCACATGACACATTTTTTCAGGAACATTTCCTTATTGTATCTAAGAAAGACAAAGAAGAATATATAAAAAAAGTTGAGGAACACAATAAATTGGATGCAGATTATTATGGTAACAAAATGTCAGATGAATATGCAGAAAAAGTAAAGCCCCTAGATGACTGGTTTAAAAAAGCAGAACAAGATTCTTGTATTGTTGAACATAATAATATAGGACCAAATCCAAATGAGGTAGTACAAAATTGGAGAAAAAAATAATTTGAAGTAATAACAGGCTTGGAGGTTTGATTTAGTGAATGTAGAATATGTTTCTTGAAGATTGAATAGTGTGATATTTATAAATATATTATAATTTACAAGGTCATAAATTGTGGATTTAAAAGATTAGCAAATAAGAATTTAATGGAGGATAATCAAATGCTTGATTTTTTATTGGCGGCTTTACCTTGGGTGGTTATGGGAATTGCAATTGCCTTTGCAGTAGTAAGCTTTAGCAGAAAAAAGGACAAATTGAACATTGGAGGACAGAAAGGCCTAGATAAAGAAAATTCCAAGAGTACGGTAGATGAGGATGATTATATGTCTGTTGGAATGTGTTTGGGAATTTGTTTTGGAAGTGTATTCAGTTTATTAGGACTTGTGTCACTTTCATATGGAATCAGTTTTGGTATGCTAATTGGCATGGTTGCAGGGATATATATTAAGAAAAAATAAATATATCTATAAAATATCTCATTGTTTAAAAACGAATTTGAGGTATTTTTTTGTTGTACAAGTTACGCAATTCTAAAATAGGGTGAGTGGGACAGGGAGATATGAAATGAGATTGATATTGGAAGAATTTACAGAATTATATGCAAAAGAAATTTGTAATTGGAAATATGATGGAGAATATTCTAGTACTAATTTGTATCCAAGCAAAATAATTGCTTTAGAGGTGCGATCTTTCAACGAGCGGGCAGTTAAATGCTATAAAAGAGCAGGATTTATAGTAAAGGAAATATATAAAAAAGATACTCCTATTGGGTACGGTGAATTTATAAGAATGGAATTTATCTGTTGACTAATTGGTGATTTGTTAGATAAATTGCAATTTAGGCTGGGAGGGAAAGTAAGCTAGATGTATTTACTATCTATCATTTTTTATCTGATTTTAAAACTGAATAGTTCATAATTTACAAAACATGCTACAATTAAATAAAAGATAAATCATAATTTGAAAGGAATTAAGATAATGGATTTTAAAGAAATTATGAAACAAAATAGAGGATATTGCTCAAAGCACACAGATATGCCAGCAGAATTACAACTAAAAGCGAAAGAATTATGCTGGGAATATAATCAGACTGGACCATCAGAAAAAGAAAAGAGAAGTAATATTTTAAAAGAACTGCTTGGAACTTGCCATCCGCTAACATTTATTGAGCCGTTATTTCGTTGCGATTATGGTTTTAATATACATACCCATGGGCTTGCTGTGATTAACTATAATTGTGTAATATTAGATACATCGCCAGTTTACATTGGTGCAAATGCATTTATAGCTCCTGGAGTTTGTTTGGCTTGCTCGGGACATGCTGTATTTCCAACACAAAGGGCAGAAGGGATTGGAACCTCAAAACCTATTACAATAGAAGATGACGTATGGATTGGTGCTAATGCAACTGTATGTGGTGGAGTTACTATAGGAAAAGGTAGCGTTATTGGTGCAGGAAGCGTAGTAAATAAAGATATTCCAGCAGGGGTAATTGCAGTAGGAAATCCTTGCAGAGTATTACGGAAGATTACAGAAGAAGACATAATTAACTTGTCAGTTGAGCAAGGCAATTTCTAATTTGTAGAGTTTATTATATTTTTTTGTAATAATAAAACAAATGTGCAGGCAGAAGTTTAAATAATGTAATTTGAAAAGTTAATAGTGCGATATTTACAAGTATGTTATAATTTATAAAACAAATTGTAATTTAGACTTGGGGGAAAGAAAATGTTTATAGTAAATTTAACTTATGTTAAACCACTAGAAGAGGTTGAAAAGCATTTGAAAGATCACATTACATTCTTAAATAAATACTATGCTAGTAACAACTTTATCTGCTCAGGGAGAAAAAATCCTAGAGATGGTGGAATAATTTTATGCAGCGCAAAAAATAAAGAAGAGGTAAATGAAATTATTAGTGAAGATCCATTTCATAAAAATGGAGTTGCTAATTATGATGTAATAGAATTCCAACCAACAAAGTATTCTGAAGGTTTTAAGGAATTTGTTGAGTAAAGTTTGCTTTATAGATTAATATAACTCTTAATAAATGAATAAGAATTTTAAATATCACATTATTCAAAATAATAAATGGGTAATGTGATATTTACTATTTATGTTAGAATTAATTACAATATAAATTAGTTAAAAACTAGATATTTTCTATTTTTACTTGAGGAGATGGAAAATGATGATTATTGGCTTTATTATGTCAGCTATTTTTGGATTACTTGGAATGATATTTATGATTTTTAAAAAATATTCATTTTAATCCAGAAAAAGCATTTGATAAATATAAAAAATAATAATTTCATTGGGAGATGAGTACGTGATTAACTTGATATTAATGATCCCATTAGGACTAATTTCTATATTTTTAGGATGGCGTATTTGGAAAAAAGAGCAGATAACATTGATTCATGATTATCATCATGCAAGGGTTGCTGAAAGTGATAAGAAACCTTATACTGAGGAAGTTGGAAAAGGATGCATTATCATGGGAACTGGAATTATACTGACAGGCATTATTAATTTAATAGGAAGCACAAAATATGGATGGATATGTTTTGTAATATTTGCTGTATTGGGATTTAGGATGATGTTTAGAGCACAAAAGAAATATAATGGAGGATTGTTCTAATTTTAGGGCATCTCGCTATTATAAATTAAAAAAATAGAATAAAGTTAGGGAGAATATATGATTATTATTTTATCAATTATAGTATCTTTTTTATGTGGTTCAATTCCTACAGGATACTTAATTATCAAAAAGTTGCATGGAATTGATATAAGGACCAAAGGTAGTGGGAATATAGGATCTACAAATGTTAATAGAGTAGCAGGACGTAAAATATCTATTATTACGCAAATAGTGGATATTTCAAAAGGTATAATTCCTGTAGCTTTAGGAATTTGTTTAGCAAAGATTTTTGAACTACAAATGTCAATGGATACTTATCTTTCGATTATTGCTATAGCGGTAATTTTGGGACACGATTTTACTCCATTCCTAGGATTTAATGGTGGGAAGGGAGTTAATACAACTATTGGTGCATTCTTTGTAATTGTACCAATTCCAACATTGGTTGGAGTTGCAGTTCATTTTATATTGCGTTTATTTACAAGTATAGTTTCTATAAGGTCAATTGCAATAGGGGTAACAATACCTTTAATGTGTATAATTATGAAAACGCCTGTTTCAATAATAGTAAGTAGTTTAATAGCATGTGTTTTAATGATATATAAACATAAAGATAATTTAATAAGACTTTTAAATAATGAAGAAAAATAATCTTAAATTATCATTAATTAATTAGAGAATGGATTTACCACTATTTACAATACTGTTATAATTTGTTTATGTAGCAAGTTAGTTTGTATTAAATATTAATTGAGTAGTGGGAGGGGTTATGAATATTTCTATTGTTGAAAATGGAATAAAGGAAATTGAGCTAATGAAACCATTATGGGAACAACTTAATTCTATTCACTATAATAAATCTGTGCACTTTAAGGAGAAATATGACAGATTTACTTTTGACAAAAGAATAGAATCTATTTGCAAAAAGGCTAAAAACGGTGTTGTTAAGTTTGATATGCTTCTAGACAATGAAACGGGAAATTATGTAGGATATTGTTTAAGCTCAATTGAAAATAATTTGGGAGAAATAGAATCTATATTTGTTGAGAAAAAGTATCGAAAGCTTAAGCTAGGGGACAAGCTTATGAAAAATGCTTTAAGTTGGTTTGAATCTAACTCCATAACAGATATTGAAATTAATGTGGTATATGCAAATGATGAAGCGTTACCTTTCTACAGTAACTATGGTTTTAAAATTGGAAATTACATTTTGAAAAGGACGTGATTCTAAAAACTTACAGTCTTGTATTTATAAAAGTACAATTGGATTGTAAATTTATATATCACATTGCGTAAAATTAGGAATATGATATTTTATATAAAATTTCAGAATATGTACTAGTATTAGTAGCACTATAAATAATTAAATTTGAACTCAATCAATAGCAGGTTAGTAGAAAAATATTTTATTAAGATCGATAAAAGGTTTAGTTTATTATTAATTTGAGAGAAGTTTAGAGGGAGATATATGGATATTGAGAGCAAAGAAATAAGAAAAAGTGCAAGATATAGTTTGAAAGGTAATTGGAAGATTGGAATATTAAGTACGCTAGTGTACAGTGGCGCAGGTATTATAGGAGGCTTATTTCAAGATTCTAGTGTTATATGGAATTTGATATTAGAAATTATATTTGGTGCATTATTTACATTTGGATATTTTAGTATAATATTAAACATAGTTAGAGGAGAACAAGTTAATTTTTCAGATATATTTACTGGCACAAAGAAATTCTTTAAAGCATTAGGAATTACGCTAACAGTAAATATTCTTACACTATTATGGTCACTATTATTAATAATCCCAGGTATAATAGCAGCTGCAAAATATTCTATGACATACTATATATGGGCTGAACATCCTAATATAAGCATTCAAGAAGCAATTGATAGAAGTATTAAAATGACAGATGGACACATTTCAGAAATATTTTGGTTATATATAAGTTTTATAGGATGGAGCTTATTAGTAATAGCTCCGGCAGTAGCTATAAAATATTGGCATCCCGAATATTTTGATGTATTTATGTCTTTGGGAATGATTTTTGTAAATGTGTATGTTAATGTATCTTTTGGATATTTATACACCAAGTTGCTTCAAGAAGGGCAGAGATATTAATTTTAAATTGCTCTAGTTTTTTATTATTAATGCCTAGGTAAATAAGATATAAGAAAAACGACAGTACTTTTGCAGATACTGCCGTTTTTATTTATATTTTATTTTAATGATTTATGAGATTAGAATATGGTTTTCAATTTTGCTATCATTTTTTAACTTTTGGAAAGATAGTCATGTACAACCTTAGGTGTTCCAAGAGTTAAATCTGTGAGGATATGAGATGCTGATACAATCTCTAATACAGGTAAATCAGCAAGAGGAGCTAGTGCATGGCTAAATAATTGTAGACGTGCACTTCCAGTCCAAGCACCGTGAATAGTTATATCAGTATTTTCTGCACATATTAGTTCACAAATTCTTGGCTTACCATCATAACCTTGGATGATTTTTAGCATAAAATTGGGTCTGGCAATTTGATTATAAGCTTCTTTAAGATCTAGAGGCTCGTGCTTATATCCCATTGTTGCAGTAGCTACTGGTAATGTACCATACTTAAGTGTTCCAACTAGAGTGTCTGAATCAACAAATAGCTTTGGATAGCCAAGCTTTTTTGGATAAGCGCTACTTTCTCTTCCAACAGCAATAGCAGGTTCATTATCTAGATACATCATATGCAAGTAGTCACCCTTAACCCCATTATATTTTACTGGAATGGCTTGACCACATTCTGTATATGAGCCTAGTCCGGTTGTATCAGGCATGGCCATCATCTCAAATCTAACATATGCTCCATCTAATTCAAGTGGCTCTGGTACTATTTTTCGAAGAGCATCTAAATCAGTTCGATAAATAATGTTTAGATATTCTCTATTGTGAAATCTATATGGTCCTCTAGGAAACGCTGGAGCAGCAAGTGGAGTTGTAATTTGTTTAGATACTTCACTTTCTAACATAAAATAATCAACCTCTTTTCTCAGATTGTAATACATAATATTTTTAAAGTTATATATTTAAAATAGAATGATTCAGATATCCATAATCTTTAAGTTATCTGGAATAATTAAATCTGCATCTGTTAAAAATTTTATTTCATCAATAGTTGTATCTTTATGAATTTCTTTTAAAAGTAAGCCGTCATTTGTTACATCAATTACACAAAGTTCTGTAACAATTAAATCCACTTGAGCCTTAGCAGTAAGTGGGAGAGCACATTTTTTAACGATTTTAGGTTTACCTTTTCCTGTATGTTGCATTGCCACTATTATTTTTTTTGCGCCTATTGCCAAATCCATGGCGCCTCCCATACCTGGGACAATTTTATTTGGAACAATCCAGTTAGCTAAATTACCTTCTTCATCAACTTCTAGAGCACCAAGAACAGCAACATCAACATGTCCTCCTCTTATTAGTGCGAAAGACGTTGAACTATCAAAAAATGCACCTTGAGGTAATAATGTTACATATTCCCCACCAGCATTTATTATATCTGGGTCATTTTCACCTGATGAGGCCATTTGTGCCATACCAACCATGCCATTTTCTGATTCAAAAGTAATGTTCATTTCTTTTGGCACATAATTAGCTACTAAAGTTGGAAGTCCTATTCCAAGGTTTACGAGTTGGCCTTTTTTTAGTTCTTTTGCAACTCTTTTGGCAATTATCTCTTTTGCTAAAGTTTTATCTAGAATCAATTAAGCCACCTCCTTAACGATATAATCTACTAATACGCCAGGAGTCATTATGGTATCTCTTTTTAAATCTTCACATTTCACTAAATTTTCTGCTTCAACTATAACTGTTTTTGCCGCCATTGCCATATATGGATTGAAATTTTTAGTAGCAGCTCTATAGAAGGTATTTCCAAATTCATCTACAACGCTACCTTTTATTAATGAAACATCAGCAGATAAAGGAAGTTCTAATAGATATTCTTTGCCGTCGATAGTAATTTTTTTCTTACCTTCTTCAACGATAGTACCAAGCCCTGTTGGAGTTAATACACCTCCGAGTCCAGATCCAGCTGCACGAATTCTTTCAATAAGTGTCCCTTGTGGGGAAAGCTCGACTTTAAGCTCGCCAGAGCTCATTTTTTTTCCAGTTTCAGGATTAGTTCCAATATGTGAAGCAATTACTTTAGAAACTTGACCATTTACAATAAGTTTTCCTATTCCTTTATTAGGAAAAGCTGTATCATTGCTTATAATAGTCAGATTTTTTATATTTAAATCAACTAGCATATCTATAATATTTTCAGGAGTTCCACAATCTAAAAAACCCCCAATCATAATTGTCATGTCATCTTTGAAAATGCGCTTTAAATCTGTTGATTTTACTAATTTATTCATTTTAATATCTCCCTTCTAAATAATTTTTAATATTTTGTGGGAACATTGCATATTAAAGTTATGTGAATAAATGTATAAATTTAGCAAGAAGTTAGCCGGCAAGTACACATCTTCTTTGTCTTGTAAAATTTCTTGCAGAGGTTATGCCTTCACCAGTAGATCCAGCAATAGTGAAAGTTGTAAATCCTTCTGCTTCATAACCAACACCAGCAAAAGATTTAGCATTCTTTACAAAAATAGTAGTATCAATTTCTCTTTCAAATCTATTTAGGTTGTCTATATTTTTAGAATAAATATAGGCACTATGTTTTCTATTTTGTTCTGCTATCTTTGCATATTTAATAGCTTCATCTATATCTTTAACTCTTACAATTGGTAATATTGGCATCATGAGTTCCGTCATGACAAATGGATGATTTGCATTTACTTCGCAGATTATGCATTTAACATTTGAAGGAGACTCAACATCTATCTCATCTAAGAATAATTTTGCATCTTTTCCTACCCATTTTTTATTTATAGAGTATTCTTGAGTTTCATTATTTTTTTGTAATACTAAATCTATTAATTTTGATACTTGATCTTCATTTATAATTACAGCATTATTTTTTAGCATGTTAGATATTAAATCATCTGCAACATTCTCAAAAACAAATACTTCTTTTTCTGCAATACAAGGTAAATTATTATCAAAAGAACAGCCTTCAATGATGCTCCTACCAGCCTTTTCTATATCAGCAGTATCATCTACAATAACTGGTGGATTTCCAGCGCCAGCACCTATAGCTTTCTTACCAGAATTTAAGAGGGTTTTTACCATTCCTGGACCTCCAGTTCCGCAAAGTAGTTTTATTGAAGGGTGCTTAATAATTGCATCTAGAGATTCCATAGTTGGATTTTTTATAGTTGTTACTAGATTTTCAGGACCGCCACATGAAATAATTGCTTTATTTATCATTTCGACAGCAAAAGCAACACATTTTTTAGCGCCTGGATGCCCGTTAAATACTACAGCATTTCCAGCAGCTATCATGCCTATGCTATTACATATTACAGTTTCAGTTGGATTCGTAGAAGGAGTTATTGCACCTATAACGCCATATGGAGACATTTCTACGACTGTGAGTCCGTTATCTCCTGACCAGGCAGTAGTAGTTAAATCTTCTGTGCCAGGAGTATATTTAGCTACCAATTCATGTTTTAATATTTTATCCTCACATCTTCCCATATGTGTTTCTTCTAGAATCATTGTAGCCAAGACCTCTTTATTTTGTAATGCGGCCTTTCTTATCTCAGTTATGATTTTTTCTCTTTGCTCTTTTGTATAATGAAGGGATAATATCTTTTGTGCGTGTACAGCGCTGCTTATAGCATTTTCAACATTTTCGAATACTCCGAAACATGAAGAATTATCCTTGTAGTTCTTTAAATTAATGTTTTCAACATTTGTTTTTAATTTTAAATCTTTTGTTACAGATACTAGTGTGTCTTTGATCATGACTAATCCTCCTTATGATTTAAAAATTAATAAACATTAAAAATTTTATATGAAAATTAAATTTTTATATGTTATTAAATATATGTTATCACTAAAATTTACAGAATCAATCTTTTAAACCAAAAAAGTAAATATAAGGAAGACAAAACGTTATCAAATGACAAGACTATATGATATTTTTTTTATATAGCCGTTACAGATAAATTATCGTATTATTTTGGAATTATTGTTATATATTGTTTATAGGTAGAGTTTGTTTAGTATTTGAGTGAAATTTCGAATAAAGACTGTAATATTGTAATATAAAATAAATATTATTGATAATATTCCTTATAATTATATATTAAATGCGTAAATTTTAATAAATATAATCAATAATTCAAACAAGCATCTTAAAAGTCCGATCTTTTATTAATGAAATACTGACATAAATCCAGAAATTAATTGGTAATTCATATTGTCAGTGTTTTGAAAAGCAGTCAAGAATATATTGAATGCATATGTTATAATCAGTTAGTAATAGCAAGAAGATATGACATACTAACTAATTAATAATGGAGGAAGAATGGAGTCTGAATTTAAAGTTAAGCAAATTACTAAGTTATATGAAAGCTGCAATAAATGCGGGTTGCCAATAATAAATTGTATCTGTAATATTGTGCCTAAAATAGAGACAAAAGCAAAGATATTGATATTATCAACAGAAAGAGAATTTAGTAGGCCTTCAAATACCGCTAGATTATTGAAATTGGTGAATCCAGAATCAACTGAGTTAATTCTTTGGGAGAGAGTAAAGACTCCTGAAAAATTAATCGAATATATTAATAGCGATGATTATGAAATAAATATATTATTTCCTATGGATGATGATGAGCCTGTAGAAAGAAAGCCTAAATGCAAAGATTCAGAAAAAATTCCAGCATTTATTATCTTAGATGGCACATGGAAAGAAGCAGAGAAGATACTAAGAAAGAGTGACTACTTAAAGAAGCTTCCAAGAATTTCATTAAATCCAATTAATAAATCAGAATATACTTTAAGAAAAGGTGCTTCAGAAGGAGAACTTTGCACTATCGAAGCAGCAATTGAAGTACTTAAGTTAAATTCTGAACTTGAGAATGCACAGCTAATTAAAGGTGCTTTCGATTTATTTATGAGAAGTTTTAAAGCAGGGGTTAGTGGAGTAGAGCTGAAAGATATAAATAGATAGAGTTTTCATAGTGTTATTTCACTATAAATCTACATAATTGATAATTTCTACTTATAGAAGATATGCAGTAAGCATAAGAAATCTTTAAAATATTGAAAAAGTTAAGATAGAAGATCTCAAATTCATATTATGAAGTTGGGATTTTTTTGTATAATTTTGAGATTGCATTTGATATATAGGGTCCCACAATGATATTCAAACTTATAAAATTTCAATATCGCTGGTATTCATGAAATTGAAACAGTAGATATGTATTGTTATCAATATGGAACCCTGTATAGATAAACAACTTAAGAATTTAATTTATACTTTGCAATAAATACCATATTAGAAAGTAGAAACATTTTTATGCAGCAGGCATTGAAAATGAGCTGTTAAAAGCTCTTAATTGTAGGTTGTTCAACTAATGCTTGTCACAATGAAATTGGGAGCAAGCATTAGTGGTGCAACCTGCAATTTAGTACTTTCAGCGAAATTTTCATAGTCCTGTGAAATAACAATGTTTTTACTTTCGGTAGGTTATTGCATAAGTATAAGTTATATATTGTTTATCTATAAATATGCGAATAATAAAACTACATTTACAATATATGTTATAATTTATTTGTGATGGAAGTTTATTGTAAATTATTATAGAATACGGGGGAGTGAGTGCACGTGAAAAGAAAACTACCTATGATAGTGATGTTTATTGGAGACATGAGTCTGCTTTATGTAGCCTTAATTATAATATCAATTTCACCTATGAAAAGCATTATGGAGAATATTGGAGTTTATCCCATTCCTATGTATAATTTTTTAGATGGTGCGCTCAGAGTATTAAGCGCGATAGTCCTATTAACAATAGCCTATGGATATTTTAAGCTTAAAAAATGGGCATACTTAGAAATCATAATTTATAATGTATTTTTTTTAGCAGTATCTATGTTCTTTATAGCCATGAAGACAAGCAATCAATATAATACTCCAAATATTATAGAATCATTGTTAGGACTCATAATTGCATTTCCGTCCAAGAGATATTTTTTTAAAGAGGAATGTGATTCGTAATATATATTAACGTAATAAATTTATATTTAAAATTCTGGTAAGCCAAAGGTTAAGATAAGAATGGTAATGTAAGAATCAAATTGAAAGTGACAATACATAAGTTAATATGTAGATTATATATCACGAAAATTTATGAGAGACAAGAATGGTAAACTACGTTAATGTAAGAAGTATTTGATTTAAAATACATACTTCTAACTAACAAGATTACATGAAAGTTCATGAACAGGAGCAGAGGGAAGGGAATTATATGGGGAAAATATTATTTTTAATTTTTGATGAAATGACAGACTATGAAGTTACATTTATCAGTCATTTACTAAGTTCAGAGGCATGTAAAGAAATAATTACTATCTCCTATGAAGATAAAATGATTAAAGGACGATCTGGTTTCTTATATAAACCAGCCAAATTAGTTAAAGATGTCTTAAATTATAATGTAGATGGATTAATTATTACTGGAGGATGGTATGGTGAAGTAAGACCGGAATTAATAGAGCTTATCGATAAAATATATTTAGATGGGAAACTAGTAGGAGGTATATGTGGAGCAGGAACCTTTTTTTTAGCAAAGTCGGGAATTTTAAATAATGTTAAGTATACTACGCCTATTAATCAATGGACACAAAAACATATTGATATATATGGAGAAAATGACCCATTTCCAAGAGAAAATTTTATTTCTGAAAGAGTCGTGAGAGATAAAAATGTAATAACTGCTCAGGGAACAGCTTTTATTGACTTTGCAGTAGAGATATGTGATTGGTTCAACTTATTTGAAAACCAAGAAGATAAGGATAATTTCGAAAAAGAAATTAAAGGATTATAAGTGGATAATTTTCGAAAAGAGACTTAATAATTGGAGCATGTATTACGCAAGTTCCTAAGTTAGGCTCCATTAAATCAGTTCTCTCGTTCATTACCGTATTAATTTTTTGGATTATGAATTTTAGACTAAAGAGATTGGCAATACTTAAAAAGTATGCTGAGATAAGGCAATAAGTTCTTGTCCAATTAAGATCATTAATAATATTATAAATTAAGGATATTATAAGAAATATCTGATTTAAAGTTTATTATATTTTCAATATTATTTATTTAAAGACGAAGAGGAGAAAAAATATGCTTGAATATAAATTTGATACGCAATTATTAATCGAAGGAAAAGATCTTTCAGAAGATGAAATAAATGAATATATAACAAAAAACATTGAGGGAGATTCTCTGCTTGCAGTTGGAGATGAGGAATTGATTAAGATTCACTTCCATACAAATACTCCATGGCAGGTACTTAAGTATTGTGCTTCTTTAGGGGAGATATATGATGTTGTCATAGAAAATATGGAGCGACAAGCAAATGGACTCAAAGGCTAAAACAGTGAATTATTGAAATTAAATATAATGCTGAAAAATCGTATTATTCAAAGAAGATGATATGCTCCATTTAAGGTAAACAGATAAAAAATAAAAATCTGTTATTTTAATGGGAGTATTTTTATATCTAAAAATGTGAAGTTTAAAGTTAGTATAGATAAACAACTTAAGAATTTGATTTATAATTTGCAATAAATATAATACTAGAAAGTAGAAACATTTTTATGCAGCAGGCATTGAAAATGAGCTGTTAAAAGATCTTAATCGTAGGTTGTTCAACTAATGCTTGTCACAATGAAATTGGGAGCAAGCATTAGTTGAACAACCTGCAATTTAGCACTTTCAGCGAAATTTTCATAGTCCTGTGAAATAACAATGTTTTTACTTTCGGTGGATTATTGCATAAGTCTAGCTTATATATTGTTTATCTATAATTAAGTTTCTTGTAGGTTAACTTTTTCTACTAATATCAACTAGGAATCCATTTACGGAAAATGTAGAAACACATAAAATATTATTAGAGGTGAGGAATATGAAAAAGTTAAATATAGGAGAATGTATTGCTTATAAGAGGAAAGAGAAGGGAATAACTCAGGAGCAATTAGCAGATTATATTGGAGTTTCTAAAGCATCTGTTTCTAAATGGGAATCTGCATTAAGTTATCCTGATATCTTACTTCTTCCTGAGCTTGCGACTTACTTTAATATTTCGGTTGATGAATTATTAGGATATTCCCCGCAGCTTACAAAAGAAGATATTAAAAAGACTTATAAGGAACTTTCGAATGAATTCGCTATAAAACCATTTGATGAAGTAATAAATAAATGTGAGAAGTTAATAAAAAAATACTATTCCTGCTTTCCTTTTTTGCTTTCAATGATTCAGTTATTAATAAATTATTCTATATTAGCAAAAACTGAGGATATAAAAAAAGAAATTTTTCAGAAATGTATATTATTAAGCAAGAGAATAAAAGAAGAATCAGATAATATTTCTGAAATAAAGAGTTCAAATACAATGGAAGCATTGGCACAAATGTTATTAGGAAATAGTGAAGAAGTTATTCGATTATTGGATAATAAATTAATACCGTATAGTGGTGAGGATGTAATGCTAATTAATGCATACAAGATGCAGGGAGAAATAGATAAAGCAAATGAGGTCAATCAAATACTAGTATTTAATAATGTAATAAACATGTTAAGACTTTTAAACAACTATCTTTCAATAAATATTATGGAGCGAGTTTTGTTTGAAAAAATTTATTCTCAAGGTATTCAGATCATTGAGTCTTTTAATCTTAATGAGATTTTGACAAATGATGTTTTAGGAATTCATATTGTTGCAGCACAAGGTTATTTAATTCACAAAGATAAGGAAAAGGCCATATGTGCTCTGGAGCAGTATGTAAATATTGTCTGCAAAATAAAGTTTCCATTGAAATTTAAAGGAAATGAATATTTTACTAAGGTTGATAAATGGCTTGAGGATAATAGCTATATTGGAACGAGCACTCCTGTAGATGAGACAACAATAAAGAAAAATTTTGCCTCTGCAATTACTGAAAATCCGGCATTTGTATCATTAAGAGAAGATGAAAAGTACAAATTTCTTGTTAAAAAACTGAAGAGAAAGTTGGATGAATAAAATGAATGCAATAAATATAGAGAATCTTAACAAGTCTTATGATGGAAAGACTAATGCTTTGAATGATATAAACTTGAGTATACCAAAAGGCCAGATATTTGGATTTCTTGGACCTAATGGTTCAGGAAAAACTACAACAGTTAGAATTCTTAATGGAATTCTTTCAGCAACATCTGGTCATGCCGAAATTTTAGGGATTCCTGTTTTGGAAAATAATATTGAAATTCATAAATTATGTGGAGTTATGACTGAAAGTTCGAGTTGCTATGAGAATCTCACTGCAAAACAAAACTTAATATTCTTTGGAAAAATGCACGGAGTTAAAGAAAATTTACTCAATGAACGTACTGATTCTATATTAAAAAGATTAGAGCTGCTAGAGGTAAAAGATAAGAAGGTGAAATCTTTTAGTACAGGAATGAGAAAGAGGGTTTCATTAGCTATAGCATTAGTTCATAATCCAAAAATTTTATTTCTTGATGAACCAACGTCTGGTTTAGATCCAGAAAACGCATTAAATGTTACAAAGCTTGTAAAGGAACTTGCAGAAGAAAACGAAGTTACAATATTTCTTTGTACCCATCAATTAAAATATGCTGAAGATATATGTACTCAATATGGTTTTATAAACAATGGGAATATCCTTGGGATAGGCACTTTTGATGAACTTGCTTCAAAGAAAAATGCAAAACTTCAACTAAAAATTAGAGGAAAGAATGTTTCTGATAAATTTGGATTTATCTATGAAGGAAATGATATATATAGCAAACCTATTTCAGGAGACCAAGAGGTAAATACTCTAATACAAAGCATTATGAAAGATGATGGAGAAATTTACGAGGCGATGCAGCAGAAATGGTCTTTGGAACAACTGTATTTCAAATATATAAAAGGTACATCTGATGATGTGTCTTTATAAATCAGGAGTGATTAGAATATGAAGAGTAATGAAAAAGCACTTATATATAAAGATATAAATGAGTTAATAAGTTCAAAACGAGTAATTCTTCCTATGACTATTGTTCCAATTATCTTGACAATAATAGTGCCTCTTGGAATACTTATAGGTGCAAATTTTATTGGAAGTGACTCAAGCACCATTACAAAAATGGATCCTCTTATAAGGAAATTACCTTATGAATATACAATATATACTCCAGCTCAATTACTAGTAAAAGTGGCTATAAACTTCATGTTTCCATCATACTTTCTTATAATACCTATAATGTGTTCATCAGTTATTGGGGCTAGTAGTTTTGTAGGAGAAAAGGAACATAAAACTTTAGAGTCTTTGCTTTATACTCCAATATCTATGGAACAATTACTTAGAGCTAAAATTTTAGGTGTATTTATTCCATCGTATATTGTGACTTTGATTTCATTTATATCAATTGGAATAATATTTAATATAGGTGGCTTTATATACTTTGGAAAACTTATCTTTCCAGATATAAAATGGTTGATAATTATACTTTGGCTTTCACCTGCAATTAATTTGCTATCGTTAATACTTACAGTTATGGTGTCAGCAAAGTCGGAAACTTTCCAGGAAGCACAACAAATAAGCGGGCTTCTTGTAATTCCAGTTATTCTTGTATTAATTGGTCAGATGACAGGAGTACTATTACTTAGCAATTTTATAATGATTGTAGCAGGAGGAGTTCTATTAATACTTGATTATGCTCTAATAAAGAGAATTTCTTCAAAGTTCATTCCAGAAAAGTTAATTTAAAATAAGAAAATTTATAAGTTTAGATTCAATAATGAAAGTATTTATTTAAAATTTAATAGAGTGATATCTTGGTGAAAAAATACTGTGATAAAATCTGTTTTTAAACAAATTTCTTGCAGTACTTCTTCACCATTATTTTATTCTATAGGAATTTAGATCGGAGTGAAATCTATGAATAACTTTTAAAAGTATAAGAAATACATAATCTAATAAGGAGATTTTCTTGTAAATTAATGTGATGTTTTAAATTTGTGTTATAATATGGTAAGGTTTCAAAATGTTATATAAAGTTTGGACAGACTTATGTTATAATGAGTGGAGTTGTTAATTATGATATTTGAAGACAAAAAAGTAAAATTGAAAAATGGAGAAGAATGCATATTAAGAAGTCCTGATGTAAAGGATGCAGAAAAATTAATTGATTACTTAAGAAAGGCATCATCAGAAACAGACTATATGCTTAGGTATCCAGAAGAAATTACTATGACTATAGAAGATGAAGAAAAATTCATCAATGACATTAATGAAAGTAATAAGGATGCAATGATTTCAGCATTTATTGATGATAAGCTTGTTGGAAATTCAAGCATATGTACTATTGGAAATATGATTAAAGTTTCACACAGAGCAGATTTTGGAATAGCAGTTATCAGAGAGGCTTGGAATCTTGGTGTTGGAAAAGCTTTGCTAACTGAAATCTTAAAATATGCAAAAAAAGTAGGATTTGAACAAGTTGAATTAGAGGTAGCATGTGATAACTATAAGGCAATAAACTTATATGAAGAATTTGGTTTTAAAAAGTATGGGACAAGAAGCAACTCTTTTAAATTAAAAGATGGATCATATTACACAGAATATTTAATGATGAAAAATTTATAGGTATTCAAGATTTAATATTATTCGCTTATTCTTAATAAAGCGTTATTTTTGTTGTGTGAGTATTTTAAGTTATATAATAAAAAAATGAAATTGTAGTTTTTGTTTATATAAAATTCTGCTAGGCACAGTGGTGTGATGTTACAGAATTTGGGATTGATAGAAAAATATTATAAGCTTTACTAACAAACTAAATAGAAGATGAAATCTATAATTTATTTACATTCAAATTATAAAGATAACTTAGAGATTTTTTTGAGATTAAATCAATATTATTTATAGTTTATTGTTTAATTATATTAATGAAAATAGATTGATATTTGCAAAATAATAAAGGAATTTGACTACTTATGTAGAATTATTAATATTATTAAGAAGATAGTATAGGTGAATATAAATATTTGAGGAGGATTATCATGGGATATAAAGAACATTTAACTGAAAATTTAACGGACGAGGAAATTTTAAAGGCATTTTCTATTGTTTTGCCATATCTTAACGATCTATCAAGAGATGATACAGCATTTGGATTAACAGATACTGAAAAATATATCGAATATGAAGATCCTAAGGAATTTCAGTTGCAACTTAGAGCTGGCTCTGAACCATTAGATGTTATAAAAGATTCTTTAAGAAGTGGAAGACTTGAAAAAGGTGATACAAATGTATCTGGCAAAGAAATAAAAGTTATATCAATACCTATTAGAAATTCAAAAGGGAAGATTATTGGAACAATTAGCGATGGAATTGATTTAGATGATACTACTAGATTGGTAAATAGTGTTTCGGAAATATCAGAATCATTAGATCAAGTTTCTACAAGTGTTAGTGAACTAGCTAATTCCGCTTCAAATTTTGCTCTAACTGGACAAAAGACTCTAAAGCAGGCTCAAGATGTTATGGAAACTTCAAAGAAAACATCAGATGCTATAGAAATTATTAAGAGTATCGCTGATCAAACAAATTTACTAGGATTAAATGCAGCTATTGAATCTGCAAGAGCTGGTGAGCATGGAAAAGGATTTAATGTTGTATCAACAGAAATCAGAAAGCTTGCAAGCCAAAGTAAAGAATCAACTAGAATAATAAATGATATTGTTATTAATATGAATCAGTCAATAAATACTATAATTGGAGCTGTAAATGAATCAGCATCAGAAAGTGAAGAACAAGCAGCAGCTATTGAAGAAATAAGTGCTACTATCGAAAGTATAAATGCTAATTTAAAAAGATTAAATGAATTTATTGAAAGATTTGCATAATTTTAAGCAACAATAATAAATAATATAGATATTGAAATATCGCGGTATTCATATGAATTTGCGATATTTTTTATTTAGCAATTTTATAATATATAGATACCTAAATTTAAAACTGCATTTATGTGATAACTTACCGGTACGCCAAGCAAGGGCGTAAAAGATAATGAGGGCTAACCTTCCTCATTATTACTATATAGCAGGTGGGAATCCTGCATGACAAAGGCCAGCAACCAGTCATTAGTTAGTCTTGGGCTTATTATGGCGATGTAATAAGTTAAGTGTAGACAAACAAGGTACCAGGCCGCAAGCGAATGCTGAAACTACTAGCCACGAAATTATCACAAAGTCAGAAAGGACGATAATATCGGTAAATTAGAAGTCAGAACATAGATAATCATTATTGCAAGAATATCTGTGCTTTCTCGTGGTTTTAAGGTGTAGCATGGTATACATTGATATAGTACGTCAACTTGGGAGGACTCATTATTCTCTGACTTCAGAGTATGGAAAACAATGATTAGAAATCAGAGGTATTCAAATGATAATGAGTAGTCGGATTACACCATAGTACTGAAGAAATGAGTAATGACCATGGAGGGAAGGGTGTAACATATTATAGACCTTGAAAAGAGAAACAGAAATTCTCACACAGAGGAGGAAAAAAAAAAATGTACACAAAACTTGAGAGGATAGCAGAAATAGCTGGAAATAATCCTAAAGAGAAATTTACATCACTAATGCATTTAGTTAACAAGGAAATGCTAATTTTATGCCATTATGAACTGAGCGGAAATAAGGCTACAGGAGTGGATAAGGTAACAAAGGAAGAATATGAAACTAACTTAGAGAATAATATTGATAATCTACTAATTAGAATGAAGACTTTTAAATATAGACCGCAGCCTGTAAGGAGAGTATACATAGATAAGTCTGGTTCAAACAAGAAAAGACCTCTAGGTATACCGGCATATGAAGACAAAGTTGTACAATTAGCCATTAATAAAATATTAAAATCAATATATGAACAAGATTTCATTGATAGTTCTTTTGGGTTTAGACAAAATAGAAGTTGTCATGATGCTCTTAAAATCTTAAATGTATATTTATCTGAAAAGAATGTGAATTATGTTGTAGATGCTGATATTAAAGGATTCTTTGATAATGTTGACCACAAGTGGTTGATGAAATTTCTTGAACACAGGATTGCAGACAAGAACTTACTTAGATATATAGGTAGATTTTTGAAAACTGGAATAATGGAAAACGGAAAGTTTTATAAAGTATATGAAGGAACTCCACAAGGGGGAATAATATCTCCAACATTAGCAAACATTTATTTACATTATGTTTTAGATATATGGTTTAATAACTTTATCAAAAAGAAGTGTAAAGGACAGGCGTACATAGTACGCTATGCGGATGATTTTGTTTGCTGTTTTCAGTATGAAGACGAAGCGAAAGCTTTCTATGAAGCATTGAAAAACAGATTAGACAAATTTAACTTGCAGGTAGCTGAAGATAAAACTAAAATATTATATTTCGGTAAGAATGCCTACTATGATAGAAAATTCAAGAGAGCATGAAAGTTAGAATCATATAAAGATAGAACTTTTGATTTTCTAGGATTTACACACTTCTGCAGTTGCAGAAAGAATGGAAGTTTTAGAGTTAAGAGGAAGACTAGCTCAAAGAAATTTGGAGCTAGCATAAAGAGATTGAATGAATGGTTAAAGAATAATAGAACAGTGCCGCTCACATTATTAATGGAGAAACTGACACAGAGACTAATAGGATATTATAGGTATTACGGAATCACTGACAACAGTTTAAGTCTCGCAACTTTCAGATATTTAGTAAGAAAACTAACTTTTAAATGGCTAAACAAAAGAAGTCAGAAAAGAAGTTATAACTGGAGAAGTTTTGACACTATGTTTGAGTGCTTCAAAATACCTAAAGCTAAAATATATGTTAATATTTTCAACTTAAAAGAAGATATATCATATATACTGTGAATTATAATGTGGGGAGCCGTATGCGGGAAATCCGCACGTACGGTTCTGAGAGGGGGTAGGGAAGTGATTCCCTAGTCTACTTACCAAATCATAAATATTTTGATTCCGAAAAGCTATGAAAATATCGCTGAAGCTTCTAAGCAGCAGGTTGTATCCACTTTAGCATGCTTCAACTTTCCTAGGGAAGCTCGACTCATTACATTCACTGAGGAAGTTCGAGAACCCAAAATAAAATTTTGGACTCTCACTTCACAAGCTAAAATGGAACAACCTACAGCTAAGAACCTTTAACAGCTCATTTTCAAATGTTTTCTCCACAAATATATTTATGATTTCTAGTGAAGATACGAACTTAAAGTTTTAGAAACCTTGTAAATATGTTCATCTAATAAATAAAATTCCTAAGTTGTTTATCTGTATATACACTGAAATAATAAATTTGCACTTGAACTCTAGCAAGTCAAATGCTTAAGTAAACATAGAATGTAGAAAATTAATTACAATATATATATGGAAGGAGATAGTTATGAATTTTTATATTTTTACTTTAGCTATATGTTCAATAATATTTTTAATATATGCTCTTAACGGAGTATTTTACATATTTAAAAAACCAGAAGCTATAATTAATAAAAAATTATCGAAAACAGAAAAGATATATGAAATTACAAATGTTAATGAGTACTTGAGTAATTTAGGAAAATTAAATTTATATTCAGCTATTATCCTCTATGCAGGCGTCTTAATTTCACTTTATGCTGATAAATATAGATATCAGATTTCAATGTACATATATATCGTAATTTACTTTGCCTATTTTTATTTGATAAGAAGTAGAATTGTGAGAAAGATAGAAAAATATTTAATTCGCAAGGATACTAAAGATTAAAATAAATGCGCTACTGATCAAAAAAATATTCTTGACCAGTAGTAATTAAGTATTTTTGAAGAATAAACATTAAATAGAAAGTGCGCATAGTTTTGCACAGATATTGTATAAAAAGTTCACACTTATTTTTGGAAATAAATATAAGTGTGAACTTTTTCGCTTTTTTATGTTTTAATTTTTGAAAAAATTTTCTTAACATAAAATCGTCAAAGTGTCTTAATAAGGCAAAATTTGTTTTTTAACGACATTAATTGTTTAAAAGTTATTTTTAATTCTTAGAAATATAAATTTGGCATATGTTTTGCTTATTAAATAAAGTGTAGTAACAAAGCAAGCTTGTTTGTTAAATATTAAACATAGGGAGGCAAAAAAATGATAAAAGGATTATCTAAATTTTTTACAGCTATTGTTCAAAAATTTCTTCCAGACCCACTTGTTTTTGCAATGATTTTAACATTGATTATGTTTATTTCAGGTATTATATTTACTGGCCATACTCCAATTGATATGATAGGATTTTGGGGTAAGAGTTTTTGGAATCTTCTAGCATTTGGTATGCAAATGGCGTTAATTTTAGTCACTGGTAATGCATTGGCTAGTTCACCACCTGTTAAACGTATTCTGCAAAAGATTGCAGGAGTGCCTAAAACACCAGCTCAAGCTATTATGCTTGTTACATTTGTTGCAGCGGTTGCTAATATTATTAATTGGGGATTTGGTCTAATTGTTGGTGCTTTACTTGCAAAAGAAGTTGCCAAAAAGGTGCGACATACAGATTATCGTTTATTGATCGCGTGTGCCTATATTGGTTTTATGACTTGGCATGGAGGCTTATCTGGTTCAATTCCACTTTTGGCAGCAACTAAAGGGAATCCAATGGAAGCGACAATCGGATTAATTCCGCTAGGTGATACTATTTTTGCTCCGTTTAATATCTTTATAACTGTTGCTTTAATAATAATATTACCTTTAATGACAAGAATGATGATGCCTAAAGATGAGGATGTTGTGGAGATTGACCCAGCATTATTAGCAGCAGAGGCAGCAAATGAGACTAGTACTGATACTATAACTGAAAAAACATTTGCAGTACGCGTTGAAAACAGCAGAATTATTGCATGGCTAATTGGTATTCTTGGGGTTTGCTATATGGTTTATTACTTCATGAATGGTGGTTCTATGGATGTAAACGCTGTAAATATGATTATGTTCTTTGCAGGTATCATTCTTCATGGTAGTCCTGTATCTTATATGCAGGCTATAGTTGATGGAGCAAAAGGAACAGCTGGTATAATGGTACAATTTCCTTTCTATGCGGGTATACAAGGCATGATGGATTTGTCAGGATTAGGTGGAATGATTACAAGTGGCTTTGTTAGTATATCAAATACTCATACATTCCCAATTTTTGCGTTTTTAAGTTCAGGAATAATTAACTTCTTTGTTCCATCTGGTGGTGGACATTGGGTTGTACAAGGGCCATTTATAATGCCAGCTGCGCAAGCACTTGGTGCAGATATGGGGAAAGCAGCTATGGCAATTGCATATGGTGAGGCTTGGATGAATATGGCGCAACCATTCTGGGCACTACCAGCTTTAGCTATAGCAGGTCTTAAAGTTCGTGATATTATGGGATTTTGTGTAACAACCTTAATTGTAGGTGCTTTAATATTTGGTGTTGGATTAGCTTTATTTTAACAATTGAAAGAAGTAAAAAAGTACGTTTAAATCTAGCCCTTATAACTTATTTGATACTTGCGGATTTTATACGTATTTTTATCAGTTAATAGTATCAGACTATAGTCTGAAATCTGCAAGGTTAAAGTTTGATTATACTAACATTATTATATGGAAAATTAAATATATGGAGAGAAAGGATGATAAAAATGGATATAAAGAATATAGCAGTATTAGGTACCGGAACTATGGGACATGGTATAGCATTATTTTCTGCCAAGGCTGGGTTAAATGTAGTTATGTATGGCAGGTCAGATGCAAGCTTAGAACGAGGCTTTAATAGTATAAAGGCTAGTTTAAATCTTTTGAAAGCTGAAGGAAAATTAGAAGATAGTGGGTATAAAGAAATCCTAAATAAAATAAAAGGAGTTAAAAGTATTGAAGAAGCTACTAAAAATGTTGACCTTATAATAGAATCGTTGGCAGAAGATTTAGAGCTTAAACAAGAAATATTTAAGCAATTAGATGAGCTTTGTCCACCAAGTGTAATTTTAGCAACTAATACGTCAGGATTAAGTCCAACAGATATAGCTAAATATACAAAAAATCCAGAGAGAATAGCAGTTGCGCATTTTTGGAATCCACCACAATTAATTCCTTTAGTTGAAGTAGTTCCAGGAGAAAAAACATCAGAGGATACAATAGTAAAAGTTATGAAATGGGTTGATTTTATAGGAAAAAAATCTGTTCGTATGGAAAAGGAATGTTTGGGGTTTATAGGAAATCGCCTACAATTAGCGTTGCTTAGAGAAGCTTTATATATAGTAGAAAAAGGCTGGGCAAAGCCTGAGGAAGTAGATAAAGCCATGGAGTATGGTCATGGAAGAAGGCTTCCTGTTACTGGACCATTATGTAGTGCAGATTTAGGAGGTTTAGATATATTCAATAATATTTCTTCATACTTATTTAAAGATTTATGCAGTTATACTGAGCCATCTAAGTTAATGCAGTATATGGTTGAATCAGGGAACTCAGGAAAGAAGAGTAAACAAGGATTCTATAATTGGTCACCAGAATTTATAGAAAGTAAAGAAAAAGAGCGTGCGGAAGTGCTTTTATATTTCTTAGATAGAGATGCTAAAAAATAAGCTGAAGAAATTAAGGCTATTGAATAAATAAAGTAAGATAAAGTGGGAGGGATTAATTATGAAGTCAAAAGTAATCTCTATAGAACAATCGGTTGATTTAATAAAAAATGGAGCTACTGTTGCAGTAGGTGGATTTGTTGGATGTGCCCATCCAGAACAAATTACATTAGAAATAGAAAAACAATATTTAAAAAGGCATGTTCCTAACAATTTAACATTAGTTTTTGCAGCTGGTCAAGGTGATGGTAAAGATAGAGGATTAAATCATCTTGGTTATGAGGGGTTAGTTCACAGAATAATAGGGGGACATTGGGCATTGACACCAAAGCTTCAAAAACTAGCTTTAGAAAATAAAGTAGAAGCATATAATTTACCTCAAGGAGTTATATCACATTTGTATAGAGACATTGCAGCTGGAAAGCCGGGAACAATTACTCATGTTGGATTGAAAACATTTATAGATCCTAGAATTGAAGGTGGTAAACTTAATGAAATTACAAAAGAGGATATTGTAAAAGTAGTTAATATTGAAGAGAAGGAATATTTGCTATATAAAGCGTTTCCGATAGATGTTGTACTTTTAAGGGCTACTTATGCAGATGAAGACGGAAATGCAACAATGGAAAAAGAGGCTTTAACACTTGATGCAACAGCAATGGCTCAAGCTGCTAAAAATTCAGGGGGGATAGTAATACTACAAGTTGAAAAGGTTGTAACTAAAGGTTCACTTGATCCAAGAAAAGTTAAAATCCCAGGAATATATGTTGATGCTATAGTTGTTGCATCAACAGAAAACCAAATGCAAACTTTTAGTGAAAACTTTAATCCAGCATATTGTGGAGATACTAAGGTACCAGTGGATTCAATAGAACCATTACCACTTAATGAAAGGAAGGTAATAGCAAGAAGATGTGCTAAGGAACTAGTACCAAATGCTGTTACTAATTTAGGTATTGGCATACCAGAAGGAATAGCTATAGTTGCTAATGAAGAAGGTATTGCAGATCAAATGACTTTAACTGTAGAGCCAGGTGGAGTAGGTGGCGTACCAGCAGGTGGACTAAGTTTTGGAGCTTCAACAAATCCGGTTTGCATACTGGACCAATCCAGCCAATTTGATTTTTATGATGGAGGCGGTCTTGATGTAGCTTTCTTGGGATTAGCACAATGTGACAAATCGGGTAATATAAATGTTAGTAAGTTTGGACCTAAGATTGCAGGTTGTGGTGGGTTTATTAATATAACTCAAAATGCTAAGAAGTTAATATATTGTGGCACATTTACAGCTGGTGGTTTAAAAGTAAAAATTGGAGAAGGTAAATTAATAATAGAAAATGAAGGTAAGGCTAAGAAATTTGTGGATGCTGTCGAGCAAATTACTTTTAGTGGTGAATATGCATCAAGTATTGGACAAACTGTCCTTTATGTTACAGAAAGAGCCGTATTTAAGTTAACTAAAGAGGGGTTACTTTTAGAAGAAATAGCTCCAGGAATAAATTTAGAAAAGGATATTCTAGATAATATGGATTTTAAGCCAATAATATCTCCTGAATTAAAGCTTATGGATGAAAATATGTTTAAATAGTTGATTTAATAAGTTCTTAATTGCAATTCGAAGAATATACCTTGTCCATAAATACCCTGCTAAGTAGATTTCAACACAAACGCTTACTTAGTGGGGTAATCTAATTATTATGCCGCAAGGATTTGCACTTGCTTGACACGAAAATGTAGAAATATCATAATTATAAATGAGATATATGTATAAAATATTAATATTTATGGGGGTATCCTGATGAGGCTTCTTAGTATGCGTTATAAGCTTATAATTATTCTTGCACTTGCGGTGGTAGTACCGCTTATTGGAAGTGGCTATATACTAATTTATAGTGCGGAAAAAGCTATGAATTCAGAGAAGGAAAGCAAGCTCTATGGAATAGCAAGAACTTTAGATGCTAGTATGGAAGGTGATTTTGAATCCTTATTATCTATAGAAGCTAAGAGTGCTTCGCATGACGAAAAGGTACGACTACTTAATCAAAGACTATCAGGAGTTACGGAAAAAATTGTTTCGGGAAATCCCGGAGTAGGAGCTGGGTATTATTCTAAAGATCTCGATTGTATTATTACATATGGACCAGGTTCTGAATATGACACTACGGTTGGACAATCAATAAGTCAAGAACATTTGGGCCGGGAAGTAATGGAAAAGGGGATACCTTTGACTGCAAGTGGTAAGATGGTTAGAGGAAATATTCTAAATGCCATGGTTCCGATCATTCGAAATAATAATGTAATCGGATACGTATGGGCTAATGAAATGACTGAAAGCATAGAGCGTCAAATAAATGAGATGGAAATTGTGATGTACGAAGGGTTGGCTATTGCTTTAGTTGTTGGGCTAAGTATAAGTATGACTTTAGCAAATAGAGTTTCTAATTCCGTTAATGGTATTATTAAAGGACTATCTAGTTTGGGCAATGATTTAAGTCAACGATTGCCAGAAATTAATGGTGAATTTGGAAAGATTGCTTCTGCCATTAATGGAATGGCTCAAAGTCTAATGAATACACGTTCACATACAGAAATTATTATGGAGAGTATGGTAGATGGAATTATTACAATTGATAATGATGAAAAGATAACAGAGATAAACGCTGCTGCTTGGTCTATTATGGGATTAAATAAAGATGTGATTGGAGTTAATTATAAAGATCTATTCTCCGGGAATGCTAAAGTTCTTGACATAGTGCTAGAAACTTTACGTGTCGGTAAAAAAATTATGGGATATGAAGCAGAATTTACTCGTTCGGACGGTGCAATTATTCCAATTAGTGTCAGCACATCTATGCTATGTAATAATAATAATGTATTGGGTGTAGTTTTAGTTTTCAAAGATTTATCAGAGCATAAGGCTTTTGAGGATTATGTAAGGAGATTAGATCGTCTTGCCGCAGTTGGAGAGCTTGCTGCCGGTGTAGCTCATGAAATACGTAATCCTCTATCAGCTATTTCAGGGAGTGTGCAAATTTTGGTGGATGAATTGCCAAAGGATAATTCGACACGGATTTTTGGAAACGTTGTATTGAAAGAGGTTGATCGTCTTAACGGCGTTATTGAAGATCTCTTGTATTTTGCTAAACCTTCAAAACACTATGTGACATCAATCAATATCAACGAACTTGTGGAAAATTCTCTTTTTTTACTTTTACCGAGTATAAAAAAGGAGATTGTTGTTTTAGAAACACATTTTGATCAATCAATTGAAGCTATTTCAGTTGATGCTCAGCTTATTAAACAAGTTTTAGTTAACCTATTACTAAATGCGACACAAGCTATGCCTCAAGAAAACGGAAAAATTACAGTTACAACACAAAGGGTGATTAAAGGGATTGAGATTATCATAGAAGACAATGGAAAAGGGATTGATCAGGAAAGTTTACCTAGGATTTTTGATCCTTTTTTTACTACAAAGGATACAGGTACGGGACTAGGACTTGCTGTTAGTAACAAAATCATAGAAATTCACCAAGGATACATTCGAGCCGAAAGTATAGTTGGTATTGGAAGTACATTTACAATATACTTGCCTTATGAAAGTGGAATTAAGGAAGTATAGTGTAAATTTAAATATAGAAAAATATATTAAATACAATTTAAGACTTGTAATCTTAAAAATAGATAAAATTATGTTGCATAACAGAGCACGTTAATATTAATAGTATGACAAGCTAATGCTATTAATATTGCACTGATGGTAAAGTAGCTCAAAATAAATAGAGTTCACAAAAAATAATCTCACTCTTTAATGTCGCTTTTTGGTATAGGGATTTCAACTGTAATATAAAATTTTAAAAGTATCATTTGAAATACAAAAAATGTCTGAAGTATTTATGCATTAAGAAAAGTAATTTATTACGTTATATTAATTATAAAAAGATGGGATGATTTTATGAAAAGTATTAAGACTTTACTCACGGTTGTTAGTATAATTATTATTTGTTTATCTATGACCGTACTGGAGGTTACAAGTTATATAGAAACGAAACAGATGGTTGAAACAGAAGTGAAGACAAGCATGACTTCTACCACTCAATCAACAGCTAAAGAAATTGGATTGTGGCTTGATATTAGAAAGTCGGAGATGGAAAGTATTGCAAGTTGCCCAGTTTTTGTGAATGGGAGTAGGCAGGATATAATAGATTATATGTCTTCTGAAACAAGTCGTCTTCCTCTATATAGTGCATTTTGGCTTTCAGATGCTAATGGAGATTGGTATTCGGCTACAGGTACAACAGGGAGCATAAGCGAAAGACCTTATTATAAAGAATTACTAGCTACAGGAAAAACAGTGATATCAGATCCTTTACTTGGTAAGGCAGATGGAAAAATGGCTGTAGTTGTTGCTGTTCCGATAAAGGTTAATGGTACTATTAAAGCTATCTGGGGTGGTAATGTAAAACTTGATGAATTAGTACAATACATATCTTCTATAAAAGTAAAACAAAATGGTTATGCTTCACTTAATTTAACAGATGGAACAGTAATTGCAAATCCTAATAAAGATTTAATTCTTAAATATAATCCATTAAAAGATGAGAAAATTGAACCAAAACTAAAAGAAATATATGAAAATATGTTCAAAGGTGAAACTAATGTTGAATATTATGGCTTTAATAAGCAATATATATCATATAAGCCTGTTTCAGGAATTAATTGGACAGTTAGTCTGATAGTGTCTAAAAGTGAATTTACTGGACCACTTACACAACAAATTTATAAATCAGCTTTAACTTTAATAATCACTTTAGTAATAGTAATAATTTTATTTCTATTTATGTTAAATAAAATTCTAAAACCATTAAAGGCTATAGAAGATATGGCGTTATGTATCTCAGATGGTGATCTTAGTGTTGCAAAGGTGAGAGTTAATTCAAAAAATGAATTTGGCAGACTCGCTAAAACTTTTGAAAATATGATAATAAATTTGAGAGGATTAATTGAACAAGTTTCAATATCATCTGATAATGTAGCAACTGCCTCAAAGCTGTTAACTGAAAGTTCTGAGCAAACTTCGGATGCATCAAATCATATAGCAACAACTATTATGAATATATCAGAAGGTGCTAATAAACAAATGGAAGTTGTAAATGAAACTTCTTCTGAAATTAAAGAGATGGATAAAAAAATAAAGAATATGGCAGAGAACACAGACAGCATGATAGAAACAGTAGGAGAAACTGCAAATGCTGCACAATTAGGAAGTAAAGCTGTTAGTGAAGTAATTGTCCAGATGGCTAAGATTGAAAAAGCTGTTAACAGCTCAGCAAATGTAGTTGAAATATTAGGTGAAAGCTCAAAGGAAATAGGACAGATAGTAGATACAATATCTACTATAGCTAAACAAACAAATCTTTTGGCACTAAATGCAGCAATAGAAGCAGCATGCGCAGGAGAAGCAGGAAAAGGATTTGCCGTAGTGGCAGAAGAAGTACGAAAACTTTCTGAGGAGTCTAGTATAGCATCAATGCGGATAGCAAAACTTATTGGCGATATTCAAAGAGAAACTGACGATGTTATAATTGTAATGAAAGAAGGAACTCAAGAAGTAAAAAATGGAACTGATGTTGTAAATTCAACAGGTAAGGCATTTAGTCAAATATCACAGGCAGTTGAGTGTGTAGCAGCCCAAGTAAGAAGTGTATCTGAGACGGTAGGACAAATATCATCAAACAGTAATAAGATTGTTACTTCAATCCATAAGATAGAAAAAATTGGGGGTGACACTGCAGAGAAAACACAAACAGTAACTGCAACAACGGAAGAACAATCTGCATCAATGTATGAAATTGCTGGATCAAGCCAGAACTTACTAAAACTATCTGAAGACTTGCATGAAGCTATAAGTAAATTTAAATTATAGATACTTTTCTTTTAAAAATGAAAAGTTTTTTGTGAAAAGTTTATTATTATATTCAACTAAATTCCATATTTGATTTAAATATGGAATTTGGTTGAATATTGATATATACTGTAAAATGTTGTATAACTAAAGTAGATTAATAATTATGTTTATAAAAAGAAAGGCTGATTACAATATGACAGAAAGTGTTCGTGTTTTAGTAGCTGATGATGAGCTAAGCTTGAGAATGGTACTTCAAACAGCATTAAATAAGGCTGGATATGAAGTAGATACTGTTAAAAATGGAAAAGAGGCACTTTGTATGGCGCAGGAAAATCACTATGATGTCGCTATCCTTGATATCCGTATGCCAGAAGTGGATGGGTTGCAGGCATTTTATGAAATTCATAAAATTAAGCCTAGCTTGCCAATTATTCTTATGACTGCATTTGGAAGTTCGGAAACTGCAGTTAATGCTATGAAACACGGTGCTTATGACTATATATTAAAGCCTTTTAACCTTGATGAAGTTAAAATTATTGTAAGTAGAGCTATTCGCATGCAACAATTGACTAAAGAAGTTGTATACCTTACGCAGGAAGTACAAGAAATGGGAATGACAGCAATGACCCCAGGTAAAATTGTTGGGGAAAGCTCTAAAATCCAAGAAGTATATAAAATAATTGGACGAGTAGCGAATTCAAAAGCTACGGTATTGCTAACAGGCGAAAGTGGGACAGGTAAAGGAATGGTTGCTAAGGCTATTCACTATGCGAGTGACAGGAGAGAAAAGCCATTCATTCAAGTGAATTGTGGTTCGATTCCAGAAGGTTTATTAGAGAGTGAGATATTTGGACATGAGAAGGGAGCATTTACAAGTGCATTTTTTCAAAAACCAGGGAAATTTGAACTGGCTGAAGGAGGGACACTTTTTTTAGATGAGATTGCGGAGATGAGTCCAAATCTTCAGGTAAAACTTCTTAGGGTGTTGCAAGAAAAAGAGTTTGAACGTGTTGGTGGTACAAAAACATTTCATACAAATGTACGTATTATTGCAGCAACAAACCGTGATCTGAATAAAGAGATATCTGAAAAGTCTTTTCGGAAGGATCTATATTATCGACTTAATGTTGTTTCAATATGTTTACCTCCACTTTGCGAAAGGGGAGAAGATATTGTTTTACTAGCTGATTACTTTTTAAAACGTTTTTCTGTAGAAGTAGGACGGAATGGTATGTTTTTCGCTCCAGAGGTTTTGGATATTTTTCGTAACTATTCTTGGCCAGGAAATATCAGGGAATTAGAAAATGCAGTAGAACACGCTATTATTATGAGCAACACCCGTGTTATTTTGCCGGAAAATCTTCCACTTAGCATAAAAGTAGAAGATGTAGAAGCGGATGGTACCATTATTCTGGGAGATGATTCTTTCAAACCTTTGCGAGAAGTATTGCTAGAAGTTGAAAAGCGTCATATATCCGAAGCTATAGAACGAACAGGTGGAAACCGCACACAGGCTGCAAAGCTCCTTCAGATTTCACGGAGAGCCCTTCTGTATAAAATTAATGAGAATAATATCGATTAAATCATTATATGTAAACATGGATTGAGTTCGCGTTAATAAATAATTCTTTTTTGGATTTTAAGGGCCATGCCTCGCCTACATTATGAATCCCACGAAAATCTAAAATTGAACTGCCCCCTGTCAAGTAGACAGATGAAAAAACAAAAAATTATGAAACCAAGGTCTGATTTCGATATTCAATTGGAGTCAGACCTTTTAAGTTTTTCTGTAGTCTTTTTGTATTATAGAAAACTATGTATTCATCAATTGCTTGTCTCAATTCTTCATATGTATAAAATTTTTGCAAATAGTACATCTCACATTTTAGAGTTCCCCAAAAACCTTCCATTGGTCCGTTGTCGATACATCTGCTGACACGTGACATGCTTTGAGTTGCTTTGATTTTATCAAGTTTAGCTTTGAAAGTCCTATTAGTATACTGAAATCCTCTGTCACTATGAAACAGTGGCTTTGCAGTCGGATTAGCACTTACTGCTAAATCAAATATTGCGCTAAGGTAAGCCTTTTTACCATTAAGTAGTTTAAATTCAGTAACATCTGTTAACCATTTTTCATTTGGTTTCTTTGCATAAAATTCTCTATTTAATTTGTTTTCTGCTGTAATTTGTGGAGTACTTTGAATATAATGCTTTCTCTTTTTTCTTATAACTGATCTCATGTTAATAGATTTCATTAATCTATAAATTCGTTTATGATTATACTGTTTATCCAGGAGTCTATTTATATTCATTGTTATCCGACGGTATCCATAGATACCATTTACATCTTCATAAAGCTTAACAATTTCTTTTAGTATTATTGAATTTTCCTTATCTAATTCAGTCTCTGAACGGTTAATCCATTTGTAGTAAGATGATCGTGCAATCCCAGCTAAATTGCATAGATCAGCTATTTGATAGCCATTTTTTTCATGTAATTCTTTTATAGAAATATATTTATATTCTTGGAGTCTTTTAGTGCTTATCGCCTTCTTTCTACTTCTTTCAATTTTTTTAAGAAATCAATCTCCATCTTTAAACGTCTATTTTCTGCTTCAATAAGTTTTAATTGTGCGGATAATTTATCAGACTCAGTAATCTCATCAGTATCTTTACGCTTACCGCGACGGTCTATTAGCTCTTCATATCCATTAGCTTTGTATTTTCTTACCCAGGTATAAACTTGTTGATAAGAAACATTAAATTTATCAGCAGTAGCTTGATAATCATCATTATTCGAAATGCAGAATGCAACAATCTCAATTCTTTCTTCATAAGTAGTCTTTCTTCCATTAGTCATAATTCTATCCCCTTGCTTATTATGAGATTTAATTGTTTTATGACCATTATACTTCTTAATCCAATCGCTGAGAACACGAGGAGATGAAATTTCATATGTGCAGCATATATTTCTTAAAGAGCCTTTTCCAGCTAGATAATCTTTAACTGCATTAAGTTTAAGCGAATCGCAATAATATTTGTTTTTTGTAGAAACTATTAAATTTGCTTCACCAACATCATTATATATTTTCAACCAGTCATAAAATGTGGCACTATGAATTCCCATCTCATCGCATATCTGTATAACTGCTTTTTCTCCTGATAGGTATTCTTTAATTCCTTTCAATTTCTCTTCCAGAGAACATTTCGTTTTTCTTGACATTAAAATACTCCCTTTATAGAAACAGTTTTATTATTTTAACTGTTTACTATAAAGGGAGCATATCAAATTTGGATTTTCGTGGGTCTTTTATTTTGTATATTTAGAATTATTAATAGTGAATCGCGCTATAAGTAACATAGAATATTTTAATTGATAGAAAGCAGTAAATTAGAAAGAAAATAAAAATACCTACAAGATATCGCTAATATATTTAATTTTTAAGAAATAATTGTTAGCAAATTTATTCATGGTTGAGAAGATGCAATATATGTGTTAATTGGGCAATGTTTATGAAATTTCTTCTACTAATCTATGAGTTCGTTCAAAATAAGTATTAAATTTTGTTGGGTTCATCATATAAGTTAAAATTATCGATACTATGCATAAACCTCCAACAATTATAAAGGTAGGTATAAAGCCTCCTGCTAATGTTGCAATGAACGAACCCGAAAGAGCTCCAAAACCAAATCCTTGATATATAATTCCATAGTTTTTAGTTTGATTTTTAGAACCGAAGAAATCACCTACGATAGTAGGAAATACTGTAATATTTCCGCCGAAGCAAAATGCAATTGAAGCAACACATATAAAGAAAATTATAAAATCTAAATGTACAAAGCTTAAAACAAATACTGAAGCAGTTGTAACAGTAAGGGTAAAAATTAGTACGTTTAATCTGCCAAGTTTATCTGATAAAGCTCCTAATATAATTCTTCCAGCTGTATTAAAGATTGCAACCATAGCTACTGCATTTGCTGCCACAGCAGGTGTAAGTCCAGCTAATTGAACACCGATATCTTTAACAATTCCTATTAAATAAAGACCGCTCATGCAAGATGTGAAGAATATTAAAAATAAAAAGTACGCATCTTTAGTCTTAAGCATTTCTTTTACTGAAAAATCTTTTTCATTTGAATTATTATTAGTGTTATTAATAATAGAACTTACTATTGGAGCATCTTTTAATAACTGGGCACCAATAACAACCAATATCATAGCTATAATTCCCCAATATAAAAATGCTTCTGAAACACCATTACTATATATTAAACTTCCATTAATATATTTAAATATTAAACTTCCAGTTCCATAGGCTCCAACTGATATTCCTGAGATAAGTCCTTTTTTTTCTGGAAACCACTTAATACAATTTGAAAGTGATGTAAGATATGCAATACCATCTGCGGCTCCAACTATTATGCCAGCTGTAACATATAACATTGTTAGTGAAGTTACTTTAGATGTTAATATTAGACCAATCCCTAAGATTAAACCTGAAATTGATATAAGTTTTCTAATTCCTAGTTTTTCTTGAAGTTTACCTCCAGCTAATGTAGCGAATGCTAAAGCAAAACTAGTTATAGAGAAAGTAATAGTTACTTTATTTAACTGCCATCCAAATTTGTCTACTAGAGGCTGATTAAATAAACTCCAAGTATAAATTGTTCCGAGTCCCAATTGGGCAATTACTGTACCTAAAACTATTAACCAACGGTTTTCATGTTTTTCATTCATATCGTTCATCGCTCCTTAATTAATATATTAACAAGTAGATTTTAGAAGGTATTTACAACACTATTGAAATTTAACTTTTTATGTTGTCTGTTTCATTACCATCATTATAAATCGGTGTAATATAAAATTATTCTTTATTGAACGAAATGCATAGAAAATTACATAGAATACATTTATATATTCATAAGCTGTTTAAACTCTTTTATGTTACTTCTGCTTACAGGTATTTGATAATCTATATCTTGAAGTTTTAAATTATAAGTATTATTAAACCAAGGTATTATTTCTCTTATTTTATTTATATTAACAATATAAGATCTATGGCATCTAAAGAAAATATCTTTTGGCAGGCTGTCATAAAATTCAGCTATACCTAAGCTTACTGAATACTCGTCTTTCTTCGTAAAAACATGGGTTATTCTTTCTTCAGCAACGCAGTAATATATATCATCTATATTTACTACAATTATTTTTTCGTTTTTCCATAAATTTATCTTATTTTGTATGTTAACTTTATTTAAGTTGTTTTCTTTATATTTATTAAGGTCCTCCAATTTTTTTAGCATAGATACAATTCTGGATTCTGAATAAGGCTTTAGTATATAGTCAAAAGCTTCTATTTCGAAAGCTTCTGCCGCATGTTCCTTGTAGGCTGTTATAAAAACTATATATGGTTTTTTAGAAAACTTGCTTATACTTTTAGCAAGTAACACACCATCCAATGAGGGGATATTTATATCCATGAATATAACATCAACTTCGTTATTTTGGATAAATTTAAGTACATCTATTCCGTCCTCAAATTCATCTATTATTTCTATATTGCTATAATTTGTAATAAAATATTTAAGCTCTTCTCGTGCTAAAAACTCATCTTCAACTATTATAGCTTTCATATGATCACCTTCTCTTTATGTAAAATTCTATTTTAGTTCCCTTTTCTAATCTTTCTATAATAAGTCCTTCCCCATAAATAAGTTTAATTCTTAAATGTACATTGTAAAGTCCTATTTTATTTTCAGGCACTGCATCTTTATATATATTTTTAATTGCCTCTTCACTTATGCCAATACCACTATCTATTATAGAGATTTTTACTTTTTCACCTCTATCCTTTACAATTATTTTTACTGTGCCCGCTCCCTTATCTTTTAAAATACCATGAATTATAGCATTTTCTACTAGAGGCTGTATTGTAAGACTTGGTATATCGATATCTACATTATCTACATCATAGACTATATTTAATTTATTTCCAAATCTCGCCTTCTCAATTTCTATATAATCTTTAACTTGTTTTAATTCTTTCTTAATATCTATAAATTCACTGTTTATCTCTAAATTATATCTCAAATAACTAGCTAGGTTTATTATAAGTTCTCTTGCTTTATTTGGATCTATTCTAATAAAGGAAGTTATAGCGTTTAGGGCATTAAATAAAAAGTGTGGGTTTATCTGCCTCTGAAGAGCTTTAAGCTCTGCTTTATTAGCCATTGTTTTCATTTGTTCAACCTTTGATACTTCCATTAATGTTGATATAATTTGAGAAAGTCCAACAGCAAGAGCTTGTAGAGAATAAGTTATTCTATGAGAGGTTTTATAATATATTTTTAAGGCTCCTATAACTTCGTTCTTCACTTTAAGAGGTATTATAATTGCAGACTTTAACATTAAGCTTTTATCTTGCAGTCCATTATTTCTTATAATTATTTTATCGCTATTTATTGCCTCTTTAGTTACTTCAGTTATTATTTCGTGTCCAATGTTGTAATATTCTTTTCCAACTCCGATATAAGCTAATATATTTTTTGTATCAGTTATTGATACTGCGTCAGCATCAATATCATCTCTTATGACAGTGCATATCTTATTTAGAGAATCACTATTTATATTTCTAAAGTAAGGGAGAGTCTTATTAGCTATATCAAGTGCCAGTTTTGCTTGTCTAGCAGCTATTTTCTCTTTATCGTCCTCTATACTTTGAATTAATTGAACAATAAAGCCTACACTAATTTGACCTAGTATCATTGGTAATGCTATTTTAGATACTATATCAATGCCTAAAGAAAAAGGTCTGCTTAATAAAAGTATAAGAATCATTGTAATGGTTTCAGAAAACACCCCTGCTATTATTCCAGATATCCATCTATAGTTTCGTTGAATCTTTCTGTTAATATATCCAGATATTATTCCTGCTGTTATACTGCTTATAAGACATGGGATTGAAGTTATACCCCCTACATCTATTAAATATCTATGTACACCAGATAGTACTCCGGCTACAATTCCAACTACTGGTCCAAATATTATACCTCCAGATACTATAGTTATTGTCCGAACATTTACGAGAGAGCCTTCAACATTAAGTCCTGTATAATTAGCTATTATGGCGAATAGAGAAAATACTATACAAGCAATTAAATAGTCTCTTTTACTATAATTGTCCCTACTAAATATTTCTCTAAAGCCTCCAAATCTTGTTATAACAAATAAACACATAAGCAGTAGTGCGACTCTATCTACGAATTGAACTAATATGTTATATACGTAATTCAACTAGAATTCATCTCCATTCATTCATTAATTAGTATAGAATAAGTAATATCATTTTAATTATAATATAGAATAAGGAAGCAGTCGAAAAATAAAATTTATGGTGGATTTAAAAGGTGGTGTATCACCTCCAACATGAAACCCACGACCACCTGTATGTGGCTTAAATAGCTGCTTACAGTTGGTCGTGGGTTTTTATTGTCACTGGTAGTCCATAAATCATGAATTTTAATTAGATGATAATACAATAAGCTACACAGAAGAAGGAATTAATCTAAATATTATTTACTAAAACAGTATTGAATTTGAAAACGTCATATCTATGGTGCGTTTTCGAATATTCGAAAATCTTACCATTTTCTAAATAACATATTTTCTCAAGCTCTATAATAAAGTCAGACTCTGTCAAATTTAAATAAAGTTTATCGTTAGAGTTAGCCTCATCACCTTTTATAGAGATGTGGGCGCTTTGAATTTTAAATCCAAGTTCATTTGTTATGTAATCATAAATAGAGCCTTCTAAATGGTGTTCTTTTAGTCCAGGTATAACATAAATAGGCATATAAGTTTCTTCTAGTATTTGTGGGTCATTATCCACAGATCGTAATCGTAAAATTTTATATATATATTCATCGGTGATGTTAAGTTTTTCTGCAATTTCTTTAGGTGGTGTGATAATAGAAAAATCTATCACAGTTGATTTTAGATGCTCTGTACTAAATTTTTTAGAATAACCTGAAATATTATCTAATTCTATAGTAGTCCTGTTGGACAGATTTTCTTTAACGTAAGTACCAGAGCCCTGTCGTCTTATTAGCATACCTTCTTGAACTAATAAATCTAATGCTTTAGCTATTGTAAGTTTACTGCAATTATAGCATTCAGCTAAAGAATCTCCATCTGGAATTTTTTCATTGGTTTTATAAATATAATTATTTATCTTATTCTTTATATCTTCATATACTACTTTGTATTTAGGCGGCATATATAATCTTCCTTTCTCAATTGTTTCCACACATATATTATATATCAGATATAAATAAAAATATACTGGTATTTATATATCTTTTTATAAAAGGTATATATCTTTTTAAAAAAGGTATTGATTATTTTTGAAAGGACATATATAATCATAATTGAAAATGTTTTCTGCTCGAGACGAGAAACATAATATATATTAAGATGGGAGTTACTTATGAAAAAATTTTATGAATTTCCAGAAGGATTCTGGTGGGGGAGTGCCTCATCAGCAGAGCAATCAGAAGGCAAAGGTAATACTGATAAAGGAAAAACTATTTGGGATCATTGGTTTCAATTAGAAAAAAACAGATTCTATGATGAAGTTGGACCAGATATTACTTCAGATTTCTTCTATAGGTATGAAGATGATATCAAATTAATGAAGGAACTTGGACATAATTCATTTAGAATGTCTATTTCGTGGGCTCGATTATTTCCAAATGGAGATGGAGAAGTTAATGAAAAAGCAGTTGAATTTTATAATAATGTAATTAATTCATTTATAGCTAATGATGTAAAGCCTTTTATTAACTTATATCACTTTGATATGCCGTTAGTAATGCAGGAAAAGGGAGGATGGGAAAGTAAAGAGGTCGTTGAGGCATATGTGAACTATGCAGATAAGTGTTTTGAATTATTTGGAGACAGAGCTGAGCATTGGTTTACATTTAATGAACCTTTAGGACCAGTACTTGGAGGGTACTTACAAGATTTTCACTATCCAAACATAATAGATTTTAAGAGGGGTGCACAAGTAGCTTTTAATACAATTCTTGCACATGCAAAAGCCATTGAAAGATTTAAAAAACACAATCTAAAATCTAAAATTGGAGTAATATTAAATCTTAGTCCTACTTATCCAAGAAGTTCAAATAAGTATGATGTGGAGGCAGCAGAATATTGTGACTTATTTTATAATAGAAGCTTCTTAGATCCTTGTGTAAAAGGCGAATTTCCTAAGAAGTTAGTTGATACTCTTAAAAAATATAATCAAATTCCTATATATACAGATGATGAGCTAAAAATAATTAAAGAAAATACAGCTCAAATTTTAGGAATAAATTATTATGAACCAAGAAGAGCAAAGGCGAGAGAAAATGCTGTTAATCCTAATTCTCCATTTATGCCAGAATGGTTTTTTGATCCATATATAATGCCAGGAAGAAAGTTTAATAATTATAGAGGATGGGAAATATACGAGAAAGGAATACTAGATCTTTGTAATGATGTTAAAGAAAATTATGGAAATATAGAAGCTTTTATATCCGAAAATGGTATGGGTGTCACTGATGAAGAACGTTTTCTTGAAAATGGACAAATTAATGATGAATACAGAATTAATTTTATTAAGGGACATTTAAAATATGTTCATAAAGCAATTGAAGAGGGATGTAATATAAAAGGATATCATCTATGGACATTCATTGATTGTTGGTCATGGATGAATGCATATAAAAATAGGTATGGTTTAGTTAGTTTAGATTTAAAAACTCAAAAGAGAACAGTAAAGAAAAGTGGAGAGTTTTATAAACTGTTAGCTACAAATAATGGTTTTGAAGAATAAAAAAGGGGGAATATTGATGAACAAATTTTTTGAAAAACTAGGGAAAGCATCGCAAAAGTTAGGTGGAGAAATACACTTGAGATCACTTAGAGATGCATTTGCATCACTAATTCCATTCATTATTATTGCAGGCTTAATGATTTTCATTAACTATGTTGTTATTGAACCAACAGGATTTATGTCTAAAATAATTAATCCAGCAACATTAACTACTTGGCAAGATGTTGGAACATCTATTAATAATGGTACTTTAAATTTCTTAGCAGTATTGCTAGCGGGTGCATGTGCATATCATCTAGCAATAAATAGGAAATTTGAAAATCCAATAGCACCAGCGCTTCTAGCTATTTCAATATTTGTTGTTTTATTACCATTTGTGATTTCAACTACACCTGTAGGAGTTAAAGAGGCAGTTAAAGTTGCAGGAGTTATTTCTTATAGTTCCACTAATTCAGGTGGGATGTTCGTAGGTATTATAACGTCACTATTATCAACTGAATTATTTATGTGGTTATCTAAAAATGAAAAACTTAAGATTAATATAGGTGGAGAAGCAGTACCTCCAGCCGTTACAAAGTCTTTTAATAGTTTAATACCTATAATGATTACTATTCTAATTTTTGCTGTAGTGTCATTTGCAATAAAACAACTTTTTGGGACAGATATAAATTCACTGATCTTAAAAACAATACAACGACCATTGGTAGCTCTAGTTACTAGTTTACCAGGATTTATAATATTAATGCTGTTGTCTAATTTATTATTTGCAATAGGGATACATCCAGGAGGGGTAATTGCGCCAATTATGGATCCAGTATTATACACAGCTATGAATGAAAATATGACTGCTTTTGCTCAAGGTCAACCTATCCCTCACATAATTAGCATGTCATTTAAGGACACATTTGGAGTAATGGGTGGATCAGGTAATACTATTGCGTTATTAATTGCTATATTCTTATTCTCAAAGAGAAAGGATTATAGAGATATTGCTAAACTTTCCACAGCACCAGGTATATTTAATATTAATGAGCCAGTTATATTTGGTTTACCAATAGTATTTGATTTAACACTAATGATTCCATTTGTATTAGCTTCACCAATTTGCTTAACTGTTGCATACTTAGTGACTGAGGCAGGATGGATGTCACCAGTAGTAATTCAAACACCTTGGACGACTCCACCAATTTTATCAGGATTTCTAGCAACCGGTGGAGATTGGAGAGCTTCAGTATTTCAAATAATTATGATTGCACTTACAGTCTTACTATATATTCCTTTTTTAAAGGTTGCAGAGAAAAAACAGATTGAAGAATAAATAGAAAGAATATAAAAATAAAAGGGAGATGTTTTGTTATGAAAAAAATATTATTAGTATGTAATGCAGGAATGTCAACATCAATGCTTGTACAAAAGATGATTAGAGTGGCAAAAGAAAAGGGTATAGAAGTAACAATAGAAGCTATACCTTCGACAGATTTATCTAAGTGTTGGCAAAGTGCTGATGTAATTTTACTAGGACCTCAAATTGGATTTATGAAAGACAGTGTAAAAGAGACAGTAGAAAATAAGATATCAGTAGAAGTTATTAGTATGGTTGATTATGGCAGAATGAATGCTGACAAAGTTTTAACTTTCGCTATAGATTTAATGAAATAAGGTGGTTTAAAATGGAAGGAATGGAGTTAATAGCTTTCAATATTATTAGTAATGTTGGAACGGCAAAGAGTATGGGAATCCAGGCTTTAATTAAAGGAAGAGGCGGAAATGTAGAAGAGGCAGAAAAATTACTTGAAGATGCATCCGTGTTTATGAGAGAAGGACATAAGTCACATGCACAACTTATACAAGAAGAAGCAAAAGGAAATAAGCAAGAGTTTTCATTAATACTTATGCATGCTGAAGATCAATTAATGGCAGCAGAAATAATTTTATCTTTAGCTAAAGAGATGTTATATATGCAGAAAGAAATAAATGATTTAAAGAAAAAATAGTAAAAAGCCGAGGATTTATCCCGGCTTTTAATAAAATAAGCTTATAAAAAGTTTGGAACGAATAAGAAATAACAATTTTAAGTAAGCGCGCAATTAAAAAATATCATAGAAGATTTTATTTAATCAAATAGTTTTGTTAATATTTTAGGAGGTCAAGATGAATTATTATTTGGGAATTGATATAGGAGGTACCAACTTAAGAGCCGCTATTTTAGATAATGAATATAATTTAATAGATAAATTTAAAATAGATAATATCGTTGAAAAAGGTGCGGACTATAATGTAGATAATTTAATAAAAATAATTAGGGAAAAGTGGAATACATATAACATTCAGGCTATTGGTGTGGCATGTCCAGGTCCTTTAGATATAAGAAATGGAGTAATAATTAATCCGCCTAATTTAAAAGGATGGGAAGGATTTGAAATAAAAAAATACTTTGAAGAGCGTTTTAAATTACCTACAACTGTAAATAATGATGCAAATGTGGCTGGATATTGTGAAGCTAAGATAGGAACAGCTAAAAATGCTGAAAGTGCATATTATATTACTCTATCAACAGGAGTAGGTGGAGGATTTGTTTATAAAAATGAGATAATTAATGGTTTTAATAACATAGCTGGAGAAGTATGCAACATGATAATAAATGAAGATGAATATAGTCATGCGGGCTTAAACGCTGGGGGATTAGAAGGGCAGTGCAGTGGAGTAAGTATTTCTAGAATTGCTAGTAAGAAGTTAGGACAGGAACTCACGGCCAAAGATGTTTTTGACAGAGCTAAGGATGGAGAAGTAAATTGCAGAGAGGTTTTAAATGAGTGGTCTATAAATTTATCTAAAGCAATTGCTAATATAATAACTATTGTAGATCCAGAAGTTATAGTACTTGGCGGATCAGTTATATTAAACAATTCTAATTACTTAGAAAAATTAATTAATGAAGTTAAGCTAAGAGTATTTAACAATATTAATGTAAATATTAAATTGGCTAAAATAGGTGATGATGCAGGATTGCTTGGAGCGGGGATTCTAGCATCTTGTTTAAAATGATAGATATAATAAAAATAAATGCAGTATTGAAGATTAAAGAGAAGAAGTATATAAAAGAATCTACTAGGGATTAATGATATGTTCTCCTTAAGGTAGACAGTTAGATAAAAATTTTTATTATGGACAAGTTAAGAATTTTATATTAAGTGCAGGTGGTGGATTTTAAAGATTATGCTTCGCCTTCATCATAAAATCCACGACAACGAACTGCGCCCTATCTACTTGACAGGTAGCAGTTCATTGTCGTGGGTTATTTTAAGTGTCAAAAGATAAAATTAATAGTGGGAATGATAAGAGTATAAATTTAAATATTACAATTTATTTTAAGATGACATTGAATTAATGAAAATAAATGTGAAAATTAAGTTAGGGGATAAATGATTTTTAAAGAACCTTAGCCGAGTATTAGGTCTCCCATTAATATTCCTACAATTTGCTTTTGAGAATTTAGAACAGGTACAGATATTGCGATACAATAATTATTTGTATCTACAGAAATATAAGGCTCTGATTTGAAAAAATTTCCTTCAATTGCTTCTTTAAAGTATGGCCTATGAGAAAAGTTTACGTAAACTTCATTTTCAGTATAATCTAAAGTTATAGCTTTTCTTAAACCATCTTTTTGCATTAAAGCAAAAAGATCAAAATATGGATACTCAGCTATCTTTTCTTTTAGTATTTTTGTAGCACTATTATAGTCCATATCCCGTAAAATATCATTTTTAGATAAGTTTATGAGAATTTCTAATCCATTATTTATATACTGGTTTGTTTTATCATCTATAGTATAATCTTTTGCAAAGGAATCAATATGTCCTTTTAAATTGCTATTCATATCAGCTAAAGCGGATGCAGAAGTGGAAATATTGATTATAGAGTTTAATTGCTCTTCGGAAGCAGCAGCAACTTTTTTTGTAGAATCTGATATAGCAGTGGAAACAATTTCGATATCATCAATGAATCTACCTATTTTATCTATCTTGTTTCCTTGAATATCAATTATTTTATTTATATTTTTTACTGAAATTAGCGTAGCTTCATTTTTATCTTTAATAGTTTTCAATTTATCTTTTGTTATACTTGAAAATTCAATATTATCATTTATTACTTTTACCTCAGTAGCCATTGATTCGGATATATCTTTTATTATGTTATTTATGTCACTTATTATATTTTTTATATCCTTTGATTGTTCAGAGGATATTTTAGCAAGTTTTTGTATTTCGGTTGCCACAACTGCAAATCCTTTTCCTTGTTCTCCTGCTCGTGCTGCTTCAATGGATGCGTTTAGCGCTAACAAAGTTGTATTTTCACTAATACTGTTTACTGCATCTGAAATACTTTGAATTGTATACACTTTGTCGTATAGTAATTTAGTTTTATGTGCTAAATTTTCATTAGAAAGTGCAGAATTATTAAGTTTTTGTATTAGTTGATCATAAATTTCATTTGTTTTATTTATTTCAAGTGTCATGTAATAAGACATATCTTCAATTGAACTTCCGTTATTTATTATAGATTTATTTTCTTCAACGATTTCTGCGATAAAATTCTTGGCTTGTACTATATCATTGGTTTGATTTTCAACAACAGTAGATATTTGATTTATTACCGTTGTCGTATTATTGGCAGCGAATTCAACCTCTTTTGAATATTTTCCTAAATCTTTGCAATAATCTATTAACTTATCATTAAGTGTTGCGGTTTCATTTATAAATTTTCTTATATATAAGATAAATGTATTTATATTTAAAGAAAACTTTTTAAAAATCCCCATTCTGTTTAAAGTTAATGTTTTTGTTAAATCACCTTTAGATATCTTTTCTAAATGATTACTTATTGTATATAATTTTTGAGTATTTGATTTAAAAATTATTGCGACTAGTATTAAGGTTATTAATACTGATGTAATTATAGTAACTATAAACATACTAATGCCCCCTTATGTAATAATATCCGACTAAAACTATATGTTTAATATATATTATAATAAATATTGGAAATTGTAAACATATTTTTCTTAAATCATTTTACTTTAAATAAAGTGAGGAAATAGTATATAGTAAATTTTGTGTCAAAATATCGAACGATTAAAGCGTGTATTAGAATTACATTGAAAAATTATATATATAAATTGATGAAATGATTAAGAGTAAATTAAAATTGCCCTCCATTTTGCACGAAATCGGAGGCAGTTCAACTAAAAAATTAGAAATGCAAATTAATATACATTTCTAACTTTTATATTACTATTTAATATTGATTCTTTTTCTTTTTCCTAAATAAAATAGCCTGATCCCAAATGACATCATAAGGTGCTGGACCAACTAATGTTTCTTGATTTAAATATAGTCTAAAGGCTATAAATGCTTCTTGATAGTTATTAACTCCGTAGCATGCCCCTTTTGGATTTCCTGTACTATAAGGGATAATAGCTACACAATCGCCACAACCTTTTCTGGCCATTTTATACACATAATAATTATTTGATACTTCGCAATCTTTAGGAAAAAATTCATTTGCTGATCCTTCACAATCAGGCGAGTAAATAACACTAACACCGTTAAGTTTTTTAGCACCATAGAAACTAGAATTATAGTAAACTGCTTTTCCAGTTTGGGTGTGATTAACTCCGTAGGTGATTACAAAATCATCATCAGATGTTAATTCGAAATTGTTTGTTCGGAGGTACAAGGCATCTCTACTTTCGCCTAGTACATTCACATCCATTAGAATTCCTTCAAAGCTTTCCATAACCCAAATATTAGTTTTAAGATCTATAGCTTCATAGTCATTACTATAATATTTTTCAAGAATCTTATACCTTAAATAATTTAAATCATCTCTAGCATGTGGTAGTAGATTAAATTCTGTTTCGCATGTTTCACGGATTTTAAGTGTAGGTACTGGCCAAGGATAGTTGTTTTTAATTGGCTTTTTAGGTGTAATTCGAAGTACATGCCAGTATTTGTCCAAATTATCTAAATACTCTTGTCCAATGTCTCTATTTTCCCATATTGATGCTCTCATGAGTATTGCAAAGGTATCCTTACCTCTTTCAAGTCCTAAGTTGACAAGACCCTCTGGTATATTATCATTATTCATGATATCGGAACTAAATCCAGAATTAATTAAAGCCTTCCGCACTTGGTGGTTAATATATTGGTCAGCAGTTGTAATAATAATTGTAGAACTATCATAGGGATATCCTAGTGTTCCATCAGGTGTATTTTCAGTGTTAATATTATAGTTATTAATAGTATCACCTAGGCTGCCAAATATTATATGGTATTTTCCGGTTTGATTATTACCTACAGTAGTATTATCACTATAATCTTTTCCTATTTTGTTTTTGGCAAAGAAAAGAAAACTTCTGAAACTGTAGTAATATGCTTTAGGTGGTGTTTTTCCGATTAAAACAATAGCCTCATCAGGACGTAATTTGTAGGAAACTCCTTCTTCTATAAATTCTATAGAAGACTCTTGATTAGGCGAAGGTGGGACTAGAGCAAGAGCATATGGAGCACCTGCATTATTTCCCAAAGCAGTATTGACTAAACCTTCGCTGCAATATTTTAAAATATCTACATATTTTAATTCTCCTTCTTGAACTATACAACCTTGATGCTCTAATGAATTAATGAATTCCTTAACTTTTTTTTCATTGTTCTTATCACAATTACAATAATTATAATCTTTATGCATTTTGCTACTCCCTTTTTTCTTTGATTCTTTTCATTTGTTATTTATTATTATATGCTGAATGTTTAAAGTGGGTGCCATAACAGACAGGATTGTAACTGACCAAATAAAATTAGATACAATGCCAGTGCAGAAATAAAAAAAGTTATGAAATGCAAGGATATAAGTAATGGCCAATTCAAATTGAAATGCGATTATTGTAGTGAAATAAAGAAAAGTTAATTTTATAAACAAAGGCATTAATATGTAATATATTGAGGATCAAAATGAGATTAAATTCAGTGTTGGATTTTAAAGGTAGCATTTCGCCTCCATCATGAAACCAATGGAAACTACAATTTGGATTTTCGTTAGTTTATTTTTGTATTTTGAAGATGTTCAGTTAAAAATTATGAGCTTTAGAATACGTTTAAACTATTTTTTGGAAATTTAAATATTTGGACAGCTAACCAATATATTTAAATTATTGATTTTTTAATATCTATATGATAACATGACATATATATTAAAAAAATGACAATTATTAATGAAATATAGTAATTGAGAGCTATGAAGAATTCTTTTTATGTGGATATTTTAAGAATTTCGAGCTATCTGTGCAGTCGACCAATTTAAACTAATAAGTTCTTTTTTGATTAGTTTAAATTGGCCTTTATTATTTATAAAAATTATATAAAGAACAATATTTTTAGGGGTGGAGTATGAGTAAATTTGGGAAGAAAATATTAGGAATGATGTTGGTTATTTTATCATCTATAGCTATAATATTAGTTTCAGTAAATCTGATTATGTTTGAAAAATTTAAAAAGGAACTTAGGCAAACAGTTACTCAATGTATTTCAGATTTAACTGTTTCTATTGATAGAGACAAGCTTGAAAAGCTTATAAAAGAGCAATCGGATGACAGTGTAGAATATCAAGATGTATTGAAATCAATGAGTTTGGCTAAATCAAAAAGTGTTGCAAGGAATTTTTATACACTTGAAAGAGTTCAAGGGACACAAGCTAAGTTTTTAGTAGATGTTTCAGTTGATGCATCTGAATTTTTAGAAGACTATACTATGGATAGCGTGATGAAAGAAGCTTTTAATGATAAAGTTATAGTAACAAATGAATCGTTTACAGATGAGTATGGTACTTTTATTTCTGCTTATGCACCAATTAAAAATTCAGAAGGAAAGATTATAGCTATTGCTGGTGTAGATGTAGACTCAAGCATGTTTGAAGGTATGAGAAGTGCATTGCTAAATGCAACAATTCTAACAATAGTTATTGTGAGTATTTTAGCTTTTGTTATGATTTATTTATACTCTAAGAAATTAAGTAATAATATTGTAAAAATACAAAGTGTCTTAGGTAAAATGAGTGATGGTGATTTAACTAGTAATATAAATATAAGAACAAAGGATGAGATTGAGGATATAGCTATATCAATAGATAAGGTTCAGAATTCTTTAAAAGCTCTGATAAACGATGTAGCAATTGTATCTAAAGATATGAATACTGTTAATGATACAGTAAATGATAAAGTGAAGCATCTAAATAATGATGTTGAAGAAGTTTCAGCAATTACAGAAGAAATTTCAGCGAGTATAGAAGAGAGTGCAGTATCTGCAGAAGAGATGTCAAGAACTTCAAAGGAAATAGGAATTATAGTTAATTCTATAGCTGAAAAATCACAATACATTGAAGAGAAATCAAATCAAGTAAGTGAAAAAGCTAAAAATATTATGGGAACTTCAAAAAATAATCAAAAGGAAACTGAAAAAGTGTTTAAAGAAACAGGTATTAAATTGAAGCAATCCGTTGAAAAAGCTAAAGCTGTGGAGAAAATAAATGTATTATCGGAATCTATACTTCAAATAACTTCACAAATTAACTTACTTGCACTTAATGCAGCAATAGAGGCAGCAAGAGCTGGAGAAGCTGGCAAAGGATTTAGCGTAGTAGCAGAAGAAATAAGAAGGCTGGCAGAACAATCTAATGAAACTATAAATAAGATGCAAAATACAACGTCAATTATATTATCTTCGGTTGAAGATTTAACTAATAATTCTAATAATATGCTTAGTTTCATGGAAAACAGAATATTAAAAGATTACGAAACTTTAGTTAATGCAAGTCATGAATATAATAATGATGCGTTATATTATAAAGAATTTTCCTCTGAGTTAGGTATAACTTCGAAAGAACTTTTATTATCTGTAGAAAATATACTAGAAACCATAGAAAATGTAGCAGATGCATCTAATGAAGGTGCAAGGGGAGTTTCAGATATAGCAAATAAAGTCGGAAATATAACTACTCAATCTAATGATGTATTGGAAGAGGCATTAAAATCTAAAACAAGTTCGGAAAAACTAAAACAAGAGGTATTTAAATTTAAAATTTAAAAAATATGACAACACCCACAAAAATCTGAAATTAGGATTTTCATGGGTGTTTTATTTTATAACATAGTTTTGCTATTACACTGTTGTGCAAGTTATCACTTTCAGCAAAATTTTCATAGTCCTGCGAAATAAGAATGTTTCTACTTTCGGTGGATTATCGTATAAATCTAAATTCAATATTATCTACTGCATTCAGAAGCTTCACCTGTTAGAATATCAATTCCATGAGGAAGGGCTGGCAGTATAACTTCTAGATTTTCTACAGCGCCTTTTGGACTTCCAGGTAAATTTACTATTAAGGTACTTTTCCTAATTCCGCTAACAGCTCTTGAAAGCATAGCTTTAGGAGTTATTTTTAGTGAAGCACTTCTCATTGCTTCAGGGATACCAGGCACTAATTTTTCGATAACACTTGTTGTGGCTTCTGGAGTAACATCTCTCTTTGAAAAACCTGTTCCACCATTTGTTAAGATCATATTAATACCTAAGGAATCGCAAAGATATATTAGTTCTTCTTTTATCATTTCAACTTCATCAGGGATTATTTTATAATAATCTACAGAAAACTTATCACTTGGTAGAATATCTTTTATAGCTGGACCAGTTAGATCTTCTCGTTGATTGTTGTAGCCTTTATCACTTATAGTTAATATAGCTGTACTTATCATTTTATATTTACCTCCTGCGGGAAAATTTATATTAATAAACATTTGAATTTAAATATTATACTATAGTTTAGTTATAGATTAAATTAATAATATCAATTATAAGCTCATTGAAGAAAAAATGAAAGACTTAAAATAAACGATGATTAGTTAGAAATATGTCGAAATAAAGCTTTAAATAAAAAATTCAATCAACATTCAGAGTTGACTAAAATATTATGACAAGGTAAAATTTATAGAACTGGATTTTGTTAATAAAATAGGAGATTTAAATAGAAAATGAGTGCTATAAATCTTGAATTGCAAGAACAAATTAAAAAAGTTACAGTTAAAATTATAAAGCATTATAGAGGTAGAGGGCCAGAATATGTTAAAGTGAAGGTTGATTCCCTTGACACAATAACTTTAGAGATAAAAGGGATACTTTCAAATCTTAGTGAAATTTTGGTTAATGAAGGTGCTGTCAATATGGTAGCAGATTATTGGAAGATAATGAAGCCCCATCTTGAAAAAAATTTCCTTCAGGAAGTGAAAGATATATTAAAAAAAGACTTTACTTATAGCTGGAAAATTTGTAATATAGAAAACGATAATAGAACAGTTGTTATAACAATAAAATTAATAGATTAAAATTAGAAAAGTTAATAAATTAAGGTTGGATTGAAAAGAAAAATATTAGGCACTAGAAAGAAAATATGCTAGTATACTTACTTGTTATTTTTTGATAGTGCCGAGTTTATGTTTTAGCTTTTAAATAAACCAGTACTAAGGACCGTTGAAACAAACAGTCTTTGTACTGGTTTTTTGTTTTTTTTAGATAATATTTGATTTAGTGATTGAATAATTAAGGCATATGATGATTTATTATTTTTTGATTATGCCTAAAAAGGAGTGTATTAGAATATGGAAAAGAAAGTGTTAACGGTGTGTCCTTATTGTGGAAGTGGGTGCAATTTATATCTTGTAGTTAATGATGGAAAGATTGTAAGAGCGGAACCTGCAAATGGTGATAATAATGAAGGAAAATTATGTTTAAAAGGATATTATGGCTGGGATTTCTTAAATGATCCTCAAATATTAACTTCTAGAATTAAAAAACCTATGATAAGAAAAAATGGGGAATTAGAAGAAGTTTCATGGGATGAAGCTATTAAATTTACAGCAGAAAACCTTATGAAGATAAAAGCAAAATATGGACCTGATGCAATTATGGGAACGGGTTCAGCTAGAGGTCCAGGAAATGAACCAAACTATGTAATGCAAAAATTTATGAGAGCAGTTATTGGAACTAACAATATAGATCATTGTGCTAGAGTATGCCATGGACCATCTGTTGCAGGACTTACTTATTCACTAGGTGATGGCGCAATGTCAAATTCTATTCCAGAAATTGAAGATTCGGATGTTTTATTTATATTTGGATATAATCCTGCAGAAACTCATCCTATAGTAGCAAGAAGAATAGTTAAGGCTAAAGAAAAGGGTGCAAAAGTAATTGTGACAGATCCTAGAAAAACAGATGTTGTAAGATTGTCTGATTTATGGCTTCAACTAAAGGGTGGAACTAATATGGCTCTAGTTAATGCCTTTGGAAATGTGTTAATAAATGAAGATTTATATGATCATGATTATGTAGTAAAATATACTGAGGATTTTGAAAAGTATAAAGCAGAAGTAGAAAAATATACCCCAGAGTATGCTGAAAAAATAACAGGAGTAAAAGCTGACTATATAAGAAAAGCAATGAGAACATATGCAAAGGGTAAAAATGCCACAATATTATATGGTATGGGTGTTTGTCAATTCTCACAAGCTGTTGATGTAGTAAGGGGTCTCGCATCGATTGCTCTTTTAACAGGAAACTTTGCAAGACCGAGCGTAGGAATTGGACCAGTTCGTGGACAAAATAATGTACAAGGAACTTGTGACATGGGGACAATCCCTAATAATTATCCAGGATATCAACTTGTAACAGATAAGAAAGTACAAGAAAAATTTGAAAAGGCTTGGGGCGTTAAACTTTCAGATAAAAATGGATATTTCTTAACTCAAGTGCCTGAATTAGTTCTTAAGGAAGATAAAATAAAAGCCTACTATATATTTGGAGAAGATCCAGTTCAAAGTGATCCAAATGCAGCAGAGCTTAGGGAAGCTTTAGATAAAATTGAATTTATAGTGGTGCAAGATATATTTATGAATAAAACAGCCCTTCATGCTGATGTTATTTTACCTTCAACTTCTTGGGGAGAACATGATGGAGTTTATAGTTCAGCAGATAGAGGCTTCCAAAGGATAAGAAAAGCAGTGGAACCTTTAGGGGATGTAAAAACTGATTGGGAAATAATAAGTGCAGTAGCAACAGCTATGGGTTACCCAATGAATTATAAAAATACAGAAGAAATATGGGATGAAATGAGAAGCCTATGTCCTAAGTTTGCAGGAGCAAGCTACAAAAAGATTGAAGAACAAGGAATTGTTAGATGGCCTTGTCCTACAAAAGATCACAAGGGAACTTCTTATTTATATGAAGGAAATAAGTTTACGACTCCTAGCGGTAAAGGAAGATTATTTGCTTGTGAATGGAGACCACCAGTTGAATTAACAGATGAAGAATATCCTTTAAGTTTATCAACAGTAAGAGAAGTTGGACATTATTCAGTAAGAACAATGACAGGAAATTGTCGTGCCCTTCAAAAGCTTGCAGATGAACCAGGCTTTATACAAATGAGTATTGAAGATGCAGAGGAGTTAAATATAAAAGATCAAGAACTTGTAAGAATAACATCTAGAAGAGGAAGTGTATTATCAAGAGCACTTATTACTGAAAGAGTTAAAAAGGGTTCTACTTTTATGACATATCAATGGTGGATTGGTGCATGTAATGAGTTAACTAATGATAGTCTTGATCCTATTTCAAAAACTCCTGAATTTAAATATTGTGCAATTAAGGTTGAAAGAATCGAAGATCAAAAATCAGCTGAGGAATATATAATAACTGAATATGAAAACATAAGAAAGAAAATGAGAATAACATCTGAAAAATAGTATATATGTTGCAATTCACAATTACAGCTAAAATTCTTTTAATATTTTTAAAATTATGCTGAAGAATTATTTTTGCAATATATATATTAGGAATTTAAAAGAAAATGATAAGGCACAAGCAAAAAAATAGATAAGTATGCTTGTATATTTTACTTCATATGATGAGATATGTTTACCAAATAGGGCCAATCAGGTGAACATTATAGGGAGGAAACAGCAATGATTAGTGTAGAAGAAGCTTTAAGAATAATTTCGGAAGAATCTAAGGCCTTAGAATGTGAAGAGAAGGATATTTTATCTTGTTTAAATAAGGCATTAGCAGAAGATATATATTCTAGAGATAATCTTCCACCATTTGATAAATCAGCAATGGATGGATATGCCATAAAAAGTGAGGATACTGATTTATATGAAGATGGAGTTTCAATAGAGCTTGAGATAGTTGATCTTATAAAAGCTGGAGAGTTTAGTGATAAAGAATTAAAAAACGGGCAAGCAATGAAGATAATGACAGGAGCACCAGTGCCTAAAGGTGCAAATGCAGTAATACAAATTGAAAAAGTAGAGGTTCGTGAGGATATTCTTTATATTTCTGAGAAAGTTAAAAATGGATGCAATGTAATAAAGCTTGGTGAAGAAATTAAAGTAGGAGATATTGCTTTAAGAAAAGGAACGCTGATTAGGCCAACTGAAATTGGAGTTTTGGCTTCCTTAGGTTATAGCAAAATTAAGGTTCATAGAAATCCAGTAGTAGCAATACTTACAACAGGAGATGAACTTGTAGACATAAATGAAACTCCTAAGTTTGGACAAATAAGAAATAGCAATGAATATTCGCTAAAAGCATTAATTCAGAATTTAGGCTTAGAAGCTTTATCCCTAGGAATTGTAGAAGATAAAAAGGATACTTTAAAAAGTAAAATTAAAGAAGCATTAGAAAAATCAGATGTAGTTATAACTTCAGGTGGTGCGTCAGTTGGAGATTTTGATTTTGTAGAACAAGTATTAAAGGAAATAAATGCTGATATAAAATTTCAATCTGTAGCTATAAAACCAGGAAAGCCAATAAGTTTTGCAGTTATTGATAAAAAACTATTTTTTAGCTTACCAGGCAATCCATTATCTGCAATAACTACCTTTGAAGAATTCGTAAAGCCAGCTTGTGAAAAAATGCTTGGTAAAAATATGGAGAGTGATGATACTCTCCAAGTTATACTAGCTGAAGACTTTAAAGAAAAAGAAGGCAGAAGTAAATACATATATGTAAATATAAAAGCTGAGAACGGAAAGTTATATGCATATAAGGTTGGATCTCAAAGTTCTAACCAGTTAATTACTATGAGTAAGGCAAATGGAATAATAATAATGCCAGCAGGAATTGGATATAAAAAGGCAGGAGAAGTTTTAAGTGGAAAATTCATCTTTAAATAAATCAAGTGAACTTAAAGTAATATCTATAGTTGCAACTAAATCTGGAACAGGGAAGACAACGCTCATAGAAGCATTGATACCTATATTAAAAGAAAAAAACTATAACATAGGAGTCCTAAAACATGATGCTCATAAATTTGAAATTGATAAAGAGGGAAAAGACAGTTATAGGTTTGTAAAAGCTGGAGCAGACAAAATGGTTATTTCATCAAAAGAAAAAATAGCTATGATAGAAAAGCTAAAGGAAGAAAAAGATCTTGAAGAAATACTAGAACTATTTGTAGGTATGGATTTGGTAATCATAGAGGGATATAAAAATAATGGATACCCTAAAATAGAAGTTCATAGAAAAGAAGTTGATTCAAAGCTTCTATGTGAAAATGAAAGTTCGGATAGAACGAAATTTTTAGCGGTAGCTACTGACGAAAAGCTAAATCTAGACATAGAACAATTAGATATCAATGATGTGAATAAGATAGCTGAATTTATTGAGGACAAAGTTATTTTTAAAGTGCGCGAAGGAGAAATAAATAATGGAAAAAACATTAGAATGTAAAGTTTTTAAAATAGAAGACGGCATTTGTAAAGCAGATGTAGATGAACTTCTAGTTAGAGAATACCCACTAACAATTTTTCTTAATGGAAAAAAATTAGCTACACTTTTATGTAGCCCAGAAAACTTAAAAGCATTGTCAGTTGGCTTTTTAAGAACAGAAGGTTTAATAAATACTAGTGAAGATATAATATCTTTTAATTTAAATGAAGAAAAAGGAATTGCAGAGGTTGAGACTAAGAATAAAGATGCTGCTCGCGAAAGCTTTTTCTCTAAGAAAATTGATTTGGAAAGTATAAAGGATCAATCAATTGATGGAATTGATAATTTCTTAGATTCCTTAAACTGCAAGCCTGTTGAAAGTGATGCTAAAATGCATACTGAAAATATATTCGAATTTATGAGAACAAATTTAGATTATTCGGATGTTTTTAAGAACACAGGAGGAGTTCACTGCGTTGCATTATGTGATAGCAATGAAATGCTTGTAGTGTATGAAGATGTAGCTAGACATAATGCCTTGGACAAGGTTATTGGAGAATCACTTATGAAAGGCATATTCCTTAAGGATAAAGCAGTTATACTTAGCGGAAGAGTCTCTCTTGAAATGATATTAAAGGCGGCCAAGCTAGAAATACCAATAATTATATCTAAATCAGCACCTACAAGTCTTTCTGTGGCCCTTGCAAAAAGATTAAATATTACCTTAGTTGGATTTGTAAGAGGCAATAAAATGAATATATATGCTAATGGATATAGAATTGTAGATACTAATAAAAAATCAGAATTCTAGTATTTTGTTTTTTAGATGCTTGATTGTACAAAGGAGTGAAATTAATATGGAAAATTACAATTCTTTCATTGTGGGAGATGCTAATAAGTGCGTTGGGTGTAAGGCTTGTGAAATAGCTTGCTTTAAGGCTCATAATGAAGCAGTCACTGTTGGAAATATAGAGACACCAATAATTTCTAGGATACATGTTATTAAAGAGAAGGACTTTACAGTTCCAGTTCAATGTAGACATTGTGAAAATGCGCCTTGTGCAAAGGTCTGTCCTATAAATGCAATTAAAAATGAAGATAATGCAATAATAATTGATGAAGAAATTTGCATAGGTTGTAAAGCATGTGCAGTAGCTTGCCCGTTTGGAGCTATTGAAATGGGAACTAAGTATAAGGCTGGAAAAGCAGTCATGCAAAATGTACAGAAGGAATTATTTGAAGAAGTCCTAGAAGAGAAAGAAACAAAGGTTGCATATAAATGTGATTTATGTAAAGAACAAGGTGAACCAGCTTGTGTAAAAGCCTGTCCTAAAGATGCTCTTAAATTATTCGATGTCATAGAAGAAAAAAGAATAAGAAACATAAGAGCAGTAAGTAACTTAAATATATAACTAGACGAAATAAGTAACATGTTGTGTTCCGGTTTCTCTGGAATTTAGATGGGTGATTCTAAGACTAAAAGTTGCACCCAAAAAGCTAGTCTCAAAGAGAAGCTTTGAACAAGCATTTTGGAACAACTTCTAGTCAAGAATCACTACCATCTAAATTCCAATGAAACACTACACACAACATGTCACTTATTTCTAGTGTAGATATATATTTAAGGAAATATAAAGTTTTTGATATATATTATAAAAGAAAGGAATTTAGTTTATGGATATTGGTTTTGTAAATATTGATAAAGAGTTATGTACTGGGTGTCAGCAATGTGTTGAAGTATGCCCTGTAAATGCAATACAAGGTAAAGCGGGACAACCTCAAGAGATTGATTATGATGTTTGTGTTTCTTGTGGACAATGCATACAGGTATGTAATTCTTATGCATTTGAAAATAGAGAAAACAGCTATGCAATAGAAGAAAAAAGAAGAGCTAGAGGCTTACTTGAAAGTGTAAAGGAACCGGTTTTTGCAGCGTTTAACAAAGGAAATACAGCTAAAGTGAAAGAGGCTTTACATAATGAAGAATTATTTACTATAGTTCAATGTGCACCAGCTATAAGGGTTTCTTTAGGTGAAGAATTTGGACTTAAAGCTGGCAGTTTAACAGCTGGTAAAATGGCAGCAGCTCTGCGAAGATTAGGTTTTAACAGGGTTTATGATACTAACTTTGGTGCGGATTTAACTATAATGGAAGAAGGCAGTGAACTTATAAAAAGGGTAACAGAAGGTGGAAAATTACCAATGTTTACTTCTTGTTGTCCTGCCTGGGTGAAATTTATGGAACAAAGCTATCCAGAGCTTTTGAATCATCTTTCAAGCTGTAAATCACCACAACAAATGGCTGGAACAATTTTCAAAACTTATGGTGCTAAAATAGACAAGGTTGACCCTAAGAAAATATATAATGTAGCTATAATGCCATGTACTTGCAAGCAATTTGAATGTGATAGAGAAGAAATGCAAGATAGTGGTTTTAAGGATGTAGATATAGTTATTACTACAAGGGAATTTGCTCAGCTTATAAGAGATAAGGGCATAGATTTTAAAAATTTAAAGGATGAAGAGTTCGATTTACCACTTGGAAGTTATACTGGAGCTGGTAATATTTTTGGAGTAACTGGTGGTGTAATGGAAGCAGCACTTAGAAGCGGCTATGAGATGCTTACAAAGAAATCTATTCCTAATTTGGAGCTTAATTTTGTACGAGGCAGTGAAGGAATTAGGGTTGCAGAAGTGAAATTGCCAAAGATAACATTAAAGGTAGCAGTAGTTTCAGGTTTGAAAAATGTAGTTCAAATACTTGAAGATATAAAAGAAGGAAAGTGTGAGTTTGATTTTATTGAAGTTATGACTTGCCCAGAAGGTTGTGTAAGTGGTGGTGGACAACCTAAGTTTATCTTGGATATAGATAGAAGAAATGCCTTGGTAAGTAGAAAAAAAGGTATCTATAAACATGATTCTGAACTTGAAATAAGAAAATCTCATGAAAATCCTTTTATAAAAAAATTATATGAAGAGTTTTTAATAGAACCTCTTGGTGAAAAATCTCATCATCTACTACATACAAAGTTTGTTTCAAGAAAGAAGGAGGAAATATAAATGAATAATTTTGTTATAGCAAATCCAAAAAGGTGTATAGGATGTAGAACTTGTGAAGCTGCATGTGTTGTTGCACATTCTGAAGAAAACATACTTGTACAAAGTAAGGATAAGGTTAATTTTAATCCTCGTTTAAAAGTTATTAAAACTGCAGATGTAAGTGCTCCAATTCAATGTAGACATTGTGAAAATGCTCCGTGTGCTAATGCATGTCCAAATGGTTCAATTATAAATAAAGACGGAGTAGTGTTAATAAATAAAGATACTTGCATAGGATGCAAATCTTGCGCAATAGTTTGTCCTTTTGGTGCCATAGATATAATAGTTGAACATAAAGCTGGAGAGAAAGTTATTCAAAAGGGGTTAATGTGTGATAAAGACGGAAAGCTAGAACATAAAGAAAGATTAGTTGCAAACAAATGTGATTTATGTATAGGTAGGGAAAATGGTCCTGCTTGCGTAGAGGTATGTCCTACAGAAGCATTAAGATTAGTTGAATCTAAAATTATAGATGAAGACATTTCGGAAAAGAGAAAAAATGCTGCAGCTAATTTAGTAAATATATTATAAGTGTATGAATGTGGAAAGTTTTAAAACAGCAGTGATACTTGCAGGTGGAAAAAGTTCACGAATGGGTTTTGATAAGCAGTTTTTAAGAATTAATGAAGTGAGAATTATGGAAAAGTTAATTCATGAACTAAGTAAAGAATTTGAAGACATAATTATTGTCACAAATAAGCCAGAAGAGTATAAAACAGCAGAAAACGGAATAAGAATAATTAGCGATGAAATAAAAGATATTGGTCCTCTATCTGGAATCTATGGTGGGCTTAAAGAAAGTAAGAGTAAATATGTATACTTTATAGCTTGTGATATGCCTAATGTAAACTTAAAGTATATTAAGTATATTAAGAAAGTGCTTACAAATAGTAAAGCAAATGCTTGTGTTGCTAAAAGGGAGAGTAAGTTTGAGCCTTTTAATGCTTTTTATTCTGTAGATATATTGCCTAAAATTGAAAAACTTATAACACTTAATAAAAGATCTATAGCGGGATTAATTGATATTATAGAGCCCCTTTTTATTGAAGAAAATGTTTTGAAAAAATATGATTATTCTTTTGATATGTTTATGAATCTTAACTCAAAAGAAGATTTAGAGCTATATATAGGTAAGCAACTTTGACTCTAGAATTGTGTAATAACTAACCGAAATCATAAATGTTTTTATTTCGAAGTACTATGAAAATGTCGCTGAAAGTTCTAAGTTGCAAGTTGTACCCAATTCAGCATGTTCCCGCTTTCAGCGAGACAAGCTAAATTGGAACAACTTACAACTAAGAACCTTTAACAGCTCATTTTCAAATGCCTTCTGCATAAAAATATTTATGATTTCTGATGAAGGTATGCACCTAAGTTTCAGAAATTTTGTAAATATGTTTATCTAATAGCTCAAACTCATAAATTGGATAATAAAAATAAGAAGTAATAGTAAGGAATAAAGGAGCAGAAAGAAAATAACAAGTCAAAGATTCTTAGAATATTTTGCGCTAGGCGAAGAACCATAACTTGCTCATAGTGAATTATGTAAGGGTTGTGGTGATGAATCATAGAACCAAATAGATAAGAATCTGACTGGTTATTTTCTAGAAGTTTCATGAGCTGGAGGAAAATTATGTTTGATTCGTATGGCAGAAAGATAAATTACTTGAGAATATCAGTCACAGATTTATGTAATTTAAGATGCAAATATTGTATGCCTGAAAAAGGAATTGATAAGATGTGGCATAAAGAGATTCTAACTTTAGAAGAAATAGAAGCTATTACTCAAAGCTTTGTTGAATTAGGTGTAGATAAAGTTAGGATAACTGGAGGAGAGCCTTTAGTAAGAAAAAATATTTTAAAGTTAATTAATGGCATAGGTAAAATGGACGGAGTTAAGGATTTAGCTATGACTACTAACGGAATTCTCTTAAAGGATTATGCTAAAGATTTAAAAAATGCAGGTCTTAATAGACTTAATATAAGCTTAGATACTTTGAATGAAGAAAAGTATTCACAGATAACTAAGGTGGGCAAACTCAAAGATGTACTTCAAGGTATTGAAGCAGCTAAAAAGAGTGGACTTGCTCCAATTAAATTAAATGTAGTTTTAATAAAAGACTTTAATGAAAATGAAATAGAAGACTTTATAAATTTAACAAAATATGAAGATATAGAAATAAGATTTATAGAGCTTATGCCAATAGGCACTTTGAAGCATTGGTCATCTAATAAATATATTTCTAATGATACAGTTTTAGAAAAAATGCCAGAATTAATAGAAATAAAATCAACAGATATTTCTTCTCCAGCAAGATATTATAAGCTTCCAAATGCAAAGGGGAAAGTCGGGCTTATTAATCCTATATCATGTAAGTTTTGTGGAAATTGCAATAGAATAAGATTAACAGCAGATGGAAAACTAAAGTCATGCCTTCACTCAAACTCCGAAGTGGATTTAAAGAAATTGCTTAGAGATGGTAAAGATATAAAGACAGTGATTACCGATACTATTAAAAGCAAACCCAAAGAACATGAATTAGAGAACGGAAATTATATTAATAGAGAAATGACAGCAATTGGAGGTTGATTTTATGGAATTTACTCATTTTAATGAAAAAGGAAGAGCTCATATGGTGAATGTGAGTGAAAAGGATGAGACAAAGAGAGTTGCTATTGCAAGAGGATTAATTAAAATGAAAAAGGAAACTGTAAATTTGATAAAAGATGGCCTTATTAAAAAAGGTGATGTTTTATCAGTTGCCCAAATTGGCGGAATAATGGGAGTAAAAAAAACCTCGGATTTAATTCCTATGTGCCATAATATTTTTATAACAGGATCTGATATAAATTTTAGCATAGGCGAAGAAGAAATAGAAATTGAAGCAACAGTTTCAACAGTTGGGAAAACAGGCGTTGAAATGGAAGCATTAACAGCTGTAACAACTGCAGCCCTTACTATATATGATATGTGCAAGGCTGTTGATAAGGATATGGTAATAGAAAATGTTCGATTAATAAAGAAAACAGGCGGAAAAAGTGGAGAATATATAAGGGAGATTTAAATAAAATGATGGCTAAAGTATTATCAATAAATATCAGTGAAAAAAAAGGTGTTATAAAAACCCCTATAAAAGAAGGAATTTTCATAGAAGAGCATGGCTTAAAAGATGATGCTCATGCTGGAAAATGGCATAGACAGATAAGCTTATTAGCTCAAGAAAGCATAGATAAAATGATTAAAATGGGGATAAGTGACTTAGATGCTGGGAAATTTGCAGAAAATATAACAACTGAAGGTATTATTCTTCATGAATTGCCCGTTGGGACAAGATTAAAAATAGGAGAAACAATTCAGGAAGTGACACAGATAGGAAAAGAATGCCATAAAGGTTGTGCTATAAAAAATCAAGTTGGCACGTGCATTATGCCAACAGAAGGAATCTTCACAAGAATACTAAAAGGCGGAGTGATTAGATCAGGAGATTCGATAGAAATTTTATAGTGGCTAGACATCAGATAAAAGAGCAAAGGAATTTATGCAAGAATATTGAGAAAAGCTAAAGCAAACTCATTTGCCCAAGGAGATAGTTATTTTGAATTTTGCGGACAAGGGATAATGTCCATTGTCTCCACCATGAGCATGAAACCCACTACCATTTGCATGCTGCTTGAATAGCAACTTACAGATGGTAGTGGGTTTTTATGAGTAAGGTATTCAATTTTTAGTCTCTTTTCTTAAATAAAGTAAAAATACCTATGACAATAAATATTATAGGAATAAAATATTGCGAAGCATAAGATCGGATATATTTATAAATATCGCTATCTATAAAAACTTGATTTAAGATAGATAAGATTCCAAGAATAATTAAAAAGGAACCCAATATTACCCAACCTTGTCTGTTAATTCTTCCGTTCCATGTAGGAGTTACGCTGTAAGAATTTTCTGTGTTAACGTAATTCTTAAAAATAAATTCAGAATCAGGCACATATTCTCCACGTTTAATTTTGTTTGAAACAGCAAATGTATCAAAAAAAGTATAAAACCATATGCAAATTTTAATTAAATGAGATAAGAAGCCAAGTCCTATAAAAGACAAAATAGGTCCAATAAGCATATATAAGAATAAAACTTGGACTCCCTTTTTGATTAGTCCATGATACATATATCCAACGCCAGGAATGCAGGCAGTTACAAAAGTAAGAAAACTATTTCTATTGTTCATATTTTCACTCTCCTAATTGTTTTATAAAATTAATAATAGAATGTTGGTTAATTTCAGTAATTACAGCTTTGTCAAAAAAACGTGATTCAAAGTTTGTAATGTGCACCTGAAGACTAGTAATACTAAGAAATATACTAAGTAAACCAGCAGCAATTAAAGCGTAGGAAGGGATTAGATTATTTCTCTTAGAATCAGGAAGCTGCTTTTTATGAAGTTTTTGCATTAGTTTTTTATTATACTCATCAGATACGGTTATATTTTTAAAGGAATTAATAATTATGATATCAAAATCATCTCTTTTGTTCTGCATAAAATGGAACCTCCGTTTCAATAATATTTTTTAATTTATTTTTAGCTCTATAAATTCTCCCTTCAATTGTTTTTAAAGGTAAGTTTAATATATCTGCAATTTCTTTTTGAGTTAATCCAATATAATAATATAGTACAAGCGGGGTTTTCAAATTTAGTGGCAGAGATTGAATGCTTTGCCGTATAAAATTTTGATTGTCTATATCCTGAGTAGATTCATTAGAAAAGATAAAGAGACCAGTTAAAAAATTCTTAATGCTTCTTTTTCTTGTATAATCTATACATTTTGAAGTTGTAATTTTGTATAAATAAGTGGAAAAGGAACTCTCTTCTCTAAATTTATCAATATTATTAAATACGCTTATAAAAACCTCTTGGGATAAATCTTCTGCCTCATAATAATCAGAGGTATAGGAATAACATAAGGAGAGAATTCTTTTTTTATAAACGTCTACCATGTAAATAAAAGCATTTTCATCTTTGGTTTTCATTTTTTCAACGAATTCTTGCTCCTCCATTTCTTCACTCTCCACTATTTATTTTAATGGTTCCATTATTTAATTTAGCTTTAACTATGCCCTCACCAGTACCGATATTTTTAGAAATTCCAGAGTTGACTCTTTTTTCATTATTTATTTTGCATGTACCATGGTTTATATCTGTATTGATTGATAAGTTTTTGTCTTTTGAGTCTAAAGAGATTGAACCATTATTCATAGAAATATCAATATTTTTACATAAATTATTGTTTAAATCTATTTTACCATTTTCTAACTTTAGAGACGAATTAGGAATGTCACCTTGTAAATCAAATTTTCCATTAGATGCATTTATATTTAAAGCATCAAGTCTTATATCACTATTACTATCTACATTAAGGTTAGCCCCCTTTATAGAAACATCATATCCTTCAGGTAAATAGATAGTGGCTTTAATTGAGTCTATATCATCATCTACAATTTTTAGTGTGTAACCATTTGAATCAGTTATTGGATTCAATTCATAATCCTTTGAAGTATTATCTTGCTTTACATATAATTCAGTATCTATAGTTATTTTATTGTCAGTTGCTTTTTCTATATTCAGTTTACCATTTACTGTTTCAAAATTTAGGTTACTACCAATGGGATCTAAAGTGATTTTTTTATCGATAGATTGTAAGTTTTTACTTGTAAAGACATTATCAAAGAAATTTGTATCTAAATTAAAGGAAGAATTATTTTGTTTTATATTATTAAAAATGTCTATAGATATATTTGTGAAAAAGAAAACTATTATTATAAGAAAAACGAGACCACTTATTCGTATTCGTTCATTTTCTTTTTTGACTAAAGTGTAATACAAAATTTCTATACCTATTAAGATAATAATTATTGGCCAAAATTTTATGAGCTTTCTTCCTAAATCTGGATTGTTAGAATTAATCATAATCCAAATGCCTAAAAGTATAAAACAGATAGCAGAAGTTGTTGTACCTATTTTTCGCATATAAAAATCCTCCGTGAATTTTATTTTCATATATTTAGACGTAAGAGATACATGTAATCCCACGTTTAAAATAAAAAATTAAATATATATTTAAAAGTTAGCCTTTATAAGGTTAAAATCCATATGGAAAGAAGTTAAGGATAATAAAATAATAATAATTAGGAGAAGTTGCAGAATTATTAGAGTAGGGAAAAAGAAGATATATTATAGAATTTGCAGAAGATAAGTTATTAGAATAATCTAAATAACTCTTCTTTTATTTATGTTATACTGGTTATAATAAATATTTAGGAAATTATGGATTTATTTTGTAAATAAGGTTGCTAATATCAACTTTAACACGATAGAAACAAAAGGATATCTTTAGAGTAATGAGCAAATTTACAGAAATTATAGATAAATCATTATAAGTTGGACTTATATTATAAAATATATCACAACTAGAAATAAGAATTATTCTTTTGTAAAATGTTCCCTTAAAAACTTCAGCGGTATTTTCATAGCTTTTCGGAACAAAATATTTATGTTTTCGGTAAGTTATCACATAAATTTAGTTTTAGAGTTGGATATCTATCTATGCTTATAAGAATTTTAAAAGATCTAAATGAAGATTTTAGTTGAGAATATTTTTATTAGATTTATATTATAGATAAGAGGTATAACATGAACCAGTTTGATGAGCTATTGTGGAAAAATGAAATAGAAACAAATAAAACAGTGTCAAAGGCGATGCGTATTGTTTTGTATTTTTGCTTTGCAGCAGGATTTTTAAATTTGATTCATGTATTTGATGCCGTGCAGAATGTTATGGTAAAAATGAATGTATTACTTATAATTCCTCTTTTGTTGCCAACAATTTTGGTAGATATATTTGAACTTAAGAAAGCATGGACAAAGTATTTAATACTTACTTGTGCTGTGATTTCTACAGGAATATGCTATACATTATTAACCTTTCAAACAGTTTTAATGTTTGTCATTCCAACAATATTAGCTTCTATGTATTTTAGAAAGAAACAGCTTATAGTAGTAATTATTGAATCAGTATTTAATATAGTGATGGCTCATTTACTTAGCTTTTATTTTTTGATGGAACCATGGGTTGAACCCTTTACTGGATTAAAAAATATAATGCTATATGGAGCTGTGCCAAGAATACTTCAATATTTATGCTGTGGAAGTTTGTTTTATATATTATGTAATCGTACTTCTGGACTCATGCTCAATTATCATAAGTTTATAAAAGATAAAGAGGTTTTTGAACTAGAAAAATCTATTGCTCTGCAGAAGATAAAATATGAGGAGCGGGAGCAGGTAAGCAGAGATATACATAATAGCGTTGGTCATACAATAATGGCAGCGATTATGAGTTTGGATGCAGCAGAAGCAGTTTACAATATGGATTCTAAAAAAGCAATTGAAAAAATAAAATTTGCTAATATAAGAATGCGTGAGAGTCTCGAAGCCATTAGAAAAGCAGTACGTGGGGTAAACACAAAAGAAAATGGACAAACCATAGAAGATGTGATGAAATTAATAAATGCAAATGTTGCGAAATTAAAAAAGGATTTTAATCTCAAAATAAGAACTAAAATTGATTATAGTGAACAGCAATTAAGAACGCAGATTATTAGTATCGAAAGAATTGACTTCTTAATAGGAGCATTGCAGGAACTAGTTACAAATAGTGTAAAGCATGGAAATGCAACGGCTATTATTGTTATTATAAATGTAGATAGAAATAATATAAATATAATAGTTCAGGACAATGGAACAGGTATAGAAAGTATGAGAAATTATGAGGAATTATTGGACTCTGGATTTGGAATTAAAAAAATCAGAAACTACTTAATTTCTATAGGTGGGATTTTAAAAATAGAAAATCAAGAAGGACTTCTGGTAATGCTAAAAATTCCAACAAGAGCAGGTGATTAATAATGAATAAAATTAGAATATTAATAGTAGATGATGAAAAACTTCTTTTAGAAAGCCTTGAGTTAATCTTATCTATGAATGAATCTTTTGCAATAACAGGATTAGCACACGATGGAAAAGAAGCATTAGATGTTTTAGAGAAAGAACAAGTAGATATAGCATTAGTAGACTTAAATATGGAAGGAATGTCGGGACAGGAATTGATATTAAAGGTAAAAGCAGCATATCCTAAAATGAAAATACTTGTTTTGACAACTTTTTATGATGAAGAAAACATTGTTAAGGCAGTGATGCATGGGGCAGATGGATACTTATTAAAAGATGCAGGAACAAAAGTTATTGTCCAAGGAATTTTTAATGTTATGAATGGTCAGAGCATTCTTGATAGTAAAGTAATGACTGCATTAGCAAATATAATGTCAAAATGCTCAAGTGAAAATGCAGATAAAGAAAAACACCATAATGTTGACTTATTAAAAAATTTAACTGAAAGAGAAATAGAGATTTGTCAGTTGCTTTCTGATGGATATACAAATTCTCAAATAGCAGAATTCTTATATATTTCTGAAGGTACAGTTAAAAATTATATAAGTACTATTTATGATAAAACAGAAATAAAGGATAGGACAATGTTAGCCTTAAAGCTTGCAAAAATATTTTCTTGATAATTAAACATGACCAGAGTCATATGAAAGTAATGACTCTGGTTACTTTTTTATGAGCGATATTTTAGTTATTCTATAGAAAATGAAGAAGAAATGAGGAAAAAGAAATGAAAAGAAATGAATCAGTTAAAGTATTTGGAATTATTTTTATGATAGCCGCATTACTTATTTTTATTAATCTTATACCAACTCTTAGGTTAAAAACATCAAATATGCATATTATTGAGGGGGAATGGGTGAATGTTTATTATGAAGATGAAGAAGCGGCAGCTAAGGATGTTTTTCAGTTAGCCAATGCAAGAGCTGGTGAATTAGCTAAAAAATTAGGATTTAGTGAAAAGCAAAATATTAATATTTATATTTATGATCATCAGTCTACAATGCAAATGAAAAAATATGGGCTAATAGGGCCAATGTTAGGGCTAGACTGGTATATTGGTGACAATATAGGAACGAATGTTATATTGACATCACCTGCAAATCCAGGAAAGGTTCATGACTATGATAATAATAAGCAAGCTGCTTTACATGAAATGGTTCATGCCTATGTAAGTATACTAAATCCACATATTAGATTATGGTTAACTGAAGGAACGGCTTTATATTTATCTAATGCAGAGCCTTTTTACAAAAGATATGCCTATAATATGCACATTCCAACTTTTTCAGAAATTAAGACTAGCAATCCAGTTGAATTTTCAAAGATGGGAGGTTACACCTTTGCCAATACCTATATAGAGTATATAGATAAAAAATATGGATGGGAAAAATTAATGGAGATAATTAAAACAGAAGATTATGAAATGGTATTTGGAAAATCTGATGAAGATATATACAATGAATGGGTGGATTATATTAAAAACTATTATCAATGAAATAGTTAAATGGTTGTGAATGACTTATAATCCAATTGAGATTATGGCTTTTTAGGAAAAAATGAAGATATCATAAAAATGTTGACGTTTACTTTAGTTCGTGGTATAATTCAGTCATAACATAAAAAGAATATAAATATCAGGCATGTGACTGGTAATGCAGGCAGGACTTGAATAGGCTAATATTATATTAGTTTATTTGAGTCCTTTTTTATCTTGGCCAAATAAAAAAGTCTGTGAACATTATTTAATGAGAGGAGACAAATAATATGAGTTACAAAGAAGTAGCAGCGAAAATATTAAAAGCAGTAGGTGGAGATGAAAATGTTGAACATTTAGAACACTGCTCAACAAGATTAAGATTTAACCTTATTGATAATAGCAAGGTAAAAATTAAAGATCTTGAAAGTATTCCGGAGGTAATTGCTGTTAAACAAAATGTACAATGTCAAGTAATTATTGGAAATGCTGTTGTAGAAGTATATGATGAGGTTAAAAAGCTTATTTCTGATAAAGAAACAAGTACTAACAATAATAAAGAGAAAAGAAAAGTAGGCGCAATAATTTTAGACTTTGTTATAAGTGTATTCCAGCCATTGATTCCAGCTATAGCTGGAGGTGGTATTTTAAAGTCACTTTTAATGCTTTTTAATATGCTCGGAATTCTATCAAATACTACACCTACATATAAGATATTAAATTTTGTTGGTGATGCACCATTATATTTCTTACCACTATTAGTAGCATTTACAACTGCTAATAAAATGAAGGTAAATCCATTAGTTGCAGTATCTGCTGTTGCAGCACTGTTAACACCTAATTTAGCTAAGATGCTTGGAGATGGAACTTTATTTTTTAATATACCAGTGCAGAATATAAACTATGCATACCAAGTTTTCCCAGCAATATTATGCGTATTATTGTATTCACAGTTAGAAAAATTCTTTAATAAAATTAGCCCAAAGGTTATCCGTAGCTTTTTTGTTCCAATGATGTCATTACTTATAACTGTACCAATAACTTTACTTCTTCTTGGACCTATAGGTTATAATTTTGGTCAAGGGTTTGCAGGCGTAATATTATTTATTTTTGGTAAATTTGGATGGTTAGCAGTAGCAATTTTAGCAGCATTTTTACCATTTATGGTTGTTACAGGTATGCATAAAGCAATGATTCCTTACGTTATAACTTCTTTAGGTCAATCAGGAAGAGAATTAATATATAATGCTGCGTCACTCGCACATAATATTTCAGAAGCTGGCGGATGTTTTGCGGTAAGTATTCGTACAAAAGATAAAGCATTAAGATCTACTGCTGTATCAGCAGGTATATCAGCACTATTTGGAATTACTGAACCAGCATTATATGGTGTTACAATCTTACATAAACGTGTACTTTATGGTGTAATGGTTGGGTCTTTTATAGGAGGTGCTTTTTTAGGAATTCAAGCTGTTGAAGCATATGTAGCAGTAGGCCCTGGAATCGCAAGTTTATCTATGTTTATTTCTGAAACATTACCAAATAATCTGATGAATGCAATAATAGGATTAGGAATTTCATTTGTAGCTTCATTTATTGCTGTAGCAGTTTTATGGAAAGAACAAGCACCTAGTAATAAGGAAGAGGTAAAAATCGAGAATAAAAAAGAAGAATTTAATGCACCGCTAGAAGGGGAATTAATCCCTTTAAGTGAAGTAAAAGATGATGTGTTTTCTAATAAATTAATGGGCGAAGGCTTTGCAATAATTCCATCTAGTGGAGAACTATATGCTCCAATAGATGGTACAATTGAAATGGTCTTTGAAACAAAACATTCTTTAGCAATGAAGTCAGAAGATGGTACTGAAATTTTATTTCATGTAGGATTGGAGACAGTGAATTTAAAAGGAAAATATTTCAAGCCAGAAGTTACTGTTGGAAAGAGTGTAAAGCAAGGGGATTTATTATTAAGCTTTGACTTAGATAAAATTATTGCAGAAGGATTTGATACAGTAACTTCAGTAATTATTACAAATAGACCAGATGCTAAGGTAGAAACTATAGAAAGTAAAAAAGTTAATAAGAGTGATAAAGTATTTACAATAAATTAGATAGGAGTTGATGTATAAAATGTCATTTAGAGAAGATTTTTTATGGGGTGGAGCAATCTCAGCTAATCAAGTAGAAGGGGCCTTTGATGCTGATGGGAAAGGAATGTCTGTAGCTGATGTAGCAAGTTATAAGCCAAATCTTAGTGTAGAAGATTATGCTGGTCATAATAAGGTTACTACTAAAATGATTGAAGAAGCTATAGAAGATCAAACTACGAAATTCTTTCCAAAGAGAAGAGGAATTGATTTTTATCATCATTATAAAGAGGATATCGCTTTGTTTGCTGAAATGGGATTTAAGGCTCTAAGAATTTCTATTGCGTGGACAAGAATTTTTCCAACAGGAGAAGAAAGTGAACCTAATCAAGAAGGAATTAAATATTATGAAAATATGTTTAAAGAACTTAAGAAACATAATATTGAACCAATTGTAACATTATCACACTATGAAATGCCTTTGCATCTAAGTTTGAAATACAATGGCTGGGTAGAGCGAAAATTAATTGATTATTTTGTTAAGTTTGCAAAAGTGTGTTTTGAGTCTTTCGGAGATTATGCTAAGTATTGGTTGACCTTTAATGAAATAGACAGTGTTGGAAGACATCCATTTACAACAGCAGGAATTATTCCAGATAAATGTGCAGAAGGAAAGCTTAATGAAGCTGTTTATCAAGCTTTGCATCACCAATATGTTGCAGCAGCTTTAGCAACAAAGGAATGCAGAAAAATCATTAAAGACAGTAAAATGGGATGTATGTTAACAAAGCTTACAACATATCCTAATACTTGTAATCCAGAAGATGTATTGCTTTCGTTAAATAGTAATTTAGGAAATCATGTTCATGCTGATATTCAGATATTTGGAGAATATCCTAGATTATATAAAGTATTCTTGAAGAATAATGGAATTAATATTAAAATGGAAGAAAATGATGAAAAAATTTTAAAGGAGAATACAGCTGATTATCTATCTTTTAGTTATTATATGTCAAGAACAGAGTCTGCGGATACAACTAAAGAAAAAGCATCTGGAAATACCATTATGGGTGTGAAGAATCCTTATCTGCCTTCTACAGAATGGGGTTGGCAGATAGATCCAGTAGGCCTTAGAATATCATTAATTGAACTATATGACAGATATAGAATTCCATTAATTATAGTAGAGAATGGTATGGGCGCTAAAGATGTTATAGAAGAAGATGGAACTATTCACGATTCATATAGAATTGATTATTTCAGAGAACATATAAGAGAAATGAAGAAAGCTGTGGAAATGGGTGTTGATTTAATAGGATATACCAGCTGGGCACCTATCGACTGTATAAGTGTTTCAACTTCTCAGATGAGTAAGAGATATGGATTTATATATGTTGATCAAGATGATGAAGGAAATGGAACATTGGAAAGAAAAAAGAAAGATTCTTTTTTCTGGTATAAAAATGTTATAAAAACAAATGGAGAAATTTTAGAATAAAGATAAGGGATGTGAAAGAAAATAACAAGTCAAATATACTAGCATACTGACTTGGTATTTCTTTGAACATCCCTAGTAGGGGGAATGATTATGAAAATAAAAAAAGTACTTAATTCTAGTGTCATTTTAGCTATTGACGAGAATAACAAAGAATTCATTTGTTTAGGAAAAGGTATAGGCTACAATAAAAAAAATGGAGATATCGTTGAAAAAAAGAGTATAGATCAAATTTTTATGCCTGTAGAAAACATTCAAATAAATGAATACTTAAAATTATTAGATTCAATTCCCCCAATATATCTTGATATAACTCAAAAAATTGTTTCAAAAGCTGAAAAGGAGCTGGATTCTAAGCTTAATATAAGCATATATTTTACATTAAGTGATCATTTAAATTTTGCAGTAGAAAGATCAAAGAAGAATATTAATATAACAAATCGTGTTTATTGGGAAATAAAAAATTATTATCCAGAGGAATTTAAAATTGGAATATATGCTTTAGAGCTTCTAAGTAAAATAACAGATGTCAAGCTTCCGGAAGAAGAGGCTGCCAATATTGCATTCCACATAATAAATGCTCAATCGCAAAGTAATGACTCAAGAGATAGTATGAAATATGCTAAAATGATTGGCGGAATTGTTAACTTGGTAAGATACTCAATTGGCAGCAGTCTGAAAATGGAAGGAATTCACTATCAGCGTTTTATTACACATGTTAAATTTTTTACAGAAAGGTTTTTTAATAATGAAATGTTGAAAGATGAAAATGATGTAATGTTTGAACAGATAGCTACATTATATCCAGAATCAATGGAGATTGCATTTAAAATAAAGGATTATATAAAAAAGGTTTATGATGGAGATATTCCAAAAGACGAATTAACTTATTTAGCTGTTCATATAAATAGATTACAGGCTTATAATGAAATAAATAAATAAATAAGTATACAGTATTATTTGGATTCAACTTACGAAATAATTAAGGTGATTTTACGAAAAAAATTATTGATATGTAGTATATAAAATAGCTTGTATAAAATACAGTAAAGTTTATAAATAAGGCTTTACTGTATTTTTATTATTAGATAAATATATTTACAAAGTTGCTAAAACTTTAAGTTCATATCTTCACTAGAAATCATAAATATATTTGTGGAGAAAACATTTGAAAATGAGCTGTTAAAGGTTCTTAGCTGTAGGTTGTTCCATTTTAGCTTGTCAAACTGAAAGTTGGAGCATGCTAAAGTGGATACAACCTGCTGCTAAGAACCTTCAGCGATATTTTCATAGCTTTTCGGAATCAAAATATTTATGATTTCGGTAAGTTACTACATAAGTCTAGTTTTAAAGTCGGATATTGATAAATAAATTTAAATTATTTTATTGTTGCAATGTTTTTTAATTTTTCAGTGGAGCTGGTTATTTCTCCAATGGAAGCAGTTATTTCTTCTGTAGCAGCAGCCTGTGAATCAGCAGCTAAGCTTGATTCTGATATTTCACTTTCTATATGTAAAATTGATTCTTTTATTTGAGACATAATGTCTGATATTTTCTTACCTGACTCACTACTAAGTAGTGCTAATTTTTTCATTTCGTTTGCAACTACACTAAATCCACGGCCAGCATCACTTGCTCTAGCAGCTTCTATAGCGGCATTTAACGCTAGCAAATTAGATTGAGAAGCAATATTTTGAATTGATATAAGTATTGAATCTATATCTTCTAACTTTTTATTAGTAGCTTTTGTATAATTTACTACGTTAGTTATGGTTGAGGCCAATTTTTGAGAAGAACTTGCTATTTCTTCAAGACCCGCATTAGTTTGCTCCATAGAATTGAAAATGTTTTCTGAAGAATCCTGAATAATTGCCTGCTTTTCAAGGCTTTTTGCAACACCAACAGCTCCAAAGACATTTCCATTATCATCAATAAGTGGATAGCATATACCCTGGAATACAAATCCAAATATCTCTTTTGGTAAAATATTTGAAGTAACTCTCTTAGTCCTCATAGCTTCAAGGTATGGATCACCTTCTTGGATCCTATCGTTTACACTTAATTTCATTGGTATTTTTTCATTAGGATAATAAGCTATAAATTTTTCAGTGTCTGTAATTGATATGGCTATATCTTCTCTAAGCATGTCTTTAAGTAATGGAAGTACATCTTTTAGTGAGTTGATTATTTCTCTGTTCATATTATCTCCCCTTATAATTAATTAGTTATTTCATATTATACAACATAATTATACAGGTTCCATAAATAATGTAATAAAATGAAATTTTTTGTATGAAATGTAGAAATATTAGTTTTATATATAGATAAACTAATTATAAGTTAGATTTACACCAAGAAATATATCTCAACTAGAAATAAGAATTATGCTTTTGTGAAATGTTTCATTAGAAACTGGAATAACAGCATAATACCTATTTCGGCGAGCCATATACATAAGTTCAGCTCTTAGTTGGAATATTTACATATGATGCATTATTTGAAGTTCCATTAAATAGTCATACTTTGAGGAAACAGATAAATCTACCATCTTTGAGACTAGAAAAGCTGTATCATCAAGTTTCATATTTTTTATATCAGCATATTTAGTTATGTTGTTTATTGCGGACATAGTGTTTTCTTCTGAGTAAATAAAACTTTGATTAATATAACGACCTTCACGCAAATTTTTAAATTTTAGCTGAGGAATTTTTTTCTCAGAGAATACACCGAAACCTTTGACATTTAAATTTTTAGTCTTCATATATTCTGATAAGGAGAATAATAAACACATAGTATTATGTTCTGTAATATCTATATTAGTTATATTAGTGATATGTCTATTTACATATTTATCGATATCATAAATAGAGGTGTTGAGCTCAAGATAATAAAAATTTCTGCTCATTAGATATTGTTCATATATTTCAGTTTTTTTGGGAGATTTTTTCAATTCTTTTATATCAGATATCATACTATCTGTAAGCTGCTTTGAATATTCGATAGCAGCTATCTTTTTATCTAACTGTTCCTTATGAGACTCTAAAAATGTTAATAGTTTATCATAATCCTTATTCTCATCAAGTATATTTTTGATATCTTCTAATGGAATTAACAGAGTTTTATTTAAATATCGAATCACATCGATTATAAAAAGTTGATCATAACTAAAATATCTATACTTAGTGTCTGGTGAAATATAGCAAGGTTTTAGCAAATTTAAATGGTCATAATGACGCAATATCTTAGTTGATATATTCATATAGCGAGATACTTCTCCGATTGTATATAGATTTGTCATTTTTTTCACACTCCACTATTGACTTTACCATTATGGCAACGTTTATATTAATAGTATAAAGTAATTTTTGTACAAGAGTCAAGAAAATTGGAGGTTAACATGAGTAGTATAAAAGTCATAATAGATAATATAGAATTATGCGCTGATGAAAATAAAACAATTATGCAAGTAGCTGAAGATGCTGATATTTATATTCCACATCTTTGCCATCATCCAGATCTTCATGATGTTGGAGGATGCAAATTATGTGTAGTTGAAATATCAGGAAAAAATGATATACAAACAGCATGTACAACGAAAATTGAAGAAGGAATGATTGTTAAAACAAAATCAGAAAAACTTGATGAGATGAGAAGATTGTCAATGGAACTTATGCTTGCTAACCATGTAGACGATTGTACTACATGTCCAAAGTATTTAAAATGCGAATTGCAATCATTAATTCAATATTTAGGTGTCAGTACTTCAAGATTAAGAAGAACTCTTAATGCTGTTCCTGTTGAAACAGAAAACCCATTAATTATTAGAGACTTAAACCGATGTGTAGCATGTGGCAGATGTGTAAGAGCTTGCCATGATATCAGAGGTGTTGGAATTTTAGATTATGATAAAAATGAAGAAGATAGAATTTATGTTGGAGTTAAAAATGGATTATCATTATCAGATGCAAACTGCCGTTTTTGTGGGGCTTGTGTTGAAGTATGTCCAACAGGAGCTCTTCAAGATAAAAAAGGTGTATTCAAAGATGGAAATAGAGATGATGTATTAGTTCCATGTAAGCATGAATGTCCAGCAGGAATTAATGTTCCTAAATATGTTCGTTACATAAAGGACGGAAATTTTGATGAAGCAGCAGCAGTAATTCGTGAAAAAGCACCATTTCCTAAATCATTAGGACTTGTATGTATGCGCTTTTGTGAATCTGCGTGTAGAAGAAAAGATATAAATGGAGCAGTTTCAATACGTGAATTAAAAAGATTTGCATCTGAAACTGATTCTTATAAGTGGAAAGATAAATCATTTAAAAAGGATAAAACTGACAAGAAGGCTGCAATTATTGGATCAGGACCAGCAGGGCTTACAACAGCTTACTATCTTGCGAAACTTGGACATGCAGTAGATGTATATGAAAAACTCCCAGTGGCAGGAGGAATGCTGTCAGCAGGTATTCCAGATTATAGACTTCCTAAAGAAGTTGTAGAATCTGAAATAGATGTAATTCGTGAAGCAGGAGTTAATATCATTACTAACAGTAAGGTAGAATCTTTAAAAGAATTAAAAGAGAATTATGATGCAGTTGTAATTGCTATAGGAACAGATAAAGGTGTAAGAATTCCAATCCCTGGGTCTGATTTGAAAGATGTATATGTAAATATTGATTTTTTAAGAAGAGATTTGATAGATATAGACATTGAAATGAAGAAATCAGTTGTTGTTTTGGGTGGCGGAAATGTGGCATTTGATTGTGCAAGATCAGCAAAGAGATTAGGAGCTGAAAGTGTTGCAGTTGTTTGTTTAGAAGGAAAGGGAAACATGACTGCTAGCGATGAAGAAATCGAAGAAGCAATTGAAGAAGGAATTCAAATTTACAATAGCAGAACTTTTGTAAAAATTGAAGATAATGATGGAAATGCTTCTGGGATAGTGTGTCAGGAAGTTGAAGATTTCCACTTTGATGAAAATAAGAAATTGATATTAAATATAAAAGAAAACTCAGAACATTCAATCAAAGGTGAAATGATAATTTTTGCAACAGGCCAAAGAGCGGACCTTGGAGTATTTAAAGAAATCGAGCTTAACGGAAGAGGCTTAGTAAATATTGACGATTGTTATAAAACTAATGAAGATGGAATCTTTGCTGTTGGAGATGCAGTGACAGGAACAGCATCTGTAATTCAGGCAATAGCAGGAGCAAGAAAAGCTGTATCAAGTATTGATAAATATTTAGGTGGAGATGGAGTTATAGATGAAGTCTTATCATCTGAACAGCCTTTAGATCCAATGATAGGAATGGAAGAAGATTTTGCTAAAAAGGAATGTAGTCATTATAAATGTGTTCCGGTTGATAAAAGAATAAATAATTTTAATTTAATGACAGTGGGATTTGATACAAAAACTGCACAATGTGAGGCTTCTAGATGTCTTCAATGTGATTTGCGTCCAAAACTTACAAAGGCAAAATTCTGGACTGAATATAAGGTGAAGTAAAGGTGGTGAAAAAATGCTAGCAGAAAATATAAAAATATCAGGACATGGAATAAAAGATACTAATCTCATAGATAGATGGCAAAGCAGGGAATGGGAAGAATTAGCGTGTCTTTTTATTGAAGATAATAGTCAAAGTGAAAATATGAGATATTTATTAGAACAGCACATAAGTAAGGTTATTGATGGAATTAAAAGATGCCAAAAGGAATTAGGAATAGAAAAAGTTAAAATTTATCTTAGTGAATGTTATAGTAATTTCAAAATGCAATTAGAATCATATGAAATAGAAGTAGTGCTAGTTGGGAATAAGAAAGCTTTTGAAAAAGATGTATTTAATGAAATAACATTAGTACATAATGCAGAAACAATGTATGCACTTAAGAATTCATTGGAAGAAAATTATATCCCTAAAAAGATTATTTCAATAACTGGAGATGTTAAAAACTCTGGAATATATGAAATTCCATTTGGAACATCTTTAAGGCAAATTATAAGTGAATATGGCGGCGGAACTGAATCTGAAAAAGCAATAAAATTTGTGCAGGTAGGCGGAAATACAGGTGCTGTTTTCACAGAAGAAGAATTAGACACTCCATTCTTATATTCAAACTTGATGGAAAATGGGACAATGTTAGAAGTATCAAAAATAGAAGTTTATAATATAGATACGTGTGTTGTGAATTGGGTAACTCAAAAAATGCTAGATAACAGCAAAGAGACATGCGGGAAATGCGTATATTGCAGGGAAGGGATTTACCAATTATACAAAATCATTAAGGATGCAACTGAAGGAAAAGGTAAAGAGAGTGACATTAATTTAGCTATCCAGTTAAGTGAAACAATCAAAATCGGAACCTTATGCGATTTCGGAAGAACTGCTTCTAATCCATTATATACAGCTATTAATAAATTTAGAGATGAATTTGAAAAACATATTGATAGAAAAATTTGTAGTACACTAAATTGTATAGCTTATGCTAATTATTTTATAGATCCAAAGGTTTGTAATGGGTGTGGCGATTGTATGGATTGTCCTCAAAAAGCAATCAAAGGTGGAAATAATTTAATTCATATAATTGATATGGATTGTTGTGATAAATGCAAAAAATGCGAAGAGATATGCAGCGTAAAGGCAGTAAAGAGATATAGCTCAGTAAAACCTAAATTGCCAGCAGAACCAATAGAAGTTGGGAGCTTTGATGAAGGTGCTTTAGGCGAAAAGAAAGGCCTTGGACTTGGAAGAAGACGAAGAAAATAGCTCATAATCAAAAATTAATATATATTTTTAATCAATAATTAAATTTGGGAGGTAACAAATATGCGTGAAATGGAATCAGATGTAATTATCGTAGGTGGAGGAGCATCAGGGCTTGCAGCAGCAATTGCAGCTGCAGAACAAGGAGCTGAAGTTATAGTATTTGAAAAAGCAAATACTACTGGTGGATGTGCTAATATGGCAATGGGTCTTTTAGGAGTAGAGACTAAAATGCAAAAGGAAAGACTTGTTGATTGCACAAGAGAGGGAGCATTTCAAAAATTCATGGATTATACTCACTGGAGATCAGATGCAAGGCTTGTAAAAAATTATATTTATAAATCAGCAAGTACAATTGAGTGGCTAGAGGCTATGGGTGTAAAATTTGCGCTACCATCAAAATATTTCCCAGGTTCAGAAGCAACTTGGCATATTGTTCAGCCAAAGACAGGAGCACCTGGACTTAGAGCAGCTGCAACAATGATTAAAGCAATGACAGACAGAGCAGAAGAATTAGGTGTTAAAATCTGTTTAGAATCACCAATTCAAAGTTTAATAAAAGATGATGGTGAAGTTATAGGAGTAGTTGCAAAGGATAAAGATGGTGAAATTGAAGCATATGGTTCAGCTGTAATTATTGCTACAGGCGGATTTGGAGACAGTCCTGAATTTATTAATAAGTATACAAAATTCGAATGGGGAAAAGATTTATTTTCGTATAGAATTCCAGGACTTACAGGTGATGGAATCAGCATGGCATGGGATGCTGGAGCTGCAAGAGATAGAATGGATATGGAATTAGTTTTCTTTGCACCTAATACAGGTGGATATGCTCCAATTGAACTTCCATTTAGACAACCAAATCTTTTCGTAAATCTAGATGGTGAAAGATTCTATGATGAAGCGGTAGTTGAAAATCCAGTATTCTCAGTTAATGCTATCTGTAGACAAAAAAATAGAACAGCTTTCTCTATTATAGACGAAAGTATAATGAAAGAATATGAGAAAAATGGCTTAGACTTAATCAATGTTGTTACTTCTAATATAAGTATGGATGATTTTAAACAAGAAATGAATGATCTTATTAAAAATGGAAATGATGTTTTATTTATAGCAGATTCAATTGAAGAATTAGCAGAAAAAGCAGGAATTGATAAAGAAGGTCTTGCAAAGACATTAAATGAATATAATGAATGTTGTAAATCAACTGATACATTATTTAATAAGAATCCAAAATACCTAAAACCATTAGTTGGTCCAAAATTCTATGCTTTAAAATTTGCTCCAAGTGCATATGGAAGCTTAGGTGGAATTAAAATCAATTATAAGACAGAAGTAATTGACAAAGAAGATAAAGTAATACCAGGATTATTTGCAGCAGGAACAGATGCAAACTCTATCTGTAATCCTGACTATGTGTTTGTACTTCCAGGAAATACTCTAGGATTTGCAGTAAATTCAGGTAGAATAGCAGGAGAAAATGCAGTTCAATATATAAAAGAACACTTTACAGAAGAATAGAAAAGCTTAACTGCTTTTGTGGTGGATTTGAAATAGTATAATTCATCTATTATAGATAGGCAACATATAGTTTAGAATCATGTGATGATTTACCGAAATCATAAATATTTTGATTCCGAAAAGCTATGAAAATATCGCTGAAGGTTCTAAGCAGCAGGTTGCACCCACTTTAGCATGCTCCAACTTTCCTAGGGAAGCTCTACTCATTGCATTCGCTGAGGAAGTTCGAGAACCCAAAATAAAATTTTGGACTCTCACTTCACAAGCTAAAACGGAACAACCATTAGCAGAAACTCGACTCACGTTCGTTCGCTGAGTAAGCGATTCTCACCAAATCAAAGATTCGGGTTCTCTGCTTAAGAACCTTTAACAGCTCATTTTCAAATGTTTTCTTCATATTATGACCCTTGTGGTTACAAATATATTTATGATTTCTAGTAAAGATATGAGCTTAAAATTCTAGCAATTTTGTAAATATGGTCATGTAATAAGTTAAATATTTAAATTGGATATCTATAAGCCCCATGAAAATCTAGAATTTAGATTTTCATGGGGCTTTCTTTTAAAAGATTTATAGAAATACTCTTATTGATAATATTGATTGATTCTGGAATGCCTAGTATTTCTTAAAGTCCAATTTAGTAGAGACTACATAAAAAGATCGTTGTACATAAGTAGTTAGTAAAAAGTATAAACTCTTAGATAAACATGATAAAAAAGTGAAAACATATGATATTTATTTTGCCACTTCTAGAGGTAAATAAGCGACTTTGTTTGCGAGATCTTATGTTATATAATACAGGTGTAAACGATAAGAGGAAGGAGGAAGAGATTAGATGGATAAAGAAAATAGGATAAAACCTAAGCATCATGTTGCACCCAAAACAGGTTTTTTAAATGATCCAAATGGATTAGTACAATTCAAAGGAACATATCATGCTTTTTATCAATGGTTAGAAGAAGTTACACCACAAGGGGCAAAATGCTGGAGACATTGTGTTTCTAAAGATTTAGTTCACTGGGAAGACAAAGGGATAGCATTAAAGCCAGATATGTGGTATGACAAAAATGGATGCTATTCTGGAAATGGAATTGTATTTAATGAAAAAATCTATCTGTTTTATACAGGAAATGTAAGAAAAGAAAATGGAGATAGAGAAACTTATCAATGTTTAGCAACTTCAGAAGATGGAATTACATTTCAAAAACATGGACCAGTTATCTATCTGCCAGAAGGATACACAGCACATTTTAGAGATCCAAAAGTTTGGAAAGATGAAGAAGAAGATATATGGTGGATGATAGTAGGGGCACAGACCAGTGAAAAGAAAGGAAATGTAGCACTTTTTTGGTCAGAAGATTTATACAATTGGAATTATAAAGGCAATTTGCTTCCAGAGACTATGAACTGGGGATATATGTGCGAATGTCCAGATATGATTCGCCTTGGAGAAGAATATATCTTAATTGTCAGCAGGCAAGAGAAGAAGATAGAAAATGGAATAGAAAAAGATAGCTGTCATGCAGTATGGATGAGTGGTGAATTTTCAAAAGAAAAAGGAACATTTACACCATATAAAGAAGGAATTAGAGTAGATGAAGGATTTGATTTTTATGCACCTCAATCTTTTGTAGATGAAAATAAACGAACATTATATATGTCTTGGATGGGGGGCGGTGAATATGACTATCAAATGTCACAGTTATCTGTAAACGATGGATGGCTTCACAGCTTTACATATCCAAGAGAGTTCATATATAAAAATAATTGGTTATATCAGAAACCAATTAAAGAATTACAATCTTTAAGAAATGATAAAATTGAGAAACATATAGAAAATGAAGAAATAAGTCTAGAAGTTAGGGATTACTATAAAGAGATTGAATTCATTTTAGATGATGAAAATGAATTTAATTGTACTATATTAGGAGCGCTTAAACTACATTACAATTCCAATGATAAGATATTAAATATTAAAAGACTTAATTGGCTTACAGGAGAGTTTGATGAAAAATACTTAAATGTTAACGAAAGTTTAAAAATGCTTAGGGTATTTATTGATAACTCATCAGTGGAAATATTTATAAACGAAGGGGAAAAAGTTATTTCTAGCAGAGTGTATTTTCAGGATAATGATATCCGAATAAATTCTAATGGAAAATTAAAACTAAATTTATGGAATTATAAGGGGGAAAATATAAATGAGTGATAATTATGAAAAGATCGCTAAAGAAGTTATTGAAGCAGTAGGAGGCGCAGATAATATTATTTCGGCGGCTCACTGTGCTACAAGATTAAGACTTATTCTTAAAGATAGACAAAAAGTTGATGATAAAGTAGTTGAAGAGATTGAGAAGGTAAAAGGATTTTTCTTTACTTCAGGACAATATCAAATTATTTTTGGTACAGGAACTGTAAATAAGGTATTTGAACAAGTAAGTAATCTTGGCATATCTGGGACATCAAAATCAGAACAAAGCCAAATGGTAGCAGAACAAGGTGACAATAAATTTAAAAGAGCAATTCGTATATTTTCTGATATATTTGTACCAATCATACCAGCAATGGTTGCTACAGGATTGTTTATGGGACTTAGAGGCGTTTTATTACAACAACAGATATTGGCGATTTTTGGATTAACACCAGAAAGCATTCCTAGTTCATTATTAACATTTACTCAAATATTAACAGATACAGCATTTGCATTTTTACCAGTTCTTATTTGCTGGTCATCATTTAAAAAGTTTGGGGGAACACCAATACTTGGTATTATGATAGGACTTATGCTTGTTAGCCCATCACTTCCTAATGGTTGGGCAGTAGCTCAAGGAACAGCTGAACCACTTGTGTTATTCGGTCTTAAGATGTCAGGATATCAGGCATCAGTATTACCAGCTTTCTTTGCAGGATTTATTGGAGCAAAATTTGAGATTTGGCTTAGAAAAAGAATATCAGATACATTTGATTTAATACTTACACCATTTTTGACATTACTTTTTACATTAATTTTTGGATTATTAATTATTGGGCCTATTGCTCATGAAATTGAGGTTTCTCTTGTATACGTTGTAACAATGTTATTTACATTACCTCTTGGATTAGGTGGATTAATTTGGGGAGGAATATCTCAATTAATAGTAGTTACAGGAATTCACCAAGCATTAAGTGTTGTTGAAATTCAGATGCTGGCTCAAACAAACTGGAATCTTGTAAATCCTATAGGTTCTTGTGCAATAGCTGCACAGGCTGGAGCAGCATTTGCAGTAGGTATGAAAACAAAGTCTAAAAAAATCAAAGCTTTATCTTTTCCATCAGTAATATCAGCACTTTTAGGAATTACAGAACCAGCTATATTCGGTGTCAATTTAAGATTTGTAAAACCGTTTATAATGGGACTTGTTGGCGGAGGCGTAGGTGGATTTTTAGCTTCATTATTTAAACTTAAAGCCACTGGTATGGGGATATCTGCTTTACCAGGAATGCTTCTTTATTTAAATAATCAATTTCCATTATATATATTAGTAATAGCGATTTCTTTTGGAGTAGCCTTTGCGCTAACATTCATGTTTGGATATAAAGATAAAGAAGAGCAGTAAGAGAGGAAGCTTATGAAAAATGAAGAGATAAAAACTCTGTTATCTAAGATGACATTGGAAGAAAAAATAGGACAATTAACACAAATCAGAACAAGTTATTATTATAATTCTAATACTTCAGCAACAGGAACGGTTTCTAAGCTTAAATTTACAAAAGAGCAAAAATGGATGATAGGAACTGTTTTAGGTAAATTAGATGCAAAGATGATGTTTGAAATTCAAAAAGAGTATTTAGACAATAACCGTTTAGGAATTCCTCTACTTTTTATGCATGATATTATACACGGATTTAAGACTATATTTCCTATTCCGCTAGCACTTTCATGTTCATGGGATGAGGAATTAATAGAAAAAACTGCAAGAGTTGCAGCAAGAGAAGGCAGTTCTTCAGGATATCAAGCAACATTTTCGCCTATGGTAGATATAGTCAGGGATCCAAGATGGGGAAGAGTTATTGAAAGTTTTGGAGAAGATACTCTTCTTAATAGTATATTCGGAGTAGCCATGGTTCGAGGATATCAGAATGGTGATTTAAAAGATCCAGATACCTTAATTTCTTGTGTAAAACATTTTGCGGCATATGGAGCTGCAGAGGGAGGAAGAGATTATAATACAGTTGATATTTCAGAATGCAGATTGAGAAATGAATATTTCCCACCTTATTATGAAGCTATAAAAGCTGGAGCAAAATCAATAATGTCTTCCTTTAATGTATTAAATGGAATACCAGCTACTGCTAATACATGGCTCTTGCGCAAAATATTAAGAGAAGAATGGGGATATGAAGGTGTCGTGATCTCCGACTGGGGGGCAGTAAAGGAACTAATACCTCATGGCACAGCGGAAAATAGTATAGATGCAGCAAAATTATCATTAAAAGCTGGAATAGATATTGAAATGGCTACTACAGCATATTTTGAAGCTTTACCAGAACTATGCAAAGATAAGAGTATGGAAAAACTATTAGATGATGCAGTAGAGAGAATTCTTTTACTTAAAAATGAGTGCGGATTATTTGAAGATCCATACAGAGGGATTTCTTATGAAAAAGAAAAGGAAACATTGTTATGTAGTGATTTCAGAAAGGTAGCAAGAGAAGCAGCCTCTAAATCTGCAGTGTTATTAAAAAATTCCGATGTATTGCCTTTGGAGCGTAGTAAAAATGTAATATTAATTGGACCATATGCAAGTAGCTCATCAATATTAGGCCCATGGTCTTTAGATGGAGACCTTAATGATGTAATTACAATTGAACAAGGATTAATAAATAAGAATATCAGGCTTGAAGGCGTAGAAACGACATCCTTTAGTGAAATTTCGAAAGAAAAATCAGAGGAAATAATAGAAAAAGCTAAAAGAGCAGATGTTATTGTATTAGCATTAGGAGAAGAAGAAGAAAAGAGCGGAGAAGCAGGATGTGTTAGCAATATAACTCTTCCAGAAGCTCAAATAAGGCTTTTACGTTGTATGAAAAAGTTGAACAAGCCTTTGATAGTTCTTCTAATAAATGGTCGTCCACTAGATCTTACTAATGTAATAGACGAAGCCGATGCAGTTTTAGAGTGCTGGTTCCCAGGAACAGAAGGTGGAAATGCAATTGCAGATATTCTATATGGTGATTATAATCCAAGTGGAAAGCTTACTATGAGCTTTCCAAGAGGAGTAGGTCAAATTCCCGTTTATTATAATAATTTAGCAACAGGGAGACCAAAAGAATTGCTTAAGAACGAAAAAAGATATAAGTCCCAATATTTAGATGTCCCAAATGAGCCACTATTTCCGTTTGGATATGGGCTTGGATATTCGAAGTTTAAGTATGATAATTTAAATATAAGTAAAAAAGAACTAAGCAAAAAAGAGCGAATATCATGTAGTATTAATGTTACTAACATTGGAAAGTATACTGGTATAGAAACAGTACAATTGTATATGAGAGATAAAGTTGCAGATATTTCAAGACCAGTTAAACAGTTAATTAAATACAAACAAATTATGATTAATCCTAATGAAACAAAAACTGTAGAGTTTACCATCGATGAAAAAGATCTTCGCTATTGGAATGGTGAAAATCAATATAAAAGTGATGAAGGATTATTTGAATTTACATTAGGAAAGGATTCTTCAGAAGGAACTTCTTTTGAGATTAGATTAATTAATTAGAATTTAAGCATTTCCCTCATTATTTATGGTGAGGGAAATTCTTTAAAAAATATTTTTAAGAACTGTTAAAATATATATCTATTTTTTCATGTGACCTATCTTTCGTATATAATATAGTAAAGAGTCTTGTACAACAAATATATGGAGGAAAAAATGCATAAAACATATTATCTAATGTTGTAGCAAAAAAAGATGATTATATTATAAAAGTGGAGGATTTATGAAATCAAGACAAGTAATTATGCTTAGAGATTTATTACATAATGAATATGTGCGACCCAATGAATTTATGGAAAAGTTAGGTATCAGCTTAAGGACTGTCAGGATGGAAATACATGAGATAAATGATATATTAAGACATAAAGATATGAGGATAAACTCGTCTTCAGCTAGAGGTTATTTTATTCTTAAGGGAGAGAGAACTCAGTTTTATGAATTTTTAAATAATATGATTTTGAGTTTGAAGAAGGTAGAATTGCCAGAAACACCTGGAGAAAGATTTTTATTTACTTTTATATATTTGACATTTATAAAAGAGCCTATTTCAGTTCAGAACTTAGCAGATATTATGTATGTATCAAAAACAGTAATGATAAAAACTCTAAAGGAAATTGATGAATATTTACGAAATTTTAATGGACTTAATATTGAAAGAACAAAAAAAGGCATCTATTTCCGTGGAAAAGAAAGAAGCATAAGGCATATATTATCTGAAACATTAAATTATAAAACATTTGGATCTATTTTAATGTATAAAGTTTTGAAATTTCAGTTTGGAGAGTCATATAGCAAAATATATGAAATTTTGCAAAAGGAATTACCGGTTATTTTATATAAAAATAATTTGATTCTAATTGATAAATCGGTAGAAGGATTTTTGTTAGATTTATTTATAATGATATATCGTAATAAGGCAGGATTACTTTTAGAACCAGAAACTAGTAGACAGTATCCTCAAGTATTTGAAGATATTATAAATGAAATTGAGGAACTTTTAATTCAAAATGATATTAGAATATCTGAGTGTGATAGAAACTTTTTAAAAGATTGCCTTTTAACTAAAAGAGTATTATATGATGAATGTGTTAAATTGGAGCCAAGAAAAGAAATCGCGGAGTTAACAGAAGAATTTTTATCGATAGTAGATAAAAAATATAATTGTAGCTATTTAAAAAATCCAGAGTTAAAGAAAATGTTAAGCATACATATAGATAAAATGCTTTATCGTTCAGAACAAGGACATTTTGAGCACAATGCATCTATAAGAAATGCAAAGGAATTATATAAGCTTCAAACAGAAATGGCAGATATATTATATAAACTAATTTTTGATAAGTATGGTTATAAGATTCAAGAAGAAGAATTGGGTTTTATTATACTTTATATGGGAGCTTTTGCCCAAACAAAAATAAAAGCAATAATAATAAGTGATATTGGACAAAGTGCAGCTTCGAGTATGGCAAAACAAATCAATAATTACTGTGGTGATAAAATCGAAATAATAGGAAGTTTCTCTTTGAATTATATAAGACAGTACTCCATAGATGTAGATGTGATTTTTACTCCAATACGATTATTTAATGTTACATTACCAAGTAAAACTAAGATTATTTATATTAACTATGTATTGCAGGAAGAAAATATTAAGAGAATACAGGAATTTTTAATAAACTATCATGGAGGTGTAAATGAAGATTAAACTTATAGCATTGGATTTAGACGGGACAGTATTAAACAGTTGTGGTTATATAAGTGACAAAACTCTTACTGCAATTAAAATGGCGATTGAAAAGGGAGTTCAGGTGGTTTTGGCAACTGGGAGAAGTGTTGGATTAATATGTGATGAGATAAAATCAATAGAGGAAATTACATATGCAATATCTTCAAATGGAGCGGCTGTAGTAAATTTAAGAAAAAATGAAATAGTTTTTTCTAACTTTATTACTATAGATATTTTAAAGAAGATAATTGAAATAATTAAGGATTATCCAATCGTTGTTGAGTTTTATTCTAACGGGAATGCTTATATAGATGAAGAGGTTTTTATAAATCCCGTTAAATATGGATTATCAGAAAAATGCTTAAATCTTATGTCAGACAGTCATAATTTAATAAAGAATATTTTTTCGGTAGTTGATGATAGATCAGAATGTGAATGGATAAAATGTGTAGAAAAAATAAATATTCCATTTTTAAAAGATGATATGAAAAATGAAGTATATAATAGTTTGGTATCTATAAATGATAAAGTTAAAATAACCTCATCTGTAGAGGATAATCTTGAGATTAACATTCATAGCGCAAATAAGGGGGCTGGTCTGGAGAAACTAACTGAATTGCTAGAAATAGATTTGAAGGAAATAGCTGCTATTGGAGATAATAATAATGATATAGAGATGCTTCAGATGGCGGGAATTGGCATTGCAATGGGAAATGCAAGTGAAGATATTAAAGCTAAAGCAGATTTCATTACACTAGACAATGATAAAAATGGAGCGGCAGAGGCAATATTGCGAATTTTAGATAAAAATTTGCAATTTAGTTAACTTATATATTGTATTTATGATTTTCTAAGTGGTGCAAAAGTCTAGAGATAGGAATTAGCGGTGCAATAAATATAGAAAAAAGTAGTTTATAAAAGGAAGGCTGGAAAATATGTTTAATTTATTTAATAGGACAAAGTTCAAAATAGTGTCACCAACGGAGGGAAAACTAAAGCCAGTAACATCTGTAATAGATGAGGTATTTGCGTCTAAAGCTTTAGGTGACGGTTTTGCAATTGAGCCTAAACAAGGTGTTGTGTATTCACCTATAGTTGGTGTAGTATCAATGATTTTTCCAACTTTGCATGCAATAGGTCTAAAAGCAAATAATGGAGCTGAAATTCTAATTCATGTTGGTATTGATACAGTCAAACTCAATGGTAAAGGATTCAAAACATTTGTTAGAGAAGGGCAAAAGATAAAAATAGGTGATAAGCTTTTGGAATTTGATATAGAAGAAATAAAAGATAAAGTTCCATCAACTGATGTGATAGTTATATTTACTAGTGGCGAGATATGTGAACTGGTTAATGGCGATATACAGGTTGATGCAGGACAAGCTAACATAGTCAATATTGTTAAGTAAGGTAATGAGGGATAAAAGTTCTGTGAAATAGAATGTTTATAACGGATATGGAACTAAATTATGCGTATTCGATTTTAAAGATTATGCTTTGGGCTGTAGATAAATTTGTGTAAAAACGAAATCTATCTACAGCCTCTTTTATTGATATATTTTTATTTTTGATTAGGCTTTAGTGCGTTTTCAATAGCCTTTAAAATTGTTTTACTGCTATTTGTTGCTCCTGAAACAGTATCTACTTGTAAACTTTGTGCTTTAACTACCATGCTTGGAATAACTTCTGCAGGCTTGCCTCTATCGGTTTTATGTTCTAGTAAATCTATATTTTCAATCTTGTGGTTTTTAACTGTAACTGAAACTTTTGCGCTAATTAAATTAACATCATATGAACCAATATATTTTCCATCGGAAATCTTCGATAAATCTACGTTGTTAATTGTTAATCCTCTAATTGTTGTTTGATAATTTCTAACAGAGATTAGATATTTTCCTCCAACGATGATAACTGTGATAACAATAAGACAAACTACACCTAATAATATTTTCTTTACATTTAACATATAAAATACATCCTTTACTTTTTAATAGATTCTAATAAAAGGCTAATTCCATCTTCTGTTAAATTTATAATATTTCTTTTTCGCATAATAATATTTTATCATAAATTTCCAAATTATTGGGTTTGAGACTTTAAAGATAAATTATTGTTGCATTTTTTTATTATGATTAAGAATAGCTAGAAATTAGGGAATTAGTTAAGTTCTTATACAGTTTATTAGCTTATGGATTCTCTATACATAATATGAAATATTTAATTTATTTTCATGTGCCTTATACGATTCAGTTATAATATGATTAGTCTGAAAATGAAATAGAATTTGTACAAAAATGATAACAAATATATTTTGATATAACTTATAATCAAAGTGTAAATATTTACAAAGCGGTTATAGTATATCATGAAATGGGGGAAATATGAGTTCATATATTTTTGAAACAATTGAGCATGAAGAGAAATATCCAGCAAAGGTGTTTGTAACATCAATTGAACATTCTAGTTTTCATTGGCATTATGATTATGAATTAATTTTAGTTCTGAAAGGATCCCTAATAGTAAATGCAAGCCCCAAGATAACGGTTTTGGAAGCAGGGGATATTGTGTTATTAAATTCAAAAGCAGTACATGAATTACAACGTACTAAGGAAGAGAATTTATGCTTATTTATTCAGATGAATGAGAATTTATTCAAAAATACAAAAGATGATAATAGATCGTATTATTTTTACTTAAACAGCAAGCTTAATGATAAAAAGCCTAAGAACGGATATGATGCATACGTTGCTAATGCTGCTAAAATTGGACTTGAAAGTCAGAGTGATGAAATATTTAACACTTATAGGGTAAAATCTTTAGTTTATATGTTAATAGCGGACTTATTTGAATTCACATTATATGATATTCATCAAAAAGCTGTAGATTTGAAAGAAACAGAAAACACAGAATTGCTCATGCAGGTAATAAACTTTATCCAAAAAAACTGTACAAAAGATACAGTATTAGATGAACTATATAAATTTATAGGCTTGTGCGAGAAATCAGTTTATCGTTTCTTAAAGGCAAACATTGGATTATCACCTAAAGATTTAGTACTTAGCAGCAAAATAGAGGCTTCTAAATATATGCTTAAGTTTTCAAACAAGTCAATTAGCTTTATAGCAAATGATTGTGGCTTTTATTCTGAAAGTACTTTTTACAGAGCTTTTAAAAAAGAAATAGGTGTGACCCCTGCTGAATACCGAAAAAGTGGGGCAAGTTTAAATGCGGATCCTAATGTACAAGGCTATTTGCGTTTTGATTTTAAAGAATCTATTAATTTATTAGAAAAATATTGTAAAGGAGATATGTAAAAATGAAATGTACTAAATTAAAAAGATTATCTTATACTGAAAAGGCAAAGGAAATAGTTAACTCTTTAACTTTAGAAGAAAAGGTTTCCTTAATGGGTGGAAATGTTACTCTTAATGATATGCTCTCTGATTTGAGAGATGCTGATGAGCAAAAACATTATAATAGTTATCCTTATCCAGCAGGAGGAATAGAGAAGAATAATGTGCCTCCTATGCTTTTCTGTGATGGGCCAAGGGGTGTAGTTTGTAGTGCAGGAAAAAGCACATGTTTTCCAGTATCAATGCTTAGAGGTGCAACATTTGATACAGCATTAGAAGAAAAAATAGGTAATGCTATAGGTAAAGAAGTTCATGGGTATAAAGGTAACTTATTTGCAGGAGTATGTATTAATCTTCCGTATAATCCAGGCTGGGGAAGAAGCCAAGAAACTTATGGTGAAGAATCTTTTCACTTAGGGGAAATGGGACAAGCATTAGTTAAAGGTGTACAAGACGAAAATGTAATCGCATGTGTAAAACATTTTGCTTTTAACCAAATGGAAATTTCCAGATTTAAGGTAAATGTTGAATGTGATAAACGTACTGAGAGAGAAGTATTTCTTCCTCATTTTAAGAAATGTGTTGAAGCAGGTGCAGCAGCTATTATGAGTTCTTATAATTTATACAAAGGAACTCATTGTGGACATCATGATTACTTATTAAATCAAGTATTGAAAAAGGAATGGGATTTTGATGGATTTGTTATGAGTGACTTTATCTGGGGAGTCAGAGATACGGTTGAAGCAGCTAATGGCGGACAAGATATGGAAATGTGCTGTACTCAGTTTTTTGGAGATAAATTAGTAGCGGCAGTAAAAAACGGACAAGTAAAAGAAAGTAAAATTGATGAATCTGCATTACGTATCGTGCGTACATTGCTAGCATTTGAAGATGCTTATTCAAATGAATATGATGAGAGTTTAATTGGATGTGAAGATCACATTAAACTTGCACTTCAGGCAGCAAGAGAGGGGATTACATTAATTAAGAATGAAAATAATGTATTACCATTAAACAAAGATAAAGCAAGAAAAATTGTTGTGTTAGGAAAGTTAGGCGATAAGGAAGTAATAGGAGATCACGGTTCAAGTCAGGTAAGACCAGCTTATGTTATAACACCATTACAAGGAATTGCAAATGCAGCACCTAAAGCGCAGGTTGTATATTATAATGGCGAAAATTTGGAACATGCAAAAGAATTAGCTAAAGATGCAGATGCAGTTATATTTGTAGTTGGATATAACTATGACGATGAAGGTGAATATATATCAGAAGATGAATTTGAATCTTACACAGGAGCAGTAGGTGGCGATAGAAAAAATTCGTTAGGTCTTCATGAAAATGAAATTAAATTAATACAGGAAGTAGGTCCTGTTAACACCAATTCTATAGCCGTGTTAATTGGTGGAAATATGATAATGATGGAAGAGTGGAAAGAAAGCGTTGGAGCTATAATGATGGCATATTATCCAGGTATGGAAGGCGGAACTGCAATAGGAGAGATTATATTTGGAGATGTTAATCCAAGTGGAAAACTACCATATGTAATTCCATTTAAAGAAAGTGATCTTCCACAAGTAAATTGGGATACAACATCTCAATGGTATGATTACTATCATGGATATACAAAGTTAGAAAAGGAAGGCATAAAACCATCTGTACCATATGGATTTGGACTATCTTATACTAAGTTTGATTTTAGTGATGCAAATTTTGATGCATCTGATGATAGTGTTATCGCTAAATGTACTGTTAAAAATATAGGAAAAATGGCAGGGGATGAAGTCGTACAAATGTATGTCGGATTCAAAAATTCATCTGTAGAGAGACCTGTAAAATTGTTAAGAGGTTTTGCTCGTGTAAATTTACAGCCAGGAGAAAGCAAGGAAGTTACAATAACTTGCCCTAAAGAGGAGCTTTGCTGGTATAATCCAAAAACAGAACAAATGGAATTAGAGAAAATGGAGTATGAGGCGTATATAGGAAGCAGCAGCGCAGATTCAGATCTACACATGGGAAAAGTTACATTGTAATTGTCTCAAATACAAATGAAATGACAGAGTGAAAAGTATTAGTTTAATGATAGTTAATATTAGTTGGTTGATTAGTTAATATTAACTGTACATAAAAATATAATTACTTTACTCTGCCATATCAAGTCATATTTTTATAATATATAAGTTTTAATTAGAATTCAATGCTTTTTGAATAGGAATTATTGAAAACTCAAAAAAATTTCAGCATTTATTATTTATTGATAAATGTGCATCATTAATTAGAACATATATATTCTTGGAGTAATCGTTTAATTACTTTATATATTGAGTACTATGAAAGGAATGAGTATTTTTATGGAAGAAAAAATTAATTTAAAAGAAAAGATTTCTTATTCAATAGGCGATGTAGGATGTAACTTTGTGTATGTGCCAATTACTTCTTTTTTGATGATATATTATACTAATAGCGTTGGACTTGGAGTAGCAGCAGTTGGGACACTAATGCTGATTGCGAGACTTTTAGATGGTGTAACAGATTTATCAATTGGAGCACTTATTGATAAAACTAATACAAGGTGGGGGAAAACAAGACCTTGGATTTTATGGAGTGCACCATTTATGGGGATTGGTTTGATATTATTGTTTAATGTTCCTATGGGGCTCAGCAATGGTGGAAAGCTGATTTATGCATATATCACTTATATATTTTTAGTGTCAATTGTATACACGGCCTCAAATTTGTCATATTGCACATTGCTATCAAGAATATCAAGTAACATACAAGAACGTTCAGTTTTGAGCTCAATTCGATTTGTTTTTGTTATTTCATTTACTATTATATTATCAATGATTACAAATCCATTGGTTGAAAAGTATGGATGGTCAAAACTTGCAGTTATTTATGGAATAATTTCATGTGCATTTCTATTCATAACATTTGCATTTACAAAAGAAAGAAATCAGGATGAAAAGGGAGAAAAATTCAAGTTAAAAGTAGGAATTGGTTCCTTGATGAAAAATAAATATTTTTTACTTATAGCGATTATGTTTATTATTATTTATACAGATATGGGGTTATTTTCAGGAGCTACTCTTTATTATACAACTTATGTATTAAATAATGCTAATTTAATGGGGATGCTTACTTTAGCACTTTATGCACCTATGATAGTTGGATTTGCACTTTTACCTAAGTTCATAAGTAAATTTGGTAAATGGAAAGTTATGATGTTTGGATTTCTAGTGAAATTAGTAGGTGTTATTATTATGGCAATTAATCCTGCTTCTTATGAGCTTGTTATGGCAGGAAGCATTATAAAAGGGTTTGGTATGGCGCCTCTAATAGTTGGAATTTTCGCAATTGTTGCAGATGCTGTAGATTATGGAGAATGGAAAACAGGAATACGTGCAGATGGATTAATTAACAGTTGTGTAAGTTTTGGAATGAAATTAGGGGGTGGCCTTGGTACTGCAATTCTCGGATGGATTCTTGACTTTGGAAAATATAATGGAACAGCTGCTGTACAGACAGGAGCTGCAATAAAGGCAATTAATATTTCATTTATATACTCAGGAATTGTATTTACCATAATTGGATTAATTGTAATGTATTTTATAAATATGGACAAGTTTTCAAATAAAATGGTAACTGAACTTAATATTAAGAGGACTTCTAAATTTGTAGGGGTAGACTAATTCTAATTATTTTAGATGGCGGACATATGAGAATATTTCCATACACATAATGTTCAGCAAGTAATAATCAAATTGTAGTGGCGGAGAAGTAGTTTATTAGCTTACCAAATGTCTTGACTAGATGTTTAGTTAAGTAAAAATATAAGTGTTATTGCTTAAAAACTTGTATATTAATAATTAATTTTCTTTTGAAATATTTATGTATAGACCCTTGTTTTCATTGCTGTTTACAAACGCAATTAAAACAAGGATTTATCATAAATATTTTTTTGTTTTTTAGGAACTCCCTATGAAGGCAAGATCTTCAAAAAATATAATGGAAATAATTTTATTTAATAAGTATTACCACAAATTTCAAGATAATGTCCCCTAATGTAAGGTTGACAAATTTTACTGATGAATATAAAATAAATACCGACAGCAAATGAAAAACATTATCATTTGAATATAAAAATCAAATAAATATTAATTCAATAAAATACATAACAATTAGGAGGATTATCATGAAATTAAAAGGAATAACTACGATTATTCTTGCTTGTACTTTATTAATAACGGGATGCTCAAGTGGAGCGGCTAAAAATGAAGATAAATCTAATGTGGGACAAAGTGCGACTGTAACTTATCCGCTTACTATTAAACATGCTTTTGGTGAAACCGTAATTGAAAAACAACCAGAAAAGGTCGTTACAATTTCTTGGGGAAATCAAGACGTACCATTAGCATTAGGAGTTGTACCAGCAGGAGTTTCTAAAGCTAACTATGGAAAAGCAGATGAAAATGGTTTATTGCCATGGACAGCAGAAAAATATAAAGAGTTAGGTGTGGACAAACCAGTTACTTTTGACGATGTAGATGGTTTAGATTATGAAGCTATCAGTAATGCAAAGCCAGATGTTATATTAGCTGCATATTCAGGAATAACGCAAGAGGAATATGATTTGTTAAGTAAAATTGCTCCTGTTGTAGCATATCCTAAACTTCCTTGGCAAACATATTGGCGTGATCAAATATCAATTAATTCAACTGCAATGGGTAAAAAAGATGAAGGAGACAAATTGGTTTCAGATTTGGAAAAGCAAATAACAGAAAAAACTAGTAAGTATCCTAAGCTTAAAGGTAAAAAGGCCGTTTTCTGTTACTTTAATCCAGCTGACTTAGGTAAATTTTATATATATCTTCCAACAGATCCTCGAGCAGCATATTTAACTGATTTAGGATTAGAATTACCAGAGAGTGTTAAAAAGCTTGCGCAGACTTCAGATAGTTTTGCTCTTGAAATTAGTTCAGAAAATATTGATAAATTAACAGATGTAGATGTAATAGTAACGTATGGAAATGACACATTAGTAAAACAATTGCAATCAGATGCCCTACTTGGAACAGTTCCAGCAATAAAAAGAGGATCAGTTGCCGTAATAGAAGATGGATCAGCACTTGCAGCATCTTGTACTCCTACTGCCTTATCAATTCCAGCAACAATAGATGAATATCTAAAAATAATTGGAGAGGCAGCAGATAAAGCATAATGAGATTTAGAAAGACAGTAGGAATATATTTAGGTAGTATTTTTTTACTAGGTATATGTGTAGTAATATCACTGGCATTTGGATCAAAAAACATAGGAATTAGTCAAGCAATAAATGCTTTATTAAATAGTGACGATACGTCTTTTGCTGCATTAGTTGTTCGAGAACGTGTTCCAAGAACAATTTTTAGTATTATGGCAGGAGCTTCTCTTGGAATATCGGGGGCTCTTATGCAATCAATCACTAGAAATCCAATAGCAGACCCAAGCATTTTAGGAGTTAATACAGGTGCATCTTTATTTGTTGTAATTGGAATAGCATTTTTTAATATAAATTCAGCTAACGAGTATATCTGGATTGCACTAGTTGGAGCAGGAATCACATCAATATTTGTTTATACTATAGCTTCCATTGGCAGCGGAGGTATGACACCAATAAAACTTGCTTTGGCAGGCTCAGCTACTAGTGCAGTTTTAACCTCTTTAGTAAGTGTAATAATACTTCCTAGAAGTGAGGTTATAGATGCATATAGATTTTGGCAGGTCGGAAGTGTAAGTGGTGCAACTTGGGAGAGTATTGACTTAATGTTACCATTTTTAATAATTGGATTAATAATAAGCATAATATCAGCACCAGCATTGGATATTTTAGCTTTAGGAGATGAGGTTGCAACTGGTCTTGGAGTAAATATAGGAATTATTAGGATTATATGTGCAATTGCAGGGGTTATACTATGTGGTGCAACCACAGCAATTGCAGGCCCCATAGGATTTGTAGGTTTAATGATTCCTCACAGTATACGTCTCATTTTTGGCTCAAATTTAAGAGGTTTAGTGCCCATGTCAGCTATTGGAGGAGCGGTGCTTTTAACAATTTCAGATGTTTTGGGAAGAGTAATTGGAAGTCCTGGTGAACTTCAGGTGGGAATTATTACTGCATTTTTAGGAGCACCAATTCTTATTATCATTGCAAGGAAAGCGAAGGTGAGGGCTATATGATAAAAACTACTCACTCTATGATAAAAGAAGGTTATATAAAAAGAAAAAAACGCATGATCAGCGTTAATATAATTCTCTTTGCTTTAACATTAGGTCTTTGCGGAGTTATGCTTTTATATGGAAAAACTAATTATTCATTAAGTACAGTTATAAGAGTACTTAGTGGGGAAGAGATACAAGGCGCTGCATTTACTATAGGAACCTTGCGTTTACCAAGAATGCTTTGTGGACTTTTAGCAGGGCTAGCCTTTGGAATTGCAGGAAATACATTTCAAACTATGCTTAGAAATCCACTAGCTAGTCCTGATATCATAGGAATAAGTTCAGGGGCTAGTGTGGCAGCGGTATTTTGTATATTAGTTCTTCACATGAGTGGAAGCGGTGTTTCTATTGCAGCTGTAATTTCTGGAATTTTAGTTTCAGGACTTATATATATGTTCTCTAAAGGTTCAGGATTTTCAGGCGGCAGATTAATACTTATAGGAATTGGAATGCAAGCAATGTTAAATGCCCTTATATCATTTTTGCTGGTTAAGGCTTCAGAACACGATGTCTCAAAAGCACTCACATGGTTAAATGGTAGCTTAAATGGGATGAGTATGAAAGATGTCCCAGGCTTACTTGTGGTCGTTATTATATTTGGAGTTATTATTTTATGTTTAACTAATCATCTTCAAATATTAGAATTAGGAGATGAATTTGCAACAACACTAGGTATTAAAATAAATTTAATAAGAATCACACTTATCTTAAGTTCAGTATTTTTAATTGCTTTTGCAACGGCTGTTACAGGGCCTATAGCCTTTGTTGCATTTTTATCAGGTCCAATTTCAGCAAGACTTGTTGGGTTAGGTTCGCCAAATGTTTTAGCATCAGGTTTAGTTGGAGCATTATTAGTACTTGGAGCAGATATGATTGGCCAGTTTGTATTTAGTACAAGATTTCCTGTAGGTGTAATTACAGGAATTTTAGGAGCACCATATATGCTATTGCTTCTAATAACTATAAACAGAAGGGGGCAAGCATAATGAATGAAAAACAACAATTGCTTGAAGCAAAAAATTTAGTAACTGGGTATGAAAAAAAGATTATAGTTGATGGAATTGATATAACTATTCCAAGTAATAAAATCAGTGTTATTATTGGTGCAAATGCATGTGGTAAATCAACTTTGCTAAAAACACTTGCAAGGCTCATTAAGCCAATTTCGGGAGATGTTGTAATTGACGGCAAAAAAATAACTTCAATGCCTTCTAAAAAATTGGCACAAGTTTTGGGACTGCTTCCACAATCACCAGTAGTTCCAGAAGGTATAACAGTCTGGGACTTAGTTTCAAGAGGTAGATTTCCATATCAAGCATTTTTAAAAAGCATGGATAAAAGTGATTTTGATGCAGTAGAAGAGGCACTTGAAATAATGGGAATAACAGATCTTGCTAATCGTAGTGTAGATGAATTATCTGGAGGGCAGCGTCAAAGGGTTTGGATAGCTATGGCGCTAGCTCAGCAGACCGATATACTTCTTTTAGATGAACCAACCACATATCTTGATATTGCTTATCAAGTAGAAATCCTTGATTTATTGACAGATTTAAATCGCAAAAGAGGAACTACTATTGTAATGGTACTTCATGATATAAATTTATCTGCTAGATATGCAGATTATATATTTGCTCTTCGAAAGGGAAAATTAATTGGGAAAGGTGAACCATCAAAGGTTATAACTTCGGAATTAATCAATGAAGTATTTGGATTAGATTGTGTGGTAATACAAGATCCAGTATCTAATTCACCTTTTATAGTGCCAAGAGGAAGGCATCATGTTAATATATAAATAATTGAGATAGATTTGTGCTAATTGATGAGCAAGGCATTTGCAAACTAAGAGCTTTGAGGAGTTTTTTAGAGGAATTAAATCCAAATCTATCATGTAATGCATTGTATATCAAAACGATATAAAATTTATTTATGAATTTTAAGGGGCATGATTTGCCCTATACATAAAGCCCACGATAATTTTTGATTGTCGCGGGTTATTTTTATGAGAAATGTTTATCTATGAAATTTCATTTTATAGCTGAAGAAGAGTTAAAATAGCGTTTTAACTAGAGGTTTTCAGCTGGATAATGAAATGAATTATTTAGTTGGTAGGATGTATTATAAAATTACCTTTTAAAGCAAAGTGATAATAGTTTTGATGTAGTATATTTTAATCCTATGTTTAAAGAACCAAATAAAAAGCCGGCATCAGTAAATTCATTTAGGTATTTTGCGGATCACAAAGGATTAACAAAGGGGATTTTAATGAAAACTCTTAGGGTTTGTAAAAAAAGAGTTGTTATCAAAGAAAGGCAAGGTTCTAATGATTTTGAAAAGCTAGGAATAGAAAAATATTATGGAGGTAAGAAAAGCAGTTCAATTATTTATGGGGTAATTGAAAAAACAACCAATTTAGATATGAAGGATAAATGAGCTAAATAATTGATACCTATAGATCGGATTAGAAATGTAGAAAAATAAACATATATATGCGTATTGAGTACAGATAATGAGTTATATTAAAATATTTATAAAAATAAAGATATAAATTATGGAATAATAGAAGGGAAAATGAAAAAAAGAACGAATTTTATAATTAAAGTATGTATTTGTTGAAAAATAAATTTATTAAAAATAAAAGTTATCATAATGAAGGGAGGTATTTTTAATCCGTAATTTTAGAAAATTATAAATTATTATCGTCATTGATTAAGAACGCAAAATATAATACGATTAAATGCTTTTAAATTAGCTAAAGTATAAAGGGGGATAAGTCGATGAAGAAAATCTTTTACCCTGGAATTAAACTTATGAATAAATTAAAGTATTCAAAAAAGTTTCTACTAATACTTACAATATTTCTAATCCCGATTTTAGCAGTTCTTTCTTTCTTTGTTCATCAGCTAAATGGTGATGTGAAGATTAGTGAAAATCAGATTAAAGGATTGAATTATATTAATGCTACAACATCCTTTGTACGGCATGTTCAACAACATAGAGGATTAACGTCAGTGTTACTTAGTGGAAATAAATCCACTGAAGAACAAGTAATTCAAAAAGAACAAGAAATAAAAAATGATATAGTAGCTATAAACAAATTAGACGAAGATTATGGTAAAGAACTTGGTACAACAAATGAATGGGCAAGTATAAAAATTGATTGGTCTTCATTAGAAATAAAAGATAATAAGTCTGCACTCAGTGAATTAACAGCAAAACATACTGCTTTAATAGGTAAAATACTTGATTTTAATGGTAGCATTGAAGATAGTTCAAATCTGATATTACAAAAACAGTTAGACAGATATTATTTGGTAGATACCATCGTAAATAATCTACCAATGGTTACAGAAAATCTTGGATTGTCTAGAGCTGTTGGATCTGGAGTTGCAGGAAGAAAGTCAATAACAGATGATGAAAGATTTAAATTAGTATACGTGACTAAAGCAGCTACTATTAATTTGAATGCATCTATAAAAGGACTTGATGAAGTATATAAAACTAAGCCAGAAATAAAGGACAAATTAAGTGGAGAGATTACAGGAGCTTTTAACAATTCAAAGGAAATAATTGATATAGTTAATAAAGAACTTTTGGAAACAAATAGTATAACGATTGATTCAACAGAATATTATAATAGGGCTACAACGGCTGTAGATAGTATTTATACTTTAATACATGGTGAATCTACAGAGTTAATGAACATATTACAGCAAGATAATGCTTATACAGTTAAGATTAGATTTTTCGTTTTAGTTATTTCGGTGCTAACAATCTTAAGTTTAATTTATCTATTCGTAGCATTTTATTATGGAATAAGAGGAACTATAGAGTCAATTGAAGAATCAACACACAAAATTTCAGAGGGAGAGCTTAACGTACATATTACTCATGATGTAAAAGACGAGACGGTTTTGATAATTGATGCTCTAAATAATATGACAAAATCTTTTTCTCAAATTATTGTAGCAAGTAAAAATGTTTCAAGTGATGTAATCGATTCAGCAGAAAATCTAGCAAAAACTACAGAACAAACAGCTAAGGTTGCTAATATAATTACTAATTCTATTCAAAATGTTGCAACAAAATCTGAAGAGCAATTACAAATTTCAGAAGACGCATCTGTTGCGATAGAAAAAATGTCAAAAGACATAGAATATATCGCAAAAAATTCTAATGAGGTTTTAAAAGCTTCAAGGCAAGCAGACGAGTTTGCAGAAAAGGGCAATATATCTATATTAGAGACAGCTAATATGATAAATAATATAAATAACTCAGTAATAGAATCTAATTCTACCATTTATGCGTTGGGAAAAAAATCAAAGAGCATAGGTGAGATTATTGACACTATTACATCTATTGCAGAACAAACAAATTTATTAGCTTTGAATGCATCAATTGAAGCGGCTAGAGCTGGCGAAGGAGGAAAAGGTTTCGCAGTAGTTGCAGAGGAAGTTGGAAAGCTTGCAGAACAGTCATCTAACTCTGCTAGAGAGATTTCAAAAATTATACATTCGATACAAAAAGATAGCATGGAGTCTATAAATAAGATGGATAATGTTACAAGAAATGTTCAGGAAGGACTAAAAGTAGTAAATGAAACAGGAGAGACCTTTCAAAAAATTATATCATCTGTAAGAAGTATAACAAAACAGATTAGTGAAGTAACAGCAGCCTCTAAAAATATATCAAATAATTCAGAAAAAGTAACGGCTACTGTCAGGGAAGTAAGCCAAATAGCTGTTGAGTTTTCTGAGAGTGCACAAGAGGTGGCATCGGCTTCAGAAGAACAATTAGCTTCTATTGAAGAAGTATCTTCATTAGCAAGTTTACTTAATGAAAAAGCTGATGAATTAGAAAAGATTATTCAAAAATTTAAGGTTTAAGGTGCTTGGTACTTTTTAATTGTGCCTAAATAATAATTGAAACTCACGGAAATCAATATCTGATTTTCGTGAGTTATTTTTATGCGATATATACATCTTTTTATAATTGAAATACTTAAAAATTATCACTTATTGAGTTATTAGGTGAGATTAAAAAGCTTCTAAATTTTGGCATTAAGTTTCTTATAAATTTCTTTTAAAGCGTATCATATGATACGGAGTCTAGCGGGAAAGTGTAATATAATACTTATAAGAAGTAAATGAGAATGAATTTCAAAGGAGGGTGTTATGAATAAGTTAGGAATAGATATTGGTTATTCAACTCTTAAGTATGTTTACTTAGATAATAATGATAATTTAATTGAAAGTAATTATATATTCCATAAAGGAAATATTAATAAATATTATAGTGAGTTAATTGAGAAGGTTAAAGCAGTTAATAAAGAATCAAATATGGTTATTGGGATAACAGGAAGTTTATCATCAAGAATTAATTTAGATAAAAAATATCATATCAATAATAGTATTTCTCTTATTGAAGGAGCTTTATTTAAAAATAAGAATGTTAAATCTATTATTGAACTTGGTGCACAAGAAACAAAATATATTACAGATATAGACGTTAAAAATGTAAAATTCTTTATGAATACAAGCTGTGCAGCTGGTACAGGTTCTTTTTTAGAAGAGCAGGCTTCAAGATTATCTATAGATATAAAAGATATATCAGCCTACACAGAAAAAGCTACAGAAATTCCTAGAATAGCTGGAAGATGCAGCGTTTTTTCAAAGACTGACATGATACATCATATGCAGGATGGAGTGAAAGTAGAGGATATATTACAAGGATTATGCCATGCACTTGTAAGAAATTATAAAGCAAATGTTCTTCAGAAAAATAAACTTAATAAACCAATCATGCTTTCTGGTGGGGTAATACATAATAAAGGAGTAGTTAAAGCTCTAAAGGATGTATTAAAGTTAGAAGACGAAGACATTATAATTGAAGAAAATTTTGAGTTACTAACATGTTTTGGTGCTTGCAAGATAGCAGAAGAAAAAGGATTAATTATAGATGTAAATAAACTTAGCTCTTCTGAAAAATTAATTATAGAAAAGCCTAAAAATAGCTTATTTGAAAAATTAGATAAATTCGGAGTAAATGATAGCTTAAATAAGCATACTTGTATAAATAATAATTTAAAAGAAGGTTACTTGGGGGTTGATATTGGATCAACAAGTATCAATTTTGTTGTTATTGATGAAGCTAACGACGTGATTGATTATATTTATACAAAAACTAATGGAAAACCAAAAGAAGTTGTTACTGAGTATTTTGATATATTAAAGGAAAGATTAGGAGAAGACTTTAAATTCAAAGGAATAGGTACAACTGGTTCTGGTAGAGAGTTTATTGGAAAATTAATTAATGCGGATTTAATTATAAATGAGATTACAGCTCAAGCAGAAGGTGCGATAAATGTATGTAGTGATGTTGATACCATATTTGAAATTGGTGGTCAGGACTCAAAATATATATGTATAGAAAATAAATTAGTAAAAGACTTTGAAATGAATAAGATATGTGCAGCTGGAACAGGAGCATTCATAGAAGAGCAGATTAAGAAACTTGGAATAAGTCTTGATGAATTTGGAAAGATTGCTTTAGAAGGCGATAGCCCTTGCAATTTAGGGGATAGATGTACTGTTTTTATTGAAGGAAACATAGGTAAAGCAATAGGAGAAGGCGAAAGCATTGAGAATATTTCAGCTGGACTTGCTTACTCTATAGCAAAAAATTATTTAAATAGAGTTGTTGGAAATAGGCCTATTGGAAATAAAATTTTCCTTCAAGGTGGAATTGCTCATAATCAAGCAGTAGTAAATGCATTTAGAGCTTTACTTAATAAAGAAATTATTGTTCCAGAATTCTTTAGTGTTACAGGTGCTTTAGGAACGGCGGTTTTAACAAAGGAAAGTATAAAGAATAACGAAAAAGATAAGAAACAAAATAGCAGTATAGATTATTCAAATAAAGGTGAAAAATTATTCTTAGAAGGATATATAACTGATAAAGATGCTAATAAAAAAACAATAGGGATACCAAGAGTATTATTTCTTAATAAAATGTTCCCGATGTTTAATGAAATATTTAAAAAATTAGGATATAATGTTTTACTTTCAGATGCAACTAATGAAGATATAATAGGCCTTAGCCAGGAATATTCTTTTGAAGAAACATGCTTTCCAGTTAAATTAATAAATGGACATGTAGCATGGCTTTTAGAGAAAAAGGTTGATTATATATTCCTTCCACATCTTTATACTATGAAGCATGCAGGTTCAGATGTAAGAGAAGATTATGCATGTGTGTATATGCAGACTTCACCAAAGATAATTGAAAGCGTGTTTAACTTAGCAGAAAAAAATATAAAATTAATATCACCAACATTATCATTTAATTTTGGTAAACAATATATGATTAAAACTTTATTAAGTATAGGAAAAGATCTTGGAAAAAACAAAATAGAAACAGCGGCGGCAGTAATGTCTGGTATGAAAAAGTTTATGGATTATGAGAAAAATCTTGAGTCACTTGGATCGGATGTTTTAAAAAATATAGGTGAAGATGAAAAAGTATTTGTAATGATAAGCAGAGTATATAACATAGTTGATCCAGCATTGAACATGGGCATAGAAAATGAATTGAAAAAGCGTGGATATAAAGTACTTCATTTAACTCACCTTGAAGCTTCTGAAATGAATATAGGAGAAGAATATTCTAATATGTATTGGCCTTTTGGGCAGCACATAATAACTGGAGCAAAAATTATAAGAAACCATAAAAATTTATATCCAATATACATTACTAATCATGGATGCGGACCAGATACAATTCTTACTCATTATTTTAAAAAGGAAATGGGAAGTAAGCCTTATCTGCATATAGAAGTAGATGAACATTCTTCAAAAGTTGGAGTAATTACAAGGGTAGAGGCATTTATAAATTCAATTAAAAATTGTGATAATAATGGCCTTTTAGAAAATAAAGTTGAGGAATCTGCTGAAGGTAATTGTAGTAAAAAACTTGGAATGGTTAATGAAGTTAAATTTGATAATAAACTTCAAAACTCTAAGAATGAAATAGAAACTGAAAATGAAGTGATAATTCCATATATGTATCCATATAGCAATATACTAAAAGCTTTCTTAGAAAGAAAAAATACAAAGGTTACAATATTAGAACCTGTAAGTGAAAGCACAATTGAAATTGGAAAGCAATTTTCAAGAGGAAAAGAATATTTTTCATTAACTGGTTTAATATCAGAGGTCATAAGTAAAGTTAAAGAAAGTGAAAAAGAATATACATTATATCTTCCTACAGATGAAGGAAGTGAAACCTTTGGGCAGTATGGGAAGCTTATGCAATATAAAGCCTTAGAATGTGGAAGAAAACTAAATCTCGAAGCGCCATTTATAGAAGATTACTTAGGAGATAAAGATTTTGGTCTAGAATTCTTTAAAGCATTGGTAATAGGCGATCTAATTAATAGATTACATGAAGATAAAAAAGAAACATCCTTAGATGATTTAATTAAAGCAATAAAAAATAATAATATATCAGACTCATATTTTGATGAAAAATTAGAAATCCTAAATAGTGAGATATTAAAAGAAAATAAAAAGAAACTGCTTATAGTTGGAGAAGCTTTAGTAGTGCATAAAGATTATTTAAATAATAATCTCATAAAAAGGCTAATTGAAAATTATGATGTTGTAAAGCAGTCATTTGCAGAAGAATTATATATGCTATATAAAGATTTTAGCAATAAGAGAAATAAGACTAATAAACAATATTTAAAATTAATAGATGAAGCCAAGAAGATTATTAATAAAGTTAATTTGATTCTAGAAGAAAAATCTCCATTTAATAGGGAAATTGATAGTCTTAATGAAATATTAAAAGATAAACTTCCAAACTATGCAGGAGGAAGCGGAAGATATAGATTTGCTAAATTATTAACAGCAGAAAATGTTGATGGGATTATTGTTGTAAGCTCTATGTATGAAAATACAGCTACAATATTAAAAATACTAAGAGAAAAATACAAAGAAGAAATAAAAATTCCTGTATTAGATCTATATTTTGATAGTAATATAAACAAAAATAATGAAGAACTAATAGAAACATTTATAGCTTATCTGTAAATAAACTAAATGGATCTTAGAGTTATGGTTATAATCACCGAAATAACAGGGATTCTGTTATTTCGGTTTCTAGAGAATTTCACTGTGGATTTCTAACAGTATAAGTTGTACCAATTTCTGCATGCTCCTTTGACAAGCAAATGACAAGCAAAAATAGAACAACTTGTACTGAAGAAATCCTACAGCAAAATTCTCAATGAAACACTGCACAAAAGAATCCCTATTATTTCTAGTATGGCTATATATATAAATCAATGGAGAGAGGTTGTTTACCTACATATAAAAATGAAAAGGAGAATGTAATATGCAAGAATTAATTAAGAATATAGAAAAATCAAAGGCAATAGATTTTGACAGCTTAGTAAGCTGCAAGGAAGGTCAAATAGAAACTGTTACAATGGCTCAAAAGAAAGGTGTAGGACTTACTGCATTAGCATTTGGAAAAGGTGAAGGCGTTGGGCCTCATGCAGCTAAAGGCGATGCTATGATTGTTATTCAAGAAGGAGTTGCTACTGTAAAGATAGGTGATGAAGTAATGGAAGCTCACAAAGGTCAAGTGGTAGTTATGCCTGCAAATATTCAGCATCAAGTGACTGCAAAAGAAGATATGAAGATGCTATTAATAGTAGTGAAAGAGGATTAAGCTTATGAAATATTTAAGAAACATCAAACCATTTGAACCAATGAAAATGAAAGATATGATAAGTCATTCAGGAAATACAATAGCAAGTAAGGCTTTAGTAGATAATGAAAAACATGAAGTTAGATTCTTTTCATATGCAAAAGGAGAAAGCATAGATAAGGAATATTATCAGATGGAATCATTATTTATTGTAATAGAAGGAGAAGTTAAAGTTGTTTACAATGAAAATGACGAATCAATAATAAGCGAAGGCGATATTTTTGCATTGGAAGCTGATATTCAATATGGAATGGAAGCATTAACTGATGTAAAGTTATTGAACATATTAATAAAAGAATAATTTATATAAAAGATTATAGATAACCCAGCTAAGACCTGAACTTATGCATATTACTCATTTTTGGTTGGAAGATATTTCATAGTGTAAGTAGAGTTGATGATTGTGTTATCTATATGAATTAAAAAAGCAAGGCTAGATTTTAGTCTTGCTTTTTAATATTTAAATATTTACTTATAAATTGACAGAACGAAGAAGAATGTAGAACAACTGGTGTAAATTGAATATTTGGTATTTTATATAATTGGAAATTTTACTTCCGGTTATATTTTTGATGTGCCCGTATAGGTACGTGTTATAATCGGTGAAAGTTCGCAATGGGGACTGATAATGTCAACTATTAACTTTAATGGAGATATTCCATAATATATTTAAAGTTAGAATCTAAAATTATTATAATAATTGAACAAGAGACGTTGTAAAATAATACAAAATATATAGAAACTACCCCTGTGCCGTGAAACACGGTGCAGGGGTAATTATTTGAAGAAGTAAAAAACGAAGCCAATGGTTGAGTTAAATCATCTTGCTATAACATAACTTCAGCAGCAGATGAAGAGTTCTCGTTTAAAAATGCATATGAATATTTATGTAAGCCAATTATGTAATTTTTACTCCACTTCATTATTTCCTTTTGCATTAGAGGAGTAAACAATGATGAAACTCCTGGATTTTCAAATGAATATCTTAACTTTCTTATTTCCATATTAAGTTTTCTGTGACACATTTTAAGTTCAGAACAGTTGTATTTTGTTTGGGTTATTTCTTCATCAAAATTATTATTTGCATAATATTCAACAGAGTCCAAAGCTTTTAAAATTTCATTACTATCCTTTTCCTTTTCTAAAGCATAAAGAAGTTTATTAACTCGATTAAATAATTCTTTATGCTTATTGTCAATAGCATCAAACTCCATAGAAAAACTAGTATTAAAATTAAAATTCATAAAAACACACCCCTCATAAATTAATATTTTTATATTTATTTACCTATAATTTAAAATTCTCAAAAAATTAAATAGTTCCTTCTTTCTGAAGAATATATTTTAATTTGAATTTCAACAAAATACATCAATATAAGTCATAAAGTATTCATTGTTATGATTGAAATTTGTATATTTTTGATTGCTATATGTATATCGTGTCAAAGAATGTAATAAATTTAATTGGAGTCTATTAAAAATGTATATTGTAATTAAGTTTCTAAATTTTAGTTTCAATCGAACATCTGGTTTGCTAAAGATTTAAGTAAAAAAATATAATTTCATATTTCAGCACATAGACTTAAACTTAATAAAATTTAAGTAATTTATAATTGTAATATATGTTATTATTTAGTTATAATGTCAGAATATCTTAGGAGAAAGAAAAGGCTGTAGCAATGCTAAATTTAGGTGATTTATAAAATATTTTTAATAGAAAGGACAAGGCAAAATGAATGAAATATTTAGGCAAATACCATTGTATAGGTTCATCATGTTCTGTAATGAAACAACTATGGATAAAGTGGTTCTAGATTGTGGTGCAGGAGGGAATTTTCCACCGTTAAGCTTATTTCTAGAATATGGGTATAAAACGCATGGAATAGAATTTGATATTAATCAATTAAAAGAGGCTAATATGTATGCACATAAAAAAAATCAAGATTTAAATATTGAACAAGGAGATATGAGAAATTTAAAATTTGAAGATGAAACATTTAGCTTTGTTTATTCTTATAATTCGGTATTTCACATGAGAAAAGAAGATGTTTTAAAATCAATAAATGAAATGAAACGTGTATTAAAGCCTAGAGGCTTACTTTTTGTGAATTTTCTTACGACAAAGGATTCTCGTTATGGAACAGGTTTAGCTATTGGTGAAAATCAATATGAGCAAGTGGAGAGAAACACTACTGTAATACATTCATATTTTGAGGAATGTGAGCCAGATACATATTTTGAAGATATGGAAATATTGCATAAAGAAATTAGGGTATTAGAAAGAATGGATGAAGGTGAAAAAATAAGACAAGGATTTGTTGATTATATTGTTAAGAAATTATAGATTTAGTGGTTACTATTAATTTAATGATATTCTTAAGAAAATAAAAGATGATGGGGAGTTTAGTTATGAAGGATTTTGAAAGTATACTTAAATATTATAAGGAAGAATTGAAATGGAATCCGCCATTTGCTGATGCACTTTCTAAATATTCGCCAGATGGCTTAAGTGGATATTTGGCAATGCGTGAATCAATTGAAAATGGACATCTTCCTAAAAAAACAAGGGAATTAATTTTTACTATATTGGATAGTTTAGATGATGAAGTAAGTGGAGCAAAGGCACATGCTGTTGCAGCTGTAGAAGCAGGTTTAACTATGGAAGAATTAGTAGAAGCATATGTAATTGTAACTATTGTTAAGGGAATAAATGTACTGTGTAAAACAGGAACTCAAGCAATTAAAGCAGCTGAGGAAAGGCTAGAAGAGATAAAGCTAGCTAAAGGAGAGGAATAAAATGAAGTTTTCAAATCCAATGATAGTTGTTTCTAATATGGAGAAATCAAAGAAATTTTATTATGAAGTACTTGGGCTAGAGGTTGTTGTTGACTTTGGAGCAAATGTAACTTTAACTGGTGGTATTGCATTACAAACAAAAGATACTTGGTTATCATTTATATGCAAACAGAATGATGAAATTGCTTTTGGTGGAAATGCAGCAGAATTATATTTTGAGGAAGATGATTTTGACAGCTTTATCCAAAGGCTTAACAGTATCTCAGATATTAATTATGTACATCCTATGATAGAACATTCTTGGGGGCAGCGTGTTGTTAGATTTTATGATCCTGATAAGCATATTATCGAAGTTGGAGAAAATATGGTCATGGTCGTAAAAAGATTCTTAAATAGTGGTCTATCCATAGAAGAAACGGCTATTAGGATGGATGTGCCAGTTGATTATATAGAGTCTTGCTTAAAATAGATATAAAGATAGCGATACTACTTATACAGTTAACTACCTCTATTTTTTAGATAAACTAATATTTCACTAAAGCTAATTAATACTCTAGTAAAGTTAATTAATATGACATGATGCTGTCAAGTTTTATGCTGTATTATTATACAAAATAGGAGGTGTAGTTATGGAGCAATATGAGGATAAAGAAACTTTCATAAATGAACTAAAAAGGACAGCAACACTTTTTATAAAAGAATTTGATGATGTAGCAGAAAGTGATAAGAATCTTATTATAGAAGGAATAGATAGAACCCCTGAAGAAATTATTGCATATCAACTTGGGTGGATGCAGCAGCTTAAAAGCTGGGAAAGTGATGAATTGGCTGGAAAGGAAGTAATAACACCAGATAAAGATTTTAAGTGGAATCAACTAGGAAAGTTATATGAAAGATTTTATGCTAAATATAATGACTATTCGTTATCAGAGTTAAAGGAAATATATATTTCAAATGTAGAGGATATTATTTTATGGATAAAAGGTTTTGATGAGGATCAGTTATTTAATCCAGGAGGCAGAAAGTGGGCAGAGTCAACACCATCTAATTGGCCAGTTTGGAAATGGATTCATATAAATACTGTTGCACCTTTTAAATCTTTTCGCAGCAAAATTCGAAAGTGGAAAAAACTTCGTGCAGCACAGGTATAATCCATTAAGTAAGTACTGCATAGTAATTAATAATAGAATTTATCATTGAAATCTGTATATTTTTAAATAAGTTTAAGTCGAATGATATTCAAGTTTTCTTAATTTAAATGTGAATTAGCCTCTATTGTTTGTTATAAAAGGTAAACTTATAATAAATTTATCAAAAGGTATTTTCAAGCCTAAATATCGGAGGTATAGAATTGAACGAATTAAATATAGGGGAAACAATTTTAAAGTTAAGAAAAGAGAGAAAATTGACTCAAGAGGAATTAGCTCTTATGATTGGAATTTCAGCAGGAGCAGTAAGTAAGTGGGAAAATGGAAATTCAATGCCTGATATTTCAATATTAGCACCTTTAGCCAGAGCTTTAAACACATCTATTGATACATTATTATCATTTCATAAAGAACTTTCTGAAGAAGAAGTTAATAATATAAAATCAAAGCTCACAAAACTATTTCTTAATGAAGGGTATGCAGCTGGTGAGAAAGAATGTAAAAGGTACCTAAGTGAATATCCAAACAGTATTTGTTTAAAAGTCGAAGTTGCAAGTTTGCTTAACACATACCTTATGATGTCTGAGGATGATTCAGAAGAGTTTATAAAAGCAAAAAGACAAGAAGCTTTAGATTTGTTTAAGAAGGTAGCTGAAAGTAAGGATCCTAAATATATGCAAATAGCTGTGTTTTTCATTGCTCATATTAATATGATTTTGGGAAATTATGAAGAAAGCGAAAGAGCACTTAATGAACTTCCCAAAAGCTTAGATCCAGTAACTCTATACCCAGTTATTCTTGAAAAGCAGGGAAAGAAAGAAGAAATTCAAAAATTTTGCAGCAATAAATTATTGAATTATCTAAATAATAGTATCCTTATGCTAATTATAATGGCGAAGACATCAAAGAAAGAAAAAGATTATGAAAAGGCAATGCTTTATCTAGATGCATGCCATAAGATTCAGAATATATTTCATATTGGATTAGGTTCAGCTGCATATAAATATGTTGAATTATATATTGAAATTGGAGATAAAGAAGCTGCTGCCAAATGGTTTAAAACCTATATTGAAGAAGTAATTTCTATGGGATATGACTACAGCAGCAATCCTTACTTTAATAAAGTTGAATTAGAAATAAAACCTGAAGAACAAAAAATAATTAGAAAGAAAATGCTTAAATCAATTATTGACAATGAAGAATTTAAGATCTTAACTGGAATTAAAGAGTACGATATGGCTATTAAAGAAATTGAAAAAGCCATTCTTAGCAGCTTTCAATAGGATTATATTAGATTTTGGTGAGGATTCACATAAGTTCTATTGCCATTGCTGAATCATATAGATAGCACAATCATAAACTATACGTAAACTATGAAATATCTTCCAACCAGAAATGAGTAATATACTTTTGTGGAATGTTTCATTGGTAATTTTGATGGATGTGATTCTTTGGCTATAAGTTGTTCCAAATGTGCTAGTTCAAAGCTTGTTCTTTGAGACTAGCACATTTGGAACAACTTTATAGCCTTAGAATCACCCATCAGAATTACCTAGAAACTGGAACAAAAGTATATTATTCATTTCGGCGAGTTATACGCATAAGTATAGATCATAGTTGAGTTATCTATAATAGAGCATTTTGATTAGGGGGATTTGAGATGAATTGGCTTGGTATATTACCAATTTTAATGGGAATAATCCATTTAATATATTCTATTTGGTGTAAAGATAAAATTACTTACTACAATAAAAGATTTGCAAGAAAAACAGAAATGACAATTATAAAACCAAGAGAATTTTTTAGGATGCAGTTAAAATTTGCAATATTAAATTCAGTGTATCTTGCTGTGGCTGGAATAGTAATAATTACTTTTAATATTTCTAATATTTTTGTTATATTATCAATTGGAGGATTTCATTTTATAAATCTTATATTAGTAATACAAAGTAAAATGAAAGGTTATACCTACTATGAATAATGCATAATTAGCAAGTATATTAAAACGTAATTATAATGATTACAATATAAGGGTTTACCCTTAATAAGCATGTGAGAATTCTTGAGGAGGAGAAGTTTTGAAGGTATCATTTACTATTGGTTTAATTATTGCGATAGTTGCGTATATAGCAGGATTTTTAATGAATGATTATAATATAACATTAAAAATATCTGGTTTCTTAAGTGCTTTTTGTATTGTTATATGTGGAATTTTAAATGGTTCCTTTATTAGTGGCGATAAATACTTAGCTAATTATCTAAGTGAAGGAAAAGATGAGAGGAATAAAAGAACAAAAATAGTAAGTAATTTATTGATTATATTAATACCTAATATTGTTGTTTGTATAATAGTATTGTGGTTTATAAACTTCCATCACTAAGATATAGAATTATGAATAAATAAATTTTGAAATATAAGAAGGGCACTATTTCTAGTGCCTTTTAGTAAAAGGTAACACTTGAATTACCAACGACTATGATTAAGGAACCATAATCAAATGGCTTTAAAGTGTGTTCAGTGGATTCGGCTTCTAACTTTACCATTTCCTTCATGGAATAATCAGAATCAAGTATAAATATAATAGCCTTGCCGCTAGGAGAATCAATTTTAACCGTCATAGGAGTACTTATTAATAAATTTGAATCTCTTGCATTATAAATTCCTTGAGAAAGAGTTTTACCAGATTGACTATAAGCGCTGGTTGTTAATGATGTAACTAATATTAATAAGAAAGCAAATAATGCTGTACGAAATCTCTTCATTAAAAATCATCCACCTTTCTTAATTAAACGGTATAATTAATTGATTTATTTTATTATGTGAAAAGTTAATATATATATTCAGAATAGATATTTATTTAATAAAACAAAAATAAGCCCTTGAAAATAAGGGCTTATTCTGGTGGTTCACTTTTAATGAAATTAAATTACTACTATCTTACGAGAGTAGTATATGCGTTTCATAAAAAAATATTCAAAACTATAATATTGTAAATAATTGTTAGGTTAAATAAATAATAAAAAAGAGATAGCAGGGTAATCTAAAATGCTATCTCTTTACCATAGTTGAAAGTTAATACTTCAATGATAATTATTTGCATAAGTTAAATGAAATATTCACCAATATTAAAATTTTTTCATAGAGTGGATTTAATAAGTTTTATTTATTCCCCATTAAAGTTAATATTAAAATTTAATGAATTAATATAATCCTCGATTTTACTTTTTGAATTAAGACTTATTTTATATGAAACAGTAAAAACTTTTTCTAAAAAGGTATAATATATCTTTACAATGAAAACCTCATTTTTTTCTTCTATAAAGTCAAGGCTTCTTATATCTATATATTCAATAAATTTATTTCCAATAAAAATTCCATCTTCAAGAAAATACATTTTAGATACAACTTTGTCATATAAAAATAGACATAAAATAATAATAAATATAAGAATACAATTACTTAACAATAAGTACAAAGAAAAGCTTTCTGCAATATTTCTTATTATAAGAAATACAATAAAGATATACATAAAATATGAGTGTTTATTAGAGCATAAATGTGAATCAATTACTAAATTAGCTTTTTTATCTCCAACTAACCTACGGTAGGATTGGATATAATTTATCATAAAAATTAATGAAATGCAGAAAAAAACAAGGAATAGAAGAATATCTAAATATTTAAATATTAAAATCATAAATCACCTCAATCTAAGTCTATTTAAATTATATTATACATAAATATATGACAAAAATAAACATAATAGCATTATGCTTACACGAAAATAAAAGTATATAATCAATAAAGTTTAAAGATTATATACTTTTATTTTATATTATTAAACACTTTTTAATGCACATCTCAAAGAAATAACTGGATTATATATTAAGGAAATCTGAAAAATAAAGCTTAATTAATCTTAATTTTGATTTCATTTAAAGCTGAATTCATAGAATCTAAAAGATTTAATTTATCAGTAAGCTCCTTAATTATTTCCTGATAATTTTTTTCTCTTTCTTCCTGCTTTAAGTCTCTGGTTTCCTGTGCTTTTAATATGTATACTATAAGCACACAACTAAGTAATGTCCAGATTCCTTGAGTCATAGCAACCTTTATAAGATCATCATACATAATATCATCCCTCCATATATAACTTAGTTTTTAGTAGATTTAAAGAAACTCTTTTAGCTGTATTTACAGATTGTCTAGATATTTTAAGAATTTTACCAATTTCAATATCTGAAAGCTGCAGATAGAATTTATAATAAACAATTTGTTTTTGTCTAGGTTTTAATGATGAAATTAAATCATTAAAGAATACATCTGAATAATCATTGCTAGAATTATTTTCATTAAATGATTCTAATGATTCATCATCACAATTAAAGGTGAGGAGATTATTATCACGATTGACTTTATATGATAATCTAATTGCTTGATTTCTAAGACATCTTTTTATATACATTGAAGCATCTGCACCAGAAACAAATTTATCAAAATTTATCTTTGTAATTAATTCATAAAGAAATATGATAAGGTCTGTTTCAGCTTCGGGATATTTTAGTTTATAGATTAGGTATTTTATCTTTGAATTAAAATAAGATAAGATTTCCATAAAATTATTTTTATTTTTCTGAAAAATTATAAGTTTTTCTAATAAGTCTATATCCATATTCTAACCTCCAAGCGATTTATTTAGGCTTGCTTATTTCCTATTAAATAAAGTTAATGTCATGACATATATTAATTTTAACGGTTATATTGATAAAATGAAACTGGCGATATCATAGAAACTGAATTATATTATGAGATAGTATATATGAGACTTATGTTTTCATCTGTTATCTTAAATTTGCTAAAAAAATTATCTGTAATAATGATAAAATAGTTGAAATTCAAAAAATAATATCAGATATTGAACTAGATGAATTTTCATTAATCTTTCTAGTTTACTATAATAAGTTTATAGTCAGTTAAATAACTGCTATAGAATTAACTGATTATGCGGCTAAAAAGAAAATACCTTATCATAAAGTTATTAGAAAGAAAAATGTTGACCTAAAGATAGAATTGTGGAGAGATAAAAATAACCTGCAGAGATTCTGAAGGTTATTTCTATAATGTACACTTTATAATATTATTACAAAAGCGCATTTACAATTTAGAGTAAATATAAAAATTGTAAGACGTGTATGTTTATGTTAAAATATGTTCGTATTAAAATACAACAAGTTAATCCAATAAGGAGAATAAAATTGAAAAAGATAAAAATTATTTTATCAGTAGCAGCTATATTAGTAACATTAAGTGGTTGTGGAAATCAAAAACCACAAAATAATGCTAACCAAACCAATAATGATACAACTACTGAGGCTACTACAGATACTAGTGATAATACTACTAGTAACAGTGATTCAAAAAATACAGATAATAATACTGAAACAAATAATACTGCTAGCTCATCTACTGATAGCAAAGATACAAATATTGCAGTGGAGAAAAACAATAATAGCACGAATAATAATTCTAGTTCACAAAACAATGATAAAGAAACTAGTAATGATGAAAAATCATTTTATGGTAATTGGGAAATCAAAAAAGTAGCAGGATATGCAAAGGTATCTGTTGGTGAAAAAACATCACTAATAGGTTTAAAGATTAGTTTGTCAAATAACTTAGCGACCTTTGGTAATGAATCTTATAATAATCCACAATATAAGATGACAAACAAAACTCAAAATAATATGGCGAGTGAGTATAAGACCAATCTTTCAAAAATAGGTGTTAGTACTGATTCTATTATGCAATTAAATGTATCAGATAAAATAACTTTATTCATCAAGGACAATAATACTTTACTTTATTTTGATGAAGGTGTATTTTATGAGGTTAAAAGAGAATAGTAAAATATAAAGATAAAAGAGGTAATCTGCAAAAATGTAAATTACCTCTTTTATCTTTGTATATATTTTTCAATGATAAATCTACATTTAAAATTCTAGTTAGCCAAGTGATGAGTTAAGGCCAAAATCCCTATCTATTTGAGTTTGTAAACTTTGTTTATATATGTTTTTTCAATGTATAATTCTATTTCTAATTGCTTTTTGTTATAATTAACTAACAATAAGTTGTAAATAAAAATTTATATGTTTTTAAGGAGATACTGTTTATGAAGAAATATGATACAGTTATATTTGATTTGGATGGAACGCTTCTTGACACTCTTGAAGATCTTGCTGATAGTGTGAATTTTGCATTAGTAAAATATAATTTTCCATCTAGAAAAAAGGAAGAAGTTAGAAGTTTTGTAGGAAACGGAGTTGGGCGTTTAATGGAGCTTTCTGTACCTGACGGCTTAAATAATCCTTATTATAAAGAATGTCTTGCAGATTTTCGAAGTCATTATTCAAAAAATATGCAAAATAAAACTAAAGTATATGAAGGAATCATGGGGCTTTTAGAGGTTTTATCAAAGGAAAACTATAAGCTTGCAATTGTTTCTAATAAATTTGATGCAGCAGTAAAAGAGCTTAATAAGATTTATTTTGAACAATATATAAAAGTTGCAATTGGAGAAAGTTCAAATATTGCTAAAAAGCCAGCCCCTGATACAGTAATTAAAGCTTTAAAGGAATTAGATTCTACTACTGATAAGGCAATATATGTAGGGGATTCAGAAGTAGATGTAAAGACAGCTAGAAATTCTGGAGTTAAATGTGTAGGCGTAACCTGGGGATTTAGAGATAGAGATCTTCTAAAGGAAAAAGGTGCTGATTACATTATAGACAAGCCATGTGAGTTGCTAGAGATAATTGGTGATTCTGAGAACTAAGAATCTAATTTTAAGAGTAACTTTTTACGTATAGTTCAATTTCTAAAATAATATTTTGATATTGTTGAAATGGAAACAAAAGAGTAATATAATATTGTTAATGCGTTAAAAAGTGGGAGGATAGGCCATGAACAAACAAGAACAGGTCTTAATGGATTTTAGGAAAGTATTTAATAAGATGGCTTGGCTTAATAAACTTAAGATGGAAGATAGTCTTAAGGGATATAACCCATCAGAAGTACATTACATTGAATGTATTGGAAGAAACGTAGAGTCCAACGTGACAAAACTTGCAGAGTCTCTTTATATGACTAGGGGAGCTATAAGTAAAATGACAAAGAAGCTTATACAAAGAGGCATTATAGAAAGCTATCAGAAGCCAGATAATAAGAAAGAAATCTATTTTAGGCTCACTGAACAAGGTCAAAAAGTTTATGAGATCCATGAAAAGCTGCATAAAGAGTTTCAAGATCGAGATAAAGTCGTATTTGAGCAAGTGACTGATGAACAATTTGATGCTATGCTTGGCTTCATAGAAAAATATAGCAGACATTTGGACGCAGAAATAAATAAACTTGGAATAGATACTAAGTCTGATAAATCTGAATAATTAAAATAAAACTATAAGCAGCCTAATTCCATTTGGAATGGGCTGTATTTTTATTTCTTTCAAATTATAGATAAGCAGATTTATGGGATACTCCAACGAAAGCAGAAACATTGTTATTTCGCAGGGCTATGAAAATATCGCTGAAAGTGCTAAATTTCAGGTTGCATCACTAATGCTTGCTCCCAATTTCATTGTGACAAGCATTAGTGGAACAACCTACAATTAAGAACTTTTAACAGCTTATTTTCAAATGCCTGCTGCATAAAAATGTTTCTGCTTTCTATTTGGTATATATTTCATAGTGTAAATCTAGCTTACAATGAGGCAATAAAAGACAAAAAAGTATTACTGATTTGGGAATATTATACACTTTTATAGGCTAGCAATTCTGAAAAGTTGTTATAAGGCTGTTAGAAGAGCTTCTGGTGCTTTACTCATTTTGATAAAGAATTTGTACAAAAATATGAGGACTTTTTCAGTAGTCTCATTATAATTGATTTATCTATATAAATATAAAAACTATAAATTAGATTTATATGTGAAATGATTATCTGTCATTGTTAAAATTTTGTGTGGGTTTATACCAGAGATTTCATAATTCTTTTGTAATAAAATTGTATGTAACGTAGTCTTACTAACGTAATACCAGTAAAAATATGTAATTTTAGGTAAATTATAATATTTAAAGTGAAATTAACTATAAGTTAACTGGTATTTAAAATAAAAGGAGTAACTTTATATAAGAACAAAATATTTAGAAGGTGGTAAGATTATATGAAAATTAGTAAAAAAGTTAAATTCATTCTTCCAATTGCTGTAGCTACAGTCATGGCTACGTCTGTCAGTATACCTTTTATAAGGAACGTTAATGCTGAAATTACAGGTACATCAGGTATTGAGAATTTTTCATTACCTAAGGTTACAGGACCTTATAATATTAATGCAAATGTTGGTTCTGATCCAAAAGAGCTTGATTTTGCTTGGTTCACACAATCTTCTGGAAAGACACAAATAAAAATTTCACGTACATCTAATATGAATGGTACAGAATTTCCAACTTCTGCAGATATTCAGGATGCGGAACAAACTGTTGTAAAAGCTACACAATCTATTAATCAGAGTGAGACAGCCCTTACAGATATTGATGGAAAGGCTACTCCTGCTAATAATGGGGATGATGTTTATAATGGGAAGAAAACAGCAGGTGCTCCAACTGGTGAATATTCAAATAAAGCGAAAGTAAAAGGGTTAGATCCAGATACACAGTACTCTTATTCTGTAAGTGATGGACAAGGCAATTGGAGTCCAATTTATACAATTACCACACTACCTACAGATAAAGTAACGTTTGCTGCTTTTGGTGATCCACAAATTGGTGCATTTGATAATTCTAAAGGTACTGCTAAATCTAATGCTACAGGTGGTCACAAGAACTTAAATGATGATAAAACAGGCTGGAATAATATGCTGAAACTAGTGACTCAAAATAAGGACTTAAACTTCCTTTTTTCAATGGGAGATCAAATTAACGACTATAATTACTTAGTTCAACCTTCAAATTCATCTGATGGACAATGGTATCAATATAGGGACTTCTTTAATCCTGATTCTACAGTGAATTACATGCAAAACATGCCTTTAGCTGCTTTTTGTGGTAATCATGATCATCAAATGGGTGAATATTATGGCTATCACTACAATCAGCCTAATATAAGTAAGTTAGGTGCTACGCAATATGGAAATGATGGTGACTATTGGTTTACTGCTGGTCCAGTATTATTTTTAGTATTGAATGCAAATAACTATGGTACTGCTGATCATGACCAATTTATAGCAGAGGCTATTAAAGCTAATCCAAATGTAAAGTGGAAGGTTGCTACATGGCACCAATCTGCATACAGCGAAGCTAATCACAATACTAAAAATGAACTTGATGATCCAGTTTTAACAATACGTAATACTTGGACAAAAATGATGGATAAATACAATATAGATGTTGTACTACAAGGGCATGATCACTACTATACTCGTACTGCACAAATGTTAAATGGAAGTGCTGTTGATCCTAATACTGGTGCTCCTGAAACTTTGAAAAATAGTAGCAACGCTTCTGTACCAGGCACTGCAAATCCAAACGCTACTTATGCAAAAAAAGAATATCCAGACAGTGTAACTAATCCTAAGGGAACAGTTTACTTTACTCTTGATTCAGGTACAGGAAGTAAATATTATGACTTCAACAATGGTAATAATGATACAGTTGGCGGAAGTGCTGACCATTCATTTAGTGTTGTTGGATGGCAGGGGTATGTTCCATCGTACTCATATGTAAGTTTCACTGATGATACATTTACAATCAATACTTATGCAGCAAATGATTATACAATTGGTAATCAATCATTAATTGATAGCTACACTATTACAAAGAAATAATAAATAAGCATAACTTAGTAAAAGACAAAAGTTCAGTTAATATTGACTGGACTGTTTGTCATATAAAATTAAACTGCTTTTTATAAGGCAGTATAGAAGTAGGAGAATAGCATGAATATTATGAATATAAAATTAGGTTGGATTTCATCTATTAAAATAGGGGGCAAAATTATTGGATCTATTGCCATTTTGTCTGTTTACATTATACTGGCTATACTTTTTAGCTCACATACGCCTATTTATAATCCATTTAGTTCAGGAGCTGGTGGAGAAGTACATTATGAAAAGGGTAAGGTTATCTCAATTGATGAGCAGGTAATAAATTCATCAGGGTTTTCTGGGCTTTACATTGGAAGACAAATTGTAGATGTACTTATAGAAAGTGGGCAATATAAAGGACAGACTTTTAAGGTTAATAATGCCCTTAATTATGATACTAATTTTATTCTTCATAATGGACAGGATATTGTGGTGTCTGTTAATACATCTACTGATGATAAATCATACGTAAATGTTTATATGTTTGCACCATATCGTGTTGTTCCTTTACTTGTACTTATAGGCCTTTTTATTGGAGCAATCTGCTTAGTAGGTGGATGGCGTGGTTTTCATTCTGTGCTAGGGATCATATTTACTTTGACTACAGTATTATTTATTTTTGTTCCATTACTTTTCATGGGTGTGTCTGATGTCTTGGCAACTATATTACTTGTCATTGTAACTTCTTGCGTAACCCTCTTTTTAGTAGGTGGCTTTGATAGAAAAACTTTGTCTGCCGTATTAGGAACAGTGGTAGGTGTTGTTGTGTCAGTTGTAATTATGCTTATTTTTAGTAGGATTCTAGGTATATCTGGTTATACATCTTCAGACACAGATGCATTGCTTAACATTGCTGGACAAAGCAAGCTGCAGGTGAAAGATCTTTTATTTACAGGTATTATTATTGCTTCACTTGGAGCTGTAATGGATATTGCTATTTCTATTGCTACCTCAATCAATGAACTAAAGAAGCAAAATCAGGATGCTTCCTTTAGTGAATTATTCAGTTCAGGTATGAATATTGGACGAGATATGATGGGGACTATGAGTAATACTCTTATTCTAGCATTCCTAGGTGAATCCATTTTCTCTTTTATTTTAATGTACTCTTACCAAGTACAGTTTAAGCAATTGATTAACTCAAATGGTGTTGCAATTGATATTCTTAATGCTGTTTGTGGTAGCTTAGCAGTTATACTTACAGTTCCAATTGTATCGGCTATTGCAGCAAAACTGCTTCAAGGAAAGCAAAGTTCCGTTAAAGAACAAGAAACTAGTTCTAATACACTTTAGATACCTGAACTTATGCATATAATTCACCGAAATGAATAATATACTTTTGTTCCAATTTCTGGGTGATTCTGATGGGTGATTCTAAGGTTATAAAGTTGCACCCAAAGTGCTAGCCTCAAAGAACAAGCTTTGAACTAGCACATTTGGAACAACTTATAGCCAAAGAATAACATCCATCAAAATTACCAATGAAACATTCCACAAAAGTATATTACTCATTTCTTGTTGTGTTATCTATATAGACAAACAACTTGAAAATTAGACTTATTAGATGAGCATATTTACAAAGTTGCTAAGAATTTAAGTTTGTATCTTCATTAGAAATCATAAATATATTTGTGGAGAAAACATTTGAAAATGAGCTGTTAAAGGTTCTTAGCTGTAGGTTGTTCCATTTTAGCTTGTCAAACTGAAAGTTGGAGCATGCTAAGGTGGATACAACCTGCTGCTTAGAACCTCCAGCGATATTTTCATAGCTTTTCGGAATCAAAATATTTATGATTTCGGTAAGTTATCACATAAATATAATTTTAAATTTGGATATCTATAATGAAACAACAGGCAGCCTAAAACTATTTGTAATAGGCTGCATTTTTATTGTTGATATTTTGTTGACAGGTAAACAAAATGATGTTAAGATGGTTTTGTTGAGAGGTAAACAAAAAAAGTATCTGCTACGAAAGGAGAATTTAAAATAAATTTAGAAAGTACAAAACAAATTATAGATATAAAAGATATGCAAGGAGGAAAAAGTATGAATATAATCGGAATTAGTGCTAGTTCACGAAAAGAAGGGAATACTGCCTGGATAGTAAATAAAATACTCGAAGGTGCGAAAGAACAAGGTGCTGAAACTCAATACTTTGATTTCAATAATCTTGATATCAAACCATGTCAAGGATGTTGGGCCTGCCATAAAGGTGATCAGGGGTGTGTTATCAAAGATGATATGCAAAAACTTAATGATGCAATTGACCGTGCAAATGTCATTGTTTTCGGTTCGCCGATTTATATGATGCAGATGAGTGCTCAAGGAAAGATCATCATTGACAGGATGTTTGCACGATTTTCTCCACGATACTCTCCATATTTCAAGGAAGAAAGCGCAGCTGAAAAAAGACTAGTTCTTACATTTAATCAGGGAAATCCAGATCCAGAACTGTTCAAGTCGTACATTGATTATACTAAGCATATGTTTGAGCTGCTTGAATTTGATGTTACAGAGGTACCGGTTGTTACTGGTTTGAGAAATGGACCAGCAAATGAAAGAGAAGATCTTAACATTATGTTAAAAGATGTAGGAAAAACAATTGTTTCGGAAGGGATCTCGAAGTAATAAGGATACTAGGTATCTTTGCTCATTCCTCCATTTTGGAGGGATGGTCAAAAATACCAAATTTGTTACACGGTAATAATAGTTCTTAATGAAACAAAATAACAACTATTAGCAGTAGGATTCACTCAGTTTATATCAACATCACTCATAAATCTTTACAAAATAACAAATATTGATAGGAGGGTTTAAATGTCCAAATTTAAATCAAATAATGAACAAAACTCAGAACAAATTATAGATAAACACGCTTTAATATTCGGTCTTATATCTGTATTTCTTTGTGGAATAGGCTTTACGATCATAGCACCAGTCGTTCCATTTTTAGTTCAGCCTTATACAAGCAATCCAGGAGAACAAGCTATAGTTGTTACACTCCTTACATCTGTTTATGCAGTTTGCGTGTTTTTGGCAGCTCCAGGTCTTGGTGCTTTGAGCGACAGATATGGACGTCGTCCAGTACTCTTAGTATGTCTATTGGGTTCAGCAATCGGGTACGTAGTTTTTGGTATAGGAGGAGCCTTATGGATACTATTTGCCGGGCGTATAATAGATGGTATAACAGGTGGGACTATAAGTACTATTTTTGCATATTTTGCAGACATAATTCCTAGTAATCAGAGAACTAAATACTTTGGATGGGTGAGCGCTATTGTAGGTATAGGTACTGTAATTGGTCCAACTTTAGGTGGATTACTTGCTAAGTTTGGTTATTCTGTACCTATGTATTTTGCGGCAATAATAACGTTACTAAATGTTGTTTATGGAATCTTTTTTATGCCTGAAAGTCTTCACAATGAAGATAGACTAGAGAAGATCACTTTTGTGAGACTAAATCCATTTACACAGCTTGCCAGCATACTTTCTATGAAAAGTATAAAGATGTTACTTATATCAGGATTCTTACTTTGGATACCAAATGGATCTTTGCAAGCAGTATTTTCACAATTTACAATAGATACTTTTAGCTGGAAGCCTACAGTAATCGGACTCATGTTTTCAATTATGGGCTTTCAAGATATCATTTCACAGAGCCTTATAATGCCAAAGCTTTTGCTAAAACTTAATGATAAACAAATAGCGATTCTCGGCATGGGTTCGGAGATTATGGGATATGCTTTTATTGCTCTATCGGCTTTGTTATCATTTTATCCCCTCTTTATCATTGGAATGTTTATATTCGGTTTTGGTGATTCAATCTTTGGACCTTCATTCAATGGGATGATTTCCAAGTCTGTGGATTCCAGTGAACAAGGAAGGATTCAAGGAGGCAGTCAATCTATTCAGGCTTTAGCAAGAATGATTGGACCTATCATTGGTGGACAAATCTATGTATCACTTGGTCATTCAGCACCTGCTTTTATGGGGGTACTCCTTATAGCATTGGCAATACCAGTTTTATATAAAAGAACTCATGTAAATATATAAAATACATACTTTATTTTTAGGGGAGTATCCATTTTCATTTTGGATTGTAAGGAATATAAAAATGATAAAAAGTCCATGTCGCCTGAGATTTTGGTATAAGGCAAGGAGATGAATTGTACTCATATTATATAGAATCTGACAGCTTACATTAAATATGTAGGCTGTTTTTTGGCTTGCTTAAAAAGTATAAAACTTTTGAATTTTGAAAGACAATGATATAAATGGTTAAGTGGAAGAGGTTTATAAAAATAAAGATTATTAAAGAATTAATGAGGGCTAGAGAATATCTAACCCTTATTAATTTTACATATTTATCATATATACTGATAAATTAATTAGGAAGATTAAGGGAAAAAGAGAAAATATAAGCATGACTGATATAATTGATAAAAATATCATTATTGACGATAGAAACGGATTTTAATTTTATCGGAAAAACTGATAAAATATAAGTATAGTAAGACAGACAAGCAGCTAAGAAAGTCGATTGAATGGGGGAGAATATATGAAATTAACACCAATAAGATTAAGAAGATTAAACTCTGGTCTTGATAGTGAGGAGGTTATAGAAGCATTAAAAATAAGTAAAAGTACATTTTATAAGTTAGAGCAAGGGTGGACAAGACCATCGCCAGCACTGATAAAAAGACTTGCAGATATTTATAAATGCTCAACAGATGACATATTTAGAGATTTAAAGATAACAGGGTAGACAATAAAAGATTCATCAAAATTTATGAGTGCATTAGAAGAGGTGAAAAACAAAAGTTATCGAGATAGATATTTTATGTCAGGGGGAATTCAAATTGTTAATTAAGTGTAACTGGAGAACCTGTAAAAATTATAAAGATGGAGTATGCAAAGCAGATTCTATTGAATTAAAGAGCTTTGATTACGAAGAAGATAACGAAGAGTTAGAAGGTTTAAAATGTGCCACATATGAATATGATTCCTTTTGGATGTGCGATAAGGGAAGAGAAGTAGATGTAAGATGATATATAAAGAATACGAAAGCTATAAGATGGTATAGGAGTTGATAAGATGAGCGAGGGCTGGTTTAAGATTCATAGAGTTTTATTTGAAAAGGCTATTTGGTTAAATTCAACTTTAGAGCAGAAGGTTATATTGATTACGATTCTAAGTATGGCAAATCATGAAAAAAGAGAGTGGGAATGGAAAGGAACAAAGTTTAAAGCAGAAGCAGGTCAATTTGTAACTTCCCTGGAGGGAATAGTTAAGAAAAGTGGTGATGGTATATCACTTCAAAATGTAAGAACTGCCCTTAAGAAATTTGAAAGATATGATTTTTTAACACAAGAGGTAACAAATACTGGAAGACTTATAAAGATAGTAAACTGGGAACTTTACCAAGGAAAGCAAGAGAAAAATAGCAGTCATTCTAGCAGTGAATTAACAAGCATATCACAAACAGCTGACAAAGAGCTAACAACTAACAAGAATAATAAAAACTATAATAATCATAAGAATAATGTATTTATAGAAGAATTTACTAAAAATAAGCTGCTAATTGAAAGTATATTAGAATTTATAAAAATGAGAGAAAGAATTAAAAAAACAATAACGGATAAAGAATTAAAAATGTTATTAAATAAACTAAAAGATTTATCTCAAGACGAAGAAACACAAATTAAGATTTTAGAAAACAGCATAGAGCATTGTTGGCAGGGATTATATCCATTGAAGGAGGAAAAGTATATTTATGGAGGCTCTTCAAAGAATATTAAATCAGGTGAGAGAAAATTCAATATTAAAATCCCAGAACGGAAACCAAAAGCAGGTGAAGGCTGCACAAGAGACAGGCCATTTTAAATGTGAAAAATGCAAAGATACAGGTTATATTATAAAAGCTCAATTTCATGCACAGCCACTGATGACACCATGTTCGTGCTTAGAGATTGAAAATGTCAAAAGGCTATGGAAAAATAGTGGGATAAACCCAGAAAATTTAGAAAAGACCTTTAGCAATTTTGAAGAATGGTCAAGAACTTCTAAAAAAATGAAATTTATTGCAACAGAGTATTATATGAGTTTTGATGAGATAAGATCAAATAGGAAAAATTCAATTTTACTTTGTGGTAATCCAGGAAGTGGAAAGACTCATATTGCCTTAGCTCTTGCAAATAATTTTTTGAAAAATAACATAAAAGTTGTTTACATGCCTTATAGAGATGTGATTACAAGCCTTAAACAAAATATCCTAGACAAAGAATATTATAAAAAGACCTTAAGTAAATATAAAACCTGCGAAATTCTATTAATTGATGATTTATATAAAGGAAAAGTTAATGAAACAGACATAAATATAATGTTTGAATTGATAAATTATAGGTATTTTAATCACTTGCCATTTATTGTTTCAAGTGAGTTCACAGTTGAAAGACTGCTAAATTTTGATGAAGCAATAGGAAGCAGAATATATGAAATGACCAAGGATTTTATAGTTGAAATTCAAGGCACGGAAAATAATTATAGACTGAGGTGAGAATATGTCCAATATACATTGGTGCATATGCTTAAAAAGTAGCAATATGCCAGGAAAAATAATTTTTAAAAAACACGCCGAATTTGGGGATAAGATAAATAAAATCTTAGAGAAGAAAAGTGCTGAATCGATGGGGAGAGAGGTTTTGAAAGATGAATATAGCTATGCAGATGAAAAGAAATGTTTAGAGTGCGAAAATGATTTTGCTTTAATAAAAGAAATTAATGCATTAGATTATGAAAATAATGAAACAAGTAAAAATGATGAAAATATCAAGAATAAAGTTTTAATTAATAAAGTTGAGGGGAGAAATAATATGGATTCAAAAGGAATTATACAAAGATTAAATACATGTATCATAGCATTAAACAGGAGCAATACACAGTTAAAAACTTTGGGGCTTAAAAAGGCTCAGGCAGAGAAAGAATATAAAGTAAAACAAGCTGAAGAAATATTAAAACTTAGGGAAGATAAATATCCAGCTACGTTAATAATGGAATTAGTTAAGGGAAATAAAGAGGTTGCAGAATTAAGGCTTCAAAGAGATGTAGCAGAAAATGCTTATTTTACATGCTTAGATGGAATAGATAATTTAAGAATAGAAATAGAATTGATAAAGAATAAATTAAAATGGCTTAGAGCTGAACTTAATAGTCTATAAAAGAGACTTACATGGTGATTTTATTTATAGATATCCAAATTTAAAACTACATTTATGTGATAACTTACCGAAATCATAAATATTTTGATTCCGAAAAGCTATGAAAATATCGCTGAAGGTTCTAAGCAGCAGGTTGTATCCATTTTAGCATGCTCCAACTTTCAGTTTGACAAGCTAAAATGGAACAACCTGCAGCTAAGAACCTTTAACAGCTCATTTTCAAATGTTTTCTTCATATTATGACCCTTGTGGTTACAAATATATTTATGATTTCTAGTGAAGATATGAACTTAAAGTTTTAGCAAATTTGTAAATACATTCATCTAATAAGTTGAATTCTTAAAAATGATGAAACATTCCATATTATGACCCTTGTGGTTACAAAAGTATATGGCTCATTTCTGGTTGGAGATATTTCATAGTCTAATTATGGTTTATGATTGTGTTATCTATAAATCATAGTGTGAATATAAAACTTGATTAAATTGAGATCTATTTTGTGGAGATGTATAAGGAAACTTTGAAAGATTAGTAAGTAAGAGGGCTAATGAGTAAGGAGGAGTGATATATATGAATATCACTCTGCAAACAAGGAATTGGGAATGATTACAATTAAATCATAACATATAAATGCATCATTGTAATGGTTTTTAATAACCAAAATTGTGGCATCATTCCCCATTTCTCTTGAGCTAAATTAATCTAGCCATATATGTTGAAATAATATAGTGTTCAAAATCAAATTTACATAAATCTCAACCGAAATTGAATACATACTTGTTCTATAAAGCTATGAAAATTTCGCTGAAATGTTTTAAATTGAAGGTCACACTTATTACTGCATGTTCCCACTTTCAATGTGACAAGCAGTAAATGGAATAATTTATAATTAAGAAGCTAAGCAGCTTATTTTAAAATGCCTATTTCATATTATGAACTTTGAGGTTACAAACATGTATCAAATTTTCAATGTGGAGACTTATTATATACAAAATGGATTTTAATTATTTTTAGAAATTTAGAAACTAGGGGTGGTTAATATGAACAGTACAATAGATAAAGTAAGAAGATATAGAGAGATTTTAGCAGACATACAAGATATAGAAATAAGAGTTCAGGAGCTTGAGGAAGAAATCATAGGAATAAGTGGAATAGAGATGGGAGAAAGAACAGGAAAAACTTATAAGATTACTTCAAGTGTGGAGCAGCAAGCAGAAAAGTTAATGGAAAGAAAAGAAGATTTATATAAGGAGCAAGCAAATAAGAAAAGAGAATTAAAAAGGATAGAAAATGCGCTTACTATATTGACAGAAGAAGAAAGCGACATTATAAAAATTGTTCATATAGAACATAGAAAATATTATGTCGTTCAGGAAAAATTAAAGCTATCTTATCAAAGGATAAAACAGCTAGAAAAGCAGGCAGCTACTAAGATGGAAAAGTATATATCATAATGATTTTGGGAAAAGGTATTTCCTCGGAAATATTTGTTGTAAAATTGAAAACTTCAAGGGGAATGTGGCTTGTAAATCGCAACATATATAATAATATTATAATCAATAGTCATATTCATGTATATAAAATACCCCAAATAGAGTCTACAGCATTTTACTGTAGACTCTTTGATTTTTCGAAGATCTTATTTCCTAAACTAACTATTAATGATAAGCTTATTACTTCTTTTCAATTATTGCAGTATATTTTAGTTCTTTTTTCTCATCATTAAATTCAAAATTTAATTTTAAGTTAGGGGGATAAGTGTAGCCAGACAAATATATTTCATATTTATTAGCTTCAATTTCATTCATTGTTGAATTTTTTTCAATTAATTGTTTATAGTATTCATAAGATTTTTCTGGAAGCGACCAAGACGCTGAAATTTTACTTGTTGTTTCAAATAACCCGTTATATTTTCTGTAGGAATATTCAATATTTTCAGCATCATCTGGTACTTTTTCAGGGAAGAAATTCTTATAAATGGCTTCATATTTACGCATATCATTACCAACATGTAAGTAATTCTTAGGTGAATTTGTATACGACTCTAATGGTGGAGTTACAAAAACTAACATAAATCCACTAGCCAAACTTAACATGATAGAAATTAATAGCGCTAAAACATTTAATATAATTTTCCATCCGTATGATTTAATATAATTCGTCTTACTTAAAATAATTTTTCCTAAGATACTGCAAAGTAAAGGAAGCATAAACATAATAAATAAGATACTATATGTTTTAAGCCCTAAACTTCCAAAATATAATCTTGGATATTCTAAATCATAACCTATTTTAATAGAAAGATATCCAACAATTATCCCTAATATATTAAGACCAATAATAACAGTATATATAACTTTAAATATTTTTTTTATGGTCTCAAATCGTATATTCTTTTTAGCGTTCAGTAATAAATCTTTCTCTTGGAGATTAGCATAAGTGTCACTATCATCATAACTTTTGGCCTCAACATTTTCTGTAGACTCTTTGAAAAGTTTGCTACACTGTGCACAATCATGTAAATGCTCTTCTACAAGAAGTTTGCTTTCAGGGCTGCATGTATTATCGATGTATGCAGGTAACAAGTCCATAATTACTTCACATTTCATATTTTCATCTCCTTTAGGCTTTTTTGTAACATTAGTTTTGCACGATGAAATGTAACTCTTGCCCAGGTTTCATTTTTACCATATTTTTTACCTATCTCTTTATAACTTAATTCTAAATATGTTCTACTAAAGAATACGGTTTTGTAAGGATCACACATTTGCATAACTATTTTTAAAATATAACTTAATTCATCTTTTTTAACAAAATCATCTTCTAAAAGATTTTCTGTATTAAACTCCATTTCTTGTATGTTTTCAATATCAACTATTTTAGATGTCTTTTTTAAATAATCAAAATATAAGTTTTTTCCTATTTGACACAGCCAAACAATCAATTTACTTTTTCCTTTAAAACTTTCAATTTTATTAAATGCCTTTACAAAAGTCTCTTGCGTTAAATCTTCTGCTAAATCATAGTCTTTAGTTAATTTTAGTAAGAACTTAAATACATTCTTAACATATAATTCATATATTATTTCAAAATCTGTTTTTTCCATCTGCCTCCCCTTTTACAATATAAATCTTAAAATAATTATTCAAAGATTTAGGTGAATTTTTAGTATTTATATATATGACTATCAAAAATAGATTTTGTTACAAAAAAATCAAAATTATTATTCTTTTAAATATATCATTAGAATTTTACCAGTAAAACAATCTAAAAAATTTTGGAGTAAAATTGTTTTCAATACAGATGAAGGATCTGATATTGTAATTAAGTTTTTTTTAATCTCATATAGAACTATAAAATGTAAACTATTTTTGTTAATCTCAATTTGAGCAATGCATGGTAGCTTAATATATTTAAAAGCTTCCACTGATTCTAAGATCACACCTTTAGACTCAAATCCTAAATTTATTGCAGTATCATATAGCTGAAATAAATTTACTCGCATAGTCCTATCGTATTTCATTATACCCTTCAATTTTTTAACTGAATAGTTCTTATTATAGTACATTAGTATTGTTGCTAATGCAGCTATTCCACAATCTTTTTTATCTTCTTGTTCAACAAAACAATATTTATTCATAATATTTACCATCCTTACGCAGTTAATTGATTTATACACTAAAAAGTTATTTATAAAATGATTATTAATTAAAACTTCAAAAAAAGATTTTGCCATATATAGCAAAATCTTTTTAACTAATAATTTTTTTTATTGTTTAATCTAAATGTTGAAATTTAAAATTCGTCGCCCATAAAAGTCCAAATAGCACTATATGCCATTCTTCTTAGTGTAGTATCTCCACCATTAGCAATATCTACTACTTCAGCATGGTCAACTAGGTAATCTTTTATGCTTTCACCGATTCCAGGAATTTCTTCAAGAGTAGGAGCTGAATAATATGCCACAGCATGAGCAAAGATTTCTTGTGCAACTTGTTTTTGAGTCATACCAGTAACTCTTCCAGTGGAAACTAATCTACGTGCTGTTAGCATACAATTGCTTTTATTTCTGTAATAATCGCTCATATCTAAATGTGCGTCTCCACCGTATATTAATTTCATTTCGTCCTTTGCTAAAAATTGAATACCTTCTAAATTCTTCATCATTTTTCCTCCTAAAATATAATGTTGTACTATTTTTGAAGACTACTTTAACCGGTTGTTTTGTCTTACACTTACTAAAAGAAAATCTAACTTGATTTTGTAAACATAAAATTTAATAAAATTTATATAATTAATAATTGAACTTAATGTGCTTGACTCTTATTATTATTTACTGATAGTTTTTCGCTGAGATAATTTAACAATTAAGGTGAAGAATAATTGCACAGGCACCTTATGAATTTTATTTATATATTAACAACATAATCTGATTTAGTTGTATAGGACAAAATTTGAGAATAATTAAGAAAATACCTGATAGTGTAAAATGTCATATAAATATATTTTTTAAATTAATTTTTCTGAATATATTATTCACTTGGAGCAAAATAAAATTAATAGAAAAATTTTAGAAATCCTAAATAATATCTATAAAAAATTAATATTGAAATCATCTATAATAGTAGATGAACTAAAAACATTTACGGAAATGATATTATCCCTTCATACTGTCAAGTTTATTATTTTAACTGACTATTATAAAGGGAGCATATCAAAAAGTAGGTGTTTTTATTATATAAAAATAACTAATAAAAGAGGTGTAGTAGAAAGGATGGTATATATGAAAGGCATAGACGTAAGTAATCATAATGGAAGCATAAATTTTGGACAGGTGAAAGATTCAGGAATAGAAGCTGTTTACATTAAAGCTACAGAAGGTACAACATTCAAAGATCGATGTTTAGAGGTTAATTATTCCAATGCACATTGCGAAGGATTAAAAACAGGATTTTATCATTTCTTGGTTGGGACTAGCGAGCCAGAAACTCAGGCTAATAGTTTCTATAATGCTATAAAGGATAAAGCAAATGATCTAATTCCAATGTTAGATGTAGAAAGTAATTTTGATGGATTAATGGACTTTGTATTAAGATTTATTGCTAAATTTAAAGAGATATCAAATATGCAAATTGGTATTTATACTTATACTAGTTTTACAGATAACTTGGATGATAGAATTGCTGGTTATCCACTATGGGAGGCGAATTATAATAATAATCCATGGAAATTAAATTCTAATTTCTTTGCTAATAGAGTGGGCCACCAATATTCTGAAACAGGATGTGTAAATGGTATAGATACTGATTGCGATATGAATGAGTTTAATGATGGAATAATTAATAAAACTAATGGATATGTAAGAACTAATTATCTTCCAATTGGATATAGAGGGGATGGAAGTTTTGCTGGAGTTGACATGGAATATGTGCAAGAATATTTTGAAGATATTCGTATCTATGCTAATTCAAATGAAAAGGGAATTTGGGTTGAAACTCAAAATTTGCCTATGAGCAAATGTTTGGAATTAAAAGATACGTTAGGATGTTGGTTTTATGAAATAAAATAGTTTAAAGGGCATGAGAGTAATCTTGTGCCCTCTATTTTTTTGCACTTTTCTGATATGTCCTTAGTAAAAGGATCGTAGAGAGCTATGATATAAGCAGTTTATGTGGTGGTTTGAAATATATGTTATAATAATTATTATATGGAATAGAAATTTGGTTCAGATAGTAATTAATATTACTAATTATAGATTTTTATACTGGAGGGAAGTAGTTGAATGAGAGTAAAATATGGAAAGTGATTTTTTATTCAATGGGTATTATAAGTGTAATTGTTTTGGGGTTATACATATATGCTATGTCTACATTTTCTGAATCATTTTCATAGATATAAAAATGAAATTAATAGGGGTGGGAGTATAATATGAAAAGAGTTTTGCTTTTAATCTTTACTACCATAATTATGTTTCAATTTTTGATTGCATGCTCGACAAATAAAAATGTAGCATTTAAAGAATTTTATTCTAATGTAATTGGGTTTAGTAAAACTGATGAAGAACAAGCTATTCAGCAAGATACGATTCTAATGTTGACTAATGAAGAGTTTCAAAGGTTTAAAGATAAATATTTTACACCAAGAGAAATTCCAATGAAATCACCTGATAAAGAAATGGCAATTTTATACTTACAAATACCTTCCGTAAATAGTTCAGTACAAGGATATAGTGTTGAAAGTATAAATGTAGGTAATAATACTTTAACAGTAAACTTAAAACCATCATCAGTTGCACAAGTTGATGGCATAGAAGGATTTGATGGCACATGGAAGTGGGTTATGTTAGTTGAAGTAGACAAAACTAATTTAAAAGATAATATGAAGATTGTTTTAAATAAATAAATTTAATCTAATACTTTTAAGATTAGATTAAGCCACAAAATAGGAGGTATTATGGAGATAGAGTTTAAAATTTCAAAGGATGAATTAATAGCTTTTAATATGAAGTATATTGTTAACACAAAAACTTACAAACAGCAAATTCGTGCATATGCTGTACTTGCTTTTTTTATACTGCTTGGATTGATGATTTTACTTAGAAGTACTTTATACACTGTAACTATTATTATTATGTACATTATATTCTTCTTTTCTAGAAAAAAAATATTTAACAGATCACTAAGAAGAAGATTTCTAAGAATATATGGAACAAATAAATTAACAGATACATTTGAGACAACGCATTTAAAATTTATAGAAAAAGGAATAAAAACTAATACTAGATTTTCAGAGAAAATTCATAATTGGAACTCCATAAAAGGTTTGTATTTATTAGAACAATATATTTTTATACCTACAATGAATGGTGAAAGTTTAGTAATACCTATATTGTCGTTTTCTTCAATGGACGATAAGAAGTTGTTTTTAGATACTATTATTAAGAATACAAATTTAGAATTAAAATATAGTTATCCTGATTCGGTTTAGTTTTAAATTCTATAAAACCTCCTCAATTTTGAGGAGGTTTTTGATATTTTATAAAGTAAAGTTATGCAATTGCAATGACTGCCGAAATTGCTTCAATTGCTTCTGAAAAAGCAGATATAATTGCAGCACCTAAAGCTGTTTCAGGAAGTGCAAGTAATATAGCAGCAACAACTGCAATGCATATTATGACACCTATAGCTGGATTTTCTTTAACAAAATCAACTACGCTGCTTGTAGCAAGTTTAAGATCTTCAAGCAATTTATCTTTATCTACTCTAAATTCAATTGATAAAGTTTCTGAAAGAGAAAATGTATCATGTTCAGGCACGTTAAATGAATTTTCAAGCTCAATCTTTAAACTAGTACCATTAGTTGATGTTTTAATTGATAGTTCCATATCTTTTGCTTTTGCAAGAATTGTTGACAATTCAATATTATCTTTATTTAAAGATGCTTTAAGATTATCAAGAGGCGTTTGTATATCGGCACCATCAAATTCACCACCTTTAAATTTTATAACTTTTGAGTCATCTCCTAAGGCAGCTTTTACTGCTGCTCCTATAGCGATTTTAACAAATGCATTATTAAATATTTCTATTTCTGCATCAGGGGTTGAGAATTCAACGCCAAATAGTTTGGCAAAACTGTTATCATTAAGTGCTCCTAAGATATCGACTGGAACTACGCTATTAACACCTGGATTCTTTCCAGAAGAAATATTATTATCAATTTCAATATCTGCATTGCCATGTAAAGTAACGGTTGAAATTTGGTCAAATGCCCAATCTTTTGGAAGTGGATATCCAAGATTTCCACTAAAGCCAGTAGACATATCACATACGAAACTACTGCAAGAATAACCGGCATTTTGCACTCTGCTGCATACATTTCTAGGTGCATATATACCTATTTTATAGATGGAATTTGCGTTAGTGAATTTTTCGCTTATTGCTTTAAAATAAGGTAATACATTAGATGTTACATCAGAATCTAGTGCATCAAAATCAACAGCAAAATATATTATTGTATCTTTAGTAAAACCTAATTGGGCTGCAGCAAATATAGCTGAGTCTGCATCGAAGACACCTTGCTCATATGAAAAATAACTTAATTTGTATCCTCCAACTTCAAAGATTGGAATAACTCTTAATCCATTATCAAATATAATTTTTAATTCAGATGAGGTCATTCTAAATTTTCCAGTAAGATATCTGCCAACTACTTCATATTTATTAGATTTAAGAGTAGCCGCAATTGCGTCTGTAATAGTAGTTGAACAATCGCAGGCAGTACCTTTTCTAGTGTTATCTCCAGTACTTACAAGCAGTGATGCAAAGGTTTGGCTTCCAGCAATTCCATCAGCATTTAAGCCGCAAAAACTTTGGAACTTTGTAACTGCATTTTTAACTCCATTTCCATAACCACCATCAAATCCATTAGGATCAAATTCTTTACCGTTACAATATAAAGCAAACTGTAGTAAATATATAAATTTAGTTTTAGTACTTCCTAATGATAAAACAGGACATTTACTTTTAGTTGAAGGTCCAAATACTCCATTTGGTGTAGAAATGCCTTCCTCAATCTGCAGAGCATAAATTAAGGCTTTATTAGTAGAACGGTCATAAATTCCATTGCATGGTACTAAGCCTATATCTATACTAAAAGAAGTATTTGAAATATAATTTTTGTTTAAGTATTGTTGAATAGTACGTATTTTTTGATCACATTTGTCCTTATATTCACCATAAGTAAGCATTTGAAAAGCATCCATAGATAATAAAGCTTTCATTAAAATACTATCAACAACACCATTTGCATTAGATAATCCAGCATCAGTTTGAAGTTGTTTTATAGCAGCTTCTGTATTTGTACCAAATGTACCAGTAAATCCGCCGGGATTATATCCTTTGCAGAATAATGCTCCTTGGAGAATAAATATTTTATGCTGATAAGATATAATAGCGGATTCAGACCAGTCATTTTGTGGCTGAGAGTCAATTGATAAATTTTCAAATGCACTTCTTGTTGCGGGGCCAAAGCTTCCGTTAGGGGTAGATATACCAAGTTCAATCTGCAGAGCAGTTGTTAGTGCTGTTATTGTTGTCCAGCCAGTAGCCCCATCCTCAGGAATTATTTTGTAATTAGAATTATCCTTGTAAATTCCATTTAACCATTGTTGGGTTTTTAATACCATTTGATCCAAGTGAATCACTCCTTTATTTTTGTTTTCATAATATATAAGAGAATAATTTAATAATATGTAAACCTAAAATTAAAGAAATATTTTTATTATGCTAGCAGTACCAAAAATAAAATCTACATGGATATTAGAAATATAGATATAAAATAATCTCAATGGCGTGAAAATAATTTTATGCTCTCCATTTTTTTGTAAAGAATCAAAGATATGCTATAATAAAGTAAACGTTAAAATAAAGATACAATACAAGCTGTTATTAAATTTTATGAGAATATTGTAAACTTAAAGGAGATTGATAATTTATGGTAGAGAACATTACAGAATATTCATTAAATGATGGGCTTAAAGTGCCAAGCATTGGGTTTGGGACATACAGTCTAAATGGTATAGAAGGAGCTAATAGCATCAAAGAGGCAATTGATTTAGGATATAGATTAATTGATTCAGCATTTAATTATGAAAATGAAGGCGCAGTTGGAGAAGCAGTAAGGAAATGCTCTGTTTCAAGAGAAAGGCTTATAATTACTTCTAAATTACCTGGTCGTCATCACTCATATAAAGAAGCTATTAATACAGTTGAAGAGTCATTATTTAGGGCTGGATTAGATTATTATGATTTATATCTTATTCATTGGCCTAATCCAAGAATTAATTTATATGTTGAAGCTTGGCAGGCAATGATTGAATTAAAGAAAAGAGGCTTAATTAGATCAATAGGTGTTTGCAATTTCATGCCAGAACATTTACAGACTTTAATAAAAGAAACTGGTGTAGCTCCTAGTATTAATCAAATTGAGCTTCATCCTTATTTTAATCAAGAAGAGCAACGTGCTTGTAATAAAGAACATGGTATACTTACAGAATCTTGGAGCCCTCTTGGAAGAGGTAATAGTATGTTAAAAGACGAGAAAATTGCTGGAATTGCTGAAGCACATAAAAAATCTATTTCACAAGTAATTTTACGTTGGCATATACAATTAGGGGCAATTCCACTTCCAAAAGCATCATCAAAAGAGCATCAATTAGATAATCTTAATATTTTTGATTTTGAATTATCAGAAGATGAAATGAAAATCATTTCTGGACTTTCTCGTGAAGATGGTCGTACAACTAATCAAGATCCTAGAGTTTACGAGGAATTCTAATAAAATAAGCAGTAGAAATGGGTAACCTGACTACTGCTTATTTTTATGTATATATATCACTTCTCGTGATAAAAGTTAGTAAAGCAGTAGAGAGGGAGGTCCTAACTACTGCTTTTGTCTTTTAGGAAACACAATGTTCTATATCATACATTAGTATGAGATTAAGAATTAATAATGAAAATATATCCACTCCATTAGTATATTATCTGGCAATAAAAATGTGATAAAAATTAGTAAGATAATTGATATTTTCATTATTTCTTTTATAGCAAATCATAAATTAATACATAGTATGGAATTGTAGAGAGATTCTTATGTACCATAACTTAATGATAGTGTAACTATGCTATGAAGAAATAGATATAAAAATAAATTTACACTGTCAAATATAAATGTTTAATTTTATTATTCATTACGGAGGAGAAAAAGATGAGTAACAAAGAGTGCTGTGATTGTGATGATCTTGGAATAATGTATACTATTAATTGCGAAGGAACTCTTAGCGACGATGCCGAGTGCTGTCCAAGAATGGATTACCCTGGAAAAGATGCATTGGAAGATGCGTATAATCAAGGACGTAATAAAGGGTATTGTGATGGTGTGGAAGCTGGACGTGAAGATGGATACTGTAAAGGATACGAGCAGGGAGCAAGGGAAGCATGCGAAAACACAAAGCAAAAAGCTTTAGATTGTGTAAGAAATATTAATTGTCGTTAATTGTTAAAAGAATATTTATTGTTTAGTAAATTTACTAAATAACAAAAATAAGAGATAGCAGAAGATCATGTGAATGATAATAAGGCTATCTCTTTATTTATTGAAAATAGGAAACGTATTTTAATTATTAGCATAATTTTAAAATAATATACATAAATAATAAAAATATTATTAATCTTTTTCGCTTTTGTATTGAATTAATTTTTTATTTATAAGCTTTGCTTCCCTTTCGCCATTTATGCTCATCATAGTATAAACTAAAAATTTTACTATAACTAATGCAAAGATATATGCTAGAAGTAAATTAATATTCATAACCTTACCTGGGCTAAAAAACAACAGCCATAATAAAATCATTAATTCTGAGAGAGTTAAGAAAACATTAAAAGTAATTAGTCGAACTTTTTTATTAATATCGTTTTTATTTATAAAAGCCAATTTGAAAAATACGTACGCCAATGAGAATAACATAATTTGAAAAAGTTGTGAAGTTTCAATTGTTTCCTTTGAATAAATCGCTGAAATCGTTGTAATAAGGATCATTAGGAATCCGCTAGATATAAAGAAATCTTTTAAAGAATTTTTTAAATAACCAATAAATTTCATAGTATAACCTCCTTATTTATAATCCTAATTTTTTCTTAAATACAGGAACATATTGTCTTGAAATGAATATCTTTTCTCCATTTTGTAGTAATGCTTCAAATTTACCATAGAAAATTGGGCTAACAGATTCTATTTTAGAAATATTAATAATTGTTGACTTTGATGCTCTAAAAAAATCACTGTTCTCATATTCAGACTCAATTTCGTAGAGCTTAAGTCTTGATTGGAAAATTTTTTGCCTACAGTAGATGAAGACTTTATTATCTACAGATTCAAAATAAAATACATCTTTAGGATTGATAATATGCATTTGTAAATCTGTAAATCCAATAAGCTTTTTTGAAGATGATTTGAGAGAATAAATTAATTGTAGTAATGATTCGTCAGGCTCGTTACATTTTATTATTATTTCTGGTTCCGATCCAGCAGGGATATTTTCAATAATAATTTTCATTTCCACGTCCCTCCTTGCTTTATATTTATAGTATATGTCAGCGAATTTCACTATTCAATAGATTTGAAGTGAGATGCAAAGCTAGCTTTGTAAGTTGTATTTTTAGATTGATAGGTTGAAAAATATGCTAATCAAAAGAGAAATCAATTTGATGGATTAATCATTATAGAATATATTTCGCAAAAAATAATATATGTTATAATTTACTTAAGATGGGAAGCAATACTATATCATAAAATTTGAGAGATAATAAGATTTAGAGTCATTTGGATTTTAATAATGAAATTAGTACAATCTTAGAATTGTTAAGATTTATTATTCAAATATAATCAAGAGTGTTTCAATAAATGGAGGGGATTTTATTATGAATACTGAAAACTATACTTATGTGGCAAGCTGTGCTTTTACAAGAGAAGAACCAGAACTTAGCGCAAAAATTCAAGACTATTTAAAACAGAGATTTGATATGCCTATTATAAGGTGCTGTGTTCGAAATTATAAGGTCGAGGAATTTACGGCTGATATGCCGGAATGGATGCAACCACGTTGGAGAGCTACTCCACATTATAAGGAGTTTTCTGAGGATAGTACAATGGTATATGTTTGTCATAATTGTGCTGCTATTTTTCAGGAAACTATGAAGGAAGTGAAGAGGATTTCGATTTGGGAACTTATTTTGAATGATGAAGAATTTAAGTTCCCAGATTATTCACATGAAAAAATGACATTACAAGATTGTTGGCGTTCTTATGATAACCGTTCAGAGCAAGATGCTGTCCGTGGGTTATTGAAGAAAATGAATGTAGATATTGTGGAGCAAGATGAGAACTATGAAAAAACACAGTTCTGCGGAGTATCTTTGCATGCACCAGCACCAAAACGAAATTTGAAGTTAGCACCGAAACGATTTGTTGAAAATGCAGATGGAAAATTTATTCCTACAACAAGTGAAGAGCAAGAGAGGTTGATGCGTGAACATTGCCAAAATATTACTACTGATAAAGTGGTCGCTTACTGTCATTATTGTGTCAAGGGACTTAAGATTGGTGGGAAGCAAGCAAAGCATTTAGCTAGCTTGTTATTTGGTAATTAAGAATATTTAAAAAATCCTAAAGTATGGTTGGAGGGTATTATGAATTTAGAAGAACAGAGACAATTAATTTTATCTGGTAAAATGTATAATGATTTAACGACAGAATTAATTGAGGCAAGAGAGAAAACTGTATTTCTTACAAACGAATATAATAATAGTTTTGGTAAACCTCAGCATGAAAGAGAAGAAATATTAAAAAGGTTACTGAAAGGTATTGGAAGAGGAGTCCACTTTGAACCAACATTTCGATGTGAATTTGGTTTTAATATTACAATTGGAGATAATTTTTATGCCAATTTCGATTGCGTAATGTTAGATGGTGGAGGGATAAACATAGGGAATAATGTTTTATTCGGTCCAAGAGTTGGAATTTATACATCTAATCATGCAACATATGCAAAAGAACGAGTAGCAGGAGGTTGTTATGCAAAACCTGTAAACATAGGCAGTAATGTATGGATTGGAGCAGGCGTTAATATAAATCAAGGGGTAACAATTGGAGATAATACAATTATAGGATCTGGTAGCGTTGTTACAAAAAGCATTCCAGCCAATGTAATTGCTGCGGGTGTACCATGTAAAGTAATTAGAGAAATTACAGAAGAGGACAAGACAGGATTTGAAATATGAAAAAACAATTAGATATTTAGGGCATGCAAAAATACTTGCATGCTCTATAGATATCCAACTTTAAAACTAAATTTATGTGGTAATTTACCGAAATCATAAATATTTTGATTCCGAAAAACTATGAAAATATCGCTGAAGGTTCTAAGCGGCAGGTTTTATCCACTTTAGCATGCTCCAACTTTCAGTTTGACAAGCTAAAATGGAACAACCTACGGCCAAGAACTTTTAACAGCTCATTTTCAAATGTTTTCTTCACAAATATATTTATGATTTCTAGTGAAGATATGAACTTAAGTTTTTAGTAACCTTGTAAATATGTTCATCTAATAAGTTCAATTCTTGAATTGGATATCTATAATTTATATCATTACAGTAAAAATTTCATAAGTCGGATGGAGCAAATAGGACTATGAAATTTTTGAAGGAGAGTAGCATAAGTTCGGTTCTCATTGCTGGCCCTATAAACAATGTCACACTTATATTAATGATTTTGTTATATTGGCACTATAATAATTTTAGACAATCTTATTATTTTGGAGAGGATGACTTATTGTGTCTAATAAAAATTCTTTGAACAATAATATTATAAACATAGTCGTTTCAGTTTTATGGCTTGTATTTATATGTATAATGATTAGTTCGATCATCATATGGGAAAAAACAAGTGATTTGATATATATTTTATCAGGTGTTATTGGAGCGCTAGGGATTTTATTCAATATATATCTTTTATCGAAAGAAAAATCCAGAAAAAATGAGTGAGGATTATAAATAAGAAATAGTATAATTCATCATAGATCATGTGATATAAAGAATTAATTTTGAAGCAAAATATTTTAATTGATATTAAGTTTTTAGGAAGAGAATATTCTAATATTCTTTACCATATTTATTCTCGAGAATATATATTCTTTAGAATATTACCAGAGAAGAATATATATTCTTCAGAATATGCTTGAAAAATGCGGGTTTGAAGCTAGTGGTGGTAATGGAGTTGTATGTTCGAAGAATTATAACAACACATATATTTAAAATTAATATTGAATTATTAGAGGTGGAGTATGGAGAGTATTATACATATATGCTTTTCGCAATCAGCGGGAGGAAGTTTAAGACGGGCTGTTAAAAAGAAAAAAATATTTGAAGGGAAAAAAGTTATAGTGTTTCCTGATGATATTTCCATTGGAATAATCCAAAATAGCATAAACTTAAGTGAGAGATTAAAGTGGGTAGATAGTATTAATAAAGAGGATGAAAGAATTCGTTTGGAAGAAATTGATTATCTTAAAAGAGCTTACAAGCAATTTTATAAAGAAATTTCAAACATTAAGGATACAGATGTAATTTATCTATGGTATGGGGAATGCTGTAGTGATATATGTGGAATGATGTATGCTTTAGAATTATTGAAGAATAAAATAGAGAATATTTATTTTATAAATGTTTCGGAGAAGATTTATGAGGGCAACAGTATCATATATACATATAGAGCAGTAGCAGAAATTATTACTGAGAAGCTAAAAGAATTTATAAAAATAAGAAGAAAAATTGAATATAAAGAATATCATGATTTAATTAATCAGTGGGAATCATTAAAGGATAATAATTCAATACTTCGTATTTTTAAGGATGGCAAGGTAGAAGCTGTAAGTGAAGATTATTTTGATATAAATATATTGAAGTATACTGAAAATGAATTTAGAAAATGTGCAAGAATTGTTGGAAGTGTAATGGGATATAGTGAAGAGAAAATTTCTGATGACTATATATTTTGGAGGATAGGAGAACTCACTAAGTCTGGAATGTTAGAATACAAAGGGAAATTTGGGATAATGAGAGAAATGGAAGTTAAAATAACACAAAAGGGAATTGAATATATGAGCACTGATTCAGAAGCAATATCATTTTGGAGAAGTAAAGAGACTGAAAAACAATTTGAAAGAGATAAAATAAATGAAGCTAAAAATCAGGGGAGAATGGAAGAAAGAATAAACATAGCTAAAAAGCTTATGGATATTTTAGATGTAGAAGTCATAGCAGAAAAAACAGGTTTAACAGTAATGCAGGTTAAAAATTTAATAAATTGAAATAAAACTCAAAGAATATATTAATTATCAAGTAAAGAAACAATGTATATTATAATTTATTTATAGAGGTTATAGGGTTCATAAATGAGAGTCGAACTTATGTGGATATAAGCCGAAATTGAATACAACTGGATGATTAGAACCTTCAGCGATAGTTTCATAGCTTTTCGGAATCAAAATATTTATGATTTCGGTAAGTTATCACATAAGTCTAAGTTATATATTGTTTATCTATATATGAACAATGAACATATGAATTGATCATGTGTAAGGAGGAGGTATTTGTTTGGAAAAATTAAGTCATTCATTTAGTGGAGCATTAAGAACTTTTTCATTTTGGATTGTAAATGGAACTGTAGGTTATCCGTTGTTAGATGGGATTGATTATTCGTGTATATTTGAAGAACCAAGTGCTATGGAACAAGCATATGCAATCTTTGCTAACGTAATTGAAATGGATGATGAAGGTAATGTGCTAAATGCAAAATATGCCGAGAAGAGAGCTGCGCAATTTATAAGAAGTTATGTTGACGAAAATTATGTAGTAGATCCACCTTTAGAAGGATGGGAAGTACAACTCTATTGTTGTGACAGCAAATTAAATGATATGTAATGGGCGTTACTTAGATATAAATATAATATTGTAGTGAGTAGACGTAGCTTGCATCTGCTGATCTTGTATATATTTTACTTATAAATTCTGTTTTCTATTTACAAAAGCAGTAGTCAGGAGGTCACCAACTACTGCTTTTTTATATTAAAAAATAAACATGAAAGGTGATAATATTTTCTGTTTATTTCTTTTAAGAAATAATGTGCATTGAGAAAATGTCAATTATATTAATTAATATATTGTAGACCAAGAGAAATGTTACAAAATAGAAAAGATAATAAATTAATATAGGAAGCTTAATTTATTGTGGCAGTATATAGATAACCCAACTAAGACCTGAACTTATGTATATAACTCGCCGAAATGAATTACATCCATCAAAATTACAAATGAAACATTCCACAAAAATATATTACTCATTTCTAGTTGGGATATATTTCATGGTGTAAATCTAACTTATAATTGGATTATCTATATGTAATTAACAAATCTATGTTTGATAAGTTTTTTACGAGGAGGGATTATACATGATATATAATCCCTTAGGTATATATGATACAAAAGATATTCAGCTATTATAAGTATATTAAGCAGGCCTAAAAAAAGAACAAAAGACAGTAAACTATTAATTAATTTACTGTCTTTAGGCAACCTGCCAAGCTATAAAAGATTAGCATTTATAGCATTAGCAAATTTCCAGTATTTATACTATGGATTATTTTGGATTCATGTAATATAATATCTCATAATAACATCAAGGTGGTGATTTTATTTTATGAAAGATGTAACCATAGATACAATCAAAGATACAATAAGAGATCTTCCAGAAGAAGAACAAGAAATAATACTACACTTGACAGAGATATTTGAAGGAGAAGAATATACTATTAATGAATATGTTAAGAAAGAATTGATTGATAGATAATATAGAACTTTTTATAGTAGTATGATAAAATAATATAAATCCATTGCAAAAGAAAAAATTATATATAAGGAATGCAGTCATTGAGTTGGCTGCATTTTATTTTTAAATGGGCCATAAGAAATGGTAATTAATACGTATTATTTTGCATAATTGAACACGATGATTTTTATATTAAAAAATACTATTAAGAAATGCAAATGAAGATAAATTAGGAAGGAATATTTAGAATATCTCTATTATTTAGCCAAAAATAGAGATAGCGAACACCCAGGAATGCTATCTCTATTTTCAGTAAGAATTTAATAATAATATTATTTTCTTAGGTTAAAAAGAATCTGTAGTTAAAATATAGATTCTTTATTAGTGTAATTCGAAAGACTGACAATCAGTACATTCTACACTTTTAGGACTAGATTCATGAGTACCTACTTTAATTTTGTCTAAAGTGCAGTAATCGTCTTCTTTACAATGATATTTGCAATCTGCTACAGAACATCCAATGCTTTCGTTATGTTTCATATTAATCACTCCTTAAGTTTATTTCTATAATATTATTTGATAAAATTTTTATTTTATACTTTATATATAAGATGCATATTCAAGCATTTTCTGAATATTATGGCTTTTGAGGTTATAAAAATATATATATTTCTAGTATAAGTGTATACAGAAGTTTAACAATATAGATATCCAATTTGAGAATTATACTTATAGCTTAAAAAATCTGCTATATCAGAAAGGACAGGCACTCTTTTGTGCAGTGTTACATTAGAGAATATGTTGCAGGCATTTCTTCATCATAAGTTGTTCCATTTTTGCTTGTCACGAGCTTGTCTCGGGAGCATGCTGAAATGGTGCAACTTATGCTGTTAGAAAGCCTCAACTTATTCTCAGTAACCGAAACAACAGAGTACCTGTCCTTTCGGTAAGTTATTGGATAAGTCTAAGTTTTGTTTTGGATATATATACAGTAGAGAATTGAATTGATTTTTTTAACTAAAAATGTTATGGTTATGAATATAAATGTAAATTAGAAAAATTTTATAAATAAAATGTAGGTTTAATTAAAATCAATTTAATTGAATTTTTAAAATGATTTTTAATTAATTAAAAGGGAATTAGGTGAAATTCCTAAACTATCCCGTAGCTGTATTAGAGGAGTTTAAATACATTGGATGCCACTTAAAAATAGGGAAGGCGTATTTAAATGATGATTCTTAAGTCAGAAGACCTGCCTATGTTTTGCACCAAAGGGCACATTAAAGAAAATAGCAAGTCTAAGTGATGTATAATTTTTCGTCAGATGAGGAGATAGATGCATCTAATAGAGGAGTATTATGTGCATGTGACGATAAAGTATGATAGTAAATAAGCTATTATATTGAATTGTTATCTTTTTAATGTGACTAAACTCTACGAGTGATAGAGGGGGCGTTTTAATGAAAATTTATTTACATATTTTATATGAATAAATATGTTTTGTTATTATGTCTTTTTAACACTTCTGTTAGAAGGACTTTTTATTTTGCAGAAAAATATATGAAAATTACAGACAAGCTATAATAAATCACATATTATGCCGTAGTACGCATATATAACTAGCAAACTTTAATTGTTAATTTGTACATAAGCAAATATATATATTGCAAAAATAATTCTTCATCATAATTATAAAAGTATTGCAAGAATTTTAGCTGTAATTGTGAATTGCAACATATATAGATAGAAAATCGAAGGAGATGAGGTATGGAAAAAATAATTATTTTATGCGCTGTGTTTTTGGCGGCTATCTTCTTATTAGTATTTATATGGAAACATCAAAATATGAATGATAATAGGAAGCGAGTTCATAAACATAATCATAAAATTGGACATAAACATGGAGAGGGATATTCAATTGATTTTTATGCATATGCTTCAAAGATTAGACATTGGAATGCTGAATTTAAAGTGTATTTATCAGTTTTGACGCTTGTTCTTTGCATTGTATTTAACAATCCATATGTATCTGCTACCGTGATAATTGCAATGGCTTATCTTACAGTTATTAAAGGGAAAATTCCGGCAGCTGAATACCTGTCAATATTGGCAATTCCAATTACTTTTATTTTACTTAGCACTTTTACCATTGCTATTGATTTTTCAAAGCAGCCAATAGGGCAGTACAATTTATATCTTGGGTTTGGCTATGTTTTTACTTCAACTGTTCAGCTTAAGAAAATGGTGTTTTTAATTTTGAAGATTTTTGCAGCTATAAGTGCTCTGCAGATGATGACCTTATCGACTCCAACTTCTGAGATTATTTATGTACTTAGAAAGGCACATGTGCCAAAACTTATTGTAGAATTAATGAGTCTTATTTATCGCTATATATTTATCTTAATGGATGTATTTACAAAAATGAAAAACTCTGCAAAGTCACGTCAAGGTTATTGTGATTTTAAAACTTCATGCTATACATTTGGGAGCATTGCAAGTAATATGCTTATTATTTCACTTAGGAAAGCAAATGCTTATTATGATGCAATGGAATCACGATGTTATGATGGGGACCTTGTATTTTTAGAGGAAGATAAAAATGTAGAAGTTATGCAGATTGTCTTAGCAGTAGTATTCATAATGTTTTTGGTTTTAATTTGGTATTTTACAAGGTAAGGCACATTCAAAAAATAATAAATCCACTTGCATCCTTGCCTAGCTCAAAGAAAAATATACACCTTAAAAAAAGTAGCTATGCTACACATAAGATCATTTTTTTTAGAAAAGGTAGCTATGCTACACATAAGATCATTTATCTAGAAAGCGTAGATATGTTTTATATAAGAACATTTTGTTAGAAAGATAGGTTATGCTGCATACAAGAAGATTTTTAAATTTGCTATGTATCTTCATGTGCTTAGAAAGGAACGATTATGAGAAAATTAATATTAAAAATTGAAGATCTCCATTATGCTTACGGAAATGGAAAGTCTGCATTAAATGGGGTAAATGTAGATATTTATGAAGGTGAGAAAATAGCTGTCGTTGGTTCTAACGGCTCAGGAAAATCCACATTCTTCTTAAATGTAGATGGGGTACTTACCCCAGAACAAGGAAAAATCATCTATAGAGATACTGTTATAAATAAAAAGAATTTAACGGAACTTAGAAAAAATATAGGAATAGTGTTTCAAGATGCTGATAATCAAATTATTGCATCTACAGTTAGAGCAGAAGTTGGATTTGGACCTATGAATTTAAAACTACCAAAAGATGAAGTATTAAAACGGGTGGATGAAGCACTAGAATATATGAATATCTCTCATTTAAAGGATCGTCCACCTCATTATTTAAGTGGTGGTGAAAAGAAGCGTGTAAGTATTGCTGACATTATTGCAATGAAGTCAGAAATTATAATCTTTGATGAACCAACAGCAGCTCTAGATCCATTAAATGCAATGATGTTAGAAGACGTTTTATTGAAACTTGGGACAGAAGGAAAGACAATGTTAATATCTACACATGATGTGGATTTTACATATAGATGGGCTGAAAGAGTTCTTGTTTTTAATGAGGGGAAAATCATTGCAGATGGGTCACCTATAGAGATTTTTACAAACATGGAAATTTTAAAACAAGCAAATTTGAAACAACCAACCTTGCTTGAGGTTTATGAATCTCTTATAGAAAAAAATATTTTAAAGGATATAAAATCATATCCTAAAAGTATAAAAGAATTTAAAGAAATGCTTTAAAAATAGAAATTTCCACACATATATATAAAGCAGCTATGCTGCAAATAAGATCATTTCACATATATATAAAGCAGCTATTCTGCAATACGGAACTTTCCTGCAAATAAGATTATTTGGCATATAAAAAAAGCAGATATATTACAAATAAGAATTTATATTATTTTATTATTTAGACTTTAATATTAGAAATATTAAAGTTTTATTGAGGGGGAGAAAAATGAATAAGAAAGAAAAGAGAATTGTCGCTCTAGCGGCAGCATTTGCTTTGATTTTTGGAGTAGCTCCAGCAGCAAATGCAATGCACATTATGGAAGGTTATCTTCCGCCACAATTTTGCATTATATGGGGTGTTATTTGCATTCCATTCATAGCCATAGGCTATTTATCAATTAAGAAGACATTGGCTGAAAATCGTAGAGCAATTACCATTTTGGCTATGGCTGGAGCATTTGTTTTTGTACTTTCATCTTTAAAGATACCATCAGTAACAGGAAGCTGTTCACATATGACTGGTACTGGACTTGGTGCAATATTATTTGGGCCAAGCGCTGTTAGTATCTTAGGAATCATTGTACTTGTTTTCCAGGCAATACTGCTTGCTCATGGGGGAATCACTACTCTGGGTGCCAATACATTTTCTATGGCTATTGCAGGGCCATTTGTTTCCTATGGAATATATAGATTATGTAAGGCTTTAAAAGTTAATAAATATGTAGGCATTTTCTTGGCTGCATCAATTGGAGATTTATTCACTTATTGTGTAACAAGTATCCAGCTTGCACTTGCATATCCATCTGAAAACGGCGGATTTATTGTATCGGCAGCTAAATTCCTTGCAGTATTTGCACCAACTCAAGTTCCGCTTGCAGTTATAGAAGGTATTTTGACAGTTGTTATTATAATTGGCCTTGAAACATATGCAAAATCTGAATTAACAGGCCTTGGATTAGTGAAGGGAGGAGAAAATTAATGTCAAAGACTAAGAAAACAGTTATAATTCTGCTAATTATTGCGGCATTAATTGCTGTTATTCCATTATTCACATTAAGAGGAGCTGAATTTGGTGGTTCTGACGATGCTGGAAGTAAAGTAGTTTCTGAAATTACAGGTACTGAGTACAAGCCGTGGTTTAAGCCAGTTATGGAAACTTGGATTGGTGGAGAATTGCCAGGAGAGGTGGAGAGCCTGCTTTTCTGCGTGCAGACAGGTATTGGAGTTGGCGTAATTGCATTCCTAATGGGAAGGTTTGTAGAGAGACACAAAATAGAAAAAGATAAGAAAAAGTAATATTTCTTTTATCCATTAGAAGGCATTCTGAGGAATAGATTTGTGTCCTTTTTCTCCACTATAAGCTAGATCAAACCATTAGAATCATAGAATATAAAAAATACCTAAGTAAGAGCTGATAAATAATACATAGTCAGCTCTTTTATTAATTTATTTGATGCTCAGCTACTATGACATTAGAGATAGAAATTTTTATATGAAAGATTCAGCGTAGTAAATGAGAAATACTCTTTGAAAATCGAATAATGTGATATTTGCAAAATATGCTATAATACTAAAGTATGTTCGGGGGATTAAGATACAAGGATAAGAAGAAATACTTAACTTGTTACTAGTACAAACGGACAAGTTTTTTTATGCAATTATGCACTTATGGGGTTTGTTGGAATGTATGTCGTCAGCATGTGAATAAAAGTGAGTGTTTAGTTGTAATTTGCTTAAGATTAACAAGATTATAGTTAATCTAGAAATAAGTGTCGGGAGGAATTTATGAATATAAAACAGCTTTGGAATAAAGCTATATCAACTTTTAAAACAGAAATAGTTTTTACTATATCATTATTTTTGGCACTAGGTACGTCTATGATTACTCTGCCTAAGTTAGAGTATATAAATTTTGAGGTACTAATATTAATGTTTAATCTTATGATAGTAATAATTGCCTTTGAAAAGTTAAAATTATTAGATAAGATAGCAGTTGAAATATTAATAAAACATAAAAACCTTAGAATGGTTTCATTAATATTAACATCTCTATGTTTTTTTTCTTCAATGTTTATAACAAATGATGTGGCTTTAATAACTTTTGTACCGCTTACTATGATTATTGCTAAAAAAGCGAAGTTTAACCCAATGAAAATAATAATTTTAGAAACTTTAGCTGTGAATATTGGTAGTAGTCTTACACCAATGGGAAATCCACAGAACTTATATTTATTTTCTTTTTTTGATGTTGGAATGTTAGATTTTTTTAGGGCTACAATATTTTTTGTGATAATTGGTGCAATATGGTTATTTGTTCTCAATCGCAGGATATCAAATGTAGATTTGGAATATGATTTAGATAAGATAAAAATTAAAGATAAAAAAAGTGCAATTATTTATTGTAGTTTGTTTATTTTTATATTACTTTCAGTTTTCAATGTAGTTGATTATAGAGTTGCTTTTATAATAACTTTAATTATTAGCTTTGTTATAGAAAAAAAGCTCTTTAAGGAAGTAGACTATTTTTTATTACTTACTTTTGTGTGCTTTTTCATAGCGATAGGAAATTTATCTAATATGACAACTATAGATGAATTAATGAAGAAAGCATTAACAAATAGTACAAGTGTATACTTTTATTCAATATTTTTTAGTCAGTTAATTAGTAATCTTCCTTGTGCAATTTTGCTATCAAAATTCACAAATTCTTGGAAAGAAATATTAGTTGGCGTAAATATTGGAGGTATGGGAACAATTATTGCCTCGCTTGCAAGCTTAATATCGTATAAATTTTATGCTAAAGAATATGATGGGAAAAAATATATGTTTAAATTTACCACATATAATTTTGCCAGCCTTATAATATTCACATTAATATTTTATATATTTTTGGTAATTTGATAAATCATAAATAAGATATTTAAAGAAGTATATAATAGAAAAGTTTTGTATTACTTATAATTTCAGTAACCTTTAATATAGGTATCCAATTTAAAATCATATTTATGTATGGCAGAACCGAAATTAGATACAAATTTGTTCCAGCGGACTAGTGAAATTTTCGCTGGATAGTTCTAAGTGAAAGGTTGAACCCATTTCTGCATGCTCCAAAAACAAGTTTAGGACAAGCAGAAAATGGAACAACCTTCAACTAAGAACTATCACAACTCAATTTCAAATGCCGCTTTCACAAACATGTATCCAATTTCTAGTATAATTCACAAAGATTAAAGTTTAGGTATATCTTTTGTTTTTGATACCTATATTATAAGCAATTAAGATCCGATATAAAAATTACTTAATATATATGTTGCAATTGAATTTCTACATTTTGGTCTTAACTTATGACTTGCCTAATTGGAATTTTCAATGTAAATTTATTATTACAACATATAGAATTGATTTCGAGAATTAAATATAGATATCCAATTTAAGAATTCAACCTATTAGATGAATGTATTTACAAAGTTGCTAAAACTTTAAGTTAATATCTTCACTAGAAATCATAAATGTATTTTCAGAGCTTTTCGTAATCAAAATATTTATGGTTTCGGTAAGTTATCACATAAATATAGTTTTAAAGTTTGATATCTATAATGGGGTATTTTAGAAATATTAAATTTGTTTGATAAGCAAGTATAAATTTATGAAAAAGGGGTTATAAATTATGGTTCTTGAGTTTTTTCAAAATGCATGTATTTTAATAGCGTTTATGAGTATTGCTCAGCATCTTCTTAGAAATAAAAGAATTTTTGAAGATATGTCATTGAAAAGTAAGTTTTTATGGGGACTTTATAGCGGGATATTAGGTGTGATACTGATGATAAACAGTGTACATATTACACCAGATACTTTTATTGATTTTAGGTACATACCAATTTTATTTTCTGCTATTTATAGTGGATTTTTCTCTTCAATTATTTCTTCTATTTTGATAGCTATTTTTAGATCTTTAATTTTGGGAGTGTCTGATATATCACTAATTGGATCAGCAATTGCTTTAGCTATGGGGATCGGATTTGGAATTATTTCTTTATTAAAGATATCAAAAAAACGTAAATATATTTATTCTATGATCTTCTTTGTTATAGCATCAGTTATTTCATCATTTACAGTACCTCAAAATATTACATTTGATTTTAAAACAGTGAGTTTATACTTTTCTGGATATTTAATAGTATCGTATATTTCAATTAAATACGCGGACTACATATTTGAAACAGTTAGAATTTATCAAAAGTTAAGAAATGAGGCAACAAAAGATTATTTGACTGGCTTGAATAATGTAAGGCAATTTGACAACAGTTTCAACAATATTTCTCAGAGGGCTGTACGAAAAGAAGAAGATCTATCTATGTTGTTTATAGATATTGATTTTTTTAAGAAAATAAATGATACTTATGGCCATAATGCAGGGGATACTATTTTAAAGAGTTTAGCCTTAATTCTTCTTGATACATGCAGGACTTATGATGTTGTATCTAGAATGGGAGGGGAAGAGTTTTCTGTAATATTATTAGATTGTTCAGACTCTGAAGCTGTTAAGATTGCGGAAAGACTAAGGGAGAAGATTGAAGAAAATGATTTTTATATTTCAGACAATAATTTTATAAAAATTACAATTTCAATCGGAATAGCATCGTATCCTAATACGACAACTCAAATTGATAATTTGCTTGAAATGGCTGACACAGCATTATATCAAGCAAAAAATACTGGAAGAAACAAAGTGGTTTTATTTAACAATGACGAACATAAAATATAAAAAATACCTAAGGAAGAGCTGATTAAATAATACATAGTCAGCTCTTTTTATTTGATGTTCAGTGACTACAACGCTAACGCTAAAAACTTCTTTATGTAAAATTCATCATATCTCTCTTTATGAACTTCTATGTATTTGAAATTTAATAATAACAATAAATCCTTTAAACATATAATTCTGAATATAATGGCTGACTATGATTTAGCTTGATGTATTAACCTATAGAATAGTCTTTGTAAGTTGGTTAATGAGATATTTATAAGATATTTCATTAACCAATTTTAAACAGTAAAATTGACATACATATATTAAAATGATAAAATGTCTATTAAATTAATAGACAAGGAGAAGAAAATGAAAGAGCTTATTCGTGATGCAACTATTGACGATTTTAAAAGGGGTTACATATGGGATAGCAAAAAAGCAGAATTTATTTGTTTGATATGCGGGAAACATACAGGTAAAAATAGTAATGATATAAGTACTCATACAGCAGAGCATGGGAGCCCTATGGACAGAATACTGATGCTTGATAAGAAATATACTGGACTTACTGAAATTCAGAAAGAGCTTTTGGAAATGGTGTCAAACAAGTATAGTAATAAAGAAATTGGGATTAAGCTTGGATGTGCAGAATCAACAGTAAGAAATATGAGATTTGCACTAAGAGAAAGGGCTAGACAAGCAAGAGCTTTTTTAGCAGCTATAGAGTTAGTTGACGATGGGAATAGTAAAATAGCGAATCCAAAACTTAGAAGTTTTCCGGCTAAAGAGGAAAAAAGAAAAGCATTATTACCAAGGTTTGCTAATTTGTTTGAACCAAATAAAGAGTATACGGAAGCTGAAGTAAAGAGAATTATTAAGCCTATTTATGAGGATGACGCAATAATACGGCGATACTTAGTAGACTATGGATACTTGGGAAGAAATGATGATGGAAGTAAATATTATAAGAAATGTGAGGAAGTTATTATGGATAAAATGAATAAAAAAGAGATAATAAATAATTATAAACAACAAGAAATAGAAATGGGAATAATTCAAATCTATAATACAGTTAATGGATATTCTTTCGTGGATATATGTACAAATTTATATAAGCCCTTTGAATCAATCAAATTTCAGCTAAACTTAGGAAGAGCTAGATCTAAAAAATTAAAGGAAGATTGGGCAGCTTATGGAGAAAGTGCCTTCGAGTTTAAAGTTGTTGAAAAACTCGAATCTAATGAAGGTGCTACAGATAAGGAAAAGGTTGAGGATTTAAAAGAACTTTTAAACTTGTGGATTGAAAACCAAGGAGACAATTTAAAATTATATAAATAAGCTGATTTCTGACGTTATAAATTAAGATAATAGATGATAGAAAATGAAATTGCACTGTATGGGAAAAGTGAATTTGTGATTTTTAGATATTTAATATCACTAAATCATGTATGAGTTTAATAATTACTTGAAATGAAATAAAGAGTAACATGTCATAACGGGGATATGAATGTTACTCTTTGACTTATATTTATAGGGGAAAAAATTTATGAAAAAAAGTTTTTATTATCTTTATAATATTATTATAATAGCCAAATGTGTCAGGATGGTGGCAAATTTAAATTACAATATGTAGATTTAACTAAGTAATTATAAAAAGCTTATTTGAAAATACAATAATGTAATATTAGAAAATATATTATAATTTACAGTATAAGTTTCATATAGGACAAAATAAGAAAAAAATTAGGAGAATAGTATATGAGTGAAAGAATAGGTATGATTTGCAAACTTGCACCACAAGAACTAAAAGGAATTTATACATTTGATAAGATAGATTCCGATGATATAGATGGATTATCAGTTTCTATGTTAGACGCATTTAAAGATACAGTAGACTTCAATGGTGAAACAATAGAAGAGTTAAATAAGGAGATTTGTAGTATTGTTGAAAGTACTTTCGGAACATTTATTCCCGATGCTTCATTTCAAATTAAACAAAATGGAGAAATTGCGGCTGTAGTTCTTATTAGTTTATTTAAAGGGAAACCATTTGTTTCAGAATTATTTACAGTTAAGAAATATTTGAAACAGGGGATGGCAAGTAATCTTTTGAAAAATAGTATAAATGTATTAATGAATTTAGGATACGATGATTTAATTTTATATGTGCACCCTGAAAATGCAGCTGCTGTAAATCTTTATAAAAAAATTGGGTTTATAGAATTATAATTTTATAACCATATTGCATTGGTTTTAAAACATATTGTAATGAGTTTGGTTGAAAGCGGATAGATTGTTTCATTATAAGGTGTTCGTTAAGTATGGTGATAAAAGCCATACCACCAGAAACGTTCCGAATCTTATACGGAACACTTGAAGTAGCTTTAAATCCTCAATACTAATATTTAGCATAAAAATGCCCCCCAATAAAGGGGCGTATACATGTGTAAGTTAATATTTATTAGATATATATCTATACTATGTACAATATATTTTAAAAAATGCAAAATTAAAGTATCATATATTTCTATATTATATGTATCGAAAATTGAGTACTGGTTTAATTATAGATTTTCAATTTAAGAATTCAATTTATTAGATTAATATAGTTACAACGTTGCTAAAATTTTAAGTTCATATCTTCACTAGAAATCATAAATATATTTGTAACCACAAGGGTTATAATATGAAGAAAACATTTGAAAATGAGCTGTTAAAGGTTCTTAAGCAGAGAACCCAAATCTTTGATTTGGTGAGAATCGCTTACTCAGTGAACGAACGTGAGCCGAGTTTCCGCTAATGGTTGTTCCATTTTAGATTGTGAAGTGAGAGTCCAAAATTTTATTTTGGGTTCTCGAACTTCCTCAGCGAATGTAATGAGTCGAGCTTCCCTAGGAAAGTTGGAGCATGCTAAAGTGGCTACAACCTGCTGCTTAGAACCTTCAACGATATTTTCATAGCTTTTTGGAATCAAAATATTTATGATTTCGGTAAGTTATCACATAAATTTAGTTTTAAAGTTGGGTATCTATATATTCGCTCTAATTAGAAAATAAGCATTCAATTAATTCACTTTTTTTACAGATATACCTTATTGCCATTGCTTTAAAGAACTAATCATGAAATTTTTCACGTCTATATTGTATACATTTCTTAAGTTATCTTCTAGAAATACTTCTTTAGGTGTACCTTGGCTGACTATTTCGCCATCGCTTAGTAATATAATTTTTTCACCAAATAAATTAGATAAGTTCAAATCATGTAATACAGCTATTACAATTTTATTATTTTCTTTTGCCCAAAGGCTTAAATATTCTAGGATCTCAATTTGATATTTTAAATCAAGATGATTTGTTGGTTCATCTAATAAAATAATTTCTGGATCTTGGGCAAAGGCTTTTGCTATGAAGACCCGTTGAAGCTGTCCGCCAGATAATTCATTTATAAGTTTATCTTTTGAATCTATAAGGCCAACACTTTTTATAGCCTCCATTATGATTAAATCATCTTCCTTACTTAAAGAGGATAAAGCCCCTTTTAAATAAGCATATCTTGCTAAAGCAACAGTTTCATAAACTGTGTAAGGAAAGTAAACATTGTTACTTTGAGTCATAAGTGCAATGTGTTTTGCAAATTCCTTCACAGGTAAATTTTTTATATTCTTTGAATCAAATGTTAGTGTTCCTTTATATTCAATGAGTCTGCCTATAGCTTTTAAAAGCGTACTTTTTCCACATCCATTTGGACCAACTATGCAAAGAATTTCTCCTCTTTTAGCTTTAAAGTCAATATTCTTTATGATATCTATTTTGTCATATCCACAAGAAAAATTCTTAAGTTCTAACAAAATCATCACCTACTTTGATTTATTATTTTCTTTTATGTGCCTTATTAAAATATATGTATGCAAAAAATGGGGCTCCAATCAGAGCAGTAATAGCGCCAACTGGTAATTCGGATGGTATTATAATTATTCTTGCTACTAGATCAGTGATTACCATAAAGCAGCCTCCTAAAATTATGCATACAGGAATTACATATTTATGCTTTGCTCCAATGATTCTTCTTACTAAGTGAGGAATTATTAAATCCACAAAACCAATAATTCCACTTAAGGCTACAGCAGAACCCGTTAATATAGCAGAGAAAATAAGAAGTCTAGTCTTTATGGTATTAACATCTACTCCAACTGATTTTGCTTGATCTTCACCAAAAGATAATATATCCATTTCAGTGCAGTAGCGCATGACACCAATTATTCCAATTATAAAGAAGGGTATTCCCATTTGTACATATGACCATCCCTTCATAGAAAAAGAACCCATTTCCCAAAGAGCTATGCTTTTTATATCTTCACTATATAAGGCTGTTACAGTTGTAAGTATTGCACTGCAAAATAAAGAAAAAACCATGCCAGATAAAATTATAGTTGAAGTTGACATACTGTTATCAACTTTGTAGGCAAATTTTATGATAATAAATACAGTCAAAAGCCCACATAAAAAGCCTGTTAAAGGAAGAGTAAGCCTGCCGAGCATAGGTATTGAAAAACCAGATATTATAAGAAATCCAACTCCAAGAGAAGCACCAGAAGATACTCCTAAGGTATATGGTGAAGCAAGTGGATTTCTAAGTAATGATTGAACCACAGCACCACTAACTGATAAGGAACTACCTACAAGAAAGGCTAAAAAAACTCTAGGCAATCTTAAATTCCAAATTATCGCCACATCATTAGGGTTAATCTCTTTAAGTAGCGGAATTCCTAAAACTTTATATCCAATTATCGATGCAATATGGATTAAGCTGGTATCAGAACTTCCAATAGAAGTTCCGATACATAAAATTAAAAATGTTAAGGGTATTAATAATATGATAATTTTTTTATACATTTGCATATTCCTCAGGATAAATAGCTTTTGCTATTTGTTTAAGTGCTTTTAGTGTATTTTGTGATGGTCTGGAAGAGGAATTATTATCAATAGCAAAGACTTTATTGTTTTTAACTGCAGTAACCTCTTGGAAGCCTTCGCGAGTCTTGATATTATTGATAGAATTACTTGTAGGTTCATTTGTAAGTATTACATCAGGATTGGCTTTTACTACAGCTTCAGGACTTGGAGATATCCACGAATTTTCATTAGCAAAGATATTTTTGGCGCCTACAATTTCAATCATTTCATTTAAAAATGTATTATTGCCAAAACTATATAAACCTGAAGTTGACCCTATTTCAAAATATACATTTTTCTTATCAGTAATAGTATCTCCAATTTTCTTTATTGAACTGATTTCATCCTTTAAATTAGATGTCGTCTCATCACCTTTTTTCTCAGTGCCAGTGATTTTTGATATAAAGTCAATATCTTTATAAAGGTCTTCTATGCTTGAACTAGTAGGTATGTATACAACAGGAATTCCAGCTTCTTTAACAGCTGCAAAGGGGTCTTCACTCCCAGTTTTATTATGTCCTGAAGCTATTATTATGTCAGGCTTTAAACTCACAAGAGTTTCAGCATCTGGATTCTTAAAGTCAATTTTAGGTAAATCTTTATTGATACCATCCACATCTGACGAATATTTGTCTATAGCTACTAGCTTATCTGAAAGTCCCAGCCCAACTAATATTTCGGTATTTGATGGGGCTGTAGATATTATAGTCTTTACTTTTTCAGGAAGCTTAAAGCTGTTACCTTCTCTATCTGTCATTGTTGCAGTCTTATTACCACAGCCGAAAAGTGTACTCATAGCTAATATAACTATTAAAAAGAGTGATAAAAATTTATTTTTTAGTTTCATGATGCCCTCCTAAAATATAGTGTATTTAAGGGTAACAAAAAAACATACCCATCGAGAGTATGCATAGATTCATAATAAACATGCCTATAAAAATCAGAATAAAACTTAAAAGTCTTATTTTCATAAAATGCATGATTACTTAAGTCACATTCAAAAAATAACAAGTTCATTTACCAGCTTATTTTCAACTATCATTCAGAAATAGATTGACCTAATAGACCTGCGATGAGATTAATTTACTCTCTTGTCTGATGAAAAATATTCATGGTAGCGTTGTACTTGAAATTTATTTTCATGTGCCTAATATCCCACCCTCAGAGGATATTATCGTTGTATAAAAACAAGGTATCCCGACTTAACTTCATCCTAATTTCAAGCCTTCCCAATTTCTCAGTGGCATTTTAAACATAATCAAAAAGTAACATATTGGACTTGTTATTTTGGATTATGTTTTTGATTTCGTCAGTTTCACGGTTACTGGGGTAGTTGAAGAATTTCACTCCATTCCCTTATTACTTAAATGCAGACTACAGTTTGCATTCATATAATTAAAGTATTTGACATAAAAAGATTATACTATTCATAGTAAGTTTTAGCAATAAACCAACTATAATCTATACTTAGGCGTATAACTCACGAAATCATAAATATTTTGATTCCGAAAAGCTATGAAAATATCGCTGAAGGTTCTAAGCGGCAGGTTGTATCCACTTTAGCATGCTCCAACTTTCCTGGGGAAGCTCGACTCATTACATTCACTGAGGAAGTTCGAGAACCCAAAATAAAATTTTGGACTCTCACTTCACAAGCTAAAATGGAACAACCACTAGCGGAAACTCGACTCACGTTCGTTCGCTGAGTAAGCGATTCTCACCAAATCAAAGATTTGGGCTCTCTGCTTAAGAACCTTTAACAGCTCATTTTCAAATGTTTTCTTCACAAATATATTTATGATTTCTAGTAAAGATATGAACTTAAAGTTTTAGTAAATTTGTTAATATGTTCATCTATATAGATAAGCCAATTATAAGTTAGATTTATACTATGAAATATATCCCAACTAGAAATGGGTAATATATTTTTGTGGAATGTTTCATTGGTAATTTTGATGGATGTGATTCTTAATTGAAATTCCAAATCTATGATTTGGTCAATTGAAATTACTCAGTGAACGAAGTGAGTCGAGTTTCCTTTGAACTGTTCCAAATGTGCTAGTTCAGAGCTTGTTCTTTGAGGCTAGCACTTTGGGTGCAACTTTATAGCCTTAGAATCACCCATCAGAATTACCTAGAAACTGGAACAAAAGTATATTATTCATTTCGGTGAGGTATGCGCATAAATCTAAGTTATATATTGTTCATCTATAAAATGATAAATAAAAATATTACTTTATTGGAAAAAATTCTATAAAATGACTCTAAAATGATGTAAAATGTTTGGTAGGTTAATAAATTTATTAAAATGAATTATGAGGGCGATTAAAGTGATTAAAAAAATATCTATGTTAATGACATGCATACTATGTATTCTTATTTTTTCAGGGTGTTCAAAGAATCAGGAGATTATTACTAAAACAGCATTGAAAATGGATACAGTTTTTCAGCTTAAAGCATATGGTCCAAAAGCTAATGAAGCTATAGAAGCATCTCTTTCAAGATTAGATGAGATTGAGCAAATGGCAAGTGTGACTATAGATAACAGTGATATAAGTAAAATTAATCAAGCTGCAGGTAAAGAATATGTACAAGTACATCCGGAGATTATTAAAATGGTTGAAACCGCAGTTAAGTATTCTAAATTGAGTAATGGTGTATTTGACATAACTGTAGGCCCACTTGTAAATCTTTGGGGAATAGGAACTGATAACGAAAGAATACCTACAGATGAAGAGATTAAATCAAAACTACCGCTAGTTGGATATAATGATATCAGTATAAATGAGGAAAATAATAGTATTAAGTTACTAAAAGAAGGTATGGCAATAGATTTAGGTGGAATAGCTAAAGGATTTGCTGCAGATGAAGTGTTGAAAATTTATAAAAACTACGATATTAAAGGCGGGATTATAAGTCTTGGAGGTAGTTCTATATATACAGTTGGTAAAAAGCCAGATGGAACACCATGGAATGTTGGAGTTAAGCATCCTAGAAAAGATAGCGATCAAGATTATGTAGGCATAATTAATTTATCAGAACAAGCACTTTCTACTTCTGGAGATTATGAAAGATATTTTATAAAGGATGGTAAGAGGTATCATCACATATTAAACCCAAGCACAGGTTATCCAACAGATAATGGTGTAATGAGTGTAACTATAGTTGTAGACAGCAGTATTCCTGATAGCAATATGCTTGCTGATATTTTAACCAAAACTGTTTTTATAGCAGGTGTAGATAATGGTTTGAAATTTATAGACAGTTTGCAAGGTGTTTCGTGCATGGCAATAACTTCTGATTATAATATTTACAAATCTTCAAGTTGGAATATAAAATTAGATAAATTAGATCCAGAATTTAAATTTGCCAATTAATTTTTTTTTATTATGCCTCAGTCTAGTATAAATTTTACAATATGTTTACATACTGACAATATAGGAGGCTATAATATGAAAATGAAAACTAATCAAAGAGCCTTAATTTTATTAGTTATTATGTTTATAGGTTTTATAATTACTTTGTTTCCACAAAATACACCTATAATAACTATATTGCAAAGTGGATTTGAAGCTGGAGTGGTAGGTGGATTTTCAGATTGGTTTGCAGTAGTGGCACTTTTTCGGTATCCCTTAGGAATTCCAATTCCACATACTGCACTTCTGCCTAGGAATCGTAAAAGAATAACAGAAGGTTTAGTATCAATAGTTGAAAACAACTTGCTCAATAAATCAAGTATTATAAATAAAGTACATGAATTAGAAGTAGTGAAAAAAATATTAAATATATGCAAAAAAATTATATGTTCTAAGCAAGGAATAGAAGCAGGAATGTATGTTATTAAACGTGTCATAGAGCATATTCCTATAGAAAAAGTTTCTTCATCTTTACTTAAACTAATTCAAAAATATTTGAATACATTAGATTCTAAAAACTTTCTTGAAAAATTAATTGGCATATTCTTAAGAAATAATTATGAAGAGAAAATTTTAGATAATTTACTTATTAAGCTTGAAGAGATAGTAAAGCAAGATAAAGTAAAGAATGAACTTGGAAATATAGTATTCAATTCTATAAATAAACTAAAGATAAGTGGAATAATGCAATATTCATTAAATACAGTATTAAATGTTTTAGGAAAAGATAAAGTAGGAAAAATAGCTCGAGATTTAGTCGTTGTAATATTAAAGGATTTAAAAAAACATGATAATACCAGCAGAATTACACTGCTTGAATTAATGCAGAGCAATATAAGAAGCATAAGTAACAATGAAGAAGTTATGCAAAAAATAGATGAATATAAAATGAGATTAGGTAGTAATGTTGAACTAAATAACTTTACAATAAAAATATTAGATGAATTAAAAAATACAATATTAGGTTATGTTAAAGAAGATTACATAAGGGATAATATACTCCCAATGCTAAATAATTTAATAGACAGTATATCAGAAGATATTGATTTAATAAATAAATTAGAGCAGCAGATACAGGAACGCGTATCAGGTTACATAAATTCAAATCATGAAAATATAGGCAGATTAGTTAGAGATAATATTGAAAGATTAGATACAGAAACTCTTATAAAATTGATTGAAGAGCGTGTAGGCGATGACTTGCAGTGGATAAGGATAAATGGTGCTATTTGTGGTTTTTGCGTTGGTCTGGTATTAGGGATAATTAGAGTTTTGTAAATATTAAAAACACATGATCAGTATTTGTTAATAAATAAAGAGTATCTATAGGTTGAAAATTTCACTGCTAAAAAATAGAGTTTCACAATGTTTTTTTAGTAGATTTTAGAGCAGATATTATTGCTGTAGAAGAAGGTGCTGAACCTATAAAGAGAATTGCAAATAAAGAAAATCTATAAATGCAATTCTGTATTATTATTATTATTATTTACATTTCATGAACAAGATTTCCTTTACAGTCTCCTCAAAAGGTATTGAAACACTTTTAATATTTCCTGTGCTATCATAATTAAAGGTCACATCAACCAAGTAATATTCCATTATTGTCATGGTAAAAATGTCATAGCATTTATGATTAAGTGTATAGTCTATATTATTATAAATTAATTTTAAGCTATTATCTTTTACTTCGATTTTTAAAGAACCATATGCAGGATTTTCATATATGCCAGTATACTCTTCAAGGGAGTGAGATGGAGTTGAGTTATCTTTTTTTGAGTCTATTTTAGGCTTAGTAGCATCTTCCATTGCTTTCATCATCTTTTCAGCTTCATCCTCTAGTTTTTCACAAAAATCACTATGTTCATGGCCTAAAAGCTTGTCGTATATATGGTATGCTATAGGCAGTGCACAGACAGGATTATTTAAATTAGTAAGAATAACTACGCCAATATTCTCGTCTGGAAGAAAGCTTGTATAGGAGCAAAATCCATCTATATTTCCACCATGGTTAACATGTTTTCTTCCTCTATAGGATTCAACAAACCAGCCTAAGGCATAAGATGAAAATTGTAATTCATCAAACTTTAAAGGGATTAGCTCACAAGGGAGTTGAGGTGAATGTAACTCACTTATAGTTTTTTCTGATATAATATGTTTTCCGTTTACTGTACCTTTATTCAAATGAAGGTTAAGCCATTTTAACATATCAGTCAAACTTGAATTCATAGAACCAGCAGGAGCAACAGAATCTAGTTTTCTAAAGTCTATTTGATTAATTTCTTCTCCCTTTTGCGCATAGGGCTTACTGTAATCAGAAGACTCTTTTAAAGCATCTACTGAGAAATTTGTGCTGTTCATACCAAGAGGCTCAAGAATTCTTAATTTCACGAATTCTTCCCAGGTCATTCCTGTAACTAGTTCAACAAGGTAGCCAGCTGTGGCATACATCAAATTATTATACTGCCATGTTTCCCTGAAATCCTTACTAAATTCCAAGTATTTAATTCTATCTACCAGTTCTTTTCTGCTTAAAGAAGGATTTGTATACCATAAAATATCATGTCTAGGTAATCCAGAACGATGACAAAGCATGTCCCTTAATGTAAGATGTTCTTCAGCATATTTATTTTGCATTTCAAAACTAGGCATGTATTTTTTTATAGGAGTATCAAGATCTAGCTTACCTTCATCCACTAATATACCTATTGATAGTGAGGTAAAAGACTTACTTGCAGAACCTATAGCAAATAAAGTGTCTTTTGTTACATTTAAATTTTTGTTGACATCGCGCAGTCCTAACCCATTGCAATATATTATTTTATCATCTTTAATAATACCTACAGCTATTCCAGGAATTTTCCACTTATTCATATACTCAGATAAAAAGTCATTAAGATCTTGAGAGTTATTAGATAGAATATCATTCATAATATTGTACCGCCTTTATTTATTTTTTATTTTCCTTCATTTCTCGCTCTATCAAATTCATTTAATGCTCTCTTTTGTATTTCAAGTGTATCTTCACCCATGTCAAATTCAGCTTCTTCTTCAAAACCGTCTTGTTCTTCGCCATCAAATCTATATAATTTCTTTAATAACGTCCATAAGATTTCCATTTCTTCAATGGAAAAGCCTTTAGAAAGCATCCCAAAGAACTCCATCGATTTTTCGGCACCTATCATCATGGCATTTGTTCCAGCTTCAGTTATTTTCACATTAACTGCACGTTTATCATATTGGCTTGGCATAGTAAGGACATATCCTTTGTTCTCTAAATTAGTAATCAATTGTTTTACACTCTGTTTTGTTGTACCTAATTTTTTAGCAATATTATTTAGAGTTGTTTCATTTTCAGGTAAATGAATAATAGCAACCATCGCCATAAGCTGTCTGCTAGTTAAAGGTTCACAATATTCATCACCCTTAATTTGAATTTTATTAGTGAGAGAAAACAGAGTTGCGTATATTTGTTGTATTAAAAAAAGCGCTTTATAGTTATCCATAAAATATCTCCTCCTTAGTTGGACAATATACTGTCTAAAGTTACAATAGCATATTATTCCAGTGTAGTCAATATACTGTCTATTTGTTTTCAGTCATACTTCATTATAAACAGAAAGGACTTGAATAAGAAAAAAGGAATAGGGGATATTGCTTAATACTAGTACTTGGTACTATAATATTTCTGAATCTTTTTTGTAGAAAGAATTATTTAATGATATTACCTGAAATAATGTTTTGGATAGGCTGTGCAGTTACTATTGTTGGAATCATATTGAGGTTGTATTCAGAAAAGATATTAGAAAATAACTTCAATACACATTATAAAGAGTATAAGAAGAATAATAAAAGGATTATTCCATTTATTTGGTGAAAAATATAGTTTAATGATATAAAAGCAAGAATATATTAATTGGATATTAATTATAGGCGTGTTAATAAATTAATCTTAATCTACTAATACTAGATTAGAAATTTTCTATATTATTTTTTATATCAAGTACAATTTCTTCAATTATATCTTTAATTTGTAGATTTCTAGTTCCAGGAATATAAATGCCATGGTTTTGTAATGGAAGTATATATTTAGTACAATCCATATTAAATATTGCATTGGAAATCATAGTGGTAATTTCTCCGTTTATACCTCCACTACAGATTATTCCGATTGGTCCTATTATACTATCTATTTTAGTTGTCTTGCAAAATGAACTGATCGCCCTTTCACCGCTTATACCAACATTTGCACCAGCTTGTACCATCTTTGAGGTAGCAAATGAGTTGGTACCAAGTGCAATAATATAAACATCATTATCTATTTCTTTACGAATCCTCTTTATGATGTTTTGACCAAGGCCTGCCCCTTGTGCATCTATTACTGCAATTTTCATATTAATGATCATTCCTTTCGCTATGATTAAGAGATATAATTTAATAAAAGTAGTTAATGTATAAATAAATTAGTGCTAAACTATAAATAAGATTTTTATTTATAGTTTATGATATTATTCTATACCTTTGAGTTAACTACAAGTCAAGTGCTTTTTAATAATATTAAGTGATTGGTGGTCACATATTTCATAAAAATACTATATAATTTTAAATTGACTGAAATTAATCTGTGATTTTGTTCTTAACATATATTATTATAGAATAAAGAGAAGAGATTTTATATTATTATTGGAAGCACAAAATAACAAAGTTATTAAAAAATTGCAGATATGAGGTGAATAAATGAAAATTAAAGTTGTAAAACAGCTGCTAGAATTAAACGAAAATTTCAACAATGATATTAAAGAAATTTTAAGAAGTAAAAATGTATATTTAGTAAATGTGATGGGTTCACCAGGGACAGGGAAAACAAGTTTGATTATAGAGTTAATAAAACAATTAAAGGATAAATTTAATATTGCTGTAGTTGAAGGCGATATTGCTGGGCAAGTAGATGCTGAAAAAATTGATTCACTTGGAATTTCTGTCATTCAGCTTAATACAGAAGGAGAGTGCCATATAGAATCAAAAGCAATTTATAATATCTTAGGATACTTTGATTTAGATGAAATTGATTTGATTTTTATTGAGAATATTGGTAATCTTGTCTGTCCTGCTGAGTTTGAACTTGGTGAAGATTTTAAAATTGCTGTTTTAAGTATTCCAGAAGGGGATGATAAGGTTGAAAAATATCCATTACTATTTTCTAAAGCTGATGCAGTTGTATTAAGTAAGTATGATATGATGGAATACTTTGACTTTGATGACAATAAGGTAGAAGAAAATGTTAAAGAATTAAATCCATTGGCAGTCACCTTTAGAATATCATCAAGAACTGGACAAGGATTAAATTCATTTGTTACATATATTGAAGAAAAAATAAAAACAAGAATTCAAAGGTAATTTAATATTTACAATTTTGGAATTGTATAGTATCATAAAATTGTATACTACGAGGGTATACAGTTTTTACACAATATAAATTAATAGATTAATTTGGATTATTAATAACCACGAAGGTTGATTGCTTTATTTGTAATCAGTTTTTGTGGTTTTGTTTTTATTAAAAATTGGGCATATTGAGGAAATAACAAGTCTAATTATCTTCACATGCTTTAAAGGAGGAATTAAAATGCATATTCCAGACAATTATCTAAGCCCAGCTACCTGCGCAGTTATGGGGGCGGCAATGATTCCAGTTTGGACAAGAGCTGTAACAAAAGTAAAAAAAGAGGTAACTAAAAAGAAATTGCCGCTTATGGGAGTGGGGGCATCACTATCATTTTTAACAATGATGTTCAATGTTCCGTTACCAGGTGGAACTACTGGACATGCTGTAGGAGGAACATTAATTGCTATTCTTTTAGGCCCTGAGGCGGCATGTATTTCAGTGACGATAGCACTTTTGATTCAAGCATTACTATTTGGTGATGGAGGTATTTTAGCCTTTGGAGCCAACTGCTTTAATATGGCATTCGTCATACCATTTGTAGGCTATTATATTTATAAGTTTTTAAAAGAGAAATTTAAGACAGAGAAAGGAGAATATATTGGGACATTTATTGCAGCTTATATTGGAATAAATTTGGCCGCTTTATGTGCAGCAATAGAATTCGGAGTACAGCCATTACTTTTTAAAGATGCGGCAGGTATACCGCTATATTGTCCTTATCCTTTATCAATTACTATACCTTCAATGCTTATTCCACATCTTGTAGTTGCAGGAGTATTAGAAGGAATTATAACTGTTGGCGTATTAAGCTTTATAAAAAAAGTTTCACCAGGAATTATTTATGAGGGAGCTACTACAAAATCAAAGCCTGTATATGGATTAATAATAGCACTAATATGCCTCTCACCATTAGGGTTATTAGCTACAGGTACAGCTTGGGGAGAATGGGGAACTGATGAAATAAGTTCTGTAGTAACAGGTGGTAATGCGTTAGGATTTATACCTAAAGGCATGGAAAATGGATTTAGCTTTAATGCATTAATGCCAGATTATTCTGTTGCAGGTCTTCCAGATAATTTTGGATATATTTTATCTGCAGTTGCAGGTGTTGCAATACTATTGTTGGTATTTAGAATAATAGCAAGTATAAAAAAGACAACAAAAGTATAAAGTGAAACTTGATTCAGGTGAGGTGATTTAAATCTGAATCTTAGTTTAACTTATATGTGCTCCATCAATTCAGCAATATGTAGTGAAACAAAAGTGAGAGTCCAAATTTTATATTTGGGTTCTTTTTTAAATGTACATAATATACGTTATAAGAAAGGAAGTTATTAATGCCAGAATGGCTTTTAAAAAAAGACAATTATACACCACTAAAAGACAAGAATTCTTTTATAGATAAGAGCATTCTGTCAATATTTAATGTGCTTGCTATGTTTAGGCAGCAAACTAAAATAAGAAACTCTAAATTTGGAATTAACCCATTAACTAAATTAATATCAACGCTCATACTAATTATTTTTGTTTCCTTAAGTAGAAATTTTCACTTTGTTTTAATTACAACTGTATTTATGCTTGTGCTAATAAATCTTTTAAGTATAAAAGAAATAAAATATGTTGTCAAAGCAAGTATGGCGGCGGCAATTTTTACGGTTATTATTTTGTTACCAGCTATTTTTTTAGGGTATAGTAATAATACTTTAATGATCACATTAAAAGTATTAGTATCAGTTGCTTCTGTCAGTATATTAACTTGCACTACCCAGTGGAATGAATTAATAATTACTTTAAAAATATTTAGAATACCAGATATATTTATTTTGGTACTTGATATTACTATAAAATATATTATAATTTTAGGCGAATTTTCATTAAATATGGTTTATGCTCTTAAATTAAGATCAGTAGGTAAAAACAATGATAAAAGTACTGCACTTTCTGGAGTTGTAGGAACTATGTTTATAAAGTCTAAAGAGATGGCAGAAGAGATGTATGGAGCAATGGAATCTAGAGGATTTACAGGAACATATAAAGTATATACGAAATTTAAATTTAAGCTATTTGATTATACTTGTTTTATTCTTACCATAATTTTTGTGTTAACATATTTTTATTTTGATAGGTTGTGATTTAATGATTGATATAAAAGATGCGAATTATTCATATGATGCTGAAGTTACCGCGCTAAAAAATGTAAACTTACATATTGATGAAGGTGAAGCCATTGCTTTAATAGGTGTAAATGGAAGTGGGAAGTCTACATTAATGAAATTAATAAATGGATTAATAATTGCTGATAGTGGAAGTTATTTATTTGAAGGTGAAGAAATTAATAATAAAAAAATGCAAAATGAAGAGTTCTCAAAGGCTTTTCATAAAAAAATAGGTTTTGTTTTTCAAAATTCAGATGTACAGCTATTTTGTTCAAATGTATATGATGAAATAGCATTTGGGCCAAGACAGATGGGGATGGATGAAGAAGAGGTTAGAAAAAGGGTAGAAGACACTCTAAAATTATTGAAAATTGAAGAATTAAGAGATAGACAGCCATATCATTTGAGCGGTGGAGAAAAGAAAAAGGTTTCTATAGCTACCGTAGTAGTTTTAAATCCAGAAGTTTATATATTTGATGAACCAATGAACGGACTTGATCCTAAAACTAAGAGATTTTTAAAAGAATTCATGATAGCTATAAATAATGCAGGAAAAACTATTTTATGTTCTACCCATGACTTTGAATATGTAAAAGGGGTATTTAAAAGAGCAATTGTTTTTTCAAGTAATCATGCAATTATTAGAGATGGTGATTATGATGAGATAATGAACGATAGTGAGTTTTTATATGATAATAACATTATATAATGTTTAAACTATACTGAAAATAATATGAAGAAATAACAATACAAGTTAAGAAAAGCAATATATTATATGGAATAAAAATTGCAACTAATCTTATCAAATCAGAGGAAGAGTTAGCATTTCTTTAAAGTCATTTTTCAAATTAAGTATGTCATTAAATTAAATAACATTATTGAATATTAGCTCATGAAAGATTCATAAAAGTAAAAACGGTAGTTAGGAATGAGAAATCCAACTACCGTTTATTTTTGTATTTACAATTTATTTTATATTAACTCCTGTTACTTTATCATTTGTAGGTAAGGTAAATGATAAAACATGGTGGATGCATTCAAATACTTAAATTGAAGGAGAATTACATTTGTCTAGTGGCAATAGAAATATAGAATAAGAAAAAATAAATCTTAGCAACACTGTTATATATGTTAAAATAAAGATATGTAAAACATTAGATGCAGATACAATTTCAGGTAGTGGTAATCGTGCCTATGCTAGAGGGACTGTAAGAAGCATACACTGCCTCATCACAAAACGTGTGGAAGATGAGTTATATCTCAAAATTCATAGGTTTAGAAAAAAGCGCATTTACGTGAATGTAAGCTAGTTTAAAATCAAAATTTAGATAAGAATATTAGTAAAGATAAGTGTTTTACTAATATTCATGTGGAGTAATATATGAATAAATATACTAAGATAGAGCTATTTTTAATAATTGGTTTTTTAGTGTCAACTTTTGCATTTAGTTTAACAATAAGCATTGTATATTCCAATTATAATAAAGTTACAGAACAGAACCGATTTAATAAAGATTATAGGTATCTAAAAATAGATACAGTACATGAGACTAAATATGTTGATGGAGCTGAAGTTGTAAATAAAGATGAGGATAAAGAAAATCCAAGATTATCAGAAATAGTAGATGCTGTTCAAGAGGCAGGATATAAGAAGATTATTTTAAAACCATTTGAAGATCAAATACAAGTTGATAATAAGTTTTATATTAATGATATATGGCCTTGCTCTGATGGGGTTGACATAGAAAGTAAAAATTTAATTAAAGGAAGATACTTAACTGAAGAAGAGTTAATGAGCAATGAAAAAGTTGCTATTATAGGTTTTGGTCTAGAAAGATTAGTTGAAGAGAAAAATGGAGAACGTTATATAAAAATATTTAATGAAGATTATAAGGTTATTGGGGTTCTTGGAAACACTGAAGTATTTAAATACAGCAGTATAATTCCGATAAGATCTCTATATTTTATAAGCACTAAGGTTCCTAATGTTATTTTTTATGAGAATAATATAAGTAATATAGATATTAAAGAAATTAACCTAAAAAATACTAACGCTTCTGAAAAAGAGATTTCGAGGATTTCGGTTATAGATTATTTATTCAAAAATGTTTACGAACTTAAAAATAGTTTATACCAAATAATACTTGGTGCAGCAAATTTACTTTTATTTTCATATTTCTTTGCTAAAAATATACGTGAAAAAGTTGCTATTATGAAAGTATTGGGAGCTAAAAACTCTGATGTATTTAAAGAGGTTTTTGCAAAATTTATAAGAATATCTTCTATTGGAATTATTGCTGGACTAGCTTTATCAAAAATTACAATAGATCTTATGATGAAATCTTTCCCATCTCAATATTCAGCCGTTAACATTTCAAATATTATATTAAGTTCAATGCTAATATTTATAATATCCATAATTGTATCTATACTAGTGTTGTTTAATGTAATTAGATTTAAAATAATGAAAGAAATAAGGTAAGTAGTATGAAAAGTAAATTTATCTTTTTTGATATAAAAAGAAACTTTATAGTTAATGTATTAATTATATTGGAAGTAGCCTTATGGATATTTTATGCTGCTTCTTTGGTTTCTTTAATTAACTTTGATAGATCATATAGAAATAGGTACAACAGATCAATTTCTATAGATAATTCTAAGTTCATGACATTTTATAAAATGATACTCAAGGAAAATAAAGATATTGAAGATTATAAAAATGATATAAAGGAAAGCCTTAAGTTAATATCAAAAAATAATTATACTTACGGGTTTATTCAAAGGGATTTGTATACGGATATTCCAATTGATGTTTTAGGATTAAATTCTAAAGACCTAGAGTCTAGTTTTACAGAAAAAGATACAACTGATGAGTTGATACATCCAATTGGATTTAATTATGGAATGATAGAACATTATCAAAATAATATAACTCAGGAGATTTCAAAAGAGGAATGGATTAGAAGTGATGAATATGTGCCTGTGATTGTCGGAAATGATTTGGCTAAAAAAGTTAAGGTTGGTACTAGCTATGTAGTTAATAATATAACTTATAAAATTGTAGGGCAATTTAAGAAGGATGTATTAGCATTTGATTATACAAATAGTGTAGATAGCTCATTTTTATTAAACAAGTCCTTTATTATTCCATTAAGTGAAGAAACCTTCTTTCAAAATTTTGGATATGAACCTATAACAATATTTTTCAATGGTGACAAAGAAAATAATTCGACTAAATTAGAATCAAATATAAGAAAAATTTCTGATGACATAGTTATTTCAGATTTTGGTGACGATTTAGATAAATTTTTGGAAGAAATAAAATCAAAAAAGTATTATGAAATATTTAGAATAATTATAATTACCATTATTGCATCGGCATCAATAATTACTACAATTAATTATAAAATAACCGAAGATGTAGATAGGATTGGAATTCTTTATTCCTTTGGAATTAGTAAAAAAGATATATTTAAAATATTTTCTTCTGAATTTCTTATAAATATATTAATTGGAATTATAGGAGGAAGTTTATTTTATCTAAAGAACTGTGGGAGTGTTTATGCATTTTTTATTAATGAAAACTTATTATTAAATTTATATATTTCCATGGGGATATTATTATTAACAATTATTTTAATTATGCTAATAAGCTTTAATGAAATAAACAAGTTGACTCCGAAAGATATGATGGGAGGATTTACAGAATGAGTATATTAGATTTGAGAAATATATATAAAACCTATGGAAAAGGTGATAACGAAGTTATAGCTGTAGATGGAATAAGCATAAAGGTGGATAAAGGTGACATTATAGCTATTATGGGGCCTTCTGGTTGTGGTAAAAGCACATTGCTTAATATATTAGGATGTATAGATACCCCAAGCCAAGGTGAATATTATATTGACGATTTTCAAGTAGACTTTAAGAAGCTTAATCAGTTATCTAAAATCAGAAATGAAAAGATTTCGTTTATATTTCAAAATTTTGCATTGATAAAAGATCTTAGTGTACTAGAAAATGTAATGCTTCCTCTTAAATTCAGGGGGATTGCGCGAAAAGAAAGAGTAAATAAAGCAATAAAGTATTTAAATGAATTAGATATATTTAATTTAAAAAATAAAAGTATTAGGCAATTATCAGGAGGGCAGCAGCAAAGAGTTGCCATTGCTAGAGCACTTACTCAAGAAAGCGAAATTATACTAGCTGATGAGCCAACAGGTGCATTAGATCAAGAAAATAGCATTAAAATCATGAAAATATTGCAAGAATTAAACCAAAAACATAATAAGACAATATTAGTTGTTACACATGATAATCTTGTTGCAATGTTTTGCAATAAAACTTTAAAAATGAAAGATGGAAAATGGGATAGTATTAAATAAAGGAGTTATAATTTATGAAAAAAGTACTTTCAACTATATTACCGAGTGTATTAATATTTTTATTTATATTCATAGACTCTCATTTTCCATATAGTAAGTGGATTTTAATTGGAATTTATATTTTATTTCCGATAATGTTTATAATTCAGACTATTATTTCTTTCAAATCAATAAAAAATATGTTGGCTGGATTTTTGTTATTATCACTATCAATCATACTACCTATTGATCAATGGTATAAAATTGGCAGTATAATGCCAGCCATAATAGTTTATTTAGTATTGTCTTTAATAACATATTTACTGATAGAAGTTATAGATATTATTAAAAGAAATAAGAAAATTACTAAAAATAAATGAGGGTGTTTTCCTAGAAACAACTAAAAATAATAATTAGTGAGTTGGTACGAAGTTTGTTAAAAATATAGATTCTAGATAAGTTATTAAGAAATTTTGGAGTTTGGAGATGGACTTATTTGTGGGAAGTATTTTATTTGCGGGAAATGTTGGAGGAATGAAATGAAGGATACTTTAAGAAAAAATGTATCATAAGAGACACTATAAAAGTATCTCTTATGATATGATTAGTTCACCATCGCCAGTTATTATAATTTTATATCCAGCTTTGAGAGGAAATAAATTAAATTTTTGCGATTGGGGCCATATGCGAATAGCTTGAACAGGAGTTTCAGTAGAATCTAAAATAAATATGTAAATCCGCTCATTAAAAGAATTATTTTGAACTGTATGTGTAGCATCTAGAGATAAATTTAAATCTTCAACTTTGTAGAAACCACGCTTAAGAATTTTACTTTCAGCCATACAAGGTGAAATTATAATATTAGAAGAAATAAAGAAGAATATTAATGCATAAATAAATTTTTTCATAAACATAATCACCTCTAAATTTTTATAGATAACAAGAAAATGAATTGAGCATTTTATCTAGTTTATAATAATGCTACCTTTACTAGATACAATTATTTCAAATTCAGATTCTAAAGGTATTAAAATATACTTGTCTGACTGAGGATCTAATCGCATATATTGCCTAGTTACTTGATTTGAATCGAAAATGGCAATAAAGGCATAATCACTGGTTGAAGTATTTTGTACAGTATGAATGCCGTGGGATAAATTTAAATCTGGAGCTTTATAAAATCCTTCATGTAAGGTTTTGGGTTCAGCTCCAACAGGGATTGTAAAAATATGAAAGATTAATATTAAAAAAAATAAAAATGCCAGTGGGTACTTTTTCATTAGATCACTCACCTTTCTAAATTTAAATATTATGGAATTATAAACTTAATTTTATTATGTGAAAGTGAGGAGAATATATTCTGAAATATTAAAAATAAAAATTAAACTTGAAGAGAGGATAAGACAAGATTTGCAGTTTACTATTTAAAATGTAAAAAATGAATTTTACCAGAGAAAGAGGCATTTATAGAATCTTGGCAAAATTTGAATCAGCATGAGCGTAGAAATCTTAAGCATGGTTTTTCATGAGGTGTTAACTTAAATAATTGAATCATTAGATAATAAAGATAATGAAAAAGGAAGCTTATCCACTACAAGATAAGCTTCCTTTTTTAGGTTACTTAAAACTTAAGCTACATCAAATTTAGTAACTTGTCTTTGAGTAACTTGAGCACCAGATTTCTTAACTAAATCACCAGAATTAGTTTTGAAAACATTTTTAGCAATTATAGTATCCATAAGTGCATTAATCTCGTCTTTTGTAAGACTTGGTTTAGCACCAGAAACACTTAAAGTACTTTTTTCACCAGTCGCAGTTAAGAAAGTCATAGATAAAGAATATTCCATTTAATTCACCACCTTTCTGTTTAGATTAGAGCTAAGGAAGCTAACTCATATACATGATTTAACTAAGTTCGAGAAACCAAATCATAGATTTGGACTCTCACTTATCTGCTTAAGCATTTGCTAAACTGGAAGATTCATTTATAAAGTAGTCTCTAGTATTAGCTTCCATAACAGCTTTAATTGCATCAGCAACAGCATAGATATTTTCTGGTGCTGCATCTGTTTTGATGCCTGAGAAAGTTTTCTTAGTATAAATTGGATCGCCAGTTTTATCTACTCCTTTTTCAACTTCAATACTAAGAGAAACAGAGTCAATAGTTTTAGTTACAGCCATATATTTTTACCTCCTTCATTTTGTTTTCGTATATGATATACGCATTAATTCCATAAGTTATATAAATATCCTAAAATTTTTTTAAGCAGCAAATAATAAAAAAGTTGAAGTAAAGACACAAAGAAAACTTTATGTAGATCTATAGGCGTTCTAAAAAGTTTAATCCATCAGAGTTTTAGTGGACTGCCAGGAACTATAAAGTAAATAATTTTATAAAAAATTAATGATGTTATTTAGAATTTATATATTAAAGGAAAGTCAATTAGGTAAAAAAGTATTTCTTAGATTCAGAGAAGGCATCACCATTTTACTAGGAGTCCTTACTTTGATTTAACACGAAGAGTTTAATAAATTTAATGAATGTGAAAATCTTTATATAGTAATAAAATAGAAATATGTAAAACAAATAAAAATAAAATGAGAGAAAACATTTTTATTTACGTTATATAAAGTGTAAGAGCTTTTACGAAAATAATGGATTGGAGAAATTTCAATGAGGTGTACCGAAAAAAATTATATCAGTAGGCTGAAAAAGAGGAAAGAAGATGCCATAGAATTTATAGTAGATAAATATCTGGCATTAGTTAAATCCACAGTATATAAAGTACTTTCGCCACTTAACAAGGATGGAATTATTGAGGAGTGTATAAATGATGTATTTCTTTCAGTATGGAATAATTCAGATAAATTTACAGGTGAAGAAGTTGATTTTAAGAAATGGATATTTAAGATAGCAAGATTTAAAGCTATTGATTATTACAGGAAAGAAGTTAAGAATTTGCATGTAAGCATAGAGGACGAGGAAATAAGCACAAATGAATTAGTGGAAGAAGAAATTATTAAGCTAGAAGAAAGAAATGAATTGATAAACTTAATTAACACTCTTGAGCCTATGGATAGGGACATATTTATTATGAAGTTCTTTCTAGGGGAAAAGTCTGAGGATATTGCTAGAAAGTTTGGACTTACCAGAGCTGCGTTAGACAATAGAATTTATAGGGGTAAGAAAAAACTTAGACTAAATTTGGAGGTAGTATAATATGAAAGATATTTATGAAATTCTAAATGATATAGAAATAGATGAAGATGAAATGGAGATAATAGATGCAACTGATATTGAAAAAGCAAAGGTAAAAAAGTATTTAAAGAAGTCTATAAATAAAGATAAGTCATATAGAAATAAGGGAATAGCTATAGCAGTTTTGTGTTGTTTGTTAATTGGAGGTGCAGGAACTTTGGGAGTAGCCTATCCATCTTATGCAGCAGAAATTCCGATAGTTGGAGATATATTTAGGTTTATAGATAATGGTAGAACAGGTGCATATGATAAATATAAGGAATATGCAGATGTGGTAGGGGCGACACAAGAAAGTAATGGTATTAAAGTCACAATAAAAGAAGCAATATTTGATGGAAAAACCTTAACTTATACCTATGAAATAATAAGTGATAAAGATTTAGGAGATAATCCATTTTTTAATATGAATGGACCAAGGCTTACTATAAAAGATTATAATGGTGGATCAGGAGGAAGTTCTGGAGTAAAAAGGTTTGCTGAGAATACTTATGTAGGTGAAGAAACTATTACTATAGATGAAGAAAGAAAGGCCATAAGCTTTGAATTAAATTTTACAAATATAGGAGATATGAGCTCTGAAAATTCTAGAGAAATAAAAGGAAATTGGAAGTTTAAAATTAATTTAAAAGCATTAGATAATGTTAAGCAAATAATAAATAAGACAACTGAAAAAAATGGAGTTCAATTAAATATAGAGAGTATTTCTAAAACGTCAGCAACATTTACGTTAAATTATTCTCAAGAAATTTCAAAGGATTTACAAGAGAAATACTTTATTGTAGATATTCCTATAGAAGAAGTAAAAGATGATTTAGGAAATGTTTATAAAGCAACAAGTGTTTCAACAAATGAAGGTAGTGAAGGAAGATATGCCGGAAAATCCATGTCAAGTTTTGGGGAGTTAAATCCAAATGCAACTAAATTAATAATAACTCCTAAAGTACATTTATCAAATGATGTACATCAAGAATCAGGTGATGGAGAGGGAAAAGCTGTTGATACAAGTCCTACTATAGATGAAAATCATCCTAAAAATAATGAAATTACATTAGATGATATAGTAATTGAACTAAAAAAATAATACACTTTTTCTTATCAGAAATAGTTTGACTAAGATATAAGTAGATTTAAAGGTAGTAAAAATAAATTAATAGTAGAGTATAATAGATACTAAAAAAAGTTCATCATTGTTGTATGGTGAACTTTTTTATTCTTCATAAAATTATAGTACGGTCAAACCTATGGATATTGTGTCATTCGTAAGTGTAGCTTATATATTTTAAATGGTAGAATCAATACTATATTTCTCCAAATTTAATTGGACGCCTTAACTTTCCTAGAGAGATTAGATGAGTACTTTCTTTATAGTTATCCCAAAGGCTTGCTCTTGTAATATTAGGATTATCGTAAGTTTTAAAGAAGTATTCACAAGTATTTGTATTAACAAAGGCAGTATACTTTGTATAATCATAAGTATCTCTATTTGTTATTACTATCCCTTTTGGAATAGAAACACTTTCCATAATATGAAAGCATGTATTTATTGATTCTAAACTGTCACTAGGTGCTTTAATATGTGTTTTTTGATATGCTGTTCTTACAAATCGTTCTGGAGATGTGTAGCCTCCAGGTAACTGCATAGTTCCTCCAGCCTGACCAAATGGCCTTAAATGAATGTTACCCCAGCATGCATCGCTAGTCTGAGTTGGAGATACATTCATGTAATTTCGTAAATTAGTCATGTGCCACTGAAGATCAGGACTATTGGCCATTACTCCAATTGAATTTTTGTATAAAGTTAGACCTCTTTCTGTTTGTTCAATGACGACACATTCTCCACTTTTATCTGTAGCAATCCAATGCAAAGGAGCTACTGTTTGCGTTACTGGATCTTCAAGACCTACAATATCTATTTCCATTAATATTTCTTTAAGATCTTTTACTGATTCACATCTTCCTAAAATATAATGAAGAAAATCTAATGAGGAAACAGCTTCCCTGGTAATGGAATCTTTATGAGTCTTGTATTTAGCATAACCTGCAAAATATAATGCTGCAGCCGCAAATCCTTTTTCATTTACCCCATCAAAGAAACCAAGCATTTCACCTGCTTCTTGTCCAATTCCTATAAAGCTATAGTAATCGCAAATTTTACTCATGTTGAGAGTATTATTCCATACATAATTTTTAGGTACAACATAAAGTTCTGGCTCAATATCATAAGAAAAATCCATTGTTCTGCCAAAAAAATTCTCCATCTTTTTAGATTGTAGTGTTATTGCTGTGCACATTTTAGTTCTTATCCTCCTTATACTTTATTAACTTAGCACTTGAAATTTATCACTAATGTCAACTTATATTTAATCAATCTAAACCATAAACTGGATGCTGCTTAGAATCTTCAACGATATTTTCATAGCTTTTTTGAATCAAAATATTTATGGTTTCGGTAAGTTACCACATAAATCTAGTCTTAAATTTTGATATCTATATAAAAGGTCTATAATTTATAGATATACTTAAACATGGCATAAAGTTCCACTTATTAATGTTAAACTATGAATGGTTTAGATTTAATATCTTATGTTTTGAGGAAGGATAAAAGGTATATAAAATTACAATAAACTTTGTAATGTATTGATTCTAGATAAATACAAATAAAGTAAATACAATATTAAAATATAGATTAAGGTTCAAGAAGAAATATATGATATTTTGAATTTATATGATTTTAAATTACTATTTTGAATAAAAATTATGTTCCTATCGGATACTATCATTATAACTAATGATTATCTAAAAATAGGAGGAACAATATGAATAAAAATTTTAAAAGGATTACAATCTTAACGATGCTGATAGTCAGCATTTTCTCATTTGCAGTGAACAACAATGCAATAGCGCAGGTACCGTCGGATAAGGATAATGGAGTACATCTAATTTTAGACTCAGTTAATTATAATAGTGTTTTACCAAAGCACTTCCGAAAAACTACTGATTTAGCAGTTGTAAAGGACAATAAAGATTTGGATCTTAAGGGGTTAGATAAGCTGAATATTTCTGGCAGTCAACAATTTTCAGGGAATAATATAGATCTTTTAACAAAGGCAATTGATACTTCTCTGCCTATGACAGTAATAGATTTAAGACAGGAATGTCATGGATTCATAAATGGATTTGCAGTTAGCTGGGCAGATGCAAGAAATAATGCTAATGTAGGACTCACAAGAGATCAAGTTATAGCTAAAGAAAAAGAGGATTTAAAAAGTATCAAATTAAATGAACCTATAACTTTTTATAATAACTCTAAACAAACCATGGATGTTAAAACAGTTCAAAGCGAAGAAGAACTTACTAAATCAAAAAATTTAGGATATGAAAGAGTAACAGTTAGAGATGGTGGAATACCTACTGATGATATGGTTGATTATTTTATGGAATTCATAAAAAATAAACCAAAAGATTCTTGGCTTCACTTTCATTGCAAAGAAGGCATAGGAAGAACATCTACTTTCATGATAATGTATGACATGATTAATAATTATAAAGATGTCAATGCTGATGGTATAATTAAAAGACAATTGGCATTAGCAAATTTTGAGGATACTACATTGAAGTCATTTTATAATAATGAAAGAATGGGATTCTTAAATAAATTTTATGATTATTGCAAAGCTAATGGAGACTCATTTGATACTAAATGGAGTGAGTGGAATAGTAAAGCTTCTAGTATAGATGAAACAGATAAATCTAATGCTATCCAGGTATCAAATGTAAATTCTGTTTATATGAAAAATAATATAGTTCCTAAATCTTTATATGCGATTTCTTTAGATTCTATGACACCTGGTGAAAGAACAATGATAACTAGCCTTCAGGGGCTAGTTAATAATCATTGTTCTTTTCAAATATATACACTTAATTCTTCTCAGCCTGATTATAAAATATGGTTGGAAGATTTAAAAAGTAATCATAATGTACCTTATGAAATGATATCAGATCCTTGGGAGCTACTAAAAATATATAAAGACTATATAAAAGGGTACGTACTTTATAATGGTGAAACTAAAGATCCTTCAATAAACAATGCTTGTTCCTTAGCAGGCATTAAAAACGCTATAGTTATTGATGAAAAGCTGGAACCTAAAATAAAAGAACTTGGTATAGAAAGTAAAGGAGATTGCAGAAGTACAGATGAAAATTGGGCCTATGATAATTTGTGGAATAAAGGACTAAATCATTCCATGGTAATGGAGCTTTCTCCTGATAGAATTGATGCATTAAGGGACTATGCCATAATGACTAAATCTTTAATATTTTATGAAGGAAGTGTAGATAAAACAGCTCTTAGAGATAAAATATTTTCTTCTGTGGATGATAACGCTACATGTTTGGGCTGGGGTCCAGATGAGTTTATTAACGTGAGTACAGCTTCAAAATATGGTGTAAGCATGGTTGCAGCAGATTGGTCCTATAATTTAACTACATTGAGTGCTTTCAAAGAACCTCATATTAATAAAAACTCTTCATTAAAAGTTCTTAAAGAAGAAAATGTTCATTATGTTACTTTTATAATGTCAGATGGAGACAATCAGCAGTGGAACCTTGGAACTAATTATGGTTCGTCTAAGTGGTTTGGGTATGAAAATAGAGACAAACTTTCTTTAGGTTGGTCTATGACTCCAGCATTATATTATTTAAGTCCTACTGTATTTGATTTATATAACAAAAGCATAAGCAATGAGGATCCAAGGAATAATTTCATAGTAGCTCCTTCTGGAAATGGATACATATATCCAAGCAAATTTCCTCGTAATAAGTTAGGTTCATATGTTGACTTATTAAATAATTACATGGAAAGAGTAAATGAAAATTGCGTATCAATAATAGATGATTCTGCGTTTCATGATATTGAGCTTTGGAATGAGTTTACTAAAAAATCAAATATCAAAGGTTTATTTTATCTTGACTATCATAGACACGATAATTATAAAGGAGAAATTTTATGGTCTAATAATAAACCTTTAGTGTCTTGCAGAGATCTACTTTGGAATTCACTTGAAGACGAAGAAGAGTTAGTAAAAAGGATAAATGATAGAGTTAGTTTAGGACAAACAAATATCCATAGTCCAGAAGCATACTCCTTTGTCTATGTGCACGTATGGACAAAAGAGACAAGTAACGTGGAGAAAGTTACGAAGATGCTAAAAGAAAACAAAAGCGTAAGAGTAGTTCCCCCTGAAACGTTTATGGAGCTTATAAGTAAGAATATTAAACATTAATATACAGAGCTAAACGTATTATCCTATTTGGTGACTAATATTTTAATTATTCAATGAGGAGTTAAGAAAATAGAAATATTACAATAAAAAATAGAATAAATCAAAAAGAGGAATGCTAAAAAGGCAAGTGCTAGGCAGTAATTTTAATGACATAAAATCAAATATGGAAACTCTAAAGTTATATAGTAGGTTTGAAGTGCATTCCTCAATTTGAGCACTGGCTTAGAGATTTTCAATTAATTAATGTTATAAAAAAATAAATTATTACTAATTTATTTAGTAAAATTAGACATTATCTATTGACAAATAAAATAGAAAGATATAATATTGAATTAAGCTAAACGTTTCACTTAGGGAGGTGGTTATAATAAGTGCGACAATTAAAGATGTAGCTCGAAAAACAGGCTTATCAATAGCAACTATATCTAAATACATAAATGGTGGAAATGTTTTAGATAAAAATAGAGAAATAATTCAAGCTGCCATTGAAGAATTAAATTTTACGGTTAATGAAATGGCAAGAGGATTAAAGACTAATAAAACTAGAACAGTAGGGATCGCTCTACCAGATTTAAATAATCTGTTTTTTACATCAATTGTTTCAAAAATAGAAGATGTTCTTTTGAAAGACGGTTACGGAACTATAATATGTGACTACAAGCAAGATTATGACTTAGAAAAGAAGAAATTAGAATTCTTAGTAAATAAGTCGGTAGACGCAATAGTTTTAGTGCCATCAGGGAAAGAAGTAAACGAGTTACGTGAGATATTAGAAAGTGGAATACCAGTAATACTTATTGATAGACTTTTAAAAGATATAGAATGTGATGTGGTACTTGGGGATAATTTAAATTCATCATATAATGCAGTAGAAACCTTATTTACCAAGGGACATAAAAGAGTTGGTGTAATTGTAGGGCCCCAAGAAATGTATACTGCTGAGCAAAGATTAAAAGGTTATTATAGAGTGCATGAAGATTATTCATTTAAAATTGATTCGAATTTGATAAAATACGGAGATTACAGAATGGATAGTGGATATGCTCTTTTCAAAGAATTATTGAGCATGGATGATCCGCCAACTGCTGTTTATGTAACTAATTATGAAATGACATTAGGTGCAGTAATGGCCATAAATGAAATGGGGATTAATATACCTGATGATTTATCTATAATAGGTTTTGATAATATGGAATTAATAAGGGTATTGAATCCGCCATTGTCAGTAGTAGTTCAACCTATGGAAAAGATAGGTGAAACGACAGCGAAATTATTGCTTAAAAGAATGAGTGGGGATAATAGCAATTTCCCATCAATAAATAGATTGAAATCAGATTTAATTGTTACTAAATCTATTGGAAAAGCTAAGTGAAAATACGTGTGTAAGAAATTACACATGATTTTTAAATAAAAAACAAAACGTTTCGCTATAATACAAAGTTAATAGGCGAAACAATTAGGAGGAGCTAATATGTTAAAAGGAATTTCGAAAATATTATCACCAGAGCTTTTGAAAATTTTAATGGAAATGGGTCATACAGATGAAATTGTGATTTCTGACGGAAATTTTCCGGCTGGAACATATTCTCAAAGGTTAGTTAGATTAGATGGACACAATGTTCCAGAAGTTTTGGAGGCTATATTAAAATTATTCCCTCTTGATACTTATGTTGAAAAACCAGTGGCATTGATGGAAGTTGTAAAAGGTGATCCTATAGTTCCTACAATTTGGGAGGAATATAGAAAAATAGTTAAGAATGGTCATGATGATTTTACAGATTTTGAATATATGGATAAATGGGATTTTTATGAAAGATCTAAAAAAGCATATGCGGTTGTAGTTACCGGCGAATCAGCATTATATGCAAATATTTTGATTAAAAAAGGCGTTGTAACTGAGTAAAGTTAATAGAATTAGAAATATTAATCTATAAAGAGGTGAAACGATGGAAAAGTTGTTATTAGGAATAGATATTGGAACATCAGCTTGTAAAGTTGCAATATTTGATTTAGATGGACATGTAGTATCACAATCTAATAAGGCATACTCAGTGTATTATCCAGAAAAGGATTTTGTAGAACAAGATGCCGAAGAATGGTGGAATGCTGTGTGTGATGCAACAAAGGAATGCATTGAACAAAGTCATATTAATCCAGAACAAATAAAAGGTATTGGAATAGATGGACAAGGTTGGGCTGCACTCCCTGTGGATGTTGAAGGTAAACCTCTTCATAATGCAATGATCTGGATGGATAGAAGATCTACAAAACAATGTGAGGAAGTCATAAAAAAAATAGGAGAAGACAAAATATTTGAAGTTAGTGGTAATTCATTTGATGCCACATACACAACTCCTAAGATTTTATGGCTTAAAGAAAATAAACCTGATGTGTTCATTAAAACTTATAAATTCCTTCAAAGCAATAGTTACATAGCATTCAAATTAACAGGTGCTATGACACAAGATTTATCACAAGGATATGGACTTCATTGCTTTGATATGAAAACGGGAAAATATGATGCTAAACTATGCGAAGAATTAGGAATACCTATGGAAAAGTTACCAGACATAGTTCCTTGTGATCAAGTTGTCGGAACTGTAAACGATATTGCAGCAAAGCAGACTGGGTTAGCAATTGGAACACCGGTAGTAGCTGGTGGATTAGATGCAGCTTGCGGAACTTTAGGTGCTGGAGTTATTGAGTTTGGACAAACGCAGGAACAAGGTGGACAAGCTGGCGGCATGAGTATTTGTTTAGATAAGCCCATTGGCCATAAAAAATTAATATTAGGATTTCATGTGATACCAAATGCATGGCTGCTTCAAGGCGGAACAGTTGGTGGGGGAAGTCTTAAGTGGTTCAGAAATGAATTTGGAGAATACGAAAAGTATATGGAAGAACAAACTGGCGAAAATTCATTTGATGCATTAGTAAATAAAGCAAAGGGTGTAAATATTGGAGCAGATGGAGTGATATATTTACCGTACATGGCAGGTGAGAGATCACCTATATGGGATAAACATGCTAAAGGAGTGTTCTATGGTTTAGGATACGATAAGACAAAGGGGCACATAGTACGATCTATATTAGAAGGAACAGCATATTCATTAGAGCATAATTTACAAACTGCAAAAGAGGTAAATGTTGATGTTGAGGAACTGATTGCTATCGGTGGAGCTGCTAATAGTTTAACTTGGACTCAAATAAAAAGTGATGTAACAGGAAAACGAATTAAAGTTCCAACTTCAGATACAGCGACTACCTTAGGAGCAGCAATATTAGCTGGAGTTGGTACTGGTCTTTATAAGGATTATAGGGAAGCAGTTCAAAGAACTATAAAAATTACTAGAGTACATGAACCCGATATGAAGGCTCATGAAATATATAAGAGATATTATCCTATATATTTAGAAATATATGAAAATTTGAAAGACACATTCAAAAAAGGCGAGGTGTAGAAATGAAAGCATTAGTTATAACTGGTATTTCAAAGGTAGAATTGCAAGATTTAGAAATACCTAAATATAAGGATGACGAAGTATTGATAAAAGTTAAGTACTGTGGAATTTGTGGATCTGATCTTCCAAGAGCTTTAGATGGAGGTGTACATTCATTTCCTATAGTGGTAGGGCACGAATTCTCTGGACAGATAGTTGAAGTAGGAGAGAAAGTAAAGAACGTTAAGGTTGGCGATAGGGTTACAGCAGGAGCATTACTACCATGTGGAAAATGTGAAGCTTGTCAGCAAGGTAGACCTGCAATGTGTAGTGATTATGGATTTATAGGCTCTAGGCAAAATGGAGCTATGGCAGAGTATGTAGCAGTTAAATCTCAAAATGTAGTTAAATTACCAGATGAAGTTGATTATAAAGAAGGAGCTATGATTGAGCCATTAACAGTAGCACTACATGGTATTCAAAGAATTAATATTAAAGCAGGAGCAACAGCTTTAGTCTTCGGTGCAGGAACTATAGGTCTTTTAGCACTTCAGTGTTTGAAGGCAGTAGGTGCAGGCAAAGTTTATATGGTAGATGTTGTTGACAAAAAATTAGAATTGGCAAAAAAATTAGGTGCGGATGATGTAATAAATTCAATGAAGGTGGATTTAAATGAGTATTTATCTGAACATGGTAAGCCAGAAGTAGTAGTTGAAAATTCAGGATCACCTATAGCTCAAGCCCAATGTTTAGAGATAGTAAAAAAATGTGGTTCAGTTGTATATATAGGAACTGCAACTAGAGATTTAACTCTTAAACCAGAGACTTTTGAAAAGATATTAAGAGGAGAATTAAATATAACAGGTTCATGGATGTCTTATAGTGCACCTTATCCAGGATATGAATGGACTACAGCAGTTGAATATATAAAAGAAAAGAAGATAGATTTAAAATCAATGATTACAAATGTATATAAATTAGAAGATGGTTTAGCACCATTTGAAGTAATGAGAGACAGAGAAGCTTGCGCTACAAAAGTATTGTTTGAGATTTAAAAGTTAATTATATAAAAATAAACAAGCTTAATTAATAGCTGATTAATAGCTATTTTAAGATAAATTATATTAAAGGAATTTATAAAAAATAAACTATAAGAAATAAATTAAAGAGGAGAGATAAATATGAATTTTACACCTATAGACCCAAATAAAGTGCCACAAAGAACATTATATACAGGGGCTAAAATGCCTGGAATAGGAATGGGAACTTTCGGTTCAGATCGTTTTTCAGCTGAAGATATTGCAAATGCAGTAAAAGGAGCAGCTAAATTAGGATTTAGGCTTTTTGATGGAGCTAGTGTTTATGGAAATGAAGATTTGATTGGTGAAGTTTATAAGGAAATATTAGCAAGTGGAATCAAAAGAGAAGAATTATTTATAACATCAAAAGTTTGGAATGATCAACATGATAATGTTATAGAATCTTGCAAGCAAACATTAAAAGATCTTCAATTAGATTACTTAGATTGTTATTTTGTACATTGGCCATTCCCTAACTTCCATGCTAAAGGAGTATCAGTAGATTCTCGTGATCCAAATGCAAAACCATATATACATGAAGATTTCATGAAGACATGGAGACAAATGGAACAATTAGTTGAAATGGGACTAGTAAAACATATAGGAACATCTAGTGTAACAATTCCTAAATTAAAATTAATATTAAGAGATGCTAAGATTAAGCCAGCTGTTAATGAAATGGAATTGCACCCATGTTTCCAACAACCAGAATTATATAAATTCTGTAAAGATAATGGTATAGAAGTAATTGGATTCTGCCCAATTGGATCACCAACTCGCCCAGATAGAGATAAAACTGATAGTGATATTGCAGATATTGAAGAACCTACAGTAGTTAAGATTGCAAAAGCACATAAAGTTCATCCAGCAGTAATTTGTGTTAAATGGGGAGTTCAACATGGACATACACCAATTCCATTCTCAATTCACGAAAATGAATACTATAGTAATCTTTTAAGTGCAGTTGAAGATCCTTTAACTGATGAAGAAATGAAAGAGCTTGAAGAAGCAGATAAGAATTGTCGTCTAATTAAAGGACAAGTATTCTTATGGGAAGGTGCTAAAGATTGGGAAGACTTATGGGATCTTGATGGAACAATAACAACTCTTTAAGGATTTATAAGAATATATCAGGCACTCATGTTTTTAAGTAAATAGAATTTACCTATGAATATATACTATAAAGCTTTCATTAAATCTATAGAAGTTATATAAAGTAAAACTAGAATGCCCAACAAAACATAGTTGAAAAAAGTATATAGTAAACAGAGGTGAATACTTTGCGAATTTTAAAAACTATAAAAAGAGTGCCTGGTGGATTAATGATGGTTCCATTAATATTAGCTGCTGTAATAAACACTTTTACACCGGATATAATGAAAATAGGATCGTTTACAACCGCTTTATTTTCAGCACAAGGATCTGCTACGATAATAGGAATATGTTTATTTTGCTTAGGAACAAATTTTAAAATTAGAGATATCAAAGAATGTTTTAAAAGAGGATCCGTATTGTTAGCTGCCAAAGTTTTATCTGGAGCTATTATTGGAATTATATTAAATGCATATTTCGGATTTGATGGTATTCTAGGTATATCAACAATTGCAATTGTTGGAGCTGCTACTAATAGCAATAATAATTTGTATTTAACTCTAGTAAGTGAGTATGGTGATGAAAAAGATTTAGCCGCTCAGAATATACTAAATTTTAATACAGGTGCTTTTTTTACCCTTATAATTTTAGGTATAGGTGGCAAGGCTAATATATCGATAATTAGTTTTATTAGTGTAATGGGACCATTTTTAGTTGGAATGTTAATTGGAAATATAGATGAAGAGATAGGAGCGTTTTTTAAACCAGGAATAACTATGATAATTCCTTTAATGGGCTTTTGTATAGGCGCTTCTATAAACTTACAAAACGTTGTAAAAGCTGGACTAGGTGGACTTTTACTTGGACTAATTGTTCTTATAGGAACAGGAATACCTTTGGTGGTGATTGATAAGGTCATAAATAAAAGACCAGGATATGCAGGGGCTGCGCTATCTAGTGTTGCAGGTAATGCTATAGCAACGCCTTCGGCATTAGCATTACTAGATAATAGATTTCAGATTTATGTTGAATCTGCAACTACTCAAATCGCTGCTGCAGTAATAATTACTATAATATTAACTCCACTATTTACAATGTATGTAAATAAAAACTGGAGGTGAAAATTTCTATAATATTATGTAATTACATATTGTAAATGATACCATAATGTGATATCATTATATAAAATAACGGTTAGATGTTAATTGAATAAAAAAAGCTAAACGTTTAGCGAGAAAAATAATAGGAAGTGGTGAAGTATAAAATGGATGAATTATTAAGAATGGAAAATATAGAAAAATCATTTCCAGGAGTTAAAGCTTTATCAGGAGTTAATTTATTATTAAAAAAAGGAGAACTTAATGCTTTAGTTGGAGAAAATGGAGCAGGAAAGTCAACATTAATGAAAATATTAGCAGGGGTTCATCAAAAAGATGCTGGAAAGGTATTTATAGAGGGCCAAGAAATACAAGAACTAAATCCTGATATATCCTTAAAACTGGGTGTAAGTATAGTGTACCAAGAATTCAATCTATTTAAGGATCTAACTGTCGCGGAAAATTTATTTATTAAACGTGAGAAAATGAATAAAAGTTTTAAATTTATAATTGATGATAAAAGTCAAAGAGAAAGAGCTATAGAATTACTAGATAGTTTAAATCTTAAAATCAATCCAGATGAAAAGGTTTCAAATCTAAGTGTGGCTGAGCAGCAAATGGTTGAAATAGCAAAATCCCTACTAGTAAATTGTAAGATTCTAGTTATGGATGAGCCAACTGCTGCGTTGACAGAAAGCGAAACAGAAAATTTATTTAGAGTAATAGAAGAACTTAAAGAAAAAGGTGTAGGAATTATATATATATCACATAGATTAGAGGAACTTGAAAGAATATGTGATACTGTAACAATATTGAGAGATGGAAATTTTATAAAGACCTGTGCTTACAAAGACATAACGATGAAAGACATGATAGCATCAATGGTTGGACGTGATATGAGTAATAAATTTCCTACAGCTAAATATGAGGTTTCTGATAAAAAAGAAGTAATCTTAGAAATTAAAAAAGTCAAACAAGGAAAGAAGCTTGATATAGAAAATGTAAACTTATACAAAAATGAAATTTTAGGTTTCTATGGTTTAATGGGCTCTGGAAGAACAGAATTAGCGAGAATTTTATTTGGAGCAGATAAAGCCGAGATTGTAGAATTTAAGGTAGAAGGAAAAGATGTAAAGGTAAGATCAACACATGATGCTATGAGTCAAGGAATAGCATACTTAACAGAAGACAGAAAAAAAGATGGACTAGCTTTAGGCCAATCAGTAGAATATAATATCAATTTATCTAATCTAGAGAAAATTAGCAAATTTAAAGTTGTAAACGATAAAAAAGCTAAAGAAAATGCTGAATCTTATATAAAAGGTCTTAGAATAAAAACACCAAGTATGAATCAATTGGCTAAAAATTTAAGTGGAGGTAATCAACAAAAAATAATAATAGGAAAATGGCTAAGTAGAAACCCGAAGATATTAATATTCGATGAGCCAACTAGAGGAATAGACGTTGGTGCAAAATACGAAGTATATGAATTGATGCAAAGGCTTGTAGAAGGCGGAATAGGTGTAATAATGATATCATCAGAACTACCAGAAATTATTGGGGTTAGCGATAGAGTTATTATTTTCAGAGAAGGAAGTGTTGCAGGAGAGTTAGAGAAAAAAGATTATTCAGAAGAAAATATACTTTCTTATGCAATAAGTTAAAGTTTTGGAGGTATGGAGATGGAAAAAGTAGTTGTAAATTCAAAAGAAAAAACTGTAGATTTAAAATATTTAATAAAAAATTCAGGGATTCTTATCGGACTCTTATTAATGGGAATAGTATTCACAATATTAAGTGAAAATTTTTTAACTGTTAATAATTTACTTACAATAGCATTGCAGACATCGGTAATAGGTGTTCTAGCAATAGCAGAAACATATGCGATTATAACTTCGGGAATAGATTTATCTGTTGGATCGGTATTAGCGGTTTCAGGTGTTGTTTCTGGTAAACTTATGGTTTATGGAGTTCCAGTGCCAATTTCTATACTAGCAGGTCTTGCAGTGGGAACTCTATGTGGATTATTAACAGGATTAGCAATAACAAAGCTTGAAATTGCACCATTTATAGCAACTTTAGGAATGATGAGTATTGCAAGAGGTGCAGCGTATATTATCACAGGTGCTCTACCTGTATCAGGATTACCAGAAAGCTTTTATGTAATTGGTGGGGGTAAAGTGCTTGGAATACCAGTAGCAGTACTTATTATGTTTGCTCTTGCATTTATATTCGGATTTATTTTAAGAAAAACTACTTTTGGAAGATATGTATATTGTTTAGGAAGTAACGAAGATGCAGCGCAACTTTCAGGAATTAATGTTGATAGAACTAAAATCGGCGTTTATATGATTTCAGGATTATTAGCAGCTGCCGCAGGAATAATATTAGCATCTAGATTAGTATCAGCTCAAGCTACTGCTGGACTTAGCTATGAAATGGATGGAATATCAGCAGCAATAGTTGGTGGATGTAGTCCTTTAGGTGGTGTAGGTAAAATAAGAGAAACAATAATTGGAGCTTTTGTAATAGGAGTTTTAAGAAATGGTCTAAATCTATTAAGTGTTAGTGCATTCTGGCAACAAGTAGCAATCGGTCTTGTAATTATATTTGCAGTTGCATTAGATACTTATAGAAGAAAGAAAACAGCTAAAATAATGTAAGAGAAGTAAACGATATTATTAAAATTTTATTATATAACTGATGCAATGATGAAACAGAAAATGATACAAGTAAGTATTTACTACAGCATTATTATATCAAGATAAATAAAATTTTATAAATATAAAAATACTGAACACTATATTTAAGTAATTGAACAAATTAAGAAGGATGAAGGGAGAATTATTATGAAATTAAGAACTAAAAAATTAGCTTTAATTCTTGCATTAGCAATGGTTTCAAGTGTTGCTGTAATGGGGTGCGGAAGAGGTACATCATCAAATCAAGCAAGTAATGGTGGTAGTAGTAATGGGGGAAATAAGAAAATAACAGTTGTAGTTAAGACTGTGGAATCACCATATTGGCAAACGGTTAAAAAAGGAGCAGAAGAGGCAGCTAAAAAATATGGAGCTAGCATAGATTTTGTGGGAGCACCAGGTGGAGAATCTGATATTAATGGACAAGTTACTCTTGTTGAAAATGCAGTAAGTCAAAAGCCAGATGGTGTTGTATTAGCAGCTTCAGATTCAAAGGCAGTAGCGCCAGCAGCACAAAAATTAATAGATGCTAAAATTCCATTAGCTTTAATAGATTCAGCTTGTGATGTTAAAGATTATTTATCATATGCAACAACAGATAACGAACAAGCTTCTTATCAAGTTGGTAAAAAACTTGGAGAATTAACTGGCGGAAAAGGAAAAGTTGCAATAGTAAGTTTTAGTCCAGGAGCTGGATCAGCAATAGCAAGAGAAAAAGGATTTAAAAAAGCTATTAGTGAATTCTCAGGTATGGAAATTGTTCAAACAGTCTATTGCGATAGTGATAAGGCTAAAGCATTGACACTTACTCAAGATATAGTTACAGCACATCCAGATATAACAGCAATCTATGGAGCTAATGAACAATCATTAGTTGGTGTTGCAAGAGGAGTTAAAGAAACAAATTCAAAAGCTATTGTAGTTGGATTTGATTCATCAGATGATGTTATTCCTTTATTACAAGATAAGACTATAAAAGCTACAGCTGTTCAAAAACCATATACAATGGGATATGATGCAGTAGAAAATATTATGAAAAGCTTAAATGGAGAAAAAATTGAAAAAAATGTTGATACAGGTTGTGTAATTGTAACACCAGAAAACTTTAATGATGATGAATCACAAAAAGTTTTATATCCATTAAAGTAGTATAAAATCCATAAATAAAATATATTTTAAAGGTCATTGCAGCGAAATTAAGAAAAATATTTTGAAATCTAGTTTAGTGAAATACAAAAAAGATATTTAAAATAGTCTGTGAGTAACTCATGATAATAAAGATATAAACGCAAAGTTTTATCAAACTTCAAGTGCTCACAGACTATAAATTTACTATTCGCATCTAAATCAAATAAATATGAATTTTAAATTTATAAGAATAACCCTGCATGAAAACTGTTTTTTAGGAAATCACTGATAAATTATAATGTTATTACTGATAACAATTTTAACTTATTGTGAGGAGCGTTGATTCAAATGTATAAGATATTTAAATCAAAACTAGAGAATTACCCTATTAAAAGAAAAATAGGGATAGGATTCTCATTGATTATTGCACTAACAATTCTTTGCGTCATCACAACATTGATAAGTTTGAGAAGTGTAGCAAATAAAACTAACACTTTATATAATGGGCCTTATAATGTTACTAACATGATATGGGATATGAGAAATGACTTTATGATAATGGATAAAAATATGTATGAGGCTATGTTAGAAACAGATCCGCAAAAGATAAAAGATAATGTTGCAAATGCCAATTATGAAGCTGAAAAAATTGAAGAAAAAGTAGAGAGTCTCAGAAATTTGTTTTCTGAGCAAAAGAAATTAATAGATTCATTTGAAGTATATATGAGTGCCTCACAAGCATATAGGGATAAGATAAGTGAAGCTCTTCTAGAAAAAAACAATAATCAGGCAATAAGCATGATGAAAGGTACATACAAACAAAATATTGATGGTGCTTTAGATTGCTTAACTAATATTTCAAAGATTTCAGAAGAAACAGCAAGCGAATTTGTTAGTCAAACGAACCAATATAAAAATGTGGTTTTCATAATAGATATATTAATGATAATATTCATACTTGGAACAGCAATTTTAGTAGCTAAAATAATGCAAGAAATTATAATTAAAGGTATATATCATGTTATGAAGATATCCGCGGATATATCTCAAGGAAATCTGAAAGATGATGATACTTTTGTGTCAGAAGATGAACTTGGAATTATGGTTAAAAATTTAAATGAAACTGTGAAGACACTAAAATCATATATAATAGATTTATCTTCGATCTTAGAAAATATATCAGATGGAAAATTAGATATTGATATTGAAATGGAATATAAAGGTGATTTTATACCAATGCGAGATTCATTAGAAAAAATTATTTACAAGTTAAATGATATTTTTAATAATATCAATACTGCTGTCAATTTGGTTGCAAGTACTTCCATGAGCATTGCATTAACGACTCAAACTCTTTCAGAAGGATCTATAGAACAAGCCAATGTTATAGAGAAATTAGCTTTTAGCTTTAATGAAATATTAGATAAAGCAAGAAAAAATGAACAAAATGCAGAGCAAGCAAATAATTTTTCTAGTACGACTAAAGAGATAGTGGCTGAAGGTAGTAAGAGAATGAGTACACTAATGAGGTCAATGGAAGAAGTGAATAAATCATCTAGAGAAATAGCTAATATAATAAATACTATTGAGGATATTTCAAAACAAACAAATCTTCTTGCATTAAATGCCGCCATAGAAGCAGCAAGAGCGGGTGAAGCAGGTAAAGGTTTTGCGGTTGTTGCAAATGAAGTTAAGATATTAGCAGAAAAATCTTCAGAAGCAGTTAAAAATACAACGCAAATAATTGGAAAATCCATAAAGGCGGTAGATGAAGAAACTAGTTTAGCACAAGAAACCGTTGAATCATTACAAAATATAGTCACAAATATTGAACAAACAACTAATTTAGTTAAAGAAATTTCAATATCTTCTGAGAATCAAACCGTAGAAATAAGTGAAATTAATAGTGGGTTAGACAGAATATCTACTGTGGTTCAGATGAATTCAAATACATCTCAAAAAGTTGCAGCAGAAATTCAAGAGTTAGCATCTCAATCACAACTATTAAAAGAGCAATTGGAGAGATTTAGTTTAAAAAATTAGAAATAGAAAGATGCTTTAATAATCATAATTTTATTGCAAGAAAGATAAATCTGGATATAAAAAATACATTTTTAATATTTAGGAAAGATGTTAAATTAGACTTGAAGGCAATAAGTTTTTGATATATAATGAAAAAAACATATAATTTACCATTAAAGCTAAACGTTTCGCTTTTGTAAAGTTAAATAAGAAAAAACGCTTAGAAGTTTGAAGCTCATTATGTAATTCTTAAATGTAAATTAGAAATATTAATATAAAAAATTGTACATATTTAAATTAAGAGGAGGAGTAAAAATGATATTATCAACTAGAGAAATGTTAAAAAAAGCACAAAAGGATGGGTATGCAGTACCTGCTTTTAATATTCATAATTTAGAGACGCTACAAGTTGTAGTAGAAACAGCACACGAAATGAGATCTCCTGTAATTATAGCTGGAACACCTTCAACAATTACAGATTATGCAGGGCCAGATTATATAAAAGCTATGGCAGAAGTTGCAGCAGGGAAATATGACATTCCAATAGCTATTCATTTAGACCATTTTGAAGACGTTAATGAAATCAAAAAAGATATAGATATTGGTTTTAGATCATGTATGATTGATGCTTCAAAACATGAATTTGAAGAGAATATTGCAATTGTAAAAGAGGTAGTAGATTATGCTCATAAATTTGATACAACTGTTGAAGCTGAACTGGGAAAATTAGGTGGAAGAGAAGATGATTTAGTCGTAGATGAGAAAGATACGATGTATACAAATCCTGATGATGCAGCAGAGTTCGTAGAAAGAACTGGAGTAGATTCTTTGGCTGTTGCAATAGGAACAGCACATGGATTATACAAAGGAGAAGCAAAACTTGATTTCGAAAGATTAAAGGAAATTAGAAATAAAGTAAGTATTCCGCTAGTACTTCATGGAGCATCTGATGTACCGGACGAGCTTGTTAAAAAAGCCATTTCACTTGGAATATGCAAAGTAAATGTTGCTACAGACTTAAAGATTCCATTTTCAAGTGCTGTGAAAGAATTTTTTGAGGTACACCCAGAGGAAAGTGATCCAAGAAAATATATGACTCCAGGTAAAGAAGCTATGAAAAAGATAGTGAAGCATAAGATTGAAGTTTGTGGTAGCGCAAATAGATATTAATTTCTGTTTTATAAGAGATAGAAAATTAATACAAGATGGAGGAGAAAAAAGATGATATTAGTTATAAACCTTAATGCCTCTGTAGATAAGAGATATGAAATAGATGATATAAAAAAAGGACAAGTAATGAGGGCAAGGTATGTAGAAAATACACCAGGAGGAAAGGGCTTACATGTAGCTAATGTAGCAACTATCTTAAAAGAAGATTGTATAGCAACAGGTTTACTAGGAGGTAAATCTGGTGAGTTTATAGAAGAAAGTCTTAAGAAATATGGAATAAAACAAGATTTTGTAAAAATAAGTGGAGAAACTAGATCTTGTTTAGCATTTATTACTGATGATAATGTTCAGACAGAAATACTTGAACCAGGACCAGAAGTAAGTGAAATTGAACAACAAAATTTCTTAGATAAATATATAGACTTAATTGAGAAAGCTAGTGTTGTTGTAGCATCTGGAAGTGTTCCTAAAAATGTACCTAAGATTTTCTATAGGAAATTAGTGGAGATGGCTAATTCTCAAGGCAAGAAATTTTTATTAGATACAAGTGGTGATCTTTTACGAGAAGGTATTGAAGGCAAACCATACTTTATTAAACCTAATAAAGATGAAATAGAAGCACTAACAGGAAGAAGTATTAGGTCTGTAGAAGATGCTATAAGAGAAATAAAGGAATTTCAAGCTAAAGGAATATCACTTGTAGCTATATCCTTAGGAAAAGACGGTTCAATAGCTGGATTTGAAGGAAAATATTATAAAGTAAATGTGCCAAAAATTGAAGCAGTAAATCCTGTAGGTTCAGGCGACTCTTATGTTGCAGGAATAGCAGTAGCACTGCAAAGAAAATATGATATCAAAGATACTTTGAAATTTGCTTCAGCTTGTGGAACAGCAAATGCTATGGAAAAAGAAACAGGATTTGTAAGTGAATCTATAGTAAACGAACTTTTTAATAAGGTAACAGTTGAAGAAATTTAGATAAGTCCTACGTATGATATCCCCCTTAAGTTAATATATATATGTGAGAGTTAGGGAGACTTAAGAACCTAACTCTCATAATTTTTATTAAATATATATATATTGCAAAAATAATTCTTCATCATAATTCTAAAAATGTTGTAAGAATTTTAGCTGTAATTGTGAATTGTGAAATGTGCATTGTGAATTGCAATATATATATATATATATCATAAATTTAATATCTATGAAAGGATGATTTATATGATTTACTCGATAGAAAATTCAAAAATAAAAATCACAGCAAGTACCCATGGTGCAGAGCTACATTCGATAACAGGACAAAAAGAAGGTACAGAATATCTTTGGAACGGAGATGTGAAGTATTGGAAATATCACGCACCACATTTGTTTCCTATAGTTGGAAAGGTGGTGGATTCTAAACTTAAAGTTGATGGAATTCAATATGAAATGCCCGCACATGGACTTGCTAGAATATCTGAATTTACCTTATTAATAGAAAGTAATAATTCACTAACTTTTGGATTAAATTACTCAGAGGACACATTAAAGATTTATCCTTATAGGTTTTCTTTATTTGTAACATATACATTAGAAGAAAATTCTATTATAGTCACGTATAAAGTAATAAATTTAGATGATAGGGATATAGTATTCTCAATTGGCGCTCATCCAGCATTTATGTGTCCTATAGAGAAAGGTGAAGAATTAGAGGAGTGTTATCTACAATTTAATAAAAAAGAGACAAGTTCTATTATTGAGATAACTAAGGATACATATCTTTCTCGTAAAAGGACAGAATGCCTTAGAGATACTCATACATTACCACTTTCTAGAGAACTCTTTAAAGATGGAGTATTAGTATTTGATGATCTAAAATCTGATAAGATATCATTGAAATCAAAAAATCATGATAAGTCTTTAAGTATAGAATTTAAAGGCTTTCCACACTTAGGAATTTGGGCACCTGAAACTGGTGCACCATTTCTATGTATAGAACCATGGTTTGGGCATGCTGATTATGAAGATTTCACTGGTGAATTTAGGGATAAAGAGGGTACGATCTCACTATCAACTGATAAGGTATTTGAGTGTAGCTATAAGATATCTATTGAGGAATAGTATAAATTTAAGTCAATTCCTATAGAGATAATATTTAAGGCAATAAACATCGATAAAATGTTTATTGCCTTTCTTCACGTGGCACTATATTGATTATATATAACTCGGTCTGTATCTATGACAGTTACAAATATCATTAATTTATTAATTTTAATTGCTCTCTATAGTCAGATGGGCTCATGCCGGTAATTTGTTTAAAAGTTTTACTAAAGTGGAATTGATCTGGATAACCAACTTTTTCACCAACTGTGCTAATTGGTAAAGAAAAATTCCATAATAATTGTTTTGAAATATTAATACGATACTCTTTAATAAATTTTGAGGGAGTCATATTCATGTATTTAGTGAATATTTTTGTTAAGTAAGAAATTGAAAATCCAAAATGTGATGCAAGTCCAGCTAGATCAATTGTTTCATGGTAATTATTTTTTATATATTCAGTCACAAGCTCCACAATTTCATTAGGCTTTTTGTAAGAAAATTCATCAACTTTAAAATCGTTTTGACTTGCCAGAAGATTTTTTTCTATTTTATCTAAGGTTGTAGTTAATTCGCCAAGATTAATAGGTTTCAATAAATAGTCGGACACCCCATATCTTATGGCAGTTTTAGCATAGGAAAAATCACTATGTCCACTAATTATTACACAATGGATAAAAGGATATTTTTCGAAAATAAACTTGGAGAGCTCAAGGCCATCCATTACTGGCATGCAAATATCAGTGAGTACAATGTTTGGAAGAAAGGATTCTATTAGTTCTAATGCTTCTTTACCATTACTAGCAGTTCCTACGACTTCAAAGCTCTCATTAGCTCTATATATGTTTTTAATTATGTTTTTAGCAATTAATCTCTCATCCTCTACAACAATAGCAGAAAAAGTAATCTTATGTGTCATAATTTAATCCCTCCCATAATAACAGTCGCCCCATTTGGAGTGTTATTGATTAATCTAAAAATTTGTTTTCCATTGTATAAAATTTTAAAGCGAATATAAATATTCATAAGACCCATTCCGTTTAATTCTAAGTTTGGAAGAACTCCATTTGCGTTAATTGAATCTATCTTTTCTTGCAATTGTTTTAAATTATCTTCTGCAAATCCACTTCCGCTATCTTTAATTTGTATTTCCCAGTGAGTATCAGTTACATAACCTGTAATATCAATATGCCAAGGAAGCTCAGTTTTTGTAGTGAATTTTACTGCATTTTCTACAATAAGCTGCAAACAAAGTTTCGGGATTTTAATGTTTTGCATCTCAGCAGGAATGTTTAGGGTATACGTTAAATCGTTATCATAGCGAATCTGCATACACTGAAGATAATCAATGGTATGAGCTATTTCATCGGTTAAACTAACTAATTGTTGACTGTCTGATGAAATATATCTTAATATTCTTGAAATGCTTTGGCACATTATTATTATTTCTTCATTCATTTGTTCATCAGCCATAGCCTGAATGGTTGACAGGGCATTGTATAGAAAATGTGGATTCATCTGTGATTGAAGAGCCAACATTTTTGACTGCATTTCACGATTTTGAAGAATTAATTCATTTGTCATTGCTTTTTTTGCTTTTTGCTGCATTTTTAAAAAGGCTTTGAATAAAGTATTTAATTCAGTAATATGTGTATCTATTTCTTTAAAATTAGTAGATGCATCGTCAGTTATCTGAAAACCTTTAACTTGATTATATATTTTATTTAATGGAGTGGTAATAATTTTTGCAATGAAATAAGATAATGTTGCAGTAGCAAATGTAATTAATAACGATAGCACTATATTTGTTCTGATGTATTCATAAATAGGAGACATAAGCTTTGAGTTATCTATTGTAGCTACAATAGTGAAATCACTATATGAAGAGGTATCAAATAATACATATTCATTTTTATATTTAAATAAATTATTGCTTATATTTTTATCGACATTAGTAGAGATAAGATTATAATAATTAGTTGTAGATGAACTTTGATTTATAGGGTATATTGGTTGTCCATTTTTATAATAAATATAGACATTACTGCCATAAGCATCGTTAAAATCTTTAATAATAGTAAAAATATTTTTAAATGACTTTTTAACTTCAATAATTCCTTGTGGGACATTAAGTGTATTATAGTAAACGCGATATAATGAAAGGAAATACTGACCTTCCTCATAAGGTGAATATTTGCCTAGCCGATCATCTTTATTAAAGTAAATAACCTTATCGCCTTTAGAAGATAAAACATCATCATACCATGCTTTGTTATTCACTGAAATATAGGAAGAAGAATTATCTAAACCAACTCCTAATTCAAGATTATGCAAATCATAAAGATAAATCTGATCTATAGGATGGTTAGGTCCCATCATTGTAACCAATAAATCATATAAAATTTTTGTGTTCTGAATATTATCAATTTTTTGGTGTTCAGATAGATTGGACAAAGATTCAGAATTATAATTTATATATTTAATAAAATGATCCTTGATTAAATTAGAATAGATGATATTTTGAGATAGAGTATCTAAAGAATTAATCTCTACATCTAAATTATTATTAATATTTTTTATATTACTATTAAGAGTTGTAAGAGCATTTGTTTTAATTTTAGTAGATTCATTCATTACAAAATAAAACATAAGAAAATTAAAGATAATTATAAATAATATGGTATATGGGATAAAGAGAGTTTTTAATATGCTACGTTGTTTCAAAAGTTTCATGCGAAATCAATCCTTACAATAAATAATTTAGTCAAAAATATACATGGAATAGGAGAGATATGAACATTCAAAATCAGCTTAGTACAGATATATAATATAACCATAGCAACAAATAGTCAATAATATATAAATTGGGAGGAATTATTATGAAACATTTTAAAAAGTTATTGTCAGTTGTGACTTTAGCCGGATTAACTATGTCATTAGTAAGCTGTGGCAATAGTACTAGCACTACAGAATCAGGTTCAAAAAACAATGACGTTACTATTTCTTTTATGGCAAGTCAGGATTGGATTCAAGATGCTGAATTGAATTTAGCAAAAAAATTTACTGAAAAAACAGGAATCAAAATCGATTATCAAATTGTTCCATCAGATCAATATAATAACTTGTTAATGACAAAATTAAATTCTGGAGAAGCTACTGATATTTTTGCTGTGAATGCTGGAAGGTTTGATTTAGAAACACAAGTTAATGCAGAAAAAAATGCGTTGGATTTAACAAATGCCTCTTGGGCAAAAAATATAGATAAAGAAGTTGCTGATGAGCTAACTGTAAACGGTAAACTATATGGAGAACCTATTCAAGATGTATCATCTGTTTGGGCAATTGGTTATAATAAAAAGATTTTCAAACAGTTAAACTTACAAATTCCTAAGAATTATCAAGAATTTAAAAACATATGTGAGAAAATAAAGGCATCTGGTGTTACTCCTATTTATGAAAGCGTTTCAGATGGATGGCATCATACATTATGGTTCCCAGAAATAGCTTTAGCAGCGGATACAGCAGATTCGGGATTAGTAGATAAATTGAATAATAATACTGCAAAATTGGAAGGAAATAAAACATTTGAAACTATTTTAGGCCAAGTTAATGAAATGGTGAAACTAGGATATTGGGGAGACAATTATATGTCTAACAAATATGCTGATGCTCCAAAAAATATCGCTTCAGGCCAATTTGCAATGACAATCGCTAACCAAGGTTTTGGTACAGAAGTCAATAAGGCGGATTCTAGTTTTAGTGCAGATGATATTGGATATTTTGTGATTCCTTTAGCAGATAATCAAATATTAAATATAAATCCAGTAGGACCATCAAGACTTATATATTCGAAATCTAAACATGCAAAAGAAGCACAAGAATATTTAGATTTTCTTGCATCAGATGAAAGTCTTACTTATCTAACTGAAAACGTTTCTAAATTTAATAAGCTTCCATACAGTAATGCTCCAGTTAAATATACTGATACAGTCAAAGAATTTTATAAATCATATCCTAAGAATGCTGTTGTATTACAATCAGCAGTCAAGTATATAAATCCTCAATGGATGGAAATAGGCAAAGATATGTCTGCAATGTTAGTTGGAGAGATGGGGCCAGAAGAACTTCTAAAGAATATTGATAAAAATAGAGGAGATCAGGCAAAAGCTGCCGGAGATAAGGATTGGAAGTAAAATTCTAAATTATGTAACCAGATATACTTGTCTGGTTACAGTACTATAAAAATAAGGAGAAGTGTAAATGAATAAGAAAAAAATATATCCGAGTTACTTTATATGGGGAGCACTTATAATTTATGGAGTCTTATTTGTAATTCCGGGAATTATTGGCATTGCATATTCCTTTACAGACTGGTCAGCTTACAGTGATAAAATAAATTTTGTTGGATTTGATAATTTCAAAGTAATATTTTCAGGTAATGAGAATTATATGAAGATTTTAGGTAATACCTTGTGGTTTACAATAATTACAACAATATTAAAAAATGCTATAGGATTGTTATTGGCAGTGTTGCTAACAAAATCTATAAAATTCTTGAATTTTCACAGAGGGGTTATGTTTATGCCATCTGTGTTATCTACATTAATTATTGGTATGATTTTTACATCAATTCTTGATCCTAAGATAGGAATTCTAAACGTTTTTCTTAGAGGCATTGGTTTAGATACATTAGCAAAACAGTGGCTTACTTCACCCCAATTTGCTTTTGGATCCGTAGTTGCAGTTGATGTTTGGAGAGGGATTGGATACATTATGACTATCTTTATAGCGGGTATTCTATCTATCTCTAGTGAATATTATGAAGCGGCTAATATTGATGGAGCAACAGGACTACAAAAATTTAGATTTATTACATTTCCGTTAATACTCCCAACATTAGCTACTACTACAGTATTAAATGTAATTTATGGATTGAAAGTATTCGATATGATTTACGTATTAACAAATGGTGGTCCAGGAAAATCTACAACAGAAGTATTGTATACAATAGTATTTAAAAAATTTGGTATGGGTCAGTATGCTATTGGTACCGCATTATCATCTGTTATGTTTGTAATCATGGTATTTATTGGGGTCTTTATGATTAAAATAATGACTAAAAATGAGGTGATGGAATAATGAGAATAAAGAAAACATTACAAAATATATTTTCTAATGGAATTGCATGGGTTATAACGATTATATCTCTTATACCATTAGTGTTAATCCTATTTAATGCTCTTAAAACTAGCAAAGCAGCTTCTGATATGAATCTGAAACTTCCTACATTTCCAATACCAGTTGAAAATTTTTCTACAGTAATAGAAAGAGGAAAGCTTGCAACATCTTTTATTAATAGTTGTGTTTATTCTATAGGAAGTGTAATCTTATGTGCCATTTTAGCAGCAGCAGCTTCCTATGTATTATGTAGAAATAAAACAAAATTAAATCGCATCATTTACATGTTTATTATATTAGGAATTACAATGCCTATAAATTATGTAGCCTTAATGAAGGTAATGTCTGCGTTACACTTAATGAACTCAATGCTTGGAATAGTGCTACTATATACTGCAATGCAGCTTCCATTCTCGGTGTTTCTCCTTCATGGATTTGTGGCAAGAATTCCAGTGGAATTAGATGAAGCGGCTGTAATTGATGGATGTTCTCCAATTAGGATATTTATCTATATTATCTTTCCACTATTAAAACCAGCGTTAGCAACAGTTGTAGTTCTTACTTTTTTAAATACATGGAATGAATTTGTATCTCCATTATACTTTTTAAGTAGTTCTTCAAAATGGCCAATGACCCTTTCAGTATATAATTTCTTTGGAATGTATTTTAAAGATTGGAATTTAGTTTGTTCAGATATTATGCTAACTAGTTTGCCAGTTATTGTAGTTTATTTATTAGGTCAAAAATATATCGTTTCAGGAATGACAGCTGGAGCAGTTAAAGGTTAATGAGGGCGGTGATTAAATGGAGATTTTAGGATATCGTAAGGATAGCAGAATAGTAAATTTGAAATTAGAAGATGGAATAATTCAGTTATCTGCTGTGGGTAAAGAAATTATTCGTTGTACTTATACTAAAGAGAAAAATATAAAGAATTCATCAGTTATTGGGATTAATTATGAAATAGAGAAATTAAATGAATTTGTTGTGGAAGAGACACAAGATAGTATTATTTTAAGAACTGGATCAATTACTTTAACTATTAATAAGAAGACAGGAAAATTTGTATGGAAAAATGGTAAGAATGATGAAATATTGCTGCAAGAAAGAGATAAGGAACTTGTTTCAATCCCAGTTGAAAAATATTCTACAAATGGTGAAAAAGCTATTATTAAAAGAGTACAAACTGTTGATGGAGAAAGAAGCTTCGTTGAAAATTTAAAACCATATATTGATAGAATGGCATATAGAGCAAAATTATCATTTGAGTGGCAAGAAAAAGAAGCAATACATGGACTAGGACAAGGAGAAGAAGGAATCTATAACTATAGAGGGAACTCTCAATACTTATATCAGCACAATATGAGAACTCCGTTTCCATGTTTGGTATCAAATAAAAATTATGGTATTTTATTTGATTGTGGATCATTGATGACTTTTAATGATGATTCAAGAGGAGCATATGTTTATTTAGATGTAGTGGAGCAATTAGATTACTATTTTGTTTTTGGTGAAAAGCTCGATGATATTGTAGGCGGTTTTAGAAAAATAACAGGACGAGCTGCCATGCTGCCAAAATGGGCGTTTGGTTATATTCAGTCGAAAGAAACATATAGAAACCAAGAAGAATTAGTTGAAGTAGTTAAAGAGTATAGAAAAAGAAATGTACCGATAGATTGCATTGTACAAGATTGGCATACTTGGGAAGAAGGTTTATGGGGGAATAAGCGATTAGATAAAAATAGATATCCTGATATAGGTAAAGCAAATAAAGAAATTCATGATTTAAATGTTCATACTATGGTTTCTATTTGGCCAAATATGAATGTAGGTGGAGAGGATTATGAAGAATTTTTACAAGCTGAATATTTATTAGGAGACAATTCTACATATGATGCTTTTAATGAGGATGCAAGAAAAATGTACTGGGAACAAGCAGAAAAAGAGTTATACAAGGGAGGCTTTGATGCTTGGTGGTGTGATTCAACGGAACCATTTAGTGGACCAGATTGGAATGGAGAAAAAATTAGAGAACCTTGGGAACGATTTATGTTAGTGGGAAATGAGCATAAAAAGTTTTTAGACCCAGCTAAAGCTAATTTATTTGCATTAATGCATGAGAAAGGCATTTTTGAAAATCAAAGAAAGGTATCGCCTGATAAAAGAGTTCTTAATCTGGCGAGATCTGGTTATATTGGCTCTCAAAAATATGGTGTTGTTTTGTGGTCAGGTGATACTAATGCAACCTGGGGAACTTTTAGAAAACAAATTACAGAAGGTTTGAATTTATGTTTGAGCGGTTTACCTTATTGGACATTAGATATTGGAGCATTTTTTACAGTAGGAAGTGAATGGAGAAACAGAGGATGCGGTTGCAACAATAACCCGAACACACTTTGGTTTTGGCAGGGAGATTATAATGAGGGTGTAAATGATTCTGCTTATCGTGAATTATACGTAAGATGGTTTCAATATGGTGCATTTTTACCAATGTTCCGCTCTCATGGAACAGATACTCCAAGAGAAATATGGAACTTTGGAGAAAAGGGAGAAATGTTTTACGATTCCATTGAAAAGTTTATAAATTTACGATATAGCTTAATTCCATATTTCTACTCTTTGGCTGGGAAAGTAACGCAGAATCATTATACTATGCTTCGAAGTCTTTTGTTTGATTTTAGTAATGACGAAATAGCAAAAGAAATTAGTGACGAATTTATGTGTGGAGATTCTATATTGGTATGTCCAGTTACAAATCCGATGTATTATAAGCTGAATAGTATGTCAATTAATGAACCTAAAATAAGAAAATGTTATTTGCCCAAAGGAGCTGACTGGTATGATTTTTGGACGAAAGAACGATTAAGTGGGGGGAGCTATGTGGTTGCGGACGCTCCAATAGATAAGATTCCATTATTTATACGAGCAGGTTCTATTATTCCAATGGAAGAAGGGCTACAATATGCGGAGCAAGTGAGTGATAAACCATTTCAAATTCATATTTATCCTGGGGATGATTGTGAATTTGAATTTTATGAAGATAGTGGCGACGGTTATGAGTATGAGAAAGGAATTTATAATAAGATTTTAATGAAATGGGAAGATAAAGAAAGTAAATTTACTATTGGAAAAGCAGATTATGATTTCCCACAATCTATTAAAAATCGTTCTTGTACAATTTTTGTAAATGACAAGAGCATAGAGTTTATTTATCGAGGTGAACCACTAACTTTTGTTATAAAATAATAAAGAATATCATATAGAGAGTCAATTTCATATTTAAACCCTCTTATTTTTTAGATAATACTCCTATAAATTTACTATAAAAAATCTCAAACCTATTTAAAATGTACCCTTTGTCAAGGACAGTTTAATTTGGTTTGGGACTTTTTTTATTCTTAATGAATTTATAATAAAATCAAATTTATAAATAGATTATGGGATAATATTACTTACAAATATATATTTGGAAAGGAAATAAAAAAGGAATTTGATAATTAATGACGAAATCAAGGAGTATAGAGTTAATATGATTTAACACCTAGAGAAGGTTAAAATTTTTTAGAGGGCAGGAGGGAGATAAGTATGAAATTAAATTCAATAAAGTTCAAATTGATTCTATTTATTTTTGGACTAACAATTTTACTGTTTAGTGCTAATATAGCTATAAGTACAATCAGCTTTAATTCTTATTCAGATCATAACAATAAGACGGAAGTAATGAATGCTAATGAAACAATAAGCGAAAAAATTAAGGAATTGAAAAATGAGTCTTTAAGTATTGGAAGTCAATTGGCCTTAAATCCTAGAATAATAAAGGGAATTGAAAATAAAGATAGTCAGGAGATTTTTAATGATTTAAAAGATATATTAAAAGATCTAGATGTAGAATTTGTTACAATAACTGATGAAAAAGGTAATGTAATTATAAGATCTTATGAACCAGATAAAAAGGGCGATAGCATTTTAAATCAGGCAAATGTAAGAAATGCTCTTGCTGGTAAATTAAACTCTCAAGTTGAAAGTGGAACTCAGATTAAACTTGCAGCTAGAGCAGGTGCGCCAGTAAAGAACGAAAATGGAGATATTATTGGAGTTGTGTCTGTAGGATATAGATTAGATTCTAATAATCTAGTAGATTATGTTAAAAGTAAATTCGGGTGCGATGCCACTATTTTTATGGGAGATGTAAGAGTTGCAACAAGTATAATGAAAGATGGCGAAAGAGTTGTTGGAACTAAACTTGATGAAAAAATTGCAAAAGTTGTTTTAAGTAATAATGCATATTCTGGGGAGGCCAATGTTTTAGGAAGTAAATTTGATGCTTACTATTCGCCAATTACTGGAGATAACAATGAGGCAGTTGGAGTTATATTTACAGGTAAAAGTAAGGCTGAAAGTCAGCTATTTATAAAAAAATTTGTTATAAATAATATCATATCTTCTATTATCGTATTAATTTTGGTTGGGATAGCAATATATTTATACATAGATAAAAAGGTATCAAAACCATTAGCAAGTGCAGTTACACACTTTAAACACTTATCAGAAGGTAATTTTACTGAAAAGACATTAGAAAAAGATTTAAAACGAAAAGATGAAATTGGAGATATGTCTAGAGGAATTGAGCATATGAGGCAGGATTTAATAAATTTAATTAAGAAAATAATGAACAATTCACAAGATATGAGTGCAGCGAGTGAAGAGTTATTTGCCACAGTTGAAGAATTTTCAGCAATGTCTCAAAATATTAATTCTGGAATTGGTAATATTAATTTTGGTATTCAAGAAACTAGCTCAGCGGCAGAAGAAATAAACGCTTCAGTAGAAGAAGTTGAGGCAAGTATTAATGTATTAACTAATAAGGCAGTAGAAGGAAGTAATAATGCAAGTGCTGCAAAAACTAGAGTAGAAGATATGCAAAATAGATCTTTGGAATCCATTAAAGAAATAGAAATGGTGTTTAGTGAAAAAGAAGAAAAAATACTTCAAGCAATAAAAGAAGGACAAGTAGTAAAAAATATAAAAGTTATGGCGGATACTATTGCAGAGATATCAGAGCAGACAAATCTATTAGCACTAAATGCAGCGATAGAGGCGGCAAGGGCTGGTGAACATGGAAAAGGATTCTCAGTAGTTGCTGAAGAAGTAAGAAGGCTTGCAGAACAATCTTCAGATGCTGTAGAATCTATAAAAAGTACAATTTTAAAAGTTCAAGATGCATTTAGAAATCTTTCAAACAATAGTGATGAGGTACTAACTTTCATGAAGGAAAGAGTAAATCCTAAGTTTCAAGATATGATTGAAATTGGAAAAGAAAATTATAAGGATGCACAATTTGTAAGTAAAATGTCAAATGAAATAGCTGAAATGACTAAAGAAATTTCAATTACAATGGAACAGGTTACTAAAGCGGTGGAGAGTATGGCTGATACAGCACAAAAATCTTCACAAGAAACTGATGAAATAGTAAACAATATTGATGAAGTTAATAGAGCAACAGATGAGATAGCAAAAACAGCTCAAGAGCAGACACGTCTTGCTCAGGATTTAAATGAAATGATACAGAAGTTTCAGGTTTAGTATACGGCACAATGTAAATATAGATATTCAACTTTAAATCTAGATTTATGTGATAACTTACCGAAATCATAAATATTTTGATTCCGAAAAGCTATGAAAATATCGCTGAAGGTTCTAAGCAATAGGTTGTACCCACTTTAGCATGCTCCAACTTTCCTAGGGAAGCTCGACTCATTACATTCGCTGAGGAAGTTCGAGAACCCAAAATAAAATTTTGGACCCTCACTTCACAAGCTAAAACGGAACAACCTACAGCTAAGAACCTTTAACAGCTCATTTTCAAATGTTTTCTACACAAATATATTTATGATTTCTAGTTAAGATATAAGCTTAAAGTTCTAGCAATTTTGTAAATATGTTCATCTAATAAGTTGAATTATTAAATTAGCTATCTATATACAAATTACAACTTAAAAATTAAAATAATTAAAGAGAGTCAGACTTAAATTGAGGTGATTCTCTTTTTTCCATATTAAAGGAAACTAGTTTCATTCGCTTTATTATCAAACTAGTAGATTTAGGAAATATGCTGGTCTACCAGTTGGATAGTAATTGTTTATTGTGATCAAACATTTGATGATTTTATAGTTATCCATAAGATTTTCCCATGTAATATTAGTGTTATCTAAATAAAAGATAACAATTAAGCGTTTGGTAAATTGACTATTTTAAACCAATATGGATTTGAAACAATATTAAAAGAATGATACTATTGTATTTATAGTTAAATTCATTATACAGGTTTAGTTAAATAAGTAGTAATTTGGTTGGTGATGATATGCAACAAAGGATTTCAATTATAGAAGATGATTTAGAAATTTGTAATCTACTTAAGGAATTTTGATAGTGTAAAGTGAGCTATGAAAAGATAGAAACGAAAGTCGCTAACCAATATTAGTAAAAATTATATAATTTAGTGATTTTATAATTAATTTTAAGTACAACAAAAGACCTCCGTCGCCGAAGGCAAAAAATGTAAACTGTATTAAATTAACGATAGATCAAGAGCATTGATTTTCTTGCATATGAAGTATAGTTTGCTGACCAAGACTAATAAGTATTTGCCATTTAGCAGGCATGTTATCAGCTTGTTTTAATTGATCAATCTCATTTAGAGGCCGCCAATAATTATAAGGATGTGGGCGCAGAAAGTTGTAATATGCAACCCAAAGTGAGACTCCGTAAAGGGCACCGTCTTCACTCCCATAACCACAAGTAACACGGTATGATGATTTGAAAGTACGATTTAAGCGTTCTACTACTTGCTTAACCCAACGATATTCTTTAGAAACTTCATCATAATTTGTAAGTCCTATTACTTGAGTAAGGTCAAAGATCTTATCTTCTTCTAGTTCAAATTGTTGCCTAGCTAGAGGATAAGCACTATAGCCATCAGCAATAAACTTTAACATTTTATTAGGGAATATTTGAAACTTATCAAACGCCATTCGCATCGCAAGTATGCATGGACCAACAGCTCTTGTATCAGATACCTGATAGCCAAGAATAGACTTTTTACAAGCATCCATAACAATCCAAACATAATGCCTTATACCTTTTACTTTTATGTAGGTTTCATCAGCAGAAAGGATATTAGAAGGCTTGTAATCAAAGGTATCTACAAATGGCTTAATTACAGTAGCAGCAGTTAATGCATAGTTAGCAACCATAGTATGTGATATTTTTATACCATGTATCTCCGCTAAAGCGCGAGCGGTTTCTCTAGTTGAAAGTTTAAAATTAACATGATAAGTGAGGCTCAATCCCATAATATGAGGATTAAATTTTTTAAAATTAAAGTTTACGGCCCGCTTAGAAATAGTATGTAAGTTCATCTTGAAGAAATTCACGCAAAATTCTCTATAAATATAGTGTAGTTTGTATTTATATTTCTCAGAAGATTTTATATCACTAGGAAGTCTTTTAAGACCATCTAAGTAGTATGAACACTTAGGGTTTATACATTTATGAATGCGAAAATGCTTACGATCTTTCTTTTGAGAAAGAGTATGCCCACAATAAGGACATACAAGCACTATAGGTTTAGTAACGTGATTAATTTCGTTGAAATTTTGACCACAAACTTTGCATTGGAACTGACCTCGATTACCGTTATTATCGTAGATGTAATGATGAGGTGCACCACACTTTGGGCAGATAGTTTCACTAGGAATAGACTTGCCGTTACGTCGTTGGACGGGTTTTAGTATTTTGTTATATTTGTACTTGTAATAAGCTAAAAGAAATTTATAGTCAGCTTTTTCAAAACGAATAATTTTAGGAAGTTTGTCTACTTTAAATTTTTGATATTCTGGGCTGTTAGAATCGTCGAAAGCCCATTGATTTAAAGGTATATTCTTTGAAATAAACAAAATAAGTTTATAAATAATTTTAATTAAATGTTGATTGTATAAAAGTAAATAAGTTATAATTGATTCCATGACAATGACCTTTCTTTTGATGTTATTTTGGTGTTGCGGAACTCGATTATAACATAAAATTAGGGGGGCATTGTTTTTTTGTACAAAAAAACGTTCGAACCCTTGATATATAAAGAAAGAATTAAGAATAGTAGTGTAAATACTTTACACTAACGGAATTTTTAAAGGAAAGTGGATATGAAATAAAGATATCTAATACTGGAATAGATGGTATGAGAGAATTAAGAACTTTAACGTATGATTTAGTTATTTTAGATTTAATGCTGCCATATAAAAGTGGAGATGAGATTTTACGGGAACTGCGAAGCTTTTCTAATATACCTGTCATAGTATTATCTGCAAAGGACATGGTACATACAAAGGTGGAGTTATTACGTTTAGGTGCTGATGATTATGTGACCAAGCCTTTTGATTTAAATGAAATATTAGCAAGAGTAGAGAGTAATTTAAGGCGCTGTAGTTCAGATTCAAATATAAAAAAATCAATTTTAACTTATAAAGATATTACATTATATGAAGAGGAAAAGAAAGTAATAGTAAACGGAAATACACTTGTATTAACTTCAAAGGAATATGGTATTTTATTTTTATTATTAAGTCATCCACAAAAGGTCTTTTCAAAGGCAAATTTATTTGAAAGTATATGGAATGAAGAATATTTTAGTGAAGATAATACACTAAATGTCCATATAAGCAATATTAGAAATAAGCTTAAAAACGCAAATCCCAATGAAGAATATATAGAAACTATATGGGGAATGGGTTATAAGTTAAAATAATAAATAAAAAGAAATATATAAGCAGGAGTAAAGCCTGCTTTTTTGTTATGGAGAAAATATTTAAGGTTTTCTTTAGAATTGATTTAAGATTTTCTTTAAGTACGATTTTTACAATGTAAATATGGAAAAGCAAAGGAGATGTAATTATGACTTATGTTTTAGAAACTAAAAATTTGAAAAAGAAATACAAAAATACACAAGCATTAGATGGTGTAGATATAAAATTAGAAAAAGGTAATATTTATGGTTTTGTGGGACAAAACGGTGCGGGAAAAACAACTTTAATAAGACTTATTACTGGCTTATCATTTCCTACATCTGGTGAACTTTATTTATTTGGGCAAACTGGAGAAAAGAAATTACAAGAACAAAGAAAGCGATTAGGTTGCATGGTAGAAACTCCTGCATTATATCCTAATATGACAGCATATCAAAATTTAGAGATTCAACGCATTCAAAGAGGAATTCCAGATAAAAAGGTTATTGAAGATACTTTAGAATTAGTTGGATTAAAAGATACAGGAAAAAAGAAAGCAAAGGATTTTTCTTTAGGAATGAAGCAGCGATTAGGAATTGCTCTAGCACTGGTCAATGATCCAGAGTTTTTGATTTTAGATGAACCTGTAAATGGACTTGATCCAGTTGGAATCGTAGAAATAAGAGAACTTATTAAAAGATTAAATAAAGAAAAGGGAATGACTATTTTAATCTCAAGCCACATTTTAGAAGAACTTTATCATACTGCTGATAATTATATTATAATTTCCAATGGAAACATATTAGAAACGTTAACTCAAGAGGAACTTAATGAAAAGTGTAAAAAGCATATTGCAATCAATGTAGATGATGAATCTCTTGCAGCTACTATATTAGAAGAAGAGCTTCATACAAATAACTATCAAATAATGCCAGACAAAACAATTCGTTTATATGATTATTTAGATGATATTAAATCTGTTTCAATAGCATTATCGAGAAATAATTTAATAATAACCGGAATTTCTTTGACGGGAGATAGCCTTGAAGATTACTTTATTAGAAGAATTGGGGGAGGTAAATGTGATTAATCTTTTTAGGACTGAGGTTTATAAATTATTCTTAAGTAAAAGCTTTTGGTTAGTATTTATCATGAGTACACTTTTTGGAATTACTATGACTTCAGATAGTAATACATCTATAACTGGATATGAAAATATAGGGGTAAGCTTTTATTATGCATGTTTATTAATGGTGTTTCCAATATTACTTGGAGCAATTTCTTTTGGGAATGATTTTTTAGATAGGACTATAAATAACGGGGTGTGTGCAGGTCATAGCAGGTTTCAAATATTTATTTGCAAGGTGTCAGCATATTTCATTGGAGTCAATTTAGTTATTTTGTTTAGCCCAATTGTAAATGTGATTCTTAATATTATTTTACATAGATATACTACGGTATATTTTATGAACGAGGGAAATATTTTAGCTAAAACAATAATAACAACATCATTATTGGGGATGGCTATGTCAAGTGTAAGTATATTTATAGCTTTTATGTTTAGAGATATTGGTAAAACAGTAGGAATTTCAGTTGGAATATACTTTATAAATATCTCTTTATTAAATTCAACAAATGATATAAGAACAACTATATTTAGGTATCTACCATTAGCACAGGCACGCCTTATCTTGTATAGGCCTTTAATTCCAAATCAATTTAAAGACGCAGGACTAATTGGTATTTGCATAATATTATTTTTCTTGAGCATATCATATTTTTTATTTAAAAAAGCAGAGTTACGATAAAAGGGAGTGTAATAAATGAAAAAATTATTAAAGATGGAAATTTACGAGGCTACCCATAACAATATTTATTTGCTTATGATAGGAATTGCGATTGTTTATGGAGTATATTCAGGTTATGGAGATTTAGAAATGAATTATTATAATTTAACTTTGGGAGGATATGAAGCATTAATAGCAATGCTCCATGATGCTCCAGGAACCTGCATGTTAATTTCAGCTTTTCCAGCATTGCTAATAGGAAAAAGTTTTTCAAATAGGACTTTAATTACTAAAGTTGCATCTGGAAATAGTAGAGGTATTGTTTTTTTTACAAAAGCTGCCTCAATACTTATTATTACAACTGTAGCAATACTTATCTATTCTTTTTCTGGTGCATTCGCTGTTACTATAAAGTATGGCTTTAATGCACCAAGTGGAGTAAATGTAATTACACTAATGAAAATTTTAATTTGTACAACATTATTATATTTAGCTATTTTTTCTGTAATAATACTTTTGGGAGTAATATTTAGGGATAATTTAAAAACTATTATAGTATCAGTTATTACAATTCTTATGAATGCTATATATTTGTTTGTTGCCAGAAGTATGAATTTGCCATTATATAGGCATCCAATGAATTTGCTTAGAGTGATTTTAAACAATAACTCAACATTTGAATTTATATCATTTTCTTTAGAAGGTATAATTTTATTAGGGTTTATACTAATGTTAAGTTATAATATATTTCGTAAATGTGAACTAAAATAAACTTAATGTGTAGGGATGGATATAATGATAATCATATTAATATTAAGTATTGTAATTATTTTATTAATTTCTTATATATTTCATTTAAAGCTTCAAATAAAAAGTATAGGAAAACAATTAGAAAATATTTCAGAAGGCAAAACAGAAAAGAAGATAGATGTATCATTGCTTGACAAAGATATTGAATATCTTGCAGGTAATATTAATAAAAATATCAATCTTCAAAAGCAACTAAGAATAGAATCTTTGAGAAATGAGCAAAAGCTTAAGGATTCTATCGCAAATATATCTCATGATTTAAGAACCCCTCTTACTTCTATAATTGGTTATCTACAATTACTAGAAAAAAGTAAATTATCAGAAGACCAAAGAGAAAAAATAAATATTATAAAAAGGAAATCTGAGATTCTACATAATCTCATTACTAGTTTTTTTGAAATAACTATTATTGAAAATGATAGAATGCATATAAATTTAGAAAAGATTAATATGAATAATTTTCTTTCTGATGCCATGCTTCAAAATATAATGCCATTTAAAGAAGCTGGAATTGAGCCAATTTTTGATTTACCAAATACAACAATCTTTATTGAGGGAGATAAAATAATTCTACAGCGCATTGTTCAAAACTTAATATCAAATATATTGAAATACGGCTCAAGTTATGTCAAAATATCACTTGCGAAAAAGGAACATGTTGAGCTTTGCTTTGCCAATAAAATTGAAGATCCTAAAAAAATAGATGTAAATTTATTATTTGAAAAGTTTTATACAGCAGATAAATCAAGAAGCTCTGGCAGTACAGGTTTAGGACTTTCAATTGTGAAGCTATTAGCTGAAAGAATAAATGCTAAAGCATTAGCAGAAATTAAAGAAGATATTTTAACATTGAAAATTGTATTTTAATAAAACAATTTTATAGAATTAATATAAAGGAATCAATATAAAAATTTATTTAATAGTATAATTGTTCATTTAAATTAGGCACAATTACACAAAACATTATATTATGTAAGTAAAATTAAGTATCTTATATTCTGTTAAATTTGTATATTATAAAAAATGCTAATGCTATTCGAATAGTATTGGCATTTTTTTAGTCAAGAAAGGAATGATAGAGTATAAATATTGCTTATGTAAGAGTAATTACATTCTCATTATTTTTGATGCTTTAGAGAGGAATATTTATGTATCATTACGCTAAATCAGAAGTATTATGATGAATTAGATTTTGAAAAGGTTGGATATATATAACGGATATGAATCAAAATCTCTTGATCAAAATATAAAATTACACGAGGAAAATGTCGGTTAGCTAATAGATTAGTGTATCTAATACTAAATTTTAAAAACTTAAGATTTCGTAAGGTTTATTTATAATTCTTGTAAAGTCTATCTTCTACAATGAAATTATGACATTTGAAAGGAAGTAGAAGATATGAGAAAAGTATATAAAAAGATATCAGGATTTATAATAATGACGATGATAATAATTTGCGGATTTTGGTATATTGAAGGAAATACAAGTAATTATGGTTCAAATGATAAAGACAAGTTGTTTGAAGTAAACACGGCTAATGGAAGCGAAAAAATACTATTAGTAAATGAGAAGCATGGATTAAGTGGAAATTATGTACCAGAAGGATTAAGCATACCTAACATACCATTTTCAAATGGATCAGATGATGAAGAAAAACACGTAGCAGGAACTGTTGTAAAGCCATTAGAAGAGCTAGTAAATGCGGCTAAAAAAGACGGGATAATATTACTTGGTAATTCGGGTTATAGATCTTATAAGTCACAAGAAGATGTTTATGAAAATCGAGTGATATCTCAAGGGAAAAAGCTTGCAGATGCATATGTAGCTAAACCTGGATTCAGTGAACATCAAACAGGGCTGTGCATTGATATTACTAATAAAAATGGATATTTTGCAAAGGGAACTAAGGAGGCAGATTGGCTTGCAAAAAATTGCTATAGATTTGGTTTTATTATAAGATATCCTTATGGAAAGAAAAGTGTAACAGGAATTGAATATGAACCATGGCATATTAGATATGTAGGTAAGGAAGCTGCTAAGTATATTCATGATAATGGAATTACATTAGAGGAATACTTACAAAAATAATTATAAAAATGGAGGAATAAATGAATAATATTCTTGTAGTAGATGATGAAAAAGAAATAAGAAATTTGCTAGAAATAAATCTTAGAAATGAAGGATACAATGTATTTAAGGCAAGTTGTGGAGAGGAAGCCTTAGATATTTTGGAGAAGGAAGAAATTCATTTGATAGTTTTAGATATAATGATGCCCCACATGGATGGTCTGGAGGTTTGCAGAAGGGTAAGGGAAAAGTATAACATACCAATTCTTATGCTAAGTGCAAAATCAGAAGATATGGATAAGATTCAAGGGATTATGACTGGTGCAGATGACTATGTATGCAAACCTTTTAACCAATTGGAACTTATAGTTAGAGTGAAGGCATTAATGAGAAGATCATATTTTTTGAATTTAAAAATGCAAGTTTCAGAGGATCTAATAAGAATTGAATCAATGGTTATAGATAAGAGTAAGCATAAGGTGACTATAGATGATAAAGAAGTAGATCTAACAGCTAGAGAGTTTGAAATATTATATCTGTTAGCGACAAATAGAGGAAGAGTTTTTAGCGCGGAGGATATTTTTGAAAAGGTATGGAAGGAAAGATATTATCAATCTAATAATACTGTTATGGTACATATGAGTAGATTAAGGGATAAAATAGAACATCATATGGAAGGAAATAAGATAATTCATACTATATGGGGAGTTGGATATAAAATTGAGAAATAAAAGATTCTATAAATATTGGCTGTCACCATTAGGTGAGATTGTAACCACGTTATTATTAACTTATATAAGTTTAATGGTAGTTAGTAGAATATTAATATATTTATATTTAAATACTAAAATTCAACTCATTAATTATATTTTTAAATTTCGAAGACTCATTGACTCTGTAATGTTTGAAGGTGCAACCTATGTGATTACTGGAATTTCATTATTTGTAGGAGTATATTTACTCATTACTTATAGAAAAACTAAAAGTTTGGTAGCTATTATAGATCAAACTGAAATGATGGCGAGTGGTGATTTGGACAGATTAATAGAAGTTGATGGAGAAAATGATATTAGGAATTTAGCAGAAAATATTAATAATATCTCAAGGCAGCTTAAAGAGATAACAATAGTAGAAAGAAAAGCTCAACAAACTAAAAATGACTTGATAACTAATGTTTCTCATGATTTAAGGACTCCATTAACGTCTATAATAGGTTATTTGGAAATAATTGATACTGATAAGTATAAAGATGAAGTAAGACTAAGATATTATGCTAATATAGCATTTGAAAAAGCAAAAGCATTGAATTTACTTATTAATGACTTGTTTGAACTTACTAAAATGCAAAATAACACCATTAATTTAGATAAGGTTGATATTAATTTAGTAGAATTATTAGGTCAGGTAGTTGCGTATTTTGAATATCAATTTAAAAATGCAGAAATGCAATCAAGAATCAACTTTTCTGAGGATAAGCTAATAGTAAATGCAGACGCAGGAAAACTAGTTAGAGCATTTGAAAATTTGCTGTCCAATGCAATTAAGTATGGCAGAGATGGCTTTTATGTTGATGTAATAACAAAAATGGAAGAGAATATGGCAGTAGTTCAAGTTATAAACTATGGTAAATCGATATCAGCAATAGATTTGCCATACATATTTGATAGATTCTATAGGGTAGAAAAATCAAGAAATAGCGATATAGGTGGTTCTGGATTAGGGCTAGCTATCACAAAAAATATTATAGAGTTGCATCAAGGAACGATAAAGGCCTATAGTGATGATAATAGAACTATTTTTGAAGTAAGATTACCAGTTAAATGAAGAAATTGCATTAAAAGCTTATAAAGTTTTATGGGAAGTAAAATAATGCATTTTAAAAATGTATGTAGGGTTGACTCAAAGCGAAATTTTTATTTTAAGAAGTTATATGGTAAGTTACAATTTAAAATATCAATTCTATATGTATTTTTCTAAAAGAATTTGATATAATATAAATAAGAAAAGCTTAGTGCGTCAACACCAAGCTAATCATTAAAACATTTATTTTGTTTTAGGGCTATTGGACCTAAATTACAAATTTATGAAGAGACTAAAGCACTATTCTTGGTCGGATGGGTGCTTTTTCTCTTTGCTATTAATTTCTATGTGAATTCCAAGAAAATTAATCTTAATTATCAATTTAGAAATAAAAAGATTATGTTTTAAAACTAATCTAATAATATAAAGAGCAGCAAAACATTTTATAATCAATTCTAGCATATCCAATACCACCCCCTCAGCTACAGCGAAATAATTCACCAATAGCCCAAGGAGGAAAAAATGTTCAAAACCTCCACAGCCATCCATCTATGGTTGTTAAATTTTACTTGGATATTGTACCATAATTATCCGATTTTATATAGTAGAATATATTGGCAATAGTTGGAGCTATGAAATGTATAACCTAATATTATATATGAACTAGGATCATTGTAAATAAATTCTAAAGTGATATACTATATGCATATATAGAATTTCGTGAGGTAATTTTATGAGAGCAGAGTTAATGAATACTATGCATTTGTTTTTTGTTCTAGTGTTTCTTATAAGTATTATTACTTGCACAATTACATATTTAAGAAAATATAGAAAAAAGTTAAATTATAATGTTGTAAGTAGGATTTATATTAAATACTTGGATTATTCAAGATTTATGATAATAAATGATTATATATCATATGAAAAATATGATATTTGGCGGTATTGTGTACAGTTTTAAATGAAATGGTGTTTTTTATTTATTTTAAATTTTAGGAGGAAGAATATGAACATCATTTCAAATTTACTAAACGTATCACTTAATTATTTTTTTAATATTACAGGAGACTTAGGAATAGCAATTATACTATTAACTATATTGGTTAAGCTAATTCTTATGCCAATATCATTTAAGCAAAAGTTAAGCATGTATAGTCAGCAGGAGTTTTCTAAGGGGCTTGAAGAAATAAAAGAGAAATATAAAAGTAATAAGGAAAAGCTAGAAATTGAGACTCAAAAGTACTTTAAGCAAAATGCAAGGGGAATGATAGGTATTTTATCAAGTTTACTTCAGATACCTATAGTTTTTAATTTGTATAGAGTGATTTTAAATATGCCTATGCAGGTTGGAACTGCGCTTATACCTTGGGTAGTTAGCTTGAAGATGTCAGATAGTTTATTTATAGTGCCTGCAATATATGCAGTTTCAATGCTTAGTCCCAATATATTACCTTATATACCTTTTCTTAGATTAAAAGCTCAAGCTAAACTAAGCAAAACCAACATCATAATAACAACTATAATAAGTGGATTGGTTACTTTTAAAGCTCCTATTGCTTTAGGAATATATTTTATAACCACAAGTTTATTCTCATTTGTTGAAGAAGTAGCTTTTAGGCTATATGCCAAAAGAAGAGGTTTGGTAGTTTAAAAAATTATGTTTGATACTACTAAGTAAAATTTATTTTAAAATTATAGATAAATTAAAAAGGTAGCTGAATCTAAATTAGATTTAGTTACCTTTAATAATTTATAATATGTATTTTTCAATTGAATTCTCATATTCTAATCCTGCACATATTTAAACAGTAGGGGCGCAGGTTATAGACTTAAAGTTAAAGGTAAATAAATACGCAGAAGGAAAGTGGCTTTTGCGTATTTATTAAGGAAATGTGCGAAAATGATCCACACAGTAAATTGATAATGTAAAGTATCTTTTATGATTGGGCTGTCAATTATGATGTATTATTCATTTGATAGAATATATTTTTTGTTTAAGCTTTTCTAATGTAGAAGGTGAAGCAGTATAAATCATCAATTTAAAATCAGGACAGTTTGATACTTGCAAATTCACATGTTCAAATTCCAAATCTCCAATCTCAGGGTGATTCCATAATTTATGACAGTCAGTGACAGTTTTAACTTCATAACGAGGCCACCATTTGCTGAAGAATTCACTTTCTTGCTTAAATTTCTCAATCATTTCATTTAATCTTGCATCCTGAGGATACCTAGCACAATCTGCTCTAAATCTTGCAATCATGATTTTAGCACGTTCTTCCCAATCTGAGTTGATTTCCTTTTTGAATGGATCAAATAAAAATTGATGTAATATATTTGGTTTTGAATCTATGCTGGTAGAATATGAAGGAAATTTAAATAAAAATTCTGCTGCACGATTCCATAATAGTACATCCCAGTATTTATCCATTATATATGCAGGATTAGGCTCCAATGCGAAAACAGTTCTTTCTAATCCTGTACTAATTTCTTTATAAATTTTTGATTCTTCCATTTCATCAGATTTAGATAATAAAAACAGATATCGGCGTTCATCTTCGGACAAGCTTAAGGCATTAGCTAAACTTTCTAATATTTGATAAGAAGGATGTACGTCTTTACCTTGCTCTATAGATGTGTACCAAGAAATTCCTACATTGGCAAGCTGAGCGACTTCTTCACGACGAAGTCCAGGTGTACGGCGGCGTCCATGTGAGGGTAATCCAACCTGCTCTGGCGTAATGCGTTCTCTAATTGCACGCAAAAATTCACCTAACGACTGCTGTAATGTAATTTCTTTCATTTATTTTCCTCCTCTTATCCTACTACTCTCAATCGTAGGATAACCACAATGTGGTTGAATTATTTTAACTCTGATATATTAGCAATATAACATAAAAATAACTGATAAACAAAACTATTTAGATTGGAGTGAATTAATTTATGAAAATATTTGTAACAGGGGCAACAGGTAAGGTTGGAAGTCGATTTGTATCGTATTTACTTAAGAAAGGTCATGAGGTTCGTATTCTTGTAAGAAACTTAGAAGGTGCATCCACTTTAAAAGAACAGGGGGCAGAAGTAGTATTAGGAGATCTTTTAGATAATGAAAATCTAATTGAAGCCGTACGAGGTGTTGATGCTGTTGTACATATAGCAGCTCAATTTCGAGGTGATATTAGTGAAGAAATGGCTAAAGCTATCAATATAGATGCAACTATTACACTCGCTAAAGCAGCATTAGATGCAGGTGTCACAAGATTTGTTTTTACAAGCACAGGCAATGTATATAACAATTCTCTAGTAAATAGACCATGTATGGAAGATGATGTTCTTACAGCAACGGCATTATATCCTAAAACAAAAATGGCTGCAGAAAAAGCTCTACTTGAATTATATCATGAACAAGGACTAGATATTCGTATTATGAGACTAGGATTTGTTTATGGTGATAATGACCCACACATTCAAGAAATTTTACCGTTTCTAAGTAACTGGAACCCTTCAAAAGCGATGTCAGTAGTGCATCACCAAGATGTCAGTCAAGCATTACTGCTTGCTGTTAGTACACCTGGTATTGGGGGGCGTATATATAATGTTGCTGATGATAACCCTATTACTGTAGGTGAATTTTATAAGCTACAAGGTGAACCAGAGCAGGTACCTCCAAATGGTGGTTGGCCAAGTTTTAACCAATGGGATATGATATTAGATACAGCGCGTATTAAAAGCGAACTAAATTTCAATGCTAAATATCCTTCTCTTTATATTGCTAGAGATATGGGAGCATTATAGTTGTAAGTTGAAAAAGTGGTATATTAAAATGTATGTAAACAACGATTATAATATTAGTTCTTTATAAAAAACCATGGCAAAATTATCAATGTCATAATTCTAATTGAACTATTTTTGATTGTAAATTCTTCATATATGAAAATTAAGAAAAAATAGTCGTATCAAAGCCTTTAGTACATGACTTTGCAGAAGTTACTGCTAGCTAAAGACTCATTGATATGACTATTTTTTGTTTAGTGATTTAGAGCTTATCTTAAAACTACATCAATTATACATCTTAATAAGAAAAATTCTAGTTTATAAATAGTTTAACTGTTGTCTTCAAATTTTCTTATTCTATCAGCAACTAATTGAGGAGGTAAATGTAAGTACAATTAATCCTCCTATAAAGGCATAAGTTCCGGGTATTTCACCAGTGAATAAAAATACCCAAAAGGGATTGAGCAGTGGTTCTAATACAGGAATTAGGATTGCTTCAATAGGAGAAATCTGCTTAACAGCTAATGTATAAAATATATAAGAAATTCCTAATTGGAATATTCCTAAGATTAATAATCCCAAAATACTATTTAAGTTTGGAACTGATTGAAAGAAAAAAGGTATAGATATAATAAATGTAATTATATTTCCCAGGAAAGTCATTTCAACAGGAGACCCATCTTTTATAAGTTTTAGAAATATAACAGTTCCAGCCATTGAAATACCGCTGAGTATTGCAATAAAATTTCCTATAATATTGCCAAGTCCTAAATCCCCTATAAAGAATAAAATCATTCCAAGTATGACAAAAATAATTACGGCTAAATCAGATTTTTTAATTTTTTCCTTTAGGAAAACTTTTGAAAATAATAATACCCATATAGGCGCTGTAAACTGTAGAAGTATAGCGTTTGCCGATGTTGTGAGTTTATTAGCAGTAACAAAAAATATGAGAAGGGATGAATACGTGCATGCACCTAGCAGCTTTGTCTTTCCTAAGTGTATTGCTGGCTTTTTTTAGTATAATAACATAACTATTGCTGCTATACCGCTACGCGCTCCAGTAATAGCAATAGGATTCCAATTTACTAATTTAATAAATAGGCCTCCAATACTCCATAAAATTGATGCAATTACAAGATATAATATTGCTTTTTTTTGATACTTTTCCATACTTAACTCCTTTATGTTTGTTGTAATTTTATTAAAACATAGATTAAATAGTGTATATTGAAATTAAATGAGTAATTAATTTACAATTTATTATTCATTAACCATATAATGGAATTATAAGAATTTAGAGTATACAGTACAATCTTTAAAAAAGTATTTTGTACCGGTATAAAAGTGTTAAGATGCTTGAGAAATTAAGATAAATAGAAGGATGCGATTATGAAAAAGAAATATAAAATTATCATACAATATATTGAAGAACTTGCAGAAAGAAATGAGTTAAAGCAAGGGCAAAGGTTACCTCCAATAAGAACTTTGGTTGATAAGTTTGGATGTAATAAATCCACAATAATAAGAGGTTATAAAGAACTTGAAATGAATCATAGAATATACTCTATTCCTAAGAGTGGATATTACCTTGTGGAAAATAATTCTGAAGAGAATGCTGAAAATGACATTATTGATTTTTCTTTAGTAGTGCCTGATTCCAGATTACTTCCGTATAAGGAATTTAATCATTGTATAAATAGAGCGGTTGAGTTATATAAGAATGACTTGTTTATATATGGTGATACTGAAGGATTTAAATCTTTAAGAGCATCATTGGTTAACTTCTTTTCTGAATATCAAATATTCACCTCCATGGACAAAATATGTATTACATCAGGTTCACAACAGGCAATAAGTATTCTTTCAAAAATGTCTTTTCCAAATGGGAAAAAGAATATTTTAGTTGAGCAGCCAACATATAGTTTGATACACAAATTGGTAGAGATGAATGGAGAAAGATTAATAGGAATAAACAGAGATTTTAATGGCATAAATTTGGAAGAACTAGAGAATATATTTAAAAATCAAGATATAAAGTTTTTCTATACAATCCCAAGATTACATAACCCTTTAGGGACAAGTTATTCGGAAAAAGATAAGAGATGTATTGCAGAGTTAGCTGAAAAATATGATGTTTACATTGTTGAAGATGATTATTTAGCTGATTTAGATAAAAACAAAAAATCATTACCAATTTATTATTATGATATATGGGAACGGGTTATATATTTAAAAAGCTTTTCTAAAACATTTATGCCAGGGATAAGGCTAGGAGCAGTAGTACTTCAAGAAAAATTAAAAAGTGAATTTTTGAAACATAAGAGATATTATGATTTGAGTACATCAGCATTAGAACAAGGAGCTTTAGAAATTTATATTAATAGTGGAATGTATAAAAAGCATATTCAAAGAATCCAATTTGCATATATGAAAAAAATGAATTATTTAAAGGACTGCTTAAAAAACATAAATACAGAGGGCGTGGAACTATTTATTCCAGATACAGGATTTTTTATATGGATGCAGTTTACTAAGCATATTGATATGGAAACGCTAAATAAAAGATTAAATGAAAAAATGATTTATATAGCAGAGGGAAAGGCGTTTTTTATAGATAATAGTTCAAGAATAAGCTGTTTTAGATTGTGCATATCTAAACTTACAAAAGACAAGATAAAGTTAGGAATTCAGATATTATTTGAAGAGATACACAAATTGATTTAGTATATTATTAATTTAAGTATCAGAGGAGAACCAAATCCATATAGAGGAGGTTCTCTTAATTTTTGCAGATCATTAATGCATCTTATTTTATTTAAATTGCATCTTAAGCAAAATCTATGGTTTTAATTCATGTTTTCTAATAGAATGAAAATATAAAGAAGCGGAGGTATTGGTTATGAAAATAGTTGTTTTAAATGGGAGTCCGAAGTTTGAGAAAAGTGTTACAATGCAATCAATGAAGTATTTGGAACAAAATTATGAAAAACATGAATTTCAGTATATCCATATTGTTAAGGAAGTAAAAAGTTATGAAAAAGATACTGAAAAATTAAAAGCTTTATGCACAATGGTTCAGGAAGCAGATGCAGTTATATGGGCATTTCCGCTATATCATGCTTTAGTGCATTCTAATTATAAGAGATTTATTGAACTTATATTTGAAAAGAAATTAGAAAGCTATTTTAAGGATAAGTATACTGCTGCATTTTCTACGTCTATTCATTATGCAGATATTCATGCACATAATTATATCAGGGCAATTTCTGAAGATTTAGGCATGAACTATGTGGAATATTTATCTCACGAGATGCAGGATTTAACTAAGGAAAATAGAAGAAAAGAGCTTAAAGTGTTTTTTGAAAATTTACTTGATTTTGCAAATGAAGGTTTAACAACTAGTAAATTGTATAATTCAGTGAGTAAAAGTAACTTTGAATATAGTGCAGGAGCGACAGACAAAGTTATTAATACAAATAAAAAAATAATCATAATTACAGACGCTGCTAAAGAAGATAATAATCTTAATGAGATGATTGACAAATATAAAAGCTTTGTAAAAGGTTCTGTAGAGATCCTTAATCTTAATGAGGTTGATATAAAAGGGGCATGTCTTGGTTGCTGTAAATGTGGAGCTGAAAATAAATGTGTTTATGATGGTAAAGATGGTTATAGGGAGTTTTTAGACCATATCATTAATAATGCAGATATCATAATTTTTGCAGGAAGTATAAAGGATAGATATTTATCTTCACGTTTTAAGCTTATTTATGATAGAAGTTTTCGATATAACCATGTTCCTATATTCAGAGGTAAACACATAGGATATATAATTTCAGGGAAATTAAGTGAAGATCAAAATTTAAGACAGATATTAGAGTTTCATACACAAGGAGGCAATTTAATTGGATTTGTCACTGATGAAGCTGAAGATAACTCTCTTATAGACAATCAAATATATGCTTTTGCTAAAATGAGTATAAATTATTCTGAAAGAAACTATTTTAAGCCTGAAACATTTTTAAATATAGCTGGAAGTAAACTATTCGCAGATGCAATAGAAGGAGGGCTAGGAGCTATTTTCTTAGAAGATTATAAATACTATAAGAAAAATAGGCTAATTAAAAAAGTTCCTTTAAAAGAAAAAGCTCAAGGGAAAGTTATGAGATATCTTATGAAAAGAAAAAAATTCAAGGAGCATGTACAGAAAAATATGGTTGATTTCATGATCACAGGTCATAAAAAGGCACTTGAGAAAGATAGAGGGAAAAATAATGGGTAGTAGTTCAAAAGCGTTTCTCAATGTAACATTAAGTTTTCTGCCACTAATGCTCTTTTGGAGTATTTCGAGTAATTTATGCCTTGTTTTGGGATTTGCTTCTATACTGATGCTTTTTATAAGAGATATAATTAATAAAAATATAGGAATCATGTCGATAGTATTAGTAGCTTATTTTACTATTTCTAATATATTATATTTCTATTTAGGAATTAATTCCATTATGGAATATAAATATTTAACTTCATATACAGTATTAGCTTTAACGGGTTTCATTTCTATTATGATGGGAAGACCTTATACAATGTATGATGCTAGAAGAGGATATGAAAAGGAATTTGGAAAATCTTCTTTATTTATAGAAGTTAATATAGTAATAACAAAAATATGGGCTGTAATTTATTTAATTAATGCTATTATAGAATTATCAGGGCATAATATTATGACTGTTATAATTATGAATGGGCTGGTGATTTTAGGAATTATGCTATCAATTATAATTCCAGGGGTATTGCCTGAAGTTTAAAGTAGGGGATGTGAAGGAAAATAACAAGTAAAAGATGCAATGAGAAGTTCTTATATGCAGCATAACTGCTATTTTTAAGGTGTATATTTTGTGTTAGACAAGGATCTAAAGTTGCAGGCTATTAGTGAGATTTATAGGCGAATTATAGCACAAAATAGACTAGCATACTGATTTGTTATTTTTTTGAACATCCTCGAGAGGATAGAGTTTAAGTTTTTAATATATCCTTGTCAGAAAGGCATTGCTTAAAGTTTAAAGCAAAAGGGGAAATTACATGGAGTTAGATTTAATTTGCAGCGAAAATCTAAAAATAATGCTGGAAGAAATCCTTACAAATCGCAAAATAAAGATTAATGAAAATGCTGATGTATGTTTAATCGAAAAAGGATTTGATTTAAAGAGCGGCAAAATAGGGGTATACTTTGATATAGAAACCATAAATATTTTGATTGGTTATTTAGATTCTATTTCAGGCAGCAAAGAAGAAGCTAAAAATATAATCACAGGAAGATGTGATGAGGATGAGCTTAAAGTATTAAATTATAATGAGATATATTATTTCGAAGCTATGGGAAATGAGGTTTTTTGCATGACCAAGGATAAAAAGTATAAAGTAAAAGAAAAGCTTTATGAACTTGAAGAAAGATTGGAAGCAAAAGGTTTCATAAGAGTAAGTAAATGCTTTGTTGTAAATATAGTGAAAGTAGATAGAATAATTTCATGGTTTAACAGCAAGCTTATATTAAAGCTCATAGATATGGATGAAGAAGTATATGTCACAAGAAAATATCTAAATAACTTTAAGCAATATCTCGGATTGTGAGGTGCGTAAATTATGAAACAGAATTTAAAGGATTTTTTATTTAATCTTATTATATCCATGCTATGTGGTATAGTTGTTGGTATGACTCAGATGATTGTTAAAAATATAAATGTAGGAATTATAGAAGAATTAATTATGTTTTCTATTATTGGAGGAGTTATTGGTACTATTTCTAGATCTGTTTTTATTTATCTGGTTGGAATAAAACAAAAAAGTGCATTACTAGCTTTTGTTTGTGTATTTATAGTAATAGGGGGGATTTCCTGCTTACCATCTATTTACTACTATTTTGTATATAAAAAAATTGCTTCAATTATAGAGCTAATATCTATTTTAATAACTGCAGAGTTTTTGGGGATGAGTTTTTGCTATTATTCATATAAAAGAAATTTAGAATTTAATTCAAAACTTATGAGCAAAAAAAATCAGCTATTAAGAAAAAACTAAATATAAAATTGGGAGAGGTCGCAATATTCTGAGTGAAGTTGCGATCTCTCCAATTTTTTATTTGAAAAGTTGCATTTTATATGTAGATTTGACGTAGTAAATAAAATACATGCTCTTTGGAAGTTGAATAATATGTGATGGATACTACTCAATGGTAAAGTAAACTGATCATTGATCTCGCTTTAAAGGCTAACATAAAAGGTAAAGTATTATTTTTAAAAGTTTGAATTTTTTCAAATGTGGATAATTTAAATTTAAATTCCAAATAATAATTTAAAGATATGTTTATCGTTTTAAAGGAGATTTTTATTTATGAAAAAAATATTTACTTCAATTGTTATTATAAATATTATTGGAATAATAATTGGATTTATGATAGCGCCTAGGGAAACTATAATGGCAAATAGCTCAATAGAAAAAGATAGATTGGAAATGATAAAAGAAAAAGGAATAATAACTATTGCTGCACCATCAAAGGAAATTCCATTCTTTTGGATAAATGCCGAAACAAATAAGATGAGTGGAATTGATGCGGATGTCATAACTGAAATTACACGGCGGCTTGGAATTAATAAGGTTGAAATTAAGGAAGTAACATTTGCAGATTTGTTAAATAAATTTAATGCCGATGATAGCATAGATATAGCAGTTGGTGGAATATTTATAACTCCTGAAAGTGAAAAACTAGTAGCGTTTACTAAGCCATTGTATAAAGAATCAGAAACTGTTATTGTACCAAGATTTTCAAAAATTAATTTTATGAGTGATTTAAAAAATGCAGTAATTGGAGTAGAAAAAGGAACAATATTTGAAGATCTAGCGAAAAAGTGGAAGAAAAATAACTTAATAAAAGATGCATTAAGTTTGGATAGTACAACTGATTTATTTAATGCTATAAGTAGTGGGAAAATTGATGCGGGCTTAGCTGATTCTATTATTATAAACTACTATATAAAGGAAAAAGATCCTTTGCTAAGGCAGTTAAAAGGCTATATTCCTGAGTTACAAGGAGTAATGGGAATAGCAGTTAAAAAAGATGATGTTTTTTTATTAAACGCATTAAATAAAGCAATTAATGATATGAAAGCAGATGGTGCGTTATATTCTATTCTTGTAAAGAATGGATTAGATAAAAATAATATGATTAGTAACTAAGTACATAATTCTAAAATATTATTAAGAAGATATATTCTTAACAATATTTATTCTTCAGAATACTAGAATATATATTCTAATATTCTGAAGAATATGCTTGTATAATGCGGGTTTGAGGATTATTTGCTTGAGAAAGTCCTAGGTTTTTACATAATTTTAAGATGGAAAAACAGATCTTCAGATTAGGAAAGAAAAATCTTTGGGTGATAATAAAATTATAGCGTTTTTTTTATTGGCTAAAATGTAAATCATTAAGATCAAATTCTCATTACTTAGAACATGTAGATGGAAACTTAAAATATATTGATACTTAATTATTGATCATTTTAGTGTAGTTTCTTAACCTCATTTGTATATCTACTTACATATAAAGTATTTTTGTATCGTAGCCAATAATTCGTAAAATACCCTATGGTAACTAAAATGCATAGAAGCATATCAAAACCAATGAGTAGTTGATAGCTCTTACTGATATCAAAGGAAACACCTCCGATTAAGCTACCAATGATCCCGCCTGCTTGATGGAATAGAAGGAGACTTCCAATGAACTTTCCTTTTTCTTTTGTATTCTCGTTAGCAATTAACATTCCTCCTGGTACAGCACCTAGGTAAGTAAATCCGAAGAAGACTGCAAACACAATTGGCGACCATGGCGAATGTACAAACAAAATTATAAACGCTAAGATGCGTATCCCGTATAACAACGACATCGCTGTAAATTTATTGATACGATCCAAAAGATATCCGAAAATAAAGGAACCGATTATTTCCATAATTCCTAAGGTACTCATGGATACGGCAATCAAAGCAGGCTTTACGCTAGACAATTGATAAATAGCCACTAAATTCATTTCTACAGTACCCATATTAAACCCACATGTAAATAATGCAAAACCAATAAATAGAAATAATAACATATGAGGACCTTTGAAAAGCATTTTCACTTTTGGTTGTTTGGATTCTTTTGCTTTCTTCTGTGGATTTTCAGGATTCCGAATAAGAAACTGAATAACTGGCAATGCAACAAAAAGGCTGAGCAGGCAAGAAATAAGAAATGCGTCCTTCCATGTTAACCAAGTGTTCGAGATAAAAATTGGAGTGCAAACGGCGAGACCAATAGATGATGAGCTTGCCAGAAGTGCAGTAGCTTTTGCTCGATGATGCTTAAACCAGTCAAATATTAGAATATATGTGGCAGAGGCTCCTATACCGTAAAAACCTGATATGACTCCATATCCGATAAAAAACAAAGTAGAATTATGCCCCACAAAAACGATACTTGTCCCTAAGATACTAAATATTGTACTTAGTAGCATTAATTTCTTAGGTCCATAGCGGTCCGCAATCCATCCTCCTATTGGGGTGCATAATGCTGCAATTAGTAGGTTGGTTGACCATGCCATAGAAATCAAACTTCTACTTATATTCAAATCTTGAGAAATTTGAACTTGATAAGTAGCCATAATGAAACGCAATAATGCGCCAATAAAGCCGATAATCCACAAAGCAGCCAAGCCGATCCAAGCATACTTACGTTCTTTAAACCATGTGTCGTTCATTTTCTTCACCTCATTTTAATATAATAAAAAGATACTGAACGATATCTTTTTTACTATGTTAACACAACCATTAAGAAAGTGCAAATTTATATTCGTATTTCTGGTGCTTGGAATATTTTTTATTATTTATAATTATATAATTGGCATTTTGGATTAAAAGATCAGGTTCATCCAAGAAATAAACCCCGGCTTGCAATAACTATTTAAATTTTTGGAGATATGCTATAATAATTAAAAAAATAACATGTGCAATGAGGATGAAATTACGAAGAATTACATTCCTTGGAGGATAGATACTATGACTAAAGGAGAAAATACACGCAAGTATATAATTAAGAAATCGGCTGAACTTTTTAACCAGCGAGGTTACGCAGGATCTTCGCTCTCTGATATTACTGAAGTAACTGGAATCAAGAGAGGGGGGATTTATCGTCACTTTGCATGTAAGGATGAGATTGCGCTTGAGGCATATGATTACGCAGTAGGAATTGTTAATGAAAAATTTACCGAAGCTGTGGATAATCAACAGTCAGCGATTGATAAAATTCTAGCTATATTTAGGGTATATGAACAAGTTACGGAACATCCCCCATTTATCGGAGGATGTCCTTTATTGAACACGGCTATTGAAAGTGATGATACTCATCCTGAGTTACGAAAAAAAGCCCAAAAAAGCCTTGAAAGGATGTTGCAATATATTAAGGAAATTCTTTATCAAGGGATACAGAACTGTGAATTAAGGTCAAATCTTGACATCGATGCCCTTGCTACTTTCATTTTTTCAGCCTTAGAAGGTGGTATAATGCTAAGTAAACTTGAGGGTAATGATCGTCATATGCAATTTAATATTGAAAGTTTATCCAAGTATTTAGAACAATTTTCATTACAATCATCTTAGTTCTTTAATTCTAAATTGTAATGTTAGTGAATAAGAATCAGAACCACCGGTTAAGCCGGTGGTTTTTTAGTTCTTGCTTAAGACATGTTATTTTTAACTACAGTAGGTTGTTGAATAAACAGAATTTGTAAAAAATAAATAAGTCATCCCTTTGTGATATAATAATTTCGCGAAAAACCCAAATATATCACATAAGGAATGACTCAAATATGATTATATCATCAAATATTAAAAGTGAAAATGACCATTATAAAATTTTTGAAGCTGTTAAAATTGCATTTGCTAAATTAAATTCGAATATTAAAAGTACTAAAGGGCGACCACGTAAGTATTCAGATGAACAAATAGTTGCATGTATATTATATGGCGTTAAAAGTAGTATTTTCAGTTTAAGAGAGCTTGAATATCGTATAAAGCAAGACTATGTGTTTCAGTCTATAATTCAACTCAATCAAGTACCAGATTATTCTACATTCTCATTAAGAACTAAAATTTTAGAGAAACATATATATTATGGTATTTATGCTATGCTTGTTGAACTTATCAATCCTGAAACTAGACTGTGTGCAATAGATGGAACTGCTTTAAGAAGTTCAAAATACGATAGCGAAGCTAAATCCGGTAAGGGTACCCGCCTTGGATATTATAAAGGTTATAAATTACACTGTATTGCAGCAGTTAGTGATATTATAATTCCTCTAGTTTTTTATTTAACAACAGCTAATGTTTATGATAATCAAGTCTCAGATTTACTATATGAAGCTAAAATTTATAATCCATTTTTAATACTTGCAGATGCAGCATATGATTCATTAGAATGGTTTGAAATTGCTTCTAGCTTAGAATTTAATTTGTTAACTGATATAAATATGCGTAAGGCTAAAAGTATTGAGTCATTTACTGATAAACGATATGAAAATGCTTTGTTTATTCAATCTCCTATTGGATCAAAATTATATAAAAACAGATTGAAAATAGAGCAATTATTCTCTGTATTAAAGGGATTATATAACTTAGAAAACCCAAGGCTTTATGGGCAAGCCCGATACGAACGTCATATAAAATGGGTCTTATTAGCGTACTTAATAGATGAATTTAACAAAAAGCAGCAAGGAATAAAAACTAGAAAATATCCTTGGAATATATAATTTCTAAGAATATTTTCTTAAATAACCATTTGTAAAAATTAGTTATTCAACAACCTATACAGGTATTAGGGGAGGATTAATTAAATTCTCAACATTTAGTCTAGAATGATTATATTTTTTAACAGTGGGAGTTGTGTATTAGGTATTAAAAGTGCTTAATTGAATCTAGGAGTAAGTCTTTAAATTTAAAATTGTTGACATGGAAGAAATAATATTATAATATAATATTACTTCCGAGGAAGAAATGTCGAGGGGGAAATTAATATGGATATCATTAATGAGATTATATTTTCATTAAAGAAAATACAAGAAAATAATGAAATAGATGTTCCTAATATAAAGAATAAACTTACTTTTTCACAAATTCATTGCATTGCAGCTATTGAATATATCGAAGATGCAAATATAACTAAGCTATCACAAGAATTAGGAATGACAACAGGTGCTATAACTAAAATGTGTAAAAAGTTATTAAACGAAGGCTATGTATCGAAGTATCAAAAGGAAGGGAATAATAAAGAAGTATATTATGATTTGACGGAATTAGGATTAAATGTGTGTGAAATTCATAATAGAATTCATGAGAAATCATATAATAAGAAAAAAGATATTATCGCTCAATATAATGATGAGGAGAAAGCTACTATATTAAAATTTTTACATGACATGAATTCAGTGACAAAGGATACGTTTATAGAAATTGCAGAAAAATATATTAAAAGTGATGATTAAATCTAATAAAATGTGAGGAGGACTTTATGAGTAATATTACTGTAGTTAGTTATATTTGGGGTATATTTTGGATTTACTGGATATTAGCAGCGATGAAAACTAGGTCAAATGTAAAGAAAGAATCAAGTGGTCAAAAGAGTATGCCAAGAATATTGCATTTAATGTTTGTAATAATTTCTTATGCTATTACCTTTTTTCAGTTTAAAAATATATTCTTATGGAATAGGATAATACCTAATTATGAATATGTTGAATACATAGGTATCGTAATTTTAGTATTCTCTCTTTTATTTGCAATATGGGCTAGAATAGTATTAGGTAGAAATTGGAGTGGAGCCATTCAGAAAGTAGAGGAGCAAAGATTAGTTCGTAGTGGCCCATATAAATATATAAGAAATCCCATTTATACAGGGATAGTATGTGGCTTTTTTGGAACTTTTCTTACATTTGGAAGTTTAGCTTCTATCATAGGATTTTGTATTATTTTAACTACTTATATTATAAAAATAAATAGGGAACAAAGATTTTTAGTATTAGAATTTGGTAAAGAATATGAGAAATATATAAAAGAATCATGGGCGTTAATTCCATATGTATTCTAAATTTATAATATTTATTACAGCGAGCTTAACTAAGTGAAATTCTTAGGTTTAGTAAAGGTGTCATTATTAGAGACAGCTGTATCCAAGGTAGGTATAAAAATTAGGTTTACAATTACTGTTAATAATTAGACTTTAAAAGATAAGATATTGAGAGATTGTTATTATCTATAGTTCCAAAGTGTTTGTATTATTATATTAGAAAATTTTGAGGAATAGAAAATAAAGTTTAGAGGTGGAATTAGTGTCAATGGTTTATATTTTATTGATTTTTATAGTATTAAAGTTTTTAAGGATACTTAATGGAAAGAATAAAAGAATTAAGTTCCCTAATTTATGGTTGTTACCTATACTACTTATTCTAATGATTGTTGAAGATTATGCAAAAACATTAAGTTTTTCATTGAAAGAGATTATGATAATAATTATTTGTTCAATTATTGGTATAGGAGTGGGAATAATTCGTGGAAGAACATTAAAATATAGTAAGGATGAAGCTAAAGGTGAGGTTTATTATAATGAATCGTACTTAAGCCTTGGAGTCTATGTTTTCCTTATCGTTGTAAAATCGGCTTTTAGATATATTGGCGGAAATATAACTAGCTTTATAGGTATAGGAATTCTCGCATTTGGGTGTGCTTCAATGGTAGGAAGAAGTTTATGGCTATCATATAAGTACTTTAAAATATTAGGGGATGTTCAATAGTTATTTTATGAAATTAGGAGTATCCAGTTCTTGAAATAAACAAATGAGAAATTATGTTTAAGGAAATGTATCAACTAAAGTCAGCTCAGACTAGAAAGTGGGGAACTTTTTATGTAAATGCATTTCTATGATAATATTTTAGACATTGTATGGGAGGATGACTCCAATAATGCATTATTAATATATTCTTAAATTAGAGTTAAGTCAGTAGCGAATCTTTTTTATCCATTTCCCATACTTCGTATATATCTTGGATTTAATCAGAAATCTGTTAAGGTGATTCCAGCAATATGATTTGAAAGCCTATCATGAACAATTTCTGCCATCTTCTCGTCACTCTCTGTCATACCACTTTTGCACCAAATCATCAATACATTAAAAAATCCGCCTGCAATGAATCCAATATTATATTTTTCAAATTCAGGAGAGCAATCCATGGTGCATGTTATAGTTTTTGAGTATATATTAAGAAATTCAATAGATCGTTCAAGTATTAAGTGGGTTAATTTAGACCTTAGTAGGTTTTCAATAAATTTTTGATGTTGTCTAAAATAGTAAAAAAATAAACGTGTCATTTCATAATTACTTATTTCTTTATGATTTAAAAGGGTTGAATACTCTCTAAACATATCGTCTAGATGATCAATAAGGATATCTTCCATTATGCTGTAATTACGATAAAAAGCCATCCGTGATACACCAGCTTTTTGTGATACTTCTGTAATAGATATATTCTTGAAGTCCTTTTTCTCCATTAAAGACATAAGAGCACCTAAAATACTCTCTTTTGTAATCTTATTCTGTTCAGCATTGTATTTATTAGTCATAAACAATATTCCTCCTTTTGTAACAGCTAGCCTATATTCACTTGAATTATTTATGTTATCAAATTATACTATAGTCCATAAGAAGTTACAAGTGAAACATCTGAAAGGAGCGCATTATGAAAATATTTTATTTTACAGGAACTGGCAACAATTTATATGTGGCAAAGAGAATTGGAGGAGAAAGTTATTCTATTCCTAAGTTAATGAAACTAGGACAGTTTGAGTTTGAAGATGAAAAGATTGGTATTGTATTTCCGAGTTATTATGGAGGAGTTCCTGAAATTGTTGAGGAGTTTCTAAATAAAATTAAACTAAAAAGTAAATATATTTTTGCCGTAGTGTCTTTTGGATCTTTTTCAGGAGCAGTCATACCTGAGCTTTTAGAAATTGGAAAAAGAAATCAAATCCAGTTTTCATACATTAATGAAATACTTATGGTTGACAATTACCTTCCGGTGTTTGATATGGCTAAAGAGATAAAAAAAGAGCCAAAGAAAAAGATAGAAGAAAGCCTTGCACAAATAATCAATGATATCAAGGTTAAAAAAGTATATATCAAGAGACATTCGGCAGTTATAAAATGTATTGAAGCAATATTAAAAAATTTTCATTCTAAGACTAAGGCTAACGCTCAATATGATAAGAATTTCTATGTAGAAGATACCTGTAATAGCTGCAAAGTTTGTGAGAAAGTTTGCCCAGTAAATAATATTAATGTAGATACTAAACCTGTTTATAAAGGAAATTGTGAGCAGTGTTTAGCCTGTATTAATCATTGTCCACAGAATGCTATACGACTTAAACAGGAAAAAAGTAGAGCTAGATTTATTAATCAAAATGTTAAATTGAAGGAAATAATAGAGGCAAATAATTGATCCATTTTAATAGGCAAAGGGATGTTTAATTATAAGGGAAAAGTTACCTTGGTTACAGGAGCGTTATCTGGTGTTGGAAAAGCATATGCAGAAGAATTGGCTTCAAAGGGATGCCACGTTATATTAAGAGCAAGATCAAAAGAGAAATTAGATATAAACTCATTTAGTGAAGTGTTTTAGGCAGAAAATTGTAGGCTAGGGTAGGTGCTTTTGCGTTGTGCCAGGTAACTTTTCTTTCCAGCATGTAATGTGCGAAAATATAGGTACGATTAAGTATGTAAATAATTCTTGACCGATCGTTCTCAAAATGCTAATATTAATTCTATAAAGGAGGGAACTTGATGGGACGAAGCAGAGAATTTGATGAAAATGTAGTTCTTCAGAAAGCAATGGAACTATTTTGGAAACAAGGTTACGAAAAGACATCTTTAAATGATTTAGTTGAGCATATGGGAATCCATCGTAGAAGTTTATATGATACCTTCGGTGATAAACACACATTATTCTTAAGAACTGTAGATTTTTATGCAGAATTAATAAAAAATAAAATGCAGGCTGGAATTTCACATGCAAAAACAGCAAAACAAGCTATAAAATTTATCTTTGATTTTACTATAGAAGGATATGAAGATAAACAATGGGGTTGCTTAATTGTAAATTCAGCAACAGAGATGGCTCTTAGGGATAAAGAGATAGAAGAAAAAGTAGAAAAGATATTTATGCAAACAGAACAATTACTTGCTGATCTTGTTCGAAAAGGACAACAGATAGGTGAATTTTCTTGCAAATATGATCCAGAAGTTTTATCAGAAATACTTCAAAATACATTGCTTGGAATTCGTGTGCAGTTAAGAATGTCAGCGAGCAAAGAAAAATTGCATCGTATAGCAGATTTTTTTATGGATTTATTAAATAGCTAATTTCTTTATACTAATTAGAATTGGCGTTCTCAAAACTGTTATGTTCTGCTGAGCACTTTTACATATTAGAAAAGTATAACCACTATTCAAATCAGTAATACAAGAAATTTAGTGAATAAAGAAAATCGAATAATATTGTAGATTTTCTGATTTATTGAATACATAATTTTTTTAGATCAATTAGAATGATTGTTCTCAAAAAGATACTAAGCATGGCTAAAGGAGGTGATAATAGGATATGATACATTTATGGAAATGCACTAGGCATGATTTAAAATGAAAAATTAATGAGGAGAAGCAAGTCTTGGGGAAATTTTTAATGGATCCTAATTAATGAGAAGCAACTAGGTTAAGAAAAAAGTTTTGAAACTAATCCCAATTAAAGAGGGAGAAATAGAAAAACAAATATGTCCACTCAAAAAAACATGATGAGATGTGAAATAAGCAATGACACATGGAAAGTTACAATAATTGTTTTAACATGTATTATAAATCAAATAAAAATTGAGTGTATTCGTATTATTATGCGAGTGCAAAAATTAATAAGGAGTGAATAAAAATGAGTTTAATAACTGTAAGTAAAGAAAAATGTATAAAATGTGGAATGTGCGTGGTGGAATGTCCAACAGGAGTATTAAAACTAGAAGCGGATGGCCCAAAAGAAGTCAATCCTAATGCATGCATAGAATGTGGTCATTGTGTAGCTGTATGTCCAAAAGAGGCTATAGATAATAAGAAATCTCCATTAGCTATGCAAAGTGAGATAGGAGAAATCAAAAAGCTAAATTCAGAAGAAGCAAAGAATTTTATTAGATCACGAAGATCTATTCGTTCATATAAGAATATACCAGTTGAAAGAGAAAAGTTATTGGAACTTGTTGAGGTTGCACATTTGGCACCAACTGCAAGTAATTCACAAGGTATATCATATCTAATAGTAGACGATAAAAAAACAATTCAATTAGCAGTTGAGGAATGCATTAACTGGTTTGAAAATAATGAAACTTTGAGTAAGGTATTAGCAGGAATGATTAGTGGCTACAAGAATACTAAAGTTGACACTATCTTAAGAGATGCACCTAGTATAATTATAACTTTGGCTGATGAAGATTTTCGTAATGGTAGAGAAAATTCAATTCTTTCATTATCGTATCTTGAATTATATGCGCCATCTCTTGGGCTTGGATCATGTTGGGCAGGAGTATTTGAAATTTGTGCTCGTAGTGATAATTCGCCAATGTACAAGATTTTTAACATTCCAGAGAAAAAGAAAATAACAGGAGTTGTAATGGTAGGATATCCTAAACATAGCTTTAAAAGATTCACAGAAAGACAACCGCTATCAGCTTCTTTTTTTGAAAACTAAATTATTAAATAGACCAAATAAGTGAAATTAGTTTTATTTCCTTTGGTTATATTTGTAATTATTCAAAAAGGATAAAAGAGCAATAACAAACTTATTATTGCTCTTTTATATCAAGTTTGTTTGTTGAAATAATCTTTAATGCTCATAACTATAAATTAAATTATACAAGCTGAGAAATAAGTTCTTCTATAATAGAAGGATTGAAAGGTCTGTCAATAAGAGCTGTATCTTTATTTAAAACAACATTTCTTTCACTAAAGCTTTCCTTATCTTCTCTATATAGAATTCCAGTTGGAATCTTATTTCCAAACTCCATAGCTTTTTCTAGTGCAGCAAGTTTATTGCTAGGGTCGTAGTTTTCATCTAAAGAATAAACTCTATTTTTATAGAAGGAGAAAGTGTTAATATGATTAAAAGTTACGCAAGGTTGAAAAATATCCACCATAGCATATCCTTTATAAGAAATTGCTTCCTTCATAATTGAAACAAGCTGATCCATATCTCCACTAAAGGCTCTGGCAACAAAGCCTGCTCCAAGTGTTATAGCTAAAGCTACAGGATTTAATGGGGCATTGATATTTCCAGTAGTTTGAGCCCCAGTTACTAAACCTATTCCAGAAGTAGGAGAGGCTTGACCTTTTGTAAGACCATATATTTGGTTATCATGAACAAAATGAGTTATATTAGTGTTCCTTCTTATATTATGGATAAAATGATTTCCGCCTTCTCCATAGGTATCACCATCACCAGAATCTACTATAACTGTTAGCTTATCATTTGCCATTTTAGCAGCAACTGCAACAGGTATTGCTCTACCGTGTAAACCACAGAAACTATTAGCACTTATATATTGAGGCAACTTAGCGGCTTGCCCAATTCCTGCAACCATTAAAACCTCATAAGGGTCCTTTCCTAATTCAGTTAACGCTCTTTTTAAACTTTCTAATATATTAAAATTACCACAGCCTGGACACCAAGCTGTTTCGTAAGTACGAAATTGTTCACTCATATCTTAAACCTCCTTTATAATTCTATCTACAATTTCATTTGCAGATATTTGTCTACCATCATATTTCAAAATTTTATAATCGCAGTTTATTCCTGTTTGTTCTCTTATAAGATCCGCTAATTGACCAGTAGCATTTTGTTCTATATCAATAATTTTTTTAGCCACTTTAGCCTTTTCGTTAAGTTTCTTTTGGGGCAATGGATACACATCTCCAAATAAAAGGGCTCCAAAACTGCCAACATTTCTTCCATTTAGCAATTTTACTGCTTCCTTTATAACACCATAGGTAGATCCCCAGCTTAGAAGCAAATTATCACAATTTTCATCACCAAAAAATTCTGGTTCTTCTAAATCAAGTTTTAAATTACTAAGTTTTCTCATACGCTTATCCATCATTTCATTTCTTACTTCTGCAGATTCAGTAATCTTACCCATTTCATCATGTTCATCACTATCTGCTGTTACAAAGTTTTTTGTTTTTCCTGGAATAAGTCTTGGAGATACACCATCTTCAGTTATTTTATATCTTAAATATTCTCCATCTTTTATATTTACTTCAGCAGGTTTATAAACTTTAACTTTATCTAAATCGAAAGACTTGACAGAAGCTATACCATCACCTAAGTATTGGTCACTTAAGATTATTACTGGAATTTGGTATTTCTCTGCCATGTTGAAAGCTCTAATAGTCTGATAAAATGCATCTTCAATCGTACGTATGGCGATAACCATTCTTGGAAATTCACCTTGTGATGCAGAAATGACAAACTTAAGATCGCTTTGTTCTGTTCTGGTTGGAAGTCCAGTAGTAGGGCCTGGTCTTTGAACATCAACTACTACTAAAGGTATTTCGGCCATACCAGATAGTCCAAGGGCCTCAACCTTTAAGCAAAATCCTCCTCCAGAAGTTCCGGTCATAGCTCTTGCTCCTGCAAAAGAAGCTCCTATAGCCATATTTATTGCTGCGATTTCATCCTCTGCTTGCTCAACTAGCACATCTGCTTTTTGTGAAATCGATGCGAGATATTCTAGAATTGATGTAGAAGGAGACATAGGATAAGCGGAATAGAATTTTAATCCTGCAGCTATAGCTCCTAAAGCTAAAGAAGTATTACCGTTTAATATCAAATAATCTGAGAAGGTCCCAGGTTGAGAGCTAAATTTAGATTCTACACTATCGTAACCTCTCATAGCAGCTTTTATATTAACTTCTAAAAATCTTTCTTTTACTGATGATTTTAGAGCTTCTTCTATATTTGTATTTTCAATTCCAAAAAGCTTTATAGCTGCACCAACAGCAATGGTACCAGTAACATTGGTATTTCCAAGTTCTTTAGCTATTTTCTTCATAGGAACTTTTATTGCTCTATCATCATCAATATTAAAATCGGAGTCACTCAATATAAAACCATTTTCCTTTAGCTTATCTTTATGAAGTTCAGCAGTATCTTCGTTCAATGCAATAATTCCATCAACTTCATAAGTATGGGAAAGTACTTCTTCAGTTCCGAAACGTATAAGTGAAAAATTATGACCTCCTCTTACTCTAGACATCAAATCTTTTACAGTAAAAACGCTATATCCTGACTTTTTTAACAATTTTTCAAGTATGGAAGCAGTGGTATCAACGCCTTGACCTGCAGCGCCCCCAATAAGAATATTATAATTCATAATAAAAACCTCCTTGTATAATCTAGTTGTAACATTTGATAGAAAACTATTTATCTTTCTAACGAACATTACACCTCTTATTATTTTTAATATTCTAATTTATTACTTTGCCTACGCCCCGATAGGGAATATGCATTTCATATCTTAAATAGTTTTTTATTTAAATTCCTTAAAGGAATCTAACCAAGTTTTATATAGTCTAGTATAATACTCCTGAATAGAAGATAGATGTAAACCTCCTGGGAGGTCTTTTAGAACCTATACCCGTAAAAAAGCGTATCATTTCATCAGGTAGAATTCTATGTTTAGCTGGTTGGGTTTCCCTTCGGGAATTACCCGTGTCACAAACAAGGTTATAAGCTATCTGACAGAGTGGAAGTTCTATTCTATATCTAAAATTTAATTTAAGGAGATATATACAATGTCTAATTTTTTTTATAGTCCTGTAATAGGAATTGATGTTTCAGCTGATTTTTCATATACTGCAATACTCGCACCGAATGGTGATATTTATAAGAAGTCATTTAAAATAAAGCATGATCTCAATGGCTTCAACCACTTAGTTAATGAAATAAAAAAAGTGGAAGAAGAGTTTAACATGAAAACTGCAATTTTCATGGAGTCCACTGGCGTGTACCATTTATCTCTTTTCCACTATCTTAATAAATATTTCGATAACACATTTGTTATCAATCCACTCGTTACTAAGTCTAACAAAAATGGCGACATAAGAAAAGTGAAAAATGATAAAAAAGACGCTTTATCTATTGCAACAATAGGAAAATTTCAAAACATTAAGTTATCACAACAACTTAGCCTTGATATTTTTCTTCTGAAAAATCTTGTAAGAGAGTATTACAAACTTACAGATACTAGCTCTACTTTTAAGAAAAAATTATCCGCTGATTTAAGAGTTATTTTTCCTGGCTATAATACTATATTTTCAGATTCAACATCTAAAAGTTCAATTGAGCTTTTAAGTCAATATCCAACGCCACAATCAATTTTAGAGGCACCTAAGGAAAATATAATTAAGATTTTCCTTGATAGCTCTAAAAAGGGCATTATCTGGTCGGAAAATACATATTCCAAATTATTTAAGGTTGCTAATGAAGCTAAAATAATTGGCTTACCGTTAGACGGTTTAGCCGTCAAAATAGCCAGCTCTATAACATTAATAAAAACTATTCAATCAGAGATTGATACATTGTTACAGAAAATTAACAATTTTATACAGTCTGAAACTTTTCCTGAATCTATTAGAGCTAATATTGAACTAATTGATTCAATTCCTGGCATAGGGCAATTAACTGCTATTACTATAATAGCTGAAATAGGTGATATTGATGGTTTTCTTAAGCCCAAACATCTTGTAGCTTTCTTTGGTATTGATAGCTCAGTTAATCAATCAGGTAATTTTAAAGGCGATGATAATAAAATTTCAAAAAGAGGAACTCGAATCGGTCGAAGAGCATTATATTCTGTTGCACTAGCTTCAATCCGTAACAATCGTAATGGAGTTCCTATAAATAAAGTCCTATTAGATTATTATCAAATAAACCTTAAAGGCAAAAAGCCTAAAATCGCCTTAGTCGCTATAATGCATAAAATTATAAACTACATTTTTGCTGTTCTCCGAAATCAAACTCCGTTTGAGCAAAGAGATCCCAAAATACATAAGCAAATGTTCCTAGAAAATAACTCTTTAAACAAAGTCGCTTAATTTTATTCCAATTTCTGTAACCGTTCGTGTTTTGAAACGGTTTGTTTGCCATACTCTTTTTCCAAAAACTATTTTTTTGAAAATTAACTTGACTATTATTAGCTGGTCTTATTTATTAATTTATCTAAAATAATGTTATTATTTATATTCTTGAATTTATAATTATTATTAATTGATAATTATTATCGTTATATTAATATTAGCACTTATTTCTATTGTTGTAAAGAAAGTATTTTGTTAGTTAATGGATAAATATGTGGTATATTACCAGTGTAATATATTTGAGAATTTACTGAAAATGAGCAACTTTCATGAAATTAATAATGATTAATGGAAACAGGTTATTTGCTTTGAACTGGACTAATTTATGTTGAAGAAGAGTATGAGAAATTTGAAATAGCACATAATCTGGGTAAAAAAGCGTGGGCTTTGGCTACACAACAGAAGCAATGCAGGAATGGTGTCAAGTGCAATAGTTATGCATTTTATGTCAAATAGACTTGATGATGATAAGAATAATAATGGAAAGCTTTTGGTAGGTATAAATATATTTTATATATTATTTATGTTTATATTTGCTATTACAAAAAACTTTAGATTAATGTTAATGGCGTATTTAGCGACAAATACCTTTAGAACTATAAATGAACCTATATTTAGTGTATGGCTTAATGGACATATAGACGATAAGGCTAGAGCCACTGTACTTTCTATAAATGGACAAATAAATGCCTTGGGTCAAATTTTAGGCGGTCCAATTATAGGAATTGTTGCACACGTGGATGCTGGAAAACAACTTATGATCCATTGAACAAAAAAGAGTATCTCCTTCATAAATTAAACACAATTAGAGATTAAATTTAAATGATAACTTAAATTCTTATATAAGATTTAAATATAAGAGTATAGAAGTCTTAAATGATTATTACAAATAAATGAAATTAGTTATTAAGTAAATTGGATTATGTTAAAATATAACGAACTAAATTAGAATAAAAAATATATGTTGCAAAAATAATTCTTCATAATAATTATTAAAGAATTGTAAGGATTTTAGACGCAATTGTGTATTGTGAATTGCAATATATATATTAATAATCTTGTGAAAAATGAATACTTAGAGAGATAAAAGCTTTGAGTATTCATTTTCTACTTTAAGGGGGTAATTATGATTAAACGAGAACGGATCAAAACATTCTTTTTATATGGTGTTTTCATTTGCTACATACTTTTATTAATTAAAATATTGTTTTTATCAAGAATCTCTAATTTGGATCATAGGTCAATCAATCTCATTCCTTTTTATAGTATAAAGGAATATCTATTTAGTAGCTCTGCCTCTATAAAAAAATTCGCTTTTGGTAATGTGGGTGGAAATATAGCTATATTTATTCCTCTTGGTGCATATTTGCTATTATTCAAAAATAATAAAAGAGTAATAACCAATTTATTATTTGTATTTATAGTAAGTTTGTTTGTTGAAATCATTCAGGGGATCTTTGGAATTGGAGCATCAGACATTGATGACATAATTCTAAATTGTTTGGGTGGATTAATTGGCATTTTAGGATATAAGTTTTTCTTGTTTATATTACCAGATGAGAAAAAAGTACATACTGCGATTGCAATACTATCTGCTATTGCATTGCCACGTATATTATTTTATTTATTCATAATGAAAATGAGACTCTAGATATCGTTATTAGATATTCAATAATATGCTCTATAAAAAAGAAACCCAGGAATTAACACAATCTGTAACATATATATGTTGCAAAAATAATTATTCATCATAATTCTGAAAATATTGCAAGAATTTTAGTCGTAATTGTAAATTGTGAAATGTGCATTGTGAATTGCAACATACATGACATTCTTATATTGTTAAGAAGATATATTCTTAACAATATTTATTCTTCAGAATACTAGAATATATATTCTAATATTCTGAAGAATATGCTTGTATAATACGGGTTTGAAGGCGTGGAATTAAAAAAGTTATTAAGATATGATTAATATGGCAAAAAAGGTTATAGGCTAAAAAATAGGACTGTTCTCAAAAAATAATGAGAACAGTCCTATCATATTTATCAATTCAAATAACTATATCAATTTCACACTAAGTCCAAGAAACTCCCAATTAAAAAAGTCAATTATATATTGGAATTTAATAAACTTGTCCACTTATTTTGTTTGTTATTTCTTTCCACCATAGTTTTTATATGTTTTATATACTGCGTTTGCATATTGATCAGCTAGGATTGGTCGACCATATGAGTCGGTGCAACCTGGATACCAGTTTGGACCTCCATTATAATGCAATAAACCATTATATACACCACCAAATTGATCAACCATCTCCTTTATAATCAATCCACCTAATGCTACCTGATCTTGAAGATTTCCATGATTATAAGTTCGTCCATATGTTGATTTAAACTTTGCTGCATATGCATTTCTTGTACTTGGTTCCACTTGCATTAATCCATCACCAGATGAGGGACTGCCAGATAAGCCTGCACCAAAATTACTCTCTTTTTTTATAACTGCACATAATAATAATGCAAAATCTCCATTCTTACTAAATTTCTTATCTACATTATATGCATATTTCCATATGTTACTTGGAACTTCACTAGGCTTTGATACTGATGTTTCCGTTAGATTCGCAAGTTTTGCTGGATTTGTAGTTATTGTTGAATTTGTTGTTGCTGCCTTAGCAAGCATCGGCATTTCAGTTAATGTAAGTCCAATTACTAAAGTGAGAGCAACTAGTTTTTTTAATTTCTCGTGTTTCATAATACATCACTCCTTTAAATTTTAATGAAAATCCATAAGACACATTCACCCCATAGGGGAGAGTGCAACTCACAGGTATTTATTCATGACTCTTTAGAGCCAAAAAATCATGTTAATACACTTACTTGGAATATAAAGATTTAATTTTGAAATTATTTTGATTAATAACCTTAAATTAAAACCTATATTATATAAATTCGAAAAGAGTAATTTTTTTCAGTGGGATAAATTTAGTTATTTTGCAAAAAAAATGTTTTTAGAGTCTAAATTAGTTTCGCATAATGTCTAGAATGGGTAGTTGATGTAATGGGATAAAAAGAATTAATATTAGAAGATGATTTAGGATAATGAATGGTGAACCTCATCATAAGTAAAAGATAGCATGTAAAAAAAGAAATATTATAAATATAAAAATAATTATAAGAAATAAATATTGACACTTGAAGGTCTAATTGTTAAGCTATAAATAGTTAGAATTCTAAGTGAAGTTTAGGAGGGATTTGAATGACTAATTCTAAATACTCTATAGAAACACCATATTCACAATTAATTAGAAGTATTGCGATAAAAATGAAACTCAGTTCTGATGAAAAAGTTAAAAAGTTAGGATTGAATTCTCAACAAGGACGTATGATAGGTTATATTTATGAACATCAAGACAGTGGTATTATTCAAAAAGATTTGGCAAAAGTTTTTCAACGTACAGAAGCAAGTATTACAAGTATGCTGCAAGGATTAGAGAAAAAAGGATATATTGAAAGAAGAATTCCTAAAGAAAATGAGAGACAAAAATATATATATGTACTGCCTAAAGGTGCTGAACTCATAGAAGATTTTAATAAATTGGTAGCTGAGGCAGAGGAAAATATTATTGCAAACTTGACGGAACAAGAGAAGGAAACTTTGTTAGCTTTGTTATTGAAAGTAGATAGAAATCTATAAGTTATTAATATAATAACTTATAACTAAAAACTTAGAATTCTAAGAATACGAATTCTAATAATACTTATTATGGAGGATGAAATTATGAAACAAAAATTTTCAAACGAATATTATTTAGAAAGTGCACCGATTACTAAGGCAATTGCACATTTATCTATTCCTATGATGATCGGTATGTCAGTAGGTACAATATATAACGTTATTAATGCTTTTTTTATTGGACTATTAAACAATACAGATATGTTAACTTCTATCACTTTAGGACTACCAATCTTCACTATACTAATGGCTTTTGGAAATATGTTAGGGGCTGGAGGCGGAACATTTATAACTCGTCTTATTGCTAAACAAGATAAAGAGAAAGCTAAGAAGATAGCTGGATATTCTTTTTATAGCAGTATTATTATAGGAATTTTGCTTGGAATAATTGCTATAATAGCACTTAATCCTATTGTTAAGATTTTGGGGGCAGATACTTCTGCTATTATTAATTATACAAAAAGTTATTCTTTAACTATGTTTATTGGTGGTTTTGCAATTATAATGAACTTCGCATTGGAGCAAGTTGTGAGAGCAGAAGGAGCATCAAAAGAATCAATGTTCGGAATGGTTGTAAGTACAATTTTTGGTCTTATATTTGACCCATTATTTATACTAGTATTTAAATTTAATGTTATTGGAGTAGCAGTATCAATGATTTTAGCTAATATAGCTTCATCAATTTATTATATTTACTACTTGGAAACAAAAAGTGAGAATTTAAAAGGATTTATTAAGAATTTTAATATTTCCCTTAAAGATAAAATAGAGATATATAAAGTTGGAGTTTCTGAATTGTTCCTAGCTGGTTTTCTAATTATTACAACTCTTCTTTTGAATAATTATTCAATTAGATATGGAGAAAGTGTGGTAGCTAGTTTTGGTATTGCCTTGAGACTTGTACAAGTACCAGAATTCCTTGCAATGGGACTCGCATTAGGAATTATCCCTTTAATTGCATATAATTTTTCTAATGAAAACTTTAAGAGATTAAAAGACAGTATAAAGCAATCAGCTTTATGGATTTTAGGATTATCAGGTGGATTTGTTACTTTAGTTTTTATTTTTAGAAATGTAATTATTCGTCTGTTTTCTAATGATTCAGCAGTATTAAGTGTCGGAGTTTATATCATGGCAGCCATGCTTATTTCCGCACTTTTCAATGGATTTACTACATTATTTACAGGAATTTTTCAAGCATCAGGTCAAGGAATACCATCAACAATTATGGGAATTACACAAGGAATTCTTTTTATTCCTGTCATAATAGTATTGAATAATTTCTATGGATTGCATGGTGTTATATGGTCTATGACCATTACAGAAATAATTACCTTTTTAACTGGAGCAATACTATATATTATTTTTAATAATAAAATAAAAAATAATCAAGTAGTAGCAAACTAGGATTAATTAAATAAATGAGTTTTTTTGCCTATCAGTTGCTCTAAATATATATAAGATAAACAGCTCATTAGCATATGAGCTGTTTATTATGCTGTATAAGGAATTTTATGGTATAATATTTAATAATACGCTGAATTATTGAATTAGTTTATAGTGTTAATTTATTGATTAAACGCATATATAAACATGCGTGGAATAAATAAGATAAAACGGTGGAAGGCGAAATATATGAAATCTATTTTTGATTTTTTAATAAGAAAATTTGTTAAAGACCACAAAAATGTAAATTCCCAATCAGTAAGGCAATCTTACGGGACTCTTGGAGGAAATGTCGGGATAATAATAAATTCTTCTATTCTTATTCTAGAAATTGTTATTGGTTTATTTCTAAACAGTATAGCCATTACGGCAGATGCTTTTCATAATCTAACAGATGCATTATCTTCGTTAGTTACAATATTTAGTTTTAAACTTGCAAATCGTCCGGCAGATGATAAACATCCTTTTGGCTATGGAAGAATAGAGTATATAACTGCACTTTTATTTTCTGGTGCCATACTTGTAGTAGGATTTGAATTTCTAAGAAGCTCGTTTTTACGTGTTTTACATCCTGTAACTATACCTTTTGATAAAGTAAGTTTTATTTGCATGCTGTGTGCAATACCATTGCAAATTTTTCTTAATAGATTTACAAATTATATAGGTAATGTTATTGATTCCTCTGCACTCAAAGCATCAGCATTAGAATCATTTACTGATATCTTAGTTCTATCTATGGTTACATTTTCTTTACTTATTACAAAGTTTACAACTTTTCCTATTGATGGATATATAGGATTAATTGTATCTCTCTTTATTCTCCATTCAGGTATAGAACTTGGAAGAGAAATGCTTGGTACTATAATTGGAAAAGCACCAGAAAAGGAATTTGTAGAAGAGCTAAAAAGCAGCGTAATAAGTTATAAATATATATGCGGAGTACATGATCTTGTAATTCATAATTATGGACCAGGTAGATATATGGCTTCTTTGCATGCTGAGGTTCCAAGTAATATATCGATTATGGAACTGCATGATATTATAGATAAGGCCGAGAAGGAAATTGGTAAACGAATGAATGTATATCTTTCAATTCATATGGATCCAATTAATACAGACAGCCCTGAGATTACAGCCTTAAAAGAAGTAGTTTATGAAAAGATTAAAGTAATAAAAGGTATATTATCTATGCATGATTTTAGAGTTGTTGGAAAAAGTGAAGAAAAAACTATATTATTTGATGTGGTATTGGACAAGACTAGTTTTAAAGATAGTGAAAAAAAGGAGCTACAAGCTCAAATACAAGATATCATATATAGTATTAATCCTTCTTATAGGAGTATCATTACTTTCGATAGAGAGTTTTACTAAATGATATATAAAATAAATGCTATAGATAGCCTTAAACATTGATATAAAATGTTTAAGGCTATTTATAATTCTTTGGAGACGATGCTTCTACTCCTCAATGGAGATTATATCGACATACTCTTTATAAAAAACTACCTACTCCATTAAAAAGAGCACATAAATGAGTATTGCTTGAAATATGACTTCTGATGCTGACGTTAAGTGTATCAATTTATTGTTATACATATTAAAAGTATTTTGGCAAATAATAATTTTATTATAATTTATAGGTTGTTGAATAACTAATTTTTACAAATGGTTATTTAAGAAAATATTCTTAGAAATTATATATTCCAAGGATATTTTCTAGTTTTTATTCCTTGCTGCTTTTTGTTAAATTCATCTATTAAGTACGCTAATAAGACCCATTTTATATGACGTTCGTATCGGGCTTGCCCATAAAGCCTTGGGTTTTCTAAGTTATATAATCCCTTTAATACAGAGAATAATTGCTCTATTTTCAATCTGTTTTTATATAATTTTGATCCAATAGGAGATTGAATAAACAAAGCATTTTCATATCGTTTATCAGTAAATGACTCAATACTTTTAGCCTTACGCATATTTATATCAGTTAACAAATTAAATTCTAAGCTAGAAGCAATTTCAAACCATTCTAATGAATCATATGCTGCATCTGCAAGTATTAAAAATGGATTATAAATTTTAGCTTCATATAGTAAATCTGAGACTTGATTATCATAAACATTAGCTGTTGTTAAATAAAAAACTAGAGGAATTATAATATCACTAACTGCTGCAATACAGTGTAATTTATAACCTTTATAATATCCAAGGCGGGTACCCTTACCGGATTTAGCTTCGCTATCGTATTTTGAACTTCTTAAAGCAGTTCCATCTATTGCACACAGTCTAGTTTCAGGATTGATAAGTTCAACAAGCATAGCATAAATACCATAATATATATGTTTCTCTAAAATTTTAGTTCTTAATGAGAATGTAGAATAATCTGGTACTTGATTGAGTTGAATTATAGACTGAAACACATAGTCTTGCTTTATACGATATTCAAGCTCTCTTAAACTGAAAATACTACTTTTAACGCCATATAATATACATGCAACTATTTGTTCATCTGAATACTTACGTGGTCGCCCTTTAGTACTTTTAATATTCGAATTTAATTTAGCAAATGCAATTTTAACAGCTTCAAAAATTTTATAATGGTCATTTTCACTTTTAATATTTGATGATATAATCATATTTGAGTCATTCCTTATGTGATATATTTGGGTTTTTCGCGAAATTATTATATCACAAAGGGATGACTTATTTATTTTTTACAAATTCTGTTTATTCAACAACCTATAATTTAGTTAAAACTTAAGGGAGTAGATAGTTATTATGAATATACAGTATGTGCAGGGAGATTGTTTCTTTAGAAGAATTAATAAACTTAACATTGAATATTTCATCTATTATAATTTTTATGAAGAATTATAATAGATTTACATATGAATCATTTTATAACTTATTATATGTTTATAGGAGAATAGTTTCAAATATAAATATGTACTATTAAAACTGTTTTATAGTACATATGTAAATATTTAGAGGAAGCAAGAGGTTTAAGTGGAACAAGTTTGATTACTATAACAAGTTATTTTTACGTTTTTCATCATAAAATTTTTTCCTTTCTTCGTTAATAATTTGGACTGAGTCAGGAGATGAATACCTTTCTATTTTAAAATGAATAAGGTCTAAATTTTCATTGAGTTCATTTATTTGATTTAAAATTACTTCTTGATGTTCTAAAAGTAATTCTTTTCGTGAATCTATGGTGCTAGTACCTTCCATGCAGAAATCAATATACTTTTTTATATCCTTAAGTTGCATGCCAGTATTCTTTAGACAGCAAATTGTTCTAAACAGACTTACGTCTGATTCAGTAAAAACTCTGTTTCCAGACTTATTTCTCATGACAAATGGTAGAAGTCCTTCTTTGTCATAAAAACGAATTGTATATATAGAAATTCCAAACATTTTTGATATATCTTTTATTGTATAAGTCAATTTTAAAATCCCCTTTAAAATTTATTGAAAAAAGCTTGACCTAGAGATATCTCTAGGTATTAACATGAGTATAAATCATAGGAAATTAAATTTCAAGTAACTTATACCTTCTTGGATTAATATTAAAACTGATGACTAAGGAAATACTGTCTTTGAAATATAAGTAGCGGTATAAATAATGAGATATTAATTTCTAAATGGTTAATAAATATTTAAAGGAGAGGTTTTTATGAACCCAAATAATAAAATTGCATTAGTTACAGGTGGAAGTCGTGGAATTGGCAGAAATTCTGCAATATCATTATCTAAAAAAGGAATAGATGTAATTATCACTTACAATAATCAAAAAGAAAAAGCAGATGAAGTTGTAAAAGAAATTGAAGCAAATGGTGGTAAAGCTGCTGCTATTCAGCTTGATGTAAGTAATATATCTTCCTTTGATTCCTTTGCATATAAGTTATCAGATGTTTTAAAGGATAAATGGAATAGAGAGCAGTTTGATTTTTTAATTAATAATGCTGGGATCTCAAATCACACTCCTATTTTAGAAGTTACAGAAGAGGAATTTGACAAAATAGTTAATATACACTTTAAAGGAGTTTTCTTTTTGACACAAAAACTAATTCCGCTTATTGCTGACAAAGGTGGAATTGTGAACACTTCAACAGGATTAACTCGCTTTACATTCCCAGGTTCTGGACTTTATGCTTCTGCAAAAGGTGCAGTAGAAGTTTTTTCTAGATATTTAGCTGTAGAATTAGGAGCTAGAGGTATAAGAGTGAATACTATAGCGCCTGGAGCTGTTAACACTGAATTTAGTGGAGATACTTATATTAAAAATCCAGGTTTGAAAGATATTGTTGGTTCTCATGCTGCACTAGGAAGAATTGGAGAAGCTTCTGATATTGGAGGTGTTGTCGCTAGTCTATGCACGGATGAAATGGGATGGGTTACAGGTCAACGTATTGAAGCATCTGGCGGTACTTTACTATAATTAAAAGATACTATTCTTGATCAACAAGAGATTATAAGCTTGCGTTGATTAAGAGTGTATATATGGATTCTAGAAATCCATAGTTACTCCGTTGGCATCTGTTTCGCTAAATACCGATGTAAAAGCTACAGATAATAATACTCTGATTGGACTAAAATCTATATTATGAGATTTTAGATAAAAGGAGTAATATGCGTTGACTAATTTGAAAAGTAAAGTGGCGCTGGTAACCTTTCGACACTTGATATTACGGAAGAACAATTTGGCAAATAAACATGCGGAAATATGTTTTAAAACCATATAATATATAATTCTAGTTGCTTAGGCAACTGGTATCACTATAATTTTATAATAGTTAAAAAATTAGTAGCTATCCATGAGTAATCATTGGGCTACTATTTTTTTGTTTGGAGTGATGAAGTCCAATTTGGGCTAATAACTTGATTGATAGTCATTGTTATAGATGGTAAATTCGTGAATTAACAGTAGATTGGATATACTCTAATTTCATTACTACATTTGATAAATAGCATGGGGTTTAATTAAATTTATGGTATTATATAGTATATGAGAAAATATTGGAGGAAATAAAATTGAAAAATATTATTATCATCGCCAAAGTAATAGTAGGGGCTAGACCAAATCCCTTTGGAATGGATGGAGGATTAAATATTTTTAAAAAATCTCTTTCTGAAACTCTGAAAGAAAAGTTAAATCAAAAATTGAAAGAAAAAAATATGGATTATAAAGTTCATGTTGATTCTACATATGATGACCTAAAAAATTTAATTCAGGATGAAGATACATTACTCTTAATATCTCCATATATAAAAGACAAGGTTGATATAGATGGTATAAATAAAAACAATTATTATATATTAAGAGAGACAGAGTTTAATGATGGATATGTAGAAGATATTATCACCTACCTAGAAAATAAAAAACGTTGAATGGTAAATTAGGTAGACTATTAATAATGATAGGCTCAATTTAGGGGAGTTATCCCAAGGATCTAAATATATAGTAGAAGAAAAATACAAAATTTGTAAGAATAAAAAATTGACGTATAGCTTAAGCATAACGTAAGTGATAAAATGAACCTACCAGAAAAGTCATATATTCTGGTGGGTAAAATTTTATATAGAAATATAGATATCCAATTCAATAATCAGACTTATTAGATGAATATATTTACGAATTTTCTAAAACTTTGAGTTCATATCTTCACTAGAAATCATAAATATATTTGTGGAGAAAACATTTGAAAATGAGCTGTTAAAGGTTCTTAGCTGTAGGTTGTTCCATTTTAGCTTGTCAAACTGAAAGTTGGAGCATGCTAAAGTGGATACAACCTGCTGCTTAGAACTTTCAGCGATATTTTCATAGCTTTTCGGAATCAAAATATTTATGATTTCGGTAAGTTACCACATAAATTTAGTTTTAAAGCTGTATATCTATAGTTATTGAATATTAAAATCTTTTCTCACCAATTCAATAAATAAAGACATTGCAGGGCTGATCCACTTATTCTTGTGATGAGCATATATTGCTGTGATTTTAGCATTTAAGTCGCCTGCTTTGAGTTCTTTTAATTTACCATTTTCAAGCTCCTCCTCTATTGTAAAACGAGGTAAAAACGAAATTCCAAGATTACTTGCAACACATTTTTTTATCGCCTCAATGCTGCCAAGTTCGATTGTGTTATCTAGGAATATATTTTTATCAAAAAAATAACTTTCAAGTATTTTTCGATAAATGGATTCAACTTCATTGATGATAAGGCTTGTATTTATTTTTTGGTTAGGGGTACTGAAATCTAATTTTTCTTGTTCAAATTGAGGGGAGCATACTAAAGCTACATCAAAATCAGAAAGCTTCACAGCATTTAAACTTTCATTTTTACTTCCCACATTATACATCAAGCCAAGGTCTATTTCACCACTGGCTAACATATTTTTTATGTCATAGCAATTGAGCGCAACCATAGAAAGTCTTACATTAGGGGCTTTTTCCTTAAACATAGCTAATACATTTTGTAATTTATAAGACATTAAAGATTCTGCAACAGCAATTTTTAATTCGCCTGTGATGTTATCGCCATATTTACCAATGCTTTCAATCTTTTTCACTGTATTAAGTAATTCATCGGCGTATGGTATTAATTCTTTTCCTAAAGGAGTTAATACCATATTACGCCCAATTTTTTCGAATAATTTTATTGAGAGTTCATGCTCTAGTTGCTGAATTTGTGAGGTAACAGTAGATTGAGTATACCCTAATTTCATTGCTGCATTTGAAAAATTACCCTCTTCTATAATACTTTTAAAAGTTTTGAAATGTCTTATATCCATTAATTTCACTCCGATCTTTATGTTAATTCAATGATATATTGAAAAAATCGAATTGTCAATTCGAATATATCAATTTTACAAATATATAATCATCTGATAATATAAAGTCATAGAGCAGCTGCAAATTAAACTATTAAGTTTTATGAACATTATTAAATAATTAATGCGAATAAATTTTTTATATCAAAATTTGTTAAAAAAATAACAAATAAACTTTTCAATATGGGAGGAATAAGAAATGAAAGATGTAGTAATAGTAAGTGCAGTAAGAACTGCAATTGGAGCTTATGGGAAGACTTTAAAGGATGTACCAGCAGTTGAATTAGGTGCAATAGTAATAAAAGAAGCTGTTAAAAGAGCAAATATTAAACCAGAGGAAATTAATGAAGTTATCTTTGGAAATGTGCTTCAAGCAGGCCTTGGACAAAACCCAGCAAGGCAAGCAGCTGTGAAAGCTGGACTACCTGTAGAAATACCTGCATTTACAATTAATAAGGTTTGTGGCTCAGGATTAAGAGCTATAAGTTTAGCAGCACAAATTATAAAAGCTGGTGATGCTGATGCTATCGTAGTAGGTGGTATGGAAAACATGTCTAGTGCACCATTTTTACTTGATAATGCAAGATGGGGACAAAGAATGGGACATGGAGAATTCATTGATGAAATGATAAAAGATGGTTTATGGGATGCATTCAATGATTATCATATGGGAGTAACAGCAGAAAACGTAGCTGAGAAATGGAATGTAACAAGAGAAGAACAAGACGAGTTTTCACTTTTGTCACAACAAAAAGCTGAAAAAGCTATCAAGAGTGGAGAATTCAAAGATGAAATAGTTCCTGTAGTAATTAAAACTAAAAAAGGTGAAATAATATTTGATCAAGATGAATTCCCTAGGTTTGGCAATACTATAGAAGCATTAAAAAAACTTAAACCTATTTTTAAAGAAAATGGTACAGTTACAGCAGGTAATGCATCTGGATTAAATGATGGAGCAGCAGCATTAGTAATTATGAGTGCAGATAAAGCTAAAGCTCTAGGGATAAAGCCACTTGCTAAAATCACTTCTTATGGATCAGCAGGATTAGACCCAGCAATAATGGGATATGGTGCATTTTATGCAACAAAAGCTGCCTTAGATAAAATCAATTTAAAAGCTGAGGATTTAGATTTAATCGAAGCAAATGAAGCCTATGCATCACAAAGTATAGCAATAGCTAGAGATTTAAACTTAGATATGAATAAAGTAAATGTTAATGGGGGAGCCATAGCTCTTGGACATCCTATTGGTGCATCTGGAGCACGTATTTTAGTAACTTTGCTACATGCTATGGAAAAAAGAGATGCAAAAAAAGGACTTGCAACATTGTGCATTGGTGGAGGTCAAGGAACTGCCTTAATAGTTGAAAGAGAATAATTATAATCATTAATTAGGATATGTGAAATAAATAACAAACAAGCATACTATATATGTTGCAATAATAAATTTACATTTATTATTCTAGTAAACACAGAGTTCAATAAAGAGTTAAATATAGAAATTAAATTGCAACATATATAATTTATTATCTTTTTACCTAACTTAAGAAAGGGTGTAGAGAAAATGACTTTATTAGCAGATAAAATAAAAAGTGCAGCATTAAATTTAGGATATGAAAAGTGTGGAATCATTAAAATATCTGATATAGATGGCTATAAAGAAAGACTTGATGAACGGGTTGAACGTGTTCCAGAGTCCAAAGGTTTTTATCAAGGTCAATATCGTTTTACACAATTGCAAGATACTTATCCTTGGGCAAAATCAATTGTAATATGTGTAAGAAGATATGGCAAATATCATATTCCAGAACATTTAAAAGGCATGATTGCAAAATACTATTTGGTTGATGCAAGAAAAGATAAGAATTCTAAAGATTTTCAAGATAGCGTAAAATTTGAAGAATATATGCAAGAGTTAGGGCTTAGAGCAGAAACTGAAAGAGGTTTTGGCCTTGTACCACTACGCTTTGCAGCTATGAAAGCTGGACTTGGAATAGTTCGAAAGAATAATTTCTTTTATACTGAAAATGGCTCATCAGTGTATTTGGATGCATGGCTTATTGATAAGGAATTAGAAGCAGTAGAAATACCAAATGTAAGACCTTGTTCTGATAAATGCAATCTATGTATAAAGGCATGCCCTTCAGCTTCATTATCAAAACCATATACAATGAATCCTATAGCATGTGTATCTTGTATAACTACATTTATGGGAAGAGATATGACTAATGAAAAATATAGAGAAGAAATAGGAAATTGGGTTTATGGATGTGATGCTTGCCAAGATGCATGCCCTATGAATAAAAATCGTTGGCAGGAAACAGAAGAATTTCCTAATCTGCAGGAGTTAAGTGAACAAATATCTCTAGAAAAAATAATCAAAATGGATTATAAATTTTTAGAAGAAGTTATGCAGCCTAAGTTTTGGTATATAGATAAATCAAGTGTTTGGAAATGGAAAGTTAATGCTATTAATGTAATGGTAAATGACTATAAAGAGCAATATAAAGAACATATACTGTATGCTTGTAATGATAGTAATTCAAAGGTACGAGAAATGGCAGAGTGGGCAATTGAAAAATTGAACTTAAAATAATTTTTTAAAACCAAAGAAGTTATTTAATGATGGTCGCTTACACTGTTACTACTCAATAAATGTGCATAAGTTAAGTTTACTTTATAAATTGCAATTTAATAATATATTTAAGTAATGGAGGAGAACCAAGTCCGGATTGTGGATGTGGTTCTCCTTCTTATTATTTTGTTTATGCAAGAAAATTTATGATAAATGTTGTGAATATAAAGATTTATATATTGCAAAACTAATTCTTTATCATAATTCTAAGAATATTACAAGAATTTTAGCCGTAATTGTAAAATGTGCATCGTGAATTGCATTATATATAAATTTTACTAAATTGTAGTTGAGAAAAGGCAATAATGTAGTGAGATTTTTTATATTATGGTTCAGTAAAGTGCAACAAAGTATAACAAAATACAATAAAATACTTGACATAAGTAAAAAGAATTATTATAATTTTACCATAGATCAATTTTGAAAGGGTAGATTTTTTATGGAGAATCAATTTTATACAATAGATAAAGTAGCAGAAATATTAGGCATGCATCATAAAACTATTAGAAAGTTTATAACAGAAGGAAAACTTGCTGCAAGTAAAGTGGGAAAGCAATGGAGAATTTCTGGTCATGATTTAAGTCTTTTTATGGAAAAGAATAATGTTAATATAAATAATAAAAAAGCAAGTGATGAATCAAGTATTGATTTTCTTACTAATGGAGAAGTTAAAGAAACCGAAAAACAAAAAATAAATGTATCTACTGTTGTTGATATAAATGATGTGGATAAAGAACAATACTTTAGAATATCAAATACGCTTATAGCAGTAATGAATTGTAAAGACCCTAAAATGGGGAAATCAACAATTAATATGAAATATGATGAAAAAGAAAACAGGCTAAGGGTTTTATTATGGGGGAATGTAAGCTTCATTGAAGAAATGCTAAAATCTATTTCTATGCTTGTGGAACAAACTAATATATAGAGGAGAGTGAATGTTTTGAATTATAAAGTGGTAAATAAAAATAATGTTAAATATATAGAATTTGCTTCTGAAGTATGGAAACTTTCTTCAGAGCAAGATGTGGTGGATTGTATATCTATTTGTATGGAAAATGACGTTTATACAATTATGTTTCATTCAAATGTATTATCTGAAGATTTTTTCAATCTTAAGACTAGGATTGCGGGTATGGCGTTGCAAAAATTTATAAATTATCACGTGAAAGTCGCAGTTATTATAGAAAATGAAGAAAAACTTAATGATAGATTTAAAGAAATGATCATGGAATCTAACAAAGGAAACAATTTTAGAACTTTTAAGGACACTGCAGAAGCTGAAAGTTGGATTTCGAAATTATGATACTAAGGAGAAAATAGATGGAGATGGGCAAAGTATTTAAAACAAATGAAGGAAAAAATGATGTTATAAAATTTTATGATAAATTCCTTCAAAAATTGGCACTATCATATGAAAAGTTTTATGTAGATACGAAATATGGAAAGACGTTTATTATAGCTAGCGGTGAAAAAAGTAATCCACCTCTTATATTACTGCATGGCAGTGGCATGAATTCTGTAATGTGGTTAAGAGATATAAAGGAGTATTCTAAAACTTACAGAGTGTATGCTATAGATATGTTGGGTGAGCCTGGGAAAAGTGATGAAAACCGTCCTTCATTAAGTGGGTCTTCTTATGCAGAATGGCTTAAGGAGGTTTTTGAAAATTTATCAGTTGAAAGAGCAAATATTATTGGGATTTCATTAGGGGCATGGCTGGCAATAAAGTTTTCAGTAAGTTATCCAGAAATGGCATCTAAACTTGTATTGCTTTGCCCCTCTGGCGTAGGCCCACAAAAGAAATCTTTCATTTTTAAAGCTATTGCTTATGGGATTTTGGGAGAAAAAGGCATAGATAAATTATATTATAAAGTTAATGGAAATCAGCCGATACCAGAAGAAATGTTAAAATATCAAAAGCTTATAGGAAAGAGCTTCAATTATAGAAAAGAGACAATTCCTATATTTTCTGATAATGAATTAAAGCTATTAACCATGCCAACAGTGTTATTTGTGGGAGCAAAGGATATAATGTTACATTCAGATAAGACTGCAAGACGTTTAGGTAATTTACTTCCACATGCGCAAATAAATATTTCACCTAAGGCTGGACATTCAAATGTTAATGATGTAAATAAGATAATAGAATGGTTTAATTTTAGTGATCAATAAATATTTTATTACATTAAAAATGAAGCAGGTGTATTTATATATATAATAATAATGAATATAAGAATACAAGTATTATAAAAAAACTTAAATTAGATTGAAAAAGTAAATATAAGCAAAAAGGCTCAGGGATTTAAACCTAGAGTCTTTTTATTTTAACCCTATAGATAGGCAAACTGCAACTTAGAATTAAATGAAAACAGTAATGATGAATTTTATTAAAAAATAATAAGAAATCTTAGGTTTGCTACGGAATATTTAAAGAAATATGACTTGCGGGAGCAAATTTGACCATGTATAGAGATGTTTTTCCAATAATATAAAGAATGATTTTAAAATAACAAAATATTTCATGAAAACCAATGATGATAATAATACGAATTTTGATGAAAAGATGGTATAATAATATTATTAGGTAAAAAATTGTATAAAATATGAATTTAGGATCGATATTAAAGAGGATTAATCATCTTAAGTTCAAGTATTAATTATATTAAAGGGGGATATTATGAGAAGTATAAAAACAAAATTAACAGTATTCTTTGGGCTGATAATAGGAATTGCATGTATTGGATTAGGCATAGTTTCTGTTATAAGCTCATTAAATGGATTAAAGTCAAATTTAAATAAGACTTTACCTAAAATTGCAGAGCAAACTGCAAGTAATATTCAAGGAAGAATTGAGGGAGAATTAAATTCACTAGAGGCTATTGCTGCAAGACCTGATATAAATAATCCTAATAGCTTATTACAAGATAAATTATCGATTCTTTCAGGTGAAGTTAAAAGGACTGGTTGTAATAGACTAAGTTATATAGATAAAGATGGAAATCTTATAAATACATTAGGATTAACATCTAATGTAAAAGATAGGGAATATTTCAAGAAAGCTATGAGTGGTACAAAGAGCGTATCAGATCCGCTAATAAATAAAACTGATGGAACTCTTCTAGTTATATATGCGGTTCCCATTAAATACAATAATGAGATTGTAGGAGTATTAGCGGAATCACAAGATGGTAATGACTTAAGTGATTTAACAGATCAAGTTAAGTTTGGGCAAACAGGCGCTTCATTTATGATAAATAACAGTGGAGTAGTAATAGCCCATAAAAATAGGGACTTAGTTACTCAAATGTATAATGGAATTGAGGCAGCAGAAAAGGATGCTAATTTACAGGGGTTAGCAAATATTGAAAGGAAAATGATCTCTGGAGAAACAGGATTGGGCGAATATCAATATGAAGGTGTAGATAAGTTTGTAAGCTATGCTCCAGTAAAAGAAACTAATTGGTCTGTAGGGGTAACAATAACAAAAAATGAAATACTATCAGAATTAAGCACTTTGGAAATTTCAGTTGCGATATCATCCATAGTATTCATATTAATTGGACTTGGTATAATATACATAATTTCAAATAGTATATCTAAAGGAATAAAGTCTACATCAAAGCACTTGGAATTACTAGCAGAAGGTAATTTATGTGAAGAAGTTTCTACTAGGTATTTGAATTCAAAAGATGAAATCGGTGTTATGACTAATGCAATGAAATCAATGCAAGAATCTTTAGGAACAATGATTAAAAAAATGAAAGAAAATTCTTCAAATATTAATTCACAATCAGAAAATCTAGCATCGATATCAGAAGAGATAGCAAGCGTATCACATAATGTTGCAGAAGCAATATCTGAAGTTGCGAAAGGGACAAGCAATCAATCTGAAGAGTTAATAAATATAACAGATATTCTTGATGAATTTAGTAATAAGTTATCGAGAATGGTTAAAGAGATACAAGTTGTAGATTCGAATTCTAGAGAAATAAGTTTAATGGCAAATGATAGCAGTAGCGAAATGAAAGGATTAAATCAATCAGTAATAAATGTAAGTAATTCATTTAAAGAGTTTTATAGTAAAGTTATATCGCTTGGAAAAGACATAAACGAAATAAATGAGATTACAAGCCTTATAAATAGTATTGCAGAACAAACAGATTTATTGGCACTAAATGCGGCTATTGAAGCGGCTAGGGCAGGAGAAGCAGGAAGAGGATTTTCAGTAGTTGCTGATGAAATAAGAAAGCTTGCTGAACAATCAAAAGAATCATCTGAAAATATTAGTAAATTAATAAGTTTAATATCTAACAATGCTGATATTATAGTTCAGGAATCGACTACTATGGATGATGAAATGAGAAATCAAGGTAAAATTATAGATAATTCAATAGCATCTTTCAAGAAAATAATACAAGCAGTGGATGAAGTGATTCCTAAAATTGAAACAGTTAAAAGTTCTGCTGATAACATAGAAAATGATAAGAATGCCATTTTGAATAGAATAAATGGATTATCTTCAATTTCAGTAGAAGTCTCGGCATCAGCAGAAGAAATTTCAGCATCATCAGAGGAAGTGAATGCTTCAACAGAAGAAGTAGCATCTTCTGCACAAATGCTTAGTGATATGACTAATGAAATGATAGAAGAAGCAAATAAATTTAAAGTTTAGAATAAAGAATTCTAATAGTATATAATAGAATCTGAATTTGAGAAATCTATCTCTAAAGTTTTAAACACTTTGTTCATAGAATGAATCATTAAGATGTTCTTGAGTCTCTTAAATTAATAGACGCAAGAAATTATATATTTGATAATAATTTAATATTCTTAATAAAATGAAGCCTCACTATAATTTGGATACTATAGTGAGGCTTCATTTGTTTCAGTAATTATTATATGCTTAGATTTAGATTATAGATTTGATATATTTACTTGGATAATTGGATTTCATCTCCAACAGTAAATGCATTAATTAAACTTATGGTTGGGTCATAGTTTATTTGAGTATTTACATCTTTTTTTACATTACTAAATTCTACAATATAACCTAAAGAATCACTTGAGTCTCTGTAGAAAGTAGTGCGTTCGTTACCGTCGTAATAATCATGATCATAATAATCTTTTTTACTATTCTCATCTTTATAATCCATAAACAAACTACTTGCAAGTAATAAACTTTCTTTTTCATTTACTCCTTTTAGATAAACTTTTACGCTATTATCGTCTCTTTGAATATTATAGATTTCGCCTTTACTTCCATCAGAAAAATCAAAAGTCTTGGCATAACTTACATTATTGATAGTTTGCATGTCTTTATCATTATGTTCTTCTTTATATAAGTTTTTTTGATCCTTTGAGTTAATAGTAAAGCTTATAGGTATTAAGCTTATAGATGTTTGATCTTTTATTTTTTCATAAGTTGCTCCTTCTGCTTGATAAGTAGTTACTATTGACCTGTCATTTTCATCACTGCTAGATGAATAGCTGTTAGAATGTCTCAACGAATACATTTTATCTCCAGCTTTTAAGATAAAGGAATGTTCGGTTAATACATCATTATTTCGCATTAAAGAAGTTTCTTCCGGTTCAGTGAAAGAAAGATGAGTGCCCAAAATATCGGATTCTAACTTATTAAATGTAGAATCAAATTGAGGAATTTTAATTGAATAATCCTTTTCCATTGAATTTTTTAATGAGTCTGAAAAATCAACGTTTGCATCTAATCCAACATTAACCTTGTATTTTTGCATTACGACATCAATTCTTAAAGGACCTTTTTCAGGTAATGCAGATTTATTAAATCTATCTTCAATGGTTATAACTAATGTCTTGTCATCTGGATGCCTAAATGACGTACTTCCACCATTAAATTTATTTTCGCCATAGTTTAATAAAACATTTGCTGTTTCTCTGTCATCTTTATCAAAAGGCGTTGGGGTCTGTATTGTGATTGTAGCTTTGAGTTTATTTTTTGTCCCAACAACACTATTTAGAGTTATTTTGACTCCATTTTGCTCAACAGAATTGTTATTTCCAATTAATCCAGAGTTAACTGCATAGGACGATTGGGCTTGTACATTATCAACAGCAAAGGCAGGCATTTGAATAAGTCCGATCATTAAAGCAGCTCCAATCATGGAACTTAATAACTTATTTGTTTTTTTGTTTATCATAAAATCTCCTCACTTTAATAATTTTTTGTATTGATATAATTTTCCATAAATTCAATATAGAGTTCATTAATTTGATGTTTTTATTTCATCACTCATTTTGTACGTACTAATTTCTTTTAGCATATAACTAATATTTAAAGCAGCAGCTTTATCTTTTTCAACATTATCAAATTCTACAATGTAGCCAAGGGAATCTTTTGGATCTTTATAAAAGCTTGCAAACTTATTGTAATTATAAATAGTAGTATACTTTTGTCCCTTAACATGATTGTAGTTTAAAGAAATATTGCTTGCTATAATTAAACTTTCTAACTCAGACTGTCCTTTGCAATATACCTTTACACTATTATCATTTCTTTCAACATTATATATTGTACCTTTCAATCCGCTAGAAGAGCTGAACTCTTTTTCATAACTTAAGTTGTTTGCAGAATCATTGGTAATGTTTTTATTACTACTATCGGATATCATATCAGAGTCATCCATTGATACTTTATAAAGTATTGGAATTATACTTATATCCTTTCCGTTTTTTACAATATCATAAACTGGCAATTTAGATGTATAATGCCCAATAATTGTTCCGTCGTCTCTAATGCTATCGCCTTTAGAGCCTAATTTATAAAAATTATTATCAACTTTTAATAATATTTGTGAATCCCAAAAATCATTATTGTTATCAATATCAGCCTCATTTTGTTTAGGCTCAGTATAACTTATGGTTGTCCCCATGGAATCTGAATCTAATTGTTTCAAAGTATAATTAATTTCAGGTATTGTGCCTGAAATATTTTTAGTAAATACTTTATTAATAGAATTAGTGAAATCTACAGGTATATCCATGCCAATATTAACTTTGTAATTTGAAAGAACTACATCAACTCTTAAGTTTCCACTTTCAGGATATTCACCTTCATAATTAGTTTTTTCTAAGGTTAAAAACATAGTTTTATCATCTGCATATTGTCTAGAAGAGGTAGAGTTAAAGCCGTAATCTTTGTCACCATATGATACTTCAAAAAGCGAATTATTATGTTCAATTGCTTTAGGATCAGTGATTCCTTCAATTTTAAGAGTTACTTTTAAATTATGTTTTGTAGATAGTGCACTATTAACAGTCACCTTAATCCCATTTTCTTCTGAACTTTTATTTATAGTTATAGAATAATCTTTAATTGATGTAGCTGTATTATCTGTATAAGTAGCACTCGCGCTAGTGGTTGTAGCAGTAGCGGGTGCCGTTGTTGCTATAGTATCATCAGCAAAAGCTGACGTATAAGTTATACCGGAAGCTAACATAAATGTCATGATTCCAAATATATGACCAAGGGTTTTGATCAATTTTTTATTTATCATAAATATCTATCTCCTTTACTATAGTTTGTATGTAAAACTTTGTAAGAAATTTTGTCTTCAATGGTATTGTATACCATTTCTTCAAAATTTTCATCTTAAATTTACCATAATTCTCATAGTGAGCAACTAGAAAATAATAGATCAATATGCTACTCTATTTATTATTTATAGATAGATGTTAATTTAGATAAAATTACGGATATCACTGGTATAAATTGAAGGGATAAAAATTTTTTCTAAAAATGAACCAATTAATAACTTAATGTCTCTAATATATAGATGCATCGATAAGAATCGAAGGGAGAGAGCAAAGTGTCTGAAGAAGAACTTGTCATAAAAATCCAGTCTGGTGATATGAACGCATTAGGTGAATTGTTTGAAATATATAAAAATGAATCATTCAAATACTCATATCTTATTACAGGTAGCAAGTATACAAGTGAAGATATTGTACAAGAAGCATTTATAAGCTGTTATAAAAATATAAAAAGTCTTAAAAATCCTGAATTTTTTAAATCATGGTTTTTTAAAATGCTTACGAGAATTGCGTGGAGATATGCGAAAAAAGATAAAAAATCACTGCCAGTTGATAACATTTTTGAAAAATTAGATGAAAAAAATATTGATACTTCTATAGAGCAATATTTAAGAAAAGAGCAAAATAATAATCTTTATGCAGAAATTGAAAAGCTTGATTTAAAACAAAAAACAGTAATAGTTCTATATTATTTTAATGGTCTTACAGTTAGCGAAATTGCAAAAGTAATGGGCTGCTTTGAAGGAACGGTCAAATCCAGGCTTCATAGTGCAAGAAAAAAATTAAAAAGCAGTTTAATTAAATGTAACGATGAATATAATCATAGAAATTTAAAGAGGGTGGGACTTGATGGATAAAAATTTTGATGAAAATATAGATCAAAAAATTAGAGGAGCCTTAATTCATAAAGCAGATGATGCTTCAATATCTGAAAATATGTTTTTCAGAATTAGAAATGAAATATTAAAAGATAAAGATAATAAAGGAGTTTTTACTATGAAACATAAATTATTAAATCCAAAGACATTCATAATTGCAGGAATGGTCATTATTGCAACAACCGTAACATGTGTTGCAGCAACTAATCTTTCTGGAATATTTGGTTCATCATCTCATCTAACTGAAATTAGAACTTTTCCAAGTAAAGATAAAGTAAACGAGACTGTTGGATTTACCCCTAAATATGTTGAATCCTTTAATAATGGATTTAAATTTGATACATTTAATTATGTAAACAATGAAGTCCGTAATGAAAAAGGAGATGCTACTGAAAAATACAAAAGCGCAGATTTTGATTATAAAAAAGATGGTTCTAAAAAGGGCCAAATTTTATCCATGTCAGCTGAAAAAACAGATGACAAATCTTTTTATGGAAACATGCCAAAAAATGCTTCTGAAGTAGAATATAATGGAGTTAAAATCATATATACTAGTAGTCAATACAAATCAGTTCCAGAAGGATATAAACCAACAGACGAAGAAAAAGATTTACAAGATAAAGGGCTTCTTGAAATTGGATATGGAAGTGAAAAAGATGAAATAAAGGTTAGTCAAAATCAATCAGTTATGTGGTATGAAGATGGACTATCTTATTGCATTATTAATATGGATTATACTGAACTAAGCAAGGATGACATGATCAATATGGCAAAGGAAGTTATAGGATAAAAATAAGATCTGAGGAATTACACGACGGGCTTTGCTTAGTGAATGTGTAAAGATAGGCTACATTGTGGATATAAATTCCAAAATGTAGCCTGGTTTATTTCAATATATTATTTTGAAATTTCTTTATTCTTTATATAATCCTCCCACCAAATAGTTAATTCATAAAGTAATGGTAACAGATTTCTTCCTTTATCAGTTAAGGTGTATTCTACTCTTACAGGCATTTCATTATATTGATTTCTAATAATTAATTCATCATTCTCGAGTTCACGTAATGAATTTGCTAGCATTGTATTTGTTATTCCTGATACGTCTCTTTTTAATTGATTAAAGCGACATACGTCTTTTCTTAGTAACTGCCCTAATATATTCAGTTTCCATTTGCCTCCGATTACTTCCAATGCATCTTTTATAGGGCATTTTTCATTAAAATCTGATTCTCTCACTATATTTAAATATTTCTCTAATTCTTGTTTGCTTGCCATATCTAATCCTCCTAGGTAAGAAAAATAATACCTAATCATTAAATTCTGCGTTCTTGTTAATATAAATTTATTTAAGTACAATAATTATACCAAGTACTTTTATTTGAGTAAATATCAAATGAAGGAGAATAAATATGGTAAGTAGATAGTTAATCTAATTTAAGAAATATTTGTATTTAAAAGGAGAGATATTAAATGTCAAAAGTAGTTATTTTTAATGCTAGTCCAAGAAAGAATGGGTATAATTCAAAATTATTAGAACAAGTAGCAAAAGGTGCTGAGTCTAAAGGTGCTGAGATTATAGAATTTAATTTAAACGATGCTGGAATTCGTGGATGTCAAAGCTGCTTCTATTGTCGTACCCATGATGGTTGTGCTATTAATGATTATCTTAAACCAATGTATGAGGCTATTAATGAAGCAGATGCCATTGTATTTGGTTCTCCAATCTACTACTATCAAATTACAGGTCAAGCAAAAGTTTGGTTAGACCGTACATTTCCATTGATCGACCATGATGGAAACACCATTACACCTAGACATCCAGGTAAAAAGGTAGTAACAATATTTACTCAAGCTAATTCAAATCCTGAAGTAGGTGCAGAAGGTATTAAATATGTTACTAATATCTTCAACACATATGGCTGGAAATCAGAGGATAATATTCATGTTTGTGGAGCTGAACTTGTTCCTGATTTAACAGCGTTAGAGGAGTTATCTTTAAGAGCATTTAAGGCTGGGGAAAATCTAGTTGGATAAAATCCTATAAAAATATTATAGATAATATAGGAAATCAATATAAAATTTATAAAAAATAAAGCGTAATGAAGATAGAACATTTAGAGATAATTGTTCTATCTTTTTTTAATATTTAAACATAAATATTAAAAAGTCTTTTTTAATGTATCAAATTGCTTAAAGAATTCCATTATTTCTTGGAGCGGTTTTTGCTGTCCACTTAGAAACCATTTTCGCCAAACAGCATAAACGCCTGCTGACATGAAAGTTGTCCAGTATTCACCACTATCAGGAGCATAAAATTTGTTTATTTCTTCTATAAAAATCTGCTGAATAATTGGTTCATATCCACGGTCAACAGATGAAAGTAAATCATCACTAAAGGTACTGAAAAACTTTAATTGGATATCAAATTTATCAGAGAAGGATGGATTTTGATGAATCGTATAAAATACAGCTGCAATCTTTGGTTGATAATACTCATACAAAATCTGCTCGAGATCGTTAAAATTTCGGTAAAAAGCTATGCGGCTTACACCTGCCCGTTTACAAACTTGTGAAACTGTTAATTCTGATAATTTTTCTGTTGCAAGCAACTGCAGCATAGCTATTGTTATAAAATCCTTTGTATCTTTTTTGATTGCTTGTGAGTGATTTGTTGCTGCCATTACAATACCTCCCTTATTGTCACATATGATCGTTTATGTGTTGATTTCATCTTGATAATAGTATATTCTAATTGCACAGAGGTTACAAGTGAAACTTTAGTGAGGGGGATTTATTATGGAAAAAGAATTAGTTTTAGTAACAGGCGGAAGTGGCTTCATTGCCGTACACATAATATTAAAGCTTTTGAAACGGGGATATCGAGTTCGTACAACACTTCGTACATTGTCACGCCAAGATGAGGTTAAGTCAATGCTTGCAAAAGGCGGAGAAGTTGATTTTGAAAATCTTGAGTTTATACAGACAGATTTGACAAGTGATATAAACTGGATAGAGGCTGTAACTGATGCAAATTATGTTATTCATGTGGCATCACCAACACCAGCCACACGTCCTGATGATGGTGATGAAATGGTGAAAATGGCAGTTGATGGTACACTGCGAGTAATGAAGGCAGCGAAAGCGGCAGGTGTTAAACGTGTAGTCCTAACTTCTGCTTCAGGGGCAGTGCTTTCAGGCCATAAATCTCATCCGGAAATTTTCACAGAGGAAGATTGGACTGACTTGTCAGGCAATATTGATGCATACCAACGTTCAAAAACTATGGCAGAGCTTGCAGCTTGGGAATTTGCAAAGAAAGAGAATATTGAACTCTCAGCTGTTAATCCTGTGGCGGTCATGGGACCTGTACTTGGACAGGATTTTTCTCACTCTAATCAAATTATTCGTGCGATGCTAAAGGGGGATATGCCATTCCTCTTAAATATTGGATTTGATTACGTTGATGTGAGAGATGTTGCAGAATTACATTTGCTTGCGATGACATGTCCAGAAGCAGCTGGAGAGCGATTTATTGCTACTACGGGTGAAAATTTGACATATAAAAAGGAAGCGAAAATTCTGCAGAGATATTTAGGAAGTAAAGCAAAGAAAGTATCGATTAAGGCATTGCCGGATTTTATGATTAAATTTATGGCGATTTTTAAAAAGGATCTACGTATGCCAGCAACGTTTTTAGGACAAAGCACAGCTTGTAGCAACGCAAAAGCTAAAAAGTTACTTGGCTGGCAGCCAAGATCAGCAGAAGAAGCAATCGTGGCAACTGCAAAAAGTATGATTGAACTTGGATTAATTGATAAATAGACATTAAAATTATACTAAGTTTCTCTATATATCAGGCAATCATTAAGTGTCTTCCCTTAAGCAAAAATAGCACTTGACAGCGACACGGTGAATAGTATCGTAAATAAAGACGAAAAAACAGCCCAGAAGCAATATATTACAATGCTTCTGGGCTGCTTTATATTAAGGAATATTGGTGATAAGCAGAAAGGACCGATACTTGAGTTACAAAAAAGAGGCATCAAGCTTTTCAGGCAGGTTTTATTACAAGTATAATATTCATGGTGATAGGAATTATTCCAGCTTTGTTTCTAACCAACAAGGTGATGGAGGACAACAAAATATCAGCAATGACCGACAATGAATCAGAATAAAAAAGATGAGTTCTATTATTTGTTGATGTTATGGAGAACTGCATCATAAGCGAATAATAAAGCAGAGAATGTTTGATATTAAGATTACTTTTTTATTAAATGCAACTTTTGGTTGTCAACTGTGTTATATTTAGGTGGTAGAAATATGATAATATTGTAAGTATACTAATACCAGGAGGGATTAAACTATGAGTTTTCAGGAACAATTGCAAACACTTAGAAAAGCAAAAGGTCTATCGCAAGAAAAATTGGCTGAATTCTTGGGTATATCAAGACAATCAGTTGCAAAATGGGAAGTTGGGCAGTCCTATCCCGATATAGCTAGATTAATTGCATTAAGTGAGTTCTTTAAAGTAAGCATTGATAAATTAGTCAATGATTATGAAGAAAATTGTAGGTTATCAATAGAAGAAAATAAAGTTAATAATATAAATAGAAATATAATTGATTTTCTATGTAGGGCTAAAAAAGCTACGTATGCTGGAAATGGTGGAGAGTGTAAATCTTCAAGACCAAATTCGCATGATTTAGAATATGTAGAAGGAAACTTAAAATATATTGATACCTATTTAGGTGGAGAAAAATTTTCAGGGGAAGAAGGTTTGTGGCAAGATGATATTCCATTTTGGTCAATGAATTATACTGGAAGAGTTTTGGATGAAAGATTTTCAGGTAGTTTTTTAAAGGAAGCTTTGAGTTTAGTAACTGAAGAGAATCCATATAGAGGTCCTATTATTTATCAAAATGGACAGTATAAATATCATTGCATTATAAATGGTGAATTTAAGTGGTTTCAAGGGCATGAGGAAATATATTTTGGTAATGTTAAAGTTTATGAATGTTATTTTCATGGAGGATCAATTAAATAGTTAAAACAAGGAGTAATATTATGATATTAAACAGAAATGATTTATGTTGGTGTAAAAGTGGAGTTAAGTATAAAAATTGTCATTTAGAATTTGATAAGAAATTAAGTGACTTAAAAAGAAAAGGACATATAGTACCAACAAGAGATCTTATAAAAACAAAAGAGCAAATTGAAGGAATAAGAAAGAGTGCAGAGGTTAATAATGGTCTTTTAGATTTGATTAGTGAAAACATCAAAGAAGGCATGACAACAGAGCAGATAGATAAATTAGCATATGATTATACTATATCAAAGGGTGGAATTCCAGCAGACCTTAATTATGATGGATTTCCTAAAAGTATTTGTATATCAATAAATAATGAAGTATGTCATGGAATACCAAGTGACGATGTTGTCCTTAAAAATGGGGATATTGTAAATGTGGATGCTACTACTATATTAAATGGATATTATTCAGATGCATCAAGAATGTTTATGATTGGTGAAGTAAGTGAAGAAGCTAGGAAATTGGTTCAAGTAACTAAAGAATGCGTAAATAAAGGACTGGAAGCAGTTAAACCTTGGGCATTTTTAGGAGATATTGGAGCAGCAATTCAGGAACATGCAGAAAATAATGGCTATTCAGTAGTTAGAGAATTTGGAGGACATGGAGTTGGTTTAGATATTCATGAAGATCCATTTGTTTTCCATTTTGGAAAAAGAGGAACAGATATGGTTTTGGCGCCTGGAATGGTGTTCACAATTGAACCAATGATAAATGCTGGAAGTCATGAAATATTTATAGATGAGGATAATGGATGGACTGCATTGACAGCTGATGGTTCTCTTTCAGCACAATGGGAACACACAGTTCTTGTAACAGAAGATGGGGTAGAAGTTATTTCAAAATAATTATGTAATTTGATTTATTAGTGGGGTTGTCTACAGTTTCAAAGTAGTAACCAATCATGAAGGAAATTTGCTATTTAGATAAGCTAATAGATGAGTTAGCAAAAGAAAAAGCAGCAGATAAACCATTTAAAGTATATACTTTCCCAGTAAATATGAGCGGATTTTCAGGGCTCCCTTGCAGGGTGATTGCTGAAGTATAGTGGTGTGAGAGGATGGAAACAAAATAATTGTTTTCATCCTACTCGATTTATTATAAATTATTGTGCTATAACTTATTTTTAGGTTATAGTAATTAACTTGATTGATTATTTTCAGTAGCTTTCATTTCTTTATTAAGGATTTCAAAAATCTTTTTAATATCCAATACTGCACCTCCCTTATTAGAATACAGTTTACCCGTAAACACAATATTATAAACCAATTCCAAATCTCTTATTTCTCATACATTGAATAATTGTTACTTTAATCTCTCATCAAAACACAATTGAATTTTAATACCAAATGGGTCTTCAACAATACCATATGCTTTACTAAATATATTACTGGCTAATGGTACAATTATTCTAACTCTTTCATCTGCAATTAAGCTATTGTAGAATTGTTGGATTTCCTCCAAATCAGCACTTTGAATACATAGAGAAGTATTATTACCAGCTTGGTACTTTTCATTAGCATCCATTGGATTTTCATTAAGCATAATTTTAGTCTTACCTATTTTTAAAACAGAGTGAGAGATGTGATTTTTATTTTCGTCATTAATTTCTATTGATTTATCCCCCATCTTTACCAGGTCTGAATATGTTATAATCATTAACTGTTCTGCATTAAAGTGTTTCTTGTAAAAATTAATAGCATCTTGTGCTTTTCCATTCATTGAAAGGAAAATAGCAATTTCTAGCGTTGTACTCATAATATTAATCTCCTTTGTATAATAAATTAGATATCAATGACTATATTATTGATATAATTAGAGTATAATACTTAAAGGTGTCAAAATATGAAAACTTTATTCAGGAAAATTTTAAAACGGAGGATATATGAAAAAATCAGAAAGATTAAACCATATGATGATGTATTTGAATGACTTAGATTACTTTAATTTAAGTGATTTAATAAATAAATATAACATTTCAAGAAGTACAGCTTTGCGTGACATTGCCTCATTAGAAGAATTGGGAATGCCTATTTATGCAGAGCAAGGTAGGTACGGAAGATATGTTATATTGAAAAATAGATTATTGTCACCTATTATATTTACCATAGATGAAGTATACGCTTTATATTTTGCAATGCTCACACTGAAAGCCTATGAGTCTACGCCTTTTCATTTAAGTATAGAAAAATTAAATGAAAAATTTGAAAACTGCCTATCAGGAGAACAAATAAAAGAAATTAATAAGATGAAAAAGGTCTTAAAATTTATAAGGAAAACTATCCTTCTATGAAAATAGAATTAGGGACAAAGACAATTATAAAGGGATTTTTTAATGTGGGTGAAGAAGAATTCATATCTGATTATTTCCTTAGATATGGCACGTCTATTAAATCAGTGAAACCACAATCATTAAAATCTATTATTTATGAAAAAATTAAAAAGATTCTAAATCATTATGAAGAAATTTAAGACTTATATATACTAAAATATTAATTTTATTAAAGTCCTAATTTATAAGTTTTCTATTGAGGATATTAAAAAATTATGAGCGATAAATTCAGATTTCTCATTAAGGTAATTTACAATCTGTAGATTTGACGTAGTAAATTATAAAAATGTTCTTTGAAAATTGAGTGATATAGCTTTTACAAGATATGTTATAATCGATTTGTAATGGTAAATTATTGCAATAAAACAAAATTTATATTTCGAATTGATTTGGAGGTGATACATATGGATATTACTATTGAATTTGGGGAAGTAAATGATATTGATAAATTAGAAAATCTTTATAATGATTTAAATGATTATTTGGCAGATGGAGTAAATTATCCGGGATGGATAAAGGGTATATATCCTGTAAGGCAAAATGCAATTGATGGCATTAAAAACGGAAATCTTTATGTAGCAAAGCATAATGGAACAAGCATTGGTTCTATTATTTTAAGCCATGAGCCTGAACCGGCATATTATAATGTTAAATGGGGATTTGAGTATGACTATTCAGATGTTTTTGTTATACATACATTTGCTGTTCATCCAAGATTTATGAAATGTGGTGTAGGTAAAGCACTAATGGACTTTGCTGATAAGCATAGTGTTAAGTCAAAAGTTAAATCAATTAGATTGGATGTTTTTGAAGGTAATATGCCTGCCATTAGGCTTTATGAAAAATGTGGATTTGAATATATTGATACTGTTGATTTGGGCCTTGGAAACTACGGATTGGATTGGTTTAAACTGTATGAAAAATTAATATGAAATAATATGTATAGTCCTATATAGTATTTGTTGAATATTTTCCATATAGTTATGAATCAGTAAAATTAAATAGCAAATTTTAAAATCGTATTATTCAACATTGGATTTACGATTTTTTTTACACAATTCTAAAAAAAGAAGTAATAAAGGTTTTATTACTTTCTAATTATGGGAGGATCATATTATAAGTAGAAAGTGATTTTATTGAATATTTGAAAGTAATTGGTATATAATTAGATTAATGTGAATAAATGCAAATAAACTCGCTATGGATTTTGAGGGGATAATTATGTATTATAATACTAAATTCAAAATTATTAATATAACAATATCAATAATAACTATTTTAACAGCAATATTTTCTATTTTGAAACCTAATCTAAGAATGATTATTATGCCAATTGTGCTTATGTTATTAGGAATACAACAATTAATAATGGGTATTAATTATTTCAAGTTAAATAAGAAAAAAGAATATACCTTATTAATAGGAGTTAGTATATTTTTGTTCTTATGTTCAATAGTTTCAATTAAACTTATAAATTCCTAATATTATTAGGAGGGGTTTTTAGTGAAAATTTCAGAGAAATGCTTTAAATATTATAAATAAAGAAAATTACATAAGTGAGGATGTATTATGACAAAACATAAGATTTATACAATGAGTGTAGCAAGTGTCTACCCCCTTTATGTTATGAAGGCAGAGAAAAAGGGACGTACAAAAACAGAGGTTGATGAAATAATCCTATGGTTGACAGGATATAGCAAAGAAGAGCTAGAAGCTGAGCTGGAAAAACAGGCTGATTTTGAGACTTTCTTTGCAGAAGCTCCTAAAATGAATCCTTTACGAACTTTGATTAAAGGAGTTGTCTGTGGTGTTCGAGTGGAAGACATTGAAGAACCAACTATGAAGGAAATTCGCTATTTGGATAAGCTAATAGATGAGCTAGCAAAAGGAAAAGCGATGGATAAAATTTTAAGAAAATAATTATTAAAAGCGAAGAAACACTGATTTTATATGAGAAATATAAATAATTGGTGTTTTTTGTTGACCTGATTAATTTTGAAACATCATGTAATGTATTTTTAGTTAGTATAAAGGTTAGTGAGGTTATGTGAAATAAGTTATATAAAAATGTTAAGAAGAAGATTTTGCATATAAATTATTTCTTTTGTAGAAATAATGTGCCATCACTTTGAAGTTCTCCATATATTATATCCGCTAAATTAGATATATTTTGAATTTTAAGTTGAGAATATAACCAATCTTCGCTTAAATTTAATTCTTTCAAATTATGTTTAACTATTTTTCCGTCAGAAATTATTTCAGATGGTAAGTATTTTGGTGTAGGAATATTAATGTTCATATCAGATTTAGTAATTTGCTGATCTTGTGGCTTTTTCATTACACTTAAGTTTCCATTGGGCTCTAATATAGCATATTCTACTTCTTTAATAGAGAATATATTTTGTTTCCTAAGTAGCATTAATAAGTCATCTAAATTAACACGATTAGATGTTAAAGAAGCTTTTAAAATTACCCCTCTTTTTATAACTATTGTAGGTTGACCATCAATTATTTGTCTTAATTTACTGAATTTTAAGCCAATGTATTCAACTAAAAGAGTTAATACACACCAAAAAATTAACCCTATAAAATCATCCCAAAAAGGTTCTTCGGTTTCACGAATCATATTAGCTGCTATTGAGCCAATTGTGATTCCAGTAAAGTAATTAAAAAAAGTTAGATGACTCATTTGTTTTTTTCCTAATATTCTGGTTAAAACTAGTAATGTTATAAAAAGTATAAATGTTCTTAGTAAGACGTCAGGTGTGTTTGTTGGGATCATTGGTATTACCTCCTAAAGTTATAGTGAAAATAATATTTATGCAAACAAAATATTGCAGTATAAAAAGTAATAAATATAAATGGATTATTGACTATTAATAACGTTTATATTCAAATAAATAGTCAATTATAATGATTAATGCATAAATTGTCCACATATTAAAAAAATGTATATAGAAAATTGATATTATTAGATGTGTGTAATATTGAGCCATATGTAGATTTTGCATAGCAATTAATAAAAATAGATTTTTGAAAATTGAATAATAGGATATTCAAAAGATATGTTATAATTATCCATAAATAAATTAAAATCATAAGTGGGTTTAATTTTTTATAGACTAGAATACTATATTGCTTGGGCAAGATATTTATTATTGGAGGTACCTATGGAAAAGATTATTACAGATCGATTAGTACTTAGAAGTTTCTCATTGGCTGACGCTAAAGGTTTACTGGGATATTTATCGAATCCTAGAGTTAACTGTTTTCGAGGTGAGAAAATAACAACACATGAGGAGGCTATATCAGAGGCTAAAAAGAAAAGTGAAGATGACTCTCATATTGCTGTTTTATTGAATGATGACGAGAATTTAATTGGAGAATTATTTTATTTTTATGAAGAACCAGACACCTATTCCATAGGATGGAATTTTAATGAACAATATGAGGGAAGAGGATATGCTGGCGAGAGTGCGAAAGCTTTATTTCAATACCTTTTCAACGAAAAAAGAGCTAGAAGATTATATGCATATGTTGAAGATGATAACTATCGATCACAAAAACTGTGTGAAAAATTAGGGATGCGTAAAGAGGGATGTTTTTTAGAATTTATTTCGTTTATAAAAGATGAAAATGGAATTCCTAAATATGAAAATACGTTTCAGTACGCATTACTGAAAAAAGAATGGGAGAAACAACAAATTTAATTCTGTTACAATTAATGTAATTTGAAACATAAAACTAAAAATGATATAATTAAAAATAAAATAAGAAAGCGGTGATAAATTTGGATAAAATATCGCTAGATAAAGAAACGATCCTTAATGCAACAGAAGAAATAATTCGCCGTTTCGGACCAGATAAAGCGAATATAACTGACGTGGCAAAATTATTAAAAGTAAGTCATGCTGCAATTTATAGATATTATAATGGAAAAACAGATCTATGGAACGCTGTTACCGAGCGTTGGCTTACACGTTTGCATGCTCCGTCAAATAACATATTAAAAGAAGATAGTCCTGCAGATGTTAAACTTAGTAATTTACTCGAAAGTTTTGTTGAAGCTAAGCATAACAGTGCTATTAATGATCCGGAAATGTTTGCGAACTACATAAAACTAGCTCAGAGATCAATGGAAGTAATAAAAAATGGTATAGAAGAGGGAATTAATTCTATTGAGAAGGTTATAGTGCAAGGAATTACAGAAGGTATATTCTTTACAGAATCTCCTTATCAAGAGGCGAGATCTGTATATCTTGCAACCAGCGTTTTTATTCATCCAAACACATTTGAAGATCCTGACAGAAAACAAAACATAGAATCTGTTATAAATCTTTTAATAAAAGGACTTAAGAATTCCAATAAGTAAATATTTTATATAAGAAATGGCCGACTATTATCGGCCATTTCTTATATGGTTATCTAAATCACAGTCACATTAAAATGTAAATTAATGCAAATCATACAATTTATTTCTTATTATTTTCCCCAGGTAACCTGCAATGGATTTCTATCTACCAAACGTTTATACGTGTATTTTGGAAAGCCGACCATAAGTCCTGCTGTAACCTTCATATTTTCTGGCAAATTCAAAATATCAAGTAATGGCTTATAACCAGAAGCAGCACAAGCGTCAAAAAATCCAGTAATGCAACTTCCAAGTCCCATTGAAGTCGCATAAAGTTCAGCATATGCTAGAGAAAAAAGCGTACTGTCATGTCCCATTGATGAAGAATTTTTATGAACTATTGGTATTACTAGACAAGGAGCATTACGTAATACAACATCCTCACCAGTCTCACGATAGTGTCTTACATGATTGGTAAATGGTGCTTCTAATGGTGATCCAGCATAAGGTGGGTGTTTCAATGCCTCTTCTAACCAATCAATTGCAACCGATGTGATTTTGCGTAATGTATCAGGATTATAAATTACATGATAGGAAACTCCTTGTGAATTACCACTTGTTGGCGCAAATCTGGCAATATTTAAAAGCTGTTCTATCTTTTCTCTAGGAACTGGTTTATTTTGAAATTCCCTAATAGAACGTCTGCTGCGGAGAAAGCGAGACGCAGTATCTTCGTCAAGAACTGGTGTATTTTCTAGTTCTACTTGATTTGCTAAAGGCGTTTTTACATTGTCAAGTGCTGCACTGTGACAAACAGCCACGCAGTGCCCACAGGAGATACAAAATTGTCCTACTACCTTTGGCCCATTTTCATCCATACCTATAAAGCCAGTTGGACAGACTTTGGAGCAGCTTCCACACTTAGTACATTTAGATTGATCAATCTGTATCAAATTTCTATTATCCTTTTCCATATTATAATTCCTCCCCTTGAGATGATTATAGAATTTAATCGAAAGTTACAAATACTTAAGTATGTAACTTGTAATTGAATTTTATCATATAATAAAGCTAATTACAAGTTTATAAATATGTAACTTATAATTAGTTATGCCAGCTCTACATATAATTTGAATATATAAAACACCATCAGCCCTGTCTTTACTAATAAGGTGATTTTCATAATAGTAGATTTCTTATTTTTTGCGATAATCAAAAATTTAAAAATAATTTTTTAAAGTAGTTTTACTTTGAAAATTGAACAATGTGATGTTTACCAAATGTGTTATAATTGTTTTGCTGAAGTAAATTTATGTAAAACAATGATACAATAAAGCTTCATTGGAGTAGCATATAAATTTTATTTATTGGAGGAATAGAAAAAGATGAAAATAGGTTTTTTTGATTCAGGTATTGGCGGTATCACTGTATTATATGATACGTTAAAAGTGTTACCTAATGAAGATTATATATATTATGCAGATACATCAAATGTTCCATATGGACCAAAACCAAAAGATGAAGTTAAAAAGTATATTTTAAATGCTATAGATTTTATTGTTGAACAAGGAGTTAAGGCAGTAGTTATTGCTTGCAATACTGCTACAAGTGTAGCAATAGAGGCGTTGAGAAGTAAATATAGCATTCCGATTATTGGTATGGAGCCTGCAGTAAAGCCTGCCATTGAAAAAAACAAAGATATGAATAAACGAGTATTGGTAACTGCCACTGCTTTGACGTTAAAGGAAGAAAAATTACATAATCTTATTTATAAATTAGATAACGAACATGTTGTTGACTTACTTCCTCTTCCAGGATTAGTTCAATTCTCAGAAAGACTTGAGTTTGATGAACAAATAGTATTACCGTATCTTAAAGAGGAGTTATTTAAATTTGATTTAAATAATTATGAGGCTATTGTTTTAGGGTGTACCCATTTTTCTTACTATAAGGATATGGTTAGAAAATTAGTGCCTTCAAATGTTAGTATAATCGATGGAAACATTGGCACTGCAAAAAATCTTAAAAGAATTTTGAAAGAAATGAATTTATTAAATGAAGGGCATGGCAACATCACTTTCTATAATTCAGGAATTAGAGTTGAGGATAAAGCAGAATTGGATAGATATAGCAGACTATTTGAAAGAATGGATAATATCAACGAATATAATATTTCTGAAAAGATTTAAGAGCCATTCATCAGAAATGACTACAGGAAATAGTAAAAACTAAAATGGAATCCTAATTGCTGATCATTATGATCATGATATTGAAGGCAGATTAAATTCACATATTCAATTCATAGGAGAGATAGTAGAGGTTAAGATTAGTGAAGAAGTAGTTGATGAAAAAGGGAATAGCGATATTGCAAAACTAAAACCTATTTCATTTGTAGGCAATGACCGTGGTTATTATGGATTAGGTGATAAGCTTGAAAATGCATTTTCTATAGGCAAGGATTTTAAAAAATAATAACATCTAGTAAAATTATTTTTCCAATGAAGTTGCTGAGTAAAAGCAAGCAATAAATAATAAACACATTATTCTAAAATGAATGGTGTGTTTTTTTATGCTCAAAGTTTTTTGGAAATGGGGGGGATAATTTTAAAAGTCCAAGTTAAAACCGCCCCCCATATTATATAGTAAATAACTCATAAAATAAATTCTAAAATTTTATGTTAATGTTTTATTACTTAAATAAAAATAACATCTACAAATGAATTTATTAAATCAGTCGGATCATCTAATCCTTTTTCTGGTTCTAGATGCCCAGTAGAGTTAAGCTCAACAAGACCAAGAATAAATGAAGATACCATTGCGGTTAATTGTTTCGGCGATTTATTAACAGTACATTTTTGTTCATGAGCTTTTTCCAAACATTCATACAAGAGTGCAAATACTTCAATGGCTGAAATGTGCAGGGTAGGATATTGCTCCTTATTCCATTGCTTGCGGAACATTAATGGATAATGCTCTTGATTCTTTATACCAAAATCATAAAATGCATATAAGACTTCATAAACAAGTTTTTTTGGATCATTTATTTCTCCAATTAATTTTGAAATACGGTTTTTTAGCGTATCAAAATTTTCAATTACAATGGCTGCAAGTAAATCATCTTTATTTTTAAAATATACATAAACTGCACTTCTAGATAAATTCGTTTCTTTTCCAAGGTCACGCATACTAACCGAATCAACACCACTTGTATCAATCATTTGCCTTGTGACATCAATCAATTTTTGTTTTGTATCATTACTATTTTTCATATGAACCTCTTTTACCAATATATTTATAAATAATTTTACAACACTATATTGACACCGTCAATGTTAGGGATTATAATAAATTCAAGTTGACAGTGTCAATGATAAAATATGTTAACGTTACTTGCAAAGAAGGAGTGTTATTATGTTAAATGAAATTAATTTAAATAAAAAAACAATTATTATAACTGGGGGGAACTCAGGATTAGGTTATGAATGTGCTAAAAACATTGCTAAAGCTAATATTAATAATCATGTTATACTAGCTTGCCGTAATGCAGCTAAAGCAAATGATGCAGTTAATTCACTAATTAAAGAAACAAACAATAACAACATAACTTCTTTGGAACTTGACCTTGCATCCTTAGAATCAGTAAGAAATTTTGTGAGCAAATTTTCAAAATCAAATTATCCACCACTATATGCTTTAGTTTGCAATGCAGGATTAATTATGGTTGATAAAACTCATTATACTAAAGATGGCTTTGAAAGTACCTTTGGAATAAATCATCTTGGACATTTTCTACTATCCAATATGCTGCTAGAAAAGATGACTGATTCAGGTAGAATAGTCTTTGTTAGTAGTGGAACTCATGATCCATTACAAAAAACAGGGATAGCTGAGCCTGTATATGAAAATGCAAGATTATTAGCTTATCCTAAGGATGATCATGAAAGTAAAAATATGATGACAATTGGTCAACGTCGCTACACAACTTCAAAATTATGCAATATATACTGCGCATATGAGTTATCCGAAAGAATAAAAGAACAAACTAATAAAAATATTACAGTAAATGCTTTTGATCCTGGACAGATGCCAGGTACAGAGTTTTCACGCACTTTTCCTCCTTTAATGAAATTTGTTTGTGATTATATTCTCCCTATTTTTACTTTAGTTCGTCCAAGTGCTAATACTGCTAGCAAATCAGGTAAAGCATTAGCATTACTCATAATTAATCCTGAGCTTAATGAAATTACAGGTAAATATTTTAAAGGCACAAAGGAGATAAAAACTTCGAAGCTTTCCTATAATAAAGAAAATAGAAAAGATTTATGGAGGACAAGCATTGAATTATCAAAACTAAATAAAGATGAAACAATATTAAACTTAGACTAAGAATAATTCATAGATTTCAGCTTATATATGTAAGATGAGGAAAATATCATGGACAAAAAAGGACGTACAAAAAAAGAAGTTGATGAAATCATTCGCTGGTTGACAGGATATAGACAGGAAGAGCTAGAAGCACAAATGTAAAAACAGACAGATTTTGAGACTTTCTTTAGGGAAGCTCCCACAATGAACCCTTTAAGGATCTTGAGTAAAGGGGTTGTCTGCGGTGTCCGAGTGGAAGATATTGAAGAACCAATTATGAAGGAAATTCGCTATTTGGATAAGCTAATAGATGAGTTAGCAAAGGGAAAAGCGATGGATAAGATTTTAAGAAAATAATGATTAAAAACGAAGAAACACTGATTTTATATGTAAAATATAAAATCAGCGTTTTTTTGCCAGATTAATACTCAAATAAGAAATAATTATGTATATATTCAAAGATGTTGAATAACACATATATTTATGTTGACTTATTATTGGTATCTTTATAACGAAGTCCATCGATAACAATGGACATTAATTTATTGAATCGTTCGATATCCAAATCACCTTTACGCTGCTCTATAGCAAACAGAAGACTCATCATAAGGGTAATTAAATCCTTTATATCTATATCTTCACGTACAGCCTTGGTTTGCTGAGCACTGGTGAGGAGAGTAGCAAATGTTGACTGAAAATCCTGTAGCACATCAAAATCTGTCATTCCGGTATTTAAAGCATCTTTTAACGCCTTGTTAGTAAATCCATCTTCTATGATATGTATAAAGAAATTAAAAAAAGCTTCACCTGGATCAATATTATTAATTAGAGACTTAGCTCTTTTTGTAAGCTGCTGTTTATAATTAATATTTACTGCCTCAAATAGTGCTTCTTTGTTTGGAAAATGGCGGTATACTGTACCAATGCCTACACCAGCCTGACGAGCAATTTCACTTATAGGAATTGACGTCCCTTTTTCAGAAAAAATCTTATATGCCGCATCAAGTATCTGCTCTCTATTTTGTTTTGCATCCGCTCGCAAGGATTTTGAATTATTATCATCAGGCTGCGGAATATTCTCTGTCTTGTGTACATAGCACTCTTTATTTGTCATCCAGATAACCACCTTTCTTTTTTATTTTACTTCAAAGTTTGAATATTGACAACGGAATCACCATTCCGTATAATATTTAACATAAGCGGAATGTGAGTTCCGTTTAGTTAATATTAAAAGGCGGTGTGTATTATGAATGAAGAAAATAAAAATATCAGAAGTCCAAGGGAAATATTTGAACTTGCCCAAACTATGTTTCTAAATAAGGACTTGAGCAGTTTTTCTGACTTATTTGCAAGTGATGGTATATTGGAATTGCCGTTTCATATTCAAAAATCAATGAGGTTAATTCAGGGACGTGAGAATATTCGTAATTATCTTGCGATGATGCCAGCTGCACTTTTAAAACCAATAGGATATAAATCCATGACAATACATGAGACAAGCAATCCTGAAATTATTATAGCTGAGTATGATATGTACGGTGAAGTTACGGCTAATAACAAGCCTTTTCAGAGGAGGTATCTTCAAGTTGTTGAGGTTCGTAATGGCGAAATTATAACTTTACGCGACTATTGGAATCCAATTGATACATTCGAAATACTTGATCGTTTGCCTGAGCTTTGTACTATTCTTACACAAAAGTAAAAGTGATTATTATAAGGAGAGATGTAAAATGTCAAAGGTTGTTATTTTCAACGGTAGTCCAAGAAAAAATGGGTATACCACAAAATTGTTAGAACAAGTAGCAAAAGGAGCGAAATCTAAAGGGGCCGAAATAATTGAATTTGATTTAAATGATTCTGGAATTCGTGGTTGTCAAGGATGTTTTTACTGCCGTACACATGATGGTTGCGCGGTTAAGGATTATCTACAGCCAATGTATAAGGCTATTACTGAGGCAGATGCTATTGTATTTGGTTCTCCAATCTATTATTACCAAATTACAGGTCAAGCAAAAATTTGGTTAGATCGTACATTTCCAATGGTTGGAGATAATTTTGCACCGAGACATTCTGGTAAAAAGTTAATAACGATATTCACTCAAGGTAGCCAAAATCCTGAAATGGGTGCGGAAGGCATTAAATTTGTTAATAATATGCTTGCAGCATATGGTTGGAAATTAGAGGATAGTATTCTTTGCTGTGGAACTACTAATTTTCATTCAGAAAAGCTTGGGAGGTATGATTCTAATTTAGAGCAGTTTGAGGAACTATCTTTGAGAGCATTTAAGGATGGAGAAAATCTAGTTAGGTAAATTTCAAACACACAATATCATTATTAATCAATAAAAATAAATAATAGATTTTAAAGTCGCATTATTCAAATGAATTTGCGATTTTTTTATTCTTTAGTCGCTTGCGATTTTGTTCACTCTTTTTCAAATTCAAGTTTTATATTTTGAATAAAAGCAAATAATAAATCAAGACCAAGTATAAATGCTAAGAAAAAAGTTATAGTTGACAATTAGTCTAATTAGACTATAATATGTAGTGATGTTAGTCTAATTAGACTGATGATAAATAGAAATGTATTGTCAATATCCGTTAATATATTAAATAAGTAAGTATTTAACATTTATTGAGAACTGTAAGCATTTCATAATAAAGATTAAACAAAAGAAAGGATGAAAAAAATGATTAAATCGTTTTTAATGATAGGACAGTCAAATATGGCTGGGCGTGGATTTATTCATGAGGTACCCCCAATTTATAATGAAAGAATACAAATGTTGCGTAATGGTAGATGGCAGATGATGACGGAGCCAATTAATTATGACAGGCCTGTTTCAGGAATAAGTCTTGCCGGTTCATTTGCAGATGCATGGAGTCGTCAAAATCAAGAAGATACTATTGGTTTAATTCCTTGTGCTGAAGGTGGAAGCACACTGGATGAGTGGGCTGTAGACGGAGTACTTTTTAGACATGCTGTAACTGAAGCTAAATTTGCTATGGAAAGTAGTGAACTCACAGGAATTCTATGGCATCAAGGAGAAAGTGATAGTGTTAATGGTAACTATAAAGTATATTATAATAAATTACTTTTAATTATTGAGGCTTTTAGAAAAGAGTTGAATGCTCCAGATATTCCAATTATTATTGGTGGATTAGGAGAATTTTTAGGTAAAGAAGGATTTGGGAAAAGTTGCACTGAATATAAATTCATTAATGAAGAGTTACAAAAGTTTGCTTTTGAACAAGATAATTGTTTCTTTGTTACAGGATCAGGTTTAACTTCTAATCCTGATGGTATTCATATTGATGCAATTTCTCAAAGAAAATTTGGTTTACGTTATTTTGAGGCCTTTTCTAATAGACAACATGTATTGAAGCCATTAATTAATGAAAATGAGCTGCTGAATTTAAATAATGCTAGAACACATACTAAAAATGAAAAGATATATATAAAAAGTATGGAGTTTGCATTAGGAAAAATATCATATGAGGAATTTGTATCTCAATTCATGCAAACCAACAATGATTAAATCTTATAATTATGAAATAACAGTTAATATAATTTTGATGAAGAGCATAAAGGAGGTGTTTTTTTGATACCATTACTAATTTTAGGTTTATTAAAACAAAACCCTGGTTCTTATGGATACGAATTATTAGCCTTAATGGAAGAGAGACACTATAAATATATAGCAAATTTCACCAAAGGTTCATTCTACTACAATCTTCAACAATTAGAAGAAAAAAAATATATTAAAAAAGTTAACAAATTAGATAATACTAGAGAGACTAATAATTACATTATAACTGAACTAGGAGATAAGGAATTTGAAAAATTAATGTATAAGTATGGATCTAAGACAGATTATATAAACTTATCGTTTTATGCAGCAATGTTGTTTGCTGATGAATATAAAAGCGAGGATCTAACAAAACTAATAGAAATACAAATTGAACAAACTAAAAAGAAAATTTCCTTATTAGAACAATCTCTTGAGCATGATGAAACTATTCCTACATATTTTAGAAAAATGTTGGAAAATTCACGTTCTCATCATTTAGTAAATGTAAAGTGGTTTGAAGGACTATTAGAAGATATAAGAAATGAAAATTAATATAAAATCATAATTTATTTATTCTTTAGAATACTAGAATATATATTCTGATATTCTAAAGAATATGCTGGAATAATGCGGCTTTTAAAGTTACAGCCTTTATCCCATTCATAATAAAGCTAATCGTTTTTTCAATATTATATTCTTTATCATTCTTACTAAAATAGCAATATTGAGCACAACTATATACTGATGAGGAAATTAGTTTGACTAATATATTTGTGTCTTTAGAATCTAACTCATTTCTAGCTACCATACTATTTAATATTTTTTCGATAAGATTGTCTATTTTATATTTTAATAAATTATCTACAGTAGAAGCTATAGATGTAGAATCAATTTTACGCTTTTGATAAAATGAAATATTGTATTCATAAAGGAAGAAAATAAGTTCCTTTATAATCTCTTCATTTAAATCTGTAGCATTTAAAATTTCTATTGGTAACATTTCTTCAAAACAATCTATAACAAGTTCTTCCAATAAAATATACTTATCTAAATAGTGAGCGTAAAAAGTTGCTCTATTTATAGTTGCCTTTGTTGTAATATCTTTAATTGTTATGTATTTAAAGTCTTTTTCCTCAAGTAATTGAACAAACGACTCTTTAATCAAATTTTTAGTTCTTACTGCTCTTGGATCTTTTTCATTCATAATTTATCATTAATCTCCTTTGACAAAACAACAGATTTAATAAAATGTTGTTTATACAACATAGCTAAAAATCTATTGGTTGTAGCTTTATGAGTAATCAAATATTATATTAACATACACTTATATTTTAAACAACACATGTTTAATAGGAGGAAATATAATGAAAATTTTAATGATAGGTAGAGGCGTAATTTCAACACAATATGGATGGGCTTTAGAAAAAGCAGGTAATGATGTGACATTTTATGTGCGCCAAGGAAGAATCAATCAGTATGGTGATATAGTGAATTTAAAAATATTAGATGGCAGAAAGAACAAAAAAGGTGATTTAGTAAATACCGCTTGGAAAATTAAAATGATAGAAGAATTGTCATCTAACCATGATTTTGATTTGATTATGATAAGCGTAAATCATAATCAATTAAGTACTATAATAAATTGGTTAGAACCACTTGTTAAAAATTCAACTGTTCTAATATTTAATAATATTATTAATGAGCCTTTAAACTCAATTGGATCAATTCCTAAAGAACAAGTTGTTTGGGGATTCCCAGGAGCTGGCGGATCTTTTATAAATAAAAACACGTTAGATGGTGGGTTCATGAAAAACATATTTATGGGCTTCATTGACAATACTACTAATAAAGCTAGATATGATATGGTAACTCGACTATTTAAAAATGCAGGTTTTGGTATTTCTGAACAGAAAGATATGCGTAATTGGCTATGGTTTCATGTAATTACTAACGCAAGCATGATGGCAGCAGCCTCAAAAGTAGGTTCGCTTAATAATCTATTTGATTCTGCAAATGCCCTTAAAGATTTTGCTTTAATATTAAGGGAACTTACACCATTGATGGCAGCTAAGGGCTCTAAGGTTAGTACAATAATAAATATCGCAGTGAATTTACCTGCAGGTATTGTGGCTTTTGTAATGAAATTAGCATTAGCTGAAGGTAAGCTGCCAAGAGAAATAATGAGAAGTGCTAGTGGGAGTGAAAATCTAAAAGCTGAAAGTAATGTAATATTTGTGCGCGATACTCTTGCTGAAGCACGTAGACTTGGGATATCACTTCCTAGGCTTGAATCTTTAGAGTCACCTATTTATAAATAATTTTAGTGCTTTTTAAACAAAAATAACTAGACAGTTTTTTGGTTCATGTAAATTTTAAATTGAGGTATAAAATGTTTGAAGGATATGACGAAACTAAAATACCTGAATACTATAAATCTGGTAATCCTAATCAAGAATTAGATACGGCCGATTTTCCGTATTATATACTTGAATATAAATACGTATTAATAGAAAACACTGGAACTATTAAAGAAAAGAGCCTCTAATTGGTATGATTCATCTATATTACTTATTTATAAATTCAGAAATTGTCTTTGCCATATAGTCATCACTTTGCCTCATCCCACCTTTAGCCCATTCGATTAATACATTATATAATCCACCGGCCATATAATCAATCCAAAATTTATGCTGATCTGGAAGAAGTGAATCTTTGCAGAGAATCCTTTGGGATAGTTCATAAAAAGATTCAATACATTTTTCAAGAAGTATGTTAATTAAATTGGAATTAATTAAATTAGAAATTAACTTCTCATGTTTTCTAAAATAGGAAAAGTATAAGCGTAAATTCTCATAATTGTCTAGTTTTTCTTTCTGCATTACTTCCTTAGAATATTCTTTTAAGAGTTCATCAATGTATGTGGTAATAATATCTTCCTTTATATTATAATTTCTATAAAAAGCCATTCGAGAAACTCCAGCTTTTTTTGCTATTTCTGTAATAGAGATTTCTTTAAAATTCTTTTTTTCCATTAAAATCATAAGTGCAGTGAAAATACTTTCTTTTGTTATTATATTTTGTATATTAGCGGCTTTATTTACCATAACAATATCCTTTCTTTTGTAACGTTTGCTCTATCTTCTATTGAAATATTCTTTTGCCCCAATTATACTATACTCAAATAAGCGTTACAATTGTAACGGTGAAATTTGAGGAGGATATTATGAAAATTTTATATTTCACAGCAACAGGAAATAGTCTATATATAGCAAAAAGCCTTGGAAGCGATTATTATTCAATTCCTAAATTAATAAAAGAAGGTAAATATGATTTTGAAGATGAAAAAATTGGGATTGTATTTCCAATTTATAATAGCGGAGTTCCTAAAATAGTTGAAGAATTTTTAAATAAAGCAAAATTTAAGGGTAAATATATTTTTGGAATAGCAACTTATGGAATGTATGCTGGTGCAGCAACAAGACACCTTTTGGAAATTGGTAATAGAAATAGAATTGAATTTTCTTATATTAATGAGATAGTTATGATTGATAACTACCTTCCAGGATTTGATATAAATAAGGAGCTAGAAAAAGAACCTAAGAAAAAGATAGAAGAGAACTTAGAAAAAATAATTAAAGATATTAATGAAGAAAAGAAATATATTAAAAAGCATTCTTTTATTTCTAGTGGTCTTAGAATACTAAGTGAAAAAATATTTTATGATGATGAATTTGAAAAGAATTTTACTGTAGAAAATACTTGTACTGGCTGCAAAACTTGTGAAAAAGTGTGCCCTGTAAATAATATAAAAGTAGATAAGAAACCCGTATTTATGAACAATTGTCAGAGATGTTTGGCATGTACTAATAATTGTCCACATAATGCAATAAGAGTTAAAAAGGAAAAAAGTAAGACTAGATTTATTAATCAAAATATTACATTGAAGGAAATAATAAATGCAAACAATTAATTTGTATTCTTCCATTATTTCCTTTCTAATATATTATATGTCATGACAATTATTATGACTTATAATTAATTATATATCAAACAATAATAACAATAAAACAGGTGAAAATCAAAATGTCTTAGACAATTAGGGAGGCTTTAATGTGAAAAGAAAGATAATTTTAAATCTGGCAATAAGTCTTGATGGATATATAGCTTCAGAAGATGGTGGATATGATTGGATAGTTGGACATGGAGATAATACATTAAATACTGAAAATAAATTTGATTTTGATAAATTCCTAGAAGGTATAGATATAGTAGTTATGGGTAAAAATTGCTATGACCAAGATATGCATAATGATTATAGAAATAAAAAAGTATATGTAGCAACATCTCAAAAACTTCAAAATCAAGATAATCTTCATTTTATTAGCGGAGATATTGTTAAAATAATACAAGAAGAAAAAGAAAAGGACGGCAAAGATATCTACTTATTTGGTGGTGGAGGTCTTGTAGACAATTTTATCAAAGCCGATATTATTGATGAATTTATAGTGGGAATAATTCCAATTATACTGGGCAAAGGAAGACCTTTGTTTTTAGAAAATAATCCAACAATAAAGCTGCATTTAGATGAAGTTTTCGTAGAGGATGGTATCACCATTTTAAAATATATAAAAAGAAAAATATAAGGTTGTTAATTTAAGATAAAATACTATTAAGAGAGGTTTTACGTATTATATTTACAAAAACAGCTTTTTATTGTAAAATGTATTAAAAGCAATGAAAAGAAGAGTAAATAAAATAATTCATTTTCAGAGAGCTCTAGATGGTGGGATTGAGCAATGGATTTTTATTGAAGAAGGTCTTGGAGCTGCACACTGAGTCTATTTTATCCGATAGCTAGTAATCCGTAATACTCTCTCACATATAGGTGAAAGATAACGGCTACGTGCTCTTGGACAGGGTACCCATTGAGGGTATAAATTAAACTAGAATTCAGATGGGGATAAAAACCCAGCATGAATCAAGTTTTACTTAATAGAGGTAGGATGTGACGGAATACCCCGTTATAGGTATAGAGTATCTCATTTTTGATGTACTTGAAGAGGTGTATACGGCAACGCATACATAAACTGAGGTGGTACCACGAATTTATAACTTTCGTCCTCAAGATTAGAAATCTTGGAGGTGAAGGTTTTTTTTATTTGTATTAAGGCAATATCAGAAGAATAACAAGTAAATCCGCTTTCTTGCCTGATAAAAAACTTAAGGCAAAATTGAAAGTGATATTTTCTTTTATATGCCTAAATTAATCAATAAATAAGTAAAGGTGGTAACAAAAATGTATGAGCAATATGAAAATTTAAATGAATTAGAAAATATAATGACAAATGCAAATGAATTTATAGTGGAGAGAATAAAAAAGTTAAATAAACTTAGTGAGTTAGGAATAAATCCATATCCTTATAATTACGATTTTAACAAAAAAACTTATACAAAAGAGATATGTGATAATTTTGATACTATTGATGAAAGTAAAGTATTTTCTTTAGCAGGAAGAATAATGTTTCTTAGAAGAATGGGAAATGCAACTTTTGCTAACATAGTAGATGAAAGAGGAAATATACAAATATTTTTTAGTAAAAAGTTAATTGGAAATGAAAATTATAATGTTTTAAAATTAATAGATGTCGGCGATATTATTGGGGTAGAGGGAAGTGTATTTAAGACTCAGACGGGAGAAATAACTATTAGAGCAAACAAATTTGAATTGTTATCTAAATCAATAAGAACCCTTCCTGAAAAATATCATGGAATTCAAGATTCAGATTTAAGACAAAGACATAGATCTTTAGATATGATAATGAATTCAGACGTTAAGGAAAGATTCATAAAACGTTCTAAAGCAATTACTGCAATTAGAGAATATTTGAATAATATGAATTTTATTGAATGCGATACTCCTGTACTTGATACTAAATATGGTGGAGGAGAAGCAAAACCATTTAAAACTTTTGTTAATGATTTAGATTGTGAAGTATATATGAATGTCTCTCCAGAATTATATTTGAAAAGACTTATTGTTGGAGGAATAGAAAGGGTTTATACATTTGCAAGATCTTTTAGAAATGAAGGAATTGATAGAACACATTATCCAGAATTTACTCTAATGGAATGTTATATGTCTTATGCAGACTATGAAGATATGATGAGAATTATGGAAGGAATATATGAATATGTGTTTATGTCTGTTAATGGCTCTACTAAAATAAAATATGGTGAAGAAGAAATTGATTTTAAAGCTCCATGGAAGAGAGAAACTATGTGTAATCTTGTAAAACAAGATACAGGTATTGATGTAGAGAATTTAACTAAAGAAGAAATTATAAGTAAAATAAAAGAGAATTCTCTTTTGATTGAAGAGCAAAATGAAGGTTTAAATATAAATGAAGTTTCTAAAGGAGAATTAATAACAAATCTTTTTGAAGCATATAGCGAGAAGAAATTAATACAACCTACTTTTGTTATAGACTTTCCAAAAGAATCATCACCACTTTGTAAAGTTCATAGGGAAAATCCAGATCTAATTGAAAGATTTGAACCATATGCCTATGGAGTAGAGCTTGGAAATGCTTATTCAGAATTAAATGATCCATTAAGGCAGCGTATATTATTACATGACCAAGCTGAAAAATTAAGAGGAGGACTAGAAACAGCAAGTCCAATGGATGAAGAATTTGCTATAGCTATTGACACAGCAATGCCACCAACTGGAGGTTTAGGTATCGGTATTGATAGAATGATAATGTTTCTAACTGGATCAAATACAATAAAAGATGTTATTGCCTTTCCTTTAGTTAAAAGATAAAAATAAAAATACTACAGATATCCAAACTTATGAGCATAGCTCGCCGAAATAAGAATTATGCTGTTGTTCCAGTTTCTAAGGAATTATGATGGATGATTCTAAGATTACAAGTTGCACGCAAGATGCTAGCCTCAAAGGCGAGCGCTCACAGAGAAAGTTCGAAGAACGAAATGTAAAATTTCGATTCTCACTTTTTGAACTAGCATACTTGGAACAACTTTTACTCTAATAATCAGAACCATCAAATTCCTAATGAAACATTTCATATTATGACCCTTTTGGTTACAAAAGCATAATCCTTATTTCTAGTTGGAATATATTTCATAGTGTGGATTTGGCTTATAATTAGTTTGTTTTATAGAAAAACAAGAATAAAAACAAGTATATATTATAATAATGGACTTAAATAATTAACTGGAATACTTAGAGCAATAAGAGCTTTGGGTATTCCTTTTCTTTATTTTTATGAATGTACTAAGCAATAGGGCGCAAGAATTTTCATAAGGCTTTGTAAAATTTAGAGAGATATTTAAAACAAGCTCAAAAACATTTAGTAAATATTCTGATATTCTAATATTCTGAAGAATATGCTGGAATAATGCGGGTTTGAAGGTTGTTTGGTTAAAAAGTTCGATTTTTATGTGGTTTAAGATAGGAAAATACGTCTTAAATATTAGTAGAGAAAAATTTTAATATAGTAATAAAATTATGGAATGCATTTGTTAAATGATTAGGGGTGAAATAAAAATTGAATTAAAAAGAGAAAAGACTTTTGTAAAAAGCAGATGGCTCTGTAATTTTATTATAAAGTTTGGATTGATAGCAATGGTTATTTTTTCAATAAACGTAGGTGGCGCACTGTCTTTGCATTACATTTTATTGGTATAGGGATTATGATAGTGGAAACAGTTTGTGAATTTAATTAGCATTGATATTATGAAAAAAGTAAATTATTGTATCAACGCATTAAGATATTCGTAGTTATTTGGAGATACGGTCCGTAGTTAGTGGGCTCATCTATTTTTATTTTCAAAAATGACTTTGCATGAATTGAGAATACAAAAAAGAAACCGCCATTTCTGGCGGAAGAGTATCTATTGATTCTGGTTTCTACATTTAGCTGGGAGTTTACATTACCATAGGATACTATCAAGGAAACCAGATTAGAGTTTTATTTTACTATATTAAAAGTTCCTTCTTTTCTAGGTGCTGCTTTAGGTTCTTCTTTACTGTTATAACCCAAAACAGCAGTACCAAACACTGCATAATCTTCAGGAACACCTAGTTCTGTAAGTACGCTTTTAACATTAGGATCTTCTCCAGTAATAGCTAATATATGAATCCAGCAAGATCCAATATTAAGTGAATGAGCAGCTAAAAGCATGTTTTGAAGTGCAGCAGCACAATCAGATTCCTTTGTAGGTAAAGTTTTATCATAAGCCGTAATGACTATTGTAGGTGCATTATAAAATGGATTAAAATTAGGATTTTCACCCATTTTTCTATATTGTTCTATAGACGACTTTAACATAGCTTCTTTTATTGCAGAAATTAGCTTTTCAATCTTTTCTTTATTTTGAACTGCTGTGAAATGCCAGCCTTGTTTGCCCATAGCTGTTGGAGCAAATTGGGCAGCCTCTAAAACAGTATTTAAGTCCGCATCAGAAATTTGATCTTCTTTATAAGTTCTTATACTTCTTCTTGTGAAGATATTTTGAATTATTTCATTCATAGTTTTTCTCCTTTCAATTTAAAAGACATTTTAATTTAATCTTTATATTTACTAAATGGTAATAAATATATAAGATTTTTGCTTAATAAAAAAACATCATCACCTTTGACTAATACATAAATTAAATTTATAATTAATCTATCAAAATTTAAATGTAATTTATAAAGTAATATAATGATATCAATATGTATATCATATGTCTAATTAATATTTTTCATTGAATCAATAACTAAAAGTTATAGATTATTATTAATGCTTTATAACTTAAAATATTATAAATTAAGGAGTGCATTTATGAACTGGCAGCAATTAGAATATTTTAAAACTGTAGCGGAAACACAGAATTTCACATCAGCAGCTAATTTGCTTTCCGTAACACAGCCAGCTTTGAGTAAAGCTATTTCAAAATTAGAAGAAGAGCTAAATGTACCATTATTTGAAAAAAATGGCCGCAATATAAAATTAACTCGTTTTGGCAGTATGTTTTTAATACATGCTAACGCTGCAATAAATGAGATTAGTAAAGGAATTCAGGAATTACAGGATATAATTAATCCTATGGCAGGCACAGTTTCCATGTCTTCACTTTACACTATTGGAACACATTTTATTCCTTCGATTATAAGTGAATTTTTGAAGGAAAGTCCAAATACAAAATTTGAATTTGGGATTCAATCAACTTTTAATATTTTAAAAGGCCTTAAGGATGGTAAGTTTGATTTTGGTTTTTATGATGAATTTGAAGATATTAAAAGGTATGAAGAAATAGAGTCAGTTCCTATAAAAAATGAGGAGCTTGTTCTCATAGTCCCTAAAAATCATCATCTTGCTGATAAAACAGAAGTATTTCTAAAAGGCTTAAAAGAAGAATCGTTTGTGTTTTTTTCAGAAGGAATCAAAGGAAAAATGTGTTCTATTTTCGAAAGCATTGGTTTTGTTCCAAAAACATCTATAGAATATAATGAAAGCAGTATGGTGGTAACAGGTTTTGTTAGTGCAGGTCTTGGTATTTCTATAGTTCCTAACACCCCAAATTTAATAACAGAAGAAGTATCAGTATTAAAAATAAAAGAACCCAACTGCTATAGAACTGTGCATATGGGATGGTTGAAGAATGGATATATGACTCCTTCAGCTAAAATATTTAAAGATTTTGTTATCGAAGCCTCCTCAAAAATTAATATTTAATAAGATTTGCATTAAAGTATAGTTACTAGACTTAAGGTAACCATGTCATAAATAAAATACAATTTCTAATTATTCATATAATTGGATGTGCTGTAGTGGCTCCAAATTAGGCTAGTAATGATTAGATTGCAATGTTAAGGTGGAGGAGAATTACTTATGGAAATACACAATCATAATTTGAATATTCATTACTCATCACCAGATTATATATGGGATAAATTAGCTGAATTATATTCTGAAATGCCGGGATGGAGTGGTTTTATTGATGGAATTCCTCATTGGTATGCACAAGATAATGACAAAAGAAGGATTAATGCTTCAGTTGAACCTAGTGGTTTGCAATTTTATGCCGAAATGCAACAAGAAGAATGGGATAAATGGTTTGAATTATTTAAGAAAAAGGCTTCAGCAACATTAGGTTTTGAAATAGGGGAACCAGAAGATGGATTTGAGTTTCATAGCTATAGTTAATCAGTTTTGAAAAAGAGTGCAACGAAGGAAGTATTGGAGATATTAATGATAGTGATTGGACAGTAAATGCAGGTGCTTTTACGATGTTGAGTCCAATAGAAAAAGTATAAAATACGGGATAAATAGTATCAAAGAGATTATAGTACAAGATAAATGAATCTAAAACCCAAATATGATGAGTTAAAATTTTTAGTCCTTGACTTTCTGAGAAGAATTGTTGAGGACTTTATTTATTTGCAGTCTAATACTTTGACTATACTTTATAAAAGAATGGTTAAACTTTAAAGAAGAAAAACATTCCTAGTATAAAATTTATAACAAGTTACATATTTAGTACATTGTAATTTATGGTGGAGTGTGGTATATTGACATCATAAGTTACAGAAATATATTAATGTAACTTGTAATGCTTGATCAGAACTTTAACAGAGTTTGAGCAAGTAATTACGATTAGCCATAACTATATTGGACATAGTTTGGGTGATTGGACATGATTTTTTGTTTAAAATGAAGCAACCATTAAAAGGTTTATATCTAAGATAAATAAAAAATATGATATGACAATGGATAAATTAAGTGAGGAGAATATGAAAGCTCCTTCAAGGAATAGCTAATAATAGTGATTTTTGATAATAACTATACAAAATAATTATATGGATCATATTGATTATAACAAATAAGGAGGTAATTGAAATTGAAAAGTGTTATTTATTATTTTACAGGAACAGGAAACAACTTACAGGTAGCTAAAAAAATAGCTGAGGCATTACCGGATTGCAAGTTGGTATCCATGGGTAAAGGTGAACATGACAGCAATGAAGTGTATGATTATATCGGTTTTGTATATCCTACATATGCCTTGAATTTGCCACGAAGAGTAACACAATTTATAAAGGAAATGTCGCTTGAAAAAAGTAAAAACGCATATTTTTTTGCTGTGACTGGATGCGGCAATATAAGTGGTGTTGCGTTAACTGTCCCTGCCAAAATTTTAGCAAAAAAAGGTGTGACACTTAATTTTGCAGAGAAAATTATTATGGTTGAAAATTATGTCGCGATGTATAAAATGAACGAGAGAAATCCAGAGAAATATCAAATTGCTACTGATAATATACCTGCATTAGTACAAAAGATAGTAGCTAAAACACAGCAGCCAGTGGGTAAGGTGAACGAGCCTCTTAATATATCGACTGCTATTGGTCAAAAATTAATATATGCCAGAAAAGACAAAGGTTTTAATGTTTCCGATGCTTGCACAGGCTGTAGAACATGTGAGGCAGTTTGTCCTGTTTCCAACATAGTAATGAAAAACAAAAAGCCGAGTTTTAAGCACAATTGCGAACAATGTATGGCGTGCGTTCAATGGTGCCCAAAGCAGGCTATTAACTATAAGAATAAGACACAAAGCAGGGGACGTTATACTAATCCTAGTATTAGTTTGAAAGAATTAATAGATGCAATAAATAGAAAAGTAAGAATTAAAACTGAGATATATTTTGAAAAATTAAGATTAAAATATGATTTGATATTTGCTTATAAAAATCTAATAAGAAATATATTGATATTGATTTTTGATATATAATAATTCGCGGTAACTCAATGAGTTACCGCGAATTTTAAAATGCACTAATATTTCTATTCCAAACCAGTATAGTTTGGACTTAGACAGTAAAATCAGTGGAAAAAGCAAGCCTTTTTTGTGATTCAAGTTCTTTAAGACGATCAGATAGTGCTTGATGAATTGAATCATAGGCATCACTACCGATAGTAATTCTTTTTGGAGCATCTTGCTGGTCTACACTGTAAATCATAGCTTTGACCATTTTTGCTGGATCACCAATAGAAACAATGGATTCATCCTCAAGGATGCGCCTTTTTAATATAAATAATAAGAAACTTTATTTAGGAGCATTTGTAGGAAAAAGCAGATGAGGAACTTCTGGATTTATTTATAAGGCTTTGAAAATGGAAAGCCACCACTTAGAGAGATAAGAGATTTGAGAAAAGGCTTTGGAACTGACATATTAGAAAATGGTATATGAATGCAAGATAATTAGTAAAAATAGTGTTTTGTGAAAATTGAATAATATAATACTTGTAATATATGTTATAATTGGGAATATACTTGTTTGAATTGGGTTACGAGAATATTTTTTGAACTACTGGGGGGATCTGTATTCAAATTAATTCTATAGCAATTAATTTTATGTCAATACTTATTAAGTTTATTTGTATCACAGTGGTAGTAGTGATAGTAATAGGAATGATTAAAGGTGTAAAAGAGCTTTGGAAATCTATAAGTAGAAATAAACAAATGGATAAAGAGCTAGGTCATATTTTAAATGAAGTAGATTAAAGAAAAGAATGGGAATATAATTATTAAGATTATAACAATAATTATTAATATGATGTTTTGTTTGATATTTCCATTAAGTTTGCTTGGAGCAATGGTTTCAACTATGGCATTTGATTCACCAGGTTCGACGGAAAGCATATATACATGGATATTTTTCCTATCCACTTTTTCACTTCCAGCAGTCATATTAATATCAGTAATGATATCATTTTTTCTTTTATTCAAATCAAAATTATATAATAAAGCAATTATAGTTAGCTTAGCACCAATAATTTATTTTGCTGCTATGTTTCTTCTTTTTAACACATAAAATTTTTTGGTTAAATTCTTTTTATATTGTGAATTTGTACAAATTGACGCAATATAAGAAATTGTTACGGAGAAAATATATGAAAAAGAAAAATATTCAAAGAGTAAGCGCTTTAATTATATTAGCTCTTATTATATTTTTATTTAGACCTGCATATACACCAAGCATAAATGGAAGTGAAAGTATTAGTAAATTAGTTAGTATAAAAGTTGGTGGGCAAAATCAGACATTTTATATCATATTAGATTACATATTAACGTAATTGAGGTGAAATTTATGTTCAAATGCCCATATTGTAAATTTAAAACAATTACTTTATCGAAAAAAGTTGGTGGTGACTCTCGTTTCTCAACACGTGTCACATGTCCACATTGTTTTCACAAAAGTAAACTACCATGGTGGAGCTTTTTTGTACAAATGGCATTCTTTGTTTCTGGCATATATATTCTCAAAAATAACAAATTCTTTTCAATAAATGCTTTGGAGATTATGAGTTACTCAATAATTACTTCTATCATAATACCTGCATTGTTTCCATTAAAAAAATTAAAATGATTAATTAAGTTTCAGTACCTTAATCATGCTAATAACAAAAAGTTACTTAAAAAGTGTTGCAATTGTAAATTTTAAATTGCCAATCATAAGGGGAATGGGGTAAAAAAATGAGTCGAAAAAGTATAGAAAAATTAATTGTTAAGGGATTGATATTAGTTGGAGTTTTAGCAATGTTTCCAATAGGTGCAGATGCTGAATGGAAAAAAGATAATAACGGATGGTGGTATACAGAAGGAAGCTCATGGTCAAGTGGATGGAAGTTTATTAATAATAACTGGTACTATTTTGATAGCAACGGATATATGAAAACAGGATGGGTAAAAGATAAAAACAATTGGTATTATTTATATGATAATGGAGAAATGGCTAAAAATACTAGTGTTGGTGGTTATGAATTAAATGCTGATGGAGCATGGATTCAAATAAAAGAAAACAGTTTATCAAGCAATATTGTAAATTCAACAGATGTTGACAATAACAACACTACTGAAAATATTGACCAGGCTGTAAGCAAAGCCATAAAAAGTAGAGGGACAAATTATCTAAGGGGAGAAGCGGCTACAGAAGGGCACATAGTTTTAGATGTTGAAGAAAAAGATAATATCGCGAAAGTTTACACTATTTCAAGTTTTGGTTATTTTGGCTTTGAAAATGGAATTTTCACAGAAACCAGTGGAAGTGGAGCTATTCCTACGGTAATGACATTTTCTGAAAATTCAAATGGTGGTTATTCGTTAATCGAATATAAAGAACCTGAAGATGGAGAAGAATGTGAAAATTCTATAAAACAGATGTTTCCAGAGAAGTTATGGGACAAGGTTTTAAAAGGTCAGGAAAGCTATTCGCAGCTTGCAGAATCAAAAGAGAAAGAGGCTAAAGAATACCTAAAACAAATTGGTAGAACTGCTGATGTGAGCTCAAAATATGTTGAAAAGAAACGTCCTAATATTAATGTTACAGCAGAAAATAAACTATTTGTATATTTGGGGAAGAATGATTCATTTCTAAATCACTGTCCTTATTGGATAGGAACAAAAGAGCGTGTTGAAAATGGTGTAAGGCTAATTTATGAAACATCTCAAAGTAAAAGCACTGATGGATATGATGTAATAACTTTTAAAGAGACGAAATCGGATGGAACAGTTGTTGAAGAACGTAGCTATAAAATAGTAGGAGATGAACCAGAGCTTCAGTAGAAATTGTAGAATTCTCTAGCAAATAATAAGCTTGTAAAACTATATAATAATTTTTAAAGCAAAAATTAAAAGTGGATTTTACAGAAATGTTCTATAACTTATTCATTATAGTAAATTAAGGGTCTTAATATAGAGTATTGGGGTGTATTATATGAGTAAAACATTACTCTTTACCAAAGTTATTTATTCAATATTTTTTATATGTACAATAATTACATGTATCATTGTTTATGGCAACATAGATAATAGTATGGCCTCAAAATTTGTAATTGGCTATGCTGTACTTGCTCTATTTATGTTATTGTATGTGCCTATAATCACTTTATTTAATGCAAGAAAACTGAAATGGGATTATCTTAGAAAAGTATTAAATAAATTTGTTATTATGTTTGCAACATTTTTTGTACTTAATTGCACTTTTGATTACATCTTTAAAAGTCCTAATGTAGACATACTTAATGCTGCTTCTCATGCAGTGGGTTTATCTTTTGGGTTAGCTTTTGTAGATGTTACATTTTTAGAAAGAAGAAAAAATACAGTGAAATTTAAATGAACTTGAGTAAATAATATAGATTTTTTTGTTAACAGGACTTAGAATTCGAAGAGATATTTAATAAACGAATTCGATTTTAGCGACAATTGTATAATCACGATTAGCTCATCAATGCTTTTTCTAAAGTCTGTTATTCCATATGCAATATAAATTATATTAACTTTATTAAAAATGAGCTACAATTTAGACTTTAATTATTATTTGGATAAATAAACGGCATTGTTAAAATCTACATTAATTTTAACAATGGCCGTTTGTACTTGTCTATCCGTTAATTTTTTATTATTATGAAATATTCCTCAAATTAGTGCAAAATACAATTCTATAATTTAATTGTTATCTTATGTAATAGTAAAAAGTACTTTGGGTAAGTACAAAATCAATTTTTTGAAGATATATTAATAATATTATATATTTAGATCACTAATTTAGTATATTAATTAGAGTACCCAAATTTTCAATTGAGATAACAACTCTATCTCCTGATTTTAGCCAGTTTTGTTTATCTTTTGGACGCCCTGCAATTACACCGCTCGGTGTTCCAGTAAAAATTAGATCACCAGGCTTTAATGTCATGAATTGAGAGATATAGCTTACTATTGTTGCACAATCAAAAATCATATTTTTAGTATTTCCTAATTGACATACCTTTTCATTTACTTCGCATCGAATTTCTAAATTGTTAGCATCAATTTCATCGGCTGTTACTAAATATGGTCCAATAGGCGCAAAATTATTACAAGTTTTGCCTAACAACCATTGACTTGTACGAAGTTGAAGATCACGTGCGCTTAAATCATTACCGATAGTATACCCAAAAACATAAGAAAGAGCCTCATCTTTCGCAACATTAAACGCTTCTTTACCAATAATAATAACTAATTCAGCCTCATAATCAAATTTTTCAGCATTTTTCGGAAGTTGGATTATTTGTTTATTGGCGGCGAGAGAATTATTAAATTTGCTAAATATGAGAGGGTATATTGGAAGTTCTAATTTACATTCCTTACCATGTTCTTTATAGTTTCCGCCTACACAGAGTATTTTTTCAGGGCTTAGTACGCATGGTGCATATTCAATATTTTCTTCTTCTATAGTCGGAGTTGATATTTCTAATAAATTTGATAATAACTTTAATTTGTTTTCTCCACTTTTAATAAGTTCTTCAATTGTAGTAGGTATATTTGTGTTATTATTTGCTAGTTTTTTTACATCGACAATGCCTCGACTAGTTTTTATTCCTAAAAGAATTTCATTATTAATCTTATAATTTATAAATTTCATTTATCTCATCCCCATTTCAAAATTATATATAATTATAATATAAAAATACAAAATTTGAAATAAAAGTTAAAATAATATAAAATCGATAATAATTAATTTTTAAGTTAATGGTTTTGCAGTTGAATAAAAAAACAGATTATTAGGATGTTTTCAATCTTAAAAAATGGTTCAATTGCCAAGTAGATGGGCATATTTATATAAACTATAGTAAAATATAACTTTTTCTTATTATAAAGTTAGATATGAGCAGCCATAGGAAAAGTATTAAGATTTTTGTATTTTTTTAGTACCGCCATAATACTCATAATCTTCATGTTTTAATAAAGTTTTTATCATATGAGCCCATTCTGTTGGTTCTTTGAATAATAATTCTTCATGATTGAGTCCTACAATTCCAATAATCTGAGAGTTTGGGAAGTGTTGTTGATATCGCTTTACTAGTTTCCTCTCATTTTCTTCAGTTCCATAGATACAATAAATTTGAGTTTTTCTGGGTATGATATCCAAAGCAATTGGCGTGATTAAATCAGTATAAAACTCTGTATAAAGAGTTTCATATGTTATTTTATTATAAATTTTATCGTGTAATTCATTTAAGTATCTATCAATTTTTTTGAATTTCACAAACGGTGCAAAAGGTTTGCTTATTTTACCTGTTTTAGCAAACTTGTAGGCCATTGGTATTATAAGTTTACAAAAAATCATTGCTGGAAATTTTGCCATTTGATCAAAATCTGTACTTCCTGTTATAGCATAATCTATGCAGATATTTTCTCTTTCAAGCAATTTTCCTACAATAGATCCTCCAATAGAGGAGCCATAGATACCATATATTTTACCGTTATATTCCTTTTGAATATAGCCTTCTAGTTTGTGGGTTTCATCACTAATGGAAATCATTTCTGTAGGATCACTTTCGTCATGTCCATCCATAGCCACACAAATAATGTGATATTCATCGGTTAATTCTTTAATCACGTTCCCAAAGCTAAGTTGCCAATGGCTACCTGTTCCATGTATTAAAAACACAGTTGGATTTTTTGTGCTACCAAATTTATAATATTTCATGCTAGATTTCCTCTCATTTTTTTATACTATAATATTGGCTTAACACCAAATATGTTCATATATGTAATTTCGAATTTGATTTCTGTATATAAAAAACTACAATTCATTACTGATGATGAATTGATTAAGTTAAAATTAAATGAAGGTGCAGAAACTTAGAATGTATAAATATGTGTCTTCAATAAATTACTTTGGATTGATGTAAAAAGTATACTTAATAATAATCTAAAATTCTTTTTTATTACTATCAACTATTAAGGATTAAGATAAATTATGTCTTTTTAATAATTCATCTAATTTTAAATAGTCTACTATATTTGGGTATGTAATCCTTAAAGAAGTAATACGATGGCGTGCGTCCATTTTTTTTTTGAAGATCATACTAAGTGTTAAGCAATAATCTAATGATCTTGAAGCCTCTTTAAATTGTTTTAGATAATAATGACATTGAAATTTTGTGAAGTAAAAAGAGTCTAATATTCCTAATCCACTTCCTTTTTCAGTTGAGTATTTGATTGCTTTTTCAATAAAATCAAGAGCGATAGAGTATTCTTTTTTTTTGATATTTAAGTCTGATAAATTATTTAATATAGTGGAATATAATCTGAAAATAAATTTAGAATTTAGGCATTCAATATATGAGTCACTAAAAAAGTGATTAGTAATATTGTTATATAGTGTTAACATGATAGTTTCATATTTCTTAGTTTCTCCTAAAAAATAAAAACTGTAACCTATACAAGAAATTAAATTATATGTAGTATGAGAATAAATTTTTTCTAAAGATATATTGATAAAAATCTCGTCTATATTATTATAATCTAAGCCCTGAATACAATATTTCAGAGACTTTTCATATTTTTTATTAATTAAACAACAAAGAGCCTTGGCGTAATATATTAACTTTAAATTTTCTCCAGTTGAAAATGATGGTAGTTGCTCATATTCTCGATATAATATTTCAACTAATGAATAATCAGCTTTTTCAATCGCATTTCTTAATTTAGAAAATTGCATATAACTATCTAGGCAAATATCATTAATGAGTATTTTATAATATTGAAGTAAATTTATTTTATAAAATTCAGACAATTGTATAACTAGATCCATAGATGGAATACATTCATTTTTTTCTATTCGATGTAACTGTTTAGGAGTATATCCTATAAAAGTTGCTAAATCCTTTTTTGTTAGGTGATTTTTTGTTCTTAAATTTATTAATAAATCACCGAAACTTCTAACTGTAATAATAATCACTCCTCCAAGTAGGACATCAATGTCCGTTGACTATACTATAATTATAGTTGTAAAATAATGTGCATACAAGCTGGTTTATGTAAAAAATAATTATATGTGGAAAGGTAGTGTTATTATGGAAATTATGAAAAGAACTATGTTTGGAATTTTAGCTATTACACTTTTATTTTTAAGTGCAGTGGCATCAAATAAGGCTTCAGTTAGGCAAGTGAATCCATTGGAAATTGTGATGAATGCCTAAGAGCTGTACTGAAAATAAGTTATAAATTGATGAACATTATTTATGATTGTGGGAAAATTGTATTCTTAGAGAAAGGTAAATCTCAGAACCAAAAGATATGATTAATATTATTTTTCGATGAGGCATTCAAATATAAAAAAGCGATAATTTATGCTGGGAAGTTAAAAATATACGTTAATAGTATTTTGTAAAGAAACATTAGGATATAAGTTATTAAAAAGGAGTAATTATAATGATCACATTAAAAAATAAATGGTTAGCTTCTTACTATGTTCCAAAGGCAAAGGCAAGGGCTAGGTTATTTTGCTTACCATATGCTGGATCAGGAGCAACTCTTTATAGAAAATGGCAGTCAATATTTAAAGAGGATATTGATGTTTGCCCAATTCAACTTCCTGGTCGTGAAAATCGATTGTCTGAAAAGCAGTATACAGATGTGAAAAATTTGGCATTTGAAATTTATAAGCAGATATCAGATCTATTTGACAAACCGTATTTTATTTTTGGACATAGTATGGGGGGGGTTATAACATATGAATTAGCCAGAATTATAGAGGAGCATGGAGAGATAATGCCAAAGTGGATTTATATGTCTGCTTCGTCTGTATTTTCAGCAAATCGTGGTTCTAAACCCGTACATACGTTAGATGATAAGGAACTTAGATATTACTTAAAGAAATATATAACGGATATTCCTGAAGCAGACAATGAAATTTATCAAAAGATTTTTTTCCCACTAATAAGAAATGATTATCAGTTGATTGAAAATTACTATCATTGTCATGAAAAACAGTTATCATGCGGAATTCATACATTTGCAAGCATATCAGATAAGGTTTTTAACACTCAATTAATTGAAAAAATGAGTTTCTTTACTAAAGATTTTCAAATTAAATATATTGAAGGAGATCATTTATTTATTACTTCGAAATATGACCAAGTTTGTAACTTAATAGAAGAAGAAATTTTAAAAGCATGTAAAGTGAATGATTATAGACTTAATATTGATAGTATCGATTGACAATAAACATAAAGCAATTTAATGAAAGGAAATGAGCTAATTATGAGAGAAACACTATGGAATTCAATGTCCGCAGAGCAGGAACGTATGTGGTATATGTATAATTTGAATCCAGATACAAGTTATAATTTACAATTTTATATCGCATTAAGGGGAGAAGTAGATTTAGGAATAATTTATAAAACAATTAGAACTATAATTAATTGCCATGATACATTGAGAATGAAAGTTAATTATAAAAATGATAATTTGGGTTGTTCAGTCTTTGAGGATATGGAACCTGATATAAAAATGATAAATTTGTCAGGAACTTACCTAGAGAAAGAAATAGAAGTTACAAGTATTGCACAACAGGACATGAAAAAGGTGTTTGATTTAATAAATGAATTTCCATTAAGAATGTCCATTCTTAGATATGATGAAGAAAATTACAAAGTGATTTTTACTACACATCATATTTATTTCGATGGTTGGTCAGTCGGAGTATTTATTAATGAATTTAAGAAATACTATCTTCAATTTGAAAAGAATGAAAACACAAAAACTGAACGACTTAATTGTCAATTTGGTGATTTTGTATCTTATCAAAATAAGCATGATTACTCAAAGGATAAGGAATATTGGGAAAAATATTTAAATAAATCTGAAAAAGTTTTAAATTTACCATATTCTTATTTTGCAAAGACAGAAGATACTCATGATGGTAATTCAATTTCTATCTATTGTAGTGAAAATTTAAAGGTATTAGATTTATGCCGAGAAAATCAAATTACAAGTTCCTCATTTTTCTTGTCTATTTATTTTGTAACGTTGATGATTTGTTGCAAACAAGATGATATAACAATTGGTATTCCTTATATTAATAGGAATACAACTGAATTTCAAAAGATTATTGGATATTTTGCCAATACAATTCCAATTCAAGAATCTATTAATGATAATTTAACTTTTGTTGATTTAACTAAAAAAATTTGTGAAGATACAATCAATGGTATCATTCATGGAGAAATTCCATTTAATCAAGTAGTTGACTTATTTAGAGATTCTCATGTCACTAATAAAAATCCAATTTATCAAACTATGTTTTCTATGCGTAATGATACATTAACAAGTTCATCTAGTACAAAATTTAGTCAAATTAGTGAAAATGTACAAATTTGCTCTGGTATAATTAATGATTCAGATAAAGTTGAATTTGATTTAATTTGTACAGTAAATGAGAGAGTTGATGATTACAAAATTACTTTCGGTTACAATACCTCATTATTCTCTAATGATAGAATAGTTAAACTTAGCAATATATATAAAACACTTATGAATTCATTTCTATGTAATACTAATGTAAAAATTTTTGATCTAGCAAAGCAACATACAGTTGAATTTCAAGAGGAATATCTAGATGAAGCTATTGGATTACAGAATAAATTATTGGAACAAGAACCAAATATTTTAGATGTAAATATTAAATTACTAAATGGATGTGCTGTTGTTTTTTATGTTGCAGAACAGGACATAAAAAATAATATAATTTCAATATTATCCGATGAAATCTTAGATACAATTATTCCGATTCATCAATATAAACTTGCTAAGGATGATATTTTGCACGAAATGGCTGAAGATGTTGCAAATAGATCATATGATATAAAGAAAATATTGAGTCAAAAAGTTAATGTGAGAAATATGAAGTTTTACGCACGTAATCCAGAAGTTTCTAGCAGAACTTATAGTTCAAGTGAATTAGTATCAAATGTCTTAAAAAAATCAGCACTAGAAGATAAAAAGAAATTTGAGTGTAACGATTTATCTTTATTAGATGGCGGTGATTTACAACATACAGAGTTTAAAATACTATCTGATATTCTATATTCTCTTTCAGAAGAGGAAAAGCAACGTGAGATCTTAACAATTCAATTTGGTGATGTTAGAAAATATTTTACTTATGGTGAATTATTTAATTCTGCGAAAATAGTTGCGGGAAACTTGCAGGCATTGGGAATTAAAGTTGGTGATATCATAATTCTTCAAATTAATAACTTAGAAGATTGTCTGAAATTTTATTGGGGTGCAACATTTATGGGAGCAATTGTTTCTATTGTAGCAGTTCCACAAAATCAAGATTATACTGCAAATAATGCAGCAAGTGTTAAGGTAAAGAATATTTTGCAAATTACAGAACAAACATATGTAATTGCAGGAGAAAATGAAGCAGAGTCTATGCTAAAGAGCGGCATCCATGAACATCCAGAGCGTATTTTTACAACGTCATCACTTTTAAAATCTAATGAGAATATTTTTGAAAAACCCCAGCTTTCAGAAAATGATGTTAGCCTTATGCTTTTTACTTCTGGTAGTACTGGTTTACCTAAAGGGGTTACACTTAGTCATAGGAATATTATCTTAAGGACAGTTGGAGCAGTCCAACGCTTTGGACTTAATGAGTTAGATACTGCACTAAATTGGATGCCATTAGAGCATGTTGGCGGAATTATTATGTTTCATATGTCTGATATGTTTACAAGAAATAAACCAATTTATGTTGAGACAAGTGAAATTTTACGTAAACCTGCAAGTTGGCTGTATTTAATGTCTGAATATAAAGTAACCCAAACATGGGCACCAAATTTTTCGTTTAGTCTTCTTATGAAATATAAGCAAGAGATTCTTGATTCTGATATTGATCTTTCTAATATAAAGTACATTTTTAACGGTGGGGAGGCTATTAACTTCGAGTCTTGTGACAAATGGCTAAATATTATGTCGCATAAAGGACTGAAGTATAGTTCAATGGTTCCGGCATGGGGAATGACTGAAACTACTTCAGGAGTATTATTTTCTCAGAAATTTGGAGAAATTTTATATAAAAATACCGTTGGAACTGGTTCACCAGATCCAGGTGTAAAAGCGAGAATTGTTTCACCCGATTTGGAAATTCTACCATGTGGAACAGAAGGCTTACTTCAAATGGCAGGTGAGACTATTAATCAAGGATATTATAACAATCCAACTGAGAATAAAAAAGCATTTACTAGAGATAATTGGTTTGATACTGGAGACTTGGGAATTATCACACAGGGAGAAGTTGTAATTACAGGACGTGCAAAAGAAATATTAATCATTAATGGTGTAAATATTAGTTGCCAGGAAATTGAGAAAAATCTAGAAAAAATTGATGGACTTACTAGTGGGTCAGTAGCATGCTCAAGTGTAAGAATGGATAATTCGGATACAGATGAATTTATAGTATTCTATGGAGAAGCTGATTTGACTATAAGAGATGAGATGAAAAGTAAAATTAGTGAATGTTTAATTCAAAGTCTTGGATTTAATTGCCAGTACCTGGTTCCTGTGGATGAAAACAGTATACCAAGAAGTGCAATTGGTAAAATTGATAAGAAGCGTTTAGTTAAACAGTTCTTAAATGGAGAATTGAGATCTATAATTGAAAGAAACCAAATTCCAAATTGGTTCTACAAAGAGGAAATAGTAGAGAGTCACTTAACTAATAAAGTAAAGACGTTAAACAATCAGATTATAGTTTCACTTTTAGATGATGCAATTTCTGAAGATGCTACAATAAATGCTTCTAATATGTGTAGCAAAATTATTAATATTTTAGAAACAAAATTAAGTGGAAGAAAAGAAAATAGTCTTATTGTTTTGAATCAAAAGAGCAATATTGGTACAAGCAGTTTGTTAGAAGGATTTTTAGCTGCTGTTCCTTATGAGTATACAAATTTAAAAATTCGATTAATAGAGCTACAAGATGAAGTTTACCCATCTGATGAGTTATTACAAGATGAGTTCGCTTCAATTGAAAAATCAGTTGAAAATTTTTCAATAGTATATTATGAAAAAGATTATAAAAACAGAAAACAATCTGTGATTACTTTAGAAGATATGAGAAATGTTCCAATAATTAAGAGCCCTATTGTAAGTGGAGGCACATATATTCTTTTTGGGGGACTTGGTGGCATTGGTAAGATTTTAACAAAATATTTATTAAAACAATATAACTGTAATGTAATTGCAATAGGAAAAACAGATATTGAAAACTCCCCTGAGCGTAGATTACAAGTAGAACACTTTAAACGTATTGGAAATTTTAGCTTCAAACAAATTAATTTAGAAAATTCAAGTGTAGTTCAAGACGTACTAGAGGAATGTGGAGAATCAATAGATGGAATTTTCTATATGATAGGAGAAACGCCTTCCGAGTTAAGAAGAAAAAATATGAAAGACTTTCAAATTAAAAATTATTCAAAAGATTCTTTGCAAAAAGTGTTCGAGTTCCGTTGTAACATGATTGATGAGATTTATAAATTCGCAAGTAATAAAAAGAATCTAGATGTGATTGTTTTCTCAAGCATAACTTCATTATTTGGTGGTTCTTTGTATTCTGCATATAGTGCAACAAGTCGTTATTTGTGTGAAATTGGTAAGACTTATCCAAGTGTTTCATATCATTCAATTGCATGGAGCAAGTGGAAGGATACTGGTATGAGTGCAGGGGAAAGTGCAAATGAAGGTTTTGCGGCTGAAAATGCTGGATATCACATGATTGAAGAATCTAATGGTATTACAAGCTTAGAAGCAATACTTTCGAGAGATTGTAAGCAAGTTTTAGTAGGTATTAATCCAGACAAAAATTTATTGCATAGCCATAGATATTTTAAAGATGAAAATCCTCTTATGATTTTTGCACAGATATCTGAATCTGATTCTGAAAAGTTAAAAGAATGTAATAAACTTATGGATAAAGTACAACCGGCTCATGTAGAGACTTATTTGACGGATATTTATGATGTTGTGCATGGATATAACGATAAGGAAATTGAATCTAAAGTGGTGTCAGTTTTATCTAAAATTTTAGATATTAGTGATTTATCCATAAAAGACAATTTTTTTGATATTGGTGGAAATTCTTTAAATAGTATTCGCGTAGCAGAAGAATTGAGTAAGGCGTGTGAGTGTGAATTTAGCGTGGTAGATATATATAGTGTATCTACAATTAATGAAATTATTTTGTGTATTCAAAGCAGGTGTAATATAGAGGAGCGTGTTTATGATACATCTATTGAGGAAAAACTGATTACTTTACTTTCTAAAATTCTAGAAGTTAATAGTATCTCTGGAAAGGATAATTTCTTCGATATTGGCGGAAATTCTTTAAATAGCATAAGAGTTAGTGAAGAAATTAGTAGGGAGTTCCAATGTGATTTTTCTGTAGTGGATATTTATAATTGTTCTACAATTCATGAATTAGCACTAAATATAATGCAAAAAGTTCAGACTGTTTCATCCAAATCAAGTTTAAGTAGAGATGTTGATGAAGATATTATTATTGATATTTAATTTAAAGGAGGTTAAAAGATGAAGAATGCTAATAATCTTAGCATCTTGGATGGTGGAATCATAAGTGATTCCCACTATTCCAATATGCTTGAAATGTTTTTTGATTTTTTAGATGAAGAGAAGATGCGGGAACTAGTTTTTATTCATTCTGGAATTACAGAAATTATTACATATGGAGAACTTCAGAAGCAAGCAATTAAAGTAGCCACTAATTTGCAACAAAATCATGTGGCAGCTGGTGAAAATATAGTGTTCATTTCAGAAAATAAAAAGGAATTTCTTGTTTTATTTTGGGGTATTATTTTAGCTGGTTGTGTAGCTGCTCCAGTTAGTGCAATTCAAAAAGGTATGTCTTATTCTGATGATAATATCATAGTATCAAATTTGAAATACAGTTATTCTGTCACAAAATCAAAAATACTCCTTGCTGGTAATAATGATTTTAATAAAATACGCAAAGCTAAAATTTTCAATAGCGAAGAGTTGTTTTCTTACTCTGATTTACTAAAAGATACAGATGTAGAGTATGACAAACCAATTATCAATAAAGAGGATTTAGCATTGATTATGTATACCTCTGGCAGTACTGCAAAGCCCAAAGGAGTAGTAATTAGTCATTCCAATGTAATAGGTTCCTGTATTGCATTAAAAAAAGTTTACAATTGTAATTCAAAAAGCTGTTTTGTAAACTGGATGGAGCTCACACATATAGCAGGATTAACAACTATGCACATTGCTATGTTGTGTAATCATACTAATCAAGTCCATATTGATGCAATTGATGTGACAAGAGATGTTTCATTTTGGATTGAAACTCTATACAAATATAAAGCAACCCATACATTCTCACCTAACTTTGGATATGCGCTAATTGTAGAGAATGAAGAAAAAATTAAATCTTTAAACACAAATCTATCTTCGCTAGAAATGTGCTTAACAGGTGGTGAAGGTGTTAGTTTAGAGATATCTAAAAAATTAATAGAGATTTTGCGATTACAAAAAGCGGATAAAGCTAATGTAGTTCCAGTGTACGGAATGACAGAATCAACAATACCTGTTGTTTTTAATTGCAAACTAGATTATATGCAAGACGAAGTTTTTGCATCTGTTGGAACACCAATAGCTGGGACTAAAGTTCGTATTACAGATGAAAATGGTAATATTTTAGAGAATGGAAAACAAGGATTTATAGAATTAAAGGGTCCAAGTGTAATGAGAGAGTATTATCAAGATATAGAAAATACAAATGTAGTATTTACAAATGATGGTTGGTATCAATCGGGAGATATCGGATATATAAAGGGTGGAGAATTAATTATATGTGGTAGAGAAAAAGATATGGCAATTATTAATGGTGTAAATTATGCTTGTTTGGAAATTGAAAATCTTTTAAAAAGAGTTAAAGGGGTAACAGGATATCTAACATGCATTCCATATCGTGAGTCTTCAATGCAAACAGATCAGATTGTTATTTTTTATAGTACTAATACACCAAATGATATTGATAATCACCAAAGGATTTCAGATTCAATGGCAGAACTTATGCTTAATTATTACGGTGTTTCATTTAGTTATGCTATACCTTTGAAAATATCAGACTTCCCTAAACTATCTTTTGGGAAAATGAATAAACGAAAATTAAAAGAACTATTTTTAAGCGGATTAATAAAACCATTAGAGGCAATTGAAGACAATTCTATTGAAGATTGTAACGAATCAGAAATGTTGGGAGTTTGGAAATCTATTTTACATACTTCTAATTTAAGTATAAATGATAAATTTTATAGTATTGGTGGAAATTCTTTAAATAGTGTTGCATTAGTAGAAGCTATTAATGGCAAATTTGGTTGCAAAATAGGATTAAGTGATTTATTTGCGAATCCAAGTGTTCGAGAAATTTTACAATATATCCAATAAGGGGTAAGGAGCTGTCATAATTATGGAAGAATTTGTTGTGAGCAAAAATGATGAATTAGAATATTCTCTACAAGGAATGTCCAATTTGATGTGGCAATTGGATTTAGCATCAGTAAAAGATGGGGAAAGAAATGGAATTGTTAATGTCGGTATAGGACTAAAATTAAGAGGCGATTTAGATGTATCTAAAATGGAGCGAAGCATTCAGAGATTAATTGATAATACTGATTCTATGAGAGGAATTATTGTAAATAGAGGAGAAGAATATTTTATAAAGATTAGAAAATACTATAAGGATTTTAAGTTAGAAGTACTAGAGGTTGAAGGAAATAGTGATTTAGAACGAGAACAAAATGCAATGCAAGTTATTCAGGGAAGTATGGATAGAGCAATTGATGTATTTAATAATATTCCAATAGATATAAAACTATATAGAATAAATGAGCAATATCATTATATGCTATTTAAAGTTCATCATTGTTTTACGGACGCAGTATCAGTATTACTGTCAGTAGAGACTATGTTAAAACTCTATGATAATGAAAGTTATGAATTTTCTACACTTAGGGAACCCTTTCAAAACTTATTACAAGAAGATTATGAATATATGATGTCTGAAAATGCTAAAAAGTCTATTCAATATTGGCAAGAAGAGTTTGAGGGATATTCTCCAAAACCACCACAAATTGATTATAATCGACAATGTATAAAGTCTGGAGATTTACCTCCAATTCAATTAAATTTGGAGAATATTACAAGTATTGCGACTTTAAATCGCACGAGCGATTTTAATGTTATTATGTTAATTTTGCATTTAGCACTTGCTAAAACAAATAATTCTAATGACATAGGAACGACTTATTTAATTTCAAATAGAATGAATGGATCTAAATATCAAGATACTATAGGAAGTATTGCAAGAATTATTGATACTAGATATATATTTGAAGAAAATGAGAAAATTTCATCAATGCATAAAAAAATAAGAAGTAAGATTTCAAAAGGATTAAATAATTGCAGAGTTGCTGGGGGAAGAACTCCTTACTTAATTACGTATCTTAATATTGTAAATGAAGTTAATCTTCCTAAATTTAATGGATTGCCTGTTGAAACATTTTTGGTTAAATCAAAACGTGAAGATTGCGGAATTTTATGCTTTGCAATTATAAAATCCAATGATTTTATTGAAATTGGATTTGAAACAGATACTAGACTTTTCAGTCTTGAATATTTAAATGATATAAAAAAGAATTGTATCTTAGCAGAACAATTTTTAAACAACCAAGCTGAAAGTACTTTTAAAGAATATATGGGTAAATAAAGGGAGGCAGAGAATGGTTTATAATGATATTGCTATTATTGGAGTAAGTGGTCGATTTACAGAATCAGATAATTTAGGGGAGTTTCACGAATTACTGGTAAAGGAAAAAGATTGTATAATTGATGTCCCACAGAATAGAGTGGATTTAATGAAATTAAATCCAGATAAGAAATATATCCAAGCTGGATATTTAGAACATATTGAATATTTCGATCATGACTTTTTTAATATTTCAAATCGAGAAGCGGATTTAATGAGTCCAGAGCAGCGCTTAAGTTTGGAACTGGTAGCGGAGACTATTTTAGATGCGGGATATTCTATTGAAGGTTTTCGCGGAACTAATTGCAGTGTGATTTGTGCAACTTCTGAAAATGAATACGGAAATTTAGTTAAAAATACTACCGCACCATCTGTTTTAGGAAGCTTAAAATGCATGTTAAGTGGTAAGATAGGATTCTATTTTGATTTAAGAGGCACAAATCTCACTTTGGATGCTGGGTGTTCATCTTCTTTAGTTGCAATACATGAGGCATGCATAAAATTAATGACTGGAGAAAGTGATTATAGCCTTGTAGGTGGAGTAGAGATATTTACAGAAATTTATGAATCTAAAAAGAATATTTATGATATCTTAGGAGTATTTTCTTCACAGTATAAGAGTAAATCATTTGGTGAAGGTGCTGATGGAGCAAGTGCTGGTGAAGGTGGTGGATTTGTTCTATTAAAGCGTCTTGAAGATGCCAAGCGTGATGGAAATAATATTTATGGTGTTATTAAAGGTGGGGCAATAAATGGTGATGGTGGTCGTTGTGGGATGGTTACATTACCAAGTTCTGAAGGACAAAAAGAAGTTATAGAAAAAGCTTGGAATGGGATTGATATTTCTAATCTGACTGAAATTGAGTCTCATGGAATTGGAAATCCAATAGGAGATTGTGTTGAGGCTATAAGCATTATTGAAAACCTTAGAAAGAGGAATGTTATTAATAAAGAAATACTTCTGAGCTGTGTAAAGCCTAATATCGGTCATCTGGCAATTGCAGCAGGAATATCAAGTCTTATTAAAGTGTTAGTTGGATTTAAGTATAATGAATCATATCCAATTGTAAACTTTGAAAAAACTAATCATATGATTGACTTTTCTAAATCAGCGTTAATTCCAGCAACTAAAATTAAGAAGTGGAATTCAAATGATAAAAGAATGGTGGGTATTGAAGCTTTTGGGTTAAGTGGGACAAATGCACATATAATTGTTGAGAATTACCCTCAAATTACCAAACCAAAAGAAGATCATAGAAATTTAATTACAATTTCTGCAAAATCGGAAACTTCATTTAATGCGTATAAGAAAGAATTGTTTAACTATTTATCTGAGCATAATTCCATTTCCTTTAACAGTATTGCATATACTTTGAACCATTGTAGAGATGATTATGATTTTCGTAGAATGGTTATTGCTGAAGATCTGGATGATTTTCTTGAAAAGTTAGACATGATGATGCCTATTTCAGAGCAAAAAAAATATAAAATTGTGTTTGCAATGAAGTTTAGTAATTGTTCTGAGTTAAATTTAGAACAATATAAAAATATAGCGCCAGGGTTAAATTTTAATTCCAATATTTTTAATCAAGATGCTTCATTCAAGTATGGTATGTACAAATACTTGAAATCTTTAGGGGTAAAGCCAGATTTTACGCTTGCTGATTATCAAAGTCGTGCTATTTTAGATTATATTTCAGGTAAAATTGATTTAGCATCTCTTGAAGAATCAATTGAAACTTCAGTTGATAATAACTATGAAAAATTAATTGCACAAATTAAAAAGATATCTGAAAATGATGATGTTATTATATTAGATTTTAATTATAGCAATGCTTTAAAAAATGAAAGTTTTGATAGAAAAGTAAAAGTGTTTAATTTGTTTTCTGTTCGTGATATAGAAAAGTTTATGATTGCTTATTATAACAGTGGAAATTCAGTTAATTGGAATTCTTACTATGGTGATGTAAGAGAAAATATTGTTTCGCTACCGGGGTATTGTTTTGATAAAGTATCTCATTGGACGAAATTAAAACATAATGAAGAAATTTATGAAATGAAGTTAAAAGAAGTGGCTCAAACTCAAGAAGAATTTCAAGAGGTTGAAAGTACACAAGAGAATACAAATACTTTTGATTTTGCTGAAGCAGAGAATTTCTTAGAGGGTTTATGGAAAAAAACTTTGAATTTCTCGGGAAGTATTGATCATGATGAAGATTTTTTTGATCTTGGAGGAAATTCATTACTTTTATTACAAATGTCGGAGGAAATTAATAATTATTTCAATATAAGCTTTGATATTTATGAGATCTATGATTATGAAAGTATTGAAAAGTTAACACAGAGAATTTCTGAATGGGAATGCTAATTTAAGAAATTGGAAAGGAGTGAAAATAAAATGGATACTCTTGTAGAAGCTATTGAACGCAATAGAGAAATAATCCCAGATAAAATTGCTTTACGTTATAAAAAAGATATCCTTACATATAGAGAGTTGCAAAATAAAATAGAACTTGTTTCAGGCTATCTTGAAAGTATTGGAATAGAAAAAGGAGATCGTATTATACTAGAAGCACTATCAAAATTTGATTATGTGATTACCTTTATTGCTGCGCAAAGGGTAGGTGCTATTACTATTCCTATAGAACGTGCTCCAAAGTTTGAAGTTCTTAATCATATTTACAATTTAACTGAAGCCAAGATATATCTCTCATCAAATGGAAAATCTGTAGATAGAATTTCTGCAAAATCGTATAAAACTGTTTTAGAACAAGCCAAATTAAAACAAATTAGAGGTGCTTACAAAAAGCCATCACCTGAGGATATTGGCGAATTAATTTTCACTACAGGTTCTACTGGTAAGCCGAAAGGAACTACACATACACTTAAGGGAATTAATTGTAATATGAAAAATACATGGCATGGTATCGGCATGTTAGATACAGATATAATTTTGCTACCACTGCCATTAAATCATTCTTTTGGTATGCGTGTTCTTAGATCAGCTTTATTGATAGGTGCAACAATTGTATTACAAAATGGGTCAGTATTTATAAAGGAAACAGAAAGTAATATTGAAAGTTATAGTTGCACCGCATTAGCATGTGTATCAACTGCTATGGAAATGATGTTACAACAAATTGATGAAACTAAGGTAGGTGATGTGTTTGGAAGACTGCGTTACATTGAATTTAGCGCTGGAGCAGTTCCAGTTCAATTACGCAAAAAACTTTTGAGATTATTGCCGAATACTGAAATTCATAATACGTGGGGATCATCAGAAAGTGGTGGTTGCTTATTTCTTAATTTAAAAGAATGTCCTGATAAGATTGAATCTATGGGAAAACCTCTTGATAATATTCAGGTTTGTCTGATTGAACAAGATAATAATAAGATTTTAGAGGGAATTGGTGAGAAGGTAATAGGAAAAATGGCCCTGAAGGGGGACATGCAGATGATAGGCTATTGGGGACAAGAAGATTTGTCAAAAGAAATCTTAAAAGATGGATGGCTTATTATGAGTGATTTAGTATGGAAAGATAGTGATGGATACTTTTACATGATTGGTAGAGCAGATGACATTATAAATACTGCTGGAGAAAAAGTTTCACCAAATGAAATTGAAACTGTAGTAAATCAATATTTAAATGTAAAAGAGAGTGCTTGTGTTGGTGTAAAAGATCCAGATGGAGTGCTTGGAGAAATTCCTATTATTTATATTGTTGCAGATAAGAACTTAATTAATCTGAATTCTTTAAAAGAATATCTTGCTCAAAAGTTATCAAGCTATAAAATTCCTAGTCATTTTATATTTTTAGATTCTTTGCCACGAAATGCAATGGGTAAAATCGAGCGAAAAAAACTTCGCAAAATGTGGGAAGATTCTAAGGGGATAGAAAGTTTAAATCCTGTACTACAAAATATTTTCCAACGTAGGAGCATTCGCAATTTTACAAATCAATCTATTCCTAAAGATATATTAGAATTATTGATAGAGGCAGGAAAAGCTGCACCATCTGGAAAGAATTTAAAGACAAGACGTTTCACAGTTATTCAGTCTGAAAATGAAATTCGAAGGTTAAAAGAAATTACTAAGGAAATATTAGTAAGGGAGAAAAAAACACTGAATGGCTTTGAAAATCCAAAAGTTTTGATACTAATATCAAATGATAGAAGAAATCAAGATGGAATTCAAGATTCAGCTTGTTCCGCAGAAAATATTATGCTTTCTGCTACCTCCTTTGGATTGGGGAGTGTATGGTTAAATGGTCTCATGACAATATGTGATATACCTGAAATTAGGATGAAATTAGACGAGTATAAAATTCCAAAGAATCATATTGTATGGGCGGCCATAGCATTAGGATATCCTGAAACTACTGGGATTCCACCAGAAGAAAAAGGAAATGTTGTTTGCTATATAGGAGAAGCTTAAACTTGATTGGTGAATTATACAATAGTATAAAAACAAAAATTTTAATATTAGATAATATTCAAGACATTTCAGAAGAACAATATGCAGATATATATGAGTTATTGTCAGAAGAGAGAAAGGAAAAAGTAAATAAATTACGTTTTATGAAAGACAAAGTTCAGTCTATAAGTGCATATTGTCTTTTGAAATATGGACTAAAAAGGTTTTATGATGTTGTAGAAATGCCTAATTTTTTATATCATAAGCAACACAAACCTTATTTTAAAGACAGTAATATATTTTTTAATTTATCACATTGTTTTAATGCTGTTTGTTGTGCAATTTCATATCAAGAAGTTGGAATTGATATTCAAGATAATAATGATTGTTATGAAAATATTTTGAATTATTCGATGAATTCAAATGAAATTGCTGTAATTGAAAACTCAACAAATCCAAAAGATGTTTTTTACCGTTATTGGACATTAAAAGAAAGTTATTTTAAATACATTGGGACTGGTATCAGTAATGATTTAAATAAGATAGATTTTTCAGCATTTCAACAGGAAAGATTTACTTATAAAGATCTTAAATTTTTAACGATTTCTCGACGAAGTTATTGTTTAGCATTTTGTGGAGTAGAATTGCCAGAAGTGATTGATGTATCCTACCAAGAGATAATTATATAAAATCATCTTTTGGTAGGAAAAATGATAAATAATTTTATAAAAATATTGAAAGGTTATTAGGTTTATATTGAGAATGAATCTTATTTTTATGATAAAGTTTATTTTTTAATATGAGGAATGGAGGATTAGAAAATATGAGTTTAATTGAATTTAAAGATGTTGTACGTACTTATGGGATTGGAGAAAATATACAATATGCAGTAAACAAAGTTAATTTCACAATTGAACAGGGGGAGTTTGTAGTAATTCTTGGACAATCAGGTGCGGGAAAATCCACAATTCTGAATATGTTAGGTGGAATGGATAAGCCAACAAGTGGAATTGTAACTATTGATGAACAAGTTGTATCTTCAATGAATGATAATCAACTTTCTGAATTTAGAGCAACTAGTATTGGGTTTATATTTCAGTTTTATAATTTATTACCCAGCCTTACTGCATATGAGAATGTAGCCTTAACAAAGGATATTGTGGGAAATGCCTTATCTGCGGATGATATGCTAAAAGCAGTAGGTTTATTACAGTATAAGAATAAGTTTCCAACACAACTATCTGGCGGTGAGCAACAACGAGTTTCTATTGCAAGAGCATTAAGTAAAGATCCTAAAATTATATTAGGAGATGAACCTACAGGGGCTTTGGATTCAGAAACAGGAATTACTGTATTAAAATTATTGAAGTCTATGTGTAAGGAACGTCATAAAACTGTCATTATAGTTACACATAATTCAGATTTTGCACAGTGTGCTGATAAAGTAATTCGTATGAAAAATGGTAAAGTGCGAGAAATTCAGATTAATGAGAATCCTATTCCAATTGAGGAGGTGGATTGGTAGATGTTATTCCGAAAAATGCTTCGAGATTTAAATCATAATAAAATGCAGTTTTTTTCAATCTTTATTATGTCTATGTTAGCTATGTATCTATATACTGGATTTGCAAGTGAAGTTTCAGGGATAGAAACCGCAAGAAAAAATTATCATGAATTATGTAACTTAGCAGATGGCTGGTTACAGGGAAATAATTTTTCGGAAAGTGATTTGAAAAATGTTTCGCAAATTAATGGAATTAAGAATGCAGAACGGCGATTTTTGATAGATGGAACTGGTGTAAATGAGACATATCTCAATGTATATTTTCAGGAAGAAAATACAATTAATAAGCCATATGTAATTGAGGGCGAAGAATATAATCCTAATAATAAACAATGCATATGGCTAGCTTACAGATATGCAAAGGAAAATCATTTGAAAGTAGGTGATGATTATTCATTTAAGGCAGATGACAGAGAGTTTACTTTAAAAATAGCAGGTCTTGTTTGGAGTTCTGAATATGAATACTATAAAGAAGATTCTGATATAGAGCCTAATTACGCACACACTGGTTATGCATTTTGTTCAAGTAAATTGTTAGATAATATTTCTTATAATCAGATTGTTTTTACAAGCAATGTTGAAAATGTGTATAGCTTAGATGATAGTATAGATAAAATTTTATCATATACATCATTTGCTGATAGAGATAGCCAGAACGGCATTTCTGCATTAAATGATGAAATAGAACAACATAAAGTGATGTCTGAGGTTTTTCCAGTTGCATTTATGTTAATCTCTTTGTTGAGTATTATTACAACTATGACTCGTTTAATTGATAAGCAGCGTACCGAAATTGGTACAATGAAGGCTTTAGGCGTTAAGAAAAGAAAGATAGTTATTCATTATTTAAGCTATAGTTTTTTTCCATCACTTTTAGGGGTTATGTTCGGCACAATTCTTGGGCCACTTACTATTACACCACTTCTTTTTAATATGAAGTACCAAATTGATTCTTCTAACGAATACTTGCTGCCTAAAGTAATGCCAGAATATCCAATTTCATTTTGGTTTATTGGAATTATTATTGTTATTGTGTGTACATTATCAACTTACTTTAGTTGTAAAAAGATTTTGAAAATTAATCCCTCAGAGACACTTCGGCCAGTACCTCCTAAAACTGCGAAAAAGTGCATATTTGAAAAGCTACCATTTTGGAGTAAGTTTACATTTAGCTTGCAATATAATTTAAGGGATCTAAGTAGAAATAAAGTTCGTACTGTTATGGGGTTAATTGGAACAATCGGGTGTATGTCTTTATTAGTTTGCGGATTTGCTTGTAAAGAAAATTTTTCAACAATTCCAGATTGGTATTTTGGAAAAATTAATAATTATCAAACCCAGATCCGATTTAATGATAAAATTTCGCTAGATGAAGCTAAAAAAATCAAAAATGAAGTAGATGGTGGAATGTGGATGGAAGAAAAAATCGAAATTAAATCTGCAAATAATGACACAAAATATACTTCAAATCTTGATGCTGTTGATGGAACTAACTTTTTTCAAATTACAGATGCAAATCAAAATCTTTTATCTTATAAGGATGGAGATGTAGCAATTAGCCGAAATTTAGCAAAGAAATTAGGTATTTCAGTTGGCGATACAATTAACTGGCATTTATCTGATAGTGATAAATGGGTAAAATCCAAGATTACAATTATTAATTGTATTCCTATGGGGCAAGCAGTTGTAATGACAAGAAATACTATAGAATCTCTAGGGTATAAATTTAAACCATCCGGTGTTATGACAAATAAAATATTGTCTGAATATAATTCAGAACATGTTGCATATGTATATGGGCATGATAAATTAAGAAGTGCAGCAGATTCAGCAATTGAAATGTCTAACATGATAGTTATCATAATGGTAGTGCTAGCTTGTATTTTAGCTATAGTTGTATTATACAATATGGGACTAATTTCCTATACAGAACGTAAAAAAGAATTAGCTACACTAAAAGTAATGGGATTTAAAACAGGTCAATTAAGAAGCTTACTTTTAAGGCAGAATTTGTGGTTATCTGTAGTTGGAGCAATTATTGGTACTCCAATAGGGGTTTGGTTACTACAAATTTTACTTGATTCACAAGGAGATTCTTTTGATATTACCGCAAAATGCTCTATTGGTTCTTTTTTAATTTCATTTGCTATTACTTGTGGTGTTTCGGCAGTTGTAAGCTTATTTTTTTCTGGAAAGGTTAAAGGGCTTGATATGGTAGAGACTTTGAAAGGAATGGAGTAAATTTTAAATAATATAAAAATCTTTTATAAATGAAAGGAAATAATAATATGTTGAAATTAAATAGGGGATTTAATGATAATATTTTAATTACTGGTGTAACTGGTTTTATTGGCAGACACGTATTATATGAACTCATAAATGATTTTCTTCAATTTAACTATTCTGGGGAAATAATTCTTTTAATTAGAGGAAATAGCAGAGCTGATAGTTTTAAGAGACTGAAAGCTATTTTGGAGCATGAATATATTCCAGATTATTTGAGGAAATTTACACTAGACGACATGTTGAGAAATATTAAAATTATTGATGGAGCATTAGGTGATGATGATTTATATGATAAAATCAATAATTCAATAACAAATGAAAAAAAATTATATGTAATTCATTGTGCAGGAAGTGTCAACTTATTCAATAATGAAAATGCAAAGTCAGAGATAATTAATAATAATTTCAATGGAACCCAAAAACTTTTAGATGTATTAAACAACTATACTTTTAAATTTACTTTTATAAGTACAGCTTTTTCTTGTGGTATTGTTGATGGAGAAATTGAAAATGACTATTCATCTTATTATGGAAAAAGTGATTTCAGGAATCATTATGAGCAGTATAAGAATACCATTGAAAAAATAGTGATAGATTATTGTTCTAGTAGGTTAATTGAATATCAAATTTTGCGTCCAAGCGTTGTTGTTGGTAGATTAATTGATACACCACTTTACTATACATCAAAATTTGATGTAATATATGGATGGACCAAGTTTTTTTGGCACATAAGAAATAATGTAGGTGAAGATACTATTAGGATACAAATGGAGAATACTTCAAAAATAAACGTTGTGCCTGTAGATTATGTAGCTAAAGTAATTAAAAATGTTTTTGATAGTGACATACAATTTTTAAACATAGTTTATCCTCGTTCAACTGTCAATCGTTATATGTATGGCCAAATGCTTAAAGCTATTGATTTGGATAAATTTGTTTTTGTCGATGATTTGCCAATTAATTTAAATAAACATGAAAAATTTTATTATCGCTTAACACATAAAGTTTATAGCCCATACTTAAATAATATTAAGAATGAATATGATACTAGTTATCTAAAAGAAATTATGGATGACGACTATATAAAGGAGATTGATTTCATAAATCTTGCTAAATTTGCAATTGAACATGATTTTGACGATAGTAAATTATCTAGAGTATAAAGAGGAGTGTATAGTATTATAAATAGAGAACTCATCTTGTTAGGATAAATAGAAATGAGTTTCTCAGACGCTGACAGTTTCTGTTTGCTTTATATATTTAACTATAATAGTGCAAAAATGCTTGGATAATTTTACAACTGAATAAAATAAAAAACATCTATGATAAATCCTTGTTATAATTGAGTTACCGTTACCACACAACAATGACAGCAAGAAGCCATACATAAATGTTTCAGAACACAATTATATTAGATGAGCTATCAATATACGATTTTTTAAAACAATTAAATTTTGATTTTTACTTAACTAAGCCTCATTTAAGACATTTAAAAAATATGATATCAAAAGGTTATAATGGTAAAATTTACGACATAGCGGAGCTTGCTCCTTCGAAACATCGAACTAGTATTATTAGATTTCTTTCAAGTAGTGATCGGAATGAAAAACTTTTAGAAAGGGCATTAAAAGCATATATCATAGAACTTATTTGTGCTAAATCAAGAGAATCCAGACAGCCAATATACTTTATTATGGATGACACTATTTCTGAAAAGACAAAGCCCTCGTCAAAGGCTAAAAATCCAATTGAAAAGTGTTCGTTTCATAATTCTCATTTAAAAGGTAAAAATGTATATGGTCATCAAATAGAAGGTTCTTTAACATCTTGTGACGGATTAGTGCTGACATACTCAATTGATATCTATCATAAAGAATATATGAGAAAAATAGAATTAACTCAAAAATTAATTACAATGTTTTCTAAACTTGAGAATAAAGGATATGTGTTAGTTGTAAGGATATTTTTAATGCTTATGAAAAAGCTGGCTATAGTTATATTAGTATTTTAAAAACTAATAGAGTTATTTTTCTATATGGCTATGACAGACTAGGAATAAAATTTCATAAGTTTGCTACATTATTAAAGATTGAAGACTTTGATCTCGTAACCGTCAAAGATAAGCAATACTACATTTACAATTATGTTGACAACTTCAATTTGATACTGTAAATTCAACAGATGTTAACAATAACAACACTACTGAAAATATTGACCAAGCTGTAAGCAAAGCCATAAAAAGTAGAGGGACAAATTATCTAAGTGGAGAGGTGGCTACAGAAGGTCACATAGTTTTAGATGTTGAAGAAAAAGATAATATCGTGAAAGTTTACACTATTTCAAGTTTTGGTTATTTTGGCTTTGAAAATGGGATTTTCACAGAAATAAGTGGAAGTGGAGCTATTCCTACGGTAATGACATTTTCTGAAAATTCAAATGGTGGTTATTCATTAATCGAATATAAAGAACCTGAAGATGGAGAAGAATGTGAAAATTCTATAAAACAGATGTTTCCAGAGAAGTTATGGGACAAGGTTTTAAAGGGTCAGGAAAGCTATTCGCAGCTTGCAGAATCAAAAGAGAATGAGGCTAAAGAATACCTGAAACAAATTGGTAGAATTGCTGATGTGAGCTCAAAATATGTTGAAAAGAAACGTCCTAATATTAATGTTACAGCAGAAAATAAACTATTTGTATACTGGGGGAAGAATGATTCATTTCTAAATCACTGTCCTTATTGGATAGGAACAAAAGAGCGTATTGAAAATGGTGTAAGGCTAATTTATGAAACATCTCAAAGTAAAAGCGCTGATGGATATGATGTAATCACTTTTAAAGAAACGAAATCAGATGGAACAGTTGTTGAAGAACGTAGCTATAAAATAGTAGGAGATGAACCAGAGCTTCAATAGAAATTGTAGGATTCTCTAGTAAATAATAAGCTTGTAACACTATATAATAATTTTTAAAGCAGAAATTAAAAGTGGATTTTACAGAAATATTCTATAACTTACTCGTTATAGTAAATTAATGGTCTGGGGGTATTATATGAGTAAAACATTACTCTTTAACAAAGTTATTTATTCAATATTTTTTATATGTACAATAATTACATGTATTATTGTTTATAGCAACATAGATAATGGTATGGCTTCAAAATTTGTGATTGGCTATGCTGTGTTTGCTCTATTTATGTTATTGTATGTGCCTATAATTACTTTATTTAATGCAAGAAAACTGAAATGGGATCATCTTAGAAAAGTATTAATTAAATTTGTCATTATGTTTGCAACATTTTTTGCACTTAATTGCGTTTTCGATTACATCTTTAAAAGTCCTAATGTGGACCTACTTAATGCTGCTTCTCATGCAGTGGGTTTATCTTTTGGTTTAGCTTTTGTAGATGTTACATTTTTAGAAAGAAGAAAAAAATAAGGATATGCACTTTTCTGTTTCGATTGCTACATATACCTATGATTGCATTAAAGATAATTGTCATGAGAAACTGCTAAAATATAATCCCTAATGTATTTATTGCATATATATTGCAAAAATAATTCTTCATCATAATTCTAAAAATATTGAAAGAATTTTAGCCGTAATTTTGAAATGTGCATTGTGAATTGCAACATATATATATGAATTTAATGAGCTATTATCGGACTCATTAATCTTTTGAAAAATGTTTATGGGAAAGTTGTTTGCTTCTCCGCGATGCTTCGGGAGAAACAAACATTTCCTGCAAGAATAAGGTGCTGCCTGTTTTAAACGTGGCTAGAAGTTTCACCGTACCTGGATTGTATAGTGATTTTCTTCTGTTTTACAACAATTAGTTTAGTTTTTGTCCTATTTCCTCAGCTTGGTTAAAAATTTCTTGTTGACTAAGAATATCATCCTTACTGTGCAAGTTTCCTGCGATGATATTACCTGAATTCACCATTTGACTATAGTCGCCAAAAATTTGATTAAGATATTCTGTAACATTTTTAAATGCTTCAGCAGGTGCACCGCTACATGTAACAGTTATATACTTTTTTCCTGGTAAAAGTCTTGTGGTATGATTGGATTCCACAAAAAACGTAAATAGTCTATCTAGGAAATTTTTTGTATAACCGCTCACGTGCACCATATAGACTGGTGTTCCAACTATAATGCAATCAGCATCAGCTATCTTAGGTAAAAGTTCAGTCATCTTGTCGTTAATAGAACAATATTCCACTTTATTTGCTTGACATAAACCACAAGCCCTGCAGCCTTTATTATCAAGTTCTGCTAAATTATAAGTTTCAACTTCATGTCCATTTTTCTTAATGCCCGAACAAATGGCATCAACTATTTTTGAAGTATTTCCGTCCTTTCTTGCACTGCCTACAAAAGCCATAACTTTCATTTTTATTACCTCCTAATATCAATTCAAAATTAAAAGAGTATTCGAACCAGCATGACATGCCAAGATGATAGGCTAGTACCGGTTCAAAGACTAAATTAATTATAAATGTTACATAACAAGAATATTTGCCTTTTTCAATTATCTTTTTGCCTTATTCTCCAGATCTTTATTTTTTCTCAGCCACATTAGAAAACTGAGGGCGTTAAACCAGCAGAATATTCTTAATTAATAGAAAAAAAGCCTGCAAGCTCAAATAGGCAGCAGGCATGATACAGCAGTGATTGGAGTCTCTTTTTTGTAGATTAAAAATCATATCAATTACTATAAACTCAAAGCTATATTTTAGATTAATATGTTTTTTGGGGTTGTCTATATAATTTGTCTATATCTTTTCGAGGGGGAGCTCCATAAAAAGCGCTGTAATCTCGGTTAAATTGAGAATTACTAACATAACCTACCATTCTGCTGGCAGTGGTCGCATCCATGTGTTGGGACAGCATTAAATTCCTCGCTTCATGTAGACGCAGAGCTTTTTGATATTGCATAGGGGACATCGAAGTGACCGCTTTAAAATGATTATAGAAAGAGGATTCACTCATATGTGTCAGTTTGGCTAAGTCTGAAACTTTAACTGCCTGAGAAAAATTTTTACGAAGCCAAGCTATTGCTTCTGACACTTGATGTACTCCTGAGTCTGCAAATCCCATGGCTGCAACATGAACTCCAGCAGAACTGCGAAGTAGGCGAATTAGAATTTCATCCATAATCAGTGGTGCAATGAATTCTACATCTCCTGGTTTCTGCAAGCACTCCAAAAGCCTTATCATTGCATCAATAATGCTTATATCTGCATTCATAACATGTCCAGCACGCCACTGTTTTATTTCAGGCAGACCATGAGAATATACTTTCGGAACAATCTCAGCAATCCTCTCGGGATTAAGATCCAGCCTTATAATAAGGAGAGGCTCAGATTTAGTTGCCTTCATAGTTTGCAGAGAAATTGGCGGAGTGATTGGATTCATTAACATTTGTGATTTATCAAGCTTGTATGTCTCGTGACCTATTGAGATAGACCTTGCTCCTTGGGCAACAATACTTAAAGAAGGTAAATAGAAAGTCTTTGGACAATCTATCTCTGTTCCTGAATAGCGAACGATAGACAGACCAGAGATTGGCAGATCTAAAACACCATCCTGTGGAGCAAAGGTATATAGCAGGTGTGCTAATCGAGTCATTTTTGTTTTGAGTAATCTTTCAATGTCATCCGATTCTGGAATTACATACTCACGATATACATTCATGATTTGAAAACGCTCCTTATTATATAAATTTCATTATCATATTTCTAATTTAGATTATAAATATTTAGTTATCTATTTAAATATAATAGCAGTTTATCATTGAAATTTATATAGAATGTTTGGGACATCTTCGAATGAAAAATATCGAATTAATTAGTAAGATTCATTTATACTGAAAGTATACGTATCAAGCTAAAACGTATACTTTCAGTTTACATTTAGTAAAATATTGATTTGTGCTTAATTTAACGATTGGGAATGAGTTCGCTTACATTTATTTGAGGATTGTGATAGCGACCTCTCTTAACAGTAGCTTTTTTATATTGTATAGATTTTTGCGGGCACCATTGCATACAAGCAAGACATGATTCACATTGATGCTCCCATTTTGGTTTTCTATCGTGCATAACTATATTATTTGCGGGGCAGATCTGAGAACATAAACCGCATCCTATACATTTTTCATCAGTCCAGAAATTTTTTCCCATACCTTTTGGCCTAAAGGTAGCAGTGTATAGTAAGTTGTAAACAGAACTCATAATAGCATTAGACTTATATTTAATATGTTGCTTGCTTTTTATAGCAAGAGCTATTGTACTTATCTGTTTTTCTTCATCGTTGAAAAGTTTATTTTGCTCCTCTTCAGAAACGGTAGGAAACATCAGCTGATCACTGCCAGGCATAAATACACAAAAAGATGAAGCTAAATTAATGTCTTTTTTGTTTAGTATTTTTTTTATTTGATTAAGAGCAGCACCTACCATTCCTCCACAAGTTGCTATAGCAAAAACATAGGTATGTTTACCAATAGGCAAGGTTTCTATAAAATTTTTTACAATCACAGGTAGTCCAAAATTATATACTGGAAATACAAAACCTATTTTATTTGATTGAGTGTCTTTTGATGTTGGAATGCTTTTTTTAGAGATTTGTATTATCTTAGTATCAGTTAATTGTTCGCTTAAATCCTTTGTTACTTTTAAACTATTTCCTGTAGCGGAAAAATAATAAATTGTTGTACTCATAGTTGTATCACTCCTTGATTTTCTTTGGTACGTTTATTATACTTAGATCATATATATAGCACAAGTACGCAGAATATACAGACTAAGTATATTTAAGCGTACTGACTTTTTAAAACCAAAGGAGAACAAAATAAATGATAGACATAACATTTAAGGAGTATCAAGAACAAATAAAAGATGTAAGAATTGATAAAAGTTGTGGGACATATAAAACATTAGAGCTTTTCCAAGGAAAATGGAATATTCGAGTGCTCTTTGAGTTAATGAAATGTGATTCTATTCGTTTTGGTGATTTAAAAAAACAAATAGGAGAAATAACTAATACAATGCTCACATCTACACTTCGAGATCTAGAAAACAAGGGCTTAGTTGATAGAACCCAATTTAACGAAATTCCACCACATGTTGAATACTCACTATCTCAGGCAGGAAAAGATTTATACCTTATTTTTGTTGAAATGATGCGATGGAATAATAAGCATCAGTAAGCACATATTTATAACAACGTTTAATTAGAGATTGTCAAATTGGGTACATATTATTGTAAATGGGAATGCATACAGTTAAAGTATGATCATTCTAACAATTTAGGCAACTTATCGATGTTTTTATGCAATATCTTCATATTTACGAAAGCAAATATAATTCCTATTGTTACCCAGATAGAAATTTCAATAACAGAGTATCCCAAGATATTCTGAGCAAGTTTTAAAATATAGCAACATGGAATAACTGTTAGCCATGCTGTTATTTCACCAGGGACATAATGACGGTAGGATAATGGTAATAATATAATATGAAATAAGATCAGATGAACGATATTTGCTACAAGTAAACCGTACCACAAACCATAAAATTCACTAATGTTGCCAATCATAGTAGCTATAATCCACAAAATCAATTCTTCAAATACACCTATTGCGAATCCAGCTGTATTTTTTGTGCCTCCAAAGGGAGTTATAGCTAGAGATATATATTGTTTTAAATTCTTTTTGCACCAGTGCTTTGCCATAATAATCTCTTCCATATCGTGTACAATAAATAATAAAGGAAAAACCCATACAAACCATTTTAATTCATTCATTTTTCATTCCCCCTTTGTTATTTATTTTACTCATTTACTTTAATGCTTCAAACATCAATATCTAAGTTTTTATGCACTTAAACTACAAAAATTATACAAAGTGTTGTTTATCTATATAAACTTCTTTAAAATAATGGTATGGAGGAACTGCATATGAATGAAAATGATTTGCGTGTTATAAAGACAAAAAGAAACATAGAAGAATCTTTTATTTATCTACTTGGGCAAAAAGACTTTTACAAAATAACAGTACAAGATATATTGGACAAGGCTTTGATTAATCGCTCTACATTTTACAAGCATTATACAGATAAATACAAACTAGCTGAAACTCTTTGCAATGAAATATTTGACTTGCTAAAAACTGGTGTAAAAGATCGATTTGACTGTGATAATGTAGAAGATGCAATTATGGTTATAAAACCTTTATATAATATATTATCTGTTAGACGAGAAGAAATTTTAGCTCTTTTTACAATTCATACAGATACTATTCATCTGTATGATGATATGTCTGATTTTTTAAAGAGAAGTTTTTATGACCAATATAAAACAAAAAATAAAAAGTCGCCTAAAATTTTAGATTATTTATCAGAATTATATGCAGCACTTGTTATGACTGCAATTAAGTGGTGCCTACAAAATGATGGATATGAAGAATTGACTAGTCATGCTCAGCTTGTTTTAAAATTAGGAGAAGTGTTTGATTATCCATGTAAATGAATAGTGCTATATAGAAAAAACAGATAATCTATTAAAGTAGATAAGTTACGAGGAAAAATAGATGATTAGATATAAAATGAACGCTGGCAATAAGCAGTAGAAGCTTTTGTCGGCGTTATAATTTTATTTTGCTATATTATTTTCTATGTAAATTCTAAGAAAAGTAATGTTAAAAAATGTTATAATAGAAATGAAATTACAGCATGTTTATAAGATCTGCTGCTGGTCGTATATCATGAGCAAAGTATAAATATGATGGAACTGAGAGGGAGTTATGAATAAATTAGAGTTTTTAGGAAGAGGGTCAGGTTATCACATTAAAGAAGGAAATACTGCTGCCTATATAAGAAAAAATGAAACATTTTTACTAATAGATTGTGGTGAAACTGTATTTAAAAGGATTTTGGAAAAAGAATTACTTAAAGGAATTAAAGAGATACATGTATTAATCACTCATATGCATTCAGATCATATTGGTTCATTAGGTGGATTTATAGGATTCTGCTATTGGAAATATAAAATAGTTACTAATGTTTATTTTAATGAAAAAGAAAAAATAAGTATGTTTTTAGAACTTCTCGGATTAAAAGAAGGTGAGAGTTTTATTGTAGATAATGCTGATAATAAGAGAATTGACTCATTGGGATTGAAATTTTCAGCATCTATAACTAAGCACGTTAAGACATGGAATACTTATTCCTATAAATTAGAGTTTGATAAAGAAAATGATATTTTTTATAGTGGAGATACATATGAGACAAACTTTGATTTAATTCCTTATCTAGAGTCGGGAAATTTAGTTTATCATGATGCGTGCATTAATGATAATGAAGAGAATGTACACACTTCATTAAGAGTGTTGAGTGAAAATATTCCTATCAAATATAGAAATCAAGTTTATTGTATTCATATTGATGGAGAAAATTTTATTGAGGAAGCGCAGAAACAAGGGTTTAATGTAGTTGATCTAATATAATTTAGGAAGAGTTATATGAATTATAGAATATATTTGTGTGAATATACTAATTTTTCAGGTGAGGCGTGGAGTTCATGGAAATAGCAATTAGAGTGGTCAGCCATAAATGAAACTCGTGATAATTATGTTGAAAGATAAATGTGATTTATGTATTGATTTTAATGAAGTAATGGAGGGATAAATAATGATTCAATCAATTGTACATATTGCTTTAGTAGTGAAAGATTATGATGAAGCAATAGAGTTTTACACAAAAAAACTTCATTTTGAATTAGTGGAAGATACATACCAACCAGAACAACAGAAAAGATGGGTAGTAGTATCTCCGCCAGGTTCAAGTGGAACAACAATACTGCTTGCAAGGGCATCTAAGCTTGAACAAGAGGATTTTATAGGAAACCAAGCAGGGGGAAGAGTTTTTCTTTTCTTAGGAACTGATGATTTTTGGCGTGATTATAATGAAATGAGAGAAATAGGAATAGAATTTGTGAGAGAGCCTAAAGAACAGGATTATGGAATTGTTGCAGTATTTAAAGATCTATATGGTAACTTGTGGGATTTGGTCGAGTTTAATGAAAATCATCAAATGTTCAAAAGAGTTAAATAAATCACAATTTATCTACTTTAAAAATAAGAGAATTATAAAAGAACACAGATAATCTATAAGCAGAACTAGCTAAGTTAAGAGGAAAAAACAGATGATTAGGTATACAATTAACGCTGGGAATAAGCAGTAGCAGCTTTTGCCAGCGTTATAATTTTATTTCTAAGCAAAAACGATTCACAAGCACCACTGTATTCTAATATTCTTTACCATAAATATGGTGAAGAATATATATTCTAAGCCATATTTATTCTGAAGAATACTAGAATATATATTCTTCAGAATATGCTTGAATAATGCGGGGTTGAAGGCTGCAACCTTAAGAAAACATAGATTTTTACGTTATTTAAAATAGGAGAACATGTTCTAATATCAGCAGAGAAAAGTTTTGAGAGTATAAATAAATTTATGGAGCGTGTTTTTAAATGATTGAGGATGAAATAAAAATTGAATTGAAAAAGAGATAAGACTTTTGTAAAAAGCAAATTGCTTTAGATAATTAAAAGATTTGCCTATAATGATAGCAGTGTTTGGGAAAATATTCATATAAGAAGCTTATTAAGTATAAAATATTAGAATACTATATTATATATAAAAAGGAATGACTATTTATGAAAATTTTAATAGCACCTATGGCAGCAATGGCGGAGACAAGTGGCCCTTTTTCAAGAGCAGCAGCTTTATGTAATAAATTAATAGAAAGAAAACATGAAGTTGCGTTTTGCGCGGCAGAAGATATAAATTATAAAAAAATAGAAAATGTAAAAAATTATTATGCGCCAATTCCATCACCATTTGGAATGCCTATGTCTTTGGGAAAAAGAATGTTTAAAATTGGACAATTACTTGGAATTCAACAGAAGAAAAAGGTTAATAGTTATGAACAGGTGCTTCATTTTGTTGGAGCAATTACGTACAAGCATTTTTCAGAAGATGTGTCTTGTATCAGAAAGGCAATACTAGATTTTAAGCCGGATGTGGTATATGCCGAATTTAGAATTGCGGCTATTGTTGCTTCAAAACTTGAAAATATTAAAGTTGTTACAGGATTCAGTTATCCTGCTTCGAAGTATTTTGCCTCTAATCCTGAATATAGCACAGGAGTTAAAAGATTTATTCAAGAAAATAAACTACCTCCAATCGAATCAGCACTTGATATATTTAATTGGGCCGATTTAAAAATAGTTCCAAGCTCTTATGAGTTAGAACCCATTAATGATGAAAATTTAGTTTTTACAGGTCCATTTTTTGTACCTAATTTTAGATCAGAAGATCATAATAAAAATAAAATTATAGCATACATGGGCAATGGGACAATTTTACCAAAGAAAGTTATATACACTTTAACGCAAGCATTTGAGCAAACTAATTTTCAAATATATATTGCAACAGAACAAGTGAAACCATACAAGAAAAATAATATTAATGTAGATAAAAGATTTGATTTTAGTAAACTTATGACAGAAGCCATAGCTTATATGAACCATGGTGGTCAAAATAGTATTATGACGGGTTTAATATATGGCGTACCTCAAATTGTATGCCCTGGAAATGTATTTGAGAGAAAGTATAATGCTGCTTCAATATCTAATTTGAAGGCAGGTGTCTCATTAGAAACAAATATTTTTAATGCAGAAACGATTAAGAAAATAGTCAATGAATTTAGTACAAATAATATATATGCAGATAATTCTAAGAAAGCAGGAGAAAAATTATTAAATCTAGGAGGGACAAGTAAAGCAGTACAGGCTATAGAAAATATAATATAATTAACAATATTTTTAAGTATTAGTATAGCAAAATGAAAGATATAATTATTTGGCTGATTACGTCTGTTATCATATTATTATAAAAAATTATGCAATTTTAATCTGATTTTAATCTTTCTTATATTTTAGATTAATTTTCTCTAAGTACTATATAAACATGATAAGTCAATACAAAGTTTTGGAGGATGATTAATATGGAAAGAAATGAAATGATTAAAATTTTAATGGAAAAGACCAAAGTAAGTTATGAAGAAGCAGAAGCAGTGTTGCAAGAATGTGACTTTGATCTTTTAGATGCTATAATTTATTTAGAAAGACAAGGAAAAGTTGAAAATAATGGAGCCAATACAATTATAGAAGTGGCTGTAGATAATAATGAAGAAAATAAAAAAGAAAATGAGGAAAATCATAAAAAGAAAAGTGGAGGCATTGGAGAAATTATTGGTAGAATGTTTAAGTTTATAGGGAAGGTTATAAGCAAAGGAAATGAAAACTATTTTGAAATGAAAAAGGAAAATAAAAAGCCAATAAGGATATCACTTACGATAGCAGCGTTATTGTTAATAATCGGGTTTTGGCCTGTTTCAGTATTATTATTAGTTGGTTTATTTTTTGGATATAAATATTCAATAGCAGGCCCTGATATTAATACTGATAAGGTTAATGATATTTTGGATAAAGCTTCAGAATCAGCAGATAATATAAAAAGTGATTTTAAAGAAAGCTATAAAGGATAGGATTAATCTAATGACAGCACTAGAGGTTTTGAAATTATTCGAAGCCTCTAATTTTGTGTATATAAAAGCATTAGATTAAATGGTATAATTTATCAGATAGCCATGGATATGGAGGGTTACTATGGAAGATTATAAGCTTGTAGAAAAATTAAAAAACGAAGCTAATATAAGTTATGAAGAAGCCAAAAGTGCGCTAGAAAAGTCGAACTGGGACATTTTAGATGCGTTTGTTTATTTAGAAGACATAGGTAAAGTTCAAAAGCCTTCTGTTAATATCTTTTATACTAATGAATATAAGGAAAATCATAAAAATGGCGTGATAACTAATAATAAGGATTACGGGAATAATTATAGTAATACAAAAGAGGATAATACCTTTGAAGGAATTTTTGTAAAAGTATGCAAAATAATAGACATATGTAATAATATTTTCTTTGAAATAAAGAAAGGTAATAAGGTATTTCTTAGGATTCCAGTTACAGTGATTATACTTTTATTAATATTCTCCTTTGGTACTGTCATTCCTTTATATATAGTAGGACTTTTCTTTGATCTTGAGTTTTCACTATCAGGAAAAAGGAGAGAAGTGAAGAAGATTAATCATGTATTTAAGTTAATATCAGAAAATGTAAAAAAGGTAAAAGGTAAATTAAAGAGGGGATTTAAAAATGGTTAAAATTTTAATTGTTGAGGATGACGAGAAACTTGCAAGATTTGTAGAGTTAGAATTGTTACATGAAGGATATGAAATATTAAAAGCGGATAATGGAAGATTAGGTCTTGAAATAGCTGAAAAGGGTGAAGCAGATTTAATACTTCTTGATATAATGATTCCACAAATAAATGGATTAGAAGTATTACGTAGAATTAGAAAAAATTCAGATTTGCCTGTTATAATGCTTACTGCAAGGGATGCTGTTATGGATAAGGTATCTGGACTTGATGCAGGAGCAGATGATTATATAACAAAACCTTTTGCAATAGAAGAGTTATTAGCAAGAATAAGAACAGCGCTTAAAAGAAGAACTGTTATTGAAAAAAGAGATACAGACATAATAAGCTGCGGATTATTGTCTTTAGATAAGATGAGACATAAGGTAATGTATGATAATACAGAAATAGAATTAACAAACAGAGAGTTTACTTTACTAAAAATTTTATTGGAAAATAAGAACATAGTATTAACTAGAGATATACTAATGGAAAAAGTATGTGGCTATGATTATATTGGAGAAACTAATGTAATAGATGTTTATATAAGATTTTTAAGAACTAAAATAGATGATGTATTTAAAACAAAGATAATAACCACAGTACGTGGAGTAGGATACGTTATAAAAGATGAATAAGGTTAGTAAATCAAAAAATGTTACATCTATTGCAATAAAATTGAATTCTGTTTTTGTAAGAAAGCTATTTTCGAAGTTTCTTTGGATTGATATATTTTTAATACTCTTTCTTATTGGATATTGGTGCATTGATTTGGAAATTAATTTCTATGGAGAATTTTTGTTAAATGCCAAAAGAACATTTATCTTTTTTCCAATAGAAAGTTCCACATATACAGTAGTTTTTGATAACGGTAAAACTATGATTAAAGATGCAAGTAGTTATTTATATATAATTCAAAGAGTGGTTAATTCTATAGCTATTATAGAGGGAATATTTTTATTGAAAGAAATCATCTTTGGAACAATGAAAATTAGAAGGACGCTAAAACCCCTTGATGAAATAGCTCAAACTGCAAGCAGACTTAGTAATATGACCTTTGATGAAGAGAAGTTTCAAAATCTTGAGGAGGCCATCTCTAAAATTAGCCCTGTAATCTCAGATGAAAGAATATATACAGGGGATAGTGAGCTTCATGGATTAGAAGAGGCAATAAATAATCTTTTAGAAAGAATGAGAGATTCTTACAAACAACAAGCAAGGTTTGTTTCTGATGCATCCCATGAACTTAGGACTCCAATTTCAGTAATTCAAGGTTATGCTAATATGCTGGATCGTTGGGGAAAAAATGATGAAAGTGTATTAAATGAGTCTATTGAAGCCATTAAAAGTGAATCTGAAAATATGAAAAATCTAGTAGAACAGCTATTATTTTTAGCTCGAGGGATTAATGGTAAAACACAGATTAACTCTAAAGAGTTTTTACTAAATGATATGATGAATGAAGTTCTTGAAGAGTCGAAGATGATTGATGAAAAACACATATATGAATACTATAGTTCAGAAGAAATAATAGTTCAGGGTGATATTGGTTTACTTAAGCAGGCAGCTAGAATATTAATTGAAAATGCAGCTAAGTATACTGAAGAAAATGAAGTTATAATGCTGAAAACAGGAATAAATGAAAAAGATGAACCTTATTTTTCAATCCAGGATAATGGTATAGGAATGGATGAAAATGACATACCACATATATTTGAGCGATTCTTTAGAGCAGATACAGCAAGAGTTAGAAAGAACGGTGGTACTGGGTTAGGACTATCTATAGCTAAATGGATTGTTGATGGACACAAAGGATATTTTTCTGTATTAAGCAGAAAAGGCATTGGTACTAGGATAACAATATTTTTACCTAGCAGCTCGATAAATTTTTAACTGAAAGTATAAGTGAAGAAGGATACAGAAGAAGATATTTTAAAAATAAATCTATATAATAATATTTAAATTAAAATACTATTAACCATAATATATACGTCGCCAAAATAATTCTTCATCATAATTCTAAAAATATTACAAGAATTCTAGCTATAATTGTGAATTTTGGGATGTGCATTGTGAATTGCAATATATATGAAAACAGAACAATTAAATATTTACAAAATATGTTATAATTGGTTTGTAGTATATCTTTAGGAGGATATTAATGTGAAAGTTTTATTAATCTATTCATCTATACATCATGGTAATACTGAAAAAATAGCAAGGGTAATGGGAGAATCTATAAATGCTGATATAATAGAAACAAGAAATTTAAAGATAAATACATTAAATGAATATGATCTAATAGGTTTTGGTTCTGGAATATATTATGGGAAGTTACATAAAAATATTCTTGAGTTAATTGACAAGTTACCAACTTTGTCTAATAAAAAAGTATTTGTTTTTTCTACGAGTGGACAGGGTAAAACCAAATATAATAATCTTGTTGAACAAAAGCTAAAAGAAAAAGGGTTTAATGTTGTTGGTAGTTTTGCATGCAAGGGTTATGATACTTTTGGACCATTTAAATTAATTGGTGGAATCGCTAAAGGCAGACCAAATGATAAGGATTTTCAAAATGCAAAAGATTTTGCTAAAAAACTTATATCTTTATAATATTTCATCATTATTTACAAGCAAAAATAAATAACAGATTGAAATATCGCATTTAGAAAATGTGGTATTTTTTTTATGCAGCTTTAAAGTGGGACAATGCAAGTAGGATTATTATATTTATTATAAAGGATTAAGAGATTTATAGACAATTATTTATAGGAATGGTAAAATTTAATATATTATTAATATTTATTAAGTTTTAGGGGATATAGGAGAGAAATATGAAAAAATTAAAATTAACAAAAGTAATAGCTATTACATTAGTAGCAGCTTCAGTATTGGCATTAAATCCGATAGGAGCAAATGCAGAATGGAAACAGGATGCAAAAGGCTGGTGGTATACAGAAGGAAACTCATGGGCTGAAGGTTTCAGAGTAATAGATGGGTATTTATATTTTTTTGATTCACAAGGCTATATGGATCATGGTAAGCCAAATGATTTTGGAGATAAAGTTGGATTAAATGATGATGGTCAATTTACAAATGTCACAATAAATGGAGCATGGGCTTTTTGCAAATTATCAGGTGAAATAGTAGCATATCTAGGTTCTGACAGCAATGTAGTAATTCCAGATAAAATTGATAATGTTGCAGTAACAGGCATAGGTAATAAGGCATTTTATAAACACAATAATATTAAAAATATAATTATTCCTAATAGTGTGACAAATATAGAAGACTCTGCATTTTATGGCTGTGCAAATTTGGCAAGCTTAAATATTCCAGCAAGCGTTCAATCTATAGGGGAAAAAGCATTAATAGGTTGTAGTAGCTTAGCAAATATATCTGTAGATGATAATAATATAAGTTATAAAAGTGTTGATGGAGTGTTATATAGTAAAAACGGAACTAATATACTATGTTATCCGGCTGCAAAAGTAGATAAAAATTATACAATTCCCAGTGGTGTAATAATTATAGGAAATAGTGCGTTTAGTAAATGTACAAATCTAACAAGCATAGAAATTCCTGATAGTGTAAAAACTATAGATTACAGAGCATTTGAAGGGTGTACAGGCTTAACAGAGATAAAGATTCCTGATAGTGTAACAAGTATAGTAAATAGTGCATTTATTGGATGTTCAAACTTAACAAGTGCAAACATTCCAAGTGGTTTGACATCTATAGAACCTAGTATTTTTGCAGGTTGCACTAACTTAACAAGCATGACAATTCCTAACAGTGTAACTCAAATAGGAATGAGTGCATTTGGTGGATGTAAAAATACAAACTTTTATGTAAAGAGTGAAGCAATGAAACAACTTTTACGTAGATCTGGTGTAAATCAAAATAAGATTGTAGTAAGCGCTTAGTCATAATCAATAATTAAATAAATAATCTTATAGAGTGGCTTAAAGTTACTCTATTTTTATAAACAAAATTTCTATTTGCCATAAAGAGTATTTATGAGGTAAGGTATAAAATGCTATTTAAAAATTTCGAAGTGTGGTATTTACAAGATATGTTATAATAAGTGAAAGAAAAAATAGTGATTTGTGGAGGAGAAAGACGATGGTTAGGGTTGCTACTATAGATGATATTTTGGAAATAGAAAAGATATATAATGAGATTTTGGATTATGAAGAACAAACAGTGTCTTATACAAATTGGCAAAAGGGGATTTATCCAACAGTTGATTATGCAAGGAGTGCTATTGATAATAATACAATGTTTGTTGGTGAAGACGAAGACGGAATATATGGATGCGTAGTGCTTAATAGTATTCAACCCAAAGAATATGACAATATTTCGTGGGTTACAAAGGCAAAACCAAGCGAAATTATGGTCATTCATACTTTGTGTATTCGACCTTCTGCAAGTGGAAAAGGTAAAGCAAAAATAATGATGGAATTCATTGAAAAATACGCAAAAGAGAAAGGATATAAAGCTATTCGCCTTGATACTTATGAAGGCAATATTCCAGCTGCAACGCTATATCCTAAGATTGGATATGTTTATGTAGGTACAACAAAATTTCATTTTCAAAATGTGATATGGGAAGATTTGAAGTGTTTTGAAAAATCATTATAGGGCTGAATAGAGATTGATTAAGCAAAGGTGGGGATTTCTATTTTTCCAGATTTTATTAAGCATTATGATTTAATACGTTCAATACTTCGGGACGTTTTTTTATACGGATGTTTTTCAAAAGGTGACTTAGAAAGTAAAAATCATGGGAGCTCACGAAAAGTTAGTTATGAGATGCGCCGAATTAAACAATATATAGAGAAGGATTTTATTAAGATAGATAAAGATGGTAAGAATAAACTTTTAAGTTTAAGCTATGATGATATTTCAAATACGAAAAACTTTTTAGTCAATACATATTTGAGCAAGAGTTTTACTAAAGCTGATATTATCCTATATTATTATTTGCTTTTAATTTTAAATTATAAAAATAAACCAATGGCCTTTTCAGATATTGAAAATGAACTGGTAAGTGAAGAATTGATTGATTATGAAAATATAAGTAGTAAAACTATAGAAAGAAAGCTTAATGAATTAGCAAATTCTATGGAAATCGTATCAGTTGAGAAAAATGGACGAGTTAAAGAGTATTACATTTCAGAGGATATACTAAAAGAACTTGATAATGAAGAAATTCTAAAGCTTTATAATATAGTGGATTTATATAAAAATATTATTTTTCCTAATGTAAGTGGACATTATTTTTTTGATACACTAAGGGATTATTTAGAATTTGAACGAAATGTAATACCAAAGGATAAGAATTGTTTCCAATATAAAAACCTGCATTTTCATCCGATAATTGAAGAAGAATTGATTTTGAAAGTTATGAGAGCAATTGAAAATAGGAATGAGATAAGATTTAAAAATGATTGCAAAACCACTCGTGTCAAGATGTATGATAATGAAGTGATTAGGCCTTTTAAGCTTAGATACGATGTTGAATGTGGAAGGTTCTACGTCTTTTCGTTTACTAGCACTGGAAGATGTATTAGTGCTAGGCTTGATAGGAAAGATGATATTGAGGTTTTAAAAACAAGATTTAATTATGAGGAATATGAGGAAAAGTATAAATTAGCTATGGAAAAAAGTTTTTCAAGTGTGCCTCATAACACTGATACTCCATACGAAGAAGTTGAATTTGAAGTTAATATTGATTCTTTAAATGAATATTATATAGTTGAAAAGATAAAAGGGGAGCTTGGGGATTGCACTTTTGAGAAGATAAGTGATACTAAATATTTATTTAAAAAGATAGTAAATGATTCTTGTGAAATGATTCCGTGGATTAGAAAATATGGTGGCTATTTAAAGGTTATTTCACCTAGATATCTTCATAAGAAAATAAAAAAGGATTGGGAGGATATGCTAAATAATTATGGAGTTATTTCATGAATATAAAAATAAATATTTTCATTTAGTGTTTAGAATTTTAAATCTAGCAAAAAATGGACTTTATAAAGATGAAATTATAAGGCTTATTGAAGACGAGGAGTACGATGAAAAAGTAATAGGAAAAGACTTTAAAACTTTTGAAGGAATGATTTTAAATCAATATGGTAAAGAGGATAATTTCAATTTTTTAGAAGAAAGAGAAGGAAAATATTATAGTATTTTAAATAGTGAAGATAGTATACCTCTTAAAGTCAGATTTTCAAAGCTAGAAAAATCCTGGCTTAATGGAATGATTAAGGAACCAGTAGTACAAACTTTACTTGGAAAAGAAACCTCAAAAAAATTAGAAACAGCTTTGACAGATATGAAAGAAAAGGGAAGTAATCAAATAATAGAATTTACAAATAAGGTACAAAATGGCTTTGATATTGATTTAGAAAAATTAAGTAAGGATTTCTATACTATTTTGGAAGGTATAATTAATGAGAAGCCTATATTATATTCTAATGTAGATAAAAACGGCAATGAATATAATAACCAATTAGCAATTCCAATTAGAATTGAGTATTCATTAAAAGATGATAAATTTAGAGCATCCCTATATTCTTTAGATGAGAAACGATCTATATTAGTTAATTTACATACCTTAAAGGAAGTTAAAATAGCCAAAAATGTAGATTCGAATATAAAAAGAAAAGATGTTCTTAAGAAATTAAAGGAAAAGAAATACTCAGAAGTTCCAATTACAATTGAACTTGAAGATATTAGGGGAGCTATGGAAAGGTGTTTTATGAGTTTTTCTTCATTTGAAAGAAATTCTAGAACCATTTCAAAAAATAAATATGAAATAGATATTTATTATTATACCTTTGAAGAAGATGAGGTTATAAGGAAAATAATGTCCTTAGGTCCATATGTTAAAGTAAAGGCGCCTAATAGGGTTAGAGAGATTATTATTGATAAGATTAAAAGAGCATTTATGTATGAAACAACTTAAGGTATGGAAAATATAAATAAGTTATCTTAATTATATATAATCAAGAAATAGAGCTGGAAGTTAAAAAACTTCGGGCTCTTTTGCTTTTCAGTATATATGCTACTTAAGTGTATTTAGATTATTTTTATTGAGACAGGCGTTTAACATTTTATTGGTACTAATGGATTATAATTCAAAAGATGCAAAGTTTTTGTCTGTAAGAAAATTATAGAAATAATATAATAAGTATTGTAGTCGAGAGGGCAAAGCAATAAGGAAGTGAATATCTAAGTTACTTCATTTTAAATATAGGTGTCACTGGTTCGATTCCAGTCTCATAATTCTTAAAAAAGTTGTGAGTAGCTCAGCAGGTAGAGCACTAATAGATTATACTTAAATAACTTTTCTCCTTATTAAATTGTTGTATTGATGAAAAAATATGGCAGTGTATATTTAAGTTACTTCGTTTTAGGGGGGGTAATATTGGTTCGAATCCAATTGCATATTTTAATATGTATAGTAGAAGGGATAACACACCACCAGAATACTTAAATAGCTTTTTTCTCTATATTAAATTAAGGGAAGTGCATGAAGGTGTTACTTCGGAGTAAAGATAATTGCAATAAAAGCAATGAACACTTTTAGGTTTTCTCCCTTATTGTTTTAAATTTTTTCTTCACAAGTAGGACGCAAAGGATATCAATAAATTTAATTAAAATTGATTTAACATGATGATAAGAGTATTAGTATGGTGCAACTCCATAAGTCATCTGAAAAATATAACTTCATTATTGAAAGGAGCAAATTAAAATGTCAAAAATTAATTTTTTTAGAAACACAACAGTAAATAGGGAAGGCCATGTGGCTTTTAAAATGGAACTGAAGGAAAAATTAATAACTGAAGTTTTAACAAGTTTCTTTAATGAAGGAAAGTTTTATGGAGATAATTCTTTAGAAATAGTTAACGATTTAAGAAATGTTATTAAGATAGATCCGAAATTTGTAGCAAATTTGGCCATATATGCTAGAAAAGAAATTCATTTAAGAAGTATATCTCATGTTATGGCTGCAGAGCTTGCTCATGATGTGCAGGGAAAGAAGTATGTTAGAAGAGTTTTAAGTGAAATCGTTGAAAGAGTAGATGATATGGCGGAAATTTTAAGTTATTACTTAAATGTATATGGTAAACCAATTCCAAATTCACTGAAGAAAGGTTTAGGTGATTCTTTCATAAGATTTGATGAGTATTCTCTTGCAAAATACAATAGAGCAAAGGAGATTAAACTTAAGGACATAGTAAATTTAGTTCATCCAAGACCAAGTACAGGTAAGCAAAGCGATATGTTTAAGAGATTACTTGAGGATAACCTAGAAACACCATTTACATGGGAAACAATGCTTTCAAGTGAGGGCAATAACAAGAATACTTGGGAAAAATTAATTGATAGCAATAAGCTTGGTTATATGGCTATACTTCGTAATTTGAGAAACATCATTAAAGCTGAACCAGATAATATAGAAAAGGTATATGAAATTTTAGAAAATGAGAATAGAGTTAAAAATAGCAAGCAGCTACCTTTTAGATATTATTCAGCATTTAATGTACTATCAAATGAAGGCCTTGGAACATCAAAAATTTATGATGTATTGGAAAATGCAATTAGATTGTCTACAAAAAATATAGGTAGATTAAGCGGTAAGACTTTTATATCTACTGATGTATCAGGTTCTATGAGAAGTACGCTAAGTAGAAAAAGTGATACTACTTGTGCTGAAATAGGTACTGTTCTTATGGCGATTGCAAATAGCATTTGTGATGAAGCTATAACAAGTACTTTTGATACAAGATTTAAAATAACTCCTTTTGCAGCTACAAATGGAATTATAGCTAATGCAAATTCTATAAGTGTTACAGGCGGAGGGACAAATCTTTCATTGCCAATATATCATTTGTTAGATAATAAAATTTATGTTGATAGAATAATAATTCTATCAGACAACGAAATAAATTATGGATATGCTAGAGTATGCCAAGATTTGATAAATCAATATAGAAAGCAAGTAAATCCTAATGTCTGGGTACATGCAATTGACCTTTTAGGTTATGGCACACAGCAATTTAAAGGAGACAAAGTAAATATAATTGCGGGCTGGAATGAAAAAATACTAGAATTCATACCAAATGTAGAAAACGGTCTTAGCAATATAAAGGACAAGATTGAAGAGTATTATTTTAAGGAAAAATTAGAATCAATTATATAGACAAAAATAGTAAGGGGAAGTGTATATTTAAGTTACTTCGATTTTAACGATAGATGTCACCGGTTCGAACCCGGTCTTATAATTTGGAAAGATTATAAGTAGCTCAGGTGGTAGAGCACTAAATACTTAAATAGTTTTTCTCCCCTTAATTTTAGAGGAGTAATATTTATGATAGAAGTTAAAGGAAAATATAATACTGCAAAAGTATTTACAGATAATATAGAAACAGAAGCAATTGAACAATTAAAAGAATTATGTAATCAGCCTTTTGTAGAGGGCTGTAAGGTTAGAATAATGCCTGATACACATAAAGGGGCAAGCTGTGTTATTGGATTTACAGCTGATTTAGGTGATAAAGTCATTCCTAATATTGTAGGAGTTGATATTGGATGCGGGATGTTAACTGTAAATTTAGGAATAGTAGATGTTGATTTAGAAAAGCTAGATGAGATTATCCATAAATATATTCCATCAGGAATGAATGTCCATGAAGGAAGAGTAGTTAGATTCCCAGAATTGCAGAATTTAAAATGTTATAGAAGCTTGAAAAATACTAAAAGAATTGAAAGAAGTATCGGCACTTTAGGTGGAGGAAATCACTTTATTGAAATAAATGAAAGTGCTAATGGCATAAAGTATCTTGTGATTCACTCGGGAAGTAGAAATTTAGGAACACAAGTGGCTAGCATTTATCAAAATCTTGCAATAGATTTATGCAGTGGTAAAGGTGATTACTTTGTTAAAAGAGAAAAAATAATTAGTGAATATAAAGCTGATGGGCGTAGAAAAGAAATCCAGAAAGCTTTAAAAGATTTAGAAGCACTATATAATGACTTAATGCCAAGCTACCCAAAAGAGTTGTGCTTTTTAAGTGGAGATTATAGGAAGGATTATCTACATGATATGAATATCTGCCAAGAATATGCTGTCTTAAATAGAAACACAATGGCAGATATAATTTTGAAAAAGATGTTTGGAAAAGGCTTTGATGAATTTGAAGCATTTTCTACTACTCATAATTATATAAATTTCAAAGACAATATAATTAGAAAAGGAAGTATTTCAGCCTATGAAGGAGAAAAAGTATTAATTCCCCTTAATATGAGAGATGGAAGCATAATTGCAATAGGGAAAGGTAATCCAGATTGGAATTACTCAGCACCACATGGGGCAGGCCGTATTATGAGCAGGACTAAAGCTAAGGAAAAAGTCAATTTGGAAGAATTTAAGGCTTCAATGGAAGGGATTTTTACAACTTCAGTTACAGAAGCGACAATTGATGAAGCTCCAATGGTGTATAAGCCTAAGGAAGAAATACTTGAAAATATTTCTGAGACTGTTGATATTATTGAAATAATCAAACCAATTTATAATTTTAAAGCTCAGGGTTAGGAAAGCGAAAATTAATATATTGAGTAGGTGATGTGATTGTTAGATAAATTTGTTTCAGGTTTTCCTGAATATTTAGAGAAATATGTAAAGAATGTATTAAATATAATCGAATCAAAAGAACCCTATTATAATTGTTTTCCTATACTACAAAATTGCTTTGCAGATATCAGTTTAGACGGAGAAAAGCTTCAAATTCCATATCGTTTTTATAATAAAGAATTATTAGATGATGTTGTAAAAGAATTAACAGAAACTGAGCAAATTATTTTGCATTGTATTTATTCCAGAAATGATAATGGATTTATAAGACAAAAGCATATTGAATCAATTTTTTCATTCAACGAAATTCCTAAGTGGGTTATTCCATATATTGTAAAGCTTTGTGATGAATATGTGATGGAGATAATTGAATGCATCAATGATAATATTACAAAAATTTCTAAAGAGCAAATAGCTGAATTTGTTAATGAAAATGAAAGTTTTATTGCTTTGGGTTATGCACGTATGGGAAGTTACTGGGGTTGCTATTATAAAGGAATTAAATTTAAAAAGTATGTGGGATACAAATTTTATAGAAATGTATTGGGATATAATAAGGCTTTTTTATATCCAAAATGAGGAAGGGGCGAAACTAGATTTATGGAGAAAATAATACAAGCTCAATTAAGAGATATAGAAGAAAAAAATAATGTAAAAATACTATATGCAATAGAGTCAGGAAGTCGAGGCTGGGGATTTGAATCTAAGGATAGTGATTTTGATGTGAGATTTATCTATGTACATCCAGTTGAATGGTATTTAAGTGTATTTGAAGGTCCTGATATTATTGAAATACCTGTAGATGAGGTGCTAGATGTTAATGGATGGGATCTTCGAAAAGCTTTAAAACTAATGTACAGGTCAAATGCATCTTTATTAGAATGGCTATCATCGCCAATTACCTACAGGCAAAATCAAGAGCTTGTAAAAGAATTAAGACAGGTGGCAGAAAAGTACTTTTCACCAATATCAGTCACATACCATTATATAAATATTGCAAAGAAAAGCTTTGAGGGATTGGAAGGCCTAAATAATGTTAACATCAAAAAGCTTTTTTATGTTATTAGGCCAATTTTATCATGTATGTGGATAGAGAATTTCAATACAATTCCACCTATGAATTTACAAGCAATGATGAAAGAAGTTAAAATGGATGACAAAGTCAAGACGATAATAGAAGAACTTGTTACTATTAAAGCTGATAGGATAGAGTCAGACACGATAAAACAACCTACAGAATTAATGGAATTCTTAAGAGACAAGCTAGAATATTATTATAGTTATGCAAAAAATATTAAAACTGAAAAAGAAAGAGATTCTAGTATCCTAAATGAATTTTTCCATAAGACTATTAAAGAATATAGTGGTGATATAGAATGAATAAAGTAACAAAGGAAATTTTAAATAAAGAGGAATATAAATTTATACATTCAAATGAAAACTTAGGAGAAAACATAATATACTTAACACTTTCAGGGTCAATTGGATATGGTACTAATATAGATAATAGTGATGTAGATTTACGAGGAATTACAATTGAAAGAAAAGAAAATATATATGGATTTCAAAGTTTTGAACAATTTGAAGATACAGCAACTGATACTGTTATATATGGACTTAGGAAATTTGTTTCATTAGCATTAAAGGGAAATCCTAATATTCTTGAATTATTAGGTACTAAGGATGAGCATATTATATATATGAATAAATATGGGGAGGCATTACGTAAAAATAGAGAGTTGTTCTTATCAAAAAGAGTGATACACACTTTTGGTAATTATGCTACTGCACAATTAAGAAGACTGCAAAATGCCTTGGCAAGGGATGAGTATCCGAAGGAAGAAAAAGAGAAGCATATACTTAATACAATAAATAATCAAATGAATCATTTTTCATCTAATTATACAGAGTTTCCAAAGGGTAGCATAAAATTATACATTGATAAATCTGATAAAAATGAAATAGAAACAGAGATATTAATGGACATTCATATAGATAAGTATTCTTTAAGAGATTTTAAAAGTATATACTCAGAAATGAGTAATATTGTTCACGATTATGATAAGCTTAATCATAGGAATAGAAAAAAAGATGATGGGAAGCTCTTAAAACATGCTATGCATTTAATAAGGCTCCTAATCATGGGAACAGAAATATTAAAAACTCATGAAATCAACACTTATCGAGAGAATGAGCATGATTTATTAATGGATATCAGAAAAGGTAAGTATAGTTATGATGAATTGTTTAAGCTAGTCGAGTTGTATGATTTTAATTTTAAAGAAGCATCAGTTAATACTACATTGCCTAAAGAACCTGATGAGAGGCAAGTTGAAGAATTATTGATATCTTTGTATGAGAGATATTATAATGGTACAAGAAAAATTATTAAGTAGATTAGTTTAGGAGGTAAAATTCTATGGAAAAATACACAAGAAAAGAATTGGTAGATGCACTAAAAGTTGTGTCTTCAACTATTAATAATTGTGAAAAAGCGCAGCTAAAATTTGCAGAATGCACCTCACAACATACTCTTCTTAAAAATAGGCTAAAAGCTCTATATATTTCAAAATCATTAATAATAGATGAAGATATTGTGGATAAATATACAAAAGAAGAATTAATGGAAGCACTACCACCAGTAGCTTCTATTATCAGCAAATGTGAAAAAGCTAAACTAAAATTTGAGGAAGGTACATCTCATCACACTCGCCTTAAGAATATCATAAATGCAATGTATATTTCAAAATCGTTAATAACAGATGAAATTAATAAAAGAGAGAGCAAGATTTGATATTATTTTCATATGGTGGAGCCATCTGTAAAGCTTACATAACAAATAAAAATGTTTTTTAAATTAACTAATGTGCTACCTTAAATTGTGTTATAATAGGAATATATTTACAAGGGTGAATGTTAAATAGAACTTATAAAAGCACAAAGTTAGGGGAGAAATAAATACATGAAATATATAAACAATTGCAAAACAGTAGACAAACTGAAAAATATAATTTTAATAGCAATTATTTTCAGTAGTTTTTTTATTATTTCATCTAATGTACAAGCAGCTACTATTACAAATAATCAAACATCAAATTCTAAAATCGGATGGATAATTGATGGAAAGAAGATTAAATCAGGTAGCTTATCAACAGACTATAATACTGAACAAGTGCTAAATGATATGAATAAGTTTCAGTTGAATACCTTAAATATACCTGTAATGATAGATGTAGATAATATTTCTTCAAGTAGTATGATAGTTGATAAAATAAGTGAAGAAAAGGCAATTAATTTAATTAAACAATTGAAGAATACAAATACCAATATAAATGTAATATTAGAGCCATATCCTTGGATAGAGCAGGGCACAAAGGCTGAAACTGAATGGAAACCGAATAACATGAATGCTTTCTTTTTAAATTGGAAGACTAATGTATTAAAGACATTGATAACTGATATTGCAGTACCATATAATGTAACAGTCCTAAACATAGGAAGTAATCTAGTTAACATGGAATCAGAAGAAAACAATTGGTGTGATATTATAGATTACGTTAGAACATATTATAAAGGATTGGTAACATACAGAACAAATAAATGGGATACTGCTTCATGGGCTCCTGACAGTATTACTGCATATAATAACAAGTTAAATAATAAGTTATTTTCAAAAGTAGATTTTATTTCTATAGCAGCTTATTTCGAACTTACAAATAACCCTACAAATACAGTTGGAAATCTTACAAGCGCAATAGAAAATTCTCAGATAGATTTTGGTGGACAAGTTAGACATCAAAATATAAAACAAGAAATAAAAAATTTCTATGATAAATGGAATAAGCCTATTTTCTTTGGAGAACTTGGTTTTCCTAAATTTGATTACGCATCATATGAGCCATGGAACTGGAATCCATATAAGAATAATGGCATTAATAACGTTGAGCAAGCCAATTGTTTTGAAGCCTATAGAAGAGAGTTTCAAGACGAACCTTGGTTTTTAGGATTTTCTATATTTGCAGTTGGTGAACAAAGCAATGACAAACGTTATTATCCAAGTCAAGAAAGTACAGAAGTCATAAAAAAATGGTATAGCAATGGAAAATAAATTATTCCGTGCAGTTATAAAAATAAATAGTAAATTGAAGTATCGCGTATCATATGATAAGTGATACTTTTTGCTATATATTCAATTAAAAGTTACGTTGAACAAGAGGTATAGATAATGGCAAATTAAACAGAAATTATAATATTTAGAAGTCTAATAATGTTATACTGTTAAAAAATGCTATAATAGAAATATAATTGCAATAGATTTATAGAATCTGCTTTTATGGCATGTAATGAAAAAGGATCATTTTTTGATTACTGTAATGTTAGTTATAGCTAAATGTTATTTGAAGATTTAATAGTGCGGCGTCTATAGTGAGAAGCTAATATATTATGAATGGGGGAATTTACATGAAAATATTAGTTTATGGAGCTGGTGTTTTAGGAAGTTATTTGGCTCATGTATTGATACGCGGAGGCAATGATGTTACATTGCTTGCTAGAAACGAACGGTTTAAAGAATTGAAGAACAATGGACTTGTTATTCGCCATTATATACAGTGTAAAACTACCACTGACAAAGTAAAAGTGATAGATTTTATTCCTTCAAATGAAGTGTATGAAATAATATTTGTGGTAATGCAATATACGCATTTAAATTCAATATTACCGTGTCTTTCAAATAATCAAAGTTCTAATATTATATTTGTTGGTAATAATGCAGATGCCCATGCAATTAATAATTATATGCAAAAAAATAGCTGTAATGAAAAACATATTGCTTTTGGGTTCCAAAGTACTGGCGGAAGACGTGAAAATGGAAAAGTTATTTGCGTGCGTATAATTGGACAAATGGAGTTAGGTGGATTAGATGGTAACTTATCATGGAAAAACATTATAGATAGAGCTTTTAAAAACACGAAATATAAATTAACTTATTTTGATGATATGGATTCGTGGCTTAAAAGTCATATTGCTCTAATTATGCCTCTTTGTTATGCTTCATATGCATGTGATGGAGATTTACATAAAGTTGCTAAAAGCAAAAAACTTTTAAATCAAATTATTAAAGCAATTGATGAAGGATATAAAGTATTAGAATCACTTGGTTATTCCATTTTACCTAGAAATGAAGAAAATTTTGTTAGAAAGAAATCATATATGTTCTATCTATTATTGAAAATTACTATGATAACACCTATGGGAAGACTAGCAATAAGTGATCATGCTATGTCAGCAGTTAATGAGATGTTCATGTTGAGTGATGCATTCAATATATTAAAGCAAAAATCAAATATTTCAACACCAAATTGGGATGAACTCCAAAGTCATTTAGAAAAAAATCGTAACAAAGAAACATTCATCGATTAATGATAGATATGGGGAGATCTGAGAATGAAGAAAAAAATACTTTTAATAACACCTGAGAATGAGGAAATAAATAGATTTAGAAAAAATCAATTTAATAATTTTATTCAGATAACTATGCCATACTTAGCAGCTTTCATAGATGAAAATAAATATGAAATAACTCTAGTTGATGAATATAATCAAAGAGTTCCTTTTGAAGAAAAATTTCATCTGGTTGCAATAACGGTAAACACATCTAATGCTGCCCATTGTTATGATATATCGAAGAAGTTTAGAGATAAGAATATTAAAGTTGTAATGGGAGGTCCTCATGCAACATTATTACCTGAAGAGGTGAAAAAACAGTGTGATTATATAATGGTGGGAGAAGGCGAAATTATATGGCCAGAATTTTTAGAAGATTTCTATGAGGATAAAGCAAAACCAGAATATATTTGCGAAGAAGTACCTAATCTAAAAAATATGCCAATAGCAAGAAGAGATCTAATTCATAAAAGATACTTTACAAAAGGGGCAGTTATTTCTTCGAGGGGATGTCCTTATAATTGTAGTTATTGCAATTTAAAGCAAATTTATTGTGAGCCGTTTAGGACAAGACCTATTAAAGAAGTTATTTCTGAAATAAAGACCATGAAAAGTAAGTTTTTTGTATTTTGGGATGATAATTTCTTTGGGGATATAAATTTTGTGAAAGAATTACTGATAGGGTTGAAAAAATTTAATAAAAAGTGGGCAGCACAAGTAACATTAGAGAGATGTAAAGATGATGAATTATTAAAATTAGCTAGAGAGGCTGGCTGTGTATACTTTTTTGTAGGAATAGAATCTTTTTCACAGGATAGTTTAGGAAGTGTAAATAAAGGGATAAATGATGTAGATAAATATAAAAGTATCATAGATAAGATCCATAATAATGGAATTTGTGTACAAGCAGGAATAATATTTGGATTCGATACAGATAAAAAGGATGTATTCAAGAAAACTCTGGATGCCTGCAATGAGCTAGGAATAGATGGAGCAACTGTAAGTATATTAACTCCTCTGCCTAAAACACCAGTATATTCAAAGTTAAAAGAAGAAAAGAGATTAATAACAGAGGATTGGAGCTATTACAATGGAAAAACAAGAGTAGCTTTTATCCCTAAAAATATGAGTGCAGAAGAATTATTTGAAGGTTATATGTGGTTTAGGAGAGAGTTGTATTCTTTAAAATCTATTTATAAGAGAATAAGAAAGTCTAAAACAAATATACTATATAACTTAATTGTAAATTTAGGATATAAGATAAGTCTTAATGGTACAAAAAATAATTTTGAGTATAGTAAATAATTATCTAAAAGATAAATTGTAATTTGTAGGGTAGTTTAAACTACTAAATTATTTAGAAATAAAGAGGTGCAATTATGAAAATGCATGATAAATGCTTGCCGTGTATGGTCAACCAAGTTATTAAAGTAGCAAATATTACAGGGGTTAACAATAAGGAAGAGTTATTGAAGGAAGTTTTTACATATCTCAGTAAAATGGATTTTGAGGCAACTACACCAGAAATTATTGGAGAAATTTTTGGCATGATAAAAAAACATACTAATAATCCCGATCCATATAAAGAAACTAGAAATTACTATAATACATTATTTTTGAAACTGTTACCTGAATTTGAGAGGAAGATTGAGCAAGCTGAAAATTCGTTTGAATTAGCAGTAAGGTATGCAATTGTTGGTAATATCATAGATTTCAATCCTATTCACAATACATTATTAGAGGATATATTTGATTATTTTGAAAGAATGGAGCAGTTGGAACTTGCAATAGATGATTCTAAAGAGCTAGCGGAAGATATTTTAAATTCAAAAACATTATTATACTTAGGTGATAATTGTGGAGAAATATGTATGGACAAGATTCTTTTAAGAAAAATAAAAGAACTAAATCATAATATTAAAATATTCTTTGGGGTACGAGGTAAACCTGTTGTAAATGACTCTATAGCTGAAGACGCATATGCTGTAGGAATTGATGAATACGCAGAGGTTATTGATAATGGGGATGGCTCTCTTGGGACTGTTTTAAATAGGACAAGTTATGGGTTTAAAGAAGTCTATAAAAAGGCTGATGTAGTAATTGCTAAAGGGCAAGCTAACTATGAATGCTTGAGTGAAGAAAAGAAAAATATCTATTTTCTTTTAATGACTAAATGTGATGTGATTGCAAATGATATTGGTGTTTCGGAAAAGAGAATGATTTGTATGAAAAACAAATTTTAATTACAGGAGGTGTGTCATGAGTGGTCTAATAGTACAAATAATCCCAGTGATTATATTTAGAATTTTAGTATTAATCTTATGTGTGCTAGGAATATATGCTCTTGCCTTATTAATTAAGGCTCTAAAGATCTATATTAAAAAGAATTCTTAGTTCCATACATAAATAAGACAAGCATTAATCAAGAAAGATTTAAAGATATCAAACTGAGAGTTTATCAGCTTTGAGATAAAGGATAAAATAAATTTATATACTAATGATGGAGAACAATGAGGAAAAGTCGCTAATGCAATTGATGGGGAATTAGTTAGTGATGTTTTATTATATAAAAGCAGAGATGTAAGGAGAAAGATATTATGGAAAATAAAAATGGAAATCTATTAATGGCTCCGCTATGGCTAATGTATCCTGAAATTCCAAATGGAAGCATTGGATGGAGAATGGGATATGGTGAAGGATATGCTATAGATTTTTACTTATGGTTTAATAAATTAGAAGAGGATGAGAAGAAAAAGTATAAAGAAATGTTTCCAGAGCCTAAAAGATGGGAAAGAGAAGATAATATTTATGAATACAATAATTATTGGACATACACTTGGCAAAAAGATGGCAAGCCTGAATATGATTTAAATAACCTTATTTCAGATTATAAAGATGGAAAGAACTTGGAATATATTTATTTCTGGGGGCATCATCCTAAAAAAGATGGCGGGATTACAAAGTCTTGCTTTAGCCAGTGGTGGAAGAGCAGGTTCAATATTGGACATACTGAATATTTATTTATGGAACAATATATGATGGCAGAAAAAGCTAGATTTTTTGGAGATAAAGAAATAGAAGAAAAAATTATGAATAGTTATGATCCTAAGGAAATAAAGAGCTTTGGACGTAAAGTAAGAGGTTTTGATGAAGAAATTTGGAATAGAGCTAAATATTCAATTATCATAAATGGAAATTATAATAAGTTCATGCAAAATGAAAGATTAAAAACATTTCTTCTTTCCACAGGGGATAAAATATTAGTAGAGGCAAGTCCATATGATACTGTATGGGGAATACAGATGTCTGAGGAGGATGTTAATATCAAAAATCCAGAATTATGGCGCGGGGAAAATTTACTCGGATTTGCGTTAATGGAAGTTAGAAATGAAATAAAAAGAGTATGTAAAAATAGCAATATGATTGATTGGGTTTCGTTGAATAATAGATATAGTTAATGTAGTACAGATAGATGGTATATTTATTTTATAAAGCAAATTCTAACCAAAGTTTTTATTGACAAAATATAGGTTAGGGAATATACTGATAAAAAAGTAATCATATAAAATTAGTATGAATTAAAAAATAAATATAAGTATAATATATGCTTAATAAAAATAAATAAGAAATGATTGACTAGAAAGCTAGAGATCGTAGAAATTTAGGGTGGTTAAGTCTTTTTTAGACTTTTCCTGCTTAGGGATTTTTGCGGTCTTTTTTGTTTTATTTTAGGCAATAGGCACTATCAAAAAAATTATTTGGCTGTGGGGATGTGTTTATGGATTTACAAAATTTTATTAAAAAGTTCCAGATACCTGAAGTAGCTTATCCGTTCATCAACAAGATATTTACTAAAAAAGAAATTGAATTTGTAGATAAGATGGACAAGGATACATTTACTAAGAAGGACATAGAGAAAGTTATAGATGAAAATTCAGAGGCGTTTATAAAAAATAGCTATAGAAGAGGTATTATTTCACTTGTAGATGAAGAGACATCTACATATAAAATAGCAAATTTTTATAGTAGATTAGATATTTTTTCAATATCTGAGCAAGAGGTTTATAGAAGCATTCCAAAGGCAGATCAACTTTCTATGGATGCCTGGTATTTTAAAGCTTATTATGATGGGTTAGACCCTGATTTTAGTGTAAGGCCTACAGAGGATGAAATTTTACCACTTAACAAGGTGTTAGAATTCATTGACACTCAGGATAGACCTGTTTATCTAAATTACTGCGATTGTAGAAGCCTTAGAGGAGAATGTGGAAAACCAACTAAAACCTGTATTACGTATAGAAATGGAATTAATACATTTGCACATAGAGGTTTATCAGAAGAAATAGATAAAGAAAGAGCAAAAGAAATAGTAAAAAATGCTGATAAGAAAGGTCTTATGCATACAGTTAATTCAAATGGTATATGTAATTGCTGTGGAGACTGCTGTTATTTATTTAGAAGCCAGGCAAAAAGAAATAGCAGTGGATTTTGGCCAAAAACAAATCAAATCATTAAATTTAATTCACATAACTGCATTAAGTGTGGTGCTTGTATAAAAAGATGCCATTTTGATGTATTTACTAAGGTTGATGGAATCATAAAAACAGATATTTCAAAATGCGTAGGTTGTGGAATTTGTTCAAATTCGTGTCCTACAAAGGCACTTAAGTTACAGGAAAGAAAATAACATGCTTGAAGATACACCGTATATTTTGCGTTAGTAAAGAAAGTGATTTTGTTTATATAAGGAGCGATTAAATAAATATTGAGAGTATTGAGTTTGGTTCAAAAAGTTTAGGCATACGGTTTGATATATTTTGAATGTGATTAAATTAAAAGAGAGGGATTAAAATGAGTTACGAAGCATATAAAAATAATCAGTTAGGTTTTACTACAAGACAATTACATGCAGGTTATAATCCAGCAGAACATTATAGATCAAAAGCAGTTCCAATTTACCAAACAGCAGCTTTTGAACTTGGGGATTTTGAGAGATGTATTAGATTATTTGATTATTCTGAAGAAGGTCATTCTTACGTAAGATTTTCAAATCCAACTAATACGGTACTTGAAAGAAGATTAGCATCACTTGAGGGAGGAATAGAAGCAATTGCATTAGGTTCAGGAATGGCAGCAATATCTAATACTTTTTTGAATATCGCAAAATCAGGGGATGAAATAGTAGCTGTTAATACTTTATATGGAGGAAGTAGAACCTTATTAAATAACATTTTACCTGATTATGGAATTGTTGGAAGGTTTGTAGATGATGAAAATGATATAGAATCATACAGAAAAGTAATTACAGAAAAGACAAAGGCAATTTATATTGAAAGCCTTGGCAATCCTGGTATGAATATAATCGATATTGAAGCTGTGGCTAATCTAGCTCATGAACATGGAATACCATTAATTGTTGATAATACTTTTGCAACACCGTATTTATTACGACCATTTGAATATGGAGCGGATATTGTTTGCTATTCTGCAACCAAATATCTTGCAGGTCATGGGACAACAATTGTAGGAGCTGTAGTTGAAAAAGGTGGTTTTAATTGGTTGAATGGGAAATTCCCTCAGTTTGAAAAATTTTATGATGAATACAAAGATACGATAGGAAAAGATAATTTAGATAAAACAATGTTTACTAAGAGACTTAGAATCAGATACTTAACTGATTTAGGTGCACACTTAAGCCCAACTAGTGCGTTTTATTTATTGCAAGGAATTGAAACTTTATCTTTAAGAATGAGAGAACATGCAGCTAATGCGCAAAAGGTGGCTGAATTCCTTGAAGGTCATCCGAAAGTTCTTTCAGTGGCATACCCAGGACTTAAAAGTAATAAGTATCATGAGTTAGCTAAAAAATATTTTCCTAAGGGTCCAGGCGCAATAATGTCTATAAGATTAAAAGGTGGAATAGAGGCAGCAAGAAAAGTCCTTGAAGAAGTTAAAGTATTTGATTACATGGTAAATGTGGGAGATGCAAAATCACTTATTGTACATTCAGCAACATCAACTCATTTTGGACAATCTAAAGAAGAAAGAGAAAAAGCAGGAGTATATGATGATACTTTAAGATTATCAATAGGAATTGAAGAGACAGAGGATTTAATAGCAGATCTTAAGCATGCGCTTGATTCAATAGATGAATAGAGAATATTAAATAATCAATATTTTTCTCTATGCAAACTTACGTTCTGAGAACATAAGTTTGCATAGAAATATGTTATATGATATAATTACTGGAAGAAAAGAGGAAAGTTTCTAATAATTAATGATAGAATAAGCAATCAAAGATAGATGAACAGTTACAAATTTTATTCAATAATTACAATAATAATTTTGAATATGTCGTATATACTTACAAAGATAGGAATTATATATTATTATCTATTAAGCCTAAGCACAATTCAATGTATCTTTGACTTAGGAGTCGTATATTATTTTTTTAGGAACGTTAATACTTTTAATCTTTTTATCAAAGATTTTATAAGAACTTAAAAATTTTAGGAATTATACTTTTTCAACAAGGGAAGTGGGAATATGTGGCAAAATATTATAGATTATTTTCAAAAGGACATGAATAATTATTTGCAGGCAATAGGGCAACACTTAGAAATAAGTTTACTATCCTTATTTGTAGCAGCGATTGTTGGGATTCCATTTGGAATATTATCTACTAAAAATAAAGTTTGGTATAGATGGGTAACAACCTGGTTTAATACTCTTAGAATTATTCCGAGCTTAGCTGTTCTTATAATATTTATTCCTATTGTAGGAACAGGTGTTAAACCAGCACTTATTGCATTAGCGTTACTTGGAATACCACCAATATTATTAAATACAGCACTTGCCTTTAACACAATTCCTGAATTCATGATAGAAACTTCAATGGCAATGGGAATGTCAAAAGCGCAGAGTTTTTGGAAGGTAAAGGTGCCATTAGCTGCACCTCTTATACTAACAGGAATTAAAACTGCAATGGTTGAGATTATTGCTAGTGCTACCCTTGCTGCTTATATTGGTGGAGGGGGAGTTGGGAACATTATTTTCACTGGATTAGGACTTAATAGAGCAGATTTACTTCTAATAGGTGGTGTTACTGTAGCAATTCTTTCAATGCTTGCAAATGTAATTATGTTAGGTTTGGAAAAATATCTGCTTAGATATAAGTATATTAATTCGAATATATAGTTTTAAGTCGCCTAATCATTATAGATTAGTGAAAGTATTAAAGAATCATATATGAGCTTTAGATAAGCTCATTAAAAGACAAGTAATAAAGATTAATTTAGATTGGGGAGTGATAATTATGAATAAAAATATTAAAAGAATCATAGGAACGTTATTAATTACAGTTACACTTGGGGGGCTTGTTGCTTGCGGTAATAGCAAAGGTTCAAGTGGAGATAAAAATACAATCCGCATAGGGTCAAAGGACTTTACAGAAAACTCAATAGTAGGTGAAGTTTATGCATTAGCTCTTGAAGATAAAGGTTATAAAGTAGAAAGAGTACCTAATATAGCAAGCTCAGTTATTCATACATCACTTGTAAATGATGAAATTGATTTATACCCAGAATATACTGGCACTGGATTATTGGCGATTTTAAAGAAGGATTTAATTACAGATCCAAAGCAAGTTTATGACACAGTTAAATCTGAATATGAAAAGCAATTTAATTTAGAATGGCTTGACTATTCGCCTGCAAATGATGGACAAGGCTTAGTAATTCGTACAGATGTAGCAAATAAACTTGGAATCAAAACTATTTCTGATTTACAAAAACATGCAGGTGAAATTAGATTTGCATCACAAGGTGAATTTGATAAGAGAGAAGATGGTATTCCAGGATTAGAGAAGGTCTATGGAAAGTTTGACTTTAAATCTACAAAGGTATATGACAATGGTTTAAAGTATGAAGTGTTAGCGAATAATGAAGCAGATCTTGCACCAGCATCTACAACAGAAGGTCAATTAGTAAAACCTGAATTTACTTTATTAGAAGATGATAAGCACGTATGGCCTCCATATAATTTAGCACCAGTAATTAAAAAATCAGTATTAGATGCTCATCCAGATATTGCTGATATTTTAAATAAAGTTAGTGCAAGCTTAGATACTAAAAAGATAACAAAATTAAACGCAGAAGTTGATGTAGATAAAAAAGAATACGAAGAAGTAGCTAAGGAGTATTACGATTCTATTAAATAATAGATAGAAGGAGATATTCAAGATGAGTATAGCAATAGAGTTTAAGAATGTTTATAAACAATTTAAAGGATCAGCATATAGCGCAGTTGATAATGTAAGTCTAAAAATTGAACATGGAGAATTCATTACAATTTTAGGATCTTCAGGGTGTGGAAAGACAACACTTCTTAAGATGATTAATCGCTTGTATGATCCACATAAAGGAAGTATTGAATTTTTTGGTGAGGATATTAGTAGTAAAGATCCAGTAGAGTTTAGAAGAAAAATAGGTTATGTAATTCAACAAGTTGGTTTGTTTCCACATATGACCATAGCAGGTAATATAGCGACAGTTCCAAAGATACTTAAGTGGCCTAAGGAAAAAATAGAAGCTAGAGTAGATGAATTACTTGAACTTGTTGGTCTTGAGCCAAAGGAATTTAGAAATAGATATCCAGCTCAGTTATCAGGAGGCCAACAGCAACGTGTAGGACTTGCTAGGGCTTTAGCAGTTAACCCAGATGTGATGCTGCTTGATGAACCTTTTGGCGCTATTGATGCAATAAATAGGATAAATCTTCAAGATGAGTTATTAAAGATTTATAATACTTCAAAGAAAACATATCTGTTTGTAACTCATGATATTAATGAAGCATTTAAACTTGGAAGCAAAGTGTTAATAATGGATAAAGGAAAGATACAGCAATTTGATACACCAAGAAATATTGCTAAAAATCCAGCAAATGATTTTGTAAAATCACTAATTAAGGCACATGAAGGTAAATAACAAGTCCAAAGCTGGCATGGATATTTTTCATTAGGCGAGGAGGTAGATTGGCTTCATAGTGGGACTATTAAGACAATCTGCCGACGAAGGATGGTGGAAAATATGCTGGCAGATGAACTTGTTATTTTCTTGATTGTGCCCAATTCCACGAATGGGAAGGAAGTATTTTTGGAGGATTAGAAATTTATGATTGACTATTTATTAAAATATCCTGATAAATTATTAAAAGCCTTTGTAGGACATATAGAAATTGTATTAATTACTTTAGTGATTTCTATAATATTAGCAGCATTATTAACGATATTAGCAGCTTATTCAAAAATAGCATCTAAATTGTTGGTTAATATATTTGCTATGATATATTCAATTCCTAGTTTAGCATTATTTGCGATTTTAGTGCCAATAACAGGGCTTGGTAAAGTTACTGCAATTATAGTTTTAGTACTTTATAATCAGTACATATTACTAAGAAACACAATAGATGGGCTTAATAATGTGGATGCTTCCATTGTAGAAGCAGCGACTGGAATGGGAATGAGCAAAAGCCAAATATTATTTCAAATCAAGTTACCTTTAGTTACTAAGCCAATTTTTGCAGGAATCCATCTTGCAGTAGTATCTACAATAGGTATTGCTACAATTGCAGCCTCTATTAATGCTGGTGGGATTGGAAGCGTCTTATTAGATGGACTTAGAACAGTAAATACAGCGAAGATACTATGGGGAACCTTAATGTCAGCAGGCTTAGCTATAGTAGTAAATGCAATACTTAATCTGATTGAGAAAAAGATTACTTAAAAGTTTAATTATTAGATATGCTATTGTAGGAATAAGTATTGATTCATAAAAGTTTTTGTTGACAAGGAAAAGATTAGACTATATACTTTATACAAGTTAACATATAGAGATAGTAGGAAAATTTTATTGTAATTCAAATAGGATTAAAAATGAATAATAGTGATTGACTAGAAAACTAGAGATCGCAGAAGTTTTGGAGAAAACATGGCATTTATTAAAGTGTCGTTGTTAAAGAAACTTTTGTGGTCTTTTTGTTATTAGCTAAATTAAATAACTAATTATAAATAAATTAATGGGGGAATTAAAAATGAAGAAAAATTGCTTAACATGTACAGACTGCGGAGTTACAAATTGCGCGTCGAAGGATAAGGAGTATCCAGATTTTTGTCTTACTACATCATTATTAGAAGATGAGCTTAACGATATAGTTGAATTATATATCAATAATCCAGAGGACAAAAAAATAGCCCAAGCAGCGGCAGAAGTTGAAGGCGAATTTTATTGTACCATTCCAAGAGTTCAAGAAATTATAGAATTTGCAAAAAAAATTGAAGCAAAAAGGATTGGGATTGCAACATGTGTAGGTTTAATTAATGAAAGTAGGATATTTGCAAAAATATTAAAGAAAAATGGATTTGAAGTTTATGGAGTTGCATGCAAGGTTGGCGCTGTAGAAAAGAAGAAAATTAACATAAAGGATGAATACATAAGGAAGGTTGGGGAGTCTATGTGCAATCCAATTATGCAGGCTAACCTTCTAGATAAAGCACAAACTGATCTAAATGTAGTAGTGGGCTTATGTGTTGGACATGATAGTTTATTTTATAAATATACCAATACAGTTACAACAACATTAATTACAAAAGACAGGGTACTCGGTCACAATCCAGCAGCTGCACTATACACTTCAAATAGTTACTATAAAAATTTACTGAAATAATAAAGTGGATAGATAGAATTCACAGAACAAGCATTAATAAAATATAAAATTTAATTAAGATTAAAATGGAGGGCTATTAATATGAAAAAATTTACAAGAATTATGGGGTTAATAACGATATTAATTATATCAACAACATTACTGTCTTGCAAAAAACAAGTAAGTAATGAAAGTAATCAAAGTAGTGAAAAAGTTAAAAAAATTGTGGTTGCAGTATCAGGTTCACCAAAGCCTTATAATTATGTAAATGAAAGCGGGGAATTGGACGGATATGAAATAGCTATTTTAAAAGAGATAGATAGAAGATTACCAGATGTTGAACTAGAATTTCAAAAAACAGACTTTGCAGGATTGTTTGCAGGGTTAGATTCTAATCGCTATCAAGTTGTTGCGAATAATATGACTAAAAAACCTGAACGTGAAGAGAAATATCTATTTGGGGATACTTCATATGTTAAAAATCATACTATTATTGCTGTAAGAGAAAATGAAACAAATATAAAAACAATTGATGATTTACAAGGAAAAAATGTTCCAGGAAGTTCTTCCGGAAATGCAACAACGTTGTATTTAGAAAAGTATAATCAAGATCATAAAGACAAGCCAATAAATATAATTTATACTGAAGGTGATTATTCAGCAACATTACAAGATTTACAAAATGGACGGTTTGATGCGTATGTTGTAGCTGAGACTTACGTGGATACAGCTTCAAAAGCACTAAATTTAAATTTTAAAAGATTACCAATAGCAAATGAAGAGGAAGTACAGCAATCAAAGGCATATTTTATGTTTAGAAAAGATCAAGAAGAACTTAAAAAGGAATTTGATGGCGTTTTAAATGACTTAATAGCTGAAGGAAAATTGAGTGAGTTAAGTATTAAATATTTTGGCAAAGATTATTCAAAGTAGGGAGGAATAGCCTATGCAAGATATATTTAAACCGTCATTTATACTTAAGTCTTTTCCAGAAATACTAAAATATTTACCAGCTACATTAGAAATAGCGTTAGTTTCGATTATAATTGGTCTGCTATTGGGATTCATTATAGCAATTATAAGAATTAAACAGGTACCTATACTTAATAAAGTATTAATATTATATGTATCATTTATGCGTGGAACACCGCTTTTGGTTCAATTATATTTATCATATTATGGTATTCCACTTGTAGTAGAATATATAAATTATAGATTTGGTACAAAGTACAATATTAATAACATTCCAGCAATGGTATTTGTATTTCTAGCATTTGCTTTAAATGAAAGTGCATATACATCAGAAACTATTAGGGGCGCAATACTTTCAGTTGACAAAAAAGAAATTGAAGCTGGACAATCTATAGGGATGACTTCAGTAACAATAATGAGAAGAATAATTTTGCCACAGGCTCTATTAGTTGCTATACCTAATCTAGGAAATACATTAATTAGCTTAGTTAAATCAACATCACTTGCATTTACAGTTTCTGTAATGGATGTAATGGCATCTGCTAAAGTTATAGCCGGAAGAAATATGAGGTTTTTTGAGGTATACATAGCTATTGCCATAATATATTGGGTAATTTGCTTGATTATAGAGATAGTATTTAGAAAAGTAGAAAAGAAGCTAAATATACAAGAAAGGGAGATAGCAGATGATAGAGGTTAAAAATTTACACAAGAGTTTTGGTGAAAATCATGTTTTAAAAGGTATAGATTTAGCTGTTAAAACTGGAGAAGTGATCACTATAATTGGTTCGAGTGGTTCTGGAAAATCAACATTTTTAAGAACTTTAAACTTTCTAGATAGTGCATCTTCCGGAGAAATAGATTTAGATGATATTCATATAGATGTTTCGAAGGCAAAGAAGAGTGATATCTTAAATATTAGAAGAAACACTGCAATGGTGTTTCAAGGATATAATCTATTTAAAAATCGCACAGCATTAGAGAATGTTATGGAAGCCTTAGTTATTGTACAAAAAAGGGATAAGAAAAAAGCAAAAACTGAATCGATAGAGTTGTTAGCTAAGGTGGGATTGAAAGATAGGATAAATTATTATCCACACCAATTATCAGGTGGGCAACAACAAAGAGTAGGTATAGCTCGAGCTTTAGCGATAAATCCAAAAGTTATTTTATTTGATGAGCCAACATCAGCATTGGATCCGGAAATGGTATCTGAGGTATTAAGTGTAATAAAGTCTATTGCACATAGTGGAATTACACTTATTATAGTTACACATGAAATGAATTTTGCACGTGAAGTTTCAGATAGAATAGTATTTTTCGACAATGGAACGATATTAGAAACAGGAACTCCAAAAGAATTTTTCTTAAATCCCAAGGAAGAACGCACAAAGCAATTTTTAAGAAGGTTTAATCAAGCATTTATCTATGAAATATAAGACCAGCTAATAATAGTCAAGTTAATTTTCAAAAAAATAGTTTTTGGAAAAAGAGTATGGCAAACAAACCGTTTCAAAACACGAACGGTTACAGAAATTGGAATAAAATTAAGCGACTTTGTTTAAAGAGTTATTTTCTAGGAACATTTGCTTATGTATTTTGGGATCTCTTTGCTCAAACGGAGTTTGATTTCGGAGAACAGCAAAAATGTAGTTTATAATTTTATGCATTATAGCGACTAAGGCGATTTTAGGCTTTTTGCCTTTAAGGTTTATTTGATAATAATCTAATAGGACTTTATTTATAGGAACTCCATTACGATTGTTACTGATTGAAGCTAGTGCAACAGAATATAATGCTCTTCGACCGATTCGAGTTCCTCTTTTTGAAATTTTATTATTATCGCCTTTAAAATTACCTGATTGATTAACTGAGCTATCAATACCAAAGAAAGCTACAAGATGTTTGGGCTTAAGAAAACCATCAATATCACCTATTTCAGCTATTATAGTAATAGCAGTTAATTGCCCTATGCCAGGAATTGAATCAATTAGTTCAATATTAGCTCTAATAGATTCAGGAAAAGTTTCAGACTGTATAAAATTGTTAATTTTCTGTAGCAATGTATCAATCTCTGATTGAATAGTTTTTATTAATGTTATAGAGCTGGCTATTTTGACGGCTAAACCGTCTAACGGTAAGCCAATTATTTTAGCTTCATTAGCAACCTTAAATAATTTGGAATATGTATTTTCCGACCAGATAATGCCCTTTTTAGAGCTATTAAGGAAAATCTTAATTATATTTTCCTTAGGTGCCTCTAAAATTGATTGTGGCGTTGGATATTGACTTAAAAGCTCAATTGAACTTTTAGATGTTGAATCTGAAAATATAGTATTATAGCCAGGAAAAATAACTCTTAAATCAGCGGATAATTTTTTCTTAAAAGTAGAGCTAGTATCTGTAAGTTTGTAATACTCTCTTACAAGATTTTTCAGAAGAAAAATATCAAGGCTAAGTTGTTGTGATAACTTAATGTTTTGAAATTTTCCTATTGTTGCAATAGATAAAGCATCTTTTTTATCATTTTTCACTTTTCTTATGTCACCATTTTTGTTAGACTTAGTAACGAGTGGATTGATAACAAATGTGTTATCGAAATATTTATTAAGATAGTGGAAAAGAGATAAATGGTACACGCCAGTGGACTCCATGAAAATTGCAGTTTTCATGTTAAACTCTTCTTCCACTTTTTTTATTTCATTAACTAAGTGGTTGAAGCCATTGAGATCATGCTTTATTTTAAATGACTTCTTATAAATATCACCATTCGGTGCGAGTATTGCAGTATATGAAAAATCAGCTGAAACATCAATTCCTATTACAGGACTATAAAAAAAATTAGACATTGTATATATCTCCTTAAATTAAATTTTAGATATAGAATAGAACTTCCACTCTGTCAGATAGCTTATAACCTTGTTTGTGACACGGGTAATTCCCGAAGGGAAACCCAACCAGCTAAACATAGAATTCTACCTGATGAAATGATACGCTTTTTTACGGGTATAGGTTCTAAAAGACCTCCCAGGAGGTTTACATCTATCTTCTATTCAGGAGTATTATACTAGACTATATAAAACTTGGTTAGATTCCTTTAAGGAATTTAAATAAAAAACTATTTAAGATATGAAATGCATATTCCCTATCGGGGCGTAGGCAAAGTAATAAATTAGAATATTAAAAATAATAAGAGGTGTAATGTTCGTTAGAAAGATAAATAGTTTTCTATCAAATGTTACAACTAGATTATACAAGGAGGATTATAATATGTCTGGATTTGATGAAGTTATAAATAGAAAAAACACATCCTGTTCTAAATGGGACGGACAAGGAGGCGATTATATTCCTTTATGGGTAGCTGACATGGATTTTAAGTCACCTAAGTCAATCATTAATGCAATAATTAAGAGAACAGATCATGGAGTTTTTGGATATACTCATGATGAGAGTGCATTAAAGGAAATAATTTATAATTTCTATAAGAAGGAATATAATTATAAAATAAAGAAGGAATGGATTGTATTTATTCCTAGTGTAATGCCCGGAGCCACTATGGCGTGTAGAATAGCTAATGGTGATATGATGTTTAATACGCCTATGTACCCACATATAAGGAGATTACCCGGGGAAGTTAAGTGTAATTCAATAGAAGTACCATTGAAAAAATTTAACGGAAAATATACCTTTGATTTTGAAGCAATGCAACAGAAAATTGATGATAATATTAAGGTTTTTGTATTATGTAATCCCCATAATCCAGTAGGTAGAGTATATAGTAGAGAAGAATTAGAGGAATTAGTTAAGTTTTGTGACGAAAATAATTTATTATTAGTTTCAGATGAAATACATAGCGAATTAATTTTTGAAGGAAAGCATATTCCAGTGTTTACTTTAAATGAAAAAGCTAAAAATATAAGCATTACTCTAACAAGTCCTGCAAAAACTTATAATATTCCAGCATTGCCTTTAGGGTTTGCTATAATTCCTAACGAAGAAATTCAAAGAAAATTTAAAAAAGAGATTTATGGCGTTTTTGGACATCCAGCAGTATTATCGGTAGAAGCTTTTAAGTCTGCATATACTGAATGTGATCAATGGAAAAAGGAATTATTACAATATTTAAAAGAAAATAGAGATTATGTAGAAGAAAGAGTATCCAAAATAAAGGGCCTAAAGATTAATCATAATGAAGGAACTTATCTTGCTTGGATAGATGCGAGTGAAGCAGGCATCGAATATCCATACAAATTTTTCTTAGATAAAGCAAAAATAAAATTTTCTGATGGAGCTGATTTCGGAAAAAAAGAATTTGTTAGAATAAACTTTGGTTGTCCAAGAGCCAATCTAAAAGAGGCATTTGATAGAATAGAAGAGATATTATAATGAGATGGAATTTGATATAGCTACGGTAAAAACAGTGGTTCAAACGTAATTCCATATATCTGAAATGAGAATTTTATAGCAAAAGAGTTAGAGCTTATGAAAAATAGATAATATCAATAGAAAGATCTGTTAAAATTATTTTATAATTTTGATAGATTTTTCTTTTTTTATACGAATTAATATATGTAAGTACAAACTTACTAAATGCAAGCTTGCGTTATGGGAAGAGGTAAAAAATGAAGGTGAATGAAGATAATTATATTAAAGAATTAAGAAATAGGAATGAAAAAGCTTTAGATTATGTTATTGATAATTATGGTTGGATTATAAAATCTATTGTGGGAAAGCATCTATATGGGATCAATAGTGTTCAAGAAGAATGTATAAATGATATTCTTTTAGGGATTTGGAACAACATAAATAGCTTTGATGAAAGTAAAAGCGAATTTAAAAATTGGGTGGCTGGTATATGTAAGTTTAAATGCATTGATTACAAACGAAAATATTTAAAAGACTTACAACATGAAAATATAGATGATTTAAATATCAGTGATGAGGGTATTAAAGTGAAGAATTTAGAAAATGAATTAAGTAATGAAGTAGAATCGCTGCTTGGATGTTTAAAGGGGAAGGATAGAAATTTGCTTTATAAGCTATATGTTGATGAGATGGACATTAATGAAATAAGCAATGAATATGGGATGAAAAAAGAAGTTATATATAATAGATTATCTAGGGCAAAAAAGAAAATAAAAGATATTTTTAATATTGATAATAGAAGAGGTGTTAAGCATGAAGAATAAAATATATAGTCTGCTTAATGAAGCAAACATCGATTTAGATGAATACAAAAAAGAAGATTTTAATGATATTGAAAAGGAATCACTTAAAAAGAATATTAGGAAATCTATAAAAAAGAGTAGAAAACAAAATGTTGGAAGAAAAGTAATAGCTGCAGCTGCAATAATAGCAGTACTCACAGGTATGTCTTTTGGAAATACGGGAGCTTACGCCATATCAAAAATAAATTTATTCAGCGAAAGTATTTCAAGTTTCCTAGGAATAGAGAGAAATTTAGAAGATTATAATACAGTAATCAACAAATCTGTTATAGACAATGGAGTAACAGTTAAATTAAATGAGGTAGTGTTAGATGAAAATGAACTACTTATATCTACTGATATAAGTTCAGATAGGTTTTTAAAAGAGTATGAAAGTTGGGGAAGCGAAATGACTCTTTATATAAATAATAAAAAAGTTAAATTTACTGGTGAAGGTGGTGGGAGAAAACGTATAGACGATTACACTACACAGCAAGTTGCAAGATATGATTTAGCTTCAATAAAAGACATGGATTTAAGTGGAGATTTAAATGTAAAGATTGTATATTCCAAAATGATGGTAAATTATAATGATGATATAAATGGAACTTGGAAGTTTGAATTTAAAACTAATGGGGATAGGCTGAAAATAGATACTAAAACTGTAAATCTTGATTATGAATTTAATATTGAGAATGGAAATAAATATATATTAGAAAAATATACAGGCAATGCTTTAGGTCATAAAATATATGGAAAAATAATTAATAATTCAACCGAGAGAGGAACATACGCTATTTTATTAAAAGGGCATGATGATTTAGGAAATAAGGTAATATTTGATTTGATAAAAGGAACAAAAGATGGTTTTTTGCTAAAATACGAAAATGTATTAGTTGGAAATATGAGTGAAAAGGCAAGTAAATTAATTCTGACACCTTATGCAGTAAAAATGCCAGAAGAAGGTGGTGAGGAACCTAAATTTGATGAATATAAAAAAGTTGGAGATGAATTTACAATAAATATTAAATAAAAAAAATAATGGGTGAGAACCAAATCTAGATAGAGGAGGTTCTCATTTTTAAGTAATATCTATTTAGAAAATAATCTAAATAGATATTGACTTTGAAGATAAGAATTGATATATTCTATTTAGAAATATTTCTAAATAGAATATAAAAGGGAGATGATAATTTGGGGTTTCCAGAAACTTTTAAAGCATTGTCAGATCCAGTTCGGCGAGAAATTTTAGTAATGCTGAAAAGTGGTAAAAAATCAGCTGGGGAGATTTCAAAGGAATTTGATATGACAGGTGCAACAATTTCATATCATATATCTCAATTAAAAAAAGCAGGTTTGGTTTTAGAGACAAAATACAAAAATTTTATATATTACGAAATCAATGTATCGGTATTTGAAGAAGTAATGCTTTGGTTTTCGCAATTTAGGGGGAATGAAGATGAAAAAAGATAATATTTTATGGATTACAACTATTATTTGTTTTTTGCCATTGATTCTTTCATTTGGAGTATATGATAAATTACCTGAAGTAGTGCCGATTCATTTTAATTATGCAGGTGTTCCAAATAATTATGTGCCAAAAGCAGTTGGAGCGTTTGGAATGCCGGTTTTAATGGCGATAATTAATATTTTCATACACTTTAAGCTTAATAATGATCCAAAGAAAATGAATTCACCATCTGCATTGAAGTATTTAGGAAAGTGGTCTGCTCCAATTATTTCAGTCGTATTAGTACCAGTAACCTTATTTATTGCACTTGGATATAAAATTCCTATTCAAATTATTACATCAGTAGTCGTAGGAGTTATTATCGTAGCGGTCGGAAACTACTTACCAAAATGCAAGCAAAATTATACTGTTGGTATTAGATTACCATGGACATTAAATAGTGAAATGAATTGGAATAAAACTCATCATATGGCAGGATATCTTTGGATATTTGGCGGTATTTGCATGATAATCTTAGGTTGTATGCAGATGAAAAGTGCTTTATTAACTTTAATTATTTTATTAGCTATTGTAGTAATTCCATGTGGCTATTCATATTGGATATATAAAAAGGGGGTATAATAAACATATGTATGCTTTCTTTTACTATATTAAAGAAAGCATACACTATATGGATATTCAATTTAAATATTTAACTTATTAAATGAACATATTTCCATATTTACTATATATAAATGGTTATCTTAGCTAGAAATCATAAATATATTTGTGGAGAAAACATTTGAAAATGAGCTACTAAGATTCTTAGTTGTAGATTGTTCCACTTTAGCTTGTCACACTGAAAGTGGGAGCACGCTAAAGTGGTGAAATCTGCTGCTTAGAATCTTCAGCGAAATTTTCATAGCTTTTCGGAACAAAATATTTATGATTTCGGCAAGTTACCACATAAATATAGTTTTAAAGTTGGATATCTATAGTATGTATTCAATCTTATAGCAGCTTAACAGTTAAATTATTCAACTGTTCTTTAATATCATCAGTGATGTTTGAGTCGGTAACTATAGCATCAAATTCATCTATAGTTGCAAATTTATAGAGACTATCTGTATTAAATTTTTCTGTTTCAACAAGCAAAAATGCTTCTTTACTTGTTGAAACTATAAGTTCTTTAAGATTACCATCTTCTAACATAGAAGTACCTACGCTGTTAGTAATTAAATTTACACCGGAACTTCCTAAAAAACCTTTATTAAAAGTATATTTAGAGATGCTCTTAATGGCTTCTGAGCCTAAGACTCCGCCACTTCTATTGTCATATACACCACCTATGCATATTAATACAACGGTTTCATTGTTATTGAAAAGCGGTGGAATTATAGACATATTAGTTATTAAAGTTATTTTTTTTGTGCTATTAGCTATTAGTTTTGCTAATAAAAAATTTATGCTTGAGGACTCTAAAAAAATAATATCTCCATCATCTATAAGTTCAAAAGCCTTTTTGGATATTAACTCTTTGCTATTTAAGTTAACTGTCATTCTGGTAGTTATAGAGCTTAATTTAGAAATTTTTCTATTTAATATAGCTCCACCATAGGTCCTTTGAAGGTCTCCATTTTTCTCTAACCTTTGCAAATCCTTTCTTATCATACCTTCTGAAACATTAAATTGTTCACTTAGTTCCTTAACTTTTACTCTACCATGTTTATTAAGTATATTTAAAATCTGTTCTAGTCTTTCTTCAGTAAACATTTAGGCACCTCACCAATTATTATCATTTAGTATTGTTGTTGATTAATATTATAACATTATTCTTTTAATTTATAAAATATATTGAATAGATATTTAAAAAGGTATATAATGATACCAAAAGATAACAAATGATATATAATGATAAAAAGTAAACTTAGTTAATGAAATATTTTAAAAAAGATATAATTTAGCGTTATAGGGTAATGCCTAGCGTCATATTTTATATATTTAGGCATCTTCAAAGAATAGCTGCAATGTTAGCAATTTTTGAAGGTGCCTAATTTAATTGGTATTAAAGAAAGAGTTTATAGGGAAAAAAGCATACATAATAGAATTTTTGGCTATTCTAAAATTGTAAGTCCCCACTTCTTCAACTCTATAAATGCAGTTTCTAAACTCTTACCTTTTTCAGTTAATTCATATTCAACTTTTGGAGGAATTTCTGGATAAACTATTCTTTTAACTAACCCAAATTTCTCTAGTTCACGTAGTCTAAGGGAGAGCGTTTTGGGGCTTATCCCATCTAAAGAGCGCAACAAATCTCCAAATCTAATTTTTCCATCTATCAATAAATCTCTTATTATTAGAAATGTCCATTTACTACCTATAATATTTATTGCTGCCTCAATAGGACATTTTTCATTAGGATTTCCTCGTTCAAGTTTGATTTCTGACATAAATAAAACTCCTTTCAGCCGTTGATTTCTCACTATACTTACTTTTTTGAAATTATATGAAAAAAATATCACTACTTTTCAAAGTATAGTATAGATAATATAATGAAAATAAGCAAGAGATTTAAATAAAAAGGAGATTATAATTATGAATACTTTTAAAAATTATACTTTAAAAAATACGAACTTAAAGAATAGAATTGTTATGCCACCAATGTGCATGTACTCTTCGGATGAGACTGGTATGGCAAATGATTTTCATTACACTCATTATGTTAGCAGAGCCATTGGTGCAGTAGGTCTTATAATACTTGAATCTACAGGAGTTGTTGAAAATGGAAGGACAACAGACAATGATTTAGGGATTTGGGATGACACGCATATAGATGGACTGAAAAAAATTGTTAATGGTGTTAAAAAATATGGTTCTAAAATTGCAATACAATTAAATCATGGTGGAAGAAAATATACAGGAACAGCTAGTCAGGCTGTAGCTCCAAGTGCAGTTAAATTTGATGAAAGAAGCACATTGCCTAAGGAATTAACTAGAGATGATATTAAAGAAATTGTATTAAATTTTAAAGAAGCAGCGAAAAGAGCAGATAAAGCGGGATTTGATGCTATAGAAATACATGGAGCACATGGTTATCTAATACATCAATTTCTATCACCATTATCAAATTTAAGAAAAGATGAATATGGTGGTGATATAAAGAACAGAATCAGATTTCTAAAAGAAATATTGGAAGCTGTGACAGAAGTATGGCCAAAAGAGAAAGCAATTTTGCTTAGAGTATCAGCCTATGATTATAAAGAGGGTGGAATAACGCTAAATGATATGATTGAAATTATAAATGAAATTAAAGAATATATTGATATAGTGCATGTAAGTACTGGAGGATTAATTCCAGTAGAAATAAATGCATATCCAGGATATCAAGTAAATTATTCAAGCATAATCAAAGAAAAGTGTAACATTCCTACAATAGCTGTTGGATTAATTACAGATATTAATATGGCTGAGGAAATAATATCGAATGGCAGGGCAGATTTAGTTACAGTTGGCAGAGAGCTTTTAAGAAACCCATACTTTGTGTTAAATGAAGCAAAATCTAGAAACATAGATTTTGATTATCCAGAACAATATAAGGGTGCTTTCAAATAATACTCTGAAGATGGAGAATCTACGTTATACTAGTCAATGTATTTTAAGCACATAAAGTTATATACCTAGCAAAGTTTGTGCGCTTATTATGAATATAAAAATCAAGGTTGGAAGCTTAAATTTTAAGCCCAACCTTGTTTTATATAGTATTTTTTTAGATTATACAAAGCTTTTGATTGTTCTATTTTTATGAAATAAAATTATCTTTTTAGTAAGATTATTTTTGAGAAATACATTTTCTAGGGCAAGCTAATTGGCAAGCTCCACAGTCAACACAAGCAGATTCATTGATTCTTCTTTTCTTATCTTTATCTTCTGTAATGCATCCAACAATGCATACTCGCTCGCAATTTGCACAACCCACACAGTCAGATTTACTGATTATTCTAGGCATAATTTTCTCCTTACATTTAGAAAACTATAATGTTTGCTTACAAGATGTAGCTGTAATTTCTAATGTTCTTGTTAAGAATGGACACTTTTCTTTCATTAGATTAAAATTATCTCCATCTTTTAAGAATTTAGCAGTTCCTTCAATTAAAAATCCGGTTCCCATATAATTGTATCCCATCACTTCTTTACTACCAAGAGTTAATTTAACGTTAGGATTAGCATTAACATTTTCTTCTGTTTTAATCATGGCAGCTGCAGGGATTAAGATTTTATTTCCTTCTGCAATGATTAAGTAACTGTTCCATGTATTAGCGACATGAGCTTCGTTATTTGAACAAGTTACAATAGAAACTACTCCCTCATGATTTAATACCTCATAAAATTTTTCTGTAAACATTCTATATTCCTTCTTTCTTTCTAAAATAAAGATATGTATTATCGTCGATAACTATTATCTATAATTATAATATTATTATTTCTTTTGTTTGTCAATATAAATATTTGGCAGGGAACATATGCTTGATACCATATGATTATCTTGAATGGGGATAAATAATAGGATATTATTAATAAAAGACTATAAACCAAAGGAGTATAAAAAATGAAATTTTCAGTAGGAGTAGAATATGCAATACATTGCTTATTATATATGGTAAAACTAGAGGAAGGTAAATCAGTAGGAATAAGAGACTTGGCAACCTTTCAAGGTATTTCAGAAACTTACTTATCTAAAGTATATGCAAAATTAAGCAAAGCAGGAATTATAAAATCTATACCTGGTGTGAAAGGTGGTTATGCGTTAGCTCGTAGTGCGGAAGAAATAACATTTTGGGATATTGTTGAAGCAGTAGAAGGAAGCGAATCATTCTTTCAATGTGCAGAAATTAGGCAAAATAATATATTACTAGATAAAGATAATTTGCCAGATACACATACAAAATGTCCATGTTTAATAAAAGTTGTAATGTCAGAAGCAGAAGATGAGATGAGAAAATACTTAAGAAAAAAATCGTTGGCTTGGTTATACAATGAAGTATATAATAAAAAGCTTCCAAAAGAGTTTGAAAAAGCAACAATTGAATGGTTTAATAATAGCAAAAAGTGATTTAAGTAGTAAAAATTAAGAATATAATGGATTTAATACTACTCTCATTTAAAGGTTATATGGTGAAGCAAAAAACTATAACCATACTTTTAAATTTAACTGATCTATAATACTATATATGTTGTAATTGGATTTCTACATTTTGGTTTTCACTTAGGCCTTACCTAACTGAAATTTTAAATGTAAATTTATTATTGCAACATATATATTCATATTTTCTATAAAGTTAATAATGAAGATATGTTAGTAATTAATTTCTAACTTTAATAAACCTTCCTACATTAACTTTTTTCAAGATAATTAGGAAGGTATAAATTTCTTATTTTAGTATTAAATGTACTAACTATTATTTTTAAATGTAGGTAGTTGTGTTACTATTTATAAGCTATAACATACGGATGCTTGTGTATCTAAGACACTGCCGATAAATTTAGCAACTTCTAAGTGATTTGGATGAATAAGATATTTATCTAAATCTTCTAATGATGCAAATTTTGTAATCAAAATTATATCATAATTACTTTCACCAGGACGAATATTTATTTCTGCCTGTATGTCTATCAGAACTTCTATTTTTCCTCTCATGCTTAGAAGAACTTCTTGAGTTTTTTTAATATTATCAGCATCTCTATTCTTTAATTTTAATAATAAATTGTTTATAACCATATTATTTTACCTCCTAAAATATTTAATGTAGTTTGTGCGATTTCATGACCATTGATTTAGAAAACAATTTTATTCATGATATATAAGCTATTACGAGTAGCAAGGACTACAAAGTTATTGATACTAATCTAGTGATTACTAAATAATACAATATGTCTATGTTGAATTATTTAGTATAGCGCCTTTATAGACTATATAGTCCTTATTATTCCGCCATCAATAATATGCTCACTACCAGTGATATAAGATGCTCTGTCTGATACAAGAAATGCAACAAGTTCAGCGATTTCTTCAGGTTTTGCTGGACGACCAAGTGGTATGCCGCCAAGGTTATCCATTAATTCTTGACGAGCGCTATTATAGTCAATTCCGGAATTTTGTGCCATTCTTTCAATAAGACGCTCAGCAGCTTTTGTTTCTGTAAAACCTGGAGCAACTGTATTTATTCGTATTCCATCTCCACCAAACTGCGTAGCTAGATTTTTGCTGTAATTTGTTAGGGCCGCTTTAGCAGCAGAGTATGACATAGTCATTATCCCAGGAAGTCTCCTTTGAATAGATGATATGTGAATTATTACACCTTTCTGTTGTTTAATCATAGAGGGCAGAAAACCACGATCCAAGCGTACAGCTGAAAAAAGATTTTGGTTAAAGGCTTGCAACCAATCGTCATCACTTAAACTTAATGCTCCAGAAGTGGAGGATGAAGAACCACCTACATTATTTATTAAAATATCTAATCCACCGAGTCTTTCAAGAGTCTCTTTAATGATTCTCTCAGTACCCTCTGGTGTGCTAACATTTGCTTGAATGAACCCTATAGAATCTGGCAAATCATTAGGCATAGTTCGTGCAGTTGTTATTATTTTTGCACCCGCATTAAGCAAACGATCAACAATTGATCTACCAATACCTTTAGTTCCACCTGTTACAAGTACGCGTTTACCATCAAGTTCTTTGTTAATATCAAATGATAAAGTATTTTGCATAATTAAAAATACCTCCCTTTAAATAAGTTTATCTACTTAATCAGTATAATTAAGTAAACTTGACAACATCACGTCAAGTTTTGGAATGGTATTTATTTACTTAAGCAAAATCATTATAAGGAGATAGGTAATATCATATAATTTAATACTTTCATCTTTTGGAAATTAGGTAAATAGGAATTCTAGTCTGATAACATTATGTAATATTATGTGATTTTATTTTCTCAGTTATACAGTGGATTATATTCATTTTGATTCAGCGATTATAACTTGACATGATGTGGTCAGGTTATGCTTGTTATAGTTAGAAAGATCGATTATATGAAATAATTATTAGAGAATAGGATTATAAAGGAGAGATATTATGAATATGAAATTACAAGAACCTATTGAAACTTATTTTAATACATCCAATAAATCAGATCCAAAGAAATTTATATCAATTTTCACTGAAGATGCAATTGTAATTGATGAAGGTCAAGAATATATTGGGTTAGATAAAATACGAGAATGGAGTATAAAGCACCACTTTGCAGCTAAGCTTGAATTAAAGGTTATAGATATTAGTGAAAAAAATCTTATAACAATTGTTAAAGCTAAAATAGATGGTGATTTTGATAAAACTGGACTTCCAGATCCTCTATTATTAGATTTCCATTTTACTATATTAAAAGGAATGGTGTCTAGGTTAGAAATATTGTTTACCCAAAATATATAAATCAAGTAAAACAATATGATGAAGGAGAGAATTGTATGAATAATTTTATTAAAGTTAATTCTGAAAAATGCACTAAATGTGGTCTGTGTGTGAAAATATGTAGAGGAACATTGGTGATGAGTGATTTAGGACCCAAAGTAGACAGGGATCTTTGTATTGAATGTGGTCATTGCGTGGCTGTTTGTCCCAATGGTGCTTTAGACAGCACAAAAACTCCATTAGATAATCAAGTGCAAATTCAAAAAGAAAAGTTAATGGATTCAGATATTGCGGCCACTTTTCTTAGATCAAGAAGATCTATTCGAGCATTTCAGAAAAGGGATGTATCTCGAGATATAATTAGTGAACTTCTTAATATAGCTAGATTTGCACCAACAGCTTGCAATTCTCAAGGACTTTCGTATCATGTTATTGATAATCATAAGATTCTACATGAAATTACTTCGATTATAGCTGACTGGACGGAGGAATCTATAGAAAATGGTGTGTTAAAGAATTCGCCGTGGGTACAGAATACTGTTTCGACAATAGCACAGTATCGTAATGATAACAAAGATACAATATTAAGAGATGCTCCATGTTTAGTGATTGCAACAGTTCCAAGAGAACAAAAAGAACTTGGTCGCGACAATACACACTTTTCATTAACATATGTGCAATTATATGCACAAACATTAGGATTAGGAACCTGTTGGTCAGGACTATTTGAATATTGTTCTATGGCAGAATATGAACCACTTTTAAGATTGTTGAATATTTCTAAAGATAGGGTAGTAACAGGTGCACTATTAGTAGGTTATCCACTTTATAAATTTAAAAGACTGGTAGATAGAAATCCTTTAGAAATCACATGGCAGTAAAGAGTAGCGATTTCTAGGAGTGAAATGTTTTAATTTATAAAAATAAACTATTCCCCTAAACTTTATTATACCATATGAAATTTTTAGTAGGAGTATAATATGCAATACATTGCTTATTATATATGATAAAACTAGAGGAAGATAAATCAGTGGGAATAAGATATTTGGCAACATTTTAAGGTATCTCAGAAACGTATTTATAAAAGGTATATACAAAATTAAGCGAGTCAAGAATTATAAAATCATACCTGGTGTAAAAGGTGTTTATGCGTTAGCTCGCAGTGCAGAAGAAATAACATTTTGGGATATTGTTGAAGCAGTAGAAGGAAGCGAATCATTCCTTCAATGTGCATAAATTACGCAAAATAATATATTAGTAGATAAAGATAATTTGCCATATACACATACAAAATGTACATGTTTAATAAAAGTTATAATGTCAGAAGCAGAAGATGAAATGAGAAAATATTTAAGAAAAAAATCATTGGCATGGTTATACGATGAAGTATATAATAAAAAGCTTCCTAAAGAGGTTGAAAAAGCAACGATTAAATGGTTCAATAATAGCAAAAAGTAATTTAAGTAGTAAAAATTAAGAGTATTAACAGAGTTAGTATGATTTGCATCTATCATGAAACCCACTAAAATCTAGAATTTAGATTTTAGTGGGTTATTTTAATTCGACGTGAATTCACAAAGATAAAATATTTCCTAAAGGTTACCACATGATGAATTCATACAAATAAAGCCTTAAGAAAATAGTGAAAAATATAAATTCTAATGATATTAAAGAATATGCATATCTGAGTAATAAAAAAGTTTTGTTATATTAAGAAAAAATATGGCAAAAAATCCGAATAAAAAGAAAATAACTTTCAGATAATGTTTACATTGGTAAAAAAATATGCTATCTTACAATTAGAGATGCCATTTTAAAATAATAATGAACGGGGGAAAAGAAATGATTCATATAAAAAAAGATTTAACTAATATGCTGCTAATGTTAATACTATTTGTTCTGGTATTTATTTTGAGTAAGTTATTCCTGTATTTGGAATCAATCTTATGTATTATTGGAGTTTTAGGAGCAATCTTTTTAATTATATTACAATGTTGCAAATTTAAAGAAAATAAATCTATAGGTAGAAATGTTGCAATTGAAAAAATTAAAACTGGTAATTTGAAATATGATGAAAATAAGGATTTAAGTTCAGATGAAAGATTTATTATCGATGAATTTATTAAACTTGTAAAGGTTTTTAAAAGTTATGTTGCTGAAATATCAGCCTTGGGTGATTCAGTAATAGATACTGCAGATGAGACCGAAGAGTTATCAAAAACTTTAATGAGCCTTAACGACTTAGTAGCTGAAGGATCTCAGCAACAAGCAGGTGAAACAGAAAGTTGTATGAATTTAGTAGAAGGATTATCACTTAAATTTGAAGATGTTAACAGTGCAATGAAAGTTATAGAGAATAGGATTCAGCTATTAGAAAACGCAAGTTTGCATGGCAGTACAAATGTAAATGATACTTTAACTAAAAGTTCTGAAACTAGAGATGCTTTTACCAATGTTTCTAATAGTATAGGAATGCTAAAATTAAAATCTAATAATATTAATCAAATAGTTTCAGTAATTACAGAAATAGCAGATCAGACTAATTTATTAGCGTTAAATGCATCTATTGAAGCAGCAAGGGCTGGCAAAGAGGGGAAAGGTTTTACAGTTGTTGCAACTGAAGTTAGAAAGTTAGCAGATAGAAGCTTTAAATCAGCTTATGAGATAAAAAATATTGTAAGTGAAATAAATATGGAAATTGATTCAACTGAAACAATAATTAATTCCACAGAAGATAAGTTGAATTTGCAGCTTGAATCTGTGAAGGATGTTAATAGTGCTTTTAATAATATAGATCATTGTATTATCGAATGTACTAATCAGTATTCTGCAGTAAAAGATAGTATGGATAAGTTAGAGCAGTTAAAAAATTCAATAATTGATGATATTACTAATATCGCAGCTATTTCAGAGGAAACTGCAGCCTCAACAGGAGAAGCTGTTGAGGTAAGCATGCATCAAAAGAATTCGATGATTATTTTATCGGATATTGCTAAAAAGTTAAAAAGTAGGATAGATAGTGTAGAAAGTCAAATAGCTCACTACAATGTTGAATGTGATAAGAATAGAGAAAAAAGGATTGGCTTTGTGACAATATTACCGGAAAGTGATCCATATATGATAAATATGATTAAGATAGCTAAAGAAACCGCTAAAAAATATGGATATAAGCTTGTGGTTAGGTATCCACAAAACTATTTGAAAAGTAAACCAGAAGAACAGGTATCTATAATCAATGAATTGACAGAAAAAGATGGTGGTATTGATTATCTGATAATACATCCATGGGAAGCGAAGCTTATTAGTCCGATAGTTAATGCGTTAAGTAAAAGAGGAATAAAAACTATTTGTGTAGATGGTGACTTACCTGGAAGTAATAGATTAGCCTACATTGGGACAGATAATTATAAAGCAGGTGTTAGTGTAGCGCAAGCAATAATAAAGGTAGCTAAGGGAAAGGGAAATGTAATACTTAGTACCATTAGAAAAAGTGAAATAGCTGACATAAGAATAAAAGCAATTGAAGAGTACTTGCATGCTCATTCAGATATTAGAATAGTTGATGTTGAAATAAATCATTGTGATATAAATGAAAGATTTAGTTATCTAAAAGATGCTTTAAATAAGTATTCTGATGTTAAAGTTATAGCTGGATTGGATCTACACTTTATAAAGGTTGCTGAGCTTTTAAAGAAATCATCTAATTCAATGGATAAAAAACTTATAGGATTTGATAATACGGATTACAATATAAAAGCCGTTAAAGCAGGAATAGTGGACGTTTTAATTTCTCAAAGGCAAAATTTATTTGGACAAGTAGCTCTAAAATCTATATTTAATTATGAAAGTGGATCAAAAGTTAAAGAAGTAGAATTGCTAGATACCTACCAAATAACCAAGGTTAGTGAGGGTTCTTAAATAGTGAAAAAATCATTAAATTTTGCATAGCGATGCATTTGTGAAAAAAATAAACATAATAAATGAAAAAAATGAAAAAAATATTCAAAAACTGTTTACGATTGTGAAAAAATGTGGTAAAGTAATATTAAGGTTAGTGAGATATTTTAAATTAAATACCTCAATGCTTAAATATAATCAAGAGGAGGAGTTTTATGAAAAATTATGATGTTGTTATAGCTGGAGGCGGTTTTTCTGGTTCAATAGCTGCTATAGCAGCTTCACGAGAAGGTGCTAAAACATTGGTAATTGAAAGCAACGGTTTCCTTGGTGGAACGCTAACAGGTGCAGGCGTTGGCCCGATGATGACATTCCATGCTGGTGATAAGCAAGTTATTCGTGGAATCACAGATGAATTAATAGAAAGATTAAAAGAGTCAGGTAAATCTCCAGGTCATATTTTAGACTCTAGCATGTATACGTATTCCGTAACGCCATTTGATGCTGAAGCAATGAAATACGAAATTGAAACAATGTTATTAGAAAGTGGTGGAGAAGTTTTATATCATACTATGCTTGCTGGTGCTCAAATGAGTAATGGGAGTATAGAAAGTATAAAGATATGTAATAAGGCTGGGGTAAGTGATATTAAAGCTAAAATATTCATTGATGCGACAGGGGACGGTGATCTTGGAGCATTTGCAGGTATTCCTTTTACTAAAGGAAGAGAAAAGGATGGAGCAGCTCAGCCAATGACTTTGAATATGAAAATTAGAGATGTGAATATGGAAAAATTAAAGGAATTTATAAAAAAAGATCCTGAGAATTTTGCCAGAATTCATAAAGATGTTACTACTATAGACAAGGTGCCAAGATTATCAGTAATAGGATTTGTTAAGGAATTTAACGAAGCAAAAGAAAAAGGTGAGATATCAATAAAAAGGGAAGATGTACTTTTCTTTGAAACTAATAATCCAGGAGAGATTATAGTTAACACTACAAGGATATTAGGGTGTGATAGTACTGATCCATGGAGCCTAAGCAAAGCTGAAATAGAGGGAAGAAAACAGTGCAAGGAATTGGAAGCCTTCTTTAAGAAGTACCTTACTGGATTCGAAAATGCTACTTTCATACAAAGTGGTCCATCTATAGGTGTAAGAGGTTCAAGACAAATTAAAGGTTTGTATACTTTAACTGCTGAAGACCTACTTAATAAAGAAAAGTTTGAAGATACAATAGCTCATTCAGGATATCCTATTGATATACATAGTCCTGATGGAGAGGGCACCGCGAGTAAAATGCTTGAATGGGGAGATTACTACAACATTCCACTTAGAATTTTAGTTCCGGAAAATATAGATAATCTTATTGTTGTTGGAAGATGTGTTTCTGCAACTTTTGAAGCACAAGCAGCAATAAGAGTAACGCCTACAGTAGGTGCTATAGGACAAGCTGGAGGTACTGCAGCAGCAATAGCAGCAAAGAAGATGATTTCAGTACAAAATGTTGATGCTAAGGAAGTACAAGAAAGATTAGTTGAAAATGGTTCATATTTAGATGTTTAAAATTATTATAAAAAGTTAACTACTAATTAAAAAATAAATTTTTATATTTGGAGGTTTTAGAATGAGTATACAAGCAATCGGTATTTTAGTTATATTCTTAGTTTCAGTTATTTTAATGATGACAAGAAAGTTACCGACGATTTTGGTATTGCCACTAATGGCAGTCATATTTGCATTAATTGCAGGAATTCCAATAATGTCAAATGATCCTAAAGAATTTACAATTACAGCCAATGTATTAGAGGCTGGTTCAATGAGAATGTCTTCAGCTATTGCTGGCTTAATATTTGGTGCATGGTTTGGGCAAATATTAAATAAGGTTGGTATAACAAAAACTATTATAAGAAAAGCTGCAGAACTTGCAGGTGATAAACCAGTTATTATTGCACTTACTTTTTTAATCGCAGCATCAATAATATTCTCAGCAGCAAGTGGTTTAGGAATGGTAATTCTTGTGGGAACAATCATTATACCAATAATGCTGACAGCAGGATTAAGTCCACTTGTAAGTGCATTAGTGCTTTTGTTTGCTAATGCAATAGGAGTAACTTTCTATGTTGGTGGTTGGGCAATATACAAAGATGTATTAAAATTAACTACAGAACAAATAGCAAACTATTCTTTAATACCTGCAGTACCACTTATAATTGTAGCCGTAGTTACTATTCTTTATTATAACAGCAAAGGTGCAAAATTAAAAAAGGCTTGGTCAATGCCATTAAATAATGAAGGGCAATTGGGAAATAATATGAATGTTAGATCAATAGCACTTATTAGCCCAATTATTCCAGTAATATTTGCCTTTACATTAAAATTATCAATAGTTCCTTCAGTTGTTTTAGGTATTGTAATAACATTGATACTTGCAACACCAAAGAGGCCAGTACATGTTTTATCAAGTGCCTTAATTGAAGGTATTCAAGACACAGCAGGAGCTTTAGCTTTATTAATTGGTATAGGAATGGTATTAAATGCCGTTATGGCAGAACCAGTTGCAGCGATACTTAAGCCAATGATTGAAACTATAATTCCTCATAGTCCATTAACATATATACTTGTATTTACATTATTATCACCATTAGCTATATATAGAGGACCTTTTAATATATATGGATTAGGAAGTGGAATAGCAGCGTTACTTGTAGCAGCAGGAATGAATCCAGTAGCTGCAATGGTTGCATTACGTGTAAACAGTAATCTTCAAGCAGTTTGTGATCCAACGAACTCTCATAATGTATGGGTTTCTGATTATACAAAGACTGATGTAAACGAAATCTTAAAGAAAACTATTATTTGGCTGGTTGTAGCAGTAGGAGTTTCTATGGTTGTTGCAAGTTTTGTAGTAACATTGTAATAATATATATTGAATGGAATACTTAAGGTGGTTCCATTCAATATATTAACAAGGGGAAGAGAATATGGAAGAATTATTTGATGTCTTAGGAAAATTAAATGATAGAACATTAGCTTATGCTGAATTAAAAAATGATTTACTATTTCAAAAGATACCTAAAGATAAAATAAAGTATTATGTTGACGATTCATTATTTTTAGGAAAAATTGAAGCAAAAAAATATTTAGGGAAAGATCTGAAAAAACTATGCGAAGATAATGGTGTTAAAATTGAAATAGTAAAAAAATCAGGAACATTTTATGGAGTAAAATTTAGGGCAGAAATAAGTTTTTCGAAGAAAGAAAATATTATAAAAATATATGAAAACTCTTTAATTGATCTTATGAATACATGCAATAAGGTGGATTTTTTTAAAGAAAAGTTAAGTTACGAGGATGTATTTAATATGCATCTAGCTCATGAATTTTATCATTTTCTTGAATATAAAGAAAAAAAACCAACAAATGAACTTTTAGAGCAAGTAACATTAATGAATTTTGTTTTTTTTAAAAGGAAATCTTCAATTATAAAGTGTTCTGAAATCGCTGCGCATAGTTTTAGTAAGGAAATATTAGGAGCAAAATTTCTTCCTAATATATATGATTATTTATATTTAATAGAATTGGGTAAAATATCTTTAGATGATTTTAAGAAAATAGTAATTTGTTTAGAGCAAGAATTGAATAACATGTTATAACTACTAATAAAGCTTAAACCCCTATAATACAGTACTTTGTAAAATTCGTATTATTTGAACAGACTATTACAATTTGATATAATATATGATAGTATTGTTTTAGGAATGATTAAATTCCGTGTATTATTCAAGTTAAAATATACGGATAATCAGGGAGGGCTTTTTAATGAGAAATACTGTTCCGGCAGTTATTGCAAAGATAATTTCAAGACAAAAAAATTTAACTTTTAGTGAAAATGAAATAGCAAATTTTGTTATAAACAATGCAGAATTTGTTATCAATAATACAATTACTAATATAGCAATTGAAACAAAAGTATCTGAAACTAGTATAAATAGATTTTGTAAAAAAATAGGATTCAAAGGATTTAATGATTTTAAAATAGCTTTAGCTCAAGATAATTTTTATCGAAATCTTAAGGCAAATGATAAGAGTAGAGATAGCCATAGTCTTATTGACTCTATAGCTTCAGATTATAATGAATTAATACTTAACACATGTTCTTTAATAAATGAAATGGATTTAATTAAAGTAGTTGAAATGATTAAATCTGCTAAGAAAGTTAACATATTTAGTGTATTTGGTTCATGGCAGTCAGCTATTGAACTTAAACAAAGACTAAATATGATGGGAATAAAAGCTGAATCTTATAATGATGTGTATAGTATGAAGCTCTGTAGTGCTAATTCTTCTCAGGATGATTTAATTATAGGTATAACACGTAATATATCAGTAAGAGATATTCAAGAACCTTTGATTAGTGGGAGACAAAATAATGCTAAGATTGTGACAATTACAAGTTATGATTCTCCAAAACTTAGTGAACTTACGGATATTAAGATAATTACTTCAGATAAGTTAGCTATTGAAAATAACACGGTTATTTCAGATAATATGACTTTTCTGTTTACTATTGATGTTATAGTAGGAATGCTTATTAAATCTAATAAGAAGTATTTGCAAAAGAAATTAGATAGCGATGCATTATTTGAAAGTGAACAAGATTACAGTAATTACTATTATAATCTTTAAGATGCAAGGCTGAAGTTAAGACTGGTATAGGATTTAAGTTCAACTCCAGTCTTTTTTTTTAACTGTTTATAAGTCTTATCTATATTAAGTCTATTGATCTTACCTATATTATTTAATGAAAATCATTATAATAAATTTCGGAAAACAAATCATAAATATTGTATATTTTAAATGAAAGGATAATTTTGAATTTTTGCATCCAAAATATCCGGAAAAAATGAAAAAAATTTTCAAAAACTATTTACAATGATTCGTGTAAATGATATCCTTTAAATAAGGATATTTAATTAATTTGTGATAAAACCAGGAGGTTAAGGAGGAGATTGTATGGCTAAGAAGGTTAGAATTGGTATCGATGTAGGTGGAACTTTTACCGATGCAGTAGTAATAGATAATGATACATATGAAATTATTGCAAAACAAAAAATAAGTACAACACATAGTGAAGCAGAGGGAGTTGCAGGTGGTATAGTCAAAATAATAAATAAAGTATTGACTGACAATAATATATCCCCTGATGATGTAGTGTTCATTGCTCATGGAACAACACAAGCAACTAATGCTTTGCTTGAAGGGGATGTAGCACAAGTTGGTATAATAGGTATGGGAACAGGTATGGATGCTGGAAGTGCAAAAAATGAGACAAATACAGCAGATATAGAATTGGCTCCTAAAAAATATTTAAAAACATATCATACTTTCATAGATTCTAAGAATTTAAATAGCAAAATTGTAGAGAAATCAATTAATGAACTTCAAAGTCAAGGTGCAGAAGTTATAGTTGCATCAGAAGCGTATAGTGTTGACAATCCTAAAAATGAGCAGGATGTAATAGAGACAGCTAATAATAAGTCACTATATGCAACAGGAGGACATGAAATATCACAGTTATATGGTTTGAAAACGAGAACACGAACAGCAGTAGTAAATGCGAGCTTAATCCCTAAGATGATGGAAACAGCAAATATGACCGAAAAGGCAGTGAAGAATGCACAAATAAAATCTCAATTAATGATAATGAGATGTGATGGTGGAGTAATGAGCGTTGATGAAGTGAGAAAACGTCCTATACTTACAATGCTATCTGGTCTTGCAGCGGGAGTTGCTGGGGCTCTTATGTATGAAAAAATTTCAGATGGAATATTCTTTGAAGTTGGAGGTACAAGTGTAGATATTTCTGTTATTAAAGATGGAAAGGTAATGATAAAAAATGCACAGGTTGGTGGACATAAAACTTATTTAAGATCACTTGATGTTCGTACTTTAGCAGTAGCAGGCGGTAGTATGATAAAAATAGAAAATAATAAAATTAGTGATGTAGGACCAAGAAGTGCACATATAGCTGGAGTGGATTATGAATGTTTTGCAGATCCTGAGAATATCCAAGAACCTAAAATCAAATTCATAAGTCCAAGGGAAAGCGATCCAAAGAACTATGCAATTATTGAGTGCTCAAATGGAAAGGAATTTTCTTATACACTTGCAGGTGCTTCAAATCTTTTAGGTTATGTACCAGAGGGGGATTATGCTAGAGGTAATGCGGAAAGTAATAAAAAAGCATGGCAGGTTTTAGGAGATTACTTAAATATTTCTGCTGAGGAAGCAGCTAAGCAAGTTATGGATATAGCGGTAAATAAAGTAATGAAAGTCGTTAACGAAATGGTTGAAGAATATGAATTAGATAGAAAATTCATTACACTTGTAGGTGGTGGCGGAAGTGGAGCTGTACTTGTTCACGCACTTGCTGATAAAGGTGGATTTAAATCAAAGGTAGCAGAAAATGCACCTTACATATCCACAATTGGTGTTGCGCTTGCTATGGTTCGTGAGCAGATAGAAAGATCGGTAGTTGCTCCGTCAGAAGATGATATTAAGAAAATTAGAGAAGATATAATTGAAAAAATAGTACAGTCTGGAGCAAATGAAGCTACTGTTGATGTAACTATCGAAATAGATTCGCAAAAAAATATACTTAGAGCAATTGCAACAGGATCAACTGAACTTAGATCAAAAGACCTTGCTCAAAGTGTTGCTTCAGAAGATGATATGAAGGAAGTAGTATCAGGTGCACTTAGTGTTGAAAAATCAACAGTTGAATTAGTATCTAATACAGGAAGATGGTATTTATTTAAGGCTGTTATTCAAAAGAAAGCTTTTTTTGGACTGTTCAAAAAAACATTAAACAATATTTGTATGGTTGATAGAGAAGGCGTCGTTCGTTTAAAGAGAGAAAACGCATATAACTTAACGTTTAGAAAAGATGCGACTTTATCAGATTTTGTAGCTTTTCTTGATCAACACACAATATATTCTGATGCTAATGCTACTATACCAAAGGTATTCCTATTCTATAAAGAGAAGATGCTTGATTTAACAGGCATGCAAACAAAGGAACAACTTCTGTCTATAATAGATGTAGAAACTAAGTTTATGGAAAATGATGAAAAAATGATTACTGTTGTATATAAGTAATTATAATAACACAGAAATATTTTATGGTAGGAGGTATGGGAGTGAAAATAGAAAAGATAACGTGGTCTGGAGAAGAAGCAGTATATTTCACTGCTGGAGATTATGAAGCAGTCATGATACCTAAAATCGGAGCTAATATTATTGAATTAAAGCATAAAGTACTAGGTTGCAATATCATAAGAACTCCAGAAACATTAAAGGAATTTAAGAGTAAGCCAATAATATTTGGAATTCCAATTTTATTTCCACCAGGAAGAATTGAAGATGGAAAATATTCAGTTAATGATATGGCATATGAACTTCCAATAAACGACACTATAAGAAATAATCATTACCATGGAATAATAAATAAATTGCCTTTTACAGTAACTAGCACTAAGGTTAATAAGATTGAAGAGTATGTCGAAATTGAAGTATCCTTTTGGAGTAATTCATTTAATGAAGATGTATTTAGGTATTTTCCACATGAGTTTCAATGCCAAATGACCTATAAATTATCTAAAAAAGGATTAGAACAAAAAATAACCTTTATAAATTGTAGTGAAAAACTAATGCCTTTAGGAGTTGGATTCCATACAGCTTTTAATGTTCCATTTCAAGCTGACAGCAAAAAAGAAAATTATGCATTAACTTTATCAGTAGGAGATAAGTGGTTAGTTAATTCAAGATATTTACCCACTGGGAATAAGGTTAATTTATGTGATTATGAGAAGAAATACAGGGATGGTGGAGTAATTCCGCTTGAACATCCGGTGAACGATACATACACAGTACAGCCTTTAAGTTTTCAAGGTACACCTTTTAATGGTGCTATTATTGAGGATAAAGAAAAAAATATAAAGTTATATTATGAGTTTGGTAAAGACTATAAATTTTGTACAGTATGGAATAATGAAGCTTCATCAGATTTTATTTGTATCGAGCCACAAACATGGATGAATAATGCACCAAATTTAAAATTGTCTTCAGAAGAGACAGGCTTTAGAGTATTACTATCTGGTGAGAAGTGGAGCGAAACTACTAAAATATTTATAGAGTAATGGATAAACTTTCTCTTAAATTATTCAATAGTTGAACCATATTATTTTGGCGTTCACTTTCATTATTAGAGGGTGAACGTTATTTTTATTAAGGTGGAATTAATAAACAGTGGTGTGAGTGGAAATACTAGTACTCAGAGACTTGAGAGAATAGAAAAAGATATTCTTACTCATGGAAAAAAGGAATAAATCTAAAGTAAATATATTCAAGCAGTAAGAGAAATAGATAAAGCGAAAAAATAGATATTAGAGCTATATATGAAAGATATAGATAGATATAAATTCTTGAGGTCATTGCAAAAGCACATTTGTGCTGATGGAGTTCATCAACATATATTTGGAGCATCAATATATGTATAACTTATTGGAGATCACCTAGATGAAAAGTATATTTGATGATAAATGTGAATGTTAAATAAGAGAAAATGTATGAGTATCTGATAAGTAAATAAGACCAGCTAATAATAGTCAAGTTAATTTTCAAAAAAATAGTTTTTGGAAAAAGAGTATGGCAAACAAACCGTTTCAAAACACGAACGGTTACAGAAATTGGAATAAAATTAAGCGACTTTGTTTAAAGAGTTATTTTCTAGGAACATTTGCTTATGTATTTTGGGATCTCTTTGCTCAAACGGAGTTTGATTTCGGAGAACAGCAAAAATGTAGTTTATAATTTTATGCATTATAGCGACTAAGGCGATTTTAGGCTTTTTGCCTTTAAGGTTTATTTGATAATAATCTAATAGGACTTTATTTATAGGAACTCCATTACGATTGTTACGGATTGAAGCTAGTGCAACAGAATATAATGCTCTTCGACCGATTCGAGTTCCTCTTTTTGAAATTTTATTATCATCGCCTTTAAAATTACCTGATTGATTAACTGAGCTATCAATACCAAAGAAAGCTACAAGATGTTTGGGCTTAAGAAAACCATCAATATCACCTATTTCAGCTATTATAGTAATAGCAGTTAATTGCCCTATGCCAGGAATTGAATCAATTAGTTCAATATTAGCTCTAATAGATTCAGGAAAAGTTTCAGACTGTATAAAATTGTTAATTTTCTGTAACAATGTATCAATCTCTGATTGAATAGTTTTTATTAATGTTATAGAGCTGGCTATTTTGACGGCTAAACCGTCTAACGGTAAGCCAATTATTTTAGCTTCATTAGCAACCTTAAATAATTTGGAATATGTATTTTCCGACCAGATAATGCCCTTTTTAGAGCTATCAAGGAAAATCTTAATTATATTTTCCTTAGGTGCCTCTAAAATTGATTGTGGCGTTGGATATTGACTTAAAAGCTCAATTGAACTTTTAGATGTTGAATCTGAAAATATAGTATTATAGCCAGGAAAAATAACTCTTAAATCAGCGGATAATTTTTTCTTAAAAGTAGAGCTAGTATCTGTAAGTTTGTAATACTCTCTTACAAGATTTTTCAGAAGAAAAATATCAAGGCTAAGTTGTTGTGATAACTTAATGTTTTGAAATTTTCCTATTGTTGCAATAGATAAAGCGTCTTTTTTATCATTTTTCACTTTTCTTATGTCGCCATTTTTGTTAGACTTAGTAACGAGTGGATTGATAACAAATGTGTTATCGAAATATTTATTAAGATAGTGGAAAAGAGATAAATGGTACACGCCAGTGGACTCCATGAAAATTGCAGTTTTCATGTTAAACTCTTCTTCCACTTTTTTTATTTCATTAACTAAGTGGTTGAAGCCATTGAGATCATGCTTTATTTTAAATGACTTCTTATAAATATCACCATTCGGTGCGAGTATTGCAGTATATGAAAAATCAGCTGAAACATCAATTCCTATTACAGGACTATAAAAAAAATTAGACATTGTATATATCTCCTTAAATTAAATTTTAGATATAGAATAGAACTTCCACTCTGTCAGATAGCTTATAACCTTGTTTGTGACACGGGTAATTCCCGAAGGGAAACCCAACCAGCTAAACATAGAATTCTACCTGATGAAATGATACGCTTTTTTACGGGTATAGGTTCTAAAAGACCTCCCAGGAGGTTTACATCTATCTTCTATTCAGGAGTATTATACTAGACTATATAAAACTTGGTTAGATTCCTTTAAGGAATTTAAATAAAAAACTATTTAAGATATGAAATGCATATTCCCTATCGGGGCGTAGGCAAAGTAATAAATTAGAATATTAAAAATAATAAGAGGTGTAATGTTCGTTAGAAAGATAAATAGTTTTCTATCAAATGTTACAACTAGATTATACAAGGAGGATTTAAAAATGAAATATTTTATAGGAATTGATATAGGAGGCACCAACTTAAGAGCTGCCATTTTAGATAATGAATATAATTTAATTGATAAATTTAAAATAGATAATATTGTAGAAAAGGGAGCAAAATGCAATATAGATAATTTAATAAATATGATAAAAGAAAAATGGAATAAATATAAAGTTGAAGCTATTGGTGTAGCATGCCCAGGCCCTTTGGATATAAGAAATGGAGTGATAATCAATCCTCCTAATTTAAGAGGATGGGAAGGCTTTAAGATAAAGAAATACTTTGAAGAACATTTTGAATTACCTGTAATTGTAAATAATGATGCAAATTTAGCGGGATATTGCGAAGCCAAGATAGGTGCAGCTAAAAATGCTGAAAGTGTATATTACATTACTCTATCAACAGGAGTAGGTGGTGGATTTATTTATAAAAATCAAATAGTCAATGGCTTTAACAATATAGCTGGAGAAGTATGCAACATGATAATAAACGAAGATGAATATAGACATGCAGGTTTAAATTCAGGAGGATTAGAAGGACAATGCAGTGGTGTAAGTATTTCTAGAATAGGCAGTGAGAAATGTGGACAAGAATTTTCTACAAAAGATATTTTTGATAAAGCGAGTGGAGGAGACGTAGACTGTTTAGACGTTTTAAATGAATGGACTATAAATTTATCTAAAGCAATTGCTAATATAATAACTACAGTAGATCCAGAAGTTATAGTACTTGGCGGATCAGTTATTTTAAACAATTCTAATTACTTAGAAAAATTAATTAATGAAGTTAAGCTAAGAGTATTTAACAATATTAATGTAAATATTAAATTGGCTAAAATAGGTGATGATGCAGGATTGCTTGGAGCGGGTATTCTAGCATCTTGCTTAAACTGATAGATATAATAAATGTAGATAGTGGATTTCAAAGGTTGCGTTTTACCTCGACAATTAACCCCCTCGACAGAAGTGTTGAGGGGGTTATCATTTTCTGAATTAATTTTGATTAGATAACACTTGATGACAGTTTTTTAATATTCAAATTTTCACTTCTTATAAGTTAGAAGATTCAGCGACATTCTTATAGTTTTCGGAATAAAAATATTTATAGATTCGGTAATACATTACATAAGATGTACTAATGATATGCTTGTAACGATAAAAGAAAAGAAAAATTATAGGAACCACAAAGAAACTAAAGAATAAAGTAGTTAGAGTATGTAACTTATTCAGCTGTGGTGTTAAAGAATTTAACATAATATATTCTCTTAATTCTTATAAAAATCAACTATTCCCCTCAACTTTATTATACCATATGAAATTTTTAAATAACAGGCTTATAATATGTGCTTATTCTGTGTATCATAGGAACAGAATCACTTCGTAGAAATTGCTTCACTCGTATCTAGAAAAGGAATTAAAAGTCTAAATGGTTTTTAACGAGCAGTATAAGAGTGCGAGCAAGTGAATTAAACTACTCAGGGTTCCGACTTAAAAGAGGAAGGGGAATGTGTATGAATTCATATGTACTTAGCTTTCAGGAGATTGATAAAACAAAGATTTCCATGGTTGGAGGTAAAGGCGCTAATCTAGGAGAATTATCTAGAATTACTGAAATTTTAGTACCAGAAGGTTTTTGTGTTACGACAGAAGCATATAAAAAAATAACTGAAAATAATGAAGAACTTAAAGGTTTATTAGATGAATTATCGCATTTTGGAGTAGAAGACATAGAAAAAATAAGAGAAATTAGCAGTGAAATTCGCAAGGTAATCGAAGGAATAACTATACCTGAGGTTATTAGCGAAGAGATTGCAAGATTCATATTAAGACTTGGTGAAAAAGATTCATATGCTGTACGTTCTAGTGCAACTGCAGAGGATTTACCGACAGCTTCTTTTGCTGGTCAGCAGGATACGTATTTAAATATTATTGGAAAGGAATCAATCTTAAAGCATATTAGAAAGTGTTTGGCATCGCTGTTTACAGAGAGAGCAGTAATTTATCGTATTCAAAACGGATTTAACCACAATAAAGTTTACCTTTCTGTGGTCGTTCAGAAAATGGTAGTCTCTAAGGCGGCAGGAATTTTGTTCACTGCTGATCCTGTTACTTGTAATAGAAAAGTGGTATCTATTGATGCAAGCTTTGGACTAGGAGAGGCTTTGGTTTCTGGATTAGTGAATGCTGATAATTATAGAGTACGCAACGATAAGATAGTAGATAAGAAAATATCTACTAAGAAGCTAGGTATCTATTCTTTAAAAGATGGTGGTACCGAAAAGTTGGCGATTGAGCCTGAGATGCAAAATAGTCAAGTGCTCACAGATGAACAGATTTTGAGACTTACGCATATGGGTAGAAAGATTGAAGAGCATTTTGGATGTCCACAAGACATAGAATGGTGTTTGGATCACGATACCTTTTATATTGTTCAGAGCCGACCAATCACTACTTTATATCCAATTCCTGAAACGAATGATGAAAAAAAACATGTCTATTTATCTGTGGGGCATCAACAAATGATGACCGATCCTTTGAAGCCACTCGGAATGTCTTTAAAGGAGTTAATATCTTTTGGTCGATGGTTTAAGGCTGGTGGAAGGTTGTTTGTTGATGTAGCACCAATGCTCGCTTCACCAGATGGCAGAAAAAACTTATTAAATAATATGAAACAACTCGAACCTCTCACAGAAGATGCAATTATGACCATAATAGAGCGAGATTTCATAAAATGCTTACCAAATGATAAAGAGGAACAGAGCGACATTAAAAGTAAATCAGCTGCAGGTTCAGAGCCACAAAAGGAATTGGATCCGACAATCGTTTCTGAGCTGATTAAGAAGAGTCAATCATCCATAGAGGAGTTAAAACAAAAAATCCAAACTAAATCAGGAGTAGATTTAATTGATTTTATTCTAGAAGATATAAATGAGTTAAAGAGGATTTTATTTGACCCACAAAGTACAGCTGTATTTATGTCTGCTATAAATGCTTCGCTTTGGACTAATGAAAAGATGAACGAGTGGTTAGGTGAAAAAAATGCAGCCGATATCATTTCTCAATCAGTACCAAACAACATTACTTCGGAAATGGGTCTAGAGTTAATGGATGTGGCAGATGTGATACGTCCTTATCCAGAAATAGTTGATTTTTTACAACATGTAAAAGATGATAACTTTTTGGAGGAAGTGATTAAGTTTTATGGTGGAAAGGAAACCAGAGATGCAATCTTGTCTTATCTTAGGAAATTTGGGATGCGCTGCAGCGGAGAAATAGATATTACTAGAACTAGATTTAGCGAAAAACCAATTACACTTGTCCCTATGATTTTAAGCAATATCAAAAACTTTGAGCCGAGTGCTGGCAAAATGAAATTTGAGCAAGGGCGACAGGAAGCTTTGAATAAAGAACAAGAGTTATTAAGTCGGTTACGAGAGTTACCTGATGGTGAACAAAAGGCAAAAGAAACAAAACGAAATATCGACTTGATCAGGAATTTTATAGGTTATCGTGAATACCCAAAATACGGTATGATTAGCCGCTATTTTGTTTATAAGCAGGCCCTAATGAAAGAAGCGAAACGACTCGTACAAGATGGTGTTATTCATGAAAAAGAAGATATTTATTACCTTACTCTTGAGGAACTTCGCGAAGTAGTACACACAAATAAACTTGATTATGATATTATAATCAAGCGAAAAGACGAGCACAAATTAAATGAAAAACTAACACCACCACGTGTTATGACCTCTGATGGTGAAATCATTACAGGTAAATATAAACGAGAAAATCTTCCAGCTGGTGCGATTGCAGGTCTAGCTGTTTCGTCTGGAGTAATCGAGGGAAGAGCACGTGTCATCTTAAACATGGAAGATGCTGTGCTAGAAGCAGGAGATATATTAGTCACCTCCTTTACAGACCCTAGCTGGACACCATTATTTGTATCAATAAAAGGTCTAGTGACTGAAATTGGTGGACTCATGACTCATGGAGCCGTTATCGCGCGTGAATATGGATTACCAGCAGTTGTAGGTGTAGAGAATGCTACTAAACTGATAAAAGATGGGCAGAGAATCCGAGTGAATGGAACTGAAGGATATATAGAAATTTTATAGTGATGTAGATAGTGTCAAATGAAATTACCAGACAGAAGGGTGGAAACTTGATAAAAATAATTACTGAGGACCAACCAATATTCATTTGACTATAATATTGATTCCAAAGAGGTCAGAAATTAAAAATAAAAGAACTGAAAGGAGTGAGTACTCTATGACAGGACCAGACAAGGAAAAGCTATATCCAAATACAAATATAAAGACGGTTTGTTATATAAGTAATCTACCTAAAAAATCTAATGTTGAGATTGGAGAATATACTTATTATAGTGATAATAAAAAATCTCCTGAGAAATTTTATGATAATATAGAGCATCATTATGAATTCCTGGGAGATAAACTTATAATAGGCAAGTTTTGCGCAATTGCAGAGGGGATTAAGTTTATCATGAATGGAGCAAACCACAGAATGGATGGAGTTACAACTTATCCCTTCAATATCTTTGGAGGTGGTTGGGAAAAGGTCACTCCAACAGTAGAACAGTTGCCTTTTAAGGGAGATACAGTAATTGGAAATGATGTGTGGATGGGTCAAAATGTAACTATTATGCCAGGGGTCAAGGTTGGTGATGGTGCGATTATTTCTACAAATTCAACTGTAGTGAAAGATGTTGAGCCGTATACTATTTATGGCGGTAATCCAGCCAAGTTTATTAAAAAGCGTTTTAGTGATGAAAAAATTGAATTTTTACTGAAGCTTCAATGGTGGAATTGGGACGAAGAGAAGATATTTAATAATATTGAAAAGTTAACATCAGAAGTTGGTTTAGATCAATTAATGAAAGAATATATATAAATCATAAGCTATGTATAGCTTGGACAATAATATAGGCTAACAAAATTTCATATATTCGAAAATGAATTTGCTGGAGGCTATATATCATTAGAAGACTACAAGTCAAAAATGTCAAATATAAATAATGATAATAAGGTTTTTTTAAGCTAAAAAGTATGGTAGAAAGTTAAATGAGGAAGTTTATTTTCCTCATTTAATACATAATATTAAAGGATTTCCTATTGGCAAGTAAGTTCAAAAATTTCTAATAGTCTAATTTAGTGCGTAGTTCATTTTTATATAATCAATCCATTCGTTATGAAGCTCATCTTCGGTTATTCAGAAAACATCTACAAAACTATTAGGTTCTTTTATCAAATTGCACAGCTTGTCATAGCCAAATAATTTGATTATTGATTCTACTATAGTATATGAGTATTGATATCCATCATATTTGAAAAAAGTTTCAAAATCATCGCCTGTATCTAAATCTTTAAATGTAGGAACAATATCATTTGCTAGTCCATTTTTAACAGTTTTTATTATCCAGTTTTCATTATTGTCTTTTGCTTCATAACATGCAATTCCTTCATCCAACCATCTTGGTGTATTCTCATTTATTTTATTTACTATGATTATGAACAAATTCGTGAACAGCTGCAGCGGATTATAAAATGCTGAGTTTTTTCTAAATAGGAATGATTTTATTTATTCATAAAACTATACTAGCATCAAGGATATAAATACGCAGATTATTTTTTACCATAAATATGGTGAAGAATAAATATTCTAAACAATATTTATGGTAAAGAATATTAGAATATATATTCTTCAGAATATGCTTGAATAATGCGGGTTCGAAGGCCACGAATTTAAAAATCCCTGGATTTTCACATAATTTAAGATAGGAAAATAGATTGTCATATTGGGAGAGAAAAATTTTGAGTTGATAATAAAATAAATAACTTCAACAGGCTACTAGAAATAAAAGACCTAGAAGTTAAAAACTTTACTATAATTAATGACAAAATAATATATTCGTCTCGATTTACTTTCCCGATGTTGATAAAACAATTATGCCTTGCTATTATGGATTAAAAGATTAAACCATTAACATATGCGAATGAATGAAGTTTGTATGGGGAAAAGCACTAATGATTACAATTTAATTAAAGGAGATATATAATGAACGAACAAGATAAATTAAGGCAACTAGAAAATGAGTTCAAAGAATGTAGAGCAGTGCTAGCTGCTATTGGGGATGAGACAAGGCAATTAATTATTTTAAGCTTAATGAAAGGAACATATCCTGGAATAAGGGTTGGAGAAATAACTAAAGGGACACATTTGTCACGTCCATCTGTTTCGCATCATTTAAAAATATTAAAAGAAGCAAAAATTGTAACTTTAGTCAAGCAAGGAACGATGAATTTCTATCATATAAATCCAGCCAAAAGCGATTTGATTCTGATGAAGAGGTTATTTTCTCATGTTGAAGAATTTATGTGTGATTGCTGGAAGGACAACTAGAATAATGGCAGAATCTAAAGGCGATATTTAGTTGATTTGGTTTAAATTAATTTGTTCTGGAGGGTATAAGAGATGAATCTAATAAATAAAGAAATAAAAGCAGTAAATGGAATTAAAATACCTCAGGTTGGTTTTGGGGTATATAAACTAAATAAAGGGGAAGATTTTGAAACTGCTGTGGGTGAAGCTATTAAAATTGGATATCGTCATTTTGATACTGCTAAAATTTATGGCAATGAAAAAGATTTAGGATTAGCAATCGAAAAAAGTCAGATACCAAGGGAAGAATTTTTTATTACTTCGAAGGTTTGGAATACGGATCATGGCTATGAAGCTACTAAGAAAGCTTTTGAACAAACTTGTAAAAAGCTGAACGTAGAGTACCTTGATATGTACCTAATTCATTTTGCTTCATCTTATTATTTAGAAACGTGGCATGCTATGGAAGAGTTATATTTACAAGGTAAGATCAAAGTAATTGGAGTTGCAAATTTTCAGATACAACACCTTGAAGAATTAATGAAACACTCAAGGATTACACCGATGATTAATCAGATTGAGACTCATCCGGAGTTTCCACAAAATGAGCTACATCAATATGTTACTAAACATAAGATTTTGCATGAAGCTTGGGCACCCTTAGGTCAAGGGAATAAAGCTTTGCTGGAAAATACAGTATTGAAAAAAATTGCAAGTAATCATGAAAAAACAGTGGCTCAAGTAATTTTACGTTGGCATATACAAAGGGGAATTATTATTATCCCCAAATCGTCAAATCCCAAAAGAATCAAAGAGAACATTCAGTTATTTGAATTTGAATTATCAAGTGAAGAAATGGAAAAAATTAATCAACTGAATACAGGCAGAAGGTATTCTCATAGTCCTACAGGGTATATGATTAATCCACTTTATAATAAACTGATGAAAATTTTCATTAAATAAATTTTTAATCTATCTAAAATTAGCGATTGATATTCTAATGTTAAGATATAATTTAGAAAGTTCTACGTTATATCTGTTACAGTGAACCATATATAGGGAGAATCAAAATACATAGGACATTATTAAATATTAAAACATAAACCAATGATATTAAAAGTGTCATTAGTTTATGTTATAATTTTTTTAGTTAGAGATGTGTATTAAATGAGGAACCTATAGTCAATTGCAAGAATGTGTATGGCCAAGTCAATTTGCTTGATAGGGTTAGGTTATATAATATATTTTAAAGCATATCGTATTTTTTATAAAAAATACAACTGAAAAAGGAGTATAAATTATGATAAAACCAATAGTAAAAGATATATTGTTTTTAGGACAAAAATCAGAAGAGGCAACTAAAAATGACATGTTAGTAATTGATGATTTAATAGATACATTAAGAGCAAACTTAGAACATTGTGTTGGATTGGCTGCTAATATGATTGGAGTAAAAAAGCGTATATTAGTATTTAGTGTAGGCAATCTTATTGTACCTATGATAAATCCAGTTATATTAAAAAAGGAAAAGCCTTATGAAACAGAAGAAAGTTGCTTATCTTTAATTGGATTTAGAAAAACAAAGAGATATGAAACGATAGAGGTTATGTATCTTGATAGAAACTTTAATAAGAAGAAACAAGTGTTTAATGGATTTACAGCACAAATAATTCAACATGAAATGGATCATTTTGAAGGTATAATAATCTAATTATTAAGTTAAAAACGTAGCTTGAGCATACTAAAAATAAATGCTTAAATGCAAAGAGAAAGCACAATATTCAATTTATATATGCTTTTAATAACTGCATTCACACTAGAGTATATGTATGATAGAATTGAGTACAAAAATGAAATCTTTTAGAAAAATTAGATGGATTTGGGGTGTTAATAATGAATATAAAGATAGTTCCTGGCCTTAATAACTCTGGGCCAGAACATTGGCAGACTATTTGGGAGAAAAAATATGGATTTAAAAGAATAGCCCAAGAGGAATGGGATTATCCTGTATATAAAGAATGGGAAAAAAGTTTAATAGAAAATCTTTCAAGAGAAAATAGCTGTGATGTAGTATTGGTTGCACACAGCCTTGGATGCTTGCTTACTGTAAAAGCCATGCCTAAGATACGAAAGTACTTGAAAGCAGTCTTCTTAGTGGCTCCGCCAGATCCAAACAAGGAACAATTTCCGAATTTTTTAGATTCCTTTGAACATTTGCCAGAGGATAACCTTGAGTTACCTGGAATGCTAATTTATAGTGAGAATGATCAATATTCCTCATCTCTGTTTTGTATAGAAAAAGGCAAACAGTGGGGCCTTGAAACAGTATCTGTGGGCAAAAAGGGTCATATAAACAGTGAATCCAATATAGATGATTGGAATGAAGGATTTAATTTATTTCAGAAACTATTGGAAAGAATCCGATAAGGTTAATCACTTTTAATTGTTAATTGTACAGTGTTAATTTGAAGGGAGTTACGATTTTATGCATGATGTGGTGGCAAAAGGTATATTATCTAGTAGTAATGGAATGAACATTTATAGAGGATGTACTCATGGATGTATATATTGTGACGCCAGAAGTCATTGTTATGGAATGGATCATATTTTTGAAGACATTGAGGTTAAGGCTAATGTGCTGCAGCTATTAGAGGATGCACTTAAGAAAAAAAGAAAAAAGTGCATGATTGGAACCGGTGCAATGAGTGATCCATATATTCATCTAGAAGAAAATCTTCAAAATACAAGAAAATGTTTAGAGATAATTGATAAGTATGGATTTGGACTCGCAATACAAACTAAATCAAATAGAATATTAAGAGACTTAGACTTGCTAAGAAGTATAAATAAAAAAGCAAAGTGTGTTGTGCAGATGACATTAACAACTTATGATGAAGAATTATGCAAGATTATTGAACCTAATGTTTCTACAACAAAAGAACGATTCGAAGTTTTAAAAATAATGAGGGATAACAAAATTCCTACAGTAGTCTGGTTAAGTCCTATTTTACCTTATATAAATGATACAGAGAAAAATATAAGAGGAATTTTAGATTATTGTATAGAAGCTAAAGTTAAAGGAATTATAGTATTTGGTATTGGATTAACATTAAGAAATGGAAATAGGGAATATTATTATAAGAATTTAGATAAGCATTTTAAAGGTTTAAAAGAAAAATATATAAGAGAATATGGGAATAGTTATGAAGTGTTAAGTAAGAATCATGAAAAATTAATGAAAATTATTAAAGACACCTGTCAGCAGAATAATATTATTTTTGGAGTGAAAGAAGTTTTTAATTATATGAAAGCTTTTGAAGAGGAGAATAATGAAGTTCAAATAGGTTTTGATATATAGCAAATAATTTATATGATAAAAAGGTGTTATCTACTTTGTATATAACATTCATATACAAAGTAGAATAAAGAGCTCTTATTTTTATTTTTCCCAAACTATAACTGATTGAGCTTGCTTTTGGGCTCTTCACCATTCTCTACACGCTTTATATTATTCACGAAGAAATCATATCTTTTTTTATGGAATTTAAGGCCATCAGGCAAGCCGGCTGTATGAGGAGTAAGTATCACATTTCTTAGATTTCGGAGTTCACTTTCAATTGGAAGAGGTTCAGATTCAAACACATCAAGGCATGCACCTGAAATGTCCCTGTTTTTTAATGCATCTATCAAGTCTCTTTCATTGACAATACCACCGCGGGCTGTATTGATAAAAAGTGCAGTATTCTTCATTTTATTGAATACCTCTTTGTTGATCAGCTGTTTGGTTTGCTGATTCAAGGATACATGTACACTTACTATGTCCGATGCGCCTACAAGAGTATCGAAATCCGTCATTTTTACAAAACCGTCAGACTGCACAACGGGATTTCTAGCATAAACCAGAACATTCATATCAAAGATCCTGCAAAACTCAGCTACTTTTTTACCGACGGCGCCAAAGCCTATAATCCCGATGGTTTTGCCTTTTAATTCACTCCCTGTATACTGCAATTCATTTTCATCTATCCTATTCTTCATGAAAGAATCAAGAAACGGTATGTTTTTATAATAAGACAATATCAGCGCCATTACGTGCTCTGCAACTGCTTGTGCATTCACTCCTGCAGCATTGGCCGCCCAAATGCCGTACTGCGTGCAGGCATCTATATCTACATTATCAAATCCTGCACCCGTCTGTACTAACTTTAATTTTTTTGCTATAGAAAGCAAACTGCAATCTACTTTAATATGTTCAGGTATGAGTACCTGACAATCTTCAATATGATGCAACATTTCTTTTCCGGGATGGACAATTACAATGTCCCAGTCTTCTGGAAAATGCCTTACAATATTTGATTTTGAGGTCTCAGTAAAATATCCGACTATAAGAATTTTCATTTTTAAGCCACCTTTCATGATCTATATCTATTTCGAAGAAAATCCGTTTGATGTTTACAATTATAATCTTTGCAAAATGTCTACACTGCTATCTAGATAACAATTGCAAAATATTTGAAGTTATATCTTTACTGAATTGATATTTTTCTTTTGACATAGCGGGATTAATTGCTGCTAAAGGTATTTCCCTTTCATAAAGGGAGCCGTGAGTTCGTACGTCTTTCGTATTTAAATAAATACCTTCAATTTCAGCGAATGCATAATCTTCAGAGGCAAAAATGACGTAGTCTCCTATATTATTTATTGGCAAATGATAAAGTTCAGCAGCTTCTTTCTTGTTTAAAATTTTGTCAACTGATATTTGAGTAGACACAAATTGAAGATACTTTTCTATTTCATCTGCATTTTTCAGATATACATAAAGTGTTCCGCCTTCCTGATACGCATGATTTTCAATATATCTATCTTTCATTGGAGGTACGCATACAACATGAAAACCTGCTTGTTCAGATAAATTTTGAAAATTTACAAGAGTAGTTTTTTTATTCATTCCATGATCAGCAGTAATATAAATCTGGCGAGTTGGTTCTAATTCGTGTATCTTTTTGATACAGTTATCAATATCGTTTATTTGCTTTTTAGCCTGTTCAGAGTTTGGTCCGTAATGATGCATAATATAGTCGTTAGTAGTGCAGTACACTATTTCAGGAGATTCTTTTTGTATGCATGTATAGGCTGCATCCAAAATCCATTTGCTACTTTCTACGCTTTGTATGTTTGGCGGCATAGAAATGCCTAGCTGCTCTAAAAGGTTAAGGTTAGGCTTTTCAGCACTAATTCCTAAATCAGCACCTTCTCCATATACTTCAAGAATCTTTCCTTTTACTGTCAATAAAGCAGTTTTACCACCAATACTTTTAATGTGTTGTAATATTGTAGTAGCTTTCATAAATCCTTTCTCTTGTATAAATCCAGACTTTCCTGTTATGTGATCATAAAAGAAATTTCCTACCATTTGTGTCTCATTTGGCCAAAGTCCTGACAGAATAGAGGCATGATTAACGTTGGTTACCGTAGGAATTGCACCATAGATATTTTTTATAAATCCTTTTTGCTCACATAAACCATAAATATTTGGTGCATTTTCCAAAGTAAAATACTCTGGAGAGCACCCATCAATGACAACAATCAATATTTTTTGCATAATTTACATCCCCTTTAATCAAGACACTTATTTGTTTTTAGATTATCACCTCTATAATGCTTTGTAAAATATGAATAATATTATATAATGATTAGTAAATACTTAACTATATGGAATGAGGGATTTCAATTGACAATTCGTGATTTAGAAATATTTGTAGAAGTTTGTACTCAAATGAGTATGAGTAAAGCCGCTCAAAAATTATATATATCGCCATCATCCGTTAGTCAGTCAATATCAGCGCTGGAGAATGAATATAATACAAAGTTATTTGAGCGATTATCTAAAAAACTATATTTGACTTCTAATGGAAAGGAATTGCTTTTCCATGCAAAACAATTATTATATGATTTAGGGCAAATGAACCTAAAAATGAGAAATCTGTCCTATCAAGGACTAGTACGCATTGGGGTTTGTACCACAATTGGTCATAAACTGATTTACCCAATATTAGAGAAATTCCAGAACCTTTATCCTTCTGTAAATATTCAAGTTGAAATTGGAAATAGCTCCTACATAGAACAAAAGATATTATCATATGATTTGGATGTAGCCATTATTCAAATGGAATCTCCTTGCAGTGAGTTAACATATATTGATTTTTTAGATGATAAACTAATGCTTGTCTGTCATCCAGAAAATCCCCTTGCTGAACAAACAATTAAAATTAAGCAATTAAGTTTAGAACCAATAATAGCCCGTGAACCTGGAAGCAGAACTCAAAAAATGCTTCAAGATATTTTTGATGAATCGCATATTATTCCTAATGTTACATGGATTTGCAAGAGTATTGATTCAATAAAAGAAGCTGTAATTCATAATAAAGGAATAGCACTTTTATCTCAATACTTAATGCAAGACGAATTAAAAAACAGAAAAATCGCAAAAATAAATTTAGAAGAATATAACTTTACAAGGAAGTTCTATGTTTCATATCATAAAAACAAGCATTTAACGGAATATATAGATAACTTTATAATGCTGTGTAGTACAATAAAGGATGAGAATCCCCTAAAGGTACGATAGCACTTTGGATATATTATGTATATGTTGAATTGTGCATTTATATAGAAAATTATTTTTGATAAGAAAAAAGCCCTAATTTATAATTTTACTAAAATTGGACAATAGGCACCAACATGGATAGTTTAAATTAACAATGAAACCAAATAAGTTAAAAATTAATATGCTCCCTTTATGGATACAGTTTTTATTTTAACTGTCTGCTATAAGGGGAGCATATCAATTTAGTAGGGGATTTAACTGATAAAATACATGTGAAGTTTTAATTTAGATGTGTTAATCATATATCTAAGCTAATGCTTTTAAGTTTGAATAAGATTTATATGCTTGTAAAATACCTCCAATAAATAATCCAACGGAAAAGCCAGATAATAATGAATACAAAATATTAAAGAAAAGTGTACTGTATAGCAATGGATTAACAACCATGGCAACATTTAATAGATATTTAGCAAAAAAATTAGTCATCATAATAGTTATTGGTAAATATGATCCAGTTTTATATAGAGAGCCATCCTTTATATATATATTTCTATATCGAGAATATAAATAATATGATATTAAAGTACCAAAACACATACAAATAGTATAGAAAATCATAGAAATGCCTATATAGCTAAAGTTTGTTAGTAGCTTTTCTAAGCCCCAAATAATAAAAATAGATGGCATAATGAACATTTTAGGAAGTGATAACTCACCATCTCTACTAGCTTTAATTCCACGCTTTAAAAGATAAATAAATATAACCCAAACATAAAAAGGAGTTTGGCTAAATACCTCTGAAATAATATTAATAATCATCATAATAATATAACCTTCTTTCTTAATTCATATCATGTTGTAAGAGTACAATACAAATTAAATAAGAACAATACGTATTTACATAAGCGGTATATTTATATAACTAAGCGGTATTAAAACTAATATAAAAGTAAGCAGAAACCTACTGTTGGTTTTTATTTTGTCTATTTCTATCTAAAATCTCATTCATTTTTTTTACGTCTATTTTCTCATATTGATAATTAATGAGTCGTACACATATGTAAATTAATATAACTTCAATAAATGTTGAGAGCATTAATAATAAGGACATATTCCAGTTAAAAAGATAATTTGACGCAGCAATCATTAAACAAATTACAATTATATATAATAATGGGTTAAATATTGAGTCCTTAGAAATAATATATTTATTGATAACGATCTTTATTAATGAAAATGATAATGATAAAGCTAATAATTCACAAATCTTTTCATTATCTAAAGATTGTTTTGTAATAAGCTGAAATATTGTTATTACTGTAAAAACTACTGAGGTTAATTTTAATATTTCTTTTAAAGATTTAAAGGTCATTTGCCATCCCTCATTCCCAATTTGTTTTTTAAATTTGCAACATATCTTCTTGAAATTATTACTTTTTCATTATTAGTTAAAAGGGCCTCTAGATTTCCGCTTAACTTTGGATAAAAAGAGTGTATCTTATCAATATTGAGAAGCAAAGATTTAGAAATTCTAATAAAATTCATGCCAGCTAATTGTTCCTCAAGAACATACAATTTCTCAGAAATTTCATAGGTCTGAGTTTTGGTATAGATGAATACTTTTCTATCTATTGATTCTATATAAAAAATTTCATCCACGTTCACTTTGTAATATTTTTCTTCTTTTCTTCCAAGTAAGTGCTTAATAACTTCATTCGATGATGTCAGTAATTCTATGGCTTCAGTAATTTTTTCTTGAACATTGTGTACGTTAAAAATAACTTCTTCCTCTAATTCAGAAGAGATAATGTTTATACTAACCTTCATTTTTACACTCCTACAAATTAAATACTGTTAATATATAAAATCATATAGCACAGTTTCATAAATAATCATTATTTTTATTTAAACATTCTTCTAAACAAAATATGATAATCATTTTCCATAAAGTACATACTTATTTATATATAAAATATCATATAGACTAAAATAAGTAAATTGCAGAAATTACTTCCTTAAGAATGGAAATTTAATATTTTATATAGTAAGTTTTTTTATATTACGTTTTAAATGTAAACTTATTATGGAAATATATATTTTATAAAAGCCTATGTTAGATTTAGTATAAATCCGACATAGGTTAAATTTAATAATGAAATAGAAGTTAATTTTAGGAAAAAGAAAACACAAAAAGGTTGATTAAAATTTATTATATTCCTTGACGATAAATAGATGGATTCTTATTCATTTTCTTTTTAAAGCAGGAACTAAAATAATATTGATTTACATAACCAACCTTTTCGCTAATTTCTTTTAAAGATAGATTTGTATTTTCTAGGAGTTTGCAAGCATTTTCTATTCGTACATTTGTTATAATAGTACTTATGTTTTCTCCAATTTGTTTTTTGAATAATGCACTTAAATATGCTGGACTAACATTTACATATAAAGCAATTTCATTTAAGGATAAATCTTTTTTGCTGTAATTATCTTTAATATATGTAATTACGTTATTACAAAGATATTCATGCTGATTTTTTATTGATTCATCAAGTCTATTACAAATAATCTTGAAAATATCAAAAAGCCAATTAATTATTTCGGAACTATTACAAATTGTACTTAAGTTACTGTATGTATTTACTATAATATTTTCAATATCATTAGTATTTATAGACATGTTATATAATAGTTTGAGCACATTACTTAAAATTGAATATATACTGTTAAATATTAAATACTTATTGTTACAATTTATTAGAATTTCTTCATAAAAATCTTGTATCCAGTTTTTTATGGAGTTTAAATCTTTTTTGTAAATAAGCTGAATTAGCTTATCTTCTTTGGCATAAATATAAACACTATTATTTGCATTATTTTTTCTAACAATATCATGAATATCAAATATGTTTTTTTGAGGAAAGAAAAAATTATATTCAAGTGCTTTACATGAATTATCATAAGAAATTTTCATGTTCCAAAAAGTATCAATAACGCTTCCTATACCTATATTTAATTCAAATATATCATTATAGTGTTCCATGAATGAATTAAGTATATCGTGAACTTTATTAAGCAAGTAATTTCCATTCGGGTAATTTCCACCAATAATTGTGATTATATCGTCCCGTTCGATTAAAAAATGATATAATTGAAACTTAGAAAAAGCAGATTTAATATGATCACCTAAGTCTATTAATGAAATATGATATTTTTCAATCCCTAAATCATTTTTCAATGTTTTAGAGTTTGTTATTCTAAAATTTAATGTCACAAAATATTTTGAATTTAAATCTATATTTAAGTAATCCGGATATTTAGAAAGATTGTATTTTGCCTCATCACTGTTTAAATGGATTAATTCTGAAAAAAACTTACTTATCATTAATGGGCGACTTTCATTTAAGATTTTACGATTCCTTTTTTCTTTCTCTAATTGGACGAATGCATTATTAATAATTGTGCTGAGATAATTATAATCAATAGGTTTTTCTATGTAATCATAGACTCCAACTCTGATAGCTTCTCTTGCGTATTCAAATTTATCAAATGCGCTTATAAGTATAATCTTTATATTAGGATTAAATTTTAATATTTGCTTTGACATCTCTAATCCAGATATTATAGGCATTTCTATATCTGATATTATTAAATCAATATTAGCAGATTTAACGACATCAATAATAGATTGCGAATTATAAAACATATATGCTACTTCTGAATTTAAAGATTTCCAGTTTATATTTTTATAAATACCTTCAACAGATAAATGATTATCATCTACTATAATTACTTTTCTCAAAAATACGTCTCCTTACATATATATTTTAAATAATTTGATTTAATATCATTTGAATTTTGGTGCCACTGTTTAGAACGCTAGTAATTTTTATATATTCTTTAGATATCTTTGAGGAAGCTAACCTAGCATTTACATTACTTAACCCTAGATATTTATTATCGACACCATTATTTTTTAGGATAGATTGTATGTCAATAAGTTTGTCAGGATTAATACCAATGCCATTGTCTTTAATGGTAATTAAAATATAATTTTCATAATAAACAATAGATATATCTATACTAATTTTATTTTTACCTTGTCCAATTCCATGCTTAATGCAATTTTCAATAAGTGGCTGAAGTGTAAGTTTTGGAATTAGAAAGTTTTCGATACCTTCATCCAAATAAAAATTCCAAGCTATATTTCCAGCTTTGCATATGCTCTCCATTGATAAATATAATTTAGAAATTTCTAGTTCTTCTTTAATTGTTATTAAGTTTTCAGAGGTTCGAAGTACGTATCGATAGAACTTTGATAAGTCTATAATAATTTGATTTGCAATATCAAATTTGCCTATGGAGTTACATATGTGAATAGAATCCAGTATATTATATAAAAAATGAGGATTGATTTGTGTTTGTAGTAAATCATAATTCAATTTTTCTTTTTTTATTGATAAATCTAAGATGGTATTGAAATTATCATTTATTGTATTTATCATATCTTGAAAAATTAATGCTATATAATCAATATCGTCACAATGTACGGAGTTAGGATCTATCAATTCATTAAGATTGTCAATTTGTATGCTATTATTATTAAGCTTAGCAGATTTTATTATTGTGGATAGTTTATTAAGCCTTTTTGTCAGTTCTTTTCCAAGAGAGATAGCAATAAATATGAATACAGGAGTTAGCAGTAAAATAGAAAAGAAAATTAACTTAATAAGCGGAAAAGTGTTATATAATATATATTTTTGAGGAATATCAGTAACAATATACCACTTATTCACTAGTTTTGAAGATAGAATTTCTGAATCCTTATATGAAGATAAACCATTGTGAAGATCATTTTGTTTAATAATTGAAAGTTTTTCATTATCTAAAGTACTGCCTACTTTACTTTTATCAGAGTGAGCTACAACAACTCCATCATCATCAATAATATAATTAGATATTGAATTATCTACAGTAGAGTTTTTAAGTATGTCTGAAAATTCATCTGATTTAATACTTACAAAATATGCGTACAATAAAGAATCATTTTTATTGTATTTAACGCTCCTATAGCAAAATATAGAATCCACTCCTAAGTTAGTATTAGAAATCATATATGGGAAGACTTGTTTTGGCCTAAAAACCCATTTTGGGGAGATACCTAAATTTATCAATTCGTTTTCAGAAACCCCATATTTCTCAATTGTCTTTAGACTGTTAAAGCTTAGCTTATTATTGCTTATAATTAAACTTGGATCTACAAAAGCATTTATATAAAATATATTAAAATTATTTTTTAATACATCTATATTATTAGAAGTATTGTTAAAAGTATTTAAATAATTTGATAGAGGAAAGACTGGAGTATTATTTAAAGAATACAAATAAAATTGAATGGAATCAGCAACATGTTCAATTTGCATCATACGATTATTAATATCAACTTTTAACTGATTATTTATAAGGAGATTACTATTAATTATCTTATCTCGTGCTATTTTTACAGATGTATGATAAGAAATTAAGCCAATAGCTAGAAGAGGAATAGTAGTACAGAGTATAAAACACACTATTATTTTATTTTGAAAATTAGAAAGATATTTTTTTATAAATTTATTTACAGACTTTAATTTATAAACAATCATCATCAAGTATCCCTCTCCTTTGGTTGTGTAATATTTTACCATTAATGTTATTATAGATAATAACTATGTACATTACAATATTTATGAATTGTAAAAATCAAAAACAAAAAAAATTATAAATTATAAGAAAAATAATATATTTAAATTTACTATTGGATTTAATAAAATGAATATGAAATTTAACTGAAAACGTTATATATTTAAGGGGGAAAGTTTATGAAATTAACTAAAATCATGTGTTTATTGACTTCGATAGTTATGGCAGTAACATTTTTTACAGGGTGTGGAAGCACAAAACCATCAAGTACTGAAACTTCAGCAAATAAAACTGAAAAAATAACATTAATGACAGTTGATACAACTTTTAATGAAGATTTTCAAAAGTATATTGAAAAAGCAGAAAAGGCTACAGGAATAAAAATAGATACTATTGCTTGCCCAACTAATACAGACGATAGACAAGCCAAAATTACGACTATACTTTCATCAAAAGATTCAAGTGTAGATGTTATAACAATCAATGATGAAATGATCAGTGCATTTAAAAATACGGGATTCTTAGAGCCTCTACAAAATACTGTTATGAAAAATGATGTAGTATCACAATTTCCTAAAGGTTATATAAAAGATTTAATACAAGTAGGAGACAATATATATTCTGTACCTATGTATATGGAGATATTAGGTTTTTGGGTTGATCAGTCAAAAGTAAAAGCACTTGGTTTAGATGCAATAAAAACCAAAGAAGATTTTGAAAAGTATGTAAAGGCCTATAGTAAAGATGGAAAGTATGGATATGGTGGTGCATGGGAAAAAACTTATGTATTTAATGAAATCGGAACTTTTGTAAATTTGTTCGGTGGAGACTATTATGATTGGACAAACCCTAAAACAAAAGAAGCCGTTAAATTTATGCATGATATGGCTAAAAATGGCGAAACTCCTATAGCTCAATTGGCTGATCAATATGATCCAATGATGCAAAAATTCTTTGATGATGACTATGCATCAATATTTATGTATACAGGTGCTATGAAGAATTTTGTTAATTCTGGTAGATATGGTGAAAACGGAATAACTTTAGCGCCAATGCCTACTTTTGAAAAAAATAGTGCTTATATAGCTTGCTGGAATTATGTATTAAATTCAGCATCAGAAAATAAGGAAGCTGCAATTAAATTCTTGAATTATGCAGCAAGCCCACAAGGAGAAAAGGACTATTATGAGATGACTTCAAGGTTGCCTGCAAGGTCTGATGTAATAAATGATTCAAACTTTAAAATAGAAGGGCTTAGTGCAATTAAGGGGTATTTACAAAATACTGAGCTTCACGGACGCCCAATGGCACCTCAAGCTATGGAATTTATAAGTTCTATGGGATCATTATTCCAAAGATATGTCTCTGATGAAATATCTCTAGATGAGTTCTGCCAAAAGGCACAAGTAGAAGTAAATAAATATGCTAAAAAATAATTAAGTCTAAATATTAAAAAATTCATGCCTAAATTAAATAGTAGTAGCATTAAGAGTTGTTAGTTTATTTAGGTATGAGTTAATTATAGAAATACGTTATAATCTTATTTTTTAACAAAGGAGTTTATAGTAATAGAAAATTCAAATTATTATAGCAATTATCAAAGATTGGAGGAGAATATGAGTAATAAACGTAATAAGATATGGATAGCCTGGATGTTAGTAGCACCTGTATTAATACTAAGAGGTTTCACAACAATATATCCAATATTCACTACCTTTAAGAATAGTTTTTTTGATATGAGCTTACTAAGAGGTGGAGAAGCGAAATTTATTGGTACTCAGAACTTCATACAAATGTTTACTGATGAAAAACTAGCTACATCAATAGAATTCACTGTTATATTTACAGTAGTTTCTATGATATTACACGTTGTATTAGGTGTAGGACTAGCATTAATGTTAAATATAAAATTTAGAGGTAGAAAGTTTTTAAGAACAATTGTCTTAATACCATGGGCAATGCCAATGGTTGTTGCAGGCCTTGCTGCAAGATGGGCTTTTAATGATACTTATGGTCTTATAAATGATTTAGTAAGGCGAATATTACCTAGTTTTCACTACGATTGGTTAATTAATGAATTATCTGCAAGGATAGCGGTAATTTCAGTTGATTTATGGAAGGATGTCCCTTTCTTTGCGATACTAGTATTAGCAGCATTGCAGTTTATACCATCAGATCTTTATGAAGCAGCTAAAATAGACGGAGCAGGAATAATTAAATCATTTTTTTCAATTACATTGCCAGGAATAAAAAACACAGTATTAACACTATGTATCTTTTTTACAATGTGGAGGCTCACTAGTTTTGATGTTGTGTATTCAATGACATCAGGAGGACCGGGAGACTCAACAACATTACTATCTTATAGAATAATGACAGAAGCATTTACAAATTTAAATTTAGGATATGCATCATCACTAGCAGTAGTTTTATTTGCGGCAATGGTAGTTTTAACATTAATTGATGTTAAATATATAAAGAAAATAAATAAATAGGGGTGATAATTATGAATTTTAAAATTAATAAGACTGTACCTTTTGTTGTAAAATGGGGGTTAACTGTTATTATATCTGCTGCTATATTAATACCTCTATATTGGATTTTTATATCATCCATTAAACCGTCAAATGAATTATTCACAGCACCTATAAAATATATTCCAACTAATATTACCTTTGAAAATTATAAAAGGTTATTTTTTGAGTTAAAGCTAGGAGAAAAAGCTTTAAATACATTATTTATAACTACAGCTGCATTAATAATATCTACTATTATTTGCTTAGTAGGAGCTTATTCATTTTCAAAATATAAGAGTAGAGGTTTAAAAATAGCTTATGGAGCTATAGTATCTTCAGCTTTAATACCAGGAATAGTAACTGCAAGACCATTATACGATTTTATGAACAAATTCAATTTGGTGGATACTTTTTTAGGGTTAATAATATTATATACAAGTGCATTAATACCATTCACAATTCTAATATTGAATAATTTCTTAAATGAAATACCGACATCAATATACGAAGCAGCAGAAGTAGATGGATGCAGAGCTATACAAAAAATGTTTTATGTGACACTACCTTTAATGAAGCCAGCTATAGCAACCATAAGCATAATTAATTTTATTACATGTTTAAATGACTTATTTACACCATTGTTTTTTGCAAGAAAAATAGAAGTATTAAGTGTTGGAATAACTACAATACCTAAAGAAACAACTTATAGCATGCCTTGGGATCTAATTAGCACAATGGGATGGATAATACTTATACCAATAATATTATTTGTATTATTATTTGAAAAGCAAATTATGGATGGTATAATGGCTGGCGGTGTAAAAGAATAATTGATTAGAGAGGAGAGTTTATTATATGAGTAATTATTTATTTGCAAATGGACTTACTAGTTTATCAGTGCTAAAAAATGCACGTTCTCGTGCTATCAATGCAGAAAATCCAAATGGAGAAAAAGGTAAAGGAGGAATGGCTGCAAGTTATTTAGGACCTTCAAGAAAAGGAAGCCCTTGTTTAAGAGATATAGAGCCAGGAAAAACGGTGACATTAGCTGAAGTAGATGGACCAGGGATTATAACTCATATATGGATTACGGTTGATAATAAAACAACTGATGCAGATTGTAATGTTTTAAGAGATTTAGTTTTAAGAATGTATTGGGATGAAGAAGAAGCGCCTTCAGTGGAAAGTCCTCTTGGAGATTTCTTTTGCTGTGGCTTTTCAAGAGAGTGTATTGTAAATTCAATGCCAATAGTAGTAGTTCCATCTAGAGGAATGAATAGTTATTTTCAAATGCCATTTCATAAAAAAGCTAAAATTACACTAGAGAATCAACATGATAATACTATACCAGCATTTTTCTATCAAATAGATTACTGCTTGTATGATGAATTACCAGAAGATATTGCTTATTTTCATGCTCAATGGAGACGTGAGCGTATAACAGAATTACAGAAAGACTATGCAATTATTGACAATATAAAAGGAAAAGGGCATTATGTAGGAACATATATAGCATTGACAACATTAGAAAGATATTGGTGGGGAGAAGGAGAAGTTAAATTTTATATAGATGGCGATAAAGAATATCCTACAATTTGTGGAACAGGAATGGAGGATTATTTCGGAGGTTCTTGGAGCTTTGCATCACAGGTTGATGGCAAGACAGTAGAAAGTACTTATTGTACGCCGTTTCTTGGATATCCATATTATTCAGCAAATGATGATTTAATACACAATCCATATCATAATAATGATTGTCCACCGATGCGAGGATTCTATCGTTGGCATATACCAGATCCAATTCATTTTCAAGATGATTTAAAAGTTACAGTGCAACAAATAGGAGTATGTTACAAAGGATTATTTGAACGACAAGATGATCTTGCATCAGTTGCATATTGGTATCAATCAGAGCCACACAATAAATTTGAAAAATTAATGGATAAAAAACAACGTTTGCCAAGATAAATAAAAAAATTAGAAAAAATCAGATTGATGTTAGAATTTTAAATATATAAAGAGGGGGGAATTATTATGAAATATGGTGCGATTGAAGCAGGTGGAACAAAATTTGTTTGTGCAGTAAGCAATGAAAATCTTGAAATTATAGAAAGAGTCAGCATACCAACGACAACACCTGATGAAACAATGAAATCTGTATTTGAGTTTTTTGACAAATATAATTTAGAAGCTATAGGTATAGGGTCATTTGGGCCTATTGATGTGAATAGAAAATCAAAAACTTACGGATATATAACAACCACACCAAAATTAGCTTGGGCGAACTATAATTTTGTTGGAATTATAAAAGATAGATATAATATTCCAATTGGCTGGACGACAGATGTAAATGCAGCGGCACTCGGAGAGTTAAAAAAGGGTGCAGCATTTGGGTTACAGAGTTGTGTTTATTTAACTGTAGGAACTGGAATCGGAGGAGGTGCAGTGATAAATGGTCAGCTCTTAGAAGGATATGGTCATCCGGAAATGGGGCATATTTTAGTTCGCATGCATAATAATGATAAATATGAAGGTGCATGTCCTTATCATTCAAATTGCTTAGAAGGAATTGCATCAGGCCCTGCTATAGAAGAGCGATGGGGGAAAAAAGCATATGAATTAGAAGAGAATAAAGAAGTATGGAAAATAGAAGCTTTTTATCTTGCACAAGCAGTAATGACATATACGTTAATATTAAGTCCAGAACGTATTGTTCTGGGTGGTGGAGTAATGAAGCAACGTCAATTATTTCCACTTATAAGAAAAGAAGTAGAACAATTAATGAAAAAGTATGTTGCAATGCCGAACTTGGACGAATATATTGTACCTCCAGCTCTTGGAGATAATTCCGCAATTATGGGATGTTTGCTTTTAGCTCAAAAGACAAATGAGAATGTATAGATTAGATTTTTTAGAGTTTTTTGAAATAAGAGTATTAATCTTCTATAGAAAGTGTTCTTTAAAACTTCAGTAACTTAACTTGAAAGAAAATAATCTGCTGAATTAAAGTCAGCAGATTATTTTTTTTAGGGGGTTAAGGTTCTATTGATTGTGGGAATCTGAAAACATTGTCATGGTCATAAATCTTTTTTATTATTCTAAGGGTTCCATAATTTTCACCATAGTATTCATAGCCATAATATTTAAGCCCAGCATAAGGGAAGTTTACATAAGAGCCATTAGTTATGGTTTCCACATATTTAAAAACTTGTGATACCCAGTTTTTAAATATATTGCCATCTTCATATTCTTCCCAATCTGCTGTTATTCCTATAATATAGCTGGCATCTCTATAGTAATAAGCTGAATAATCACTGGAGAAATCTTTTATCTTACCGCCTAAAGTATAAAGTCTTATAAAACAATCATCTCCAGGGCTACAATCTATATACTTAATTAAGTTTCTGATATTTGTTTTACTTAGATGACAATAAACAAATCTTCCAGTAGCTTTAAATCTATCAGGAGGCCCATAAAAAGAACCAATGGCTTTAACAGCATCTATAAAAGGTACATATTCTATTAAAGAGTTATCTAGTAAACCTGGGAGCAGCAAAAACTCTTTTAAAATCTTTTCAGCTTCAGACTTAGGTCCATAGAAGAATCCATTTAAATATATGCCTTTTTTACTTAAACCAGCAAAACAGCTAATCCTTTTATCAGCAGTTCTTAGCCAACATTGCCATAGGTTAATAAATTTTCCCCTGGAAATATTATTCCATCTAAGCTGTATAAGAGTAATATAATTTACCTTATGAAGTCTAAAAGTATAGCTAGTTACAACTCCAAAGTTTCCACCACCTGCTCCTCGACAGGCCCAGAATAAATCACGGTGTATATGATTATTGGCAGTTATTAGATCACCTTTGGCATTAACCAATTGCAGCTCTATAAGGTTGTCCGATACTAAGCCAAAGTTTCTACAGGATAAACCTATTCCTCCACCTAATACCAAGCCAGAAATTCCAACTGTAGGACATGTTCCGCCATTAAAGGCATACCCTTTTTCGGCAGTTATTGAGTATATATTTCCAAGTCTTGCCCCAGCTTGAATTTTTACAGTATCATTTTTAGTATTAACTTCAATCTTGTCCATAGGAGTCGTATCTATTACTATTACGCCATTATCTGTTGAATAGCCTTCATAATTATGCTTCCCTGTACGAATGCGAAGTCCTACATGATGTTTTCTGCACCATTTAATAGCGTTGGATACATCTGTTGGTGTATAACAATAAACGATAGCTAATGGAAATTTATTAATAGATAGATTATACTCAAGTCTCAAAGTTGGATACTCTTTATCTGAGGGAGTTATTACCCTTCCTGTTAATCCATTTAATCTCATTTTCTTTCTCCTTTGTTAAAATACATTTTTCTTTATTTTATGTTGCGAGTATCATAGAAGTGATATGGAGAAACTCAAAAAATACCAGTTATCATCATTATTTTGTATAAGAAGAAAGTTAATGACAATTCTATGAATATAAGAATTTGTATATGATAATGAATAAGCTTAAGATTCTAAATAAAATATAAAATTGATAATAGGTTGAGTTGAAAAGATAATATATTTTGAAATTGAATTTGTACATTTTTTTTATTGAGCATTTGGTTTACCAAAATTTTAGATGTAAGTTTATTACTGCAATATATATGTGCATAAATGATACAGAAATATTTAAGAATTAACTATATTGTTTTTGAACATGATATTATTTTCTATAATTGAAATTTTACTAGGAGGACTTAAAATGAGTAAAATAAATGTATTAGATATATCTTTCGATTTTTCAGGACAAAGTGATGCTATACATCCAGTTATATTGGAAGATGAGAATGAAATGATATTAATTGACTGTGGATATCCAAATTTTTTGAGTTTAGTAGAAGAGGCTGCGTTAGCTAAAAAGATTAATATAAAAAATTTATCTAAAATAATTATTACGCATCATGATTATGACCATATGGGCGCTTTAGCAGAATTTAAAAGAAAATATCCTAAAGTAAAAGTATTAGCGTCAGAAGAAGATGCTCCATATATTGATGGAAGTAAAAAATCATTAAGATTACAACAAGCTGAAAATATATATGATTCATTATCAGAAAATGAGAAAGTAGAAGCAGATCATTTTCATAAAATGCTTCAATCTATAGAAAGTTGTAACGTTGATATAAAGTTAAAAGATAGGGATTATTTCGATTGTTGTGGAGGAATTGGAATCCTAGCTACACCTGGGCACATGCCTGGACATATATCCATTTATCATAAAGAAAGTAAATCATTAATAACAGGAGATGCCTTAGTTGTAGAAAACGGAGAACTTGTTATTGCAGTACCTCAATATACCCTAGATATGAAAGAAGCCCAAAATTCTGTTAAAAAGTTTTTGGATTATGATATTGAAAGAATTATATGCTATCATGGTGGAATATTTGAGAATGAAATCAGTGATGCTCTTAAAAGAGCTTTTTAAGTTAGGCAATTTTTATTATTTTTTCAATCCAAACATAAATCTTACTTTTAAAATGCGCACTTGTAAGTGAATTAAAGTAAAACTATAATTAATTATATTACGGATAGGTATTAATTCCCATGGATTAAAGAAATGGTTTTAGCCTATAAATTAAAGTATATCTGGAGGTAACATGGCAAGAAAATATAATTTATATCAAGTTGATTCATTTACAAAGGAGAAATTTACAGGAAATCCAGCAGGGGTAATATCAAATGCAGATGGATTAACTGATTATGAAATGCAGAAAATTGCTAGAGAGCTTAACAATTCTGAGACAGCATTTATTTTCACTTCAAATAGTAGTGAGTATGATGTTCAAGTACGCTTTTTTACACCTATAAGCGAGGTTCCTATTTGTGGACATGCCACTATTGCAGCTCATTATGTACGTGCTATCGAAAATGAACTGGAAACTTCAAGGATTTATCATAAGACAGGAGCAGGAATTTTACCTGTTGATATAATAAAAGAAAATGATGATTACAAAATTATTATGACGCAGGGAAAAATTGAATTTGGCAAAATTATTGATGGTATAAATAAAGAAGAACTTTTAAAAGCACTTAAAATTAAAGAAAGTGATTTACTTGATGATTATAAAATTCAAATAGTGTCAACAGGTCATTCTAAAGTTATGATAGGTATTAAAAGTATTGAAACCTTAAATACATTGCAGCCAGATTATAGTGCACTTTCTAAGTTAAGCGAGATCATTAAATGTAATGGATATTATATTTTTACTACTGATTCAAAAGAAAGTGATATTTTAATACATGGAAGAATGTTTGCACCTTCAATAGGTATCAATGAAGATCCTGTTACCGGTAATGCAAATGGTCCATTAGGTGCATATCTTGTTCATTACAATCTTGTTAAGCATAATAATTCTTTATTTAGATTTAAAGCTAAGCAAGGAGAGGCTATAAATAGGCCTGGTATAATCGAAGTTGAAGTAAAGATAGAAGACAATGAACCAATAGAGGCCAAAGTTTCAGGAAACGCCGTTATAATATTTAAATCAGAATTATTATTAAATGATTAAAACTAATACAAGACACATGCAATAGTAGGTAAGTAGAATTAATCCTAACCAAAGGAATGAGGCTTTAAATGAGTAAATATGTATACGATGATTTATGGATAGATATTTTGAAAAATAATGAGATTTTCCTTAGTGAAAAAAACATAACTTTATTAAAGAAGATTTTTAAGCCAAAGCTATTAAAAAAAGATATGTTCTTTTTACAGGAAGGCGAGAAGTCTACTGAAATAGGAGTTGTTGTTAAGGGAGTTTTTCGTTCTTATTATATTGATAAAGCAGGAAAAGATACAACAAAATATTTTTACAAAGAGGGTGAGGTATTATTCTCATATGTAGCACATCTATCGCAAAAGGAATCTATGTATTATATACAAGCATTAGAAGATAGCGAAATTATTGTAGCTCAAATTTCTGATTTTGAAAAAATAGTTGAGGAAAACTATGAGCTACTTTTGTTTTACAAAAAGATGATTGATAGTGTTCTTATTATGAAAGAAGAGAATGCAATTAGTTTTAAAGTATTAGATAGCATTGAACGTTATAAGCAGTTCCTTAATGCATATCCAGGATTAGAAAAGCGTATTAAACAATATCATATTGCTTCTTATTTAGGAATGACCCCTGTGTCACTTAGTAGATTAAGAAAAGATTTAAATATTAACAAATGATAATGCAGCTAACCTCCATGTGATTTATGATGTAGATAAATTTTATTAATGGGGGTTAATTTATATGAAAAATGAGACAGTTGTTTTAATTACAGGATGCTCAACGGGGATAGGACGAGAACTTTGCAAGATATTATCTGAGAGAGGATATATAGTTGTTGCAACAGCTAGAAATGTAGAAACTTTAAAAGATTTACCTGTATCATTAAAGCTATCGCTAGATGTTACCAAAAAAGAATCTATTTCAGTTGCGATGGAGGAAGTGATAGCACGATTTAAGAAAATTGATATCCTTGTAAATAATGCAGGATACTCAACTAGAGGTGCTTTAGAAGAAATCGATGTAAGAAGTGCAAAAAGCATGTTTGATGTGAATGTATTTGGGATAATTAATATGATTCAGGTAGTTGTTCCGGAAATGCGTAAGAAACAATTTGGCAAAATTATAAATATCGGTTCAATTTCGGGGAAATTTGTTCAACCTATTAATGGTGCATATTGTGCATCTAAATATGCAGTTGAGGCAATAAGTGATGCATTGCGTTTAGAACTGCACAACAATAATATTCAAGCAGCTGTAATAGAACCTGGACCAATAAAAACAAACTTTTTTAAAACTATGGCGAATAATTCAAATAATCTTATGACTAATCAAGATTCTTATTATTCAACTTTTTATGAAGCAGATGCTAAATATCGAAATGATCAAAATTTAACTGATCCTAAAGAAGCAGCGAAAACTATTGTTAATATAATTTCGAAAAGGAGAATTAAACCTCGTTATAAGGTTGCTGTTCCGCTGTCATATAATATAGCGACACACTTTCCTGACTTTGTAAGAGAATACTTTATGAAAAACCGCTAGATTGATGAATAATTATATTATCTCTTGATTATGTAATATTTTGTGTTTGTGTTAAAAGTTGTATGGTGGTACAAATTAACATAAAGTTTAACTCAATAGATTTGGTGGGGATATATGTATAACAATGGCTAAATATCAAGAATTAAGGGAAGGGTATAAATGAACAGTGACATTTTTAAAACAAGTAAAACTCTATAGAGTAAAAATTACTGAGCCTTGCGACAACAAAAATATATTACAGAAAACATTGAATTTAAATTATACTCTCAATAATTCAGAGATAGATTATAGAGAGTTCAACAATATTATTCCAGCAGGAATTACTGGTTGGATAATACAATGGATGGGGAAAAAATATTTTGTGCCTGATGATAATCAAGAGAGTTTAAAAGATTTTCTAGATAAAGTTCAGACTGCAGATATATTAATACCTTATAAGAGAATTGAAGGGCATTGTTGTAAAATTGATTAGTATTAATTTTAAGGTGTTGAATAACTAATTTTTACAAATATTTATTTAAAAAATATTAAAATATATTATATGAATGAGGCGAAAAGATATGGAATTAATAAATGGAAATTCAAATCCTATAGACAAAACAAGAGAAAGTATAAAAAAATTGATTGAAGATTATAAAATTGAACTTGAAGTTTTGAGTAGAATGATAAATGTGGATTATAACTGGCTAAAAGATTACATGGATGGAAAAAGAAATTTGCATGAGTTTTATGCTAATGCAATGGATTCTATTAAAAACAATAAAGAATTTGTGTGGAATCCAAAGTTTCCCGAGCCTTCATCATTATCAAATAAGATTTATATTCTATCTGAAGGGATACGTAGTATAAATGAAGATGACAGAGTCAAAGGAATAATAGATGTATTGATAATTGACGTTGGAATTAGATACGATACTTTAGCTATGTATGCAGGTATCAGCTTAGAAGATGTTAAGAATTTTATGAATGATACTAATTCTATTACATATGAAAATAAATATAAGTTAGCGGTAGCAAGCTTGTTTTTACATTTTTTTATTAATGGCAAGAAATCAGCAAATTAGTTGTGTAAAGTGATACAAACCATTCCTATATTTGATTTTACAATGTTTCTTGGTGAGATTATAGCAACATATGCAGAGGAAGATTGTTTGGAAAATGGAAGACCAAATGCCCTAAAAGTTAAACCAACAATATTAATGGATACAGGTTATTTTGATTTAAATAATAGAGTTGGATCAATATTTAAATCATGTTAAGGTAATAGGTAATCAATATTTATGTGGAATTTTAAAGTAACATGAAATAAAAAATAGCCAATATGAAAGTAATCAAAGTATAGCATTTTTTATGAAAATATTACATTACCATCAGTAAAGATTATAATTGAAGAAGTGTATGTAAGTGGAGGTAAAACCTGGTGGGTAACTCGAGCATTTAATCTTAATAGAGCTTCCATAGTTTGGTCTGAATCAATAACCATAACTATAGCTTTACTAGTAGATTCCCCAAGTTTTATAGTAAGAGATGAATTAGCCGGTAAGCCTGAATCGCTCCAAGTGTAAATGCCTTGTTTAAATGTTTTAGGGGCGGCAGATACACCTTTAATATTAAAGCAAGTAGATATGAAGAAAAAAATTAAGAATATAGGAATAAATTTTTTCATTAGTTTAACCACCTTTAATGTTAAATTTTATATAATATATCATTTGTATTATGCGTATTTAGGGTTGAAATATTCAACATATAGATTAAACAAAAAATACCACTTGTCGAGGTATTTATGTATGTGATAATTAAAGGGCCTTTTTTAAAAGAATTATTGATTTAAAATAAATAACGCTAAAAAATAAAATAATATATTTCTAAAATAAACGCAAAAAAACAAGGAATATAGAAAGAATTATCGAATATATACCTATCATAGATTGAATTTACTGGAGGGTGTATATATGGAAAATAGACTTGAGGCATTTTTAGAGGTTATTCCTGAATTAAAGGAAATATTACAAGACGATATAGCAGTTGCTGTAGCAGATACTAAGAAATTTATATATTATCGTGATGGTGATTCCATTAACTTACCTATCAAAGTTGGACAAGAATTAAATCCTGAGGAACCATTATATAAAAGTATAAAAGGAGGTAAGGTACTAAGTGTGATAGTGCCAAAAGAATTATTTGGAGTATCATTTAAGGGGATTTCTTACCCTATTAAGGATTCAAGTGGAAATATTATTGGTGGAGTTGCAATAGGGAAAAGCTTAAATAAACAGTTTAAAGTAGAAGAAGTAGCAGAGAACATTTTTAGTTCGCTGCAACAGACAAGCGCAAGTATTGAGGAAGTGGCTACTGATTCTCAAAGACTTTCATCTTCAATGAATAGTATTGTAAATGCAACACAAAAAACAGAAGAAAAAATAAAAGAAACGGATACGATATTAAATCTTATTACTAGTGTTTCTTCTCAATCTAATCTTCTAGCTTTAAATGCGGCTATTGAGGCTGCAAGGGCAGGTGAGGCAGGAAGAGGGTTTTCAGTCGTTGCAGGTGAGATGAGAAAACTTTCACAGATGAGTAGTGAGTCGTCAAAAAAAGTATCACAATTGCTTCTTGAAATGAGAAATTCTATTGATGAAGTTATTAAGGAGATTAGCAATACAAACATGATAGCGGAATCACAAGCAGCAGCTACTGAAGAGATAACGGCTACTTTAGAAGAGATTACCTCAAACTCTAAGGAACTGGTGGATATGTCAAAGGTAGTATGGTAAAGACGATTATGGTATTTACTTCAGATACATATAATTTTAGTAATTATCTTATTAGATTATTTAACAACCCTCATAAAATTTATTAGGAAAATTTAATAAGCTCATGGTATAAAATAAGCAGAAAATCGCATTGTTCAATAAAACATGAATATGCGATTTTTTTGCGCAATTTGAAAAAGCATGTAGTTATAAATTACTTAAGTATATTATTCATGGTTGAAGAAAACTTTTGATTATTAATTATACAGATGTTTTTTTATGTTTATGAACTTCTTCTCCCCATTCGCCAAGATGTTGTAAAGCAACTATGAGCTTTTGACTAAGTTCTGATAATTCATATTCTACTCTTGGTGGAATCTCATTGTATTGGTGACGAATAACAAGAGAGTCTTCTTCAAGTTCTTTTAAGTTTTTTGAGAGCATAAGACTGGATATGCCATCAATTTTTCGCTGTAGTTCATTAAAGCGAACAATTCCATTTTGAGATATAACCCAAATGATTAATAATTTCCATTTTCCATTTATAATTTTTAAAGCATATTCAATAGAACAGTTTTCCATGAAAGCAACCTCCATTACTTATATAAATATTAGTAGCTAAATATTTTTTGCGTACTTGTTGATTTATATGTTACTTAATATAATAAAGTCAGTCAATAGATAATTGATTGACTTTAGAGAATTTTATATCTAAAAGGAGAGATAAGATATGTCAAAAGTAGTTATTTTCAAAGGTAGTCCAAGAAAGAATGGATATACTGCAAGATTATTAGAACAAGTAGCAAAGGGAGCAAAATCCAAAGGTGCTGAGGTTATTGAATTTGATTTAAATGATTCTGGAATTCGTGGATGTCAAGGATGTATGTATTGCCGTACTCATGATGGTTGTGCAGTTAATGATTATTTGCAGCCAATGTATGCTGCTATTAAGGAAGCCGATGCCATCGTATTTGGTTCTCCAATATATTATTATACAATTACAGGGCAATCAAAAGTTTGGTTTGATCGTACATTTCCAATGATTGGAAATGATTATAAGGCAAAATATCCAGGTAAAAAGTTAATAACAATATTTACTCAAGGGAATCCTGATCCTAAGATAGGGGCGGAAGGCGTTAAATTTGCTAATAATATGTTAGAAGAATTAGGCTGGAAGTTAGAGGATAGCATTCATTACTGTGGAACTAGTCATAATCCTGATTTAGCAATGTTTGATGAGTTATCTTTAAGAGCATTTAAGGATGGAGAAAATTTAGCTTAATAAATTTATAATGCAATACCACTTGGACAGTATAACGAATAATACTGAATTTGAAAATTTGGAACTTAAAGACACATATAGTGTAATGTTAACTTGACATTAAATTTAAAGTGGAATATACTTTTATGTAAGGTAAACATGACAGGAGTGGTTCTTAATGAAAAATAAACTAAAAGAATTTCGTGAAGCTGTTGGATTAACGCAAGAACAATTGGGAGCTCTTGTAGGAGTATCAAGACAAGCAATAAACTCTATTGAAACAGAAAAATATGAGCCATCTATATGGCTAGCTTATGATATTTCTCAAATATTTCATTGTGCAATAGAGGAAGTGTTTCTTTTTGAACAAAGTGAAAGAAAATCAAGAGCACAATTAAGTAGAGGTGTAGTTTAAATGGCATTAAGGAAAATTAGATTATTTGGTGATGAAGTTTTAAGAAAGAAAAGTATAGAAGTTGAAGTGGTAGACGAAAAGATCAGGCAAATTCTAGATGATATGGCGGAAACCATGTATAATACAGAAAATGGAGGGGGCTTAGCGGCGCCGCAGATAGGAATACTTAAAAGGTTAGTTGTAATAGACATGGGACAAGGCCTAATAAAATTAGTCAATCCAAAGATTATTAAACAAGAAGGAAGTCAAGAAGTTATAGAAGGATGTTTAAGTAATCCACACGTATTTGGAAGATTATTAAGACCAGAAAAAGTGACAGTTCAAGCATTAGATGAAAATGGTAAAGAAATAATACTAACGGGTACAGGAGATTTAGCAAAATGTTTTTGTCATGAAATTGACCATTTAGAAGGTATTCTTTTTACGGATTTTGTTACTGAATATTTAAAATAGTATATTAAACTTTTTGTTGCTGTATTATTTTATATATAGTGCATTGTTAAATAAAAATGTTAATTAATAATTTAATACAATATTCATATAATCAAAAAATCATTAGGCAATGTCTAGTGATTTTTTGATGTCTAAATATAAGGAAAATCATTGATTTAGTAATATAAAGCAAAAGTGATGAAATTCAACTAAAGAATTAATAATATTATTGTATTTATATATTTTACAAAAATAATTTTTATCATAATTATAAAAATATTGCAATAATTTTGGATGTAATTCTAAATTATGGAATATGAAATGTTAATTATAATATAAATTAATATATTTTGCATTTACAGGAAAATATATAAAAAATGGTTGTATTTTACTTTTGGTAGTAGTAGTATCTAATTATAGTTCGTATATGGAACTATACTGAAATAGAACTATTATTATGGGAGTGATTTATGTGGAAGGTAATAATAAAAACATATTTAAGGAAAATTCGAAAATAAATTTTAATAGGACAGCTGAAGCTTACGATGAAAGCAGTGATGGAAAGTTTGTAGCCCCAATGTATGAGGAGATTGTTAGTAGGGTAATAAGCGCAAAGCCTAAAAAAATATTAGATGTTGGATGTGGGACAGGTAATGTATTAATAAAACTTAGCGCCAACTATAAGTTCGGTTTATATGGAGTAGATATCTCAGAAAATATGATTAAAATAGCTAAGAAAAATCTTGGGGACAAAGCTGAATTGAAAGTTGGTGATTCAGAGTATATTCCTTGGGAGGATAATTCTTTTGATGTAATTGTATGTAATGCATCCTTTCATCATTATCCAAGCCCAGAAAAAGTATTATTAGAGATGAAAAGAGTATTAAAGAATAGTGGTTTATTAATTATAGGGGATCCAACGGCACCAGTAATTTGTAGACAATTTATAAATTTATATTGCAAAATATCTAATAATGGTGATTATAAAATATATTCTGAGAAAGAAATTAAGGCACTTTTAGTAAAATGCGGATTTGAGGCATTTGATTTTAAAAAGATTAATTATAAGAGTTTTGCAATTAGCGCTAAGATAAGAAAATAATCATTAATAGATTGGAGTGACAATATGGATAAAGATTGTAAAAAGCAAATAGATGAATTTAATATATTATGGCATCGTATGTTATTTGAATCAAGCTATAAAGATATTGAAGCTAAATATACTAGAATAAAAGGACTTAGTGATAATGAAATATCCATAATTAGAATTATTTCCGAGAAAGAAGAAGTTATTATTAGAGATATTTTAGAAATATTGAATATTCCTAAAAGTACATTGACTAATATGATCGATAGATTAGAAAAGCGTAATCTTATAAGGAGATCTATTAGTAAAAGAGATAGAAGATCTTATAAATTAGATCTTACGGAAGAAGGGAAAAAAGCACAAGAGGAGCATATAAAATTTGAAGAAGAAATTTATGGAAAAGTAATGATTTCTTTAGATACTTATGAAGAAAGAGAAAATTTATTAAATATTATGAGAAAGATTGTTTATAATATTTCTAGTAGATAATGAAGTTAATTTTCGAGGTCAAATGGTTATTTACTTTTTGTGAATCCATTTACCATGTCACAATTATAGCCTAAAAACAATATTATAAAAAAGAGTATGATTTAAAGAATATTTTCTTATTTGAGATAAAGTTCACATCTGTAAGTGGTGTTTAGATTATATGCGGTAGTATTATACAGCCTAATAATTTATAATAACCACTTTTATGTTGAACCATTCACCAGAGCGTTCATAAGTTACTAACCAACAAAATTGAATAACAAATTGTAGAAACGTAATATTCTTTTAATTCACTAATATTGAGTTTGCTAGTGAGTTGTTGTATTATATACTAACTATAATGCAATATATATTTGACATTATGGTTTGTATATATTACAACAATAATATAAGGACAATAATATAAGGAGGAATGCAGGTGAAAAATCTTAAAATGAAATCAGCAAGAGCCTCGATGGACTTATCTCAAGAACAGTTAGCAGATATAGTAGGCGTAACAAGGCAAACAATAGGAATGATAGAAGCTGGAAAATTTAATCCATCATTGCAATTATGTATCGCCATTTGCAAGGCACTTGGAAAAACATTAAATGATATTTTTTGGGAGGATGATGATAATGAATAAAAAAATTGATGAACGCCAACAGCAGGAATTCTATAAATGTGAGCATATGGCGTTTCGCATTATGTTTAGTGTATCAGTAATAGTGATTGTAATACAAATGTTATTTATGAAAGCTGCTTTTCAGCAAGTACTTGGTGAAACAGTAATACTTGCATGTGGGGGCATTTCGATGATTTGGAGTTGCTTAAAAAGTGGTCTATGGAGCTACAATAACAATGAACCTTCTGTAAAAAGTAATTTAATTTATAGTATTATATGCTCAGTTGTAGCTACGTTATTGTTTGCAATTATAATTTATACAAGGGAAGGAATCAAAGTGATGACCCCTACTATAATTGGTGGATTCTTTGGTGGAATTTTCATTCTTGGATTTATTGTTTTAACATTACTAGGACAGGTATCAAAGATACAAAAAAGAAAATAGAAAATAAATATAAGGATATTTAAGTGATACTATAGATACCCAATGTAGAAGTTAGATTACGAATTAGCGCAGCTTAATTTCAAATATGGATGAAGATTGTAAGCTGTAGATTTCACCATTTTAGCATGATCAAACTTTCAGTATGACAAGCTAAAGTGGAACAATCTATAACTAAGAATCTTAGCAACTCATTTTTAAATGTTTTATCCACAAATATATTTATGATTTCTAGCTAAGTTAACCATTTATATAGGGTAAGTATGGAAATATGTCCACATAATAAGTCTAATTAATAATTTGGACATCTATAGTATTAGACAAGAATGAAGGTAAGATATATGGATATTGAAAAACTTATTAAGGAGCTTGGGAAATCCATTGGAAAGATTATTTGTAATAAAAAAGAAGAAAATAATGAGAAAATTGATATAGAGCAAATGAGTTCTATAGATATATTTAAAATAATTCTTAACAAAGTTGTTCACGAAGGAAATTATAATAAAGCGGAAGATTTAATATTTGATGAATTAGAAAAAAATAATTCACAAGAAGTTTATGAAATTGCAATTAACTTTTATAATTCGCTCATTAAAAAGAGTGATGAATTCTTGAGGAAAAGTAATTTCCCAAGAGAAGAAGTTTATCAGGGATTAAAAGATATAGAAAAATTTAAAGTTAAATAAGTAGGTGTTTTAGGAGGAATTTTTATGGTAGAAAGGGAAGAGCTTCTTGCTTATGTAAAGGAAAAATTTAATACCAATCCAGACTACTCTTGGCTTAAATATCCAGAGTATGCTGTACTTAGACATGAAGTGAATGGCAAATGGTATGGGGTAATTATGAATATACCAAGAATTAAATTAGGTCTGAGTGGAAAAGGAAATGCTGAGATATTAAACTTAAAGTGTGACCCTGCTTTAAATAGTTTGTTAAAAAGTAAAGATGGAATTTTTCCTGAATATCATATGAATAAAAAGCACTGGATTACAATTGCATTGGACAGCCTATTTTCAAAGGAGGAAATATATAATTTAATTAGTTTAAGTTATGATTTGACAAAATAGAAATTAGTTATCAGAAGTAATGCAATAATTTTAAAATCGCATTATTCAAGAAAATTGAATTTGCGATTTTTTTTGTACAGTAAATTATAGATTTATTGAACGCTCAATATGTAATTTCATAAGGCTTTATTGAATTGAAATAATATTTTTTCAAAACACAACAGGATAGCATTTACAAAATATGTTACAATTAACTGGAAGATAAATGGAGATTTAGAGGTGTGAAAATGAAAGTTTTAATAATCGGTCTTGGTGTGATTGGGACAACTTATGGATATGTTCTTCAAAAAGAGGGACACAAGGTAGAGCATTTAATAAGAGACAGCAAAAAAGCATTTGTACCTGAAAATATAAATGTCAAGTTATTAGATGGAAGATTTAACAATAAAGGCGAAGAAAAAAATGATAATTATAAGATCCATATCGCAAATAAAAACAGTTCTTATGATTTTATATTAGTAAGTGTTCCAGCTGGAAAAATTGAAGGAGTAATAAGAACATTAAAAGAGAATGACATTAATGGTACTTTGATAATTTTCAACGGGATATGGGAAGATAAAAGTTATATTGAAAATTTATTCAAAGGATGGGAGTACATACTTGGTTATCCAGTAGCAGGTGGAAATATAAGTGATCATGAACTAAATTGCTGTATATTTGATCATATTATGCTTGAAAGCAAAGAAAAAACAAATATTAAAAATTATGATAAGTTACTAAAATTATTATCTGATTGTCATATTAAAGCTGAAATACCTTTTGATATGCTCGAATGGATTTGGATTCATATGGCGATAAATGCAGCAGTTATAACAAACGCTGGAGAATATGGTGATATAAAAAATACGACTGAGGCAGCAGAATATGGTGATATAAAAAATACGACTGAGGCAGCAGAAAAGTTGATGGATTCCTCTAAAATTTTATCAGAAACAATAGTAACTATAAGGGAAACTGTAAAAATAATTGCATCTAGAAATGTAAATCTAAAAAATTATAATAATGAATTATTTGCTTATAAAATGCCTTCAAAATTAGCAGGAATAGTTATGAAAAGAATGTTTAAAAATAATCAGCTGACTCGTAGAATTATGACACTTCATAATAATATAAATGATTTATTATATGTATGCAAGAATGTATATGACTGCGGTAAAAATAATCAAATGGATGCGCCGCTGTTTTCAAGAAAATACAATTTACTAGAAAAGAAGATAAATTGTTAAATTTTGCGCCCAAGCAATTCAATATAGAGAAGTGTATCAAAATTATTAAATTTCTTGTCTTATATGGCTTAATGCTTTCTCTTTTAAAGTCCCTACAATTTTATAAAGAATGAATTAAGTCATTTGAAAATTAATTCTCCAGCGTAACGAAAATCTACTATAACTTTGATTTATAGCTGATTCTAAGCAGAAAAATTTTTATTTTAAGTAATTTTATATAATAATTAACAGATGTATAAAATTGCTATAAATAAAAAGATTCAAGAAGCTAATAATAAAGTGAAATAAGCTTTAGATTTATGAGGCAAGTTACAAAGGAGGAAAACAAATTGAGAATTAAATCAAAACATATCTTATTTTTTGGGGTAAGTATATTTTTTATTCTAACTATATTTATAGACAATATAAATATTAATTCTGATTTATGTGATTTAGTATTCAATGAAAATGTTAATTTAAATGAAAAAATAAGTGAGCATAAGAAAAAAACAATTTATTTAACTTTTGATGATGGACCTAGTAGCAAAGTAACAAATGATGTTTTAGACGTATTAAAGGAAAATAAAGTAAATGCAACTTTTTTTCTAATCGGAAATCAAATTGAAGGAAAAGAAGATGTGGTAAAAAGAATTTATGATGAAGGAAACGGAATAGGACTTCATACATATACCCACAAAATAAGGAAAATTTATAGCAGTGAAGACGCATTTATAAAAGAAATGATTAAATGTCGAGATGAGATAAATAAGGCTATTGGAATTTCACCGAATATAATTAGATTTCCATGTGGAAGTCATAAACGATTGAACAAAAATTATTTAAAAAAACTGCATAATGAAGGATTTAAAATATATGATTGGGACTTAGATAATACTGATGGATTAAATTCAAAACTCTCACCAGATACTTTATATAGAAAAGCAATCAAAGGAAGTGAAAATCGCGAAAACATAATATTACTTTTGCATTGTACAGATATGCATAAGAATACATGCAAGGCTCTTCCTCAAATAATAAAATATTATAAATCTAAGGGATATGAATTTAAAGTTATTACGGAAGATACTCCAGAATTATATTTTCATATGAGAGGAAAATTATTTAAATAAAAATATATTTGCCTAAAAAATATAACATTAAAAAATAAAGGCAGCATGTTATTCATGAAGATTAAGCATGAGAAATCTAGAAAATAGTAAATACTAAATAAGAAAAATTATATAAATTAAGCCTAGAATGTAAATTCTAAGAACACCTATAGAAATATAGGTGTTTTTGTTGTAAACTTGTAATATATAGGAGAAAATTAGAAGGTTTTGTTTAATTACCTTAAAATGATTTATTAAAACAATAAAAAACGGGGAGGGGTTCTTTGAAGATTATAGTCAGACATGTACCTAATTTAATTACAATAGCAAGAATAATACTATCAGTATTATTTGTTCAAAATATAATTGAGCAATTTATATATGCGAAGGAAAGAAATGTGAATTTGAGCATTTTATTTTTATCAATATGTATTTCAGATTTATTAGATGGCAAAATTGCAAGAAAAACTAATTCAACTTCGCTAATAGGAGCAAAACTAGATGTATTTGCAGATTTGTTTTATATTATGATTTCATATATAGCGTTAATAAACATAAAAATTTTGCCTATATGGTATTTTGGATTCGTATGTTTGAAATTCATTGAATTTATAATAACATCAAAGTATATCAAAAATATTAAAAAGTCGGACAAGTCCTTTATTTTCGATAGTGCTGGTAGATTAGTTTCGGCTACATTTCTAGTAATTCCAGGGATTGTATGTATATATAGATATATTGGGGCTAATAATGCAATAATCACAATAGATTATATTATATATATAACATTTATAATTGGAGTTTATTCTTCTTATTCAAGAGTAAAACTTTGCTTTATCGAAAATAAACTTATATAAATATGGAGAGTCATGAAAGGATGATAAGTATGAGGAGTATGTCGGGAAAGTTAGTTATACTTATGAGTATGATAATAACATGGGTATTATGGTTATTTGTTGAACCTATAAGAGAAATATCTGCAATGAGTGGATATTCTCAATTAATAGCTGCATTTGCATTGGTAGCATTTGCATTTATTAATTTCATTTCAACTAGGCATAAAATTTTAGATGGCTTATTTGATGGACTAGATAAATCATATATTTACCATAAGTATTTAAGTATTTGTGCGTTGGCTTTGGCTGTTATTCATAATATAACAATAAGTATGGGGAAAAAAATTGAAAGGGCCAATGGAATAAAAATTCCTAAAGATCCTTATGCCATGTATGGGACTTTTAGTATGTATATATTTATAGTACTTATATTAATCGCCCTTGTGGCTAAAAATTTAAATTATGAAAAGTGGAAAACAATTCATAAATTTATGATTATTCCTTATGCATTTGGAATTTATCACTATTATGGAAGTGCAACTTATGCTGTCTTTTCATTGGAACCTTTTTGTATATGGCTAAATCTAATAAATATTATAGGTATAACATCTGCAATTTATAGCGTGTTCCTTTATGAAAAAATTTCGTTTAAGTATAAATATAAGGTGAAAAAATTAGATATAGTAGCTAATGGAACCTTTGAGATTACAGGGGATTCCATTGGAAAAGAAATAAAATTCAAACCAGGACAATTCGCTTTTTTGAAGATTTTAGATAATGAAAATGGATTTGTTTCACATCCATTTACAATAAGTGAAGCACCTAAGAATGGAGAATTGCAATTCACTATTAAAGCATTAGGGGATCATACAAAGGAGTTGTTAAATACACTTAAGGTTGGAGATGAATTTGTTGTCTCAGGACCTCATGGTAAATTTAATTATAAAACTGGTATCAAGAATCAAATATGGATTGCAGGAGGAATTGGAATAACACCTTTTAGGAGCTTTGCTCAATCAGGTGTAGGGGAAGAATTCTCGGTAGATCTTTTTTATGCATACAATAATGAAGCTGAAGGAGCATATAAAGAAGAATTGCAACTATTAAACAGTAATAATTTAAGAGTGCATTTATTTAATTCAAAAGAAAAGGGATTTTTATCAGTAAACGAAATATCCAAAGTTGTGAATACAAAAGATAGTGTTGATGTTTACTTTTGTGGGCCAGCTCCAATGAGAGAAAATTTAAAAAAGCAATTTAAAGATAGTAATTTTAATATCATAAATTTTAATTATGAGCATTTTCAATTTAAATAGATATAAATTTTTTTGAATTTAATATTTATTGATATAACTTGTAGTTGAGTCATTTCTTAAATGATGTAATTGGTTTCTAGAAAAACTATTATATCATAAAGAAATGGCTTATTTATTTTTCGTAAACTTTGTTTGTACAATAACTTATTAAAGATAAAAAATTTGTCGCGCTTGTTAAATTAGCTGGTGCTATTTTTAGATAGAAAAAAATTCTAATGAGTTTATTGCTTTATTAATTAAGGCGTTTTTTAAAATTTATAATTAAAAATAAACAACGAGTGATAAATTAGGATAATTATTGAAAAAATAGGATCAAATTATGAAAAGAAAAAAGGTATATATCAATATTTGTAGAATAAATTATGGTAAGTAATAAAAGTTGCTAGTACATATACGATTAACATAGGGGGGGATTTTTATGGGAAAAAAGATTCTTTTTGTGGATGATGAAATTCAAATACTAAAAGCGTTTAAAAGACTTTTTATGGATACGGACTATGAGATAAGCGTGGCTGAGAGCGGTTTAGAAGCTTTGGATATTCTTGGAAATCAAGAAGTAGATTTAATTGTTAGTGATATGAGAATGCCAAATATGAATGGGTATGAACTACTAAGTATAGTCAAAAATAGATTTCCAGACATAATTCGCATAATTTTAAGCGGTTTTGCAGAGGAAAGAATCATACTAGATTCATTGCAAAAAAACATAGCAAAAGTTTATATTTTAAAACCTTGGGAAAATAATATTTTTATTGAGACTATAGATAACATATTTAAAGTAGAAAATATGCTAAAGGACAACATTAATGTTTTAAAATTGGTAAAGAGTGCTGATGAATTACCTACAATTAAAGAGTCTTATCAAAAAATTATTGATGAAATAGAATGTAATGCCGAAATATATGAAATAGTTGAAGCAATAGAATCCGATAATTCTATTGCAATAAAAATACTTCATGTTATAAATTCATCTCATTACGGAGTGAAGACAGGTTCAATTAAAAGAGCTGTCGCATACCTTGGGCTAGATAATATTAAAAATATAGTCATTTCATCCGCATTTATAGATAGTCTAGGATTTGATTCTAAGGGGAAAGAAAAATTGAAAATGTTGTGGAAGCAATCCTTTATTGCCAATAGGATTGTGAGTTTTATTTATAATGAATTTCTCAATAAGAAAATTCCAGAAACCGAAATGAATGCTGGATTATTGAGTAACATTGGGATGGCATTTATGATGTATCATTTTCAAGATAAATATAGCGAAATAATTGATGAAGTTAAGAATCACCATACTGCTATAGTAGAATTTGAAAAAAAATGTTTTGGGACAAACCATCAAGAAATAGGAGGGTATCTTTTAAGATGGTGGGATATACCATTTCCTATTGTTGAATCAGCAATATATCATCATGAACCTTTTCATGAAAATGTTATTAATAAGCAAATTGTATATGTAGTCCACATTGCAGGAAAATATGCTTGGGACATATTAAAAGAAACTAGCCTAATGGATTTGGACGAAAAAGTATTTTTGGAACTTGGGATAGATAAAGATATATTCGAAAAGAGGCTTGGGGAAGTGGCGGAATTAAATGGACTATTTGATGAGTAGTTTCATTTCAAAATAATTTATTTAGAGATATTATAGGGGGATTTGAGGATGGTTGTAGAGCAATTTGCATTTTATAAACTGAATGAGGTTGATAGCATTATTACGTTAGGTAAATTAGTGAAGGCCCAAGTAATATTTTTATTTGGTTCTAAAGAATTTATCTGCAATAAAGAAGTGTTTAATAAGATAAAAATAACATATCCTAATGCGGATATAATAGGCTGTACAACAGCTGGTGAAATATTTAATGACCAAGTAAATGATAATATTTTAACTGTAACAGCTGTTTATTTTGAGAGTACTGAAATAAAATTTTTGGTTACAGAATTAACTGACTTTAATAAATGTTATGAGAAAGGAATTGAAATAGCAAAAGCGATTCCAGTGGAAAATCTATCTCATGTATTTTTAATAGGTGAAGGTATAAACATAAATGGTAGTAAGTTAGTAGAAGGAGTTGTCGATGGATTACCAGAGAAAGTGAAGGTAACAGGAGGATTAGCTGGAGATTATGAAGGATATAAAGAAACTTTTGTAGTTGCGAATGATTATGGAAAAAAGAATTTAATAGCAACAATCGCATTTTATGGAGAAAAGATTAAGATTGGATTTGGATCGGTAGGTGGATTTGATACATTTGGAATAGAAAGAACAGTCACAAAATCAAAGGATAATATATTATACGAATTAGATGGAAAACCGGCATTAGATTTATATAAAGAATATTTGGGGGAATATGCAAGTAGACTACCAGTTAGTGGATTGTTATTTCCTTTAAATATAAGATCACGTGATAATAAATATAGCTATGTTAGAACGGTAGCAGGTATAGATGAAAAAACAAATAGTCTTAGGTTCGCAGGAGAAATACCAGAAGGTTACTATGGAAAGCTTATGAGAGCAAATTTTAATAATCTAATAAATGGGTCAATTAAAGCAGCAGAAAATTCAATTACAAGTATTAATTGTGAAGATATTAAGTTGGCAATTTTGGTAAGCTGCAGAGGAAGACGTGTTGTTTTAAATCAAATTATAGATGAAGAACTTGAGGGAGTAAGAAGTATTTTAGGTAATGATGTTATATTTACTGGCTTTTATTCTAATGGAGAAATAGCGCCTTCAAATAAAAATAATGTGACTGAATTTCATAACCAAACAATGACAATTACACTCATAGGGGAGAAGTGAAAATATGAGAGATTATCATAAATTATTAAAAAGACAATTATCAAAGTATATTGGAGAAGAGAAAATTCCAGAAGAGTACAAAGCTTTTTTGGAGGCTGTAAATTCTGCTTATATTGAATTCGATAAGGATAGAATTCTGCTGGAAAGAAGCATCGAAATAAGTTCTAGGGAGTATAATGAGAACTTAGAAAAAATAGAAAAACTACAAGCGCAAATTGTTCATCAAGAAAAAATGGCTGGAATAGGTCAGCTTTCTGCCGGAATAGCTCATGAAATAAATAATCCTTTAGGATTTGTTAAAAGTAATATGTATATGCTAGAAAAGTATAAAGATAAGTTGAAAAATCTTTTGGAGTTATATAAGAATATTGAGGGAAATATAAAAATAACACATAAAGATTTATATGATTCAAATTTCTTTGAGATTGTTGAATACCGAAATAGAAATAAAATTGATTTTCTATTTGAAGATATGGATGATATAATATCAGAATCTGAAGATGGAATAGCTAGAATAGAGAATATTGTAAAAAGCCTTCTTGGATTTGCAAGAAAGGCATCTTCTTTAGAATATACCCAATATGATATAAATGACAATATAAAATCAACTATAACTATTGCTTATAACGAAATTAAATATTATGCAGTCATTGAAGAAAATTTTGAAGTGGTTCCAACAATAAAAGCAATTAATGGTGAAATAAATCAAGTATTACTAAATATATTAGTAAATGCTGCTCATGCAATAAAGTCAAAAGGAATTCAAGGTATAATAAAAATTCATACTTATTGTGAAAATAATTATGTAAAATGTGAAATAAGCGATAATGGAGTAGGAATTGCTGAAGAAAATATAAATAGTATTTTTAATCCATTTTTTACAACAAAACCAGTAGGTATGGGAACAGGATTAGGTTTAAGTATTTCACATGATATAATAGTAAATAAACATTCTGGAACTATAGATGTAAGTAGCAGGTTAGGAGAAGGCACTAAATTTACTATCTCATTACCTATAGGCGCTAAGGAAGATGATGATAATGTAAATGGAAAAATATCTTAATTTACATAAAAAATCTATACCATGATTCGAGAAAATAAACATTTTATAATTTACGGAGGTAAAAATGAGCAAAATATTAGTAGTATTTTATTCTTTTTCAAATACAACAAGAATGTTAGCAGAAGAAATAGCAAAACAAACGGGAGGAGATATTAGAGAGTTGGTTCCTGAAAAGTCCTATGCTTTCAATTATAATACAGCAGCAAAGGAAGTAAGGAATGAAATTGAAAATGGATATTGTCCAAAATTATTATCTGGAGAAGAATCAGTCAAGTCTTATGATTACATTTTTTTAGGTACTCCCAATTGGTTTAAATCATTTGCTCCACCAATACTAAGTTTTTTAAGAAACGTGGATTTGCAGGGAAAGACTATTATTCCTTTTTGCACTCATGGTGGGGGAGGTTTTGGGCAAATTCAAATCAATATTGCAAAAGAATGCCAGAAATCAACAATCCTTCCTGGTTTTGAAGCTATGAGTAATTTTAGTGAACAGCAGGTCAAAAACTGGATTGAGCAAATTGGTTTATAGGATAGAGAGAATTTGTAATTATTTAAATATCTGTATGAGATAGAGTTTTGATACCATGGAAGCACAGCAGTTTATGAATTATATAAAAGATGCTCTGAAAAATGGTGTAAAGGCTAATGATAAAAGCGTACAGGAAACATTAAAAAGTCATATTAAATTTTTAAATGATCATGGTCATAGGGTGGATGCAAAATCATTTGTAGCTCAAACAAAGTTCTTTTTAGATGATGATTTTCATAGGAGCATACTTGAAAATCAATTAACTGGACTTTCTTACTACCTTTATACAGCAGCAGAAATGCATGCTTCTTTAAATCAGTAAATACTTATAGGAGGTATATTTAAATCAGCACCAATATTTTATAGTGAGTGAATTTTTTTAGAGTAGCGTTTTATAAAACCACTGTATTCTAATATGGTTTACCATAAATATTGTTAAGAATATTTATTCTTAACAATATTTATTCTGAAGAATATTACCATATATATTCTTCAGAATATGCTAAAATAATGCTGGGTTGAAGGCCATACCTTCATAGTGTTTTTATTTCAATTGTATAATTAGCCATAAATCTAATGGTATAAAAAATAATTCGCCCTATAAGCCATACTGTTAAAAATTAATTACTGAGAATTTAAAAGGTAGTCATTTGTTACACTAATAAAACTTTTAAGTAAAGGATTGATTTTTAAATTCTTGTTGACTACAAATTTAATTTCTAATTCAGAAAAGTCATCTTTTAAATCATAAATGAAAAAATTATGATTTTTAGGCAAAATACTTTTTGGTAAAAGTGATATGCCAAGACCTTCATCTATGCCCCGAAGGATAGATTCTAGTGAATCAAATTCAATAATAGCAGCAGCCTTATAGTTGTTATAACTCAACCATTTTTGTAAGAGCTTACGATAAGGGCAATCAGCATCTGAATTTACTATTATAGGAGTTTGTAAATCATTAATAGAATCAATGCTTATAGAAGATACTAATGCAAGTTTTTCTTTAAAGGTAATAACTTTTTTTATTTTTGAGGATGTAATTTCATCAGATATAAAAGCCCCATCTAGTTCATTCTTTAAAATCATATCTAGAAGATTTTTCTGAGTTTCTGTTTTTAAGGTTAAAGATACTTCAGGATTCTTCTCATGGAATAAATAAAATAATTTAGGTAAAACAGATGCAGAAATAGTCTGAGTAGCACCTATTTTAATAGTAGAAGAAATTTTAGGAGTAAGAAACTCATCATTAACTTCATCAATTAATTCAAGAATTTTATCTGCATACTTAAGCAATTTTTCTCCATTAGGTGTAATTACAATTCCTTTATTGTTTCTTATAAATAAAGTAGTGTTTAATTTATTCTCCAGTAATTTAATTCGCGCAGTTATATTTGATTGGGCATAACCAAGTCTTAAAGCAGCTTTTGATATAGATTTTTCATAAGCAACTATCTGAAATATTCTTAGATCATTAATTTCCATAGTATAGAAACCTTTCGTTAAAATTAATTTACATTTGCCATCACTATTAGTGATATTAAAGATTATTTATAAGTATTATACAATTTTTATAATGGGAGTTAAACTGTAAGTGTGAAAGGAAAGGCACGAGTTGAGCAATAATTTCATTTATGAATCAAAAATAAAGTTGGAACTAAAATTAAAAGGGAGGATAAAAAGAAATGATAGCAACTCAATATAAGATTATATTACCTAGCGATTATGATATGAGCATAATAAAGGATAGAGTAAAAAACAACGGATATAAAACAGATGGATTTGAAGATTTAAAGTTTAAATTATATCTAACAACAGAAAAAGGAAAAAATCAGAATTTGCAAAATAGCTATTGTCCTTTATATGTTTGGAAAGATAGTAATGGGTTAAATAAATTTTTGTTTAATGGTTTTTATGACAATATAATAACTTCTTTTGGATGGCAGAAAGTAAATGTAGGAATACCACTAATTGATACAACAACATATAAAATTAAAGATAGTAAATATGTATTTGAGATAGAAAGAGAAATAAAACCTCAGAGAAGTCTTAATAATTTTAAAGATGGAATAGAAAAAAATATTCCAAGGATTAAAGAAAGTGAATTTATAGTTATTTACACTCCTGATAAATGGAAATATCATGTGTTTTTTTTCATAGATGATTTAAGCAAGATAAAATCAGTAGAAGGAACAACTTATGATATACTTCACATATCACAAGAAAAAATATAGATGCAAATTCGTTTAGAACAATCTGGTGAAAATCTTCTTTTTTCAATAATGTGTATGGGTATATGAAAATCATGTTTTAACATAAATCTTTACTTTTGATCTAGGCTAGTATAAATTTTTTCGATTTTTAAAGTCATTTATATCAATGGTTACGAGGATACTAGATTGTAAAAGCATGATTAAGAATGAGCATGACGTAGCCATTTTATTTTGAATAAATTCATTGTTTTAGAACAAGTGTTCTGATAAAATATGTTTATAGTTCACTTTATAATTAAGAAAGTTAATAAACTCTAAGATTAGAAAATAAAGGACTGATTTTTATGAAAAAAGATGAAGAAAATCTAGAATACTTTGCTAAGAATAATAAGAAAATGGATGATAGAGACATCCTACCATCAATAGAATTTCTCGAAAATATAGCCTGGGAGTACAACAGTGATGGCACCGAGAGAAATTTTGCTGAAAAGCTGGAAGCATGCAGACATGAGAAATACAGATCTGCTGATGCATCAGCCCTTACAGGAGAAAGTGTGGGTATTGATTCTGAAAAATTAGATAGAGTTCCAGAAGGCAGGTTCAATACAGAGGTTGATGGCGCACATTTTGAATGCTTTTATCAGGCAAGTGAATATGATTATCTTTACGTTGTGCTCGATACCATGCGCGATGATAAGACAATTGCAAAAGGTCCACTTCCATGTTTTCATAAGTGGTCATGGTCTACGTTTCTGAAAGGACATTTATTAAGTATTGAAGATCCGATGTACTTTGAATCTGACATCTCTGTTGGGTGGTTTTATGGGACGAAAGAACGAGATTACCGCGATGCTACGGCAAAGCTTGTTATGAGAGTAGCAAAATGCCTAGGCATCCCTAATGAGCATATCATTTTTTATTCAGTTTCATCAGGGGGAACATCTGGTTTGTTCACTGCTGAAAAAATCTCTGGCAGCGTTGCAATAGCATCGAATCCACAACTTGATCTTACGCGTTTTCTTCCAAGTGCACTTGCTAATTTTAAAGAATGTACTGGCATTGATCTTGCCTATGAAAAGGAATATGGAGATGCAGAGCGTGTGGATTTTACTCATGTTTTATCTAGAAATAGCCTTTCTAAATACTTAGTTATTATAAATTGTCGCTCAAAGATAGACTTTAATGATCAGCTCATTCCATTCTGCAATGAACTTGGTGTAACTCCTCGTTATGGTCTGCAAAAGGTAGGAAACTTAATTATATGGGTAATAGATGCCCCAGGTCCGCATCCGCATCTATATTATGAAAGTAAGACCATGTATTTTGCCATTGATTTCCTTGCAAAAACATTAGCAGAAGGTGGCGATATAGATAGGCTTAAATCACTATATATAATGTTCAGCGAGTTCTGGCATGAGAAGGCAGGGCTGATTGCGGGAGATCCTGAATGTTTAGATGATGCTGATCCAGTAGGAAAGTCGTTTGCTGAACAATTGAAAAGATAATAGTTGTTAAATTAAATAAGCTACAGGTCTAAATATCCCAAATTCATTATTAATGATGAATTTGGGATATTTTTTGTTTAATAAATACTATAGATAACCCAACTAAGACCTGAACTTATGCATATGACTCGCCGAAATAAGGATTATGCTATTGTTCCAGTTTCTAAGGAAATTATGATGGATGATTCTAAGATCACAAGTTGCGTCCAATATGCTAGACTCAAAGGCAAGCTTTGAACTAGCATACTTGGAACAACTTTTAATCTAAGAATCAAAACCATCAAATTCCTAATGAAACATTTCACAAAAGCATAATTCTTATTTCTAGTTACAATACATTTCATAGTATAAATATAACTTATAATTAGGTTATCTATATATAGTTCCGCAATGAAATTTGCACTTATGCGTATACCTAACCGAAATGAATACGTATTTGTTCCATATGACTATGAAAATTTTACTGAAAAGTTCTATATAAAAAGAATGAAGTTTTTATATAAAGTAGAAATATTTCTTTGAAAATTAAATATTAAATACTTACAAAATATACTATAATTAATAAAGGATGGCAAATGATTGCGCAATGTATTGTTGGAGGAAACAAGATGGAGTATATGGGAAATAGAGAATACTGGGATAATAAATTTGCTAATAGAAGTGGTAATCCACTAAATCCAGAAAAATCGGTAACTGAAAATATTACATATTTCAAAAAAGGATCTGTTCTTGATATAGCATGTGGAGATGGTAGAAATACTTTGTTTTTACTTGAAAATGGATTCGAAGTAACAGGTGTTGATTTTAGTAGTAAAGCTCTTGATAGGCTTAAGACATTTGCTAAAAGAAATAATTATTTAGTTAATACAAAGCAAGTTGACTTAAGTATATCTAATTCTTTAAAGGATATTGGAATATTTGATAATATTTTAATCAATCATTACAGGTTAAGTAAAGAGCAGCTTGGAGACTTAGAAAATCATATAACTGATAATGGTATTTTATTTGTTTGTGGTTTTGGGCATAAGCATAAGGTTGATTCTAAAATTAGAAAAGAGGATCTTATTCAACCAGCAGATTTTGAAAATTTAAAGAAATCCTTTGAGTTAATTGAAAATATAGAAAATGAAGATGATAGAGGATTTCTTGTCACTTATATTTTCTGTAAAAAATCAGTGTAAGAAACAATATATAAATAGAATTAAATCATTATCTAACAAATTTAATACAGTAAATTAAGCAGATGTTTTCTGGAAAGTTGAATGATATATGTTTATATAATATTTTATATTTTGAATTTAAAAGAAAAATGTAAAAATAATATAGTTAATTTGTTTTAATTATCAGTAACTTGATAGCAATAATATTAAGATTATCCTTTGTAGAAAAGAGGTAACTATGACTGTTAAGAATTTTATAAGAAAAGATCCTGAAAAAGTATATATTATTACAGTTCTTTTAATTACATGGATTATTACAATTATGTTGTTTATTAATCCTACTATAGGTAAAAATGATTTTGCTTTAATCATGTTCATTCCTGCAATATTAGCTATTATCTTTAATAAGATTACAAATGATCATCAAGCAAATTTATTTAAAGACACAACTTTAAAATCAGTATTGTTTGGAATTTTCTACCCTATTGTTTTTATAGGTGTCTGCTCATTTATAGTTCAACTTACTGGTGTCGGAAATATCAGTATAAACAAGGAATTCACATTCAAAAGTATTATAATTCTAATACTGTCTGTAGTTATTGGTTTATTCTTAGCTTTGGGAGAAGAATATGGATGGAGGGGATATCTACTCCCTAGATTAACAAAAGATTATGGTAAAACGAAAGCAACTATAATTGTAGGTGTAGTATGGGGATTGTATCACATTCCTGCTGTTTTTCTTTTGGCAAAGGCAACTGGAATAGGTAATCCATTATTCCTATGTGTTATCCAAGCATTTGCTGCCTTTACATATAGTTTTCCTTCATCTTATTGTTACTATTCTTCAAGGAGTTTATTACCAGTACTATTTCTGCACTCGGTGTGGAATGTGGTTAATCCTTTGATGCTCGGTGATATTTATACAAACACATCTGGGGTGATAAGTGGAGATATAATAAAAATAAATGGAGAAGGTGTACTTGGATGTATTTTAGGTGCAATGATGATTTTATATTTTGTAAAGCAATTTAGAAAAGAATATAAAGAGAAATATTAGTGGCATTTCAGCAAATGAAGCAGATGCAAAAGCTATAGATACAATTCAAAAAACAGGTAATTGGGGATATATTGGAAAATACATACCACATATGTCTGCTGATGGGATTAAACAGGTTGTATATATAACTCTAAACATTCAAACCCTTCTGAGCATAAGAATGCATCAGATTATATAAAGAACTAAATTTAATTGGGGGAAATAACCCGAAAGGGGGAAATGTAATTAAGAGGAAATATTTAATTATAGCAAGTATAATAGCTGTTCTAACTGGTATAGCATATATATTATTTCCAGAGAAATATCTTTTTGTAAAAAGTACAAATTTGAAAGATGATAGTTTGGCTGAAGTTTGCTTAATGGAACAAGTTGATATACAGGCTTTAGAAGAGAAATTTGGAAAATTGACAAATGATAATATTAATAAAAATGGATTAAGAGGTTTAGAATTTGATAATTATCCGTATTATGCATATTTCCAAATAGATAAAGATAATGAAGTTGCTTGGATATCAGTTGGATATCCTAATAAGTCAGATGATACAAAATTTGTAACAAGTAGAGGCATAGGCTCAGAGTCTAAATTTTCAGATGTATTAAAGGCTTATGGTGATAATTATGCAAAAAAAACTTATTCAGATTTTATGGGTAGCGGTGATGGATATGATGTCACATATATTGATAAGGAGCAAAAGACTTCAATTGAATTTGAGTTTAATGAAAGTGATCCTTATTCAAATAAAAAGGAAGAATTTCTTCACTATATTACTCTAAAAAAACTTATAAATTAATGGGATAAGAAATACGTTTCAATGGAAAAAGGAACAATGAGGTGATATATGAGTGCTATATGATAATATGTATATAAAGGAAATACGTCTCAAGAAAGAAATTCATAAAGATGATAGCTATATTAAAGAGTTACCTGTAGTTAATAACTTAACCAGCTTAGACATATCAAGAAATGTAACATTTTTTGTTGGTGAAAATGGTAGCGGGAAATCAACATTATTGGAAGCTATTGCTGTTAATAGTGGATTTAATGCAGAAGGAGGAACTAAAAACTTTTGTTTTTCATCAAGAGAAACACATTCAGATTTATATAAATATATTACTGTAGTTAAAGGTGTGCAGAGGCCTCGCGATGGTTTCTTTCTAAGGGCGGAAAGTTTTTATAATGTAGCTACAGAAATAGAGAAACTTGATTTAGAAAGCTCTGGGGGAGTTCCTGTTATAAAGAGTTATGGAGGTACATCATTACATAAGATGTCACATGGTGAAAGCTTCATTACACTAATGACAAATCGTTTTAGTGGAAATGGATTATATATCTTGGATGAACCAGAAGCTGCATTATCACCTCTAAAACAAATGGCTATCTTACTATTATTAATGAACTAGTAAAGAAAAGATCACAATTTATTATTGCAACTCATTCACCAATATTAATGGCATACCCAGGTGCAGATATATTTGTTATTGATGATGATGGAATTACGAAAACTCCTTATAAAAAGACTGATAACTATATGATAACAAGAAAGTTTTTAGAAAATCCTGAAAAGATGATGGGTTATTTATTTGAATAGATTACATAGTAAAACTAAATAGCGTGTTAGTAATATAAATTAGGGGGATGGGAAAGATGGATAAACAATATTTTATAAAAACCGCAGAAGACTTTGTTGAGAATTCACAAGATAACTATATAACAAAGGAAATAGCTATTTCAGAAAATGTTGTAGGAATGAAAATTTTTGATGCTCCAATTCTGGCATTTGGTTCTGTTGATGATGAGTACTTTACATTATTGAAACAACCATCAGCAATTGGAAAACACTTCATGCTTCCAAAAGAGTGGTTACCACAATCAAAAACTGTGATGTCATTTTTCTTACCATTTAGCGAAGCGGTTAAAAAAGGAAATAGAAGGAACATGTCATGGCCTTCTGAAGAATGGCTTCATGGACGTATTGAAGGTCAGAGTTTATTAAATAAGTTGTGTATGCATTTAAAGTCTGAATTGATTAATGCAGGATATAACAGTGTCGTACCTACTTTAGATGAAAGATTCTGGTCAAATGCTAATCATCCAAATCATGAAGAAAAATTTACAAGCAACTGGTCTGAAAGACATGCTGCTTTTGTATGCGGACTTGGAACATTCGGACTTTCTAAAGGACTTATAACAAAGAAAGGTATATCAGGAAGACTTGGTAGCATAATTACAGAATTATATTTATCACCTGATAAGAGAGAATACGAAAATATATATGAATATTGTTCAATGTGCGGTAAATGTGTAAAAAATTGTCCAGCTAATGCAATATCCATAGAAAATGGGAAAAATCATATCATATGCTCTGAATTTTTGGACAAAACAATGGAAAAACATAAGCCTAGATATGGCTGTGGAAAGTGTCAGATAGATGTACCTTGTGAATCTAGAATACCTAAACAGCATAATGTAAAATGAATATTATATTTATATTAATTTTTGGCATGAGCAACGTTACAATTAATAGTTTTACTATATATTATCTTTAATATGACTCGAAAAACATCAAGTGAACTTCAGAATTTTGATTTCAGTCAGTAATTAGAACACTATAATATAAAATCAAGTATATTGTTTAGTGTTGAGTAACACTAATAAATTTTACAAGGCAAGTATAGTTTATAAAATTAGAGGAAATAAGATTGTGGAATGTATAAATGTTAATGGAAAAAAGTATAGATTAATTATTGGAGCTGGTGATGATGGTGCATATAGAGCGAGTTTTAATGCTTTAACAGAGAAAACATTTGGATTTAATAGACGTATCAACGGTTGATGCGTCTTTTTTTACGCAATAAATTATATAAATAGAACAGTTCGAATACTTATTGCTTATTTCTGTTTATATTATAAGAGCATATATATTGTAGTTCGAGATGCACAACTGTTCTACATAACGAATCAATAAAAAAGTAAATAAACAATTTTAAAATCATATTATTCAAGAATTTGAATTTGCGTTTTTGATGGGAAATTTGTAAATGGAGAGTAATCTAGAGGGTCTATATATAATGCAAAGAAAACTTGGAAAAAATATTGACAATAAAACTTGGCATGATATAATAAAAGTACCAAGTATACTTGTCGAAAAACTGAAAGGTGGAATATATATGAATAGAGATGAAATTTTAGCAAGAAGCAAAAAAGAAAACTTATTAAATGATGAACGTGAGCGATATATTCAAAAATCAGCAAATCAGAATTCTTATTTTGCAGTGATTATTATATTTGCTATTTTCTCAATAATTCTTTTTATACAAAAACTTATAACAGGCGGAGCTTTTGCAGATTACAGAGTGTTTTCGTTAGCTTTGTTGATCGCAATGATTGGGCAAAGCGGGACAGTTTATTATTATAATAGAGATAAGAAAGTGTATTTAATATGTACTATTTTAGAAATTATTGGGGCAATTGCTGGTATGGCTTCAATTGTTGGAAGTGGCATGGGGTGGTTTTAATTGTCAGCATTTAAAAAGGAACAGATGGAAGAACTAGTATTGCATAATAATTTAAAGAAAGTCAGAACAGAGCAAAAATTATCTCAATCTCAATTGGCAGAAATGGTTGGTGTATCAAGAAATACAATCAGCTCTATTGAGACAGGGCAATTTAATCCTACTGCAAAATTAGCGCTTGTTCTTTGCATCGCGTTAGATAAAAAATTTGAAGAATTATTTTATTTTGATTGATAAAGTTTAATTTAGAAGATTTGATTATAGATGTTATTATATATGAAAATTAAATAGTAAAATAGGATATCGCACTATTCATAAATAAGAATGAATTTGCGATATTTTTTTACAGTATTGACCCTAACACCACGTCATAGTGTAATATAAAAATAGAGATTAAATATATTACCAAAATTTTTTGCCGGCAGATTACTAAATAATATTTAAGGCTCTAAAATTAAATTCAGAGGTGTAGCAATGAGAACAGTAAAACAAGTTTCGGATTTGACAGGAATAAGTGTGCGTGCACTGCATTATTATGATGAAATAGGCTTATTGGTGCCTAGTGAAATAGCAGAAACAGGTTACAGGCTTTATGATGATGAAGCTCTTAAAACTTTACAGCAGATTTTGTTTTTTAAAGAGCTTGATATACCTTTGAAGGAAATTAAAGATATAATGTCAAGTCCATACTTTGATAAAATGCAGGCACTAGAAAATCAAAGAAAGTTGCTTATTTTAAAGCGAAAAAGATTGAATGGTTTAATAGACCTTATAAATAAAACATTAAAAGGAGAAGGAACTATGGATTTTAGAGAATTTGATATGAGTGAATATTATAATGTGTTGGAAGAATTTAAAACAGAGCATGAAGATAAAGTGATTAAAACATATGGAAGCATAGATAAATATAATGAATTTATTGAAAAATGTAAAGCGAAAGAAGATGAGATTGCTAAAATAGCTATAAAGAAATATGGAAGTATTGAAAAGTATGCTAAAGCTGTAAAGAAAAATCTTACTAGTGAATCTCTAACTTTAGCAGAACACATCGATAAGTTTAAAAAAGATTGTCTAGAAGATAAGCATCCTAAATTAAAAGAATTATTTAAAAAGCTTACAGCTAATTTAAGTAAAGATCCTTCTTCAAAGGAGCTTCAAGAAATTGCTGAAGAAATAATAAATACAGCTAAAAAAGATTATGAAGCCTTTAAAATGGATAATGGAGATGTTTATTGGTATTATATGGCGAATCTATATTCAGTATATCCTGAATGGATAGAAGCAGTTGATAAGAAATATGGGAAGGGAGCATCAAAATTTATAGGAGAAGCTCTAAAAAAATGTCCTAGTACTAAGCTTCCAAAGATAGAAGAGCTATACAATAATCTTACATTCGATTTAACTAAAGATCCTTCTTTAAAAGAAGTTCAAGAAATTGTTCATGAAATAGCAGATGAGACCCAAAAGCAAAATCAAGCTTTAAAAGTAGATGGGGGAGAAAATTATTGGGCTTATACTGCGGAACTTTATTTATCAAATACTATGTATATAAAAGTCATTGATAAGAAATATGGAAAAGGAGCATCTGAATTTATTGGGGAAGCTTTGAAATTTTACTCTGAAAACAGTAAATAGTAATTTTAATAAAAAATTATATAAAAAATCCGCAGAAAATATCAAGTATGTCGCCTTATCTTACCTTATAATTCTTTTGAAAGATGAGGTGTTTCTTATGAAAAAGACAAAGACATACTTAAAGAATTTTGTAGGAACAAGTTATGAGGTTGGAACACAGATTGGGAATTGGATTTTATCTGAACCTAATTTATTGAAAAAGATAATTTTACCACCTAATGCCTATCCACAAAGTAAATTAAAAGAAATATTAACTTTGCTTGATCGATATTGTAGTGGTGTAAATCAGGAAATCGAAGGATTCGTAGATACAGTTGGAATTTCCAAAGAACAAGCAATTTTTTATGCAATGACATATTTAGAACGTGGATGTAGTTTAATGTCTGCAGTACCAAACAAGATTGAAAATGGACACACTTTGATGGCACGTAACTACGATTTTAATGATGAGATGGAAGAGATGTGTTTTGCGTACACAGCTGTTAGAGGGAAATATCGTTACATTGGTTCTACACTTAATTTATTCGGACGATGTGATGGAATGAATGAATATGGATTGGCAGCTTGTAAAGCTAGTAATGGATTACCTGTTGGGAATTTTGAAGGGGGACAGAAAGCTGGTGTAACTGGTTTTTCTTTTTGGATTGTTATTCGAAGTATTTTGGAAAACTGCAAAAATGTTGAGGAAGCTATTGCATGGGTAATGGCTGCACCTATTGGATATAATATAAATCTAATGCTTGCTGATAATAGTAATAAAATTGCATTGTTACAGTGTATAGATGGTAATAAATCATATCGTATTTTGGATAATGAATCTAAGCAGAAATTTCTTATTTCTACAAATCATACAGTTTTACCGGAAATAAAGCCATATGAAAAGATATTGATTGAAAACTCGGTGATTCGTTACAAAGCAATAGAAAAAATGTTTTGTGAAAAAGAAAAATTATCAGAGAAAGATTTAAAAGATATCTTATCTACATCTTATCCAAAAGGATTGTGTTGTCACTATTATCCTGAATTCTTTGGAACTTTACGCTCTATGGTATTTAATACAACCGAGAAAAAAATAGAAATGACATTTGGTTCGCCTCAAGCAAATGAATGGAAAACTTTTATGGTAGAAAAGCTACAAGAGCAAGAAATTATTGTGAATCTTCCCTGTGAAAAAGCGGGAAAAGATTTTTATAGTATTATGCCTTAAATAAGGAGGAAACTGTATTGAAAGACAAGCAAATTATTGGTAGAGCAATTATATTTATTGAAACGAACTTGTATGAGCCATTGACTGTAGAATCAGTTGCGAGTGCAGTTTCCTATTCTTATTATCATTTCCATCGTTATTTTCAAGTAGTGATGGGTGAAACTATTGGCAGCTATATTAGAAGCCGAAGATTGACTCAAGCGGCATATAATATTGTACATAGCGACAAAAGGATTTTAGATATAGCAATTTCACTGTATTTTGAGTCTGCTGAAAGTTTTACAAGAGCCTTTAAGAAGAGATATGGAATTACACCGATGGAATATAGAAAAAATGGTATTGATGTGTTGATTGGAAATCATAATCCAATGCAAATTGATAAAATCACTGAATCCAATTATGTAAATCTTCAACCAGAAATAGTAACATTTCAACCTAAATGTGTTGTTGGATTTAGATGTTACATGAGTATTGAGAAAAATAACAGTATTGAAATGTGGAAAAAGTTGAACGCTCAATTAGAGAAGCAAAAGTATATTTCAATAAATAATAATAGATATAGTATTTATGAAACAAGTGGTACATGCCTGCAAAATACATTTAATAAAAATAGTGAAACCACTTTATTTATAGGAATTGAAACATCGAGTGACAATAATATTCCAGAAGGAATGGAATTAAAAGAAATTAGTGGCGGAAAGTATGCTAAATTTATACACAAAGGTGCAGTAAAAAACTTGATTTCTACATATTATTATATTTGGGGTGTCTGGTTTCCTAATAGTAGTTTTCAACTTGATGACAGAGATGATTTAGAATGCTATACAGAGAAATTTTTAGGAGCTGAAGATAAAGAATCACAGATTGAAATTTATTTCCCGATACAATAGCAGATATACAACCAAAATTCACTAAATCTCAATTTATAAGGCGGCCATAAATCTTATCTTTTCTAATTAACTAGAATAAACTTTGAAAATTAAATAATGTGATTTTTATATTTCATAGAATAACTATTTAACAATAGTTAATAAACTATGAATTTTATAAGTTGTGCCATAAGTTGCTGCATGCTATGCTATAATTTACCATAATGGTATTAAATTGCTATTGATATAGTAAATATGATTATGGGAGGGCGAAGTAATGAACTGTTATAAAGAAGAATGTATTTTAGGTGAATGGGAATCTAATGATGGGAAAGGGAACCTTAATATTGAAAAGATAGGTGAAACATATAAATGCACGTGGAGGAGAGATAAAGAAAATTCTAGTTATGAGTACTCTGGAATTGGAATATTGATCGATGACAAGCTACTTGTATCAAGATATTTAAAGCAAGTTCCAATTGCTGGAGTTGGTGTGTATAAACAGATAGGAGATTTACGGTCAAATTCAGCTCTTTGGGCTTCAACACAGAACTTTGATACATTAGGTTCTGGGGTTGCATTGAGGAATGAAACAAGCGAAAGTTTTGAAGGAAATTATAAGGTTAGGTACTTTATAAAAGAATATGAATCTCATGTTTTTGATCTAAAAATTATAAGAAAGGATCAAAGTGATGATTTATATGACTTAAGTTGGTCCGTAAATAATCAAGTTCAATTACATGGAATTGGTACAACTCATGATAGACAGATGCTTTTGGCATATGGTGAAATAAATTTTGAATATGAAGTAGTTATTTTAAATATCGATAATCAAGGTAAATTAAGTGGAAAATGTGCTTCTGTAAGAAATAGTAGTGTTAATGAAGAAATATATATTAGATAATATGCCAAAATATTATTATTTAGGAGGTTAAATTTACATATTTCTTTATGCACAATATGTAGAATTGACATAGTAAAAAGTGGGTACCAATCTTTAATTCAGTATTATACATAATATGAAATATGTTATAACTTATTTGTGAAAAAACATGAATATTTATGTAGCCTTGTCATTAAATTCAGGAAGGAACATTTAGAATGAAAAAAATTACTAATATTATGTTAACTTGCATGATATGTATGCAGATGATTGGTTGTAATAATCAGAATTCAAATCTAAATGATAAATTAATTGATAATAAAAAGAGTTTAATAAATTCGTTTGCTAGTGACAATTTCACAATAAAATCTGTTGACTACAGTGAAGCCTTTAATGGTATTGAAGGGTGTGCGATATTTTTAAATAATAATAAAAAAGAATATCAGGTTTATAATGAAGAAGCATGTAAAAAAGAGGTATCACCTTGTTCAACATTTAAGATAATTTCAACATTAATCGGCCTTAAGAAAGGTATACTAACGTCTACTGAAACAAAAATGAATTATAATGGAACTAAATATCCTATAGATGATTGGAATAGAGATTTGAACCTAAAAGAGGCTTTTCAAGCATCCTGTATTTGGTATTTTAGATCTGTTATAGATAAAGTTGGCCAAGATAGCATGCAAGAAGAAATTAATAAAATTCATTATGGAAACTGTGATATAAGTGAATGGAGAGGTAGAAGTATTAATTCCTTTCCAGAATTAAATGGTTTTTGGTTAGAGTCTTCCTTGAAAATTTCACCTAAAGAACAAGTAAAGATTTTATCAAATATTTTTGATGGCAAAACTGATTTTTCTAACGAAAATATTGAAATACTTAAAGAAATAATGTTAGTAGATAAAATTAATAATGTTTTTGTATATGGTAAAACGGGTACAGGAGGCGAAGATAATGCCTGGTTTGTTGGAATGATTGAAAAGGGAGATGAAAAGTATTCATTTGCAGTTCATTTAAATAAAGGTAAGGGAAATGAAATTTCAGGACAAAAGGCAAAAGAAATTGCATTTAAGATTATAAACCAATATTACAAATAAGTATAAGTTTTATAAGATGAAAATGAATAGCAGATTTAGTATAAAAGTAATCAAGAGCAAAAGCGTAGTATGTAATTTTATTATACAATTTTAAAATTTTACGTAGTAAATTACAGTGATATTTTTTGAAAATTAAGTAATACTACCTTTACAAAATATATTACAATCAGTGAAGAATTAGGGATTTGAGCAGGATTTTTAGCCAAGAGTGAATTTTCACTTATAATATATATGAATAAAGAAAGGTGTGAATACTATAAATAACTTTTTTAAGCCAATGCTAACTTGTATAAGTAAATTAAGTCTATTTATAGGAAACTTATTAATGAGTATAATCGTCTTTTTCTATATGTCTTTTTTGCATGACTTAAGTCAATTATCGGCAGGGGTTTCACTATGGCATAGTACTGTTTTAGAGATGAGTACACTAGCGATTATTAGTTTTATTGGAACTATATTAGGTTTTATCACAAAACGCAATCACATGAAAAAGATTTGTACGTGTACAATTTTGGGATATTTATTATCAATTCTATCTACAAATGCCTATTACCATAAAAGAATCTACTTTAACTTTCCAATGCAAATGCCGGTAGGATTTATTTGTATAATTCCATTTATTATTTCTTTTCATTATATTTTAGATAGAAAGACATTTTAAAATAATAAAAACTTTTTAAGGTTATTTATTACAGGAATGCTTGGCTTTGAACTAATAATGTTAAAATAATAGTATGGAATATTAAAAGCATAATTCTAGTTCAAAATAATTAATTCACTGACAATGGTGAGCGAGTAAGACAAGCTAACCGCACAATTAATAATAGTAATTCATTGGAGAGTGATAATACATGAAAAGTAATAAGATGTTTCGAATAATATATTCTCTAACTATATTCGTGTTATTTTTTTTAACTTTCTATATAGGATTTGAAATTATCAAATTGAAACACAATATAACTAGTTATATTATATTAGTAATTATAAGTGGCTGTTTGTTACAGCTATGTGTAAAAATATTTAGTAGAAGAAATAAATAATACATTTTTTGAATTTTGGACAAACAAAAAATACATTTACAGTATATGCTATAATAGAAATATAGAGGGGAAATAACTTGGTTGCAATTTATATGGTAAGGGGAATGATCTTTATGAATAGCTTATTTTTAGGATTTGTAGCTTGCTTTGTAGCATATCTTATAACGGACTTTTTTTGTCAAAAATTAGGTATAGAGAGATTAATAAATAGTAAAAGACATATGAGAATTAGCTTATTTCTAATTGCTGCAGTATTTAATATTATTGGCACATTAATTATTGAGAACTTTTCTTCAAGAGAATATCACTTTTTGCTTAAATCTTTTTTGGCTGGAGCAACTTTCTACTTTATTGTTTTTATATTGCCATTTAATAATAAAAAGATTAAGTAATAATATATTTACGATAACTATGAGGATAAAATCCAATATAGTGAAATAATTAAAGCTTAGTTTTATACAATAAATAAGCATAGAATTATTTTAGAAGTGAGATGTTCCTTTTAATGTAAACAGATTAAAATTAAAGATCTGTCCACATTAAAGGGAGTATTTTTGTGCCTAAAATACTAATAAATATTAGAAGAGTATATATCATATTTAAAATAAATAATGACAAAAAATGATATAATTTGAAAATCTAATAATAAAATTATTACAAATTATGCTATAATTGATTCATAATAGAAATTGAGTTTAAATTTACAGGAGAATGCAAGAGGAGAGCTTTTTTATGAATATAGTAAGTCTAGGCGTTACGATATAAAATGAAAACAATTACTTATAAAACTTTTTCATATACTTATTATGAATTCTATTGACTAACGGAACTACAGTATTTGTTGTATTTAATGACAATAAATTATAATGATCTGTATTAAAATCAAAGAACGGTCAATAAAATTGTATATATAAGTTAGATTCAAATTAACTGATTAATTAGTACAAGCTGTTGATTTTAGCATATATGAAGATAATAAATATATAATTTATAACAATTTACAGTAATTTTTAAAGTTAATAATTAATATAATCAAGAGTAATAATTTTGAAATTGAAAAGTATTATGGTGAAAAGATATCTGAATTTAAGTGAATTGAATACTCAATAGACTTTTTAAAATTAAGGAAAATTATAGTTAATTTATAGTATATAAACTAACTATATCAAAAATAAATTATAATAAAGAGAGGAAAAGAGATGAAAGTAAAGAAGATTATTTTATCAAGTTTAATATTATTATTACTAATGACAATTGGGGTGTATGCAGCAGGTAAGCATATAGTAGATGATGCCAAAGTTCTAAAACAAGATACTATTAATACTGTTGAAGAAAACTTAGCCAAAATAGAAAAGAATACAGATGTAATAGTTAAATTTGATGTAGTCAAAACATTGAATGGAAAAAGTATTGATGATTACTCGAAAGAATATGCAAAGAGCAATATAAGTGGAGAGCAATACATTTTATTTGTAACATCAATAGGTGATAAGAAAAATAAAATTTTAGTTGGCGATAAGGCAAATGACATTTTGTCTCAATCAGATATATCCAATATTGTTGCATTACCAAATTCAGACTTTAAAGCTAACAATTTTGATAGTGGAATTATGAAAGTTGGAAAGGCACTCGATGAAAAAGTTACAACTAAGGCAGTTAATACTGGCAAAGCTGAAGTGGTAAAGGATGGTTATTCAAAAACTGTATCCCATAAAACAAATTATTTTGGGGTATTTGTTATTATAATAGTTATTATATTAATTGCAATAATATTATTTAAAGTCATAAAAAATAAAATGAATAAAGATTATGAAGAAAGAAAAAGGAAATTCGCTGAGGAAAATAATTTAGAATCATATTTAGATTCTGATGATAACTCATTTCATTCAGGCAATATAAGTAAAAGTGAAACAAAACAAAATTATTCAAGTCATGGAAATGACTCGGATTATAGAAACAATAATGAGTCTTCTTCTAATTTTAATAACAATAATTCAGCTTTTAATAATAACTCAACAAGGACATCAGATAATGCATCAAATAATTATGATACATATCCTTCAGGCAGCCATGTAAATAATACTACTATAATAAATAACAACAATAGTAATAATGATTTTCTAGAAGGTATGATCGTAGGTGAAATGGTATCTGAATCTTCACGTAACCATCATGAACATTATGATGAGCATTATCATGAAGAACATGGATATAGAGATGATAACGAACATTATAGGGAAACTTCATCATATAATTCTAATAGCTTGGATAACAACAGTTCTAAGGAGTCTAACTCATCATCAGATTCAAGTAGCGATTCAGTATATTTATCTGGTAATTGGGATTCAGATAATAGTACAAGCGGTTGGGACTCAGATAGTGATTCAAGTTCGGATTCAGATGGTTCATCATCTAGTTGGGGATCAGATGACGACTCAAGTTCAAGATCAGAAGAATCATCATCTAGTTGGGATTCAGATAGCGACTCAAGTTCAAGTTCAGATGACTCATCATCTAGCTCAGATTCTGGATCTAGTGATTGGTAAAATAAGATGGACAAAACCAATTTATTTAAAGTTATAACAGTGGAAGCATCTATAACAGCAAAGCCTTTTTTTGAAAAACGTGGCTATCATATAGTGAGGCAGCAAGAAGTTGAAAGAAAGGGGCAATTATTAACTAATTTTGTAATGAAAAAATTATTGTAAGTATTTATACTTACCTTATTGTTCAAAGAGAATTTGCGGTATATTTTATAGCTAAAATAACGCGTAATTTTAGAAAATTGAGCGTTAAAGTAAATTAAAAAGGCACTGCAGAAGTGCCTTTTAAGAAAAAGTCAAAAGAATATTATTATATATTATAAATTTATAATCATATTTAAGAGGGGCTATAGGAATTTCAGTGGAGTTAGCGGGTATTCGAATAAGTTGTTGTATTTTTCTATCAGAATCGACAACTATTAATAGCCCTTCAACATAAGGCTCATGATTCTGGACTTTATAGCTAACATTTTCTCTTAAATTCAGATCTTTCATGGCATAAAAGCCCTGGGAATACGTTTTTAACTGAGCGGTAATTGTTATTGTATTAAAGGTAAATAATAGGAGTAAAAAGATAGAAAGAGTATATATGAATTTTTTCATTTGATAAGCCTTCTTTCATAATTTTAAGGTATATACTATATAACTAAAATTATTATGTGAGGATGTAATAAAAATATTCATTAAAAGTTATGCTCTAAAAGTGAGAAGCCAAGTTTTATATTTGGGTTCTTAAGTTTAGAGCATTTTATATTGCGATGGAGGAATTTTACACATAAGCTTTTGAGTTTATTAAGTAGTCTATTTATAGTAGAGAGGGAATGTCGCAGATGCAAGCTATTTGATAAAAAATGTGCATGGTGTATTTACTACGCACTTTCCACATACTTCACTACCTATACTGTTTGGCTCATCACCAGATTCATCGGTGTAAGAACTTCCAAACTCTGTATATAATTCTGCATTTTTCATTAGCACCATATAGCATTTGTGTCTATCATATCCATCTAAAGTTAATGCACCTGATGGACAATGTTTTACACATACACCACAGCTTCCATTCTTTTTATACAAGCAAAGCTCTTCTTTTAAAGGAGAATCTGCTTTTACATCTAGATTTGTTACAATGGTGTTATACCTTCCACAGCATCCAACCTTAGTTATAAGCATATTATTGATACCAAAGGTTCCAAGACCAGCTGCTTTTGCAAAATGTCTATGGGACCAATTGCTTTTTAATATCTTCTGGTCAAATGTAGAAGCCTCAGGCGAAATATCTGCATGATATCCAAGTTTTCGCAGTTCTGATATCATATATTCATTAAGCTTAACAAACATTGCATTAGTTTCTTCATAAGCTAATGCCCATTCGGGAGAGGAAACATCACCAGGAGTTCCATTGGTTTTAGCCAATTCTTTAGTGAATGGGACAAAGTATGCTATGACAATTGATGCATCGGAAAGTACATCGGTTGGTAATTTATGAGTTGGTGTAATAAGCCCCTTAAAATTTAAAATGTAAGGATCATTAGCATCAGCAAAACCTACTAAAGGATCACCCCATCTTGTTGAAATATTATCTTGCCTTTCATATTCTTTAATAAAGCTTTTTATCAATTTAGTGATTTTTTCTTTCATAACTAAAGCAAATCCTCTCTTTATATAAGCTAATTCTTTTAACATTTATAATTTTAGATAAGTACGACTATTATTTTTGATATCTATATTATATCGCTTCTGTTAGGTAAATCTTTGCTAAAATACAGTTGTTTTTTAGTCTATTTTTTGATGTTTCTTCTAAACTCAGCAGGTGATATTTTTTCTGAGTTTTTAAATACCTTGGTAAATGATGAATTGTGTTCATAGCCAACCATTTGAGAAATTTGCAAAACTGTTAAGTTTGTATTTAAAAGGAGTTCTTTTGCTCTTTTTACTCTTAAATTTTGTATGTATTCAGTAGGAGAAACGCTCATATTATTTTTAAACCATTCACTATAATAACTGACGTTGTAATGCTCTATATCTGCTAGCTTTTTTAAATCAATATCTTCGGTAAAATTATCATTAATATATTTAATGGAATTAGGTGAATTTCCAGTAGTAATAAAATTATAAAAGTAGAGGAATAAGTTATTTATAGAGCTAGATGTTTTGTGAACATCAGCTTCATTTAACAATAAATATCTTATTGCTTTCCATTTTTCATCAAACAAAATATCCTGTCCACCACACATTTTTTCCATGTCATATTTGTTGAGCATTTTATCAGGTATATCTAATACTAGGAATTCATTAGTATTATCAGCATTAAAAGTATGTTTGCAATCTGGAGGAAGAAAGAATAATGAATCATCTTTTAAATCTAATTTCTTATAATCAGTTTCTATAGAAAGGGCACCTTTAAGTGGCAAGATAAGTTGTCCATATTCATGAGCATGAGTATCACTTTTAAAACTATATATTCTACGCTCACATTTTATATTATTCAAGAGTATTACTCCTTTCTTTTATTATAATTTACGATTTATATATTAAATTTATTATATCATAAATATGGAGGTGCTATTTTAGATACCATAACAAAATAAGCTATCATGATGATAGCCATATAGTTATTATTTACATTATTTTGTCATGAAAAATATAGGTTTCGATTAAGTTTATACATTTTAGCTTTAATTGAGAGCTTGGCTTTATAGATTTTTAATGTAGATTTATTATATTGAACATATACACTAATATTTTTTTGATTTTTAATCATATGTTATTAAATTTCTTTTTTCTGTATTGAGAAGGAGTACACCCTAGTGTTTTATGAAATATTTCCGTAAAATAGCTTGAACCTGTAAATCCACATTGAAGTGCTATTTCAGTAACTGAAAGGGAAGAAATCTTTAGGAGTTCAATGCTCTTTTCTAGACGATATTCTGTTAAATAGGAAACAGGAGTCTTATTCAAAATAAGCTTGAAAATATCACAACAGCTACTACGACATACATTTCCAGCAGCGGCAATCTCATTTAAAGTGATTCTTTTTTGATAATTTTTCTGTATATATCCCGTCATATTATGCATAGCTTCAAGTTTTTTGTCATCAGCTGTTTCTTGAATGGAAATGCTATCTTTTATATTGTTATAAAGGCTGAAACATATTGTATTAAAAAGGCTCATGACATGTAATTCAAATCCATCCTTTTCTTCATTACATAACTCATAAACGTTTTTCAAAAGTTCAATCAAGTTTCTTTGCCAAGTGATTTCGGGATTCAATATAAAAAATGGGTTGGAGGTATCTTCACATACCGGCAGTATATAAGTTTCCTTGATTCTTGTAATGCTAGAAATAATGGATGGTGGAAACAAAATACATATAAAATTACAATCAGAGCCATCAGTAGAATATCCATAATGCATTTGTTCAGAATTTATAAAAATTGCCTGCCCTTCTTGCAATTCATAGCTTTTTCCATTTACGGAATACGACATTTTACCCTTTAAAAGCAATGTGAATTCCCAATCGGTATGCCAATGATTAGCAGCAGCCATAGCTGGATAATCTGAAAGCAAGGACTTTTTCGCACGAACAGGAAAATCTGCGAAGTTATAAGATACAACTTCTGAGTTATCATTTAATAGTGTCATCTTTAGCATAGTTTCCCCTCCAAACGGTATGAATATCAATTAATATACTATTGTTATAAAAATATAGCTTATTCTTATATTTTTAGCAGTTATTATGGAATATTATTATAATATAAACAATGAAAGAAAGCAATTGAAGAAGAAAGTAATTTTCATGGAAAAACTAAACCTAGTATATCTATAGGGGGAACTGATTGTGAGAGGAATGAAGAGAATATTATATCAGAATTAAAATCTTTTCTGTAGTCATATTAATTTAAAAAGGTGGGAAAAGAGAAATGAAAGCCAAAAGACTAAACTTAGATAAAGCAAATATAGTATTTATTGGGCTTGTTATAATAGATATATGTGCATCCTACCTTGTTGGCAGCACAGGAATTTATGCGGCTACAGCTTTTCGTGAATATGGCAGGATAGATTTGTTTAATGCTATGTTTGTAATAGAACCACTAGCAAGAAGCATATCATTACTTATTTCTGGCAGAGCAGGAGAATATTTTGGACGTAAACAATTGTATATATGGAGTGTAGGTGCGTTCGCTTTAAGTGTTGGAATTAGTGCAGCAGCATCAAGTGGAACTGTATTTCTTATTGCTAGAGGAGCTTCAGGTTTCTTTTGGGGACTATTTTTTGCAAATGTATTTACTATGATAAACGACATAGTATGTGAAGAAGAGTATCCAGTTAGGATTGGAATTATGCAGACAGTTTATTCTTTGACGCTCATTTTGGGTCCAGTACTTTGTGGAATATTTACAGAGAGATGGAGTTGGAGAATATCCCTTGCTATACTATTTCCTTTATTTATAATCGGAATGATATTTGTGGGATTTTTTATGCCAAGAAGTAAAACAAAAAATAGAATCATTATAAAAAGCAGCATAAAGGAATATGATAAAGGAGAAAATCTTCATATAAATAGAAGCAATAAAGAAGAATTATTTATTGTAAAATTACTAAAACAAAAGGGATATTTAACAATTATTTTAATTACTTTTATAGCTACATGCATTTCATGTAGTGGTAATTATATACCACTTTATGCACAGACAGTTTTAGGAGCAAACACTACCATTAGTGCTGTTGTTCTTGCTCCTTGCAATATCTTTGTTATGATATTATCGAGTGCCTCTGGCATATATATTTCAAAGAAAGGTTGTACAAAGACGATTTTTATATTGATGTCGGGCGCTATTTTGATAGGAACACTTATTTATGTAGTAACATTGTTTATATCAAGTTACTTTGTGATTATATTATCTACTGCAATAATTGGTATTGGAGTTGGAATACATCAAGTTGTTCCATTTGCTTTTGCACAGAGGCATTTAGATGATAAACTAATTGCAGAAGGAATATCATTTATTAGCTTTGTACAAGGCATTGCAGGAGTTATTGCAGGAATGATATATTCAGCAACAATGAGAAATGGAATAGCATTTTCATTGGCATTTACAATTGTTTATAGTGTTTCTTTAATATTAATTGCTATATTTAAATACAAAGTACCTCAAGGTGAAAAATAAGTATTTTATACTAATGAAGTTTTGCAGATGTTAGATATTAATAAAATAATTATATAGATAAAGAAAAGGGGAATAGAAAGATGAATCAAAAGGAAAGAATGCTAGCAGGATTACCATATAAAGCTTGGTTAGATGGACTTAGTGAAGAAAGAATGGAAAATAAGCTAAAAATACATGAATATAATTTACTTAGTCCAGATGAAATGAATAGAATGGAGGACCTTATTAAAGATATTTTAGGTAAGACTGGTGATAAAGTTTGTATAGAGCAGCCATTTCACTGTGATTATGGTAAAAATATTGAAGTAGGCAATAACTTTTTTGCTAATTATAACTGCACGATATTAGATGTAGGAAAGGTAATAATAGGTGAGAATGTTTTGTTTGCACCTAATGTATCAATTTATACTGCTGGGCATCCAATTCATCCAGAGTCAAGAAATTCAGGTTATGAGTATGGAATTGACGTTATAATTGGTGATAATGTGTGGGTAGGGGGAAGTGTTGTAATAAATCCAGGTGTTAAAATTGGAAATAATGTTGTAATTGGTTCTGGAAGTGTAGTTACTAAAGACATTCCAGATAATGTGATAGCGGTAGGAAATCCATGTAGGGTTGTGCGTGAGATTACTGAAGAAGATCGTAAATATTATTATAAAAACAATGAGTTTGATGTTGATGATTACAACGTTTAATTAAATTTAATATATTAGCGTAGAAATTTAGAGTTAATACTAAAGGTAAAGGAAGTGTAAATATGAAAATTGAACATGTGGCTATATGGACTAAGGATATAGAAAAATTAAGAGACTTTTATGTTACTTATTTTGAAGGAGTTGCTGGAGATAAATATATTAATCATAAAAAACAATTTGAATCATATTTTATTAAATTTGATTCAGGAGCAAGACTTGAAGTTATGCAGATGCCAACAATTCCTTCAAATTTAAATGATACTATTAATCAATATATTGGGTTAATTCATATTGCCATTTCTGTAGGCAGTGTTAAAAAAGTTAATAATCTTACTGAGTCATTAAGGAATGCAGGTTATGAGGTAGTAAGTGAACCTCGTTATACTGGAGATGGATATTATGAAAGTTGTATTTTGGATCCAGATGGGAATAGAATAGAAATAACTGAGTAAGACTAATAACTTTAGGAGATATAATAATATAAAGAATATTTTACAGATGTAGTTTTCAATAAAAATATGTGTTTATTTTTTAGTGAAAATTGATATAATATAAGTAAGATTCTAAATCTATGATTTATTCAGTAAAACTTGCATATAGTGTAAGGAAATAGTATAAAAATGAAAATAGTGAAAAACATACTGCAATATGCTTTTCACTATAGTATATAATTCTAGTTGCTTAGGCAACTGGCATCACTAAGATTTTTATTTAAAAAATAGTAGCCTTCCAATTGAACCTGGGGCTACTATTTTTTTGAGATTTTTTCTATAAGAACCACTATCAATGTTAACAGCGATATTAAGAATAATCCACCTTGAAATAGTAATGTTAAAATGTCATTACTGATAAGTATCACCTCCCTTCAAAAAAGAGGTAAGTGATACCAGTAGCCCACAAAACTATTGAATTATACATGGAAATTATATCATAATATTTAAAAGGTTTCCATATAGATGGCGGTAAGAATATATAAAAATCTATTATTGTAAATGTTAATTTCTGAAATCATTGTAAATAAAAAGCTGAACAACATCATACAAGAACTATTTTAATTTCTATGATATTCTTAGAAAACAGACATAAGGAAAGGAGGAAAATAGATGTTAAACGAAGTTAGGAATGTTTGTTTTGATACAGAGCTAAGCATAGAGGCTTATAACTTTAAAGGTATCATGCAGAAGTTTCCAAATCACTTTCACGACTACTATGTCATTGGATTTATTGAGAATGGGAAAAGATATTTGTCTTGCAAAAATAAGCAGTACATTATAGAAACAGGGGATTTAATAGTGTTCAATCCTGGTGATATTCATACATGCGAACAAATTGATGACAGGACGCTTGATTATAGGTGCATTAATATTAAAAAAGATGTTATGAAAAAAATCACATTTGAAATAACAGGAAAAGAATATCTGCCTAATTTTATGGAATTTGTTTTATTCCGTAATGAACTTACATCTTCTTTAAAAGAGTTACATCTTATGATAATGGAGGAGGAGAAGGATTTAAAAAAAGAGGAATTGTTTCTATTCATAATTGAGCAATTGATAAGGGAATATTCAAATCCAGTTTCTGAAATGACTATACAGGAAGCTAGTGCAGAAATTAAGACAGTGTGCGATTATCTAGAAAATAATTATATGGAAAATATAACATTAAATCAATTAAGCAATTTAACTGGATTAAGTAAATATTATTTGTTACACTCTTTTACTAAACAAAAGGGAATATCACCATATAATTATCTTCAAACAATTCGTATTGGCAAGGCGAAAAAAATGCTGGAACAAGGAGTTGCTCCAATAGACGTAGCATTCAAAACAGGATTCACAGACCAAAGTCATTTTACAAACTTTTTTAAAAAGTTAATTGGATTAACGCCAAAGCAATATATGAATATTTTTATTAATAGATGTAGGAGTAAAGAAAATGAGTAGTAATAAAATTAAAGCAGGACATTTATCAGCAGTTATGACAATATTAATTTGGGGGACAACCTTCATTTCAACTAAAGTATTATTAAAAGATTTTACACCAATTGAAATTTTAATCTTTAGATTTGTAATTGGATATCTTACATTGCTTTGCATATGCCCATATCATATTAAAAAGGTTGAATTTAAACAAGAACTTTATTTTGCAGCAGCTGGATTAGCAGGAGTAACCTTGTATTTCCTTTGTGAAAATATCGCATTGAGCTATACCCTTGCAACTAATGTAGGTGTAATTATTTCAATTGCTCCATTTTTTACAGCTGTTTTTGCCAATCTGTTTTTAGATAATGAAAAGTTAACATCATACTTTTTTATTGGACTTACAATAGCAATAATAGGGATACTTCTTATAGAGTTTAACGGAAAATTTGTTTTAAAATTAAATCCATTTGGTGATATATTAGCAATACTTGCTGCTATTTTATGGGCGGTTTATTCTGTTGTCATGAAGAAAATTAGTCAATTTCAATATAATACCATTATCTGTACTCGCAAAGTATTTTTCTATGGATTAATTTTTATGATACCTGCCATATTTATTTGTGATTTTAAGCTTCAATTATATAGATTTACTAATGTATCAAATCTAATGAACATCTTATATCTAGGTTTTGGAGCATCTGCATTATGCTTTGTAACTTGGAATTGGTCAGTTAAGATTTTGGGAGTAGTGAAAACAAGCATATATATTTATATGGTACCTGTAATAACGGCTGCTTCATCTGCTGTTATTTTACATGAGAACATAACCTTTATTTCAATTATAGGAATTATTTTAACATTATTAGGGCTCTTTATTTCTGATGGAAAACAGATTATAAGATTTAGGAGAAAAGTAGAAACTGAGACAACAGCATAATCCTTATTTCGGAGAGCTATATGCATAAGTTTGGAACTTAGTTGTGACATCTATGCAGATAAACATATTTATAAAGTTGCTAAGACTTTAAGTTCGTATCTTCACTAGAAATCATAAATATATTTGTGGAGAAAACATTTGAAAATGAGCTATTAAAGGTTCTTAGCTGTAGGTTGTTCCATTTTAGCTTGTGAAGTGAGAGTACAAAATTTTATTTTGGGTTCTCGAACTTCCTCAGCGAATGTAATGAGTCGAGCTCCCCTAGGAAAGTTGGAGCATGCTAAAATGGATACAACCTGCTGCTTATAAGCTTCAGCGATATTTTCATAGCTTTTCGGAACAAAATATTTATGATTTCGGTAAGTTACCACATAAATTTAGTTTTAGAGTTGGATATCTACATGAAATTATATTTACATGCTTGTATAATAGTGGTACAATTTAATTCCTCAATATATAGTAATATATTGGAATTTTAAAGAAAGGTTTGGTAATGAAATATGATAGATGCAAAAGTATTGATAGAAAAAGCATTTGAGGCACAAAAGTTTTGTTATACTCCATACTCTAATTTTAATGTAGGTGCGGCTTTACTTTGTGATGATGGAACAATATATCAGGGCTGCAATATAGAAAATGCAGCATTTACACCAACAAACTGTGCAGAAAGAACAGCTTTCTTTAAAGCAATTTCTGAAGGGAAAAAAGAATTTACTGCAATAGCAGTAGTAGGAAATAAAAAAGGGGTGAAACCTGGCGAAGGAGATTTTTGTGCACCTTGTGCAGTATGTAGGCAAGTTATGGCAGAGTTCTGTGATCTAAAGACTTTTAAAATAATTATTGCTAAAAGCACAGAAGAATATTTAGAACATACATTAGAAGAACTTCTACCTTTAGCATTCACTGGTAAAAATTTGAAATAGATTATTAATAGTATAGATAAGTTATAAATAATATAGTTCATTCTTTATTTTTAATGAAATATGTATTAGAACTGCAAAATAATTATTTATATATAAAGCTGTACCCAACAGAGAATATAAGTTTTCTGTTGGGTTTATTTTATTGCTTAATATTTGATTTTTAACCGATTCTTTGATTATTATATAAGATATATTTTCTCCAATCGCAGCTAAGCTTAACAATTCAAAATTAAAAATAGAATTTAATAATTTAGCATTAAAATACGTTTGAAATACAGATTACAAGAAATAAGACAAGTTATAAAATAGTAGAGCCAATTAGTGGAGCTACTATTTTATAATTTATGTAACATGGAATATTTAATAAATGGTTCGATATAACTATTATGCATTAAGCTTTAAAGAGTATATTAAACTCGTAGTGTTTGTAATTATTTTTATTATTATGTAAAAAGTGGTATAATACGAGGATGGTCATGCTTATTATGATAAACGGGGGAATAGTATGAATATACCAATAATAAGAATAAAAAATTTAGTGAAAAAATATGATGATAGATTGATTTTTGATGATGTAAGTTTAGATATAATGAAAGGCGAAAGTATTGCTTTAACAGGGCATAATGGTATGGGAAAAAGCACATTAATAAAGATTTTGTGCGGTCTTACAAGAATAACTTCTGGAGAGGTTATTAGAGATAAAAATCTTAAATTTAATTATATTCCGGAAAATTTTTCACAGCTTAACATAAAAGCAGGTGAATATATTAAGTTAATAGGAGAGATAGAAGGAATATCAAAAGATGATTTTGTGAAGAAAACTAATTACTTATATAAGGAGTTTAACTTAGAAAATATGATAAACACTTCTATGAAAAACTTATCTAAAGGAACTCTGCAGAAGATTTCGGTAGTTCAGGCACTTTTGTCAAAACCAGATATTTTGTTATTAGATGAGCCATTATCTGGACAAGACAGTGATTCACAAAAAACGTTTATTAGAATGGTAAGAGAGCTTATAAAAGACGGCGTTACAGTAATAATGTCATGTCACGAAGTATTTTTAATAGATCAATTATCTAGTAGAATATTACAGGTTAAAGATTCTAAAATATTCGAAATTAAAAGGGCAGATATTAGCTCTGAGAAATATGCTTCAATGACTTTTTACAGAAAAGAAGCAGATAAATCCTTTGTAACTCCAAATATTAATGGGATCTACGAGTATCATGAAAATGAAGATTATATAGAATTCAAAACAAAAATAAGCGAAAGCAATAGGGTTTTAACAGAAATGATTAATAGTGGTTACACTTTAAAGTATTTTGAAAGGTAAAGGGAACGTAACTTATGTTAATATCAGTATTAAAATATAATTTTAAAATGTACATGAAGTCTCACAAATATATAATGCCTTTTTTTATTTTTATAATATATATGGTAATGGCTTATTCCATAAGATTACTTGATATTGTAGGCAGCATGGTATCTTCAGCAGCCTTTCTCTTTGCCTTAATGACATGGATTGGTTTTACTTATTGCAGCAATATAGAATTAATTGCGGAAGAAGTTTTAATATTAAAATTAAAGAGCCATACACGCTATTGGGTATCTAAAATTATTTTTATGGGTGTAGTAGGAGTATTTTTTTCTATATTATCTGTTGGACTTCCTATTATTTATAATTTAATTTGTAATGTTTTTAAATATCCTGTTACATTCAGCGATATAGTTGTTTCATTTATTATCCACATGTTTTTATCAATAATAGGAGCATTAATTGGTATGTTATTACAACCAAGAATAATATCAAATAGAAAAATGGCAATACTAGGTGCAATCTTTATTGTATTAATGAGCATAATTAAAGGACCAGTAATTAATGAGGTTCCATATTCAAAATATGTGATGTGGATTTTTCCTCCTATAAATGAAGTTTCAACAGCATATTTAGATCTTATGCATTTTAATATAGCTAATTTAATTATGCCATTAATTATTATGATAATTTATATTTTTATAGAGAGTTTTATATTAATAAAGAGAATGAAAAAAGTATTATTTTAAGATGAGGTGAAAAATATGCTAATAAATACAGAGAGATTAATTATTCGTGATTTTCAACATAAAGATAAAGAAAATTTAATGAAAATCATATGGCAAAAAGATGTAATAAGGTTTATGAAAGACTGGTCTGAAAATAGCACTGTTAAAGGAAGGCTTTCAGGCTATATTGATTGGCTTAAGACACAAAAGGATTCAAAGGATATTTATGAAAATAAAAGATATGCTGTGACATTAAAGGAAACAGATGAGTTAATTGGCATGGTTGGAATGGGATTAGAAGATACACTAAATGAAGTTGAAATGGCATATTTTATAGATGAAGATCATGCTGGAAATGGATATGCAACAGAAGCACTAAGAGCATTGTATGAATGGTGCATAAGCGTATCAGACATTCCATATATGATTCTTACTATCGATTGTGAAAATATCGAGTCATGTAAAGTGGCAGAAAAAGCGCAATTTAAATTGTTTGAGAAAAGAACTCCAATTGGTCACAAACAACCTAATATGGAGAGCGATAGTTACTTCTACTATCGCAAATATCGTTAAAGTTTTGATGATTCTTATTGTAATTAATTATTTTAACTTTGTATAGAAAGATAATTAGAAGGGGTATGAAACAAATATGCAATTCTATAATATTATTGAAAATTTAAAATTAATATATAGAGAAGTTGTATTATTATTGAATAAATATGATTGCTACATAAGGAGCTGTGTTTATATGTAAAAATATCATTAAAGGAGTAAAATTAAAATGGCAGGAAAAGTAGAGGAATACTTAGATAGTCTAGGAATTAAAAATGTTAATAGAGAGAAAGATTATAAACTGAATTTAAGAAAAGAAACTCAAAATTTCATAATTTGTTATACTCAATTTGATAAGAAATGCATAGATAAAGTGTATAATGTCCTTGAAGATAACTATAATAGGATTACTAATAACTTAAATAAGCAGCTTAACGAAAAATTAACTATAGAAATACACCCAGACCATAATGAACTTCATATGGCATTAGGATTTCCAAATGCGCCTGACTGGGTGAGAGGCGGAATTGGGGTGGGTAAAATTGTAATAGCATCACCTTTAAATCCACCACCAGGTTCTGATTTTTATAACGTATTAAATACAGCGGTTCACGAATTTGTACACATGATAGTAAATAAGATAAATGATAATACACCTAGATGGCTAAATGAAGGAATAGCGTGTTATGAAGCAAAAGACAATAATGAAAACTGGATAATAAAAACTGTCAAAAATGGATTAGAAAATAATATTATTCCTACATTTAAAGAACTAGATACAGGAGCGGATTTTGAAACCTTTTTTGCACGTAATGGATATCAATACTCATATACCATAGTAGAATCAATAATTAAACTATTTGGATATGAAAAGTTACGCAATTTAATAAAGCAACCCAATAGTATTGTAGAGATTTTTGGAATGACAGAAGAGGAGCTTCAAGATAAATGGATTGATTATATAAAAGTCAATTACCTGCAAAGTTAGTATAAATAAGAATTTATTTTTAGGAGATACAATGAAAATAAGAGAAGAATATACGTGTCCTTTAGAACTAGTACACGATATGATTAAAGGAAAATGGAAATCTATTATATTATGGCGATTGCGATTAGCCCCTACATCATTGGCTAAATTAGAAAGAGATATTGATGGAATTAATCAAAAAATGCTATTAGAGCAATTAAAAGAATTAATTGATTATGGGTTTGTGGAAAAGAAATCATTTGATGGTTATCCTCTTCGTGTGGAATACTCTTTAACAATAGATATGGGAATGAAGATTATAGATGCCCTAAAAATCATGCAATCTATTGGAATTGATTACTTAAAGGAACATGGTATGGAAAAGACATTGATTGAAAAAAAGGTTATTCCAGAGTAATACCCACAAAAAAGTTAGTAATTTACGTTATAAAAGCTCTTTGCTATAATTTGCCTATAAATAATAGCTTTGGGGGTAATATATGATAGCAACAAGTGCAGGTATTATAAATGGGATTATTCAAGATCAATATGGTAGTCGTGGAGAACATTTTAATGAGAATGGAGTCCCAACTTTTTCTCTTCCATTAAAAATTGCAAATGCTCCAGTAAATACTGCTTCATTTGCAATAGTATTAGAAGATAAAGATGCCTATCCAGTAACAGGAGGTTTTGCTTGGATACATTGGCTTGCAGCCAATATTACAAGGAGTGAATTGAAAGATAATGAGAGCCAGACAGCAGGGGATTTTATACAAGGCACAAATAGCTGGACTAGCTTGCAGGGTAATCAGCAATCAAAAGAACTTTCTTGTTATTATGGTGGTATGACACCACCAGATAAAGCACATGTTTATGAGTTTCATGTTTTTGCTTTAGATAAACTGCTAAATCTAAAAAAAGGATTTTTATTAAATGAATTATATCATGAAATGGATGGACATATTTTGGAGCGATATACTCTAAAGGGAATTTATAAGAATTAGTAAGTATAGAAATATAAGTGATATTGCTTTGCTGAAGTGAATATGCAATTTAGACAAAATATTGGAGGATAAATTAGAAATGACAATATTAGAGAGTGATAGATTGATTTTAAGACCTTGGAAAAATTCTGATTTAGATGATTTACATGAATTTATGTCAAATGAAAAAGTTGCAAATTTAGCAGGCTTTAGTGTGAAGAACAACAAAGAAGAGAGCCTAAAGATTTTGAAGCAATTTATCATAGATTCTTCCGATTCATTATGGGCAGTTGAATTAAAAAATATTAATAAAGTAATTGGATGGATTGAATTACATAAATATTCAGAAGGAATATATATAAATTCAAAAGAAATAGGATGTGTTTTATCACAAAAATATTGGGGGCAAGGTTTAATGCCAGAAGCGCTTAGACAAGTTCTTAGTTATGGATTTAATGAAGAAGAGCTTGATTCTATTGTGTGTTCTCATTTTGTAAACAATAATCAGTCTAAGAGAGCAATTGAAAAGTCTGGATTTAAGTATGCTAAAGCGAATGATAATAAAGTTTATTACTGCTTGAACAAAAGCGATTTTTAATTATACTTTATATTTCCAGAGTCATTAAGTATTAAAAATATATAATATATTGCCACAATATGATAAAATATTAGAGAATTTTGTTACTTGAGGTGATTTGATGGTAAAATGGAAGGCGGATTATGAAGTTGGGGTAAAACTCATTGATGAGCAGCATGAAAAATTATTTGAGATTGCGGATCGTGCTTATAAATTATTAACAAATGATTTTATACTTGATAAGTATGATAGAATTACTGAAATACTTGGGGAATTAAAAGAGTATACTATATTTCATTTTAAATCTGAAGAGGAATATATGTTGAGTGTAGGATATAAAAAATTCTTATCACATAAAGTAATACATGAAGATTTTATAAAATCTATTGATAATATTGATTTACACGAAATAGATTTAAATCAAGATGAGTCAGTAAAGAAGATATTAGAATTTGTTGTAGATTGGATAGATAAGCATATTTTAAATGAAGATAAGTTTATAGTAGAGAATTAATAAGAATATTTTAGCTGTTAAGCTAGTGTTCAGAAAACTATATTATAATAAATCTTGTAAAAAAGTTTTCATTAGTATACCTTAGTTAATTTTGCAGCCACTAGTTGGCTGTATTTTTTATTCTTCAGAAATTTATGATAAAGTAAAATATATAGAAAATTTATAGAAAAGCATATTCAAGTAGGTTCTATGTAGAAAAAGAATAAAAAAGAAAATATATTCGCCTGCCAAATTTTTCTCACATGCGTTCGAAAAGGCAGATGCGTAAAAAATCTACACCTATGAAAAGAGTGCGAAGCACAATACGGAACTTAACTAAAATCGCATGCGATTTTTTGTCGTAATTTTTGTTACGAAAAAGTAAAAGTAATTATATAAATTTACGAATATAGCCATATAGATAATTTGAAATAAAATTTATGGGGTGGTTTATATGGAAATAAAATTAAATGAGATTGAAATGTTAACAATATTACAAGCATTAGAAGTTCTACATGATCAAGCTACAGAATATAAAGACCTTATATATGAGGATAATAAAGATTTTCTAGTGGATATAAATAAAACTAGAATGGTACATAATAAGTTATTAGTTCAAGCTAAAAATGAAGGGATAATTAAGAAAAAAGTCAGCTTGATTTAAAAGAAGAGATGAAGGCAGGTTAAACAGAGGTGTTTAATCTGCCTTTCATTATATTAATTAAAATAAAAGTACTTTAGGATAAATAATTTCTATTTATAGTGAGATATATCTCCGTATAATAGTATTTTTGGCACTCCATTTTCTACGTGTATTTTTGAAAGGCTAGCTGATTCTATATCTGGATTTTCACAAATATCACAAATATTTTGACTCATGAAATGTGACATAATAACTTTTAAGGTAATTCTATGTGTAACAATAACAATACTTTTGCCTTGATTTAAATTAATAATTTCTTCAATTGAGGGTATGACCCTAGCTTTCAATTCTTCATAAGATTCTCCTTCATCAGTTGGAACATATACAGAAGGGTTATTCCAAAAATTTTCCCAAGTTTCGGGATATTTATTAATAATATCTGTTTGATTCATGCCCTCCCATTTTCCCATATGGATTTCTTTCAATTCTTTCCTTGCGTTTATAGGAATGTTTCGATTATGTTGGATGATTTTAGCCGTATCATAAGCGCGTTTACTTTCACTAGAGTATATTAAATCAACTTTTTCATTAATAAGTCTATCACGCAATTTTTTAGCTTGAGATATGCCAAATTCAGTTAAAGGGGAATCTTTATGGCCTTGCATTCGTTTTTCTAGATTCCATTTTGTTTGTCCATGTCTAATTAAATATAAAATAGTCTGTCCCATAGTTCACTCCTAAATATTTTATTATAAAAAATGCCGGCGATAATTTATAAAAAGAGTATATCAAAACAAAATCTATATGTATAATATATGTTATTATTATATTCATAAATAAAATATATGAATGGAGAAAATATGAATTTACATGGATTAAGATTGTTTTATATAGTAGCTAAAGTAGGAAGTGTAACAGTTGCAGCAGAGCAATTAAAAATCAGTCAACCAGCAATTACAGCACAAATTAAAAAGTTTGAAAGAGAAAATGATATTACATTATTCTTACCACAGGGCAGAGGCATTTGTTTAAGTGAAATAGGTGAACAATTGGTAAAAGAAGCAGATGCAGTTTTTAAAATAGAAAATAGAATGGAATCATTAATAGATAATTATAAAAAAGGCAAAAATGGTACATTAAAAATAGCAGGAAATTATCTTTCAACAAATTTTCTAATACCAATGTGGGCGGCTAAATTGAAGAAAGAGAATAAAGATATAAATGTTGAGATTAATACATTAAATACTGAAGAAGCCATTGACCATCTTATCTCATATAAAGTAGATGTTGCAGTTTTAGGGAGTGGAGCAATGAAATATATAGATAGAATTGATACCATTAAAATAATGGATGATGATTTATGGTTTGTAGCTTCACCAAATCATAAATATGCAAACAAAAAGGTTAGTATAAATGATATTATGTTAGAACCATTTATAATGCGGGAAAAAGGAAGTTATGCTAGAGTACTTTTGGAATCACTTTGCCACATTAGCAGCATTAAAGTTCCTGACATAGCTCTTGAATTTAATGGGCTACATGAAACTCTTATGGCATCTACGTCTGGATATGGTGTGAGTTTTTGTTCATCAATTGCTGCTAAAGAATTTATTGATATGGGAAAGTTAACTAGAATTTATGTAGATAATGTTGATCTAAAAAATGAAATTGTTATTTGTACACGTAAGAATGAAAAGATATCTAATTTAACTGAGAAGTTTATTTCTGCCATTAATAATTAAATGCTTAATAAAAATTAAACTATATTTAAAGTTGAGATTATATATATGTTGCAATTCACGATGCACATTTCACAATTAAGGCTAAAATTCTTGCAATATTTTTAGAATCATTATGAAGGATTATTTTGTCAATATATATTATAAATTTAATGTATTATTGCTGTGGTATAAGTATCCTAATATTAATTAATATAAGTAAACTTCCCACTAAATGCCTAGTATAAATATTTTTACTGAAATATAAAATAAGATGTATTTAATTATGAGATTTAAATCTACAAATAAATATATTAAATTTATATGTTATTCAGATAAAGAATTATACGGAGGATAAAAATGAAAAGATTCAATGTTATATTACATAATATAATTATTACATTTATGATAACAATTATTATGTTATCTTGTACTAGAGAAATAGCTAATGCGAGCCAAATTTTCAGTAAAGACAGACCAATCAATGTTGCAGTATTATTATATAGCTTTGATGATATTTATATATCATTAATACGTCAAAACTTAGAAGAAATTCAAAAGGAGAATGAAGGAAAAATAAAATTTACTTTTTATGATGGCAAAAATGATCAATCAGTACAAAATTCAAGAATAGATGAATTAATTAAAAAAAGAGGTGTTGATCTATTCTTGGTAAATTTAGTTACAACACATAGCACACAAGAAGTTGTTGAGAAGGTTAAAAGAGTAAATATTCCGATAATTTTATTTAGCAGAGAGCCTGCTGCTATTGACTCCATAAAATCCTATAATAAGTGCTGTTATGTTGGAACTAGGGTAGAAGAAGCTGGATTATTGCAAGGAGGAATTATTTCTAATCTATGGAATGAGAAAAAATCATTTATAGATAAAAATAAAGATAATGTACTGCAATATATTATGTTAATGGGGCAGGAAAATAATTTAGATTCAGTTAAAGAAACCGAGTATTCTATTCTAAAAGTTAATAATTCTAAAATAAAAACTCAAGAACTTGCAGTAAGAGCCTGTAATTGGAATGAAGATGAGGCTAAAGAAGTTATTAAAGCATTATTTTTACAATATGGGAATAGGATTGAAGCAATATTTGCGAATAATGATCCTATGGCTATAGGCGCTATTAAAGCATTACAAGAATATGGTTATAATAAAGGAGAAAACACGCCAACAATACCGGTAGTTGGAATTGAGGCAATACCAGAAGCCAGAGAATTAATTGATACTGGCATGATGACTGGTTCCGTATTTCAAGACCCATCAGAGGTTGCTAAAGTTCTTTACAATGTTGGAATGAACTATGTTTATAACAGAAATCCATTATATGGTACAAATTACGAATTTGATGAAACAGGAATCTCAGTCCGTCTTCCTTATCAGGAATATTTGGGTAAGTAATAATGATACGTATTATGCAAAACATGTATGAGTTTAAGGTAAATCAGTTATAATAATCGTGGATAAATTAAACATATTAAAAATTATTAAAGGTAGATTGGGTAGGAATACTTAATCTATTTTTTGTTTTTAATAATTGGAGAAAAGCAGTAGATAAAAAACTACTGCTATATATTATATTTAAACTAACTGCAGAAAGTAGTGAAGGTACCATGATCAGATTGCAAATTAAATATGAGAAATATTCTCTATATTATATACTATATAAAATTATGAGAAAATAGTTACTTTAGATAGAAATAAAAATAAAAAGATTTAATTTAATATTGAATAAGATAATTATTATATTATTAGAAATATTTGAATAAGCAATGATAATGTCGTTATAATAATTATTTCGTGGTGATTAAATAGTAGCATGTTTATTAGCTATGTTATAATTGATTTAATATGGAATATGATTATGCAGCAAATTCATGAGTAAATCATAGTATTTCAAAAAGGGTTATAATGGGAGAAGAATTTTGTAATGTATAATCGTGCTTTGTGTTCTATTCATGCTTGTAATAAAAGAGAACTTGATAAGAGACCTAAAAATTGTCCGAGTCTTGATAAAAAAATAGAAGAAATTAATGAAGTCTACAAAGAAAAAGATAATCTTTATATAACTGTAATTTAATATAATTGCTTAGATAGAGGTGGATAATGAAAACAGTAGTAATCTATAAATCTAAAACAGGCTTTACAAAAAAATATGCGAAGTGGATTGCAGAAGAGCTATCAGCAGATGAAAAAGGAATGCTTGCTATTTATGATAAACCAATAGATTTTACAGATAAGAAGAATATAGGGAAAATAATAGCTTATGTTAATTCGTGAGAGTAAATAAATATAAGTAACTGTAGATTTATGATTCAAGTAAAAGTATTAAATTTAGGAGATTAGTATGGATGTAATAAGAGCAATAGAAGAGCGTAGAAGTATACGAAAGTTTAAAGATAATGGAGTACCAAAAGAAATAATAGAAAAGATCTTAGAATTAGCAACTAAAGCACCGTCAGGAAAGAATCGTCAACCATGGAAGTTTGTTGTTGCACAGGATAGCACAAAAGATGAGATGGTAAGAATTATGGAGAATTCACTACATCAGAATAAAAAAGAGAATAAATCTACTGGCAGCTTGAAATTAAGTATGAATTCAATTAATGAAGCATCGGCAGTAATATTAGTATTTAACACTTTTTCTAATTTTGAAGAAGATTATAACCATCATAGATTACTTACTGATACTCAATCAATTGGGGCTGCAATACAAACACTACTTTTAGCAGCACAGGATTTTAAATTAGGAACTCTTTGGATTTGCGACATATTTTATTGTGACAGAGAAATATGCTCATGGTTAAATTGCAAAGATGAACTTGTAGCAGCAGTAGCAATTGGATATCCAGATCAATCACCATATCCAAGGCCACGAAAGCCATTAGAAGAGGTTGTAAGATGGATATAAATTTTGTGGGGCTAAGTAATAAGTGATTCTACGGTTATCTAAAAAATAATAAGTTAATATTTACAAATATGTTACAATTAGCTTATAAGGTTTCTATTGAATTATAATTAGTTTCTATAATGTTTTCATTTACCTTTTTAGGGGAGAAGAGTATTGGTGAAAATATATTGGCGGCTATCGGAATAAGGTTTCCAGTTATGGTTATTTCAATGATTCTATTTATTATTTCAGCTTTTATAGGTCATAAATACATAGAAAATTATGGAGCAAAGGTTGGAAGAAACATATTGGAGGTAGAAAATGATTAAATACGAAATTCCTGAGAATTTAAAAGCACGTGAAAATATAATAAAAAGAACTTTTAGGTATAGTAACGAGATAACTTTCAAATGTGAAGAAACAAAACCATGGGATAGTAAACTAGGAGGATGTCCTTATCTTAAAAATATTGAAGAGTACCCATTAGATGAAGATGGAGAACCTATGATATTTTTAGCACAGCTAAATCTATCAGAAATTAAAAATTTGAATGATCTACCAGAGAAAGGACTATTGCAGTTTTTTATTGTAAATGATGATATGTTTGGCTTAGAAAGCCCTATTGTCGTAAGGTATATAGAAAAATATGAAGAAGATGAAACGCAATTAATAAAGGAAAATCCTTATGAAAATAGTGAAGAATATAAAGAAGGCCTTCCTTTTTTAAATAATGGAAAAATGCATTTTGAAATAAGAGAGATGCCTATGTCTTCTTCGTTAGAGCTGTTTGAAACGACTTATAAGAATGAACTTTCAGAAGAAGAGTATGAGAAGCTGAGTGACGATTGCTATAGCTGTGACAGCAGAGTTGGAGGTTATCCATATTTTGTACAAAATGATTACCTAGGTTTTAGTGATGAGGATTTTCTTTTATTGCAGTTGGATATAGATGATGAGTGTGGAATTATGTTTGGAGATTCTGGAAATTGTGTTTTTTCTATTCCTAAGAATGCTTTGAAGGACAAGGATTTTTCGAAAGTAGTATATGATTGGCAATGCTGCTAGGTTATGAAAGATATATAAATAATGTTTTTACAAACTAGCTAATGATATAAGCAGCAGCAACAATATCTATAATATTCCATATAAATTTCACAGAGAATGTATATTATTTAGTTGTATTTTAAAATTTAAACAGAAATGTATTTTTCCACAGCAGGGAAGGGTATTCACTCTAAAAAATAGTGATGGTTATGAATTTAATAATGTACTATGTCCTGATGGAACAGATAATTTTCTTTCGTTAGAAGGAGACAAGACTACGAATATTCAGCTTGCCAATACAGATACTTCTAACGCAAAACAAGCCGCTATCTTAGGCAATGGAGTTAATGGGGATGCTGTCAAAATTGAATAGCATTATTCATTGACTTACAACAAATTTTTATATATAATTTATTTAAAAAATAAATTAGAGCTTATACTTTCATCACCGGATGATTGTATTATAAGGCATACAAAAGCCAGCCGTAGGTACGGTGTGTTTTCACACTATAAGGTTAGCTTTTGGATGCCTTTTGTTTTGAAGGGGAGGTCATAAAATGATAATTAAAGAGTATAACTATTTACCAGAAGAGGCTAAAAAAATAAGAGTAGAAGTGTTTGTAAAAGAGCAGGGCTTTGTTGAAGAGTTTGATGAAATTGATGGAATTGCTAAGCACATTGTTATGTATGACGGCGAACAGCCAATTTCAACCTGTAGAATCTATTTTAATAGTAAGAAAGAGTCATTTATCATAGGAAGAGTTGCTGTTGTAAAGGAATGGCGAGGGAAAAATATTGGGGCAAAAATCCTTAATGCTGCAGAAGATAGCATTGCTCGGGAAGGTGGAAAAAACGTAATGTTATCAGGACAGGCACGAGTTGCAGAATTTTATGAAAAACAAGGGTATGAAAAGCAGGGAGAACCTTATTTAGAGGAAGATTGTCTACATATATTGATGAGAAAGAATTTAGGTTAATATATGTACATGAAATAATCGCAATAAAAGGTGAAATAAACGAAAAGTAAGACGATTATACGATTCATACTAGAAGGTTATTGGGGAATGTAATCTTGCAATAATATACTATATGCTATTTAAGTTCAGATGTATAATTCATGAGAATACTTTGAAAGGGGCTTGATTCATGAATATTACATCTTTTCTTATTTACTGTATTATTGTTACAGTTACGCCTGGACCTACGAATATTGTAATATTGTCTACGGTAAATAATTGGGGGACAAAGAAGGCAATGGAGTATACATATGGAGCAACTATTGCGTTTGGTTTATTACTTATTATTTCAGCTATTTTAAATACTGCACTTATGGCGGTTTTGCCAAAAATTCTATGCATCATGCAGATAATCGGAAGTCTTTATATTCTCTATCTTGCTTATCAAATATGCAAGATGGATACATCAAAATCAACTGCAAAAGAAACGGCAACTTTTTTATCAGGGTTTCTTATGCAGTTTGTGAATCCAAAGGTCGTATTATTTACAATGACAGTAATTCCGAGTTTTGTTATGCCATACTATACTAAACTATCTACTTTAATGGTATTTGTTGCATATATAACAATTATTGGATTTGGTGCATTTATTACATGGGTACTTTTTGGTACAATCTTTAAGACATTTTTGCAGAAACATCAAAAAATTGTTAATATAATTATGGCATTATTTTTAGTTTATTCTGCAATAATAGTATCTGGTGTAGGTGAGCTGATTAAGGGGTGATTTATATGGATAAATTTATATATAAAAAATCAGCAGGTATTACCGCACTATCAGCAAGTTTTGCTGACTTTAAATATAAGAAGCACTGTCATAAAGAATATGCAATAGGTGTAACTTTGAGAGGCATTCAGCAGTATAACTTAGATGGTAGCTTGCAGTTATCTTATCAAAATGGTGTTATGCTTTTTAATCCTGAGCAGCCACATGACGGAATGGCACATGATGAGACAGGTCTTGATTATATTATGTTATATATTGAGCCAAAATTATTTTTAGAGAGTATTGAAAAAAAGGATATAGTCTGTTTTTCTTCTCCTATTATTTATAATTACAGACTTGAGCAGCAAATATTAAATCTTTCTAATGCAATATTAAGTGGAAAAGATGATGCATTGTGTAGTGAATTTTTTTTATCTTTTGCAGATAGTTTTGCACAAACGGATCTTTGTATAAGTTACAAGAAAGAAAATGATTTAATTAAAAAAGCAAAGAATATGATTTATTATAACTTAGAGAATGTATTAAGGCTTGATGATATTTGTAGAGAGTTTAATATGTCAAAATTTCAGTTTATTAGATTATTTAAAGCTAATACTGGAATTTCGCCATATCAATATTTTCTTAACTGCAAAGTAGAAATGGCAAAAAAGTTAATAGAGAAAAATAGAGATGTTTATTCAGCGATAGCAGAATGTGATTTTGTTGATTTAACACATTTAAATAAGTATTTTAAAAGCATATATGGAATAACAGCATTTGAATATTTATCGTATTTATAAATTAAGGTGATTTTTTAGAATGATTTTTGCTAAACATGAAAAATGCCCCAATAAAGGGGCATTTTTATGTATGTGATAATTAATATTTTATCGTGCCCTAATATATCTTAAATAATACATAATATAAACATCACATATTTAGAATTAAATAGATCAAAAATGGAGTTTTGATTTGATTATGAAGACATTCTAGTTTGTGGATATTTCATAAAATTATTCATAGAAAAATAATAAAAGCCCCTAAAATAAGGGGCTAAAAAGTGAATGGATTAAAACAAAAAAGTAACTATGAATGAAGGGTAACCAAGAGAACAAAAAATAACACTCAAGAGGTTTCCTTTAATTATATGAAGGATAAGTTTAAATAATTCTAGATAGTAATAAATAATTCTTTAAATAAAAAAGACCCCAATAATGGAGTCAAAATGGATTTCGTAAATAATAACATAATGAGAAGCAATCATAGTATATGCGAGTTAAAAATAATTATTCATATGGGGGGAACATTAGGCCATATATTTAATAGAATCTACTTTTTACATATTGGTTTTTCCCACCATCCAAATGCGACTACTACCTTATCAATTGCTAAATTTGATGATTTTATAATTAGAGTATAGTTTCCACCTGGAGCTTCTATAAACTTTCCATCTTCCTCACCTACTAATGTTGTATTAGGAGGTACTATTCTTTCATATACATTAACTCCATCTTTAGGAACAATTCTAGTAGATTCAATAAATCTAATATCTACCTTGTTTTTGGGCATTGGCTTTAACGCAGTGTTGGTTGGAGAGGTCTTACGGGATACACAAGCTTTTTCAGGAAAACTAGTATTTAACCATATTTGGGCAGTTAAATAGTCATTAGATAAATTTGAAATAGTAAATACATTTGCATATAAATTGACATCTGAATTACGTGGATTTACCAAACCAGCCCAGGCATTTGAACCATTACCCACCCATAAAGTTTCTGTCTGGCCTACAAAGTATCTTCCTCTCATTGATTTATATAAAGAAATAGGAATGCTAACTACTTCTTGTAATTTAGCACTTTTATTATCTAGTATATAATTACTATTATTTTCTAACATAAATTACATCTCCTACGGATTAATTTTTATAAATATTACTATAGAGTTTCTTTATATATATAATATTCCGTAAATGCATAAAATGCTCATGTTATTAATAAAAGTAAGCTATAGCGCCGTAGATATAGTATATATTTTATAATTACTTTACCTGCGGCAATATTTAGTTCTATATTCAGAGGGAGAACAATTCCTGTACTTTTTAAATACTTTTCCAAAGTAACTTATGCCATTAAAACCTACATCGAGAGAAATATTAGAAATGGAATCCTTATTTTTTAGAAGTAGCTCTGCTGCTTTTGAAACTCTATATTCCATTAAGTATTCAAAAGGAGTTACTTTCAAAATTCTTTTAAAGCTTCGACAGCACTCACTTTTGCTGATATTTGCAGTTCTTGCGATACTATCTAGATCAATATTATCTGCATAATTCTTTTGAATATATTGCATTGCCATTTTCACACGTTCATCATCATTTGATGCTGAAGGTACAGTTCTTTTAATATCTTCCTTTATTTCTTTAATTAAGTTTAACCAAACAATACTTAAATAATTTTTCATTTCCAACTCATATCCATATGATTTTTCATGAGATAATATAAAAACTTGTTCCAGATGCGATAAGATTCTTTTTTGCCAAGGAACGTCAGGTTTTAAAGAGATAAATTTCAAATTATTACTCTCAATAATTGGAGATAGGTACTTTTTTTCAATAAGGGATTCTTCACTTCCTCCAATTAAAGTTGAATCAAAATCAATGGAAAACATCATACAATCGATATTTTCATATGGTTTAATTTGATGAAGTACATTTGAATTTATCATAATTCCTTCACCTGGAGATAATATTATTTCTTCATCTTCAATAAAAACTACTACTTTATCATAAAGTGAATATGAAAATTGTACTTCCTTATGCCAATGCCATCTTATATATCCATCTTCAAACAGATTAAATTTGTCAGTATAAATTGCTAGTGGAAAATCATGAGAACCATGTTTTACTGTTTCTTGCAAATTATCATTTACTTCTATTCTTGTTGCTTGCATATTTATCATCTCGCTAATATAGTTTTAATTTCTGACAATATATTAATTGTTTAATGCCATAAATAATAATAAAATTATTACATATTTGTTATATTAAATCAATATAATTGCAATTAGCTAAAATATATATTGCAAATGATTATATATGTCCAATTCATAATTCAAATTTCACAATTACGGCTAAAATTATTGTAATATTTTTAGAATTATGATGAAGAATTATTTTTGCAATATATATAAGTTAATTAAGAATAAATACAAAAAGGAGGAAGTATAGTGAACTTTCAGCCAAGGATAAAAGGAATAATCCTGGTAATCATAGGAGCCATGTTATGGGGAATATCAGGTACTGCTGCTCAATACTTATTTCAGAAAAAGGGATTTAGTCCAGAGTGGCTTGTTGTAATACGTTTATTATCATCGGGAATAATTTTATTATTATATACTTTTATGAAAGGTGAGCAAAATATATGGAAAGTATGGAAAAGTAAGAATGATGCTTTGAGTCTTATATTTTTTAGTATATTAGGCATGCTAGGTGTACAATATACATATTTTGCAGCCATTAAATATGGGAATGCAGCGACAGCAACAATACTTCAATATTCATCACCAGTAATAATTACTTGTTATTTAGCCATTTGTAATAAAAAAATTCCAAAGCTTAAAGAAATTATTGCTATTGGACTAGCAATGCTAGGGACATTTTTTATAATTACAAAGGGGAATATTCATAGTATATCTATTTCAAGGTTGGCATTGTTTTGGGGAATTGCATCAGCATTTGCAGCAGCCTTTTATACTTTACAACCTCGCTTACTTCTTAGAAAATGGGGATCCATACTAGTAGTTGGGTGGGGGATGTTAATAGGAGGAATAGCCTTCAGCTTTATTGAGCAGCCATGGAATTGCACTGGAATTTGGTCTACTAATTCAATATTAGCTATTATATTTGTAGTATTATTTGGAACTTTAATTGCTTTTACTTGCTTCTTAGAAAGTTTAAATTATATAAAGCCGACAGAGTCAAGTATATTATCATCAGCTGAACCTTTATCGGCTGCTATATTATCTGTATTATGGTTACATGAGGAGCTTGGAATAGCACAATGGATTGGAACGGCATGTATTATAACTACAATTATAATTTTGTCTCGTATAAAGCAATAGAAAGTTGTTTTAATATAGAATGAAAATTAGTTAAATATATCAGCATATTAATACAAAATGCTTAAGTAGATTAATAGATAGCTGGATGACAATGAGTCAGCAGGTATTGATAAATTCATAAATATACTCATTAAGAGAATTCTAATTTACCCGCAGTAACTATTATAATTATATCCCCATAATTTAGAGGCTTTAGAGTATATTTACGAGAATTAGGTTCAAAACGAATTAATTCCTGTATTAATTGAGTACTATCAACTATAAGAAGTATAGCTCTACCAGAAGAATTATTTTCAACATTATAATCAACGCCTGCTGATAGGCATGAGTCTTTTAAGGTATACAGCCCTTGAGTTAAAGTTTTACTAGCAGCAAAAGCATTTACTGTATTTGTGCTAAGTAATAAGAATAAAAAAATAGAAAATGTAACAATAAATTTTTTCATTATACTCACCACCTTTCATAATTTATAGTATTTGAAAGCGGTGAAAATATATTCAAAATATATTATAGCAAGTTAAGAAAAATAAATTATTACAAAATTCTAATAACTGATTTAGAAAATTATAGCTTGTCATACAAATGACATATTCATCCTGTATTATAAATTTATAAGATAGTTAATCATTATTTACCCCTTATTAAATAAATGATAACAAGTATTTAGAATGATCTATTACACCCTAGTAGATTATTCTTTTTTTTCGCATTCATTTACTATGTAATTATAGTAGTGAGCTATAGCCATGTCCACTATAGTACTTACATAGGTATTTAAGTCAGGATGCCTGCTCTTTAATTCATTAACTTTTCTAACAGTAGAAGATCTAAGCATATAAGTTCGTTTAGTATCTAGGAATTCACCATCAATAGGTGGAGCCATGCCATTTGCTAATGAAACTTTTCTATTATCTGCAAGAATATTAGAATTAGATGCTTTAACATTTTGGGTAGATGCTGCTTCATCATCAAATGAAAAAGATGAAATGCACTTGCCAGAAATGACTGGTTCAGGTGTAAAACCAATTATTTCTTCATTCTCATCTGGAGCAAAATCATTTTTTGGTAGTTCATTTTGTTTTCTTTTACTCATAAGTGTTCTCCTTTACTAAATATCATAATAAATTTTTTGTACATTCTTTCTATAAATGATAAAAGAAATGCATGCTTCTAAATATAAAAGATCAAATGAAAGAATTCTGTTAATCAAATGAAAAATTTGAGCTCTAACTTTTTGCAGGATAACTTTTTTGAAGAGATCTTTTGAAATTTCATTTATCTCACTTAGGATATATGCAGAAATAGAGAATATTCTAATATTCTTCACAATATTTATTCTGAAGAATAAATATTCTAAAGAATATTACCATATACGAATATATATTCTTCAGAATATGCTTGAAAAATGCGGCTTAAGAAGAGGTTAGTATTTAAATTAACAACTTCTAGTGGAGTATAATATATGGTTGGATTTTTTAGAAGGTAATAAAAAATATTTAAGGCAATAACAAACTAATATGAAAATAAATTTGGGAGGGGAGTAAATTAAAAAAGTATTAGTTGAACCATTTAGAATTTAGTTAGATAGTGATACTGTAATTAGATACAGTTTATCAGGATAATATTCTATAACTATAAATATATATAGCACATATGTTAACATTTTTATTTTATGGTTTGATTTAATAAGACATGTAATAAAAAATAAGAGGCTAATAAATAATTGAGAGTGAATTCTAATTTAATATTAAAACTTGGTTAAATAAAATAATTAAGTTTTAATATTAGATTATTTATTAAGCAGTTTGATTACTAAAATTTCAAATATAAACTTATTATTGAAAAGCATTATACTCAACGAGATAGAAATTTAAATATATTTATAAATTTATATTAATTTAGCGAAGAAAAAAGTCAAGGCGTGTGATACTACTAAGTGATAGGTTTACAAATACGGTGAATTTGCGGAAAAAAATACAATATTCAGCACTTTATTTGAAAAAAATAAATTTTTATGTTGACAACCTATAATCATGTAACATATAATAAACAAGCAGATTAGTTGCGGGTATCGTATATCGGTAATACTCCAGCCTTCCAAGCTGGAAAGGTGGGTTCGATTCCCACTACCCGCTCCAAAAAAAATTAAAGAGTTTGCAACATAATAAATAATATGCGTTTTTAGCTCAGCTGGATAGAGCAACGCCCTTCTAAGGCGTGGGCCAGGGGTTCGAATCCCTTAAAACGCACCATATAATGGTGAACGTAGTTCAGTTGGTAGAGCGCCAGTTTGTGGCACTGGTTGTCGTGGGTTCGAGTCCCATCGTTCACCCCATGTAAAAATATTAGTAGGCTGCAAGGCAATTGATTTAGCTTAATTATTTGTAAAAGCATTCTATTATAATTATTATTCTGGTTCACTAGCTCAGTCGGTAGAGCACATGACTTTTAATCATGGTGTCCCGGGTTCGATTCCCGGGTGAGCCACCAAATTGTTTAACCTAAGGTAGAAAAGGTATAGTTAAATATACTTTGATGCTTTAGGTTTTTTATTATTTAGTAAAAATTATATCAAGTCAAATTTACAGATGACTTTGTAGGCAGAGGAAATATATAGCCCAAGAATTAGCTTTTTTGTATTATTTAAGTTTATGCTATCTCTTGTAAAGGTTAAGAAAAATGATAACTTAGAATTAAAATGAGAAAATTTGAAATTCATGACAGCATATATAATAAAAATAACAGCTCTAAGGTAAATGTTAACCTTAGAGCTGTTAGATTTTAATAATATACTGGAATATTATTAAATATTTTTCTCAAAATAGTTTTCTTTTTTAAAATGGCTGTAGAGTAGCACATATCTTTAAAATAAGCATATTCCTTAACAGTATGATTTTTGTAGAATACAAAATTTATAAGTTCAATTTCTTCTTCACTTAGATTTTTAAGAGCTAAATTTAAATCTTCATAATCACAGATTTCACATAATGAAGCTTCGATAGATATTTCTTGTGAAGGAATATCTTCTTCAAAGTTATCATGAAAACTTAAAGCATCATTACTATCAGTAGAACTTCTAAAATTCATTTTCCTAATTAAATCATTTACATTATTCTTTATTGCGTTAGTAGCATAAGCAACGAACCTATGCTTTTCCAAATTGTACATGGAAACAGATTTAAAAAGTGATTTATAACATTCCTGCTGAATATCATAAATGCTATATCCATCAACAAAAGTTTTCTTTGAAATATTATAGATTAAAGGCTTAAACTCATCAGTTAATTTTTCTTTTGCTGCTTCATCATTATTTTTACATCTTCTCACCAGATTTTCAATATAATTAAAATTCATATGAACCTCCTTCCTCACTTAATGGCTACAAAATAAATTGATTAATTTACATATGTTGTGTTCATTGTTAAGTTAATTTCTACATGTAGATATACGGCCGAGAATGTACATTTTACATAAAAATAGAAAATAAATTATATTAATTTATTGTAGATTAGGTTGAAGTAAGATTTTTATTAGAAATAACAGTCTTTTATGTGTGATTTATTCATCTAAATACAATAATGCATTTATGGAAAGTTTTGTAATACGATTAATTACGTGGATGACTAAGAAATGTTAGTAAGATAAGTTTTCTTATCTTTTGCAAGAATAAATAGTAGTGAGAATTGGTTGATTAATAGATAAGAATGGGAACAATAAGAGATTTAATGTGCTTAGAAGTATTTACATATATGATGTAGAAAAAATGTGTTTGGATACAATATGAAATTTAGTATAAAAAGAACTGTGGTAAAAAATAAATACAAAAATTATTTGGAAATAGGATTTTTGAATAAATTAAATTTGAAAAGTGTAAGAAAATAGTGGGAAATATTCATAAGAAATCTAGGCAAAAGGATAAAAAATGCGGCATAATAATAGTAATAGGCTATTTACTATATAGATATAGCCTATTACTATATTTTTTAGAAAAATGTAAAAACAGTATTATTAAAATGGACATTATGTCTGTAATGGGAAGCTTTTGCTAAGTTTTTTTGAGCATTTAAAAGCAATCTAGTTTTTTACCGAAAAAGTAAGGCGTAAGCAAATTGTATACACTAATATAAAATATATTGATTTAGCAAAGGACAATGATTTTATATGGAGTGGTTTGAGCAGGTATGCTCTTAGTTGCAGGCCCATAGACAACAATTAGGTTTCTACTCCCTGGATATCTATTAAAGACCTGATCGTTTGTTAGAATTATCTCAGTAGATTCGGCTATGTTGAGCTTTAAATTTCCATCGCTACTTATAAGTAGATAGTCAAAATAATCTACAGTAACATTTTGATTTTCTGTGTTTTTTGCCATAACAATTGCAGGATATTGCGGAGGATAAATAAGAAGAGCAGGTGCGTTTGCGTCAAAGAATCCAGTGACCTCGTCTCCAGCCACTACCATTTCATGATCCACAAAATAAGTTCCTGGAGATATCACAAAATTTACTGGTCCTCTTTCGATGCTTTCGAGTGACATTAATTTATAGCAACCTGCTGATTCATCATCTTGGGTTGGATAAAAATCTTCAATCATTGTAATGGTACCACTAATGGCCGTAAAACTTTGTATTGTATTTCTCCAATTTGCATTGAAAGAGAGGTGAGCTACTTGATTCATGTAGTAAGGACAACAAGGAAATTGTTTATTATACATGTATTGTATTCTCCTTTATTTTGATGTAGTTATAAGTCTCATTATAATAGTATATTAGCTACGTTGAGAAGTGTTACTTAGTGTCAAGTAGATATATATACGAAGAGTAAACTTAGTCTGTTAATTTTAAAAGATATTTATCAAAAGCTTTTTAATCTAAGTATTACTTTTGCAAAGATACTAAAATAGTCATTTAATTGATCACAATAACATTGGTAAAAAAACGAGCTGGCTTCTTTTTTATTACTACTGAAACCCACATATGAATAGGAAATGTTTTTGGTATTTTAAAATATATATTATGTATGGAGTATATCATCAAATAAGCTTTGAAAGTAGTAAACCTATGTAGAGGTATATAAGCTAATAAATTATAGAAAATGAGGTGTTAATCGATGATAAGTAATGAAGATATGAGAATTAGTAAATTTATAAGCCTTATACTCAGGCATAAACCAGAAGAAATTGGATTAACTTTAGATGAATACGGATATATTGATACTTCTGATTTAATTAAGGGATTAAATAAAAAAGGATATAAGGTAACAATTTCAGATATTGAAAGAATTGTTGTAGAAGATGGTAAACAAAGATATTCATTTAATAATGATAAAACTAGAATTAAAGCGAACCAAGGTCATTCAATAAAAGTTAATCTTAAATTGCAAGCTGTTAAGCCACCTAAAGTATTATATCATGGAACTGCAAGCAGGTTTATAGATAGCATATGCAAAGAAGGTATTAAAAAACAGAATAGACAATACGTTCACTTATCAGCTGATATAGAAACAGCCACAACAAAAGTAGGTAAAAGACATGGAGAATTAGTTATATTTAAAATTAATAGTGAGCAGATGAATAAAGATGGATATAAATTCTTCCTATCTGAAAACAAAGTGTGGTTAACTGATTATGTTCCAGTAAAATATTTTGATATTTTTAGAACTAATTAGAGCCCAGAATATAAAGGTGAATCGGTATATTTTGAAAATTATAATATCTAGAAGGGGAGTTTTTTGGAGATTAATAAAATTTTTTAGGCCAATTTTAATATTAGAAAGTTTAATTTATATCTAACTTCATTGAATATAATAACTTAATATAATTTGCAATTTAAGGTATTCTGAAGTTTTTTTGAATCCATATAATTCTATAAATAACCAAGAGTAGTCGCCAAAAATAAAAAATAATAACTAAAGCCAAAGAAAATTTAAATTTAATTGATTTTTATGTTTACAAAATGGAAGAAAAACTTCTTTAAGTATATGTAAGGCAAATGAGTTAGCTAACCTCAAAGGCTTAATTAAAATTATTTTTATATTTTAGGAGGAAAAAATTATGGGTTATTTAGGAATTAACATGTCAGGATCAAGTATACCAGTATATTCTACAAATATTGAGGATAACACAAGAATAGGAAGTTTGGGATACAAAGAACGATTTGCAGTTACAAGCAGTGGACCAATTGCAATAGTTATAAAGTTTGTAAATTCTTCAGGGAGCTGGGTTGATGGTAGATTAGATCCAGATGCTGATATTAGTGATTGGTGTGAATATTTATTTAGATCAAGCGCAATACCAGCTGGATATTTCCGCACTGATAGTACAGTAAGAATGTATGATTCATCAGGAAGTTTTCAAGCATCATATCCGGCAGGAACAGTAGTAGTACCATATACTGAAAGCAGATCACAAAATGGTACAAGTCACCCATATTATCTTAGAATCAGAGCATTATATGATAGAAATGGAAATCAAATTTCTGATGATACTTATGGTATGTTCATAGATTGCAGGATAAGATATAATTCTGGCAATACTCCTGTTTATGGAAATTGGAATTAACAAGATATTTTATTAATTTAGAATAGAGGACTGTAGTAGATTTGTTATTATGCAAATCTTACTACAGTCCTTCTTTATTGTTCTGTTATTTCTTTCATATAATCTATTCCAACGATAGTATTATTCTTGGAATTTGGGGTGAAACCAGAATTATGAGATTCGTCATAATCATATGCAAGACCTAATACAAAATTACCTTGATTAGAGGAGTAAACTATATGAGTTTTTCCAGTGGAATTATCATATTTATTTCTTATTTCTTTTATATCATTAGGCAACACGCTTTTAGCAAGCCTTATTGCATCTTCATAAGTTACTTTTGTTGGATTTACTTCACATGCATAGGTATAGTCAGATAATATATCTTTGTATTTTTTATTATCTACATTAGGTATTCCAGCTTCACTGCCAACAAAGCTATTTTCAGTTTCATAGTAAGTAAGAGAAGAATCAGTTTTATCATAATTCAGTTTAGATTTATCCACTTCTTTATATCTTTTATCTCTTTCAGTATTATCTCTTTCTTCGTTTTCTTCAAAAATTGACTGATCTTTTGGAGAGTTCCCGCGAGTTTCATAATTATCATTTTTATTTGTATCTTTATTTAATTCTTCAGTTTTATTTTCAACTGTAGTTTGGTTTTTATCAGAATTTTCATTTTTACCTATTGAGTTGCAGCCAATAGCTGTAAAAGATACTATAATTAATGTTGCAAGTGTTATGTAATTAAGTCTTTTCAATATATGTCCTCCTTATATAGCTTTAAAAAATAGTAATAAGAGATTCAAATATTAATGGTCAAGCATTTAACATGATATTAAAGTTTTATCATGTTAAGCTTTAAAGTAAAAATTTGTATAACAAAATGTTAACATATAATAATAATTGAAACAAGAATAGAAGGAGAGAGTTACGAAAATAGACAAGGATATATACATTGCTATTAAGCCTAAAAACCTCATTAAATAAAAATTATAAGAAAATTATAGGTAAACTAGAGAAAGTATGTAAGAAATTAAAAAAAAGAAGGCTTATAATAGTAAGTGGGAACAGAAGATAAGTTCCCTCTCATAAACATTAAATCTTCTATATAAAAAGTATCTAGCTTGTAATTTTAGGCTGGGTACTTTTTTGTAATGGAAGTAATTTGTGAAAAGGTGGTGAGTGCTTGGAAATGAAATTTTAAAAAGCAATCAGAAAACAAAATAGGGATTACAGGAGGAGGTTCATGATTAATGAATTAATTAATTCAATTAATGAAATGTTAGTTGAAAAATTCCCAAATACAAAAATATATACATCAAAGTTAGAGAAGGAAATTGTAAGACCTTCTTTTTTTATTCGCTACGTTACCAGCAGGCAAGCAGACTTAAATAGAAATAGTTATATGAATACCATAACTATGAAGATTATTTACTTTGGTCCGCTAGATGAGCTTATGAATGTTGATTTAATAGCTCAAAATGAAGTTTGGGATACAATGAGGGAAATCTTTAGTGATGGATATATAAAGGTACTAGGGAGAACTGCAAAGATAAGAAAGTTGAGAGGTAGAGCAAAAATGTCAGAAATACACTTGAAACTCAAGATAGATCTTGCACAAGACAGAAACTTTAATGCCCCTCAAAGCCCTAAAGCAGGCACATTTAATTTTAAAATTTAAGGAGGAATAAAAATGGGAGAACCATCAGTAGACATTATTTTTAAGGAAGCAGGAATAACTGCAGCAAAGAGAGGAACAAGAGGCATAGTTGTACTTATATTAAAGGATACAATGCCAGCAAATTATAGTAATCCAATAAAAATGGATACTATAGATGAAATTCCGGAAGCTTTATCAGATTTTAATAAGGAACAAATAAAGCTTGCCATGATAGGATATCAAAATCCACCAAAACAAGTGATTGCTTATATAGAAGCACCAGATGCAGCTAATTATTCAGAAGCTCAAAATTACTTAGAAACTATTAAATGGGATTATGTAGTAGTTCCAAGCATTGGTCAGACTACAGATGGAAAGGCTGATACAGAGGCAAATATTACTTCAAGAGCAACAGATTTTGCTACATGGATTAAACAATTAAGAAGTGCTAAGGATATTAGAGTTAAAGCAGTACTTCCACATTGTCCAGCTGATAGTGAAGGAGTAATTAACTTTGCTACAGACGACATAAAAACAGCAGCCAGAACTTATACTGATGCAGAATACTGTTCAAGAATTGCAGGGATGCTAGCAGGAACTTCGCTAAATATTAGTGCTACTTATGCACCACTTGCAGAAGTAGTAGATGTTCCGCATCTAAAGAAAGAAGAAAGAGATGCGGCAATTGATTCAGGAAAATTAATTTTAATTAACGATGGAAAGAAAGTTAAAATTGATAGAGCTGTAAATAGCTTTGTAACTACTATTGAAAATAAAGGCGAGGATTTTAAAAAGATTAAGATAGTAGATATTATGGATTTAATACATGATGATATTAAATCAACAGCTGAAGATAATTATATTGGAAAATATCCAAATGATTATGATCATAAGTGCTTGCTCATTGCAGCTATTAATGGCTATTTTGAAGGTTTAGAACTTGATGGATTGCTTGATAGCAGTATTGAAGGGCAAAATAGAGCAGAAATTGATTTAGATGCACAAAAAGCGTACTTAAAGAGCCAAGGTATAGATATTTCAACTATGAAAGATCAAGAAATAAAAGAAAGTAACACAGGTTCACAAGTTTTTGTTAAAGGACAAGTTGTTATTTTAGATGCAATAGAAGATATTAAATTTCAAATATATATTTAGGAGGTAATTATTATGCCACAAGCAAAGGATATTATAAATGGGACTTGGGGAGAAGTCTGGATTAACGGAGAATATGTTTCAGAGGTGTCAGCTCTTCAAGCAAAGGTCACTTTAACAAAGGTAGATGTTAATTTTACAAGGGATTTATGGAAGAGAAGTAAAGTTACAGGTATAGAAGGAAAGGGAACATTGAAATTGCATCATATATCATCAAGAATGGCAATTTTAATGAAAGATAACATAAAACAAGGAAAGCAAACTGTATGTACTATAATTTCTAAATTAGCTGATCCGGATTCAGTAGGGGCTGAAAGAGTAGTACTTAAAGATGTTACTTTTGATGAATTAACATTGGCAGACTGGGAAGTTAAAAAGAATGTTGAAGATACAATTGCATTTACATTCTCAGGCTATGATTTCTTAGACTTAATAGAACCACAATAAAACTATAGTTAAGCAATAGTCTGCCGAAATCGGAAATATTTTTGTTACGCAGGACTATGAAAATTTCGCTGGAAGGTTCTAAATGACAGGTTGTACTCACTTTAGCATGCTCCAATAATTCGAATGGACAAGCTAAAGCGCAACAACCTGTCACAAAGAACCTTCATCAGCTTATTTTCAAATGCCTGCTACACAAAAATATTTTCGATTTCTAATGTAGATATTTGCTTAAGGTATGTAAAAATAAAGTAATGACAAGGAAATAAAAAATTACTGAATTATAGATATGCAATTTAATAACTAGACTCATAGTTAGAGGAACTAAGAAAAACGTTAATTGAATTTTAGAAAATTGCTACAGAGAAACTGGAATACAATATGTTACTTACTTTGCTTAGCTATTGAATAAGCTTAGATTACACATTGTTTATCTATAGTTTTATTAAATTTGAAATGGAGATGAAAGTTATGAATTTAGTTGAACAATTATTAAAAATAGATGCTGGTAAAATTGAGGTGCCTTCTAAGGAGGTAAAACTTAAGCTTGCTAAACTTGGAAATATGGAGATTACATTTAAATGCAATGCTATTTCTATGGAGAGATACAATGAAATTCAAGAAAGAGTACTTCAAGTAGATAAGAAAGGAAATATTCAAGGATTTGCAACAGCACAGGCAAAAATAGAAACTGTTCTTGCAGGAGTGCCAGAGCTTAGATCAGAAGAGCTTATGAAACATTTCAAAGCGCCAACACCAAAGGAACTTATGAATAAGATATTCTTACCTGGTGAAGTTGATATTTTAGCAGATACTGTAACTGAAATTTCAGGAGTAGAATCTACTAACAAAAAAGAAGATATAAAAAACTCATAAGCACTGATGAAACTGTTAATCTTCTATATTACTGCTGGAAACTTCATGGTAAGTGGCCAGCAGAAACAATTAATAGGGGATTTGGAGAAAAGATTATCATCAGTGCTTTTATTGAACAAGAAGTTGAAGATAAAAATAAGCAAATAGAATCCCTACAAGGGGGTGAGGTTTAATGGCGAATACAGTTAATATGAACCAAATAAATATGACTCAGATTAATACAGTAGTAAATCTTACGCAAAACGTTATTATCGGAGTTCAAAAGGCTCAAGAATCTATTGAGAGTTTAGGCGCAAAAGCTGTAGAAACTTCACAGAAGGTGAATGAAACAGTTAAATCAGCTGGATTCGGTAATAAAATAGCTAGTGGTTTAAATTCAGCTAGGCAGGCTATTGGAGAAGTTGGAAATTCAATGGCTGGTTTTCTAAAGGATTGTGTCGATGGAGCCGCAAAATCAGAAAAAATTAATAAAGATTTAGCACAAACAATTAAATCTACTGGTGGAGCAGCAGGATTCACAGCTGAAGAAGTAAGTAAAATGGCCTCGCAATTGAGTAATGCATCTACATTTGGTGCTGGAGCGATTAAAACAGGTCAGAGCATGCTACTCACATTTACTAACATAGGGAAGGATGTATTTCCAGCAGCCTCGCAAGCAATGGTAGATATGGCACAAAAAATGGGAACTGATCCTGTTGAAGCTAGCAAAGCATTAGGAAAAGCACTTAATGATCCAACTAGAGGACTTGCAGATTTAAACGGAATTGGCATTACATTCACAGATCAACAAAAAAAACAAGTAGAAGCAATGCAAAAAACTGGGGATACGGCTGGGGCTCAGAAACTAATTTTAAACGAATTAAATAAAGAATTTGGTGGGCAGGCAGCAGCGGCAGCAGATACTTATGCTGGTAAGTTGCAACAATTATCTAATACTATAAGTGGAATTAAAAGCAGTATAGGTGATGCTTTATTGCCTTATGCCAAAAAAGTAGCAGAAGTATTTTTGAGTGTTGCCCAATCAATAAAAAATATACCACAACCAATAATGGACATAATTGCAAAGGCTTTAGGTCTTACAGCTGTCTTTGGCACATTAATTGGTGGCTTTGGCATGTTTAAAAATATGATAGGGACATTTTTTCAACCTCTTTCAGGAGTAATGGGTTTGTTTACTAAATTTCCACTTCCAATTATGATTGTTATCGGCGTAATCGCATTATTGGCAACAGCATTTGCTACTAATTTTGGTGGGATAAGAGATTCTGTTGTATCTGTTTTTAACAAAATATCAAGTGCTGTAAAATCAGCAATTGATGTATTTAAGAAAACAGGAAGTGCATCAGAAGGAATAGGAGTATTTTTTTCTAGTTTATTCGGGCCTAAAGTAGGTTCAATTGTAACAAGTACGATTAAAGTTATAATTGCAACAGTTAAATCAGTAATAGACTTTATTAAGGCACATATGCCACAAATACAAAGCATAATTCAAAATGTATTTAAAGGAATCCAATCAGTTTGGAACTCTATATTAAAGCCAGTACTAACATTTGCTATTCAAATTTTCAGTAAATTAATAAGCTTTGTAATTTCTAACTGGCCACTTATAAAACAAACTATTACAACTGTTATGACAGCCATTAAAACTGTTATAAGCACTGCTTTAAATATGATAATGGCCTTTTGGAATGTTCATGGGCAGACTATAAAAACAGTAGTGTCTTCAGCATTTAACATAATTAAAACAGTAATCATGACTGTACTTAACGTAATAACAGGAGTGATTAAAACTGTAATGCAAGTTATAAATGGAGATTGGTCAGGCGCATGGAATACTATAAAAAGTACTGTAGGAACAGTATTTAATGGTGCCATAGATATTATAAGAAATATATTAAATGCAATAGGTTCAATATTTAAAGATGTGGCTAAAACTGCTATTAGTTGGGGTAAAGATATGATAATGGGAATTGTAGATGGTATAAGAGGAGCAGTAGGTTACATTGAAGATGCTATTTCAGGTGTAGCAGATAGGATAAGAGCATTTCTTCATTTCTCAGTACCAGATAAAGGACCCCTTACAGATTATGAAACATGGATGCCAGACTTTCTAAAAGGCATGGGTCGTGGTATTAAAGTTAATACTCATTTAGTAACTGAACCAATTAAAGATCTTGCAGTAGGAATAAAAACTGGTGTAAATAAAAACTTATCATCAGGAAACAAAACTGGCAGCCAAGGATTTAAAGGCGCTTCTGGATCAACTAAAGATGATAGCACACAAAATGGATTTGCAATAACAATAGCAAAGCTTGCAGATTCTATAATAATCAGAGAAGAAAGCGATATAGATAAAATTGCAACAGCTCTAGCCAATAAATTGAGTCAAACAGCTCTTGGAATGAGTTAGGAGGTATTTTTAAATGATAGAATTTTGGTTTAATCAAGACGATACATGGTTACAACTTCCTGTACCACCTTCTAGTTATTCACTTAAATTAGCTAACAACAATTCAGTAGTTAGTGTAGAATCAATTGGAGAAATAAATATATTAGGAGATTCAAAGCTTTCGGAAATATCTTTTGAGAGCTTTTTTCCTGCTCATAAATATAAATTTTGTGCATATTCAGATATTCCTAAACCATTTGAGTGCGTTGCACAAATAGAAGCTTGGAGAAAAAGTAAAAAGCCAATAAGAGTGATACTTACAAACACAGATATCAATGATCTATTCTCTATAGAAACTTTTGAGTATGGAGAAAATGATGGAACTGGAGATATAAACTTTACTCTAGCATTAAAGCAGTATAAGGCATTGAAGTTAAATGAAAAAATTGTAGGTCAGTGGGGGGCAGGCTTTAGTTTAACTGATGTAAATAATATATTGGGTGGTAATATATGATTAAAATATACAGCTTATATGAAGGCTGGCTTTTAACAGATATAACTCCAGTTTGTAAAAGTATTGAATTATCAGCATCAATAGATCAGCCTGCAAGAAAATGTTCATTTAGTATGTTATATTCCTTATCAGATATAAATGAGCCTAGAGTTCAAATATGTCCAGGAACATTAATAAAGATTGTAGATGAAACTTATGGAGAAATTTTTAGAGGTGAAGTTGTAGATAGGACTTTAGGAAGTTCAAATCAGGAGGAAACTTTTACTTGCTATGATTATATGAGGTTTATCATGAGTTCATCAACAAGCATGAATATTAAGAATATGTCTCCAGAAAGCGTTGTATATAAAGCTTGTGAAGAATTAAACATCAAAGTTGGTGATGTAGTGGCAACTGGCGTTCCAATAGATAGGCTATGTCCAGATAAGAGTTATTATAGCATAATAATGCAGTGCTATAGTGAAGTTAGCAAGCAAAATGGAAAACAATATGTTCCTATTATGAAAGCTGATACGTTTAATGTAATTGAGAAGGGGCAAATAATATCAGATTATTTGCTTCAATCTGCTAATGCGGATTTGTACAATAACAATATAATAGATATGAGTTACAAAGATTCTTTAGAAAATATGATAAACAGAGTGAAAATTTTTGACGTTAACAATAACTACGTAGATCAAGTGGAAAATTCAGAGCTTGTAAAAAGATATGGTGTTTTCCAGACATCGTACACAGTGGAAGATGATAACAACACATATGAAGTAGCACAAAATAAGTTATATGGCTTCAGTGAAGAAATAGAAATTGAAGCTATTGGTAATTATAGCTGCTTAACGGGGTATGCTGTTAAGGCAAAAATATGGTATTTAGACATATTGAAAGATGCAACTCTTTATGTTAATGCTGATACTCACACCTGGGAATGTGGAACAGGAAAATATACAATGAAGCTTACAGTAAGCTTAAGCAACAAAATGGATTTACAGGAGGTTGATAGCTAATGGATCCATATGTAAAAATGTTAAATTTAATGAAAAGAAAAGGTGCAGAAAGTAATCCTCTTTCCATATGCATTGCTAAGGTTAATTCTCCACCTCCTGAAATAATAATTCAAACAAATGATTTGCAGCTATATAAGGATGATCTTTATATAGCTGATTATTTATTATCGGGATATTCAAGACAAGCGTCAGTAACAAATACTGATGGGACTGCAGTAAGTTTTCTAGATACAATTAAAATTGGTGATGAGCTAGCAGTATTGCCTACTAAGGATAATCAAACATGGATAATACTTTGTAAGGTGGTGAAGTGTAGTGGCTAGTATATTACCCGAAACAAATTTAAACATGGCAAATAAACTTGCGGCATTTTCACAAGAAGAGAAAGCTGCAAATATTCCTAAAGAATATGCTTGGGATTTTGAGAAAAATGATTTCAAACTTAAGGATGGAAAATTTCAAATTGTAGAAGGAATAGAAGCATTGAAAATATGGATATGGAAAGCTCTTAAAACCAGCAAAGGAAAGTATCCAATTTACAGCGATGCATATGGCAATGAATTTGAAAAAATAATTGGTAAAGGGTTCAGTAAAAGTTTAATTGATAGTGAGGCTAAAAGGTTAACTTTAGAATGCTTAAAGGAAAATCAGCACATATTAGGCGTAAAAAACTTTGAGGTGGATAAAAACAATGATATTCTAACCATAACTTTTACAGCAATAACTGATTGTGGGGAGGTGACAATTAATGTATGAAAATAATACTGAAGAAAATTTAAGATCACAAATGTTAGATAGTATTGATTCTGGAATATCTAAAAGTGAAGGATATTTTGTATATGATGCTATTGCTCCATCTGCTAAAACTATAGCAGATTATTATAAAGCTCTAGATACAATTTTGAAATTAGTATTTGGAGAGGAAGCTCCAGAAGTTCCTCAAGAGGAATATGATAAATTTATAGATAAAGATGCAGCAAGACATGGCTTAGAGAGGAAGCAAGGCTTATATTCAGTGGGGCAAGTGACTTTTTTAGGGTTAGAAAATTCTATAATATATGAAAACAGCATAGTTCAAACTGTCGAAGGCTTAAAATATAAGGTGACATCTCAAGGAAAAATTAAAGATGGAAAATGCACACTAGGAATTAAAGCAATAGAAATAGGCTCCAAATATAATGTTCCAGCTAATGCTATAGTTGAAATACCTATTAAAATAAATGGGATAACTAATGTGAAAAATGAAAGTGCAACTACTAGTGGAACTGATACTGAAACTAGTGAAAATTTATTGGAAAGAATCATATCTAAAGAGAGAGAAGAAAGCAGCAGTGGGAATATATATGATTATGAAAAATGGGCACTTCAAATATCTGGTGTTGAGTATGTGAAAGTAAAACCTCTTTGGGATAAAAGCAATGGAATGAATGGAAATGGAACTGTAAAGGTAATAGTTGCAGGAAATAATGGAATTCAGCTAGATGATACTATAGTACAAAAAGTTAAACAATATATAGATCCAGCAGATGGTGAAGGAAGTGGAAAGGCACCAATAGGGGCAACAGTAACTGTAGTATCAGTAAATCCATTAAAAATTGATGTTAATATACTTGGTCTTACTGCATTAGATGGATTTGATATAAAGGATGTTAAAGACAATATAAAAGAGTCTCTTGATAATTATTTTAAAACAATTCCAGTAGGCGGAGTTGTAAAAATAAATACTGTTGAGGCAAAGGTAGTAATGACAGCTGGAGTTAATGATATATCTTCAGTGAAAATAAACAATGATACTAAAAATATAATTACAGCTGATGAAGATAAGGCATCTTTGCGAGGGATAACTTATGAATAATATAGCTGATTTAGAAGCATTTAAAAATATTAAGAGTGCAAGTACTTCAAGTGAAAACAGTGGAAACCAATCAGTAGATAATTTAAAGAGCTATGTTATTGATGAAATAAAAAATAGTTATATTTTCCAGGAAATATTTAATGCTTACGGAAGTAGATTTGATAAATTAGGCTTGGATATTTCAGATTTATTCCTGCAAATTTTGCCCCAAACTGCAACTGAATGGGGCTTGAAACTATGGGAAAAAAGAGTTGGTATAACTACAAATAATGCTAAATCAATTGAAGAAAGAAGAGCAAGGGTATTAGCAAAGCTTAACTCTAAAGGCACAACAACAGTTGAAGTAATAAAGCAGATTTGTAAGAGCTTTGTTTCAGAAGCTGAAATAATTCAGAATAATCCAGAATACTATTTCCAAGTAAAGTTAATAAGTGATACAGGCTTTCCTTATGCTTTAGATAGCTTGTACGACTCAATAGGAATAGCTAAGCCAGCACATTTAGGCGTTAAATATAAACTAATATCCGTAAATCAATCACAAATGTACTATGGCTTAGGATCAATTATGGGAGAGACTATGACAGTTTATCCATGGAGAGCTAAAAATATTGAATTCAGCGAAAAAATGGAAAGTGGTATCAGCCAATGTACAGGTTCAGAAAGCATAACAATATATCCTAGTAAGGAGATGAATTAATTTGGCAGAAAAATTTTATACAATGTTAACAAAATTAGGAAGAAAAAAATTATCAGCTTCAGCAGTTTCGGGCAGTAAAGTGAATTTTAAAACCCTAAAAGTTGGAGATGGAAACGGCTCATATTATGAACCTTCAGAAGATCAAACCTCAATTGTAAAAGAAGTTTGGTCAGGAAATATAAGTGCAATTTCAGTCGATGAATCAAATGAAAACTGGATAGTTGTAGAAACAGTAATACCAGCAGCTGATGGAGGGTTTTTCATCAGAGAAGCTGGTATTTTTGATGATGCTGGAGATATGATCGCCATCACCAAATTATCAGAAACCTACAAACCAGCAATTTCAGAAGGAAGCACAAAAGATTTATTCATAAAAATTGTATTAGAAGTCAGCAATGCAAGCAGCATAGATTTTAAGATAGATCCAAATGTAGTAGTTGCAACTAAAGGAGATATACAAATATTACAGTCAAAATTTCAAGAAGTCAGTGCTAAGTTATCAGGGAAAATGCAATTGTATATTAATGAGACACTGCCAGCTATACCTGACAGAACAAGTGATACTTTGTATTTTAAAATAACAGATAAAATAACCAATGGCTTTGCAGACAATGTGAAGGTAAGTCCCAATATGGGTATTAAAATAGTTCAATAAGAAAGGATGATTATATAATGGCAAATTTAGATAAAGTAAGGATTCAATTATTAGATGAAAGTACAGGTGCAGTATTAAAGGAAGTAAATGTATTAACAAGCGCAGATGCAGTTACATTTGCTGATGGACAAACATTTCAACAAAAGTTAGATGGAGGATTATTGAAAGGCCCTCAAGGAGTTCAAGGTATACAAGGTGTGCAAGGACCAGCTGGAGAGCCCTTTACAATCGCAAAAGTGTATAGTTCAGTTTCAGCTATGAATACAGGATTTGCCACAGATGGATTAAAAATAGGGAGCTTTGTGTTAATAGACACTGGAAATGTTAATGATGCTGATAATGCAAAATTATATGTTAAGGGTTCAACAGCATACACATATATAACAGACCTTAGTGGGGCAACAGGCATGCAGGGACCACAAGGAATTCAAGGTATACAAGGCCCACAAGGAGCAGCTGGAATTAGAGGATCTCAATGGTATAGTGGGACTGCAATAACAGGAATTAGCACATCAGCAACAGTTTTTACTGGAAGTGGTATAACTTCAGCTTTAGTAAATGATCAATATTTCAATACAAGTACAGGAAATGTATATGTATGTACAGCTTCAGGAGATGCAAGCACAGCAAAATGGGTATATTCAATATCTTTAAAAGGAGCAACAGGCGCAACAGGTGCTGCTGGACCAACTGGTGCAACTGGGCCACAAGGGCCAGCAGGAGCAGACGGAGCAAGTATTAAAGTTGGTAATGATTATGCAAGTGGAACACAAGTTAAATTATTTCTAAAGACTATTTAAGGGGGAAAACAAATGGCAACAAAAAATATAGAAATACAAGACAGTACAGGAAATATATATTACCCACATACTGATGCGTTAATTGTAAAATTTGGGAATTCAAATGTCGATTCAACATTGTCAGATATGGTGTATCAAACAGCAGGCGGATCTGCTACGGCAATAACACTTACTATTAAAGGATCGTTAGTAAATGGATATCCAATAACTTTTATAGCAAGTATCAATAATGGTGGAGCTGCAACAACTATAAATGGTAAAAAATTATATAAACCAGGAACGACAACATCACCAAACTTGATATCAGGAAAGGCATATACGGTTTGGTATAATTCAACCAGTGAGTGTTTTTTTATCAAAGCTAGTGCAGAAGGTACTGCACTAGCATCTGATGTACGTAAAAATAAAACTTTTAGTAATGATACTGATAATTGTATAGTTGGAGGACTTGATTTATCTTTATTAATTTCTGGAAATATAAGAGCAGGTATTACTATAGATGGTGTTACCGGAAAGTCAAGTGTCGTAGATACAGCAGATGCAACAGTAGCTGCTAATAATATGTTAGCAGGAGAAACGGCTTATAAAAACGGAGCAAAAGTAACGGGTACAATGGTGGATAGATCAGGTGATACAGCATGCGTATCTAGTAGTATTAGTGGAACAACTTTAAAACTAAAAGCTAGTGAAGGTTATAGAGACGGTGCAAATGATAATGTAACAATTACAGATGCCAATTTTATAGCTGCAAATATTGTTAGCGGGAAGGAATTATTTGGATTGGCTGGTATTGCAACTCCAACTAGTTTAGGTGGTTTGAATTTAATAGCAAGCGGGACTGTTAGTGGTGGAATAAAATATGCCAGGAATAGTATACCGTTAGGAGTAATTCCTGCAACAAATGTTAAGTATATAACAGGCGATATAGTGTATAATTGGGCTAACGGTGCAACAGGGAAAACACAATTTTATTTTACAGTTAATTCATATGATTCACTGGTAGCTGGTCAATATTACAGTTCTAATGGTGGGTATCGTAGTGCTGCATCAAGATTAACGGATATAATTGTCGCTGAAACAGGTGATTCAGTTGTAAATAGCTATGTAATTATGTATTATTTTTATGGTTAATTTGGAGGTGTAATATGATACAAACTAAACTAAATAGTAGAGTATACTATAATAAATCTACTGGAGATATATTGTGCTTTACAGATGAACAATTTAATATTGCAGGTATAAAGATACCTACAATACAAGACGATAAGCAAAAGTATTCGGTATTGAAGAGTATATCAGATGATATGTTAGGAAAAATAGAATTAGAATATGGACAATTATTCAACATATTAGTAAAGAGCAAATCATGTGTGGTTGATATAAAGCAAGAAAAACATAGACTTGAGGTAGTATATTATACCGAGGATGAATTAAAAGCTAAAGAAGTGACAATTACTGGAGAACAGATTGACAAAAATGATATAATTCAAAATATTATTTTGTATGCACAAATCCAAGATGAAGTAACATTATTAACATTAGAAAATTCTATATTAGAAATAGAAAAAAATAAGATATTAGAAGGGCGGATGTAAAATGACCACAATGCAAACATTATTAGGAAACATATTGAGAAATAGGATTAATGCAGAATTAAAAAAGGAAACTAAAGATTTTACTACAATTCAAGAAACTATAGATATATTTTTAGCTGGAGATAAGATTACTACAGAGCAATATGCAGAATTTACAAATTTAATAGCTCCAACTAATGCAGAAAGTACTGCATCATAGGAAAAAATAATGTACTAAATTAAATGAAAATATAGGTAAAAGATTATTATTAAGCTAAATAATCTTTTTTTATTTCCTATGATATATTGATGACATTAGCCAGTTTTAATATTCAATAGGGTAGGAAGCCAACACTTATTTTTAATAGAAAGGAAGTAATACATGAATGAAGAATTGATTAAGGATAAAATTGAAACGTATGAAAGAAGACTCAATAATCATGGAGAGAGATTAGATAAGCTTGAGCAAGATTCAAGAGAACTTAAGATAGAATTAAAGAATTTATGTGAAAACATTAAGTCATTAACCAATATGATGAAGTGGTTTATAACTGCAATAGGAGGAGCTTTAATAAGCTTCTTCTTTTTTGTAATTGAAACCAAGATCTTAAGATAAAGGAGACTTTACACAATGAAAGAAATATCAATTAATCAAATTTTACCTATAGTAGATACTTCAGTAGTGGCAATTTTAGCAGTGATAATTAAGCAGGTTGGAAATTCAATAATAGATTTCTTTATTCAGAAGAAAAGTGAAATAAGCCAAAAAATAAAGATAAATGAGCATCAGGAAGAAATAAATACTGCTAGGGAAGTATGGAATATAGTAGAAGAGAAATTTAGAATTACAGAAAATGCAACTGAGCTTTTAACATCAAAGGCAGATGAATTTGAGAAGGTACTTATGCAGCGAATTCCAGGATTATCTAAAGAAAATTTAGAATTTTTAAGACAAACTATAGCTGGAGAAGTTAATAAAGGCAGAGATATGTTAACAAAAGATTCGAAAGCACAATAAATCTTACAATAGAATATAGTTACAATTAGTAATACAAATTATTTAATAAATATGGCTTTAATAAGAATCATTTATTACTAATTATTTTCAGACCAGACTTAATGTTTATAGATATTATGTAAGCATTAAGTCTGGTCTTTTTTTTGTTTGCGTTAAATGAGATTTGGAAATTATATATTCGTGGATTTTAACCTTTTACTACACTCAATAACTAATAAATACTATTTGATTCTATAACTTGGAATATTTGACAAAGGGCAAAAGTAAGATAAAATTATATATGAGTTCCAAAAATTTGTTAATCAAAGTTAAACCTTTAAAGCAGAAGTATAAAGTGGAATAACTTCAATGATTAGAAAGTTTATTAAATGGAACTTATATATTATAAGAACTTAGGGGGAATAATAATGGTAAAATTAAAAAAATTAATAGCAGGATCACTAATAGCGGTATCAGTATTAGCGCTAACTCCAATAGGTGCAAGTGCAGAATGGAAGAATAATAGTACTGGATGGTGGTATACAGAAGGTGACTCATATTCTACAGGTTGGAAAAAGATAGAAGGAAAATGGTATTATTTTTATGCTAGCGGTTATATGGCTAAAAACACAGTTATTGATGGATATATTTTAAGCAATAATGGAGATTGGACAGGCTTAGAAACTAAATCTGATAAGATTTCAGTTTCATATCCTTCAAATTGGACTAAAACGACTTTAAAAGGAGATGATATTTACTATCTAGACAATCAAGGAACTAATGTGAATTTGGTTATAGATGGCATGGAGGGATATTCGGAAGAGGTTTATTTTAATTCAGCAGAAACTTATATAAAAAATCGCTCAGATATAAATAATTTACAAATTAAAGAGCGTAAATTTAATAATAATAATGCGTTAACTCTAAACTATTTTCATAATATTAATGGAATGGATGTGCAAGTAGAACAAGTAATGATTTGTAATAGTAACAAAGCATATTTATTTACACTTATGCAACGTGGAAAAATATCAGATGAAAATATGACATCTTTTGAAAGTATGTTAAATACAATAAAATTTGCATATTAATTCTTTAAATTAGGGGATAATCTTTAGTAAGGAGAGATATGCTTTTAATTATCTTACCTTACTAAAGATAATACATGTAATAGAAAATAGAAGATTAGTTTAAAATAAGTGCGGAAATAATTCTAAAGGTTTAAAAATATGCCATAGTGATAAATTTATATTTATGATTTAAATAGATTACATTTTTAATTAATACTGAGATATGTGAAATAAGTTCCAACATAGTAATATTGTATTTAGGTAAAATTACACAACATAATAAACAATATATTTTAAAGATTAAATTATATGAGAAGGGTATATATTCTTATAGAAAAGGAGAAAAAATGAGTACTACAAATGAGCAGAAAGTGTATGAAATATTAGATTTATTAGGTATTAAGTATACTAAATATGAGCATAATCCAATATATACAGTTGAAGAAGCTAAAAATTTAGATATCGATATTCCAGGAGGTCATTGTAAAAATCTTTTTATTAGGAACAGAAAAGGAGACACCCATTACTTAGTTGTTTTAGATGAAAATAAGAGAGTTGATTTAAAGGCTTTAGATAAGCAAATTGGAAGTACTAGGTTATCGTTTGCATCAGAAGAACGTTTATATAAATATTTAAATCTAACACCAGGATCAGTTACTCCTTTTGGATTAATAAACGATTCTAATAGAGAAGTTATAGTATTAATAGATAAAGATTTAGCTAATCAGGATATTGTAAATTTTCATCCTAATGTAAATACAGCGACAATAGGAATTTCTTATAAAGATTTTGAAAAATTTATTTTGTGGCGTAAAAATGGATTTAAATATATAGATATATAGCTTAAATGGAGGAAAGTTTTATGGAGATATTAGGTAGCCTAGGACTAAGTGTAGTATTTCTTATTTTGGGTGTAATATTAAAATTGTGGCCGCCGAAGGAGATAACTAGTTTTTATGGATATAGAACTCCTTTTTCTAAGAAAAATAATGATGTATGGAAAGAAGCAAATACCTATGGTGGAACAATGATGATATTAGGTGCAGTTATAGCTATAATTTTCTCGATTATAATAACTTCTTTATATGGGAACGATCCAGGCAGATCAAATATAATATGTGTTATGGGATCTTTAATAATTGTTTTAATATCAATATTTTATACAGAGGTTCATTTAAGAAAAGTATTTGATAAAGATGGTAAACGTAAATAAGAGTAATAATTCTACTTTTTACGTAGTTTTGTAGAAAAATATGTCATATTATGCTAAAATATCCCTATGCGAATATTATAACTAATGATAATTGTTATTAGCAATGGGGGTGTCATAGATGAAAGAAGAAAAGCTTAATGAATACAAGAAAAGTCCAATTTTTTTAGTTATAGAAAATGGTTTAATTGTTGATGTTAGTGCACAGTTTATAGAATTAACAGAGTATAGATATGAGGAATTATTGAATAGTAGCATAATTAATGTGTTTGAAAAATTAAGGGTTGGTCCAAACGTTAATACTAGCGATATTGATGAGAAGATCAACTATTTTTTGTTCACGAAATCTTTAGGAGTTAAATTTGTTAATATAAAAGTAATATGTGAGAAAGAAAAAGAGATATATATCTTTTGTGAAAAAATGAATTCTAATATTGAAATTAAACATTCATTTTTAAATGAATTAATTTTAGATAATTATTATGGAGTAGGAGTATATAGTCTTCCGGATATGACGCTTCTTAAAACTAATGAGAAGTATGTAAGTTTTATGGATGCGCCTTTTAATAAAATAGAAAATTGTATAGGAAGACATATATCTGAGTTTGTGACGGGTTTTAAGGGAAGTGCATATGAAAGGCTTTGGAATAACTTGATTAGAACTAAATGCGCATGTAATATAGATGAATATCAATATGATGGTTTTAGTAGAGGAATTACTTATTGGAGAATATCATTAATACCTATTTTTGAAGATGGTGAAATAAAATATTGCGTTGCAATGCTTACAGAAACAACTGAACAGGTGGTACATAGAAAAAAAATTGAGGAACAGGCAGAAATAATTAAGCAGCAGAATTATACGTTAAAACGACAGGCAGACATGTTGAACTTATCAAGAGAAGCTATTTTTGCTTGGAAATTAAATGGAAGTATTACTTATTGGAATAAAGGTGCAGAGCTTATGTATGGCTATACCAGCGATGAGGCTGTTGGCTGCATAAGTCATGATTTATTAAAAACTGTTCGTTCGGTAGACATAAAAACTATTAAGGAGAGTATACTGGAAGATGGTGTATGGAGCGGTGAAATAGAGCATACTAAAAAAGATGGAAAAAAACTTATCATTGAAACAAGTCATCAAATTTTTGTTGATGAATATGGGCAGCTAGTAGTACTTGAAACTAATCGTGATATAACTGAAAGGAAGAAGTTAGAAGAGGAAATTAAACATCAAAAAGCTGAATTAGATGATATTATACAAAGTATAGACGATGCGCTGGTTATTTATGATAGTAATAAAAATTGCTATTTAACTAATAAATCTGCTGAAGAATATTTTAAGGGTACTAATCTTAGGAGGATAAGTAATCCCAATCATTTTAAGTTTTATGATTTAAATGGAGATGAGATTCATAAAGAAGAAATGACTATTTCAAAAGTATTTAAGGGAGAAGTAGTTATAAATGACATAATGACTCTAAAAAATGCTACTACAACAAAACATATTAGTTTAAATGGAAGACCTATTTATGATAGCAATGGAAATATAAAATTTGCAGTTCTTTGCTGTCACGATATTACACATGATATTGAAGCACAGATGCTTATAGAACAACAAAATAAAAAACTTGAAGCAATTATTAGCAGTGCATCAGATGGAATGTTTTTGTTTAATCCAGATAACAGTGTAACTTTATTAAATAAAGAATCAGAAAAATTTATATACGATATTAATGGATATAAAAGCATTGGTGATACGTGCAAAGATACTAAATACTATGATAAAGATGGAAATCTGCTTGAAGTAAATGATCTACCAGGTATTAAGTTAAAGAATAGTGAGAGTATTAAAAACTTCATTATTACAGCTAAAGGACCAGATAAAACTATTCATTATAGTGTAAGCGCTTGCCCAATATATGATGATAGGAAAAATTTAATTACAAAATTGATTTCTGCTCATGATATTACGGAGCGGTTTAATAATGAAAGAAAAATATTGGAGCAAAAAGAGCAGTTACAGGCCATTCTTGATAATATGCAAGATTCAGTTTATGTTTTTAATAAAGATGGCGAAATTTTCTTGAAAAATAAGATGGCACAAAAAAGAATGAGCTATTATTGGGATTATAATCATCCAAAGGATACAAACAAAAAGTTTTTAGATTTAGATGGATCTGAGATTATAGCAGAAGATATACCACATTGTAAGATTATACGTGGAGAATACGTTAAAGAATACTTTATGAAGATAAAAATAGGGGAGTGTGAACAATATGTTTCCGTGAGTGGAACTCCTGTTTTTGATAAAGAAGGAAACTTTGCTTATGGAATTATTAATAGTAGAGATATAACAGATTTCATAGAAAATCAGAAAGCTTTAGAAAAAATTCAAATTAAGCTTTTGGAAGCTGAACGAGAAAAAAATGAGACTCTTGAAAAAGCATTAGAAATGAAAGATGAGTTTTTATCACTTATATCCCATGAGTTTAGAACACCTCTTAATGTTATAAATTCTGCTATTCAAGCGATAGATTATTTTTGCAGTGAAGAATTATCGGACAGGCTCAAAAAGTACTTAAGGATGATAAGATTAAATTCATTTAGGCAGCTAAGACTAGTAAATAATATATTGGATATTACCAGAGCTAATGCAGGAAGAATAAAAGTTAATAAAAGCAACATAGATATAATATTTATGACTAAGGCTATTGTTGATTCGGTATATACGTATGCTAGTCAAAAGAGCATTGATATAATATTTTCATCATCAGTTAAACAAAAGATAGTTGGGATAGATGATGAAAAGTATGAAAGAATACTGCTCAATCTCTTATCAAATGCCATTAAATTTACTCCAGAAGGAAAATCAATTAGTGTAAAAATACTCTCAAGAAGACATGGCATCTGTATTGAAGTTAAAGATAAAGGTATAGGAATACCTCAAGAGAAAGCTGATATAATTTTTGAAAGGTTTGGTCAGGTTGATAGTTCTTTATCAAGACAAGCAGAAGGAACTGGAATAGGTTTATCTTTGGTTAAGAAATTTGTTGAAGCAATTGGAGGAACTATATCTCTTAAAAGTAAGGTCGGAAGAGGAAGTGCTTTCTCAATATTTCTTCCTAGTGAAAGCATAGTTCAAGAGAAGGGTGAAAGCGAAGTGGTAGAGTTTTCTGGAAATCGTCTAATACAAACTACACATGTAGAGTTTTCGGATATTTATTCATAGAAAATTACCGTAGATTTTTATTAAACTATCTCATTGCTAAATGCAATTTATAAAAATACATTGCTAGTATTTATTACATATTCCATTTGAATTTTTATAGATTCTATGCTATAATTTTGAAAGATTTAATAGAATATTTTTTTATCGGTTGGACAAGTTTGCACTTGATTCCAAGAAATTTGTTTCCAGGGTGGGAAACTCTTATTTGAGTTTCCCACTTTTTTTATTACTATATCTAGATAAAGTGCTAAATTAAAAATGCCAAGAGATTAACTTTAAATCATTTGTAATTTTGTTAATTATGGTGAAAATCTAATAGGAATTAAGCAGTAATCAAATTCATTTTATGAAGAAAGGGCAGTGTTGAAATTGTTTTATGTATTAATATTATTATTGGTAGTGACATTTGTATTACCAATAGTATCAAAGAAAGTTGAAAATAATCTTGAAATATTTCTATTTATAGTAGGAGTATTGGCATGTGTCACATCAGGAGCTATAAATAAAGAATTATTTTTAGGAATTATTCAAAATAAATTTATGTATACAATAGCTGTTGCAGTACTAATTGGTGGATTTATATTTAAAGCCCTATCAACTCATATAGAAGGAGCACTTACATATATTCTTAAATATGTACCATTAAAACTTTTCATATTTTTGTTAATAGTTATTATTGGGTTTTTATCAAGCATAATAACTGCCATTATTGCAGCTCTGCTTTTAGTAGAAATAGTTAGCATATTGCCGATAAGTAGAAAAAATAAAATCAATATTGATGTGGTTGCATGTTTTTCAATTGGAATCGGAGCTGTATTAACACCTATAGGAGAGCCATTGTCTACAATGATTGTTTCAAAACTTAATGTGAGCTTTTGGTATCTATTAGATAAGTATGGAGTCTATATAATACCTGCTATATTTATTCTTGGAATTATTGGTACATTTTACGGTATTCAAGAAAAAATAGAATCAAATAATACAGAAGAAATTATTATAGAAGAAACTAACAAGGAAATATTCATAAGAGCACTTAAAATTATTTTATTTATTATAGCTTTGGAATTACTTGGAGAAGGCTTTAAGATATTAATTGATAATTATGTGATAAATCTTCATACTGGCTATTTATATTGGTTCAATATGTCATCAGCTGTCCTTGATAACGCAACACTAGCAGCTGCTGAAGTAAGTGTGAAAATGTCTGAGGCACAAGTTAAAGCAGTGTTAATGGGGTTACTCATTAGTGGGGGAATGATGATTCCAGGGAATATTCCTAATATCATTTCTGCCGGTAAATTAAAAATTAACAGCAAGGAATGGATGAAGCTTGGGATTCCACTTGGAATGACTATCATGATAATTTATTATATTATTCTATTTAAAATATAGAATTTTTTGAAAAATGTAAAAATATTTAAAATCTATCAATAACGCTGATAATAAGAATCTAAAGCTAAAAAATGGTATTAATTTGCCATAATTTGAAAAAATGAGACTGTAAATAATTTCCGAAATATATTATAGTAGAATTATAATATATTAAGGGGGAACGTTGATAATGAGAGCAACAGGAATGGTAAGAAAAGTCGATGAACTCGGAAGAGTCGTAATTCCAAAGGAAACAAGGAAATTACTTTCAATTAATGAAAAGGACTCTTTAGAAATTTTTGAAGAAGAAAAGAAAATAATATTAAAAAAATATGCTCCTGGATGTATTTTTTGCGGCAATATAAAAAGTGTTACTAAATTTAAAGAAGTTGCTATCTGCGAAGAATGTATAAAAGAATTAAAGAAATTAAATACATAAGAAAATTCAATTCTCTTTTATGAAGTTTTAAGAAAATTACTAATGATGTAATTCTATTTAATCAAGGCTTAGATTTTTAGTATCAAAAAAATCTAAGCCTTGATTTTAATACCATCTATTGATTATAAATTATTCTTAAAAGGAAAAAGTTATATTAACGAAACTCATAAATCCTCAAGATTTTATTATAGAAGTAAGTTTATTAGTAATTTTATTTATTAAGAGGTTCCTATTTAAATGATAAAAGTGATAAAATTAGAGTATAATAACCATATTTTTTAATGAGTAATAATATGAATCATGGGTATTATATAATTGTGGTATTTTAGTGAATCTAAGTTAAAATATTTATATAAAAGGAAAGGAAGTGAGTATTTAGGCTAAGGAATTTATAGATTCTTATAGTGATATGCCTAAAGAAATGATATGAGTTTATTTTTTAATAAAAAATCAATAGTAATAATTGTTATGACCTTGTTTGTAACTATAATGGCAGGATGCTCGAATTCAAGTAAGCCTTCAGGTGATGCAGCAAATAATGGCAAAAACAGCAGTGAAACTAGTGAAAGCAGTGAAGACAAAAATTCAAAGTCAGATGCTCCTTCAGAAAATAGTAATGTTGAGACGTCAAATACTGAAAACAATGCACAGAAAGCCGTTCTTGATAATATTAAGAAATTATCTGAAGAGGGGAAGATTATTAACTGCGATTTCCCAGTAAAAACTTCAACTCTACAGGATATAGAAAAAAAGTGGGGAAAAGCAGATAAATCAGATTGGGTAGGAGAAGCAAAAGGAAATTATGCTACTTATTCAAGTAAGAATGTTGTCTTTGGTACTAATAAAGGTGATCAAGTTTTTGAAGTTAGATCATTTGACAGTCAGCTAAAACAAATTTCACTTTCAGATGTTAAAGACTTTTTTGGTCAGCCAGATCATGATGTTACATCAAATGGGGAAAGGATTATAGGCTATAAATCTGGAAGCGAGTTTAAGATTTTATTTGTTTTTAAGGACTCTGGAAATGATCCTAAATTGGACCATTACTCAGTATTATATCCTAGTGGAACTAAAAATAATATGTCTGGTGATAAGGGCAGAGAATGGTAGATTAGTAATAAGGATATGCTTTTGAATATTTATTTTGAGGCATATCCTTATTATGTAATAAAAAATATAGTAATTAGTAGATATCACTCCTAAAAACTCTGAGACAAATATCATAATATTTTTGCCTGCCACTAAGGCCATTTAATCCACCATTAACAGCTCTTGTTATAGTTTCAACAGAAGATCTGCTATCGCAAAGAGAATTCATATTATTAGTATACCACCAGAAACCTGCACTCATCCAAGGATAATTAGCTGCTACGTAGCTAACTCCATCCATAATATTTTTGTCGCGCATATAATTTGAAAAACTTTGGTAGTTACTTCGACCGGTTATCTGTATATAACCAGCACCCTTAAATTTTGGACCATCTCCAGGATATATGTTTCCTAAATCCTCACGACCTTCGTATTTATAACCAGGATCAACTTCTTTAGTGTAAAATCCACATTCAGATTCATAACTGCATTGGCTTATAAAATGCCTTAACCTTGGAAAGGTTATTATAGCAAATGTTTTTAAACAGCTATTTAGCTCATTGATTTGATTAATGGATACATTTTTCCAACCCACGTCATTAAGCTGATTTATTGAAACAATTTTTTCAGATGTTGAAGACGACGGTGTACTTGGTGTTTGACTAACCAAAGCTGCTAATGTACTAGAGCCAACCATTCCATCAGGTGCAAGACCGTTTTCTCTTTGGAATTTTACTACTGTATTATAGGTATTAATGCCAGCAATACCATCAACAGTTAAGACATAGCCTTTGCTATTAAGTTGCTGCTGAATTAATTGAATATCTGTTTTTAAAATAGTCCAAGTAGTATCATCAACTACACCATTAGCAGTTAATCCCTTTGAATTCTGGTATTTTATCACTGCATTATATGTTGTAGTTGAAAATTCCTCATTAACTATATCAAAATAGTAACATTTGATTTTTAAGGCATATTGCAGATAAGTAACGTAAGAACCAGTAGAGCCTTTTTCCAGTAACATAATCATATCTCCTTTAAAATTGTTAAACTAATCAAAATTTAAAAATGCATGACTTTATTTTCATATTATGCTTTATATAAACTCAAAAACTAAGTTTTCGCTAAAGATTTCACTTTAGTTAATTAGATAATGTTACTAATAAATATATTATGGATTTAAGGTAGTTATACAAAAAAATTAAGTGTTAACTTATACTAAATGTTGAATATTTTTTAGGAGAAATCCCAACTGCATTTTTAAAGGTTTTTAGAAAATTAGTATAATCATTAAAACCACATTTTTCACAAACCTCATTGACATTTGTGCCATTAGCTAACAATGACTTAGCTATGGTTATTCTTCGTGCTGAAATATATTTATTTATAGTAGTTCCAGTAGCTGATTTAAATATTCTACATATATAAGATGGACTTAAATAAAAATGATTTGCTAAATAGTCAATGGTAATAGGTTCAGTAATATTTTCATTTATATATGTTATAATTTCTTGGACTTGTTGATTGTATTTATAAGAGTGATCATCAATATGTAAGTTATTATTTGCAGTATAAATTCCATTTAATAAAGTAATTAGTTCTAAAAAAGATGCATATTCAATTATGTCAGAGCCATATCCATTAGTAGCTATTATCTTATTGATAAAATAAAGAAAATGTTGTTGCTGTTCTTTATTTAAAGAGATCTTATGATTGAAATTCTCACTACGATTTGTGAAACAATAACTTAAATCTGTTTTATCACTTGATATAGATTTAAGAAATTCTGGATGAATCGATATAACAATTCGTTCATGAGCCCTATCAACCTTGGAAACGTGATGACTTTCATATTGGTTAATTACAAATAGATCTCCAGGGCTAATGTCGTATAGCTTATTATGAATAAGTATTTGTTTTCCGCCGGATATAGAGTAATATATTTCATAACAGTCATGTATATGTATGTCCATCGTTTTTTCTTCTTTATATAGGCGTGCAATAGAGAAATAGCGTTGTTCTAAGCAGTTCTTTATGGAAGCCTTACAAGAATTTTCTTCTTTCATAAATAAAACTTCTCCTTTCATTTTTAGTGTAAGTTTACTTTAAAAACATCAGTACCTAATATATAATGCATTCATTATAAATCTATGGTTCAAGATTTGCAATATTTTCGAAAGGATATAACAAGAAATTGATTATATGTAGTGATATACTGTAAATATAAAATGTAACACATAGAGGAGGATTTTCATTATGGGAATTATGGATGGATTTTCATTAAAGGGAAAAATTGCATTAGTAACAGGTGCTTCTTATGGTATAGGGTTTAGTATCGCAAAATCTTATGCTGAAGCAGGAGCTACTATTGTATTTAACGATATTAATCAAGAATTAGTAGATAAAGGACTAGCAGCTTACACAGAATCAGGAATAAAAGCTCATGGCTATGTTTGTGATGTAACAGATGAAGCTAAAGTAAATGAATTAGTTGAAAAAATTGAAAAAGAAGTTGGAGTAATTGATATTCTTGTAAATAATGCAGGTATAATCAGACGTATTCCAATGCTTGAAATGAAAGCAGAAGACTTCCGTAAGGTTATTGATGTAGATTTAAATGCACCATTTATTGTGTCTAAAGCAGTAATACCAGGAATGATAAAAAAAGGTCACGGAAAGATAATAAACATTTGTTCAATGATGAGTGAGTTAGGTAGAGAGACAGTTTCAGCATATGCAGCAGCAAAAGGTGGATTAAAGATGTTAACAAAGAACATTGCTTCTGAATATGGAGAATATAATATCCAATGTAATGGTATAGGGCCTGGATATATAGCTACACCACAAACAGCACCACTTAGAGAAGTTCAACCAGATGGTTCGAAACACCCATTTGATCAATTTATAATTGCAAAGACACCAGCAGCGCGTTGGGGAACAGCAGAAGATTTAGCAGGACCAGCTGTATTCTTAGCATCTGATGCATCAGACTTTGTTAATGGTCATATTTTATATGTAGATGGTGGTATCTTAGCTTATATAGGAAAACAACCTCAATAGGAAAGGAACGATAGTATGAAAATAGCATTAATAAATGAGAACAGTCAAGCAGCAAAAAATTCAATTATATATGAGTCGCTAAAAAAAGTTGTAGAGCCAAAAGGTCATGAAGTATTTAACTATGGAATGTATGGAGTAGAAGGGGAAGCACAATTAACATATGTTCAAAATGGTATTTTAGCTGCAATATTATTAAACTCAGGAGCAGCAGATTATATAATTACAGGATGTGGAACAGGGGAAGGTGCAATGCTTGCATGTAATGCATTCCCAGGTGTTTTATGCGGTCATATAGTAGATCCATCTGATGCGTACATGTTTGCACAAATAAATGATGGAAATGCAATTTCTCTTCCGTTTGCCAAAGGATTTGGATGGGGAGCTGAATTAAATTTAGAATACATCTTTGAAAAATTATTTGAAGGTGAAAGTGGTCAAGGATATCCAAAGGATAGAGTAGTACCAGAACAAAGAAATAAAAAAATACTAGATGAAGTTAAAAAGGTAACACATACAGATATGTTAACAATCTTAAAGAATATAGATCGAGATTTATTAAAAGGTGCTGTAAGTGGAACTAATTTTAAAGAATATTTCTTTGATAACTGTAAATGTGATGAAATAGCAGAGTATATTAAAGGGATATTATAATAAGTATCTGTAGGTATTAGAGAGAAATTAAAATGATTCGTAAAGGCATAAAAATGAAAATATTTAAAGATTTTTATGATGAATATATGAAACGTCACGATGAAATCTGGCCTGAGATGGTAGATATGTTGCGCGAATATGGTGCGAAAAATTATTCTATTTTCTTAGATCCTGAGTCAAGAAGCTTATTTGCTTATTTGGAAATAGAAGATGAAGAGTTGTGGAATAAAAGTTCAGAAACAGAGATATGTCAAAAATGGTGGAAATATATAAAGGATATCATGGAAATTAATGAGGACAATAGTCCTGTTTCAGTTGAATTGAAAGAAGTATTTCATTTAGACTAGGTATAAGTCTATAGAAAAAGAAAATTATTAGGTATTAAAAATTTTCTTTATAAATTTTAATAACTCTCCAATTATAAAGTTGTTATACTGTATAATTGGAGAGCTATTTTGTTTAATTAATATAAAATAATCACTAGGTTTTCACAATGAGAATCGAACATATATGAATATCAGCCAAAATTAGATACATATTTGTTCTATATTGCTGTGAAAATTTTACAAATATATATCCAATTCATCTGACTAGTATATTTCAAACTTTTAACGAGAAATCCTATATGATCAAATTATTCTAAGAAATCTTCCCTTGTTGGTGTGAATACATCTAGTACTTCAGAACCTTCTTCTAAAACAATACAACCATGTGGAACATTTGAAGGAAATAATAAAGAATCTCCAGCGGCTACTATAGTTTCTTCACCATCTATAATGAATTTTAGCTTCCCTTTCAAAACGTAAGTAAATTGATCATGAGGATGAGTGTGAGGAATAACTGATGTAGTTGTTTTATCGAAAATAACTCTTGCTCCTAATAGAGAATCTCCATTAGCTAGAATTTTTCTTGTTGTATTATCGTCTGGATGTTGTATAATTGCATTTTCATTTTTAATAATCATAAAAGCCTCTCCTTTATAAATCGATTTACTAAAATAATATCATAGTTCTTATATATTTTCAAATTATATTTATAAAAAATTTTATTTATGAAGTAGATAAGTACTTAATAATAGAGAATATGCATTGCAATTGACTTCATGCATTCTAGTGATTATCTAGTATTTATGCTAATAGTGTTGCTAATATAGATTCATTATTAAAATATATATAGAAGATAAAAATATTTTATAAGATTATTGCAATCGCTATCATTATATGATAATATTTAATAAACCGGTTTAGTAAAAATATTATATATTAGTTTTGAAGAGAGGATATGAATGGAAAATGGAGAAAGTTTTTTTATTAGTATGAACGGTATGCAAAGTTAAAAACTAATAAATATGGATAAGTTAATGAATTGTATGTAAACGAATTAATTTATTGTGGATTTCATTTTAAGAAAGAGTACTTATTAAAATTTTATGGGTCAATGTTACGAAAACTTAGAAATGCTTGCTATAAGTCTTGAAAATTGATTATTTATAAAATAAAGGAGATATATATTATGATGACAACGTTTATAGGAATTGTAAGGGAACCATCAGTGGTTATTGCGTTAGTGACTTTATTAGGATTATTATTTCAAAGAAAATCTATACCAGAGATAATTACAGGGACTATTAAATCTTTTATGGGATTTATTTTAATTAAGCTTGGCGGTTCAATAATTGGAGATTCATTAGCTATATTTGGAAAAATATTCACACATGCTTTTAATATTACAGGCATAATTCCAAGTAATGAAGCTGTACTATCGATCACTTTAGATACATTAGGTGTACAAGCATCTTTGATATTATTGTTTGCAATGCTTCTAAACATTATAATAGCTCGTTTCACAAAATTTAAGTTTATATATTTATCTCTGCATCTAATGTTATTCATGTCATGTGCTATTACAGCTGTTATGAATGGATTAGGTTATTCACAAATAATAACGATTATAATTGGAAGTATAATTGTAGGAATATATATGTCAATAGCTCCATTTGCGTTACGTAAAGCTAGTGCTGAAATCGTTGGCACAGATGAATATGTAGTAGGACATTCAGGAATGATTGCATATTTTATTTCATCTTTAGTTGGAAAGCTAGTAGGAAATAAGGAAAAGTCTACTGAATCAATAAATATGCCGAAATCAATATCATTTTTGAGAGATTCTATTGTAGCAACAACTTTAACAATGTTAGCACTGTTTTTAATTGCTGGAATCAAAGGTGGAACAGGATTTGTGTATGAATTATCAGGAGGTCTTAATTTCTTTGTATATTGCCTAAAGCAATCAGCTATGTTAGCGGGAGGATTGTTTGTTGCAAAACAAGGTGTAAACTTATTTACTGAAGAGATTGTACCTGCCTTTAAAGGATTTGCTGATGTATTTGCTCCAGGAGCGACCCCAGCAGTTGATGTGTTAGTTTTATTTGATAAAGCACCTAATGCAGTACTTATAGGATTCCTAGTAAGTTTGGCTACAGGAGTTGTATGTATATTAATATTTCCGATAATTGGATTACCTGTTATTGTTCCAGGGCTAATGGCTTGTTTTATTACTGGAGGTGCTGCTGCTATATATGGAAATGCAACTGGAGGTCTTCGTGGTGCAATAATAGGTAGCATTCTAGATGGATTATTCCTCTGTGTAATGCCAGCAGTTACATTGTTTATTTTTACAAGCATGAATGCAGGAAATGTAACATTTGCAGATTCAGATTTTACAGTTACTTCACTAATTCTTTGGTTTATAGCCAGATTTATATAGATAAATCCATAGAATATAACAAACTAATTAAATAAAAGTATGAATAATAGTAATATGTATAAATTCAGTAAGTTATAAAATAAATCTGAGCTATATATTGTTTATCTATAAAATTTAAAACTGAAAGTTAGATTTTATCTAGCTTTCAGTTTTATTTTATGTTAAATTTAAATTGTTTATATATGTAGTGCAATTGAGTTCCTACATTATTAGGTTTATTTTAGCATTTAATTTATTAAAATTCTAAATGTAAATTTATTATTACAAAATACATATGAGAATAGATTAAAAAATAATTATTTATGTTTCGTAATAAGATAAAGTTTAAGTAAGGTGGAAAATAGATGAAAGTAACAATTAAAGAGGTAGCTGAAAGAGCTAATGTATCAAAAAGTACAGTTTCTCAATTTTTAAATGAAAGATTTGAGTATATGAGCGATGATACTAAGAAAAAGATTGAAATGGCAATTGAAGAGTTAGACTATCAACCTAATCAATTGGCAAGAAGTTTAAAACAAAAACGTACAAATGTAATAGGGATTGTTGCTTCAACCATTAGATCTAGATTTACAATTGAAATTGTTAGGGCAGTTGAGGATGTTTGTCAAAAGAAAGGTATTCAGGTTTTGATTTGTAATACAGATGATAATCCAGAGAAAGAAAAATATTGTGTTGATTCTATGATATCTAGGCAAGTAGATGGATTAATTGTTTTTCCAACACGTCATAATATTGAATTATATCAAAACATTGTTTCGAGAAATTATCCTCTTGTTTTAATTGATAGACTAATAAAAGAAATTAATGCGAGTACTGTTGTTTTAGATAACTTATTAGCTAGCAAAAAAGCTGTAGATTTACTAGTAGAAAATGGTCATAAAAAGATTGGGATTTTATCTTTTCCTGTACAGAATAATTCTATAAGTAATCGTGTTGATAGGATTAAAGGATATCGCAATGCACTTAGAAGTCATGGAATATCGGTAAATAAAAATTTTATAAAATCTGGACCTCTAGATAAAATTTCAGGTATGATTCAAAGTTTGCTGAATGGAAAAGATAAACCAACAGCAGTAATTGCATCAAATGATATGATTCTTGAAAAATTATTGGTTTATGTAAAAGAAAATGGCATTTCTATTCCAGATGAATTGTCAGTCATTGGAATAGATGATGTATCATTTGCATCTTTTTATCAGCCATCGATTACGACTATTGCTCAGCCAGCTTATGATATGGGAAAAGAATGCGCGAAATTATTATTTGATCAAATTGAATATAACAATGGTAATTTAACATCTAACAACATATGTAATATTAAATTTGAACCTATTTTACTTGAAAGGGAATCGGTTTCTGACTTGTTAGGTGAGTTAAAATAAAGAATAAGCACTAAAGAATTAAAACTGTAAACAAATGTTTATGCTATAAAATACTTAAGTTGAAATTTTAAGGTGTTATCATAATTAAAAAAGTTGAATTAAAAATATATTGTTAAGATAAGTTATGACTTTAATCTATGGCAAAACCATATTCTTCAGATGAAAAATATATATAGAAATACTTTGTATTTCGTAAATTTAAATCAAAAACTCTAGCAGTACTACTAGAGTTTTTTGAAATAAAAGGGAGTATAAATAAAAGTATAATAGGAATAGCTATGTCTTATTTATTATAATGATCTAATAGTCATTTTGTTCCATAATTTTGAAATTATTAGATGTAAAATTTAATAGGAAATAATGAAAGTAGTGTGTTACAAAAAATTTAGGTGTATATTTATTAGTGTTAGTATACTTATAAAATTAGAGTATCTATGAGTTTAGCAATATATAATAATTGGGAATTTAAATGTGAAAATTTAGGCTAAAAATTTGATTATATATTGAAACATCAAGTATTAAATTAAAATTAAGATTTGGCACAAATGGTTGAATATTACTATTTATTAATACATAATTATCATATAAACTAATTGTTTCGACTTTTCAGGAGGAAATTTTACATGAATAAATATTTGATTAATAGCAAGCTTTTAAAACAATTAGATATTACTATGTTTGTGACAGCTATTTTTATTACAATCTTTGGAATCATAAACATTTATAGTGTAACTCATATAAAGTTTGGATTCTATTATGCTGAACTGCAAATGTTGTGGCTAATTGTTGGACTAGCAATTGTATATTTTATTTTAGTATTTGATTATAATACTATAGGTGGTTATGCAAAACTAATTTATTGGGCAGGAGTAGGACTTTTATTATTTAATGATATAACAAGCAAAGCAGTAAAAGGTGCATCATCATGGATAAGGATTGGAAATAGAGCTATAGAACCTGGTGAGTTTGTAAAGTTTGGATTAATACTAATCCTTGCAAAAAAGTTAGATGATCTAGATGGCGATATTAACAATCCAAAAAACTTTCTTATCTTATCTTTTTATGCCTTAATTCCAATGTTTCTAATTGTAATTCAACCTAATTTAGGAATGACTCTTATTTGTTTCTTTATTACGTTAGGAATATACTTCATTTCTGGATTAAACTTAAAGGTTCTTGTCGCAGGCTTTTTCTCAGTTGTCCCACTAAGTCTTATTATATGGTTTAGTGATATATTAAAACCATATCAAAGACAGAGAATATTGGTATTCTTGGATCCAGAATCATATCAGCAGAATGCTGGTTTTCAATTAATGCAGTCTATAACAGGTATTGGAGCTGGTGGGTTAATTGGCTCTGGATTTTTAAAAGGAGTTCGTGCATCCGGTGGCTTCATTCCTGAGGTCCATACTGATTTTATATTTTCTGCAGTTGGAGAGGAATGGGGATTTTTTGGGGCACTTTTTCTCATAGCGTTATATAGTATTTTAATATATAAAATGATTAAGCATGCAAAAGAATCAAAAGATATTATTGGACGTCTCATTTGTGTTGGAACTGCATCTGGTTTCTTATTTTCAATTTTTCAGAACATTGGTATGACTATTGGAATTATGCCAATTGCAGGAATTACTCTTCCATTTATGAGCTATGGAGGAAGCTCTATACTTGTAAATTTTATGTCATTAGGAATTGTATTAAATGTAGGAATGAGAAAAAGTAGACTTAACTTTTGTAGTTAAAATATATAGTCAATATATTTCATTTAATGAGTAATTATATATAAATTCTGTATAATTTATTAGTTATAAGACTATCTAACTTACATTCTCTGATAGTTTAGACAACACCTCAATGTAATAAAAGTTTAGAATAGATATTATATATTTCGAATAAATAAAGTTAAGTGTACAAAGGAAGATAAGTAATATTTATGGTAATTAATAAAATGGAACAATGTATGTTATTTAAAGCATACATTGTTCCATTTTACTTATAAAGATCTATAAATAATAAAAAGTATAATATATATTTTATTTCATAAGAATTTGTGCAGATTTATATAATTATGAAATAAGAGGCGATACAAATAAAATTATTGATAGAATTATAATAAATATAACTGTAGCCCAAGAAACAATATTTTGAGTCTTATTATTAACGTATTCACCCATTATACGCTTATCATTAATTAAAATTATCATAAATGTTAATATTATAGGAGATAGCAAACCAGCAATTTGCTGTGATACAAGTATAATTTGAATAAGCGATATTCCAGGAAGAAGTATAAATAATGCTCCAAGAACAATTATACCAGTATATATTCCAAAGAAAGCTGGAGCGTCCTTGTAATCATTATCCACACCACTTTCCCAGCCAAAAGCTTCACATATCGCATAGGACGTAGAAAGTGGGATGACAGCAGTAGCAAGAACTGAAGCACCAAAAAGTCCAGCACCAAAAAGTATAAATGCAGCTTCACCAGCAAGTGGTTTTAAAGAAATTGCAGCCTCTTCTGCACTAGTTATTGTTATTCCAGCTTTATAAAGTGTTACGGCTGTACATACAATTATGAAAAATGCTACTGCATTCCCCCAGAAAGCGCCTAAATAAACATCAAGTTTTTCGTATTTATACTCAGATATACTGATTTTTTTATCTACTATTGATGATTGGAGGTAAAACTGCATATAAGGTGTAATTGTTGTACCAATCATTCCTATAAAGGTAAGAAGAAAACCTGTATTTAATTCAATGGTAGGCGTCATCATTGATTTCATTACGTGTCCCCAATCAGGTTTAGTTAAAAAAGCTGATATAATATAAGTAAAAAATACAAGAGTAAACAATAGGAAGATATTTTCTACTTTTTTATATGAACCTTTAGTAACAAGTAACCAGATTACTACAGAAACAATAGGGATAGATATATATTTGCTTACATCAAATAATTCTAAGCTTGCTGCAATTCCTGCAAAATCACCAAAAACAACACCCATATTGGCAACTAGTAAAATGGTCATTGCAAAGAAAGTAAGCTTAACTCCGAATTTTTCTCTAATTAAATCAGACAAACCTTTACCAGTTACCACCGCCATTCTTGCATTCATCTCCTGTATAACTGCAAGACTGAAAGTGATTAAAAGTAATCCCCATAGCATTTTATATCCATAAGACGCACCAACAGATGCATAAGTTGTAATCCCACCAGCATCATTTCCTGCATTAACAGTAATTAATCCTGGGCCAATAATAGTCATAATGAAAAGTAGCTTTTTAAATCTACCGGATAATACTTTCTTCATAGTGCAACCCTCCTTAAGCGTGAATGTTCATGGATACTGTCATTTAATGATACTACACCAACTAAATTATTATCTTCATCAATAACAGGAATTGAAACAAGATTATACTTATGCATTAAGCTTATAGCATCTTCTATTTCATCCGTATCCCTTAAACTTTCAGGTCTAGTTGTCATTATATTATAAAGTTTTGTATCTGGTTTTGAAGTAATAAGTGAGAATAAAGAAGTAACCCCAATAAGATTATCTTTATCATTTGTTATATATATATAATAACTTTCATCTTCATCAGGCGCATTTTCTTGAATCCACTTAAATACATCACTTACAGTTACATCAGGTAAGAAGGTTAGAAAATCTTTTGACATAATACTTCCTACAGTTTCTTTTTCGTATTCCATAAGCTCTCTAATTTCATCCTGACTTTCTTCGTCCATGTGTGTTAATAGTTTTTCAACTCTATCTTCATCCATCTCTTCTAAAATATCAGCTATTTCATCAGAAGGCATAATCTCAAGTATATCAGAAGCTTTTTCATCAGACATAGATTTTAATAAATTTACTTGAACATCAGTTTCGATTTCCTCGAGAACTTCAGCAGCTTTTTGATTGTTTAAGCTGTGAAACAATATATCTCTGCTTTTGGTATCAAGATCTTCGATTATATCTGCTAAATCTGCTGCGTGTAGAGTTTCAATTTTGCTTGCTGGCATTTGAAGTTGTAGATTGTTAACCCCAGTAGACAAAGTCTGCACATCATCCCATATAATTAACTTGTTTCTTAATCTATACTTTAAAGCTTCTGTTAATATTATAAAAGGATATTCTACACCAAGACGCCTGAGTAATCCTCTAGTTCCTATATCAACGGCAACAAGCTGCCATTTGGAATTTATATTTCCAAGTCGTACATCATTTACACGTTCTACTTTTTTGCCGTTTATGTCTACTATTTGTTTATCTAAGAAATCTCTTACTAAAAAAATATCATCTTCACCAGGAAACTTTATTGTAAGGCTCTCGCTATTAATTTTAATATGATACTTTTCTTTTTCATCTTTGAATATATCTAGCGCATCAGCAGATAGATAAAAAGATTTTTTCCAATTTGTAATTTGTATATATACTACAGTTGGTTTTTCTTGACTAAAATCAAGAATAAGGTCATTTAGTTTACCAATTATTTGGCCAGAAATATTATGAATTTCTTTATGAATAATTTTACTTACAAAGAAATTTGTTATTTTTTCCATGTTTTTCACCCTTTCAATTCAGGGCATAAAGAGAGTATCCAATTAATGCCCTAAAAATATTATTGCTTGAATTTAAATAAAAATGTATATTACAACTTTCCGTATCATGGTCATCCACTGGATACACCTCCTTTAAAAAATAATAAAAGCCCTTCACCGTAAGTGAAGGGCACAATAATCAAACACAACATTATACAAATATACGGAATGCAGTAGCGCAAAGTACATTTGTTGTATTAACACCTTCACTCGTTGAGTTTTAGCACTATAGAGCATAGAAAACCATATGGTTTTCGGCTACATTAAGTAGAACCTTAATCCGGTAATACCTGTTGACCCATTGGCGTCTTTCGACGTTTCCGGGCAGCAGCATGTATCTATATAGGAGCCTCACCTAACAAAGTTTTTATTTAGCTTTTGTTTTCCGCCTTAATTTTACTACGACATGGTATAAGCCGTCAATAGTAGAAAAAAATTTTTTATATACATAGTAAGTGGATTTTTATGCAGTTATATTTTTAATATGGAAGTTATAAAACACTAAAGTAAGAATTGATTATAATTGCAAAAAATTAGAATAAAATGTAATATTAATATGATATAATAATATTATTAATTGAATGGATAGGGGACGATAAAATGGTAAAAAGGTTAATAATATCATCATTACTGGCCATATCAGTGATAGGGATTATTCCAGTATCAGCTTCTGCGACTTGGAAGCAAGATAAATATAAACATTCTTATTGGGTAGAGAATGGTGTAAAAGCTAAAGGATGGAAAGAAATCAATGGAGACTGGTATTATTTTAAGGAAGATGGTTCAATAACAAACCAATGGATGGAGTATAATGGAAATTGGTATTATTTTTGGACAAATGGAGTTATGGCATCAAATTCTTGGTTGAAGAATAACGGAATGTGGTATTACTTTGATGGAAGTGGAAAATTAGTGCAAGATTCAATTATTATTGGAGATAAAAAATATGATTTTACTACTTTAACATTTATATTCTCAAAATACTTAACTACTGGTCAAAATATAAATATTGTTGGTGCAGACAATAAAAATATTTCAGATAGTCAAAACACAGCAAATAATCAAGTAAATCAATCATCTGAAAACAATGCAACAAGTAAGAATTAAGGAAAATAACAATATTTAATATAATATTTTAGATCTGGAAGACTAACAGATTGAAGTTGAATTATTCTGTTAGTCTTCTTTATTTTAAAGAAAATTATAGAATTTCGTATAATGAAAGTTTGGTGTCATTTTGCTTTAGATTTATTTATAAAGAATGAATTATAATATTTAGGATTAGGTCGTAGTGACCTAATCCTAAATATTACATGTGCATAAAGATTAAGCATGTCCTAAAAATATACTAGTAAATTCTAAGAATTAAGGAGTAAATGATTAAGCTCTTCAAAGGTAGAAATTTCATACTTAGGTGATATATTTGAATTATTCTCAAGTTTATTTGGATTGTACCAACAGGTATCTATACCGAAATTGATTCCACCCTGTATATCGGAAGTTAAACTATCTCCAACCATAAGTACTGTGTTTTTATTAGTGTGGCGTATGTTTTTTAAAGCATGTCCAAATATTTCTGGATTAGGTTTTGAGATGGAGATTTCCTCAGATATCACTACATCTTCAAAATATTTTGATATAGTTGACTTTCTAATTCTATTTTCTTGTACAGCTGTGAGACCATTAGTAATTATTGAGAGTTTATAGTTTTTAATCAAATGCTCTACAAGCTCTAGGCTGCCATCAAATAAAAAGGAGCAGTTAGACAAGTTTTTCATATATGATTTGGCAAATTCAATCTCATCAAAAGAAATTTTAAGTTTATCCGCAAGTCTTTTAAATCTTTCTACCTTGAGTTTTTCCTGAGTAATTAAGCCTTGTTCAAACTCTTTCCATATAGCAGTATTTATATCGTGATATATTTTTAAGTGGTAATTTTCATCGTAATTGATATTAAATTCGAGTATAGTGTTTTTGAAAGCCTCTCTTTCAGATTTTTTGAAATCAAATAAGGTATCGTCTGCATCAAATAGTATAACTTCATAGTTCATAATATGTCCTCCGTATAGTTGTATATAAATTTGTAAAAATCAAAATTTAATTTTATTTACAATGTCCTGTTAATAAAATAATATATTTATAGGAATTTGAAAATGACATAAGTCATGTTAGGAGAGTCTATGAAAAAAATTTTAGATAATAAACTTTTAAATTATTATATTAAAAAGCATAACATACAAAGCATATTTGATGACACGATACTAAAACATTTTCAGCTTCATTTCTATGAAAAAGAAGAATATATAATGAAGTCAGAAGAAAAACTTGAATATTATTATCTAATTGTAGATGGGAAAATTAAAGTGTTTTATCCTTTTGAAAATGGTAAATCAATGCTATTAAAATTTTATAGAGATTTTAATACTGTAGGAGATTTAGAACTTTTAAAAAACATTCCTATACTTTGCAATATTAATGCAGTAGAAGATACTTATTTAATAGGAATTCCATCAGATATATTAAGAGAAAACTATTTCGATAATACAAAGTTTTTACATCATTTAGTAGATTCTTTAAGTGAAAAACTTTATGTAACTATTAATAATAGCTCATATAATTTTGTGTATCCACTTATTAATAGGTTATCTAGTTATTTGATGGAACATATAATAGATGAAAGTTACATAATTTTAAATTCATCTTATTTAGAGATTGCTGAATTTTTAGGAACGACTTACAGGCATTTAAATAGAACGTTTAAAGAATTGGAATCACAGGGAATCATAAAGTGTGAAAATAAGAAGATAAATATACTAGATATGAAAAAATTAAATGAGCTTTCAAAAAACATTTATGTAAAATCTCTTTAATATAAATAATGGATGACTTTTAAGACGTGTAAGGGTATAACTTAAGAAGATAAAGTATGAAGTTAGTTAGATTAATTATGCAAACAGAAAATACTTAGAGAAATACGAACTCTAAGTATTTTTTAGTGCCAAAATATATCATAAAATCTTAAGGGATAAAATAAGCTTATTTAAATATTTTAAACATTGTGAAAATTTAAGGGCTTAGGTCTATTATGAAGTAAGCATGATTTAGCTATCTTGAGTGAGTATATGAAATAAGGCTAAATTTATTTTACAACTATTTTGCAATTTCTTTGGAAGTTATGTTATATAATGGAGATGAAAGTTAAATTGAAGAATTTACTTTAAAATATCACGTTAGTTATTAGGGGGAAATACATAATTGAAGATAAATATTTTAATTGTAGAAGATGATGAAGCTATATCTAATTTAATACGGATAAGCCTAGGAATAGCTGGTTATGAATGCAAGCAGGTATTTGATGGAATGGAGGCTTTTAACTTAATTAAAAAAGAGTCTTTTGATCTTGTACTTATGGATATTATGCTGCCAGGTATAGACGGATTCGAATTAATGAAAAGGATAAAAAGTTTAAATGTACCAGTAATATTTCTGACTGCTAAAAATGGGCTTGCTGATAAAATAACTGGCTTAAAATCTGGTGCAGAAGATTATATTGTTAAACCATTTGAAACAGTTGAATTATTAGCAAGAATTGAAATAGTACTAAGAAGATATTCAAAAAATAATAACTGTATAGAATTTAAAAGACTAAAAATATATGAAGACGAAAGAATTATAAAAAATGGAGATGAGACAATTGATCTTACTTTAAAGGAATTTGAGCTCATACTTTTGCTTGTGAAAAATAAAAATATGGCATTATCTAGGGAGTATTTATTAGAAAAAATTTGGGGATATGAGTATATGGGGGAGACCAGAACAATAGATACTCATATACAAAAAATAAGAAAAAAGCTTGATATTGGGGATAACATAAAAACTGTATATAAAATTGGATATAGGTTAGAGGAGTGAAATACATGAAGTTGTGGCTTAAAATATATCTTTTTTCGTTACTATTACTTGTATTCACTTTGAACATAGCTGGATTTATATTGATACAAAAACTTCATAATGATCTGCTACAAAAAGAGGCTGATAAATGCCTTGCAGAACAAAAATTTGCTTCTTCACAATTAAGTGTTAATTCTATGTATATGCAAAAAATCTATTCAAGTAATACCTACGATATAAATATATTAATTGGGACTTTAATGGATGAATATAATAAGGCTACTAATAGTGGAGCAGAACAGCATGGAGACGTAGAAATTTTGGATTCTAGGAATAATATATTATTTTCAGACATGAAATTTCCATTTTCAAACGAAAAGGATGAACTAGAAGACCTTTTGCCAGGAAAAACTAATTATATTATTAGGACAGTAGATGGTAAACAGTATTTGTACGCTAGCAGCTTAGTTAATGTATATGACTATCCAATAAAAGTACACTATGCGAAAGATATTTCAAATATATATTCTGAAAAAATAAATCAATATGCTCTCTTTATGAAATTAGATATTTTAATCTGTTCTATTTTTGCTATATTTATGTTTTTTATAAGCAAATTAATAACAAAACCAATAAATACATTAATAGCTTCGACCCAGAAAATATCTCTTGGCCAGTATTCAGAAAGGGTGAAAATTAAATCAAGAGATGAGTTTAGCGTGCTTTCCAATAATTTTAATCTTATGGCACAGACAATAGAAGATAAAATAAACGAACTTGAAACATCTAATATTGAGAAGGAAACCTTTATAAATAATCTGACTCATGAACTTAAGACACCTTTAACTTCAATAATTGGATATGCAAATTTAATTAGAACATCAAAATATAATGAAGAGGTATTTGTTGAAGCTTCGGATTACATATATAAAGAAGGAAAAAGGCTTGAAAAGATGGCTTTTAAAATGATGGATTTAATTTATACAAAGACTCAAGAAATCGAGTTAATGCCTGAAAAAATATCTACTATAATAAACGAGGTTAGAAGATTGTTATCTAGTAAACTTAAAGATAAAAATATAGACCTAATTATTGAAGGAGAGGATTGTGTACTAGATATAGAAAAGGATCTAATTACTATGGCATTATCTAATCTAGTTGAAAATGCTATAAAAGCATCTAAAAATAATTCGAAAATATATATAAAAATATACACTTTTCAGAGTAAAACTCACCTATCTGTTGTAGATTCAGGTTTAGGAATAGCCAAAGAACATTTAGATAAACTTTGGCAGCCATTTTATGTAGTTGATAAAGCTAGAAGTAGAAAAAATAATGGAGCAGGAATTGGTCTTTCTATATGTAAAAAGATAGCAGAGGTCCATAATGCAGATATTAAAATAAATAGTAATTTAGGTATAGGAACGGAAGTTATTTTAATTTTTAATAGTCATATTGCTGAAGTAAATGATAAGCATGTGAATTAAAAGGTACGAACGTAGCTTATATGCATATCTTAAAAATAGTTTTAGATAGTTTGAATAAAAATAATCGTAAATAGAAATAGAGAGTTCTGGATTTTTGATTGAGTTTATTAGTGAAGTATATGTAAGTTTACAACTATTTTACAACTATAATAAACTTTTGGGACATTCAAATTTTATACTTAAAGAGTGGGGTAAGTACTTACGCACAATTAAAAAAATATATTATGGAGGGATTATTGTGCATTCTAAAAAAATAGTAGCAGTATTGTTAATAGTAGGAGTAGTAGCATCTACTTTTGCTATATTTAATCAAATTAATATGAAAGGAGCTTTTGCAGATACTATAAAACAAAATGTTGTCTACACTAAAGAGGATACTTCATCATTTTCTCAAGATGATGGGACTGGAAAAATAACTGGCGATGAGAAGGAAGCTTATAGGCAGAAATCCTTAGGTATATTAAAAGAATATTTTAACATATCATCTGTTGAAGAAAATGAAGATTTTAAGTTTGGTGCATGTATATTAAATGAAAAAACTTTGGATGCAATAAAGCCACTAGAAAAAAAAGATATACAAGATTCATATGATAAGAAAGAAATATCTAAGGAAGAATATGATAAGGAAATGGCTTATGCTGAAGAAAATGATAATGGACTTAAGGATAGGGTAGCAAAATTAAAGCACGGAATGGTTCAAACTGGATGGGTTGGAATTAATGAAGATAAATGCTATATGTTTGATTTTAATGAAAACACAAAGGAAATAGATAATGTATTGATTAGTGAAGGATATCTTGATGAATCCAAACCTAAGTTAACAATTTCTCAAGAACAATTAAAAAATACAGCTGAAGATTTTATTAAGCAGCATAAGCTAGGGAATATAGAAAAACCTAAATGTATACTTGTAGCAGGAGAAAATGGACATCGTCTTTTTTATCAAGATGAAAATGATTCTTCTAAAAAAGTGGAGATATTTATTAGTCCATATACAGGTAAGGTAGATGGTTTTTCGATAAAAGCATATGCAGATTTAGAATACAATATAGAAATTAATGAAACTAGGCTTGGCAGTAAATAGGAAAACCGTAAGCTACTAGTCCTAATTCGGAGAAAACATTTGCTAACGCATACCATGAATCAATCAGCAGATAATTAGTTTGGGTAGCTGGAGTAAATTCCCACGTGATATGCTAAGGCTTCCATGTCTAGTACAAGTAAGTTTTATTATAGATTGAGGAGATATTTTGCTACCCTAGGTGACTGGTATTCCAGAAATTAAATTTATTATAGTTTTTGTGTGAATTAAAAGAATACCATTACTTAGAGATAAGCTGAGGCATAATAAAACTTTCAGTCTTTATCTTAAAGTTATTAAACTCTAAAAGAGAAATAGCCTATGCCAATTTTATTTGATAATTTATTATAGTATCAAATAAAATTTGTACAGGCTATTTTACATTTTATATGAGATTTGCAAAGATAATTTTAAATTTTCATAAATTATTTTGATTTTGTATTATATCTTAAATCTTTGAATCATTTCATTAAGTTTTTGTGAAAGTTCAGCTTGGCTTTGAGCAGATTTTGTAACATCTGAAAGAGCAAAGGTAACTTCAGTAATGCTATTTAATATTTCTTCTGTATTTGAGGCAGATTCTTGAGCTACTGAAGATACATTTTGTATTGCACCACTTATCTGCATTATAACTTCATCCATTTGTTTTGAAGAAGAGGCAGATTTATCTATAATATTACTTATAAATTCAGAATCCTTTTCATATTGAATTCCTGTATTCATGAGGAGTTCATAATTAGGTTTAACATTGTCAGCCATAAATTCTAGAACATCTTGTCCGCTTTTTGATAAACTTTCTACAGAAGCTTCAACTTGTGATACCATGGTTTGAATATTATAAACTGCATTGGAAGATTGTTCAGCAAGTTTTCTAACTTCGTCAGCAACTACTGCAAAGCCTTTTCCGTGTTCACCAGCTCTAGCGGCTTCAATAGCAGCATTTAGAGCTAATAAATTTGTCTGCTCTGCTATACTTCCAATAGAATTTGCCATTATTCTAACTTCTGATACAATTTTAGAATTTTCAATTGATTCTAAAATGTTTAAACGATTTTTATCATAAATTAAATTACTTTCTTCAATACTTTTTGAAGATTTATTTCTAATATTATAAGCACGTTCTTTTATTTCATTTACTGATACTAATGAATTTTCTGCATCTTTTGCGATGGAATTTATGGCGCTACTTATTTCTTCTGTTGATGCAGTTACTTCTTCTGTGGTAGCGCTTAAATCTTGAACACCTTTAGATATATGTTCTGTGGATTCATTAACAATTTCCATTTTAGAAGCAATTTCTTCAGTAGTAGCAGAAAGTTCTTCGCTTGTGGCGCTTATATCGCTTGAACTGTTCATTATTTCAACAATTAAATTCTGTATATTTTCTTTTGCATTGTTTAATGCCATTGAAAGACCACCTATTTCATCTTTAGAGTCAACAGTTATAGTTTTAGTTAAATCACCACTACCAAGAGCTTCAGCGAAGATTAAAACTCTTTTTACTTGTTTTGAAATCATAAATGAAATTGATAAACCTAAAATAACAGCTAGTAGTAAACTAATAAGTATTATTGAGATTGTTATGTATAAAGATCTTTTAAAAGTTGAGTTATTTTCAGAATAAGAAGCATCGGCTTGGTTAACATTATTTTTTATTAATTCATCCATGCTCAAATATATATTTTTTCTGGTTTCGGTAACTTTAGAATAATTTTCATCAGCTTCACTAAAATTATTCTCATCTACGTATTTTATTATTGAGTTAGATAAATCAACATATTTATTAAAGTTTTCTTTAAGGTTTGAGAATGCAGGTTTCTCAGATTCAGAGATTAAAGTGCTTTCATATATTTTTATAAGGTCATTATTCTCGTCAATTAAGTCTTTAATGTCTTTTTTTACTGTATCTCTTTCGCTGACATTTCTTTGATAAGCAAGTTTTAGCAAATCTGAACGTATATCAGAAATATTTTGCTTTAAAGTAGTTAAGTTATTTATTGAGGCCAAGTTATAATCATGCATGGAAGTTGCATTGTTATTAATTATATTCATATTATATAATCCAATAAAACCAACAATACATACTAAAATTGAAATAAAAGTAAAAGTGGAAATAAGTTTATGCGATATTCTTAAATTTTTAAACCAAATCATTAAATCAACCCCTCTTTATTTTTTATGCGAAAGTTTTTTATTTTCTCACCTCCATTAAAAGTTCAATATAAATAGTTTATATTTGAGAAAAGTTGTAATTAAAAGTCTACATACTTCTTGATTTTAATTCATAGAAATTTAGTTTAAACTACCAGCTATTGCAAACCAAATAACACGATGTAAAATGAATTATATTATGTAGAATCTATATATTTATAATAATCGAAATTAAAATTAAAAAATTAAGAGAAAATAAAGAAAAATGCAGAAAAAACTAAAAATATAACCAAATATGGTTATAAGATATCTTGAAATTTAAGGTGAGTTAAATAATTTTTTATAATAATATTAATATGGTTGAATTATTATGAGTGATGGCAGCCATGAAATCAATAATAAATATTTAGAAAGGCTATAGCTATAATACTAACAAGTAGTAACATATTTAAAGACATAAAAAAGTATAATAGTAGATGAGACAGAGGAAGGGCATTGAAATAAATTATGCAATAAAATAATTAGTAAAAAGACAAGATTGATGCATTTAAAGAATAAAGAAGAATCAGCTATAAAGGAGAAGGTTCTTCTTTATTTTAATTATAGAAAAGTGATAGAATTAAACACATTTATTATCTAATTCAGGGTAGTGTTTAACCGACCAAGACTCAATTTCCTTAATAATACTAGTAAGCTCTTTTCCTTTATCAGTAAGAGAGTATTCAACTTTGGGTGGAATTTCTGCATAAACCTTTTTACATACAAGTTCATCATTTTCTAATTCTTTAAGTTTTTCATTTAACACTTTTTGACTTATTCCTTCAGTCATTCGTTGAAGTTCTAGGAATCTTTTTGGTTCATTATATAAATGACATAATAAAACTGCCTTCCATTTTCCTCTTATAAAATCCATTGCAAAATCCAATAAGCACACATAACTTCTTCCGTTATAATTTACCATTTAGTTACCCGCTTTCATTTTTAAATATTTATAAATGTTACTAGATATTAGTATAAACAACCTGTCTGATAATATCAAATCAATTAAGCAAAATGTAAAATATATGTTAGTAATAATTTAGAAGATTGTATAAGATAATGGTTATTTTACCATGACTATTAGATAAGTTATATATTGCGAATTAGAATAAGGATATTATTGTTTTATGAAAAATTTATTATGGCCTTACATGTAGGCTATTCAATAATTCTTACCAAAAAGTAAGTTGTCTAACTAAAAAGTGCGTACTTGTTACTTACATTACTGAGTTATATAATCACATCATGATTTTAATATTATGGAGGTATGTATTATGAAAGTAGTTGCTTTTAATGGAAGTCCTAAAAAGAATGGAAATACTTATGAGGCAATAAAAGCTGTAGCAGAAGAATTAAAGAAAGAGAATATAGATGTAGAAATAGTTCATGTTGGAAATAAGGTTATACGTGGATGTATGGCTTGTGGCGGATGTGCCAGAAATATGAACGAAAAGTGTGTTATGCAGAATGATGAAGTTAACGATTGGATTCAAAAGATGAAAGAAGCTGATGGAATCATTCTAGGCTCTCCAGTGCATTATTCTGCCATAGCAGGAACTATGAAATCATTTTTAGATCGTGCGTTTTATGTTACATCTGTAAATAATGGCATGCTTAGACACAAAGTAGGTGCAAGTGTTGTCGCAGTTAGAAGGTCTGGTGGAGTTCCAACATTTACTCAGTTAAATAATTATCTTAATTATTCTGAGATGTTAATGCCAACATCAAACTATTGGAACGTAGTTCACGGTACAGCACCAGGAGAAGCAGTTCAGGATGAAGAAGGAATGCAGATAATGAGAGTTTTAGGAAAGAACATGGCATGGCTATTAAAACTTGCTGATTCTGGGAAAGCTAATGTAGAAGAAAGTAAAGGTGAAGAGAAAATATTTACTAACTTTATTAGATAGTGTTTAAAATGATAATGACTAAATTAATTAAATTAGTATTTCAAAAATTAAATTCAATAAAATGGTATTAAAAAAAATATATTTATTTATAAGAATAGGATGAATTAAGTAACATCCTATTTTTATTTTTTATGCATGTAATATTATTCGTTTAAACCTGTCCATAATTTATTTAGAAGAATATCATTGTAATCTTGATTATATTCCCAAAACATTGCGCCACCGAGGCCTTTTGATTTTATATATTTAACTTTATAGTCAATTGATTCTTCATCCTCATAAGTAATAAATGAATCATAATTTTTTAAATAAGCGGCTTTTGCTTCATAATCCCAGTATCTAGTCCAACCATTTTTATTTATATAATTTTCAAGTAGATTTCCATATGAAAGATATTCATGACCATAATACCCATAAAAAGGAATGCCTAAATTAATTTTCATAGCTGGAACACCTGCCTGCAAAAATATATTTACTGACTCATCACAGCTAAAACCCGATCCATAGGTAGAGGAAGTTGGATAAAGATTTGCATTATGAGTATTATAACCAAAGTCATAAGTCATTAAATTTATATAATCGCAGATATTTACTATTTCATTAATTTCTACATTATTAATGTAAAATTTATCTGCTCCAGCTGCAATACTGAGTATTTTATTCGTTCCAATTTTATTACGTATAGATTTAAGTAAAAGCGTGAAATTTTCTTTATCTTTAAGAGTACATTTAATTAGGTTACAAGAGCCGCTAACAGGATATTCCCAATCAAGGTCTATTCCATCTATACCATAGTTATTTACGATATCCAGGCAGCTATTTGCAAAACTATTCCGTGATGACTCTGAATATGCTGCATCTGAAAAACCTTCAGCTCCCCACCCACCTATTGAAAGGATGACCATTAATTTTGGATTTTGAGATTTTAATAATACTAAATTCATTAAATTTTGATAATCAGGAATAAAAATTGAATTGTTTATAATACTTCCAAAAGCGTAATTAATATGAGTTAATTTGTTAGGATTTACATTAGTGGTGGCACCGTGTATATATCCTACTATTCTATATTTAGCTGTATTAGATGAATAATAAGATGAAGTTATTCTTTTTATTTCTATCAGTCCTTTCTAAATTCTTATAAAATATTTATATTTAATTTAAGTACATATATATTGCAATTATTTAGAACTAATTGACTACTTGGCTCGCTAGAGTTTCAAGATAGATTTATTATTGGAATATGTGTGTAGATAAATCAATTATGGCCTGGATTCACACTATGAAATATATCCTAAATAACAATGTTTTTAATTTAGATTTGTTAGATGAGCATATTAAAAAAGTTGATAAAACTTTAAGTTAGCACATAAATATAGTTTTAAAGGTGAATATCTATATTTTTTAAGGTTTAATTTGTATTTAATAAAAGTATATGTGGAAGGCTTATAAATGGGAATATAAAGCTGAAAACCATGTTCCAGAATAGTTACTTTATCACTTGTATTTACTTGGAATCTTTAGTAAAATACTTAAAAATAAGATTTAAGAGAGAAGGTGTTACATGAGCAACAAACCATTATTCAAAAATTATATTAGTAAGCTTGAAGTAATATTAGATAATATGTTTAATGCAATAATTGCAGTTGATAGTAACGATAAAATACTTTTTATTAATGAAGCAGCTAGTATTCTTTTTGATATAGATAGTAAAGGTGGTTTAGGCAAGAATATTAAAGAAATAATGCCAGATCCAGATATAGAATACTTTCTGTCAACTAAAAAAGAGGAAATTAAAAGGCCAATAGTAGTTAATGAATTGAATTTGATTTTGAGTATCATACCTTTTGGAGAAAATACTAATACACAAGGATCAATGCTAATTTTTAGTAATGTAACAAATTATAGTCAGTTAATTCATAAGCTTGAGGAAGAGAGGGATAGCAAAGAAATACTAAATACTGTAATTGAAACTGCTTATGATGGAATGATTATCATTGATAAGCAGGGGATAGTTACTATGATCAGTAATGCCTATACAGAATTTTTAGGGATTAAGAGGGAGGATGCTATCGGCAGGCATGTAAATGAAGTGATAGAAAATACTAGAATGCCAATAGTATTAGAAACTGGAAAAGAAGAAGTAGCACAACTTCATAAGATAAAAGGAAGCTATATGATAGCGTCAAGAATACCAATAGTAAAAAATGGAGAAATTATTGGGGTAGTTGGTAAGGTCTTATTTAGAAATGTAAAAGAATTAAATAGCCTTTATAAACGAATAAGCGTTATAGAAAAGGAATTAGCTACTTATAAATCAAGGTTTAGAGAATTCAATAAAGCAAATTATTCCCTTGAAAATATTATAGGTGAGAGTGAACCTATTGTTATGGCTAAAGCCATAGTTGAAAAAGCAGCTCATACAAATTCAAATGTTCTAATTTTAGGGGAAAGCGGGACAGGTAAAGAAATCTTTGCACATGCAATACATTCGGAAAGTAATAGACATGAAGGGCCATTTGTTAAAGTTAATTGTGCAGCAATTCCAAGTGATTTACTTGAATCAGAATTATTTGGCTACGAATCAGGAGCTTTTACAGGTGCCAAAAAAGAAGGTAAGATAGGAAAATTCGAGATTGCAAATGAAGGTACTATATTTCTAGATGAGATTGGAGATATGCCTCTCCATATGCAGGTAAAGCTATTAAGAGTTATTCAAGAAAGAGAAGTTGAAAAGGTTGGTGGCGTAGCTAGTAAAAAGATTAATATTAGAATAATTGCTGCAACAAATAGAAATCTTGAAAGATTAGTTGAAGAAGGTAAGTTTCGTGAAGATTTATATTATAGACTTAATGTCGTAACAATTGAAATTCCACCTTTAAGAGAAAGAGGAAATGACATAATACTTATTTCTAATCATTTAATAAAAAAGCTTTCAGTTGATTTAGATAAGAAGGTTAGAGGAATCTCTAAGGAGGCTGAACAATATCTTAAAACCTATGAATGGAAGGGTAATGTAAGGGAATTAGAAAATATATTAGAGCGGGCTATAAACATTATGGAGAATAGTGAGATCATTGAAGTGAAAGATTTACCGAAAGAGATCACAGGCAAAAAGGTTTCAATGGTTCCTAAGAAGCTTCAAGATATTCTTGCTGAAAGTGAAAAAAATGCTATTATTCTTGCCCTTAGGGCTGCGGATGGCAATAAAACTAAGGCAGCAAAAATTCTTGATATAGGGCGTACTAGTTTATATGAGAAAATAGAAAAATATAAAATACAAACATAGTTGTTCGTTTTTACGAACAACTACTTTTTTTATGCAAAATAATTGTACGGAAAATCATACACTATGTAAATGTTTACTTAGAAAACTGTACGAAATAACGAACAAAAACTTTCTGTTATTAAGAATTTTTTATGAAATTACTTATAGAAAAGCGCAGTTTTACGTTGAATACATACTCGAAATCTTGGCACGGATATTGCTTATATAAATAAGTGTAAAAGGAATTATAAATAAAATATTACACTCTTGCTTTATGGAGTATATAAAAGTGTGAAAAGGAGGAGTAAAGATGAACAAGATAATGTCGGTAGAACAAGCAATCGCCTTAATCAAAAGTGGAGACACAGTTGCATTTGGTGGATTTATAGGTGCTGGGCATGCAGAAGGGGTTTCTAAGAAACTTAAGGAAATATACTTAGAACAAGGTGCCCCTAATAATTTAACTCTTGTTTATGCAGCGGGACAAGGAGATGGTAAAGAAAAAGGTTTGAATCATTTAGGACAAGAAGGTCTTCTTTCAAAGGTAATAGGTGGTCATTGGGGATTAGCTCCTAAGATCCAAAAGCTCGCAATTGAAAACAAAATAAAGGCTTACAATCTTCCACAAGGAGTAATATCTAGCCTTTATAGAGATATTGCGGCAGGTAAACCAGGTACAATTACTCATGTTGGTTTAAAGACTTTCGTAGATCCAAGAGTTGAGGGAGGAAAATTAAATGAATGTACAACAGAGGACATCGTAAAGGTTATCGAAATTGATAATAAGGAATATCTCTACTACAAAGCATTTCCTATAGATGTATCTATATTAAGAGCAACATATGCAGATGAAGATGGAAATGCAACTCTTCAAAAGGAAGCAGCAACATTAGATGGTTTAGCTATGGCACAGGCAGCAAAAAATTCTGGTGGAAAAGTAATTCTTCAGGTTGAGAAAATAGTCTCTAAGGGAACTTTAGATCCAAAGCTTGTAAAAATCCCTGGAATACTTGTAGATGCTATAGTTGTAGCTAACAGTGAAGACCATATGCAGACATTTGCCGAAGCATTTAATCCAGCCTATAGTGGAGAAATAAGAATGCCAGTAGATTCTATCGAATGTCTTTCAATGGATGAGAGAAAAATAATAGCAAGGCGTTGTGCAATGGAACTTATACCAAATGCAGTAACTAATCTTGGTATAGGTATGCCGGAGGGAATTTCAATGGTTGCCAATGAAGAAGGAATAGGAGATACAATGAGATTAACTATTGAATCTGGCCCAATTGGTGGAATTCCAGCAGGAGGTTTAAGTTTTGGTGCAGCTATAAATCCAGATAGCATTATAGATCAATCATCTCAATTTGATTTTTATGATGGCGGAGGGTTAGATGTAGCATTTTTGGGACTAGCTCAATGCGATGAAAAAGGCAATATAAATGTAAGTAAATTTGGTCCTAAGATAGCTGGATGTGGAGGATTTATAAATATAACTCAAAATTCAAAAAAGGTTATATTCTGTGGCACATTTACAGCAGGAGGACTTAAAATTAATGTTACTGATGGCAAGCTAGTAATCAAAAATGAGGGAAGGTCAAAGAAGTTCATTAAAAATGTTGAACAAATTACATTCAGTGGAGATTATGCTAGAGATGTAAATCAACCGGTATTATATATAACTGAAAGAGCAGTTTTCAGATTGACAAAAGATGGAGTAACATTAGAAGAAATAGCTCCAGGGGTAGATTTACAAAAGGATATTATTGATCAAATGGACTTTAAGCCAATAATATCAAATAATTTAAAAACAATGGATGAAAGAATTTTTAAAGATAAGCCTATGAAGTTGAAGTAACAACTAATATAAGTGAATAGGATACGGATAAAATATTTGAAAAGAAAAATAATAAAATAACGGAGGTTTTGTATATGGCAGTTATAGGAATCTTATTAAGCTTAGCACTTTTAATGTTTATGGCCTATAAGGGGTTTTCAGTTATTGTTTTCGCACCTATATTTGCGATTATGGCAGCTATATTTTCAGGAATGGCGATTATGCCAACTTATACGGAAATATTCTTACCTAACTTGGGTAACTATGTAAAAGTTTACTTTCCATTCTTCTTGCTAGGTGCAGTATTTGGTAAGGTTATGGAGCAATCTGGTGCAGCAAAATCAATAGCAAAATTTATAGTAGATAAATTAGGGAAAAAACGAGCTATGCTATCTGTAATACTAGCAGCAGCTATACTAACTTATGGTGGAGTAAGTCTTTTCGTTGTAGCATTTGCTGTTTATCCATTTGCAGCTTCTATATTTAAAGAAGCAGATATACCAAAGAGACTTGTTCCTGCAACTATTGCTGTTGGTGCTTTCACATTCACAATGGATGCGCTTCCAGGAACACCTCAAATTCAAAATTCTATACCAATGAAATTTTTTAACACAGATTTATATGCAGCTCCTATATTTGGAACCCTAGGTGCAATTATGGTCTTAGTTTGTGGTGTATCCTACTTAGAATGGTGCAAACGCAAAGCTCAGGCAAAAGGAGAAGGATATGGAACAAACCATAAGCAAGAGCCTGTAATTGTTGAAGACAGCAGCTTGCCGAATCCATTTATATCAGCATTACCATTAGCATCGGTACTTATAGTGACTCTAGTTCTTCAAAAAGTTGTATTTCCTAAATGGGATATCGTTTCTTGGGTAACTAAAGCTCCATACAACATACCAGAAGCTGGTGTTGTAGGTTCAATGAATAACTGGGCTCTTATGATTGCACTTGTAATTGGTATTACTCTTGCAGTGTCAATTAACCCAAAACGTATGAAAGGAAACTTTGCTGCAGCAATTAATGCTGGTGCAATTGGATCACTTTTAGCAGTTATGAACACAGCATCAGAAGTAGGATTCGGTAATGTTATCAAAACTTTACCAGGATTTCAATCTATAGCTCATGCTTTAACTAATATTAACCCAGATGGAAGCCCATTACTTTCAGAGGCAGTTACAGTAAATGTTCTTTCAGGAGTTACAGGTTCTGCTTCAGGAGGAATGAGTATAGCACTTGATACTTTTGGAAAACAATATTTAACTTGGGCAAATAGTGTTGGAATAGATCCACAATTACTTCACCGTGTTGCTGCTATGGCTTCAGGTGGAATGGATACATTACCTCATAATGGTGCAGTTATAACTTTACTTGGAATTGCAGGGTTAACTCATAAACAATCATATAAAGATATATTTGTAATCACTTGCATAAAGACAGGAACTGTATTTGCATTAATAGCATTACAAAGCTTATTACATTTTGTTTAATTAGAATTGAAAATACTTACAAATAATATTCTGAAAATTATATAGCAAAGAAGGGGGAGTACTAGTGAAAGGATTAACTATAAAGGAATTAAAGATTGGAGATAAGGCATCTTTTCAAAAGACTATTACAGAAACTGATGTATATTTATATGCCGGAATAACAGGAGATTTAAATCCGGCACATATAAATCAAGTTGAATCAGAAAAAACAATGTTTCAAGGTAGAATTGCTCATGGAATGTTAACTGCTGGCTTAGTATCTGCAGTATTAGGAATGCAATTGCCAGGTCCAGGTTCAATTTATCTTGGACAAGAACTAAAATTTACGGCTCCAGTAAAAATAGGAGATACAATTAAGGCTGAAGTAGAAGTGATAGAAAGAATTGAAGATAAAAATAGAATAAAATTGAGTACTATATGTACAAATCAAGATGGTGTTCAAGTGCTTAAAGGCATAGCAACAATAATGCCTCCTAAATAAAGACAAGCTCAAAAAACAATGTGAATTTCATTAATTTGAAGTTCACATTGTTTTTATACATTAACTAAAAATATAAAAAATAATGAATGGATCTGCTTTGTATTATATGAAAGTATATTATTTTCTTAGAAGGATTTATGTATTAATGTTGAAGTGGAAGTTTTCTAAGTAAAACATTAAGTCTGTAGTCATTTGATTAAGATATGTAAGTAATAATCAAATGATTACAGACTTATATTCATTTAAATAAAAAGTTTTTTATTAAGAATTTTTTTCAGCCCACAAACCATGTAAGTTACAATATTCTCTAGCAAAAAGGACAGGTTCATCTACCTTAAAGAAAGCCTCAGGCTTTTCACCAGGTTTTAAGAATTTTTTATATACGTTACTTTCAGTATGAATTTCAATCCATTCTATATAGTGATTATCAAGCATAGGATGTTCTACAGAGCCTACCTTTACTAAAACTCCACCTTCAACTTTCTCAATTACAGGAACGTGCTTTTCTGTTGCTCCATCAGTAGTGTTTTCAGCTTTAAGCTTCATTGGCTGATTACAACATACTAGTGTACCTCCAGCATTATGAACAACCTCCACAATATTACCGCAAATTTCACATTTATAAACTTGTTTCAATTCAGTCATTTTATTACCTCCTAAATTTAATTATAATTATTTAACTATTTCTTCATAATTTTTTTTTGCAAGACCTCGGATATAAAGTTTTACTTTCTGCTAAATAACCAAGTTTAATTGTCATTACAACAGTCTTGTACTCTTTAAATTTATTTCTAAAATGTCTTTTTAATGACTAAGAATCTTAAAATTATTATTTATGTATATTTTAAGATTAAAATAATCTATGTGTTTAAAATTTAGCTGACATAATTAGAAAAAAATGAGAGTGTCATCTTTAAGACTATTATATACATAATAATTGCATTAGTCAATAATAATTATTAGTTAATAAAATAAATTTATAAAAATTATATGCTTTTATTATCTGATTTTTTATTGAAACATTGGGCCAGTATATTCTTCGTATGGTATACGAACAGCAGCTCCAGATTCATCTAATTTGTATGGTGTTCCTTCAATAGGATTTATTCCATGAACTAAGTTAGAACCTATTGTATAAATAGTGTTAGCCATAACACTAGTATCTTGGACAGGAGAGCCTAACATAAAGCCTTTTGAAATTAATTCTTTAGCTTCAGGAACGCCATCTACTCCAACAATAGGAATTACTTTGGATTTATTTCCAGTGTTATAGCCATATTTTTGTAATGCTTTAGTTGCACCAATTGCCATAGAATCATCATTTGAAATTATTGCTTCCACCTTACTTCCAAGTCTTAGGAATAATGCATCAACAGTATTTTGCGCTGTTTCTCTATCCCAATTTAAAACAGGTGACGCAAGTTCCTCTGTTTTAATTCCAGCCTGCTGTATAGTTGAAATAGAATATGCAGATCTATCTATAGATGTTTTATTAAGTCTTTCACCAATAAGCATAATGTATTGTAATACATTATCTTTATTTTTATCAATTAAATCTTTATGATTATTCCAAGCATCAGTAATAATTTTACCTTGTAAAGTACCAGCTTGTTTTGAATCAGTACCTACATATAGGGCTTTTTTATATGATTTTATAGCATCCATTGTAAGTGGTTCTCTATTAAAAACTATTACTGGAATTTCATATTTTGATATTTTATTAATTAAGTCTCCTATATCGTTAACATTAACCATATCTAGCAATATTAAATCAATTCCTTCATTAAGTTTGGTATCAAGTTCGGCATTTTGTGTTGATTGATTGAATTTCGCATCATAAAATGTAAAGATGACTTCGTTCGGATGTTGATTTTGTATATCTTCAAAATTTTTACGGAGAAATATAAGGTAATCATCATTAAGATCTGCCGAAAACAGGCCAACTCTAATAGTAGTTCTTTGTTTAGAATCTTCTGCAATAGCTGTATTATTGAGAAAGATGCTTCTAAGTACCGTACTAAATATTATGGTAATTGCAGTTATAGCTAATATCTTTTTTAATATTTTCATTTAAATCCTCCAATCCTGTGTACTTATAAATGTATTATACGTTTTAAGAAAAAGTTTATACTTAATCTAAGTATATCTATAAGTTAAAAATAATTTTCAGGATAAATAAAAAAGCCCCAATAATGGGGCTGAAAGTGGATAGTTTAAATCATGAAAACATCTATATTATATGAAATCTTCGTAAAAATATTCATGTAATATGGATATTATTTGAATGTAATATATATTGCGATAATACATTTACAGTGTTTGTTTAATATTGTTGATATCCCTGTTTTTTAATTTCAATAGTAGATTATTTATAATCATATTTGCATCCAAGAATATTTAATGTAGTCTGCGCATATTCTATGCCGTTAACTATAAGAACAATTTTATGAATGCCAGGATGGTGCTTACGAACAGTAAGATCGGTAAAGCTATGTATACGCGTACATTGTAAATGTGCATTAGGTAACAATGTTTTGTCAGATAAAAAGAATAATTTACGTGATGATTTACCATTTGATTTTATAAAATCAATGCCATATTCCAAGCGGATATGTACTGGAGAACTCCAGTCTATATCCAGTGAATAATTTAACTCACAACTGTCTCCAATTTTAAGTTGGTTAGGTTGAACAGAGATTGAGGCATTTCTAAATATGGGATTTTCAGCTGAAGAGCTAGTGTAACCAAAGAGTGACATTGCCTTGGGATTAGCTCTTTTAATAAGGGTACGGCAGCCGCGTTTTAAAATCCAATCAGTATCTTGATTATGACATATCCAATTCTCCGCTATCGCTAAAACAGCGTCAGGATTATCTTTTGAAATGTCATTAAGGTTGTTAGCAACACTCTTACGAACATAAAGAGAGTCGTCTTCTTTCAAATTTTCTAACACTTTAAAAACAGGTAATGGATCGGCTTTAAACATCGAAAGAGCTATCCCCCAAGGAAGACGTGGTCGACAGCCTTCACTTGAAAGACGTCTTACATGTTCATTAGGAGATAATGACCACTTCATCATATATTCCATTACACCTCGAGGGTCATTCAATAAAAATGGTCGAATCGCAAACTCTGAAGATGACTGTTGAGTGAAACGTTCTAAGGCATCCATAGAGAGCTCAAAGTACTTCTCTTGCTTCCCATAGGTAGCAACAAAATCTGGAAAGAATAGATATGGAAAACCTACGCAACTCTTATTAATGGAGAATAAGATATTTAGGGCATTTTCAAAATCATTAGGAAGGTAGTCACCTAATATTTCAGCTATTCTATGAATACGAGCCTTTAAAGGCAATTCATCCCACGGATAAGCTAAAACTGAAGCGACAAAATCGCTCTTATTAAATTCTGCATAAACATTGTGTATCTTATTTGAAAAATCATTTAAAAATTCTAACGTATAAATATTTTTTAGTGGTTCACTCATAAGTATTTCATAATCTCCTTGTAACTACTATATCAAAAAACTTGATATTTTATTATAATCTGAATTTAAAATATACTAAAATATTTTAATAACGTAATCCTTATACAGTTAAATTTTATTTATTATTATTGTAATAAACTAAACTTGACTACATTATGTCAAGTTTTAGAAGTATATTTATTTATCATGTTACCTAAGCGGTTGATAATTTCGTTTCGGACATCTATAGGCTCTATAATTTCTAACATTGTCCCGAAGGAAAGAAGATAATTATAAATCCATTCACCCTCAGGCATCGAAATGTCTATGGAGTAAGAGCCATCTTTATCGATAGTTATATTTTCTTCATCAAAATCATCGTATACTCTATAGGCACCTTCTGAAGATATTTTTAGTTTAAGATGAATTAGTTCACTGAATTTTTCTGATGGTGAATCATCCATAAGATCTTGTAAATATTGATGTATACAACTTTCATCTGTAATATTAATATCATTCATTCGAGTTATCTTAAAGGTTCTAAACGCTGTTCTTTCAAGACAATATCCTTGTAGATACCAGGCTTTATCTTTAAATAACAATTTAAAAGGTTCAACATACCTATTACTTTTCATACCATCAGCACTAAAATATGAGAAATTGATTACTTTTTGCTTTAGTATTGATTCTTTTATTAGATTGAAGATCTCTTTTTGTTTTCTTTCACTACCCCAATTAGAAAAATCAACTTCAATCCAATTAATATCACTTTTCTGAAAAAGATTGCTCAATTTTGATAATACGTCATTAATATCATCATATCCTACAGCGGAAAGACTCTGTAGAGCAAGTAGAATTTTATCCTGTTCAACTTCAGAAAATAGTGATTTATCAAAAATGAATTTATCTACTAATGAAATACCGCCTCCTTTACCTTGACTTGAATATATAGGAATTCCAGCCTGGCATAGAGCATCAATATCTCTATAAATTGTTCTGACAGATACTTCAAAATGCTCTGATAGCTCTCTTGCTGTTATTGATTTTTTTTTGAGTAGAATATATATAATTTGAAACAATCTGCTAATTTGCATAACATCACCTCACATATAAATATATAATATATAACTTGACAACATAATGTCATATTATATCATTAATATAGAAAGATTAACTGAAAAAACTTTAAAAGGGGTAATTTAAATGATAGGAATAATTGTAGGAACTCATGGAGATTTATCTAAAGAGTTAGTTAAATCGGCAGAAATGATTTATGGAGAACAAAAGAATATTGGATGTGTTACGTTTAAGCCAGGAGAGGGAATTGAAAATTTATTAGATAAATACAATAAACTTATACAAGAATTAAATTGTACAGAAGGAATTTTAGTTATGGTTGATCTCTTTGGTGGAAGTCCATTTAATGCTGCTAGTATGATTGCATTAGAAAAGGAAGATATGGAGGTCATAACTGGAGTTAATATGCCAATGTTATTAGAAGTTTTTGCAAGTAGAGATATTTCATCAAGTCTTTCAGAGCTATTAGAGATTGCAAAAAATGGGGGCAAAAACGCCATAAAACAATTAGAGAAACAAACAGGTAGAAATTTAGATGATGACATATTATGAGCAAATAGGAGAACTAAACCTGAATGGGAGGAAGTTCTCCTATTTGCATTTAGGAAAATGTTAATAATAAATTTTATGAGAGTATAAACATTTATATGACTTATAAGAAATTATTTATAGAATAAAGTTTATAAAAATAGAAATTTATTATTTTTTGAATCAAAGAATATTCATGTGGAACTCGCAATACGTCATATGCTTTTTTCAAATGGCAGTATAATCTTATTATTTGATAAATTTTATGCAGCTGATAAATCAATAAATTCTTTATAATTTTTAAAAAAGTTGAAGTGTTTTTTATTTATTAATCGTTATATTTAATGTAAGGATTAATTAAGGTGGTGATAGATATTGAAAAAGAACAATTCTCAAATTGCATAAAACAATATGAACGGTTAATTATCACTATTTGTTTATCCTTCACAAAAAATTATTTTGATGCTGAAGATTTGGCTCAGCAAACATTTTTATCAGCATATCAAAATTGGGAAGGCTTTGATGGTGATAACCTTAAGGCTTGGCTTACTAAAATTGCTGCAAATAAATGTAAGGATTATCTTAAGAGTAAGGCAAGAAAAACAGTTAGCTTGTCAGAAGATGAATATCAAGATCTTGAGTATAGAGGAGATTCACCAGAGGAAACAGTAGTTAAAAAGAATGCTACAGAGAGAATACAAATTTTATGCAACAAGCTAAAAGAGCCATATAGAACTGTAGCTATAAATTATTTTTGCAAAGATGTCAAACTATCACATTTAGCAAAGGAAACCGGGCAGAATATTAAAACTTTGGAAACGCAACTTTACAGGTCAAAAAAAATGTTAAAGGATTTATGGAAGGAGGAGTTCATGTGAATAATGGATTATTTGATAAAGAAGGTCATTTAACTGAAGAAACATTAACCATGCTAAAGTTTGACATTTTAGGCGACGAAGAAATGATAGATATATTAGAACATATTAGTGATTGTCAAATGTGTGCTGGTGAATTTGCTGATAGTTTTAAAGAAGATGAACTTGCAGAAGCTCCTTTAGGTTTTCAAGAAAAAGTACAAATTAAAATAAAAAGTAAGAGGCAAAGCAAGATTCAGTTCCGTTTTTATTGTGTTAAAGTTGCAGTTGCAGCTAGTGTGGCATTAGTATTGGTTTTTTCAAATGGATTAAATTCTTTGGTTAATACAGCGACAAATCATGTTAGACCATTGGATTCTAGGATTGTAGATTCGGTTAATGTAAATCTTAATAACTTTTCTGAAAAAATAATTAAACTGGAGGTTTTTAATAATGATCAAGAGAAAAAGTAGATTTTTGACTTTTGTTTTTTCAATGTTGCCAGGTGCAGGACATATGTATATGGGATTTATGAAAATAGGAGTATCGTTTATGTCTGTATTCTTCTTTTTAATATTTCTTTCTTCTTGGCTTAACATAGGACCGCTATTATATATAGCGCCACTTATTTGGTTTTATTCTTTCTTTGATTGTACTAATAGAATGAATTTAAATGACGACGAACTTTTACTTTTAGAGGATAAGTACTTGTTTTCTATTGATAAGCTAGCAAAATTAGACAAAGATATATTTGAGAAACGTAGACTTACAGTAGGAGTTGTATGCTTATTTTTAGGTGTATATTTAGTTATAGAAAATATAATGAGTATTTTAGAACCATATATTCCATACGAACTACGCCGTTTTATTATTTATGATTTAATGAGGGACATTCCTAAAGTAATCATAGGAGTAGCAATAGTTACACTTGGTATAAAACTTATCAAGGGGAAAAAAATGGAGAGTGAGATAGATGATTAAGGGGCGTAAGGTAGGCACATTAACCTCAGGACTTGCTTTAGTTATATTTGGGATAATGTTTTTACTAAGATTGTTTATAACTAATCTCAATGTTCTTTTAATTTTATCAATGTGGCCACTTATATTAGTAAGTGTTGGAATAGAGATTATCGCAGCTTATATAATAAATAATCAAGAAAAAATGCAATATGATTTTAGTGCAATAATATTAGTTATTATTTTAGTATTCTTTGCTATGGGAATGGGAGGAGCTGAATTTATAGTTACTCATTCTCCACAGTTTGGAGCAACAATTTAGTTGAAATTTATGGAATAAATATTTCGAATTATAAATTAAAGTTATATTTATTATGATTTAATGGTTAATAGATAAAAAGTGAATAATAAATTTATTATGTAAAAATAATTTAAATGAGTGCATATCATTTTAGCTAGAATGAAGAATTGACTATAGATAGTAATGCATCTATAGTCAATATCTATGGTAAAAAATAAGCCCAAGACATATCGAACTGTCTTGGGCTTATTTACTGTAATTGAAATTAAGCATCATAATTATCAACAGAATGCTGAAAAATAAATATTATATTGAGAAATAAAACTTCTATATTATAATATGATAAGAATTATTTTACTGAAAATATTAATGCCATTTCAATGATTGTTTCGAAATATTCATACTACAAATTCTGGTTTGTTTTTTCCAAGTTCACTTTCTTTCATTTTATTAAAAGGTACTGCTGCTAATCCTAAAATTGCAATAATTGCTGTAAGTAGGAAGCACTTATTATAAACCTTATTACTTTCATCATTTTTTATGACAGTCATGTCATCTAAGACCTTATGGATCTCTTTTGTTTGAGTATTAAAGTTCTCTTCTATAGATGGCTTCATTTTATCAGGAGCAGAAGCTAACACAGTATCCTCTTTGTCTTTAATTAATTTATCAACCATATCTTTCGAAAAGGAAGTATTTTTGCTGGTGTCTGCAGTCTTTATTTTATCAACTATCGTAGATTTCACTTGATCTTCAAGAACTGTATTGTTATTAACAAGTTCGATTATTCTGCTTTTTGAATTATCTATAGCTTGAGTAGTGTAATAGCTGCTTAATGTTGAAACTAAGGCTATAGCTAAACATGCAGTTAGTTGCCTAAAGCTGTTCAGTATTCCTGAAGCAATACCATTCTTATCTTTTGAAACCTCATCAAATGCACTTTTATATAATGGAGAGGTTGAAGCAACACCAAGTCCTACTACAATGAATGCACTATAAATTATCTTCATATTGTTTGAACTATTCATAAATACAAACATAAGATCACCTAAAGATACAAAAATTATTGCTAATAATGAAATAACTCTAGCACCATATTTCTTAGATATAATTGCAAAGATTGGAGAGGTAAGAAATGAGACACCGCTTACTATACCTAAAATAAGTCCAGATTTTAAGACAGAATAACCTAATTGGTTTTCTAGATAGAAATTCATTAAATAAGATATAGGCATATAAGCAAAGAATATTATTCCGACTATTATGATTGAAGAAGTAAAGCTTCTTATTTTAAATAATTTAAATTCTATCATTGGATTTTTTGATCTTAATTCATATATTAGGAAAGCAATAATTGAAATTGCTGAGGTTATTATTAAAGTAACAATTTTTGTACTGCCCCAGCCATATGAGCTTCCTTTAACAAGGAAAAAGGTTAGTGCTCCGATTCCGTAAGCTAATAATATAGAGCCAATAAAATCTATTCGCTTTTCAATTGTTCTATCATAACATTCTGTAAGACATTGAGCTCCAAAGATTAAAGAGATGATTATAAAAGGAACATTTACATAGAATATTGCTTTAAAACCAAAGGCTTCATTTAATATTCCTCCAACAACAGGACCAGAAGCTGCAGCTATAGAAATTGTCATACCAATTACAATGGCAAGTTTTGACATAGCATCTTTACCAAATAATTCGATACCTAAAGGAATGGCTAATGGAGCGAGAATTGCAGCACCTATCCCTTGCATTATTCTAAAAATTATAATCATGGAAAGGGAAGTGGAAAGACCACAAAGTATTGATGAAATACCAAATACTATAAGACCAATTATAAATAGTTTCTTTCTTCCAAAAATATCTGCGATTTTAGAGAAGTTTATTAAAAGAGCTGAGAATGGAATCAAGTAAGCGGTACTTACCCATGATATTCCTGTTATATCTGTGTTGAAGTAATCAGCCATAGAAGGCAAAGATACATTAACTATGGTTGAATCTAATACTGTTAAGAAGCAAGCTATTGCCAGTGAAATAAATGCTAATACTTTTTGTTTTTTATTCATGATGACCTCCAAAATCTTTATTATATGAATATGAAATTAAATTCATGTTTATATAATATACTGGAAAAAATTAAAAGTCAATACATGAAATGAATTTCATATTTTATTGACTTTTATTTTTTTATATTTTATTATTTAAATAGGTGATAAAGATGGAAAGAAAGACAAGAATACCAACACAAAAAAGAGCTTTAGAAAAATATGATAGAATTTTAGAAGCAGCTTATAAACTATTTAATGAAAAAGGTTATTATAATACTACGACAGCAGATATATCTAATGAAGCCAATGTAGCGACAGGTTCTGTATATGCCTATTTTGAAGATAAGAAGGAAATTTATCTTAAGGTAATTGAAAGAATTAACAAAAGTTTTGATTATCCAAGTCATGATTATTGGTTAGAAAATGCTGATAAGGAATTTGATAATGCTGAAGTAGTAAAACCACTATTTAAAGTATTTATAAAGATGATGTTAGAATATCATGACTTTTCTAAAACTTTTCATGATGAAATGGAAGCATTAACACTCTTAGATAAAGATGTAGCTGCTTTGAGGAAAGAATATGATGAGCAGAGAAAAGATAAAATTAAAGAAATTTTCAAAGCTTTATCTATACCTTTTAACAGCGAAGAGGAAGAAAGATTATTCTACCATTATTCATTTTTTATAACAGATGATGTATGCCATAAGATTAAATTTGATGATGAAATTAAAGACATAGATTTGTGCATTGAGAAATGTGTTAATATGCTATATTGCTTATTTAAAGATTGTACAAATTATATAAAGGTAACATAGGATATTAATTTACTGGCACGAGTGGCTTTATGGTCAACGTTATCTTTTAACATAAAGATAACGATATGATTAGTATAGTGAAAAATTTTCTTCATAGAAGTACATACTATTTATATATAGATTAAATTTATAGTATTAATATTATTTGTATATATTAAAAAAGCCCCGATAAAGGGGCAAAGAATGAATGCCTAGGTTTAAGAATAAACCCATTTTTAGTATACGTAAAGTTGAAATTTTTATACGAAATTATTGTTGAACTTTTATTAATATTTATGAAAATGCGGAATTTCTATTTTATGAGCAATTATTAGAGTATATATTGTAAAAGCAATAACAAATATAGTAAATTAGCATAGTATATAATTAGAAGTTTAATCAAAAGATTATAAATTTGATAATTTACGGAGGAAAAGAAATGGGATACAGATGTCATAGAAGAAGATATAGAAATTCTAATACTCTTGGAGCTGTAAGTAATAATAATTGTAACGGAACTCTTGGAGAAAATGTACGATGTAATTGTAATGGAACTCTTGGGGAAAATGTTCAATGCCGTTGTAGAAGAAATTATCCTTCAGCTGGTGCATTAGAAGATGCTTATAACCAAGGATATAAGGATGGATATTGTGCAGGAGTAGAAGCAGGGCGTGAAGAAGGATATTGTCAAGGATACCAAGAAGGTGCACAAGAAGGGTGCCAAGATGCAAAAGAAGCTGCTGTAAGGTGCATAAATAGTATTAGATGTAATTAGAGTAATAGATTTTTTATAATAAAAATTAAGAAATAGAGAGAGCAAGGTAGTTGTACAGTGCTGTCTCTATTTGATATTGCTATTGTTTTTATGTAATTTTTATCATAGTTAATGAAAAGCCAAAGTGGGGACATAAGTGTGAATTTTACCTTGCTTGTATTCAGTAGTGTCCGCAAAAGGTTATATAATATAAAAAATCAACATTAAAAGAGGTCGATATCGTCATCAAGAAATAAAAACCAATGAGTTATTCGAAAAGTAACTAGGATGATACTTAAATTTAAGATTTTCATATATTAATACCGTGAAAAAAGTAAGTTATAAAATGCTTAGAGCAAAATAGAGGCTTTAAGCATTTTTATTTGTAAAAATATACAAATAATGATTACGAAAAAGTGAATTTAGGTAGTTAAAAGCAAATAGTGTATCATAAAACGTATATTTTTAGGAATAAAAAGAATATTTTAAGAAAATATAAGAAAACTTATGATAATTTTGCTTTTTGTGCATAATTTTGTATGTTTAAAGGAAAAAGTATTTATTTAATTTTCATAAGTATTGTTGAGGGCGTACTTATTTATTTAGTGTAAATATATATCACAATTATTTTACTATAAATGTGAAAAAATACATGAACTTATTGCGTTGAACATTGAACAGTGATAGTATTACATTGTTCAATAATTGAACTTGCTGAACAGCGTAATTTATCAGGATTTATATTAATATATAAACATATTGTAAGTTACCATATATTCCTTAGAAAAATAAATCTTACTTTTTTGATATGTTTTATAGTATTTTTTATTGACAATACTTGGACGGTCTAGTAAGATATATTTAAAATTAAATCATAGTAATTGTATAGGAAAAGTAAAGAAGGGGGATGTGTATGAAAAATAAGAATTTAAAAAATAGATGTAAAAAGAAATGGGGGAGGGAAATTAACCTATATGAATAATCAAGACACAGCTGCGAGAATAGTGAAAAGAAAAAGAGGTGAAATTTTTTATATTGGTATTTCTTTTACATCTGTAATCATTTTCTTTATTGTATGGGAAATTGCCACAAGTAAAGGCTTGATTAATCAAGTATTTCTTCCATCGCCTCAAAAAGTATGGCAGGCATTTGTTGAATTAGCAAAACAAGGCTATAAGGGAGAAAGTCTAGTATCTCATATTGCTATAAGCATGGAGAGACTTTTTATTGCTATCTTTTTTGCAATAATAATTGGTGTTCCTTTAGGACTTATTGCAGGTAGCTCAAGGACTGTAAGGGCAATTTTAGATCCATTTATTGAATTTTATCGTCCACTTCCGCCACTAGCGTATTATACATTAATTGTACTTTGGTTTGGAATTGGAGATGAATCAAAAATTATCTTATTGTTTTTAAATGCATTCGCACCTTTATTAATTGGGGTTATATTTAGTGTTCAAAAAGTACCGATAGATAGAATTAATGGCGCTAAATCATTAGGTGCCAGCGGAGTGAATCTTTTTATCAGTGTTATTTTTAGATCATGCCTGCCAGATATATTGACTAGTCTTAGAACAGCTATTGGTGTTGCTTATGCAACTTTGGTTGCAGCAGAAATGGTTGCAGCTGTATCAGGAATAGGCTGGATGGTATTGGATGCAAGTAAATATCTTAGAAACGATATTGTCTATGCTGGAGTTATAATTATGGGAATTATAGCAATTATATTAGATTCTTTTGTGAGATTTTTGATCAGGAAGGCTTCACCATGGCTAGAAAAATAAAAAAATAGAAAGTTCTTTATATTGAGTAATAGTAGATTATTAATAAAATCAATCAATGTACAAGCAAGTACATAAAGATATTTAAAGGAGTGTTATTTATGAAAATTAAAAAATATACAGTACTTCTGTCAGCTATTTTATCAGTTGGTATTTTAATAACAGGCTGCTCAGGAGCAAAAACAGCTAGTACAACAGGGAATACTCAAGCTTCAGATTCAGCGCTGCCAAAAGAAATACGTTTAGGATATTTTCAGTCCCCAAATGGAGAACTTCTTGCAAAAGGTGAAAAGTTACTTGAAAAAAAATTCCCGGGAATTTCAATTAAGTATGTTCAATTTGATGTTGGGCGTGATGTAAATGCTGCAATGGCTAGTGGATCTATAGATATTGCAACCATTGGTACACCTCCAGGAACAACTGGAATTGTTAATGACCTTCCTTATAAAATTTATTATTTACATGATATAATCGGTTCAAGTGAGGCACTTGTTGCAAAAAATACATCTGGAATCAATTCAATAGCAGATGTAAAGGGTAAAAAGATTGCAACTCCATTTGGTTCAACTTCACACTATAGCTTACTTGCTGCATTGAAACAAAATAATATTTCAGAAAATGATGTTACTATTTTAGATATGAGTGCACAAGACATTATAGCGGCATGGAGCAGAGGGGAAATTGATGGAGCTTACATTTGGCAGCCAGCACAATCAAAGCTAGTTTCAGATGGTGGAAAAGTAATACTTTCATCTGAAGATGTTGCTAAAGGCGGAGCTGTTACTGGTGAATTTGGTATTGTAAGCAATGACTTTGCAGCTAAATACCCAGATGTAGTTAAGGCGTATATTGATATATTAGATGAAGCTACTAAGTCATATAAAACTCAATCAGATGATGTAGTAAAAACATTATCAGCAGAACTTGGACTAAGCACTGAGGATACAAAGCAAGCTATGAATCAAATTTCTGTTTTAGATAAGTCTGAGCAAGCAGAATATATAGGAACAGCAGACAAGCAAGGTACACTACCACAAATTTTAAAGGATACAAGTGATTTCTTGTTAACTCAAAAAGCAGTTACTACTTCACCAGATATTGAAACTTTCAAGAAGGCAGTAAGAAACGATTTATATAATTAATAGAGGAGATATAATATGGAATCGTTAGTAGAAATAAATAGACCAGAAGAAAGAAAAGCAAATTGTTCCGTTGAATTAAAACATGTTAATTTAATATATAAAAATGGAAAAGAGTATTCAAATGTGTTAAATAACATTGAGCTTAAATTATTTGATGATGATTTTGTCTGTGTTCTTGGACCATCTGGATGTGGGAAAACTTCATTATTAAATGCTATCGCTGGATATAATACAGATATCTCAGGGCAAGTACTTATAAATGGAGCACCGCACACTAAGCCAAATTCAGATGTAGGAGTTGTTTTTCAGCAGCCTAACATATTTCCTTGGTTAAGTGTTGAAAAGAATATTGAATTTGGACTTAAGATGAAGAAGATTCCTAAAAAAGAGCGAGCAGAAATCGTAAATCATTATGTTGACTTAGTTGGTTTAGAAAAAGCTAGAAAACTGCTTCCTCATCAATTGTCTGGAGGTATGAAGCAGCGTGCAGCAATTGCAAGAACATTAGCGGCAGACTCAAAAGTAGTTCTGCTTGATGAACCTTTTAGTGCATTAGATGCATTAACGAGAGAAGCTATGCAAAAACATCTAAAGAAGATATGGAAAGAAACTAATAAATGCTTTTTCTTTATTACTCATGATGTGGAAGAAGCGATTCTTTTATCAACCAGGATTATTGTAATGAATGCTAATCCGGGAAGAATTGTGAGTGATTTTAAAAATCCACTTCAACAATATGATGATAATAGCTTTAAAAAAATCAGAGTTTCAGAAGAATTTGGAGAGCTTAGAGATTCGTTAATAGAATTGATTCAGGGAAATGATTTAGAAAATGAAGTTTAACAAATTATACGCTAAATGAAAGAAAGCGCACGATCTATTCACAAAAATAAGTATCGATATTAAGAGTAATAGAAATTTTTGATTTATTATCCTCTTGATGGAGGTACATTAACGACAGAATTGTTGAAGGGAGATAAATATTATGAAAAGAGCAGCACTTACTCAAAAATTATTGGTTTTGGGTGTAGATGGCATGGATCCAAGAGTGAGTCAAAAATTTTTAAAAGAAGGAAAAATGCCAAATTTAAAAAAGCTGATTGAACGTGGTTCAGCTAGAAATGATTTAAGACAAATTGGTGCAATCCCAACAATTACACCGCCTTGTTGGACAACACTTGCTACAGGTGCTTATCCAGGAACACATGGAATTACTTGTTACTGGAGACAATCTCCTGAAAGTCTTGATGCAGTTGTTTATAATATGGATTCGCGTAACTGCACTGCTGAACAGATTTGGAATATTACATCAGAAGCTGATTTAAAAACATTAGTTTGGCATTGGCCAGGCAGTTCTTGGCCGCCAACTTCTCACAGTGAAAATTTGAGTGTTGTAGATGGAACTCAGCCAGGATCTGTTAATATGGGAGTTGCACAACTTGATTGGGAAAAAGTTATTGTTGCTTCGCCTGAAATCGAAGAGGTTCGTTATGCACCAAGAGTCGAAAAACCAGCAGGTGTTGGTTGCATAATTACAGATTTAGAAGGCACTTTAGACGATGAAGTTGATGATGAAATGATGGAACTTTGGTGGGGAGATACAGCCCGTCAAGGCGGTGAAATTCGTACCTATGTTATGGATGATAATGATACAGAAATTGTTATTGGAAGTAAAGTGGCTTATGATATTGTAAATTCTCCACTTAAACAGGCAAAGGGGTGGAAAAGTGCGCCGGAAGGAGCAAAAGAATTCACTATAATAACTTCAAGCGGTGTAACTAGACGTCCAGCCTTAATTCTTAAAAATGAAGCTGGTGAATATGATAAAGTAGCAATTTATAAAAATAAGAAAGCAGATGAACCAATCGTCATTTTAGAGAAAGATAAGATGGTAACAGGTATAATAGACGATGTTACAAAGAAAGAAGTGACAAAGCCTGCATGTCGTTCAATGAAGATTTTAGAACTTGATCCACAAGGCAATAAAGTTAGAGTCTGGATTAGTAATGCTCTTGACATCTCCAATGATCAATTATGGCATCAAAAATCTTTATACAAAGATATTACTGAGAATGTTGGACATGTTCCGCCTGTTAGTTTAATCGGTGGAGAAGATGATGAACTAGTAAGGGAAATCTTTGAACCATCCTGGGCAATTTACGATAAGTGGCAGGCGGATTGTCTTAATTATTGCATTAAGGAGAAAAAATATGATGTAGTATTCTCTCATCTTCATAATATTGATTGTGCAGGACATCAATTATGGCATCTTGCTAAGACGCTTGAGCCATGGGATTACACTGATGAAAAAGTATATCAGGAATTTATTGAAAAATTCTATATACAAACAGACGATTATATTGGTGAATTCCTGCATCTATTAGATGAAGGATGGACTGTATTACTTGTAAGTGATCATGGGCTTATGGTTGGAGAAAATGTACCTCCAATTTTAGGTGAATATGGCGGATTAAATACAAAAGTCATGGAAGAGCTTGGTTATACAGTTTTGAAAAAAGATAAAGATGGTAATTCAACAAGAGAAGTAGATTGGGATAAAACAAGAGCTGTTCAGATTCGTAGTAATTATATTTATATTAATCTAAAAGGCCGTGATAAATATGGTATTGTAGATCCTAAAGATAAATATGATTTAGAAGAACAAATAATCTCTGACTTGTATAATTACAGAGATGATAAAACTGGTAAAAGAGTTGTGGGCATATGCCTTAGAAATAAAGATGCTGTTTTAATTGGTACTCATGGACCAGAATGTGGAGATATATTCTTTTCTATTGAAGAAAAATATAATAGACTTCATGGAGACAGCCTTTCAACTTCCGAAGGATATTTTGATACATCAGTATCACCAATCTTTGTAGCAGCAGGTTCTGGGATAAAGAATGGATTTACAACTGAACGTATTATAAGGCAAGTGGATGTTGCGCCTTCAGTTTCTGTATTACTAGGTTTACGTTACCCAGCACAGTGTGAAGGAGCCCCAATTTATCAAATATTCTCAGAAGATATTTAGGAATATCCGAAAAAATAACAAGTTCATCTGTTTTAATAAAAAATTAGTGCTATCGGAAAGTAAGAATTCTGATAGCTGCTTTTTAAAATAGGCAGAAAATTTATAAGGAAAACTAAATAATAAGCGCATAGAAGTTTTGCTTATTATTATAATGAATTTATTTAATAAATTGATTATAAGGTGTCCGGCATTATAGTCTCTTAAAATTACGGTTTTAAAATAATTATAGAGGAGTGAATAGAATGGCTTTACAACATTTAGATTCAAATGAGTTTGATGAAATTATATATGACAACGCTGAATCCAGCCTAGTGATTTTTTCTAGAGAAAGCTGTAGTGTATGTCAAGGTGTAGTACCAATTTTAGAAGATTTAAAATCAAAATATGATGGTAAGTATAATTTTTATTATGTTGACGTTGAAGAACAAAAAAATTTATTTCAGAGATTTTCTTTAAAAGGTGTTCCTCAAATCCTGTTTTTTAAGGATGGTGAGTACCAAGGAAAATTAGCTGGTAACGTAGAAGATGATGCAGTTGAGGAAAAAATTGCTGAAGTTTTTGAGGAGTGATTAAAAGTATGGGCGATATGACTAATTCCTACGATTTAATTATCATAGGTGGTGGGCCTGCAGGGCTTTCAGCTGCAATTTATGGGGGAAGAGCTAAACTTAAAACTCTGGTAATTAATAAAGGAGTAGTTGGAGGTCTCGTAAATACAACAAGGGAAGTAGTTAACTATCCTGGTTATGAACAAATCAGCGGGCCAGAGCTTATGAAAAACTTTAAGAAGCACGCAGAGAACTTTGGAGTTGAATTTTTAAGAGATGAAGTTGTAGGTGCTGATTTGTCATTAAGAGAAAAACTCATTACCACTAAGAAAGGAAAGCAATTCTTAGCTAAGGCTGTAATCATAGCTTGTGGTAGCGAGCCTAGACTACTAAACATTCCTGGGGAAACGAGATTCCAAGGCAATGGAGTGGCATACTGCGCAACTTGTGATGCTGAGTTTTTTGAAGGAGAACATGTTGTTGTAATTGGAAGCGGTGATCAGGCTATTGAGGAAGGGATGTACATCACAAAGTTTGCAAGTAAAGTGACTGTCATAGTGCTTCATGATGAAGGTATTCTCGATTGTAACAAAGTAAGCAGTGAAAAAGCCTTTAATAATGAAAAGATGGAGTTTATCTGGAATTCAACCATAGAGGAAGTCCTTGGGAATGAAAATGTAGAAGGTGTAAAAATTAAGAACTTAAAGACTGGAAATATAGAAGAGGTAAACTGCCAAGGAGTATTTTTCTTTGTAGGTATGGTGCCATCAACTAATTTTCTAAAAAATAGCGGTCTTGAAGTTGATTCAAGAGGGTATATATCTGCAAATGAACTTATGGAAACTAGCTTTGAAGGAGTTTATGCAATAGGAGATAATAGAGTTAAATATTTAAGACAGATTGTTTCTGCTGCTGGTGATGGAGCAACTGCGGCTGTGGCAGCTGAGCGTTACATTGAAGAATTAAATGACTTTAATGAAAGTATTCTAAAAAGTGAAAAAAGAGTATTGTTATTATTTTTAGATGCTTTAGTTAATGAAAACTTAAGATTTAGAACACTGCTAGAAGAGGTAAATAGGGAATTAGTTGATTGCTATAGGATTAAAGAAGTAAATATAGCCACAAAGAAAAATCTTATAGGAAAATATAATGTTAGAAATGTGCCTGAAATAATTGTGTTAGATCATGGTAATGAAATTAAAAGATTAAAGTATACAATGGATAAAGAACAATTAAAAAGTCAATTATCCTAACTTGTCATCTTTATGGTAATAGTCAGTAAAATTTATTTCACCAACAAATAAGAATATAAATGTATCGTATAAATACTAAGAAGTAACAGGACTTGAGTTCAGTATTAATGAAAGAGAATATAATAAAAGATTTATATAAGGAAATAAGTTAATTAATGCATATGCAACTCCCAGTATTAATATAATATTTTATAAAATTTAAATATTAGTGAATCAAATTGCTATAACACTTAATATTATATGTAAATAAGGAATATTTGAATTAATTGAAATTTTACTTTAAATATTTCTTGTGATATGATTATATTAAAAAAATTTTATGTTGGAGGAAATATTTTTATGGATTTAGACCCGGAACAGACGAGTATCACGTCACAATTAATTTTAATAGTCATATTGACTTTGATCAATGCATTTTTCGCGTCAGCAGAAATGTCTATAGTATCATTAAATAAAAATAAAATAAAGCTTCTTGAGGAAGAAGGAAATAAGAAGGCCAAGCTTTTATTGAAACTTATGGAAGAGCCTACTAATTTTTTATCTACTGTACAGGTAGGAATAACGCTTGCAGGATTTTTTAGTAGTGCTTCAGCAGCAACAGGACTATCAAAGGATGTAGCGCTTTATTTAAAGGGACTTAATGTTCCTTATAGTGGACAAGTTGCATTGGCATTAGTAACAATTGTATTATCTTATATCACCCTGGTATTTGGAGAACTTTTTCCAAAAAGAATAGCGCTTAAAAAATCAGAAGCTATTGCAATGTTCTGTATAAAACCATTAGTTATTATAGCTAAAATTGCAGTTCCATTTGTAAGGTTGCTTTCAGCATCAACTAATATATTAGTTAAACTGATTGGGCTCGATAAAGAGGATTTAGGTGAAAAAGTATCAAAAGAGGAAATCAAATCTTATGTAGAAGCTGGACTAGAACATGGAGTCATAAATAAGACTGAAACAGAAATGATAAATAGCATATTTGAATTTGATGATAAATTAGCATGTGAAGTAATGACACCGAGAACAGAAGTATATATGATTAATATAGAAGATCCATTAATGGAATATTTAGATGAATTGATTGATGAAAGATATTCAAGAGTTCCTGTTTACGAAGATGATACTGATAATATAATTGGTATTCTTTATATGAAGGATTTCTTCAGTGAAGCAAGAAAATATGGATTTGAAAATGTGGATATAAGAAGCATATTGCATCCACCTTATTTTGTTCCAGAAAATAGAAATATTGATAGGTTATTTAAGGAGCTTCAAAGTACTAAAAAGCATATTGCTGTATTAGTAGATGAGTATGGGGGATTTTCAGGTATAGTTTCTATTGAGGATTTAATAGAAGAAGTCATGGGAAATATAGATGATGAATATGATGAGGATGAGCCATCAATAGAAGAAATAGATAATGACACTTTTATGATATCAGGTATGCTTTCAATTAATGATTTTAATAATTACTTCGATACAGATATTAAAAGTGAGAATTATGATACTATGAGTGGTTTTATTATTGAAATTCTTGAACGTATTCCTAGTAATACAGATGAACAAGAGATAGAATATGAAAACTTGATTTTTAAAATAGAAGAAGTAAAGGAAAAAAGAATTAGTAAGATAAAGCTTTATATTCAGAAAGATGATGAAATTTTAGCTGTATTATAAGGCTGTAATATAAAATAAAAGTGGCTGTTTTAGAATAAAAGATAGAACAATATAAGTACTGTTTTTTTATTAAAGACTATTTATGTTGTTCTAAAAATTTATTTTATAACAGTCTTTTTATTTGCAGTTTTATAACTGATATTTAATGCAAATTGTGTGATATATCCTTAATTATGAAATATTAATATAGAAGTTAAGTGCAAGATAGATAATTATGTTGAAATTATGAATTACTCGAATGAAAACTTTTACAAAAAGTATATAAATTATACAAAAGATTAATGTATATTTATAAATTAATGCGATTACTGTAAATTAAAATATAAATATAGCATAATGTTAAATCTCCCTGCATAAATATCAAAGGTATTTCAATTTAAGGAGGAATTTTTATGAATACTAGGGCAGAACTGAAGAGATATGCCAAAGATCAACTAAAAGGGAGGTGGGGACTGGCTATTGGAGGAATTTTTGTTGCTGGATTTCTAATTCCAATTATTTTTAATTTAATTTTAAGAGTTGTTAGAGAAAGTTTTGGTTTGAGTTTAATAGTATTTTTAGTAACAATATTTGTTAGCGCAGCAATAGGAGTTGGCATATGCAAATTTTCTCTAAACTATGCTGAAAGAGATAGTAACCCTAAATTTACAGATATATTTTCAGGATTTTCAATAATTCATAAAGCTGTAGGCCTATATATTTTATTGACTATAATTGTTACCATAGGATTATTTTTAGTGATAGTTCCAGGCATTATATTTATATATATGTTTTCACAATCATTTTTTATTTTAGCTGATGATAATAATAAGTCAATAATTGAATGTTTAAAAGAGAGCTCAGCTATTATGAAAGGGCATAAATTTGAGTACTTCGTCCTTACTTTAAGTTTTTTAGGGTGGATAATACTTGGAATGATTCCACTATGTATCGGTCTATTATGGGTGGTTCCTTATATGAACGTCACAGTGGCTACCTATTACTTAAAACTTAGAGATAGTTATAATAATAATGATAAAATAGCATAAAGAACAATAATTTATTATTCAGAAAAAAATATATATATTGCAAAAATAATTCTTTATCATAATTCTAAAAATATTGTAAGAATTTTAGCTGTAATTGTGAATTGTGCATTGTGAATTGCGACATATATATTTATAAAATATTATATATGTTAAATTGAAGACTAAAGAAATTATACCTTCAGTAATGCCGTACGGAAGCGTTACTGAGGGATTTTTTATTTTTAAATACAAGTAAGTTTCTTAAATTTCAGTTCCTTATAAATTCCTTATAATTAAGGCTTATTATTTAATTATAAGAGGAGGAGTGAAGATGAACGAATTTATTTTAGAAACAAAAAACTTATGTAAAAACTTTAAAAAGCAAGAAGCAGTTAAAGATATTTCAGTATTAGTTAAAAAGAATTCAATATATGGGTTGCTTGGTCCAAATGGAGCAGGAAAGTCAACACTATTAAAGATGGTTACGGGAATGCTTAGAGCAAATTCAGGAGAAATCTTATTTGATGGACATAAATGGAGTAGAAAGGATTTACGCGAAATTGGGTCATTAATAGAATCAGCGCCTTTATATGAGAATTTGACGGCAAAAGAGAATTTAAAGGTTCGTACTACAGTACTTGGATTGCCAGATTCAAGAATTGAAGAAGTTCTTCATGTAGTAGAGCTTGAAGGTACAGGTAAAAAGAGAGCAGGACAATTTTCTATGGGGATGAAGCAGAGATTGGGGATTGCTATTGCACTACTTAATAATCCTAAGCTTTTAATTTTAGATGAGCCAACTAATGGACTTGATCCATTTGGAATACAAGAATTAAGAGAGTTAATACGATCTTTTCCAAAGAAAGGCATTACAGTAATATTATCAAGTCATATGTTAAGTGAAGTAGAACAGATCGCTGATCATATTGGAATTATATCTGGAGGTATTTTAGGATATCAAGGAGAATTAAAAAAAGGTGAAGATTTAGAAAAATTATTCATAGATATTGCAAAAAAATATAGGAGGGAGAAATAATGATGCTTAAATATTTTATTTCAGAAAATATGAAGATAAATCATACGTTTGTAAAGAAATTAGTATGGATAGCACCAATTATGGTAATTCTTCTTTCGGGATTTTTAGCATCAAATTATTTTCAGGTTGATATTTATAATTGGTGGTATACATTAATACTTCCTGGAGCTATATCACTAGGCAGTTGCCTTTTATCAAAAACTGATGGCTCTATGAAAAATAAAGCGGTTATATCACTTCCAGTAGATTTAGATAAAATATGGATTGCTAAAATATTGGTGGGAGTAAAGAATATAGCTATTTCTTGTATAGTTATTTTTATAGCTGGAGAGTTAAGTGTGTTCTTTATTAAAATGGATAGCATATCACATATTTCGATGTTAAGTGGTTTAGTCGGAACTTTAGTGATCATTATAACTTCAATGTGGCAGGTTCCGTTATATTTTTTTCTGGGAAATAAAATAGGATTATTTCCAACTATTGTATTAAGCCTAGCTGTTAATATGTTTTCTATAGTTATGGCAGTAAAGGATTTTTGGTGGATAAATCCTTTTTCGTATACATCTAGACTAATGTGTCCAATTTTGAAATTACTACCAAATGGCTTAATAGCTAAACCAGAAAGTCAAACTTTTACACCAGAATTACTTAAGAGTTGGGGGATACCTCTTGGTATCGGAATTTCAATAGTCTTATTTATATTGATAACTTATTTAACAGCTAAATGGTATGATAGACAGGAGGCAAAGTAATATAATGAAAATTCTTCGCTTATTGAAGGCAGACTTTATAAAAATGAAGCACACACACTTTTATTGGATTCATATTTGTTTACCAATTATAGGAGCAATAATATTTTTGGAATATTATTCATTTTCAACTTGGAATTCTGTAAACAAAATAAATGGATATTTAGAAGTAGTATCATTAACATTTCCTGTGGTAATCGGAATTGTATGTTCCATGGTTATAGAACAGGAGGTTATGGCTGGAAAATTTAAAGAAATGCTATCTATAGAATATGGAAAAGGAATGTGTCTTTTGAGTAAAACATTAATTCTACTTCTTACAGGTTTATTTTCGCTTAGTTTAGCGGTTGGCATTTTTTTTGCTGGATTTCAATTTATTTTAAGGCAAAATACTCTACCAGTAAATTTTTACTTAAATATAATTTTTATTATATTTGGAGCTCAAATCTTCTTTTATTTATTTCACCTATGGTTGAGTATTAAAATAGGAAGTGGAGCATCGATAGGAATGGGCATACTTGAAAGCTTATTAGCGGCTTTGCTGATTACAGGACTTGGAGATGGAATATGGCAATGGATACCTTGTGGATGGTCAGTTAAGTTTTGTGATAATTTCTTTATAAAAGCCTCTAATTCTGCAGATAATTTTAATAAACTGGCTGATATTAATACTGTATTTAGTAATAGCGCCATTGGATTTAGAGATTGTGTTTTATTTACAATTGTCTTTGGGATTTATCTTGGAGTTTGGTTTAACTTTTTTGAAGGTAGAGGAGAGAAGTAATAATAATTTATAGAATAATAAAGATTAGCTGTTAATGTTGGATATAATAGATGTAGGAGGGATGGAAATGGCATATATTCTAGCGATAGATGATGAGCAAGGCATATTAAAGGTTATAAAAGGTGCCTTAGAAAGAGAAGGACATAATGTAACTATAGTTTCTAATCCTACGGATATATCAAAGGATCAGTATGTAAAATACGATTTAATTTTACTTGACGTAATGATGCCAGAAATAGATGGATTTTCTTTATGCAAAGATATACGAAGTTTGGTTGATTGTCCAATTATATTTTTGACAGCAAAAACCATGGAACAAGATATTGTAATGGGATTAAGTATTGGTGGAGATGATTATATATCAAAGCCTTTTAGTATAGGTGAGCTTCGAGCAAGGGTAGCTGCACACTTAAGACGTGAACATAGGGAAAAACAAAATGCTTTTTCTATTTCTGATATAAAATTTAATATAACTGCAAAAGAGGCATATTATAATGAAGAACTAGTGCCGTTTACAAAAAGTGAGTATAATATATGCGAGTACCTTGCTCTAAATCATGGGCAGGTATTTTCCAAGGAGAGAATATATGAAAGTGTATTTGGTTTTGATGGAAATAGCGATACTACAGCGATTGTAGAACATATTAAAAATATAAGAAATAAGTTTAAAAAGGTAGGAATAAACCCTATAGAAACTGTTTGGGGGATAGGATATAAATGGAAAGAGTGAAGAAGCAAAAAAGCATTTCTAAGATTTTTGCAATATATATATTGTTTTTCTGTATAGCTACAATTCTTTTAGCTGTATTTGATTTTATTCTATTTCAAATTGGTTTAGATAGTGGATTTATTTTACCAGCAAACTACTATGAGCAGAAAATTGAAAGACAGAGAGAAGAAATAGCAAAAGCTGAGGATGTTAATGTAAAAGACTTTATACCTGCGGAATGTAATTATATAGTTTATGATTCTATTGGAAATGTATTTTATAGCAATGTATCAGAAGCTAAAGCAACAGATATTTGGAATCTTGTACAAAGTGATAAGAGAAGTAAAGGAAAATATTATTATAAATTTATTTCTAGGGAGAATGGAATCTGTGTAGTTGAATACACCATAGGGGCAAGTTTTGTTAGCCCTGTTTTGAAAAAGTATGTTCAAAATGCTGAGCTTAGTTTAATTTTATTATATTTTATTTTGTTTAGCATTGAAATTATAATTCTATCTAGGTGTTTTAGAAGAAGAATATCGAAAGAACTACATGTTTTAAAAGAGACTACAGAAAATATACAGATGGAAAACTTAGAATTTGAGGTGAAGTATTCAAATATATTAGAAATCAATGAAGTCATTTCTGCGCTCGGTAAAATGAAGACAGAGTTGAATGATTCTCTAAGTAAACAATGGAAGATGGAAGAAGCACGTAAAGAGCAAATAGCAGCATTGGCTCATGATATAAAGACACCATTAACAATTATTAAGGGAAACTCTGAGCTTTTAAGTGAACTTAATTTAAAAGCAGATCAAGCCGAATTTAACGATAGTATAATAAACGAGGTTAAAAATATAGAAGATTATATTAAATCATTAATAGAAATTATGAAAACTGAGAAAGAATCAATATTAGAAAAAAAGAAAATAAAGTTAGAAGAATTTATACAGGATATAATTGAACAAGGAATTTCCATAGGTATAAATAAAAAAGTAGAGTTTAGAAATGAAATTAAACATATTCCAGAAGTTATTATAGGAGATGAACTGGCTTTAAAGCGAGCTTTAAGCAATGTTATTTCGAACGCGGTTGAATATTGCTCCGAAAATGGGAAAATAGCATTTGGGGTTGATTCAGATAATGATAATATAAGATTCACCATTGAAGATTCAGGAAGAGGATTTACAGAAGAGGAATTACAGTTAGCTACAGAGCAGTTTTTCCAAGGCGACAAGAGTAGAAATTCCAAAAATCATTATGGCATGGGTTTATATATTGCAAAAAAATTTATGGAAAAACACAACGGGAATATTTCACTTGGAAAATCAGAAAAACTTGGAGGGGCTAAAGTTGTTATAGAATTACCCATTTTATTTAATTAATCAAAGTAGTTAGCTAAATAATAGGAAATTATTTGTTATTCAAACAACTATTAAACCTAAGTAAAATTAATAGTTCTAATTATAAACCTAATAAGAACCAAGAGTATAGATCTCTGTGAACATGGAGATTTTTACTCTTGGTTTTGTGATTTTATAAAACAATAAATAGAGGATTATTTTATAAAAGAGACATTATTGTAAAATCCAAATATGTAAAAGTTATACATTGACTTTGAGTATACTCTAGAATATATATTAGAATTAAAACAGTTTTGTAGAAAGAAGGCGAATTATATGAAATATATTAACTATATAAGAAGCGTAACTTAAGTTAAGAGCATTTTTACATGTTACTAAAGATAAAGCAATCAATACATATAATATATTGGTTATAAGGAATATTTATGTTTAACATTGTTATACAAATTTTAAAATCAAACAGGAAGTGAATTAAAATGAAAAACATTAAGACAAAAGTTATTCTATTGGTCGTAGCAGTTTGTTTTTTTAGTTTATTATGTTCTTCGACGATAAGTTATTATCTGTTTTATAAAACCACTGTGGTTGAATCAAAGGATAAACTAGGGGCACTATCTGAAAAATATGCAGAAACTATAGACAAATGGATGGCTAATCAAGGAAACTTTGTTAATGAAACAGCTGAAAACATCGAATTTAACAATAATTATGATAGTACAAACCTTTTGAAATATATGAAAGTTAAAGCAGAGTCAAATACCGATATTATGGATATATATTTTGGTTTTCAAGATAAAAGTTTTGTTGATGAAGATGGATGGATACCGGATAATGACTTTAATTGTACAGAGAGAGATTGGTATAAAGATGCTTTAAAAAGTGACTCAGTAATTTATTCTGATCCATACATAGATTCTGAAACTAAGAAGTTAGTCGTTACAGTTGCAAAATCAGTTAAAAAAGATGGAGCAGTCATAGGCGTTTTAGGTACTGACATAAATATGGAAAGTATCTCTAAAGAGGTTCAGAAGGCACAACCTATAAATAACAGTTATGGATTTTTATTAGATGAAAAAGATGAATTTGTGATTCATCCCAATAAAGATTTTCAGCCGAGTGCAGATAAGCTAAAGAATATTAGAGATGTATTAAGTGGAAGTTTAAGTAGCATGGTTGGGAAAGGTAGTTCTGAAGCTAATATTGTAAAGCTAAAAGATTATGATGGAATAAATAAATATTTTGCAACAGCACCTATTACTTCTTCAAAATGGATAATGGGGATTGCAGTTCCAAATGCTGAATTTTTAAAACCGCTAACCGGTTTAATTATCAGTTTTATTGCCATGTTTGTATTTTTAATGGTTGTTTTTTCTATGGTTGCTTTATATTTTGCAAGTAAAATATCAAGACCGATTTCATTGGTAACTAATTTAATAAATAAAACTACTAGCCTAGATTTAGAAATGAAGAAAGAAGATGAATTCGAGAAATTACTTCAAAGTAAAGATGAAATTGGAATTATTGCTAGAGCTGTAACATCGCTAAGAAAAGAGTTAAGGGAAACTATTGAAGTTCTTAAAGAAAAATCGAAAGAGTTACTTGATCATTCAGAAGGAATTGCAGTTTCAACTAATGAAACGCTTCAGGGAATTCAAGGTATTTCTGCAACGGTGGATCAGCTTTCAGTTGGCGCATTAGACCAAGCAAGGAATACAGAACTTACTTCTGAAAAATTATTGCATCTTGGAGAGAAAATAGATGTCTCATCAAATAATGCAGATTTAGTAACAAAGTTTTCAAAAAAATCGCAGCATATTAGCGAAGAAGGTATTAGTGCTTCAAGGGATCTTATGGATAATATCAATGCTAATAATGAAGCTTTGGAAAAAGTAATTAGAAATATAGACTTATTATCTAATAAATCAGGATCTGCAGGCAAAATAATAAATACAATTCAAGCGATTTCAGAACAAACTAATCTTCTCGCATTAAATGCAGCAATTGAGGCGGCAAAAGCAGGGGAAGCAGGTAAGGGATTTGCGGTTGTAGCAGATGAGATACGAAAACTTTCAGAACAGACTTCAAATTCCACTAAGGAAATAGAATGCATTGTAAATGAAATTATAAGAGAGATAAATGCAGCTAAGAAAAGCATGGATGAAGAAAAAAACATAATGACAGAAGTAAGCAAAACTACTAAAGAAGCTATTAATACATTCCAACTTATAAATAGTACATTTGATGATACTATAGAAAATATAGAAGAGTTAACTTCTAATATAAAGTCTATAGATGAAAATAAAGATTCAGCAATAAGCAGCATTCAAGAAATTTCAGCTGTAGCAGAGCAGTCAGCAGCTTCAATTGAAGAAGTTTCAGCAACTGTTTCAGAGCAATCTAATTCTATGGAAAAGATATCACATTCTGTAATAGAGCTTAAGAATATTGCAGATAAATTAGAACAAATAGTTGGAAAGTTTAATGTATAGAGGAAATAATTAGATGCGATAATATAAAAACTAGCAGCACAGCAAAATTTACATTTTGATATGCTGCTAGTTTTTGTAAAATAATAATTTAACATAGAACTCACTATTTGGAACATAGATATGTAGTTAACATTTTGAATTAAGATTTAAAAGTTTCTTAGTTATTTTTCTGATATTGATAAAATAAAGTCATCTATCATTAATTTAAAGCTGTCTTCTAAATTGACTGGATTTTGAAAATATCCGTGAGAGCTTAAGGAAACGAATCCATGTAATAGACTTCTTAAAGCCCTGCTTTTATGAATTATAAATATTTTATCACTGCTATAAAAGTCTAAAATTTTACGTATTATTGCATTACTTTCACTAGCTAAGCGCTTAACTTCATCACTTTCAGTACTTGGGATATTCACGTAAAGCTTATAGCCACTCTTGTTTTCAAATGCAAAATCTCGATATACATAAGCAAATTCTCTGATTGCAGTCTCTCCACTTTTCCCGATTAGTCGTTCCATTAAAGTTGAATTTAAGTTATTTAAAAAGTATATGGTCATTTTTATTTTAAGCTCTTCAATGTTGGCAAAATGATTATATAAAGACGGATATTTTATATCCAGTTTTTCTGCAATCTTTTGGAAAGTAATTTGATTAAGTCCAATTTCATCAGCTAGTAAAAAAGAAGCTTCAATAATTTTTTCCTTAGTTAAATTTCGTTTCTGAACCATTTTATCACCTCTTATAATTCTGATTAATAAAGATAGTTTAACATGATAGGTTATTTTTATCAAATTGGAAATAATTATTAAACTATAAGATGTAGTTTACAAATTATATTTTATAGTTTATTCTTATATTTAGAAGACAATATACAAGTTATTGTATTGGAATAACAAAACTAATTAGTAAGAAGGAATAAATTTATTATGGAAATGTGGAAAAGAAATTTAAAAGTTTGTTGGTTCGGAATGTTCGTGACAGGAATAGGCATGAGTCAGATAGCACCAGTATTACCACTATATATACAGCATTTAGGAATTCAGGATTCGGCTTCGATAGAGAGGCTTTCTGGAATTGCTTTTGGTAGTACGTTTATTATCTCAGCTATTTTTTCACCCATTTGGGGACATGCTGCTGACAAATTTGGGCGAAAACCAATGTTGCTTAGAGCAAGTCTTGGTATGGCTATAGTTATAAGCTGCATGGGATTTGCACCTAATGTATATGTATTAATAGCTCTTAGGTTATTACAAGGAGCTATCACAGGATATAGCACAGCCTGTACTACCTTAATTGCAACTCAAACAGATAAAGAACATGCAGGATATGCTCTAGGAACTATTTCAACAGCAAATATTGCAGGTTCCTTACTTGGACCTACAATTGGAGGATTTGTAGGAGAGACTTTTGGTTTGCAAAATGTATTTTTTATAACAGGCGGGCTTATGCTCATTGCATTTATTACTACAGTATTATTTGTAAGGGAATCTTTTAGTCGTGAAGATAATAAAGTTTTAAGTTTCAAAGAAGTTTGGAATACAGTTCCAGAAAAAGGATTAACCATTACTTTATTTATAACTTTTTTTATATTATCTGTAGCAATGTATTCGGTAGAGCCAATAGTAACAGTTTATGTTACTCAACTATCTAAGGAAGCGAGTCATATTGCATTAATAGCGGGAATAACTTTTTCTGCATCAGGTTTTGCTAATATAATTGCAGCTCCAAGGCTTGGAAGGCTCTCTGATAAAATAGGAGCACATAAAGTTATGCTAATATGTCTCGTAATAGCTGGAATAATATTCATACCTCAAGCATTTGTAACGAACACTTGGGAACTTATGGGACTTAGATTTTTACTAGGACTCACAGTTGGTGGTCTTAACCCTTCTGTTAATATATTGGTTAAGAAAATTACACCATCCGCTCTTACAGGTAGAGTATTTGGTTTTAGTATGGCAGCAGGATATCTAGGTGTATTTGCAGGATCAGTTCTAGGAGGACAAATCGCAGGATATTTAGGAATAAAATGCGTATTTTTTGTAACGAGTGCATTGTTATTAATTAATGCAGTGCTAGTATATTTTAAAGTGTATAATAAACTTAATATAAATAATAATCATAGAATGGAGAAGTATGAAAAGGGGATAAGAAATGGAAAACTTCAAGTCAGTGGAAAATAAATTTATTAATATAGAAAAAACTGCATTAGTTCTTATAGATTTGTAAAATGGAATCGTAAATAGAGAACTTTCACTTCCTAGGATTGGAAGTATTAGAACAAGCGAAGAAGTAATTTCAGCATTAAAATAATTAAAAACAAAAAGTAGCGAAAAAGATACAATGCATATAATACATAAGCATTGTATCTTTTTTACTGTAATTAAATTTACAGTTTAGAAAACATTTTATTTATTATTCTTATCGAATATAACTTTTCCAGGACACACTTCAGATTGACCAAACCACATGCACTTTGCACAATTTAAACATTTTCCAGTATCTTTTCCATCCATAGCATGGTTTGCCCAATTAGGATTTATAAGAATCCCTTTACCAATATCAACGATATCTACATTTGTTTCATCTAATATTTCTTCTGCAATTTCGGCTGAGTTAATTCCATTAACTGCAAATACTGGAATTGATACTTCTTGCTTGATCTTCTCAGCAGCATAAACAGCATTGGAATACTTATAATCTTTGTTTACATTAATTTCTTGTTCATTAAAGAATCCATAAGAAATATCAAGAAAATCTATTCCACTCTTATCTAATATTTTAGCATAACTTACTCCATCTTCTATTGATGGTTCAAATCCGCCTAGACGAATTCCTACAACAAATTCTTCTGGAGTTACTTTTCTAATTCCTTCTAGTATTTCTAGTACAAATCTTTCTGGGTTAGTGCCATATTCATCAGTTCTTTTATTAACATTCTTATTTAAAAATTGACTTATTAAATAACCATGACATCCGTGTAGCTCAACGCCATCATATCCAGCTTCGTAAGATCTTCTTACAGCTTCAATATAGTCTTTTTGTATTGATTCTATATCTTCTTTAGTCATTTCACGTCCAATAACTGTTCCGGCAAAACCTTTATATTCATATGGACTTGGACATAGAGGAGATTTAGAGATTCCTGTAACTCCAGCATGATGAATTTGAATAAATATTTTACATCCTTCTTCATGAACTGCATTAACTATGTTTTTTAATCCTTCAATTTGGTTATCTTCCCAAATTCCAATTTGCTTTTCTGATAATCTTCCATCTTTATTAATACATGTAGCTTCTTGTATTATAAGTCCTGGACCGCCTTTAGCTAATTCCTTATAACGGTCTAAATTTTCTGCTGTTACATATCCATCTTTGGCTAAACCTACAACCATTGGAGGTACGCATATGCGGTTTTTTATTTCTATATTTTTAATACTAAATTCTGAGAATAACTTTTTCAAAATATCCACACTCCCATTTTGACTTATTTACATATTACCATTTGTCTGGTATGTTAATATTATAATTTAATAGGAAACATAATAACAAGTACGCACATTTTTGTGCCTTAGTTTTAAGGGGGATTACTTATGAAAGGTGAAACAGAAAAAACGAAAAACAAGTATTCTAAAGCATGTCCTGTTCTTCACGCACTTGAAATTATAGGAGGTAAGTGGAGGCTACCTATTATATGGGAGATATCAGGTTCAAAGAGCATTAGGTATAATGAACTTAAAAGAAGCATACCTGGTATAACTAATATTATGCTGACTCGATCTCTGCAAGCATTAGAAGAACATGGACTTATAAAAAGAACAGAATATAATAAGATTCCACCGCATGTAGAATATTCTTTGACTGATGACTGTAATGATTTACTTCCCGCATTAGCAATCATTAATGAATGGGGAAAAAGGGTATGGCCAGAATATGAAGCTAAAAATAAAACAAAATAAAAGAGTCTAGACGTGATGAATGTTTAAACTCTAAATATGATTATAGTTTCGTAGTAATTTTGATGTTAGGAATTATTTCTTATTTCATTTGTATAACAAATGCAAACAGTATTTCTACCATTCTCTTTTGCATTATATAAGGCATTGTCAGCACGCCTAAACCAGCTATGAAAATCCTCAACTACATCTTTTTCGGCTATGCCTATGCTAACAGTTATTTTATTTACAAATTTGAATTTATGATTTTCTATGGATAATCTTATTGTTTCAGCAATTATAGTACTTTCTTTTGAATCTGTGAAGGGGAGTACTGCAACAAATTCTTCTCCACCCCATCTAACAAGAATGTCTTCTTTTCTAAGGCACTGTTTAATAATCATAGCTGTTTCAGATAAAACTAGGTCTCCAGTACTATGTCCATAGGTATCATTAACTTTTTTAAAGTGATCAATATCAAGAACCAACATTGATACAAGACTCTTTTCTTTTTCGAGTTGAAGAATTTTATTTACAACTGTTTCTTCAAAATAGCGCCTATTATATATATTTGTAAGTTTATCTGTTATAACTTCTAATTGAAGCTTAGTATTAACTTCTTTTTCATGTTTTATTTGTTTTATAATTCCGATGGTAAATAATAATGTTTCAATGGAGGCAGCAGGATAGCATGTACTAAAAGCAAAAATATTCCATTCTAGTAAACCGTAAGAACCTAAAATATATATGATAAAGCCAGTAAATAGTATAAATATGCCAACCAAGTAATATATAGATCCCATACCAAATTTAAAATAAGAATATATTGAAATAAGAATATATAACCCTACTAGGATCATCTGCAAATATAAAATATCATAAGTAAATCCGTCAGGAATAATTTCAGATATATATAGAGAAAGTACGAGAAAAAGTATTGAAAGTTTAAAAAAATTATTTAATATGGGCATGTTATTTTTTATATCTAAGTATGAATAGATAAATAAAACCCAGGTTGAAGCGGCCATTGCAGCTAATGCTATAAGCCTGTTATTACTATTAAATCCTAGAATTAACTTTTGCATTCCAGATAAGCAATATAGTAGTGAAAGCAGTGATCCTGTAAAAAGTGAATGAAATAAATACTTCTTATCTTTTGATGAAAAGAATAGAATCATATTCATAATAAGCATTCCTAGGAGTACACCCAAATTACCGATATAAAAACATGCTAACAAGTTTTGAATAATATAAAAGTTACTGTCTTTTGCTAGAAGTAAATTAAATACATTTGAATCCCAAGTTGAATTTATATAGATATCTCTATTAAAATCAATATTTTCAGGTAGATTAATATATGGAAAAATAAAGTATTCATTAGGCTTTTTAGTTACATACTTGCCATCAGTAGTTGGAATATAAAATTGAATATTTTCAATGAATTCACAATCAATGTACATTATATTATCAGTGCTAGCTTGTTTACCTTGTAATCTTAGTTTAAGCCAGACTTTTTGAACATCTTCAGGAAAGTAGATATTTTTAGAATTGTTTTTTTCAAATTTAATATAACTATTATCTGCTACTTGGTTTATTTCTGCATATTGATTATCTTTGGGGATGAAGTATTCTACATTGTTTGATAAGTTTATATATTTATCATCATCAATAAGTTCAAAATAACTATATTTTAGAACCTTTACAAAATTTATTAATAGTATAATTGAAATAATAATGATGCCCGTTAGAGCTACAAAATTTACCTCCTTTAATTTTATTGATATATTTTTTAACATACTGCCACCCCATATTAATGTTTTTAGATTAATGAACTTATATTCCTGAAAATATTTATTAGATTTAATATATTTTATTTTATATGTTTCTACTATGTTCTTTATTTTAGTGCATTATTAAGCTACTTTTTTCTATAATTAAAGCTAAATTGTTTATAACAAAAGTATGATTAATTGCATTATAATTCACGATAAGTATTATTATACCATATAAATTTTACATGATATTTTTATGTTTATAATCTTATGATTATTTTTAAATCGTATCGGTATTTGATTATAATCATTTTAAAATTTATGATATAATGATTAAATTGTTAAAGAGTTAAAATCAGTAATATATTTAGATAAGCATAAAACATAAGAGGGAAGTATGACTAAAATAAACATAATTTCAAATAAAAGAAAAAAAGAACGAATAAAGATTAATAATTTAAATGATTTTAAAGATGCATTGAAAAAAGAAGGCTATAAAATAAATTACTTTGATGAAGAGAAATTTAAAATAGAAGTTGCCAAGGCTTTTAAAGTAGAGAATAGTCTCATAGAGGAATTATATAAATGTATTGGTAAGGCGCAGGCCACTTACAGAGCAGATGATGTTAGTGATTTAATTAATTACATGAAAAAAATAATACTATTTGAATATGAACATGATAGATTATGGAAAAAAATAAATTCAATAAAAATATTAAATATAAATAGGATTGAATATGAGCGAGATGCAGTATCTAGAGATGATGTTAAAGATATGCTGATTGACATAAAAGAAGTTAAAAAAAGAGTATCCAGAATAGTAAGTGAAAAAGAAAAAGAGAAATTAGAAATTTTGGAAAAAGAATTAGATAATGATTATTTATATTCAAAGGATATTGAGCTTTTGAAGAAAATGCTTCTTATTAAAGAAGAAAGAGTAAAAGAAAGTTATAATGTTAATACTAAAGTTAAAACAATATCTATAGAAATTCCAAAGCAAATAGATTATCACTATATAACGCCACAAAAAGGCACTGTTGAATATCATCAACATCTAAGTAATAATATACCGAGAATGCAGCGATTAATAAAGAATATTAATAAGTATATGAAAGCCGATGAAGAAGAAAGATCAGTATTTAAAATAAATCAAAGTAAAACATTACAGGATTCTATAAATATTGCAGTGGCAGTATATGATAATAAAGAATTTAAGGCGATAAGCGGAAGTAATAATATAAAGGATTATTGTCATGCACCAACGAAAGATGAATCATTTTTTAAAAGTAATAAAGTTAACAAATTGGGTGAGTTTGGAATTGGATATGACAGAATCAATGATAGTGAAAAAAAGATAATTGAAGAAATACATAAACAGATAGAAGCAAAAGTATTGAAAGATGAGGGAAACTTAACTTTATATAGCAAATGGGAGCCTTGTCCAAGTTGCTGCTTTGTAATTAGCCAGTTTTGCAAAAAGCATCCCAATATAAAAGTTCAAGTGAAATATCATAAGAAGTATGGTGAATAACATCCATCTCGTTAAAAAAAGAAAGATGAAACCAGTGGCAATACATAAATATACTGTCGCTGGTTTTAATTTATAAAGATTTATATAAAGAATTTATATTTCGCCTTGATAGTCAAATTCATCATCATCTTTATGTATGTCAGAATCAGAATATCTAACTGATGTGGGAATTCTTTCGGTAGAATCTGGGTTGCTTGTATTAACAGGGCTTACGTCGCTTGAACCATGAGTATATTTTGAACGTGAAGCATGACTGTTAGCGTATCTTACTTTTTCTGAATCAAGGGATGGATCGTCCTCAGATGAATGGATATCAATAATTTTTTCAGTATCATAGACACTTGGTGTTTGATCATCTAGTGTTTTTCCTTTTCTCATTGAAATCACTCCTAACATAATAATCTAAAAATTTATTTATAGTATATTAAAATACTCTAAATAAAAATTTTAATAACTTAAAGATAAGTTATATAGTTATTATTGAGAAAAGTAAACTTATTAATACGTGGAAGATTTAGTTTTATAAGCAGCTGGAAATATTTATTGCATTCTGTATGCAAAAATGATGTATAATATGGTATGGGAATTAGCATTTAAACAAAGGAAAGGAATAAAGGATATGAACTTATACAGCAAATATTTTAATAAGTATAAAATTCCATTTGGGATAGCTGTTTTTTGTGTTGCATCTGAAGCAATTTGTGATTTGCTTGGTCCAACACTTATGTCTAACATAATTAATACAGGAATTGAGCAAGGATCACTTTCTAAAGTTTATTACTGGGGAATGCTTATGCTTATAGTAACTGCAATTGGAGCTGTTTTCGCAGTTACAAGAAATATTTTAGCAAGTAAGGTATCTCAAAGAATGGGAGCAGATCTTAGGTATGACTTATTTGAAAAGATTGTTTATTTTTCAGAATTAAGCACAGATAAGATTGAAAGTGGATCTCTAATTACACGTATGACAAATGATACGGCACAGGTTATATTGTTCGTTAATGGAATTATGAGAATTTTTTTAAAGGCTCCGATTACATGCATAGGTAGTATTGTGCTTGCAACACTGCTTAATTTTAGGTTGAGCCTTATTATATATGGTGTTGTTGCGATTGTGTCGATACTTATTATTATTAGTATGAAGTTAAGTTATCCGCGTTTTTATGAATTACAAAAGGCGATGGATAAAGTAAATTCAGTTGTTCAGGAATATCTTATAGGTGTACGCTTAGTAAAGGCCTTTGGAACATATGATAAGGAAAGTAGTAAGTTTGAAAATGCAAATACAAACTTAATGGAAAAAGGAATATCATCTCAAAGTGTTATTACATTTGTGTCACCACTTATAACTCTTACTGTTGGAATTGGAACAATAATTGTAATTTCAGCAGGTAGCAGTCTCTTTTCAGCAAACCTTGCAAATCCAGGAGATATATCAGCGTTTGTAATTTATATGGCACAAATTCTTACCTCATTAATTATGATAACCAATATATTCAATACATTTGTAAGAACCAAGGCTTCTACTGCTCGTATTAAAGAAATAGTTGATTGTGATGGAGATTTTTCTCATGATGGTGAAATGAAAGAATTAAATGGTAATATTGAATTTAGAGATGTTAAATTTGCATATCCAAATGGTAGTGGTGTACCTGCTTTAAATAATCTATCGTTTTCTATTAGAAGTGGACAAAGTTTAGCTATAATTGGTCCAACAGGCAGCGGGAAATCTACTATTGCATGGCTTCTTTTGCGATTTTATGATGTGAGCAAGGGAAAAATTTTAATTGACGGCTACGATGTTAAAGAATTAAATGTTGATTCTGTACGAAATAGCATTGCTATAGTGCCGCAGAAACCAATGCTTTTTTCTGGTTCTGTTGCTGAAAATATTAGATGGGGTAAAAGGGAAGCGAGCAATGTGATGGTTCATGAGGCTTCTGAAAAGGCACAAGCAGGTTTTATAAATAATATGAAAGATGGATATGAAAGTATGTTAGGGAGTGCTGGAGTTAATCTTTCGGGTGGCCAAAAGCAACGTATTTCTATAGCTCGTGGAATACTTAGGGATTCGTCTGTAATTATATTAGATGATGCAACAAGTGCATTAGATTCAGTAACAGAAGCAAAGGTTAGAGAAAACTTAAGTTCAAAAACAAGTAATCAAACTGTGATTACAATCACTCAACGTTGTGGAACAGCGATGTTTGCAGACAGAATTTTGGTTATGGATAATGGATCTAAGGTTGGATATGGAACTCATGATGAATTAATGCAAAGCTGTGAAGTATATAGAGATATTTATAAAACGCAAATAGAGAGCAGCAAGGAGGTATAGGATATTATGACACAACAATTTTCTAAAACTGAAGTAAAAGTACCTTCTATTAGTGGGAGACGTGTGGGTGGAGGCGGAAATCGCTTTGCACCTACACAAAAAGCTAAAAATGCTAGAGACACATTAGTGCGTATTATTAAAATATACATGCGTTTTGCTAAGACGATCTTTCTAGCTATGATTTTTACAGCTTTTTCATCAGCAATTTCTGTTGGGATTCCTTATTTTGTAGGAAAGACTTTTGATACATTTAGAATAGCAACAAGAACTGTAGATAAATCGACTCTTATATTATTTTTAACTATAATTGCAGTTTTGTATGGAGTTAATTGTCTTATTTCATGGATAAATGGTGTTATTATGCTTAAAGTTTCACAAAAACTTGTTTTTGTAATACGTGCAGAGTTTTTTGAAAAGATGCAGAGGCTTCCTTTGAAATTTTATGATACACGTTCCCATGGAGATACAATGAGTAGAATCACAAATGATGTAGACAATATTAGCTCTACAATTGCACAAACAACTACACAGTTAATATCAAGTATTTTAACTTTAGTTGGATCTTTTATGGTTATGATAGTGTTAAATGTTCCCCTTACACTAGTTGTTTTATTATGTATACCTCTAGTTATACTTTTAACACGTGTAATTGCAACGCATAGCCGCAAATATTTCTTAGCTCAGCAAAGAAATTTAGGCTCACTTAATGGAGTAATTGAGGAAAATATATTAGGACTAAAGATGGTAAAGGCTTTTAATAAACAGGAGGATGTCCTAAAGCAATTTGAAGAGATAAACGAAAATCTATATGAAAGCAGCAATAAAGCACAGATATGGTCTGGGTATATGATGCCTCTTATGAATGTTATTAATAACTTTATTTTTGCAGTTGTTGCAATCGTTGGTGGTATGCTATCCGTAGGATATGGTGTAGCTGTTGGAACTGTAGTTAGTTTTTTAAGCTATTCAAAACAATTTTCACAGCCATTAAATTCTGTAGCAGGTATGTTTAATACAATTCAATCAGCACTTGCTGGGGCAGAACGTGTTTTTGAGATTTTAGATAATGAAGAAGAAAGTGCAGATTTTAAAGATGCAATTGAGATAAAACAACCCAATGGTAATGTAACCTTTGAAAATGTATGTTTTTCATATGATAAGTCTATACCTATATTAAAGAATGTGAGTTTTAAAGTTAAAGCAGGAGAAACAGTTGCGCTAGTAGGAGAGACTGGAGCAGGAAAAACTACTATTGTGAATCTTCTTACTCGATTTTATGATGCAGACAGTGGAAATATATTCATTGATGATGAGCCGATTACGAATATAAAAAGAAATAGTCTTAGGAAATGCTTCTCTGTTGTGCTTCAAGATACTTGTCTTTTCACTGGAACGATTATGGATAATATTCGTTATTCTAAAAAAGATGCAACAGATGAACAGGTTGTAAATGCTGCTAAAATAGCTCATGCTCATGAATTTATTGATAAACTTCCTAAAGGTTATCAAACATTGGTTTCTGGAGCTACAGATAACTTAAGTCAAGGGCAGCGCCAATTAATGTCTATTGCTAGAGCAGTTCTGTGTGATAGCCCGATTTTAATTTTGGACGAAGCAACTAGCAGTGTAGATACAAAGACCGAAAAAGATATTCAACATGCATTATTAAGATTAATGAAAAACCGTACTAGCTTTTTAATAGCACACAGATTATCGACTATTAGAGATGCAGATCGCATTATGGTAATTGGTGGTGGAAAAATATTAGAAAGTGGAAACCACAAAAGTCTTATGAATGAAAAAGGTGAGTATTACAAAATGGTTATTAGTCAAATGGGAAAATTAATTGAGGAGTAAATTTTAATTAGGAGGAAGAAAAATGAAAATTGCAGAAGGATTAGATATACTTGAATTAGGGAACGAAGAAAGAAGAATGAATGCTACACTAATTTGGGATGATAAAAATGTTATTTTAATAGATGCAGGATTACCTGGACAAATAGAAAATATTCGCGAAGAAGTGGAAAAAGCAGGTGTATCATTCGACAGAATTAATAAAATAATTATTACTCATCACGATTTAGATCATATCGGCAGCTTATCAAGTATTGTTAAAAATTCTAAAAGTGAAATAGAAGTGTTAGCACATAGTGGAGAAAGACCTTATATTGAGGGAGATAAAATCGGTATAAAAATTACTCCTGAGCGTTTGAGTTCAATGCCAGATTCTATGAAAGAAACCATAAAGCAGCTTAAAACAAAAGTTAATAGGGTTGTTAAAGATGAAGAGAATCTTCCTTATTGTGGAGGAATAGATGTAATTTATACTCCAGGACATACTCCGGGACATATTTGTCTCTATCTAAGAAAGTATAAGGCATTGGTAACTGGAGACGCAATGAATGTTGTAAATAATGAATTAATTGGTCCTAATCCAGAATATACATTTGATATGAAGCAAGCAATGGAATCTCTTAAGAAGCTCACAAAATATGATATAGAAACAGTTATCTGTTATCATGGTGGAGTATTTACAAAAAGTTTAAATGAGAGGATTGCAAAATTAGCTAATAGTTAAGAAGAATATAGAGATAGTAGCTTTATTATGAAGCTTCTATCTTTTTTATATTCTATTAAAAAAATTTCCATTAAATTTATAATTATTAGTGAAGGATATATTAATAATATTTTTTAATTATGAAGATAATATAAAGTAACAAAATAAATGTAGAAGTTAGAGGCTGATTATGAAAAAAACATTATATGATTATAAAGATAAAATTAAAAAATTACCAGTAAAAGAGAAATACAGTAAGAATGAACTATTGATAAACGATTTTTTAATTGATAAGAAAGAAGATCTTGAAATATATTATTCGCCTCATAATGAATATATAAATTTAGACGCAAGAGTATTTATTGTTGGTATAACTCCAGGCTTCCAGCAAATGAGTACTGCCATTGCTACTGCAAGAATAGAGTTAGAGAACTCTGATAATATTAAAGAAATTCAGTATGAATGTAAGAAAGCAGGAAGATTTAGCGGTAGTCTCAGAAAAAATTTAATTGGTATGTTAGATAAAATAGAGCTTAATAAGAGTCTAAAAATAGAAAATTGCAGCCAATTGTTTGAAGAAAAAGATCATTTATTGCACACATTTTCATTAATACCTTATGCAGTCTTTATAAAAGGAAAAAACTATTCAGGTCACACCCCAAAACTTATCAGGAGTGAATTTTTGATGAAATATATTTATGAGAATTTTATTTATGAATTAAAAGCATTAAATAATTTAGATAAAATTCTTATAGTACCATTAGGCAGGTCAGTAGAGGAAGTATTATACAAGCTATGTGAAAATAAAATTATAAATGAAAAGCAAATATTAAAAGGCTTTCCACATCCATCTGGGGCTAATGTAAATAGGTTAGTTCAACTAGAGGAAAATAAGGAGAAAATGATTAATACAGTAAGAAATAATTTTAATTAAAAAGAACAAAAATCAATATTAAAGCACATTATATATAAAATAAAGTCTAAAAGAGGGTTAAAGTGTATACCTTCTTTCTTTATATTTAAAACAAAATTTAAAGATTCTTAAGATTTTACTAAATAGATTTTAATATTTAAGATTTATACTAATTCTATAATTTAACTAAAAGAGAAGAATTCAAGGAGGCTTTTAATATGAAGCTAGTAAAATTTTTAATTGAATATTTTAAATCGCCTAGAACTATAGGGGCTGTAGCGCCTAGTTCAGAGAAACTTGCAGAGAAAATGGTAGGGGACATAGATTTTGAAAATTCTGAGGTTATAATTGAGTACGGGCCAGGGACAGGAGTTTTTACGGACAAGCTTGTAAAAAGAAAAAAGAAAGAGACATTATTAATGTTATTTGAATATAATGAAGAATTTTGCAAACAATTAGAAGAAAAATATAAAGGAGAAGATGATATTATAATAATAAATGATTCCGCTGAAAATGTAGATAAACATTTAGCAAAATATAATATTAGCAGAGTAGATTATGTTGTATCAGGGTTGCCTTTTGCTAGTCTTCCTAAAAATGTTTCAAATAAAATTTTAAGACAAACTAGAAATATATTAAAAAGAAATGGATTATTTATAACATTTCAATATACTCTTTTGAAAAAAGAATTTATTACTGGATATTTTAAAAAGATAAATATAGAAAGAGTTATCTTTAATTTACCGCCAGCCTATGTTTTGAAATGCATAAATTCCTAGGAGAAAGAGGAGAGTTATTTTGTATATTCAAGAAGAAATGAAATATCATACAATAATCTCATTTAATTATATAAATATGAAAGAAGACTAGCAAATAAACGCTAGTCTTCTTTTTGCTGAAATTTATAATAAAATTTAAAGATAGATTATTTTTATTGTATAGATAACCCAATTATAAGTTAGATTTATATTATGAAATATATCCCAACTAGAAATAAGAATTATGCTTTTGTGAAATGTTTCATTAGGAATTTGATGGCTTTGATTCTTAGATTAAAAGTTGTTCCAAGTATGCTAGTTCAAAAAGTGAGAATCGAAATTTTATATTTCGTTCTTCGAACTTTCTCTGTGAGCGCTTGTTCTTTGAGGCTAGCACTTTGGGTGCAACTTTATAGCCTTAGAATCACCAATCAGAATTACCTAGAAACTGGAACAAAAGTATGTTACTCATTTCGGCGAGTTATACGCATAAGTATAGATTATAGTTGGGCTATCTATATATTGTAGAGTAATATAAGAAAGTTTTAATCTACATTGATGGAATTAAGAACTCTGAATCTATCATTGCATAAATCTATTCTAACCTTATTATTTTCAAAAACATTTTTAGAAATCTCTTTTGATATTGCTTTCATAGGTTCTACATAGCTTGTATCACTTTTATAATCACCTTCTACAACAAGAGATAAAATATAGAGTGTATCTTGCTTATCAATCTTAACGTCCACTTTTGAACTAGGAGTAAAGTAGCCTTCTGAATTTAAGTAATCTCCAAGTTTTTTCGCTTGAGATTCTGTTATCTTATTAGTATAAAATAAGTGATTTTCGCCATAATCAAGAGCATTTTTTGGTACGTAAATTGAATATAGAATTGAAGCGGCAGACAATGAAAAAATCAAAATCCCTATGATTATAGGAAATAAATACGAAGCACTTTGCCCTCCATTTTGAATATGTTCATTATACAGCTTTAACTGTGTGAACATAAGAATTATTCCTAAAGCTATATTAATACTGAAAAATATGATAGAAGTATTAATTGATAATATAGGCAGCAGTGCAATAAGTGCTATAAACACTAAGATACTCGTTAAAAGAAATATCCACTTCTTTTTTTGACTTCCAGATCGTCCATAATTCAAAGCACACATGATCCCAGCTGGTAGAAATGAGAAAAATACGGAAAATATAATAAATGATTTCGGATTCCACAGTTTTGTTGTAGGTAATTTATTAACCTTTGTCATGAAGATGCCTCCTTAGAATTGTCTTTACAATAATTATATCATAAGTTTATGGAAGCAAAATATGTTAATTCCAATTTATGTAATAAATTTGGTTTTGACTAGATAAACGTTTTTACATTAACTTAACAAAAATTATAAATACTTTTAATAAGATTATGTTATATTTCAACTATATTTACAAGAGCTACTATAATAGCTAATAAGAAGAAATATGGGGAGATTATAATATGTTAAATTCATTAGTTGATAATTTAAAATATAATGAGGCAGAGGAGTTGGAAAATATATTAAATAGTAAAAATATAACTACAGTTTATCAACCCATTGTTTCACTTTTAGATGGGGAAATCATAGGGTATGAGGCGTTAAGCAGAGGGCCGATAGACTCACCATTGCAAAATCCAGATAAGTTATTTAACGCTGCCCAGGTTTATAATAAAACATGGGAGTTAGAACAATTATGTAGAATAAAAGCTATTAAAAGAGCTACAAATATTGAAAAAAATAAATATCTTTTTATAAATGTAGATCCCCATATTTTTAAAGACGAAAAATTTAAGAAGGGTTTTACTAAAGAATTTCTTGCAGAACATAACATGTCACCTGATTGTATAATATTTGAGATTACGGAAAAGACGTGTATAGAAGATTACAAAGGATTTAAACAGGCTCTTAGCAATTATGTAGATCAAGGATATAAAATTGCGATTGATGATACTGGTTCAGGATATTCTGGACTTAAGATGCTTAATGAAACAAAGCCACATTATGTAAAAATTGACATGGATCTAATTAGAAATATAAATGAAGATTCGTTTAAACAATCATTAGTAGAATGCTTTGTTAAGCTATCGGAAGCAACAAATATGAAGCTTATTGCTGAGGGGATAGAAACAGAAGAAGAATTGAGAACATTAGTAAACTTAGGCGTCTATGCAGGACAAGGTTTCTTACTAAGTCGTCCAGCAGGAACTTTTCTAGATATACCTAATCATATTAGAGATTTAATTGTAAGGTGTAATAAATTCAAGGATAATGTGTATTATAACTATCAGTCAAGCTGTATAGGCGAAATTGTTAGACATGATAGTCCGTTTGGGCCTAAAACTTATTGTGGTGATATTAAAGAATATTTTGATTCTAACGATATTACTGGAGCCTGTATAGTAAATAATGATGTACCATTAGGCCTTATTATGAAACATACGTTAGACTCAGCGCTTGCTACAAAATATGGTGTTGCAATTTTTACAAAACGTCCTGTTTCTTTAGTTATGGATACAAATCCTTTAGTTGTAGATTACAACACACCAGTAACAGAAGTTTCAAGGCTAGCAATGTCTAGGAAAACACAAAATATATATGATTATATTATCGTAACCAACAATAATAAATACTGTGGAATGGTTACAATAAGATCTTTGTTAAATTATACTACAATGCTAGAATGTAACTACGCGAGACAACTTAATCCCCTTACTGAGCTACCGGGTAATACCGCTATACAAAATAATATAATGAATATAATTAAAACAAAACGTAAATGTTGTATTCTTTATCTAGATCTAGATAATTTTAAAGTTTATAATGATACGTACGGATTTGAAAATGGGGATAGGATTCTTAAATATACAGCTCAATTAATACAAGCTGAAATAAAATCGCTTTTCCCCTATAATGGATTTATTGGACATATAGGAGGAGACGATTTTGTAAGTATTTTAGAAAATCCAATTGAAGAATGTGAAGAAATGTGTGAAAAAATTATAAAGAAGTTTAATTATGGGATTTTAAATTTTTTTAATGAAAAAGACAGAAGTAATAGATATGTTACGGCTACAGATAGATATGGAAAAAATGGTATATTTCCACTTACTTCGCTTTCAATTGCAGGAATTTATGGTGAACTCAATGATTATTCAAATTCAGAAGAAGTAGGGGTAGCTGTAGCCGCAATAAAAAAAGAAGTTAAATGTATTCTTGGAAGTTGCTATTTAATAAAACCGGTTAATTGAAATCAGATTATTACCTTTATTGGTAATTCATAGAAAATAAAAAATGCTTAGTATATAAAGATTAAGCATTTTTTATTATTTTATTCTATAGGAATTTATAATGTAATAGAATCTGTGGATAACTTATGAAGAAGGCTATTTAATTAGTTTTTGTATAGAAAAAGAATAAAAAAGAAATCTTATTCGCCTGCCAGATTTTCCTCACATGCGTTCGGAAAGGCAGATGCGTAAAAAAAATCTACGGCTCCACAGTCGCCTGCGATTTTTTTATACTAATTAATTTCTCCAAATATGCAATAGAGAATCTTTTGAACTTTTTGTAAATACATCGGTTCTATTAGAGCTCCAAGAAACAGCTGCAGGATCTAAAGTGAAGGAACCACCTATTGTTTGCCAATCGCTCCAGCGCGAACCGTTCCATGTCTTTGTAATTAATTGATTACTTTGATTTCGTGCAAATACCTCTAGCCTATTAGAAGCTCGAGAGGATACAGCAGGAGCAGATGTCAAATTTCCACCAAGGTCTTCAAAGTCATTCCAGCGAGAACCATCCCACCATTTATGATATAGACGATTTCCCTGACCACGAACAAATACATCTATTCTATTATTTCCCCAAGAAACAGCTGCTGGACTAGAAGTTAGAACGCCGCCAAGGTTTTCGAAGTCACTCCAGCGAGAGCCGTCCCACCATTTGTGATAAAGAGCATTATCTGTTCCACGGACAAATGTATCTATTCTGTTTGCGGCCCAGGAAGAAGCAGCAGGTGCAGATGTTAAGACTCCACCAAGATTTTCAAAATCACTCCAACGAGAGCCATTCCACCACTTATGGTACATTGCGTTATTTGAACCTTTACCAAATACATCGATCCTATTATTTCCCCAAGAAACAGCTGCAGGAGAAGAAGTTAGAACACCACCAAGGTTTTCGAAATCACTCCAGCGAGAGCCGTCCCACCATTTGTGGTAAAGAGCATTATCAGATCCAGTTACAAATACATCAAGCCTGTTTGCAGACCAAGAAGAAACTCCAGGAGAATATTTTAAAACTCCGCCAAGATCTTCCCATTTACTCCAACCACTACTAGGCGATGGAGTAGGATTTGGACCAGGAGCTGGTGAAGGTTTAATGTTTCTAAGAGTAAATTCAATTATAGATCTAAAAGTGAGATTAATAACGTTGTTAGGAACACCTAGAGAACGAAGAGAAAGAAAAATTGAATTATTTCTTCTTCTAAAGTCGTTAAAAATTCTATTTACACTTTGATTTATATTTCCCGGATATGTTTGAGCATTATCTAAAGTGAAAGCAATAGCGGTTCTAAAATAGTTATCGCCAACTCCTTGTAGTAGTGAGAAAAACTGAGGCATTTGATTACGCATTAATCTTAATATTCTATTAACTTCTTGGTCAGAAGCTCTATAAGAGTCTGAGTGAATTTCTTTAGTCAATAAGTTTGAATCTTGAAATTCATAAGAGTCTTCGTATCTATCAAATCTTGATATTTCATCATTATCGCTGAAATTCTTCATTTGTTCATCAAAAAATGGACAAGTGTTTTTCTGCATACAATACGGGCAGTAAAAAAAAACATCATTATACATTGAGAATCTCCTTGTATTTTTGCTATGGCAGTAAAGCCTGTCTTATTCATTTTATGATTACGGTTTAGGTATGTTACAGAGATAGTAAATTTAATATACATATGTTGAAATTGAGTTTCTATATTCAAAAAAATAATAGATCTTAAGCAAGAGTATAAATACAGTAATGAAAGGCTTCAAGTTGTTATTGGAGATTTTGATTCATCAAATGAAAATAGAAAATACTATATAAAGAATTGACAATAAATACAAAGAAACTAAGTTCTAAGAGTTGAAAAATATTATTTTTAAAATAAAACTATATTACCTTGACAAATTTAAAAGGTGAAACTAAAATAATATATGTTAGAAATCTAACAAACTGATGGGAGCATAAGTATGGATAAAGAGGTACACATTGGGAAAAAATTGAGTATGTTATCTAGGAGATTGCATAGAAGAATAGATAAGGAAGCTTCACAATATGGCGTGACTGGAGTTCAAGCTAGGATTCTTGGCTTCATATATCATAAATCAGATAAAAAAGACATTTTTCAGAAAGATATAGAAGAGGAACTTGATATTAGACGTTCTTCAGTGACAAGCGTACTTCAATTGATGGAGAAGAATGGTCATATTAAGAGAATAAGTGTATCAGAAGATGCACGTCTGAAAAAAATAGTATTGACAGAAAAAGGAATGGGGATTCAAAGAAATGTATATGAGTTTATCCTTAGAGTTGAAAAATCATTAAGAGATGAGTTAAATGAGGATGAATTTAATATATTAGTTTCTTTAATTGATAGATTAGCTAAGAAAATTGCAGATTAAAGCACATTCAAAAAATAACAAGTACATTTGCCAGCCTATTTTCCACCATAAAGGAAGCTCGACTCGCATACGCTCACTGAGTAAGCGATTCACACAAAATCATAGATTTTGGTTCTCTGCTCATCGGCAAATTGACCTAATAGGCCCGCTATGAGGGCAATTTGCCTCCTTGCCTGATGAAAAATATCCACACATTAGAAAGGAGTAGCTATGCTGCATGTCGGAACTTCTATTGGCAACTTTGGACTTGTTATTTATTTTCATGTGCTAATGCAATTTTTTTTAAGCTATTAGTTAGAAACCTAACAAAGAAGGAGGAAAATTATGATAAAAAGATTAGCAGGTTTTGTAGCAGAATTTAAAAGGGATAGTATTCTAACTCCTCTATATGTAGCATTAGAAGTAGTTATGGAAACAATTATTCCACTTTTAATGGCATGGATTATTGATAATGGAGTAGGAAAAGGTGATGTGAAATATGTAAGTATTGTTGGTGGAGCAATGATAATAACATCATTTCTATCTCTAACTTTTGGAGTTTTGGGTGGTGTACATGCATCTAAAGCTTCAACAGGGTTTGCTAGAAATTTGAGAAAGGGAATGTATTATAATATACAAAATTTTTCTTTCTCCAATATAGATAAATATTCTACAGCTGGACTTATAACAAGGCTGACTACAGATGTAACAAATGTTCAAAATGCATTCCAAATGATAATAAGAATGGCTGTAAGGGCGCCATTTATGCTTATATCCGCTACAACAATGTGTTTTTATATTAATGCAAAATTATCTATGATATTTATAGGCGCAATAGTTTTTCTTGGAGTTATATTATATTTCATTATGACTACAGTACACCCATATTTTGTTGAAGTTTTTAAAAAGTATGATGATTTGAATGCTAGTGTACAAGAAAATTTAACTGGAATTAGAGCAGTAAAGGCTTATGTAAGAGAAGATCATGAAACCAGCAAGTTTTATAAAGCTTCTGAAACTTTATACAAATATTTTATAAGAGCTGAAAAGCTAATCATAGTTAATGCTCCAGCAATGCAATTTACAGTTTATACATGTATCTTGCTTTTATCTTGGCTTGGTGCAAAAATGATTGTTTCAAATACTATGTCAACTGGAGAATTGATGAGTTTATTTACTTATACTCTTAATATATTAATGAGTTTAATGTTCCTTTCGATGGTATTTGTAATGGTAATTATGTCTAAATCATCAGCTGAAAGAATTACAGAAGTTTTAAATGAAAAAAGTGATTTGGCAAATGATGAAAATCCAGTTTATGAAGTAAAAGATGGATCTATAACTTTTAATAATGTTGGCTTTTCGTATAATAAAAATAAGGACAACCTTGTTTTAGAAAATATCAATTTGAAAATTAATTCTGGTGAGACTATTGGAATTATAGGAGGAACAGGAAGTTCAAAAACTACTCTTGTTCAGCTTATTCCAAGATTGTATGATACTACAAATGGTAGTGTTGAGGTCGGAGGAGTTGATGTTCGAAAATATGATATAGAAACACTTAGAGATGAGGTTTCTATGGTATTACAAAAGAATGTTTTATTTTCTGGAACAATAAAAGAGAATTTAAGATGGGGAAATAAAGATGCCTCTGATGAAGAGTTAATAGATGCATGTAAGCAAGCACAGGCAGATGAATTTGTAGAAAGTCTTCCCAATAAGTATGACACTTTTATAGAACAAGGCGGAACAAATGTATCTGGAGGACAAAAGCAAAGATTATGTATTGCAAGAGCGCTACTTAAAAAACCTAAAATATTAATTTTAGATGATTCTACAAGTGCGGTAGATACTAAAACTGATGCTTTAATTAGGAAAGCATTTAAAGAAACAATACCAAATACTACAAAGATTATTATTGCTCAGCGTATTTCTTCAGTTCAAGATGCAGATAAAATTGTTGTATTAAATGATGGGAAAATAGATGGATTTGGAACTCATGAAGAATTACTAAAATCAAATGAAATATATAGTGAAGTATACGAATCTCAAATGAAAGGGGCGAGCGACAATGAGTAAAGATAGTGCTAGCAATAGAACTCCTAGAATGATGGGACGTGGTGGACGTGCGCCTGTAAAAGCCGATAAAAATTCTTTGAAGATACTAAAAAGATTATTAGAGTATATACTTAAGGAATATAAGTTTTTATTTTTCATGGTACTAGTAACTATTATTATAAGTTCTCTTGCTAATGTTATTGGAACGTTATTTTTAAGAAACTTAATTGATGATTATATAACACCACTTTTAAATAAACCAGAATCAAATTTTGGTCCGCTTCTTAAAATGATAATTACTATGGCAGTAATTTATTATGTCGGGGTTATATCAACTTATATATATAGTCGTATAATGATTGTAATCTCACAAGGATCTCTAAAAAGAATAAGAGATGATATGTTTGCTCATATGGAGAGTTTGCCAATAAAGTTCTTCGATACACATGCTCATGGAGATTTAATGAGTTTATATACAAATGATACAGATGCTTTAAGGCAAATGATAAGCCAAGGAATACCACAATTATTGTCAGCTATCATAACTGTTGTTAGTATATTTGCTTCAATGATATATTTAAGTATTCCTTTAACAGGCGTTGAAATTATAATTATATTATTGATGTTTAGAGTTACTAAAGTTATTGGTGCAAAAAGTGGAAAATATTTTGGTCTTCAACAAAAAGATATAGGTGCAGTAAATGGATATATAGAAGAAATGATGGAAGGGCAAAAGGTTGTAAAAGTCTTTTGCCATGAAGAAGAAGCAAAAGCTAGCTTTGATAGATTAAATGATATGCTTTTTAATAGTGCAAATAATGCCAATAAATATGCTAATGTCTTGATGCCTATTATGGGTAACATTGGATATATAAATTATGTAGCTGTTGCTATCTTTGGATCAGTTTTAGCTATTGGTGCATTTGGTGGATTTACACTTGGCGGACTTGCAGCATTTTTGCAATTAACAAGAAACTTTAGTCAAACAATTAATCAAATGGCTCAACAATTCAATTTTGTTATTATGGCACTTGCGGGGGCTGAACGTATATTCAAGCTTCTTGATGAACAGAAAGAAACAGATGAAGGTTATGTTACTTTGGTAAATGCTAAGGAAAATGAAAATGGTGAATTAGAAGAGTGCAAAGAGCGTACTGGAATTTGGGCATGGAAACATCCTCATGAAGATGGAACTATTACGTATACAAAGCTTCTTGGTGAAGTAGTATTTGATGATGTGGACTTTGGATATAATGATGAAAAGATAATTTTGCATAATATAAAGCTATATGCTAAACAAGGACAAAAAATAGCCTTTGTAGGTGCTACAGGAGCAGGTAAAACCACTATTACTAATTTAATAAACCGCTTCTATGATATTCAAGATGGAAAGATAAGATATGATGGTATTAATATCAACAAGATTAAAAAGGATGACTTAAGAAGATCTCTTGGAATAGTGCTTCAAGATGCACATCTTTTCACTGGAACTGTAGCAGATAATATTAGATATGGTAAATTAGATGCTACAGATGAAGAAGTAGTTGCAGCAGCAAAACTTGCAAATGCAGATACGTTTATAAGACATCTTCCAAATGGTTATGATACAGTTCTTACAGGAGATGGAGGCAGCCTTTCACAAGGTCAAAGGCAGCTATTAACAATTGCTAGAGCAGCAATAGCAGATCCACCAGTTTTAATCTTGGATGAAGCAACTTCAAGCATAGATACAAGAACAGAAAGAATTGTTCAAGAAGGAATGGATAAGCTTATGAAAGGAAGAACCGTTTTTGTAATTGCTCATAGACTTTCAACAATTAAAAACTCTGATGTAATTATGGTATTAGACCAAGGTAGAATTATTGAAAGAGGAAATCATGATGATCTAATAAAAGAAAAAGGTAAGTATTATCAATTATATACAGGAGCTTTTGAATTATCATAAAGCCGAAATTTAATGACCACAAAATTGTGGTCATTAAATTTTTTTATTCTTTATGAAATTATAATGCAATTAAAGCTATGGATAATTTTTATATTAATCTATTTTATCTGGGTTAATTACTATATAAAGAATAAAAAAATAAATCATATTCACTTGCATAAAATGCTCTTATATGCAGAATAAAACTCTTATTAAAAGACAATCTATGAGTATAACTAAGTATAGGAGGGTCTTGAAATGAGTTTGTTTAAAAAGATATTTATATTTACTACAATTTCCTTTGTAATAATAATTATGCTAATAGGTAGTATTTCGAAAAGTTTAGCAATTAATTTAAATGGGGCTTCAATAATTCCAGTAAAAGTAGCTGTGTTTCAATCTAGAGAAGATGATCAATATAACATTGAGGTTAGAAAGAATTTAGAGGACATTCAGAAAGAAAATAAGGGCAAGGTTGAGTTCACTTTTTTTGATGGAAAAGGAAATCAGGTTATACAAAACGAAAGTATTTACGAAGCTATTGATGATCATTTTGATTTGTTTGTAATAAATCTGGTTGATACAAAGGTAGATACTATAAGTGATGTAATTAATAAAATTGAAAAAAATAATATACCATTAATTTTAAATGGAACACCTAATAAATATATATTGAATTTTATTACCCCTTACAAGAATATTGTTTTTCTTGGAACTGATACTGAAGAATCTGGAGCTCTAGAAGGTAAGATAATAGTTGATTCATGGAATGCCAATAAGGGAGCTATAGATAAAAATAAAGATAATATACTTCAATATATTATGCTTCAGGGAAAAATAGATCATCCTGGTACTATTGATAGAACAAAGTATTCTATTTCAACAATTAATGATGCAGGAATAAAAACCCATGAACTTGCAATACAAAGTTGTAATTGGGATGAAGAATGTGCTAGAGCGAGCATTGACTCATTATTTTTAAGATATGGCAATAGTGTTGAAGCAATTATCGCAAATAATGATGCTATGGCCATAGGAGCTGTTAAAGCACTTCAGAAATATGGGTATAATAAAGGTGATAAAAATAAAAATGTTTTGGTAGTCGGAATTGATGCTATTCCAGAAGCTATGGAATTAGTAGATAAAGGATTTATGACCGGGACAGTTATTCAAGATGCAAGTGCAGAAGCTCAAGCAATATATTCTGTAGGCATGAACTTAGTTAAGGGAAAAGATCCTCTCGAAGGTACAAAATATAAATTTGATGATAATAGAATTTTACGTATGCCTTACCGTGAATATGTAAAATGAATTAGAATTTGGAGAATACTAATATTAGAAGGCTATTTACGGGAGCTTCATTTGGAATTGGATTAGGTTTCTTATTAATGCATGCAATTAAAATATTATGTGAGAAATTATAAATATATAAAAATTATTTAAATAAGAATTGCAGATGAAGATATCTTCATCTGTATTTTTTTAAAATAAAAGTTCGTTTTAAATATAGAGCTATGAAAAAATAAAGGAGAAATATGAAATATTGTAGAAGAATGTATACATAAAGGAAGAAAAATTGTATTATAGGTATAGGAAAAATGCTATTATAATTTATAGTGCCTAAAAGGGGGATGCTTATGAAAAAAGGGGAAACTAAGTATAAGGTTTCAATTAAAACAAAAATGCTTGGAATTATTATTCCAATGCTAGTAATAGTAATTTCATTGCTTATTTTTATTTCCTACAATAAGTCTAAAAATATAATAACCAACTCAGCTAATGATTTGCTAGAAACCTCAAGTAAGAAGCAGGTTGATCAAATTGAATCATTGTTAAATGAAAACTTGTCATCATTTAAAACTTTAAAAGATTCATTAGAAGTTGCGAATTTAAGCGAAAAACAATTACAAGACGTACTAAATAAATATTATGGATACAGTGATAATTACAAAGAAGGATTTTACATAGCTGATGAGAGTGGAAAGCTATTTAAAGCAGAAAAATCCAATAAATCAGATAAAGATGTGCTTAACTCAGTGTGGTATAAAGAGGGACTTACTCGTGTTAATATGGCATTTGGATCACCATATAAGAATGAATTTGGTAAGAATGTTGTTAGTGCTTCGGCAATATTAAATGATAAATCTGGAAAGATAAAGATTTTTTCTGTAGATCTTTCATTGGATAAAGTATCGATAATTGTAAATTCAATGATTGATATGCATGATGCAGAAGCTTTCTTGATAGACAGCAATGATAGAACAATAGTAGCTAATAGAGATAGTTCATTAATTTCCACTAAACTTGATTCCAGCAATGATAAATTTTTTACAGATGTTGCAAGAAAAATTGAAAATAAAGATTACAATTCATGCGAGTTAGATAATAACAGGGTTGTTTTTAAAGAAGTAGAGGGAACCAATTGGATTCTTGTATCATATGTACCAACAAAATCTATTTTATCAGAACTTATAAAGCTTCGTACTTTTATGATTTTAATAGGCATTATATCTATTATTATTTTAGCTGTTTTAGTGGAACGAGTTGTGCAAGTAGTTATAAAACCTATTAGAAAACTTACAGACACAATTGTATCTATGACTAATGGAGATTTTACAGTCGATGTGGAAATAAAGGGAAATGATGAAATTTCAATTATGCTGAAAAGTGTAAAAGAGTTTATAACAGTAATGAGAAATATGATAAATAATATTAGTATAGTATCAAATAAAATGAGTGAACAATCTGAAGGCGGTATAAGAATCTCTACAGAGTTATATGATTCATCTAAACTTCAATCTGAGTCTATGCAAAATTTAAACATAACAGTAGATCAGTTATCAAGTTCGGTAGGAGAAATAGCTGAGAATACAACAACTTTAGCTAATGTCGTTTCTAATACTAGAGATTATGGTAATAATGTGAATGATAAAATGAAGGAAACTATTAAGATCTCAGAAAAAGGCATAAAAGATATGCAAAAAGTAAACGTAGCTATGGAAAATATAAGGATTTCAATAGGATCACTTGAGCAGGCTATAAGTAACGTTGGGAAATCTTCAATTGAAATAACTAGTATTATAAATGTTATTGGAAGCATTGCAGAACAAACTAATCTTTTATCACTTAATGCGTCAATAGAGGCGGCTAGGGCTGGAGAAGCAGGAAAAGGATTTGCTGTTGTAGCAAGTGAAATAGGCAAATTAGCTAATACAAGTTCTGAATCTGTTAAAAATATTTCATCTATTGTAAATGAAATTAACAAACTTGTTTCAGATACTGTAAAGCAATCACATGATAGTGCAGAATATATTAATGAAAGTAGTTATTTAATAAGTGGAACAGCTGATACATTTGATAATATTTTCAATAAAATTAATTCAGCAAATGATCTAATTCAAGAAATGATTGAAAAAGTTGGACATTTAGATGATGTTGCAACAACTGTAGCAGCCATAGCAGAGGAACAAGCAGCAAGTTCAGAGGAAATTTTAGCAACGTCAGAAGTCATGGTTGATCAATCAAATAATATTACTAAAAATAGTGAAAAAGTAGCTAATGATGCAGAAACTTTAGCAAATACATCTGATGAACTTAGCAAACAGATTAAAATGTTTAAAATATAGGGATATTTTTTATTCTCTAGGAATTTACATTAGAGTAAAATCTGTGGGGATTGTGACACTTTTGAGAAATAAATTATCAAAAAGACTGATTTAGAAGGTTTCACAGTTGCATGCAATTTTGTTCTATTAGACTTTATAATTATTACATAATGAGTTTTAAGGGGGAAGTATATAGTATGAGAAAGAGAATATCTATATTATTAACTATAATTATGATGTTTGTTATGGTATCGGGATGCAGCTCAAAGAGCAGTTCTTCTACAAAGAAAAACGTGAAAATTCTATTATCAATTTCAGATGCATCAGATGAATTTCGTAGCATGCTAGCAAAAAGTGCAAAAGACTTTGCTGATAGTGAAAAAGTTGATTTAGTTATTAAAGATGCGGCAGGTTCTGTAGAAACGCAAGTGTCTCATATGAAAGAGGCAGTTTCTGGTGGATATGATGTTATACTATGCACTCCAGTGGATTCAACTACAGGGCTACAACTTAAAAAAGCAGCAGGAAATCTTCCGATAGTATTTATGAATAGTAGTCCAAGTGAAGAGTTACTAGAAAAAGATAAGTACATTTATGTGGCTTCAAATGAAAAGGTTGCAGGGCAATATCAAGCTGAATATATTGCAGATTATTTTAAAAATAAAAATAATATTAAAGTGGTCTTATTAAAAGGTGAGAAGAACCATGCAGCCACTAAAGGGCGTACGAAGGCAGTAAAAGAAACTTTCAAGGAAAAAGGAATAGATGCCGATTATGTTTTTGAGGATAATGCAGATTGGAGCAGGGCAAAAGCTAAGGAGATGTTTAATATATTCCTGTCTACAGGTAGAAAATTTGACTGTGTAATTGCTAATAATGATGAAATGGCACTTGGAGTGATGGATTCATTTAAAGAAAATAAAATCGATACTTCATTAATTCCAATTGTGGGAATTGATGCTACATCAGATGGATGCAAGGCTATTGTAGATGGAGGTTTACAATTTACTGTTTATCAGTCTGCTAAAGACCAAAGCAAAAATGCTGTTCAGGCAGCTGTTCAACTAGGATCAAATGGTGAGTTATCTAATATAGAAAATTTAGCACAGGATGGGAAACACATATGGGTTCCATTTGAAAAAGTAACAAAGGATAACGTGAAAAATTATACGAGTTAATTTTATATTAATAGTTTTTAATAAATTAATCATATAAGATTCAGAGAAATAAATAATAGTTGATTTTAAGATGTAGTTATTTGATAATTACGTCAATTGTATTATAAAAAAGTTATTTCAACTAATGGAGAAGACTTAAGTCTATAAAATATACTGATTGAAATTTAACAAATAAAGTCGTGCGTGTAGTTAATATGTACGACTTTATTTATTATTTGGGGCTATATCACTAATAGGTTTGCCACTTAAAAATTACTATTTTGCAAGTGGCACATGTAAGTAGGTGAGGAGAATACAATAAAAATAAAACAATAAAAATTATGTCTAAAGCTTTTCTTATGTATGAGAGAAAAACTTATATAATTAAAAGAATGAATTTTCGATAGATGAGAAAACTAAGATTATAATAATTAATAAAAAAATAATACGGAGTATAATAAATATATAAATAGATTAAGGATAATACTATAGCAATTGTGGGAGGGATAATTATGAACAAGTATTTATTGGATACTAATGTTGTAATAGGGCTCTGGAAACAATATCCTTCGATTATTAATAAACTCATAGAAGATGAGAAAATAATAATTTTAAAAGAAGTGAGTGAAGAGCTTGTGGTCAAGGAAAGGAAAGAATACAAAGGTCAACAAGTACTATCAGAAAGATTCTGTAAATTGCTATTTTCAATTATAGAAATAAATAAGAATAATCTCGAAGAATTTTCATCAAAATTAAATATAAAGTATTCTAAAAGTGGTAATATATATTTAAATATAGGTTGTTGAATAACTAATTTTTACAAATGGTTATTTAAGAAAATATTCTTAGAAATTATATATTCCAAGGATATTTTCTAGTTTTTATTCCTTGCTGCTTTTTGTTAAATTCATCTATTAAGTACGCTAATAAGACCCATTTTATATGACGTTCGTATCGGGCTTGCCCATAAAGCCTTGGGTTTTCTAAGTTATATAATCCCTTTAATACAGAGAATAATTGCTCTATTTTCAATCTGTTTTTATATAATTTTGATCCAATAGGAGATTGAATAAACAAAGCATTTTCATATCGTTTATCAGTAAATGACTCAATACTTTTAGCCTTACGCATATTTATATCAGTTAACAAATTAAATTCTAAGCTAGAAGCAATTTCAAACCATTCTAATGAATCATATGCTGCATCTGCAAGTATTAAAAATGGATTATAAATTTTAGCTTCATATAGTAAATCTGAGACTTGATTATCATAAACATTAGCTGTTGTTAAATAAAAAACTAGAGGAATTATAATATCACTAACTGCTGCAATACAGTGTAATTTATAACCTTTATAATATCCAAGGCGGGTACCCTTACCGGATTTAGCTTCGCTATCGTATTTTGAACTTCTTAAAGCAGTTCCATCTATTGCACACAGTCTAGTTTCAGGATTGATAAGTTCAACAAGCATAGCATAAATACCATAATATATATGTTTCTCTAAAATTTTAGTTCTTAATGAGAATGTAGAATAATCTGGTACTTGATTGAGTTGAATTATAGACTGAAACACATAGTCTTGCTTTATACGATATTCAAGCTCTCTTAAACTGAAAATACTACTTTTAACGCCATATAATATACATGCAACTATTTGTTCATCTGAATACTTACGTGGTCGCCCTTTAGTACTTTTAATATTCGAATTTAATTTAGCAAATGCAATTTTAACAGCTTCAAAAATTTTATAATGGTCATTTTCACTTTTAATATTTGATGATATAATCATATTTGAGTCATTCCTTATGTGATATATTTGGGTTTTTCGCGAAATTATTATATCACAAAGGGATGACTTATTTATTTTTTACAAATTCTGTTTATTCAACAACCTAAAATAGTATAAATAAATTATCACAGAATGATTTGTTACTTTTATATGCGTGTCATTCAGATGATAGTCTTATATTAGTGACAGAAGATAAATATTTATATAATGCTGCAAATCAAATATTAGGTGAGGATAAAGTTGTGACATTAAATATGATGATAGAAGAGCAATATAGTGAGGTAAATTAAGTTGGACAATTTGAATAATGATACGGAACTATTAGATCTAATAAAAGACAAAAGAATGAGCGCTATATATTTTACAGGAGGAGCTTGCGGGGCGTGTGAAGTCATTAAAACTAAGATTGAAGATATTTTAAAAAGATTTCCTGAAGTTAAGAGTGGAGAAGTAAATGCAGAAAAGCATTTAGATTTAGCAGCAAAATATAATGTATTTTCTGTACCAATATTTCTACTTTATATAGAAGGCAAGGAAAGTATAAGAGTAGGAAGAAATTTAGATTTACTAGAATTAGAAGCAAGTGTAAAGAGATATTATGAAATGATATTCTAATTTAAAGGCGAATACAACTTTGTATAGATTATTACAGTATAAAAAACTGCTTTGGATATTAATTTTATAGCAGTTTTTTTGCGGTAAATGCAGAATAAAATCTATTTCAGATATTGTTTCTGATGCTCTTGGAGGTTATGTCCTTAAAAGGTACAATGTCCATAAGATGCCTTTGGTGTTTATACCGAAGAAGTCGAATGTTATGTCCCCAAAAGGTACAGTATCCATAGAGTTGACTCGATTATAAGTTCACAAAGAATATTTTAAATTTACTGAAAATATAATTTGACTAGTAAAAGGAGATGAAGATATGTTGGAAAAAGCTATATGTATAGCAGCAAAAGCTCATGAAGGTCAGGTGGATAAAGGTGGTAAACCATATATTCTTCATCCTTTAAGATTAATGATTTCAAAGAGAAGCCAAGAAGAAATGATATGTGCAGTGCTTCATGATGTAATAGAAGATACTGATATTACAATAGATTATTTAAAAAATGAAGGCTTTTCAGAAGAAATACTATCTGCACTGGATGCATTAACAAGACGGCATAATGAAACATACGATGAGTTTATAGAAAGAATAATTACTAATAGGTTAGCGTGCGAGATAAAGCTAGCCGATTTAAAAGACAATATGAATCTATCAAGAATTAAAAATCCTTCTCAAAAGGATCATGAAAGAATAGAAAAATATAATAAAGCAGCAGATAAAATACTTAATGCATTAGAATTTTATAGATAGGAGTAACATGGAGAGGATGAAGAACAGTTTTTCTTTTGATATGGAAAATATTATAGATAACATGAAAGTTTCAGGAGCATTTTTATTTTAATTGTTATATTAAATGGAACATTCTTAATTAATATTGATAAATAGGTAATTTTATTGTATCCTATTATATAAAAATTAAACTAGCAAGTTAGTAGTGGGGGAAAGCTTTATGATAATAAGAGAAATACAGGAAAAAGATAATGAACAAGTAGAATCATTAATAAGAACTTGTTTGATAGAATTTGGGGCTAATAAACCTGGCTGTGCTTGGTCTGATCCTAACTTAGGATGTTTTTACCAAGTCTATAGCGGTGAAAAATCTAAATACTGGGTAGTTGAAGAAAATGGGAAGATAGTAGCAGGATGTGGGATAGGGCCATTGTTAGGAACTGAAGATGTATGTGAATTACAAAAAATGTATTCTTTAAAAGAAGCAAGAGGCTCAGGTATCGCAAAGAAATTACTAGGTCTTTCTTTAGAATTTGCGAGAGTACATTATAAAAAATGTTATTTAGAAACTTTTGATAATATGGAGGCCGCTAAGAGATTTTACGAAAAGAATGAATTTCTTAGATTAGAAAAACCTTTAGTTGAAACTGAACATTACGCTTGTGATGTGTGGTACATAAAGGAATTATAAATTTTATTGAAGTTTAAGATATATAAATAGTATAAGATAATAAACTAATACAATATGCAATGTTTTAAATGTATATTTATTAGTTTATTTTTATGCCTATAGATATCCAACGTTAAAACTAGATTTATGTGATAACTTACCGGTACGCCAAGCAAGGGCGTAAAAGATAATGAGGGCTAACCTTCCTCATTATTACTATATAGCAGGTGGGAATCCTGCATGACAAAGGCCAGCAACCAGTCATTAGTTAGTCTTGGGCTTATTATGGCGATGTAATAAGTTAAGTGTAGACAAACAAGGTACCAGGCCGCAAGCGAATGCTGAAACTACTAGCCACGAAATTATCACAAAGTCAGAAAGGACGATAATATCGGTAAATTAGAAGTCAGAACATAGATAATCATTATTGCAAGAATATCTGTGCTTTCTCGTGGTTTTAAGGTGTAGCATGGTATACATTGATATAGTACGTCAACTTGGGAGGACTCATTATTCTCTGACTTCAGAGTATGGAAAACAATGATTAGAAATCAGAGGTATTCAAATGATAATGAGTAGTCGGATTACACCATAGTACTGAAGAAATGAGTAATGACCATGGAGGGAAGGGTGTAACATATTATAGACCTTGAAAAGAGAAACAGAAATTCTCACACAGAGGAGGAAAAAAAAAAATGTACACAAAACTTGAGAGGATAGCAGAAATAGCTGGAAATAATCCTAAAGAGAAATTTACATCACTAATGCATTTAGTTAACAAGGAAATGCTAATTTTATGCCATTATGAACTGAGCGGAAATAAGGCTACAGGAGTGGATAAGGTAACAAAGGAAGAATATGAAACTAACTTAGAGAATAATATTGATAATCTACTAATTAGAATGAAGACTTTTAAATATAGACCGCAGCCTGTAAGGAGAGTATACATAGATAAGTCTGGTTCAAACAAGAAAAGACCTCTAGGTATACCGGCATATGAAGACAAAGTTGTACAATTAGCCATTAATAAAATATTAAAATCAATATATGAACAAGATTTCATTGATAGTTCTTTTGGGTTTAGACAAAATAGAAGTTGTCATGATGCTCTTAAAATCTTAAATGTATATTTATCTGAAAAGAATGTGAATTATGTTGTAGATGCTGATATTAAAGGATTCTTTGATAATGTTGACCACAAGTGGTTGATGAAATTTCTTGAACACAGGATTGCAGACAAGAACTTACTTAGATATATAGGTAGATTTTTGAAAACTGGAATAATGGAAAACGGAAAGTTTTATAAAGTATATGAAGGAACTCCACAAGGGGGAATAATATCTCCAACATTAGCAAACATTTATTTACATTATGTTTTAGATATATGGTTTAATAACTTTATCAAAAAGAAGTGTAAAGGACAGGCGTACATAGTACGCTATGCGGATGATTTTGTTTGCTGTTTTCAGTATGAAGACGAAGCGAAAGCTTTCTATGAAGCATTGAAAAACAGATTAGACAAATTTAACTTGCAGGTAGCTGAAGATAAAACTAAAATATTATATTTCGGTAAGAATGCCTACTATGATAGAAAATTCAAGAGAGCATGAAAGTTAGAATCATATAAAGATAGAACTTTTGATTTTCTAGGATTTACACACTTCTGCAGTTGCAGAAAGAATGGAAGTTTTAGAGTTAAGAGGAAGACTAGCTCAAAGAAATTTGGAGCTAGCATAAAGAGATTGAATGAATGGTTAAAGAATAATAGAACAGTGCCGCTCACATTATTAATGGAGAAACTGACACAGAGACTAATAGGATATTATAGGTATTACGGAATCACTGACAACAGTTTAAGTCTCGCAACTTTCAGATATTTAGTAAGAAAACTAACTTTTAAATGGCTAAACAAAAGAAGTCAGAAAAGAAGTTATAACTGGAGAAGTTTTGACACTATGTTTGAGTGCTTCAAAATACCTAAAGCTAAAATATATGTTAATATTTTCAACTTAAAAGAAGATATATCATATATACTGTGAATTATAATGTGGGGAGCCGTATGCGGGAAATCCGCACGTACGGTTCTGAGAGGGGGTAGGGAAGTGATTCCCTAGTCTACTTACCAAATCATAAATATTTTGATTCCGAAAAGCTATGAAAATATCGCTGAAGGTTCTAAGCAGCAGGTTGTATCCAATTTAGCATGCTCCAACTTTCTTAGGGAAGCTCGACTCATTACATTCGCTGAGGAAGTTCGAGAACCCAAAATAAAATTTGGGACTCTCACTTCACAAGCTAAATTGGAACAACCTACAGCTAAGAACCTTTAATAGCTCATTTTCAAATGTTTTCTCCACAAATATATTTATTATTTCTAATGAAGATATGAACTCAAGGGTTTAGTAACTTTGTAAATCTGTTCATCAAATAAGTTGAATTGTTATTGTTTATCACTAAAGTAGATGTTCAAAATTACCACAAATAAAAAATTTAAATATGTAAATTATAAGAAGTGTTTAGAATTATGATTCTAAAATGAATTATAAAAGGAGGGGGAGAAATTGAAGAATAGAATAAAATTTTTCTTATTTTTATTAAGTGGTCTTTTTGTTATATTTATATGCATGAAAAACGTAAGTGCTATTCCGATATCATCTAATGAAACAACTAGTGAAAATCATGATCCGGATAAAAAAGTTTCGCATGATATGAAGAAGGTAATTTATCTGACTTTTGATGATGGTCCTAGCTATAAAGTTACAGATCGTGTTCTAGACATTTTGAAGGAAAAGGATGTTAAAGGAACTTTTTTTCTCATAGGAAGCCAGATTGAGGGAAGAGAAGGGGTTGTAAAAAGAATTTATGATGAGGGAAACAGTATAGGGCTTCATACTTATACTCATAAATTTAATAAAATTTATTGTAGTGAAGATAAATTTATACAAGAAATGCTTGCATGCCGTATTCAGATAAATAATGTTATTGGAATTTCGCCAAATATAATAAGGTTTCCAGGTGGAAGTAGTAAGCATTTAAATAATAGATGTTTAAAAAAATTACATGATAATAATTTTAAAGTATATGACTGGAATATGGATAATACAGATGGATTAAATCCAAAGCTTTCTCCATATAATTTATATAGGAAGGCAACAAAGGGAAGCGAGAAATTATCAAAAGTAATATTGCTTTTACATTGTACGGATATGAATAATAATACTTGTGAAGCATTACCCGAAATAATAGAATACTATAAATCACAAGGATATGAATTTAAGACGATTACAGAAGAAACACAAGAGTTATATTTTCCTATATCAAGAAGAACATTTACATTCTTTGAGAATATTATATAAGAGCCGATATAAAAATATTCTTTATTAACTCTACATAATTCATTTTTTGGTAATATGATGTTTACAAAAGGTTAATAACTTTGACAAACGACTGACAAAAATAAGTATTAATATAGTTATTAGAAAGGGTGTTTATATCATGGAAAAAGAAATTGAGGATCTAGAAATTAGAGATGATAAAGAATTAGAAATTAGAAATAAAGTTACAAAAAGGGATAAGAAGATATTGCAAAAGGCAATAAGTGGAATAAAGGGATGGAGCTTTAATCCAATAGCTGTAGTAAGTAATGGAATAGAAGAGTATTATTTTATTTGTAAAGTAAAAACAATAATAGAAAATTTGCAAATGACTATGGCGAGGATATATATTAAAGTTCAAGATGGAAATAAGCCTAGATTATTAGCTATAGAAGAGATAGTATAAAAGCCTTGTAGCAAGTAAAATTGTTGTATAGGAATGGTTTGGAAAATAAAAAAATGTTAATAATTAAATTGTTAAACTTTTTTTCATAATTTATCAAAAGCAGCAATTAGGAATGGTCCAATTGCTGCTTATATTTATTTTCTTAGAAATAATCATAAAGAAAGATCTTCACATAGATAAACATTATAATAGCTTAGTCTTATGAAACAATCTACCAAAAAGGAGAAACATTATTATTTCATAGGCTATGAAAATTTCGCTGAAAGCGCTAAATTACAGATTGCACTACTAGTGATTGCTCTCGATTTCGTTGTGAGAAGTATTAATTTATGTATTAATTGATAAAAAATATCAATTAATATTGATTATCTTATGATGATGTGCTAATATATGAATATACAAAAGATATTCAAATCCCCTTTACCCCTCATAATTAATAGATAAAAAAATGCAGTCATATGATGGCTGCATTTTATTTTGCAATTTAAAACAGCGATATTAAGTTTTATTATTATTTTATTATTTTTAACTCATCTTGTAGCTGTTTTTGCATGTCTTGCATATAGTCGTCTATATTTTTATTTTTCGCAGAACTCAAAAATATACTTATTACTATAAAAATTAAAAATATTAGACTTAATATAATCATAAACTACACCTCACTTATCTAAAGTATTAACAAAAAAGCGTAATTGTATTACGACTATTTTCAACAATTAGATTAAAAACAAAAAAATATCTAGATAAAATTTCGTCAATAAATAATTTGATAAAACTTAACATATTAAACAAATGTATCATAAAATAAGATATTAAGATTATAATGGGTAAAATTAAAAAATTGACCAATAAAATATATTTTATTATAATTTATAATAGCAATATAAAAACAAATGAAATGTTTATGAGAGGAGAAGAATCATATGAGATTAGTTATACTAAACGAAAAAGCAATGGACAAAGAGCTTGCGGTTCCTATTTATACGCAATCAGGAATGATATATTTAAATAGAGGTGCAAAAATTAATGAAAGAAATATTGAACAAATAAAGAAAATAGGTATAAGCACAGTCTATATAGATGATGGTATAAATGATGTTACTTTACAAGAAATATATGATGCCCCGCTAAGATTAAAAGCAATTAAAGAGTTAAAGAATGTATTTGATGAATGCAAAAGAAAAAAATATGTTCCTGAACAACCAGTAATAAAAATAGTTGAAGAAATAATTGAAAATATAAATATTTCAGAAAATGCCTATTTATATAACAACTTAGCTAAAAATGATAAAGACCTTGAATTATGTACTCATTCGTTGAATGTAGCATTATTATCAATAATAATTGGTTATAAGAAAAAATATAGTCAGGACAAGATTTTAAAGCTAGGAATTGGAGCTATATTACATGATATTGGTAAAATGGTTTCTAATGGGGAAGATCATACTATCGAAGGGTATAAATTGGTAAAAAGTAATAATTATTTTTCGGCAACATTATGTACTTGCATACGCTCACATCATGAAAATGAAGATGGAAGCGGTTATCCTGAAAAATTAAAAGGGGACAAGATATATGAGTTTGCAAAGATTGTTTCTATTTGTAATGAATATATTAATATATTAGATTCTGATGATTCTATCTTGCCACACCATGCAATTGAAGTATTAGCAGCAATGGGGCAGCAAAGATTCAGTAATGATATATATAAGGATTTTGTTGGATCGATTTATTGTTACCCTAATGGTTTGACTGTAAAGTTGAGTAATGGGTTAGAGGCCATGGTTATTAAGCAAAATATAAACATGCCAACAAGGCCTATAGTTGCATTTAAGGAAAATGATAATATAAAATATATTGATTTAGTTAATAATCTTACTATATTTATTGAAGAAGTAGTATATTAAAGTAGATATTTTAGTTAGCCACGAGATTGTGGTTAACTATTTTTTTATTAAATAACTATCGAAGAAATATTATAGGATATATTATAGAAAATACTTCATATCCTAAAATTTTAGTACCCAAATTTATACATGTAAATTGTATTATAGATATAGAAGGAGGTGGTGAATATGGGGAATATAATTAAGATAATTATGTATTCAGAGATTAAGAAGGATAAGAAGAGTAAAATTAAATTAAGAGTTTTAGAAGAAAATATTTTAAAATATAACTATTGGCTAAAAGTAACACATAGAGAGGACAAAATCGAAAATTATGAAGAATTTTTACGAGCTCGATAATTACTAAGAGGTAGATTAGATTTTAAGTTTAATCTGTCTCTTTTGTTTTTAATAAAGCAGAATCTTTATTTTTTTGTAATATTATATTAAGAAAAGCTTTATATAATTGATTAATAACTGACAAAAACCGGTAATAATATAATTACAGGAGAAGGTGTTTGTTTATATGTTAAAAGAAAATAGAAAAATGGAAATCAGAAGTGAAATTTCTATAGAAGAAAAAGTAATACTAAATGATGCATTAGATGGCATAAATGGATTCAAATTTGATCCTATAACAGTAATTACTAATGGTGTAGAGGACTATTATTTTATATGTAAAGTAAAGGTAATAATAAAAAGTTTGAGAATGAAGATAGCAAAGGTACATGTTAGAGTTTCTAATAACAATCCTCAATTATTAAGGATTGAAGGTATAGAATAAATTTATTTTAATTTTTATGAGATTTATGTAATTATATATAAATACAATTTTAAAAATATTTTATTTATTAATTGTATCACTAGATGGATAGTAAATATAATATAATTTTAAAATAACAAATAATTATTCTTAAATAGTATTGAATATTTTATAATAATCTGGTAATATATATTTGAAGATAGAAAATAATAAATAATATTTAATATTTAAGAAAGGAGAGTTATTATGGGTAACTTAATGAAAATCAATATATATGCTGAAAAAAAGAAAAAGATTGGAAAAGTTATAAAAATTAACAAGTTAGAAGAGACTATTTTAACTTATAATAACTGGCTAAAGAAGAATAATAGAGAGGATAGAATAGAGAGCTATGAGGAATTTTTACAAGCTCAATAATATTTATTATTAGAGGTAAATTAAATTGTATGATTTAATTTACCTCTATTTTTTTGGATTTTAAAATATTAATCAATAAAAGTTATTAATTAATATGGACTATTTAAAAATAATATGCTATTATATAAATACACAATATATTCAAATCCTAAATAACTCTCTCTCAAGTTTAACCATTAGATGCAGTCATTATTTGGCTGCATCTTTATTTTATTAGACCTAATTTATATAGCATTCGTTGAAAGAGCTTTAGCATATTTTGTCAAAATTTATGTTATGAAAAATAGTTACTAGTTTAAAGTATTGTGATATTATAAAAGTGATTTGATAAAAGATTCTTCATTTTATAAAGGTGGTATTGTCATGTACAATGCCACCTTTTTTAAAATTTAATTTTAAGAATTAAAATATTATGATCTATTTGCGATTGTTTAAAAAGATTTTTTATATAGAAATTTCGATTTTAATGGTTCAATGTTAAGGAACGGAATGTCTAACTTATACAAAATTTTATAGAAATTAAATCCACTTGAAATGGTGGATTTACTATAGGAAAGCAATAAAAATATGGTATGTTACTAAGTAATCACACAAATATGCGAGCAAACATAAAATATTATATATGTTTTAATAACGGAGGAGGAGCTTACGGTGAGATACAATTGTAATAATAACGGGAGATGCAGCTGTGGTTATAAAAATAACCAAAATGATAAAAATGAGGATAACTGTAACTATGTAGATATTAGCTATAGAATAAAGAATCATAATCATGAATATTTATCAAGTACAGATTATGCAAAAGATGATGAATGTGTGAGACATAATCATCGAATTGCCGGTATGACTGGTCCTGCAATAGAATTTGGGAATTCGCACGTTCATAAAATAGAAGGACGTACAGATACTTTTTGTGATCACTATCATAATCTTTGTGATACAACAGGTCCAGCTATTTACCTTCCAGACGGAAAGCATATTCATTTAGTAAAGGGTAAAACAGCTTGTGCAGATGGACATTATCATGATTATTATTTTACTACTTTAGTTGAAGATCCTACAAACGTTCCGAAAGATAAAGATTGCTAGATTTAAACACCAATAAAAGAAGCTTACCATTAAATAACTTCTAAAATATATATATTATAGATGTTTGATTATCACACTTTATGTATAATAGAGTGTGATTTAAATTTCGCCTTATATATTTCATTGCAGTATTTCATCTATCATGTACATTTTTGCGAGATTAAGTATGATATAATGAAATTGAAATAGTAATAATATTATTATATAAACTTATTGGAATTATATCTCTAAATAAAGTGAAATATATAAATAAGTCTATATTGGAATATGATAAATTACTCTTAAGGACGTAAGAAGATTGGAGCTAGTAAATGAAAATAAACGTTTTTTTACCTAAATATATGGAAAAATTTAAATGCATAAACTCAAGTTGCATTGATACTTGTTGTGCAGGGTGGGATATAAATATAGATGAAGATACTTATAATAATTACACTAATAGCACTGGTGAACTTAAAGAATTATTGGAAGGAAAGTTTTTTTTTAATGAAGCTGAACACGATTTTTTTAATAATGGTTTCATGGCACTAAAAGACGGTAATAGATGTCCTTTCTTAAATTGTAATATGCTTTGTGATATACATGGTGGATTTGGGGAAAAGAATCTTTGTATAACTTGTAAAAGTTATCCTAGAGTATTTAATATTGTCGATAATATTTACGAAAAGAGTGGATTACCTTCTTGTATTGAAATATGTACAAAAGCGTTTTTGGATAAAGATAAGATGGAGTTTATAGAGAACGAAGAAGAAATAAATGAGAATGATATTGAGATAAGAAGAATTATAGATAGTGAAGCTTTTGAAGGAACTGAAAGTCTTTTTCAATATTTCTGGGACATAAGGGTGATATCTATAAATATTATTCAATTGAGAGAATATTCGATAGAGGAACGGTTAAATATTCTTAAGAATTTTTACTGGAAAATTCAGAGTTCATATAAATTAAATGATTTTGATGGAATAGAGAAGTTATTAGATGATTTTAACAATGAATACATAGATTATGAGTCGTTAAAAGGAATGAATTTCAAGGAAAATAATGATTTTTATATGGATATTGCTAAGGATGATTTACTTGAAAATATAAGAGGGATAAGGCTTAAGCAATGTGTTAATGAATACAAAGATGGGATTTTTAATAAAAATGATTTACGCACGTATCTAGAAGAAAATCCTAGATATTTTGATGAGATAGATGAGTATTCATACATTTTAGAGAATTACTTAGTAAATCAGATTTTTAAAGACTTAATTCCTTTTAATAAAGGAGAAGAGTTTTTAGAAAGTATTAAAGTTCTTATTAATACCTATAAAATAATAAAAGCTTATATAATAGGAATTGCTATGAATTCCAAAGAAAAGATAAATGAACAGCAGATTATAAGAGTTATTCAATCTCTAAGCAAGGACATAGAGCACAATAAGGTGTTTAAGGAATTGCTGGAAAGGTAGAATTAGAAGCTAATTTATAGGAATATAATAGAGATAGTATTATTAATTAAAAAATACTATCTCTATTTTAAGTGTGGTTGAGTAATAATGCTTTCCTTTAGAATTATTGACAGGGTAGTAAGGAAATATACATATATTTTAAAATTATTATATAAAAATTTTATACATTAAATACATATGTTGTAATGATAAACTCACATTCAAAATTATAGTAAGTTAAGTACTCAATTAAAATAATCAATGTAGGAATCCAACTGTAGCACATATAGATAGTTATTATAAATAAATTTAAAATACAAAATAGAGATAGTATTAGTGAATTCTAAAATACTATCTCTATTTTAAATTTAGGTCGGGTTATTATGTTTTCAATAATATTATTAACAAAGTACAGAAAAATATACGTTTTTTAAATAACTTTTATAGTTTTATTATTCAGGTTAAAGCTTAGATATATTGGAATATTTCTTTAGTAATTAATAGCAAATATTATAAAGCAGCATAATATAGTACTAAGTGATTGCTAATTTTAACAAAGTTCTGGTAAAAAATATTATCAGATTTCTAATAGCATAATTGATAAATTAAAAGCTATATAAATAGAGCTTCTATAAATCAAACAATTTTATGGAAATTACAAAGGAGAGAAAAAAATGGATTACAAAGATAATAAAGAAGAATACGATTATTATTTTGAAAATGAGCTTGACTTTGATTTTGATGACCTAGAGGATGAGTTTGATTTCTTTGGAAAAGAAGAATGCGAATTTGAAGAAAAAGACGATTATGAATATGATCAAAAAGAAGAATGTGAATATGATCAAAAAGAAGAATGTGAATTTGCTGAAAGAGAAGATTGGGATTTAGGCGGAAGAGAAGAGTGTGACTTTGATAAAGATGAAGATTATATCCCAAAGATGATGGAAAAAGTTTTCAAAGAAGGTTTTGAAAAAGGAAAGTACGAAGGGTATAAAAAAGGCTGTAGAGATGGTTATGAAAGAGCAAAACGTCAACTTATAGAGTATATGAAAAAGAATAAATGCTGCTTCAAATGTCGTAAATCTCATCATAAACATCACTGCTGTAAAAAACACTAATATAAGGCCAAGGGTTATTATATAAAATAATAGTTTATTTATTAAGAGGGGTTATACAAAATGCTCCTCTTTGTATGTTTAATAAGGCGAATTTTATTGAATTATTCGATACATAAGTTATTTTTAGTTAATTTAGGTTAAATGTATATGCTTACCTTAATTTAAATTAAATGTTATAATAAAGATTATTTATTATTACTTTACATTAGGTATCAGTTTTAAATGGTAAAGTGTTTTGAAAGGAATTAATTTAAGATGGAGAATAATTTTAATATATTATCTAATATAACGAAAAAAAGTAGGCCTGAGGATTTGTGTTTTTTGATATTTAAAGGCAGTTTATTAGTGAAGAGAAATGGGGAATTATTAAGTATTCCTGTTTTTGACGAAATTATGAGATTAGGTGCTAAATATGAAAAAGAGTTCCTTCTTGGAAAAATTGAAGATAAGTTTTGCTTTGCAATAGAAGTTTCTTCAGGAATTAAATTGGAAAATAATTTTGAGTTAATATCATTATATGAAATAGGACCGATATTAGAAGAAGAATTATTTTTAGCAGCAGGAAGAGCTAACCAAATATTAAATTGGGATAAAACACATAAATTTTGCGGGAAATGTGGATCTAGAACAGAAGAAAAAATTGATGAAATGGCTAAAGTTTGTCCGAGCTGCAATAACGTAATGTATCCTGTAATATGTCCTGCTATAATAGTTGCTGTAATAAAAGGAGATGAAATTCTTCTTGCCCATAATGGAGGATTTAAAAATGATATGTATAGTTTGATTGCAGGATTTGTAGAGGCTGGAGAAGATTTAGAGAGTACAGTCAAAAGAGAAGTTTTTGAAGAAGTTGGAATAAAGGTTAAGAATATTAAATATTATAAAAGTTCTTCTTGGTCATTTCCTAACTCATTAATGGTTGGATTTTTTGCAGAATATGAATCAGGAGAAATAAATGTTGATGGAAAAGAGATAGTTGATGCGCAATGGTTCTCACAAGAAAGCTTCCCTAATATACCTAAAAAGTTTACTTTGGCAAGAAAATTAATAGATGAATTTATAGAAAAAATTAAGTAATGAATTAGAACATATCTATAAAAACTAGACTTATGTGATAACTTACCGAAATCATAAATATTTTGATTCCGAAAAGCTATGAAAATATCGCTGAAGGTTCTAAGCAGCAGGTTGTTCCACTAATGCTTGTCACAATGAAAATGGGAGCAAGCATTAGTGATGCAACCTGCAATTTAGTACTTTCAGCGAAATTTTCATAGTCCTGCGAAATAATAATGTTTCTACTTTCGGTGGATTATTTATATATTAATCGGAGATTACATAATTTAAAAGCTTTTATTAAGAATAGTAGAAGTATTTTTTGACACAATAGTTATATAGAGCAAATACTCAATTTATTTAAGTCTAAAATTTTAAAATATAATACACTATAGAAAGAAGATGATTTAAATGATACATGAGCTAAAAATAACGCCTAATAACTATAAAGTGATAAGAGATGGAAGTAAAACTTTTGAATTAGTAGAATACAATAGGGAGTTTAGTGTTAGAGACATTCTTGTATTTGAAGAATATGAAGACTCAATCGGATATACGGGAAGAAAAATTATTAAAGAAATTTCATATGTTTCTAGTAAAGGCGAAGATGGATTAAGTGATGATCTTTGTATACTTGGATTAAAAAATACATTATGTGTAGAATTAAAAAATATAGATTCTGATGAAATAACTTTAATGAATCAGTTGAGAAAAGTTGAAAAGGAAAATAATGAGTTTGAGACTGCAGTGGTTAAAAATCATGTCAATAGAGCAGTAGAAGAATTCTGGGATAAAGTACAATCTTCATTGGGGGCATTAGAGAAGATTGGAATAAAAGCTGATATTGTAATTCAGGATTATCCAAAGCACCTAGAAAAAATTAGAAGTGAATTACCACACAAAGTATAAAAGAGATAGCTAATTATATAAATATAATTCTATAGAATGCTTAACAAAATGCTTTTTTCAATTAATACCAATATACTATTTGCAATAGCTTTTTAAAGTAATCTTATATTTTTGTACAAGCTGGCATGAATGTGAATAATTAGATGTATTGGAAATAAAGATTTTCGATAATTGGTATATATATGTTGAAATTCACAATGCACATTTCACAATTGCGTTAAAATTCTTGTAATATTTTTTAGAATTATGATGAAGGATTATTTTTGCAATATATTAATTTAAAATGGAGGATTCGGAAGATGGGCTTCTGAGTCCTTTTTGTTGTCTGTATTTCTTTTTATATAATATTTGAGCTAATAGATCGTGGAATATATGAGATATCAATTAGAATTTATTTTCAACTGATAATAATAAGTACTTGATATATTTTTAGATATATTAACATATATAAAACAATAACATACTATAGAAGTATAAAATATATTACCAATTGATAATTAATGAGCAAACTATTATTAAAATAATTGATGAAGCAGGATGTAGAATAAACTTTTTTAGAAGTAACATAAAGAAAAAATAATAATATATTAGTCATCTATAGTTGAATTCATCAACCAATTTATTATGGTTACTTAAATTTTATTAATTAAAAGTAGGTGTAATTTTGGAGAAAAACAATTTTAAAGAAATAAAAAGAGTGCTTTGGATTATTATGTTTGCAAATATAATAATAGCTTTTATAAAAATAGTAATTGGTACTTTGGCAAATAGTTCGAGTATAGTGGCGGATGGATTTCATTCAATAACAGATGGATCATCTAATATTATTGGACTTATTGGGGTAGGAATAGCAGCCAAGCCTATTGACGAAGAGCATCCTTATGGACATAAGAAATATGAAACACTTACAGGATTATTTATTGTTGGAATGTTAGTTTTTATAGGTGGAAAGATTATAATCGATGGGATTAATAAATTTATGCATCCAGTTAGACCAGAAATTACAACGATCAGTCTAATTGTAATGCTTGTTACACTATGCATTAATATATTTATTACAAAGTATGAATATAAGAGGGGACTAGAGTTAAAGAGTACAATTCTAATTTCTGATTCAATGCATACAAAAAGTGATGTATTTGTAACCATCGGTGTAATTATAGCTGTTAGCGCAATAAAATTGGGAGTATCGCCACTTATAGATAGTTTTGCTTCTGTTGTAGTTGCTATCTTTATATTTCATTCTGCCTATGAAATATTCAGAGCTGCTAGCGATATTTTAGTTGATAGTATTGCAGTAGAAGCTGGGACAATAAAAGAAATTACAATGTCCCAGAAAAGTGTAAAAGGTGTTCATAAAATAAGAAGTCGTGGAACTATTGAAGATATGCATATAGATATGCATGTTTTAGCAGATTCAAGAATGAGTCTTGAAGAGTCACATAAATTAACTCATGAAATTCAAGATGCGTTAAGAAAGGAATTTAATAATAATGCCGATGTAATTGTTCATTTAGAGCCATATAGAGAAAATATGAATAATAGAGCAACTTAATATATAACATATATTGCTGATTATAAGTCATAATATAACAAAAGAGAAAACAATATAAGTTTTATATTTTATAATATAGTAGTAACTCCTTTGATTTTAAGACAATCAGAGGAGTTATTGCTGTATTAAAGAGGGAAAATTTAAATGTTAAATGGTTTTATTGGAGAACATATATTGCAAGAATTTTAGACGTAATTATGCATTTTGAATTGCAACATATATGTTAAAGCGATATGTGAAATATAATGTTGTTATTTGGTAATCAATAATAAATTGAAAAATAGTTAAAAAAATATCAATATATATTAACCAATATGTGATTGCTTTCATAAAATGTAAGTATAATCAGATAATAAATATTTTGATTTAATTTTATATTTTAAATTTTTTTGAAAAATGTGGGAGAAATATAGAAATGTTAGCGATATCAATACATTAACAATAAAAAATAGATTTTTGAATAATAATGGATTAAAAAATAATTCTGAATTGTCAGAAAATTAGATTGACAAAAAATAGACAAGCTATTAAAATAAAGGTAAGAGGAATTGATAAAAAAATAACAAAGGCTATTATATTTTTCAGGAGATGATATTTATGGTAAAAATAATTAATTCTAAAGAAGCAGCAGATTTGGTAAAAGACAATAATGTTTTAGCAACATCAGGTTTCGCATTACTAGGAGTTCCAGAATCATTAATCAAAAGATTGGAAGAAAGATTTTTAGAAGAAAATAGCCCTAAAAATCTAACATTAATGTTTGCAGCAGCATCAGGTGATAGAGGAAGTAAAGGATTAAATCACTTAGCACATGAAGGGCTAACAGGTAGAGTTATAGGAGGACATTTTGGCTTAGCACCTAAGATAGGCGCATTAATTAGAGATAATAAAACATATGCATATAATTTACCGCAAGGAGTTATGTGTCATATGTTTAGAGATAAAGCAAGTAATAGGACTGGCACTATAACTAAAGTTGGATTAAACACTTTTGTAGATCCTAGAGTAGAGGGAGGAAAAGCAAATTCAATAACTAAGGATGATATAGTACAAGTAATAGATATATTAGGTGAAGAAAATTTAATATATAAATGTCCAAAGATAGATATTGCTTTTATTAGAGGAACATATGCAGATGAAAAAGGAAATATTACAATGGATCATGAAGCTACTTATTCTGAGGCTGCATGTATAGCTCAAGCAGTTAAAAATTGCGGAGGAACTGTAGTAGTTCAGGTTGAGAAGATTGTTAAATTTGGAACATTGGATCCAAGAGCTGTGAAGATACCTAGAATATATGTTGACTATATAGTTGAAGCAGAAGATAAAGAAGATCAAGCTCAAATATTAGGATACAATTATGACCCTTCATTAACTGGAGAGGCAAATATGGTGGTCGATGGATTAGCACCTTTAAAATTAGATGAAAGAAAAATTATCGGAAGAAGAGCTGCAATGGAATTAGTAAAAGGACAAGTTGTGAATATCGGGATTGGAATGCCAGAAGCAATTTCAAATGTTGCTAATGAAGAAGGAATATGTGATTACTTTACGTTAACTGTAGAACCAGGAGCTATAGGGGGAATTCCTCAAGGCGGTAATAAATTTGGAGCATCAATAAACCCAGAATGTATGTATGATCAACCAACACAATTTGATTTCTACGATGGAGGCGGATTGGATATAGCATTCTTAGGTCTTGCAGAAGTAGACAAGCAGGGAAATATAAATGTAAGTAAATTTGGACCAAAGGTGCCAGGCTGTGGTGGATTTATTAACATTACTCAAAGCTCGAAGAAAGTAGTCTTCTGTGGAACTTTTACAGCTAAAGGATTAGACATAAAAATAGAAGATGGGAAATTAAAAATTATAAATGATGGATCAAATAAAAAATTTGTAGACTCTGTTCAGCAGATTACTTTTAGTGGAAATCGTGCAACGAAGTTAAAGCAACCTGTTATGTATATAACAGAAAGAGCTGTATTTGAGTTAAAAGAAGATGGATTACATTTAACTGAAATTGCACCTGGAGTAAATCTTGAAAAAGATATATTAGCTGCAATGGATTTTGCACCAATAGTAGATAAAGATCTTAAATTAATGGATGCTAGAATATTTGAAGATAAAGTGATGGGATTAAATTAAGTGAGTGTTATGGTGAAGGAGAGTGTAAGTATGTTAGAAAACTTAAAAATCAAACTTATAAAAATTGCTAAAGACGCAGAAAAATATAACTTATGCATAGAAAAAATAGGAAGTTTTAGTATTAAAGACGAAAGTTCTGGTTATGTAATTATAACACCATCAAAAATTAAAATAGAGGATTTATGTAAAGAACATGTTTGTGTTGTAGATTTAAATGGAAATAAAGTTGAAACAATGGATGGAATTGAGCCAAATAGTGATATGCAAATGCATCTTGATATATATAAGGCTCGAAAAGATATAAAAGCTTTTATGCATATTCACCCAGTTTATGCGACTACTTTTGCGGTAGCTAATAAAGTAATTCCTCCAGTAACTTATGATGCGGCAAACTACGGAGGTTATATATATTTAGCTAATTATGAAAAAGCAAAAACTAATGATCCAGCAAAAGACTTAGTAGAAAGATTGAGCACAAGTGATGCTTGTTTATTAGAAAGTAACGGAGTAATTGTTGTTAGTAAAGATATAGAAGATGTATTATCTAAAGGAAGATATGTTGAAAAAGTAGCCGAAGTTTATTATAGAGCGTTAACTTTAAATCAATTTAAAGAACCTAAAAGATTTACAAGAGAAGAATTGATGGCTTATCTTATAGCTCAATAAAATTTTACAATAATCTTATTATAAAGTGCCGAGCTTATGCCTCTTATCGTTTTAAAGTAATGATAAGAGATATAAGTTCGGCATTTTTTAATAAATTTCTTCATTTATTACTAATATTATTCTTATATTTGTTTAAAATAATGATGGATATTATAGGTTTAAATTTATTTAGAAACATAGATTAAAAATAATGCAGTAATTTTTTGTTGGGTTTTCGTCGTTAACCTATGATTTTCTTCCTTATATTAGGACTTTGCATAATATTATGTTAAAAAGTATTGGTTTTTTAAGAGAAAAATTAAAAAATATATAAATTATTAATGTGTTAATGTCTTGCCTAATATTATAAAAATATGATAATATATTAATTGATTTGTTGTACTTTTAAAATTTCTAGATAAATATTTAATATGTTATATAGAGGTATATAGTTATTAAGAGATTTTTGACGAATGGATTAAGTAAATAGGAGGACCTATATGAATATTTTTAAGAAAAAATCGTTAGATAAAATGCTAGAAGGCGCGCAAAAGTCAGCTTTAAAGAAAAATCTTAAAGCAAAAGACATAGCTGCCTTTGGTATTGGAGCAGTAGTAGGGGTAGGTATTTTTGTTGCCACAGGGACAGGAGCACATTTAGCTGGACCAGCTGTAATTATTTCATTTATTTTAGCAGGTATAGTAGCTGGCCTTTGTGCATTGTGTTATTGTGAACTTTCAACTATGTTTCCAGTTGCGGGAAGTACATATTCTTATTCATACATAGTATTTGGTGAAATAGTAGCTATGATAATTGGATGGTGCCTTACTGCAGAATATTTAGTTGCATGTAGTGCGGTTGCATCAGGTTGGTCAGGAACCTTTATTGGAATATTAAAATCAGTGGGTGTAACACTTCCACAAGCTTTGATAACGTCACCAAGTAAAGGTGGAATAGTGGATTTACCAGCTGTATTAATAATTGCAATAATAACTTACATATTATATTACGGTATGAAGGAAAGCGCTAGAGTTAACAATTTAATTGTAGGAATAAAGATAACTATAATTATTGTATTTATAGTTCTTGGAGTATCACATATAAATCCATCTAACTATCAACCTTTTGTACCATTTGGATTTAAGGGGATTTTTGCAGCAACAGCTACTATATTCTTCTCGTTTATAGGATTTGATGCAATATCTACAGCAGCAGAAGAAGCTGAAAATCCTAAAAAAGACATTCCACTTGGACTTATAATTTGTTTAATAGCAGTTACTTTGCTTTATGTTTCAGTTGCAGTTGTGCTTACTGGAATGGTACCTTATAATGAAATAATTTCAGAAAATGCAGTACCAGGAGCTTTAGCTAGAGTTGGTATAAACTGGGGAGCAGCATTAGTCGGAACTGGAGCTATACTTGGAATGGTTTCTACTATGATGGTTGTACTTTATGGCCAAGTTAGAGTATTTATGGTTATGTCAAGAGATGGACTTTTACCAAAATTATTTTCAAAAGTACATCCAACACATAAAACTCCTCATATTTCAACTATAATAACTGGAAGTATAGCAGCAGTAATAGCAGGATTCTTACCATTAGATATTATAGTAGAATTTTTAAGTACAGGAACATTATTAAGTTTCATTTCTGTATCTGTTGCAGTCATAGTACTTAGAAAAACTATGCCAGATTTCAAAAGAATCTTTAAAACTCCAGGAGTACCATTTACTCCATTAATATCAATAATATGCTGTATAATTTTATTATGCGGATTAAAATTAATAACTTGGATTGGATTTTTAGTATGGCTTGCTATAGGTTTAATAGTGTATTTTGTTTACGGAAGAAAGCATAGTGCACTTCAAAATGAAAGCAATCAAGAAAATTCAGACAAGGCTGTATAATTTATAATACATAAAAAAGTAGTAATCATAGATTGCTACTTTTTTTATGAATTTTAGTACAAGATATTGAAAGTTTTTTCTAATTATAATTTATGATGCTACTTTTGTTAATATTTTTATAGGTTATAATTCATCATAATGGTTAATATATTACTGCCAAGCAAAATTTATATTAATTTAAGGGAGGTAGATATATATGTCTTCAAACAATAGTGGAAGAAACAGAACATTAATACCAGAAGCAAAACAAGGGTTAAACAGATTAAAAACTGAGGTTGCTTCAGAAATTGGATTACAAGACTATGAAAATCAAGATAAAGGAAACCTTTCTTCAAGACAAAACGGAAGCGTTGGTGGATACATGGTTAAACACATGATCGAAAGTTACGAACAAGGTTTAAAGTAATTAAGAACTAAGAACGTAGAAAAAGTTTTCTTTAAAAAACTGTAAATCTCAATTTGCGGTTAAGTAAGGCTGGTAGAGCATTTAATATTAAATTATTTGTTCTACCAGCTTTTTCATTCTTTTGTGAGATTTTTTTACGTGTACTTAAAAAGAATGAGGTTAAAAAATCGTCAGCTTCACAGTTGTCTATCATTTTTTGGGATAAAAATAATAACAAAATTATTGACATTTAATAGCAAAGAAGCTAATATAAACATGTGAAGAAACGATTACAAGATATTGTTATTGTTACTTACTAGATCAGCGAAACCTTAATTAATGAGAAGAGATATTACCTAGTCTCTTTTGATTAATTGGGGTTTTTATATTCTAATATATAATTCATAGTGATTGAGGATAGGAAAGTCTTATAATCTATATTCTAAATATAGGAGGAAAACAATGAAAAATATGATTAGGAAATATTTAAAAACTATAATATTATGTACTATCGGAGCTAATATGTCTACTTCTTCTACTGTTGATGTTTCCGCTACAAGTAAGCAAATAAATGAAGAATCTTATAGAACTGTTACAGAAACATTTGATTGGGGTCCAGCAATTACAAAAATAATCATTTATTTAGGTGCAACAGTATCAAAGGATTCAATAACCAACGAAACTTTTAAGATACGTGTAATAAGAACTGAAAATAGGATAGAGAGTCCGATTTTAGGGGAGGCAGAAGGAGAGTGTAAAATCATAAAAGCTTATGTTTCTGATAATGATGGAAATGTCCAATTTAAAGGGAAATATGTAACACTTGAATTGGAAGTTGGACCTGATGTATCTTTAACTTCGCCAATTAACTATGATTTAACTACGAATCTTAATGGATGGGTTAATTGTGATTTTACAATTAAACAAAATAATGATATCGTTACGGATTCAGGCAAAATTTCTGGCTTAGTTATAAATAAATTTGCGGGTGGAACTAAAAAGCTTGTTGATGATTTCAAAATCGGAAGTGCAACTTATGATAACATTACTATAAAATATGTAAGCTATACACCAGAAAATGATTATAGTAAAAAACCATTAATTATTTGGTTACATGGTATTGGTGAAGGAGGGACAGATGGACTTTTACCTATATCAGGGAATAAAGCTGTAAATTTTGCATCAAAAGACATACAAGTATATTTTAACGGTGCATATATTTTAGTTCCTCAGGCACCAACTTTTTGGATGGATGGATTTAATGGTTTTGGAGATGGAAGCTCAAAGTATGAAAAAGCTCTTATGTCATTAATCAAAGATTACGTATCAAAGAATAGTAATATTGACACAAATAGAATTTATATAGGCGGAGATTCTAATGGTGGCTATATGACAATGCTTATGATACGTGATTATGCTGATTATTTTGCAGCAGCCTTCCCAACTTGTGAGGCGCTAAAGGATACATTGATTACTGATAAAGATATTGAAGCGTTTAAGAAAGTGCCAATTTGGTTTACAGCAGCTAAAACAGATACAACAGTACCTCCAGCTGATTATGTAGTCCCAACTTATGATCGTTTAGTGCAAGCCGGTGATACAAATGTTCATTTTTCATTTTTTGATAATGTAATTGATACTACAGGTTTATACAAGAAGGCAGATAACACACCATATGAATATAATGGGCACTGGTCATGGATATACGTATATAATAACCAATGTTCATCAATAATAAATGGAAAAGTAACAACGCTTATGGAATGGCTCTCTGACCAGCAATTAAATAAAGAAACTAAATCTCAAACAGGAATGAGACCTATTACGGTATCTCAGACTATTACTATATCGCAAAACTAACATTTAGTAAGCGCATGCACAGGAGAAATGAAAAAAAGGTATGCTTTGAAAGCAGTTTATATTTTAGAAAAGAGATTCTTATATACAATAGCTATTAAAGCCCTACTTTTAACTTCAAAGTGTATTTCATAGTCTTCATTAGATATTTTTAAATAAAGTATGTATAAAATATTATTTATTATGCACATTATGAATATAAGTCAAAAGGAGAGAAAAATATGAATAATCAAATTGATTACAATTCTATTTGTGATAATGAATTGAAGGAAAAAACTATAAAGGAATTTCATAGAGCAATAGTTAAAGATCTTATTAATAAATATGGAGCTCAAACTATGAAAGATGTTATGAGAAAAGTAAATTTACAGCGTTAGAGAGTGTCTTATTATAGATATCCCGACTAAGACCTGAACATCCATATAGCTCGCCGAAATAGGGATTATGCTGTTGTTTCAGTTTCTAATGAAACATTTCATATTATGACCCTTGTGGTTACAAAAGCATAATTCTTATTTCTGGTTGGAATATATTTCATAATATAAATACTAGGATTATAATTGGTTTATCTATAGTTAAAGAGAAGTGTTTCATATATTTGGAACACTTCTTTTTATTATTTAGTTCTATCACCACATAAATCTAGATTTGAAGTCGGATATCTATAATCACCAATGCATATTACAATTGATTTTCTATATTTTATTTTTTAAAGCAAATTTGCTGCACTTCTAAATTTTCTTTTGGAAATTAGTTAAAAAATTCAGATAATATGAATATGCTATAGTAAATCGAATGTTATATAATCGTTTTCTAAAATTTAAGGGGATATAAATGAGAGGAGAATTCTATGAAGATATCAAGAGGATGGAAAGTTCACAATAACATAACAGATGATGATATAAATGTGCTTAAGACAGCATTAAGTGAATTAATTGGTGTTGAGTATGAACCTAAAATCTTAGCTACTCAGAGCGTAAATGGAACAAATTATTGTTTTATATGTAAGTCAAAGGTTGCAGCGCATAATGGACAAGGTATTTCGAAAGTGATGATTTATAAGCCGCTTACGGGAAATGCAAAGATAACGAGCATTGAGTGTATATTATAAAATAAATCACAATAAAATTAGTTTAGTTGAAAGTAGGGATAATATTTCTGTGCTTAGTAAAATATTATCTCTATTTTTATTTGAGATTTATATTACATTGCCTCTTCTTTAAATAAATAACTTTAATATAATAAGGTATTACTTAGATTAAAACTTAGATGGATTGTAAAAATGGCATTCATAATATATTTTTAAACATATATATTTTAAGAGGTATTAAAGTGATGAATGATAGTACCACTTATAAAATAGAATTCGTACTGTTAGTTCAATTTTAAGTCGCCATTAAGAGTTTTAATTCATATTATGTATATATAAAAGAAGAGAGGTGAAGATAGGTATGTTAGGTATTGATCTTCAAGCAAGATTAAAAAACAAAGCCTTTTGGGTTGCAATAGCTAGTGCTATAGCATTATTAGTGCAACAATTAGGGTTAAATATAATTCCTAATAACTATACAGAAATTGTTAATACTATTTTAACAATCTTAACAATGCTAGGAATTATAGTTGATACTAGTACACCAGGTTTAAGCGACCAAACTACAAATGATGAAGCAAAAACTGTCCAAGCTTCAGATTCTAAAGAAAATAAATAAAAGCAATAAGTTAATGGAACAATAGTAACTGAATATTTGAGAGTAACCCTTTAGGGTTACTCTTTATAAATATGAAAATCGGAAGGGAGTATGAATTATGGGGTATATAAAAGGTATAGATGTATCAAATAACAATGGAAATATAGATTTTGGAGCTGTTGCAGGAGATGGGGTTCAATATGTTTATTTAAAGGCAACAGAAGGGGCAACATTTAGAGATAGCAAAATGGAACTATTTTATAGTGGCTGCAAAAATAATAACTTAAAAGTGGGAGCATATCATTTTTTAGTTGGGACAAGTACTCCAGAAGCACAAGCCCAGAATTTTTATAATAAGATAAAAGATTATAATTGGGATCTAGTGCCTATGATGGATGTAGAAACTAACTTTAGCGGACTTGCAGATTATGTTACAAGATTTGTTACTGCATTTGGCCAGCTAACGTCTATTCCATTAGGCATTTACAGTTATACAAGTTTTATAAGTTACCTTACCAATGCAAAATCAGTTATACAGGATATGCCTTTCTGGGAGGCTAACTATAACAATGATCCTTGGAATTTGCCATCAAATTTCTTTACCAATAGGGTAGGGCATCAATATACTGAAACTGGCAGAGTAAATGGGGTAAGTGAAGATTGTGACATAAATTCATTTACTGATGGAGCTTTAATAAGCAATGTTACTAAACCAGGACAATGGATTATAAAGGATAATAAGTGGTGGTATAGGCATACTGATGGAAGTTATACTAAAAATGGATGGGAAAAAATAAATGGAAAGTGGTATCTATTTGATAGTGAAGGCTGGATGCTTTATGATTGGAAGTTGAGTGGAGATTATTGGTATTACCTGGGAAATTCAGATGATGGATCAATGAAATCAGGATGGTTATTGAAAAATAATAAGTGGTATTACCTTGGAGACTCTAGAGATGGATCAATGAAGACTGGATGGCAGAAAATAAATGGTAACTGGTACTACTTTGGAACGGATGGAGCCATGGTTACTGGATGGTTTAATGTAGGTGGATACGATTATCTAACTTATTCTACTGGCGAGTTAATTACCAATATAGATATATACGGATATCGCTTTGATGAGAATGGACATGCTACAAAGTTAAGCTAGCTTGAACAGATACAATAATGGTATTTTGAGCATAGGGAGGGATAGATAAACCAATCAACAGCTTGATTTATAATTTGTAAATAAAAGATAATATCTTGATTAGTAACAAAATATAAGCGGTGAGTATAGATAATTCAACTATAAGTTAGATTTATACTGTTAAATATATCTTAACTAGAAATGAGTAATATACTTTTGTGGAATGTTTCATTGGTAATTCTGATGGATGTGATTCTTAATTGAAATTCCAAATCTATGATTTGGTCAATTGAAATTACTCAGTGAACGAAGTGAGTCGAGTTTCCTTTGAACTATTCCAAATGTGCTAGTTCAAAAAGTGAGAATCGAAAAGTGATGCTCCAAATTTTATATTTGGTAAGCAGAACTTTCTCTGTGAGCGCTTGTTCTTTGAGGCTAGCACTTTGGGTGCAACTTTATATCCTTAGAATCACCCATTAGAATTACCTAGAAACTGGAACAAAAGTATATTATTCATTTCGGTGAGGTATACGCATAAGTATAGGCTGTAGTTGTTGTATCTATACAAAGAGCGTTTTAAAAATTATCTACGTTAAAAGATATAATTAAATTTTAACTATTTCTTAATATTTTTGTACACACAAAATTAATATCAAAGTTATATTATATAGAAAGGAGGGCAATGAAATGGGAAATATAATTAAAATTAATATGTATGCAGAAATGAAAAGAAAAAGAAATAATAAATTAAACGTAACAACAATAGAAAAAGTTATCTTGGAATATAATAATTGGATAAAGAATACCAACAGAGAGGATAAAATAGAGAGTTATGAAAAGTTCCTACATACAAAATAGTCTATAAAGGGTAGTTTGCGATTTTAGTTCGTTAACTACCCTTTATTATTTTTAAAAGTAATTTAATTTAGATAATATTTTTATGTTAAAAGTGAGTAGAAATTTGAGCCTGAAATTAGTTAGAATGCCCTAAAATAAAGAGGCAGGGGGATGGCTTAAGTTTGTATGAAACTTAGGGTAAGCGTAATGTAGCTATGCATATACAATCTATCTTTGGGTACTATAGTAGTATAGAAAAATATGCATCTAGGAGGAGAACTAATGAGTAAAATGAAAAGAACAATTTTTAATTCACTTATATTAATCTTAGGTATTATGTTACTTGGATGTAGAGATATAGATTTAAGAAGTTCTACTGTAATAAATGAAAATGGGTCAGGTATTGTAAAATTGCAAGTTGTATATGATGATTTTATATCAACAAAATTAAAAAATGATGTAATTGATCATGAATGGGCTAAAGAAAATGGATATAATTTTAATAAGTATTTTAAAGACAATATGAATATTGAAGAAATTACCTATGAGTTCAAAGATATTAAAGAATTAGAGGAAAAAATAAATTCAAGTGGATTAGCAACAATGACTGATTTAAAAAGAGCAAGAGGAAAAGATGATGTATACACAATTGATGTAAAATTCAATAAATCAGCAATAGATAACTTAATAAAAAATAATACTGATGATCAAAAAGTATACAGTTATATTAAAAATATAAAATTTATTAATGAAGTTGAAGTACCAGGGAATGTTATAGGTTGCAATGCAGAAGAAGATGTTGATGAAAATACAAGAGTATGGAACTATAAATTGAGTCAAATAGACGATGATACTAAACTAGATCTTGCATATAAAATAAAGAAACATGCATTTCCAATTTCAGTATTACCTAATAATTAATTATATATGTTGCAATTCACAATGCACATTTCACAATTCACAATTACGGCTAAAATTCTTGCAATACTTTTAGAATTATCATGAAGAATTATTTTTGCAATATATATATCATATTAAAATTATAGATGGCTAAAGAGAGGTAAAGTTAATATATTTTTTTGAGTAAGAAAGTATTCAGATTGCAATGTATTCTACACATTTTAGGAATAAATAAACACCTAATTTAGTGAAATTATAAATGAAAAATCGTGATCGAAATATATACAATAATATGTGACGTTGATTGAAATTTTACATTATGTTAGAATAGATGAATAAATTTAACATGTAATAATTAAGGCTGAATTGTTTTTTTGATTCAATAGTTCAACATGATTAGCTGTTCTAAGATAAACTTTAAAGTTAATTGTATTCACTAAAGGATAAAAGCCTGAGAAGTATTTTAATAATATTTCTATTGGCTTTTTTCTTTTTGTATATTTTAAACTATAAATTTGCGATAAATAAGGCGTTTAAAAATGAGAAGAAAGGATGAAAGAAAGATATGTCGGAAAAAATATTAACTATCAGATTATTAGAAGAAAAATATGGAGTGTGCAGATTAAATAACAACGAATCAATTCCTGAATGGATAAAAAACAGTGATTTTTTTTCTATAACAAAGACATGTGATGAATTATCAATAGTATGCCTTGAAAAAGATATACCTGATGAAGTTAAATGCGAAAAAGAATGGAGAATTTTAAAGGTTGAAGGTCAGCTGGACTTTTCATTAGTAGGAATTCTTTCATCAATTAGTACGATTTTAGCGAAAAGCGGAATAAGCATATTTGCAATTTCCACTTATGATACTGATTATATCCTTGTTAAGGAAAAAGATGTAGATAATGCTATGAAAGCACTTATTAAAAATAAATATGAGGTTATAGTTTAAGGAGGAATATCTAAAATTAACTAATACAAGCTATCTGTACTACTTCTGTTAACATTTTTATAGATTATATTTTGTGATAGTGGTTAAGATATTACTGCCAAACAAAATAAAAAAAATTAAGGGAGGTAGATTCATATGGCTTCAAACAATAGTGGAAGAAACAGAACATTAGTACCAGAGGCAAAACAAGGGTTAAACAGATTAAAAACAGAGGTTGCTTCAGAAGTTGGATTAAGCAATTATGAAAGCATGGATAAAGGAAACCTTTCTTCAAGACAAAACGGTAGCGTTGGTGGAGAAATGGTAAAAAGAATGATAGAAAGCTATGAACAAGGACTATAATAAATAAAAGTAAAGCACTAAGAAGATTCTTAGTGCTTTGCTTTTTTCTCTGGAAATTATAGATAAACAATATATAACTTAGACTTATGTAATAATCCACCGAAAGGAGAAACATTGTTATTTCACAGGACTATGAAAATTTCGCTGAAAGCACTAAATTGCAGGCTTCACCACTAATGCTTGTTCTTTGAGGCTAGCACTTTGGGTGCAACTTTATAGCATTAGAATCACCCATCAGAATTACCTAGAAACTGGAACAAAAGTATGTTATTCATTTCGGTGAGTTATATGCATAAGTTCAGGTCTTAGTTGGATTATCTATAAAGCTAAATCTGAGTAGAAGTTTTAAAAGCGGTAAGAAAATATAATATGTGAAACAGATATCTGTGTATTTTCCTTTTTTAAGAGTTATTATATTCTATTAGTATTATTGACATCACATGGTAAAAGGTGTAATAGTAATATGTGTAGGGAGGAATGGCAATGAATAAAGTGAAAAAGTTGTCCTTAGTAATCTTAACTATCTTGTCAATACAAATTACTAATTCTACTATGGCTAATGCATATTGGAAACAAAACAGTCAAGGATGGCAATTTACTAAAGGAGAAGCTTACTCAGTTGGATGGGATAAAATTGATGGTAACTGGTATTATTTTGATAGTGATGGAATAATGGAAACAGGATGGATTAATGATAATAATAAATGGTATTATCTAAATGATAGTGGAGCTTGGGAAGAATCTAAGACTACTACTGTTGTTCCAAATGATATTCAGGTTATGTATGATATAATTAATATTTATAATGATTCTGGAACTATTAAATATGAGAATAAGGGATTCATTAATCAAATAGGATTAAGTGATAAGAGTTTATATAAATTCTCTGCAGAAGACCAAGTTGGAAACAATATTAGTGAATATTACTATGATTCTTCTAATGGAAATGTATATAAAATAAAACAAGGAATTACAACACTGCTTAATTCTAATATTACTATAAATAACACTAATACTCAGATTTCAACGATTGAAGCTGTAGAGAAAGTAAAAGATTATCTTCTAGCGAATGGAAAATATGTTCCAAGTAAAGTTGAGTATGATCATGATGAGTCTAACTCTTATGTAATTCATTGCTATGATACAACAGGAGAATACATAACAACTGGCGGATGGTATTATGTAGATAAATTTACTGGAAATGTGACATCAATGTTTTAGAGCTATAAAATAAGAATAATCTAACGTAGAAAGTTAGGTTATTCTTATTTTATATTCATTATAATTTGTTTACATAGAGATCATGTTGGCTGAAAATTATATTGTCATATATTTTAAAATGGATAAACATAAGAAGTGTCAGGAGTAGGATCTTTTTCTATATTTTCAACAGCTATAACTGGATCTATTCCATATTCAGAAGTATTAATTTTAATTTTCCCCTTTATTTTTACCCAGGTACCATTATCATATGAACCTGAATCACCGCTAGAACATTCAATTCCTGCAACTTGAAGATCAGCAGCACAACACACCATCATAAATCGTGCAATTATAAATTGATTTTCTTTTAAATCTTTATCTCTATATACAAATCCTGAAATTTCTATTTCCTTTCCTTCATATTTTTTAGGGTTTCCTAAAATCTCATCAAGAGAAGATACAAAGTTATTAATGTTTACTTCTATAATATCATTCACAATGTTTAGCTGAATCTTATCTACTTGACCTTGCCCATCACTTTCGGATTTTCCACTATACAATTCATATGTTGAGTTAAGGGAAGGCAAGTTGTTATTTGAATTATTGGAAGAGCTGTTAGTAGATGATGATTCGTTAAGATTACCATTTGTATCAATGCTTTTAGTGGCAGAATTTGCGCTACCACTTTGCATAAAAAGTATCATAATCAAAGGAAAAATAAAGATAAAGTGATTCTTAATTTTAAATTTTTTTCTATTATTATAAAAGATATCTGAAATTAAAAATAAGGTAATTATGAACATCGAAATCATTCCAAAGATTGCAAAGGGTATAATTCGTGGATGTACATATGTGAGAATTTCATTACTTACAATAATTTTTAAATAGAATATTGAAAAACCTAATAGTATTAATATTTTTGCAACTACTTCCGCATTAATTTTTTTCATATTTTCATCTCCATATCAAATTAAAGAGTATCTTAAGATAAAATATATTGCCTAAGATAAGAGGATATTCTAAAATTGCTATATTCTTATATTCTTATATTCTTATATTCTTATATTCTTATATTCTTATATTCTAGTATGGCATGGATCTGTGTGGACTTAGGTTAATATTATGGACACATTTTTTTGAATCTAGGTCAATGATCTGTACACACCTTCTATTGAATATGCTATTATTACTAAAATCCTTCTCATTGCTGAGTAACAAGTAGAGTCTTGGATTCATTGGTGGTTGTATAGATATCCAGACCCAAATATATACCAATACTTTAATCTTTGTGAATTATACTAGAAATTAGATACATGTTTGTGAAAGCGGCATTTGAAATTGAGTTGTGATGGTTCTTAGTTGAAGGTTGTTCCATTTTCTGCTTGTCCTAAACTTGCTTTTGGAGCATGCAGAAATGGGTTCAACCTTCAACTTAGAACTATCCAGCGAAAATTTCATTAGTCCGCTGGAACAAATTTGTATCTAATTTCGGTTTTGCCACACATAGATATAATTTCAAAATTGGATATCTATAGCCTAAGGTTAATAAGAATACTAAATGATACTACAATAATAAAAAATATTAGCTTTATGGCAAATTTTCTTTTGAAGTTTCCAAAAATCATAATTGTATTTTTTATATCAAGCATAGGGCCAACAACTAAAAAGCCCATTACAGAGTTAACTGAGAATTGTTTTAAAAATCCCTTAGCAATGAATGCATCTGAGGTTGAACAAACTGAAAGTACAAAAGACAATAATATCATTGCAATTAGAGGGGGTATATTACCACTCAAAATTGGAATGTTGGTACCGGCAGATACTATATTTTGAAAAATGCTAGATAAAAATGTACCAATGATCATAAACTTTCCTATATTAAAAAATTCATCGCCAGTATGAATAAATACTGCTCTGATTTTTTCAAATTTATTTCTTGAATAATCATAGTCATCATTACAAAAACCGCATTCGCAACTTAATGCATTATTATTAATACTTAATATATCATCATCTTTCCTTGTTAGAAAATGCATAATTAAACCAACTAGAATAGAAATTATTATGCCTGCAACAATCCTATAAATTACAACTGCCTTCATACCTTGAAAGGCGTATATTGTTGAAATTATAGCTATTGGATTTACTATTGGGGCAGATAACATGAAAGTAATACTAGCAGCTATAGGAACTTTTTTCTTTATAAGTCCTTTTACAACAGGAATAGTTCCGCAATCACATATTGGAAAGAGTAAGCCAGCAAGAGCTGCAATAACACATGACAAGAATATATTTCTTGGAAAAAATTTAATAAATGTATCCTTTGGGATACAAATTTGTATTATTGCAGATACAAAACTTCCAACTAAGATAAATGGTATACCTTGAATTAATATGCTAATGAATACAGTATAAAAATTTTTAAACTTGTCCAAATAGAATAAATACTCATTACTATCAGTAATAGATAATGCAGCAAAACACGTAAATGACAATATTAGAAGGCTCATATAAAACATAGTTTTAATTGCAGAAAAACTATGACTACTAATTTCTCTATATTCGTCTTGATGTATTTCTTTAATATTTAATGAAGGCTCATGCTCTAATAAGTTAGCCGTTTCATTAATTCTCTTTATTTGATTCTGAATATTTAAGAAGTCTTTTTTGTTGATATTATTTATATTGTTTAATATTATTGTCTTGCTATTATAGATTTGAGTACTTAACATGCTTTTCATATTTCTGAAATAAATGAAGAACTTTTTCGTATCAATTAAGGTTACGATATCGTCAATTCTGCATAACTTTCTTAAATTTTTATTATTGAACATATTAATTATAGAGTTAGAATTTTTCATACCATTAACTTCAATAAATATTCTATGGGGAGAATATATTTCTAAAATTTTGTTTATATACTTTTCATTAATTTCTTCATTAGAAGTATTTTCGATGTTTATAATATTCATATTTTCATTTGAATTTATAAATTCATTTTTTATTTTGCTTTGTCCAAATTCATCTTGGATGACAACAATAGTTTCATTTTGTAAATCGCAATTTTTAATCATAGAATTTATAAAATTAGTTTTTCCAGACTGTAAGAATCCTAGTATTATTTCTATTTTCGTTTTCATATAAATCTCCTTGTTGCAATGTATTTGCATTTAAATGTATTATATTACCATATATGTAAACAAACAAGAATAATATTGTGATAATTTTTGGCATTATTTTTATATTTATAGATATCTAACTTTAAAACTACATTTATGTGATAACTTACCGAAATCATAAATATTTTGATTCCGAAAAGCTATGAAAATATCGCTGAAGGTTCTAAGCAGCAGGTTGTATCCAATTTGGCATGCTCCAACTTTCAGTTTGACAAGCTAAAATGGAACAACCTACAGCTAAGAACCTTTAACAGCTCATCTTCAAATGTTTTCTCCACAAACATATTTATGATTTCTAGTGAAGATATGAACTTAAACTTCTAGTAATTTTGTGAATAGCTTCATCTAATAGGTCTATTTATTGAGCTGTTTACCTATAAAATTGATAAACTAAGAGGGAAAGGTTATGGGGCAGATAATGCACAACTATAAGAGAGTTTGATAAAATGATTAAAAATAGTTAAGCTATATAAATAGGGAATGATGAAATTTTATAGATAAACAAATCAACAGCTTAATTTATGTGGTAACTTACCAAATTATAAATATTTTTTCTGAAAAGCTATGAAAATATTGCTGAAGATTATAAGTAGCTCATTTTCAAATGTATTTATGATTTCTAGTTAAGATAATCATTTAGATATAGTAAGTATGGAAATATTTCTATATAATAAATCTAATCTATTACATATATAATGTATGGTTCAATATATATCTAATTCGTAAATTAGGCATATATAGATAAATCGCTTATAAGCTAAAATTTATACTATGAAATATATCCCAACTAGAAATGGGTAATATACTTTTGTGGAATGTTTCATTGGTAATTTTGATGGATGTGATTCTTTGGCTATAAGTTGTTCCAAATGTGCTAGTTCAAAGCTTGTCTTTGAGGCTAGCACTTTGGGTGCAACTTTATAGCCTTAGAATCACCCATCACAATTACCTAGAAACTGGAACAAAAATATGTTATTCATTTCGGCGAGTTATATGCATAAGTTCAGATCTTAGTTGGGTTATCCATAAAAGGGAAGGGAGAGGCATGAAATGAAATACAATACGTTATTATTTGATGTTGATAATACATTACTTGATTTCGACGCAAATGAAGGAGAATCGTTTAAGAGTTTAATTAGAGATAAGGGTGAAATATATTCAGAAGAATTGTATGAAGTTTATAAAAAAATCAATCAAGGCATGTGGGCTGATATTGAACTAGGAAAGATTAAAGTAGATGAAGTATTAAATACAAGATTCTCTAAGTTGATGTCTGAGTATGGGAAGAGTATAGAGGGTGGAGAGTGGGAGAAGACCTATAGATTGTATTTAAATCAAGGAGTGCAGTTAATGCCAGATGCCCATGAGGTTTTGAGTAAACTGCATGAAAAGTATACTTTATATATCGTTACTAATGGAATTGCGAGGACACAGTATTCAAGAATAAATGGCGCTGGAATTTCACAGTACTTTAAAGACTGTTTTATATCAGAAGATATAGGTGCTAATAAGCCAGCAATTGAATTTTTTAACTATGTCAAAGATCATGTTAAAGGGTTCAATGAGGCAGAAACATTAATTATTGGAGATTCTATCACATCAGATATTAAGGGAGGAAATCTCGCTGGAATTGACACTTGTTGGTTTTGCAAGGAGGGAACAGTAAATGAATCATCAATATCTCCTAACTATGAAATACATTCGTTAAAGGAATTACTTCAAATACTATGATGATAAGAATAATAACTTTGAATTTTATTAATTGGTTTGATTTGGGATGATTAAATTAAATTTATAGGTTATAATGCTATTAAAAGTAACTATGATATCGAATAAATAAAGAGCTTAGGCTAATTGTTATGCTAGAGGAAATATATATTAGTAAATAAGCAAAAACTAAAAAGAAATTGAGTTTAGTTAAATATATTTGAGTATTTACTGATAAGGTTACTAAAGAGATATCAATAGTAAAAGGGAGGAATTAATATGAAATTAGGAATTGTTGGAGCTGGGATGATAGTAAAGGATTTTCTTTCAATTAGTCATCTTTTGCAAGATATAGAATTAGAGGCTATTTGCGGAACGCCAAGAAGTGAAGAGGCATTGAATGAATTAAAAGATAAGTATGGGATTAAGAAGGTTTTTTGCGATTATGATGAACTACTAAATAGTGATTTAGATATAATTTATATTGGTGTGCCAAATAATTTACATTTTGAATTTGCTAAAAAAGCATTAGAGGCTGATAAAAATGTTATAGTTGAAAAGCCATTTACATCAACATATAAGGAATCATTAATTTTAAGTGATTTAGCTAAGAAAAAGAAATTATTCTTATTTGAGGCTATAACTAATCAATATTTCCCAAATTATAAAAAGATAAAAGAGTTACTTCCGACTTTAGGGAATATAAAGATTGTTCAGTGTAATTATTCTCAATACTCTAGCAGATATGACAGCTTTAAAGAGGGGAAGGTATTACCTGCTTTTGATCCTAAATTCTCTGGTGGAGCATTAATGGATTTAAATATTTATAATATTCATTATGTAGTAGGTTTGTTTGGTAAACCAGAAAATGTTGAGTATTATCCAAACATTGAGAGGGGAATAGATACATCAGGTGTATTAATCTTAGATTATGGAAAATTTAAATGTGTTTGTGTTGGTGCAAAAGATTGTAAGGCACCTATAGCAAATAATATTCAAGGAGATAAAGGCTGTATATATCAAGACACTCCAGCCAATGTTTGTAAGAGATTTGAATTACTTATGAATGATGGAACTAGCTCAGAAGTAAATGAAAATAATTATGAACACCGTATGGTTAATGAATTCATTGAATTTTCAGAAGCTGTCAAAAATAATGATTTAGAAAGATGTTATAAAATGCTAGATCATAGCTTGATAGTTAGTGAAGTTCAAACAATTGCTAGGCATAAAGGTGGAATAATATTCCCAGTAGATGATTTTACAGAAACAGAAAGTTAATTTGAATTTTGTAATAGGATAGCACAGCAGCTTATGTATCAGGCATACTAATCTTAGACCAATGTATGTCTGATTCTTTATCCGATAGTAATATCGCCAGCTGCTGCATGATGCTGATCTTTTATGAAGTTAATCTATTTATATAATCTAAATCTAAACTATTATCAATGATTTTATACTCTTTATTTGAGTTATCATAGTCATTTATAATATTAATATATTCTTTCCCCTGTATGATAATCTCGGTAGTAATCCTGCTTTTATCATAAATGTAAATATGAATAGCACCCTTTGTTTTATTCGCTGTACTACCATAATGTCGAACTAATTTTATGTTGGAAACATTAGCTAAAAGTTCATTGATTTTAGCCTTATCTTTAATTGATTTATCTTGTCTTGAAAGTGTACTTCTAATCTCTATTTGTTCAATATTTTCTTTGTTATAATTATTTAATAAAAAACTATTCAAAGTTTCAGGTTTATGATATAAGTAATATCCTGTTCCTAAAGCTAATATTAATAAAATTGAAAAAAACAATATTGAAAATTTCTTTTTATTTCTCATAAATAATAACTCCTAACATACAAGTTATGTAAACCAAATTATACCATAATATTAAACTGAATTATATTTCAAAATAGGTTTATATATAAATTTTGTTTTTTAAAGTAACTTTTATTGACTGCTAGTACCACATGGAAATGTGGGTGATAAGTATACTGAATTGAGATGATTTATATTATTGGCATAGCTAGGGGATTATTGATCTTAATGCACAAATGAATTATAAATTAATACAATGAAAGTGAGTTAATTATTTGTAGGAGAATCAATAATATTTTATGGAAAACAATAATAATCAAATGAGTAATAATGATCATATGAACAATGATGATCAGTTACAGATAGCAATTCAGGGGGTAAAAAAAGCAATTCAAGGAGAAAGAGAAGATGAATTGTTTTATGATTATCTTATTAGTGAAGCGCCAACAAATGAAGAGAAAGAAATAATATCATCTATTAGAGATGATGAGCGCAGACATAATATGTTGTTTAGAGGGATCTATGAAGATTTTACAGGTGATATGGATGCTACAATGGAGGGTGAAGAAGAAAATTTTGAGGTCCCTGAATCATATTTAGAAGGTATTAAGAAAGCTTTATTTGGAGAGCTAGCAGCAGTAGAAAGATATAGAGCTATTAGGAGAGGACTTCCTGAAGGAGTTTACAGGGATGTATTATTTGATATAATTACAGACGAATTAAAGCATGCTTCAAAATACAATTATCTATTTACATTAAATAGTATTGGAAATAATTCATCTATGAATAGAAGTTTAATGAGACAAGACACAGTTATTACAGAAAATATAGATAACACAAATGATCGTATTCCAGATGATTGGGTTAGCTATATTTCTCCACTAGTTAGCCGCGCTTTAACAGAATCAAAAGAAGAGGTTAACTCTGAACATTTGTATCAAGAATTTATATTATCAGGTGTACTTGTTGGTTTAGGAAAGAATCCTAATGAGGCCATGGAACAGATTGAAGAGTGGCGAAAATCAGGAGCTTCAAAGAAATTAGCTATGAGCAAAATGAGCAGATATTTTAATGATTTAGATAACATTTAAATATAAATATCCACCTATAATCTATACTTATGTGTATACTTCACCGAAATGAATAATATACTTTTGTTCCAGTTTTTAGGTAATTATGATGGGTGATTCTAGGGCTATAAAGTTGAACCCAAAGTGCTAGCCTCAAAGAACAAGCTTTGAACTAGCACATTTGGAACAACTTATAGCCAAAGAATCACATCCATCAAAATTACCAATAAAACATTCCACAAAAGTATATCACTCATTTCTGGTTTGAAGGTATTTCATAGTTTAAGTATAGTTTATGATTTCAAGTGAAGATATTAACTTAGAGTTTTAACAACTTTGTAAGTATATTCATATTAATCTTTATAAATTAACTAATGAAAAAGCGTGTAAAATGATTTATAATTTCCAAATTTTTAATACCACAACATTCATGAGTGTTGTGGTATTTTATTAAGAAATATTCATGATAAGCAACTATTAAGAGTCATATTCATAATATAAATTATTAATAAATTCTTTGGAGAAAGATATGTTTGATAGAAGTCCATATAGAACAATGATGAGAGCATTAGAAAAAGCTACTGCATATAGAAGAGACGGGATAATTTATATATTTGTGACAGGTGAGATGCCAACGCCATGTGATGAAGTTAAAATAGTTGGCACTTATCCAGGCAATATTGTGCATATAAAAGATCCAGGAGTAGCAGAACTTTTTATTAAAATGGGGCGTAAGCCTGAAGAAGAAGGGGAGTATTGCATTTCTATAGTGATGCCATTTTTTATTGAGGAAGAGATAGAAGATTCGAATTATGATGAGGTAGCAATTTATGTGAATGACAATTTGTATAAAAGGATAGAGGTCGAAGAGTGGAATGAGACATTTGCGCGCGTGACAAAGGAGTAAATGTTATACATTTACAGTATAGTGATTTAGATTTTTATTGTCTTGTAATTATGAAAGAATCTATATACCACAATATTCAGGTATGTAGCTAGATTTGTGTATAACAAATCTACTACATTCTTTTTTTTATTCTATAGGAATTTATAATGTAATAGAATCTGTGGATAACTTATGAAGAAGGCTATTTAATTAGTTTTTGTATAGAAAAAGAATAAAAAAGAAATCTTATTCGCCTGCCAGATTTTCCTCACATGCGTTCGGAAAGGCAGATGCGTAAAAAAAATCTACGGCTCCACAGTCGCCTGCGATTTTTTTATTGTTTCATGGTAGATTTGAAATAGTATACTTTAAAATAACAAGTGAGGATTTTAAAGGAAATTTCACTCTCAAATTGTCCGTGGCCCCTTTTAAATTATTACTAATCAAGATATTATCTTCTTGATTGTATAAGCACATTTTTAGGTGAGGTATATGTTGATGGTGTTATTGAAGCAGATGAAGTATTCGTATAGAATACATGGTGTTTTGTAAATTATGTTATAATAAGCATTATAAAAAAACTATAATCAAGTAAGCAATAGCAATTAATTAAGAGCATTATTTAAAAAGACCAGCTAATAATAGTCAAGTTAATTTTCAAAAAAATAGTTTTTGGAAAAAGAGTATGGCAAACAAACCGTTTCAAAACACGAACGGTTACAGAAATTGGAATAAAATTAAGCGACTTTGTTTAAAGAGTTATTTTCTAGGAACATTTGCTTATGTATTTTGGGATCTCTTTGCTCAAACGGAGTTTGATTTCGGAGAACAGCAAAAATGTAGTTTATAATTTTATGCATTATAGAGACTAAGGCGATTTTAGGCTTTTTGCCTTTAAGGTTTATTTGATAATAATCTAATAGGACTTTATTTATAGGAACTCCATTACGATTGTTACGGATTGAAGCTAGTGCAACAGAATATAATGCTCTTCGACCGATTCGAGTTCCTCTTTTTGAAATTTTATTATCATCGCCTTTAAAATTACCTGATTGATTAACTGAGCTATCAATACCAAAGAAAGCTACAAGATGTTTGGGCTTAAGAAAACCATCAATATCACCTATTTCAGCTATTATAGTAATAGCAGTTAATTGCCCTATGCCAGGAATTGAATCAATTAGTTCAATATTAGCTCTAATAGATTCAGGAAAAGTTTCAGACTGTATAAAATTGTTAATTTTCTGTAACAATGTATCAATCTCTGATTGAATAGTTTTTATTAATGTTATAGAGTTGGCTATTTTGACGGCTAAACCGTCTAACGGTAAGCCAATTATTTTAGCTTCATTAGCAACCTTAAATAATTTGGAATATGTATTTTCCGACCAGATAATGCCCTTTTTAGAGCTATCAAGGAAAATCTTAATTATATTTTCCTTAGGTGCCTCTAAAATTGATTGTGGCGTTGGATATTGACTTAAAAGCTCAATTGAACTTTTAGATGTTGAATCTGAAAATATAGTATTATAGCCAGGAAAAATAACTCTTAAATCAGCGGATAATTTTTTCTTAAAAGTAGAGCTAGTATCTGTAAGTTTGTAATACTCTCTTACAAGATTTTTCAGAAGAAAAATATCAAGGCTAAGTTGTTGTGATAACTTAATGTTTTGAAATTTTCCTATTGTTGCAATAGATAAAGCGTCTTTTTTATCATTTTTCACTTTTCTTATGTCGCCATTTTTGTTAGACTTAGTAACGAGTGGATTGATAACAAATGTGTTATCGAAATATTTATTAAGATAGTGGAAAAGAGATAAATGGTACACGCCAGTGGACTCCATGAAAATTGCAGTTTTCATGTTAAACTCTTCTTCCACTTTTTTTATTTCATTAACTAAGTGGTTGAAGCCATTGAGATCATGCTTTATTTTAAATGACTTCTTATAAATATCACCATTCGGTGCGAGTATTGCAGTATATGAAAAATCAGCTGAAACATCAATTCCTATTACAGGACTATAAAAAAAATTAGACATTGTATATATCTCCTTAAATTAAATTTTAGATATAGAATAGAACTTCCACTCTGTCAGATAGCTTATAACCTTGTTTGTGACACGGGTAATTCCCGAAGGGAAACCCAACCAGCTAAACATAGAATTCTACCTGATGAAATGATACGCTTTTTTACGGGTATAGGTTCTAAAAGACCTCCCAGGAGGTTTACATCTATCTTCTATTCAGGAGTATTATACTAGACTATATAAAACTTGGTTAGATTCCTTTAAGGAATTTAAATAAAAAACTATTTAAGATATGAAATGCATATTCCCTATCGGGGCGTAGGCAAAGTAATAAATTAGAATATTAAAAATAATAAGAGGTGTAATGTTCGTTAGAAAGATAAATAGTTTTCTATCAAATGTTACAACTAGATTATACAAGGAGGTTCGTTAATGAAGATTATTAGCAAAACTAATGGTATTAATTTTGGAGTTTCAAGTGAATTTAAAAGCGAATATCTTGCACCAATAATACAAAATTTACTGTTTAAAGCAGAAAATGAGTGGGATGATTATAATGAAGTTTATCATTGCTGTAAATTAATTGAGAATGTAAGAAACAATGAAAATATAAATATGGACTTTCATATTATGAAGAAAGACGAAAAATGTTTAGGTGTTGCTCTTGTTAGTAGTGGCATTCTTGATTATAAGATGTTTTTTAAAGAACCTATAAAGATAAACGAAGAGGATAAAGACATTTTGATATTCAACTATTTTCATATAGCCCAAGAAGGCAGAGGAAATGGAGAAATGTGGTTGAAGAACATAATACAATATTATAAATCTAAACATTATAAAGCAATTTATTTAAAATCAAGTCATCCTAAGGTATTTTCTATGTATAATCGTTTGGGCATAGAAGTAGGAGAATATTCAAGTTATAGTGATAACAATTTATTTCATAGGAAAGGAAAAATATTTAAAATTACACTTTAAAGACATATATATAAATATTTCATAATTTTCATATATATTAAGTATTGTAGGTGGGAAATCCCACTTATAATTTTTATAGGCTATATTTCAACATTATATTAAGACATAGCCTATTTTTAAGATAATTTTAGCCTTTTACTCTACATATTTAATTAAAGCTTCTCGTTCTAGTATTATTACCTTTTTATATTTTAGTTTAATATATCCTAGTTTGCTAAAGTAGTTTAATATCTTGGTGGTTGTAACTCTATTTAGACCAATGCAAGAAGCGATTTCTTCATGAGAATAAGGAATGCAATCTTCGCTTATATTTTTATCTTTATTAGGAACAGCTGTCTGTTGCAATAAAAAATTAGCTACCTTTTCATAACGATTATAAAAGTAAGCTTGGTTAAGCAGACTTGAAAGATGATTACATGTATTTGAAAGCAACTGAAAAAGCAGAATCATCAATTCTTTTGATTGAGTTAGGTAAGGATACAGATCTTCTAATGAACAAGAAATCAATTCAACATCATTAACCGCACTTACTGTAGTAGGCTGTTTTGAACTTTGAATGAAAGATGATTCACCAAATATTCTACCTTTTTCAACTATCTCTATTGTAATTTCACTACCGTCTTTTGAAGAAGAATATACTCTTACTCGGCCAGCCTTTATTAAGTATAAATGGGTTGCGTTATCATCTTGCATATAGATAATATCATTCTTATTATATGTTAATGATTTTCCAACTTTTTCAAAATAATAATATAATTCTTCTGGAATTTTTATTTTATCCAAATTTTTCACCTTCTTTTATGAGATTGTAACATAGATTACATTTTTGTTTCAAGTATTATGGTATTCTGTGTCTTGGGGTGATAATATGAAAGGAAAAATCAATAGTTTAATTTACATTCTTCTAGGGAATATATTAATAGCTTTTGCTATTAGCACATTAATATTAGAGAATAATATTATTGTTGGTGGAGTTACAGGATTAGGAAGAGTGATAAATCATTTTACTGGGGCAAGCTTGACAATAGTTGTGTACATTATAAGCATTGCATTATTTTTATCGGCATTATTTTTTTTAGGAAAGAAATTTGCTTTATCTACTTTAGTATCTACATTTTTATTTCCTATTCTTTTGGACTTTTTTGAAAAGCATGAAAATTTGCATCATTATTGCAATGATATATTATTATCATGTGTCCTTGCAGGATGCTTAATAGGAATAGGAGCAGGACTTATATTAAAAGCAAATGCATCATCTGGTGGAATTGATATTATAGGAATTATAATAAATAAAAAATTTAATACTCCAGTTCATATCACTTTAAATGTCATTGATTTATGCATTTTAACTTTGCAGATTACATTTTCAAGTGCTACTAATGTACTATATGGTCTGGTTGTTGTATTTTTAACTTATTTTATGTTAAATAAGACTTTAACTTTTGGAAAAGAAATGATACAAGTAGTTATTATGAGCGATCATTATGATGAAATAAAAAAGGCTATTATCTCAGAGGCAGATACAGGAGTAACTTTATTGCATGCAGAAAAAGGATACTCAAAAGTTGAAGCTAAAGCTATCAGCACAGTTATTCCAGCTGAGAAGCTGCAAAAAGTAAAAAATATTGTTAATAAAATTGATTATAGCGCTTTTATAACAGTATCAGACGTTAGGGAAGTTGGGGGAAGAGGATATACTCTAAATCGTGCATATGACAATTTAGATGTGTCTACAATGTAATTAATAAAGAATGATTAATAATAGTAATTTAAATGCTCAAGGTGAAATATTTATACTAAAATTGATAATTTAAAGGATGCTATAAAGCCTAATACAATAATGTATTTAAAGAATAGTTTAAAATCATAGCTTGGCAAGTATGTTAAAGAAAAAGATCCAAAGCCAATAAATCATTTTATAGAATTTTTTAAAGCTGCATATCCTGAAAATAGTAGAAGAAAAGATTTTACATGGGTGTTAATGGATGTAAATAGCATATCAGAGGAACAGGCATGGACTACTTTAACTTACATTAATAGAGAGTGCCTAAGTAATTATATGAGACTAAGTTCTTCTCAGAAAAAAGACATAATAAAAGTAATTAAGAAATTGATTGCTAAAGGAAATGTTAAATTTATAAATAATATGAAAAGTCTTAAACAATTCACTGATATTTTAGGGATAAATATCATAAATGATGGTAAAGGATTCAAAGTAAAACATAAGATTATCTAAAGTTATCTAATACAAGCTATCTGTACTACTTTTGTTAATATTTTTATAGATTATAATTTATCATACTGGTTAATATATTACTGCAAACAAAATATTAATTAAGGGAGGTAGATGTATATGTCATCAAATAATAGTGGAAGAAACAGAACATTAGTACCAGAAGCAAAACAAGGATTAAACAGATTAAAAACTGAGGTTGCTTCAGAAGTAGGATTACATGATTACGAAAATCAAGATAAAGGAAATTTATCTTCAAGACAAAATGGATACGTTGGCGGATACATGGTTAAGCACATGATTGAAAGCTACGAACAAGGTTTAAAGTAATTAGTAACATAGAATAATAGAAAACCATTTCTTCGCAATATAATAACTATCCCCTTGCGGTTAAAAAGCCAGCAGAGCAATATAACATTGTTATATTTGTTCTGTTGGCTTTTTATAATGTTTAAAGGAATATATGCTAAATGATTATAGATAAACCACCTATAGTCTATACTTATGCGTATATCTCGCCGAAATGAATAACATACTTTTGTTCCAGTTTCTAGGTAATTCTGATGGGTGATTCTAAGGCTATAAAGTTGCATCCAAAGTGCTAGCCTCAAAGAACAAGCTTTGAACTAGCACATTTGGAACAACTTATAGCCAAGGAATCACATCCATCAAAATTACCAATGAAACATTCCACAAAAGTATATTACTCATTTCTGGTTGGAATATATTTCATAGTTTAAGTATAGTTTATGACTTTTAAGGAAGAAATGAAATTGAAGTTTTTGTAACTTTCTAAATATGCTTATCTAATGAGTATATTTAATAGTCTATTTACCTATATATCCGATTTAAGAATTTGACATATACATCAGGTTAGACGATAGATAATGTTTATCTATAAACTATGCAAAATAAATGAAAAGAGGTTATAATTAGTAATATAATAAATGCATTAATTCCAAATAAATCATATATGCTTGCGACTCTTTATAAAATATGGAGAATTAAGATAAGATTTATTGCTAAGGAAGTATGCAGAAAATTATTAAGCCGTGGAAGTGAGAGTATTGGATCATGTTATAGAATTGTTTAATCATTACGGATATATAGCAGTGCTTATAAGTTTAGTGTTAGAATTAATAGCATTTCCTTTGCCTGGTGAGGCACTAATGACTTATTGTGGATATGTTGTTTATATGAATAAAATGAGTTATCTGCTCAGCATTATAGTGGCTACAAGTGGGGCTATAATAGGCATTACTATATCATATTTCATTGGCAGGGCATTAGAAATAAGATTAATTGAGAAATATGGATTTTATATTCATCTAAATAAAAATAGGATGGATAAGATTTCAACATGGTATCAAAAATATGGTGGTATATTGTTGATTGTAGCATATTTTATTCCAGGAATAAGGCATATTACAGGCTACTTTTCTGGTATGACTAAGGTATCATATAAGAAGTTTGCGATTAGTGCATATTTAGGTGCATTAATATGGACTACTACATTTATATCATTGGGAAGGGTTCTTGGAGCAAACTGGAATAAATATAATGAAATATCAAAATGGTATCTATTAATAGCAGTTTTAATCGCTATATTACTAATACTTCTTTATATAAACTACAAGGAAAAAATAAATGTATTTTCTAAATTTCTAAAAGAAGAGTTTTGTAAAATACTTTATTCAATGCTTAAAGTAAAGGTATTGGTTACTGGATTAGCAGTTTTATTTTTGATATTTATAGTTGTTATGATAGGATTTATTTAAGATTAGTAAGTTAAGATTTGATAGAGAGTAAAAAATAAAATATATTCGCCAGTGATTTTGCTTGTCTTAAAGAATTGATTATTTAAGTTAAATTGGTGAAGATTACTCTTGTGGATGTAGAGCATGAGATGAAATTTATAAAAAAAGGATGATGCAAATGAATATTACATATGTTGAACATAGCTGTTTTTCAGTTGAACTTGATAAAGTAGTTTTGATATTTGATTATTTTAAAGGTCAGCTTCCAGATTTTGATCCAGAAAAGACAATATACGTGTTTTCAAGCCATAATCACCATGATCATTTTAATATAGATATTTTTCAGTTATTAAATAAATATCCAAATGTTGTGTACATTTTTTCAAAAGATATCAAGAAGAAATTTGGTAGAAAATTTTTTAATACTCATGGTGTTGATGATGAGGTTTATGAAAAAATAGAATTTATAGATATTAATAAAACTTTTGAAATATCAAATTTGAAAATAGAGACTTTAAATTCCACAGATGAGGGCGTAGCATTTATTGTAACAGCAGAAGATAAAACAATCTATCATGCAGGAGATCTTAATTTATGGTGGTGGAATGGAAGAGATCAAAAGGATAATGAAAATGCAAGAGAAAGATTTGAAGAAGAAATTAATAAGATAAAGAATCGACATTTTGATGCTGCATTTGTAGTTTTAGACCCTAGACAAGGAGAAGAATTTTATTTAGGATTTGATTATTTCATGAAAAACACTAATACAGATAAAGTGTTTCCAATGCATTTTTGGGGAGACAGCTCCGTAATAGAACGATTAAAGGAAATGAAATGTTCAGAAGATTACCGTAATAAAATATTTCTTTAATAAATTAAAAAAAGAGTGAGTATTATGTTGTTAAGTTTTTTAACATATAACAAACAACAATTGGCACTCTTTTTTGCTTATTATATTTAGATATCTTGGACTACTTTAATAAATATAGATACATTGTTATTCAACTTTTTTAAATGGGATAACATTATTCTTTTTAGGCATATCTGTGAAATTATCATCTTCGATCTCCTTTTCAGTAAAACTTAAATCAAGATCTTTATTTAGTAGTTTAATAAATGATATAATTCTTTCTCTACGAGTTTGAAATAGCATTTTGTTCATTAAAATTCTCCTTTTTACAAAAATTAATATGAAAATAGCTTGCCCTCAAATGAATAAAATATTCAAAATTAGGCACAACAATTCTATAAATTTAAAAATATATAATTTAATAAAACTAGCCCCTTAATTAATAAGGGGCTGGTAAAAGAGAAGAATAATGGCCGGGGGTGCAATTTAATAAGTTTGAATGTTGTATCAAGAGTAGTCTATGAAACATTGTAATATATATTCAAGTTATAATTAGTAAAAATAGAGTTTTTAGGATAGATTGTTTTAATTTATTAATGACTACTCATAAGCACTTATTTTTAAGATATAAATTTACTTTTATATTTGATATTATGTATGAAATTGGTTAAACGTAGGCAAGATGTTATATTAATACTATTTTTTCTAATATTTTTAAAGAGTATAAGTGTAAGTTAAGGTTAATATATTAGTGTCAAAACAAATTAAAATAAATCAGTAGAAAATAGAAGCAAACCCTCCTTATGCAGCAATTTTGGCAACATACCTTACTGGTTTATCTGATAAAATTATAAAAAAATTCTTAAAGATATTAACAAATAAAGGAGAATTAATTATGGATTCTATAAACAAAATAGATAGGCAAATTTATGAGATGGAACAAAACCTTCTAAATATAATAAAGGAAAAAGTTGATTTGTTCGATCCTGAGGTAATTGTTGCAAGTCAACAATTAGATTCTATTTTGGACGAGTATAGCCATTTAATTCAATTAAGCTAGATTAGAAATCTAGATAAAAAAGAGTTCTTATAAAGAGGGGCTCTTTTTTGTGATATAAATATAGATAAACCAAGTATGGATTAGAATCATACATATAGCCAACCGAAAGTAAAAACATTGTTGCTTCGCAGGACTATAAAAATTTCGCTGAAAGTGCTAAATTGCAGGTTGTCGCCACTTGTGCTTGCTCCCACTTTCAGTGTGACAAGCACAAGTAGAACAACCTACAATAAAGCACTTTTAACAGCTCATTTTTAAATGCCTGCTGCGCAAAAATGTTTCTACTTTCGAGTATTGAATATATTTCAGGAGATAAACCAACTGTGATCTATACTTATGCATATAACTCGCCAAAATGAATAACATACTTTTGTTCCGAAAAGCTATGAAAATATCGCTGAAGGTTCTAAGCATCAGGTTGTATAATTTTAGCATGCTCGAACTTTCAGTTTGACAAGCTAAAATAGAACGACCATTAGCGGAAACTCTACTCACGTTCGTTAGCTGAGTAAGCGATTATCACTAAATCAAAGATTTGGGTTCTCTGCTTAAGAGCCTTTAACAGCTCATTTTCAAATGTTTTCTCCATATTATTACCCTTGTAGTTACAAATATATTTATGATTTCTTGTGAAGATATGAACTTAAAGTCTCTTAGTAATTTTGTAAATCTGTTCATCTAATAAGCCTAACTCTTAGGTTGTTTATGAATAGGCTCCAGAATGAGAGTCGAAATTATATGGATATCAGTCCAAATTGAATATATATTTGTTACAGATGAATATGAAAATTTCTCTGCGTAATATATTTCAAACTTTCAATGGGGAACCCTATGATAAACCAATTAAAAGTTAGATTTATACTATGGAATATATCCTAACTAGGAATAAGAATTATGCTTTTGTGAAATGTTTCATTAGGAATTTGATGGTTTTGATTCTTAGATTAAAAGTTGTTCCAAATGTGCTAGCTCAAAAAGTGAGAATCGAAATTTTACATTTCGTTCTTCGAACTTTCTCTGTGAGCGCTTGCCTTTGAGGCCAGCATCTTGGGTACAACTTGTGATCTTAGAATCATCCATCATAATTTCCTTAGAAACTGGAACAACAGCATAATTCTTATTTCGGCGAGATATACGCATAAGTATGGATTATAGTTGGTTTATCAATAGAAATTGATTTATTTTTGGGCGATTATTCCGTAGAAGTCTTCACCAATATCTATAGTTGATATAGTTGAAAAATTAAGTTCATCTAATAGTTTTATTAGATCCATCCTGTCTAATCTACGTTCAATAGGAGGTCCAAAATTACTATCAATTTTTTCCCATTCAAGTATAGCAATTTTCCCTTCTGGGCATATTATTCTCTTTATTTCATTTAAAAATCTCTCTTTTTCTTCTACTTCATGAATTATGTTACTTGCAAAAGCAAATGTGACTGAATTACTTTCTAATTTTAAGTGATTTTCTTCTGTTAAAATAGCCTCAACATTCGATATATCATTTTCAATTATTTTTTCTTCAACATCTTGCAGCATTTCATCTGATATATCAAGTGCTAATATCTTACCGTTTTTTCCTACAATTTTAGAGGCGGGAATAGTAAAATATCCAATGCCGCATCCTATATCAGCCATTACATCTCCAGTCTGCAGATCAAGATTTATAAGTGTCTGTTCAGGTGGCAATATTTTTCTTCTCTTTTCATTTTCTATCTTGAGCGTGTCTTTTGCATCTAATTTGTGTGTCATCATTTAAAAAATACACCTCCTTGTATAATCTAGCTAAAATTTGTTTTAGGCATATGAAAGATAATAATGAACCAAAGATTTATTGGGTATTTTGCGTGGTTTTTCCACCAGCACTACCATTTTGTCTCGAAGAGAGGTTCGTTTATTCATAGCCTTCGTGTCATATATAAGTTCAATTAAATTAAGCTGGAATATAAAATTTCTTATTAAAGGTTTCACATAAAAAGATATTAAGAGTACATAAATATTATGCACTTTCAGTAAATAATTATTAACCATAATTATATTTTTTAGTAATAAATATTGCATTTGTTAAATATAATATCTTGAAAAAATAGAAAGAGGAATGTTATGGAGAATATAAGTAGTGGAAATGTTACAGGTAGTACTGGCGAAAATATGATACCAAATACATCTGAAGGTGCCACTTTAAGTGCAGGAGGCGCTACAGGAAGCGCTGGGAATGTTACAACACAAAGTAATGGAGGTGCTACATTAGGTGCAGGAAATGTTACAGGAAGTGCTCCTGCAAATACTGGAACTACACCAAGTAATGGAGGTGCTACACCAAGAATAGGTGGATTGAAGATACAATGTTTCAGAGGAAACGATTATATTCCAGTAGATAGAGCTAGAATAACAGTAAGAGGACAATCTACTTTAGGTAATGATAGAACCATTGAGTTAATTACTGATGTAGTTGGATTAACTGATATTATAGAACTACCAGCACCACCATTGGAATATTCCTTAAATCCCAATAGTAATCAAATACCTTATAGTTTATATGATATAACTGTTGAGAGAGAAGGTTTCAATCCTATAGCTATAAGAGGGTGCCAAGTGTTTCCTTCAGAAATTGCATATCAGATATGTAATTTGCAACCTAATTTAGGCAGAGGCTCTATGAGACAAGAAGTTATAGACATACTGCCAAATACTTTGAATGGAAATTTTCCTCCTAAGATACCAGAGGCAGAAGACAAGCCATTACCACCGCCAACTTCAGGGGTTGTATTACCACAGCCTGTAGTGCCTGAATTTGTCATTGTTCATCAAGGTGGTCCAAATGATCCATCAGCACCAAATTATAAGGTGCCATTTAAAGATTATATTAAAAATGTTGCCTCATGTGAAATATATTCAACTTGGACAGGATCAGCTATAAGAGCAAATATTTTCTGTATTGTATCATTCACATTAAATAGAATATTTACTGAATGGTATAGAGGTAAGGGAAAAAATTTCGACATTACAAGTTCTACAGCTTATGATCAAGCATTTAATTATGGCAGAAATATTTATGATAACATAAGTGAAATTGTAGATGAAATCTTTTCAACATATATAAGAAGAGTTGGAAGAAAGCAGCCGCTTTTTGCACAATATTGCGATGGAAAGAGCGTTACTTGTCCTAACTGGTTAAGTCAATGGGGAAGTCAAGAATTGTCACGCCAAGGTCTTGGACCATACGATATATTAACACGTTACTATGGAAATAATATTGAATTAACTACAGCTGAAAAAGTTGCTGGAATACCAGTATCATACCCAGGAAGAGAATTGACACTTGGGTCATCAGGAGCACCTGTAAGAGCAATTCAAGGTCAATTAAACAGAATAGCAAGAAATTATCCACTTATTCCTAAGATTGCTGAAGATGGGAAATATGGACAAAAAACAGCTGCAGCAGTAAAAACATTTCAACAAATATTTACATTACCTCAAACAGGAGTAGTTGATTATGCAACATGGTATAGGATATCAGATATTTATGTTGGAGTAACAAAACTTGCAGAACTTAATACAACTGAATCAAGCAGAAGCTTTGGAATGAATGAATTTAGACCACCAGTTATACCTGGATTTGATAATGAAAGGAATATTCCAAGATTTTATTATTAAAATAAAAGTGTGCCCTTTAGAGTAAAAATATACTTTAAAGGGCACATTCAATTTGTTTTATTTTCCTGGGATATGGGTTCTTATTAATTCAGTTGGAGATAATATTTTATCAATGATATCTTCAGGTAATATTTGTTCTTCTAGAAGAATCTCTCTTATGGTTTTTCCAGTGGCTAAGGCTTTTTTTGATATTAAGCTGGCTTTATCATAACCTAGGTGAGGAACTAAGGATGTTGCAGAAACTAAGGAATTTTCTAGGTTTTCTAAGCATCTATCCTCATCCATTTTTAGATCATTTATGCATTTATCTTTAAAAAGTGTGACGCTTCTTTCAAGAAGTTCTAGAGATTCAAGTAGACATTCTGCTATAAGTGGAGTAAAAGCGTTTAGTTCTAATTGTCCCATAGAACTTGCCATGGTTATGGCGCTGTCATTAGAAATAACTCTTAAGCTTACTTGAGCAACCATCTCAGGGATAACAGGATTAACTTTTCCTGGCATAATTGTTGAGCCTGCCTGCATCTTAGGAAGAAGTACTTCTCCTATTCCACCACGAGGACCAGAATTAAGGAGCCTCAAATCATTTGAAATCTTAAGAAGATTTACGCTGCACGATTTTAAAAGTCCAGAAGTTTCTACGAATATATCACAGTTTTGTGTAATGTCCATAGGGTAATCAGATCTTGCTATTCCAAGGCCAGTAAGGTTTTGGATAATATCTGTCATCATAAATACATATTTATTTGTAGCATTTAAACCTGTACCTATAGCTGTACCACCAAGGTTTATCTGTCTTAATCTTTCTTCTACTTTGTATATTCTCCATCTGTCTCTTTCGATAGCTTTAGAATATGCTCCAAAGCTTTGCCCCGCAGTCATTGGAAGTGCATCCATTAACTGAGTTCTTCCAAGCTTTATTATATCTGAAAATTCATTTTCCTTAATTTGAAGAGCTTCTTGCAAACTTGATAAAGAATCACTTAATTTTCTTATTAATCTAATTGCCGCAATTCTAAGGGCAGAAGGGTAAACATCATTAGTTGATTGTGACATATTAACATGGTTAAGAGGATGAACTAAATTGTAGTCCCCTTTAACGCCTCCTAACAATTCAATAGCTCTGTTAGCAATAACTTCATTTACATTCATGTTAGTAGATGTACCAGCTCCACCTTGAAATGCACTAAGTTTAAATTCATAATCAAATTTTCCGTATATAACTTCTTCGCTTGCTTTTATTATTGCATCGGCTTTTTCAGGGTCAAGAAATTTTAAGGTTTTATTTGTCATAGCAGCAGCTTTTTTTATAAGGGCAATTTCTCGTATTAAATTTAAATTTACACTTTTGCTGTTTAAATCAAAATTCTCCAAAGCCCTTACTGTATTTATTCCACTATATGTAGAATTATCAATATTCTTTTCACCTAATACATCTTGTTCTAATCTATAATCCAAAATGAACACTCCTTAATATTTTTGTACTGATAATAAATCATTAATACTTCTAGTCATGTATTTATAAGAATCATAGACGCCTTGATTATAAAATTCTAATGCTAATTCATCTATGATAAAGTTTAATATCTGGCTTGACGCTAAATCGCCTAATTCTTCTCCTCTCTCATTATAAAAATATTCTTTTATTGAAGAAATCATATCTTCACGTTTTTCTTTAGTTAATTTAATTTTATCTTTATCTCTCATCTTAACCTCCGTGTTAGGCACATGAACGAAAAATAGTTTAAAAAATGCGCTGAATATTTAGCATCAGGCAAGAAAGGAAATTAAGTTTATAACAAGTCTATTAGCTAAATTTATTAGCACAGTATGATGCGAAATTTACAAACATACTGATTCATTATTTTTTTGATCGTGCCTTAAATAAAGAATTATTTTGCAATGTATATATTTCTATTTTATATTATAATAGAATAGGCAACTTAAAAAAATATTTTTGAGTAATTAAAATTAATTCAAAGGAGAAATAATATGAGTTTAAATACAACACCGTCTGGAGAAAGAGTACATATTGCTCTATTTGGTATGACAAACGCTGGAAAATCAAGTATTATAAATGCACTTACAAATCAAGAAATTTCAATTGTTTCTGATGTTAAGGGGACAACTACAGACCCTGTTTATAAAGCTATAGAAATTCTTCCGATAGGACCTTGTATGATTATTGATACAGCAGGACTTGACGATGAAAGTGAATTAGGTGAGTCAAGAAAAAAGAAAACTATTGAAGTTTTATCAAAAACAGATGTTGCATTAGTAGTGGTAGATGCTACTGTTGGAGTTACTGAAAATGATAGAACAATAATAGATCAAATAAAGGAAAAGAAGATACCTACAATTTGTATTTTTAATAAGGCAGATAAGAAAACTATAGCAACAGAGGAATTAGCTGAGTTAGAAAAGAAAATTGGAACTACTGTCGTTTCAGTTTCTGCATTAAATAAAAATGGAATAGATGAGCTTAAGCAAAAAATTATAAGCGTAATACCAGATAATGAAGATAAATTTAAATTAGTTGGAGACCTTATAAGCCCAGGAGACTTAGTTGTTCTTGTTACGCCTATTGATAAGGCAGCTCCTAAAGGAAGATTAATCCTTCCTCAGCAGCAAACAATAAGAGACATAATTGAAAGTGATGCCATAGCTATTGTAACAAAAGAACATGAGCTAAGAGAAACTCTTGAAAATTTAAAGAAAAAACCTAAACTTGTTATAACAGATTCACAAGTTTTCTTAAAGGCATCAGCAGATACGCCTAAAGATATAATGCTTACATCATTTTCAATATTGCAAGCAAGATATAAGGGAGATCTTATGGAGCTTGTAAAAGGAGCTAAAGCAGTAGAAAGTTTAGAGGATGGGGATTACGTATTAATCTCAGAAGGATGCACTCATCACAGACAATGTGATGATATTGGAACAGTTAAAATACCAAGATGGGTACGTCAAATGACAGGGAAACAAATTAATTTTGAATATTCTTCTGGAAATTCCTTTACTGATGATGTTAAGAAATATAAACTTATCATTCATTGTGGAGGCTGTATGTTAAATAGAGCTGCTATGCTTTCAAGAATTGGCAATGCAGTTAAATATGAAATTCCAATTGTAAACTATGGAGTATTAATAGGATATGTTCAAGGAATTCTAGAAAGAGCACTTGAACCTTTCCCAATGGCAAAAGCAATATATGATGGAGATTTTAATTAGGAAGAATTTATGCAGTAACTTACCGAAATAAGAATTATGCTGTTGTTCCAGTTTCTAAGGAAATTATGATGGATGATTCTAAGATCAGTTGCGTCCAATATGCTAGCATCAAAGGCAGGCTTTGAACTAGCATAATTCTTATTTCTAGTTAGTATATATTTCATGAGCATATATGGAACAAGCATAGATTCAACTTCAGTTGATATCCACATAAATTCGACTCTCATTTTCAAATTCCTGCTACATAAAAATGTTTCTACTTTCTAGTTGAAGCATTTTTCTTTATATAAATCTAGCTTTATGTAGCAACTTACCGAAATAAGGATTATTCAATAAAAATCAATTATGTTTTGATGAAAGGATTTTAATTAATGAGATATTTAAAGAAAATACCTTCTGCAGATAAGGAAGTTAGTATTAAGCTAATATCAGAGGGATGGACAAAACTAAAAGAACCCTCTAATTTGGGTATAGCAATGTTACTATCAGTGCCTTTTATGCTTATAAATGGGATTATATCTATTGCTATTTCCTATTATTTATATCCACAATTGAAAGAAATTTTTAGCAGTAGTAGGCATGGCTTTAGTATTAATTTCACAGTAAATTTATTTACTCTTATATACATTGTTGCAATTTTCATCTTTATGACTATACATGAATTTCTTCATGCTTGTTTTATACCTAATGTATTTAAATCAAGTCAAATATATTGGGGGATAAATGGCTTTTTCGGATTTGTTTACACTACTGAAAAAGTCAAAAAGAACAGATTTTTAATTATTTCTATTATGCCTTTCATTTTGTTGTCAGTTGTATTACCCTTTATTCTAAATTTTTTGGGATGGTTAAATGGATTCACTATATTTCTGTGTTTATTAAATGCAATGGGTTCATGTGTCGACTGTCTGAATATATATTTAGTAGCAATTCAAGTTCCAAAGGGTTCATATATTGTTAATAATGGATTTGAAACATATTTTAAGTAATTTAAGATTATGAACGTAATATTCCTACATTGAGTTTTATAGGTGGACAATATCACTTATAATTTTTTCAGGCTATATTTCAAAATCACATTAAAACGCAGCCAAAATAAAGATACCAACATTTCAGTTTAAGAAAAGTTGGTATCTTTATTTTGGGCTCTGATAATGAATGTATAGCATATGTGATATTTTGTAAATGATGTTATAATAAGTGTTGTGTAGCACTATAATCTAATAAACAAGTGCAAATATGTAATAATAGGGAGAATCAACGTTGAGTATTATCGGAATTATAATAAGTATATTTTTGTTAACAGTCACAGTTCTTACTTTAGGATTTATAAAGAAAAAATTCTCAATAAAGAAGATATTTAAAATTATCATTACTATTTTTATCTTAATTTGCTGTATTATATTTGGTGCTTATAAATATTTCCAAAGGTCAAGCAGCTTATGTTTACCAAAACAACGACTCTTAACCAAGAAAATATAGATGGCATTCAAATGTATGAGAGTATTGATAGTAAGGAATTTATACAAAAATACGGGACAAATCTTGAAAAAATTGATAATGCACTATTTGACTACTATAAACTAAGTGATGGTTTAAAAATTGCTACGAATAAACAGAGACAAATTATTAGAGTTATTATTAACTCTGATACCAACAGTAATATGAAGACAAGTAAAGGTATTGGGTTAGGAAGCTCAGTTGATGATGTGATTAATGCTTATGGTACTAACTATTATAAGAGGACTGAGGAACAAATGCCTAGCTCGCCAGTAATTGGATATGTAGACCATGAAAAAAAAGTAACAATTGAATTTTGGAATGCAGAAGATAAAGTAGTAAAAATAAGATATGATATTACTTCCATGGAATAACATCATATATAATCTGTAGATTTGACGTGGTAGTAAGTGAAAAAAGATGTTCTTAAAGAAAATAAAGCTAGATTTGATATAATATTTCAAGGATAATAATATCATATTAAATATATTAAAAGTAAAGGAGATGTTTTGAATTATGGTTAATATATTAAACATTAATAATTTGCCTAATGAATACACAATAGATTTTCTAGGCAAAGCTAATACTTCATATTTGGGTAAAGCAGCTGGTAGTGAGAAAATTTATATAAATATTGACAGAATATTACCAGGAGCTAAAAGTGCTAAATATCACAGCCACACAAAACAAGAAGAATTTTTTATGATTATTAGTGGATGTGGAACTCTGAGGATGGATGGTAAAGAATATTTAATAAAAAAGGGAGACTTTATTGCTAAAACTGCAGGAAAAAATATAGCACATCAATTCATAAATACCGGGAATGAAACATTGGAAATATTGGATGTTGGTACTAAAGAAGAAGGCGACATGGCATATTATCCAGATGAAGATGTATATTATTTAAGTGAGCAGAAACTTATTTTTAATGGAAATAGTAAGTTAAATGGATGGGATTCTGAGCCAAATAAGTAATTTGGGAATATAGTTCTATGAACGAGAATAATGTGTGATTGAGTTAATTCACAGTTTTCTTTCAGTATACATAGGAAAAATAAATAGTAGATTGAAATATCACATTATTCAGTATGAATTTGTGATATTTTTTTGTTACGCAATTCTAAAATAAAAGGTGATAGTAAATTATGAGGTAATAAATAAAAACGTAGATTTTAGTATTTGGGAAATATGTTATAATTAGGATGTGATGTTATTAAATTATTTTATTTATTGAGAGGAAGAGTATTTTTATGAAAAGCTATTATTATTTTTTAGCACTTGCAACATATGTAATATCATTTTTAATATGTTTTAATATCTGCTTAAAAGTAAATATAGAAAAATTTATACGTGGTAAAATAAGCAGAAGAGTTTGTTGTCTTATAATTGCTTTTTTATTTAGTATTGTTGGTACTTTAATGATAGATGGTTTAAATATTGCAAAAGAATACAGATTTTTGATTGATGGCTTTTTTGTTTTTGGACCGGCTACAGCCCTTTTTGTTTGGGCATTGCCAGCAAAACTAAATCGTAATAATCAATAATTAACAATTAATACAAGTAAAGACTAAATTGAAATATTACAGGATCATCTAGAAGTTGCAATGTTTTTTTGCATGATTTAGGCATAATACACAATCTGTAGAAAGTTAGTATCAAATTAATTTAAATAATAATATCTTCATCATTTTCTTATAAAAAGTAATAGTAATAATATGTGAATTAGCAGTTTCGTAATGGGACAGAATATATTAAGTGTAAGGACATAAGAAATATAAACAGGGGATAGTTTTAACTAACAACTGATTATATTGGTGAAGGAGAAACTATGTATGAAAGTAGTATTTTTAACATTAGGTAGCAGAGGCGATGTTCAACCATATGTTGCACTTGCAAAAGAACTCATAAAAAACAGGCATGAAGCATTGGTGTGTACGGGGGGGAGTTTTAAAAGTTTTGTAGAGGAAAATGGTGTGACTTTTTGTGAGGCTTCAGCAGATCTTATGGCTCTCCTAGAGAGTGAGGAAGGAAAAAAGATTTTTAATGGCGGCCACTATAATGTTTTTAGAATGTTAAAGTATGCAAAGGAAGTAATTACACCCGAATATAGAAAAAGCATGGATGACTTTTTAGAGGCTTCAAAAGGAGCAGATATCATAGTGTATCATCCTAAAGCACTAGGGGCGGTTGATATTGCTGAATATTTAAATATTCCCTGCATAAGTATGCCTCCTATTCCAATTGTTTATCCGATCAATGAATTCCCTAATTTAGCCATTTCTGCTAATAAGAATTTTGGACCATTCTTAAATAAACTCTCTTATAAAGCTTCTTCACTTGGAGAGTTATCTTATATGAAACATATTAACGACTTCAGAAAAAAATCATTGCATTTACCAAAAAGAAAGGCAGGGGAGCTTGCGTTTAAAGTGAATGGGAAAAATATTCCGATAGTCTATCCGATTAGCCAGTTTCTCTTTAAAGAAGTAGAAACTTGGAGTGAGAGTGTTTTCCTTTCAGGATTTTTCTTTTTGGATATAGTTGAAACTGAGCTTGATGATGAAATGGAGGAGTTTCTGAAATCCGGTGTAAGGCCTATTGTTGTGTCTTTTAGCAGTATGCCTCTAAAAGAACCTAAAATATTTAAAAATAAGTTGATTAAAGCATTAAAGGAGACCGGTAACAGGGCTATTGTTTTAACTGGAACAAGTGGTATGACTTTTGAAAATGATGATAATATTATGGCAGCAAAAAAAGCATCTCATAGACTACTATTTAGAAGAGCTAAATGTATTATTCATCATGGTGGAGTCGGAACTATGTCAGAGGCTCTCCTTAGTGGGGTTCCACAATTAATCATGCCATTTACGGTAGATCAGCCGTTTTGGGCCAGCAGACTTTATTTAAAAGGACTTACTACACATCCATTAAAGGAAAAAAATCTTGAAGTATATGATTTAGTTAAAGCATTTAAAGAAATGGAAAATGATAAATATATTCGAAATGCTGAAGAAATCAAAAATATTATTGAATCTGAAAAAGGACTTGAAAATGCAGTAAAATATATTGAAAGAGTATACAAAACATTTTGAAAAGATAATGTCTATTGTAAAGAAAGATAAATTTGCTGCATTACATGATTAATTAAAGGTATAAGACAATTAGAGGAAATGTTGATTTACATTTTTATTAAATCATGAATCGATAAAATAAAATGACAAATTGTGAAATCGTATTATTTAAGAGATTTAAATTATGATTTTTTTTACTGCGTAATGCTTACTATAAAACGTAATAGTGAATTAATGCTAGATAATGATCGTTTATTTATAAATTGATAAAAAGACGTTTTAGTATTATATTAATAATAAAAATACAAAAGGGAGATGTATGCGATGGCACGCATAAATGCAAATGGAATACAAATTGAATATGAAATTTTTGGTGAGAAGACAAATCCGACAATAGTACTTATTGCAGGAAATGGTGCTCAGCTAAATTTTTGGGAACCAGATTTTTGTGAAATGCTTGCAAAGGAAAATTTACAAGTTATAAGATTTGATAATCGCGATGCGGGATTGTCTACAAAATTCGATGGGTTGGGTATTCCTGATATGGAAAGAATATACCAGGCAGCACAAGAGGGAAAAACAATTAACGTCGCTTATACATTGGAAGATATGGCTGATGATGTGGCTGGCTTATTAGATGCGCTCAATATAAAGAAGGCTCACATCTGTGGTGCTTCTATGGGAGGCATGATTGCCCAGGTTTTTGCTTATAAACACCCTTCACGTATATATAGTTTAATTTACATTATGTCATCTACAGGTAATCCAAACAATCCACAAATATCACCAGAAACATTGAAGATTGTTACAGCAATGCCCCCAAATGGACGAGATGCATACATTGATTATACTTTACATATGTGGAGAAATCTTTGGAGCAAAGGGTTTCCTTTTGAAGAAGAACGTGCAATACGATATACTGAAGAAAGCTATGATCGTTCTTATTATCCACAAGGAGCTGTACGCCAAAATGCGGCGTTGGTTGCTAATGGAGATAGAAGACAACACCTTTCATTATTAACAGTTCCAACACTGGTGATTCATGGAACTGCAGATCCATTGATTCCTGTTGAAGCAGGAAAAGATACAGCACATACAATACCTAATGCTAAATTACTTTTGATTGAAGCCATGGGACATGATATGCCTAAAGGAACGTGGAAATGCATAGTTGAAGCTATTGTTAATCTAGTAAACGACACGTCTCATTAATATTAATTAGAAAAGATACAACCATATTTATTATGTAAGCAGAAAGTGGATTGATTATTATCGCAAATTCCACGTTATAGTTAAATTATTTCACATTATTTTTTTAAAATGAACTATATGTTAAATTAAGAAAGGGGAAAAATATACGATGAAAGCACAAATTAATCTTATTACGATTTGGACAAATGATATAGAGAGAATGAAAGATTTCTATAATAAAGTTCTTGGATTTAGAATTGAAAATGACCTTGGTAATTATGTTGAATTTGAAAATGATGGAGTAAGGTTTGCTATTTGTATGAGAGATGTTATGTATGTGTATAGTGACGAATATAGGAAAGAGTCATTTGGACAGGGATTTGAACTTGCTTTCCCATGTGAAAGTCCTAAGGATGTTGATGAATCATTTAAGACGTTAATCTCAAAGGGAGCAACTTCTGTTCACGAGCCACAAGATATGCCGTGGAATCAAAGAACAGCACTATTTGCTGACCCAGATGGAAATATACATGAAATTTTTGCAGAAATTAAATAATACGTAGCTTTATTGCATTGAGTGTCATAGGAGGACAATCTCACTTGTGATTTTTTAGGCCACATATAAACATCATATTAAAACATAGGCAAAATAAAAATACCAACATTTCAATTTAAGAAAAGTTGATATTTTTATTTTTGTCATAATAGTTTACTAGCACACCTACATAATTTTATTGTAAGCATAAAAGGTTAGCTTTATCAGCTCTATATATCTTTTTTGCATTTTATCATTAAAAAGTTTACTGGAGGTTTATCTGGATTATCCCTATATATGTCATCAATCTCTACAAAGTCTACAAGACCATAATTTCCGAATTCTTTCTCTATAGACTTAGAATTGTAGAAAAACAGTTTTACACCATACGTTGTTTCATAATAATTTTCAGCAAGCTTCGTGCCATTACCGTACATTGGAGCTTTTTCAGAAACGGCTGTAAAAATCATATATCCACCTGGTTTTAAATGGTTATAGCAATCATTAATAAACTTTTTTCTTTCAGCTTCATTTAACAAATGAATAAGTGCAAAGCTGGCTACACCATCATAGAGTTTATTTTCAAAAGGCATATCTGATACTGATCCATGATAAATTTTATTATTAATCCCATTTTCTCTTGCTATATTAATTGCTGTTTGAGAAATTTCGATTCCTGTAACTTCCATGTTCTTATCAACAAATGGTTTTATATTTCTTCCATATCCAACACCTGGTATTAAGATATCTTTCAGATTATTTTCAGCAAAGTAATCTGCAACTACAATTGCAGTGCTTGATGGCTCAAAACCCCACATTGCTTGATTTTCTGAAAAACTTTTTTCCCAAAACTCTGACATATAAACATCTCCTTTAAAATTTTTTTATAACTTTATTATTAATATAAATCTTATTTTTATAGCAAAGATTATTTAAGTTATTTATAACCTAAATATAATTGTTTTAATCAAATATATTACAGACTGTATTTATCTATAATATATCCGTTTATGCTTTTAGTCAATACTTATTAATGATTAAGTAAATTTTATTATGTTTTTATGGAAACCTATAAACTTTATGGTTCAAAGTAATGTATAGCATTCATATATGAGAATAAAAGACTTAAAAATATAGAGCAGATATATGTATTGTATGTGTAATATTTTGTTACTGGGAAAGTGGAAAAAAAATAATACTCAACAAGTAATGAACAGTTAATGCGGCAGTATTGTTATAGTTTAATAAGAGGTAACTTATTTGAATGCCTAAAAATATTTAAGAAAACTAAAATAAAATTGTTGACATTTAATTGCATAAACGTTATCATTGACTTACAATATTCATACAATTGTTAGGATTGTTACTGATTTGATCAGGCAAAACCTTAATTAATGAGAAAAGATATTTTTGTCTTTTTTGATTAATTGAGGTTTTTATATTATAAATTAGTATAATAGTATGGATAGGGGGAAAGAAATGATAATAAAAAAAATATTTAATAATAATACCCTATTAGCTAAAAATTTAGACAAAGATGAATTTGTCGTTATGGGATGCGGAATTGCGTTCAAGAAGAAAATAGGGGATGAAGTAGATGAAGGTTTAATAGAAAAAACTTTTATTCTTAAACAAAAAGATGCTTCAGAAAAATTTAAATTATTATTAGAAGATATCCCGGCAGAACATGTTTCGTTATGCTACGATATTATTGAATATGCGAAAAACATACTAGGTGTTGAATTAAGTGATTATATTTATGTCACACTTACAGATCATATTAGTTATGCACTAAAGTTGTTTGAAGAAGGCCTTAATAGACCAAATGCATTGATTTGGGAAATAAAGAAGTTTTATCCGAAGGAATTCAGTGTTGGATTAAAGGCACTAGATTTTATTGAAGATGAAGTTGCAAAAAGATTACCTGAAGATGAGGCAGGGAATATAGCATTACATTTAATAAATGCTCAAATGAATAATTCCAACAACAAAGTGGAAGATATTGCTCATCAAACAAAAATGATACAAGATATATTAAACATAATAAAATACACTTATAACATTCAACTTGATGAGAAATCTCTTAATTATGAAAGATTTGTTACGCATTTAAGATTTTTCTTCCAGCGTTTAAATAGAAATGAAAAAATAGAAACAGAGGAAGATGATTTCTTATTAAAGCAAGTTAAGGTAAAATATAAAAAAGCCTATGAATGTATGCTGAAAATACAGTCGTACTTAGAAAAAGAGTTGTCTGAAGAAGAGCAGTTATATTTGACTATTCATATTCAGAGAGTTACACAAAGATAAATTAAAAAATTATATAAAGTTTGGATTGTTACTGGTAAAGCAGGCGAGACCACTATAGATAGAGTAAAGTTGCACTGTATCTATTATTGGGTCTCGCTTTTTTTTATAAATATTATATTTTAAAAAGGAGAAATTATATATGAAATATGAACAATTAGCTAAAGACATTATAAAAAATGTTGGTGGAAAAGAAAACGTTAATAGTTTAACTCATTGTATTACTCGTTTACGTTTCAAATTAAAAGATGAAAGCAAAGCGAATACAGAAGTTTTGAAAAATATGGATGGAGTTGTAACTGTTATCAAAAGTGGAGGACAATATCAAGTAGTTATTGGAAATCATGTACCAGATGTTTATACTGATGTAAGAGCGGTTGGAGGTTTTTCATCAGCTTCAGAGGAAGCAACTGAAGAAAAAATGAGTCCACTTAATAAATTTATAGATACTGTTTCAGGTGTATTCACGCCAATTTTAGGTGTATTATGTGCAACTGGTATGATAAAGGGATTTAATGCATTATTTGTAGCATTGCATATACTTAATGCAACTGATGGGACTTATATACTTTTAAATGCAACAGGAGATTGTTTATTTAATTTCTTTCCAATATTCTTAGGTTATACCGCTATTAGTAAATTTAAAGGAAACAAATTTATTGGTATGGCAATAGGTGCGGCGCTTGTATATCCAACATTAGCAGGTATAACAGCAGCTCCAGCTAAGCCGTTATATACATTGTTTGAGGGTACGTTATTTGCATCACCAGTATATATAACTTTCTTAGGTATTCCAGTTATATTAATGAGTTATGCATCAAGTGTTATTCCAATAATTTTAGCTGCATTTGTAGGAGCTAAAATAGAAAATGGATTTAAAAAGATAATACCAGATGTAGTAAAAACATTCTTAGTACCATTTTGTACATTGCTAGTTATTGTTCCATTAACATTTATAGTTATAGGCCCTATTTCTACGTGGTTAGGACAATTGCTTGGGGCATTAACTCTTGCTATTTATAACTTAAGTCCAATTGTTGCAGGTTTATTTATAGGCGCATTTTGGCAAGTATTTGTTATATTTGGATTACACTGGGGACTTGTGCCTATAATGATAAATAATCTATCTGTATATGGATATGATCCAGTTATTGCATTAATGTTTGGGGCTTCTTTTGCTCAAACAGGTGTAGTTGGAGCTATTTTACTTAAAACAAAAAATAAAAAATTAAAATCATTATGTATACCAGCATTTATTTCAGGTATTTTTGGTGTTACAGAACCGGCTATATATGGTATTACATTACCACGTAAAAAGCCATTTATCTTAAGTTGTATTGGTGGAGCATTAGGTGGCGCTGTTTTAGGAATTATGGGAAGTAAACTATATATTTTCGGCGGATTGGGAGCTTTTGGAATTCCAAGTTATATTGGGCCAAATGGTGTGGATAATGGATTCTATGGTGCAATTATTTGTGTATTAGCAAGTTTCTTAATAGGATTCATGCTAATGTTCTTTACAAAACTTGAAGATAATCAAGTAACTGAAACAGTCAAAGAAGAAACTCCATTAGTTAAACAAGAAATATTAGTAAGTCCATTAAAAGGTGAAGTTAAACCTTTATCAGAAGTAAAAGATGAAGCATTTTCAAAAGGTGTACTTGGAAAAGGTATAGCAATAGAACCAACTGAAGGTAAAGTAATTGCTCCAGTAGATGGTGTATTAACTACTCTATTCCCAACTGGCCACGCATTAGGAATTACAAGTGATAATGGAGCAGAAATATTAATTCATATAGGAATGGATACTGTTCAATTAGATGGTAAGCATTTCACTCCTAAAGCAAAACAAGGAGATACTATTAAGGCTGGAGATGTGTTATTAGAATTTGATATTAAGGCTATAAAAGGTGAAGGATATTCAGTAATAACACCTGTAATAATCACTAATTCCGATAATTACTTAGATGTAATAGAAACAGATAAGAAAAATGTTAATTATAGAGAAGATTTATTAACAGTAATGATTTAAGGTGCATTCAAAAATCATAAAAATACTAAGAATAAGAGTAGAGTTAATTTTATGCTTAGTATTTTACGACATAGTCAAAAATTCACTAATATATAAGAAAGTATAAAAGTTTTTAAATATGGCATAGATGCTTTAAGGAAAATATAAAATTTAGGAGGAATAGTTATGTTAATTAAGTTTCCAGAAGGATTTTTATGGGGAGGGGCTACAGCTGCTAACCAATTTGAAGGTGCATATAATGAAGATGGTAAAGGATTATCAACTCAAGATATAGCTCCAAAAGGATTAATGGGTCCATTAACTGATGAACCTACAGAAGATAATATGAAGCTTATAGGAATTGATTTTTACCACAGATACAAAGAAGACATCAAATTATTTGCTGAAATGGGCTTTAAGACTTTCAGATTATCTATTGCATGGTCAAGAATATTCCCAAATGGTGATGATAAAGAACCAAATGAAAAGGGATTGCAATTCTATGATAATGTATTTGATGAATTAGCTAAATATGGAATTGAACCTTTAGTTACAATTTCGCATTATGAAACTCCACTTGCTTTAGCTAAGAATTATGATGGTTGGGTTAATAGAAAACTTATTGGATTTTTTGAAAACTATGTTAGGACAATTTTTACAAGATATAAAGATAAAGTAAAGTATTGGCTTACTTTTAATGAAATAAACTCAGCAGTTCACCAGCCTTATATGAGTGCGGGTATATGGACTCCAAAAGAAAAATTAAGTAAGCAAGACTTATACCAAGCTATGCATCATGAATTAATTGCAAGTGCACTCGCAGTAAAAATTGGCCATGAAATAAATCCAGAATTTAAAATAGGATGTATGGTTCTTGGATTGCCAAATTACCCATTAACTCCAATGCCAAGTGATGTACTTAAAGCAATGGAACAGGATAGAGAAAATCTATTTTTTGCAGATATTCATGCAAGAGGAGAATATCCAAGATACATGAATAGATTCTTTAAAGAAAATAATATAGAAATAAAAATGGAAGCTTCGGATAAAGAAATATTAAAAAATACAGTAGATTTTATTTCATTTAGTTACTATATGAGTTTCTGTGCAACTGCAGATCCAGAAAAGAATAAAGCTGGAGCAGGAAACATTTTTCCTGGTATACCAAATCCATATTTAAAAGCATCTGAATGGGGCTGGCAAATAGATCCTGAAGGTTTAAGATATATTCTTAACCAATTCTATGATAGATATCAAAAACCATTATTTATAGTTGAAAATGGCTTAGGTGCGGTGGATGAATTAATAACTGATGAAAATGGTAATAAGACAGTAAATGATGATTACAGAATTAAGTATTTAAATGACCACTTAGTTCAAGTTGCAGAAGCTATTGAAGATGGTGTTGAACTTATGGGATATACTACATGGGGATGTATAGATTTAGTTAGTGCATCAACTGCTGAACTTAAAAAAAGATATGGCTTTATCTACGTAGATAGAAACGATGATGGAAGTGGAACTTTAGAAAGATATAAGAAAAAGAGTTTTTATTGGTATAAAGAAGTAATAGCAACAAATGGAGCAAGTTTAAAAAAATAAAATTAAAGTCTAAGATCTATGATATGAAAAATATCAGTGGTGGATTTTTAAGTTTACGCATCGCCTCCACTAATGAAACCTATGAAAATCTAAAATTTAGATTTTCATAGGTTTATTTTAGTTTGTAAATATTTGAGAAAATTCGTATTTAAAATCTTTAAGTGATGATTTTTTACAACTGATTAGAAATTTCGCACATTAGTAAGGTTAAAAGACATGGAGCTTATGATCTATACCAGAAGAATCTTGTTCCAATGCATGTTACGTAATTATTAGCTCTTTTAAGATAGTTTTGATAAGTAACAATAGTTATATAGATATATGCAATACTTGTAAACACAGCTATAATATGTATATGAGATATTGTAGAATAGTAAATAATTGTGAATGAAGGTATAAAAATAGCGAAATAAATGTTTGGGAAGGAAAATATTATGGAGTTAAGCAAATTGATATATAAAAGAGCGGATATACAAAATGTTGATATTATGTTAGAAATTATACATAGGTGCATGAAAGAAGTAAATTATATAGATTATAATGAGAGTGAATTTCAAAAATATTTAGGTACATTTACTGCAAATTGGCTAAAAAACATTATTGAAACAAGACATTATTATGAAGTTTGGTATAATAACAAGATTATTGCTTGTGGAGGAGTAAGTAGAGATTATAGTCAAGAAAAACAAAGCTATTTTACTGCTATATTCGTCAATCCAGATTATAGGGGGAAAGGTATAGGAAGAGACCTTGTACATCATCTTGAACTTGATGAATGGTGTCTTGATAGCAATTTAATTGAAATTCCATCTTCCAAAAGTTCTCATAAATTTTATAATAAGCTTGGTTATGAGTATAGAACATTTCCACCAGTATTTAATAAAAATGATGGTTCAACTATTATGTATAAATATAAGAAAGTATAATATGACATACCTGCAATTAAAGTTGGGAGCAATGATCTATAAAGGAGAAAGTGAAAATCACTGAATACGAAAATAGTTTAAATATTCTAAAAGTGTTATTTGCAAAAGATTATCAATTTGCTTTAGCAACATCAAATGATAATATTCCATCTGTTAGGTTTGTGGATACTTTTTATGATAATGGTGCATTTTATATTGTTTCTTATGCAAAATTGCAAAAAGTACAAGAGATCGAGAAGAATAATAAATTTTATAAGGATGAAACTGGATATAAAGTTGATTTTGAAAATAGACAAGCTGAGGAATTTCCGTTTACATTTGATATAGTAACAGTTGATTAATTTACTCATAGATGAGGCATAATTTGTCATGGTTTCTTTATGAAAGTAATTGAAAGAGAATTAAATGTATCATAAAACGTAATAGTAAATTTATGGGAAGAAATAGTGTTTGTTTAACTAAAAGATAAATAGGAATTTGTAACGAAAATAAAATATGAGGAGAATGTTAAATGAGAGAAATTATAAGAACAGAAATAGACGAAGAATGGGCACACTCTGCGGTTGTTGAGGCAGGAAATCATGTTTATATCAGCTATTGCATGAAGAATGAGGGACAATCAATAGAAAATCAAATAAATGGTGCATTTGATGTTTTGAGTGAAAGACTTGAAAAGATAGGCTTGACATTGAAATCTGTAGTGCAAATGGATTGCTTATTTAGAGATATTAAAGATTTATCGTTTTTAGGAGAAATAATTAAGGAGAGATTTGAAGGGAAATATCCAGCAAGAAAGGCATATGAAACAAAGTTTATTAGAGATGGAATTGGCTTTCAGGTTGATGCAGTAGCTTTCAGAGAGAATTAAATGAATTGAAAATTATCTTTTAGTTTAGAATATAAATTTAATTGAAGATCACCTTTGCTTATAATGATTGGGACTTTATATTATGAACACTAATTATTAAAATGCGGTAAAATAAAACATATAGAAAAGAGAACAGTAATGAAAAAATGAGAGGGGCTAAAATGAAATTTGCAGTTTTTACGGATTTACATTATGACAGTATCCAGGATGGAGACAGACGAATACGTGAATTCATTGGTTCAGTGAAAAAGAAAATGTGGATTTTGCTATTGAATTAGGGGAATAGTTTTCTTTGAAGAGGTTTGTTTTTACATGTATATCGGCTTAACTCAAATATTGCGAGAGTTTGAAAATTTATATAATGGGCAGTGCACAAATATTATATGTGGGCTGCTTTTTTGTTTTTCAAATTTCTCCATCAATAAGTTATTACAATTTTTTTAAAAGTATTGACAGAAAGTTAAGTACTTGATAATATATAGACAAGTACTTGATAATTAATTGGTTGATAATCGAGCAGTTGATAAAAATAAAATATAATGTTATTGGAGGATAAGGTAATGGATAGCAAAATTAATTTAATGGAACAGTTTTCACGAGTGACGATGCTTTTTCACAGATTTTCGCATCACATTAGAAATCAAAATGAAGCATTTACCGACCCAAACAGAGGCCAAGGACGCATTTTGACGTTGCTTAAAACACAGCCGAAAATTAGCCAGAAAGAAATTTCGAATCAGCTAGATATGAGTAATCAGGCATTAAGTCAGCTGCTTACCAAGCTTGAAAAATCCGGGCATATCAGTCGGACACAATCAGAGACAGACAGGAGGGTTATGAACATAGAACTTACACAGACCGGCAGGGAAGCTGCGATGCAGGCGGAACAGAGCAAACAGGATTCAGATGAGATTTTTAATTGCCTCAGCGATGTTGAAAAGAATAATTTGAGTGAATACTTATTAAAAATTAGTGCAGAGATTGAAAAACAATTGGGTGAAAACTCTGGACTTGATGACTTATGGGATGCTTTCCGCAATGCTATGGGGCCGAACGGCGAAGTACCTCCAAAGATGCTTGAAATGATGGAACAACATTATAAAAAGCAGCGTAGTAAATGATTTTAACCAATTAAAATCATCGGCAATACTTAATTTTTGCTTACAATAGCAGGATTAAGTAAAAATAATAATGCAGTAAATTTATAATCTATTTTATTAGTCAATAAAAAATAAATATTGGAGGTATATTATGATTGCAACAGAAAAAGGAAATATGATGATTAGCCCAAAGCAGCCTGGTACAGTGCTTAAAATGCGTGCGAAGGCTGGAAAAGGAGACGCTCTATTTGAACTTACGAATAAACTTCATTACAATGGTGACCCAGATGGTCCAATAGACTGGATACTTTGCCGAGATGACAAGGATTCAGACATTTTGTGGGCATTCGAGTTTTATAAAGATTCGGATTCATTCATTCGTCATTTCACTAATCCAGCTATAGAGGCAGGTCACGATGAAGTTCTGGAGCTTTTAGCCGAAATGCCTATGCGAGTTGAAGTTCACACAGCATACTCTAGTTTCCAAGCTAAATAACAATATTTTATTCTTTTAACCATGTCATCAAATCAAATAACTTTGTCAGTTGATTTTAGTAGGCAGATAGAGTTTTGGGTGAGATACTCTGAAACGGGGTGTAAACTAAACCTATAGTATTATGAAAAGGAGTTGTTATTTATGTCAGAACAATCAAAATCATTAACGAATATGAACCCCGATATCGAGCAATATAAAAGTGACCTACGAGCGCGCTTTGCGAAGGAGAATCAAACGGCCCCAAAAGGACAAATTGTTTTCGTCGGGTCTTCCACTATGGAAATGTTCCCGATTGAAAAAATGCAGCAAAACCTCGGCTTGGATAAACTGATTTATAATCGGGGGATTCGCGCAACAACGACAGCGGAGCTGCTGATGGCGATGGATGTCTGTATTTTTGATTTGGCGCCGAGCAAGATTTTTATTAATATTGGTTCAAATGATGCGGGATTCGGCGTTCCAGAAGACATTTTCTTCTCGAATTATGACAAAATTTTGCTCAAAATAAAAGAAGAATTGCCCGAGACACAGGTGTTTGTGATGGCTTATTATCCAGTCAATCCGGTAGCAGATTTCGGTGAGTCAGAAGACGAGCACGAGGCATTTTTTTCAAAGCGAAACAATGAAATACTTGAATTAGCAAGCAGCAAAGTGGCGTTGCTTGCGCAGAAGTACCACTATGAATTTATCAATGTCAATGATGGATTAGCCGATGCTGACGGGAATTTGAGGAAAGAGCTCACATTTGATGGGGGTCACATGTATCCAATTGGGTATGAAATTGTGCTTAGGAATATGAAAAAGTATTTATAAGCAAATGCGTATAAAGTAAGCAGAACTAAATCAATGGAGGATTTTATTATGAATGAAACATTGTCAGTAATTAAAAACAGACGTAGTATTAAAAGTTTTAAGCCAGAACAAATCAAGGATACTGAACTTGAAGCTATTTTGGAAGCCGGAACATATGCACCTTCAGCATCAAATCAACAGTCATGGCATTTCACAGTCGTTCAAAATGAGCGTTTAATTAATCAATTATCTGAAGCAATAAAAAAAGTATACGCAATGATGCCTATTGCGTTTTTAGATCAGATGAAAAATGATAAAAAAGCTCAGTTTTTACAAAAGATAGGGAACAATGAAAAAGTTCATTTATTTCATAACGCCCCTACTATTGTTGTGATTTCAGGTGACAAAACGGAAATGTACACCGCAGAAAACTGTTCTCTTGCTGCCGGAAATATGATGAATGCCGCTAACTCTTTAGATGTTGGCTCATGCTGGGTTAGTGGTTTGCCGCAACTCATTGATGCAGATCCCGATAACCAATTCATAAAAGAGCTGAACCTTCCTGAAGGTTATAAACCTGTGTGTGTTATTTTGTTAGGATACAGATCAGGAGCGGATACGAAAGCGTCTGAGAGGAGAAAAAACCTGGTGAATTATGTTAAATAATTCTCTGCAAGTAGTTCACAAAAGGTTCACTTCGTAGTATTCTTATATTTAGTATTATAGGTGGATAATCTCGCCAATAATTTTTTGGGGTATATTTCAACATTACATTAAAACGCAGCCAAAAACAAAAATACCAACCTTTCAATTTAAGAAAAGTTGGTGCTTTCATTTTCTAAAAGCTTTTTGAATAAACTACAAGATATAGATATCCAATCTAAGAATTATGTTTATGGATTAAAATATATACTATATCAGAAAGGACAGGTACTCTTTTGTGCAGTGTTATATTAGAGAATATGTTGTAGGAATTTCTTCATTAGAAGTTGTTCCATTTTGCTTGTCACGAGCTTGCCTCGGGAGCATGCTGAAATGGTGCAACTTCTGATGCTAGAAATCCTCAACTTATTCTCAGTAACCGGAACAACAGAGTACCTGCCCTTTCGGTATTTTATCACATAATTCTAAGTTATATCCTCATTAATTTCAGGTATAGCCATTTTTAAGAACTCTTCCATTGCTCGCGTGAAGTATTTTCCCTTTTTGGTGTAGAAATATACGTTACGGCAAATGCTATCCTCATTCAGCTTATAATAAATTACATTAGGGTCAGGTTTGGTATATCTTATAAGGGTATCACTTAAAAAGCTGATGCCCATTCCATAGCAGGTAAGGTTATATGACGTAACTAACTGATCTAATTTTAAAATCACATTTGGTGAAAAGTTATGATGTTGACATATCTTCTCAGCACGTTTTCGTGTATCATTTCCAGATCTTAAAAATAGAAATGGTTCATCTTTAAATAGTTCCAAAGGGACACTAGGTGTAGATGAATCAAGATGTTTATTATTTATTATGTCATGAGCAGTTAATTGATAATTTATGGTTTTACTATTAACTTCAAATTTCTTTGGAACAGCTAAAAGCAAGTTTTCATTACAGTACTTATGTCTAGAATATATATTTTCGTTAAACTCATAATTATCTATAACAAGATCTAAAGTACCTGAGAAGAGTTGCTGCTCTAAAAGCGCAGTATTAGCTTCAACCATATGAATAGAAACAAGTGGAAATTTTTCTCTAAAATCTGTGATTATAGGAGGAAGAATATAAGAAGCAAAAAGATTACTTCCGCCTATGGCTATATTTCCAGTACGTAACTCATTCATATTGCTTAAGAAATTCTCGAATCCATTTTTAATATCAAGAATCTTTTCTATACATTTTACATACTCCTGTCCACAAGGAGTTAATTGAATTGGATTTGTACTTCGGTCAAACAAAGGAAAACCTACACGCTCTTCTATCTTTTTTATAGTTGCACTAAGGGAAGGTTGAGAAATATACAGGTTTTGAGCGGCTTTTGAAAAACTTTTTTCCTTATTAACCTCATACACATATTCCATACCTTTAAACATAAATAACCTCCACATATAAATAAAAATCTATAATACTTATATCATTATATGTATTTGATTATATTGTAGAGGACACTTATAATTAAGTCAACAGATGAATTAGAAGAATTTGATAATAAACCAATAATTTATACAAGAAGTGCCGATTATAATGTGGGGGCGAAGGTTATGATAAGGGAAATAAAGTTAGAAAATAAAGATATCAATTTCCGTAAGGAGAACGACTCAATTGGAAGCAAGGATATACCTGAAGATGTATATTATGGTGTACAATCTTTGCGTGCTGCTGAAAACTTTAGGATTACTGGATTGTTCATGCATCCAGAAATTATAAATAGTTTGGCATATATAAAGAAAGCAGCTGCTATAACAAATTGTGAAGTTGGAGTTTTAGACAAAAAGATTGCAGATGCAATTGTAAAAGCTTGTGATGAGATATTAGAAGGAAATCTGCATGAATACTTTATTGTTGACCCAATTCAAGGTGGAGCAGGAACTTCACTTAATATGAATGCTAATGAGGTCATAGCAAACCGTGCAATTGAGATACTTGGAGGTAAAAAAGGAGAATATTCTATTGTACATCCAAATGATCATGTAAACTGTGGACAATCTACTAACGATGTTATACCAACTGCAGGGAAAATTACTGCTTTAAAATTATTGGAACATGCTCAAAGTGAGCTATATAGATTACATGATGCATTTTCACAAAAAGCTATAGAATTTGATCACATAATAAAAATGGGAAGAACTCAAATGCAAGATGCAGTACCAATTCGTTTAGGTCAAGAATTTAAAGCTTATTCAGTAGCTATAATGAGAGATGTTAACCGTATGGAAAAAGCTATGGATGAGATGCGAGTTCTTAATATGGGCGGAACTGCAATAGGTACTGGAGTTAATGCAGACGTAAAGTATCTTAAACGAGTTGTTCCAAATCTATCAGAGATTATTGGAATGGATCTTATACAAGCTTTTGATTTAATAGATTCAACACAAAACTTAGATTCCTTTGTAGCAGTATCAGGAGCTGTTAAGGCTTGTGCAGTAACATTATCTAAGATTGCTAATGATTTAAGATTAATGTCTTCTGGACCAAGAACAGGATTTGGAGAAATTAATCTTCCAGCAAAACAAAATGGTTCTTCTATCATGCCAGGAAAAGTTAACCCAGTTATTCCTGAGGTAGTAAACCAAGTGGCATTCAATATTATCGGTAATGATACTACAATCACAATGGCAGCAGAAGGTGGACAATTAGAACTTAATGCATTTGAACCAATTATATTCTATTGTTTATTTCAATCAATTGATACTCTAACTTATGCAGTTCAAACTTTCATAGATAATTGCGTTAAAGGTATTACTGCCAATGAAGAAAGATGCCGTGATTTAGTAGAAAACAGTGTTGGAATAATTACAGCAATTTGCCCACACGTAGGATATTCAACAGCTGCAAGCTTAGCTAAAGAAGCCATAAAAACAGGGACATCTATTAGAACTTTGATATTAGAAGCAGGACTTTTAAGTGAAGATGAACTAAATGAAATTTTAGATCCATTTAATATGACAGAGCCGGGGATATCAGGAAAGAAATCTATTAGCAATGAATTAAAAACAGTTTAATAAATAAAAATATCTATACTTATGCGTATACCTCACCGAAATGAATAATATACTTTTGTTCCAGTTTCTGGGTAATTCTGATGGGTGATTCTAAGACTATAAAGTTGCATCCAAAGTGCTAGCCTCAAAGAGCAAGCTTTGAACTAGCACATTTGGAACAACTTATAGCCAAAGAATCACATCCATCAAGATTACCAATAAAACATTCCACAAAAGTATATCACTCATTTCTGGTTAAAAGATATTTCATAGTCTAAGTATAGTTTATGATTGAATTATCTATAATACTTAATAAAATAATTGTAACAGGAATGTAATAATATAAATTAAAGAATTTTAGGTTTAGAAAAGCAATCTATGTTTAGATTCTGTAAATATTTGTGATTATTCAATTAAATGAATGCATAATTGAGAATTAAGCAAATTTAGTTCGAAATCTTCTTTAAATGTGAATTAAAGGAACTTTTAATAGTTCCCTTAAAATATTGTATATTATCAACACTGTTCTTTAACAGAGTCTAAAATTAAATAGCAAGAAAAGTCATTTGGAGTGATATGAGATTCATAATTTTAATCTCATATCACTCCTTATTTTTATGCTCTTGGCACATGGTAAACTCCATATTAATTAATTGACATGAAAAATTTTTTTCTAATTCATATAAAGATGTTTGAAATAGATGCTATATTACAAGAAAGCATCTTCTAATATGTACTTAAGGCACTAAAATAGAGGGTTTAACGTATATTATTTGAGTTGGAATTATAATAAATTTAATTTATAAAAGTCGCACTAACGAATATTTTAATAAGCCTAAAATGGATTTTTTTGATTATTCAGAATTTTAAAAACATAAGAATAAATGATTTTTTGTGTTATAATACATGCGGAAATTGAATTTTCTTGTATAAATTTTCAAAAGTGAGACATTATGTCATAGCTTGATTATAAAAGCAATAAGAAATTTAGTAAAATAACATTATTTTTTTTATAAAAATCCATTGTTTTTTTATTAAGTATGTTTAAATTTGGAATTTTGTCTTTTTAAATACTTATAAGGTTTTATCAAATATATTCTCTGTAGTAAGTTTTTGAAACGAGAAAATTCTAAGTTGCAGCATTTTAGAAGGGGGATATTAAAATGAAAAAATTAGGATTAGCATTTCAAATTCTTCTAGGGCTTGTGCTAGGTATTGCAATAGGAGCTGCTTTTTATGGCAATCCAGTTGTAGCATCATACTTACAGCCTATTGGAGATATATTCATCAGACTAATCAAAATGATAGTTGTTCCTATAGTATTTTCATCACTTGTTGTTGGTGTTGCTGGTGTAGGCGATATTAAGCAGGTAGGAAAAATAGGAGGAAAAACTATACTGTATTTTGAAATAGTAACTACAGTTGCCATTGTAATAGGACTAGTTGTGGCTAATGTGGCTCATCCAGGAAGTGGAATTAATATTCAACAACTTTCGTCAGTTAGTATCGAAAAATATATGAATACAGCTGAAACTGTATCTAGCCATGGTTTTGCAGATACATTTTTAAATATTGTTCCAACAAATATCTTTGAATCTCTTTCAAAAGGTGATTTACTTGCAGTTATATTCTTTTCGGTTATGTTTGGTTTAGGTGTTGCTGCAATTGGAGAAAAAGGAAAGCCTGTTCTTGCTTTTTGTCAAGGTGTGGCTGATTCAATGTTTTGGGTAACTAATCAAATTATGAAACTTGCACCACTTGGAGTATTTGGATTAATTGGTGTAACAGTTTCTAAATTTGGAGTAGCTTCATTGATTCCATTAGGTAAATTAGTTATTAGTGTTTATGTAGCTATGATTTTCTTCATATTTGTTATATTTGGCTTGATAGGTAAGATGTGTGGTTCAAGCATTATATCACTTATGAAGATTTTAAAAGATGAAATTATCCTCGCGTACACTACAGCAAGTTCTGAAGCAGTTTTACCAAAACTTATGGAGAAGATGGAAAAGTATGGCTGTCCGAAAGCTATTACATCTTTTGTTATTCCAACGGGGTATTCATTTAACTTAGATGGATCTACCTTATATCAGGCGATTGCAGCACTTTTTATCGCGCAAATATATGGGATAAATCTGCCAATTGCTACGCAAATAAATTTAGTATTTGTACTAATGGTTACATCAAAAGGTATGGCTGGAGTTCCAGGGGCATCCTTTGTTGTTTTATTAGCAACCGTTGGTTCTGTAGGTATACCTGTAGAAGGGGTAGCTTTCATTGCAGGAATAGATCGTATTGTTGATATGGCAAGAACTGTTGTTAATATAATTGGAAACTCATTAGCTGTTATCGTTATTTCTAAGTGGGAAGGGAAATATGATACAGAAAAAGGAAAGAAATATTTGAACGTTATCAAAAAAGCAGCTTAATCACATAGAAACATGTGAATCTCAAAAAGCAGAAATAGTGATATTTCCAAGGACTATGGAAATATCGCTGGAAGTACTAAATTGCAGGTTTCATCACTAATGCTTGCTCCAAATTTCATTGTGACAAGCATTAGTTAAACAACCTACAATTAAGAACTTTTAACTGAAAATTTTTAAAGATAAGTATAGAATATTCTAACGGGTTTACTTAAAGGGTGCAAAGTCAAAAAATACAATAATATTTGAGTGCAAAATTACATTGATTTTTGCACTCTTTTATTTTGCCTTAAATCAATGGTTTAAAGGTATTTGTGTAATAATTTATATTAATTTTTACACTAACTTTTACAGAAGAAAAAACAAATGTAATAAATTCATTACATCTGCAAAAATGCTTGTGAAAACATCTGCTACAATTTTCAGTAAGAAATACAGATATTTAGTTTTTGAACCCTCATACCTAAAAGAGCAACAAAAGATTTCCTCTATTCGAATGAACCATTGCAACAATCACTTTTGTAAGTGGTTTGGACTACCACAGCAGAAGTTTGATAATGTTAAAATTGAACATACTATGCCCTCTATTGATGAAGGTTGAAAAGTTAGTTTATAATATAGATAAACAATAGTACAAAAATGTGTCTCAACCGAGGAATATATTATAATAAATATTAGTATGAAATTTTGCTACAGGTTTTATGTATTTTTGACAGGAGGTATTGGAATGAATTTGCGTGAAGCAGAAGAAAAGGACTTTGAAATAATATACATGATGGGTTATGATGCTTGGGGCGATGGTCTTTCTAAACCAGATTATCTTTTAACTTGTAAGTCGTCTATTAAGTATGCAAATGGAAAGTGGTATGTATTAGAAAATGATGATAAGGTTTTATCAAGTTCGTTACTTATACATAACTTAAATCATCTTAATTGTGGTACTGGATTAGAAATAAGAGGAATTGGTTCTATTTCTACACCAATACATTTAAGAAGGAAAGGTTATGGATCAAACTTAATAGAAAAGACTATGTCATATATAAATAGAGATATTCCTATAGATATTTGGTTTTTATATTCAGATATTGGTGCAGATTTTTATAATAAACTTAAATTTGAAGCATTACCCAATAATTTTCAAAAACGTACATCAAGTCTTTTAATGGCTTATTGTCAGCCTAATACTTGGGATATAAATACTAATGCTCCACAGATAGAAATACCTAATTATTTTTAATAAAAAATGTTACGCACTTTTCTCATATTGTTCAACAATAACATAATTTCTTAACAAAAGGAAAGTATAGTTTAAAAAATGTTGGAGCAAATGCGGATGGAAAAATAAAAATTAATATTAGTAGTAATTCAGATGTTAAAATAACAAGAGATAAGAAATAGTAAAATATTAGAGTAATTCGTAGTATTCTTAAGTTATGAATCAATAAAAAATGGTCTCTGAAAATTGAATAGTTCGGTATTACAGAATGTGCTATAATAAATTAAATCTTAAATATCATTGTAAAAAGGAGATTGAAATGGCTAGGTCACGGAAAAAAGCCTTCTAAAATAGAATTACGAAAATTTTTAGGAGGCCCGAATTATGAATTTTAATTTAATAGATATTAATCATTGGAGTAGAAAGCCATACTTTGAACATTATTTAAACAATGTGAAATGTACTTATAGTATGACTGCCAATATAGAAATAACTGATTTATTGTATGAAATTAAACTTAAAAATATTAAATTTTATCCTACACTTATTTATATGATTGCAACTGTGGTTAATAATCATAAAGAATTCCGTATTTGTTTTGATCATAATGGTAGTTTAGGATATTGGGATAGCATGAATCCGAGCTATACCATTTTTCATAAAGAAAACGAAACATTTTCAAGTATTTGGACGGAATATAATGAAAGTTTTTTACGTTTTTATAGTGATTATCTTGACGATATAAAAAACTATGGAAATATCATGAAGTTTACTCCGAAATCAAATGAACCTGACAATACATTTCCGGTATCAAGCATTCCTTGGGTGAGTTTTACAGGATTTAATTTGAATGTGTATAATGAAGGAACATATTTAATTCCTATTTTTACAGCAGGAAAGTATTTCAAACAAGGAAATAAAATATTTATTCCTATATCAATACAAGTACATCATGCTATCTGTGACGGTTATCATGCTAGTAGATTTATTAATGAAATGCAAGAATTAGCATTCAGTTTTCAAGAATGGTTAGAAAATAAATATATTTAGATAATCATGTCTTGATTACATTATTTATAGAGTAATAAAAATAAAGAATAGAAGAAATACCGCATTATTCAATAAAAATGAATTTGCGGTATTTTTTTATTTAAGTACTGCACAATACTAAAATAATAGGTACAAAAAATGCCCCAATAAAGGGGCGTATATGTATGTGATAATTAATATTTGCGGGGTATTTATATTATACGTTAATATATCTTAAATAATACGTAATTAAAATATCATATTCCCACATTAAATGGATTGAAAATGGAGTACTGATCTGATTATGGAGACATCCTTAGTTTATGAGTATTTTATGAAATTATTCATGATAAAAATAATAAAAGCTCCCTAAAAATAGGAAGCTCAAAAAATAATGGACAAAAGTGTAAGGAGACTTATAAATAAAGAGCAACTAAAAGATCAAAATAACGAGCAAGAGGTTTCCTTTTATTATATGAAGGTTAACTTTATATAATTCAAAATATTAATATAATTTTTAAATAAGTATTCAAACAATTCAATTCAAACTAATATGCTAAGTAGTTTGGGAATTTTGAAATTTAAGATGTAAAAGATAATTGACCACTACCAGCTATTATGACTTTATAACCATATTGCATAGGATTTAAGACATATTGCAATGAGTTTGGCTCAAAGCGTATAGATTGTTCCATTATCAGGTCTTCGTTAAGTATGGTGATAAAAGTCCTACCACCAGAAACATTTCGAACTTTATACGGAACATTTGGAAGTAATTTTAAATCCTCAATACTATAAATCCCCTCAGAAAAAGTATTAGTTTGAGCGACAGAAGTTATTGAATTCATGCTAAATGATATAAATAGAAAAATAGAAAATACAATAATAGATTTTTTCATTTGAGTAGCCACCTTTCACGATTAGAGTGTTATACAAGTAAGTAATTAAATTTATAATGTGGAATTATTAAATAAATATGTATAATGTAGATTTGGTGAAGTAAATAAAATATGTTCTTTGAAAACTGAATAATGTGATATTTAAAAATCTGTTATAATATTTATTAAACAAAAGAAAGTTTATTTAATAGATATTATGAAGGTTAAGGTTATGATAAAGAAATAAGATATGCATGTTTGTGATGTTGCAACAACTGTACAGATATTGGGCAGTAAGTGGAAACTATTAATGGAACTTTTTGTGCGTACTGTACATATAAAAAAAGTTTTTATATAATAGTTTGATGAAGGAGCTGATATTATATGAAGACAGTTTTAGAAGTTATAAAAGAAAGAAGATCTATAAGATTTTTTAAAGAAGAACAGATAAAAAAAGAAGAGTTAGAGAAAATTTTAGAGGCTGGTTTATGGGCGCCGTGTGCAGGAAATCTACAAGCGGTAAAATTTGTTGTAGTTCAAGATAAGAGATTAAATGATGAATTGGGAAAGATAAATAGAGAACTTTTCGGAGCTGCAAGGAGAAACGATAAATCAAGTGGAAGTATTGCTGATGATGATAGTATTAAAAGTGCTTTTTATAAAGCTCCTGTAGTAATTTATTTATTTGCACCAGATAATTATCCTTATGCAATTCATGACTGTTGTGTTGCAAGTCAAAATATTATGCTTGAAGCAGCAGAAATAAATATTGGTTCTGTTTGTATTTCAAGAGGAGAAAAAACATTTGAAACTGAATTAGGTAAGAAAAGTAAGGAAAAATGGGGATTAGATAGTACTTATAAATGTCATAGTATCATTCCTCTTGGTTACATATCTAAAAATGGTAAACCACAGCCAAGGAAAGAAAATAGAATTATTTTTGATTAAAAAAATTTATGTATTGTTTAAAATTTAATAACGTATTTAAATATCACATTATCATAGTAATAGATAGATAATGTGATGTTTTTATGTACAGTTCTTCACAATACTAAAATAAAACGTAATAGTAAATAAATGCGAATTAAATTGAAAATTTATAATGTCTAATTTATAATACTAACTATATTAAGTTGTAAAGAGGGTAATAGGAATATGAAAAAAGTTTGTATGCCATATTCCTATATTGTCTCCATGAAACTTAAGGGGCAACAGTAGTTAAGTGAATTGTTATTAAGGAGTTTGTAATGAAAAAAGTAAGATTATTAAATTTTATACCACTAATAATTGCAGCGCCTCCAGTCATTATTGGAGTGATAGTAATGTATTTGCACAATGTTGCTGTCTTTACTGTTGGACAAAATATTTTTTGTTTATTAATAGGGGGATTGATTTCATCTTTTGTTGTATCAAGAAAAGAAAAAATGAAAGGTATTAATACTGAGAGCATCACTATATTTGTCTCAGTAATACTACTATTTCTAACTCTTATTAATTCAGGAATGGAAGGGGTACATAGATGGATATCTCTTGGACCAATTAAGTTCTATGTGGCAAGTATAGTTTTGCCTATTGTGATTATTAAGTTATCGGGGTTATTGGTGAATGGAAAACAGAGGGCGACCATAATTACTACAATAATTGTATCACTCATTTTACTAAGACAGCCAGATGCTTCGCAGTTAACTGCATTTGTAATTCCAATGATTATTCTTATATGGAATAACACCAGAAACAATATAATTCGTTTTAGTATTGTAGGAGCACTTTTAATAATGGCTGTTGTTTCGTGGGTGTATTTAGATGCATTACCACCTGTATCATATGTAGAAGAAATACTTAGTCTTGCAGCTAATACCGGAATCATATGGTTTGTTTTAGGAGTTATATCATTAGTTATATTACCATTGCCATTTATAATCTTTCCCCCAAAGAACTCAAAACTAATATCCAGGTGTATTGGTATATATTTTATTATTATATTGATATCTACACAATTTGGGAACTTCCCAATTCCATTGATGGGATACGGGATTTCTCCTATTATAGGTTACTTTATAGCAATTACCTGGCTGGTTAAGGATAAAGTCAAAAAGAAAAATCAGATAAAATAATCGATTATGTTAATTCATAACATTCTGAAATCATGAATCAATAAAATTAAATAACAAATTGTAAAATCGTATTATTCAAGAGATTGAATTTACGATTTTTTTATGCGTACTATGTAGAAAGTGTGAATTAAATTAAGAAATGCTCTCTGAAAATTGAGCAATATGGTTTTTATAAAATATTCTATAATTAGTACAGAATAGTAAAATGGCATGTAGTAAATTATTAAGTTATTAAGTAAATATAAAATAGAATAATTTGACAAAAGAATATTTGTTCGGTATTCTATATTATAGAAATATTTTATAAGTAGGGGGCTAATGTATATGGATACCGAAATGAAACATAAAAAAATTATAGAAATTGTTCAAGACAAATTAACTTGTTCAGCACACAACTTAGACCATGTATTTAGAGTTTATAATCTTTGCTTATTAATTGCACAACATGAAAAAGATATTGATTTAGAAATACTTATTCCATCCGCATTATTACATGATATTGCACGAGTAGAAGAGAGCCAAGATAAAACAGGAGAAATTGACCATGCAGTTTTAGGAAGTGTGATTGCGGAGGATATATTAAGAACTTTAGAATATGAGGAAGAAAAAATCGAGAAAATAAAGCACTGTATTATAACACATAGATTTAGAACAGGAAATGAACCTAATACAATGGAAGCAAAAATACTTTTTGATTCAGATAAGCTTGATGTTATAGGGGCAAGCGGAATTGCTCGCACTTTTATGTTAGCAGGACAATTTGGACAAAGACTAACAGTAAATGAATCCTTAGATGAATATATTAAAGGCAATACAGTTGAAAATGGAAGATTGAAAGATGTTTCAAAACATACACCTTTTATTGAGTACGAAGTAAAATTCAAAAAAATCCCCGATAAATTGTATACAGATAAAGCAAAAGAAATTGGAAAAGAAAGATTAAAATTTATGGATGAATATTTCAATAGATTAAAGTCAGAAATAGAGGGGATTAAATAAAATAAATACATAATATTCTTATTGAACTAAATCGCTAAAAGCGACGGCTTGGTTTAGTGATTAAATAAAATTTTATATGGAAAAAATAAGAAGTGAAGTTCTTTCTCAAGGAACTTCACTTCTCACATTTTACACGCCTTTTAAAGGAGTGATAAAATGTATCAAAAAATCGAAAAAATGATTAAAGATCTAGAACTACGTGGTCGTAGTAATGACACGATTAAAAACCGTGTATATATTATTAAAAACTTTTCTAGATTTTATAACAGACCACCTGAATTATTAGGTGAACCTGAAATCATTAATTATTTAGAGTATTGCATAAAAACAAGAAAATTATGCAAAGGAACTATAAATTATATCAATAGTACTCTAAAATTTTTTTATGTAGTAACTTTAGAAAGGTCTTGGAACGATTTGAGAATCCCAAGACTTAGGTATGATAAGCATTTACCTAGTTATTTAACAAAGGAAGAAATTAAGCGTTTATTAGGATCCATAACCTATTTAAAACATAAAGCAATTCTTACGACTATATATTCTGGCGGCTTACGCGTTAGCGAAGTTGTTAATCTAAGAATAGCTGATATTATGAGTAAAGAAATGAAAATTAGAATAAGAAATGGTAAGAGGAATAAAGAACGATATACTTTGCTTTCACAAAAAAACTTAGAGATATTAAGAGAATACTGGATCAAATTTGGATATAAAAATTATCAACCAGATGATTATCTTTTTATTTCTAGACAGACTAAAAAGCCAATGAAAGTTCGTGGAATTGAACTTGTTATGGATAAGTCAATAAAAAAAGCAGGTATAACAAGAAATGCTACGGTACATACATTAAGACATTCTTTTGCAACGCATTTGATGAATGGCGGAGTTGATTTAAGAACAATTCAAGCATTATTAGGACATTCAAATATCAAAACAACATCTATATATTTACATGTAATGGATTATGAAATACTGAATATAAAGAGTCCATTAGACACATTTGAGTAAATTATGAATTCACTGCAAGAGATTATTAATTTACATGGAGAAGCGTATATTAAATCAAAGAAATTAACATCTAATATTCTAAAAGCACTATATTCAATTAAAGATTGTAGAACTGCTGCGCTTGGCGGCCATGTATATGAGTGCGATGAGTGTGCCGAAACTAAGGTTTCATATAACTCATGTAGAAATAGGCATTGTCCAAAATGTCAGGCTTATGCCAAAGAAATGTGGATTTATGAGAGAAGTAAAGCATTATTACCAACTCATTACTTTCATATTGTTTTTACTATACCAGAACAATTAAATTCTTTGACATTGTTTAATCAAAAAGAAATGTACTCTATTCTTTTTACTTCTGTTTCCGAGACTTTGCTAGAATTAGCAAAGGATAAAAAATACTTGAATGCGAGTATCGGTTTTACAACAATATTGCATACTTGGGGACAAAATTTAATGTTCCATCCACATATTCATTGTATAGTTCCTGGTGGTGGATTAAGCTTTGATAACACTAAATGGGTAAAATCAAAAAAGAAATTCTTCATACCTGTAAAAGTTTTATCAAGAATATTTAGAGGAAAATTTCTATATTACTTAAATGAACTTTACCTAGATAACAAACTTAAATTTCCTAAAAACATTAGTGAGTTATCATCAAGGAATATATTTAATTCATTTAAGGATAATTTATATAAAAAAGAATGGATTGTTTACAGTAAAGCACCTTTCAGCAGTGCGGAGTATGTACTTCAATATTTAGGTAGATATACTCATAGAGTTGCTATATCAGATAACAGAATTATAAAAGTTGATAATGAAAAAGTAGTATTTAAGTGGAGAGATTATAAAGATAAAAATAAAGAAAAAGTGATGTCTTTAAAACCAATAGAATTTATCAGAAGGTTTACTATGCATGTTCTGCCAGATAGATTTGTGAAAATAAGACATTATGGAATTTTAGGAAACAGAAATAAAAAACTAAAGTTTAAACGCTGTTTAGAAATCTTTAGGGTTAAACCTAAAGAACTTGAGAATCTATCGTCAGCGGAGCTGTTTTTCAAATTAACAGGAATAAAAATAGGAAAGTGTAAAAATTGTGAGAAGGGAAATTTAATAAAGATAGGTAAAATAATGCCCCGGAGTACTTCGCCACCCTAAATAAAGATAAAAGTGAATAAGTACTTAATCATGGGGAGGGGGATCTTATATACTAAAATAAAGAAAACTATATGCTTTCAAGAAATAAAGATTTAAAATATTAATAAATGAATAAAAATATAGATTTTAGGTGTAAATCATGGGTTTTGAATCTCCATATGAGACGGTCGGCTTTTAGCGACTTCGTTCTAGTAATTGATTGCGATATTGAGGTGCATAAATTTAAGATAGTGCTGCTACAAAATTCAGCTATATCTTAAATTTATGCTATTATTTTAGTCTCAACATCGCAATCAAGCCAACTCAAATTGTGTAGTAGACAGATTATAATTTCTCGGTGTATACCCATTTTTGAAAGTCGACTTGACAAAAAAATAAAAACGAGATAATATAGTTGATAATATCAATTAATTTGGAGGCGCGGTATGAATAAAGAGGAAGTAATTAGAAAAGAGATAAGATTAATTGTAAGAGAATTGGGTTTATTAAATTACAATTGCTTTAATTCAGGCTTGACACTTGCACAAGCACACATATTAAACTACCTAAGGCAAAACGGAAAGACTCCTTTTAATGAATTGTTGATAAACCTGGGTATTGATAAGGCTTCACTTAGTAGAATAGTTAGTAATATGGAAGCAAAAAATTACTTAGAATTGAAAAAGTCTGAAAGTGATAAGAGAATGAGAGATATTTGCCTTTTACCATTGGGTTTGACAACTATTAATGATGGGGATTATAAAGCAAATACATTTATGAATGAAATTTTAGATTTAGGAGATAGCGAGGATATAGACAATATTGTTAGGGCATTTAAAGTATTTCGTATTCTTGCATTAAAAAACAATCTTAAAAAGAATGATTCTAGAATTTTGATTGAAAAAATTTCAGAAAATTATATGGATGATGCAATAAAATTAGCAACAGAAGTATTTTTTAATGAGCAGGGTATCCCAGTAGAATCGATTGCAATTGATGCTAATTTAAAACCAATCTGGTGGTGTGCAAGAGTAGGTGAAGACGTTATTGGGGTTGTTGCAACATGGAAAGAAAAAGATAAATGGAAATGGGGAAGATTTGCTATTGATAAGAGACTGCGAGGTTTAGGTCTTGGTCAAAAAATGGCTATCCATTCATTAAAAGAGATTTTTAGACAATATACGGACGAGTTATATATTGAAGCAAGAGAAGTAACCGTAAATATGCTAATAAAATTTGGATGCAAAGTTATTGGAGAAACAGAAGATTTTTATGGCGAGCCCATAACACCAATAGTATTAAATAAAGAATTGTTTGATGAACATTTGAAAAGTTATATCTAACTTATAAAATTATTGGAAATAGAATAAAAATAAGAATAGAGGTGTTTTATATGAAAACAGAAAAAATTATACTTACTCTTGTTTTAGTTGTTATTTGTATTTTGATAACACAGATTTTTCTTGCTATGGCAGTTCTCATGCTTTGTGAAAATAGTAATAGCAGAATAGAAATTTTTGCATATGTTTCAAGTGTGGCGCCTGGAATTATCTTAGGTTTATTTTTAGGTAAGCTATTTGAATTATTAACAGGAAGAAACTTTGGAAAAATGTATTACAGATTCTATTCTTTTGATAAATCTAATAATTTTGATAATGATAATAAAAATGTAGATTAAAATTCAATTAAATTTAGATATATAAATGTGCTTTATTAATGTAGTGATATAGATATTAATTAGTTAGATAAACTCCAATTTATCGTTTAGGTAATTTGTAATATTCTTATATTATGAATCAAAAAAATTAAATAACAAATTGTAAAATCGTATTATTCAAGAGATTGAATTTACGATTTTTTTTATGTGTTATAATACTAAAATACGTCTTTTATTGATCAATTTTCAATCGTTTGTAGAATAAATAATGGAAAAAATTACTAAAAATATGGTATAATTGTATATTGTTGTATTAAATACGATAAATTACATAGGGGGGTAAAGAATGAAAAGTTTGAGACTAATAAAAGTAATAGCGAGTTCATTATGTGTAGCTTCGTTATTAGCACTAAACCCAATAGGAGCGAGTGCAGAGTGGAAGAGTGATCCTAGAGGCTGGTGGTATACAGAAGGAAGTTCATGGGCTACAGGCTGGAGGCTAATTAATTCTAAATGGTATTATTTTGATTCTAAAGGCTACATGGCTAAAGATACAACAATTGATGGGTGTTATCTAAATGAAAGCGGTGCATGGACAGAACTTACAACAAGCGGAAACTTTAAATTTGATAAATCAACTGGAACAATAGTAGAATATACCGGTTCTGATAGCTCAGTCGTGATACCAAATAAAATTGATGGTACTGAGGTAAAACGTATAAGATTTACATCGGCATCTACCTGCAAAAACTTAACAAGCATAACAATACCAGACAGTACAACAGGTATAGAATCTATAGTATGTATGAATTGCAGTAACTTAACACACGTAGATATTCCAAGTAGTGTAAAACGTATAGATAGATATGCATTTAATGGATGTAGTAATTTACAAAGTATAACTATTCCAGATAGTGTGAAAATTATAAATGAATACGCCTTTAGTGGGTGTAAGAGTTTAAAAAGCATAATTATTCCAAATAGTGTGGAGTCTATTGGGCCTCAGTCATTTGCTGGATGTAGTGGTTTAACGACTTTAACCATTCCAAATAGTGTAACAAATATGGGGGATGCTATATTTAGGAATTGTATTAATTTAACAAACATAACAATTCCGGATAGTGTAAAAAGCATAGGCTATAGTGCATTTAGTGGTTGTAGCAGTTTAAGTAGCATAACAATACCAAATGGTATAACAATCATAAACGAGAATGAATTTCAAGGTTGTAGTAGTTTAACAAGCATAGTAATACCAAATGGTGTAACAAGTATACAAAGAAGTGCATTTGAAGGCTGCACAAATTTAACCAGCATAACTATTCCAGATAGTGTAACAAGCATAGCAACTCACCAAAAAATGCCTAATGGTATAGGAATTAATCCATTCTATGATTGTACAAATGCTACATTTTATGTAAAGAGTCAAACATTAAAACAGATTTTAATTAATTCTGGTGTAAGTGCAAGCAAAATCATAGTAAGTGCTTAGCCATAAATAATAAATCAAAAAAATAAATAGTTTTGTAGGGTAGTGCAAAAGCTACTCTATTTTTATAAGTAAAATTTATATCTTACCTTATTTTTTTTATGTTTTTTCACAGTAAAGCTGACGCCACTAGATCTCCTTAGTATTTATTCAACAGTCTAATGATAATACAATTAATCCAGAAAAAATTAAACAAATATATTGCAAAAATAATTCTTCATAATAATTCTAAAAATATTAAAGGAATTTTAGCTGTAATTTTGAATTTAGAAAAATATTTTTACATATGAATACATTAAAAAAACGCCACTATAAATGTGACGTTTTGTAAATTGTTTATCTTTACTATATTTATAATACCATAAAACAATAAAAATGTCAATACTTGTAATTTGGTTGGTGAATTGGTATTAATTATTAGAGGTGATAATTTTATGGAACAAAAAAGTATGACTGCATTGATTAGTGCGTTTTCAAGAGCGTATCATTCTGTTAAAAACAAAGAGAAAGTTTTTGATGATTACTTAGCAAAGGATATTCTAACTCAAAATGAATATGAACAAATTTCAAGTAATATGTCAAAAGGAATTAAATTTTTCAACCCATCATTTGATGGTACACAAGATGAAGCGTTACGCTTTATCGTTGACAATCAGTTATCTCCAACTCCAATTGGTAGAGCAGCATTTACAGAAAAATCACTTGAAAATGCCGTAAAAATTGGTGCAAAACAATATTTGATTTTTGCCGCTGGGTATGACACCTTTGCATATCGTCAGCCTGACTGGGCAAGAAATATTCAGATATTTGAACTTGACCATCCTTTAACTGGTGAAGATAAGCAAAAGCGTATTCAAAAAGTAATGAAAGAAATACCTCCGAATTTACACTATATATCTATTGACTTTACAGAAAAGAATTGGGAAAGAAACATAATTAAATGCTCTCAATTTGAGCAAAGTAAAATAAGTTTTTGTAGTTTACTTGGCTTGAATTACTATTTAACTAAGAAAGATTTTGCATATGCAATTAATACTATTTCAACCATTGTGCCGAAAGGTAGTAGCATTGTTTTTGATTATCAAGATGAAAACACATATACTTCTAAGGCAGGCGAAAGAGTTAAAAAGCAAATTGCACTAGCTAATGCAACAAATGAAAAAATGCTTGCAAGTTATTCTTATTTAGAGTTGGAAAAACTATTGTCTGATAGTGATTTCTTAATTTATGAACATTTAACACCAGATGAAATAACGGAGCAGTATTTTAAAAAATATAATCAAGCGAATCCAGAACATCCTATAAGAGCATTTGATAATGTTAATTATTGCTTAGCAGTAAAAAAATAAAAGTGAAATTCAAGAAATAATTAATACGTTATTTTATTGAATTATGCATCAAATCTAAAACACATTATTCTAAACGGATGATGTGTTTTTTTTCAAAAAATAAAAAAGGAGAGAAGCTCATTAGTTGCACCCAAGATGCTAGCCTCAAAGGCAAGTGCTCATATTTTACAAAAGCATAAGTCTTATTTTTAGTTTGGATATGTTTGATAGTTTTTGTAATCAAAATATTTATGATTTTGATAAGTTACTACATAAATTTAGATTTAAAGTGGGCATCTATATAGGGTTCCATATTGATAATAATACATGTCAACTGTTTCAATTTCCTGAATAACAGCGATATTGAAATTTCATAAGTTTGAATATCATTGAGGAACCATATATATAAACAGCTTAAGGATTAAACTCGTTAGATAAATATACTTGCAAATTTGCTGGAACTTTAAGGTCTTATCTTTACCAGAAATTATAAATATATTTGTGGAGAAAACATTTGAAAATGAGCTGTTAAAGGTTCTTAGCGGTAGGTTGTTCCAGTTTAGCTTGTCAAACTGAAAGTTGGAGCATGCTAAACTGGATGCAACCTGCTGCCTAGAACCTTCAGCGATATTTTCATAGCTTTTCGGAATCAAAATATTTATAATTTCGGCTTGTATATAACTGAGTTTATGGAAGCAAGAAAATTTTTGTGGTAAAAACTATTTACAAGATACTACAAAAGTGCTAGTATTTATTATTAATAAGAGCAAAGTGCACGTAACTCTTAAAAATTAAATATTTTCAGGCAATGAAAGGGAAAAGTATTATAGAGTACAGTTTTCAGAGAGGAAATGTCACCGACTGTAAGCATTTCTAAATATGACTATGAGAAAAACTACCCTGGAGCTATGGTTTATTAGCAGATTTTGTGAAATGCCATCGGTGAAAATCGTTAAAAATTTTAGAGAAGAATTGAGTTTATTTAATTCAATTTGGGTGGAACCACGGATATTATGCATTCGTCCCAAGGCTTGGGACGGGTGCTTTTTTTGTACAAAAATATATGAATTTAAAAAAGTATGAGACGCAATTTGGAATAAGTTGTGTTATCGATTATTAACCTATAGATATATCTAATGTTATAAAATCTTAAAGAAGGAGGTAACAAGTTTATGATAAATATAAAACTTAAAGATGGATCAATAAAAGAAATTGCAGATGAATCTAGTATTTATGATTTAGCAAATTCAATTAGTAAAAACTTAGCTAAAGTCGCAGTAGTGGGGGAAGTAAATGGGACATTAGTAGATTTAACTTACAAATTAAAAAATAATGATGAGGTAAATATTTTAACTTACGATGATGAAAAAGCAGTTGAAGTTATAAGACATTCTACTTCTCACGTTATGGCTCAAGCAGTTAAAAGAATTTATAAGGATTCAAAGCTTGCTATAGGACCTGCAATAAATAATGGTTTTTATTATGATTTTGATATTGAAAACTCATTATCCAATGAAGATTTAGATAAAATTGAAGCAGAAATGAATAAAATAATAGATGAAAATCTTAGCTTTGAAAGAATTGATATTTCTAGAGACGAAGCAATAAAATTAATGGAGGAAAAGGGAGAGACATATAAAGTAGAACTTATTAAGGATCTTCCTGAAGCTGAAAAGATATCTTTATATAAACAGGGCGATTATATAGATCTTTGCAGAGGTCCTCATATTCCATCAACAAAGTATATTAAAGCATTTAAACTATTAAGCGTTGCTGGAGCATATTGGAGAGGAAACGAAAAGAATAAGATGCTTCAAAGAGTTTATGGAGTGGCATTTTCTAGTAAGAAAGAATTAGAAGTGCATTTGCATAATTTAGAAGAAGCAAAGAAAAGAGATCATAGGAAATTAGGAAAAGAATTAAAGCTATTTACTTTTGCAGAAGAAGGTCCAGGATTTCCATTTATGCTTCCTAAAGGAGTAATATTAAAAAATACCCTAATAGATTTTTGGAGAAAATTACATTACGAAGATGGTTATGTTGAAATTGAAACTCCAATAATGCTTAATAAGAAACTATGGGAGACTTCAGGGCATTGGTATCATTATAGAGAAAATATGTATACTTCAACAATTGATGAAGAGGAATTTGCATTAAAGCCAATGAATTGTCCAGGTGGAATGTTAGTTTATAAATCAGAATCACATTCATATAGAGATTTTCCAATGAGAGTTGGAGAATTAGGACGAGTTCATAGACATGAGCTTTCTGGAGCACTCCATGGTCTTATGAGAGTAAGAGCATTCACGCAAGACGATGCACATATATTTATGTTACCAGATCAAATAAAGTCAGAAATAAAAGGCGTTATTAATTTAATTGACAAGGTATATTCAAAATTTGGGTTTAAGTATAATTTAGAACTTTCTACAAGGCCAGAAGATTCAATGGGAAGTGATGAAGAATGGGAATTAGCAGAAAGCTCATTGAAAGGTGCCTTAGATGAATTAAATCTTGAATATAAAATAAATGAGGGTGATGGAGCTTTTTACGGGCCTAAAATAGATTTTCATCTTGAAGATAGCATAGGTAGAACTTGGCAATGCGGAACAATTCAGTTAGATTTTCAATTGCCTCAAAGGTTTGAGTTAGAGTATGTAGGTAGTGATGGAGAAAAGCATAGACCAATAGTAATCCATAGAGTAGTATTTGGAAGTATAGAAAGATTTATAGGAATACTAATAGAACATTTTGCTGGAAAGTTTCCAACATGGCTTTCTCCAGTTCAAGTAAAAATACTTCCTATATCAAATAAATTTAATAGCTATTCAGAGAAGATTAAGGATAAATTAAGCTCAGAATGTATAAGAGTTGAAATTGATCAGAAAGATGAAAAGATAGGCTATAAAATAAGAGAAGCTAGAAATGAAAGAGTTCCCTACATTATTATTATTGGAGAAAAAGAAGAAGCAGAAAATAATATATCATTACGCAGCAGAAGTAATGGAGATGAGGGAACATTAAATTTAGAAGATTTAATAGAAAGAATAAATAATGAAGTTAAAAATAAAGCTCTATAATTAAGTAGAGATAATACTGAAATATTAAGATATTAAATTTAAGGAATAATTAAAGTAAACAGCACTTTAGTTATTCCTTTTAATATTTCTAATATAAAGCAACCTTCCATTTAGAAATTTCTAGAGAAATCTTCTTAACATGTCGGAACAAATATGCATTTAATTTCGGATAATATACACATAAATATAGTCTTAATTGTGTTTAAGAAAACAAGATACTTTTAAATTCGGCTATTTTTTATAATGTTGAAATATACTGAAAAATGATAGGGGAATTATCTACCTACTATTTTTCAAGGCACTTAATCATATACCCACCTCGAGCCATAGTGATTTCAGCAGAAAATAATCTATTCTCCAAATAGAATGTAACTGGCTTTTCGGTACTGACAAACTGACACTTTTCTTTCGAACTTACACAATATTTTTCAATAGTATTGCAAATTGTCTGTGCAGATGGATAAGTTAAAGAATCATCCAAATCAACTAAAAAACTTTTTTTAGAGAGATTAAACATAGTGCTACATCCTTTCTTTTTATTGTTAATTATATGTTAGTTACCCATTCAACTAATTATAACATAATTAGCATAATATTACATTGGGTATGTCCTACATATATTGGTCTTCTTTAAAGAATATTTCATCTGATTCAACCATGCTATCAACGCCTATTTTCCCTAAAAATGTGCTAGTTCAAGGCTTGTTCTTTGAGGAATACGCATATGTTCAGGTTTTAGTCTGGTTATCTATGGATATCCAATTTGAGAATTATACTTATAGCTTGAAAAATCTGCTATATCAGAAAGGAAAGGTACTCTTTTGTGCAGTGTTACATTAGAGAATATGTTGCAGGCATTTCTTCATCATAAGTTGTTCTATTTTTGCTTGTCACGAGATTGTCTCGGGAGCATGCTGAAATGGTGCAACTTATGATGTTAGAAAGCCTCAACTTATTCTCAGTAACCGAAACAACAGAGTGCCTGTCCTTTCGATGAGTTATATGCATAATTTCAGGTCTAAGTTGTTTATCTATAGATACCTACATAAGAATTTAAAATATTATTTTAAATTTCTACAGTTTTTAATTTATTAAACAAGCAGTTATATATTATAATGTTATATATCACTTGATGAAGGAGAAGGAAAATATGTTTTTATTTGGCGGGAATAAATTAAAGGTAAGAAGCGAAGAAGATGAGGATGGAGTTAAAACTTTCGTGGAATACTATGGAATGAAGAAAAGCGATGAATTTAAAGTAAAGGTTTTAAATAAAATGATTGGAGAAAACCTTTGTTTAATAGTTTTGGACTCTAGAATGTTGTATTTTGGAAATCAAGTGGAGCATGAGGTTCCAGTTGAAGAAATAGTAGAGCATTTAGGAATTTCAAGAATAGCATATAAGAAGTTTGAAATAAAGAAGGTACCAGAAGTATCTATGTTTGGTATTAGCATAAAAAAGGGAACTAAAAAAACTGATAAAGATTATGTAATAGGATTTGTTGTAAATAAGTATAATTTTAAAAGAATTGAAGAATATGTAAATAGAATGAATCTATATTATTTCATAGATAACGCTGGACTTGGTGAAGAGGATTTATTACAGAAGTTAAGTGAAAATTATGAAGAAATTGATGAAATGAGTAAGGAATTTTACTGTGAGATATTTAATAATAATTACATAAGTCAGTTAGTTATTTCATCAGAAAATGAGAACGCTATGGCAATAAAGGAAACGGTTGGCAGGTGCCATTCTGAGTTAAAATAAATAGTTTCACTCTAAGAAGAATGTATGCAAATTTTATTATTTATTAATTTACTAGTGAATTCAACGTCTAATAGAATTAGCAAACATTCTTTTGCCTTGACAACATTATTAGATTATGGAATGATAATTAGATGTCGGAAAACTACTAATTGATTAATTATTGTACAAATGAAAAATTAGTTGAGATTGAAAATAATATAAATATTATCTAGATTAAATATGAGGGAGGTATAGGAATACTTTTTTGATAGAATTATTTCTATGCGTTTTTTTGAAGCTTAACAAATTGCAAGTTTAATCTATATAATAGTAGCATACTGAAAATTTTTTAGAAAAGGTTAATGAGTAGTATGAAGAGAATAAATGAAGCTTTTAGTGATTATGAATCCGCTGGCAGCATAAATACTGCTGTTATACAATCCGTAGTCTTGCGTAAGAAAACTAAAGTGCTGGAAATGGAGATTAGTTCAGATAATTATATTGAACTAGGGGAAATTGAAAGTTTCAATAGTTTCATAAAAGATAAATTCGGATTAAATGATTCTAAAATTATTGTAAAGTATAGTGACGAGGTTGAAATAAGACCTATAGAAAAAGAATTGAAAAATATCGTATATTCCTTATCTACAAAGTATCCTGCATTAAAGGCAGCGGTTAATAATAGTGACTATGAAATAGAAGGAAATACTATAAATTTTAATTTTAAAATTCCTGTAGCAGGTTTTCTAAAAACCATGGAATATGATAAGCAAATTAATAAAGCTATAAAGCATATGTACGGGAAACATTATAATATCAACTTTATTGACCAAATAGATAGCGAAGAATTAGTGAAAATTGCAGAAGATAAACGTGCTAATGAGATGAAAGTTATTAAAGAAATAAAAATTAACCAAAGCAATAATCCTCCTGAAGTACCTAAAGCTGAAGAAGGTAAGCCAGAGGTAAAAGCTGAGGGTGATGGCAAAAAGGCAAGTAATCCATTCTTGATTTTAGGAAGAAATGCTAATATTAAGGAAAACATAATCAAAATTAATGATATAACACCTGATGAAGGAAGAGTAGCTTTAGAGGGTGAAATATCTAATTTAGAAGCAAAAGAATTAAGAAGTGGAAAGATGTTAATTTCCTTTGATTTATATGATGGATCAAATTCAATGACTTGCAAGATTTTTGCAAAGCCTACTGAGTATGATGAAGTATTTTCTAGAATAAAAAAGGCCAAGGGGCTTAGACTTGCTGGAAATGCAGGATATAGTAATTTCTCTCATGAAGTTGAACTTATTGCTAACACTGTTATTGAAACAAATGGAATAAAGAAGTATAAGAGACAGGATAATTCTGAGGTCAAGAGAGTAGAGCTTCACATGCATACTCAAATGAGCCAGATGGATGCCATGTCTAGTGCTAGTGATTTAATTAAGAGAGCTATGAGCTGGGGAATGAAGTCTATTGCTATAACTGATCACGGAGTAGTTCAGTCATTTCCAGAAGCGCACAAATTGCTTGGAAGAGATAATCCAGATATGAAAGTCATATATGGAGTTGAAGCTTACCTAGCACCTGATAAAAAGCCATCTGTAACAAATGTTAGGGAAGAAAGTATTGATACAGTATACTGTGTTCTTGATTTAGAAACTACAGGTTTTTCTCCTCAGACAGAAAAGATTACTGAAATAGGAGTAATGAAAATTAAGGATGGCAAGGTTATAGATAAGTTCAGTACTTTTGTAAATCCTCAAAAGTCAATTCCTATGAGAGTTGTAGAGGTTACAAAAATAACTGATGATATGGTAAAAAATGCAGAAACTATTGATAAAGTTTTCCCTAAATTGCTTGAATTTATTGAAGGAAGTGTTTTAGTTGCCCATAATGCTGACTTTGATATTGGATTCTTAAAGCATAATGCGAAAGTTTTAGGTTATGAGTTTGATTTTACCTATATAGATACTTTAGGATTAGCGCAAGATGTATTTCCTGATTATAAATCTTATAAGCTAGGAAGAATTGCTAAGAATCTTGGAATAAAGGTTGAAGTTGCCCATAGAGCTTTAGATGATGTTGATACAACTGTTAAGGTGTTTAACATAATGATTGAAAAGCTAAAAGAAAGAGGCGCACAAACTCTATCAGATATAGATTTATATGCAGCTGATGAAGAAGCTAAGAAAGTAGCATATAAAAAGGTTAAAACTCACCATGCAATAATACTAGCAAAAAATTACGTGGGGTTAAAGAACTTATATAAATTGGTATCATATTCTCATTTAGATTATTTTTATAAAAAACCACGTATATTAAAGAGCATGTTTAAGAAATATTCTGAAGGTTTAATTATTGGAAGTGCTTGTAGTGAAGGGGAATTATATCAAGCGATACTTCTTGGAAAACCAGAAGAACAAATTGAGGAAATTGCTAATTTCTATGATTACTTAGAAATTCAGCCTTTAGGTAATAATGATTACTTAGTAAGACAGGAGCAAGTTCCAAATAAAGAATATTTAAAAGAAATTAATAAAAAAATCGTGGAACTTGCAGAGAGATTAGGTAAGCCTGTAGTAGCAACTGGAGATGTTCACTTCCTAGATCCTGAAGATGAAATATACAGACGTATATTAGAAGCAGGACAGGGATTCAAGGATGCAGATAATCAAGCACCATTATATTTAAGAACTACTGAAGAAATGCTTGATGAATTCTCTTATTTAGGAAGAACAAAAGCTTATGAAGTTGTAGTTACAAATACTAATATAGTAGCAGATATGTGTGAGCAAATAAGCCCTATTTCTCCTGAAAAATGTCCACCACATATAGAAGGCTGTGAGCAGACAATAAAAGATATCGCTTATGAAAAAGCTCATGAACTTTATGGAGATCCACTTCCAGAAATAGTTCAGGCGAGACTTGATAAAGAGCTGGATTCTATTATAAAAAATGGATTCTCAGTAATGTATATTATTGCTCAGAAGCTGGTATGGAAATCAAATGAAGATGGATACTTAGTAGGTTCCAGAGGATCTGTTGGTTCATCCTTCGTTGCAAATATGACTGGTATAACAGAAGTTAATGCGCTTCCGCCTCATTATAGATGTCCTAAGTGTAAGTATTCTGATTTTGAGGATTATGGCGTTTTAAACGGCTTTGACTTACCAGATAAAGTATGTCCTGTTTGTGGAGAAAAGCTTCATAAAGACGGAATAGATATACCATTTGAAACATTCCTAGGCTTTAATGGAGATAAAGAACCAGATATAGATTTAAACTTCTCAGGGGAATATCAAGCAAAAGCCCATAGATATACAGAAGTTATCTTTGGAAAGGGAACAACATTTAAAGCAGGAACTATTGGTACTATAGCAGAAAAAACAGCATTTGGTTATGTTAAAAAATATTATGAAGAAAAGAATCTTCCAATAAACAAGGCTGAAACAATGAGAATTTCAGTAGGGTGTACTGGTATAAAGAGAACTACAGGTCAGCATCCAGGTGGAATTATAGTTGTACCAAAGGGAAGAGAAATATTTGAATTTTGCCCTGTGCAGCATCCAGCTGATGACGCTAATTCTGATATTATAACAACACATTTTGATTATCACTCTATTGACCAAAATCTATTGAAGCTTGATATACTAGGGCACGATGACCCGACAGTTATAAGAATGCTTCAAGATATAACAGGGGTCGATCCACATGAGATTCCTATGGATGACAAGGATACTATGTCCTTATTCTTCTCAACAAAGGCTCTTGGGGTAACTCCAAATCAGATAAATTCAGAGGTAGGAACATTTGGAATTCCTGAGTTTGGTACTAAGTTCGTAAGAGGAATGCTTGTGGATACAAAACCAAAGACTTTCTCAGACTTATTATGTATATCAGGACTTTCACATGGTACAGATGTATGGCTTGGAAATGCTAAGGACTTAATTGATAATGGAGTAATTACCAGCATAAGTGATGCGGTATGTACAAGAGATGATATCATGGTTTACTTAATTAGAAAAGGACTTCCACCTAATACCGCATTTAAAATAATGGAAACTGTTCGTAAAGGTAAAGCCTTAAAAGAACCTAAATTTCCAGAATATGAAGCTATGATGAGAGAACATGATGTGCCAGAATGGTATATAGAGTCTTGTAAAAAGATAAAATACATGTTCCCTAAAGCCCATGCAGCAGCTTATGTAATGATGGCATTTAGAATAGCATGGTTTAAAGTTCATATACCTCAGGCTTATTATGCAACATACTTTACTATAAGAGCAAAAGCCTTTGATGCAGAATTTATGATCTTTGGAAAAGAAAAGGTTAAAGCAAAGATGCAGGAAATTCAGGCTCTTGGAAATGAGGCTGGTCCTAAGGATAAGGATATGTATGATGACCTTGAAATAGTTTTGGAAATGTATGAAAGAGGATTTAAATTCCTTCCAATTGATTTATATAAATCTAGTGCTACAAAATTCCAGCTAGAAGAAGAAGGAATAAGACCACCAATAAACAGTATAGCAGGTATGGGAAATGTAGCGGCAGAAGGTATAGCAAGTGCAGCAAAGGAAAAGGAATTTAATTCAGTAGATGATGTAAAGAAACGTTCAAAGATTGGTAATGCTGCCATAGAGCTTCTTAGAAAATTTGATTGTTTAAATGGCCTTCCAGAAAGTGATCAAATGAGCTTCTTTGATGCAGTATAGATTATAATTCATACTCAACCGAAAGAGAGAATACTCTGTTTTTCGATTGCTAGAGAATAAAAGCTGATGATTTCTAACATTAGAAGTTGTACCAATTACTGTTTGTTCCCAATATAAAATTGTGACAAACAATAATTGAACAACTTCTAATGAAGAAATCTTACATCTTTATTCTCAATGCAATGCTACAAAAAAGAGTAATCTCTCTTTCTAGTATGGTCTAAATTATAAGTAGAATTTAGGTTTTCTAGTGAATTTGTACTTTTATTTTATTAATATTTTAAAATTTGAACTTAAAAATTTATATAAAAAATAATATGAAAAAACACAGCCTACTGAGCATTGATGTAGGCTGTGTTTTTTTATTATATATTTGCTGTTAACTTAGTTATTATATATTTAAGTAACATAGATTATTTTCCATTATCTGTTGAGCCAACTTGATTGTTGCCTTTATCACGATTATTCTTGCCTTTCATCTTATCAACATTGCTCTTGTCATTCTTATTTCTGTTGTATTGAGAAGATCCCATTTTATATCACCACCTTACTTTTTATTTATTATTCGCGGAAAGAGTTTGTGATATTCATATTGAGATCAGTTTTTGTAATTATATTCACTTCCAGAGCTGGTAAACTCAATAAAGTCATCTGATAGTATGTCGCTTATCAGCCATGTGCTCCCAAGAAATATTTTACTTGAAGACGATACTATTAAACTCACTTCTTTTATAAATTGAGTTTGCAAAACAATTTGACACTAGAAATGGCGGTTTTTATTATTTCTAAAGTGCTTATAAATTTAAATTGATATTTAAGTGAATTGGATTTTTATTACAAGCTATATAGTGCCTAAATATTTTAGGATTGGGAGTTGAGTATATGGATTAAAAAGGTTTTACTATAAATTAAAATAAATAGCAGAATGAAAAGGACACAATAAAAATAGATGTGTGGGAAGTATTTGAAATCTAAGCAAGAATAAATTGGAAAGGGAAACATGATATGGTAGATTTTATTCAAAAAAGTATAGAAAATTGGATATGATGAATAAAAGCATGCAATTAATGTTTGCAGTTCCATTATGTGGGGTGCTATAATTACTTAGTATCGATATTATAAATATAGTAAATGGCATAGTTTGTTTTTAGTGCATAACTAATTATGTATTAGCAGATATGCAAACGGAGGGGTAATAATGTTTTGTAAAAATTGTGGAAGTGAAATTTTAGATGGAGATAGGTTTTGTGGATCTTGTGGATGCCAACAATTTGAAAATGATATGCGAAAAGAAACATTCACAACAGTAAAACCAATTGATAGTGGAATAATAAAAGTATTTAAAAATTACTTTATTAAACCAGTATCTTTTTTTAGTGAGTTAAAAGATGAAGAGTTATTAAAATCATCAATTGCTTTACTTTTAGGACTACCTATTATTCAGGGATTATTAAATATTTTATATGTTTCAGCTATTATTAATTCAATATTCAGTATGGTAAAAAAGTTACCTACGATTTTAGCAAGTGCAAAAATAATATCAGAGCAAGAAGCTTTGAAAGCATCACAACAACTTATGATGTCTAATGAAATATTGGATGCCAAAAATAAAATTAATGCATTTATTGACAATAAGGATATATTTATAAATGGCTTTATTCAAGTATTTGTAATAATTATTTTGACAGCTATAATATTAGCAATATTAAATGCAATAGTATTGAAGAGTAAGATAAAACCAACAGATATACTATTTATATCAACTTCATCATATATACCATTAGTAATTTCAATGGCATTAGCAAGTATAGTTACGTTAGTTAGCATTATTTTTGGATTACTTATAATTGGATCAGGGTATATATTATCATTTATTACTTTGTATAGCGGAATAAAACAAATTAGCGAAGAAAAAAATGATAAGGTATTTATAATAATGATAATATTATTCATTTCATGTTCTGCTATATTAGCATTATTTATTACAAGTCAAATAGAATCATCGTTGATATCAACAATTAATATATTTAATTCTTTTAAAAATATCATTTAAGAATTAAGTATATAAATAATTCAAGGAGTTAGTTTATGAAATATTGTAAAAAATGTGGAAATGAAGTAAGCGATAATATAAAATTTTGTCCAAAGTGTGGAGAGCTCATTAATTCAAATAATACACCTAATAATATAGTCAATAAAAAAAGGAAGATTGGCTTAAAAATTGCATTAATTAGCGTAATATTGATATTAATATTTTCAGTATCAGCAGGGGTAGCATATATTAAACAAAATGCATCTCATAAAGATGATGCAACTAAAAATATGGAAATATTAAACGTAGATATTGATAAGTACCCTGAAGTAACAGTCTCAATAAAAATTAATAATTATGCAAATAAGATTAATGTTAAAAATATTACAATAAAAGAAAATGATGCGTTTCAGAAAGATTTAAAATTATCTGATGGAGTAAATGATAATGAATATGCAATATCATACAAGACTTCAGACGAATCTACTAGCAGTGAAAAAAATATTAAAATAGCTTGTACATTAGATAATGATGAAGTTACAGCAGAGTATAGTTATACACCACCAGAAAAAAAGCAAACAGTGGATAAAAAATCTAACTCTTCTAATTCAGTTAACACATACGATAATAATGAGATAAAGGTCAAAAACTCAATAGAAGATTATGAAAGTGCATATATAAGAATGATTAACTCAAAGAATATTGACTATATTAAAGGATCAATAGATTTAAGTGGAGGTTTAATAAGTGAGTTTACTTCACTTATTAAAAATTATTCAGAACAGCAAATAGAAGAGGAACTAGTAAGTCATAAGATAGAAGATATAAAAAAAATAAGCAATTCTGAATATCAAGTAACTGTATATGAAAAATATTATATATCATATGGGAAAAATAAAACCTCATCATATACTGATTTTAGAGATACTTATGTGGTTAGATCAACTGCTTCAGATTTTAAAGTATATTCTATAAAAGATGTAGTGCAAATTAGTAGCAAAACAAATCCTTAATATACTTTAAACAATAATTAACACGTAACAATAGAGAGGTGAGAAAATGAAATTTTGTACTAAATGTGGAAATCCAATTGAACCAAACGTTAAGTTTTGCAAAAAATGTGGAAACCCAATTAAAAACTTAGATATAGATAATGAAGATATAAATAAAAGTAAACTTGATTTATCAAAAAAAATAAATAATAATGTAAATAATACTATAGATTTTTCTAAGGAAAATATAAATGAATCTATAACTGAACCTATTATTATACCTGCTAATGAATCATTGCAGAAAAATGAAAATGTTGAGAAAGAAAGAACTATGCATATTAATACTAGAGCAACTGAATACGAAAAATTTGAGCATAACAATGATACAGGTAACAATTCATCAAAAAATGGACATAAGAGAAGTAGAAAACCATTTTTTTCTGGAATGGCACCTAAAATCGCAGCAGCGGTTATATTAATAGTAGCAATTTGCATAGCTGTATTCTTCAATAGAATAGAAGGGGAATACTACATAATTAAAGCTAATGATACATCAATAAGTGCTAATGAAAAATTTCAATATGCTGTTAAGGCTGCAAAGGTATTAAAATCTAATACTACTAAAGACTTATTAAAAGCTAGTATTGTAGAAATTGCTAAGAATGATGTTGAATTAGCAGAAGAAGATTTAAATCAAGTATCAAGCATGATATCACAAGGAGACTATCAAAGTATTGCAATAGGTATAAAGGATAAAAAAATAGACAAGCTTTACAAAGATGGAAAATACCAAGATGCAGTAGCCGAGTTTAGTGAAATAGATAAACTTGGGGGAAACTTTAAAGATAATAAAAATTATGAAGATATTATGTTAAATGTAATTTCAAAAATAACTAATACTCCTCTTGCAAATACAAAAGCCTTACTTATGGAAGATAGGCAAATATGTTTTGATAACTTTGATGATGATCCTTTTGATGAAATAATAGAATTAAAAGGAAATGGAAAATACTCATATAATTCAGGATATAAATTAAATTTATATAAAATGAAAAATGGGCAATATAAATTAGTTGACAGCTTTACAATGGATCATGCATGGAATCAAACAATGCAGGGAGCATATAATTATGCTGATAATAAAAAAGGAGTATTTATCGGCTATTCAAATAATTCAAGCAATTCAGGTACAAGTGTTTTTGGAGTTGATAATGAAAAACTGCAATTAAAGGGAACTGTATTGGGGAACAAAGATACAAAGCCTGATGATGTAGATAATGACGGAATATATGAAATTGTATCAAATAGTACAAGCTTGGTGACATCAAATAACAAGGATAATACGAAATGGTATAAAGTATATGAAGATGGAAGAACTCCGACAGAAGTAAATGCAGGTGGGGGAGAAAAAGCTACCCAGAGTTCAAAATCTTCAAATGACTATATTTTAAAAGATAGCGATAAGACATATTTAATGGAAGATGATCTGAAGAATTTAACGAAGGATCAACTTGGGCTTGCAAGAAATGAAATATTTGCACGTCATGGATATGTATTTACTAATGATGAATATAAAAAATATTTTTCATCAAAAAGCTGGTATGTTCCAAATCCAAATTACGATGGAAGTGATTCTACTTTAAATGAATATGAAATAGCTAATTATAAAGTATTACAAGCATGGGAGCAAAAGAAATAGATGAATAAAATTTTATCAGGAGTTTTATCAATTTTAATATTTATAACTTTGTCTGGATGTAATTCAAATATAGAGAAAAAGGAAGTTAATAATACCCAAGAAGTTGAAAAAAGTGATGCTATAGAAACTGAAAATAAAACAGTGGATAATAGTGATGCACCAAAAGAAGATAATGATTCCTCAAATAATGTGGAAGAGCAAACGGTTGTAAATAAAAAAATAGTAGTCATTGATCCAGGACATTCTTCTAATGGAAATAAGGGAATGGAGAAACAGTCTCCAGATTCTGATGTAATGAAAATAAAAGATCCAGGTGGAGCGGAAGGAATTTCTACAAAAACGCCAGAATATATTGTTGCTATGAGTGTATCTAAAAAATTAAAAACTTTGTTAGAACAACACAATGTTACAGTTATAATGACAAAAACACAAGATTCTGAAAGCCCAGGCAATATTGAAAGGGCAGAGGTTGGAAATAATAACAATGCTGATTTAGCTATAAGAATACACTGTGATTCTGCGGATTCTCAAAGTGCTAGGGGAACATCTATGTTAATTCCAGCTCCAATAGGATATGCAAAAGATATTAGTGCAATAAGTAAAGTATATGGTAAAACAATACTGCAAGATTTAGTTTCTACCGTAGGAATGCCTGATAGAGGTGTAGTTGAGAGATCAGATTTAACTGGATTTAATTGGTCAAAAGTTCCTGTGGTACTAGTTGAAATGGGGTTTATGTCTAATGAAAAAGAGGATCAGCTTTTGAATGAAGACAGTTACCAAGAAAAACTGGCAGAAGGACTTAGCAAGGGTATATTAGAATCATTGCATTCAAATTAAATTTAGAAACTTAATTGAAAATATATAAATGTTTTTGAGGATTAAGAAAATTCCACGAAACATTTATATATTTTCTTTTTATATAAAATAAATTTATACATGCAATATACTGAGAAGGTAATCCACATTTATTTGTTTAATTTTATCATTATAAACATTTAGATCATTATTTAGTTGTTCCAATTCGATTTTAAGTTCTTTTATTTTAGTAATAATGATATCTCCGAGATCTGGATCTAAAGGGGCTTTATTAAGGAGATTATCTATTTGATCTACCGTTCCATTTGAATTTTCACATCTGCTTCCATTGGAATTCTTAAATAGCTACTTTCATTTTATTACCTCATTTTTATCGTAGATGTCTTGAAGTTATACTGGTTAGGGAAAAGCTTAAATTAGTATTTATAGTGACCTATTTCCATGGCTGTATAATATATTTTGCCATAATAGTCACTAGGCAATTCATTATTCATGTATAAAGAATATGCTTCTCTACACAGAGTACTAACGCCATCTTTGTTTCCAGTATCTTCATAAGATTTAATCATTTCTTGAATAATTCGGTTGCAATATTCTTCTGCATTTTCCATGTCAATCTCCTTGTAAATAATATTATTAATGATGAGTATTTAAATAATCTGCTATTTCTTCGATAAGTTCATTTCCACCTAAATCTAAAGCCATGATTGAGCAGCCAGCCATGTGATCCCAAGAAATATTTATTCTTGTATTGTTTATAATAATATCTTGAAATTCTTCAAAGATGGGATTTCCATAAAAATCTGATAATTTAATTTCATACTTTTCTTTAAGGAGTTGTATGATTTTATTTATATATAACTCATCATCAAATAAGTCAAAAATATTGAGTTCAGAAGAAGATTTACGAATTCTTCCTATCATTAACTAAACACCTACCTTATATAATATGAGCATAATAAAGAAAATTACATGCATTTAAATTACTAATCAAAATTACAGATGCCTATTCTAAGATCTAATAAATACCTTGAAACGTTTAACTCACGAGCAACTTCGTCTAATGTTTTTCCTATTAATATATCTTTAGATATAAATGGAATTTCAAATAAAGATGAAAATATATCAGCTTCTTTTTCAAATTTATTAACATTGAAGAAGGTCTTTGTTTTTAGATAAGTGCAGTTATATTTTTTATGAAGGATAGCATGTCCTAATTCGTGCTCACATGTTATTCTCTTACACTCAGGACTAAGATTTTGGTTTATTGTTATAATTCTATTTCTCATAACATATTGATAAATTCCATTGATTTCAGGATGGAGATCTAGTTCCCTATATGTTATTTTTTCTAATTTACATAATTCATAAACATCTGTAGTGTTATATTTTTTAACTAATTTTGAAAATAATCCCTCGATAAAATGCAAAAAAGCCACCCCCGTAATAGTTACCATAGTAAAGTAGTACAAATACAGAAGGCCTAAAATGCATTCTGTACCTGCTTTGTAATAATTATAAAGTTATATATGCATAGGAATATCTATAATTTAACCAATATCTTAGATGAAAAGTTCTCATTCTTATCTATGTTTTATGAAAGTTCCTATTTCTTATATTTATTAGGTGAAATGAATTTATTTGCAGCATAGCTGCGTTTTTTTAAAGGTGTATATTTTTTATTTGCAATCTTTGCTTGACGTATTCCAGAAGATAAGGCTTCTATTAAACTTTCAATAGCTTCAGGTGACATAGGATTTCCTGAAAGCATAAGCCCTTCACCATTTAGTAAATCTTCTTTTAATGCTTCAATTCTTTTTGCAATGTCTCTTTCATCTTTTTTAGATAAAACAGTATTAGTTGCATCTGGAATTTCTACAGGTGTTTCGCCATCATTTATATAACCAGCAGCGGCCATAAGGTCAGCATAAGTGACACCATTGTGTGCAACAGAAGCAATTTTTTGTAATGTGCTAGGCGCTGGTGGGCAAGAATTTTTATTGTTTATAATTCTTGATAACGTGCTAGAGCTTATTTTGCATTGACTAGCAAAGTTGTTTAAAGAAATATCACCTTGTGCTTCTTTTATTAAACTACTAAGTAATTCGGCATTAAACATATAATCAACTCCTTTAAGTGATAAGTGAGAGTCTAAATTTATTATTAATATCCAACGAACGGATGTGCGTACATATATTATATTAATTTTAAATAATTTATTGCGTAAATGCAATGATAAGTAAAAAAATAGTAAAAAAAGTGTTGCGTTTAAGAAACAGTGGGATTATAATATTGCGTGTAAGGAATGTTGCATAAGGAGAATAGGAGGTTAATATATGAATACAACAAAAGAATCAGTTAAAAAATTTGTTGATGAGCAGTTTGATGGTAACTTTAATAAATGTGCTCGGAATCTTGATTTAGCACCAAGTACCATATGGAGAATAGCAAATGGCAACGGTAAAGCAGGAATAAAGGTTATCACAAATATAATTAAATATTGCGATGACAAAAAAATTAATTACAGAAAGTATATATTTTTAAGTTAACAGCTTATAACTATTAATTATTAAAGATAAAATGACATTAATTTTGATGAAAAGTTTATAATTATGTTTCATGCTCGTTTTATATAGGAGTACCTTTTGTAAGATGAAAAGTTGTTATTATGCTATGCATCTTTTCATAGGTGAATTGATCTTAGTTACAGTATAGCTGCTTCTTCACAAGGTGTTTAATTTTTTAAGCTAAGTGTTGCGTGGAACGAACAGTCAACTAATTATAGTTATGTACAGTTTTTAAATTTTTAAACATGTAGATGAAAATAAAATCATTAGACTTGATGATTTTAGTGGAAATTAATTTTAATTTAGAATGTTTCATTGAGAGGTGAAGGGAATGGATAAATTACAATGGCTTAAGGAAAGGCAAAAGGGAATTGGAGGTTCTGATGTTGGAGCTATTATGGGAGTTAACAGGTGGAAAAGTCCTTTTGAAGTTTATGTGGACAAGACAGAAGAAATTAGAGAAGTGAAGGAGTCTGGTGAATCATCTTACTTTGGGAATACCTTAGAGGAAGTTGTAGCTAGAGAATTTTCAATAAGGAGTGGCAAGAAGGTAAGGAAGGATAAAAGGCAGTTAGTTCATAAGACTCATGAATTCATGATGGGTAATATTGATAGAAGAATTGTTGGTGAAAACTCACTCCTGGAATGCACAACGGTGAATGCCTTTAGAGCAAAGGAATGGGCTGGTGAAGAAATTCCACCTAGTCACATACTTCAATGTCAGCATTATATGGAGGTCTTGGGTGCTGATACTTGTTATATAGCGGCATTAATAGGTGGACAAAGGTTTGTGTATAAAGAGATTAAACGTGATGAAGAATTAATTTCTATGATAGTTGAAGCTGAAAAAGATTTTTGGTTTAATCATGTTCAAAAAAGAATTCCACCAAAGCTTGATGGAAGTGAAGCCGCTAGTAAATATTTAAGTAAGACTTTTAAAAGTATAGATAAGACGTTGGAAGTTAACTTGAAGGAAGAGTATAAGGACAAGATAAATGAATATTTAAACATAAAAAATCAAATGAAGATTCTAGATGAATCTCTTAAAGTTATAGAAAACAATCTAAAAAATCAGCTTGGAAATGCTGAAAAAGGAATTGTGGAAAAGTTCCAAGTAATTTGGAAGGGAGTAACTTCAAATAGGATAGATAGTAAGGTTTTAAAAGAAAAATATCCTGAGATTTATAAAGAAGTTTGCAGACAGTCTATGAGCAGAAGATTTGAAATTAAGGAGATTTCAAGTTAGTTAATGATAAAACATATTAAACTAATTATTCATCTAAATAAAGAGAGGGTGTTGTGTTTATGGCAACTAATAGCAGTTTAAAAAATCAATTGATTGAAAAAGAGCAAAGCACAGTAAATGTTCAAGAAACTATATTCAAAAATTTAATAAATAGTGATGAGATAAAGTCAAAGTTTACAGAAGTTTTAAAAGATAAAGCTTTTGAGTATATAAATTCAATAATAAATTTAGTTAAGGAAATTCCTGTACCTAACGCCTTAGGAGCAAGCGATTCACACCAAAGCGCAGATTTGGGTTCTCTGCTTATTGAATGTGAGCCTAGATCAATAATTGATGCATGTATGATTGCAGCTTCCTTAGATTTATCTATCGATAAAAATTTGGAGTATGTCTGGATTATTCCTTATAAAAAGAAATCAAATTTTCAGCTTGGATATAAGGGATATATTCAATTATTACTTAGAACAGGGGAGTATAAAGCTATAAATGTAATTGAAGTTTATGAAGGGCAGCTAAAATCATGGAATCCATTAACTGAAGAATTTGATATAGATGTTTCAGCCAAAAAGTCAGATGCAGTTATAGGATATGCAGGATATTTTGAGATGGTAAATGGCTTTAGAAAATATGTTTATTGGAGCAAAGATAATATGGATGCATTTAGGAATAATTCCTTTAAGGGAGATCCAAGATGGAATAATGATTATAAAGCTATGGCTAAAAGAACAGTAATGAGAAATATGCTTTCAAAATGGGGAAGGTTAAGTGCTGAAATGCAAAGGGCTTATTTAGAAGACATTAATACAGATAAATTTATTAATGGAAATTAAATTATTGAGAGGTTTACAGTTTGGATTTAAAAATACTTAGAGTATATATAAAGTAAAAATTTTCATGTTAAATTTTATATTTAAGATGAATTTAGTTGAACTTATCTGGGGTCGTGCCGTTCGTAGCTCCAATCAGAATATATGGGAGTATTAGAACGGCTAGACATCAGATAGATGTGTGTATTTCCATGGAATCAATACCCTTAAGGATGGAATTAAAAAATTTAGACTATTTCTTTTAGAGGAGAGTGAGAAACATGTCAGATATTAAATGGATTAAGTTATCTACTAACATGCATGATGATGAAAAGATGAAATTAGTGGATGCAATGCCAGAGAGAGATACTATTCATTATTTATGGATAAGATTACTTATACAAGCTGGCAAAACTAATGCTAATGGACTTATATATCTAAATGAGAATATCCCATATACTGATGAAATGTTATCTACAATATTCTCAAGGCCTCTAGCTTCTATAAGACTTGCACTTAAAGTGTTATCAGATTTTCAAATGATTGAGATAGCTGAAAATAACGTAATTAGAATAGTGAATTGGGAAAGACACCAAAATGTTGAGGGAATGGACAGAGTTAGAGATCAAAATAGAAAAAGAGTTCAAAACTATAGAGAAAAGAAAAAACAACTTGAAGCTGTAGTTAATGAAAGTGAAGAAACTAGTGTTGAAATTGAAGAACATAGCTGTGCTGAAAGTAAAGAATATAGCATTGAAGTTACAAATGATATGTGTGACATTACAAAAAAATCTTGTAACGTTACAGATGATAAAAGTAACGTTACTGTAACGGTGCAGAATAAGAGAGAGAATAAGAACAAGATTAAGAATGAGAATAATAAAGATAGAGAGATAAAGAAAGAAGATGATATAAATTCTAAATCTATTGAACTTGCTAAGTATTGTGAACTAATAGCTGGAATACCTAATGTTCTTAATTTAGGCGCACTTAAGTTAGCTATAGGGGTGCATGGTCAAGAATATGTAAAGATGGCTATAGATATAGCATTAAAAGCTAATAAACCTAACATGACTTACATTGATGGCATACTGAAAAATTGGAGAAGAGAAGGGTATCCAGATGACAAGGAGGTAAAGAAAAATGTCAATAGAAGCTATGGAAAGAATAGTAACCCAGATAAAAACAAATTTGCAGGATTCAAACCAAAGGAACCACGAAGCCTTACTGGTGAGCAGCGAAAAAAAGCTGAAGAAAGCCTCATATAAGTGTGATAAATGCTGTGATACTGGGTGGGTACTTATTCCACAAGAAAATAGGCAGCCCCTTGCAGTTAGCTGTGAGTGTAGAGAAATTGAGAAGGTAAAAAATGAATGGAAGCATTCAGGAATTAATGTTGAAATGACAAAGCATACTTTTGCTAATTTTAAGGTGTGGAATAGAGCTTCTCAAAGAGCAAAGGATACATCAGCAGCTTATTGCACTGATTTTGATGAAATTAGAAATAGCAGAAGAAATAGCATTCTACTTTGTGGTCAGGTAGGCAGTGGCAAAACTCATCTCAGTGTTGCAATTGGATTAAATTTGTTAAAGCAGAAGATTAAAGTTGTGTACATGCCTTATAGAGATGTAATTACTAAGATAAAACAAAACATCCTTGACCAAGAATATTATGTTAAGACTATCTCAAAGTATAAGCTATGTGAGGTTTTACTCATTGATGATCTCTTTAAGGGCAAGATCAATGAAAGTGATATAAATATAGTCTTTGAAATCATTAATTATAGATATTTGAATTTTCTGCCAATCATAGTCAGCAGTGAATTTAGCATTGAAAGATTACTAAATTTTGATGAAGCTGTTGGCTCAAGAATTTATGAGATGAGTAAAGATTATGTGGTGGAAATTGAGAAAGATATACACAATAACTATAGATTAAAATAAGTTCAGCACAAAATATAGATATCCCACTTTAAAACTAAACTTAAGTGGAAACTTACCGAAATCATAAATATTTTAATTCCGAAAAGCTATGAAAATATCGCTGAAGGTTCTAAGCAGCAGGTTGTATCCACTTTAGCATGCTCCAACTTTCAGTTTGACAAGCTAAAATAGAACAACCTACAGCTAAGAACCTTTAACAGCTCATTTTCAAATGTTTTCTCCACAAATATATTTATGATTTCTAGTGAAGATACGAACTTAAAGTTTTAGCAACTTTGTAAATATGCTTATCTATAATTATAGATTGAGATAAATTCAATACACAACAATTATTGGGTTAAAAAGGTCAAAATTTTGACTAGAAATTAAGAAAATTTAAGGAGGGTTTAGGATATGGATAAAAAAGCCATTGAGGAAATTATCAATGAAAATATAAAGCTTACTGGAGAGAACATTAAGCTCGGTTATAAGGCACATTCAAAAAAATAATCAGTCCATCTGCCAAGCCTATTTCCCATCATGCTACATCAGTAGATTGCCTGATGAAAAATAATCATGGCATTTTGGATTTATTATTTTCTCTCATGTGCCTGGAAATCTAATTTTAGAAAAGAAAATAAAGATATTAGAAGAAAAGACAAGAGTAATTCAAGGCAAGAAATCATCTCAATATATTGTGGTTGTGATGGCTTAGTAAGTATATAAAATTTGAGATATGCAAGAAATAATTTAATCATATAAAGGAAAATAATTTTGTAGAGGAGAATGTAAAAATGAAATCATCAGGAATAGTGAGAAAGCTTGATCCACTTGGAAGGATTGTAATACCAAAAGAAATAAGAAAGGTACTTGGAATTAATGATGGCGATTCTATGGAAATAATTAAGGTTGATAATGAGGTAGTTGTTAGGAAATACAGTAAAGGCTGCATCTTTTGTGGAAATGATAAAGGTATTTCAAAATTTAGAGATGCACTTGTCTGTAGTGAGTGCAAAAAGGCGTTAGGTCAAGATTAAATCTATAAAAAGGGGATAAACAAAAATGGAGAGTTTACGAATTTTTAAAGATGAAAGATTTGGAGAAATAAGATGGTTAAAAATTAATAATAAGGATTATGCAGTTGGGATTGATATAGCAAAAGCTTTGGGATATAAAAACCCAAGAGATGCAATTTTAAGGCATTGCAAGGGTGTCGTGAAACACGACATAGGGGTAGTTACTGGAAAGAGGAGAGATGGAACAGAGGTTATTCAAAATATAGAAATGAGTGTAATTCCTGAAGGAGATATTTACAGGTTAGCAGCCAAATCAGAATTACCTGGAGCAGAGAAATTTGAAGCATGGATTTTTGATGAGGTATTGCCTAGCATACGGAAAACAGGAATGTATGCTACAGATGAATTATTAGATAATCCTGACTTACTTATTGCTGCAGCGACCAAGTTAAAAGAAGAGAGAAAAGCAAGGCTTGAAGCTGAAAATAAGGTAAAGCTATTAGAGCCTAAAGGACAATTTTATGATGATGTTACAGGGTCTAAAGATAGCATTGAAGTGGGACATGTTGCAAAGGTTCTTGCTATAAGAGGAATGGGAAGAAATAATTTATTCTCACTCTTAAGAGAAAAGAAAGTTTTGGATAAAAACAATATTCCCTACCAACAGTTTGTAGACTTGGGTTATTTTAGAGTATTGGAGCAAAAATACACAGTACCAAGTGGTGAGACAAAGATAAACATTAAGACAATGGTATTTCAAAAGGGAATAGAGTTTATAAGAAGAAAAATTGGGGAGTAATAAAATATTGATTGAAATTAAGTGAATATTAAAAATTAGTAATCTGGTATTGTTAAGATTGGAGTTGAAATGGAACTTCTAATTTCTAATTTTTATTATTGCAAGAAATTTGCTTTATGTACTGTTAATCACTTTGAACTAATAGTATAAAAAATGCTGTTGCATGGTTTGTATTAGACCTACAATAGCATTTTTTATGAGTTTCAGTTTAATTAGCACTTAAGTTATTTTATTCAAATGTCTATATTCTTTTGGAGTAACTCCTGTGAACCTTTTAAAAATGGTTGAAAAGTAGCTTTGAGCTCCAAAATTCAGAAGTGTACATATTTCAGATAAGGAATTATCAGTTAAAATCAATAATTTCTTTGCCTCTTCAATCCGTTCTTTTTGAATATAGTTACTTATTGTCATTCCTACTTCTTTCTTAAACAATCCTGATAGATAATTAGGATTCAAATTAACGGCTTTTGACAATTGTGAAAGTGTAATATCTTCATATATATGGCTGAAAATAAAGTTTTGACATTTAGTTATATATTTTGAATATCGTGGTTTATTTTTAGCAATATAAGACATGTTTGTAAAATCTAAAAACATTTTCAATCTTAAATCTTGAACATCTTGAACGTTTTTTAACTCTTCCATATGTTGTGTATATTGAACACTAAGAGCATAAGCAACTTCAGAATTAACGCCACCATCAATAGCAGCACGATAGGCTATTGTACAAGCATATATAAATTCGTTTTTAAAATGGCGTAAAGGGCTTCGTTTTGATAAAGTTCCCTTTTCTCCACTTGGCGGACTGTACAGGAAATCTAATAGCTTATTTTGGTCACCTTCTTTAATAAGAAGAAACAATAATTGCTCATACTTATAAGGAATATGGAACGTATTATTCTTACGAGTTTCAGACAAAGTTAAGTTCAAAAGATTGTGCATTTGAGGGATGTTATGTTCTAATGTAGAATTTTTTTCCTTTATGGTATCTATATCAAGCTTGGTTTTATATATGGAGTAATATAACACCAAGCTGAAGTTTAATAATGTACTAGTGTTTACCACAGGAAGTTGATTATAGTAATTGAAAAATTTCTTTTTATATGTAATTGGAAGGTTAAAATCAGAAATTAATTCGTCAATAGTTTCTAATGTAAGATTAGATGATAAAGATGGACCTACTATGAAGGTACCTATAAAGCTTTTATAGTCTTTTATTGAGATATAAAAAAAAGTTTCATAGAAGCTATTAATTTTTAAAATAGGAAAATTATAAATCTCATTATTCTCAATTAAACTATTGAATACATCGGTCTTACATGGAAATACAGGATTATGTACAAATCTTTCCGCGGATTCAAATAAAACATCTCCATTTTTGTCTAAGAAATGAATAGGTAACATGAAAGTTTTAGACATTATGTCACATACAAATTGTATATCTTCTTTTTCTAGAATATTTTCTAATTTATTAGTCATAATTAACTCCTTAGCATCATTAACAAACCTAAATAAAGTTGTTTTTCATAATAGATTAAAGATTATTGGCATGTTAAGTGAGAAAAATTTTAAATTAAGCTTGAATACCTTTAATTAACAATAGCTACAAAGGGAAGCTAAATATAATAATTATATAATATAAATAATAAAAAGTATGAAAAAAACTAAAAAAATATGAAAAAAATATAAAAGAAATTTGTTGAAAAATTATAAAATAGAAACGCTGAAATTAGCTTATATCCATATAAGAAATAAATTTAAATGAGAATTATTATAAGCATAGTAGATTATTGAACAAGTAATATTCTTGTATTTACAATTAAATCTTGCAAGGTTTAATTTTTATAGATTCATTTCAAAGCTATTGTGATATTAGAGTCACTCACAGACTTAAGTAATGCAATAAGTTATTAGCTATAGATATGCTATACTATAGTATTACTGGAAAAAAACATTAGATATAAGTTTAAAAGAAAAAGACATCTTGTAAATTTGGAAGGAGACCATATATGGGTTTATTTAGAATATCGAAAGATATAGGAATAGATTTAGGAACGGCAAATACTTTAGTTTATTTAAAAGGAAAAGGTATAGTTTTAAGAGAGCCTTCAGTTGTAGCAATTAACAGTGGTACAAAGAAGGTTATAGCAGTTGGGGAAGAAGCAAAAAAAATGATAGGTAGAACTCCTGGAAATATAGTTGTTATTAGACCTTTAAAAGATGGTGTGATTTCAGATTTTGATGTAACTCAAACCATGATAAAAATGTTTATTCAAAAAATAATAAATAAAAGTGCCTTTGTATCTCCAAGGATAATTGCATGTTACCCATCTGGAGTTACAGAAGTAGAAAAAATGGCAATAGACGATGCTACTAAGCAGGCTGGAGCAAGAGAAGTTGTTTTGATGGAAGAAGCCATGGCTGCTGCAATTGGAGCGGGACTTCCAGTAGATGAGCCAAAGGGAAGTATGATAGTTGATATAGGCGGTGGCACTACTGAGGTTGCGGTAATATCTATAGATGGAATAGTTACAAGTAATTCTCTAAGAATAGCAGGTGATGAAATGGACCAAGCAATTATTAGCTATATCAAAAAAGAATGCGATCTATTTATTGGAGAAAGGACTGCTGAGGCTATTAAGATGACCTTAGGTTCAGCGTTCAAAACTGCTGATCGAGAAAAGAGTATGGAGATAAAGGGTAGAGATTTGATATCAGGTCTTCCTAAAACTATTTCTGTAACAGAGACACAAATTATAGAGGCTTTGGCAGAACCAGTGGCAGCTATTATAAGTACTATCAAAAGAACAGTGGAGAAGACCCCGCCTGAATTATTATCAGATATAATGGAAAACGGAATAATGCTTGCTGGTGGTGGAGCATTATTAGATGGGCTGGACATTCTAATTAGCAATGTTACTCATATGCCAGTACACATAAATGAATCCCCATTAGATTGTGTTGTACTAGGTATTGGTAAGTCGTTGGAATTCTTCGAAAAGATTAGTGAAAGAAGAATGGATAAGTAAAATACTTTAAGAATAAATTGAGTTTAACTATTTTATAAATGGAAATTCGTCATGAGAGGAATTATATTAGGTTTGAAAATTGCGGTGTGTAAAGAGGAAAATCAATAGTGTGTGTAAAATATATATAAGTAAAGGAAAAAGTATCAAGCATTTAGGGGAGACGTACTTATGACGAGAGAAAGTAATTTTGAATATGTAAAGGGGACAGATATAGAAGAATGCTACGAAAATTTAAAGAAGGCGGAATTTGTATATCAAAGTTTTCCTGATGCAACAATTATGTGTTTAAGATCAATAGCGGAAACTGTTTTAATAAAAGTCAGGAATGAATTTTACAAAAGTACAGATAATAGTGGAACTTATTATGGAATAATGGGGGAACTCATAACTGTTTCTGAAGTAAAGTTCTCAAAAGTGTATAGAGAATTTAATATTATAAGACTTAATGGGAATTATGTACTTCATCCTGAGGCTGTAATAGAAGAAGAAACAAAAAGGACGCCCACTGAACTTTTAGAGATTATGCATAACATTCTTATCTGGTATCTTCAAGATATAAAAAATAAAAGTTCTATTGATAGTAGTAAAATCAAGTTTATAAATCCAAATAATTTTAATAATGAAAAAAAAGAATTAACTGAGGTAAAAAAGAAGATTTCAGAAAAGAATAAGAAAATATTTGAATTGAAATTAAAGATAAAGCATCTTAAGGATTCAGAGAAGGATAAGGCTGATCAGTTATTTAAGTTAAACAAAGAAATAGATGATATAAATGTAGAAAGACTTGAATTAAAAGAAAAAGATGAGTTATTAGAAAAGAAGATTAAAGAGCATGATAAAGAAATAGAGAATATAAAAAAGAAATATAAAATTGAGCTCCAAGAAAAAATTGAGAAATTTAAAAAGGAACATAGAGAATCTGAAAAAGCTTCTAATGAGGCTGAATTAGTAGCAGTTAAGAATGAAATTTTAATAAAGAATAATGAAATAGCAGAATTAAAAAGTAAGATAGATGATTTCAAAGAAGAATCTAAGGATAAATTAGAATTACAAAAGGAAATTGAAAAAATAAAAGCTGAAAAAGAAAAACTAGAATCAATGGATTCTATTTTAACTAAAGGGATCAAAGAATATGATATTGAGTTAAAAAGAATTAAGGAGCAGCACCAAAGGGACTTAGATGACAAAATTAATGAGTTAAAAAGTAAAGAAGATACATATTTAAAAGAAAAAGAAGAATTAAATAATATTAGACAAGAAATACATTCAAAAGAAAATGAAATAAATGAACTAAGAGCAAAAGTAGATGAGTTAAGGCAACAGTCTAAAGAAATAAATTTACTTAAAATAAGTATAGATGATTTGCAAAGTGAAAAAGGTTATTTAGAAAATCGTGATAGAATATTAACTAATACGATTCTTGAAAAGGATAAAGAACTAGAAAATATAAAAGAAGCTTATAAAGCTAATGCTGAAAAGATTGAAATATTACGTAAAGAGCGTAATGAATCAAATGCATCACTTAAAAATAAGGAAGAAAAGCTTATTAAGGTTGAAAAAGAGAACTTTGAACTAAAAAGACAACTTAAAGAAATAGAAGAAACAGCTAAAATTGAAGCTATAAAGAGAGATGAAGAGTTAAAGAGAAAAGAAAAAGAACTGCATGAAGGGATAGAAAAATTAAGACAAGCTTATAAAAATTCTTTTGAATTAACCAGGGAGTATCAAGACGTTCTAGAAAAAAGTGAGTATTCCTATGATAAAGAACAAGAAAGATTATTAAATATTCAAAAGACAGATGTTAAGGAAAAATTAGTTGAAGAGGATAAGAGCTTTCATAATAATTTAAATGAATATAGTGAGGGCGTGAGAGAAACTAATGAAAGAATCAGAACCTTCAAGAAGGTATTAAAAGAGAAGAGCATTAAGGAAGGTAAACATGTAGCATTTTATAGAGGCTTTTTAGGATTAGAAGGAGAGCAGCTTAGAATTTTATATACAATGCTTACGAAGACCAATATTTCCTCAATTTTAATTAGTAAGTCTAAGGAATTACTATCACAATCTAATGAAGATAAGTTCATGGAATTTATACATAAAAAAGCGCGGGAATTGAATCATTTATCAGATGAGGAAGTAAGATTAAAAATTTATTATAGATTAATTAAATTAACTGATATTGAATATAAAAACATTTATGAAAGAAGAAGTTTTGTTGAAACTTTAGATGAAATAGTAAATGCAGGATATTCAATATTAGAAGGAAAAAAAGATTTCAAAAGTGGAGGTTCAAAGTTAGAAGCCATAGGTACATATTATTTAGAAAAAGTACTAGAGGATTTTAAAAATAAATATGACAGTGGAGATATAAAAGTACAGCAGGAATTAATTGATAACATTTATAATAATTTTCAAAGGTTAAGTGAAAAAGCTAAAAAAGAAATTTATGACGAGTTACATTTAAAAAGCACTTCTGAAAGTACAGTTAAAGCAGCTATAAGATCAGCTCCCTTTGTATTTTTATCTACTACTATAACTGTTGGGGGATTTTCAGCATTTAGTGCAGTTTCAAGTATAATTTTCGGAATTTCACATTTACTAGGAACAACTTTTTCATATGGGGTATATACTGGGGCTTCATCATTATTAAGCTTTTTCAGCGGGCCTTTTATGGTAATACTTTTTATTGTAAATGGAGGATTTTTGCTTACTCAACATAAAAAACAGCAATTAGAGTTAGTACCTTTATTTATAATGCAAACCATAATTACTAATGTAGCTATAGAAAAAACAAAAATAAACTTTGATAACTATGATACTATGATTGAATTATGGAAAAGAGAAAAAGGGAATTTCGATAAAATTACCATACAAAAAAGATTGCAGGAAAATATCTTAAATAATTATACAAAAGAAAGAGATGAACTTGCTGCTAAATCAGAACAAGTGTCTAGAGCTATTAATACATTATGGGAAGAACATGCAAAATATAATTATAAATTTAAAGATATTGTGTTAAGCTCTGATAAAAAAGTATATCTAAATTCATATGCGGAGTATAGCAGCACTATAAATAAATTGGAAATGGTTCAAAAAGAAATAGATGAAACTAAAAACAAGGTAGGAACCTTAAAAAGCATATTTAGTTTAGATATGTGGAAGGGACAATCTTCAAAGCTTGTAAATGAAATGAACATGATAAATATGGAAAAATTATTAGTTGAAGAAGCAAAACAAAGCCAATACTTTAAGGAGGAAAGTGCTTTATTTTCAGAATTGCAGCAAAAGATAGATGTATTAAATGAAATTCAAAACAAAACTAAAGAAAAAATAAAAGATAAAAATAACCTAATCAGCGTTTTGAAAAATAAAGTTAACTTACTCGAAAATGATTTGGTTAAAATAAATTCAGAATATCCGGATATAAATAACGCTGAATTTAGGGCAATTGGATAGTCAGAATAAGGATAGCGAATTCATTTATTTGGCTTATAATAAATATAGATTTGGAGTCATACAGTTTGAATCTAATTACTTTTGTATTTTTCTAAGACAAGTTCGTGGTATGTAGAAATAGAACAACCTTGTAAAATACACCTTAACTCTTAAGAGGTTTCATAAATTTAAGGACTGCAATAAGATAAAAAATATCAATCTTATTGCAGTCCTTATTTTTAAGCTACTTCATATTTAGTAACTTGTCTTTGAGTAACCTGAGCACCGGATTTCTTAACTAGATCGCCAGCCTTAGTTTTAAAAACATTTTTTGAAATTATAGTGTCCATAAGTGCGTTAACTTCATCTTTTGTAAGAGTAGTTTTAACACCAGAAACACTTAAAGTGCTTTTTTCACCAGCAGAAGTTAAAAAAGTCATAGCTAAAGTATATTCCATTTAATTTCCCTCCAATCTTTAAGTAGAGAACCCGAATCTATGATTCGGTGTGAATCAGTTAAGCAGGCATCCAAATCTGTGATTTGATGATGATCGCTTACTCTGTGAGTATCCAGCGAACGAACGTGAGTCGAGTTTCCTACAATATTTTTAAGAATAAGATTCTAAGCATTTGCTAAACTAGAAGATTCATTAATAAAGTAATCTCTAGTGTTAGCTTCTAATACACCTTTAATTGCATCTGCAATAGCATAGACATTTTCAGGTGTAGCATCTGTTTTTATACCTGAGAAAGTCTTCTTGGTATAAATTGGGTCCCCAGCTTTATCTAGAGCCTTTTGAACTTCAATACTAAGAGAAACAGAGTCAATAGTTTTAGTTACAGCCATGTTTCATTACCTCCTTTACTTTGTTTTCATAAAGGATATATGGATAAATTTTAGTTATTACATAAGTAGAAGAAAATTATTTATCAATTTAGCACTATGGATGTTAGAGGAATGTGTAATTCTATTAGTAACAACAATCATTTATGTATTAAGAGTTGTAAAGTCTTACAAAAAAATACATGATTCTTAGTGAAGAATTAGGTAAGATAAAGGTTAATAATGTTTGTGATAAAGAAAATATTTAAGAGATCTATAATGTGGTAGCATAAACGAATGTTATCATATTTATTTTTTCATAATTAGATAATTATTTCATGTATGAAAAAATTAGATTATAATGGGTTATATAGTCTTATAGATAATAATAAGATTGTATTCTTATAATATCTATAATGAGAAGTGTACGATTTGTTTTTGAACAATATATGTATAATAAAATCAGATTACTAGATGAAAGTTATAAAAAAGAAACAAGTGGAACTCATCATTTGAATGGATAGTGGGAAGTACCTGAATGATCCGATGTCAATAGTGACAAAACGTTTAATACTCCAGCGTGCCCAAATAGTATCATGTTTGATGTGCGAAACTCGGTGAATGTGAGGAGAATATTATCTAGGACGATAGCAAGTATGCTGGAAGCTAAAAAACTCGCCCCCACATGATGTACTGTGATTGAGTTACATATGCTTGGTGTAATTCAAGTGAAAACAGAAAAGGTTGAAGAAATTTAGTGTTAGAATAACACCAGTTAAAAGTGATAGTCGGATTAAAGAATGACGATAAAAATGTTATGTAAAGCTAAAATGATGGGAAACTATCACGTACGATATGAACCGAGGGAAAGGCTACTCTGACTGCATCTTTGGTAATAAAAGCGGTGGTTCACCAATTGGTATGCATAAAGTTAATTTGTAAATGCATTAAGCAGTAAATATACTATTTTATGAATCATTCAATATATTTAAAAAATAGCCTAAGTTTTTACAAAAGATTATATTAATACTATATTAAATTGCAAAGCTAAAAATACACAAATATAACTAGAGATTTTAGTAGAAATAATACTTTCACATTGTAAAATAAATTAATTTTTTAATTAGAAGTGAGGAACAAAGATGATTAACATTATTTTTAGTGATATTAAATTAACAATAAAAAAAATTAAAAGCAGCTATCTTCTCGGTCTTTTTATCTTATTATTAAATTTTCTTTACAATATTTCGTCTTTTCTTAATTTACCTAAAATTATAAGTCCATTTTCTTTTTTATTGATTCCTATTGTAATATTTTTAATTATAGTATGCTCTTATGAAAAAATTTTATTACATCAAATTAAAATTTTAACTGGCAGTAATATGGAATATAATGTGGATTGCAACAATAAGCTGTTTGTATGTAGGCGACTGGCTTGTATTATAACAATATTCTTATTACCTAATCATATTATTAGCGATATTATTACTTCAAAAATCAAGCATATAATTTTATATAATGATGGTATTATAAATTTAACCAGTGAAAGATTATTATACTTTAGTATTGAACAATTAATTTCATTAATTACGTATATATTAATTGCTTATTTGACTTATGCTGCGTTTGAATATAATTATAACATTAAAAAAATTATTCGGGGTTTATGTAAGTTCTTTACATCGAGATCGTTTTTACAAATGCTTATTGTAGCGATTATGCTTAGCCTAGTGTTAAGTCCAATAAATTTCATGTTTGACAACTATTATTTTTTTAAAATGAGTGAGCGCTTGTATGACACACAATTAAATCATGATCTAATTGAAAAAATAATAAGTATTATTGAATGGGTAGGTATAATCCTTAAGTTTGTCATAAGTACAAGCTTAATAACGTTATTTTTTATATATACTGGATTACTATTCTATATCAAGAATAAGATGATGGTTGTATTTGATTTAACAAGACCAATAAATATAATTATAAAAAAACATAAAAAAATTATTTTAAGTAGTACTTTATTAGTAATCTATTTATTTATTTGGTTCACGTGGGGTGTGATTTACAGGGATATAGCAAATGTATCTCATGGTGAGGAATTTATTTTTCAAAGTGATTTGTTATTAAAATCTCAAATAAGTACATTCAAAGAAAATACAAAAAGTGAGGTTGATAATCAGTTTATTAGTGATATTATAACTAGCAAAGATTATAAAAATGTAGAAATAGTTTCTATACTTAATGCCTCTAATGATTCTCCGATTTTTAACACTCCATTTTGCAAAACTGTTATTGGTGATAAATGGGCTAACTATTATGAAAACATGTACGTGAAAAAGGGTGTAATTGGTTATTCAGTAAGTAACATAAAAAAAGTAGTGAAAGATAATACGACATCTTATGTTATGAATTTGATACTATATACAGATGTTCCTGAAACTAGTGAATTCGATTATGGCAACGAAACTTTTAAAGTTTCTGGTACAGCTCATGTAATATCAATAAATGGTGAAAGTCCTCACATTGGATATCTAGATAAAAAGAAAACATTAAAGTCAGTTGAAGAAGAGGTTATTAATATAAGGATTAATACTACTGATAGTAGCTTAATTGAAGCGTTTGGAAATATTGAGCAATCAAATAATTATATATTAAACATTGATTTAAAAGACATATTGAAATATTCAGAAATTTATTTAAATAAAGATATTATAGAATTACAAAATATATTAAAAGGGGAACATCAATATTCTTTAGCGGATTTCTTATACTTTAGTGCGATTTCAATTACTACTACAGGATATGGAGATATTCTACCAAATTCTAGCAGGGTAAGGGTTTACGTTATGTTTGAAATATTATTTGGAGTAACTGTAGTTGGAATATTTGTTTCTTCATTGTTCATAAAGGAAGAAACAAACTAAATAATACGTTTTATGATTTTATTCACATTGAGCATAAAAGTGGATAAACAATACCTACAAAAGATAATTAAACCAAACTTATTTGAGGTTTAGAGAAGATCTGAGTGCAAAATGTTATATTTATAGAACTTTATTTATTGAACTTCTAATTATCCATATAATTTAAGAATTAGCGGCTAGGTAAAATGATTTAAATACTAATAAATTCTGGAGAATAAGTGATGAAACATATCATAGATAAAGGACTGATAAATAATAAGGAGGCTAAAATGGATTGGATTGAAGAATATATAGAGTTATTATATACAACAGATGGTGATGAATTGGATTTGAATTCCATTGATAAAGCTAAAGAATTAAAATATAAACATATGCCAGAAAGATTTTATAAATATAGGGAAATAAACGAATTTTCTTTAAAAAATTTTGAAGATGATACCGTTTGGGTAACTACTGCCAATAATTATAATGATCCATATGATTGCGCGTTAAATATGACTTTTAGTATAGAGGCTATAAATAGAATAAAAGAAAATACAATAGAGTTATGCAAGAAAAATAGTGGATTAATATTAAGTAGTGATGATGAAAAAGTATTGAAAGAATGTAGAGAGTTAACTGAATTTCATTATTTTTTAGCAAAAAAATATATAGAACAGACACAAAACGATTATAATCCAAAGGAAATGGCAGACGCTATCAAACATGCAGTTGATAAAGAGTTTGATTTAATTAATGAGAGATATAGAGATAATTTTCAAAAATCTATTTTAAATTGTTCGTTTAGTGAAATAAATGATTCAATATTAATGTGGAGTCATTATGGAGGCTATCATAGTGGTTTTTGTGTAGAATATAATTTTAAACAATTGGGAGAAAAAAATGAATTAACAAGGATGTTACAACCTGTAATTTATCAAGATAAATTATTTGATATAACTCCTTACATAAAAAATTCAGTTAATTTAAATTGTTTAATATCTTCATATGTGGCTATGACAAAATCTACTGAATGGAAATATGAGAAAGAGTGGAGATATTCAATCTCATGGGGATCAAGTGCAGTACCATTTGCAAAGGGGGTAACTACTCCAACAAAAGTTTTCTTAGGTGCTAGGATTAGTGAAGAAAATGAATTATTAATAAAAGATATTGCAAAGAAAAAATCAATACCAGTATATAAAATGCAAATGAAATCTAATGAATTTAAACTAATTTCTACGAGGATACAGTAAAGTTATATAAAGTAATACTCAAAAATGAAAATAGATTATTTACTAATGATAAGATTAACAGTATCAAAAAATAAGGATTCTAATTATCCATATACAAATTAGGCTAATAATTTGTATGTAAATTACTATGGCTATATAATTAATGATTTTACGTTATTTTTAATTTCATGATTGCTTATTAATGAAGATTAGTTATAAAAATAGTAAAGAGTATGCAATATTTTTGAAAACTGAATAACATGATATAAAAAAGTTATATGTAATATTTTTACATATTGTGTTATAATTTCTATGTAAAATAATCAAATATTGTGGGAATAATTAGGGCGAATGTAAAAGAAAAAAAGTGGTGTAAGCTAGGGGGATAAACATGTCGGTAATTATAGGTGAAAAAATTTCTTTAAAAAAACTTTTTAGTGATGAATTCTTCTTTATGATTCCAGAATATCAGAGGCCATATTCATGGGAAGAGGAGAATTGTGAACAATTATTTGATGATATTTATGAGTCAAATAGGAATAATGAGTATTTTCTGGGAACAATAATATTACAAGAACTTGAGGGCATAGGAACAGGAAAGAAGTATGCGATAATTGATGGTCAACAAAGAATTACAACTTTACAAATTTTATTAGCCTGTTTACGTGATGCTGTCATAGATACACAATTTAAAAACTCAAATCAAGACAAGATATTCCAAAAAGAAAATTTGGCAGATGGGATTCCTGAAAAAGTAAGGATAGAAGTTAAGGAAAGCTTATTTTTTAGAAAATATATACAGCAAGATAATGGAACGGTAGAAATTAAAGAGGCTGCTCCAAAAAACTCAGCTCAAGAAAACATGGTAAATGCAGTGAATATTTTCAAGTACAAGCTTGCGAATTTGACACAACTGCAAATTCAATCATTGATACAACATATATCTCAAAGATGCATTGTTATCTACATTGCAACAAAAAACTTTGAAGATGCATTTAAGTTATTTACTATAGTAAACGATAGAGGATTACAATTAAGGAGAGTTGATATATTAAAAGCGACAAATTTATCACCTAGTGTTATGAATGAAAGTGATCTCAAAAAATATGCAGCATTATGGGAGCAGATAGAAGAAGATTTAGGATCTGAACTATTTGAAAAGCTTATTTCTTATATCAGAACAATTGAAGTAAAGGAAAAAGCAAAAGATGATATACTAAAGGAATACGAAAATCTTATTTTTTCAAAAAACAAGATTTTGAAGGGAAAAGACTTTATAGAGTATTTAAATAATTATAAAGCAATATATGAAAAGTTATTATTAGATAAAGATGTACTGAAGGGAGATTCAAGAGAGATAGAATATATTAATTTATTAAATATCATGACAGATTTCTTACCGTCAACAGACTGGATACCACCTATTTTATATTATTACAAACGGTTTAAAGAAGAGAAGATTCTTGAATTTATAAAAGCATTAGAAAGAAAATTTGTAGCAGATTGGGTTTTAGGAGTTACTTCGACTAAAAGAGTTGTCAATATGAACTCAATTCTAAGAAAAATAGAAATGTCAAATAAATCAGATGAGGTTATTAAAAGCGAAGTAATGGGATTCGATATCAGGATTTTAAGAGATAAGATTAATGGGGACATATATAGTGAATCCTATTGCAAGTATTTACTGTTAAAATTAGAGTATTTGGAATCTGAACACAACATAGAAAGAAGATATAATACAATAAGTGTAGAACATGTTTTGCCCCAGAGCGTTAATGATAAAAGCCCTTGGAGAAATTGTTTTAGTGAAGAAGAGCATTCTAATTGGAAACATAAAATCGCAAATTTGATATTATTAAGCAAGAGAAAAAATTCTTCAGCAAGTAATTATGAGTTTAAAAATAAGAAAGAGAGATATTTTAAAGGAAGAATCAGTGATTTTTCAAGAAGTCAAAAAATATTAACATACACAGAGTGGACATGCAAAGTATTAGAAAAGCGACAAGAAGACATTATAAAACTATTAGTGCAATAATATATATTATTGCATTGTTTAGTGAATTGTACTATGCTTTTTAATTGGAAATTGTGAAAAGTTTTGTATCAATCAATCTAAAGAAATTACCTATATTATATAAATGTATCAAGTACTATATTTACTTAACTTCCCATCATTCATATACCAAGACATTAATCAATATAATTGACACTTAATATCATAAGGTATATAATTGTACAAAAATAAAAGCTATGAAGAGAAGAGTAGTTATGAGGGAATACTCAGAGAGTTTCCATTTGGTGTGAGGAAATTATGAAATCATAATGAAACAAGTCTCGGAGCTGCATACGGATCTTATAAAGTAAAACTTTTTAGGTGAAATTTTATTTTCGCTGAATTTAGTTTGAATTATCTTAGAGAGTGCAACCTATAACTCACATTTGAAGAAGAAGTGATGTTACATGATGCCTAGCTATAAGATAAAAATTTATTATAAGTGATGCTATGACGTAAGTTCACGTTACAGAACCAGAGTATGATTTGCCCTATAATTCTATAATTTTAGGGAGATGGTGTACTTGAAGAGCCTAAAATGGTGACATTTTAGGGAAAAGGGTGGCATCGCGAAATAGAAGTTTCGCCCCTGTAGAAGTATTTTCTACAGGGGCTTTTTTGACATTAAAATTGAGCAGATGAAAAATTATAGGTTTAAAACATCATAGATATTTTATTTTTTGATTATCCAAAGTATGAAAGTTAGAAATTTAAGGAGTGAGAAGTTTATGATAAGTAAAAGAATAGAAAAAAACGAAAGACCAACATTTCCAAAGAAGGCTATAGTAACAGCTGGAATGCCTTATGGAAATAAGAATCTTCATTTTGGCCATGTTGGAGGAATGTTCATCCATGCAGATATATTTGCAAGATTTTTAAGAGATAGAATAGGGAAAGAAAATGTTATTTTTGTATCTGGTACAGATTGTTATGGTTCACCTATCCTTGAAAGCTACAGAAAGCTAAAGGAAAATGGATACGAAAATACTATGGAGGATTATGTTAAGGCAAATCATTTGAGTCAAAAGAAAACCTTAGAAGATTACAATATCAGCCTAAATATTTTTGGAGCTTCAGCCCTTGGAAGGACAGGAGAATTTCATAATGAAGTTTCAGAAGAAATATTTAATACTTTATTTAAAAATGGTTATATAAAGAAGATGTCAGCACTGCAATTTTATGATGAAGATAAGAAAATCTTTCTTAATGGAAGACAAGTAATAGGAAAATGTCCAATAGCAGGATGTAACTCTGATAAAGCCTATGCAGAGGAATGTTCATTAGGGCATCAATATATGGCATCAGAATTAATTAATCCTATTAGCACTTTATCAGGAAATAAACCAATATTAAAAAGTGTAGATAATTGGTATTTTACCTTAGATGAATCTATGGATATAATGAAGGAACTTAATGAGTTTTTAAAGAAGAATACCAATAGACGAAAGTATGAAATTAACACTATAGATGAATTTTTAAAGAAGCCATTAATATATGTCCCAAGAAAATATATAAAAGATGTAAATGATCTAGAAGCTAAATTTCCAAGCCATGAAACTGTAGATGAAGAGAAAAAATCTTCATTAGCGTTTATTTTCCAAACATTAGAGGATAGGGATAAGGCAAAAGAAATATTGGATAATTTAAATATTAACTATACTAGTGGTAAGACTTTGGTTCCTTTTAGATTATCAGGAAATATAGAGTGGGGAGTAAAAGTACCAGATAAAGAAGATTTAAAAAATTTAACCTTCTGGGTGTGGCCAGAATCTTTATGGGCTCCAATTTCTTTTACAAAAGCACATTTGGAGTCAAGAGGTAAGAATCCTGAAGAATGGCGTAATTGGTGGGATAATGATGATTCAATGGTATATCAATTTATAGGGGAAGATAATATATATTTTTATTCAATTGCTGAAATGGCTATGTTCATTGGGTTAAAGGTAGCTAAAGGTGAAAATGTAGATGTTACTAAGCTAAATTTACCACACATTGTTTCTAATAAGCACATTTTATTTATGGATAAAAAAGCAAGCAGCAGTTCAGATATTAAGCCACCAATGGCAGATGAATTATTAAAATTTTATACGAAGGATCAATTACGCATGCACTTTATGAGTCTTGGGTTATCTTCAAAAAGTGTTGGTTTTAAGCCACAAGTTTACATGAAGGAAGAAGAAAAGGTAGGAGCAGACCCAGTATTAAAAGAAGGAAACCTTTTAACAAATGTATTTAATAGACTTATTCGCTCATGTTTTTATACCATGCAAAGTCTTAATGAAGATATTCCTAAAGAAGAGGTAAGTGAAAAAATTAAAGAATTAACAGAAAAAGCAGTATTAGAATATGAAAGACATATGTATAATCAAGATTTTCATAGAATAGCATATGTTCTGGACGATTATATAAGGGAAGTAAATAAACATTGGGCTAGTAATATTAAAAATGAGGAATTAAAAAGAAACGTAATAGCAGATTGTTTTTACGCTTGTAAAGTTATAGCAGTACTAATACACCCTATAGCACCAGAAGGATGTGAAATGTTTAAAGATTATCTAAATATAGATGATGAACTATGGAATTGGGATAAAATATTTGAACCTATTACTTCTTATTTTGAAGATGCTGATAACCATAAGTTTAAATTTCTTGAACCAAAAGTGGATTTCTTTAAGAAAATGGAATATCAATATTGATCGAAGATGAATGCATTTAAATTATTGTTGTTAATGAATCATATGAAGATTATATTTTAAAGCAAAGAGATAATAGTTTTGATGTAGTATATTTTTATTCCTTAGAATATCCATTCTTATAAAGTTCCAAGAGCCCATGAAAAATGGTATTCAGAAAAAAGAAACTAATAGAAATGCATTGCTATAACTTGGCATAGGTTCGATATTTGTTCGTTGGATTAATACAAAAAGTATAATTATAAAATTAAGTATATTAAATATTTAAAAATTGGAGGGGCATATGATTGAAAAAATATGTGAAATTATTGATGGAGAGTATCACTGCGATATTGATATAACTACTGATGAATGGAAGCAATTGTTAACAAATTCTAGAGTTTTTGATGATAAAAGTAAAGAAGCTATAAGAAAATGGTACATAGAACCTGGACACTCTGCCACTTGTGGTTATATTGGTAAAAAATATAATGAGCATAGTATGAGTGCTAATGGAATTATAAATGGTTTGGCTGGAAGAGTGCAGAAAGAAATTGGGCGGTTCGTTGTTAAGGGAAAAGGTGATATAGCTAAAGGTACAAGATTTATTGTGGTGATGAAAAGCAAACAAATTGATACAAAACCAAAGACTTGGGAATGGACATTAAGAGAAGAGCTTGTTCAAGCTATTGAAGAATTAAACATATTTTCAGATAATAGTTATTCGGATGATGACCTTATTTTAGATATCGGCAAAAGTGACCTTTCTTCGGATACCACACATTTTGAATATAGTGGTAAATCTAAAAATAAGAAAGATCCTGTTTATGTTCAAAATAAATATGTGTATCCTAGAAGCCGAAGAGTGTCAATAAATGCGCTGCGACACGCAAAGTATAAATGTGAATTTGATAATACTCATTTAACGTTCATTAGAAGAAATTCGGACATAAATTATACTGAACCCCATCATCTAGTACCAATTACTTACCACAATAATTTTGAAATATCTCTTGATGTCGAAGAAAACATTGTTTCTTTATGCTGTAATTGTCACAAACAAATACATTTAGGAGAAGGTTTTGAAGTAATGCTTGAAAAACTATATAATGAACGAAAGGATTTGTTAAAAATGGTCGGTATAGATATTTCTTTAGATGAGTTGATTAAACTATATAAAAATGATAAATCCTAAAATTAAATAATGGAATTTAAAGAGTATCATATTAAGTTGGAATATGTTGTGTTCATAATAGCAAGTTGATGCAACTAGATAATAATACTTAAATACAAAGCAAAGTTTAGGATAATTAATGGTGAACCGTATCATAAATAAAGGATAATAAGTAAAAGTAAGTAAAGTGAATTCGGAGAGTTACCTTCAAGGAGCAACAAAAAAGGCTGTTGCATATGTTGATTTCAAAAATAACAATAAACAAAGCTAGAGATATAGAGTCAATAGAGCTTAATATTAATGATAAATTAACAATGTATCTAAGTAATGAAGGAGAACCAAGTCCAAATGATTATGGAGGAGGTTCTCCTTTTTCTGTTGTTTCAAAAAGAATGTTGATGATAAATCCTGTGAATATAAAAATATGTATATAATTAATGAACAAAAATATGAAGATACTGATTAAAAACATGTTAGAATTAATTCGCAATGGTAAAGTTAAACTACGAACTAACCATTAATTATATTTTGTGCTATCTACTGTTTTTACAAAAATAGAGATATTGCACAATAGACTAGTAAAAGTGCCATGATTGTATTGGTTATCTTTGCATATTTTGAAAATAGCTGCTTGAATATTGACCCAAATATCGACCAGCACAGCGTAAATGAAAAACCAATAAAAGCTAGCAGTAGGGCAAAACCAAATAAATAAAGTTTTTGATTGGAATAATACGGCAATATATATGCCTCCATTGAAATTATACAGTAGATATAGATTTTGGGATTAATAAATTGCAAAGTCAAACCTGATATAAATCCACTTCCTTGATGATTATCCTCAATTTCAGGAGAACTTTTGTATGTTTTCCAAGATAAATAGAGCATATATCCGGCACCAATAATAAGCATTGGCATTTTAATCGTTGGTAACACAGAAGAAAGCATACTGCTAAATAGCGTGCAAATTAGCATTACAATGGAAAAGCCTGCCCATATTCCTAGATTAAAAGGTAGTGATTTTTTGAGCCCCAGACGACCTGCGGTAGACATGGACATAATATTATTTGGTCCAGGTGTTATTGCTGTAATTATTGCATAGGTGAGAAAATTGATCCAACTAAACATTTAATTTGCCTCCTTTAAACTGTGATGATATAATGTATTTAAAGTACAATATATAAGATTTCTGATTTATTGTACTATTAGTTCGATATAGTGTCAATAGGTGAAAGGAGAAGATTTTTTGGATATTAATACCACGGTTTCTCAAAATATAAAGCATATTCGGGAACAAAAGAAATTGACGCTGGATGCAGCTGCCAAGACGACTGGAGTATCTCGTAGTATGTTAGCACAAATTGAAAAAGGGGATGTGAATCCCACATTATCTGTATTATGGAAAATTGCTAATGGGTATAAGGTTTCGTTTACTTCTCTAATTGAAGAATCCGAAAAACAAGCAACTATTCTGCCATTCAAGGATATCACTCCAATTGTTGAGGATAGCGGGAAGTATATAAATTATCCGTTGTTCACCTTTGACGAACAACGTTTATTTGAAACTTATCGTATTGTGATTGCTCCAGATGGAGGTTTGCAAGCAGAAGCTCATCTTGCCGGAACGGAAGAATATATAACAGTATTCAGTGGTAATATCGAAGTCACAGTTGGCGATACAGTGTATTCTTTAAACGAAGGTGATTCCATTAGATTTAAGGCTGATATAACTCATTCATACAGAAATATAGGAAGTGAAGAGGTTATCCTTTCTATGCTTATCTACTACTCCAAACGAGCATAGGGTGTAGCAGTTAAAAGTAGAATGATAAGAAGTATCTAAGAGGTGCTTCTTATCCTCAATAAAAGAGCCTGTTATATAAGTGAGAAAGAGAATGAGTTATCACTTACTACTGATACGGTGAACCATACCATAAATAACGGGATTTTCTTTGAAATGATAGAAAATGTATATATTATTCTATTGAAAACTCTTACCTTAGAAATATGGTAAGAATATTTTTATTTTCAAGGAGGTACAAGAAACTATTCAAGATATATTACAGAAACTAGACAATGAATATGGGGAATACAGAAATAAATATGAAGATGGGTGGGTGTATGTCATAGTCGTAGAGGAAGAGAAAGAACTTGAAGAAAAAAAGTATAAGTATTACATTGATTCGCTGATGTTATTGCTGAATATGCTGATAAGATGGTATGTAGTAATGGTGGAACTTATACAAATCCCTTGATAATTTGTAATAATGATTTTGCTATCTCGCTAATAATTCAAGTAGAACTAACACCACAAAATTTAAAAGATTATGTGATTGGACAACAAGCCTTAATTACCATTGAAACAGTGATTAAGGCTTTTTCTATTGTGAAAAATATGGAAGATTACTATGCTAAGAAAAAATGCTTTAAGACACTAAAATATCGGAACTATCAGCAATACATTAGAAGGCAGTATTGTTTAAAATTAATGATTAGTTTGCATTTCTTTTATTATAATTCAAAGTGGTACCCCGTCTAGACATCAGATAAATAAATGAATTAGAAGTTTAAAATCGGGAACTGATAATGCACAATATATTAGGAGAGATGCCATAACAATATTAAATAACTTTCTATGACGGCTAAGAATTTTTTGAAATAATGCACCAAAAAGAGTCCAGCAGGACATCGATATAAATCCTACTAATGAGAGGAATATAGCAAATAAGCATAATATTATGCTCGATTTATAGTAGGGGATTATAAAAATTGAAGTCACCGTTATACCATAAAGTATTGTTTTAGGATTCATGAATTGCATAAGCATTCCAGATTTAAATGTGTTGATGCTGTAATCATTAATTGCATTTGGGTTAGAATTACTTTTGAGTATCTTGATAGCTAAATATATTATATATGCCGAACTAAATACTTCCATAGACAACTTTATGTTGGGAAGAAGTTCAAATAAAAATAAGTTAAGATAACCACACAATAACATAATCAAAGCCATACCCGTTGTAGCACCTAGAACAAATTTCAATGTTTTTTTATATCCAAAGTTAGTACCATTTGTCATAGACATAATATTATTTGGACCAGGCGTAAAAGTTGAAACAAGAACATAAGATAAAAGTGCAGATAAATTGAACATAGCTTACCTCCTTAATGATTAAATTTGAAAAGATAGTAACAATATGATATCATGCTACTAATAATTAGTGAAATCAATAGTTTAAATTGTAACAATCAAAATAAATGATTGATTTTTGGGGGATATAGAAATGGAATTTCGTCAATTAAATGCATTTATTACCGTAGCTAAGCTGAGTAATTTTACAAAAGCAGCATTTGAGCTAGGATATTCACAATCTGCTATCACTGCTCAGATACAACAGTTGGAAAAAGAATTAGGTGTTAATTTGTTTGAAAGATTAGGGAAAAGTATATCTTTGACTTCAGAAGGGGAAAAGTTTCATGTTTATGCTAAGCAAATAATTAAACTTTGTGATGAAGCAAAAAGTAATTTAAGTACATCAGATGTAGTAAAGGGAACTTTGACAATAGGGGCTAATGAATCGCTTTGTGCTGTAAGGCTGCCTCCTATATTAAAGGAATTTCATGAGCATTATCCGGAGGTTGAAATTATTCTAAAAATGGAAAGTAATAATAAATGTAAAACATTGATAAGAGAAAATCAGATTGATGTTGCTTTTATTATTGGTCAGAAAATCAATGATTCTGAGTTAATTACAGAATTGGAATTTCCTGAACCTTTAGTTTTATTAGCGACCCCAGGACATCCACTTACTTCCAAGAAACATGTTCATCCTGAAGATATTGCTGAATATAACATAATTGTTTCAGAAAAAGGCTGTGGTTACCGAAATCTTTTTGAACAAAGTCTCAATGATGCTGGGGTAACTCCGAAATCAATAATGGAAATGGGAAGTATCCAATCAATCAAACAATTGACAATGAGCGGGCTTGGAATAACCCTGCTTCCCAAGATTGCTGCTCAGGAGGAGTTGAAACGAAAGCAATTAATAGAACTTCAGTGGTGGGAAGATTCCTTTTATTTGACTACGCAAATGGTATATCATAGAGATAAGTGGGGTTCAAGGGCATTAAGAGCTTTTATAAATTTGAGTAAAGAAATGATGAATAGTTAATATAATATTTTGAATTCAAATAACAAAGGTATTTGTTTTGTGTTCTTAGTGCTTTCTTATTTAATTAAACATTAACATTTTTATATGACGTAACAGTTAAAAATGGAATGATAAGAATCATCTAAATAAGAATTCTTTATTTTTCAACGAAAGAACTTTTTATATAGATGAGAAAGGAAAAAGAGTTATCATTTGCTACTGATACGGTGAACCATGTCATAAGGGATGTAGACTTTTTTAAAGTATTGTATTATGAACCGTATTGAAGTAGAAGTATTGTTCAATGGTTTGAGAGAATTTTGATTTATGTTAGTCTAACTTTTACGCAGAAATAGGAATATTTGCGTTAAGGGATTAGAATTAATATTTAATCAATTTATGAAATAATCTGCTATCAACTAAACGAATTGATAGCAGATTATTTGTTTCTACTAAGCTTTCAAAAATATATGCTTAATTTTGTATCTAACAAATTAAACACTTCAAATGCCTGTTCTATCTTCTACTTTTTATTTATTAGTAGGGAAATCAGTAGAAAAGGCAAGTTCTTTTTGTGATTCAAGTTCTTCAAGACGATTTGAAAGTGATTGATGTATCGTATTATAAGCTCCGCTGCCAAGAGCAATTCTTATTGGTGCTGGCTTTTGGTCGGCACTGTCAATCATGATTTTCACCATTCTAGCAGGATCACCAATAGGAACTATCGAGGTATCTTCAAAACCGCGTCTGGCATTATGTGCTTGAGAAATCGAGTAAGCCTCTAACTTTTGACCCAATACTACACTATGATGTGTAAAATTCGTACGTGCTCCACTTGGCTCCACTATTGTAAGACTGATGTTAAAAGGAGCTATTTCCTGTCTTACGGCTTCGCAGAATCCTTCAATTCCCCATTTAGTTGCATGGTAGAGTGATCCTCCGGAGAATGCAGTTTGGCCTGCTGATGATGAGAGCTGAATGATATGCCCTTCTCCTTGAGCACGTAGATGTGGTAATGAAGCTCTAATCAAATGGATAGATCCAAGGAGATTTGTATTAATCTGATGAGTAATTTGGTCAATAGTTAATTCTTCTGCTGCACCAATAAGGCCATAACCAGCGTTGCTTACAATAACATCAATTTTTCCAAGTTCCTTGAAAGCTTTGTTGACAACTTCATAAATTGCTGTGGCATCTGTAACATCAAGATAAGCCACTCGAAGAAGATTGCCGTATTTCTCCTTAAGATCATCTACTGAATTCATATTGCGGACAGTACCAGCAACTTTATCGCCCCTCTTAAGGAGTTGTTCAGTCATATGTCGTCCGAATCCACTGTTAATACCAGTTATAAACCAGGTTCTTTGTTCCATTTCTTTATACCTCTCTTTTATTAAAATTTAATAGTTTAGACATCAAGTTTGACTAACCATATTATCACATTAAAAATAAAAACATAATATAACGATAATGTTTAAAACTTGCCTAATTCTGCAAAGTATTAATTCAATGAATTGATGAAAAAACAAATTGATTTTTGATATAATATTTACTATAGTTTTAAGGAATATTATCATTGAGTTAGATAAATGAAATAAGATGTGGAAATTATCAGCAAATGGTTTAAGTATAAAGGCTGGGTGAGAAATAAATGTTAGAACAAAAAGAAAATTTAAATAAAGAAGTATTATTTGAAGAAAGTAACTTTATTAAGCAAAAGACATTGAATACTATAATTGGAATGACAGAGAGGATAGCTAAAATTGATGGAAATACCAAAACAATAGTCCCATTTTTTTCGGTTACCAGGCACAGTCATGAAATTCCTATAACTCCTGGAGTTATGAATCCTGCATTTAGTATTATTCTTCAAGGAAGAAAGGAGTTTCATTTCGGAGATGAGACTATACATTTTAATGCAGGTGATTTTGCAGCGTCTATTATTGATATGCCTGTATCCGTACAAGTGATAGGAGCATCAAAAGAGTTGCCCTGTATTAGTCTGCGTATTGATTTTACTACAAGTGAAATTGCTTCTGTAATACTGGATGCTAAAATTGAATTTAACATAAAAAATAAGAATCTTTATTTAGGAGCATTTGTAGGAAAATCAGATGAGGAACTATTAGATTTATTTATCAGACTTTTGAAGCTAATAAATAAATCTAAGGATACTTACTTTTTATCGCAGCTTATTAAGCGAGAAATGATTTATCACTTATTGAGTGGAGAGTACGGATACTTGTTTTTTCAACAGGTTCTAGCTGAACAGCAGGCAGATGGAATAGGTAAAGCAATAGAATGGATCAAGGAAAATTATAAACGTTCTTTTACCGTGGAAGAGCTAGCAAAATCAAATAATATGAGTGTATCAGGACTGCACCATAAGTTTAAAGCTGTAACTGCCATTGGTCCGCTACAATATCAGAAAGAGCTGCGACTTCATGAAGCAAGACGACTCATGTTTAGTGATTCTATTGATGTTACTACTGCTGCCATGGAAGTTGGTTATGAAAGCTCATCTCAATTTACCAGGGAATATAAGCGGTTATTTGGACAGCCGCCACTAAAACATATAAGAGCTTTGCGAAAAAGTTTTGAAAATGGTGAATTTCAAAGTGGTATATAAGGCGTATCATTTGGTGATAATAGATGGTTACAATACTTAGACAGAATAGAAAATTCATTGCAAAGAGCCTATAAAAAATGAAAAGAACACTATTTGATATAATGTTCTTTTCATCTTTTTAAAGTACCCATACCTGTAGAAATAAACCCAATAATCTCAGAAATTAGAAGTTCTTGAGGGATTGGTCTATTCTGAACTTCCCATTTGTAAATTACATTATAAATAGAAGTGCTCATCATTGTTGCAACTAATTGGGCACGTATTTGTTCATTTTCAGCTAATTCATGGTCTTTTATTAGCATCTCATAGATTATGGAATATAGCTCACAAGATATTTTATCTCCTATTAAAGGTAAAATAGAGGCAAAACCGCACTTGCAGATGCTTTTTACCATTTCAAAGTACTCACAAACGCAAAGAATGAGGATTCGTATAGTATTCTCATTTAGGCGCATCTCGCCTAGTAGTTTATGGGAAAAGATCTCAGAGAATTTCTCTACTATGACGGTGTCCAGTAGTGCATATTTATCTGTAAAATGTGCATAGAAGGTTGCACGGTTTATGGTGGCCACGGTAGTAATATCCTTGACTGTAATGGAGTCAAAGCCTTTTTTAGTAACTAGTGAAATAAAAGCGTTGATAATAAGATCACGGGTTCTTTTTACTCTAGGATTATTTATATTTACTGACATATTATTACCTCATTTAAAAGAATTTTAGTTAAACTCATATTGCAGATTTAGTTTTATGCAAGCAACACTTTATCAATTTTGTTGGTTGAAAAATATATAAGCTAAATTTATAATCATTATAAGCAACACGAGTTGTTTTTGCAATATAGGTTGCTAGAATAATTGTTTGAAATAAATATTTATTACTTGGAGGTAAATATGTCAACTATAAATCCAAACTGTAAATGCATAAATAAAAGCTGTAAAAATCACGGTAATTGTAAAGCCTGTCGAGAGTATCACAAAGGGCAATCATATCTTAATCAAACATATTGTCAGGCTGGTGCAGTTAAATTCATAACTAAAGGATTAATATCTAAGTTAAAGTTACATTCTTAGCATATAACTTAGCAATTCAAATGCGGACTTACTATAAAATAAAAAAGGGTGGGAGTGTTGAAATATGAATTTAGATAATCCGATTTTCAAGAAGTCAATTATAGAAGTTATAAAAGCAAGAACATCTATGAGGTCATATAATGGAGTGCCTTTGGACAAAACAATAGGCGATAGCATAATAGATGCTATAATAGCAAGTTATTTTCGCGTTTTTCCTCATGAACTTTTTTTCTTTCTTCGTTAATAATTTGCGCCGCGTTAGGAGATGTATACTTCACTATTTTGGTATGAATAAGGTCTAAATTTTCATTGAGATCATTTATTTGGTTTAAAATTGCTTCTTGATGTTTTAAAAGTAATTCTTTTCGTGAATCTATGGTTCTAGAACCTTCCATGCAGAAATCAATATATTTTTTTATATCCTTAAGTTGCATGCCAGTATTCTTTAGACAACAAATTGTTCTAAACAGGCTTACGTCTGATTCAGTAAAAACTCTGTTTCCTGATTTATTTCTCAAAACAAATGGCAGAAGACCCTCTTTGTCATAGAAACGAATTGTATAGATAGAAACGCCAAACATTTTTGATATATCTTTTATTGTATAAGTCAATTTTAAAATCCCCTTTAAAATTTATTAAAAAAAGCTTGACCTAGATATATCTCTAGGTATTAACATGAGTATAAATCATAGGAAATTAAATTTCAAGTAACTTATACCTTCTTGGATTAATATTAAAACTGATGACTAAGGAAATACTGTCTTTGAAATATAAGTAGCGGTATAAATAATGAGATATTAATTTCTAAATGGTTAATAAATACTTAAAGGAGAGGTTTTTATGAACCCCAATAGTAAAATTGCATTAGTTACAGGTGGAAGTCGTGGAATTGGTAGAAATTCTGCAATAGCCCTATCTAAAAAGGGTATAGATGCAATTATCACTTACAATAATCAAAAAGAAAAAGCAGATGAAGTTGTAAAAGAAATTGAAGCAAATGGTGGTAAAGCTGCTGCTATTCAGCTTGATGTAAGTAATATATCTTCATTTGATTCCTTTGCATCTAAGTTATCAGATGTTTTAAAGGATAAATGGAATAGAGAGCACTTTGATTTTTTAATTAATAATGCTGGAATTTCAAGCCATACTCCTATTTTAGAAGTTACAGAAGAAGAGTTTGATAAAATAGTTAATGTACACTTTAAAGGAGTTTTCTTTTTAACACAGAAACTAATTCCGCTTATTGCTGACAAAGGTGGAATTGTAAACACTTCAACAGGATTGACCCGTTTTACAGCCCCAGGTTCGGGACTTTATGCTGCTGCGAAAGGTTCAGTAGAAGTTTTTACTAGATATTTAGCGATAGAATTAGGAGCTAGAGGCATAAGAGCGAATACGATAGCTCCTGGACCTGTTAACACTGAGTTTAGTGGAGACACTTATATTAAAAATCCAAGTTTGAAAGATACGATTGGTTCTTATGCTGCACTCGGAAGAATTGGAGAAGCTTCTGATATTGGAGGTGTTGTGGCTAGTCTATGCGCAGATGAAATGGGATGGGTTACCGGTCAACGTATTGAAGCATCTGGCGGTATGTTAGTATAATTAAAAGATATTACTCTTAATCAACAAGATCTTATAAGCTTTCGTTGATTAAGAGTGCATATATGGAGCTTTTTTAAGATAAGAAATTTATATTTACTTTTATAAAATAATAAAATATTAATATATTTTATTTAGTGCTATATTCGTTCAATATCAAGTTCACTCATTCTTCCTTCACAAAACTCCCGGGGGCTTTTATGAGCGAAGCGAATTTGCTAATGAACTAATCAGTGTTACGGCTGAAAAAGGGTTTAATAACGTTATTGATGCATTTCACGTTGAAGCCATAACATTGACCATTAAAGCTGACGAGGAGAAGTACCATAATACTGTTTAAAGGCCTTATAGAAATTGCTGCTATTGCTGTATCCGAGCATATCAGCAATTTTTTCAATGGAAAGATCTGTATGATTCAATAATAGCTTCGCTCTTCGCATACGTGATTCAGCTAGCAGAGCAGAAAAGGTCTTCCCTGTCTTTTCCGGCAAAAGACGGGAAATATAGACGGGGTGATATCCGAAATGGGATGCAATGTCATTCAATGTTACAGAATCAGAGTGTGATTCGATATATTCCATAATCCGGTCAATTAATGTCGTGCCAGTAGGTAGACGCTGACGCTTGTACTCATAGGAAAGATACATTGCAAGGGACATGACCATAGGTTTTAAAATTTTCTGTGAGTCCTCTGTTTTATGAGCATATTCAAGAATCATGACATTCAGCAGCTGCCAGATTGGCGAAGAAGCTGGAATTTCCAGATGAACGAACTCTTCTGCATATTTGTTTTTCTGTGGTTCCAGAAAAAAATTAAGCATGGAGCTATCTGCTGAGAGCGCACTCAGGTATTCCCGGAAAAAGGTTTCTTTACGAATCAGTACTCCTAGAATAATACATTCGTGATCAGAATCACGCTTAACAGCATAGCCGCTATAGGGCTGACCGATATAGCAGTCTCCTTCTTTTACCGTGATCCGATTGTTATAGTTGGCGCTTAATGCATCATAATCTCCGTGGTAAGCAAAATGAATGAAAAAAAAGTCCTGGCGGTGAAAACGCTCCTCAATTTTTTCCCCTTTAAATGCACACACCATAACTTCCTCGGATTTCTCTCCCAACCAATGCGAAATCAGTTCGTTATTTCCTGAGGACGGATCCGGGCTAAAGTCCCAATTGAGGTGCGGAAAGTCCTGACCGAGTTTTTCTAATGCGTGATCGATTTCGGTATCGCAATTCCAAGACATAACAACGTTCCTTTCTTCAGATTTCTGAGCAATTCTTTCAAGCATTGCAACGTTTTTAGTAAATCAGATATTTTTATATCTAATTGTAGGTTAAAATACGCCATAATTCAAGTTAATATTTAGCGCTGATTTGGAAGGTGAAAATCTATATGATTGAGTAGTAGCAAGAAAGTTCAAATTGAAAGGAATAGAACTTATGTATAATTTTGACTTTTATATGCCAACAAAAGTATTATTTGGAGCAGGAAAATTTCAGGAGCCGCATACAGAAGTGCTTCCAGGAAAGAAAGCACTAATCGTGACATCCGGAAAAGATTTTATCAGAGCATTGGATGAACTGATCGAAGCAGTCGTATGTAAACATCTCCGAATGAGTGATGCAGGAATCAAGGAAGAAGAGCTCGCAAAGTATCCGAAGAGAATACACGAGGTGCTCGGCGGTGACATTACCGCAGACCCGTTACCGCTTACGGATGAAGATTATCTTGAAATCTATAAGAAATCATATCGTTAAGAGCATAATGCATCGAATAACTGTGATTTATTACATAATTTAAGGAGGATAAATATGTCTAGAAAAAATATCGGAGCAAAGCCATACATCACACCGATGCCGGTTTTGATGATTTCATCTTATGATGAGGCTGAAAAGCCGACCGCAATGTTAGCAGTATGGGGCGGAATCACGAATGAGACAGAAATTACTATTACCGTAGCATCCCAGAGAAACACGTTAAAGGGAATTCTTGCCAGAGGTTCCTTTGTTGTAAGTATGGCGGATGTGGAAAATGAAGTTGCCTGTGATTACCTTGGTATAACAACAGGAAATAAAGTGGAAGATAAGTTTGAGAAGTCCGGATTCAATACAACAAAGTCTGAATTCGTAGATGCACCGATTATCGATGAGCTTCCTTTTGCCGTTGAGTGCAGAGTGAAGAGCTATGATGAGGAAACTTGGAGACTGGTAGGCGAAATCGTCAATGTAAGTCTGGATGAACGGATTCTTGGAGAAGATGGCAAGATATCTTTTGAAAAATTCCATCCGATCACTTTCGATTGGATGAATAAGTCATATCTGTCCGTTGGTGAAAAGGTCGGTGATGCTTACCGCGATGGACTTCAGTTGAGAGAGAAGAACTAAGAGGAGGCTGTTTATTATGATGAAAAATTTAGGTTCAAACGCTTTTTCGTATGGGTATCCAGCGCCGGTTTTAATGGTTGGCACTTATAATGATGATGGAACAGTCAATGTGATGAATTTGCATGAGTGTACAAGGACGAATGCAGGTGATCTTGCATTATGTATTGGTCCACGTAGTAAGACGCATGAAAACATTAAAAAGAGACGCGCATTTACTGTTGCACTGGTTAATAAGAATTTGATAAAGGAAGTGGATTATTTTGGAATTGTAAGCGGCCAGAGAGTTCCTGATAAATTTGAAAAAACAGGATTGAAGGCTGTAAAGAGTGAACGCGTCAATGCCCCTATCATCGAAGGCAGTCCACTAGTCATCGAATGCGAACTCATAGAGGTTGTAAGAGCAAATAATTTCACTACTGTACTTGCCAGGATTGTCAATGTAGCGGTAGATGAGTCAGTGTTAGATAAAACCGGCATAATTGATGCCAAGAAAACAGGAATGTTATTTTTTGATTCGTTCAGCAACAGCTATTTTTCATTAGGTGAGAAAGCCGGAGATGCATGGGTCGAAGGAAAAAAATATCTGTAAATTCTTGTTTTGCATGAGATTTGCATTTATATGAGATTAATACGAGATGTTAAAGATGAACGATAAAATTATGTCGGTCGTTTTTGCCGGACATGGGAGCCCTATGGTGGCATTAGATAACAATGAAATTACAGAAGGTATGCAATCTAGGCTTCATGGCTATGACAGGGTTCGTTTTCGGATTATAATACACGGAACATGAGTCGATGTTAGATATAACAAAAAATCGATGCCAGGAAAATCAGTTTGTAGGGATATAATAGATATTGTTTTGATATGTTTCCTAAACGAGGGAATCTAGAAACATCAACGCTGTCATGTCGAGCCACGTGGAGACGGTAATTTTGATGACGAATAGTGGCTCTAAGGTCAAGTGAGACGGGTCAATCACAATATGTAGTGGTTTTAAAGTGAAAAATGAGAAAAAATCGGGACTGAAAAATGCGTTTTTCAGCCCGATTTTTTTGCCCTGCTTATAGATGACATTCGAGATTTTCATTGGTTGATAATTAATGGCTCAATAGAATAAGACAATATAAAACTCTATTGTGCGAATATTTATCTAACTTGTTGGGGCACTTTATTTCTTGAGAATAACTTTTTTACTAAAAATATGAATTCCAATCCAGCATAGCAATAATAACACCTGTGCCAGAACAACAAGCCATAGTACCTGCATGTATCCACCTATAATGCAAAATATGGTATTAACCAGTGGAAAACCCAGGAATGTAAACATGATAGGAAAATCTTTTTTGTAATCCATAGAACTAATGACCTTACGATCCCAGAACTTGGTTAAGGTTAACACTAAAACTCCCGCTGAAATTACAGTAAGTGCAATCAACATTACCCATTGCATATTAGAAGTTCTTGGGAAAAATGGTGCCATATAATTAAAGAAATTGGATAAAGGTGAAACCAAACAAACTACAGAAAGAATGGAAGCCAAAAACGGATATATGTATCCAATTAGTTTACTATAGCCTTTCTTTTTATGCCACCATTCACCGATTAAAATAAATGCAGTCCAGTATCCGGCTATATAGATCCATCCTGTAAAATTCATGACAGGTTCCCCATATATGACAGGTTCACCAGGGATCGGGAAATAACTCCACCGGCCAATGATTCCTTCCGAAGTTTGAAAAATCTGTTTTACTGCGACTGGATCCAGTGAAAAGTCAAAAATCATAGCACTAAGTCCAGTAATGAAGGGTTTAGTCCATGCCGGTATATTGATCGTCTTCAAAACACGTAAAGTTGAGTAAACGATAAGAAACTCGATAATAGGAACAGTTAATGGTATATTGAATATCATTAGGATACTGTGCCCATAGGCGTAAAAACCTTTATTTCCCATAAGTCCCATAGATACCGCAACATTTTCAAAGACTGCGGCGTAGAAAAAGACAAAACATAGGAATTGCATTAATACAATCTTTGGACGTTCTTCGTTTTCAATTATATAGAAAACCATTAATGCGGCGATGATTAGAACTAAAATATCTTGAATAATCCATACAGGTACTATAGTTATATTTCCCATTGTATTACCTCCATTTAAAATTATAATTTATTTGAACGTTCAAATATGTTGTATGTTAAATATATTATAATTATACAGTGCTACTTAATCAACAGGCAGTTCGATAACATTACGTTCGATATCTTACAAATCAGATAAGTGTTGTTCGTTCACTGAATTATTTAAGGAAGGTAAATAAGAGCAACTCAATCATCATTTAAGGTTAAGGCAAGAAAATATTTTTGGGATTTAAAATTATAGAAAATCTATGTAGTAAATGTGGAATTATTACTGAGATTATAGCTAATACTTAGAATGAAGAAGATTAAGAAGTATAGGGATTCTATACGAAAACTTAACTTATACATGAATAAGTTAATAGTTGAAGTAGAAACCCTATGGATGGTTGTGAAGATTTCAAAAGATTTTTTAAAGGACTAACAGATAGACCAAAGAAGGGAGGAAGTTTGTCAAAACTAGCAACATTATAAAACTTGAAAAGCAGATTAGATTACTTCAATGAAAGTAGTATATTCTTTTAGAATCACAAAATAAAACACATTAAACAGGGAATTAAACAAGTTTTATAAAGTTTTATAAGTTTTGGCAACGGTATTATGGCATACGAAAAAGCAGATCGCCGGGTGAGATATACAAAGAGTGTTATAAAAAACAGTTTACTGGAACTTATGAAAGAGCGTCCTATCAGCAAAGTTACAGTGACAGATATATGCAAAAAAGCAGATATAAATCGAAATACTTTTTATTCACATTATGCGAATCAGTTTGAACTTCTTTCAAATATTGAAGGTGAGTTATATGAAGAAATCAGACAGGTTGCGGAACGTACTTTGAACCTTGAAACTTATGAAAAACTATCATATGAAATTTGCAAGTATATAAAGGCAAATAGCAATATATGTGGAGTATTATTTTCAGAGAACGGGGATAAAGAATTATTGAAACGTATTATTTATATCAGCCACGAATTAAATATTGAGAAATGGAAGAAGGAAGAAAAATATATTGATCAAAAACTATTTGATAATTGGTACACATTTACCGCATATGGCACTATAGCCGTAATAGAAAAGTGGGTCAATAGTGGTATGAAGGAAAGTCCAAGTAAAATTGCTGCTTTTATTAATAAAGCGACAGAAGCAGTATCGAAAGATTTTTATTGATACTCCCTAGAACCATCTGTATCAATAGATACTCCAAGTTTAGATGATATATATGTTGCAATTCACAATGCACATTTCACAATTCACAATTACAGATAAAATTCTTGTGATATTTCTAGAATTATGATGAAGGATTATTTTTGCAATATATATATTAATACGATGTATAGAAATAGATGTAGGTCAATAATTTTAGAAAAATAAAGTTAGAGCACAATTAGAATAACGAGTGCAATCTAGAAATATGTATTGAGATAAAGAATTAGCATTAACATAATTTAGTCCTCATTAAAATACCGCATTATTCGTATGAATTTGCAGTATTTTTTTGTACAAGTAATGCGTAACTCTAATACAATATCAAATGTTAAGAAAATAATTATTAAAAGATTAAAAAATAAAAGAGTATAATATATCCATAAATTAATTTATGAATGGAGGAATATTAATGGAAAAGCTTACTATTGAGGGATTGCAAGAACAAGTTAACTTATATAAAGAGAAAATAGAGTCAGTAATTAAAGAAAATGCTAGGCTTTGTAGAGAAATAGAAGAAATAAAAGCTGATAAAAGCGCTGTTAGTGTCAAGGAATATGATATTCTATTAAGCAATTTAGAATCATTAAAATTAGAACTTGAAGAGTATAAGAATTTATATTTTCGTGAGAAACAGAGAGTTAGAGTCCGTCAAGTAAAGAATTCAAGAAATGTTGGAAGAAAACCTGTATCAGATGAATTAAGAAATAGAGCATTAAATTTAAAAGAGCAAGGACTGAATATACGGAGCATTGCTAAAGAATTAAATATCGCGCTTGGTACTGTACTCAAAATAGTTAATGAACAAAAATAATGGTTAAGATTATATACAATAGCAATTATTAAGCAGAATCATTTGGTTGCATAAATCAAGTTTATACATATTTATCCAATAAATTTCCGTTTATTCCAATATTTTGACGTTTTATTCCATTTCTATTTACATTGTTATAAGAATGTGCATATTATAGGTTATAGAAACAAAATATGTAAATTAATTTGATAAGGCTTAAAGCTGTGAAAAGGCAGAATGGTAATTAATATAGAAATTCAATTTGATTTTTCTGATCTATTATTATCTATATTAATTTTCTAAGTAATATGCCTATATACTATGGGGTTCATAAAGAAATTTATAGAATTTTAATCATTGTTATTATGTTTGTTTTATTATGCATAATAATCATGAAATCATTATTAAAAATAAAGGGATGATCGAAAATGTCTCTAACTGAAAAAATAGCAACTAAAATCGGTAGTAATGCAAAAATATTTTTGAATATCAATGAAGAACAAGAGCAGATAATCGTATATGGAGCAATAAATTTGTTTCAAATGCTATTTGCTATCTTATGGGTCATAATTGCTGGGTTGCTTTTTGGAGTGTTTTATGAAGCTTTAATATTTTCTATTAGTGCCAGCATTCTTAGAAAATATTCAGGCGGTGTACATGCATCCTCACCAAGCCGATGTGTTATAATAGGAACATTTTCAGCAGCATTAGCTGGAATTTTAATTAATAATATATTTTACAGCATAAATAGTATTACTGTAGCAGTAATAAGCGGTGTTATTATAATATTTGCATTTATAACAGTTTTTAGAAATGCACCTGTAGATAGTATTAAGAAGCCTATTAAAAATATTGAAACTAGAAAGCAATTTAAGAGGAAATCTATTTTTGTTATATTTATTTTTTCATTTATAATGATAATTTTATTCATGCTCAACGAAAAATTTTCAGAATTGTATTACATAAAATTAATAGAAAGTATTGGAGTTGGAGTCTTATGGCAGACTATTACTCTTACTAAGAATGGAATAAACTTTTTAAACAAAGTTGACTACGCCGTAAAATACATAATTGAGGGAATGGGAACATCAGTGACACCAAAGACGAAATAACTTTAAAAATGGGACAAATAAAACAATCATTTTCATAGTAGAAATATGATTGTTAAAATATACATGAAAATAAGCGTGTGGAAGCGGACACAGCAAAAAAGGAGAAAATGTAAAAACAATTTGAAATAGCGATTAATATAGAAAATACTTTAACTTTTAAATATAGAAAATATTAAATGAAAGAGAGGAATGTAATGTTTAGACTTACTTGCGTAGATTTCTTTTTTAGACTTATTCCAGAATCATTTATTTTAATATGGGGGATACACATATTTTCTAGAAAAACTATTGATATGTTTAAATACATACTTTCAAGTTTAATATTAGCTATATTGTGCTTTATTATAAGATGTTTACCTATATACTATGGAGTAAATACAGATATTTGTATAATGCTAACTATAATTATTGTTATGTTTATTATTGATATACCGTTAATAAAAAATCTGCTAGGGACTTTTTTATTATATTTTATGCTTTCTTTAAGTGAAACCATGAATATGTTATTACTTAATAGTTTAAATGTAAGTACAGATATTTCTGTTTTACAGCCAATAACAAGATTCATATATGGGATTCCAAGCTTAATTATATTTATAATATCAATAATAATTTTGAAATGTGTACTAAAAAATAAGAAAGTCATTCCAAATTATCTTTAATATAAATATGGAATGAAGAGGAGCTGAAATTAATGAACAATATTTTTAAAATTTTATTACTTAAACTTACATCAAATATTTGTACAAGAATGGCGCTTAGTGTTTCTGCGTCAGCATGTCATTGGGGATTATATCAACCTGAAGAACCAAAATGTCTAAGAGATATTAATAATCATTAATATCAATGTTAAAAGGAAAAACTGTCATAAATTTAATTGACAATTTTTCCTTTTAATAATTATCTATTGAAAGGAATATATCTGTATGGGGAATTATGTAAGAAGTCATAATAACAAACTAAAAGAAATGGTGTGTTTTATTAAAATTGCAATTATAGTATTTGTTAGTATAATAATACATATGAATTTACCAAAGTATTGGTCAAGTTTATATATACACGAAAATACTAAATTTAACATATATATAGTAAGTTTTTCTTCGCTCATTATTGGAATAAATTTCATTATGTGTTTAATAATTACTGGTATAGTCTTACAAAAAAGAATTTTGTTAAAAAATTCATGGTTAATAGATAATATCATTTTTACATTTATTATATCCATACCTATATATTTATCCAAAGCACATCAAAGTGAATGCAAATATTTATTTCTATTATTAATAATATATTCAATTATTCAATATGGTTCTAAATGTGGGATAGTAACATCAATTTTTTCTTCTGGTGTTATTCTTGGAGCAGATTTATTGTATGCTCCCTTAGAAAATGGCGTTAATATATACTTTCAAAAAGATTTAATAATGTGTGGTGTATTTATTCTTGTTGCGTGGATCTTGGGATACTATGTTAATATAGAAGCTGAAAATAATAAAAAGAAAGATGAAACTCTTAATACATTAAGCAATGAAAAAAAAGAGATGGAATCTCTATTATTAAATAATAAAATTTGTTATGATATGCTATTTGAAAATTCATTAAACTCAATTATTGTACATACAAATGGAGAAGTTATATATGCTAATGCAAGTGCAACTAAATTATTAGGTTTAAAGGGCGAGAACTTTTATAATCATTATTTATCGGAAGTTAACAAAGATATTAAAAAGAAATATTCAAGTATTAGCCATAATAAGCTTGTAAAGATTACAAGTGAGGAGAGCATATTAAATTCTGATGGTGAATTCATTCCGGTGATTAATACATCATCTTTTTTTACTTATAAAGGGAAACCATCAGTTTTGACATTTTTAAGAGATATAACATCTGAAAAGAAAGTTGAATCTCTACAAGAAGATATAGAAAAAAATCTAAAGTTACTTAATGAGTCAAGAGAATTTAACAATCTTATAATGGACTTTTTTACTAATATGTCTCACGAGCTTAAGACACCTGTTAATGTAATTTATTCAGCAGTTCAAACTGTAGATGTTTATTTTGGGAACTATAATTTGGAAAATATGAAGAAATGTAAATTATACTTTAAAACAATGAAACAAAATTGTTTAAGACTGATTAGAATAATAAATAATTTTTTAGATGTAACTAAGTTAAATTCTGATTCTGGATTTATTAGAATAAAAAAAAGAAATGGCAATATTGTAAATATTATCGAAGAGATTACCCAATCTGTGGCATCTTATGTCAATGATAAAGATATAACACTTATATTTGATACAAACGTTGAGGAGAAGATCATGGGATTTGACCATGATATGATGGAACGTATAATGCTTAATTTAATATCGAATGCTCTTAAATATAGCCATTCTAAGGGAAATATATATGTTGAGTTTATAGACAAACAAACAAGTGTTAACGTTAAAGTAAGGGATGAAGGGGATGGCATTCCAAAGGACAAACTTAATTTTATATTTGAACGTTTTGGCAAAGTGGATAACACTCTTTCAAGAAAATGTGAGGGAACTGGAATAGGATTATATCTTGTTAAATCTTTTGTTGAAATGCATGGTGGGAAAATAAGTGTTTCAAGTGTTGAAGGACAAGGTAGTGAATTTATAATAGAATTACCAGTAGAATTGATTAAAAATGAAGAAGAAGAAGATAAAATTCTATTTAAAACTAATATAGAAAAAATACAAATAGAATTTTCAGATATATACTCTCTACAGAGTTAAAAATATAGATAGTACTTTAAATTGGATATGAGCTGTGGGGATAAAGGTAAATTGTAATTTGGAGGCTAATAAACTAAAGGATACTTATAAATATTGAAATAGAATAAATTTAAAATTAACAAGAGGGGAAATTAAATGAAAAATGTAATAACTATTCAACATACACAATCTATTCATCATACTAATGGGATGGTTGGTTCTTGGACTGATTGGGATTTATCAGAGGTGGGAATACAACAAGCGAATAATATTGGAAAAAACTTATCAAATCAGTTATCAGATAAAAAGTATGTATTGTATTCTTCAGATTTATTAAGAGCTAAGCACACAGCAGAAATTGTAGGAAGGCATTTGGGAGTTGCACCAATTTTTGTTGCTGAATTGAGAGAAAGAAACCTTGGAAAATGTGTTGGAAAGTCTGTACAATGGCTGCGAGATAATATAGAAGTACAAGAAAAATCTATTGATGATAAGATGTTTTCTGATGCAGAAAGCAGAAGAGATGAATGGAATAGATTATTACCATTTTTTAATGAGCTAATGACCAATAAATATGAGAATGTAATTATAGTTTCTCATGGAGATTTACTTAGTGTATTTAATACAATGTGGTTAGGTATGGATATTGAAATGCTTAACAAAAGTGAAATATTTGGATTAGCTGGTGGAGTTAGTTTTATGCAAGAAACCGCTGACGGGAAACGATTAATTAAGCGAATTAGCGATATGTCTTATATAAAGTAATATGGAAGTTTTTCTTTAATTATAAGAATTTTACGAAGCTTGAAAGTTCGACAAATTCAAATTTATCGAGATGCCTATAAAGAGTTTTCAGAAAGAAAGTTTACGTATTTTATAAATTAAGAATAGTATCGAATGAATGAAGAACGGATGAGTATAAATATGAATTAGAAATGTGCGAGCATTATTATATAGATGAGGATGAAGGTCAGGAAGTTAGAAGCTTATGTTTTAAAACTGGTAAGGGATATAACGCTTCAAATGGAGTTATAGCTGATTTAAAAAATACTATATTAAAATATAATTTAGAATAGGGAATGTTAATTATTAAAAATAATTGACAAATAAATACGCTGTAACTATAATGGTTACAAGGAGGGAATATTTATGATGCAGATTAGCAGTAGATTTACTGTAGCAATTCATATTCTTGCTGCCTTAGAAATTAGCAATGATGTTTGTACATCTGAAGTGATTGCAGGTAGCATACAGAATAACCCAGTTGTTGTAAGGCGGATTATTGGTATGCTAAAAAAGGCTGAACTGGTTGATGTCAATAGTGGAGGTGGCGGTGCCTATCTTCTAAAGCCAGTTGAAGATATTACTCTTTTTGATGTATATAAAGCAGTTGATGTAGTTGAAGACGAAAAGCTCTTTCAGATACATGAAAATACTAATCAGGAATGTATTATAGGTGCAAATATTCAAGATGTATTAATGTTAATGTTACCCAAAGCTCAATCGGCGATGGAAGAGGTATTAAAAAGTTATACAATGGCAGATATTGTTGCAGGTATATTGGAAAAAAAGTTGAATTGAAAGATTCAATTTTTTTTAGAACTGTTGTAACTGGAATTGTTACAGTTACAATGGCGATTGTGTTAATGTAAGATATTCAAGCATAAATAAATGAAATTCATGTGTATGCAAGCAAGTAGAAATTTATCGGATTGCTATATCTAAAATTATTTAGATAGTAAATCAGCATAGTGCAATAAAAGAAAAAATAAATGTAAGAGGAAGGAAAACTAACATGAGAACATTATTTGATAAAACAGTTATTAATAGGATGGAAATTAAAAATCGCTTTATTCGTTCAGCGACACAGGAACTTATGGCCCATGAGGATGGTCACTTAAATGATAGGCTGTATGAACTGTATGAAAATCTTGCTAAGGGAGGTGTTGGTTTAATTATTACAAGTGGTGCTTATATTACAGCAGATTCTAAATCCATGCCTGGACAAATTGGTTTCTACAACGATAATTTTATAGAGGAATACCAAAAGCTTACAGATATAATTCATGGCCATGAAAGTAAAGTATTGCTTCAGGTGAACTATGCTACTAAAAACGGTCAAAATCTAAAAACAGATGATGTTTCTTTGGAAGATATAGGAGCAATCATTTCTGCCTTTGGAGATGCAGCAGCTAGAGCTGAAAAAGCTGGCTTCGACGGAGTAGAGATTCACGCTGCACATGGATTCCTTCTGAGCCAATTTTTAAGTAGTAGAACAAATATGAGAACCGATCAATATGGAGGAACTCTTGAAAATAATGCAAGGATAATTATTGAAATATATAATGCCATAAGAAGTAGAACAAGTAAAGATTTCGTTGTGTTTTTAAAAGTTAATAGTTTCGATGAAATTGATAGCGAAAAAGCTTTTGAGGATTGCCAATATATCTGTAGTCAACTTTCTGATTCTGGAATCGATGGGATAGAAATAAGTGGTGAGGGTGAAGCTTCAGATTATAAGGAATCTATATACAGGGATTATGCAGCTAAAATTTCTGCATCAAATAATAATATCCCGATAATTTTGGTGTGCAAAAACAGAACACCAGACACCATGGTGCAGATACTAAATTCAACAGGGGTAGAATATTTTGCTTTATCAAGACCATTAATTCGCCAACCGGATTTAGTAAATCTTTGGATGAAGGATTTAAATGAAGTACCAAAATGTATATCATGTTCAAAATGTATGCAACCAAATGGAACATCATGCATTTTTAACAAAGATTGATTTATCATAAACATTTGTTAAAGATAAATATGTTGCAAAAATGATTCTTCATCATAATTCTAAAAATACTGCAAGAATTTTAACCGTAATTCTAGCTTGTGAAATGTGCACTGTGAATTGCAACATATATAAATAAATGTTTATGATTCAATTGTTACATTATCTGTATTGGTAAATACATTAGAGTAAATAATTAAGTAAAACTAAAATTTAAGGGGAGATGAAAAATGGATTTTTTAGAATTAGCAAAAAAAAGATACTCAGCTCGTAAGTATGACGGGAAAAAAGTTGAAGATGATAAGTTGGGAAAAATATTGGAAGCTGCAAGAGTTGCACCTTCTGGAAGTAACAAACAACCTGTTAAATTACTTATATTAAAAGATGAAGAGGGATTAGAAAAAGTTTCAAAGGCGGCACGAATCTACGGGGCACCACTTATTATAGTTGCATGCGGTGATCACAATATTGCTGGAGTTATACCTTTTAACAACAAAAGTGTAGTTGATATTGACACAAGCATTGCAACTGATCATATGATGATGGAAGCAACCTCTCTTGGATTAGACAGTGTTTGGATTTGTAGTTTCGACCCAGAAGTTATCAGACGTGAATTTAATTTGCCTCATAATATTGAACCAATTAATGTTCTGGCAATAGGTTATGCAGTTGGAGAGCCAGCTTCTCCAAATCGTCATGATAAAACCCGCAAATCTTTAGATGATCTGCTTTTGTAGGAGTAGGATATTCTATAGATAATATTAATAAGTATAAACAATCAATAGTATAAATAAAGTTTAAAGGCAATAAACATTCAAAATCAATGAAGTGCCCCCCAAATGTTAGAAATATGATATACTCATATTTAATATTTGGAGGGCACTTCATAATGTTTATTGCCTTTTTCTTAAGCTACGTTATGAGAATCATCATTAGGACTGTCAGTATCAATAGCTACTCCAAGTTTAGCTGATATTATAGTATTTAACCTATTAATTGATGAGGATAAGTTATCAATTTGTCTTTCTAAGCGTATTAGCAAATATGCTGCTACAGCTATAGCAAAGCCATTGTTAACCATAAGATTAATTAAATCAGTTACCTGCATATATATCCACCTCCTTTTAATGGATATATGAATGTACATAAACAATTTTAAAATAATTAATGAAATTATTATATATACGTTGCAAAAATAATTCTTCATCATAATTCTAAAAATATTACAAGCTCAAAACATTTAGTCAATATTCTTATATGGTAAAGAATATATATTCTCCACCATATTTATTCTTCAGAATACTAGAATATATATTCTGATATTCTAGTATTCTAATATTCTTAAGAATATGCTGGAATAATGCGGGTTTGAAGGCTGTTGGGTTAAAAAAGTTCGATTTTTATGTGGTTTAAGATAGGAAAATACGTCTTAAATATTAGTGGAGAAAAATTTTAATCACGTAATAAAATTATAGAGTGTGTTTGTTAAATGATTAGGGGGGAAATAAGAATTGAATTAAAAAAGAGAGAAGACTTTTGTAAAAAATAGATGGATCTGTAATATTTATTATAGCCTTTGGATTGATAGCAATGGTTATTTTTTCAATAAACGTAGGTTACGTATTGTGATTACATTACATTTGATGGGGGAGGGCTTGGGATAATGAAAACAGTTTTGAAATTTGATTAACATGTATATTATTAAAACAGTAAATTATAATTGAGGAAAATATAGGAAAAATAATAAAAAATTGTAGTATAATAATGATATGATATTCTAGTACTATTCTGCGAAAAACACAGGTACTTTTTTTCTCTAAGATAGGGTAATTATATCCATCAAATCTAGAAAAGGCAACATTGGTAGCTTTAAGTTTTATGTCATATAAGCTTAGATCAAGTAATTAAGAAAAATCTATGAGGTGATGTTATGAATACAAAGAATTATGTTTTGGATGCAATTGAATATTTAGAAAAACACTTGCTTGAGGGAGTTTCATTAGAACAACTTGCGAAGCAGTTTAATTTTTCTAAATTTCACTATGCTAGATTATTCAAAGCAGTGTTGGGAGAGAATATTGGGGATTATCAAATGAAGCGTAGGCTTACAATTGCAGCGATGAGCTTATTAGAGACAAGAGATAGTATATTGAATATAGCTATAATGTGTGGATATAGTTCTCAGGAAAGTTTTACCCGTATGTTTAAGGCATATTTTGGTATTACACCAAAGGATTATCGTGACAATAAGATTGAATATTTAAATTTATATAAATATTCAATTACACAGGAAGACATCGAGAGGGTGATGTCATATGGAACAGCAACAGAATATGAAATAATACATAAAAATTCTTTTGAGATAACAGGATTATTGTATCATGGGGATAATAAAAAACATGATGTTGCACGTATTTTTAATCAAACTGCTCAAAAAGTGCAATTGGATAAAATATATAATCAAATTGATGGGGTTTACGGAGTGGATTTTTGTAAAAATGAAGAAGTGAGGAGTTATGAGTTCGATTTTATCGCTGGAATTGATAGTCGATATTTTAGTCAGATTGACAGGAAAGATGCTGAATTAGTACATAAATATATACCGGAGAATGATTATGCAGTATATTCCTTAACAAATATAATCGAAAAGATACAGATTCAGATACAGAGAAACTGGTTTAGCTTACTTAATGATGAATTGTATGTCCCATGCGATAATTACGCATATGAGTTTTATCCCAATGGTTTTGTACCTAATCAAAAAAATATTGATGCATATCTTTTTATTCCGATAACAGCAAGATAGGTCAAAAAATCTTTTACGCGGATTGTTATAATAAAGAAAAGTAAGAGGAGGTAATAATATGACTGAACTTGAAAATTTTATTCTGGAAGGTAGTATCAAAAAATTACTCTTTAAGTTTTCTATTCCTGCTATAAGTGTATTTTTAGCGAATGTATTATATAACATTATTGATGCAATTTTTATAGGTAATCAGCCTAATGGTAGCTTGGGAATTGCAGCTTTAACTATAGTCTTTCCTATTCAACAAATAATACTGGCGCTTTCTCAAATGATAGGAGTTGGAATTGCTTCTATAACTTCTAGAAGTCTTGGAGCAGGAGATAAACTAAGAGCAGAAAAGGCTGTGGGGACCGCATTAACATCCTCTGTTTTATTAGGAATTTTAATTATGGTTATAGGACTCGTTTTCATAAGACCTATGTTATATATCTTTGGTTCCTTAGAAAATATACTGCCTTATGCTGTAACATTCTTTAGAATTACTTTATATTGCAGTGTTTTTTTCGTTTTTAGTATTGTTGCTAATAGCATCATACAATCAGAAGGACATGCTAATATTGCTATGATAAGCATGATAATAGGACCTGTAATTAATATTCCATTAGATTATATATTAGTTACAAGACTTCAATATGGGATAAAAGGAGCTGCAATTGCTACAGACATTTCGCAAATAATATGTTTCGTATTTTTACTAGTATACATCTGTCTTAATAGCAAAATTTTAGGGGTGAAAGTTAAAAATTTAACAATTGATATAAAGTTACTAAAGGAAGCGATTTCCTTAGGATTATCTACGTTTATGACTCAACTGGCTTATGGAATTCTAGCCATAGTATTAAATAATTCATTAAAAATTTATGGAGGATCTGACTTATATGTTTCTGCAATTGGTATATATAATCGTGTATTTGGGTTTATTACCATTACTATGTATGGAATTAGACAAGCTCTTCAGCCTATTATAGGATTTAATTATGGTGCTAAGAAATTCGATAGAGTAAAACAAAGCTTAAAGCTTGCAATTTTAGCATCAGTTATAATTTCATTGGCATTTTTAATTATAATTATTGGTTTTACAAATAAAATAGCGGGTGCTTTTACATCTGATAATGGATTAATAGCATTGACGGTTCCTATTTTAAGAGTAATGATATTTATGAGTCCTTTAGTAGGTGTTCAAGTAATTGCTTCAAGTTTTTTTCAGTATATTGGCAAACCTAAGCCTGCATTATTTTTATCAATAATGAAACCATTTATATTTTTAATACCATTAATGTTAATCATCCCAATATTTCTTAAAATCACTGGTATTTTTGTATCTGTTCCATTAGCTGATTTTCTTGCTGCAATGATATCTTTAATTTTTATATATCGTGAGATAAAAAAGATGAATAAATTAAACTTAATTGAAGGAGAAAATAAAAATTCACATTTCAAGCTTTGTTGATATTATGGTATTAAGTGTATTGTTGAAGGTGGTAAGCCATTAATTTGTTTTCTATTGAGTACCGCCTTCATTTACAATGTGATTATGGTAACAATCTATAGCAATATCAACTATGGTGCTGACACATATGTTAATGTCTGGATGAATACTTTTTAATTCATTTACAGCTTTAGCAATTAGAAATTCTACTTTTCAGGATGAGTTAAAATGTTCTTTGTTAGAGAATGGGATACTAGATAAATGTCAGGGCTGTAGCCTTAGATATATTTGTGATGGAATTGATGAGGTAGTTGATGGCTATGTGGAGGAAACTACTGAGGTTATAAATAATTTTAGTTTTGAATAAAGTGTATATTTAATATTTAAAATTATGGGAATATAATATAAATCACATTGTAATAATAACAGCTCCAAGGATAAAAAAATTAACCTTGGAGCTGTTAGACGTTTAGCTTTAATAATAAAATGAAATATTATTGTGGATTTTTCTTAGAATATTTTTCTTTCTTACAATAGCAGTAGAATAACACATATTTTTTATATGGGCATAATCCAGAACTGTATAATTCTTAAAGAATACAAAATCTATAAGTTCTTTCTCATCTTTAGTTAAATTTTTTAGAGCTAGTCTTAAGTCCTCATAATCACACATTTCACATAATGAAGTTTCAGGAGAGATTTCTTGTGATGGGATGTCCTTTTCAAAATTATCATGTAAACTTAGAGCATTATTACCTTCAGTAGAGCTTCTAGTTTTAATTCTCTTAATCAAATCATTCATATTATTTTTAATCGCATTGGTAGCATAAGCAACGAATCTATGCTTGTCTAAGTTATACATAGAGATGGATTTAAAAAGTGATTGATAACATTCCTGAATAATATCATATGAGTTATATCCATCAATGAAAGTTCTCTTTGAGATATTATAAATTAATTGTCCAAATTCTTCAGCTAATTTTTCTTTTGCTCTTTCGTCATTATCCTTGCACCTAGTAACTAAAGTTTCGATATAATTAAAATCCATATAAACCTCCTTCATACATAAGATCTATAAATTCAATGAATTATTTTACATATATTGTGTTTAATGTTAGATTAACCTCTACATATAGTATATATGGTCAAAAGCTATATAACGTATATATGAGAGCAATTTGGAGAAGAAAAATTATTATAAAGGAAGAGCTAAGAATTGATAATGGTAATGGGTATAGCTGTGATGAGTTCTATTAAAGAACAAATCAAGCTAATGAAATGACAAAACAAAAGATATAAAGCTTTATGTGAAAATACATATTAACCGTGATGAGTGGCGAGTTGACGGAAGTAGAACTTGGGATAGTAAATGTTGGATTAATATCATAAGTGGGAGTTATAAAATTATGATTTTTACCAACCTGAGAATTTATGAAATACTTAAAAGTTAGATAAATAGATTAGTGAAGACACCTATTAATTAGTTCAGAAATTATGCTTGGAGGTTGGTAAATTTTCCGAGATGTGTTATTATTACTATAAGGACAAAGAGCATTAAATTATATGAATGGCTTATTTACTTTGGTTTAAGATTAACATGAGATGTATTTAAATTATAAAAAAATACGTGGTAACTCTTACGGTATGTGGTTTAAGATTAACATGAGATGTATTTAAATAAATGAAATTGACTCAAAAAGAACTATAGTTGGAACGTTTAAGATTAACATGAGATGTATTTAAATTCAATAACTTCTCGAACTTTGTTATAGCTCCTAAAGAAGTTTAAGATTAACATGAGATGTATTTAAATTTGTAATTATATGCGACTGATGTTGTATAATCTATTGTTTAAGATTAACATGAGATGTATTTAAATATAGGACCACTTACGGAATAAATAAAGATAAAGAGTTTAAGATTAACATGAGATGTATTTAAATTAATCTGAATCGTCTTTTCTTATCTCAAAATCTTTGTTTAAGATTAACATGAGATGTATTTAAATAAATCCATACCAACTTTGGCTGCTGCAACCCCTAACGTTTAAGATTAACATGAGATGTATTTAAATTTTTTATCTACTAATTGAACACTCACATTCAAGCTGTTTAATATTAACATGAGATGTATTTAAATAACTTAGTATAGTCTGGGAATGCGTCCATCTTGAAGTTTAATATTAACATGAGATGTAATAATACTTGTAACTCAAAGATATTAATAAATAATAGATTATTTCAGAAGCAAAAATACAATATGCAAATTTATGGATACCATTGATATAAAATTTATATTAATGGTATTTTTGTTTTTTAAGGAGGAAAAGTGGTAAAATAAGAGAATGCTTAGATTATATGGAAAGATAGAGATGAAGTTAAAATGAAGAGGTGATAATATGTCTAAAAAATTGTTTACGTTTTTGGGCACAACTGACTATAAACCAACGGTTTATTATTTTAATGACGATAGTGTTAGTGAAGATAACTATGAGAAGCTAAAAACACCATATGTTCAACTTTCATTGTGCAAAAAACTTGGATATGATACTGAATTAATCGTATTTCTAACTCCAGAAGCAAGAGAAGCTAATTGGATTTCTAAGGATAAAAAAGAGGGATTACAGGAGATATTAAAAAAGGAAGGTATAAATGCTAAAGCAGTTGACATTAAAAGCGGAAAAGATGTTAATGAACTATGGGATAATTTTAATACAATATTTGAGGAGTTTGACAAGGAAACTGATGTATATGTAGACATAACTTATTCATTGAGGTCAATTCCTATAATATTTATGTCATTATTGAGTTATGCACGTGCAGTAAAGAAAATTAATATAAAAGGCATATATTATGGTGCTTTTGAGGTAAGTGAAACTATAAATATTGATAATGAGGAGTTAAAGTTAGCACCTATTTTTGATTTAACTTTTTTCAATAGAATACAAGATTGGGCGAATGGAACCGAAAAATTTCTAACTACTGGTGATTCGAGGTTACTTTCAGATGAAATTCTTAGCGTAAAGAATTCGGTAAAGGAGATATTTAAAACAGGTACTATTGATGAGAGAAATGAAGCAAGGTTAATGGAATCAATAGCAAAGAGCCTTAAGGCTTATTCAGAAGATTTGTTTTCATGCAGAGGGAAAAAGATAGTAACTGATTGTAAAAGGTTAAAAGATGAATTAAATAAAATAAAAAAGATAACTATATCTGATTTCACTCCATTTTCAAAAATTATTGATCAGCTAATAGATAAATTTATGCCTTATACTGGCGAAGTCATTAATGATTCAATTTATGCAATAGAGCAAGGTAGGGAATTTCGATTATTACAGCAATCTTACACAATGTTGCAGGAAACATTAATTACTTACCTAACAATTGGAATAGGACTTGATTATAAAGAAAAAAAACAGAGAAAAATCGCTGAGGACATAATGAAGGAATTTTATTATAGGGATGAGTCAAATTGCAAACTTAGTGAAGAAGAAGAACTGTTTAAAGCAAAATCTGATGAAAAAATAATGGTTAAAATAGGTCAGTTGTATAAGGAAATTAGTGATTATAGGAATGATATTAACCATAATGGTTTCTCTTCAGGTATGCATTATTCAACATTTGAAAATAATTTATATGTTTTTATAGAAAAGTTTAAGGAGATAGTTAATAATTCATATGAAACTAATGCAGAAGAAAATTTGCATAAATCCGCAGTTTCAATATTATCTCATAAACTTTTAAAATCTCAAGAAGAGGAACTAAATAGAGATTGGAAAGTGAAAAGAATAGTGACATTACCAGAAGAGTTAAGAAATGAATGGAGTAATATAAATCCTAATGTTGAAATTGAAGATGATTTTAATTTAGTTTATAAGCTAAAGACTTTCATATTAGAAAATACAAATCAAGAAGATTATGTAATTGTTCAAGGTGAATGGGGAATGACTTTTACTATTGTAAACATGTGTTTTGAATTAAATAGAGTTCCTATATATGCCACAACTGAAAGAAAGACAAAAGAGACGGTCAAAGATGGACAAGTGCATTCTGAAAAGGTATTTGAGCATATAAGATTTAGGAAGTATAGAATATAGCATTTTATAGATATTAAGGTGGGAAATTTTATGAATGATGATAATAGGGGATACAAAAGTCAACTGTATCCTTCAAATGATGTTTATTTATCCAACAAAGATATAGATTCTAAAGAGAAAAGATGGATGTATAAGGTTAATAATGAAGAGTTTGTTCCATCTGAATATGATGCGGAAAAAATGTATTGTTTAATATCTAAGCTTAAAGGCATAGATAAGGAAACTAATGAATTGAAGAAAATGTTTAGTTCTAAGGATAATGATGAGGTAAAGGACTTTTTAAGAGATATTTATTTAAGCTTATCTAAAGGGAATAAGAATTCAGAAAAATTAGGATGGGCAAGTGAACTTAAGGTTGATGTAGTGAAAGGGTCAATTTATAAGATAAAAAAATATTTTTTAGAAAATAATAATTTAAAAGATATTCGTGGAGGTAGTATTTTAATTGATTATTTAAATAATGAGGTTGTTATTGAAACACTATCAAAAAGTGGATTTTCTGAAGAAAATATAGTTTACTGTGGCGGTGGAAATATATTTATTGTTGTTCCTAGTGGTGAGGGAAAGCAAATATGTAAGTATCTTGAACAAGCCTTTGGGAATATTGCTTTAACAGCTATGAATGCTTTTGAAAGCATTACAATTTCACTATATGAATTTGCTTTTGATTTTAAACATATATCAGGAGTATTAAGTGAGAAATTAGAAGAAAGAAAAAAACTTAGATTATATAAAGTTAATCCAGATAATGATTTAAAAAGCATTAATATTAAGGGGAAAAGCATTAATTTTAGCGAATATGAAGAAGCTGTTGAGTTAAAAGGCAGTGGAGTAGTCTGCAAGTTATGTGATATTCGTGATGCTAAATATTTGATTGAGGAAAGTGATGGATTAGCTTCAGTATGTCCATCATGCTTAAGAAAACACTTGTCGGGAAAAGCTAAGAGTATTTTTTATGATGAATTTAAAGAACAGACGCAAGTAGAACTTAAATATAATAATATTAAATCCATTGATGATATTTCAGATGATATTGCTGTTATTTATGGTGATGGAAATAATATGGGGAAAATAGTTATGGAAATACAGAATGTTTTTGAAATGATGTATTTTAGTAGAAAAACTGATACGATAACAAAACGTTCAGTATATGAAGCAATAAATGAGACTATGGGTGAAGATGCAAAATTTGAAGTTATAGCTCTAGGTGGAGATGATATATTTATAATTGTTCCAGCAAAAGATTCTTTTAATATAACAACTAAAATAATTGATAAGTTTGATAAAGGATTTAATAATGAAATAACTATGTCTATAGGTATTGTGATATCTAAAAGCAATACTCCGATTGCAAGTTTATTTAGTATTGCACAGCAAAAATTAAAGAGTGCTAAAGCTATTATAAAAAAATCTAAAGATATAAAAGAAGGCAGCGTTGATATAATTGAGCTTTTAGGCAATATGCATATCAATCTTAATCATAAAGGTGTATTTCCAGTAACTAATTCAAGATTAAAATTGATGCTGAAAGAAATGGAAGAGTTTAAAATTAAAAATAGAGCAAGCGCTCAATTACATAAAATAAGTTACGCTCAAAAGAACATGATAGAAGAGGAATTTGAGTTATTTTACTATTATCATGAAAGTAAGAAAAAAAATAAAGATGAAAGTATAGATCAACTTATAAAACGCATTTATGGCAAGTCAAAAGAAAGAGCACAACCATATAAAATACGTTGGGATGACTTAATACTTATATGGAAAATGGTATAAGGGAGGCTAAACGATATGAGTATTGAAATCTATAAAGTGACAATAAAAACTGAAACACCATTTAACATTAGTTCTGGAACGCAAGATAGTGGGTTTATTAAAGACGTTTCAATTAAGGATGCTAATGGAAAACCATATATATCAGGAAGTACTATAAAGGGTAAAATAAGAGAAAATTATAGGATGATTCAAGGAGAGGAAAAAACTAAAGAATTATTTGGTGATGGAGGATATAGGCCTTCTAAGATTATAGTAGATAATTTTTATCTTACTGAAAATGAATATTCATCTAATATAAGGTATGGTAATGCTATAGATAGATATAGAAAAGTAACATTAGATAAAGCACTTTATTCAAAAGAAGTTATAAGTGGAACTTTTCATGGAGAAATAGAAGTTAACTACAATGGTGATGATTCAATGAAAGAAAATTTATATTTAGCAATTAAGATGATTACTTCAATTGGTGGAAGTAAAAGCACTGGACTTGGAAAAGTAAATATAGATATTGAAGAGGTGGTATGATGAAGGTTTTATTGGATTTTAAATCACCTTTATTAATAGGCAGTAAAAAGCACTCTAGTAACTTTATTGAAAGTGATGATGTTCTTAAAGGAAGTGTAGTAAGAGCAGCTTTTGCAAAAGTTATTTTAGATAATTGCTGTGAAAGAAATGAAGCTGATGTTAAAGAAGTAAATGGAGAAAAGAAAATGAATTGGGTTTATTTTAGAGATAAAGCAGGTTGTCTTCAGTGTTGTTTTAATAATATATGCAAGGAATTTTCCAATGTAAGATTTTCATATTTTTATCCTAAAGGAACAGAAATAATTCCGCAAACATCAATGGTTTGTAAAACTGATAAAAATCATGGATTTATAGATTTACTTGTTGATGATACTAGCAAAGGATGTACTAAATGTGAAGGTGGATCTAGAGTTGAATTTACTAGTGGTTTAAGAACTACAGATGAAAATAAGAAACCATATTCCGTTATAAAAAGTTTTACAACTAAAAATAAAATTAATCCTTATTCTAAGACTTCAGCAGATGGAATGCTTTATAGTATTGAAACTGTATCTTGCACTCCTATTAAAGAGGATAGTGATAACGAAGATGAAAGCAAACTTTTATTTGAAGGAAGTATAGAAGGAATATCCGAGAATGATTTGATTTTATTTAAGAGGGTAAGGGTTGGTGGAGATATTACAACTGGATTAGGAAAGTGTGTTGTTAGTAAATTAGATAGTTTAAAAAATGAAATTGAATTTAAACAAATAGAGAAATTTTCAATAGATTATAAAGCTAGAAATAAAAATAAGGGTTTCATTGATAAAGAGAGTAATTATATTTCTATTAAATTCATAGGAGATTGTATATTAAATTTTGATTTTGATGGAGATGTTTATTTAGATACAGATGAATTAAAAAAGCTTTGGAGAAAACCATTAGAGCTAGAGGAAGATATTAAGATAGAAAAGATTTATACAGAAGTTATTAATTATAGAGGATATGATAATTCCAGTATATCAGAGGACAAAAGAGAAGAAGCGATGACATTAATATCTAAAGGAACAGTTATGGTATTTTCAAGTAAAAAATCTTTACGAGACTTATACTCATATTTTCAAGTAAAACAAAAATGTGGATTTGGATTAGAAAATGAAAATGGCTTTGGAGATTTTGAAATCTATTTGGGGAGGTAATAAATATGGAGAAAGTTAATTATAAAAAAGAAATTATAGGTATGGTTGAAGAACTGGGGAAAGATAAGGAGTTTTGGAACAGAATTAATCAAAGTAGAGACTATAGAAATAAAGAAGGTAAATTAGGTTCAAGCAATATACGAAGTGTTGCTACTGTATGCCAAAATGCAGATTGCTATGAAGAAATAAGACTTTACATTGAATATAAAATAGGAAAAGGTAATGGTTGGGATGATACTTTATCGAATAAAAAGAAATTCGGACAAGCAGTTATAGATAATATGGATAAGATTTATGAAATGGCTGGTAGGGATGATAAAGAAACACTTAAAATAGTTTCTCTATACTTTGGATATCTTTTTTGGAAAAAAACTGCGATAGAAAAGGGTAATTTATAGAAAAGGAGATAGTTAAATGTATTTATTAGATAGATTTGAAAACAAATATATCATTAAAGGAATATTAAAAGCAGAATCACCAATACATATTGGAACAGGTACTGTTGATTTTTCGCCAACAGCAGTAGATACCCCTGTAATAAGAGATGAAAATAATAATCCATTTATACCAGGAAGTTCATTAAAAGGTGTACTAAGGTCTTTTATGGAGAGGCTTCTTTGTTCTGGTATTTTTAATGAATATAAGAGTTGTAATATATTAGATAAAGATTCAGGAAAGAAAATGGAATTATGTATCTCTGATAAAGAGGTAAAGGAAATAAAAGAAAAATACAAAAATGATAGCAATAAGGAAGAAAAAATTGCAAGTGATATTTATAAGAAGGAATGTGATGTGTGTAAATTATTTGGAGGAGATTACTTTGCGTCAAAATTAAATATTTTAGATGCAAGATTAATAAGTGATAAGGCATATGTTCAAATAAGAGATGGAATAGCTATTGATAGGGATACATTAACTGTAAATGATGGAGCAAAATTTGGTTTTGAATGTGTAGCAGCAGGGACAGAATTTAATTTTGAAATGACAGTAGATAATTTAGATGATAATCATAAGGATTTATTAAAGATAATATTAAATTTCCTTCAAGAAGGAGAAATGAAAGTTGGTGGGAAGACATCAGCTGGATTAGGTAATGTAAAGTTAATATCTAAATCTGCTTATTGTATAACTAAAGAGAATATGAGAGAGTATTTTATTAATGGAATTAATGATGATAATAAAAGCCTTTTGGAGGTGAGTTTATAATGTTTGGCAAATTAAAAAATGAAGCTATTTTAACCTTTGATATAGTTACACAAAGTCCATTATATATTAGAGAAGGCACTGATAATTCGTTAGATCCTTCAGCAGTTGATGGAAAATATATGACCACATATAAAGATGGAAAACTTGAACCATTTATTCCGGGAACAAGCTTAAAGGGTGCATTTAGAAGTAGAGCAGAAAGAGTATTAAGGAATAATGGAGCTTGCGACATTATAAATAGGCATGAATGTATACCAAATAATAAATTAAAGCCTAGAACAGGGCAAGAACGTTATAAAAAGAGTTGCCCAATATGCAGATTATTTGGTTCAAATGTTATTAAAAGCAGAGTTTCTTTTAGTGATGCATATGTATTTAATGAATACAAAGTTGGTCAAAGAACTTGTGTAGCTATAGATAGAATTACTGGATCAGCTAAAGGTTCAGCACTTTATAGCTTTGAATATATAGAGGATGCTGTATTTAAAGAGAAAATAGCACTTCAAAATTTTGAGCCCTATCAAATAAAGTTACTTTTATATTTAATAGAAGAAATGAATGAAGGTTTTTTAACTTTAGGTGGATTAACTTCAAAAGGATTTGGGTGCGTTAAAGCAGAAAACTTAGAGTTAAAAATAAAACAATATGGTAAAGACGATCTTTCTTCAAAGAACTATGAATTTAAAGACTACTATAATGCAAAAAACGTTAAGGGATTTGATGAAATTTCAAAATTAGTATCTTATGTAGATTTTACAAAGCTAAAAAGAGATGGTGATATAGATGAGCAAACCATATAATTTTATTCCACTTTTAAAAACAAAACATACTGAAAGAGATGATAAAAAATGCATTTTAAAAGGCAGAATTGATTTGGAAATAAAGGTGCTTAATGCAATGCATATTTCTGAAGATTCTTATGATATGAATGAAGAGGAAATTTTGTATAAGAAGTTTTATACAATTGGAGGTAAGTATTCAGTGCCGGGAACAAGCTTAAAAGGAATGATAAGGAATTTGGCAGAAATGGTTTCAAACAGTTGTATATCTCCAACGAAGGATGAACAAAGAATTTTACCAAATGGCAAGGAAAAGTCATGTAGTGTAGCACAAAGGTGCATAATATGTGATGTTTTTGGCGCTATGGGGAAGAAAAGCAAAGTTAAAGTTTCAGATTTCTTATATGAGGAGAACAGTGGAATAGTAAACATACTAGGGCTTCCCGTATTAAGAACTCCTAATGTGAAGGTTTCTAGTATATATTTAAATGAAGGTGTACTTAAAGGATATAAAATTTATAATCATGGAATAGAATCTATATTAAAAAAGGGCAATTATAATTGTGAATGCCTAATGAAAAATGCTACATTTAAAGGATATATATTATATGAAGATTTAGATGAAGAAGAGCTGAAGCTTTTATGTTATTCGATAGGGCTTGCAGGAGATTTTAATCATAAATTGGGCTATGGGAAACCAGCATACTATGGTTCAATAGAAATGACAACAAAAGATGATAAGTATGTACAATATGCAAAAGATTATATAGCAGACTGCCCAGATGATATTAAAAAGAATATAGATTTGCTAAGTAATATATATAGTTTTAAAAATGCTAAAAAGACACCTGATTATGAAGGCATAGAATATTAGCAAGGAGGAGATTTCTTTGGATATAGAAAGAAAAAAAGAGCTGCTATTACTAGTGGATTCAATTGCAAAAGATATTAGAAATGATAACTGTGGAAATTATACTCCTAAAATAATAAATGCTATAGAGATTGCTAAGAAATATAACGATATGAAGAAATTTGGAGTTGTATTAGAAAAGCTAAAAAGCACTACATTTGGAGGAAATTCAGAAAAAGAAGGATATGCAAATTTTGTTGATAATATCGTAAATAAAAGAGAGTACAAAATCAATACTTTGAATTTTGAAGAACTAGAATTTGTTTTCTCATGGGTTGGACGAATTATAAAGACTAAAAAAAGTAATGAAAATTATGATAACAAGAATAACAATTTTCATGATAGGAATAAAAATAATAATTATCATGATAGAAATTCTAATAAATTTAATAAATCTAATATAAATAAATATAGCAAAGAGAAAACTAAATCATATTATTCTACAAAAAGTGATAGCAATGAAGGTTTAAGTAGTATGGCAGAGCAACTTATGAAGTGGAAAAGTAAATAATAAAAATAAAGTAAATGAAAAATTACCATCCTCAAAGTCGCATTATTTTTACGAAGCGATATAAACAGAGAGTTTTCAAGGGTTTTATTATAAAATGTTAAATTAAGATATTTACTTGGTAAAAATTTTTGAATGTGTTATTATAACATAAGTGTAGCTATTAGAAGATTATATGAATGGCTTATTTACTTAGGATTAACTTCAACATGAGATGTATTTGAATTCCATTTTTGCTAATAATGCATCCATATTACTGCCTGGATTAACTTCAACATGAGATGTATTTGAATAACTTGTTAGCCATTTCATATATTATCTTTGCAAATGATTAACTTCAACATGAGATGTATTTGAATGTAAATTCAGAATCATATATTATTTCGAAGTCATCAGATTAACTTCAACATGAGATGTATTTGAATTTCCTTACATTATTATTTTATCAAATATTTAATCATTGATTAACTTTAGCATGAGATGTATTTAAATTTTCCGTCTGCATCAATGATATGGTATCCAACGAATGATTAATATTAACATGGGATGTATTTAAATAAGAAGAAATGTCCATACTTATCAAGCTCTATTTGATTAACTTTAACATGAGATGTATTTGAATACGTAAGGACTAGGTTGAAAGTTAGGATCATTATATGATTAACATTAACATGAGATGTATTTAAACCCTAATACTAATTGACCATAATTATTATACCCACACGATAAACTTTAACATGTTATGTATTTAAACGTGAATATCTTTTGTTCTTTATGTCTAGCCATTGCGATTAACCTTAACATGAGATGTGTTTAATCTTTGCAAATTATATTGCTATTTTATAATAAGATTGTGATTAATATTAACATAGGATGTATTTAGATACATCTACAATTGCGTAAGTAGCTCTCATAGCTTGGAATTATAAACGCAGTTTGATTTGGATTAACTTTAGCATAAGATGTATTTAAATGCGTTATAGTATTTTTCAATATATGCTATTGCTGGGATTAACATTAACATGGGATGTATTTAAATCCACATATAATTTTTACTGGGTGGCCTGAATCTGGTCGATTAACTATAACATGGATGTATTTAAATTAATTTTGTATATCGCATATTGACAGATTATTGGGGATTAACTTTAACATAAGATGTATTTAAATTATTGTTGAGTTACTTTATGTGCTAATGCAGCAATACGATTAACTTTAACATGAGATGTATTAAAATGTTATTTCTACTTTGTACTTATATATTGCTTCGTATGATTAACCTTAACATAGGGTGTATTGAAATTTTCCGTCGGCATCAAAGATTTGATCAGCAACTATGGTCAACTTTAATATATAATGTATTTAAACATGAACTTTCTGAGTTGTCTTTTTTGGAAATGGAATTAACTTTATCATAAGATGTATTTAAACTCTTTTTTGAATCTGAAGTAGTAACTTTCTAATTCAGTTATTAACTTTAACATGGGATGTATTTAAATTATTTAATAACTGTCCCTGTTTCCTTGTGAATTAAAGATTAACTTTAACATTAGATGTATTCAACATAATGAACTTTTTGATTAATTTTATACGTAAATTGATATAGAGAAATTAGGAATAAAATTTATATTTCATAAGGGAGGTGAATAGATATGAAGGTATTTGAAATTTTATTGAAAGTATATTTATTGGAAGATATAGAATTAAATGATTCACAGAATAAAATATTAAAACTAATTGATAAAACGTTAGGTCAAGATGAAAGGACTTTGGAATTACACAATAAGAATGATTTTAAAAATTATTGCTTTAATTCTTTTTATCCTTTAGAGAAAGATGGAATATATAAAGAAGGTAATATTTATACAATAACTATAAGAACTGTTGATAAATATTTAGCAACATATCTTAATAATAAGTTAGCTAATTCATATACATATTCAATTAAAGGATTAAAGGCGGATCTTAGGATAATACCAATAAAGAAATTAAAGAAAATATATTCTATTACTCCACTAGTAATAAAAAATGATGATGGATATTGGAAAAATTTAATAAGCTTTGAGGATTTTGAAAGAAGATTAAAGGAGAATTTAATAAAAAAACATAATAACATTTTTCAAGAAAAAATCAATGAAGATTTTAAATTATACGATTCAATTGAATTAAAAAATAATAAACCTATAGGAACTCCATATAAAGATAAAACTTTACTTGGAGATAAAATATCAATAGACATTTCGGAAGATGATATTTCACAAGATTTAGCATATATGGCATTAGGAGTTGGAATGGGAGAAATGAATGCTAGAGGCTTTGGGTTTATGGGATATAGATGGGTATAAAATTATCTCTATATGACTGGTCAGCAGGTTTTTTACCAGTTGTAAAGTACGATTGAAATCTTATAATGTAGCAAAAATAAGGCTTAAGAAGGGAGCTTGAGTATTCTCTAAAACTAAGCAATCAGCTGGTAAAATTCTGCGTGAAAGTTGAATATTTCTACATTTGATGATATTATTGATTTTAACAAATGACTGTTTTGCATTAGATTAACATTAACATGGGATGTATTTAAATACGTATATATCGTTAGAAGATTCGTTTAACCAAACTGATTAACATTAACATGGGATGTATTTAAATGCATATTGTGCATCAGCTATTACTACGTTTTCATGATTAACTTTAACACATGATGTATTTAAATCCGATTTCTGACTTGCCTGTACTGTTGTCACCTACGATTAACTTCAACATGAGATGTATTTAAATGTCTGAGTGAGTTCAGCTTCGTTTCTAAGATATGGATTAATTTCAACATGAGATGTATTTAATTTCAAACCATTTAGCAAAGTTTTGAAAGTTTAACCACGATTAACATTAACATATGATGTATTTAAACTTAGTTTTTTGCTTTTCTCCATCTTGGACTTGAATTGATTAACTTTAACATAAGATGTATTTAAATGTTCTATCATTATTTAAATATTCAAGTGCAATGTTTATTAACTTTAATACTATGATGTGATACAAAATTCCATTCTCTAGCGATTAACTTTAACATGAGATGTATTTAAACGCAAAGTTCTGAAAATTATGCCACTCTTCATAAACTTATTAACATAATAAAACCATGAATTCATCTATTTTAAAAAAAGGTAATAAACATCTAGTTTTAATGTTTATTACCTTTTTTAGGTGTTATTTAAATTATTGCCTCCTAGCACATTAAGATATAATTATTAATAACTTTGGTATATAATTATAAAGGAATTTAGACATATGAGAAAACAATTAACTATGTTGCAGAATATAGATAAACCAATTATAAGCTATACTTAATCTTTGAAGTATATCCCAACTAGAAAGTGGAACAAAAGTATATTATTCATTTCGGTGGGTATACGCATAAGTATAGATTAGAGTTGGAGTTTTGTTTTTGATTGTAACTTAAGAGAATAGGAGCAATATTTAATGAATATAAGCGATTTAATTATATATAATAAAACAATGCCTAAAAGAGAAGCAGCTTATGTTGATTACCCAAGTAATTTATCAGAGGAATTATGTGGGTATTTGTCTCAAAATGGGATTGATAAGCTTTATAGTCATCAAGCAGAAATGTTTGAAAAAGCAATGGATAGGAACAATATTGTAATAACAACTTCTACAGCAAGTGGTAAAACTCTTAGCTTTTTATTGCCAGTTATTCAAGAAATTCTATCAAATCCTTTGGCTAGAGCAATTTTTATATATCCTACAAAGGCTCTTGCAAGTGACCAGTATCGTGCGATTTTGCCTTACTTAGAATACTTTGGCTCTAACAGGATTTCAGCAGGAGTTTATGATGGGGATACGCCTGTAAATGAACGAAGCAGAATTAGAAAAAATGCTAATATTATTTTAACTAATCCTGAAATGATAAATGCTGCGTTTTTACCGAATCACAGTAAGTTTGGTTTTGATTTTATCTTTTCTAATTTAAAATATATCGTAATTGATGAACTTCATACTTATAGAGGTGCTTTTGGTTCTCACCTTGCAAATGTATTTAGAAGACTTGGCAGGGTGTGCAGATACTATAATTCCTCTCCTCAGTATTTATGTAGTTCAGCAACTATAGCAAATTCAGTTGAACTTGCAGAAGAAATCTGTGGATACAAATTTCTTGAGGTTTGTAGAGATGGTTCACCAGCTCCAAAGAAAAATTACAAGCTTGTGCAACCACCAAAGATTATGGGGCATGACAAAAAATATTATGGGCAGGTGCAGTCAACTTCAGTTGCTGCTGATTTAATACCTGATTTAGTGGAAAATGATAATAGCTTTATTGCTTTTGCAAAATCAAGAAGAAATGTTGAAGTTGTATTAAAAGAAGCAAGAGATAAACTAGAAACGGAAAACTTTTTTGGAGCTTCTTTAAAAGATAAGATTTCTGGATACAGGGGAGGATATACTCCACTTGAGCGTAAAGAGATTGAAAATAAAATGATTACTGGAGTTCTGCGAGGTTTAGTATCAACAAATGCTTTAGAGCTTGGAATAGATATTGGTAAAATTGATACAACAGTAATTGTAGGATACCCAGGAACTAGAGCGTCTTTTTGGCAGCAGAGTGGAAGAGCAGGTAGAAACGGAAAAGAAAGTACTAATTATTTAATCCTTGATAATCTGCCTTTTGATCAGTACATAGCAATTAATCCAGACTGGCTTTTTGAAAGTGGAAGTGAAAATGCAGTTATAGATAAGAATAACCTTTTAATAGAACTTGCACATATACGTGCAGCAGCTGCTGAAATACCATTAACTTTAGATGATATTTCAATTTTCCCAGATTTAGGTGAAACAATTCCTGTTTTAATCAGAGCAAGTGAATTGACCAATCAAAGTGGAAAGTTTGCATGGTGTGGTAATTCATTTCCAGCAGGAGATTTTAGCTTAAGAAATATTGATAAAGCAAGGTACAAACTTATAAATAAGGATAACAATAAAGAAATTACAGAAATGGATGAAATGCAGGCTTTTCGTGAAATTCATAATGGAGCAATTTATATGCATGATGGAGTTCAATATCAGGTTGTAAAGCTTGACTTAGAAAGTAGAACTGCTTTTGCCATTCCTTTTAATGGAAATTATTATACAATGCCAGGTGGCACAACAAATATAAGGATAATTCAAGGCAGCAAGGATATGGAATATGAACGCACTAAAGTGACTTTTGGAGATGTAAATGTTGATGAAATAGTTTATATGTATAAAAAGCTACAATTTCATAATCATCAAAATTTAGGTTTTGAACAGTTAGAAAAACCATTATCAAAGGATTATGATACAGAAAGCACTTGGATAAAGATTCCTGACAATGTTGTTACTGTATATAGAAGGCTCCTTCAGGAAAGTCAAAATGGAAATTTTATAAGAAACAATCATTTTGAAGGTATATGTTATGCCATAAAAAATGCAGCAATGATGGCAACCATGACAGAGCAAGAAGACATCGGTGTTGTAATGTCTAACAATGCAATAGAAATAAGTCAAAATTATGATAGCGAAGTTTATATGTTTATTTATGATAAATACGTAGGTGGACTTGGTTATTCTGAAAAAGTATTTGACTTAACTGCAAATATTATTGAAAATGCAATCAAGATGGTAGGCGGATGTACATGTGATAATGGCTGCGCTGCATGTATTGGAGATTATCAATTAAATAAAGCTATGGTTCTATGGGGACTTAAGAATTTATTAGAGGAAATAGAGGCACCAAAGGATATTAAGTTAGCACAATATGCTCCAGCAACCTTTATTAAGAAAGCATTTAAGTTTAATGAATTACAGAAAAAATGGAAAGAATTTTGTGAGTATATGCAGGAGAATGGAGATGCATTTGCAAAATTTTTAAGTACAATCTCTAAGGTTGAAATAGATAATCGTACTTTAATTTTAGTTTTAAATAATGCATTTTATAGAGAATGGGTAATGGAAGAAAGTAATAAAAAGAGCATAATAAATATTATTTCTTTCCATACAGATGCTCCAATGGGAATTGAATTAAGTGTCAGACTTGAAGACATAGATGAAGATAGAAATAATGTAAAAAGTAAATTACAAAGAAGATATGAAGATCTTACAGAATAGGAGAATAACATGCATTATGAAAAAGAGCTAAAAAGACTAAATGAATATCAAAGAGAAGCAGTACTTGATGAAAGTAATGCATGTGTTGTAAATGCAAATGTTGGAAGTGGAAAAACAACAGTTTTGATTTCAAAAATCGTGTATCTTCATTATGCAAAAAATATCAGTTATAAAGATATGATTGTATTAACTTTTACTAATAAAGCTGCAAATGAAATTAAAGAAAGATTAATGGTTTCTGATGAGAGTATAAAAGCAGAGGAATTAGAGGGCTTTGGAACCTTTCATAGTGTTGCACTTCATTTACTTAAGGAAGTATTGCCAATTGAAAAAATAAGATATGAAAAAGATTTTCTAGTAATAGAGCCAGATGAGGAATTAGACATTGCTTTGCAGATAATTCAAGAAGAAAAGCTCAAAATTAAATATAAGAACCGTCTAAAAAAGAGACTTGAGCAAGCTATGATTATTGAGAAAGAAGAAGAGAAGATTTCACCTTATGATGATGATATTTTTAAGCTTGTAGAGCTGCTAAAGGAAGAGAAGATAAAACAAAATAAGATGTCTTTTTCAGATATATTACAAAATGCAAATTTATTATTAGGTGAGCATAAAATAGAACCCAAATGGATTATTATTGATGAGGTTCAAGACAGCGATAAAATACAGCTTGATTTTATTGATAAGTTAGAAGGTGAAAATACTAAATTATTTGCAGTTGGTGATCCAAATCAGGTTATTTACAGCTGGCGTGGAAGTTCCTTAAATGTGGTTTATACCTTAAAGCATAAATATAATGCAAAGGAGCTTTCCCTTCCAATAAATTATCGTTCAAGTAATGCTATTTTAGAAGCTGCAAGATGCTTTCAGCAAAATGGAAGCCGCTTAATGGGAGATAGAGAAACTGAAAATAAAATCATAGTTAAAAATCATTATAATCCTTTTAATGAAGCATGTTATTTGGCAGATAAGATCAAGGAAATACATAAATCAGGTGTGCCTTATAAGGAAATTGCAATTTTTTATAGACTGCAAAACCAGTCTCAAGTATTTGAAGACGTATTTTTAAAAAATGATATTCCTTTTGAAGTATCTATGAAGAAAACCATAAGTGACAGTCCAGTGTTAAATTGGATGATTAAACTATTTCGTTTTTGCGTAAATCCTAATGATTTTTCCTCTGCAATTTATGTTCTTAGCAATAAAGAATATGGAGAGAAAATGACAGAAAAGACTGCAAGAAAAATAGTTAAAGAGCAGAACATAATTAAGTCAGAACTATTAGAAAAAATGCATGAATTTTTAAATAAATGTTCTGAAATTAAGCTGGCAGAAGAGATTTATAATTATTTTGAATTTGATAAATATATAAAGCCAACTTCAGCTACATATATAGATGATAAAGAAGCTATAAATGCATTGCTTAATATAATTATAGAGTATGTTAAAGAAAAACAAATGACATTTTTAGATGGACTTAGAGAGTTTATAAATTCATCAGCTTTATATGGCGTAAATATTTTAAAGAAGGATATAAGCAGCGATATAGATTCTGTTAAGCTTATGACATTACATGCCTCTAAAGGTTTAGAGTTTTCTTATGTGTTTATTACAGGAGTTAATTATGGGCTAATTCCACTTCATACAAGAGATATGGAGGAAGAAGAGGAACAAAGATTATTTTTTGTTGGAATTACAAGGGCAAAAGATTATCTAGAGCTGTCCTATTACACGAATCCAGATTATCAAAAGGCAGCCCCTGGAGAAAGTAGATATATTCATATGATTCCAGAGAAATTAATCCAAAATGATAAAGTTAAAAGTAATAATGTAAATCTTCAAGAACTTAAAAAACAAATTCAAGAGGCAAAGGCACAAGGAAAGAAAGAAGAAGTTTCAGTTACTGAAAAAGTGGAATTACCAGTAGTTGAAGAAATAAATGAAACATTAATTAAACAAGTAAACCACAAGAAATACGGAACAGGAAAAGTCCTAAAAGAAGATGATATGATGATTGAAGTGGAATTTGAGAATTACGGAGTGAAAGAATTTATAAAAGCGTTTAGTGAACTAGAATCTTTGTAGATATTTTTCTTATATAGGTAATGTGCAAAATATAATTAGTAAATAAAAACAACATTTTAAAGATAATAAGCTAATTAATGAAGTAATTTGAACAAATGAAATTATAGGAGGAACAAAAATGATTATATATATATTTAGTTTTATAATTTTATTATGCGTTGGTATTACAGCGTTTATAAAATTGAACCCAGCTTTCGGCGGAAAGCCTACAAAAGAACAACAAGAATTTTATAAGAATTTAGATAATTATGTTAATGGAAAATTTGTTAATGAAACTCCAACGGGTTTGGGCATGAGTGCTTCAGATATTTTATCAATGCTTAAAGATTCGATTGCAGGCGCTGAAAATCGAAAGCCTCATGGTGAAATTCCTGTGGAATCAATTGATTGGGAAAAGATCAAAAGTGAAAAAGATAGTTTGACTTGGCTTGGTCACTCATCCTTTTTACTTAGCATCGATAATAAAAAACTGCTGATAGACCCAATTTTAAGTACCATTGCATCACCAGTTTCATTTGCGGGAAGTAAAAAATATAAATATAGTGAAAATATTTTGGATATTATTGATAAAATTCCACCTATTGATGCAATCTTTATATCACATGACCATTATGATCATTTAGATTATAAATCTATTGTAAAACTAAGCAGTAAAGTATCACATTTCTTTGTTCCTCTAGGAGTAAGTTCTCATTTAATGCGATGGGGTATTTCTAAGGAAAAAATTACAGAGCTTAATTGGTGGGATGAAATGAATTATCAAGGTTTAACAATTGCATTAACACCATCAAGACATTTTTCAAAAAGAGGAATATTTGGCTCAGATGCAACTCTATGGGGAGGATATGCAATTATCGGAAAAAACATAAATTTATATTATAGTGGTGATGGAGGATATGATTCACATTTTAAGAAAATAGGAGAAAAATATGGTCCTTTTGATATTACTTTGATTGAGGGAGCTCAATATGACAGACGTTGGTTTTGGGCGCATATGAAACCAGAAGAAGCCGTTCATGCTCACTTAGATGTAAAGGGTAGGAATATGATGTTAATGCATTGGAGTGCATTTACCTTGGCCTATCATGGTTGGAAAGAACCAATAGAACGAGCCTTAAAGGAGGCCAAAAAGTCAGAGATTAGTTTAATAGCCCCTAAAATCGGCAAAACAGTGCTATTAGATTCAAATATAAATGTTCCGTTTTCTTCATGGTGGGATTTTTAACTAAGAAGATGATATGATGATTGAAGTTGAATTGGAAAGTTTTATTTATCGGAAATGATAGTAAGTCAGTTCAAAAATGGTGAGTGTTATTCAGTATTAAGTAGAACGATTACTAATAAAATTCAATAAATGTTTAAAAATTTTCTTAAGTTAATAACAAATTATGTGAATTAGCATACTATAATATTATAAATCAGTTGGTTAAGAATTTATAATAAATAACAAAGGAGAAAAGAAAATGGGATACAAAGATTATGAAATGTATTTAGAATCCGAAGAAGTGGAATTTGATTCTACTAAAAAATGTGGTTGTGAAGATGAAGAAAAAGATAAAAAAGGTTGCTATAAAAGAAATTACCCTACAGGAGCTGCATTAGAAGAAGCTTATCGTGCAGGTCGTAAAGATGGATATAAAGAAGGATACTGTGAAGGCTATGACAAAGGATCAAAGGATGGATGCAAGCAAATAAAAGAAAAAATTGCTGGATGTATAGATAAAATTGAATGTTGTTAATTAATAAATTAGTGATTTATAGATAATTCAAATAAATGAAGATTATATAAAAATAGAATATCTCTTGGAAAATAATATTAAAAGCAGTGGTAGGAGCAATCCAGCTACTGCTTTTTGTTGTTTTAGTTTATCTAATATTAGATAAATTAATTATAAAAGTAATAATAGACATAGGACTTATTTCGATTATTAAATTTAATGAGACACGGAAAAAATAGTTAATATACTAACTAGTATATTATAATAATTAGTATATTATGATTTTAAAGAAAATGTTCATATTAAAGAAGAATGATTATATATGAATAAATAAAGCACTTTTAAATAAATAAGTTAAATGGTTGAATAACACTAAGCAGCATAAGCACTCTTTTATCGATAACTTAAATTAACCTATAGATAAAAATAGGTCAAAAAATACTAATAGAGAAGGTAGAATAGAAATCATGAGGAATTCTTAAGCATTAAAAATTATGTTGGGAGATAGATTAGTAGTATAATAATATAATCCGTCTTTATACAAATTCTGTGCCCTTTATTTTTTTATGTACTCCTCATAAGGGAAAGGAACTATGATTTCTCCATCAACAACATTATAGTTAGTATTTTCTATAGGGCTTAAATTGTTAACTAAATTCATTCCAACATTATAGAATACTTCTGCTAAAACTTTAGGGTCTTGAATAACAGTACCAGCCATAAAGCCTTTATCAATTAAAGATTTTGCTTCTGGAAGTCCATCAATTCCAACGATAGCTATATTTTTTGATTTTTCGCCCTTATTATAGCCATATTTTTGAAGTGCCTCAACTGCCCCTATTGCCATAGCATCATTATTTGAAATTATTGCCTCAATCCTACCATCATATCTAAGAAATAAGGATTCGATAGAATCTTTAGATAAGCTCTTAAGCCAATTAGCATTTACCAATGCTAATTGTTCTGTGTTTATCCCTGAATTACTAATTGTTGAAATAGCATATTTTGTTCTGTCGATTGTGACTGGATCTTTAGCTTGACCATGCAATAGAACATATTGTAAAGTGTTATCATTATTTTTATCTAGTGAACTTTTATTAGAATTCCATAGATTAACGAGAATTTTGCCTTGAACAGTCCCAGCTAAATCAGAATTTGCCAGTATAAAAGCAGCTTTATCATAATATTTAGAAACTTTATACACTACTTTCGGATCTATATCTAAAAAAACTATTGGAAGATTTTTTGATCTAACATTAAAAATAATATCTTCAACGAAGTTTTCACTTGTATCAGCTAAGTTTGCCAAAATTAAATCGAAATCATTTTTAGAAATGGAATCTATTGTCTCATTTTGGAGCGCTATATTGTTTTTTCCATCAAAAAAAGTAAATTTGATTTTATCAGAATTATCCTTTTGAATGGCTTCTAAGCTTTGTTTAAGTGATGACATAAATGGATCAAACTTATATAATAATACAGCAATATTGGTTGTATTTTTATTATTTAAATTTAGACTATAAAACGTGCTAATTTCAGTGAACTTTACTGTAATATTCATTAACAATAGCATAGCTAATACTTTCTTTAATATCCACATTATAATCCTCCATCTAGGGCACTCGGTTTAATGGTATATATCACCATCACCAACGCTTGCAATTCTGAAATCAGCCTTAAATGGAATTAAATTATATCTTTCATTTCAAAGGCATCTTTCATATTTAGTATGGCATTAAAAATAAATAACATTCCTTAAGAAAACTAATAAAAAAGATAATTAAATTTATAAATTAGGAGTTATTATGGCTGTTGATTTTTTTATACTAATTGCTATCATTTTATTTCGACAATTTGCATTATGCAATGATATATTTTATTGCTAAAAATATAGGAATTTAAAGAAAATAGATAGTTATATAGGAAAAGTAAAGGAAAAATTTTCTTTACAAAAGAACGCAGTTTCAATATAATATATTAAAGAGAACGTATGTTTGCATAACTAGTAGATTTTATTTAAGAAATGGAAAAAATATTTGAGCTTAAGTATCATATAGAAGGGTGTAAGTGGGTACTATTTAAAATATAATGAAACTCATTTTTTGCTAATAAATATTGTGATAAAAGGAATGATAATTATGGTAATAAAGGATAAAGAATTAGATATAAATTTAATAAATTCAGTAGAGAAATACTTAAAATTAAATTATAGTGAGCTATATGATAAGAATGATTTAGGCGCAGTATTTGATGAAGCTAAGAAAGATGATGAACTTAAGTTAAAAATATTTAATTCAATAAGAAGATTTATAATGAATTAACTTTTTGATAGTTCCTAGATATCAGATAAAATGAATGTGGAGGAATAGAAAATGAAGAATACAGTATATCTTTATGTATTTGATACAATGGCAGACTGGGAAATAGGTTATTTAATCGCTGAAATCAATTCGGGAAGGTACTACAAAAAGGGATTAATGCCGCTAAAAGTAGTGACTGTAGGAATTACCAAGGCCCCTATTACTACAATGGGAGGCCTTACAATATTGCCAGAAATTGAACTTGAGGAGTGTAGTACTCATGATACTGCTGCTTTGATTCTACCTGGTGGGAATACGTGGACAGAAGCAATTCATGCTCCAATTATAAGAATGGCTGAAAAATATTTAGAGAAGGGTATTGTTGTAGGGGCAATTTGTGGTGCTACAATAGGACTTGCTATGGGTGGAGTACTAGATAAACGAGATCATACAAGCAATGACCTAGGGTATCTTAAAATGGTCTGTCCAAACTATGATGGAGAAGTGTATTATAAACAGGAATGTGTAGTAAATGATGGAAGTTTGATTACTGCTTCTGGAATAGCTCCTCTTGAATTTGCTTTGCATACATTGAAAATTCTAGATGTATTCTCTCCGCAAACCCTAGATTCTTGGTACAATCTGTATAAAACCCAAGAGTCAAAATATTTCTTTGAGCTTATGAACTCAATTCAATAAAAGGTTGCTTAAAGTGGGTAAGATAGCTACTTTTCACTGCAACAATTGGGAATATAGAGTTAAGAAAAAGTACTTATTGTCATAAAATAAGTACTTTTTTTAAGTGAAAATTGTCCATTAATTTATTAATTCATTTGATATTTCAGGACTGTCTTTTACTTTTTATTCATTAGAATTAATCCGACTATACTTAAACATATTCCTAGAGCATTCATAGGGGATAGTTTGGTTTTATAAACGAAAATACCAACTACAATTAATATTATTGTTGAAATTATACTTACAAAAAGAGGAGCAACGGCTATATTCCATCCACTTCTATAGATATATAAATATCCTATTTCCAGGCCTAATGCAGATATCCCTAGTACATAACTTGCCCAATTTAATTGTTTTAAAGAGCTTATAATATTGCGGTCTATGGGTAAGATAATTAATGCTAATATAGAGAATATTATTGCGGTAATATATGTGACTATCATTGATATAAACGGATTTGTTGATTGATTGATAGATTTTTGACTGATATTATATATTACAGTTGCTAAAACTGTGATTATCATAGATATATAGTACATATAATAGTACATCCTTTCTTATATGTTTTGAAATAGTAATCATTAGAATAAAAGCTTCTAAATCCTTTATTCTAATGATTATAGATATTGCAATTACTTCATAATGGTGTTTTTTATTTGTAAGATTACTAATTTTTCATCTCCATTATTTGTGAATCCATGGCTTTCTTCATGTGGAGATAACATTACATCATTCTCTTTAATTGAAAAATCCTTGCCATTTATAGTTATTATTCCTTTGCCGCTAATTACATAGAATATTTCATCTAAATCTGAATGTTTGTGAGGAGTCATTGTTTCACCAGGTTCGTAGAATAAAATACCTGAGTCCATTGTGCCCTCTGTAAACAGTGCTTTCCTTTTGATTTTTTCTGTAGTATCGTTAATGTTCAAAATTTTCATAGTTATACGTCTCCTTAATTTATAATATTTATTTAAGCTAATTATTAAAATTCTATTTTATGGTAAAGACACATTTGATTTTTTCATAATAGATTTCCTCCCATGCTTTGTTGACTTATGGTATTATAATATAATCACTATTAACTTTTTACAAGAAGGCACTATTTTGTATGGTACGAACTAAATAGTAAGTATCAATTTATATATGATAGGAGTGAATGCTGATGACATGTGGTAAGTTATGTCCAATTGAAGAGACTGTTAAACTTATTGGACACAAGTGGAAAGTTCTTATTTTAAGAAATTTACATGATGATGGAACACAAAGATTTAACCAACTTGAGAATGGAATTAATGGGATAAGTCAAAAAATGTTAACACAGCAGCTTCGACAAATGGAAGCTGATGGATTAATTATTAGAAAGGTATATCCTGAAGTGCCACCTAGGGTTGAATACTCACTTTCAGAGCTAGGGAAGAGCTTAAAGCCAGTTTTGGATTCTATGAACATCTGGGGAGAAAATTATATAAATGCTAATAAACACCTTTATGAAGATTAAATTAGAGTATATACATTTTGTAAGATAAGATGGAAGTACAATTCTACAAACTTACCATATAACAATGATATGGTAAGTTTTGCTTTATATATATAATATGGGTATATTAGCAGGTGATCCTTTTATTCAGAAATTGAATTTGCGATTTTTTTAATGAGCTATGACAAGATATTACACAGTATGCAGATTTGACATGGTATATTGAAAAGTGCTTTTTAAAAATAGAATAAATATGATAGAAACTACTTATTATCCTATTTGCATAATTATATAATTATTCCAATTTTTTATTTTTAATGGTAAAATATATACATTAATAAGAAAAAAAGGGGATTTTTAATGAAAAATAAAATGCTTATAAAGACTTTATCATTGTTTTTAACAACAACAATATTACAACTATCGGGTATTTCAGCTAAATTATTTAATGGTAGTGGTATTGTGGAAGTAAATGCAGCTACAAAAAGCTATGCTGAAAAAGAAAAACACATTATGTCATCAGTAGAGATTCAAGGGAATCTGATTGAAGGACAGACGTTAACAGCTATAGTTAGGGATGCAAGTGGACGAGACATAACTAAATATTGTGTTATTGGTTGGGAGTGTCTTGAATATCCAACAAGTGCTTCACAATCAATTTATGGTGGTCCTAGTTCTAAAGATAAAAACAAGCAAAATCAGTATACTCTAGAAAAAGAGGATGTAGGAAAATATATTAAAGTAATAGCGGAAGGAGACTATGTAAATCCAAATGCTCCTGCTGGTGATTTCCGGGTTGCAACTAAAGAATCTTCAATTACTACAAAAGTTGAAACTAATCCTTCAATACATTGGCAAAAAGAAATTGACGCTTCCGAGGATTTTACAGCTACGGATTGGTATTATTTAAATGATGATGGTTCAAAAATTTCAGGTTGGAAACAAATAGGCGGAGATTGGTATTATTTTTCACCTAAAAATATGAAAATGCAAAAAGGCTGGAAATATATAAATGGGAAATGGTATTATTTAAATAAACTTGATCATGGTGAAGGTAAAATGTTAACCGATTGTTGGATTGAAGATGTAACAACCCATAAGGGACAAAAAAACACATTTAAATTTTATTACATTTCTAGTGATGGCACAATGGCTACTAATACAACAATTAATGGACATTATTTAGATGCTAGTGGTGCTACCACAGATAAGATTGATAAATTATTGGTTCAAAATTATTAAATATAGTATTATTTTAAATTAGTTCTATTTTTAAAAATCGTATTATTCAAGAAATTGAATTTGCGATTTTTTTACTGCATAATTCTAGTATAGAACGTATGAAGAGGAGTATATTAAGATGATTAGAAGGGAATGTATACCAATATAATGGAGTTGCAAAAACAATCACATCTGCTTTTTCTATTTCAGGAGCGAGAGCGTTAAAGTCATCATCAAATGAGCAAGGAGTTCCTTTACTGAAGCAAGTGTCACAGGCAATACATCCTTTTATATTTTTCTTTCCAACTTCATATTTGACTACTTCATGATCTGATTGTATTGCTCCTTTAATAAATGCTTCAGATAATAGATAACTATTACCACCAACTCTTCCACTACAAATTAACATTAAATAGCATAAACTTTTTTTTATAAAGACATAATAAAATTATACAACAGATGGGAAGAAGGATTTAAATGGAAGCATTTAAGAGAATATTAAGTATAGCCTTACTTGCAATTATATTGGTTATAATGCTTGGAAATAATTCATATATGACTACGAATGCCAGCACAAACTATCGTCAAGGCTCTACTGTTAGAGTGGGCTTATTTACAAGAGACCTTAATGATGATTACATGATACTCCTTCGCAAAAATTTTGAAGATATTCAAAAGAATAATCCTGGAGAAGTTGAATTCTCTTTTTATAATGCTAATTATAATCAATCAACACAAAATACAGATATTGAAAATGCACTTCATAACGGCATTGATCTTATATTACTAGATATGGTTAATCTACTTGAAATACGAGATATGATTAACAAAATCTCTAAATATAACATCCCAATAGTATTCTTTAATAGAGTACCATTTTCAATGGAAGCAATTAAATCGTATAAAAAGGCTTTTTATGTAGGAACAGATTCAGTACAAGGCGGTACTGTACAAGGGAAAATGATTGTTGATGCTTGGAACAAGCATAAAGAATTGATTGATAAAAATAAAGATGATGTATTACAATATGTATTGCTCGTTGGCGAAAAACTTAATAAAACCTCCATCGATAGATCAAAATACTCCGTTTCAACTATTAATCAAGCTTTTATAAAAACCGAACAACTTGCATCTCCTATTTTGAATTGGAACACAACATTTGCTAAAGATTCTGTTGATGCATTATTCTTAAGATATGGTAACAAAATAGAAGCAATAATTTCAAATGATGACTCTATGGCAATCGGTGCTGTTCAAGCGTTGCAAAAATATGGTTACAATACCGGAAATAAATCTAAGTCAATCATAGTTGTCGGTCTAGATGGAGTATCTGAAGCTAAAGAACTGGTTTCAAAAGGCTTCATGTTGGGTACTGCTTCACAAGAAACAACTGATATGACTAATACAATATATACCGTAGGAATGAATTTAGTTAAAGATAGAAATCCTCTTGAAGGGGTATCCTATAAATCAGATGAAACAGGAGTGGCAGTTTTACTTCCATATGAATCATATACCGGGCCAATGTTTCAATAATAATTAATTTACTAAAGGTGAAATTGAAATAGGCATACATTATTTTAACTCAGATATTTACTTAGGTTTTATTCTTGACTTGAAGTTAACTCTAGGTGATATAATATCAAGTAAATAGGTTAATATAACCAATATATTTATGGAATTGCGAGAAAGGCGATGATAATATGGTAAATGTTACGCTAGGAAGAACTGGGATAGTAGTAAATAGAAATGGATTTGGTGCTCTCCCTGTTCAGCGTGTCTCTAACGAAGAAGCAGTAAAATTGTTGAGGAAAGCTTACGACAATGGTATTAATTTTTTTGACTCAGCAAGAAGTTACACTGACAGTGAGTATAAAATTGGTCTTGCTTTAAGTGATGTTAGAGATAAAATAATTATTGCAACGAAAACACCATCAACTACTGTTGAAGGTTTCTGGAGTGATTTAGAAAAGAGTCTTGCTATGCTTAAGACAGATTATATAGATATTTATCAGTTCCATAATCCAAGTTTCTGTCCTAAACCTAATGATGGGACAGGTCTATATGAGGCTATGCTAGAAGCAAAAAAACAAGGAAAGATTCGTTTCATAGGAATTACAAATCATAGATTACCAGTAGCTATAGAAGCTGTTGAATCAGGTCTTTATGATACATTACAGTTCCCATTTAGCTATCTTGCTGATAAAAAGGATGAGGATCTAGTAGATTTATGTAAAGAGAAGAATGTTGGATATATCTGCATGAAGGCATTATCAGGTGGGCTTATAACAAGAAGCGATGCAGCTTACGCATACCTTTCTCAATTTGATAATACTTTACCTATCTGGGGAGTTCAAAGAGAAAATGAATTAGATGAATTTATCTCATATATAGACAATCCCCCTGCAATGACAGAGGAAATTAAAGAATTTATTGAAAATGAGAGAAAAGAGCTTGTAGGTGAGTTTTGTCGTGGATGCGGATATTGCATGCCATGTCCAGCAGGCATAGAGATTAATAATTGTGCAAGAATGTCCTTACTTCTTCGTAGATCTCCAACTGAGGGGCTTCTTTCAGGGGAAGGCCAAGCTAAAATGAAAAAGATTGAAGATTGTATAGAGTGTGGTAACTGTAAGGCTCATTGTCCTTATGGTCTTGATACTCCAAATCTTTTAAAAAGAAACTATGAGGATTATAAAACATTTCTAAAGAATATAGGTTAAGTAATTATAGATACCCAACTTTAAAACTAAATTTATGTGATATCTTACCGAAATCATAAATATTTTGATTCCGAAAAGCTATGAAAATATCGCTGAAGGTTCTAAGCAGCAGGTTGTATCATTTTAGCATGCTCCAACTTTAAGTTTGACAAGCTAAAATGGAACAAACTACAGCTAAGAACCTTTGACATCTCATTTTCAAATGTTTTCTACACAAATATATTTATGATTTCTAGTGAAGATATGAACTCAAAGTTTTAGCAACTTTGTAAATATGTTCGTCTAATATGTCAAATTCTTGTTTTGGAAATCTATAAAGACATAGATAAACAAATTATAAGTTAGATTTATACTATGAAATATATCATAACTGGAAAATAGAAATATTTTTATAACCTCAATGGTCATAATATTCAGCAGAAATTTGGAAATAAGCTGTTAAAAGTCCTTGATTGTAGGTTGTACTACTAATACTTGTGAAGTGAGAGTCCAAAATTTTCTTTTGGGTTCTCGAACTTCCCTAGGAAATTGGGAGCAAGCATTAGTGATGCAACCTTTTATTTAGCACTTTCAGCGAAATTTTCATAGTCATGTGAAGTAACAATGTTTCTACTTTGGGTAGATTATCGCATAAATCTAAAGTTAATGTTTTTCATTTTTCTATTTTTATAGATTTTCTACATAGCTTTTTAGCATATCTATAAAGACCAATGTTCCTTTTGAGGGGATTATACCTTTTTGCATTACATATGAGAATGGGCGAGTGTAAGTTTGTTTTGTTTTTAAGGTGGAAATTTCATTATTTTTTAAGGAATTCTCAATTACAAGTGAAGAAATAAAAGTTATTCCTAAATTGTTTTTAACAGCTTCTTTTACAGAATAATTACTTCCAAAAACAATGATATTTTTAGCGTTAATATTATTATTTGATAAGAAGAGATTCAAATATTGCCTAGTACCAGATCCTATCTCTCTACTAATCCAAGTCTGATTTTGAAGATCCTCAGCTGAAAAATAGTTATTAACTAAGTAGTGATTGTATGGAACAGCAACTTCCATTTTGTCAGTATAAAATTTTTCGATCGTAAAGTGGGAAGGAGGAACAGTACCTTCAACTAGAGCAATATCAACTTGAAAATTCTTAACTTTTTCACATATGTTATGTGTGTTTTCAATTGTCACTTCTAATTCTAACTCAGGATAGGCCTTTGCAAATTTTCCTAAAAAGGCTGGTAGTAAGTATTCTCCTATAGTAAAACTGGCCCCTATATGCAGCTGACCTTTTACAACATCCCCATAACCTAACAGATCATTTTTAGTATCATTTAGTAGCTTAATCATTTGTTTTGAACGCTCATAGAGTAAATACCCAGATTGAGTTATGTTTATATTTTTCTGTTTTATGGAACGTTGAATTAAAGTTGTATTAAAATACTCCTCAAGATGCTTAATATGTAAACTTACACTAGGTTGGGATAGATTAATAGATTCAGCAGCTTTAGTGAAGTTTTTATATTCAACAACTGCTATAAAAGTTTTTAATTCATCAAGCATGGAATCATCCTTTCTTAATCATTAATATTATTAATCATTATTATAGAATATATATATTTTACTTATGATTATACACCTAATATACTAAAAATAGAAAAAGAAGTACTTCATATTCAGATAAATATTTTAGAAGGTGATATGAATGAGTTTAAATATAATTAGAGATAAGAAATTATCAAGAGGAATGGATAAGGTTTTAGAAGTTTTACCAGGAGTTATAATATGTACAATAATCGCATTTATCGCAAAGTATTTAAGTAATTATGTACCTAGCATAGGGGCAGCATCTCTAGCAATATTCATTGGGATGGCAGCAGGAAATACATTTTGCAATAGAAAAATATATCAAAAGGGATCAAAATTCGCAGAAAGTGAACTATTGTCATATTCTATAGTTCTGTTAGGCGGAACATTGGGAATTCAAACTATATTAAAATTAGGTTTTTCAGGAATATCATTTATAGTATTTCAAATGAGTATTACTATAGCACTTGTAATTTTAATTGGGAAAAAGCTTAAATTTTCAGAGAACTTTAGTTTTTTAATGGCAAGTGGAAATGCAGTTTGTGGATCTTCAGCTATAGCAGCTACTGCACCAGTAATAGGAGCAGGGGATAGTGAAAAAGGCATAGCAATAACTATAGTAAATGTTACAGGAACAGTATTGATGCTTGTTCTTCCATTTATAGCTAAAGTGATATTTTCATTAGAGACAATAAAAACCTCCGCTTTAATAGGAGGAATACTTCAATCTGTAGGACAAGTTGTTGGTAGTGCAAGTCTAGTAAATGAACAAGTTAAGGATTTATCTACAATATTTAAAATAGTAAGAATAATATTTTTAGTTGTTGTTGTATTAATATTAGGAAAAATGAAAAATAAATCTGGTAGAGTAGAAAGCGGAAAATTAAATTCAAAAATAAAAATACCTTGGTATGTATTGGCCTTTTTCCTTATGTGCTTAGCATTTACTGCTGGAGTTTTTCCAATGAATATTTCTAATATATTTAAATTAATAAGTAGCAACTTTGAAGTAATTGCTCTTGCTGGAATAGGGATGAGAGTGAATTTTAGACAACTTATAAGAATAGGAAAGAAAGCTGCACTTTATGCCTTAGCAATTGCCTTAATCCAAATAGTTTCAGCAATTTCACTTATCACAGTATTTTTATAAAATGCTATTCTTTAATATAGAGTTGAAATATAGCATTATAAAAATTATAGGTGGGATTGCCCACCTGTGATACTCAATATAAGAACATTGTTCATCAGTTTTTTTGCTAATTCATAAATTAATATTTCATATTAATGCCTATCTATCTCAACTATTCTAGTCATATCTTCAAATAATATCTTTTCATCTATTGGACCTATTAACGTCTTCACCCTTGCAGAAGCTACAGCACCTTTAAAACTTCCTATTGAATAAGATTTTATTCTACTATAATATTGATTTCCTGCTTCTATAGCTCTTTCCTTCAATTCAGGATCATTAGGAGATTTACTCAATTCTAAAAGAAGTTTATAATAAACCTTTTTATAAGGATTAGATTCCCACATCGTAAAAACTACTTGAAATATAACAACTCCAATAGTTGCAATACATGCTATTAATACCTGTATTCCCATATATACTCTCCATTCTATAAACACGAAATAATTAACTATTGTTCATTAGATTACAGTTTTTAATAACGCTTATTATAACATAACTTGCAAAATATAACACATACTATGTATACAAGGGCTCTATATTTTTTAAATCGTGACTCCAGCTAATTTTTAGATATTATAATAAGAGGATAACTATACGTGTTTACGGAGTTATCCTCTTATACCTATAGATTAACGAAAACGAGGGAAAAGTTCTTTTGCTGCTTCACACATTATCTTATGTTTTTCACCTTCGTTAAATCCTGAGTAATTGTTGAATTGTTCGATGCTTTCAGTTACACCTTTCTCATAGCGTAGTGGAAAATCAGTACCGAACAGAATATGTGATGCTCCTACCAATTCTTTAAGTGTAGAAAATACACTTGGTGAAGTTGAAAGCGCTAAATCGTAATACAAACTTTTCAATGATGCAAGAACTTCATCGCTAGACAAGCTGCTTGCTTTGTTTTCTTGTGCAACAGTACTCAAACGATACGCTATATATGGAATGGTTCCTCCTGCATGAGAAACAATCCATTTTATATTAGGATATTTTTGGATCTTGCCTCTGTAAATAAGGTCCATCATGGCCCTGGTTGTATCAAAAGGGAATTCATAAATAGACATATCTTTTACGAACAATGACTCATTAGCGCCTGCAGGCTTGGTTGGATGAAGTAGTACAACAGCAGATCTTCTGTTTAGTTCTGATAGTATTTCATCCATACGGTCATCGCCTATATAAATCCCTTTAGTGTTGCTTGGAATAGAGAATCCATCTACCTTCAGCGTTCCATATGCATAATCTATCTCTTTTAATGCGTCGTCTACAAATTCTGTAGGAAGACAAGCAAGCATTCCATATTTCTTTGGATTATAAGATACAAACTGAGCCATAAAGTTGTTCATCTGCCTTGTGATTTCAGGACTTGCTGACACAGGCAGCGAAAGTAATGCTCCTGTTATTCCCATCCTATTCATTGCCTCTTAATCTATTTTCATATCCCATGGTGACAATAAAGCAGCATTAGGATTATTTTTTCCAATAACATGATGATGTATATCAATAAAAATCATATATATTTCCTCCTTATATGTTAGATAACTGTGCGCCTTGTCTCCAAACCGCTTCAATTGATAATGTGTCTGAAATATTGGTTGTTGGATCACCTTTTACCAATAGCAGATCAGCACGAGCATCATTTACAATACGACCGCGGTCATTCATGCCAAATCGGCGTGCTGGAACTGAAGTGGCAGCTCTAAGCGTCTCAATCGGAGTTAATCCAGCCTTAACCAGTAATTGCAGTTCATGATGTAAACTAGCACCATGCACCATACCACCAACTGATGCCACTGAAGGATCGCTGCCAGCCAAAATATCAACGCCTGCATCAAAGAGTGCCTTCACTGATGCTAATAGATATTCTGTCTTCCCATGTGGCCAAGATGCGATGTGCTTATTCAGAGCATTTATCCATTCTTCACTCAATTTAGAGCGTACACGCTCATCCTTAGCAAACTCTGGAGCGTCGCTGTCGCCTATTGTGGAAGCGCCGGCAACAATGGTTGGGCATACAAATGCACCAGAACTTACAATAGTATCAATAATTTCTTTAGTATGTGGTTTGTCAATGAAGATATGCATTAATCCATCTATTCCTCCATTAATGGCACGTTCAGTAGCTTTTAACGACATTGCATGTGCCACAGCTATTTTGCCAAAACGGTGCGCTTCACTGCAGGCAGCTGCAATCACTTCATCTGTCAAATTAGGTGTATCAGGATGACCGAATACCGTTCCGTCCTCTACCATAATTTTAATATAGTCTGCTCCCTGTGCTACGCGTTCTGCAACAATACCTGCTGCTTCTTCGGGTGTTGATGCAGTCTTTTTAGGAGGTAAGCCTACCTCTTCCATCATTGCTTTCTGCTGAGCTAGCACTGCTGGTGGCAATAGTTCATTTGGATGTCCGTTTGGTGCTGTAACCGCAAAGAACGTAACAAGAGTATCCGCCAAATCTTTTCGGCTCTTGATGGCCTTAATCTGCTCTTCACTAAAATATCCCTGCATCTGACATGTAGTAGTAACTCCGAAGGTTAAGTCCATCTTTAAGGCATCCATATTTGGATGTGAGTGTGCATCTATTAAACCTGGCAACAAAGTACAACCTTTGGCATCGATAATCTCAGCACCATCAGGTGCATGTCCACCAATATTGATAATCTTTTCTCCTTTGATTGTAACGGATTGCTTGTCAATTACTCGCTCACCATCAAAGATTTTTGCATTGGTAATGAATGTGATTTTTTCTTTACTCATGTTAGTTACCTCTTTTCAATAATATTTTTTAAACCATGTTTAGTTTCTAAGAGTATTCATATTAAGATTTGCTGTGATTCTAAATATAGCTGTATCATCTAGATAGTTTGATTACTGAAAGCTATTTTAAAATTTTAATCATAATAACATTTCCTTAACAGTGTTAAATTCATATTCACACTTTAACACTGTTAAGGATGCTTGTCAATGATTTTGAAAAAGTAATTTAACACTGTTAATGTGAATGATTTTGTGCTATTATAAAAGAAAACTTTTATGAGGCGAGAATATGAAAAATAATTTGGAAATAAACGATAAGCAAAATAAAATTATTGAAGCCGCACTTGAACTTCTAAACGAAAAAGGATATAACGAGTTATCGTTGCGTGATATTGCAAAAAAATTAGATGTTAAAGCTCCTGCTATTTATTGGCACTTTAAAAATAAAGCTATGCTCTTGGATTATATGGCAGAATACATATTGCAAAAGGAACTTGGAGATTTTGAACCACGGAAAGATGAGCAGACGTGGCAAGATTGGCTGACATATAATATTAACTTGTTTCGTAAAGCAATGCTTTCATATCGTGACGGTGGGCGAGTGGTTGCTGGTGCACATCTTTTTCCTGCCGTTACCTTAGCAAAGTTTATGGAATATTCACTAGTATCACTTTGCAGTAGTGGAATGGATATAAAAACAGCAACAAGTGTTATGATCACTTCTATTCGCTACACATTTGGTTACGTTATTGAGGAACAGTCAGACAAGTATAGTGATAAAGCTCCCGAGGATAATATATTGAATACCGGGAATTTCCCAAACCTTATGGAAGTTATGAGAATAGGGGACACAGAAGATACTGCTTTTAAACTAGGGCTTGAGCTTATCATTGTTGGTGGAAGTGAAGTTATGTCAAAAAAAGCTAGTATTGAAACAAAGTAATTTAAAATTTCTAAAAATTAAGAGCTGATAAATTATGATTTAATTCATAATTTATCAGCTCTTTGTCAAGAGGGACTAGCGCTTCAATAACTAATACTACTTAAAGCAAATATACTTGAATTACATACTAGCATTTTCAGCGAAACTTTTATAGACCCACGAAGACAATGTTTCTGCTTTCGGCAGATTCTTATATATAGAACTTATACAAATAAATTTCTTGATTTTCAACACGATTTAAGCGCTTATTCTATAATATATAATATAGTGTAGTTGAAATATTATTTCTCCTTATTAAATAAATTTCACGACAAACTTAGAATGATTTATTAATTTTAGTAAATCATTCTTATTTTAATTCCTAAAGCATATGGTTTGAGAGATTAAAATACAATAATTACAAAACAAATGCTATTTTATAATTATTCATAATATAGATAACTCAACTAAGACTTGAACTTATGCATATAACTCGCCGAAATGAATCACATACATCAAAATTACCAATGAAACATTCCACAAAAGTATATTACCCATTTCTAGTTAGGATATATTTCACAGTATAAATCTAACTTGTAATTGGCTTATCTATATAGATAAACAACTTAGGGATTTGACCTATCATTATAAATACGTTTACAAAGTTTATAAAAATTTAAGTTTATATCTTCACTAGAAATCATAAATATATTTGTGGAGAAAACATTTGAAAATGAGCTGTTAAAGGCTCTTAGCTGTAGGTTGTTCCATTTTAGCTTGTCACACTAAAAGTGGGAGCATGCTAAAGTGGATACAACCTGCCGCTTAGAACTTTCAGCGATATTTTCATAGTTTTTCGGAATCAAAATATTTATGATTTCGGTAAGTTACTACATAAATTTTGGGGATCTATAATTAACCTATTGCTTTTTAGGATGAAACTTAATCGAACTTGTTTTTATCGGTAAATAATGCTTATTTGAAGCAATAGGAAATTCTGAATCTTTATAAAGAGTTTCCTGTATAAGATGAAATTGATTTTCTGGCGAAATTGGATACGTTTTAGCAGCAAAGTTTCCAGAAGTTGAATACTTTATTTCAACTAATATATCACTAGATATTTCGTAAATATCTCTTTCTAGAAATTCTAAAATCATATCCTCATTGTTTAAATCAAGATTAAATTTTGAAATAGTTTCAATTGGCAATAAAGTAAACGTATAAGCTATAGCTTGACCTTCAGATTTATACCATCTATCTATTAATACTACAGCAGCAGTTTTCTTTACAAGAATTTGATTAAAATAGTCAGTAGATGGCTCTATTCTTAATTGAATTTTAACTTCATCAATGACATCATTTATGCACTTGTATACGGGGTGTCCCATTGTTTCTAAACCAAGATCTTTTTTAGGCTTAGATTTTACTATAAAATTTCCCTTACCTCTTATATTATTTACTAATCCATCATCTTGTAGTAGTGCAAGTGCCTGTCTTAGCGTAGTTCTACTAACACCAATTAATTTAGATAGTTCAGGTTCAGAGGGTAATCTACTTCCTTCTGGAAAAGTACCTTCATTTATCATTTTAAAAAGTTGATTATATACACTTACATATCTTAATTCTTTTGGCTTTTCAACTATATCAAATTCATCATTCATAAAAATATCACCTTTCTACAGATATAACCCTGTCTAGACAAGTATACATATTGAATTACAAATTTTCAACTGAAATATTTGTTTTATACTTAATTATAACGTTAATTAAACAATATTGGCAATCAAATTATTATGGTTATTTTGTGCACAGCCTGTCCTTCTGAAAGCTTGTACCAACAGGCTTTTGGTATAGTTTTTAAATTGAATGAATTTTCGGAATTTATCATGAATAAAATGCTTGACATGAAATAACAGACATGCTATTCTTTGAGTACAAACAATAATACAACTTAATAGACAAGTATTAAGGATGTCCAACATTTTTTAACGTAATGTTGAAACCGTATTCTGAAAGCGAATCGTGAAATAAATGGAGGTATTATAATGAATTATTCACAAGGTTCTGGGAAACAATATCATATAGATGTGAGAGAAGGAGATGTAGGTAAATACGTAATATTACCAGGGGATCCAAAGAGATGTAAAAAGATTGCTGCATACTTTGATGATCCGAAATTAATTGCTGATAATAGAGAGTATGTTACTTACACTGGATTTTTAGATGGTGTAAAAGTAAGTGTTACTTCAACAGGAATTGGTGGACCATCAGCTGCTATAGCATTAGAAGAATTAGTAAATTGCGGAGCAGATACTTTCGTAAGAGTTGGTACATGTGGCGGAATGGATATAAATGTTAAAGGTGGAGATGTAGTTATTGCTACTGGTGCAATTAGAGCAGAAGGTACTAGTAAAGAATATGCGCCAATTGAATTTCCAGCTATTGCAAACTTTGATGTTGCAAGCCTACTTGTGCAAGCATCTAAAGATTTAAATAAAAATTATCATGTTGGAGTAGTTCAATGTAAAGATTCATTTTATGGTCAACATTCTCCAGAAACTAAACCAGTAAGTTATGACCTTTTAAATAAGTGGGATGCATGGATGAAATGCGGATGTCTTGCTTCTGAAATGGAATCAGCAGCTTTATTTGTAGTAGGAAGCTATTTAAAAGTAAGAGTAGGTTCAGTATTTTTAGTTGTTGCAAATCAAGAACGTGAAAAGGCAGGACTTGAAAATTTGCAAGTGCATGATACAGAAACAGCTATAGAAGTTGCAATTGAAGGAATTAGAAAATTAATAAAAGCTGACAAAGAGAGAGAAACTAAATAAGAAAGTGTTTGATCTTTCGGAAAGGAATATGAAATGAAAGAGTATGAAGATATTTTAGAAAGAGCTTTTAAAGCTATGGAAAATGCATATTCTCCTTATTCAAAGTATAAGGTTGGTTCTTGTGTTGTTACTAAAGATAATAAATACTTTATAGGAGCAAACATTGAAAATGCATCTTATGGTTTAACAAATTGTGCAGAGAGAAATGCAATCTTTCAAGCATATTCAAATGGGTATCGTAAAGAGGATGTAAAAGCAATTGCCATTGTAAGTGATGGAAATACGCTAGCAACTCCTTGTGGTGCATGCAGGCAAGTTTTAGTTGAATTATTAGAAAAACATACTCCAATAGTTTTATCTAATAAAAAGACTGAAAAAATTACTGATATCGAAGAATTATTACCAATGTCCTTTACAGAGGAAGATCTAAAATAATAAAATTTTAATTTGGGAATAAGTATTAAATATAAAATGAAATATAAACTTAATTAGTTTTGAAAGGATGGAGTTATGAAGAAATATAATAGAATTTTCACAATAGTAATAGATTCACTTGGAATTGGAGAAATGAGTGATTCAAAAGAGTATGGTGATGTTAATGTAGACACACTTAAGCATATATCAGAGTCGGTAAATGAATTTAAGATTCCAAACTTACAAAAGTTAGGGTTAGCTAATTTACATCCAATCAAACATGTTGAAGCAGTTGAAAAGCCTTTAGCTCATTTTATGAAGATGAGGGAAGCAAGTGTTGGAAAAGATACAATGACTGGTCACTGGGAAATGATGGGGTTAAAAATAGAAACACCATTCCAAACATTTACTGATACAGGTTTTCCACAAGAGTTATTAGATGAACTTGAAAAAAGAACAGGTCATAAAATAGTTGGAAATAAAAGTGCAAGTGGAACAGAAATATTAGATGAACTTGGCGAACATCAAATAAAAACAGGAGATATGATCGTTTATACTTCAGCTGATTCTGTTTTACAAATATGTGGTCATGAAGAAACTTTTGGTTTAGATGAACTTTATCGTTGCTGTGAAATTGCAAGAGAATTAACTCTTAAAGATGAATGGAAAGTTGGAAGAGTTATTGCAAGACCATATTTAGGAATGAAAAAAGGTGAATTCAAACGTACAAGTAATAGACATGATTATGCTTTAAAACCATATGGAGCAACTGCATTGAATGCATTAAAAGATAGTGGATTTTCTTCAATATCAGTTGGAAAAATAAACGATATATTTGATGGTGAAGGTATAACAGAATCAAATAAATCAAAAAGTTCTGTTCATGGAATGGAACAAACTTTAGAAATAATGGATAAAGAATTTAAAGGATCGTGCTTTGTTAACTTAGTAGACTTTGATGCTTTATGGGGACACAGAAGAAATCCAGTTGGTTATGCTGAAGAATTAGAAAAGTTTGATGTTAATTTAGGAAAAGTATTAGATAAATTAAAAGAAGATGATTTATTAATCATTACAGCAGACCATGGTAATGATCCAACTTATAAAGGATCAGATCATACACGTGAACATGTTCCTTTCTTAGCTTATTCTCCATCTATGACTGAAAGTGGTTTAATGGAAACAAGCGATAGTTTTGCAGCAATTGGTGCTACAATAGCAGAAAACTTTGGAGTAAAGATGCCTGAGAATACAATTGGTGAATCAGTACTAAGCAAGTTAGTATAGTATTACAGGAAGGATATTTAACTAATGATGAGTACAGTTAATACGCTAAAGGAAAAATCACTTAAAGTTCTTCTTATAAATATTTTAATAGCGTTAGTTGGAGTTGCTCTTGTAGGATTTGGAATTGCATTTAATTCAGCTGCAATGCTTGGAAATGATGCAGTTGCACTTCTATATGATGGAGTTCGCAGTGCAAGTGGTCTTCCACAAAGCGAACTTGGAATGACAACAAATGTGGTAAATTACGCAATAATAATATTATCGTTATTAATTAACAGAAAGTATATAAATATAGGAACATTTATATATACTATTCCAATGGGAACCTTTGTTGGGATAGGTTCAAAGTTTTATGAATATATGAATTTGCCTAATGTTTTAGAGTGGAGAATATTAAGTTCTGTATGTGGATCCTTAATGCTGTTTACAGGATTAGGAATCTTTATAGCAATAAATATTGGATTAGATCCTTTTACAAGTTTAGCTATGATATTAAAAGACAAAATGAAATCTCAATATAGAACTGCAAAAGTAATTTGTGATGTTACATCGCTTATAATTGGTTTTATACTAGGAGGAAAAGCAGGGGCTGTAACAGTTATTGCAGCCCTAATAGGAGGGCCTTGTATACAATTTGCATCAGAGCTATTTAAAAAGTCAGTTCTAATGAAGATTAAAATAGGTAAAAAGAACATTTTACAATATTAAAAACAAGATTTTGGAGGACAGAAATATGACAAATGTACCAACTCCTCATAATGGGGCAAAACTAGGAGAAATAGCAAAAACAGTATTAATGCCAGGAGACCCTTTAAGAGCTAAATTTATTGCAGAAAATTTTCTTGAAGATGTTACTCAATTTAATACAGTAAGAAATATGCTTGGATATACTGGAACTTACAAAGGAAAACGTGTCTCAGTTATGGGAGGCGGCATGGGAATGCCATCTATAGGTATTTATAGCTATGAATTATTTAATTTCTATGGTGTAGATAATATTATTAGAATTGGAACAGCAGGAAGTATATCTGAGAAATTGCACCTACGTGATGTTGTAATCGGTTTAGGTGCATCTACTAATTCTAACTACGCACATCAATATGGTCTGCCAGGAACTTTTGCTCCTATTGCAAGTTTTGATTTAGTTAGCAGTGCAGTTGAAGCAGCAAAAGAAAACAATATAAATGTTGTTGTAGGAAATATACTATCTTCTGATACTTTTTATAGTGCTGATAAAACAGCAACAGAAAAGTGGAAGAGTATGGGAGTCCTAGCAATAGAAATGGAAGCAGCTGCACTTTATATGAATGCTGCAGAAGCAGGAAAGAATGCGTTATGTTTACTTACAATTTCAGATTCAGTATTAACAGGAGAATCACTTTCAGCAGAAGATAGACAATTAAGTTTTACAGAAATGATGAAAATTGCTCTTGAAATAGCAAAATAATAAAGTTTATAGGAGGAAATATCATGAAAAAAGTAATTGCATTATTAATGACAACAATGATTATGGGAACTATGGCTGGTTGCGGATCAAGTGGAAACAAGACAACTGATAAAGGAACTACAGGTGATAATAAGGAATTTAAAGTTGCAATGGTAACTGATACAGGTGGTGTAAATGACCAATCTTTCAATCAATCTTCATGGGAAGGATTGCAAAATTTTGAAAAGAATAATGCTGGAGGTAAAGTAAGCTATCTTGAATCCAAGCAAGAATCAGATTATGCTACAAATCTAGATAAAGCTGTTGATGCTGGTAATAAAGTAGTTTGGGGTATTGGTTTTGCAATGTCAGATGCAATAACAAAGGCAGCAAAAGCAAATCCAGATGTTAGTTATGCTATAGTTGATAATTCATATGGAGATGATACTCCAGCTAATGTTACAGGAGTTATGTTTAATGCACAAGAACCTTCATTTATGGTAGGCTATGCAGCTGCTAAAACAACAAAAACAGGTAAAGTTGGATTTGTTGGAGGAATAAAAAGTGGAATTATAGATCAATTCCAATATGGATACCAAGCTGGTGTTCAATATGCATCAAAAGAATTAGGTAAAGATATTACTGTAGATGTTCAATATGCTGAAAGTTTCTCTGATGCATCAAAAGGTAAAGCAATTGCAAACAAGATGTTCTCATCAGGATGCGATATCGTATTCCATGCAGCAGGTGGAGTTGGTGTAGGTGTAATTGAAGCAGCTAAAGAAGCAAATAAATTTGCAATAGGTGTTGACCGTGATCAAGCATATTTAGCTCCTGATAATGTATTAACATCAGCATTAAAACTTGCAAGTGTTGCAGTTGAAAATGTTTCTAAAGAAGCTATGACTGGAAATAAAATTGGTGGTAAAACTTATACTTATGGATTAAAAGAAAATGCTGTAGGAATTCCGACTGAAAACAAAAATATGGATCCAGCAGTATATAAAGCAACTATGGAAGTTCAAGACAAGATTAAAAATGGCACAATAGCTCCACCTTACAATGAACAAACTTACAATGACTTTTTAAAAAAATAATAATTTAAACTTAAAGTAGATAATAACTATTAAGACAGTAGTGGAGGTAGGCTTTGCTGGTAACTTAACGGTTTGCCGGCAAAGCCTTATATAATAGAGGAGGATTAGGTATGGAAATTAGCAAACAATATGCAGTACAAATGCGTGGGATTACAAAAACGTTTGGCTCGTTCTGTGCTTTAGATAATATCAACCTTGATATTAAAAAAGGTACAATTCATGCACTACTAGGAGAAAATGGTGCAGGCAAAAGTACCCTTATGAATATCCTTTATGGATTGTATCAAGCTGATCAAGGTGAAATATATCTTAATGGTGAAAAGATAAATATTAAAAACCCTAATATAGCGATTGAAAATGGAATAGGAATGGTTCATCAACACTTTATGTTAGTTGAAAATTTTACAGTAACACAAAATATAGTGTTAGGTAGTGAAATTACAAAAAAATGTGGAATACTAGATATGAAAAAAGCCCGAGAAGAAATATTAAACATTGTTAAAAAGTATGGATTAGATGTAGATCCAGACGCAAAAATTGAAGATATTTCAGTAGGTATGCAACAGCGTATTGAAATATTAAAAGCTTTATATCGTGGAGCTGATTTATTAATATTGGACGAGCCGACAGCGGTTCTTACTCCACAAGAAATTCAAGATTTAATAGGCATCATGCATAACCTTATTGCTGATGGAAAAACAATAATTATAATTACACACAAATTAAAAGAAATAAAGGAGTCTTCTGATGTTTGTACAATAATACGTAGAGGAAAATATATAGATACAGTAAATGTTAAGGAAGTAACAAGAGAAGATCTTGCAACAATGATGGTTGGTCATGCAGTCAAGTTAATCGTTGACAAAGAAACTGCAAAACCAGATGAGGTTGTTTTTGAAATAGATAATTTAACTGTAAAAGATGAAAGAAAGTTAGATGCAGTTAAAGATTTATCACTTAAAGTACGTAAAGGTGAAATCGTTGGTATTGCAGGAATTGACGGCAATGGACAAAAAGAATTAATTGAAGCTATAACTTGTCTTGCTAAATCCGAAAAAGGTACCATTAAAATAAATGGAGTAGAGATACAAAATACTACAGTGGAAAACGTTATCAAAAATAAAGTTTCAACAATACATGAAGACAGGCAAAAACGTGGGCTTGTACTAGATTTTAGTGTTGCTGAAAATATGGTAATAGAAAAATATAAAAGTGAACCATATTGTAAGAATGGATTATTGGTTAAAGATAAAATTATGGCTCATACTAAGGAGCTTATAAATCAGTATGATATAAGGCCTGATAACTGTGAATCATCACCTATCAGAGGGCTATCAGGAGGAAATCAGCAAAAAGTTATAATTGCAAGAGAAGTATATAATGATCCGGACTTATTAATTGCAGTGCAGCCAACTCGTGGACTTGATGTAGGAGCAATTGAATATGTTCATAAAACATTAATAAGAGAAAGAGATAAAGGAAAAGCTGTTCTTTTAATTTCATTAGAACTTGATGAAGTTATGAATGTTTCAGATACTATAGCTGTAATTTCTGAAGGAACTATTGTAGGTACTTTTAAACAAGGTGAAGTTGATGAAAATACAATAGGCTTGCTAATGGCGGGAGGTAAACATAGTGAAGATAGTAGTAAAAATTCTTAAAAAACCAGTTACTTCAACATTCATTGCAATATTCTGTGGATTTATTGTTGCATCAATAGTACTAGGTGTTGCTGGTTATAATCCTATAGATGCTTTTAGTGCACTTTTTGGAGGGATTTTTTCAAAACCTAAATATATATCTAATACAATTATTAAGGCTACGCCTATTATTTTAACTGGTTTAAGTGTTGCATTTGCCTTTAAAACAGGATTATTTAATATTGGAGCAGAGGGCCAATATATAGTAGGTACAATTGCATCAACTATAGTTGGAATCAAATTAAATTTGCCAGCAGTATTAGAAATTCCTTTAGTAATTTTAGCTGGTGTAGCTGCTGGAGCAGTATTTGGTGGTATTGTGGGAATTCTTAAGGCGAAATTCGGAATACACGAAGTTATAACCAGTATAATGCTAAATTGGATTGCATTATATTTATCCAATTTCGTTGTATCAACAGATGTATTTCACCAACCAGATTCAACAAGTACTTATATGATTAATGAATCTGGATTTACTACTATACTTGGCAATTGGAAGACTTCTGATGCTGGAATGGAATTTCTTTCTCACAACAAATGGTTATCAGAAGTTTTGCTAAAAACAGATGTTAATATTGGAATTATCGTTGCTATTATAATGGCTGTGGTTATATCAATCTTATTATATAAATCAGCAAAAGGATACGAATTACGTGCAGTTGGATTAAATAAAGATGCAGCAGAATTTGCTGGAATAAACGTTAATCGTAATATAGTTCAATCAATGGTAATTGCAGGTGCATTATCAGGTCTTGCTGGAGCATTAGCTATCACAGGAACAGCACCTCATAAGTTATCTACTATGGCTGCTTTTGAAAATAACGGATTTAATGGATTATCAGTTGCATTAATTGCAGGAAGTTCACCTATTGGTTGTATCTTTGGAGGATTATTATATGGTGGATTACTATATGGAGGTCAATCTGTACAATCTGCTATAGGTGCACCATCGGAAATAATAAATATAATGATAGGTACTATTGTATTTTTCGTAGCATTAACTAAGATTGTACCTGCTTTAGCTGACAGACTTTTAAAGAGAGGTGAGAAGAATGTTAAATAGTATTGCACTATTAATAGGTATTACACTAATGTATTCAGCACCGCTAATATTTGGAGCATTAGGTGGAGTTGTTTCTGAACGTTCTGGAGTTGTAAATATCGGAATTGAAGGTATGATGACTATAGGTGCCTTTACTGGTGCGGCAGTAGGATATTATTCTGGAAATGCATGGCTTGGATTTTTAGCTGCAGGAATTGCAGGGGGAATAATGGCTTTATTACATGCAGTTGCATCTATAACATTCAATGCTGATCAGACAATATCAGGTATTGCTATAAATTTATTAGGTGCAGGTTTCTCTTTATTTACATGTAGGTTATTATTTGAAGGAGCTACTATGACTAAACCAGTAGCTACTAAATTACCTAAAGTATTTGGCGTAGATATTACAGTTTTTATAGCGATTTTAATTACAGTAGTTATTTGGTTTATTTTATATAAAACTAAATGGGGATTACGTATTCGTGCTGTAGGAGAGCATCCAGCAGCTGCAGATACTCTTGGAATAAGTGTAACTAGAACTCGTTACGTGTGTGTTATGATCTCTGGAATACTTGCAGGGTTTGGTGGAGCATCTATGACACTTGCAATAATAGCGCAATTCACTCCAACAGCAATCAGCGGTCAAGGCTTTATTGCATTAGCAGCAGTTATTTTTGGTAAATGGACTCCACATGGCGCATACGGAGCTTGCTTATTATTTGGATTTGCTCAAGCATTAACAGTTGTATTAGGTGGCGGAAACTTTGCTATTCCTTCGCAAATACTTGCAATGCTACCATACATTTTAACAATTGTAGTATTGATTCTTTTTGTAGGAAAATCAGTTGCACCAAAAGCTGATGGAGTTCCTTACGAAAAAGGTACTCGTTAATTGAAAGGAGAAACATTGTTATTTCACAGGACTGCGAAAATTTCGCTGAAAGTTCTAAATTTCAGGTTGCACCACTAATGTTTGCTACAGATTTCCTAGGGAAACTCGACTCATTACATTCGCTGAGGAAGTTCGACAACCTAAAATGAAATTTTGGACTCTCACTTCACAAGCGTTAATGGAAGAACCATTAGCGGAAACTCGACTCACATACGTTTGCTGAGTAAGTGATAAGTGAATCACGTGTCACCTGTAATTTGTCACTAGTATCAACTTGTTATTTAATCAATCTAAACCATGAACTGCATGTTATAATTCTAATAATATTACAAGAATTTTATTCGTAATTGTGAATTACGAAATGTGTATTGTGCATTATGAATTATGCATTGTAAATTGTGAATTGTAAAATATATAGTTATAAAATAAATTTAAGGAGTAATGAAATATGAATATTGCCCAATATATAGATCATACAATATTAAAACCAGAAGCGACAGTAGAGGATGTAAAGAGATTATGCAGAGAAGCTAAAGAATACAATTTTGCATCTGTTTGTGTAAATGGATGTTATGCAAAATTAGTAAGTACTGAACTTGCAGGAAGTGAAGTGAAAACTTGTGTGGTAGTAGGATTTCCACTTGGAGCAATGACAAAAGAAGCGAAAGCATTTGAAACATCTCAAGCTATTGAAAATGGTGCGAGCGAAATAGATATGGTTATAAATGTAGGGGCACTAAAGTCCAAGGATTATAACTTTGTAAAAGAAGATATAGAAGCTGTAGTAAATGCAGCTAAAGGAAAAGCATTAGTTAAAGTTATTATTGAAACATGTTTATTAACTGATGAGGAGAAAGTTAAGGTTTGTGAAATAGCTAAAGAAGCTAAAGCTGATTTTGTTAAGACATCAACAGGATTTTCTAATGGTGGAGCAACTAAGGAAGATATTGCTTTAATGAGAAAGACTGTTGGACCAGATTTAGGCGTAAAGGCATCAGGTGGAGTTAGAGACTTCAAAGCTGCTATGGATATGATAAATGCAGGAGCAAGCAGAATAGGATCAAGCAACAGTATTGCTATTGTTAATGAGAGCAAATAATTTTTAGGCTATAAGCTAAAGAAAAGATAAAATGATAAATTGTGATAAATAGCTAGATAGAACCATGAGGCAAAAAATAATTCATGGTTCTATTATTTATATTACTCTGAAAATGAAAGAAGATTTAGTAAGGAAAATAATTTGATTTTTTGCAGAGAATTATGCTATTTTAAACTAATGTAGTGAGATAAGACTATATCAGGATTAATGTGAATTAAAATGAAGAGATTATAATTTTTAGATTTATTTATATAATCTGTAACATCATTGATAAATATCTGTTACAGAACTGTAACAATAATTTCCTATAATTAAATCGAATAAGAGATATGCATTAAAAAAAGATGTGGAGGAGCAATAACAAAAGATAAGGAAACTACTGTTATAGAAGCTTTCACTCCTTCAAAATAAAAAAACACGCTAACAAAATTTGGAGAGAGGATTAATATAAATTCTATAAATGAGTAAATTTTAAGGTTAGTTATGCAAATGAATAACTAGCCTATTTAATTTAATTGGAAAAAAATAAAACATTACATAACTACACTCTATAACGCGCACTTTGTATAAAAAGGAAATGTATAGATATATATGGTTAAAAACTAAATATTTATAATCTAAATTAGTAGTATGATAATAAAAAAATATATATATGTTGTAAAAATAATTCTTCATCATAATTCTAAAAATATTACAAGAATTTTAGCCATAATTGTGAATTGTGAAATGTGCATTGTGAATTTCAATATATATAAATAAAAACATATAAAATTGTAATAATTAGAAAAATTTATGTCGAAATGCTATTATATTTTAACAATTTTTGATAAAATATAATTTAGTAAGGGGTTGAAATAAGCTGCAAATTATTATTAACTTTAAAATTTTACTATAAGAGGGAGATGGTATACTGATGATAAAGAATTTATCAATAAAAACAAAATTGTTAATTGGCTTTATGAGTATGGTTATACTAATTGGAATAACTGGTTTCTTCGGAAAGTTTGGTCTATTAAATACTGAGAGTAGTATGGAACAAATATATTCTGATAATTTAAAAAGTATTGATGAAATACATTCGGTTAAAGAGAATTTTTTAATTGAAATTAAAATTGTTAATGATCTAGTTCTAGAACAGGATAATTCCAAGGTACAAACAGCGCTACAACAACTTGATCAAATCAAAACTAAAAATTCAGCTGTAGTTGAAGCTTTTGGTAATAGTAGTATGTCGACTGATGAGAAGAAAGAGTTTGATGATCTTAATTCTATTTTAGGAGATAAGTTTGCAACTGAAAAAGACAATCTTTTTGAGTTACTCAAAAATGGGAATTATTCAGAAGCAAAAATTAAATTATCTGAAATTAACCAAACCACAGAAATTATATCAAAACATCTTGATAACTTGGTTGAAATAAACCAAAAACAAGCAGATGAAGCTTATAGCAGTGCAAAAGAAAACTATCTCATAACAACTCATATAATGCATGCAATTCTAATAGTAGGGATTATTTTGGCGCTTATTATAGGGACAGGATTATCAATATATATATCTATGATAATTAAAAAAGTTTTATTATTTGCAGAAGCTTTAGGAAACGGAGATTTAACATATTCAATAGAAAGTAAAAATAAAGATGAATTAGGATTATTAATTAGAGCATTAAATAATGCAAAAGAAAAAATTAAATCAGTGATTGAAAATATTGTGATTCAGGCTCAGGGTGTAACAGCATCTAGTGAAGAATTATCCGCTACATTAGAAGAATTATCAAGCAATTTTGAAAGCATAGATAAGAACACATCTGGAATAGTAGAAAATATACAAGGAATAAATTCAATTACAGAAGAGTTAGCTTCAACAATGGAAGAAGTTAATTCTGGAATAACTCAGCTGGCTTCGAATTCAACTGAAAGTAGTCATCAGTCTATCGAAATTAAAGAAAGAGCTACTGAAGTAAAGGAAACTGGAATTAACTCTATGAAAGCTACAGATGAATTGTATGAAGAAAAGCAAAATAATATACTTAATGCAATAGAGCAAGGAAAAGTAGTTAGTGAAATAGGTATAATTGCACAATCAATAGCATCAATAGCAGAACAGACAAATCTGCTTGCCTTGAATGCAAATATAGAAGCTGCAAGAGCTGGAGAACAAGGAAAGGGATTTGCGGTAGTTGCAAATGAAGTAAGGATACTTGCTGAGCAATCAGCAGATTATGTTAAGAATATTCAAAATGTAGTTTCAAATGTCCAGGCTGCCTTTAATAATCTATCAGGTAATTCAAAGGAGGTACTACATTTTGTTAATGAGAATGTTAAAAAAGATTATGATTTATTGATTGAGACAGGGAATAAATACGAAAATGATGCTGCATATATTAGTGATTTATCACAAAATATTGCATCAATGTCACAGGAGTTAAATGCATCTACAGAAGAGATTTCTGAAGTTGTACAAACTATTGCTGAAAATATGAAAGATACTAAAAACAGTTCGGAGGAAATTAAAGTAGGTATAGATGAAACTAATAAAGCAATAGAACAGGTTGCTAGAGTAGCTCAAGATCAAGCAGAAACAGCAGAAAAATTAACTGAATTAGTTTTAAATTTTAAAATATAAATAGGTTTAACAATCCAAGTGAATCTTAGACATAACTAAGATCATTTGGATTGTTTTGTTAAATAGAAAATTTTTAATCATCAAAATTATTGATATGCTGCATTTAAAATTTCAATTTTACAAATGGATTAACCCCTCTTATAATAAGATAATCAACACCAAGGAGGGGAAAAATGAATAAAAAACTAAATACTATTTCTATAAGTGGACTGATGATAGGTCCAATTTTAGGTTCAGGTATTGTACTTTTACCACCTATTGCGATTCATATGATTGGAGACAAAGCGATTATTGCTTGGATAATAACTATGCTTATGGGTATTATATTTGCTTACATATTTACAAAAATGAGCATATTAACTTTGAGTAATGAAGGGGTGAATGTGGTAATTGGTGAGAAGCTTGGACAAAATTTTAGGGAATTATCTTCGAATTATTTAACAGCAGCTGTCTGCTTTGGACCTGTAGCTGTTTTATATACGGCTTCTGGATTTATTTGTAACATGTTTCAGGGAGCAAATAATTATAGGACTCTTGTAATTTTTATATTATTATTTCTTAATATAGCTGTGCTATTAATGGGAATAACTGCAATGGGAAAGGTTACTTTAGTACTCTCTTCACTTACTGGACTTATTCTTATTATAGGCAGTGTTTTTAATCTTTTAAAGCAAGATAATGTAACTTTTCCAAGTGGTATGCCACCAATTACAACTCTTGGATCTACGCTTTTGCTATTATTTTGGGCAATTATAGGGTGGGAAGTAATTGGAAGTTATGTTGAAGAGGTCATGAATCCAGAGAAAACGCTTATGCGTGCTATGAAAATAAGTTTATCAGCTGTTATTTTTATATATTTATTGACTACTTTTGCTTTGCAGAACAGTTTAGGAAATCAAATTATTACAAAAGAAACAGACATTAATGTGAGTTTGATTCTTATTCCTTTATTCGGTAACTTATCTTATATTGTTATGGGAATTGTAGCGGCTGGATTGTGTTATGCCACATTGATCATGATATTAGGTGCTGTTACAAGACAAATGGCTGCAAGAGCAGAAAATGGCATGCTTCCTGCTTTTTTAAGAAAGAAAGAATCAGAGAGATCGCCTAAAAGAGCTTTATTAGTATTAACTATATTTCATTGCATACTTATTGTCCTTATTCACTACAATTATATTACTGTAGAATGGACAGTAGGAATTGCAAATACATTTTTTATATGTAATGCACTTCTTGGACTTATTGCTAGTCTCAAATGTATAGATGGTATCATTATAAAAGTATCAATAATATTGCTTATTATAATATTAGTTATATTACTAGCATTTTCATCACCAATAGGATGGACTCTATTAGTTGTAGTGAGCCTAATGAGCATGTATAAGAGCATACCACAGTTTCAGCAGAAACTAAAAAATTAAATTTTTAAAAGAAAGCTAAATTAGCTGTTTATCATATAGCTAACCGAAATAAGGATCATGCTGTTGTTCCAGTTCCTAATGAAACATTTCATATTATGACCCTTGTGGTTACAAAAGCATAATTCTTATTTCTAGTTTGGATATATTTCATAGTATAAATATATATTGTAATTGTATCTATATGTACATTATTTTGATATTTCAAATTTGATTTATGGTATCAAAATGTATAAATATAATTATTTTGAAAAAAATAATTATTAAAGTATGGGGATTAGATTCTTCTTATTAGATGAACATATTTACAAAGTTGCTAAGACTTTAAGTTCGTATCTTCACTAGAAATCATAAATATATTTGTAACTACAAGGGTCGTAACAGTGCATCTTTGATTTGGTAAGAATTGTTTACTAAGCGAACGAATATGAGTCGAGTTTTCGCTAGCGTTTGTTTCATTTTAGTATACTCCAATTCTTAGTTTGATAAGCTAAAATGGAACAAAACATTTATGATTTTGGTAAGTTACCACATAAATTTAATTTTAGAGCTAGATACCTATATAGATAAACAACTTAAGAATTTGATTTGCACTTTGCAATAAATACCATACTAGAAAGTAGAAACATTTTTATGTAGCAGGCATTGAAAATGAGCTGTTAAAAGTTTTTAATTGTAGGTTGTTCAACTAATGCTTGTCACAATGAAATTGGGAGCAAGCATTAGTGGTGCAACCTTCAATTTAGCACTTTCAGCGAAATTTTCATAGTCCTGTGAAATAACAATGTTTTTACTTTCGGTGGATTATTTCATAAGTCTAAGTTATATATTGTTTATCTATATAAAGAATCATGAACCACAGTAAAAATATTTTTAAGAAAGCAAAAGATACAAATGAAAGGATGTTTTATTATGAAGATTTATGGAAGTAATGTGTGTCCATCTACATTAAAGGCTATAGAGGAACTAAAAGAAAAAAATATTAACTTTGATTATAGAGATTTTTGCGAAGATATAAAAGCTTTGAAGGAATTTGTTGCAATTCGTGATGAAAATTCACTATTTGATGATGTTAAAGATGAAAAGAGAATAGGGATACCATGTTTTGTTTTGGATAATGGAGTTATAACACTTGATAAAAATTATGCAATAGAAGAATCTATGAAAAATAGATAGGGGAGTTTACATAGTAGAGGATTTTTAGATTGTATGCTAGTCAAATGGATAAAAAACAGGATTTCATTATTAATAAATAGGCTATGTTTTAAGATAATGTTGAAATATAGCCTTGAAAATTATAGGTGGATTGTCCACCTATAATGCTCAATATTGTATATGTACTACATTACAAATATTTTCTTTGGTGAATAATATAAGAAGAACACAAACCATAACTTGAATAATAGAGTTATATCACAACGGCCTAAATATAACGTCTCACTTTATTCATATATTTTATATACTCTTCTCCGAATTTCTTAATACACCATCTTTCTTCTGAAAGAATAATCCAGTGTGCGGATACTTGAAAACAGATTAATAACGCAAGTAATATCAAGGAATGTGTTAGCAATGCACACCCTAAAAAATAAATAAAATATGCAATGTACATAGGATTGCGGGATACTGGGTATAATCCGTTTAAATTTATTCCATTCATTTTAGGCTTAGCATAATTTACTATAGATACGGCATATAAAATAATTCCTAAACTATATACTCCTAAACCTATGTAAAACCAATCAGAGTCAGTTTTGATTTTGAGTAATAGTGGGTATAGTAAAATAAGTACGGTTGTAATTTGATAAACCCAGAATGCTACTTTTTCTCTTCCGATTAATGGAGCAAAGAAACCCGCACGTTTAAGTGATTCTTTGTCTATTATACTTAAAATCCCATACCTAATAAGTATTAGTGGTATTACTGTCAAAAATGCATTCATTTTACCCCACCTTTTAGTTTTTTGCTCTATATCATTTCTATTTTAGTTAGTTCGCCTTTTCTAACCATTGTTCATTAGATTATAGTCCTGTATAATACTTATTATAACATAACTTACAAAATCTCACACATGAATTAGTTCTCTATTTTTTAAATCTTTTACTTTGGTATATGAATATGCTACATTGCTTTGAACTATAAAGTTTTTATGAATTAATTTTGTGGGATTTTAGTGAGCATAATATAATGATGATTCATACTATATTATTATATTAATTGTAATTAGGGATACATATGAAGAAGTGTAAATGTAAGAAAGATAGAAAATGTAGAGGTAGTAAGAAAACAAATAAACAAAGGAAATCGCAATGCAATCCCAATCCATTTGCAGATGCAGTTATTCCACCATGTGCGGAATATTTAGAAAATGAAAATATATTGGTATTAGATGGAGAGTTGATTTATAGAAATGCTAATAAAATATATACATTTATTACTACAAGTGCTTCAAATAATGGTACTACAGGCAGTTTAGGTGAAGCTCTTGAAACTAATGTTGAGATTAGCATTACAACATTTATAATTGGTCTATTTATTAATCAAGTTCAAATGGGTGTCATTAAGTATGACAAAACTAAACCAATTCACCCAGATGAAAAGATTGATTTACTAATACATGAATGTCTTCAAAATATATGTGAAGAAAATAATGAAGAAAATCAATCTGATGCAGAAATGAATGAAAAATCCAAGGAATCCCAAAAGGATGAAATGGGTGAGAAGTCAGATAAAAGCGAAGGAGATAACGAGTCTCAATCAAAAAATGCAGCAGAATTTAATTATATGTTAACATTCGTTATATCTAATGGCAATGCTATTGCGACTTTTGTAAACTATCAAATAAATATAACAGAACTTAATTATACTATATTATTGGCATTAAATAGGTTAGAAGGCGATCCAGGATTATATTTTCCAAATAATAATTATGCAACACCTATACCGGTAAATCTTTATTTAGCAGGATTAAATATAAAATTTCCAATAGATAAAAATTGTTTCTAATAGAACTGTGTATCGTGAATTATATATTTCTAAATGTTAAAGCATAATCACTGCTGTCAGCATTAGGTATTCAAATATCAGTTTTAATGTCAATTATCTTGAGCATGCCACTAGGTTTATTTAGTTAGTTTTTGCTAATAATCATATAATCGCCGCAAGTAAGTTGAACTACTTCTGCCCTTAAAGCCTTTGAAATATCATCAGTTAACTGCTTTTGCTCCTCTTGAGTTTGGGCAACTAAAATTAAGGGGTTTCCATTTTGTGCCCTATCTTTAGATAGGGTTATATATGCTATTATTTCATAACCAGTATTATAAAAATCTGTACCCATGGTATTCCTGCCTTTCTATTTATTAAGATTAGATTTCATTAAACTAGAACTCTTTTTTATACTCTCTAAAAGAGGGGTTTTCTTTATTGTTTCTATAAAAGAGCCTTCATTATAAATTATTGGAACTAGCATAACAGCGACTCTTCCTGTTTCGTAGTCACATTTAGTATAGTGATATCTTTTTAGTCCTAACATTCTGCACGCTTCAAATATTATGGCCTGCCTTTGACCGTGGTGATCAATTATTCTGTTGAAGTGCCTTTCATTTGGATAAATTATAGCTGCCATGCCACCATCTTTAACTAAATTCCTTGCCCTATCTGTACCTAAATGATTTGTAACAAATATATCATCCACATAGAGTTCGGAATTTTTTACAGTTATTTTGGCTAGCTTTACTTGAGCAATATCCCCGATAGATTTACCTTTTGAAAAATTTTTGAGTATATAAAAAATTATTCCTCCAGCTAAAATACCGCTTAATATATTTATTAGAATGATGTTATGAGGCACAAGGTGCATGGTTAAGCTAGTTAAAAAAGAAACTAACAATGATAAATAATTTCTCGCTTCAAAAGTTTTGGCAATGCCATCAATGTAAGCTTCTCCTCTAAAAACATGTTCCACATTATCAAGATCTTGAAGACTTTCTTTCTCTATTTTTCGTACTTCTCTAAACTGCTCAGTAGCAAGAACTAGGAATGTTATTGCTTCAAAGTTCCTTTCGAGAATGGCTGGAATTGCAATAGCGCCTATTCCAGAAGATATGAATCCAGCTACTAAATGAATTAAATATCCATTTGGATAGCTGGGATACTGCCTGTAATCAACTACTAGGGTAATATATCTAGCAACAGTACCACATAGTATTGGTATTAAGATTAAAAATATATAATACTGAGAAAGGATTTCTTTTTCCATATGAGCCTCCGAATATTTAGTAGTTAGAATATAAATAACCAATTTTATATATTAATTTTCTGCATTATATATAAAAAATATACAATTATCTTGAAATTTGAGACCTATATAGATAAACAGTATATAACTTGAACTTATGCATACAACTCGCCGAAATAGGAATTATGCTGTTGCTCCAGTTTCTAAGGAAATTATGATGGGTGATTCTAAGGCTATAAAGTTGCGCCCAAAGTGCTAGTCTCAAAGAACAAGCGCTCACAGAGAAAGTTCGAAGAACGAAATATAAAATTTCGATTCTCACTTTTTGAACTAGCACATTTGGAACAACTTATAGCCAAAGAATCACATCCATCAAAATTACCAATGAAACATTCCACAAAAGTATATCACTCATTTCTGGTTGGAAGATATTTTATAAACTATACTTAGGCTTATTCAATCATCCACCAAAAGAAGAGATATTTTTATTTCACAGGACTATGAAAATTTCACTGAAAGAACTAAATTGCAGGTTTTACCGCTAATGCTTGCTCCAAATTTCATTGTGACAAGAATTGGGAATAACCTACAATTAAGGGCTTTTAACAGCTCATTTTCAATGCCTGTTTCATAAAAATGTTTCTGCTTTCTAGTATGGTATTTATTGCAAAGTTTAAATGAAATTCTTAAATTGTTTATCTATATAAGTTTCAAATTTATTTGGTAACTTACCGAAGAAATCATAAATACTTTGTTCCAAAAAGCTATGAAAATATCCCTGAAGATTCTAATTGGTATGGAAATATTTCTATATTAGGATAAAAAATATGATCGTAAACATCTGTTAAAAGGTTAATATTTTAAGAATAAGCTAATAGGAGATTATGAACTAAAATGAAATATAATTCTTAAACAAGGAAAAGTATGTAATACAAGCTATAGGTGCTACTTTTACTAGTATTTTTATAGGTTATAAATTATCATACTGGTTAATATATTACTGCCAAGCAAAATTTATATTAATTAAGGGAGGTAGATGCATATGTCATCAAATAATAGTGGAAGAAATAGAACATTAGTACCAGAAGCAAAACAAGGATTAAACAGATTAAAAACTGAGGTTGCTTCAGAAGTTGGATTAAGCAATTATGAAAGCATGGATAAAGGAAACCTTTCTTCAAGACAAAATGGATATGTTGGCGGATATATGGTAAAACATATGATCGAAGATTACGAACAAGGTCTTAAGTAATAAGCATAAGACTAAGAGCATGAAAATAGCTGTTTAAGATATAAAGCGAAATTTTATATCTTAAACAACAAGACCTAAAAGATTGAATTAACAAATCTTTTAGGTCTATTTTTTTAATATAATATACTTGCCTTTATTTAAATTAATACAGAATTTAAATTGAATATACATTAGAGCAAGTCTTGCAAAATTTTTTGCAACACTTTTTCATAGCCCATTTATCCTTTGTTAATCAAAATCATTTGTTATACTAACAATATATTAGGCAGTATTAAAAGTTGTTACATAATATTTAGGTAAAGCTTAAGAAAATTCATTGTAATTTAAAATTTTAATTGATAATTCTAATCTAAATAAATTATTACTGTCTTCCAAAGAAATATCAAGTAAACTTTGAATCTTATTAAAACGATAAAATAATGTGCTTCTATGTATATTTAATTTATTTGATGTATGATTGGCATTTCTATTACATTGTAAGTAAGTTTTTAGGGTTATAAATAATTCAGTTTTATTCTTCTCATCGTATTTAATAAGCTTTTTTATTAGAGGGTTAACTAAGGTTGTTATATCAATTCTAGGTAAATCATTATTTTCTTTTGAACTTGCAGATATATGAATAAGATAATATTCAATGTAATCTTCAAAATAACTTATATTACTATGGATTTTCATATATGATGATAGCTTTAAAGCGCATATTGATTGCTTAAAGTAATCTTTTATATCCAATAAATTATTAAAATTAATACTAGCTCCACATCTTAAATTATTTAGTTTTAAAAATTCTAATAGATTCTCTTTTATGTATTCACTGATAATTTGTTCATTATCACTGCTAATAAGAAAAATAATTGTATCCTTATAATAAGTTGAGATACAATTTCCAAGTATACCTTTAAGTCTTTGAATTAATTCTCTTAATCCAAAGTTATGTCTATAATCCTCATATTTCTGTTTGAAGGGGATTGAAAGGATTAGATTGTATTTACTTAAAGTAAAGCTACTATATTTTAAGCGTTCACTGGCATATTCCAAATTATCTATGTCATTTACCAATAAATCCATCAAATAATATTCCTCATCTAAACCTGAATTACTTATAAATAGATTTTCTTTTTGTATTTGAATAGAAAGTAAATTGGATAATATATTTGTAAGTTCTAAATCTTCATCTTCAAAATCACGATTACGTTGAAGAACACTTATATATCCTATTGAAATTCCATTAACTTTAATAGAGCAAAATATTAAATTTTCATCGGAATAATGAAAAAATGAATTATTTGTTTTATAAATAGTATCCATGCATTTATTTTCTTTCATTAAACTAATAATACCTGATAATAAATAATCTTCACCATTATGGGTTTCAATACTTGAATTTTCACACTTAGCTAGATTAGAACGAGTGATGAGTCGATAGCTTGTATCTAAAATAAAAATAGGATTTCCTAAAAAGTTCTCAGCTATGCTAAGAATATCATCAATATTATTTTGAACAAATAAACTATCATAAAGTTCATATCTTTTCTTATATAAATCGTATTCCTTTTTCATTAAATTCTCCTTATTTCGTTTAAATTGAAAAAATGTCTAAACATTATAAACTTAAGGGCATTATTTTAAGACTTATTTTTGATGAATGACATTTTCTATAATGCTAAAATTATGGTAAATCGTTTGTTTTTGCAATTTCTAAATTTATGTAGTAACTTACCGAAATCATAAATATTTTGTTCCGAAAAGCTATGAAAATATCGCTGAAGCTTCTAAGCAGCAGGTTGTATCCACTTTAGCATGCTCCAACTTTCAGTTTGACAAGCTAAAATGGAACAAAAGTATGTTATTCATTTCGGCGAGTCATATGCATAAGTTCAGGTCTTAATTAGGTATCTATATTAGATTATAATTAGAAACTGCAAAAGTATAAACTGATTTTAACAAAATATTGAGCTATTAAAGGAGAAGTATTAATGAGTTTTACAGTATTAGGTATTACAGCAGGAAGAAAAGATTCAAATTCAGAAATCTTATTAAAGGAAGCATTACTTGCATGTCAAGAACAAGGTGCAGATGTTAAGATGATTAATTTAAGAGATTATAATATTATGGAATGTTCAGGGTGTACAGCTTGTACACATGGGATGAGTAATGGAAAAAATGTTGGATGTACGTTAAGTAAAAAAGATGATAAGGAAGAAATTATGAAAGTGATGTTAAATGTAGATGCTATAATTGCAACAGCACCAACATATGACTTAATGCCAACAGCAACATTTTCAAAATTCATGCATAGAAATCTAGCATATGAATCAGCATTCCTAGAATTTATTGGTGCAATTGAACATAAGGATAGAGTTGCAGGTTTAATCGCAGTTGGAGGATCTACTCGTTCTTGGCAGTCAATGGCACTTGAGAGCATGCAGGCTACATGTTTTACAAATGATTTTAAAGTAGTTGATATGTATTTAGCAACAAGGGTTCCGGCACCAAAACAGTGCTTATTATACGATGATATGATAGAACGTGCTCATAAAATGGGTGAAAATATAATGAAATCATTAAATACTCCAGTAGAAGAAAGAACTTGGCTTGGAGAAGAAGGTATGGGATGGTGCCCACATTGCCATTCAAATGCATTAATTCTTGGAGAAGTGCAATGGGACGGGCTACATTATCCAGTTGAATGTCAAGTTTGTGGCGCTGGTGGAAACTTAGAGAAGACAGAAGAAGGAAAATGGAAATTTGTTATCCAAGAAGATGGATTAATTCGTGATCGTACATCTGTTGAAGGCAGAGGACATCATGTAAAGGAAATTATGCATACACAGGGTGGTTTCTATACAGACGAGAATTTGACAGTTGTTAAAGAAAAATTTGCAAAATATAAGGAATTAAAATTTCCTACAATTGAAATCAATAAATAATTAATGCCGTATTACTAGAGGTATGTAGTTAAAAAAGGTTATAGAATTGGAAAATGAATGATGTCATTTAATGGCGTTATTCATTTTTTTATTTCGTAGAAAGCTGCATTAAAGTTAAGTACGAGTATAGTGTGGTCTGCTTACATGAATTATAAATAATGCAGATTAAGAAAAAATAAAAGAGAAAATGCATTCACATCTTGAAAAAATCATATTAAGTTTTAAGTAGAAATTTATCATATAAATTTTCCTGAACAGGATATTGAATATTATTCATTCTATTCTTTTCATAAATTACTTAAATTATTATACACAGTATTTCGTAAGTTATTCGACAGTTTTTATTAATGTGTCTTATATCCAACAAGCTTTTATAATATTGATGATTGAAATGAGAAATCCATCAAAATATAATATACACATGTCGACAAAACAATGACTATTAACGGAGGATGAATTTATGAGAAAAATATTAAAGCATCGTTTTAGTATATTGCTTATATGGATTATAGCCACAATAGTATTCGTAATTAATCAACCAAATTTTAATGCGGTACTAAGTCAGAAGGGTGGAGCTACTATAAGTGAAAACTCACCATCTGTAGTTGCTCAAGAAATGATAAATAAAATGGGTGATTCTAAAGGAGATTCATTGTTATTAGTATTTAATAGCGATAAGGAACTCTCAGATGATGATCTGAATGATATTGAACAAGGTATAGATAAATTAAATGAAAATAAAGAAAAATTGAAAATAAATGATATTATAGATCCATTCAGTAAGCCTGAAGCAAAAGATCAAATGATATCAAAAGATAATACAACTGTACTTGTATCAATTTCCTTTGATAAAGGTGAAAGAGATAGTAATGCTGTAATACAAGATTTTAATAATGAAATCAAAGATGTTAAGGTAAATCATTATATCACAGGTTCGCTTGCCATAAATAATGATTATCAAAATGAAGTAGCAAAGAGTGTTGATAAAAGTGCTTTAATAACTATAGGGTTTATATTAGTTGTACTAGTGCTTATGTTCCGTTCAGTTGTTACACCTTTAGTAACGCTTCTAGCAGTAGGGGTATCATATGTATCATCAATGGGTATTATAGGTGTGCTAGTTAATAAATTTAATTTTCCTATTACAAGTTTCACTCAAATGTTCATATGTTTAGTACTTTTTGGAATTGGAACAGATTATCATATACTCTTACTTAATAGATTTAAAGAAGAGTTATCTAATGGATTAACTATAGATGAAGCTATTATAAACAGTTATAAAACTTCAGGTAAGACAATATTATATAGCGGCTTAACAGTTTTAATGGCTTTTGCAAGTTTAACTTTTGTACAATTTTCTATATATAGATCAGCTAATGCTGTTGCTATAGGCATAGCTATTCTTTTAGTAGAAATGTTTACTTTTACTCCTATAGCTATGAAATTATTAGGTAGTAAGTTATTTTGGCCTTCTAAACAAGCAAGTGGTCATAAAGAAAGTGGTTTATGGGGAAGAATAACTTCAATGTCAGTTAAGCATCCAGTAGTTTCATTGTTAGTTGTTGCAGCAATACTTACTCCTGTAATAGCACTTAATGCAAATAAATTATCTTTTGATAATATTAAGGATTTAAGTGATTCAAATGAATCTGTAAAAGGCTTTAATATTATTACAGACAAGTTCAGTGCAGGAAAGGTTATGCAGACTACTGTTGTTTTAGAAAGCGATGAACCTTTGGACAATAATGAAGATTTAGCAGTTATAGATAATATTACTGAAAAGCTTAAAGGAGTAAAGGGAATAAAAGAAGTATCAGGACCAACTCAGCCTATGGGAACTATAATAGATAATTTTTATACAAATAAGCAGACAGATACTGTAGTGAATGGATTATCTAGTGCAAATGATGGGATTGGAAAGGTTAAGGATGGATTAAACAAGATGGATAACAGTCTATCAGCTCCAGATTTTTCATCAGTTAAAAATCTATCTGAAGGTACTGGTAATCTTGAAGGTGGAATGGATGCAATAACTAATGGATTAGTAAAAATCAATGATGGAATTGCACAAGGAGCAAATGGTGCAGATAACCTAGCATCAGGTATAGGGCAGCTTAAATCAGGCTTAGCTCAAATAAATGGTGGACTTAATAATATTTCAAGCAAAATCACAGAAATAAACAATGGATATAATACACTTGGAGAAGGATATAAGTCCCTAGAGACATCTATAAGTCAATTAAAGCAGATGTCATCAATGATGCAAGGAAGTATCGCAAAAGTTGATGAAAAATTACCAAATGATCCAGATGTAGCAGCACTTAAAGAGATGATTAACAAATTAGGTTCTTCACTAGATAGCATTACTTCAGCAATGAATACTGCTAATAATAACTACGATAAACTTACTTCAGGCTTGAATCAGGTCAATGATGGTTTAAAAACAGTTATTGCTAGTACAAGTTCAGATTCAGAGTTTGCAAAAGGTATTAATGAACTTGAGAATGGTGCCAAAGCACTTTCTAATGGATTAAAGCAAGGTAGTGCTGGACAAGAACAAGTTATTTCAAGTATGTCGCAACTAAAAAATGGTGCTGATAAAATTAAAACAGGACAAGATTCCTTATACAATGGATTAAATAATCTTAGTGGAGGAATGACAAAACTAAAGGATGGATTAAACGGAAGCAGTAATGGATTGTCTAGTATATCAAATGGAATTGATAAGAGTAACGATTTTTTAAATCAGCTTACTAATACAAAAAGTTTTTATATACCAGATGAAGCTTTTAGTAATTCAGATATAAGTAAAATGTTTGATGCATATATGTCTAAAGATAGAAAAATAGCGAAGTTAACTATAACTTTAGATTCAGAGCCATATTCTGATTCTTCAATTAATCTTATAGATAATATAAGTACTGTAGTTCAAAATAACCTCAGTGGTACAAAGCTTTCTAATGTAAAATATGGAGTTGCAGGGGCAACAGCTAATTCTAATGATTTAAGTAATGTTGCAACACATGATATAACTTTTACTCAAATAATAGTATTAGGAGCTATATTTATATTACTAGTTATTGTAATAAGGTCATTTTGGATTCCAGTTTATATAGTAGGTTCACTTGGAGTGGCTTATTATGCAGCTTTATCATCAACAGCGTTTATATCAAAAATGTTATTTAGCAGTGCAGCAGAAGGGTTGTCTTGGAATGTTCCTTTCTTCTCATTTATAATGATAGCTGCACTTGGTGTTGATTATAGTATATTCTTGATGATGCGTTTTAAGGAATATCCAAATATTTCTGCAAAAGAAGCTATAGTTTTAGCATCAAGAAAAATAGGTGGAGTAGTAATGTCAGCAGCTATTATTTTAGCTGGAACTTTCGCTACTTTATATCCTTCGAATATTGTTATATTAATGGAACTTGCAATAGCTGTTGTTATAGGATTATTCCTATTAGCTTTTGTTTTACTTCCAATAGCAATACCAGCGCTTATGTCACTATCAGAAGATATTTCAAAAAAATCGAATACTAAAATGAAAGAAATTGCACAAGCAATGAAAAATAATAATTATATAGAAGAAATATAGATTTAATCAAAATAAAGGTGCCGAAAAAATTGTGGCACCTTTATTTTTTGCATTACAACAAGTATATACTATATGGATATAGGTATAATTTGATGATTGGAATAGAGAGATTATAAAGATAATATTAAGTTAGAACATTTCTATTATGGTAGCAGCTAAATCTTTAGGTGGAACATTCATATCATCATTAAGCCACTGTTGTACAACTCCAATAAACCCTGAGATTGTATAAGGAATGTAATAATGGGCTTTTGTATTAGAAAATGAACTGTTTACTGGTAAATTAGCATATTTTATAAAGTTCTTAAATTTTTCTATAAAAGCATAATCTCCATCATGTCCAAGTAATATTTTAAACATATCTGCATTGGTTTTTATGAATTCAAGTAAATAAGTTAAAAATGATAATAAATTATCATAGGAGGCTGTTTCTTCTGAAAATTTGTCATAGGCCTCAGTAAAATCATTGAATAATCCTGTTTCGATTTTTTCTAACATATCATATATATCATTGTAATAAAGATAGAAAGTTGATCTGTTAACATCAGCCAAGTCAGTAAGTTCTTTAACAGTAATCTTATTTATTTTCTTTTCAGACATAAGTTTTGTTAAGGCTTCTATTAAAACTTTCTTAGTTTTTCGTATACGTCTATCTACTTTATTTTGCTCCATAATAAAAAACCTCCAAGTAAGCAGTTATGATTAGCGAATATTAAATAAATTAATCATTATATATTAAGTAGTTTGGCTATAATTACAAAAAGTATTAATAAATCCTAATTGAAATAGATAATTGTAATAGAATTGTATAAAGTCAGTGCTTTAAATTGATTATAATTTTAAGTATAATACTTTAAGGAGTACTAAGGTTAAAATTAAAATAGGATTATCCTAATTTAAAGAAATGGAGAGAAGTAATGACAGATTACCATAAATTATTAGGCGTAGAAAAGAATGCATCGAAAGAAGAGATAAAAAAAGCTTATGAAATGCAAGTAGAGAAAATAAAAAAAGAAGTGGTTAATGAAAAAAGACTTAATCAATTTTTAAAGATATTTGATGAGGCTTATGAAGCTTTAATCAGCTTAGATGAAAATCAATCGGTTAAAGAAAATTTAACAGTAGCTATAAATCCAAAAGAAATACAAAAAGAAAAAGATTATAGTAATGAAGATGAAGCTTATACAAGTAGGCGTAATTCTAAAAGTAAAGCAAAAAGTTCTGGAGGGAAAAGTAATAATCTAAAGAGAAAAGAAACTTCAAGAAATAAAGAGAGAAAAAATAGTTTAAACGATGATAAAGAGGAAAAAGGAAGAAAACAAAGAGCAGCCGAAAAAAAATCGCAAAATGATACTAAAAAGGCATTTAATTTGATTATGCTGCCATTTAAGATATTGGCGTTCCCATTTATAGTTGTATTGTCAGTAATAATAGCAGTATTACAGGTTATAAACATAATTTCGTGGATAGCAACTAAAGTATTAATCGTTGGATCTATATCTGTGGGAGCCATACACTTATATCAGGTTAAAATGGGACAAACGATAAATTATAATATATTAATTTTGGCTGGTGCAGTATTATTAGCATCATTTTTCTTACCATACATCTTAAAGTTATTATTAAAAGTTTTACAAACAATAAATGATGTATTAAAAGGCTTTGTTTTTTAGGATACATGAAGGAGTTATTAAATGAAATACTATTTAGCACCCATGGAGGGAATTACTGAATATATATATAGAAATTCTTATGAAAAGTTTTTTGGAAACGTGGATAAATACTTTACACCTTTTATTGTCCCAAATGAAAGTAGAAGTCTTAAGACTAAAGAGCTTGTAGATGTCCTACCTGAAAATAATAAAGGCATGAACATAGTACCTCAAATACTTACTAACGATGCAGAAGGCTTCATTAATACTTCTAGAAAATTACAACAACTAGGTTATAGCGAAGTTAACTTAAATTTAGGATGTCCTGCTAAGACTGTTGTTTCAAAGAATAGAGGCTCAGGATTTTTGGCAAAAAGGGAAGAACTAGACTCATTTTTAGATGAAATATTCAAGATGGATGATATTAAGATTTCTATAAAAACTAGAATAGGAAGAGAAAATCCAGAAGAATTTTATGAGCTAATAAAGATTTACAATAAATATCCTTTGGAAGAGTTAATTATTCACCCTAGAACACAAAAAGATTTTTATGGAAATAAACCTAATTTATGTGTATTTAGAGATGCCTTATCACTAAGTAATAACCCAGTATGCTACAATGGAGATATTTTCACAATTAATGATTATAATAAATTAGTAGCGGATTTTCCTGAGGTAAATACAGTAATGCTAGGAAGAGGCATACTTGCTAATCCAGGGTTGATTAACGTAATAAAAAATAATATTAATACAAGCAAAAATATATTAAAAGATTTCCATGATGAAATTTTAAATAGATATATAGAGGTGTTTCCAGAGGATACATATGCAATAAATAGAATGAAAGAGCTATTTGGATATATGATTTACATATTTTCAGATAATAAAGAATACGTTAAAAAAATAAGAAGTGCACAAAAGTTAAGCGATTATACTGAAGCTGTGCAAAGTTTATTTACAGAGCAAGAAATTATAAAGGAAGCTGGATTGTTTTATAATAAGCAATAAAAAATAGGACCTGATTTTAATAGCAATATTAAAATCAAGTCTTATTTAATTGGGCAGAAAATTAAAAGATATTCTAAAATAGATACATATATAGTATTGATATTTAATCTGAAATTTATTCAAAACATATATTGACAATTAAGGATTACAGTTGTATTCTAATTATAGATTACAATTGTAATACAAAAAAGAGGAGTGAAAGTTATGGGAGAAATACCTAAGATATCTGAGGCAGAATGGGAAGTTATGAAAATTGTCTGGACAGATTCACCACGCACATCAAATCAAATTATTGAGGCATTAGAAGATACAAAAGATTGGAAGCCAAAAACAATAAAGACATTAATAAGCAGACTAGTTAGCAAAAATGCACTTGGATTTAAAGAAGAAGGCAGAAAATACTTATATTATCCAATTGTAAATGAAAATGAATGCATACGTGCAGAGAATCAAACGTTCTTAAGTAAAGTTTATAATGGAGCTATTAAAAATATGCTAGTAAGTTTTATAAAAGAAAGTGATTTAAGCAAAGAAGATATAGATGATCTTAAAAGGATATTAGACGAGAGGAATAAGTAGTGTTGTATGTACGAGTATTTTAATTATCTTGACCAGCTATTTAAAATAATATTTCAAACATCTATTACTGGCAGCATATTGATTTGTTTCATTTTAATTTTTAGAAGATTTTACAAAGAGAGAATAGGTATAAAGTTTCAGTATGCATTATGGTTTTTAGTAATACTGCGTTTAACCATATTTAAGCTTCCTGAGAGTACTTTAAGCATGTTTAATCTTATAAATAAATTAGGAAAAAATATATTGTTATTAATTCCTAATAAGGAAGTACATTTTGGAAGTATGTTAGAAAAGGGGAGCAGTCAAGCTAATTCTATGTCTAATCATGATGTTATCCTAGGAACTATAAATTCCATTGATTTTAGTAATAACGAAATTAATAGTTATAGTTTATCAAGTTTAACTACATTGAGTCTTGTATGGCTTATAGGAGCAGTGTTTATATTCACATATATTCTATTTGCATATAAAAAACTGAGAAATAAGATAAGCAGCGAGTCCATACAAAATAACATCGAATTTTTAGATGTTTTAAAATACTGCCAAAATAAAATGAAAATTAAAAGAGATATACTGCTAGTCGAGACTTCTAGCGTAAAGACACCAGCGCTACTAGGTTACTTTAATCCAATGATTCTAATTCCAACAGATATTCATAAGATAATATCTGTTGATAAATTAAGATATGTATTTCTTCATGAATTATCTCACTTTAAACGTAAAGATATAGTTATTAACTGGATAATAATTTTTTTAAAGACTATTTATTGGTTTAATCCAATTATTCATTATGGTCTTAGAAAGATGAAAGAGGATATGGAAATATGCTGTGATTCACTTGCACTTTCTTATACAGAAGATGAAGAAGTTGCGGAATATGGATTTACAATCATAAATTTAATAGAACATTTTTCAAAGTCAGTTCATTTAGTTGGGGCAACTTCCATAGTAAATAATAAATCTGAAGTAAAAAGGAGAATTGTTATGATAAAAGTTTTTAATAAAAAGGCCTATAGATTTTCTGCAATGGCAGTTGCATCTTTGCTTGTAATTAGCGGAATTGCACTTACTGATGCAAAGGCATCTGCAAATATAAATGGAGCTAGTAATGCAGTAAATGTAGATAAAATTGATTATGCTTTTGTTAATGATCCTAATATAATAGGTGAGTGGCAAGGCGTAGATTTTGTTGAAAACATAGAAGATTTCAATGTAAATGATAAGAAATTCAAAGGTGATTTATATGTTAAAGAGTTAAACTTTACAGAAGACGGAAAGGTAGCAAAAACTGTATTTACATGGACTAAGGATCACATTCTTAATGATGCTGACAAAACTGACAGTAGTTATGTAATCAAAGATATTGATGGCTCAACTTATATGTTCTTTCAATGGAAGAGCGGGGATTATACAATTAGAGGAGAGAAACCTTGCTATTACGTATTGAAAAAAGTTAGTTCTACCCCATCACTTAATACTAATATATCTGGTAATGAAGTTGAAACGAGAGCTGATAAAGTTGACTACCCTTTTATTAATGATCCTGAAGTAATTGGAAAATGGGATAGCGTTGATTTTGTGGAGGATATAAATAACTTTAATCCAGAGAAAAAGTCATGGAATGGAGATTTATATTTAAATAATTTAATCTTTGATGAAAATGGTAAAATAGAGAATAAAAATATAACTTGGACAAAAGACCTAGTCTTAAATACTAGCGATAAAACTGCTTCTAAATATATAATAAAAGAAATAAACGGTTCAAAATATATGTTCTTTGAATGGAAAAATGGTGATTATATAGAAAGAGGAGCAACTCCTTGGTACTATGTTTTGAAGCAAGCTAAATAATAAAACAGGATAACATTAAAAATATATTAAGAAAATAGTCATTCACATAGATATCCAACTTTAAAATTAGATTTATGTGGTAACTTACCGAAATCATAAATATTTTGTTCCGAAAAGCTATGAAAATATCGCTGAAGATTCTAAGTTGCAGATTTCACCACTTTGGCATGCTCCCACTTTCCTAGGGAAGCTCGACTCATTACATTCGCTGAGGAAGTTCGAGAACCCAAAAGAAAATTTTGGACTCTCACTTCACAAGCTAAAGCGGAACAATCTACAACTAACAATCTTAGCAGCTCATTTTCAAATGTTTTCTTCACAAATATATTTATGATTTCTAGTTAAGGTAACCAATTATATATAGTGAATATGGAAATATGTTCACATAATAAGTCTAAAATTAATGCTGTTCATCTATAGAATGGCTATTTTTTTGTAAAAATTTCTTACTATTTGCAATGGAAAAATATAGTATCATATTATTAGAATTTATGGAAAAGTTACAGGAACAGAAGAGTAATAGAGTATTATGGAAAAGATTTATTGGTTTTTTAAAATTTACGGGAACATTTTTGTTTTCTGCCCCATCTAATGATTGTAATACTTAGCTAGGTAGTATAAATTAAGGAGGAAAAAGATGGAGTTGATATCATTTTTTGATTATAGGAAAAAGTCAACAGTATCTAAAGCGAAGAAAGGCGACAAAGAAGCTTTTTTAGCTCTTATAGATGAAAATAGATTGAATATTTACAGAGTAGCCAGAGGGATTTTAAAGGATACAGTGGATATTGAAGATGCGATTCAAAATACAATAATAAAATCATTTCAAAAGATAAATTCTCTAAAACAAGATGAGTACTTTAGAACTTGGTTGATTAAAATTTTAATTAATGAATGTACTCAAATATTAAGAAAAGGTAAGAGAGTTACTTATTTATCTGAAAATAGCGATACAGAGATCTATAATGATAGTTATGAAAATATTGATTTGACAAAGGCTATAAATTCATTAAGCGAAGAGTTAAGAGTGACAACAGTACTATTTTATTTTGAGGATATGAGTACTAAAGATATTGCAAAATTGCTGAAAATTTCAGATGGAACAGTTAGATCTAGACTCACAAGGGCAAGAATAAAACTTAGAGAAATAATGGGCGAGGTGGAGATATGATAGAATTAAATGATGATTTATTTGATGATAAAATAAGGAAAAAGCTAAAGGATGAAATTAATTATGTACCAAATGATATTAATAAAAAGATTGATAGTACACTTAACAAAATAAATAAGAAAAGATTTACTATAAAGAAAGCTTGCTGCATATTGGTAAGCTGTATAGGGGTAACACTATTACTTGGAATGGCTATGCCAACATATGCAAGCAATATTCCTATCATAGGGAATATATTTAAAATGTTTACCAACAAAACTTATGAAAATTATGATGAATATGCTTCTGATTTAAACATAACTAAGGAAAGTAGCGGCTTAAAGATGACTATTGATAAAGTGGTATACGATGAAGTTCAATTATCAATATTCTATACTATTGAAAGTGAAAAGGAAATACAAGATACTCCAAGATTTCCAGGAGCAAAATTAAGAATAAATGGCAAAGAAACTGCTTTTAGTGCAGGTGGAACAGGAAAGCTTATGAATGATAATAAAACCTTTGCGGGTTCTATAGAGTACAATGTGTCAAAGCATAATTCAGTGCCTAAGGAGTTTCAAAATGAACATTTATTGGGTGGATATGTAGAAATACCAGATAAATTTGTATTAAATCTAGATATAGATGAAATAGGATTAGATAATCCTATTAAAGGAACTTGGAACTTTAATATTCCTGTAAGTAGTGAAAAGGTTAATGGGAAAGTGAATGAAAAGGAATGCGATATAGATTTAAGCAATATAGTTAGTGGATATCATATAAACAAAATTATTACAACACCACTAAATACAGTGATACAAGGAACACGTATGGATGATGAAGAAAATGCTAATAGATTATCTTTTGCTGTATTTGATAATAAAGGAAGATATATTAAAAACAAGTCGGGAGAAGCAGTAGGTCATAAAGATAAAGATGGAAATTATATAATGTATTTCAGTAATGGTTTTAAAGAAATTTATGATGATACTGATTACCTAACATTTATACCATGGAAATATAAAAATAATGATAGCCATGAAACTGAAAATAATATTACTGAAAAACTAAATTTAAAAGGAGAAACAAAGTTATATTCCAGTGAGGGAAAAGAATATATGACTATTACTAAAGTGAATATTGAAGATGGAAAAACAAAGATTTATTATAAATCAAGATATGGAGTCAATGCAGCACCAATTGAAATAGTAGATAATAAAACTGGTGAAAATATAATCTCATTTAATGAGGATTATAATTTTGAAGAACAAAAAGAAGCTACTACTTATAATGCAGATACTGATGAGTATGCAATTACTTGTGATAAGGAAATTAAAGATGGGGACTATTCTGTTAAAACCATAGATAAATCAAAATCTATCGAAGTTTATGGTGATGAAAAATTCACAATAAAAATTAAATAGTAGATTATATATTTTTTACAAAAATAATTCTTCATAATAATTCAAAAATATTGCAAGAATTTTAGCCGTAATTGTGAATTGTAAAATGTGCATTGTGAATTGAAACTATATTTTTGAAGGTGCCTCTTAGGCTTATAGAAGAGGCACCTTCATTTTTTTAGAGATAGGAGATTTAGGATTGCCGTGGATATTACTTATTATATTTTAATAAAATATCAAAATAATTGGACTCTTTATGGCAAATCATTTAAAATTGATATAAGAAAATATAGGTTTATTTTTATTAGTGTGTATTTTAGGGCTTACTTAAGGATAAAAGAAAATAACATAAATTTTTTGATACTAATAAAAACCTATTAGACTATATATAAAACAATTTGGGGAGGAAACTTGATGAATTTACAAATTAAAGAGTTATTAGAAAAAAGAATACTAGTACTAGATGGGGCTATGGGGACTTGTATTCAAAATTATAAATTAGAGGAAAAAGATTATAGGGGGAATTTAAACATCTCTTGTAATCAAAAAGGAAATAATGATATTTTAAATCTCACTAATCCTACTATAATAAGAGAAATTCATGAAGCCTATTTGGAGTCTGGTGCAGATATAATTGAAACTAACACATTTAATAGTACGAGTATATCTCAAAAAGACTACGAAATGGAAGATAAAATATATGAACTTAATTTTGAAGGTGCAAAGCTTGCAAAAGAAGCTGCAGATAAATTTACAGCAGAAAATCCAGATAAACCGCGTTTTGTAGCAGGATCACTTGGACCAACAAATAAAACTGCATCTTTATCACCTGATGTCGAAAATCCAGGTTATAGAAATATAAGTTTTGATGAATTAGTTGAGGCTTATAAAGAACAAGTTTTAGGGCTTATAGATGGAGGAGTAGATTTAATTCTCATAGAAACAATTTTTGATGCATTAAATGCAAGAGCTGCTCTTATGGGAGCAAAGCAAGGATTTCAAGAAAAAGGCAAGAACTTACCTGTAATAATTTCTGGAACTATTGCAGATAAAAGTGGAAGAATTCTTTCAGGTCAGACTTTAGAAGCTTTTGCAAATACTATGGTAGATGAAAGTATAATTACAATAGGTCTTAATTGTTCCTTTGGAGCAAAAGATTTGATACCATTTGTAAAATATCTTTCAAGAACTCAAAATAGATACATAAGTGTTTACCCTAATGCAGGACTTCCAAATTCCTTTGGGGAATATGATGAAAAGCCAGAAGAAACTGCAGCTTTAATAAAAAGTTTAGCAGAGGACGGATGTCTTAATATTGTAGGTGGATGTTGTGGTACAACACCAGATCATATAAAAGCAGTAAGTGAAGCTATAAAAGACATTTCACCTAGAAAGATACCAGACATTGAAACTGAAACAGTTTATTGTGGTTTAGAAGCTCTTAGAGCAAATAAGGAAAATAACTTTATTAATATTGGTGAAAGAACAAACGTAGCAGGTTCAGCAAAATTTGCAAGATTAATTAGAGAAAAGAATTATGAAGAAGCTTTATCTATAGCTAAAGATCAAGTTGAAAATGGAGCACAAATAGTTGATATTAACTTTGACGATGCTCTCTTAGATGCAAAAGAAGAGATGGATAAATTCTTAAAGCTTTTAGCAAGTGAACCTGAAATTTCAAAGGTTCCAGTAATGATTGATTCTTCTAAGTTTGATGTTCTTGTAACTGGACTTAAAGCCATTCAAGGAAAACCAATTGTAAATTCCATAAGTCTTAAGGTAGGAGAAGAAGAATTTAAGAGACAGGCGTACATTATAAGAGATTTTGGAGCAGCTGTTGTAGTTATGGCTTTTGATGAAAATGGGCAGGCAGATTCTTATGAAAAGAAGATAAGTATTTGTAAAAGAGCTTATGATATTTTAGTAAATGAAGTTAATTTCCCTCCACAAAATATAGTATTTGACCCTAATATCTTAACAATTGCTACAGGAATAGAAGAGCATAATAATTATGCGGTAGATTTTATTAATGCAACTAAATGGATAAAAGAGAATTTACCTTATGCAAAAGTAAGTGGTGGTGTAAGTAATCTTTCATTTGCATTTAGAGGTAATAATGTAATAAGAGAAGCTATGCACTCAGTATTTTTATATCATGCAATAAAAAATGGAATGGATATGGGGATCGTAAACCCTGGAATGATACAAATTTATGATGAAATTGATAAAGGCTTACTTGAAAAAGTAGAAGCGGTTATTTTTAATAAAAGCGAAAATGCAGCAGATGAGCTTTTAGAATTTGCAGCCAGTTTCAATAAGGTAGACAATAAGTTAGAAGAAAACAAGGAAGCCTGGAGAAATGAAAATGTCAAAGAGAGGTTAAAAACTGCTCTCGTAAAAGGTATAGACAAATATATTAAAGAAGACGTGGAAGAGGTAAGAACAGAATATAGAAAGTCATTAGAAGTAATAGAAGGACCTCTTATGGATGGAATGAATGAAGTAGGGAAACTTTTTGGTGATGGTAAGATGTTCTTACCTCAGGTTGTAAAAAGCGCTAGAGTTATGAAAAAGGCCGTAGAAGTTTTAAGACCATATTTAGAAGAGGAAAAAAGCAGCAGCGGAAGCATTAGTGCTGGAAAAGTAGTTTTTGCAACTGTAAAAGGTGATGTTCACGATATAGGTAAAAATATTGTGTCAGTAGTGCTTTCTTGTAATAACTTTGAAGTTATTGATCTTGGAGTAATGGTTCCTACTGAAGTTATTTTAGAAACAGCTAAGAAAGAAAATGCAGATATTATCGCTTTAAGCGGTCTTATAACACCATCCTTAGAAGAAATGTCAAATGTGGCAGAAGAGATGGAAAAGCAAGGATTTAAAATTCCTCTAATGGTAGGTGGAGCTACAACATCAAAGGCTCATACAGCAATTAAAATTGCACCTAAGTATTCTGGTGGAGTAATTCATACAACTGATGCGTCAAAAGCTGTTGAAGCTGCTAAACTTCTTTTAAATAAGGATAAAAAAGCTGAATATCTTAATAAAATAGAATCAGAATATGAAACTTTAAGAGAAACATTTAACAAAGTACCTAGAAAATTTGTCACTTTAGATTATGCAAGGGAAAATAATTTCAAGAAAGAATGGGATAAAGAGGAAATCGAGAAGCCTAAAATGTTAGGTATAAAGAAATTTATTAATTTTCCTATAGGGAAATTAAGAAAATATATAGATTGGAGCTTTTTCTTCATTGCTTGGGATATGGGAATGACATATCCACAGATCCTTGAAGATGCAAAATACGGTGAAGAGGCTAAGAAATTATTAGCTGATGCTGAAAAAATGCTTGATAAAATGGAGCGTGAAAATATTTTAAAAGCAAATGCAGCCTTTGGTCTCTTCGAAGCTAATTCTATAGGCGATAATATTGAAGTCTATAATGATTCTGAAATGATTAACTTTAATCTTTTAAGGCAGCAAGAAGTGAAAAAAGATAACACATATATGTGCTTATCTGATTTCATAGCTCCTAAAGATACTGGAATAAAGGATTATATAGGTGCTTTCATAACAACAGGTGGAATAGGCGCAAAAGAATACGCAGATAAGCTCAAAGCCTCTGGTGATGATTATGGTGCAACAATGGTTATTTTACTTGCAGATAGACTTGCAGAAGCCTTTGCAGAATATGTTCATGAAAAAGTGAGAAAAGAATATTGGGCATATTCGTCAGATGAAAATTTATCCATCGAAGAAATATTTAAAGGTAAATATAGAGGAATAAGACCTGCAATTGGCTATCCTTCCCTTAGAGATCACTCAGAAAAAGTTAAATTATTTAACTTACTTGATAAAGAAGGAGAACTTAATGTAAAACTTACTGAAAGCTATATGATGTCACCAACTGCAAGTACCTGTGGTCTTTACTTTGGAAATAAAGATGCTAAATACTTTGACATTAATAAAATAGCTCAGGATCAGTTTGATGATTATGCCCAAAGGAATGGCAGAGATAAAGGTGAGCTTAAAAAGCTTATGTATACAATTATAGATTAGGATTCTTTTGATAAAAAACAGAAGACAGTTTAATTAAAAAATAAACTACATAGGTTTTTACTTTATAACAGCAGTTTAGTGTGTCAGTATGAGATGACATGTTAAACTGCTTTTTCCAGCATGTACATAAGTATAACTTATTTTAAAATTCTACATGAAGTAAATATTATCTGATTGTTGCCAATTATTCTAAATTTTAAAGTGAGATCTTATAAGTTGTTTTATTATATGACCAAAAGCTTACTGGTAAGCACATTAAACTCACATTGTATATAACCCATATAAACTTCATTTAACAATTTATATATTATCTTAATGAAGCTTATATGGGCCATTTTTATGGATTGGAATTTTATTTGAATTATTATATGCTTGCACTTTAATGCAATTAGTTTTACTTTAAGCTATTTGATGAATCTGAAGAACTTGTCATATTGCCTTTTTTAGAAGCAGACTTTTTAGAACTGCCAGAGTAAACACTACTAACAGAATTTTGTACTGAATCATCTGAATTTAATATCTTTAGACCTTTAACGTCGTATGCATTTCTAACCATAATTTATGTTCCCCTTTCAATTTTTATAAACTAGTAAAATTTAGATAGACTTAATTTAGCTAACAAATATATTTTGTCTTGATTTCTTTAGTTTATTACAGGAAGTTTATCACTTTGAATGATTATTATAGTATTAAAAATCAGCTGGAAATGGTCAAATTACTATTGAAAATAAGATTAGCATATTGTATAATGATAGAAATTAAAATTTAGGAGAAAGTATTATGAAAGCATTTAATATGAAAAAAATAAATTTCATACATCATCACCAGTAAGACTTGGTCTGTTAAAGCGGCAGATACAAGTCTATAATTCGTAGGCTTGTATCTGCTGGTGATGATAAATTAAATGTCAGTAATAATTTGTTAAGCCATGTGGGATATATGCCTGCATGGTTTTTTGTCATTTAAAGCAAAATATAAAACAATTTATTTGTCAAATATAAAAATTAATATTTAAAAGGAGATTAAGATTATGAAGAACAATAAAATACAACCAAGTATATTACCAGGATTTATGGAGCTATTGCCTAAGGAGCAACAAATATTTAAAGACATAGTAAGAAAAATAACTAAAGTATATGAAGAAAATGGATTTATGGAAATTGATACTCCAGTCATTGAAAAGTCTGAGGTATTATTAGCTAAAAGTGCAGGAGAGACAGAAAAACAAGTTTATAGATTCAATAAGGGAAGTAATGATTTATCTTTGAGATTTGATTTGACAGTGCCGTTTGCAAGATATTCATCACAGTATTTTAATGAATTAACATTCCCATTTAAAAGATATCAAATTGGAAAGGTATATAGAGGTGAAAGAAACCAGAGAGGAAGATACAGAGAATTTTATCAGTGTGATATTGATATTATAGGTAATAACAAGCTTAGTATTAATAATGATGCATTTGTAATAAGTATGGTTTCTAAAGGATTTAAGGCTATCGGTTTAAAAAAATATAAATTTCAAATAAGCAATAGAAAGATATTATCAGCTATTTTAAAAAGTTTAGAGATTGGTAATGTAACTGAAGCCCTAATATTAATTGATAAATACGACAAAATAGGAGAGGAGGAGTTTAAGAAATCATTAGATGAATTAATTGGAGTGGGAAAGGCAGATGTTATTAATAAAATTATAAATATAAGTGGAAGCAACGAATCTGTATTGGGTCAACTAAAGAAATTAAATTTCAATTCAGATGAGTTTACAAAAGGTCTAGAAGAACTTGAAGCAGTTAAAAAAATGCTTGAGCTTTTCGGTGTAGAAGATAATGAATATGCAATTAACTTAAAAATAATAAGAGGACTTGATTATTATACAGGGACAGTATTTGAAACATTTTTAATGGAGAATGAAAAATATGGCTCTATATGTTCAGGTGGAAGATATGATAACTTAGCACAAAATTACACAGATAAAGTATTACCTGGAGTAGGGATATCCATCGGTCTTACGAGATTATTTTTTGTATTAAAAGAAATAGGATTTCTTAATAGCTACAAGGTAGAAAAATCAATGGAATATTTAATAATACCGATTGGTGATACGCTTGAATATTGCACTGAGATATATAAAAAATTAATTGATAAAGAAAAATATGTAGAAATATATCTTGAAGATGATAAATTAAAGAAAAAACTTAACTATGCAAATAAATTGGGGATACAGAAAGTGATATTAATAGGTGAAGATGAAGTAATAAGCAAACAAGTTAAAATAAAAAATATGATTAGTGGTGAAGAAAAAATAGTTGATATTGAGAGTCTGGAACTTTTGTATAGCTTATAAAAAATAGGAAACACTTCTTTCAAAAAATAAAAAGGCAAATTGAAAGAATTTAGACAATGATAAATAAATTTAATCTTTCGCACTGTTTTCATATAAAAACACTATACTTTAAGTGAAATGTAGTGTATACTACAGTAGATTTATGAATGTTTAAAGTGCTAGTTTTGATGTTTATATTAAGAGTTATCTTACAATCTTTTTTTATAATTTAACCATTCATAAATTACAGATATAAAAAATTAAGCAATTAATGAAATAAAAGGTTGCAATTTAAAATAAAAGCTGTTATAATAAATTTTGTAAGAAAAAGAAAAAAGGTTTTTTATAGATAGTATGGATTTCTCCTTTTAGAGAATTATATGAATCGATATTAATCTTTAATTTTAGAAGGAGGAATTGAATATGCAAGATAAAACTTTAGTATGTAAAGATTGTGGAAATGAATTTGTTTTCACAACTGGAGAACAAGAATTCTACAAAGAAAAAGGATTTGACAACGAACCAGTAAGATGTCCTGATTGCAGAAGAGCTAGAAAGCAACAAAATAATAGAAGATAGTTTTGATTATTTTAGGAGTTATAAGATTTTCTTATAACTCTTTTTTAATTCTTTAGGAATTATAATCAAATCGGTGGATAACTTTTGGAAGCTACAGAAACATATAGTCTGCGAAGCGGATTTTGTTCTATAGTGTGAAAATTTTAAAATATATAAAAAACAGGTGAGAAAAATGATAAGATAATTGCTACATTTTAGATTTAATAGTAAATAAATTTTTGCTATAGAGGTTTTTATAATGTGAGGGTTCTTGAGCGGTTAATCCCTAAAAGCTGCTTTCCAAAAAATTAGTTAATACCAAACCAATAATAGAGCGAAGAATCTATTTTATATTTTGAGAAATTCTTGAACTTATAAAAAATCAACGTAGGAATATCTTATGTTGATTTTTTTTATTTATGGTGGTACAATATCATTAAATTTGAAATTTGAGGTGAAATGATGATTAAATTTTCTTGCTAATTTTTAAAGTGCAATATAATAGAGGAGTGAATGAGTGGACTCTGTTTATTTTGTTGTACCTATGCAAGAAAGTTATTCTATTTTCTCTTAATATATATTTTATGTTATGCTATATAAATTAGCTAAACTATGTGTATTTATGAGCTGTAAGGATAATAATTTCTTGCAGCTCTTATTTTTTTCTAAACTACGATGCAAGGAGGTGAAAAGTATCATGGAAAATAAAGATATAAACCTAACACATGACAATCTTCATATAAAGCCGGATACTTCAAGCGACGTTTATATTTATATGAAGTAGAAGCAGTCGCCTAATTTTCCGACTTTGTTATTTTAGACTAATAATAAACTAATTTCAAAGGAGGACAAATGCATGTCTTTAATAAATGTTACAAGCCTTACCTTCTCTTATGATGGTAATTACGATACTATTTTTGAAAATGTTAGTTTCCAGATTGATACTGATTGGAAATTAGGATTTACGGGAAGGAATGGACGAGGAAAAACTACTTTTTTGAATCTTTTACTTGGAAAATACGAATATACTGGAAATATTTCAACCAATGTAAATTTTGAATACTTTCCGTATGAGGTAGGAGAACAAGAAAATTTTACAATAGATATTATAAAGGAAATTAGCCCAAATTCAATGGATTGGGAAATAATGAAAGAATTATCCATGTTAGATATAGATGACGATGTTCTATACAGACAATTTTATACTCTATCAAAAGGAGAGCAGACCAAGGCATTGTTAGCAGCTATGTTTTTGAAGGAAAATTCATTTCTGCTCATTGATGAACCTACAAATCATTTGGATGCTGAAGCTAGAAAAAAACTTAGTAATTATTTGAGAAAAAAGAAAGGATTTATTCTAATTTCACATGATAGGGCTTTTTTAGATAATTGTATTGATCATGTTCTCTCAATAAATAAGACCGATATAGAAATACAGAAAGGTGATTTCTCAAGTTGGTGGGAAAATAAAAAGAGACAGGATGGATATGAGTTAGCAGAAAACGAAAAACTTAGGAGAGACATTAATCGTTTATCAGAATCTGCTAAGCGAACTAGTAGTTGGTCAAGTGAAGTGGAAAAATCAAAAAAAGGAACAACTAACTCGGGCTCTAAGCTTGATAAAGGCTATGTTGGTCATAAAGCTGCTAAAATGATGAAGCGTTCCAAATCAATTGAAAATAGACGAGAAGCTTCAATTGAAGAAAAATCTAAGCTTTTAAAAAATATTGAAAGTTCGGACAGCTTGAAAATCTCTCAGCTTGTCTATCATAAAAATAAGCTTTTGGAACTCGAAAATGTATCGATATTTTATGGAGATACAATGGTTTGTAAAGATATCAATTTAAGCATTGAACAAGGTGAACGAATTTCACTTAAAGGTAAAAATGGAAGTGGAAAATCAAGTATTATCAAGCTTATTTGTGATGAGAATATAAAATATACAGGAACTTTTAGAAAAGGCAGCGGACTAAAAATATCATACGTGTCACAGGATACCTCTTATCTTAAGGGAAATTTGACTAACTATGCTCTTGAAAACAGCATTGATGAAAGTCTTTTTAAAGCAATTTTGAGAAAACTAGATTTTTCAAGAGAGCAATTTGAGAAGGATATATCATCCTTTAGTGGTGGGCAAAAGAAAAAAGTACTGATTGCAAAAAGTCTTTGTGAAAAAGCTCACTTGCATATTTGGGATGAACCCCTTAATTTCATTGATGTTATCTCTCGTATGCAGATAGAAGAGTTGTTGCTTGAATATTCGCCAACACTATTATTTGTAGAGCATGACAGTGAGTTTTGCAAAAATGTTGCAACAAAGATTGTAGAGCTTTAGTTAAATCAATTTAAATTTATTAAAGTGGGGAGCAAGGGCTCTCCACTTCTTGGTTATCTATTACTTAAGTATTTTTATTTACATATTTCTTCATAGCCTCAAAACTCTCATTGCTTATAACATGTTCAATTCTACAGGCATCTTCAACAGCAATTTTCTCATCCACACCAATAGATTTTAACCAGTTAGAAAGAAAAGTATGCTTTTCATAGACCATATTTGCTATTTCTTTACCTGCGTCAGTGAGAACTATATTTCCCTCATCTGTTATAGCTATATATTCTTTTTTACGAAGATTTTTCATAGCAACGCTTACACTAGATTTTTTAAAATTAAGCTCGGTAGCAACATCAATAGAGCGGACAGAGTGTGATTTTTGGCTTAATATTAAAATTGTTTCTAAATAGTTTTCGACTGATTCATTTATAGCCATATAAAGACCTTCTTTCAATAAAATCTATGTAATGAAATTTAAATTTTAATGAAGTAAGTATATCATAATGCACATTTAACATCAAATTATAGATATCCAACTCTAAAACTAAATTTATGTGGTAACGTACCGAAATCATAAATATTTTGTTCCGAAAAGCTATGAAAATATCGCTGAAGGTTCTAAGCAGCAGGTTGTATCCACTTTAGCATGCTCCCACTTTCAGTGTAACAAGCTAAAATGGAACAACCTACAGCTAAGAACCTTTAACAGCTCATTTTCAAATGTTTTCTCCACAAATATATTTATGATTTCTAATGAAGATACAAACTTAAGTTCTTTGTAACTTTGTAAATATAGTCATCTAATAAGTCTAATTTTCAAGTTGTAAGATGCATAACAGCATATATCTCATCTGTAATTTTATGAGAAAAGTAATTAATGCACTGGACAATCTTACTAGAATATATTAAACTAATATTAGTTAGTTAAGACTAACTAAAGTTGCTTTATTATCCAATAGTGCAATTGATTTGAATTTTTGTGATGATTTTATCATGCATGTTATTGTGAAATAGGGGCACTATATAAATATAATATTGAGTTAGTTAAGACTAACTAAAAAAATAATATTAAGTAATTATAAAATATATGAACTTTAAGATTTTTTAATATATACGTTGCAAAAATAATTCTTCATCATAATTCTAAAAATATTGCAAGAATTTTAACCGTAATTGTGAAATGTGCATTGTGAATTGCAATATATATCATTAGATAAAACATAATAGTTAAATGAAATTATATATGTGAATTTCTAAAAAGTAAATTCGCTTAAAAATATTATTCTATAGTTAGATGAGAGAGGTGGAAAAGAGAAATGAGTATTGTTATAATTGGTGGCCATGATCGAATGGTTTGTGAATACAAAAAAATATGTAAGAATTATAATTGTAAAGCAAAGGTCTTTACTCAAATGCAAAGTAATTTAAAAAAGCAAATTGGAAAGCCTGACCTACTTGTATTGTTCACAAATACTGTATCACATAAAATGATACAATGCGTGTTATCTAATACTGATACAAATGAAGCTGAATTAATACGATGTCATCAGAGCAGTGGAACTGCCTTGAAAAAAATATTAGAATGCAAGTGCTGTAATATTAGTAATTAAAGTTTTAAATTTATTTAAAGGAATTCAGAAATATTGTACAACTATTTTAAGTAGCCGTACAATATTTCTTTTTATTCTCAAGGAGTCTATATTGAAGTGAAATCAATGGATATTGTAGCGAGGATAAATTACGAAAAAGAAGGAACTAGATAGTTATATCTCAAGAGAAAATATATTTGACTTCAAAATTCTTCTCATATGGTTCAAAAAAAGTAGATTCAAAAAATATGCTAGGCCGTTTATAAAATCAGATGAAATATGTTAAGCTTTTTGATATACTTAAAAATAGAAAAAATTATCTGGGTTTCTTTAAAATGTATTTGATTTTTATTAATCAGATTTGAGAGGAAGTTTTATCATGGGAGAATTATCAAAGCTACCTAATATCGGCAAAGAAGTGGAAAGGCAATTGAATCAAGTAGAGATATTTACTTATGATGAATTAAAAGCAATTGGAGCAGAGCAGGCATGGCTTAAGATACAAGAAATTGATTCTTCTGCATGTATCCATAGGTTGCTGGCACTGGAAGGTGCAATTCATGGTATTAAGAAAACAGAGCTATCACAGAAACGTAAAGAAGATTTAAAAGATTTTTATAATTGGAATAAAGGAAAGTAGTAATTTATAAGAGGAGAATAAAGAAATGGTTTTATTAGTAGTTGATACACAAAAATTAATAACAAACGAAAAATTATATAACTTTAATGCATTTGTATCGAGTGTAGAAAAAATAATCAGTGAAGCAAGAAAAAATGATATTGAAATAATATATATACGTCATGATGATGGGCCTGGGAGCGAATTAACAAAAGGAACTGATGGATTTGAAGTATATGAGAAATTTCAACCGATTAGTAACGAAAAAATATTTGATAAAAAAGTAAATAGTGCTTTTAAAGGGACAGGCTTATTAGAATATTTAATGGATAGAGAAGAAAAAGATATAATAATTGCAGGAATTCAAACAGATCTATGTGTTGACGCTACTATAAAGTGTGGATTTGAGCATGGCTTCAATATGATAGTCCCTGCTTATGCAAACACAACTGTTGACAATAAATTCATGTCAGCAGAACAAACATATAAATACTACAATGAATTTATATGGAATGGAAGATATGCAGAATATATTACGATGGATGAAACTATTAGAAGAATGAGTTAGATGCGAATCTCATTATTCTTCCATCAGGAAAGCATTTTATCGCTCGAGATGGATACACTAAATTTTCTGTTTTATTAAATGAAATTAAGAAATTAATTGACGCATAGAATATACGTTATTTAGAGTTAATGATCATAGTTAAAACTCTTATAATCCAATAATCGAAGGATATAATATTTAAAAAATATGTTGCGATTAAGGATATTGTGAAAGATAATATTTGAAGAAATAATATATTTCGCTGAATAATAACAGATTATATTAGGAATTATTTTTAGTATGGCTTTTTATGTAAAAATCTATAGATATCCAATTTAAGAATTCGACTTATTAGATGAACAGATTTACAAAATTGCTAGAATTTTAAGATCATATCTTTACCAGAAATCATAAATATATTTGTGAAGAAAACATTTGAAAATGAGCTGTTAAAGGTTCTTAGCTGTAGGTTGTTCCAATTTAGCTTGTCAAACTGAAAGTTGGAGCATGCTAAATTGGATACAACCCACTGCTTAGAATCTTCAGCGATATTTTCATAGCTTTTCGGAATAAAATATTTATGATTTCGGTGAGTTATATGCATAAGTTCAGGTATTAGTTGAGTTATCTATAGCTACAGATATTTATGGAATCATTTAACCATTATCGTATATAATTCACTACATTTAATTTTCTCTTAGGAGCAATTAATTCTTTGTTTAATGACTTATATCCTAGAGCAACACCATAATAGGCTTCATATCCTTCTGGAATACCGAGTTTTTTAGCTTCATCTTCTAATTTTAAGAAAAACGTTATGAGGCCAATCCAAACAGAGCCAATGTTTAAGCTTTCTGCTGCTAAAAGCATATTTTGTATCGCTGCGGAGCAATCAACTTTAGGGGAAAGTGCATTTTTATTACCAGATACAATTATTAAGGTTGGAGCATCATATATTAAATTTACTTTGGGGTTTGATCCCATATTTTTGATCCAACTGATTTCTGATTGAGCCATTAACTCTTTTGATTTATCATTGATATGTTTTAATATTTCTTTGTTTTGAATAACAGTAAAATGCCATGGCTGATCATTATGACCAGAAGGTGCATATATCCCAGATTCAATGATTAGATCTAAATCTTCTTGTTTTATTTGTGTAGGTAAATATGTTCTTACACTTCTCCTATTTCTTATAGCTTTCAAAACTTCATTCATATAATATATTCCTTCCTTATTGGTTTTATAAAATAATAGCATTAATAGAATTATCATAAAAGTACGCACAAATTTGATATGTGATATCAAAAATGATACCATTAAGGTAATTAAATAGAAGATAGATTGTTACAAAAATGTGTTAGGAGAATAAATTAATGTCAAAATCAATTGATTTAGAATCGAATTGCCCGATGAATTTAACTATAAATATACTTAGCGGGAAGTGGAAGATAGCAATTCTTTGGCATTTGTCAAGAGGAACTATTAGATTCAATGAATTACAACGATTATTAACTAATATTACTCAGAAAACATTGACAATGCAGTTAAGAGAATTAGAAAGAGATGGGATAATTTATAGAGAAGTTTATCCAGAATCACCACCAAGGGTAGAATATGGACTTACAAGCATTGGAGAAAGCATGAAGCCTATTCTAAGTGCAATGTGTGACTGGGGAAAAGGCTATAAAAAATTAATAAATGAAGACAATAGTGTTAGCTTATTATAGCAAATTCATATATTGGTTAATGGAAGATGCTTTTTTACTCATATATCGAATACAATTATTTTAATGATGTAAGTTTTGATAATAGTAGTCTAAATGAAAGGGGAAATTAAATGGCAGAATATATAATAGCTGTAGATGAATTTGATAACGAAATAGGTTCAATTGAAAAAATGGAGGCTCACCGTAAAGGAACATTACATAGAGCTTTTTCTATATTAGTATTTAATTCTAAAAATCAATTGTTATTACAGAAAAGAAATGTAAAAAAATATCATTCGCCTGGTCTCTGGACCAATACATGTTGTAGTCACCCTAAATACGGTGAAAATTTACAGGATGCGATTTATAGAAGGCTTAAGGAAGAAATGGGTTTTACATGTGAACTTGAAGAAGTATTTAGTTTTATTTATAAAGTAAAACTTGAAGATAATCTTTTTGAAAATGAATATGATCATGTATTCATTGGGAAATATGATGGAGAAATAATTGTAAACAAAGATGAAGTAGATGATTTTAAGTGGGTTGATATTAATGAAGTTAAGAAGGACATTATAGAAAGGCCAGAAGCATATACTTATTGGTTCAAGTATTTAGTTAATAAGGCAGAAAACAAAATATTTAAATAAGTAAGAATTTCGTCTAAATAAAGATTTGGAAATTAATTGTTTTTCAATCAATAGGCCAGCAGTAATACCTATCCCAATACCTTCAACAACAAGTCTTAATCTAAAACTATGCCAATGAAATAAAGTTTTATAGGTATTTGTTTTATGTTTTAATTCCATTATTATGCCTCAAATATTGTCGTGTCTCAAAAGTATATTGTATTAAAGTATTTAATACTACAACGTATATTATGTTAGCATATATATATCAATATGTTAATAGGAGAACCTTATTTATGGACTTTGTTATATATATTGGATATATATTGTAGATTGTTACACTAATGCTTGTCACAATGAAAATGGGAGCAAGCATTAGTGGTGCAACCTGCAATTTAGCATTTTAGCGATATTCTTATAGCTTTTCGTAATCAAAATATTTATGATTTCGGTGGATTATTGCATAAGTCTAAGTTATAAATATCAATATAATTCTTCAATAGGGAAAAATATTTAATACAAGCTATCAGTACTATTTTTGCTAGTATTTTAATAGATTATAATTTGTCATAATGGTTAATATATTAATGCCAAACAAAATTTATATTAATTAAGGGAGGTTGATGTATATGTCATCAAATAACAGTGGAAGAAATAGAACATTAGTACCAGAAGCAAAGGCAGGATTAAACAGATTAAAAACTGAGGTTGCTTCAGAAGTTGGATTAAGTGATTATGAAAACATCGATAAAGGAAGCCTTTCTTCAAGACAAAATGGATATGTTGGCGGTTATATGGTAAAACATATGATTCAAGATTACGAACAAGGTCTTAAGTAATAACTATAAGACTAAGGTCGTGAAAATAACTCTTTAGAAATTTAATAAGATTACGAAAAGCTAGTAGAACTATTTATATAATTAATTGTTCTACTGGCTTTTTTGTGATTTTAAAGTTATTAATATATCAAAGACTTCTGTTTATTATTTTATTAATAATGGTATAGATGATATAATAAATTAAATGTATTCTATTTGAAGAATTTATATTTTATATGCATTATGGAAATTCCATACATGTTATAAGAGTTTATATTTACGGAGGAAGAATCAATGCCACTTAATAGTAAAAGAAATCAAGAAGCATCTATTACTATTTCAAATAAGATAGTAATTAAAGTAAGCGAAGAATTTGTTGATTTAACAGGGTATTACAAAGAGGAACTATTAGGAAAATCATATAAAGAACTGAGTAAAATATTGAAATCTGATTTTTGTGATAAATTTGGAAGTGTTAGTGATGAAATAGATGTATACATATTCACTAGGTCACTTGAGCCAAGAGAAGTGATTATTTCTAAGAAGATAGATCACGAGAAAATGAATATATTATATTTTTTCTATGAAAAAGAGAATTCCCGTATTGAAAATAAATTTTTATATGCAGAGCAGTTATGCTTGGATAATAGATATGGGATTGGAATTTATTCAGCTCCAGATTTAACTTTATTAAAAGCTAATGAAAAATACATTTATTATATGGATGAACCATTTAATAGGAAAGAGAATTGCATTGGTAAATCAATAGAAGAAATAGCTAAAGATTTTAAGGAAGATAAAATAAGGGAAAAATGGACGAGTGTTATAAAAACAGGTAAGACGTGCTATGTAAAAGATTTTATGAGTGATAGACATGGAACAGGAGTAACATATTTTGATTCAGCAATAGTACCAATATATGAAGAGGGGAAAGTAAAGTATTATATTGAGAATCGTATTGATGTAACAGATAGAATAAGAAATAAAATGGTTATTGAGGCTCAAGCTGCTGAAATTGAGAGAAGAGATAAAAAAATCGAGGCTATAATGGATTTAGCTGATGAGCAGATAAGCATCTTTGATAAAAGTGGAAGGCTAATTAAAATAAGCAAAGTTATTTTGGAATTATTTCAAGCTAGTAAGATAAGCAATATAAATGATATAAAAGATGAAATAATGATTTTTGATGCAAATAAAAATAGAATTGAATTTGAAAAGAGTAAGTTTAGTTATATAGAAAAAGGAAAGGAAATAAATAACTATAGAGTAATAATTGGAGCTAGAAATTTCGAGAAACATGTTGTTATTAGTGGCAAACCTATATTTGATAGAAAAGGAAATTTTGAAAGATATGTTTTAATAATTGACGATATAACGGAAAAGGTACAAGCAAAAATTATAGAAGAGCAAAAGAATAAATTAGAAGCTATAATTAGAAATATGTCCGAGGGATTGTTTACAATTGACAAAGAAGGTAATATTAATATTCTAAATTCCAGTGCAAAAGACTTTTTTTATAATATTGAATTAGCAAACAAAATCAGTGAAAATTTGTTAAAAGTGAAATTCTACGATTCCAATGATAATATAATCAAACCAGAAAATTTGCCTAGCTATCGAGTACTAAAAGGTGAAAAGATTAATGAATATAGAATGACGCTTAAGAGAAAGGGATTAGAATATCACTTTAATGTAAGTGGCAGTCCTCTATATGATGAAGATGGAGATATAGTAAAGGCGCTATTGTGCACTCGAAATGTTACTGAACAGGTTAATAGTAATACAATTATAAAGATGCAAAAAAAGCAATTAGAAGCTGTCATTGAAAATATTTCTGATGCAATTTATATTGCAGATAAGGAAGGTAAAATAATTTTGATGAATGCAGAAGGAAGAAGTCTTCTTTCTGATTATTGTGCTGTAAAGAATGCAGAAGATTTTAACATAACTAAGCAAGCTTTTGATACATCAGGGAATGAAATCCATGTAGAGAATTTGTCTTTAAAATGCGCATTACGAGGCGAAAAAATAAAAAATAAAACAATCATAATTAAGCGTTCAGATAAAGAACTAACTATTAGAGTAAATTCTACTCCTATATATGACACAAGTGGAAATTTAATTATGGCTTTAGCTTGTTATCATGATATTACAGATCTAGCTGAAAAAGAAAAGATCATTGTTGAAAAATATAGGCAATTGGAAGTATTAAAGGAAGAAGCTGAAATTGCTAATAAAATAAAGTCGTTATTCTTAGACAATATGAGCCATGAAATACGGACTCCGATGAATGGCATTTTTGGAACAATTCAGCTTCTTGAAAAAACACCTATGAGTGAGGAGCAAAGTAAGTATATAACACTGCTAAAAAACTCTGGAAATAAACTATTAACAATTATAAATAATATTTTAGATATTTCAAAAATAGAGGCCGGTATACATAAATTAAATGATGGTAAATTTGCTTTGAAAAAGATAACAGATGATATTTATACAAATCTCTTGGAATCAGGAAATTCTAAAGGATTAGAGATAAGATATTATTTTGACCCAAATGCAGAATTTATAGCAATTGGAGATGAACTAAAGTTAAAACAAATATTAGATAATTTAATTAGTAATGCAGTAAAATTTACTGAAAAAGGATATATATCCTTTAGGGTAACAAAAGTATCGTCAGATAATGACTATGTAAAAATTAAATTTACAATAGCAGATACAGGGATAGGAATAGACGAAAGATTTAAGAGTAAAATTTTTGGCATATTTAGTCAAGGTGATATATCTGTAAATAAAAAATATACAGGAACTGGTCTAGGATTATCTATATCTAAGCAGCTTGCTATGATGATGAATGGAAATATAAGCTTTGAAAGCACACTAGGAGAAGGTTCTACATTTACGTTTACATGTAGTTTTAAAAAAAGTGATTATTATGAAAAGAATATAGAGGTAATGAACGATAATAAAATTAGCGAAGATGATAATATAAATAATTTATGGATGAATAGAGTCATACTTTGCATTGAAACTAATTCAATTGACAAAGAAGTTATGGAGAGTATAGTGGAGAGAAAAGGCTGCAAATATATCCATGCGCATAATATAAGCGAGGCATTGAAAATCCTAAATTGTAACTATGTAGACTTAATATTGCTAGATATGAAATTAAATAAATTAGAAGATTTTGAAAAAATTAAGGAAATGAGAATATCAAGAGTAAAAGGAAAAAATATTCCTATAATCGGAATGTCTTCATATACCATTATGGAAAATAGAGAGATACTTATGAATCTAGGAATTGATCATTGCATATCAAAACCATTTAATGTTGAAGAAATTTATAACATCTTCGAAATCTATTTATGAGAATGAAAGAGTGTGTTATAAAAATAATAAGGGGATGGTGTAAATTATGGTTAGCTCAGTATTAGAGGGAATATCATATTTAAATAATATTAATAACATAATATCTATATACGAACCATTAACTGATTCAAATCAAGTTATTTATGATTTCAGTGTTAAATTTATAAATGAAAGTTTCAGAAAGGAATTTGACTGTGAAAACTTACCCCATAACTGTGTTGATGAAATTAAAATGTATTTAAGAGAGTATTTATTTAGTTATTTAAAAAGAATTGATAACAATATTTATACATTAGTCATTAGAGATACTGTTTATGAAGTTAGTTTCAGTAAATTTGCTGAAAAGTATATATTTTGCACATTCATAAAAAGTAAAGGCATATTATCAAATGAAAAGTTGTTTATAGAAGGAAGAGATTTTATAGATAATGCATTAGAGAGTATTCTTGTAGTAAGCAGAAGTGGGGAAATACTTTATGGAAATAAAAAGGCTATTGAAATGTACGGGTATTCTTTTGATGAACTTGTAAATTTAAATATCTTTACCCTTAGAAATGAGGATAGCAGGGAATTCACCCAAAATCAATTAAATAAAGCTTTAGATAGAGGAATAAAGTTTAAAAGTTATCATCACAAAAAAGATGGGACAAGATTTCCGGTTGAAGTAAGGTCCGTCTGTAGTAATAAGAAATCAAGAGATGTGGCAGTCAGTATTATAAGAGATATTTCGGATATGGAAAGGTTATTTAAAGATTCAAAGATATTTTCAATATCTTTAGATATACTTGATGATCCATTTGTGATTTTTGACAAAGAAATGAACATATCTCGTTGGAGTAAAGGCGCTGAGACAAAGTTTGGATTTAAGGAAGCGGACATAATAGGAAATGATATGAGACGGCTAATTCCAAAAGATAAATTAAATGAATCACAAAAATTAATAGATATGATTACCAAAGGAAAGGTAATTAAAGATTATGAAACTGTCAGAATAGACAAGGAGGGAAACCTGGTTAATGTCTTAATGTCAGCATCTCCGATTTATGATGATAATAATCTCTTTTTCGGAGTAGTAGCAATGTATAAAGATATTACAGACAGGAAACTAATAGAAAAGGATCTGCGAGAAAAGTGTGAACAATTAGAATTGTTAAAACAGAAAGCAGAAGAAGCCAATAAAGCCAAATCATTTTTTTTGGCTAATATAAGCCATGAAATAAGAACTCCAATGAATGGAATTACGGCGGCTATACAGTTATTAAAGTTAGAAGATATTAATGAAAAGCAAAAAAAATATATTAGAATATTAAATGATTCAGCAAATACTGTGCTTAGGCTTATTAATAATTTATTAGATATGTCAAAAATAGAGTCAGGTACATTTAGAATTAATAGGGAACCGTTTAATTTAAAAGAGACTATAAATAGTATTTATAATAGCCTTTTAGTCACTGGAAATTCTAAGGGCTTAGAAGTAAGTTACTATTTAGACCATAACATAGATTTTGAAGTTATTGGTGATGAGCTGAGGTTAAAGGAGATATTATCCAATCTAATTAGCAATGCAGTAAAGTTTACAGATGACGGATATATATCATTTAGAGTAAGTATGATTTCAGAAGATAGTGATAGTGAAAAAATTCAATTTACGATTAAGGACTCAGGGATTGGTATAGATGATGAGTTCAAAGATAAGATATTTAATAATTTTACTCAAGGAAATATATCATCAATGAAAAAGTATATGGGAACAGGATTGGGGTTATCAATTTCAAAACAGTTTGCTAATTTGATGAATGGAGAAATAAGTTTTGAAAGCTCTTTTGGTAAGGGCTCAACATTTATTTTTACATGTGAATTTAAAAAAACAAATGATAAAAAACAAGTTATGGAAAGAAAAAACATTGAAAGTGATAAGCTTAATCAACATAATGATCGAGAGGATAAAGTTATCTTATATGTTGAAGATAACTTAATAAGCCAAGAAGTAATGGAAAACATAATTAGGAGTAACGGGTATAAATATATTTCAGCATATAATGGAAATGAGGCCATAAATATATTAAAAAACAATAAAGTTGATTTAATATTAATGGATATACAGATGCCAGAACTAAATGGTTTTGAAACAACACAGGCTATAAGAGTTGAGGAATTAGAAGGAAAACATATACCAATAATTGCAATAACCGCATATGCTATGCGGGAAGACAAAGAAAAATGCATAAAGGCAAAAATGGATGATTACATATCTAAACCATTTGAAATTGAAAATTTGTTAAATATTATAGAATTCAACTTAAGAACATAGAGGCTTATAAGGCAGCACTAATAATTGGTGCTGCTTTTTTTATTCTATAGGAATTTATAATGTAATAGAATCTGTGGATAACTTATGAAGAAGGCTATTTAATTAGTTTTTGTATAGAAAAAGAATAAAAAAGAAATCTTATTCGCCTGCCAGATTTTCCTCACATGCGTTCGGAAAGGCAGATGCGTAAAAAAATCTACGGCTCCACAGTCGCCTGCGATTTTTTTATTCTTTATAAATTTATATTTAATCTGGGCCGTGAATGAATCAAGGAAAAAATTAATTAAGAAGGTTGAGATTTATAAAGAAAATATAATTGTTAGATACATGTATTTGAATAGTGATATGATTACATTCCCAAAGAAGTCGTGTTCATTCAAAATGAGTCGAATTATGAGTAAAAATAGAGTACAAAATAAATTGAATGGGGAAAAATACAGTGATATGATTTATGTAACGAACGTTATATATATAATTTTGTAATTTATGAGAATAATAACAAAGTTATTAAAAAACTTTCAGTAAATTTGTAAATGGAGGTAAGTATTTTGGAAAATTCAACAAGAGATAAAATATTTTATACTTCTTTTAGACTTTTTCTGGAGAACGGATATGAGGCTACTAATATTAGAGATATTTGTAAGGAAGTTGGAGTTAAAGCATCAACAATATATTTTTACTATAAGTCAAAGCAGGATCTGTTTTTCTATATTTATGATTATATTTATAAAGATTATATTGATTACATGGAGAGTATTGAGACAATGGACAAGAATATGCCTCTTAAGGAAAAGCTTTATACTCTATTAAAAAAGAAGATAGAGTATTATATATTAGATATATCCAAGAGAAAGTTTATTCTTAGATGCCACATGTTTCCACCAGAAGAGATAGCAAATGTAATACGAGAAAAATATAAATTCTATATAGCTGAAGAAAACAAAATCATTCTTGATATCATGGGTAATCCTCAATATAATGATAAATTTATAACTAAAAATATAAATAGTTATTTGATTAAATGTAAAAAGCTTGAGGATTATTTACTTTATGAAATGATAACATCAAATATAAGAATAAACGATAAAGTTATTTCAAAGCTATGGGATATATTTTTTGAATTAATGTAATAAGAAAAACAATTCTAAAAGAGGTTTTAAGAAGTACATATGAATTTAATAAGCAAAGTTTTTGGGGAATTGAGAGGATTTTAAATTTAAAAGGGAGGGAATCTTATGGAAGTAATAGACCAAGTAAAAGAAAGGCTATCTATTTTTAAAAAATTATATGATGTTATAAGAATAGTGGATCCAATAAATAAAAAAGCGGCTCTTGTTAAGGACAATGAGCTACAAGGGCTAAATGGCACATGCTATTTGTTGTGGAAGAAACATACATTTTGTGAAAACTGTATTTCTATGCGAGCATATAACAACAATGATACATTTGTAAAAATAGAATATGATAAAGAAAAAATTGTCTTAATCACAGCAACACCAGTAGAATTAAATGGCAAGATATATATTGTAGAAATATTAAAGGATATTACCAATATCGGAAGCGTATTTCATAAGATGACTGAGGATTCTGACTTTGTGGAAGAATTAATTATCTCAATGAATGAAAAGGTAATTAAAGATGAATTGACAGGATTATATAATAGAAGGTATATAAATGAGAGACTCCCTGTAGATATTAACTACATGAAAATTAGTAAAATGCCTTTATCGATAATTATGGCAGATATAGATTTCTTTAAAAAAGTAAATGATCAATATGGTCACATTATAGGGGATAAAATACTCATTGATTTTTCAGATCTAATATTGAAATCGGTCCGAGGTAAGTCAGACTGGGTAGGTAGATTTGGTGGAGAAGAATTTATTATAATATTAAATTATACTGAGGCTAAAAATGCGTATAAAGTTGCCGAGAAGATGCGAAAAGTATTAGAAAATACATCTTTCAATTATGATGGTATTGAGATAAAAATAACAGCAAGTTTTGGCGTGTACGAAGCTTCTGATGAAGATGTGAATATTTATGATTTATTATCAAAAGTAGATAAGAATCTCTATAAAGCTAAAGCTAGTGGAAGAAATAGGACAATTGTAAATCAAGAAAGTATGTATGAATTTGATTCAACGAATATTAAAGAAAAAACAATCAAATTATCAGAGTTAAATCAAAATATAAGTGCTGTAAGAGAAATTTTGAATGAAGTTTGCTGCACACTTGATGGAAACGTAGATATAGATAATGGATTAACTATAAGCCAGCATTTAGATGATCTGATAGTAGAGTATATGAAAGAATTGAACAACCATAAAGAAGGTTATAATCATGAAAGATAATCAAATGAACTTATTTTTAAGGAGAGCAAAGAAATCTGTTATGGAGATAGAAAAAAGTGATTTGGATTATGAAGAAATATTAAAAAAATATAAACAAGCAATAGATGAAGCTAATATAGCAGTTTGGGAATGGAATATAAAGGAGGACAGTTTCTTTATTTCTGATGCATGGGAAGAAATTACTGGTTATAACTCAAAAGATTTTAGCAGTTTAATTGATTGTATTGAAAAAGTAGCTATAAGTAAAGATAGAGAGGATGCATTGACTGATTTAAATTTTTTTGTTGCAGATAAAGTGACCTTATATGTGAGCGAGTTTAGAATTATTACTAAAGATAATAAATTGAAGTGGGTATTGTTTAAAGGAAATGGCATAAAAGAGAAAGATGAAGGTGTAACTCGTATATTTGGATTGGTAAATGATATAACTGAAGAAAAGGAAAGAGAAAAAGGAATTGCAGATAATTTGTATCATGATTCTCTTACAAATCTTCCTAATAGGGATATGTTTCTAATGGATATAAAAAATATCTTAGATAAAAATATTCAACTGAATCAGGAAGGAGCTATAATTTTCATAGACCTAGATAATTTTAAATCTATTAATGATACCTTAGGACACGACTATGGTGATCTTATGTTAAAAGTATTCTCACAATTATTACATGTATGTATAAAGGACTATGGAAAGTTGTATAGAGTCGGCGGTGATGAGTTTATTGTAATTATAGAAAGAATTAATTCTATAGAAAAAGTTAAAGAGATGTGCAATACAATTTTAAAATATTGCAAGAATCCATTCGAACTTAATGAAAACCATCTGTATATTACAACAAGCATGGGAATATCAATTTTCCCAAGAGACAGCAATAATATGAATGATCTACTAAAATTTGCAGATCTAGCAATGTATAAGTCTAAAGCAGATGGAAAAAACACATACACCTTTTTCGAACAAGCTCTAAGTAGGTTATATACAAGAAGAATAATAATTGAAAATGAATTAAAAGAAGCAATTAAGAAAAATGAATTTTCCATTGTTTATCAACCGCAAATTGATGCATTAAATAATAAGGTAGTTGCTTTTGAAGCGTTATTGAGATGGAATAGTAAAAAGCTCGGTTTTGTATCTCCAGCTGAATTTATACCAATAGCTGAAAGGATTGGAATAATTGTAGATATAGGAGATTGGGTATTTGAGAAAGCATGCCGTAAAATTAGAGAGCTTAAGGAGAGGAAGTATGAATTTAATAATATCTGTATAAATGTTTCACCGGTTCAAATAAAAGAAAGAGATTTTAAAGACAAAATAATAAGAACTTGCGAAGAAAACAAAATTCATCTAAGTTTAATTGAAATAGAAATAACCGAAAGTACTTTAATTGAATTAGATGATGAGAAAATTGCTGATTTACATGAACTAATAAAAAAAGGTATAAATATTTCAATTGATGACTTTGGAACTGGATATTCATCTCTAAGTTATTTAACAATCCTACCTATAAATACTTTGAAAATAGATAAATCTTTTATTGATAATATTGGGAACGATAAGAACAGAGCAGTAATAGAGTGTATTTTGAGCTTATCGAAAAGTTTAAAGTATAAGGTTATAGCAGAAGGGGTTGAAGTTAAAGAGCAACTTAATGAATTAATGAATTTAGGATGTAATATAATTCAGGGATATTATTTCAGTAAACCAGTTTGTGAAGAGGAACTTGAGAAAATGCTAAAAAATGATTAAATGAACTATTAGGCCTGCTTATGCTATACTAACGACAATTATATTTTATGCTATCTTATTCGTTTGTTATTTAATTTACGGAATTTAAGGAGGGGTGATAGATGAGTAGTGAAACCAATGAAAATATTAATAAAAAAAAGTATAATTATTTGCAAATATATGAAGCTGCTATACGTAATGCTAATGACATAATAATTTTGTTTTCAAGTCAAGGTAATATATTAGAGGTTAATAGAAAGGCAGTGGATACTTATGGCTATACTGAAGAAGAACTACTTTCTAAGAATATATTTGAATTAAGAAATAGAGAAAGAATTGAACTTGCAATCATGCAGTTTGAAAAAGCTAAATCGGGTGATGTTGAGTTTGAAACTATTCACTTTAAAAGTGATGGTACTAGTTTTCCTGTAGAAGTCAAATCAATAGGAATAGAAATTAATAATGATAGATTTGTTTTAAGTATAATAAGAGATATATCAAACCGAATGAAAAATGAAGCAGAAATTAGGGGATTAGCTTCTTTAGTTGAAAATACTGAGGATGCAATTATAGGAAAAACTTTAGATGGAATTATAACAAGTTGGAATATAGGTGCTGAAAATATTTATGGATACAAAAAAGAAGAGGTGATTGGAAAGCACATATCTATCATAATTCCTGATGAGAAAATTAATGATTTTTATGAAATAATTAAAAAGATAAAAAATGGAGAAAGAGTTAGGGGATTTGAATCTAAGAGAAGAAAGAAAAATGGGCAGTTAATTGATGTTTCAATAACAGTTTCACCTATTTACGACTTTGAAGGAAATTTAATTGGAGCATCTAATATCACTAGAGATATAACAGAAAATAAAAAAGTGGAAAAAGAGTTAAGAGATAAATATGAAGAGATATCAGCTCTATATGAAGAACTTATAGCAATAGAAGAAGAGCTAAGAAGTAATTATAAGGAGCTAGAAAAAGCAAAGGAAGAAGCGGATAAGGCAAACAAAGCTAAAAGTGAATTTCTTGCAAATATTAGCCATGAAATAAGAACTCCTATGAATGGAATAATAGGAATTATAGACTTATTGAAGGTAACTGAACTTAATAATAACCAAAAAGAATATTTAGACATGCTCAGTAATTCATCAAGATTGTTACTAGGAATATTAAATACCATTTTAGATATTTCTAAAATAGAGTCAGGGAAATTTGAACTTACATTAAAGCCGTTTAATATGAAAAAAACTCTAGATAGGATTACTAAAGAGTTATCTATAGCATGCAGTAAAAAAAACTTAGAAGTATTTTACTATATTGATCCATATATAAATTTTGATTTAATAGGAGATGAAATTAGATTAAATCAAGTACTTATAAATATTATTAATAATGCTATTAAATTCACTGAAATGGGTCAAATAATGTTTAAGGTAAGGAAATTAAATACTACAAATAATAAGCTAACATTAGAATTTTCAGTGAAAGATACAGGTATTGGGATTAAAGAAGAATTCAAAAATGATATCTTTAAAAAATTTGTCCAACAAGATATGACTTACACTAAAAAATATGATGGAACGGGGCTAGGGCTTGCTATTTCAAAAGATATTGCAAAGCTAATGAATGGGGACATATGGTTTGAAAGTATTGAAAATAAAGGAAGCACCTTTTATTTTACGGCAGAATTTTTATTGAATTATGCAGAGGATATAAATAATGATAATTTAAATGCAGAAAATACTTGGATAGCATCAAGTAAAAATAAAAAGATATTATTAGTTGAAGATAACGAAATAAATATTAAGATAACTTGTGAAATGCTAAATAGATTGGGATATGAATATGAGTATGTATATGATGGGAAGCAGGCGTTAGAAAAGCTAAAAGAAAATACATTTGATTTAATACTCATGGATATTCAAATGCCAGAATTAAATGGATACGATGCCACTAGAATAATTAGAGAAAAAGAAATAAAGACAAAAGAACATGTTAATATAATAGCTATGACAGCTTATTCTATGAATGGAGACAGAGAACGATGTATTGAAATTGGAATGGATGATTATATTTCTAAACCATTTGATATGAATACATTAAAGAATGTTATTTTAAGATTTATATAATATTTATGAAAGAGAAATAATAGCATTCGATTTATAATTTAATCAGCGATTAATGAAAATATTACTTTCGATGAGTAAATCGTGATATATTTTTAAATATGTTATAGTCAATTATAAATAGCAGTTTGAAGGAGAATTTTAATGAGTAATTCTATTTTAATTTCAGTAGGTGCTGTTATTGCATGTGCTTTGGTTGCTATAAGCAAAAAAGATAGGAAAAAAATGAATTTTAAATCTAATGGTAAGTTTTATAGATAGTAGGTTGTAGAATGCTGTTTAGGCAACGTATTTAAGTTAAGAAAATAGTGAGTTTACTTATAAAGTATACTCGCTATTTTTAAATTCTTTAGACTGCTTATGAGTTACTAACTGGACCTGTATATGGCTTATAAGACTCTGGAATCGTAATTATTTCATTATCTAGTTTGTAAGGTGTATTTGCTATTGGGGGTTCATTGTTAATTAAATTCATTCCAATATTATAAAAGGCTTCAGCTACCATTTTCGTATCTTGAATAAGGGTGCCAGTCATTAATCCTTTGTCTATTAAATTTTTGGCTTCTTCCAGACCATCAATTCCAACAACGGCTATATTCTTATTTTTGTTCCCTTTGTTATATCCATATTTTTGTAGTGCTTCAATAGCGCCTAAAGCCATTGCATCATTATTAGCAATTATTGCTTCAATTCTACCATCATATTTGAGAAATAGATTATCAACTGAAGTTTTAGCTAATTCTCTAAACCAATTGGCATTTACTAGAGCAAGCTGTTCTGTTTGTATCCCGGCTCCATTAATTGTTGAAATAACATCATTTGTTCTTTCAATAGCATATGGGTTATTAGCTTCACCTTTTAGCAAAATGTATTGCAAAATATTATCATTATTCTTGTCTAAAAATTTCTTATCAGTATTCCATTTATCTACAAGAATTTTACCTTGCAAAACACCTTCGTGGCTTGAAGTTGAATACAGAAAAACAGCTTTACTGTAAAGTTTGGAAACTTTTGATACAACTTCGGGAATAACTTCCATAAAAATAATTGGAACATTTTTTAGATTAAGCATGATGTTTTTTATGGTTTCTTCTTTTGTATCAGCTAGTTTCAATATAAATAAATCAATACTACTCTTGCGAAGAGAATCTATTGTTTCGTTTTGTACAGCCATATTATTTTTTCCATCATAAAAAGTAAAGTGGACTTTATCTTTATTTTGATTTTCAATATTCTCCAAACTCTTTTTAATTTCTAACATATAGGGATCATCAAAACTATATAGTAATACTGCAACATTAGCTACTTTACTATTGCTAACATTTAAACTTGAACTAGCAAATGTATTAACTTGATATATATTTATTAGTATGAATATAATTAACACAATTTGAATGAATACTATTATTTTTTGAAATGCCTTCATTAAATGACCCCCCAACTTATGTAACTGTTTTAAATCATAATACTCATCATTAGGTTTGGTATAAATATAAAATTTATTCTAAGATTATAAAATAAAAAGTGCAATAAAAATTAGATAATATATCATTGAACAAGCATGTTATAATTATATATAAATGGTAAAATAATACTGAGTATATTTTATGATAGAGGTGTAAAATGCTAAATAGTTATTATAAAAATTATAAAGCAGAGGCATGGGATATTCTGCAATATCTTTTTAAGGCTAAAAGGATTAATGATCATACACTCCATTTTATAGCAAAGTTTTCTGGAAAACTTGATTTAGAACTATTGAGTAAGGCTATTGATATTTCTATTAATGTTTTCCCTTTGATTAGATGTAGATATAATGAATCCAAAAGGCAGCCTTATTGGGAAGAAGCAGGATATACTGCAAGTGACATAATTGAATTTGTAGAAATACAAAATGGAAACCAAGAATATATCAAACAATATCTTTATCAACAAATAGATGCATTTAATGGTCCACAATTAAATATAAAATTAATTAGAGTGGAAGAAAAGGATACATTATGTATATTAATGAGCCATATGTTATGTGATGCTGCAGGATTTAAAGAATATCTATATATGCTTAGTAATATTTATTCAAATATAGAAAATAATCAAGACTATCAAGCTATACCAAGAAAAAATCGTAAAGTTAAACAAATACTTAAGAATTTATCAATTACAGAGAAAGTAAAAATCATGTTTAGTAAAGCTAATATATTTACGTATGATGATGTGAAATTTGAGTTAGAGGGAGATCTAAACAATCCATTTATTGAAATTCGCACTATTAATAAAGAAGATTTTTCTAGGCTTAAAGTTTATGCTAAAGAGCACGAGGCTACAATAAATGATATTATGCTTACTGCCTATATACGAGTTTTGTTTGAATTGTTTGGAAGATGCGTGACTATACCTTGCACTGTAGATTTAAGAAAATATCTTCCAAATCATAGAGGGGAAGGTTTCTGTAATTTATGTACAAATCTTATTTGTAATATAGGTGATGAAACTGGTAGGACTTTTGAAGAAACACTTTATAAAGTAAAAAAAGAAATGAATAAACAGAAATCTAATATAGCTTGTGTTAAAAGTGTAGCTATGCTAGAAAAAGTTTTTGATGTATTTCCCTACAGGACTGCAAGAGGAATAGTTGAGAAAAAATTTGTGAATCCACCAATTGCTTTTACTAATATAGGTATAATTGATGAAAAACAGCTTGCATTTGGTGATAGTGATATTATCGAAGCGTATATGACAGGTTCAATCAAATATGATCCATACTTTCAGTTGGCTGTATCAACATTTGACAATGTGGCAACACTCAGCGTCAATCTATACGGAACTCAATCAGACAAAAATAAAGTAAATATCTTTTTAGATAAGTTTATTAACGAGTTACAAGCCAGTGTGTACTAGTAAAATTCTATCAGTGTCAATATTGAATATTGCTTTGTTCATTAGTAGATAGTGTTAAATTAGAAAAATAATATACGTAATATATATGTTGCAATTCACAATGAACATTTCACAATCCACAATTACGGATAGAATTCTTGCAATATTTTTAGAATTATGATGAAGAATTATTTTTGCAGTATATATATTATCAATAATTAAAATTAGGCAGAAATTTATAAGAATTTTATGGGGGTATATTAATGTTAATAAAATTTCAAGGAAATGATAGTATATTGGATTCTAAACCATTTACTGATGACGAAGTTCAGTTTAATTTACTACATTTAGTAAGAGAAAGTGAATCTCCATATTTATTTACAAATAAGAATAGAAGTATAATAATTGGACAGTCAGCGCTTAAATATCCAGCTTGGATATGGACAGAAAATAATATCACAAATTATGATATTAAGGAATTAAAAGATGATTTCACAGAATTATATAAAGATGTGGATATACTGACGTTTGTAGCTAAACCAAATATCGCAATCTTGTTAGCTGAACATTATTCTAAAGTCAAGCATAAAAATTATTCTGTTTCTTTGCAAATGGAGTCGTTTCAGTGTCCATCTGTAATTGAAGCAAAGCAGATTAATGGACAGCTTAGACAAGCTGCGATAAATGATATTAATATTATTTCAGAGTTTTTATCTGGATTTGTTTATGATTGCTTTGGGAAAGAAACTACATCAGAAGAGCAGTTAGAAACTGCAAAAATGTATATTGAAAGTAAGAACTTATATGTTTGGGAATGTGATAGCAAAATAATTTCTATGGCAAATATCGCTCATAATTCAAAGCGAAATGCTAGAATTAATGAGGTATATACTATACCAGATATGAGAGGAAATGGATTTGGAGCAAAGATTGTATCTGAATTGTGTAAAATTATTCTTAATGAACATAAAACTCCTGTTCTTTACACAGATTTAAGAAATCCAGCTTCTAATAAAGCATATAAAAATGTTGGGTTTACTGAATGTGGAAAGGTTACTCAAATATCATTTAATTTCGAGAGTAATGGCATCTAAAACTTTTTTTATTAAGATATTTTTCATTGTCTAGGAACGTATAAAAAAATCGGATTTTGAAAATTAGTTATATCAATGGTTAGGAGGATGTTTGCTTGTAAAAATATGATTAAGAATGAGCGTGGCGCACCACTTTTATTCTTATCAACTACTAAAAAGGAATTAGCTAATAATCATAGAACGCATTTCTTACTGGTGAAATATAACATTATGAATTGGTAAAAATAATCGAAAATAAGCCCCTAAAGATAAGGGACTTATAAAAATATTATTTCAGAATATTAAAGTATATAGATAAAAGATGAAGATTTATATATTTGTGATTAAAGAAGTTATTATTATTTAACATATTCAAAATAAGGCAGCTCAGTTGCGATTCCAGTTTCATCAAATTTATAATTAGTACCGTTTAGAGGAGGAGCACCAGAAACTAAATTCATTCCTATAGAATAAATTGCGTTTGCATGTTCGCGTGGATCTTGCTTAACAGTACCAGTCATAAATCCTTTTGCAATTAATTCTTGTGCCTCTGGTAAAGCATCAACTCCAACAACTGGAATATACTTAGAGGGATCTCCTTTATTGTATCCATATTTTTGAAGACCTTTAACAGCACCTATTGCCATGGAATCACTATTCGCAATTATTGCTTCAATTTTATTACTGTAATTTAAAAACAGTGACTCTATAGAAGTTCTTGCGCATTCTTCTAGAAAATCACAGGTAACCGATGAAATTTCCTGAGTTTTTATTCCTGATTCATTTATTGCCTGAATTGAATATTTGTTTCTTAGAGCTGTTATATTGCTATCAGATGGACCTTTTATAAGAATATATTGCATTATATTATCTTTATTTTTATCTAGAACATCTTTATTTGCATTCCAAGCATTGGCGAGAATTCTACCTTCAAGAATACCAGATTGAGCAAGATCTGTATTAAGAATTATAGATCTATTGCGGTAAGGTCTAAGTAAGTTTACTATCGATGGAGTTTTTTCATATAAGATAATTAATGGAATATTCTTTTGTTGTATTTTGTTAAAAGTACCTTCAATATCACTTAGGTTTTTACTAACAGGACGTATTACAAAAAGGTTAAAATCTTCATTAAGTGCGCTTTCAATGCTCTCATTTTGAATACTTTGATTTTCTTTTGCATAAAAAAAAGTAAATTGAACTTTACCTGAATTCTCAATTTGAATATCTTCTAAATTCTTCTTTACCTCATAAAGAAATGAATCTTCAAAATTATTTATAAATACAGCTACTTTGAGTTGAGGTTGAGCGGTAGTGTTTTGTAAAGCATATGTATTATATGGAATTATATTTGATAATAATAGAATAACTATAATAATCAATTTCGATTTTTTTAATAAATTCATTTTAATCCTCCATATGTTTTAATTTAACTATATACTCATAGGCTTTCTTTATTTATAAAATTTATTCGAACCTGTGCATATTGAATAAAATTTATAATCATGCTTGTAGTTAAACTTTAGAAAGATTAAAGTGACTTAATAAAAATAATAAGCATTAACTTGAAACTTTAAATTTTCAGTGCGAAAACTATATAAGAATATAATTGTAGATATGAATAATAAGAATAAGATTTTTAAAATAATTTTTAAGAATTTTAGATAGTCATTAAGGAAAAGCCTAATTCATATGAATTTCAGAAAAAAGGAATTGATAGAAGGATGAGATCAAAAAGACTTGTTAGAGATGAGTTATAAAAATTAAAAAATAATTGTGTGCAATAACACTAAACTTAAGCTTCAAATCAAAATCTCAAGTTTAGTGTTATTATATTTTTTGCATTTTGAATTAAACTTATATTTTTATAGAGCTTATTATAGATAAATTAATTATAGGTTAGATTTATATTATTTCATCCACTATAAATATTTTTCAATCAACTCTTTTAAAATCTCACCATGTCTACACTCATCTTCGCCAGCAGTATGTACAGCTTGAGCTGCTTCTTTAAGACCTAATTTATCAAGAATATTAGATAATTCTTTTATTTTTTCTCCTGCAGAGATTTCCCCAATAGACATTGAACTCAAAGCATCACGTAAATTTTCATTTGTATGGCCATTTAGTGATGCATATAATCCGCCATGACGAGCCTCATCAGCAGAAATCTTTTTTAGTTCATCTGCTAATTCAGGTAGACCTTTTTCCTGAGCCACTATTGCAAAAGCTTGATAAGTTGCAGCACCTATTGCTTCTGCCTTCCACATTTCAGTAATTTTTTCTTCTAAATCTGTACCTTTAGTTAGACCAATTAAACTCATAACGAACCTCCATATTAAAATTGATTAAAATAATATATAACATAATTTAATTGAATAAAACCAGATTAACATTTTAATAAATTAATGTCAATAGAATTTTATTTCTATTAAATATATATTCCCATAATATTTTAAGTTAATTTACAATCAATAAGTGAATTAATTACAACAGCTGTTCATGATTTTAAAAAATCATTATCAGTAATTAGAGGATTAGTTCAATTAGGAATGATAGCTTCTGATAAAGTTAAAATTGATAACTATTTAAGCAGGATAATAACACAATCTGATGAGATGAATGATATGATTATTGAACTTTGAGTATATTTAAGATAATAATTTGGAACTAAAAAATAAAAAGAAATAGAGATAGCATTTAAACTAGGTAGATAATAATAAAGCTATCTCTTTTTTGTTCTATGAAATTGCATTTTAATTATGTACAGTATTTAAAGAAAATATACTCTTAATTATAAACGATAATTGAGAAATGTATTTGTATTTAAGAAAAAGTTAACGCGCCTTGCCCCAATATTACAATTCTATCACTATTTCTAATGGGTTTAAGTGGAAACTTTTGAGAGCGTGGATCTAAGGAAATAGCTTGCTGTATTTTCTGTTCAGAATCAAATACAACCATAAATCCTCTATATTCAGATAAATTCTGTACACTGTAAGAAACATTTTCCATAAGGCCTAAATCTCGTATGTTATAAAATCCTTCTTTAAAAGTTCGTGGTTGATTTATATCAGCTACTGTAGCAGTAGTAATGCTAAATGATAGAAATAAAAAAATAGAAAATATTGAAATAAATTTCTTCAATTTAAGAACCCCTTTCATTAATCTTATCTCAGATTTATTATGTGAAGGTAGAGAAAATATATTCTCTTTAAAAGATTGTATAAGTGGCATTATAAGTTTGTCTAAAGCAAATGAGTGGTAATGGATATTAATAAACAATAATTTAATGTACTTTAGTATTATCTAAGTGCAAATATTACTAAATGATTTTTGGTAGTATTTACGCTTATTTTTTATTCCGTGATTTTATAGAGTTATTTAAGAATAGCGCAGTATTTAGCTAAGCCTTATGAAAATATAATTGAGGTTTAAACTAAATTGGTATACACTAGTGGTAATTGAAAGTTTGATAAGTTGCTCAATTAGGACTAGAACGTATAAACTTAATTAGAGGATAGATTATTTATTGAAATATATAAATTTATTCGCATAGAGGAGAATAGAAATGGAATTTAGAAAAGCATTTGAAACAGATATAAATGATATAATGAACATTATTAAGCAGGCACAATCTTACTTTAAAGAACAAGGAATTAATCAATGGCAGAACAATTATCCTAACTCTGAAACAATAAGAAATGATATTGCTAATAAACATAGCTATATTTTATTAAAAGACAATAATATTGTTGCTACGGCAGCGGTTTCTTTTGACGGAGAAAAAACATATGATTCTATTTATGAAGGCGAATGGATTACTAATAGCCAATATGCAGTTATTCATAGGATAGCTGTAGATAACACTTATAAAGGATTAGGCTTATCATCTAAAATTATTAAAAATGTGGAAGAACTTTGTTTAAGTAAAGGGGTACATAGCATAAAAATAGATACACATGAAGAAAATATATCTATGCAAAAGTTGCTTAAGAAAAACAAATTCCAGTATTGTGGGATAATCTATTTAGAAGACGGAAATAAAAGAATAGCATTTGAGAGGATACTATAATCTTATAAATAGTCCTATTCTTTCTGTAAATAATGGAGACAAGCGCCACGGGAGGTGAGTAGTATCATATAACAATGCTAATTTATAATTAGTAGAATTATAGCTTAGTTACTTTTTTATGATGATGAGGACTACAAATTAGGAAATGAGTGAAAAAGTCAAATAAGTCGAAAGTATTATTTTCGGCCTATTTGACTTTATAAAGCTGTATATTTGTGTAAAAATCACTTATACAGATATTAATTCATGTATGTTGTGGTAGTGAATTAATATGGGAAATAATACTATGATAATAAAATGCATAAATCTTTTATTCACTTTTGAAGTTTAATAGTAATGCTGAATTTATAATAACTGCAACTGAGCCTAAGTTATGAACTAGTGCTCCAAGTATCGGATTTAAGATACCTGTCATTGCAAGTATTATAGCTGTAAAGTTTAGTAGCATAGAAAGAGATAAATTCCATTTGATTGTATTCATGGTCTTTTGTGATAGACTGAGTAAATGTGGAAGAGCTTTTATATCATCACTAACAAGAGCAATATCTGCTGCATCAACAGCAATATCACTTCCAACACCGCCCATTGCGATACCTACATATGCTTTTTTTAGTGCAGGAGCATCATTAATTCCATCGCCTATCATACATATCATTTCATTGTTATTTTGATATTCTTCAATTACAGATAATTTATCTTCTGGCAAACATTCAGAGTGAACATTAATAATACCTACGTTTTTAGCAATATGAGAAGCAGCTTTAGGATTATCTCCTGTTAATAAGACACTTTCTACATTGATTGAGCTTAGCCTTTTAATCATTGACTTAGAATCTTTTCGTAAAGTATCAGATAAAACTATAAAACCAGAAGTTTGTGAGTTAACAGCTACATAGATAACGGTACAACCTTCTTTTATATAACTTAATGCCTTGTCCGATATTTTATTTGGTATTTCTATAGAACTTTCAGCTAGTAGTTCAGCATTTCCAGCAAAGATTGTATCATCATTGATAATTGATTTAACACCACGGCCAGCTATAAGTTCGAATCGTTGAGGATCTTCAGGGATAGATTTTGACGTGGTTTTAAAGTGTGAAACTATTGATTTACCCAGAGGATGCTCGGAACGAAGTTCAGCAGAAGCTGTTACTTCAAGTAGTTTTTCTGAATTAATATTTTCATTAAAACTTTCAATTGCTACAACATCAGGCTTTCCATATGTCAAAGTACCAGTTTTATCGAATGCAATTCTTTTTACACTTGCTAATCTTTCAAGTGCGTCACCTTCACGAACAAGAATACCATGCTTTGTAGCATTTCCTATGCCAGCCATTATGGCCGTAGGAGTTGCAAGAACTAAAGCACAAGGGCAGAATACAACAAGTATTGTAACAGCACGAATAATTTCTCCTGTAACAAACCAAGTGCCAGCTGCTGATACAAGGGCAATTACAACTATCCAAGTAGCCCATTTATCTGCCATTCCAACAATTTTAGCTTTGCTTGCATCAGCAGACTCAACAAGTTTGATCATTCTTTTTAGGGAACTATCTTCGTCAACCTTTGTGGACTTCATATCAAATGCACCAAATTGGTTAACTGTTCCACTGAAGACTTCGTCACCTACACCCTTATCAACTGGCATAGATTCACCTGTCATTACGGCTTGATTGATAGACGTTTGTCCAGAAATAATGAGACCATCAACAGCAATAGTTTCGCCAGGAAGCACACGGAGAATATCTAAAACCTTAACTTCTTCAGCAGGGATTATACTTTCAATTCCATCACGTACAATTCTAGCTGTCCTTGGAGTAAGATTTACTAACTTTTCAATACCTGCACGGGCTTTAGCAACAGTATGTTCCTCTAATAACGCGCCCAATGTCATAATAAAAGCAACTTCACCTGCAGCAAAAGTTTCTCCAATTAAAATAGATGCAACAAGTGCAATGGCAACTAAGACGTCTGCCTTAATATCAAATTCAGTTATAAGTCCTTCAATGGCGCCTTTTACAATAGGGAAGCCACATAAAATAATAGCCACCCAAGCTATATCAATTTTGAAATTTACAATATGTAAGAAACTAATAAGCAATGCAAAAGCAGATAAAAATAAAAATAGAAAAGTACGTTTTTCTTCATTTTCAAAGAATTCTTTTATTTTACTCATGTTATCACCTATCCCATCCTTGAAAAATGCTCTACTGCTTTAGCAAATTCAGCAATTGTTTTATCAGCATCGCCATGTTCAATGCCATCACGGACACAGTGTTGTAAATGTCCTTCTAAAACTACCTGACCAACTTTATGTAATGCACTTTTTGCAGCATTAATTTGTATTAAAATATCTTCACAAGGAACATCTTTATTTATCATTTCTGAAATAGCTCTAAGTTGACCCTCAATTTTTTTTATTCTAGTTTGAATTTTTGGAACATCCATACATTGACGCATATTAGCATCCTCCTTAATTAATTTTCTTGATATTATACCCTAGGGGGTATAGGTATATATTAATAATGATAATCATTTTTGTCAATTACTATTTGTAATAAATTTAGTAAGAATTGGAATACCTTGGCTGCATATGTTCCAAAAATATTAATTACTTTTATAAAATGAGCAATCCAATTACATTATGGATTTATTGACAGTCAATGGAACTAGATTGCAGGAACGCGAAGATATTGATTTAGAGAGAGAAGCTTATGAGCAGGAATATTTCTGGAATAGAATTATGGCTGAACATGCAAAATTCCTTCGAGGACTTCTTGATCCAACAGAAGATGAATTAATAAATATGTCAAATAACTTTGGACGTGAGTTTGATAAGTTAACAATGGAAGCAAGGGAAGCTATGAACCAATCAGTTACACTTTCTAAAGTTACAGATGATAGTTATAAAGCGACTTTAGCAATAGGTAAATTTAAAGAACAAGGTACAGTAGGGTTATTAGAGTGTAAAATTAAATCCATAATAGTACCACTATTAGGTGACCATATTTTGCGTGAAGCAAATCATTATTTGCGATTACTAAAAATATTTAAAAGGGTTGGGGAGTTAGAATAACAAATTATTTGTGGTAAGACTTTTAGCATAATACTTATTGTTATGTTAGAAGCCTTTTATTATGTTAGAGTGAAACATGTTGACATGTTGCTACCTGTTGATATAAATTATGAAAAAGGCCGATTCAGAAGGTTTTATGCCTCTTTTTTCGCAATTCTGAGGTTTTGATATTATTTGTAGGAACTAATAGAAATTCGTGTATAGTATCTAAAAAAATGGAATACTAAGCATGAGGTGATTTACATGGAAAGTGTATGGAGCTATGAAGTGAATTTTAGAAAAAGAGAAACTTTAAATCAAGACATTCAATGTGACATTCTTGTAATAGGTGCTGGAATGGCAGGACTGCTCACAGCATATATGCTAAGTAAAAGTGGAAGAGATGTTGTTGTAATTGATGCTAGAAGTATAGCAGGAGGAGTTACTAAAAATACAACTGCTAAAATAACATCTCAGCATGAATTAATTTATGATAAATTAATTAAAGAATTTGGAGAAGATGGAGCTAGTCAATATGCAAGAGCCAATGAACTTGCTATAAGGAGATACAAGGAAATAATTGATGCAGAAAAAATTGCTTGTGATTTTGAGCATAAAGATGCATACTTGTATACTTCCGACAACATTAAAGATATTGAGAACGAATATAATGCAGCGAAAAGATTAGGAATTGATGCGGAGCTTGTAGATGAAGTAAATATTCCTATAAAAGCTAAAAAAGCATTGAAATTTAAGAATCAAGCGCAGTTTCATCCACTAAAATTCCTAAGACCAATTTCAGAACAATTAACTATTTATGAAAATACAGTAGCTCTTGATATTACTGAAGATAATACTGTAGTTACAAAGAATGATATGAAAATTAAAGCGAATAAAATAGTTGTAGCATCGCATTATCCATTCTTAAATACTCCAGGTTACTATTTTATGAGAATGCATCAAGAAAGAGCATATGCTATAGCTTTAGAAAATGCGCAAGATGTTAAGGGAATGTATAAAGGTATTGATCAAAATACATATTCATTTAGAAATTATAAGAATCTATTAATACTTGATGGTGCAGCCAGAAGAACTGGGGAAAATGAAGAAGGGGGAGCATACGAGGAATTAAGAAAGGTTGCTAAAGAATTTTATCCAAATGCAACAGAGAAATATCATTGGTCAACTCAAGATTGTATAACATTAGACAATATACCTTATATAGGTCACTACTCATCTAAAACTCCTGATATTTATGTTGAAACAGGATTTAAAAAATGGGGAATGACAACTTCAATGGTTGCAGCAATGATAATAAGTGATATGATTCTTGAAAAGGAAAATGACTTCTCTGAAATATTCTCGCCAAGAAGATTTGACATGTCAGCATCCATGAAAAATGCTGCAAAGGATCTTGTCATAACTGCAAAAAATTTTATAGCAGAGAGGATAAATATTCCAGAGGAAACCTTAAATAGTATTGGAAATGGTCATGGAGGTATTATAGAATATAAAGGTGAAAAGGCTGGTGTCTACAAGGATAATGAAGGCAAAGTATATACAGTATCAACAAAGTGCGCTCATTTAGGCTGCGAACTTAAATGGAATGCTGATGATTTGACTTGGGACTGTCCTTGCCATGGTTCAAGATACAATTATGAGGGAATCTGGATTGAAAGTCCTACTAATAAATGCCTTCATGAAGTGTAGTAATATGTTATAGATAATAGCATAAGTATATTATTTAACATACATAATCTATACGTTGAAGAAGCTGTCTTAAAATATTTGAGTTTTAGATAGCTTTTTTTGATTTGGGTAAAACCAATGAAGCTTTTGTGTGGTTTTTGTTTTTGGGAAAACTATTTTGATATGATACCTTGACATTATTACTAATTAGTAATAATATTATATCCATGAATAAGAATAAAGTTACTTATGGAGAATTAAATGATTTAAATTTAAAGGCTATTATAGCATTAAGCCGATGCATACAAAGTGTTAATAAAAGAGAACTTAAGATCATCAAAGAAGGAGGATTGACTTATTCACAATTTGGGGTGCTTGAAGTACTGTATCATAAGGGAGATTTAAGAGTCAGTGAAATATTAGAAAAAACTCTTTCAACTGGTGGCAATATGACTGTTGTTATAGATAACTTGGCTAAAGATGATTTGATCGATAGGCGTCCTGATCCTAAGGATAGACGTGCAAGTTTAATAAGCATATCTGAAAAAGGAAGAAAGCTTATGAGTGAACTCTTCCCTAAACATGTAGATAATTTAAGTGAAATTTTTAGCGCTTTAAGTGTTGAAGAGAAAAAGGATCTAATAAATATGTTAAAGAAATTATCAGGTGTATAAAGTGAAACTTACACCTTAGTTTTTAAACAAATAGTACTAATTAGTAATTAACTAATTAGTACTGAAGTGTTAACCATATTTTAAAATAGAGCAAAAAGCAAGAGTGAAAAAGTAGGAGTAGTAGAAAAACTCTTTGAGTTTATTAGTAATACTTTTTAAATATTTACTATTATCTATTACTTATTTATAAATTATATTTTGCGAATATGATCTAAAATTTGATAGAGTTAGATAAAATGGAGGAGGATAAAAAATGTTAAGAGTAATTGATAGCGGAAATATGGGCAGTAGTAATTTAGGATGGTTAAGAAGTAAATTTCATTTTTCATTTGCAGAATACTATAATCCACATAATATAAAGTTTGGAGTTTTAAGAGTTATAAATGATGATTTAGTTGAATCTAACACTGGATTCGATACTCATCCACATAGAAACATGGAAATAATATCATATGTAGTTAACGGTGAACTTACACATGGAGACAGCATGGGAAATAAAAATACAATAACTCGTGGTCATGTTCAATACATGAGTGCTGGCACAGGCGTATATCATAGCGAGCATAATTTAGGAAAAGATGAGTTGAGATTTTTACAGATATGGATATTCCCAGATAAGGAAGATTATAAGCCTAATTATGGAGATTATAGATTTGACTGGAGCGATAGACAAAATAAATGGCTTCATATGGTTTCAAGTAAAAATGGAAATGCGCCAATAAAAATAAATCAAGATATAAATGTTTATTCTTTGGAACTTGATAAGGGAAAAGAAATTAATTTTCAAGTTAATGAAGGGAGACAGGCCTATTTGGTTCAAATAGAAGGTGGCGCTATAATAAATGACATTGAATTAAATAATAGAGATGGAATGGAAATAGTTGAGGAAGATATTTTAATCAAAGCTAAAAAGACATCTCATATTTTGATTTTAGAAATGAAGAAAGAAAATTAAGAATTGTATAAGTTCAACTAATCTTCAGAGGGAGGTTGGTTGAATTTCTTAAACAAAATAAGAATAAAAAGAGGGTTAATAATGAATGATTTTTTAAAAATTGTAAGAGAAAGAAGATCAGCTAATAAATTTATTGAAAATATTAAAATGCCTAGAGAAGATTTTAATGATATATTTAGAGAACTTTCACTGGCGCCTTCTGCTTTTAATTTGCAACATGCTAGGTACTATGTTGTAGAAGATAAGGAGCTTATGGAGAAAGTTTATGATGCATCATTTAAACAATACAAAATAAAAACTGCTTCAGCAACTATAATTGTAACAGGTGATAAAAACGCATACTTATCAGCAGATAAAATTTATGAAGGCTCAATGATGCTTGGAATGATCGATAAAACTGATTATGAAATCATGCTTAATACTATTAATAGTCTTTATGAAGGCTGGGGAGAAGAATTTAAACATGATGAAGCTATAAGAAATGCCTCATTGTCAGCAATGCTATTTATGTTATTAGCTAAAAATAAAGGCTGGGACACATGCCCAATGATTTATTTTGAGAAGGAGAAAATTGCTAAGTTATTAAATATTCCAGAGAACGAAGTTCCAGTTTTAATGATTACTATGGGGAAAATGGACAAGAGTAGTAATAAAATTAGAGGATATAGAAAGCCTGCTGCTGAATTTGTGAAATTTTATTGATCAGAGCTTTTACACCCCAAATATTAATATTGGATTTAGGGTGTAAAAGCTTTGAATTTCACTATTAGTATACATAATAAAAATAAAAGTGTTAAAACTATTCAGTGTAAAAAGCTTTATATTTAATCTAACAATAACTAAGGAGGCAATATAATGGATGATGATAAAGTAATATGCGGATGTAAAAATATTAAAGTAAAAGACATAAAGAATGCTATTGCTAATGGCGCAAAATCATTTGAAGAAGTTCAAGAAAAAACTGAAGTAGGAACTGGCTGTGGGCATTGCGTAGAAAACAATAAAGCATTAGTTGATGAATTATTAGGAAAATAGAATTTCATAACCATATATAACACATTAGAAGTAGAAAATACTATATATAATATAAGACTACTGTATAAGTTGTTTAATGCATATTTATACAGTAGTCTTATACTTTTTAAAGACATAGTAAAAATTCGGTGAAAATATAACAGCAGATAGCATAATTGGTAAATGAACTAATTTTGTGGTAAAAGTACCGAAAATAGTATAAAATATTTTTATACTATTTTCGTTTTTTTATACAAAAGATAAGTTTGATGTAACAAGGAGGAGGATTATGTTATTTAGGTTAAATGAATTTCTAATGGCTGTTTCATTTGCTTTAGACTTTGTGGAGATGGATATTCTCGGGATGGCATCTAACCATGGAAAAAGAACTGCATATATTTCAATTAGTATTGCTAAAGAACTGGGGCTGAATTCAGAAGAGCTCCATGATGTAGCTGCACTTGCAATGCTTCATGACAATGGGTTAAGTGAATATAGCCTGCATGAAAAATTAGCTACAAAAGAATTAAAAAATGCAGCATTATTAGAAGGTGTAAAAGAACATTGTACAATTGGAGAAAGTAATATTAAAAACTATCCATTGCTTACTAATGTGAAAAATATAATAAAGTACCATCATGAAAGGTATGATGGCACAGGATTCTTTAGTTTAAGAGGAGAAGAAATTCCTCTAATGTCGCAAATTATAGCAATCGCAGATGCTTTAGAAAAGACCTTTGATTTGCAGAATAATAATCAAGATATGCAAAACAAAGTTTGTGAATTTGTAAGAAATCAAGAAAATATATCATTTTCTTCAAGAATTGTAAAAGCGTTTTTTAAAGTTACTGAAGAAAAAAAGTTCTGGATGAATTTAGAAAATAGTTTTATTAGTATAGAATTAGAAAAAAGAATTCCAAAGCATAGTCTGGAATTATCATTTGAAGAGATTCATGGTATAACTAATGTGTTGTCAAAGATTATTGACTCTAAATCTAGCTATACTCAAAGGCATTCTCAGGGTTTATCAGAGAAGGCGGCTATTATGGCAGATTTCTATAACTTAGAGAAGGAAGAAAAGATGAAGCTAATTATTGCTGCAGATCTTCATGATATTGGTAAACTAGCAGTGCCAAATGATGTGTTAGACAAGCCTGATAAACTTTCTAATGAGGAATTTAAAATTATAATGAAACATCCAGAGTACACTAGATTAGCACTTCAAGAAATAAAAGGATTTGAGGATATAACTGAGTGGGCTTCAAATCATCATGAAAAGTTAAATGGAAAAGGATATCCTATTGGGATGACAGATAAAGAATTAGATTTTAATTCGCGTCTTATGACTTGTCTTGATATCTATCAGGCACTTACAGAGGAAAGACCATATAGAGAGGGATTAGCCCACGAAAAGGCAATGGAAATACTAAAAAGTATGATGGACAATGGATTTATAGATACTAAAATAACTAGAGATATTGATTATGTTTTTAGTAAGTTGAGTTAAATTATAATGAAGTATCTTCTTAGGATTTAGAAATAAGAATTAAATTTGAGGCTCAAAGCGTCAAAATTGACACAAGTTATTGTGATATAATATTATAGAATAAAAAGGAAGTGAATTCATTATGTTTCTAGTAATAGTAGTTAGCTCCATGCAAAGATTATAATATGTGAAAAACTTTTGCCTGGAGCCAATATATCAACATTAAGTTTTTCATATTATAATAGGTCTTTGCATCTTCATTTAGATATTAAATGTAGAGTGGAGCGAAGAAATTATGAAATATGAAAAAGCACAAAATATATTGCCATATAATATAATTGAACTAATTCAAAAATATACAGATGGTGGATATATCTATATACCAAGAAAAAATGAAAACAAAAAATCATGGGGAGAAAATACTGAGACTAAAAGATATCTTAGTGCAAGAGATAAAGAAATTTTTAATAAGTATTCATCTGGAATGTCCGTTAAAATTTTAGCTGAACAGTATTTTTTAACTGAAGGTAGTATTAGAAGAATAATAAGGAAACAAAAAAATTCTACTTAAATATAAGAGAAAAGGCATATTTTTCACAGTCATTACTATGGAGAATATGCCTTTTTTCAGTATGATTATAAACATTACAGATTTATTCTTAAACTTGGTCTTCATATTACATGATGATATCATTTATTATGAGGACACAAGGAGATGTAGAATATGAGTATTTTAACAATTGAAAACATGAGTCATTCATTTGGCGATAGAATATTATTTAATGATGTATCTTTTAGGTTATTAAAAGGAGAGCATATTGGACTTATTGGTGCTAATGGAGAAGGAAAATCGACTTTGATGAAAATCATTACTGATCAGATATTACCAGATAAAGGTACTATTGAGTGGAATAATAAATTCAGCATTGGTTATATGGATCAATTGGTTGATTTGAAAGAAGGAATTGATGCGTTAAATTTCTTAAAAGAAGCATTTGCTAATTTATTTAATATAGAAAGTAAAATTAATAGTTTATATATTGATATTCAAAATATGAGTGAGAAGGATATGGAAAAATCTTTAAATAAAATTGCTATTATGCAAGAAATATTAGATAAAGATGATTTCTATAGCATTAATTCTAAAATACAGGCAACTGCAGTAGGTCTTGGAATTAAGGAACTTTTGGATAAAGATGTTTCAACTTTAAGTGGCGGGCAAAGAACTAAGATTTTACTCGCTAAATTACTTTTGCAAAAGCCAGATATTTTATTACTGGATGAGCCGACTAATCATTTGGATGAAGAGCATATTGAATGGCTTAAGAATTATCTAGCAAATTATGAAAATGCATTTATATTAATATCACATGATAATGCTTTTTTAAATAATGTAGTAAACGTAGTTTATCATCTTGAGCACAAAGTATTAACAAGATATGAAGGGAATTATGATTATTTTATTAAACTATACGAAATACGAAAAGAACAGAGATTGATTGAATATAAAGAACAACAAAATGAAATAGAAAAGCTTGAAGATTATATAAGAAAAAATAAAGCAAGAGCCTCAACTTCAAAGCAAGCTAAATCAAGAGAAAAGAAACTTAATAAGATTGAAAGAATAGAAATAAAAAAAGAAATTATAAAACCTCATTTTAATTTTAAAACTGTAAAAATGCCAGAAAGTATAATCCTTGAAGTAAGCAACTTGATTATCGGATATAACAGACCTTTAAGCAAACCTTTAAACTTAAAAATGAAAAGAGGACAAAAAATTGCAGTAACAGGAGCTAATGGATTAGGAAAGACTACTCTGCTAAAAACCTTACTTGGAATGCTAAAACCTATAAATGGTGAAATTACTTTAAGTGAGCATAGAAAAATAGGATATTTTGAGCAGGAAATTGCATGGAATAGCACTAATTCAGTTTTATATGATGTTTGGAGTGAGTTTCCTCACCTAACTCAAACGGAGGTAAGAAGAGAATTGGCTAGGTGTGGATTAACAAGGCAGCATATAGATAGCCCCATTAATATATTAAGCGGAGGAGAGCAAGCCAAAGTCAGGTTATGCAAACTTATTAATGAATATACAAATGTATTAGTATTAGATGAACCAACAAATCACCTAGATATTAATGCTAAAAATGAACTAAAGCGTGCGTTAAAAGAATATGAAGGAAGCATGATTTTAGTATGTCATGAATCGGAATTTTATAAAGATATTGCTACAGATATATGGAACTGTGAAGAATGGGGGTGCTTTAGAAAATAATATTACATTGCGGATGTAATTCTATAAGAATGTATAAAAAGAAACCTTAAAAATAGAGCGTTTAGTATCTATTTTTAAGGTTCGTCCTATTTATATATAGCATTTATTTGTGATTTATTGGTAAATAAAATTATGAAAAAATCCTAAGTCGAATTAATTTTGATTCTGCGTAGTTTTTTTCATTCTTGAATCTTAGAAAAGTACTTATTAGTTGAGATGCATTAATTTAAGGAGAACTAGTGAATTGATATGGTTGTACAGGGAAGTTTCGTATAATTAAAAATTTTCTACTGTAAATAAGAATAGTATAATCGGAAGCTAATGGAATAAATTTCGACAATTTATATTAAGCATTATTGATTTTTTTGCATGAATATGATAATATTTCTATATATTAGGTAAGTGTATTTATAAAAAATAGAACAATTGGAAGCGATGAAAAATTCTCTATATCTGGGCACTTTGAGAATTTGGAGCTAGTTGTGCAACCGACCAATTAAAACTTAGTAATCCATAAACATATTAAGTTTTTGTTGGTTTTTTATTTTTTATTAATCATTTTAATAAATATATTGTAATAATGAAATTATATTTAAGATCCTAGTATTAAGATAAGGGGGACAATAAAATGACGTGGCTTAATAATTTAAAGGTAGGTAGAAAATTAGCGATGCTTATAATTTGCTCTTTAGTAGGATTATTTGCAGTTGGAATAACCGGTTACTATTTTTTACAAACGTCTAGTAAAAGTATGGAGGTCATGTATAGTGAAAGACTGCTATCTAGTGAATGGCTTAGTGAGTCTAGAGTGCATGCAAGGGCTATATCAGCTGACATTTTTAGAATTATGGTAACTACTGATAAAAATGAAAATAGTAATTTAACAAAAGATATAAATACTCGTGCTGAAGAATTTAACAACTATATGGCTCTTTATAAAAAAATGAAATTAGATGATTTTGAGGCTGATAAGATCAGTAAGATTGATAGTAATTTAGCTAAATATAGGGAAGGAAGAAAAGTCGCACTAGATTTAGCCATTGAAAACAAAAATCAAGAAGCGTACGAATACTATGAGAAAAACGTTGAATCATATGCTGATACTTTCTTAGCTGATTTAGTTGAACTTGGAGAACATAATAGACAAATTGCTGAAAAAATAAACGCTCAGGATAAAGCAAATTTAAAAATTGCAACAGCAACATTTATAAGTATTGTTATTATAGCTTCAATATTAGCAATTTTATTAGGAATACTAATAACAAAACGTATCACAAAGAGATTAAATGACTTTGTAGTATACATGGGTTCTTTATCACAAGGTGATTTTTCTGTAAAGATAAAAGAAGAAAGTCTTAATGATAAGAGTGAATTTGGTGTTGTAAGTAATGCGATAGATAAGATGACCAAAAACATTATTGAACTAATAAAACAATTAGGAAATACATCTGAGCAGTTAGTATTATCATCTGAAGAGCTTACAGCAAGTGCTGAGCAATCAGCAGATGCATCAAATCTAGTTGCATCCGCAGTAACAACAATGGCACATGGAGCAGATGAGCAATTTTCTTTTGCTAATAGTACAAACAAAGTGGTTGAAAACATATCTAATAAGATAAATGTAGTATCTGAAAATACAAAATCTGTTTCATCGTTAACAGATAAGGCAAAAATATCAGCAAATGCTGGCGAAGAGGCTGTAGTGAAGGCAATGAACCAAATGGAAATAATAGAGAAAAAGACTAGTGAAACATCGCATATTATAAGCGAGCTTGAAGAGAAATCAGTGAAAATTGGACAAATACTTGATACAATCCAAGGTATATCAGAGCAAACAAATCTTCTAGCATTAAATGCGGCAATAGAATCTGCAAGGGCTGGGGAAGCCGGGAAAGGTTTTAGTGTAGTAGCGGAAGAAATTAGAAAGTTAGCAGAACAATCACAAGAGGCAACTAAAGAAATAGCTGGAATTATTAATGATGTACAAAACAAAACCAATAGTGCAGTTGCTGTTATGAATGAAAACTCAAAAGAAGTTAAAACAGGAGCAGATGTCGTTGATGTTGCAGGAATAAGTTTTAAGGAAATCCTTCAAATGATAATAGAAATATCTAGTCAGATTCATGAAATATCATATTCTATCACTGAAGTAACTGTAGGAACTAAAGAATCTGTTGATTCAGTAAATAATATTAAAAACATAAGTAGTAATATAGCTGATGAGACTCAAACAATATCGGCAGCGGCTGAGGAACAATTAGCATCTGTTGAGGAGATAGCTTCATCTAGTAAACTTCTATCTCAAATGTCTGAAGAGTTAAGATGGATTATAGCTAAGTTTAAAATATAGGATATCTATTAATTGTGAATAAGAAAATATACCTTTGTAGTATTATATTAAATTAGAGGGAATGCTTTTTATTATTAAATATAACTAGTGAAATAAATGTTTCTGTATTCAACTAAGACAAAATTACAATTATAGAGGAATTAATTTTTGGAAGGAAAAAGCGTTTAGAATTATTCTAAGCGCTTTTTTTGCATCCTAATCATAGTATTTTATGGTGCTTTATAGATTCATTGAACTTTAAATTAATATTTATTTGTCTTATAATCTCTGGCACGTTTACTAATATAGTAAGTATGGCGCCAACTATATAAAATATTTCATTTTCATTATTTGGCATCATAAACACCTCATTTACTTTTAATATATTAGATACACTTAAGAAATGTTAAACAATATACACAGAGAACAATAGAAAATTAGGTTATAAAACAGATGTGGAATTATTAATCCAGAAATATATAATTTTCATGCGTTCATCATATTAAGTAATTACATTTGAAGTTCTGAGGTTATACATAGAATATATGTAAATAATATGAATATTTTGGCCGCAACCTATTTATGTAACAAGTGATACATAAATTTTACTATTTAGGGGTTATACTAATAAAAAAAGTAAGGAGGGTAAATATTTGGAATATTTAAAAGAAAAAGAGATGATGATTAGTAGAATGAGACAAGCCTTATGCAAAATTATGGACGATGAAGGAAATTCATTAGATAGGGAGGTGATTAGTGCGTGTAGAAGATTAAACTTTGCACTGAATGAGTACAATGAATTGCTAAGGAGAACAATTAAATAATATTCTCTTATATGGAAAATTGTCAGAGTGGTTTAATGGGCTGGCTTACTAAGCTAGTGAGTGTAAAAGCTCCACAGGTTCGAGTCCTGTATTTTCCAACAACTTATATTATAGTTTGTAATATATGCTTATAGCGAAATGTGAATAAAGCAATTGAGGCGCTCTAGTTAAGAATTTCTAGTTTGCCTCTTTATTATTTAACTTAACTGGTTACATATATGCCCAAGTATTGAATTAATATGAAATAAATGTTGAAATTAATTGGAAAATATAATAAAATATTAACCATGTGGTAATTAATGTATTGCTATATGAAATTAAATACTATATTTTAGGGGGAATAATAATGAAAAAAATCAAAAGAATTTCTACCATATTGTTAGCTGTTATGATGGTAACAATAATGCTAGTAGGTTGCGGAACAAAAGCAACTCCGGAAGAAAGTGCTAAAATATTTTTAGATCTACTTTTAAAAGATGATAAAACTAATATGGACAAGATAGGGATGAAGGAAGAAGATTATACTGAATTTAGAAGTAGCTTTGATGATGGCATGATGATGGCCTTTGGAAATTCAGGTTTAGATGAAAGCATTCTAACAGATGATATAAAAAATTCTTTTAAGAAAGATATTATTACAGGATTAACTAAAGTGGAATATGAAGTGGTTTCTGCGTCAACAGAAAAGGACACAGCAAAAGTTCAAGTTAAAATAAAAGGGTTTGATATGAAGAAAATCACTGAAAATGGCCAGAGTGAAATAATGAAAAAAGTTACTGAAAATCCTTCAATGACTGAACAACAAATATATACAGAAGCTTTTAAGCTTATAGGGGGCAGTATGGCGTCTGGTATATTAAAAGAAGAACCACAGACAGTAACAATAACATTAACTAAAAAAGGCGGTGCTTGGTTACCGGGTGAAGATGATGTTGTAACATTAATGAAGGCAATTGCCCAATAAAGTAAAACTAAAAGCAGTAGTTAGAAGAAATTTTTCTACTGCTTTATTTATTGCTTAAAATTTATAAATAAATGTGATAAAATATAGTTGTGAAAGTTGAGCTATTTTCAATTTTTACTTTAGATCCCATTAAGTGCAGTCATTAACTTGACTGCATTTTTTATGCTCTATTGCACTTATAAGAAGAGTATGTAAAATAAATATAAAATTCACTGTTGAGTAAATACATTTAAAAGCAGTAGATTAGAAAGTTTAACTGATGCTTTTGGTTTTGAAATTATATTGCTGCTATTGCAGAAAAAATTAAAAGTATATGAATTGAGAAAGTTTTTTAGGAGAAAGTAACAGGAGTATTCCCAAAAATTATAACTGAATAGCCATAGTTAAAAGGTTTAAGAGTTTGTTCGTTTGATTGAGAATCTAGCCTTGTAAGTTCTCTCATGTATTGGTTATTATCAATGACGAAGATAATAACTCTACCGTTAGGGTCATTAATTCTAGCCGTCACAGTAGAACCTATTGGTAGATTAATATCTCGTACATTATAAATACCTTGACTTAAACTTATGGGAGCAGCACTGGTATTTTGAGCTAAATTAGTAAATGACAATAATAAAAATATAAAAAACACTATAGTAGATTTTTTCATAATATATTTCCCCTTCCATAGTATATTTAAAGCAAAATTTACTAGTGAAATAAGTTCCTTTGAAGGAGCTGAATTAAGTAATTTACTTAATAGAATTAATCATTTTAATATATTCCAACATTAGTTATGCGTAATTCATAAAAAAGTATTCAATTACTCATTAGTTTGGATAATAATTAATCACCTATATGTGAATTTATAAATAAAGCTCAAAGGACTTATATTATTTCTTTGAGCTTTATTTATAGTGATTGCAGATTGTGTTAAATTTATAATATTAGCAAACGCATAATTAATAGAGAAAGACACTATAATAAAAAGTAAGACATGATTCTAATCTAAGATAAAGAGAAGGAGGAGAATTAGATGAATGAAAATCAAATGAACCGAATACATACAGGTAAAGGATTTATTGCAGCTTTAGATCAAAGTGGTGGCAGTACTCCAAAAGCGTTACTTGAGTATGGGATTAAAGAAAATAGTTATTCTAATGAGGAGGAAATGTTTGATCAAGTACATGAAATGAGGAAGCGCATAATAAAGAGTCCAGCATTTACTTCAGAATATATTTTGGGTGCTATACTATTTGAAAACACAATGTATCGTACTATTGACAATCAATATACACCTGATTATCTTTGGAAGGAAAAAAATATTGTACCTTTCTTAAAGGTTGATAAAGGCTTAACTGAAATTGAAAATGGTGTTCAGCTTATGAAACCAATAAGTAATTTAGATGATCTTTTAAAGCAGGCAGTAGAAAAAAACATTTTTGGAACAAAAATGCGCTCAGTTATTAAGGAAGCAAATGCTAAAGGAATTAAAATGGTAGTTGATCAGCAATTTGAAATTGGTAAACAGATTGTAGAAGCAGGTCTTGTTCCTATTATTGAACCAGAAGTTGACATCCATAGCACCGATAAGGAAGAATCTGAAAAACTTTTAAAACTTGAAATTTTAGAGCAATTATCAAAACTTGATAAAGAAACAAAAGTGATGCTTAAACTTTCAATACCAACTCAAGATAATTTCTACATTGATTTAATAGATGAGCCACATGTTGTCAGAGTAGTAGCTCTGTCAGGTGGTTATAGTCAAGCAGAAGCAAACGAAAGACTCGGACGCAATAATGGATTAATTGCCAGTTTTTCAAGAGCTTTATCTCAAGGGCTCACTGCTCAGCAAACTGAAGAAGAATTTAATGCAACAATATTAAAATCAGTTAAAGAAATCTATGAAGCATCAGTGAAATAATTTATTATTATTGCATTATGATTAATCAATGTCGTAAGCTAGGTGAATATTTATTGAGGTTTGGACACTTTTCATAGTCTTAAATAATTACCTATATTTATAAAATGTCGGAATGTAGTGAAAATTAAAACAAAATAGAAATTTGTGAATTAATATGTATTGACACCATATAATAAGGTATGATATACTTCATATAACTTAGGGGAGTAGCTTATAAGCTATAGAGCCAACAACCGGCAATTAAAACTGCCTGGTTCTATACTCCAAATGGAAAGCAAGACCTTTGATACGATTTAGTTGTTACTGAATCAGATCAAAGGTCTTTTTTGTTAAATTAAAACTATAAAATCAAGATAGTGGAGGGATAAACATGGACATTTATTATATTATTTTAGTTTTACCGGCATTGGCTTTTTCGCTTTATTGTCAATTTAAAGTAAAAGGAACTTTTGACAAGTATAGCAATTATGGCAATGCTAGAGGATTTACTGGTGCAGATGTTGCAAGGAGAATTCTTGATAGAAATGGACTTTATGATGTAGCTGTAGTTCCCACAGCAGGCAGCTTAACTGATCACTATGATCCTGGAAAAAAGGTAGTGAGATTATCTGAATCAGTATATTACAGCAATTCTGTTGCAGCCATAGGTGTTGCAGCTCATGAAACTGGACATGCAATACAACATAAAGTACAATATGCACCACTTTCTATAAGAAGTGGGCTTGTACCAATTGCAAATATAGGTTCTATGGCAGGCCCATATATGGCGATTTTTGGATTAATATTTCAAATTCCTTTGCTTGCACAACTAGGAATAGTGTTTTTTACTGGGGCGGTAGCATTTTATTTTGTAACTTTACCAGTAGAATTTAATGCAAGTAAAAGAGCAATATCAGAGTTAGAATCCCAAGGAATACTTAGTTTTAATGAAATGGCTCCTGCAAAAAAAGTGCTAAATGCAGCAGCTATGACTTATGTTGCTTCTGCAATAACTGCTGTTGCAAGTTTGCTTCACCTTATATTTTTATTCATGGGAAGTAGTGATAGAGAATAATAAATTATCATGCATGGAGCGTGTTAAAGTCCATACAATACAGATTATTTGGTTAAGGTTGTAATTTGCTAATATTAAAGGAGGAAAGTTTATGTTTCAAAATAGAAAAGAGTCGCCTAAAAAAAATGGATTACCCAATAAAAAGGAGTTACCGAAATACATTATAGCAGCGCTTATAATTACATTAGTAATAAATATAGTTATAAGTTTGATTTCTCAGTCAAATCATAAACAAATTGATTATAGTGAATTTCTTACAATGGTAAATAATAAACAAGTAGAATCAGTTGAGATTTATAGTGACAAGCTTGTTATAACACCAAAAAGTGATGAGGATGCTTCAGCTATAAATAAAAAATTATATTATACTGGCAACCTAGACTATCCTCAACTTGTAGATAAACTATATAATGCAGATGTAAAGTTTACTACCCCCGTAAAAAATACTCAGTCTCCAATTATTGGTTTTATACTTTCGTGGATTATACCTTTTGCTATATTCTATATGTTAGGTAATTGGTTCATGAAGTCTTTAAGTAATAAAATTGGAGGCGGCGGAGGAGGATTTATGTCCGTCGGAAAAAGTAATGCGAAGGTATATGTTGAAAAGACTACAGGAGTATCTTTTAAAGATGTAGCAGGTCAGGAAGAAGCTAAAGAATCTCTTAAGGAGATAGTTGATTTTCTTCACAAACCTGAAAGATATACAAAGATAGGAGCTAAGCTTCCTAAAGGCGCACTTTTAGTAGGACCTCCAGGTACAGGAAAGACATTACTTGCAAAAGCTGTGGCAGGAGAAGCAAAGGTACCATTTTTCTCACTTTCTGGGTCAGGTTTTGTAGAGATGTTTGTAGGTGTTGGAGCTTCAAGAGTAAGAGATTTGTTTGCTCAAGCTGAAAAGCAAGCACCATGTATTATTTTTATTGATGAAATTGATGCAATAGGTAAGAGTAGAGAAGGTAATATAAGTGGAAATGATGAAAGAGAACAGACATTAAACCAGTTACTTGCTGAAATGGATGGCTTCGATTCTTCAAAGGGAGTTGTTATTCTTGCAGCCACTAATAGGCCAGAAGTCCTTGATAAAGCGCTATTAAGACCTGGACGTTTTGATCGTAGAGTTATAGTAGATAAACCAGATCTTAAGGGAAGAGAAAATATATTAAAGGTTCACTCCAAGAATATAATAATGGATGAAAGTGTTAATCTAAAAGAGATAGCACTTGCTACTGCTGGTGCTGTTGGAGCTGATCTCGCAAACATGGTTAATGAAGCTGCTTTAAGAGCTGTAAGAATGGGGAGAGATACGGTTAGGCAGGATGATTTATTTGAAGCAGTCGAAACTGTAATTGCAGGTAAAGAGAAAAAGGATAGAGTAATGACTGAGAATGAGAAAAGTCTTGTTGCATTTCACGAAGTTGGACATGCATTAGCTTCAGCGCTTCAGAAAAAGACTCAGCCAGTTCATAAGATTACAATTGTTCCAAGAACAATGGGAGCACTTGGATATACTATGCAGATGCCGGAAGAAGAAAAGTACCTTATGTCTAAAGATGAATTGCTAGAACAGATAGTTGTTCTTCTTGCAGGAAGAGCAGCTGAAGATCTTGTGTTTAATGAAATAACTACAGGTGCTTCAAATGATATTGAAAGAGCTACTAGTATTGCAAGACAAATGGTAACAATGTATGGAATGTCAGAAAAATTTGGTATGATAGGACTTGAATCAATTCAAAACAGATATCTTGACGGCAGACCAGTAAGGAATTGTTCAGATGAAATATCTGCTGAAGTTGACCGTGAGGTTATGAATATAATCAATGAATCCTACGAAAAGGCAAAAAATCTCCTAAAGGCTAATATGGAAGCTTTGGGCAAAATATCATCGCATCTAATTTTCAAGGAAACCATAATGGGTGATGAATTTATGAAAATTCTGAACTCAATCCAAATAGACGAGCCGGTTAACGTTTAAAGCTAAGAAAGTTTCTTGATAAAAATTTTTATAATATATATTACAAAAATAATTCTTTATCATGATCTTAAAAATATTGCAAGAATTTTAGCCGTAATTGTGAAATGTGCATTGTGAATTGGAACATATATTATGTTGCAAAAAATAAATATTCTTCAGAATATTAGAATATTTATTCTGAAGAATACTAGAATATATATTCTAAACCATATATATTCTTAAGAATATGCTGGAATAATGCCAATCTTAGAGAAAGGTATGTGAAATTAAAGCAAGGTGATGATAATTATTTAATAACCAGTTTAAGCTCATAAATTTCATTCAATATTCATAAGATATGATTAGTAATATTTTATAAATATAATAAATAACATAAAATCATGTTATGAAAAAATATGGGGGAAATAAAATGAGAAAGTTAATATCTGGCGCTTTAGTGGTAATTTCAGTATTAGTTTTAAGTCCAACTGGAGCTAGTGCTGAATGGAGACAAGATAATAGTGGATGGTGGTACTCAGAAGGAAATTCATATGCTAAGGGATGGAGAGACATTAATGGAAAGACGTATTATTTTGATTCAAATGGATATATGAAAACTGGATGGGTGCAAGATAATTATTATGAGACTTGGCATTATTTTTATCAAGATGGAGCTATGGCACATGGTACTGTAATTTATGGATATGAACTAGATGAAGATGGAACTTGGATTAAACCATCCAAGGAAGCTGAAGAAGCAAGAAATTTAATATTAAAAGAAGACAGTAATTATATTTCAAAAATGAATGCTGCATATGGCGCTAAGCTGACAAAAAGATATTTTGAAGGGAATATTAATAAGTTCATAGCTAACGATAAATGGAATCTACCAGTAGAGGATGTATATGTGTTTAGCCTTACAGGCTCTTATAATGATGAATACTGTGGATACATGGTTGGTAAGACAAGTAAAAATGTATATTGCGTGCCACATCAAGGAGGACTTTCAATATATCAAATAAAGAATAATGAAATAGTAAAAACTTATAAGTGGCTTGATAGCAATGGATATGATGGTAATTGGCGTAATTTAGACAAAGATAAATAATTTTAAGTAAAGTTGATTTTTTCATTAAAAAGTTTATAGATATATTTATATTATGAAAATCCAAGGTTCATTGGCCTTGGATTTTTTAGTATGTGCAATTTTATAATTCATGCTTAGAAAATATGCTAAGCATGAATTATAAATGCAATTACAAAATTATTAAATCATAAGCAAGTCATTTAATCATTCCATTAATATGTTATTGGTTATTAGATAAAACCTGTAAAACTTCATTTATATCTGGAAGTTGTTCTGATGGGTAAACTTTTATCTTCCTTTCTCTTTAAATTCTCTTAATATAGAATTCCCTAAACGATAGTTTTTATGAAAATTAAGAAGAAAAAGTATAAAAGAGTTATTTTTTCTAAAGATTATTATAGATAAAAAATACGTGAAGATTTAGAAAAATCAAAGATCATGCAAAAAGTATATAAAAATGTACCACTTACAAGTGATAACTAACCACTTACTGCTATCGTGTTTACAACGTAAAAGTCAGCAAATATAATAAAGATGTGGGGAGTGAAAATATGAAAATACGGGTTGAACTTGATAATGAAATTAAAGAAAATGAAGTTATTATTAAATGTAATGAATTAAATGAAGAGGTTAGAAATATTCAAATTGTGCTTGGTGAGCTGCTATCGCAAAAAAAGCATATAACCTTTTACAAAGGAGAAACAGAGTATTATCTTTCACTGGAAGAAATTTTGTTTTTTGAAACTGAAGAAAGCGGTATTTGTGCACATACCATTAATAATATATATAACGTAAAGTATAAGCTATATGAACTCGAGGAATTATTGCCAGGATATTTTATGAGAGTTTCAAAATCAACAATACTAAATACAAATCATATTTACTCCATAACAAAAAGTATATCATCATCAAGCAGAGTTGAATTTCAAAATACTCACAAACAGGTGTATGTCTCAAGATATTATTACAAGCCATTAAAAATTAAATTATTAGAAAAGAGGAAATAATGATGAAAAAAGAAAGAGTCTTCTGGGGAATTTTATTTATACTAGCAGGTATCTTTATGGTTATAAGTAAACTTGGATACTTCCCAGATATAAATGCATTTAGTTTAATATTAACAGTTTTCTTAGTAGTGATCATAGCAAAAAGTATACCTCATCTTAACTTTTCAGGTATTCTATTCCCAATTGCATTTATTTGTATAATCTATGCTAGACAATTAGGAATTACAGCTATTACCCCTTGGACCGTGCTTATGGCAGCACTATTTGGTAGTATCGGCCTTTCCATGATTTTTCATAAACATGTTAACTGGATTCATCATAGTCATGTTCATGAGGATTATAAATTTGAAAAAATTGACATAGAAGATGAAGGTAATATTATATTTAGAAATTCATTTGGAGCTTGTATTAAATATATAAATACAAATGAATTTGAACAAGCTGATCTTAACTGCTCATTTGGAGCTATGAAGGTGTATTTTGATAATGCAGTTATGAGTAGCGAAAATGCTATAGTAAGAGTTAATGCTTCTTTTTCAGGAGTAGAGTTATATATACCAAGAACTTGGAAGGTTGATAATAAGACTAATGTATTTTTAGGTTCTGTTGATGAAAAAAATAGGAACAATGAGAGATCGACAAATACATTAACATTAGTTGGAGATGTTAGTTTTTCGGGAGTAGAAATAATTTATATATAAATGAGAAAATGTTATAGAAAAAGTGCTAAATATCATGAGATATAGCACTTTTTTTATGATTGCACAGGAAGGCAAAGCATTCACAAAGTATTTAGTTCTTTTTTGTGTCCAAATCTGCTATCAGGATTTTTTATCTCGTTTTTAAACTAACACAATTAATCAATATATTCTTGTCTAAAAATAAATAATATATGAAATATAATAAAAATTTATTGATAAACGATAAAAGGTGTGATATCTTATATATAGAATTTAAAAGTGAGGTGCTTTTTATGAAACGATATTCAACGATTTTTTTAAAGATAGCTGTTATTCTTATCGGAGTTCCAGTTCTTGCTTTATGTATATTTGGGGCATTTCGATTGACTAATAATCCAATAAATCCAGACTATGCAAATATGATATATCCAATTTTAGCAGGTGTGCTTGTATCAGTTGTGCCGTTCTTTGCTGCATTATATCAGGCCTTAAAACTTTTAGGGCATATTGATAAAAATGTAGCGTTTTCTGAGTTATCTGTAAAGGCATTAAAGAATATAAAATACTGTGCAGTTATAATATCTGCATTATATGTGGTAGTGCTTCCGTTTGTTTACTTGTTAGCGGAGAAAGATGATGCCCCAGGTCTCATAATAATTGGAATGACACCTATTTTTGCTTCATTGGTAATCGCAGTTTTCTCTGCTGTTCTTCAAAGGCTCTTAAAAGAAGCTATAGACATAAAATCAGAAAATGATTTAACAGTGTAAGGCGTAAAGATTAATAATCTTAATGTACAGAATGAAGAATGCAGGAGGAAAATAATATGGCGATTATAATTAATATTGATGTTATGCTAGCTAAAAGAAAAATGAGTGTGACGGAGCTTACTGAGAGAGTTGGAATAACAATGGCTAATCTTTCTATACTCAAAAATGGCAAGGCAAAAGCTATTAGATTTTCAACTTTAGAGGCAATATGCAAAGCCCTAGATTGTCAGCCAGGCGATATATTAGAGTATAGAAGTGATGTGGATACTTAAAAATAAGATAAATATAACTAGGTTTTCATCTTGTAAAAGAAAGATAATTTATAATTTGTAGATTCTTTTTTAGCAGAGTTCTATAGAGTATGAGTAAGATTACATATTTTATTCTAATAATAGTTTATGTTCAATATGTTAAGAATGATAATTTTAGCCAATAAGCATAATACTTTGAAATTAATAATTTCAAAATAATAATTTGAGGGGAAATACTATGAAGATTAAGTTAATTCAACCTGCAATGATTCCAAGGCCTATGGATACAAAATTAAAGACAAGAATGTCTCCTTCATTAGCTCTACTCACAATAGCAAATCTTACGCCTAAAGAACATGAGATTATTATTGAAAATGAAAATGTTGATAAGATAGATTTTGATGAAGATGTTGATTTAGTTGCAATAACTGTTACTGTAGATGTTATGAATAGGGCGGCAGAAATATCAAAGGAATTCCAAAAACGTGGAGTAAAAGTAATTGCAGGAGGTATACATATAACAGCAGATCCAGAAGGAGCTGCAAACAGCTTTGATGCAATAATTATAGGAATGGCTGAGAGGGTTTGGAAGAAGGTTCTTAAGGATATAGAAAATAATTCAATTAAAAAAATATATTATGATATGGAAAATATTAATGGAAATGAAATAGTATCTCCTGATTATGGCATGATAGATAATAAGAAATATTTATATACTAATATAATCAGTACAAGCAGAGGATGCCCTTTTAAATGTGATTTTTGCTATAATAGCTGCACTAATTCCATTAAAACTTATATTAATAGGCCTATAGAGGATGTAATTGAAGACATTAAAGTACTAAAAACAAAACATATTATGTTTATTGATGATAATTTTATTGGAAATCCCAAATGGACTAAGGAATTATTAAAAGAAATGAAACCTTTAAAGTTGAAATGGAATGCAGCAGTTACGTCTAATATAGTGGACATGCCTGATGTATTAGATGAGATGAAAGAATCAGGATGTCAAAGCCTTTTTATAGGGTTTGAAAGTATAAATAGTAAGTCAATAGAGAGCGTACATAAAACTCAAAACAGTGTAAGTAGATATGAGAAGCTTGTTGATGAAATTCATAAAAGAGGGATAATGATAAATGCAAGCTTTGTTTTTGGATTAGATGAAGATGATGCAGAAATATTTAAGAGTACATTAGAGTGGATAGTTAAAAATAAAATAGAGACAGTAACGTCTCATATAATGACTCCTTATCCAGGCACAAAGTTATACGCATCATTATTAAAGGAAAATAGAATAGTAGATCATAATTTATCTAATTATAATACTTCCCATGTTGTATACAAACCAAAGAATATGACAGCAGAAGAATTATATGACGGCTATCTATGGATGTATAAAGAAGTGTATACGCTTAAGAATATAATTAAGAGACTTCCTAAATCTAAAAAACAATGGATTCCATTTTTAGCTTTTAATTTACTTTATAGGAAGTTTGGAAAGCTAACTGAGTTGGTATGTAACATAGTTTCATTTGAAGTTATAGGAAGGTTATCAAGATGGGTTGCTTATAGAATAAAGTAAGTGGCAAACTTTGAAAGTAAATGCCTTTACTTTATTGCACGTGTAGTAATTTGTAACTTTATAATTGTTTTAACATGATATTTTATAAGTTATAATTAGAGTAAGTTCATATGATGAATAAATAATGTAATATTTTTTGTTTTTATTATCATTTTTTTAAGTATATTTTTATTAATTTATAATAAATTAATAAATAGAAAATCAAATAATTAGAAGGGAGTCTATATAAGTAATGAAAAAACGAAAAATATTTAAGGTTTAAGGAGGACAGTTTATGAGAGGGTATTATGAGAAAACGCCAGAAGAGTCACTGGAAATGTTAGGAGTTACTAGAAATGGCTTAAATGATGAAGAAATTACAAAAAGACGAGAGAAATATGGTTTTAATGAATTAGAGGAAGCAGCAAGGAAAAGTCCATTTCAGGTTTTTCTTGAGCAGTTTAAGGACTTTTTAGTAATTATATTATTAGGAGCAGCAATCATTTCAGCTTTTCTTGGAAAGCTTGAAAGTACCATTGTTATAATGGTTGTAGTTATTATCAATTCAATACTTGGCACAATACAACATATTAAAGCAGAACAATCATTAAAGGGACTTAAGGCCCTTTCATCACCTGTAGCAAAGGTTTTTAGAAATGGTCAAAAGATTGAGATTCCTTCAAGAGAACTTTTAGTAGGAGATAGTTTATATCTTGATGCTGGAGATTATGTTAGTGCAGATGGTAGAATTCTTGAAAGTTTTAGTCTTCAAGTGAATGAGAGTTCTTTAACAGGTGAGTCAGAAAGTGTTTTAAAATTTATAGATGTAATAAATAAAGATGATGTATCTATTGGTGACAGAAAAAACATGGTATTTTCCGGAAGCTTTGTAACTTACGGAAGAGGAGTTGTTTTAGTTACAAGTATAGGGATGAATACCGAAATTGGGAAAATAGCGAACTTGTTAGAAAGTGCAAAGGAAAAGAAAACACCGCTTCAAGTTGGTTTAGATAACTTCGGTAAAAAACTTGCTTTTGTCATTTTAATAATTTCAGCAATTATTTTTGGTTTAGATATATTTAGAGGGCGTAATATTATAGATTCTTTTATGTTTGCAGTATCTTTAGCGGTGGCAGCTATACCAGAAGCGCTAAGTTCAATAGTAACAATTGTTCTTGCACTTGGAACTCAAAAGATGGCTAAGAAAAATGCAATTGTAAGAAAACTTCATGCTGTTGAAAGTCTTGGAAGTATATCGGTTATATGTTCAGATAAAACAGGGACTTTAACACAAAACAAAATGACAGTACAGAAAGTTTTTGTTGATGGTAAAGTACTTGATCATGATAGTTTGGATCATGATAAGACTTTAGAGAAAAATTTAGTTTTAATGGCATTATTGTGTAATGATGCTGTTACAGTAGAAAATAAGGAAATTGGTGATCCAACTGAAGTTGCATTAGTTAATCTAGGTGAAGTATATGAACTAGATGAATTGATCATAAGAGATCAATATCCAAGACTTGGAGAAGTACCTTTTGATTCAGATAGAAAATTAATGAGTACTATTCACCAGTTTAATGATAAATACATAATGTTAACTAAAGGTGCATTAGATGTACTTTTATCAAGAACAGTAAAAGTTGAAACTTCAGAAGGAATAATGGATTTTACAGAAGAGCACAAAAAAGAAATTGAAGAGATAAATAGAAAATTTTCAATGGATGGGCTTAGAGTTTTGTCTTTTGCTTATAAGGAGATTTCAGAAGGAAAAGAAATTACTCTTGAAGATGAATATGATTTAATATTTGTTGGTCTTATAGCTATGATGGACCCACCAAGAAATGAATCGAAAGAAGCTGTTGAAAAATGCATTAAAGCAGGAATAAAACCTGTAATGATAACTGGTGATCATAAAATTACTGCATCTGCTATAGCTAAGCAAATAGGAATACTTAAAGATGAATCAGAGGCAATGGAAGGCTTTGAATTGGAGAAAATTAGTGATGAAGAGTTAAAAAACAAAGTAGATAAGATTTCAGTTTATGCTAGAGTATCTCCAGAACATAAAATCAGAATAGTAAGAGCATGGCAGGAAAAAGGAAATATTGTTGCAATGACCGGAGATGGTGTAAATGATGCCCCAGCTTTAAAGCAGGCGGATATAGGAATTGCAATGGGAATAACGGGGACAGAAGTTGCTAAAGATGCTGCTTCAATTGTACTTGCTGATGACAATTTTTCAACTATAGTAAAATCTATCTCAAATGGGAGAAGCATATATGCAAATATTAAAAATTCAATTAAATTTCTCTTATCAGGTAATACTGCAGGAATATTATCAGTATTGTATGCGTCAATAGGAGCATTACCAATACCTTTTGCAGCAGTTCACCTATTGTTTATTAATTTGGTTACAGATAGCTTACCAGCAATAGCAATAGGACTTGAGCCTCATAATGAGAACATAATGAAAGAAAAACCAAGAAATATAAATGTTCCAATACTTAATAAATCTTTTGCAATTGAAGTTATAATGGAAGGGTTGCTTATTGCAATAGTTACTATGGCGGCTTTTCACATAGGATTATATACAGGTGGTGCTGAGGTTGCAAGTACAATGGCTTTTGCAACTTTATGTTTATCAAGGCTGCTTCATGGATTTAATTGTAGATCTAAAGAATCGATTTTTAAAATAGGATTATTTACAAACAAAACTATATGGATTGCAGCAATAATTGGCTATTTGCTATTACTATTAGTTCTGACTTTTAGACCTTTAAGTGGAATCTTTGAAGTTAGTGCATTAAATTCAATGGAATTTAGTTATATTTATGGATTATCAGTTATCCCACTTATTATAGTTCAAATTTATAAATTATTATTTGTTAGAGATAAAGCATAAAAATGTTAAATTTATAGTTTAACTGTTTTGGATATCTAAGATATTATTATTTATATTCAATCAATTAGTTTAGGAGGTGGGAAGCTCTAATTTAGAGTATTCTCATCTTTTTTTATTGTCTAGGAAAGTATAGAATTTTTTGATTTTGAAAGCCAGTGATACCAATGGCTATAAGGATATTGGCCTGTAAAAAATGGTGTAAAGAAAGAGCGTGGCGCAGCCACTTTTGTTCTAATTAGGAACATGCCTTGCATATTGATGCATTAAATATTAATGCATTAAGTTTTCGTTTTAGGTTATATATAAGATAGAAAGGTGGAAAAGCAAGTATGAAGAATAAAATTTTAAATCCATTTATATACTTTTTTAAAAATGAATCTTCAAGTGGCATAATATTATTAATTTCTGCACTTTTGGCAATGATAATCGCAAATTCTAAATTTGCGTCAATATATGAGAATACATTACATACTTATATAGCCATAGGATATATGAATCTTTCTTTGTCGATGTCAGTTCTTCATTGGATCAATGATGGATTAATGGCTATATTCTTCTTAGTTGTTGGTATGGAGATAAAGAGGGAAGTTGTGTTTGAAGAACTTAAATCTTTTAATAAGACAATACTTCCAATATCAGCGGCAGTAGGAGGGATGATTGTACCAGCAATTATATACGCTTTAGTTAATTATAAAGCAGTGACAATTTCCGGATGGGGAATACCAATGGCAACAGACATTGCATTTGCGTTAGGCATTCTTTCGTTAGTAGCTAAAAATGCACCAAAAGGAATAGTAGTTTTTCTTACAGCGTTAGCAATAGTTGATGATCTAGGAGCTATTATAGTAATAGCGATATTCTATAGCAATCAAATTTCATGGCTTTCACTTGCCATAGGCTTGATAATTTTTGCAATACTTCTAATAGCTAATAAATTACAAGTTAAATATAAATCATTTTACATTATTATGGGGTTAGTCTTATGGATTTTTATTTTGAAATCAGGTATACATGCAACAATTGCTGGAGTTTTACTTGGGATAGCATTACCTACGGGAAAAAATGTTAACGAGTTTAAAACATCAGTTTTATATAAATTTGAACATGCGTTAACACCTGTATCCAGCTTTATTATTATGCCGATATTCTCCATTGCAAATTCTGGCGTGTTGATTAGTGTGGATAGTTTATCAAATATAATATTCTCACCAGTTAGTCTAGGAATTATAGCTGGGCTTTTTGTTGGTAAACAAGTTGGAATATTTGGGATTTCGTATATTTTAGTAAAATTAAAGTGGGCTGAGTTACCATCTAATGTGACTAAAAGACATTTATATGGTGCGAGTATTCTTGCAGGCATTGGATTCACGATGTCGTTATTTATATCTTCTTTATCATTTACTGATGAAGGGACATTATCTTTGGCTAAGATGAGTGTTATGATTGTTTCAATCTTATCTGCTATATTTGGTGCAATAATTTTTAAATTAATAAACTTAAAGGATAACTATAAAGAGGAGAAGATTACAAATTAAATTACATTAAAATAAAGTGAAACTTAAGCTTCAGATAAGATTCTTTATTACAAAATTGAAGCTATTGTTTCACTTAAATTGTTTCTATTTTAAATAAATATCAAAATTAATTTTTTTTACCAATCAAGGTTTCAAACTTATTTAGGTCTTTATTAGAGCCAAGAGCTACTAAAATATCTGTACGTTTAATAATATAATTTGCAGAAGGAGAAACATCTATGCTTTTATCGTTTTTTATTGCAACTATATTTATACCGTATTTACCTCTTATCTCAATATCTCTTATAGATTTGTTAAGCCATTCATCCAGTGGTTCAAGCTCTATCATGCTATAGTCTGAAGGCAGCTCTATATAGTCTAGTATATTAGAAGATACCAAATGATGAGCTACTCTAATTCCCATATCTTGTTCAGGTAAAATGACTCTGTCTGCTCCAATCTTATATAGAATTTTAGCATGTAAGTCACTAGTAGCTTTTCCTACTATATATTTAACTCCCATTTCTTTAACTAATAGGGTTACCATAGTACTAGCTTGAATATTAGTTCCAATTGTTACTATTGCTACATCAAAGTTTCTAAGACCTAAAGTTTTTAATACATTTTCATCGGTTGCATCCAATTGAATAGCATGAGTAACATTATCTGCGATTTCTTGAATTCTATCTTCATTAATATCAATAGCCAATACATGTTGACCTAAATTATATAATGTTGTAGCTATTGAAGTGCCAAATCTTCCAAGTCCAATTATAACAAAATGCTTATTTTTCAAGTTATGACCTCCTATCCAATTAATATTTTTCCTTCAGGATATTTAAGTTTATTTTTTTTCTTTTTATTAATAACAGCTAATAGGACTGTTAAAGGACCAACTCTGCCAAGATACATAGTTATAATAAGAGTTACTTTAGAAATAGAACCTATATTTTGAGTGACTCCAGTAGTCAGTCCAACAGTTGCAAAAGCTGATGTAGCTTCATACAGTAAATTTATGAAAAGTTCCTTTGGTTCCGTAATAGTAAGAATTATAGTTACTATTAACACTAATATCGTAGCAATAGATAATAGAGTAAAAGCTTTATATACAGTTCCCTTGGAAAATCTTCTGCCAAATACTTCAGTGTCTTCTCTTCCATTTAGCACTGACACTAAAGTAAATAGAAGTACACCAAAAGTAGTTACCTTAAGTCCTCCAGCTGTTGAACCAGACGCGCCGCCAATAAACATTAATATAATAGTTATAAATTTACCAGCCATAGTCATTCCATCAGTTGAAATACTATTGAATCCTGCAGTTCTTGGGGTAACAGAAGCAAAAAAAGCATTAAGAACTTTATCTCTAAAATTCATGGCTCCAAGAGTTTTTTGATTTTCATACTCAATAAAAAATATAAGTAAAAAACCAAAAATAATTAAAGCTACTGTTATGTAAAGTACAATTTTTGAATGAATCGAAAGTTTTCTGTTTTTTTTATAATTATATATTTCAAGTGAAACGGTAAATCCAAGCCCGCCAATAATTATAAGTGCACTTATAGTTAATAAAACAATAGGGTTGCTAGAATAACTAACTAAACTAGTATAATTTCCAAATAAATCAAAGCCAGCATTGCAAAATGCAGATATTGAATGGAATATGCTGTAGAATATTCCGACTTTTAATCCAAACTGTTGTATAAATTGTGTTGATAATAATACTGCACCTAGGCTTTGTATAATTATTGTGAACCCCAAAATATATTTAACCATCTTTACAAGCCCCTGTATGCTAAAAGTATTCATTGATTCCTGCATTATAAGTCTATCTTTAAGAGTAATCTTTTTTCCTAAAATTATTGCTATAAAAACAGTAAAAGACATGAATCCAAGGCCACCAGTTTCAATTAAAAGCATTATTACTATTTTGCCGAAAATACTCCAATAAGTGCCTGTATCTAAAGTTACAAGTCCTGTAACGCATACAGCTGAAGTTGATGTAAATAGTGAATCTAGAAAATTAGTATATTCGTTATTTGCTGATGAAATTGGTAAACTAAGTAGGATCGCACCAATTGAAATAACTAGCACGAAGCCTATTGCGAGTATTTGAACAGCACTAAGTTTTGGCTTTTTCATTAAAGCTTCTGTCATGTGTACCTCCTTAAGATTAATAAACTTGTAATTTATTATATATATATATTTCCCCATATTCATATTGGAAATATACAAAAATCTTTTTATTCTCCAGGAATTTATATTGAAGCCAATAAGATAAATATCCGATTTTGTAGTCATATATGCTAAGTATTTATTTGTATTTTAGCATTTTCTGAGTTTATTTCAATGTAATTATTTGTAATGTTAATAATATTAGGATTGAAATTTGACAGAAATATTATCGAAATATGATAGTGTTATCAAACGTTGAATAATGATAAGATTTTTATGGATAATTAGAGCCTTATTTCAAAATATTTACGTATTCTATCTATTAATGTATACTTGTATTGAGTACATATTAGATAATATTTTGTTATGAGGGAGTGATAATATGAGTAAATATAGAAGTTCGTACTGTAAAATTTTCATCAACACAGATGAAGAAAAAGAAGTTATATTGAATTTAATTGAAAAAATAACAATGGGTAGTAAAAAAAGATGGACAATCATCTCGGATTTAATGAAAATAGAATTGATAAACAATGAAGATTTTAGTGAAGAAAAAAGTGTTAAAGAAGAAGACGGTTTTCTATACTCAAAATATTATCTTGGTATTGAGCCTGGAGAAGGTATAAAGGAAGAACAGTATATTACAGGAGTAATAATCTTGCTGGAAAATCTAAGATCATCAGGATACAAGGTAGTTGCTTCCTGTGATTTTCAAAATGAACTTTCCAAATAAAGATATATGTAAATTAATTTAATTAGTTCTTTTAGTAAAATTGAAAGAGATAGCAGACATATCAGGTTAATGATAATAATGCTATCTCTTTATTTATTGAAAATAGGAAATCGTATTTTAATTATTGACACAATTTTTGAAAAACATACATTGTAAAAGCCTATTTTATGATAGCAATCTTAATTAAAGTTTGAGTTTTTTTGAATGGAAGACTATAAATAAAACTAGCTGATTGTAGCATGTCCAATGTTTTTAGGTAAAAATATTACTTCGATTACTGGATATAACATCAATAGACCAAGGAAAACAAAGCCTAATTTATAAGAGATAGTAATTGAAAAGAAAATCTGTAGTAAATTAACAACAACTGTAATAATTGATATACCCATTCCTTGTGCTAATGTTGAAACTACAGCATTCAAAGTATTTGCACTATTCCTATCTTGAGGGGCTATTTCAGAAAAGCTTAGTCCATTGTAAGCAGTTAAGGCTAATGAACGTCCTACACCTGAAACTAGCGCAAGAAACATTATCCAAGCAGGAAAAGTATTAATTTGAATGAATGCTAAACCAATTGATGTAACAAACACCATTCCAAATGATGATAATAGTGCACCGCGATAGCCTAATTTACGAATAATTATATTTGTAAAAGGTTTAATTCCAATGTTTCCAACAAAAATAAATAGCACATAACTACCTGCTTTTACTGCTGACCATTGAAAGACTGTTTGTAAAAAAATTGTTAATATGTACGGTAATGCTCCAACACATAGCCATAGAACAGATCCACTTGTCTGGAATATTCTAAAAGAAGTTATTTTTAGCGAATCAAGTGAAAATAGTGGATTATCTGATTTTTTTAAGTGCTTGAAAACTATAAATCCAAGTATTATTCCTAAAATTACTAATCCTAGCGCGCTAAACCAATAATCTTTTCCGTGAGTGGCTATTTCTGCTCCAACTAAAATTATGCCAGATGAAAGTGCAATTTCTATAAATCCTATAAGATCAAATGAAGTTTTATTCTTTACTTTATCAATATCAATTAATTTTGCTCCTATTAATGCTGTAATTAAACCTATTGGTACATTAATTAAAAAAATCCATTGCCAGTTCCAGTAGGTAACAATAAATCCACCAACTAAAGGTGCTATTGCTGGTGCGATGAGTGCTGGCCAAATCAAGTAACTAATCATTTTTAATAGCTGTGAAGCTGGTGTTTTTTCTAACACAATCAGTCTTGCGGTAGGTGTCATCAATGCACCAGAAATTCCTTGTATAATTCTCATTATCAAAAGGAAAGAGAAATTAGGCGCTAGTGCACTGCTTAAGGAACTAATGGTAAAGAGGATGACAGCAATAATCCAAATTTTCTTTTTCCCAAATTGATTAGCCATCCATCCACTTAAGGGAATAAAAATCGCAACTGTGATCAAATACACACTAACGAGTAAAGCAATTGTTGATGAACCCGTATGAAAATATTGGCCCATTTTAGGTAGTGCAGTTGTTACAATTGTTCCATCTAAAATCTCCATAAAGAGACTAGCAGCCATTAATAAGGCTATTTTTATTTCTTTTGTCATTCTCATCACCATTCTTTCTTCAGTTCATGTTTAAACTCTTTAATCCAATCAATTGCAACATTTGCCTGCTGTAGTCGCAATTCAAACCTTTTACTTGCATACCAGTGATCTTTTGAATTTTCCTCAGCTAATTTTTTTAGTGCAAATTGCGTATCTTCAATTATCTCTCTTTGTTCTTGATCGAATTGATCCAATAGTTGCATTTGTTCGTCTAGTGTAAGGTGCTGCATTACATCAAGTTTAATTAAATATATATCAGCAGTATGGGCTCCACTTGGAACAGGCATGTTCATTAGCACAAAAAAACGTTCTTTTCCTTTTTCCGTAATTGTAGCCATTTTCTTATTTTTTCCGTGTGATTCTACGTTAGTTATATCTAAAAAACCATCATTCTCTAATTTTTCAAGCAATGGATAAATTACTCCATAGCTGACTTTACGATGACGTCCTAAAGAAGCTTGTAAGGCATTACGTAGATCATAACCACTTTGTGGTTCTTCCATTAATTCACCTAAAATAAAAAGTTCATTCATTATTTTTATTTCCTCCAATATATCTTTTAGATATATCAAATATATATCTAAAAGATATATATTGCAAGTTATTTGTATAAAAAACTTTTGAAATCAGAAAAAATTATTGAAAAATGAAATTTTGGAGTTGTTTAGTAGGATATTAATACTATTTAAGCAATAGATAATGTGTTTTTGTTATTCAATACAAGGTAATGATAATCATTGTCAAATACAATTTGCAGTGATATACTTAAAATAAATAAATTTACATTAATTAAAGGAAGGTGTTTTTATGGCAACATATATATTAAGTGGAATAATACTTTTGATTATAGTTTTTTCAGTTAGGAGCTTTATAGAAAAATTAAGATTTGGATGCTGTGGGGGAACTATAGAAAAGAGTACAAAGAGAAAGAAGATAAACAAAAAGGAGTTATCAGAGTATCAGATATCAAAGACTATATATATTGAAGGTATGACATGTGGAAATTGTGCTAATCATGTTGAAAATGCCCTTAATAGTTTGGACAATGTATATGCAAAGGTTGATTTAAAGAAGAACTTAGCAAATGTCAGAATGAAAATAGATATGAGTGAAGAAATACTAAAAGGTTCAATAAATAAGGCTGGATACAGTGTAAAATACATAGATTAAAATTAATATGAAGTTTGCAACAAGATAAGGGGACAAGTTAATATTTAATATAGAACACTTACAGAAATGTAGGTGCTTTTTTGATATAAAAACTTGAAATAAGATAGGTACAATATGGTAGATGAATTTATTTGAAGCACTAGTTCTCGTAAAATGATTGATAAATAAAATTACAATATAGAAATAATTGCGTCTTATAGAACAATAAACGTAACTGATGATACATACTATTTTTCAGTATTATGATATTATATTTTCCAAAAGATAGGATAGGAGAATTTTTATGACAAGATATGAAAAGCAGAGAAATTTTTTGAAATCTAATTTTAACGAATTCAAAAATATAAAAACTGATAAAATGAAAGGTATACCTCAGCCAGATAGTATAAAATCTTATGATTCGCAATCTAAAATTGTTGTCTTACCAAGGGTAAGTGAAGAAACTGTAACGAATTCTAATATTTATAAGTGCATAGGTAATAGAAGAAGTACAAGGCTTTATGCTGAAAAGTCTATGAATCTTGATGAATTGTCGTATCTATTATGGGCTACTCAAGGAATTACAGAAACTAATAAAGCCGGTTTAACTTTAAGAACAGTTCCTTGTAGTGGGGCAACGCATTCTTTTGAAACATATTTATTTATTATGAATGTTGATGGGATACAAAAAGGTATTTATAGATATCTACCAGTAGAGCATAAACTTTTATTCATGTTTGAATTAGATGAAATTGACAATAAAATAGATGAAATTACTTTAGACCAGCCTTTTGTACCTAACTTTGCAAAGAAAGCGGCTGTATTATTTGCTTGGAGCACGACTCCATATCGTTCAGAATGGAAGTTTGATATTACGGCACATAAAAAGATTTTAATAGATGTTGGCCATGTATGCCAAAATCTTTATTTAGCAAGTGAATCAATTAAAGCGGGAGCATGTGCTATAGGTATTTATGATCAAAAGATGATAGATACACTTTTGGGGCTAGATGGAGATGAAGAATTTATTATATATCTTGCAGCTGTTGGAAAAAAGAAAGAATAAAAAGTTAAACCAGTGAGACATAAATGATATATCTCACTGGTTTTGTTTTAATTAGGTTTTTATATGTTTTCTGTGATTTTACTAATTCCTACTCTTGCGATAAATTCATTAAAAGTCTCATTCTCCAACTTGTTTTTTTCAAAGAAAGTTACTATTTTCTCAAGAACTATATGAACCTCAGTAGATTTTACACGGTAGTTTAGATTTTCTGCAAACTGCCCGCCATTGTTTAATGTACCACCAAGCCATATGGTAAAGGCTTCCTCACAGCTATCTTCAGTTTTTATTAATGCACCTTGGAGGCTGATATCAGCTATATGTTTTTGTCCACAAGAATTAGGACAACCTGTAAAATGGATACGCAACGGTGTATCTAGTTTAATTTTAGAATCAAGATATTCGATCACTTCTTTAGCACGTTTTTTTGTTTCAACAATAGCTAAATTGCAGAATTCTTTACCCGTACAAGAAACTGTGTATCCTGTAAAAATACTTGGATTTGGAGAAAGTTGTTTAAATACATCTTTTTTTAATAGAGAAGGTATCTCTTCATCACTTATACCTGTAATAATTAAATTTTGTGATAGTGTAGTTCTAATTTTTCTATCTCCGTATTTTTCTGAAATATCGGCAAGTTCTAAAAGTTGATCACAAGTGATTTCTCCAAGTGGTAAACTAACACCAATATAGCTTTTGCCATCTTCATTTTGGGAATGTACTCCAAAATAATAAGATGCATTCCATGAAGCTAATTTATCATCACCTGAGCTTGGCATATCCCCAGTGAATTCTAATAATTTATTCTTGAATTTTTCTGCTCCCCAGTCAGCTACTAAAAATTTTAAGCGGGCACGAGTACGTTTTTCCCTATATCCATAATCTCTAAAAATAGTACATACACCTTCAGCAACTTTTAGTACATCTTCTGGTTTAACAAATATATCTAGTTTTTGTGCTAAATGAGGGCTTGCTGAAAGTCCTCCTCCAACCCATACGTGGAAACCAATTACGCCTTGATTATCAATTTTTTTTGTTGCTGGAGTAAAGGCAAGATCATTAATTTGTGCATGAGCTGCATTATGTATACTAGCTGATATTGATATTTTAAATTTTCTTGGTAGATTAGAAAAATCCTTGTTTAATAAGAAGAAATTATTAACTTGTTCTACAAGTTCAGTTGTATCAATAAGTTCATCTTTATCAATTCCAGCAAGAGGATTTCCAACTATCGTTCTAGGGCAATCGCCACAAGCCTCAAAAGGACTTAGGCCACAAGCTTCTAATCGTTCATAAATAGAAGGTAAATCTTCTACCTGAACCCAGTGAAACTGTATAGCTCCTCTTGTAGAGACGTTTGAAATTCCACGTCCATAATCTTTAGCAATCCCTGCTAAAACTTTTGCTTGCTCTGAAGTCATTATTCCAGAATTAATACGAACTCTCATCATAAAGTATCCCTCTCTTGGCTTTTGTTCGTAAACGCCAGCCCATTTAAATCTATTCATATCTTTAGGCGTTATTGAATCATAACCTTCCTTCGAGTATTTGTCAATTATAGTTTCAATTACATCTAAGCCATCCTTTTCAAGTTTTATAATTTCTACGTCATTTAGTCTTTGATTTTTAGCCCAAATAGCTTGGTAAGACATATAGCTCCCTCCTTATCTTATTGCTCATTTTTAATATATCTGTATCCTTTGTTTATTCCATCCCCAAAATATAAAAGGTTATCAAATTTTGAAATATTTAATCTGTTTTCATCATCTAAATATTCCTTTGAAATAAGCCTGCCCTTTATAATTCCAAGAATATTAGTAATACCTGCATAGGCATCTTTCTCGATAACATCAGTTAAAGTGCATTCTATAGTAATTGGGCATTCTTCAATGATTGGCGCGTTTACAATTTTAGATTTAGAATAAGTTAATTTGGTAGCGTCAAACTTTTGAACTTCATGACCAGATTTAGTTCCGCAAAAGCTAATTTCTTTCCTAAGTGAACTGTCAGGGATATTAATTACAAAATCACGAACTTCTTTAATTTGATTAATTGCATATCCTTTGCTACTAAAGCCAAGAACTACCATATCCTTAAGGCTATAGGAAGATGAAAGAGTAGTTACATTTGGAAGACCATTTTTATCAAAAAAACTTATAAGAATTACAGGAAATCCGTAATACATTTTTTCATAGTTAACATTTATTTTTTCCATTTCTATATTCCTCCTAAAAACTTTGTTTATATAACTTTATAACATAAATGATAATGGTGCCGTGATATAAATCACTTAACTATTAACTAAAGAGGCCGTTTTATAACTTTGAATATCTATAGCAACATCAAGACTAACGGATAATAGAACGAGAACAGGCTAACTTCAAGAGATGACTTTTTCTGCATTATAAGCTGAAACAGTTGTAACAAAACTTACAACAACTAAATCAGAATATTTTACAACCCATGGATTTACAATTACTGAAAATTTAGTGAAATATGATTTAAATCACATTCTTTTTGAATATTTTAGATTAAAATTGTATTAAGAAACAGAGTTGATCAATTGGTACTAGAAGTTTCCATATATCTAAGGGCATGAACGAAGAAGCAGGATATAAAAATAATACAATATATAATTTAAGAAAAATCGATATATTTGAAAGAATTTAGGAGTGAGCTGAATGAACCTATTTAGAAATAAGAAAATTAAAGATTTAGAAAATAAGCAATCAATTTATGGTGAAGAAACTATAATAAAGGCAAAAAAGTTGCACGATGATACTAGTAATTTTCTTCAGAAAATGAGTGGATTATTAGCGGGGATTGTAAAACAACATCATAGAGTAGATGATCAACATGACGTTTTAGGAAAGCTTGCTGATAAAGTAAAGGTACATATGAATGCGATTTCTAGTTTGACAGAAAACACTAATGACTTGACAGATAAATTATATTTTGAAGGGAATAATCTTATCGAAATTACAAAAGATACAGTTAATAAATCATATGAAGGTAAAAGTGCTATTGAGGAAATTGTCAAAGTAGTAAGATTTCTAGAAGATGAGAATAGGAATAATACTGAAAATATAAATGAATTGGCAAGACGGTTTAGCAAAGTCAATGAGGTTGTAAAGTTAATAACGAATATAGCCAATCAAACTAATTTACTGGCTTTAAATGCTGCAATAGAAGCAGCAAGGGCTGGAGAACAAGGGAAAGGATTTGCAATAGTTGCGGGTGAAATAAGAAATCTAGCAGAAATGACTAAGCAAAGTACTAAGGATATTTCAGCGTTAATTGGTAATATAGAAGATGAAACAAATATTGTTATAAATAATTCAGATAAATCTAAAGAAGTTATTGCTAAAGGGGTTAATGCATCAGTGAATGCGGCAGAAAAGATAGAAGAAAGCTTATCTTCTATAGGAAAAGTTGAGCAGGAAGTAAGGAAAGTAATAGAAATTTTAACAAATCAAAAACAACATATCGAAAATATGAATAAAGAAATAATAAATGTGGATGAAATTTTAAGAGTAACATCAAAAACTATAACAAATCACATAGAAGAGGCAAGTATTGTAGATAGGCAATTAGAAGAAATGAAAATGCAATTAGAATCTTATAGTTAAGAAAGGAATTTCATAGTATTTTTTTATATCATTTAGTAACTTCTGGAATTTTGTTCTTACTTTATAAGTTATACAAAAACGTAAATTTAATATAATAAGCTAAAGAATAAAAATATATGAACATTATTATACTACTAGACATATTTTATATTATAAAGATTTGCTCTCTAGTAATGAAATATTAAAGCTAAAAGAATATTAGAATAAAATTAATATTAATCAGGAGTGTGAATGTATTATGGCAAATTCATTAGTGTCTCCAAGAAGAATAACTGTTGAGGCAGGCGAAACTTTTTGTGTTAGAATCCGTTCAGTAAGTGAAGGATCCACAGGATATCATTGGGAACTTGTTTATGATATTCCTAATAATATAGAGTTTTTAAGTCAGGAATGGATACCAGATAGTAATGCAATTGGTAGTCCTGGAACAGCTGTATTTAAATTTAAAGCACTTTATTCAGAGAAAGCTTCTCAAAAATTAGTATTTGTTCAGATAGCACCTGATAGTACAATTGCCGATTCACTATCAGTAAGTGTACGTGTTATTCCAAGAAACGCTAATTGTTAATAATACTAGAGGTTATATCATAATAAATTTGATATAGCCTCTTCTTTTTATGTATTATGTTTAGTGTAATTAAAAAAATGAATATTACGTAATAAAATTGACTCATAGTGCGTAGAAAAACGAGTACCTCAAAACAATTAGAAATTATCTTGAGACACCCATGTTAATTTAATATTAATGGAATTTGTTTATAAAATATATTAGCTTAATCCCATACCTTTTCTTTTTGCAATAATATGGGCTTCAATATTTTCAGCTACTTCAATAGGATTATCACCTAAAGCTATTTTACCACCAGTTACATCTTTTGCTTTTTCAGTCAAAAGTTCAACTAATTGAGGAGCACCGGTCATAAAAGGAGTAGGAGATAAATGAGTATAAGTACCATAAGCTAGTGCAAAAATTCCATCTATAGTTGCTTTTTGTTCCATCCATTCTGGAGCAGTAACAGCTATTGGAAGATCGGCTACATCAACATCTAAGTGATCTGCAAGAGCAGTAACTAACATTGAAATTCTTCCAGTATCTGTACAAGTACCAAAGCTTAATACTGGAGGTATTTTTAGCAAGTTACACACTTCTTTTAAACCTTCTCCAGCCATTTCATTTGCGGCTTCAACAGTACATAGTCCAGCTACTTCAAGAGCATGGTTTCCGCATCCGCCACTAACTACTAATATATCGCGTTTTATAAGTTCTTTTGTAAGGTTTATAGTCATAGAATCTTGAGGACCGTTTCTTAGAGTTGAGCAATTTGCAAGAGCTACAACTCCTTTAATTTTTCCAGCAGCTATTACATCTACTAATGGGTCAAGTTTGTTTCCAAGAGCACCTAAAACAGCTTCAGTTGAAAAACCAGCTATAGCTTTTTGAGTTTTCTTTGGAACTAATGGTTCAATTTTTCTTTCTTTTCTCTTTTTAAAGTTTTCAATAGCAAGTTCAATTAATTTATCCGCCATTTTATCAACTTCTGAAGGTTCATAAGGAATCTTATGTTCAATACCAGGTAAATCAATTATAGTACTTACAGATACTAAAGTAACTTGGTATTTTTCAGCGTACATATCTATGGCTGGAGGTGAACAATTTTCTTCCATTGCAAACACGTCAACAGTACCAGTAGCAAGTAATGGCTCTATAGTAAGCCAATTACCCATGTGACCTACAAAAACTTCATCCATTTCAAATCTTTGAAGTAATTCTTGACCTGTTTCTATGGAACCAACTATTCTAAGGCCTTTGGCACCTGCAGCTTTTGCCATGTCTTGAACTTCTTTTGTTCTTGCTTTTAATATTGTTGCAACTCCAGGCCAAGGTTGGTGACCGTTAAATACAACATTTACATAATCTGGGTCCATAATTCCTAAATCCATGTTAACTTCATGTGGAGTAGGAGTTCCAAATAGTATATCTTGAACCATTTCAAGCCCTATTTGAGTATTGTAAATTGTAGCGATTCCAAGTCTAAGAGCTTTCATTGCAAGTGAGACATGACTTCCATCTACGTTTGTAAGACAGCTGGCTACACAGTTTTGTTCTTCGTGTACTGTACCTGCTGGGTATATAGCTAATTTTCTCCATATTTCCTTTCTTTTCTTAGGGGCAAAAGCTTCTACCATAACATTTTTATCTTCTGAATCTATCTTTTGCTGATCTTCAAGCAATACTGCTAAGTCGATTGCCATTTTGTTAACTTCTTGATTTGTATCGATTCCAACTTTTTCACACATCCATTTTAATTTATCTACATCAGTAATTTTAAATGGAGTTTTTCCTTCTCCAGTAGCTTTTAAGGTTCTAAAAGCTTCATAAGCATGATGACTATATGTACCAGCCCCCATTATATTTTTTAGGAGAAAGTTTCTCATAGCCATAGCATTAGGGTCTATTCCGCAGACACCTTTTTCTTGGCCACCTTTTTCGTTAATTCTACAAGGACCATTTGAACAGAGTTGACAGCTTACCCCTTTAAGACAAAACGAACATCTTATCTTTTCTTGAGAAGCATATCTATCAAATACATTTGATAATTTATCAGCTCTTATTCTTTTTACCATCTCCTCTACAGAATCATGATAACTTACTCTTCCGTTAAATCCTTCTAATTCTTCTAGCATTTTTTCACTCACTAAAATTTCACTCCTTCAACTTTCCTATATGAAAGAAAATTAATAGAAATACAAGCATATTATTTTCTTTCATGCGTCTATTAATATCGATATTAACTTTTCCTATTTAGGAATTAATTATGTATATAATTTTTAAGTTTAAGGAGATATATGGCATGTGGAACTAATAGTTGCGATACAGGGAGCAGATGAATTTGTGATAAAGTAAAAGAAGCTAGAAATCTGGCTGATTTTGCTTTGTTTAAAACATAATATTATTTAGGAATTAAGTCTATTTGAATTATAATTCTGGCATTGGAATATATATTTTAAAATCTAAGTGCTACAAGCCCTAAGTATAATATACTAGGAAACTACGTATATTAAGGATTAAATTATACATTTTATAGAAATCATGAAGTGGAATTTAACAAATGGGAGGAATTAGAATGAAGAAACTTAGAGATGGAGTATATTGGGTTGGAGCAACTGATTGGAAAGTAAGACATATTCATGGAAATGAATTATCTACACATAGAGGAAGTACTTATAATTCATATCTTATTAAAGATGAAAAAACTGTTATTATAGATACTGTATGGGAACCTTTAACTGAGATGTTTCTTGAAAATTTGAGAGAGGTAACTGATATATCAAAGATTGATTATGTTGTTATGAACCATGGGGAACCTGATCATTCAGGAGCGTTACCTGCATTAATGGAGCATATTCCTAATGCAACAGTTTTTGTTTCTAAAAAAGGTTTAGAGTCAATACAGAAGCATTATCATAAGGAGTGGAATTTTAAGGTCGTTTCCACAGGGGAGAAGATAAATATAGGTAAAAATAATCTTGTATTTATAGAAGCTCCTATGCTTCACTGGCCTGATAGCATGTTTACATATCTTACTGGAGAAAATATATTGTTTTCTAATGATGCATTTGGACAGCATTATGCATCTTCGAGCATTTTTAATGATGAAGTAGATGAAACAGAAGTTAATCAGGAAGCTCTTAAATATTACGCAAACATACTTACTCCTTTTAGTAAACTGGTTACAAAAAAAATAGACGAACTTAAAAAACTTGGAGTACCTGTAGATATGATAGCTCCAGCTCATGGCATCATTTGGAGAAAAGATCCAATGATGATAGTGGAGAAATATTATGAGTGGGCAGCTGGAAAATCAAATAAAAGTGTAGTGGTTGCATATAATTCAATGTGGGGGGCTACTCATAAAATGGCTGAATTTATAGGCAAAGGCCTAGGAGAAGCAGGGGTAGAATATAAAATATTTAATGTCGCAACTTCAGATAAAAGTGATATATTAGCCGAAGTTTTTAAATCAAAGGGAATAATACTAGGATCATCAACAGTTAATAGTGGAATTTTAACGTCTTTATTACCTCTTATTGAAGACTTAATTGGATTGAAGTTTAATGAGAAAGTAGGTGCAGCTTTTGGAAGCTATGGATGGGGTGGAGAATCAACAGATATTCTTACAAACTATTTAACAAAGGCTAAAATTAAAGTTGTTGAAGATGGATTAAAGTTTAAATATATGCCAAATGATGACGAACTTGAAGAGTGCATAGCCTTTGGAAAGAATTTTGGTCAGAAAGTATTAGAAGAATTTTAAATATTAATAATAGTTTGATTAAATAGTGGGTGAGACACATATACTAAGCAAATAAATGTTATATTTAATTAGGTTGTTGAATAAACAGAATTTGTAAAAAATAAATAAGTCATCCCTTTGTGATATAATAATTTCGCGAAAAACCCAAATATATCACATAAGGAATGACTCAAATATGATTATATCATCAAATATTAAAAGTGAAAATGACCATTATAAAATTTTTGAAGCTGTTAAAATTGCATTTGCTAAATTAAATTCGGATATTAAAAGTACTAAAGGGCGACCACGTAAGTATTCAGATGAACAAATAGTTGCATGTATATTATATGGCGTTAAAAGTAGTATTTTCAGTTTAAGAGAGCTTGAATATCGTATAAAGCAAGACTATGTGTTTCAGTCTATAATTCAACTCAATCAAGTACCAGATTATTCTACATTCTCATTAAGAACTAAAATTTTAGAGAAACATATATATTATGGTATTTATGCTATGCTTGTTGAACTTATCAATCCTGAAACTAGACTGTGTGCAATAGATGGAACTGTGCTTTAAGAAGTTCAAAATACGATAGCGAAGCTAAATCCGGTAAGGGTACCCGCCTTGGATATTATAAAGGTTATAAATTACACTGTATTGCAGCAGTTAGTGATATTATAATTCCTCTAGTTTTTTATTTAACAACAGCTAATGTTTATGATAATCAAGTCTCAGATTTACTATATGAAGCTAAAATTTATAATCCATTTTTAATACTTGCAGATGCAGCATATGATTCATTAGAATGGTTTGAAATTGCTTCTAGTTTAGAATTTAATTTGTTAACTGATATAAATATGCGTAAGGCTAAAAGTATTGAGTCATTTACTGATAAACGATATGAAAATGCTTTGTTTATTCAATCTTCTATTGGATCAAAATTATATAAAAACAGATTGAAAATAGAGCAGTTATTCTCTGTATTAAAGGGATTATATAACTTAGAAAACCCAAGGCTTTATGGGCAAGCCCGATACGAACGTCATATAAAATGGGTCTTATTAGCGTACTTAATAGATGAATTTAACAAAAAGCAGCAAGGAATAAAAACTAGAAAATATCCTTGGAATATATAATTTCTAAGAATATTTTCTTAAATAACCATTTGTAAAAATTAGTTATTCAACAACCTATTAATATCAAAAGGATCTTAGGAAAGAAAGGCTGTTTTGTGCCTAATCTCACAAGATCCTTTTGATGTAGATTATAGATGAAAAATATCTACGGCAACTTTGGGCACTTTATTTCTTTTCATGCGCCTTATTTTAAATTGCACTAAACAATAAATCACTAGTATAGGTAACTATTCTATCAATGCTCTTTAGGTTGTCTTCTTTTGATGAAAATCTAATTCTTAGAGGTAATTCTATATCAGTCATACCAGTAGATTTAATTATATCAGAAGTATTTAATGATCTTAAATTAGTTTTATTTAAATAGTCTTGTATAACCTCTATAGCCTCTCCACTCCAGCCATAAGAACCAAATGCTGCGCCTAGCTTGTTTTCTAAATTTAGAGTTTTAAGATTCTTTAGTACCTCTTCCATATTTCCAATCATGTCACCATATTTAGTTGAGCTGCCAAAGAAGATTGCGTCAGCTTCATTAATAGCATTCATTATATTATCCATTGCATCTTTATTTACATCAATAATATTTGAAGTTATATTTTGCTCTTCAAACTTTTCTTTAAAAATGCCTGCAATCTTTTTTGTATTACCTGTCATAGTAGAGTATAGAATAAGTGCTTTTTTATCTAGCTCTGTATTTTTGCTCATATTATCATAAATATCTATAAAGCTTTGGACTTCATCTCTAATAATAAATCCATGAGAAGGAGCTATCATCTTTATATCTAAATCTTTGATTTTTTCAATCATTTCTTGAACATATCTTCTGTGAGGATGCATTATCAATTTATAATAAGTAATAAAGTCTTCCTTTATGTCTACTTGAGCTAAGTCATTGAAGTATTCATAATTGGCTACATGAGTACTGAAAATATCACAAGGAAATAAAATTTTATTATCTTCGCAATAAGTTATCATAGTTTCTTCAGTATGAAGATATGGTGTTTGTATAAATTTAAGAATTTTGCCTCCTATATCTAAAGTATCACCATCACTTACAACCAAAAATTCTCTATTATGAAGCCTGTACATCTCTTTAAGTTCATTTACAGCCGGCTCTGTGCATACAATTACAGCATTTTTTGCTTTGGCTGCTAAGCTTCCAAGGGCACCAGAATGATCAGGTTCTGTATGATTAATTACAATATATTTAATTCTATTAAGTTCAATCTTATTATTTAAGTTTTGTACAAATTCTCTTCCAAAACTCATATCAACAGTATCAATTACTGTAGGCTTTTCTGTCATTAATAAATAACTGTTATAAGTAGTTCCTTTAGTTAAAGTTAACCTATGAAAAGGCACATCTCTATCATCTACTTTACCAACCCAAAATATATTTTTACCTAGCATAATGTTTTGTTCCATAATATAAAACCTCCATAATTTGTGTTTATTTTTATATTTCAATTAGTTTTCTAAGTTGTTGTCTTTCGATGATTTTATTTTATATCCATATCAATTATAAAAATATGATTCAAATCAAAATATTAAGATTAAGTTTTCATGAGTTTTTTATTATAATGATACTAAGGAGAATATTACTTGAGTGGTTTTAGTTAGAATTAAATATACACGGGACACAACTTAAAGTAAGATAGTATTTGTAGATATATCTTATAGATAGGAGGATTTGTTATGAATATTCACTGTGGTAATTGCTGCAATAATTGTAGGGGAGGACTTTGTGCTAGTAAGGTTCCAATATTTGAAAATTTAAATAGAGACGAATTAGTGGAGATTGTAAATAAAATTAATCATAAAGAATTCAGTAAAGGCGATGTTATTTTTACTGAAGGTAATATAGCTAATACACTTTATTTTATAAATGAAGGAAAAATAAAATTATATAAATATACTAAGGATGGTAAGGAACAGATACTACATATACTTTCAGAAGGAGATTTCTTTGGGGAATTAGAACTTATAAAACCATCTAAATATGGATTTAATTCTAAAGCTATAGAGGATGCTAAAATATGTACTCTTACTAAGGAGGAAATGAAAGATATAATGATGAAGAATCCTGAGATTGGAATAAAGGTATTAGAAACAGTAGGAGAGAGATTATCAAAAGTTGAAAATCTTGTTCAGAATTTAGCAACTAACGATGTTGACTCAAGAATGGCTTATTTAATTATAGAGCTTATGGAGAAGTATGGAGAAAATGTTGAAGGTAATATTTCTGTAAAACTACCCATATCAAGGGAAGATATGGCGAGTTATATTGGGGTGACGAGGGAGACCATAAGCAGGAAATTAAAGAAATTAGAAGATGAAAATCTAATAAAAATAATAGGAACAAAAACAATAATCATTATAGATGAAGAAGGCTTGAAGAACTATATATAAAATAAATATTCATTATTGCTTATTAATGTAATAATGAATATTTATTTTTATATAGATATCAAACTTGCGTATATCAGATTTTTTCTTGATTTGATTTCAATCACATTTTATTTAAATTAATAAAGTTATACTTATATCAAGAAATAGATAAAAAATAAATTTTTAGGAGAAAAGTGATTGGAGGAAGTTATATGAAAATTGTATATTTTAGTCAAACAGGAAATACAGAAAAAATGGCAAACTTAATTCTAGAAGGAATAGAATCAGAGGGGAAGAAAGCCGAATTAGTTGAAGTATCAAATGCAACACTTGATGATGTTAATAATGAAGAAATACTTATTTTAGGATGCTCAGCTTATGGATCAGAAGAATTAGATGAAAGTGAAATGGAACCTTTTGTTAAATCATTAGAAGGAAGTTTGCAAGGAAAGAAAGTTGCTCTTTTTGGTTCATGGGGATGGGGCAATGGTGAATGGATGACAGAATGGGAAAAGAGAATGGAGTCATATGGTGCTATATTAATAAGCGAAGGTTTAACCGTGCAGGAATCTCCTGAAGGTGAAGATGAAGACAAATGCAGAGATTTTGGAAAATTAATAGCAAAATAGGAATAACAAAAACCATGCAATAAGGAGATTTATCTCACTTATTGCATGGCTTTTAATTTTATACAGTGGTTTTATGCATTTTACAATAGAACAATTTATTGTCCAACTTCAAAGTTTAGCCTAATATTTGTTTTAAATCCTCATCAGGAGTACTGATTGGTTTAAGATCGAAATTATCAACTAAGAAATTTAATACATTAGGAGTTAAGAAAGCAGGTAAGCTTGGCCCAATATACATTCCTTTTACGCCTAATGAAAGTAATGCTAGTAAATCACATACAGCTTTTTGTTCATACCAAGACAACACTATTGATAAAGGTAAATCATTAACTGTACAGTTAAATGCATCAGCTAAAGCTAAAGCTATTCTAACTGCTGAGTATGCATCATTACATTGTCCAACATCAAGCAATCTTGGAAGTCCTGCAACTTCACCAAATTGTAATTTGTTGAAACGATACTTTCCGCATGCTAAAGTAAGAATAATACAGTCACTTGGAATTTTTTCAGCAAACTCTGTATAATAATTTCTTCCAGGCTTTGCACCATCACATCCGCCTATTAAGAAGAAGTGTTTAACTTTTCCGTCTTTAACTGCATTAATAATTGTTTCAGCATGACTTAAGGTTGCCTTATGCCCAAAGCCTACTAAAATTTCTTTAACTTCTTCGTCTTCTGTGAAACCACCAAGTTCAAGTGCTTTATTTATTATTTCAGAGAAATCCTTATATCCATTTTCATCTTTTTCAATATGTTTAATACCATCAAATCCAACAACACTTGTTGAGAATATTCTATCTATATAAGAATCTTTTGGTCTCATTAAGCAGTTTGTTGTCATTAAAATACAACCAGGTATATTATCAAATTCTTTTTGTTGATTTTGCCATGCACTTCCGAAATTACCCACTAAATGAGGAAATTTGTTTAATTCAGGATATCCATGTGAAGGTAACATTTCGCCATGAGTATAAATATTTATTCCTTTACCCTCAGTTTGCTCAAGTAACATTTCTAGATCTCTTAAATCATGTCCAGAAACTACTATGAATGGACCTTTTTTAATATTTACATTAACTTTTGTAGGTGATGGAGAACTATAAGTAGTATTATTAGCAGTATCTAAAACTTCCATAATCTTAACACTCATAGTACCTGTTTCCATTGCAAGTTTAATCAAATCTTCAAGATTTAAACTATCATCAGCTAAAGCTGCTAAAGCTTTAAAATAGAAGTCATTTACTTCATCGCTAGTATATTTTATAAATCTAGCTTGATGAGAATAAGCAGCGATTCCTTTTAAACCATATTTTATAGTTTCTCTAAGAGAACGAATATCTGGATCTAAGTTCTCATCGTACATTATTCCAGCTTTTTCAGCATCTTCAAGTATAGATTCTTTAGAATCACTTAGGTTGTACAACGCTTCAGGAGAGGTGATATTTTCAGATTTAACCTTTGCTCTTAAAGACTCTTTAATTTCTTGAGACTTTTTAAGTTGAATAAGGTGAGCCTTAGGGTCAAAATTAACATTAGTTAATGTCATAAATAAAGAATCTTCAACAAAAGAGGCTACTGATGTGTCAACCTTTTCATTTTTGTTTAAAAGTTCTTTTGCGTAAACACTGATTCCTTTTAATTGATAAATCAATAAATCTTGCATTGCTGCAATTTCAGGTGTTTTACCACACACACCTATTTTAGTACATCCCTTACCCCCAGCAGTTTGTTCACATTGATAACAAAACATTTTTTCTACCATAATAAAAACTCCTCTCATATTTACATAATATAATGCTACGGATATATTATACAATAAATTGGATAAAAATAAAATATAATAATATAATTTTCATAAAAATGTAAAAATAACCACAATAAATAACGAATTTTTGTCAAAACTTTGATTATAATTTAAAAATTTGTGATGTTTTGCTGATTCTTCTATGAGAAATTCCGAAGTTATTTATTTAAATAATAATACTATCGAAAGGAATTAAATCTTATAAAGTTAAGGATTGGAAATAGAGTATAGCATTTTTAAATTATTATAATCATATACTTTAGCTGTAGAAATGATTGAACGCATTTGCAATCTAAAACCAGTACATAATTTAGCTTATATTAATGATAATTATTATAGAAAATGAAAAGTTCTAATTTTTTAATAAGTTGAAAGAAGTAATAAATTATGGAGGAATTAAATTGACTAGTGGAAAAGTATGTCCACTTACAAAAGCTAAGATTCATACGTCAAAGAGACTTGCAAACGATGTTGTAGGAATGCTAAAAGATAAAAAGTCTAAAAAGATGAATGCTATATGGCTTGAAGTGACAGGATGTTCAGGAAATATAATTTCCTTACTTAATAGTGAAAATCCTGGGCTTTATGATATTTTAACTGACATGTTGAATTTTACTTATAACAACACACTTATGGGATTAGAAGGGCAGCTTGCTTTTGAAAAGTTTTTAGAAACACTAGATACAGAGTTTATATTATTAGTGGATGGGGCAGTTTCAACAAAAGAAAATGGGCGTTATAACATTGTAGCAAATTATAATGGGACAAATATCACAGCATTAGATGCAATACAATTAGCTGGCGGAAAAGCGAAATATGTTGTAGCAGTAGGAACTTGCGCCTCTCATGGGGGCATATCGGCCGCAAAACCAAACCCTTCAGAAAGTAAAAGTGTACAGGAAGTTTTAAATCGTCAAGTTATTAAACTACCAGGTTGTCCTTGCCATCCAGATTGGGTAGTAGGAACTTTAGCACATTTGATTGGTTATGGTGTACCTGCATTAGATAGTGAGGGAAGACCATTACTTTTCTATGGAGTTACAATTCATGATAATTGTACGAGGCGAGGATTTTTTGATCAAGGTATATTTGCACAAAAGTTTGGAGATGAAGGCTGCATGATCAAACTAGGATGTAGAGGGCCTGTCACAAAAACTGATTGCCCAAGGAGAAAATGGAATGGATACGTTAACTGGCCTATTGGAGATAATACAAATTGTATTGGGTGTGCAAATGCGCAATTCCCAGATGGAATGGAACCTTTTGTAAAGTATTAGGCACATGAAATAAAATAGTGGACAAGTATACTGATCAATTGTTTTATTTCATGTACCACAAGGAGGAGTTATGGGCAAAACAATAACTATAGATCCGGTAACAAGAATCAGTGGTTTTTTGGAAATAAAAGCAGAAGTAGAAGGGAATACAATTGCTAAAGCAAATGCAAGTGGACTACTCTTTAGGGGATTCGAAAAAATGTTAATAGGAAGATCACCTTTAGATGCTGTATATTTTACAGAGAGAATTTGTGGAATATGCTCTACTGCTCATTCAATGGCTTCTACTTTAGCGTTAGAAGATGCATTAAAAGTAACAGTTAGTTTAAATGATAATTATATTCGAGATATTTTACATGGCTTTGAATTTATACAAAACCATTTAAGACATTTTTATCTTCTGTCTATGCCAAGTTATGTAAAAATATCAAACATAAAATTAATAGAAGAACAACAATATACTGATTATAGACTACCAGATAAAATAAACAAAAAAATAGAAGAGGATTATGTAAAAAGTATTGAACTCAGTAGATTAGCTCATGAAGGATTAGCACTTCTAGGAGGAAAAGCTCCTCATAACCATGGTATTTTTGTAGGTGGAGTTACGGTGAATATAGATGCGTATAAACTAGAAAAAGTAAAAAGTATTATTAGAAAAATAGAATCTTTTGTAAAAAATATAATGAAAGAAGATGTAGAGATAATTTCTAAATATTACTCTGACTATTTTAAAAAAGGACAATCTTATCCATATTTTATGACTTATGGAGTATTTGATAAATATGAAGATCCTGAGATTACTTATGTTAAGTCAGGAGTAATGAAGGATAATGTAAAATATCCTTTGGAAACAGATAAAATCACAGAGCAAATCCATTATTCGTGGTATAAAAAGGACGAAGGGCTGGAAGAAGTAGATTTATCTAAATTAGATGCGTACACTTTTATAAAAGCTCCCCGTTATTTAGGACTTCCTATGGAAGTTGGTCCTTTAGCAAGGTTAATAGTGAGTGGACAATACACAAATGGACATTCATGTATGGATAGAAATATAGCAAGGGTATTGGAAACAGAAAAGATTATAGGAATAATGAATAAGCTTATTGAAAGAGTAGAACTAAGACCTAATAATCAAAAAACTTATAATATTCCAGAAAAAGCTTATGGTGCAGGCTTAACTGATACTACTAGAGGTGCTCTCGGTCATTGGATTGAAATAGATAAAAATGTTATTAATCATTATAATATCATAACACCAACCGTATGGAATTTATCACCTAAGGATGAATCAAATCTTCCTGGAACTATAGAAGGAGCCTTGATTGGAACTAAGTTAAACAATATTAGAGAGCCTATAGAAATCGGTCGTATTGTAAGATCATTTGATCCATGTGTATCTTGTGCAACTCATTTGATTGGATCAGCAGGTGATACAGAAATAGTAGAGGTTTTGGTGTAAAAATATATGCATAGATAAACAAGTTAAAAATCATACTTATGTGATAACTCGCCGGAAGAATGAATACTCTGTTGTTTCGGTTACTGGAGAATACAGCTGTGGATTTCTAATAGCAGAAGTTGCACCCACTGTTGCATGCTCCTGAGGGAAGCTCATGACAAGCAACAGGAACAACTTCTGCTAAAGAAATACCTACAGCGATATTCTCAGATGAAACACTACACAAAAGAGTATTCATTCTTTCTAGTGTGGAATACATTTTAAAGTACAAATTTAGATCGAAATTCGTTTATCTATAGAAAGTGGAGAAATATATATTATGGTAAACTCTAATATTAAAGTGATTGCGATTGGAAATGTTTTAATGAGGGATGATGGTATAGGAATTGAAGTAGCAAAAAAGATAGAAAAGAAGCTTTTAGAAAAGAATATTAAAGTTATTTATGGAGAAACCGATGTTCAATACAGTATTGCCAGTGTAAAAGAAGATGACTATATATTTATTTTAGATGCTGCATATTATGGAAAGAGTCCAGGTGAAATCACTTGTTTTCAGTTAGATGATTTTGTTTCTAAGAAAAAGGGATATTCCCAGCATAGTTATAATTTCTTGGATTTATTAAAACTTTTTTATCCTGGTGCTAAAGGGCAAATTTATGGAATTGAAGTTAATGATGTTGGAATTGGCTTGGGATTGAGCGAAGAATTACAAGATAAATTGGAAGGAATTTCTAAAAAAATTTTGGATGAAATAGAAATAAATATACTTAATTTATAGTCAAAAAATAAATGAAGGGATAGTGAAAAATATGCATGATACTATTTTATTAAGTAAGATTTCAGAAGAATTAAAGAATATATGTGAAACTAATAATATTAATAAAGTTAAAACATTCACTGTTATTGTAAATCACAGAAGTCATGTTAATGAGGAGAATCTTTATGAACATCTTCAGAATTTTAATTCAAAGTTAGTTGGAAAATGGACAAAAGTTAATGTACAGAGGGAAGATATACAGGATCAAACAGCAATTCTTAAAAGCATTCAAGGCGAACAAAATGAAAATTAGAAGTCTATATTGGAAACTCGATATTATCCCAATATATCGTTAGATAGGATCAGGGTGAAAATCAGAACAAGGGTCTGTCACTCTAGTAATGCATTATACAATATATTGAGTTTGCCTTTTTGTATACAAAACAGTATATATAATGAAAATTACTTAATGCGATAGCTCATAACATATAAATAGAGAAGGTCTTTAATATATGAGATATATAGTAAAAATTTACGGAATTGTTCAAGGGGTAGGATTCCGTCCATTTGTATATGAAAAGGCAAGGGACTTTAAAATTCGTGGATCTGTTCAAAATATAGGTGGTGCCGTAGTAATTGACTGTTTAGGTGAGAGGGAAAACATAAAACGGTTTATGTTTAATGTTATAAAAAGACCTCCCAGTATTGCAAGAATAGAAAAGGTTCAATGTACGTTAATTAAAAACGATTTAAGTACTACTCCATATTCCAGCGAAAACAAATTTATAATTAAAGAAAACATTGATCAAAAATTTGTTATTAGGGAAAGTACTAAACAAAATAATGAAATGAGATTTGTTTCACCTGATATAGCAGTTTGTGATGAATGTTTAGAAGATATTCGAAGTAAAGGAAACCTTCGTTATAAATATGCTTTCACAAATTGCACTCAGTGTGGACCTAGGTATTCAATTATCAAGGCTTTGCCATATGACAGACAGAATACTACTATGAAAGAATTTTATATGTGCGAGGAATGTAAAGAAGAATATGAAAATCCACTCAGTAGGAGATTTCACGCGCAACCAAATTGCTGTGAAAATTGTGGACCTAAACTCTTTTTAACAAATAATCATGGAGAACAAATTAAGTGTGAAGATCCTATTAAAGAAACTATTTCACTTATTGAGGAAGGAAAAATATTGGCGATTAAGGGAATCGGAGGATTTCATCTGGTTTGTGATGGAAGAAATGAGCAAGCTATTAATTTGCTTAGAAGTAGAAAACAAAGGAAAGATAAACCATTAGCTTTGATGGCAAAGGATATTGGAATTGTTAAAGAGATTTGCTATATATCTGATAAAGAAGAGGAAGTAATAAGCAGTAATAAGAGACCTATTGTAATTTTAAAGAAGAAATATCCTTTTGTATTACCAGAGGCTATAGCACCAAAGCAGAATAGTTTAGGAGTAATGCTTCCGTATACTCCCCTTCATTATCTATTATTTAATGAAAAGTTAGATCTTTTAGTTATGACTAGTGGAAATATAAGCAGCATGCCAATGGAATATAAAAATGAAGAAGCACTAAAACATTTAAATACAGTGGCAGATTATTTTCTGATGAATGACAGGGAGATTTACGTCCAAGTTGATGATTCTGTTGTAAAAGTCATAGGGGAAGTAGAAAAGGTTATTCGTGGTGCAAGAGGATATAGGCCTTATTCATTAAAAACAGGAGTTGAAAATGATATTATAGCAGTTGGAGGGCAGCAGAAAAGTACTATTTGTGTTTCTAAAAATGGATACGCATATTTAAGTCAGTATTTAGGTGATTTAGGAGAATTTAATTGTTATAAGAATTTTAAATATGTACTAAAACATTTTTGCAATTTATTTGATATTAATGAAGAAGTATTGGCATGCGATATGCATCCAGCATACTCAAGTACTAAATATGCAAAGGAAAAGAAAATGAGAAAAATAGAAGTACAGCATCATCATGCTCATATGGTTAGCTGCATGGCTGAACATTCTATTTATGATTCTGTAATTGGAATTATATTTGATGGTACTGGATTTGGACTTGATGGATCAATATGGGGTGGCGAATTTTTGGTTGGAAATCGAAGAGTATTTAAAAGAGCAGGGCAATTGAAATATGTAAATCTCCAAGGAGGAGAACAAGCTATAAAAGAACCTTGGAGATGTGCTTCAAGTTATTTATATGCTTTAGGTTATGATCCAGAAAAAATAATTCAAGGAGTAGATAATGAAAAAATTAAAGTAGTTAAACAAGCTTTAGATTCAAAAATAAATTGTTTTGTATCTTCAAGTGTTGGAAGATTGTTTGATGCAGTAGCAGCCTTATGTGGAATCAGAAATAGTATATCTTATGACGGACAGGCAGCAATAGAATTAGAAAATATTATTGATTATAAAATTAAAGAAAGTTATTTATGTGATATCAACGAGGAAAATAGTATTTTTAATATTCAATATAAAAGCATTATTGAAGGAATCTTGGGGGATATTCAGAAAAAAGAATTGATTTCTAAGATATCGTCTAAATTTCACAACTCACTTATTAAAGCTTCATGTGATTTAGTTTGTAAGCTTAGAGAAAAGGAGCATATAGATAAAGTTGTTCTTAGTGGTGGTGTTTTTGAAAACCATTATCTTTTAAAAGGAATATATATAAATCTGATTAAGCAAGGATTTAAAGTGTTTTATAATGAACAAATCCCAACTAATGATGAGGGAATTTCTTTTGGCCAGCTCCATGTGGCAAATGCAATTATTGAAAAGAAATAATATATTTAAATTTGTTATGTATATTTTTCATAAGACTAAGAAGCAAAGTGAATTCATCTACTAATGCTATGTTAGAAAAATAGGTTGTCAGATTGATTTACGATTTTTATAAGTGTGAATAAAGAAGGAAGGTAAGTTTATGTGTCTTGCAATTCCAGCACAAGTTAGAAGCATAGATAACTATAGTGCAATAATGGATATTATGGGATTAGAGAGTAGAATTAATATTCAGCTTATTGAAGAACTAAAAGTGGGAGATTATGTTTTAGTTCATGCAGGCTGTGCTATTCAAAAGATTGACAAGGATTATTTTGAAGAATTACAAAGTATATTTCAATCAATACTTAATAGCGAGGAAAAAGTATGAATAAAGAAATTTTGATTAAAAATATTCTTAATGAAATTCAAAAGTCTCAAGTCAAAAAGTTTAATGTCATGGAAGTTTGTGGAACTCATACTCAGGCACTTTCAAAACTTGGAATTAGACAATTGGTTAATCCTAATATAAATTTACTGTCAGGACCAGGATGTCCAGTTTGTGTTACTCCAGAAGGTTATATAGATGCAGCTATAGAATTACTTAAGAATTCAAATGTGATTTTAAGTACTTTTGGAGATATGATTAAAGTAAATGGAAGTAGAGAGAATTTAATTAAGCAAAGAGAAAAAGGAAAAGATATTAAAATATTATATTCACCTTTAGATTCAATAGCACTTGCAGAAGAAAATAAAGATAAGGAAATAGTTTTTCTTGGAGTAGGCTTTGAAACTACAACTCCTATAATTGCTTTAGCTGTAAAGATAGCACAGGAAAAAAATATAAGAAATATTTCATTTTTAATAGGAATGAAAAGAATGGAGCCAATACTCCATTACATACTTAAGCAGCCTAATCACAATATAAATGGATTAATGTGTCCAGGACATGTAGCAGCAGTAAAGGGAGCAGATTATTTTAAATTTATTGTAGAGGAATATAATATTCCAGCAGTAATTGCAGGTTTTCAAGCTCTAGATATTGCTAGTGCTTTATATTTTTTGACGAAACAACAAAATAAAACTGAAAAAAGATTTGAAAATTTATATAAAACTTGTGTAAGCCAAGAAGGAAACAAAAGAGCAAATGAATTAATAAGTGAAGTATTCACATATTGCGAACATGAATGGAGAGGAATAGGAGTTATTAAAGATTCTGGATTTACTTTGAGGGAGAAATATAAAAAATATGATGCTTCTGAAAGATTTGGAATAAATTTAAGTAAGACTTCTGAGAAAAACTATATTAGAACTTGTGCATGCAGTGAAATTTTATTGGGGAAGAAATTACCTAATAAATGCGAGCTTTTTGGAAAAGGTTGTACACCAAAGCATCCAATAGGACCTTGTATGGTATCTACGGAGGGATCTTGCTCTATTTTTTATAAGTATGGGGGAGTGGAATAAATGAATGAAATGATTAAGCTTATTCATGGTGATGGAGGAAAGCATACAAAAATATTAATTGAGCAGCTTTTTTACAAATATTTTAATAACAATATTCTTTTACAAGAACAAGACTCAGCAACATTTACAGCAGTACAAGGAAAAATGGCTTTCACCACAGATTCTTTTGTGGTAAAGCCACTGTTTTTTTCTGGGGGAAACATAGGAAAGCTTGCAGTTTGTGGTACTATTAATGATTTAGCTGTATCTGGAGCACAGCCATTTTATTTAAGTTCGAGTTTTATAATTGAAGAAGGATTTTCAATGCAGAGCCTTGAAGAAATTGTTAAGTCTATGGGGCAAACCTGTTTAGAATGTGGGGCTAAGATAGTAACAGGAGATACAAAGGTAGTTGAAAAGGGAAGTGTAGATGGAATATTCATTAATACTAGCGGAATCGGATATATAATTAACGGATATGAAGTAAAAACTATTGAAGAAGGAGATAGAATTATAATAACTGGTGGAATCGGCGAGCACGGAACAACAATTGCAGTAGAGAGATATAACTTAAAAGTAAAAGGAGACTATAAAAGTGATTGTGCACCACTATTTGCTTTTATAGAAGAACTTAAGGAACAGTTTCCTTCAATAAAAATAATGAGGGATGCAACTCGAGGCGGATTAGCCACTGTATTGCATGAATTTTCTTCACTTTGCAAGCTTGGGATACACCTAATAGAAAAGGAAATTCCAATTAGTGAAAGTGTTAAGGCTATAAATAATCTTTTAGGATTAGATCCATTGTATATGGCTTGTGAGGGAAGAATGGTACTAGTTGTTAAAGAAACCGAAGCTGAAAAAGTATTAGATATAATTCACTCACTTGATCAAGGAAAAGGAGCTAGAATTATAGGTGAATTTGTTAAAGAGTCTAATCAGAACATATTTATAGAAAACGGATTTGGTGGAAAGAGATTATTATCGCCTTTAGAGGGAAGTATGTTGCCTAGAATATGCTAAGGTGCGTAAATAAGAAATAACATAATAATGATTTTAATTTTGTAAATATGATAATATGGAGTAAAACTGCTATAGATAATTAATATTATTTATAGCAGTTTTACTTGTTTCTATATTTTGCTTTAATGGGTTTGTATAAAAGTATATGTATATTATTTATTATTATGATATTTTATGGTGAAAAGTAAAAAATATGAAAAATTATATTGACAATTCAGATAAAAATGGTTAGAATTAAAAACAACAAAACACACTAACCCTATAGGGAATATGTAATAAAGTCTTTTTATTATATATAAAGGGAGGACTTTTAATGATAGAGTTGAAAAATATACAAAAAATATTTAATAAAAAGGGCGTAAAAGTAGAGGCTTTAAAGGGCGTCAATTTACAAGTTGATAAAGGAGATATTTTTGGCGTTATTGGATTTAGCGGAGCGGGAAAAAGTACGTTAATAAGGATGGTAAATTACTTAGAACAACCTACTTCAGGCGAAGTGATTGTTGATAATAAAAATTTGGGAAAGCTTACAACTAAAGAACTTCGTGAGGTTAGGAAACAGATAGGAATGATATTTCAACATTTTAATTTACTTGAGTCTAAGAATGTTTTTGAAAATATTGCTATTCCTCTTGTATTAAATCATAGAACAAAGGATGAAATTGAAAGCAGGGTAAATGAACTATTAGAGTTTGTTGGGCTTGAGGATAAAGCTAAAGCTTATCCTAGTGAATTATCAGGAGGTCAAAAGCAAAGAATTGGTATAGCGAGAGCACTTGCTACTAATCCATTAATACTTTTATGTGATGAGGCAACTTCAGCATTAGACCCTCAGACTACAGGATCTATATTGCAGCTGCTTAAGAAAATAAATAGAGAGTATAATATAACAATTTTAATGATCACTCATGAAATGGCTGTAATTAGAGAAGTTTGTAATAAAGTAGCTGTTATGGAAAATGGAGAAATTATTGAACAAGGCAATCTATTGGAGGTATTTGGTAATCCTAAAGAACAAACGACAAAGAATTTTGTTAAGACTGTTGTGCATGACGAGGTACCACAAGTTATATTGGATGAAATTAATAGTGAAGATGAGAATAGCAAAGTCTTAAAACTTAAATTTATAGGTGAAAATTCAAAGAAGGCTATACTTGCAGAAGCATGTAGTGAATTCAATGTACAACCAAATATATTATTTGCTAATGTTACGGAATTACAAGGGAACATACTTGGGAATCTCATAGTTGAATTAAAAGGTGAAAAAGAAGATATAGAAAATGCTCATAAATATATGAAAGATAGAAAAGTTGGAGTTGAGGAGGTTTTGATATGACAACAATAACAGGACCGCAGATTATTAAGGCTATTATTGAAACTTTACAAATGGTAAGTGTGTCGCTTTTGATTGGCTCCCTTTTGGGAATTCCACTTGGAATATTACTTGTTATTACTAATAAGGGAGGAATTATAAAAAACAAGGCTGTATATTCAGCACTAAATAATGTGATTAATATTGTTCGTTCAGTACCATTTATAATTTTGCTTGCAGCAATTGTTCCATTTACAAGACTTATTGTTGGGACCTCAATTGGAACTAAAGCAGCAATTGTTCCACTTATAATATATATAATTCCTTATATTGCAAGGCTTATAGAAAATTCTTTGCTGGAAGTTAATGATGGAATAATTGAAGCAGCAGAGTCAATGGGAGCAACGCCAGTACAAATAATATGGCACTTTCTTTTGCCGGAGGCAATGGGATCTTTAATATTATCGCTAACAACAGCAACAATTGGATTAATCGGAGCAACTGCAATGGCAGGAACCATCGGAGCAGGTGGAATAGGTGATGTGGCTATTTCTTATGGATATCAAAGATTTGATACAAAAGTAATTCTTATTACTGTAATAATATTGATAATTTTCGTACAAGCTATTCAGAATTTTGGAAATAAATTAGCTAGAAAGGTAAGAAGGCATTAAGAAATAGCATGCCAATTATTATAAATTTATAAGAATAAATAGAATTGTTATACCTTTAAATGCCAGTGAAACCATAGGAAATATAAAAATAGAACTAAATAATCAATAAGTTAGGAGAATAAAAATGAAAAAGAATATAGTTACTAAAATTATTATAGGTTTAACAACAAGCTTGTTTGCATTAGGGTTAGCAGGATGCGGAAACAGTGGAAGTACTGATACAAAAGCTACGGAAAAGAAGGATTTAACAATAGGAATATCTCCTGGACCATATAGTGAGCTATTTACAAGCGCTGTTAAGCCTATATTAGAGAAGAATGGTTATACAATTAAAGAAGTGAATTTTTCTGATTTGAGACAAGCTGATGTGGCATTAACAGAAGGAAGTATTGATTTTAATGTAGATCAACACAGTGCATATGCAAATAATTTCAATAAAGAAACTAACAATAAGCTAACTCCAATTACTCCTATTCCAACAGTTCCAGCAGGAATTTTTTCGAATAAGCATACTTCAATTGACCAAGTAGCTAAAGGTCAAAAAGTAGCAATTCCTAATGATCCATCAAATACAGCAAGAGCTTTTAGACTTCTAAAAAAAGCTGGATGGATTAAGTTAAAGGAAGATGCAAATCCAACAACATTAACTATAAATGATGTAAGTGAAAATACTTACAATCTTGATATAACACTAATGGATTCAGCACAAATTCCACGTGCATTAGATGATATAGACTTTGCAGTACTTCCTGGAAGTATGGTTTACGCATCTAAAATAGATCCTTCAAAATCATTATTATCAGAAGATGTTAGTAAAGAATTACAACTTCAAGTAGTTGTTGATGAAAAGAATAAGGATAGTAAATGGGCAAATGATATAGTAGAGGCATATAAATCTGAGGAGTTCAAAGATTATATGGCAGAACACAATAAGAATAATTACTGGTTCATACCAGATGAAATAAAGTAAGACAGTTTTATATAAGCAATTATATATTGATATTTAATATTAAAAGGTTACTCTGATTAATTTTTTTAAAAGAGTAGCCTATATATTTATTGAATATGAAATTATAGAATATTACTAACTTGAAAGACCGATGAAATTACGATTAGTAGATCTATTATAAAAGGAGGGAATAATTATGAATGAAATTGAAAAAAAGATAATAGATATCATTGATAAAAATAGAGATAAAATTATTGCTTTTGCAACAGATATATATAAGCATCCAGAGCTTGGCTATAAGGAAAAGAGAACATCAGAAAAGGTATTAAAAATTTTAAAAGAGAATAGTGAAGAAATTGAAACCAATCTTGCAATTACTGGTATAAAGGGGTATTTAAAGAGGAAAAATTCAGAGGAGATAAAGGTGGCATTAATTGGTGAGTTAGATGCTGTTGTATCACCAGATAACCCATTTGCTGATAAAAAAACAGGAGCCTGTCATGCATGCGGTCATCATACTCAATTGGCTGGAATCATAGGAGCGGCATTTGCACTGTCAGATGATGAAATAAAGAATTCATTAGATGGAAATGTAGTGTTTTTTGCGGTACCCGCTGAAGAGTATGGTGAAGTAGAATTTAAACTTTCTTTAAAAGAAAGGAATTTAATTAAGTATGGAGGAGGAAAAAGCGAGCTTATTAGAATTGGAGCATTTAATGATATAGACCTTTCTGTGGTACATCATTCTGATCCTACAGGAGCTGATATTGTAGTAGGAGATAGTACAAGCAATGGTTTTGTATCGAAAGTTACAAAATATAAAGGAAAAGCATCTCATGCAGCAGGAACACCACACTTAGGTATTAATGCTGTAAACGCAAGTTCACTGGGCTTGAATGCAATAGCATATCAAAGAGAAACTTTTAAAGATGAAGATTCAGTTAGGGTTCATTCAATAATAACCAAAGGAGGCGGATTAGTGAATGTAATTCCTGATGAAGTAGTAATTGAAAGTCTAGTCAGAGCAAAAAATGTTGAAGCTATTAGAGATGCCAGCAGAAAGGTGGATAGAGCCTTTAAGTCTGGTGCTTTAGCAGTTGGAGCGGAAATAGAGATAATTACGGCACCAGGGTATCTTCCAGTAGTACCTTTAAGACCGTCAAAAGAAATTTTAGAAATAGCACATGAAATACTGCCTAATGGAAGGGTTGAGGAAGTTGATCCTAATAAACATACAGCAGGCTCTAGTGATGTTGGGGATTTGACTCATATTATGCCAGTATTAAAATTTACTACAGGTGGAGTTGAAGGCGGATTACATTCAGAATATTTCAAAGTAGTAAATGATGAAATAGCTTATATTGCTACTGCAAAAATCATGGCTTTAACAGCCTATAGATTACTAAAGGAAAAAGCAAAGGAAGCTAAAAAGATTAAGGAAGGGTTTAAGCCTAAGTTTACTATTGACGAATATAAAGAATACATGGATAATTTTGATGAGATATTTAAGGGTGATTATAAAAATGAATAAACCCGATAGCAGGCACATTTAGTGAATCAAGAATATATTGTTCACTAAATGTGCTTTATGCTTAAAAGACAGATATGTAAGCATAAATAATAATTTGGAACTAGAATTAAGGAACAAGTAAAAAAAATAACAATTTAACCACATGCTTAAATTAAAACTTATATCCATAATGGCTAAAAGATGATATACTAATATGAGAAAGGGAGCGGGTTTCTTGGAAGCATATAAAAGTTTTGAATCATTAAATGATAGATGTAGATATATCTTTCGAATCATACAAGAAAATGGTCCTATAGCTAAAAATGAATTGGCAAACGTAACTAAGATAAAATTAACTACATTAAATAGAGATCTTAAAATATTAATTGACGAAAAAATTATTGTGGAAAGTGATATTGGAAAATCTACAGGGGGAAGAAAGCCTAGTTTATATGATGTTAATCATAGTGAATTTTATATTATTGGAATTGATATTTCAAGAATTTATACTAGAATAGTTATAACAAATTTGAAATTAAAAATAATAGAAGAAAAATTATTAAGCCATGAATATGATATGGATACAATATCTGAAATTATACCTAATGTTATAAAAGAATGTTATATGAAATTAAAAATACAAAAAGCATCAATTGTTGGAATTGGAATAGGAATAGTTGGTGGATTTAATTCAGATCAATTAAAAGATGAATTAAAAAGAGAATTTGATACAATGATATGTATAGATAATGGTGCAAATGCAGCTGTTATAGGTGAATATAACTTTGGGATTGGAAAAGGTAAAAAGAATATTGCATATATTAACTGCGGTGTAGGAATAAGAACGGGGATCATATCATCTGGAGTTCTAATTCGAACTATTAACAACGTAGAAGATGCATTTGGACATATGGTTGTTGATGCTGACGGGGAATTGTGTTCCTGCGGAAATTATGGATGTATAGAAAGTTATGTATCAATATCAAATATAACAAAAAAATTTATAGATGAAATAAAAGAAAATGAATTATCTTTGTTAAAGAAAAATTTAAATGATATTAATTATATAGATGTTTGTAACCTTGGGGAAAGAGAAAATGAAGAGGCTATGGGTATTATAAAAGATTCGGCTTTATATTTTGGAATAGGACTTTCAAATTATATTAAGTTATTTAATCCAGAGCTTATAATTTTAAGTGGCCCATTAATACAACAATCAAAGTTGTTTTATGAAACTACAAAAGAAATAGCTCTTCAGAAGTGTCACATAAAAAATAATAATATTCAATTTATTAGGGGTGGATATTTTGAAGATAAATCTATAGCTGTAGGAGCTTGTGCTATGGTTATACAAAAAATACAAAACGAGAAGATAAGGAAGTGAAATTATGAATCCAGTAGCATTTTCAATTGGAGGATTTGATATTAGGTGGTATGGGATATTAATTGCAACAGGTATTATGCTTGGAATACTAATATCTCAATATAATTGTAAGTGGAGAGAAGTTGATTATGATAATTTGCTAAACATTGTATTATTATCTATTCCAATTGGTATAATAGGTGCAAGACTGTATTATGTAATATTTGAATTTGATAACTATAAAGATAATATTATTAATGCTTTTAATATAAGAAATGGAGGACTTGCGATCCATGGGGGGCTAATTTTTGCATTAGGAACAGCATTAATTTATACAAGAGTTAAAAAATTAAGCTTTATTAAGTTTGCAGATGTGGCAGCACCGTCAATTATTTTAGCTCAGGCTCTAGGAAGATGGGGGAATTTCTTTAATCAAGAGGCACATGGGGATGTAGTTAGTTATGAATTTATTAAGCATTTTCCTATGTTCATTCAAAAGGGGATGAATATAAATGGATTATATTACAATCCTACTTTTTTATATGAATCTCTCTGGAATTTAACTATATTTATAATACTGATGATTATGCTCAGAAAATGCAAAAAAAATGGAATAGTATTTTTTACATACATAGGATTGTATTCTATAGGTAGATTCATAATTGAAGGAATGAGAACAGATAGTTTAATGATAGGAAGTTTTAGAATGGCTCAATTGGTAAGTTTAGCAGGAGTCATTGCATGGATAATATTTATAGCTGCAAGTTATTATAATAGCAAATCTAAGGAGAATACTTATAAAGAGTAAAATTTATAATTTTATTTGTTAAAAAGGAGCTCAATTTAGGGTTCCTTTTTTATAATGTTATAAAATATCATTTGATTTGTTTAATAACTGAAATTTTAAAAATAATTTAATGAAGTTAGAATAATGTTAAGTAAAAGGTAAGCTGATATTTTAATGATATATCGGCTTACCTTTTTTTGCATTAATATATATGTCGCAAAAATAATTCTTCATCACAATTCTAAAAATATTGCAAGAATTTCAGCCATAATTGTGAAATGTGTATTGCAACATATACATAGTTTTATTGTGTGATAAAGTTACTGATAATAGAAGAGCAATTTTATAAAATAAAAAGAGACAAACAAGTAAGGTTAGAAGTTTAGTTGGAAAGTGATTAGTTACCTTTTAAACTAAGCCATCCAGATTGTATTCAATGTGGAAAGTGTGTTATTGAATGCCTAAAAAAGCAATTGGATATAATAAAATTACTATAATGTAAGGAACTAAGCACAAAATTGTGTTTTGAAATATAAAATTTAAAACTTATATCCAAAATGGTTAAAAGATAGTGTATAATATAGGAGAGTTATATTAATATAATTAATAGTTTTTTAATTTTAAAAACTTGTTTAATTATAATGCATAATTGTTATGGAAGAAGGTTTTAAATTTGATACAATTTTTATGGTTAACCCCATTGGGATTTTTAGTTGGAGCATTTGGAACTCTAATAGGTGCAGGTGGAGGCTTTATATTGGTACCTATTTTATTATTGTTATATCCAGATAAGAGTCCAGATACAATAACTAGTATTTCTCTAGCAGTTGTATTTTTTAATGCATTATCTGGCTCTTTTGCTTATTCTAGAATGAAACGTATTGATTATAAATCAGGAATAATTTTTGCAATAGCAACACTACCTGGCTCAATATTAGGATCAGTTATAACATCATACGTACCAAGGCAGCTTTTTAATGGGATATTCGGTGTGTTATTGGTTATTATATCTGTATTTTTGATATTAAGGACCAAGGAGGAGAAAGTAGAAAATAGCTTGGTAGTTAAGAATGGCTACATTACAAGAACAGTGGTAGATATTGAAGGGGTAGAACATACATTTTCATATAATCCCGTAACTGGAATAGTTGTAAGTATTTTTGTTGGCTTTATGTCTAGCTTTTTAGGCATAGGAGGAGGAATAATACATGTTCCAGTACTTGTCAATATATTAAATTATCCCGTTCATATTGCAACGGCTACTTCGCATTTTGTTCTAGCAGTAATGTCATTATCAGGAACTATGGTTCATATAGTCAATGGAGTGCTTCAGTCAAGCTTTATCCAAACAGCTGCATTATCTATAGGTGTATTATTTGGAGCACAGTTAGGTGCGAAGCTTTCAAAAAAGATTCACGGAGTAGCGATAATTAGAAGTCTTGCAGTTGCGTTAGCTATTGTAGGGGTAAGAATATTTATTATGGCATTTTAAATCTTGAATCATTAAATATTTTAATGGTTATCATTAGGTATTTATATTATATTTATTATCATATATCTATTATACTGAAACAAAATGAGAAAGAATTAGTAATTCATAGTTAGGGAGATGTATGATTATTATGGTTAATGAGAAGAGACAAAAAGAAATGAAGGCATTAGGTTTTTTATTACAAAATGATAGGGAACATTACGCAGTAAGGTTTTTAAGTAGAGCAGGAAATTTTACAGTTGAAGAATTAAACAACATAAATGGGATTGCTAAAAAATATGGACGAGGGTATTCAGGACTTACAACAAGACTTCAAATTGAAGTTCCTTGGATTAAAGATGAAGATGCAGAAAAAGTAATGGAAGAAGCAAAATCTTTGGGACTACGTCATGGTGGAACGGGTCAAAAGATAAGGCCATTAGTTGCATGCAAAGGAACTGTATGTCTGCATGGTAACATTGATACTCAGGCAATTTGCAGAGAACTAGAGGAAAAATATTTTGCTACAGATACTCCTCATAAGTGCAAAATAGGAATAGTTGGTTGTGCAAATAATTGTGCAAAAGCTAATATAAATGATATTGGAATAATGGGAAAGACAATCCCAGAATTTAATTTGGACAACTGTGTTGGATGTGGAATTTGTGTTAAAGGTTGCAGGCAAAAAGCATTAGAGGTAGTAAATAGAAAAGTAGTATATCATGAAGAATTATGTGTAAGTTGCGGTGAATGTTCTAGACTATGTAGAACCAATGCAGTTGGTATTAAAGAAAAAGGTGCAGAAATTTTTGTTGGTGGAAGATTTGGACGAGGAATAAGAATAGGAGATTCTTTAGGAAAGATATTTAAAGAAAAAGACATAGTATTTGTAGTTGATAAGATTATGGAATGCTATAGAGAAATTGGAGTAAAAGGAGAAAGAATCTCGACAGTAATGGATAGAGTAGGAAAAGAAAAATTCATATCTGAAGTATTAAGCAGACAATAAGACATTTTATTTGTTGTCCTTTATAAACCTTAGCTTAGTTATAGAGAGAAAGACTATGAATTGGTTTTATCTCTCTTTTTTGTTATAATTTGTTTATGTGACTATGTCACTTATATTTTCTAAAGATTTATATATAATAAAGTCATAGAAGGAAATAGGTAAGTAATTGTGGAAAATAGACATAAGGTAACTTAACAGAATTTTCACTAATTGTGATTAACTTAATTAGCAGAATACTAATAAGTATAAAAAGAAAATACATAGAGCTTAATAGGTATAAAATCATAATTGATAGAGATTTATATTAAAATTATAAGTTGAGGTTAGGAGGAAATGGTCATGAAGAAAAAAATATTAATAGTTGGAGGGGTTGCGGGTGGAGCATCTGCCGCAGCAAGACTTAGAAGACTTAGTGAAGAAGATGAAATAATAATGTTTGAAAAAGGACCTCATGTATCTTTTTCAAATTGCTCACTCCCATATCACTTAAGTGGAATAATAGACGAGGCTGATAGGTTGGTTCTAATGAGTCCTGAAAAATTTCTTGTTCAATATAATATTAAAGCAAGGGTGAACAATGAGGTTTTATCAATAAATAAAGAGGAGAAGTATATAACAGTTAAAAACTTAGAGAATGGTGAAACATATAAAGAAAACTACGATAAGTTAGTATTATCTCCAGGGGCTAAGCCAATTGTACCTAATATTCCCGGAATTGAAGAAGTGAATATTTTTACAATAAGAAATGTTGTTGATATAGATAAGTTAAATAAATATGTTAAATCAATTTATACACAGGATATTGCAGTTATTGGTGGTGGATATATAGGAGTTGAAGCAGCAGAAAACTTAAGAGATGCTGGTTATAATGTATCCCTAATAGAGGCAACTGACCAAATATTAAGACCTTTTGATTATGATATGGTTCAAATATTTCATAAAGAATTATATGATCATAGTATAAATTTAATTGTTGAAGATAAAGTTGAAAAGTTTGAAAAAGATACGGTGATACTATCATCAGGCAAAAGAATTAGTGCGAAGGTTGTTGTAATGGCAATAGGAGTATCACCGGAAACAGCCTTAGCAAAAGGAGCAGAGTTAGATATTGGAGAAACTGGAGCAATAAAAGTAGATACAAATTACAAAACTAATGATGATAGTATATATGCGGTAGGAGATGCCATAGAAGTTTATAATTCATTAACTCATTCCAATGTGAAATTATCACTTGCAGGCCCAGCTCAAAAGCAGGCAAGATCTGTTGCAGATCATATAAATGGAAAGAAAGGCTTAAATAAGGGATATATAGGTTCATCAGCTATAAAAGTTTTTGATTATAATGGAGCATCAACGGGGTTAAATGAAGCACTTATAAATGTTCTCAACATGAATATACAATATGATGTTGTAAGGGTAATACTTACAGATAAAGTTGGAATAATGCCTAATTCATCGCCTGTACATTTAAAATTATTATATGAAGTTCCAACAGGAAAAATTTTAGGAGCTCAAGCTATAGGTAAAGGTGATGTTACAAAAAGAATTGATGTAATTGCTACTGCTATAAAGTTTGGTGGAACAGTAGAAGACTTAAAAGATTTAGAATTATGTTATGCACCACCATTTGCTACAGCAAAAGACGTTGTTAATTATGGTGGTTATGTTGGTTCTAATCTTTTAAATGGCGATTTTAAGCAGGTTAATATAGATCTAGTCAGAGGACTTGTTGAACATAATGCTTATATAATAGACGTTAGAGAAAGAGGAGAATATGCTAATGGGCATATTAAAAACGCAATTAATATTCCATTAAGTGAACTTAGACAAAGGATAAATGAGATACCAAAAGATAAACCAGTATATTTACATTGTAGAACTGGTCAAAGAAGTTATAATGCAACATTAGCACTACAAAACTTAGGTTTTAATAATGTTTATAATATTACAGGTAGTTTCTTAGCACTATCATTTTACGAATATTTTAACGACCAAACTAAGAATAGAGAAAGCATACTTACTGAATATAATTTTAAGTGATTTTTAATATTTAATTTATTAGTTGCAAAAGGAAAAGTAAGTAAATTATAATATTCAAAAGGTTCAAGTGTTGAATAAGAATAGCACTTGGACCTTTTATTAAATGCAGATGTAAAAAATAATTAGATATATGGTATCTTCATAATTCCTCCACAGTTAAGCGGTAAAATGAATATATAAAGAGAAGATAATTAAAATATAATTTGTATTACTATCATCGACTTCTTCATAAAATCTTTACAAATATTTTGTATTATAAAATAAAAAAAGATTAAAGATATTGATAAGGAGAAGAGATCAGTGGGATTTAAAACAATAATAAAACTTATGGATATAAAAACCCTTGTTGCAGGGTTAGTTCCTGTAATTTTAGGTTCAGTTTATTCAAAGTATGCTTTTGGAAAGTTAAATGCTTTGTATGTTATATTATTAGCAATTGCTATGATATTGATTCAAAGTGCTACTAATATGATTAATGATTACTTTGACTATAAACGTGGAGCAGACAGTAATAAGAGTGGAGATGAAAAAGCTCTAGTTAGTGGTGAAATCACATCTAAGCAAGTATTATTTATAATAATCTTATATCAGTTTATTGCTCTTATGATTGGTCTTTTTTTAGCTAGCCAAACAAGCTATTACATTTTACTAGTCGCTGTAATAGGAGGCCTTATCTCAATTTTATATGCTTTTGGTCCTTTACCTATTTCATATACGCCATTTGGAGAGATTATATCTGGAGTTACTATGGGGATTGGTATAACTACTACAGTGATTTATATTCAATCAGGCATATTTAATATAAATACAATTTTGGTTGCAGTCCCTACAGTATTATTTATTAGTACTATATTACTAACAAATAATTTAAGTGATATAGAAGAGGATAGTGAAGCTGGAAGAAAAACACTGCCTATTATGATAGGTAAAAAAAATGCAAATAAGCTTTGGGTTTTTAATATAATAATGTTACTTGTACTAACAGTCTGTTTAGTGTTAATGAGCATTTATCCCATTGTCGTGTTATTACCTGTAATTTTAATATATCCCTATAAATCAATTAGGAGTTTTCTTTCATATGAAAAAAGTTCTAAAACAAAAGGTAGGAGTATGGGACTTATAGGACAGGTTGGTCTAAAATATCATTTGGCCGTAGTTATTGGATTGATAATTGCAATTATAATGTAAAAAATTATTATGATGTAATGTATTAAAATTTAGATTCTGTCTGATTTGAAATTATAAAAATCCTATGAATATGCAAAAGGTTCAAGTGTTATAATCAATATAGCACTTGAACCTTTTATTATATATAATTAGAATATTTTTTGAAAATATATTATCTTCATAATTACTCCATAATTGAGTAGTAAAATAAGTATATAAATAAGAAGAAAATTAAAGGAGTGATACACAATGAAAAAGAAAGTTATGATTCTAGCATTAGCAGGTATATTAACTGTAAGCGGAATATCACTTGCATATGCGGCAGATAACAATAATACAAGGTTTAATAAATTTAATGGACAAATGATGAATGTGAAAAATGGTGAGGTTAAATCATCATCAAATTATAGAGGAACAATGATGAGCATGATGGGGTCTGGAGCGCAATCAGATGATAATATCAATAAAATGACTGAACTAATGAAAGAGAATGGTTTTAATGATGAAGCAAATGCTATGGAAAATAGAGATTTTAATGCCATGAAAAATTTAATGTCTAATATAAGTGATGAGGATTATAACAAGATGATTGATGTAATGAAAAATAACGGATATGGATCTATGGCAAATATGATGCAATCTGTAGGAAAAGAAAAGATGGCAAAACTTCATCAAAGCATGATGAGGAATTAGTATCATCAAATTTTAAAAAATCGAAATAAATTTAGAATGATAATATGAGAATGGAAGGATGGTCTGGAATGATGATTATACCAATAATTTTAATTATTGCTGTTATATATTTAATTTTCAATCAAGAAGAAAGTAAAAAGCTTAAAGTTTGCAGTGTTAGAGATAATTCTCTAAATATACTAAATGAAAGATTTGTTCGCGGAGAAATAAGTGAAGATGAATATAATAGAATAAAAAGTACATTAAGATCATAGGTAACAGTAAAAAGTCATGTAAAAGGAGTATAGATAATTCTTCTTTTACATGACTTTTTCTGTATAGAGAAAAGGAGTTATCTTAATACATATTGATCGATTTGTAAGAATTTTAATTTTTAAATGTAATAAGGGCATAATGTATATTTTTACGAAAATTTTTCTACATAAAATCTTTATAAATATTTTGTATGATAAAAAATAAAAGTTAAATAATTAAATACGTGTAATAAGTCGCTTATTAATAGGAATAATGCAGTAAAACAGAAGTTTGTATTTTATAAACCTCTGCTTTTTTGATATTTATTATGAATGGCTTTAATAAAAAATTCTTTAAATTTACTTTAATAATGTCTCGGATTTCAGCGGCACATGTGGAATAATTTGAAAATTATGTGTTAACCTATAGGATTTCTACATAATAACTTCATAAAAACTTGTTAATATGTGAGCAGATATAAAATTATTAATAACTTTTAGACTTTGTACCTGTAGAAGGAAGGTTTGACGTGTTGATTTTGATTTTAAAGTAAATTGAAAGGGGATAAAAATGATACAAGATTATTTGATTATTGGAATTTTTCTTATAGCTTCATTTATTTTTGGAATGGTCGTCTTATTAACGGCTTCCTTAGTAAGACCGAAGAAGCCAAATAAAGAAAAATTATCTACTTATGAGTGTGGTGTTGAAACTACTGGTTCAACGTGGATTAGATTTAAGGTCAGTTACTTTATGTACGGCTTAGTATTTCTACTCTTTGATGTTGAAACAGTATTTTTATTGCCATGGGCAGTGAAATTTAAATCATTAGGATTATTCGCACTTTTTGAAATGGTTATTTTTATAGGCATTTTAATCATTGGTTTATGGTATGCGTGGAAAGAGGGGGCATTAGAGTGGAAGTAAATTTTAAACAAGATAAAGAGATTCAAGAGCAAATAGAAAAAAATATTATTTTAACTAAATTAGATGATACTTTAAATTATTTCCGCGTACATTCTTTTTGGCCGTTAACATTTGGACTCGCATGCTGTGCTATTGAAATGATGGCAGCAGGAGGTGCTCGTTATGATATTGCACGTTTTGGATATGAAGTTTTCCGCGCTTCACCAAGACAAGCAGATTTGATGATTGTTGCAGGAACAATTACTGAAAAAATGGCACCTATAGTTAAAAAGATTTATGACCAAATGCCGGAACCTAAATGGGTAATTGCTATGGGAAGCTGTGCAACTAGTGGGGGACCGTTTGTAGATTCCTATAATGTTGTTCCAGGTGCTGACATATTTTTACCAGTAGATGTTTATATTCCAGGATGTCCTCCACGGCCAGAAGCATTAATCCATGGGCTTTTAACGTTAAAAGAAAAAATTATTCATCCGAAAGAGGTGGGAAGAAGTGAGTAAGACTTGTGAAAATCTAATTTTTGAACTGAAAGCAGAATATAAGCAAGATATTGAAATTATAGAAAATACGCAGATTGCTATTCACACAGAAGCAAGTAAATTTCTAGACGTTATAAAAAAGGTAAAGCAATATGGATTTGATTTTTTAGTTGATTTAACAGCTATTGAAGATGATGTATTAAGCTGTGTTTATCATTTTATGTCATTAACTACTCATGAGATGATTAGAATTAAGGTAAAACTTAATGAAAAGCTTGAAATTCCATCATTAACTAAATATTGGCTTGCAGCAAATGTTCAGGAAAGAGAAGCTTATGATTTATTTGGAATTAATTTTATTGGCCATCCAGATTTAAAAAGGATATTATGTCCTGATGATTTTCTAGGACATCCGCTTAGAAAAGATTTTAAGGTTGAAAAGCGAAGGTAGAAAGGAGGAAGTTTGAGAATGGAATATAACAGAGAGTTGCACACTGAAGAAATGACTTTAAATTTTGGACCACAGCATCCTAGTACCCATGGTGTATATAGAGCAATCTTTACTTTAGATGGTGAGCATATTGTAAATGTAGAAAATATCATAGGCTATTTGCACAGAGGTATGGAAAAGCTAGCTGAATCCAGAACCTATACTCAATTTATACCTTATACTGATAGATTAGATTATTTATCTGGAATGTTAAATGAGTTAGGTTACGTTCAAACAGTAGAGAAGCTTGCTGGGATTGAAGTTCCAGAAAGAGCAGAATACATTCGTATAATAATGGCTGAATTGCAGAGAATAGCAAGTCATCAAGTTTTTTTAGGAAGTATGGCTCTTGATTTAAATGGGCATACCCCTTGGATGTATTTCTTTAGAGATAGAGAAAAAGTTTTGGATTTATTCGAGATGGTTTGTGGTTCTAGAATGACTACAAATTATATGCGTATCGGTGGAGTAAGCTATGATCTGCCTGAGGAATTTATGCCTGGCTTAAAAAGCTTTCTTAATGATATGGATAAGAGCCTTATAGAGTATGAACGAATCATCACTGGTAATGAAATATTTCAAGCAAGAACTAAAGGTGTTGGAATAATTAGTGGAGAAAAAGCTTTAGCTTATGGTTTAACAGGTCCAAACCTTAGGGCTTCTGGTATAGACTTAGATTTAAGACGTGATGCGCCATATGGTATTTATGATCGTTTCAATTTTAAAGTGATTGTCGGTAAAGATGGCGATTGCTATGAAAGATGGATAATGCGTATTGGAGAAATGGAAGAGAGTATAAAAATAATTAAACAGGCGCTAGAGCAAATAAAAGAAGGTCCAGTTTTAGCTAAAGCTCCAAGGCTGATAAAACCGCCAAAAGGAGATATTTATCATCAAATTGAAGGCTCTAAAGGTGCACTCGGATATTACTTAGTAAGTGATGGGTCTGATAAACCTTATAGAATTCACATACATGGCCCATCTTTTGTTAATATAGGTGCCTTTCCTGAAATGGCGACTGGAAGCACTATTCAGGATGCTGTTGCAATACTCGCATCACTTGATCCTATATTAGGCGAAATTGATAGGTAGTTCAGGCGCATTCAAAAAATAACAAGTCCATTTGCCAGCCTATTTTCCATCATGGGAAGCTCGATTCTCATACGCTCACTGAGTAAGCGATTCACACCAAATCATAGATTTGGGTTCACTGCTCACATTGGCAAATTGACCTGATAGGCCTGCTATGAGGGCAACTTGTCTCCTTGCCTGATGAAAAATAATCATGGCAACTTTGAACTTGTTATTTATTTTCATGTGCCTTAGGAGGTAGAAATGGAGAATATATTTTTAAACATATCTAATTGGATTAAGGGTTTAACTTCGGCATTGGCAATACCAAATGCCTTTGTAAGTATTATTATGAGCTTAGTTTATTTTATTGGGATTGTAGCTTTTGTTTTATTAAATGCTATGTTTTTGATTTATTTAGAAAGAAAATTTTGTGGTTATCTTCAGCAGCGTCCAGGGCCTAATAGATTTGGGCCACAAGGAATATTTCAAAGTGTAGCTGACGTTGTTAAGCTTCTAGGTAAAGAAGATATTATTCCAGAAAAAACAGATAAATTAGTTTTTGTAATGGCATCATTGTTAGTTATGGTTCCTGCTTTATTAATATATGCTGTGTTACCTTTTGGAAAAAATATGGTCGCTGTAAATTTAAATTTAGGATTGCTTTATTTCTTAGCTATATCTGGAGTTTCTTCAATACCTATATTAATGGCAGGCTGGGGATCTAATAATAAGTATTCCATTTTAGGTGGGATGAGAGTAGTTGCTCAAATGATAAGTTATGAAATACCTATGATTTTTTCTCTTCTTGGAGTAGTTATGATAAGTGGTTCTTTAAACTTAACAGAAATTATAACAGCACAAAATAAAGTGTGGTTCATTTTTTTACAGCCTGTTGCATTTATTATTTATCTTATTGCCGCTACTGCAGAGTTAAATAGAGCTCCTTTTGACTTAGCTGAAGGAGAGCAGGAAATAGTAGCTGGTCCATTCACAGAATATAGCGGAATGAGATATGCGCTTTTTTATCTTGCTGAGTATACAAATATGTTTGCTATTTCGGCACTTACAGCTACTTTATTCTTAGGAGGAGCTAGTGGTCCGTTATTACCTTCTTGGATTTGGTTTATCCTAAAAACTTACGTAATAGTGTTACTGCTTATGTTAGTTCGTTGGACTTTTCCTAGATTTAGGTTAGATCATATGATGTCTTTAAACTGGAAATATCTTATTCCTATTTCTCTAATAAACATTTTACTAACTGGAATTGGTATTAAAATATTTCAGTTAGGTATATGAAAGAAAATAATAAGTCCATGATGCGATGTATATTTTCAGTCAGACACGGAAGTATTTTTATCTCATAGTGGGCCTATTAGGTAAAAATGCTGATGTAGTATGACTAGAAATAGACTAGCATGATGACTTATTATTTCTTGAATATGCCACAATTAGTTGAGAGGTGAATTTAATGTTTGGTAAAGGATTATTAAATGGTCTTAGAGTGACACTTGGACATTTATTTGAAAAAAATATTACTCAGCAGTATCCAGAAGAACATCCAAAGCTTCCATTGCGTTCTCGTTGTTCTTTTAAACTGGATTCAGAAAAATGTATTTCATGCAGCATTTGTGCTTTGAGCTGCCCGAATAGAGTTATTAATGTTGAAAGTTATAAAGATGAAAATAATAAAAAACATTTAACTAAATATGAAATGCAATTAGAATATTGTCTTTTTTGCGGACTTTGCGTTGAAAGCTGCCCAACTAAGGCACTTCAGGTTACTTCAGATTTTGAATTAAGTGCTTATAGTAGGGCTGAAACTAAGTTAACACTATTTGATGAATATTCAAAGAAGTAACAGGTCAGAATACTTTTTTGCATGATGAGAAACATGCATTATATTAATGACCAATATTTACTTCATATTCTTAACAAGGAGGATTTATAATGATTTCAGCTTTTGTTTTTTGGCCTATAGCATTTTTAATTATAGCTTTTGCTATAGGTGTCGTTCATTCAAAAAATATTATTCATAGTGCTTTATCAATGATTTTAACATTTATAGGTATCTCAGTAGTTTTCATTTTGCTACAAGCTGATTTTCTAGCTTTAGCACAGATTTTAATTTATGCTGGAGCAATTTCAATATTAATCGTATTTGCTATAATGCTTACACGAAAAAATGATATGAAAAACAGTAATCCCTTTAATAAATTAAGATGGACAGGTTTAGCATTTTGTTTAGGATTCTTTGGGCTTATTACACGTTTAATTTTACGTAGTAACTTTACGTATAAGAATTTAAATATAGAAAATACCATTAGTGCTATTGCAGATGGATTCTTTGGAAATTATATGATTCCATTTGAAGTTTCTGCATTACTTTTATTAATAGCATTAGTAGGAGCTATTATTTTAGCAAAAGGAGTGAAAAATTAGATGGTTGGTTTAGAAGGTTATTTAATACTCGCAGCAGCTTTGTTTTGTATTGGTCTTTATGGAGCAGTTGTTAAAAGAAATGTTATCAGCGTATTAATGTCAGTGGAAATCATGATGAATGCAGTCAATATTAATTTAGTAGCTTTTAATAGATTTTTAGCACCAGAAAAGGTTACAGGACACCTTTTTGCTATATTCGTTATTGTTGTTGCAGCAGCGGAAATTGCTGTAGGTTTAGCTATTATCTTAAATATTTATCGAAGTCTACCTACATCTAATGTAGAAGATTTCAATATTTTAAAATGGTAGGTGTTATGATGAGATTTATAGATTTGGCTTGGATGATTCCCATATTTCCTGCAATTGCATTTTTAATTATTGGATTTGTTACGAAGAAATCTAAAGGGATTAGTTCAGCAATTGCAATAGTTGGAATGTTTATTTCTTTTATATTTTCTTTAGGAGTTTTTTATGAGGTTATTACTTCAAAAGTTAGTATTAATCAACCTGTTGAATATGCTGTTTCGTGGTTGTCAGTTCCCCTTAAGATTGAAGTAGGAGTATTAATTGATCCACTTACAGCAATTATGCTTATAATTGTGACTTTTATAGGTTTATTGGTTGAAATATATTCTTTGGGATACATGAAAGGTGAAGATGGTTTTTCTAGATTTTTTGCGAATTTATCATTATTTAGCAGTTCAATGCTCGGACTCGTAATTTCTAATAACTATTTTCAAATGTTCTTTTTCTGGGAACTCGTAGGGTTATGTTCTTATCTTCTAATTGGTTTCTACTATGACAGGCCTTCAGCTGTAAAGGCTAATAAAAAGGCGTTTGTCGCTAACAGAGTTGGAGATTTCGGATTTTTAGTCGGAATGCTTTGCCTTTTCATGGCTTTTGGAACTTTTAACTTTAGAGAACTAGCCGCAAGTATTCCATCATATCAAGATGTTGTTTATTTAACTATAATAGCATTATTAATTTTTGCAGGACCAGTAGCAAAGTCAGCTCAATTTCCACTTCATGTTTGGCTTCCAGATGCCATGGAAGGACCAACACCAGTAAGTGCATTGATTCATGCAGCTACTATGGTTGCAGCTGGAGTATATCTTTTAGCGCGTGGTTATATATTATTTTCTTCTTTACATGAAGTAAGTTTAGTAATTGCGTACATTGGTGGAATAACTGCATTCATGGCAGGTACAATTGCAATAGTTCAAAGAGATTTAAAAAGAATATTGGCTTTTTCAACTATGAGTCAATTAGGATATATGGTTATGGCAATGGGAGTAGGCGGATTTACTTCTGGAATGTTTCATCTTACAAGCCATGCATTTTTTAAGGCATTATTATTTTTAGGTGCAGGTAGCATTATTCATTCTATTGGTGTACAGGACATTTTTAAAATGGGCGGCTTAATTAAAAAAGTGAAACTTGTAAGCATAACTTTTATAATTGCATCTTTATCACTAGCTGGAATTCCACCTCTATCAGGCTTTTTCAGTAAGGATGAAATTTTAACTGTAACTTATGAGCATGGATATATATTTTTATATTACTTAGGTTTAATTACAGCGTTTTTAACAGCATTTTATATGGCTCGTTTAGTTTTAATAGTCTTCTTTGGAGAGGAAAGAGAAAAACATTATGTCCATAAAATTCCTTGGTGCATGACTGTGCCATTAATCATATTATCAGTTTTCTCAGTATTTTATGGTTTTATAAATGAAACTTTTGCTTCATTTATATATTTTCAAACCTCTCAAATTCCAGAAGCAAATTTAATGGTTATGAGTGAATCAGTAGCAGCAGCTTTTGGTGGAATACTACTAGGATGGCTTATTTATGGTAAGAAAGTAATATCAGGTGAAGCTCTTAGTGTGAAGTTTAAACCAATACATCAATTTCTTTTTAATCAATATTATATAAATGAACTTTATCAATGGATATATGAAAAAGTAGTTTTAAATATTTCTTATCTTTTTAATTGGTGTGACCGCAAGATTGTAGATGGAATTTTTGACAATACTACTTCTTTGATATGGAGAATGGGAGCTAAACTTAGACTTATTCATTCAGGAAGGGTGCAAAATTATGCTCTAGTCTTTTTCATAGCAATTGCTTTAATAATTTTATGGCTCACAGCACCGATTTTAGGAGGGATGTAGATGCAATTTCCGATATTAACATCAATATTATTAGCACCCATTTTGGGTATAATCATAATACTTTTCTTGCCAGGAACTAAGAAAAAGGAAATAAAAGTTACTGCAGCAATTGTTACGTTTATTTCATTGTTGCTTTCGATTATAGCTTTTGTTACTTACAATAAGGAAATGGGAGGGCTTCAATTTCAAGAAACCTATTATTGGGTACCTGCCTTCGGAATTAATTATTCTGTGGGTGCGGATGGTTTAAGCATACCTTTAATATTGCTTACTGCTATCGTTATTTTTGCAGGTGTTTTTTCATCATGGAAAATGGAAAAAAGAATAAAGGAATTTTTCATTTTCCTGCTTTTACTAGTTGCAGGTGTTTTTGGAGTATTTATTTCAAGAGATTTATTTTTATTCTACGTATTTTTTGAAATAGCTGTTATTCCAATGTATATATTAATTGGAGTTTGGGGAAGTACAAGAAAAGATTATGCTGCAATGAAACTTACTTTATATTTATTAGTAGGAAGTGCATTTATTCTAATTGGAATTATTGCGACCTTTGTATATGCTAATAATTTAGGAATAAGAAGTTTTGATATACAAACTCTTAGTACTATTGAGTATAGCGCCAGCTTTCAAAAATTTACTTTTTTCCTAATGTTAATAGGTTTTGGGATATTAGTCCCTATGTGGCCTTTTCATACATGGTCTCCAGATGGACACGTGGCTGCACCAACAGCTGTAAGTATGCTTCACGCAGGAGTTTTAATGAAGCTTGGTGGTTATGGAATTATCCGTGCAGGTGTATTTTTATTTCCAGAAGGTGCAAAGTACTGGGTTCCTTTAATTGCAGTATTATCCATAGCTAATATACTATATGGAGCTATGGTAGCCATGGCTCAAAAGGATTTAAAATTTGTAATTGGTTATTCCAGTGTAAGTCATATGGGGTACGTACTACTCGGAATTGCTTCATTAAATTTTGAAGGAATAGACGGAGCTGTAGCTCAGATGTTTGCCCATGGTATTATGACTGCATTATTCTTTACTTTAATAGGTAATATTTATTATCAAGCTCACACAAGAGAAATCGCTAAGTTTGGTGGTTTAATACATCAAATGCCAAGAGTGGCAATTGGTTTTATAATTGCTGGTTTTGCATCATTAGGATTACCAGGACTAAGCAACTTTGTTGCTGAATTTCTAATATTTTTAGGATCCCATGATGAGCCAAGAAAACTATTTTCAATAATACCTTTTAAAGCAATTTCAATAATGGCTATTCTAGGAATTGTTATTACGGCTGCTTATATATTGAAGGTGGTTCAAAGCACTTTCCTTGGCCCAAGAAAAGAAGAATGGGATCATTTAGAAGATGCAAAAGGGGTGGAAATGGTACCTATAGTTATGCTTGCAAGTGTATTAATATTTTTTGGTTTATTCCCATCACCACTAATTGATCTTATTCATAGTGGAGCAATGTCACTTATGGGTAAGATATCAGATATAGGAATGATAATGGGGGGATTTTAATTATGAGTTATATAGTTGAACTTTTAACTGCAGCTTTATGTCTTGTACTTTTGATAGCAAGTTTATCACTGCAAAGGTATAAAGAAAAACTTAGTTTATTTACAGGAATATGTCTATTTATAATTTTAATAGTATCATTATTTAGTGAGGCACTATTGAATGGGAGTCAGTCACAATCTCTTTTTGGTGGAGCTTATATTAATGATCCTTTTAGTACTTTTTTTAAACAGCTTTTCTTGATAGCTGCAGTATTAACAGTGTTAATTTCTAGAGATCATCTAGTTTCAAAACAAGGAGAGTTCTATGCATTAATTGTGTCTGCGCTACTTGGAATGATGATTATGGTATCATCGGGAGAACTCATTGCAATATATATAGGACTAGAATTAATGACTATATCATTTTGCGTTTTAATTGCTTATAAAGGTGATGATAAATCAAAAGAAGCAAGTTTAAAATACCTTATTTTAAGTGCAATGTCTTCAGCAATTTTCTTGTATGGATTAAGTTTAATATATGGGATTACTCAAACAACGGCTATTAAAGAAATTGCAGAAGCACTGGTGACAGGACAGATAGCACCATTAGAAATACTAGGCGTGATATTTTTAATTGCAGGTTTTGCTTTTAAAATAGCCATTGTTCCTTTTCATATGTGGGCTCCAGACATTTATGAAGGAGCACCTACTTCGATTACAGTATTTTTAGCGGTAGCATCTAAAACAGCAGGTTTAGCAGTTTTATTAAGATTATTTATGACTGGAATGTCATCTGTGTCTAACTACTGGATTGATTTAATAATAGTATTATCTGTTATAACTTTAGTGCTTGGAAATTTAGTTGCTATTCCCCAAACTAATATTAAAAGGCTGCTTGCTTACTCAAGCATTTCACAAGCAGGTTATTTTTTACTAGGGATTATTGCGAATTCAAGTCTTGGCATCGCATCAATTTTGCTTTATAGTTTGTTTTATCTGTTTGCAAACATGGGAGCATTTGGAGTTGTAATTGCAGTTTCAAAGGCAACAGGAAGTGATCAAATTAAAGATTATGCTTATTTAGCTAAAAGATCACCATTTTTAGCTGCTGTTATGCTTATCTCCTTACTTTCTTTAGCAGGAATTCCACCTTTAGCAGGATTTATAGGCAAGTTCTATTTATTCTTATCTATAATAGAAAAGGGACAGATATGGTTAGCATTTTTAAGTATTGGTATGAGCGTTATATCAGTATATTACTATCTTAAAGTTGTTAAGGTTATGTATTTTGGAGAAAGTCCTACTAAACTTGAATCAATTCCGGTATCCATAAGTACAAAATTAGCATTAACTATATCTATGACAGTACTTGTTATTCTTGGAATTTATCCTAGCCAAGTAGTAAATGTAGTTTTGTCAGTATCTAAAGCATTTTTATCCTAATATAAGAATTACTAAAAATTCTATTTTGTAATAATCATTATCTTCATAATTTCTACATAATTTTAATGTACAATAAGAATCATTTTCAAATGATAGATAGTAGGAAGGATGAGGAAAATGGTTGCTACAATATTAATAATTGCAGTTATTGCTTTTATAGTTTTTAGAGTATTCAAAGGCGGTGGAGGATGCTGCCATTAAGGATGTACTTCAAAATGATTTTTTTATCATTTTGAAGTACTTTCTTTTATTAAGTGTAACAGAATTTGAAATTTAAAATAATAAAAGAACTTATTGGAGGAATAATTTTTAGTTAAATTATTAAATATATGATAAAGTAATATTAAAATTAACTATATGGGGGGAATATTATGAACAACATTTTAATAATTGAAGATGAAAAAAGCGTATCAGACGTTGTAAAAGCATATTTGGAAAGAGAAGGATATGGGGTGTATTCCACTGAAAATGGATTAGATGGAATTGAAGTTTTTAGAAAAGAAAGGATTGATCTTGTAATTTTAGATTTAATGCTTCCAGATATTGATGGTGAGGAAGTTTGTAAGATATTAAGAAAAATATCAGATGTATATATTTTTATGCTAACTGCTAAAAGTACATTAAGCGATAAAATTGAAGGGTTAAATATTGGAGCAGATGAATACCTAACAAAACCATTAAGTCCAAGAGAACTTACTGCGCGTGTAAATGCATTGTTCAGAAGAGTAAGAACAAGAAAAGAAAATGTACTTTCTTTTAATAATAACAAATTAATAATTGATTTTGATAAGAGATTAGTTAAATTGAGTGGAGAGGAAGTAAGTTTAACTCCAAATGAATTTGATATATTATATATTTTATCTTCAAATCAAGGAAAAGTATTTACACGGGAAGCAATAATAGAGAGAGCTTTTGGAATCGAATTTGATGGTTCAGACAGAAGTATAGATGTTCATATCAAAAATTTACGTAAGAAAATTGAAGAAGATACCAAGTCTCCTCGATATATAGTTACTGTTACAAAAATTGGTTATAAATTTGGTGATGAAGTATGAAGCAAAGTATTAGGGGGAGATTGAGTTTTATTATAATATTTTGCGCAGTAGCTACCGTATTATTATCAGCTTTATTAGTAAATATAACTATAACGAATACATTCAATAAGTATATGGAAAATATACAAACTCAAAGAAATACAAGGTTAGTAGAATATTTTCAACAAGTTTATAAAAGTGATGGTGGATGGAATATTACTTCGGGGGAAGAAATGATGCATGAAGCGTATATGAGTAATTACTGTTTAAGTCTTTTGGATGATAATAAAAAAGTTGTATGGGAAATGAACCATGAAGATATACAAAATAAAAATCATATGACAGTAAATGGCAAGGAAGAAACCGGAGTGTATACTTCCAATACTTTTGATATAAATGTAAATGGAAAAACAGTAGGTTATATTATTGTCGGACAGTATTCGCCTGTTCTGCTTTCACAGGAAGATATAAGCTTCAAGGGACAAATTAATAAGAGTATTGTATTTAGTGGAGTATTAACACTAATAGTAGTAGCATTGATAAGTCTTATTATATCAAAGCAATTTTCTGAACCAATAAAGGAAGTTTCAAAAACTTCTGTAAGTTTATCAAAAGGAAATTATAATTCTAGATCAAATATAAAAAGTAATATTGAAGAAATTCGGAATTTAACTGAGAGCATAAATGATTTAGGTGAGAAATTAAATAGTCAGGATGTATTAAGAAAGCGTCTTATTTCAGATATATCCCATGAAATTAGAACTCCATTAAATGTATTACAAAATAATTTAGAGGCAATGATAGATGGAATTATACCTGTAACTACTGATAAACTTAATAGCTTAAATGATGAAGTAATAAGATTTGGCAAGCTTTTAAATAATTTGAATTCATTAAAACAAATAGAGTCAGATGAAATAGTGCTTAAATTAGGAAGGGTTAATATAGGGGAGCTTATTTCAAATGTAATTAGTGATTTTAATATTGCTGCTGATGAAAAAAATATAAAGTTAATTATTAATAAAGAAGAAGGTAAAAATTTTATTGTAGTAGGCGATTACGATAAATTGAAACAAGTATTTATAAATCTTATATCTAATGCAATTAAATTTAACAATATAAATGGAACTGTATGGGTCAATATTAGTAGCGATATAAACTCAGTTATCATTAAAATTAAGGATAATGGAATTGGAATTAAAAAAGAAGATTTACCTTATGTTTTTGAAAGAATGTATCGTGGAGATAAAAGTAGACATAAAATTGAGGGAAGCGGAATAGGTCTTACACTTGTAAAGAAAATATTAACTTTGCATTCTGGAACAATAGATGTAGAAAGTAAGGAAGATAAGGAAACTGTATTTACAGTATGCATAAACAAAAGTAATTAATACATAAATTTTTATCACAAACTACATAAAAAAAGAAGGTATCTATAAACACTTTAAAAAGTGATTTTAAGATACCTTTTTTGTTTTTTGAGAATTATTAAATTGACATTTATTTCCTTAAAATATAGATGATTTATTATGTTTTAATAATAGCATATAACTACCAATATAATTTGACAGAAATTTCATATATCATCCTTATAGAATCTTCATAACTTTTTATTATACTTTACTATATAATAAGCGACTTTTTTCTGAAATAATATATTTATAATTATAGAGGTGACAAGCATGAATATTATAAGAAAAGTTAATAAAGCAATATATAAATGTTTAAACAACAGAAAATATGTAAGATTATTTGCTATAGGTGCAATTATTCTATTATTTAGTACTATTGTATCAAGTTTTGATATGAGTGAAAAATTAAAACATAACTTATCAGTAAATAAAGCTAATGCATCTCGCTTAAATATAGCTAATGCGTCTATTGAAAATGGGGTTCTGGTAGTAAGAATAACAGTAGATAATAATGGTTATACCCCTGATGTTATTTATGTTCAAAAAGATATTCCTGTTAAGTTGATATTTGAAGGAGATCAACTTAATTCGTGTAATAATGGAATAGTATTACCATCTTTCAATATAGATAAAGATTTCAAATCAGGAGAAAATATAATAGAATTTATCCCCAAAGATGAAGACATAGAGTTTAGTTGCTGGATGGGAATGATAAAAGGAATAATTAAAATTATAGATAGCATTGAGTCCATAAATGAGACCGAAAAATTTTAATAGAAATTCAGATTTTATTGTGAAAGTTATGTAATATAAGCACTAATTATATAGAGGATTACATTTATCCTGATAATTAGATTTTAATTAATATTTAAAATTTATTTTTATCTACACAATATCTTCATAACATTTATTTATAATGTATTTACAGGGAGGCGATAGTGATGAAAAGCTATAGTTTACGTTTTAAACAAGAAAATATGCTTTGTCATAGGTGTCTAATGAATGTTGTAAAAACATTAAGCTCCATTCAAGGTTTATTAGGAGTTGATGTTAGTTTAGAATCAAAGAAAATTAAAGTAATCTATAGAGATAAAGAGATATCAAGAGATGATATTAAAGAAATAGTAAATAGATCAATTTTAAGTGGTAAAGTAGTTAAGCTTAAACATTAATTATAATGAGAATATGAGGGGGAATTTATTATGAATTGTCATGGAAATAATAAAAATGAAGGAAATAAAAAACATAATCCAATAAAGCATATGTTAATGATGGTGCTTTGTTGTGGATTACCGTTTATAATTGTAGCAGCACTTCCTTTTTTAAGTGTTGGAACAGGTCTTAAAGCAGCTATAGGTGGGATAGCACCTTTCATATGTCCAATAATGATGGTACTTATGATGGGAATGATGTTTAAAGGAAAGCATGGAAGCTGTTGTAGTGAGAAGAAAGAAGTTAATGAAAATCAAAACAAAATAGAGCAATAGGCTAATAAAAAAAGAGGTTAATCAGTATCGTATGTTACTATTAACTTCTTTTTTAGTTAGAGAAATAAATAAAGAATGAACAGTTATTAGATTGGTTTTGGGTATAATAAAAGGTAATTTACAAATAATAGATTAGGTATTTAAAATATCTAAATATTATTTGTAATTCAAATTTAACATAATATAAAATATATTTAATAAAAGGGAGTGAATGAAAATGAGAACAATAACATGGGTATTGGTTGTTGCAGCTGCTATAAGATTAGGAATAATAGGTTTTTTGGGAGATGATTTCATAGGGCTTGCCTTTGGTTCTGCACCTGTAACAATGTCTTGGCTCGATCGGATAGTTTGTGGCATTGTTGGTATAGCAGGGATATATGCAATTTATTTATTATTCAAAGGAACGAATAGTGAAGTAGCCTAGAAGGATAAGAAAAGTAACACAATCATTTTAAATATGTTTAAGCAAAAGTACCATGGATATGTAAAAGGCTCAAGTGCTGTAAAAGCTAAAATTTGAGTCTTATTTTATTTGAATTGATTATAAGAATGTTGTAAAATAGCAGATAGTAATCAAGATAGTACGTGATAAATAGATGGCATTTAGAAATTAAGATTTTAAGTTAGAATATTAATAAAGGAGAAATCCATGTTCAATATAAATGATGTAGTGGAGATCTTGAGAAATAATAGCTCTATTGCGATACCTATAAGTCTAATAATAAGTATAGGCATTTCCCTTGTTGGTATATTACCGTCAGTATTTATAACAGGAGCGAACATAGTTTTCTTCGGGCCTATTAATGGCTTTTTCATATCTCTGTTAGGTGAAGCAATAGGAGCATATATTACTTTTATTATCTATAGATTAGGTTTTAAAAGGAAGATTGAAAAATTCACAGATAGAAATAGGTTAATTTCTAGAATAGTTAAAAGTGATGGAAGAGAGGCGGGGCTACTAATATTTCAAGGAAGAATCATTCCATTTATACCATCAGGAATTATAACACTTGCAGCATCAATAAGTAGTGTTGATAGTACAATATTCACTGTTGCAACATTGATTGGAAAGGTTCCATCTATAGCGTTAGAGGCACTTGTTAGCTATGACATAATTAATATTTACGATAATTGGATAAGGCTAGGCATAACATTTATTAGTCTAATAGTTATTAAATTTACAATTGCAAAGAAAAAAGATTATTAAGTAAAAATGAATTAGAATAATCTCAGATTAGAGAGTTCTAATTCATTTTTTTATTAAAGCCGGTTATTTATCTAGAGTTTTGATATAGGCTTTCATTTGGTCGATATTCATGGCACCAACATGCTTAGAAACTATAATTCCGTCTTTATCAATAAAGTATGAAGTAGGAATTGAAGTTATGTTATATTTTGTAGCTACACTTTGATCAGGGTCTATAAGTACCTTAAAGTTATATTTGTTACTATCAATAAATGATTTAACAGTATTTAATGGCTCACCGATTTCTACAGAAACTATAACTAAGTCACTATCCTTTGTTTCTTGATATAATTTTTCTATCTCGGTCATTTCAGCTTTACAGGGGGGACACCAAGTTGCCAAAAAGTTAAGAAACACTTTCTTGCCTTTTAAATGGTTAATCCCCAATATATATAAGTCAATAATTATCATAAGTAAAATTATTATATAAAAAAGATATGAAGATTATATGTATTTTTGATAACTTATTATTAAAATAAAAAAAGTTAAATTTACATGGTGTGAAATTTATTATATTAGACAGCGTAAAATTAGGGAATTAGAAATTGAATATATTATTATGAATTGGAATATTCTTCATAAGTTCTTCATAATAGAATGGTATTATTTGAGTTGTTAAAAGTTAATATTTTAAGAATGATTTAGAAAACAAAATAATGTGTGTATTCAATTAGGAAATAACATATAAACTGAGGAGGAACAATATGAAAATATTTAATAATTTAAAACTTGCACAAAAACTTATATTTTGCTTCTTATTAATTTCATTCCTTATAGGGATCATTGGATTTAAAGGGATATCAGAAATAAAAAAAATAAATGCAAATTCAACCTCTATGTATGAAGATAATTTGAAACATTTAAAAACAGTTGAGGAGTTAAAAGCAAACTTTCTACAGATACACTCAGATTTATTAGCGCTTTTAACAACAAAAGATGCAGCTAAAAAACAGGATATTGAAAGTGAAATAGAAAAATTAACAAATGAAGATATGATGATTTCCGAAGAATTTAAAAATGCAGGTGAAACAGGTGAAGAAGAAAAATTATTAACAAATTTTATAAAGCTTCACGAAGAATATATGATGTCACGTAAAGATTTTATGGATTTAATAAATGCCAATAGATATGATGAAGCACAAACGGCTTTTCAAATGGTAACTGAGGCTAGGGATAAGACTTTTGATAGTATTAATAAAATAATTGATTCAAATATAAAAGAAGCTGAAAATGCAAATAATGTTAATAATTTAATATTTAAGAATTCGTTTAATTTAATGATTGGTATAGTTATATTCGGTTTCATATTTGCAATTTTACTTGGAGTTTTGATTTCAACATTAATATCAAAACAAATAAATAAGGTTTTAGTATTTGCGGATGCTCTAGGTAGAGGTGATTTAACTCAGAGAATAGATTTCTATTCAAAAGATGAAATAGGAAAAATATCAAATGCTTTAAATAAAGCTGCTGAAAACACTAGAAGTCTTATATCAACAATAATTTCAAATTCTAGCAGTATAAAAGAATCAAGTGAAGAAATCTATAACACTATAGAAGGAATTTCTACAAAAATGAACAATATTAATGAAGCTACAAAGGAAATAACAACTGGTACAGAAGAATTGAGTGCAACATCACAAGAAGTAAATGCATCAATTGAAGAAATAACTTCAAATTCTATTGAGTTATCAAATAAGGCAAAGGATTGCGATCAAGCTTCTAATGATGTTCAGATACGTGCCTCAGAAATAAAAGATAAGGGATTAAAATCAATAAATATTTCTAAGAAAATATATAAAGAAAAGCAAGAAAATATATTAAAAGCAATAGAAGAAGGAAAAGTTGTTGAAAAAATTAAAGTAATGGCTGATTCTATAGCAAATATAGCATCGCAAACAAATCTTTTAGCATTAAATGCGGCCATTGAATCGGCAAGAGCTGGTGAAATGGGAAAAGGTTTTGCTGTAGTAGCAGATGAGATACGCAAGCTTGCAGAACAGTCAGCAGAGAATGTTTCAAACATAAAAGAAGTTATTACCCAGGTAAACAATGCCTTCAATAATCTTTCGAATAACACTCAAGAGATATTGGCGCATATTGATAATAATGTAAATCCAGATTATGAGCTTTTTTTAGAAACTGCTTTTAAATATGAAAAGGATGCAGTCTTTATTAAATCTATGTCAAAAGAAATTGCAAATGGTACAAATCAAATACTTAGTTCTATAGAGCAAACTAGTGCTGCAATAGAAACAGTTTCGTCTACTGCTCAGCAATCGGCAGAAAGTTCAGAAGGAATATTAAATAGTGTAGATGAAACAACTGCCGCAACTCAAGAAGTTGCGAATTCTGCACAAAGGCAAGCTGAATTATCTGAAGAACTTAATTTCTTGGTACAAAAATTTAAAATATAGATAATATGTTGTATAAAAATATAAAGGGAATGGTACTATCGCAGTAGGAAAAGGACCTACCCAAGTTTACATTGAATCAGATGATAAATATTCATTCTTAGCAAATCAAGGAACTGAAGATGCACCATCAAATACTGTTTCAAAGATAGATATGTCAACTAAGAAAGTAGTTGCAACAATAGAAACTGGAAAAGGAGCTCATGGAGTAGTAGTTAGCCCTGATAATAAATATGTTTATGTTACTAATATGTATGATGGAACTGTAAGTGTTATTGACAATAGCACAGATAGGGTTATTAAAACTATAAAAGTAGAAGGAGAACCAAATGGAATAAGCTACAGGTAATTAATATTCTAATGAGAATAAATTTAATTTGAGTTAATTAAATTTAGTAATTTATGCAATCATAATTTATAGTTCTTAATATATAAAAAAGTGTATTGAATTCTAAAATAATTAGTTTTCAATACACTTTTTAGTATCTTTTATGATTTATACTTTTAAAAATTTAATTAAAGACCAGAAGCTTCCTACACTTCCAATTAAAATCCCAACTAATATAAACTGCCATTGGAGGGTTTGCGTAATATAAGATGGTGATATTAAGTTTATTAAAAGTAAAATTTCATTTATCTTTATAAAAACTAGTTTATAGAGATAGTATATTAATATATTTGAACATATGGCTCCAAACAAACCAATAAGTGCACCTTCAATAATAAGCGGCCATCTAATAAACCAATCAGTTGCTCCAACAAATTTCATTATTCCAATTTCTCTACGTCTTGAGTAAATAGCTAATTTTATAGTATTACTAATAAGGAATATAGAAACTGATACCATTAATATGAATAAAGCAATTCCAATCCATTTCACGTTTTTGGATATTGAAATTATTTTATTTGTAAATTCCTGATCATTGCCAATGGATTCTATACCAGGCATATTTTCGATTGCGCTTATCACTTGATGTGATATTTCAGGATTTTCTAGATCTATTATAAATGAATTAGGCAGCGGATTATTGGAAGAATCATAATTATTTAATAAAGAAGTATTATCTTCAGAAACCTGTTTATTAAACTTTTCTAAAGCCTTTGATTTATCTTCAAATTTAACACTTTTGATACCAGAAATATTATTTAACTTTTGCTCTAAGTTTTCTTGATCTTTATTAGTGATACTATCATTTAAAAATACTTGTATTTGAACCTGTGATTCAACATTGCTCATTCCTATATTTATATTTTGCATTAATAGTATTGAAACTCCCATTATAAATAAAGTTGCAGTTACTGTAATAACTGATGCTATACTAATGGTTCTATTTCTATTTAAACTCTTTAATGCATCAATAATATAATATTTGAAGGTATTAAAATTCATTATCGTAAGTCCCCCTAAGTTCATCTCTTATTATAGTTCCATTCTCAATAGCAATAACTCGCTTCCTCATTGAATCAACGATATCTCTTGCATGAGTAGCCATAAGTATTGTAGTACCGTTTTTATTAACATTGTCGAGCGTGTCCATTACTCCCATTGCAGTTTCAGGATCGAGATTTCCTGTTGGTTCATCGGCAATTAAAATATTAGGATCATTCACTATAGCTCGAGCAATTGAAACTCTTTGCTGTTCACCGCCTGACAATTGGCTTGGAAATGACCTAAATTTATCAGATAATCCAACTAGTGATAAAGCCATAGGTACCTTCTTTTTTATATCTTTAGTACTGACACCAATAACCCTTAATGCAAAAGCTACATTTTCATAGACATTAAGAGTTGGAATTAGTTTAAAATCTTGAAATATTACACCTATCTTTCTTCTGTAAAACGGTATTTGATTCTTATTTAGATTGGTTACATCAGTATCATTTAATATTAACTTACCATGTGTCGGCTCAATTTCTTTAAAAAGCATTTTTATTATTGTTGATTTGCCAGCACCACTTGAGCCTACTAAAAAAGCAAAAGCACCTTTTTCTATAGTTAAGTTAACATTTTTAAGAGCCAAGGTGTTATTGTCATATACTTTAGTAACGTCTACAAATTTAATCATTAGTAATCCTCCAATTAGATGTTAGTTAAATATACTTGTGTGTTTTTGTAATATTATAACTTATTATTATGAAGAAATTATGTGTTTCCTTATGGAATGTATTCCTTTATATGAATCTACATAATTTCTACACAATTTTAGTGTAGTATAGGATTGAATTTACAAAAGAGAGACAAGTATTACTCTATAAATAAAAGAGAATATACTCTATAAATAAGGGAGCGATATAAGTGAAAAAAACAATTAAAACGGTTATGCTTGCAACAGCATTAGTGATGATTACTCAAGTTTCAGCATTTGCTGCACCAACATCTAACCAAGCACAAACTCAATTGGAGCAAAATAAAAATTCTTTAAAGGAATTACAAGATAAACGACACAAGCTTGAAGCAAGCATTGAAGAGTTGGATAATCAAATCGAAGATTATATGATGAAGATTGAAGCAAATAAGAAGAACATAATTGGAATGGAAAACGATATCAAAACAACAAAAAAGCAAATTACTCAGGTTGAAAAAGAAGTAGAAGCTAAGCAAGATGTATTAGATCAAAGAGTAAGAGCTATGTACATAAATGGGCAGTCTAACTATCTAAAAATCTTATTGGAATCTGAAAGTTTCAGTGATTTAATAACAAGAGCTGAAGCAATTAGAAAAATAATTGGACTTGATAAACAAGTAATAAGTGATTTAAATGATAAGAAGTCAGAAGTAGAAAGTAAAAAAACATCTCTTGAAGTTAAGTATAATGATTTGCTTGCATTAAAAAGCGAAAATGAAGACAAGCTTATAAGTCTAAATACAAATATAGCAGATCAAAAGAAGCTTATTCAAGAGGCCAAAGATCAGGAAAAATTATTTGCATCAAAAGTAGATGAATCTCAAGTGCAAGTAAGCGCAACTATGAATCAAGTAAATAAAATAAGAAATGAAGCACCTAGAGTTACTAATGCATCGAGAGGCGCAAAATCTGCACCCGTTTCTGATAATAACATAATAGCATATGCTTCAAATTTCTTAGGAACTCCTTACCTGTGGGGAGGAACAAGTCCTTCTACAGGATTCGATTGTTCTGGTTTTACACAATATGTATATGCACACTTTGGTATTAGCCTTGGAAGAACAACTTATGACCAAATAAATGATGGATATGAAGTTTCAAAATCCGAACTACAGCCTGGAGATTTAATATTCTATGGTAAGGGCGGAAATCCTACTCATATGGGAATGTATGTAGGGAATGGGACATATATTCATGCGCCGAGAACAGGTGATGTAATAAAAATATCATCAATAGATAGACCAGATTATATTACAGCAAGAAGAGTTAAATAAGCTAATATTTTTAGCCATTAGAATAGAAAATATCAAATTTTAAATTAAGATATTGTAGTTGGAGGTATGAATGATGGTCATTGAAGTAGCAATAACGGTGGTAGTAGTTTTATTTGTTGCGCATATTCTTTATCACAAAGTAATAAAAAAAGCTTCAGGGGGATGCTGTTGTAATAAAGATGGTAAGTCCAAGAAAAAGTGTAGTAAATAGTTTTATAGTTATTTTAAATTTGTAGGAAGGAAGTTAATAGTATGAAGGAACTGTTTAGTTTTGGCCCAATACATATATACTTTTTTGGACTAATGATAGCAGTAGCTGCAATTACAGGCGGAGCATTTGCAATTAAGCAAGGGGAAAAAAGAGGAATAAATGAAGACATAATATTTAATCTAATTTTTATTGTTGTTATAGCGGGTGTATTAGGAGCTAGATTATTTTATATTCTTTTTTATAATCCATCATTTTATTTTAGTAATCCAGGAGAAATATTTAAAATAAATGAGGGTGGGTTATCTATACACGGAGGAATTGTTTCCGCTGTGCTTGCAGGATACATATACTCTATTAAGAGTAAGATATCATTTTTAAAACTTGCAGATATTGCAGTGGTGGGGATTGCATTGGCTCAAGGTATAGGTAGAGTAGGCTGCGATGTATTTGGCAAACCAATGGCAAACATAATGATATGGGGGATTAACTATAATGGGCAACTGCTTCATCCTGCACAAGTATATGAGTTTATTTTAGACTATATATTATTTATAGTTCTATGGAGAAGAAGTTACAAGAAAAAATTTGAAGGTGAATTATTTATAATTTACTTAATCGCTTTTGCCATAATAAGAGGTATTGTAGAATTCTTTAGAATAAATCCTGTTATCTGGGGTCCGTTTTCAATTTCGCATTTATTAAGTCTTGCTTTAGTTATTATAGGATTAGCCATTTATATATTCTTATCCAAGAGGGTCGCAGGAAACGATAGGATTTATGTGGAAGAGAATAAAGTAAATTTAACAAGTTCAATAATTATTTTAATTGCATTGGTGGTAATATCTGTATTTGTATTTTATTTTGTGCAAGGATAACTAATGAATTGTGTTTGTGTTTCAACTAGAGGTAAATAAAATATTATAAAGTTAAAGAGCTCTAATAAAATTTTGGTTTTTATTGGAGCTCTTATTATATTTTTAATGCCAGAGGTTACGGGTGACACTGACTAAATTTGAATTACATATAGCAGATCTGAAAGTAATTATTATTTTGATTATTTATAAAATTATCTTCATAATTTCTACACATGTTCTTTGTATACTCTCTAAAGAACAGTAATTCAATTATATAAAAATTAAAATAAATAATTATACTAAAAGATTAGATTATTGAGAGGTGGTGAGGTCATGTCAAATTTTATAAAAGCTAAAAATGCTGTGAGTAAAGAGCTTTATGAAGTTGAGATGATTTTAAAAAATATTGGAAAAGATTTTAGTTCGGGTTCAACTCAAGAGATATTTGAATATTTCTTTAAGGTTCCAGGAAAATATCTTCGTCCTAGTTTGATAATACTTTCAGCTAAAGCTATAAATCCTGAAATGACTATAGATGAGAGAATGCAATTAATTAATTTATGTGTAGCAATTGAGCTAATACATAGTGCTAGTTTGGTACATGACGATATAATTGACAATGATTTATTTCGCCGTGGTCAAAAGACGTTAAATAATATATATGGTAGAAAGATAGCGGTTCTCGCAGGGGATGCCTTTTATGCTAAAGCATTTTCAATATTATTAAAACTACCAACAAATGATGCAGAACAAATAATTACACAAGTTATTGAAAAAATGTGCGTTGCAGAAATTGAACAAGCTCAAAATCATGAAATTACAAAGCAGGATTACTTTAACATAATAGAAGGCAAAACTGCATCCTTTATGGCTGCCTGCTGTAAGCTTGGAGCAAAAACAGTTAATGCAAAAGAAGAAGAAATTGAAGCCTTGGAAAATTACGGCTTAAATTTAGGAATGTTATATCAAATCATTGATGATTGCACAGATGGTGATTCTAACGCTACTAAAAATAATATAACGGTTGAAGATGCTAAAGAGTTTGCTTTAAAAGCTGAACAAGCAATTAAAAATTTAGAGACTTCGGTTTATAAGGATAGCATGAATAGTCTTTTAAATCATATACTTGAATCTTCAAATAAGAAAACAAAAAATGCTTAATCTTAAATTCATAATAAATATCACAAGGGAGATGACATTAAATGAGATTTTTTAGAAATAAATATTTAGTTCCTGTGTGGACAATTTTGCGTATATGGCTAGGCTATCAATGGATAGTTCCAGCAATAGAGAAACTTAAGGATCCAACCTGGGTAGGAAGTCAATCAGGTGTAGCGATAACAGGATTTTTAAAAGGAGCTTTAGCTAAAGCAACCGGAGATCATCCATCAGTACAGTTGTGGTATGCAAGATTTGTTGAAAGTGTTGCTTTGCCAAATGTAGGAGTATTCACGTATGTAGTTCCAGCCGGAGAACTTCTTGTTGGTATTAGTTTAATCCTTGGAGCTTTTACTATAGCAGGTTTGATTGGTGGAGCATTTATGAATCTAAATTACTTATTAGCAGGAACTACTAGCACTAATCCAATTTTATATACTGCAGCTATAATTTTAATGGCAGCTGGAGCAAACGCTTATAAAATTGGGATTGATCAGTTAATTGTATCCTTTTGGAAAAAGAAATATGGTAAACAATAAATATAGCATAGAAAATAAAAATATAACAAAAAAGAAATTAAGTCTTTAGACGTGATAATGAAGGGAGTCAAAAAACAATGAAAAAGAAAACAATTAGAGGTGCAATATTAAGTTTAATTCTTACGTTAGGCCTTTCAACAGCAGCTTTTGCTGATGGAATGGGTAACATGGATATGGGGAAAGGAACAGAAAAAAGTGTAAATGGTATAAATGCAGAATTAACGTTTAATAAAGATAACAAAGTTAAAACCGGTGATAATGATGTAATGATCACATTGCATGATAATAATGATAAAAAAATTGAAAATGCTGATGTTAAGATTAGTGCAGAAATGGACAAGAACTCTGATATGGGCATGGATATGAATGGTAAAAAGCCAATTGAAGTATCATTAGAAAATAGTAAAGATGGTCAATACATGGGGAAAATTAATTTCACTGATAAAGGTAAATGGGTTATTACAGCTAACATTATGGTAAATGGAGAACAGAAGGATGTAGAGTTTGATGCGGATGTGGTTAGCAGTGGACCAAACTGGGTAGTTATAGGTGGATTTGTAGGAATAGTGGTAGTAATAATTATAGTAGCTGCAGTAAAGAAAAAAAGTAGCAAATAAAGATAAAGAATAGAGGTGATAGTTTAATGTCGAAGTTGGACAAGAAACTTAGTGATGAAACAAAGGCATCACAAGAGCAAAGAGGAAATAATTTATTAAATAATAAAATACTTAAGAGCTTCATTAAAAGTAAGTGGTATCCAGGAATATTTCAGCTATTTGTAGGAATAGTATTTGCATTCATCGTGTTTGAATTACTAACTGGACCTGACGAAGCTCACGATAACTTTGGTACAGCGGGAACTTGGGTATTGTGGTGGCCTATACTTCCAATACTATTATTTTTAACAGGTAGGTTTTGGTGTGCTATATGTCCATTTGGAGCCTTAAGTGATGTAGTACAAAAATTTGTAGGAAGCAAAAAGCCAGTACCCAAATTTCTAAGAAAATACGGAGTATGGCTTATAGATGCAATGTTCTTAGCAATTACATGGAGTGATCACGTTTTTGGAGTCGTTGAATCACCTAGAGGTTCAGGAACATTACTCCTACTTATTACAATTGGTGTAATATTCTCAGGTGCTTTTTGGGAACGTAGAACCTGGTGTAGATATCTATGTTTCTTAGGCGGATTATCTGGAAATTATTCAAGAGCAGGGATGCTGCAATTACGTGGAACAAAAGATATATGTGCTAAATGTACAGCAGCACATTGTTATAAAGGGAGTGAAAGGGCAGAAGGATGTCCTATGTTTGAATTCCCAAAAACTATGGAAGATAATGCAGAATGTAATTTCTGTGGTAATTGTGTAAAGAATTGTCCTAACAATTCAATTCAAATATCATTGCGTCCACCTACTAAAGAATTATGGTTTATTAGAAAGCCACGATTAGATGCATCATTTTTAGCTGTTGTAATTATGGGTATAGTATTTGTACAAAACATTACAATGTTAGAAATATGGGATGGAATGCTTGCATGGCTTGAAAATGTAACAGGAACACAAAATTATGCTATTACTTTTACTATAACATTTATTATAGCTATGGCTATACCAGTAGCATTGTTATCTATAACAGGATTAGTTGCAAAAACATTTAATAAAGCTTCATTAAAAGAAAATTTCACGAAGTATGGATATGCGCTCATACCATTAGATATGGCTGCACATATAGCTCATAATTTATTCCATTTACTAGCAGAAGGAAAATCTGTATTCTATACATTTATAGAATTATTTGGAGTTGAAATTCAACATACATCTTCAGCTATTTTAGATGACCCAACGATACAAGCGTTTCAGTTTATATTAATAGCAATTGGAACTCTTGGTTCAATATATACTGTATATAAAATATCGAAGAATAATTATGAATCTAAAAAAGTTAGCACAACAATAGTATATTCTATTCTTTTAATATTACTAGCAGTAGTTAATATAATGTTATTCTCACTACCTATGGCAATGCGTATGTAATGATCCTTTATAGCTTATCTAAAAATTATTTTAGATAAGCTATAATATTATTTTTCTTGCATCTTATAAGAAGAATAAATTAATACAAATGAAGAAAGATTAGTTGATAGAGGAGATTAAAAGAAAATGACAATTGAAAAAATTAAGTTATTTATCAGAGCTTCAAGACCTTTTTCTTTAACAGCTTCAGCAATTCCAGTTGTGCTTGGGGAAATATTAGCATTAAAAGAGCCTAATTTTAATCTTGAATATTTTATACTTTCGATCATAGCGATTGTTTTTCTGCAGGCTTCAGTTAATTTACTGAATGATCATGATGATTTTATAAATAAAGTTGATACAAAGGAATCTCATAGTTCTAGCGGAGTTGTTGTTGAAGGCTTGCTGACTTTAAAAGAAGTTTATAGAAGCGGTATTCTATTACTTATTTTAGGATGTTTAATTGGTTTGTTTTTAGCTTACAATGTAGGCATTATGATTCTCATTTTAGGGATTGTTGGAGCTTTATGTGGATATTTTTATACGGGAAAACCGTTAATGATCAAATATAGAGGATTAGGTGCACCTTTAGTATTTATAATTTTTGGACCATTGATGACACTTGGAGGGTATTATTTGCAGATGCAGGAGTTTACCGTGCAGTCGTTTTTAATATCAATCCCAACAGCACTTCTTACTACTGCAATATTGCATGCTAATGATATTAGGGATATAAAACATGACAAGAAAGCTGGTATTAAAACACTGTCAATAAGTGTAGGCTATAAGAATGCACAAATAGTATATTCAAGCTTGATTATACTTTCGTATATTTCACTCATCATAATGATTATTTTTAAATATATTCCTTATTTAAGTTTGATTTGTTTATTAACAGTATCAGCTGCTGTTAAAAACATTAACAAATTAAGAACAGCTGGAGATTCAAGTAGTAATATCGCAGAACTTGATAAAGAGAGTGGAAAGCTTCAAGGTCAATTTGGAATTCTTTTAATTTTATCTATACTTTTAGCTTATATTTTATAGAAAGGTGGCAAAGTTTTGGAGAGAGAGAAAAGTAAGAATAAGATCATTATTTCTTCATTAATTATAGCTACAATATTGTGGTTTGTAATATTTGTATTAAAACCATTTAATTTTTGGATTGAAATGGGAGTATCCATATTATCGTTAGTAATGGTAGCTTTGTTTTCTGAAAAGAACTTAATTTCATTTAGAAATATAAAGTTAAGACACATATTAATCGGAATTATTTCAGCAATAATATTGTACTTTATTTTTTATGCTGGAAATATAATTTCAGGATATTTGTTTCCATTTAAAGATGCTCAAATCGCATCAGTTTATAGCAATAGAGCACAAGGAAATTCATTACTTATTGGAGCTCTACTATTATTTATAATAGGGCCGGGAGAAGAAATATATTGGCGTGGATTTATACAAAACAATCTTGCAAAAAAATTTGGAGAAGATAAAGGATATATATTTGCAACGCTATTGTACGCTGGTGTTCATATAATTACATTGAACTTTATGCTTGTGGTAGCTGCCTTAGTATGTGGAATGTATTGGGGATGGATTTATAAGAAAGAAAAAAGCCTTGTTCCAATAATAATATCTCATGCAATTTGGGATTTCACAGTATTTGTTTTGTTTCCACTAATGTAATAAGATATATGGAAATCAAAAATAGTAGTTAAAAAGCTTAATTTAAAGAAATATAACTAATTTAAATACTTATTAGGTTTTATAAGCATAAAATAAAAGAATGTGTGGTGGTTATAATGGCTGAAATTAATGTAACAGATGTGGAAAAGATTTTTTCTGTTATTGCAAAGAGATATGATATGTTAAATTCAATATTAACTTTAAACATCGATAGATTATGGAGAAGAAAAGCAATAAAGATATGTAATATTAAGGAGGGGCATCAAGTATTAGATCTGTGCTGTGGTACAGGACAAATGATTAATTATGAATGTAAGGCGGTTGGAAAAAATACAACAGTTATTGGTGTAGATTTTAGCCAAGAAATGCTTAACGTTGGGGCGAAAAGGCTAAATCAATCATTAAAGGATTATACGTATGAATTAATTAAAGGCAGTATTTTAGAATTGCCCTTTGAAGAAAATACTTTTGACTGCATCACAATTGCTTTTGGGTTAAGAAATATTCCAGATAAAAATAAAGCATTATCAGAAATGTATAGAGTTTTAAAACCAGGAGGGAAAGTGGTATGTTTAGAGCTTTCTAAACCTAATATACCTATTTTAAAAAATATATACGACTTATATTTTAATCATGTGTTACCAGCAGTAGGTTCAATAGGTACAGGTGATAAAAAAGCGTATTATTATCTTAGAGATTCGGTAAATAATTTTATGAATAAAAAGCAGCTTAAGGATGCGCTTGAGAAGATAGGTTTTAAAAATTCAGAATATGAATCTTTAACTTTTGGAATTGCATCTATACATTATGGCAATAAATAAAGTTAAAGTTATATCTAATATATTTATTATAAAATGGAATGTTAAACTATAGTAATATTAAACAATATAAAGGTAGCTAGCTATTAGCCGCCTTTATTTATTTTGATGAATTAAATACAAGTATTAACACAAATTTGAAGCATTTTATTTAATCTAGTATAATTAAATATATGGTTTCATTAATAAACTTATATTTAAACTTTTAGTAAGTAAAGTAAGGTACTTGATTAAGAAAAAAATATAGGAACTTAACCTTATCATATATATCAATATTTATAATAGATTTAGGTATTACGTGCTTTAAATATATAGTAATCCAAGGAGGATAAAAAAGTGGCAAGACCAACTAAATTTAGAAGAGTGGAATTTTTCCCAGAAGATGATTATTTTGTACCATGTGGAAAGCCAAAATGTCAAATCGAAGAAATAGCTTTAAAAGTGGAAGAACTTGAAGCCATGAGATTAAAGGATATTGAGGAGTTAAATCAAGAAGAATGTGCTGAAAAAATGCAGGTATCGAGGCAGACATTTCAGAATATAATAGATAGCGCAAGAAAAAAAGTAGTTACAGCTCTAACAGAAGGTAAGGCAATAAGGATAAGTGGTGGTCATTATACTACAAAGCTTTGTAAATTTAAATGTGCAGAATGTGAAACAATTTATGAAATAAATTATGATCAAGATAGAGCGGTATGCCCAAGTTGTGGATCTGATAAAGTTATGTGCAATAAAAAAGCAGGATTTTGTAAAAATTGGTGTAAAGGAAATAATATAGAGTAGTAAGTTATTTAAAGTTATAGAAGCTTAAGCTTATGAAAGTAAATAATAATAGACCAATATAATATTGAGTCTATTATTATTAGATATATTAGTTATGACATTCGTGATTGTGACACGAATCTCCAGAATCTATAAGAGAACCTTCAAGCCATTTTTCAGCAACTGCTTTTACATCTCCAGAACATCCACGTAATACTTCTATTCCTGCGTTGCTTAAAACTCTTACCGCTCCTTCACCCATATTGCCAGCAAGTAAAACTTTAATACCCATATCAGAAAGCGTAGATGCTATATTAGATTTGCAGCCACATCCAGCTGGAGATTCAAGGGTTTCAGAATCTATTATTTTTTTGGCTTGTGTATCAACTGTGAAGATCGTGTAATATTCACAGTGTCCGAAATGATCATCGATATTGTTATTACGTGAGGGTAATGCAATTTTCATAATATAAACCTCCAATAAGTATATAAATCTAGCATATGTAGCAAATAAAATTGTTGGCATATGCTATTTATATATTATAATAAACTTATTAATGGCATATGTCAATAATATAAAATTAATAAAAAAATATGTAATTTCAGTTAATTACAACATAAGTCTAAGTTAGTAAAAGCTATTTATCTATATATTAGGTCTTTATTAAAATGTGACTAAATCACATAAAAATTTTTATAAATAATTTATAATGTATAATAAAGGTAATATATCATAAAATCTCATGTTTATAAGGAAAGGACAAGCTATGGAATATTTTCTATTATTTTTAGAAGGAATTATAGCATTTATATCACCATGCATTTTGCCTATGATACCTCTTTACATATCGTATTTTGCAGGAGACAATATAACAAATAATAAGAATAAGTATAATGCATTAGTAAATTCTTTAGGGTTTGTATTGGTATTTACAGTGATATTTACGCTGCTTGGAAGTCTTGCAGGGTCTTTTGGAAGTTTCATAAAAACTGAAAGTAATATCATTAATATAATAAGCGGATTAATATTAATTGTTTTTGGAATCAATTATATTGGGTTATTTAAAATATCATTTTTAGAAAGAAGTTCAAAGATAAATGTGCAAATAAGAACTTTTAAGTTTTTATCATCAATTTTATTTGGAATGATTTTTGCAATAGGATGGACACATTGTGTAGGCACATTCTTAAGTGCAGCTTTAATGATTGCAGTTAACTCTCACGATATATTAAAAGGGACACTAATGCTTTTAATATACAGTATAGGACTTGGAATACCTTTTATAATATGCGCTATTTTAATAGATAGCTTAAAAGATACTTTTAACTTAATAAAACGAAATTACAAAATTATAAATATGTTATCTGGGTTAATCCTTATAATTGTAGGAATTGCAATTATGACTGGATATCTAAACAAATTAATTTCATTCCTTACAATCTAGGAGGTTTTTATGAAAAATAAAAAATTAATATTAACAGTAACAGCAATAGGTTTTGCAGGATTTTTAGCTATATCATATTTGGCATATAACTCATTAGGTCCCAAATATGATAAGAAAGATATAAACATAAGTAAAGATACTTCTCAGGATAAAGAAGAAGAGACTGACACTCCTACTGTACAAGATAAAAAAGCGGAAAAGGACTTTGTTGTATATGATGAAAAGCTTAATAAAGTGAAGTTATCAGATTATAAAGGAAGACCTGTTATAGTAAATTTTTGGGCTAGCTGGTGTCCTCCTTGTAAAGAAGAAATGCCTCTATTTAATAAACTTTCAAGTAAATATAAAGCAGAAGAATTAACAGTTTTAATGGTGGATTTAACAGATGGTCAAAGAGAAACAATGGATAAAGCTAAAAAATATATATTAGATAATGATTATGAGATGAAAATTTTATTTGATAATGATGGAACTGCTTCAATAAATTATAATATTATATATATACCTAGAACTTTATTTATTGATAAAGATGGAAATATAATTGAAGATCATTCAGGAGAAATAACTGAAGATGAATTAAAAAGTCAAGTGCAGCTATTATTGAGTAAATGAGATAAACATTAAATTAAAATTAAAGTATTGATTAATCAAAGAAGTAAAATATATGGTGATTAAGTCACAGAATTAATTTGAAAATAAGACTATACTTTAAGTGTAGGAAAAGAAAAATTTAAATTATAAATTGGAGGAGTTAATTATGGCTAGAATAATAAGCAGTAATGAATTTATTGAAAATGTTGAGAACTCAAAAGGAATAGCAGTTGTTGATTTTTTCGCAACTTGGTGTGGACCATGTAAAATGTTAGCTCCAGTATTTGAAGAAGCTAGTATGGAAGCTAGGGGGAAAGCTAAATTCTTTAAAGTTGATATAGATGCAAGTGAAAGAATAGCAGAAAAGTACGGAATATATGCAGTACCGACTATGATTGTATTTAAAGATGGGAAACCAGTGGAGAATTTAGCAGGCTTTATGCCAAAACAAAATATACTAAATAAAATTAATGCACATTTATAAATAATAGAATATAGGTTTAAATTCAGGCGGATTGCAAAAATCTACTTTTAAAAGTTTCGCTTTGTTTGAATAACTTTTAAAAGTGTATGAAGGCAGATTTGCAAATAAAGCGGTGGAATATGTTTAATCCATCGCTTTATTTAGTATAACTGTATCTAGATTATTATGATTATATATTCTGTATAGCTTAGCTTTAATCACACTTATTCTTACATTTAGCGCAATTAGGATTATACTCTGAAGATTCTAAGTGAATCATAATTTCGGAGTAATTTAGAGATTTTTTTATATCATTTTCAATTCTATCACATACGTCGTGAGCATCTTTAATTCGCATATTTTCAGGAAATACTAAATGTAATTCGATATACCTAATTCGTCCAGATTTTCTTGTTTTAAAGTTATGGTAATTACAATAGATACTCGAAAACTTATTTATGCTATTTTGAATAATTTTGATTTCATCATTAGATAGCTTAGTATCTAAAAGTGGATTGAATGCAGAGATCAATAGTTCAATGGCTTCTTTTAATATAAATATGGCAACTAAAATAGCCACAACTGGGTCTAAAAAATTCAACTTAGTTATCCATATAAGAAACAAACCAATTCCTACACCTAATGATGTATAAACATCAGCTTTTAGATGAAGCGCATCAGCTTCAAGAGCTATAGAGTCTTCTTGTTTAGCAACCTTATATATTTTTCTGGAAACCATAAAATTTATAGCAGAGGAAATAAACATAACTATAAATCCAAGGCCAATTGATTCCACAGATCCAGGAATTGTTAATTTTTTTACTGCTTCAATTATTATCCAAATAGAAGCTGATAGTATAAGAATTGCTTCAATTACGCCAGAAACATTTTCTATTTTTCCATGTCCATAGGGATGTATATCATCAGCTGGTTTATCAGATATTTTAACTGAAAAAAACGCTATTATAGCGGCTAACAAATCCATAGTCGAATGTATAGCTTCAGATATTATGCTTACTGAACCAGTAGCAAGTCCAACAATTAATTTTAGAGTTATTAGGATGCTATTTGATAATAGAGATAATCTTGCAACTTTAACTTTTGCATTCATATAAAACGCCTCCATAATTTAACATAAGTTTTATCATTTGATAAAACAAATTAACACTATATTATATTTATATGCTCTAAAAGTCAATAGGTTAATGTTGAAGTGATTTATCAATTGATAATGATAGCTATTGTGATAAGAGTTAGTGTTGGAATTGAGATTATAATGATTAAATTAATCATTAGCTATGGAATAGGGTATAAGAATTATGCTAGATTTAAAATATATAAAAAATATATTACTGCGCAGGTCAATATGGCCCTTTTGAAAAAATGATTAGTAAATTTAAAGCCTGGAGATAGTGGCTCAGATGTTTTTGAGATACAAAGAAAAATGAAGGAAAAAGCTTATTATCCTGGAAATTTAGATGGCATATATGGAGAAGGAATGAAGCAATATGTAATAAAATTTAGGAAAGATAATAGTATTAAAGAATGTCATGATATTAATAAGGAATTCTATGAAAATCTTGGGATAACCCTAGTAGATTAAGTATATTTAATCTACTAAAGCTAACCAATTATTACATCATCAGCTGCAGTTGATTTAGCAGCATTATTATTATTATTATTATTATTATTATTGGTGTTGTTGCTGTTATTGTTGTTATTTTGTGTAGAATTAGAATTCCTAGATTCCTGTAATACAGTTAAATACTGTTGTTGTGAGGCTATTGTCAGTAGTAAACAACCTATACCCACAAGGAAATTTCCAATAACATTTATTTCATCAGCGTTTTTACCTTTTGCAAGTGAAATAGCAATTGCATTTGTTAAAATTAAAGAATCTTCAGGAGTTAAGTTTTCAAAACCTGTCATGACTTACACCCACTTATATGTAGATTATAATTAATAACTATGATATTTATTTAAATAATATGAGTATAGGATGTATTAAATAAATAATTATAATCTTCATAAGGCGTCTCTAAATCTTTATGTTTTAAAGTAGATATTAAAAATTAAAAAATATCTTTTAATATGAATATTTACTAAAAAATAGAACATCCATGAAATTATAACATATTATATTTTTGAAATAATAAACAAGGAAGAAAAGTATGAATAATGATGGAATGTATTCAGTAGATTATTCAACTGAAACATCAGATTATAACTTAGAGAACGGATACAATAATAATTGGACATATCAGAATTCTAATTTCAGGTCTGTTCCATATTCTATGCTATTTGATGAAATGGAGTACGATTATAGGGCTGATATTCCACAATCAGCAACTGGAAATAGCAAAATGGATCTTAAAGACTATGGACCACAACCTTTGGTAATTAACATTGATAAAGCTACAAAGCAAAATACCAACTTTCGTACTGCTTTATGGACAGGAGAGCATTTCCAAGTTACATTAATGAGTATCAATGTCGGCGATGATATAGGTCTAGAAATCCACCCAGATACTGATCAATTCATACGTATTGAAGATGGTCAAGGAATTGTTAAAATGGGAAAAAGCAAAGATAATCTAGAGTTTCAAGCAAATGCCCGTGATGACTTTGCAATCATGGTTCCTGCTGGAACTTGGCATAATGTTATTAATACAGGTAACAAACCTCTTAAAGTATACGTTATTTATGCACCGCCTCATCATCCACGAGGCACAGTGAATGTAAATAAACCTTCTGAATAAATTTTTGAAGAAAATTAGAATTAAGATAATATAAGTCTAACCCAGCAATTTACGGTCATAGGGTTAGACTTTTTTAGTTTCTGTGAAATTATATATCTAGACAATCTGTGGCATTGTATCACTTATGGGTATAAATTGTGAAAATGGCGGATTAGTAAAAAAATCTAAACTCGCACAGTATGATTATACTGATTAGTATAAAGATGTTAGAATTGTGTTAAAAAACTGCAAGATATATCCATTGTATTTTTATCTAAATTAAGTAACATAACATAGATTTCATTCATATTATATAAGTGAAAAATAGCTTATTATAGCTAAAAAATACGAAAGAGGTGTTTTATATGGGAGCTTATCAAAATGAGTCATATAAAGGACATGGATATTATAAAGCAAGCAGATCTAAAAGCAGTGACAGTAAATCAAGAAGTAATTCAAGTCATTCTAGAAGTAACGAAAGCAGGTCAAAGAGCAATGAAAGTAGATCAAGAAGTAATGACAGCAGATCACAAAGCAACGCAAGCTATTCTTACAGCAGACCATATAGTGAATCCTATAGCAGATAATAGAATTATAGATAGATTTTTATAGAGATTAGTAATATGGATAGGTATTACAACATCAATGAAATAGTAAATGGATATTCAATTATTAAGGTAATAGGCGAGGGAAGATATGGGATTGCATATTTGGCTATAAATGACAAAGGTGAAAAGTTTGTAATAAAACAATTAAAAGAAGATATGCTTGAAAAAACTAGAGAAAAATTGTTCTATGAAGAGAAAATATTACAAGGTTTAGACAATCCTAAATTCCCAAAGTTTATATCAAATTTTAAAGATGAATATAGAGAAGGATATATTTTAGAATATATAGAGGGTATAGTCTTTGAAGACTTGTTAGTTAGAGATGAATATGAATTTAGTAGAAGTGAGATTTATGAAATCGGAGGACAGATCCTAGAACTAATACAGGTACTGCATAATAATAATGTTGTACACCGGGATATTAGACTTCCAAACGTAATATTGAAAGAAAATAAAGAATTATCGCTAATTGATTTTGGGTTAGCTAGAATTATAGATAATAAAAAATATGTTAGAGAGATGGACTACTGGTTTATAGGTGACTTTCTAATTCATTTATATTATTCATCATATGAAGAAACTGAATTAGAAGAAAGACCTTGGTTTGAAGAACTTGATTTGAATTCAGAGGAAAAGATATTTCTAAAAAAACTCATGGGTATTGAGGAAAGTTATAAAGATATTGAAGAAATAAGAAAACAACTTGAAAAAATAAAAAGTATGAATAAATTTTAAAAAATAAACCATGTGATTTAATATTATATATTTAACATCACATGGTTTATTTCAAAACAATCAAAAGATTAAGTGAAGGAGGCATGTATTATGTCAAATTCAATAGAAATATTAAAAATATATAATGAAAGTTTCAGAGCTAATGTGTATTCTAATAAACCTTTTAGAATGATTGGCTTAATTGATGTAAGTATTGAATATATTTACGGAATAGAAAAAGTAACTCTAGCTTTTTTTAGATCATCAGGAACAAATAGTGGAAAAATCAAAGGACTATGGTATCCGATTGTTGGAATAAAGACTATTACAGGTGAATTTACTGAGTTCTCAGAATACTTGAACTTTGTTTTAACAAATACCACAAGAATGGGAATTGCTGATGAGGGGTGGCTTGCTAAATCTTTATTTTTTGCCAGCGAATATACAGATGAATCAGAAATCAGAGGATTTTCAAGTGGGATTCATTATGAAAGTCTTCTAAAAATAGGAGAAACTTTAAGAGATTTATATGAAGAAAACAAATTCCAAGCTATGAGAATACTAAACGCTGAAAAATTAAATAATATACTAACTTCAAAAGAGATATATAAAGATAATAAGCATACTCAAAGGGAAAACTTTGAGAAATTTATACAAGATATATTTAATGAAGTTAATATGATAGATTCAGAAAATTGAGTTAAGAGCAAAGGAAATGAAAAAAGACAACGAGCCAATAATAAATTTAGGTTATTAGCATTTGACAATAAGGCCAAAAAGAATGATATAAAATTGACAAATGCTAATAATTATTGAAATATATTATAAATTAGTGGAACAGTTTTAATTCTATTTTTTCAAGCAATTGGTCAAGTAATGTTTCATCAGAAGCTGTAAAAATTTGGCGCTAATAGATGAATACTTCAAACGGTAGCAATTAGAAAATATAATGAATGTTTATTATGTTACTTGTTAACACTATTATTACAGATATACCATTAAGGGAGATGTGTTTATATGGAATTAATTAAGGAACTTCTAATAGTAGGGGGAAGAATAGTAACAATCATGCCACTGATGCTAGGAGTAACATTTTATATGGGAAAACGATCCATTGGAGAACTTCCGGTTTTTGATTTTCTTATAATAATAACTTTTGGGGCAGTAGTTGGAGCTGATATAGCAGATCCAGCAATACCACATATTCATACTGCAGTAGCAATTGTGCTAATAGGAATATTACAGATAATAGTTTCAAAACTTATAATTAAATATAGAAAGTTGGGTCATGTTATTACTTTTGAGCCTACAATAGTTGTTGTAGACGGTAAACTGATAAAAAGTAATCTTAAAAGATTGCGTTATTCAATAGATAACGTACTACAAATGATAAGGGAACAGGGGATGTTTGATATAAAGGACGTATATTTGGGGATTATTGAAGCAAACGGTAAATTATCTATACTAAAGCAGCCTAGTAAGGAAAACATTACAATAGAAGACATGAAGTTAGAAAAAAAGAACTCGTCATTGTCGTATCCGGTAATAATTGATGGAAAGGTGTATGAAGATGTGCTTGCTAAACTTGAACTTTCTAATGATTGGTTACATGAAGAATTGAGAAAGCTTGATGTAAAAAATTTGGATGAAGTTTTCTTTGCATCTGTGAACACAAAAAAAGAACTGCACGTTTCTCTTGAAAATTATATGAAAGATAAGAGAAGTATTCCTCCAATATATAATTAACTCTATTTAGTATTTTAAAAGAATAAAAAATAGAAATGTTAACCTAAGATTTGGTTGTAAAATAAAAATACTCAATAATTATACTAATCAGTATAAAACTGTTAGAATTGCGTTAAGAAACTACAATATATGACAAATTAGTGCTATAATTACTTATATTGTTGCAATAGATTAGAACATAAGGGGGGACACGTTGCATGATTAAAAAGTTTAATTTAGGGACAAAAATAAGCATAATAATAGGATCAATAATTCTTGTGTGTTATATAGGAGTGTTTGCAAGTATATTAGTACAAATAAAGTCTAAAAGCATAATGGATAGTGAAACTTTAGCAAAAGAAATATCTTTATCTTATGCAGCACAAATCACATCTAACTTTGAAAAGCTAGAGACAATAGGTAAGGATTTAAGGGGGGCACTAACCAATGAAATTAAGCTTAATTCTCAGAATAGAGATCTTGTTATTGAAATTCAAAAAGAAATATTAAAGACTGATCCTGAAATTTTTGGAGTTACAGTTGCATTTGAGGCGAATGCATTTGATGGAAGAGACGATTATTATAAAGGCAGAAAAGAGTTTGCAGATGATGGAAAGTTCATACCTTATGCAAGTAGAAATGGAGATCAAATAGTAGTATTACCAGCCTATGATGATCAGACAGATATGACATGGTACAATAAGCCAAAGGAATTAAAAGGAACTTATATTACAGAACCAACAGTTTATACTGTTAATGGACAAGATATTTCAATGGTATCTTTAGCTATGCCTATATTGGACGATAGTGGAAAGTTCTTGGGAGTAATATCTATAGATTATAAGCTCGATACATTAGAAAAACTTGTATTAGAAAAAACACCACTAGGAGGCACAGTTGAACTAATATCTAACCAAGGTATTTATGTAGCAAGTGGTGAAGATCCAAGCCTAAAGATGAAAGATGCAAAACAAAATAATGCAACTTGGGCAAAAGTTATAAGTGAAACTTCACAAGGTAAAGAATTTTATACTTATGGAACTTCGGTAAAAAAAGGACAGGAAGTTTTAATGGTAGCAGATCCGGTTAACTTAGAAAATACAAAGACTAATTGGATACTATGCAGCCAGATTCCAAAAGAGAAAACATTAGAAAGCTATAATAAAATATTTAATGTTATTTTAATTTCAGCAGTTTTATCATTATTAATTGTTATTGCTGTAATACATATTGTAATTAAAAGAATGACAAAAGGAATAAGATACGCGGAAGAACAAATGGAGTTACTGGCTAAAGGAGATCTTACAGTAGAGGTTGACAAAAAATATGTGGATAGAGAAGACGAAATAGGAAAAATGTTTAAGTCTATAAATGAAATGCAAAAATCATTAAGGAATATAATAACTGGTGTTAAAGGTGAATGTAATGTGGTTTTAGATTCAATAAACTTTACACAAGATAATATAGTAGACTTAAATAACCAAATTTCAGATGTATCCGCTACAACTGAGGAGTTATCTGCAAGTATGGAGGAAACGGCAGCATCTACAGAGGAAGTAAATGCTTCATCAGTAAATATGAAATCCATAATAAAGACTATGGAATCAAGAGTTGGAAGCGGAGAGGTAACTGCAAAGGAAATTGAGGAAAGAGCTAAAAAACTTAAATCTGACGCATTGCAATCAAGGGAGCAATCTAGCAGCATAACTTTGAAAATGCAAGAAAGCTTAAGCGTTGCAGTGGAGAAATCTAAAGCAGTAGATAAAATAAATGAATTAACAGCTAGGATATTAGAAATAACCGAGCAAACAAATCTATTAGCACTAAATGCAGCAATAGAATCAGCAAGAGCAGGAGAAGCTGGTAAAGGATTTGCAGTTGTTGCAGATGAAATAAGGAAGCTTGCTGAAAACTCAAAAGAAACGACAATGGAAATACAGCAGATAAATAAAGAGGTTGTTATGGCTGTGAATGACCTTAAAGGAACATCAAATGAAGTAATTAATTTTATTGGAACTCAGGTGATGAAAGATTATGACAAACTTGTAGACACAGGGGAACAATATAGAAATGATGCTATTGTATTTAATGAATTAGTTAGCACTATAGGTGAAATATCAGACGAGCTTATTAATTCCACAGAAGATATTATAACAGCTATAAATGAAGTTGCAGAGGCAACTAATGAAGGCGCTACAGGAACAACTTTAATTGCAAATAAGTCAAATGAGGTAGTTAATTTAACAGAAGAAGTTGTAGAACAAACACATAAGACAAAAGAATGTGCAGATAAATTATTAGAAGCAGTATCCATATTTAAGATATAGGGAATTAACATCGAAAAATAGAAGCTTGTAAAGGCTTCTATTTTTTATATAAAACTAATCTACTTTAAATTTTGAAACTTGTCTTTGATTTAATTGGGCACCAGATTTTTTAACTAAATCTCCATAATTCCTCCATAATTGACTTATATAATTAGTTACATAGAAAATAATTAATTTATAAGTGTAAGGAGGAAAGTATACATGTTTTGTAGCGGTTTTGGAGGATATGGAGGTTTTGGGGCAGCAAGCTCTATAGGATATGGGGGAATGTTTTTAGCTATGGGAGTTAGAATGTTAATATTTATTGCATTAATTGTACTTGCTTTTAAATTATTTAAAAACTACACCAATAAATCTAATGATGCAATGAAAATACTTAATGAAAAATTTGCTGGAGGAGAAATAACTCAAGAAGAATATTTGAAGAGAAAATCAGTACTTTCACAAAAGAATTAGGTTTATTATTAAGATTAGAGTGGAGAGATGTTTATAATTTATTGTCTCGCTCTAGTCTTTTTTATAGGCTTACACTATAATATAATCACGAAAAGAGAGTTGGGGGTGTAAATGTGAATAATAAATTCAAAATATTAGTTGTAGATGATGAACAAAATATATTAGATGTAATAAAGGCATACCTCGAAAAAGATGGCTTTGATGTTATTACAGCCATGGATGGTAAAAGTGCGTTAGATATATATAGTAACGAAAATATTCATTTGATTGTTTTAGATTTAATGCTTCCTAAAATGACTGGTGAAGAAGTATGCAATAGAATCAGAGCAATATCGAGTGTTCCCATTATAATGCTTACTGCAAAAGCAGAAGAGTACGAGAAAATAGAAGGCATATCGATGGGAGCTGATGATTACTTAACAAAACCATTTAGTGTTCGTGAGCTTGTAGTAAGGGTTAGGGCATTGTTAAGGAGAGCTTACAGAGATTTTTCTCCAATGGCAGATATTTTGATTTTTAATAACGGAGATTTGGAAGTAGATATTAAAAAGATGGTAGTTAAGAAGCAAGGCGTGGTTGTAAATTTGACAGCAAATGAATTTAAAATTTTAATAATTTTTCTTTCAAATCCAGAACAAGTATTTTCAAGAGAAAAATTAGTAGAAAAAGCTTTTGGAGCAAACTATGAAGGGTTTGACAGGACAGTTGATTCTTATATTAAAAATATCCGTCAAAAAATAGAAAGTAATCATAAGGAACCTACGTATATAACAACTGTATATGGAATGGGATATAAATTCATTCCGAGTAATGATGAGGTAAAAAAATGAAGGTATCTTTAGTGAAGAAATTATCTTTAGGCTTTATTTTAGCAGTATTGGGTTCGATAATTTTAGCAAGTGCTATATCAAATTATACAGTAGGAAATAAATTTAAAGACTACTTAGTTGATGAACACAAAGAAAAAATAGATAATGCGGTAAAGATTATAGATGATTTATATGGTGGACAAAAAAACTTTTCACAAGTAAATAATGATGAAATTCAAAGGTATGCTGAATTACAGGAATTATATATAGAAATTAGGGATTTAAATGATAATACAATATATACTTCAGGAAAATCTTATTTGCAGCATAGAGGAATGATGGGAAGTGGAAATATGATGGGACCTATGGCTGGGATGATGCGTAATTATTCTGGAATAAACATGGGGGAATACACTGAAGAAAATTATCCTCTAAATATTGATGAAAAGGAAGAAGGCAAGATAATTGTGGGTTACTTTGGAACTTCTTATTTATCTTCTGCATCAGTAACGTTTATAAGTACATTAAATCACTCATTTTTGATATCAGCTATTGCAGCTTTAATATTTGGAGTTATTATCAGCATAATCATTTCAAGACAAATATCAAAACCTTTAGCTAAAATAACGGAAACTGCAAACGAAATGAGAAATGGTAATTTAAATGTAGAGGCAGTGGTAAATTCAAGTACTAAAGAAATAGTTGAGCTGTCTGATTCTATGAATTATCTTGCAAAATCTTTAAATAATCAAGAAATGCTAAGAAAAAGATTAACTTCAGATATGGCGCATGAATTAAGAACCCCTTTAACTACATTAAAAACTCATATAGAAGCATTTGCAGATGGAATTTGGGAACCAACTAGTGAGAGATTTGAAGTTTTTTTTGAAGAAATTGATAGAATGACTAAAATGATTGATGACCTTCGTGATCTATCAAAACTTGAGCAGACTAGTATAGGATTAAATAAAAGCAGGATTAATATTTCTAAAGAATTAGAAAAAATTATATATACCTTTAAACCACTTTATAGCAAGGAAAATTATGAGTTAGATACTAGTATAACTCCTAATATAGTTGCAATGATTGATGTGGATAAATTTAAACAGATTATAACTAACTTGCTTTCAAATTCTTACAAATATCTAAAACCTAACGGAAAAGTAAAAGTTGAATTAAAAAATGAAAATGAGAATGTAGTTATCAAAGTTATTGATAATGGGATTGGAATACCTGAAAAAGATATACCTTATATTTTCGAGAGGTTTTATCGAAGTGATTTATCAAGAAATAAAAAGACTGGAGGATCAGGTATAGGACTTACAATCACAAAAGCATTAGTTGAAGCCCATGGAGGGGAGATATATTTAGAGAGTAAAATTAATCAAGGTACTAAATTTACTATTTATTTTCCGTTAAACCATTAATTATAACTGGTCAAAGAAATTATAATACAGCTTTAATGATGTAAAAAAAGAGGTTGATAAATTTCAATTATAAATGAATAAAAAATAGAACACTTTCAAAGAATAAAAATGGAGGTGTTTTATTATGCAAGTAAATTTAACACAAAAAGAAAGAATGTTACTAGAAGATCAAAAAAGTCATGAAGAAATTTGTATACAAAAATATTCAAATTATGCTAATCAGGTACAGGATCCACAGTTGAAACAAATTTGTAAGAATAATGAGCAAATTGAAAGAAGTCATCTTAATACAATTAATCAGTTACTAAGTGGCAATGTTCCTCAGATGAATCGACAACAAGGTGGACAAAAAAACCAAGGTGTTGATCAAAATGTAAATAAATCTCAAGCTTCTACGAGTAATTTGTCAGATAAGGAAATATGCTCAGATTTATTAATGACAGAAAAATATGTATCAGGAGCTTATGATACTGCAATTTTTGAATTCAAGGATACTGAAGTACGAGATGTATTAAATCATATACAAAAAGAAGAACAAAAGCATGGAGAATCTATATTTAAGTATATGGAGAGTAAAGGCATGTATAATGTTCAATAATTAAAAAACATTATTAAAAGTATAAGAAAGTTTAGCTTTTTTTAGGCTGAGTTTTTTTGTACTTTTAATAATTTATATCTATGTTTTATAGGGTAAAATTGACTACATAAGAGTTTTAGTGATAAAATTTAATGAAAAGTTATTTTGTTAAATTAGTTGTAACAAAAAAATAGATTATATTGCAATTAAAAAACTAGAACCGATAAAAAATAGTTTTTATAATAATGGAGGAAAATGAATGATTTTTTTTGGACATTTGGGGTTAACAACTGAAGCGATAAAGGCATATGAGGTGATTTTACATAAAGATAATAAGTTAAGTGGCAAGGAAGTTTTTGTTGATTATAGATATGTTTTGATTGGATCAATATTACCTGATATTATTGATAAGCCAATTGGTGCTGGGGTATTTCGCAGTGTATTTCATAATAGCCGAATATTTGGACATACCTTGATGTTTTCTCTAGTTCTGATTTTGATAGGCATATATATGATAAATAGAAATGGAAAAAATAATATTTTATTCTTGGGTATCGCCAGTTCTATTCATTTAGTATTAGATAGCATGTGGTTATATCCTAATATATTGTTTTGGCCATACTTGGGATGGAAGTTTCCTGCAAGACCAGAAGGTAATTGGGTAAATAGCGATATTGTTAGACTTATCACAGATCCAACTTATTATTTACCTGAATTAATAGGCTTTGCTATTATTGCATATTTCTTTATAAGACTTTTTAGGAGAAGGCAAATAAAATGTTTTTTAAATAAAGGAAAGTTATAGCGTTAATCATGATAGGTATACTTGTGGGGAAAGAAATGACTTTTGATGAAGCAACTAGTAAGATAGAAGATTGGGAAACATCTGGTATATCTAAACTTTTAGATAAGAGTAAAGTGACTCGAAGTAATATTATATTTACAGAACGTTAAAAACTCAAGTGATTCCAATAAGAAATTACTTGAGTTTTTAATTTTATGTTTTGGTGTTTAAAAAACCAACTGCAAGCGAGTAGTTCTGACTGTATTTAGTAAAATAATATACATTGATCTAGAAGTGAAAATTTATTAGAAAATTTAAATTATTAATTCGAGATATTATGGTATAATACCTAATTATAGTAATTTATCTTAATGGAAGGAAAAGTATAATGAATTTTGCTACCTGTCATTATATAGTGTGTAAATATGGATACAATTTTGAATGAAGAAAGAGACGTATTACTGCAGAAGAAAGATATAATAAAACAAGAATTAAAAGAAAAGAAACAAAAATTTGAAGAAGTAGGGGAAAAAATTAAAACTTTAAATAAACAAGTAAAGAGCTTTAGTGAAGAAAAGCAGGCTAATGAAAGAATATTTAGTTATTTATCTCAAGATATTGAGAAATATGAAGAGTCTTTAATAGAGCCTTATTTTGGTAGAGTAGACTTTAGAGAAAATATGGGGTTTACTGAAAGTATATACATTGGGAAAAAAGGTATAAGTAATAGCAAAGATGGAGAAGAAATTGTTGTTGATTGGAGAGCTCCAGTTGCGGATCTTTATTATAGCGGAACTGGTGGAGATGCGTATTACAAAGCACCACAAGGAATAGTTGAAGGAAAGCTAGAATTAAAAAGAAAATTTTTATATAAGAATAGTGATATAGAAAAAGTATTTGATGAAGGAATAAATAACATCATTATAAATGAAGAAGAAGGACAAAATTTAGTTGATGAGTTTTTAAAGATAAATCTTGAAGAAAGCAGTGGTAAAAAGCTAAAAGAAGTTGTTGCAACAATTCAGAAAGAACAAAATGAAATAATAAGATGGCCTAAAAATCTGCCTATAATAGTACAGGGGTCAGCAGGTTCGGGTAAGACAACAATAGCGTTACACAGGTTAGCTTATCTCATTTATAGATATAAAGAAAGCATGAGTGGAGATGAAATTTTAGTTTTAGCTCCTAATAAACTATTTCTAAGTTATATTTCAGATATTTTACCTAGCCTTGGAGCGGAAGAAGTAAATCAAAGTACTTTTGAGGAAATGGTATTATCAAAGTTAAAACTAAAAGGAAAAGTTTATAATAAGGATGAAAAATTATTAAAGATAATAGAAGAAAATGATGAAAATCTAAAAAAGCTTATTGTAAATTCAAGCAAAGTTAAAGGAACCATGCTATTTAAAACAATGCTTGATAGATATATAGCATTAATGGAAAGAGATGCAATTCATATTGAAGATATTAAAGTTGGAAATGAGATATTATTTCATAAAAAAGAAATAATGAGGTTATATATAAAAGATTTAAAAGCTTATCCTATTAACAAAAGAAAAAAGGAGATAAAAAGATATTTAAATTTGAAAATAAAAGAAAGAATAGAAAGCCTATTAATAGAAATAGATAATGAATGGGAAAAGAAAATAAGAGAAATAAGAAGAGAAAATGAAGATTCACTGGAAAGAAGAAAATTGCTTATAAGTCTATATGAAGAGAGAGACAAAATAAAGGAAAATGTAAAAACTAACGGTAAAAAGGAATTTAATAATTACTTTAAAGATTGGAAGGATATAAATTCTAGAGATATCTATTATAATTTTTATAATGATGAATTATTTGAAACAGCAACTGGAAGTAAGATTCCTAAGGTATTGGCAGATTATATGAAGGAAGAATTTAATAGTAATTTTGAGAAGAATATAATCGATGAAGATGACTTGCCAGCTCTTGCATATATAAGAATTTTACTTGAAGGAATTGATGAGGAAGAAAAATTTAAATATATTATAGTGGATGAAGCTCAGGATTATAGCCCATTCCAAGTATATTTAGTTAATAGTTTTGCTAAAGGTAATGCGTTAACCTTAGTAGGAGATTTAGCTCAAGGTATTTATTATTATAAAGGTCTAAAGACGTGGGAAGATATAACCAAACAAGTATTTGAAGGAAATGCAACCTACATTCAATTGACGCAAAGCTATAGATCAACAGTTGAAATAATTGATTTTGCAAAGAAAACATTACAATCTCAAAACTTAGGACTAAAGGATGCTAAACCAGTTTTAAGACATGGTGAAAAGCCTAGAATAGTAAAAATTTCGAGTGGATATGAGTATATTTCAGCTATAGAGAAAATCATTAATGAAGTGCAGAACCACGGAAAAAGAACAGTAGCAATAATTACAAAAAATATGTTACAAGGTGAAGAGATATACAAACTTCTAAAAGGAAAAAGCAAATATAATTTTGAACTAATATTAGGCAAGGAAAAAGAAATAGCAGAAGATCTAATAATAATCCCATCATATTTAACAAAAGGATTGGAGTTTGATTGTACAATAATATTGAATCCAAGTGAAGACAACTATAAAGAAAACATTTTAGATGAAAGGTTATTATATGTTTCTTTAACTAGGGCATTACATTTAGAATATATAATAATAAAAGATGAAGCTACAAATTTAATTTAGAGAGAATTTATCTGCTATAAAAGTTACTGGAAAGGAAAGAACATATAGGCTAATACATTACTTAAAGTTATAGAAGTTTAGGTTGATTATATAATAAAAGATTATTAACATATGCCGTTTATATATTATGATTATATTATTAGTGGCATATGTCAATAATCTTTATTAAGTAAAAAAGAGAAATAAATAAATTTGAAAGTTTTTGAATTTATTTATCTATAAGTTCATCAATATGAACTGTAACATAATTATCGGATTTAAGAGTTTTAACTATTTTTTGCAACGGAGAATTTTCATCATAGGTTACATTAAGTTTATTATCATCAATATTAAAATGTATATAATTTAATTCAACAAATGGATGATAATAAAAACTATGAAGTATATCAGGATCATCATTATTAAGCCCATCAGTTATGGATGTAGGGTCTGAATTGTGTACATATCCTAAAGGTGTTGGAACAAATAAATGGTAGTCATCTAAATTATATATATTGTTTCGTGTACTGTCGAAAGGTTCATATATAAATTGAAAATAATCTTCAATAACGTTTCTTTGAAGTTCAGTTTCCCCATAATGAGGACTTTCGTAGTAAGAAATAGGAATATTTAAAGCACTTGCAGTATCAATTCCCTTTTCGACTATATCACGTACTTGATCAACTGTATTATTCACATCTTTAGTCATTTCATTCCCAGGTCCACTTTTTTCATCATCATGTTGATGAGTATAACCATGCAGTCCTATTTCACCACCTTTATTAATGAGATAATCTAATAGATTGACAAATCCAACATTTGTTATATTGTCAGTTGTCAATAAATCATTATCAATATTCTCAGTAGGAGATTTAAATCTAGGAATCCAGCTAACGTGATATTTCATTCCTTGTGAATAAAAAAGATTCGCCATTAATTTTATTTTTGTTTGATTTTTATCACTAGAATAATTACCTCCACATCCGAAATCTTCTAATCTTATTAAAGCAACTTTATCACTATAAGATATTGAAGAGTTTTTAGGTATTGAGACGCTGTTATCAAGTAAGCTTATATTATTGTTTTTAAAGTCAAAAATAGAAATTAAATTAAAAAGTTCCTCTATATCAGAAATAGAAATATAGTTAACGCCATCATTATTTATCAGATCCCCACGAAGAGAGCCTGTCCTAGAATTTTTAGTATAAGAATTTTCAGTTAAAGAAATTTTATTATCTTTGTTAGATAAAGAAATTTTATTATTTGAAATATCAATAGTATAGTTGAGTTTATTACAAATAAAATTGAGTGGTATATAGTATCTCTGTGATTTAAGCAGCATAGGAACATTAGTAATATTAGATTCATCTAAAATATTTAAACTTATGCTGTTAACCTTTGTTACAGGTCTATCTTCGAATTTGATTTTTGGAGTATATGTGCTTTTAAAAGTATTATCTGGAAGTGAACTAGCATATACAGTATTGTTTATAACAGTTAAATCCTTATCTAAAAACTTGTAGTAAAAAAGTGGATGAAAGAATATAAAAACTGATAAAGATATTGATAATATTAAAAAAATGGATACTTTCTTTTTCTTCTGCATAAATTTTTTCGCCTCTTTATTAATAAAATAATTTCCAAAAAATATACTACTACAAGTTTGTGGCAAATAGTTGTCATAAATATATGCAAAGCAAATAGAATATTCAAATACTTAAATATTTTGAATGTCTTGGAAATGTTTTTAATAGATATTTCTGAAGAATACGACAATGTATATTCTTCAGAATATGTGCAGCTGAAAATTAAGAGCATTTATTCATTCGATAACTATTTTATTCTCAATTATGTAGACGGAGGTGATTTTATGAGATATGAATACCATATGGGATTTGGAAATGGGTATGGTTATAATATGGGATATGGCTTTTGGGGTTCAGATATTTTAATATTTGTTTTTATAATTTTTGCAGTTTTCTTATTTGTTCTATTTAGAAATAAGAAAATTGAAAATCCATATTTAATAAGATTAATTGATATTCTTAAAGAAAAATATGCTTTAGGAATAATTAATGCTGATGAATATATAGAAAGAAAAGCTATTATTGAAGATACAAAGGATTCTAATCCCTATATTACAATACTTCTAAAAAGATATGCACACTGTGAAGTAGACACCAAAGAGTTTTTTTGCATTAAGAATGAAATTGAAAGTACTAATATTGATAATATTACAAAGGAAAGACTTGCTAAAGGGGGATTATCCTATGATGAGTTTAAACTTAGGAAATAGAATTGCTTTTCATAAAGAGAATATAAATTCATAAAAACTATTGAATGGAAACAAATAAAAAGTATTAGGGGGGAAAATAAATGCCAAATAATAAAGTTTTAAAAAGTCTACGTTATATTCTACTTGCGATATTTTTGATACATAGTACTGTAGAAGCTTATCTCCACCAGCTTCTAGGAGGAGGAGGTAAGGACCATCTATACATGCTTTGTGTCCTTATGGAGGATTAGAGTCACTTTACAACTTAATTTTTGGAGGAACATTTATAGATAAAATATTTTCAGGTACAATAATTATTTTTGTAATAACATTGATTATAGCATTAATTTTTAGAAGAAGTTTTTGTGGGCTTATATGTCCATTTGGAGCACTTCAAGAATTCTTTGGAGTCATAGGAAAAAAAAGTATTTAGAAAAAGATTTATTATTCCAGAAAGCATGGACAAGCCTTTGAGATACCTTAAATATATTATTCTCATAGTTACATTGTATTTTGCTTGGATAACTGCTGGTTTATGGGTAAATCCATATGATCCTTGGGCTGCATATGGACATGCATCTGCAGGATTTGAATCTTTAATTGACGAATATTCAATTGGTTTAATTATTTTAATAGTTATTTTAATTGGTTCATTATTATATGATAGATTTTTCTGTAAATATCTTTGTTCTATGGGTGCATTTTATGGAATAGCTTCAAAATTAAGTCCATCAAAAATCATAAGAAATGAGAATACTTGTGTTAATTGTGGGATATGCAATAAAAACTGTCCTGTGAATATCAAAGTTTCTGAACTTAAGGAAATTAAATCTGCTGAATGTATTAATTGCCAAAGCTGTATACTTTCATGTCCTAAAAATAATACATTAGAATTTAAGATTAGTAATAAATCCATTAAACCAGTGTTTGTGTTATCATTAGTTTTTGTACTATTCTTTGGAGGAATAGGAATCACAAAACTTATGGGAATATATGAGATTACGCCGCCGCCTATAACTTCGGAAACAAAAATAAATCCAGAAGAAATAAAAGGGTATATGACTTTGGAGGAATTATCAATTGGATTAAGTATGCATATAAATGAAGTGTATAAAAAACTTGATTTACCAGAATCTATTTTAAAAGATACTAAAGTAAAAGATATTAAAAATACAATTCTTGATTTTGATGTAGAAGGGGCGAGGGAAAAGTTAAGATAATCAAATTAAGTGATGATACAGGAAGAACAAGGAACACTTGTAGCAGGAATTACGAAGTTTTATTATTAAATAGATTTAGAAAATAGTAGCTCTATTGCTGCTGTTTTTTTATTCTATAGGAATTTATAATGTAATAGAATCTGTGGATAACTTATGAAGAAGGCTATTTAATTAGTTTTTGTATAGAAAAAGAATAAAAAAGAAATCTTATTCGCCTGCCAGATTTTCCTCACATGCGTTCGGAAAGGCAGATGCGTAAAAAAAATCTACGGCTCCACAGTCGCCTGCGATTTTTTTATTGGTATATTCGATTTAATACATGTGTTTAAAATTTAATTTTAATAAGTATTTGCGCATTTATAGATAATAGTAATGTTAGATAAAAGGAGAGATTTAAATGAAACTATTGAAAAAGATATTATTAATTATAGAATTAGTAGTTTTTATTTTTACTATGATATTTTCAAATAGCTATAAAGAAGCCCATGCTCAAACAGCAAACCAACAGCAAAATTCTGTAAAGGCATCTGTATTATTATATAGATTTGATGATGCTTATATTTCTTTAGTTCGCCAAAGTTTAGAAGATATCCCAAAGAACAATGAAGGTAAAATTGAATTCACTTTTTATGATGTCAGAGATAGCCAAGCAATACAAAATCAAATGTTGTTACGGCTAGAGTTTTGCTAATCATCATAAATGATTGAACTACCTCCACAGCCTGTTTTGTTTTTAGAGATTGTGGAGGAATTATATTAAAGTAGATGTTTAATGTAAAAAATACTTATTCCTAGAATGATTAAAAGATTATATCCTTAGTATTAAGAAAGGAAGCGAGTTTCTTAAAAATGTATAATAGCTTTGAAGCGCTAAATGATAGAGATGGATATATTTTTAGCATCATACAGGAAAAATGGAATTAAAAATTTTAAAAGGACATTGGATTGATATTTTTATTTTAATTATTTATTAATGATAAACTTGCTATTTTAAATTAAATGGCAGGTTATCATTTTTATATTCAAAATTTATGATAGTTCGTGACAAAGTTACAGAGAATTATAGAATGATTTAATAGAATAAAGAAGAAGTGTTTAAACAATATAAAATTTATATGAAATAATTATAGTGAATTCGGGGAGGATAATAATGGAAAAAAGTTCAAAGTTATGGAAGAAGTATTCATTTACACTATTAATAGCATTTATAGTATTAGGTATGTTTGATTTAAGATTTGCTGTAGTTGCAGCCGTTTGTATGATAGCACCGATAATTGTATCTATTTATAAGGGGAGATTTTGGTGCGGGAATTTATGTCCAAGAGGAAATTTTTATGATAATGTAGTTTCAAAATTTAGTAATAAAAGAATACCACCTAAATTTTTTAAGTCATATTATTTTAGAGCTATAATACTAACAGTAATGATGAGTGTGTTTACTTCAGGTGTATATAAAAATTGGGGTGACCTTTACGGCATAGGAATGGTATTCTATAGGTTGATTGTTGTAACAACGATAATAGGTATAGCATTATCATTAGTATACAATCATAGAACTTGGTGCAACTTTTGCCCTATGGGAACTCTAGCATCAATTACAGGAAAATTTAGAAAAAGTAAAAAAGTATTGCATGTATCATCTTCATGTGTTTCATGTAAAATTTGTGAAAAGAAATGCCCAATAGGTTTAGTGCCATATGATTATAAAGGTGATATATTAAGTCATCCAGATTGTATTCAATGTGGAAAGTGTGCAACAGCATGCCCTAAAAAGGCAATAGGGTATAATAAAATTACTATAAAATAAGAATAGAAAAATGATTCTGATTTAAGGTACAAAATTAAAAATTGCATACCCAAATGTATAAATTTCATTGGAGCCTTAGAAAAGAGTTTCAAATGGAATTTGTTTTATTATATTTTAGCAATAAAGTTTGTGGAGCTATTAAGTGAATTAGCTTTCGAAGTTGATTCGGTAAGAGAAGTTATAAGCAGGAATTTGAAAAGCATTGAAAAAAGAGGATATATAAAAATTAAGGGAGGAAGAATAATAGTACTAAAGGATTTAAATGAAATGCTAAAAAGTTAATGAAATATGAGGAATTAAAGAAAACTATTAGGATAAATTTTGAGGAGGAATTAAAATGTTTGGATTATTTAAGAAAGATAATGGAAGAGTAATAAATGTAAATGATATTGATGGGTTAATAGGGAAGGTTGAGTTGATAGATATTCGAGAAGATTATGAGTATAAAGGTGGTAGTATAAAAAGTGCTAAAAATATACCAATGGGTAAACTTTTAAATGAGCCAGAAAAATACCTAAATAAAAGTAAAGAATACTACATAATGTGTCAATCAGGCGGCAGAAGTGCAAGAGCCTGCAATACACTTACAAGTCAAGGATTTAATGTTGTTAATGTTTCAGGGGGTATTGGATCATATGTAGGAACTAAAAGAAAATAGTTTAGTCTCAGGAAATTTCACAATTTAAATAAGAATTTATGAGTTAAATAGGAGGTTTGTGATTATGAAGAAGAAAATATTAATAGTTGGAGGAGTTGCAGGGGGAGCATCAGCTGCAGCAAGACTTAGAAGGCTTAGTGAAGAAGATGAAATAATAATGTTTGAAAGAGGACCACATGTATCTTTTTCAAATTGTGCATTACCATATCATTTAAGTGGGTTAATAGATGAAGCTGATAGATTGGTTTTAATGAGTCCAGAAAAATTTCTAGTTCAATATAATATTCAAGCGAGAGTAAATAAAGATTTAACAATAGAATTTAATTCTCATCATGGAGTGATTACAAAACTTAGCGGAATACCTAAGATTGGAATACTTGTAGAAAGTAAAAATACTGCATCTAAAGCTAGGGTAGCATTGGTAGATACATATGATTTTAGCCCTGATGATTGGATTGGATATATTACTCCATTAGTTGATGATGCATTAGAAGAAGCTACTGGTGGAGTTAGTTTAGAACATTTATTTCAGAAATATATTATGGTAGGTATACTTGTAGGGCAAAGAATGACTTTTAAAGAAGCCACTAATGAGATAGAAAATTAGGAAAAGTCTGGTGTATCTAAACTGTTAGATAAGAGTAAGACGACTCAAGGTTATTAATAGTAGGTTTAATGTAGCTTAAAGATGGAATTCCTGTAGAAGACTTAGCAGGTTTTATGTTAGAATAAAATATAACAAATAAAGTAAATGCATATTTATAAATAGTGGCATAAGAATTAATGTGCAAAACAGGTAGTCTAAATTGTGGTTAGACTACCTGTTTTAATATACAGAAATTTTATTATAATATTGCACAATATATATAGGTTGCAGCATTAAACAGGATAAAAATATAACACAATTTTCAAAAGAATAATCTAAAAAGTCATATGTGTGATAAAGTCACAGACAATAATAACTATATAAATTAAACTTAAATTAAGATATATTGCAATGCAGAAAACTAGATTAATGAATATATCTTGAAGATATAAAAGAATAGCAATTTTATGATTTCCAATACTAGTTAGTTAATTAAAAGGAGAGATTCTTATGAATAAAAAGATTATTATTGTTGGTGGCGTTGCAGGTGGTGCATCTACAGCAGCTAGACTTAGAAGGCTAGATGAAAATGTTGATATAATTATGGTGGAAAAAGGTGAATACATATCTTTTGCTAATTGTGGACTTCCATATTACATAGGAGAAACTATTGATGAAAGAGGAAAATTAATAGTTCAAACAGTAGAAGAAATGAGCAGCAAGTTTAATTTAGATATAAGAAATTTAAATGAAGTTATAAGTATAGATAAAGAAAATAAAAAGGTTAAAATAAAGAATTATAGAACAAATGAGGAATATGAAGAAACTTATGATATTTTGGTTTTATCTCCAGGCGCAGCTCCACTTAAACCAGGGATACCTGGGATAAATGAATGTGATAATTTATTTACTTTAAGGAATATACCAGATACAGATAAAATTAAATCTTATGTAGATAACAACAAGCCTAAACATGTAACTGTAATCGGAGGTGGATTTATAGGACTTGAAATGGCCGAAAATCTTCATGCTAGAGGAATTGATATTACACTTGTAGAAGCAGGTGAGCAGGTAATGGCTCCTCTAGATATAGAAATGGCAAGTATAATACATGAACACTTAATTGATAAAAATGTAGAATTAATATTAAAAGACGGAGTGTCTGCATTCGAGAGTAAAGGTAAAAAGATAATACTAAGTAGCGGAAAAGAAATCACAACTGATATGATTATATTATCAATTGGTGTTAAGCCAGAAACAACAATAGCAAGAGAAGCTAATCTTAACTTAAATGAAAGAGGCGCCATAGTAGTTGACAAATTTATGAAAACTTCTGACCCAAGCATTTATGCATTAGGAGATGCCGTAGAAGTTATGGATTTTGTAAATAAAAAGCCAACAATGATTCCACTTGCTTGGCCAGCTAATAGACAAGGAAGAATAGTAGCAGATAATATATGTGGAAAAAATACTGAATACAAAGGAACTCTTGGATCATCAGTTGCAAAAGTGTTTGACTATACGGTAGCAACAACAGGTAATAACGAAAAGATACTAAAGAGATTAGGGATAGCATACGAGACTATTCATATTCATCCAGGTTCTCATGCTGGATATTACCCTGGATCATTCCCAATAGCTTTTAAATTGCTATTTGATCCAAAGTCAGGAAAAATATTTGGGGCTCAAGGTGTAGGACTTGATGGAGTTGAAAAAAGAATAGATGTACTTTCAGCTGCTATTAAAGGAAATTTTACAGTCTTTGATTTACAAGATTTTGAACCTTGTTATGCACCTCCATATAATTCAGCAAAAGATCCTGTTAATATGCTTGGATACTATGCATCAAATATTATTGAAGGATTTGAGAAAACAATTCAATGGAACGAAATAGATAAATTAGACAAAGAAAAATCATTAATAATTGATGTTAGAGAAGAGTTCGAATTAGTTACGGGAGGTTTTGATAATTCTATTCATATTCCTCTTGGGCAATTAAGAAGTAGATTAAATGAAATTCCAAAAGATAAAAACATATACGTAACTTGTCAGGTTGGACTTAGAGGATATGTTGCTTGCAGAATTCTAGAACAAAATGGAATACGGTGCGCAAATATAGATGGTGGTGTAAAGACATATCTATATGTAAAAAGAGCAGAAGAAAGCATTAAAAATCAATATGAAAATAATGAAGAAATAAAAGATGAGGTGGCTGTAATGAAATTAGAAGATCTAGATATAACAGAAATAAATGCAAATGCTATGTTAAATGCATGCGGTCTCCAATGTCCAGGTCCAATAAAAAGAGTATTTGAAGAAATTAAGAAGATGGAAGATGGCAATATATTAGAAGTTAAAGCAAGTGATCCTGGATTTACAAAAGACATAAAATCATGGTGTGATTCAACAGGAAATACTTTATTAAAATCTGAATTTGATAATAAAGAAAAGGCCTTCATAGCATATATTCAAAAGGGAACATCATCAGACTTAAGGAAAAATGCTTCTTCACCAAATGTTGTGGAAAAGAATGGAGCAACATTGGTTGTATTTAGTGGAGATTTAGATAAAGCAATAGCTTCATTTATAATAGCAACAGGAGCAGCATCTATGGGGAAAGAAGTTACTATGTTCTTTACATTCTGGGGGCTTAATATACTAAAGAGTGCAGATAAGCCTAGTGTTTCTAAGGATATGATGGAAAAAATGTTTGACGTTATGTTACCAGCTCATCCTGGAAAATTACCGTTATCACAAATGAACATGATGGGAATGGGACCTGCAATGATAAAGCAAATAATGAAAAAGCATAATGTCGATAACCTAGAAACTTTAATAAAAAATGCCATAGACATGGGTGTTAAAGTTGTTGCATGTTCAATGAGTATGGACTTAATGGGAATAAAAAAAGAAGAATTTATTGATGGAGTTGAAATAGGTGGAGTTGCTTCATATCTGGGGGCAACAGAAGATTCTGGATTAAATTTATTTATATAGTATATAATATCTGCTATTCTTGATATTATATTTAAGGATAGAGTTTAGTAAGAAAATGGACTTTGTGAAAAAATACAATATGGAAAATAAAAAAGTGCTTAAAAAATTCCATGTAAAATCTTTATAGGCTTCATATTATTAATTGAAAAATAAAGATATATGAAGCTTATAGTATATTTTTAAAAGGAGATGACTATCATTTTAGAATATAAAGTTATATTTCATATAGATGAACTAAGTAAATGGAGTATAGTCCTAAAAAATACAAATAATTTATTGGAGGCTATAAATACTAACAATTTTAATATTGAAATTTTAGCAAATTCAGAAGCTGTAAAGGCTTATGCTTACGATAATGAATTAGATTTAAGGATTAGCAGTGAAATGAAAGAGTTAGATCATAAAGGGATTAAGTTTGTTGCGTGTAACAATGCGTTAAAATCTTATAGTATAAAAAAGGAAGATTTAATGTCGTTTGTAGATATTGTTCCTACCGGAATTTTGGAACTTGTAAATAATCAAAGTGACGGCTATAGTTACATAAAACCATGAATAATTTATAGTTTTATGTATTTTAACAAGCAGATTATTCATTTAGAAAAGCTCTAATATTTATTTTCCAAGGTCATTCCAATGAGCATAAGCCTCATTTAAAGCAATAAGTGAACTGGATTTATCTCTAGCCATTATGGCACCGCGAAGATGTGAGATGCATATATCAAATTGATTTATTTCATCTCTTTCAGAACTAAATTGAACTCTTTTGGCTATTTTTTTCCATGAATTAGAGAGGTTGTCTGTTTTAATATTGGCACTTTCCCAATTTCCTGATTCTATATCCTGTATAAGTAGCTGTATTGATTCAGGAATGTTATCATCATTGCCCATAGGTTCCTTCAAAATATTGCCACTAAGCATGATTAATACAAAAAAAATTAGTGCAACTATAGGTATCGATATTACTAAAAATTTTCTCATGATAAATTCCTCCTTTAATATGGTCCTTTATAATCACCAATATCAGTTACTTTTACCATATGATCATCATATTTGTCTATATATAAGGAGCCAGAAGGAGTTAAGGTCGCAAGAAATACTTCTGAAACATCCTTAACTTTATGAATTTTTAGTTGATTCATAAGCCATTTTTCAGTTTTATTAAGTTGTTTCAAATTTTCATTTATAAGAATTCCATCATATATGAGTTCAGTACTTATACCGCTTGGTTCTTTTTGAATACTCATATCCTTAGGTGTTAAAGGTTCATACTCTGGTTTCTTTAGAACAGATAATTGGCCATTTGGCTCAATAATTGCAAAATCTACTTGAGACAAATCAAAAATATCTTTAACTCTTAATAGTCCCATGAGATCTGATGCTGTATATTTCATTTTTTTTAATGCACTTTCCATTATCTTGCCATTCATAATTACAATTGTAGGTTCGCCTTCGATATATTTTGCAGCGTATCTCCATTTCTCGGTAATGTACTCCATTAAATATCCAAGTAAACACCAAGTAAGCAATCCAACAAAATGAGGCCATGCCCTGCTTGATAAGTCCGTAGTAAGAGTTGCAGCAATTGATCCAATTGTTATTCCAAGGGCATAATCAAAGAATGTCAGTTGACTTATTTGTTGTTTTCCAAGTATCTTTGCGAAAATAAGTAAAGAAAAGAATGCAATAATAGCACGCACAAAAACTACTAATCCTTCATTCAATTATCAGTACCTCCGATCTTAACAGGATATATTTATTATTCTACTTGAATCATATTTTATACTGTTAAATTAATTTTTATGTAGTTCCGGAAGAATAAAAGGTTTTTCGGAGGTAGCAAATAAATACATAAAAACCGAGAAGGGATCATTAGGACGTGTATGGCTTATATCGATCTTTACTTTTATAGATTATTGTTTCCACGCTATATCTACAGGAACAATTGGAAAGGCATTGATAGAAAAAACTAAAGGAATCAAAGAAAAATTAGCCTTACAACATTGCTATCATAATAATTTCTGTTTACTATTTTGGAATTTACATATATAAATATATAACATAAGAGTTATTTTTGATTTTTAAGAACCAATAGAACCGATATAATGAATTACTAAGTTCTATTGGTTTTTTTTTGTTATTTTTTTAGGATGTTTTTAATTTTAATGAAAGCACCTTGGCTTGAAGGGGATACATATCTTTCCTTTGGATATCTGTCTTCTACTGCTTTTATGTATTTATCTATAATAGAATCAAAATTAGTGGATTCTGTCAGCTTAAAGTATGTATATTGCTTGTTTTCTAGGGAATGTATATTATTTTTGAAATAAGAATGAATCTTCATCCAATTAAATTGTTTTGATATATTTTTTTGATTAAATCCAGTAGCATAGCTTCCTGGCTCTATTAATATTACAGGAATATTAACATTTTTAAGTTCTTTAAGCTCTTCGTTTAAAGACGGACATATGGATTCCAGTGCAAATTTAGTTGCGCAGTATGGAGATAAAAATGGAATGGGGGAGCGTCCAGCCAAAGATGATACAAAAATTATCCTTCCTTTTTTTCGAGGAATCATTTGTTTTAATACAAGTTGAGTCAATTCAATTGGACAAAAAACGTTTGTTTCAAAAGTTTCCCGATATATATCAGAATCCACTTCAGCCACTGAACCTGAATTTCCAATGGCTGCATTATTTATTAAAACATCAATTTCAAGATTAGTTATCTTCAATCTATCATTGCTATTTAAAATATCCAATTTAAAGCTTTCAATAGGAAGGTTATATTTTTTATTGAAAGAGTTAATTTCATTGGCTTGTTCTTCAGTATGAGTTGTTGCATAGACATAATGACCTCTATTTGCTAAAGCAAATGAAGCTTTACGTCCAAGACCGGAACCACAGCCGGTAATTAGAATTTTTTTCATGAGATCACCTTAATTTACTTAAGTATAGTATATGATATTTATAAATTGTATTTTTGAATAAAAACTTAAAAATGCAATTTATATGAATACATTTATGTAAGAGTTACGTTATTATTATCTCTATATTTAACAAAAATATTAATAGAGTGAATATATCTATAGATGAATTAAATTAATATAGCTTAAATACCGCACGTTCACAATAGGAATTTGCGGTATTTTATTTTAAAACTATTTAATTATGAAATTAAAAATACAGATGTATTATATGTCTAATAAATTAGACTTTTGATTATAAAATGGTTATTTGAGATTCTTCATCAACTCTTTGGATAGCGCCAATTATTCGTAATAAAGCACCAATACAAGAATATGTGAAACCAATAGTTATATTTATATTAGGGGTAATAGTAAAGTTAGTATTACCTTCTTGAATATTGTTATATACTTTGTAAAGTCTAATAAAAGAAACATTAGTATATGAAAGAACGGCATATAAAGAAATAAACAGGTATGATTTTATATAAAGAAATCATACCTGTTTATTTTTATTTAAAAGACAAATTAAATTATAATATATTTATTTTAGAGTGTCAGAAGTTTCAGACATTAATAATAGGGTATCATTTATTTTAGGAACTCTATCCTCATTAGTTAAGACAGTTAAATAGTCTCCAGGCAAAATAACAGTATCTCCCTTAGGAATTATTTCATTTTCGCCACGTCTAACTGCTACGAGGAGACAGCGAGATGGCCATTTTACATCTTTGATTTGTTTACCATCTAACTTCGATCCTATACATACAGCAAATTCCAGTATAGCTTTATTTATCTTATCGCCAATGGGTGTTCTATCACCTTGATTTTGCAGAAATTTTTCTAGTAAAGCTTCATATATAGGCTTAGAAGCAAGAAGGTCTGCTACAATATATGATATTACCGAGACAATAGCCAAAGCAAGCAAATGGTTAAATGAACCTGTCATTTCGGTAATTAGGATTGTTCCTGTTATTGGCGATTTTACTACTGAGGCGAAATATCCAGCCATAGCTAAGATTATAAAATTATTTATGTAAATGCTATCTAAGTGAGCAATGTGAATAAGAACTTCGCCATATACATTTCCAATTAGTGCTCCAATTGTAAGTAGCGGAAGGAAAATTCCTCCGGGAGCACCTGAGCCGAAACTAGCCATAGTAAATGAAAATTTAATAACTAGAATAATAACTAATAATATTAAAGAAAATTTATATTCAGTTAATGAAGTTATTAGTTCATGACCTCCACCTAAAGCTTCTGGTAATAAAAGACCTAGGGCTACTGATAATAATAGAGGAATTATAATTCTAAATTCTTTTTTTAGCCAAGCTTGTTTTATATATAGGTTTTGCGTCTTTAAAAGAACTTTATTAAAAAGGACCCCGAGAAATCCTACAATTACACCTAATATGATTACATAAAAGTAAAAGTTTAGTGGCAATGTAGCAAAAGCTCCAAAATTAAATACTGGTTTTAGTCCAAAGAAGCTGCTTGCAATAAAATCTGCTGATAATGCAGAGGAGAGTGCAGAAAGTAAAATTAATGGTGAAAAGTTTTTATGAACTTCCTCTAATGCAAACATTGCTCCAGCTAAAGGAGCGTTAAATGCAGCTGCGAGTCCTGCACTAGCACCACTAGTAATAAGATATTTTTCCTCAATTTTTATTCTTCTAAAGACTTTACTAAATCCTTGTCCTATTGCTGCACCTAATTGAACAGAAGGACCTTCTCTTCCTAATGAAAGGCCAGAACCTATTGAAAGGACACCTCCAAAGAACTTACCGAGAATGACTTTCCACCAAGTCATATCTAGTTCCCTAAGTAAAACTCCTTCAACCTGAGGTATTCCACTACCACTAATCATAGGTTCGTTTTTTACCATCAATCCCACTATGTAGCCAATGATTATCAGCAGCATAATCCATGGTAATAGAATAATGGGGTTAATTGATATAAGCTTATAAATATAACTTAAAAGATATCCTGCTTCTTCAAGTGCTAAACGATATAGCACAATTACTAAACCAGTGACCATACCTATGCATATTCCTTCAAATACAAGTTTTAATTTAAAACTATGCCAATGAAACAAAGTGCTATAGGTACTCTGTTTTTTTTCCATTTCTATTCCTCCAATTTATTTATATGAAAATTATTTGCTATATAATTATACAAACATATATATGTTATCATATGTATGAGAACATGTTAATAGTTAATGTGATTTTTAATTTTATTAAAGGTGAATAATTCATAACAAATTTGCACTAGTTTATAAATATAAAAAAGACTGCCTTTTCTCTAAAACTGAAAAAGCAGTCAATTAGTTCTTATTAAATATATTATAATTTAAGCTTAAGCTCCAATTATTAATTAATATTCTTTACCCAAATATTCATATCTTCAAAAGTGCCACATATATTGCAGTTGTTTACCATTCTTCCTGTAAATTTATAATTATGCTTACTTAATACAAAGTTTATACTAGGGTTTATAGCTCTACATAAACTATATAAAGTAAGGAAACCTTTAGCTTTAAGATCGCATTCTAAAGAATAGATTACATTTGCAAGAATCCCTTTACCTCTATATGCAGGAGAAGTAGCGCAGTCTGTTATTTCAGCATTTAAATTTTCCATATCCATATCTGCTGAAGCTATGCTAACTATTTTTTCATCATAAACGGCAACTTTATATAAAATTTTATTATTCATAGTCTCTTTTAAATAATTTTGATTATATATAGGGGTAGGGTAAGTTAAAAATACTGTAGAAAATAGCTTGATCATTTCAGGAATATCGTTTTCAGTAGCAGTTCTTATTTGATATACCTGATTATTTTTATTGTATACATAGCTGTTTTGCAAACTTAGACATTGCTTTACGAGTAGGTCTTTTTGAGTAAAATTACTGCATATATTTCTATCACTATTAATATAATAAGACATACAAAATGCATCTTCACCTTTAAAATATCCATTAATTCTACCTTCTATAGCAAAGCCAGCACTTACAAAAGATTCCAAAGACTCTTTGTTAGAATTGCATATAATTTTTCCTAGGTGAAGTTTTGATGAAAAATGAATTATTCTTTTAAGACTTTGAAGCGAAATAGCATTTAAATCAAGTATTTTTAGACGTTTATTTGTTAAATCAACAAAGGCTTTTGTACGATCTATCTTAGTATAATAATCATTGTTTAAGTCGCATCTATCTGCTCTCATAAAATTGTTCTCTCCTTTTCATTCTAACGTTACTTTTTGGCGTCAGACAAATTCTTTCATCCCTATAGAGTTTTTCAAGACCTTTATATTCGTCTTTCTTAAATTTATCACATATTCCACAATTCTTGCATTCATGGCTTTTATCAGAAGGTTCAGTATAGGTGCACAATGTACCTTCATAATTTCTTTTACAAATTAAAAACTCCTCTCAAACGTTAACATATTTAATTGTAAATTCTAATTGATTATTGAATATCTGCTGCTATTAGACTATCAAGATTATTATTAGAGTCAAAATTATTTTCATGAGCATATAAATCTTTTATTATCTTTGATAGGCTTAAAACATCACTCATTTCATAGAATCCAATCTTATCTTGTATAAAACTTATTGCATGGATTGCTCCACTGGCAAAAACTTTTCTCGAAAAGGATTCATGAGAAATTGTAATTCTGTCATTTTCTCCAACAATCATAACTTCATGTTTTCCAACAACACCACCAGCTCTAACTGAATTAATTGGAATATTTTCTTTAGAAATATCCTTACCTAAGTAAACTAACCCATCTTTTATTTCATTAGCTATCTTTAAAGCAGTACCAGATGGAATGTCCTTTTTTTCTCTATGATGTATCTCAGAAATTTGAAAATCATAATTATTTAATAGGATGGAAGCTAATTTGGTTAATATCATCAGCACATTTACTCCAAGAGTTATGTTGGGAGCATACACTATGCCAGTGTGATTTCTATAGGCTAGATTTCTTATTTTATCTAAATCTACTTCTGAAAATCCTGTGGTACCTATTATCATATTAATCCCCATTTGAGATATTGTTCTAGAGTTCTTTAAAGTAGCTTCAGGCGTAGAAAAATCGACTACAACATCTGGCCTGCAAAGTACAAGTGTTTCTTCTAGTTTATTAGTTCCTTCAATTTTTATACCAATTTCTTGAATTCCAATTACTTCACCTAGATCAATATGCTTTTTCAAGCTCCCAGGGCTGCACATGGCAGCTACAATTTTCATATTCCTTTGGTTGAATATCATTTTTGCAATTTCTTTTCCTGTTTTTCCAAGTCCAATTAAACATACTTTTAACATAAAAAGCCTCCTTTTTTAAATTACTAGTTAAAAAATAATAAGCTATAGAGAAGTCTCTATAGCTTATTAAGCAATAATATTTATGGGTATACTAAAAAAAAGTATATTAGCAGTATACAAAAACTTCTCTTCAACGCTTACGAGATTAGCTGACGGATTCGGATTGAAGAAAAATAACCCTACTTATCCTAAAATAAGATTCACCCCAAAAAATGGTTCTCCCGCTCAAAAAGATTCAGCGTTATAATTATTCTTTTTTTTGTCATTATCTGTATATAAGCATATCATGTCAACATATATATGTCAATATATATAGATATGTATATATTAAATCAAATATTGGCTTTTGCTTAACATACATATGAATTTAATATTTTAGAAATTATAATAAATAACTTTAAATATTCATAGGATTTTTGAATATATGGCATAGCAAAAAGGATATTAATGTTTAGTATATATTGACGCATATATATGTTGGTGTTAGTATAATTAAGTCATGGTATATTTATAAGAAAATAGAGTGATTTATAATAAGTAGTTAATTATATATGGAGGTTATTTATGGATAACAAGCTTACATCAAAAGAGGAATTAATAATTAAAATGGAGGAATTAATATCTAATAATGAAGGTCCTTTTAGCATAGTTGTTGCAGATATTGATGATTTTAAGAATTTGAATAATTTATATGGTAACTCTATTGGAGATGAGGTAATAAAAAAGCTTATTTCAATTTTAAATAACAATTTATCTTCAACAGATATGGTATTTAGATCAGGTGATGAATTTAATATATTACTTGTAAAAAAGGGAGCGGAAAGAAGCTTTATGGAGCTTGAAGAAATAAGAAGGTATTTATCAGATAATACATTTAATTTAGATGAAAATTCTGATGATAATGTTTATTTTACTTTAAGTTTCGGTGTAGCGAGTTATCCAAGAGATGCTAAAAATGTAGTTGAACTTTTTAGAGTAGCTGATAGTGCATTATTTAGGGCAAAAGAATTAGGTAAGAATAGAGTATGTCTTTCTGAAGCAGAGAGTATGGTACTAAAATCTAATTATTTCACTAAGACTCAACTTGATAGATTATCAAGGTTGTCAAAAGCAACTGATAGAACCGAAGCATTTCTTCTTAGAGAAGCCCTAGATGATTTGTTTAAAAAATATAGCAAATAGTCATTAAGCGCATTGAGCAAATCTTGATTATTACATTAATGTGTAATATAATATATAATATAAAATGAATTAATGTGGTTAGATACGGTTGGGCAAATTATATAATTTGTTTTCAAGCAATTAGTTTCTGGGGTGGGAAGCTCTTTTTTGAGTTTTACCGCCTCTTTTTTTTATGGAGATTTTTAATAAAGCCAAAACATTTTTAAGTAATATTCTAGCTAGCATCGCATTAAAAAGGAGGGTAATAATGAAAGATAAAATAAAAACTAAAATATTAAGTCCATTCTTATACTTTTTAAAAAGTGAGTCTTCTAGTGGTATAATTCTTTTAATTTGCGCTATTGCAGCAATTATGATTGCAAATTCGAGCTTTTCAGGAGGCTATGAGCATATATTCCACACAAATATAACGATTGGATATGGTGTGTTTTCATTATCAATGTCAGTTCTTCACTGGATTAATGATGGATTGATGGCTATATTTTTCTTAGTTGTTGGTATGGAAATAAAAAGAGAGGTTGTGTTTGGTGAACTAAAATCTTTTAAAAGGACAATACTTCCAATATCTGCAGCTATAGGAGGAATGATTGTGCCTGCAATTATTTATGCATTATTTAACTATAAGGAGCCAACCATTACAGGATGGGGGATACCCATGGCAACAGATATTGCATTTGCACTTGGAATGCTTTCTTTAGTTGCAAAAAATGCTCCAAAAGGAATAGTTGTATTTCTTACTGCGCTCGCTATAGTTGATGATTTGGGTGCTATTATAGTAATAGCAATATTTTATAATAGTCAAATTTCATGGATAGCGCTTTTATTAGGATTAATAGTTTTTACTACGCTTATCTTGGCTAATAAATTTAAAATTAAATATACATCTATTTATATTATTTTAGGTATAATTCTATGGATTTGTCTTTTAAAATCCGGTATACATGCAACAATTGCAGGAGTCTTACTAGGCATGTCATTGCCAATTGGAGAAAATATTCATAAATTTAAAACTTCAATATTGTATAAACTCGAACATATTTTAACACCATGGTCTAGCTTTTTGATTATGCCAATATTTGCGTTTGCAAATGCAGGTATAATAATTAATACTGATAATTTTTCAGGCAGTTTGTTTTCACCAGCTTCATTAGGAATTATATTTGGTCTTTTTGTAGGAAAGCAAATTGGTATATTTGGAACTTCATTTATTTTAATAAAATTGAAAATAGCTAAGTTTCCATCTAATGTAACCAAAAGACATTTATATGGTGCAAGTGTTTTTGGTGGCATTGGATTTACTATGTCAATATTTGTGTCATCATTGTCATTTGCAGATGCCAATATATTATCTGAAGCAAAAATGTGTATTATGATTGCATCAATTTTAGCTGCAACATATGGTACAATAGTATTTAAATTTATAAATTTTAAAAATGAGAAATTAAACTACAAACAAAGCTAAAGGCTATAAGCATTGAATTTTCAATGTTTATAGCCTTTACTTAAGCCACTTTATTAGAATCATCACTAAGAGTTACATCTAGAGCTATTCAAAGTTTTGCTGATATTATAGTATTTAATTTATTAATTGAATTAGATAGGCTTCCAATTTGTTTTTCCAAGCGGATTAGTAATATGCAGTTACCGCTATAGGAAAACCATTGTTAGCCACGATACTAATTAATTCATTAGTATCCATTATGTTATCACCTCCTATTAAAGATATATGGCTAACATGTATATTTAACATGGTGAATTTAAATACAAGTTGATATTTGATGACTAGTTTAACAATAGAATATTTAAAATTGTTAAATTTTCGATATTATCAATTGCAATTCATAGTAGCGCTTTCATGAAAGTAATACAGTGCCATTTTTTAAATATGAGCTTTGGATATATGTTTAAATATCGTATGATGCTAATATGGCAAAGAATAAATATTGTGAAGAATGTTACCATAGAAGAATACATGTTCTTCAGAATATTAGAATTTAGAAAATTGATGTATAATGTATTAAGAAATATCAATAAGAAAAGGAGGGGGCATAACATATGCTTGTACCTAATAAAAATCCAAAAGTATATGATCAAGTTATAGAGAAAATTAAGGATAAAATAAAATATGGAGAAATAAAAAAGGGAGATAAATTGCCGACAGAAAGAGAAATGGCAGAATCTCTTGAGGTATCGCGTGCATCTGTGAGGGAAGCGATGAGGGCTTTAGAAGTCATAGGATTAATAGAAAGCAGGCATGGAGCTGGAAATTATATACGAACAAATTTTAATAACTCTTTGCTTGAACCTCTTTCAATAATGTTTATGCTGCAGGAGAGTTCGCCAAAAGAAATGTATGATTTAAGGGAAACACTAGAACTTCAATGTTCTAAATTAGCAGCTAAGAATATAGACGATGGTGAGCTTAAAATCTTAACAGAGTTATTGGATAAGATGTATGTTGCTAGTAGTGAAGAAGAAAGTGTTGAATTAGATATTAAGTTCCATCAATTAATTGCAAAGGCTTCAAGAAATGTATTATTAATTAATGTACTTAATGTTATATCTCAACTTGTAGACGAATTCATACGGAATGCTAGAATGCAAATTTTTCATGAGGGAAATACCAAAGAAAGCTTATTATGGATACATGAGAATTTATTAAGAAATTTAAAGAAAAGGGATGAGTCACTAGCTTACAATGCTATGCAAGAACATTTCGATCTAATTAGGAAATCTTATGGATACGAAAATTAGAATTGTGTTCTAAATGAAAATATAAAATCTTATAAGAGTGATCTTAAAAAATTTAATAACGCTACGTGTTAAGATTTCATATCTAATTGAAGAAGATATTATATATTTTAGACAAGCCACTGAGAGAATGGGAGGAGTAAGATAATTTGAATAAAAATCCATATGAACAATTTCCTCATATTTCAGATGATGAAATAACACTAAGAAAAATTTTTGATATTGACCTTGACGAAATTTTCGAAATATATAGAAATGAAGAACTTTTTAAATATTCTCCTGTAATGATTAAAAAGAATAAAAATACCGTTGTTAATATGATAGGACATTTTGAGAGAGATTTTCATAAGAAAAAATGCATATTTCTTGGCATATGTCTAAATAATGAACCGGAGAAGGTTGTTGGAATAGCAGAGATATTTGATTATTCTAACGAGGTAAATATGATAACTATAGGCTATAGGTTGAACAATAAGTTTTGGGGTAATGGAATTGCGACTAAAGCTGTAAGGGTGATGGTAGACTATTTATTTAATGACATTGGAATTAATAGAATACAAGCATTTGTAATGCCAGAAAATATTAAATCCCAGAATGTATTGAAAAAAATGGTTTTATTAAAGAGGGGACAATTAGGCAGGGATATACTTGGAAGGGACAAGATGTTGTTGATTTGAATCTATATTATTTATTAAAATCTGAAGCTGAAAAATAGATATTTTTATTTCCTAAATTTCTCATTTTGTATACAAACAATCAAATCACATATAATACTATAAAGGATAAAACCAAGGAGCTTATTTTAATGCTAGATGTAGAAACTAATTTTGATGAATTAGTGGATTATTCTTTGAGTTAGAAAAAAGTGATAATAAATATCTAATCTGTAAATTTAAGATTTATGGAAAGAAAATCCTAATAAACATAGATTCTTCTCTAATAATATGTTACTATAATTATATCCATAATATTACTAGAAAGCACCAATAAAGGTAGGTCAGTTAGAAATACTTGGCATGCCTTTTTTGTAAATTTTCAGAATTTTATATGCAAAAATCAATCATGAAGCAGAAATAATCATATTAATTGCCAGGAAAATAAAAATTAATAAGTATGTATATTTTACTTTGTTCTTATAAAAGTATTGTTTTATGAAATGTTGGGAATACTTAATAATGGGAAAAGTCTAGTAAACTATAAATCATAACTTGCTTCTACAAGTGATGATATGCTTGACAAATCAAAATACAATATTTTTATAAGGAGGATATTTATGAAAACAGGTACAGTAAAGTTTTTTAATTCAGAAAAGGGATTTGGTTTTATAGAGGTAGAGGGAGAAAAAGATGTTTTTGTACATTCATCTTCTCTTTCAGGATTTAGTATACAAGAAGGAGATAAAGTTCAGTTTGATGTTGAAAAAGGTACAAAAGGTCCTCAAGCAACCAATATTCAAAAAGTATAAAATAGCTTCTTGATGTTTATTAACAACATAATAGGTGATTTTTGCCGCCTTGTTTTAAGGTGGCTTTTTATTGAAATAAAGTAAAATTTGATTAAGGTGGGGGATTGGAATCTCCATCTGAATCTTAGTTGAACCAATCTTAGGGCATGTTACTGTTATCTACAACCTAAAAAGAGGTGGGAGTGTTACATTGTCTAGAGATCAGATAAATTTATAAAAAAGAAAGAAGGGGTTAATTTGGGAAATAAGGTATTTAGTGAATTAGGTCTTGATGAGAGTATTCTTAAGGCCATTGATGCAATGGGATTTGAAGAACCTTCTAAGATTCAAGCTGAGGTAATACCAGTTCTTTTAGAAGGTCATGATGTTATTGGGCAGGCACAAACAGGAACAGGAAAGACACTGGCATTTGGTGCACCAATATTAAGCAGAATTGGAAAGCAAGATGGTAAGGTAAATAGTATAATACTAACGCCTACAAGAGAACTTGCTATACAGGTAAATGATGAATTGAATCGTATAGCTAAATTTACTAAGATTAAGTTGCTTCCTGTATACGGTGGTCAACCTATTGACAGGCAGATTTCAGCTTTACGTAGAGGGATAGATATAGTAGTAGGAACTCCAGGTAGAGTGTTGGATTTAATAAGAAGAAAAGTTTTAAATTTGAGCTCTATTAGATTTCTTGTATTAGATGAAGCCGATGAAATGTTAAACATGGGATTTATTGATGATATAGAAGAAATAATAAAAAATTCAAATCAAGACAGACAGACAATGTTGTTTTCAGCTACTATGCCTGAAGAAATCAAAAGACTTGCTAAAAGATATATGAAGTCTGAAACGAAACACATAGCCATTTTAAAAAATGCAATGACTGTAGCTACAGTGGATCAATACTATTATGAAATTAAAAACAAGGATAGATTTGAAACACTATGTAGGATACTTGATGTTGATGAACCTACATCTGCAATAATCTTTTGTAAGACCAAAAGGAACGTTGATGAACTTGTTGAAGGTCTTCAGGGAAGAGGGTATACTGCTGAAGGAATGCATGGAGATATGAATCAAAATCAGAGAATAAATACCTTAAGAAAATTTAAAGAAGGAAATTTAGAATTCCTGATAGCAACTGATGTTGCTGCAAGAGGCATAGATGTTGAAAATGTAACGCACGTAATAAATTACGATTTGCCTCAGGACGTAGAATCCTATGTTCACAGAATAGGCAGAACAGGTAGAGCAAATAGAAAAGGTGTTGCTTACACATTGGTTACTGCAAGAGAATATATGTCTCTTAAACATATTGAAAAGGTTATAAAAAGCAAGATAAGAAGAAGAGAAATTCCTACTGTTGATGAAATATTTGTTTCAAAGTACAAAAATATGTTTTCAAAGATAAAGGAAACTTTGGAGCAGGATAGTTATAAGAAATTTATACCAATGGCAACAGAACTTGATGAAGAGTTTAACCTCGTAGAAGTAGCAGCGGCATTAATGGATATGGTATATAGTAAAGAAGTGAACTATGACTATACTGAAAATGAAATAGGTTCGAAGACAGATTACAAGAGACTGTTTTTGAATGTAGGACGCTTGGATAAGATTAATCCAAGGAAGCTAGTGGATTTCTTTAATGAGAATGCAAAGGTAAAAAGAGAAGATGTTGGAGATATTGATATTCTTGAAAAGTTTTCATTTGTAAATGTAACAGAGGCTGCAGCGGAATCCATAATGAAGCATTGCACTGGAAAGAAATTTGCTGGAAGAAAGCTAAATGTCGAAATTTCAACAAAATCAAAAAGATAATTTAAAATTATACCTATGAACAAGACACATGAAGAAAGTGTTTGGTCTATAGGTATTTTTTTATTGTTCTTAGTATAGGGTCAGAACACTAGAACAAATATGGTAATATTATAAAAAATATATATTCTTGAGAATATGCACTTTAAAAAGAAAAAATGGTGGAACTTGCATCTATTAAGGATTATGATTTATTATTGCAAATATTTAGTATTGCATTTTATAATTTCCAATGTTATACTTCCTATAAGGTACTTTGGTACCTTATAGGAAGTATAACATTCGTACCTTTAGGTTTTGTAAATTCTAGATTATTAATTGGATTATTAGAGTGGTGATTTATCTCCGATGGCCACAAAAATATTTTCTTATACTTGCTGCTATAAGCCGGCAAGCACCATCAATAGAATTAGAAATCGCTGATTATGGTTCATTAAGAGAAGATCTAATAGTACTATTTAAGGTTTTAGATCCAATCTTTGAAATTATAAGACCTGATGATATACGAGATGTAATTTCAAATGAAGGCATAAAATGAATTAGTTTGTTAAAGGAGTAATTAATTTATGAAGAAATATGTATTGCTAATTATATTACCAACGCTTATAGGAACCTCTCTTTTTACGGGATGCGCTGTAAAAAATAATAAGAATGAAAATGCTATTCAAGTAGAAGAGGTTAATAAGCAAAATTCCATATATCTTATGGCTGGAATGATTGAGACTGATAATCAAGTTAATGTATCTTCAAAAATTTCCGCTAGAGTTTCAGATGTATTAGTTAATGTAGGATCAACTGTAAATCAAGGTGATGCTGTGATTACATTAGATACTCAGGATCTTCAGGCACAGGTAGATCAAGCGCAGGCAGCAGTAAATACTGCAAATGCAAATTTAAATAATGCTATGAATAGCACTCGGCCTGAACAAATATCACAAGCGCAAGCAACTTTGGATAGCGCTAAAGCAACCTATGATGTTGCTAAAAAGAATTATGATCGTACAAAAGCTTTAGTTGATGCTAGCGCAGCTACAGAGGTGCAGCTTGAAACTGCACAACAGCAACTCACCTCAGCTGAGTCAGGACAAAAGTCTGCAGAAGAACAATTAGAAATGCTTAAAAATGGTGCTACAGAAACAAGTATAGATGTTTACAAGGCTCAAGTACATCAAGCTGAAGAAGCAGTAAAAACAGCGCAGGTGGCATTAAATAATGGAACCATTACAGCACCTATTTCAGGTAATGTTACTGTTAAGAATATAAATAAAGGCGAAATGGCAGCACCTGGCAGCACACTTATCTCAATATCTAATCCAGATGCTTTGTGTGTAAATGCATATGCGCCTCTAAGGATTGTAAAAGATTTAAAAGAGGGACAAACTGTAGCAGTTAAAGTATACGAAATAGAAGATTCAGAATTTGAAGGAACCATATCAGTAATAAATTCAACATTAAACTCTCAAAACTCCAATGTTTTAGTTAAAATAGTTTTAACAGATTCAAAGGGGCAATTGAAACCAGGTATGTTTGCTGAAGTTGGTATAAAAGGCTAAGAAAGGATGACAGGGATGAAAGAAAAACGTAAAACAATAATTTTATTAATATTATGTGCAATGTTAATTACCCTTGGTGGAGTAGGTTTTTATTACTGGTATAACAATGAAAACTTTGTTTCAACAGAAGATGCAAAGGTTGACGGAGATTTTATCAGCATAACTCCGCAAGTATCAGGTAAACTTCTTGAATTTAATGCAAAAGAAGGGGATAAAGATATAAAAGATCAAATTTTAGGTCGTGTGGATGCTAATGGTTTAGCAGATGCTAATATTGATTCAGCCTTACTTAGAGCACCAACTAATGGGATAATTATTAAAAAGGAAGCTGAGGAGGGACAATATGTTTCGGCTGGATCGACACTTGCTGTAATGACTGATCCAGAAAAGCTTTATATAACTGCTAATATAGAAGAAATCAAGGTTGAAAAATTACATGAAGGACAAAGTGTAGATATAAAAATTGATCAATTTGAGGGGAAATCATTTAAAGGCAAAGTTGAGTATATAGGAAAAGCTTCAAATTCAGCATTTTCACTTCTACCATCCTCTTCTGGTGGAACTTTCACTAAGGTTGTTCAAAAGGTACCTGTAAAAATTGAATTTGAGAAAAATGATGCTAATCTTCTACCTGGTACAAATGCAGATATAAAAATACATATAAAGTAGGTGGGAGTATGGAAAATAAAAAAGAATCTTCATCTAAATGGCTTATTATGAGTGTTGTAATCATGTCAATTTTTATGGCAAATCTTGATACAAGCATTATTAATATCTCTATTACTAAAATGATGCAGACATTTAACGCATCAATAGATCAAATACAATGGGTTGTTAGTGCATACACTCTAACTTTGGGAGTTACAATTCCATCAACAAGTTATTTTGGAGATAGATTTGGAACTAAAAATGTATTTGTTACTGCGTTGATTTTATTTACTTTAGGTTCGTTACTGTGTGGTGTTTCATGGAATGAAACTATAATGATAATTGCAAGAGTAATTCAAGGAATTGGAGGAGCTTGTATAATATCACTTGGTATGACAATATTAATGACTACTTTTGATAAAAGTGAGCTAGGAATGGCAATAGGGGTAATGGGAATGTGCGTAATGGCAGCACCTGCCTTAGGACCAAGTTTAGGTGGATATATTATTCAACATTTTAATTGGAGATTTCTCTTTTTTATAAACCTTCCAGTTGGAATAGTGGCTACAATAATGGCTATACTTATATTTAAGAAATCAGAACATAAGTCTTCAAAGAAATTCGATATCATTGGATTTTTAACTTCAAGTATCGGAATGTCATGTGTTCTTTATGTACTTGGCAAAAGTGATTTGGACTGGAACGATATAAAAAATATCGTGCTTATGATTGTCGGATGTTACAGCCTTTTAATATTTGTTGTGAATGAATTACTTATTGAAGAACCATTGCTTGATTTAAAACTTTTAAAGAATTATACCTTCTGTATGAGTAATATTATAATGAATGTTGCGATGTTAGCACTTTATGGTGGTGTGTTTCTAATGCCAATATTTCTTCAACAAATAAAGGGTCTTGATTCAATGAATACAGGCTTGATTTTATTTCCAGAAGCAATAGCGACAGCCATATCTATGGTTTTGTATGGGAAAATTGGTAATAAATTTGATGTTAGGTTGTTTGCTGTATTTGCGTTGATTTTGATAGGCATTAACAGTTATAGTATGTCAAAAATTACGTTGGATACTGCCAATATAGAGATTACAGTCTTATTAATGATTAGAGGTTTTGGCGTAGGATTTCTTATGGCGCCAGTTCAAACAGTAGGTTTTAGCGGATTGCCAAAGGCAGCAATGTCAAATGCCTCTGCTTTGACTAATACAGTTAAGCAAGTAGGAACTTCCATAGGTGTCACAATTATTACAAGTATTATGCAGCATAGAAATGTGGTCGATTATTCTAACTTAGCTTCGCAAGTGACATCTTTTAATAAAAATAGCATGAAGCTATTTGAAATGCTTCAAGGTACCCTTATTAAGGGCGGGATATCAAGCAGTGATGCTAAAGGAATTGCTTTAAGTAAGATTTTTGGCGAAGTTGCAAGTCAGGCACAGCTTCAAGCACTTAATGAGACAATGTTTATAATTTCAATCATAACTGCTATTGTAATAATTCCAACACTTTTATTAAAACAAGGCAAACAAGAAGAAACAGATGCAGCAGTGGCAGAATGATAAAAACGACTTAATGAGGTATTTTACGAATAAAATCATTAATTGTCAGAATGATATAGAATTAATAAATATGCAGTTACAATTGTAAGCGTATTTTTCATGAAATTTATTAATACATTAATAATAACAGCTCTAAGGTAAAGATTGACCTTGGAGCTGCTATACTTTCATCTCATGCCTAGATAAAGTGAAAATTTATACATATAAGGAGCAGATGTGTAAAAATGAGTAGTTTTATAGTAGCAGTAGGCCATATTATTATAAGTGGACATATTGGTTGTGAAGTTATTGATAGGTTAGTTTAGAATGATTGAATTATTAAAATACTAACATTGATTAACGATGGATAAAGTGGTATTTTATATTATAATTATGTTAATTTATGAGAGTAAGCTAAAAATTAGCCATTTTGGTGGGGCATACTTTAGCAAAAGTATTTGATTAACAGAGAAATTAGAAGGAGATATTGTAATTATGATGATAAAAAAACGGCTGGCTATGTCAAATATTTTTATGTTGATAGTTCCAGCAATATTGATAGTAGTTATTGCAGTTGGAGTTCTAGAAGGATTTACAGAGATATATGGTAAGAAAATAAAAGTTTTTGAAGAGGATAGTGGAATATCATTTATTCAGAAAACTTTATTTATGTATAATAAAGAAATTAGGAATAATTATGATAAAATTAATGATTATAACAAGACGAAGGAAGATCTTAAAAATGCCGGTTATGACTTTATAATTACAAGTGACGGCGACACAATATTTTCTAATATAACTGATGCTGATAAAAATGCTATGTCCAAGCTTGAGCGAGACGTTCTTACATCTTCAGATTCAATAGTCCTCGAGGTTAATTCTATTAGTTTAGTTAAAAATAGTTTAACTAAAGATGGAAAAAATATTAATATGCTTGCTGTAAAATCAAATAATAATTTAATGAGCAGACAGCAGATGAAAGCAGAAGCAAGAACTTTTTTATTAAGTTACATGGGGGTTGTATTCATAGTAGCGCTGCTTATAATTATTTTAACTAATGGGATATTATCGTCACGAGTAGCTAAAAGTTTGATTAAACCTTTAGAGTTACTAAGCTATGGTGCGGGACAAATAGAAGAAGGGAACCTTGATTTTAAGCTGAGTTATCAAGGGACAGATGAATTTGCAAAAGTTTGTAGGGATTTTGATAAAATGAGAGTAAGGCTTAAAGAATCAATTGATATGCAGCTAAAATATGAGCAAAATAGAAAGGAGTTGGTCGCAGGAATATCTCATGATTTACGTACACCATTAACAACAATTAAAGGATATTCAAAAGGATTAAAGGATGGAATTGCAAATACAGATGAAAAATGTGAAAGATATTATGAAATTATATATAGTAAAACTTGTGATATGGACAAGCTTGTAGATAAATTATTTTTCTTTTCCAAATTAGATACCGGAAAATTTCCTTTTAACTTTGAAAATATAAATTGCAATGAGTTCTTTTTAGATTTTTTTAGCAATGCTATACCAGAATTTAGAGGTAAGGGGCTTGATTTAACTTATAAAAATAATTGTAAAGATAATATTTTTATTAGAATGGATTTTGAAGAAATTCGAAGAGTGCTTACAAATATACTCGAGAATAGTGTAAAATACAAAGTGAAAGAATATGGTAAGGTAGATATTACCATAGAAGAAATGGAAGACAGCGTTGTTTTAAAAATAAAGGACGATGGACCAGGGGTTTTAGAAGAAAATTTGTCAAAACTATTTGCTAGTTTTTATAGGGAAGATCAATCGAGAGCCAATTCAAGTGAAGGAAGTGGACTTGGGCTTTCAATTTGCGAATATATAATAAAAGCTCATAATGGCACAATTACTGCTGAAAATGATAATGGATTAGCCATTATTATAACTTTGCCGATTAATAATAAAATTTAGCATATATACTCTAAAAAGTTTAATTTATAAAAATATATCTTAAGCTAGAAGGAATTGTGTACTAAACGATAAAAAATGAATTGTATTGCTTTGAATTCGTATATTGACTGTTATAAGAAAAATTATATTGTTTATCAGGCTTAATTGCATGTAAACATAATGGGAGAAAAGAAGATGCGAAAAATATTGATAATAGAAGATGATAAATTGATTGCAGAACTAGAAAGGGATTATCTTGAGGTAAGCGGATTTAAAACTGAAATTGCATTTAATGGAGAAGACGGATTAAATTTCGCATTGAATAGAGAATTTGATTTAATACTGCTTGATTTAATGCTTCCAAGTAAAGATGGGTTTCAGCTTTGCAAAGAGATAAGAAGTAATAAAGAGATACCTATACTAATGGTTACAGCTAAAAAGGATTCGGTAGATAAAATAAAAGGTTTTAATCTTGGAGCGGATGATTATATTGTCAAGCCTTTTGATCCAAGTGAGCTTGTCGCTAGAGTAAATGCACATCTTGCGCGTTATGATAGACTGACTTCAATTGGTAAAAAAGACAATATAGATAATGGAGTCATGGTATTTAAAAGATTAAAAATATTAAAAAGGGAACGAAGGGTATATGTTGCTGATAAAGAAGTTAAATTGGCTAACAAAGAATTTGAACTGTTACTATTTTTAGCAATAAACCCTAATATCGTATTTTCAAAAACAATTCTTTTAGATAGAATTTGGGGCATGGATTCTTTTGCTGACGTTGCAACTGTTACTGTGCATATTAATAGAATAAGAGATAAAATTGAGGAAGATAGTAGCAATCCTCAATTTATTGAGACTGTGTGGGGCGCGGGATACAGATTTAAATTATAGTTAATTATTAAAAATATCACAAATGAGATAAGAAGCATTACTTATATTTAAGTTATAATTTCTAATGAATATGTAGGGTTGAAGTTTTGGCAAATTTTTAAATATGTTTATTTAAAAAGTTGAATGTTTAAATTATACATCTATAAAATTAAGAAAAGATCTTAGGATAATAATAAATTTATTAATCTAAGATCTTTTTATTTTCTAGTATTTATAATACTAGAAGGGAGCGAAACGTTTGTGCTCTTAAAAGTAGTTATATAAATAAATAGATAAATAATATGAGTCTAACCTGCAAAAAAATGATTAAAAGAGAGCGTGGGGTAGCCATTTCAGTTTTTATCTTGAAAATTATATCGTTAATTTTAGATTATATTTTAAAATCTAAAAAAGTTTAGAAATTGTTTATAAAGATATGAAAAAATATACATAGATGCCTAGATTAATAGAATTCTACATAATATGGAAATATGACTAATGACAATGGGATTAGATAAAATTATACTTCTAAGAATTATAGATAAGTTAAATGTTAAATTCTCAGAAGTTTAATAAACATGAGCAAAAATGAAAATTATCCTATAGGAGCATTTAAGAGGAGTGGAAGCAAAAGGGGATGTACAAGTAAGTATATAAGAAAAGCGAATATATGATGTTGCAAATAGAGGAGGATCAAAATGAAAAACGTAAAAAAAATAGTTGTGTATGCTGTGATTATCGCAGTTGTGGTAGGAGGGGCGATTTCACTTAAAAGTAGGTTATCAGCAAGTGCAAAAGGCAAACCAACTCAAGCAGTTGCAAGCAAAACATCAGTAGAAGTACAGACAGCTAAAACAGTAGAAAAAAATACAGGAGGTACATACAAGGCTAGTTTAGAGGCTGTTCAACAAGGTACAGTAACAAGTAAAATAGCAGCGAAAATTGTTTCCGTATCAGTTGAAAATGGACAATATGTAAATGCGGGTGATACAATAGCAACTTTAGATGACCAAGATATACAAAATAGTATAAAGACTGCGCAAGCTCAAATAGCTGTAAATGAGAAACAAGTAGAAGTAGCTGAGCAATCATTAAATGTATCCCAGGTAGCCCTGGAAAAATATAAAATTAATTTAGATGATGCTCAGCGTAATTACGAAAGACAAAAAACATTATTTGATGGTGGAGCCATATCACAAACAGATCTTCAAGTAGCGGAAAAAACTTTAAACTCAGCTAAGGCTGATTATGATTCAGGAAATGCAAGTATTCAAAGTTCACAGGCAAGTATTGAAACATCAAAAGCAAATTTAGAAGCACAGAAGGTAGCGTTAGCTAAAAACCAAAGTGATTTAGCTAACATAGTAATTAAAGCACCGATAAGTGGAGTAATAAGTGGTAAAAGTATGAATATTGGGCAAATGGCATCTACAGGTACAGCTCTTGCAATTGTTAATGATATATCATCCGTATATGCAACAATACAGGTACCACAAGAAAAAATAAGTGAAGTAAAAATAGGACAGGCAGCTACCGTTATAGTTGAAGGAAGTGACCAAACTCATAATGGAACAATACAAACTATTGATGCAGCAGCGGATCCAACTTCAAGGGTATTTAACTGCAAAGTTAAAATAGATAACAGTGATAAGTCTTTATTGCCAGGCATTTATGGAAAGGTGACGCTTGTAAGTGATCAAAACAATGAAATAATCACTGTACCAGTTAATGTTTTAGTGGGAAATGAAGGGGACTATTATGTTTTTATTAATGATAATGGAACGTCTAAGAAAACTAAAGTTACTATCGGGGAAACTAATGGTAATAATGTAGAAATAACTTCCGGCATTAAAGATGGAGATCAAATAATCTGTTCAAATACAAGTACACTGCAAGACGGTAGTGAAGTAGATGCAGTAGTAAAGCAAGATGACAGCACAGAAGACACAACTTCTAAGTAGGAGGGACCATAGGTGAATATAGCAAATGTTAGTATTAAAAGACCAGTATTTATAACAGTTATCATGTTAGTTTTTGCGATTGTGGGTATGGTATGTTATGAAAGATTAGTTGTTAATGACATGCCAGAAGCTGAGAATGCATCAGTTTCAGTTTCGATTACAGAAACAGGAGGATCTCCAACAGATATAGAGACAAATGTTACAAAAACTGTAGAAGATGCGGTTGGAAAAATTTCAGGAGTTAGTCATATAACATCAACTGTGACAGAAGGAAGTTCAAGGACTAATATACAATTCGATTTAGATAAGGATCCAGAAGTTGCAGCGCAAGAAGTTAGAGATAAAGTTTCAAGTATTAGGGGATTACCAAGTGACATAGATACACCTATTATTTCTAAATTCGATTCATCAGCAACATCAATTTTATCTGTTGCTGTTTACGGACTAGATGATAACCAACAATTATCAGATGTTGTTGATAATATTGAAAAGAAACTGTACACAGTGTCTGGTATTGGGTCAGTAAATATATCTGGTGAAGATACAAGAGAAATCCATATAAAGTTAGATAATAATAAGCTTTTAAAGTATGGACTTGCAACAACTGATGTATCAAATGCCATTAAAAAAGATAATGTAGACCAATCTACAGGTAAGATTACTGATAAAGATAATGAGATTTCTGTTAAAATAAGCAGCAAGATAAAAAAAGTAGATGATTTTAAAAATATTTTAATAGCGAATAAAAATGGTACAGAAATTAGAGTAAAAGATATTGCAGAAGTTGAAGACGGAGTTGCAGATAGAAGCAGTTATGCATATTACGATGGAAAGCCAGCAATTGGTATTGATATAGTTAAGCAATCTGGTTCAAATACTGTTCAATTGGCAGATGATGTAAAAAAGACATTGACTAAGCTTAAATCCTCTTTACCAAAAGGGGTACATGTTGATATTGTAAGTGATGACTCAGTATCAATACAAAGCACTATAGATAGTGTTTTAGAAACTATGAGGGATGGTTGTATACTAGCAGTTGTCATAGTATTCTTATTTTTAAATGAATGGGAAAGTACCCTTATAAGTGCAACAACACTTCCAATTTCAATAATAACAACTTTTGTTTGCATGAAAGTAAAAGCTTTTTCTCTAAATACAATGACTTTAATGGCATTATCAGTTGCAGTAGGACTTTTAATAGATGATGCTATAGTTGTTATAGAAAACATTGTGCGGCATTTGCATATGGGAAAATCACCAAGAGAAGCAGCTAGAGAAGCAACTTCTGAAATAGGCTTTGCCGTAATAGCTACAACATCAGCTGTTATCTCTGTATTCTTACCAGTATCAATGGTAAGTGGAACAATTGGAAGATACTTCTTTCAATTTGGACTTACAGTTGTATTTAGTATGGCAGTTTCATTATTTATATCCTTCACTCTTGTGCCTATGCTGTCATCTAAAATGCTAAGACTAAAAAGAAATAAGAAAGAAAATATTCTTAGCAAATTCTTTAAGGGATTTAATAGTAAGTTTGATATCTTAGCGCATAAGTATTCAAGGCTTTTAGTTATGTCTCTTCATCATAGACTAATAATTATAATAGTTGCAGGAGTTATGTTTGCAGGAAGTCTTACACTTATTTCATCTCTTGGATTTACTATGATGCCATCAACAGATAATAATCAAGTGACTGTAAGTGCAAATTTTGATTCAGGTATAACATTAGATAATGCATCAGAAAAAGCTAAACAAATTGAAAGTATTATTAAGAAATATCCAGAAGTCAGTGGTATGTATACTACTGTTTCAAAAAATAGTTCATCAATTAAAATAGAACTAACAGACAAAAACAAACGTAAAGAAAATTCAAGAGATTTCGCTAGAAAACTTAGTGGAAATCTACAGAACATACCAGGAGCACAAGTGTCAGTAGCAGCTGCCTCTATGGCAAGTGGTGGAAGATCATCAAAAGATGCTACTTTTGAGCTTGTTGGAGACAATAGGGAAGAGCTTCAAGCTTTTGGACAAAAAGTAAAAGAAGAATTGGCTAAAGAGTCTGGGGTAAGAGAAATAAGTAGTAATGATAAATCAGGTCTTCCAGAAATAGCTTTAGAAGTTAATCGCGATAAAGCGGCAGATTTAGGAGTAAGCAGTTCGGATGCTGCGACTACGTTAAAGACTTTATTTAGTGGTACGACTGTAACTAAATATGATGATGGAAAAAATAGAGATGACGTAGTATTGTATTTACAAAAAGATCAACGTGCAAGTCTTGACAATCTTAAACAAGTTTATGTTTCAGGTTCAAATAATAAGCTTGTTCCGCTATCAGAAGTAACGGACGAGGTTTTTGAAACAGCGTCAGCACAATTGACTAGATATGATAGACTTGCAGAATTGCAGATCTCTTGTAATATTTCGGGTTCAGCTTCAGGTACTTTCATGAATACCTTCATGAAAAAGATTCAAACTCAAATGAATATGCCAGAAGGTATTTCAGTATCTTTAGGAGGAGCTGGGGGATCTATGACAAGCAGCCTTGGAAGTTTAGAACAAGCAATGGCTATGGCTGCATTATTCTTATATTTAGTTATGGCAGCGCAGTTTGAAAGCTTTGTTGATCCTATATCTATACTATTCTCTTTGCCACTTGCAATCATTGGAGCTGTTTTAGGCTTATTTGTTTGCAAAACTCAATTAAGTTTAATGTCTATTATAGGAATAATAATGCTTATGGGGTTAGTTGCAAAGAATGGAATATTGCTTATAGATGCTGCTAAACAAAGGATTAATGAAGGCATGGAAAGAGAAGAGGCTATCAAGCAATCAGGGTTAATAAGATTGCGACCAATAGTTATGACTACTTTAGCTATGATCTTTGGAATGATTCCTCTTGCCGTATCTAAGGGTATGGGTTCTGAAATGCGTGCACCAATGGCAGAAGCTGTAATTGGTGGATTAGTTACTTCTACAATTTTAACATTATTTGTAGTACCAATCATGTATACAGTTTTTGATGATTTGAAAAGAAAGTTTAGAAAAAAGATTCATTCTAAAGAATCACAAGGAACAGAAGATATGAATGGAAATATAAGTTTATAAAGTGAAAGATAAAAGAGATTATTCAAATTCTAGGTTGTTGAATAACTAATTTTTACAAATAGTTATTTAAGAAAATATTCTTAGGAATCAAAGATTCCAAGGATATTTTCTCGATTTTATTCCCTGCTGTTTTTTATTAAATTCCTCTATTAAATAGGCTAATAAAACCCATTTTATATGACGTTCGTATCGTGCTTGCCCATAGAGCCTTGGATTTTCTAAATTATATAAACCTTTTAAAACTGAGAATAATTGCTCTATTTTCAATCTATTTTTATATAGGTTCGCTCCGATAGGAGATTCTAAAAATAAAGCATTTTCATATCGTTTATCAATGAACGCCTCAATGCTTTTAGCTTTACGCATATTTATATCAGCTAATAAATTAAATTCTAGTTTTGCAGCAATTTCAAACCATTCAACTGAGTCATATGCTGCATCAGCAAGTATTAAAAATGGATTATAATTTTTAGCGTCATATAGTAAATCCTGAACTTGATTATCGTAAACATTAGCTGTTGTTAAACTAAAAACTAGAGGAATAATAGTATCAGTAACCGTTGCAATGCAGTGTAACTTGTAACCTTTATAATATCCCAGACGTGTACCTTTGCCGGATTTAGCTTCGCTATCGTATTTTGAACTTCTTAAGGCAGTAGCATCAATTGCGCATAGTCTAGTTTCTGGGTTAATAAGTTCAACAAACATAGCATAAATACCATAATATATATGTTTCTCTAAATTCTTAGCTCTTAACGAAAAGGTAGAATAATCAGGTATTTCATTAAGATCAATTATAGATTGAAACACATAATCTTTTTTTATTTCGTATTCAAGTTCTCTCAGACTGAATATACTATGTTTAACACCATATAACATGCAGGCAACTATTTGCTCATCTGAGTACTTACGTGGTCGGCCTTTAGCATTTTTACTATTAGAATTTAATTTAGCAAATGCAATTTTAACAGCTTCAAAAATCTTATAATTATCATTTTCAGTTTTAATCTTTCGTGATATAATCATATTTAAGTCATTCCTTGTGTGATGTGATTTGGTTTTTAGCGAAATTATTATATCACAAAGGAATGGCTTATTTACTTTTTACAAATTTTGTTTACTCAACAACCTAAAATTCATTTAATAGAAAGCAAAGCTTTGAATTGTTTGGGGAATTAAGATAAAAAATAGAATTTAATATATAGAAAAGAGATAGCAGGGAGAATGGGGGAATTGCTATCTCTTTTTGTGTTTGAGTCTGAACAACTATATTATTTGCAGAACATTGAGAAATATTCATTAAAGATAATTAAAAATTACTTAAAGAGCATTCTGGCCAGTCAATCCTTTATTCCTGTGTAGGATTATTTAGATTATATTCAAATATATCATCATTATCTGACATATAAATATTTCCGTTCGAATCCACATCAGTACTATAGTAATTTTTATCAGGCAAAATGTTAAGTAAATTGCCATTAAGGTCAAATTTATAATTTCCATTAAAACTTTTTACATATAAATTATCGCTATTATCTATAGAAATTGTCTCAATGTTGGTATCTTCATTATTAAGTTCTAAATCTAAATATTTAATGAAATCTCCATTAGAATTATATACATATATCTTTTTGCTATATTCACTAAAGATATAAATATTACCAGAACCATCTAATGCCAAGTCAGCATTCATACCTGGATCATCTTTATTAGCTTTCTTTATAATATTATTAAAACGAGCAAGTATTGCTCCATCAGAGTTTAGCTTAAATAATGTGTTTTCTGTTGCTGAAGAAGTTAGCAAATATATATTATTATCCTTATCAACTGCTAAAGGTCCATAATAATCATTTCCCTTAAAAGTTGAGGATAAACTACCGTCAGCTGTTTTGTATTTTTGAATCGTGCTGCCAGAAGAGACGTATAAATTTCCATTCATATCTGCAGATAGTCCTTTAATCAGTTTGGAATCATTTTTATCTCCATTTATTTGAATCATCTTAATGAATTCACCAGAGTTATTAAACTGCTGAATCCTCCCATCAGTGTAATCTGCTATCCAAACATTATTATCAGAATCTACTGTAATATATCTTGTGTCATTTAATTTTCCAGAATCTGTACCTTTTCCGCCAAATATAGCGACTAATTCTCCAGCAAAATTACTGTTATTAATAGAAAGAATTTTTATATTTAACTCTTCAAGCTTTTTCTTGAGAGTAGAGTTTTCAGGATCCAGTTTTAATTGATCTTCTATATTAGATCTTTCTAATAAATAATTATTAAGCTGAAGCTTTGTTGCGTTTTCACTAGTATTACCACTATTGCTATCAATAATAGATTGAATTTTATTGTCCAATTCTTTAAGTTTTTCTTTAAGATCAGAGTTTTCAGGATCCATCTTTAGTTGGTTCTCTATCTTAGATTTTTCTGATGAATACTTATTAATCTGAAGTTGTCTGCCATATTCACTATCATCATTGGCTATAATAACAAAAGCTTTTGGATAAGCTTTTATATACTTTACATTAAACTTGACTCCAGTTGAAGGATAGGAGTATCTATTAAGTGAATCGTTATGAACAATATTAAAATCTGAGGATAAAAAGTAAGTTGAAATAGCATTGCCATCATTCTCTGGCTTAATCATAACATTATAACGATAGACTCTTTCATTATTATATTGGTCTGATGTTGGCGAATTATCTAAAATCATAGCTTCCCCTTTTTTACCAAAATTGTCAATAATGATATTGGTGAAAAAATGTCCTACAAAAATATTAGCAATAATAATCACAAAAAAGATTATAGAAAATTTTGCTAAATGGAATCTGGCTCTTTTGGGGAAAGCAAACTGACTAATGATAACAAAAAGAATGCATCCCCAAATACTCAGCACTGGGTGAGATTTTAATACAACCAAAAGAATAGCTATATATGTCATTTTATTACCTCCATAATGTTAAAAAATCCTCAATGCAAATAGCCTCAATTTTAAATTATGTTTTTATATATATTCATAATATGGCTTTTTAGATATGTATTGAGTAGATTTAAATTTATTTTATTAAAATTAGCTTTAGTAATATGAAAGAAAATAGCAAGTACAAAATGTACAGACAGATTGACTTGGTATTTTTTGATAATGACTTATTATATCAATAATAAAATTTTCAATCAAGAAAGAATTAAAAAATATGTTATATTATGCTAAAAACTATATACTTTTTGTAAAATTTAGTTTCAATCTTTTTATGTAATGTATATTTGAAAATTGCTACTAAATGCAAATATTTACTTGAATTCAGAATATATTTGAGATAGATTTAAAAGATATTTATATTTAGAATGAAAGGAACTATTTGAATGACATTGTAATCTTGAATTCTTTATTTTTTAGAAATATTGATTACTTGTAGTGACAGGATAAATATAGATAAACGCGTTGTGCTAGTTAAAATTTAATAAAGAAAAACTCTAACAAAATTTAATCATCCCAATTATAATTAAATTAACACTAAAAGTATAATAAGGAGATGATTAAAATGTTAGAGTTCACTTATTATAATACTGAAAAAATTGCTAATTTAAAAGATTTTTTTACAGTTTCTTTTGTGTTAATCGATGATGTTTACAATGAAGTAATTCCTGAATCCATCAAAAATAGAAGAAATATTTCTGAATCTAAGCTCTCAGACTCAGAAATAATAACAATTAGTATCGTAGGCGAAGCCCTTACAATTGATTCTGAAAAAGCTTGGTTCTATTTTGTTAAAAAGAATTATTCAGATTTATTTCCTAATATTTGCGATAGAACAAGATTTAACAGAACCAAAAGAAATTTATACAAAGTAATTTTAGAAATCCAAAGATACTTTTCAAGTCTGGCAATATTTAGTGATGAAGATACTAGAATTATTGACAGTATGCCTATCCCAGTATGCAAATTCGGAAGAGCCTACTTTAGTAAACTATTCAAGGACATATCAACTTATAGTTATTGCGCTTCAAAAAAGGAAACTTATTTTGGATTGAAACTTCACGCTTTAATTACTACTGATGGTTTCATAACAGATTTTCTTTTAACGACTGCTAATACTGATGATAGAGATGCTGTATTCGAACTCATTCAAACAAACGCCAATATAAAGATACTCGCTGATAAAGGATACATCGGTAATGAGCTTAAAGTATCATTAGCTAAAGAAAAAGAAATCTTGTTTTTATCGCTGAAGAGAAAAAATAGTAAGACACCACTAGAAAAACGACTTCGTAACGCTTTATCAAAAGCGCGTCGGAGAGTTGAAACTAGTTTTTCTCAATTAGCTGGCCAATTTAATATTGCAAGAGTTCTAGCTAAGTCAAAGTGGGGGTTAATGCTGAGAATTACTCTAAAAATACTTACTCATAATATATCATTTGTACTAAATGCAATTACAGGAAATACTATTCATATAGCTCAAATTAAACATCTTGCATTTGGTTAAAATTTATTAAATTTTACTCAAGGATATTTTGCGCATTTTTATACTATAATAATTGCAATACAAAAATTAGCACAACGCTTTAGATAAATAAAAATTTAATGTAAAAAATAGGCTGTGCTTTTGTTAAAATATGCTATAATTTGATTATATCAATTGGTAATATGGGTTAAATATTTGTTTAAGAATTCCAGTATGAGGAGAGTAGAGAGAAATCTTTATTCTCCTTATTTGTTTTATATCAATAGATACATAATATAATAATAGTAGTAGTAACTAATTATCTGACTACTGATTTCTATATCTTATGATGCGATAAATAAACAAATAAAAGCTTGTATTTGACGTGAAAATATAATTTTTAAAACAATATAATAGATTAGGTTTTTATAATTTTTATATAATAAAACTGTATGGGGGAATATTAGATGATCAGAAGATATACTTATAATGAAATAATAAAGGAGTCACATAAAAGATGTAATGATTATGGTATAAAAAAGGATATACCATGTCCATCTAAAATTCTTAGGGGGGAAGAATTTAATGTGCTTATACAAAAAAACAAGTCATTAATAGAAATAGCCAGACCATTTATGGAAATACTATATAATTTTTTGAAAGGGTCAGGTTTTTCATTATATTTTACGGATAAAAATGGAGTAGTTTTAACTATTATTGGTGACCAAGATATAATTAGAGATCAAATTCACATGGGCATTATTGAGGGAGCTGATATGAGCGAAAAAAGTGCTGGCACTAATGGAATTGGCACTGCAATTGCTGAAAATATTTCTCTTCAAATTTCTGGAGAAGAGCATTTTATAAAAGTTTTTCAGGTATGGACTTGTTCCTCGTCGGTTGTTCATGACGAGGATGGAAATATAATTGGGTGCCTTAATTTAACTGGACGCCGTCAATTGGCTCACCCACATACATTAGGTCTTGTAGTGGCAGCAGTAAAATCTATTGAAAATCATTTGAAAGTTAAAAACACACAAAAGGAATTAGTTAAAACATATCAATATTTAAATAAAATTATGAATTCAGTAAATCTAGGAATTTTCGCGGTAGATACAAAAGGAATAATAAAAGCCATAAATAATAGCGCATGCGGTATGTTACACATGAAGGAGGAAGAGGTTATAAATAGGAATGTAGACACAGTTTTAGATAACTGGAAATACATACTTGAACAACTAAGGAATGGACAATCATATGAGGATGAAGAAATTGTATATTCGGATAAAAAGAAAAGGTTCAATATAAATGTATACCCCATTAAAGATAAAAATTCTAATATTACTGGGATGGTAGGAATATTTAAAGATATTCAAAACGTCTATAATCTGGTTAATAAATATATTAGCAGAACAGCAAAGTATACATTTGACGATATTATTGGCCAAAGTGAAGAGGTTCATAGATTGAAAGAACAAATAAAGAGCATATCTAATAGCCCTTCTACAGTACTTATTCAGGGAGAAAGTGGAACGGGGAAAGAACTTATTGCTCAATCAATACATAACAATAGTAATCGAAGAAATAAAAGTTTTGTGGCAATAAACTGTGGAGCTATACCTAAAAGTTTAATAGAAAGCGAGCTTTTTGGGTATGAAGAAGGATCATTTACGGGGGCTAAAAGAGGTGGATGTCCAGGAAAATTTGAACTTGCAAATGGAGGAACTTTATTTTTAGATGAAATAGGTGAAATGCCATTAGATATGCAGGTAAATCTTTTAAGAGTTCTGCAAGAAGGATTTGTTACTAGGATTGGTGGAAGTAAATATATTAATGTAGATGTAAGAATTATTGCAGCTACAAACAAAAACTTAAAAAAGGAAATAGAAAATGGAACATTTAGAGATGATTTATACTATAGACTAAGTGTAATTCCAATATATGTACCACCTTTAAGGGAGAGAGCTAAGGATATAGAAATTCTTATAGATCATTTCTTGAAAATAAAAGCTGCTAAATTAGGAAAGCCTATTCCAAAAATACAGAAAAATATATATGAAAAACTCTTAAATTATAATTGGCCAGGAAATGTTAGAGAATTAGAAAATTGTATTGAAAATATTGTAAACATGGATGGAAATACTTCCTTTAGTTTTGAAAATAAAACGATAAAAAGAGATTTGAATTATTGTAATAATGAAATACTGGAATATGATATGTGCTCACTAGAAGAATTAGAAAAAAGAGCGATTTCAATTTGTATTAATCAATGTGAAGGAAACGTATCTAAATCATGCAGGATACTAGGAATAAATAGGAGTACAATGTATGCAAAAATGAAAAAATACAATATACAAGTAAAATAAGTTTTTTCATGCGTTTTTTTTTAACAAGTTAATTACATAAAAATTGTATTAAAATGCAACAGTGTTTAATAATCCAACAGTAATTAAAGATAAAAGTGTAGAAATTTACAACAGTATTTTGAATAAAGATGAATAATAATATTAATGTTATGAAAAAAAGAGAGCTATATTATTAGAGAAAACAGTGATGAATTGCTAAATATCATTAATTAAAGCATCGTAATATGTTCCTTGCAATATATCTTGGCATTATATTTGCTTAAGTATATATATGAAACTAAATTAGGTCTAAAAAATAATTTTTTAACAATGTATTTAGGATATTAAAGGAATATTTTTAAGGAGGAACATATTTTATGAAAGGTTTTGCAATGCTAGGTATCAATAAATTAGGATGGATTGAAAAAGAAAGGCCCGTTGCTGGTTCATATGATGCTATTGTACGTCCATTAGCAGTATCTCCGTGCACATCAGATATACATACTGTTTTTGAGGGAGCTCTTGGAGATAGGAAGAATATGATTTTAGGGCATGAAGCTGTAGGTGAGGTTGTTGAAGTAGGAAGTGAAGTGAAAGATTTTAAAACTGGTGATAGGGTTATAGTTCCTTGTACAACTCCAGATTGGAGATCTTTAGAAGTTCAAGCTGGTTTTCAACAGCACTCAAATGGTATGCTTGCAGGATGGAAATTTTCAAATTTCAAGGATGGAGTTTTTGGTGAATACTTTCATGTAAATGATGCGGATATGAATCTTGCAATTTTACCAAAAGACATGCCATTAGAAAATGCGGTTATGATAACAGATATGATGACTACTGGATTTCATGGAGCAGAACTTGCAGATATTCAAATGGGTTCAAGTGTTGTGGTAATTGGCATTGGAGCAGTTGGTTTAATGGGAATAGCAGGTGCTAAATTACGCGGAGCAGGTAGAATAATTGGAGTGGGGAGTAGACCGGTTTGTGTTGAAGTTGCAAAATTTTACGGAGCAACAGATATTGTAAATTATAAAAATGGTGATATAGTTGATCAAGTTATGAAATTAACGAATGGAAAAGGCGTTGACCGAGTAATTATGGCAGGCGGTGGTTCTGAAACATTAGCCCAAGCAGTATCTATGGTTAAACCAGGAGGAATAATTTCTAATATAAATTATCATGGAAGTGGAGATACTTTACCAATACCACGTGTAGAATGGGGATGCGGAATGGCTCACAAGACTATAAAAGGAGGTCTTTGTCCAGGAGGGCGTCTAAGAGCAGAAATGTTAAGGGATATGGTAGTATATAATCGTGTTGATCTAAGTAAATTAGTTACACATGTATATCATGGATTTGAACACATAGAAGAGGCTCTGCTATTAATGAAAGACAAGCCAAAAGACTTAATTAAAGCAGTAGTTATATTATAACATAGTAGATCATGATCAGGAAAAAGGAACAGTAACTATAGTTTTTAAAACTGTAGGAAAAGGAACAAAAACAGTTAGAATGAATTTAAGTGGACTGGATCAGGTATGCTTAAAAAATTAGTTAATAATCAAGCTAAGAAATATGATCATGCAATTATTATTAGATCAATGATAATGATGAAATTTACTTCTATGTTAACTAAGGAATTAGGAATTTCAACAAATAGTCTTTTTTGTGCCACAATGATAAATATAGGTATCATTATATTTGATTTTACAGAAGAATAAAATAAATTATGGAAATAAACCCAACAGAGAATATAAGTTTTTCTGTTGGGTTTATTTTATCATTTAATTCATATAATATTGCATTTTGTTAGAGTATAATTTTAGTAGGCAAAAATAGTAAAGAATACTATATAAATGATAAAGTAGATGCCAAAACCATCTACTCAATACATAAACTATCTTTGTGGTGTATTAGCTCAAAGGATGAAGGGCATAAAAATGAGCTGGTCTATTAAAATTCTTGCCAACTTTTACTTGACTCAAATTTGAATTTTAAGTTCCGTAGAAAAATGTCAGCATAGTATGTTATAATGCTATTAATGTAAAAAATATGGAAAATAAAAATGACAGTTATTGAAAAAAGGAGTAATAAAATGAAAAGTGGTGTTTTTAGTAAAAGAAATTATTCTTCCATTATAATAAGTGGAATTTTGCTTGTACTTGGTTCAGGTTTACTTATTTCATGTGATTCTAATAAAGAAAAGACTATTGATTATTCTAATGGGGATAAATATGTTGGACAGATAAAGAGTGAGAAGAAGGACGGAGTAGGAACATATACTTATGCAAATGGTGATGTATATGTGGGTGAATTTAAAAATAATAAAAGAGAAGGAAAAGGTACATTAACTTATTCCAATGGTTGTAAATATACAGGCGAGTTTGCAAATGATGAAATGGAAGGTAAAGGGATATATTCTAATCCTAATGGCGATAGATATGAAGGCTCATACAAGAATGGATTAATGGAAGGAAGCGGTACATATGCATATACAGATGGTGATGTGTATGTAGGTGAATTTAAAAATGGAAAAATGGAAGGCAATGGGGAACTAACTTATTCTACTGGCAATATCTATAAAGGTGAATTTGTAAATGATAAAATAGAAGGAAGAGGTATATTTAATTACGCAAATGGTGCAAAGTACGAAGGTAAGTGTAAGGCTGGAGAAATGAATGGAATAGGAACATTAGTTTATGCCAATGGTAATAAATATGAAGGGGAATTCAAACATGGTAGAGAAGATGGGACAGGCACATTGATTTTGATAAATGGAACAAAAAAGCAAGGGCAGTTTTTAAATGGCGAATTCCAAGGATAAGATACATAAAAAGATAGTTTCAAATCTAAAGATATATTATATATAGTGATTTTGTAAAGCAAAAATTTAAACTGTATGCAATTCTTAACCCCTTAACAGACATGGTTCAGAATATATATTCTAAAGAATATGTACTCAGAATGGGAGCTTAGAGTTATTTGGTATAAAATAGAATTTATATTTAGTATTTTTTGTTTATTATGTGCTTCAATTATAGAATTGATGGAAGAAAAAACTAGGGAATAATTTTATAAGCAGTAGCTAGGTGATTCAGCTACTGCTTTTGTGGTTTATATTCTTGATAAGGGATGTTAATTGTAACTCCACTTTCATCAAATTTATAATTGGTACCATTAAGAGGATTGTTGCCAGAAATTAGATTCATTCCTATTGTATAAATTGCATTAGCATGAGCTTGTGAATCTTGTACAACAGTACCTGTCATAATACCTTGATTAATTAATTCTTGAGCTTTTGGCAAACCATCAATACCAACAATCGGAATGTTTCTTGAGTTATAACCTTTATTATAACCATATTTTTGGAGCGTTTTAATGGCACCTATTGCCATGGCATCATTATTAGAAATTATTGCTTCAATTTTACCATCAAGTGTTAATAAAGTTGATTCCATTGAAGTTCTGCCACATTCCTCTTCCCAATTGCAAGGTATTGATAAAAGCTCTTGAGTTTTTATTCCCGCTTCATTAATTGTTAATATAGAATATTTAGTTCTTTCAATTGTTTCCGGACTATTAGATGGGCCCTTTAACATAATGTATTGAATTATATTATCTTTATTTTTATCTAAATTTTCTTTATTAGCATTCCATGTATCTACTATGATTTTGCCTTGAATAATTCCAGACTGATCAACATCTGTATCAATAATAACAGAATTATGATAATTTTTTATAAAATTTACTATTGGTTTAGTTTTTGCATAGTATAAAATTAATGGAATGTCCTTTTGTGCTACTTTATTAAGAGTATCTTGAAGCTGATCCATATTAGTGCTGACAGGATTTAATACAAGAAGATTAAAATTATCATTGAGTGCTTTGTCAACATCTTCATTTTGAATAACTTGATTTCCATTGGCATTAAAAAAAGTAAATTGAACTTTGTTTTCATTTTGTTTTTGAATATCCTCTAAGTTTTTCTTTACGTTAGAAATAAATAGATCACTAAAACTATTTAAGAATACACCTACTTTAAGTGGAGCTTGAGAACTAATATCCGGGCTAGCATATGTAGTTTGGCTAATAATATATAATAAAAATATAGATATGAAAGTAAGAGACAGTATCTTTTTTAATATCTTCATTTTAATCCTCCGTGCACACTTGTCAAATTATAATATTCAATATTAGATTATCTCTCAATGAAAAATTTATACTATATGGAAATCATTTTTTTTAGAATTAGAAGTGCAACACTAAATGTAAAATAACATAAAAAATCGTAGGTGACTCTGGAACTGTAGATTTCAGAATTAGTCTCTCTAATAACTTCTCATAGATTTAACTTAAATATGAATTTCTAGAAAATAGAAAATAGGCTTATAAAAATAAAAGCCTATTACCTTAAAACATCACTTTCAATATAATTTAGATTTTTTCTTAGTTCAGATGCTATATTCCAAGTTATATCTCCATTTTCAAATAAAGATTGTATAGTATTTCTTTCTAGTTGCATTGCTTTAATTTGAATTTTTTTCTTTTCATACTTGCTAGCTTTTCCTAAGATTGGTTTGCTTGCAACCCAATAGACACCTTGATAATATAAAATTATTTTCTTTAGCGTTTCTTCATTTTCAGGAGTAATGATAGATTTAACATATTGAATTAAGTATTTTGCATTAGTAGAATAAAGGTCTTTCATGGCCAAATCTTTTAATTGTTGTTCACTTCTTTTTTTGTTTTCAATTCCTCTTAATATATACCTAAGTTTTTTAATATTAAAAATTAAAGAAGAAATCCGCATTAAAGCCTCTTTGAAAATCAACGAAAAACCTTCAACTGATGACATTAATTTGATTTTATTTCTAACTGATTTTTCATAGAAGTATGCAGTTGATTCATCTATCTTATTTTCTTGTAACATCTTTCTGGTATTTTCAATTTCTTTTTTAAAACATATAAGCATCCATTTCTTTTCCTCTTTGCTGCTCCTGTTCCAGTTCTTATAATAAGAATTTCCACGTTTTAATTGATGAATACGATATTTATACTCGCTTATAATCATATTAATGTACTTTTTATTATCAATTTCTAATTTTAATTTATTTATAGTGTTAGCCCAAACTTTTATCTGTGCTTTATTCATTATCTGTAAATAATCGGTCTCTTTAGGGATATTTTTGTTAGCAAATAGGGGTAATATGAAAGTTGTAATAAGAAGTGTAGTTAGAATTACCCCAACGGACAAAAATAAAATTAATGTTCTCTCAGGAAAGGGTTCACCATTTTCTAATGCCAAAGGAATCGAAAGAACTGTAGCTAATGTGACAGCTCCTCTTACTCCTGAAAGGGAAGTTAAAAGTGCAGCGTGAAATTTAACACTTCTTTTTTCTGCTTTGCAGGCATTATCTCCAAACTTATACATAAATAAAACCCATAGATATCTAAGTGTAAGTAAGGATAATGTTATTAATAAAACATCAATGATAGCTTCAAAATTATTGATTGTAGCTTCATAAAAAGCAATTTTAATTATATTTGGCAGTTGCAATCCAACTATTATAAATATAAGACCATTTAGAACGTAGGCCAAAACTGACCAAGTATTTTCTGATACAGCATTTAGTCTAGCATTTCTAAACTTCAGTTTTTTAGATGATAGTGAATATACCATTCCAGCTACAACCACAGCTAATATACCTGAGACTTTAAATACTTCCTCTGATACAAGATATATTATAAATGGAGTTAGAATTTGAAGTAGTATTTCAACTGTAATATCTTCCATTCCAAGACTTCTTATCCAAAGCTCGAACTTAATTAGAATATGCTCTAAAACTAATCCTGCAATGATTCCCCCAATAGAGACTATAAAAAAACTTATAGTTGCATCGAATAATGAGAATGTTCCAGTTAGTGCTGCAGCTAATGCGAATTTAAAAGATACTAGGCCTGATGCGTCATTCATAAGTCCTTCGCCTTCGATAAGATGAAGTACTTTCCTTGGAAGTGAGATTTTTTTTGAAAGTACGCTGACAGCAACATAATCAGTTGGAGATAAAGCAGCTGCAAGTGCAAAAGCTGAAGGCAATGAAATAGATGGAATTAACTTATTTATAATTAATCCAACTAATATTACAGTTGCGATAACTAAAGCTAGTGCCATTAAAAGGATATTTCTTCTCTGTTTCCATAGAGATCTTTTATCTGCATTTTTCCCATCACGGAAAAGAAGGGGAGCAATAAACATTACTAGAAATGTATGAGGATCCAGCTCAATACTAAATTCTGAATGTATTATTGCAATTAGTGATCCAATCGCAATTTGTACAATAGGAACTGATAAGGAAGGTATAAATCTACTTATTATAGTTGATAGTAAAATGCAAATTAATAATATTAAGATATAAGTAAACATATATAATCCTCCTTATTTAATATTTATGTGAAAGCATATAATTAATACTTAATGTGAAAATTAATAGGCTGACAGAAAATACACTAATTATAGTATATTAAATTGCTGAGAGTTTATGTAACAGATTTATTTCTGAAATTTAATGATGCAATTTTATATTGTACCTATATATTTTTTAGCATTAATAAATTGATGAAAACTTTGTGTACTGAGATTTAATAAGTTCTTTTGAAGAAACAGATAATTAACTTGCATTGCTTTATAGATTGAGATGGCTTTTGATGAATTAATTTTTTTAGAATATATATTGCAAAAATAATCATTTATGATAATTCTAAAAATATTACAAGAATTTTAGCTGTAATTGTGAAATGTGCATTGTGAATTAAAATATATATTAAAAAATATTTGCTAATTTACAGTAAAACATTTATCGGTAATCAAATAGTATGAATTCTAACAATTTTCGATAAAAATAATAAGTATTGACAATAAAAGACACTACATATATAATGGCAATATGATTAAATGATGGTAAAAGTTAATATAATTAAAATTATAATGAGTCTTATTTTGTGAAATTTATGAAATGAGACTTTTTTGTTTTTATAACACAGTAATACTACTTTACAATAAAATTTTGTACAACAATATTTATAAATATTTAATATACTTGCGATAAAGGGGAAATAATAATGAAGTTAAAGAAAATTAAACTAAAAAGTATTAGAACCAAGCTTGTTATGAGTTTATTAGGAATATGCTTAATTCCTTTGATAATTCTTGGATTTGGTGCCAATGAACAAGCTAAATCGATTCTTAATCAAAAATTGAAACTTACAAGTCAACAAACTCTTTTAGAATTAAATGATGGAATTGATAACTATTTTAGTGGGTTTGTAAGCATGACTAAAGCATTATCAACTAATTATAATTTTGTTAATTCGGATAAAGATGAATCATACTTAGCTATAGCTAGTATGTTAAAAGATGTCAAGGAAAGTGATAACGATATCTTTAGTACATATTTTGCAAGTATAGATGATAAATTTGAAATATATCCTAGTGAGAAAATGCCAGATGGATATAAGGCTAGTGATAGGGATTGGTATAAGCAAGCAATAGAACATAAAGACCAAGTTATAATAACTTTACCATTTAAAAGTGCTCAAACTGGGAAAAATGTTGTAGCTATAGCTAAGGCGGTGGAAAAAGATGGGAAATTAGTTGGAGTATGTGCAATGAACGTGTCTTTAGATACAATTACAGAAAAGATATCAACTAAGAAAATAGGTAATACCGGATATATATTTGTTTCAGATATAGATGGTAAAAATATGATAGCGCATAAGAATAAAGATTTAATTGGAACAGATGTAGCATCTAAGCAATCATTTTGGGAAGATGTAAAAAATAATAATGCGGGATTCTTAACATATGAATTTAATAATACAAAGAAATTTGGAGTATATGGGACAAACCCTACTACTGGATGGAAGGTCGTAGCTACTCTTGATGAGAAAGAAGTAACTAATGATACCAATTCAATACTTGCGACAACAGTATACATATCTTTAGTTATATTAATAATTTGTATAATGCTATCATTATTTTTAAGTAAAGGTATAGCACAAAATATTAAAAAGTTAAAAGAAGTATTTGAAAAAACTTCAAAGGGAGATTTAACTGCATCGATAAATTTATCTACAAAAGATGAATTTATGGAACTGTCACAATCTTTTAATGATATGATATCTAATATATCAAAGCTTATAGAAAATGTTACAGAATCATCTAAAACAGTATTAGAGACATCGTCAAACCTAGCGAATATGTCAGAAGAGGTAACAGCATCAA
>NZ_CP043998.1:2135000-3307500 GCF_008705175.1 Clostridium beijerinckii | reverse complement strand
TGGGATGAGCTGTGGATAGCGGAGAAATTCCAATCGAACTCGGATATAGCTGGTTCTCCTCGAAATAGCTTTAGGGCTAGCGTCGGAAAATGTGAGTAGTGGAGGTAGAGCACTGAATAGGCTAGGGGGCATAGCGCTTACCGAACCTTATCAAACTCCGAATGCCACATACTATCAGTCCGGCAGTCAGACTATGAAAGATAAGTTCCATGGTCAAAAGGGAAACAGCCCAGATCGTCAGCTAAGGTCCCAAAGTGTAAGTTAAGTGGAAAAGGATGTGGGATTTCTAAGACAACTAGGATGTTGGCTTAGAAGCAGCCACTCATTAAAAGAGTGCGTAATAGCTCACTAGTCAAGAGATCCTGCGCCGAAAATGTCCGGGGCTCAAACTTACCACCGAAGCTACGGGTTCACGTTTAACGTGAGCGGTAGAGGAGCGTCGTAATCGGGCTGAAGTCGTACCGTAAGGAGCGATGGACTGATTACGAGTGAGAATGTTGGCATTAGTAGCGAGATGTAGGCGAGAATCCTACAGGCCGAATATCTAAGGTTTCCTGAGTAAAGTTTGTCTTCTCAGGGTTAGTCGGGACCTAAGGCGAGGCCGAAAGGCGTAGTCGATGGACAATTGGTTGATATTCCAATACCACTATAATCGTTATTATCGATGGTGTGACGGAGAAGGATAGGATGTGCTAGCTATTGGATGCTAGTCTAAGCGTTTAGGGAGTTGGGATTGGCAAATCCGTTCCAACAATTCTGAGGCGTGATGGGGAAGGTTCTACGGAACCGAAGTATCTGATTCCATGCTTCCAAGAAAAGCATCTAGAAAGAGAAGTAGTGCCCGTACCGCAAACCGACACAGGTAGATGAGGAGAGAATCCTAAGGCCGACGGAAGAATTGCAGTTAAGGAACTAGGCAAATTGACCCCGTAACTTCGGGAGAAGGGGTGCCTGAGAAATCAGGCCGCAGAGAATAGGCACAAGCAACTGTTTAACAAAAACACAGGTCTCTGCTAAAGCGAAAGCTGATGTATAGGGGCTGACGCCTGCCCGGTGCTGGAAGGTTAAGGGGAACACTTAGTGGTAACGCGAAGGTGTGAACTTAAGCCCCAGTAAACGGCGGCCGTAACTATAACGGTCCTAAGGTAGCGAAATTCCTTGTCAGGTAAGTTCTGACCCGCACGAATGGCGTAATGACTTGTGCACTGTCTCAACTGCAAATCCGGCGAAGTTGTAGTGCGAGTGAAGATGCTCGCTACCCGCGATTGGACGGAAAGACCCCGTAGAGCTTTACTGTAGCTTAGCATTGAATTTCGGTATTGTCTGTACAGGATAGGTGGGAGACTGGGAAACTAGGGCGTCAGCCTTGGTGGAGTCGTTGTTGGGATACCACCCTGATAGTATTGAAGTTCTAACTGGATGCCATGAAACTGGTGACAGGACATTGTTAGGTGGGCAGTTTGACTGGGGCGGTCGCCTCCTAAAATGTAACGGAGGCGCCCAAAGGTTCCCTCAGAACGGTCGGAAATCGTTCGAAGAGTGTAAAGGCAGAAGGGAGCCTGACTGCGACACCTACAAGTGGAGCAGGGACGAAAGTCGGGCTTAGTGATCCGGTGGTACCTCGTGGGAGGGCCATCGCTCAACGGATAAAAGCTACCTCGGGGATAACAGGCTGATCTCCCCCAAGAGTTCACATCGACGGGGAGGTTTGGCACCTCGATGTCGGCTCGTCGCATCCTGGGGCTGAAGTAGGTCCCAAGGGTTGGGCTGTTCGCCCATTAAAGCGGCACGCGAGCTGGGTTCAGAACGTCGTGAGACAGTTCGGTCCCTATCCGTCGCGGGCGTAGGAAATTTGAGAGGAGCTGTCCTTAGTACGAGAGGACCGGGATGGACTGACCTATGGTGTACCAGTTGTTTCGCCAGAAGCATAGCTGGGTAGCTAAGTCGGGAAGGGATAAACGCTGAAAGCATCTAAGTGTGAAGCCCACCTCAAGATGAGATTTCCCATAGCATAAGCTAGTAAGACCCCTTGAAGACTACAAGGTTGATAGGTCAGAGGTGTAAGTGCGGCAACGTATTTAGCTGACTGATACTAATAGGTCGAGGGCTTGACCAATATAGTCAAGTTGTAAATACATTAAAGAAACTGTGTGCAATTTTGAAAGAACAAAGTTTTTTCAAAGGAATAATTACAGTAGTAGATTCATGTAAATGTAGTATAAGCGTAAGCTAAGAGTCTTTTTTCAAAGGAAACTCGACTCACATTCGTTCGCTGAGTGCTAATTTACACGAAATCGAAGATTTCTGTAAATTATGCATCTCGTGATGATGGCATAGAGGTAACACTCCTTCCCATTCCGAACAGGAAAGTTAAGGTCTATAGCGCCGATGGTACTGCATGGGAGACTGTGTGGCAGAGTAGGACGTTGCGAGGTAAGATGGCTCGATAGCTCAGTCGGTAGAGCAGAGGACTGAAAATCCTCGTGTCACTGGTTCGATTCCAGTTCGAGCCACCATAATACGGCTCAGTAGCTCAGTTGGTTAGAGTGCCGGCCTGTCACGCCGGAGGTCGAGGGTTCGAGCCCCTTCTGAGTCGCCAATTTAAATAAAACTTAATATGGCTCCTTGGTCAAGCGGTTAAGACACCACCCTTTCACGGTGGTAACAGGGGTTCGATTCCCCTAGGAGTCACCAAGTTGAAAAATAAGTTCTAGTTTATCTAGAACTTATTTTTTTTCATATAACAAAATATTTGAAGATTAAAGCATTTGTTAGCCAACAAAGTGATTAACATGAATAATCGGATAAATTATTAAAATTTCTAGACTTTTGACCTTGCATAAATGATATATTCAATGCTAAAATCCAAGTTGATATATATTATAAAAGTTGATTTTAGCAAAATTTTAAAAAATTACGTTAAACAATATTATATATTGCAAAAATAATTCTTCATCATAATTCTAAAAATATTGCAAGAATTTTAGCTGTAATTGTGAATTGCAACATATATATTAATTATACTTTATTATGTAATCCGAATTCTATATTTAGATACAATGTTAAAACAACTGATAGTGGTAGTGTATATAAATATAGGTGACAGTATATGTAATATAAACGAAAGAGTTAGAAGGCAGGTCTATGACTAATAAGGAAAAGATTAGAATAAAGTTGAAAGAACTTTCTCTTAAAATAGATGGAAGCATGGAATACGGAATAAATGCTCTTACTATAGCAGATAAACTTGGGCTTCAAAGAAATTTAGTAAGTCATGTATTAAATGAGCTGACTAAAGAGGAAGAAGCAATAAAAGTAAATAAGAGACCTGTCTACTTTATAAGCAAGGAAGTGTATGAAGAAGACAGTGATAGATTTATGCTGATTTCTGATTATATTAAAGAAGTTAGCTATTCAAATACTAATAATGATATAGATAATTTTAAGGAACTTATAGGGGCAAGCAGCAGCTTAAAGGATGTCGTTCAGCAGTGTAAATCAGCAGTTTCATATCCACCAAATGGGTTACCGTTTTTACTTATTGGAAGTTCAGGAGTTGGAAAAAGTTTTTTAGCACAAAAGGTATATGATTATGCGAGAAATTGCAGCTATATAAAAGAAGAAGCTCCTTTTGAAATATTTAATTGTGCGGAATATGCAAATAACCCAGAGTTATTTTCAGCTATACTTTTTGGATCGGCCAAAGGTGCTTATACAGGTGCTGATAGTGATAGAATAGGTCTTATAGAAAAAGCAAATGGAGGTTATCTATTTCTAGATGAAATTCATAGATTACCACCAGAAGGTCAAGAAAAATTATTCTTATTTTTAGATAAGGGGATATTTAGAAGGCTTGGTGAAACGGAGAAAAAAAGACACGCAAATGTAAGGTTGATTTTTGCGACTACAGAGAATCCTGAGAATAAATTTCTTCAGACATTTTTAAGGCGTATACCTCTAATTGTAAAGATACCAAGCTTTAAAGAGAGACCCTTAAAGGAAAAGCTAGATCTTATAGATAATTTTTATAAGAGAGAAGCCTTAAATATAAATAGGGATATTATTGTTAATAGTCAGGTTATAAATATACTGATTAATAGCAATGCTCATGGCAATATTGGTAAACTTATAAATGCTATAAAGCTCAGCTGCGCCAATGCCTTAAATAATACTCAGGAGAAAAGAACAAAAGTATTAAAAGTAAAAATAAATAATCTTCCAAAGGATATAATAGAGCAGGACGAGGATATTAGTTTAAATAACTTAAATATAAATGACCTGTTTATAAGCTGTTCGGAAAAAAATGGTCGAGATTATTTAAATACTCATATAAATAAGGCATCAGGAATTACAGAAGAATTAAATGAAGCTATCAAGGAATTAGAAAAAGGCAAAATAACAGAGGAAGAGTTTTTTATTAATGGAACTAAAATATTTAATGATTTAATTGATCATATAGTTTTTAATGAGAAATATAGAAACTCAAAAAATGTTATTTATAGGTCAATAGAAAAAACAGTTGAAAGTACTTTGCATTTTATGAATTTAAATTATGGAATCGATTATTTAACAAATAGTTCAGAAATTATGGCTAATCTTATAACATATTTTGTTGAATTTCAAAACGAAGATTATATTAAAGAAGAGATTTCATTAATCAAACAATTGAGTAAAAAGTTCCATAAGGAGTATAAGCTGGTTTTAAAGCTAATTGAAGATATTCATAATAACTTAGATTTAGAAATAAATAAATCAGTAGAAATTTATTTACTAATATATATAAGATCATTGGATAAATCCATTCAAAATAATGTTAATGCAATAATAATAGCTCATGGCCATTCAACTGCAAGCAGTATTGCAGGCGTGGCTAACAGGCTGTTTGGTAAATATATTTTTGAGCCATTTGATATGCCTATAGAAAGCTCACCTTTAGATGTAAGTAATAAGATCTTAGAATATGTAAAAACAATAGATACTTCAAAGGGACTTTTAATACTTGTAGATATGGGTTCGCTTGAGACTATTTATATATTATTAGAAAAAGAAATATACGGAGATATAGCTATAGTAGATAATGTTTCTACTAAATTAGTTTTAGATATAGGAAGCAGGATTCTTAGCTTACAGCCCTTAAAACAAATTGCAGAAGAAGCATCTAAGAAAAATGTAAGTAAAGTAAATTATATAGAATCTAGTAAAAAGAAATCAGATGTAATAATAACAACTTGTATAACTGGTATTGGAACAGCAAGTAAAATAAAAGATTTGTTAAATAATTGTTTTAACGAAGATGAAGTAAAGGTTGTCGCTTATGATTATGAGAGTTTAAAAGAAAATGGAAAAGAAGATTTTGTATTTAAACAATATAATGTAAAACTCATAATTGGTACAAATGATCCAAAGATAGAGAATATTCCTTTTATATCACTAGAAAACCTTATAATGAAAAAAGCTGATTCAGTACTATCTAATACCTTAAAGGGAATTGTAGATGATAACATTATTGAAAAGATAAATAAAGAAGCTGTCAAGTTATTTACATTAGAAAATGTTTTAAATTATCTTACAATATTAAACCCAGATAAAATAGTAGATCAAGTAGAAGATGCTCTTACTAATTTAGAAAGAAGCCTAGGCTTTAAATTAGAAAATGATTTAAAGATAAGTTTATATATACACATAAGCTGCATGATAGAGAGATTAGTAATAAAAGATCCTATTATGAATTACAGAGATTGTGAGGATTTCGAACAGTGTCATGTACACTTTATAAAAATGACGAGAAAAGCTTTTAGTGTAATAGAAAATTTCTATAGAGTAGAGATTCCTATATCAGAAATAGGTTTTATATATGACAGTATTAAAAATAAAGTTAAAAACTTTGATCTTTAATAAAGTTTTTAGAAACATTAGAAAATAAGCAAACTTAAGGCTTTATTCTGTATTAATATATAAAATGAATAAAAGGATAGATGCATTCTTATAGAAAAGCCCCATGTTAAGTAGTAATATGTACACTACTTGGCATGGGGCTTGCTTTATATATAAGCATAAAGATTAAGGAGGAATTAAATATGCCAAATATATTAATGACAAGAATTGATAACAGATTAGTTCATGGACAAGTAGGTGTTACTTGGACGACATCCCTAGGAGCTAATTTACTAGTAGTTGTAGATGATACTGCAGCATCAGATCCAGTACAACAACAATTAATGTCAATGACAGCAGAATCTTCAGGGGTTGGAATCAGATTTTTCACTATTCAAAAAACTATAGATGTTATACACAAAGCATCTCCAAGCCAAAAGATTTTTATAGTATGTAAAACACCAGAGGTAGTAAGAAAATTAGTTGATGGTGGAGTACCTATAAAAGAATTAAATGTTGGAAATATGCACTTTTCAGATGGAAAGAGAGCTATTACTAAAAAGGTTTATGTAGATGATAAAGATATAGAAGATCTAAAATATATTGAATCAAAGGGTGTAAAAGTATTCGCACAAGATACACCTGGAGATATTAAAACAAATATTGAATAAAGGGAGGAATTATAATGCATAGTATAACGTTATTACAAGGTATTCTTCTTGCAATTATGGCAATGATAGTTGGATTTGATTTCTGGTTAGAAGGATTATATATATTTAGACCAATAATAGTATGTACATTAACAGGAGCCATTTTAGGAGATATAACAACAGGACTTATCGCAGGAGGACTTACTGAATTAGCTTTCGCAGGACTTACTCCAGTAGGAGGAACACAGCCGCCTAACCCAATACTAGCAGGTATTATGACAACAGTTATTGCGTATACAACTGGAGCAGACGTTAAAGCAACAATTGGATTAGCACTACCATTTAGTTTCTTAATGCAATATGTAATTCTTTTTTACTATTCAGCATTTTCAGTATTCATGAATAAAGCTGATAAGTATGCAGAAGAAGGCGATACTGCAGCATTTACAAGATTGAATATAACAACAACTCTTATAGTTGGAATAACTTATGGTGTGATTGTATTCCTTTGTACATATGTTGCTCAAGAACCAATGAGAACTTTAGTTGAAAGTATGCCAGAATGGTTAAAACACGGATTTGAAATAGCAGGTGGAATTTTACCAGCAGTTGGATTTGGATTATTACTTAGAGTAATGCTTAAGATAGAATATGTTCCATTCCTTATTATAGGATTTTTAGTAGCTTCATTTGTACAATTTACAAATTTATTACCAGTAGCATTAATAGGAGCAGCTTTTGCTTTATATGGATATGTAAATGACAAAAATAAAGCTCAAGTTGTAAATGTAGTAAATTCAAATCAAGGGAGAGAAGATTATGAAGACGGAATCTAATAACAAATTAACCAAGAAAGATCTTAGAAAACTTGCCTTTAGATCAGTTTTGCTACAAGCAAGTTTCAACTATGAAAGAATGCAGGCAGCAGGATGGACTTGTGCTTTACTACCTTTCTTAAAGAAGATTCATAACAATGATAAAGAGAAAGTATCACAATCTATGAAGGATAACTTAGAATTTATAAATACTAATCCAACTTTGGTAGGATTTCTTATGGGATTAGTTTTATCGCTAGAAGAAAATAGTGAAGATAGAAGTCTTATAAAAGGTTTGAAGGTTGCTTTATTTGGACCGCTAGCAGGTATTGGAGATGCACTTCTTTGGTTTACTCTATTACCAATAGTCGCAGGAATTAGCGCATCATTTGCAAGTCAAGGCAGTATCGTGGGACCTATACTATTCTTTGGTGTTTATGTATGCGTATTCTTATCTCGTATAATATGGACAAGTGCAGGGTATAAGCTAGGAGTAAAAGCTATTGATATTTTAAAGGAAAATTCAAAATCTATTTCTAAAGCAGCAACAACTCTTGGAGTTACTGTAATTGGTGGGTTAATAGCATCTTATGTGCATATCACTTTACTTCCAAGCATTTCAATAAGTGCAGATCATGCTATATCATTACAAACTGATTTTGTTGATAAAATATTACCTAATATACTACCTATGGGATATACATTACTTATGTTTTATTTCTTAAAGAAGAAAAATGTTAATCCAACTATCCTAATTTTAGTTACCTTTGCATTAGCAATATTGCTATCATTATTGGGGGTATTATAATGAAGACTAATATAATCATAACTGGACATGGAAATTATGGCACAGGAGTTGAAAGTTCTATAAGGCTTTTAGCTGGGCACAATGAAGGCGTTGAATTTATTGATTTCTTAGAAGAAGATACAGATGTAACTTTGAAGGACAAGGTAATTAATGCCTTAGCTAATAATAAAGCAGATCAAAATTTATTTGTCTGTGACATTTTAGGAGGGACACCTTTTAAAGTATGCGTTGAACTTTCTTATGAAAAAGAAAATATGGAAGTTGTAGCTGGATGTAATATAGGTGCAATACTAGAAGGAATTTTACTGAAAGATTCTATGGAAATTGCTGAATTAGCAGATAGTGTTGTAAATAGTACTAAGGATACAGCAGTAAGATTTACAAAAATTAATTCAGGAAATTCAGCAGATAATAATGACTCATCTATGGATGATGGGATATAAAATGATAAAGAAGAATTAAGAACTTTAGAATGATGACTGTTACAAAATCAAGTGAAATAGATTATGTAACAGTCCTATTTTATAGACGTGACTTTTATTATTAAGCTTTTTTGAAAGATATATTTTAACAAATGATAAGATTAAAAAGTTGTGAAGGATTAGATCTATAAATGCAGAAAAATAGATTGAGATTAAGGAGTGATTATTAATGAGAATTTTAGGAATACAGGAAGATGAATTAAAGAGAATTGATGGATATAATACAGCTTTAGAAATGGAAAGACAATTAGAATTATGGGAAGAGGGAATAGAAACAATAAAAAGGAATACAGATAAAATAAGAGCTTTTCTAAATAAGATAGAAGAAGTAGAAGGACTTAAGATATACCTAGTTGGAGCAGGAAGCTCTGCAAAAGCGGCTGCAATAACAGAAAATTATTTAAGAAGAATTACTAAAAAGGAAGTTATATCAATAGCTTCAACAACTCTCATAGAAAATGAAGATAGTTATATTTTGGATAATTCACCAGTGCTTTTAGTGTCATTAGGAGGATCAGGAAATACAATTGAGGGGTTAGAAGCAGTTGAAATTTTCAAGAAAAAAGGAATTGAATTATATCAACTACTTATAATTTGTAATGGAAAAGGGGAAATTATAAGTAAATATGGAGAAGATAAAAATAGTTTATATATTCCTATTCCTCCAAGGACGAAGGATAAAAGTATTGCTGCAACGGGAGAATTCACACTTCTTATAGAGTATCTTCTTTTAATTTTTGACATTAATAATTATGATTATTATGAAGAGATGTTTAAAAATATTATTGAAGATGCTGGCAGATTTTTAAAAGAAGATATTTATAAATCTCATGCTGTAAGTAATAAAATATATGATACAGTAGCAGCACTTGGAACTGGAGCTTTGAATCCATTAGCATCAGAAATGTGTTTAAAGATAAGTGAATTATCAACGGGGCTTCAACGTACAGAATTCCACTCAATGTTAGAATTTAGACATGGCCCAAAGCTTGCAATGAATTCAAAGTGTTTAATATCATTTTTCTTTAGCAATGATTCTCAGAGTATAAAATACGAATTAGATGTTTTAAAGGAATGTTATAGTAATAAAATAAATAGTACCATAGTTGCTATTTCTATGGATTATGATGAAGAAATAGATAAAAATTGTGATTATTATTTCTACTTCAACAAAAATAATTTTAAATATAGTGATGATAGTCATATAGTATTTCAGTATTCACTATATCTTCAAAGCTTTGCAATACTAAATGCTATTAGAAGAGGTTCTAAGACAGATTTAATTTGTGAGTCAGGAATAGTTAACAAAGTAGCACAAGGTGTGGTAATATATAAAAGATAATTAATAAACATATCTTGAGGTGTATTAAAATGGTTGGTATAATAGCAATTTCACATGGAAGCTATGCGAAAGCACTAATAAATTCAGTTGAGATGATATATGGTAAGCAGGAAAAAATAAGAACTATCTGTCTTGAAGTCGATAAAAGTATAGAAAGTCTTAAAGATAAGATAGATAGGACTATTGAAGAGCTAAATGTGGATGAAGTTTTAATGCTTGTAGACATCTTAGGCGGGACACCATATAATGCGGCATGCTTATTTATGGACAGAAAAAATGTAAATATAATTACAGGTATGAATATGCCAATGATTTTAGAAATAATACCATATATGGTTCAGGATTTAGAGAAAATATCTTCTTTAGCTGAACATTTTGGTCAAAACGGTGTAATTAATATAAGGCAGCGTTACAATGATATACAAAAGTAAAATGAAAGGAGCGGTATAGTGCTAAAAATAGTTAGATTAGATGATAGGCTGGTACATGGTCAATTAATAAATAATTGGTGCACTTATGAAGATGTAACGGAAATAATAGTTGTTAATAAAGAAGTTGCAGAAAATGATATAAGAAAAACTTTTATAGAATTATCCGTTCCTGAAGATATAAAAATAATATTTTGTGACACTTTAAAGGCTTTAGAACTTTATGAAGAGGAATGTGAGTATGAAGATGTAATAATGGTCTTTGGAAATCCTTTTGAAGTTCTTGAGTTTATAGAAGGTGGAGGTAAGATAAAAAGTCTAAACTTAGGCGGAATGTCATTTAAGAAAGATAAAGAAAAAATAAATACCAATCTTTATTTAGATGATAAGGAGATAGAGGCATTGAAGAAAATTGCAGATTCTGAGGTGGAAATAGAGATAAGGATTCTACCAACAGATAAGAAGACAGAGTTTTTTAATACTCTAAAAGCAAGGAGAAGGTAATAATGTCATTAACACAAGCCTTACTTATATTTTTATTTGCTTCAATATGTGGTATTGGATCTGCTTCAGAGGAATTTCAAACTCATAGGCCCTTGGTTACGGCTACGCTTATTGGAATCGCTTTAGGAGATATAAAGACAGGAGTTATAATTGGAGCCCAGGTAGAATTAATTGCTCTTGGGTGGATGACTATTGGGGTTGCAACTCCACCAGATTCAACTTTATCTTCCATAGTGGCAGTCATACTTTGTGTGCTTGGAAAACAAAGTATAGGAGTAGCAATAGGGATTGCAATTCCATTAGCTGTTGTAGGACAAATGCTTTTTATACTGCAAAAAGGAACTATAGATGTTGGTATAATGCATTGGGCAGAAAAGGGTGTAGATAAGGGTGAGCTTTGGAAGGTGACAGCAGCACATTTTATAACAGCCATTCCAAGTGCTTTAAGGATGGCTATTCCAGCAATGTTAGTTGCATTATTTGCTGATGCAAATATATTGAATAGTATTTTAAATTATGTTCCAGAGGCAATAACTAAAGGACTTCAGGTGTCTAGTGGCTTTTTAGTTGTAGTTGGATATGCAATGATTCTTAGAATTTTAAATGTAAAAGAAATGATTGCATTTTTCTTAATGGGATTTTTAGTAATGACATTTTCTCAGATGACCTTAGTTGGATTAACTTTTATGGGAATTAGCTTAGCACTAATATATTTACAAATTTCAAATATGATTGAAAAAGCAAGTAATAAGACTAGAACAAAGAGAGAGCAATTTATTGAAAATGAAGAAAACATCATAAAAGTTAAAGTTACTAAAAAGGATTTAATGAGAGTTTTTTGGAGAAGTCAATTTTATCAAATATCTTGGAACTATGAACGGCTTCAAAATCTTTGTTATTGTTATTGCATGATGCCTATTCTAAAAAAACTATATAGAACCAAGGAGGAGTTACAAAAAGCTGTAAAGGTTCACTTAGAGTACTTTAATTGCCAGCCATTTATTTCAAATGTAATACTTGGAGCTAATATTGCAGTTGAAGAAAGTATGCAGGAAAAAGTAGATCAATCAGGAATAGTTCAGATTAAAATAGCACTAGCCGGGCCGCTTGCAGGTATAGGAGATCCAATTATATGGGGAATTATAAGACCTGTAATAGCAGCGGTATGTGCCGGAATATCACTTAGTGGAAATGTCGCAGGGCCAATCTTATTTTTTATAATGATTAATATTGTGAGATTAATAATACGATATAATGGACTTATGATAGCTTATAGAGAAGGAACGAGTATAATTAATAAACTTAAAGGTGCGGTGCCAAAGTATAGAAGTGCCTTAGTAGTACTTACTTATACTGTAATAGGAGGATTAGTTGCAAAGTGGACTATAATAAAAGTACCATTCGTCCTTTATACTTTAACGCAAGGAAGTTCATTAACATCCTATACAATTCAGGAGCAGTTAGATAACATAATGCCTAATATACTACCATTGATGCTGACTTTTCTGATTTATTGGTTACTCCAGAAAAAAGTATCTCCTCTTATATGTATGGTTGGTTTAATGATATTTGGAGTTATAGGATACTCAATAGGTATTTTAGGTATATAGGGTTTGATAAAAGTATGTTTATTCTTTGTTTCAAACTAAAAATTAAGAAATCCTCGATAGTAATTTCGAGGATTTCTTAATTTTAGATTTAATTCAACATTCAATTTCAAGATTTTTGTTGTATATGGTAAATTGATTTTTTCCATTTTCTTTAGAACTGTATAATGCTATATCTGATTTATGAATTAAAGATTCTAAAGTATCTCCATGTTTAGGGTAAAAGGCAACACCGATGCTCGCAGATACAGTTATTTCAGTATTATTGCCAATATATGTAGCATTAAGATTATTGCATAAAATACTAATTTTATCTTTTATAAATGAAATAGAATGACTTGGTTTAAATACACAAAATTCATCTCCGCCAAACCGTGAAATAATAACATCTGTACCGTTAAAGACGTCACAAATTTTATTTGCGGTATCCTTTAGCACTTCATCACCAACCATATGTCCTAAATTATCATTTATAGATTTAAAATTATCTAAATCTATAAAAATCAGCATACAGTTATCATTTTTGTTATCTATAATATAATTTTTAACTTTTTCATAGAATGTAGATTTATTATATATTTGTGTGAGCTGATCATATTCAGATCTTAGCTTTAGCAGAGAATGTTCTTTTACGATATGATCGATATCAGTAATTTTGCCTATCACTCTGACAATCTTATTCTCTCTTTGTATATAGTTTAGTTTTAGCTCACACCAAAGATAGTCCCCATTACTCTTCATTAGTCGGATTTCTTTTATAATTGACTGTTTGTTTAAAGCTTTCATGTCATCGGTGATTTTATTAATTAATATCTTATCATCAGGATGTATTTTCAATTCATTTAAAAAACCTTTATTATAATCTTGAATATTTAATGTCCATCCAAAGGTTTCTTCAAACTTAGAGGAACTTAAGATTTTTTTCTCAGTTATGTCAAAATCAAATATAATATCATTTAATTGTTCAACAACTATAAAATATCTTTCGCGTTCTAAATCTAAGTCTTTTAAATATTTTGACTGTTCCCTTGCTTTTATGACAAGGCAGTAAAAAGCATCTAATAATGATATACAAATAATACCTAAAATAATGAATATGAAAGTTTTGTAATTATTATAAATATAGCTAGTAAAATTTATGAAAGTGTATAAAGGGGCGTCTTCGCTTATACTGTTTTTTACTGCAGCAAAAGCCGTAGTATTGAAAGTAAAATTAATTATGGCTATAAAATTATATATAAAAAGTAGTTTGTTTTTTCTTATATTCAAATCATTCACCTCTTGATTATTAATTGAATATTGTTATCAATTAGTCTACTAATTCATTTTATATAATATTTTTATAAAAATCAATAAAAATCCAAATTATATTCAACTTGGATTTTTGTGTAAGCTAAATAATATAAACTACATTGTATCTTAATACGAGGAATTAGCTGTAAAGTTAGGAGATATTTAATTTGTTTGCTATAATAATTCTATATCTAATACAAGATTGAGTGAAAATAATATATATTTGCGTAAAAGAAAGGTAAAACTAATAATTGATTTAAAGGTTATTAAGAAAGATATTTTAAGTAATGCGTGGAAGTGAAGGAGGAGTTATTATGTCGAAAGAACATCTTGTTTGGTTAAAAAGTTATTTAGAGGAAAATTATAATAAATCTATACTTGAAAATTTTCTTGATCCTCAAATTGTTGAAGTCATAGAGGGAAAAGTTATATACGAAATGAAAATTATAGATAGGCATTGTAATATATATGGATACATACACGGAGGAACCTTGGCTTCAATTGCAGATGTTGTAATGGGAGTTTCTTGCACAACTCTAGGAAAGCGTATAGTAACTACGGATTTAAGTATTAGCTATATAAAAAACGTAAATGCAGGAAGCACAATTACGGCAGTGGGTAAGGTTGTCAGCGATGGTGAAAATATAATGAGATGTACATGCAAAATATTTGATGAGCATGAGAAGATCCTTGTGCAGGCTCAGGCTTCATATTTTGTTATTGGAAGTTTTGATGAGGTAAACCCACCAAAAGTTAAATGATTATCTTTAATAAGCTAAATAAGAATGCTAGTTACGAAATTTTTGTTAAGTAACTAGCAGTTTTGCTTTTGTTCTTTTTTAAATACCACCTTTTCTACAGCAGTATTTGTATCTGATAAATTAGGGGAAGCATTAATGAATTAAGCTTTCCATAACTTATATATAGCTAAAAAAATAAATTTGAAAGAAGTAAGAAAGTTAAACTGATTCCAATAAACCTTTTTTACAATTAAAAAAGGAAAAAAATTAAGAATATAAGAAGTTACAGTGTTACTTTCTTATATTTTTAACTTTTTATGAGAAGAATTTTAAGTTGTACGGTTGATTGATAGTAAAATAATGGAATATAATGTAAGTATTAAGTTAAAATAATGAGACACAATTAAATAAATAAGAAGACCATTTGTAAGCCTATGTTCCATCATGCTACATTTACAAATTCTCCCAATAGATGGGTACCATGAGGGTAATATATCGCCTCGCCTTGTCTAAGGAAAAGAATTCAAAGAAACTTTGGACTTGCTATTTATTTTCATGTGTCTAAAGAGTGGTGAATTATAAATAATGAAATTTTTTAACAATGCTACGAATACAATTAGATATTTTTTGAATTGGAAACGTTATAGTATAAAAGCAAAATTGTTAAGCATATTTATAATTATTTCAATTATACCAATGGTTCTTAGTCAAGTTTTTTTATATAAGCTGTCACAACATTATCTCGAAAAGAAGATTACAAATCTTACGGATAGGAATTTATTTTACATAAAAACTAACATAGAAACTGATATGAATTATTATAAGGATATTTTATACAGGATTGCAGCAGATAATGATTGCTTGGAATTAGAGAAAAAGTTTAACGACGGAAATGAGTTTGAAAAGGCAGCTTCTATTAATAAAATCAGAGATGCCTTTGGGTCTTATTCTTATTCAAGAAATCAAATTAGAGCTATAACCTTTGTTGGGAATAATGGAAGAAATGTATATTATGATAAAGGTAATCAGGGAATTAACAATAGAATATGGGAAGAATATAGTAATTCTGACAAAAGTAAAATTTATTCTGAAATCTTAAATAGTAATACTCCTATAATATTACCTACAACTTGTAATAGCTTTATTCATGGAAAATCTGAGTATATGTTTCACATAGGACTAAAAGTTAGAGATATCAGAACTAAAAGTGAAATCGGCATAATTATTATGAGTTTTGATGAACAAATTCTATTTGATGTTTGCAATGTTGAGATGAATAAGGAAGATTTTGAGGAAGACAAGCTTAATATGTGCTCTGTAATAGTTGATAATGATGGGAGAGTTATATCATTTCAAGATAAGAAGTATATTGGGACATATGTAAAAGATTATTCTAGCAGTGAGATTAATGATATGGATAATATGGAAACACTAAATCAATTAATATATTCAATACCGAGTTTTAAGAATAGAAATATATCTGTTAGCAGTATTCCTATAGATAGTGTTGGCTGGAAAGTAATTAATGTTGTTGATAAAGATAATTTATTTTATGAAGTTAAGTTATTAAGAAATTTAACTTTTGTATTTTTAGGATTGATACTTATAATCTTAACAATAGTTGTTATAATATTCTCAAATAAATTATATGAGTCAGTTAAAATTATTGTCAGTGGAATGAAGGAAGCTAAGAAAGGAAATTTCAATGTAAAAATAAAGCTAAGCACAGAAGATGAAATGTCATTTATAGGAGACGAATTTAATGAAATGTTGTCTACAATAAATATCTTGATAAGGGACATAAAAGATCAAAGTAATTTTATTGTTGAATTATCAAATAAAAGACGAGAAGCTGAGATAAAGGCAATTGTTGCTCAAATTAATCCTCACTTTTTGTATAATACTTTAGATTGTATAAACTGGATGGCAATTAAAAATGAGAATTATGAAGTTAGTGATACTATTGGAAATTTTGCGCAAATACTAAGATATAGCATAGGCGATATTAATAAGGAAGTTACTATTTATGATGAAGTTGAATGGTTGAAGAAATATGTATGTTTGCAGCAGCTTAGATTTAATAATAGCTTTGTATTGGATTTAGATGTAGATGAAAATGTCTTAGGGGCTAGAATTCATAAATTAATATTACAACCCTTAATTGAAAATTCAATTATCCATGGATTTAAAGGATATGATAGTGAAAGAATATTGAAAGTTAGCATAAATAGATTTGAAAATAATTATGTAAAAATCGTAGTAAAAGATAATGGGTTGGGTATAGAAGATAGAGATCTTCAAGAAATAATAAGTAATATGAAATCAGGAAAAGATGAAGATGAAAATATAGGTATAAAAAATGTATATGACAGGATAAAGATTTATTATGGTGAAGATGCTAAGTTTAGTATTGAAAGTGCTAAAGGACAAGGAACTACAATAACTTTGATTATTTCATTGATATTTTAAGGGGGATATTCATGAAAATTTTAATTGTAGAAGATGAAATTAATGCCAGAGAAGGACTGGGGAACTTATTAGGAAAGATTAATAAAAATTACATCGTTTGTGGAAAAGCATCTGATGGAGAGCAAGGGTTACTTTTGGCTAAAGAGTATAAGCCAGATCTTATTTTTACTGATATTGAAATGCCGAAAATAAATGGATTAGATATGCTCCAAAAAATTAAAGATTGTGGTCAAAATCCATATATTATTATACTTAGTGGATATTCAGATTTTAAGTATGCACAAAAAGGTATAAAACTTGGAGTGAATGAATACTTATTGAAACCTATAACTTATACTGCTTTAAAAAATACCATGGAGGATATTGAAAAAAAGCTTAATTTAAGTAAGGAAAAAGATGCACTTTTAGAAGAAGGTATACTTAAGGAAGAAATATTAGGACAAGTACTACTAAATAAAGGACAAAATTTAGAGCATTTTTACAAAATAATTGAAAGTAAAGTAAAGCAAAATGAAAATATATATGTTGTTAATTTGCATCTTAGAGATAAATACGAAAATAAGGTTGAACTTATAATAAAAGAGATTTATGAAGCTATGAAGAATTACAATATCGTAAATTTCTATTACTCTATCTTAAAAGAGTACAGTTATTTACCTATTCTGGTAATTACTAAAACACCTTACTTGGAATTTATAAAAATGCTAAAGCATAAGATATTATTTTCACTTAGGCAGAAGGGATTCTTAAATACTACTATTAGTATTATTAATCTAGATGAACTATCTGAAATTAAAAGTTCATTTAAAAAGCTACAAGGATTGTCTCGATGGCCTATTTCATTTGGAAATAATGAAGTGATCTATGAAGAACTAATATCTAAATTAAAAATAAATCATTGTAATTATCCAAGAGAGATTGAAAAGGAAGTGGTAAGGGGCATAAAAAACAATGATCAGAAAAAGTTAGCTGATATTAATAAAAGATTTATATCATATTTGAAAGAAAACATCTACGACCCATGCGAGATAATAGATGTTAGCAGCAAGTATATTTTTTCAATTTTAACTGCGTCCAAAAGCTATAATAGCAATCTTTACACTGAGTTTAATAATGAAGGCGTTTTAGATTCAATTAAGAATAGTTTTACATTTGATGAGTTAAAAGAACGGCTAAATTATGTAATCCGTAAGATGTGTGAAAGAAATGATGAGGGAACTAAAGTAAATTCATTGATTGTAAGAAAAGCTATAAATTATATAAAAGAGTATTATAGAGATAAAATTTCTCTTGAGGAAATAGCAAGTGGAATGAATATAACTCCAGAATATTTAAGTAGGTTATTTACAAAGGAACTTGGAAAAAGTTTTTCAGATTATTTAAAAGAGTTTAGAATTCATAAAGCAAAGGAATTATTAGGAAGTAATAAACTAAAAATTTATGAAATTGCGGAGAAGGTAGGCTATAGTGATTCTAAATACTTTTGCAAAGTTTTTAAAGAATCAACAGGTATGTCTCCAAAAGAATATATGAAATTTTATTAAGAGATGATAAAGAAAGAATAGGTCAGTATGCTTGCTATTTTATTTAATAAGCTTAAATGCAAAGTGTAAAATTAATATCATGATTTTACACTTTTTTCATGATAATAGAATATTAGAAGTAACTTAGAAGATGTAATATTAAGTTATAGAAAACGTTATTATTCATAAGAATTTAGGAGGTAAATAATATGAAAAAAACTAAAAAGTTACTGGCTTGTTTGACAGCTATTGCAATGTCGGCGACTATATTTATTGGATGTGGAAGCAGTGGTGGGGGCACAACTCAAACTAAAGCTGATCCGGCAGGAAAGACAACGATTACAGTATGGCACTATTTTGATGGGCAGCAACAACAAAATGCAATGCAAAATCTTGCTGATAAATATAATAAATCTCAAGATAAGGTAGAAGTTCAAGTGGAATTTGTACCAAGAGCTGAACTCACTAAGCAGTTTACAATAGGACTTGTTGCTGACAAACTACCTGATATAGGTTTAGTTGATAATCCAGATATGGCTTCATTTTCGGCAATGGGATTATTTGCAGATATTACAGACAAGATGAATTCCTATGATGGTAAAGATCAATTTTACCAAGGTCCGATTTCATCATGTCAGTTAGATGGAAAGTATTATGGAATCCCACTTGGAAGCAATGATTTAGCTTTATTTTATAATAAGGACATGTTAAGTGCAGTAGGAGTTGAGCCACCTACAACTTTTGATGAATTAAAGACTGCAGCTAAGAAATTAACAAAAGGAGATACTTATGGTTTAGCTATAGCTGCACCAAAAAATGAAGAAGGAACATTTCAATATCTTCCATGGCTTATTTCAACAGGAGCTAAATTTAATGAAATTGGAAGTGAATCTGGAATAAGTTCGCTTCAATATCTCACTGATCTTATAAAAAATGGATCAATGAGTAAAGAAGTTATAAACTGGACACAAAATGATTTAGAAAAACAATTTGTAACTAATAAAGCAGCTATGATTACAGATGGTCCATGGATTATAGACACAGTTAAGAAGGATGCACCAAACCTAAATTGGGGAGTTGTAAAAATTCCTAAAGATAAAGTATTTGCATCAGATTTAGGTGGAGAAAACTGGGGCATCATTAAAGGTCATCATGAAGCTGAAGCTTGGGATTTTATTAAATATACTCAGCAAAAAGATAATATGACTGAATATTGTGCTGATTTTGGTTACATTCCATCTAGAAAAGATGTTGCTGAAAGTGATGATAAAATTACTAAAGACCAAGTTATGAGTGTATTCCTAGATGAATTGCAATATGCTATGCCAAGAGGACCACATCCAAAATGGCCTGAAATATCAGATGCAATGTCTACTGCAATGCAGGAAAGTTTTACAAATGCAAAGACACCAGAGCAAGCAGCAAAAGATGCACAGGTCAAGGTTGATGCAGTATTAAAATAAATTTATAGATACCCAACTAAGACCTAAACTTGTGCATATATCTCGCCGAAATGAGAATTATGCTGTTGTTCCAGTTTCTAAGGAAATTATGATGGATGATTCTAAGATTACAAGTTGCGCCCAAGATGCTAGCCTCAAAGGCGAGCTTTGAACTAGCATACTTGGAACAACTTTTAATCTAAGAATCAGAGCCATCAAATTCCTAATGAAACATTTCACAAAAGCATAATTCTTATTTCTAGTTGGGATATATTTCATAGTGTAAATCTCACTTATAGTTGGGGTATCTATATATAGATAAGCAATTTAAGAATTAGATTTGTTAGATGAATATATGTATAGAGTTGCTAAAACTTTAAGTTCATATCTTCACTAGAAATCATAAATATTTTTCTGGTATATCAATATATTCTAAGTGTAAGTCAAATTCTTTATATTGGAGATCTATAAAAAATCTAAAGGTGCCTAAAACTTAGTGAAGGAGACCTTTAAATTGAAGCAAGGTAGGTGAAAATAATTTTGAAAAATAAATATAGCAGTGAATTTATTAAGGAAGAAAGAAAAGGGTACATATTTGTGCTCCCAGCACTAATATTTATGCTGGCTTTTGTGGGATATCCGATTATATATAATTTTATTTTAAGTCTTCGTGATGTAAATGTAACGACTTTTAGTCAGCCTGTTAAACCATTTGTTGGTATTGAAAACTATATTGAAGTGTTTAAAGACCCAGCAATGCCAATAAGTATTTGGAATACTTTAGTTTTCACTATTGGAAGTATATCAATTCAATTTATTATAGGACTCGGACTAGCTTTGCTTTTCAATTTAAAATTTAAGCTTTCAGAACCTCTTAGAGGACTTATGGTAGTCAGTTATCTTGTACCGATGACAGTAACTGCATTATTGTTCAAATTTATGTATAGTACAAGCGGAGGTATAATAAACGAATTACTTATGAAATTTCATCTAATATCACAGCCAATAGGATGGATTATAGACAGTAAAACCTCAATGTTTTCAGTTATATTAACAAACTCATGGGTTGGAATTCCGTTTAATATGTTGTTATTAACAACTGGGTTAAGTAATATTCCGTATGATTTATATGAGGCAGCTAAAGTTGATGGGGCTAATGTAATTCAGAGATTCTTTAAAATAACTCTGCCATCATTAAGACCAGCGATTTTATCTGTATTAGTTCTTGGATTTATTTATACATTTAAAGTTTTTGATTTAGTATTTGTTATGACAAATGGAGGTCCAGTTAATAGTACCGAACTAATGTCAACTTTTGCATATAAACTTTCATTTACGCAATTTTCATTTAGTAAAGGTGCCACTGTTGCCAATGTATTATTTGCTATTTTATTCTGCGTAAGTTTAGGATACCTCAAATTGATAAAGGAAGATGAGGTGATTGGATAATGAAGAAGGTTATTCTTAAGGATAAACAAAAAAATATAATATTATGCTGTGTATCAATTTGCATAGCTTGTATTATGCTTTTTCCAATATATTGGATTATAGTAAGTTCATTTAAAACCAATGCTGAAATCTTTGCATCACCTCCAACTTTTATACCTAAAGATTTTACATTAAGTAGTTATACAGACCAATTTACAGGAAAGAACAGCATAATAGTAACACTAGGTAATAGCTGCAAGGTTGCATTCGCTTCAATGATCTTAGCATGTGTATTGGCTATTCCAGCTGCATATGGCTTGGCAAGATTTAGGATGAGAGGGAAAAAGGTATTTATATTGATCTTCTTAGTAACTCAGATGCTCCCAGTAGCACTATTACTTACACCAATGTTTTTAGTTTATAAAAATTTACATCTATTAGATACTCTTTGGGCTCCAATTTTATCAGATGCAACAATATCTGTTCCTTTTGTAGTTCTTATTCTTAGAACTTATTTTCTTGCTTTACCAAAAGAACTTGAAGATTCAGCAAAGATTGATGGATGCAATACATTTACGGCATTTACAAAAATAATGCTTCCAATATCTTATCCAGGGCTTATAATGACAGGAGCATTTTCCTTCTTATATGCTTGGGGAGATTTAGCTTATTCACTAACATTTTTAACCAGCCCTGAAAAGAGAACTATGACAGCTAGTATATATAATTTCATGGGCAAGTATGGAATACAGTGGAATTCCATAATGGCTTATGGAGTGCTTTTGGTTTTGCCTGTTGTTTTAATATTTATATTCCTTCAAAAATATATAATTGGAGGATTGACAAATGGTGCTGTTAAAGGCTAAGCATGAATTTAATTATTTAAAGATTGGAGAGTTCATATTATGGAATCTAATAAGGAAATTAATTTAGATGATAGTGTTTTTGAAGCTTACGGAAGTGTATTAATTCGCAAATATGACTGTGAAACGTTACGAATTGAGCCTTGGGGAAAAAATAGTTTACGTATACGTAGCACTAAGCAAGCAGAATTTATATATAATGATTGGGCCTTATTGCCACAAGAAAATTGTGAAATTAAGATTAAGATTGAAAATAATGAAGCATATATAGAGAATGGAAAAATTCGTGCAAGGATTGATAAGGAAGGAAAAATTACATTTTATAACGCTAAAGACGATGTTCTTTTAGAGGAGTATGTAAGAAATAGGAAAAATGTAAATAGATTTTGCAGTGCCTTAGAGATAGAAGCACGTGAATTTAAGCCTATTCTTGGTGGAGATTATACTTTAACTATGAGATTTGAATCAAATCTAAAGGAAAAGTTATTTGGAATGGGGCAATATCAGCAGCCAAATTTGGATTTAAAAAACTGCGTACTTGAACTTGCACATAGAAATTCTCAGGCTAGTGTTCCATTTGTATTATCCAGTTTAGGATATGGAATGCTCTGGAATAACCCAGCCATTGGAAAAGTTACTTTTGGAAAAAATATTACAGAGTGGGTAGCGAATTCTACTAAGCAATTAGATTATTTTATAACAGCAGGTGATACTCCAGCCGAAATAGAAGAAGCTTATGCAAAAGCAACTGGAACAGTGCCAATGATGCCGGATTATGCTATGGGTTTTTGGCAATGTAAATTGAGATACCAAACTCAAGAAGAGTTATTAAGAGTTGCTCGTGAATATAAGAAAAGGAACCTTCCAATTTCAGTTATAGTGGTTGACTTTTTTCATTGGCCAAAACAAGGAGAGTGGAAATTTGATTTAGATTATTGGCCTGATCCTGATGCTATGATTAAAGAACTTAAAGAAATGGGCATTGAATTAATGGTTTCTATCTGGCCAACCGTAGATAAGACAAGCGAAAATTATGATAAGATGCTTAAAAAAGGTTATTTAGTAAGAGTCGATAGGGGAATTAGAACAACTATGGACTTTTTAGGAGATACTGTTTTTTATGATCCAACAAATCCAGCGGCTCGTGACTTTGTATGGAAAACTGCTAAGAAAAACTACTATGATAAAGGCATAAAAATATTTTGGCTTGATGAAGCTGAACCAGAATACTCGATTTACGACTTCGAGAATTATAGGTATCACTTAGGTCCAAATGTACAAATAGGTAATATGTATCCTGCTATGTATGCAAAAACGTTTTTTGATGGCATGAAGAAAGAAGGCCAGGGAAATATAATTAATCTTCTTAGATGTGCATGGGCAGGAAGTCAACGTTATGGAGCACTTGTGTGGTCTGGAGACATTGATTCTAGTTTTGAATCTTTAAGAAATCAATTTGCAGCGGGTCTTAACATGGGAATTGCAGGTATACCATGGTGGACAACTGATATAGGAGGATTCCATGGTGGAAATCCAGATGATCCAGACTTTAGAGAATGCATAATTAGGTGGTTTGAATATGGAGCATTTTGTCCTGTATTTAGGTTACATGGCGATCGTGAACCACATTCAAAGCCACTTGGAACTAGCGGTGGAGGACTATGTGCAAGCGGTGCAGCTAATGAAGTATGGAGCTATGGTGACGAAGCATATGAAATATTTAAGAAATATATGTTTATCCGGGAAAGGATGAAACCTTATATTACTAAAATCATGAAGCAAGCACATGATAAGGGAACTCCAGTTATAAGGCCGTTATTTTATGACTTCTCAGAAGATGAGATTTGTTGGGATATTACAGATGAGTATATGTTTGGACCAAATGTTCTTGTTGCACCAGTACTCCATAAAGGAGATAGGTCAAGAAAAATATATTTACCAAAAGGTGCAAATTGGAAAGATGTAAATTCAGGGAAGATATTTAGCGGCGGACAAGTAATAGACTATAGTGCCCCATTAGAAATAATACCGTTATTCCTTAGGGATGAAACAGAAGTTTCAATTATTTAATGAGAAAGATAAGTAATAAGAGTTTATGCTAAGTAAACTCTTATTTTTGTTTAAAAAACGAATTCTATGTTTAAAATTTGCTATTTTATAACAAAATAGTAATAGTACATTAAACATAGAGGTTTCATTTTATTTGATACATCTTGTAGTATATGACTCAATAGTATTTTATAAATTTAAATGACATCTAAAGGAGGGCAACATGAAGAAATTATCGAAAAAAGTATTAATTTTGATTACTATTATAAATTTTTTTGGAATGATTTTTGAAGGCAGTGCTGGAAGATATGATAGTAGAGCTATAGTAACCAATGTATCAGAACAAAAGGATAGATTACAGTTGATAAAAGAAAAAGGAGAGATAACTGTTGCTTCACCACAAAATGATGTTTCATATTTTTATATAGATCCAAGTACAAAAAAGTTAGACAGAACTGAGGCTGATATAATAACCGAAATTGGAAGCAGACTTGGAATTAGTAAAATTGAAACCAGGAACTCACCATTTGTAAATTTATTAGATAAATTAAATACTGATGACAGTATAGATATCGCGTCAGGTGGAATATTTATAACTCCGGAACGGGAAAAGATAGTAGCCTTCACACAGCCAATATACAAAGCCACAGAAGCTGTTGTAGTTCCAACATTTTCAAATATAAATTTTAAAAGCGATCTAAAAAACGCAGTAGTTGGAGTTGAAAAGGGCACAGTATATGAGAGCATGGGTGAAAGATGGAAAAATGATAAAATAATAAAGGATATAACAATCTTTGAAAATTCAACTGAATTATTGGATGCTATATATAAAAGAAAGATAGATGCAGGGTTCGATAAATTAAATTTGGGGGACATATGTATTTTTTTTCGTAATAAATGGCTAAATGAAAGTATTATGACAAAATAATATTTATATTTATATAAATTTGCTATAAAAAGCAAGAAAACATTGCAACTTTGTCAAAAGTGTATTAGTATTTAACAGTGAAAATTAAATTTTTAGAGGAATATATTGGGGAAATAATAGCTACAAAAATTCGCATGATTATAAAATACTTAGAACAAAATCGCAGGCGACTGTGGAGCCGAAGATTTTTTCACGCATCTGCCTTTTCGAACGTATGTGAGAAAAATTTGGCAGGCGAATAAGATTTCTTTTTTATTCGTTTTAAAATATAAAAACTAATTAATCTACCTTTTTTAAGTTATCCACAGATTTTATTGGAATATAAATTTCTAAAGAATAAAAAAGCATTTATCTATGTGCTTTGATAAATATGGAGGAATAAAATGGATAAATCAACATCAGAAAATCAAAATTTATCGAGAGGGCTAAAAAATCGACATGTTCAATTACTTGCTATAGGAGGTGCAATTGGAACAGGACTATTCCTTGGTTCAGGAAGATCAATTCACTTAGCTGGTCCATCTATCTTATTTGCTTACATAATAACAGGAATAATATGCTTCTTTGTTATGCGTGCTCTCGGGGAATTATTACTATCGAATTTAAATTATCATTCATTTGTAGACTTTGTATATGATTATTTAGGGAACGGAGCAGCATTTATTACTGGATGGACATATTGGTTTTGCTGGATTTCAGTTGGAATGGCTGATTTGACTGCTGCGGGGTTATACATACAATACTGGCTTCCTAATATACCTCAATGGCTTCCAAGTCTTATTGTTCTTGTAATTTTACTAATTATGAATCTTACAGCAGTAAAATTATTTGGTGAAATGGAATTTTGGTTTGCTTTAATTAAAGTTGTTGCAATCTTAGCACTAATTGTAATTGGTATATTTATGATTATTACAGGATTTTCAACAGATGCTGGTGCATCTAGCTTTGCAAATCTTTGGAGCCACGGCGGGTTATTTCCAAATGGAATAAATGGTTTTATTCTTTCATTCCAAATGGTAGTGTTCGCTTTTGCTGGAATTGAATTGGTTGGCCTTACAGCTGGTGAAACCGAAAAACCAGAATATGTTATTCCAAAAGCTATTAACAATATTCCAATTAGAATTATTATTTTCTATATAGGCGCACTTATTGTTATTATGAGCATATATCCTTGGAACTCAATTAATCCAGATAAAAGTCCATTTGTTCAGGTGTTTGCAGCAGTAGGAATTGCAGCAGCAGCAAGTATTGTAAACTTCGTTGTATTAACATCAGCAGCATCTGCTTGTAATAGTGCTATCTTCAGTACAAGCCGTATGGTTTATTCGCTTGCTAAAGAAGAAAATGCACCTGAATCAATGAAAAAGCTGACTTCTAGTCAAGTACCTTCAAATGCTACAATGTTTTCAGCAATTGTCATTTTGATTTCAGTTATTTTAAATTTTGTTATGCCTGAAGGAGTATTTGTGCTTATAACAAGTATATCGACATTTTGTTTTATATATATTTGGGCAGTCATAGTTATTTGCCACATGAGATATCGCAAAACTAATCCTGAACTTGCTGCAAAGAGCAAATTCAAAATGCCACTTTATCCAATAATAAACTATATAATTCTAGCATTTTTTGCTTTCATTCTAGTTGTATTGGCACTTAATAATGAAACTCGTGTTGCTTTATTTGTAACACCTGTATGGTTTATAGTACTTGGTATTATTTACAATATACTTAAAGCAAAAAAGAAAAATGAAGAAAATACTTAGTAGCATTTATATATAGTTCTGAAATTTTAATAGAAAGAAAAAAGCTATCTTTTACAGGATAGCTTTTTTCAGTGTAATTATTAATTATTCTATAAAAGTAGCATCTAATGGATTTCTATCAACTAATCTATTATAACTATACTTTGAATATCCAACCATAACGGCACCTACGACTTTTTTATCTTTAGGAATATTGAATGATTTAAGCAGTGGTGAGTCTTCAATGGCTATGCAATGCTCGAAAATTCCAGCCCAGCATGATCCAAGTCCTAGGGAAGGGGCGAATAATTCAAGATAAGTTAACTTGACTATTACTTGCAGTAGGAGCCAATCTTGCAATATCAATTAATTTTGTCAATTTTTCTCTTGATACAGGTTCAGTTTTGTAATTTCTTATGGAACGGCGAGATCTTAAGAAATATTCTGCCTGCTTTTCGTTTAGTTTAGCAAAATCTTTTAAATCAATCTGATCTTCTAAAGGTGATTTTTTATTATCTATCGCACTATTAGGACATATAGCAGTGCAATGTCCACAGGGAAATACAATGATTGTTTTCAATTTCTTCTGGTCCATGTGAACCCATCTTTAGAAAAGCCACAGGACATTCTTTAATACATAATTCACATTTTATACATTTTGCTTCATTCACAGTAATAAGATTCATTTTATTCAAATTCAAAATCACCACATTTAAATAAATTATTTTGATTTTCCATTTCCATCACCAATATGCATATATCAAGAAATTTATTTATGCAAATTATCATTTAGTAATGATATGAATGCGCAGTAATCTTAGTTCTTGCAAGAAATATAGCTAATCAATCATGGTAATTTTATCATAATCCTAGGTTAATATAACCTAAAATATATTCATAAAAAAATTTTTATATTAGGGATTGAAATATCTGGTACCATGTGTTAGAATTTACTTGTGAATTGGTAAGACCAATTTACGATATCGTATACAAAAAATAAATTAGCGATAGTATTTATTTGATGGTGATTTTTACCACCAAGATACAGAATGGTTTTATCAAAAAACAATTTAGCAATTTAAAAGGATAAAGGAGAGGGAAAGTATGCAGATTCTGTTATGTGTAAAGCAGGTTCCAGATGATTCAATTGAAATCCATTTGGATAATGAAAAGAAAAAACCTAAATTAAATGGAGTCAGTTTGGTTGCAAATGCATTTGATACATATGCATTAGAACTAGCGGTTCGTTTTACTGAGGCTCATGGAGGAAAAGTTAGTGTATTAACAGTTGGAGCAGATGATTCTTTAAACACATTAAAAAATTGCCTTGCTGTAGGAGCTAAAGAAGCATTTTTTGTAAAAGATGACTTATATGCAGATTTAGATGCTATGGGAACAGCTGATGTTTTGGCAGATGCTATTCATAAGATTGAAGCAGATAAAGGTGAAAAATTTGATTTGATTCTTTGTGGAAAAGAATCTACAGATGAAATTACTGGTCAAGTTGGAGCTATGCTCGCAGAAAAATTAAAGACAGGCTATGTCAGCAGCGCTATTGAAATCGATTTAAAAGATAATTCTATGGAAATTCATCAAGAAACTGAAGAAGGATATAATTTAGTTTCACTAGAATGTCCAGCTGTAGTAACAGTAAGCAAGCCAGATTATGATCCACGTTATCCTACTATAAAAAGTAAGATGGCAAGCCGTAAGGCAGTAATCCCAACTTATTCAGCAGCAGAAATTGGAGAGGTAAAACAAGCAAAAGTACGTTGCATAGAATATGTTGCACCTCCTAAGAAAGAGGCTGGTATCAAGATTCAAGAGAAGGATGCTACTTTAGCAGTAAGTGCTGTTATGGAGCAAATGAAAAAAGATAAGGCAATCTAATTAAGGAGGAAACGAAAGTATGAAAGCATTATTATTCATTGAAACAGATGGAGAAAAGGCATTAGGTGGAAGTATTGAACTTATTAACGCAGCAAAAGCATTAGATGCAGAAGGAACAGCTCTTGTAGTAGGAAATAAAGCTATTGCAGATACAATAGCAGCATTTGGAATTCCAGTTATTTTTACTGATACAGCTACAGATTGTGATACTTTGACAGAATTATTATCAGAAACTGTTAAGGAAGAAAATCCAGATATTGTTTTATTAGCTAATACAACACTTGCTAAAGATGTTGCACCACGTATTGCAGGTCGTATGAATTTGGGATGCGTAAGTGACGTAATAGGAATGAGTAAAGCTGATGATAAAGTTATATATACTAGACCAGCTTATGGCGGTACAATCTTAGAACATATTGAAGTAGAGGGAACAGCTGTAGTAACAGTTAGAAATGGAAGTTTCCCTAAGCCAGAAGCCACTTCAAATGCAGACGTTACAGAAAAGAAAATAGAAATTCCAGCTGATGCTATTAAGGCAAAAATTATTAATACAGTAAAAGAAATTTCTGAATCTGTTAATTTGGAAGAAGCTGAAGTTATTGTTTCTGGTGGACGTGGAATGGGAAGTGCAGAAAACTTCAAACTAGTTGAAGAATTAGCACGTGTACTTGGAGGCGTAGTAGGCGCAACAAGACCAGCAATTGAAGACGGTTGGATTTCTCGTGCACACCAAGTTGGACAATCAGGAAAAATCGTAGCACCAAAACTTTATATTGCATGCGGTATTTCTGGAGCAACACAGCATACATCAGGAATGACAGGTTCCAATTATATTGTGGCAATTAATAAAGATGAAGAAGCTCCAATCTTTGAAGTTGCTAACGTAGCAATTGTTGGAAATGTAAATGAAATCCTTCCAATTATGATTGAAGAAATGAAAAAAGCAAAAGCAGAATAAATACTTTTTCCAGATAAGATAAATGGTTATCCCACCAAAAAGTTGGTGGGATAACCAAAAAAATAAATCTCAATTCACAAGAAAATGAAATTATGTATAAATTTCACACTTGTATACTTGGAGAATTATTAAAAAACATAATTGAATAAGAGACGCAGCATATAAAAAACAACTAAATCCGAATATATGTAAAAATAGTATTGAATCAACAAGTGGGAAGCTATGTAATTAAGACCAAAATAGTAATAACAATTTTTAAAAGGTTATACCATTTAAAAATTGTATGAGGAGGATAAAAGAATGTTGTTTTTTAAATTCTTAATGGCGATATTACCTATCATTTGGCTTATAGTTGCACTCAGTGGATTAAAAATGCCAGGTTATAAAGCTTGCTCTATTGCACTTGTTCTTACAATGTTTTTAGCTATTTTTTTCTGGAAATTAAATGTGGTTTATACTGTGACAGGAGTATTTGAAGGAGTACTCAACGCATTGTGGCCAATCTGTTTAGTTATCGTTGCAGCTTTGTTTACGTATAATTTAATTTTACGTACAGGTGCAATGGATTTCATAAAGGAAATGTTGGCCGGAGTTTCTATGGATAAAAGGGTTTTAACATTAATTATTGGATGGGGATTCGGTAATTTCATGGAAGGAATGGCTGGGTTTGGAACAGCAGTTGCTATTCCAGCATCTATGCTTGCTGGTGTTGGATTAAATCCATTTTCAGCAGTTCTAGCATGTTTGGTTGCTAACAGTACACCAACAGCATTTGGTTCAGTAGGAATACCACTCGTGACACTTTCAGCAGTAACCGGAGTTGGATCAAACACATTGGCAGTAAATACAGTAATAATTGAAGGAATTCTTTGTTTTATAAGTCCATTTATTATGGTATGCATCGTAGGTGGAGGAATAAAGGCATTGAAGGGGGCATTTCTTGTTACATTAGTCGCTGCATTATCATTTACAGTACCTGCTTATATTACAGCAACAGCAGTTGGAGCAGAACTTCCAGATATAGTAGGATCTATCTGTTGTATGGTATGTACGGTTGTAGCAGCAAAAATCTTTAATAAAAAGCCTCAAGACGAGTATTGCATTCAAATTAACAAGAAAAAAGAAGAAACAGCTTTATCATTTGGTAAAGCAGTACAAGCATGGTGTCCATTTATCTTAATATTCGTAATGTTAATGGCTACATCAACATTATGTGCACCAGTTCATGATGCAATTGCAGTATTTAAAACTAGTACAAGCGTATATGCTGGTAAAGGTGGAAATACTCTAACTTTCAGCTGGATTAATACACCAGGTGTTATCATTCTTGTTGCAGCAGTCATTGGCGGTCTCGTTCAAGGCGCAAAAATATCAACAATACTTGATGTACTGCGTAGCACATTAAAAGCAAACTGGAAAACAATCGTTACAATTTGTGCAGTTATGTCAACAGCAAAGGTAATGGGGTATAGTGGAATGATTTCAGATATTGCAAGTCTTTTAGTTGTAGTAACTGGAGGAGCATACCCATTAATTTCTCCATTAATTGGAGCAATTGGAGGATTTGTAACTGGATCAGGTACATCAACCAGTGTTTTATTTGGAGGATTACAAGTACAAACCGCACAAAACCTTGGACTTTCTGGTGCATGGATGGCAGCAGCAAATACTCTTGGAGCAGGTATAGGAAAGATGATTTGCCCTCAAAGTATTGCAATTGGTGCAAGTGCAATTAATCAATCAGGTTCGGAAAGTAAAATTTTAAAAAGCGTATTTAAATACTTTGTGTGTTATGTAGTTATAGCTGGAATAGTATGTTTTGTTGGAACACTTTAAGGCAGTTGATATATATTACAGGTGACCGTTTAAAGTTTACCAGGAAAATTCAGTAGTTTTTAGAAAATTAAAGAACTTTATTCAAAAGCCTACATTTTATACCCTTAGGGTATAAAATGTAAACTGAATTAGTTCGGCGTAGTAATTTGCTAAAGAAAGATAAAGTGAATTTTACATCTAATATCTTAGAAAGGAATGAATATTATGGCTGAGTATAATCAATTGACAGAGGAGATAATCTCAAAATTACAGGAGGCAGCACCAGGGCATATTTTAACAGGAGCTGATATAAACGATGACTATAGTCACGATGAAATGCCTATCTACGGAAAAGTAGCTCCACAAGTTGTGTTTATGGCACATTCTACAGAAGAAGTTGCTGCAGTGGTAAAAATATGTAATGAAAATAAAATACCAGTAACTCCAAGAGGAGCAGGAACAGGACTTACAGGTGGAGCAGTTCCACTACTTGGAGGAGTTTTAATCGATATTACAAAAATGAACAAAATAATTTCTTATGATTTAGAAAACTTTGTTGTTAATGTAGAAGCTGGAGTTCTATTAAATGACCTTGCAGAGGATTGTTTAAAACAAGGATTATTATATGCTCCAGATCCAGGTGAAAAATTTGCATGCCTCGGTGGAAATGTTGCAACAAATGCTGGTGGAATGAGAGCCGTTAAATACGGTGCGACACGTGATTATGTACGTGCAATGACAGTTGTTCTTCCAACAGGAGAAATTACTAAATTTGGTGCTACAGTATCAAAAACAAGCTCAGGTTATAGCCTTTTAAATCTAATGATTGGTTCAGAAGGTACACTTGGAATTATTACAGAACTAACATTGAAAGTAATGCCAGCGCCAAAGGTAGTAGCAAGTTTAATTATTCCTTTTGAAAATTTAGATGATTGTATTTCTACTGTTCCAAAATTTAGAATGGAACACATGAATCCACAAGCGATAGAATTCATGGAAAGAGAAATTGTTTTATCTAGTGAAAGATATATTGGAAAGAGTGTATTCCCACAAGTAATTGATGGAGTTACTGCAAATGCTTATTTACTCGTTACTATAGATGCAGGTAATGAAGATGAATTAAATAATCTTATTGAGCAAGCAAGTGAAATAGTATTAGAAGCAGGAGCAATTGATGTTCTTGTAGCTGATACACCTGCAAAAATAAAGGATGCATGGGCAGCGCGTTCAAGTTTCTTAGAAGCTATTATGGCAGAAACAAAATTATTAGATGAATGTGATGTTGTAGTTCCAGTAAATAAAATCGCTCCTTATCTTGCTTTTGTAAATAAAACCGGTGAAGAGTGTGGATTAACTATTAAGAGTTTTGGACATGCAGGAGATGGAAATCTTCACATATACCAATGTAGTAACGATTTAGAAGAAGAAGAATTCAAGACAAGAGTTGACAAATTCTTTAAGATTATTTACGAAGAAGCAATCAAATGCGGTGGACTTGTTTCAGGCGAACATGGAATTGGTAGTGGAAAGATGGCTTATTTAGCTGATAGCGTTGGAGAAATAAATATGGAATTAATGAAAGGTATTAAGGAAGTATTCGATCCAAATTCTATTATGAATCCAGGTAAGGTATGTTGTCCGATAGAAAATTAAGCTCATAATTAAAAAATTTATATATATATTAACATCCCATGAAATAAAAAAGGAAAAGATGAAAAAAAGAAAGGTAGGAAATTAAAATGGATTTTAAACAAGATGAAAATCACCAACAATTACTAGAAATGTATCGTGAATTTGCAGAAAATGAGGTAAAACCAATTGCAAAAGAAATCGATGAAAGTATGCGATTTCCAGAAGAAAATGTAGCAAAAATGGCTGAAATGGGCTTGCTTGGAATTCCATTTCCTGAAGAATACGGCGGAGCTGGAATGGACACATTAAGTTATATACAATGTGTAGAAGAATTATCTAAATGTTGTGGAACAACAGGTGTTATAGTTTCAGCACATACAAGCCTTTGTGCAACACCAATTTACACATTTGGTACAGATGCTCAAAAAGAAAAATATTTAAAACCACTTGCTTCAGGTGAAAAATTAGGTGCCTTTGGATTAACTGAACCAGTAGCTGGAACTGATGCTTCAATGCAAAAGACAACAGCAGTATTAGATGGAGACAATTATATATTAAATGGAAGCAAAATCTTCATTACTAATGCAGGATATGCAGACACATATATTGTATTTGCTATGACAGATAAGAGTAAAGGAACAAAAGGTATTTCAGCATTTATCGTTGAAAAAGACTTCCCAGGATTTTCAGTTGGAAGCCATGAATTAAAGATGGGAATTCGTGCATCTTCTACATGTGAATTATTCTTTGATAACTGTATAGTTCCAAAGGAAAATCTTTTAGGAGAAGAAGGAAAAGGATTTGGTATTGCAATGGCAACTCTTGATGGAGGCCGTATTGGTATCGCTGCACAAGCTCTTGGTATTGCAGAAGGTGCAATAGAAGAAACTGTAAAATATGTTAAAGAACGTGTTCAATTTGGAAAATCTATTGCTCAATTCCAAAATACACAATTTGAACTTGCTCAAATGCGTGCAAATACAGAAGCTGCAAAACTTTTAGTATATCAAGCTGCATGTGCAAAAGATGATCATCAAAAATTCACACATTTAGCTGCTATGGCAAAATTATTTGCTGCTAGAAATGCTACAGATGTAACAAATCGTTGTTTACAATTATTTGGTGGTTATGGATACACAAGTGATTATCCAATTGAAAGAATGATGCGTGATGCTAAGATAACAGAAATCTATGAAGGAACATCAGAAGTTCAAATGATGGTACTTTCAGGATGGATGCTTAGATAATATCATAAAAAACTAGTTAAAATGCCCTCACATTAGGCACATGAGAAAATAATAAATCAACCTGCATACTGATTTATTATTTTCAGATTGTGAATTAAACCTATTTAAATAAACTATATGAAAAAGACTAATTAAAATGCCCTCACATTAGGCACATGAGAAAATAATAAATCACCTGCATACTGATTTACTATTTTTGGATTGTGAATTAAACCTATTTAAATAAACTATATAAAGATAACAAGTTTTCTACAATTGTAGGGAACTTGTTATTTTTTATGCCTTTATATAGATAAGCTAACTGTAAACTTTCAACACTAATTTAAAATACAGACTAAAATATACATATAGTTCGAAGTACGACCACAGAATAATTGGAAAACATTATCGATTTCCGTATGCATAAAAAATTGTAACATAGTTAATAATTTCTTTAACAAAACAATTATCTATATCGTAACAAATAAATATTTTTGTAGCCACAATGGTCATAATATGGAGAATGGAATTTGAAAATGAGCTGCTAAAGATATTTAGCTTATGGTTGTTAAACTTTGACTTGTCACACCCAAGGCGGGAGCATGTTTAAGTGACCACAACCGTGAGTTCACTATCTTCAGCGATATTTTTATAGCCATTCCAAGCAAACATATTTATTGATCTCTAGAGAAATTTTAAAAGGAAACTCGACTTACATACGTTCGCTGAGTAAGCGATTCACACCGAATCACAGATTCGGGTTCTCTGCTTAAAAGCCAAGGTCTTCTCCAATTAGTATAACCTTTATCTTTTTTGCGGGCCTGCTAGTTCTTGTTGTTACCATTTGCGAACAAATACAATCTGGGCTTAGACAGTCTCCACAGCTGCCATTTATATAGCATGGAGTCTTCATATCTTGAAAATGCTGCATATTTGATGGTGCAGCAATTGTTCTAGCTCTTTGAATTGCATCATCAAGAGTTTTCACAACTTTATTCATTCCAGCTACAACTATGACGCTTTTAGGTCCAAAAATCATGGCTGCTACACGATTCCCATTTCCATCGATATTAAATAGCTGACCGTCTTCGCTTATAGCATTGCTGCTCATTAAAAATGTATCACATAAAAGTGCTTTTCTCATAAGTTCTGTTCGTTCTTCAGGACTCTTTCCAGTATCTCTATCTATAACTTGATAGCATTTTTCTTTTACAAGTTCTTTTATGCCAATTTCAGTTAAGGTTTCAGAGCCACCCCAAGACACAACATGGTTTTCTGGAATCAAATCCAAAATTTGCTGAACTGCTTCGTCCTTAGTCTTGCAATAAAAAGCATCAAAATGACGTTTTTTCAAAGCCTCAATTACCTTTGTGCTTAACTTATCATAACGTTTTATTAATAAAGATTGTCTTGTCATTTTAAAGGTCCCCCTTAATTCATATATTTTATTTTATTCCTTGCGGAGAAAGTTAAATTGATATTTCTATAATATATTTATAACATAATCAACCAGTTTATATAAGAGCGCACTTTTCTGTAACATAGTATAAAAAATGATACTAAAAGATAAGTGAATATAATAATTTATTAGGAATATAATTAAGTAATGAAATCAAAGGAGATATGGATTTGAAGCTTGATTTAGATAAAAAAGATTTAATTTCTTTAGTTAAAGGAACGGACCCAAATTTAAATGTAATGGAGCATCCTAAAATAAGTTGTTGTGGAAATTATAGAGTGCAAAATAGTAGATGGGATTGGAATCAACATGTTTTTGAAAAGTATACTGATGAAGAAATATATGAAATATATAAGATATGCAAAAATAGTTGGGGTGAATAGATATCCAAATTTAAAGCTAGATTTATGTGGTACTTACCGAAATCATAAATATTTTGTTCCGAAAAGCTATGAAAATATCACTTAAAATTCTAAGTTGTAGGTTTCACCACTTTAGCATGCTCCTACTTTCAGTATGACAAGCTAAAGTGGAACAACCAACAACTAAGAATATTAGCAGCTCATTTTCAAATGTTTTCTCCATATTATGACCCTTGTGGTTACAAATATATTTATGATTTCTAGTGAAGATATGAACTTAAAGTTTTGAAAACTTTATAAACATATTTATCTAATAAGTCAAATTCTTAAATTGGGTATCTATAAGCGTGGAGGAATACACCTCTAAATATAACGTTAAGTAAATAAGTAGGTTTTGATTCTTGGAAGTCTCTGAAAATGCGGCGTTAACTTCGCGTAAAATGAACTTAGTATTGCAATCAAGAAGTTACTTTTTCATTTTAGGGGTAGAGTGAAAAAATACTTGACTTAGAGTCCACTCAAAGTAGTAGAATTTAGTTTGTAATAAGAATTACTTAAATATTTAATTCAATTTATGAATGAGGGCATGAAAATTACAATTTAATTTACTATTTTAAAAGAGTTAAGGAGAAACGAAGAGATGGAAAAGAAAAAATTAGGATTTGGATTTATGCGTCTTCCGCTAAAAGATCAAGAAAATCAAGAAAGTATCGATTTTGAAATGTTAAATAAAATGGTAGATACTTTTTTGGAAAGGGGCTTTACTTATTTTGATACAGCGTATATGTATCATGCATTTAAGAGTGAAATTGCTTTGAGAGAATCTTTAGTAAAACGTCATAAGAGAGATAGTTTTACAGTAGCATCAAAACTACCAACTATGTTTTTGAAAAAAGAGGGAGATCAAGAAAGAATTTTTGACGAGCAATTAGAAAAATGCGGTGTGGATTATTTTGATTATTATCTCCTTCACAACTTAGGTGTATCAAATTATAAAAATGCTCAAAAGTTCGATAGCTTTGCATTTGTTCAAAAAAAGAAAGAAGAAGGAAGAGTAAAAAATATGGGCTTTTCTTTTCATGATAATGCAGATTTATTAGATGAAATCTTAACTGCTCATCCAGAAGTAGATTTTGTTCAATTACAAATTAATTATATTGATTGGGACAATGAAAGTATTCAATCTAGAAAATGCTATGAAGTTGCAAGAAAACATAATAAGCAAGTTGTTGTTATGGAACCAATTAAAGGCGGGACTCTTGCAAATGTACCAGAAGAAGCAGAGAAATTGTTTAAAGAATACCATAAAGATATGTCTGTGCCATCATGGGCAATAAGATTTGTAGCAAGTCATGAAGGAATAATGATGGTATTAAGTGGAATGTCAAATATGGAACAACTTCTTGATAATACAAGTTATATGCAGGATTTTGTGCCTTTAAATGATGAAGAAAAAGAAATTATTAAAAAAGCTACAGATATTATTAATAGTAGCATTGCAGTTCCATGTACTGCATGTCAGTATTGTGTAGATGGATGTCCAAAGAATATTCAAATACCAAAATATTTCTCTCTATATAATAACTATAAACAATTTGGACCTGGGATTTCACAGGTCTACTATAATAATTTAACTCAAGAGCATGGAAAGGCTTCTGATTGCATAGGATGTAAGCAATGTGAAGGACATTGTCCACAACATATAGAAATTACAAAATGCTTAAATGATGTAGCGGCTGTATTTGAATAAGAATTGGATTAAAATGAAATAAATTATTTAAGAGCCAAGCAAAAAACAATTTTAACTATTGTTTTTACTTGGCTCTTTATTTTATCTTTAATTGAGAGGATATTTAAAAAATATATAAAGAACTAAGCTCTATCAATGTCCTTAATTAGTCCTAAATGTTCTGGCTTCCATCCAAGTCTTTCTTGAGTTAAAGCATTGGATGCTGGAATATCTGCAGCAATAAGCTGCCCTAGAGCTCCAAAATGGTTAGTTGCCTCTTCTAGAGATATTGATTTGGTTGGTACACTAAGACGACGGCCGATAGCTTCTGCAATTTCGCGCATAGGTACACCTTCGTTAGCTACTGCATGAAATATTGATCCGGTTGATGCTTTTTCTAGTGCTAGTCTATAAAGTTTTGCAGCATCAAGTCTGTTAACAGCTGGCCAACGGCTAGAACCATCTCCTACATAAGCCGAGAAGCCTTTGCCATGGCTATCTGAATAAAGTGTACATTTAAGGATTCTTTTCTCTATTTAATTTTAATAGTTTCTTTATAAGGTAAATTTTGTATTGACTAATATTATTTGTAAGAATATAATAATATTAATGAATGACATCAGTCATTTGTAGGAGGATAAAAAATGGTTAGAGTAATTAAAGATCCAGAAGAGAGAAAAAATGATATATTAACAGCTGCAATGGAACTATTTAAAGAAAAAGGTTATGGGAAAACAGCTGTAAGTGACATTGTAAAAGCAGCTGGTATAGCTCAAGGAACTTTTTATATTTATTATAAAAATAAGGAAGATGTTTTTATATCAGTAATTGAAAATACAAGAGAAAAAATCATTCAACAGCTCATTGATGTACAAAAGAGAAATGATTTAAATGCAGTTGAGAAAATGAATTTAATCATAAAACATGAATTCGATATAAATCGTACAAAGGATGACTTGATTCTGCAGTTACACCTTGAAAAAAATTCAGGAATTCATTTGCAATTCATTATCAATACAATACACAAGCTTGTTCCAATTTATACTTCAGTTATTGAACAGGGAGTAAAAGAAGGATTATTTGATATCAAATATCCTAAAGAAGCTGCAGAATATATGTTAGTAGCTACTAAATTTTTGTTTGATCCAGGAATATTTAGCACCAATTTGGAAGAGTTACAGATAAAAGCTAAGGCAGTAGAAGATATAAGCGAAAGAATACTTGGATCTTCTAAAAATAGCTTAAAGTCGCCAAATATTATGCATTTATTGAAAGGAGAAATTTAATATGAAGGTAATTTTTAAAGACAATCAATTTTCATTTCAGATTTTGAGACTTCTTGGAGGTGCTACTTCTGGTAGCGCAGATATAGGTGAAGTTATTTCAACTGCTCAAAAAATCAAAGAAGGGGATTTTGAAAGCTGGTGTAAAGAGTGGACAGCACTTGCAAAAAGGATTGAAAATTTTGCTGAGGAATGTTATTCAAATGGGCATTTAACTAGTGCGAGACAGGCATATCTTAGAGCATCAAATTATTATAGAACCGCTGAATTTTATTTACATGAGAATCCAAATGACACAAGGATAAATGAACTATATAATAAAGGCATACATTGTTTTTCATATGTTATGAAGTTAAATAATCCTGTTATTGAGGCTGTTGAAATACCATATGAAAATACAAATCTTCCAGGTCACTTTTACCATACTGATAATAATCCAAGACCAACTTTAGTTCTAGTTAATGGGTATGATGGTACTAAAGAAGAATTTTATGGACTAGCGATGTCGGCACTTGAACGTGGGATGAACTTCTTTACTTTTGAAGGACCTGGACAGGGAGAAACAGTTCGTAAACAACATCTATTTTTTAGATATGACTATGAAAATGTCATATCTCCTGTTTTAGATTATCTTCTTTCAAGAAATGAAATAGATCCAAATGCAATAGTGTTGATGGGAGAAAGTTTTGGAGGATATTTGGCTCCTAGAGCAGCAGCTTTTGATAAACGTGTTGCTGCTTGTATTGCTAATGGAGGAGTATATGATTTTATGGGATTCAGGAGACCTTCTGATTTTTCAAGAGAAGAATTTTTTGCATACGTACGTAATAATCAAGAAGAAGTTAATGCTATTAATTATGAGGAAATGAAAAGGAATCCAGATATGAGATGGGCAATTTCACATGGAATGTACGTATCTGACGCAAAAACTCCTGCTGAATTCATTTTAAAAACTGAAAAATATTATCTTAAAGGAATAGCGGACAAAATTAAATGTCCTACACTTGTTATTGATACTGAAAATGAACACTTTTTTCCAGGACAAGCTAAAGCACTTTATCATGAACTAAAATGCAGAAAAGATTTTATGCTATTTACTAAAGATGAATGTGCTGAGGAACATTGTCAGGTTGGAGCTAAATTAATTGCAGGTGAACGCATTTTTAATTGGATTGAAGATACTATAAATAATCATATAAATGTCAGCTCATAATAAAGCGTGCTTATTTCAACTAAAAAACTATAAGGTATTAGCGCTTTATAGTTTTTTATACAATAAACAAACATTAAAAATTATATTTTCTGATACACTTAAAATATCAAGCATTGTTTTATAACCAGGAGCGGTACAAGCGTCGAAAATTCGATAAAGCAAGATCAAAGAGCGATTTAAGAATCATAAAATTTAACATAAGCTAGTGATATGTACTAATAATTGAATAGCTTTAAATAAACCACGTAGTTTAACTTGTATTACTTGCGAGTAAACTACGTGTTTTGTTTATGACATAGAACCTATAATGATATTCTTTATACAGCATAGAAGAACACCATCATATGAAATCTTATTTTCAAATAGCAAGAGATTTTTACAAAAGGAGGAAAAATTATTTGATTTTATTTAAAAAATAATGTTCAATTCCAATAAAACTTTTTAACAATGAAAAAAATTAAAAAGTTACAAATAAAGAAATTTAACAATATAATAATTTATATTAAACAAGAACCGCATTGCTTTATGAAATGTAGTATCTTTAGATTATAAGAAATAATAGATTTTAAATGAATATACCTATATTTGTTTATCTATATACATAATATTGGAATTAATATTATAATTATTATATGACAATAGTGTAATCGAGCATACGATAATGTGCTTACACAAATGTGAATTTGGAAGAAAAAAATGGATGAGCTTCGTCTAGTATTTATATTGGGTTTCCCCCAATAACAAAACTATATGAATTTATTATATTTTGAGAATAAAAAAACAGCTGAAGCAACATTTTTAGAAGCTAATAAAAAATGAATTTTATTCTAATAAGAAGTTCCTTAATGAAGACATCATTTTGAAATTCATAAACTTATATATATTCAGGGGGAATAATATGTGGGAAATATTTAAAGAGCCAAATAAGCGCAGTAAATATGTTAAGAAGATAGTTCAGATGTTAAATGACTCTGAGACTTTGTATTATTTAAATATGGCTACTGATAAGCGTAATAGATATGATAGAGAAGCTATGACGGATCTATTCTTTTTTAAGACTAAAATTCTTATTGTGATGATTACGTTAATAGCACTTTTAAATAAGTTAGGATTGCCTGATATTATTAAGTGGTATCATAATGGAGGAGAATTTCCAATAAAATCTGCTTTTTTAGTTGGTCTAAGTTTTGTAATAATTATTATTCATATTTTAAAGCTGGATGATTATTGCATTAATAATCTTATATACAATAACGAGATGAATAAGAAAAAGAAGAAAACAAATGAATTTATAAATACAATAAAGAAAGATCCTAAAAATATTTCTTATGCTTTTCTTAGAAGCACTGTAAAAGAAGCATTTTCTAAGGTAATTGAGTCATTGGAACGCATGAATTTTGAAATGTGCCAAAAATATATGAGTACCGAGTTTTATGATGGGCTGCGATCACAATGTAAAAGATACTCTTTTGAGAATATTGGAAGGATAATTGAAGAACTTGAATTTATAGAAGCAGAGCCAGTTGGACTTATTCATCATCATGATAGCTATAAAGATATAGTCTGGTTCGTCATTAAATATAATGCAAAGGATTATGTTGTAGATGAAACAGATGGAGAGATTCTCTTTGGAAATAATAAAGTTAAGGAGTTTGAACAATATTGGAAGTTTCAAAAAGCAGAGGAAAATACTTGGCTGCTAAGTGATGTGGTAGCAAAAGGAGAGCGTGATATAAAAAAATGCTTTAATATTGTTGAAGAGTTTTAATTTTGGCTACAATTTTAACACTCTATGTTTAAGAATAGGAATGATCAATGTAAAGTGAAAACTGTGCATAGTTTCTTTAGAAGTAGAAGAAATTATGCATAGTTTATTAAGTATAATGTTTTAGCTAAGTATGTCCGCGTTATATTAATTTTTTATATTCAAATAGTACACCTTTTGTAACCATTGTCCAAAGTATGTCGAACAATTCATCTATTTCAATTTCTTGATTGTCATACCAATGGATTATGGTTGATATTACAGCAGAAAAACAAAATTCACAAAGATATTCAGCGTGAATATTATCCTTAGGTAAGTTAAATGCATTAAAGGCAATTGGAATAATTATCTTTTTTAGTTTTCCTTTAAACTTAGGATCGCCATTTTCACTGAGCAAAATTTTCAAATGTTCACTTTTAGCAAAGAAATATAGATCAGAAGCTTTAGGTCTTAAACCTTTAATTAAGTGAGGAAACAATATTTTGCTCGCATTATCATGTATATAATGAAGTAAAATATTTTCTTCTTGTTCAAGTATATCACTTACACTTGTGAAATAAGCATAGAATGTACTTCGATTATAGCCGGCTACGTCGGCTATTTCTTTTACTGTTATCTTATCTAATCTTTTCTTTTTTAAAATCTTCCAAAACGCCTCTATAATATTTCTTTTTGTTTGTTCGGTAATTTCAGGTTGTTTATTCATATTATCTCCTTCTTTCCAACACTTGGGTATCTTTTGTTGATTGATGAAAGTTTCATATCAGTTATAATTTAATTATACAACACCGTGTTGTGTGATTAAAGATGTAATTTGATTGAAAAATTGAAGATGCAATCAAGAAAATTTAAAAGGGGTGCTTTACAATGAAAATTAAGATGATAAAAAAGTTTTTACTGGTTATTGGAATAGTGGCTATTTGTTTTTTTGTTTTTAAAGTAGTGAAAACAAATTCAAAGAAAGAGGAAACAGTTTTGCCACCTCCTGTGGTAAAAACTCTAACGATTTTAACATCCAATAAAGATTCAGAATATGTTTATTCAGGAGTAGTCCAACCTCATTATAAAAGTCAACTGGCATTCCAAGTAGGAGGAAAGATCATTAAAAAAAATGTGTCAGTTGGAGATAATGTAGAACAAGGTGCAGTTCTAATGGAACTTGATTCTAGAGATATTGAACAAGCAGTAAAAAATTCTGAAGCGGCAGTTTCACTAGCAGAAGCCAAATATAAACTGGCTGAAGATAATTTGAAACGATATGAGCCACTTTATCAATCTAAATTTATATCTCAGGCAGAATATAATAATTATGTAAATGCTGATGAAACAGCAAAGGATGCATTAGAACAGGCCAATGCATTGCATACTCAAAGTTTGAATCAACTGGATTATTGTAAATTATGTGCTGATAAATCTGGAGTAATCAGTGGTGTTGATGCTGAAGAAGGACAAGTTGTCACACCTGGGCAGAAGATTATAACACTAGTTCAGAATAATCAATTAGAAGTAGAAATTAATGTTCCTGAAAATAGAATTGATCAATTAAAAAGTGCTAAAGAAATCAATATAAGCTTTTCGGCTTTATCAGATGTTAAATTGAAAGGCTCTTTAGGAGAAATTTCTCCAGTAGCTAATGATGCATCACGTACTTACAGAGTTAGAATAAATCTTATAGATCCACCTCCTAGCATAAAAATAGGAATGTCTTCTAGTGTGTCTATTAATGAAAATAACTCATCAAGTCAAATATGGATACCGCTTGGAGCAGTATATCAGCCAGATTTATCTCCAGCCGTTTGGGTTGTTAAAGATAATGCAGTTACCCTAAAAAATATTACAGTAAAGGACTTCGGTAGTGATCAGGTTACAGTAAGTGATGGCTTAAGCGAAGGAGATGTAGTGGTGACAGCCGGCATTACCAAACTACGCGAAGGTCAGGAAGTAAGAGTAGGGGGTGATAATTAATGAAGGGTTTCAATCTGACAGAGTGGTGTCTTAATAGAAAACAACTGGTTTATTTTTTAGCTATTACAATAATTGTGTCTGGGATTTTTGTTTATCCTAAACTTGGAAGAAATGAAGATCCTGAATTTACTATTCGTGAGATGTACATAACTGTCGTTTGGCCAGGTTCAACTGCAAGTCAGGTTGAGGAGCAGGTTACAGATAAAATAGAGAGAAGACTTCAAGATATACCTAATAAGGACTATATAAAAAGTTACTCTTTTCCTGGTAGATCAGTTATTTTCATTGATTTAAAAGATGACGTGGCTTCAGATAAAATTAGAGACACTTGGGTTGAAGTTCGTAATGACATTAATGATATGAAAGGTAGTTTACCATCAAATATAGTTGGCCCTAATTTCAATGATAGATATGATGACGTGTATGGTTGTGTTTATGCATTAACATCTGATGGCTATACTTATGAAGAAATGAGAGAAAAAGCAGAGAATATTCGTAGGACTTTATTAAATGTAAAAGATGTTAAAAAAGTTGACTTAATAGGTGTTCAAACAGAAAAAATATCTATTCAGATAGAAAATACTAAAATGGCGCAGCTTGGTATTAGTCCGAATACAATCAGCAGTGCTCTACAGACACAGAATTCTGTTATACCATCTGGAATGATTCAGACATCGACAGATAATGTGTATCTTAGAGTAAGTGGAATGTTTGATAATGTTGACAATATCTCAAACCTACCAATTAAAGCAGGTAATCAAACATTTCGTTTAGGAGATATAGCAAGTATTACACGAGGTTATTCTGATCCGCCAGATCCTAAAATGTTTTTTAATGGAAAGGAATCAATAGGAATTGCAGTTTCCATGGAAAAGGGAGGAAATGTTTTAAACTTAGGTAAAAATTTAGATAAAACACTAGATGAGATTAAAAACGATTTACCTCTTGGCTTAAATATAGATCAGGTAGCTAATCAGCCTGAGGCTGTTACAGATTCTATTAATGATTTCTTAGAAACTTTTGTTTTAGCGCTTGTTATTGTAATGGTAGTAAGTTTTGTAAGCTTAGGTTTCAGGACAGGATTAGTAGTTGCAATATCAATTCCACTGGTTATTGCAGGAGTGTTTGTTGGAATGTACTTTTTAGGGATCCCGCTTCACAAAGTATCACTTGGAGCTTTAATAATTGCACTGGGACTATTGGTTGATGATGCAATTATAGCAATTGAAATGATGTCAGTTAAACTTGAGGAAGGATGGGATAGGTTTAGAGCAGGTTGTTTCGCATTTACATCAACAGCTTTTCCTATGCTTACAGGTACATTGATCACTTGTTCTGCTTTTACACCAATAGGCTTTTCAAAGGGAAGTGCATCTGAATATACTGGAAGCGTGTTTACCGTAGTTACTATATCATTGCTTTTTTCATGGGTTGTTTCAGTTTGCTTTGTTCCAGTATTGGGTTTTGATTTGATAAAGATTAAGAATAATGAAAATAGAAAATCTGATGTATATGACAGTAAATTTTATAATAAATTTCGTGGCGTTTTAAATTGGTGCTTAAATCATAGAAAATTAGTAATAACAACAACAATAATATTGTTTTGTACTTCTGGTTATGCACTTTCACATTATGTTCAAAAAGAGTTCTTCCCAGGGGCAACAAGGCCTGAACTTTTAGTAGATATGACTTTACCTCAGGGTTCATCAATTAGTGCAACTCAAGAAGCTGCAGATAATCTATCAGAAGCTTTAAAAGGAAATAAAGACATTGTTAATTATTCTTATTATGTTGGGAGAGGTGCTCCACGATTTGTTTTATCTTTAGAGCCTGCATCGCAGAATAGCAATGTTGCACAGTTTGTTATATTGACGAAAGATATTGCAGCAAGAGAAAGGGTAAATAAGAATGTTCAGCAATTGCTTGATAGTGGGTTTGAAAATGTTCAAAGTCACATAAAGGTTATTCAAAATGGTCCTCCTAGTAATTATCCTGTCATGTTTAGAGTTACAGGTTATGATAATGACAAAGTACGTGAAATTGCAGGAAAAGTACGAGATGCCATGGCCTCTAATCAGAAATTATACAATATTAATTTCGACTGGTTTGAAAAAACAAAAGCAATGTCTATTGAAGTGGACCAGGATAAAGCTAGGGCACTTGGTTTAGACAGTCAACAAATTTCACTATTCTTGCAAGGACAATTATCCGGCACTACAGTATCTCAATTTAGACAAGATGATAAGACGGTAGATATAGTAGTTAAAATGGATTCAGTTAACATTAATGACCTTGGTTATATAAAGAATATAAATATTCCAATACCAAGCGGCGGTTTTATACCAATGGATCAAATTGCTAAAATAAATTATGATGCTGAAGATGGCTATATAGTAAGAAGAGATTTGAAACCCACTATAACAGTTCAAGCAGAAGTATTACCAGGCATAACAGGAAATGATGCAGAAACAAATATATACAATCAGCTTGAAGATTTACGAAAGACCCTCCCTTCAGGATACAGCATAGATATGGGTGGAGCTCTTGAAAGAAGTAATAAAGGATTAGCTCAGGTTAGAGATGTTGTTCCTATTATGATAGTTTTAATGGTAATTCTTTTGATGCTTCAACTCCAAAACGTACCAAAGATGATAATGACCTTACTTACAGCACCACTTGGAATAATTGGGGTAACATTAGCTTTACTTATGCTTAACAGTCCAATGGGGTTTGTCGTAGTGTTAGGTATTTTAGCACTAATGGGTATAATCATAAGAAATTCTGTCATCTTGGTTGATCAAATTGCAAATCATATTAAGACTGGAGAATCTATCCGTGAAGCCATTATAGATTCAACTATCTTAAGATTTAGGCCAATTATCTTAACTGCTGTAGCTGCAATTTTAGGGATGTTACCATTAATTAAAAATACTTTTTGGGGTCCTATGGCAGTGGCAATGAGTGGAGGACTATTTGTTGCAACTATCTTAACCTTGTTTGTACTTCCAGTTATTTATGCTTCTTGGTACAAAGTAGACAAAAAGCCTGAAAATAAAATTGCTCTAGAGAATAAAGAAGTAGAAATACAGGAGGAGGAAATTATTAATGAAGGTGAGAATGAATAATTTGTATTAAATATATAGATAAATAAACTAAGACCTGAACTTATGTGTATACCTTACCGAAATCATAAATATTTTGATTCCGAAAAGCTATGAAAATATCGCTGAAGGTTCTAAGCAGCAGGTTGTATCCACTTTGGCATGCTCCCACTTTCAGTGTGACAAGCTAGAATGGAACAACCTACAGCTAAGACCCTTTAACAGCTCATTTCCAAATGTTTTCTTCACAAATATATTTATGATTTCTAGTGAAGATATAAACTTAAAGTTTTAGCAACTTTGTATATATGTTCATCTAGTAAGTCAAATTCTTAAGTTATTTATCTATAGTGTTATTCAATGAGAAGTAAACTTATGTGTATCAAATTTATCTGGTTTGGATATTTCTAATTTTAAATATTTAACTCATTAATGAGTGATTATGGGAAAGCTATGGACATTAAAAAATTGAGTACAAGAAATATAAAAGAGGAACAAATCAAATTATTAATTGAGTGGGTGAATAATAATGAATAAGAAGATAAATAAAGTAATTGCAGCTGGTATTACAGTTAGCATGATTAATGGAGCGATTATTCCTGCTTTTGCAGCTGAAAATGCGAAAACAGTGTCAGATAAAAATAATTCTATTGTATTAAATTCAAGTACATCAGGTGAAAACACTAATACTTTAAATGGACAAACTACTAAAACAAAGAAAGTTATCACTTTAGATGAGCTTATAAAATGTGCTGTTGATAATAGTGATAAGTTAGCTTTGAAAGAAAAAGAATTGAAACTGTATGATGATAAGTTGGATCTTCAGGATGAAAAAGATGATTTCTCCGATGATAACAATTTAAAGACCGGCAATGATAAAGTAGATGACTTTCCATCTGATAAGCTTAAACTTCAAAAGAAACAAACGGCTCAGTCTGAAGCTTTTTTGCATGATCAAATAACAAATGATGTTACAAAGAGGTATAATGCAATCATCTTAAAAAAGATTGATATAGACAAATTGAAAACAGGCTTAGAAATCAAAAATAATGATTTAGATGCTTTAAAAATGAAAGTTTCAGTAGGGCTTGCGATTCCTAATCAGTTGGATGACAAGCAGATTGAACTGAATAAGGCACAAGATGAGATAAAGGCTAAAGAAAACTCATTAAAAAATAATTTAGATTATTTAGGAGTATTAACAAATCTAAATTTATCAGATTATACATTGGATTCAAGTATTAGTTATGAAATATTAAAAATAGATGGCTCGCTAGATGAATATTTAGATGATAAAATAGATAGTTATTTAAAGTATAATTATGAAATTATTAAACTTACTGATGATTATATGCATGGGCTACGAGAAGAGGATATGAATAAACTTAGTTACTATGAAAATAAAGTAGTGAAGGTTAATAAAAATGATTATTATGAGATTGATGGTGATGGCAACAAAACTTTTAATACTCAGGAATATTGTTTAGCCATTGTTAGCTATGTGCAGCAATACTTAAATGCATTTAATAATTATCAGTCCTATTTAGAAGGTAGATACAGTTTAGCAGAAGCTAAGGTTAAATTAGATGATTCAAAGAAAAGTCTTAAAAATGTCTTAAAAGAGAATTATTCAACAGTGTGTGACTTAGAAAATCAAATAAAAAGATTAAATGAACAGATTATATCTAATAATACAAAGCTTAGGTCTTTAAAAGCAAAATTAGATTTAGGAATAATAACTGAAAATGACTTTAAAGCTGAACTTCTAAAGAGTAAGGATTTAGATAATTCACTAATGAATCTTATCAATACTTACAATATATTAAAAAATAGTATTGAAAAACCTTGGGTACTTAGCAGTAACTAATAGTAGTAGCGGTACTGTGAATTATATAGATAAACAATATATAGCTTAGACTTATGCAATAACCCGCCGAAAGTCGAAACATTGTTATTTCACAGGACTATGAAAATTTCGCTGAAATTGCTAAATTGCAGGTTGCACAACTAATGCTTGCTCCCAATTTAATTGTGACAAGCATTAGTTGAACAACCTACAATTAAGAGCTTTTAACAGCTCATTTTCAATGCCTGCTGCATAAAAATGTTTCTACTTTCTAGTATGGTATTTATTGCAAAGTATAAATCAAATTCTTAATTTGTTTATCTATATATGGAAATGTAACTAAATAACATAGGATTAGTTTAGAAAGTAGTTGGAATAACTTAAAAAATAATAGGTTATTTCAGCTACTTTTCTATTTTATGCAGTATATGGACATCTACCCCAAAAGACATACATATACTTTATTCTTTATGAATTATACTAGCAATTAGATACATGTTTGTAAAAGAGGCATTTGATATTGAGTTGTGATGGTTATTAGTTGAACACATTTCTGCTTGTCTTAAACTTGTTTTTGGAGCATGTAGAAATGGGGTTCAACCTTATACCTTAGAATCACCCATCAAAATTACATAGAAACTGGAACAAAAGCATATTATTCATTTCGGTAAGCTATACGCTATAAATTATAGCCAGTTTATATATGCTGAAATTCACAATTAAGGTTGAAATTCTTGCAATATATTACGGCAAATAACCAAGTTAATAAATTGTAATATTTTTGTTACAAATAATTAAGTATTTTAAATTAAAATATTGATATGGGTTATTGAGGTGTTGGTTTTTGCACGAAATAAAAAATATTTTGGCGATTATTGTTATATGATACAATTTTCTCATATAATGAGGTATAATTTTTAGTAGTTAAATGATAATCATGGAAAGATATTATATATGCCGTAATTCACAATGCATATTTTACAATTCACAATTGCAGCTAAAATGCTTGCAATATTTTAGAATTATTTATAAAGGATTATTTTTATAATATACATAATAAGAAATACGAGGGGATAAGGAAATGAGAAACAATTACAGATATAGCAGATATAACAGAAATGTTCGCATACGAAGAAAGAGAATATTAATTTTAACTATTATAATTGTGGCGTTGGGAGGTTTGGCTGCATCTATAATAGATGATAAATTTTTTTCAAAGGATAAAAATGTACAAGCACTTGCATCTAATGAGGCTGTTGTGTCAAAGCAAGATGATGAAGCTAATAAAACCAAAGAAGATGATACAAACGCTGAAGCACAAAGTGATTCTAATGTTGATGATGTTGCATCTGTAGAGAAATTTTTAACTCAACAAGCAAAAGGGCAGAAAATTGAAGATACTGATGGTAAAAAAGTCGTTTACTTATCTTTTGATGACGGACCATCTGAAACTAATACTCCATCAATATTAAAGACCCTTAAGGACGAAAATGTGAAAGCAACTTTTTTTGTTCTTGGAAAAGCAATAGATCAAAGTGAAGCTAATAAAAATTTGCTAAAGCAGGAAGTTGAAGAAGGACATACTATAGGAAATCATTCTTATTCACATAATTACAAGTACTTATATCCTAATGGAAGTGTCAACACAAATAACTTCATGTCGGAGATTAATAAAACTAACGAGTCTTTAAAGAAAGTGTTAGGAGAAGATTTTTCTACAAGGGCTATTAGATTTCCAGGGGGACATATGTCTTGGAAAAATACTGAAGAAGTAGACAAAATAATGAAGGAAAAAGATTATCATTATGTAGATTGGAATGCATTATCAAAAGATGCAGAAGGTCCTCATAAAAATGCAGATCAATTAACAGAAGAGGTTAAGAAGACTGTTGGAAACAAGACAAAAGTAGTACTATTAATGCATGACACATATGGTAAAGAAGAAACAGCTAAAGCATTACCAGGAATAATAGATTATTTAAAGAGCCAAGGGTATGAATTTAGGACTTTTAAATAAAACTTAATAATGTAGTTTTGAAAATTTTTTGTTATTTATTTAAGCTTTAATTTATAAGGTTTTGATTCTCAGTATTTTATAAATTATATGAAGTTAGGTTATGATAAATTAAGAAGAATAGCAGAAAATAAAAATATATGATAAAATACCTTTGAAAGTATTTCGTAATATTTTCAAAGGTATTTAAATCTAATTTTAATAAGAGGATAGAAGAAAAGATGGAAAAAAAAATAAGAATAGTTAGTCCTGTTTATCAGCAAATTGCCACAGATATTGCCTCGAAAATAGCAAGTGGACATTATCAAGTTGGTGAAAAAATATATGCGCGTTCTGTACTTGCAAGTCAATATGGAGTTTCAGCAGAAACGGCTAGAAGAGCTATAGCAATACTTGCAGATGTGGATATTGTAGATGCCAATAAGGGCAGTGGTGTAATAATAAAATCAACTGAAAATGCTATGAAATTTATCAAGCAGTATAATGATGTTAAGACGGTTAATGATTTAAGAAATGATATATTAGATAAATTAGAAGGGCAGAAAAAAGAAAATGATCTATTAAGAGAACAAATAATTGATTTGTTAGATAGAACTGATAGATTTAAGTCTATAAATCCATTCATACCATTTGAAATACGTATAACTAAGGAAACCCCATACATAGATAAAAATGTAGCTGAAATTAATTTTTGGCATAATACCTCTGCAACAATTGTATGTATCAAAAGAAATGGATGCCTAGAAATGTCGCCAGGACCATATGCTGTGTTACGTGATAATGATATTTTTTATTTTGTCGGTGATGAAAGCTGCTATGAGAGAGTAAATAAATTCTTATATCCATAATATATCTCTGAATTAATTTGTAACGGGTAATATATTAACCATTTAGATTATAAAAATGGTTAATATATTACCCGTTATAATTTTAGCGTGAAAAATCTTAATCCAAATCAAAATTAAATATATAACAGCTCACTTCCAATGCTTATTGAATGTTATGATTCAAGAGTTTATCGATATTTATCTAATTTCGCTCTTTGTAGTATCTCAGATTTTCAACGTGAAGCTCTATAACACAAAAAGCAAAAAAGTTCAAATTTGACAAAAGTAACAACCTTATATTACAATTAAGTTGTTACTAAAACTATAAAAAGTAACAACTTGTATATGGAAATGAAGTTGTTAACGGGAAGGGAGTGGAATTTTTGATAGAATTTAAAAATGTTCGCAAAGATTTTAAAAACAAAACAATACTCAAGGATATTACACTAAAGATAAATAGAGGAGAGCTTGTTGCTATTATAGGATCAAGTGGATGTGGAAAGACCACAACCTTAAAAATGATAAATAGGCTAATTAAGCCAACAGCAGGTAAGATTTTTATTAATGGAGAAGATATTGCATCAAAAGATGTGATAAAACTTAGACGAAATATTGGATATGTAATACAGCAGACAGGATTGTTTCCGCATCTTACAATTAGAGAAAATATTGAGATGATTCCTAAAGTTGAAAAGTTAAACAAAGCAAGTATAAAAAAAAGAACTCTTGAACTTATGGATATGGTTGGATTAAATAGTAATGACTTTTTAGATAGATATCCAACAGAACTTAGTGGTGGGCAGCAGCAGAGAGTAGGAGTTGCAAGAGCCTTTGCTACTAATCCAGAAATAATTTTAATGGACGAGCCTTTTAGTGCATTAGATCCAATTACTAGAGTTCAGCTTCAAGAAGAGTTAATTGATTTACAAAGTAAATTAAAAAGAACTATTGTGTTTGTAACTCATGATATGGATGAAGCAATAAAAATAGCAGATAAGATTTGTATAATGAATAAAGGTGAGATTGTGCAATATGATACGCCTGAAAATATACTTAAAAATCCTATAAACGATTTTGTAAGTGAATTTATAGGAAAGAATAGAATATGGTCTTCACCAGAATTTATAAGAGCTAAGGATATAATGATTGACCATCCTGTTGTTTGTTTTAAAAATGCATCACTTTTAAGATGTATTGAAAAAATGAGAAGTTCAAAAGTTGATAGTTTAATGGTTATAGATAGAGAAAGTTATCTTTTAGGAATTATTACAGCAAAGCAGATTCAAAATAAAACTGATAGAAATATTCCTGTAGAAGAGATAATGAATAAAAAATTTATAAGCGTACAACCTGATGATTCAATTATAGACATTCTTGAACTTGTAAAGGAACATAAAATAGGACAAGTACCTGTTCTTGATGACTTTGGAGTTTTAAAAGGTATAATTACCAAAAGTAGCTTGGTAACAACTCTAAGCAGTCAGTTTTTAGATATGGAAGAGGTGAATTAGTATGAACGAATTTTTAAATTATATATTTACATCAAAAGATCAGATAATTACATTGCTGCTTGAACACATTAAGCTTACAGCATTATCAGTTGGGATAGCTATAATAATTGGTATGCCATTAGGAATTCTTACAAGCTATGTGAAAAAGCTAAACAAGCCAATCTTAGGAATAGCTAGTGTTGTACAAGCAATTCCAAGCATGGCACTGCTAGGATTTGCAATACCGTTTTTAGGGATTGGTACACCGCCAGCGATTGTAATGGTAGTACTATACTCATTATTGCCAATTATAAAAAATACAACAACAGGGATTGATAGTATAAATTCAGACATGCTAGAGGCTTCAAAGGGAATCGGACTTACTAAATTTCAAGTTTTAGTTAAAGTTCAAATTCCATTAGCACTACCAGTAATAATGTCAGGAATAAGAATTTCAGCAGTTACAGCAGTAGGACTTATGACTATGGCAGCATTTATTGGTGGTGGTGGTCTAGGATATTTAGTCTTTTCTGGTATAAGAACTGTTAACAATTATCAAATTTTAGCAGGAGCAATACCTGCATGTATATTAGCCTTATTAGTAGATGGGTTATTTAGTATTGTAGAAAAACTTGTTACACCAATCAGTTTGCAAAAAGCTAATAATAAATCCAAAGTAGCAAAAATAAGAGCTAGAAAAATACAAAAGGGTATATTAGCAGCCACTGCATGTGTACTTATTGGAATTTTTGCAGTAAGTGGATTATCTAAAAAGATTTCTAATAAAAAAGTTATTACAATTGGCAGCAAGGACTTCACTGAACAAGAGGTTTTAGGAAATATATTATCGGAGCTTATCGAAAGAAAAACAGATATTTCAGTTAATCGTAAATTTGCATTAGGCGGTACTCAGGTTATATTTTCAGCCATGCAAAATGGAGATGTTGATATGTCTGTAGATTATACGGGTACAGCGTACGGAGATGAATTAAAGTATAAACCAATATCAGATGTAGAAGAAGTTTATAATACAGTAAAAAAAGATTTTAAAGATAAGTATAATATAGAAGTATTAAAACAGATGGGATTTAATAATACCTATACACTTGCTGTAACGAAAGAAACTGCTAAAAAATATAATCTCAAAACAATAAGTGATTTATCTAAAGTTTCAAATGACATTACTGCAACTACAACCTTAGAGTTCTTGAATAGGGAAGATGGATTAGTAGGTTTAGCTAAAAAATATAATTTGAATTTTAAGAATACTGTAGGCATAGATGGTAGTCCTAGGTATGCGGCATTAATGAATAAAGAAAGTGATGTTATAGATGCATTTTCAACAGATGGATTATTAAAAAAATATGATTTAAGTGTTTTAAAAGATGATAAAAACTTCTTCCCTCCATATTATGCGGTTCCAGTTGTACGAGCTGAGACATTAAAGAAATATCCTGAAATACAACCGCTTGTAGAGGGAGTAGGAGATTTACTTAATAATGATGTAATGAGCGAATTAAACTATGAAGTAGATGAATTAAAAAAAGATCCTAAAGATGTTGCTGTAGATTTTCTAGAAAAGAATGGATTAATCTAATTAAAGCAAAAAAAATTAAAGGTAGATTACGATGCTAATGCAAAGTAATCTGCCTTTTTCTATTTAAATATAGTTTTTCAGCTTCCTTTAATGTGCTTTTCTTAAATGTAATTTTATCGTTAGGTTTTAGCTGAACTATTTTTTGTATGTCTACAGATGCAACATGAGCAATCTTCGGATATGTCTGTCTATCAGCTAAGAGAATAATTGGATTGCCATCTGGAGGGATTAATAAGCTATTCCCTCTTAAAAATAATACTTATATTAAGTTTTTTATTAACATCTGTAAGTTAAAAAGAATAAATATAAAAAAATCGCAGGCGACTGTGGAGCCGTAGATTTTTTTTACGCATCTGCCTTTCCGAACGCATGTGAGGAAAATCTGGCAGGCGAATAAGATTTCTTTTTTATTCTTTTTCTATACAAAAACTAATTAAATAGCCTTCTTCATAAGTTATCCACAGATTCTATTACATTATAAATTCCTATAGAATAAAAAAAGAGCCATTTTAATAAATGACTTCATTGTCTTACTATTTAATTATAATTTTACATAAAAAATAAAATTTTTTCAAGAATTTATTTAAAATTAAATATATTTACCGAAATAATTTTATCATTATTTTAAACATCATTCAAACAAATTTTTTATTGTAGAATTACAACTAAACAGTTGTTAAATAAATTATTTGATTTTCCTCATTTAATCACAACCATTTTGTTGTAATTAAATATGAAAAAAGTTGTTGGAAAAACATTTTTAATTGAAGTATGATGTTTGAGAAAATATTAATGCATTAAGCATAATACTAAAATATATAGATTAGAGGATGTTTACTATGGGGACAGAAAAAAATGAAAAAGTTCAATTAAATACAGCACAGCTGTTAGTTAAATGCTTGGAAGCAGAAGGAGTAGAATATATTTTTGGAATTCCAGGAGAGGAAAACTTAGAAGTAATGAATGCTATTGAAGGGTCAAGTATTAAGTTTATTACGACTCGTCATGAACAAGGGGCTGCATTTATGGCTGATTTATATGGACGGTTAACAGGTAAAGCAGGAGTATGCTTATCAACACTTGGTCCAGGGGCAACTAATTTAGTAACAGGAGTAGCAGATGCACATAGCGATGGTGCCCCTGTAGTTGCAATTACTGGACAGGTTGGAACTGAAAGAATGCATATAACATCGCATCAATTTTTAGATCTTTGTAAAATGTTTGAACCAATTACTAAGAGAAGTAAGCAAATTGTTAGACCAGATACAGTAAATGAAATTGTAAGAATCGCTTTCAAATATGCTGAAAGCGAAAAACCTGGAGCCTGTCATATCGATTTACCTGTAAATATTTCAAAGATGCCTGTAAGTATTTGTGAAAAACCATTAGAAAAGAAAATTCCACCAAAAGAATATGCAGCCTTAGCATCAATAGAGGAAGCTGCAAGTGAGATATTTAAAGCAAGAAATCCAGTTATATTAGCTGGAAGTGGAGCTATTCGGAATAATGCTGCAAAAGCAGTTACAGAATTCGCAAGTAATTTAAAGATTCCAGTAATAAATACTATGATGGCAAAAGGAATAATTCCTTTTGATAATATATATTCAATGTGGACAATAGGAATTCCGCAGAAAGATTATGTAAATAAAGTTATTGAGGATGCTGATTTAGTAGTCACAATTGGTTATGATATCGTAGAATATGCACCAGCAAAATGGAATGTAAATGGAGATACTAAGATTGTTCATGTTGATACAAGACCATCACACATCAATAAGCTTTACCAGCCAATAGTTGAAGTAGTTGGTGATATTTCAGATGCTTTATATAATATAATGAGAAGAACATCTAGAAAAGAAGAGCCAGTTGATGCACTAAAAATCAAAGAAAAAATGGTTAATGAACATCAAATCTATGCAGAAGATGAAAGTTTTCCAATGAAACCTCAGAAAATCTTAAGTGATGTCAGAAAAGTAATGGGACCCCATGATATTGTGGTTTCAGATGTTGGTGCGCATAAGATGTGGATTGCAAGGCATTATAATTGCTATGAGCCAAACACCTGTATAATTTCTAATGGTTTTGCAACAATGGGAATAGGAGTTCCAGGTGCAATTGCAGCAAAATTAATAAATCCTAGTAAGAAAGTTTTAGCAATTGTTGGTGATGGCGGTTTTATGATGAATAATCAGGAAATAGAAACAGCACTTCGTATAGGTACTCCGATTGTCGTTTTAATTTTTAACGATAGAAATTACGGGTTAATAAAATGGAAACAAGAGGATCAGTACGGTAAGAGCTGCTATGTAGAATTCACAAATCCAGATTTTGTTAAAATGGCCGAAAGTATGTATGCAAAAGGATATAGAGTGGAAAAATCAGAAAACTTAATACCAATTTTAGAGGAAGCCTTTAAGCAAGATGTGCCAGTAATTATTGATTGTCAGGTTGATTATAGAGAAAATACAAAGTTAACAAAGCATTTAGCAGAAGTATATAAGAATCTTTAAGCAAAAAATATGATTAAGAGATGATATTTAAAACGAGGCGCTAGAGAACGAAAGGCTAATTGTTAAAACAGAAATTTGTTTATTTAAAATATATAAGGAACTTATTTATAAATTTAAATCTCTACCGGAGGATACTGAATTAAATAAATTTATAGGGAAAACTCTGGATTGCAAGGAAAAAGAAGTATATGATAAAATAGAAGAATAATTAAACGTGCTAATTCCTAGAAAAGCTTTAAGAGATAGAATATTCTAGAATATGAGCTAATATAGTTAAAGATAGTATAGTAGGAAAGTAAAGACGTTTGATGATAAGTAATTATGTAGAATTAGCAATAGAAACAGATATGAAATATATTTATATTAAATACAAGGTAGAGTAGTGTTACGTTATGATGAATTTTCTTAATTTAGAGTATTTTTTAACAGCAGCAGAAGAGCTGAATTTTACAAAAGCGGCAAAAAAATTGTTTATTTCTCAACAGTCATTAAGTTCTCATATTTCAAAATTGGAGAATGATTTGGGGGTTGAATTATTTAATCGTACAGTGCCATTAACATTGACACCAGCGGGGAAAAGTTTAGTGAAAAATGCCTTAAGAATTTTGGATTTAAAAGAGCAGTCAGTAAAGGAATTGGCAGATATTAAAGATTTCAAACGTGGAGATTTGTTTATTGGAGCTTCACATACAAGAGGACGAGCCTTTTTGCCAGAAATTCTTCCTTATTATAATGAAAAGTTTCCTAATATTAATTTACATTTACTTGAAGGAAACTCAAAGGAACTAGATGCAGCTTTATTAAAAGGTGACGTAGATTTAATAATAGGAATGTTACCTTTTAATGTTGAGAATGTAGAGATGGTTCCACTTTGTAATGAAGAAGTTCTTATGGTTGTTCCAGATAATATATTAGTTAAATATTTTCCTAATAATTATATGGAAGTAAAACAAAAACTTGAAAAAGATATGGATATTACATTACTAAAAGATTGCCCATTTCTAATGGTTAATGCTAAAAATAGAGTTAGAATTATTGCAGATGAAATGTTTAATGAAAAAGAAATAAAACCTAATATTATATTGGAGACAGAAAGCATTGAAACAGTGCTGGCACTTTCAGTTAAAGGAATGGGAATTACTTTTTATCCCAAAACCTTAATGAATAATAAAGATTTAATATTCGATAAGAATACAATTACTGGAGTTAATCTCTATCATCTGAAGTATAACAAAACTCATGGTACATTAGCTATTGGATACCAAAAAAATCGGTATGTATCTCAAGCTTTAAAAGAATTTATTGAGCTTGCAAAAGATAAGTACGGAAATATAGAATAATAGCATAAGTTATTAATTAGCGTTCTAGTTCTATAAGGTGTTAAACACTTTTAGTAAACTAGAACGCTTTTATTAATAAAGGGTAAAAGGAATAAGATAAAGGAGCTGCTTACTTTTTGCTTTGGAATTTAACTATTTAGTAATTTCAAACTTAAGTAAAATATATTCCATAACTAAAACTTCCTAGAAGTTAAAGTGATGTTCTTTTAATTGAAGAACCTAAATGGATAAACATATAGGTTTAAAGATTAAATTAACTTGAGCTTTTTTAGCCTTGCACAATAGATGAAGTTTCATTTAAGAAATAAGATCTTGTTTTAGCAGATAGAATTCCTGTCTATTTATCAGTTGTATCCAATTTGTCAATCAACATATCTCCATATCTAACCATTTCATCAATACTTAGAGGCATATTATTTTCAAGCCACCAAATGGCTAAACTAACCATTGAAGAAGAATAAAATTCTGAAAGAATTGGTGCAGGGATTAAAAATATTAGTCCATTAGCTTCGTCACTTTCCAATCTAGATTTTGTACGTCCAACTACTATTTTTTGAAGCACTTTTATTGTGGAACCATTATTTAATAGGCCGACTGAATACATTTTTATATTTTCTTGCATATGTTCTAATAGAAGTCTAAATAAATTTACATAGTATTGCCTTGGATTATCAACTGGAGTCTGTTCAGTGCTTTTTTCTTCGAAATTTTGGACTAATTGACTAATTAAAGAATCAAGCAAATGATATTTATCTTCAAAATGTTTATAAAATGTAGTTCGATGGACCATTGCCTTCTCACAGATATCAGTAATAGTGATATTATCGAAGCTTTTTTCAGAAAGTAAAAGTGTTAAAGCATCAAATAATAATTTATGTGTCCTTCTTATTCTTAAATCAAGAGTTTTATTATTAGTCATAAGTTCCTCCTAAGGAAATAATCTACACATATGTAATTGTGCAGATTAACTATATAGATTAAGGTTATTGTTTCTTGATAACCCTCATACAACAGTATATAGTATTTGTTGTACACCTGTAAAGTTTGTATACATGTGTAGATTATAAAACTATATTTAAATATTTAAATAATGGAGAGGTGGATATTAATGAGACGAAATATAAAAAATCTGATTGCTGTTGGAATTTTAGTAAGTATCATAAATAGTAGCACTGCACCAGTATTTGCAACAGAATCTACATCTACCGAAAGTGAAAATATCTCAAGACAAGCGCAAAATCATACTAATAGGGTGGAAAACGTAAGCGTTGGACAAGGTATACATGATGATGTAGATAAGAGAGTTCTAAAACTAACTGATGCAATAAATGCGGCAATAAGTAATAGTGATAAGTTTGCTTTAAAATCCAAACAAATAACCTATTATCGAAATAAGGAGGATCTTCAAGAAAAAAGCACTGATTTTAATAAATCATTAGAAACAGATATCCACTACTCTGATGATGTATATGATTATCCTTACGATAAACTTGAATTGCAGGAAAAGCAGACAAAACAATCAAGGGATTTCATGGAAGATCAAATATCGAGTGATATTACCAATAAATATAATGATATGGTTTTAAAGCAAATTGATATAGATAAATCAAAAAGAAACTTGGAATTAAAGAAAAATGATTTAACTTATTTAAAAGGAAAGCTGTCGCTCGGAATGGCGACAGAGAATCAAGTTACTGATGCTGAGGTTGAATTAAAATCATTACAAGATGATATAACAGCAAAGGAAAATGCCTTAAGTGATGCTAAAGATTATTTCAAAGTGTTAACTGATTTAGATTTAAAGAATACTTACATACTTGATTATAATATGGATTATGAAAAATTTAAAATAGATGGTTCAGTTGAGGAGTATATAGACGATAAGCTTAACAGCTATTTTGAATATGATGATAAAATATTAGATTTAACTAAGGACTATCTGAAAGATTTGAAGGACGAAGGAATAAAAGACATTATGAATAAGGATATACCAATAGCACCTAAAAAATCCGATTATGTTACAACTGATGCCAATGGTAATTCTACATTAGATTCTGGTGGGCTTGCTTTGTCGTTAATAGCATATGAACAAAAAGAATTAAAGTATTATGCAGATCTTAAGAATTATGAAGCTTACCTAGATGGTAAATACAGTTACGATGAATCAAAAGTTAAGTTAGATGATACAAAAAAGAATCTTAAAAATATATTAAAACAAAATTATTCAACGCTTCTTGATATTGAAAATAAAATAGATAACTTAAAGGAACAGGTTAATTCAACAAATACTAAACTTAAATTTGCAAAAGCTCAAGTAGATATGGGATTAATGCTACAAAATGATTATGATAAACAAGTTATAGCAAGTGAAGAATTGGATACTGCTTTAAGAAAACTTATTTATATTCATAATAACTTAAGAGATAGTATTCAAAAGCCATGGATATTAAGCAACTAATAAATTTTTTCAATGAATAAAAATTATTCAGGAAAATAAACTCAATAAATATCATGTTTCATGTACGATATGGTGAATACAAGGAGGATATATGAATAAGAAGATAATAGCTATTTGTTTAGTAATTTTAAATTTTACAACATTAAGTGGATGCAGTAAAAATGATAAAAAAGTAGATGCAAAAACCTATCCAGTAAAAACAGTAGAACTTCAAAATCAAAGCCATTCAAGTGATTTAGAATATGAGGGTATAACAGGAGGAAGTGAAGTAAGAAAGCTTTCCTTCAAAAGTCCAGCTAAAATTTCAAAAATATATGTTGTAAAAGGTCAACAGGTGAAAAAAGGAGATAACCTGGTTGATTTAGATAAAAGTGACTTAAATTTGGCAGAAAATGCTGCAAAAGCCCAAATGGATGCAGCACAAGCCCAATATGATAAAGCAGTAAATGGAGCACAAGCTGAGGATATAAATAAAGCTGAAATAGCAGTAAAAAACGCTCAGGACGAGTATAATTACTGCAAGGATTTATATGATAAAACTGTTAGTTTATTTCAAATAAAGGCTGCTACTGAGCAGCAGGTTAACGATCTTAAAATTAAATTAGATGGTAGTGAAAGCCAGTTAAATGCAGCAAAGGAAACATTGACACAGCTTCAAAATGGAATAAGGGAAGAGGATAAGCAAGCAGCATTGGCACAGGTAAATGCTGCAAAAGCTAATTATGATTCAAAGGTTAATTTAGTTCAAGATGCATCTCTTGTAGCAGATGAAGATGGTTATGTAGTAGATGTCCTTTGTAAAGAAGGAGAAATGCAACAAGCTGGGTATCCAGTAATTTTAGTTAGAAGTGACAATCAAGTGGTTACTGCAGGAATATCTGATGATGATGTAAAGAAAATACAGGTAGGAACAAAAGCAGAAGTTAAAATAGATGACACTACTACTGATGGAGAAATTATGAATATAGTTCAAGCACCTGATAAACAAAGTGGAACTTACAGTGCAGAAATCAAAATTTTAAATCCAATAGATAATGATAAATATTACGTAGGCCAATCTGTGAAAGTGTATATTGATAATGGAGAAAAGAGTGGCATATGGATTCCAATTACCAGCATTTTGAATGATGGACAAGATTATGTTTATACAGTGGAAGATGGACGTGCTGTTAGGAAAAATGTAACTTTAGGAGATACAAATGAAAATGAAGTATGCATAGAGGGATTAGAAGTTGGAGAAAACCTTATTACTGAAGGTATGAAAAATATAAAAGCTGGATATCAGGTTTCAGCAGAATAAAGGGGGATGAATTATGGGATTGATTAAAGCGGCTATAAAAAATAAAAAAATAGTAATATTCTTAATAACTATAGCTATTTTAAGTGGATGTTATTGCTATTATATTGTTCCTAAGCAGGAAATGCCAGATGTTTCATCTCCAGCAGCAATGATTACAACAATTTATCCAGGAGGTTCTCCTAGTGATATAGAAAGTTTAGTTTCAAAAAAAGTTGAAGAAAAAGTTGAAGAAATAGATGGTTATGATTATTGTGAGTCTTACTCTGTAAATAATGCTTCAATAGTTGTTGTTTTCTTAACTAATGATGCTGATAAAGAGAAAGCATGGCGTGATATGAGAGATAAGGTAAAAGATCTAAAATCAGATCTCCCAGATGGATGTCAAGATAGTGAGATAAATACGAAACTTACAGAGACTGCCGGTATGATTTTAAGTGTATCAGGAGATAATTATTCATATGAACAATTGGGAAATTATGCAGATGATATAAAGAAGCAGCTAAGCAATGTTAATGGTATTTCAAGATTTGATATAAAGGGTAAACAAGATAATCAGGTAAAAGTGGAGGTTGATTTAAATAAGATAAACAAATATTCAATTTCTTTTGAAGACATATGTGGAGTATTAAAAGCTCAAAATATAGATATTCCATCAGGGTCTTTAAATTTAAAAGAAGGAAAAATAAAAGTTGAGACACCTGGAAGTTTTACATCTCTTAAGGAGATAGAAGATACAGTGGTAAATGTTTCAACTGACACTGGACAAACTATTAGGATTAAAGATATAGCAAAGGTTTATATGGGGTATGATGATGATTCAAATTATAAATTTACTACTAATGGAGAAAATTCCGTATTAATTGTCGGTTACTTTCAAGATAATAAAAATATAGTTTTAATAGGTAAGGATACAACAAAAAAGTTAGATGAGATAAAAAAACAATTACCACCAGATTTGAAAATAGATCAAGTTACTTTTCAGCCTAAGGCTGTAGATGAATCGGTTTCTTTCTTTATGGAGAACCTTAGAGATGGTGTAATTCTGGTAGTTATAACTGTTTTAATAGGAATGGGATTTAGAAATGCAATGGTAGTATCAGCAGTAATTCCGATATCTATAGCTATGTCATTTATTGCTATGAATGCTCTTGGTATTAAAGTCCAGGAAATGTCTACCACAGCACTTATTATAGCTCTTGGAATATTAGTAGATGATGCCATTGTAATAGGCGATGTTGTGCAGGTAGGTGTTGATGAAGGCATGTCTGGAGATGAAGCTGCTTTTCATGGTATTAAAAAATTATTTGTGCCTGTATTCACATCTACATTGATTATTATTGGTGCTTTTGCACCACTTTTAAATATACCTGGTGGAGCAGGAGAATTCTTAAGAACTTTGCCTCAGGTAGTAATGATATGTATTGCGTGTTCTTACTTATCAGCACTGTTTGTAACTCCTGCTATGGCATCTATATTTTTTAGAAAAAGTAAAAAAGTTGAGAAGGAAAGTATAATAAAAAGGTTTTTCCATAAACTTTTAAATTATGGACTTAAGAATAAAATAAAGATTATTATAATATGTTTATGTTTATTTGCAGTATCAATAGGATTGCTGAATTCAATAGGAACGAAGTTCTTTCCTTATGCAGATAAAGACATTCTTTATATAGATGTTGCTAATGAAAAAGTGGATAATATTGACAGCACGAGTGATTTAGTAAAACAAGTTGAAGATATAGTAAAATCAGATGAAGATGTTACAAGTTATACGTCAGCTATAGGTGGTGCTGTGCCTAAATTTTATATTACTATACCTCCTCTTGCACCAGCAAAAGATAAAGCTCAAATTATGATGAACATAGACCTAAATAAGACCAAAAAGTTCAGTACAAGACAAGAATTAGCTGAATATTTACAAAGTCAAATAGATAGTAAAATATCCGGAGGTACTGCAACAGTAAAACTCTTGGAACAAGCAATGCCAACAGGTGCACCTATTCGTATAAGACTTACAGGAGATGATTTAGAGAAGCTTTATTCGGCTTCAGATCAAATACAAGAAAAATTAAATGGTATTCCAGGAACTACAAATGTAAGAGATGATGCAGCAAAAAAGACTTATCAATATGAAGTAGATATAGATAGTACTAAGGCAGTACAGCATGGTTTATTAAAATCTGATATAGAAAAGCAGATAAGCATTGCTATAAGAGGATATGCTGCTTCTGTATACAGAAAAAATGGAAGTGATTACGATATACTAGTTAAAAGTAATGCTATATCAGTTGAAGATTTAAAAAATTTACAAGTGAAATCCAGCCTTGCAAAAAACAAGGTATTGTTATCAGAAGTAGCAACTATAAAACTTGATTCACAGATAGACCAAATAAAACATTATAAGAAAGATAAAACTGTAACAGTATATAGCGATATAAAAACTGGTTATAATGCTGTTACCGTAGAAAATGCATTAAGTCCGGAAATAAATAAGATGGATATAGATGGTGTAAATGTTATTTATGATGGTGAGAAACATCAAATAGATTTGAATTTTACAAGTCTAGGTATAGCTGCAGCCATGTGTATACTAATAATTTATGTGATTTTATTTGTTCAATTTAAATCTTTTGTACAGCCACTTATAATAATGTGTGCACTTCCACTATCATTAATAGGAGTAACGGCAGGGCTTCTCACATTTAAGATGCAGCTATCTTTAACTGCTGTAATGGGAATAATAAGTTTAATTGGAGTAGTTATAAGAAATGGTATTCTGCTTGTGGAATATATAATTGAAGGAAGAAAAGAAGGTCTTTCTATAGATGAAGCATGCTTGAATGCTGTAAGTCAAAGATTCAGGCCGATAATACTAAGTTCTGTAGCAACTATTACAGGTCTTATACCACTTGCATTTTCAAAAAGTGCGTTATTTGGACCTATGTCTGTAACCATAATATTTGGACTTGCATCAGCTACTTTCCTTACATTCGTAGTTGTTCCAGTGGTTTATTCTTTAGTTAATACTAGGTTAGAGGAGATATCAATAAAGCCTGATAAGCCAAGTGTTAAATCACTGAAATTCTGGAAAAAGCAAGGATAAGTGAATAAAATAGCTACTATTTATGATGCTAATATCTAAAATAGTGGCTATTTACTGCATTTGTGATCATTGAATAAGAAGAGGTTTAGTGCTGTTTTAAAAATGTTATGTTTATGGGTATTGTTGCAGTTATGTGGAATAAAAGTACGTGAGTATATCATATACCTTCACTAGAAATTATAAATATATTTGTGAAGAAAACATTTGAAAATGAGCTGATGAGATTCTTAGTTGTAAATTGTTCCACTTTAGCTTGTGAAGTGAGAGTCCAAAATTTTATTTTGGGTTCCTCGAACTTCCTCAGCGAATGTAATGAGTCGAACTTCCCTAGGAAAGTGGGAGCATGCTAAAGTGGTGAAATCTGTAACTTAGAATTTCCAGCGATATTTTTATAGTTTTTCGGAACAAAATATTTATAATTTCGGTAAGCCATGACATAAGTTCAAGCTTATCTATAAGTTCTAAAGAATGTGCAAATTTCTTCAGCAAAATTTTCAGGATCTTCCATGGCTGTAAAATGTCCTCCTTTAGGCATTGTAGTCCAGCGAGTGATATTTAGATTGCGCATAGCCCATTCTTTTGGTGGAAGCAATACATCAGCTGGGAATAAAGCCATGCCTGTTGGTATATCTATGTGTCCCATTGGTGGCAATGAATGTGTATTTTCATAATATGCATTTGCTGATGAGCCTATGGTATTTGTGACCCAATAGATCATTGTATTAGTGAGAAGTTCATCTTTGCTAAAGTTTTTACTTAAATCACCATTGCAATCACTCCAACCTCGAAATTTTTCTATAATCCATGCAGCTAAGCCTACTGGTGAGTCAGAAAGTCCATAGGCAATGGTTTGAGGTTTTGTAGATTGAATAGACATATAACCTGCTTCGTTTGACATCCATTCTGAAGCAATTTTCTTATAATTCAATTCATCTTTTGAAAGCTCTGTATCATTTGACATCATAAGATCTCTGATAATTCCAATATCAGTTAGATGGATTCCTATTAGAAGTTCTGGATGGTTTAATGCTAAGTATCTTGTAACACCTGAACCCATATCTCCACCTGCAGCAGCAAACTTACTGTAACCAAGTTTTTCAGTCATTAGCTTTGCCCAAAGCTCAGAAACACGATAATTGTTCATGCCACTATGTTTTGAAGCACTAGAAAAGCCAAAGCCAGGTAGCGAAGGGATAATTATATCAAAAGAATCATTAGGATCACCACCATAACTTGCAGGGTCAGTAAGAAGTGGGATAATCTTTTGATAGCGTATGAAACTGTCAGGCCATCCATGAGTAAGTATAATTGGGGTAGGATTAGGTCCCTTTCCTTTTTCGTGTATGAAGTGAATATCTATCCCATCCACATTACAGCGAAAATGAGAAAAGCGGTTTAATTCTTTTTCTTGTGCACGCCAGTCAAACTCATCCTTCCAATACGAAACAAGTGATTTTAAATAACTTATATTAGTACCTCGTTCCCAACTTGAGTTTTCTAGCAGCTCAGGCCAGCGTATATGATCCAATCTGTATTTTAAATCATTAAGTACCTCATCAGATACTTGGATATTGAATTTTTTAATAGACATAATAATTCTCCTTTCATATAAGTTATAAACAGTAAGTTATTAATAGACTTATTTGCATAACTTTCTTTAATTCTTAATAATAGTCTACCATTTAGAAAATATGATACAATGTCATAAATGAAGCTTTTAACTATACTATTTGTAAAAGAACAAGAACAAAATCTCAAAGGCGACTGTGGAATTGTCGACTTTTGGTGTGGGGATTTTTTACGTATTTGTCTTAGAATTTGCTATTGATTAATAAAAATATAAATGGTAATTTAAATTTATTACTTATTTTAATGTACCCAATGGAGGAATGCTTATGCCACAAATGGATCGTCACAAGAATAGAACTGTATATATAGAATTTATTGCAAATGAAAACTTTGTAAATCTTCCTTATAAAGAGCGTTTAACTATAACCTTTATTACGAGTGGAAGCATGAATTTACAACTAAATGGTCGCCCTGTGAAAATTGTCGCTCCAAGTATTCTTTGTTTATCAATGGAAGATAAAATAGAAGTTATTGAAAAACAAAATGTATCTTCGCAATCATTTTGTTTCCATCCAGATTTTTTTAATACAGCTCATTTCTCAGAAAATACTGGATATCTGTCAACTAATCTAAAAATAAAAACTGGTCTTTTACTTTTTGGAAAAGATAAAATTCATACTAGGGTATATGCTGTAGATGAGAAAATATATTTGAAATTATATGAGTGGTTTTTTATTATGGGAACAGAAGTATATGCACAAAGTGACTCGCTTTGGGTGTGTAGAATAAAAAAATACTTAATACAAATACTTGGATTGATTGAAGAGCTAAACCACCATAGCGAAGAATCACCTGTTAATTTGGTTTTAGAATATATACATATAAACTATTCTGATAAAATAACATTGGAAGATTTAACAAGATGTGCTCATTTGAATCGTGTGTCACTAAATAAAAGTTTTCAGGATCTATGTGGCTGCACAGCAATGGCCTACTTACTAGCGTACCGCTTAAAGGTTTCTGAGAGTCTATTGACTCATACTGATATGAGCTTAAACGAAATTGCACGTGCCACTGGCTTTGAATATGATACATATTTTATAAAACAATTTTTGGCTAAAAAGGGTATGACTCCAACAGAGTTTAGGAAAAACTCACGAGAATTTTCAAGTCACCAATAAAAAATGTGAAATATATTTGAGAAGATAAATAATACCATTTAAGAAATGGAATTAGCAATAGTAGAGGATACTGAAGTTTATAAAAATCGGAATCCTCTATATTTATGGTATTTAATGTATTGTAATCTTATTTTAAGAATATACTATATTCTTAAAAGTCTAATTCATAAAAGCCTATCTTAACTGTGACATAATGTGAGTTTGATAATTTTATAAGGAATGAATATATCATTTAAAACTTATATATTCACTGCTAAAAAGTCTAATTCATTAGTAGGAGTTCATGTATGCAAATGAAGTTATTGGAAAAATATAAATATTTTTATTATGTATAGATTTACAGAACTTGAATATTTATGAAATTAAGAATAAAATGATATAATGACAGAAAATGTTGAAATATGAAATTATTTAATAGAAACGTATAAAATTTAAGTTATAGTTTCTCGATAATTATATAAAGTAGAAATTTATTAAAATATTTTATGCCGGAGGTGGTTTTATTTATATTAGTTTATTTATTTCGTTAATGTTATGTTGCGTTTTTTATTCATTCCTAGGGATATATGGATACAGGATGGACAAAAAATCAAAAGCTAATCAAATATTTTTAAATTTAAGCATGTGTTGTGCTGCTTGGGCACTTGGATATGCAATGATGCTGACTTGTGAAAATATAAATATAGCGTTTTTTTGGAGGGCAGTTTCAGTTTTTGGGTATTGTTTTTTTTCTGGTCACTGGCTGTATTTTGCACTTGTATTAAATAATGAGAAAGAAAGTAAATACAATCGGATTATAATAATTTTAGCCCACGTTCCTGCTGCATTATTATTTTTATGCAATATTATGGTTGAACCATCTTCAGCTATGATTAGAAGACCTTATGGATGGATTGATGTGGCTCCAAATTTATTTGGTCAAATTGCATACAGCATATGTTCTATAATTTTTTATGTATCAGGTCTTGTAATGCTATTTAATAGAGGGAGATATTCAAAAAAGAATAGGATAAGAAAGCAAAATAAAATTATTTTATGGACATGTTTTATAAGTATTACCATAGGGGTATTAACAGATATTATTTTACCTATGTTTGGAATTCTTGTCTTTCCTTCAGCAGTTTTGAGTGGAACTATAGCGTTGGGTGGTGTTTGCTATGCAATAAGTAAGCACAGGTTTATGTTAACTACTTCGAAGTATTTATCAGAATACATTTTTAATAGTGTTAAGAACCCAATATTTATTTTAGATGAGAATTTTGCAATCCAAAATTGTAATGAAGCGTCATCAAATATAACAGATTATAAATTTAAAGAATTAGAAGGAAAGATGTTCAGCGATTTAATATCTTATAAAAACATTGATTTTAATACTATAATAGAAAATAGTTATGTGAGAAATGTAGAGGTTAATTTACAACAAAAAGATGAAGGATACATTGTATGTGAATTATCAAGTACAGTTATATATGATGAGTATGACGATAAACTAGGTATTGTAATTTTGATACATGATATTTCAGAAAGAAAGAGAATAGCAGAAATAGAAAAGAAATATACTTTAAAACTGGAAAGAAAAAATTCGAAACTTGTAGATCAAATAAAAGATAAGATACTTGCAGAAGAAAAAATTCGTCATTATGTATATTATGATGCTCTCACAGAAATTCCTAATAGAAAAATGATGTTAGAAAATATTAATCAACTATTAAAAAATAAAGATAAAAAATTTGCAATTCTTTTTATAGATTTAGATGATTTTAAAAATATAAATGATAATTTTGGACATCAAGTTGGTGACAAAGTTCTTAAAAAAGTAGCATCTACATTGAAAGATTCTATAGGTCCACAGGATATAATTAGTAGAATTGGTGGAGATGAATTTATAATTATATTGAAAAATGTAGAGTCTGATATATACATTAAAGAAATTGCTCTAAGAATACAAAAGGAATTGAAAAAGCCAATTACTTATAATGAAGAATCTTTAATTCTTGGAGCAAGTATAGGAATAAGTATATTCCAAGAGCATGGAGAAGATTCAGATACTTTGATTAACAATGCAGATTTAGCTATGTATGAAGTTAAGAAAAATGGTGGTTATGACTTTGCTATATATTCACCTAAAATGGAACATAAAGCAATTGATAAATTAGAAATGAAGATGAAATTAAATAAAGCATTATCAAATAATGAATTTATGGTTTATTATCAACCTATTATGGATTTAAAGTCAAAGAAAGTGTTAAATTCAGAAGCGCTTATAAGATGGAGGCAAGGGGATAGAATTATTCCGCCTATAGAATTTATTCCTATAGCTAAAAGTGTAGGAGAAATAATACCAATCGATAATTGGATGTTAGAAAATGCTTGTATACAGTGCAAAAAGTGGAATGAAATTGGATCGCATGAATTTAGTGTATCAGTAAACACCTCTTATTCTCAACTAAAGCAACCTGAATTTGTATCACTCGTTCAAAATATATTGGAGGCATATTCTCTGCCGTCTGAATACCTGAACCTAGAAGTTACTGAAGATGAGGCCATGGAGGATTTTGAAACAATTATAAACATATTGGAACAATTTAAGAGTATGGGAATAAAAATATCATTAGATGATTTTGGAACAGGCTATTCATCTCTTAATTATGTAAATAAATTGCCTATTGATAAAATAAAAATTGATAAATCCCTTATAATGAATTTGGAAACAAACTATAAAAATCTAACGATTATTAAATCAATAATAAATATGGGACATAGCTTAGATATTAAAATTGTTGCAGAAGGAATTGAAACAAAAGAACAGCTTAGAATCTTAAACGAGCTTAAATGTGATTTCATTCAAGGGTATTTAATAGGAAAACCTATGGAAGCATCCGATTTTGAACATAAGTTTATTAATTAAATTTTCGTTTAAAATTAAGCTGATCCATATAAAGAGGACTTATTTTAATGAATTCCATACTGTTTAGTAATGGGGTCCATAAAAATCGGCAATTTAGGAGGAAGAAAAGTAAAAAGAGTAAAACAGATTATTATTAAAGAACCTATTATAATAGATAAATAAAAATGAAGCATAATTAATGTTGCATATTTATAAATATGCAAAGATAAACATTGGGCTATAGAAAGCCCTAAAAATAATGAAAATATGTCAAGAAATAATGATTGTATTCCGAGAGCACCTGTGTAGGTATAGAAAAAGCAAGTTATAACAATACAGCTAGTAATAACTGAAATGACAGAGCATATGGCCCAGATATACAAGTTAACTTTATCTCGAAATATTAAAATGCCTAGTATATACCAAATAAAAGTAGGATAGGTAGAAAGTTTTAAATGTTCCCAGATACTTTCGTTAACAGGAGTAAAGATACCTACTATAACTGATTTACCACTCCAATCATATGCAAAGTGAGCTAATGATCCAAGTAAAAAAGTAATTGGAATACCGATAATAAACCAAAATTCAGGACTTAAAAGCATGTTATTCATAATTTAGATACATCTCCAATTTAAATTATATAACTGCTTTAAATAAAGTTATAGATATCCAACTATAATCTGTACGTATGCGTATACCTCACCGAAATGAATAATATACTTTTGTTCCAGTTTCTAGGTAATTATGATGGGTGATTCTAAGGCTATAAAGTTGCACCCAAAGTGCTAGCCTCAAAGAACAAGCTTTGAACTAGCACATTTGGAACAACTTATAGCCAAGGATAACATCCATCAAAATTACCAATGAAACATTCCACAAAAGTATACCATTCATTTCTGGTTGGAAGATATTTCATGGGTTAAGTATAGTTCATTATTGGGTTATCTATATAAACTAACTATAAAGCAGTTTCATATAATAAATATATGTATCATAAATGAAAATTAAAACCTAAAAGCCTTATGTAAAATTTTGCTTAATACTTTCAGCGAAATTTTCATAGTCCTGCGAAATAACAATGTTTCTGCTTTCGGTGAGCTATATTGCTAAAGCTTTAAGTTCATATATTCACTAGAAATCATAAATATATTTGTGGAGAAAACATTTGAAAATGAGCTGTTAAAGGTTCTTAGTTGTAGGTTGTTCCATTTTAGCTTGTCAAACTGAAAGTTGGAGCATGCTAAAGTGGATACAAGCTGCTGCTTAGAACCTTCAGCGATATTTTCATAGCTTTTCGGAATCAAAATATTTATGATTTCGTAAATTAACACATAAATCTAGGTTTTAAAGTTGGATCTCTATATAAATCATAGTTATATAAAGTATAATTAATATGCATTTCAATTATGGTATCTGTTTTGATATACTATTTTTAATGTCAGGTATATTTAAAATGGAGGTGTTTTTATGAATATTAAGTGGAATGCTAAAGGGTATACAAAAGATTTTCAGTTTGTACATCAATATGGTGAAGATGTTTTAAATTTGTTAGATATTGAGAAAGGAATTAAAGTCTTAGATCTTGGATGTGGTAATGGAGCATTAACGAAAAAGATTTCGGACATGGGAGCAGATGTAATTGGTATGGATGCATCAGGAGAAATGCTGGAAATTGCAAGAAAAAATTATCCTGAACTAACATTTATACAGGATGATGCAGTGAAGTTTATTTTAAATGAACAAGTTGATGCGATATTTTCTAATGCAGTTTTTCATTGGATTGATAATCAAGATGGATTGCTAGAGAGTGTTTATAATGGATTAAAAATAAACGGAAGCTTAGTATGTGAATTTGGAGGATACGGATGCACAGAAACAATCCATTCATTTTTGCAAAAGGCTTTTGAAGCAAGGGGATTAGAATATAAGAGAACATTCTATTTTCCAACTATTGATGAATATACTCCTATTCTTAGAAAGCATGGACTACAAACAGTATATGCAGCATTATTTGATCGTAAAACCGCACTTATAGGTGAAGATGGAATGAAGAATTGGATTGAAATGTTTGTTATACAGCCTTTTAAAGGCTTAGATGACTCGTTAAAAAATGAAATTATTGATGAGGCGGTAAAAAGCTTAAAACCTATTCTATATCAGAATGGAGTATGGTATGCAGATTATGTGCGCATTAGATTGAAAGCTAGAAAAATATAAGATATATATGTTGGAAATATACTAGTTCTAAAAATATCGTAAGAATTTTAACCGTAATTGTGAATTATGAAATGTGCATTGTGAATTACAAAATATCTATAGAAAAGATACGAATTTAGAGGAATATCAATCATAAATGGTGAACAAATATATTATAGTAATAAAATAATATTAAAGCTGCAATAACATGTTTATTAATAAACAAAGCACTGTCTTTAGCAGGAGTTTATGTAAAGTAAGCCTTTAAATATTGGAGGAAATAATGAATAAAGAACGTAAACCACATATTTATAATGAATATAAATATGTAATTGATGAAATTAAGAACTTACTAAAAGATAATGAAAAATTAGTAATAGCCATTGATGGAAGATGTGGCGGAGGGAAGAGTTCCTTAGGAGCAATGCTTGCAGAAGAGTTTGATTGCAGCCTTTTTCACATGGATGATTTCTTCCTTCCTCCAAGAATGAAAACAAAAGAACGACTAGCACAGCCTGGTGGAAATGTTCACTACGAAAGATTTGAGGAGGAAATCTTAAAGTCATTAAAAAACGACGAGCCTGCTGTATATAGAAAATATTTATGCAATAAAGGGGAGCTAAGTCAGCCTATAAAAGTAGAACCTAAAAATTTAACTATAGTTGAAGGAAGTTATAGTCTGCATCCTACATTAAGGGATTATTATGATTATAAAATTTTTATAACTATTGATCCTAAAGTGCAGCATGAACGAATTCTAAAACGTAATGGTGAAGAAAAACTTCAGGATTTCATAAACAAATGGATTCCACTGGAAGAACATTACTTTACAGAACTAGACATTGAGAATAAATGTGACATAATATTTGATACTACAAACATAAAGAGATAGATGAAAAGTTCATTTAGATAATACGATTTTTAATAAAAATATTAAATACGGGAATGTGGATAATTGTGGAAAGAGTGAGAGTTAATGAAAGTATATAATAAATTAGTAAGAGATAAAATCCCAGAAATAATAAAAGCTGATGGAAGAGAATGTGATATAGACGTCGCAACTAAAGAAGAGAGGTATGAGCTTTTAGAAGCCAAACTAAAAGAAGAAGTTAATGAATTTCTGGAAGATAAGAACTTAGAAGAATTAGCTGATGTTATGGAAGTTTTGTTTGGACTTGCTGACAGCCTAGGCTTTAGTGAAGAAGAGCTTATTAAAGCTAGAGATAAGAAAAGAGAAGAACGTGGGGGATTTAAGGAAGGAATTGTCCTTAAAAGCACAAAATGATCTTGTTGTGAAAATATAACAGCAATAGAGGTAAATGACAGAATATGTTGGCTTTCTAGGTTATGTTCGCATGTTTAAAAAGATGGGCGTAAAAAATTCTAACTAAAAGCCGTATATGATTTTACTAAAGAGAGTTTACACAAAGTAAGCTCTCTTTTTATGTTAAGAAAAATATACAAATTTGGATCTTGAAAATCAAGTTATTTAAATAGTTAATGCATATTGGTCATACAAGAATCTTAAAATCCTATAACAAAGGGGGAGGTGGCTTAATCACTTTGTTTTGTTAAGTATACTCATATTATATTTTCTTACCTTTCACAAGGGTTATTTGTTAAGTGACGAGATAAAGTCATCTATCATAGATTTAAAGGTATCTTCTAAATCAACATCACCTTGAAAATATCCAAAGGAATATAATGAAATAAAACCATGTAAGAGACTTCTTAAAGTTCGGCTTTTATGAACCAAAAGAATTTCATCCTTAATGTAAGACTTTAGAATTTCATGAATAATATGAGTTATTTTTCTCATCAAATTAAATAATTCATTATTTTTAGTGCTAGGAATACTGATAAAAAGTTTATAAGCTGTCTTATTTTCAAAAGCGAATTCTTTATAAACACTAGCATATTCTCTTATGGCATCATAACCACTCTTGCCAATCAGCCTCTGCATCAATTTTTGATTCAGCTCATTTAACATATATACCGTCATTTCAATTTTAAGTTCATCCATATTATTAAAGTGATTATACAAAGAAGGATATTTTACATCCAATTTTTCAGCGATTTTTTGAAAATTAAGTTGATTAATACAAATTTCATCTGCTAGACAAAAAGAAACTTGAATAATCTTTTCTCTGGTTAGATTTCTTTTGTGCATACACTTTTCACTCCTATAACCTTATAAAAATAGTTTAATGTTTAAAAAAATATATATGTTGCTATAGTAAATTTACATTTAAAACTCTAATAAAGCAAATGTTAATCAAGAGCATGATGTTGAAACTTAATTGCAATATATAATTATAAAAACATTTTGGATTATATAATATAATTATAAACTATATTTTATAATTTACAAACTATAAAATATAGTTTATAATCAAATTGAAGATAATGAACAGAAAAATTAAGGGGGAAGTAATAGAAACTTTATCAAGATATTAGCAATTACTAATATTTTTTGTTCTTTAGCAAATTGTAATGTGGTGAAATTTGAGGAAAATTTATATAAAAGGCTATTCAGATGAGGTTACATGTAATTTTGTTCTTAATTTATACAAATAGAAAGGAGTATGCTTATGGAAATATGGAGAAAAAATTTAATAGTGTGTTGGTTTGGGATATTTGTTGCCGCCATAGGGATGAGTCAAATCGCTCCAGTATTGCCAATCTACATACAGCATCTTGGAGTTCAAGATACAGCATCAATTACAAAAATTTCAGGAATTGCATTTGGTATTACTTATGTAGTTTCAGCTATTTTTTCACCAATTTGGGGCAGTGCTGCTGATAAATATGGGCGAAAACCAATGATTCTTAGAGCAAGTCTTGGTATGGCCATAACTATAGGGTGTATGGGATTTGCACCGAATGTATATGTTCTAATAGGGTTAAGATTACTTCAAGGGGTAATCACAGGGTATAGCACAGCATGTACAGCACTTATTGCAACTCAGACAGATAAAGAAAATGCAGGATATGCTTTAGGTACACTTTCAACAGCAAATATTGCAGGTTCGTTAATTGGTCCAACAATTGGTGGGTTCATAGATGAGGCCTTTGGTTTACAAAGCGTATTTTTCATAACAGCGGCACTACTTTTGATCTCATTTATTACAACTGTTTTATTTGTAAAAGAATCTTTTACTCGAGAAGATAAAGCTGTTCTAAGCATTAAGGAGGTATGGAAGGCAATTCCAGAAAAAAACCTTACAATTACAATGTTTGTAACTTTCTTTGTATTAGCTGTTGCATTATATTCAGTTGAACCTATTGTAACAGTATATGTTAAGCAGTTATCCAATAATAGTAGTCATATTGTGCTTTTGGCTGGATTAACATTTTCAGCTTCAGGTCTTGCAAATATAATTGCTGCACCAAGACTAGGTAAACTTTCAGATAAAGTAGGGGCTCATAAAATAATACTAGCATGTACTATAGGTGCAGGAATAATTTTTATACCACAAGCTTTTGTAAAAGACACTTGGCAGTTAATGGGCCTTAGATTTTTATTAGGAATAGCATCTGCTGGACTTAATCCATCTGTAAATATCGTACTAAAGAAAATAACTCCAGCGTCTCTTACAGGCAGAGTATTTGGTTTTAACATGTCGGCAGGATATTTAGGGGCATTTGGAGGTGCAGTTTTAGGTGGACAGGTAGCAGGAAACTTGGGAATGAAATACGTATTTTTCATTACAAGTGCATTATTATTTATAAATGCAGTTTGGGTCTATTTCAAAGTTTATAAAAAACTTAGTTTAAATCAATAATTATTATATAAATAAAATGAATAAAAAGGAGAAAATAAAGATGGAAGATTTAAAATTAAACGAAAAGGAACTTATTAATGCTAAAACTAGCGCTCTTGTGCTTATAGATTTACAAAAAGGAATTGCAGCTGGAGGAATTTCAGGTTCACCTAATCCAGTTGATCAGGTAATTAAAAACGCTAGTAAACTAGTTAAGGAATTTAGTGAGAAAGGGGCATTTATAGTTTTAGTAAGAGTTTCAACTATAGATGGAAAAGATATGGTTAAGCCAAAAACAGATTTGGCCTCTAGTGGAATGAAATATCCAGAAGGCTGGGATGAGCTTATACCTGAAATAGCAGGAGCTAAGAATGCTCATATTGTTACAAAAAGGCAATGGGGAGCATTTTATGGTACAGATTTAGATTTACAGTTAAGACGTAGAGGAATTGATACAATTGTGTTAGGAGGAATTTCAACTAACATTGGAGTTGATACTACAGCAAGAGAAGCTTTCCAACATGGCTATAATCAAATTTTCGTAGAAGACGCAATGACAGCAATAAGTAAAGAAGAACATGAATATGTTTGTAAATATATATTCCCTAGAATAGGCAAAATTAGAACAAGTGAACAAGTGGTTTCTTTATTAAAATAGATATTAGAAGATAAATTTAGAAGAAGATATAGAACATATAGTTCATCATATCTTCTTCTTTTATATTATTAAAAAAATATAGGGGATTATCCTTGGCACTTTAAGATGTTAAATGATATTAGGCACATTCAAAAAATAACAAGTCTGCTTGCCATCAGAGGAAGCTCGACTCGCATTCGCTAGCTGAATAATCGAATTCACACAAAATCATAGATTGCATTGTGTGAAAGTTCTAAGAACGAAATATAGAATTTTGATTCTAACTTTTGGTTCACTGCTTATCTGCAACTTGCTCTAATATGCTCGCTATGAGGGCAATTGTCGTCCTTGCCTGATGAAAAATAATCATAGCAACTTTGGACTTTTTATTTATTTTCATATGCCTTATGGTGCATAAAGACGTATACAAGAACATAGTAAAGCAAGTTCAAGACAATATCATTTAAATCAATAAATTGAGAAGAATTCATGTTGAATATTGTCGAAAAGATGATAAGATAGAGACATGTCCTTACTCGAAAGCAACAAAAACTTAAAAAATATTTTTTGTTTAAATAAAAATCATAAGGACAAATAAAACATATAGAAGGAGAAAAACTAATGAGAAAGAATGGTTTAAGAAGAATAGTAACTACAGTTATTGCAGCTACAACAATAGGGAGTTTCTCATCATTAGGAGTATCTGCAGCTACAATTAATTCAAATATTAACGATTATAATAATGTTAATATAAATAATCTTTTAAATACAAATTTATATATGAATACTTCTAATGTAAATAACGTTGGTAATACAGATACAGTTTCAAAAAGTAGCACAAATGCAACATCAGTAAATGTACAGGGGTTACCTAATCTGCCGACAAATTATTCAATCAGCATGCAAAATTCTGCTGAGGATAAAATTCTTCAATTAATGAATGAAAAAAGAAAAGAAGCGGGTCTTCAGCCATTAACTATAGATAATACATTAGTGCAAGTTGCACGATATAAGAGTGACGACATGATTCAAAATAATTTCTTTGATCACACAAATCCAGACGGAACAAAGTGGACAAACTGGTTACACACAATAGGCTATACTTATACTACAGCAGGAGAGAATATTGCATATAACACTTCTGACCCAGTTGAATTATTTAATCAATGGTGGAACTCACCAGGTCATAGAGCAAATATGATGAATGAAAAATATACTAAGGTTGGTATAGGTGTAATCTACGGAAATAACAAATACATGGGAACTCAAGAATTCTCAAACTAAAGATTAGCAATAAAAATAAGAGCTTATGTAAATAGGCTCTTATTTTTTACTGTATAAGTGTAGGTGTAGGCTATAAATAAATAGTTATATATTTGCGCTTATTTTTATTAATTATTTATATATACGTTGCAAAATTAATTCTTCATCACAATTCTAAAAATATTGAAAGAATTTCAGCCGTAATTGTGAAATGTGCATTGTGAATTGCAACATATATACTAAAAATATCATATTCATATCTTTGGATTAAATCAATTATTAGGCGTAATCAGTATTTTAATAATATAAAATTGCTTTGTAACTTTATAAATAAATATACCTATTAATTCTAAAAGTATAGGATTAGAGGATTATTAAAATATAAGTGAAATATTGGAGATAAGATATTGAGATATACAATGCTAATTAATTATGTAACAAAAATCTTTGAAAATAATATGATAAAGTGTCAATGTTATGTGAAAAAAGTAAAAAATAGAATAAATATAATAGACATTATAATTTAAATTAAAGTATAATTAATGTATTGAGAAAAATATTGGGAGGGATAGTGATGAGATTTAGTAAAATTAAGTTATCAAACAAACTAATTATAGCATTTTCATTAATGATTATTCTAATTATGGGAGTATCCTCACTAGCTATACTTAGATTAAGTCAAATTAATGGAACTATTAATCAATTAATTGACGTAGAAAATGAGAAAGTATCAGCTGCATATAATATGAGAGGAAGCCTTAACAAAATTGCAATTAGCATAAGAAATATATCAATTAGCAATGATATGAATTATATGAATGAGCAAAAAAAAATACTAGATAAGAATAAAATTATTTATTATGAAAACGAAGATAAACTTGGTAGCTTAGTTTATACTGAAAAAGGAAAAGAAATATATAAAGAAATAAAGAAAAATTCTGAATTAGCATTTTCAGCATTTGATGAAGCTGTTAATTTAGGGATGAGAACTGGAGTATCAACCGAAGAACTTCAAAATATGATTACTAATATAGAGAAACCACAAGATGAATTACTTTTAAGTATAGAAAATATGATAGCTGCTCAAAATAATTTAATGAAATCACAAGGACAACTTTCTAAAGAGATAACAGATAGTTCTAAACAACAAATGGTTATACTATTAGTAGTAAGTATTATTATGGGAATTTTATTTATGCAGTTAATTAGAAAAAGTGTCATAAATCAAGTAAAAGAAGTTATGAATGGTGCAGGAAAATTGGCAGATGGTAACTTTGATATACAAATGAAAGTAGTTGCTAACGATGAAATAGGAAATACTGTAACTGCATTAAATGGTGCAGTTGAAAAACTGAACGAAAGTATGTTGTTTATTAAAGATAAAAGTAAAAGTATCCTTGAGAGCAGCGAATTAACAAATAAAATGTTTTCAGAGGTAAGTTCTAAAGTAGATGAAATATCAGCAGCGACAGAAGAAATATCAGCAGGAATGGAAGAATCATCAGCAGCTGTTGAAGAAGTTACATCTATGGCTGCTACAGTGAAAGAGGAAGTCAACGTAACAGCTAAAAAAGCACAAGATGGATTAAATGTTGCATTGAATATACAAGAAAAAGCGGTTTCAATCAATAATGATTCTATTAAATCAAGGGAAAATGCAGAGAGAATATATAGGGAAACAAAAATTGGATTAGAAAAAGCATTGAAGGAAGTTGAAGTTGTAAACGAGATATCAGAAATGGCAAAAAGTATAGATGCAATAGCAAACCAAACTAACTTACTTGCGCTAAATGCAGCAATAGAGTCCGCTAGAGCAGGGGAAGCCGGTAAAGGATTTGCTGTTGTAGCAGATGAGGTTAGGAAACTTGCAGAGCAGTCATCACTAACAGTTTCTGAAATTCAGAATAAAATAAATGCTGTATTAGCTTCAGTTGGAAAACTTTCAGGTTCATCACAAGATATCTTAGTATTTATAGAAAAGGAGGTTCTTAAAGATTATGATAAACTAATTACTATAAGTGCTGAGTATAAAAAGGATGGAGATACTGTTAAAGAAATTATAGGTAATTTTGCAGAAGTTTCTGAAAGTGTTTCTGAGTCTGTAGATCAAATTTCAAAAAGCATGGAAGATGTTGCAATTTCAGTATCAGAAGTAGCTAAATCATCTGCTAATATTGTTTCAAATGTTATTGATGTAAGCAGCAAAAATGAATCTATATTAGCTGCATCTAACAATAATGCAGAAAGTGCTTTAAAGTTAGAAGAAATTATAGAGCAATTTAAATTAAAATAAAATACAAATATAAGGAAAACGCTATTCATTAGTGAAAGTTGTGCGATATAAGAGTGACAAGATGATCCAAAATAACTTCTTTAATCACACAAATCCAGACGAAACAAAGTGGACAAACTGGTTACACACAATAGGCTATAATCATACTACAGCAGAAGAGAATATCGCATATAACACTTCTGACCCGGTTGAATTATTTAATCAATGGTGGAACTCGCCAGGCCATAGAGCAAATATGATGGATGAAAATTATACTAAGGTTGGTATAGGTGTAATCTACGGAAATAACAAATATATGGGAACTCAAGAATTCTCAAACTAATTATTAATAATAAAAATAAGAGCTTATGTAAATAGGCTCTTATTTTTTACTGTATAAGTGTAAGTGTAGACTATAAATAAGTGGTTATACATTTGCGCTTATTTATATTTACAATTAAGAGAGAAAGCATCAAACAAAACAGATAAGAGGAATTATGACAAATGAAATCATAAATCCTCTTATCAAAAGAACTAAAATCTAAAATGAAAATGCTGAGGTTCAAGGCAAATCTGTCTAAAATTCATAGCAAAGATAGCTTAAGTTTCCTAATTGGTAATCTCTAAATATAACTCTAGGGGTTAATTCTGAACTGCTGCCTAAAGCTATAAATAGTGGGACAAGATGATCTGCAGTTGGAACTGCTAAGTTAGCATGAGGAGCATATTTTTTATAGTTATTAAGGGCATTCATGTCCTTGTTTCCTATCTTGTCAATTAACCAATCATCAAATTCTTTAGACCAAGAATCAATTGTATTACTATCAAAATTAACTAATCTTAGATTATGAACTGTATTTCCACTTCCAAGAATTAAAATATCTTCAGAACCAAGCTCTTTGAGGGCATTACCTATTTTAATTTGCTTATCAATAGGTAGAGTATAATTTATAGAAACTTGAATAACTGGTATATTAGCTTTTGGATAAAGATGCTTTAAAAGAGTCCATGCACCGTGATCCAAGCCTCTTGTTAGATCTGTTTTTACATCAATACCTGAATTTATTAATTTATTTCTAATTTTTGTTGCAATAGTGCTAGAACCTCGTGCAGGGTATTTAATTTTATAGAGTTCTTCTGGAAATCCATAAAAATCATATACAGTATCATATATATCATCAGAAGCAGAAATAGTAAGTGTTTCAGTTGTCCAATGGGCTGTGAACACAACTATAGCTTTAGGATTAATAGATCCTCCAAGGTCATTTAAAAATTTAGTATACACGCTTTGCTCAATTGCCATCATAGGTGAACCATGAGCTAAAAATAAAGGTTTAATCATATAATAAACACCTCCAAATATTTTTGTTAAATTAAATATATAGTGCATAAATAATTATTTAAAACTTAATGATTTCCAAAAGAAATCAGCAGTAATTGGCCATTTAGCATTATCCTTAGAACATATAAGTTTTAAGGATTACCTTACATTAAGAATTAATGTAACTAAACTATAAATTTATTTTGCTCAGCGATTAATTTCTTTGTCATATTATTTAAGGTAGCAGAAGCTTTTGCAACTTCATTAGATAGCTTGTACATTTCGTCAGTAGAAGCAGATATTTCTTCAGATGAAGCTGATATTTCTTCGGCTATAGCAGATGTACTTTCAATCTTATCAAGAATATCGTCCTTTTCTTTATTTATTTCTATAGTTGCCACATTTACAGTTTGTACTTTTGGAATTACAGTTTTAATAACATCAATTATATTTTCAAATGAGTTTATAGTTTCATTTATAATACTAACTTGATTGTTAAGATCTGTGGTCATGCTATTTGTATCATCTTTTATTACATTAGTATCATTAGAGATATCAGATACTAATTTACTAATATTTTGAGATGAAGACTTTGTTTGTTCTGCCAAGACCTTTACTTCATTTGCTACCACTCCAAAACCCTTGCCGGCTTCACCAGCATTTGCAGCCTCTATAGATGCATTTAATGCTAACAAGTTAGTTTGATCTGCTATTGAATTAATAATTTGTACTATGTTATTTATTTCTTTTATATTGCTGCTAAAAGTAATGATTTTATTAGATAAATTTTTAAAGGATAAACTTATACTGCTTACTGTATCCATTAATAGCTTCATGCTTGAGCTGCTATTATTTGCAAGTTCATTCATTATTATTGTATTTTTATCTATATCTTTAGTGTTAATTACTATATCTTCAAGTTTGCTGCTGAAGATATTTAAAGTTGTAGTGATTTCCATTAGATTATTCGCTTGAGAATTAATTCCACTTGCTACCTCTTGCATTGAATTTGCCACATTATTAGAAGATGAGACCATGTTTTGAGATATAGTTGATAAATCACTTGAGTTTTCATCTATTATTAGAGAACTGTCCTTAGACATTTTAATCATATCTCCAATTGAGTTTTGCATGGTATTCATGGAGTTAGCGATATCACCAATTTCATCTTTAACGTATAAATATTTTTCACTTATCTTATTAGTAAAATTTCCAGTAGCCAATATATTTAAGGAATTAGAAGCATATCGGATTCTTTTAGATAGCCTATTTGAAATAATATAAATTACAAGAATTCCAATAACCAAAAACAATATAGATGTAAGGGTTATTGAGAATTTTAGAGAGTTAAGTTCTGATAGAAGTTCAGATTTCTCTAAAATAACAACTACCGACCATTTTTCTTTTTCGATTGGAGCAAAACCTCCATAAGATTCTTTTCCACCAAAAGTATATAAACTTAAACCAGTTTCACCAGCTATCATTCTCTTTTGCATATCAGCGATACCTTTTAGGCTAGGATCTTTTTCTGCTTCTTTTATAGAATTATATTGATTTAATGGCATGCTTGAATCCTTATAAGCAATGCTATTGCTTTGACTGTTAATCATGTAGGCACTTCCAGTTTTACCAAAAGAGATCTTCTTAATCATCTCACTAAGTTCCATTCCATCTCTAACTGATACTAATACGCCTATAATTGAGTCATCATTTTTTATTGGTACTGAATATATCATTGTCATTGCAGTTTTGTCTTCATTAACTTCAGGATCATTAATAAAATTTTCTCCAGACATTGATTTTTTAAAATAAGTAGTATCTTTTATATTAGTTTGTTCACCAGTAGTATATATAATGTTTCCATTCATATCAGCGTATCCCATTTTAATACTACCATTTCTTTTTGCTTCAGCTTTTAAAATAGTCATTAATTTATCTGGAGTATCATTGTTTAATGAAGCAGTCTTAGCAGTAACTTCCAGTGAATTTAATTGATTATCTAAATTAGCCTGAACAGTATTAGAAGCCTGGATAGCTATTTCAGGTAATGTCTTTGTAATATTTGATATTAAAGCGTTAGATGCATTAATATAAGAAATAATTCCAAATCCAGTGCTTACAACTAAGAGTAATATACTTATCAGAATAATTAATTTTGATTTTATAGTTTTTATAAACATAATTAAACCATCTCCTTAATATTTATTTCATAGTTTTCTTATCTTCATATAGATCTCGCATTTTTATAATCAAGTTCTGAGCTTTTAATAGTGATTGAGATAACTCAGATATTTCTTCATTAGAAAGAACATTAAATCGTTCTAAAAAAATATCCTCTCCAGCTGCAGCAACAGATGAAATAAGATTTAATGATTTATTTGATAGTGATAAATAAACAATTCTTTTATCTTTTTCATCTTGTTTTTTTATCAAGTAACCAAGATTATATAAAGCATTAATACTTCTGCTTGTATTTGGTACAGATATGTTTAATTTTTTACTTATTCTTGATGCTGTAGTAGTACCTTCAAAATGAATAAAATTCAGTATTTTTGAAAGAAGGGGAGTTATTTCTGTATTAGTTAGGTCTGGAATTAGATCTATAAACTCAACATTAAATAAACTATAAAAGTTAACCATATTTAAAATTAATTCTCTATTATCTTTTTTAGTCATATGAAAACTCCTTTGATAATTATTATTAATTAAGATATATTATAACAATATAGTTATCATTTGACAACTACTTTATAAGTTTTATATAGAAATTATTGACAAAGACAAAGTGGAAAAGATTTATTCTAAAAAGTTGCAGATTTTCTTGAGATTTCATAAAAAGAGTTTATGAATATGTATATTGAAGAAGATTTTGGGAAATATGAAATTAAGCAAATACTATGTTCTTTTTTTAGAAAAGATGGAAGCTGTGAAATTAAAGCATGTAAACCAGAAAGCTGCAAGAGGTATCGATTTACTGATAGACCTGAGAGTATTATTAGTTTAATTAATATAATTGAATCGACAAGCGTTTGTTATGTTGTATTTGAAATGATTGAAATATTAAAAAAGGAATATGGATTTAAAAGAAGAAAATAATTATATATAGTCATGATCAAATTTAACCTGATAAATAAAATTCAATCACAAAAAAATATAAAAACTGAGGATGGATTAATAAAAATGAGTAATATTAACAGTGCAATAAACGATTTTGAAAAATTTATAGAATTTATAGAAAATGAAAAGCCTATACTCTCAGCGACTCAGGAAGTATTAGGCAGAAAGGATTGCTATAATCTAAACATGATCCTTGAAAATAAAAAAGATGTAATAAATCCTAGTTATAATCAAGATAAATATTATGCAATAGACTTGATGTTTTCACTAGTTCTTGCAAGTAAGCTTTATATAAAGGCTAACGATGAAAAGGGAAAAGTAAGACTCTTTAAAACAGATAAATTAGAAAGCTTTCAAAATTTAAATGAAGATGAAAAATATATTTTCTTACTCCAAACTTATTGGACCCAATATGATTTTGAAACAAAATTTGATAGAACCCATAATATAGCAGCTTTTTACAATATTTTAGCTGAGATAGCTAGTGCTAAACAAGGAGATATAATTTTAAAAGATGAAAAGGATATTTCAAATGTAATGTATTCAACTGGGGCTGCATTTTTTCATCATTTAAAATTCTTTAGTTTTGGTGAACTAGAATTAATTAATGGCGCAAAAACAAAGTATGAAGATACGATAAAAAGTTTTTCTCCAAATGAATTTGGGATTAAAACAAGTATATTACTTCTAACAAGGGCTATTCAGTATTGGAATAAAGAAGATGTTCCAGTATTACTAGAGTATTATAATTTAAAAGTTACAACTAACAAAAACGAAAAAGCATTTGACGTTTTTAAAACCATATTTAAAGGGAACACTGTTAAAAATACAGTAGAAGAAAGTAAGATAAATAAAGGTGGAACGTATACTTTTAAAGTAAGTTTATCAAAGACTGTATGGAGAAAAATAAATTTAGCATATAAGCATACTTTTGGGGATTTACATAATGTTATTCAAGAAGCCTTTAAATTTGATAATGATCACTTATATGCATTTTTTATAGGAGGCAACAGAAGAAAAGGAATATACTGTAAGTATGCAGAGTATGAAGGACCTGTAGCAGAAACTACGACTATAGCAAGTTTGAATCTTTATAAAGGAGAAAGACTTCTATACTTATTTGATTTTGGAGATGAATGGGAATTTAATGTGGAGCTTACCGAAATAAATGAAGAAGGACCAATTCCTTTAAAACCTATGATAATGGAATCAAAAGGAAAGTCACCTCATCAGTACAGTGGAGGCTGGGGACTTTACGAATAACATAATTGTAAATAGATACTATTATTCTAATAATAGTTTTTCAATATTAGGGGTGCACGGATAATTAAAAAGCACCCCAATGTTAGGCATCAACGTCTTTTCATTTTAAACTAAGGCTAGCCTTAATAGATTTCCTAAGGCATCATATGAGCCTCTGACCAGCCTTAACTATATTTTCAGCTTTCTTAATTAGCCTGATTATTAGAAGCAATTATTTCTTTAAGCTGTACATTTTGATTTATGAATCTAGCTTTGCTTTTCTCAGATTTCAAATGAATTGCATTTTTAGGGCAATGATGTATACATGCTAGACATACTTCGCATTTATGGGAAAACTCAGGCTTGTTATTGACTTTAATATTATTTGCAGGGCAAACCTTTTCGCATACCTTACAGCTAGTACAATTATCCGTAACAATAAATCTCTTAGCTGCAAAATTATTGCTGATTTTATCTGCAAAGCCACGGCCATATTTAGATAGAGTATTTGATACGATTCCTTTTTTCACAAGAGAATTTCGTCTATTTGTAATATCAGCTATTATTTCACTCAGTTTTTCATCAATAACTTCTGGATTCTTATTTATTATCTCATCCTCCATCTTAAAGGCTGAAAGAAAATTATCAACCATCAGTATTTCATTTGTATAGTTGAACTTGATTCCAGATTCCTTGGCCACAAGCTCCATATGCCTTAACCCAGAGAATGCATTACCACCATATGTCATAATTGAAAAGAAGTAATCAGCTTTAAATTTTGACTTTTTTATAAAGTTACTAACTATTTTCGCCATTCCGAATCCATGACAAGGAAATACAAATCCTATGGCATCATCCTCAAATTCATATTTACCTTCCTTTATCATTTGAGGTATTGAATACAATTCTCCACCAATCTTTTTTGCAACATATAAACTATTTCCTGTAGCAGTAAAATAAAATATTTTCAAGTTAATTCCGCCTTTCATTATTTCAACTAATATTGATTTTTCAACACTTGTTCAATATAATAAATTTATCAATTAAGTTAATTCAATTCAATAGTTAAAACAATGGAATTTGTTTATTAATGAACAAAACACATATGAATGTTGATTATTATAAGATAAATCAGTTTACAGGAAGTAGATTAGGTACATAAAGGAGATATTTTTATGGATAGACGTATTGAAAAATCAAAACAGGCTATTATGGGTGCTTTTATCAAACTCATGTCGGAAAAAGATTTTGAAAAGATAACCATTAACGAAATTGCAGAAGAGGCAAATGTAAACCGTGGCACTGTATATCTGCATTATGAAGACAAATTTGATTTGATGAATAAATGTATAGATACTCATTTAAATCAATTATGTGACAGTTGTATTTCAGATGGAGAGAGTAGCAATTTTGACTCCAAAGCGTCGCTACTTCAGACGTTTCAATATCTAGAAAAGCATGCCATTTTCTATTCAAATATGCTCACTAACAAAGCTATGCCTGCTTTTAGGGAACGTATTTTAACAATGGCTCTTAAAAGTATGGAAGAACATCTTGACATGACTGGAAGCAATGAAAATATAAGCAAGGATATAATGGCTCAATATGTTGCTTCAGCTGCTGTTGGTGTAATGGAATGGTGGATTGTAAATTCAATGCCTTATCCAGCAGCGTATATGGCGGAGCATTTGTGGCAACTACTAAAACGAGAACAAATAGAGGGATACATATGATTATCTCAGTTAAAAAGAAAAAGAGCTTTTATTAGCATAAATAAGTTATTGATACAAATGGAGCTCATTTAAAAAAATAATAATTTAAATGGAATATATAGGGCAGTGTAGGAATTAAATTTTCTGCTTTGCCCTTTTTGTTAAATTTAAGAAATTAAGAAAGATAGCATTACTTATTTTTATTACACTACTTGGTATTGTAACATTTGCAAATTGTCCACCATTTAGCTTTATAATTTTTACCTTCATAATTAACAGTATCTCCACTTACATAGGCTTTATTGACATCCCAATTAGCATAAGTTACAGATGCAGAGACAATCACTGTGGAAGCCTTTGTTGTTGATGACTTGGCTAATACTGACATTTGTGGTAATGCAAACGATAATACTAAAGCGAAAGCAAATAACTTTTTTAATTTCATGTATTTCATAATACATCAACTCCTTCTATATATTTTTGAAATGTATATAAATTATACGTTCCCACTTAAATGTTATTATTTAATTAGTATTTTGGATTACTTGGTGTAGCCGCTCCAATTAATTCCCAAACATCAGAAGCACCAGGTTTATCACCTTGAGTCCACCATTTTGCTTTGTAATTATTGTTGTTATAAGAAACAATACTTTCAGCTACATAAGCTTTACCACTATCCCATGCAGGATAAGAAGTACCAGGATTACTTGGGGTTGCTGGATCCGTTGGGTTAGTTGGGTTAGTTGGATTACTTGGGTTAGTTGGGTTTGATGGAGTAGTTGGATTACTTCCACCAGCAAGTTTGTTTGCCATTAAAGATGTTAAAGGAAATCCATTTGGGTCATCACCTGAAATTTCCCAAGCAATCATTCCGCCATAACCGTTATTTAATACATAATTACATCTTTCTGTAAGAGATTCTTCATCTTCATATGTGTACATAATTCCTTGTGATGCATTATATAGATAAGGAACTTTAGCATATGGATCTCTATATTTTACGTAACCTGATGTTTTTTCCAATTCCTTCATTTTGAAATAAGGGTTTTGTCCACCTGGAGATTGTGCATTATCCCACGTACCTACTGGTGCACCATTTGCAGAAGCAAATAATCCAGGTAGGCTTCCACCATTGTTCACAACATTTTTCCATCCTCTTGAATAGAATGGAGTTCCAACATTTAGTTTGCTTGCAGGTATATTATAAGTGTCCCTGTACAATTTCATTGCTGAATCAGTATTATATTTATTTTTTATATCTACTGGAGAAGTTCCAGATGGATCATTAGGATTTGGATATATTGCAGCATGATGATGATTAGTAGTTGTTTCCCAAGCCCCATGCATATCATAAGTCATAACGTTTATAAAATCTAAGTATTGAGCGTAAACGTTAGGTTCAGTATATTGTGCTTTATCATATCCAGATGGTGCTGCTATTGTAAGCACCTTTACATTTGGGTATTGAGATTTGTAATACTTATATTCGCCCATGTGTCCTCTAAGTTTATCTGCATCCCAACCTTCAGAATGTGGGAAAGATTTATCAAAATCTGCATAAGAATCAGTAGTGGCGAGTTTAAAGCTTGAATCCACTTCAAAGAATGCATGGTTGATTACAGTGACCTTGTCCCAAGGCAATTGATCAACAGATATACTGCTGTGAGCTGCATTGTAGGTACCCCAATTAGGAAAATAAACGACAACATTTTTTTATCAGATTTTTCTGCTGCTTTAGGCATTAGTGTTATTTGCGTGAATGTAAGTAGAAAGACTACAAAAAAAGCAAGAAATTTTTTTAATGTTACGTGTTTCAAAACACATCAACCACTCTCATATAATCATTGGAATTTTTGGAAAGCAACTTTAATAATAAATTGTTCACCTCCCTAAAACAGTAATAGAGAATTTTCTCTTGCGTAATAAACAATAAAATATTTCACGCCTATATTTATTGCCTATTACTTTGTAAAAAAATAAAACTGTAGGAAATTTATAGAATATATGATTGTACTATATTCAATACGAGAAAAGTGTAATTTTTGTGTGGGACAAAATTAACTTTTTTTAGTAAAACATTTAAATTTAACCACAACAATATATACAAATGTAATAAAATGTAATATAATTACTTATATTGTAAAATATAAATACTTAATAGGAGAGGAGTGTAATAAATTATGGTTTATTATTTATAAAATCTATATATTAGAGCAAAGTTAAGTATATGAGAATGGTATATTTTGTAGTTATGGTAGTTTGTATAAAGAGGTATTTATTATGTAGGGGGGAAAAGTATTGTCAGATAGTAAACTATTTTATGATGATACTAAAGATAACGAATCAATATATGGATACATAGAAAGAATTAGAAACGGTGACGTTAAATTAAAAGATAAATTGATAAAAGAGTATTTACCATTTATAGGTAAGTCTGTGTCTAAAGTATCAAAAAAATATGAAGATATAAGATACAGCGATATATTTAGTATAGGAATGATAGCTTTTAATGAGGCGTTAGATAATTATGATGAAAATAAAGGAAAAAACTTTTTCGCTTACTGTGACATGATAATAAGAAGTAGAATTATAGATTATTATAGAAAAAGTGAAAAAGAAGAAAAAGCATATCCATTTACTTATTTTGAAAATGAAGATGAAATTAATTTTGAGGAAAAATATTTAAGATGTAATTCATTTAATCAATATGAGAATATAGAAACACAGGATGAAATGGAATTCTTTCAAAAAAAGTTGAGTGAGTTTAATATAAACATATATGATATTGGAGAAGAAATTCCCAAACACAGGGACTCTATTATTATGTGTATAAAAATTGCAAAAGAATTATGTGATAATGATTACTTATATGGAAAATTGATTCGAAATAAATCAATTCCGTTAAAGGAATTAGTGTCAATGGTTCAGGTACATAAAAGAACCATTGAGAGAAATAGGAAATTCATAATTGTAGTAAGCTTAATATTTAAAACAGAATTTACGTATTCAAAGGAATATATAGAAGATTTTTTTAATGGATCTAATGCATAGGTAATTGTAGTAATAACAATTTTATTCAAGTGTGTCTCAGAAAGAATAATGATCTTTCATGCATTCGATTATACAATAAATGTATAATTTGTTCTAATTTATAATTTATCCCACTTAAATAGAATCTTTTTACGTATAATATAGTGTACGTTAAAAGTAATTAATTTAGGAGGTGATATGAAAAAAGTTCAGCAAAAAGGTAACAAAGTTTAATAAAAATTTATGTAAATAAGGGGGGAGTAAACTACTACTACTAATAATAATAAATAGAGGTATAGGGGGAATCTTTATGAAAAGAAAAAAACAACTAATTATGTCATTAGTTATTTCTTCACTTATGGTTTCATCATTTATTCCAACAGTTACAGCGAAAGCTGATACAGGATGGAATCTTGCATGGAGTGATGAATTTAATGGAACAAGTATAAATACATCAAATTGGAAATATGAATCTGGCGGAGACGGTTGGGGTAATAATGAACTTGAATATTATACCAATCGATCTGAAAATGCAAGAATTGAAAATGGAAATCTTGTTATAGAAGCAAGAAAAGAAAATTATAGTGGGATGAATTATACTTCTGCTCGCTTAAAAAGCCAAGGATTAAAAAACTGGACTTATGGAAAAGTAGAGGCAAGAATGAAGTTACCAGCTGGACAAGGTGTATGGCCTGCATTTTGGATGTTAGGAGAAAACATTTCTCAAGTTAGTTGGCCAAAATGTGGTGAAATAGACATTATGGAACATATAAATAATGAAAGTGCAATACATGGAACTATACATTGGGATAGCACTGGTAACAATACGCATGCACAGTATGGCGCTGCTTCACCTAATATCGATGTAACTCAATATCATGTATATTCAATTGAATGGGACGCTTCATCAATAAAATGGTTTGTAGATGGAACACAATATTTAGAAGCTAACATAGCAAATAATATTAATGGTACTGAAGAATTCCATAAACCATTCTTTATATTATTTAATCTAGCAATTGGAGGAAATTGGCCAGGTAATCCTGATGGATCAACTCCATTCCCAGCTAAAATGTATGTAGATTATGTTCGTGTATATCAGCACGGGGATAATAATCCAACACCAGCACCTACAGCACCAGCTGTTCCAAGTGGATTGTCTGCAGCTGCTAGCAATCAATCTAGTATTAATGTGTCTTGGAACGCATCATCAGGTGCAACAGGCTATGATTTAAAAGTTGATAATAACATTATTAGTAATGTAACATCACCTTATGTTAATAGTGGTTTAACTGAGAATTCAACACATACTTATGCTGTTAGAGCTAAGAATGCTAATGGAACAAGCAGTTGGAGTAATTCTACCAGTGCCACTACTAAGGCTTCAAGCAATCCTACGACTGGAAGCTGGGCTCCTAATACTGCATATAAAGTTGGTGATATAGTTTCTTATAATGGTAAGAATTACAAATGCATTCAAGCTCATACTTCATTGGTAGGCTGGGAACCATCAAATGTTCCTGCTTTATGGGTATTAATATAAATGCAGAATATGTAGACTGGGTATTCCATGAAAAGGATACAGCACTTACAACTAATCAAGTAAAGGCTAAGGTTGATAGTTATAGAAATCAAGTTGTTACATTTAAAGATACTGTAGATTAATATTTTAAGTTATGTATAGTAATGGATAAATATTAATAGATTAAATGTATATAAAAGAGAAAGCATAAACCTTAAAATAGATCTCTATAAAAAGGGGCAATGCAGCTTCTAGAAGATGATTTCTGTACTTTACAGGAGTCATCTTTTTTAGATTTAATTGTGAATGGCTAGTATTATAGTAGATTATGTATCATTATGCTTCCTTCATATGCTCTAATTGCAATATGAATATTAATAGGGAAATTAAATGTTTTATAAAAGGGTTCCAGTTTACTGATATTTTTGGCAAAATAAATAAAATCTTAAAGTGAGGGAGAGAAAAGTATTGAGTAAAAAGAAATTTTTTAAAAAGATAGTTTCAGTCATGGCTATGGCAAGCCTTATGGTTACAGGAATGGTATTAGGTAATTCAAATAGTGCATCTGCGGTAACAAGCAGTAGTATTCCCAATCATGTACTAGTAGGCTACTGGCACAATTTTAATAATGGGTCAGGAGACATTAAACTCAAGGACGTTTCGTCAAACTTTGATGTTATTAACCTTTCATTTGGAGAACCAACATCTGTTACTTCGGGGGATATAAGGTTCACCCCATATAATGAAACAGAGACTGAGTTTAAAAGTGATGTTCAATATCTTCAAAGTAAAGGAAAAAAAGTATTGTTATCTATTGGAGGACAAAATGGTGAGGTTCAACTAACAAGTTCCACATCTGTTAATACCTTTGTTAATTCTGTAAGTACTATTATTGATAAGTATGGATTGGATGGATTAGATGTAGATTTTGAAGGACATTCTCTATATTTAAATGCAGGGGACAAAGATTTTAAAAATCCAACAACACCTGTTATAGTTAATACAATTAGTGCTTTAAAACAATTAAAGGCTAAGTATGGTAGTAGATTCGTATTAACTATGGCACCTGAAACATTCTTTGTACAACTAGGACATACGTACTATGGTGGATTAAATTCATATGTCGATAACAGAGCTGGAGCATTTTTACCAGTAATATATGGACTTAGAGATGAGTTGAACTGGCTTCAAGTGCAATATTATAATTCAGGTTCAATAAATGACATTAATGGTAAAGCTCAATCAATGGGAAGTGGAGAGTTCTATGCTTCTTTAGCAGATATGCTTTTAACAGGTTTTAATGTAAATAATGATTCTAATTATTTCTTCCCAGCATTAAGACAAGATCAAGTAGTTATTGGTGTTCCATGTTGTAATTCTGCTGGAAATGGATATGTTTCAAATGCTGAGGTACAAAGTGCTTTAGATGGATTAATCAATGGTGGGACAGTTGGAAGTTATAAGATTAACAATAAATATCCTAATTTAAGAGGCCTTATGACTTGGTCAATAAATTGGGATCAATATACAAACTCTAATTGGTCTAATTATTTTAGAGGTTATTTTAATAATTTAACTCCACCTGTAAATAAACTTAATGCAGCAGTACTAAGCTCTTCAGAAGTTATTAATGGAAGCTATTCTATATCAGCAGTAGTTCCAAAAAATAATACTGCAACTTCTTATAAGATTTATGAGGGAACAACAGTAGTAGCTTCAGGAAATTTAACAGCTGGACAACCTGCTAAGACGCTTAACTATAATGCCATATCAAAAGCTCCAGGGGCATACATCTACAAAGCTGAATTAAGTGATGGAAGCAATACAGTTCCTTCAAATCAAATAACTGTAACAGTTCCAAAAGCAGGAGATAACACATTACAACCAGCAATATTATCTGCTAGTTCAGTAAATAATGGAGCATATACTTTAACGGCTGTAGTTCCAAAAAATAATACTGCAACAAGCTACAAGATATATGAAGGAACAACAGTTGCTTCTACGGGAGCTTTAACTTCAGGTGTAGGCGAAGTTAGCATTTCTTATGCTATTACTAATAAGGCTAAGGGAAGCTATGATTATACAGTGGTTCTATATGATAGTACAAATTCTGTTAACTCTAACAAAGTTACAGTAACTGTACCAGATTCTGAATCTAACAATGCATGGGTTGCAAATCATGCATACAAAGTTGGAGATATTGTAACTTACAATGGCGGTACTTATAAATGTATTCAAGCTCACACTTCATTAGTAGGTTGGGAACCAAGCGCTGTACCAGCTTTATGGCAAATCCAATAATAGATAAAGGGAGTTGTAGTTTTATGTAAAAGAATGAGCTAAGATTATCTTGGCTCATTTTTTTGAATTTGCATGTAATATAAAGTATTTTAATTTGATGAAAGTAGTTAATAAAATAAAAAAGATGCTGCATCAAATTTTGATACAGCATCTTTTTACAAATCTTATGGTCTAATTTATTACCAACCTACATTAATTATTGCATACTTAGGGTCAGCTACATGCAATGTGCTGCTGAAGTCGAAAACATCATCATAACAGAAGCCGTATGATTTGTTTTCATAAGAATGATCATGCCAGAATTTTGCAAAGCAATTTGCAGGAGCAGCTTGATAGAAATAAGCTGAGTTATTCCAGTGTGCAGGATCAAGCATTACATGTCTGTTAAATGCTGCACAAACCTGTGCTTTGATAGCTTTTTCATCTAGGCAATGTGATACTGAGCACAAGCAACAGCGTTATGAGTTGTAGTAAATATGAGGGCTTGAGGGCAAAATGATTTTTTGATAAAACTTTATATAAGCATCAACTATTTATGTTAAAATATAGTTACTATGTATAGAATATGTAATTTAATTATTTGATTGCTAAATTAAGGGTAAAGGGAGAGAAATTATATGATAGAGTTATATATTATAATAATTTTAGTAATTATTATTGTTTTAACATTAAAGAAGAGTAAATACGATAAAAGCAATTACAAAAAAGAATCAGGAAATGGTTTCTTTGGAGTTATGATGGACAAGGGGAAATATGGAGAGTATCTATCCTTCAATATTTTAGAAAAAATAAAAGGGGAGCATAGAATACTTACTAATGTATACTTACCAAAGGAAAATGGAGAAACAACAGAGATTGATTTAATATATTTGCATGAGACAGGAATTTATGTTTTAGAATCAAAAAATTATAGTGGTTGGATCTTTGGAGATGAGAAAAGTAAGTATTGGATGCAAACTTTAAAGAATGGACAGAAGGAAAAGTTTTATAATCCAATAAAGCAAAACAATACTCATATAAAATACTTAATAAAATTATTGAAAGTAGACGAAAAGTTAGTAAAGTCAATTATAGTTTTTAGTGAGAGATGCATTATAAAGAAAATGGAAGTTCACTCAGAGAATGTAAAAGTTATTAATAGATATACCTTAAACAAAACGATAGAAAAGCTTATAAGTAATTCTTCTAAAGTATTTGCAGCAGGTGAGATTATTGAGCTATATTATGAATTAAAGTCTTATACATGTGTTAGTAAAGATGTAAAAGAAAATCATATAAAGCAGATTAAAGAAAAACAAAATTTGAAATGTAATTCAATGAATTTGGGTTTAATAGAAAAAGAAGATATTAAAAGTAAGAATAGTGATAGAGAAATTATAGATAATGTAGAAGAAATTAAATTAGTGGAAAAAGAAATTAATAATGAAAATGAAATTGTAGAAAAGCAAGATAAAGTGACCTTAGATATAAATAGAAATGATGTATGTATAGGAAATCTTGTTACAAGAAAAATTAGAGAAAAGTTAGATGAATCTGGTGGACATGCATCTATTAAATTATTTAGAGGTGATTCTTGTGAAATAAGTTACGATTTAAATAAAAATGGACTTGTTTCACCTAAGATACCTGTTCCAGATCAATTAACATGGGAAGCATTTAATGCAGCCGTAGAAGTTGTAATAAATAATGGGGGGAAAGCGCCAAAAGGAAGTGCTAGATCAAAAGGAGCTAGACTTGGAAATGATAAGCTTCCAATGAATTCAGTGGAAGGCTATGTTGCACATAAGGTACATGGAGTGAAAGAAGGACAAAGCGCATTTGGCCCAGGCTTTGTAATATTTGCGATTTTAGATTGGGCAGGTATATGCAATAATGAAAAAGGATTCTTAACTATAAAGCCTTCATTCTTGATGGAACTTGAAGAAAGTAAAAATGAAAAGAAATCAATATAATGATTATTTATTTATATTTTAAAATATAAATAAATAATCGAAACTTATCTGTATTAGTATTATTGTGGTGGTATAATATGATAAAGGTAATTTTATACACTTTGAGGTCGAGATATTTTTAAAAATTGGAGTTATAAAAGAATCATTAAGTATGATCTATGAATAATTATAAGTATATCCTATATTTTAATAGAAATGGAGTTAATATATTATGGCAATTTTTTCACCGGTTCAAGTTAATATAGTTTTATTTATTTTATTGCTTATTTTATTTGGACATACTTATTTTAATATGAATAGAAAAAATATAACCAATAGATTATTTATGTGGATAATGGGATTAACAGCATTTGCCATAATGCTAGAGATTTTAAGCGTTATATTAAATAATCCAAATTTAAAACAATTTATGGTAATGCAAAAGATTGTCAATGTTCTTGGATTTTCAGTGACTCCTATCATTCCATTTCTAGGATATATATTCAGTAAAGAATGGGTAAATAGGTATCAGAAAGATAAAATCAAACTAAATAAAATACTTTTATTACCGCTACTCATAAATGGGATAATGGCATTTGTAAGCTATAGTGTAAACTTGCTTTTTTATGTAACTAGTGAAAATACTTATGAACGTGGACATTTATTTTTTATATTACCTTGTGTAAGTTACTTTTACTTTGGGTACAACTTATATTTTATTTACAAACAGCGTAAAAGGTTTTCTTGGTGGGAGCTTCGTATATTTAATTTATTCTATATTGCAGCAGGAGTATTTACAGGTATTCAGATTGTATATTCTAGTTATCTAACTATTTGGAATGGAACTGCAATGATGATAGTTATTATTTATATCTTCATATTAAATGATCAGGTACATAGAGATAGGCTGACGGGATTAGAAAATTATTCATCCTATGAACGCTATATTGAAAATATATCTTTTAAGAGGATTAATAAGCTTTTTATAATTAATATTGATATAGATGATTTTAAAAGTGTTAATGATAAATTTGGGCATAACGAAGGCGATGAAGCACTTAAAATGTTTGCTAATCTACTAATTGAGAGTTTCTCGCTAAGAAGAAAAAAATTGATACGTGTAGGCGGAGATGAATTTTTAATTTTATTAGAAGTTGAACGGCAAGAAATAGTTGATAATTATATTCAAAATTTAAATAAAAACATTGAGGCATATAATAAAACTAAAGAGAAACCATATGAACTTAAATTCAGTTATGGAGTGGCATGCTGTAGTAACGCTAAGGAAGATATCCATGACATTTTGAAATGTGCAGATAAATTGATGTATGAGCAAAAGAAAAGTAGAAAGATGAAGTTATAATTTAGCACGTAAAATTAAAAAAGATAAGAATTTAGAAAATTACAAGCTTTATTGCTGGTATATTTAAATAGTGGTAAAATTATTATTGAAAAATAAATTTTAAGATATAATTTAGTAGAAACTAGACAAGATTATAGCTTGAATTGTAAGGAAGTGAGAAACGTGGAAAAACAAATAATAGATCTTAAAAGAGATGCATATAAGAAGCTATTAGAGTGGAAAAATAATCATAATAATAAGGTACTATTAGTAGAAGGTGCAAGACAGGTAGGAAAAACTTATTTAGTGAAAAAATTTGCGAGAGAAAATTATAAGCATTTAATATATATAAATTTGTTGGAAGAAACAGGAGAGGACTTACTTACAATTTATAATATAATAAAAGAAGAACGTCTATCAGGAAAATTAGACAGGGAAAAAACAAATACATTAAAAGAGATGTTTAAGAGATTCTCTAATAATTTTGAAGACAATGAAGAATGCATAATTATAATAGATGAAATACAAGAATCTTATAAGATTTATAATATGATAAGGCAATTTGCAAGGGAATTTAAGGCACATTTTATCATGACTGGAAGTTATTTGGGAAGAGTTGTTATGCAGAAAGAGTTTTGGTCTCCAATGGGTGATGTAGACTTCCTTGAAATAAAGCCATTATCATTTACTGAATTTGTTAATGCGCTTAATTTAACACAATCTTATGAGTCATTAGATTTGTATGGAGATGGCGATAAAAAGGATTATGATTTATTTTATGATAAATATAAAGATTACTTAGAAGTTGGCGGTTATCCAGAGATAGTATGCGAATACTTAAGAAACCATAAGGAAAATATTAATGATTTGTTTGAAAAATTATTAAGAGTATTTTGTGAAGAATCTTCAAGATATTTTGATGGAGATATATTGACTACAAGAGTGTTTGAAGACTGCATAAGCGCAATAATTGAAATTCTAGCTAGAGGGAAAAAAGGCATTAAGGAAAGCAGTTATACGGAAGAATTACAGCAAATAATAACCAAACAATATTCAAGTAATATCACGAAGGAAAATTGTAATAGAGTACTTCAATGGTTTTACACGTCAAAATTTGTTAAAGACTGTGATAAGCTTATAGATTTTGAATTTACCAATATAAAAAAGAGACAAAGATATTTCTTGTCAGATGTTGGTATGGCAAATTATGTGATGAAAAAAGCAAACCTATTAGCATCGGAATCCGGTGGGTTATTAAATGAAACGTTTGTTTACCACTGTCTTTTGGATAAGATATCTACAGTTCCTATGTTTGGGATCTATGGTGATGGAGAGCTTGATTTTGTCTACAGAGATAGGGAAAATGGGCATGTTTACGGAATAGAAGTTAAGGCTGGTAAGAATCCAGGTAAAACCATAACAAAATCACTAGCTAATGGAAAAATTAATTTTGCAGTTTATCTAAAAGGGGTAACGCAAGGTGGAATTGCAAACAAGACTTATACAATTCCAATATTTTTATTTCCAAGATTTGAGTTCAGAAAAATATAAAGATATCTATGATAAGAGTTTATGTAATGTAAGCTCTTATTTTATGGTAAAATATACTTATAATATAGATTAATTAACACTTTTACGTGTTTATAAAGATTGGATTTATGTAAAAAACGGTGAAAAATACAGCAAGGTTTGTGATTTAGCTTAAAAGGAAGTGATTCAAATTATTAAAAGATGTGAATGGGTGACAAAAGAAGAATTATATATTGAATATCACGATAAGGAATGGGGAGTGCCTGTATATGATGATAGGAAACTATTTGAAATGTTGTGCTTAGAAGGAGCTCAAGCAGGCTTAAGCTGGTGGACTATTCTTAAAAAAAGAGAAAACTATAAAGAAGCTTTTGATAATTTTGAGGCTGAAAAGATAGTGAAATATACTGAAGAAAAATTAGAACAATTAATGCAAGATAAAGGCATTGTTCGTAATAGAAGAAAAATTGAAAGTGTTGTAACTAATGCAAAAGCATTTCTGAAAATTAGAGAAGAGTGTGGCTCGTTTTCCAATTATATATGGAAGTTTGTAGACAATAAGCCTATCATTAATTCATGGAAAAGCATAGGAGAAGTTCCGGCTTCAAATGAATTAAGTGATAAAATGAGTAAGCAACTAAAAAAAGATGGTTTTAAATTTGTTGGAAGTACAATTTGTTATTCATTTATGCAAGCAGTAGGAATGGTTAACGATCATACAACTGAATGCTTTTGCTATACAAAATTAATTTAGTTAAAAATATTATTAATAAGAATCATGTAAATTAAATAATATGATTTTTATATAATACGATGCAACTAAATGGAGTAAAAAGTGTAATTTTAAAGTAGAAAACGAGGAGGATTTTACATATGGCAATAGAAAAAGTTAAAGAGTATTTCAAAAAATATGGTATTGATAATCGTGTGCAAGAGTTTGACGTGTCAAGTGAAACCGTAGCACTTGCAGCAGAAGCATTACATTGTGATCTATGCAGGATTGCAAAGACGCTTTCATTTATGGTAGCTGAAAATCCTATTTTGATTGTAGTTGCTGGGGATGCGAAAATTGATAATCCAAAGTACAAAGCACATTTTAAGGCAAAAGCAAAAATGCTTACACTAAAGGAAACTGAAAACTTAATTGGTCATGCCGTTGGCGGAGTTTGTCCTTTTGCTATAAATGAAGGTGTAAAAGTCTATCTTGATGAATCATTAAAAAGATTTCAAACTGTGTTTCCTGCTTGTGGAAGCGGTAATAGCGCAATAGAGGTGACCATAGAAGAATTAGAAAAGTATTCTGGTTATGATGAATGGATTGATGTTTGTAAAGGTTGGAACAATTAAAGAAGTTGATTATAATATAGGGATTTTAATATCAACATATGAAACTTGTGGTAAAATAAGTAATTTAAATAAAAATGTTATATAATTAGAGATAGAATATTTAAAAAGTAAATAATCTATCTTTTTTATATTTTAGAAATAAATTATTAAATATAGAGTCTGATAATTCGTAAGAAATGAGATGAATATTATGAATAATAAAAAGTTTTTTTACAATATGGGATTTAATCATATAAAAAAGGCTAGTTTTAAAACAAAATTAATATCATCATTTCTGATTATTTCCATATTACCAATCTTATCTATTGAGATATTTTCTTATTATTATTCTACTAATAAAATAGAAAATAAAATATCAAGGCTAATGGATTTTAGTCTTACACAATCTGCTAAAAGTATAAACACTACTCTTTCTTCTTATGAAGATTTAGATATGCAGATTGCCAGCGATGATGAACTCACAAAACTGATTGATAAATATGATGTTGGAAATAATACGGATATAAATACCCAAGTGGCATTGAATGATATTAAAGGCAAATTAACTGTTTACGCTTATTCAAAACTGGGAATTGTTAATATTGATATACGTACTAATAAAAATCATAAGATAGCTTCATATAACAGAATAAATGGACATGCAATACCAGATATCTGGAAAAGGTATGACGATATAATTGAAAAAAATGATTATGAAGATGAGACTAGCAGATACGGAACAATATGGAGCGGAATGTCATATACGCAGCCATTGGTAGAAGAAACGTATGATTTGATCAATGTGTATTCAAATATAATTGACTTTACAAGTGACAGAATAATTGGAGTTCTTTGTATAAGCATAAATGAAGACGTTTTACAAAAGACTTATAACTTAAATTCAGATGATCTGCATGCCAATAATATCAACGTATATTCATTAATTATAGATAATGAAGGTACAATAGTATCTTATGAAGATAGAAATTATATTGGGAAAAATATATATTATTTAGCTAATAAAAAAGATAGAAATTCAGAGGACCTAAACAATACCATAATTAATTCTCATATTGTAAAAGGAAATTCACTAATTGTAAACACTAAGAGCTTAAAAATAAGTAACTGGTATATTGTTAATATAATTGATGAAAATAAATTATTTTCCGAAGTAAATCTGAGCATAAGAATTATTATTATAGTTATTGTTATAGTAATACTCTTTTTCATATTTTTTATAATGCTAGTTTCAAATAGGTTGACAAGCTCCATAAGAAAAATTGTTGCGGCAATGAAGAAAGCTCAGAAAGGAGAATTATCTGTAAGGATAGAGGAGGATATAACTGATGAGTTTTCTATAATTGCACTAACCTTTAATAAGATGATATCTCATATTAATGAGTTAGTTGAAAAACTTAGAATTCAGATGAATTTAACTTCTGAAGCAGTAAAATTGCAAAAAGAAGCAGAAATAAGAGCGATTGAGGCTCAGATTAATCCACATTTTTTATATAATACTCTTGACTGTATCAATTGGATGGCAATTGAAAAGGAGGAGTATGAAATTAGTAAAATGCTTAAAAGTTTAGGTCAAATACTAAGATATTCAATTAATCAAAGTAATAAAATAGTTTCTTTTTCACAGGAAATTCAATGGCTTAAGCAGTATTTATATCTTCAGGAGAGCAGATTTGATAATTCATTTAGAACTGAAATTAAGTTCCATGAAGAATTATTGGAATTTAAAATACACAAGCTTATGCTGCAGCCACTAATCGAAAATTCTATTATACACGGCTTTGAGGGTTATACATCTGGAGGTATTTTAGAAGTGTCAATTGAAATGAAGGAAGCGGATATAGTGATTTTTATAAAAGATAATGGAAAAGGAATGGATGGTGAGAAAGTAAAATATATTAATAGCCTTGTAAGTGAAGCCAAGATTATTAATAAAGGAGAGCATATTGGAATAGAAAATGTAATATCAAGACTTAGAATATATTATGGAGATTATTATAAGTTCAATATAGAAAGTGAAATTGGCAGAGGGACAAGTATTTGCATTAGAATACCTAAAATAAAATAATTATATAAGATATTTCTTAGAGTTTCTATTCATAATATATGTTGGATATATTAAAAATAACTAAGTTTTCAGGGGGAAGTATATGAACATTGTTGTTATTGAAGATGAGATTAGGACTAGAAGAGGAATTATAAAATTATTACCTAAAATCAACGAAAATTATCATGTTATAGGGGAAGCAAATGATGGCTTAGAAGGTTTTAATATAATAGAAAAAACAAAACCACAGGTAGTTATAACAGACATTAAAATGCCTGGATTAAACGGATTAGAGATGCTTAAGAAGCTTAATGAATCTGAAATTAAGGTTAAGATGATAATTATTACAGCGTATTCAGAATTTGAATTTGCCAAGAAAGCTATTTCAGTTGGAGTTACTGATTATTTATTAAAGCCCATAACAGTTGAAGACTTGAAAAATGTCTTTGAAAAAATAGAAAAAGATATTGATAGGGAAATAGAAAAAGAAAGTTATCAAAGAATTAACATAATGACTTTTGAACAAATGATAATAGAGATGATAGAAGGGAAAATAAAGATTAACAAAGTATATGAACACTATTCAGGTAAGATAAATGAATATAATTTTAATTATGTTATTGTAGCCAAATTACTTAATACTCATGTTGAAAAATATAATTTATTAAAAGAATGTATAGATAATTTGTTTAAGCATATTGAAAATTTAAAATATATTCTTATAGAGTATGAATATAATAATGAAATATTAATCTTATTTGCATCAAAAGATTCGGAAGTAAATATTGAAAAAGAATTAAATAAGAAATTATTCAATTTATTTCGTGATAATGGATTTGAAAACTGTATTGTTGCTGGTCTTTCTAAATTAATTTCAATTGATGAACTTGCGAGTAGAGTGAAAGAAATAAACAGGAATTTAAAATGGTCATTGTTATTGAAAAAGGATGTTATAGTTACTGAGAATGCTATATCAAGCATATGCACTAAAACTTTTAAATATCCTAAGGAAATTGAGCAGTTAATTATGGCTGCAATTGGTGAGCAGGACTATATTAAATTAAGTAATTTAATAAATAAGTTTTTAAGTTATTGCAAATCAGGCAAATATCATCCAGATAGTATCATAGATGGTGTAGATTGTTTCGTGATTTCAATAATTAACATAATGAAAGATATTAATTATGAGTTGTTTATTAAAATTAATAATGAAAGAATATTAGAAAAAGTTAAAAATAGTACAAGCTGGTGTGAAATAGAGGATATTTTAAAAAATATAATAAATATAGTGTCTGAATTAAATAATAAAGATTCAAAGGCATCATACAGTTTAATTGTATATAAGACTATTAATAAAATAATAAATGATTATGCAGAATGCATTTCATTAGAAAATATAGCAGCAAGCCTTAATGTCACCCCTGAATATCTTTCTACATTATTTTATAAGGAAGTAGGAACTAATTTTACAAGCTATTTAAAGGAATACAGAATAAATAAATCCAAGGAATTACTTATTAGCAGTAATTTAAAAATAGGAGAGATTGCTAAGAGGGTTGGATACAATGATCCAAAATATTTTTGTAAGGTCTTTAAAAGCGTTACAGGTGTTTGTGCAGGAAAATACGTTACAATGCATAAATAAAATTGATTAGTTTTTTACACTTTTATTAAAACTTTGGAATTGGATTAGGATATTTTAAGAAATATAATGATAGTAACAGATGCGCATCCTGTATTGTATATGTTTACATTTATCTAAATGAGTTTATGTCGAAGATATGAATTTTAAAGTGGGGGGATTAAATTGAAAAAAACCATATCATTAATAATAAGTGCTGTACTTTCTTTAGGTTTGATTGGCTGCGGATCATCAAGTACTCAACAAACTGCTAGCAATACTAACGGGAAGGTTACACTAAAAGTTTGGAGTTATTATAACGACAATGAAAAAAAATCATTTAATAATTTAGTTGATAAATTTAATAAGTCTCAAGATAAAGTAGAAGTAGTAAATGAATATGTACCATTTGCAGACATAAAGAAGCAGTTTTCAGTAGGAATAGCAGCACAAAATCTACCAGATCTTGCTGTTATAGACAATCCTGATCATGCAGCATTTGCAGCAATGGGAATGTTTGAAGATATAACAGATAAAGTTAAAGACTGGGATGAAAAAGATAATTATTTTGAAGGTCCATGGAAGTCAACAATGTATAACGGCAAAAATTATGGAATTCCTATGGATAGCAATTGTTTAGCGTTATTTTATAATGAGGACCTTCTTAAGCAGGCAGGAGTTACTCCTCCTCAAACATGGGATGAGCTTAGAACAGCTGCGAAGAAACTTACAAAAGATGGGGTTTATGGTTTGTCATTATCTGCTGTGAAAAGCGAAGAAGGTACATTCCAGTTTATGCCTTTCTTATTATCTTCAGGAGGAAGTGTAGAAAAAGTTAATTCTCCAGAAGTAGTAAAATCACTTCAATTGTGGACAGACCTACTTAAAGATGGGTCTTTAAGTAAAGAATGTATTAATTGGGATCAACCTGGTGTTGAGAAGCAGTTTGCTACAGGTAAAGCAGCTATGATGATAAATGGACCATGGCAATTTTCAACACTTAAGAGTGATGCTCCTAATATGAAGTGGGCATGTGTAAAAATTCCTAAAGATCAGAAATATGCTTCAGTCCTTGGTGGTGAAAACATAGGAATTGTTAAAGGGCACCATCCTGAAGAAGCATGGGAATTTTTAAAGTTTATTGGAAAGGCTGATAATGTTAGAGACTTCATAAATAATACAGGATATTTTCCACCTAGAAAAGATTTAGCTAACGATAAAGTTTGGACTGAAGATCCTAATAAAGCAGTTTTCATGGATCAAATGCAGTATGCTATGCCTAGAGGACCACATCCAAAATGGCCTCAAATATCTGAAGCAATTTACACTGCATACCAAGAATCTTTGACAATGCAAAAGAGCCCTCAAGAAGCATTAGATGAAGCTCAAACAAAGATTGATGCGGTATTAAAGTGATTTGTAAATGTTAATATGGTTGAGGTGCTTTAATAAAGCCCTCTATCCATATTAAATAGAAAATGAAAAGAGGTGGTAATATGCATAAGAATAGGGTGGGTTATATGTTTATTGTACCGGCCGTTATATTTATGCTATTATTTGTTGGTTATCCAATAATATATAATATTTTACTAAGTTTGCAAGATGTTAATGTTATGACTGTAAACAGTCCAATAAAAGAATTTGTAGGGTTTAAGAATTATATAGAATTATTTAAAAGCTCTGTGCTTCTGGTAGCTATCGGAAATACTCTTTATTATACTGTTGTATGCATAATTTTTCAATTTGTGCTAGGTTTTGCATTTGCATTGTTCTTTAATATAGAATTCACTTTTTCAAAATTTATAAGAGGTTTGGTTATGGTATCTTGGTTAATACCAATGACTATTAATGCATTATCATTTAAATTTATGTTTAGTCCAAGTGGTGGAGTTATTAATCAAATACTTATGAATCTTCATGTTATAAATCAGCCTTTGGACTGGCTTATACAGCCCAATAGTGCAATGTGGGGGCTTATTATAACTAATGTATGGGTTGGAATCCCTTTTAATATGATTCTTTTAACAACTGGATTGAGTACGATTCCTAAATCTATTTATGAAAGTGCCAGTCTTGATGGAGCAAATTGGTTTCAAAAACTATTTTATATAACTATTCCATCTATAAAACCTGCAATTTTGTCAGTGTTAATGCTTGGATTTATTTATACATTTAAAGTATTTGACCTTGTTTTTATAATGACAAATGGTGGACCCGTAAATGCAACAGAAGTTTTGTCTACTTTATCATATAAGCTATCATTTAATCAATATAGCTATAGCCAAGGTTCAGCAGTAGCCAATATTCTGTTCTTAACTCTATTTATAGTAAGCCTATTCTATGTAAAATTAATAAAAGAAGATGAGGTGATGTAATTTGGAGGAAAGAAGATATATTAAACCGAGAACTAACATTATTTTAAATATTATAGCAGTAATAGTTGGGGCAATATTTCTATTCCCTTTATATTGGGTAATTATAAGTTCATTTAAAAGTGATGCTGAAATATTTAGAAATCCTCCGACCTTTTTTCCTGAACAGCTTACATTAAGTGCATATGCTGCTCAAATAACAGGTGAATATAGTATATTCAAAGGGTTTTTTAACAGCTGTTTCATAAGTTTTTCGGTTCTTGTAATCACATTGCTTTTTGCAGTGCCATCAGCATATGGTCTTGCAAGGTATAGAATTAAAGGTAAAAAACTATTTATTCAATCATTTCTTATTACTCAGATGCTTCCGGCAACTTTATTATTAACGCCAATGTTTATAATATTTGGGAGATTTAGAATATTAAATACTTACTTATCACCTATTCTTGCTGACTGCACAATATCTATACCATTTGTTGTAATTATACTAAGAACGTATTTTTTATCCATACCTAAGGAACTGGAGGACTCTGCCAGGGTTGATGGGTGCAATACATTCCAAGCTTTTATAAGAATTATACTTCCAGTATCTTATCCAGGTATTATAATGGCTGCAGTATTTTCATTCTTATTTGCCTGGGGGGATTTGATTTTTGCTTTAACATTTATGAATGAGCAAAGCATGAGACCAATGACTGCAGGAATTTATAATTTTATGGGGCAATACGGTTTAGCTTGGAATAAAATAATGGCTTTTGGTACACTCACTATAATTCCGGTAGTAGCAATATTTATATTCATGCAAAAATATATAATCGGTGGTTTAGCTAGTGGTGCAGTAAAAGAATAATTAAAATGTAACAGGAAAAAGTTAGGTAAATAAATACTTTAGAAATTCACAATAGACTGAGAAGAATAATAAATAGGAGGGATTAATATGGGACAATTTGATGATAACAGAGAATTTTTATTAGGATATTTTGAGGAAAAGGATGGAGCTCTTTGCTATAGATATGATGCAGAACGTCTTATTATCATGCCATGGGGGCCAAATAGTTTAAGGATTAAATCCACAAAAGAACCAGATATGCCTATGGAGGATTGGGCTCTTATAGAACCAAAACCATCTAATGCTAAGATTAGTATTGAGAATTATAGTGCAAAAATCGTAAATGGTAAGATTACAGCAGTTATTAATCAGATTGGAAAATTGGAATTTTATAATCAGAAAGGTGAATTGTTGTTAGAGGAATATGTTCGTAATCGTAAGGATATGTATAGTTCTACTTGTAGTTCTCTAGAAGTCGAAGGAAGAGAATTCAAGCCGATTATAGGAGGAGATTATCATCTAAGTATGAGGTTTGTTTCTAATCCAGATGAAAAAATCTATGGTATGGGGCAATATCAACAGCCGTTCTTAGACGTGAAAGGAGCAGATTTAGAGTTAGCCCACAGAAATTCTCAGGCTAGCGTGCCATTTGCTCTATCATCTTTGGGTTATGGATTTCTTTGGAACAATCCTGCAGTGGGACGTGTGAATTTTGGAAAGAATATTACTACATGGGAAGCATATTCTACAAAGAAGCTGGACTATTGGATTACTGCAGGAGACACTCCAGCAGAGATTGAAGAAGCATATGCTGATGCAACTGGAAAAGTTCCTATGATGCCAAAATACGCTATGGGATTCTGGCAATGTAAGTTACGTTATCAGACCCAGGAAGAACTTTTAGAAGTAGCAAGGGAATATAAGAAACGCAATCTTCCTATCTCTGTTATTGTGGTAGATTTTTTCCACTGGCCACTACAAGGCGAATGGAAGTTTGATCCAACATACTGGCCAGATCCAGATGCTATGATAAAAGAACTTAAGGACATGGGAATTGAATTGATGGTATCTATTTGGCCAACTGTAGATTATAGAAGTGAAAATTTTGACGAAATGATGAATAAGGGATTACTCGTTAGAACAGATAAAGGTTTCCGCATTTGTATGAATTTCATGGGAAATACTATACATTATGACCCTACTAATCCTGAGGCGAGAGAGTATGTATGGCAGAAAGCTAAGAAAAATTACTACGATAAGGGTGTGAAGATTTTCTGGCTTGATGAAGCAGAGCCTGAATATAGCGTTTATGATTTCGAAAATTACCGATATCATTTAGGGCCAAATGTGCAGGTAGGAAACATTTATCCTATGATGTATGCAAAAACATTCTTTGATGGTATGAAAGCAGAGGGACAGGAAGGTATAATTAATTTGTTACGCTGCGCATGGGCTGGATCTCAAAGATACGGTGCGTTAGTTTGGTCAGGCGATATACATTCTTCCTTTGAAAGTCTCAGAAATCAGTTTGCAGCAGGATTGAATATGGGACTTGCAGGAATTCCTTGGTGGACTACAGATATTGGAGGATTCTTCGGAGGACATATTGATGATCCAGATTTCCATGAGGTATTGATCCGCTGGTTTGAATACGGAACTTTCTGCCCAGTTATGAGACTTCATGGTTATCGCTGGCCTTTCAAACCTCAGTATGGAACAACAGGCGGAGCTGAATGTGTATCTGGTGCTGATAATGAAGTATGGTCTTATGGAGATAAGGTATATGAAATCTGCAAGAAATATTTGAAAATAAGAGAAGCAATGATGCCTTATATTACTACTTTAATGGAAGAAGCACATAAAAAAGGAACTCCAGTCATGCGACCAATGTTCTATGATTTTCCAGAAGATAAACTCTGTTGGGAAAATGAATCGCAATATATGTTTGGGCCAAATATCTTAGTTGCACCTATTATGGAAAAAGGTCAGACTGAACGTGAGGTATATCTACCAGCAGGTTCAAATTGGACTAATGCATGGACAAAAGAAGAAATGGAAGGTGGACAAACAATACTTGTAGATGCACCAATTGATCAAATTCCATTATTTTTAAGGGATTATAAGGAAGGATCTTGCACTATAAATATTTAAAATTAATATCATAAATCGGCAATTTGGGGTTATAATCCCAGCTGATCAAATCGGTTGATTTTTATCATTGTTAAATAGGATGTATTTAGATAAGAGCTTATGTAATGTAAGCTCTTATTTTATGGTAGAATATACCTATAGCGTAGATGAGTTAATACTGTTACGTGTTTATATATAAAAAGTTGTATTTAGAGAAATTAATTAAGAAAGGCTAATAGAAATTAGCTATGCCTTTTCTACTATTAGCTGCATCATAGCAGGAATAACAGTTAAAATCTTATTTTAAGTAAGTATAGTATGGGGTATAATATACTATAAGAAGAAATGAAAAAGAAATGGAAGTGATGAAATGGAATTTAAGCCACTGCCAATAGGTATAGATAATTTTGAAAAACTAATAACTAGAGGTTATTACTTCGTTGATAAAACTTTACTTATAAAAGATTTATTAGATAATAAAGCAGATGTTAATTTGTTTACAAGACCACGAAGGTTTGGAAAGACCTTAAATATGAGTATGCTTCAATATTTCTTTGAAAATAAAGGGAAAGACAATTCTTATTTATTTGAGGATTTAAAAATAATGAATGCAGGAGAAAAGTACACATCCCATATGGGTAAATATCCTGTAATTAATTTGTCGTTAAAATCTGCCAAACAGCCAACATTTGAATTAGCACTAAGATGTATTAAAGATGAGCTGGTAGATGAATTTAGGCGCCATGATTATATTTTGAAAAGTGATAAATTAAATAAAGAAAAAGAAAAATATCTAAAAATTACAAAAGCACAAGAGGATGATTCACTTTATATAACGGCCTTAAAATTTTTATCACAATGTTTAGAAAAGTATCATGAAAAAAAAGTTATCATACTTATAGATGAATATGATGTACCCCTTGAAAATTCATTCTTTGAGGGCTTCTATGAGCAAATGATTGCGTTCATAAGGTCGCTTTTTGAATCAGCGTTAAAAACTAATAGTTCCTTAGAATTTGCTGTAATAACAGGATGCCTTAGAATTTCTAAAGAAAGCATTTTTACAGGCTTAAATAATATTGAAATTATCTCTATATTAAATAAATCATATGACGAATACTTTGGATTCACTCAAAATGAAGTTAATAAAATGCTTGAAGATTATAACTTGAGTGAAAAAGATATCTTAGTAAAAGAATGGTACAATGGATATATTTTTGGAGGTGCTGAGGTTTATAATCCGTGGAGTGCAGTAAGATTTGTAAAAGATTTAGTAACAGACCTTAATACATTTCCATCTTCTTATTGGGCAAATACAAGTTCAAACAGCATAGTTAGAAGTCTCATTGAAAAAGCAGATGCCGCAACTAAAAAAGAAATTGAGCTGTTAATTGAAGGGAAATCTATAGAAAAGCCGGTACATGAAGATATAACCTATGATGAAATTTACGACACAATGGATAACTTATGGAACTTCATGTTTTTTACTGGATATTTTAAAAAAGTTAATGAAAGAATGAACAGTGAAGATAATAGGTACTTGGAATTAAGTATCCCTAATAGAGAAGTTAAATACATTTTTAGAACTAAAATTCTAAAATGGTTTGAGGAAAAAATAAAAGCTAATGATTTAAGTGTTTTATATACTTCAATATTTAATAAAGATAGTGACACTTTTCAAAAAGAACTAAATAAACTTTTAAGAGAAACCATAAGCTTTAACGATGCATATGAAAATTTCTATCATGGTTTTGTGGTTGGAGTTCTATCTAATATGCATGATCATATAGTAAAGTCTAACAGAGAGACTGGTGATGGCAGATGTGATATTTATATAAAATCTCCATCAATATTCGAACCAGCTGTAATAATAGAACTTAAAGTTTCAGATAACCCTAAAGAAATCTTTAGAAAATGTAATGAAGCATTAGAGCAGATAGAAGAGAAGAAATACGAATTAGAGCTTAAAGAAGAAGGCTATGAAGATATAATTAAATATGGGATTTCTTTTTATAGAAAGGATTGCATTATTAAACTAGGTCAATAGTTATAAGATAAGAAAAATTGATGATTAACATATATGATGATTATGAATATATGTTTTGTGAGTTTGAAGACGAGGCACAAGGAGATGCTATGGAGAATAAGGAAATACCATTTTAGAGTTTACTTAATGTAAGCTCTTATTTTATGGTAAAATATACTTATAATATAGATTAATTATCACTTTTACGTGTTTATAAAGATTAGATTTGTGGAAAAAACGGTGAAATTAAGATTAATAATTTTAAAATTGATTTCAGAAGTTAAAATGAAAAATACAAGCTTTTAGAAGCTAAATTACAGGAAGAATAAAATAATTTTTAATTTATATTAGTAACTTTCATTTTTAAGCATATATCCTATATAGATAAATTATTAAAAATGGGAGCGTGTTAAAAATGAGAGAAAGAAAATGTGTTAAATTTAATGTGAATATGTATGAGGATACAAAGTTCAAAATAATAGATAGAATGGAAAAAAGAGATCTTATAAATTATGTTTGGACTAGGCTTGTGGTTCTTGCAGGTAAGGTCAATTTAGAAGGAGAATTATTTTTATCTAGAAATATACCATATACTCTAGAGACTTTGGCTATAGAGTTCAATAGAGAAGTATCTGAAATAGAATTAGCTATAAAAACTTTTATAGACTTAGAAATGGTTGAACTCACTCAAGATAAAATATATAAAGTAAAAAACTTTGTAAAGCATCAAAATATTAAAACAAAAGAAAAAGTTCAAAATAAACATAAGGCAGAAGAAGTAGAAATTAACGAGAAGAAACAGCTAAGCACCAGCTGTATAGAGAATATTAATGTGGAGAGTGAGAATAAACATAAGGATAATAAAGTAATTGATATAAAAGATAATATTGCAAATAAAAATGTCACTAATGCTGATAATAAAAGCTGTATGGAAACAAGTACAAGTGTACATTTAAACAGCTGTAATAAGAATGTAACAGAAGTAGATAATGAAGCTACTCAGAAATTAAATATGGAAAAATACAAAAGCAAAGAGCTTTTACCTAATGAGATAGTAACTACCTTAGAGAAGAAAAAGGTGAGAAATGGAAGTAAGCCTAAGAAAAAAGAGAAGATTAATGAAATTAGTGTTGTTGATGAAGTAGAAAATGATGATCTGATGAAGATTACTGAAGGGGAGCCGGTAATAGGAAAAGATGAGGAGATTGTTTTGGCATTTAGCTTTTAGCAGAAGGAAAAACTTCAAGTATATTTAATACTCCATGTAGACAAGCTACGTATGCTGAAAACTACACAAAAGCTATTGAAGAAAATAAAGCAAATTTAGGCGTAAGCTTAAGTCCATTATCTTATGGAATATGTGACAAAATCCGTGAAATAGATGATGTTATAGACGCATTATGTTTAGCAATTGCAGGAGTTATTGGATTAGAAAATAGATCTGAAACAATATCTGAGGTGGCTATGGATGGTAAAAGAGGAATAAAAATGCAAGTGGTTTATGTAGAGTAAAATCTTATTTTTATGTTAGAATGTAGATAGATTGTATTAAAATGGGTGAGGTTGAATGGATAAAGTATATATGCCACAAGAAACTATAATATTACCAAAAGAAATATGTGAAGTCCCTTATAGTAATGAGGTTGATTATGCCACGTTTTCTAGAGCACTTAGAGATGATAAGGTTGTAGCAAGTTATAAGATGTATTGGCTGCTGGCTTTATTAGATGAAATTTCTTTGGGTAATTTTGAAATAGAATTTAGAACATTAATATGTAAAATGGTCGTAAAGGCTTGGTATCCTCTTTTGAAATATAAGTTAAGTTTTGGATTATGTGATAATTTAGCAAAAGTAGCTACTTACATTTCAGATACATATAACTTGGAAAGCAATTATGATGAACGTAAGCTCTTTGATTTTATATATTCATCACAAGATAAAACATTAAATAAAATGCTTAAAGAATTAACTTTAAATGTACCATATAGATTTTTATCACCATTTTTTGAGAATAAACTTAGAGGTCAGAAAAAAGTTCAAAAGCTCATAGAAGAACTATCCAAAGAAGATAATGAATGCATTTATGAAATTTATAAAAATAATAAGGATGAAAATTGCATTAGGATTAAAGACAATTGGTGTAATTACTTAAAGTTTAACTACAGAATTATTCAAGGCTGGGCGTATTATAAATTGGTATGCTTCCTGCAAAAGCGCAATCCAAATGTACCAGGTATAGCAATGAAATTAGAAGCTCCTAAAAATAGAGACTTGAGAGAGCAGACAAAGATATGGAAACAAGTTATAGAAAAAAGGCATATAACTGACTTGTATACAGGCTTAGATTTCACAGAAAGAAATTATAATGATTATGGAGTTTTAAGCATAGATCACTTTATACCTTGGAGTTTTGTCCTTCATGATCAAATGTGGAATTTGGTACCTACTTTTAAGAATATCAATAGTAAGAAAAGTGATAATTTACTCCAATATGATACATATATTGATAGTTTTTGTGAAATGCAGTATGAAGCCTTTTGCTTTGTAGTTGATGAAAACAGGAAAAATCAAATAGAAGAATATGGACAAGTACTTAAGGTTGATAATCTTAGGAAGTTTAAAAAAGAAAATAATGAAGATGAATTCGTTAAAAGAATGAAACAAGAGATTGGCCCTGTTTATGGGGTAGCAGTAAATCAGGGGTTTGGAGTTTTGGAAAATTTTACTTGGCGAATAATTTAAAATATAAGAAAAATCGAGCAAATTTATACATATATGCTCGATTTTTTTCATATCTGGTAAAAACAACAAATTCGGGGTTTTAATATTATGTAAATTAGTAATATAATGTATAATGTGGATAGCCATACGAATTAGGACGAATAGGGGGGATAATAATGAGTGTTTTGTTAGGTATGATTGTGTTTTTTAGTTTTATAGGACTTATAGCAGTAATACCACTACTTATTTATTCAAGAAAGAAAAAAGATTTCAAGTATAAACCAGAAAAATTATCAAAGATACTTAAGGGATTGGCGGTTACATTTGTGGTTTCGATAATCTTATGTAACTTTGTAGGAACACCTAACAATAGTACAAAATCCGTACAAGGGCAAGTTCAGCAAGAAGAAAGCCAAGAAACTAATGTAACGGACAGATCAATTAACAATGGAAAATATACAGGAGCCTTCAGAAATGGAAAAAGAGAAGGAAATGGAACTTTCACATCTAAAAATGGGGATGTTTATAAAGGCGAGTGGAAGGATGACAAAGAAAATGGACAAGGCACTTTAAATTATGCCAATGGGGATACTTATTCAGGAAATTATGAAAATGGAGTAAGATCTGGAAAAGGAACTTTTACGTGGAAGAGTACTAATGATACGTACAATGGTGATTGGAGTTCAGATGTCATGAATGGGGAAGGTATTTATACTTTTGGATCAGGAAAAAATTCAGGAGATAAATATGTTGGCAGCTTTGTTAAAAATAAAATGGATGGTAAAGGTACATATACATATAGTAATGGAAAGACATTAACAGGAACTTGGAAAGATAACAAGTTAGTTGGAGAAAGTAAATAAGGGGTGCACATATGGCGAAAATTAATTATCCTAAAATAAATAAAAACATTCAAGATTTTATTTATGAAGAAGAAGGGAATATAAGCAGAGATAAGGTACTATTTATTGGGTCAATGTTGATTATTTTAGCAGCAATGATACCTTCAAAAGCTTTTGCGGGGCACAGATCACATTCATCTCATGCATCGCATTCTTCACATACATCATCAGCTCCACCTCCAGGACATGCATCACATGAATCGCATGCATCACACGCTTCACATACATCATCTACAGGCGTGCAAGATCCAAGCTTAACGCAAAGAACATCAGATGCAACTGATTCAACTTCAATATCAGGTACACATAGTGCAGTATCAGCTCAAGCTGATGCAAATACTGTATCATCAACTAACTCAAGTAGTAGCACTACTACAACAGGAAATGAAACAGTTACGCAAACACCAGGCACGCCACAAATACCTGATCCAACACCCAAAATGTAATAGAAAGTAGAGAAAATGTATGAATGATAATATAACAAAGGAAAATGAAAACTCTATAAAATTTTACCTTGATAAGGAAGTATATAACATTAAAACAATAATGAAAGCTGCATACAATTTCATAGAAGAATTTTATATTTTGCTAGATTATATTAATGATAGTATTGAAGTCACTTTTGAATGTAAATCATCAAAAAGCAGTGAAGAAATGAAAAAATATAAAGGTGAATTTTATAATGAATTGTTAAGGCAGAACATTAGATATATGGTATCACAGGATACTAAAAATATTAGAGAGTTAGTTATGGGAAGAGCATTATATGATACATGTATTGAATATCAAGATAGTTTTGAAGATGATGAAGTAAGTGAAAAGAACTCTGATTTCGATGACCAATTTGATATATTAGTTAATTGGTTTGATAAAAATGAGGTGTAATAGTATGCAACAAATAGAAATGAACTTTGTGATTTTCGATGAAGACTCAGTACAAAAAGGTTTCGATGAGTTTAAGGTGTTAGTTGAAAGTGAATTGGAGATTTTTCATGATAAAGCGATAATAACTTTTTATACTGATGATATATATATTACAAAAGAATTTTCAAATTACGTTATAGCTTTAAGTGCTGCTGGAGCATAAAGAGATATGATTAATAATTTATATATAACGTTTTTAATTTTATGTCTATTAGCCATAAGTGTTATGACATTTATAACTGATTTTAATCATGGGAAAATATTAAATAGGCATTTAAAAATATTTATGAAGGTAGGGTTTATAATTCAGCTTTTGTATAGTTTATATCTTATATTCTATGAAAAGCAGATTCACTTTTTTAGCGGATACTTTATAAATTTATTTATAGGGACATTTGTCTCAATTTGTCTGTATTACTTTGATATTTGGGGAGCTGGGGATTCAAAATATGTGATGTTAATGCTTTTGATATCCCCAGTTAACATTTTTATGGAGAATGATGCTATTGCTATTCATGGATTGATGATTTTTGTAATTACATTTGCAATTGCCTTTATATATTTATTTGGTGAAAGTTTATATTTTTTTATTAAGGAAGTACCTGCACTTAAAAATAAGAAAGCTTTTAATATTGACTCTGCTAAAGAATTTATTATAAATTGGATAGTATCTTATTCTTTTATAACAATTATTTATAAAAGTATTAATCTAATATCAAGAGGATTTCTGGTAGTCAACATGATGCTAGTTAGATTTTCAATAATGCTAATTATGTTCTATTTTTTAGATAAGATAAGAAAAAAAAGAATAGGTATTTTAATAGTGATATTAGCAATTTTAAGTAATATATTGGATTATTTTATTAATGGATATGCTAGTAGCTTTATAATAAACTATAAAATATTACTATTTATATTAGCTGTAATAGTTATAAGAAACTTATGTTCTAGATATAACTACAAGAAAATAAAAACAGATTCTGTAAAAGCTGGAATGATACTTTCTGCAGGGACTTTTGTTGGATTTTTTAATTCAAGAGTTAAGGGGCTTCCTAAATTTCAATCAGAGTCAATTCGTTCAAAGATAACTTCGGAGGAAGCAGAAAGTGTTAGAAGGTGGGCAAATAGTAAATATGGACAAGAATATGTTTATATTGTTAGGCAAATTCCATTTGCTCCATTTATATCACTTGGAGCTATAGGAAGTATCTTATATTTTATCTTTTAAAAGGAGCACATTAAATGGAATTGATTGGAAAAATTACATATGATAATACAAATCTAAAAGAAAATTCAATATTAGTTATTAAAGATAATGATTATGAAGCATTTAAAGAGGGCTTTTTAGGATATATATTTGAAGGCAAGTTACTTCCAGAAAAACTAAAAAGTTATTTAGAGAAAAAGAAAATTTATTTTATTTTTGGAATCAATATAAATAGGCTAGAATCCGGGGATATAGTAAATTTAAATTCAGATAAAAATTCATTAAAGGTATTGTATAAAGGGAATTCTACAGAACAAATTATTTTAACAACTAATCAATGTAATAATAATTGTATAATGTGTCCAGATGCTGATGGGATTAGAAAAACACGACATAATGCAGACATAGATGCTTTAATTGCAGCAATTAAATTAATGGATAGTAGTACCAAATTTATATGCATTACTGGTGGAGAACCAACTTTGTTAAAACAGGACTTGTTTGACATCTTAGATACATGTACCAATAGCTTTAACAATGCTGAATTTATAATGCTAACAAATGGAAGAACCTTTCATTATGAAAATTATACTAGGGAATTTATAAAGCATAGCCCCAATAACATGATTATTGGAATTCCACTTCATTCTCATAGGAAGGAAATACATGATGACATAACAAGAGCTAATGGCAGCTATGTCCAAACTGTAAGTGGAATGAAAAATCTGTTAAAGCATAAGCAGCTTGTTGAAATAAGAGTTGTAATAAATAAATTGAATTATTTAGATTTAGTCAATATAGCAGAAATGATTAGTACGGAGTTTCCAAATTGCCACAGAGTAAATTTTATGGCTATGGAAATACTGGGAAATGCATATATGAACCTTGATGAAGTCTGGGTTGATTTTGAAGATTTTAAGGAACAACTAGAAAAGGCATGTATGATTTTATTATCTAAAGGAATTCGCTCATACATTTATAATATTCCATTATGTTATATTGATAAAAAATTTTGGAGTATAAGTAAGCGAAGTATCACTGAATATAAGGTTAGATATGGAGAAGAATGTGAGGGGTGCAAAGTAAAGGAAAAGTGTGGAGGCTTCTTTTTTTCTACTAAGAAATTTAAAAAATTAAAGGGAATAGGTATTGTGTAATGAAAAGTTTAACAAAAGCGGACTATAAGCTTAATTATTTTAATTTTGAAAATACAAATGATAAGTACCTGATTACTAATGATTTAGGCAGATTTTTATTTATTGATAAAAATGATATGAAGAATATTATTGAACATAATTTTAATATTTCTGAGAATGTACTTCAATTGTTAGAAGATAACTATTTTATATATAAAGATAGAGATGAATTTATTGAAAAAGCGTCAAATGAATTAAGCAAGATGAAAAATTACCTTAACGGTGGGACTAAATTACATATATTTGTTCTTACTACCTTTTGTAATTTAAGCTGCATATACTGCCAAGCATCAGCTAAAAACAATGTTGCAAATTGTGAAGCTAATCATAAGTTTATGAGTAAAGAAATAGCAAAAAAAGCAGTTGATATAGCGCTTCAATCTCCATCTATGAATTTAACCTTTGAATTTCAAGGAGGAGAGCCACTGGCAAACTTTGAAGTGTTAAAATACATTGTAAATTATTCTAGGGAAAGAAATAAAGAATTGGAAAAAAATATATGCTATTCTATGGTTTCAAATTTAACATTATTAGATGAGGAAATGATAGATTTTATTCTGGAAAATAATATCGGATTATCTACATCAATTGATGGTCCCGAGGCCGTACATAATGTAAATAGAAAATATAATAAGGGAAATAGCCTAGAAATAACTAAAAGCAAAATAAAACAAATTAATAATATAGCTAATTCATCAAATATAGTCCAAGCGATACAGACAACAAGTAAATTTAGTCTTAATTATCCAAAAGAAATAGTTGATGAATATGTTTCATTAGGATTAAAAACAATATTTGTGCGACCATTAACACCAATGGGATATGCAGCAAAATACTGGGGTGAATTTGGATATACTGCAGATGAGTATTTAAATTTCTATGAGAAAACCTTAGATTATATAATAGAGCTTGCTTTAAAAGGAATAAGGATTTCAGAAGCTAATGCAGTAATATTCTTAAAGAAAATTCTAAATAATGATCCAATTAATTATATGGAATTAAGGTCGCCTTGTGGCGGTGCTATTGGACAACTTGCTTATAATTACGATGGAAATATTTATACCTGTGATGAAGGAAGAATGTTAGCCGAAATGGGTGATGAAAGCTTTAAACTGGGAAATGTATTTGAAAATAACCTTAAAGATTTGATAAAAAGCCCAGTATGTAAAACTGTAGCAGTTTCATCATGTTTAGAAGCAATCCCAGGATGTGAGCAATGTGTTTATAGCCCATATTGCGGAGTATGCCCTGTATGTAATTATGCTCAGTATGGTAATTTGTTTGCTCCTAATATAAATTCTTATAGGTGTAGGATTTATAAGGGGATGTTGGAGATATTGTTTAAGAAAATTAATCAAAATGATGAGAATGTTATTGGGATTTTTCATAGATGGGTGGAGTAAAGTGTTTATAAAATTTATATAAGGATTATGTATATAATTGGAAGTTGTAAAATGAGTTAATAAAGTTTGATATATAAAGAAATAAGGGATCATATGGAATACAAAAAAATTCAAGAAATTTAAAAACAACAAGTGATTATTTAGAAAACTTACTTTATAAAAAAAATTGGAAAAATGATGTATTTTTTGTTATAATTTTATTAAATTTACTAATCTAAGTGGACTAAGTTCTTTAGTTAATTTAAATATGTGAATATATTAGTAAATATTATAGTAATAATAAATGTTATAACATTGTTTACATAAAAATATCAAATTAAATAGTTATGTAGAAGAACTTATGTAGCACTAATTTTATATTCGGTATGAACAGGAGAAAGTGTATGGATGAAAAAACTGAAGTGTACCAAAAGAAAACAATTGAGGCTGCTCTCAATACAATTACCACGAAATTGGAAGAACTCACTGTAGATAAAGAAATAAAAAGACGTCGTTGGATATGGGAGCTAATCCAAAATGCAAATGACTGTGCCACCGAAGATGGTGTAACAATATGGATTAAAACAAATAAAGATGAACTCGTTTTTTCTCATAATGGTAATATATTCACATATAATAATCTGCTTGACTTAATAACTCAGATATCTTCTAAAAGAACGGATGATGATGAAAAGGTTGGGAAATTTGGGACAGGATTTATAGCGACTCATTTAATTTCTGAAATTGTGACGGTTAAAGGTGTTTATCACAATAAAAAGGATTCTATGAATTATAAGTGTTTGTCACTAAAAATAGATCGTAGTGGGAAAACAGATGAAGAAATTAAAAATAGTATTATGAAATCAATTAATGATTTAGACTTGCTTGATTCTGGACAGAATATTGAATGGAATTATGACAAAAACGTACCAACAACATCTTTTGTTTATGACCTGACTAATAATCGATCTACAGACATAGAAACTGCAATAAAAAGTGGTGAAAATGACTTAGATAAAGCGATAGCATTTGTATTAGCTTTTTCAGATAGAATTAAAAAAGTAATTTTTAATCAAACAGCATATTATAGTACCTGCAATCAAATAACAATTAATGAAAATATGCGTGTTATTGAAGTAGAAATGACATACGGAGATCCACTAAAGCGCCCTACTTATAAAAAAATATTAGTCTGCTCTGATCCAATAAAGGACGTGTCAATTGCTGTGTTAGTAGAACCATGTGGTAATAATAATGCTTTTCGTTGCTGCTCTACTAAAGATATGACAAAGCTATTTTGCACATTTCCATTGATAGGCACTGAAGATTTTTGTTTTCCAATACTTTTGAATTCTCCAAACTTTAAAGTTTTACAAGAAAGAAACGATATAAATGAGGAAAATTCTAACAACAAAGAAATCTTAGAAACAGCAAAATACTTGTATAAAAAAGTTGTAAGATACGCTTCTGAAAACAATTGGAGTGATCTATACAATTTGTGTTATATGAGCAAATCAAAAGACACACAGTTTCAAAGGCAAACTTTTGACTCAATTCAAGCTATTTATAGAGTGCTACCAATTGTTGATGTTCAAAAATATATTGATTCTAATAATAAAAAAAGTTTATATTCCACTGAAAATGGGAAGTTAACTCATGCTGTTATTATTCCATTTATGGACAATCCTGAATATTCCGATGAATTATGGGATCTAATTAGCCAAATAAAAACTAAACCAATTCCTACAAAGATAAGCAATAAACACTGGTCAGCGATTTCTCCAGGTAATAAAGTAACATTACAAAAAGTATATAACATTCTTTTAAAAGATAAAATGATATCCGATTTTTGTACGTGGTTTGATAGAGTTGATGATGCGATACCGTGGCTTAATAATTTTTATAACTTATGGATTAGGAGCAGTGACAACCAAGAATTTTTATCAAAAGGAATAGCACCAAACCAAATGGACCAATTTGTAGAGGTATCTAAGCTAAATTTTGATAATAATATTGATGAAGAATTAAAAGATATTTTAACTTTTTTTGAACCTAATTTCAAAACAAAGTTATTATATAAAGGACTTACTGCATTAGCTGATATTAGAATTAATTCGTACGATAACGAAGCTGTTTCTAGCAAAATAAATGATTATATCCGCAAACAGTTTTCAAATGAAAGCAATAATACAGTTAAGAGATCAACTAGCATACAAGACATATTTAATAGAATTTCTGACTGGTTTTTGAAAAAACCAGATATAGCAAAGCCATTATTTAAAGACATATTTGATAAAAAGCATCAACTTTCTAGTCATGAAGAAACAATTAGGAGACTTGAATTAGCTGCTAATGTTGAAAGCACTATGAAAGAAAACAACTTAGAACTAGCTCAATTAGATATTTTTATTAAAGAAAGTAGTCGGTTGTTACAGTTGTATGAAAAAGGGGATATAATGTTCTCGGAAGATGCAAAAAAACTGTTTCAGCATATTTCTTCAAAGTCAATTTACTCAAAAGAAAGATTAGAGTATCTAATGAAAAGAAGTATTGAAAATATTTATAATTCATTGTCCAAAAACCCTTTATATACAATTGAGTCGACTTTGAGTGAATGGCAACAAAATAAGTATTCAACTACTGTCTTTTCTGCAATAAGAGATAAAACAAATATAAGAATTGTTATACGACCAAGTGATGATGATAAAATTATTTTTTATGAAGATGCTGAATTAGAAGCATTAGATGACACGGCTTATGAGCTATGGACAGATGACGGAAAAGGAACAGTCAGGATGATTACTTTAGGCGATTTGATAAAAACAACGGGTATGTCGTCAATTCCGTTAAAAAAAGTATTTTAATAGTTTTCAAAGGAGATTACACAAATGAATATTATTGACACGATAAAAAAAAAAATAAATGAAAATGACAGAACAAATATTATTTATATTCACCCTATTTTAGAAAAAGAGAAAATCGCTCAATACATTTCAGCTTTCTCAAATGAAAGTGGCGGAATTATTATATTTGGTGTTAAAGATGATGGAAACAAACTGTGGAGAAAAAAATCTGCATTTGGAATAGTTGCAAAAGAAGAAGAAATTAGAAAAATGGTTGATTTACATGCAGATATAACGTTTGGAATGTTTGACGAAGGAACAGAACATAGATATGAATACATACATGTCAGAAAAAATGAAAAAATTGTTTGTTTTGGTCTAAAACCATATTATCTACATAAAACTCGAAAAGGATTAGAAGTTACCGAGGAGAGAGATTTGATGGGAACATTTTTATTCATAACTGCAAATGCGCATGAAAAAGCGGCATTTAAAAAGCATTTTATCTCTAATGGTGAGAAGTACATTCTTGGGAAGACGTATTATTTTGGTCAATTTGGAGTGTATAAGGCTACATATATTCATATTGATGAACAAGGTGTAACTAATCCAGCGTCAATACCACTAGTTGGAGAACTGATTCGAGAGATAAAACCATCTGCTGTAATAATGGTAGGTATTGCATTCGGAGCTGACGAAAAGAAACAAAAAATTGGTGATGTGTTAGTTTCAAAACGCATTCTACCATATGATGCTCAAAAGTTTTTAGAAACAACCACACACTACAAAGAAACTCCTAAAGACGTTGGTTTCCAACTACTTAATGCTTTTAATGATTATGATAGTTGGAGTTACTCACTAGATAGTACAAAACAATCAAATGTGTTTATTGGTTCTGTTCTAACAGGTTCAAGACTTATTAACAACTATGAATATAGAACTAAGTTATTAGAGGATTTTAGAGAGTATGAGCCAATTGGAGGCGAAATGGAAGCCTATGGTATATATTCTATGTGTAAGCTTCATGGTGTATCTGAATGGATTATCATTAAAGGTATATGTGATTGGGGATACAAGAAAGATGATCCAGATAAAGAAGTTCATCAAGAAATGGCTGCAAATGCTGCCGCTGATTTTTGTCATCATGTATTCAAGCGTAATGGCGTGTTTGATGATTTAGTAATATAAGAAAATTTTTAATTATTAAATTTTAAGTTAATTCAAGAACTAACTTTGAATTACCATAACTCATATTGGTAGTTTTATGGTTAGTTTTTTAGTAAGCAGAAAACGGATATTACTAGTATTACATACGTTTTATGTAATTGCATTGGAAGTTGTATTAATAATTTGAAATTATCGGTTAATTACATTAAGTTCCAATTTAGCTAATAATGTGAAAGTAAACACAAGTAATTAGGTAATTTAAAATTAAGTGATATAAAATAAATTGATTTTGAAAGGAGATAGAATATATGATTAGACATTTAACGAGTGAAGATTCCTATAACAGTATTATCAACGATGGCATAATAAAACCAAGGGCAAAAGAAGGAAGAGATAAAGGGGTAGTTTCATTTGAAACGTTCAAAGGAAATAATACTTTTATAGAAGCGTTTAAAAAAGGAAAGAACTTTAGTAGCGGACAACTAGTCGGTATTTTCATTGATGAAGAAAAGTTACAAAATGAGCACTTTAAATTATACGTTGCAGATTCAAGTAGTGTATATAGTAGGCAAAACTCAAAGTATACAACTAAATATGAGAATATAACAAAATTTAGCGGAGATGAAACAAATTCTAGTTATATGAGCATTGGAGAATATATCCATGTAGAAGGAGAGATACCTATCAAATTCATTGAAAGAATTGAGAGATATTAAATTATGTATATACTAATTATTGGTTAACTTTGCATATATATTGATAATGCACACATAGTAGATTGAATATTATGTAAAAGTAAGTTGATTTTATAAAAGCGAATAAGTAATAATGAATTTTAAATGTGAGAAGCTAAATTGGATCTTAGTTAAGAAAACGCTTTAAGTAGAATTAAACTTTCAATTATCCATATCGGATATACCCATTAGGCTAATAATGTGTATTTGAATTAATGATATATTTAGGACAAGTCATAATGCATATAATTGGAAGCTGAGGATACTAGAACTTAATGAGAAAAAATTTAGTTCAAAATGTAATTGTAATAATATACAGCATAAGAATTGGAGGTAGATATATGCAGTATAAGATACAGTCAACTGAAAAGTTAAGAAAATATGGTGCGGAAAATGAAACGAAGGCTTTATTTTATTTAATGGGAGCAAGAAGGGATAGTAAGGAAATATACTATTTTGTAGTTGATGTCTTTAATGATTTGACAGGCATGAGTAGATTAGCAGATAAAATGTGGGATTTGCAGTCAAAGGGGGACAAAAGTCCATCTCCCAAAATTGTTGGAAAAGAGTTAGTAACCCTATATAAGAATTACTTAAGTTCGTTTGAATTTGAATACTATATCATTTTTCTTGGAGGAGTGTCCACAACACTGAGAAAAGACGATACAGTAGTAGAGTTTGGTATTTCTAATGTTAAAGATGATGCAATTATAAAAATGAAAGATGGGTTAAAAGAAGAATGTAATAAAAAAACATATATTGATAGTTGTTTGATTACAGATGATAGTATAAACAAATTTTTAGAAAAAATTTTATTTGTAGTGGTGAGTGGTGATAAGGAGGAATATGTCAAAAGAATAATAAAATTAAGTGATAAGGTATCGCCCAAGAAAGAGGTATTGATTGCTATTTTTAATGAAGTAAGAGATATGCAAGATTCTAAGAAAAATATTGGTGTAGTTGAGGGAAAGATACTTCAAAATCCAGATGAGGCTCTGAATTTTGGGAGACACTTAAAATCGAATGAGATAACATTACTTGTACTAAATAGAATTCTCAACCAAAGCGTAATTAATTCAAGACCTCCTATGGCATTCATAGATATATTAAATTCTTTTCCAGAAGAAAGGCGAAAAGAAATATTGGAGGATTGCCAGAATAATTTAGCTAGAGCATTATTCAATGTTAATGAACAGGAAGAATTTTGGATATTGCTTGAAAGTATTTATTGTAATGTACTAGAAAATTCTAAAGATAATATAGATTTAATATATCAGAATGTGGATAGGTCAATATTGAAAAAATGTACGGATTTTGATGTGTTGACAGTTAAATACTTTATTTCAGTTGTAAAGGATGGTATACAGATATGATTATAAAAGAAATATATATTGGAGATAGTAAAGAAGCATACATATTTAAAGATTTTGAACCTGGATTTAACATTATATTTAGCTCTGATAATAATAAAGGTAAAACAATAGTAATTCAATCAATAGCATATTGTCTTGGAAATATACCTGTATTTCCAACAACATTCGAATATGAAAATTATTATTACGTTTTGGTTATTGAACAAGATGGTAAAGAATTTAAAATATGTAGAAAAGAAAAGAATATTTTGATTTCAAGAAATAATGAAATTTTGTTATTTGATAATATATCAGAATTCAAGAGATTTTGGAACAATGAAATTGAAAAGATACCTATCATACATAAAAATGGAATGACAAAAATATCTGATCCAGAATTATTCGTTCAAATGTTTTTTGTAGGACAAGATAAAAAACAAACACATGATATTATAAATAAGGGATATTATAGAAAAGAAGATTACTATAATATGATTTTCTCTATTTGCGGAATAGGTGATGAAGCATCATCTAAGTCAGAAGTAGAAAGTGCAAAAAATGAGATGAGCAAACTTAAAACAGAGAAACAATGGTTGCTAAAAGAAAATAAAATATTAAAAAAAAGGGGAAAAGTTACAGAATTATTGGGAGCAACTAATGATCGAATAGCTTTAGAGGGAATTTTGAATGAAGCTGATGCTATAAAGGATGTTATTCTATCCCTTAAAAAGGAACGTAATAAGGCTATTGCACGTAAAAATAAAAATGAAGCTGTATTAAAGGAATTGCGCTCTTTAAATAGAAATATGAAATCTGGAGAAGTAATATGCATGGATTGTGGGTCAAATCATATTGTATATGAGAGTGCGGATGCAGAGTTTTCATTTGATGTTTCTACAACTGAAATGAGAGGACAAATATTAAAAGCTATAGAAGAAAGAATTACTGTATATAGCGAAGAAATCGAAAGGTTTACAAGTGAAATAAATAAACAACAAGAAGCTTTTGATAAATGTTTAATAGTTGATGAAAATATAACATTAGATTTGCTTTTAGTAGCAAAACATGAAATGGATGGTGCTAAGAATGCAGATCAAAGACTTATTGATATTGAAAGGCAACTGAAGCAAATGGAAGAAAAACTTGATGTTAAAATTGCGATATCTGATGATATTGAAAAGAAAAGGGATAATATTTTAAAGGCAATATTGCAAAAAATGAATGAATTCTATAAAGAAATAGATCAATCGGAAGATAGGAAATATGTAGATATATTCACAAAAAAGGATAAAGTATTTTCAGGTAGTGAAGGTACCGAATTTCACTTGGCTAAGATGTACGCGTTACAAAAAGTTTTGGAGCATAAGTATCCAATAATAATAGATTCATTTAGAGCAGAAGATTTATCTACAGATAGAGAAGATAGAGTTATTGAAAAATTCAAAGAGATTAACAATCAGCTCATTTTTACAACAACATTAAAGAATGAGGAATATGGGAAATATGAAGGAATAGATGTGCATGCTATTGATTTTAGTGGGCATGAAACATATCATATTTTATCGAACTCATATGTTGAAGAATTTTTAATAAAGTTAAGAGAGATGTCTATTAATATTTAGCTGGCGTTTATATATCATAATATGAATTTTATGATTTATAAAAAAGATTACTTGTGAATTGTAAAGAAAAAGGTGATATTTGTATTAAAGTTACGGAGGAAATTATGGCAAAGCTTTATGAGTCAAGAGTTAATAATCTTATTAAACCTTTAACCGAAAAAGAACTTGGATATGTTTTTGGGAATAAATATATTGATAAAATAATTGAAGATATTGATAAAAAAAAATATGGATCATATTTAATTGGAGGTGTAGTAGGGACAGGGAAGAGCAGCTTAGTTGATATAGCATCAAAACTTTCAAAAGAGAATATAATAGTAATTCATATTAAATTTTATAATGAGGAAGAATGCGTAAATAAATTTTTGCAAATTGTAATGGAGAGTTTGATTAATGAATTAGAAAAAATTAAGCTATCATTACAATATGATGGATTAGAAGAAAGATTAGAAAGATGCAAGAATGGACTTTATTATAATATCAAAGAACAATATAAGGAAGAAGAATCAAAAAAGAGTAGCATTAACCAAAAAAACAATGAAAAAGTTAAACTATATTCAAAAATAGGAGCAGCTCTAAATAAAATTTTTGTATTCTCGACAGGGGGAGAAGTAGAAAAGAGTAACGATGTAAATATTAGTAATGGAAAAGAGAATAATAAAAATAGGACTATTACAATGACAAAATTAGAAGAGAATATGGAAAGAAAAATAATTAGCATCTTAGAGATGATAGAAGAACAGCAAATTATATTTGTTTATGATGAACTAGATAAAATGAATGTTGATATTTTGCAGAAATTGTTCTCAAAATTTAAAAGTTTATTTGTAGAAAAAAATTTTTTTAATTTCTTTTTAGTGAATGATGAGATGTTTATTAAATACAATAAAAATGATATGATTGAAAATGCACTTTTTACATATTTTTCTGGATTTTATTATTTACCTTTGTTGAACTTAAGGGAATCATTAAGATATAGTATGATGATGTTTGGAGAAACAGATTATTTGAGAGGTATATCAAATTATTATCAGTGTCTAGGAAATTATCGATTAATTAACTCAAATTATAATTCATTTTATATACAGAAGATAATTGTGATTAAAGCTGTTATACTAAAACAGATAATTGATAAGATAAATGTTCCGTATTTAGAAGAATGGTATATCGATGTATTGAATAGAAAAATAAAGCGAACAATAGAAGAAATGGTTAGAGTGAGGGAATTTGCTGTAGATAAGTTTGTAGCTTATTTAGAAAATAAAAATGATAGTGTTATTATTTGGCCAGGTTATGAAGAAATAATAGGATTAGTTATTGATGAGGTTAAGTTAATGGTACCAGATGCTCTAAGAGAAAAAGATGATAAAATACTATTTGATGGATCAATTCTATATGAAGAATATAATAAAATAGAAGAAGTGGCATTGTCAAATCGAAATGAAGAGTTTGTGAAAGAAGAAAGCCACAAAATACAAATCAGTGATATGTATGAAGGCATGAAAAAAGAGTACAAGTTTCATAATAAACATATAGTTTATTTGAATGATAAAATTATACCTGTTGAAGTGGCAGAAAATGATCCTGAATCCTATAAAGAATCTTTAATTAATATAATGAAAGCCAATTTGGAAGAAAGAGCTATGCAGGTAATTGTTTTGAAACGAGAGCGTGGTGAAGAATCTTTTAGTGAAGATGATTATGAGTACACAGGAATAGTTATTATTGAGAAAGGAAAATTTCAAATTGCATATTATGTTGATAGAGGTAGTTATAAGTCAGATCGGTATGATGCTATAAATAAATTGATTGATGAAGCAAATAATATAGGAGTCAGTGTAGTAAAATTGAAGATAGAAAAAAGATTGAATATTAAAGAAAATATTGGTTTAATTGTGGAACAATATAATACCTTATATTTTTAATTAAAATATTGATATATCATATTTTTCAGTTAATAAAGAAATAAATGAATTCGTAAATCTAAAGAAACGAGATGTATTTCTTATGAGTCTCAAATGTGAATTAAGACTCGTAAGAGATACATGAGATTAAATAATTAATTAAATTCATTAATAGTATTCACCTAATTCTGCAACTCCATATTTTATAACGCGAACTTAGCATATGTAAGAGTATGTTCTTCAGCCAGATGATACAGATGAACGATATAATTTGGATATTTGAAGATTAACGTAGAATTGACTTCTACAGGATCTGTCCTGGATTATACATAGCAAATTGATAATTCACATTATTCATGAAATGTTAGCTCCATTAAGCAGAGTAAGACGGTTTTATATTGTTCAATTTAAGTACATGAAACAGATGCTGGTACTACCTAAACCAGGTTAGGATAGTATCGAAAAATTATACAGTTAGAGTCTGTGTTATACCTGTTAAGGGGAACTATATCATAAATAAAATGTAACTTTTAATTATTCATATAATTGATGAAAAATTTATTCAAATATAATTTATTCTTAAAATAAAAACTAATTATATTGGGTTAACGGAAAAGTGAGAATAGCACAGGCAGAGCTGTAATTATATAATTATAAATCTCGTAACCATTAATAATTTCTATGATATACTAAAAACTATAAAGTATCATAGAAATTTTTTATAATTATAGTATCAAAAAATGGTGGTGAAATCTTGAAACAAGGAATTTATGAGCAAGTTATTAACAATGAAATAATAACCCAATTAGAAACTTTAGATATAAACGATCTTTTAATGTCAAAAGATAAAATAGATAAGGAAGAAGCTAAAGTTATATTATCTCAATACATAGAAGGTGTAATAAGAAAATCTCTTAATTATATTAGAGATAAAGAGAAAGAGGATAATGATAAGTTATTAAAGCAAATTGAAGTTTGCAACAAGATAATTAATATTTTAGCTAAGGAAGCTAATGAAGAGGATATTAAAAAATATAAAATTGATGAAAGCGGAGAACTATTAACTTCACTTTACTTAAAAATTAATAATAAAAGAGCTATTAATGAAGGAAAAGCAGTAAGACCTATAACTTCAATTTCTCAAAGCTCGTTATTTACTGGTTCTATAATGGAGCCTAATATGCTTAGTGAATTGAATAGAGAAATAGTATCTTGTGATTCAATAGATTTACTTATATCTTTTGTTAAATGGAGTGGACTTAGATGTATTATTGATAGTTTAAAGGAAGCAACTAATAATGATAAAAAACTAAGGATAATTACCACCTCATACATGGGGGCAACAGATGCTAAAGCTATTTATGAATTAAGCAAACTTTCTAATACTGAAATTAAAATATCTTATGATACTGAAAGAACCAGGCTTCATGCTAAAGCTTATATGTTTAAGAGGGAAACAGGTTTTACTACTGCTTACATAGGATCGTCTAATCTTTCAAATGCTGCTTTAACTTCTGGGCTTGAATGGAATATAAAAGTTACAGAAAGAGATTCCTTTGATATTATAAAGAAATTTGAAGCTACTTTTGAAAGTTACTGGAATGATTCGGAATTTATAAGTTACTTAGGAACTGATGGTGACAAAGAAGTTTTATCTAAATCCTTAATGAAAGAAAAATATGTTGAGGAAGCTGAGTTTAATTTTGTCTTTGATATAAAGCCCTATTCTTATCAAAAAGAAATACTTGAAAAACTTAAAGTTGAAAGAGAAATCTTTAATAAGTATAAGAATTTAATAATTGCAGCGACAGGTGTTGGAAAGACTGTAATTTCAGCTTTTGATTATAAAGATTTTTGTAAGGGAAACAAGATGAGTAGTAATAAATTATTATTTGTAGCTCATAGGGAGGAAATCTTAAAACAAAGCAGAGATACTTTTAGAGCTATACTTAAAGATAATAATTTTGGAGACTTAATGGTTGGGAATAACATTCCTACTTCTTTGGAGCATTTATTTGTTTCTATTCAAAGTTTAAATAGCAAAAACTTATTTGAAGTAACCTCAAGTGACTATTATGATTTTATTATTGTAGATGAATTTCACCATGCAGCAGCTCCATCATATCAGAGATTATTAGAGTATTATAAACCTAAAATTTTATTAGGACTCACAGCAACTCCTGAAAGAGCTGATGGAGGAGATGTTTTTAAATATTTTGATGATAGAATTAGTGCTGAAATTAGATTAAGTGAAGCAATTAACAGAAAGCTACTTAGTCCATTTCAATATTTTGTTGTCACTGACACTATTGATTTATCTAAACTTAAGTGGGGCAGAAGAGGTTATGATATTACAGAATTAAGTAACCTTTATACAGGAAATGATCTTAGAGTAAAGCAAATAGTACAAAGTCTTAAAAATTATGTTACAGATTTAGATGAGATAATTGGACTAGGGTTTTGTGTTAGTGTTGAACATGCTAAGTTTATGGCAAAAAGTTTTAATGAAAATAATATACCATCAATAGCTTTACATAGTAATAGTGAAGAAAACGAAAGATCTGATGCCAAAAGAAAATTAGTGAATGGTGAGATAAAGTTTATTTTTGTAGTTGATTTATATAATGAAGGTGTTGATATACCTGAAATTAACACAGTATTATTCTTAAGACCAACTGAAAGCTTAACAGTATTTTTGCAGCAATTAGGAAGAGGCTTAAGATTAAGTGAAGGTAAAGAATGTTTAACTGTATTGGATTTTGTAGGGCAGGCGCATAAGAATTATAACTTTGAAGAAAAGTTTAGAGCAATCATTGGTAAAACTAATCATCCTATTAAAGATTATATTGAAAATGGATTTTTAACTTTGCCTAAAGGCTGTTATATTCAACTTGAAAAACAATCAAAAGAATATATTTTAAGAAATATAAAATCCTCAGCTAATAATAAAGCAAATTTAATAGTTAAATTAAAGAACTTCATATTAGAGACTGATATTGAATTGAATCTAGAAAATTTTTTGAACTATTATAACTTATCATTAGTAGATTTCTATGGAAAATCAGGGGATAGAAGCTTTAGTAGAATGCTTGTGATAGCAGGATTAAAGGAAGAGTTTTATGAAGCACAAGAGAAAGAAATAACAAAGAAATTAAAGAATTTATTCAATATCAATTCTAGAAGGCTTATAGATTTTATATTAAATATATTTAACAATAGTGATATTTATAATAATGAGTTAAATGAAGAAGAAGTTCTTATGTTAAATATGTTGTATTACACATTTTATAATGATTCACCAGAAAAGCAAGGTTTTAAATCAATAAAAGAAGGAATTGTAAGCTTATTAAAAAATGAAAATATGATTAAAGAAGCTATAAGTATATTATCATACAATTATAATAATATCGATTTTATTGATGAGACGGTAGATCTTGGTTTTCCTTGTCCTTTAGATTTACATTGTGAATATTCAAGAGATCAAGTTATGGCAGCACTTGGATATTTTAATGAAAATAAGAAGCCAGCTTTTAGAGAAGGTGTAAAATATTTTGAAGATAAAGCTTTAGATATATTCTTTATTACCTTAAATAAAAGCGATAAAGATTTTTCTCCATCAACACTCTATGAAGATTATGCTATTAACGAAAACTTATTTCATTGGCAAAGTCAAAGTACAACCTCTGTAGAAAGTGCTACTGGAAAGAGATATATAAATCATAAAACACTAAATAGTAAAGTGGCTTTGTTTGTTAGAGAAGGTAAAGAAAGAGATGGAATAACTGCGACCTTTACTTATTTGGGTTTATGTGAGTATATTAGCCACACTGGAAATAAACCAATAAGTTTTGTATGGAAGCTTGATAAAGAAATACCAGCTAAAATTATAAATAAGGCTAATAAGAGTATTGTGATTTAGTGACTAGTAGTATATTTCTATCAAACAATTATAAGTCCATCATAATAGCGAATAGGTGAAGTTATTTAAAAGATAAAGGTATTATTTTATAAGAAGTACCATATCTTTTGTCCTATGCATTGGAGATTTTTATAACAGATGTTATTTACTTACCATTTTATGAACCTTTGAAGAAAAGATACTATAGTAGTATATGCATCACTGAAAGTACATATTATTTAGAGTATATAATTATTAAATTAGGTGAAGGCTTTGAAAATAGATGGAGGCTTTACAAAAGATTTTGCAATAATTGCGATGAGGAAAGATATAACAATAAGATTAGCAATTTTTGATTTGATTGATAATTCAATCGAAGCAGCGAGTACGTTAGGTAATATACGAGGACACAAAATAATAATTAATACAGAAGATAATAAATTTCTTGTTAAAGATTATTGTGGTGGATTTAATCCTAAATTAATAAATGAAATATTCAAGATAGGTGGACGTGGAGATAAGACCAATGGTTTTGGTGTAGGTATGAAAAGAGCAATTATAAAGTTAGGAAATAAAGCTGATATTTTTTCATATAACAATGCTGAATCGTATCATATACCATTTGATGTGGAGAAATGGGGAATTAATGCTGATTGGAGTTTAGAAATCAAAAAGCTGAATAAGACCCGAAAACGAACATTTGGTGTAGAAATATATATGGACAAACTCGAAGATATAGAATGTTTTTGGATGCAGGTATAGAAATCATACTTAATGGAAAAAAGATTGAACCATATAGAATAAAAGATCAACCAGATAAGATTTCGCCTAAATATGTTATTGAAAATAACATAAATGTTCAAGTAAGATTATATTCGACAATTGGCATAAATGAAGAAAATGGATGGGATATTTTTATTAATAAAAGGTGTATATGTGAAACGAATAAGAGTAAAGATGTCCAATGGAGCAAGACTAAGCAAGAAAGAGGTTATAGCTATAGAAATTTCAGAGGAGAAGTATTGATAGAAATATCAGACACAATAGACTTGCCATTAAATTCGACTAAAGAAAAATTAGATTTTAATTCTGAGCTTATGAATAAAATCATAAGGGTAATGTATAATTATCTATTTAATAATAAGGATATGTTTAAAAAGAAAGATGTAATAATAGAATTTGAAAGGGAGATATCAGAGGTCGATATATTAAAAGATTATTTTGAAGAGAAAACTGCAAAGGCAGTAGGAGAAAGAGCGTTTGATAGAATGCTTGGAATCGCTAAAAAGAGTTAGAGCATAAAAAATTAAGGCTGATATTTTATTTTGTTTAAAATATTAGCCTTAATTTTTTATCGAAATTTATGCTATAATTAATATAAAAAATGGCAAAACATAGAAAGAGTGAATCATATGAAAGAAACAATAAATAGAATAAGAAAATTTAATGATGATAGAGATTGGAATAAGTTCCATAGTCCAGCTAATTTATCAAAAGCTATATCTATTGAAGCTGGAGAGCTTTTAGAAGAGTTTTTATGGGATTCGGAAAATTATAATAAAGAGAATGTTTTAGAAGAACTTGCGGATGTTATGCTTTATTGCATTCAAATGGCCGATGTTTTAGATGTAGATATCGAAGAAATTATAAATAAAAAGATGGATAAAAATGAAAAGAAATATCCAGTTGAAAAAGCTAAAGGAAACAGTAAAAAGTATACACAATTATAAAAAGCAGCTATGCTTCAATTATGATCATTTTACTGTTATAAGAGAGCACAAGTACATATTTGAAAAGTATACAGAGCACAATTTTGGGCTTATAAAGTACATTAACATAATTCCATAACGAAAAAGGGGTACATAAAAGGTGATTGTATATCAAGCTAGTAAAAAAGATTTTATGAAACATGTTACTAATGATGAAATCAGTATTTTAATTGATAGAGAATATAAGAATAAGATAGGAAGATCTAGAGAAAGAGAGTTTGAAGCTTGGGATAATTCTATGCTTTATATGTTTAAGGCACTTAGTACAGATAAAATCCCAGATGAATGCGGAGTTGCCATTGAATATAGGATTCCTGCAACATCTAAGAGAGTTGATTTCATTTTAACTGGTCTTGATGATGAGGACAAGGAAAATGTAATAATTGTTGAGCTTAAGCAATGGAGTGAGTTAGAAGAAGTAGAGGATGAGGATGCAATTGTTAGGACGATTTTAAATAGAAGTAAAACAAAAACTGCTCATCCATCTTATCAAGCTTGGTCTTATGCAAGTCTCATTGAAGATTATAATGATTCTGTAGAGAAGAACAACATTAAATTACATCCTTGTGCCTATTTACATAACTACATTAAAAAGGAAGAAAATGAACCTCTTTTAAATGAGGTTTATAATGAGTGGCTACATAAAGCGCCTGCTTATACAAAAGGTGATGTAATAAAGCTTAGAGAATTTATTTGTAAATATGTTAAAAGGCCTGATCAAGGTAAAGGTATTTATTACATTGAAGGAGGGAAAATTAGACCATCAAAATCTCTTCAAGATACTCTTAAGGTCATGATCGATGGAAACGAAGAATTTATTATGATTGACGATCAAAAGGTTGCTTTCGAGAGTATAATGAGAACAGTTCGTAATTGTATTAAAAGTGAGACTAAGAAAACAATAATTGTTGAAGGTGGCCCTGGGACAGGCAAGTCTGTTCTTGCAATAAATCTTCTGGTAAAAATTTGTAACATGAATCTTAATTGTCAGTATGTAACTAAAAATGCTGCACCAAGAAATGTATATTGTGAAAAGCTTAAAGGTAATTATACACAAAAATATATTAATAATTTATTCAAAGGATCTGGCGTATATACTGATACAAGCAAAAATGAAATTGATGTTTTAATAGTTGATGAAGCTCATAGATTAAATGCTAAATCAGGTATGTTTAAAAATATTGGAGAAAATCAAATTAAGGAAATAATAAATACTGCTAAAGTATCTATATTCTTTGTTGATAATAATCAAAGAGTTACTATGGATGACATAGGTAGCATTGAAGAAATAGAACATCATGCAAAAATCTTAAAGGTTAAAACTAGAAAATTAAAACTTACATCTCAATTTCGATGCAACGGTTCAGATGGGTATGTATCATGGCTTGATGACGTGCTAGAGATAAGTGAAACAGGCAACTTTGATGGTTTTGAATTTGATTTTGATTTTAAGGTATTTGATGATCCAAATGAAATGAGAAAAGCCATAGAAGAAAAAAATGCAATAAACAATAAATCAAGATTAGTTGCAGGTTATTGCTATGAATGGATAACTAAAAAGAAAGAAAACTATAATAATTATGATATAGAATTTCCAGACTATGATTTTACAATGAAGTGGAATTTAAGTAATAGTTCTACTTGGGCAATTGATAAGGAATCAGTAAAGGAATGTGGCTGCATACACACCTGCCAAGGTCTAGAATTTGATTACGTCGGAGTAATAATTGGACAAGACTTGCGATTTGAAAATGGAAAGATAGTAACTGACTTCTTTGAAAGAGCAAAAACAGATAAGAGCCTAAACGGGGTTAAAAAATTATATAAAGAAGATAAAGAAAAAGCTTTAAAAATAAGTGATGAACTTATTAAAAATACATATAGAATCCTTATGACAAGAGGACTTAAAGGTTGTTATGTATGGTGTGAGGATAAGGCGCTTTCTAATTATTTTAAGGAGAGATTAAATTCCTTTAGCAGGCAGATTGGGATTAAAGAAATTGAGGGAAATGAAGTTGCAGTTTTGGAAAAAGAGTATGTGTAAAAGGGTATAAAATTAATGAGGGAATGTAGTTTGGAAAAATATAAGGAAATATCAATAGAACAACTTAATTTATTTAATGATTCAATTATACTTTCATATACTTTAACACAAAAGGAATTATGATGAATTTAAGTAATAGATAGAGTTTAGTGTTTTGGTAGCTATTATAAAAATATTAAAAATTAATATACAAGGAGCGAGAAATGAAAACTATAGATAGTTATTTTAAGGATGAGTTAATAAAACCGAGTATAAAGTATGGTGCAGATATATCAGAATTAGCTATAGATGAGATATTACCAAATGAATTATTGAAAAAAGTTCCGGTAGTTAAAACTATAATACAAATGGTGGAAATAGGAAATTATTTTCAAAAAAGAAAATTAATTAAAAATATAAGCTTGTTTTTATGTGAATATAATAGCGAAAAGATAAATCAAGAAAAGAAAAAAAACTTTATAAATAAATTACAAGAAAAGAAATATTCGGGAGAAGTCATTGATCTTTTACTTGATTATTTTCAAAAGACTAGAAAAGATATAAATACAATTATGATGAGCAAAGTATTTATTAGGTACATTGAGGAAGAAATAACATTTAATCAGATGGAGGTAATTTTCTATGCCATTGAGCATTTATCAGAAAAAGACATGTTAACTCTTATAAATTTTTATAAGAATAATTCTGCGGGAATGGGATATATTGATACAGATGATATTGATAGCTACTCTATTTGCTTTGGTTTTAATAATTTAAGAAATTATCATCTGATGGTCATAAGCCAAGATATAGATACTAATCGAAGTAAAATTGAAGCCAAATATGACGAGGGGTACTCAAGAGCACCATATGCATATGAGCCTAAAATAGTTGTGGATATAAGAGAAATAGGTAGTTTGATGGAGGAAGGAAAAATTCTTGCACAAATAGCGATTGATATACTATAAGTTATTTTGTTTAAATAGCATAATTGACAGCGAAGTTTAGTATTGAAAATTAAATTAAAGAAAGTTGTGGAGAATCAATTACTTTGAAAATTGAAGAAGTAAAAATGGAACTTTTAATCAGGCAATTAATAAAAAAGTTTAAAATAATACCTGATGAATATAAATATAAATTAAAATCTTTATCAGAGAAAAATATAGAGTTAATAGCTATAGAAATATTTGACATGAATTCTATCAAAGATTTAAAAAAATATTTCTAGTTGGAGCTTAATTCAATAAATCTAACTTAGAATAATTTCTAAGCTAGATTTATTTTTTTCTAAGTTTTTAAATGCAAAATTACAAAAGATGGAGGATGAGGGGGTAATTATGCTATAATTTTATATAGATTATTAAATAAAATCCTATGTTTTAAAAGGGAGTCAAAGAGTTATGCATAAAGATAATTTACTTAGAGAGGTTACCCTAATAAAAGAGGCAGATAAAGTAATAAAAGCAAATAAGATAGCCCAAAAACAATATGATGTTGGCTTTAATATTTTTACGGCATTAAATATTGAGAGAGATGAAGTGTTTACTCATTCTAATATGATTTATGCTTTATTAAATCCTAGAGAAAAGCATGGAAAGGGTGATACATATCTTAAACTGCTCTTAAAAGAAATTGGTGTTTCTAAAACCTTTTTAAATTATTCCTGGGCTGTTGAAAGAGAATGGGTATTTGAAAACGGTAGAATTGATTTTTTTCTTAAATGTGAAAAAATGTGTGTAGCAATTGAAATGAAAATTGATGCAGGTGATCAAGATAAACAGCTATTTAGATATGAGGAATATTCAAAAGGTGTGAATTCTAATTATTTAATATATTATTTAACTTTAGATGGGAAATATCCTTCTGAACAAAGTGCAGATGGCATGGATAAGAGATATTTAAAATGTATAAGCTTTAAAGAGCATATATTAAATTGGTTAAAAGCCTGTTTAGGAGCAACTAATGAAGATATGATTCCTCACAGTTTGATAAAACAATATTTGTATCTTATTGAAAAGTTGGTAGGTGAAGAAAAAATGGCAGAAGCTATGAAAAGCCTTATTAAAAATGCAGATGATTTAATGGCTGCTATCACTATAGCTAATAGTTTAAATGAAATAAAAACTGAAGTACTTGTTAATTTTATGGACGAGCTAAATGAGCAATTCATTAAGAAGAAAGTAAATCCTATTGAATATAATAGAGGAGAAGCTGAAGCATATTATCAAGGAAGTTATGAGCCTGGTTTAGTATTTAAAATTAAAGAATACATGTTAGCTGGCGGTAAAAAAGTAAATTTTTCAATATGTATTGCAGTTGAATATAATCTATATTATTATTTCGCTTTTATGGAAAAGCATGAAGATGGATTTTATTATTGTATAAATAGGGAAGCGTTTCGAAAGGAACATAGTAAAGTATTTAATGAATGTAATGATGCAATAGTAAATATTTTAGGAGAAATAAAACGTAAAGGATCAGGTAGTCTTTTATGGGAATACGTTCTAGATAATAATGGTCGTAATTATGATTTTAAGCATTTTTCAGATAACTGTGTGGAACTTAAAGATAACTATGTAGAAGAGGCAACAAGGATTGCAGATATTATAATTAATTTAAAGAAGGCTGTAGATAATCAATTACTTTAATATGATGGTTATTAAATTTTTATAGATAAATTCCATTATGTTAGCTAGTTTTATTGCCAAGATATCTATAATTTTTTAAAGCTAGGCACATATTGAAAACCTATGATTAATCAGCTATAATGTTGTTAATAATCAGAACAAAAGATAAAAGATAAGGTAAGGTTACTAAGATGAATAAAACTTTAAAAGAGTTAAACCTTGAAGATGATTTTCTATTTGCAAAAGTTATGAGTGATAAAGAAATCTGTAAGGAATTATTAGAGAAGATTTTAGAGATTGAAATAGAAAAAGTAGAAATGGTTGAGGAACAGAAAACTATAGATTTGTTACTTGAAAGCAAAGGTATTAGACTTGATGTCTATGTTAAAGATGAAAATAATACAATTTACAATGTTGAAATGCAACGCGGAAAGCATAAAAATTTACCTAAAAGACTACGATATTATCAAGGAAGCATCGACTTAGACCTAATAAGTAAAGGTGAAGATTATAGAAAACTAGCTAAAAGTTATATTATTTTTATTTGTACATTTGATTTGTTTGATAAAGGTCGCCATAAATATACATTTCAAAATGTATGCCTAGAAGATAATAGTATAATGTTAAACGATGAAGCTCAGAAAATAATATTAAATTCCAAAGGAATTATGAATGATTTAAGTGATGAGCTATTAGAATTCCTTGCTTATGTAGAAGATTCAACAGATGATAAGGTAAAGCATGTTAAAGGAAATCTTGTTAAGAATATACATAGAAGAGTGAAGGAAGTTAAAAGTGATATTTCAGTGGAGGTGGAATTTATGACTTTATTGGAAAGAGATAGAGAGAAAATTGAAGAGGGAAGAGAAGAAGGGATCCTTTTAACAAAAAAAGTTTTAAAGCTTTCAAATTCGGGATGTACAATAAGCCAAATAGCAAAAGAATGTAATATATCTGAAGAGGAAGTAAGAAGAATACTAGAATAATAGGATGAAGAAAGCTAAGAGTTATTAACTGCAAGGGTGGGGGATATGCAATTCCTAAAAGAGTACGAAGCACAATTTGGAATTTATAAACAATTGGAAAGAGATATAGAGAAAATTGAAGAAGGAAAAATAGAAGGATTAAAAGAAATTATTCGGGATAATTTGAGGGAACTTGGAAATGTGAATAAAAGTGGATCTGTTTTTTGAAGATAGTTTGCACCCAGAAAAAAACAATATCTTAAATCCTATAGGGATTTATTATAAAGATTCATGAAATGGAAACTAACATAAAGAACCAATTAAAGTATGATCAACGCACTTTATTTGGTTCTTTTATTATTACAATAAATAAAAAAATGAAGATTATAGTAATTGAGTGAACCTTTATTTCATCTCCCTATGATATTCTAAGTATCAAAGGGGGGATTTACAAATGAACTTTTGAAGAAATAGGTAATTGCATGAATTAGCAAATGTTTTAATCATCTAAATATGGAATACGTTTATTTTGATAAAGTTAATTACTAATGGGAAGATGGATTAGTGGATGAAGTTAGAAGAACATATCCTAATACTTTTGTGAAGATTCAAATATTAGATTCGCATTTAGAAGGAAATAATAAAATTATAGATGATATGGCAATTATTAAAGCTATAGATGATAATAAAAGTGCAACAAAAGAACTTATGAATTGCAGTGAAGGTACAGTAGTGTACCATACAGCTAATGAAAATATAATTATTGAAGTGAAGAATATTAGAGCTTATAGAGGTAGAATATAAAGATGGACTCTTATTTGCAAATATAGAAATTAATTATAATTTAAAGATATGGTTAAAAACTTAGAAGATAAACTTATACCATTGATTTATAATGTGGGATTTTTAAATTAATGCCTATATTAAATTTTTGATATATTAAAAATTATAGCATTAGAATTTAGCAAGTTGATAGATATATAAATAATAATAATTGGACATTGAATTAGATAAGCTGAGATTTTCTTGAATTTAGAGAATCTCAGCTTTTTTCGATAACTATAAATAATTAAACATTACATATGATAGAGAATTAGAGTGGATTATGCTATAATTTGTTTACAATAAATTCTAATATAGGAATTATTATTAAGGGAAATTACAGAGTTGCAGCTGTAGATCATAATTAAGCTTTTATTTTAGATATGCTAGAAAAAGAATTTGAAAAAGGGTAGGGTGGAATAATGTCAGTAGAGAAGTATATTAAAGAAAATGTTAAAATCCTTGGAGATAAGGTTTTTATAGCGCCAGATATACCGGAAAAGAAAATAAATGGTGCGATTTCTGGTATGGCACAAGGATTGAATCCAGATTATGTTTTAGCTATTGTAGACACAACAATATTTGGCAGCGCTAAAGAGGGATGTTTATTTACAGGAGAATATTTATATACAAATGCATTAGGAGCTGGCACTGATAAAATTCAGTTAAGTACAATTTCTAAAGCAGAATATATATGTACTGAAGTAAAAAAAGATAATGGAAAAATCGAAGAAAAGAAGGAAGTTATTTTTCATTTTAAAAATGGAGAAAGCAAGAACATTACTGATAATATTAGAGGTATTTCATATGAAAAGTTTACAGAATTAATTAATGGAATAGTTGAACAAGCACAAGATGAGAGTGACTTTGTTAGTACATCTCAAACTTGCCCTTTGTCAATGATGGATATAGGTATAAAGAAAGCTTACATAAAATTAGTTTGTAACTTTACTTTTTCAGATGATAATGAGATAGATGCTGAGGAATACGCAGAAATTATATCACTTATTGTAAGAATTGAAATGGATGCAGATGACCGATTAGAAATAAGAGGATATATGACTGATCATACTAATGTTGAAAGCAATGAAGAGTTATTATCTTATTTATCAGAAAATGTAGAAGAAGTAAGTTATGACGTAGTTAAAAAATCTTTATTAAAGGATATTATCTATATTTTTAGAAAAAAGAATAAGGAACTAAGTTGGAAGGAAAATCAATTTATTGTTAAGTTACATAATGATCTAGAAATTGACGAGGAACAAGTTGAGTATATAGTGGCAGCAATAAAAAATGATGAAGAGATATTGGCTCAAAGAAAAAATGATACAGAAATTACAAAATCTATGAAGGATTTAGCATCTAAAGCAACTGCTGTTGGCGTTCCATTAGCTGCTGTTTATTTGTCAGGGTCAGTAATGGGGGTTAGCGCTGCGGGAATCACTTCAGGACTGGCATCACTAGGTATGGGAGGCATACTTGGATTTTCAAGTATGTTTACTGGAATAGGTGTTGCTGTATTACTTGGTGTTGGAACATATAAAGGTGTAAAGAGAATTACTGGATTAAGTGATTTAGAAAATAATAAACAAAGAGAAATGATGCTTCAGGCTATTATAAGAAATTCACAAAGGTCATTAAATTATTTAATTGAAGATGTTAATGAAATTACTAGAAGATTACAAATAGAAATAGAAAAAGGATTAGAATCAGAAGTTAAAATTAAAAAGATTTCTGCAATGATAAGCATGTTAACTAAAGGTGCACAAGTTACTTCAGATAGAATCCAATATGCAGAAACTGAAAAGATCATTAGTAAATTACCTGAAAAATTGAATCTTACACGTGTAACTGAATTAACAGAAGGAGCAACTAAGGAAAAGATACGTGATTTAATTTTATCTTGTTATCTTGAGAAAGAAATAACAAATGAAGAGGGGATTACTTCAGATTATATGGTATTAGATGATACAATTCCATGTAATAAATTACAAGAATTACATGATGCTTTTGAAGGAATTGGCTACTTTAATGTTGGGGATGCAGCAATGGCATCAGTAAAGGGCGCAGCAAAAAGCTTTATGAAAAGTATAATGGGATAATGCTGGAGGATTTATGTCAGATAATATATATAATCAGATGGTGAATGAGGCAGGAAAATCACTATTAGCTCAAAGAAATCAAATGGAAAATGCAGAAAGGCAATTAGTTAAAGCTTCTCAGGAAATTTCAAACTTAGAAGTATTAAATGATGAAAATTTATCAGAGCTTGATAAATTGCTACTGCAGGCAGAAATGCTTTGCTCTACGCAAGGTATAGATACATCTCAAGTATCTGAAAAACATATTGAAGAGGGCGAAAAGTTAGTTGCACTAACTGAGGAAGAAAAGGTAGATATTAAAGTGCCAGCATTTGAAGAATTAGTTACAATTGCAATTGATGATACAATAAGTTGGGACGAGTATCTTTCTAATATTAATAAGTTTGCACTTGAAAATAATATAGACTTAAAAGTTGATCCTTTTGAAAATTTGTTATCACAGGCTCAAAAAGCAGAAATAGCTGAGAGAATACGTTCAGATTATACACTGAAAAAAGCTAATTGTGATAAGTATGATTATATGATTGCAGCCTTTTGCGGAGTTGTAGCTGGATTAATTGATAGCTTTTTTGTTGGAATGCCCGATCATAGTAAATTAGGTAAGTGGACAAATGATCAAACAGATGAGTTTGTTAAAAAAATTGCCAAGTTAAAGGGATGGAGCCCACCTGAAGGAGATAGAAATACTATTATTGCATCTGCTATAAAATTTTTAGAGGAAAACCATAAAGTAAACTATGATCAAGCAACTGGTAAAGCGGCAGGTGATTTACTAGGGATGAGCATGTCAAATCATCATATTAAATCATTAGGGCATGCTCCAGATTTAGTAGGATTAATTTTTGCAATTGTAGACCAATTTACTTCTACATCACATTTTGTGGATAATGGAAGGCTAATTGTATTTGATACAGAAACATCAAGATTACAAGGAAAAACATTTGTAGCAAAATTATTCTGCGGTTTTTCTAATTGGCTTGGACATTTGATTTCTGATGTTGCAGGAAGCTCGTCTGGAAGAAGAAGTAATCCTGATGGGTATGGTAGCGGAATACCTATGCCATTTTTTGAACTATTTCAGTTATGCAATAAAGGCAATTTTAAGATTTATCCGGGTAATGACAAAAGCAATAAACCAACAGAAGTATCACTGGCTGATTTGTCAGTAAAAATATTTGAAAATCATTATGACGCTAGATTTGGTATGGCACAAGCTATTCCAGTTGTTATTAACGAAATGTCAATTAGATTGCTATGGGCTATAAAAAGTAGATTTTATTCTAATAAGAGTTGGAAGGAATGTATTCCAATTGGAAGTCATCCAGAATTAAGAAGAATGCTGTTAACAGGCTATGGAGTATTATGTTTAGTAGATGCTTTAGATGCTATAGCTCGTTCCAAAGGACAGATTTTATTATTTGCACTGCATCTTAATTTTGTGGCGTGGAAGAGACTCGCATTTTCTGGATTGATGGAAATTAGAGCATTATATAAAGAAAATGCTATTGATATAGCAGCATTAGATGAAGATTTATGGAATGAATGGAATAGTTTATATCAACAAAATTAGAAGCCAAAAGCCAGTGCGTTCTCATGGATAAATATGATAACTACAGCAAATTTAAATTAGAAAACGTAATGGTAGGCAACGTAAAAGACAATATGCATTTAAAGATCTATAATGGTACTTCTTATTTTTGGATTATGAAGAAAATGAAGCAGATATTGTATATAAGGCAAATATTGATGATGAAGAAGTTATTTTATATACACTTTTAGAGTTTCAATCAACTATTGATTATAGAATGCCTTTAAGATTGTTCTTCTATATTAATGAAATACTTAGAGAATACACAAAAAACTTAACAGAAGAAACCAAGAAAAATAAAAAAGGATTTAAAGTTCCAGCAGTGGTTCCAATAGTATTATATAATGCTACAAGAAAGTGGAATGTACCGATTTATTTTAAAGATATAGTAAATAAAAATGAATTATTTGGTGAGAATATAGTAAACTTTAAATATTCCCTTATTGATGTAAATCATCAATATACTAAAGAGGAATTAATAGAAAATAATAATATTACTTCAGCCATATTTTTATTAGACCAAAAGGTAGATCCGTTAGAGTTTTTTGAGAGATTGAAGGCTGTAGCATCAAAATTTAATAAATTAACAAATAGAGAAAAAGAAATATTAAAGCATTGGCTTAGAAATACTGTTGATGAGATTATAAGAGAAAATGTAGTTGAAATATTAGAAGCTAATAGAGAAGGAGTGGAAAATATGGTGGCTAATAATGCATTTATGATTAAAGAGATGAAAGAAAAAGTGGAGAAAGAAGGAATAGAAAAGGGCATAGAAAAAGAAAGAGAAAGTTCTAGATTAAAGGATATAAGAAGAGTTAAAAATTTACTTATTAAAAAATTTGGAGATTTAAATAGTGATTATAATGAAAAAATAGAAAATTTAGATAGTGATAAATTGAATTTAATTATTGAAGATATTTTAGATATTGAAAGTATAAAAGATGTAGAAAAGTATTTTTAAAATAATAGAAATAGAGAGAATGTATTAAAATATTTTAATACATTCTTATTTTTACTAGTGTGCCCATGCTGGGCACACTAGCATAAGCTGAGATTTTCATATATTTAGAAAGTCTCAGCTTTAATTATATTACTGAATATAATTCTAATAAGAAATATGGTAATATATAAGTAAAATAGAGAATTTAAGGAGAAATAATGAAGGAAATTAATATATTTGAAATAGTTCCAGAGAATTTTTTTGTTCCACTTTCCAGCCAAGGAAAGACTCTATATATTAAAATTATTTCTTTAATATATAAATTGGTTCAAAACGGTTTGTCTTATGGTATTGATAAAGACATATTAGTTGATGAAATTGAAGAGTATTTAGTATTAATTAATTATGATATTGAAAATGAAGAAGATGAACAGTTGAACAATAATAGGGAAAAAGCAAATTATTTGATTAGAAAGCTAATTAATTATGGATGGATTTATCCAGAACAGACTAATGACTATAAACAAATTATAAATTTTCATGATTATGCAATTGTCATTTTAGAAGCTTTCTTAAAAATAGTAAATAAAGAATCTTTAGAGTATCAAGGAAATATAATAAGTATTTATTCTATGCTGTATTCAAATGAAAAGGCAGGAGTTGTTATTAAACAGGTTTTTGAAAATACTAAAGGAATTATAAGTGGATTGAAAAACTTGAATTCAAATATAAAAAAGTATATGGATAGATTAACTAAACAGAAAACACCTGAAGAGATAATGCAAGAGTTCTTTGGAAACTATACTAAAGAAGTAATTGATAAAGCATATCATAGATTAAAAACTTCAGAAAATGTCTCGAAATATAGGCCTAAAATTATTGAAAAGCTTAATGAAAGTTTAAATAGTAGTGAATTTTTAAGTGAAGCTGGAGAGTTTTACAGAGAAGATGAAGAATTGGGCTCTTTGGATGAGGGAATAGAAAAAGTTAAGGATATAGTTCATAACATAATAAATGCATTTAATGAATTAGACGATATTATGCATGATATTGATAGTAAGAATGCTAAATACATAAGAGCAGCTGTAACTAGGGCTAAGTTTTTACTTAACAATTCTAAAGATATGACAGGTACCGTAAAAGGAATTTTAGAGTACATAAGTAATGAATATAAAGAACTTGAATTAAGTTTATCATCAGACTATCTGGAGGAAGTTACAGATTTATTCACTTTATATTCTTATGGTTATATAGATGAAACATCTCTATATATTGCAAATGAAGGAAAAAAATCCTTTAAGCCAGGTAAGATTTTAAGCGATACACTATCAAAGGAAGAACGTCAAAGAAAGATTGATGAATTTAAGAAAAAGCAGGAAAAACAGTATTCTCCTAAGAAGGTAAATGAAATAGTTGATGAACTTTTAGGAGATAAAAAGATGGTTCTTGCAAGTGAAATTGAGATAAATAGTGTAGATGATTTTATTAAGATCATTTATATAAGGTTATATGGTAATCATGTTTTAGCTAAATATTCTATTAACAGAAAAGATATTATTGCTTCGAATAATGGATTTACTTTTAAAAACTTTGAGATATGGAGGAAGTAATTTTGATATATGATTCACTGTCCATTAAAGAGAAAGATGAATTTAAAAAGGTTTGTAATAAACTATTAAGCTATTGTTTAATTTGTAAGCAAAAGGAAGACACAAAAAAGGATTATTATTTTGCAGAAGGACATAAAGATGCAATTAATGAATATTTTGAACCACTAGGATTTGAACTTGAAATTAATAAATCTATAAAGGCGGCTCAGCTTATTAATAAGTTTGGTAATAATAAGATTTCATTAAAACTTATAGATAGTATTACTCTTTTAATACTAAGGATTTTATACCAGGAAAAAATGCAGGAATTATCCTTATCTCAAGTTGTGATTGTGGAAATAGAAGAAATACAAAGTAGGTTTATGGCTCTTGGATTTAAAGATAGATTAATGGATAAAACATTACTTAGGCAGGCGTTAAGAACTTTAAAGAAATTTAATATCATCGAAACATTGGATAGAGATATTACTTTGAGTGATGCGAGAATCATAGTTTATCCAACAATTCAAATGATAGTAAGAAGCGAAAATTTAACTAGTATTTATGAAAAATTAGAAACTTATAAAAGAAAGGGGGTAAAAGATGATGAAGAGGTTAACGGGGATTAGGCTAGTTAATTGGCATGCATTTAAGGATGAAACAATTGAAATTAAAAACTCAACTCTTTTATCAGGAGAAAATGGAGCAGGAAAGTCCACAATTTTAGATGCTATTCAATTTGTCTTAACTTGTTCTAAAAATAATTTTAATAAGGCAGCTAATGAAAATTCCAAAAGAAGCTTATCTGGATATGTAAGATTTAAAACAGGAAGAGAAGACAATGAATTTGAAAGAAGCGGAGATATTTCAGCTCACGTAGCCTTGGAATTTTATGAGGAAAGTAAGAAAAATCATTTTATAATTGGGGCAGTGATTGATTCAGCTTCTGAAACTTCAGAAAAGGTTCTTTGGTATAGAGCAGAAAAATGCAGATTTGAAGATGTAACTTTCATAGTTAATAATGAACCTACTGATATATCTAATTTTAGAACATATGGAAAAGAAGTAAATATGCCATTTTCATCAACAAGGATAGTAGATGCTAAAAAAGATTTTTCTCACAGACTTGGACGGTTAAATGAAAAATTTTTCGAATTGCTTCCAAAGGCTTTAGCATTCAAACCAATTTCTAATGTTAAAGAGTTTGTATATACTTACATACTAGAAGAGAAATCAGTTAATATTGATGAACTTAGAGAAAATATACGAACTTTTAAAGAATTTGAAGACGTCTTAAATGAAGTGAAAGTAAAAATTAAAAAGCTTGAAGAAATAAAGGCTAAGTATTCCTTATATGAAAGTATTTCAAGGACAATAAGTCTGCATGAATACATAGTATTAAAAGCAGAAGAAGAGCTTTTAAAAGAAGAAATTGAACAAAAAATAAAAGAAATTACTGCTTTGAATGTTAATATTGATACTTTAATTAACAAGAATAATGTTATTTATGATGAAATAAATGACAAAACAAAGATTGCTAATAACATCCGAGCTGATTTATATTCGAATTCTGAATACAAGGCATTAGAGACTATGAAGAATTCTTTAGAACAAGCTGAAAAAGATTATAGACATGAAAAAGAAAATAAAGATCGATTTTTAAAACAATTTAGTGAACAAAAATCTTATATTAAAGAATTAAGCAGACTTCTATTGGATACGGATACTATAGGTGACTTTTACAATAAAATGATTTCACTAGATGAAAATAATATAGAAGAATATAAAACAACATCAATAAATACTGAAAATGTAATTGATAAAACTAAACAGAATAAGGAAAAGTATAGAGCTGAAAAAGAATATGAATTAAAACAGAAAGAAGATAATAGAAAGGATATAGAGAAACAAATTTCTGAACTTGAAAAGAGAAATCTTCAATATCCCAGGGAAGTTATGCTTTTAAAAGAGGAGATCATAAAGGAAACAAGAAAATTAGGAAGAGAAATTGTTCCAAAAATATTGTGCGAATTATTAGAAGTTACAGATCCAGTTTGGAAAAATGCTGTTGAAGGGTATTTAAATACTCAGAGATTTTATCTTATTGTAGATGAAGAAGATTTTGACTCAGTACTTAAAATTTATGAGAGATTAAGTAAAGCACAAGGGTTACATTCAGTTGGAGTAATAAACACTAAGGGGCTTGAAAAATATGATAATCCTTTAGAGAATTCCTTAGCAGAGGTAGTAGTGTCTAAAAGCCTTGATGCTAAAAGATATATTAATATGATATTAGGAAATGTAATAAGATGCACTCATGTTTCAGAATTGAAAGAACATAAAACATCCATAACTCCTACATGTATGATGTATAAAAATAATGTTGCAAGAGCTATAAATCCAAAGACATACAAAACTCCTTACATAGGTGAAGATGCTTATAAATATCAACTAGAGCAGGCAAAAGATAATCTTAGCATATTATTATCTGAAATTAATGTTTTAAAAGAAGATATTAATATAGTTACAAATATAATTAAAACAATTAATAAGCTTAGGCTTGAAAACTTAAGGGAAAAGTGTGATGTTTTAAAAAGAATAGTAGATATAAGTAATAAGGTTTCAATACTTAAGGAAGAGATTCTTGAGTTGGAAAAGAATAACAGCTATATGGCCCTTCAAATAAAACTTAATGAAGTTCAAGAGGAAATTAAAAGTTTGAATTTAAGTAAGAAGAAGATAGAAAATGAGTTGATAAATAAAAAAGGAAACTTATCTTCGATTAATAATATTATTGATGACAAAAGAAGAATTCTTTCTATAAAAAAAGTGCAGGTAGAGGAAAATAAAAGTAAAATTGGCTCTTTAGCCAAAGAGGCAGAAGACAGATTTATTAAAGAAACTGAAAGTAAATCTTTTGAAGTCATTAAAAATAATTTTAATGTGAGTAAGGAAGGAAATAAAACTAAATTATCAAAAACTGAAGAAGATTTAAAGAATCTTCAAGGATCATATAATATTACTTATGATTTCGGAGCAGAAGTTGGGATAAATGGTATTAATACTTTTTTAGATGAACTTGATAATCTTGTGAAAAGTAAAGTTATCGAATACGAAGAGCAAGTTAAAACTTCAAGGAAAAATGCAGAAGAAGAGTTTAAGGAACACTTTTTATCTAAAATTCAAGAAAATATTAATACTGCGAAATCCGAATTTAAGGGATTAAATAAGGGCCTTAAAGATGTCAAATTTGGAAATGAAGAATACGAGTTTAAAATTGGAAAAAGTAAAGAAAACAAAGAATATTATGATATGATAATGGATAATGAAAATATAGGTGAAGGTTTCACTTTATTTAGTACATCTTATGAAAATAAGCATAAGGAACTCCTAAATGAATTATTTGATAAGTTAACTTTAGATAATGAAAGTAATGAAGCAGAACTTATTAAATTAACTGATTATAGAAATTATATGAGCTATGATATAGAGATTAAATATAATGATAATACTACATCATTATTTTCTAAAGTATGCAGGGAGAAGAGTGGAGGAGAAACTCAAACTCCATTTTATGTTGCAATGGCAGCATCATTTCTGCAGCTTTACAAAGGGGTATCTTCATCTTCAGAATCTATAGGAATTATATTATTTGATGAAGCCTTTGATAAAATGGATGATGCAAGAATTATGTCTATGATGGAATTTTATGATAAATTTAATTCTCAGCTGCAATTATTAATAGGAGCACCACCACAAAAAATTGAGCCTATAACTCCTTACGTAAATACAGTGCTTCTTGCAATAAAAGCAGATAAATTCAGTATTATAGAGGATATGATAAATGAAAAATTATAAAAAAATACTATTAAATAAGTTAATTGATTCTTATGAAAGCAGTGTCATTTATAAGGGGGATGCGTTAAGAGATACACAGATATATTTGAAATTTAATTTGAAAAGTATAAAGGAATATTTTGATGAACTAAATTACAAATATAAAGAAGAAATTGATGTAGCTTGTAATCAGCTAGAAATTGAAAAATTTATAAAAGTATATAAAGGAAAAGGATACAAAAGCCATATTATAGAAAAGATTCAATTAAACCTTGAGAATATAGAAGCAGCATATTTATATCTCAATAGGAAAGAAAAAAAGCAAAAAGAAGATGAACTTTCCATATTATTGGAAAGTTATAAAGAACGGGAAGATGCTCTTGGGAACTTTGCAACATATATTACAGATAAACTTAAGAGTAATGGATCTGTAAAAAAATATTTAGATATTGATAATGTATCGGAATGTAAGGATATATTAAAAGGTATAGATGAAGTGCTAAAGCAAGATGAAGAAATTTTTAGAAGAAATTTTTCCGTCAAAGTTTATGGGGATTCCAAAAGGTATGAAGCTATAGAGGGCAAAATAATTAAGATTATAAAAGACTTTTCTAGTGATGAAGTTCTTAATGATTATAACATTTTGAAGAATTATACCTATGTTTATTTTAAAGGAGATATAAGCTTGAGGCTTAAAGAAAGTAAAATAAATGCAAATGATTTTCTTGGAGGTATAGCTGTAAGTTCAAAGGATATAGAAAATATTAAAGAAATTAAAGTTTCAGGAAGTAAACTAGTAACAATTGAAAATTTAACATCATTTAATAATTATACTGGAGATGGAGGTGTAATTTATTTAGGTGGGTATCATAATAGTGTTAGACAAAATTTATTAATTAAAATTTATTCTGAAAATCCTAATATAAATTATTATCATTCCGGTGATATTGATGCAGGAGGCTTTAAAATTTTAGTTCATTTAATAAAAAAGACAAAAATACCATTTAAAACTTTAAATATGGATAGTGAAACTTTATGTGAAAATATTAATTATGCTAAGGATCTTACAGCTAATGATGTAAATGAGATTAATAGATTATCAGAAATTGAAGAATATAAGGATTATATAAATGTCCTATCTATGATGATTAGACTGAATAAAAAATTAGAGCAGGAAATAATTTTTTGACAATTGAATTATTAAAATGAATTAAGAAATTGGATCGAAAATAGGCATAAAATCCCTGAATATATTGAAGTGGATCTTATTAACCACATTCAAATGAAAAATTTAAAGTTAATTATAGTTTAAAAAGAAGCTCCAAAATAGTATCACAAAAGCCATATAATTTAAATTAAACGAGGTATAATATGGGCAAATTTAAAGAAATATCAATAGAGTAAGATAATCACTTAAATATGAGAGATTACAATTAAGAAAGCTAGATATAGATTTAGATAAAACTTATATAGAGAATGAAAATGAAAAAATATCTCTAAAAGAATTATTTAAATGATAACTATATAATTAATTATATGAGGAGAAAACAACTAATGAATACTGTAGTATATCTAACAAGGCATGGACAAACAGAATGGAATATTGAAAGAAGATTACAGGGGAGAGGAAACTCGCCTTTAACACAGGCTGGAATTGCTAGAGCTATGGAGCTTCGGGACAGGATTAAAGATATAGATATTGATGTTATATATTCAAGTCCAATAGAAAGAGCATTAGTTACTGCTAACATAATTAAAGGGGAAAAGAAAATAGAAGTTATAACAAATGATGGATTAATGGAAATGTGCTTTGGTGATTATGAAGGTAGAAGAACAGATGAAGTTATGAAAGAAAATCCAGAATGGAATATTGATTTAATTATGAATGGTGATGTTAATTTATGTGCTCCAAATGGTGAAACATTAGGATGTGTTAGAACTAGAATAAGTGAAACTATGGATAAGTTGATAGAGAAAAACAGAGGAAAAACTATTTTTGTAGTAGCTCATGGAATAACACTAAAGGCTTTAATGTACTATTTTAAAGATGAAGAAGTAAATATAGAAGTTATGGGCCAAGCAACTTTAACAAAGATAACTGTAGACAAGAATAATAATTTTAATATAGAATTTAAAAACGATGATAGTCATTTTACAGTAAAAGGGCAAAAATTAGGATGGTAAATAAAGAGGAATTTTTAAAAAGACCAGTTAAATGTATTAAGGCGCTTTTAAGAAGATAAGATTTAATGCCTAGAAGTACTATTGATAAGGAATTAGCAGAGGATTCAGTGAAAATATTAGAAGCCGGAAGGAAGATATAAAAAATAGATAAAGTGACTGTTTTGTGATACTGGTGAATATTATTGGTAATTATGTTAAAATATAATAAAACATTAATTTAAAATGAAGTGGTAAAAAGTGGGGGAGAATATGAAAAAGTTAAAATTGACAAAAGTAATAGCTAGTGTATTAATAGTAGCTTCAGTATTATTATTAAATCCAATAGGTGCAAGTGCAGAATGGCAACAAAATTCTAATGGCTGGTGGTATTCAGAAGGCGATTCATGGGCTAAAGGTTGGAGATATATTTCTGGAAACTGGTATTATTTCGGTACTTTTGGATATATGGAAAAGAATCAAGATGTAGATGGCTGGTATTTAGATGATAATGGAATTGGGATAGAATGTATTAAAGCTGGGGAGTTTGATATTCTTAAGTCAACTAGCGGAATTGTAAAATTTAATAGAAATGTCCCTTGGGGTCCGGGAAAAACTGGTATTCCACTAGTTATACCAGGAAAAATAGGAGATATTGAGATAAAAAGCATAGGAAATAGAGGATTTTATAATTGTGAGTTTTTAACAGATGTAACAATTCCAGATAGTGTAACTAGTATTGGAGATAGTGCATTTGAAAGGTGTGTTAGTTTAAAGAGGATAATAATTCCAGATAGTGTGGAAAGTATAGGACGTGATGCATTTGACGAGTGTGATGAGGCTGTATTTTATGTTAATAGTGAAAAAACAAAACAATATTTAATCAAGTATGGTATATCCCCAAGTAAAATTATATTAAATACTAAATGATGCTCATTAACTAAATTTATATTGGAAGGAATTGCTGATTTTAAGCAATTCCTTTTAAAATTTAAACAAAAGATAAAAAAGGTAAAGGTAATAAGATGAATAAAACTTTAAACTAAAAGGTTTCAATATTATCAAGGAAACATTGATTTAGACCTAATAAGTAAAGGTGACGATTATAAAATATTCAAAACTCAGTAAAGAAGAAATATTAAAAATTAAAATTTAAAGTATAATAATGTATACTATAATAGCATATGATTTTAGGCGGTAAATTAGTAAAAACTTGATTTACTGCTTTTTCATATGTACCAATATGATATAATTTTACATAAGTACAATATCAGATAATTACAGAATTCTGTTAAGAGGCAAAAACTTGTATGATCCTAAATGGAGTTAAAAAGTTATATAGAGAAAAAGCTTTTAAAATAAGGGAGAATTTAATAAAAAGACTTATAGGATACTTAAATTCGCAGATATAAAGGGAAAAAGATAAATAGTAACTCTTTTAAGTAGGAAAGGAAGGAATAGTATGTCACAAGTAAAGCAGATGCTTGAACCTATTTATGATGAAAAATCAAGGATATTAATACTTGGTACATTTCCATCAGTTCAATCAAGAGAAGCTCAATTTTATTATGCCAATGCCAGAAATAGATTTTGGAAAGTAATAGCAGGAATTTTTGATTGTAATGAAGCTAATACAACTTTTGGCAAGAAAGATATGCTTTTAAATAATGGAATTGCGCTTTGGGACGTAATAGAAAGCTGCGAAATCACAGGATCAAGTGACAGTAGTATTAAGAATGTAGTACCAGCAGATCTATCTATTGTATTGAATAATGCTAGCATTGAAAAGATATATGCAAATGGTGACAAGGCTTTCAAACTTTACATGAAATATACATATCCAATAATAAAAAGAGATATTATAAAGTTACCTTCAACTAGTCCCGCCAACGCTAAATTTACATTAGATACTCTTATAGATTATTGGAAATGCATAAAAGAGTAAAGGCAGTTAAAAATGATATTTCAGTGGAAGTACCCACAGTGCTTTTGTTAAAAACATAGATGAGATAAAAGTTGATAGTATAGGAATCAGTAATATAGATCAATTAAATATTCTTTTAAAGGAATATGGGTTTGAATAAAAACTTTTTACAATTTAACAATGAAAAAAGTTAAGAAGATTAGAATGAAAAAAATTTTAGTTTCTTAATATATGGTATAATAATTACTATATAAGTGGTTCGGGTATCAATGTAAAAGATAGAATACAACTACGGAAAAGAGGTGTTGATTTTGAACAGAAGATTTAATACAACAGGTGTTTGCATTCCTCATTTGCATTATATGGTTGATATAACAAATAAGCTAACTCAAATAAAAAATATGGTTTATAGAGGAGATTATTTTGTTATAAATAGACCAAGGCAATATGGAAAAACTACTACAATGTATATGCTAGAACAAGAATTGAAAGACGAATATTTAGTTTTAAGTATTAGTTTTGAAGGTTTAGGAGATTTAATATTTGAGGAAGAAAAAACTTTTTCTAAAACAATATTAAAAATCTTCGGAGATAGCATCCAGTTTAATTACCAAGAATATTCATCTAAACTTTATGAAATGTCTGAAGATATTAATGATTTAAATGCTGTGTCAAAAGCTATTACAAATTTCTGTAGAATTGTTGACAAAGAGATTGTACTGTTTATTGATGAAGTTGATAAGAGCTCTAATAATCAGTTATTTATGAGCTTTTTAGGAATGCTTAGAAATAAATTTTTATTAAGGCAACAGGGTAAAGATAAAACCTTTTATTCAGTAATTCTTGCTGGGGTGTATGATATTAAGAATTTGAAGCTTAAAATCAGACAAGATGACGAAAAAAAATATAATAGTCCTTGGAATATAGCAGTAAATTTCAATGTAGATATGAGTTTTAATTCAGATGAGATAAGCACCATGTTAAAAGAATATTCAGAAGATAAAAATGTGACAATTAGTATTAAAGAAATTTCAGAAATAATTTATTTTTATACAAGTGGTTACCCTTTCTTAGTAAGCAGACTTTGTCAGATAATTGATGAAAATCAATTATTATGGAATGAAGAAAATATTAATAGATCAGTAAAGGAATTGCTACAAGAAAATAATACACTTTTTGATGATTTAGTAAAAAATATTGAAAATAATAATGAATTTAAAGATTATATATTTGATTTAATAATTAATGGTACGGAAAAGACTTTTAATATTCATAATCCACTTATTAATTTAGGAGTTATATATGGATATTTAAAAAATATCGATGGAACAGTAAAAATGTCTAACAGAATATTTGAGCAAATGCTTTATAATTATTTCTCTTCCAAGCTTGAAAATAAAACAGATATGTCAACTTATAATTTTAAAGAAAATTTCATAATTGAAAATGGATTAGATTTTGAAAGGATACTTTTAAGATTTCAGCAGTTTATTAAAGAACAATACAGTTCCATTGACTCAAAATTTATAGAACGTGAGGGTAGATTACTATTTTTAGCATTTATAAAACCAATAATAAATGGTGTAGGGTTTGATTTCAAAGAAGTACAGATTTCTGAAGAAAAGAGACTTGATATAGTAGTTAGCTATCTTTCAAGTAAGTACGTAATTGAACTTAAAATATGGAGAGGTGCTGAATACCATAAAAAAGGATTAAATCAGCTTAAAGACTATCTTGATATTCAAGGGTTAGATAAGGGATATCTTGTTGTTTACAATTTTAATAAAGATAAAGAGTATAAAAAAGAAATAATACACTATGAAGGAAAGGAAATATTTGTAGTGTTTGTTTAGATAGTGAATAGTTATTAGTAATTTTTGCAGAGCAGCATAGCATACTATTTAAAGATGAAGAGTGAAGCTATGACAAAAAGGTTTAATACAACAGGCGTATGTGTACCTAAAAAGTATTATATGATAGATATATCAGGAGGAATTGAAAAAAGAGCTTAATTTAATATGTTTTTAACTTAGCTAACTCCTAAATGAGTTAGCTAAGTTATTTATTTTGTTATCTTTTTTAGTTACTCTTTAAATAGCTTGAACTTTTTAAGCATCCTGCTTTAGGAAGCTGTATTGAGCTGAATACAGTTTATAATAATAGCCATGATTTTTAAGGAGTTCATCATGAGTACCTGACTCAACTATTCTGCCTTTAGAAAGAACAAAAATTTTATCACAATCTCTTATTGTAGAAAGTCTATGAGCTATTACTATTGAGGTCCTTCCTTCCATAAGCTTTTTTATACCTTCTTGAACTAATAATTCAGTTTCAGTATCTATATTTGCAGTTGCTTCATCTAGTATTAGTATTCTTGGATCTGCAATTAAGGCTCTTGCAAAAGCTATTAATTGTCTCTGACCAAGGGATAGTCTTGAGCCTCTTTCATTTACATCAGTATCATATCCCTTTTCTAGTTTTTCGATAAACCCATGAGCATTAACAGCCTTTGCAGCTTGTATTACCTCTTCATCTGTAGCGTTTAATTTACCATAGCGTATATTTTCTTTAATTGAGGTTGAAAATAAAAATGAATCTTGAAGCATTATACCCATTTGGCTTCTTAAGCTTTCAACAGTGACGTCTTTTATATCTACACCATCAATTTTTACACAGCCAAATGTAGGGTCATAAAATCTGCTAATTAAATTAGTTATAGTTGTTTTTCCTGCACCAGTTTCACCAACTAAAGCTATTTTTTCACCAGCTTTTAATTTAAAAGAAGTATTCTTAAGGGCTGGAATATCAGCGTTAGTATAGGAAAAAGTAACATGATCAAATTCGATATCTCCTTTAATTTGAGGGAGAGACCTAATTGATGCTTCATCTACAATATCACTTTTGGTATCTAAAATATCAAAAATTCTTTCGCCAGCAGACATACTAGTGACAAAGGCATTATAAAATGATGAGAGATTTATTATAGGTCTCCAAAGCATTTCAATGTACATAAAAAATGCCATTAAGGTACCTAAGCTTAAATTTCCTTGTTTGCTTAACAAATATCCAGAGCCGAGTAGAATTACCATACTTAAACCACGGAAGGAAGTCAAAAATGGCCAAAAGAAATCTTGAGTAAATACAGCAGTCATAAAACCTTTTGCATGATTTCCAATATGGCTGTCAAATTTATCTTTAGCGTAATATTTTCTGCTAAAACCTTGAATTACCTTCATACCTGATAAAGATTCATGAGTGTATCCAATTAAAGAAGAACGATGTTCTCTAAAAATTTTCCATTTATTATCTGCCTTAATTTGAATGTAGAACATTGCAAATAATAATAAAGGCATTGTAATTAAGCAGATACCAGCTAGCATTGGATTCAATATAAGCATTAGGCAAATTACAAGGATAATAGTAAAAACATTAGGAATTAAATTTACAATACTATTATTTAATAAATTTTGAAGAGCATTTACATCTCCAACAACTCTTGAAATAATCTTTCCAACGGGTCTATTATCAAAAAAGTTAAAGCTTAAAGTTTGTATATGAGTATATAAGCTATGTCTAATATCCACTAAGATTTGATTGGTAATCTTAGACATGGCGATAGTTCTGATTCCAGATAAAATCATTGAAAATATATTCATAAGTATTAATCCACATCCAAGAAGAAATAAAGCCTTAACATTTTTATCTGCAACAAAAGTATCTATAGATATTTTCATTAAATAAGGGGTAACTGAATTACAAGCCATTACAATAAGTAAAAGTAAAATTACAAGAGTAACTTTCAGCTTATAAGGTTTAACATAGGTTAATAGTCTTTTTACTATTTGAATCTTTGATGATTCATGTAAAATATCATTCATATTAATTCGCCTCCAATGTAAGTGCTTCAAAATCCTGAAATTGGTGAGAATATACACTATGATAGTAACCTTTAGCCTTGACTAAACTTGAATGATCACCTTTTTCAACAATTCTACCATCTTTCATAAATAGAATGATATCAGCGTCTTTTACACCAGATATCCTATGGGCAATTATAAAAGTAGTTGCTTTTTTCTTATCATTTTTTAGATTTTGAAGAACTTTAAATTCAGTTTCCATATCAAGGGCAGAAGTTGAATCATCCAAAATTAAGATAGGTGATTTTCTTAATATTGCTCTTGATATAGCAAGTCTTTGTTTTTGTCCTCCTGATAGGCCAAGACCTCTTTCGCCAATAATGGTATCAAAACCTTCTGGCATTTCTTTAATAAAGGAGTAAGCAGCACTATCTTTAACAGCTTTAATTAAAGCACTTTCAGATTTATCACTTCCAAAGTCTATATTGTTTTTTATTGTATCAGAAAATAAGAAAGTATCTTGAAATACAACAGACATATTAGCTCTTAAAGTTTCTAAGTTCCAGTTCTTAACATTAACATTATCAACTAAAATTTCTCCTTTAGTTACATCGTAATACCTGCCTATTAGAGAAAGTAATGTACTTTTACCACATCCAGTGGTACCCATTATTGCAACAGCACTTCCGTGAGGAATATTTAAATTTATATCATGAAGTACTTCAACATTGTTATAGGAAAAGCTTACATTTTTAAATATAATATCTCCTTTAACTTCAGTAGGGTTATAACCATTTTCCTTGGAAGTAATTTCAGAATTTCTATCTAAAATATCAGTTATCTTACCCATAGAAGCTTTATTTTGTGAAAGTAAGTTAATAAAAAAGCCTAAATTCTTTACACACCAAGAAAGATTAAAAATATAACTAGTAAATGCTACTAAACTACCAAAACTTAAATTTCCTTGAATACATAAATAACCACCATAAACAATCATTAAAATTGGTGCAGCGTTTGTTAAAAGTTCAATTATAGGACCATAAGTCCCAACTATTTTTGCTTGCTCAACATTTAAATCAAAGAATTTTTTGTTTACTTTCAAAAATTTTGATATTTCATATTTTTCACGAGCAAAAGCTTTTACAAGTCTGATACCAGAAACATCTTGCTGAACTATAGAGTTTATTTCTGCTGTTTGGTCACTAATTTGTGAATATACAGTCCAGAACTTCTTGTCCATAATTGTTCCAATATAAGCAACGGGTAATAAAACAAGTAAGCAGATAATAGTTAAAGTTTTATTTATATTAAACATTATAAAGGCAGAAACTGAAAAAAGTATTATTGCTTCCAATAGCAATCTCAGTCCAAAGGATAGAGTGTCCCATACTACATCTACATCTTCAATAATTCTCGAAAGTAATTCACCAGTGTTATTATTATCGAAAAAAGAGAATTCAAAAGATTGAAATTTAGAGTATAAATCTTGTCTCAATTTTTTACACACTATAAGAGCGAATTTATCAAACAAATACTCATTTAAGTAAGAAAATAAACCATGAGTTAGCGCAACTGAAGCAACAACTATTAAAAATATAATTAAATAATTATCCATATGACCAAGAATTATATTATCAATAAATATCTTTTGAAAGTAAGGATAAGAGCTATCTGCACAGATGGAAACTATCATAGCAAACATAGGCAAAAGTAGTAATTTCCATTGTTTTGCAATGTAATTTTTAAATAAGGTCATAAAATTTCCTCCTTTTTGGCATATGATTTAAATAATCTGATAGTTTGATATGCCTAGATATTGCATGATGTTTAAAATTTTAAATTTATAAAGTTTTTAATTAGGTGCATGAAGATAAATAATAAGTTTTGAATATGCCCTAAGTTAAACAAAGCAACTTTATAAACCTTTAAACGCAAAAAAGACACAGCTATTCAGAGCTGTGTTCAACGCAAAATAATATAAAAGTTAAATGCTAAAAGTTAGTGATAGATATCACATAGCAGTTCTTTCGCGAGGTTTCACAGATGAATAAGTACATGTATTTAATTTTATAAATGTAATAAATAATATAATTGTATTCATAGTTCAACCTCCTTAAAAAATTATTTTTTAAACATCATGTTGCAAATATACTACAAATTAACAAAAAAGGCAAGAGAATAATTTAATTAAAATTAAAATGTATAATACAAGTAAATGCGCATAATGATGCAAAATGGATGTTTATAGATGATATAGACAGCCTTAACTGGGTGCCAGCAGATATACTAGTAATTAAAAAGCTTAAAACACGTGAAGAAAATTATATTTAATCATTTTATCCAAATCTATGCTATAATAAACATAAAAATTGGAAAACCCTAGAAAGAGTGATTTTAATGAAAGATACAATAAATAGAATAAGAAAATTCAGAAATGACAGAGATTGGAATCAATTTCACACCCCAGCCAATCTATCTAAAGCTATATCCATAGAAGCAGGAGAGCTTCTAGAAGAATTTTTATGGGATGAAGAAAACTATAATAAAGAACATGTTTTAGAAGAGCTGGCTGATGTTATGGTTTATTGTATACATATGGCTGATTCATTAGGAGTAGATTTAGAGAAAATCATAAATAGCAAAATGGATAAAAACGAAGAGAAATATCCAGTAGAAAAAGCTAAAGGTAACAGCAAGAAGTACACAGAATTATAAAATCATAAGTACAATTAAATTCAGGAGATAATCCTACTGACCCTAAAGTTGTATATATGCTAAAATTAATAGGCAGTTTATCTTTTTAAGTGATAGACTGCCTATTTTGCAGACTTTCGATAAAGTTCTGGGGTAATACCATAGTGATTTTTAAAGGCCTTTTGAAAGTGGCTTTGGCTGGAATAGTAAAGAAAACTACTTATTTTGCCGATGATTATATTATGGAAAGGATATGCTATAATAAACATAAATAAACCGAAAAATATTCAAACTAAGTAAGGAAAAATATTAAATATGATGGTATAAAGGTGGAGATTATGTTTAGAAAATTATGCATTGGATTAATAATTATAGGAACAATTGCAATAACTGTCTCATGTAGTGGAAAGACAAATGATTTATCAAAGGAAGCTATGGCAAATAACAATGTTTCCTCTGAAAGTTCTAAAATAGAAAATAATAAGACAAATGGAGATGTAGCTCAAAAGGCCAATAAGTCATCGTACCAAAGTTCATATAAAATAATAAGCGAAACTTATGATGATAATCAAGGGACTAAGATAAGCTATCCTCAAATAACAGATTTTAATGATGCTGAAAAACAAAAAAAATTGAATGAGACTATCAAAAATGAAGCATTAAAGGGTAATAATTATTATAAAGATGTGGACGGTAAGGTAACCATTGATATAAAATATGAAATTGTTTGCCAGGAGCCAGAGCTTCTTAGCATAATTTACTCTGGGGTAGGGAACGTTTCAGGAGCTGCACATCCAAGCAATCTTTTTTATACCACTAATCTTGATATTATAAATAATAAGAAATTAAGATTAAATGATATTGTAGATGTTAATGATGATTTTGTTAATATGCTTATTACTGGAAAATTTAAGGCAGTAAATAGCGATTACGAAGCTCAATATAAATCTGATATTAATACATCTTCTCTTGATGATTGGAAAAAAAGACTTTTAGCTGCAGATCCATCAGATAATATGGGAAGTGAATTTAGTTATATGACTAAAGATTCCTTAGGTCTTAGCGTAGGTGTTATTCATGCACTTGGTGATCATGCAGAATTTGAAATCAAGTATAAGGATATATGGAAATATATTAAGCTTAAGGATGATGCACATTTTCAAGATTTTTTTAAAACTGCTGATTAAAGAAAGATGGGCTATTTTTTGTGAACTTTCTCACTATAAAAGACCATCGATTTGGCACAGGCATAGCTCTTGGTGAAAATCAATATGAGCAGATGGATGAAGAGGTTACAGTAAAGCTATCCACTATGGATGGCTTTTTTCAATATAAAAACAAAATTACTGCCTAGATTTAATGTACTATAAGTTGGGCATATTTGGAACGCAATGGTTAATTAGTTGTAATATTGTTAATAATAAAAACAACGGATAAAAAGTAACGAGTTCTTCTAATTTTAAAATATGAACCTAAAATTAGAGGAGAGAATTTTGTTATATAGATGATTGACGTTTTAAATTATGAATAAATTATAAGTACTAAAAACAATGAAATATAAATATAGGAAGGAATTTAAATGAATAATGCACAAAGAATTTTAATGGCAATTTATTTTCCAATAACTATTTTGATCTTAATTTTTGATAATATTTATCCTAAAGAAAATATGGTTTTATATCTTAAATATGTTATCATGGTTACTCTTTTTTTATCAGCAATAACAATAAAGAAGAAATTTTTAGAGCAAAAACTAATGGCTTTATCCTTCTTTTTCCTTGTTATTGCTGATTTCTTTTTAGTATTTGCATATACGATGCAAATAAATATAGACTTATCTCTATTTGGAGTTTTTGGATTTCTGTGTGCTTATCTTTGTTTAATTGTAGCTTATCAAAAAAATTTTAAATTAAGAAAGGCAGAAATATCAATTGCAATACTTTTTGTAATTATTTTTATTGCAGTGTTTTGCATTTTGATGCCATACATTAATAATTTAGTAATGAAAGCAGGGATCTTAATATTTGGTGCTGTTTTATCTTATATGACTTGGACATCCGTCTGTACTATTTTTAGAAATTATTTTACTAAAAAGGCTTCATGTATAATAGCTGTTTCTAGTTCTTTAATGTTTGTCTGTGATGTTGGCGTAGCATTTTCAGTATTTTATCCTCCTTTTGTGCAGCAGACTACATGGCTTACTAATATTATATGGATAGCATATATTCCAGGATGGACACTTTTAGCTGTATTAATTTGTGAGAAAGATTTACTCTATTAGCCAAACGCCTCCTTAACTTTACAACAATTATAAATTATGATATTATAACAAAAAGATTGGTAAAATGTTATCAAATCATTATGAAAATATGAAATAAATTATCATAATGATATTAAAATTAGTAGTACAGTAGGAATGTGTTAATTATGAAAGTGAAAAATTAGGAGGACAGTAATATGGTAGGAAAAAGAAAATTGGCAATGTTATTATGTACAGTTTTAGTAGGTGGAGTGCTTTCGGGATGTGGACAAGATACAACAGGTTCTAGTAAAGAGAAAACTACTTCATCAGAAGTAAAAAATATTGGAATTATACAATTAGTACAACATGACGCATTAGATTTAACTAATAAAGGTTTTATTGATGGACTGAAAGAAAAAGGATATGAAGAAGGAAAAAACATAAAAATTGAGCAGCAAAATGCTCAAGGTGATCAATCAAATGCACAAACCATATCTAAACAATTTACAGATAGTAAGAAGGATTTAATCTTTGCAATTGCAACACCAGCAGTTCAAGCGGCGTACAATTCTACTAAAGATATACCAATAGTATGTTCTGCAGTAGTAGATCCAGTAAAAGCAGGAGTTGCAAAGGATTGGAAGAGTTCAGGTACTAATGTTACAGGTACATCAAATAAGACTCCAGTAGATAAACAAATGGAATTATTAGTAAAGTTAATTCCAAATGCTAAAACTGTAGGGGTAATTTATAATTCATCAGAAACTAATGCTGTAATTCAAGTTAATGAATTTAAGGCTGAAGCAGAAAAACATGGAATTACAGTAAAGGAAATAGCAGTCACTAATACAAATGAAATAAATCAAAACTTATCAAGTGCTCTTGGTGAAATTGATGCACTATACACACCAACAGATAATACAGTAGCTTCAAGCTATACATTAGTAGGTAAGCTTTGTTTAGAAAAAAATATTCCTGTAATTGGTGCAGAAGACGCTGCGATTAGTAAGGGCGCTCTTGCAACATTAGGTATAGATTACTATGAATTAGGAAAAGAAGCAGGCTTTGAAGCTGCAGAAATATTTGAGGGAAAGAAGCCTTCAGAAATTGAAATAACAAAATTAAGTGAAATAAAAGTAGTTATAAATACAGATGTTGCAAAGAAATTGAATATTAAGATTCCATCAGATATAGAAGCTAATGCTGAAAAAGCAACAGGTGGTATTGTTGAATAGTAGTGACTAATTTACTAATGCACAATCAAAAAAATTGAACTTGTTATTTTATTTCATGTCCCTAATTATTAATGGAAGTAGATGGTGATTAAAAATGAGTATAAAAACTAGGAAAATAGTAATAGTTGGAAGTGGAAATGTAGGTTCACATTGTGCATTTTCTCTAGCAATACAGGGTATATGTGATGAAATTGTAATGATTGATAAAATAGAAAATAAAGCAAATGCAGAAGCAGTTGATTTAAGTGATACAATTTCATATTTACCTCATTATGTAAAGAGTAAAAAAGGAACTTTTAAAGATTGCGAAGATGCAGATATTGTAGTAGTAAGTCTTGGAGTTCCACCAGAGGATAATAAATCACGTTTAGATTACTTAGAAGATACAATAAACGAAGTAAATACTATAATAGATCCAATACTAGAATCAGGATTTAATGGTATATTTATAGTTATATCAAATCCAGTAGACGTAATAGCTCATTATATATGGAAAAAAACAGGTTTTCCGAAAAACAAAGTGTTTGGAACTGGAACAACGTTAGATTCATCAAGGCTTAGAAGAATATTATCAGATGAAGCAGGCATAGATCAAAAATCTATACAAGCATATTGCATGGGAGAACATGGGGATTCACAAATGGTACCATGGTCACATGTGTATTTTGGTGGAAAACCATTATTTGATTTGATGAAGGAAAAACCAGAAACTTATGGAAATCTTAATTTAGATGAGTTAGCTAGTAGAACAGCAAATGCAGCATATGAGATAATAGCTGGAAAAGGATGTACAGAGTTTGGAATAGGCGTAGGTTTAAGTGAAATAGTTAAAGCAATACTTCATGATGAAAAGAGAATACTTCCTGCATCTACATTATTAGAAGGACAATATGGTGAAGAAAATGTTTTTGCAAGTGTACCTGTTATATTAGGCAAAAATGGAGTAGAAGAAATTGTTGAAATAAACTTGACGGAAAAAGAAAAATCACAATTTAATCATACATGTGGAATTTTAAGAGAATATATAGAGAAAGCCAATACACTTTAAAGTTGAAAGAACCCTAAAACAAGGGTTCTTTTTTTGCAATTAAATTAGATATTTTATATTAATAAATTTAGCTATTTGGACTTAAGAATCACCTTTCTAAGAAAATTGGGTTTTCAAAAGTAGATGATACAATTCATTTAATCCATATATATAATCTTATATTATAATCTTTGAACATTTGTAGCCATAGGGCCCTTTTCGCCACTTTCAATGTCGAAGGTAACACTTTCATCTTCATGCAGATCTTTATCAGGCCCTTTATCTTTAATTTGTGAATGATGTACAAAAACATCATCTCCTTTGTCACAAGATATAAATCCATAGCCTCTTTCTGTATCAAACCATTTAACTACGCCAGTAACTTTAGCCATGAAAAATTCCTCCTTTTGCAATAATTATATTTTATAGTCTTTGTTAAAAGAATGGATTTTAAACATTAAAATAATATAATAAATCAAAAGTTTAAAGTAAAAAATAATCTACTTTAAGCTTTTTTTTGATTTATATTAAATTCTAATATAAAATTAGAAAAAATGTGTTATAATTATAAACAAAAGAATATTATGGGAAAATAGGTTTAAAGTGCGAGTTTATTTGTCGAATTTGGCAATAAAACAGTGCAACAATATTTTTGCAGAGAGTAATGGTATAAAAAAATAGCGAAAATGAATTTGGAGGTGATTTTATTTTGAAATTAAGTAATATCAAAATAAAAAGTAAATTACAATTATTAAGTTCAATACTATTGATTTTTACAGTATTTGTTGGTGTTTTCGGTTACATTGAGCTGAAAATAAGCAATGATAATATGGAATCAATGTATAATAATAAATTAAATTCAATTAATTGGTTAAATGATAATAGAAATCAGGCAAGGGCAATTGAAGCAGATATGTATTACATAATATTATATCCAGATGATAAAGACAAACAAAATGAAAAAATGAAGGACATTAAACAAAGAACGCAAATGTTTGATGATAACTTTCAAAACTATAAAAAGGTAGATTTAGATACGCATGAAAAAGATATGATTCCAATGATAGAAAATGATTTATCAACATATAGACAAGCAATGGATGAGATATTAAAACTTGCTTTAGAGGGAAAGCAAAAGGAAGCATTAGAAAAGAATGAAGATATTAAAGATGTGGCCAACAATTTTCAAGCAAATTTAAAAGAGTTAGCGGTGCATACTGTAAAAGAAGCCGATGAGATTAATGAGTTAAACAATGAGAATTACAAAAAGATAACATTAATCTTTCTTATATCTATAGCTGTTTCTATTATAGTAGGATATTTGATGTCTAAGATTATCACAAAAAATATAGTTAAACCTTTAGATATTTCAGTTAATTATTTGGACATACTATCAAGTGGAGATTTTACGAGTGAAGTACCTGTAGAATTTAAAAAGAGAAAAGATGAAATAGGAACAATGGCGAAAGCTTTAGATAATATAAATGTAAGCTTAAAATCATTAATTAAAAATATTGTAGAAGAATCAGATAAAATAGAAGAGGTTGTTAACATAGTAAATAATGAAGTGAAAATTCTTAATGGGAATATAGAGGATGTTTCAGCAACTACGCAGGAACTTTCAGCAACTATTGAGGAAACCTCAGCTTCAGCAGAAGAAACTTCAGCAACTTCTCAAGAAATAGGTAAGGCAGTACAATCAATAGCTGAAAAATCACAAGAGGGAACGATTCAAGCAGGAGAAATAAATAAAAGAGCACAACAAACTAAAGAAAATATTGAAAATTCTCAAAAGACAGCTCATAATGCATTTGTAAATACAAAAGATGGACTTGAAAAAGCTTTAGAAAAGTCAAAAGTAGTTGAAGAAATTAATGTACTATCTGATTCAATTATGCAGATAACAGAACAGACAAACCTATTGGCATTAAATGCAGCGATAGAAGCAGCAAGAGCTGGGGAAGCAGGGCGTGGATTTTCTGTAGTTGCAGACGAGGTAAGAAAACTTGCAGAACAGTCAAAAGATACTGTATCAGAAATACAGAAAGTAACAAATAAGGTTAGAGAAGCTGTTAACGATCTTTCATATAATTCAAATAATCTTTTAGAATTTGTGTCTAAAGATGTAAAGAGAGACTATAGTAATATGCTTGAAGTAGCAGGAAAATATAGTGAAGATGCAAAATTTGTAGATGACCTTGTTATGGACTTTAGTTCAACATCAGAGGAACTTTTAGCATCAATTAATGATATTTTAAAAACTATAGATGGGGTAGCAGAAGCAACAAGCGAAGGAGCAAGTGGAACGGTAGATATAGCAAATAAAGTTGCAGAAATTAGTCATAAATCTAATGAAGTATTAGAACAGGTTACACAAACAAAAGAAAGTGCAGAAAAGTTAAAGACTGAAATGTCTAAGTTTAAAGTTTAAGTTATATATATGAAGAAAACTCAAATAAGTAATACAATAAATATTAATATTGGGCCTGTAACAAGGCTCTTTTTTTATTCTTTATGAATTTATATTCTCTCGACTACAACCTCTGAGGGCCATAAATTATATACTTAGTAACTGCTAAATGTATTTGTGTAAAAATTTTCATCTGCAATCAAAGTAAAAACAAAAAATTAAGATGTCTTTGTGATTATATGTTATAATTATTTTTTAGTGAGAAATTATGTAAATATATGAAGGGGATCGAATTAAGTCTCTTCAATGTTTAATACTAGCTTTTGAATTTAGTATACATATATTGTTAGGAGAATAGAAAAAATGAACTTAGATATTGATTTAGACAATTTTGAAATAAAGAGAGAGTTACTTATTAAAGTGGATACAAATGGAGTAATTAAATCTATTTCTAAAAACTGTTATAGGATTTTAGGATTTATGCAAAATGAAATTCTAAATACTAATATTGATAAATTTTTAGGTTATAAATTTAATGATTTATTATCACGTGAAAGTTTTGAGACTTTAGTTTTAAAAAAAGATGGTAATCAGTTACTTTTTGAGGTTGTCTCTAAACCTGTTCTTGATGATGGTTCTAAAATAGTTGGAGCATACCTATCTCTTATAGATATAAGCAAATATCTTCACATTGAAGAGAGGTATAATCAGCTAATCAAAACGTGTGAAAAAACTCAGGACATTTTTTTTGCATTTCAAATTTTACCTGAGTTCAAATTTATATATCTTACTTCTTCAATTGAAGAGATTTTAGGATATGATCTAGAAATACATTATACTAATGCCAATTTGCCATTTGAAATTATTCATCCTGATGATCTTCATATACAAAAATCTAAAATAGATAAAAACTCGGATTTTTCCAAAGCTTTTTGTGCAAGATTTAAACATAAAGATGGACATTATGTCTGGATAGAGGATTTTTTAGTTCCTACATATAATGAAAATGGGGATTTGGTATCTGTATCAGGATTTAGCAGGGATATTACAGAAAGAAAAAAATTAGAAAAAATGCTAGAAGAACAAAATAAATTATTGGAAATGGATGTTACTGCTGAAATAAAGGCGAATAAAATCATGGAAAATACATTAAAAAAGCAGGAAGAGTTATTAGTTAATATATCTCACGAACTTAAAACTCCATTAAATGTAATTTCGGCAACAGCTCAGTTATTAGAAATGTATTATATGGATGATTCAATAATAAATAAAAAGGATATATTTATTAAATATTTTAAATCAATAAAGCTAAATACCTATAGGTTATCAAAGCTTATTAACAATATAGTGGACTCATCAAAAATAGAAGCAGGATTTTTTCAACTTAACCTAGTAAATGTGAATATAGTTAATGTCGTAGAAGAAATAGTTATGTCAGTAACAAGTTTTGTTAAAATTAAAGGCTTAAATATTATTTTTGACACGGATACGGAAGAGAAAATTATTGCGTGTGATCCAGAAAAAATCGAGAGAATAATGCTAAACCTTATTTCTAATGCTACAAAATTTTCAAATGATAATGGTGAAATATTTGTAAAGGTTAAGGATATGAATGAATGGGTTGAAATATCAGTAAAGGATAATGGGATTGGTATTGAAGAGAAAAAATTGGATATTATATTTGATAGATTTGAACAAGCGGATAAATCTTTGTCTAGAAATGCGGAAGGTACTGGTATTGGATTGAGTCTAGTGAAATCTATTGCTCTATTGCATGGTGGCAGTATAAATGTTGAAAGTGAATATAGAAAAGGGAGTAAGTTTACTGTGACCCTTCCAGCTGGAGCAGTAGCTAAGGAAAATATGATATATGATAGAAATATTAAAAATAAGGATGAACGTATAAGAATAGAATTTTCAGATGTTTATTTTTAACTTTTAAAATTATGAATTATTAAGAATTCAAAAATATATTTTAGTACATAAAAGAAAATAACAGATCCAAATATGCTGATGAATTAACTTGGTATTTTCTTAATAGTGCCTTAATTGGTACAAACAAGATTAAAAAACCGCACTTAGCATAGATATATACTAAATACGGTTTTTTAAAGAGCATAACAATCTTCACTAGCACAATAATAGATAGCTTATCATCATATTATAATCTTTCGACTATAATACAACAAATCACAACCAATTACCATGTTTCGCTCCACCACACAACATATTTATTCAACTTAATATAACCTCACGGCTGTATTAAATCAATTCAACACATTGAATAATGTTAACTCGACCTTATATAATAAGTTGGAGTACTATTATAATAGATATAATCAACTATAATAAAACTTTTCCCCACCAGATAAAATCTTATCGCCGACTATCATAACAACTATATGTTATAACCATTATAAAATCTTTGTTCGACTTATATACACCCTTATATCAAGAGCATATATAAATCTTTGCTCGACTGTTATGTTCCTTATGATATTAGCATGTGTAGTTTTGTTTTGAATATACATGATACGAAAAATAAATTTAAAAATATTTAATGGAAATTGTATTGCAAAATTGTTTCAAGGATATTAAAAGAGGATTTCTTATAGTTTTTGAGAAAAATAAAGAAGTTGAGAAATGAGGAAAGATAATTGAAATAATTAAAGTCTGCTAGATTAAGGAGTGTCTTAAAGGAGGCTGGTAATTTTTTTATCTACCAAGAACATACGTGCGTATATTTCGCTTGATGATGGAAATAATTGTAATATAGACATATGAGTGATCAAACCTAAATTTATGATATAATGGAGGTAGAAATATGGATAGAAAAAATGACTCATTTATAAACTTATTATATACTATTATTAATCCAGATAGTGTATATGAATTAGGGATTAAAGCGGAAGCAGACGATGAATTTATCACAATGTATGGTGTTGGTGGCGAGCATTATTCTTATAGGAAAAATATTAATTCAGTTAATATAGGAAGAAATTGTCTAGAAGATGTAAATATAGATTTTGGATTAATTGATGAAGAAGGACATATAAATGGTTTACTTGGACTTGATGTATTATTAAAATTAGGTGTAACTATCAACTTAAAAGAATTGAAATTATATAGCAGTTAAGGTACTAGAATCTAGTAAAGAAATATTTGTAAGCTAAGATTTTCTTATATTTGGAAAATCTTGGCTTTCATAATTTTATAAAGTTTATGCTATGTTCTTTAGAACAAGTTATATATTCTTTAGCAACTTCAGCCCTTCCGACTTCAGAAGAACCCCTGGGGGAAACAAGGTTTTCCATATGCAAGCATTGCACTAATTTATATATTTCGTGCAGTGCTTTTTTGCTAAGGACGATATAGAAAAAACAATATGTTTCTAAAAAAAATAAATACCTAAAAAGTATTTTTTGTTCCTAAATTCTCGGATAATATAAGTTTTTATTATATTGTGATATAGTAAAATTAAAAAAGATTTTGATGGAATGTTTAAATTACATAGAAAGCAAGATGGAGAGGAAAAAACTACAATGGAAAAAAATAAAATCACGGATTTAACAACAGGAAATCCTGGTAAACAAATTTTTTATTTTGCATTACCTATATTTCTTGGGAGTGTGTTTCAACAAATGTACAATTTGGCGGACACAGTGATTGTTGGACATACACTAGGAGAAAATGCCTTAGCAGCTATAGGGGCTACAACCCCACTGTTTGGACTTATTGTTGGCATGGCGGTTGGTATAAATAATGGATTTGCTATTGTGATTGCAAGATATTTTGGAGCAAAAGAGATGCATAACATGAGACAGGCTGTGGCGATGACAGTAATTCTTGACCTTATAATATCAATAGTATTTACGGCTGTTGGAGTAGGTACAATAATGTATCTTCTTAAATTTTTAAATACTCCAGAAGAAATAATAAACGATGCATATGGATATATTGTAATTATTTTAATGTTTATGATTGTTACTATAATGTACAATATGATAGCAGGGGTTCTAAGAGCATTGGGCGATAGCCGTAGTCCACTTATATATTTAATTTATGCTTCAATTCTAAATGTAGTGTTGGTTTTTACATTTATTTTAGTATTTAAATGGGGTGTTAGAGGTTCTGCTTATGCAACTGTCATATCACAGATTGTAGCTGTAATCTTAGGATTTAATCATATTATAAAAAAATGTCCGGAGCTAAAATTATCCAAAGGAGATTTTAAATATGATGGTACTATGGTAATGGAATTAATTACTTCAGGATTGTCTATGGGATTTATGCTATCACTTGTTTCAATTGGTTCAGTTGCACTTCAAGGTGCAATAAACAGCTTTGGTAAGGAAATAATAACTGCACATATGGCGGCAAGAAAAGTTAGTGAAATTTACATGATGCCACTTGGAACATTGGCAACAGCATCAGCCACGTTTGTAAGTCAAAATTATGGGGCAAAGAAATATGAACGGATAAATATTGGACTTAAAAAAACAGTTATCATGGGTGCAATATGGTCAACAATAGTTGTTATAACTGCCTTTGCCTTTGGAACATATATAATAAAATTTTTAACTGGATCAAATGATACTTTAATTATAGATACAGCAGTAAAATATTTAAGAATTAATACTCCTTTTTATTATGTATTAGCCACACTTCTTATATATAGAAGTACGCTTCAGGGAATCGGAAAGAAATTTACGCCACTTGTTTCTAGTTCAATTGAACTTTTTGGGAAATTTGCAGTTGTAGGATTTTTAGCTCCATCAATGGGTTATTTAGGAGTATGTATATCAGAACCACTTATTTGGATTACATGTGCAATTTTTGTACTTATAGTTTTTTACTCAGATAAAAATTTTAGAGTTGAAATAAAGTAATATAAAAACTAAAAGCCATGGGATAAAAATTATAGAAAAGGAAGAAGAAGATAAATGATTAAGTTAATAGCAGCAGATATGGATGGAACATTGATTGGGAAAAATCACGATATACCAAAAGAAAATATAGAAGCAATTAAGGCTGCACAAAAAAATGGAATTAAGTTTGCAATTGCTACAGGAAGAGCATATTCTGATGTAGAGCCGTTTATACATAAATATGACTTACAATGTGATTGTGTTGTACTAAATGGAGCAGAATATAGAGATATTAATGGAGATATAGTTGAACATACTTATATCGAAAAAAAACGAGCAATAGAAATTTTAGAGGTAATGAAATGTACAGATCTGGCTATAGAAATATACACAGATGATGGATTTTATACAACAAATACAAAAGAAGAAACTTTAGCTGGAATGGTAAAAAGATGGAAGCATTAGAAGGACTAGCTGTATCAGCAAGTTTTGGAACTAACATTGAAGTAAATCATATGGATGCTGAGAAGGGAAAAATTCTTGCAAAAGTAGCACAAAAATTGGATATAAAAAAAGATGAGGTAGTAGTGCTTGGAGATGGCTTAAATGATTATTCTATGTTTACAGAATTTGAAAATTCATTTGCCATGGGTAATGCAGTTGATGAAATAAAAGAAGTAGCTAAATATATTACAGATATAAATGTAAATTTTGGAGTAGCTAAAGCAATATATCGAATATTAAACGGGGAATTATAAAAATATTAAATTCGACAATTAGAAGGATTAAGTATTGAAGAAGTTGCTAAAATAAGAGTAAAGAAAAGGAAGTTCTTCATTGATTGCAAATGAAATACATGGGTATGATATAATAAAAAGGTTAGTATGGATATTGTTATATGGATTGTAATGATAAAGAGGAAATATTGTATAAAAAGGTATGTTTGTAGCAATAATAGTGAAAATATAGAAAAGAGATGATCAAATGATAAAAGCAAATTTTAATGATTATAAGTTATGCAATGAGTTATTAAAAGCAATTAGTATGCTGAATTTCAAGGAGTTAACAAAAGTTCAAGAACAGGTTATACCGATTGCGTTAGAAGAAAAGGATATAGTAGTAAAGTCTAAAACTGGAAGTGGTAAGACTGCATCATATGCTATTCCTATTTGCCAATTAGTGGATTGGGAAGAAAATAAACCTCAAGCATTAGTGATTACACCAACAAGAGAACTTGCTATCCAAGTCAAAGAAGATTTTTTTAATATAGGTAGATTTAAAAGAATTAAAGCAGCTGCAATTTATGGGAAGTCACCTTTCTATGATCAAGAAAAGGAACTTAAACAAAAAACACATATAGTAGTTGGGACACCTGGTCGTATTATAGATCATATAGAAAAAGGTACATTTGATACATCAAAAATAAAGTATCTTATAATAGATGAAGCCGATGAAATGCTTAATATGGGATTTGTAGAGCAGATAGAAACAATAATAAAAAGCTTATCAAAAGAACGTGTGACTATGTTATTGTCAGCCACAATGCCAAAAGACATAGAGACTTTATGCAATAAATATATGAAAGAGCCTATACATATTGAAATAGAGGAGCAAAATAAATCTGTAGATAATATATGTCAAGAAAGATATAACGTAAATGAATCACATAAAATAGATCTCTTAAGAGATATAACTATATTAGAAAATCCAGATAGTTGTATGATATTCTGCAATACAAAACAAAAGGTAGATGAAGTTTATAAAGAATTGGCAAAGCTCCAGTATGATTGCAGAAAAATACACGGTGGAATGGAACAAAGTGATAGATTAAGAGTAATGAATAATTTTAAGCTGGGTTATTTTAGATATTTAATAGCCACAGATGTTGCAGCTAGAGGGATAGATATAGATAATATCACCCATGTAATTAATTATGATATACCAGAAGACAAGGAAAGTTATGTTCATAGGATAGGAAGAACTGGACGTGCAGGCAAGATGGGTAAGGCAATTACTTTTGTAACACAAAATGAAAGTAAGTTTTTAAATGATATACATGAATATATCGGTAAAGAAATTCTTTTGAAGGAAAGACCTAAAGTGGAAACTGTAAATAGTCTCAAAGAAGAATTTGCTTTAAAGATGAATACAAGACCTGAAATTAAAGAAACAAAGGGTGCGAAGCTAAGTAAAGAGATTATGAAATTACATATTAATGCAGGTAAGAAAACAAAGATGAGAGCGGTAGATATTGTAGGCACGCTTTGTAATATTGAAGGTATGACAAAAGACGATATAGGAATAATCAATATAGTTGATATATCTACCTTTGTAGAAATATTAAATAATAAAGGAGAGTGGGTGTTCCAGCAGTTACAAAAAACACCTATCAAAGGCAGGCTTCGTACCGTAAGTAAAGTTGATATATAAGAATAAACAAGGTGTTCTTATGAATTTGAGAATAATATTTTACCTGATGACGTTTTAATGTTGTGAGAGCGAGTAGTTCTTATGAAGAGGTAATAAAGAAGTCCATTTTTCTATTTCTAAGATAAAAACCCCCGACATCTGTCGGGGGTTTTATGTAGTTTCTATACCTAATATTTTAAATGCAATGGTTTTCATTAATTTGAATTTACTTATACTACAGTTAGATTATATTTTTGGATTTTAACTTATTAATGCTTTGCTTAACTAAATCAATTGCTTCAGACTTACTCTGCCCCTTATGCTTTATCTCATTATCACCTATTTTTGCAATTGCCTTATATGGGTATTGATTTTCATTATTCTGTATTACGATTATTTCATGATCTCCATATTTCTCCATAAAGCATACCACCTCTATATATTTTTATCTTATTATATCATATTCTAAATATTTTGAATATTCCTTCTTTTAAAATTTTTCTGAAAAAATACTCAAAACTAAACATGGAAGAAATATTAAGAATTAAGACTTGAATAACTGGATGATATGGGGGATTAGTTTGAATAATGTAAAAAGTAGACTTAATAAAAATTATTATAGTAAATTATTTTTTAGTGTTAATATAAAGTGAGTCGTATAATTAAGTTATCTTCTAAAAGTTTAAATTTAATTGATGGTAATAATGGGGCTAAATATGATGAATGAGTTAATACTTATGAAAATAGGGGGAAGACTTATTAAGCATTAAGCTACAACAACTTTGAAAATTCAAAGAAAGTACCAATCATAAGGGGAATATGATTGGTACTCTTTATTTATTAGGAAAATTTATTTTGCAGGGGTAAATCCTTGTTTCTTCATTGCATCCTTAACTTTTGGATAATATATATTTTGATAAACACTTGAAGTTAAAGTACTCCAATTTTTTTCTTTGTCATATCTGCCGATGTCTTTTAAGTAAGCTTCCATTTCTTCATCGTAGCTATCAATAGAATTTTCTATAGCTTCTTTGTTATAAGTATCATTGTGTCTAAAGCTTTCAAATGGAATTCTTGGCTTTTGGTGTGATTCATCTGAAGGATATCCAATTGCAAGGCCTACAAGTGGGAATGTATATTTAGGCAAATCTAAGAGTTCTATAACTTCTTCTGGATTTTTTCTTATTCCACCAATTGGAACAGTTCCAAGTCCTAGAGATTCAGCTGCAATTATTGCTGCACCTAAAGTAATTCCACTATCTACAGCACCAACTAGAGCACTTTCAATGTCTTCATGTATTATTTGCTTATAACCAGTTTTTTCGCCAGCTAAATAAGTTCTATAAAAATCCATTACGAAAACTAAGAAAACAGGAGCTTTAGCTACATATTCTTGATTTCCAACAAGTTCTGCAAGTTTTTCTTTTTTTGCCTTATCTCTTATAGCTATGACAGTTGTTTGCTGACCATTTATTGAATTAGGCATAGCTTGAGATGCTTTTATTATTTCATCTATGATTTCATCTGAAATATCCTTATCTAAATATTGTCTAATTGATCTATGATTTTTTATATTTTCTATTGTATTATTCATTTTATTCAATCCTTTCAATTTTACGATTTATTACAATTTCATTATAGTCTTATTTTTAAGGGAAGTTACACCTTCTGGAGTATGAGTTGATAAATAAACTGTATCATTTTCTTTTATAAAAGTTCTGACTTTATTTAATGTTTCAATTGCTTGTACTTTATCTTCAAAGACAACAGATAATTGGTTTTGCCTTAAAGCTTCGTCTGTGTAAGTAACATCACCATGAATCATGTAGTGAATACCGTTATCATAAACAACAATTAATGAATTTCCAGTAGTATGTCCATAAGCTGGCAGCATATAAATATTTTCACTTATAATTTGGCTTTTATCAAAGTTTTTATACTGTCCATCAGTAAAATTAACTTCAACTAAATTGTCGGCTGCAATATTCATAGCCTCAAGCTCTATTTTTGATATATAAATCTTTGCATGATCAAACATTCTAAGTTCACCAGCATGATCTGGATGTTTATGAGTTAAAACTACTTTGCTAACATCTTCTGGAGCATAACCAACATTTTTTAGTGCTTCTTTAAAATTAGAAATTTTTTCACCCATATATAAAGCTTGATCAGGTTTATCTTCAAAATCAGGAGTCTCAACTGGTAAACCTGTGTCTACCAAGATAACCTCTTTTCCAGTATCTATTAAATAATTTTGCAGGCTTGCAGGGTAATCTTTGTTTATATTAATTTTTTCTTTTTCAAGTGATCCTCCAAATGCAAAAGATTCTTTCATTCTTCCATTTTTATAAAATTCCAATGCTAAAATTCTCATAATCCATTCCTCCAAAATAATTAATCTTTATCTAATGTTCAGTATGACTAAATTATATTGAATAAAATTAAATTTGTCAATCGATATTTTGGCTTAAATAAATAGAATTTATTAATTACTTGAAAGATTAGGAGAATCATGAGTGATATTGAAGCTACAAAAGAAAGAAATATAGCTGTATGTAATGTAGTAGGGTATAGCATCTCAGTTAGTTATTACATTTATATACTTCTTATTTTATTTTTTTAGTAGAACATATGTACGTATAATTTGTTAGCGGTTGGAAATAATTATAGTATAGATAAATGAGCGCTTAAATCTAAATTTATGCTATAATTGAGGTAAGTGAATGGATTATAAGAGGGCTACAAATAATGTACATGATAAATCATATAAAGATCTTTATTCAAATAAATTAGTGTTTGTTAATTTAATTAAAGAAATGCTTAATGCATCTTGGGCAAAAGAATTAAATGAAGAAAATTTAATTTTAGTAGATAAGCAGTATATATTAGCAGACTATGAAGAAAATGAAGCGGATATTGTATATAGGGCAAATGTTGGTGGAGAAGAAATCATATTCTATACACTTTTAGAATTTCAATCAACTGTGGATTATAGAATGCCCTTAAGATTATTCTTTTATATTAATGAAATACTTAGAGAATATACTAAAAATTTAACAGAGGAAGATAAGAAAAATAGAAAAGGATTTAGAGTTCCAGCAGTAATTCCAATTGTATTATATAATGCTATAAGAAAGTGGAATGTACCTCTTTATTTTAAAGATATAGTAAATAAAAATAAGTTGTTTGGTGAGAATATAGTAAACTTTAAATATTCACTTATTGATGTAAATCATCAATATACAAAAGAAGAATTAATAAAAAACAATAATATTACATCAGATATATTTTTATTAGATCAAAAGGTAGAACCATTAGAATTTTTTGAGAGGTTAAAGGCTGTAGCACTAAAATTTAATAAATTAACAAGTAGAGAAAAAGAAATATTGAAACACTGGCTTAGGAATACTGTTGATGAAACCGTAAGAGAAAGTGTTGTTAAAATACTAGAAGCTGATAAAGAAGGAGTGGAAAATATGGTAGCAAATAATGCTTTTATGATTAAAGAAATGAAAGAAAAAGTTGAAAAAGAAACTAGAAAGCAAGATAGAATCGAGATTGCTAAAAATGCAATAAAATTGGGTATGAATGATGAAGATATAAGCAAATTAACAGGCTTAAATGTAGATGAGATATCTAAAATAAGATTCAAGAATTAATTTAAGAGATAAGCTGAGATTTTCTAATATTTAGAAGGCCTCAGCTTTAATTATTCTAAACAAAATTATATTATAGTCGATATAAAAGTGCAAAAGCATAGTAAGAACCAATAAGATAAAAGCTACAATAAATAGAGTTCATCAAAAGATATATTATATATTAAAAGCTTTTAAATATTTAGAATATTTCGAATATCATGTTTTCGCTAGAGGTTGGATTATAAATATGATACAATAACTAATAGAAATTATTATATAACATTAATACTTTATTTTGAGAATTAGAATTAGGAGAGATACGCGATGAAAACTGATTTATTAGAAAAAGGGGCAATATTACAAAGGGATAAGGAAACATATGCAATTGCTCCACATTTAACTGCTGGACTTGTAACTCCAGAGATTTTAAGAAATATTGCAGATGTAGCTGAAAAATATAATGCAGCGGCTATTAAAGTTACAGGAGCTCAAAGAATTGCATTAGTTGGATTAAAAGAAGAAGATTTAGATAATGCTTGGGATGATCTAGGGATGGATCCAGGTGCAGCAGTAGGTCTATGTGTAAGAAGTATAAAAGTATGTCCAGGAACTACTTTTTGTAAAAGAGGTCTTCAAAATTCAGTGGCAGTTGGTTCAAAATTGGACAGCTTATATCATGGAAAAGAATTACCTAATAAATTAAAAATGGGAGTAAGTGGTTGCCCTCATAGCTGTGCAGATAGTGCATTTAAAGATATAGGATTAATAGGAAGCGGAAAAGGATGGATGTTCTATGTTGGCGGAAAAGGTGGAGCAAGACCAAGAATAGCAGATAGAATAGCACTTTCTGTATCAGAAGAAAAAGTATATGATTTAATAGAAAAAGTTATTGAAGTATATAGAGAAAATGCAACTAACAGAGAAAGATTAGGAGATTACATAGATAGAGTAGGATTAGATGAGTTCAAAGAACAAATAAATCTTAATAGTTATCTATAAAGTGAAAATTTTAATACAGGGTTTTATCTGAATAGAAAATTTTCAAATTAATGAACAAATCAATTAGTTTCAATTTAATATATCTAATAGTGTAAAAGATCATGCTAAATAATAGCATGATTTTTTATTATTTCAAGCACAGCAGGAATATCTGCAGGAGCCCATTTCAAAGAAAGCAGACTTTCTGGCTTCAGCCATAATAAAGCTGCATGTTCATTAGCTTTAGGATAGCTATTTACTAATTCGCAGTTAGTAGTTATCAAATTTACAATAAAATCATCATATTCATGTCTATTTTCATTATGTATATTAATATATCGCACTTTACAATTTAATTCTTCAAAAATTTCTCTTTCAATAGCTTCTTTTGGAGTTTCGTTAGCTTCTATTTTACCACCTGGAAACTCCCAAAGATTTGGTGATTTCATAATAGGAGAGCGTAAAGCACATAATATTTTTTCGTTCTCATTTTTTATAATTGCAGCTACAACATTAATAGTTTTTTTCATCATAACACCTCAAAAAATATTTTATAGTATATGTATTGTATTTTCAAATAAACTTATAAAATTTAAACCTTCTTTTAAATAAACCTTTTTAACAACAAACAACATTATGGAATATTATTTATAATTATGTTAAAATACAATAAAATGATATTTTGTAATTTTAGGAAAAATAGGGGGATAATATGAAAAAATTGAAATTAACAAAAGTAATTGCTAGTGCTTTGGTAGTAGCTTCTGTATTAATGTTAAATCCAATAGGTGCAAATGCAGAATGGAAGCAAGATAAAAAAGGCTGGTGGTATTCAGAAGGAAATTCATGGGCTACAGGCTGGAGAGTAATTGATGGAAGTTTATATTATTTTGATACAAAAGGCTATATGTTAGGTAGTACGCCAAATGAGTTTGGGGATAATGTCATTAATAGTAGTGGTCAATTTCAAAATGTCACAATAGAAGGAGCATGGGCTTTTTATAAACAAACTGGTGTAATAATGGCTTATTTAGGTAATGACAGCAATGTTGTAATTCCAGATAAAATTGATAATGTTGCAATAAAAAGTATAGGAAATAAAGCATTTTATCTAAATAAGAATATAACAAATATAACTATTCCAAATGGTATAACAGCCTTAAGAAGATCAGCGTTTTTTGGGTGTACGGGTTTAACAAGCATAAACATTCCTGCTAGTGTACAAAGTATAGATGGATATGCATTATCAGGATGCACAAACTTAAAAAATATATCTGTAGATAGCAACAATATAACTTTTAAGAGCGTTGATGGAGTATTGTATAGCAAAAATGGAACTAAATTGTTAAATTATCCTGTTGGGAAAGTTGACGAAAAATACGCAATTCCAGATGGTGTGACAGATATAGGATGGAATGCATTTTCTGGAGGAGTAAATTTAAAAAGCATAGAAATACCTAGCACTGTAACAAGCATAGGAAGTAGTGCCTTTGATGGATGTAAGAATTTAAGCAGTATAACTATTCCTGATGGAGTTATAGATATAGGAATTGGTACTTTTTATGGATGTACAAACTTAAGCAGTATAAAAATTCCTAATACTGTTATAACAATAGAGCATAGTGCATTTCAAAACTGCATAAACTTAACAAACATAGTTCTTCCTGACAGTATAACTAAAATAGAACAAGGAGCATTTAATGGATGTAAAAATACTTTGTTTAATGTAAAAAGTGAGTCAGTGAAACAACTTTTAATTAAAGCTGGTGTAGATTATAATAAAATTGTAGGGAATTCCTAAGATTAAACAGTAAGTAGTAAATTAGTAATTTTATAAGCTGAGATTTTCTTATATATTGCAAAAAAATTCTTAATCATAATTTTAAAAATATTGCAAGAATTTTAGCCGCAATTGTGAAATGTGCATTGTGAATCGCAATATATATATTTAGAAAGTCTCAGCTTTAATAAATAATATTTCTTAGAAGAATTTGCTGATATTATAGCTTATTTCATACTAGTTTTATTATTTCTTAGGTCAAATTTTTCAATTTGCTCTGGACCTCTTAATATTTTTCTTTTTATATGAAGAATACCCTCTGAATCAGTTCTGATTCTCCATTCAATAAGCATAATTTTTCCATCTACTATTTCAATTCCTTGGATTCCACTTGCCCTAACACATGATCCATCATTGAAGTAAGGTAATTCCTTGACTTTTGGAAAGTGGGGCCTATGAGTATGTCCGCAGATGATCATGATTTTATTCATTTTAATCCAATGACTATAAATACGCTCGATTTTATGAATCCTTTCAGAACTCTTTACAGGGCTTGCAGGATTTATGAATCCTATTGAGTGAAGGAATTTCCAAAAATATCTTACTGTAAGCATATTAAAACGCCACAAATTGTCGTTCATCCTGTCTCCTTGATGACCATGAACAGTTAGTATTTCCTGACCTGTGTTTTTATGTTTAAATACCACTGCCTCATATGGTGTGATTCCAGGAAATAACTCTATTTCTTCTTCGTTATATTCATCATAGAATTTATAATAATTCTTTTCTACATAATTGCTATATTTTAAGTGTACATTGTGATTACCATATAACATAATCAATCTATCAGAATCAAAGAACTTTTTTAATAGAGCATATACTTCATCATGTGCAAGTCTTATATGTTTAAAGTTAGAGTGTTCCCAAAGTTCATCTCCATCGCCAACTTCAACATAAGTATACCCATTATTAAGATAGAATTCTAATGCAAATAAAAAAATATTTTGATTTTTTGCAAATTCATCAGAGGGTGTACCATCACCTCTATGGCAATCACTGAAAAATATGTATTTAGAGTTGTTATCAAAATATTCAATTTTAGCATTCTTATAAGCTTCTGTTAATCGCTTTTCTGCGAGCTTTTTTTCCGCTATCATAGTACACCTCTTTTATGATATTTAAAATTAATTTAATTATATGTAGTTAATCTGCCCCTTTAAAGAAGAATATATGTTAGTCAGATACCATTTTTTATCGTGCTTAAAGCAATTTAATCAATGATTCTAACTCTTCAGATAAGGCTTTTGCACGTTCAAAATCAGTATTTCTTAGGGAGATGGCTATTTTAATTTCTAAATCTCTTTTCTTTTGTTCAATTTCTAAATAGTCTTTATCAAAGTATTTCGCATAAATCATCTTTCTAAATTTTCTCATATTCATTTTTCTGATTGTTTTATCTTCAATAAGTAAAACATAATCTACGCAATTAATTATGGAATAGTAATCATGAGATATCATTAAAATAGCACCATTGTATTTTTCTATAGCTTCTTCAAGGGCCATTTGTGAATATATATCTAAATGGCTTGTTGGTTCATCTAAAAGCAGCATATTTGCTTTGCTTGCAGAAATTTTGGCTAATTGAAGTATATTCTTTTCACCACCAGATAAATCTTTTACTTTTTGGTTGATTCTTTCTTCTTCAAAATCATAGTTTGAAATGTAAGTTTCAACATCATCATAAGTTTTAAATCCTGCGTCTAAGAATTCTTCAAGTATTGTATTAGACTCATTTAATATTTCGCCTTGAAGCTGTGATAAATATGCAACTTCAATTTCAGAATCTATTTCAATAGCAGGGTTGTCATTCTTAAAGATATCTCTAAGTAAAGTAGTTTTTCCTGTACCATTTAAACCAACAATAGCTACTTTATCGTTAGATTTAATCTCAAAATTAACATTTTCTAAAAGTATCTCATCAAAGCCAGTACTATAATTATTAACTTTTAGAGCAACTTTTTCTTCAACTTGGTTGTTAGTAGTTAAACGTATATAAGGCTGCTTGATTTCAACAAAAGGTCTTTTTATTCTACGAGCTTCTAATCTTTCTAGGAATTTCATTTTACCTTTTAGATACCTTCCAGCAGCAGTTTCCCCTGTAACTTCAGCTCTATCTCTCAGTCTCTTGATTATGCGTTCGTTTCTCTCAATTTCTTCATCATCAGCAACAGATAGTTCTTGAAGTTCGATTTTAGTTTGAAGTAATGTAAAGTTATAGTCTATATAGCTTCCATCAAACTCTTGGAGCTCATGATTTTCAAGGTGAATAATTTTATTGAAACAATTATTCAATAGATATCTATTGTGAGTAATAACTAACATCATTCCCTTATGAGAATTTATTAGGTTTTTAAGAGAATTAAGATTTTCAAAGTCTAAAAATACATCAGGTTCATCCATAATCATTAAGTCTGGACTATTAAGCATTTCCCTAATTACTTGGATAAGCTTAAACTCTCCACCGCTTAAATCAGATATCTTTGAATCCTTAAGTTTACTTAGGTTTGCAAGATTTAATTTCTTACTAAGAGTGCTTTCAAAATCATCTCCACCAATTACATCAAGAGCATCTAAAGCTTCTTGATATTTTTCTAGTAGGGCATCAATATCAGAAGATGTTTCCATTAAGCTACAAATAGAAGTTATCTCATTTTGCAGTTTAATATAATCTTCACATAGATATTCGAAAACTGTTGTTTCTTTTGTGTTATCTACCTCACAGAACTGACTCACATATCCAATCCTACAATTTGGATCAATCTCTAGAGTACCATCAAACATATAGTTCTCAGGATCCATGAGTATATCTATTAGTGTACTTTTCCCACTACCACTAGAACCTATAAAAGCACAATGCTGATCATTTTCTAAAGTAAATGAAATATTATGATATAGATCCTTATTTGGAAATGAGTACGACAAGTTATCAATTTTTATCATTTTATTACCTCGTTTTTCATATGATTAAATTCTATAATTATTTATATTATGTTATATCGTGTGGAATTTTACACTTGATTGTATCATAGATTGGGAAGTTTATAAACATTTGTGAGAGATATATTGTATGACTTAAGAAGTGGCTTATGTTTAATCTATGTAGCTTTACTCTAATGAAGTAAAACTTCAAAGTTGGGCGAGTATTGAAACACTGTCTTTATTTAGCTATAATATTGTTAGTATCAAAGCAAAATATAAACTAATTTGCATTAAAGAAAATATTTAGTGTTTTTTTAGAATGTTGAGTATGATGAATATAAAAAATAAAATTTGAGGAATTAAATGAAGTTAAATAATTCCAAATAAGTGGGAGACCTAAGGGGAAATGTTAGATAGTAACATCATATGAAAAACAACTTGAAGATAAGAGAGGTGATATAAGATGAAGTTAGAAAAAATAAAATTTAATAATCATGAAATATTTAATGATTTAGAGATAGATTTTAAAGATAATAATGAAAAAATATTAGATACAATTGTTATTATCGGTGAAAATGGTTCGGGAAAGACTACTTTATTAAAGTGCATTTATGATTCATTTGAAATAGATGAATGTGATTATGAAGAAGTGGGAGATAATAAAGTGGAGCTGACTCCTGCATTATATACAGCAACTGTGAAGTTAGAGAAGAATGAAATTGGGATGTTAAGTCCAGAGATTGCTTATGCATTAGGGGATAGGTCTACTGATCCTAAAGTTGTATATATGCCAACAGAAATAAATTTTGAAAAGATTAATAAGGTGGACAATACGCTGAATTTTACACCACATTTTCAAAATATAGTAGATCAAAATATGACTCAAAATGTGCCATCATTTATAGCTACAAGGATTAATAAAGAAATATTTAAAAACAGAAATAAAACTATAGGTCAAGTTATAGATAAAGTTTGTGATGATATAAATAGTATATTTTCTATTATGAATTTAGATATTAAGTTGGTAGGGTTATCTGAAACAAGTGAGACAAAACCTATATTTAGAAATAGCTTAGGCAAAGAATTTGATATTGCTGGTTTGTCATCAGGTGAAAAGCAATTGTTCTTAAGAGCATTGTCGCTTAAGTTTTTAGAAGTAAATAATTCAATAATATTAATTGATGAACCAGAAATATCACTTCATCCAGAATGGCAAAGAAAGATAATCGATGTATATAAGAGCATTGGACATAATAATCAATTAATTATAGCAACTCACTCACCTCATGTAATTGGGAATATAACATCTAATGAGTTAAGAGTAATGGCAAAAGATGAAAAGGGAATTAAGTTAGTTGATAATGATGAATTAAGTGAAACTTATGGAAAAAGCATAGGGGATATCTTAAGTACAACTATGAAATTAGATAGCTTAAGAAATGACGATATCACTGATAAATTAAACAAAATATATGATTTATTAAATAGAAATTTATATGATACAGAAGAATTTAAAAATTTATTTAATTATCTAAGAACGTATTTAGGAGATCTAGATAAAGATATTATGAGAATAAGATTGGATGTATCAGTTAGGAATAAAAAAAATGCTAAAGGTTAATAAAGAACAAGAACCTGACTTTTTATTAGATTATAAGAAAAAACATACTCATAAATCGTGGAAAGATTATAATAAGGACGATATTAGAAATAAAATTAAGGAAAATATATTACTTGTTGAGCAGGAAGAATATTGTCCTTATTGTGAAAAAAGAATATATACAAATGATGACGGTCACATAGAACATATAAAACCAAGAGATTTCTACCCTAAAGAATTTCAGGATTATAATAATATTTTGGTTTCTTGTAATGAAAAGAATAGCTGTGGAATTTATAAAAAGAATAATTATGATGATAAATTTATAAATCCAGTTATAGATAATCCTAATGATTATTTTTATTATAGTATTGCAAGTGGTGAGAGATAATACCTAAAAGTAATGATAAAAATAGTAATGAATATTTAAGAGCTAATTATACAATAGATATTCTAAACTTAAATAGCTATGAACTAAAAGAAGCTAGAAAGGCTTTAATTGATAATTTATAGGAAACATAAGGGGGAGACATATTAAAGTGCTTTGAAGATACAAATAGTATGAAGCTTGATATTGTTAAATCATTTTTATAAAAGCTGAGATTTGTACCATTAGGAAAATCTCAGCTTTTATATATAATATAAGAAATCACTATTTCTTAGGATTAATATATTTATGTTATGTTGAAATATAACATATGGGATAATAGAATTGTTGATGATATAAATTATATTTTAAGTTAAAGCATATTTAATTACTTTCCATTATCATTAATAGAGTCAGCTAGTAAATTTTCAATCTGCTGCATAAAGTTTATAATATCGCAGATAATAGTTGACCTTGTGCTCATTCTTAAATTTAATGTATCTAATTTATTACCCAAAGAATTCACAATCTCAGTGACAGAGTCAACACCAGTTACTGCACCGCTAATCTCAGAGCTTGTACGTTCAATTCCTTTAATTATATGCTGGCTAAACTCTTTGGCTTCAATAGTGCAATCAGTTACTTGTTTGAAATCTTTTTGAACATTTTGAGCATATTCATAGTTATCAGTAATTGTTGTTTTAGAATTTCTGATTTCCTCTCTAAGAGAGTCTATGCTTTCATATAATTCTTTAACACTTTTATCAATTCCACTAACTAATTCTGTTGTTGATAAGGATAATTTTCTAATTTCATCTGCTACAACAGAAAAACCTCTACCTGCTTCACCAGCTCTTGCTGCTTCAATAGATGCATTTAAAGCTAGGAGATTTGTATTGCTAGCTATGCCTGTTATACTATTTGACATATTTTGAATGTTTCTAGAGTTATTTTCTAATTCATGAAAAGCCTCTGTAATTGAATCTAGCTGAGTACATGTTCCATTAATTTTATCTGCCAACGTACCCATTTTATTATCTGCTTGCTTTACTGCACTGTCAGAGCGATTCATAACATCATTAATTTTATTAGCATATTGGCTAAAATCATTAAAATTAGAGTCTATATTGTTAATTACATTTTGTATGGCATTGATTTTTGAATATGTATTGTCGATTTCCTTAATGGATTGAGTCACTCTAACTTCTTCATCCATGAATTCGCCAAATTTTTTTTCCATATGTAAAATACCATAGTTAACATACTTATCGTAATTAGACATTTTTTCTGTGTTTAATTTGTTATTCTGTTCATTTTGAATATTTTCTTCTTCGTTTTGATTTTTATTTTTTTTAAATTTAAACCACTTCATATCGCATTACCTCATTCTATTCAAATACAGCAAGAACCATTGTTTGATTAAAGTGTTGATCTCTAAGCTGTTCTCCATAACCTGCAAAACCTATATAGTTACCTAAAGCATTGCCCATATTTTTAGCAAACTCATTTAAATACCCATCTGCTTCGAAAAGCATTGATCTTGCCAGACAGTTAACCATAATAGCTAATGATGGATTTGGAACTTCTTTTTTCACAGTAGCAATTGTTTCATTAATTACATTTTTATAATCATCAGGCTCTAAGAGAACCATTTTTGAATTATTATATACTTTCGCGTGATACGACATTCCATTATTTTTAGTAACCATTTGGTTCGCTGTAATATACAGGTCACTTCCAATAATTCTACCTAAAGGATAACTATCTAAATATTTAGGAAGATTTTCAACAGTGGTGTTTAATGCTTGTGCCATAACAAGTGCTGCTGGTTTATTATCATATTCATATACTATACGATTTCTTGTATCTACTTTAGTGGCAGTAAAATAATGAGCAGTTTTTTTATAAATATTTTCTCTGTATAATGTGATTTTACCGCTTAAATTTTTGATGATTACAAAAGCACATGTATTTTGGTATACTATGCCGTTAAAAGAAACCATTGTTTTTTCAGCCTTACCTTTGTCACCAGCAGATCCACCAAATAGGGGAATCTTATGTTCATCAAGGACTGAATTTAATGTAGATAAAACTAGTTCTTCACAGCTTATTAAAGCAGTAGAAATTTCAAAGCATATGGTATTAGATTTATCACGAAAATTATTAACACATTTAGTAACTCTGTCTATGTATTTAAGAGGATATTTATCTACCTCTTCTAATATATCGGCATAACATTCAATTCCATCCTCAATGCCCATAACCATCAGTGAATTTTTATAAGCCCCATCCATACAAAAGCCTGCAAATGTGGTGGAGCCAATAATAATACTGCTTTGAAATTTTTCTTTAATTTTCTTAGAATATTCTTCAAAAGGTTCAACATTGGAAAAAAATAAAATTAATTTAGGTGCTTTAAGCCCAAGCGTAGCTTCTGATACTGCTTCATTTAAATCACCTTTTGAACTTTTTCCTACTTTATAATTCATACGTACCACCTTCTATAATAAAGTGCATAACATTACATTCAATAAATTTTTTATTATGCAAAATTACTCAATATATCAATAAATTTGTCTATTTATTGATAATTGTACGTACTGCATAAATAAAAGTCAATGAAAATATTGGATTATTTACATTATTTTAACCCGTAGCGTTGTAAGTACAGCTTCCTATTGTAATGAATCATAAGGAAAAAATTATCTGAACAGTATGGTAAACAAGTATGGTACTAAGGAAGAAGCAGTTGATGATTATACAAAGCGAAAAAAATATTGAATATTAAGAAAAAACTGAAAATATTTTTGAAATTACAATTATTCTCATAATAGTTATTGACAATTGTGTAACATACCGTATAATAGATTTATACACAATGGCTGGTGTTAATAACACCAGCTATTTTTTTTTACAATAATTTTAACGTTAAAAAATTATCTTACAATAATTCTTTGGAATATATTCAAAATAGAAAAGTAAATATTATTATGCATAATATGGTGAAAACAATAAAATAGGATTAAAAATATTAACTATATGACAAAGGCGTCTATAAAATCAAGGAAGATTTTATAGACGCTTTTTTTGTATAAAACAGGACTAGTATTAAATAAAAAAATTGAAAATTTGGAGGAGATATTTATGATTAAAAAGACATTTTTCAAAAGAATATTGGGGGTAGTAACTGTATTAGCAATGACAGCAACAATGTTTATGGGGTGTAGTGAGACAGCTAAAGTAAGTTCAAATGGGGGAAGTGCAGCTAGTGGAGATACAATTAAGATCGGAGGAGTATTTCCATTAACTGGTGATGTTCCAGCTTTGGGTGCAGCAATGGAAAACGGATCTAAACTTGCAATAAAAGAAATAAATGATGCTGGTGGAGTTCTTGGTAAAAAGTTAGAGCTTGTTTCAGAAGACGATCAAAATCAAGCAGCAACAGCGCCAAATGCCATTACAAAGTTAATTACGCAAGATAAAGTTTCGGCAGTAGTCGGAACATATGCAAGTAAATGTTCAATTCCAATGGCAGCAGTTGCAAAAGATTCAAAAGTAGTTATGATTACTCCGGGGTCAACAAATGAGAAAGTTACTACTGAAGGTGGAGATTATGTATTTAGAGCATGTTTTATAGATCCATTACAAGGTCAAGTTGGTGCAAAATTCGCGTCAGAAAATTTAAAAGCTAAAAAAGTAGCAATGCTTTATGATATTGGTAATGATTATTGTGTAGGTATTTCAAAAGAATTTAAGAAAAACTTTGAAGCGGCAGGGGGGACTGTAGCATATGAAAAAACTTACAATGCAGGAGAAAGTGATTTCAAAGCATTTTTAACTGAAATAAAAGAATTAAATGTGGATGTAATTTATCTTCCAGATAACTACTCAACTGTTGGATTAATTGCAAAACAAGCAAGAGAAATTGGTATAAAGGCACCATTCGTAGGTAGTGATTCATGGAGTGATCCAGGTCTTGTAAAAGTTGGAGGAGATGCAATTGAAGGATCTTACTTTACAGATCACTTATCGTTAAAATCAGATAATGCATCAATTAAAAAGTTCGTTGAAAATTACAAAAAAGAATATAATGGTGATCCTAGTGCATTCTCAGTACTTAGTTATGATTCAGTATACATTTTAGCAGAAGCAATTAAAAAAGCAGGCAGCACAGATGAAAATGCTATTAAAGATGCAATGGCTAAGTTAGATGCAGATTGTGGAACCACACATTATAAATTCGATGATAAACATAACCCAATTAAGAGTGTAGTTATTAATAAAGTTGTAAAAGGACAATTTGAATTTGAAACTGAGGTTAAATAATTCTAAAGAAAATTAAATTTTATTGTTTAGCGGCTATATTAATGGGGTAAGCTGTAATTTAAGTAGACCTAGAGATATAGCCTTTTATAAAGGAGAGGTGTACATGAGTACTTTATTACAACAAATTGTAAATGGTATATGCCTAGGTAGTGTATATGCATTAATAGCTATTGGCTACACTATGGTATATGGAATTATTAAATTAATTAATTTTGCTCACTGTGATATTTATATGGTTGGTGCTTTCTTAGGTTACTTTGCAGCAACTGTATTAGGTCTTGGATTTATTCCAAGTTTGATTTTTTCTATGGTTTCATGTGCTGTCTTAGGTATGTTAATTGAAAGAATTGCTTATAAACCACTTAGAAATTCACCTAATGTAACATTGTTAATAACCACAATGGGAATGGAACTTATATTACAAAACTTTGTAAAAGCTGATTTTGTTGCAGGTCCAAATACTAGAAATTTTCCAGAAGTAATTCCTTTAATTTCTTATAAAATTGGAGCAATAACAATAAGTAATCTTCAAATAATAGCACTTGCTATTACTATTATATTATGTGTTGCATTACAATACCTTGTAAATAAAACTAGAACAGGTAGAGCAATGAGAGCAACTTCTTATGATAGAGATGCAGCAGCATTAATGGGAATAAATATTAATAGAGTAATTTCTTTAACTTTTGCTTTAGGTTCAGCGCTAGCTGCCACAGCTGGTGTACTTGTTGGTATGCTATATCCTAGACTTGAGCCTGCTATGGGTGTTATGCCAGGACTTAAATCTTTCGTAGCTGCTGTTCTTGGGGGCATTGGAATTATACCAGGGGCCATGTTTGGTGGACTTGCAATGGGACTTATTGAGACTTTATCAAAGGTATATATTAGTTCAGGATTATCAGATGCAATTGCTTTTTCAATTTTAATTATAATTCTTATTGTAAAACCAACAGGTTTATTTGGTAAGAAAAACAATGTGAAGGTGTAGGTGATGAAAATGATAAATAAGATAAGCAAAAATGAAAATAGTACAAGCTTAAGTCTGGTTAAAACCACATACACTAGATATATGATTACAACAGTTGTCCTTGCATTAATTTATGTGTTTCTAATGTTTCTTGTAAACCAAGGAATAATTGGTGATTATATACTTAGAATTATGAAACAAATTGGTATTTTTTTAATTGCAGCCTTAGGTCTTAATCTTATATTAGGGTTTACTGGTCAATTTACTATGGGACATGCTGCTTTTATGTCAATAGGAGCATATGGATCTGCAATAATGACTAAAAATTTTAATATGCCCTTTCCAATTGCCTTACTTGTAGGAATCATATTAGCTGGAATTTTAGCAGCGCTAATTGGATATCCAATATTAAGACTTAAAGGGGATTATTTAGCTATTTGTACCTTAGGGTTTGGAGAAATAGTAAAGGTAGTAATTCAAAATGTAGATTATGTTGGTGGTGCTAGAGGGATTTCAGGAATACCAGGAAGCACTTCTTTCTTAATAGTATTAATAGGTGTAGCACTTTGTTATGCAATACTAAAAAATTTAATTCATTCTTCAAAAGGTAGAGCAATTATGTCAATTAGAGAAGATGAAATAGCAGCAGAAGCTATGGGAATAAATTCTACTAAATACAAGATGATTGCATTTATTATAGGTAGCAGTATGGCTGGTCTTGCTGGGGGCTTATATGCACACTTTAATTCCTTTATTGATCCAGCAAGCTTTGCATTTTCAAAGTCAATTGAGTTAATAACTTATGTAGTACTTGGTGGAATGGGAAGTTTATCAGGAACTGTAATTGGAACTTCAATTCTTATTTATTTACCTGAATGTCTAAGAGGACTTAGTGAGGTATTTAAGACATATCGTATTTTAATATATGCTGTTATGCTTGTGCTCATGATGATTTTCCGTCCACAAGGTATTCTTGGAACAAGGGAAATTACAGTAGATAATATAATAAAATTTTTTAAGAAATTTGGAAAAAACTCTACAAAAAATATAGTTCAAGACGAAAAGGCTGGTGAGTAGTATGTCTTTACTTTCAGTAGAAAAATTAACAATAAAATTTGGTGGTCTTACTGCCGTTTCTGATGTAAATATGGAAATTGGGGAACATCAATTAATTGGTCTTATAGGTCCAAATGGTGCAGGTAAAACAACTCTTTTTAATATGCTTACTGGTGTATATAAACCAACAGAAGGAAAAATACAATTAAATGGTGAACGTATTGATGGAACTAAACCTTATGATATTACATCAAAGCATATTGCTAGAACATTTCAGAATATTAGACTTTTCACTGAATTAACTGTACTTGAAAATGTTATGATTAGTTTTAACTTTCAAGCAAAATCTAGTTTGTTTACATCTATTATTAAGACTCCAGCTCACATTTATGAGGAACAAAAAATGAAGCAAGAGGCTTTAGAAATATTAAAAATTTTTAAATTAGACGATAGTGCAGATGAGCTTGCGAGTAATCTCCCTTATGGTAAACAAAGAAGATTAGAAATAGCTAGAGCATTAGCAGCTAAGCCTAAGCTTTTACTTCTTGATGAGCCAGCCGCTGGTATGAATCCTCAAGAAACAGTGGAACTTACTGAACTTATTCGCTGGATAAAAAATGAGTTTAAAATATCTATTTTACTTATCGAACATGATATGAAACTTGTAATGAATGTATGTGAATACATTTATGTACTTTCTTTTGGCGAAATTATTGCTAAAGGAATTCCAAAAGAAATTCAAAAAAATCCACAAGTAATTGAAGCGTATTTAGGAAAGGGGGCGGCACAATAATATGTTAAAAGTAGAAAATATTAATATATCTTATGGTGCAATTCATGCGATTCACGATTTGAGTTTAGAAGTAAATAATGGAGAAATTGTAACTTTAATTGGAGCTAATGGTGCTGGGAAAACTAGTACACTCAGAGCAATTAGCGGTTTAAATCCAATTAAATCTGGTGAAATCACTTATGATGGGAAAATGATTAGCAATATTGGAGCACACAAGATAGTATCTTATGGTCTTAGCCAAGTTCCAGAAGGAAGAAGAGTATTTGGTGATCAGACAATAGAAGAAAATCTTTTATTAGGAGCTTATTTAAGAAAGAGTAAATCTGAAATCAAAGTATCAATGGAAGAGGTATTTACATTGTTTCCAAGAGTAAAGGAAAGAAGAAAGCAGCTTGCAGGAACTATGTCAGGTGGTGAGCAGCAAATGCTTGCAATAGGGAGAGCGTTAATGGCAAAACCTAAATTATTATTGCTTGATGAACCATCAATGGGTCTTGCTCCTATTGTAGTTGAAGAAATATTTGAAATAATAAAAAACATCCGTAAAGCTGGAACAACAATTCTTTTAGTAGAGCAAAATGCAAATGCTGCACTTCAAATAGCTGATAGAGGTTATGTTTTAGAAACAGGTAGTGTTGTATTAGAAGGATTAGCACAAGATTTATTACATGACGATTCTGTTAGAAAAGCATACTTAGGAGAATAAAAGGATGGTCATATGAAATGATAGTGTAAAGTAAGTTATGAAAAAATAAAAAAGTAATTTACACTATTAAATAAAGGGGGAGGCAATATGGATAGGTTTGTAATTGCAATCACAAGAACTTGTGGAAGTGGTGGAACAACAATTGGTAAAATGCTTTCAAAGGATCTAGAGATTAATATGTATGATAGAGAATTATTACGTTTAGCATCAGATGATAGTGGGATTAATGAATCACTATTTGCAAATGCAGATGAGCATGTTAAAAGTAGTTTACTATATATGGTGTCAAAGAAGGTATATGAAGGTGAATTGATTCCGCCAGAAAGTAATGATTTTACTTCAAATGATAATTTATTTAATTATCAAGCTAAGATACTGCGGGAATTAGCAGAAAGAGAATCTTATGTTGTAATAGGGCGTTGTGCAGATTATATTTTAAAGGATAATCTAAATGTATTTAAGATTTTTATTCATGCATCTAATGAGTATTGTATTAAACATCAAATGGAAAGTTTGTGTATTTTAGAAAAAGAGGCTGCTAAGCAAATTAGGAAATTGAATAAGTATAGAAGAGGATACTATTATTACCACACGGGAAACAAGTGGGAAAACGTAAAAAATTATGATTTATCTCTTGATACTAGTAAATTAGGAATTGAAAATTGTGTTAGATATATTAAAGAATATATTAAGTTAAGAATGAATTCTTAACTAAGGAGATATTTATGGATAAAATGGATTACAAAATATTAAAATGTTTGAAATCAAATGCCAGAATTAGAGCAGCCTCTATAAGTAATGAAATTCATTTATCAGTTTCAGCAGTTCTTGAACGCATACATAAAATGGAGAAAAATAAGGTGATTCAAAATTATACCATTATAGTAGATCAAAAAAAATTAGATAATGATGTGTGTGCTTTGATGGAAGTTAGTCTTGAACATCCAAAGTTCTATGATAAATTTACTTCAGCTATTAAAGGGAATGATAATATTGTTTCATGTTATTATTTAACTGGAGATTATGATTTTATGCTTAAAATAATTTGTCAATCATCTGATCATCTTGAGAAAATTCATCGTGCAATAAAAAGTATAGAAGGAGTATCAGCAACTAAAACGCATTTTGTTTTAAAAAATATAAAAAATACATTTAGTGTAATACCAGAGGTAGAAGAGTAAATAGGCATATTAAAAATTTGAGGTTTATAATTGAATTTTTTAAAATATAAGAAAAAATTTTGGTAATACAGCAAATAACAATAAAATTAACTGGAATTTTAAAAAATATTGAAAAATATTTCTGTGAGATATACTATATGAATATAGTATTAGTTTCAAAGAAAAACCAGATATACTTTAGACGAAGAAGTCAAATTCAAAGGTCTAAAATATGTCTGGTTTTTTATTTTAAGAATTTTAGGAGGAAAATACAATGGAGAATTTAGGTTATTATAATGGAAAGTTTGGATTATTAGAGGAAATGACAGTACCAATGCTTGATCGTGTTTGCTATTTTGGAGATGGAGTTTATGATGCTACTTATAGCAGAAATCACAAGATTTTTGCATTGGAGGAGCATATTGAAAGATTTTACAACAGCGCTGGTTTATTAGGAATTAAAATTCCTTATTCAAAGGAGCAAGTAAAAGAAATCCTTAAGGAGATGGTATTAAAGGTTGATTCAGGAGAACAATTTGTATATTGGCAAATTACTAGAGGAACTGGAATGAGAAATCATGCTTTTCCTGGAGATGAGGTCCCTGCAAATCTATGGATTATGTTAAAGCCTTTAAATATTAAGGATATGTCACAAAAATTAAAGTTAATCACTTTAGAAGACACTAGATTTTTACACTGTAATATCAAAACCTTAAATTTATTACCAAGTGTAATTGCATCTCAAAAAACTGAAGAGGCAGGATGTCAGGAAGCTGTATTTCATAGAGGGGATAGAGTAACTGAATGTGCACATAGCAATGTATCAATTATTAAGGATGGTATATTAAAAACTGCTCCAACAGACAATTTAATTTTACCAGGTATAGCAAGAGCTCACCTTATTAAAATGTGTAAATCCTTTAATATTCCTGTAGATGAAACAGCATTTACCTTGAAGGAATTAATGGAGGCAGATGAAGTTATAGTTACTAGTTCAGGTCAATTTTGTATGGCAACCAGTGAAATAGATGGAATACCTGTAGGGGGAAAAGCACCAGAGCTTGTAAAGAAATTACAAGATGCATTGTTAAATGAGTTCTTAGAAGAAACAAAAACAGAATAGGAGGTAGAATATGAATCAACAAGAATTAACAATATTTAATTTGGGAGAGAATTTAGATAATTTAATGAATTTAGACCCTAGGGGATATGGTGTATGCCGCATTTTATATTCTGCAGCAAGAGAGTATACAAAAGAGCCTTTAACTACAAATGCAGCAAAAAAATTGGTGAACACCTTAAAAGATGGCGACTTAGTCTATATAATGACTGGTTTTGTACTTCTTCCTTTTAAAAAGGCTGAGATGGATGGAATTGTTAGCTCTATGATATTAGCTAGAGCTTTAGTTAAAGCTTTTAATGTCAAACCTGTAATAATATGTCCTGAAGATAATATGGAGGCTGTAAAAAATTTAGCGCAAGTAATAGGAGTCCACTTATATGATAGCATAGAGGAATTAAAAGAATATCCTATATCTATTGCAGCTATACCATTTACAAAGGATGAAAATGTAGCTGCCAAGCAGGCTGATGAAATCATAGCTAAGGGATTACCAAGCGCTGTTATTAGCATTGAGTGTCCAGGGGCAAATTCAATTGGTGTTTATCATAATGCAGTAGGACTAAATGTAACTGAATTAGAGGCAAAACAAGATATTTTATTTACTAAATTACAGGGCAAGGGTGTTCTTAATATAGCAATAGGAGATCTTGGAAATGAAATTGGTATGGGAACTATTAGTGAACATTTAGAAGAGTATATTCCATATGCAGCTAAAGGAAAATGTAATTGTGGATGTAATGGTGGAATTGCAGTAGCTACAAAGGCAGATAATATTATTACTGCAACAGTTTCTGACTGGGGATGTTATGGATTAATTGCAGCAATAGCTTATTTAAAGAAAGATTTAGAAATACTACATACAAAAGAGTTACAAGAAGAAGCAATGGTTGTAGCTTCAAGAAGTGGAATGATAGATATGTATGGATGGCTTGTACCTGCTATAGATGGATTTGGATTATCAATGAATCTTTCAATAGTTAATTTGATGAGAGAATGTGTATCTTATTCTATTAAATTAGAAGATACCTGTGCTACTTGGTTTGATAAAGTTATTGAATTAGGTTTTTATGAAAATGTTGTGTAGGGGCTGCCCACATTGAATGATTTGCAAGTAGTGATATAGGAATAAGTATTAGGAAGGGGATAATTATGGATTATTCTAAGATGAAACCGAGTGAAGTTCGAAATTTAATACGTGAAGGCAAAATTACAGGACCAACTTCAGGAATGTGTGCTGGATATGCACAAGCTAATTTGGTTATCTTGCCAAAGGAGTTAGCCTATGATTTCTTATTATTTAGTCAAAGAAATCCAAAAGCTTGTCCTATATTAGAAGTTAGTGATGTGGGAAGCAGGAGTTTAAGATATATTGCAGAAGATGCAGATATAGCTAATGATATACCTAAATATAGAGTTTATGAAGATGGAATATTAACTGGTGAATATACGAGTGTTGAGCATTTATGGAGAGACGATTTTGTGAGCTTTTTAATAGGTTGTAGCTTTTCATTTGAATCAGAGCTTTTAGAGGCTGAAGTACCTGTAAGGCATATAGAAGAAAACTGTAACGTGCCAATGTTTATAACCAATATAGAGTGTGAACCAGCGGGGATCTTTAATGGAAAAATGGTTGTAAGCATGAGACCTATTCCCTATGATCAAATTGTTAAATCAGTAATGGTCACTGGAGCAATGCCAAAGGTTCATGGAACACCAATTCATATAGGAGAACCTTCTGTTATTGGAATTTCAGACATTAGCAAGCCCGATTTTGGAGATAGTGTTAATATAAAAGAAGGAGAAGTTCCAGTATTTTGGCCTTGTGGTGTGACACCACAATCTGTGGTTATGAATGTTAAACCTAAAATAGTGATTACACATTCTCCTGGCCATATGCTTATAACGGATACTAAAAATATAGACATTAAATTCAGTTAAGAGGCTTAACTCATAACTGATCAAACGGGGGTAATTATGTATAAAGTAGATTTAAATTGTGATTTAGGAGAAAGCTTTGGAAGCTATAAACTTGGTTTGGATGAAGAAGTGATTTCATATATATCTTCTGCTAACATAGCCTGTGGATTTCATGCAGCAGATCCGCTTGTAATGGACTATACAGTAAAACTAGCTAAGGCAGCTGGCGTTAGCGTTGGTGCTCATCCTGGCTTTCCTGATTTAGTGGGCTTTGGAAGAAGAAATATGAATGTATCTCCAAAAGAAGCTAAAGCTATGGTGCAATATCAAATTGGTGCTTTAGATTCTTTTTGTAGAGCCCAAGGAATTAAAATGCAGCATGTAAAACCACATGGAGCTTTATATAATATGGCGGGAAAGGATTTAAAACTTGCTGAAGCTATTTGTGAAGGTATATATGAAGTGAATCCTGAACTGATTTTACTTGCCTTATCTGGAAGTGAAATGATAAATGCCGCACAAAATATTGGATTAAAAGTAGCAAGAGAGGCCTTTGCTGATCGTGCTTATGAAGAAGATGGATCTTTGGTTGCGAGGACTAAAGAAGGAGCGATGATTACAGATGAAGAAGTTGCTATTAAAAGAGTTATTAAGATGATAAAAGAAAACAAGGTTACATCTATTACAGGTAAAGATATACCAATTAAAGTGGATTCTATATGTGTCCATGGAGATGGAGCTAAGGCATTGGAATTTGTAAAAAAAATTAAGCTTAGCCTTGAAGAAGAAAATATAGAAATCATTCCACTACACAAAATATATTAATATATAATAAAGAAGGCTTTTTATGGGAGAATATTTTAGAACTTATGCAAAAATAGATTTAGAGGCTATTTTGCATAATATAAATGAAGCAAAAAAACGAATAGAAAGAAATGTGAAGATTATGGCAATAATTAAGGCTGATGGATATGGACATGGCGCTGCTGAATTAGGTAATTTTCTTAAAAGTGAAGTGGATTATTATGGTGTAGCTACTTTAGAGGAAGCTCTAGAGTTACGTAAATCTGGAATAGAATTACCTATATTAATTCTCGGATATACCTCACCTAGTCAATATATAGAAGTAGTCAAAAATAATATTACCCAAACTGTGTATAATACTGAAATGGCTAAGGAAATGTCAAAGGCAGGAGCAATATGCAAAAAAGAAGCAAAAGTTCATATTGCTTTAGATACTGGTATGACTAGAATAGGTTTTGATGCAAATGAAGATGGAATAGCAGAAGTTCAGGAGATTTTAACTTTTTCAAATTTAGTAGTTGAAGGTTTGTTTACTCATTTTGCTACAGCAGATGAAGCTGATAAAAGTTATAGTAAATTGCAAATAAGCAAATATGATAAATTTGTAGCTTTACTAGAAGAAAGAGATATAAATATTCCTATTAAGCATATGTGTAATAGTGCTGGAATTATGGAATTTGATCATCATCGCTTTGATATGGTGAGGTGTGGAATAATTACTTATGGATTATATCCATCTGAAGAAGTTAATAAAAATGCTATTACATTAAAACCAGCGCTTCAATGGAAAACTCATGTGATAAATGTAAATATAGTTGATGCAGGTCATGGAGTAAGTTATGGGAAAACTTATATTACAAAAAATGAAACAAAGATAGCAACTCTTTCTGTAGGATATGCTGATGGATATCCTAGAGCTCTTTCTTCAAAGGGAAGAGTATTGATACATGGTAAATATGCACCAATTATAGGAAGGATTTGCATGGATCAAATGATGGTGGATGTTACACATATAGATAATGTGAAGATTGAAGATGAAGTAACTTTAGTTGGGAAAGATGGAGAAAATATTATTTATGTTGAGGAATTAGCTAATATGGCTGGAAGCTTTAATTATGAGTTTGTCTGCGGTATAGGGAAAAGAGTTCAAAGACTTTACAGAGAATTATCTTAAATATTATATAGGGATAATGAAAAATAAATAAAATTAGGAAAAAGGTCTAAAGGGGTGAAACATGGATATGGAAAAAAGCAATTTTAAAGCTAAAATTTCTCAAATAAGTGAAACAGCAGCTTTGGTTGAGTTCGGAAGAAAAATTAGTGAGGATATAAATAAAAAAGTAAGAACCTTTTGTACTTATCTTGATGAGAAACCTTTTTATGGAATGGTGGAGTATGTACCAGCTTTTACAAGTGTTTCTGTCATTTATAATCCATTGGATATGAAGAGTGAATCCCCTTATGAAGTGGTAAAAGTTATTTTGGATAATATAATATCTAAACTTGATTTTTCTTTAGAAGATGAAGAACATATAGTTGAAATTCCAGTGTGCTATGGCGGTGAATTTGGACAAGATATTGAGCAAGTTGCAAAAATAAATAATATTACTGTAGATGAGGTTATAAAAATTCATTCTGAAGGAAAATATCTAGTTTATATGATTGGTTTTGCTCCAGGATTTCCATACTTAGGTGGAATGTCTGAAAAAATTGCGGCTCCAAGGCGTGAATCTCCAAGAATAGCAATACCAGCAGGTTCAGTTGGTATTGCTGGAATGCAGACAGGGGTATATCCTATAGAAACTCCTGGGGGCTGGCAGCTTATAGGAAAGACACCATTAAAATTATTTGATTTAAAGAGAAATTCTAAAAGCCTTTTAAAGGCAGGAGATATAGTTAAGTTTTATCCTATTTCTTATGAAGAATATGTACAGTTAAAGGAGGAAGAATAGTGAGTATATCTGTTTTAAATCCAGGACTGCAGTCAACTATTCAAGATTTGGGAAGACATGGATATCAAAAATATGGGGTTATAGTTAGCGGTGCTATGGATGTTTATGCTATGAAAATTGCAAACATTGCAGTTGGAAATGATGAAAATGAAGGTGTTTTGGAAATTACAATGATTGGTCCCTCATTAGAGTTAGAAAAGGGAGCCTTAATTTCTATAACAGGTGGAAATATTTCACCTACTATTAATGGAAAGAAAATTCCAATGGGAAGACCAGTTTATTTAAAGGAAGACTGTGTATTAAATTTTGGAGCGTGTATAGCTGGATGTCGTTCTTATTTAGCTATAGCAGGCGGCTTTGCCGTTCCAGAAGTTATGGAAAGTAAAAGTACATATTTAAGAGCACAATTTGGAGGCTTTAATGGAAGACCTTTGAAAAAGGGAGATATATTAAATATTGGTACTAAAAGTGTAGCAGCTATTAAAATAATAGAAAAGTTACAAGAGATAACTCAAAAAGGTGAGTTTGTAGCTCCCAGTTGGTATATTGGGGATTCAACAGTAGAAAATATCAATAGCACAATTATTAGAGTTTTTAAAGACAGGCAATTTGATAATATTTCTGATGAAAGTATAAATGAATTTTTTAATTCAGAGTTTAATGTAGATAATAAATCAGATAGAATGGGATATCGTTTATGTGGAGAAAAAATAGAACTTAAAGAAAGATTGGAAATGATATCTGAAGAAGTTTCTGTTGGGACTATTCAAATTCCGCCTGACGGTAACCCTATTATTTTATTAGCAGATAAGCAAACTACAGGAGGATATCCTAAAATAGCTCACGTAGTTTCTGTAGATATTCAAAAAATAGTTCAACTAAAACCTAATAGTAAAATTAAATTTAAACAGATTACATTAAAGGAAGCCGAAAGGCTGTACTTTGAAAGAGAAAAATATATTGATGAACTAAAAAAAGCAATAAGACTTACAATATTATAATAGGAAGTGAAATTATGATTAATATAGAGGATATAGAAAAAATCATGCAAGTTGTTGATAAATTCGAGGTTTCTCACTTTGAATTTCAACATGAAGATAGCAAGATAATAATAGATAAGAATAAGATATGTGAAGGTTTAGCTGGTACTAATACGTTTACTAAAGGCGAAATTAAAGATGCTCAGTCTAAAATTGAGAAAAGTATCAATGAGGACGTTGAGCCAGAAATTACAGAGAAGGAATATATTAAAGCCGCTTTTGCAGGGAGTTTCTATTCTTCCAAAGAAAAAAATGAACAAGCCTTCGTTAAAGTTAATGATGAGGTAGAATGTGACACTGTTGTTGGGTTGATTGAAGTAATGAAATTATTTAATGAAGTTGAAGCGGGCGTTCAAGGAACTATAGTTGATATATTAGTTAAGGATGGAGAGTTTGTAGAATACGGCCAACCACTATTTGAGATAAAAAGTAAGTAAGTGATTTGAAAAGGAGAAAGATATGTTTAAGAAAATTCTCATAGCTAATAGAGGAGAAATTGCTGTTAGAATTATACGCGCTTGCAGAGAGCTTGGAATTTCAACAGTTGCTATTTATTCAGAAACTGATAAAGATGCATTGCATGTAAAAATTTCTGATGAAGCTTATTGTATTGGTAAAACACTTGTAAAGGATAGTTATCTTAATGTGCAAAATATATTGAGTGTCGCTATACATGCTAAAGTAGATGCTATTCATCCAGGTTATGGTTTCCTTTCAGAAAATACAAATTTTGCTCAAATGTGTGAGGAATTTGGAATTAAATTTATAGGTCCATGTCCTGAAATTATAAGTTTAATGGGTGATAAATCTAATGCAAGAGATACAATGAAGCGAGCTGGAGTGCCTACTGTTCCTGGGACAGATGGAGAAATACAAAATATTAATGAAGCAATAGCAATTGCAAAAGAAATAGGATATCCAGTTATAGTTAAAGCATCAGCAGGAGGCGGAGGTAAAGGAATGAGAGTGGTTAATTCTGAAGACGAATTAATAAGCTCCATTGAAACTGCCCAAAAAGAAGCACAAAACTATTTCGGAAATCCTATGGTTTATTTGGAGAAATATTTAGAGTATACTAGACATGTAGAAATTCAAATAATTGGAGATAATTATGGGAATGTAGTTCATTTAGGTGAAAGAGATTGTTCAATACAAAGACGTCATCAAAAGCTTGTAGAAGAATCACCATCACCAGCATTAAATGAGGATTTAAGAAATACTATGGGTGAAGCGGCTGTAAAAGTAGCTAAAGCTGTAAAGTATAATAGTGTAGGAACTGTTGAATTTCTTTTAAATGAGGATAATAATTTTTATTTTATGGAAATGAATACAAGAATACAAGTTGAGCATGGTGTTACTGAAATGATAACTGGCATTGATCTTATGAAAGAACAAATATTAGTAGCAAGTGGTGAAAAATTATCTTTTACTCAAGAAGATGTTAAGATAAATGGATGCGCTTTAGAATGTAGAATAAATGCGGAAGATCCATCTAGAAACTTTATTCCTTGTCCAGGAAAAGTTGAAAATTATTTATCACCTGGGGGAATTGGTTTAAGAATAGATAGTGCAGTTTATCCAGGATACGTTATTTCACCATTTTATGATTCAATGGTATCAAAAGTGATTGCTTGGGGAAGAGATAGAGATGAAGCAATTCTAAGAATGAAAAGAGCATTAAATGAATTTGTTATTGAAGGAGTTAAAACAACAATTCCTTTTCACAAAAAATTAATGGATAATGAAACTTTTAGAAAAGGAAACTTTAATACAAAATTTTTGGAAATACATAAAATCTGTTAATAAATTCTTATGATTTAATTAGACTGCATATTGGGCATGGAGGTTTTAGATACCATTGGTGAAGATATTAATATTAAAGATTACACATTAATATTTTCAATATAGAGGGTTACAGAACTAAAAAAATTCATCTTTACTATAAAGCCATATGAAATTAAGACTTTTAGAATAATTTAATATATAGTTATCATTAAATATATAAAATTTCCGGAAAATATGTTTAGGTTAATATAAAGAAGACTTAAAGTGAGTAAATGTGTACTTACTTTAAGTCTTCTTTATTTTTTATGAATTTTTATTCCAGTAAAATCTGCAGACAACTTTAAAAAATTAATTGAATAGTTTTTATATTCTAAAAAGAACAAAAAAGAAATCTTATCCGCCTGCAAATTTTTTACTTATTACATATATTCTTGTCCTAATCTGTTAGCTGTTAAAATAGCAGCGTAGACATCTTCAGGGGTAACTTCAAATGGCATATTATGTGCAGTATCTTCTTTTGAAGTAGCAGCCTTTGCAACTTCAATAATTTCTTCTGGCTTTATTTCATCGATACCTAATTGTTTTAAAGTAACAGGAAGACCGACTCTAGTACAGAAATCTAATACTTCTTCAATTTCATCCATTGGAGCATTTTCAAGAACTAATTGAGCTAATGTACCAAATGCAACTTTTTCTCCATGGTACATATGATGACAAGCTGGCAATACAGTTAAACCATTATGGATAGCATGAGCCGCTGCAATACCACCGCTTTCAAATCCAAGACCACTAAGAAGAGTATTAGCTTCAACTATTTTTTCTACTGATTTTGTACAAACTCCTTCTTCTACAGCAAGTTTTGCCTTATATCCTTCAGTAATTAATGTATCATAGCATAGTCTAGCTAATGCTTGAGCTGTAATAGTAGTAGTACCAAAAGCACATGTTCCAGCATTGGATTTTTCACAAGCTCTTGCTTCAAAATATGTCGCTAAGGCATCACCCATACCAGATACTAAAAGACGAACTGGAGCTTTTGCAATAATACCAGTATCAACCAAAACTATATTAGGATTTTGCTTTAAGAATAAGTATTTATCAAAGACGCCATCATCAGTGTATAAAACTGACAAAGCACTGCATGGAGCATCTGTAGCAGCTATGGTAGGTACAATCACAACAGGAAGATTTGCATAGTATCCAACAGCCTTAATAGTATCAATAATTTTTCCACCGCCAATACCAATGAGAACAGTTAATTGATTTTCATCACAAATTTTGATAATACGATTTACTTCAGTTATAGAGCATTCTCCGTTAAATAAATCATATTTTACGCCTATATTTTTAGTCTCAAAACTTTTGTCTATAGTATCTTTTACCCTTTTTAAGCCACTTTCACTAATCAAGCATAATGCTTTTTCACCAAGTACAGATACGTATTCCGCAATATTTTTTAATTCTCCATTACCTTGAATGTATTTACTTGGTGCAATCATAATTTTTGCCATAAAAAACTCCCCCTTAACTCTTTAACAAAGTATATTAATTATTATGTCTTAAATTATACCATTTTTATCAGTTATGGTAAAGTTTACATGCATCAAAAAGAAGTAATTAAAGTAATGTTACATAATACAACCATTGATGATCAAATATTAGGTGATGATGAAGCTTTGATTGAGTAACACAATGCACATTTATATTATAAAATTTACGGAACACACTTTAGATATATAATTTTTCAACAAGACAAACTATATAGGAATTTATAGAAAAACCATTGAGAATTTAAGAAAGAACAATTTAACATATTTTAGTTTAAACTACAATTATTATGATAAATAGAAAGGTATGGTATAATTTTATTCATATAAATATCTCAGATTAAACTTGAACTTATGAATATAGCTCGCTGAAATAAGATTTATTTTAAATTTTAGAATATATAAATGGGGGAAAAATAAATGGATGAATTATTAAATTTACTAAAGGTTAAACTTTGTAACTGTACTATAAAAGATGAAGAAATTATAAAGATTAAAGCTTACATTGAAAGTGGAGAAAATTCTTTAAACGTAGAAGAATTTAATAAATATAATATGGAAAAGGCTCTTAGAAGTCACTATAACATAAGAGCAGATTTTTGGAAGCTAATGGACAGCTTTATAGAGAAAGAAGAAATTTTTAAAAGAATAATAAATGTATTCTTTGCTATAGGAGGAGAGAGCTTCTTTCAAATAATAAATGGAAGATTTTATTCTGTATCTAAAACTGTAAATTATTTAAAACTTATGGAACATAAAGAAAAGCTTCTATTATGGCTTATAAAAAATTGTCTTTATCGCAGAAATGTAATAGAAGTAATTACAATCGTTGAAGAAATGGTATCAGAAGACAAGGAAATATTATCAAAAACTTTTTTAGAAGCAGAAGACGAGTTTACTAAATTGTCATTAGCAGCCTTAGCAATTAAAAATGGCTGTAGTTTACCAGAGAATGAAGAAGAATTTATAAAACATAATTTTGAAGATGCAGATAATATAAATAAATATTTAAAGGATAAGCAAACAGCTTTAGTTGATTTTTTCTCTTATGCTTGCGATAAAAGTGATGAGTTAAAGGAAGTTGTCAGCAATATCATTAGTAAAAGCACTAATAGAAAAATGTTATTTTACGAATTAGTAGAATTTATTTGTTTTTATGATAAAACAGCACAAAGTTATGATATTGCAAATAGATTTAATATTGATAAAAAGCTATATATACATAGATTAATAAGTATATATGTTAGAGAAGAAAATAAGAAGATACGTGAAGAGATAGAAGAAAGGATAAAAGAAATACCTTTAGTTTTTAGAGAAACTTTTGAAGCTCTAAAGAAAAAGAAGCTTGGTCAAGATAATTTTCATGATTTAGAAGTATTCTTACTTGCTTATTTTATTTATAGCTACTCTAAGGAAGAAGTAGATCTTGAAAACTTAAAAAATGCTATAGGAATAATTTTGGATCTTTTCATATGTTCTGATAGAACATTAGAAGTTTTAGAGAGAAAAGAAAAAGCTAAAATACTAGAGTATGTATTAGAAGGCAAAAATGAAGATTTATTAGAGGACTTTTTTCATAGGACTGAGAAATTTGATGGACATAGTGGTTATATATGGCGATATCATGGTCTTTGTTTTCAATTAATGTATTCTATAGAGGAAATTAGAGATATTATACATAGATTTATATATATATCAGTTAATATTGGAGAATATGCCTTAGTAGCTTCAGTTATATCATATGTGACTGGATATAATGATATAAGTTACATAAGTTTTGCAAAAAAACTTTTAAGTGAAGGTATAAATGAAAAGCACTTGATTCTAGTTGCTGATGCAGTTTTAAATCCAAAAGCCAAGGAATATTTAAAAATGTTATGTAATGAAGAAAATACTGAGATTATAAATATTGCAGAGGATTTAAAAGGTGAGTCAAAAGAAGTTGTACTTGAGGCTTTATTTAAAACTAATAAGGAAAAATATTCTGAACTTTTAGTTAGAAGTTTATCAGATAATTCAAAGTTTATTAGAGATAAAATTGCAGGACTTCTAAGTTCTTATGAAGGATGCAAAAAGCAAGTTTTAGGGATTTTAGCAAGCAAAAAGACTGCAACTAGAGAAATTGCTGCTAAAATCTTAATGAATTTTGATATGAGAGAATTTAAAGCAGAAATCGAAAAATTTGCGGAGAAAGAAAAAAATGAAAAAGTTAAGATTTTACTTTTAAACATTGTAAATGCAGATTATTTAGACACCGAAATACTTGAAAGTGCTAATAGTATAAGTAGTTACTGCAGTGAGAGGCTCAAGAAAACTTCGTATACTGCACCAGAATGGACGGTTGTAGAAGGATTCACAGACGTAAAGTATGAAGATGGAAATGTTTTGTCAAAGGATGTAATAACTTATATTATAAGTAAATACTCTCTTGAAAATGTGGTAGAAAGAAATCTTACAGCAGAAAAGGTAATAGAAAGGTGCAATAAGGCTGATTTAGACGCCCTTGGAAGTGAAATTCTAAATCTTTGGATTAATAATGGTGCAGATACAAAACAAAAATGGGTACTAGCTCTAGTTTCAGCAATTGGAGGCTTCAATGTAGTAAATACATTAAAAACTCAAATAGATGTTTGGTCAAAAACTTCAAGAGGAGCTATCGCTTGTGAGGCGGTAAAAGCTTTAGCTTTAAATGGCAGTGATGATGCCTTGATAATAATAGATAGTATAGCTAGAAAATTTAAGCATAAACAGATTAAAAAAGCAGCAGGAGAAGCTTTTGTGTCAGCAGCAAAGATGTTTAATTTAACTGAAGATGATTTAGCCGATAAAATAATACCAGATTTAGGTTTTAACAAAAGAGGAGAAAGAGTATTTGATTTTGGAAGCAGAAGTTTTACTGTAAGTTTCGGATTAGATTTCTCTTTAAAGATTACTGATAATACTGGAAAAGTAATTAAGACTATGCCAAAACCAAATAAATCTGATGATGAGCTAAAAGCTAAAGAGGCAGCAAATGAATTCAAAGCTTTAAAGAAACAGATGAAAACTATTGTTTCGGCCCAAAGCTTAAGACTAGAAATGGCTCTTGCAGTAAACAGACTATGGAAGAAAAAAGATTGGGAAAAACTTTTTGTAGAAAATCCCATTATGCATAATTTTTCTCTTGGCTTGGTATGGGGTATTTATGAAGATGGAGAACTAAAGGATACCTTTAGATATATGGAAGATGGTAGTTTTAATACAGTTGATGAGGAAGAATATAATCTTATAGACAATTCTTTTATAGGACTTGTGCATCCTTTAGAACTTGAAACAGAAATGTTAGAAGGTTGGAAGCAGCAATTCGAAGATTATGAAATAGTACAGCCTTTCCCGCAACTACAAAGGAAGGTTTATACTGTGACTGAAGAAGAGAAAGAAATGAAGAATATAGAACGTTTTGCCGGAACTAAGATTAATGGGCTTTCACTTGTAGGTAAGCTTACTAAAATGGGATGGTATAGAGGTTCAATACAAGACGCAGGATGCTATTATCAGTTTTATAAGGAAGATGAAAAAATAGGAATAGGTGCAGAACTTCAATTTGAGTATCTTGGAGTTGGTTATGAAGATGAAGAAACTACTATTTATGAACTTGTTTTCTACAAAGCAAGTACGGTCGAAAGAGGAAGCTATGTTTATGATGAAGTAACTGATGAGAATACAATTGTACCAATGAAGGTTCCAAAAAGATTCTTTAGCGAGATACTTTATGATGTGGACAGAACTTTAGAAGCTAAGACTGGTTTTACAGCTAATTGGAAAATGGATAGGTAAAAATTATGAGACGGTTGAGGTAACAGAAGATTGGTTGCGTGCTAAAGAATACTTCACTAAAGGAAAAGAAGTAGAAGGAATATTGAAAGTGTTTTACCCTCAAGGAGTGATTATAGAATTAGAGAACAAAACAATTGCTATTGCTGATTACGAAGAATGTGCCAGAAACTCAGAAGCAAAGAACTTATACCCTAATCACTTAGTATCTGCAAAGGTAAAAGATTATGATGAAAAAAATATGTGGATAATCCTTGAGGATGCAAAAGTGCAATTATAGACGGTAATGAAAATAATATGCAGTTTTGGAATGGAGTATTATTCAGCTTTAAAGAATGGTGTTTTGACTAATGTTTATGAAGGTGTAGCATGGAAGTTATCAATCGTGACAATTTATAGTGATGTAACAAATAATGATATTTAAAAGATATTTCCTAAAATACTGAACTGATTTTAATCATAATTATCAATATTTCAGAAGAATCTCAAAAAAATAAGATATAGACAATACATAATTGTTAAGTAGGGAAAGTAAGATGAAGATAGAAGGTATAAAAATTATTAATGAAGTATAGGTAGATGAGGAGTGTTAAGTAAAATGGGATTGGAACAGCATTTAACGGAAAAAATAAGTAATGTGTTTTTAGATTTAGGCTTAACTTATGAAGTTATTGATGATTTTAAAGAATATGTGGAAGGCAACATCAAAGAAGAGGATTTCTTTAATAAGCTTCCTAGTTTAGATATGAAACAGTTAAAGAGTGATGCACTAGAGGCTGTGGTTAGTGTATATCATTCTTTAGTCAAGCATAAAGCTAATGACTATTTATCAAAATATTTAAGAATACTATTTCAAATGGGCAAGTCTTCCTTATTCTTTGTTTTAGATAAAACAAGTTATTATAAACCAACTTCTTATTATAAAGAGTTTTTAAAATACGGTTTAAGCCCAGTCTTCGTTATAGCTTATTACGCAACATCTATTACTGAGCAGGAAAGAACTTTAGATCGTGGATTTATATTGTTTTATGATAGTCTTTATGAAAAGCATAGAGATTCATTTTTAGAAGCTATTAAGATAAGCGAAATAAATGAAAAAGCTATAATAATGACTTATTTAGCTTACAAGGAAAAAGATAAAGAATATTTCCAGTGGTTAGAAAATGACATGATTGAATCCATAGGAAATTTATTTAATAATAGTATATCTGAAATGCAGAAAGACGCATTAATTGAATATTTAAAGGAAGGAACTTCCAATCTGCAAGGCATAGTGGAAAATTTAAAGAATGATAGCAGATTAGTAGTAAACCTTAATAAGTATATTTTTAGGTTTTTGATAGGAACTAGTTGTACTATATGCGTTGAATCTGAAATATCAAGAAGATTTACTAAATTTGCTGCAGAATTTGATTATAAAGAGTTCTTTTACGATTTACATAACTATCTAAAATATAACAGATATAATGTAATATCAAACCTTGTGGATGCGCTTCAAATTAAAAGAGAATCTTACATCGCATGGCTTGGAGCGTCTAACAATTTAAATTATAACTATACCTATGGAAAAGAATTAAAGGAAGAAGCAGATAAACACATAGAAGAATTTAAAAAAGCTACAGAGATGTGTTTTGGCATGAATAAAGCTTATATGGCCTTCATTCTTTGGCAAAAAGGAGAAGGCAAGGAATTCCTAAATGATGTAGAAGATGCTTTTATACATGAATTTTCTACGTTTATGGACAAGAATGGTATTGAAAGAGAGGTTTACGAAGATTTTATACAATACTTAGAAGGAAATATCTCTTTTAGTGACATAGATAAGTCTTTAGAAGGCTTATTTGGAAAAAGAGATATGTACATGCCTTCATTTAATTTTTCTAAAATTCTGTTTTGGTTAAAGGATCAATCTTCGATGTTTTCAAGGGCTATGGATATATTTATTACCACAGGAAATCCAGACATATTAAGAAATATGTATAATGATTATCTAAAGTACGAGGGGAAAAAGGCATCAGAAGATGATTTGAATTCTTACATTGAACTACTTGTAAATTGTGGAGCATCTATTAAAAACTATATATGTTATTTAGGACATTGTGCTTTCGGTAATTACGTCAGAAATAGCTTAAGCAGCCAAGCAGTTAAAATTATAGAAAAGTTAATTGAAACAAAGGAAGATGAGGTAATAGAAAATATCCCTAATTGTGATGCTGAAAGTAGAAAAGGTATTTTAGAAACATTGAATAAAACTCTTGAGGAAACTAAAAGTGCAAAAATTCTTATAGAGTATTTAGGTGATTCCTCTAAAGTTGTAAAGGAAACAGTGATAAAGCTTTTAAGCTCAAGCAAGATAAAGCAGCAGATGGTGATAACTAGCTTAAGTTCAAAAAAACAGGCAGTTAGGGAATCGGCAGTAAAGGTGCTTTTAAAGAGCAGTGATGAGAAAGCTCTGAGAGCCTTAAACAAAGCCTTGGAAGTAGAAAAAAGTGAAAAGATAAAGGCCATTATAAGAGATGCTTTAAATCTAGAAAGTGATTTGGAAGAAAACAATGAAGAATTAGATATTTTAAAATACTGTAAGCATGGTTTAAAAGGGAATAAAGCAGCAACTCTAAGATGGCTGAATTGTGATACTTTGACAAAGGTAAAGTTTAAGGATAGTGAAGCTTATGCAGAAAGTGAAATTATAAAATATATGCTTGTATGTTATGCTTCTTGTATTGAAATTGGATTAAGTAGTGAAGCTTTAAAGGTAGGAGAACTTTTAGATAAAAAGGACTTATCTAAACTTGCCTTAGAAATTCTACAAAGGTGGCTAGATGCAGGTGCAGAAAGTAAGAAAAAATGGGTACTACCATTTGCTTCAGTTTATGGAGACTATGAAGTAATAAGTTTAATTAAAAAGAATATAGAAGAGTGGCCTAAGAATTCAAGAGGTGCAATAGCTAGTGAAGCAGTTAAGGCTCTTGCTCTAAATGGAAGTAATGAGGCTTTGATAATAGTAGACAATATATCAAGAAAGTTTAAATTTAAGCAAGTTAAAAATGCAGCAGCTTCAGCTCTTAAATTTGCAGCAGAGCAAATGGGAATAGACATAGAAGAGCTTTCTGATAGAATAGTTCCAAACTTAGGCTTTGATGTAAGAGGAGAAAGAATTTTTGATTATGGAGATAGAAAATTTATTGTATCGCTTACTCCAGAGCTTACTTTAGAAATAACTGATGAAAGTGGCAAAAAGCTTAAAAGCTTGCCAGCTCCAGCTAATAAGGATGATGAAGTTAAGGCAAAGGAGGCTTCTGCAGAATTTAAAAACTTAAAGAAACAGTTAAAAACAGTTGCCAATATACAAGCTATTCGTCTAGAAATGGCCTTATCTAGCAATAGAAAATGGACAAAAGAATCTTGGATAAAACTTTTTGTTGAAAATCCTATTATGCATAAGTTTGCTATAGGTCTTGTCTGGGGGATTTATAAAGATGATGTTTTAACTGATAGCTTTAGATATATGGAAGATGGCAGCTTTAATACTAAGGATGAAGAAGAGTATGAATTAGAAGATGGAATGATAATAGGAATTGTTCACCCTATTGAATTAAATAATGAGGACATGGCTTTGTGGACAGAACAATTTGAAAACTATGAAATCAAACAGCCATTTGAACAGTTAAATAGAGAAATATTTACTGTTACAGAAGAAGAAAGAAATAGAAATACTGTAGAGCGCTTTGGTGGAGTTATGTTAAATGGTTTATCCTTACTTGGTAAATTAACGGACTTTGGATGGATTAGAGGAGCCATTGGCGATGGTGGTGGTTATTATGCTTTTTATAAAGAAGACAATAATCATAAAGTGGAAGTAGGACTAAATTTCAGCGGTGTATCTGTAGGCTATGAAAGTGAAGAAGTAACAGTATATGATTTGTGTTTTTATAAATTAGGAACCATGTCTAAGTATGCGTATATAAATGAGAAAATACAGAAACAAAATACTATATCCATAGGTACACTGCCTGAGAGATTCTTTAGTGAAATTCTTTATCAAGTGAGTAGAGCTTTGGTTTCTAAAACAGGAAACAATGATAAATGGAGAGAAGAAAAATAAGGAGGAAAGTATGAGTAAAAATAAAGAGATAAAAGCCTTTGATAGAAGATTCAAAGATGAGATATTTGAGGTAGCTGCTGTAACATCCTCTCTAGGAGTTGGTGCAGGCAAAGGAGGAAAAGAAGAATTATGGAGGGCTTCTATAAATCTTATTGCTTGGAAGGATTTAAACAGCAATGAGCCAGGAGTAAAAGAGGAGATTAATTTATCGTGGCTTACTGATAATGAAGGCTTAAAGGAATGGCAAAAGACTATTAAAGAAAATTCTATAATTAAACTTAAACTTAGAAAAGGTGAAAAATCCTTCATGCTTGTGGAGCTCATGGATGCAAACTATAAGGATAAGGAGCTTCAGGATATATTAGCAGAAGAACTTAAACCAGTATTTTATGAAGATGAAATCCTTGGAAAATTTCAATTAGATAAAGGCATTAAGACTTTTCAGAATGATATCATTTGGGCAGGAGAAGAAGGACGATTATATTTTGATCTAGATGAGGAAAAAAGAATGAAAGATTCTCTTAAAACTGCTCATGAGCTTTTCAAAAATCAAAAAGATTGGAGCGATAGAATTAGAGCTTATGCTGCAAGTGAACTTTTAGAACTTGCCAATGATTGGATTGATGAAGAGGATGAAATTGACGAAGTTACAGAAGAAATGTTTATTAAATCTATAGAGTTGGATACCATAAGTGTTTATCCTGAAGGTGAGTTTGAGATTTTCTTTTTTGATGGAGACTTGTTTGCAGGACACTGCATTATAGTCAGCGGAAATATAAATGGTAGTTTTGAGTCAGCAGACATCGCGGGCTAAAAGGAAGAATAAAGGAGAGTATATATGAGTGAAATAAAAGCATTAAAACCTACCGTTGAAATATTATATGCAGAGGAATTAGCCGCATTAGAAGCTAACGATGACGGGCCTAAACCAAAAAATTGGAGATTATCTCCTAAGGCTGTAAGGACTTTTATTTTAGGAAGCAGTAAGCCTTTAAAGTTAAAAAGAAAGAATGTTAATGTTACAAAGAAATTTTATGGAGATGATACTCTTATTGAAAGATGTATTATAACTTTAGCTGGAAACAGAGGGCTTATGCTGGTTGGAGAGCCTGGAACAGCTAAAACCATGTTAAGTGAACTTTTATCTGCTGCTATTTGTGGATGCAGCACAAATACTATACAGGGAACAGCAGGAACTACAGAGGACATGATTAAGTATACTTGGAATTATGCTTTGCTTTTAGCTAAAGGACCAGTTAAAGAAGCGCTAGTACCTTCTCCTTTGTATATAGGCATGCAAAAGGGAATTATAACTAGATTTGAGGAAATCACTAGATGCCCAGCAGAGGTGCAAGATAGTTTAATCAGTGTACTTAGTGATAAAGTTTTAAATATACCAGAGTTTGGAGAAGAAGGGCTGCTTTGTGCATCTTCTGGTTTCAATGTTATAGCTACTGCTAATACTAGAGATCGTGGAGTTAACGAAATGAGTAGTGCTTTAAAGAGAAGATTTAATTTTGAAACTGTATTCCCAATAAGTGATGTTGCTTTAGAAGCTAAGATTATAGAAGGAGAAGTTGAGAAGCTTATTAAGAATTCAAATATTGATATGGAAGTGGATAGAGATGCAGCGGAAATTCTTGCTACAACCTTTCATGAGTTAAGAGAAGGGATATCTTCTGAAGGTAGTAGAATTGACAAGCCTTCTGCAGTAATGAGTACAGCTGAGGCAGTGTCAGTTTATTATCAAACTCTTATGAGTAGTTTTTACTATGGAGATTCTAAAATTGATATGAGTACTATGGTACAAAACATACTAGGTTCTGTCCTTAAGGAAAGCCGTGAAGATGTGGATAAACTAAGGAGTTATTTTAATATTGTAGTTAAAGGTAAAAGTACAAAAATGGGTGGTAACTGGAAGGATTTCTATGAAGCTAAAAAGTGGATTAAATAAAGGTGGAGCTAGCATGGGTAAAAATATAGGTAATCAGGATATAGATAATAAAATAAAAAACTATGTTAAAAAAGCTTATAATTTAGAAAGCAAAGTAATGTTTTTCCCAGTAAGACACCACAGTCCTGCCTGTAGCTTTCATCTGAAAAAGGTAATAGAGAGTTATAATCCTGAGATTATATTAATTGAAGGACCTGTAGAGGCCAATAAAGTAATAAAATATATAGCTCATGAGGAAACTAAAGCTCCTGTATGCATTTACTATAGTTATTTTGATAGAAATTCATTTATAGAAGAAAATAAAGAAAAGTATAGGTGCTATTATCCCTTTTTAGATTTTTCGCCAGAGCTTTTAGCATTAAGAGAAGGAAAAAAGAAAAATATTGCCTGCGAGTTCATAGATTTATCATATGCTGAAATACTTATAAACAGCAAAAAACTAGAGGTTATGGGAAAAGCTCAGGAGAAAAATACCTATAATGATGATTATTTAATGAAGGAAAGTATTTTTATTAAAACCCTTTGTGAAAAGGAAGGCTGCAGAAATTATAATGAGCTTTGGGAAAAATTATTCGAAATAGATGGACTTAAGATAAGTACTGAGAAGTTTATAGAAAATATGATATTTTCCTGCTATCTTTCTAGGGAAAGCTATAATGAAGAAATGCTTAAAGAAGATGGATGCCTTTCTAGAGAAAAATTTATGAGTATGAAAATAATAGAAGCTATTAAAAAATACAATAAAGTTCTTGTAGTAAGCGGAGGATTTCATACTTCTGCTCTTATTGATGGACTTGAATCTAATGAGGAAATAACTCTTCATAATATAGCACAAGAGGATACAGGAGTATATGCCATGTCCTATTCTTTTGAGGAAAGTGATCAATTAAATGGTTATGCCAGTGGAATGCCTCATCCGGCTTTTTATCAACGAGTTTTTGAAAATATTCAGAAAAAGATGGATAAGCCTTACGAAGAAGCAGTTCTTAATTATATTGTACATTGCGGGAAACTTATAAGAAAAAATCATGGAAATCTTTCTACAGCAGATGAAATTGAAGCCTTTAATATGGCAAAGGGACTTAAATCTTTAAGAAACAAGTATGAATGTGGAGTTTATGAGCTTAAGGATGGCATAACATCTTCTTTTGTAAAAGGTGAAATGGATGCAGAGGCACAAGTTTCTTTAAAATATTTGAGAGACCTGCTTACAGGAAATAAAATAGGTAAGCTATGTGCATTAGCAGAAGTGCCACCTATAGTACAAGATTTTAATGAATTGTGCAGAAAATTTAACATAAAAACCACTACTTTAGAAAATGAAGTGCCATTAAGTATTTATAAGAGTAAAAAACATAGGGAGCAAAGTAAGTTTTTTCATATAATGAAGTTCTTAAATACTAACTTTTGCTTCATGGAAAAGGGACCTGATTTTATTAAAAGGAAAAATACCAATTTAGTAAGAGAAGTATGGAAGTATAAATGGACTGCTAAACTTCAAAGTACACTTATAGAACTTTCAGTTCATGGCGGGAGCTTAAAGGAGGCAGCGAGTTCTATACTTACAAAGAGGTTTGTCTCTTGTGAAAATGTATCAGGAGAAGCTTCGCTGCTTTTAATAGAAGCTGCACTTATGGGCGTTGAAAGCAGTTTTCAGGGACTTCTTCCTTTATTTGGTGAGATCTTAAATGGAGATGAAGATTTTGTATCAGTTACAAATTCTTGTTACAATCTAAATTTTTTATGTAATTCAGAGGATTTGCTTAACATTACTATGAATGAAAAGCTTAAAGAATTCTTTACTGCTGCTTATAATAAAGCTGTGTCTCAAATAACAAGTTTAAGCACTGTAGATTATGACAATGAAAATGAAGTTATATCTAAGCTAAAAGATATTTATCATATTTCTAATAAAGCTGATTTTGATAGTGAAACCTTAATCGACAGCTTAAAACTGCTTATTAATAAGAAGAATCTAAACAGCGCAGTTGAAGGAGCATCATTAGGTATATTATACGGATTAAATTCTATTAATTCTAAAGAAGTGACAGATAAGGCAATGCAGTACCTTTATGGAACTGGGGAAAAACTTATGAAGTCAGGAAGCTTTTTAAAGGGATTATTTTCTACAGCTAAAGATTTATTACTTATTGAAGAGGATTTACTTAATGGAATAGACAGCTTTATGAGAAACATAGAAGAGGAACACTTCATGGCACTTCTTCCAGATTTGAGATTTAGTTTTACATTCTTTAATCCTTTTGAAATTGACAGCATTGCTAAAGAGGTAGCAAAAGTGTACAGCACTGATGATGATAGCATTCTATATGAAAAGGCATTAAAAGAGGAGGATATAAACCTAGCAGTATCATTAGATAAATATGCAATGGAGATTTTGAAGAAGTGGAATATACATCCATAAAGCACCAGATGTAAGATTCTAGATAAAGTGCAGATTAAATAACTTATATTGTGGGAATTGGTTTGAGTTAACAGTTATATGATGTGAAATAATATTTGCTAAGTGTAAGTTTTACTTTAAAAGAGAAAGGGTAAGGTATGAATGAAGATTTAATTGGTTTAAATAGATGGCGATTAGTACTTGGAACGTTTGCAGAGGATAGAATAGGCTTTTCGGAAGATAGCAGCAATTACTCAGAGCTTAGTGATTTGCTAGAGTTCTTATATGATAGGGATTATGATGAAGAAAGAGGAATAAGAGTAGATGACCCAAGAGGAGGAAGAGGAAGCTCTAAGTTTACAGTGCCTTCTTGGATAACAAAGGTTAGAAGCTTATTTCCTAAAGAAACAGTGGAAATATTAGAAAAGCATGCTCTAGAAAAATATAACATGAAGGAGCTTTTAACAGATAAAAAAGTGCTAGAGGCCATGGAGCCTAATGCAGAACTTTTAAAAAATATATTGCAGATGAAACATTTAATGAAGGGCGAAGTTTTAGATACTGCAAGAAAAATAGTTAAAAAGGTAGTCGATGAAATAACTAAAAGTCTAGAAAATGAAGTAAAGCTTACTATTATGGGAAAAGTGGACAGGAACAAAAGAAGTGCTGTGAAGTCTGCTAGAAACATAGATTTTAAAAGAACTATAAGAGCTAATTTAAAAAATTATGATAAAGAAGAAGAGAGAATAATTGTAGATAAAGTTTATTTTTATGGCAGAGTAAGAAAATATAATCCTTGGAACATAGTTGTTGCTGTAGATGAAAGTGGCAGTATGCTCTCTTCTGTCATTCACAGTGCTATAATGGCAGGCATATTTTCAAAGCTCCCTATGTTAAAAACCAGCCTTTTTATTTTTGATACAGAAATAGTGGACTTAACTTCTTATGTGGATGATGCAGTTCAAACATTTATGAGTGTTCAGCTGGGAGGAGGGACTAATATAGGAAAGGCTTTAAGTTATGCAGAAAAATTAGTAGAAAGTCCTTTAAGAACTATGGTGGTAATGGTGACCGATCTTTATGACGGTTATAATTACAACATAATGTATGCAAGGGCTAAGGCAATAATTGAAACTGGAGCTAAGCTTATAATTCTTACAGCTTTGGATGATAAGGCGAATGGCTTCTATGATAAGAAGGCTGCAGCTAAAATGACTGCACTTGGAGCAGATGTTGCAGCAATGACGCCAGGAGGGTTAGCGAAATGGATAGCAAAGATAATTTCTTAAGTAAGTTAAAATCGTATATTCTTTCTATTAATGATGAGTATCTTATTGGAGTTACTAATAAAGGTATATTTAATAGAGCTTCAAAGGATTTAAGCTCTGGTGCTGGTGTTAAAATTACAGTGGAAGAAGCATCTATAAAATGTGAACTGCCAGATGGAAATTCATGCAGCGTAAATGAAGATATCCAAGCCTTTAAGTGCAGCTGTCCATCAAGGAGTATTTGTAAGCATGCTGTAATGAGTTATTTATATATAAAAAATCATATAGAAGAAATCTTTGGAGAGTCCTCTTCTTTAAATGGGGATTCTAGTGAAGAAATGGAAATATCAAAACAACATGAAGAATTTAGTCCAGATTATTCAGAACTTTTAAATATAAACTTAAAGAGTATAAAAACTGCTTTGGGTGACAGAGAATTTGGAAATATTGTTAAGAGAATGGAGTTTGGATTAAGAGCAGATATAAAAGAAGATGCCCTTCTTCAGGTGGAATTTGCAGGAGAAGAAACTATAAAGTTTATTTCTGTGAATGGCGAAAAAAAGAAAGATATATCCATAAAGGATAGCAGTATAGTTAATAATGCTTTGTGCAGCTGCAAGAGTAAAGCGCTTTGTAGACATAAGGCAGAGGCAGTAATTCACTATGGTCTTTACAAAGGTACGTTAAAGAAAGAAGAAGTTATTTATTTAATTGCTAAGGATAAAATTGTAAGTAAGGAAACTTTAGAAAGCTGTATAAAAGAAGTTAGAAAAACTCTAGAGGAAATATATTTTACAGGTCTTGCAAGAATTCCTGAAAGCTTTTTAGATAAGTTGGAACAAGTATCAATTATTTGTCATAATAGCGATATTCCAAGTATTGAGAAGAAGATAAAAGCACTTCAAGGAAAACTTAGATTATATATTAATAAAAATGCTTCTTTTTCTGTAGAAAGTTTTAGGTATTTGTTACAAAGTATTTATATATTAACTATGGCTATGGAAAATTACAGCGACGAAAAAACTTTAGGAGAATTAATGGGAGAGCATAAAAGTTCTTATTATGAAATTCCTCCTATAGAACTTGCAGCAGTAGGAGCTAGCAAGTGGATAACAGAGTCAGGCTATGAAGGAACTACATTTTATTTTACAGTAGAAGGCTTTAACAAATGGTTTACTTACACTATATCTAGAAATTCATCCTACAACAATAAAAACAGCTATAGCAGAGAAATCTGTCCTTGGGGGGTTGCTTCTGATATAGAAAGCTTCTCTAAAGCTAGAGTAAAGCTTATTAATGGAAAAATAAATGGAGATTTTAGGTTATCTTCTAGTGAAAATAGCAAAGGGGAAATTATAGGTACCACAGATATTCAAAGTATTTATCTTAAGGACAAGACCTTTAATTCTTGGAAGGATTTATTTTCAGCAGTTTCTAATAACTCAGGATTATATTTTAATGAAAGAGAAGAAAATTATGATTTATTTTTTATAAAGCCATTGAAGTTTGGAGAAAGCAGCTTTGATAAAATACAGCAGCTCTTCAAAATGCCATTATATGACGAAAAAGAAGAATGTGTAACCATTAAGGTTAAGTATTCTAGTAATAATAAAAGTCTTATAGAAAAGCTGGAGAGAATGGAAAGAATGAAAAACTATCCGTTTATGCTCTTGACTAAAGTATACCTTAACGAAACTGGATTTACTGCAGTCCCTATAACAGCTTATTATAAAAATGGTACATTAGTGAATTTGACTATGTAGATAGTAATTGAGTTAGCTTGCCTTGTCTTCTTATCTTACAGAAAAGATAGGTAATATAGCTATCAATATGTATACGGTAGTTTATTTAATTCAATTACATAAAGGATGTGATTTTATGGAAAATAATCAAGACTTGAAAATTATGGTTGATGACATAGAAATGCTTTTGGATGGAATTTTATTAAGTGGAGTAAGTGTAACTTTAGACGGCACTTTAAGAGAAGTTAATAGACTCGCAGTAAGTTGTGATAAGTTTGGATTAAAGGAAGGAGCATCAATGCTTTTTAAGCTGGAGGAAGCTCTAAAAATGAAAAGACACTCTTTGAATTTTGATCTGGATGAAGTGGTGAAAATTCTTGCGGTGTTTGGAAGTTATGTTAGCTTGATTAAGGATAAGATGAAAAAGCTTTAAGTTTATAAACCACCGAAATCATAAATATTTTGATTCCGAAAAACTATGAAAATATCGCTGAAGGTTCTAAGCAGCAGGTTGTATCCACTTTAGCATGCTCCAACTTTCAGTTTGACAAGCTAAAATGGAACAACCTACAGCTAAAAACCTTTAACAGCTTCATTTTCAAATGTTTTCTCCACAAATATATTTATGGTTTCTAGTGAAAATATGAACTTAAAGTCTTAGAAAACTTGTAAATTTGTTTATCTATATAGTTAATACTCTGAAATATATCTAAACTAGAAATAAGAATTATGCTTTTGTGAAATGTTTCATTAGAAACCGGAACAACATCATAATCATTGTTTCGGTGATCTATATGCATAGATTCAGGTCTAAATTAAGTATCCATATAGAATATTTTATATCTTAAATTTTTCATCAAATTTCTTATAGCGTATATAAATGTGATATACTAAGGCAATTATTAAAAGTAAGAATGCAAGTTTCATTTCAGTTCCATGATAGAAGTAATCCACAAGAGCTCTTATGATAAAGAAAATTGACCATATGAAAATTGTTTTTCCAAAGTAGTTACAGATCTTTACTTCGTCATAGTTTTTTCTTTCTTCTGGAGATGCAAGGTTATATCCTGAAATAAAATAACAACATTTCCCATTGGATTTTATAAATAATACACTCATAATTACAAATGCAGCTGCAATTAATAAATCAATTGAAATATATGTCATTGCGTCACCTCCCTATAGTACAATAGTTATACACAACATAATTATAAATATTCAAGTATTTTCATAGATAAATATATAATGTTTATCTAAATTTAGAGTCATTTAATTATAGATAAGGATATTTAAGCATATTCTTATTTTTTATAGATTTAGAAATTTTTCATATCTAATTTGATCTCTATTATCAATAAATACTCTGTCTACCATCTTAAAACCATTGCTTTCGTAAAAGTTTCTCAGCCTATCTCTAAATGTACCACAATTCAACCTTAACCATTTTACATTATGCTCTTTGCAAATTAATTCAGCAGATTGTATCAGTTTGTGTCCATATCCCTTTTTCACACTTTCTCTACAAACAGCTAACTTGTGCATTATTCCAGATTCATTCTTCTGTAAGTTTGCCCAAAATAGAGGATCATACCATTGCAAAATATATACTCCGATTAAGTTTCCTTTCTCGTAGCATAATTTCATATCCTCAATACTATATTTCTTTAGCAATTCCTCACTTGTTATATCTTCATACTTCCACATTGGCTGATTAATAGAATTAAGCCATGTGGCAGAGTCATTTAAAACCTTTGAAAAAATATCGATACTTTTGTGGGTTGCATTTACTACTTCCAAATATATTCCTCTTTTCTATATAGTTTTTAATTTACTTCATTATATAAATTTTGAAAAATCATATTATCCATTAGATTATAGCTTGATATAATAATTATTATATCATTACCAAATGAGACAAGCTTATAAAAATAGATTATTAAAAACTACAAAATTGCCACAATCGAAATGAAATATATTGAGCTTTACTGGTGGTTACTTGGAATATATAATTAGGTTATAAAGTAAAACAAGTAATTTGATGGAGGAGATAAATGGATTTTAGGAATTTAAATATTAAAATATTTGCAGATGGGGCAAATTTAAATGAAATGTTGGAGGTTTATAAGGGAGGTATTGTTAAAGGCTTTACTACAAATCCCTCGCTTATGAAAAAGGCAGGAATTGATGATTATAAGAAATTTGCCAAAAATGTTTTAGAAGAAATTAAAGATTTACCAGTATCTTTCGAAGTTTTCTCAGATGATTTCGAGACTATGGAAAGGGAATCAGACGTTTTATCTGAACTAGGTGAAAACGTTTATGTAAAGATACCTATCATGAACACTAAGGGAGAATCTTCAATTCCGCTAATTAAAAAGTTATCGGAAAAAGGATACCATCTTAATGTTACTGCAATTTTCACTTTGGATCAGGTAAAAGATGTGGTAACTTCATTAAATCCAGAAGTTAAGAGTATTGTGTCTGTATTTGCAGGAAGAATAGCAGATGCTGGAACTAATCCAATGAAGCTTATGATGACTAGCAGCAAGCTATGTAAAGCCAATAAAGGTGTAGAGCTTTTATGGGCGAGCTGTAGGGAATTATACAATATTGTTGAAGCAGATGAATGTGGTTGTGAAATAATTACTGTAACTAATGATATATTAAAGAAACTCCCTACTATGGGAAAAGATTTATACGAATATTCTTTGGAAACTGTACGAAGTTTTTATAAGGATGCATCAAGTTTAGGATTTTCTATTTTGTAGCATTAAGGAAGGTGGCAAGGCTATGATTGAAAAGTTATTTAATAAAGAAACAATTGAATTAAATGTTGAAGTAAATGATTGGATAGATGCTATAAGATTTTGTGGAAGTCTATTTGTTAAGAATGGAAATACTGAAGCAAAATATACTGATGCAATGATAAATACAGTAAAAAATATGGGACAATACATTGTTATTGAAAAGGGAATAGCTATGCCGCATGCAAGACCAGAAGATGGAGTCAAGAAAATTGGCATGGGGCTTATAAAACTTAAGAAGCCTATAGAATTCGGTAATGAAGAATATGATCCTGTTGATATATTGATTTTTATATGTGCAATAGATAAGACTTCGCATTTAAAAGCCTTGGCCGAACTTATGACACTTATTGAGGATAATGAATTTTTAAGCATTGTAAGAAATTCATCTTCAAAAGAAGATGTTCTTAGTTATATTAATTCAAAAAGCTTTTAAATTAGCCTAAAGAACTTTTAGTAATATTATAAAGGAGATAGAAAAATGGAAATATTAACGGTTTGTGGCAATGGGATTGGAAGCAGTTTAATGTTAGCTATGAAGATTGAGGAAATATGCAGGGAAAACAATATAAAGGCTAATGTTGAATCAACTGATTTTAATTCAGCACAAGGGAAGAAGGCAGATTTGATAATTACTGTCAAGGAACTTGCACAGCAGTTTGATAATAGAGATGTTGCGGTAGTGAGAAGTTATATAAATAAAAAGAAGATAACAGAAGATGTTTTGGAAGTTATTAAAAAGAAGTATATGGAATTAAATAAATAGGGGGTAAGTATATGTCAGTTCTTGAGTTTTTTAGAGACGTATTGAAACAGCCGGCTTTATTAATGGGAATTATGTCATTCGTTGGACTTATTGCACTTAAGAAACCTGGTCATAAAATTATGACGGGAACTTTAAAACCTATACTTGGTTACTTGATGCTTGGCGCTGGAGCAGATTTTATTACCTCTAACCTAGATCCTCTTGGAAAAATGATACAAGAGGGATTTCATATAAATGGAGTTGTTCCAAATAATGAAGCTATTGTTTCTGTTGCACAAAAAGTATTAGGTGTAGAGACAATGACAATTTTAATTGTAGGACTTTTAATTAATTTATTGATAGCAAGATTTACAAAATTTAAATACGTCTTTTTAACAGGTCATCATAGTTTTTTCATGGCTTGCCTTTTATCAGCTGTTCTTGGGACAACAGGTATGAGCGGAACAGAATTAATATTATTTGGTGGATTCTTACTTGGAACATGGAGTTCAATATCTCCTGCGATAGGACAAAGATTTACTAGAAAAGTAACTGATGGTGATGATATCGCACTAGGTCACTTTGGTAGTTTAGCGTACTATATTTCAGCATGGGTAGGATCTAAGGTAGGAAAACCAGAAGAAAGTACTGAGAAAATTGAAATACCAGAGAAATGGGGATTTTTAAGAGATACAACCATTTCTACTGCATTAACAATGATGATATTTTATTTAATTGCAGCAATAGCGGCAGGTCCAACTTTTGTAGCAACTATTTCAGATGGTACTTCACCTATATTATTTGCTCTTATGGCAGGATTAAAATTTGCAGTTGGAGTAACAATTGTTTACAGTGGTGTTAGAATGATTCTTGGTGATCTTATTCCAGCATTCCAAGGTATTGCAACTAGAATTATCCCTGATGCTGTTCCAGCTGTTGACTGTGCAGTGTTCTTTACTTATGCACCTACAGCTGTTGTTATAGGATTTGTATCTTCTTTCATTGGTGGTGTTATTGGCATGATTCTTTTAGGATTTGCCGGAGGAGTATTGATAATTCCAGGACTAGTACCTCACTTTTTCTGTGGAGCAACTGCTGGAATATTTGGTAATGCAACTGGTGGTCGTAAAGGCGCTATAGTAGGTTCATTTGTAAACGGGCTTTTGATTACTTTTGCACCAGCATTACTTTTACCTGTACTTGGTTCATTAGGATTCCAAAACACAACTTTTGGTGATTTTGATTTTGGAGTTTTAGGTATTATACTTGGTAAAGCATCAGAATTAGTAGGAAAATTTGGTATTATAGCTATTGTTGTTATATTACTAGTAGTTTTAATTGTTCCTAATTTCATAAAAACTAAATCAAAAGCAATTAATAATCTAGATTGATACTTCTAATAAATTAAAGGAATTTATCTTGATGACATAATATCCCTTCTCTTCAATATAAATAATATAGTGAGTTGAAAGTAAATTAAGCTTTCAACTCATTTGCTTAAGTTAATGAATATTTATGGCATTATCAAAAGAATAGCAAGTCAATGTTATATCTAAGGTTGTTATTTTCTTTCATATGCCTTAAAAAGTGAGTGATATTATTAAAAGCAGGTGTATAATATGCTAAATAGCAGGTGTTCAGATATACTAAAAATCATAGCAAACAGCAGTGTACCTATAACTATAAAGGATATTGCTCTTAAGTTTAAAATAAGTTCTAGAAGTATAAGATATGATTTAGATAGAATAGATGAATATTTAAAAGAAATAAATTTAAACCCATTAGTTAGGAAACCTAATGAGGGAATATCAATAGATTTAAGGCAAGATGAGAATAAGAGACTTTTAAACTTAATGGAATCCATAAACAGCTATGATTATGTTATGTCTCAAAAGGAAAGAATAATTTATATAATCTATAAGTTATTAGAAAAAAATAGCTATCTAACAATAAACAGCCTGGCTGAAAATATGTTCGTCAGCAGGGGAACTATTAATAATGACCTTAAAGAAGTAAGAAAATTACTTGAAGGTAATAATATAAAGCTTCAAAGTGAAAAATCCAAAGGAATAAAAGCTATTGGAGATGAGAAAGATCTTAGAAAAGTTGTTTCGAATCTTATGCTTGAAAATGTAGCTGACTCAGATTTGATTGGTGTTAATTTTAAAAAGTTATTTAAGGATATGGATATAGAATTTATTGGTAATGTAATAAAGACTGCAGAAGATCAATTAGAAAGTACATTATCTGATTATTCATTTAACAATTTATTAATTCATATTGCAATTGCCATAAAGAGGATTGAACTTGCTAAAGATATTGTAATGGATGATAATGAGCTTAAAAATTTAAGTAAAACTTGTGAATTTTCTATAGCTTCTGCAATGGCAAGAATGCTGGAGAATAGATATGATATAAAAATACCTAAAAGTGAAATTGGGTATATGACAATACATCTTCTTGGAAGTAACGTAATGTTAAAAGAAGAAAAAAATGATGATCTAGTATATATACAGCTTATTTCCGCTACATTGATAAGTGAAGTTGGAAAAAGGACAAAGTATAATTTTGAAGCGGATGAGCATCTTTTAGAAGGATTAATTCAGCATATAAGGCCAATGGTTTATAGATTAAAACATGGAGTCAGTATAAATAATCCTCTTCTTGATGAAATTATATATAAATATAAGGAAGTTTTTACTTTAGTAGAAGAAAGCCTGATATTTTTGAAAAAGGATTTAAATGCAGAAATAAGCAAAGAAGAAATTGGCTATATAACTTTGCACTTTATGGCATCTTTAGAGAGGATAAAGAATTTAAACAAGATAAAGCCTAGAGTTTTAGTTGTATGTGCTACTGGAGCCGGGACATCAAAATTTGTATCAATAAAGCTTAAATCCATATTTGACATAAACATAATAGATACAGTTTCAAGCCACGATATTGAAAGGATAGCAAAAAGAGAACCTATAGATTTAATTATAACAACAATCCCAATTAGTATAATAGGTACAAGATGTATTTTAGTAAGTCCATTTTTGACAGAAAAAAATATAAGTGAGTTAAGCCTATTCTTTTCAAAATATCCGCAAGCACTTGATGATATTGAAAATAAGAAAGAGTTTGAAAGTGAAAAAAGTTTTTCTAAATGTTTTAATGAAGATGATGAATATTATAATATGAATTTGGAATCCAAAAGAAGTGTCATAAAAAATATACTAAATATAGTTGATAAGAACTGCATAATAAATAACTACTCAAATTTAGAAAAAGAAATAGTGACATGCTTAAGTTCATACAAAGAAATAATCCAGCCTTCATTAAATGAAATAATAAATGATAAATGTATTAAACTAAATGAAGAAGCAGAAAACTGGAAAGATGCAATAGTAAAAGGTGGACAAATCCTTAAAAGAAACAGTTGCATAAATGACTCTTATATTGATGCTATGATAAATAATGTTGAAAAATTGGGCTCGTATATAGTTATTTTACCAGGAATAGCAATGCCTCATGCAAGGCCAGAAGATGGAGTATATAAAATTGGCTTTAGTATTATGACATTAAAATATCCAATTAAATTTGGAAACCTTGAAAATGATCCGGTAAAGGTAATAATAACTATGTCAGTAATAGATAATAAAAGTCACATGAAGGCTTTGAAGGAATTAATGAAAATAATAGAACAAGATGATTTTATAGATGAAATGAATAGAACTAATTCTGTAGAAGAGGTTCTGAGAATATTTAATTTATCTAGATAAAAAGATAAATGACGATGAAAAGTTCTATATTGATGACAAAAGCAAGTAAGCGTGATTCTTTAAAGCTCAACAGTATAATTGAATAAAACTATTTTTAATATGTAAGCATTGTGCTAAATTCATATATTTAGTGCAGTGCTTTTTCTTCTTTAGGAACTACCTATTAAGGCAAAGATTTCAGAAAGTATAATAAAAATAGCTTTATCTTGTAGTAAATTATAATTTTGTTAAGTCCGTCGCTGACATACACTATTTGAAGTTATAACTTATATAATATGATTTTCAATTGGTTTGAAAAGAATCAAAAGTATAAAGATGGAAAAAAGTATTCATATTCGTATTATATGGTATAATAACTACAATAAAAGCGTAACATTAATGATAGATGTTAAGGCTTAAACAAATTATATCTATACTGTTTACAATTTTAATACGCATGTTGGAATCAAGTTTCTACATTCCAGGCTTAAGTAAGCATTTAGTTCAGATTTATTATTTCAATATAGATAACATATAAAGAGTTTATGATTGAAATAATAAACTATAAAGGAATGAAATATTTCTAGTGTTTGTACACGCAGTGAACAGTAGATATAAAATTATGAATATAAACTAATTTTTATAAATGGAGGGAATAGTATGGAATTTAAAATTAATACAATTAAAGCTAATGAAGCTGACTTGGTTATGCTTCCGGTTTATAGTGAAAATAAAGATTTGCAAGATGAAAAGCTTACAGTGATATATAAGCATTTTAAAGAAAGCAATAAATTTAAAGGTAATGCTGGAGAAATATGTGTGGCTACCAATGTAGTTGAAAGTGGAGTTCAAGACATAATATTTATTGGACTTGGAAGCAAGGATGAGTTGACAACAGAAATTATAAGAGGTTCTTTTGGAAAGGCAATAAAAAAGGCAATTGAATTAAAAGCTAAAAAAATAGCATTAAATATGACATCTAATAAGAAGTTATCAGTTGAAGATATTACGAAGTCTATGGTTGAAGGAATTGGTTTTGGAGAATATAGATTTGACAAATACAAGACTGAAGCTAATGAAAATTCGGAAATTGAAGTAAGTATCTGTACTGATGAAAATGGAAAGCCAAACTCAATAGATGAATATATAGATGAAGCTTTGATACTTGTTGAAACAACTAAATTTGCAAGGGATTTAGTTAATGAACCAGCTAATGTACTATATCCAGAAACTCTTGCAGAAAAGGTTATTGGCTCTGGAAACAAATATGGATTTGAAGTTGAAGTATTCGATGAAAAGAAAATTAATGAACTTGGAATGGAATCTTTCCTATCAGTAGCTAAAGGATCAGAACTTCCTCCTAGACTTATTGTAATGAGATATTTTGGAGATGAAAGCAAAAAGGACGACATATTAGGTCTAGTTGGAAAGGGAGTCACTTATGATTCAGGTGGATATTCTATCAAGCCAACTAGCAGCATGGATTCAATGAAATCAGACATGGGTGGAGCTGCATCAGTTATTGGAGCAATAAGTGCTATAGCAAAGAAAAAGCTAAAGATAAATGTTGTAGGAGTAATTGCTGCATGTGAAAATTTAATATCTGGCAAAGCATATAAACCAGGAGATATAATTGGTTCTATGGCTGGTAAATACATTGAAGTTTTAAATACAGATGCAGAAGGAAGACTTACTCTTATAGATGCGGTACATTATATAATTGAAAAGGAAAAAGTTAATAAGGTTATAGATTTAGCTACATTAACAGGAGCTGCCTTAGTTGCACTTGGAGTTACTACAACAGCTGTAGTATCTAATAACGATGAGTTTTATAAAGAGTTAGAAAGCGCATCACTTAAAGCTGATGAAAAAGTTTGGAGATTACCTGACTTTGATGATTATAAAAAACTTATTAAGTCCGATATAGCAGATTTAAAAAATACTGGAGGCAGGCATGCAGGTACTATTACTGCTGGATTATTTATAGGCGAATTTGTACAAAATAAGCCTTGGTTACATTTAGATATTGCAGGTACAGCATGGACTGAAAAGGAAAGTAGCTATTGTTCTAAAGGTGGTACAGGAGTTGGTGTAAGGACTCTTTACTATTTAGCAAAGAATAGGTATTAAGATCAGTAAAAGCGCTCTAACAGTTTTTATTGAATTTCTTCTAGAAAATAGAACTTATTAGCTTCTAAAAAGCTAGTAAGTTTTTTATTCTTTAGGTATTTATATTCCAGTAAGATCTGTGGGCAACTTAAAAAAGGTTACTTGGATAGTTTTGGCATTTTAAAAAGAAATCTTATTCGCCTGTATAAAATGTTCTTATATGCAGCGGAGCTGCTATTTCTGATGTGAGTATTTTTCTCACATGCATTCAAAAAGGCAGATGCGTGAAAAAAATCTACACATATGAAAAGAGTGCGAAGCACAATACGGAACTTAAATGAAAAGAGTGCGAAGCACAATACGGAACTTAACCACAGTCGCCTGTGATTTTTTTATATTTATAGGGCAAACTAGAAATGTGATACATACCTAAAATACTAATTTATAAAAAAATGTTATTGTTGAGCAATTTTATCATGTATAATAGTAATAACATATAAGTTAAAATAGACCAGAGGAGGGGATATGAAGTGGATTTACTAATGACGATATTATTGTTGATGGGATGTTTATTGATTTCAAATATTATTAGTCACTATGTTCCATCTATACCTACAGCTTTGACACAAATTGTTTTGGGTGTAATTATTGCATTTGCATTTAAACATACTTCTTTTGAATTAGAAGAAGAATGGTTTTTTCTCTTATTCGTAGCGCCGATTTTATATAATGATGGGAAATACTTTCCAAGAGAAGAGTTATGGAAAATGAGGCGTTCAATATTCGGAAATTCTTTAATATTAGTTTTATTAACAACTATAGGTGGAGGATATTTCATTCATTGGATGATACCAGGAATTCCTCTTGCAGCTGCCTTTGCATTAGCAGCTATTTTATCACCAACTGATCCAGTGGCTGTAAATGGTATAGCAAAGAGAATTCATATACCTGAAAAAGTACTAAATCTTGTTAAAGGAGAGTCTTTGATAAATGATGCATCAGGTATAGTAGCCTTTAATTATGCTATAGCTGCTGTAGTAACAGGCTATTTCTCATTAAAAGATGCAATTTTAAATTTTTCATATTTATTTTTAGCAGGGGCAGTCTTAGGTGTGATTTTTGCCTTGATCTTGACATTAATAAGATTTAATTTGCGTAAAGAGGGAATAAATGATGTTGTCTTTCACTCCCTTCTGCAGATATTAGCTCCATTTGTAATATTTATAATCACTGAGGAATTTTTACACGCATCAGGAGTAATTGCTGTGGTGGTTGCAGGTATTGTTCATTCACTTATCAGCAGAAGATTTGAAACTAGCATAGCGGAAGAGCAGGTACTTACAGAAAATATATGGTCCATTATTTTATTTGTATTAAATGGAATTGTATTCTTATTATTAGGATTAAATATTCCCTTATCAATGAGTGAAACAATAGCTGATCCCAATATAGGAAATTTAAAGGCCATTGGATATGTTATTGCAATTGGATTTGTTATTTTGGCAATTCGTTTTATTTGGTCTTATATTTCAGCTTTCTATGAATATCGCCTAAGCAAAAGTAAAAATATAGAAGTGCCTAATGTAAAAATAGCGCTATTAACTAGTTTAACAGGTGTTAGAGGTACGGTTACAATGGCTGGAGTTCTATCAATGCCTTTTTTCTTGGATAACGGAGATACATTTCCAGAACGCTCACTGATACTTTTTTTAACTGCTGGCGTAATATTATTCACATTAATATGCGCAACAATATTTCTACCGTTTTTATGTAAAGGTGAATTAGAAGAAGACAAACAGATTGGGGATAAAAACCTAATTGAAGCCAAAAATAAACTTTTACTTGCTGGTATTAAAGCTGTTGAGTCAGAAATAAATGATGAAAATGAATCAGTAGCTTATGAATTAATTCATGAATATAAACGTATATCTCAAAATCTTAGATTTGAGCAAACCTCAAGCGCAGTCGAGAAAAATTTTAATCATCAAGAAATGGTTGAAATACAATTAATAGCATTAAAGGCAGAACGAAAATATATTAATGAATTAATGGGTAAAAGTGAGATTGATGAACAAGTATTTAAAGCACTTGATAAATCTTTAGATTATAGAGAAGAAGTCTTTCTAAGAAATCCTAGTCAAGATACTATGTTTCTTGTAAGAAAATTAACGAGAGCAACGAAGATTTTTTACAAAAAGTTCAAAAAGAGGAAAGAAATCAAGCTAAATAATTTGAAATTAGTAAAAGATATTCAATTAAAATCCTTTCAAGCTGCAATTGAAGCCTTAGAGGAATATCTAAGAAGTCATGAAGGATCAAACGCTGCACAAGACGTAATTCTATATTACAGAACCATGATTAATAGATTTAAAGGAAACGTAGTTAAATATAATGAGGAAAGCATAAAACAAAAGGAAGAACTAAGAATTAAAGCCATGGATATAGAGCGTTCAGCAGTTCGTAATATGTATGAATCGGGAGAAATTACTAGAGAAGAATCAAATGAATTAAGAAGGTATATAAATTATATTGAAAGTGTGATTTTGTATAAGCATGCAGAATAATTCATATAGATAAAGCAGTTTTTTATGATATGCAATTGCATTATACGTTTTAATGTTAAAGAGAACAGTGAAACGGAGAATAGAGCAGTAGCTTGATTAGCTACTGCTTTATTTCAGTATTTTATTTAGAAATTTGTATTTCACTTCCTAGATTATATCTATCTATTTGTTCTATATTATCTCTAGAAATTATATCTAATGCCTTATCTTTTTCTACATTATTAAACTCTACGATATATCCAAGAGCAACATTTGGATCTTTATAGAAACTCATATTTTTATCGCTATCATAATTAGAGTAATAAACTTGACCTTCTGTAAAATGATAATACATGCTCATGCTACTTGCCATTAATAAACTTGCCTTTTCTGAACTTCCCTTACAATATACTTTTACAGTATTATCATTTCTTTCAATATTATATATTTCCCCTTTACTTCCATCAGAGAAATCGAAAGATTTTGAATAGGTTACATTATTAGTTGTTTCTTTATTTGTATCTTCTTCTTTATTACCATTTTCATGTGTTTTTCTAAATTCGTCCCAAGTTATATTACAAGTTAAAGGTATTAGGCTTATATCTTTTTGGTCTTTAAGAATATCATAAGTAGCTGTCTTTGATTCATATCTTCCTTTTATTACTTTATCATCTGAAGAGCTTCCAGAGGATCTTAACTTATACATTTTATCTCCAACCTTTAAGATCATTGAAGAATCCATATACCTATCATCATGGTCTTTTTGAGGTTCACTATAAGTAACTGTTGTTCCTAAAACATCAGATTCTAATTTATCTAAAGTCCTGTCAGACCCAGAAATTTTTGTTGATAAATCTTTTTCGATTATATTATTAAATAATCCTGAAAAATCTGCGTTTGCATCCATTCCTATGTTAACTTTATAATTTGGAAATACTACATCTAGCCTTAAATCACCGCTTTTAGGAAATTCTTCATCATGAGTATCTTGATCTATAGTAATTAATAGAGTTTTATCATCTATAAAATCAGTTGACATGCTTTCGCCGCCTCGTTGAGTTTCACCATAAAGTAATTGAATTATCGAATTATCATTTTTAGTTTTATCAAAAGGTTGTATGCTTTCTACTTTAATTACTGCATTTAATTTATGCTTTGTTACCGTTGCCTTTACTAATGTTACTTTTAATCCATTTTGAATAACGCTCTTATTTATATCAACTGAATAATCTTTATAAGTAGCAGCAGCCGAAGTTGTACTACTTGTGTAAGAAGAAATTGCTTGTACATTATCAGCTGCTAAAGCTGGCATTTCTAATGCACTCATGGTTAACATAAATCCCATAATTCCAAAAACTGGTCCTAATAATTTACTAACTTTTTTGTTTATCATTGATAATTTTCCCCCTAACTAAATACTTAATAAGTAATAAGTGATAAGTGATAAGTGAGAGTCCAAATTTTACATTTGGTTTCTCGAACTTAGCTGACAACCGCAGGATGTCAGCCTCCTTTGAAGTTGATATTTGGTTTTTAGAACTTAGTTAAGTTGCTTAGCGACTTAACCTCCTTTACTATATTCGGTTACTCGTATTTAGCTAACAACCGTAGTGCGTTAGCCTCCTTTGAAGTTGACATTTAGGTTTTCAAACTTAGCTAACAACCTCAGAGATTCAGTCTCCTTTGAAATTGATTTTGCTTGCTACAACTTAGTTAAGTCGAGTAAGTGACTTAATTTCATTTATCACATTTGGTTCTTTGAACTTAGCCAAGAATAGTATGGTATTAGCTTTATTTGTAGTTCCTTTGGTATATGAAACTTAGATAATAATATTTAAATTCGACTAAGTTTGTCTTTTTTATCATACAATTAATTATATCCCTATAATGGAAAACAATCAATTAATTTACATAATATTCATTTTACTATTATACAAAATTAATATATTCAACCATTAATTAAGAAATTGATTAGCATTTACACTTATTTTATTTGTGATTGATGGATTAAGTTAAATAATAGTAATATTTTTATATGATAAATCAAAGCGTTTAAAAGCAAGTCACAAATAAATGTTTTTTTGAACGAACATTTTTTAAAATAAAACTTTTTTACAATTTAAAAAGAAAAAAAGTTAAGAAGTTAGAAACAAAAGAAGTTAACAATGTAACAATTTTTATTAGATATAGGGTTAAGATGCATTAAAAGATTTTCTAAAAGACAATTATTATGAATTATGAAAATAGTAAAGATAGCTGAAAAATTATTTCTGCTAATTTGAATAATTTTTATGTAATATTGGTTACAATTTTACATTTTTTTGCGATTTTAAAAACGTGAAATATAAAATATATATGAATTAATTGTAAATTATGAAATTAATTAGAATAAATATTCCGATAATAGAAACTTAGTGATATAATGGTTGGGTAAATTATGTAAAAAAGTGAATCGATATACATAAATTACTAAAGTTTTCTTTTGAGGAGGCAATATACGTTGCAAGATATAGATGAACAAGAAGCCGATTATATTATAGAATCAAAAAAGAAGTGTAGAAAATTAGGATTAGATCCCAACAAACCTAGAGTGTCTCCTAATGCTATATCAGAATTAGAATTAGCTAAAAAGAAAGATATATATAAAGAAGTTTTAGATGTTGTTAAATTTTTTGGCAATAAAATGATTAAATCTTTAGAAGGTACTCCTATATTAGTTACTATTACTGATGAGAACGGGTATTTATTAGAAATTCTTGGGGACGAAGCTATAGGAGAAACAATGTTTGAATTTGGAGTTAAGCCAGGTATTCAATTTCGCGAGGAGGATATGGGAACAAATGTTGTTAGTTTGACTCTTAAACAAAATCATCCAATACAGATAATAGGAAAGGATCATTATCATAATTCTTTACAGAAGAGCGCATGTTATGGAGTACCATTTCACTATTCAGATGATGATAATTTACTTGGAACTATATGTATAATGACGGCTGTTATACTTCATAATCCATTTTTTCTAATGACATTAACTACTGTAGTTGATGCCATAGAACGAGAACTATTGCTTAGAAAACAAAATCGTAAGCTTAATAAGCAAAAAGAACTATTATATGAATCGGAAAAAAAGCAAAGGGAGCTTTTAGAAAAAGACCTTGTGATGAAAGATGAATTTATAACCCTTATTACTCATGAATTTAAAACACCAATAAATGTAATTTATTCAGCTATTCAATTGATTGAACAGGTATATATTAATCAGATTCCTCAATCAGTCAAAAACTTAATAGGAAGCATAAAGCGAAATGCTTTCAGGCAGTTGAGGCTTGTAAATAACTTGTTAGATATTACCAAGTTAAAAGCAGATCAATTTAAATTAAACCAAAAGAACATAGATATTGTATTTATAACACAATTGATTGCAGAATCTATAAAAATATATGCAGATCAAAAAAAGATTATGTTTGGATTTAAAACTAATACATATAGCATAAATACTTCAATAGATGATGAAAAATATGAACGCATAATTTTGAATCTTTTATCAAATGCAATAAAATTCACACCAGAAGGTGGAAGGATAACTGTTGAGATTACAGAAAATATGAAGAATAAAACAGTATCAATTGCTGTGATTGATACTGGGGTAGGGATTCCAGAAGATAAACGTGAAGTGATTTTTGAACGATTTGGACAAGTTGATAATAATCTTTCAAGACAGGCAGAAGGTAGTGGGATTGGTTTAGCATTAGTAAAGATGTTGGTAGAAATATTAGAAGGAAGCATTGAGGTAGAAAGTGAATTAGGAATTGGCAGTAAATTCACAATAACGCTACCTATTAAAGAAGTTACATTTGAGGAGAAAAATAGAGCATTTATATCTTCAGATAATGGATTAGTAAATGCCATTAATGTTGAATTTTCTGATATTTATTTTTAAAGGGATATTTATAAAAGTAATATATGAAAAAATTTTATAGACTGAGCTATTTAAGTATTGAGTTATTTATTTAATGTATCTATATAGATTTTGATAGGTATCGAGAAGGGAATGACAGAGTTATTATGGACTATAAGAAGTTATTTACACCATTTAAAATTGGAAACATGGAGGTTAAAAATAGAATAGTTTTTTCGCCTATAGGAATTAATGCATCCAATAGTGATGGTACTATTTCAAATGATGAAATTGATTATTATGAGGAACGTGCAAGAGGCGGAGCTGGACTTATAATTATGGGCGCTCAGTTTATCTCACATGATATAGCACAAGGGCCTCTTTCAGGTATATTAGAGCATACGTATGTAATACCAAAACTTACTACTCTTTGTGAAACTGTGCAAAGATACGGGGCAAGAATAGCTGCCCAATTATGTTGTGGTACAGGACGTAATGCACTTCCAAACGAATATGGAGAGCCACCGATGTCAGCATCACCTATACCAGCAGCATATAATAGAAAAGTTAATTGTAGGCCTATGAGTCATTACGATATAAAAGAAATTATTAAAAAATTTGCATATTCTGCCAAAAATGTTAAAAATGCAGGTTTTGATGCGATTGAGATACATGGACATGCTGGAGATTTAATAGATCAATTTATGTCTCCAATATGGAATAAACGTGAGGATGAGTATGGTGGAACAGATGAAAAACGCGCTCGATTTCCTATGGAAATTGTTCGTTCAATAAGAAATGCTGTTGGACCAGATATGCCAATATTATTTCGTATGTCACTTGATCATCGTTTTGAAGGTGGGCGTACTATAGAAGACAGCATGCATCTTATTAAACTACTAGAAGAGGTAGGAGTTGATGCCATAGATATAGATGCAGGATCGTCTGAAGCAATTGAATATGTTTTTCCACCTTCATATTTGGGAGATGCATGTATGGAATATTTATGTGAGCCTACACGCAAAGCTGTTAATCTTCCAATACTTAATTCGGGAAATCATACGCCCGAAACAGCAGTTAGGTTAATAGAATCTGGAAATGCTGATCTTGTCATGTTTGGACGTCCTCTAATAGCAGATCCAGAACTACCAAATAAGCTTATGTGTGGTAATCGTGAAGATATAAGACCATGCATTCGCTGTAATGAGGGATGTATAGGACGTATTGCAGCTAGATTTACTAAGTTAAGTTGTTCTGTAAATCCGCAAGCTTGTAATGAAAAGCGTTTTAATATTAAGCATACTAAAATTCCACAAAATGTCGTAGTTATAGGAGCGGGGCCAGCAGGGTTAGAGGCAGCACGTGTTGCTGCAATTGAGGGACATAAGGTTACTCTATTTGAAAAAGAAAAAGTAATTGGGGGCCAGATTGCAGCAGTTTCGACACCTGCTTTTAAGAATAAGTTATGCAGATTAATAGATTGGTATGGTGTTCAGCTTAAGAAATTGAATGTTAAAATTCAACTAGACACAGAAGTTACTGCTGCTGATGAGATATTAGCAAAGTGCGATAAAATCATCGTAGGAACAGGCGCAGTTCCAGCTAATCCTCAAATTCCTGGTATCGACGGTTTAAATATTATTAATTTAATTGAGGTACATAAAAATAAAGAATTATTAAAAGGTGAAAATATTGTTATATGTGGGGGCGGCTTATCAGGCTGTGATAGTGCTTTGGAACTAGCTACTGAATATGGTAAGAAAGTTACGATTATTGAAATGTCAGATTCAGTTGCAAAGGATGCTTTGTTTGCTAATGCAGCATCATTAATACCTATGCTTTATAAATCTGGAGTGAAAATTCATACAAATAGCAAAGTTACATCAATTGATAGTAACGGTGTTTATATAGAAACACATGATGGTTCATCTGAATTTATAAAAGCTGATAGTATGATTAATGCCTTGGGCATGGTAATGAACAATAAACTGGCAGAGGCAATAAAAGCAAAATATTATACAAAAACTAGGTTTATAGGCGATTGTGAAAAAGTTGGGAACGTTGGTACAGCTGTGCGTATGGGATTCTATGCAGCAATTAGTTTGGAATAAGGTAAAACTTGATTCAGGAAGCATATAAGTGTTAGTGTAGCTGGGCATCAGATAAGATGATTAATATTCTAAAATTACTTTTTAGAATATTAATATTAATTATAAAAGGAGAGATACATATGAGAAACATAGCATCTATTTTAGTATCCAATTTTAGGAAATGGGGGATTAATAATGTTTTTGGAGTACCAGGAAGACCTCTTGCTTCTTTGATTATGGAATTGGATAGACAAGATATTAATTTTATTTTAAGTAAACATGAAAGTGGCGCTGGTTATGCAGCAGCAGGTTACTCATTAATTAACAAGAAATTGGGTGTTGCTCTTGTAACTTCTGGACCTGGAGGCACAAACGCATTAACTGCTGCAGGACAGGCTAAAGCTTACCATGTACCAGTACTATTTATTACTGGGCAGCAATCTATGCATAATATTGGGAAAGCTATAGGACAAGATTCAACAATTTTTGGTACAGATTTAGTTAGGATGTTTGAATCAGTTACTAAATTTAGTGCTAGAGTCGAAAGAGCTGATCAGTTTCAAATATTATTAAAACATGCATTAGAAAAAGCTTATTCAGGTGTCAAAGGGCCAGTTCATTTATCAATACCTCTTGACATACTTGATGAAGAAATAGATGAATTTGAACTTGATTTACCTAACAATATGGATAAACTAATATCCTCGAGATTAGATGAATTTGTTAGTAAACTAAATAATGCTAGAAAACCTGTTATATTGGCAGGCAAAGGAGTACATTCAAGTCTAGCTTACGAAGAAATTAAAAACATAGCTGAAATTTGGGACATACCAGTTATGACGACTCCAGGAGGAAAAGGAACATTTTCTGAGAACCATCCTTTATCACTTGGCGCATTAGGCTTAGGCGGTACAGATAAATCAAGTGAATATATTAAGAAAGATACAGACTTAATGATAGTCATAGGAAGTAAACTATCTGATATGTCTTTAGTAGGAATATCACCAGACAATTATCCTAAAGAAGTAGTTCATTTAGATTATGATAATACATTCATAGAAAAAGCATTACCAGTTAAAACTCTACCTATTATTGGCGATATCAAAGCTAATCTACAGCTAGTATTAGATAAAGCTAAAGATAAGAGAAGAAAAGAATATACTTTATTAGAAAAGATTTATGAATTTAAAAATAATATTAAAGAAAACAATAAGTATCTTTCATCTGCTCATGCTATGGAAATAATAAGAAAAGTATTACCAGATGATGCTGTCGTTTTTGGCGATGATGGTAGTCATTCTTTTTATGCAATAAGATATTTTAATATCAGAAAACCAGGTACATTCTTTTTTGATGACGTATTTGGAGCTATGGGACATGCCATAGGTTACTCAATTGGAGCACAACTAGCAAACTATAATTCTAGAATTGTTTGCATAACTGGTGATGGATGTACCTTTATGCAGGGAGCTGAAATTTCAACAGCAGCAAATTATAATATTCCAGTTACCTTTATAGTAATAAATAATGGAAGATTAGATATGCCAGAAAAAGCTATGATAAAGTTTTTTGGAAAGACAGTAGGGACCAATTATAATGTACCATTAGATGGTAAAAAATTTGGTGAATCACTTGGTGTAAAATCATATAGATGCTGCAATGAACTTGAATTAAAAGAAGCATTAGAAATTTCAAATTTACATAAGGAAGCAATTCTAATAGAAGTTATGGTTGATCCAAATGAAATACCACCAACTATGAAAAGGGGATAGTAAAATGAATAAAGATTATGAAAACGGAATTAATATGTTAAAACAAATGACAGATGAAAATGGTGAACAGATGATAAATTCTGTAGGAGAGATATTTCCAGACTTTTTGGATAAAATGATTTCTTTTGGATTTGGTCAAATATATGCAAGACCAAATTTGGATTTAAAAACAAGAGAAATTGTAACAATAACTGCCCTTATAACACAAGGCGCATTTGAACAATTAGATTTTCATATAAAAGGTGCTCTTAAAGCTGGATTAAAACAAGAAGAGATCTTAGAAATTATTTTGCAATGTGCAGCATATGTAGGATTCCCTAAAGCTTGTAGCGCATTAGGAATTGCAGGAAAAATTTTCGCTGGAAAGCTCTAAATTGAGGATTGCCTTCCATAGCTTCATGTTTCTACTTTTAGTGTGACAAGTACTAAATTAAATAAGCTCTAGCAGAAAATTTACTCGCGTTTGTTCGCTGATTAAGTTATTATCACACAATCAAAAATTGGAGTTATATACTTGGGAGCGTTTAAATACAACATATTTTTGCGTACTTCTAAGCCATTAATATAAGTACCAAGTTAAACAACTGCTTACTAATAAATTTAAGTGGTCAAATTTCAAATGATTATTTCTTGAAATTAAAAAATGCATATGATATCTGATTAGGATAAACAAAAAGTGTAATAGAAAATTAGTTGAGCTGAGGATTTCTAGTATTTAGAAAGTCTCAGCTTTATTTATTTTATATAAGTTTTTAGGTTTAAGTTGCTTTTATTTTACAAGAAATAGAAAAAGTAAATGAATTTTTAAAGATAGAATATAATTTATTGTGTAATAAGTTATAAATAAATGTAAAGTTGAAGGATTTTGGTATTTGATGTAGAAATTATAGTAATATAAAAGAATATTTAAAAATGGGGTTGAGTTTTTATGGAAATGAAATATTTATTTGAGACTATAATCAAAAATATCAAGCAGTCCTTACTAATTACCGATTCTAATGGAAAGTTAGAATTCTTTAATGCTTCAACTGAAAAAATGTGGAATTATTCTGAGGAAGAGCTTAAAAATATGAATATTAATAATTTATTTTATTTTGAAAGTAGTTATGCAGAAGATAATAAGATACGTCAAATAAGCGATCTATTTCTATTTGAAAATTGGAATGGTGAAATTTATGCTAAAAATAAAGAAAATTCTGTATTTTGTCTAAAGGTATCTATATGCCAAATTTTTGAGGAAAATTCAAATGTTAAGAAATATCTTATTATTTCTGAAAATATTGAAGAAAAGGTAAACCTCCTAAGTCAATTGAAACTTAAAGATGAAGAATTGCAAAGGAGCATTAAAAATTTAGAAAATGCTCAATTTATGATGATTGAAGAAGATAAATTGGCAAACTTAGGTCATCTATCTGCTGGAATAGCTCATGAAATTAATAATCCTTTAGGCTTTATCATAAGTAATTTTGGAACTTTAAAAAAATATGTTGAAAAGCTTAATGAGATAATATTGCTATATAAAAGTTTACTGGCTAATTCAAAAGAAGGAATGTGCTTGGTTAAAGATGAAGTGGCAAATGTTGAGAATCTAGAAAGAAAATATAATTTAGATTTTATAATGGATGACATTGATGAGTTATTAAAGGATACAGAAGGTGGAATTGAAAGAGTTCAGAAGATAATAGCCGCAATGAGAAATTTTGCTCATTCATCTGTAGAAAAGAATTTTGAACAATATGATTTAAACTATGGAATAACAAATACTCTGGTTATAGCTAAAAATGAAATTAAATATAACTCTAATATTGAAATTGAACTAGATGAAATACCACAAGTGGAAGCAATTCCTAGTGAAATAAACCAAGTTATATTAAATCTTATTATTAATTCTTCTCACGCTATAAAGGAAAAACAAGAGAAGGCAGATTTAGACTATTTTGGATTATTAAAAATTCATACTTTTAGTGATGATTTATTTGTAAGTTGTGTTATAGAAGATAATGGGACAGGTATACCTAAAGAAAACTTAGATAAAATATTTGAACCTTTTTTTACAACAAAACCTATAGGTAAAGGTACTGGACTTGGTTTAAGTATTGCATATGATATTATAAAAAATACTCATAAGGGAGATTTGATTGTTGACAGTGTTTTAGGAGAAGGTACAAAGATTACTATAAAACTTCCTACTAGACATGAAGAACAGGAAGAGGTGACCCAAAATGAGTAAGTCTATTTTATTTGTAGATGATGAAAAAGCTATTTTAAATTCAATCAGAAGAGAATTTTTTGACAGTCCTTATGACGTATATATTGCAAACGGTGGAAGAGAAGCTTTAGATATTCTTGAAAAAAACCATATTGATCTAATAGTAAGTGATATGAGAATGCCCGAAATGGATGGGTATGAATTATTAAAAAGGGTTAAATTAGTATACCCTGAGGTAACAAGATTAATATTAAGTGGCTTTACAGATGAAAAAACGGTTTTTAAATCTATCTATAATAATTTGGCAAAGCTATTTATAACTAAGCCTTGGAAAAAGGATGATTTTAGAAGGGCTATTGATGAGGTTTTTAAAACTGAGGAATTATTACATAATAATATATCCTTAAATCATATAAAAGAAATGGGCAAGCTTCCGACAATTCCGTCTGTACTACAAGAAATAAACGATGTTGTTGAACATGATGATCACAATATAGATAGGATAGTAAGATTAATTGAGGCTGATATAACTTTAAGTTCTGAAGTCCTAAGAATTATAAATTCAGCCTTTTATGGGATAAAGACAGCTTCAATAAAGACAGCAGTATTAAGCCTTGGGCTGGTAAATTTAAAGGCAATCATGGCTACAGCAGAAGTCTTTAAATCAGAAAATGATTTTTATAATAAAAATGAAATATGGGAGCATTCAAACTTAACTAATAAAATACTAATAGAGCTATATAACAAAGCTTTAGGTAAAAAGATCCCTGATTATTACGGTACAGCAGGTCTTCTTCATGATATAGGAAAAGTAGCTTTCTTTAAGATATATGATAAGGAGTATGATGAGCTTTACAAATTAGCATCTTATAAATCATTAAGTGAAATAAATAGTTTAGAGAAGGAAAAATTTAAAATTGATCATGAAGAATTAGGAGGATATCTATTACAATGGTGGGATATACCTTATGCAGTAGTAGAAAGTGCATTATATCATCATGATCCTATGTCAAGTAGTGAGGTAAATAGAGAGCTGGTATCAATGATTCACATAGCAGATTATTATTCTTGGAAAATAATAAAACCAAGTTATGCACCAAAGCTTTATCTAGAGATTTTGCAAAATTACGGAATAAATGAACAAAGATGCGAACAGATAGTAAAAAACTTATTGGAAAGGAAGAGTTAATATGGACAGATTTAATGTACTTTTTGTAGATGATGAAACTAATATATTAAATTCAATAAAGAGAATAACTATTCAAGAAGATTTTAAATCACTTTTTGCAGCTAGTGGCGAAAAGGCATTAGAACAATTTCAAGAAAATGAAATAGCTGTAATAGTTACAGATATGAGAATGCCGAAGATGAATGGTTTAGAGCTTTTAGAAAAAGTTAAAGAAATATCTCCTAACACTGTTAGAATGGTACTCTCTGGATATGCTCAAATATCTCAGGTAATAGTTACAGTAAATAAAGTAGGCGTTTTTAAGTATATTACAAAGCCATGGAATAATGAAGAGGAATTTCTTCCAGCTATTCATGAAGCTTTAGAGTATTATAAATTAGTAAAGGAAAATGAAATATTTAAAGTTCAAATAGAAGAAAAAAATAAGTTATACAAAAAGATTCTTGATAGTAATAACAATTTAGTAAAGAATAGTCAAAAGGATATTAATTATATTAAAGTGGTTTCAAAAATAATCTTTGATTTAAAAAATAATATGTATGACAATTCAAAGGATGAGTGCTCTAGGCAGAAATATATAAATCAGCTGATAGATAAAGTATATTTTCAATATTTAGAGACTATTCCAAGTATTTCTGAAACCTTCACTTTAAATTCTTTACAGTCCAAGTTTGATGAATTAAAAAGCAGAAATTTACCCATAATTTATGATAATAATAATACTGCTCAAATTAATTATTTAGGTAACAAGAGAGTATTTGAGTTAATATTTAATAATGTTTTAGAAGTTATTACTTGGGATTCGAAAGAAGACGAAATATTATTAAACTTCACACATAAAACTACTTTAAATATCAATTTCTTCATTAGAAATAAGAATAATTTCTTAAAGACTATTAGTAAGACAGAAGCTAAATTAATATTAAATTTCTTAGATAATTTGGGTAAAATGTTTGGAGGTAAGATTACTATAGTTCCTGATAAGTTCTTAATAAACATTAATACAGGTCTAAAAATTGCAGATTAGGAGTTGGGAATTATGAATATTTTAATCGTTGATGATACAAAGTTTAATATAATTACTGCGAAAGAAGTAATTAAAATCAGTGAAATTAAATGCAATATTATAACAGCAGCATCAGGAGAAGAAGCTATTGAAATTATGAATACTCAGAATATAGATATTATACTATTAGATATAGTTATGCCTAAGTTATCTGGAATAGAAACCTTGGAGATTATAAGAAGAAACAATAAGAATGTGATTATTTTGATGTTTACGTCGCTAACAGATAAAAAATACTTAGAAAAGAGTTTTGAATTTGGAGCTAATGACTACATTAATAAGCCAATCGAGCCTATTGAATTCACATCAAGATTAAAATCAGCAATAAAGATGAGGGAATATCAAAATGCTTTGATGGAATCTTATAATAATCTAAAAAATACTAATGCTCAACTTAAGGAGTCAAATGCAAAGCTCAAAACAACACAAATTGAATTAGTAAATAGGGAAAAATTATCTACTATAGGAAGGTTTTCAGCAGGAATTGCTCATGAGATTAATACACCTTTAGGGTATGTTACTTCTAATATATATACAATTCAAAGTTATGCTAAAACTCTAAAAGAATATTTAGATAAATATTTAACTTTTATTAAGGAAAATGAAGAGTGTTTTTTTGATAATAAAGAACTTAAAGAATTAGCTGATTCCAGTAGCAAATTAGAATTTATATTGTCAGACTTTGAACCAGTTATAACTGAGACTAATGAAGGTCTTGAAAAGATAAGCAGCATAATTAAAAATATTATTAGATTTTCTAATGAAGATGCTTATGATAACTTAGAAATGAATAAGATCAGTGAATTAATAGAAGAATCTATGAAAATTTTAAAAATGGAACTTAAAGAATACAAGCTTGATGATTTATTTGACTTAAAACTAGACTTAATTGAGGATGACTATATTAAGTGTAACAGGTTTCAAATTGAACAAGTTATTTTTAATATTATAAAAAACTCTATTTATTATATAGGAATTAAAGATAGAAAAGGCAATATAAATATCAAGACTTATAAGGAAGATGAGTATTTTTGTTTAGAGATAAGTGATGATGGAATCGGTATTGAAGAGGAAAATATAAATAAAATATTTGATCCTTTCTTTACTACAAGGGAACCAGGGGAAGGAACTGGTTTAGGTTTAAGCATTTGTTATGATATTGTTGTAGTCAAACACAAGGGTCATTTGTTAGCCAAAAGTGTATATGGTGAAGGATCAACCATCATCATGAAATTGCCCATTTAATAAAGAGAATTATAGTATTTTGGAGGGCACTGAGGATGAGTATATTTAAAGAAAATAAAGACTTAAAAAAAATACATTTTAATGAAGAATTTGATGATAAGATATTTAATTTAATTCCAAATCCAATGTTTTATAAAGATGTATATGGAATATATTTGTGGTGTAATACAGCATTTGAAAAAGCAATAGGAGTAAAAAGAAAATTTATAGTGGGGAATACGGATTATGAAATTACAACCAAACAGGTAGCAGATCTATTTGCAAGCTTGGATAATCAAGTGATTAATACTAAGAAAGCTAACAATTATGAGACAACCATTTCTCATGCAGATGGGTTAATGTATGATACTATTGTAAGTCGAACGCCTAATTTGGATGAGAGTAATAAAGTATTAGGGATAATAGGGATAGTTACTGATATTACAGAGCAAAAAAGAATACACAATAAATTAAAAGAAAGTCAGTTAAAAATGAGCAGCCTAATTAAAAATAGACAAGCAGCAGAAAAAAAGTTCTATGAAAAATTATATTTTGAAGAAAGATTACTAGAGATTTCTACACGTTGTGTTCTAGAAAAATTTGATTCGAAAGTTATCAATAAGGCATTAGAAGATATGGGGAAATTAAGCGATGCTGACAGAGTATATATCTTCGTAAATGATTATAAAAAGCAAACTACAAGTAATATTTTTGAATGGTGTGCTGAAGCGATAGAAGCTCAAATAGAATCGCTTCAAGACATACCTTTTGAAGCTATACCATGGTGGATGAATGAAATCACTAATGGTAAGGCTATAAATATTAGAGATATTTCTTTAATGCCAATAGAAGCAGAGAAAGAAAAAGAGATTTTGGAAGCTCAGGATATTAAGGCTATATTAGTACTGCCAATGTATAGTAATAAAAAAGTCATTGGATTTATTGGCTTTGACAGCGTAAAACAAAGCAAAATATGGGAAGAAAGCAATTTATATTTATTAAAGATAAGTTCAGAGATTATTGGGAATGCTTTTGAAAGAGAAGAAAATGAAAAATCACTGATGAGGAGTGAAGAAAAGTATAGAGAACTCTTTAATAATGTTAATAGCTGCATTTTTGTAAATAAGTTTTCAGAAGGCGAAAGTATAGGAGAATTTTTGGAAGTTAATAATTTAGCTTGTGAAAAATTAGGATATACTAAAGATCAGTTTAGAGAACTGTCATTTCTTGATTTGTTAGAAGAAAAAATCAGAAACAACTACATTGACAAAATAAATAGAGCTATTATGAAAAATAGAAATATGATTGAAGTAAATATTAAGACAAAAAGTGGTTTTATTATTCCATTTGAAGTGAATTTACATATATTTAATCTTCAGGAGCAAAAGGTAATTCTTTCAGTTGCAAATGATATTAGTTCAAGGAAACAGGCATATGAAAAAATTAAAGAACTATCTTTGGCGGTTGAAAACAGTCCAAGCAGTGTTGTTATTACTAATATTAAAGGAGAGATAGAGTATATCAATCCTAAGTTTACAGATATGACTGGCTATACTAATGAAGAATTAAAAGGAAAAAATATAAGTATATTAAAATCAGGTTTTCATGAAAAAACTTATTATATAGATTTGTGGAGAAGCGTACTTCTAGGAGATGAGTGGAGAGGTGAATTTTATAATAAACGAAAAGATGGAAGTAATTATTGGGAATATACGAGTATTGCACCACTTAAGAGTGAAGAGGGAGATATTACTCATTTTATATCAGTAAGAGAGGATATTACTTCAAGAAAGCTTATGGAAGAGGAGCTAAAGAAAAATAATAAAGAATTGAAAGAAGCCATAAGCAAACTTAAAATTACTCAAGCTCAATTGATTCAACAAGAAAAGTTGGCAGGAATTGGACAGCTTGCAGCTGGGGTTGCTCACGAAATTAACAATCCTTTAGGTTTTGTATCGAGTAATTTTGAAATGCTGAAAAGTTATACGAAAAATTTGAAAAGTCTAATATATGCATATAAAGAATTAATATTAAAAGCTGAGCAAAAGGATATTGGTTTAATTGAAAGAGAATTAGATAAAATTAAAGAATTGGGAAAATCTAAAAAGATAGACTACATATTAATGGACTTAGATAATCTATTTGATGAGTCAGAAGATGGTATAGAGCGTTTGAGTACAATAGTAAAAGGACTGAAATGGTTCGCGCATGAAGATCAATCAAATCAATTTGAAATGTATGATCTTAATCTTGGAATAAAGAATACTTTAATTATTGCTAGAAATGAAATTAAGTTTATAGCAAATGTGATTGAAGAATATGAGGATATCCCACTAATTCAAGCCAGCAGGCAAAAAATAAATCAGGTTATATTAAATATTATCTTAAATTCCGTGTATGCTATTAAGGAAAAAGAGAGCGATGAATTTGGACTTATAGCAATTAAGACATATATGGATGAGAAATATGTGTACTGCGAAATAAAAGATAATGGAATTGGTATAAGAGAAGACGCGCTAAATAAATTATTTGAACCATTCTACACAACTAAACCAGCAGGAAAAGGAACAGGACTTGGACTTAATATTGCCTACGATGTTATTGTAAATATCCATAAAGGAAATATTGAAGGAAAAAATAATCCTGAAGGTGGTGCGTGCTTCATTATAAAAATTCCTAAAAAGCAGGATGTTTAAGTTTATAATTAGTGAAATGTTGCAATTTCAAAAGTAACGCAATTAAATTTGTGTGTAGATTAAAGTATTATAACTTAATCTATGCACAGATTTAAATTTAAAGGTTTAAGAGTGTGTTACGTAAAAAGTTTCAAAAGAGGTGTTTATATGGAGACAGTACTGAAAAGAAAGATAAAAGTTGGAATTAGTGAATGTTGTTTTGGCTCAAAGGTAAGATATAACGGTAAAGGATTTGATTATGTTAAAAATTTTGGCAGAGAAAAAGAACAATTTATATTTTATCCTTTGTGTCCAGAATGCCTTGCTGGGTTAGGAGTTCCAAGAACACCTATAAGTATAAAAGGTGGGAGTGGAGAAGATGTTTTACAAGGAACAGCTAAGATTAAAAATAGAAAAGGCGAAGAGGTTACTGATAAACTCATAAAAGCTTGTGAATTTTCATTAGAATTATTAAAGAGTGAAGGAATTTACATATATATGTACAAAGAAGGTAGTCCAAGCTGTGGCGTATATAGAACAACTTTAAAGGATAAGAGACTTGGTAATCCGCCAGGAATATTTGGCGCTATGTTACTTAATGAAGGATTTTTCTTGGTATGTGCAGATGATTTAGAAAGTCCAATAAAAAGATGGGATATAGTAAGAAGAGTAAACGCGTTTACTTGGATAAAAGAAGCAGAAATAGAAAATATAAATCAACTCTATGAAGTATGGCATATAGTAAAATTTTTATGCCAAGAACTAGATGAAAAAACATCAAGAAGTTTAGGACATGAATTATCTATTTTAGATAATATTCAAAAAGAAGATATAGAAAAATATAGAAAAACCATACTAGAGATTATTAGAAAACCATCAACTCTAAAAAAAATAAAAGGATGGATGTGGAAAAATTATAGTTATTATAGAAAGAATAAGGGTATTGAGCTTGATATAGTGAAAGAACCAACAGATTTAAGATCAAATACAATTTTAGCTGAGGAACTAATTAAGTTAGAAATTAAATTATATGGAGAAGGTTATTCATTTGGATCTAGTCCGATTCTTAACAGAGCTAAAAGATAAGAAATACTGAAAATATATTGTAAAAACTAAATGGTTATAATGTATATTTGTTTTTTTTGAATAAGATTAAATTGTTTGATTAAAATAGTGAAATTTAAAATGTGAATATTTACTTCTTTTAGAAAAATATAAGATAATATAGATAAAATTACAATATAATGATATAATTTAAACATAAATTTAATTATTTATATAAAAAATAGGTATAAAAGAAGTATTATTTTGTTATGAATATCAATTAGGAAAAAGTATTCTTAATTTAAGTAAGTATTGCTAAAATCTTTGAGTAAAATTTAATAAATTTTAACGATTAAGAAGTGGGATTAGCTTTATTGATAATTATCAATTGAATAGACTATTTGGGAGGTAATGTAAAAATGAAAGATTATTTAGAAATTGTAGATGTACTTGCAAGGCAAATTTTAGACTCAAGATGTTTTCCTACAGTGGAGGTAGAAATATATTTAGAAGATGGAACTACAGGACGTGCAGCTGTGCCATCAGGAGCTTCAACAGGAATGTACGAAGCAGTGGAATTAAGAGATGGTGATAAAGATAAATTTTTAGGAAAAGGCGTTTTAAATGCAATTAAAAATGTAAATGAAATTATTGCAGAAGAATTAATTGGATGCAATGTATTTGAACAAACTTACATTGATAAAATGCTAATTAAATTAGATGGAACAAACAATAAGAGTAAGCTTGGTGCTAATGCTATATTAGGAGTTTCATTAGCTGTTGCAAATGCAGCTGCAAATTCATTAGATATGCCTTTATATAGATATATCGGTGGAGTTAATTCAAAAGTATTGCCAGTCCCTATGATGAACATATTAAATGGTGGATCACATGCTGATAACTCTGTAGATTTACAAGAATTTATGATCATGCCAGCTGGAGCGCCTACATTTAGTGAAGCACTAAGAATGTGTGCTGAAGTTTATCATACATTAAAGAAAATTTTAAATGATAAAGGTTATGCTACAGGTATTGGCGATGAGGGAGGATTTGCTCCTAACTTAAAATCAAATCAAGAAGCTCTTGATGTAATAATCGAAGCTATAGGAAAAGCTGGATACAAAGCTGGAGAAGAAATCTTTATAGCAATTGATGCAGCTTCATCAGAATACTATAAAGATGGTAAATATGTATTAGAACATGAAGGAAGAACATTAACTTCAGCTGAAATGGTTGATTTCTTTGAAGAATGGGTTAATAAGTATCCAATTATTTCAATCGAAGATGGTATGGCAGAAGAAGATTGGGAAGGCTGGAAGCTTATTACTGAAAAATTAGGAAAGAGAGTTCAATTAGTTGGTGATGACTTATTTGTTACTAATACTGAAAGACTTGAAAAAGGTATTAATCTTGGTGTAGCTAACTCAATTCTTATTAAGTTAAATCAAATAGGTACATTAACAGAAACATTAAATGCTATAGAAATGGCAAATAGAGCTGGATATACTGCTGTAGTTTCACATAGATCAGGAGAAACTGAAGATACAACTATAGCTGATTTAGTTGTAGCTGTAAATGCAGGACAAATAAAGACTGGAGCACCAGCAAGATCTGAAAGAGTTGCAAAATATAATCAGTTATTAAGAATTGAAGAAGAATTAGATGATGCTGCTGAATATAGAGGCAAAAAAGCTTTCTTTAACTTAAAATAATATATAGAATAAATAAGAAAGAAGCATAGACTTACAATTTACAATTGTAGCTATGCTTTTTTTGTAGAAAATATTATTTGATTGAATTGTAAAATATTTTATAATTATTTCTTCCTTTTTCTTTCGCTTTATATAATGCTATATCAGCATTTTTTATAAGAGTATCATCATCTAAGCCATTTTCGTAAAAAGCAATACCAATACTTGAAGTAGTAAAAAATTCATATTCTCCAATTAACCATTTATCTTGTAGAGCTTTTAAAATTCTTTTAGCAATATTTTCAGCATTCTCTCTTTCGCTAATTAATAATAACGCGCAGAATTCATCCCCTCCAAAACGTGCTAAAATATCATTTTTTCTTAAACATTCCTTTACTCTTTGAGAAAACTGGCATAAAAGCTCATCTCCAATATCATGCCCAAGTGTATCATTTACTATTTTGAATTTATCAATATCCATAAACATAACACAAATATCTTGTCCTAATCTCTCTTTTTCATTTAAGGCCTGAAGTAAATTTGCTTTGAAAAGTCTACGATTTGGTAATCCGGTTAAAGTATCATGATATGCCATATGTTTAAGTTTTTTTTCAAGCAACTTTCTTTTAGTTATGTCTCTAGCAAGCATAAGAACATGAGAAACATTTTTATGTTCATCTAAAACAGCAGAAGCTTTTGCTTCTACCCAAACCCAATTTCCATTAACATGTTTATGACGAAATTCTACAGTTGCAACATTTTTATTTTTAATTAAATCAAAAAACTTTTCTTTAATATTTTCTACTTCATCAAAATAAACAAAATCTAAAATGGATTTGCCAATATAGGTATCAATAGGATATCCTAAAACAAATTCATAAGAAGGAGATACATATTTTATAAATCCATTAGTGTCTATAATGCTAATTAAGTCAGTCATATTATCTGCGATTAATCTATATTTTTCTTCACTCTCTTTTAATGCCTGTTCAGCTAGTTTTCTATCTGTTATATCACGTACAATAGCAATTATATGTGTACATTCACTATTGTTATTTAAGATTGGTGTAACCTTAGTTTCAAAATGTTTAAACTCACTAGAAGAGTAGGGGAATTCTTCTAAATTTGTATACCATTTAACTAAATTATCTTCATAAGTTACGCAAGTTTTTTTATTAATAGCTTCTTTATATTGTTTTGTAATTAAATCGGCCACATTTTTAGGCATTATTTCATAAATAGTTTTTCCGATTGGACTTTCTTTTAAATGTATATATTTTTTAGCTTGTTTATTTATAAACAGATATCTAAAAATGTTCTCATTATCTATCTTAATAAAGAAAACTAAGTCAGATATGCTATTAAAAATCTCCATAAATAGATCAAGATCATTATAAATATTTAAATCTTTATCAAGCATTAATATCACTCCTTTAAGCAACAAGATAATTAGTTTATATTTTAATTATATTTGTAAATCAATATAAAATCCAACAAGAAATATTTATAATAGAACTATATTTTCAAAAAAACAAATAATATACTAAAATTATATTGATAAATAGAGAAAAATATTAAGAAATTAAGTGAAAAATAAAAGGAAATTGTATATAAATGTAGAATATATATAATTGGGTAATTAACCAGATATATACTAATTAAAATTTAGGAGGAGAGAATTTATGAAAAAATTTGTTTGTTCAGTTTGTGGTTACGTTTATGAAGGAGAAGAAGCACCAGATAAATGTCCGGTGTGTGGAGTAGGAACAGAAAAATTCATTGAACAAAATGGCCAATTATCTTTTGCTGATGAACACATAATTGGAGTTGCTAAAGGTGTAGATAAAGAAGTAATCGATGGATTACAAGCAAACTTTGTTGGAGAATGCACAGAAGTTGGTATGTACCTAGCTATGTCAAGACAAGCTGATAGAGAAGGATACCCAGAAGTTGCAGAAGCTTATAAGAGAATAGCTTTTGAAGAAGCAGAGCATGCTTCAAAATTTGCAGAATTATTAGGTGAAGTAGTAGAAGCAGATACAAAAGCTAACTTACAAGCTAGAGTTGATGCAGAACATGGAGCATGTCAAGGTAAGAAAGACTTAGCAACACTTGCTAAGAAATTAAACTTAGATGCCATACACGATACAGTACATGAAATGTGTAAAGATGAGGCAAGACATGGAAAGGCTTTCAAGGGGTTATTGGATAGATATTTTAAATAGAAATAGTTAGTTATAAATTAGACAAACTATAAACAAAGGTACATTTAATTTTTTTGTTATTGAAGATATAAAACATATTTTATTATTAGCAGTTCCACATGTTATAAGAGAAACTCGAGAAGATTATTTAAAAGAAGTTTCAGATATAATTAAAGAGAATTTATAATAAATTATAAATTAGATGGAATTTCATGATTTATTTTATTTTTGAGATTTTGTAATTTACATGATGATAAAATATTATAAAGCAGGAGTGGATAGCTTATGAATCAGAATGATCCTATTATAGAAGTTGTAAATAAAAAATTAATTAGAAATTCTAATTTTGAATTTATTGCTGAATTAAAAGATTTAACTTTATCCGATATTGACTATATTGAGAAATTTTCTAATATTAAAAATATCAAATCAAAGTTTACTTATCAAATTGTAGATAATATTTATATAAAAATTACTTTTCAATATAACAATGAGGTATAGATATGGAATATATTATAAAAATAGTTTTAAGAAAAACTAAAATAAAAGATGAAACTAAAGAAAAGGATAACAATAAATTGAAATAGAAGGTTTAAATTTTTAGAACGTAAATCAAGAATTTAGGCTAAATATAACAAATAAAAAATAGTATTTAATTGATATTTTAACTAATGAACTATAAAAGTTTATTTTTATAGAATAAGTACAATATTGAATACGGATATCATTATTCTTAACGTGTTTAATAGGAAGACCAATAGAGGAGAAGATAGATTAAATTAAGCTGAGACTTTCTTATAATTAGGAAGTCTCAGCTTTTTTATAACTAATATATAAAATTATTAAGTAGATACAAAATCGATGCATCATAAGAAAAATAAATAAAATAAAAGAAACACTGAACAATTAAAGCTTGTTAAAAGAAATACTTTCTTCTCCCTAAAATTTGATGATTAGTAGATAAGTTTTACGCCTATGAATATAAGCAACTAAACAGATGAATTAAAAATAGTATGACTGACATCTCATACTAATAGTTAAAATGGTGATATTATAAAAAATTAACTATTGGTTAATTTTTATGAATAAAAGATGAAAAGTCTTCAATTGCTCAAATTATGTAGCTTTGATATCATTTAATTATAAAGTTCCGCGGTGAGAATCAAATTTATGTGGATATAGCCGAAATTGAAATATTTCAAATTTTCAATGAGGAACTCAATAATTTTTTATTTAATCAATAAGGACATAATAAATAGAGGAGTTAATTTTATGATTATAAGTGAAGTTATTAGGCATTATAGAAAAAAGGAAAATCTTACTCAAGAGCAGGTTGCTGATTATTTAAATGTAAGTACTCCAGCAGTAAATAAGTGGGAAAATGGAGTTTCATATCCAGATATAACATTGCTGCCACCTCTTGCACGTGTCTTAAAAATAGATGTTAACACTTTATTGACATTTAATGAGGAATTAACAGATACGGAAGTAAAAAAACTTACAAAAGAGGTAGGTGAAACTGCATCAAGAGAGGGAATTAAAAAAGCTTTTGAGAAAGGCAATGATTTAATTAAACAATATCCAGGTTGTGATGAATTAATATTAATGATATCAGAAGTGCTAAGAATATATTTGTTAGGACCTCAAATTGAGGAAAAAGAAAAATATGAAAGAAAAATTATTGCTTGGCTTGAAATTGTAGTAGCTGGTAATAAGGAAAAAACAGCTTCTATGGCAAAATTAGATTTAGCAGCAATTTATAGGGAGAAAAAAGAATATGAAAAAGCTCAGGAAGTATTAGATAAAATTCCAGAAGTAGACGTAGATAAAAAAATTCAACAAGCAATATTATTTGAAAGTATGGATAAAATAGATGAGGCTTATGGTATTTATGAAGATAAGTTAAGAAAAAATGGTGACGAAACATTTGCTGTATTATCTCTTATAATAAGGCTATTGTATAAGGAAAGGAAATTTAGAGAGGCAGCAGAATACATAGATCGTGCTAAAAAGATTGCTGAGGTATTTGATTTAGGAGCGTACCATAAATATGAATTAGATTTATCTTTGGCAATAGAAAAAAAAGATAAAGAAAAAACTATAGAGATGGTTATAAATATGGTAAATGAAGCAAGTACAATGGATGACTCTATTAAATCAAAATTATATAAGCATATGAAATTTGATGTGACTAATAATTGGACCAAAGATAAATATAAAGATTTAGTAAAAAGGGTATTAAGAAAAAGAAAGAATATTGATTTTGTTAAAGATGATCCAAGAATAAAGTCTCTGTTGGAATAAACAATATTAAGTCTATTTTATTTTAAGATTAGAAATAAAATAGATTTAATATTTATCTAAGTGATTTTTAATTTTGCATAAATTTAAGGATATTGCAGCATACATAATATAAAGTCAAAAAGAATTGTAAAAACAATCTTATTAAAGGAGATTTAAATTTGGGACTAAAAGACAGAGCGAGAAAATTAAAATCAGATATACCTGCCGTATATATATCATTAAGAAAGAAGGAAACACCAGTAATTGCAAAAGTTTTTGCTATGATTGCAATTATATATGCGTTATCACCAATTGATCTTATACCTGATTTTATACCAGTTATAGGTTTGCTAGATGATATAATTTTACTTCCAATAACAATAAAATTTATACCAGAAGAAGTACTTAGCAAATGTAAAATTGAAGCAGAAAACTTATGGATTAGCGGAAAACCTAAAAGGTGGTATTTTGCCATACCGATTTTATTAGTATGGATAGCGTTAATATTTCTAACATTAAAACTTCTTTAAATGAAACCTTATTAAAAATAAATGAATGTTCAATGTTTCAATTAAATATTCTTTTAAAGAAACATTGTTTTAAATAAAACTTTTTTACAATTTAAAATGTAAATTATCCAGCCATGTTTAGTAATAGAAAAGAGTTTAGAAATTTAGTATTTAACTTTTTGATGTAAATTACAAGAATATTTGGTGGTTAAGATGATATTCCTATATTATAATATTAGGTTAATTAAACCCTAATATGCATAAATCGATATGCCACATTATTCATAATGAGTTTTGTGGCATTTTTTGCAATGCTAATAATATTTTTGCCTTTGGATCAATTTCTATTAAAAAACAAAATTTTCCAAAAAGAAAAATATAAAGTAAAACATATAGCTAATATAGTTACAAAACACGAAAACTACAAATGTGAAGTTAGCCCATTGATATTTGATACATTAATTGATAGGATTTTTATCAAAACTACTGACAAGATAGTGAAAAACCTACATCTAAGAGATAAAGATTTTTGGGTTAATGATAATTGTAATGGCTGCAGATTATGTGAAAAAATTTGCCCTGTTAATAACATACAATTTAATATTAATAAGCCAGTATGGAAACATAATTGCGAGCAGTGTGCAGCTTGTATTCAATACTGTCCAAAAGAAGCAATTCAATGGAGAACGGAAACTAAGAAAAGAAGAAGATATAGAAATCCTAATATAAGTATTAATGAACTTATAGGGTGTTAGTATTAAGATTTATTTATAATATGACAGCATGTTGTCATATTTAGAAATTTATAATGATTATGGAGGTGTTGATTTTGAAATATGAATGGAGAAAAGAGGAAAAAGAGATCTATCTGCCAAGAGAAAAACCAGCTTTAGTTAAAATTCCTAAAGCAAAATATTTCTGTATTAAGGGAAAAGGGAATCCGAATAATGGGGATTTTTCTAATAGAATTGCTGTATTATACTCTCTTGCTTATGCAGTAAGAATGATGCCTAAAAGTGGTTTTATACCTAATGGATATTTTGAATATACTGTTTATCCGTTAGAAGGATTATGGGATATGACTGAAGGTGGCAAGAGTGGTGATGTATTTAATAAAGATGAACTGATATATACAATAATGATAAAACAACCATATTTTGTAAACGAAGAAGTAACAGAGAAAGCCTTTGAAATTGTTAATAAGAAGAAGCCAGATAAATTATTAGAAGAAGTTTATTTTGATGAAATAGAAGATGGATTATCAGTTCAAATGCTACACATAGGTTCTTATGATGCTGAACCAGAAACTTTTAGTAAGATGAAAGACTATATTAACGAAAATAATTTGAAGATTAGAAGCTTAGTTCATAGAGAAATATATTTATCAGACGCTAGAAAAGTTGAAAGAGATAAATTAAAAACAGTATTAAGATATACGGTAACTAAATAATAAACTTAAATTTGTACAAGAGGTAAAATCAATAATTATTTATACAATAAAGGAGAAATACTATGGCATATAAATTGAAAGATATAACAATAAGAACAAATAATTCTGATGAGGGAATAAAAATGATTGATGAACTATGGGGGGATATTGTAAGTGGTAAATTACCTCTTCTTTTTGATAGTGAACATATACTTCAAAAAGATGCTTCTCCAATTTCAAAATATAGCAACTATTCTAGTGATGAAAGAGGGGATTATGACCTTACAATAATGAATGTAACACCTGATTTTTTTGAGAAAATGGAAATGAAAGTGAGAACAGGCCTATATAAAAAATATGATGAAAGAGATGAGGATGGGAAAATAGATGTGTGTGCAAAAAAAGCATGGGAAAAGGTATGGAGTGAGCAAAAATTAGGAGATATAAAGAGGGCATTTTCGGAGGATTATGAAATCACTGTTCCTAGTGAATACGCAAAAGATGGAAATGCACATTGTTATTTATATATTTCTGTTCAGTAAAATAAAAAATAAGTTGAAATACATTTTAAAGCATTATATTATGAATTCAGGCACCGGTGTACATTATTAATAAAGAAGGTAAAGTATGGACATTAATATTGAAATGATACCAGAATATGAAATTGCTTATATAAGGAAAGTAGGTCCTTATGGTTTAGAAAATGTGCAAGTAATGGAAAAATTGAAAAGCTGGGCTGAAGAAAATAGCTTATTTAATGAAAGGTCAATAATCCTAGGAATAACTCAAGATAATCCTGAGATTACAGAACCTGCAGATTGCCGCTATGATGCATGTCTAGTTGTTTCTGATGAATTTGATTTTGAAAGTAAGAATATTAACATTGGAAAAACTATTGGTGGAAAATATTGTGTGTTTAAAATAAATCATACAGTAGATGCTATACAAAAAGCATGGCTTGAAATATTTTCGGAGTTATCAAAAAGAAATTATAAAATTGATGATAAAAGAAAGATTATTGAACGTTATACCATGCAAATGATAAGTAACCATTATTGCGAGATTTGTGTGCCTATATTATAAAAAAATATTCAGTGAATAAGCAGTTTATAAAGTTAGAAAATGCTGTATATAATATACATCTATCTGTAGTCAATAATGAAATACTTACCTAATATGCTATAATTAGTTTATTAAAATTTTATTTTGCATATAAAGGGGGATTAATTATGATAGTAAAAAGTGTAACAATTTATGTAAAACAAGAGCATGTAGATGAATTTATTAAAGCAACTAAAGAAAATCAAAATAATTCATTGAAAGAAAAGGGAATTATATGCTTTGATTTTTTTCAATGCAAAGATGATTCAACTAGGTTTTTACTTTACGAAGGATATAAATCAGAAGACGATGTGAACAAACATATGGAAACCGAACACTTTAAAAAATGGATTAATACAGTTGAACCTTGTTTTTCAGCTCCTAGAGATAAGGCTACATACATTCCTATTCCTTAAATAATAGAAACGTTAAATGTAGAATGGTTGCTCTATTTTGTATTAATAGATAAAAATTTATATTAAATATACTCCTAGGCATTGAGACGTAGTAAGAATAAATTAAGCTAAGATTTTCTTGAATTTAGAAAATCTTAGCTTTAAATATGTTATCTTAAATATCAATAGAATTAAAATCTATTTCAATATTATCATAAATATTAAACTGATTCTTATAACTAAAATAATATCATTAAAAATGCTTTTGTAATCATTTCATATACATATCCTTCTTAAAATTATAGGGTTTTATCACATAATATGGTAAAATTGAAATGTTTAATAAGAATTATAATTAAAGAAAGGAGAAAATATGACCGAAATTATAGTGATTTTTGCATTAACACTAATAACGCTTAGCGCCATATTCTTGGATATCACGAAAAAATTAAATTTGCTACATAAGATTTTAATGTATATATATTTTATATTTGCGCCACATATTGTTGCGTTAGGATATTTTTTAATCCAACATAGCAAATTTGGACAAGATAATGCTATATACAGATGGACTATTTTAACGGAGATAATTATTTTTATTCTATATATTTTTATAAAAATAAACATAATTCCAAATAATAAAAAGCAAATAGTAAACTTTAGATTAAGAATAATGTTAGGCGGAAGATGTCTTGTTTTATATGGATTATATACAGCATTTGTTCAAATTATTATATATTTAATAGGAAATACAATAATGCAAAGATTAGCAATTCCAGAACATATATTAGTAATTGATAGTATTATTGTTATGTTAAACATTATTATTTTAATTATCAATGGAATGCTAAGAATTTTATGTACTTCAAGAAGATTAAATATTGTAAAAAGACTTATAGTAGGCTTTTGGAGTCTTATTCCAATCGTAAATATTTTTGTGATGTTATATGCTTGTCACATTGCAGCAATAGAATATGATCATGAGTGTTATAAAGTAATTAATCATGAAGCGCGTGTTGATTCAGAAGTATGTAAAACAAAATATCCTCTTGTATTAGTTCATGGTGTAGGTTTTAGAGATTTAAAATATATTAATTACTGGGGCAGAATACCTAAAGAGTTAATTCGTAATGGAGCCACAGTTTATTATGGAAATCAGGAAGCTTGGGGAACAGTTGAGTATAATGCAGAAGATATAAAAAATAAAATATTAGGTATATTGAAAGAAACAGGATGTGAAAAGGTAAATATTATTGCACACTCAAAAGGTGGACTAGATTCACGTTATATGATTAGCAAATTAAAAATGGGAGATTACGTTGCATCATTAACTATGATATCATCTCCACACAGAGGATGTAAGTTTGTTGATCTTGCTTGCAAAATTCCTGATAGAATTTATAAATCCATTGCAAGATTTTTTGATAAGCGTTATAGATTTCTAGGTGATAAGAATCCTGACTTTTATACTGCAAGCAGACAGTTTTCAACGTATCATAGTAAAAAATTCAATGAAGAGGTAAAAGACGTAGATGGGGTGTATTATCAAAGTTACACATCTGTAGTTAGAAATATATTTAGTGATTATGTTGTTGTAATACCATATATTTTAGTAAAGTTAACAGAAGGTGAAAATGATGGTCTGGTATCTATTGAATCTGCTAAATGGGGAGAATTTAAAGGGGTATTGAGAAATAAACGAAGGCGTGGAATCTCTCATGGAGATATTATCGATCTAAGAAGAGATGACTATAAAGACTTTGATGTAATAGAAAAATATGTGGAAATTGTATCAGATCTTAAAAATAAGGGTTTTTAGGTGGTATTATAAAATTTATATGAAACATTACAGCTGATGAATAAAGGATTAAAAATACTAAGGCAGGTTTAATTAACTTCGCTTAATATTTTTAATCCTTTATATTTTAAACATTTTTATTTTATCGCCTAAAACCAATATTTATTACTTCTTAAACGTGTCATTTTACAAGTATATTCTGATTCAAACTTTAAAATTTTGTATTATTAAAAAAATCTAAAAGCAGCAAATACTAATAATATTATTATAACTGGAATAGACAAAATAGATGCCATTATACGTCTACCAATTTTACTTCCAAAATTAATAGTGCTTCCTATACCATTTCTCTTATCAACAGATTCAGATGGATTATCTGGATTATAGTAGAAAACTCCAAGTTTCCAATGTCTAGGGTCATCATCTTTATTCACTAGAAATACATCTCCTTATATTTATATACAAATAGTTAATTTTATATTTGTTTAATTATATACCTTTAATTGTAAATATTCAAATGTCTAATGTATCTACATATAAATTTTGAATATTGATTTTGAAAACAGGATGCAAAGCTAAAAATATACTAAATGCATAGTGTATTTAACCAAAAGACTCTGTATAGATAATTTTTCAACTGAGAATATTGTACAATGTTTTGAAATTTTGATAAATAATTAATAATAGTCAAAAATGAGAGTATAGCACCAATACTAGGCGTTACTGTGAAATATAAGTATTCCGTATACTCTCATTATTTCTAATTCATTATTAAAATAAGTAATCGTTCTAAATCAAATATTCTGCTCGTATTAAACATTTCCTCAAGGTCATAAAGGGTTTTTTCTGAATTTTCAACTTCCTTAGAATACATATGCATTATGTCTATTTGATAATTTATATCAAAGTTATAATTATTATCAATCCAGCGTACTACATTTAACTCTTTAATAATGAGATAACTCATGACAGCTAGTGTAACTTTAGAGCATAATTCTTCATCAAAAATAGCTTTCATAAAATATTGGAATATAAAATATACCATTAAGTGTTCATATTCATAGGTTCTAGTTTTATAATATTCATTAAAAGCATCATATTGTTTTTTATAAAAAGTAACATTGTCTATTTTATAAAAACAGTCAATAGCATGATCTAGTATTTGTGGCCAGTTATCATTAATAGGATTGAGATTTTTATACACATTCATACATTTAAGCATATTTTTATACTTATAAGATTGTTTTGCTTTATACTTATCAAACTTATTAAGAAGCTCTTTCTTATAAGATCCGCTAGAATATCTATTTACTATATTTTTAATTTTTGATAGTTCATTTTTATTTATTTCTTCTTGAATATCATGAGCAAAATTAATTACTAATGCAATCCTATGATTTAAATCTATAGATCGGTCTTGTAGAATATCTAAGGCCATTTTCCTAGCTGATATTAGCTGCATGGAAATATCAAAATTTATATCATCATATGGGTTTTCCTCTTCATAATCGTCTGAAACTTCAAAAGTAATTGGCTTAGGACCTTGAAGAATTAATCTTGCAGCCTCAGGACAGGACAAAGATACCCCCATCTCACGTAAATTACTATATTCCTCTATTAACCTTGGGTATGTCTTGCATGTATAACATAAGCTTTTTTCTCCAAGTTCAGTATAGATATCACAAAGGTTATTTTTATTTAAAAACGGGCAGTTATTATTTTGTAATACAAAACCAGGCTCTCCATCTTCATATAATATTAAATTTGATCTTAATCTTTCACCAAATTCACCACTTACATTGTTATAATTCTTATATGTTTCATCATCAATTATAATTTCCCACCCAGCACAACAAGTATCAGTACATTTTGAAGCGATGCATTTAAAATCTTTATAATAATGGGGTACTATTGTTTTCATGTAAATTACCTCTTATGTTTATTAATTAGGGTATATAGAAGAAAATAGACACATATAAAAAGAGTAGCTATGATACAATACGGAACTTTTCTGATATAAGAACATCCCATAGTGTCATTGACTTGTTATTTACTTGAATATGCCCGAGTTCCATTATAATATACCACTTAATTGAGTATTGAGAAAAGTATTTTAATGAGAGAACAATGTTTTGTGGAATAATACTTGTTTGATTATATGGATAATTTTTTAACTGCAAAGAATAAAAGGATAAATGAAATTACTTTTGATTTTCATAAAATGTCCCTTAGAGATAAAATAGTGGAGAGGGCAGTATTTTTGAATAATGATTGATATTTAGAGAAGTATTGTATTGTGGGTTAGCTACATATTAGGAAAATTATTGCATTTTTATATGCAAAAGGTCTCCTTTTATCTAGCAGATTATTTTTATATAATAATAATATAAGAAATAGGAGAGTGGAGTTCAGATGAGATTTAGTCAGATAATGAGTGACTTCATAGACAATGAAGATTACTGTTCAATTGAATATTTTATTCATAAATACAAAGTATCTAAAAGAACAATTCAAAGTGACATTTCATATCTCATGAGAATTTCGACAAGCAAAGGATTTGAAATACATACAAAAAGGGGAGTGGGGTATTTATTAGAGGTTAAAGACGATGAATTATTCGAGAAATTTCTTAAAACTTTAGATGAAAACATTGTTTTTAAGATAAAAGAAAGACCATCTCAAATACTGGCATTTTTATCAGTCCAAAATGAATACATTTCAATGGATAAAGTTGCAGACACTTTTCAAGTTTCTAAAACACTGATCAAGCATGATGTTAAAGAGGTAGAGGAACTAGCTAAAGGTTATCATCTGGCTTTGGAAAAAAAGAGCCATCATGGAATAAGAATAGTTTCTTCAGATAGAAATCTTAAAAAATACTTATGCCAGGAATATCAAACTAAAAACGTATTTGTTAGAATGGCAGTTGACGGTGTTGTAATGGACTTTTCACATGTTGAGTCCCAATTGATAAGACAGATGAACAAAGAAAAATTAAATATTAATTATAATGAGCTATTAAATATGATAGTTTATCTAAAGTCCATGATATATATTTCACTAAAAGGAAATAAACAACCTGTCCAAGATTATGAATTTCATGAATCTAATCCTATTGAAAAAATTGTTGAATCATTAATTCATACAATGGAAAAGAAATATAAGGTATGCTTTGATAAGGATAGCGTTGAGGAATTGATAGAAGTTATGCAGAAAAATATCCATAGGAAAGATACCTATGTTTCTTTCACTGACAATTTGATTGATGATATAGAAGTTTTTTTGAAAAAAACAGATGAAACTTATGATACTCATTTTTTTGAAGATCAGGACTTGAAACGGCTTTTACTTTCGCATATATCCTTATTAGTAGACAGGCTTCACAATAAAATTTCATATAAAAATGCTCTGGCAAATGAGCTAAGTATCACATATCCCATGATATTTAATATAGCAATACAATTTTGTGATATTCTCCATGAAAAATATAATGTAGAATTTACCTTTGATGAGATAGGGTTTGTAGCTATGCATTTTGCAGCACATATGGTAAAGGAGAAACAGCTAAAGCTTCAATCTTACAATAAAATCTGCGTAGTATGCTCTTCTGGCGGTGGAAGCGCATATATGATTAAAATGCAGCTTGAATCCGTATTCCCAAAGTCAGAAGTCAAAACCTTCTCTTTTTTGCAGCAGGATGAGATGATCAGCTATAAACCCGATATTATTTTTACAGTTATACCAATATCTTATGATGCCCACATACCTATCATTTATATAAAAGAGCTTTTGGATGACAAAGATCTATATAGAATTAGGCAGATTCTAGAGTGCGATGATTATGATCCATATACATTGATTAATGAAAATCCAATATACTATTCATATTTCTCAAAGGAATTTTTCAATATAACAGAAGAAGATAACTATGAACATCTCATTAGAAAGATGGCAGAAGATCTTGAAAAGAAAGGATATGGCAAGGAAGGATATGCGGACTTAGTTATGGAAAGGGAGGCATTCATAAGTACCATTTATTTAAATGGCGTATGCATACCTCATCCTATTGAAACAGATGCCTTAAGAAATGTAATATCAGTCAGTATATTAAAAAAGCCCTTTATATGGCTGGAAAAAGAAGTAAGGATCATTTTTATGATTTGTTTAAAAAAGGAACAGGTAGAGGTCTATAAAGACATTACTAAAAAGTTATATCAGCTTATGCATGAGCCAAAATACTTAGAAAGAGTTATTCGTGTTAAATCTTTTGAAGAGCTTATGGTAGTGATGAAAGAGATGGGAGGTGTTAATTATGAATGATATTTTATTGAAAGCACTAAGTGATGCGGACAGTATAGCTTCAAATGAAAATGAAGTCAGAGAGATTCTATACAAGGAACTTACGAAATATAGTGATGAGGTTTTTTGTGATAATATTGGAAGCATTATATTTCATAAAAAAGGGAAAGGTGAGAATCCACTGAAAATTATGTTCTGCGCCCATATGGATGAAGTGGGCTTTATGGTTCGTAGTATTTCTGATATCGGGTTTATTTATCTTATAGCTGTCGGCGGGGTGCAGGATAAAAGCAAAGAAATGCAGTTAGTTAGATTAACAACCTTTACTGGTAAAAAAATAGAGGGACTGTTAAATGTTACGAAAGATAGTGAAGGAAATATAAAAGATATGTACGTTGACATTGGATGTGACACTTTCGATGAGGTTAAATCATTGGGAGTAGAAACAGGCAATATGGTTTGCTTCGCAAGTGAAGCAAGACAATTATCAAATGAAAAGGTTTATATAGGAAAAGCAATGGATGACAGGGCAGGCTGCTATGTTATTGCCGAGGCCATGAAGAGGATGAAAGATGATTTGGAAAATGATATCTATTTTGTTGGAACAAGCAGCGAGGAAGTCGGAACCAGGGGAGGGAAAACTTCAGCTTATATAATAAATCCAGACATAGTATTTGCTTTAGATGTAGCAAACAATCCTGAACTTACAAAAAATTATACAAATCATCGTCTTATTGGAAAGGGACCAATGATTGTGCATTATGATAAGACTATGTCTCCTAATATAAAACTCCTAAGGTATGTCATGAATATGGCGGATGAAAAAGGAATTCCATATCAATGCGATATGTTTAGCGGGGGAGGAACTGATGCTGGAAATGCACATTTAGATCGAGGAGGAAAACTATCATTGGTCTTAGGAATACCACTACGATATTGCCATGGTGCATATTCTTTTGTCCATAGTGATGATTTGGAAAATTTAATTAAACTTGTATATGAGCTATGTTATCGTTTAAAACGTAAAGATTACGAAAAATTTATAGATTTTTTAGGAGGATATGAAAATGACTGAAGTAGAACAAAGCATTATTATGGAGATGATTTCTTCCGCTGGTGAAAGTAAGGTGAAATCTTTTGAAGCATTAAAAAAGGTAAAGACGAAAGAGTATGATGAGGCTCGTAAATTATTAAATGAAGCCAGAGAGGCAGATTTGGCTGCTCATCAAATTCAAACAAAGATTATAACTGCTGAATTGTCAGATAGCGAAAATAAACCTGAAGTTGGGTTATTAATGGTACATGCACAAGACCATTACATGACAGCTCAATTAGCTAGAGATCTAATTGAGGCGTTAATAAATGTATTTGAAGAAAGGGAGGAAAAGTAAAATGAAGATTGTATTATGTTGCGCAGGAGGCTTTTCAACGACTATGCTTATGGACAGTATGAAAAATACCATTAAAAAAAGTGAAAAACTTAAAGAGGAGGATTTTAAATTCATTGCAATCCCTGTAGATATTCTTGAAAGTGAAGTAGAAGGTTGTGATGCGGTTGTTGTAGGACCACAAATTGCACATAAGTTGGATTATATTAAATCAATTATTGATCCACATGAGATTCCTTATGTTGTTGTAGATAAGGAGACTTATGGCAAGATGGATGGAGCAACAGTATTAAAAAAAGTTCTTATAGAACGTAAAAAAGCTGATATGAAAAAAATAAAGTAAGACCAGCTAATAATAGTCAAGTTAATTTTCAAAAAAATAGTTTTTGGAAAAAGAGTATGGCAAACAAACCGTTTCAAAACACGAACGGTTACAGAAATTGGAATAAAATTAAGCGACTTTGTTTAAAGAGTTATTTTCTAGGAACATTTGCTTATGTATTTTGGGATCTCTTTGCTCAAACGGAGTTTGATTTCGGAGAACAGCAAAAATGTAGTTTATAATTTTATGCATTATAGCGACTAAGGCGATTTTAGGCTTTTTGCCTTTAAGGTTTATTTGATAATAATCTAATAGGACTTTATTTATAGGAACTCCATTACGATTGTTACGGATTGAAGCTAGTGCAACAGAATATAATGCTCTTCGACCGATTCGAGTTCCTCTTTTTGAAATTTTATTATCATCGCCTTTAAAATTACCTGATTGATTAACTGAGCTATCAATACCAAAGAAAGCTACAAGATGTTTGGGCTTAAGAAAACCATCAATATCACCTATTTCAGCTATTATAGTAATAGCAGTTAATTGCCCTATGCCAGGAATTGAATCAATTAGTTCAATATTAGCTCTAATAGATTCAGGAAAAGTTTCAGACTGTATAAAATTGTTAATTTTCTGTAACAATGTATCAATCTCTGATTGAATAGTTTTTATTAATGTTATAGAGCTGGCTATTTTGACGGCTAAACCGTCTAACGGTAAGCCAATTATTTTAGCTTCATTAGCAACCTTAAATAATTTGGAATATGTATTTTCCGACCAGATAATGCCCTTTTTAGAGCTATCAAGGAAAATCTTAATTATATTTTCCTTAGGTGCCTCTAAAATTGATTGTGGCGTTGGATATTGACTTAAAAGCTCAATTGAACTTTTAGATGTTGAATCTGAAAATATAGTATTATAGCCAGGAAAAATAACTCTTAAATCAGCGGATAATTTTTTCTTAAAAGTAGAGCTAGTATCTGTAAGTTTGTAATACTCTCTTACAAGATTTTTCAGAAGAAAAATATCAAGGCTAAGTTGTTGTGATAACTTAATGTTTTGAAATTTTCCTATTGTTGCAATAGATAAAGCGTCTTTTTTATCATTTTTCACTTTTCTTATGTCGCCATTTTTGTTAGACTTAGTAACGAGTGGATTGATAACAAATGTGTTATCGAAATATTTATTAAGATAGTGGAAAAGAGATAAATGGTACACGCCAGTGGACTCCATGAAAATTGCAGTTTTCATGTTAAACTCTTCTTCCACTTTTTTTATTTCATTAACTAAGTGGTTGAAGCCATTGAGATCATGCTTTATTTTAAATGACTTCTTATAAATATCACCATTCGGTGCGAGTATTGCAGTATATGAAAAATCAGCTGAAACATCAATTCCTATTACAGGACTATAAAAAAAATTAGACATTGTATATATCTCCTTAAATTAAATTTTAGATATAGAATAGAACTTCCACTCTGTCAGATAGCTTATAACCTTGTTTGTGACACGGGTAATTCCCGAAGGGAAACCCAACCAGCTAAACATAGAATTCTACCTGATGAAATGATACGCTTTTTTACGGGTATAGGTTCTAAAAGACCTCCCAGGAGGTTTACATCTATCTTCTATTCAGGAGTATTATACTAGACTATATAAAACTTGGTTAGATTCCTTTAAGGAATTTAAATAAAAAACTATTTAAGATATGAAATGCATATTCCCTATCGGGGCGTAGGCAAAGTAATAAATTAGAATATTAAAAATAATAAGAGGTGTAATGTTCGTTAGAAAGATAAATAGTTTTCTATCAAATGTTACAACTAGATTATACAAGGAGGTTGAATAATGTTTAACAAGTTTGAAGCTTTTATGAGCAAGTACTTAGCGCCACTTGCTAACAAGATGGATAAAGAAATTCATTTAAGTGCCATTAAAAAAGCCATGGTAGCTTTAATGCCTTTGTTGATTATTGGTAGTTTTTGTTTGATTCCAGAAGCCATCCCTAATATGATTGGTGAGAATAATCCAATATCTCAATGGATATTAGCTAATCTTGATATTATTTATATTCCTTACAACGTAGGTATGGCACTGATGGCCTTATACGCTACAGCTTTTATGGCCTATCATCTTGCCAATTCCTACAAGCTGGATGTACCAGGGTGTATTAGTATGGCGGTTATTTCTTTCCTTATGATGACTGTTGATTATACAAAAGATGGTGGAATTATAACTAAATATTTAGGACCAAAAGGTCTGTTTGCAGCAATGTTTGCAGCAATTATTGCAGTGGAATTATATCGCTGGTGTAAAAAGAAGAAATTCACAATTAAAATGCCTGATTCAGTACCAGATTTTGTTTCAAGATCTTTTGAAATGATTCCAATATCAATTATTATTATTGGTTTCTTCTTAATTATACGTATTGTGTGTGTGAATGTGTTTAATATTATGCCGCCATTGATTTTTACAAGCATATTTGCACCATTAGTAGGGTCTATGGACAATCCGTTGTCTTATACATTCTTAAAGATGTTGCAATGTTTATTATTTTTCTTTGGAATTCATCCTTCTGTATTGAGTCCAATAACAACTCCAATTTCCACTCAGTTCCTAGCAGAAAATATAGCTAACTATAAAGCTGGATTAGCCATGACTCATTTCTTCGCCCCAGGTCCAGAGTCTGCATTTGGTAACTTTACAGGAACAGGTATAACATTTGGTCTAGTATTCTGGTGCTTATTATCTAAATCAAAGGCCTTAAAGCAGATAGGACGTGTTGCATTAATTCCTGCGTTATTTGGAATAAACGAACCAATCCTATTTGGTGCTCCAATTGTATTAAATCCTATATTTTTTATTCCATACGTTATTTGCGGTGGAATTATAGGAACTATCCCTGGCTGGATGATGAAATTTGGAATGTTAAGCTGTTCATTCTTTACACCTCCTTATGTGGGTGTTTTCTTAGAGGGATATCTTACTAATATGGATCCAATGTCCATTGTTGCTAATGGAATTCAATTAATCTTATCACTTGTTGTATGGTATCCATTTTTTAAGATATATGAAAAACGTTATCAACAAAAGGAGAATGATAAGAATAACATGTCTAAAGAAGATGAAGAAATCTTAAAGGATCTCGATTTGGACTTCTAAAAAGAAGGCGCTGTAGCACAAAGAATAAGGCACAATCAAAAAATAACAAGTCAATTTGCTAGCTTTCCATCATACTGCGTCGTCAAATTGCCCTAATAGGCCTGCTATGAGACCAATTTATATCCTTGTCTGATGAAAAATATTCACAGCAACTTTAGACTTGTTATTTATTTTCATGTGCCTAAAATCACGATATATTGGATTAGATTTTTAAATCTTAAGACAACATATTATAGTTAAATTTCTTAATGCGACAGCTCCTAGTTTTTAAGGATGGTGATAATATGGCTAAAAGAATAGAAAAAATACATGAGTTTATGCATCATAATAATATTGATGCTCTTCTTATTAAAAGTAAAACCATGAAAAAATGGTTATCAACTATGACAGGCAGCGGATGCAATGTCTTAATCACTCAAAATAAAGGTTTCCTTATATTAGATGGGAGATATCTGACTGAGGCTAAAGAAAAAGAACATGATCTTGAAATTATTCTTCACTCACCTCATGAAATGGGATGTAATTATCTAGCGGCAGTTCAAGATATATTGAAAAAAGAACATTGCCGAAATTTAGGGGTTGAAGCTTCTCAGATGTTAGTTAAAGAATACAGAGATGTTGAAAAGATTGGCGTTCAGATTATTTTGTTAGATGAAGAAATAGCTGATTTACGTATTGTTAAACAGCAGGAAGAAATAGATATCATGCAAGAGGCAGTTGATATCACAGACGATATTTATAAAAAAGTGCTTGGCAATATACATGTAGGAATGACAGAGTATGAAATAAGCGCTTTGGTCCAATATTATTCAATTGTGCAAGGAGCGCAGCAAATGTCTTTTGATACAATTGTAACAACTGGGGAAAGGACCGCTTTTCCACATGGCAGGCCAACTGGTCGCAGAGTCAAGGCTCATGAGCCAATTATGATTGATTTTGGGATTCAATATAAAAATTATCAGTCAGATATGACGCGCATGTGCTTTCTAGGAGAGCCTGAACCTAAGATTAAAGAAATTTACGATATAGTTTTGAAAGCACAGCTGGTAGGATTGAACGCTATTAATGCTGGAGTTATTGCAAGTGTCGTGGATAAGGTTGCCAGGGATGTTATTGAGAAAAACGGATATGGGCAGTATTTCAATCATGGCCTGGGTCACGGCCTTGGAATCGGTGATGGCTGCGAATTGCCAATTTTGAATTCTACAAGTAAGGCTATTTTAAAGGAACATATGATGATGTCATGTGAACCTGGAATCTATGTTCCAAATATTGGGGGCGTGCGTATTGAAGATGATGTGGTTATTATTAATGGCAGAGGCGTTCCAATGAATAAAACTACAAAGGATTATATAATTTTGGAGGTGAAATAAATGAAATATAATTTTGATGAGGTTCATAATCGTTTGGGAACCTATTCTACACAATGGGATTATATTGAAGATCGCTTTCATAAGAAAGATTTAATACCGTTTTCAATTTCAGATACTGATTTTATTATTCCAAAACCAATTACTGAAAAAATTCTTCAAGTTGCCAGCCATCAGATATATGGATATACCAGGTGGAATCATCATGATTTCAAATCTTCTATAACAGAGCATTATAAGAGAAGATTTAATACATCCATTGAAGAAGATTGGATTTTATATAGTACAAGCGTTATGTATTCTGTATCATTATTAATCAGGCTGCTAAGTTCTCCAAATGATAAGATTTTGACATTTAATCCTATGTATGATTCATTTTTTACAGTCATAGAGGATAATGACCGCATATTGGTATCAAATGATTTAACTCATAAAGACGGTTCGTTTGAAATTGATTTTGACCTATTTGAAAAACAGGTACAGGACTGCAGAATATTACTTTTATGCTCTCCACATAATCCTACAGGTATGATATGGTCACAAGATGATATGAAACGCATGGTATCATTGTGTAAAAAATATAATACAAAGATAATTTCGGATGAGATACATATGGATATACAGGTTGGGGAAAAGAAACAAATACCACTTTTATCCTATATCCATGATTATGATGAGTTATATACAGCATCTTCTTCCAGTAAAATATTTAATACCCCTGGTTTGATTGGTTCATATGTGATGATACCAAATGAGACGGTGAGAAATGATTTTTTATATCATACTAGGAAGAGAGATTTTTTGAATTCTGCAAGTATATTTGGAATGTATGCCACAATGGTAGGGTATATGCAATGCGATGATTATATCGATGAGTTAAATGACTATATTCGTGGTAATATGAAGCTGATGGAGGACTTTATTAAGAGTGAGCTTATGGACTTCAAATTTAAAAAGCCAGATGCCACTTATTTGGCATGGATAGACGGAATGGGAGTTCCATTCACATCTGAACAGATTCAGGATGCGCTAGTAAATGTGGGCGGAGTTGCTATTATGAAGGGCGAAACCTATGGGAAGAATGGTGCGAAATATTTGAGGATGAATTTAGGATGTAGTCGCTCAAAGGTTGAAGATGGGTTAAAGCGATTTAAAAAAGCCATGGATTATTTGTATTCAAAATAGGAGGAATGTTTTATGCATAAATCATGGAGAAAAGTAACATCATGGGTGGATAGGAAGCCGTCTAATGTGAGCATATCAAAACGGCTACTGGCTTACATCATAGATTGGTGTTTGGGAGGAATTATCTCAGGATTCCCTGCGGTCTTAATTTATAGCGCGGTGACAAAGAAAGGAGATATGTTTAGCAATCTCTATGTGTTTGCGAGTCTGGGATATTCAAACGGATGGGCATATTTAGCTGGTGGCCTATGTTTTATTGCAGCTCTAATTTATTATGTATATATACCTTATAAAAAGTACCATGGTCAAACAATTGGAAAGCATTTGGTTAAGATTAAAATCGTAAAAACGGATTATTCAGAAGTAGATTTAAAAACCCTTTTAATAAGACAAATTGTAGGGATCATGGTGATAGAGGGAGCTGCAATTGTTATAACAAGTTATTTAATACAGCTACTTACTCTTGTGACCGGTTTTTATTTTGAATACTATCTTGGAATAGCAGGAAGAATTTTAACGGTTGTGTCCGAAATCTTGGTTTTAAGTACGCTATCACATAGGGCTATTCATGATTATATTTCTGGAACAACGGTTGTATCAGAAAATGATTAGTATGTTTATGCTATTAATTTTTATCGAGTTAAACTGGATTCGGGTGAGGGGGAATACCAAGCTGGATATTAGTTGAACTTATCTGGACATCATATGATGCACTCTTGGCAGCAGATCTTCTTGGAAAATAAATATTAGGTTAAAAATGGAGATACAGAGGATATAATAAATTTATGAGAGTTTATGTGTAGTAAACTCTCTTTTTTTAGCAGTAAAATGTACATAATTTATATTAAGTATCAAAATTATTAAAAGTATTGGAATATGAAATACAACATTAAAGGTTTATATTTAAGAAGAAAGCTATTCTAATTTTGGTACATGCAGCATACATGTAAGAATCAGTATTATTTAGAACATAACTGTTTTCATGTTAAATATATGGGAAATATTCCTTAGTTTAGTAGAAAATGATATACTGAGAATAAGCGAGATAATGAGTAAAAATTTATCTTATAGCTAGCATCCGTAATACTCTCCAATATATGAAGATCCTCTTCCTTGCGTCAGATTAGGAAGTGATTCACACTAAATCAATTTTTGATGAGGTTAACTCATGAATGAGTTAACTAAGTGACCAAATTGTAAATTTGGACTTTCACTTATCTGCTTAAGTGTGAGATAACGGCTGCATGCTCCTGGATAAGTTCAACTAAATTCAGATGGAGTTTACCATAAAGGGGCACCAAGAAAACTCCACATGAAAAGTTTCACTTTATGAACATAGAGTTAGGGGGAGAGAAATGAGTATAACTGAAATATCAGTAAAAAGACCAGCAGCCATGTGGATGGCAGTAATCTTATTTATTGGACTTGGAATCATGGGTTATAAAAGCATGGGGGCAGATTTAATGCCATCTATGAATATTCCTGTTATATCAATAATGACAACTTATAATGGTGCTAGTGCAGAAGATATTAAGAAAGATATTGTAAAACCAATTGAAGATGCAGTTTCTGGAATAAGCGGTGTTGATGTTTTAAATTCAACTTCTGGAGAAGGCTATGGTACTGTTACAATAACCTTTAAAATGAGTGCAAATATAAATACCGCATATTTAGATGTCCAAAAGGCAGTTGAACTTGCCTCTGCAAGACTTCCTAAAGCCGCAGATAAGCCTATTTTATATAAAATGGATATGAGTTCCATACCTATGATGATAGTTTCAATAAATGGGGATGCCAGTTATGAGGAACTTTATAATCAATCTGATATCTTAAAGCAAAGATTAGAAAAAGTACCTGGGGTGGGGAATATTTCATTGCTAGGTGCTGATAAGAAGCAATTGATGATAAAAATTGATAAAGCAACTATGGAGTATTATGGAGTGAACATTGATACTTTAATGGGCACACTGCAGGCGTCCAACGTTAATGTACCAGCTGGAGAGATTAAACAAGAAGGCTTAGATCAATCTGTTAGAATTATTGGGCAGTTTAGTAGCGTTGATGCAGTTAGAAATCTATTAATACCAACAGGTAATGGAGTGACAATTCGCCTTGGTGATATTGCAAAAGTTGACTTAGAAGTTCCAGATCCTACCGTAGTAACAAGATTTGGTGGTAATAAGACTATAGCAATGATGCTAGGAAAGCAAAGTGATTCAAACGTAGTAGAAGTTGCTGATTCTGTAAAAAAGGAATTAGAAGATGTAAAAAAGACACTTCCAAAAGGAACGGAAGTAAATATTTTAATGGATACTACTACGTTTATTAATTCTTCACTTACTCAAATAAAACATAATCTTGCAGAAGGTATCATAACTACTGCATTTGTACTTTATTTATTCTTCCGTAGTTTCCGTTCTTCACTAGTAGTTTTAATTGCAATTCCAACATCGCTGGTTGCTACGTTTTTTATGATGTATCAGATGCACTTTACTTTAAACATGCTGTCTTTGATGGGCTTATCTCTTGTTGTGGGTACCCTGGTGGATGATTCTATAGTTGTTATAGAAAATATACAGAGGCATATGGATATGGGGAAAAATCCTATAGCTGCAGCCATTGAAGGACGTAAGGAAGTAGGAATGGCAGCAATAGCTATAACTTTATGCGACGTTGTTGTATTTGCCCCTGTTTCACTTGTGTCAGGTTTAGTTGGGCAGATGTTTAGAGAATTTGGACTTACAATAGTTGCAGCTACAATGTTTTCTCTAATTGTATCTTTTACAATTACACCAATGCTTTCTTCAAGGCTATTAAAAAATGAAAGCCTTAAAGAGGTGTTAGTAAAAAAAGAAAAATCTAAATTTTTAAGCAAAATAAATTTTAAATTTATTAAAATAATAAGTTCTAAATTCAGTAGAATAAATGCTAAAACAGAAGGCTCTTTTGAAAAACTAGTAGAAACCTATAGAAAAGCTTTAATATGGTCTTTAGATAACAGGAAAAAAGTTTTAGCTATAGTTGTTGCAGGAGTTGTGCTTAGTGTCATGCTTATTCCAATGGGGGCAATAAAGTCAGAGTTTATACCTATGGCGGATCAGAGTTCTCTTCAAATTAATGTGAAGCTTGCACCGGGATCAACTTTAAAACAAACGGATGAAAAGGTCTCCGAACTAGAAAAATATTTGCAAGGAACAAAAGAAGTAAAAAATTATTTTTCGCTTATTGGACATGATGGAGAAGCAACTGCAGATAAATCCATTGCCCAGATTTTCATTAACCTAGTTCCTAAGGATGAACGTAAAAAAAGTCAAAGTGAACTTGCAAGTGAGATTCGCAGATTTGGTAAAAATATGTCTGGAGTAGATTTAAATGTAGCAGAGTCATCTTCGTCTGGTGGTAGTGGTAAGCCTGTATAAATTAAAATAAAAGGAAATGATTCAGATACTATAAGAGATTTATCCAATGAAGTTGAAAAGTTACTAAACACAGTACCAGGAATCACTGATATAAGTAATTCTACAAGTTCAAGAAGCAGTGAACTTAGGGTAAATATAGATAACCTTGCGGCTACTCAGTACAATATTTCTACTACAAATATAGGAAGTGTTGTTAGAATGGCTCTTGCAGGAACCAATGTTGGAGTATACAGATCAAAGAATGAGGAAAATGATATAACCCTTAAATTTGAAAACGGACAAATAAAGAGTGCTGAAGATCTTAAGTCTTTGAAAATTACAAATTCCTTAGGGCAGCAAATTCCACTTAGTCAAGTTGCTTCTATTCAAAAAATAGATAGCGCCCCTTCTATATCTAGAGAAGATAAACAGGATATGGTTACTGTTGAAGCTAATATTCAAGGAAGGGTTCTTGGAGAAGTTACCGATGATATTAATGCTAAACTAAAGGCGCTTTCGGTTCCTGATGGATATAGTATAAGCTTTGGAGGAAATCAAAAACAGATGGCGGAAAGTTTTTCGTCTCTTGGACTTGCTTTATGTGCATCCTTAGCTCTTGTTTATATGATTTTAGTAGTGCTTTATGAGTCCTTTTTAACGCCATTTATAAGAATGATGGCTCTACCTTGTGCTATTATAGGAGCTTTTAGTTTACTTGCTCTAACTGGACAGACTTTAAATTTAATGTCCATAATTGGATTAATTATGTTAGAAGGATTAGCATCTAAAAATGGTACATTACTTATAGATTATACTAATACCCTTATGAAGAGAGGAATGAATTTAAGAGATGCTCTTATAGAATCTGGTGCTACTAGATTAAGACCGATAATCATGACAAGTGCTACCATGATTGTTTCTATGTTACCAGTTGCTTTATCCATGGGTGAAGGAACTGAGATGAAAAAGAGTATGGCTATAGTAATCATTGGAGGAATGGTTGCATCAACAATACTTTCACCAATTGTATTACCAATTATTTATACATTAATGGATGATTTAAAAAAGGTAGTATCTTTTAAAAAGAAGAAAATTCATACCATAGAAGGAGGTAGCACCTATGAAGTTTAAAGGGTTAAAGAAAAATAAAAAACTTTTAATAGGAGGAGTAGTTTTAGCAATTATTGTAGTCATAGTTATTTCTATCTTTGCTAAAAAGAAACCCATAGAAGTAGTACAAGAGGTTAAAAATGTAAAAACGGAAAAAATAGCAACTGGAACTATTTCTACAAGTGTAGAATATGCAAGTAACCTAAAGCCAGCAAAAGAGGTAGTGGTTTTGCCGAAAGCAGGAGGAAGAGTTGCAACTGTAGATGTAAAGGTTGGAGATAAAGTTAGTGTAGGTCAAACATTATTTACATTAGATACAACAGATTATGCAGCACAACTTGAGCAGGCAGAGGCTGGAGTGAGTGCAGCTAGTGCTAACTTAGAAAGAACAAGCGACTCAGGGTTTACACAGCAATTATTGCAAGCGGAACAGTTGGTAGGAAAGTTACAAATCCAATATAATAGTGTAAAAGACAGTTATGACAGAGCACAAACTTTGTATTCAGCACAAGCAGTAGCTAAAAAGGATTTGGATGACGCAAAAGCTCAATATGATGCAATAGCTATAGACTTAAAAAATGCACAAGATAGCTTAGAGCTACTAAAGAGCAAGTCAGGGCCTCAAGCTACAAAAGCTGCTGAAGCACAGCTTGAACAAGCACAAGCAGGAGTGAGTGCCGTGCAAAATCAAATAAGTAACGCTACCGTTGCTGCACCAATAGCTGGAGTTGTGTCAGAAAAAGCTGTAGAAGTAGGACAACTTGCAAGTGCGCAATCAGGATCAGTTACTCTTATCGATTATAATAGTCTAAGTGCAGAAATAAATGTTCCTGATAAGATGCTTGAGAAAATTAAAGTAGGTCTATCTGTACCAGTTACTATAAATGCATTACCGGATTCAAAAATAGTTGGAGTAATAGACAATATCAGCCCAAATACAAGTTCTAAAAATAATTTCTACGTTGTGAAGGTTAAAATTGATAATACTAATAACAATATACAGGCAGGTATGTTTGCTAAAATATCATTACCAGCTGAAAATAAGGACAACATCCAGATGGTTCCAAATGAAACAATCAAAATGGAGAATGGTGTAAATTATCTTTATGCAGTTGATAATGGCGTGGTTAAAAAGATATCAGTTGAAACAGGAATTTCAAATGAAAAATTTACAGAAGTAACAGGCAAAGTGCAATATGGCATAGATGTCATTACTGAAGGCCAAAATTTATTAAGTGATGGAGAAAAGGTAAATATAGTACAATAGGAAAATATGAATTTAATCAAAGGTGGTTATAAAAATGAAAAGAGGTTATGTAGGATGTTGATATATTAATAAGGATAAACTTATGAATTTCTTTTCTTATGTTTTAAATATAAGTCATGTTTTTTTATGATTCTAAGATTTTTTATAAAAATTTTTATTTTTTTGCAACACTTCTCTAAGTTGGATTGTATTACTAATATAAAGGCAATCAAAAAATAACTAGTCCATCTGCTAATCTATATTCAATCATGCTTTTTAGGCAGATAACACTAATATGTCCGGTCCACTATGAGTGATATCCGCTTTCTTGGCGAATGATATACCCATGGCAATTTTGGACTTGTTATTTTCTTTCAAGTGCCTAAAATGAAAAATTAAGATGCAAGCACATAAAAATAAATACAATATTAGATTGTGCGAGCTTAGAAGGAGAAGATAAGATTATGAAAAAATTAATGATAGGTTTATTAACAGCAGTAACAATTGTGGGGATGTCAGCTCAAGCATTTGCAGCAGATGATATATCAAGGCACAAATCTAATCCAGCGAATATTATTTCTGATACTGTTCCAATATCAAACTATGCACCTAAGGATGTTGATATAAATAAGGTAGCAATATGCGGAAAAAATATTGAAATTGGAAGAAACGGAGTTTCAATATATAAGGGAAAAATTATGGTTCCGCTAAAATTTACGGCAGAGAGTCTTGGGTTTAAAGTTGAGCCAGATAAGGATAATAAAGTTATAAGCTTAGATAATGGTACAATTAAGACAAATGTTTATGTGGGACAAGATAGTTATTATTACTCAAGCAGCAAAGCAATAGGATTAACTATGATGCATGAATTAGGTGCAGAACCTATAATAGAGGATAATATGGTGTATGTTCCAATTAATTTTTATAATTTTCTATTCAGTGATCAAAAAACAGTAGGAAGCTTTTTTGTAAGAGATAAAGATGGACAATGGATTTATTCAGCTAATGGGGAGTTAGCAGTAGGATGGAAGTTAATAAATAATAAGTGGTATTTCATGAATAATAATGGCATAATGCAAAGAGGATGGGTTCAAACTAATGGCAATTGGTACTATTTATTAAATAATGGAGAAATGGCTGCAGGCGCAGTAACCCCAGATGGATATAAAGTAGATGAAAATGGAAAATGGGATGGTAAACCAGCTGCTACTGTAGTAAATAAACCTGAAGATGCAGATGATATAATAAGTCCTATTGAGAGATTTGATACTATAGACGAAGCACAAAAAGCATTAAAATTTAAGATTACAGTGCCAAAAGAATTATTAGGTAAATACAATATAAAATATATAAATACTATATCAAGAGATTTATTTCAAATATGCTATGTAAACAAACAAAATGACATTATATTTAGAATGGGACAAGGAACTTATGATATAAGTGGTGATTATAACAACTATAAAATCAATAATACTGTAAGTATAAACGGAATCAATGTAAAAGTAAAAGGAGATGACAATCTTATTAAGGTTGCTGTTTGGAGCGTAAACAATATGTCATATTCTATCTCACTAAATGATGGTATGAAACAAGATGATATTATTAATATTGTAAAAAGTACTTTTTAGTTATACAGAAAATCAACACAAAGACCTAATTTGTGCCCCAAATGATAGAAATTCAATACATATTTCTTCATATGGATTGATGAAATTTTTACTGGAATGTTCGAAGACGAAGGTTTTATCTATTTATGTATATTTCATAAACAAATTTTAGAGATGCAATATCTAGGACAACCTCTATCTAAGGATATTTATTAAGATAAATTTCAAGTAACACCATAGCAAATATGTATCTTGTTTCTATCTAGAGGTACAAAACAGGTTTTGTAAAAAAATATAGATACATATTAACCAAGTTTATGATTATATATTCTAGCAAATAATTCTCATTACATATTATTATAATTATAATTAAATAAAGTAAGTTAATCAGAACTTGTATTAGAAAGAAATTTAAATAACAAGTAACATAAGTAGAGACATGAATAATAAGGAAGAGTTAATTTTGGGACTATGGATAAACAGTTTGAAATATAGATTTAAGCAATACTATAACGTTTCATATGGTATTTATTAGATAAAGATATTTAGTTGCTAAAATGGTGAAATCTACACCTTAGAATCTTCGGCGATATTTTCATAGCTTTTCGGAACAAAATATTTATGATTTCGGTAAGTTACCACATAAATTTAGTTTTAAAGTTGAATATCTACAATACATTGTTGTGCTACTGGATGGAAGGATGAGTTTTTTAATGAAAGATGTTTCATTGCGTACGGATGAAATTATTTCACAAGATTTAGATCATTATGGAGATATGCTGCTGAGGCTTGCATATTCATATATGAAAAATATATACGATGCAGAAGATGCTGTTCAAGATGTTTTTGTACAATTGCTTAAAAATATAGAGATATTTGAAAGCGACGATCACAAAAAGCATTGGCTTATTTGTGTTACCAGAAATATATGCAAAAATAAGTTGAAATCAGTATGGTTTAAAAAGCATGTAGAGTTAACTGATATGCCCTATTATGATGAATATAAAGATAACAATGTTTTAAATCAGGTTATGAAACTTCCACTGAAATATAGAGAAATTATTCATTTATATTATTATGAAGGCTATACTACGGTTGAAATATCAAATATAGTAAATAAGAAAGAAGCTACAGTAAGATCATTACTTAGCAGAGGAAGAAATATGTTAAAAATAGAGCTGAAGGAGGAGTATGATTTTGAGTAAGAAATATAAAGAAGAACTAAATAAAATAGTGATGAATGATGATATGAAAAAAAGAATACTCCAAAATGTTTTGGCTGAAAATAAAAATGATAATAATGAAGAAAAAGAAATAAAAGTTGAAACTACTATGCCAAAAGTAAAGAAATATAATGTTAAAAGAAATATGCAAATGGCGGCAGCCTTTGGTGCAATACTTATATGTTTAAGTGTAGCTAAAAGTTATCCTATGCTTTTCAAACATTCGTCTAATGATTTAGAACAGACTGAAGTGGAAGAAAATCATGAGGATAAGAATAATGACTTAAAATCTAGTGATGATAGTGAATTGATCTATAATAATGATAGTAAAGAAGCATCTGACAGTGATCATAAAGAAGAGATAGCTGTAAATCAAAATAATAGAAATAATAATAAAAATGATAATAACTATAATAATGGCAGTAATCATGTGAACAAAAATACCAATAATGCCTCAAAAGCTGGGCAGGAAGGAAAAGACAACTCACAATCTAACTCAGTATCAGAGGAAAAGAAGAGGCAGACACCCGAAAATAAAAATAATGATAATAAAGCTACTGATAATAAGGCTATAGAAAATTCAAATACTTCTTCAAAAACAAATCATAAAGATGATATTAATAATAAAGAAGAAAAAAATCCAACAAGCACAGATCAAAAAACAGCTCCAGAAGATGTAAAAGAAAATAAAATATCAGAAGATAATACAGATGATAGTGTCTCTAGTACATCGGTTGTAATGGACAAAAATGTAGGTTATAGTCAAGAATATAAGACATTAGATGAAGCGGAAAAAGCATTGAATTTGAAAGTAAATCCATTAAAAACATTGCCTAATGGATTTAAAGTAGAAAATGTAAGTGTTATATCAAATGAAATGATACAAGTAGATTATAACAATGGTAATAACAATATGATTTTCAGAGCAGGTAAAAGCACTGATAATATAAGTGGAGATTATAATACCTATCAAGTTAAGAATACAGTAAAAGTAAATGGGATAGACATAACTCTTGAAGGAAATAAAAATGAAGAGTATAACTTAGCAACATGGAAAAAAGATGATATATCATATTCAATTTCAACTGAAGGTGGTATTAATGAAAAAACAGTATTAGATATGATAATGTAACCACACTATTTTTTAAAGCTTATAAAACCATGAGGTATCTTATAATGATATTTCATGGTTTTAATTTGCTTTGTAATGGACAACACTAATTTTTTTTAGATATTTAGTGTTGTTATTTTTATAAAAAAATAAATTAGAACCAATTCTCCTTAATATTTAATTCGTAATATTCTTACAGAATATGTTATAATTAGTTAGATATGGACAGCGGTTTAATTAACTCAAAACAGAAAGACATTGGGGGATGGAGAGGTAAAGAGTGGCGAAGTTAATAATTATAAGAGGCAATTCTGGAAGTGGTAAGACTACTACAGGAAAAGCCTTGCAGAAAAAAATTGGACAAGACACAATGCTAATTTCGCAAGATGTTGTTAGAAGGGACATCCTATTTGCAAAAGATGGACCCAATCCAAAAGCAGGTGAATTAATATTTGAACTTGTACTATATGGAAAGAGCCATTGTAATATAGTAATTTTAGAAGGAATTTTAAATTCAAAGTGGTATAAAAAATTATTTCAAGATTTATCAGACGAATTCGGCAATCAAATCTTTGCATATTATTTTGATATACCATTTGAGGAAACTTTAAATCGTCATAGGCAAAAGTCCAATTCACATGAATTTGGAGAGAAAGAAATGAGAGAATGGTGGAACGAAAAAGATTTATCGGATGCTATTTCAGAAGTGTGCTTACATAAGGATTTAAGCTTAAATGAAATAGTTAATATAATCTATCGAGACGTTATAAAGTAAAGTAGAAATTAAAATTTATAGGAGTGATTGAAGAATGGAAGATTTTCCTGAGTTTATGAAAAGAGAAAAGAATAAAGTTCCATCGGAACAGCAGAATACGAGAGATATTGAAGGGTATTATTATAAATACTAAATTAAAGATTAAGGAGAGCAATATGGAACAAATATGGGAAAAGCTTTATAAAGAAGCCATTAATGTAATAAATCCACATGAAATTTCAAGTACAATGTGGGTTGGAAGCGTTGCTTCAGCTGTGCTAACAAAAAGAGGAAATATTTATACAGGAATTTGTATTGATACAAATAGTTCATTAGGAATGTGCGCAGAGAGAAATGCTTTATCAACAATGCTCACACATGGAGAAAACGAAGTAGATAAAGTCGTTTCTGTTTATAAGGATGGTAAAGTTATACCTTCTTGTGGCGCATGCAGAGAATTTATGATGCATCTTGGAAAAGATTCAGATAACATTGAAATATTACTTGATAATCAAGGAAGGTCAATCAAGCTAATTGACCTGCTTCCAGAATATCCAAGATATAAATAGTTTTGCGATATTTGAATTATAATTTCTAATTAAATACTGGTTATTATCAATATTAATTTGTAGAGGAGAAAGAATAAAATGAACTATCCTATTCCTAGTCATATTAAAGAGTCTTTTCAATTAGCTGATTCCAATAACAGCGAATATAAAGTAAAAGGGAAATTAAAATGTTCTTGTGGCACTGAGAACTTTAATGTTTATCAAAGTAACAACAAAATGATTGTAAAGGCAACATGCCAAAAATGTAATAAAGAAATTAGTATTTTTGATGCCGGAAAGCATGGATGGAACGGTTTTGTATGTAAGTATGATTCTTTAGATAGAACCCAATTATTTAAGAAAGTAATTTGTGAAAAATGTAAAGAAGATGCTTTCGTAATATCAATGGAAATTTATTCGCAAGGAAAACAGGATTTTATCGACGAATGTGTCAGTAACGATGATTCTTTTTCAGAAGAAGATTGGGTTAATGGTTTTGAATGGATATGCATTTCGCTAAGTTGCGCAGAATGTAGTAATCATAGTGAGAATTGGATGGAACATGAGACGATGTAATATAATAGTTTTTGACAAATGGAGGTAAGAGATGATTTTCTTTGATATAGATGATACATTATTAGATCATAAAAGTTCTGAATTACTTGGGATAGAATAATTTTATGAAGAGTATAAGCATTACTTTAAGCTTGAAAAAAATAAGAATACTATTTAGATAAAAGGGGGAAAAGAATGATAAAATTAGGAAATGTAATCATCATTTTAGCATTTATAGCCGCTTTATTTTTTGCTGTTATTGCAATAATTAGAGGGCATAAAGGGATGAAGATGAGTAAACGCTTTGATACATCAGATAAAAAAGTAAAAGTTAGTTATTGGTTACTTTCTGCTATACATATGTGGGTCGGTATTTTGATAACATTGTGTTATTTGATTGCAGGAGTATTCATTTTAAATAAATTATAGGAGAGGTGATTTAATGGGATTTATAATTTTCTTTCCATTCTTTGCAGCTATAATTGGAATTATCATTGCTCTTATTTGTTTTATAGGAACAGGCTTGATAATTATCGGTGGTACAGGCATAGCGATGAATAAAATATACTTGAAACAGATGAAAACAAAAGACAGTGCATTAAATTTTTCATTTAATATAGGTTCAATAATTTTAGGAAGCATATTTATATTATTTCCTTTAGGATGTGTTTTATATGGTATTATTTTTTCATTAGCATCAAAATAAGCGTATAAGCAGTGTTTATATAATAAATATAATCAGTAGTAGACTTAATATAAAATATTCTATTGTTATATATGAAATTTAATGAGTGGCTGTAAGTTAAATATCTAGTCAATAGCGTGAAAAATTTTAAAAAGAGTAAATGTAAAGAGGAGTATATATGGACTTTCAAACTTGCTTTGATAAATCTTCATCTATTTTAATGGAGGGAGCTTTAGGAGAAAGATTAAAAAGAGAATTTAATATTATATTTGATGAGAAGGTTGCGATGGCTGGGTTAGTTTATAATTCTGATTCAAGACAAGCCATGTGCAGCATTTTTCAAGAATATTTAAAAACTGCTGAAAAATATGAATTACCATTTATTGCGACAACACCTACAAGAAGAGCAAATAAAGAGCGTGTCGTAGAATCTGAATTTACTGAAAAAATAATAGAAGATAATGTGAAATTTCTGCAAGGAATAAAAAGTAATGCAAAGATAGATATGTTGTTTGTAGGTGGTTTAATGGGATGCAAAGGGGATGCATACAAAGCCAGTGATGCCTTATCAATAGATGACGCAAAGGAATTCCATTCATGGCAGGCAAATTTATTTAAAGAGTCGGGAGTAGATTTTCTATTTGCAGGCATTATGCCTGCGATATCTGAGGCAATTGGAATTGCAAAAGCTATGGAAAGTACAGAATTGCCATATATAATTAGTTTTATGATTAGGGATGATGGACGGCTAATAGATGGAACTACTATTAATGACGCAATTTTACATATAGATAATGCTACAGTTAAAAAGCCTATTTGCTATATGGTAAACTGTGTTCATCCAGTAATATTAAAAAAATCTTTATCTTATTCTTTCAATAAAACAAAATTAGTTAAAGAAAGATTTCATGGAATACAAGCAAACACTTCGCCATTATCCCCAGAAGAATTAGATAATTCTACTGATTTGAAATTTTCTGATAGTGTTAGTCTTGCTGATGACATGATGGATTTATATAAATATTTTGTTCCTAAAATTTTAGGAGGTTGTTGTGGAACTGACAATACTCATATAGAAGAAATAGCGAAAAGGTTAAAGTGTAAAAAAGTATGAAATCTGATGCAATTAAAATAAAAAGAAGAAGGCATCTAATATCTCTGATTCAAAAATGGGAAATGAATGTTAAATAATAACAAATATATGAGTTATAATATGGAGGATAATTATGAAAAAATGGTATGATGAAGAGTACGAATGGGAAATTGAGGTAACAGGATTTATTCGAAGTGACCACACAGAGAGGTATTGCCGAAATGGTGAGGAAGTTGGAGATAAGTATACATGCACCTATGGTTGTCCTGTAAATAAGGATGGACAGGGGATTTGCTCAAAAGTAATGATGATTATGTTTCCAATCATGGAGGCTGTCAGAAGTGGTGGAGATTTAGAGAATATTGGTGGAGATAGCAAGTATACTAAAGATGTTGTATGTCCAGATGGCTGCGTTATATTTAGAATGACGGCGAAGAAACTTGAAAATGAGAATTTTTATACAGGGAAGTTTTTCGATTAGGCTTAAATTTATATTATGTTAAGCTTAAAGATAGTCCGAATATATAAATTTCAGTTTAGTAATCTGGAAAACAGGAATTGAAATTTGAATTTTGTTCTATAGTTAGGTGGCAGAATGGAAAATGTACCTTTGAATACTGAATTTGTAAGCATTTAATATTGAACATTATAAATAGTCATTTGGAGATGAATTGATATGAATTTAAGATTATCTAATTTAAATGATTTACCCAGACTTAAAGCTGTGTATGGAAACATAATTGATAATATGAATAGAAACAACATACCAATTTGGGACGAAATATATCCGTGTGAGTTTTTCAGCAAGGATATTGAAAATAATCGCCTTTATTTGCTAGTTGAGAAAGATGATAATATAGTTGGCTCCTTTGCATTATGTGAATCAAATGCTGGAGAAAGTTGTGTGAAATGGGAGAATCCCAACTCTAAAGCATTATATATTGAACGTTTTGGAGTTAATGTTGATTATTCAAGACAAGGAATTGGCAGTATAATGCTTGAGCATGCCATTACACTAACTAAGCAGATGAACGTTAAATATTTAAGACTTTTTGTTATTAATATAAATAAACCAGCCATAAATTTATACCTAAAAAATGGATTAAGGCAGGTAGATGGAATCTATGAAGAAACAATTGACGCAAACATTACATTTCATGAATATGGATTTGAAATAGATGTATTAAGATAACACAAGTTTCAATTTCTCTAAGCAGGCAAAGCTAGACTATTATTATGTTATTAATAGATTTTCTTAAAAGGATTAGAATTATTATATCTCTATTAGTGACATAATGTATTCATAAGTATTTTATTTCTAAAACTTATGGAGGTTGTTGTGAAACTTAAAATGTTCATATAGAAGAAATAGCGAAAAGATTAGATTTGCTGGATTAATTTTAAAATGGAAAAAAATAAGATATACCTCATACAAAGAACTTTCTATGAGGTATGAGCTAAAGAACTTTTACTTCAGGGGAGTTTTGAATATTATAAAGAATTAAAAGAAATCACAGAAAATGAAACAAGTTTCTATAGTGATTTAAAGCAAGAACTTAAAAATCATAATGGTTATCAAGCTAAGAGTATTTTTCTTCAGATAATATTAGAAGAAAATGATTTGGATGAAATAATGGAATATGTAAGAGACAATCCAACAAGTATCGATAGCTATGCAGAAATTTTAATGTCTAAATTTAAAGATGAGGTTATAGAAATTTATAAAAAATACATAATGTTTGAAGCAAGTCGTGCTGTAAATAGAAGTCATTATAAAAATGTATGCAGAATAATTAAAAAATATAAAAAGATTCCAGGAAAGCAAAGTCAAATCCCAATAGTTAATGAATTAATAGCTTTATATAGAAAGAAACCAGCATTTTTAGATGAACTTAGCAGGATTAAATAAAGAATTAAGACAATATTTTTTCGTAAGATAAAATTAAAATATAAATAATAAAATTACCTCTTGACTTTAACCTTAACTGGAAGGTTTATACTATGATTGTCGACAGGAAGGAGAATTAATTGTGTACACCATTGGACAGTTTTCTAAAATTGGGAGAGTTTCAACTAAGACACTTCGTTATTATGATGAGATTAATCTGTTAAAACCTATGTATGTGGACAGAGATACTCAGTACAGATATTATGCATATGAACAGGTTTTAAAACTTCTTTCTATATCTGAATTAAAAGAATATGGATTGAAGTTAGAAGAAATTAAAGCCATTATGGATAAGGAAGATGCTGACTTGCTTAAAAAGTTTTTACAGGACAAAATTGCTGAGATTAATAAGGAAGTTCAAAACAATATATGAATAGTGTGATATTTTCTTGTTATGGAGGTATAACATGATCTTATAATAATTTTTATATTTACCATTCTAAGCACAATCTATATAGATAGATTAGTAAGCATTAAGTTTCGAGATGAAAGAAGATCTGTATGGAAAGCGATACATATAGTTGCTTATATAATAATATTTATTCCTTTGCTGTGTATAGCATACTTAGTATCTGACGGAAACTTAATTGAAATTGGAATATTGTTTCTTAGCATATTATTATATTTAAGCTTTAAAAATATAATAAGCCCAAGATTTAACTATATGGTTTAGCATAATTTAAACCTTGTCAAAAATAAATAAATTTTCAAAGTTTCCATTAAACATTCTTTTAAAGGAACATAGTTTTAAATAAAACTTTTTTTAAATTTAAAAATGAGCGAATTTAAGAAGAAAAAAGAAAAAAAGTTAAGAAGTTAAGAATAAAAAAGGTTAACAATTTATAGGAAACATGGAGGCTTAGAGATGTTGAAAAGCTTTTAAAAAATAATATAATCTGAAAATTTAAAGGATGAAATATTTATTTGTGATATATTTAGCGATAAATATAGATGATCTAATTAATATTTGATGCAGTAAATAAAAAATGTACTACTAGAAAACATAATAGTATAACATTTACAAAACATGCTATAATTTACTTATAAACAAACATAATATTCATAGAGTATTAAATAATGATTTAAGCAACTGAAATCAGGATAATAAATTAGAATTTATATGATACGTTTAGGAGGATAATATGTTTCCAAGTAGAGAAGTGGCTGAAAAAGAATTAGAAATAGCAGGACAATTAAATCAAGGACCATGGACAGAGCATTCTATAAATGTTGGATTAGCAGCACAAATTATTGCTGAAAAATGTAGTAATCTTAATCCAGACAAAGCTTATGTGCTAGGACTTCTTCATGATATAGGTAGAAGATATGGTATAAGCGCAAGAAGACATGGCATTGATGGATATAAATTTATGTTGGAAAAGGGGTGGGATGAAGTAGGAAGAATTTGTTTGACACATTCATTTCCGGTTCCTGACTTTGATAAAGAAATAGGACAAAATGATATGAGTGATGAAGAAAGTGAATTTGTTAGAAAATATATTAATGATTTAACCTATGATGACTATGATAGATTATTAATTCTTTGTGATTCACTTGCTGACGCTCAAGGATTTTGTATGTTAGAAAAGCGGTTTGTTAATACTACAAGACGCTATGGAACATTTCCATTTACAGTAGAACGTTGGAATGCAACATTTGAAATGAAAGATTATTTTGAAAAGCAGATGAATTGCTCTATATATGATATTCTTCCTAATATAAAAGAAACTACATTTATGGAGGCGCCATTATGGAAACCACCAGTAAAATAGAAATAGATAACATTCCAGCGATCTTATGGGGAGAACCTTCAGATAAAATATATATATTTGTTCATGGAAAAATGTCTAGCAAAGAAAGTGCACATGAGTTTTCACAGATAGCATCAGAAAGAGGATATCAGGTTCTTAGTTTTGATCTCCCAGAACATGGTAAAAGGAAAGATAAAAACTATCTATGCAATGTTTGGAATGGAGTACATGATCTCGAAAAAATTGGAGCATATGTACAAGAAAATTGGAAAGAAATAAACTTATTTGGGTGCAGTCTTGGCGCGTATTTCAGTTTGCACGCATATAAGAATCTTCCAATAAAGAAATGCTTATTTCAATCACCAATTGTTGATATGGAGCATCTTATATGCAAAATGTTCAAATGGTTCAATGTTACAGAAGAGTTACTTAGAGAAAAAAAGGAAATATATACTCCAATTGAAACTCTTTCATGGGATTATTACAGCTATGTGAAAGAACACTCAATTAATAAATGGAATATACCTACTGCAATTATTTATGGATCAGAAGATAATTTGCAAAGTCATGAGGTTATAGATAATTTTTCAAAAAAATTTAATAGCGATTTAACCGTATCAATTGGAAGTGAACATGATTTTCATACAGAGGAACAATCCCGAGCTATCACAAAGTGGTTGGAAAAATACATCTAAACGTAAGCCTGGATTTGCATTCTACAAATCCAAGCTTATAATAGGCTATAATCATAGTGGGTGGCAGCTCAAAGAAAACTAAAATAAACTAGAGTGTTTTACTATAAAATTTTTCTGTATTTTTCAGAATGTTGTTTTTAACATATGTAAAAGTTTTGTCTTCTCCTTCATTGGCGAGTTTATTAAGCAAATCTTCTAAAAGAGCACGTACATCTTCATGTAATACATAATAATGTTTTCTGTTTTCGTAATAACTAAGAGGACTTTCATCAGTATATATTTCTTTTAAATAATTTTTTGAAGCACAAACCCTGTCTATAAACATTTCTACAACATAATTAACAGGCATTTTCATTCCTTTAAGACCTTCTGCTTCATTTACTCCATAATCAATCCAATATTCGAAATGATGCTTATTCCTACCCTTATGATGTAGCCATGCTGATGAATATCCTTCAACAGCTTTTTGAACACCATTAGGACTTGCATACCCCTTATAATACTTTATTCCAGCTGAAAACTCTACAAACGAATATTTAGACAGATCATGAAGTAATCCTTGCTTATATAAACCTACTTTAAAACAATATTTCATAACTAATAGTTTATGGTTAGTTATAGTTTTAAAATGATTAATAAAATTCATAATTCTTATTTTCTCCTATCTGAAACTAGGCTTATGTTTAAATCAACTGAAGTAATAAATATTTTTGATTCGAAACACTATTAAGATACTTATCATAAAATTATATTACTAATTTCGGTGAGTTATATTTATAGACCTAGGCTATAGTTTTGCTATATATTTTGCAATTCACAATGCACATTTCACAATTCACAATTACGGATAAAATTCTTATAATATTTTTAGAATTATGATGAAGGATTATTTTTGCAATATATATATTATATATTTTTTGTGTTTAAACATAAAGAGGTTAAACTCAGAATAAGAATAATGAAAATATCTAAGAATTATAGATAACTAAACTAATACCTGAACTTATGAGTGTGCCTCATCGAAATGAATAACGCACTTTTGTTCCAAAAAGCTATGAAATATATTTATGATTTCTGATTGAAAGATATTTCATAGTCTAAGTATAGTTTATGATTATGTTATCTATACACAATAATTTTTTAATAAATATCAAATTTTTTTATTGGAAAACAGTTGACTAATTTTATCAATAAAGTTAATATAATATTACAAAATACAATATAACAAAATTTAATTTTATAAAATTTAATTATTAATTTAGAACAACTTATTGAAATTTTTATAAATTGTATATTATCAAAGAATATATAAATGATTATTAGGAGAGGTGTTGGTAATATGAAAGATATTATTATAATTGGAGGAGGACCAGCTGCCCTTACAGCAGCATTATATGCAGGTAGAGCCGGATTAGATGCATTAATGCTTGAAAAACAATATGAAGGTGGCCAGATAGTTACTACAAATGAAGTGGAAAATTATCCTGGTTTTCGCAGCATAACAGGTTCAGAACTTGCCAATACTATGTATGAACATGCAAAAGATTTTGGAAGCATTATGAAATATGAAGAAGTAATAGATATAAAAGTTGATGGAGATATAAAAAAAGTTATAACTGGTGTGAATACTTATGAAAGTAAGGTCATAATCTTATCAATGGGTGCAAAGCCCAAAAAATTAGGAATTGATAGAGAAGAAGAACTTACAGGTAAAGGTGTATCATACTGTGCTACTTGTGACGGAGGCTTCTTTAGAAAAAAAGTAGTTGCTGTTGTAGGTGGTGGAGATACAGCAGTAGAGGATGCACTTCATCTTTCAAGAATTGCTGAAAAAGTATATGTAATTGTCAGAAGAGATTCACTTAGAGCAAATAAATCTGCACAAAAAAAGTTATTTGAAACAAATAATGTAGAAATAATCTGGAATAGTGGAGTTACAAAACTTAATGGAGAAGAAAAATTAAGTGGTATAGAAATTAAAAATAATAAAGATGGTAAGATAGATAATTTAGAAGTTAATGGTGTTTTTGTAGCAATTGGAAGTGATCCATCATCAGAATTAGTTAAAGACTTAGTAGCTTTGGATAAAAGTGGTTATATTATTGCAGATGAAAGCTGTAAAACAAATGTAGATGGTATATTTGCCATAGGAGATATTAGAGCAAAAGAAGTTAGGCAAGTACTTACAGCTGCTGCTGATGGAGCCGTTAGTATATATGGGGCAGAAAAATATTTGATAAACCACTAAGAAAATAGTTAAAATATAATATTAATAATTTAGGAGGAATGAATTATGAAAGTTAAATTTCAAGGAAATGAAGTAACATTAGAAGGAAGAGAAATTAAAGTTGGTGATACTGCACCAGACTTCGTAGTAACAGATAATGGTTTAAATGCTGTTAATTCGAAAGATTTTACAGGAAAGAGAGCATATGTAAGTGTTCCATCAATAGATACACCAGTATGTGATCTTGAAGTAAGGAAATTTAATGAAGAAGCTGGAAAATTAAACAATGTAAAGATATATGTAGTATCAATGGATCTACCTTTTGCACAAGGAAGATGGTGCGGAAATCAAGGCATTGATGCAGTTCAAACATTATCAGATTATAAGGATAGGAGCTTTGGTAAGGAATTCGGAACTTACATTAAAGAATTAGGGCTGCTAACAAGAGCAGTATTTGTAGTTGACGAAAATAACAAGGTTACTCATGTAGAATATTGCGAGGAAGTAACATCAGAACCAAATTACGAAGCTGCTTTAAATGCATTAAAGTAAGTTGAATTTTAATTGGGCACTGAGATATTGTTATAGCTTTGCATCCTTTGTGTACCTATAAGATGTCTTCTAAAGAAGAAAAACCAATAAAGATTAAAGTTCTCTAATATTATTTATAGATAGGAGGATTTTAGTCTTTATTTTTATTCTATAGAAACTTCCCATTAAGGCAAAAGTCTTTAAAAAGTATAATAAAAATAGTTTTATTTTCGTGTAAATTATATCTTTAGATAATTTGTGAACATTGTAGGTCTGGATTATGAAACCTAATAACTGGAAAGTTAAGTTTTAGTAGAAGAAAAAATAAAATATATTCGTATACTAGATTTTTATCACATATGTTTGAAAAAGTAGACGCATAAAAAATCTCAGGCTACTGTTGAACCTGAGATTTTGTTCTATGTATACATTTACTTTTTTGATAAATAGAGTAGTATAGTTAAAGTGACGATATCTATTTAATAATTGGACCTGGTGAAGGGTAGATTTGTCTGCCAAAAGCGGTATTAACAATAATTGCAGCTGCAAGATAAATTCCTAAAATACCTGCTATTAATAATCCAAAGGCAGGTATATTTGAAAAAATCTTTGGTAATACTCCTAAATCAATTAGAGAAATACAGAGTGAAGATAGATCTAAAGCTAAAATGATTAGCGACAACACTAATGGTGTTTTGAGGAATGCGGGTGTCCACATAATAAGTGAAATACTAAGTACTAACCATGCCCAACCATCCATATGCGTATCTAGGGAAATTCCGTTAGTTACCGCATTAAATTTAATGAGCATTTCAATTCCACCCGTTAACATAAAAAATGCACTAAAGAATAAAAATGTGTTTCCACCAGTAGTATTACCGCCTTTTAAATCAATTAAGGCAACTACAACTTGTACTACAAATCCTCCAATAAGCCAACATCCAAGAAGTGGTAAGGCTCCGCTTGTTACTCTTCCTGATAATAAGGCAAAAAAGCAGAAACTTGCTACTGCTAAAGCAACTAGGCCTGCGGGACTAGGATTAGACCATTCTTTCGTTCCGTTTACCTGGTTCAATATGATACCCTCACTTTCATAATATTATTTTAAAGTTTGGAGAAAAGATTATTTTTCCATCCTTTAAAGATAATTATATAGGATACAGTACAATTAATCAACGTTTTTCGAGCAATTTTGTTAATTATTTATCACCTTTAATAACCTTTTTTTACTTTATAAGTTAATAAGATAATATTAGTATTGAAAAATACTAATATATGAGTCTCACCGCTATTTCATTAAAATTTAGAAGGAAAAATTAATAATATGTAATATAAAATAATTCTATAGTAATATTGTTCATTTACGATATTGCATAAAAAGCGTGAAATTCATTGTTAAAGTTTTCTCAATTCATTTTATTAAATATAAATGGCTCAATATTTCAGATAGACTTACGGACTTTGCAAAGAATATATACACAGTAAAGAAATTTTTCTTATATACTACGTATTAATAAAATGCAATAAATTATTAGAAGCAATATACAAATCATGAAAGCTATGCTATAATTTTGTTAATAAATAATAATCATTATCAATTAATTACTTTTATAAATCTCATTGGATTTATAAAAGTAACACATAATAAAATGGAGAAAATTTAATCAATATATTTTTTTAAAATTAGATAATTCTAACTTGATTGATATTATAGGGGAATTATTAAAGATTATTTATAAATTATATGAAGTATCAAGGGAGGTTACGAAATGGGAAAAAATAATATACTTAAAATAAGCAAGCTAAGTTCACAGTGGCAGACAAGTGATCCTTTTATATTTTGTGCACATCATAAGGATGCTTATCCAAAGGGTAATGGTGAGATGGGACCAGATGCTTCTTTGTATGGGAGAACTATTGGCAACGACTTTAGAGGAATTGATGGATGGAATATGTATCATGGGGATACCATTCCAGGATTCCCTCAGCATCCTCACAGAGGGTTTGAAACAGTCACAATAGTTCTAGATGGATATGTTGATCATGCTGATTCAGCTGGTGCTACAGGACGCTATGGAGCTAATGATGTGCAGTGGCTGACTGCAGGTAGAGGCTGTAATCATACAGAAATGTTCCCTTTAGTTAATACTGAAAAGGAAAATCCACTAGAATTATTTCAAATCTGGCTCAATCTGCCTAAGAAAGATAAATTCGTTGAACCACATTATAAAATGCTTTGGGCAGAGGATATACCCGTTATAAACTCAAAAGACAATAATGGAAAAACAAGTACTGTAAAAATTATTTCGGGTACCTATAATGGTACTAAGAGCCTAGAACCTTCGCCTAATTCATGGGCAAGTAAAGATAATAATCATGTAAGAATATGTATTATACGTATGGAACCTGAAGCAAGTATAGAACTTCAAAAGGTATCTTCAACATTAAATAGAACTATTTATTTCTATGATGGAGAGACAATAAGGATTGAAGGAACTGATATTGATGTTTATAATAGTGTAAAACTTGCAGGTGATGAAGTTTTAAAAATAGAAAATGGCGCTAAGGAAAGCTGTATTCTGCTTTTAGAAGGAGAACCTATTGGAGAGCCAGTTGTAAGTTATGGACCTTTTGTTATGACATCAGATAAAGAAATTATGGATGCTTTTGCAGACTACAAGAGCACTGGCTTTGGTGGCTGGCCATGGGAACGTGACGATTTTGTTCATCCAAGAGAAAAAGGGAGATTTGCACGATATCCCGATGGAACCACAGAATTTAGATAATATTTTTAAAATAAAATATTAATAATAATCTATAAGAAAAAATTAAAGGCGTCTAAATTTACTAGACGCCTTTAATTAATGTGCAAATATAGACCATTTATCTTAAAAATATAATTAAAATCTATTTTATAAGTTGTCAGAATCACCAATAACTTCTGATGAAACTTTAAAGTTTACTTTAAAATTTTTGTAAGCGTAAATGCTAGTAAATAGGGCTCCAATACTTCCACAGATAATGTCCCCCATGGTATCCACTAGACTATTATTTTGGCTTCTAAGACCAAATAATCTATCAGTTGTAAACTCGTAAATTTCCCAGACTCCAGCCATAGCTATTGCAAAGAAAAGGCTAAAAAGGATGATTGTTTTCACATTAAGCTTATTTGTTTCATTTCTATTTATAAGCTCCAATATTAATGAACCTATATAGAATAGTATAACCCCTGATGACAAATGTTCTATTTTATCAAGGTAAGGTATAAATGAATAACCTTTAAATTCATTAGCAAAAAACATAGTAATAAAAATGAATGCTAAAACAGAAAATCTTAAACCAGTCGAAATTGGAATTCTACTTTTATTTATTAATACTTTTATAAAAGTTAACACTAGGATTATTAATATGGGTTGAAGCGTTCTTTGCATATCGCCTCTAATAAGAAAATAAATAGAACAAATTACAGCAAGAGCATTTAAAAACAACTCAAAGTAGTCATTAAAAACATAGTTTCTTTTAGTTTTCATTTTCTATTCTCCTGTCTTAGAAATTTTCATTTAGATTTTATAGTAATTAGATTTCTACATCTTAATCTGAACTCAGTATTTGCTTTACTATAATTTCAAATGCATATTTATCATTAAAGCAATTTACTAAGCGGTAACAACAATATTAGACTAAAATTAATTAACAATCAATCATATTTTAGAGTCAGAATTACCATATTCTGCTTAACGAAAGAATATTAGATCTGCTATTGGCAAAAAGTTCAATTTGTTATAATATACATATATTATATAAATTGTTGATGAGGTGGTTATAATGATGGATTCTGTGGAGGAATCTTCAAAAATGAAATATAGAGAAGATAAAAATGGAAATAAGTTATCAATTTTAGGTTATGGATGTATGCGTTTTACTAGAAAAGGAACCAACATTGATATAGATAAAGCAGAAAAAGAAATTATGGAAGCGATAAATAACGGTGTGAATTACTTTGATACGGCTTATGTTTATCCCGGTAGTGAGGCTACACTTGGGGAAATTTTAAAAAGAAATAAATGTAGAGAGAAAATATTTATTGCAACAAAGCTCCCACATTTTATGGTTAAGTCAAATAAGGATTTAGAAAAATATTTTAAAGAACAATTAAAAAGGCTGCAAACAGATTATGTTGATTATTACCTTATGCATATGCTTACTGATGTGCAGACTTGGAACAGATTAAAAGCATTAGGCGCAGCTGATTGGTTAAAAGAGAAAGTTCAAAATGGGCAAATTCGTAATGTTGGCTTTTCCTATCATGGAAATACAGAAACTTTTCTTCAGTTACTGGAGGTTTATGATTGGGACTTTTGCCAGATTCAATATAATTATTTAGATGAACATAGCCAGGCAGGAAAAAGAGGATTAAAGGCTGCTAATAAAAAAGGTCTTCCTGTAATTATAATGGAGCCATTACGTGGTGGAAGATTAGTTAATTTATTACCTGAAAAAGCTAAGAACATAATAAAGGAAAATTCAAAGAAACGTACTCCAGCAGAATGGGCATTTAGATGGCTTTGGAATCAGCCTGAGGTTACGTGCGTATTATCAGGAATGAACTCCCTTGAAATGCTTCGTGAAAATATAGATATTGCAAGTAATGTGGAGGTTGATGAATTCACCAAAGAAGATTTTGACTTAATAGAACAGATTAAAAATGAGCTAAATAGAAATATTAAAGTTGGCTGCACAGGCTGTGGATATTGTATGCCATGTCCTAAGGGGGTAGATATACCAGGAACTTTTCATTCGTACAATCTTATGTATTCTGAGAATAAAAAGTCAGGCAGGCATAATTACCTAATGTGTACTGCAGTGCGTAAAAATCCAAGCAGCGCTTCACAATGTGTTGAATGTGGTAAATGTGAAAAGCATTGTCCACAGCACATAGAAATTCGAAAAGAACTTAAGAATGCAAGCAGAGAGCTTGAAACACCTGTATATGAAATTGCAAAAACAGCAGTAAAATTATTTAAGCTATATTAATTCTATAGAAAGTCATCCAGTGAAATGGATGGCTTTTGCATTTTTTTAAGAATAAAAGAAATATTTATAAAAAGATATATTGAATATTTGCGTTTTGTTCTAAAATATGAATGTTTAGAGAAATGGGTGTTTACTTTGGTTTTTTATCAGAGTATTATCAATGTATAAAGTAAAGCATACACATCGCAAGCAGCATATCATAAAAATAGTCCTTTACATAACTATAAAATTCTCGTTTATAATGAAATCACCAATGAATAAAGCAATATTATTGATAGCTCATTTTCAAATGTTTTCTCCATATTATGACCCTTGTGGTTACAAATATATTTATGATTTCTAGTGAAGATATGAACTTAAAGTTTTAGCAACTTTGTAAATATAGTCATCTAATAAGCAAATTCTTGTTGTTTAGTAAATGGAAACACTTTGTGTATACGTTTTAATTAAGTTCTCTACATAAAACCTACTTCCAGTTACTAATTAAATAAATTCAGTTAAATAAGTTTAATAATATGATATTTATCTTCATCATGCTTAATTATAAAGCGCTTTAGTATTAGGTATTAGTGAAGTAAAATATAAAACTTAACCTCAAAACAGTTAAGTAAATTAATGTCTTTGTTGCAACAAAACAAGTAGAGTATTTTTAATTAAGAAGCTAATTATTCAAAATATAAGGTTAAATTGTATTTTTAGGAGGTAGTTTAATAATGATTAGGAGAAATAAAAGAATTTTATCATTAACTCTTTCAATAGCTGTCTTTACTACTATGTTTATGTCAACTTCATTTATCACAAAGGCTGAAACTTTAAGTTTAGGAGCAGACAGTGAAATTACCTCAAATGCATCTGCAGAAAGTGCAGCTGTAGCAACTAATATTGCGTTAAATAAGCCGTCAACCGCATCTTCAGTTACAGGTGGAAATACTGCTTCTTTAGCTGTTGATGGAAATGCTGGAACTAGGTGGGAGTCTGCTCAAGGCAGTGATCCTCAATGGATATCTATTGATTTAGGTGGAAGTTATAATATCTCAGGAGTAAAACTAAATTGGGAAACTGCTGCTGCAAAAGATTATAAGATACAAGTATCAATTGATAATAAAAATTGGATAGATACTTATACAAAAACAGGAGGAACAGGAGGAGTAGAAAACATAAATTTTAATTCTACTGCAACTGGAAGATATATAAGAATGCTTGGAACAGCAAGAACTACACAATATGCGTACTCTCTATGGGAATTTGAAGTATACGGTACTCCAGATGGTAATACAGCTAACAATGTGGATTTAGGTCCAAATGTTAAAATATTTGATCCATCAATGCCAAGTTCTGATATTCAAAATACTGTTGATAGCGTATTTAGTAAGATGGAGACAAATCAGTTTGGAAATGAAAGATATGCCTTTTTGTTTAAGCCAGGTTCATATAACGTAAATGTAAATGTAGGTTTCTTTACGTCTGTATTAGGACTTGGAAAAACACCAGATGCAGTTAATATAACTGGTGCAGTACGTTGTGAAGCAGATTGGATGGGTGGAAATGCGACTTGTAACTTCTGGAGATCGGTTGAAAATGTTGCTGTGACTCCAACTTATTCTTCTAATAATTTAGCGCCAGCAGGAACCTTAACTTGGGCAGTATCACAAGCTGCACCAATGAGACGTGTTCACATTAAAGGTGGATTGTCTTTATGGGATCCACTTGGAACTAATTATGATGGAGCTTGGTCTAGTGGTGGATTTATAGCTGATTCAAAGATTGATAATTCAATTACTTCCGGATCACAACAACAATTCTTTACTAGAAACAGTCAAATGGGATCTTGGAATGGCGCAAACTGGAACATGGTTTTTGTAGGGAATAATGGAGCACCTACAGATGACAATGCATATCCATCAACACCAGATACAGTAGTCAGTCAAACACCAGCTATTAGAGAAAAACCATTTCTGTATATTGATGATAGTGGAAATTACCAAGTTTTTGTTCCTGATCTTAGGAAGAATTCTCAAGGAATAACTTGGGCAAATGGTCTAGGACAAGGTACATCATTACCTATAGATCAGTTCTATATAGCAAAACCAGATACATCTACAGCTGAAAGCATAAATGCAGCCCTTAGCCAAGGAAAGAACATTATATTTACTCCTGGAGTATATCATCTTAGTGATTCTATAAATGTAACAAAGTCTAATACAGTTATATTAGGTCTTGGACTTGCAACTTTGATCCCAGACAATGGTACTGCCGCAATGAATATTTCAGATGTTGACGGAGTAAAAGTTTCTGGTGTTCTTTTTGATGCTGGAGCAAAGAATTCACCAGTATTATTGAAAGTTGGACAAGATGGAAGTTCTGCTGATCACTCAGCTAATCCTACAAGTCTTAGTGATTTATTCTTTAGAATTGGTGGGGCAGCAGTAGGAAATGCTGATACAAGTCTAAAAATAAATAGTAATAATGTTATAGGCGATGATTTCTGGGTATGGCGTGCAGATCATGGTACAGGAGTAGGCTGGACAGTTAACAACGCAAAAAGTGGTGTTATTGTAAATGGTAATAATGTTACACTATATGGATTGTTTGTAGAGCACTTTAAGGAGTATCAAACTATATGGAATGGTAATGGTGGAAAAGTATACTTCTATCAAAGTGAATTACCATATGATGTTCCAAATCAAGCATCTTGGATAAGCAATAATGGTACTCAAAACGGATATGCTTCTTACAAAGTGGCTGATTCAGTTACTTCTCATCAGCTTTTTGGATCAGGAATTTACTCATACTTTAGGGATGCTGTAGTATCAGAAAATAATGGAATAGAGGTTCCAAATGCATCTGGAGTTAAAGTACACCATGCATGTTCAGTATTTTTATCTGGTAATGGTGAGATAACACACGTAGTAAATAATACAGGTAATACTGCAAGATCTGGTAATATGAAGCAATCAGTTACTGACTATCCTAATTCTTAAAATTAAAAGCGTATAAATTTCTTGATTTTCGATTCGTAAAAAGAACTCTCATTTTATGTGGGAGCTCTTTTTCTATTTTAGGAACTACCTATGAAGGAAAAGTCTTTACAAAGTATAATAATTTCATTTTCGTAGAAAAATATAATGTAATTAAATCTGTAGGTAAATTATAAAACAATATTTTCAAATGATCTTGAATTCAATCACGAGAATAAAAAAATAAATTCACCTGTCAGATTTTTTTTATATACATTAAAAAGTGCAGAGGGCCACAGAATATCTAGCTTAGAAGTATCATAAGACTTTATTACTAAACTATTAGGGCATTGACAGCATTTTAGTAAATAATGTATAGTATATTATGAGTTTATATTTGTAAACTATTAATGTGGTTTACAATACAGCGCCGGAGGGAGGGATAAAAGTATGTCAGAAATTAAAGTAGGAGAAAATGAATCTCTAGAGCAAGCATTGAGAAGATTTAAAAAGAAATGTTCAATGTCTGGAATCCTTTCAGAGGCAAAAAAGAGACAACACTATGAAAAGCCAAGCGTAAAAAGAAAGAAAAAGTCAGAAGAAGCTAGAAAGAGAAAGTTTAAGTAATAAATTATAGCGTTACTAATAGTATTAACTATTATAATATAAAACTATTTTACTTACAAAAAAGCGACTTCCGCATTTTGTGTCTCGGAAGCATTCTTGGGGAAATTAAAAATTTACAGGTAGTTATTATTTAACTACCTGAATATTAACAGACTAAAAATTTTAGCCTAAAGTTGAAAATATTTTTTGAAAATTTTCTGCTTTAGGCTCTTTTTATTAAGAAAAAATAATTTGAAATAGAGGAACTATAAAATGAAATTACTATTTGATGGCGAAGGAAAAGTGAATTATGACAAAATTGCTAAAAATACAACAGTTAAAGATGTGTTAGATGCAATTGATATATTTTTAAATAATAATCCTCTTGATTGTAATGGGTGCGAGGAGAGCTGCTGCAAAAAGTCTTGGTCTGTGGAAATGGATAATGTATGTGTAAACAAACTAAGTAAGTGGGATAATGAAGCAGCTTCGAATTTTGTGCAAGAAAAGTTAGTTAAAAAGAGAAATTACTATAGGGATTTTGATCAGTATGTATTAGATAAGAAAACTGACTGTAATTTCATAACAGAAACAAATCTATGCACTATATATGAAGAGAGACCAGTAATATGTAGGCTTTATATCTGTAGCGCGAGAAGTTATAGGTATAATGTGATTAGAGAACTGATAGGAAGTACATATTTAAAAGCACTTGTGCTTGAAGAGAAGATTAGAAAGAACGATTTCCCTGAACAAACGATTGATAAATATAAAAGAAATCCAGCAGTTTTTGCTAAAGAATACGATATACTTTTAGAAGAAATATTTGATTATGCAGAAGATGAAGGCTGGCTTTACTCAGATGAAAGAGATGAATTGTACGAAGAAATACCCCTAAATCTTTAACATAATTTTCGGTATAAAAGCATTGTGCTAAAGTCATATACGCGCAGTGCTTTCTTATAGTCCAGATTTTTCTCAAATATAATTACAAGCAAGATGAATAAAAAATAACCATAAAAATGTAACTTTAGTGGAAATTAATTGAATAGAGGTATACAATAGTAATGTACATAAAAAATAAATAAAAGGACTTGATAAAATGGAATATCTATATTCAATATCTACAGTATTAAGCTACATATTTCTAGTATTATTTTTTATCAGAGTATTTATAAATAAGAAAGAAATCGACTTTAAAAGTAATAAACTTGAATGGCAGGTGCTTGCGAGTCTAATAATTTTAAGTATTGTACCAATGGCAAACACATTCTTAACTGGTTCAAGCATTTACTTTTCAATACTAATGAAACATGATGACTTTATAAAGCTTATGAACAGAGAGCTTTAGAAGAGTTTCAGGCTATCTATTATATATAGATAGTAACCCAGCTATTCCGACTTCAGAAGTATCAGTAAGATCTTGTTGAAGAAAGAATAACTGAACTTTCTATATGAAGTTAAAGTAAATTTATTTCAATTTACATTACCTTCCTTAGAATAATAATGTTTTATTGAGTTGTTTTTCCATTATCTAGTAACATTCGGCCAATAACCTTCTTAGGTCTTTTATTATTTTTAATGTTATTTCCCTTTTGTTTCTTTTCTTCTATTAATTTCTTCATCATTTCTATTTGTTTCTCATTCATGTTTATCCCTCCAGTGTAAGGCCTATTCATAAAATAACAAGTCGTAACTCTCGTATATTTTCTTTCATATGCCTATAATAAATCATATAATCCAAATGATTTTACAATTTTATAATTGATTGTATCATAGATTCAAAAGTTTATAAACGAAAATAGCAAATAATTAACTTATTCTAAATAAAATGATATAATTAAAAAATGTTTTTATAATATATAAAAAAGAACAGTAAAAGTTCCACATATTCATGTAAGTATGTAAATAAGTAGGGCAATAATTATAGTTATTAGATTATTAAATTAAAGGAATTGATTTGAGTTATGAATTTTAGTATTAAAAAATTATCTGAGAATTTTGAAGGAAAAATACAATTTCTAAAAAAACAAAAAGGAAACGAATTAGTTAGGGCTGGAAAGGTATTGAACTTAAGAGAAGTAGTTGACAGGGAAATGGAATTTATAGAGATTACTTCAAAAGTTTACTCTCAAACAAGTTATTCTCATTATGATGTAAAGGTGCTGATAGATGGAAATTCTAGCGAAATAAATGGTACATATTGCGATTGTTTAGATTTTCATAATAATACAACCCCAAGAAATAAGTATATATGTAAACATATATGTGCGGTATTGTCAAAATATATATTTGCAAGAAAAGCTAAAAACGAAGAGATTGCAAAGAAAGCCGAAAATATGGGGGAGGATATATTAAATAAGCTTAAAGTTTTAAAACATCCAAAAGAGAAAATTAAATTAGAGGTTAATTTAAACTCTAAGAAAACTAGTGGATATTTTCAAGCAGACTTTAAAATTGGAAACAAAAAAATGTATGTATTAAAAAGTGTAAAAGATTTTATAAAAGCGAGAACTGCAGGTCAAAATATTGAGTATGGAAAAGACTTTACCTATAATCCATTGGTGAATATATTTAACGAAATCGATGAAGATATAGTGGGGGTTATAGAAGAATATGTGGCTAACGATGAAATAACATATAGATATAGCAGTGGATTAATTGAGGGTAAATATCTCAATATTAATGATGTTTCTCTTAGACGTTTTTTACATATAGTAAAAGAAAAAAATATCACATATGATTTAGAAAAAGTTAAGATTATTGAAGATAATATTCCTTTAGAAATGGATATTGGTGAAAATAACGAAAAATATATTATAAAAATAAGTGAGGATTCATTTAAACCGCTAACTAGCAAATATGATGTTTTTTTATTTAATAAAAATATTTATTTGCCATCAAAGTCACAAATTGAGAGTCTTAAGATATTTTACGAGTATTTTAAAAATTTCAAAAGGCTGGAATTCAAAAAAGAAGCGGCTTTAGATATATTTAATGAAGTAATGCCAAAATTAGAAGTTATAGCTTCTAATATTAAAATAGATGAAAAAATTGATAACTTGGTAAAAAATGATTTAATAGCTGAATTCTTTTTGGATATAAGAAAGAAGCAAATAGTTTTAGATGTAAACTTAATGTATGGTGAAGAAAAATTAAAATATTTTTCTGGCCCAGAGAATAAAAATAAAATCATCATACGTGATTCAAATAAGGAAGAAAGTATTTTAGAAGTTTTAACTAACCTCAATTTTAATTATAAGGATAATATATTTGAATATGATGGAGATGAATATGATTTATATTTATTTCTTGGAGATAAATATAAAGAACTTGAAGCATTAGGGGATGTTTATTATTCAGATAGGTTTAGAGAGAGGAAAGTCTACTATACACCTAAAATCCAGGCCAATATTAAAGAGAGTGAAGATAACTTTTTAGATTTTAATTTTGAAATAGATGATATATCTCCTAAAGAATATAAGAATATTTTAGAGGCTTTTAATAATAAAAGAAAGTATTATAAGCTAAAAAATGACAGCTTTATTAATCTTGAAGGAAAAGAAATTCAAGATTTTCTTACCTTGGTTGATAACATTACAACCGGCAATAAGGAAGGAAAAATAAAATTACACAAAAATAAAGCTATTGTATTAAATGATTATTTGGAAAATAGCAACTTGTCATTTATAAAAGGAAAAAATGTTGTAAAAGACATTGCAAATAAGGTTTTAGAATTAGATAAACTTGAATATATTATGCCGGATAACTTGAAAACGCAGCTCCGAGATTATCAAATAACTGGCTTTAAGTGGTTTAAGAATTTAAGTTATTTAGGTTTTGGCGGAGTACTGGCTGATGAAATGGGACTTGGAAAGACAGTACAGACTATTGCATTTTTACTATCTGAAAAAGATAAGAAGTCTTTAATAATTGCCCCAACTTCTTTAATATATAATTGGAAAAATGAGTTTTTAAAGTTTGCCCCATCTATGAACATATGTGTTGTCCATGGTAATAAGAATGAAAGAGTAAAAAACATAGAAAGCATAGATGAATATGATGTGGTACTAACTACTTACGGTACTTTAAGAAATGATGAAGAAAATTATGAGAAATTACATTTTGATTATTGTATCCTTGATGAGGGTCAGAATATAAAAAATCCTTTGGCTCAAAGTACAAAATGCGTCAAAAATATAAAAGCAAAAAACAAATTTGTATTAACAGGAACTCCCATTGAAAATAACTTAATTGAGCTGTGGAGCATTTTTGATTTTATTATGCCTAATTATTTATATAACTCAACGTTTTTCAAGAAAAAATTTATAGATAATGACAGTTCTGCAATTGAACTTCAAAAATTTATAAGACCTTTCATGCTTAGAAGGCTAAAAAAAGATGTTATTAAAGAATTGCCTGATAAAATTGAGAAAAATTATTATGTGGAACTGACAAAAGAACAAAAGAAAGTTTATTCTTCCTATGTGAAAGATATTAGAGAAAAAATGGAAGCCGAAAATTTTGAAGGGGATAAGATAACTATATTTTCCTATTTAACAAAGCTAAGACAATTATGTCTCGATCCATCCATAGTAGTAGATAAATACACAGGAGGAAGTGCAAAATTGGAAGAAGCTTTAAATCTTATAGAAGATAACATAGCTAATGGACATAAAATCCTTTTATTTTCACAGTTTACGTCTGTTCTTAATAATATTTCTAAAGAATTATCAGAAAATAAAATTAAGCATATGTATCTAGATGGAAGTACAAAAGCAACTAAGAGGTCTGAACTTGTAGATGAATTTAATGGCAGTGATAAGTACAAGGTATTTCTAATTTCACTAAAAGCTGGCGGGACAGGACTTAATTTAACTTCTGCTGATATTATTATACATTTTGACCCGTGGTGGAACCCTGCCGTAGAAGATCAAGCTACTGATAGAGCCCATAGGATAGGACAAAAGAATGTAGTTCAAGTATTTAAATTAATTTCAGAAGGAACTATTGAAGAAAGAATTATAAATCTTCAAGAAAGCAAAAAAGAACTTATTAATGGTATTCTTGAGAGTGATTATAAGAGCGAAAACACGCTCGGAAGCCTTTCAAAAGAGGAACTTATAGAGTTATTTTCATAGGAAAAATATATACTATGCATTTTATATAAAGACTCATATGTTATCAAATATAAAGATTAAATAAGTATACGTTGTTAGAATATTCTGTTGACATAAATTGAGATGTATCAAAATAACTTTAAAAGTTACTTTGATACATCTCGTTTTTACAGATATGAAATTTAAAGATTTGGATTATTAGATAAACATATTTATAAAGTTGTTAAGAATTTAAATTCGTATCTCAACTAGAAATCGTAAATATATTTGTGGAGAAAACATTTGAAAATGAGCTGTTAAAGGTTCTTAAGCAGAGAATCCAAATCTTTGATTTGGTGAGAATCGCTCAGTGAACGAATGTGAGTCGAGTTTCCGCTATTGGTTGTTCCATTTTAGCTTGTCAAACTGAAAGTTGGAGCATGCTAAAATGGATACAACCTGCTGCTTATAATCTTCAGCGATATTTTCATAGCTTTTCGGAACAAAATATTTATGATTTTGGTAAGTTACCACATAAATTTAGTTTTAGAGTTGGATATCTATATAATAATAGAAGTAAAAATAGGTTTATACTTCAGGTTCCTTGGCTGAAATATTATCTTTCTTTTTAGCTATCTTTGATTCTTTAGAAGAACTATTCTCTGATTGATTAGTTATATCAGAATGTGCAGGTGTAACAGTATTTACTATTGATCCATTAGCACTAGCCATATTAGCTAAAATCATGCTTAAAATTCCTTCCATAGCATTAGGAGTTTTTCCATCAGCCCCTCCCATAATTACTGTTTGTGGTACAAGAGGGGATTTGCTTATCTTTAATGCTTCTGCAAAAGCAGTTAATACGCTTTGTTGTACTTGTAATTCAGGACCGCCATAAGCATCAACTAAGGCTTTAGCAGCAGTACCTTTTGCAAGACCAACCTTTGTTTCTTGTTCTGCAGTAGCTTCTGCAACAGCTTTGATATTTAAAGCTTGAGCTGCACCGACTTTTTCAAGTTTGAAAGCTTCAGCTCCAGCTTGTAATTCTACTTGTTTAGCATTAGCAGCTGCATTAAGTTCAGTAGCTTTAGCGTTAGCGGCAGCTTCAGCTTCTTTTGTATATCTTAAAGCATCAGCTTCTTGAGTTCTCTTGTACTTATCAGCTTCAGCAAGTTTTTGAGTCTTTAAAGCTAATTGTTCAGCAAGTTTTAATTCAGATTTACCTTTGTTATCAGCAACTTCTATATCGATACTTGATTGAGTAAGAGCCGCTTGAGCTGCACTTTTAGCAATTGCTTCATTAAGTTCTCTTTGTTTTTCTGCTGACTTTTGTTTTGCTTCATTTGTTTTAATTTCTTCCAATGCAACTTGTCTATCTCTAAGTTGTGCAAGGATTAGATCAATTCTCTTATCTGTTGAAGAAGCAGCAGGTGTACCAATTAATACTTCCTGTAATTCTAAATCATATAATTTGAATTTTTCCTTCATTTCTTTAGAAGCTTGTTCTTGAATAGCGCTTCTATCCTGTACCAATTCAATTAAAGTCTTAGTTTGTCCAATATTTTTAAAGTAACCTGCAACCATAGGATCTAGTGATTGTTCAATAAGAAGTTTAATATCACCAAATCTTTGGATTACTGAAGAAGCTTTTCTATAATCAATATTAAACACTACAGTAAGTGGAAGATTAGGTTCAAAAGCATCCTTAGTTATAAGATTAATTTCTTTTAAATTATCATCTAGTTTATGATCTCCAACCTGACCGCTAATCCATTTTAATATAACATTAGTAGTAGGAACTGGAATGATTTTACCTGCATAAGTATTAAATGGATACTTACCTGGCATCATACATTCTCTCCAAATACCTTTCTTGCCTTGCTCAACAAGTTCTCCATGAGAGTAATCTGATCCAGATACATCTTCACCTTTTTCACCAAAGTAACTAACAACAACACCTACATAACCAATATCTATAATACTTTTTGGAACTATGTCCACATTAGCAAATAACCTATTAATAAAGTAAACACCATCTGTCAATACCTGCATCTGCTTACCTTTTCTACCACCAGCAGCTAAGAATTTTTCAGGTTCTTGGAAGTTACTATGGTAATATTCATTTGTAATACCATCACCAACTATTGGAGCGATTATAGCTCCGTTATCTGGAGTAGGTCCTTCATTAACAGTTACTATACCAATTGTATCTTTAGTTTTAATATTGTTTCCAAATTCATCTTGCTCAAGATTTTTTGAGCTCGAGATAACTACAGGAATGAATCCATTAACTCTAAGCAAGTCACTTCTCATAGTTTCTATTTGCTCTGATTCATCCTTTGAAGTAAATATTGAATGTACTTTATCCTTTGTAATTATGATAAACTGAGCTAGATTAAATGCATAAGTACCTTCACGAAGAATTTGCCTTTGAGGACCTTTTTGTCCTCTATTATTTAAAAAAGCTACTACATCCTGAAAGGATTTACACTCAGGAATAACTTTTCCTAAAGTTTGTCCATCTGCAAGACTTTCTCCTGATCTTGCAAATACATAACCTATCTGCCCCTGTGGAATTGTTACAAGTCTTACTTTCTTAACCTTGTACTTAAAAGGAGTTTTAAAATGCACTCCAGCTCTTAGAACGTGTGGCTGATAACCAGCTTCACCTTTCAATGCAATTAAACCATCAGCAGGTACAGACCCTTTTAAACTCCACCATTTTTCTACTATACCTACCTCATCAGTTCCGATACTTGTAAATCCTATGCCATAGAGTAATATAAATAGCGCTAAGATTCCAATACCCACATAAATTAAAATTGATATCGTTTCTGAATTCATAAAATTCCCTCCATAAATTTATTGTCCTTTTTTTAGACATTTACTTGTTTAGGCACATGAAAGAAAATAATAGATCAAAGATGCGCTGAATATTTAGTGTCAGATAAGGAAGCAAATTAAGCTCATAGCAGGTTTATTAGCTAAATTTGCTGACGCAGTATGACGCGAAATAGGCAAGCATACTGGTTTATTATTTCTTTGATTGTGCCTTGATTGGTATAGATAGTAATATATTATATTAGGCATTAATTGTAAATGTCCAAATTAGTCAAATTTCTTCATTAGATTTGTTGCGGTTACCAATTAGAATAAACTAAACTTTATTATCTTTCTCAATATCGTTCAATCGCTTTAAATCTACCTCCTATACATTTACTTTTTAAGAATATTTCAATGCATGCTGATTTATGAGCACTTTTTAGTAATTAAAATATCAGAAATCCCTATTATTAAATTTTTTTAATGTTATGTTTGCATAAGCTAATACAATCTTATCACTAGCTTTAAAGGATTATCTCTTAGGCAAAAATGACTCTTATCTATTGAAATTATCTATGGTTCATCAATGATAATATAGATTGTATGAATCCAATAAATTAAGGCTTATAAAGTTTTGATACAATATTTTGTTATTTAGGGGTATAATGGGAGTGAAGCATGTTGAGAAACAGCTTCTATTTTACTTGAGAATATTTAATACAATTTGAAGGGAATATTAATATGAATTATATATTGAAAACTGATAATCTAACAAAACAGTATGGAACACAATTGAGTGTAAGTAACTTATGTATTAATATCGAGGAAAGGGACATATATGGATTTATAGGGAGAAACGGAGCAGGAAAAACAACTACTTTAAAGATGATCTTAGGATTGATTCCTGCAACTAGTGGTAAAATAACGGTTTTGGGAAAAGAAGTTAACAAAAAGGATATTTCTTATTTAAGAAATATCGGATCTATTATAGAATTTCCATCGTCTTATGAAAATCTAACTGCTTATGAGAATTTAAAACTTCATTCTAATTATATGGGATTGGAGGACAAGAGCATAATAGATGAATGCTTAGATAAGGTTGATCTTTTAAATGATAAGAAGAAAAAAGTTAAAGAGTACTCATTAGGTATGAAAAAAAGACTTGGTATAGCGCGCGCAATTCTTCATAAGCCAAAGCTTTTAATTTTAGATGAACCTACTAATGGATTAGATCCACTAGGAATAAGAGATCTTAGAAATTTCATACTAAGACTTGCTAGTGAGGACAATATGACTTTTATAATATCAAGTCATATATTAAGTGAACTAGAACTTACAGTGACTAAGCTTGGCATTATAGAAAAAGGAATTTTACTAAAGGAAGCTTCGATGAATGAGATCAATGATAGTTACGAGGAATATGTTGATGTTAAAGTTGATGATGTGAAAAAAGCGCAAAAAGTATTAAATGAAAATTTGAATTTAGATAGTTCATTAATTGATGACAACTATTTAAGGCTTAATATAAAGGGAAAAGAAATGAAAACAAACTATATAAGCAAAGCACTAGTAAATAATAGTGTGGAGTTATTTGAGTTAATTAAACATAAGGAAGGTTTGGAGGATTATTTTGTAAGGGTTTCAGGAGGTATAAGGTTATGATGAAATATATTTTAGCAGAGATTTTTAAGTATAGAAAAGCAAAGATCAAATTCTGTACAATAGTGCTATTTATTCCAACTGTTATTTCATTTATAATATATGGCTTTAATAAAAAATATAATTCTTTACTTTTATGGGAAGATTATTTAAATGTAATATTAAGTTTCCTAAATGATATTGTAGCTCCTATAGTTTATGGAATAATAGCTGCTTATATCTTTGGACATGAATATGAAACAAAGACTATGAATGTCATGTTTACGTATCCTATTAATAGAATGAAGCTTTTATTTTCTAAGCTTGCATGCATTCTTTATATTATAGCAATTACTTTAATCTTAATATTCTTTACTTCAATAATTTTAGGATTTTTACTAAAGCATGAAAGCTTAAATATGGATTTGCTTATATATTATTTCATATCATTTTTAAAGATGATAGTATTTCACTTTATGCTTGTTTGCATAACTTGTGCAGTGGCTATCTACACAAAAAATGTATTGCCAAGCATAATATTTGTTATTTCAGCTACTTTTGCAAATATAGTAATAGTAAATACACATTTATCAGCATTTTATCCATGGAGTGCACCAGTTTTACTGAGTCCACATGAAGGAGTTGGAAGAACCTTTATTCCATCTACTTTAAATATGATATCTCTAATAGTTATTTTTTTAATTGGGCTTGCTATATCAATTAGAAAATATAGATATGTAGAGTAAAGAAGTAGCATAAATCTAAGTTTAATGTTGTTTATATATAGGGTTCCATATTGAGAGCCGAACTTATGTGTATATCAGCCGAAATTGAACATATATTTGTTCAATATGACTATGAAAATTTCTCTGATCCAATATATTTCAGATTTTCAATTAGGAAACCTATAAATGATAAAAACAAAGACTTAAAGTAACTAACAGATACTTTAAGTCTTTGTTTTTATAAAAATCTAATATTTATGGCGAATTAAATCTTAATAATTTATATAGATATCCAATTTAAGAATTCGACTTATTAGATGAACAGATTTACAAAATTGCTAGAATTTTAAGCTCATATCTTTACTAGAAATCATAAATATATTTGTGAAGAAAACATTTGAAAATGAGCTGTTAAAGGTTCTTAGCTGTAGGTTGTTCCAATTTAGCTTGTCAAACTGAAAGTTGGAGCATGCTAAATTGGATACAACCTGCTGCTTAGAACCTTCAGCGATATTTTCATAGCTTTTCGGAACAAAATATTTATGATTTCGGCGAGTTGTATGCATAAGTTTAAGTCTCAATTAGTTTATATATATCTCTAATTCTATTTATAGATTATGATAAGAAATCTTATTAGGTTTTAATCCTTTTTCTAGTGAAGTATATATGCGTTTATTTCTTGGATCTATTAATTCCTCGTTATTATAATAGATTCTAGGAGTTTTCCAAAGAAGCTTCAAAGCACTTAAAAGTGGCATTTGATGATATCTATCTGGCCATAGTTTTAATATTTCTTCCTTTACTAGAGAATAGTATTTAGGATTCATTCCTGGAAATAGATGATGCTCTGTGTGGTAAGAAAAATTAAAATGTAGAACATCAAGCCACTTTGGAACTGTTACTGAAAGACTATTAACCAAAGGATCATTTATAGGTACAAGAGGATTTAATCTATGATTACTTGATATATAACACATTACAATGAAATTTCCTATAAGGAATGGAAGTAAATATGAGAAAATCCATTTATCAGTTTCAACTAAGAAGAATAAACCTATCCATATAATCCAAGGGAGTATAAACTGAATCCATAGTTTTATGCTTTTTTGTCTTTTAAATTCCTTAACATATATAAAAAACATGCGAGTTCCATGAAGTGTAAATGAAATACTTAATGCTGAGAAACTAAATAGTGAGCGAAACCACAAAGGAAGTTTATAAATGTACTTTATAAAAGCTCTATTACTAAATTGCTCAAAGCTCATCCAAGCATCTGGATCATTTATTTCATGTTGAGTATTAGCATGATGACTCATATTATGCCACTTAATCCAAAGGTTTGGACCTATGCTTAATGGCAAAAAAGCTATCCCTCCAAGCAAGTTCTTTAACCAATGTGTTTTTACAACAGTGCCATGTAAGATTTCATGCCCAAGAAATCCTATGGATGCAAAACTAAAGCCTAAAACTAAAGATATTAAAAAGTTTATAATGTTATTAAATCTACATAGAGTAATTGTGAGTATTCCACAAATTATAATAATTGTATATGCAAGTCCTCCAAACAGCCTTGAAGGTACTGGTTTAAATGCATTTTTAGGTAGTTTGGGGGATATCTTACTAGCATACCACCCTATATTATGAAGTTCTTTCATCGATTTTACCGCCTTTCGTGATCTATAAAGTATCAATAATATTTATCTAATCAACGTACATGGATTTAAAATATAATTTCCAAAGTACTTAATTTATGTTAACAATAATCATTATCAGTTGTCAATAATTATTTGTTAATATTCTTTTGCAAAACTAAATTTATTAATTTATGAAACAAAATTTCAAGCATAATCATTTTTTATGAAATTTTATTAAATTAAAACCAAAAGCGGGTAATAATACGGTTAGCACTAAAATACATATATTGTAAAGCAGCATTTAAATATATTGCTAATTGAAGGGGGATATTGTTATGAAAGTTTTAATGGTTTGCTCCGGGGGAATGTCTAGTGCAATTGTTGTACAAGCGATAAAAAAGGAAGCTGATAAAGAGGGATTTGATCTAGAAATCAAAGCAGTAGGAACTAGCGATTTTGAGGATGAAATTCAGCAAAATAAATATGATTTAGTTTTAGTTGCGCCTCAGGTAAGACATAGGTTAAATGGTTTTAAAGATCAAGCTAATGAATATAATCTTGAAGTAACTGCTATTGAACCAATGGGATATACACCACTTGGTGGAGCAAGAGTTCTTAAGCAAATAAAGAGCTATTGTAAGTAAAAACAGTAATAAAAGATAAGGAGGAAGTATGAATAAATTTTTTAATTGGCTAGAAAAGTACTTATTGCCACCAATGACTAAATTATCTGAGCAGAGGCACTTAAAAGCTATTAGGGATGGTATAGTATCTACTATTCCACTAATAATAATTGGAAGTTTTTTTCTCGTAATTGCAGTTCCGCCAAACGACTGGCTAAAGCAATTAGTGGCTCCATATGTTAATCAGATAATGTTTCCATATCGCTTAAGTATGGGCATAATGGCTTTATATGCATCTTTTGGAATAGCATATAATCTAGCAAAGTCATATAAGCTAGATCCTTTGTCTGGTGGAAGCTTAGGTCTTGCAGCATTCCTGCTTACAAATGTTCCATTAAATATTGATCCTAACGGCTGGATGTTATCGTTATCTAGTTTAGGTGGATCTGGTATGTTTACTGCTATTATAATGTCTATTTTTGCTGTAGAAATCTTTAGATTATGCAAAGAAAAAAATCTAACTATTAAGATGCCAAAAGAAGTCCCAACATCAGTTGCTAATTCTTTTGCAGCTCTTATTCCAGCAGCTTTTATTATAGTACCAATATGGATTATAAGAGATTTATTAAATTTTGATATTCAAAAATTTGTGCTAAGTATATTTACGCCTTTGGTAACTGCAGGTAATTCACTTCCTGGAATATTAGTTCCAATCTTACTTATTACACTTTTATGGGGATGCGGAATACATGGAGATTCTGTTGTTGGTACTGTTGCAAGGCCTATATGGCTTGCAATGCTTGATGCTAATGTAGCAGCTCAAGCAGCTGGACAGCCTATTCCTAATATAGCACCAGAGCCATTTTTTCAATGGTTTGTATGGATTGGAGGGTCAGGAGCAACTATAGGACTTGTAATATTAATGTTAGGCTCTAAATCAAGATACTTAAAAGATATCGCTAGAGCAAGCTTAATTCCAGGAATCTGTAATATTAATGAACCGGTCATATTTGGAGCTCCAATTATGTTAAATCCATTATTAATAATACCATTTATTCTTGGGCCATTAATTTGTGGGTGTGTATCATACTTTGCTATGACTTTAAATTTAGTATCTAAACCAGTTATTTTGGCACCATGGACATTGCCAGCGCCTATTGGTGCGTATCTTGCAACTGGTGGAGACTGGAGAGCAATAATTTTAGTATTAATAAATATAGCTATTGTAACTGCTTTATATTTTCCATTCTTAAAAGCATATGAAAAGAAATTAATTAAAGAGGGTATGGAGAATAATTAATAAAAATTGATTATAGTTTTGAATTTGTTATGCAGTTATTGTACAAATGCTGCATAACAAAATCAAGTTGGAGGCGCAAGATGAGTGAGTTGAAAATTGTAATAATTGGTGGAGGAAGCAGCTATACTCCAGAAATAATAGAAGGCTTTATAAAGAGAAAAGGCGAACTTCCAGTTAAGGAAATAGTTTTGGTTGATATAGAAGAAGGGAAAGAAAAGCTTAATATAGTAGGAGCTCTAGCAAAGCGAATGTGTGAAAAAGCTAATTTAGACATTAGAATTTCTTTAACCTTGGATAGAAGAGAGGCGCTACTTGATGCTGACTTTGTAGTTACACAATTTAGGGTTGGAGGATTAGATGCGAGGGCAAGAGATGAGAGATTCCCTTTAAAGTATAACGTATTAGGTCAGGAAACAGTTGGCCCTGGAGGTTTTGCAAAAGCTCTCAGGACAATTCCTGTAATTTTAGATATTTCAAGAGATATAAAAGAATTATGCCCTAATGCATGGCTTATTAATTTTACTAATCCATCAGGAATTATAACAGAAGCTGTATTGAAATATACAGATATTAAATGTATAGGCCTATGTAATGTTCCAATACACATGAAGATGGATGTAGTTTCAATGTTAGATGTGGACAGTAAGGATGTTTTTATAGAATATGTAGGACTTAATCATTTAGTATGGGGACGAAATGTATGGTATAAAGGCATAAATGTAACTGATAGAGTTATAGAAAAATTAAAAGATGGCGCAGAACTTACAATGAAAAATATATCAGATTTAAAATGGCCAAAGAAATTTTTAGATGCTTTAGGAATGATACCATGTCCGTATCATAGATATTACTATATGACAGATAGATTGTTAAAGGAAGAGAAAGAGGCAGCCAAAACTATTGGGACACGGGCAGAACAGGTAAAGAAAATTGAAGCAAGCTTATTTGAAAAATATAAGGATAAAAATTTAAATGTTAAACCACCTGAATTAGAAAAAAGAGGTGGAGCATATTATTCGGATGCAGCTGTATCACTTATAAGTTCAATATACAATGATAAAAAAGACATTCATACAATAAATGTTAAAAATAATGGAACTATTAAAGGAATTCCAGATGATTCCGTTGTTGAAGTTAACTGTTTAGTAGATAATAGAGGTGCGACTCCGCTATCTTTGACGCGACCTGTAGAAGAAAAAATTTTAGGCCTTATTCACAGTGTAAAATTTTATGAGATATCAACAATAGAAGCTGGAGTACATGGAAGTACAAATCAAGCTATAATGGCACTAGCTAATAATCCACTAGTCCCATCAGTAGATATTGCAATTGAGTTATTTGAGGACTTATGTTCATTAAACAAAGGATATTTACCGCAATTTAATAAATAATATTAGGAGATGAAGCTATATGGAGCAAGAAATATTCGAAATAATATCACATGCAGGAGATTCAAGAGCATATGCCTTTGAAGCTCTTGATGAAGCTGAAAATAAAAACTACGATAAAGCAGAAGAATTTTTAAAAAAGGCTAGAGAAGAACTTAAACTAGCTCATAGCACTCAGACAAAATTGATTCAGGCTGAGATAAATGGAAAAGGAATTAAAATAACATTGCTTATGGTTCATGCGCAAGATCAATTAATGACTGCCATGTCTGAAAATGTCCTAATTGAGAAAATGGTAAGAATGTATAAGATTATGAATGAAAAGTAAAATAAATTAAATATTATGTAATTAAATGAATAGTCTAAACAAATTTATGAAAAAATAGAATAAAAAAAATCTATATAGGATATAAAAAAATGTAGTGGAGGTAAGTATTTATGAAAAAATTTAAATGTATAGTCTTTGGGATTTTTTTAGTCTGTACTTTCATATTACCTGTTTCTTATTGTAATGCAGAAGAAACTACTACTACGACTGAAGCTAACAATAGCAAAGTTTATGACTTACAGCAAGATGCTTTTAAATATTATCAAGTTGAACATAAAGGAGCTTTAGGAATTCCAGTGTCCTACTCATGTACAGAATCTGAGGCCGGAGATATTAGAAAATATACCGTGGAGCCTAATTATTCTGAAAGCATTGATGGAAATAAAGTTGAAATACTTATTTCGCAGGTTAATGTTACTGGTGAATCTGATAACTTCGATTCAGTTTTAAAAGATAATAAATATATAAAGAATATAAAGCTAGATAAACTTGATAATAATACAGCAAAAGTTGATATTGAGACTTCTGGAAAACTTAATGTTAAAATAAATCCTGTAAAAAGGAGATATTCTTCCTTAGGGGACAATAAATATGAGTTTAAGACATTTATAGATGTTACATTTGAAGAAAAAGTTAAAGATAACTCGAACATAATAATTATCGACCCTGGTCATGGAGGCTCAGAGCTTGGAGCAACAGATAATTTCACTTATGAAAAACAGTTAAATTTGGATATATCTAAAAGAGTAAAAGAAAATCTTGAAAAAGCAGGATATCGTATATATATAACTAGAGATAATGATAGCAATGTTGGATTATTAGATAGAACAGATCCAGCAAATCTTTTGAATGCAGATTTATTTTTCTGTATACACAATAATTCACTTCCATTGGATGTTAATATGCAGTCTGTTTATATGTTTAGGGGAACTACGGTACTATATAATTCTACTGCTCCAAAACCAGGAAGAGAATTTGCAACAATACTCATGAGAGAAGTGTCAAGCACCATAAAAACTAACACATATCCACTTCAAGATAGGCCAAATCTCGCAGTGCTATCATCAGCGTGGTGCCCTGCAGTACTCATGGAAACGACTGTTGAGTGCGATGATGGTGATGCAAAGATGATGATGCATAGACTAAACAGCCAGAAAGTTGCAGATGCATCACTTAGAGCTGTAAATAAATATTTTATAAAATAAAAAAGAATCAGGGGTGGATGTATAGATGTCAAAAAAAGTTATTAATAGATTATTCTCAGTCATTACTATTACATTATTGATTTTTATGACATGTAGTACAAGTGCAAAAGCTGATACAACTGAAACTGATTTTTCACATACGGATTTTGGTACCGTTTCAGGTTTATCAGTTGAGAAGCAAAATCCATATGTCGAATATGCAGGAGTTGATCATTATCCAGTGTTAAGTGGTGACACTATCAAGATAAATATGAGTTCCAAGTATGATGGAGATTATTCTGACTACAGCAATTATGATCCAGTGCAGTATAGAGTATTTATAGCAAAGGGTGAAAATGAAGATTACACAGAATTAACCAATGGATATTCAAATGCAATATCTGCATATAATGAATTTACAATAGAAGATAATAATGCATTAGCTGAAGGTAAATATAAAGTTATGATTTTTGTAAAAAAGTCTTCATCTAATGGAACAAATCAAAATTCGTATGGAGCTTATGATAAAATATATAATTTTAATTTTACTTGCTACAATAGCTCAGATGCACCTAAAAATGACGATTCAAAAACTTCTAATTCATCAGGCAATATTGTAAATGATGGAATGGCTGTAGAAGATAATGATTATATATATTATATAAATAGGGTAGGAGATGTCTATGGAGCAGCTCCTGATTATTTGTATAAAGTAAGGAAAAATGATCCGCCTAGAAAGGATATATGTGATTTAAGTTACAATACACAATTAATTCCAAATAGAGTGTGGAATCTTAATCTTGTAGACAACTGGATTTACTATAGCAATTGGAAAGATGCTTTTCATCACAGTATAAATAAAGTTAAAACAGATGGAACAGAGGATACGTGCATAGCAAATGAAGCGGTAGTAAATATGTTTGTAGAAGGAAATTGGATATATTATGTTAAAAGAACTAATTCACATTCAATTGATCTAAATAATATATGCAAAATATCTTTAGATGGCAGTTGTAGAATTAGACTTAATTCCTCTGCTACAGAAGACATGACTGCAAGCAATGGCTGGATATATTACACTAATATATCTGATGGATATAAAATCTACAGAATGAGATTAGATGGAAGTGAGAATACAAAAGTATGTGATGATGAAACTTTATTTATGACTGTTTATGGAGATACCGTTTTTTATAGCAACAAATCAGATAGTGATAAGTTATATAAAGTAAATGGAGATGGAACAGGAAAAGCTAAGTTATCTAATGACAAAGCTACTTTTATAAATGCAAGCAAAGATTATGTCTATTATGTGAATTATTCAGATAATGAAAATCTTTATAAAATTCCAGTTGGAAGAGGAAGATCTGAAAAGATCACAAAAGAATATGGAACTAATATAACAATTTTAGACGATAAAATATTTTTTAACGGTATGTTTTATGATAAATAAATCATATCAATTAAATAGAGAAACACTATAGTTAAAATACTTGTTAGTGAAAAGCTATAATAAAATATAGATAAACAAATCAAGAATTAGACTTATTAGATGAACATATTTGCAAATTTTCTAAAACTTTGAGTTCATATCTTTACTAGAAATCATAAATATATTTGTGAAGAAAACATTTGAAAATGAGCTGTTAAAGGTTCTTAGCTGTAGGTTGTTCCAATTTAGCTTGTCAAACTGAAAGTTGGAGCATGCTAAATTGGATACAACCTGCCGCTTAGAAACTTCAGCGATATTTTCATAGCTTTTCGGAACAAAATATTTATGGTTTCGGTAAGTTATCACATAAGTTCAGTTCAAAGTTGCTTTATCTATATAATAAAAATTATAATTAAGGGAGATTTTTTAATGAGAAGGCTAGGAATATCAGTTTATCCTATGCACAGTAGTGCAAGAGAAATAGAAGATTATATAAAATTGGCATATAAATATAACTTTAAAAGAATTTTTACATGCCTTTTATCATTTGATGGAAGTAAAGAAGTAATAATCAATAATTTCAAGAAAATAATACAATGTGCAAATGAAAATGATATGGAAGTAATAGCAGATATAAGTCCTAAAGTATTCGATGAACTTGGAATTGATTATAAGAATCTAGATTTCTTCAATGAGCTAGGACTTTATGGTATAAGACTTGATCTTGGATTTACTGGCTTAGAAGAATCTATTATGTCCTTTACAAGTAAGAAATTAAAAATAGAATTAAACATGAGCAATGGGACAAAATATATAGATAATATATTCTCTTATATGCCAAATGAAGATAACATATTAGGCTGTCATAATTTCTATCCACACAGATATACAGGATTGAGCTATGAACATTTTATAAAAACCAGTAAGCAGTTCAAATCGTTAGGAATTAGAACAGCAGCATTTATTTCATCTCACAGTGCAGATCGTGGTCCATGGCCTGTAAACGAGGGATTATGCACTCTTGAAATTCATAGAGAGCTTCCAATAACAGTTCAAGCAAAACATTTATGGACATCTGACTTAATAGATGATGTAATTATTGCAAATGCCTTTGCTAGTGAAGAAGAATTAAAAGCATTAAGTGAAATAGATCCTTATGTTTTGACATTAAATTGTGAGATAAATAAAAATGCACCTGAATTAGAGAAGAAAATAGTTCTTGAAGAATTTCATTTTAACAGAGGAGATGTATCTGATTATTTAATAAGATCAACTCAAAGCAGAGTTAAATATAAAGACCACAATTTTGAAGTATTTAATACTCCAGATATAAGAAGAGGAGATGTTATTATAGAAAGTTCATTATATGGACATTATGCAGGAGAAATGCAGATAGCTAAAAAGCCTATGAAAAACTCTGGCAAATCAAATGTAATAGGAAGAATCGCAGAGGAAGAACTGTTTTTGATTGATACAATAGCTCCATGGCAGAAATTTAAATTAGTAAATAATTAATGAAAAAGATGTTATAATCTATATAGATCAAATTGAAATAAAAGATTTATATGTTTTAAAAAGTTTATTATATTGAGATTTACTTTAAACTATGGATATCCAAATTAATAATTATATTTGCAGAATACAATTTATGATCAGATTTATTAAATAACAAGTTGAAATTAGGGACAAGTCAATTTAATTTTTTAGATTTTTTACATAGGAAGAGATGTGACGATATATGAGATTAGATAAATTTCTAGCAGAATCAGCTGTTGGAAGCAAAAAAAGTGTCAGAAATTACATTAAAGAAGGTAGGGTAAAGGTAAATAAAGAGATAGTTACAGAGCCTGCAATGGAAATTGATGAAAACTGTGATGTCATTGAGTATCTTAATGAGATAGTCAACTATGCTGGAAAATTATATTACATGTTTAACAAACCAGCAGGTTGTATTACTGCAAAAACTGATGAGATTCATAAGACCGTATTTGATTTTTTAGGCGAAGCTGGCACGAAAGGAATATTTCATGTTGGAAGGTTAGACAAGGATACAGAAGGATTATTGTTATTTACAAATGATGGAGAATTTGAACATAAGGTCATGTATCCAGAAAAACATGTTGAAAAAACTTATTTCTTTTGGGCATTAGGTTCTTTAAGCGAAGAAGATAAGAAACAATTAGAGCAGGGAACTTATATTGGACAAGGCAAAATATTAACTAAGCCAGCAAGAATAGAAGTAGATAAGTTTGGCATATATGAAGATCTTAAACATGAAATGGCCACCAATAATGTGAACAATATAAACTCAAATCATCATACGCAGCCAGTCGTTTCTGGATATCTTACTATTTCAGAAGGACGCAAGCATCAAGTAAAGCGTATGTTAAAGTCCGTAGGCTGCTACGTTGTATATTTAAAGAGAATTTCAATTGGTGGACTAGCTTTAGACAAATCACTAGAGAAAGGCCAGTATAGGTCTTTGACAGAGTTAGAAATTCAAAAGGTGTTAGGAAATTTATAAAGTAGCTGATAATTAATAAGCTAAGATTTTTTGCATTTAAAAAAATCTTAGCTTTAATTTTTAAGAAAATATGTATTATAAATAGAAGTTTAATTCATTAAAATTTATTTCGAAAATTTCTTAAATATTGACTTTATTTTAGCATAAATAACGCTTAATAGGTTAATTAATGTAAATTTATGATATAATGGGTATAAATTTGATAAGTATTAAATAAATAAGTTATCAAAATCAAGTTAAAATAAATGAAATGTAGAATTTAAGCTAAAGTAATAGAGTTTTAGAAAGATAGGAAGTGGGTTAATCATGATTGGATTTCAGCTAATATTTTTTGTTTTCGTAGCTTTTATAATTTTTATAAACATCAGTAAATATATTAAAAATGAAAACTCACCAATTATATCCACTAAGGCAAAATTAATTAAGAAGAAAAGAGAAACGTGTACAAATACAGACAGCAATGGAGTTATGACAACTACTGAAAAGTTAATTTTAGAATTTGAGTTAGACACTGGGAGTGAAATTAAATTTACAGTTGGAAGACGTGTCTTCAAGAATGTTCCAGAACATGAATGGGGAACATTAACTTTTCAAGGAACACGCTTTTTAAAGTTTAACTCACCAAATGGAGTTGTTGAAAAATAGCATCATATACCTGTTCTAAATTTTGTAGGAGTAAGAGCAGTTAGTTCTTTGAAAATTCTATTAAAATTTCGCTGACTTTCAAAGCCACATTCTAAAGCTATAACGGTAACTGGAAGTTCTGTTTCGCTAAGGAGTTTTTGAGCTTTATTTATTCTCAATCTATTTATGTAATCATTAAATTGGTAGCCAATCTTATTTGAAAAAATTCTTGAGAGATAAAATTTGCTGAAACCTAAATCTTTCGCTATACTATCTAGTGAAATTTTCTCATGGTAATGAATCTCAATATATTTAAGTAGATTTTGCATTGTACTGTTATAAAAAGTGCTGCTTTTTTTAAATGTAAAATGCGAATCAAGTTTTCCAAGTATGGTGTATAAAAGCCCTTTAATAACGTATTTGTTATTAGAGCTTGTATATTCGTCATGGAGCATATATAGAAGAGAACTTATCCCATCATCGACAATATTTTTTGACATAAATGGATTCTCCAGTGTTTTGTCCATTCGTATACCAAAGAAGCTACGTGTAAGATCTGGTGAGAAAATAAATAGAATAATTTTTGAAAATCCGTCACTATTAAAAGTATGAATATCATTAGGGAAACATATAGAAACTTCACCAGCTTTAAGGCAGCATGGAGTATCGTTTATTGTAACTTCTATAGATCCTTCAATAACATAAGCTATTTCTACATATGGATGTAAATGTGGAGGAAAACTGAAATTTTCTAATATTTTTGAACTAAAAAAGTTTTGATCACCTGATTTATTTGCTTCAAAAAAAGGATACATATAAGACCTCCAAATATTTAATATATATAATTAGTATGTAGATAGTTCAATGGTATTACAAGATATTGATAGAAATATAATCCTTACAAAATTCTAAGAAGACCGATTGTAAAATAATATACACTTAAATTAAATTTAACATAAAAAATATAACATGCACTGCAATATATGTCTATATTGGGTTAATATATTGCCAGCTTAATTTGTTAAATCCATGTAATATTGAAGTAAACAAAAGAAGGAGAGTTTCAAATTATGTCTGTAAAATATGTACATGATATGACTGAAGGTAATGAAGTTTCCCATATTATAAAATTCACTTGGCCAATGCTTATAGGCAATGTATTTCAGCAGTTTTATAACTTGATTGATTCAATAGTTGTAGGAAAGTTTGTTGGTGCTAATGCTTTAGCAGCAGTAGGTGCTTGTGGATCTCTAAGTTTTCTTTTTTTCTCTGTATGCTTGGGATTGTCTGTTGGTATAGGTATAATTATTTCTCAATATTTTGGAGCTAAGAAGGAAGAACAGGTAAAGAGAGCCATTGCCAATTCAACTTATGTGATTGGCGCATCTGGTGTTGTTATGAGTATATTAGGAGTTGTTTTTGCACGCCAAGTTTTACAGCTTTTGAATACACCACCTGAAATCTTAAATGATTCTGTAGCTTTTTTGAGAATAGCATCAGGAGGAATGATAGCTGTAGCTGCCTATAATGCTATAGCTGCCATACTTAGAGCATTAGGTGACTCAAGTACACCTTTAGTTTTTTTGATTATTTCTTGTGCAATTAATGTGGTCTTAGATTTAATTTTCGTACTAAAATTTGGACTTGGTGTATCAGGTACTGCCTATGCTACTGTTATTTCTCAGGCATGTGCAGCAATTGGATGTCTGTTTTTTGCCTTGATCAAGAATCCATATTTTAAATTAAAGAAAGAACACTGGAAAATAAGTGAATCAATCATAACTAAATGTATAAGGATTGGAGTACCTGTAGCAGCTCAGAATTCACTGATTGCTGTTTCATTAGTAGCGCTTCAGAGTGTAGTAAATGGATTTGGAGAGACAGCTGTTGCAGCATTTACAGCTACTAGTAGAGTAGAACAGCTAATACAGCAGCCGTTCAATTCATTAGGGGCAGCTATGTCTACATTTGCAGGTCAAAATATGGGAGCTAATAAACTTGATAGGGTAAAAAAAGGATATCACAAAAGCATTTTAATAGTAGCTGGATTTAGCCTTTTAGCATTTATTGCAGCTCAATTTGGCGGTCAGGCTATAATGGAAGTGTTTGTTAAAGATGAATCAGTAATAAATCTTGGAGATAAAGCAATAAGAATTACAAGTTGTGCATACTTTCCTCTTGGAATGATTTACGTTACAAGAGGTGTACTCAATGGTACAGGGGATGCATTTTATGCTATGGTTAACGGTTTTGTTGAAGTGGCTGGAAGAGTTGGATTTTCAAGCGGACTAGCTATGATTCCTTTTCTAGGAGTTTGGAGTGTATGGGTAACTAGTGGACTAACTTGGACTATTACGGCTATAGCAAGCGTAATACGTTACAGACAAGGTAAGTGGCAAGATAAATCCATAGTTAAACCAGTTGAAAAAACTATAGAGTACAAAAAGTGTGCCGAGGGTAAGTAAATGAACATTAGATAAAGTTCTGTAAGAAAAAGAAGAACAAGTTAAAATAATTTTAGGGCAAATATTGACTACAAAAAGGCTGCGTTTTACGTAGCCTTTTTATTTGGATATTTACGCTTTGTCTGTGCTATACAGTTAAATATCCCAACTAGAAATAAGAATTATGATTTTTGGGGGCCAGTATCTTGAATAAAACTTTTATATAGATAAATAATTTAAGAATTTGATTTATTAGATGAACATATTTACAAAGTTACTAAAACATTAAGTTCATATTTTCATGCTTTTCAGAACAAAATGTTTATGATTTCAGTAAGTTATCGCATAAATCTAGCTTTATAGATAACACAATTATAAACTATGAAATATTCTCCGACTAGAAATGAGTAATATACTTTTGTGGAATGTTTTATTGGTAATTTTGATGGATGTGATTCTTTGGCTATAAGTTGTTCCAAATGTGCTAGTTCAAAGCTTGTTCTTTGAGGCTAGCACTTTGGGTGCAACTTTATAGCCTTAGAATCACCCATTGAAATTACCTAGAAACTGGAACAAAAGTATATTACTCATTTCGGTTAGGTATACTCATAAGTATAGCTTATAGTTAGTTTATCTATATACATAAACTAATTAGAATAGTATAATCATTCTGTTAATGATATTTTAGTAAAAGTAATTTTTAACTTTACTTTTAGGGAGGAATTGTTTTGTCAGAAAAAAATAAAAAATATAATATCACTAAGGCTTCAAATTCGAAAGTTAACGAGAGTTCTGGAGCTGTAGTTGAAGCTGGAAAGCCTTTATCACAGTCAATGTTATGGAAATTGCAGACAGAATTTTTTGCAAACCAAGGTCCAGAGGCTTGGATTAAAGGTATTGTACCACAATATATAACAACCAATCCGTATATCGCAAATCAATACGCTAAAACTGTCTTTGGATATTTGCGAGACTATGTTGGAAGAGAAGATGTAGATAAAAATACTGTTATATATATTATGGAGCTTGCAGCAGGAGTTGGACGATTTACTTATACGTTTCTAAAAAGATTTTTACATATGATTGAAAATTCTTCGTTAAAAGATATAAAGTTTAAATACATAGTAACGGATTTTGCTGAAAGAAATATTGAATATTGGCAGAATCATAGCTTTTTAAGTCCTTATTTCGAAGCTGGAATACTTGATTGTGCAACTTTTGATATATCTAAGGATGATGAAATTAAACTTAGACATAGTGGTGAAGTATTATCAAAAGGGAAAATGAAGAATCCTTTAATTTTATTTGCTAATTATACTTTTGACAGTCTTCCACAAGACACTTTTTATGTTAATAACGGAGAGATTTATGAAGGAGTAATAACAATAACTTCTCCAGACGAAAAAGGAGATCCTAATGATAAATCAATTCTTGCAGGATTAGATTATTATTATACAGATAAAAAAATTGATGGGAATAGTTATTACGAAGATAAGAATTTAAATGATGTTTTGATGCATTACAAAAATTCTTTAGAGGACACAGCATTCTATATGCCTATAATTGGATTAAGATGTATTTCAAGATTAAGAAAGTTGTTTAATGATGACGTGATTTTAATATCTGCTGATAAAGGTTATAAGAATGAAGAAAGCATGGATAAAAATTATCATCCATTTTTATCAAAGCATGGATGTATTTCTATGACGGTAAATTTTCATGCTATAGAGTTATATTTTAAAGAACTCGGCGGAAAAGCAATACATAGTATATATGAACACGAAAACATAAATGTGTCTCTATTTATGGTAAGTAATAGTGATAATGATTTTATTGAAACTTCAATGGCTTACAATGAAATTATAGAAAGTGTAGGTCCAGATGATTTCTATATAATGAAAAAAGCAATTATGCCTTTGAGTAACTCTTTGACCACTAAGGAACTTTTGACTTTTCTAAGATTTACAGTATGGGATTCAAGAACTTTGCTTGAGTTATACAATATTTTAATTGAAAGAATAGAAAATGAAGAAAACTTCCCTAAAGATGAACTTGCTGATGCTATCAATAAAGTTTGGAAATACTATTTCCCTATTGGTGAAGAAGGCGACTTAGGATATTATTTTGGTTCTATATTAGGTTATCTTGGCTATGATAATGATGCACTAAAGCTTCTAGAATCTTCACTAGAGTTTTATGGTGAATGCCCAGAAACAAATTACGAAATTGCACTTTGTTATTATAATTTACAGCAAATTGATAAAGCCTTAGAGTATACAGAGAAATCTATTGGATTAGATTCGGATTTTGAACAGGGTAAAAACTTAAAAAATATAATTGAAGATATATTAAGCGATAACTAAAATTTTAATTAAAATAAAAACAGATGTGAATTAGGGAAAATTATTCTAATTCACATCTATTTTTTTACTCAAGAGCTCAGTGAAATTCAAATCAATTATTTTATTTAATAAACTTATAACTCATTATGTCATATAAATTGAAAATGGTAATTCTTATATACTTCCATATGTTACAAAATAATTTATAAAAACTTATTAGACGTTATGCTTTCGATTTTTGGATTTAATTGGAATATAAATTCATAAATAATAATATTATTATAACAGTTAAATTTCTAAAAGGGATAATTGGTCTTAAATAATAATTTTTCTTTTATAATCGATAGCATATTATAAAAATCTGGAGGTGTATAGAGAAATGACAAAGATTAAGACAGTACAGGAAGCAGTAAAAAATATTAAAGATGGCATGAAGATAATGACAGCAGGTTTTTTAGGAGTGGGTGCTCCATTAAAGATGATAGAGGAGCTAGCGAATACAAATATTAAAGATCTTACACTTATTCAAGCTGTATCAGCTCAACCAGGAGAGACTCATGATGTTGGTAAGCTGATAGCAAATAAACAAATAAAAAAATTTGTAGGTGCACATATTGGGACTTGCCCTGAAGCACAAGAACAATATAATGCAGGCACATTAGAAGTAGAATTTATACCTATGGGAACCATAGTTGAATGTATACGAGCTGGTGGTGCTGGACTTGGCGCAGTTATAACACCAACTGGACTTGGCACAGAAATTGAGAAGGGAAGAGATAAACTTATTGTAGATGGAAAGGAATATTTAGTATTTCCAGCTATAAAAGCAGACGTTGCATTAATTAAAGGCTGTAAGGCTGATAAGTTCGGAAATATTTTATATAGAGGAACAACAAAAGGAACAAATACAAGTATGGCACTTGCTGCTGATTTAGTTATAGCCGAAGTGGATGAAATCGTTGATGTGGGTGAAATCCCTCCAGATAGTATTGGAACACCGGGTATATTAGTAGATATAATAGTTCAAGGTGATTCCTTTGAAGATAGAAAAAAATATTTTGAAGATTTATGGATAAGAACTAATAAAATGAGATAGGGGTAAAAATGATGAATGGTAAAGAGATAATTGCAAGAAGAATCGCAAAAGAATTTAAAGAAGGAATGGTTGCTAATTTAGGATTCGGTATACCTAATATGGCTGCTAATTATTTACCAAAAGGAATGGAAATAACACTACAGTGTGAAAATGGCGCATTGAAGTTTGGCGCAACTCCAAAGATAGGAGAATCTGACCCAGATCTAGCTAATTCAGGTGGATCTCCAATCACTTTACTACCAGGATCATCAACCTTTGATATGGATTTATCTTTTGCAATAATAAGAGGTGGACATGTTGACATAACTGCATTGGGCGCTTTAGAGGTAGATCAAGAAGGAAATATTGCAAATTGGAAAATACCTGGTATTTTTTCGCCTGGTATGGGAGGCGCAATGGATCTTTTAGTGGGAGCTAAATATGTAATAGCTGCATTAAGCCATAATGATAAAAAAGAGAACTCAAAAGTATTAAAAAAATGTACATTGCCTTTATCGGCTGCCAAATGTGTCAATCTAATAATTACAGATAAAGCGGTTATGAAAGTTACAGATAAAGGATTAGTTCTAATAGAAGTAGCACCAGGTTTAACTGTTGATGAAGTGTTGAAAACAACGGATGCCGATTTGATAATAGATGATAATGTTAAGGAAATGGAAATATAAATATGAAGTAAAAGTTGTCCCTATCTTTGTTTGCTATGAGATTCCTTTCGTGCATTTAGAGATGGTCTGTTAATCAGTTACTAGAATTTTATAATTATCTATAAAGACGGTTTTGCAGACTTACCAACAAAACCAGGTCTAGGACTTATTATTGAAGAGAATAAAGTAAGAGAAGTTAATATGAAAGGTCTTAACTAATCTAATCCAAATTAGAGAAATTATGATGGAACAAAAGCTGAATGGTAGAATAATATAAACTATATAGGAAATAAGATTAAGGGATAACTATAATAATTATGGTTATCTCTTTTTCAATGTAATATTGACCAACATATACCAATATTAAAGCAATATACAAGAAAAGTGATTATAATTCCATTCTACTTTATTTCCTGGCCATTAGATAAAATAAAGATTTCTAAATCTTGACGTAATAGGCATGATAAAATATAATTGTTAGTGATATTCATTATCGATAATAATTATAAGGAGTAGAAATATGATCTTTATTTGCACATTAATTCTAGTAACGATTTTATCATTACTTTTAACATCATCTATTAAGAAAAATTATTATCTTTATTATTCGCTAGCAACGGGTATTGCGATAATCACATCATTTTATGAAATACTACGAATAACATCTAACGCAAAGCTTGAAGGGGTTATTCTAACCCTTGAAAAAACTTCAATAAGAGGATTGATATCAGTATCCTTTTTTATATTAGTAATGTATGCAGGAGCTTTAAATCAAAAATGGACAATAACCAAGAAATTACGCAGCATTAGAGCAGAATTAGCTATTATAGGTGCAATCATGCTGTTACCCCATGGAATAGTATATTTTATTCGTTTTATAATACTCAAGCTTCCTAGAATCATTAATGAAGGTTCGCTTCCTGTATTATACTTAAGCTATATAGCAGTTGGACTCATTGGATTTATTATAATGATACCATTATTTATAACCTCATTTAAGAAAATAAGGCGTAAAATGCAAGGAAAGCAATGGAAGAGGCTTCAAAGATGGGCATATTTGTTTTACTTTTTAACATATTTTCATATTTTACTTATACTTTTAAATGAAAAGGAAATAGATTGGGTAAGGTTAATCAGCTACACCATAGTTTTTATTAACTATATGGCTTTAAAGTTATTAAAAAATAAAGAAATCAATATAGCAAAATCATTTAAATTAAGTAAAATGAACAACTAATATTTAATATAAAATTTATGAAGTTAAAATATCAATTTCTCGCTAATCGAGTTTGTGATATTTTCTTATCATATTTAGAAAACAGCAACAAACATGAGAGTATTCAATTTAATTATATAATCAATTATTTATCTTTATTGCAATAATTTTAATGTTTTATAGAATGATTAAATAAATGTTTCTTATATATTAGTTTATAACTTACTTATTTTCGAACAAACACTTTATATGAATAAATATGTAGAAAAATAAGTGATATAAAATTGAAGTTATTTTCACATAAAGACAATAATTTACAAGAAAATAAGTTATAATGTCAAATGAGAAAATACAATAGGCTATTTAGTTTATCTCTATTTCGAGCTAACTTAGCTTTTAACTTTTTGTAATATTATATTAAGGAATTATTAACATAATCTAAAGATAATAAACAGAGATTTATAGTAACATATAAACATGAAAAAGCTGTACTAAGAGATTTAGAAATAAAACAATATTAAGGCGGTGATTTTATTTTATGAAAGATGTAAATGTAGATACAATCAAAGAAACAATAAAATATCTTCCTGAAGATGAGCAAGAGATAATATTACATTTGACAGAAATATTTGAAGGCGAAGAAGAAAATATTAATGAATATGTTAAAAATGAATTAATAGGTGAATAAATTAAATATTAGTAGCTATTTTTATTTTTGGGTGTATGTATTTATTAGGTTCATTTAATTAAAATAGAAATAGAAGAACTAAACTAGATAATTACAAACTTTCTTATAGAGCGGTTCATTTAATGAGGATAATAAACAGTAGAAATATTGTTTATTATCCTTATTTTTGTTTCTGCATTAAAACTAAGTTTTATTTATTATTCTAAGCTTAAGTTATAGAATCAAATGTCAAATATCCTCTTGTTTAAGTTTTAGTACTTTGTTTAAGTTTTCAAATACAGACTGATCATAATCTTGGTGTACTGAAACTTCAAGAACATCATAGAGTTTTTCCAATTGCTTTATTATTTGATCAAGTACAGAATCATTTTTAACAAGTAAATACATTTTACTTGTAGAGCCATCACCTATTTGTGCACATAAAATTCCTTCTAAATTAAATGCACGTCTTGCAAAAAGTCCAGTTATGTGGCTCATAACACCAGAATGATTTCTAACATGTAGCTCTATAAGATAAAAATTAGTATTAATCATTTAAATTTTCACCACCAATCATATCTATATTTGATTTACCAGGAGGAACCATAGGAAGTACATTTTCAGTTTCCTCAATAGGTATATTTATTACACAGGGTCCATCTACAGTTAATAATTCTTTTAATTTTTCTAAAGGTTTTTCCTCATTACCTAAATCACAAGATTGTATTCCAAAGCCTTCTGCTATTATTTTGAAGTTAGGATTTGATATAAATTTTGATGCTATATAATGTTCATTATAAAATAATTGTTGCTGCTGACGTACTAGGCCTAAATGATGATTATTTAAAATAATTACTTTTATATTCAAATTAAAGTCAGCAAGGGTAGCTAGTTCCTGAATATTCATTAAAATAGATCCATCACCACAGAAAGAGATTATAGTCTTATCTTTATTGGCCAATGCAGCACCTATGGCTACTGGAAGTCCAAATCCCATAGTTCCAAGACCACTAGAAGTTAGTAGAGCCTTTGGTAATTTAAAAGGGTATCTTTGAGCTACCCACATTTGATGCTGCCCAACATCAGTAGTAATAACTGCATCACTAGGAACTATGTTTCCTACAAAAGGAATTATATTAGCTGGATGTAGTATGTTTTTATAAGAAGGGAGTGGATATTTAGATTTAAAGCATTTAACTCTTTCCCTCCAAGTGTTTCGACTTTTACTTTCAATATGTGGAAGTATATCTTCTAAGAAGTCATCAACATTTGCAATCATAGATAAACTACTAGTTTTAACTTTATTTATTTCAGAAGGATCAATATCGATATGAATTATGGAAGCGTTAGGACAAAACTTTTCTATATTACCTGTTGCTCTATCATCAAACCTTACTCCTAGGGCCAAAATTAAGTCAGCTTCGTTTAGAAGATAATTTGTATATGGTGCACCATGCATTCCAAGCATTCCAATACTCAATTCATCATCACAAGGAAAAGAACCAAGTCCCATAAGACTTAAAGAAACTGGTATATTATTTTTCTTTGCAATTTTATATAAGTTAGATGAAGCATTTGAATTCACTACACCTCCACCTGCATAAATTATAGGCTTCTTTGAATCATTGATTAATTCAGCTATGCAATAAAGCGTAGAGCTTTTTATTTGCTCTTTTTTAGGCAAATTTTCAGATGCAATTTCAGAAGGAAAGTCTTCTAAGTCTATAAATTCATTCTGAATATTCTTAGGAATATCAATAAGTACTGGCCCAGGTCTTCCTTCTAAAGCTATTTTGAAAGCTTCTTTTATAACTGTAAAAAGTTCATGTATGTTCCTAATTAAGAAATTGTGCTTAGTAATTGGAATTGTTAATCCATAAGCATCAACTTCTTGAAAAGCATCAGTACCTATTGCTGATAGAGGAACCTGGCCTGTTATAGCAACAAGAGGAATTGAATCAAGTTTAGCATCTGCAATGGCAGTTAGAAGATTAGTTACTCCTGGGCCAGAAGTTGCAAAGCATACTCCAACTTTATTTGTACTTCTTGAAATGCCTTGTGCAATAAATCCAGCGCCTTGTTCGTGACGTGCTAATATATGTTTGATTTTTTTGCTTTTGTATAAAGCATCATAAAGTGGGAGATTGAATCCTCCTGGAATGCCTGATATATATTCTACTCCTTCGTTCTCTAATAATTTAATAACTATTTCAGCACCATTATATTTCAAAGAAATCACTCCTTACATAAATATCTTAGAATATTTCATTAACGTTTATTGATTAGATAAAAAGTTCGATTTTACTATTTTTTAATATTTGATATAAGAATAAATATTATTTTTGTGTAAAAAAAAACTCCCAATCCTATAAATAATATAGGACGAAGAGATAATCACCGCGGTACCACCTAATTTTGTATAATCAAATACACACTTATTAATAATACGGGTTAAATAACCGATATTATTGTCCTTTTAACGGTGGACAATCCGTTTAATTCTACTCTCTAACAATTAAGATTTCGATTAAAAACTCCAAGGCTACATTCCATATATACATCATGAGAATTTCCAGCAAATATTCTCTCTCTTTATTTCAATAATATATGTACTCTTCCTTTTCACAGTTTTTAAATTATATAGGTTTATATAAATTATAGTCAAAATATATAAGCTTTGTCAATAATTTTTTGAAAATTCTGCAAAATCATAAATTAAGAAAATAGTAATCAAGAAATTGATGTAAATAGAAATAAAAAAAACAAAATAGTATATCGTTTACATACGAATTGTGCTATAATAAATATATAATCAGATCCATATTAAAGGGGGAATAATTATGCTAGGAATAGTAATTTTTGTTTGTGCTTTATTGATTGGTTGTAATGCTTTTTATAATACAGAAGATAATGAAGAAAGATATGAAATCTCAAGTCAAAATCTAAAAAAAAATAAGTGAATCATTAATATATACAGTAATTATTTGAAACAAGATATGTTACTTTTAGACTATCTATAATTATAATAGGTAGTCTTTTTTTGTTTAAATTCAATCTAAATTTCTGTTTATGAGCATCCTATGTTAAAATAGTATGTATATAATCACATAAAGGAGTTTAAAATTAATGAATATAATTACTTTGGAAAATATAAGCAAAAATTATAGTGATAAAATATTATTAAATAATGTTTCACTAGGAATTAATGATGGAGATAAAATTGGTTTAATTGGAATAAATGGTGCTGGTAAATCAACATTTTTAAAAGTGGTTTCTGGCCGAGAGGAATTTTTTGATGGAAATATAGTAAAGGGTAAAAATGTTAGAATTGAATATCTTGATCAGAATCCTTTATTTGATGAAGATGCAACTGTTTTAGAACAAATTTTTAAAGGTGACACTAAAGAAATGAAACTTTTAAAAAGATATGAGGAGTTATTAGATAAGATTAATAGTTGCAGTGGTGAAAACTTTGATTCTTTAAATAATGAATTACTTAAGGTTCAAAGTGAAATTGACTCCTTAAGCTTATGGGATATGGAGAGTGACGCAAAGACAATTTTAAATAAACTTGGAATAAAGAATTATTCAGAAAAGGTTGGAAACTTATCTGGAGGGCAAAAGAAGAGAATAGCACTTGCTTGTTCACTTATAACACCATGTGATCTTCTTATATTAGATGAGCCTACCAATCATCTAGATTCAGATTCCATTGAATGGCTTGAAGAATTCTTAAATTCTAGGAAAGGCGCTCTTTTAATGATTACTCATGATAGATATTTCTTAGACAGAGTAACAAATAGAATTATTGAGCTGGACAGAGGAAATTTATATACTTATCCTGGAAATTATACTGCATTCCTTGAAAAGAAGATTGAAAGAATTGAAGTAGAACAATCACAAGAAGAAAAGAAAAATGCTCTTATAAGAAACGAATTAAAATGGGTTAGACGTGGTGCTAAAGCCAGAACTACTAAGCAAAAGGCAAGACTTCAAAGATTTGACGAGTTAGTAAGCGAAGAAAGCATTAAAAGGCAGGAAGATGTAGATATATCATTTGTTGGTTCTAGGCTTGGAAAAAAAGTAGTTGAATTATACGATATCTCTAAGTCATTCGGAAGTAAAGTTATAATTAAAGACTTTAATTATATATTTTTGAGAAATGATAGAATTGGTATCATTGGAGAAAATGGGGCTGGAAAAACAACTTTAGTTAATATTCTTAGAAATAAACTTCCAATAGACAGCGGAAAAATTGAAATTGGTGATACAGTTAAAATAGGATGTTTTGCACAAGATAATAGCAACATGGATCCTAAACTAAGAGTAATTGATTATGTTAAAGAAGGTGGAGAATACATACCTGTAGAAGATGGGACTAAAATAATGGCTTCTACTATGTGTGAAAGATTTCTATTCGATAGCACTATGCAGTATACTCCGATTGAAAAATTATCTGGTGGGGAAAGAAGAAGACTTCATCTTTTAAGAGTACTAATGGAATCACCTAACTTTTTGATATTAGATGAGCCTACTAACGATTTAGATATTGAAACATTAAAAATATTAGAAGACTTTTTAGATAAATTTATGGGTGTAATCATTGTTGTATCCCATGATAGATATTTCTTAGATAGAATTTGTACGAAGATATTCTCTTATGAAGGAAATGGGTATATCAAGGAGTATAACGGTAACTATAGCGACTTTTTGATTTCAAAAGAAATTGAGAAGATTAAATCTGTTGAGTCAAATGATAAAAGTGGCAATGAATTTGCAGCAGATAAAGGAAAAGGCGTTAAGGAAAAAACTAAAGATAATAAACCTAAGTTTACTTTTAAAGAGCAAAAAGAATATGAAACTATAGATGAAGATATTGCTAAGCTTGAAGAAAAAATCAATTCTTTAGAAAAGGAAATGGCAAAGAATGCTTCAAACTATGGGAAACTAAATCAATTGATGCATGAAAAAGAAGAAGTACAAAGTGAACTAGATAATAAATACGAACGATGGGAATATCTAAATGAAATAGCTGAAGCAATTGAAGAATTCAAAAATAATAACTAAATATAATTTTAAAAGGAGGATATGGGATTATTTTTAAATTACTAATTTAAATAATCTCACCTAATGAAATGGAAATACATATATATTTAAAAGGAAAAAATGAACCTACTATATTTAATGCTGAAAGAATTGATATATTAGATATAAATATTGAAGGCCGTGACTATAAGCAAATAAGATATTTTAGAAAAGGGGTTTCTAAATCCCAATATATCAGTGTAGATTTAATTAAAAGAATTAAAGAAGTTAAAAATAAAAATGCAGGTGATAAACATTGATAAAACAAATTTTACTAGAGGGTTTTAATAAGAACATAACAAATTCATCTCTTACAAAAGGTCAACGTGTTCTAAAAAATGATTTGTTAAGAGAAATAAATGTTAAAGTAGATAAAGATTATATAAAAATAAACTCAACTGTAGTTTCAGAAAGCCTTCTAAGTGAATATTCGTGTAAGCTTGAAATTGATAATATGACTAAAGAGATTATAGGAACCCATTGTAGTTGTCTAGACTTTGAGAAAAACGAATTTTCTCGTGATAATTACTGTTGTAAACATATAATAGCTACTTTTTATACATTCTTAAGAAATATTGATGAAGATGAAGAGTTAAGAACCAAGTTAAATAATAATTTATCTCTTAAAGATAATAAAGCTAGAATTAAGGAGAATTCTAATGATGATTTATTATCTTTACTTGTTGGGGATAAGGATAAGGAAAAGCTAAAATTCGAAGTTATTATTAATAAAAACAATTGGTCCTCTAAACTTCAAATCGAGTTTAAAATAGGATTAAGAAAAAGCAATAAAATGTATATAGTTAAAGATATTAATCAATTTTTGACATGCGTTTATAATAAAGTACCAATTAAGTACGGGAAAGAATTTATTTTTGATATAAAAACTCAAAGTCTTTCTTATGAAGATAGAAGATTAATAAAATTCATGAATAATATAAAAAATTTAGCAGATCATGATAGAAATTTTAGACGTTATCAGGATAAGTTAATAGAAGGAAAGACCCTTACAATTCCTGATATGATGTTTAAAGAATTTTTATACATTATAAAAAAGAATAGAGTTTTTTTAGGCGATGGATTCTTTTATAGAATATTAGAATCTGAAATAATAGAAGGGGATATGCCTATTCCATTTGCTTTATTGAGTAAGAATAACAATATAATTTTAGAAGCTCCTAATGGAATACCAGAATCATTAACTCAAGATGAAGATGTATTCTTATTTGGTACTTCCATATACATTCCATCAATAGAACAATGTGAGAGATTATCGCCATATTTAAAAATATTTAATGCTACTAACAAAGTTAGTTTCAATAAGATTAATGAAAGTAGAATTTTAAAAGAATTAATACCTTCGATTCAAAAAGTAACAAATGATTTAGTTTTATCTAAGGATATTAGAGAAAAAGTTGTAATCGCGCCTGTAATCTTCAGGTTTTATTTTGATAAAGATAAGGATATTTCGTTGTTGTTTAAGGTATCATATGAAGGACATGAATTTAATTTTTTTGAAGAATACAAAGATAAAATTATTTACAGAGATACTAATAAAGAATATGAAGTTTTAGGAGTATTAAAAAGTCTTGGATTTGAAGAAGTCAATGGAAGATTATTCTTTTTAAGAGATGATGATGAGGCTTTTAAATTCTTTAAATATGAAATAGAAAAGCTTCAACGATATGGTGAAGTATTTTATTCTGAGAGATTTAAGGGAATAAAAGATATTAAGAAATCAGATTTTGTTGGAGAAGTTAGAAAAGGTAAATTCAACTATTTTGAGTTTGAATTTAAAATTTCTGATATATCTCCAGAAGAAACTGCAAAAATACTTAGAAGCTTTAGAGATAACTTGAAATATTATAAGCTTGAGAATGGAGAATTCTTAGACCTAGAAGATGAAGCATTGAAAGAATCATTGACCCTTATAGATAATTTACTTTTAGAAGAAAAATTAAATGAGAATCTCATTAATGTTCCAATTAACAAGGGAGCTTATCTTGAAGATTATTTAGAAGACAAAGAGTTAAGGTATATAAATAGCTGTGATGAAATTAAGGATCTTAAAGAAAGATTAAGTAACATTAAAGATAAAGCCTTTCAGCCTCCATATGGACTTCAAGCTAAACTTAGAAAGTATCAAAAAGAAGGCTATAATTGGCTTAGAACTTTAGATTACTTAGGGTTTGGTGGAATACTTGGTGATGAAATGGGACTTGGAAAGACACTGCAAACAATAACATTATTGCTTTCAAAGCCAGATTCAAAAACTCTTATTATTGCACCTACTTCTTTAATCTATAATTGGAAAAATGAATTTAATAAATTTGCTCCATCAATGAAAATTGCTATTTGCAATGGGGTAAAAGAAGAAAGAGAAGAATTGATTAATAACTATAAAGAATATGATGTAATCTTAACTACCTATAATTTATTGAGACGTGACATAGAATTATATAATATGAATTTTGATTACTGTATCTTAGATGAGGCTCAAAACATAAAGAATCAATCTTCTTTAAGTTCTAAGTCAGTCAAGGAAATAAAAGCAAGAATAAGATTTGCGTTGACTGGAACACCAATAGAAAATTCATTAATGGAATTATGGTCAATATTTGATTTTATAATGCCAGGGTATTTATATAACGAGAAGAAATTTGTAACTAGATATCATAGAAGGCTTGAAGAAGGACCAGAAATTCTTGAAGAGTTAAATAGGCTTGTAAAACCATTTATTCTTAGAAGGTATAAGAAAAATGTAATTAAAGAATTGCCAGATAAAATAGAAAAAAGATTTCTTGTTCCTTTAAGTGATGAGCAAAAAGTTGTATATGAAACCTATGCTAACTATACTAAAGATTTAATTCAAAAGAAAGTCGAAGATTTTGAGTTTAGTAAGAGCAAAATAGAAATTTTGGCTTATATAACTAAGCTTCGTCAGATATGTTTAGATCCGTCTGTAACTATGGATAATTACTTGGGAAGTAGTGGAAAAATTGATGCATTAATTGAATTATTGGAACAAAGTATAGATGAGGGACATAAAATATTAGTATTCTCGCAATTTACTTCTGTATTAAAGAATATAAGCAAAATACTTAAAGAAAAAAATTTCTTATTTTCATATTTAGATGGATCAGTTTCATCAATCAATAGAATGAAGATGGTTGAGGAATTTAATAATGGTGAAAACACTGTATTCTTAGTATCCTTGAAAGCTGGTGGTACGGGGCTGAATTTAACAAGCGCGGATATAGTGATACATTTTGATCCATGGTGGAATCCTGCAGTTGAAGATCAAGCAACTGATAGAGCACATAGAATTGGTCAAAAAAATGTAGTAGAAGTGATTAAGTTAATTGCCCAAGGAACTATAGAAGAAAAAATAGTGGAATTACAGGATTCCAAAAGAGAGCTAATAAATAAGATTTTAGGTGATGATTTATCCGTAGGAGAATTCATACATTCGTTAAATGAAAATGAAATTTTAGAATTATTTAATTATAATTAACAATAAGATACCAGCAATTATGAAGGTGGTTATATGGAGAATACAATAAATGAACTGACAAACTACTTGAGGGAAGTTAATACTGCATCTATAATTTTAAGGCTTACTCTTGCTACAATTTGTGCAGGGATTATTGGGCTTGAAAGAGGAAGAAAAAAAAGGCCGGCTGGTCTTAGAACTCATATATTAGTTTGTATTGGTGCAACTTTAATTATGATAACAGGACAATACATGAGAGATATATTACACATTCAAGATGATGTAAGCAGAATGGGTGCTCAAGTTATAAGTGGTATTGGATTCCTAGGAGCGGGTACTATTATCGTAGTTGGTCGTAATGAAGTTAAAGGCCTTACAACTGCAGCTGGTCTTTGGGCCTGCGCATGTATGGGACTTGCCATTGGAATTGGTTTTTATGAAGGCGCTATTATTTCATGCTTCTTCTTATTAGGTGTATTAACAGTACTTCATAAAGCAGATTTACATTATAGGGCTAAGTCTAACGAATTGGATGTATATGCTGAACTCAAGCATATAGCAGGCGTTACGAACTTTATGAATGCAATAAAACTAGATGGAACAAAAATTTCTAATCTAGAACTTAAGAAAGCGAAAGAGCTTGACAATCATATAATTGGGCTTAGAATGACTTTAACATTACCTGAAAAAATTAATCATTCAGAGTACATTTTAAAGCTTCATAGCCTTGAAAATGTAATTACAATAGAGGAAATTGTATAAGTTTTTATAAAAATACAAAAAAGCAAGAATTAAAAAGTATTCTTGCTTTTTTTTTGTATTTAAATAAAAAAATCGCAGGCGATTGTGGAGGCGGAGATTTTTTTCACGCATCTGCCTTTTCGAACGCATGTGAGAAAAACTTGGCAGGCGAATAAGATTTTCTTTTTATTCTTTTTTAAATACCCAAACTATCCAATCAACCTTTTTAAGTTATCCATAGATTTTACTGGAATATAAATTCCTAAAGAATAAAAAAATTTATCATTGTTAAAATCAAAACATAGTGGTAGAATATCAATGGGTAGTATCGAAAAAGAGTTACACCAAATTTTTTAGCATTAATTATATATAATACAACTCATATCTATAATGAATGAGATTGAAATTAGGATGTTGTATCACTCACACGTATATGGAGGTGATACCATTAAAATTGGATTTATTGGCCCAGGGAAGGTAGGCGTGAGTTTAGGACGCTACTTTACTCATAAAGGGATAGAATTAAGCGGCTTTTATGGAAAAGATGACTTAAATGCCATAGATGCAGCAAATATTACAAAATCTAAATTTTATAACAACATTCAAGATATTATTAAAGATAGTGATATATTATTTATTACAACTCCTGATGACATCATTTCAATTATAGATATTGAATTATCAAAATTTGATCTAAATAACAAATCTATTTGCCACACAAGTGGTTCACTCAAATCAAATGTATTATGTAATGCGAAACATTCTGGTGCAATGATTTATTCTCTACATCCAATATTTGCATTCTCTAGTAAAGAAACAAACTTAAAAGAATTGGAAGATATATATTTTTCAATTGAAGGTGATATTTTAGAAGATTCATCTATTATTAGTGTACTTAAGCTTATTGGAAATAAGTACTTTGTTAGAAAAGCAGAAGATTCCTCAACATATCATTTAGCTAGCGTTTTTGTATCTAACTTAGCATTATCTTTGCTTGATATAGGAACGAGTTATTTAAAAAAACTTGGACTAGATGATGAAGAAGCTTTAAATGCTTTAAAACCTTTAATAAAGGGTAACATTGATAGTATTTATGCAAAAGGGTTTGTTAATTCTTTAACAGGTCCTATAGCAAGGGGAGATATTACAACAATTGAGAAGCATATTTCTGTTTTAGAGGACAAAGATAAAGATTTATATAAGATATTATCTTTTAATCTATTAAAACTTGTGGCCTTGAGAGATAAAAATAATGCAGATATTACAGAAAACATAGAAGAATGTTTCTATGACATGAAAAATAAGAGTCAAATAGAAAATGTATTAAGTAATTCAAAAAAGCATTTGGAAATTTATAAGTTTTTAGGAGGCGTAAATTAGTGAAAAATACAGTATTAACTTTTAAACAAGCCAAAGAAGAGAAAAGAAGATTAAGTATGCTTACAGCATATGATTACTCAATGGCGAAAATCATTGATGAAAGTGGTGTTAACGGGATTTTAATTGGAGATTCTCTTGGCATGGTTATTAAAGGGGAAGAAGATACATTAGCTGTTACTATGGATGAAATCATTTATCATACAAAAGCTGTTAAGAAGGGTGCTAAAAATGCTCTTATTGTAAGTGATATGCCTTTTTTATCATATCATGTATCTATCGAACAAGCAGTTTTAAATGCAGGAAGATTAATAAAAGAAGGTGGAGCTAATGCTGTTAAGCTTGAGGGCGGTGCTAATGTTGCAGCCCAAATTAAAGCTATTGTAGATGCTCAAATACCAGTTATGGGACACATAGGATTAACTCCTCAATCAGTAAATGCTTTTGGAGGATTTAAAGTTCAAGGGAAGAGTGAAGCAGCGGCAAAACAGCTTATAGATGATGCTGTACTTATTGAGAAAGCAGGAGCATTTTCAATTGTTCTTGAGGGAATTCCAGAAAAAGTTGCAGAGCTTATAACAAATGCAGTTTCAATTCCAACGATAGGAATAGGAGCCGGAAAATATTGCGATGGTCAAATTTTAGTTTATCAAGATATGTTAGGCATGTTTAATGACTTTGTGCCAAAATTCGTAAAACAATATGCAAATGTAGGTAACGTTATGAGAGAGGCCATTAGCTCTTATGTTAAAGAAGTACAAGCTGGAGATTTCCCAGAAGAAAAACACACTTTTAAAATAGATGAAAATGAATTAAAGAAATTGTACTAAATCTTAGATTTATGCGATAACTCACGAAATTAATAATATACTTTTGTTCCAGTTTGGAAGATATTTCATGATCTAAGTATAGTTTAAGATTGTAGTATCTATATAGATATTCAACTGTAAGTTTATACTTATGTGATAATGAACCTAAATTTTAGTATTAGGATGAGAAGGGGGATCAGTAATGTTAGTTAAAGAGATTAAAGAGCTTAGAAGCTTGATTAAGGCATGGAAGAGAGAGGGGCTTTCTGTAGGGTATGTTCCAACAATGGGAGCTTTGCATGAAGGTCATGAGAGTCTTATAAAAAGAGCTGTTGAAGAAAATGATAAGGTCGTTGTAAGCGTATTTGTAAATCCAACACAATTTGGTCCAAATGAAGATTTTGATAGTTACCCAAGAAACATAAATAAAGATTTGGAACTTTGTATTAATGCAGGCGCAGCAATAGTGTTCAATCCAGAACCAAGTGAAATGTATTATGGAGATAAATCTACAAGTGTTAGTGTATCGGGTCTTACAAGTGTACTTTGCGGTGCTAAAAGACCAGGGCATTTCGATGGAGTATGTTTAGTTGTTTCAAAATTTTTGAATATAGTTACTCCGGATAAAGCTTATTTTGGAGAAAAAGATGCTCAACAAGTGGCTGTTATAAAAAGAATGGTTAGAGATTTAAATATTGATGTAGAAATAGTTGCTTGCCCTATAATCCGTGAAGAAGACGGACTAGCAAAAAGTTCAAGGAATACTTATCTTTCTAAAGATGAAAGAAAAGCAGCATTAGTATTAAGTAGAAGTTTAGAAATAGCTAAAGATGCCTTAAGAAAAGGTGAAAGAAATGCTAATAATATTAAGAACTCGATAAAAGAGGTACTAAATTCAGAACCATTAGCAAAAATAGATTATGTAGAAATCGTAGATAGTGATTCACTAAAAAGCGTTGAAATCATTGAGAGAAATGTATTGATTCCAATTGCAGTTTATATAGGAAAAACAAGATTAATAGATAATTTTACATTTGAAATATAATAATATAGATATTTGAGGTGAAAATGTACTTATGCGTAAAATCCACCGAAATAAAGATCATGCATTTGTTCAGGTTACTGAGGATTAAGCTGTGAATTTCTAATAGCAGGAGTTGCACCATTTCTGCATGATCCTGAAACGAGTTCAGGATAAGCAAAAATGGAACAACTTCCACTAAAGAAATATCTACAGCTAAATCCTCTAATGTAACGCTTCCACAAAAGCATGACCTTCATTTCTGATATGGAATATACTTCAAAAGATAAGTTCAATTTAATGAGAGTATCTATGAAGATACCGAAAAGGAATATATACTAATTTGATTATTATGAACAGATAAATAAACAGATTTTCAGGAGGAAATTTTAATGATACTTACAATGTTAAAAGGAAAAATACACAGAGCTACAGTTACTCAGGCAGAATTAAATTATGTAGGAAGCATTACAATAGACAAAACATTAATGGAAGCAGCAGGTATCTTAGAAAACGAAAAAGTTCAAATAGTTGATATAAATAATGGTGCAAGACTTGAAACATATGTGATTCCGGGTAAAAGGGAATCAGGAGTTATTTGTTTAAATGGTGCTGCAGCAAGGTTAGTACAACCTGGTGATAAAGTTATTATAATAGCTTACGCACAAATGAATGAGGATGAAGCTAGAAAATATAAGCCTTCCGTTGTTTTTATGAATGATGATAATACAATAAAAGAAATAACTAATTATGAATCAAATGAATAAAATTTTATTTATATCTTTGTAGTTAAAGAGTGAGATTAATTTAAAATCTCACTCTTTAATTTATTACACGAATTATGATATTTTCTATATGTCTTCCACCAAACTCATCTTCAATCAGTACTTGTATTAAATCATAACCACAAAATCCAGCTGTTGGCTTATATACAAGAATAGAGGGTTCAACTGAATATAGCTTACCATTGTGAGGACATGATTTTATCCTTAAACGGCTTTTAGCACTATAACAATCTAATACTTGTAAGTCTAAAAAAATATAATTTCGTGAGTGTACATAAAAAGGCTTTATTTCTTTAATATTAACTTTGAAGTTACAAGGATGTACATTAAATTCATAATTTTCTTTTTTAGTTTCGTTATCCTTCAAAATCCCACTTCCTTTCACTAAAGAAAATAAATCGCTACTAAATATTAATTCTATAAATTTAAAATTAATTTAGTCTACAATGTAATAAAAAGTTTTATTTTAATACATATTATGTTTTTATATTACCTTTTGTACCATTTCTAATAATATTTAATACATTATTATATAAGAGAATATAAAAAAATCGCAGGCGACTGCATGCAGTAAGTCTTTAATTGCCTTAATGCTCTTTTAATAGGCGAATTGATATTAATTGCACTTCGTGCTCTTTTAATAGGTGAATTGGTCTTAATTGCACTTCGTGCTCTTTTAATAGGCAATTGGTCTTGATTGCACTTCGTGCTCTTTTAATAGGTGTATATTTTTTATTCTCTTTCTGTACAGAACCTAATTAAGTATCCTTTTTTATAAGTGTCCACAGATTTTACTTTATTATAAATTTCTAAAGAATAAGCTAAATTATTAATACCAGTAATTGGAGGAAGTAGAATGGATAATGAAAAAGAGACATACAATAAAAATGAACCTAAAAAAATATGTAATGACGAGAATTTTGTAACTGATGATTTTTTTGATATAGAATGTGACTATTGTTTGAACGAAAAAGAAAATGTAGGAAATTGGGGGAAAGAGGAAAATAAAAAACACGACACTTGTTGCCAAGGAAGCGAACCTAAGATTTATGCTAGTTGTAATCTAAAAGTGGATTTCGATACAATAAATAAAATGCTTTATTTAATTCCAGGCGAATCTCAATTTTTTACAGTTGATGTATCAAAATGTTGTGGAGATGTAACTATTAGATATAATGGATGTTCTTCAAATAATGGAATTCGTGGAAATCTTGCAGTATATAAAATAGTGCACTCTGGGATTATAGCTGAAACTTATTCCAAATTAGATCCTAAAAAAAAAGATATCTTACATTTCACAGCCACAGATAAGTGTAGTCATGAGTCTTATGATTTTGTTGCAATATTCTCGTGTAATTTATGTAGACGTTATTGTTAAAAAACCTAAATTTAAATTAAATTATTAAAATCTAATGAGCAGTTTATAACAAAGTAGATTGATTAAGTGTAACAATTAAAAAAATTGTTTATATAATAAAATATAACAGTTATAAATAAAGTGATGAAATTAGGAAAAACAATTTATAGAAATAAACAGTTATACTCTAAATTCTAGGAGGAAAATTATGGGTATTGAAGAAAAAGAGATTATTGAAGAAAAAGAAACTGATAAATCATGTGATAATAAGTGTGAAGCTCCAGTAATGAAAATAAATTGTAATCTAGAAGCTAGCATTGGAAATGAAAATAAAATAATTTATGTTTATCCAAACAAATTACAATATTTCACAGCTAGTGCAATATGTTCTTCAAACTGCGATACACTTGAAATAATATACACTGGCTGCAATAAAAAATGTATTTGTGATGAAGTTTTTATTTGTGGACGCCTAGGATATTATAAAGTAGTTAGTTCAGGTATAATATTTATGCCAAAACACAATCTAAAAAAGTTGCTTAATTGTGGTTATCCATCTGATATCTTACATTTTAAGGCTATAAATAAATGTGGAGATAAAATTGAATTTGTTGTAGTGTTTACACTAGGCTCAATCTGCTACAAATAATAACTGTAAAAATACAATTAAGTATATACGATTTAGAAATATCTAATATAATTATATGACTTTTCTTATATAAGAATATCATGCGATTATTATTATAATAACGCAATTGAATAGTCTGTGTACTTTATGAAAGATAATTATAAAAGATTATCCTAATAAAATATACATAGACTATTTTTGTGTTTAATATTAATAAGAAATACAACGGTGCTGTAACTTATTCATAAAAATATAATATTATATAATTAATTGAATTCTTAAGCAAAATAATATAACAGAATCCATTTACATTGATAAAAGCAAGTGGTAATTATTATATAATCTGGAAACAAATTATTTAAAATAGATGTCTTAATAAAAATGTATTGAATTTTGTTTGATTAACATAAGTCCAAATATACGTTGGATATCTATAAATTCACAAAAGATCTTGGCAAGTTTAACTTAATAAATAAAAGGAGGATAAAAATGCACTTTAATGATGTTCCATTATTAACAGTCCATATGTTTGTTGATAGAAAAATTTCATTAGATGAACTTGAAAAAATGTTGAAAGAAATTATTGAAAGTGGAATAAAAGTTGAATTATACAAAGTAGAAAATACAACCTTAAAAATAAACCCTAAAGCCCCACGTATATATGTTTCAATAGGAGGCGATGCAGACCAGTTTACAACACTATATGCATTACCATATCATGAAAGAAAACGCTGGCTACATTATGATTCAATAAAGGATATTCAACCATCTCATTTATTCTATTGCTGGCTAAAATGTACAGATCTCCTTCCAGAAAATAAAAAAATACCAATTACTAAGTTTTCTTCTGATGTTCCATTAGTATCAATTTTTACAGCCGCATATAAATCTAAGGATAAGATTAAACGCGTATATAATTCACTCTTGAATCAAACCTACTCAAATTGGGAATGGATAATTGTAGACGATTCTGGTGATAATGACACCACTTACAATCAGGACTTACTAATTCTGGATGATCCGCGTGTAAGAAGATATAGGCAAGATCAACGCAATGGTTATATAGGTGCCACAAAACGCTATGCTGCTGGTATATGCACTGGTGAGATCTTATTAGAAGTAGATCATGATGATGAATTGACACATGATTGCTTAGAAAAAATTGTAGCTGCATTTAAACGTCATCCTGATTGTGGATTTGTATATGGAGATTGCACTGAACCATATGTCGGAAGCAATATTTCAAATTGGTATGGATGGGATTGTGGATATGGATATGGTGTATATTATCGAGTCTGGGTTCATGAAATGCACAGATGGCAAAATGTATTAAGAAATACAGTAATAAATGGAACAACCATACTTCATTTAGCTGGATTACCAAATCATCCTCGGGCATGGACCAAAGAGTGCTACCATATGATTGGCGGTCATAGAGAAGAACTATTAGTTGCAGATGATTACGATATATTAGTTCGAACATTTCTTTGCACAAAATATATATGTATTCCTGATTTGCTATATATACAATATAGAAATGAAAATGGAGATAATTCAACTTTTACCAGAAACAAACAGATTCAAATTTTAATAGGAGAACTTTATAAATATTATAGTGAGAGAATTCACAAAAGAGTTGAAGAGCTTGGATTACAGGAATTTATATCATATAATCGTGTATGGGAGAGGGAAGAAGGAGACTTAGCTTTAAAATCAGCGAATATAATTGATGAAAATTCTAATAAACTTTCAATAATATTTCCAATTCCATACTCATCTCCTGTAAATGTAAATAAAAGATTGATAGATACACTAAAAAAAGGATTAGAAACTAACTTTAAAGATATTGAGGTATTGGTTGTCGGGCGTATTCCTGAGGAAATTGAGCTTTTTGCTTCTAAGGCACCTATGGGATCAATTCGTTGGTGGCCTATGGAACCAACGGATTCACTGGAAACATGTATTAAGTACGCAAAATTTTGCTCCTCATGCAATGAGAAATTGGTTGTAATTCCAGAATAATAAAATTATCTGCAAAATTAGCAGAGCTACTTACTACTTAGTACATTGTTTTTTGTCCCTAAATTAAACAATTAAGAATAGAGTGTTGATTTTATTATCAACACTCTATTTTTAATTAATTAGGACTTTGATATTTATGGTAAAGTTAATATAATAGTAGCTGTAACTCCGTTAATTAAATCAGCAGTGTTACCAACTCTAGAAATTCTAACACTTAATAAATCGCATTGATTTACAGATAAATTAGCAGGGACAGATGCACAACAATTTGTAGGATTTGGTCCTGTTACTGTTGCTATGATTCCTGTTGCTGTAGAATTAACACCACAATTTGTGCTTCTATATATCTCTGCACTTACAGATTGATTTAAATCCAAAGGCTCATTCCTAATACTAAAAATTAGCCCAGTAATTGTAGCGTTTTGAGGTACAACTACACTGCTTGCTTGGAAATCAATCGAGTCTATACCTATTCCAAAGAAATAATTATTAGGAATTGATTGTTGTGAACTAAGATAAATATTAATTACTCTCGAGCCTTGAGGTCCTTGAGCACCTTGGAATCCTTGAGGTCCTTGAGCTCCTTGGAATCCTTGAGGTCCCTGAGTTCCTTGTAATCCTTGTCCACCTTGTGGTCCTTGAGCTCCTTGAGTTCCTTGTGGTCCTTGAGCTCCTTGTGATCCTTGAGCACCCTGAGCACCTTGAGGTCCTTGGAATCCTTGAGCACCTTGTGATCCCTGTGGTCCTTGAGCTCCTTGGAATCCTTGAGGTCCCTGAGTTCCTTGTAATCCTTGTCCACCTTGTGGTCCTTGAGCACCTTGTGATCCCTGTGGACCTTGTGCGCCTTGGAATCCTCGTGGCCCTTGGGTTCCTTGCAATCCCTGTCCACCTTGTGGTCCTTGAGCACCTTGAGTACCTTGAAGTCCTTGAGCACCTTGTGATCCTTGTGATCCTTGAGCACCCTGAGCTCCTTGTGGTCCTTGGAATCCTTGAGCACCTTGTGATCCCTGTGGACCTTGTGCGCCTTGGAATCCTCGTGGTCCTTGAGTTCCTTGTAATCCCTGAGTACCTTGTGGTCCTTGAGCACCTTGAGCACCTTGTGGCCCTTGTGGTCCTTGAGCACCTTGGAATCCTCGTGGTCCTTGAGTTCCTTGTAATCCTTGAGATCCTTGAGGTCCTTGTGCACCTTGAGTCCCTTGTGGTCCTTGAGATCCTTGAGCACCTTGAGTACCTTGTGGTCCTTGGAATCCTTGAGCACCTTGAGTACCTTGAGCTCCTTGAGTACCTTGAGCTCCCTGAGCACCTTGAGGTCCTTGAGCTCCTTGTGATCCCTGAGCACCTTGTGCGCCTTGAGCCCCTTGAGCTCCCTGAACTCCTTGTGCACCTTGAGCACCTTGAGGTCCTTGAGTACCTTGTGGTCCTTGGAATCCTTGAGCTCCTTGAGCACCTTGAACTCCTTGAGCACCTTGTGGTCCTTGGAATCCTTGAGCACCTTGAGTACCTTGAGCTCCTTGAGTGCCTTGAGCTCCCTGAGCACCTTGTGCACCTTGAGGTCCTTGTGATCCCTGAGCACCTTGTGCGCCTTGAGCCCCTTGAGCTCCCTGAACTCCTTGTGCACCTTGAGCACCTTGAGGTCCTTGAGTACCTTGTGGTCCTTGGAATCCTTGAGCTCCTTGAGCACCTTGAACTCCTTGAGCACCTTGTGGTCCTTGGAATCCTTGAGCACCTTGAGTACCTTGAGCTCCTTGAGTACCTTGAGCTCCCTGAGCACCTTGTGCACCTTGAGGTCCTTGAGCTCCTTGTGATCCCTGAGCACCTTGTGCGCCTTGAGGTCCTTGAGCTCCTTGTGATCCCTGAGCACCTTGTGCACCTTGTGCGCCTTGAGGTCCTTGTGATCCTTGAGATCCCTGAGCACCTTGTGCGCCTTGAGCTCCTTGAGCACCTTGAGATCCTTGGAATCCTCGTGGTCCTTGAGCTCCTTGAGCACCTTGTGGTCCTTGTGGCCCTTGAGGTCCTCTCTTACAGTTATCAAAATCTATTAATCCCATTAAGCATTCTAAGTCATATCTATCGTCATTTTTTTTATCAATAGAAGAATATTTTCTTTTGTTATCTATATTCTCATCAAAAAAATCATCGTATCCCACAATTTTTTTAACCCCCTTTATAAACAAACATAGCATTGTATGCCATGCTATTACATAGTATGATTTGTATTATATTTTGTTACAAATGGGGGATATTGCATTAATTACAACTTAAATTTTATGATTTTAGAAAGTAACTATATAATATACTTTTTCATAACATAATTAATAAACGAATTTATTCTGAAGTTAGACAATTAATCAGAATATTATGGGGGATTAAAATGAAAGGAATTATTTTAGCAGGCGGTTCTGGGACTCGTCTCTATCCAGTGACAAAATCGATATCTAAACAAATGGTGCCAATATATGACAAACCAATGATTTATTATCCAATGTCAGTATTAATGCTTTCGGGAATTAAAGACATTTTAATTATATCAACTCCAAGAGATATAAAAAATTTTAGAGAATTATTTAATGATGGAAAAGAATTAGGATTAAATATTGATTATGCTATTCAAGAAAAACCCAATGGCCTTGCAGAGGCATTCATTATCGGTGAAAAGTTTATTGGTAATGATAATGTAGCAATGATACTTGGAGATAATATTTTCTATGGACAAAGCTTTTCAGAACATTTAATGAAAGCGGCTAATCTAGATAGTGGAGCATATATATTTGGTTACTATGTTCAAAATCCAAAGGCCTTTGGAGTGGTTGAATTTGATGCTAACGGCAAAGTCATTTCATTAGAAGAAAAACCAGAAAATCCAAAATCAAAATATGCTGTACCAGGTCTCTATTTTTATGATAATACAGTAGTCAAAAAGGCTAAAGAGTTAGAACCTTCTGCCAGAGGAGAACTAGAAATAACAGATCTAAATAAAGCCTATATGAATGAAGGAAAATTGAAAGTTGATCTACTAGGAAGAGGAATGGCTTGGCTAGACACAGGAACACATTCATCTATGCTTCAAGCATCTAATTTCGTTGATGCAATTCAGAATACCCAAGGAATATATATAGCGTGTCTTGAAGAAATTGCTTATAGAAAAGGCTGGATAACATCAGAAAAAGTTATAGAACTTGCTAAATCATTAATGAAGACAGGATATGGAAAATATTTAATGGATATGGTAGAGGAAGGCGAAGTTCATGAATATAATAACAAGTGTATTACAAATTTAGAGGTGTGAATATGGGAAATTTCAGTTTTTACGAAAGCAAAATAAAAGGCCTTTATATAATAGAGCCTAAAGTTTTTGGGGACAATAGAGGTTACTTTATGGAAAATTACAATAAAAAACAATTTGAAGCAGCTGGCTTTAATATGAATTTTGTTCAAGATAATGAATCTAAGTCAGTTAAAGGGGTTCTAAGAGGGCTTCATTTTCAAAGAGAGCATAGTCAAGGTAAGCTTATAAGAGTAACAAAAGGTGAAGTTTTTGATGTGGCCGTTGATTTAAGAAATGGCTCCAAAACTTATGGTAACTGGGAAGGAATCGTTTTGAGTGAAGAAAACAAGAAACAGTTCTATGTTCCAGAAGGTTTTGCCCATGGTTTTTTAGTAATTTCCAACGAAGCTATATTAAATTATAAATGTACAGATTATTATGCAAAAGAGTATGAATGCGGAATTATGTGGAACGATCCGGATATAAATGTTAATTGGCCTTTAGAAAATATAGAAAATGTGATTTTATCTGAAAAGGATAAAGCTAATTCAATGTTAAATGAGTTAGACTTGAGTAAATATCCAGATTATAATATATGATTTAAAGAGGTATAATTTAAACTTATATATATATTGCAAAAATAATTCTTCAGGATAATTATAAAAATATTGCAAGAATTTTAGCCGTAATTGTGAGATGTGTATTATGCATTGCGGCATATATATATGTAATTTAAGAATAATACTCATTTTTGAACTTACCGAAATTATAAATATTTTTATTCTGAAAAAATATTTATAATTTCTAGTGAAGATATTAACTCAAAGCCACTGCATAGCCCTAAGTTATATATCTTTTATCTATATCAGATGATTAAATAGTTATTTTTATATGAGTAATGTTATTAATTAAATGAAAAAAATTTTTTTTTAAATGTCACCACTTTTATGTTCACACATATGATGTACTATAAATACTAAATAAATTTACATTTATCATAATCTTTCAAGAGGAGGAAAATTTATGTCCATTAACTTCAAAAAATTCTCACCACGTCCTGGTATTGTAAATAAACAAGGACGTTTACCAGATCCTTCTGAGTTAGTTTGCGTTGAAATACCTAAAATCTTTGATCAATGCTTAATAAAAAGATGTCTTGTATACTGCGAAGGTCCTGATACAAATACTACAGATTGCGAATTAAGAAGCGATCCACTAATAGATCCAAAGAGATATATTGGAAGTAGAGACTTCAATGTAAAATTAATATCGGTAGATAAGATTCCACTTAAAGGAAAACCTGGCTTTAAGAAAATAGTCATTTCTTACATTATTTCTTTTTATGCAGATTATATTGACTGCAATGGTGTGAACAAAAGTGAATTATATGAAATTAATAGAACGGATGTAATTGGTAAGTTCTATTGTCCTGATTCTGTAGCACAAATTTCTGCAAGTTATGTACCAGTTATAGATGCACAAGATTTAGATTCTAATATAATAAAACTTGAAATGGTTGCTCAAGCTTTAAATGGTGAAATAGTTGAAGATGAAAATTGTGACAGTGTTTTAGATATAACTTTAGGTTACTACATTGTTGTAAAATGTGAACTTATTGTACAACTTCTCATTCCTGCTTATGATTATTGTCCAGTACCAAAAGAACCATGTAAAGAAGAACCAGAGGAAGACCCATGTGAAAAATTTGTACGAGCTCCAATTCCTAAGTTCTATCCTGATCAAAACTTAGAGCCATTGTTCCCAGATTGTGATGATAATGCTGACGAGAACAATTAGCAAATATTTCTTTTAAATGATAATCTTCTAAAAGTTTCTTTTAGCTCTATTAAACCTTGTTCTATAACAAATATTAGAAAATAGACCTTTTAAGTTCTTTTAAAGAAAATTAAATTGTGATTTTCAGAATCATTTGTAAGAGCTTTGTCTACAAGGATGATTGTTATTATTTCGAAATTAGAAATTTTACTTTTAGATGTTTCTTCTATTTTGTATAGAACTATGCATTATTACATTATACAAATGATTACTTAATATAAAGTAAACTCTAAAATTTCAATCATCCTTTTTATTATTGAGTCTAATTTCATCACAATTTATTGTGTTAAATATTAATAGAGTCTATTAGAACAATTGAATTGGTATAACACTTATATTTAATAAGGAGCTTTATATGATTTATTTAGATAATGCGGCTACGTCATTTCCAAAACCATCAGAAGTTTATAATGAAGTACTAAAATGTATGAAAAGCTATGCTGCTAATCCTGGAAGAAGTTCATATGACATGGCTATAAAAGCGGCTTCGAAAATTATGGAAACAAGAGAAGAAATATGTAAGTTATTTAATATTCCTAGTCCATTTAATTTGATTTTCACAAGCAATGCAACAGAAGCTTTAAATATAGGAATTAAAGGAGTTTTAGAAAAAGGAGATCATGTTATAAGCACAGTGATCGAACATAATTCCGTTTTAAGGCCACTGCACTCTCTAAGTGAAAATGGGGTTGAAGTAACATTAGTAAGTGCTGATAAAGCTGGTTATGTTAATATTAGGGATATTAAAGAGGTGATAAATAAAAATACAAAAATGGTCATTATTAATCATGTATCCAATGTACTTGGGAGTGTTCAAGATATCAAAAACATAGGAAACCTTTTAAAGTCAAAAGGAATTATATTTATGCTAGACGCATCTCAAAGTGTTGGAGCCATTCCAATTGATGTAGAAGAAAATAATATTGATTTATTGGCTTTTTCAGGACATAAGGGATTGTTGGGACCTCAAGGAACAGGCGGCCTATTTATAAGAGAAGGAATAAAATTAAAAAATTTTAAAGAAGGTGGAACAGGAAGCAATTCTCATTTTATGATTCAACCAGACTTCATGCCAGATCAGTTTGAAAGTGGAACATTAAATACACCTGGTATTGCTGGTCTTGGAGAAGGTATTAAATTCATTAATCGAATTGGAATAGATAACATACAAAAATCTGAAAAGGAATTAATATCATACTTATTGGAAGAACTGAAAAAACTTTCTTATATAAAGATCTATGGAAGTGATTCTGTAAAGAGAAGAGGATCAGTAATTTCATTCAATATAGATGGAATTGATGCTTCTATTGTTGGTGACCAATTGAATGAAGAGGGAATTGCTGTACGAACAGGTTACCATTGCGCACCATTAATACATGAACTTATTGGTACAGAATATGCCGGCACAGTAAGAGTTAGTCCTGGATATTTTAATACATTTGATGATATAGAAAAACTATTAGTGGCAATAATGAGAATTTATAAAACAGGATAACATCAGACTAAAGAAGCGGTACATATATAATTATATATGTAATAAAGATATTAGGATGTGAAAGTTATGAATTCTTATAATAATTCAAACTCTCCTTACCAAATAGATAATCCTGGTGAGTGCGAAAGACATACCATGCTTGAATATATACTCAAGTTACAAAATAGATTAGATGATCTAGAGAATATAATTGATTTAATGAGCCCTCCAGAAGAGATAACAAATATTTGTCCAATAGGAATAGCTAAAGATACAAAGGTAGCAGTAATTGGTGCTGGAGAAGCTGGTTTAGCTGCTGCCTTTGAACTTAGAAAGACAGGATGTAACATTACTTTATTTGAAGCAAGTCAGAGGATAGGAGGAAGAGTATACACCCATTATTTTGATAGAAATAAAAAATATTATGGTGAATTAGGGCCAATGAGTATACCTATATCTCATGAAACTACTTGGCATTATATAAATCTCTTTAAACTTCATACAAGTCCCTTTGTAAATAATAATGATAATGCTTTGTTATATGTTAGAAATGAACGAGCAGTAAATGATGCTAAAGGAAAAAGTGTAGAAAATAATATATATTCTAAATTTAATCTGAGTGAAACAGAGAAAAAACAAATATGGTTTGAATTTTATGGAAAGATATATGAAAAATATTTGAAATCGCTCCCTACAGAAGTAAGAAGGGAATTAATTCAAGTAAAAGCAGAATACTCAGATAGTATAATAGACATAGATAAATTAAGTTATAGAAATGCGTGTAAGAATATGGATGTCAGTCAGGATTTTATAACAATGCTTGGCTGCTTGGGAGGTAAAGAACAATTTTTTAATTTAAGTCTTACTGAGATGCTTCAGCAATATTATACAGCTGATTTTGAATATAATTATCGTATTACTGAAGGAATGATAAATTTACCTCATTCTTTATATGAAGCGCTTTGTGATAGAAATGAAGAAGCTTATAATGGCATTAGTAAAGAACAATTAGGGAAAATTGAAATAAAAATGGGATTCCCTATTTGTGGAATATATAATGATTCTACAAAAGATAAAATTATACTTAAATATATAGATAATAGAGATAATAGAAAAACATCTGAAGAATTTGATTATGTAATATGTGCAATACCATTTTCTAGCTTAAGAAGAATTGAAATAGAACCTCTTTTTACAACAAAAAAAATACAAGCTATAAATGAAATGAACAATGAGACATCACATAAGATATATCTATTTCTTAAGGAAAGATTTTGGGAAATGGGAAATGCATCAAAAAAGATAATAGGAGGATGCTCGTTTACCGATCTTCCATTAACTTCAATTTACTATCCTTCTGATCACTCTAAAGCTGTAGTTAATAAATATGGTAAATGGGTATTAAAACCTGGAGTAACTCCAAATGAAGAAGGCGTATTATTAGCTAGTTATACTTGGTGTCAGGAAGCAATGAGACTTGGAAATGAAAGTCCAGAACTATTAATTGATGATGTAATAAGGTATATAGAAAAAGTTCATGGCCTTACTCCTCATTACCTTGATGACAAAGTAATTGATTACAAATCATTGATTTGGTCAGATGTACAGTATATATGGACGGCAGGAGCATTATCAAAGCCTGAAGACAAAACACTGTTTTCTTATGATGTAACGGTTCCTGAAATGGAAAATCGAGTATTTTTTGCAGGGGAGCATATATCACAAAAGCATGTAAGTCAACAAGGTGCCCTTCAAACTGGTATGATTGCTGCAAATGAAATCGCAAAACAAATAAAAGGTAAATTAAATAAAGAAAATAATTAAGTATTTATATAAAAGGATCTACAAAATAAAAATGTAGGTCCTTTTGAGCATTTGCTAGTATATTACTAAAGAAAAAAATTTTATTCTCGTGATATTTACCACTTGTTTAAAGTATCTATTATATAATTAATTTCATTTTTATTCATTCCATACCACAAAGGCAAGCTTAATTCGGTATTTGATATATCTTCTGCCACTTTAAAATCGCCTGGTTTATATCCTAAATCTTTATAGGCCTTTTGAAGATGAATAGGTACTGGATAATGAATTAAAGTGCCAATTCCATTGGCTTTCAAATAACTTTGTAGATCATCTCTAAATTCTGTTCTTATAGGAAATACATGCCATATAGATTCTTGAACAGAGTCTACATATGGAAGAATTATTTTATTATTATTAATTCCCTCTAAATAAAGTTTAGCAGTTTTTTGCCTATCAAAATTCCATTTATCAAGATACTTAAGCTTTATGCTCAAAAATCCAGCTTGTATTTCATCTAGCCTGGAATTAACTCCTTTGTATTTGTTATAATATTTAATTGTTGATCCATAATTTCTTATAGCTTGGACCTTCTTAGCCAAAATATCATCATTTGTTAAGATGGCTCCACCATCACCTAATGCACCTAAATTTTTTCCGGGATAGAAACTAAAACCAGCTGCATCACCAAGATTGCCTGCTTTCTTTCCACCATATATAGCACCATGAGCCTGAGCAGCATCTTCAATTAGCTTTAAGTTGTCTTTCTCGCATAATAATTTTATTTTATCTGTTTCTGCCGGTCTACCATATAAGTGAACTGCAATAACTGCTTTCGTTCTTGAAGTAATAGCAGCTTCAATTTTATTTACATCGATATTAAAGGTTTTAATATCAGGTTCCACCAGAACGACTTTAGCACCAACATAAGAAACAGCAAGTGAAGTTGCAATGTAAGTGTTAGAAGGTACAATGATTTCATCACCTTCTCCAATATCATATCCTCGTAAAATTATTGAAAGTGCATCTAATCCATTTCCACAACTTATACAATGGGCGACATTGCAGTATTTAGCAAATTCTCTTTCAAAAGCAGTTACACTATCTCCTAAAATAAAGATATTTTTATCATATATTTTTTCGAAAGCAGATAAAATTTCATTTCTTATTTCAGCATGCATTCGTTCAAGTTTTAAAAAAGGTATTTTCATAAAATCACTTCCTAATATCTAGTTGCAGCTTCATTCATATAAAAATCAATATTTCGTATATAATCATTTTCATTATAATAATCCGATGCAAGTACTAAGAGAATCGCATCCTCACTAAAATCATACATTTCTCTCCAAACGTAAGGACCAATATATAATCCATCAGATGAGTCGTTTAATATAACTTCTGATTCTTCCTTAGGATTTTTTAATTTTATTTTTACAGAGCCGTTTATACATATGAGCACCTGATGAAGTCTTCTATGAGCATGAAAACCTCTTGATACACCCTGTGGGACATTAGTAATATAATAAATTCGTTTTATGTCAAAAGGAACATCAAATACCTCCTCAATAGGCGTTAGATTTCCATAGTTGCTATTTATACTTAAAAATTTAAACATGGAACAATTATACATTTATTCATCTCCATATCATAAAAAAAATTAGCTCATCTATATATTCTATGCTGATAGTAAGAAAGTGTACTTAAAGCTTACATGGAATAAATTTAAAAGCAAATTTTAGAATATAAACTTGTTTTTTATTTGATTTGATTTTATATTAATAGCATTTTTAATAAAAGATTATTGGATGGTCTATAATGGTGATAAAAAACATAAATTAGAAAGTATGATATATATGTTGCAATTCACAATCACGACTAAAATTCTTGAGATACATTTAATATTATGATGAAGAATCATTTTTGCAATATATGATAAATATTTAAGGAGAGGTATAATGTGGACTTAAAATCAGATATATTTGAGAATTTGAGTTATGAAAAATTTAAGGAATTAGCCCAAAATGATAAATTAAATGATATTGAAAAAGTTGGTTTTCCAATTGAATATAGACAGAATAAGGAAAAAATTATATTTGATGACATAATAACTAAGCTTGGAATGGAAGATGAAAAAAATAAAACAATTTTAGATATTGGGTGTGGTTGTAGTAACTTAACTTTAATGCTAATTGAATACTGCAAGACAAATAAGCATAAGTTAATACTCATTGATTCAGAAGAAATGCTGAATCATCTGCCGGAATATGATTTTGTATTAAAAGTTAAAGGATATTATCCTAAATCATGTGAAAAATTTATAGAAAATTATATAGGAAAAATTGATTGTATTATAACTTACAGCGTAATTCAATATGCATTTACTGAACAAAGTATATTCAATTTTATTGATACCTCACTTACTCTTTTAAAAGAATTAGGAGTAATGCTTATTGGAGATATCCCTAATATATCAAAAAGAAAAAGATTTTTTTCTTCAAATCAAGGTATAAAGTATCATCAAAATTTCACAGGTACTAAAGAGCAACCTATAGTAAAATTCAACAATATTGAGGCAAAAAATATGGATGACTCGGTTGTAATGTCAATTATTCAAAGGTGTAGGCTAGCAGGATTTGACAGTTATATACTTCCTCAGGATAAAAAGCTTCCAATGGCAAACAGGAGAGAAGATATATTAATTATAAAACCTTAATTTAGGAGGACAAATAAATGGATAAAAATAAAAAATTAATAATTATTGGTGATAGCGCATTTGCGCAAATAGCATATGAATATTTTACTTATGATTCTGATTATGAGGTTGTAGCCTTTTCTGTTGAAAAAGATTATTTAAAAGATAAAGAAATGCTTGGATTACCAGTTATTCCTCTTGAAGATATAGAAAAGTTGTATGACCCAGAGAATCACTATGTTTTTGTTGCGACAGTTTATAAGAAATTAAATAGATTAAGGACGAGGTTAATGAAGGAATGCAAGAATAAAGGATATAAATTAGCTTCATATATTAGTTCACATGCTTTTGTATGGAAAAATGTAAAGATGGGAGAGCACTGCTTTATATTTGAAAATAATGTGGTGCAGCCATTTGTTGAATTGGGGAATAATACTGTCTTATGGAGTGGAAATCATATTGGCCATCATTCAAGGTTTGGAGATAATTGCTTTGTAGCATCTCATGCAGTTGTATCCGGATTTTGCAATATAGGAGATAATTGTTTTATAGGGGTTAATGCAACGATAATAAATAATATTAATATAGGAAGTGACTGTATTATTGGAGCAGGTGCTTTAGTTTTAAAGGATATTGAGAGTGGTAAAATTGTAAAAGGTAAAGCATCTGATGTGGAATTTTTATCTGAAAGAACAAAGAATTCTTTAAAGGAATGATTTTATGAAATGGAATAAGCAAGGATTAATATTTTCACCTAAAGGTGAATTTGAGTGGATGCAAAGCTATGCACTCATTCCAACAGCAGATATTATAAGTAATGACACTGTAAGGATTTATTTTGCCACACTGGATAGAGAAATGTATGGGAGAATCGGTTATATTGATGTGGATATGTTAAACCTAAAAAATATAAAAAACATAAGTGAAAAGCCAGTATTAGATATAGGAGATATTGGTACCTTTGACGATTCTGGGGTTAATCCATCCTGCATCTTAACAGTGGATAACAAAAAATATTTATATTATTATGGGTGGCAAAGATGTGAAAGAGTACCTCATATGCTTTTTGCAGGGTTAGCCACAAGCGAAGATGGGGAAAATTTTACTAAAGTTTCAAGGGTACCTGTTCTTGATAGAACGAAAGAAGAACCGTATTTGCGTTCTGCAACAAGCATAATAGTAGAAGATAATATTTTTAAATGCTGGTATGTTTCTGCTATAAACTGGATTCTAGTAAATGATAAAAGTTATCCTAAATATGTTATAAAATATGCCTATTCATATGATGGAATTGAATGGATTAATGAAAATCATACATGTATAAGCTTCAAGAATGAATATGAATATGGTTTTGGAAGGCCATGGGTTATAAAGGAAAATGATATGTATAAAATGTGGTATTCAATAAGAAGCATCAATGAACCATATAAAATTGGATTTGCAACATCAAAAAATGGACTTGATTGGACAAGACTAGATGAAGAAGCAGGAATTGAAAAATCGGAAAGTGGCTGGGATTCAGAAATGATTTGTTATCCTAATATAGTAAAATTCAATAGTAAAACTTACATGTTTTATAATGGAAATAGGCATGGTAAGACAGGCTTTGGCTATGCAATTTTGGAGGAGTAATTATTTAATGTATTTAGAAGTGTATAGTGAAGATAAAAAAAGTATTTGGAATGAATTTGCAAGGAAAAGTAAAAACGCTACATTTCTTATTATGAGAGAATATATGGATTATCATAAAGATAGATTTACTGATATGTCTCTTATGTTTTACGACAATAAGAAAAATTTGATAGGGATACTTCCAACAAATATAGAAGGTAATGAGCTTATGAGTCATGGCGGGTTAACCTATGGTGGCTTTATATTAGATAAGAAAATGAAAACAACTACTATGTTAGAAATGTTCAATTTACTAATTAATTTTTGTAAAGGGAAAAATATTAAAACAATCTTATATAAGCCTATTCCTTATATTTATCATGAAATTCCTTCACAGGAGGATTTATATGCATTATTTATAAATAATGCTAAACTCTATATTAGAAATATTTCATCTTCAATAAAATTAAATACAAAGAATGATTATGAAACCAGAAGGAAAAGACAGATAAATAAGGCCTTAAAAAATAATATAATTGTCTTAGAAACTAATGACTATGATAAATATTGGGTGATTTTAGAGCAGAATCTCATGGAAAAGCATGAATCAAGACCTGTTCATACAGTAAATGAAATTAAAAGTCTTGCTAGTATCTTTCCTAATAATATAAAGTTGTTTTGTTCTTACAAAGATAATACTTTATTAGGAGGAGTAGTAGTTTATGAAAATAAGGAAAATGTTCATGTTCAATATATATCTGCATCAGAAGAGGGTAAAGCAATAGGTGCTTTAGATATTATTTTTGATAAGTTGATTAATGAAATTTATAATGACAAAGAATATTTTGATTTTGGTATATCAAATGAAAACAAGGGAAGATATCTAAATGAAGGATTAATAAATCAAAAGGAAGGTTTCGGTGCATCAGCTGTTGCATATGATCAATATATACTTTATTTATAAAATAAAATTACCTATCAATATAAATAATTTCAACAATTATTGGACTTAAGCTTATATCAAAACATTGAAGTTAGGCACATGAAAATAAATAACGAGTCCCAAATAGCCTTGCAAGTGGACTTGTTATTTATTTGATAGTATCTTATATTAAACTTCGATTGATATAAGCTTAAGTTTAGTAAATGATGCAATTACTCTAATAATATATTTATAAATTTAGTGTAACAACGTATATATTCATCTTTAAGTTTCATTACTTCTTCATTATTTTCAGCTTCATTATTATATTGTTCAATAAATCTAATGAGGTCTCCATTATATTCTTTATACCATGCTAAAAGACTTTGTAGAAGCTCTCTTTTATCTTTAAGAAAAAATCCATCTTCATATGAAGAAATAATCAGCTTAAAAAAATCAAGTGAAGCCCAGAAAGCTAAAGTGGTATCTTGAATGCTCTGAGAATTATGAATTCTAAAATTACTTAAAGGTTCAGAAATATACATCATATTTCCTTTTTGCAATAATTTAAGCCACAAGGATATATCACCTAAACAGTATATTTGGTATTTATCATAGTCGATTAAATTATGGTTTTCACAGTCAAATTCCAAGGCTTTTCTTTTAAACATAGCAGTAGTCAGTTCACCAATATAGTTAATCATTGATAAAAGAAGTTTTTTTCCAGCTTCTTCTCCGGTTAAGAGAGTATCATAAGAATATTGACAGACAGTTCTAAAATTATCGTTATAATAATTACCATTCTCGTCAATCATTTTTCTATAACTTGTTACTAGAGAGAGGGTATCATCATAAAGAAAATAATCAATCATTTTAGCTATTTTATTAAAGTCCCAAAGATCATCATGTAATAAATAGTTTATATATTCACCTGATGACTCTCTAAAACACTTATTAACGTTAAGCTTACCTCTATGACCAAGTGGACCACCATTATTAAAATACTTAATTTTGTTGTTTTTTAACATATAGTGTTCAATCAAAGCTTGTACATCATTGGTAGTACTATCATCACATATAATAATTTCAGTATTTCGGTATGTTTGGTTTAGTGCGGAGTCAAGTGCAGACTTTAGATATTTAGTTTGATTGTAAGCAGGAATTAATATGCTGACTAAAGGAAATATGTCTTTAGAGTAAGTATCCAGGAACTTATTGCGATATTCTTCAAAGCCGTTTGTTGTATTTACAATTCCGCAATCATGAATGCACCACGGAAATTTTTGATTAGGAACTACTACCTTAAAGCCCTTTTTTATAAATTCAATGCTCTGTGAGGCATCATAAAAATGCCACCCATCAAAAATATCTTCCATCCATGGAAGATCATATTGTGTTATCATCATAAATCCATCTATTCCTTTTACTTCGGAATATAAATCATTAATTTCATTAAAAATTAATAAGTCCATGGTTCCACTATGACTGTCGTAGACTTTCCCTACTTTTTTGGAATCCTCCCACCATATTCCTGATACTGGAATGATTTTTGCTCCAACCATACCAATAAGCCCTATATTTGAATCATTTTTAAATATATTTAATATTTCATTTATAAAATTGCTATTTTGTATATAGACATCTTGATGAAGATAAACCTTATATTTAGAGTCACTTTTTTGAATTGCTTCATTATATGCAGAAGCTATACTTTTGGCATTTCTTATGGCTATTATTTCAATTTCAATACCACTAGGTACTGGAAGTTTATTAACATACGATAGACTTCTTTCATATGAAGCTTCATCATCTACGCAAGTAATAAATGCGATTTTATTTTCATTTATATTTATTACCATTTGATACTGCACCTTCCCTAACAGCTTAGTTACTTGAAACTACCTTTATCATATTAATATAATAAAAGAGTTTATCTAGTTAGTTTTTAAGAGAGTGTTTAGAAAATCTCTTAAATATTCTTCATTTAATATAAAAGTACCTTGATAATATGGCATATTGGAGTGCCCTGAAAGACCTCCATCTAGAAAATAGTATTTTAATTCAGATATACCAGCTATAGTTGAGTACCATGGTGATTGAATGCTCTTTGGCTGTATAAATATTATATTTGCATTTTTATTTGCAAATATTACATTTGTAAGTCCAGCACCAGATGCACCAGCTATGAATTCTGCTTCAGAAAAAGTCTGCAATTGATCATGAAAAGACATATCTTGAGGAAATATAATTTCGAAACCAAAGGATTTAAAAATATTTTCTACTTCAATTTGATTTTCTAACCTTGGTATGGGAGATTTTCTTCTTGAAATATATAATTTTCTATGAAGATTATTGTTTTGTATTGATAAATTTTTATTTAGAGGTTTGATAGCCAAATCGTCAATGATAATATCTTCATATTTTACTAAAAAGCCTGGTTTTAGATTTAAGGGATAGATCGCTAAATCTGAAATGTATATTAGTTTATTTACTTTATAATTATAACCGCTAATTAAAGGGATAATCTCTCTTCCTTGCTTATTTAACATCTCCAATTCTTCTTTTAACTGAGGTATAGTAAGACAAATCGCATCAACTAATATTGGAATGTGGTTATATTCGGAAATTTCATTTACAAGTAATAATTTAGAAGCTACTTCAATTTGAAAGTGAGAATAATTAGAAGAGGCACTTGAAGTAAGCATTATTCCTTCCTTAATAATTTTAGATGACTCAGTATAACCAATAAAAGCTTGATGATTTCTCATGTCAAAAATGTTATTGCCTCTAAAATCAAATTTATTTTCATAATTCTTAAATGCTAAATCATAGATACAAAAATTTTTATCATCAAAAATTATAGGGTTAGCACCAATTAAATTTACATTAGATAATTCAGCTGTATAAATTTCAGGAAATTTACTATCTATAGAAGCAATCGCTTCGGTATTATCACTATAATTTGGCAAGTATATTTTCTGAGGATGTGCTTCTTTTATAACAGAATATTTATAATTATGAGAAGTACAATATTCTTTACAAGTAATATTTGTTAAAACTTTTTGGACAGACATTAATTATAAGCCACCTTTCAATCTGTCAATAATATCTTAAGATTAAATTTTTATTATATATGTGAATATTAACTTTAAAATATTAAATGAATTTTTAGAATTATTTGTTTCATTTATAATAGAATTATTTCAATTAGAAATCATATAAAATTAATACATTTTATGAATTGAACAATATTAATGTTACATAAAATTTAATAATAGAATTTATAGTGTTACGAATTTAATAGAAGTGTGCAGGTTAATATAAAGTAGGAGGGACTGCACTTAAGAGATATATACTTATTTAAATTGTGTTAAAAAGTTTCTTACAAGTTCTGCATTAGGTTTAAATGCATTCTGCCAATATCTATAAGGGGTTATTTTAGATAATTCTGCATCTAAGAAATAAGATTCTTGTCCTAATATGCCCGATATATTAGAAATCCAAGGTGATGCTATAGCTTTAGGCTGTATACATATGATTTTTGCATTTTTATTTGCAAATATAATATTTGTAAAACCAGCCCCAAATGGACCTGCTATGAATTCTGCTTCTGAAAATATCTTTAATTTATCAGCAAAAGACATAAATTCAGGATAGATGATTTCATAACCATGCTCTATAAAACTCTGCTCAATGATATCTTGATTTTCTAATCTAGGATTGTATGAATTTCTTCTGGATATATATATTTTTCTAAATATATTATTTTCAATTGCTAATGCTTTATTTAATGGCTTAATACATAAATCGTTTAAAATAGAATCTTTATAATTAAGTGGGTACCCTCTCTTTATTTCAATTGGGTACATTGCTAAATCTGAAAGATATATGAGTTTCTTTACATTATAGCAACATCCCTTACGTAGATAAATTATTTTGCGGCCATTTTTATTTAACATTTGTAATTCTTCTAAGTAATGTGGAATACTAAAGCAAATTTCATCAATTAATATTGGTATATCAGCATATTCTTCAACCTCATTAATAAGGCATAATTTAGAAAGTACTTCTGTGTGAAAATGAGAGAAATTAAAAGCGCAGCCAGATATAAGCATTATTCCTTCTTCAATGTTACAAGCAGGCTCCTCATATTGAATACAAGTAGTATCTTTCTCAACAGATATTGTATTGTTAATTTTCAAATCAAATTTATTCTCATTATCTTTAAGTGCAATGTCATAAATACAAAAATTATCTTTATCAAAAATAATATAATTAGCGCCAATTATATTGACATTATTTAATTCAGAAATAAGAATTTCTGGGTATTGTACATCTACATGATTAATGAAATTTGGAGTATCTCTGTAATCTGGTATATATAACCTTTGAAAATGTTCATTTTTTATAATGGAATATTTCATATTATGCGTATCACAATAGTTTTTACATGAAATATTATTTAATTTTTTCTCGACAGTCATTTATTACACCTCTATTTAATAATACTTTTGGATTTTAATGCTATTTCTATTAAGTACTATATAATTTCATTCTAAAAAATTGTTTAGTATATACTATGATGACTTAATGTAGTTGAATACAAAATACATTATTTAATTTTGCTGGAATCGTTGTATCATTGATTATTTATACTGCATATAAGTATATAAATAAGTAATAGAGGCGTTATATATGAAAGTTGTTATATTAGCAGGCGGATTTGGAACAAGGATTTCAGAAGAAAGCCATTTGAGACCTAAGCCTATGATTGAAATCGGAGGTATGCCTATTTTATGGCATATTATGAAGATATATTCTAATTATGGTTACAATGATTTTGTAATTTGCTGTGGATATAAGTCACACATTATTAAAGAGTATTTTTCAAATTACTATTTACATGGAAGTGATGTTACTTTTAATTTTGAAAAAAGTAATAAGATGACCGTACATAGTAATTTTTCAGAGCCTTGGAAAGTTACTTTAGTTGATACAGGTCTTAATACCATGACAGGAGGACGTATTAAAAGAATACAAAAATACATCAATGATTCTACATTTATGCTTACATATGGAGATGGAGTCAGCGATGTTGATATTTCTGAGTTAGTTAAATTTCATAAAACTCATGGAAAAACAGTCACTATGACAGCAATAAGTATTGAACAGAAATTTGGGGTTCTTGATATAAATAAAGATAATATGATTAATTCCTTTAGCGAAAAGAATGATAATTGTGGAAGTATGATTAATGGAGGTTTTATGGTGCTAAATACTGAAATCTTTGATTATATTGAAGATGATGCTACGGTATTTGAAAAAGCTCCTTTAGAAACTGTTGCTAAACTTGGAGAGCTTATGGCATATAGACATAAAGGTTTTTGGAAATGCATGGATACACAGAGGGACAAACAGCAGCTTGAAGCATTATGGGAAAGTGGTGATGCACCATGGAAAAAATGGTGATAAATCTTAATTTTTATAAGGGGAAGAAAGTGCTAGTAACAGGTCATACTGGATTTAAAGGAGCCTGGCTTTGCAAAATACTTGTCCAATCTGGAGCGGAAGTTATAGGATATTCACTAGCTCCTCCTACTAAACCAAACTTGTTTGAACTTTCTGGAATTGACAAGGAATTTAATTCTACAATCGGAGACATTAGAGATTTAGAAAAACTCATGGAAGTCTTCTGTAAATATAAACCGGAAATAGTATTTCATCTTGCAGCTCAACCTATTGTGATTGATAGTTACAAAAATCCTGTCTTAACTTATGAAACTAATGTAATGGGGACAGTTAACATACTTGAATGTATCAGAAAAAATGAATGTGTAAAGTCATTTTTAAATATTACAACAGATAAAGTCTATAAAAATAATGAGTGGGAATGGGGATATCGTGAAAATGAACAACTAGATGGATTTGACCCTTATTCTAATAGTAAGTCATGTTCTGAACTCGTTACTCATAGTTATAAAGGTTCTTTTTTTGCAGAAGAAAAAACGGCTATTTCTACAGCTAGAGCTGGTAATGTGATAGGCGGAGGGGATTTCGCAAGTGATAGAATAATTCCTGATTGCATTAGATCTGCTCAAATAAAGCAGCCTATTAGAGTAAGGAACCCTTATTCAATTAGGCCATATCAGCATGTTCTAGAAGCAATAGGAGCATATCTTATGATAGTACAAAAGCAATATGATGATATAAAATATTCTGGATATTACAATGTTGGCCCTAATGATTATGACTGTATAACAACTTTAGATTTAGTAAGATTGTTCTGCAAAAAATGGGGAGAAGGGATGACTTGGCAAAATAAATTTCTTGATGGTCCTCATGAAGCAAGTTTTTTAAAATTGGATTGTTCAAAGATAAAAACTATATTTGGGTGGGAACCACGATGGAATATAGAAACTGCAATAGAGAAAACCGTTGAATGGGGAAAGTGTTATTTAAAAAAATATGACGTAAATGAATGTATGAGTAGGCAGATAATAGAATTTTTCTATAAGGAGAATAATTATGTCAGATGAATTGAATAAAGAAAAAGATAAAATGGAAATCCTAAAGCTTGTTCGTGAATACTGCAATAAATATCATAAAAAATCTAATTATGAAAAAGGACAAAGAATTCCTTATGCAGCCAGAGTTTATGATGAGGAAGAAATGGTAAATCTTGTGGATAGTTCACTTGAGTTTTGGCTTACAGCAGGAAGATATACTGCTCAATTTGAAAATGAATTTTCTAAGTTTCTAGATATAAAATATTGTAGTCTTGTTAATTCAGGTTCAAGTGCCAATTTAATTGCTTTTATGACACTTACTTCACCACTTTTAGGAAAGAGAACGGTCAAAAAGGGGGATGAAATAATTACCGTTGCCGCAGGATTTCCAACTACAGTAGCTCCTATAATTCAATTTGGCGCAATACCCGTTTTTATAGATATTACAATTCCACAATATAACATTGATGTTACAATGCTAGAAAGGGCTCTTTCAGATAAGACTAAGGCAGTTATGGTAGCTCATACATTAGGAAATCCATTTGACTTAAGTTCAGTTAAAGATTTTTGCAATAAAAATAATTTATGGCTCATTGAAGATAATTGTGATGCCTTAGGAGCAGAATATACAATAAATGGAGAGCAAAAGTTTACTGGTACTATTGGAGATATTGGTACTTCTAGCTTCTATCCTCCACATCACATGACCATGGGTGAAGGTGGAGCAGTATATACAAATGATCCACTGCTTAATAAAATAATTCGTTCACTTAGAGACTGGGGGAGAGATTGTGTCTGCCCTCCAGGAATGGACAACTATTGTAATCATCGTTTTGATAAGCAGTATGGAGAGTTGCCTTTAGGTTATGATCATAAATATGTATATTCACACTTTGGTTATAATTTAAAGGCTACTGATATGCAGGCCGCTGTTGGATGTGCTCAGCTAAAAAAATTACCAGCATTCATTAAAAAGAGGCGTGAAAATTTTAAGGAATTAAGAGAAAAATTATTAGAAGTAGAAGATAAACTTATTCTGCCTATTCCTTGTAAGAATGCTAATCCAAGCTGGTTCGGTTTTCTTATCACATGTAAAAAAGAAATAGATAGAAATAAACTTATCCAATATATTGAAAATAAAGGTGTTCAAGCGAGAATGCTATTTGCAGGAAATTTAATAAAACACCCATGTTTTGATGAAATGAGAAAAAGTAGCAATGGATATCGTATCGTTGGAAACCTCACTAATGCGAATAAAATTATGAAGAACAGCTTTTGGGTAGGAGTGTATCCAGAAATGACTAATGATATGATAAATTATATGGCTAATACAATTAAAGAAGCAGTTAATAAACAATTATGAAAGGAATTGTAATGTGAAAGTAAGTGATTATATTGTGACTTTTTTTATAGAGAGAGGAGTTAGTGATGTATTTGGTTATCCAGGTGGAATGGTAACACATCTTATGGATTCATTTAACAAATATAAAGAACATATTTCAATCCATCTAAATTATCATGAACAGGGAGCCGCATTTTCGGCCTGTGGATATGCACAAATTTCAAATAAACCTGGAATTGCATACGCTACTAGTGGACCAGGGGCCACAAATTTAATTACTGGGATTGCAAATGCTTATTTTGATTCTATACCTTGTGTTTTTATTACAGGGCAGGTTAATACCTATGAATCAAAAGGTAGTCTGCCTGTAAGGCAAAAAGGATTTCAGGAAACCGATATAGTAAGTATTGTAAAGCCTATTACAAAATATTCAGTAAAGATTGAAAATGAAAAAAATATTAAATATGAACTTGAAAAAGCATTTTATATAAGCTGTAATGGTAGAAAAGGACCGGTTTTGCTTGATATTCCAATGAATATTCAGAGATCTGATGTTATTCCAGAAAAATTAAAATGTTATGAATCAAATGATAGTGAAGAGGATAATTGGGACTATGATAATGTGAAAAATACTATGTTAGAAATGCTTAAGTCATCTAAAAAGCCTGTTATTTTAGCCGGAAATGGCATTAATATTGCAGGCGTTGTTAAAAAATTCAGAGAATTTATAGACTTAACAGGAATTCCTGTTGTTACAAGTATGATTGGAAGAGACGTATTACCTGGTAATGCTAAAAACAATTGTGGATTTATAGGTGCTTATGGGCATAGATATGCAAATTTTATAATATCAAATAGTGATTTAATTATAAGCTTAGGTTCTAGGCTTGATTGCAGACAAACGGGCAGCAATCTTAAGGTTTTTGCAGAGAATGCTAAGCTCTTAAGGGTGGATATAGATGATTTTGAACTCACAAATAGAATAAAAGCTGATGAAATATCAATTTTAGCAGACTTAGAGAAAATGATTCCAATGTTAAATGCAAATGAATTTAAATTAAAGGCCAATTATAAAAAATGGATAGATGCATGTACTAAAATAAAAAAGGAGCTTAAAGATATTGATTCACAATATGAAAACAGCGTTGTAAAAGAGTTTTCGAGTATTGTTCCAGATGACTCTATTATAACAACCGATGTCGGTCAAAATCAGGTGTGGATAGCGCAGTCTTTTGTAATTAAGAGCAATCAAAGAATGCTATTTTCTGGAGGGCATGGTGCAATGGGGTATTCGCTTCCATGCGCGATTGGTGCATATTATGGAAGCAGAAAAAGTGTTATTTCTTTCAATGGAGATGGCGGATTGCAGATGAATATTCAAGAGCTTCAATTTATAGCAAGAGAAAATATTCCTGTTAAAGTAATATTGCTTAATAATAAATCGTTAGGAATGATTCGCCACTTTCAAGAAATGTACCTTAATTCTAATTTTGTACAAACCAAAAAGGAAATGGGATATATAACACCTGATTTTGAAAAAATTGCAGAAGCCTATGGTTTACGATATATAAAAATAAATTCAGTTGAAGAAATTTCAAAATGTTCAAATGTATTAACAGATGAAAATCCTTGTTTTATAGAAATTGCCTTAACTGATACTACCTATTTATATCCAAAACTTGCTGTAAATAAACCAATATATGATCAAGATCCCCCTTTAGATAGAGAACACCTTAATAGGTTAATAAAAATTTGTAATATCTAAGTTCAGTAGGCCTAGCATAAACCTAGTTCTACTAATTTATAATTCAAAATTTTATAAGACAAAAGGGGATGATAAGTTATAAATAATATAGTGATAACTGGGGCTACTAGCTTTATAGGAGTACATTTAATCAAAGAATATCTAAAAAGCGATTTTAATGTTATAGCTATAACCAGACCTAATTCAAAAAACTTAAGTAGATTGCCTAAAAGTGATTCCCTAACAATTATTGAAATTGATATGAGTGAAATAGAAAAGATTACAGAGAAAATTAAACTAAAAAAAGCAGATATATTTTATCATCTAGCTTGGAACGGCACGAGATTGCCATATCGTAATGATGCTGTTATTCAAGAAAAAAACTATTACGCTGCAGTAAATGCAATGAAATCAGCTAAATTATTAGGATGTGATACATTCATAGGTTCTGGCTCACAGGCTGAGTACGGTAAATGCATAGGAAAAATTAGCGAAATTCATAGCTCAAAACCCATAAACGAATATGGAAAAGCTAAACTAAAAGCTTATGAGACTCTTAAACAGATTGCAGCAGAAAATAATATTAAATTTATCTGGACAAGAATATTTAGTGTATATGGTATTTATGACTATGAAAAAACACTCGTTATGTCTACATTCTATAAGATGATGAAAAATGAAAATATACAATTAACAAGATGTGAACAAATGTGGGATTTTATTTATGTAGAAGATTTAGCAAGAGCAATGTATCTGCTTGCAAATACTTCATGTGCTGATGGAATATACAATATCGCAAGTGGTGAAAGTAGAAGACTTAAAGAATTTTTAATAGATATGAAAAATGTCTGTAAATCAAAAAGTAAATTGCAATTTGGAGCAATACCTTATAACAATGAGATGGTAATAAGTTTTGAGCCGCTTGTAGATAAATTAAAACACAATACAGGATGGGAATGCAATGTTAAGTTTAAGGAAGGTATAAAAAGGATACTGGAATTTATGAATTAAGCATCGATAAAGTAAATAATAGATCGAATATATTTATATCGATCTATTATTTTTTTAGCTAAATAAATGTGCAAAGTAACTTAGAAATATTCTACATATTTAGTATTATTAACCAATTCCTATACTTTTAAAATAGTTTCTGTTATATAATATGCGTGAATCATCAGGTCTAAATTTAGCAGCAATTTCATTATGATCATATGCTAATTTATGATCTCCAAGTCTATCATAACAAACACATAACTGTAAATGAGGTAGCCATGTCCAACATGCATCATTGAAAAATCCCCAGCTATCTTTTGGCTTTTCTAGTTTTGCAGCTTCCTCATACCAAAAAGCTGCTTGCTTATATTTAGTTTCATGTAAAAAAGAAAAACCTATTTTACAGCAAGCTTCAGCTCTAGGAGTGTCATACTCGAAGCTCCTAAATGCATATCTTCTCCCATCTTCTACCTTATCTATTGATTGATAATAGTCACATATCTTTTCACAGACTCTGATATTATCTTCAAACCAGCCTTGCTTTGAATCCAAGAATTTATTATAGTATTGCAATGCCTCATCAAACATTCTATGGTCATATAATTCATTACCGTAGTAGAGAATATCTCTTGGTGTAAATACAACTCCTTCTTTTAATTTATTCTGATAAATTTCGAGATTTCGCTTTGGAGTTTGCTTTAACTTCCTGTGAGTTATTGCAATTTCACTATTGATTATATTTCCTCCAACTGCGAGATATTCATGAACAAAACCAAACCATTGAAAATTATTGATTTTTTTAACTAAGCGATTACGTCTATAAGTTGCAGTTACATTTCCATATTCATCAAATCCTATATTATATTTTGCTGTTACAGAATCAACAGAAGGATCTAATGTTTCCTTTAAAGTTTTAAATTTTTCTGCATCCTGAGGTAATATAACATCATCAGCATCTAACCAAAGAATATAATCCTTAGTAGCTTTACTAAAAGCAAAATTTCTTGCAGCAGAAAAATCATCAATCCATTTAAAATGATAAAGTTTTGAAGTATATTTTTCTACAATTTCTTTTGTTTTATCTTGAGAACCAGTATCTACAATTACTATTTCATCAACTATATCTTTTACAGATTCTAAGCAATTTGCTATTACATCTTCTTCATTTTTAACTATCATGCAAAGACTAATAGTTATCAAATAACCACCTTCTTTTAAGTTTTACACTATATAATATGGCAGTAAAAATTTTTTGACACATATTGATATGATGATAAAAAAGATTACCTGAATAAAAAACACAGGTAATCTTCTTTTGGTTAGTTAAAATACTGTTATATTTAGTGCTCTAGTAGTAGTATTAGCAGAAGCAATACTGGTACTAGTCATAGCAATTGTAACAGTATAGGTGAATGTTCCTGCACCAGGAGTATCAGTCCAAGTAAGATTAGGAATTTCAGTTAAATTTATAGCAGCAGTAATTGTATTAGTATTATTAATTGTTACGGTTGCGATATTAGTAGTATCACGAATTAGCTGAAATTCAATTGTATACGTATATGATGCTGCTAATGCTGTTGTAATATCAATTTCTGCCATTGAATCTAGTTTTAATATTTGATTAGTGCTAGCAGTGACATCTCTAGATAGTATGGTAACACTTCCATTAGGGTTAAGTGCTAAGGAAGCGCTTGCCATTGTAGGAGCTAAAGTGCTTCCTGCTCCAGTATCACCAGTAGGTCCAGTAACTCCTGTGTCACCTGTAGGTCCTGTTACACCAGTATCGCCTGTAGGGCCGGTTATTCCAGTATCTCCAGTAGGTCCAGTTACTCCGGTGTCTCCAGTAGGTCCAGTTACACCAGTGTCACCTGTAGATCCTGTTGCTCCGGTGTCTCCAGTAGATCCTGTTACTCCGGTGTCTCCAGTAGATCCAGTTACTCCGGTGTCTCCAGTAGCTCCAGTTACACCAGTGTCACCTGTAGTTCCTGTTGCTCCAGTATCTCCAGTAGGGCCGGTAATTCCAGTATCTCCTGTAGATCCTGTTGCTCCAGTATCACCTGTAGGTCCAGTTACACCAGTATCTCCAGTAGGTCCAGTTACACCAGTGTCACCTGTAGTTCCTGTTGCTCCGGTGTCTCCAGTAGATCCGGTTACACCAGTATCGCCAGTAGGTCCGGTTGCTCCAGTAGGTCCGGTAACTCCAGCGTCGCCAGTAGGGCCGGTTATTCCAGTATCTCCAGTAGGTCCTGTGACTCCGGTATCACCTGTAGAACCTGTGACTCCGGTGTCTCCAGTAGCTCCTGTTGCTCCAGTATCACCTGTAGGTCCAGTTACTCCTGTGTCTCCAGTATGTCCGGTAATTCCAGTAGCACCTGTAGGACCTGTAACTCCAGTATCACCTGTAGTTCCTGTCGCTCCAGTATCACCTGTAGATCCGGTTACTCCAGTATCACCTGTAGGTCCAGTTGCACCAGTATCGCCAGTAGATCCTGTTACTCCTGTGTCTCCTGTAGTTCCTGTTACTCCAGTCGCACCAGTAGGGCCGGTAATTCCAGTCGCACCAGTAGAACCTGTGACTCCAGTATCTCCTGTAGGTCCGGTTGCACCAGTATCTCCTGTAGATCCTGTTACACCAGTATCGCCTGTAGGTCCAGTAACACCAGTATCGCCAGTTGGTCCAGTAATTCCAGTATCACCTGTAGGTCCTGTTACTCCAGTGTCACCTGTAGATCCAGTTGCTCCTGTGTCTCCTGTAGTTCCTGTTACACCAGTATCTCCTGTAGGTCCGGTTATTCCAGTATCACCTGTAGTTCCGGTTACTCCTGTGTCTCCAGTAGGTCCGGTAATTCCAGTAGCACCTGTAGATCCTGTAACTCCAGTATCACCAGTAGATCCTGTTACTCCTGTGTCTCCTGTAGTTCCTGTTACTCCAGTCGCACCAGTAGAACCTGTGACTCCAGTATCTCCTGTAGGTCCGGTTGCACCAGTATCTCCTGTAGATCCTGTTACACCAGTATCGCCTGTAGGTCCAGTAACACCAGTATCGCCAGTTGGTCCAGTAATTCCAGTGTCACCTGTAGATCCAGTTGCTCCTGTGTCTCCTGTAGTTCCTGTTACACCAGTATCTCCAGTAGGTCCGGTTATTCCAGTATCACCTGTAGTTCCGGTTACTCCAGTCGCACCAGTAGAACCTGTGACTCCAGTATCTCCAGTAGGTCCGGTTGCACCAGTATCACCTGTAGATCCGGTTGCGCCAGTATCACCTGTAGATCCGGTTACACCAGTATCACCTGTAGGTCCGGTTACGCCAGTATCGCCAGTAGGACCGGTAACTCCTGTGTCACCTGTAGCTCCTGTTACTCCAGTATCACCTGTAGGTCCGGTTACACCAGTATCTCCAGTAGGTCCGGTTACACCAGTATCACCTGTAGGTCCGGTTACGCCAGTATCGCCAGTAGGACCGGTAACTCCTGTGTCACCTGTAGCTCCTGTTACTCCAGTATCACCTGTAGGTCCTGTTGCTCCGGTGTCACCTGTAGGTCCAGTTACTCCAGTCGCACCAGTAGATCCTGTTACTCCAGTATCTCCAGTAGGTCCGGTTGCTCCGGTGTCACCTGTAGGCCCAGTAGATCCTGTTGCACCTGATGAAAATTCTATGCTAAGGAATGGTCTTTGAGTTTCGACTGCCCACTCTTTTGAGAAATAGCCTATAATAGTGTCAATTATATTTTCGATACCAGTTAATGTTAAACCAAAATTTGTTGCTGGGTTATTTACCCAATCAATCACTAAATTAGTTATATTAATACTTATATACATCCCGACATCTGCATCAGTAACATTTGTAGAATAAATTGTTGGATTTATTGCTGGCGCATTATTCCACGTAACTGTATCTTCAGAAAAATAGCTTGCATTTGTAAATACGCTGACGGTTTGTGGGGATAAAACAGCATCAGGTAAATCTTTTCTAAAAACGAATAAATTTAAGGAAGCATTTGTTATAGTACTTCCCGATGGAAGAGACCCAGTTAAATTAAATTTTAATAAGCTTCTAAATAGGTCATTAGGCTGAACAAATTTCCCTGTAAATAAAAGACTCGAAAATCCAAAGTTCGTGTTTGGATTTAACAATGATATATAAGCATCTGCAATAGGGACAAGAATTGCAGTAGGCATTGTGTCATCTCCTTAATTTCTTTATTTTTTCCTAGATAAAAAAAGATACGTCACTAATAATATACGGAAAATTGTAAAGTCTTGGCACAATATAATGCAATTATGTATATAAAAATGGAACAAATTTTAAATTTTATGTACTATAGAATAGATAAAAAAATCAATATTTCTCTATACTGAAACTTTAAATAAATAATGAATGCTATGAAAAATGTACTTGATTTTATATCAAAGCCCTCTGATTTTAGCAGAGGGCCAATCTTATATTCTAATCTAATTTTTTAATGGTTAATTGAGAGCCAACTCCTGGAGCCAATGTCATTACTAAAGGAGTTGCTGAGTTATTTCTTAAAGTGATGACATCTCCGGCAGCAAGAGTTAATATAGCGCTTCCGAATAATTCACCAGTAGCAACTAAAGCTGTTATAGGAGTAGATGCATCAACAGTACCATTTACAGCAATTGCAATTTGTGAACCAACACCTGCTGTTATGCTGATGCCATAATTTATTTCATAAGTGCCGGCACTTACTACGGTAATAGTAGTAGTACCAGGTGTATGAGTTACACCACTTAACGGTCCATTGTTAGAGAATGGAACGTCTGCACCACCAACAACAGTTGAATCGGCTATTGTTGCAAGTTCATATACATAACCATCTGCAGCTAAACCAGCACCTGTAGGTCCAGTAACGCCAGTATCACCTGTAGGTCCGGTTACACCAGTATCACCTGTAGGTCCGGTTACACCAGTATCACCAGTTGGTCCAGTAACGCCAGTATCACCTGTAGGTCCAGTAACACCAGTATCACCTGTAGGTCCAGTAACGCCAGTATCACCTGTAGGTCCGGTTACACCAGTATCACCAGTTGGTCCAGTAACGCCAGTATCACCTGTAGGTCCAGTAACGCCAGTATCACCAGTTGGTCCAGTAACGCCAGTATCACCTGTAGGTCCGGTTACACCAGTATCACCTGTAGGTCCAGTAACACCAGTATCACCTGTAGGTCCAGTAACGCCAGTATCACCTGTAGGTCCGGTTACACCAGTATCACCAGTTGGTCCAGTAACGCCAGTATCACCTGTAGGTCCAGTAACGCCAGTATCACCAGTTGGTCCAGTAACGCCAGTATCACCTGTAGGTCCAGTAACACCAGTATCACCTGTAGGTCCAGTAACGCCAGTATCACCTGTAGGTCCGGTTACACCAGTATCACCAGTTGGTCCAGTAACGCCAGTATCACCTGTAGGTCCAGTAACGCCAGTATCACCAGTTGGTCCAGTAACGCCAGTATCACCTGTAGGTCCAGTAACGCCAGTATCGCCAGTTGGTCCGGTTACGCCAGTATCACCTGTAGGTCCAGTAACACCAGTATCGCCAGTTGGTCCAGTAACGCCAGTATCACCTGTAGGTCCGGTTACACCAGTATCACCTGTAGGTCCGGTTACGCCAGTATCACCTGTAGGTCCAGTTACACCTGTATCACCCGTAGGTCCGGTTACGCCAGTATCACCTGTTGCTCCGGTTACGCCAGTATCACCTGTTGCTCCAGTAACGCCAGTATCACCTGTAGGTCCAGTAACGCCAGTATCACCTGTAGGTCCAGTAACGCCAGTATCACCTGTAGGTCCAGTAACACCAGTATCGCCAGTTGGTCCGGTTACACCAGTATCACCAGTTGGTCCAGTAACGCCAGTATCGCCTGTTGGTCCGGTGGCACCAGTAACTGCGCTGCCAGTATTTCCAGCAGGTCCAGTTTCTCCAGTGGCACCAGTAGGTCCAGTGGCACCAGTAGGTCCGGTAGGTCCGGTAGGGCCAGTAGCACCAGTAGCGCCAGTTCCTCCAGATGAGAATTCTATGCTAAGGAATGGTCTTTGTGTTTCAACTGCCCACTCTTTTGAGAAGTAACCTATAATTGTATCAATTACATTTTCAATACCAGTTAATGTTACACCAAAATTTGTTGCTGGGTTGTTTGCCCAATCTATTACTAAATTAGTTATATCAATACTTATATACCTACCAACATCTGCATCAGTTACATTTATAGAATAAATTGTCGGATTTATTGCCGGTGCATTATTCCACGTAACTGTATTTTCAGAAAAGTCGCTTGCATTTGTAAATACGCTGACAGTCTGTGGAGACAAAACAGCATCAGGAAGATCTTTTCTAAAAACAAATAAATTTAAAGAAGCATTTGCTATAGAACTTCCGGACGGAACAGAACCAGTTAAATCAAATTTTAATAAACTTCTGAATAGATCATTAGGCTGAACAAATCTTCCTGTAAATAGAAGACTTGAAAATCCAAAGTTTGTGTTGGGATTTAACAATGATATATATGCATCCGCGGTGGGACTAAGAATTACGCTAGGCATTGTATCATCTCCTTAATTTTCTTTTGTTTTCAAATGGCCTAACCATTATATAATTGTCTAATATAATATATGTAAAATGATTAAAGCTGCTACAATTATGATAAATGACTATAATATGCAAATTCCTATTGTCATTTTTATTTTACAAGTGTTATATATGGACAGTTTAATCTATAATTTTCTTAGATTAAATATACTTAAAATAAGCGCTTTAAATCCTCATGTTCTTAAAACCCGCATGTTTACTATAAATATTTTTATATTTTTATATTTAAATAGTAAAATATGTTTATATAAAACTAGATACCTATAAATATATATTTCTATATAAATATTTTTCTATGTATCTATAAATATATGAATATTTTTTCATAATTACTGATGTTATGATGTTAGTATAATTTTATGGACACATTCTTGAAATAAATTATAATTAAAGTAAGAGAGCCGTGTCCGAATGAGAGGGAACATAAAAAAGATGTTGAAGAAATTTCTAAATTAAGAAAAGAAAATGAAAAAATCAAAATAGAATTTGTGTGGAAATTTCCAATTTAGCTTGTAACGCAAAAAGCGGTGGCATGCTAAATTGGATGCAACTTGCAGCTTAGGGACTTCAGTTATATTTCCATATTTTTTCGGAATACTACAACCATTGAGGTTGCAAAAACATTTATTATTTTGATAGGTTACCACATAAATCTGAATTCAGATTTGGGTATCTATAAAAGTATTGTTTTGAAACTTAGCTACATACTGGTAGGATATAAAAAAGCCTTTCATATCACTTCCAACGACATTACATATTTGATCTAAAAAATTATTATCTTCTTGTGATATTTCTCTAGAGTAATGAAATATATATGGATTTATATATCCACATTCCTCGAATATTTTTTGTATATCTGGTAATGTAAAAAATTTTGTGCACTTTGGATTTAATATGGAATCGTGATTATAGATAAAAGTTCCATTTAATAAACCTTTTATAACAGAATAATGCATTAAATTTGGTATTGTGGCGATTATATATCCATCAGGCTTTAAATATTTTTTTAACTCAGTTAGTAATTTCCATGGATCCTTACTAAATTGAAGTTTATTCCCAATAATTATATAATCAAAAAAGTTGGTTTTGCTTTCTTTGAAGTTCATGGTATAGTTTTCCTCAAAATCTTGAGTTATTGTTTCTATTATTTTTTCACATATTTTGGCTACATTTCTATTTGGCTCTATACCATAAAGCATTGCATTAGGATAAATATATTTTAATTTAAGCAGGGTAGACCCCAGACCACAATTAAATTCAAGAATATTTAATTTTTTTTCTCTTGGTTCATTTATACGGTTTATAATATCAAACTTTAATAAACTTTCTGAATTAGAATTGAAACCCCATTTTTCTTCAAACTTATGAGCATTTGTTTTTAGAATGTTATTAAATTTAGCATAATCACTCTTAAAAGATGTGCTTCCAAAATGGTGTATGAAACTATCATTACAAACCATGAGTTTATATCCAGCATCCACAATTCTCATGCATAAATCATCATCTTCAAAATTTCCAGGAGTAAACCGCTCATCAAAGGTTCCGACTTTATTAATAACTTCTCTTTTAATTAACATGCAGAAGGCTACCAATCTGGATTTTTCTTCCCACATATCTGAATTAGAAATATTGTTTTTGTCTGCAAAATCGATCATATCTTCTATATCTGTATATGGAACATTTATTGCCTGATAGTTGGAACAATTATTAGTAATTGAGGCCACAGCACCAATTTTTTCATTGCTGTATAGACAAGCTTTAAGGTTATCAAGCCATCTTGGTGTAGCTTTTGTATCATTGTTTAGAACTAAAATATCGTTATCTTTTTCAGCTGCATTTATTCCAAGATTACAGCCCTTTGGAAAGCCTAAGTTCTCATCATTTAAAATGAGTTTAATATCAGTTTGTTCTTTAAGCCATTCTCTAGTTCCATCACTAGAGTTATTATCTACAATGATTATTTCATAAGTGTCTGAAGCAGTGTATTTTCTTATGCTTTCAAGGCATATTTGATTATAATTAATATTATTATAGGTTAGTATTATTATTGAAGTTTTTTTATTTTGAAACATTATTTTAATATCTCCTGTAATAGATTAATATAGTAATTGTTTATTTATAAACAACCATACTTAAAATCATACTAGTGCTTTATTGTATTTTATGAAAATTAACAAAAAGCGTGAAAAATAGAGTTTAAAATATCTTGATTTTGCCATATTCTAAAAGAAAGAGTTTATTTTTTTGCAGATTTTTATCCACTCAAAATTATCTCGTGTATTAATTTGAATATCATTGCACACCTGTTCAAGTAGTTTTTCGTTTGAGCATGTTGAAATCAATTTCTTTGAAAGTTCCTCAAAGTTATTTATTTGAAATATATCCCCATATTTTTTATCATCTGTAATATCTATTGCTCCCTCTACATCAGAGGATATAATATAATTTCCATTAAAAGCAGCTTCACCAAACACTTGAGCAAAAGCCTCAACCCTTGAAGTCAAACAAAATACTTTTGACTTCTTGTATTCTTCCATGAGTAACTTTCTATCATAGATGGGGCCTGTAAAAATGACTTTGCCTTGTAAATTAGGATAGTACTTATACAAGTAATTATTAATATATTCGTTAAAACCTGGTTCAATGGGGCCTACTAATTTTAATTTCCAGTCAGGAAGTTTTTCTGACGCTATTTTAAAGGCTTCCATTATAATTTCAGTAGCTTTTTCATAAGAACCTAGCCTGCCAACTGTTAATATGATATTTTCCTTATCCTTGTAATTTATCAATGGACTATCAAAAAAATCATAAAATCCATTAGGTATATGCTCAACCTTTATAGGCCAGGTATCATCAATTATTTTTTTTAGATTTTTAGATTCTACGGAAACCAAACTGTTATTACTTAACAAATTAATGCTTCGATTATTAAAAGTTATTCTATTTAGCCAATATCTATTTAAATCTAGTTTTAAATAAATCTTGCCATTGGGATTTACTGATTTAAATCTTTCTATCATATTTAAATTAAAATCATATAAGCCAATAAACATAAGGACATCGGTTTTTTGCAATAAGGCTGTCACTGAAGCTTCATCGTCCATAAAATTAAGAGTAATGTTTTTTGTAAGTTTTTCATCATAATGTTCTTCATTTTTGCCGCATAAAATAGAAACCTCATAATTTAAATGCTTTTGAAAGACATAAGGGATTAAACCTACATCTTTTGTAAGATGAAAATTTTGAAGTCCAGGCCAATATAAAGTAAAATATTTTTTCATAGTTCCTCCTATTTTTTTATATAGAAAAACTCAAGGCATTAACCTCGAGTTTAAACTATTTTTAATTCTAGATTTTACAACTAATTAAAGAATAATTTACATTAGATTTTATAAAATTTTGAATATAATTCAATATTCAAATTATATCTAAATCTAAAGACTTAAGCAATTTAGATTTTACTATTAGCAGCATGAACTTGATCCACAAGTTGCTATTGCACCTAAAGTTGCATTATTAATACTTAAAGTACCAACAGTAACTGCACTAGTAATTGTTGCAGATACAGTATAAGTGCAACAATCATCACAGCAGAAATCGCCACAGTCACAAACAAAGAAAGAGAATGTTTGTGAACTTAATAATGCTACTAAGTTAAAAGTGTATGCAGGTCCAACTGGGATTGGAGTAGATTGATTTCTACAAACTTTAAATACTTGGAAATTTATTGTTCCTGTGAATGCAACAGCAGCAACAAGATTGCTTGTAAATTCTAATTTCACACAAGGGTTTTTTAAACATTCAGTGTTTACAGTAAGAGCAGTAAGAGGAAAAGATGTTCCCAATACTGTAGCTGCTGGAACTGTTACTGAACCGGCTTGACTACATTTTATAATTGTTGGACATAAATCTTTTTCTTTCTTGCAATTATCATGATTATCATGACATTTTGACATTGAATTCATAAATAGAATCCTCCTTTTAATTTAGATAAATTTTTATAAAAATTTCTATATGGATAATTTAGAGTTCTTTGGTTCTTCTACTATAATATATGAACTTTATCAAAGAAGGTGATGATAATACTTGAATTTTATAATTGAATATAATAATTCAATAAAAGGATATCATCACATCTTTATATCTATTTTTAGTAAAAGACCTCAATCTATTTATCTACAGAAATTCTAATAATCCTTGTAATTATAATGTTAATTATTTTGTTAATAATACTATTGATCATTATCATCACAGTCTGAGAATAATGGCTCTAAGTTTTGATCAGGATAGAATTTAGGAATTGGAGCCTTTTCAAATCTCTCACATGGGTCTTCCTCTGGTTCCTCTTCACATGGTTCTTTTGGAACAGGGCAATAATCATAAGCTGGTATAAGAAGTTGAACAATAAGCTCACATTTTACAACAATATAGTAACCTAAAGTTATATCTAAAACGTCGTTTCCTTCTTCATCTTCTAATAATTCACCTGCTAAAGCTTGGGCAACCATTTCAAGTTTTATTATATTAGAATCCAAATCAGCTGCATCTTGAACAGGAACAAAGCTAGCAGAAATTTGAGCTATAGATTCAGGGCAATAAAATTTTCCTATTACATCGGTTCTATTAACTTCGAACAGTTCGCTTTGATTTACACCATTTGCATCTATATAATCTGCATAGAAAGTAATTCTATAGGAAATAACTATTTTTTTGAAGCCAGGTCTGCCTGCAAGTGGAATCTTATCCACAGAAATTAATGTTAAATTAAAATCTCTACTACCAATATATCTTTTAGGATCTGTTAGTGGATTGCTTCTTAATTCAGAATCTGTTGTATTTGTGTCAGGACCATCGCCATATACAAGACATCTTTTTATTAGGCATTGATCGAAAATCTTTGGCACTTCAATGCAAACTAATTCAGAAGGATCTGGTAAATGTCCTTGTTTATTTACAAGGCCAGGACGTGGCGAAAATTTCTTGAAGTTAATGGGCATATATTTTCCTCCTCTTCAAAAAGTATATTGAACATAAGTTTATTCAACATTTACAATACATTATATGAAATTACATTATGCTGGTGATAATAAAAGTTAAATTAAAATAAGTTTTACAAAAAAGCATAATAAACTTCTATTAAAAATATAATTTTATTAAGGAGGGAGTGGCATGAATAGTATATATGTTGATTATACTGATAACATATGGAAATTTTTCCGAAATGATAATAGAGAATTGTGTTATAAAATTATGTATGAAGAAGGAAAATGGACTAAAGAAAATTTGATTAATAATGAAGTATTGGGGTTTGCTGTTTATGTTGAGGGGGATGAAAGAATACATATAGTATACAGCAATATTAAGGGTGAATTGAAATATTGCACAATGAAGGATAAACATTGGGTCGGAAAAACTCTATATCAAATGGATTTTGATGAGTTTCAAATAGAGCATTTAAAGATTGAAATTATTGGAGAAGAAATGCATATATTTTTTTTGCTCATAAGCAATGATGGCAGTGATCACGGTGTGTTAATGCATTGTGCCTGGAATGGAAAAGAAACGAAATTTTTCTCGCTGCAAGATATCGTCTTGGTACCTAACTTAAAGGAATATTATTTAGTAAACACAAATGAACAAAGTGGTCTTGAAGTATTTTTCATCACAGATGAAGGAGATGAAGTCTCACTAAACTATTGTAACTTTGAAAATCGTAAATGGTCTTCTGCTAAAAGACTTTATGGGATTCAAGGAGATGATATATCTTTTGAAGTGTTAAGGGACCAACAACAGGATGTTCATATATTAAACAAATCTAGAGAAGATTTATTGTATTTTATTGATCACGTTTGTATAGATATTAGTGGTAATATACAAGTTTACAGAGTTCGTGAAAGTAATATGAAATTAATCGATCCAATATTATTTATTGGAAATAACCAATTATGTGCCTGTTGGATAGAACAAAATAAGATATTTTATTCATTTTTTAATAATGAGCAATGGGAAAGCCCTATATATTTTGATAAAGGTAATGAATTTACAGTAATGAGATACCATTGTTTTATGCATTATAACAGAGATAATTCCGTTAAATTACTAGAGACTTACGGAACAGATGAACCTGATTTAAATCTATATATTCCAAATAGATTTACTATGAATAATTCATTGAAACATGAGACGAATCAAGTTAATAATGAAATTTCATTTAATGAAAATGAGGAAATTCAAAATTTAAAAATCGAATTATCTAAAGTGAAGTTAGAAAAGAAAAATTTGGATAGGAAAATTGATTCATTAAATATGCAATTAGAAAAAAAACAAAGATTCATGGATGATTATGAAGAGAGAATTGCAATAATATTAGAACAAAAACGTAAGACAGATGAGAATTATAATGTATTTATAGAGTTACAACAAAATCTTCAAAAGGAATTTGATGATACAAAAAAGCAGCTGGATGATGCAAAAAAACAGTTGAATGAAGCAAAAGATCAATTACTAAAAGAAAAAGATATTAGGATAAGTATAGAAAAAAAATTATTAGAACTTGAAAATGAAAATCTAATAATTAGACAGAAAGTCATGACAATAAATGAAGAAAAGAATAAATTATATGAAGACCTTGAATTTGAAAGGAATCAATCTATTATGGAACGTTTATTAAGAAAGAAGCCAAGTGGAATATAGAATCACTTCTAAAATTTTAGAACATACAATAAAGTAGAAATATCTTATAAATAATATTAGGATAACACCAGATAGAGGCGATTTATATGAAAGCAGAAAAGTATGATTATATAATGGTATTTACTTGTCATCAGAGAGCACTATATATATATGAACATTTAACTAAAAGAAATATTAAAACAAAATTAGTTAGTGCTCCTAATAAAATTAATATTAGCTGCACTCAGGCAGTCAAATTCAAAGATATAGATATGGAAATTGTTCAAACAGAATTATATAAGAATAATATTTATCCAACCGCAATGTATAAGATTTTAGGAGAAGGGAAAAATGAAACTTATGAATTAGTTGAATAAGATCTGGTTAAACCAGGTCTTTTCATGTTTTTGTTGCATAATAACGAAGAACAAAGCATAAATTTTAATATAAGAAAATGATGGGGTGACAGCAAACTTATGATTGATAAACTAGAGAAGATGATTTATTATGTATCAAATATAGGCACAGGTAGAGTATCTATTATTGATGGTGATACTTATCGCATTATAAAAGAAGTTGAAATTGGTCCAAGGCCTCAAAATATAGTTATAGACGAAAAAAACAATATATATATAGCTAGTGATCGAAATAATAAAGTTACTCTTATTCATGATTTGTTTAATTCTGATAAAACATGGAATATCCCCAATAATGGCAATATAAAAGTGGATTCCAATAATAAAAAGATATATGCATGCGATACGGAAGAGGTATGCATTTATAATTTAGAAACTAGTGAAAAGATTGGTTCTTTGAAAGGCTTTATAGCGGCAAATTGCTTGGAACTTGATAAATCCAAGAAAAGATTATTTGTATTAGATATTTTACAGAATGAAATTAAGGTATATGATACATCAGATTTTCATTTAATCAATCTATATAAAGAAGTTGGCATTTTACCAAACTATATTATTATAGAAAAAAATGAGAAATGTATCTATATCGCTAACAAAGGAGCAAATAAAGGAAATTATAAAGGAAATGTCTCTATACTTAATCTTGAAAATGGAGATATTTCATATATAAGCCTACAAATAGGTTCTATAATTACAGCTCTAGAGCAGAATGAAACTTTTTTGTATGCAGCTAATAGTGGCTTGCATAGAATTGAAGTTATAGACTTGCTAAAGAAAGAATGCATAACAAATATAAAAACTACGCTTCCCAAAATACAAAGGCTTCGATTGTCTCCAGACAAAAAAATACTCTTAGTAACAAGTCGAAGTGATGATGGGAGAGGAGTAATTGATAGAATTGATACTTCGAATAATAAAATTATAGATACATTTACTTTCGAACAAAATAATAGTCTTCCATATGATATAGGGATAGTAACTAAAAGTAAACTCCAAGTTCAGGAGGAATTTTCTAATTTAACAGATTCAGAAGAAAAATTAAAACAGGAAAATAGTATTACTATAATCGCAAAAAAAGTTCTATCTACTTATCAAGAAAAAATAATTTTCTCTGGAATTTCAATTAGACTACCATTAAATAAGGATGCAATTATAAACCTAGAATATATTAAATTTAAAAAATGTGAAGTTATAAATGAAACAAAAAATATAACTATTGTAAATACTCGAAAAGAATATTCAATATTACAATATAATTTTTACATACCATATATCGTGGAGTTTAAAGGTAAGGATGAAGAAAAATATATTGTAGAAGGAAAGATTGAAGGAATGCAGAAAGCAAGGTTATATATACCGGTTTATGCAGAACAACAAGGAGTAGAGTTTGTAGTAAATTCTTTTGCTACAATAACAAGCAATCCAGTTGTTGCAAATGAAAAAATGAAGTTCGAAGTTAGTGTTTTGATTTCTACAAAAGCAATTGTAGATGAAATGATATCCATACCTATATACAATAACTATAATCTATGGAATATTAGAGGAGAGCAAAAGAATTGAAAATAATGACGAATATATTTGCAGCATTCCTCTAATTTTTACATATCATTATATAATAAAGCTTATTTTATATTCCGTAAGATTTTTCATATTGATTTTTAGTACTTTATGATGAAGCTATATTTAATTATAAAGGTACAGATTTTTATGCACTTTAGTACAGGGAATGAATTAAGAGGAATGATACTAATTAAACGTTGCATAACTTTTATAGAAAGTTATTAAGGTAATTTTATCAGAAAATGATAAAGTTAATGTAGGAATAAATGAAATTTTTTAAGGTAATATCCAGATTATAATATATAGTTAAAAGAGGTGCTTATTTTATAATGAAGATATTAATAACTGGAGCAAAAGGACAGTTAGGTAGAGAGATTACTGAAATAATAAAAATCGGAAGAGCTGATATAGGAGAAATATCGGAGAGTATAAAAGTATCTGAAGTTATTGGCTTTGACGTAGATAGGCTAGATATAACAAATTTAGTCAAGGTTAAAGAGGTACTGAGTTATTTAAAGCCAGAGGTAGTAATAAACTGCGCTGCAGCCACCAATGTTGATAGATGCGAAATTGATGAAGATTTTGCGTTTAGAGTTAACTCAATAGGACCAAGAAATCTTGCTATAGCTTGTGACTCAATAGGCGCTAAACTAGTACAAGTTTCTACCGATTATGTGTTTAACCAAAATACTCATAAGCCATTAAAAGAATATGATTTAGCTTCACCATCTAGTGTATATGGTAAAACTAAATTTCTAGGAGAGCAGTATGTACAGCTATTATGTTCAAAGCATTTTATTGTAAGAACAGCGTGGCTTTATGGTTATGTAGGAAGTAATTTTGTTTATACCATAATGAAACTTTCTAAAGAAAAAAACTATATTAATGTTGTAAATGATCAAATGGGAAATCCTACTTATGCTAATGATTTAGCATATCATATCTTGAAGCTAATAGAAACAGAAGATTATGGAATATATCATTGTACCAATAATGGCGAGTGTACATGGTATGAATTTGCTAAAAGAATTGTTAAATTATCTGGAGAAGAATGTGAAGTAAGACCTTGTACTTCTGAAGAGTATAAGACTCAGGCAAAAAGGCCTAAATATTCGTCTCTCGATAATGCGATGTTAAGAAATACTGTTGGCGATGAAATGAGAGATTGGAAAGATGCAATAGAAGCGTTTATAAGTAAATTAGGCAAGTGAAATGAAGGAGTTGTAGTCATGAAAACTTATTTAGTTACAGGTGGAGCTGGATTTATAGGGTCAAATTTTATTTTATATATGCTAAATAAATACGAAGATATTAATATAATAAATTTAGATAAGTTAACTTATGCGGGGAATTTAGAAAATCTTAAATCAATAGAGAATGATAAAAGATATGAATTTGTTCAAGGAGATATTTGCGATAAAGAATTAGTTGCAATACTTTTTAAGAAATATCATATAAATTATGTTGTCCATTTTGCAGCAGAATCCCATGTTGATAGAAGTATAAAAGAACCTGAAGTATTTGCGAAAACAAATATACTTGGTACTGTTAATATCCTCAATTGCGCAAAAAATGCTTGGGAAAATGATCAAGGATTTGAAGAAGGCGTTAAATTTCTTCAAGTATCAACAGATGAAGTTTATGGTTCCTTAGGTTCTAAAGGCTTTTTTAAAGAGACTACCCCTTTAGATCCTCATAGCCCATATTCTTCAAGTAAAGCAGGGGCAGATTTGATAGTTAAAGCTTATTATGATACGTACAAAATGCCTATAAATATAACAAGGTGCTCAAATAATTATGGACCTTTTCAATTTCCAGAAAAGTTAATTCCTTTATTAATAAATAATTGTTTAAATCATAAGAGGCTTCCTGTCTATGGAGATGGAATGAATATAAGAGACTGGCTTTTTGTAGAAGATCATGTAAAAGCTATTGATATGGTAATTAATAATGGCAGGATAGGAGAAATATATAATATTGGTGGTCATAACGAAAGAACTAATATACAAATTGTTAAAACCGTTATTTCTTATATTAACGAAAATGTAGATAAGAATGTAAGTGAAAGCTTAATAAAATATGTTGAGGATAGAAAAGGACATGATAGAAGATATGGCATAGCACCAGACAAAATAAAAAAAGAATTGGGGTGGTATCCAGAAACTGCTTTCGAAGTTGGAATAAAACAAACAATAAAGTGGTATTTAGATAATAAAGAATGGATGAAAAATGTAACCTCTGGTGATTATCAAAAATATTATAAAAACATGTATAAATAATATAATTAATAAAAAGGCTCTAAACTATATTCCTAATGAAGACTGTATGTTTGAGCAAGAACCTTTAATAAGTCTCGTTAAAGATAGACAAGTGTTAATCAATAATAGAGCATATAATTAAAGTTCTTGCTCAAATAATTTTACTATTACCTGAACAAGAACTTTAATTATACAATACATATTAAATGATTTTTTATTGTAGTCTAGTTTACGGGCTCAGCTTTTATGGAACAAATTAATTTCGTTAATGAATTCAAATTTGACGATACTTCTAATAATTGAGAGCTTATAGAGTTCAAATTAGAAAAATCAGGTTTCCCTGTCTTAGTAAATTCATTAATTGTCTCTTTTAGATTCTCAATATTTACACTTAAATTAGGTAATAGAGCTTTTAATTCCAATAGCTGATTATTTAATGATGACATATTTATATTTAACGTTTCAATATCATTTTGTTTTAAATTAGTAGAATCTTCATCTAATGAAGATATTTTATTACCGATATCTGCAACTTTGTTTGATAGGCTGTTTATTTCTTGGCCTAAAGATTCACTGTAAGAGTTCAGAGAATTTAGTTTCAAATCTTGATTTACTAAGATCTCCATAACTTTATTAAGCAAATGATTAATTAATGTAACATCTTCTTGATCCTTTACACTATCTCTTTCAACATTTGAAGATTCCTTTGATGCAGAAATATCCTCAGAATTATTAGTCTCAGTCTCCTCATCATCGTAAGTATTCTCTTCAACAGGTTCTTCAATATAAGTTTCAATATTAAGTTCTTCCGATAAATCTATATTATTTGTCGAATCTGTATTATATGTTATTATATCTAAATATGGAGGATATTTTGACTCGAATGAAGATAATTTAATAATTGAATTAGAATCCTGATTTTGAGGAAGTAAAAATATATTATAGCTTTCGTTATGTGTTGCTAGAGATCTAATTAATGAAGTAACATTAATTTTTAAATAATGTCCTATATTATATCCATGTACTATATGATTTAATAACTTTGTATAATCCTTTTTGGGCAAGCTCGACCAATCAATAGCAGCTATATCTATATTGCTATAATTACCTAAAATACCAAAGCTAAAGGAATTCTTATAATCTGGTTTAATATCTTGAATAAACAAATATAAATATGCTTTCTTTACAGAGTTAGGATGTAATTCAGATAGTTGAAAGTTTAATAAAGAAATATAGCGATTATTGCCTAGTGACCTATTGTTTATGGACCCAACGAGTAATGAATCATTACTTGAAAAGTTTTTATTCGAATGATATTTATCCAAGTATGTTGAAGTATTGCAAATAGCTTTAATTGAATTTTCCACTTTTACTACTCCTTAAATTTTAAAGGTTTCCTATTATACTATGAAATTTTATATTATTAGGTGCTTTTTGCTTATATACCAATATAAATTTATTTTTTGAGTCCTAGTATTTTCCTCCTAAAAGATTTCTTCTACTATGTATATTTAGCGACAGGCTATTTTATACATTTCTTTTAGGAGGAACTAAAAATAAATAATTTTCTATATAATATTGTAGTGTTTTAAAGCATATTTAATTCCATCATCCTCAATATCCTTTGTTACAAATGATACTAAGTCAAATAATAATGGAGTACTATTTCCCATAGCAATACTGTTTTTCACATATTTAAGCATAGATAGATCATTTGTACTATCACCAATAGCATATGTGTTTTCGTGATGAATGTCTAAATAATTTATTAAGTATTCTATACCTGATGCTTTAGAGAATCCTAAAGGAACTAATTCATAAAAGCCTTCACCACGATGGATAAATTCAAATAAACTTTTGAACTCATTATGAAAGCTTTCAAAATCACTATTTTCATTAGTCCAAATTACAAATTTATCAAAGTTAATTTCAGTATCATCAAAAGTTTTACCTTTATAAAATCCTTCCCTTATGTGACGTTCTTTGATTCTAAGAACTTCTTTAGAATGTATATTAGTATCGTAATAAATGTCATTCTTACCCTCTAATATAGCATCGATATTATATTTGCGAAGCTTGGCTACAATTTCTTTTGATAAATCTATTCCAAGATTTCTATGTAGTATTTCTTTATTTTTAAATTCTATGTAAGTTCCACATCCACAAACATAACCATCAAAATTTAGTTCTTTGACACAATCATCTATGCCTATAATTGTTCTCCCTGTATTAATGAAGATTAGATGCCCATTTTCTTGTGCTTTTTTTAGAGCCGCCTTAGCACTGTTAGGGACTGTATAAGTCTTTTCATTAAATAATGTTCCATCAATATCAAAAAATATAATATTGGATTCCATTATGTCACCTTCCTTTTTCGTTTGTATATCCATATTTAAATTGCCTTATTTTACTTTGTTTATTATAACTATTTTATAAGATTAATACAATGTTTGACCAGCTGATTAAAGATTTTTTGATAATTGACAAACAAATTTACGTTATTTCTCTAAACTTTACATACAGCTATTAAGTATAGTATAATTACAAAATAATTAAGAATTCATGTTCGATTTATAAAGTGAAATTCAATGAAAAAAGGAGGGGAGAAATATGGAATTTGGCAAAAAACAAAAAAAGATAATTAATAATAAGCCAAATGGTCATCTATTAATAAAAGGTCCAAAAGGTTCTGGAAAGACTACTGCATTTATACATAAGATTCCATCACTACTTAATAATTATTGTATATCTAAGGATGATAAAATACTTGTCGCAGCTTGTAACGAAGAATATTCTGATTATTTTTATTCTGTCTATAGAAATATTGAAGGTGAAAAATATCATCAAAATAGCTTCTTTGATGAAGATAATAGTGATAAATTAGAAATAAGGACAATAGATTCTTTAGTCTCTTATTATTTAAATAAATATGTAAAAAATAATAATATAAATCTTACTTTGGCATCTTTTGAAGAGCGTGAAGCTGGGCTTAAAGATGCAATACTTATAGTGTCAAAAAGATACGAAAAGAAAAAACCAAATATATTAAATTTAGATCATATTGAATTCATAAAAGACGAGATTAAATGGATTAAATCATGTAATTATTTAAAACTTGAAGAGTATCAAAGTGCTAATAGAGTTGGTAGAATTAATAATTTGAACACTGAGATATCTAAAATTATTAGAAGAAACTCTAAACAAAGACAAGTTATCTTTGAAGTTTTAGAAGAATATACTAATAACTTAAGAAAACTTAATAAAGTAGATGCTCAAGACATGGAACTTTTAGCTTTAAATGAAGCAAAAAAAGCTCCAATAATTAATTATACCCATATATTCATAGATAATAGCCAGCAACTTACGAAAGTTCAATTAGAATTAGTTAAATCAATATATAATGAAAAATCTTATTCTAGTATAACATTTATTATGGATACTTTTGAAACCGCTATTCCTAATGCTTGGCTTGTTAAGGGACGCCGCTTTTCTAGTTTAGGATATGATATGAAGGGAAAATGTATTTCTTTGAATGAATCTTACAAGGAAATAGAAGTTGAAGATATCGAAAAATTTGGAGATAGCAGTGATAAGTTGATTCAAAAAAATGAGACTAATAAGAATTCATTACAAAGTTCATCTCTTACATTAGGGTCTATAGAATATATAGATTTAAAGAGAAATATATCTCATAGATTTATAAAAGATTCAGGATCAGTAGATGAAATATATGTAGATTATAACAATTTTGAAGAAAAAGTAGACGACGTAGTAAATATTCCTGTATTTAATGAGATTGCAGCGGGTAATCCAATTTTAATTAATGAATATATTGAGGATAGCTACTCATTACCAAAGGATTGGATAAGAACTTCAAAAGATGTTTTTATGCTTAAAGTTAAAGGTGATTCCATGATAAATAAAAATATTTATGATGGAGATTATGTAGTAATAAGTAAGCAGAATATGCCACGTATTAAGGATATTGTTGCTGTTGATATTGAAGGTGAAGCAACGCTTAAGACTTATAAAGTCATTGATGGGAAAATTGCTCTTATACCTGAGAACGACAAATATCAGCCAATTATTATAGAGGATCAACAATTTAACGTTTTAGGTGTAGCTATTGGGCTTATTAAAAATTCATAGATTTAATGAAAAACCTTGTAATTATTGATATAATTGTTACAAGGTTTTTTTATTCTTAAAGAGTGCGAAGCAAAATATGGAACTTAACCACAGTCGCCTGCGATTTTTTATCTATAATAAAGTTTATGTCATCAATCAATTTGAATGATATGTGCAGAAATGATTACAAACGCTATATAATGAGGAAGTGAATTAATATGTTTGAAATTAGAAATATAAAATTTAGAAATATATTAGATATCAAATTTCTGAATATAGATAAACCAATTACATGTGTTGTAGGGCCTTCTGGTAGTGGAAAGACAACTTTACTTCGTATGTTAAACCGTTTAAACGTACCCGATGAAGGAGTTATACTTTATAATAATAAAGATATTTCTAAAATTGATACAATATTATTACGTAGAAATGTAGTTATGCTAGGTCAAACTCCTGTTATTTACAGTGGTAATATAGAAGACAATCTCCAAATTGGATTGGAATTTTCAAAAAAACTTCCTGCATCAAAGAGTAGAATGAAAGAAATTCTTGAAAGAGTGGAACTTAATAAAAAACTCACTGATGGATGTGGTAACCTTTCTGGAGGAGAGAAACAGCGACTATGCCTAGCTAGAGTAATGTTAATGGATGCTGATACATATTTGTTAGACGAGCCTTCAGCTGCACTAGACAAAGATACTGAACAATTTATAATAGATAATTTTTCAAAGTTTGTGTTAGAAAACAATAAGGAACTTATAATGATCACTCATTCAGAGCAAATAGCGCAGAAATATAACAATTCAATAGTTAGGATTGAAAATGGAGAGGTTGTGAAATCTTATTATGAATAATGCAGTAATGAATCTATCAGTCTTCCAACTTTCAATTGCTTATGTTTTTGTACTAATAATGCTTATTATTTTTAAATCACGAGGTATCAAAAGAGAAAAACAAATATTGATTGCTTCAACTAGAATGACAATACAACTTACTATAATGGGCTATGTTCTCATGTTCGTATTTAATAATCCAAGTTGGTGGTTAACTTCTTTTATGATTATAATTATGATTTCTTTTGCAATTTATAATTCAATAAAAAGAGTTAAAGTTCAAATGTCAAAGGAATTAAAAAGTATAATTGCTATTTCAATGACCTTTGGAGCTCTTTTGACTGCAGCTTTCTTTATAATAGTTGTTCTTAGTGTTCGCCCATGGTTCAATCCTCAATATTTTATTCCTATTTCAGGTATGATTGTTGGTAACAGCATGACAGGTATTGCACTAGGTGCAAATAAACTATGTAGTGATTTTGAAGATAAAAGAATTGAAATAGAAAATTCGTTAATGCTTGGTGCAAGCCCACTTGATGCCACTAGACAAATTGTTAATAATGCTTTCGACAGCGCCATACTTCCAACTATGAATAATATGCTAACTATGGGAATTGTATCTCTACCAGGAATGATGACAGGACAGATTCTTTCTGGAACATTTCCTATCACTGCAATAAAATATCAAATTGGTATAATGCTTGCTATATTAGGTAGTACTGCTGTATCCACTGTTTTGTTTGTAACTCTTGGATATAGAACATTCTTTACTAAAGATAACAGGCTAAAATAACTAATTTTTATAAGCTTTATATGGAGAGGTATTGGATATTTTTAAAGTTTTAATTAATATGAATTTTAATCTTAAATTTTCATAAAATTCATAAGAAGTAATTTTTTATATTCCATACTTTATAACAATACGCCGTATTTCCAAGAATAAAAATATATAAATTATTAAATTTTATTAATTTATCTGGATATAATATAAGAATTAGTATATTATATTATTAAATGATAATTAATATTAATTAGTAAATTGTATTAAAGAGGTGAAGGAATGTTTAATTGTATAAAATGCGAAAATAATAACTTTAAAAATTTAATAAATGGTGAATGGGTTGGTAGTAAAGATAACAAAGTAATTGAAATCTATTCGCCACTTGATAATTCATTAATTGGCACAGTTCCTGCTATGACAAAGGAAGATGTTGATAATGTACTAAGTATTGCAAAAGAGGGCCAAAAAAAATGGAGTAAAGTTCCAATGAGTGAAAGAGCCGAGATTTTATATAAATCTGCTGATATTTTAGTTGAAAGAACTGATGAAATTGTTGATATTATGGTCAGAGAAATTGGTAAAGACAGAAAGAGCTCAAAGTCTGAAATTCATAGAACAGCAGATTTTATAAGATTCACTGCTGATACAGCTAAGAATATGTCTGGTGAAAGTATACCAGGAGATACTTTCCCTGGATTTAAAAGAAATAAAATCTCAGTTGTAAATAGAGAGCCATTAGGAGTAGTTCTTGCAATATCTCCATTTAATTACCCAATAAACCTATCAGCATCAAAGATAGCGCCTGCAATAATTGTAGGAAACTCATTAGTATTAAAACCTGCTACTCAAGGTAGCTTATGTGGTTTATACTTAGCAAAAGTTTTTCAAGAAGCAGGAGTACCAAATGGAGTATTAAATACAATCACAGGTAGAGGAAGCGAAATAGGAGATTACGCAGTTACTCATAAAGGCGTAAACTTTATTAATTTCACTGGAAGTACAGACGTTGGTGTTAGAATTTCAAAACTAACTAGCATGGTACCACTTTTAATGGAGTTAGGTGGAAAAGATGCCGCTATAGTTTTAGAAGATGCGGACTTAGAGCTTGCAGCCAATAATATTGTAGCAGGTGGTTACTCATACTCTGGCCAAAGATGTACTGCAGTAAAAAGAATTTTAGTATTAGAAAAAGTTGCTGATAAATTAATTTCTAAAGTTAAAGAGAAAATGAATAAACTTGTGGTCGGAAATCCATTAGACAAAGATGTAGATATTGTGCCATTAATTAGTACTAAAGCGGCTGATTATGTTATGGAATTAATAGATGATGCTAAAGATAAAGGTGCAGATCTAATTGTTGGTGGAAATAGAGAAGGTAATTTAATATACCCAACACTTTTTGATAATGTTACTACTGATATGAGGCTTGCATGGGAAGAGCCTTTTGGACCAGTTCTTCCAATAATAAGAGTAAAAGATAAAGATGAAGCTATTGAGATAGCGAATAAATCAGAATACGGACTTCAAAGTGCAGTATTTACAGAAAATATTGATGATGCATTTTATGTAGCTGACAGATTAGAGGTAGGTACAGTACAAGTAAATAATAAAACAGAGAGAGGTCCAGACCATTTCCCATTCCTAGGAGTTAAAGCTTCTGGAATAGGAACTCAAGGAATAAGATATTCAATTGAATCTATGTCTAGACCTAAAGCAACAGTAATAAATTTAGTTAGATAAACACCTAAAGTTTGAACAATTTATTAGCTACTTTTAATTATTGAAGATTTGTTGAGTTTATATAAAATCAAATAAAAAAATATTATACTAAGTCACTATATAAGGAAAATGCACCACGTTGGATTCAGATTGCTTGGATTTAACTTGGTGTATTTTTATATTAATATAATTTTTTGTTGTCACGGCATTAGGATATATACTTTTCTCTAATTTAGCTTAAGTGACGTTTGAGCTTTAAAAGTGTATAATTCAGAGGTTTTATGTAACTAAGGCTTATTACTTGTACTACTATATTTATATAAGTAAGTAGGAGGTAAAAAAATGAGCAATCAAGAAGATGCATATGTAATTTATGATGATTTTAATGAGTAGGCATTTAAAATTCTAAGTGCCTACTCTAAAATATTAATATATTCAGGGAGAGTGTTGTGATATGGAATCAAAAAATGATATTCATTATGGAATGGTTGATGTATTACGCTTAGTTTTTGCAATTGCAGTTGTATCAATTCATACAATGGCTTTTAAATCCGTAAATGATGACTTATGGATTGCTACTAGTATGGGTATTGCTAGACTCGCTGTGCCATTTTTCTTTATGGTTTCAGGTTACTTTTTATATAATAGAATTGGTTCTGAAAAAGAGCCTAGATCAACTATTAAGCATTTATTACGTATCTATTTTTTATGGGTGCTTATTGAGATTATAGCTTTATTTCCACTTGTCTTAAGCAGTTTAAGTGCTCCACCTATTTTAATTATTGAGAGATTATTATTTGCAGGGGTCACAGGAAGCCTTTGGTATATATCTTCGCTAATTATTACTATCTTTATAATTTCCCCATTATTAAAAAGAGACAAGCTGTTTTTCTTGTTTATAATTGGATTTGTATTATATCTATTTGGGACAACTGGAGATACCTATTATGGGTTGTTTGAAAAAACTATGATAAATCCATTAATCAACGGATATACTTCAATATTTATGCTTCCACAAGTAGGTATTACTGAATCAATTCTTTTTGTATCTTTAGGTGCAATCGTTAGCAAATATAAATTAAATGAAAAGATACAAAAGTCAGGATTACTAAGTATACTTTCAATTATATTACTTTTAATTGAAGCCTTTGTGTTAAATAAAACTGGAATTGCTAAGGACGCTAATATGTATCTATCATCAATAATTGCAGCCCCTTTAATCTTAATTTGGGCAATTAATTCCACAAAAAATATTTCTACTAAGGTTTCTAAAGCCTGTAGGGAATATAGCTTAGGAATATATTGTTCTCATCAAATAGTTATGATATGGCTTGCAATGTTTATACCAGTACTTTTTGCAAATACACTTATTAGGTTTATCTGTTCTTTATTATTGTCTGCATTAATAATTACAATTTTAAGAAAAACTAAAATTAAAAAAATCCTTTTAAGATAAATATTCATATCTATTTTCAGTTAAATAAAATATTAATGAAAATCTCTAAGATAATTGTTATAATTGTTCTAGGGATTTTTAGATGTATAATGAAATTTATATAAATATTACCTTAAATTAAATATATATAAATCTAGGTCGATAAATAGTGTAACCTAGCTACATAAAAAGGAGGAAATTAATTATGGCTTTAACGCCAATGATGGTTGAATATATGAAAACAAAGGAGGAATACAGTGATTGTATTCTATTTTATAGATTAGGTGATTTTTACGAAATGTTCTTTGACGATGCAATAACTGTATCTAGAGAACTTGAATTAGTTCTTACAGGAAAAAATTGTGGTCTTGAAGAAAGAGCTCCTATGTGTGGAATACCACATCATGCAGCAGCAGCATATATACCAAGACTTGTTAATAAGGGGTATAAGGTAGCAATATGTGAACAGCTTGAAGATCCAAAGGAAGCAAAAGGAATTGTAAAAAGAGGTGTTGTAAAAATAATTACACCAGGAACATTCATAGATGCTAATAGTTCTCTAGAAAATGATAATACATATTTAATGACTATATATGAAAGTGATGAAAGAATAGGTTTAGCAGTTTCGGATATAAGTACTGGCGAATTTAAAACAACTTCCTTTGATAATATTAAGATAACCTTACTAGATGAGATTTCAAAGGTTGCACCTAAAGAAATTTTAGTAGATAAAAACATTAGCCAATCTTTAATAGATGATATAAAGGGTATAACTACTGCACTTATTACAGAGAAAGACTTTAATGAATTTATCGTATCAAAAGAAGAAATTATAGATCAATTTTCGGATTTAGAGGTTTCTGGATTAGTAAATGAAAGAGAAATTTCAAGTAGAGTACTACTTAAATACATATATGAAACTCAAAAAATGAGTTTAACTAATATAAATTTGCTAGAACAATATGAAATAATTAATTACATGACAATCGACGGAAATTCAAGAAGGAATTTAGAACTTACTGAAAGTATAAGAGAAAAAAGCAAAAAAGGGTCTCTTTTATGGGTTCTTGATAAGAGTGCTACATCTATGGGTGGTAGAACAATTAGAAAATGGATTGAAGAACCGTTAATTATTAAATCTGAAATAGAAAAAAGACTAAGTGGTGTTAGCGAAGCATTTAGTTCAATTAGTTTTAATGAGGATTTAAGAAGTTCTTTAAAAGATATTTATGATATAGAAAGAATTGTCGGTAAAATTTCAAATAAAAATGTGAATGCAAAAGATATGTTATCTCTTAAAGCTTCATTAGACAAATTACCATCTATAAAAGAACTTTTAGGAACTGCTAATTCAGAACTGCTAAAAGAATATTATGAAAATTTAGATGAACTATCAGACATAAGAGAATTACTTGAATCATCCATTAAAGAAGAGCCCTCTTTAAGTATAAAAGAAGGAAATATAATTAAAGATGGTTATAATTCAGAAGTTGATGAATTAAGACAGTCAAAGCTTCATGGTAAGGAATGGATTGCAGCTCTGGAAAATCGTGAAAGAGAATTTACCGGAATCAAATCTTTAAAGGTAGGTTATAACAAAGTATTTGGATATTACATAGAAATTTCAAAATCAAATTATAATTCTATTCCAGAAGGTAGGTATGTAAGAAAGCAAACTCTTGCAAACGCTGAGAGATATATAACAGAAGAACTTAAAATTATGGAAGATAAAATTCTAGGTGCAGAAGAGAAGCTTATAAACTTAGAATATTCTTTATTCACTGATATAAGAGATTCCATTGAGAAGGAAATTGCAAGACTAAAAAAAAGTGCTAGAATAATTTCTAATCTAGATGGTATTTCTACCTTGGCATTAATCGCACTTGAAAATGACTATGTAAAACCTGAAATCAATGAGGATGGAATTATCGAAATAGTAGATGGCAGGCACCCAGTTGTTGAAAAGGTAATTGGAAGAGGTGAATTTGTTTCAAACAATACCACATTGAATCAAAGTGATAAGGAATTGCTATTAATAACTGGACCTAACATGGCAGGTAAGTCAACATACATGAGACAGGTTGCCCTTATTACGTTAATGGCCCAAATAGGATCTTTCGTACCAGCATCTAGTGCTAATATTTCAATTTGTGATAAGATATTCACTAGAATTGGAGCTTCTGATGATTTAGCTGGTGGTAAATCCACATTTATGGTTGAAATGTGGGAAGTATCAAATATACTTAAGAATGCAACTTCTAAAAGTCTAGTATTATTAGATGAAGTAGGGCGTGGAACATCAACTTATGATGGACTTTCGATAGCTTGGTCTGTCATTGAATACATAACTGGTAACGAAAATTTAAGATGTAAAACTTTATTTGCAACACACTATCATGAATTAGTAAAACTTGAAGGAGTTTTGCCTGGTGTTAAGAATTACTCTGTAGCTGTTAAGAAAATGAAAGATAGCGTAATCTTCTTAAGAAAGATAGTCGAAGGTGGTGCGGATGAGTCTTACGGTATAGAAGTTGCAAAACTTGCCGGACTTCCTGATGATGTCATTAATAGAGCAAAAGAAATTCTTCTAGGCCTTGAAGGCGAAAATAATTTTGATATACACAAAGTTACAAATACAGAAATTATAGAAAATGAGGTTGCTGTAGATATAAATGGAGGCAGCAGTGTAGTTACTATTACTGAAAAAGCCTGTGAAAGTAAGAGTCAATATATAGAAAAAGTTGAAGCAAAAGATTCCTTTGATAAAGCAGAAAGTGATAAAGCTGATTATAGAATTGATGAAAAGACTGAAAATTCATCTAAAAAGCATAAGAATAAGGAATCTTCTAACAATATGCAATTAGATTTTACTTTTATAGAAAAAGAGGCATTTCTAAAAGAAGTTAGCGAAGTGGATATATTAAGTTTAAATCCTATGGAAGCCATGAACACTCTATATAAGTTAGTTGCTGAAGCTAAAAAATTAAAATAAAAACTTTCTAATCCTATTAAAGTAGTTTAATAGTTCCAATTATGTTAAAATAATTCTAAATGTAGTTGGAACATAAGCTTTTAAATAAATAATACAATATTTTAATGCTAAATTACTTGCTATAAGTTACGACTGTGTTATATATACTATTACGGGGTGAGTTACTTTGACATATATAAACGAAAATACATTTGAAGAAGAATTATTTGAAGATCTAAAAATTAATTGCCAAGAATGCTTTGGTTTTTGTTGTGTTGCATTATATTTTTCGGCTTCAGACGGATTTCCAAACAATAAAAGCGCTGGAAAGCCTTGCTTAAATTTGCAATCAGATTTTGGTTGCTCTATTCATAAAGATTTGAGAAAAAAAGGACTTAAAGGTTGTACAACTTACGACTGTTTTGGTGCTGGACAAAAGGTTGCTCAAATTACATATGCTGGACATAATTGGAGAGAAAATCCTGAATTATCCGATAAAATGTATGAAGTCTTTTTGATTATGAGGCAGCTTCATGAAATGTTGTGGTATCTAAAACAAGCTTTATCATTTAAAACTAATGAAAAGATAAAAAATAAAATAAATGATCTAATAACTGAAACAGAAGATATTACTAAATCAGCACCCGACCTCCTTATGATTTTAGATATAGAGGTCCATAGAGATAATGTTAATGCGCTACTCAGGCAAACAAGCGAATTTGTTAGGGCCAAAGCGCTTGGTAACGGTAAAACTAACTTAAAACGTAAAAAAACAATTGCTGGCAGATTGGATTGCATTGGTGCAGATTTTAAAAAGATTAATCTTAAAGGCGCGGACCTAAGAGGGGCATTTCTCATAGCAGCAGATCTTAGAGGAAATGATTTGAGTTATTCGGATCTTATTGGAGCTGACTTACGTGATGCAGATATTAGAGGTGCTAATCTTAAAGATAGCTTATTTATTACGCAATCTCAGATTAATTCAGCAAAAGGAGATTCTAATACAATCTTACCAAAGTCAATAGTGCGTCCAACTTCTTGGTAAAGGAATCAATGTTAGATTTTTATAAAATGTTATAATCATAAAGTATTTTGCATTTTTAACAAAAATAAGCTTTTACAAGCTTATTTTTTTGCAAAGAATTATTTAAGTATTAGAATATGATAGAATAATTTAAAAGAAGAATTAAAATACAAGGAAGTGAATATAATGCCTATATTTAGACTAACAAATGAGATATTATTTCCTAATCCTGAGCTTTCAGAAAAAGATGGACTTTTGGCAATTGGAGGAGATTTATCATTAGAAAGACTGCTATTAGCTTATTGTAATGGTATATTTCCATGGTATAACGAAGGTGAACCGATTCTTTGGTGGTGTCCCAAGCCAAGATTTATATTAATACCAGATGAAGTTAAAATTTCTAAATCAATGAAGAAAATTATAAAAAAAGAGATGTTTCATGTAACTTTCAACAAAGATTTTTATGGTGTAATTAGTAATTGCAAGGATATACGAGAAGAAAATAATGAGGGAACTTGGATTAATAGTGATATGAAGAAAGCATATGTAAATTTATTTAATAAAGGCTATGCAATGAGTGTTGAGACATACATTAATGAAGAGCTAGTGGGAGGCTTATATGGCGTCAAAATAGGCAAATGCTTCTTCGGAGAGAGTATGTTTTCTAAGGTAAGTAATGCATCTAAAATAGCATTAATAAAGCTTGCGGAAAAACTAAAAAACGAAAATTTCATATTTATAGATTGCCAGATGCATACAAAGCATTTAGAAAGTATGGGTGGAAAATTTGTAGAATGGGCTACATTCAAGGACTTATTAAGAAAAGGTATAATATAATTGAAGAAGCATCCTGAGTAATAAATTCCTAATATTGAAATTATCTATAAATAATCATAGTATTGTAGATGAAATTAATATAAAATATAAAAATAGGTTTAAAACTAATATATTAATACTGTTAGTAAACAAGATTATTGAATATAAGGTGAGTTGAAGTATGGAAGAGTTAAAAAAAGCGATTAAAGAAATAATAGAAGACAATGTTATAAAGCTAGTTATTAGCAATAAAACAAATAAAAATTTTGAATATAATAAAATAGTTATATATCTCAAAGAAAATAATAAAAGAACGTACTATCAAATAGAAAAATATACTGATAAGCAGGTGTTCCATGAAAACATTGATACAGATATTTTGGAAGATAGAATTATAGAGTATGTGGAACCAAATTATAAGCAAATTTCTGCATGGTCAAATTCGGCTAGCTTTGAGGTGAAAATATCAAAAAAGGGTAAGGTTCTATTAAGTAAGAAAAAAAGTGATAATCAAAAAACACTTAGCAAAGCGCATAATAAAGAAAAAAATTATATATTAAAAGAGGGTATGATTATTGAGCCATTAATAGATTTAGGTGTATTTACAAAAGAGGGAAAAGTAGTTAACTCAAAGTATGATAAATACAAGCAAATTAATCGTTTTGTTGAAATTATTGATGATGAAATCAAGAAAAATGATTATAAAGAACTTACTGTTTTAGATTTTGGTTGTGGAAAATCTTACTTAACTTTTGTATTGTATTATTACCTTGTAGAAATAAAGAATATTAAGGTAAAGATGATTGGATTAGATCTTAAAGCCGATGTTATAAAAAAATGTAATGATATAGCCCAAAGTTATAACTATGAAAATTTACACTTTGAACTTGGAGATATAAATGGATTTAAATATAATAATAAAGTTGATATGGTAATAACATTACATGCATGTGATACTGCTACTGATTACGCATTATATAATGCTATAAAATGGAATGCCAAATTAATATTCTCTGTCCCTTGTTGTCAGCATGAATTTAACGCCCAAATGAAGACAGATTCACTGTCAATACTAACAAAGTATGGAATAGTTCAAGAAAGAATTGCAGCACTTATGACTGATTCTGTTAGAGCTAACCTTTTAGAAAGCATAGGATACAAAACACAACTTTTAGAATTTATTGATATTGCACATTCTCCCAAAAATATATTGATTAGAGCCTCTAAGTCTAATATATCTAAGGATAAAAAAGAAAAAGCGTTATTAGAAGTTGAAAATTTAATTGGTCAATTTAATTTTAATCCTACATTATATAATCTGTTGAAAGATGATAATTTAATTTAAAGTTCATAAATCCACGACATTATTTAATTTTTGTCGTGGATTTATGATTTTAGTGTCTTTTCTTTTTAAATTCAGTATGAGAAGAAGGCTCAGCTTCCCCAAATGGACTTTCTTGATGTGCTTTTTCTTTTACTACCTTATTATAATTTTGTGATGCTGGATCAGATACACTTTTAGTTGAATTATAAAAATCTTTATCATTCATATTAAAGCCTCCTTATAGAAAATATTTAATTTCTCATATTAGCTTAACCATATTAACAGCAAATATTATTTATTGTAAATATATTTTGTGTTTAGATTGTTACTTATATGTAAATTAAATATAATCTTGTTCTAATGGAAATATTAATAGAAATACTAAAATCATTTAGAGTATACAATAAAAAGCATAGTCAAAAAGATATATTCGAATTACAACTCATTCCTATACCAGTATTTCAATATTATTGAATATATTAAACAAGTATGTAATAATAACAATGTATTAGAAATAAGTTAATTTGTTCATTAGAAGGCTTATTTTAAAGTGATTTTCTCGCTTACATTTTACGCCCATAAGCATTGAAAGGAGGAGAGGACATCTTGAAGAGAATAAATATATTAAATGAAGACACAGCAAATAAAATTGCAGCAGGAGAAGTTGTAGAAAGACCAGCGTCAGTAGTCAAAGAGTTGATTGAAAATTCAATTGATGCAAATTCTAAAAACATAATCATTGAAATAGAAGAAGGTGGAATTTCTCTTATTAGAATAATAGATGATGGAGACGGAATCTATAAAGATGATATAGCGAAAGCATTTCTTCCGCATGCTACAAGCAAGATACAAGAGTCAGAAGATATTTATAATATACATACTCTTGGATTCAGAGGCGAAGCACTGCCATCTATAGCCTCTGTAGGTAAAGTTAATTTAAAGTCTAAGCAGGATGAAGAAGCTTTTGGATATGAAATATCTATTGAGGGCGGTAAAGCATCAGAAGTAACAGAGTGTGGAATAAATAAAGGCACTATACTAGAAGTGCAAGATCTATTCTTTAATGTTCCTGCTAGGAAGAAGTTCTTAAAATCTGTATCAAAAGAGAGTTCATTAATAAATGATATAGTAACAAGATTATCACTTGCAAATCCTAAAATAAGTTTTAAATTGTATAACAATCATAAAAAAGTATTACATACCTTTGGTAATGGAGATCTCAAGGATGTAATAAGAACTATATATGGTAAATCTATAACAGATAATATACTTTACTTTAGTGATAGTTCAGATTTAATAACTGTTTATGGCTATGTAGGAACTGAGGAAATAGCTAGAGGATCAAGAAATAATCAAAGTATTTTCGTAAATAGAAGATACATAAAAAATAGGGCGTTAGCAATAGCTGTAGAGCAAGCATTTAAGTCATTTTCAACAGTAAATAAATTTCCGTTCTTTATATTATTTATAGAAGTATATCCTGAATATGTAGATGTTAATATTCATCCAACAAAGGCTGAAATAAAATTTAATGATGAAAGAATGATATTCAAAAAGATTTTTGGAGCAGTTCATACTGCATTAAAAAATGAAGTTTTTGAGACTTTTGCGATAAAAGAAGAAGAAAATGCAAAAAAAGAACCACTACCAACATTTGAGGAGATTACTTTTAAAATAAAAGAAGAAGAAGAAAAGGTTAAATTTGCAAGTTCTGCAGCAAAGACTTTAATATCTCAAGGAAAAGACCTTAAGGCTAATAACGAGAGTAGCTTTAAAAGTGTATATGATCCAAGCTTGAATAATATTAATAAAACAATAGTTGAGGAAAGCACTGATTATAACAAGGAAAATGAAGAGCCTATAAGTATTCCTGTAGATCTTAAACCTAACTCAGATATAGAAAATTCGGTGGATGATTATAGTGACAATGCAGAAGATGAAATAAAATCTAATTCTGAACCTATAGAAAACGTAATTACAGAAAACAAATACGAAAATATTAAGCTAAATCCTATTGCTAAGTTTCCACCAATTACTATAATAGGTCAATATAATAAAACTTATATATTAGGAGAGTATGACGGTACCTTATACATGATTGATCAGCATGCTGCTCATGAAAAAATATTATTTGAAAAATATCTTAAAGAAATTGAAGAAGGTACTATTATAATTCAACCTCTTATTGTTCCAAGTATAATTGATTTGAGTATTGATGATTATTCTTATTTTGAAGAGAATAAAGACATATTTAGAGAAGCTGGTTTTTTATTAGAAGAGTTTGGTGGAAGTTCATTATCTTTAAAAGAAGTTCCGTACTTCTTAGGACGACTTAATCCTAAAAACTTGTTCCTAGATATACTTGATAATTTAAAAAATTTAGGAAACGGAAAAACAAGTGAAGTAAAACATAATGCTATTGCAACTAAAGCATGTAAAGCAGCTATTAAAGGAAATGATAAATTAGAAATGAATGAGATGATTAAATTAATTGAAGATTTAAGATATATAGATGATCCTTTTCACTGCCCACACGGGAGGCCTGTAATAATAAAATTTACAAGTATAGACATTGATAAGAAATTTAAAAGAATAATATAATGCTTTTATATTATTCTAAATGAATATAAACTTTAAAATTATTAACGAAGGGATAAAATAATGAAGCAAAAATTATTAGTTATTGGTGGACCTACTGCAGTAGGAAAAACTGATCTTTCAATAAAATTAGCCAAAAATTTAAATGGAGAAATTATTTCAGCTGATTCTATGCAAATCTATAAATATATGGATATAGGTTCTGCAAAGGTAACTAAAGATGAAATGAACGGGATAAAGCATCATTTAATTGATGCAATAGAACCTGATACTCCTTTTTCAGTAGCAGATTTTAAGCAACTAGGTGAAGAAGCATTAGAAAAAATTATATGTAACGGAAAATTCCCAATAATATCAGGAGGAACGGGTTTATATATTAATTCATTAACTTGCAATATGACCTTTACAGAAGCAGAAAAAGATGAAAGTTATAGAGAATATCTAGAAAATTTAGCATTAGAAAAGGGTAATGAATATATACATGAAATGCTTAAAGATATTGATCCTATAAGTTACAAAGAAATTCATGCTAACAATAGAAAAAGAGTTATCAGAGCGTTAGAGGTTTTTAAACTTACTAATAAGCCTTTTAGCTCATATAATGTTGGATTGGATTTTTACAATAGTGAATATGATGTATATTATTACGTACTAACTATGAATAGAGAAAAATTATATGATAGAATCAATAAAAGAGTTGATTTAATGATGGAAAAGGGCTTGCTAAATGAATGCATAAGATTAAAAGAAATGGGATATAATTCAGATATTCAATCTATGCAGGGGATAGGATACAAAGAGATATTATATTATCTAGAAGGTAAAATAACTCTAGATAAAGCAATAGATATGATAAAACAAGGATCTCGAAATTATGCTAAAAGGCAACTTACATGGTTTAGACGTGATAAAAGATGTATATTTTTAGACAAGGATATTATGAGTGATGATGAAATTTTAGATAAAGTTATTAATGACATAATAAAGAACTAGCGTTATAATATTAGTAATAAAATCACTTATGGAGGTGTTATATTTTGGTCAATAAGCAACAAAACAACCTACAAGATATATTTCTAAATAATGCGAGAAAAAATAAAATACAAATAATAATACACTTAGTAAATGGATTTCAGTTAAAAGGTACTGTAAAGGGTTTTGATAATTTCACTGTTATTTTGGATTGCGATAATAAGCAAATGCTTATATATAAGCATGCAATATCAACTATAACGCCAACTAAACCAATTTTATTTGCAGATAACGAATACGAAACTACTTAGTAAATAGGCATTTTTGCCTATTTATTTTTGAGTATTTCTAAACTTTGGAGGATGAGACTTAGATATGTTAAAAAAGACAGAAGAATTTTTAATTAAGAATTATAATATTAGCGAAAGGACATTTGAAATATATAGACAGGCTTTATCTGATACTGAAGCTCAATTTAAAGAATATGATGAAATTAGAGAATTTAATCAACTTAAAGTACTGAAAGCATTTCAATTAGAAAAAATTAGCGACTCTCACTTTACAAATACTACAGGTTATGGACTTGATGATTTAGGGCGTGACTCATTAGATAAAGTATATGCTAATATCTTTAATACTGAAGCCGGACTTGTCCGTCCACATTTTGTTAGTGGTACACACGCTATTGGATGTGCTATCGCTGGTAATGTTATGCCTGGAGATAAGATCTTATGTGTTTCTGGACTTCCTTATGATACTTTGCTTGGCGTTCTTGGACTATCAGAAAAGAAAAACGCTGGTTCATTAGATCAATATGGAATTAAAACCGATATAGTAGATTTAGATAATAAAGGTAAATTTCAATTTGATAAAATTCAAGAAGCATTGAGAAATGATCCAAGTATTAGACTTATACATATTCAAAGAAGCACTGGTTATGCTTCAAGAAAATCTTTTCTAGTTTCTGAAATAGCTGAAGTTATTAGACATATAAGAGAAATACGAGAAGATGTAATTATATTTGTGGATAATTGTTACGGAGAATTTATTGAACCTGTAGAACCTACAGAATATGGTGCAGATATAATGGCTGGATCACTTATGAAGAATATAGGTGGAGGTATTGCTCCAGGTGGAGGATATATCGTTGGAAAGAGACAGTATGTTGATGCAGCTGCCAATAGAATGACTGTGCCAGGTGTAGGAGGCGAATATGGCGCTACATATGGACTTATGAGAAGTTTATATCAAGGATTGTTCTCCGCTCCTCACGTAGCCATAGAAGCTGTAAAAACAGCAATATTCTGCGCTCGTGTAATGGAAATTGCAGGATTTAAGGTATTTCCTTCATCAACAGATAAAAGAACTGATATAATTCAAGCAATTGAATTTGGCGATGCTAAAAAATTAATTAATTTTTGTAGTGGTATACAAGCCGGATCTCCTATAGATGCATTTGCAGTATGCGAGCCATGGGCAATGCCTGGATATGATAGTGAAATTGTAATGGCTGCTGGCTCATTTATCTCAGGTTCAACAATCGAATTATCAGCTGATGGACCAGTTAGAGAGCCATATATAGCATATATTCAAGGCGGATTAAACTTTGATCATGGAAAAATAGGAATACTTATTGGGTTGAGCAAAGTATTAGAAGTCAATAAATAATATCACTAATTTATCACTAGCTTCCCAATATGTCAGTGGGCATAAAATTAAAAATAGACTATTAAATTTTATAGATCATAAAATTTAATAGTCTATTAATTTACTATCTTATAATATAATTTCGAAATCAATAACAAAGTAATTTGTTTAAAATGATCTGAATATACCTACAAGTTTTCCTAAAATCATGCAATCATCTACTATTATAGGATCCATAGCATCATTTTCTGGTTGAAGTCTAATATGATCTTTTTCTTTAAAAAATCTTTTTATTGTAGCACTATCTTCTATTAAAGCTACTACTATATCACCATTTATAGCTGCTTGTGCACTTTCTATAATAGCTAAATCATTATCTCTAATACCTGCATTAACCATGCTTTCGCCAGAAACACGCAGCATAAACAATTCTCTATCATGTTTTATAAAATCCAACGGAAGCGTAAATGTGTCTTCTATGTTTTCAGTTGCAAGTATTGGAGAACCTGCTGTAATTTTGCCTATAATAGGAATGTTAATCATTTCTTTTTTCGGCATTGAAAGTTCTGCTATTTCTAAAGCCCTTGGTTTAGAAGGATCTCTTTTAATCATTCCCTTTTTTTCTAATCTTTTTAAATGTCCATGAACAGTTGAAGTTGACCTTAAAGAGACTGCTTCGCAAATTTCTCTTACTGAAGGCGGATAACCTTTGCTCTCTGTATAACTTTTTAAAAATTCATATATCTCTGATTGCTTATCTTTTTCGTCTGACATTACAAACACCTCACTATTCTTCTAATAATTATAACATATACTATATAACATAGCAAACTTGTGTTCTAAAGTGTTTATAGGTAGTATGTATTTGGTTTAGATACAACACTAAATTGGAATACAATCTATTAACTAAGTATTCCAATTAATTAAAAATGGTAGTATTATTTTATAGTAGAATAACTAAGGTTATAAAATTATTTTTTTGGGACGATAGTTTCAAAGTGAGGCGGTAGTAAATATGTTTGATATTAAAATTTTTGAAGGCATGAGTACAGAAAGTAAATTAGACAACATGCTTATAATGCTTGAAGGTTTGATTCAAGGAGATGAAGATTCTCCAATAACAAAGCTTTGTAATGCATCAGCATTAATTAATGCGCTTATAGATAGAATAAATTGGTGTGGCTTTTATTTGGTTAAAAATAATACTCTTGTATTAGGACCGTTCCAAGGAATGCCTGCTTGTACAAAAATCGAAATAGGGAAGGGGGTTTGTGGAAAAGCTGCATTAGAAAAAGAAACTTTACTTGTTAAAGATGTACATAATTTCGAGGGGCATATAGCGTGTGATGCTGCCTCAAATTCAGAAATAGTCATTCCTATAATTAAAGAAGAAAATCTTATTGGAGTTTTAGACTTGGATAGTGAAGAATTCGAAAGATTTACTGAAGTAGAAAAGACTTACCTAGAAAAGGCTGTTGTTATACTTAGTAAATATATAGAATGGAATGATATAATTTAGATTAAATAATTAGATTGCATTTAATAATTTATCTACGTTAAATTATCTTATTCTTTATTTGATATTCTATCTTCGATAAAAAAATTGATTTAATTTATTGTTTTTGGTATAATTAAGTTTCCATAATAAAAAAATGAGGTGTTTTAAATGACATATAAATATACTGATGATGATTATTGCGATATCTATGAAAATAAAATATGTGATAATTGTGGTAAGTGTTTGCAAATCAACGGCATAGATACAAAAGCCATTAAAATAGAAGACATTGCAAAAACACAAGAAGAGAACGAATTACTAGAAGAAGAATTTTTAAATGACTTAAAAGCATCCTTAAGTGAAGATGAATTACATGAAATTAACGAAGATAAATTAGATTTAAAATCTATATATAATAAGTTTGTAAAAACATCAAATGACATTGACGTAAAGGACTTTAATCTTGAAGACAGCGCTTACGAAGATGCTTTTGATCATATTGAATATTTAGATGAGATCAGTTTAGATGATGATCTGATCCTCGATGAAATGACAGAAGAAGTATATCCTGGAGTTAGAAGATTAAAAAAATCAATCGAATAAAAGAAGCTTGTAAACTACACTAAAGAAATGCATAGATTTTCGCTTTATTTCACATAATAATTTCGTAGAAGATTTCACAAGAAAGGATGAATTATTATGAAGCGAAAATCTATTTTAGCGTTGAATTTGACAGCAATTCTTTTGGTTTCAATATCTTTGTTTGGGTGTGGTAACATATCAAGAACAAGAACAAATAATGATGTCACTAGACAAAACGACATAACAAACGATGGCATTAGAAGTGGAAGTGTAGATGGAACAGGTACTGGCGCTAATAATGCTCAAAATGGTACTGACGGAAACATGCAAGGTGGAACTAGCGGAAATATGCAAGGCGCAGCAGGAAATGGAACTGTAGGAGGGAATACCAATCAAAATAATGCAGTAGGGGATACTAATCAAAACAATGTAGCCGGATCGACTTCAGATACTACGAGGGATAGAACAGGTCTAACTACTAATGATACAACATACAGAGCCGCTGATTTTAAAAACGATTTCACAAATGCCGGATATGATATTAAAGAATCAACTAACACTAATAAAAATGATTATTTTAAAGGAAATGAAACAGATTATTTATTAGGTGGAGATGTAGTTAGAATATACGAGTATAATTCTCCAACAGAGCTAGAATGGGCCATCAATAGAATCGTACCAAATGGAATGAATGCTAGTAGCAATAATGCAAATAGCAATACGAGTCCTTATTATTATAGAAAGGGAAATACTCTTATCGTTTATGAAGGAAAAGAACCTGCATATGTTGACGAGTTTGGAAAAATGTACGGAAACACACTAAGACCACAACACTAAAAGCATTTATATTAAGCATGAAAAGGTTACGATAGAAAATAAAGTAACCTTTTATTTTTTTGTTTAAACCATACCAAAGTATAGTAGGAGAGTAGTAGTAAAGTTTTATCATAAATTTTAATAATAAGCTTTACAATTTTGAAAGAGGATTCGATTTTACAGCATCTCTCAACGAATCATCGTCAACATGCGTGTAAATTTGGGTAGTCGAAATATTTGTGTGACCTAATATACTTTGCAAGCTTCTTATATCTACGTTTCCGTACTTATACATAAGAGTTGCTGCAGTGTGCCTCAACTTGTGTGGAGTATATTTATCATCAGTTAACCCTGCATTCGTTATATGTTTTTTTATCATTATCTCAACCGTACGTTTATTTATAGGACCATTTCTAGATGACAAAAATAAAAACTTTTTATTATCCGGCAAAGCCTTAGAGTCATCTCGAACATTTAAATAATTTGCTAAAGCTTTAAGGCATGCATCATTTAAATAAACAGTTCTTTCTTTATTTCCTTTACCTATGATAGTAAGAGTATCATCTCTGATTTTATCAATTTGAATACTACAGAGCTCCGAAAGTCTCATTCCGCAATTCAGAAAGAACATCAAAATACAATAGTCTCTGGAGTAATTTTTATCATTTTTGTTTAATGATTCTAATAGATGGATGCTTTGATTTAGAGTAAGATATACAGGATGACGCTTATTTATTTTGGGCGATTCCAACTCTAAAGCCGGATTCTCTGTGATCACTTTAGCTTTCCCAAAAAGAAACTTAAAAAAAGACTTTAGAGTAGCAACTTTTCTAGCTCTAGCATATGAACTGTTATCTCTATATTTCTCTGTGAAAGAAAGGAACGCATACAAATCTCTAAGTTTTATAACTCTTAAAAACTCATCATCAATAACGCTTATATCTATATCTTCAAACTCAACAGAGTCAGAATTTACTTTCCCTTTATAAATCATCATAAATCTAAAAAATATAGTCAAATCTATTCTATACCCATCAATTGTGTTTATAGATGTACTTTTAATCGTTTCTAAATAATTTAAAAAATCAACTAAACTTTCTGGAAGATTATTATTCTTAAGAACCTGAATATCGTATTTCATTTTTTCACCTGCAACATTTATAAATTTCTTATTAATTAAGTTACAATACTAATAATTTAAATTATCATTGATAAAATTTATTCTAATAAAGTAATTTCATACTAAGTTAAAAATATTATATCAAATATCATAAATTTATGCAATTATTTCGCTAAATGTATATTTAGCGAAATAATTATTAGCTATTTTTATAATAATTTAGTTGATTTTATTATAATTTTAGTCTTTGCATTTAAATGAATATCAGAATTATCCCTGTGCTTTCTTATTAAAAGCCATTTATAATCAATACTTTATAATAGACTTTTATAATTCAGTTCTTCAAATATCATAGGTTATTAAAACTCAATCCAAATTTATAACTTCAATCATAAATTCTAAAAGAATATTTTTTAATCTTATTTGAAATAAAAAACAAATTATTTTTCATATAAAAAAACATTAATTTTAAACACTATCAATTTTTTCTTTTATTTACATATTGATAATAATTATCACTGTACTGTTTTCTCTCGCAATTTTACGATTATATCTCCATTAAATAGCATTCGATTCTGATAAAAAAATAAATTCGAACGTTATTCAATACTATATTTTATACATTTAACGAAAGTTCAAATTCACAATAACCAAACTCAGTTTTTGATCAAATTAAGATAATTTTTGTATCTAAAATTCACATATAGAAATAATCTCAAAATAAAAAACTATATCTGCTTTTATGATATAATTTAAATAAACAATGTTATTAATCATTAGTAATGAATATAAACTAAAACTTACGGAGGAATGTTGAAATTATGGCTCAAGGAAAAGGAAAAACTAATGCTATGAGAATTCTAGATAATAATAAAATAAATTACATAACTCACAGCTACGAAAATAATGATGGTAAGATAGATGGTGTTGCAGTTGCACACAAAATAGAAAAAGACGTTAATCAAGTTTTTAAAACTTTAGTAACTCAAGGTCATTCTAAAGAATTTTATGTTTTTGTTATTCCAGTTGCTGAAGAATTAGATATGAAAAAAGCCAGCAAAATCGCAGGCGAAAAAAATATAGAAATGATTCATGTTAAAGATATAAACAAAGTAACAGGATACATTAGAGGTGGCTGTTCCCCACTCGGTATGAAAAAAATATTTAAAACTTTTATTCAAGAAAACGCATTATTATTTGATACAATTGTATTTAGCGGAGGAAAAATAGGTTCTCAAATAGAAATGAATCCAAATGATCTAAAAAAAGCAATAGAATGTTCATTTGTAGATATAATCAAAAACTAATTAAACAATTGTCACAATCAAAAGATAAGTTCTTTATAGATATCCAACTCTAAAACTAAATTTATGTGATAACTTACCGAAATCATAAATATTTTGTTCCGAAAAGCTATGAAAATATCGCTTAAGGTTCTAAGCAGCAGGTTGTAGCCACTTTAGCACGTTCCAACTTTCAGTTTGACAAGCTAAGCTGGAACGACCTACAGCTAAGAACCTTTAAAAGCTCATTTTCAAAGGTTTTCTCCACAAATATATTTATGATTTCTTGTGAATATACAAACTTAAAGTCTTAGTAAATTTGAAAATATATTCATCTAATAAATCTAATCCTTAAACTGTTTATCTATATATTTTAAAAAATAACAAATTAATTCTTATATTTTACAGAACAAATGTTCTCAGGTGATAAAAATGGCATTTATTCCACAAGATATCATCACAGCATGAAATATTTTTTTATTTTTATCATCTGATAAACCCCACATTGAAGTTCTTTAACCTATAATTTATATTTTTTTCAAATTATAAAAGCAATAATATGTATGCTGAACAAAAATGCTATTTTTATAGTTTAAGAACAGATGTTCGTATATACTCATGTTTTTTTATTTTAACCAACTAAAGAAAATAGTCTGTATGATCATTAGGGAAAGTTATAACACCTCTCCTATTAAGAATCTATACAGACTATTTTAAATTCATTTTATTTAAATCATAAATTTATTTTTTACTTTTCAACTTCTCCAATTAAAGAGAACGAATTAGCTTTAATTATTTTTACATTAACTAATTTCCCTATTAGGTCTTCCCCACCCTCAAAGTTAACTAGTCTTCCATTCCTCGTTCTACCTGTTAGTTTTGCTTCATCATTTTTGCTATAACCTTCAACTAAGACTTCATATATCTTTCCTTCTGCATCCTTATTTCCTTTAGCTATGCCCGTATTAACTATCTCAACTAATCTGTTGAAACGTTCATGTTTAATTTCATCTGGTATCTGATTCTCCATTTTATCCGCCGGAGTATGATTTCTTCTCGAATAAATAAATGTGAAAGCAGCATCATATCGAACTTCTTTAGCTAGCTCTAATGTTTCACTAAAATCTTCTTCAGTTTCTCCAGGGAAACCAACGATTATATCAGTAGAAAATGTTACATCTGGAATTTCAGCTCTTATCTTTTTTGCCAATGTGATGTATTGTTCCTTTGTATAATGTCTATTCATTTCTTTTAAAATTCTATCAGAACCACTTTGCACTGGTAAATGAATTTGCTCGCATACTTTATCACAATCTCTTATAGCATATACAACATCTAAAGTTAAATCTTTTGGATGAGAAGTCATAAATCTAATTCTTTCAAGTCCCTCTATTTCATTAACTTTTCTTAGAAGGTCTGCAAAAGTAATATTTTCTTCCAATCCTTTTCCATATGAATTAACATTTTGTCCTAAAAGAGTTACTTCCTTATACCCTCTTGTTACCATATCTTTTATTTCATTTACTATATCTTCTGGCTTTCTACTTCTTTCTCTACCTCTAACATAAGGAACTATACAATATGTACAAAAGTTATTACACCCATACATAATAGTTACAAAGCCCTTAATATCGCTTTTTCGATCTATAGGTATCCCCTCTACTATTTCGGTTTCCTTATCAATAATCTCTTTAATTTGAACACCTTCTGTTTTAACTCTATTTAAATATTCAGGAAACTTATACGAGTTATGAGTTCCAAATATTATGTTTACATATGGAAATCTCTTTAATATATCGTCAGCCATCCCTTTTTGCTGCATCATACATCCACATATTCCAATAACTAAATCAGGATTCTTTTCCTTTTGCTTTTTTAAAGCGCCAAGATTTCCAAAAACTTTATTTTCTGCATTTTCTCTAACACAGCAGGTATTAAATATAATTATAGATGCTTCATCTCTATTCTCAGTATTTTCATACCCCATCCTTTTAAGCATACCTGAAAGCTTCTCTGAATCTTCTTCATTCATTTGACAACCATAAGTTTGTATAAAGAATAATTTTTTTTCATCACTAGCCATTTGGCTATCTAGTTTTTCTATATCAAAGTTCATTATTGTTCCTCCGTATAAATTACAATTTCTATAGTATTATAACAAATAATAATTCTAAATAAAAGACTATAATTATGCATAATTAAAGGAGTTATACTCATAGACAACTCCTAACGCTAATTAATTAATTTTTTTATACCAACTAATAAAAGATTGATATTCCCTAAATCCAATTTTAGTGTACAAAGATAAGGCTTTTAAATTATTCTTTTCTACTCTTATATAAACAGTTTTTATAGAATTTCTATAACATAAATCTATAAGATATCTAACCAATAACTCTCCATACCCATGTTTTCTGTATTCTTCTAATATTCCTAAATTAACAATAGTATAAAATCCTCTATTGAAAATAATTTGACCATATCCGACAACTTGTCCATTATTGTTACATATAAAAACACCAAAATCTTTTATATAATAGTCTTCCTCTTCTTCCCTATATATATCTTCAATCGTTAAAGGAACTCTATTTTTTTCATTAAAAACCGAATTTTGAATTCTGCATCTTAATTCTTCATCTTGTCCTTCTTTAAAGTGTTTAAAAAATATTCTATTTTCACAAAAATTATTTTTAATATTGCTTGTCCTTATCTTCATTAAAATGTTATTAGAATTAACATCAAAATTTAATTTTTTCATTATAAAAGAAGCCTTTGAGTTTGCTAACATATCGAATCTGAAGGCACTAGCATTAAAAAATGATAAGATTTTAGAATTAATTAAATGTATATATTCATCTTTCAAATATATAGAATATATATTACTAAAACCATTATACGAAGGATATTCGTACCATATATATCCCACATATTCACTATTAACTCTAAAAAGTCTAATTTGTTTACGAATTATATATTTTACTATAAAAGATTCATCATTATAAATTTCAAAAAAGCTTTTATCGCACGAATATGCATCTTCACTCCTATTATATAATCTCCTGAAATGATTCATATTGAATAAAGATAATTTTTCTAAAAAAACCATAAAAATTCCTCATTTCCCCTTTAATAAATAAATTATAAATCTTACAAAAATTATAGTCAACTTTTGATAGACTTAAACAATGTGTTAATATATAGAATAATATATAAATAAATATATATTAGGATATTTTCAATTTAAAAGTTTAAGTAATTAAAAATATAATATCGTAGTTTATTGATAATAGTATGATTCATAAAAATCGTTTCCTTCATATAGGTAACAGCAAATCTATATGAAGGAAACTTTAAGTATTTTATATTAATATATATACTTAATTTATATTTTTATTCATTAACACCATTTACTATTTGATAATTGCTTATCTTTTATTTTACCTTCAAATCCTTTTACAGTATAATGCTCTGTTAAAACTTCAGGGTCATAAGAAATATATCCACCTTGATAATCATAATAACCATCATTCATTTTATCAGACTCACGTTTTTTATTTTCTTCACTCATAATATCCACTCCCTCTTTATTTAAAGTAGTATTTATTACAGTAAATTCTTACTTAGATGTAGATGTCCATTGATTATTAGTAGCAGTTTTTTCATGTTTATGTGTAGACTCTTCTTTGTCATAAGTACGTGGTACAGAATCCCATTGATTACACCCTGCACTTTTTTGTTCTCTAAGTTCTTCTTTGCTAGATAAATTAGAATCACTAGTGCCACCTGTACTAGAAAAGCTTTGAAGATTGTTTGATTTTGATTTTGATTCATTACTCATTATAAACACTTCCTTTCTACAAGAATATATTGTGCACTATTGTAGACTTTTATCCTTATTTTAATTATCCTCATTTTTCATTTTTATCATATTCTAGATTATTTAATACTTCTAAAAACATATTATACATTTCTACCTTACTATCTTCATTTGAAAGAATTTTGAGCCCAAATACTAAAATCAATACAATATATATACCCAAGAAAGTCGGACTAAGTTTCTTTATATAATTATCTATATAAGAAAAAATGCCACTTGCTGTTAATCCTGCTAAAATTGATGCACCTATTCCACATCCTCCAAAGGTATATGAGTCTAACTTCGATTTAATATAAATTCTTTCAATGCTAATATCTAGATAACTTTCTTGAGAATAGTAATTATAAATCTTTCTATATAGCAGGAATTTTGCCTTGACTTTATCCTCATTAATTTTTAATAATCTTCTTTGGCAATCCTTATACTTTTCTATCATTTCAGGAGTATATATCTTGAAATTATTTGAATTTACTTTTTTTGAAGATTTATTATATTTTAGTTTAATTAAATTATTTTTTTCCATCTATATTCTTCCTTCAAAAATAATAACATCATCATTTTTTATTACTATATAGATATTCAATAAATATATATTAATTGCAAAATAATAGGTTCATAAAAAAAGTATTTTTGCATATCTATTATTATTAACTCCTTTTTTAAGAATTCAAAAAAGGAGCTTTCATTTAAAACGAAATACTCCTTTTCTACCATTTACATATTTTCTATAAGCCTAATAACATAACTTAATGTATAAAAATCTCTATCAATCTCATATCTAATATAATGTAGACCTTCTAAAAGTGTTGATTCATCAAATTTTTCTTTTAGAATTAATAAAGATAACGTATTTATTTTTCCATCTTTAGTATCAAAAACCCTTGATTTTTTTATAAATTCATTTTCCATCACATTTGAAATCAACTTTTCTAATTCACCGCTTATTTCAACTTCTGGCATTGTATCAAAAAGTCTGATGTTCTTGTTATCTTCACTTATATTCTTAGCCTTAGTCACATCACAGTTTACAAATATTGTGTTTTTGAATTTAGCATCTTCAAAATTTACTCCATCTAAATTTGCCCCTTCAAATACTGTGTCTTCAAATTTAGCTTCTCTAAACTTACATCCTTTTAAATTCGACCCTATAAACTCTGCTCCTTTAAAACTACATCTAAAAAAATTACACTTCTTAAAATGAGCCCCTCTTAAGCTAGCAAAATCAAAATTTGAGTTTGAAAAATTACAGTTATAACATTTACTTCTTTTAAGATTTTTATAAATAAAATTTTTATTAGTTTTCTCCGCATTGTCATAATAAAAATTTTCTGGTGCACTTCTGTTTATCGACATTTTATCTATCCTTCCGTATTACAAATAAATATTTTTAGTAGTTTACAATAACAATGTATTATATATTAATAAAATAATAATAACTTTTTTATAACTTGTCCTCCTTAATTCTTTCTATATTTATCTAATTCTATCATATAAAACTAGATAAATCTTTATAATAGGAAAATTTCTATCTCAAAATATATGTAAGTAAATTTAGTAGAATGGAATTCTACTAAATTTCTATTAATTTTTACTTAATATTTTGAGATAGATTAAATTTTAATGTTTTTGATTAATTGTAATATCTCTCCCCCTAGATACCACCTTGTTTGTTGTTTCTTCTCTCTCAACAAAAGATTTAACTTTAGATTGCGACATATCTCCAGTTTTTTGTATCGATTTTTCCTTCTTTTTATATGTCAATTATATCATCTCCTCTCTTATTTATATTATTAGTTTTGCAATAATACTTATGTAACATAATAATAAATATTATTTGATAAATTATGTTATATGATGTAATATATTAATATATAGTTAAAAATTTCAGAATATAAAGTTAAACTTTTATGCTATAGGGTATAGTTTTTCTGGATTTTTTAAAATTATGTTAATGATAATATTTTTATTTATGGGAGGTATTAGTATGTTAAGTGAAAAACTGATCGCAAAGCTAAATGAACAAGTTAATTTTGAAATTTATTCAGCCTATACTTATTTATCAATGGCTTCTTACTGCGAATCTATTGATCTAAGTGGGTTTGCTAATTTCTTTAAAGTTCAATCTCAGGAGGAATTATTTCATGCCATGAAATTCTATGATTACATATTTCAGAAAAATGGAACTGTAACTTTAGAACAAATTGAAAAACCACATTCTGATTTTGGCAATATCCTAAATGTCTTTGAGGCAGGTTATGAACATGAGCAAATGGTTACTAGCAGGCTATATAAAATTGCAGATATAGCTACTGAGGAAAAAGAACATTCAACAATCGGTTTACTTAATTGGTTTATTAACGAGCAAGTTGAAGAAGAAAATACATTTAACACTATAATCAAAAAGATTAGGAGATGCGAAAATAACTCTGCAGCATTGTATATGTTAGACGACGAACTTGCTACAAGAGTATATACGCCCCCTACAACAACTAATGCTTAAATTATTATAAAAAATACAGAGCTAGTAAAGAATTCTTTACTAGCTCTTATCACTTTATTAGCTAAAAAGTTATAGAATATTCCAAAACAAATCACAAACTTTTAATATAAAGTTACTGTTTTAACGTACCCTCTAGCCAATTTATAAATTGAATTGCTGTTCGTGGTGAACGAGCATTATACCATCTTACCCATTTCAATGCTTCTGCATGCAAATATTCCTTCTCAACTTTAATCCCTCTTGCTTCTGCTACTCCATCTATTATCTTTAAGAATTCTTTCTGATCAGGCGAATAGAACGATACAGTCATACCAAATCTATCTGCTAGAGAAAGTTTTTCTTCAATTGTGTCATTAGCATGCACATCATCACCAGATCTTTCGCTAAATGTTTCTTTTACTAGGTGTTTTCGATTGGTTGTTGCATAAATTAGAATATTGTTTGATCTATTCTCTACTCCACCTTCTAATATTGTCTTTAAAGCTGAATAACTAGCTTCTCCTTCTTCAAATACTAAATCATCAACAAAAATTATAAATTTTAAATTCTTACTTTTAAGTATCCTAATTATCTTCGTAAAATCGCATAATTTATTTTTATCAACTTCAATAAGCCTTAAGCCATCATCGTAATACTCATTTATAATAGCTTTTACAGTTGAAGATTTACCAGTTCCTCTTGATCCATATAGTAGCATATTATTCGCTTGATATCCATTTAAAAACTGTTTTGTATTATCTATTATAATCTCTTTTTGATATTCATACCCTACTAAGTTTTCTAGCCTAACTGGATCTGGTGATTCAATACCTCTAAGATAAGGTGCTCCATCTTCGTGTTCCCATACAAACGCTCTATACTCCCCAAATATGCCAGTCCCATATTGCTTGTAGAATTCTACAATGCTCTCCAATGCATCTCCCCAATTATCACAATTTAATATATTTACCTTTAACTTATCAATAGCTTTGCTTGAGATATTACATTCCAAGTCAGAATCAAAATCCATAAGCGACTTAACTATACCTATTTCAAACTCTTTAACGTTTCCTTTAATAATTATAGCATCTTTAATCGCAGAAGATTCTATACTAGATATGTACTGCAAAGCATTTAACTCATAATGCACTTGATTAAAAAGTTTATCACATGAATTTTGTTCGTCAATTATTTTAGTAAATGGATTATTATCGAGAAAAATCATATCAATTATATACTTTTTTAATGATTTTCCATCAGCTTTGTTTAATAGTTCATAAATAAAATCAGTATATAATTCAATGCCCTCTTCCACTGATATATCCTTACTATTAAGGTACTTTAGTAGCGTCTTATATTTTAATAAAACACTGTCATCTTTTAGATTCTTAAAAATACATAATGAATTTATCATTATGCTTGCTTTGTTTATTTGTTCAAATTCTGTATACATACTTGTATGCCCCCTTTATAAAATACGTATAGTAATATATTACTACTCTTAGTGTTGTTTTACTATTCTTTTCTTATTTAAATCACAATGTGTATACGTAAGAATCGATTATAAATATATTCTTCAAAATTTGTGATTAAACATTATTTTATTATTCTCATGCAATACTATGGAGTATAAATGAATTGTATAAGATTTCAAGCTATATATAAAAGTTGACATAAATGATAATGATGTTATAATTAATATGCGCATTTTGGCGTGGGAGGGTGAGGGAGTTATGAAAGATAGGTTGAAAGGATGGAAAGATTTTTTAAATTAAAAGAAAACAATGTTACAATTAAAAGCGAAACTATAGCAGCGCTGACTTCTTTTGTTGCTGCAGTTTACATCATTATCGTCAATGCCAGTATATTAAGTGATGGTGGCATTTCTATGGAGCCTCTAATCATCGCTACAGCAATATCATCAGCTGTAGGTTGCTTGTTAATTGCTTTAATAAGTAATACTCCACTTATAATTATGCCTGGTATGGGAATTAATGCATTATTCACATATACAATAGTTCATACTCTAGGCTTAAATTATTGCCAAGCATTAGCTTCAGTTTTTGTCTCAGGATTAATATTTGTACTTATAGCAACAACTCCATTATCAAAGTTTATTATTGAAGCTATTCCTCAAAATTTAAAAGAATCTATTACAGTAGGAATTGGTTTATTTATAACTTTTGTTGGATTTCAAAAATCTAAAATTATAGCATCTGATTCTTCTACTATGTTAAAACTTGGAGATATTACAAGTATTCAAGTACTAGCTTTTATATTCATAATGATTCTAACATTAATTTTATTCCTTAAAAATATACCTGGAAGCTTTTTAATTTCAATTATAGTCGGAACTATATTTTGCATAAAGCTTGGTATCGTTGAAACACAAGGTATAAGTTATACTATGCCAAATTTTAATGAATATAGTAATATACTTTTCAAATTAGATTTTAGTGGAATAAATACAATTAAATTTTGGGTTGGAACATTTTCATTAACTTTAGTACTTGTTTTTGAGAATATTGGGATACTTCATAGCCAGGTTTCAGGAATACTAAAAAAATCAGACAAAACCTCTAACGCTATGATAGCAGTATCATTATCTACAATTGGATGTGCACTTTTTGGTTCAAGCCCTTCTGTATCAACAGTTGAAGGAACTGCAGGAATAACAGCTGGAGGACGAACAGGTTTAGTTTCATTAATTTCTGGTATACTATTTCTTCTATCAATTTTTTTTATACCGTTTATTTCTATCATACCAGATGTAGCTTTAGCTCCTATTTTAATTATAATAGGCTGTTTAATGAGTCAGAACTTAAAGAATTTGAACTTTAATGATTTAAGCGAACTATTCCCTAGTTTTATGACAATAATATTAATTCCATTAACATATAGCATTGTTGATGGTATAGCATTAGGCTTTATATTGTATCCTATTTGCAAGCTGTGTTATAAAAAAGGAAAAGAAGTATCTATTCTGATGTATTTTACATCATTTATTTTCTTATTATATTTCGGTTTAAATTCAGTAATTAAATAATATGAAAATATATGAATCCATATATTTCAATTAATTTTATACACTCTAAACTTAATTAAAGACTCTGTTTATTAGATCTTTAAGCGTAAATTTATTATCTACAAAAACTTATAATAAAAAACTGGTCTACACTTTTTTGTGTAGACCAGTTTTTTATTATTGAAATACTTTTTTTCCTAGCAAAGCAAAACTTTGAAGGAGCAAAAAACATTTAATGTCAAATTTCTCCTTACTCTGTATAAGTTCTTTAGCTTCATCTTGAGATATTAGAAGTGCCTCAATACATTCATCGTCTTCAAGGTGTTCATCACTTATTTCGCCTTCACAAGTACAATAAACCATAGCTAACGATTCATCTGTCATTCCTGCAGAAACATACACCTTATCAAGACTCTTATTATTGATAACTTCAACTAACCTAAGACCTGTCTCTTCCTTTAGCTCTCTTTTTATTGTACTAATAGAATCTTCCCCTGGATCGATGAGACCTGCCGGTAATTCATAAACATAATCATTAAGTGGTATTCTAAATTGTCTTATTATAACAATCTTATTTTCATCTTTATGGTATGCTGCAATTATTGCACCATCTGCCGTATCTTCTTTATTTTCAAAAAATTGTTTTTGTATAGTTTCATTATTTTTTCTGGATGCTATTGTCCACGTTCTTATATTTCCAACTTTATTTTCATACTCTGCTTCATATAAACTCAAAAACTTAGTCTCTACTAAAGATTTTACTTTAGTAACTTTATTTTGTTTCATAAGTATATAGCCTCCTAACAATTAAAATTTAAATATTACGAACTTTAGATATCCAATAATCATTACGCATAGTAATATTATACTTCAATTTTTTACCTTATGCATATAATTAAAATCTACGTATACATTACCTATTTCTAGAGTTAAAATAATTTCATAAAAATTATTTTAACTCTACATAAAAAACAAAAAAGTAGAAGAAAATATTCCTTCTACTTTTTTGTTTTATACATCTTTTATACTTAAGCTTATTCTTTTATTTTCTTCATCAACACTTAATATCTTAGCTTTAATTTCTTCACCAATTTTTAAAACTTCAGAAGGGTGCTCTATTCTATTATGAGATATCTTTGATATATGAACTAACCCATCTACTCCTGGCTCCAATTCTACAAAAGCACCAAAATCATTTAATCTAACTACTTTACCAAGTACAATAGACCCTTCTGGATATTTTTCTTTAGCATTATCCCAAGGCTTAGCTACAAGTTCTTTAATGCTTAAAGATAGCTTTTTAGCTTCCTTATCAAGACCAATAATCTTAACATCAATAATTTGACCTTCTTTTAATACATCACTTACCTTTTTGATATGATTCCAAGAAATTTGTGATAAATGTAATAATCCATCTATACCATTGACTTCCACAAAAGCTCCAAAGTCTGTAAATCTTTTTACTTCACCTTTTATAACATCCCCAAGATTAAAACTCTCCCAAGCTTTTGCGTCTTCAGAATTCTTGCTTTCTTCTAATAAAACTCTTCTTGAAGCAACTAATTTTACAGGATTCTTTAGAGAAAAATCTATCAATTTAACTTCTAATTTCTTCCCAACATATTCACTTTTATCTTTAGTAAACTTTATGTCAATTTGTGATGCTGGAATAAATATTCTAGCTCCCTTATAATCTGCTACTATCCCTTTTTCTCTAGCTTCTTTAACATTAACTTCAAATGTTGTTCCTTCTGAATATATTTTTTCAAGTTCTTTAAAAGCTTCTTCTCTTTCATATTCTAATCTTGATAATACTACATACCCATCATTATTTTGTAGTTTTATAACTTTTGCATTAATAGTATCACCTATATTAAGTTTATCTGCAAATGTTAGTGGATCTTCTTTTGCAGATAACTCTGTAAATGGAATCACTCCATCTGACTTGTATCCAACAAGTGAAACTATAACTGAATCTCTAGTCTTTGAAAGTATTTCTCCTTGTACCTCATCGCCAATAACAAATCTTTTGTCTAATTCGTTCATTAATGATAATTGATCTTCAAAATTATTATTTTCTGTGTTCATAATATCTAGTACCTCCCTAATAATCCAATCTGGTGTTGATGCACCAGCTGTAACTCCTATTTTGTTTATATTATTATTTTTTATAAAACTTATTGGTAGATCTTTTGCGTTTTCAATATGAATTGTATTTTCACAATTTTCTTTAGCAATTTGATATAACTTAGTAGTATTCGAACTATTTTTTCCGCCAATAACTATCATAGCATCTGTTTTTTGGGATATTTTATTCGTACTTCTTTGTCTAACATCAGTAGCTGCACAAATTGTGTTAAAAGCTAATATTTCTCTTGCATAACTTAAGTTTTTCAGTGTTTCTTCCCAATTCTTCATCTTTTCAGTTGTTTGAGATACAACACATACCTTATGCGGCATATTTTCTTCATCAAAAGTACCATCTTTAGTGATAATTGCTTTATCATCACACCATCCATTAATTCCAATGACTTCTGGATGATTTTTATCTCCTAATATTACTATATGATATCCTTCTTTTGAATATTTCTTAACTTTTTTTTGAATATTAGCAACAAAAGGACAAGTCGCATTTATGACTTTTAGTTCCTTTTGTTCAAGTGTATCTAAAACTGTTTCAGATACACCATGAGATCTTATAACAATAGTATCCCCTTTATTTAATTTATCTATTTCTTCAAATTCTATAGAAAATATATTATTTTCTTCTAAATATTTTACTACATCATTATTATGTATTAAAGGACCTAAAGTATAGATTTTCGAATTATGTTCTTTTTGAATCCGTATAGCTTCATTTACAGCTCTTTGAACTCCAAAGCAAAAACCTGAATTTTTTGCTAGAATAACTTTACTCATTACTATCTCCTTGTTACTTTCCTTTTCCTATGTACTCTGCAATTACATTAACAACACCATTAATGTCTAAATTAGTAGAATCAATCTCAATTGCATCCTCTGCTTTTTTCAGCGGATCTGTAGCCCTATGAGTATCCTTATGATCTCTATCTATTATATCTTTTAGTATTTGATCATAAGAACACTCTATATTTCTTTCTTGCAATTCTTTAAATCGCCTAGTTGCTCTTTGTTCTGGACTAGCTGTTAAGAAAAACTTAAAATTTGCATCTTTTAGAACAACGGTTCCAATATCTCTTCCATCCATTATTACACTAAATTTGCTTGACATTTCTCTTTGAAGTTTTACAAGAATAGCTCTAACTTCCGAAATACTAGCATATCCAGATACAATACTACTTATGTTTGGAGTAGTTATTTTATCCTGTATATTTTCGCCATTTAAAATCAAATCATCATTTTCAAAATGCATTTCCATAGTTTTTATTATATTACAAATTTCTTGAACATTTTCTGGTTCCAAGTTTTGTTCTTGTGCTTTTAGCGCCACAGCTCTATACATTGCTCCTGTATTTATATACATAAGATCAAACCTCTTAGAAACCAATTTTGCTATAGTGCTTTTTCCTGCTCCAGCCGGTCCATCTATTGCTACTGAAATTTTCAAAACTTTCTCCTCATTTCCAAATCCTATAAATTTATGCCTTCATTAAGATTATATAATTTTTTACCTTTCCAAACAAGGAAATATTTTTTATATCAAATATTACTTCCTGCTATAAATCCTGTAGAAAAAGCTATTTGTACATTATAACCACCTGTAAAAGCATCTACATCCATAACTTCTCCTGCAAACGAAAGATTTTCTATTATTTTAGACTTCATGGTAGACGGATCAATTTCTTTTATATCTACACCTCCTGAAGTTACAATTGCTTCATCTATAGGTCTTAATCCTTTTATATCAAAGCTTAAATCCTTAATAGCATTTACTAAAGTCTTTCTTTCCTCTCTCGTTATTTCATTTACTTTTTTATTTTCTAATATTCCTGAGTTATTTATAATCACGGGAATTAATTTTTGTGGTAATAACTCGTCTAAAGAATTTTTGAAATCTTTATTTAAATATTTATTAAAATCCTTTTGGATACGTTTATCTAATTCTCCTAAATTTAATGCAGGTTTTAAATCTATATGCAAAGTATATCTTTTTCCTTTTTCTATAAATCTACTTCCACTTAATATAAGGGGCCCTGAAACTCCAAAATGGGTAAATAACATTTCACCAAAATTCTTATAAACTACTTTCTTGTCATTTTCTTTAATTATAACTTCCACATTTTTTAATGACAGCCCCATCAATTCTTTTGTTTTGGAATCAACAACTTCTATCGGAACAAGAGCTGGCATTAATTGAGTAACATTATGGCCAAGCACACTTGCAAATTTTTGCCCTTCTCCTCTTGAACCAGTAAGTGGATATGATGCACCACCTGTCGCAAAAATAAAATGATCTCCATATAATCGTTCTTCATTATTAATTTCTACTGCTATAATTCTATTACTTTTAAATTCTATATTAGTAACCTTTGACTTTAATCTTATTTTTACATTAGTTCTACTTAAAGCGTTTGATAATCCTCTTATTATATCTGAAGACTTATCAGATTCTGGGAAAACTCTGTCTCCTCTTTCGATTTTTAATTTAATTCCTTCGTTTTCAAAAAAATTCATTGTATCATTATTGGTGAAACTATATAATGAACTATAAAGAAAATGAGGATTACCTGGAATATACTCAAAAAACTCAGATATATCTTTTGCATTTGTAACATTACATCTGCCTTTTCCAGTAATAAAAAGCTTTTTTCCAATTCTTTCATTACCATCTAATAATATTACATCATGTTTCTTTGCTGCTTGTATAGCAGCCATCATTCCTGCAGGCCCTGCACCTATAACAATTACTTTACTCAATTTAAATATCAGCTCCTTAATAAAAATGTATTGCAGTCATTGCTTTGCTAATTAATATAAATCATTTATGCAATACATTAGGTTATTATCTATTATCTACTTTCTCAGGATACATATCATGATTCATCATTCTATAATTAGCCATATCCTCAAACTTAGTTCCTTTCATTCCATAATTACAATAAGGATCTATACTTATACCACCTCTTGGTGTAAATTTTCCCCATACTTCAATATATTTTGGATCCATAAGTTTTATTAAGTCTTTCATTATAATATTCATACAATCTTCATGAAAATCTCCATGATTTCTAAAACTAAAAAGATATAGTTTTAGCGATTTACTTTCTACCATCTTTATGTTTGGTATATAACTTATATAGATTGTTGCAAAATCTGGCTGCCCTGTAATTGGGCATAAACTTGTAAATTCAGGGCAATTAAATTTTACAAAATAATCATTATCTGGGTGTTTATTTTCAAAAACCTCTAATACTTCAGGGGTATATCCATAATCATATTTTGTTCCTTGATTTCCGAGCAATGTTATCCCCTCAAGTTCTTTTGATTTTCTTCCACTTTCACTCATTGTTCTTTCTCCTTAAATTCATTTTATATTTTATATTTTATATTTTTATTTTTCTTACTTTCTAAATACTTATCTAAACCATTTTTTCTAAGCTTACAAGCAGGACATTCCCCACAACCGTCGCCAACAATTCCTTTATAGCAAGTAAGAGTCTTTTCTCTTATATAGTCTAACTTGCCAAAATCATCTGCCATCTTCCATGTCTCAGCTTTATCTATCCACATTAATGGGGTATGAACTACAAAATTATAATCCATTGCTAAATTTAAAGTTACATTAAGAGATTTTATGAATATATCCCTACAATCAGGGTATCCACTAAAATCAGTCTCACACACTCCTGTTACTATATGTTTTGCGCCTTTTACTTTGGCCAATACTCCTGCAAAAGTTAAGAATAGCATATTACGACCTTCAACAAATGTTGATGGAAGGGAACCATTTTCTCCAGCTTTTATTTCTATATCATTTCTTGTAAGCGCATTAGGGGCTAATTGATTAAGAAGCCCCATATCTAATATATGATGCTCTATTCCTAACTCCTTTGCTATACTAGTTGCACACTCTATTTCTTTTCTATGTTTTTGATTATAATCAAAAGTTACCGCTATAACCTCATCGAATTCCTTTAATGCCCAAAATAGACATGTAGTAGAATCTTGTCCTCCACTAAATACAACTACTGCTTTATTACTCATATTCAAAACCTCCTAAAATAAATTAATTAAATAGAAATATACCAAAGCACTACTGCTTCTTCGTTCGTTACTTATCTCATAATTAGTAAAGCTTCTTGTCTTAGTAGATCATTAGTTTGAAATTTTCCTGTAAAAGTAGTTGTTGTAGTCAATGTTCCAGGTTTTTTTATTCCTCTTGAAGTCATACATCCATGCTCTCCAGTTATAAGTACACCAACATCACTACTTTTTGTAACCATAGAAACTATTTCTGCTATATCTGTTCCAATACGTTCTTGAAGTTGAAGTCTTCTCCCAACCATATCTGCAATTCTTGAAATTTTACTAAGACCAATTATCTTATCTTTTGGTATATATACTACTGTAACCTTCATATTATACATAAGCGCTAAGTGATGTTCACAATAACTATGAATTGGTATCTCCTTAACCACAACCATATTATTATGAGTTTCTGAGTCATAATCTTCATTCTCAAATGTGGTTCCAAACGCTTCTGCTATTTCTCTGTTTGAAAGTGTCATTCCTTGAAAAACTTCTTCATACATTTTTGATACCCTTTTAGGTGTATCTAGTAATCCTTCCCTATCAGGATCATCTCCTAAAGCAACAATAATTTCTCTTATACATTCCTCTATCTTTTTTGTATCTATCTTCTTTGGCATAACTTAAGCCTCCTTGTATTTCTAAACCTTTTATAAAAATAAAATTTACTATAAGCTAGTCTATATTATATATAATAACCACTTAATTATTAAACTCCGCGTGCATTTTTATCCCAGATAATTTTATGTAATTGTACTTGCAATCTTACTTTATTCAAATTTTTATCTTTCATAAATTCTACAATTTCTTGCATTTCTATATTTCCCGAAACTGGACTCAAATAAACAAAGCATTTTGATGTTAAATTGTGCTTACATATTATTTCGTATGCTATTTGTAAATCTTCCTTACTTCCTATCACAAATTTATAAACATCATTGGATTCTACAATACTTAAATTATTGAAATCCATTCTATCCATCATATTACTGCTAGGAAGTTTAAAGTCTACAATATAGCTGATATTATTATTTATAAATTTATTTTTAAAAGTTCCTATGTTAACAGCACCATTTGTTTCTATATGAACTTTTAAGTTATCATCTGAGTTCAAAAGTCCTAGTAATTCATGTATATTTTTTTGAATAAGTGGCTCTCCACCTGTTAAAGTAACATTAGTAACTTTATTTTCTTTTATATACTTGTAAATTTCTTCCGCAGTTAGAACTTCTGAAGTATTTTCTTTATCCCATGAATAAGTCGTATCGCACCAAGAACATCTTAAGTTGCAACCTTGAAATCTTATAAATGTTGCAAGTTCACCAGAAGTAGGACCTTCCCCATCTATTGATAAAAATTTTTCAATTATATTAAACATAATTTCCCTCCATTAGTCCTCTGTATAAATGCAGCTATTATTAGGAGTTTCAAATAATTCTACTTCACACACTGACAATCCTTTAGCTTTTAATCTATTAAAAATATCTCTAGACATTTCTTCTGCTGTAGGTCTATAGTCAACTAAATAAATGTTGAAATTATTTTGTAGTTCTTCCAAATTCTTAACCAAAGCTTTCCCATCTTCATTATTTTCAATAATTAATTTATGGTCAAAAGTTTCTGCAATCTCTTTTAATATGTTTTTAAAATTTCCGAAATCATCTACCATTCCCCTAAGCTGACCATCTTGATGTAACTTTTCAGATTTTAGTTTTGCAATTAATTTATATCTATGGCCATGAATGTTAGAACATTTTCCTTCATACCCACTTAAATAATGCGCCATATCAAATTGTACTTCACTTTTTATTTTAAACATATTTTTCTCCTCACATAATTTCTATAAAATTTTCGAAATCAGTTTTATAAGGCTTATCCATAAATTAACTTTCCATTTAAATATAAAAAAGATTAATTTTGTAACATCTAATACTAGCGCAACAAAATTAATCTTAAATTAAAATAATTCAAAATTAAAATGCCTAGTTTTTTTTAATGACAGGATGGTCTTAATGAACTGTCCGTATTTAATTTTTCATAAATTTTTTTGATATTGGTAATGATAACATATTTCATTTAATTATGCAAACTTTCTATTGTATTTTTATCCAATGTGTTATAATTATCAAGAATCAGTTAAATTTATCTAACTTTTCTTTTAGGAGGTCTTTTTTTGAAAAAAATAATGGGATTTAAAGATAAATTCGCTTATAGTTTCTTTAATTTTGAAGCATACAGCGAATTCTTAGCACAAGGGCTTAGAAAGTCAATATTATATGTTTTTCTTGTTACATTACTATTTTCAGTAATAACTAATGTTAAGGAAATAAATATGATTGCTAGCGAAATATCGGTAGTACAAAATGATCTTTCAAATAATGCACCAAATTTTGAATTTAAGAATGGCGTATTATCTGTTGATTCAGATGAAACTATTTACAATAAACATGAAGGTGATTTTCTATTTTATTTAATATCAAGTTTTATTGGAAACATAAATACAGTAAATTCACTTGACTCTGATGCCATAAGTATTCAGGACAACCTTGAAAATGATTCCTCAACTTTTAGTATCGATGACTCAATGCTCAGCGTAAGTACTGATCAATCAAATTATTATACTTTTATTATTGATACTAAAGGTAAAACTGACAAAAATATTCTAAATTCTTACAAAGATGCTGTATTTCTTGATTCTAATAACATATATCTTAGAAAAGATTATAGAACAGTTGGAACTATCAACTTTTCTGATTTTTCAAGTATAAATATTAATAACGAAAATTCAGGATACTATCTTTCCATAATTAAAATACTTACACCGATAGTTTTTTTTGTTGTTAATCCTATTAATTCCTTTATTACTAATTTGATTTTAGGATTCTTAATATTTGGTCCATTTGCTGTTTCTATAGGTTCATTTATGGGAGTAAAACTAAAATACTCTAGAGCTTGTACTTTAAGTTTCTATGCGATGAGTTTACCACTTTTACTTGAAGCCTTAATACATGTTGCTGGAATAATAATGCCAGAATTTTTCCTTATATTCTCCATTATTACATTAATCTATTGTAGCTTGGCCATAAGAGAAATTAAAAATAGTGATAAATCTGAATTGAATTTTATGAAGTAAAATTATATTATATGCTATTAAATTCTTAAAATATGCTATTTGTTGTTTCCAACATAATGCACCTTATAAAAATATCCTAAAGATTTACTAATCAATCTTTAGGATATTTTTATTCTTTAGGGAATTATAATGCAATTAAATCTGTTGATAACTTTATAGTAGTATATTTTACTAGGGTTAATAACTATAAAAGAATAAAAAACAAATCATATTCGCCTGCCAAATTTTTCTCACATGCGTTCGAAAAGGCAGATGCGTGAAAAAAATCTTCAACTCCACAGTCGCCTGCGATTTTTTTATATTTTATCTATGAGTGAATGTAAATATTGAAGTTATGTGAAGCATGTCAAGTAGCATTACTATATTAATACATATAAGCATTCCACATAATATATCCTCAATTTTACTATTTGTCTTTATCATACAAATAGAAAACCTCTTTTTACTAAACGGGTAAAACCATGGCAATCCTCCAATCGTTAGGCTATCTAGAACTAAATGAGAAAATATTCCTAAGAATATCCCCTTTATTCCAATTAACATAAGCTTATCTGTAAACATACCAATGGCAGTCGAATATAAAAACAAATATACAAGTGGCGCATGAAATAACTTTCTATGGCCAGCCAATTTATTTATTGCTTTTGATACCCCTTTAGTTTTTTTCCCAATATAACTATTTCCATGATCTATATCTGGGAATATACTACCAACAAAAGCTCCTCCAAGTAATACTGCCGTAGACATAAGTGGTATATTTGCCAATTGGCAATTCGTATATAATCCTACTAGTATTCCACCATTTATATGTGTTTTGTAATTCATTTTTTAATTCCTACTTTCGGTTTCTTATTTTATCTTAGGTTTAAATTTCTTCATTTTGTTATTATACTATAAATCATTTTATAGTTTAAAGAAAAATCCACTAAAACGCTATGCTTTTAGTGGATAAGTTTATATATTTAATATTTTTTATTATTGATTATTAGGCTTATTTGTTTGAACAATTTTTATACCTGTATTACTTTTGTCTGAACAGATTTTCTCAGATTTACAGCCCTTACATCCACAGTTGCATTTTCCTTTTGAAGAATTCTTAAAAGATTTAAAGATTATAAATCCAGCAAAAGAAATTATTATAATCGTGATTAATATTTCTATCATTTAAGCTTCACCTACCTGCTATTATAAAAGTATGATTTAAGTCTTGATAATGATACTTAATCATATTCTTAACAATTATTAAAAAAACAAACTATTCATTTTTAAAAATAAATGCACAAGGTTATAAAGAAAACCACCCAAATTAAATACTAAGAAAGAAGCAATCCATGCGACAATTAACTGAAAGAAAATTGAAAACAAAGTTAATTTATTTCCATATTCTTTTTGCATCGTACCAATTGTTGATATACATGGAGTATATAGTAGTATAAAAACTAAAAAAGCATATGCAGAAATATTAGTGAAATGAATTGGTAAAATCACCGATAAATCCCCTGCAAAAATTACTTGCATAGAAGCTAAAACTGATTCTTTAGCTAATAGTCCTGAAAGTAATGATACTGCGGATTGCCAATTACCAAAACCTAAAGGTTTAAAAACTGGTGCGAGAACATTGCCTATTGATGCTAATATACTATCATCAACTTGATTCACCATACCATGAAGATTAAAGTTAGATAAAAACCATACTACTACGCTCATTGCAAAAATAATAGTTGCAGCTTTTTGTAAAAAACCGCTAGCTTTATCTAATGTTTGTTTATATATAGATGATATTTTAGGCATCTTATACTCAGGAATTTCAATTATAAAAGGTTCTTCATCTTTTTTGAAATATGTATTTTTGAATAAAATACCAAGCAAAAATGCTACTAAGACTCCAAGTAAATATAGTGAAGATACCACTAATCCTCTATGAGATTCAAAGAATACAGCCGCGAATACAGTATAAACTGGAAGTCTAGCGTTACATGACATAAATGGAACTAGCAATGCTGTAAGTTTTCTATCTTTTTCACTTTCTAAAGTTCTAGCAGTCATAATTGCTGGAACTGTACATCCAAAACCTATTATCATAGGAATAAAAGCTTTTCCAGAAAGCCCCATCTTTCTCATCAATTTATCCATCATAAATGCGACTCTAGCCATATAGCCGCTATCTTCCAAAATAGTTATACATATAAATAATACTAATATTATTGGAAGCAACACTATAATTCCTCCAACACCTGAAATAATACCATCTACAATTAGAGAACTAAACCAATCAGAAGAATTGGATAATAGTTGGTGAGCAGTCGGTATAATATTATTATTTAAAAGGTCATCTAAGAAATCCGAAATCGGTTGTCCAACCCAAGAAAACGTCAACTGAAACATTAAAGCCATAAGTAAAAGAAAAATAGGGTATGCTAGAACTGGATGTAGAACAAACTTATCAAGTTTCTCAGTAACACTTTCTTGCAAGTTTTCCTTTATTGCCACACACGATTTTAATACATTTTCTATAAATTTATACGCTTCTTTTTCAGATGAAAAATCAAACTTTCTATGATTCAATGGTTTAGTAAAGTTTCCTTCTTTAAGTCTTTCCTTAACTTTATCTACTCCTATATTTTTTCCTGCAATAATTGGAATTACTTCAACATCTAGTTCTTTAGACAACTTATCATAATCAATAACAATTCCTTTATTTTCACAAACATCAATCATATTTAAGGCTAATATTATGGGTTTATTAAATTGTTTAAGTTGAGTTGTAAGATATAAATTTCTATTTAGATTAGATGCATCAACAATATTTAATATTAAATCAACATCACCTTCTTCTAAAAATTGCTTGGACACTTTTTCTTCATTTGAGAAAGTGTCCATTGCATATATTCCCGGCAAGTCAACAATTTTTATACTTTCAAAAAGAAAACCCTCTTTTTTATCTACAGTTACACCTGGCCAATTACCAACATACTGATTAGAGCCAGTGAGTAAATTATATAATGTAGTTTTTCCTACATTAGGATTACCAAGTAAAGCTACGTTTATCATTTATTTAAGTCTCCCCTATTTTGCTAATAATTAAAATATTTAAGCCCCAATTATTATAATTTTTTTAATAGTATATTCTTAGCATCCTTTTTTCTAATAGCTAAATCAAAACCTCTAAAGTTTATAATAATTGGATCACCAAGTGGTGCTGTTCTCCTAAGTTCAACCTCAGTTCCTTCGATGCATCCTAACGCAAATAATCTCTTAACTAATTTTGAATCTCCTTTAATAGATGAAATTATTCCTTTCTCCCCCGGATTTAAACTGCAAATACTCATAATAATGACACCTCCTAAATGAAATTATTTATCATATAATTAAGAATATCATTATTGTCTATAATAATCAATATGAAATTGGTATATTTACTCATATTTTTAATATATTTAAGTTGCTTTTTTCTCATACAGCAATGCGAAATTAATTTGCATACAATTTAGCACAAATAATATTTTAGATCAAACAATCAATTGTATATATTTAGCAATTTATATTGCTATTCTATTACTTATGATTATATAAATCAAATATATAAGTATATTTAGAAAAATTGCTTAAAATTTATAATTATTTGATTTTCTATAAATAGATATATTTCAAAATTATTGATTAAATTACTAACTATTTCAAATATTTCAATGATCATTTTATTTAAAAATTAATATTTATTTAAGTACTTAAAAAAGGCGCCTTAATATTACAAATAGGCACCTTTCTTGAAATCTTTTTACTATTCTTTGATCTCGCTAATTATATGCTTTGATTCACTATAAGAATTTGCTAATTGTTTAAGTGGCGAATCATAAGGATTTATCCATCCTCTGTTAACAGCTCTTTGCATTGCTAATGCATTATACCATCCAAATTACATAATTTATGAAATCAGTTTTAAAATATACTTCCAAATCGTTTTAAACTTCTATCTAGATCTTCATTATAGTCATTTGAATTTTTATTAAAACTATTTATTTTTACTACATCATTACTTGTTGATGAATGTATATATTTGCCATCGCCTAAGTACATAGCAACATGTCCTGGAAAAAATATTAGATCTCCTTTTTTTATTTGCTTAAATGTTATTTCTTTAATAGGAAAACCTTCTTTAATCTTTGCATCTCTATAAATTAGAATCCCATTCAACATATATGCCATAGAGCAGAGGCCCGAGCAATCGATTCCAAGAGGAGTTTTCCCTCCCCACCTATACTGTGTTCCAATATAGGATACAGCCGATGATACTAAATTATTCCTAAGACCTTCTTCATCATTTATATCATAACCGCTCTTCAAATTGGATATGAAACTACTTCTTATCCAGCCCATACTAAGATTAGGTAATATAACTTTTGTAAACTTATTATCTTTGCTGCATTCGTAGGTAGAAATTAAATTAGCTCCTCTTGTCAGTGTTGCAATTGGAAATCCAGATGCTTGCGGTTTATTAAGAATATCTGCAAAAGAATTAATAACTATTGAATTTTTTTCTGCTTCCCATTTTTCTGATAATTTATCATTTATTATTAAATAAATACCATTAATATATCCTTCGTAATTGTAGCGAGTTCTTACATAAAACCAATTATTAAATTCCTCCTTGAGTATTTCAACATTCATTCCAAATAGCACTTCATCTACGCTTTCTGAATTATTTTTTGGCTCACGTTTTAACATTCCTATAGTATTATTAACTATTGCATTTTTCATCAAATCACTCCAATGTATAATGTTTGATAATAAATTAAAGAATAACTATTTCGCTTCTTTCTCCATTTATCTTTACTCTTGCTCCTAATGGAATACTTATAGTAGGAGCACAATGTCCGCAAGCCAAATTATAAATTGTTGGAGTATTTTCTGGCTTTATCAATTCTTCAAATATCTCCATTAATGTTAAACTGTTATTCCCTTCTATTGGATCACAACCAGTCCATGAACCTAAAATAATGCCTGCAGCATCTTTAAATTTTCCACACTGTTTTAATTGAAGTAACATCCGATCTATTTTATATGGATATTCATCTACCTCTTCTAAGAATAATATCTTTCCTTTTGTATCTAGTTCATATGGAGTTCCCATAGATGATGCAACTAAAGAAAGATTTCCCCCAACCAATTTCCCTATTGCTTTTCCATTTACTAAAGTTTTTATTTCTTGTCCATCTGGATTTTTTAGTATTCCTAATGGCTTATCACTAAATATATTTTTTATAAAATAATCCATTGTATAATCATCTACACCTTTATAAAATTCGGTTGATATCATTGGAGTATGAAAAGTTATAAATTTACATTTTTCATTAAATACAGTATGAAGAGCTGTAACATCACTATATCCTGCAAAAACCTTCGGATTTCTTTTTATCATATTGTAATCCAGCATGCTCAAAAGTCTTCCTGCTCCATATCCGCCCCTTATTGCAAAAATACCTTTTATAGTCTTATCATCAAACATTTTATTAATATCATTTGCTCTTATTTCATCACTTCCAGATAAATATCCATGATAACACTTGCAACTTTTCCCTAAAACAACTTCAAACCCCAGCTCTTCCATAGCTTTAATTGAGGGTTTTATTCTATCTGGTTTTGTTGGACTTGAGGCTGCAATTAATCCTATTCTATCACCTTTCTTTAAAGGCCTTGGTCTTATCATATATATACCTCACTTGTATATTTTTATATTCAAATTTAAATAAAACGACCATTGTATTTAATATAGTTTACTAAAAATTACATGAATAATATTTTGCAATACAATGATATTTCATAATCATTTGCCAAATCTATTTAATTATATGAATAACCAATATACTTTATAATATATACTTAAAATTTTTGTAGACTCTAAGACTCTACGATGTAATATAACGTAGAAATATTACTATTGGAATGAACTTTTAAATAAAGCTAGTTCTTGAAATCTGTTCAGCGTTTATTCAGAAATAATGTATATAGTTAAAATATACATAAGTATTTTAGTAATCTATGTTTAGGTTAACGCTACTGCATATTAATATAGATTTACAATAAATATATCAATTTTATTGATATATTTGTTTAACAATATTATAGTTGAAGTAATATTGATTGCTGAATAAGACACTTCAGCCAGAGTAATTCGTTTCTTAAAAGGGTAATAAACAACTTTAATTTCTATAAGACTGATAGAGTATCTTTGCGTTGATATAATGGATAATCATTATAATTATAAACCTATTGACAAACGCTCTTTATAATCATTAATACAAGTTTATAGATACTAGCTTATTTTTAAGGGGATTGTTCCATTGGACTTATGTTAATTATAAGTTCATGGTTTCATCAATATGGTTTATAGTAAGCTTCAACTCTTATTCATTTGAATAATACTAAAATATATTCAGAAAATACATAATGAAATTAAATAAAAAATAAGATTTCTCATCTTTACTAAATTAATTAGCATAGATGAGAAAATTTGCAGGAGGAAACTTATGGATAATATAGTTCAAAAATTCAAAAACACTTTCTATACAAAAGAATTTGTTACTTTTTTAATAATAGGGGTTATAAATACATTTAACGGAACTGTTTTTTCTTATATATATTCAAGTTTTTTAAATGAGAATATAGCATTTATAGTTGGCTATATTTCGGGTTTGATTATATCGTATTTATTGAATAGTCTTATAACTTTTAAAGAAAAACTACAATTAAATAAATTTATAAAATTTGCAATATCCTATATCCCAAATTTTATTATCCAAAATATAGTTGTAATAATAGTTTTTAATTTCATGGGATTAAATAAACTTATTGCTTATTTATTAGCCGCAATCATAGGCGTTCCAATCACATTTATATTAATGAAATTTTTTGCATTCAGAAAAAAAATTGATTGAGTATTTCTCCAAAAATTACATTGGTAAAATCAATGAAAGAAATTAGACTTCTAATTTTAAACCTGTATAATCAATATTAGGCTTACAAAATAAGTTATAAATATGTATGCCTTAAGTCATCTTTTAAGAAATTGGAGGTACTTAATGAATAAGATAAAAAAATACTATATTATTATTCCTATAATAACAGCTATCCTGTCTCTTATAGTAATGGTAGTAACATCAATAAATTCAAAGGTAGTTAATAAAGGTTATTCTTATTTTACTGAAGATCTTAATTCTAATAAAATATCAACTGTAATAGTTGATACTTCTCCTAAAATGACTGTAATACTAAATAGCGGTGATAAATACTCTACAGATAATCCGCATACTGATACTTTAAAAGAAAAGCTATTACTAAATGGAATAGAAGTTAAGGACGAGACCACTCCCCCTATTTCAAAAACTATTCCTTCTGGAATTTTAGGATTATCACTTTTTGCAATAGTTGCGATGCTTGTATATAAATCAAAAGGTGGCGTTTCTTCTGTAACATCGATGGAAATGCAAGATTTTAGCAAAGATAAGAAAGCAGCCCTAAATTTTGATGCTGTAGCTGGAAATGAAGAAGCTAAAGAAAGTTTAATGGATGTTGTAGATTTTCTTAAGAACCCAGAAAAGTATCAAAAGTATGGTGCTAGAATGCCAAAGGGCGTTATTCTTTACGGTGATCCAGGTACAGGTAAGACATTACTTGCAAAAGCAGTTGCAGGTGAAGCGGGAGTTCCATTTTATGCGCTCAGTGGTTCTGATTTTGTCCAAGTATATGTTGGAGTTGGTGCTGCAAGAGTAAGAAATTTATTTAAGAAAGCAAAATCTCAAGGAAAAGCTGTAATATTTATTGACGAGATCGATGCTATAGGTAAAGCAAGAGGTAATGGAAAAAACGGATCTAGTAACGATGAAAAAGATCAAACATTAAATGCGCTTTTAACTGAAATGTCTGGATTTGGACAAGAAGAAGGAATTGTAGTAATTGCAGCTACAAATAGACTTGATATGTTGGACAAAGCTCTTCTTAGACCAGGAAGGTTTGATAGACATATAGAAGTTGCATTGCCAGATGTTAATGCAAGAGAAAAGATCTTATCTCTTCATTTAAAGAACAAACCACATGAAAATATTGATATTAAAGATATAGCTAAAAAAACAGTATATTTTTCTGGTGCAAAGCTAGAAAGTTTAGTTAATGAAAGTGCTATATTAGCAGCCAAAGACAACAGTGATTATATAACTTATGACCATATAGAAAACGCATATTCTATAACTTTAGCTGGCCACGAAAAAAAAGAAAGAAGTTATCTTAAAGAAGAAGATAAACTTCTTACTGCATATCATGAGGCAGGGCATGGATTAGTTAATATGCTATTACTTCCACAGGATAAAGTTTCTAAAATAACAATTATACCGACAACAAAAGGTGCTGGAGGTTATACATTATCTATTCCTGAAGATACCAATTACCACAGAATAGATTATTTGAAAAATAAAATTAAAGTTTCACTAGGTGGTAGAGCTGCAGAAGAAATAATTTTTGGTAAAGATAAAATTTCTACTGGAGCGCATGGAGATATATCTCAAACTACTGATATTGCTTTAAAAATGGTTACTGAGTATGGTATGGGAGAAACCTTAGGGCTTATAAATCTATCAAGTGTAGGTCCTTTATATAGTAGTTATGGAAATTCTGTTATTGAAGAATGTAAAAATATTGTTAACGATCTATACAATGAAACACTGAAACTTTTAAATAAAAATAGAGCTTCTCTTGATAAGATTGCTATAGAATTATTAGAAAAAGAAACTTTACACGAAGATGAATTGAATAAATTAGTTTGACATGCTATTAAAACTAATTTATAATATTTCTGATTAATTATAGTAATCGTGTGACGAATTTGGGAGATGCTACAAGCAATGTAGAGCCGAAGGTGAAATCGCAACAAACTCTCAGGCAAAAGGACCGAATTCTGACGAAACTCTGGAAAGTCTTATGACACCCAAGAAGCAATCTTTTTAGTTAACTATTAAAAGAGAATCTTTCAGGTAAAATAACAGAGGCGAATTGTTTATGCAATTCGTCTATTTTTATGCATAAAATTTAATTGAAAGAGGTGTTTGATTTATGAATGATATTAATATATTGGAGTATCTAGGCATATTTGCATTTGCAGCATCTGGGGCTCATGTTGCAATTGAGGAAAAATTCGACTTATTCGGTATATATATTCTCGCTACTGTCACAGCTATGGGAGGAGGAGTTCTCCGTGATATTGTAACGGATGTTGGAATTCCATTATTTTTTGAAAACTATACAACTATTCCTTTTATCATTTTAGGTGCAACAATTCCTGTTATACTTCGTGGAAAACTAAAATATAATAATATGTTTGTGATAATAGATGCAATAGGGCTTTCAGCTTTTTCTGTCTCTTCTGGAATTAAAGCTCTTGAAAGTGGCTATAATTTAATGCTATTTCTATTTGCTACAAGCATTACTGGGGTTGGTGGAGGCGTACTTAGAGATATAATTACCAATAGAAAGCCTGAAATTTTTAAAACTGATGTTTACTGCATTGCATGTATCCTTGGTTCAATTTTACTGTGGTTTCTATATCCTCTTTTAGGAACTCATGTATCCCAGCATATATCATTAATCGTTATTTTTTCAATCAGAATGATTTGTTATATAAAAAAAATAAATCTTCCTGTAATTCATAAGAATTAATTATAGAAAGGCCTCCTACTAGAGTAAATTAATATAAAAGCAATTTACTCTAGGACAAGCCTATTCCTAAATGCACATATTTTTATATAAAAAAGGAAAAGATATCATTAGATTTAGACTCCCTATAAATATTTATAAGTATATACATTAAAAAGGGGTTGATTTTAATGATTAACAAAAGCAGTAAAATTGGCGTAATATTAGCAATATTACTTGAAATATTAATTATTATTACGGCTATTAGGACCGCCTCATCAAATCCGTGGAGTTATCTACTTTTTTTACTCTGGGATGCTATAAGCATATTTATTCCTTTTATCGTTCTTAAAGTTGCTAATTCTAACAAAATAACCCTTCCATCTAGTTTTTTATCAGCATCAATAATATTTATATTTGCTACTTTATATCTAGGAGAAACTTTAAAGTTCTATAGTATGTTCTGGTGGTGGGATTTATTTCTTCATGGTATATTTGGTGTATATGGGGTTATAATTGGAGTACATCTTTTACAGGGAATTATAGAAAAAACTAAAAATACAACCAAGGAAAAATTTTCTAAATTCACCTTAATATTTGCCTTTTGTTTCACAATTGCAATAGGTACCATCTGGGAGATATATGAATTCTTAGCAGATTATTTTTTTAAAACTGATATGACAAATGGAAGTCTTGAAGATACTGCAACCGATCTTATGATAAAGATTACATGTGCCTTTATTACATGCTTAATATATTATTTTTCTAAATTAAAAAAGGCAAATAATGTTTAACAACTTAATAAGTTCATTAAACATTATTTCCCCAAATACAAAAAGTATTATTAATTATTATTAAGTCAATCATTCTTAAATATAGGGTGCCTGAAAATCACCCTATATTTTCTTTTGGTTCTGAAAAATAATATCCCTGAGAATAATCTACATTCAAATCTTTTATTTTATTATATATTTCTTCTTCAGATACAAATTCTGCAATAGTTTCTATCCCTAACTCTTTTGCAAATAATACTATAGTCTTTGTAACAATTTCTGCTGACTTATCTTTATGAACATTTTTAATAATTGATCCATCAATCTTTATATAATCTACATTTAGCTTCATAAGATAGTTAAAATTTGAATAACCAGTTCCAAAATCATCAATTGCAATTTTTGATCCATATTTTTTTACTTCTTTTATAAATTCAGTAACTTCATTAAAATTTTCAATACCTTCCGATTCAACTATTTCAAATACAATCTTCTCAGGGTTTCGTACCTTCTTTAATTTTTTTATGATTAGGGCTCTAATTTCGCTGTTCATTATATCCTGAAGAAGAAGATTTATAGATATTTCATAATTAGTTTTATTTAAAACTTCAAAAGTTTTTTCTAGCATTATTATCGTTAGTTCTTTATATAATCCAGCTTTTTTTGCTATATCCAAGAAAAAATATGGAGATATAACTTTTCCGTTTTCATCAATCATACGAATTAAAGCCTCGCATTTCTCAATTGTCTTTAAACTATTATTAACTATTGGTTGAAAAAATGGAACTATTCTATTTTCAGCTATAGCATCTTTAATTTTTTTAGTCCATATTATATTTTCCTTGATTCCCTCATATATGTTAAGATCTTCCCTATATATTTGAAATAATTCTTTATTTTTTTTTGCATAATTTAAAGCCATTTCTGCTTTCTCAAATAATAATTCTTCTTCTAACGCAACTCCCATTACAATTGTTAAGAAAATCTTACCTTCTTCGTAAACGAAACATTGATTGTTTATTTCATTTTGTAAAAATTGTATTCTTGCAATGAACTCTTCTTTTGCTATATCACTACTTGCTATAGCAAATATATCTGAATTCACTCTGTAAGAATTTAATTTATTCTCATTACAGTAACAACTAATTAACTTAGAAATATCCTTCAATACCTTATCGCCTATTGTATTTCCATAAAAATCATTTATATCATTAAAGGACCTTATATCAACAATTGTAAGTTTAGTGTATTTTTCTACACACAAGTCATTAATTAGTTTATTTCTATTTTCTAAACCCGTCAACTTGTCCGTATAATATTGTTTTTCTAACTCATCTGTTTTTTCTTTTATTTTTTCCTCTAATTTTATATTTAATTGATTTAATTCTTCCCCAGTATTCTTTATCAGGTTGTATAATGCTGAATCCTCCTCATTAAAATAAGAGTATTCATCATCAATTTCTGATATAATTTTAATTCTTGCATTGACATCTTCTGAAAGTACTAATACGGTCATTGTTTCAGTGTAAAACATATTTTTATTATTAACATTATTAAATTCACCAAAGGTATAAAAACCACCTACAGATAAATCTTTAAACGGTATTATTTCCTTTGCATTTACTTTCTTAAATATATTTTTTCTTGAATCACATGAATATATTAATAAACTCTCACATGGGCACCTTGTAATCTCGCTATACATTTCCTTTGCACTTTGCAAAATCTCTCTTAAGTCACCAAAACCAATCCTTATTTTTTCACCAATATCCAGCTTTGTAGATATAAGCGCTTCTTCTGCATTTATGAATTTTAATATGTGAGCACTAAAATATCTGTTATTTCTTTTTACCATTAATGGGAACTTATTTCCCATACGTAGAATTTGATCATTATTGTTAGTACCTAAATACTTGTTATAAAATTCTTTTACTGATATAGTTCCTATCTTTTTTACTATGTTATCTTCTACCAATGTTATCTCGTGTTCTTTCCCTATAGGTATGCAATTAAAACTACTTCCGTTATTTACATTTAAAAATTCACCTTTTAATGCAACTGCAGCTACTGCGTTTTTTTCTACTCCCTCTTCTGTAAAAACATATGTTTCATACGCTGGATCGCTCTTCCCAGCAATTCCACCAGCTACCAGAACATGATCATTTACAGAATTTATCCCATTTAAAAGTTCCTCGCCCATAATGCTTGAATCGCCAAAAGATATTATTGCCTTCGTATCTGTACTAATTAGACAATTAGCTATTTTCACACCTTTACTAAAATCAGATATATTATCCTTAACTAAGATGGATTTAATTATGGTTTTCTCAAAAACACTTATGGAGATTATGCACTCCCGTTCAAATATATCTCCATTTAGTATTTCACCTGACGACGTAGCCCCAACTATTTTGCATTGAGGAATTAATAATTTTAAATTTCTTATTACTTCATTTATAAACTCTTTATTGCATATCCCAGAAAACACCTGTACTAATATATTATTATATTTCATTATGTCATTGCTATTTACATATAATTGTAAAGTTTTAAAGTCCCTATATTTAACATTATAGGTTTTCATAATTCACCTCAATAATCTGATATTAGATTTTTATACACATATATTCAATTATACCATTTAACGAGGTCTTATTCATTATTTTTCTACATAATTTAGCAGAATTTTCGTTTTGAATCATAAAAGTTAATACAACAATATTACATTTATTTATAATATTAAATAATTTGAGAAAGTTAGTCTTATTAAGATTATATTATTAGTATACTATGTACTATTAAATATTACATTATGCTTCCATTAACATATCCTTATAATATACAAAATTTATTATAAAACAAAAAGATATAAGCGAACATTCCACCTATATCTAAATTAATACATAGCAAATTCACTCTAAGCTTGTAATAATAAAATCATTATTATATTTTTTCTAAAAGTTCCTAAGGGTTTCATCCAATTGAATATTAACAATATTACATATAATTTTATAAATATTTAAATTGAAAGATGTAACTTCCCTTAGGATATTTGTGTAAATAAAATCACAGATATTAAAGTAATTTTAAATTTATACTTATTCTAATAGATATATAGTAGTAGTTTTTCTACCAAATTGTTTAGCCTCTTCATATGACGGGACCCAAACATCTATTACATAAGTGCCATCTTTTTTTACCTTAATTGCTCCACCTCTATCTTCAACATCAAACATGCCATCAGGCTTATAATTTTCCAACTCCGGAATATACATCTTGCTTCCAAGCGGTATATTAGATGGGGCCGCAATAACACCTATTCTTGTTGTTGTCTGCATTGCTGTTTGTGACTTCCATTTTCCCGAACATCTAGGATCATCACTATATGCAGTTAATTCTGCTTTAATAGGTTTACCTATTTGCTTTTGATTTTTTACCGATGATGTATTTACTGAATCTGATGAACCTTCATCTGATTTCTCTACTGATTCTGCATATTTATCAGTATCGGTACTTTCTTTTTTGAGATTAAAGTCTTCTTTATAGCTACCTGTAACAATTCTATTTATTTGAATATTTTTAGTTTGCTGATCTAAAAAGTTTGTTTCAAATCCTAGCAAACATACTCCTAGAAATATACAAGTTTTTATAACATTTATTTTTAATTTAATCAAATTACCACTCCTTGTGTTTTATTTGTGACCTAATAATATTCTAGGTTACTTTCCCCACCGATATGGTATTGCCCTATTATAGGATAAGAATGTATCAAACACAAAAGTAATTTTTGTTACATATAGATATAATTTTCATAATTGCATATGAAAAGGTTATATATGTTGTATTCTCGCATATTTCTTGGTAATATAGGCAGCAAATAATATTTGAAAAATTTTAATTTTAGTATTCTTTAGGTTCATTAAATAAATCATATGATTTTTTAGATTAGTATAAATAATCATAAAATTTACTAAAATAGACCTGCATTTTAATAAATAAAATGCAGGTCTATTTTAGTAGATAAATCGCTCTATTCCTAAAGCTACTCCATCATTTTGTACAGTATCAGTTACTTCCTTAGCGTGTTCTTTAACGTAATCCTCGGCATTCCCCATAGCAATTCCGCATCCTACTGTAGACAACATTTCTATATCATTCTTACCATCTCCAAAGGCATAGCTATTTTCTATTGGAATATCTAAAAAGTCCAATACTCTTAATATTCCAGTTGCCTTTGTATTTGATTTTGAATATAGTTCAAAAGATTTTTCCTCTATATTATGAATATAATCGTAATCATCATTCGCTAAATTCAAGCAATAATCCATTCCACTTTTATCATTATATAACATCTCAATTTTGTACGTCTCTACTTTTTCTAGATCATATTCAGATTGGAAATATTTTTTAGATATACTAAAAGAATCATAGAAAGAATGTAGTTTTTTATATTCATCTTTAATGTATGAATATGTTTCTCCTTGCAAAATATATTGAATATTACGCTGCTCAAAATTATACACTAATTCTTTTATGGAATCCCTTTTAAGACATTCTTTATATATACATTTTTCCTTAACTTTTACATATGCCCCATTGGTAAGGACAAAGCCATCAAATCCAAAATTATACAAAGACTCATTTAAAAAGGCATATGGTCTGCCCGTTGCAATAAATACATAATCTCCATTTGCTTGAAGTGAGCGAATTGTTTCTTTTACTCTAGGCCTAATATCTGTTATTCCATTTAAACAGTCCATTAAAGTTCCATCTATGTCAAAAAAAACTGCTTTATTCATGATTACATCTCCCCCATAGTAATTCATTCTCATTTAATATACTTTATTATCGTTTAATATCATTCTATTTTATTTATTCATCATTGTCAAACCATTTGATTATGTTTTAATAACATAATCATTAAAATAATATTAAACGAGAATTAACTATAGCAACATCTATATATCTAGTGCGTTCTTTATATGATTAAAACCTAGTCTACTTATTGTCATTCCTAATCTTTCACCTTTGATAGCATTATTTTTATAATACTCAATAACCATTTCTGTAATAACTTCCAATTCATCAGGCTGGTAAAGTTTTTTAAGACGATTTCCTATTCTTAAATTTCTTCCAAACTTGCCACCTAAATATACTGCAACTCCTTCATTATCTAACTTCATAGCTTTAAAAGGACATGCTTTGATACATTGCCCACAAGAAATGCATTTATCATAATCTATTACTGCTTTTTTATGTACCATTGATATCGCGTCAACTTTACAAGTACGTTCGCAAATCTTACATCCTTTGCACATATCTGTCTCAACCTTTGGTTCATTTTGAGCTAAAAAACCCAAATCACTGATTGGAGCTTTTACACAATTATTAGGACATGCTGCTACTCCAATTTTAAATTTACCTGGAAGATCTATTCCTAAAAACTTTCTATCGAGATTTTTAGCTATTTCTTGTGAATCTAATAATCCGAACCTACAAAGTGCTCCTTTGCAAGCAGCTACAGCTACAACCCTTGTACCAGTGCCTCCTGTCTTGATTCCTGCGTTTAATATCCTTTTCTTAACCTCTGGAATCAAATCTTCTCTAATCCAAGGTATTTCAACACATTGCCGTGTTGTAAATCCCATGTATCCATTTCCATATAATTCAGATATTTCTGCTAGACAAACCATTTCATTAGAACTTAAATTTCCTGCATCTGTCAATATTCTAAGTGAAAAATATTCTTTATCTTGTTGCTGCATGAAACCTTCTAATTTTAATGCTTCAAGCTCATTTTTAGTCATTGTTTTTTATCTATCCTTTCTGCGCAAGCGGTCTATGTGCTAATTTTAGCTAAAAGTAATAATTTATATTATGAAACTTTTGAGCGCAATAAAAAACCTACAGTTATACCTGTAAGTAACTGCATATAGCTTATATTTAGATCTATAGCTAAAGCCGCTTAAAATTTATATTACTAAATTACAGTATCACGATTTATTATATAAAACTGTGATTGATATCACGTTTATGCAATTACTCATATAATCTCTTTATAAAATTACATTTTATTTTATAAGTCCTTCCTTAAATATACTTAATTAAATTTTCATATTACTTGTCAAAATCAATCATTATAGCGAATGGGACAACTCTATATATTGTATGAATACTTTTTTATAAATACAACATATTGTATTTTATCATAAAATGATTTAAAATAATGTTATTATAAAACTTGAAGATATTATAATTCAAAAGAATATAAGGATTAGAAAGAAATTATTAGCTTATTAAGTAAAACTGGAGGAATATATATGAGCGAACTATTATCAGAATCATTTTTAAACAAATACAGAGAAATTAGGAATACGCCTTTAAGCAATATCGGTGAATTTGTTTATTTACGAACTTATTCTAGATATTTAAACAATAAAAAACGAAGGGAAACTTGGTTTGAAACAGTTCTTAGAACAACAGAATATAATATTGAACTTGGCATAGAATTTAAAAAGAAACAGGGATTAAGCATAAATTTACAAGATGAAGTAAAAGAAGCTGAACTGTTATTTGATAATTTATTCAATTTAAGGACCTTTACATCAGGTAGAACTCTTTATATGGGTGGAACTGATATAGTAAAAGAATATCCACTTTCAAATTATAACTGTGCATTTACAATGGTTGAAAAATTCCATGATTTTGTAGACATATTTTATCTTCTCATGATTGGTTCAGGTGTCGGTGTTAGAATAGATAAATCTCTAATATCAAGAATGCCTAATATAAGGAGAATATATCTAGACAGCGAATATAATGAAGATATTCATAAGTTCATTCCAAAAGAATATATGGAAAACACCAAACTTATTTTAGACGATGGAGATCCATCAGTCGCTAAGATTAAAATTGGTGACAGCAAAGAAGGCTGGTGTAACGCCCTAGAAACTTACTTTAATTTGATTACAAGTCCTGAATATATTGATATTAAGAAAATTACATTTGATTACAGTTATGTAAGACCTGAGGGTGAAAGATTAAAAAGGTTTGGTGGCAGAGCATCTGGTCATAAATCGTTAAAAAGAATGTTTGAAAAAATAAATAAGGTTTGCAGTAATCTTGTTAATGGAAGCTTAAGGTCCTTAGATGTGCTTGATATAGCTACTATAATAAGTGAAAATGTAGTTTCTGGTGGAGTTAGGCGTAGTGCAATGATGATAATTTGCGATGAAAATGATGAAGATGTTATAAATGCAAAAAGTAAACTATATACAATAGTCAATGGAAATTGGATTGAAAATTCAGAAGTATCTCATAGGAAAATGAGCAATAATTCCGTTTTATATAAAGAAAAACCATCGCTTAATAAAATAAAGAAAATCCTAGAATCCATAAAGATAAATGGTGAACCTGGTTTTATTAATGGAAGTGAAGCTATGAGAAGAAAAAGTACATTTAAAGGTTGTAACCCCTGTGGAGAAATTTTACTTAATTCACATCAATGCTGCAACCTATCAACTAACAATTTAGCCTCATTCGTAAATGAAGATAATAATCTAGATATTGATAAATTAGAAAAAATAATAAAACTATCTACTAGAGTAGCTATTAGAATGACCCTAGTAGACGTAGAACTTCCAGATTGGAATAAAATCATGCAAAATGATAGAATCGTTGGAATATCATTAACTGGAATGATGGATATGGTAAATAGAACAAACATGACTTATAAAAATTTAGGTTTATTGCTAAAGCGTTTACGAGATGTAGTTAGATGCGAAGGTATTAAATACTGCTCAGAACTTGGAATTTCCATTCCTGAGCTTATGACCACAATTAAGCCTGAAGGATCTCTATCCACACTTCCATGTGTAAGTTCAGGAATACATTATTCACATTCTAATTATTATATTAGAAGAGTTAGAATCTCTACATCTGATCCTCTATATAAAATGATAGAGAAGCTAAAATGCTATCCAATTTATAATGAAAATGGTCAAAGTGATGAAAATTGCACAACAAAAGTTATAGAATTTCCAATCAAAGCTCCTTACGGAAAAACAAAATATGATGTTGGAGCTATAGAACAACTTGAACTTTATAAATTATCAATGATAAATTGGACTGATCACAATACTTCAATTACCGTACATGTAAGAGAAAATGAGTGGGATGATGTTGCCAATTGGCTCTATGAGAATTTTGACTATGTGGTTGGTATAACTTTCCTTCCTCTAACAGACGAAACTTACCCTCTTTTACCTTATGAATCTACAACAAAAGAAGATTATGAGGAACGTATAAAAAATGTTAAACCTATAGATTATGAATTATTAGCTGAACTTGATGATGATGACGAACATGAAATAATTGATAAAGAGTGCGCAAATGGAGTTTGTCCAGTAAGATAATATAATATTTTATATTCTTATATTAAAAGAAACTACTAAGTATTGAAAGAAGCCAGTGCTGTAAAAACACTGGCTTCTTTCAATTATAAACACAAACTTTTATTTTATAGATAACTGCCTTTTTAGGTGTCAATATATTATAGGGTTCTATAATGAGAGCCAGACTTATATGTATATCAGCGAAAATTGGATACATATTTACTCCATATATATGTTGCAATTAAGTGTCTGGATCTCCATACTTTTAAATATAGATAATATATGTAATTAATTAATTGATTTATATATTTGATATAATAGTATAATAAATTAATTAATGGAGTAAATAAAATTATGAAAGCAAAAATACTTTTTTTAGCGCCCTACTTTGGCTTAAAAGAAATCGCAATGTCAGTTTCATCTGAATATAAGAATTTCCAAATTGATGTATATCAAGGGAATTATGAACAAGGACCAAAAATTCTGAAACAAGTAAATATAAACCAAAAATATGATGTAATTATAACAAGGGGTGGTACTGCTGAAGTTTGCAGGCAAATTACTCAAACTCCTATTGTTGAAATTCATATTAATGCCTTTGATATACTTAGAATTTTAAAATTATCTGAAGGATATAAAGGGAAAAAAATATTCTTATCTTATCCAAATATATTTAAATCATTTAAACAGCTAAGTGAACTTTTAGGTTATTCAATCGAATCAAAGTGTTATTTTGAACATAAAGATATTCGAGACTTAATTAAAGAACTAAAACAAGAAAACTATGAACTCGTTATTGGTGATAATATGGTATATGAAACAGCGCAAGAGTTTGGAATTAATAGTATACTTATTACAAGTGGAATTGAAGCTGTAAAAAGCGCTATTGATGAAGCTATACGCTTATGCAACGCTCTTTCTAATAATAAAGATTTAAAATCTGAAGCAGTTGAATGTACATATTATGAAAAAAGAGAAAAAAGTAATATTGATGATTTTATAAAAATATTAAATCCAGATGAAATATCAACAAGCTTTGTACATACAGTATTTCCTCAAACAATTCTTTCTCAAATATCATATCTAAGTAACACACCACTTCCAACAATTATTACTGGCCAAGATGGAATGTGTAAAAATGATATCGGATATTTATGCACTTACTATGGTCCTCAAAAAAGAAAAAGCTTAATATGTATAAGCTGTCACTCTATTCCTGAATATTACAACTACGACTTTCTATATAAAATCATAATTAATAAATTCAAAAACGAAGGAGGCACATTATTTCTGGAGGATATTGATACGTTATATACAGAAGGACAAAAAAAGATTGCTAATATTTTAAAAAAATTATCTAGAACTAATGATATTAAAATAATTGCATCTTGCGAATTCCCTGTTGAACTCTGTGTTAGCAATGGAAATTTACTTAGACAACTCCGTTCAATAATTGATGAAGTTAGAATTGAATTAAATCCTTTAAAAAATTACAGTAATGAAATCAGCAATATGGTAAGTATGTATCTTTCAAAACTAGATTTAAGATGTGCAAGTCAGGTTGTAGGTATAAAAGAAGGTGGTATAAAATTACTATCTGAATACGATTGGCCTGAAAATATACGACAATTTATGAGAGTTGTAAACCAATTAGCACTTAAATGTAATGGCTCTTATATTAATGTTGATGAAGTAAAAACAGCCTTAAAAGTAGAATTTGAAAATCACAAAAATGCTTCTCTAATCCCTATTAATTTAAATGGAAGCTTAAAAGAAATAGAAACTCGTATTATAAAGCATGTAATGGAGGAAGAAGGAATGAATCAGGTCAAAGTTGAGAAAAGATTGAAAATTAGTCATAGTACATTATGGAGAAAGTTAAAATGATTTCAAAATGAAACATTTTCTCTAATTAGTTTGTTGAATACGTAATCTAACCTTTAGTATAATAACCTAATGAAGAAATATTAAGGAAGTGAAAATTATGACTAAAGATATGACTAAAGGGAATATACATAAGCATCTTATAAGCTTTTCTATTCCATTAATACTCGGAAATCTGCTCCAACTTACTTATAATGCCGTAGATTCGATCATAGTAGGAAGATTTTCTGGTACAGATGCTTTGGCAGCTGTTGGAACGGCTAATCCTGTAATGAATATTGTAATTTTAGGAATAACAGGTATATGTATTGGAGCATCAGTTCTTATGAGTGAATTTTTTGGAGCTGGGAAATATGAAGAATTAAAAAAAGAGATTTCGACAACTTTAATATTCGGATGTTTTTTTTCTCTAATAATTGTAATATTAGGCTTAATCCTCTCTAAGAATATATTAATCCTCCTTGGAGTTCCAAATGAAATTCTCGAATCTGCAACACTCTATCTAAGAATAATATTTGCCGCAATGCCTTTTACATATCTATATAATGCAGTATCTGCAGCAATGAGAAGTGTTGGGGATTCAAAAACACCAATAAGATTTTTAGCTATAGCATCTATTTTAAATGGATGTCTTGACTTTATTTTTATAGGAGGCTTTAATATGGGAGTACTTGGAGCTGGACTAGCCACAACTATCGCTGAAGCTTGCTCCGCTCTATTTTGTATAATTTACATATATAAAAAAGTACCATTGTTAAGACTATCTAAAAAGGATATAAAATTAGATAAAACGCTTTTAAAACAAACTCTCCAGCATGGATCAATAACAGCTTTGCAGCAATCTTGTCAGCCAATCGGCAAATTGTTAATTCAAGGTGCTATCAATCCATTAGGGGTAGCTACAATAGCAGCCTTTAATGCTGTAAACAGAGTTGATGATTTTGCTTTCACTCCACAACAAAGTATATCTCATGGAATGATGACTTTTGTTGCTCAAAATCGTGGTGCAAATAATAAAAATCGTATTAAAGCTGGATTTAGAGTTGGCTTATTCATAGAGTTTTGCTATTGGATAATAATCTGCTTGGTTGTATTAATTTTTAAGACACCCATAATGAAATTATTTGTCTCTTCTAATGATAATAACATGGTTGACTTAGGTGTGAGTTACTTAGGACTTATGGCATTTTTTTATTTATTTCCTGCATTTACAAATGGTATTCAAGGTTTCTTCAGAGGCATGGGAAACATGAAAATTACATTAATCTCTACACTTATCCAAATATCCTTTAGAGTAATATTCGTTTTTATATTAGTTTCTCATGTAGGGATGATAAGTATGGCCTATGCAAGCCTCATAGGATGGATATTCATGTTAGCTTATGAAGTTCCATATTACTTCATATTTAAAAGGAAGAATCATTTATTAAAAGATTACGACAAAGCTGAGAAGAAATTTCAAGTTTAAAGCTAAAATTTCACCTTAAAAAATCAATTAAAAGAAGGCATTAAAATAGTCTTAGAGATCATTTTAGTGCCTTCTTTTAATTAACTTATATATGAAGTCAAAAGTTATAATTTATACAATCCTATTTGACTTCAAAATTTTTATTTGCTTTTACTATATATCCATTGTCATCTATTTCTGAATATGTTAATACATTTACACATGCAATTGAAACAATACCCTGAGTTTTATCTTTTTCATTTGTTAAAGTATAATAGTTATACCCAGTGTTCTTAATCTTATCATTATAAAAATTTATTAAAGCTTCATCTGTTATTTTATCAGGATTATATGTAACTTCTCCTCTTTTTCCTATTTCTTCTCCTGAATTATTTAGAACTGATCTCTCTTTTATTTCTTTTATATGTATTCCTGCATACTTATTACTATTAATATATTCATTTTTCACCTTCTCTGGAATGCCGCTATATCCAATTATTGAAAATAATACGAAACCAAATATTAATCTACTAACTATTTTTTTCATTTATAATTCCCCCTATATCCTAATAAGATAATTGTATATTGTTTGATGTTTTTGTCAATTATTACTTAGTAGAAATATTGATTACTTATGTTATATAAATAAATATCTATAAAAAAACAAACTATATTATGTATCTATATATACTTTTAAGATTGTTAAATAATTATTTTTTATTATGATAATTTATACATATTCTTCAAATTGAACTTATAATTAGCTAGTTTTTTAACAATATAAAATAAAATTCAGAAAATTCACAACAACCACTTGAATAATTAGTAACATATTGTTATAATACTTAATAAGATAGTGATATAAATATCTATATTTTTTTAAATCTTATTGTTAAATAATTAACGTTAATTATTTAACTTCTTCTACTTCTATGTTAGTAGAAATCATAGTAAAAAATTAAAATCTATAAATATGAGGGGGATAAATACTATGATAGTAAAAAAACCAATTCAATATGCAGTTATAATCGATAGACAAGGAGATTGTGGAGTTTTTGACACCATGGAAGATGCCATTAAATTAGCTCATGTTGCTTGTGAAAAATATAAGCAATACAGTGAACAAAGAAAGAATGAAATAGTAGATTCAGTAATTAAAGAATTAGAATTGCACTTAGAAGAAGTTAGCTTAATGACTTGTAAAGAGAATGGTGCTAGCTCCTACAATAATATTCTTTACAATAATACTAATGCATTAGATAAATGTTTAAATGATAACTATCTTGAATCTAGGTTCTCTATAATTAACGGTGATAATTCTTATACTGTAAATGGCGTTATTGTTGAAGCATCTAATCCTATCGAAACAATAATTAGAAACAGCATTCTAATGCTTAAAGCTGGACATGCAGTTGTATTTTCATCAAATGAAGATGTAAAAGAAGTATTTTCTTATACTATTAAACTTATAAATAGAGCTATAGAGGCAGTAGGTGGCCCAAGAAATCTTGTAGTAACAGTAAAAAAACCTAGCGTTGAAAGCACTGATATCTTGATTTCACACGAAAGAATAACTCTTATTTCTGCAATAGATAATCAAGATACTAGAAAAATAGCTCTTTAGTCAGATGGTATTTAAATTGTTGAAAGGCATACACTTAAATAAATTTAATTCGATCTATAGCTTTGAGTGAATATATGATGGTATATATTCCAAACCACATTCATTTAAATATTTATCACCTCCATTGTATTTTCACTCATTTTGTTTAATTAAAGCACCCCAATTGGGGCTTTTTTATTTTTCTTAATTTATCATCTAATATATCAAAACTGCACCAATATGCAGAGATACCTGATCAATCGTTAATATTTTGCTTAAGTTAAGCACTATGTTTTTAGACTATTTATAATTGAAAATACAGCAATTAAATTATTAACATATAAAAAATAACCACTAACTTATAATAAATTAATGGTTATTTTAATGATATAGACTATTATTTTTTACTAATTAACTATTTTTCATTATTTACCTATAAAAGTTTTTATTCCAACCAAAATAATAAATATTCCAAAAGCTTTTTTCATTATACTTGCTGGAAGAATATTAGCAAGCTGGCCTCCAAATTTTGCACTAATTAGCATAGTAACACAAATAATTATACCAGCAGTTATATTTGTATTACCTTTCTTATAATATTCCATGAATGCAAGTAAGCCAACAGGTGGAAGCATTGCAACAAGAGATGTCCCCTGAGCTGTGAGCTGCGAAAATCCTTTTAAATACATCAATGCAGGAATTATAATTATTCCACCACCAATTCCAAACAAACCACTTAAAATACCTGCTGCGGCCCCTATTGCTATGTAAATTATAATATCTAACATCACATCATCCTCCAATAATATCAAATAAATTCTTACTTTAATTTTAAAATAACATTTATTCATTGTCATTTCATAGAATATATTTACTTTTAATAAATTAATTTATAGCTATTTATAATAGTATATTGCAATCGATTTTCTATATGCTAATATTAGTTAAATACTTAGCTTACCATATCTTTAAATGCACATTTATTATTACAACACATATTCTATTGATTATAATAAAATAAGATTCCCAATTCACTTTTTAGAATTATTTAATTATATAATGTTAGGTTGTTTATAAACACCTAAATTTATTCCTTATTAATAAAAAATTAAAGAATACATTTTCTATTAATAACTGCATTCTTTAATCTCAACTAATCTACTAAGCATATATATCTTTTCAGTATAAATAACGATTTTTCTATTTTTGTATTAAAATTTTATTTGTATTCTTCTAGTGTTTTTATTAAAGTTTGAGTATCAAATGGTTTCTTTATATAACTCTTAGCTCCTAAGGCTAAGCATTCATCTTTGACATCATCATATCCTACTGCAGATATAATAATTACTACTGCTTCAGGATCAATACTCATTATTTGGCTTAAAACATCAATGCCATCTTTTCTAACTTCAGACATATTTAAATCTAAAATTATAATATCAGGACTTTCAATCTTATATGTTTCTATTGCATCATCTTTACCTGATGCTTCTAAGATCATATAAGTTCCCCTTTTTTGAATAATTTTTCGTATAAACATTCGCATATACGATGAATCATCAACTATCAAAATCTTCTTCATATTAAAAACTCCTTCATCCTCATTTTTCAGAATTTGACTGCTATTATTAAATTATATTTTATAAAACAAATCTTTTATTTGTCCAAAAATCTCATTACATTCATCTAACTTTTCTTCTAAAGCTTTTTTATCAAGCATTTTAGCTAATTCGTGAACAGAATTTATTCTTAGTGTTCCAGATGAACCTTTTAACTCATGAGCAAACTTTGCTAGTTTCTTTAAGTCCTTAGTATTAATGGCATCATTAATTCCATTTAACAAATCAGGTAAGCACCTTATGTAGTCTTCAAATATTTCTAATGCATCTTCTATATCAAGACCGGTATCTCTAGAAAATTCATTAATATAGTTATCTATTATTCTTGAATAGTCTATAGTATTATGTTTTTTATCTATGATACTTTCTTCAATCATCTTAAATACAATACCAAAATTAATAGGTTTAGTAATGTAATTATCCATTCCAGATTTAATACACTTTTCCGAATCACCTTCCATTGCATTAGCAGTTACTGCAACAATTTTTGTGTGCTTTCTATTTTCTTCAATTCTTCTTATTTCAGCAGTAGCTTCATATCCATCCATTACTGGCATCTGACAATCCATGAATACAATATCATAATCTTCTTCCGATACTTTTCTTAATGCCTCTTTACCATCTAATGCCACATCGCAAGTAATACCACGAGATTTAAGCATGCTTATAAAAATTTTTCTGTTAACTTCATTATCTTCTGCCAGTAAAATTCTAATTTCTGATAAATCATAAATGTTTTTAACTACATTTTTATTTGAGTCTTCAAAATGTTCTTCATCTTCTTTCTTCAAGCCTAAATTTACAGCAATACAATCAAGTAAATCATCTCTTTTTAGTGGCTTGGTCAAATAAGACGAAAAGCCATACTCCATTGCTGCCTTAAAGTCTCCTTTATACCTCGACATTAACAGTATTAACTTGATATGTTTGGCTATTGGTATATTTTTTAACGTTCGTGCAAGTTCATAACAATTCATTCCTGGTATCTCGCACTCAATGATTACAATACTTATTTTATTTTTTGTATCATTATTAGAAATAATTGTTGAAATTGCTTCACCAGCACCATCAACCTCAATTATATGTAATCCAGTTCCTTTCAGGTAAGAACTTGTAATCTTTCTACTATTTTCATCATTGTCAACAATCAAAATATTCACGTCATTAACCTTTTCGAAAATAGAGATATGTTCAGAAGCCCTTTTAGATATTTTTAATCTTACACAAAATCTAAAAATAGATCCTTTATCTAATACACTATCAACGGTTATTTCACCATCCATCATATTAACCAGTTCTCGGCATATAGAAAGTCCAAGTCCAGTTCCTCCATATTTTCTCGTTGTAGATGCATCTGCTTGGTTAAAAGATTTAAAAAGTTTTTGTATATCCTTTCCGCTAATTCCAATTCCAGTATCCCTCACTTCAAATGTAAGAAGTGCGATATCATTTTCTTCCTCAAAATAATCAACCTTAATTGCAATTTCACCCGCATCAGTAAATTTAACACCATTGCTCAAAAGATTAGTTAATATTTGCTTAAGTCTAGACGGATCACCTATAACCTCATCTGGAATAGTTGGATCAATTATTGTATAAAGCTGAATTCCTTTTTCCAAGGTTTTAGGAACAAAAAGTGAAACAGCATCTTCTATAACAGTTCTCAAATTAAAGCTTATTTTTTCTAGTACTAATTTTTTAGCCTCAATTTTTGAAAAGTCCAATATATCATTAATAATATTTAGTAAAATATCTGAAGCAGATTTTGCTTCGCGTACAAATTCTTTTTGTTCCAGAGAGAGATTTGACGATTCCAATAATTCTAAAAATCCAAATATTCCATTCATTGGAGTTCTTATTTCATGTGACATATTTGCAAGAAACTGACTCTTTGCTATATTTGCAGATTCAGCCTCTACTTTTGCTTTATATAATTCAGCTTCTGCAATTCTTTGCTCCGTAATATCCTGTGCTGTACAAACAAGATATTTAATGTTACCTGATTCATCTTTAATAGGTTTACTTTTAACCTGAAGGAGCCTGTCCTCGCCTTTCCAATTCTTAATTTTAAGCTCTTTCTCTGCTGGCTCATCATTCCTAAATAATTCCCAATTATTTTCAGACAACTTATTTGCAGTATTAACATCAAATATGTCATATAGGTCTTTATATTCTAAATCGCTCTTTTTCTTACCAAAAAATTCTGCATGAGCCTCATTAACAGTGGCATATGAAGTAACATTGCTTAGTGCCCAAATCTGTGATGCAGCATTATCAAGCAAAATGGTCTGACCATTAAGAAGCGATTCGTATTCTTTTAATTTTGTAATCCTAGCTTTTATGAATTCTAAAAACTTTGAAATATTATTTAATACTTTTATCTGTTCCGATTGCCATATTATTGATTCCGATAAGGTTTCAAATCCTATAAAACCTATTAATTTGTTTTTATCTTTTAATGGAAGTATAAGAGACGATTTTATCCCCTCCATATTAAAAGCTTCTAATTCAAATGTTGCATCAACCGGAAATTCAGTTATATTATTTAAAACAATAAAATCCTTACTTTTAATTTGACGGATTAACCATGGAAAAGCGTAAACTACTTCATCCTCTATAATTTCCCTTTTTGGTTTTATAAACTTTTTATTCCATTGACATTCTATTTTCATAAAAGTAGGGTCTTTAGAAAAATGATATATATATATTCTATCTAAATCAAAAAATTCTCCAATTTCCTCTAATGATTTTCTTAATAACTCATTATAGTTTATAGAATTCACCTCTAAAAATCTCACATGAATACTATTCATTAATTTTAGGAAATCATTAGAATAAATATTTATTTCATCCTTGTTTTGATTCTTCATATTATCCTCCTAAAATTAAATTTCACTAGTCTTCGTAATAAAAAGGGTTAATTCTTTCAGTAGATCGACTTCATAAGGTTCAGATAGTAAACTTCCTGTTTCATCATACAACACCTTTACTACAGGGCGCATTGGCATTGAGTTGTTTTGTTTTACTACTAATCCCTTTTCATTTGAATTTAGAATAACACCACTTCCTGTAGGAAAAGCTGCTATATTCATAGTAAATTTTTTCACTATTTCTTCATCAAAATAAATATTACTCATACCTATTAGATATTCAATTGCTTCATACACAGTTTTTCGTTCATTTTCTTCTCTGCCGGATATCATATTGTCAAACGTATCACAAATCGATACAATTTTCGCCAATTCATTTATTTCGTCTCCTTTTAGCTGCAAAGGATATCCACTTCCATCATTTCTTTCATGATGCATTAAAACAGCCACTTTAACATATGCACTCCAAACATGCTGGTCCCCTAGCAAATCATACCCAATCTTAGGATGCATTAATTCCATATATCTATTGAATTCATTTTCATCTTTAAATTCAGACGAAATTTTTTTATCGTTCATAATTGTTATTTTGCCAATATCATGCAAAAGTGCACCTGCAGCTATATCTTTTAATTTTGACATGCTGTATCCCATATGAGTTCCTATTATTGTAGCTAATACGCATACATTTACAGAATGAGAATATATATTATTATCACTAGCACTTATTTCTGCAACATTTATTAAAACATCTTTATTTGATAGTATATCTTCAATAACTGAGTTGACAGAATTCATAACGCTGTTATTATCAGTTTTTCCTTCACGGCAATATCCGTCTATCATTTTTTTTACTGCATGTTTGCTCATTTGCCGTGTCTTATCAGAAATACTTTCTTCAATATCAAGATTTTTTGATATATCATCATCAATATATACCGAATAAATACCAAGTTCTTTAATTTTTTCGATATAATAAGGTTTCAGCCTAACTCCAACACTAAGTAAAATTCTACCAGATTCATCAAAAATCTGTTTTCCTAGTATTTCATCTCCCTTTAGGCTGGAAACACTAACAACTCTCATATACACCTCCGAATGAAATAATTAAATATAAGTTTGCTTACAACACAACTTCTAAAGAAAGCAAATTCATACTAAAATCTATTTGGATTTTTATTAACTATACTTAAAAGAAAAAACTTTCCCAAATAGGTATTCATATTTAAATATTAGCATAATCTTACACATTTGACTACCTAAAAAATATCGATATTAATCGATTTAATGCCCATGAATACAAACTTCGTACTCGTATATTCAGATCCTCAAAACAAGAACAAAATCCCAGGCGAATGTATCTTCTTTTTTATTCTCTTTACAAACCATAACTTTCTTATAAAACTTTAATTAAGCGCTTTAAAATACTAGCTGAGCATAATACTTCTTAAACATTGATTACAGTGTATAATTCGGGTGTATAAAAATAAAGGATGAAGATTGCATTGCATCCTCATCCTTTAAAAAATCTTATTGTATTTTTCCACCTTCAACTACAAGGCTATCTTCAAATTCAGCACCATATACTGATTTTAATGTTTCATCATAAGCTTTGTGAACAAAGTTCTCTTTACCTAAGTTTTCAAGTTCAGTATTAATCCAATCTCTAAGTTCTGTATTACCTTTAGTAACAGCTGGAGCAATGGTATCTGTGCTTCCAAGTGATGGTATACCAACAGAGAATCCAGGATTATCTTTAGCCCATGCAATAACTTCTGTGTTATCACTTAATATAGCGTCACCACGTTTATCTTTTAATGCTTGGAATATTTCTGAATATTGTTCATATTTCACAAGTTCAACGTCTGGATGATTTTTAGTCATATAAGTTTCAGCAGTTGTTCCCTTAGCTACAATAACCTTCTTGCCTTTAAGTTGATCTTCTGAAGTAATTTTAGCGCCATCTGGTGAAACTACACCAAGTGATACTTTCATATAAGGATTTGCAAAATCAACTTTTTCTTTTCTCTCATCAGTAACAGTAAAGTTAGCCATTATTATATCCACTTTTTTAGATTCTAAATAAGAAACTCTACTTGCTGCATCAACTAAAACAAATTCAACTTTTGACTCATCTCCAAGTAAATCTTTAGCAAATCTCTTTGCAACATATACATCAAATCCTTGGTTTTTTCCTTCTGAGTCAACATATCCAAATGGAGCTTTATCACTAAACACACCAATCTTTATAGTTCCACGTTTTTTTATGTCTTCTAAAGAGCTAGACGCTGCTTTATTAGAATCACCTTTATTAGTTTGTGCTGAATTACCACAGCCAACAAAACTTCCAACTACTACAGTACTTAAAAGTAAAGCTGCTACTATTTTTTTTATGCTTTTCATATTTTGTCATCCCCCTATTAATAATTAAAATTGAAATATATTTAGAAAGTGCTTAGCACGTTCTGTCTTTGGATTTGTAAAGAATTCTTTTGGTCCCGACTCTTCACATATTTTACCCTCATCCATAAAGATTATTCTATCTGCCACTGATTGAGCAAATCCCATTTCATGTGTGACAATTACCATAGTCATGCCTTGCTTAGCTAAGCCTAATATAACATCTAGTACTTCCCTTACCATTTCTGGGTCAAGAGATGCTGTTACTTCATCAAAAAGTATTATTTCTGGATTCATACATAATGCCCTAACTATAGCTATTCTTTGCTTTTGGCCCCCTGAAAGTTGACGTGGATATGAATCTTTCCTGTCAAGTAATCCAACCTTATTTAAAAGTTGTTCTGCTTGAGCAAGTGCCTCAGATTTCTCTCTTTTCTGAACCTTTAAAGGACCTAAAAGTATGTTTTCAATAACTGTCATATGAGGAAATAATTCATAGTTTTGAAAAACCATTCCTATTCTCTCGTGAATCTTTTGCCAATCAGCATTTTTATCTGTAAAACTTTGTTCCTTAAATTTAATATCTCCACCTTGAATTTTTTCTAGTCCATTAAGACATCTCAAAAAAGTACTTTTTCCACAGCCTGAAGGTCCTAAAATAACTAATACTTCTCCTTTGTGAAGGCTTAAGTCAATACCTTTCAATATTTCTTTTTCATCGTATTTTTTGTGAACATCCTGTATTTCAAGCAAGACAGGATTATTATTCTTATCCATGTATGTTCCTCCTAATTATTCCACTTTGATTCTAGTCTTTTCGATATTTTTGATAGTGGATAACATATTATAAAGTACAAGAAGAATATAAAACCATAAATCCAGAAAGAAGCAGTAGGAAACTGAAATCTTGAACTTTCAATAATCTGCTGACCCATCTTAACTACATCTATAACACCTATTAAAACTACAAGCGAAGTAGTTTTAATCATTCTAGTTGCTAAATTGATGGTTCCAGGTATCATTCTTCTTATAGCTTGAGGCATAAGTACATATCTATATATTTGATAATAATTTAAACCTAAAGCCTTCCCCGATTCAATCTGATGTTTTGGTAATGATTGAAGCGATCCTCTTACTATATCTCCCATTTCTGCCGCTCCCCAAAGACTGAATACAATAACAGAAACAACTTCTCCACTAAGATTTATATTTAATGCTGTAGTAACTCCAAAATAGAATACAAATAACCAAACCAATGTTGGTATTATTCTAAAAGCTTCTAGGTAAACTCTGTTAATAAAAAGTATCGCCTTCGATTTTGTAGTCCTACTCAAACCTATAAGTATTCCTAGTATAGATCCTATAATAATAGATATAAAAGCAATTTCTGCTGTTACAAACAGACCTTCAAATAAACGCTTAATATTGTTTTCTTGAAAAATAACACTAATTGCCGAATTCTGCATATCGAACCTTCCTTTCTATCCAAGACATTAGAAATGATAAAGGTAGAATCATGATAAGATAAATCAAAACTAGCAATGATAATGATTCAAAAGTTCTATAGTACATTCCTATTAAATCCTTTGTTAAATTTGTGAGATCCATTATTGATATAGCTCCAAGCACAGAAGTTTCTTTCAATAAAAATATGCAATTTGCACTTATTGAAGGCATACTTACTGAAAAAGCTTGTGGAATTATGACATATCTAATAAGTTGGCCATTTGAAAGACCAATACTTATGCCAGATTCAATTTGTGTTTTACTTACAGCTTCAACTCCGCTTCTAAAAGCTTCAGCCATATAACTACCACCAAGAAACGCTAAACCAATTATAGCACAAGTAGCTTCGCCCATTTTAAATCCTAATTTAGGCAAACCAAAATACAGAAAAAATATCTGCACAAGTAGTGGAGTATTTCTCGAAAGCTCAATATAAGCTTGTACGATTTTATCCAAAACTCTTACTTTAAAGTATAATATTATTCCGCATAGTAATCCTATTACCAATGATAAAAGTATTCCTACAATAGCTAACTTTAATGTGAGCCATGCAGCTTTCTCATACAAAGGCAAATTAGTCACTACGAAATTCCAGTCAATATTCATTTAATTATCACCTTTTAATTCTTTTTTTAATTCATACAATTCTTGTAGGAATACTTTTATACTAACAACTATTTACTAGTTTGTCAATCTTATTACTTTATATTATTAATTAGTTAATATATAGTGCATTATTTTTATTTTTTATCTTTATAAAGAACATTTTATTGATAGATCTTCAAAATAATTAAGATATTGTTGATATTTTATCAATAATACTATATTAATTTTCCTCTTTTCAAATAAAAAAAGTGTCCCTATATTTAGAAACACTTCCTTTTAGATATTATAATAATTGAATATTCTCTTTATAAATTTAAGTATCACTGATCTCTAAACAAGCTTGTCTAACTCAATCTAAATTAATTGCTTCCTGGATTTAATTATTAGAATTGCGATTATCAATTATTTTAACACTTATTTAGATTAGTTAAACATTTTCATTTTTCTTTAATTGTCGGATTTTCCAAATACCGTAACCTTAACAGTTTTCCTACCCCAATTATCACATTCACTATCGCTATCAAAATAAACATCAATAGAATTGCCTTTTATAGCACTTCCACTATCTGCAGCTATTGCATATCCATAACCTTCTATATATAAATATGTTCCAAAAGGAATTACGCTTGGATCCACTGCTACTGTACTTATCCCACTTGCATTTCTCTTTGCTATTTTTCCGCTTGCTGTCACACTTCCTGACTCCGCTGTGTACGCTGTTGTTGAGCAGATTATATCTTTATTTTGTGTCGTAGCTGCTTTAGCTGAAAAAGCAGTTCCAATACCTAAATAAATACTCAAAGCTACAGAAAAAACGATTGATTTTTTTGCAACTTTTATCCATTGATAACTTTTTGACATCAAATCTCTCCTTTTCAATTTCCAGAATACGTTTTTTATTATACCATAAATTTCATTAGTTGTTAAGTGTAAACGTATAAATTTTATGTCTTTTTTATTACTTTTTAAATTTTTTATATGATTTTTTATTAAAATTAGTTTTAGTTTTACATAATAATTCTAATATTTTTATTATCTTAAATACATAATCCCAATGATTTATGTATATTTCACAAAATGAAAAAAGGGCTATATTATATCTCGCCCTTTTTTAGGTATTTTTTATTTTATTAAAAATTTATTAATATTATTATTTAAAATTAGGTTCCACAATAAGTTCGATACGAGCCGCAAGATTTTGGAGGCAATTTTTCATATTCAGATTGATTATCTGAATATGCGTAAGGATTAGATAGTACATTTAATAGTTTATTCATAACGGTATAGTCGCCTTCTTCCGCAGCCGACAATGCTTCCTCAACTCTATAATTACGCGGTATCACATAAGGATTTGAATTTTTCATCAATATATTTGAAGACTCTTTAGATTCCTTCTGTCTATTTAATCTTGCATTCCATAATTCATGCCATTTCTCAAATTCTTTAGACTTAAATAACTCTATATCAGAATACTTATCTAAAGTTAAAGCACTAAATGTATTAGTATAATCTGCCTTATATTTATACATAATACTTAGCAAATTTTCAATAAGAGCTTCATCTTGTGATTCTTTATTGAATATTCCGAGTTTTGATATCATTCCTCTAATCCAATTATCGTGATATAAATCCGCAAACTTTGAAAGTTCATTTTGTGCAATTTCTACTGATTTTTCATGATTGTTATGAAGTAATGGCAACAAAGTTTCAGCAAATCTAGCTAAATTCCATTCAGCTATAGGTGGTTGATTTCCATATGAATATCTTCCTTCTCTATCAATAGAACTAAATACTGTTTCCGGATCATATGTATCCATAAAGGCACAAGGTCCATAATCTATAGTTTCTCCACTAATAGCCATGTTGTCAGTATTCATAACTCCATGAATAAAACCGATTAATTGCCATTTTGATATCAATGAAGCTTGCCGTTTAATAACTTCTTGGAGTAAAAAAATATAAGGATTCTCTAAGTTATCAATATCAGAAAAATGACGTTTAATAGTATAATCAGCTAGTGATTTGAGTTCCTCTATAGTTCCCCACTTTGCAGCATACTGAAAGGTAGCGACTCTAATATGGCTTGAAGCTACCCGAGTTAGAATAGCACCTGAGAGCACTTTTTCTCTAATTACAGGTTCTCCAGTTGTCACTACTGCTAGACTCCGAGTTGTTGGAATTCCAAGACCTTGCATTGCTTCACTAATAATATATTCACGCAACATTGGTCCAAGCGCTGCTCTTCCATCACCACCTCTAGAGTACGGTGTTCTGCCTGATCCCTTTAGCTGAATATCAATTTTTTCACCACTTGGCGTAATTTGTTCACCAAGTAATATAGCTCTACCATCACCTAACATATTAAAATAGCCAAATTGATGTCCTGCATAAGCTTGTGCAATAGGTAAACTGCCTTCTTCTATTTTATTTCCAGCAAAGATTGCTACATTGTCACTATCGTGAAGAAATTCTGCCTTCAGCCCTAATGATTCTGCAAGCGGCTGATTAAGAATAACTAATTTAGGCGCCTTTACAGGTGTTGGATTTTGCTTGCTAAAAAGTGTTTTTGGCAAATCAGCATAAGTATTATCTAATTTCCATCCTGTTTCTGATTTTATTTTTATATCTTGCATTATATCTCTCCTTTCTTCTTTTGTATTTTATTTCTTTTATTTTATAATTAAAAACGATATATAACCAAAAGTATTTTTCTTAATTTCTATCATATTTACATAATTACAGCCCTTTTTATTATCTGCTTATGTCCAATTATTATACTCTTGTAAATAATCACAGCAATAATACTTTTCACTTTTTAAATAATTGCCGAATACTATTTATTCAATATAAGTTCAACTTCTACTAATTATCCTAATAATTAATATAGACAGTAAATCTAATTTAATAAATTTACTGTCTAACAAAGATTTATATTATCTAAACGTATTTTTCATCATTTTTCATTTCAAATATTTTTGTTATCTCTTATATTTATCTTGTTTAAATTGACATTAAGATTGAGATATAAGACTTCCTGTTACAGAGAATGTTCCATATTTTGTATCAACAGATGCTGACAATAGATTACCATTTAAAATACCTTTAGCAGAATATTTTAACTTGGCCAATAGAATTTTTATTTCTCCAGAAAATTCAAAATTGTTTCCATGAATTCTTCCGTTATTGAATTTGCTTTTAAATCCCATTCCATCAATTGCTCCTGTTAAAGATTCACCATTTATTACAAAAGTAATTCTGCCCTGCTGACTACCAAATGGAGCATTTAATACAACATCATATATTTTTGTCAATTTAGCTGCACCCCTTTTTCTTATCTAGATTGTTTATTATATATTAGAATATGATAATTATTCATTAAATTCTTCTATTAAAATAAAAATTTAATTTTAATTTCCTAAATTTAAATCACAATATGCCAAGGCAGCTAATTCTATAAGCAATTCTTTTATAAAAATATTTTACCAATTCTAAATTTAAATAATATTAATTCCATTTAAAATGCAAAAATCTTGAATTGTTTAGATTTCACACAGCACTTCGCATTATTAATTATTTTAATGCTAATTAAACTCTCATTACTTCAACCACTTTATGAATTCATTATACTTTAAATGAACTCTAAATCCAGTTTCATCAAATTTATATTTAGTGTTTTCAAGGGGTGATTTACCATAAGCCAAATTCATACCGATAGAATAAAGAGCTTCAGCAAGATCGCTAGGTTCTACAACAACAGTTCCCGACATAAAACCTTTTTTTATCAAATCTTTAGCAGTTGGCATGCCGTCAATACCTACAACTGGAATTGTTTTAGATTTACCGCCTTTGTTGTATCCATATTTCTGCAAAGCTTCAACCGCTCCTATTGCCATCGCATCATTATTTGAAACTATTGCTTCAATTTTGTCACCATATTTAAGAAATAATGACTCCACAGCACTTTGGGCACAATCTTCCATCCATTCACATGATGGAGAAGCAAGTTCCTCTGTTTTTATTCCAGCATCATTAAGCGCTAAAATTGAGTATTTTGTCCTTAACGATGTTAGAGGGCTTCCGATTCTACCTTTTAGCATAATATACTGCAATGCATCATCGTGATTTTTATCTATTATCTGCTTATTGGATCTCCATTCATTAACAAGAATACTCCCTTCCATAGTACCTGATTGTTCAAAATCAGCACCGACAACAACAAAACGTTTATATGGTTTAACAAAGTTTATTATTTCTTGTACTGGATCAGGATTCAAAATTATAGGAATATCTTTTTCCATTATTTTGCGCAAAGTACTTTCTACATCTTTTAAATTGGGAGAGATTATACTTATAATAAAAAGATCAAAGTCTTGTGAAAGAGCTTTCTCTATGCTTTCATTTTGTTTAGCCTGATTGTCTTTAGCATCAAAAAACGTAAACTTGATTTTGTCTTCATTTTCTTTTTCAATACGTTCTAAATTTTCTTTAAGAAGAGAAATATACATAGCGCTAGAGTTATCCGAAAATACTGCTATTTTAATAGGGGTGTTTTTACTTAAATTGGGGATAGCACATACATTTTTTGTTGAAGTATCTAATGATGTAATTATTAATAAAGCTAAAATTATAAATGTTATTATTTTTTTTAAGATGCTCATTATAGATCCTCCATTTTTTTCGCTGAGTTATAGTATTTAAATTTATCATGTGTTTTAATATAAAAAATATTCTTAATTTAAAGTAATTAGGTTATAATTATACAAACTTAAAAAGAGAGTGTCGCAAAATGATTAAATTTTAATCAGGAGCGATGCTCCTTTTCGGTTTAAGCCAGCAAATCTCCAAATATTTGAAATACAATATTAATTATTTAAAGAATTCTGATTTTTAAGCACACTAAAATAAGCCTAGTTAATTTATTCCATAATTAGGCAGTAGGTTTCAATTCATGAAGATGATTCTGAGTTTTTTCATTTTGTATTTTTGAATGTAATTTGTTAATATTATAACCAAAACAAAGCAAAATAAATTCAGTTTGAACGCTATTTTTTCCACGTGTTAAAAATCTATTGAATTCATAATCACTTTTTAGAACTCCAAATGCTCCTTCGACCTGAATAGATCTATTCATTCTTAATTTAGTTCCAAATTCAGTTGTAATATTTTTATAGGATATTTCACGCTTTTCCACAAAAGTTTTTGAAACCTGCATTTTTCTATTTCCTTTTGCTTTTGTGCATTTTACTTTGTAATCGCAATTATCACAGTTTTCGCATTCATACACAGTTACTTCTGATTTGTATCCACTTGCGGATTTTCTATAAATAATAGAGGTAGGTATTAATTTTCTATTGTTATGACAAATATAAAAATCCGATTCAGCATCATATTTCATATTTTCGCGCTTACTTATATCATTTTTAAAACTTCTTTTTTTCCACTTCTCATAAGTTTGTGGTTTTATATAAGGAGTTTGCTTATTTGATTCTAAGAATAAATAGTTTTCTTCGCTTTCATAACCTGAGTCTGCAATTATATTAAGATATTTACGACCAATTTTTTCTTTCATATTATTAAGCATAGGTATTAATGTTGCTATATCATTTCTATCATCAAATATTCCGACGCCGGTTACGTATTCACTTTCAACTGCGATTTGCACATTATATGCAGGTTTTAATTGACTATTTCTCATATGATCATCTTTCATATGCATGAAAGTTGCGTCTGGATCAGTTTTAGAATAACTATTTCTTTTTGAAAATATTTTTTTACTCAAATTATATTTTTCTTCTCTCTCTTTATATTCAGATAGTTGCTCTGTCCACTTTTGAATTTTGGTTTTTCTTTTACCAATTCCATGAACAAACTCTATGTTTCTTTTCTTTTTTTCATATTCAAGCCATTGAAGAATTTTATCAATATCATCTATTAATGTTTCTTTCTGAACAGTAAATTTTTTTAATTCTCCAAGGTTAATATTTTCTAAAAGAACAAGAATTTTATCAAACATTTTTTCTTCATTTTTTAAAATAGTTTTTTTCCAAACAAATGTATAACGATTAGCATTCGCTTCGATTTTAGTACCATCAATAAATGCATTTTCAAATAGTATTTCATTTTGATTTGCTAAATAATTAACTTGTTGATAAAATAAATCTTCAATTACCTCATTTGAAATATAGTCTTTACGAAATCTACTGATTGTAGCATGATCCGGTGCCTTATAACATTGAAGTAACCACTTAAAATTTATATCTCTTTTGCATGCTTTTTCGATTTTCCTGCTTGAATAAATATTTTGAGAATAAGCATATGATATTATTTTGAACATAATTTTAGGTTCCACTGCCGGTTTTCTTCCAACGGAAGAGTACGCCTTATACAACTTCGTGTAATCTAATCCCTCCAATACATGGCTTAGCAAGCGGACTGAATCATCTGATGGTATTAAATTTTCTAGATTTAATGGTAATATAAGTTGAAAATTATCATTAATCTCAGTATAATCTTTATTGTGTAATTTGGTTTTTAGCATAAGTAAATTATACAATGAATGTGAGTTCTTCGGAATTCACATTTTTTATATCTAAAAAAATGAGCCGCTACAAAACTAACTATGTTAGTTTTGCAACAGCCCCTTTTTTCATTCTACAAACTTATAGTTGCCATTTATTACATTTCAGTTCTAGGAATTCCTCTTACAGGTTTATGTCTTTTCCTATTTTTTGCTGGCATAGATGTATTTGTGGTATTTGACGGATCATTTTCATTATTATTTGTAATAAATTTATAGTTTGTCATTTTTTCTCACCTCATTTTTTAGTTTATACCTTTTCTAATTTTTATATTCATGATCAAAAATGAAATACTATCTAGATATTATTAGAAATATATATCAGAAAATTCAACATTAATAGCATTTATTAACCTGTTATCATATCTTTGTGATATTTTACTTTCTTCATTAACTATCTCCTCTTTAATAGGTAAAGTTATAGTAAACTTACTTCCACATCCGACTTTACTCTCAACTTCTATTTCTCCTTCTAATATAATTACTAACATCTTTACAAGAGCTAATCCAATACCACTACCTTCTGCTAACCTCGAAAGATTATTTTCAACTTGTCCAAATCTATGGAATATTACCTTATGTTTCTCTTTTGGTATGCCAACCCCCGTATCAGTTACAGATATATCTACTGTTTTATCATTGCTATTTTCTTTAAGCTCAACAGTTATTGAGCCTCCTTCAGGTGTAAATTTTATAGCGTTTGATAATAAATTTAAGATTATACGTTCGTATTTTTCATCATCTATTGAAATATTTTTATTATTAACATTAGTTTTAAAATAAAGGTTAATTCTCTTTTGATCCGCATAAACTTTTATTGATTCTGTAATTAATCTTGTTAAAAACACAATATCCAAATATTTCAAATTTAATTTAAACTGATCCGATTTTAATTTTGTAATATCTAACAAATTATTCACAAGTCTCAATTGTCTAAATGTATTGCGTTTTATGCTTCCAATAAGTTTATTCACTGATTCAGGAATTTCACTAATATACACATGTTCAATCAATTGTATAGCTGAATAAATAACATTTATTGGCGTTTTAAATTCATGGGTGATTAAAGTTATAAATTCATCCTTCATTGCTAAATCTTTTTCAAGAAACTCTCTTTGTCTCTTTTCTGATTCATATAATAATTCTTTTTGTTCGGTTATCTTTAGATTTTGCTTTCTTAGCAATAGTTCACGCTCTATTGCATCAACTACAGTAGTTAATGTCATTAAAAAAAATGGATTATGAAGTATAATCGCAGTCATAATACATATACTTCCTAATAAATTACCATCATCTGAATAATGAAATGGAACTCCATAACATGCACTGTCTTGAAAGCATTTATGATAGTGATTGCTTCCTATTAGTTGTATTGGATGGTTTTGCTTAAGTGTTAAACTAACTACATTTGTACCCATTTCCTCTTCTCGAAATTGTATACCCGGCTTAACTCCAAATTTAGACATTGTTTCCCTAATAGATTTATCTCCAAGAACATCTAGCAAATATCCATCTTCATCTGTAATTGTTATCAATACAGGCGTGCCTTCTAATAATTTTATCATCTTATTACTAAAAAATTTGACAACTTCTAGAATTTCGTCATAGGCATCTCTTTTTTGTCCTAATTCCAATTCAGACATAATATTCTTAGGCATTTTAGGATTATTTGAGTCCAACCCTAACTCAAGACATTTCTTTTTTGATTCTATAATATAACTTGCTTCTTGATCGCATTCGCGTTGAAACATATATTGCTACCCCCTGAAAAAGAAAATCAGTAACTCAATATATACTCATTAAAATAAGATTCCTAACTACTTTACTAATTAAAAAAACTTTATGTATTAATAATATTAAATATGTATTAGTGTTATTAACATAGAAACTTATCTTAAATTAAATGGAATTTTGATTTTAACGAAATAAAATTTTATGAGTTACTATGAAATATAGTAAACAAAAAGAAATTAATATACATACATGTATATTAATTCACTTTTTTACACAATTTTCTTATGTAATTATAACACTAACTCTCTTTAACTGGAATAACAATTTTATAAAAATAGGAAAATGGTCAACTTATCCTTTAAAGATTATATCATATATTGTTGAAGAAGCTTATAAAAAGTACAGCACTAAATTTAAATCTAATACTGTACTCAAAATATGATATCAATAATATTTACTACATACTCATTTTCTAATCATGGTAATTTAACTTTAAAATTTTAATTAAAGTTATTAAACTTTACATTCCAAATTTTCAGCTAGTTAATGATAAATTATAATATTTTTTCAGACTCGAATGCTTTCCATGGAATATTAACCTTGCCATCTGAATTTATAATTTCATCAATATGAGTTATCATTGGAAAATCACTAAGTTTAACTACTCCTCTTTCTGCTAGACAACGCACGTATTTTGCAGCACGGGTAGCAATAACTACTGATTCTAATGTAACTCCTTTTAATTGTTCCATAGCTTCCTCAAATGAAAATCCTTGGCCTAATAAGGTTCCTATTCTACGAGTACGTCCACCAAATACAGTTACATATAAGTCGCCGCCAAAATATATAATGTTTTCTTCTCCTCCACCGACTATTTCAAGAATACGTTTGGCTTCCTTTATGCTTTGTCCAAAAAGTGCAGCCTGAGAATTATAATGCTCTTTTCCGGAACCATCAGCTCCAATGGCTAACCCAATAGCTAGCGATACGCCTAAAGCATAAGCATTCTTTAGAGCTACTGCACATTCAACACCTACAATATCTGTAGATAAGCTAATATGGTAGTATGATGTTTCAAATAAACTCTTAAACTTTCTAAGTAAATTTATGTCATCTCCGCAAAATACAACTTCAGAATTATCTTTATCTGCAAGTTCATAACTAGTACATGGGCCGCCAACGGCGCTAATAGATAGTTTTTTATTAGAAGGAAGTTTACTTAAAAAGTATTGAGGATAATTTATCATTTTGCCATCCTCTTCGGTAATCATTCCTTTTGTTATTGAAAGAATAGGAATCTCTTCAGGTATAATAGGTAATATATTGTCTGCAAACCAGTCGACACCAAAGCTGCTGACTCCGCAAATAATAAGCTCTGCTCCATCTATTGCTTCATTTACATCTTCAATTTGATAGTATTCAATTCCTGTTTCAGGTAATTGACGTTTTAATGTCGAATGAAAACCTGTAGCCTTTGCTGTATTTATGATTTCTCTATCTAACGGTGTACCCACAAGTCTTATCTTATTATTATTTTCTGTTGCTGGAAAAGTTAGTGCAGATGCCATTTGACCTGCTCCAATAATTGTTATAATGCTCATAATATTGCCTCCTAATTTTGAATATTAACTTCTTTTTAATTTTTCAAAACTCATAGAATACAATTACTTTCCATGAATTTTCAATGCTTTTTTACATACAATGACTAGATAAAATTCTTCTAATCATCAAGGTCTTAAATAAAGCTTTCATAAAACTGCATCAGCTCTTCACCAATATATTTAATTGATGAAAATACATAATCTGCAGTTATGTCAGATTCTCTATACATAGCTTCTGATGTCTCACCACTTAATACAAGAATGCTAGTTATTCCTGCATTCACTCCAGTTTTAATGTCAGTGTAAAGTCTATCTCCTACAATTGCCACTTCTTCTTTTTTAAGCCCATACTTTTCAATAATAGCTTCTACTATATATCCATATGGCTTCCCTATAACCACAGGAGAAATACCTGTGGATGATTCAAACATTCTTATCATAGAGCCAGTATCGGGCATATATTTGCTATTTTCAATTGGGCAATTGAAATCTGGATGAGTAGCTATAAATGGTACTCCATCTCTTATATAATCACAAGCTGTCCATATTTTTTCATAAGTTAGTGTAGTGTCAAACCCAAGAACTACATAATCCGGTTTGTCATTTTTGTCCTTAACTAGTATAAAGCCAGCCTTTCCAAATTCTGCCATAAGCGGTTCTGTACCCATGAGATATATCTTGTTACCTATGCAGTTTTTCTTCATATACCATATGGTTGCTTCACCAGATGTGTAAATCTGTTCTTCATCAACATAACAGCCAAGTGCTGAAAGTTTTTGCTTATAAGTTGATTTATTTTTCGAAGAGTTATTTGTTAAGAATATAAATTTCTTTTGTTGACTTTTTAAAATGTCTAGAAAGTCTAGAGCTCCATCAATAATTGTATTTCCAAGATAGAAAGTCCCGTCCATATCTAATAAAAAACATTTAATATCTTTTAACTCATTCATTTTTACCTCCATATTAAAACACATAATTATCTTATATGTTGTTGGATTTAGGAACATGAAAGAAAATAACAAGTCCAAAATGCCATGATTATTTTTCATCAGGCAAGGAAGTAGATTTGTCTCATAGCAAGTCTATTAGGTAATCTGCTGAAGAAGCATGATGGAAAATAGGCTTGGCAGATGAATTTGTTATTTTTTTGATTGTGCCTTATATAATTTATCGGCAATTAAATTAGCAATTTTTTCTGTCAATCCAAGATCATCAATTAAATGCACAACGCCATATCTTGTTCTTATGTCCTTTGCAGCAATAAAAGTCTTAATAAATAAATTCTTATCTATTCCAAGCTCTTCAGGATGCCATACACATCCACCGTCATGTAGTATCTTCTTTACTTTCTCAGAACTTGGAACTATAGTATGTCCAATATCAAGAATTTCTTTCCAGTTTGCTGCTATCTTTTCTGCATTTTCTTGTCTCTTATCAGGATCCAATTCAATTGCATCCTTTTTATAGTTAATTACATTAACTGCCACTTTACCAAATACGCTTTCAATATTTTGTCTCCATTTATTCATATCGTAGTATCTGAAGCTTTTCTTAGCCATAACACTTTCTATATCTATATCCTTTAATGCTTCAAATAACATAGCCATTACAACTGTACCTACTCCAACAAAGTTTCCATGTACCCATTTTTCTTCACTATTTCTTGTATGAAACATTATTTCCCAGCCATGAGCAATATGATGCTCCGAACCTGATGCAGGTCTTGAAGAACCTGACATTCCTATAGTTATTCCCGACAATACTAGCGCATCTGTTATATTTTTTACTACTTCATTATTCCTTTCTGGAATCCTTGGTGCAGCAGCAACACACTTATTTACTGTAGATTGAACCATATCTGCAATAGTCTTACAATAATACTCCCCTGTTAAGAGGTTTGTAATTGACCAGTCTGCAAGAGCAGTATATTTACCTAATACGTCCCCAAGTCCTGAACAAAGTAAATACATTGGAGCATTCTTCATAATGTCAATATCCGCGTATATTCCATAAGCATAGGCTGCTTTATGAGATTCTTTGAATCCATCTGTAATTAAAGGCGATACTACAGATGCATATCCATCCATGGATGGTGCAGTACATACTATGGCATAAGGTACATGTGCTCTGTAAGCAACATACCTGCAGATATCATTTATAACGCCTGAGCCTACACCAAGTATAAGTTCTGTATCATCTTCTATTTCTATTAAAACTCTTCCAAGAGCATATACATCAGGCAATAAGTGTTCCTGTGGAAACACATATTTCTTTAATAAAAAATCATTATTTAATGTTTCTTCAACTCTTTTTCCTGCTATATCATATGTGTGGACATCCTGTATAATTAATATTTTTTTATTCCTAAACTCTTTTAGGAATTCTGGAAGCCGTTCTATTATATTGCTTCCTATTTTTACAGAATTAATTTCTACACTGTGCCTTTTTCCACATTCACACTTAAAATCCATTCCAATAAGTTCTTCTACTTTTAAATTTGTTACTTCCACTATAACCATCATCCTTTCCTTGTAAATATCCAATGGCATTAAAGAGTACTAATAAGCACTCTTTAACAAATTAGGTTATTTAATCTTATCTGATGTCTAGCCACTGTAACACTCCCATCTTCTATTAAAGTGAGAGATAACAGTGGCACGACCCTAGATAACTTCAACTAACCTTCAGTGGGAGGTTTACCCTCAAGGGGTACCTAGAAAACTCCCTCTGAAGCTAAGTTTCACTTTATAGACTTCCTGTGAATAATTGGAATATCTTAATTACTATCCAGTTTAAGAAATTTCCTCCCATATCTAAACTTGAAATAGTTGATGTTCCTGCCGGCATTGTAAATTGAGCCATTTGAGCCATTTGAGTATGGAATCCCGAAATATTTGTTGCCATTAGTAATCCTAATGCCATAACAATTGTACCTGATATAACTGAGTGAACTATATTACCTTTTGCTGCACCAACTATAAAGGCAACATAAAAACATATTGTAGCTAAATCTCCAAAAGGTAGAACTTGATTTCCAGGTAATATTACTGCTAAGAATAATGTAATAGGAACTAATACAAGTGCTGTTGCAATAACTGCTGGATGTCCAACAGCTACTGCTGCATCCAAACCAATTGTAAGATTTCTATCTTTCCCAAAATTTTTCTTTTGCAAGAATTCTCTAACTGATTCTGAAACAGGAATTAAACCTTCCATAAGTATTCTAACCATTCTAGGCATTAAGAACATGACACCAGCCATTGAAATACCTATCTGCAAGATTTTATCTACACCATAGCCAGCAAGAATTCCAAGTACAATACCAAGAATAAGTCCCATCATCATAGGTTCTCCAAAAACGCCGAATCTTTTTTGAATAGTTTCTGGGTCTGCTTTTAAATTTTTTATGCCTGGAATTCTTTTTACTACACTAACAATAGGAATTCCTATAAGACCACAAGCTGCAGTTGAACCGGTTGGCAATGATACTCCCTCAAGTCCAAAGAATTCTTGAACCATTGGAGCTGTTTTATCTGCAATTTTAATAACAGCAACTTCGTATAAAATACCAGCCAAAATAGCAAGTAACCAGTTACCATTAGTTAATACGTATACACTTGCACCAGCTGCAGTAAAGTGCCAATAATTCCATATATCAATATCAACTACATTTGTTGTCTTTGTAGCTAACATTACTAAATTTACTAGCATAGCTATTGGAATCATTATTGCTGCTATAGGAGATGCCCAGCTTATTGCTGCTGCTGCTGGCCAGCCTACATCTATTATGCTTAGCTGTAATCCATATCTAGTAACCATTTGTTGTGCTGCGCCACCAAGATTTGTTGTAAGCAATCCAACAACCAAATTTATACCAACAAAGCCGATACCAATTGTAATACCTGATCTAAATGCTTTTTTAAATCCTTGTCCAAATATAATACCAATGATAGTAATTGTTAATGGCAGCATAACAGTTGGTCCTAAGTTCAAAATGTATTGCACTACATTTAATAACATTTTCTTTCCCCCTATATTATCAAATTTTATTTACTTTTATAAATTTTCAATTAAGTGTTCATATTATAAATTTATATATACGATTTAGTTTTTGAAGAACAAAATCGCAGGCGACTGTGGAGCCGGAGATTTTTTTACGCATCTGCCTTTTCGAACGCATGTGAGAAAAATCTGGCAGGCGAATATATTTTCTTTTTTATTCTCTTTTAAAAGTCAACCTTCTGAATTAACCTTTCTTATAGGTTATCCACAGATTGTCCATTGATATAATTTACTAGAGAATAAAAAATACTATTAATTAAGATGTGTTGTCCTGAGCTTCAAATACATAATTTTATGTGCTATAATAATTAGTAGTCCAATTAAATTTTTTATATAGGTCCACCTTTAAAGTGGCCTATCTTTTTTTATTTCAAAGCATCTATAATTCCTTGGTCGACTTTTCCTGGATTAATGTTAGTTAGATAGTTCATAGCATTAATTACAGGGAATTTATAATTTCGTGATGAAATTGTAGTTGTTACTAAAATATCTGCTTGATCTTCATAACCTGCCACCTCTGAAATCTTGCATTGTATAATTCTCGCATTAATCCCATTAGTTTTAATCAAGTCTTCCACCTTTTTACATACAACTGTTGAAGTTGCAATTCCTGTACCACAAGCTACTAATATTAATTTTTGTTTGTCCATTTTTTTGCCTCCTTAAAATAAAATCATATAATTTAAATAATTGCTCATTACTTATTCGCAATTACAATTAAAGCTTGAAACGATATCATACACCTCGTCGCTATTTTTTGCTTGAAGCATATTTTCGAGAATGCTTTCATTCTGGATCAAAAACATTAATTGCTGTAACATTACTATCTGACTATGAGGTTCATTTAAAGCCATAGTAAATACTATATTAACATCTACACTTCCATTTCCATCCATGCTATTAAATTTCACTGGATTTTTTAGTGTTGCAATGGCTATTGCTGGTTTCTTAACATGTATGGCATCTGTATGGGGTATTGCAACATTGTATTTTCCAAGTAATAAACCTGTAGGAAATTTACTTTCTCTATTTACTAACCCATTAAAAAAGGAATCTTCTACAAATCCTGCTTCTAATAATATTGGAGACATCTTCTTAAAGACATCCTCTGCTGATCTAGCTTCAAGATTATTTACTACTAAATCTCTTCTTAAAAATTCTTTAATACTTCTAGTCATTTAACTTCCTCCTTTTTTGTAAGTATTTTATACGTTTTCATCCATGATTACATCTTCATAATATTTACAAAGCAATTATCATGCCAAAACTATGTTGAAAAGGTAATAATATATATTTTAAAACCCAACTTTAAATTTAGCTTCAAGGTTATTTAACGCTAAATTTCTTCTCAAGAGTTTCTAAATGCTTCAAGTCATTAAACTACCTCCTTTTTTGTATAAAATTTCTTTAATATTTCTAGTAGTCATACTTCTTCTTCACTTGATGTTGTTTTTTTATACTTTTTTATATTTGATTACATCTTCACAATATTTCTAAAGCAATCGCCGTGCCAAAACTATGCTGAAAAGGTAATATATATTTAAAAATATAAAGTTACAAGATAAAATTTTCACTTTTTACCTTGTAACTTAAAATAGTTATTAGATTTTTAATAATATGTCTGAAATCTCTTTCGGAGAATTTGATTTTCTTAATTTATTAGCTACTTCTGTCTTTGATAAGGTATCAAATAATTGTCTAACCACTTTTCCATCATTTTCTTTAAGTGCTAACATAATCACAACGTCTACCATACAATTATAATCCCATAAAATAGGATTATTAAGTTTGAAAATAGCTATAGATGATTTTTCAACGAATTCTGATAGGCCATGAGGTATTCCAAATGTTCCTTCAAACAAGGTTCCTCCAAGCATTTCTCGCTTATACACACTCATTGTAAAATTCTCACTAACTCTTCCTTTTGATATAAGAAGACTACACATCTCATCTATTAAATCACTTTTGGTAAAACTATCATTATTAACTTTTATTAATTCCTCATCAATTACATTTATTAAAGGATTAAACTGCTTCTTATTTATTCCAAGGAATTCTTTTAATCTTAATTTACCTGATTCTTTTAAAATATCCTGAAAAGATATAAATGGAATACTTTCTAATTCAGGATCTATAGTTCCGACTATTGCAGCTATATCATGATCTCTACTAATTTTAATTATTTCATTTTGAGCATTATCTTTATTTATAATTCCAACTGATATAATTCTTAAGTTCTTATTTGTATTTCCTAGTACTACATCTTCAAGATACTTTTTTATTTTTAACGCGGTCCCTTCACCTGTTATACATATTGTAATTATAGTTTTAGTATATTTATTCGCCCCTTTAACTTTCCCAACGTAAGCCTTGTCTCCATCAAGAGCTTTAGAAATTTCGTATAAGTTACTATTCTCCATTAATGATCTTCTAACTGCTTCTAATACCATTACAGTATCTACCCTACCAATAACTCGAGTTGGAATTCCTGTTTCTTTTGTTATTATTTCCCCAAATGTAACCAGTGATCCCATATCAACCAATATCAAGCATCCTTTACCTTCATTAACTCTTTTAACCACCTCTATAGCTCTTTCAAGTAAAGTTTGAGGATTTTCATCTAGTGACATTTCAATTCCAACTGCAAGATTTGTACCTAATAGTTTATTTGCTACATCGACCATACCACAAGCAACATGTCCATGGCTTAATACAATAACAGCCACTCTACTTACATTTTTATCCACCTCGGAAAACGTTTTTAGGTACACGGCAATAAAGCCTATTTCGTCTTCTGGAAGTTCAATATCTAAGCTATTATTTATTTCTTTAGTTAATATTTTTGCAATTCTGTATTCATTGTAATATTCCTTCTTTATATAATCTGATTCAGGATTCCTTACTATTCTTCCCTGTTTTAGTCGTTCATAAGTTGAATTCAAATGCATTGCTACACAATAATAAAAATTTTCCTGGATATTTTCCATATATTGTTTTGCAATATCAGTTACTTTTTCAACCACATTTAATATTTTTTCATCTATTATATTTTTTAGTTCTTCCTTTGGAAAAAACATATTTGATTCTATATTTTTTGCAAACTTACTTAAATTGAATTCCACCTTGCTCCACAATATTTTATTAATTTCATCTTTACTTAACCCCTGCTTTTCAAGTTTATAATACTTTTCCTCTATATTACTATATATTCCATCGGGTAACATATATCTATCATCTTTGGATTTCTGTGTCACAACATCATTAGGATTAACAACCAAATCTTCATTAAAAATATCTTCCGACACTAGTTCTCTATCCTTAACACTTAATATTTCTAGAGGAACATGCTTAGGCAAATCTTTTATATCAATAGCAACTTCATTTGAATTATTACTTAAGGAATTACAAAAACCTCTTGCACATGCAACTTGTATATCACTTCGCAGCTGTCCTATGTTCCCTGGACAATTATATAATAGTAACGATCTGATGACTTCATATCGTATGGTAATTTCCTTTCCGACTCTAGCTGATTCTTGTGAAAAAAAACTTTTAATCAAAACATATTTTTCATTAACGGGCCTGTTGTTAATAGACGGAAGTTCAATTATCATTGGAATTCTTCTTCTGAATGTTAGCAGCAAGGATGATTTTGGATCTTCTGTTGTTGCTGCAATTATCATTACATTTGCTGTCCTACTATTTTCAGTTTCACCAAGCCTTCTATACTTTCCTTTATCCAACAGATAAAACAATATTTCCTGACCTTCGCTTGGTAATCTATGGACTTCATCTAAGAATAGTATCCCATTGTTTGCTTTCTCCACTAGTCCAACTTTATCCGTGATGGCGCCAGTAAAAGCACCTTTACTGTAACCAAACAATTGAGAAAGAAGTAATTGTGGATTATCTACATAATCAGCACAGTTAAAAAGTACAAATGGTGCATTCTTATCAAAATGCGAAGAACTAATAGCAAAATTATACATAGCCTCTGCAAAAAAACTTTTTCCAACACCAGAAGCTCCAAGCAAAAGAGTATGGAGCCCATGAGGTGGATATAACACTGCTGCTTCTGCTTGACTAATTGCATTTTTTAACGAGCCGTGATATCCTATAATATTTCTTAAATAATTAGTGTTACTTTTATCGCCCTTATTTGAATTATCTATATTGGAGCTATTATTAATTTCAGTCCCATCTTTATCAACTACTGATTTAACTGTTATAAAATTTTTCGGTTGATTTTTATTTAAATTTGATTTTTCAGCAGCATTCTGCGGAAAAACTTCTGAAATTATACTTTTTTTAATCTGCGATACTGAATATCTAGAAATATCATATCCAAGAATAGATAGTCTTTTGCATAACTGCCTATCTGAAATATCTTTATCTTCAATAATTATTTCCTTTATATCACTATATAGAATTGCTTCTTTTCTTTGGCGAGAATTATTTATATTTTTTTCTGTTCTAAATTGAGTTATATATTCTCTAGTCGTATTTACTAATTTAGCAATATCACTGTCGGTTAATGGCTTTCTTTTATCCTCATTTTCAATTAAATCTAGTATTTTATTTTCCAGCAAAATTCTCCCCCCAGTATTAGTGTAATTATATATGTTACAAAAATAATTCTTCATCATAATTCTAAAAATATTTCAAGAATTTTAGCCATAATTGTGAATTGTGCATTGCAACATATATATTATTTAAAACTCTATGAATAATCGTTAGTAACAATTATATTATAAATCATTTTACTACTTTTTCCATATATTTAGGTTCACTTATTTTGCCATAATACATTAAATTTACAAAAATATTCCGACTTAAATGCAGTATTGTTAAAAAAGCTCTGCTTTTTGTATAGTTATTTATAATACTAAACTACTCTAGTACCATGTATTTCAACTGCACCTGTATATTCCAAGAGAAAATCTCTATTTTCCTTATTAACGCCTTTTCCTGGCATTATTGAAATTCTACCGTCTGCATATTTAACTAAATCTTTTAAACACTCTTTTCCAGCCATAGCGTTTTCACATCCGCCCTTAGTAAGTATTCTATCTATTCCTAATTTAATTATTTCATCTACGGCTATCTTTTTATCCTCAACTTCGTCAAATGCCATATGAAAAGTTATTGTCATAGGCTTTGCCAAATTAACTAACTCCTCTATTATTTCTTTATCTACCTTAGAATCTTTTACAGAACCAATTACCACCCCTTGAACTCCAAGTTCTTTGCACATCTTCACATCGTATTTCATTATTTCTAGTTCTTCTTTTGTGTAAGTGAAATTTCCACCGCGTGGCCTTATAATAACCATAACTGGTATATCTATATCCTCAACAATTTTTCTTATTGTTCCGTAACTTGGAGTTGTTCCTCCCTCCATCAAATTATCACAAAGTTCTAGTCTATTAGCTCCTCTTTCGGCAGCTAAAATCGCCTCATTATAATTCCCCACACATGCTTCAAATATTTTCATAACTTGCCTCCTATTTTCTTACTCGAGTTTTTTATAAACTTATAAATTAATCCCTATGTATAACCATAATTAACTAATAAATTAATTTTTTATTCTACTAATCTATACGTAGAACTTGTCTATATTTTAACATTTCTCGGTCACTCAAATAAATACATATATAAATTCCTAAAAAAATATTTATAATAAATTTTTATCTAACTTATGAAAACATTTAAATTGGCCTTACCAATTATAGAAATGTATGTTATAATTTGAGTGTAAATACAATTATTTTTATTTAGGGAGGTTATTTTATGGCTTCGATCGAGATTCCATACTCAACAAAATCTTTAAAAATAAACATTGATGATAAAAATCTAAAGGGCATTTTAGTTTCCAAGGCAAATACCTATAAAGCTGATATTTCACAAAATGATATAGTGAATAAGGCTCTTGATAATTGCATAGGTAGTAAATCTTTAGAGGAATTAGTAATTGGTAAAAATAATATGGTTATTATAACTAGTGATCATACACGACCTGTTCCTAGTAAAATTACCATGCCAATTTTATTACAAAGAATAAGAAACGTTAATCCCAATATAAACATAAAAATTCTTATAGCCACAGGCTTTCATAGACCAACAACTAGAGAAGAAATGATAAATAAATTCGGACAAACCATCGTTGATAACGAGGAGATTATAAACCATATTTCAACAGATGAAAATAGTTTAATAAATGTGGGAACATTACCTTCTGGTGGTGAGTTATTCCTAAACAAATTAGCGATGGAAACCGAGCTCCTAATAGCAGAAGGTTTTATAGAACCACATTTTTTTGCTGGATTTTCTGGTGGAAGAAAAAGCATATTACCTGGAATAGCTTCAGCAAAAACCATAATGGCAAATCACTGTTCTGAATTTATTAACAGCAATCATGCAAGGACTGGAATTATAAAAGATAATCCTATACACAAAGATATGCTCTATGCTGCTGAAAAAGCAAATCTTGCATTTATACTAAATGTAGTTATAGATGAAGATAAGAATATTATAAATGCTTTTGCTGGTGATAGTAAACTTGCTCACGAAGAAGGTTGCAAATTTGTTATGGAACTTTCCAGTGTAAAAAGTATACAAGCTGACATTGCAATTTCAAGCAATGGTGGATATCCACTAGATCAAAATATATACCAAGCTGTAAAGGGTATGACAGCTGCAGAAGCTACATGCAGGAAAGATGGAGTAATTATTATGATAGCCGCTTGTAACGATGGACATGGTGGTCAATCTTTTTATGAAACTATAGCAAATTCAAAATCTCCTGAAGAACTTCTTGAACAAATATTAAAAGTTCCTAGAAATGAAACAATTCCTGATCAATGGGAGATTCAAATTTTAACACGAATTCTATGTAATTACACTGTAATCGTTGTTACAGATATGTGTGATCCGAATATGATTAAGAGCATGCATATGAAACATGCTTATACTTTTGACGAAGCATTAAACATTGCATATGACATAAAAGGTAAAGATGCTGATGTTGTAGTTATTCCAAATGGTGTAGGTGTGGTTGTCAAATAATAATCAATAACTTATAACAATATTAAAAAGCTGGTATTTTTTAAACAAAAGTACCAGCTTTTAAAATATTACTTCGAAGCATTTTTGCTAACAATCTCAGATATAAATATCATAAAAAAAGTTTTACTATTTATGATTCACTAATGTTACGTATATATGTATCATATGGAAATGGTATTATGATTTCTCCGTCAACAACTTTGTAATCGGTATTTTCTGTTGGGCTTAAATTTTTAATTAAATTCATTCCAACTTTATATAAAACTTCAGCTTCAATCATTGGATCTTGAATAACAGTTCCAGTCATGATTCCTTTATCAATTAAATCTTTTGCTTCTTGTAAGCCATCAATTCCAGCAACGGCTATATTTTTTGACTTATTATCCTTGTTATAACCATATTTTTGCAATGCCTCAATAGCTCCTATTGCCATAGCATCATTGTTTGAAATTATTGCTTCAATTCTCCCATTATATTTAAGGAACAAATTATCAATGGAACTTTTAGCTAGATCCTTAGACCAATTAGCATTTACTCTGGCAAGTTCTTGTGTCTTTATTCCAGAATCATTAAGTGTTGATATTGCATATTTACTTCTATCAATGGGCTGTGGGTCATCAGATGGACCTTGCAACAAAACATACTGTAATATATTATCACCATTTACATCTAAACTACTTTTATTTTTATTCCAAAAATCAGCAATGATTTTACCTTGAGCAATGCCAGCTTTTTTCGAATCAGGAGTTACAAAAACAACTTTCTCATATAATTTAGAAGCTCTTGATGCTACTTCAGGTATAATATTCATTAGTATTAAAGGCTTATTCTTTTGCTTAATCTTGTTAATGGCACCTTCTACAACATTTTCTCTTCTGTCTGGTAAATATAATATAAATAAATCATATTTTGTTTGTAAAGCAGCATCTAATATTTCATCTTGTATTGCTATATTGTTCTTCGGATTTAAAAAAGTAAATTTCACTCTATTTTGATTCTCATTTTCTATATTTTTTAAGCTTTCAATAACTTTCATAGTAAATGGATCATCAGTTACGAAAAATATTACTGCTATATTAGACACTCTACTAGTGTTAAGATCCAAACTTGCTATTGTTTTAACTTGAGTTATAGATATCAATAAAAAAATAGTTAAAGTTAGCAATATTATCGCAATTCTTTTATTTAATATTTTCATTATAATGCCTCCCATTAGATATAAATACTCAAAATTATATATCTACTCTTGATTAGGTTGCATATAAATATAAAATTTATTCAAAATTAGTCATTTAGAAATAAAAGGATTCTAAAAATATTGCAAAAATTTTAGCCGTAATTGTGACTTGTGAAATGTGCATTGTGAATTTCAATATATATATAGCCATATCCTATAATGAATGATGCTAACAAAAGAATTCATTAATAAAATATGGCCAAAACTTTTAGATAATATTATTTATACATATACTCTCTAGTCCAATGTAAATTATTATTTACTCCTTTGCCAAATAGAAATTGGTGTATATGAACATTTCCACTATTAAAAGATGCTGCACAGGCATTTAAATATAATCTCCACATTCTTATAAATGTTTCATCCTTAGTCTTTCTTATTTCAGGCAAAGCATTTTCAAAATTACTTGCCCAATGTTCTAGTTTTTTTCATAATGAAATCTAAGATTTTCTACATCACTTACATTGAAATGTTTATCTGAAATTGAGCAGATCAATTCTGAAACAGATAGAACATATCCATCTGAAAAAATATACTTATCTATCCATAAACTAGATTTTAAAAGAGATCCTTGGTTTTAACAAATATATTTTTATATCTTTCTTTATTTATTGAATCTTTCTTAAACTCAATTGCTGTCTGCGGACATAAGTGGATGCACGCCAGACATTGCTCACATCGATGTTCCCATGAAGGTTTTGCTTCTATAATTTCTATATTTTCAGCTGGACATACATTAGAACAAATTCCGCAGCCTATACATTTCTCGCTAACCCAGAAATTTTCATCAATGTTATTTGGGTTAAAATCTTCATACATCTTTTCTTCTTTATATCTGTTTTTTATGACAGGGATATTATTTTCATAATTATTATTAATCATTCTTGCAATATTAATTGTTATCCTTGATTGATTATTCATTCGATTAATGAAATCTTCTTTAGGATGAGGATAATACATAAACCACATATTTCCAGGCATCTCAACACTAAAATTTGCAGAAAGTGATTTTCCTTTACTTCTTAACAGGATATCAATTTGCTCAAAGGTTAATGCAGCATAACTCCCAAAATTAGCTACTGCAAAAAAGTATTTGCCTAAATTAACATCTAAATTTTTTATAAAATTTGCAACCATTTTAGGAAGCCCTCTATAGTAAACAGGAAAAACAAATCCTATTCTTTCAGAAGTCACTTCATTTATATTCATATTACGTTTGCATATGCGTATCAATCGACAATTGGTGATATTTTCACATAAATCTTTAGCTATCTTCTGTGAATTTCCTGTACCAGTAAAATAATAAATAGTTGTCTCCATTTAAAATCTCCTTAATAAATATTCTATAACTTGAATTTTACAACTCAAATATACATCTTATACAAATTAAGAAGCTATCCATTTTTAGCATGCGGATAGCTCTTATATCTATATTATCTTTTAGTAAAATACTTCTAATTTTTATGATTTCATAGTTTCAGTTTCCTTTTTAATAAATCTATGCTCAAACTCCAATGCTTCCATTGGTTTTCCTATTAAGTAACCTTGAATATAATCACAGTTAAGTTCATTTAGAATCCTAAATTGTTCTTGAGTTTCAATTCCTTCTGCAATAATCTTAAGATTCAGACTATGCCCTAAAGTTATTATTGATCTAACAATCATTACACTTTTATAATCCTTTTCCAAGTTCCATACAAGTGACTTGTCAATTTTTATCATATCAATAGGTAATCTATTGACATAGCTAAGGGATGAGTAGCCTGTACCAAAGTCATCTAAAGATACTCTAACTCCTATTTTTCTTAACTTTTCTAGTATTCCTATGATTGTACCAGAATCCTCCATAGCCTCATCTTCAGTAATCTCCATATTTAAACATCTTGCCGGAAACGAATAATGATTTAATATATTTTCAACCATTGGTATGAACTCAGATTGCTTTAATTGCGAATAAGAAACATTAACTGAAATACTAAATTCACTTCCTCCGAGCTCATGCCATATTTCACATTGCTTACAGGCATTTTCTAATACCCAATTATCAATTGATATTATTTCACCCATACTTTTTGCAATTGGAATAAACTCTATAGGAGAAATAATTTTATCAGCTTGTTTCCATCTAATTAGAGCTTCTGAATATAGCACTTTCATTGATCTTAAACTTATAATTGGTTGATAGTAAATTACAAATTCATTATTTTCCATGGCTTTATTTAATTTCTCTTTGATATTCATTTTATTAAGAAATTCATCATTTATTTTCGATGAATACAAGGCATAATCATACCCACCTTTTTTCTTAACTTCATACATGGCTACATCTGCTTTTCTAATCAATGTATCTGCATCTTTACCATGTTCAGGAAATATACTTATGCCAATACTGGCTCCAACACATAAATCTTCCTCATTATAAATAAAAGGAATTTTCAATGCTTTTTGAATTCTTTCAGCAATTTCCTTAACATAAGTAGTAGATTTTATATCAGTTGTTATAATTACAAATTCATCTCCACCAATTCTGCTTATTATATCAACATTACTTATTATACCTTTTAATGTGTCCGCAACATTTTTGAGAACTTTGTCACCAACTTGATGTCCATAATTATCATTTATACTTTTAAATCCATCTAAATCTATGAAAAGTATTGCGAAACTATTATTTTTAATTTCTAAAAGCATATTAAGGTTTTCTAGCATCATTTTTCTATTAGGAAGTTCTGTAAGAGGATCATAATAGACAAAATGACGAAGTTTCTCCTCAGCTCTTATTTTATCTTGAATTTGATTTTTAAGCATCATATTAGCTTCTTCTAATTTTAAAGTACAGTTCTTTTCCATTTCTAATATTTTTTTTCTTTCCGAAATATCATGTAGTAATATTAATATTCCTAATATATCGCTATATTCATCATATATAATTGTACCTGACAATTCACATGTAATGTTATTTCCATATTTCGTTTCCAAGTTAACTTCTATATTTTTTGCACAAGAATTTTTCGTTATACTACTTAAGTCAAAATCAACATTATCCAGTAATTCACTAAATATTTTTCCTTCTACTTCTTCAATTTTATAATTAGTTACACTTAATGATGCATCATTACAATTTTTAATAATGAAGTTCTCATTTAAAATAAAAATCGGCTCATTTACAGTGTTAAAAATATATTCTGATATATACTTCGGAGTCGTCAACATCAATCTATGCTTGTTTATTGCATAATAAATACCACCTAAAGCTATAGTTCCCGTTAATACTGCTGATGGAAAAATAGTTACTCCTAGTAAAGGCAAAATAAAATCTGTAATTATTCCTATAATGATACTTACTGTACAAGTTATTAAAATAATTTTGTTTTGCTTTTTTACTCTATTCTTCTTAGAATATTTTCCTCTTAAATACAATACTATAACACCTGCAAAATCTATTACTATCGCCCATATTATATATAGAATTTGTGGAAACAACTCTGGAGCCACATCAATCCAGCCATAATATTCCTTAGTCATTGCTGAATAAGGTTCTACTATAATGTTTCCAATAAATAACAGTGTAGTTGGAACATATGCTAAAAATTTTATTATTGAAATATACTCAAAATCGTCCTCATTATTCAGTAAATATGCAAAGTATAGCCAAAGTCCATTAAAAAAGCAATACCCTAGAACCGAAGAATTTCTCCAAAAAAATGCTGTATTGATATTATCAGATGTTAACATCATTGCATATCCGCCTGACCAAAGTCCAAAGCAAATACATATATATATAAATATCTGATTTGTTTTTGATTTTTTATCCATTCTATAACCGTATATTCCTAAAAATAAATAAAAAATACAACATGAAAATAATAATATAAATAACGCAGTCTTAATAATATCACCTCCAGTATGAGACACAAAAAAGCTCAGATTTACATAACTAATAATCTATACTAGATTTTAACTCTTTAAAACATTTATTTTTATCTTAATGACTTCATACTATATATCTTTAGGCATGTTTTATCGTGATATATACTATATTTAACTGTAAAATAATAACAACTAAAGATATAAAATAATTATATCATATTTTTTTAATATAAGCTTTTGATTGATTAATTTTAAATAATTTAGACAACTTAATAATCTACAGTTTTTTAAATAATATGAACTACATTTTATACTATTCTGAGCTTAAAATTAGTTTAACATATATTAATTATTGTTTCTGTACATACACGATTTTGACGAAAGAATAAATAAAGGCGGATTAAGTATTTCTACCTAATCCACCTTTATAAATATTTTTTGTTAACAACTTTAGATATTTTCTTTATGCAAAATACCTATCTAAAAGTCCTTTGAAAGCTTTTCCATGTCTAGCTTCATCCTTACACATTTCATGAACTGTATCATGTATTGCATCTAAGTTTAATTTCTTAGCAAGTGTTGCTAAATCCTTCTTACCTTGACATGCACCATGTTCTGCATCGACTCTAGCTTGTAAATTAGCTTTTGTATCTGCCACTACTACTTCTCCAAGTAATTCAGCAAATTTAGCAGCATGTTCTGCTTCTTCAAATGCGATTCTCTTATATGCTTCTGCAACTTCTGGATACCCTTCTCTATCAGCTTGTCTTGACATAGCTAAGTACATTCCAACTTCTGTGCATTCTCCAATAAAGTTCGCCTGTAATCCATCGATCACTTCTTTCTCAACGCCTTTAGCAACTCCAATTACATGTTCATCAGCAAAAGCTAAGTCACCACTTTGTTCTATGAACTTTTCTGATCCTACACCACATACTGGACATTTTTCTGGTGCTGCTTCTCCTTCATGAATATAACCACACACTGTACAAACAAATTTTTTCATAAATTCTCTCTCCTCGCTATCATTTCAATAAATATTTATTAGGCTAATTACCTTATTATATATATTTCAACATCTATATCCTTTTTTCCTTCTATTCTTTCGCACTTTCATAACCTTTATTTCTACATTTTTATACACAATATGCATATTTCTATCTTTTTCCTCTATAAAGAATTGGACTCGATCCCAAAGAATATCCTTCATTATATAGTTTGTTTTCTAACTTAATTAGTTCTTCAGCCAAAATTGTATTTGATCTTAGATCTGTTGGTTCTTTCACTATATCAAGTTCTACACCTTTATATTTTCTATAGTAACTATAATTTTTCCATAACCATGCCTTTATTCTACTTAAAGTTGATGGCTTTCTAATAATATTAAGGATCATTTGTCTGCATTCTTCAATATCTTCTTTTTGAGTATCGTTTAAATTTGATAACTTGTTTCCTAAACTTCTAGCCGCCTTCTCATCTAGTTCTTGACATAAAAATTTGAGAGCATGCCATACATTATAAAGTTGATTTTTATTCTCTATTTCTACTTCTCTTGCCCAAACAAAAGCGTTTAATCTTCTTATATCCCACCTTTTTATTGGGCTTTCTAAATCATCTGCACATACTAAAAAGAATCCTTCTTTAAGTAACATCGCTCCTAATACTCCAGGTGGGTTTCCAAGTCTTTTGTCCTTAAACCCATTAAGCATTTTTATATAAAACACTCTCATACTCTTTATTTTTATCAAATTCCTTTTTTGCAAAAACACATACTGGCATTATCTTCTTATTTTCTTCTATCGCAAAATCTACAACTTTCCTTATTAAAAGTTTTCCTGCTCCTTTGCCCTTCAACTTTTCGCCTACAAAAGTATGCTCAATTTTTATTACATCCTTACTAGTATCACTTAATATTACTTCTGCTAAAGTATTTTCTTCCGTTTCTCCAATATAGAATTTATTCAATCCTTTTTTAATATCAAACATAATACATAACACCATCCTCTCCATAATTTTATTCATTTTACAAAAACCCTTTATTAATTCCTTATATATCCACAGAACTATTATATCATAGTCACATAATATTTTAATGTCAAATTTTTATGCTTTTTTTAATTTAATTCACTATCTATTTTCTCAAAAAATAAGGGTTCATCTTTGATAAACCCTTATTTCTCGTACTATATTTAAAATAATATTAATATATTTATCTAAAAGAAAAAGTATGCAAAATTGCATTCATAAGTTATTTGTATAACTAAAATTCTTTAAAACAGTTGAATCACATTTCCATTGCGTCCACAGCACTTCTTGTACTTCTTTCCACTTTGACATGGGCATGGATCATTTCTTCCAATCTCTTTTTTGCTTTCAATTGTTTTGTTATTTCCTTCTTTTTCATTTATAGTTGCACCTTTATATTTCCATAATGGTATATTCTTAATAAATTTATTAACAATATTAAATACTCTGATTTCATCTTCCTTGTCAAGTTTTGCATCTATTCCATTTATTATGTCTTCAAGTATTTCTTCAGAATTTCTATATTGTATATCCAAAGCCAACATGTTCATAGTTCCAGCAGCATCATTTTTATCAACTAAAAACATAGATGAAAATTCTTTTGAAAACTTCCTCCCAATACTACTTCTTTCCAAATAATCTTCGTTAGACATAGAAATTAGATCATCTTTACTAATCATAGAATAATCCAAATTATTGTCTATATCATTTAATATTTCTTCATAATCCTCTATTTCCACATTAACAAATATAATTTTTCCGTCATCGTCAATTGTACCATAATATTCATTATTATAATAAAAAGATCCTTCTTCTAATATAGATAACAATATTTGCTCTTCTACATTGTCATATCTTTTCATTAATCCTTTAACATCTTCAAAACAAAGAACACCATATAACTTAATCATACCTCTAAAGATATTCATGATTTCACTATTTTTCTTCATTAACTTTCTAAACTCTAGGGTATCACATTGCTTAACAACGGCCTGCATTAGTTCAGGCATTAATAAGATTGGTTTTCTATCTTTTAAGCACGGAAATACCATCCCTTGATTCATAAAAAAAGCATGTTTATCCGCATAATTTTCTGCTTCATTATCAGAAACTGAAATTATTCCATTATTCTTAATGTATTTTAATAATATTTTATACATATCATCATTAATCACATTCATTTTATTTCTGATATTTTTTTCATATTCATCAATATATTTTTCAATTACCTGATTTTTATTCAAATTATATGATAATTTAAGACCAATGTTCTCTGCTAGGCTACAAATTTCTTTTTTAGGATATGGCTTTATCAATTCTTCTAGGTCAAAAGAATATGTATCCTTGAAAAACGTATGTATAAAACTATTTGTAAATTTATTATAATGTTTTAAAAAATCATTCTCTATCATTTGTTCAGAATCGTCAAAATCTGAAAAAGCATCATTGTTATGTATCCGCTTTTTATTACTAACTTTGTATTTATTGTTATTTCCAGGCAAGTATTCTTTTTCCGAATTTTTATTTCCTATATACCCGCAAACCCCATCTCTTGGAGAATTATTAAGTTTACCTTCTTCTGGATTATTTCTAGCAATAACTTCCATTTGGCTAAATTCGCTTGGAACTTGTATTATATCTACAACTTCTAAAGTCAAATAAGTAGTTGAACCAAAATCATATTCATATTCGAACTTTTTATTAACATTTAATACATCTTTTAAATAAAAATTCATCTCATATTGTTCATCACTATTATCATGATATATTTCTTCATCAATATAAAACGCACTTAAATGTCCACAACATTCTACCCATATATCTCTTATAAATTTGTCCAAATGCTGAAGTTGCAACTTTGCATCTATCGAAACATAAATACAATATAAACTAGGATTATACTTATCTTTCATGGATATTATGAATTGCTCTCTTACCCCTTTAGTATAATTCATCTTTTCTTCAATTGATTTTTTCATTACTGAACAACTCTTTGCATGTCTTTTAATTGTTCTTTCAGTTAATTCTTTATTACAATAATAACATCTACCTTGCACGACTAAATCTCCTCTTAAATAATATAATTACTATATAAAATTCCAACATGCACAATTATATACTAACATTATGTTTGTCTGCAAATTTTTTATAAAATTTCTATATTTACAATTCTATTAAGGGTATTAGATAAGTAGATCTTATAGCTTATAATATTTATAGCGTATTAACTTCTTGCAACTATTAGTAACTGGTTGAATTTTTATTAGCTATATCTTTGGCATACATGTCGCAGAGAGAATTCTCAAAATGGTTAGAATGTGCTTTTACCCACTGAAATTCAATATATTTTCCATTACAAGCTTTATCAAAATCAAGCCACTTTTCTATATTCTTAGCTGGTTCTCCATTAATAGTTTTAAAGTCATTCAATTTCCATATAGGTAACCATTCTGTGAGTCCTTTTCTAACATACTGGCTATCAGTTATTATTCTTATTTTTTCAACATCTTTTAATAATTCAAGTGCTTTTATGGCTGCTTCAAGTTCAGCTTGGCTGCTTCCTATGTCTTTCACTTTTTCTGTATATAAATTATAATTTCCTTTCAAATCTTCTATTATAAAAGCAAATCCACCATGATTTTTCTTCTCAAAATAACTGGCATCTGTGTAGATTTTATAGATTTTCTCTTCAGCCTTACTTTCCTCTATTGCATAACTATCATAATTACTATTTCGTTTATCTAAAACTAAGATTTTACTTCTATCATTAAAAGCAGCTACATCTTTATCTTCTCTTATGACTACTTTTACATTAAACCCTACATAATATGTATCTGGTCGCTTATTATGAAGCATTTTTCTAAATTGGTATTCCTGTCCTTTAAAGAAATCACTTAGGTTGTTATTATCTATAAAATGTAATTCTTTTTTTAAAGGATTAAATTCTACTAAGGAGTTCTCAGTACCATTACTGACTTTAATTTTATAGTTATTATTTTCTTCATCTATTATTTCTAGTGTAAAAAGTATCATTTTCATAAAAATTACTCCTTAAAACAAATATCTCATTATAAATATATTTATATCACAATTAAGTTTCTACATCTATCCTTAATTGAGTCTCTGACTTACTAAAGCTTTAAATATAGATTTATTGTTGAAACATATATTTTATCATAAGTATAGTAAATTCAAATTTATTAGTTATTTTAGTAATAACTACTTTATATTTTTCTTTTATATCATAAAACTTACCACTGTATAAATCATTATAACAAAATTAAAGCTGAAATTTTATATATTACCTAAAATTTCAGCTAATAATTATTAATTTAATCTAATAATTTACGTAGAATTTAAACTTTTGCTAACGGAAGTGAAATTGTCACTGTTGTTCCCTTCCCATATTCACTATCAATTTTAAGAATGCCATTATGCATATCTACAATATTGCTAGAAATAACCAATCCAAGTCCTGCACCAATGGATTTAGGATCAATTTTATAGAATGACTCCATAACATGATTTATATCTTCTTTTTTAATTCCAATACCTGTATCGCTAATTTTAATTAAAATATACTCTTCGCTAACTGATTGAACGACATATATTTTATGATTTTTATATGAGAACTTAATTGCGTTATCTATTACATTTAGTATAACTTGCCTCAATCTATCACCATCTGCTGTAATAATTGCTGGGTGCGTTTCAACCACTAATTTAATTTCATTTTTTTCTGCTTTCTTTTGAAGCTGAAAGGTTACTTCACGAATAATTTTGTCTATTTTGACATCAGATAAGATTAGTTTAATTCTATCTGACTGATATCTTGAAAAATCTAATAGATTCTCTACTAAATTAATAAGTCGATCTGATTCATCATTAATAATTCCTAAACCAAATTTAAATTCCTCATCTGATAATTCGTCTGGATTCCGCATAGTTTCAATCCATCCCTTAATTCCTGTCAAAGGTGTCCTAAGCTCATGAGAAATTGATGATATAAAATCATTCTTTAAACGATCAGTTTTTAATATTTCATCGCCCATATAGTTAAGCGTTTTTGCTATTTCTCCAAGTTCATTTGGATAAGCATCCTTAATTTTTTCCTTGTATTTTCCCTCTGCTATTTTCTTTGTAAAATTGATAATATCATTTAATGGTTCTACAATTATATTCCCTAAACGCAAACTTACAAAAAACACGATAACAGCAATAAAAATGCAGATAATAATTCCATAAATTAACAGATTAATAATTAAAGCATTTACCTGTGTTAATGATGTTGTATATCGCAAAATCCCTAATACTTGCCCGTCAAAAACAAGAGGTGTATATACTGCCATAATCTTTTGACCTGAATATGAATTTTTCTCAATTTTATATGTGGTTTTCAAATCCAATACATCAGAATCTATCAAATAAGTTTTATCTTCATAAAAACCTGTAGATGATTGAATTAATTTCCCATTTCTTTTTAATAGTTGTAGTTCGGAGCCATTAATCTGATAATTTTTAATAATTTCATCACTGAATTCCGCCAAACTTTTATTAGTAAAATCAGTTTCTCTTGACAATACAGAAGGAATCGCCTCTGCTTGACTTTGAAATGTATTAGCAATTCCCTGATAATAATATTGCCTTATTCCAATTCCAAACCCTATCATAACAAGACTTAATGTAAGTAAACTAATTATCATAAAGTAAACAATGATCCTTCGCTTCATAGTTTTACTCCTTCCATAAGTACCCATATCCCCAATCCGTGCGTAAATACTCTGGAGCTGATGGATCATTCTCTATTTTCCTTCGTATACGTCTTATATTTACATCGACAACTTTTTCATCACCAATATAATTTATTCCCCAAACTTCATCCAAAATATCATTTCGTGTAAATACCTTATTCTTATTATTTATTAAAAATTGAAGTAAGCAATATTCTGTTGGAGTTACTTTAATATCCTTTCCAAGGTGAGATACTTTTTTATTTATTACGTCAAGCTCAAATGGCCCCGATTTAATAACTGAGCTTTCTTTCTTTGAATATATATGATTCAATCTTCGCGCTAAAGAAATAATTCTTGCCTCTAGCTCAACCATGCTAAATGGCTTTAGTAAATAATCGTCAGCTCCTTCTACAAGACCTTTTACTCTATCTTCTTCCTGAGATCGTGCCGTTAACATGATAATCCCAACAGATTGACTTATATCTCTAATTTTCTGACACACCTCAAATCCATCAATTCCTGGGAGCATTAAATCTAATAAGACAATATCAATCTTTCTATTATTAAAAATAGATAAGGCCTCTTCTCCATTCTCAGCTTCTAGAACTTCGTACTTTTTCTTTCTTAAATTTAGGCAGATAAAACTTCTAATTGACAGTTCATCCTCAACAACAAGAATTGTTTCCATATTTTCCTCCATTAAAATTCATCTTTAAGTAAATGAAAATTTTCCTTTGAAATAGGTTGTTCTTCTTTAATATCATCATAAAATATAATATCCTTCGTTTCTCCAAGCTTGGTTTTGTTCTCACCATATGAACTTTTGCTTATCCATTTTACTTCAAATAAATTATCCTGACTTTCATTATCTATAAGTCTAACACCTTGATCAAGCTTCTGAATTGTAACTTTACCATGCCATTTAGAAGGAATTGTAATATAGAAATGCTGCACTCTATCTGTATATCTTTCTTCTACAATTTCATGTGTTCCATCTTCTTTATAATCAGAGTAAGTATAAATAAAAGGGATTTCTGCCATCGCTGCATCTTCAAAACCTTTAGGAATATACATTCCTCCAACATCTATAATACCGTCATTGTTGATATCTCTACTATATAATGGGTAAGCCTTAAATAAAATACCATCATTTTCATCTCCAATTTTAATAAATCTTCCCTTATCGCAAGTAACAATTTCAGTTAACATTGAATGGGCCCCTAATGCACTATCAATGAATAACGCATTATTTCCATCTGCTAATTTTCTACTAACGACATTTTCAATTACACCCTCAGGATTTAGACCCACAAACGTGCGAGATTTTAATTGATTATTTTCATAATTAAACATTTCTGCTATTTTTGATTTACCTATTTCTCCATCAATTATTATAACATCAGGTCTATTATCTTCATTGTAATCAGATATATCTATCCATTCGTAAGTACGATTAACTTTATTAACTAATTCTTTTCCATTCAATTCATATATAAATAACTGTTTACTTAGTTCAGAATCTGATACTGAAGTACCTAAAATCACTTCTTTTTTCCCATCCCCATCAAGATCTTTAAGAGTAAAATAATCAAGAATATTAAAATTAGTGGCTACATCAAGTACTTTATTCCATTTTTCATTTTCTTCTTTAATCATTAATAGATGAACTTGTCTATTTTCTTTCATATTCCTATATAATACAAATGCTTCATTTTTACCGTCTTTATCAACATCATCTATAAAAATACTTTGTTTTTCTTGTGAATTCTTAGGTACTAAGAATTCACTGCCAGGCGTTAAAATTTCTTTTAGCTCTTTATTAATTTTATTTTCTTCTACATTTTCGAGCATAGGGGCTTGAATTAAGCTAGTTGTGTTTACAACATTCCCACAGCCTGTTATAATACTTCCTAAAGAAATAATCAGTATTATAACTCTTGCATATTTTCTCATAACATATACACCCCATTTTTCATTCTGTTATTATTTAGTATTACCTTATCCATGATATATAATTACTTCATATCCATAATTTTTAGCTCTTATGTTAACTATACGTTTTTATTATATTTTCACTAAATGCCTGTGCTTCAATGCTTAGCTTTTAGCTATCATCCTATAATTTTAAAATAAGAAAGTAGTTTTTAATTTACTAAAAATCATTCTTTAAAATATATATTGCATAGGTTTGTCCTGTGTTTGCATCATAATTTACAGACAAAAATATATTTTTATACTTAAAATGTGCATCTCCACTTTTATCACTAACTGGATTTCCAAAAACTTCTTTAAATCTACTTATCTTATCACCAATCTTTACACCATTTAAATTCAAATCATTTCTCATAGTAAAGATTTGCTCTGCCTTATCATTATTTTTCTGATCAAACCAAACTCTAATACCAGCTTTTTTAAATTCCACTCCACTTTCTCCTATAGAATTTGGCTTTTCATTTAATGTACTTATAAGTTCATCTTTACTAAAACCTAATAGATTCATGTATTCTGTAAAATTATTCTTTCCATTATCCGACTTTGAGGCATCAATAGACTTGCTATCTTCAATTATTTTTACTGAATCATTTTTCTTTTTTACTTGTGAAGATACTATTTCTTTATTATCCTCATTATTAGCAGATTTTTCAATGCTGACTACTTCTTCTGATATTTTTTCACCTTCTGCTTGATTGCTATTTTCTGAAACTTTCTCAACTGACACTTCTTTATTTTCAGCATTTATTTCAGATGACTTTTTAGGACTACACCCCACTATACTTGCAGAACTTATAGTGATAGCACATATTATAGCTGCTGAAAACAATAATTTAAATCTCTTTTGAATTTTATTTATCATAATTATTCTCCTAACTAATTTTTATTATTTTTTTGTATATAATTAATCTACTTAGAAGTTCAAAATATATATACTTTAGTATTTTTTTATCCTATAGATAACGCAATCATAAACTATACTTAAACTATGAAATATATTCCAACTAGAAATGAGTAATATACTTTTGTGGAATGTTTCATTGGTAATTTTGATGGATGTGATTCTTGGCTATAAGTTGTTCCAAATGTGCTAGTTCAAAAAGTGAGAATCGAAATTTTATATTTCGTTCTTCGAACTTTCTCTATGAGCGCTTGTTCTTTGAGGCTAGCACTTTGGTTGCAACTTTATAGCCTTAGAATCCCCCATGAAAATTACCCAGAAACTGGAACAAAAGTATGTTATTCATTTCGGCGAGTTATATGCATAAGTTCAGGTCTTAGTGTGGTTATCTCTATCTAAAGTATAAAAGATTTTTAAACTAAAAGCGTTACAAAAAAGTTACAATATTATGGTGAAAACTTTCAGTAAATTCCCTTGTTAATTAATAAAAAAATTCTATTGCAATAATATTAATTGATTATAATAAATAATTTTTTCGTTTTGAGGCATATAAAAAAGCCATCCTTTAAGGATAGCTTTTCTTTTAAGCTGCTTTGCTTGCTTTTTGGGTGAAACATTTAATTGCTAAGAATATCTTGTGTAAATTCATCTAAGTCTACATCTCCATAGATTCCATCGATAACACCTTTATCTGTATATTGATGTCCTGCTCTAGAATTCCATACACTATTAGCTGGTAAGTTAAATGGACTCTTATAATAATTTGCTTCCCATAATGTATATTTAGATAATCTACTATCTAAATTATTTTTTATAAAATCTGAATATGTATATATACAAATGTCCATATTACTTAATTTTTTGAATTCATCTATGAACCTTAATGCATAACCCATGACATCAAATCCATCTTGTTCTATATCCAAAGCAGGTTTTAGGTTATTCTGCTTATCTTTTATGCTATTGTAAAAATTACGTGCTTGTGTTTCAGGAGAGCTTGTCCCAACTAAAAAATGATAAAAACCTGTATTTAATCCAGCATTTTGAGCACCACTATAACTAATTCCCAAATAATTATCCACATAGGTTGTCCCTTCTGTAGCTTTTATGTATACACATTGGATCCCTGAAGCTTTGACTCTTTTAAAATCTATGTCCCCATTGTAGTGACTAATATCTATACCTTTTAATAAAGTATCAGAATTATTATTGACTGGATTTCCTGGCCCTATCTTCTTGCCATCAGAACCGATTTTATAGCCATCTATTGTAGAATTTGTAACTAAAGCTCCAGATGATTTATCTAAATAATAAGTATCACTTCCAGAATTTATCCATCCTGTTGACATTGCTCCACTAGATTTTAAATAATACCACTTTTCATCAATATTAACCCATCCTTTAGCCATTGCACCAGTATCATATAAATAATACCAAGTTCCATTATCTTTAATCCATCCAGTTGCCATGCTTCCACTACTGCTAGAGTAATACCAATTATCACCTGATTTATACCATCCTGTAGCCATTTCACCACTACTATAAAACATGTAAATTTTATTATCAATTTTATTTAGTCCTGTTACCATGGCCCCTGAACCGTTTAAGAAATACCAAACGTTATCTAATTTCCTCCAACCAGTAACCATACTGCCTGATTGATCTAAATAATACCATATGCCATTGACATTAAACCATCCAGTTACCATTCTTCCATCGTATTTTAAATGATACCACTTGTTATCTGGTTTTATCCACCCAGTTGCTCTTGTATTATCTGATTTATAGTAATACCAGTATCCATTCTCTTTTTTCCACCCAATAGTTGATGTTATGTTAACTTTTCCATCACTACTATTTACAATATCTTGGGTACTATATTTATAAATAACATTTAATTCACTTGGCTTATTTTCAGGTATACCTGGATTAGGAATTTCATCTGATATATTGCTAACAGTATTGCTAGATACTACAGTTGAATCAGTAGTTGTAGCTTGTACATTTATCACTTGTCCAAAACTTATACTAGTTAATAAAACAAGTATAAATGAAGTAAGTTTCTTTCTAATATTCACATGGATCATTCTCCTTTTAATTTTCATTAAGTGCTTACTTATTTTTTAATCCGCTTCAAATCAACTCATCTAAAATTATACAATTAATGTCATTTTCAATCAATTGATTTACTATGGATATGAAGGGAAATAATAGAAGTTAAATTCTTATGTAACTTTCTAATTTCTTCTTTTAATAAATCATCATTGGAATTATACTCGCTATTTATCATCTAGTGGCATAAATAAAATTTACTATAGGAAAAAATTAATAAATCTAACCTATACAACATAGATTTATAATAAGAGTGGAACAAAAAACTATTATGCTTTTTTATTCTACAAAAAAAATGTATTATACTGGATAATAATTATTATTCATTAATAAAATGTTGCAATTTTCCGAATATTCCAATATAATTAATATAACATATAGGTAAGGAGTGATGTTAAATGAAAAAAATACTCTCTAAGGCTTTTGCTAAGAAAATTATCGAATTTTTGATATATGGTCCAGGGTATAAAGCTCCTGAATATGCATATGTTCGTGTAACTCCTCCATCTTCTAACAGAGATATTTGCGAAGATAAATTGAGGCGATAAAATTATATTTTTAATATAAACAACTTATTAATAGTAAATATTTACGTGTGCATATAGAAAAAATAACTAGTAGAATTTAATCTGCTAGTTATTTTTTATTAACAATTTCTAATATACCTTTGAAATATAATTGTTTCAGTTTCTTACTCACTTTTTTATTATGTTTCATATTTAATTTTCATAAATTTTCCTTTTTAACTTTAAAACAATTTATACTTAAAACCATAAATATTAAAAAAACGTTTTATTTTAATATTAAAAACCTCTCTTTAAAAAACTACAATCTTTTTCTTAATCCTTACCAATTTTTATTATTCTTGAAAAGTATGAAAATATTTAGTACTATAAAATTATTATAATGAAACATATTTAATAATCAATCTATATTTATTGAGAGGAGAAATTTGTTCGATGGAATTTAATTTAAATGAAGGTACTTCATATATCAAAGAGTTTAAAGTTACAGAAAATGAAACAGCTATAAAAATGGGATCAGGTGATCTAGAGGTCTATGCGACCCCTGCTATGATTGCTCTAATGGAAAATGTATCAAAAAGTTTAGTAATAGAGGAACTTCCAAGTGGTTATACTACAGTGGGAATTGACATGAGTGTCAAACATATTAAATCATCTCCAATTGGCGCAAATATAAAATGCAAATCTACCCTTACAAAAGTAGATGGAAAAAAATTATTTTTTGATGTGGAAGCAAGTGATGACCAAGGTACTATCGGAAAAGGTTCTCATATAAGGTTTATTGTAAACTCAGAAGATTTTATGAGAAAAACTAAAAATTGCTAAATAAATGATAATAACTATATTTAAAGAGATTCTCTCTTTAAATATAGTTATTGCTTTAAGATTGATTTAAATTGGACTTACTCCGATACTTTTCCACAAATATTTAAAATTAGTTTTGAATAATAAATTTATATCGATATTTTGATTCATTGCCCAAAGGACCATAGAACTTTGCAACATCGACACAATACTCTTTGATGTAGATAGAGAATCAATTTCTGGCAAAACCTCACCTAATTCTTTTCCTTCTTCTACAACATTGTCTATCCCTTCCAATAATCTATGGTTAAAATCATTTACTAAATTTTTATTTTCGTAACTTTTTAATCCTTCAATTGTTATAAATGTGACAGCAATATAGTTAAATTTATTTATATTTAGAATCTTTTTTAAATATGGTATTATTCCACAATATTTTATAAAAATTGTTTTCAGCTTTTTTTTTGTGGATTCATTACATAAATTGGTAGCGCCTATAATTTCATCAAAGTATGGAGAACAAAACTCTTCTATCACTTTATATATAAGCTCATCTTTACTTTTAAAATACTTATAAAAAGCACTTTTATTTATGTTAATTTGTTTAAAAATATCTCTAATAGATACTTCAAAAAAACCATTTTCCATAAATAATTTGATAGATGACTTTAAAATTTTTTCTTTAATTTCCACCCTAAAATTCTCCCTTTTTTATTTAACATTTTCCACCATTAATAAAAAAAACAAACTAAATATTATAATCTAAACTTAGTTTGTACCGTCTTAATTCCACTGAACTTTTATATATTATAATAATTCATACTAATTACTTTTATTAATATGGTAATTAGTATGAATATATTCTTGAAGTCTTTAGCTCTCTAAAGATCTGAAATTTAAATTAATATGTTTTATTTTAACCATCAGATTTGTAACTAATCTAATATTTATTTAAGTATTATAAATGTTCTTTATATTAATTCTATTGTGCTCCTGAAAATGCTATCCAAGGTTTTTGGATTTCTTGCTTTAATGTATTATAGTTATCAATTTGGCTTCTTAATTGAATATTTAGATCTTCACTGCTTAAAACTTGAGAATTATAAGCAGATTCAGTTATCATTCCTAAGTCATATTTAAGTTTTGCATCACTAAGGTTCTTGTTGCTTAATTCTATTTGTTGTTTAATATAATTAATACTATCTTCTGCTGTAATAAGATTTGTATACAGTGTTCTTAGTTGATTCTTAAAGTTCTTTTTGTCCTCATCTATACTTGTTTGTTCTTGATCCACACTAAGTCTATTACCTAAATAAGTTAAACGTGCCGATATGGCATTTGCATATGCACTTTTAGCAGCTTGATATTTATTGTAATCTGTGAGATAAGCTTCAATATTTCCGTTATAATCACTTAATTTAGGTTCTTGAGCTTCATCTGTTATTTTTTTTGCATCACTTACATCCCCGTCACTTATTTTATTATCAGAATCATAATAATGATCTTTCTTAAGCTTAAGTATTTGTTCCCTGTATTTTAAATAGTTATCTATAACTTTATCTAGGTAAGTATCTATAGATCCATCTATTTTTAATGTTTCATAAGGAATATCCTGTTCCAAAGTATATTGTGTTACATCCTTACCTGTCAATACTTTAAAGCTATATTCAGCGTCCTTTAATGTATTTTCACTTGTTTTCTGTGTTATTTGTAAATTTTGAATTTCAAGTTCAGTTGATTTCAAATCGCTTGATGTTACCATTCCTAGACTGCTTTTAAGTTTTGCATCGTTTAATGTCTTGTTTTTAATTTGCAAGTCCTTTCCGGCTTTATCTATCTTCATTTGACTTGTAACGATATTATTATATGCTTTAGTAACTTTTTGAATTAAAGCATCTTGATCAAAATCCCTTTGCTGCCTAGCTTTATTTGCATTAGCTTCTCTAGTATCATCATTAAAATCTTCTTCGTCTCCACTAACATTTTTAGAATCATCCAAATCTTCATTTATATCATTAGTTTTATCTTGATAAGTTATTTTACTAGTATCAAATTGTAATACCTCGCTTATGCTGATTGCCTCTTTCACAGCTTCATCTAAAGTAAGCAATGGCTTTCCGTTTACTATTTGTGAATTTGTTGCAGTGCTTGTACTAGTAGTTGTTTGTTGAGTTGAATCTGCTGCAAGCGCTGGTACAACGCTACCACTCATGACACTAATCCCTATTGCAAATGCTATTATCTTATTTATATTTTTTCTCATGTATAAATCTCCTCTTCATTAATATTTATTTTAATATAAATTCGAATTCTCTTTTTATTTACTAGATTATTTTTCTGTTGTAGCTTTATTTTACTACAATTTTATTGTTTAGTAAATGTAGTCATAATTTAGGATTTACTCCTGAACTTTGTATTTAAACTAATACACTTTATATATGGATCATACTAAAACTTAATTTTAGTATGATCTTATTAAAATTACCAATTTCTTTGTTATATGCCTACATTTGATTCGCTATCAATTGGCGTTGATTTTTTTCTATGAATTTTTTTTGCAAATCTTTTTTTCAATCCATCAAGTATTGTATAAACTATTGGAACTACGAATAATGTTAATATTGTTGAAGTGATTAATCCCCCAATTACCGCTTGTGCCATCGGTTTACGCATTTCAGTACCTGCTCCTGTAGCTAATGCTGTAGGAATCATACCAAATATCATTGCTAAAGTAGTCATGATTATAGGACGTAATCTTACAAGACCAGCTTCTACTAAAGCCTCATTTCTTGGCATTCCCTTTTTAATTCTTTCCTTTGCAGCATCAATAAGCAATATACCATTTTTAGCAACCAGTCCCATAAGCATTACAATACCTATTGCTGCCATCATGCTTAATTGACTTCCACCAACATATAATCCTATTATTGCTCCAATCAATGCTAGTGGTAGAGCGAACATTATAGCTATAGGGTCAACAAAACTTTCAAATTGGGCTGCCATAACTAAATATAATAAAAGAACTGATAAAACTGAATTTTGCACCAAACTAATCATACTCTTCTGCATAGTTCCATTCATTCCTCCAACAGACAAAGAAACTCCCGCCGGCAATTCACTTTTTATCTTAGCTAAATACTTATTTTGTAAAGTTCCAGTAGATAAACCTCTTACATTACAAGAAAGCTCGACTTGTGCCTGCTTATTGTATCTATGTAATGTTGAAGAAGTTGTTCCAACAACTTTTTTAGTTACTTCAGTTAGCGGAACAAGCTTATTGTTTGAACCCGAAACGTAAATTCCATCAAGATTACTAAGATTTTTACGCTGCTCATCTTGAAGCAAAACTTTAACATCATATCTATCTTTTCCACCATCATACTTAGTTACAGTTGAACCATTAAATAATGTAGCCAAGGTACTAGCTACGTCTGAACTGTTAACACCTAAATCAGCAGCCTTATCACGATCAACAGTCATTTTTACCTCTGGTGTACCTGAATTGGTATTAACACCAACATTAGTAGCATCTGGATCTTTAGCCATCTCTGCTTTCATCTTTTCTGCAAAAGCTTGAACTTTTGCTCTATCATCACCAACAAGATTAATGGCTACATCTTTTGAGGATCCGCCACCACCTCCCATAGAGGCAGCTGATGCTGTAATATCCATTCCAGGCAGTATCTTTAGATCTGTTCCAAGTTTTTGCGCCATATCTCTGGAGCTAATCTTACGTTGTTTCTTATCTACCAATGTAATATTAACTGTTGCTTTACTATTAGTAACTGTTGAATATACATATTCAACTTCTGGATTTTTCTTAACAATCTCTTCAATCTGTTTAGTCTCCTTACTTGCAGTATCTAATGTTATTCCTGAATCAAAATTAGCATTAACTGTTATTTGTCCTTTATCAGTTATAGGTATCATTACGAAACCTAATGATGGAATAAGCGAAAGACTCGCTATAAACATAACTGCACAAACAGCCAAGACTGTTATCCTCTTATGAAGAAGAAAAGCTAATAAATGTGAATATTTCTCGGCAAAAAAATCGAATTTATAATTAAACCACCCAAAAAACTTACCAATAAATGTTTTACTTTCTTTTCTTTCTGATCTAAGCATTCTAGATGACATCATTGGTACAAGGGTAAAGGATACAAACAATGAAACTGCCATACTAAAAACAATTGTAAGTGCAAACTCAATAAAGAACTTTCCAATTATTCCAGCTATCATTGCCATAGGCAAGAATACTGCAATAACAGCTAAAGTTGTTGCTATTACTGCAAATCCAATTTCTGAGGTAGCATCCTTAGCCGCATCAATTGGATGTTTTCCCATATGGAGATGCCTTACAATGTTTTCTATAACAACTATAGCATCATCAATTAAAAGTCCTACTGCCAGCGACAATGCCATTAAAGACATAGTATTTAATGTAAAGTCCATCTCTTTCATACAAATAAAAGTAGTTATTATAGATATCGGAAGAGATGATGCACTTATAAGGGTACTTTCCCATTCATTTAAGAATAAAAATACAATAACAACTGCTAATATACATCCTTCTATAATAGTATTCATAACATCATCTACTGTATCTTTTATTGATGTTGAATTATCAGTAACAATATCAGCATGCATACCTTCTGGTAATGAAGTTTTAACTTGTTCTAATGCTGCTTTAACTTCTTTTGCAACTTCTACTGTATTAGCACCAGATTGCTTAACAATATCAATACCAATTGACGGATTACCTTGATAGTAAGCTTGGCTTGTTTTTTCAACAATCCCATCTTCAACTGTTGCAATATCTTTTACTCTAATCTCTGTTCCGTTTTTGTTGGACACCAAGATATTCTTAAAATCTTCTACTTTTTGTATTTTACTGTTTGTTGTAATAGATATCTGGTTATCTCCATCAATAACTTTACCAGTTGACTGATCAATATTATCACTCTTGATACTGTTTATTACAGCACCTGATGTAAGGCCATATTGTAATAATTTATTATTATCTAACTTTATATGAATTTCTCTTGTATCCTCACCAGATACATTTACGGCTCCAACACCCGATACCGCATATAACTTTGGTTTTAGAGTATTATCTACAAAGTCTGTCATTTTTTGATTATCAGTTGAACCATAAACAGCTATTGATATAATTGATGTCGCCGACATATCAAACTTAGAAATTATCGGATCATCAGCATCAGTTGGTAATTTACCTCTAACACTTGAAATCTTATCTCTAACTTCTTGTGCTGCAACTTCACCATTTTTACTTAAATCGAACTCTATAACAGTTTGTGACATCCCTGAACTTACACTTGAAGTTATATTTTGAACTCCAGAAATTTGCTGTACTGCATCTTCTATCTGTTTTGTTACTTTACTTTCTATATTTTCTGGTGTAGCTCCATTTTCTGTTACTACAACGGAAACATAAGGCATATCAGCATTTGGCATATCATTAAGTGTCAATCCCTTATAGCATACAAATCCTAAAATAGTAAGGACAATCATTATAACTGATATAAATACAGGTCTTTTAATACTAATATTTGCTATATTCATTTATTATCCCTCCTACTTATTTGTTGTATCATCTGCACCGCCATCTTGTTCAGAAGCTGTGTTATCTGAAGAACTATCGTCCTTTATAATTGCATCTACTTCACTACCCTCTTGAAGCGTACTTATATTAGTACATATTACCTGATCCCCTTCTTTAATACCATCTGTTATTTCAACGTTATTTTCATTAGTTTCACCAATTGTAATTTTTTGCTTTTTAGCTATTCCATTATCATTTAAGAAAACAGAATAATCTCCTTCGTTACCAGCTAAAGCACTAATTGGAACAGTTATAACTTGTGCTTTTTCCTCGCTAATAAGCTGTACCTTTCCAAAAATACCAGGTAACAGTGACTTATCGCCATTATCTATTTTTACTTTACAATTGAATACTCTAGTTGTAGCATCCGCTGCAGAGTCCATAGCTTCAATAGTGCCATCATATGTTTTATCATTTCCATCTACGGTAATTGTTGCAGCTTGACCTATTTTTACTCCAGTTATTTTCTCTTGTGGCACTTGTATTGTTGCATATACAGACGATATATCATTAACTTTTGCAAGAGCCGCCCCCTGAGATGCCATCTGTCCTACATTTAAGGTTTTATCGCTTATGACTCCGCTTATAGGCGCTTTAATCACTGTGTTAGCCAAATCATTTTGAGCCTTCTGTAAATTTACTTTTTGTGCTTCTAAACTCGCTTTTGAACTTTCAATACTTGCTTTTGCTGATTCAATACTTGCTAATCCTGAACTATAATCAGCTTTAGAAGTGTTTAGGGCTTTTTCAGCTGATTCAAGATCTGTTTTTGATATAGCTCCTCCATCAAAAAGGGTCTTTTGTCTATCATAATTACGCTGTGCATCATCCATAAGAATTTGCAATTTCTGTAGCGTTACTTGCGATGAATTTAGTTGTTGCTGCGTTGAATTTACTTGCTGCTCACTAACTTCTACCTGAGCTTGTGCAGTTTTTATACTATTTTGTATATCTTGGTCATCAAGCGTAGCTATAGTATCACCAGCATTTACATATTGTCCATTTTCAATCGACACAGCAACAACCTTTGCTGCTATCTTACTAGTTACTATTCCTTGCTGATAAGCTTCTAGTGTTGCTTTATATGAATCCCCTAAACTTTTTTCTTGTGCTTTGGCTATCTGTACTTCAACAGTAGTTTTACTAGCAGCAACGGCAGTGGTTGCTTCTTTTTTAGCTGTGAATAACTTAGTTTTAGCTACTGCAGCACAGCCTATTACAGCTATAACAATTACAGCATATATAACTATTTTTTTTACATTTTTCATGTTTCACACTCCTAATCTGTAAACATATAGTTTATTTTGTTAATTTATATATTATAAAATTAATTTTTCTTTGCACCAATTCCATCCATAATGAAATTTATAAGCTTTTCATTTTCCTCTCTTCTTTGTTCTACTGAATAATAATTTTCATGACAAGTCCGATGACAATGTAATGCCACCATTCCTCCTATAACATTTGTAGCAAAATCAATATCTATACCTGTATGCCTTACCTCCCCCTCTTCGATTCCTTGCTTTAAAATATTGTATGTAATATTTCTCCCATTTCTTTTTATATCTTTTATAAAATCTTCAAGATCACGTTTTGCTTCAGGATTTAATTCTGAAATCTCATTTGCTATATAATAACTTATCCTTCCAGCCCTTTCTATAACAGCATGCTCAGTTAATTCTATAAGCTTTCCTAGCTTTTTAAGAAATGATTCTTCTTGTGATATCTTCTGGTTTGCATTCATAGTGAAATTTCTATGGTCGTACTTTAAAGCTTGTACAAATAAATCATCTTTACTTCTAAAGTATTCATATATTGTACCCTTACCTATCTGTGCCTTGTCCGCAATATCCTGCATATTAGTTCCCGAAAAACCTTTTTTGAAAAATATGTCTATTGCAGCGGCAAGAATTTCATTTTCCTTATTTTTCAATCTTGCCAAAAAAACCACCTCACTTATAAAAATACTGTATTACAATAAATTACTGACTCATTATATTCACATTTTATTTAAATGACCGACCAGACAGTCAATGATTCACATGCAAATAAATCATTGAAATATTTTATATGTACATGAAAATAATACCATACTTTTAATTTTTATACTTTGTTTGTAACCTAAAAAATATCTTAATTTTTATGAGTTACAAAACATATCTGCCTAAAATTGTTTGGATTATTATTTATCTATAGCTATCATTTGCTACTTATGTTATTTTAATATGGAGTGTATCATAGAATTGTTAACTGAATTTAAACTTTTCTATTTATTTGAAATTTAATTATTATAGTAAATATTTTATCTATAATTAAATACTTGAATTTATATATAGATATGATACTTTTAAACATAGATAAAAAAGTAGTATAATTAATGCATAAAATGGAGGTATATAAATGTTTCATATTTTGATTGTAGAAGATGATAAAGAATTAAGAGAATTATTTTCAACTGTTTTACTTAAAAATGGCTATAAGACTACTGGTGCTAAAGATGGAATAGAAGCGCTTAATGTTTTGGATAAAGAATATATTGATTTAATTATTTCTGATATCATGATGCCAAATATGGATGGTTTTGAACTAATAAAATCTATTCGTGATGCTCAATTTAATCTGCCTATATTAATGATTACAGCTAAGGAAAGATTTCAGGATAAGCAACGCGGTTTTCTTCTTGGAATTGATGACTACATGGTTAAACCAATTGATGTTAATGAGATGGTGTTAAGAGTAGGTGCATTACTTAGAAGGGCTCAGATTATTAGTGAAAGAAAGCAAAGTGTTGGTGATACCATGCTTGAATATGATTCCTTGTCAGTATATCAAAATGGTGAGGCAACAGTCCTTCCACAAAAGGAATTTTATATTTTATATAAGCTCATTTCGTATCCTAATCGCATATTCACAAGACAAGAACTTATGGATGAATTTTGGGGACTTGATTCTGAAACTGATATAAGAACAGTAGATGTACATATTAACCGTTTGCGTGATCGCTTTAAAAATAACATAGATTTTGATATTTTGACTGTAAGAGGACTCGGATATAAGGTGGTAAAAAATTATGAATGATAAACCAAATTTAAAATTAGGATTAGTCTTTTCATTTATTATTTTTTCAATAATGTTTGTGTCATCAGTACTTACTGCAATTTTAGCTATATTCCTTCATCCAAATTTTTCTTCGGAAGCTAATAAGTTTCTTTGGCCAATTATCGATCTATCTATAATTAGTATAATAGTTGGGACAACCATATCAGCTATAATAGGTAAAAAAATATTAGCTCCACTAGTAAAATTTAGTGAAGCAATTATGGAAGTTGGGAAAGGTAATTTTAATATAAAATTAGATGAAGATAAGTATTACTATGTTGAAGAGCTAAAAAAAATGTCTCAGAACTTTAACATTATGGTAGATGAACTAAATAACATAGAAACTTTTCGAAGTGACTTTATTGCTAATGTGTCCCATGAATTTAAGACTCCCCTTGCATCTATTGAAGGTTACACAACTTTGCTACAGGATAACAATCTAAGTAAAGAAGAAAAGTCTAAATATACAGATAAAATACTAAATAATACAAAAAGGCTATCAAGCTTAGTTGGCAGCATATTACAGATCTCAAGATTAGAGAATCAAGATATAATAGCAGAAAGAAGCAGATTCAAATTAGATGAACAACTAAGGCAAACTCTATTACTTTTAGAATCCAAATGGTCTAATAAAAATATTGACTTAGATATAGATTTAGACTCAATTACTTTTCATGGAAATGAAGAACTGTTGATGCAAGTATGGATAAACATACTTAGTAATGCAATAAAATTTACACCTGAAGGTGGTGCTATTAGATGCTCTTTAAAGAAAAATAACAACTGGATTACAACAAGCATTTCAGATAATGGCATAGGTATGAACGAAGATACACAAAAGCATATCTTTGATAAGTTTTATCAAGGCGATAAATCCCATTCTTCTGAAGGCAACGGTTTGGGATTAGCCCTAGTAAAAAGAATTGTTGACTTATGTGGTGGAGAAATAGAGGTATATAGTGAATGTAAAAAGGGATCTACTTTTATAATCAAGTTACCATGTTAATTCTTAATTTATGTAGACACAGAAAGGCTATCTTAATGAATAGATAGCCTTAAATTATATCTGCTTAATTCTTAAGAAAATCCCATTTAGTTTTATAAACTTAGTCCAATTTTGCTTGACGATTTCTATTTTTCAACTTTTATCGGTATCATAAAAAGCATTACATGCAATTAATACTATGCAAACCAAAATAACTACCGCCAACATACTTATCCCCTTCTAACTAAATATATAATCCTTTATATTATTATATATTAATTATGTATATCTTGTGCTTGTAATCGTTTGTTGTTATGAGTTAAATTTATAAACCTTGTTGTAGTGTAATTATTTCACAATCACGAATTTATTTGTCAAACAATATACTCTTAATAACTGCAATGGATTCCCTAGCATATGTTGAAGGTACAAAATACCAAGGCATGGTGCTGGAATAATTATCAAAATTTTTATACCCATTCTTCTTTGCTAAAATACTACTTCTAAAAGCATGAAAGTCTGTTGTTACTATTTTTACTTTTATATCACTTATTGATTTGTTACTAAATTCTTCAATCTTTTCTTTAGAATATTTTAGATTTTCATTAGTATCTCTTGACTTATCCTCTAATATTATTTTGTTTTTTTCTATTCCTTTAGCCTGTAAATATTCACTCATGGCCTGTGCCTCTGATGTACTTTCATCTGTACCTTGTCCTCCGGATAAAACGATATATTGAGCTAAATTTTCTTTCGTACATTTTATAGCAATATCAAGTCTTTCCCGAAGTATTAAATTAGGAACTCCTCCATTATCAAGTCCTGCGCCAAGTACAATAATATAATCGTCACTATTTCGATTATACTTTGGATAGTTTATTATTAAAGCTTCTATTATTATAAAACAAATAAATATGATGCAAGATGATATTTTTATGTATCTAAAGATCTTATAAAAAAACACATTCTTTTTCATTCTCTTTTTAGAAAAGTAGTATACTAAAATTATAATTCCTAAAACTATAATTGGAAAACCAAACGCAATCCATAATTCCGATAACATATATCTAATTTTCATCAAACTCATCTCCTCCAGATTAATCATCTATACATAATTTAGTTAATCTTAAACTTCTTATAAATATTATATCTGTAACTGAGAAAGATGAAATACACTTATATAAATCTTATAAAATATATAATAATATCGTAATATTATTGTCATATATATCAATAATTTCATATTTAGAAATTATTTTCCTAAACATATTTATAATTACTTTATAATAAAAAATCTTCATATACTTTTTATCTGTAGTTTATAGAGGTAATAAATTCATAAAAAAATAGCCTTAGATTCCACTAAAGCTATTCATTTATAAATTTTATAAATTTTTCCTTTTTCATAAAAATTGACGCATATATACTTGAAACTGCAAAAAAAATATTGATTATTGGCACAATACTAATAACAAGTATGGTTATCAGTAGACCTCTTTTTTCCTTGTTACCAAAAATATTAATATTATTCTTGTTTAAAACAAGCCTAAATAATAGTAATATTAAGGATAAACAACTTAACTTTATTGATATAGTATATAAATATAACATATTATTCAACTCCTTTGAGTATGTGTTTAATTGCCTTCTTTTACATTTTATACCATATTGTAAAGTAATTCCATATAAATTTTTAGCCATCTATCTCATTTTATTTTCATTATTTTTCAGAATCTCATCTATGCTTCTAATTTCTTTTATTCTCTTTTATTTTTCATATATTTCGCTTGAATATAAATTCATATATAATAAAAAAAGCTAGTAGAATAAATAGTAATTAACTATATTCTACTAGCTTTCACTTTAGGATGGATGGTAATTTAAGAACTGAGTTAAAACATTAAGTATCTATTTTTAGAGACTTTGTTCGTAACTTTCTATCATTCTCTTAACCATTTCTCCGCCAACACTACCATTTTGTCTTGAAGAAAGGTTCCCTTTATCAATGTTTTCATAGTTATTTAACCCAATTTCTGAAGCTACCTCAGTTTTTAATCTGTTTAAACCTGTTTTTGCCTCTGGAACTAAAGTTTTATTTCTCGAAGCCATCTTAATCTACCTCCCTTAATCTATGATTTTGTTTGGCATTAATATATTAACCACTCTCACAAATTTTAATCTATGCAAATACTTGTAAAAAAAGTGTTAAAATCCTCCTTTCCATTAATTCTTCACAAGTTCCATTCATTTAAATTCAATAATTTATCAAATATATTTTACTATAAATTTATAAAACTAATACTGATATGGAGGTGTTAAATTATGAGCAGAAGGCCTTTAGTTCCCAAACTAGAGCAAAACTAGATAAGCTAAAAATAGAATTTGAAAATGAACTTGGCATAGAACTTAATGATAATTATAAAGGAAATAAATCATCAATGTTAAATGGTCGTGTAGGTGGACCAATTGGAGGATTGATGACAAAAAAAATGATAGAGGAATACGAAAAAAATTTGATTGACAAGTAATCTCCTTTTCAAAACCATAAATGACTAGTTACTACAATTATGTAACTAGTCAAAATAGCATATCTATATTCTTTTTCATTTAAGTTTGTATTGCTGCTTATATAAATTCCTCAATTCTTTCATTTGAGTTTATATTTTAATTCAATATCATATATACACTAAACTTAACAATTATAAAAATATTAACATTACTCATATTAGTGCAAAAAATTATTCCGTTACTACTACATCAAACGAAGTCTTAATTCCATTAACATTTATTGTAATAGTAGTTTTTCCTGCTTTGTATGCAATAACTGTTGGATGAATGTCTTTAAAAAATCCATCCTCCAAACTTAAATTTATTCCTGAAACCGCAACACTATCATCTTCACTCTTAGACATTGCTATTAAATTAGGAAATGATGAACTTTTATCATCTACGCTACTTACTTTTATCATTCCTAAATCTATAGCTTGATTAGTTCTACAATATAAAGTATTTCCATTAATAGTTGCCCTTGGTTTAGTATTGTCTAATTTGTAACCTGCTCCATCCTCAATTCTTACTCCATCCTTTTCTGGTTCATCTGAATTGACATCAGTTATAGTAAGCATATTACTATCATCTAATTTAACTTCGTAGTTCTCTGTAGTTGATTTAGTAGTCAGTGCATATTCTGGACATAAATTATAATTTTTGTCACTAAGACATTCTATAACCTTCCCATCATCCCCCAAGCTATATTTTCTACCACTTTCCGACGTATATTCGTCTTTTTGCAACACACCATTTTCATCAAAAATATATATATTCCCATCTATATTCCATACACCTTTTAAATAATAGCTATCTTGAATTTTAAAATACGTATTTCCATTTTCCTCAAACAAGCTAAAATCTGAGGTTGTACTCATTTTTTCCTCTGAAGGAGGCCTGCTAATATTCATATTAACATTTCTATTAGGAAGAGCATTATTTATCCATTTCCCATTATTATCAAGCTCATACTCCTTACCTTTAATTGATGTTTTACCAGATGCCATAGCACCATTATCCTGTAAATAATACCACCAAACCTTATCTAAAATCCATCCTGTCTTCATATAACCATCATTACCAAAATAGTACCATAAGCCATTTATTTGTTTCCAGCCAGTACTATAAGATTTTCCTTCCTCATACCACCAACCAGTATTATTATGCTTCCATTCTGCTGAAACTTCTTTTGGTATTACAGAAACTACCGCCGCTACAATAAGTAAACTGTAAATTATTTTTTTAGTCATCTATTTCCCCCTCATTCCCAAATCTTATAGTGTATATAGCTTCTCCATTTGTTTTATATAAAACATTCCATATTTTCTTTATTATCTATAGTATATTACCTTCATCGGAGATTATTTTTTATATAGCCAATTTTGTGTAATTAATAGCTTATATGAAAATTATACCACAACTTAAATATCTTAATCCTATATTTCTAACTTACATTAGTTAAAAACATATAAATTAGAATTTTGATACAATAATTTAAGTGATAATTAAATAATTATTTCATTTATCGATTAAAAGCATATGCGTCCTAATATAATAAAACTAAGAGGGTCCTAATAATATTAAGGAGGAAAATATATTGTGGATACTTCTAAATTTTCAAATAATGAGAATATAGAACTAGATATAAATACTTTAAAAAATACTGTAAATTTCGATGAATTTGTAAAAACGCTTCAGAAAAATTTAATTCCCACCGACGAATTTGAGGGATTTAAAATTCGTCCTGGATTTTATCTAGAAAATGGTGCAGTAGTTATACCTGGAGGTGTTAACTTCACTATCCACTCTCAGAACGCAACATCATGTAAACTACTCTTATTTAAGCCAGCTATGTGCGAACCTTATGCTGTCATTCCTTTTCCTGAATATTATCGAATAGGTAATGTATACTCTATGATAGTACTTGGATTAGATATTGAAGAATTTGAATATGCATATAGTGTGGACGGTCCATATATACCCGAAAGAGGATTAGTTTTTAATAGTAGTAAATATTTACTTGATCCCTACTCAAAAGCAATTGCTGGACAAAGCGTATGGGGAACAAAAACAATATGTGGAAATCAATATAAATCAAGAGTTGTCTCCAATGATTTTGATTGGGGAAACAGTAAAAGACCTTTAATTCCTATGAAAGATTTGATTATTTACGAGTTGCATGTAAGAGGCTTTACTAAGCATCCGTCGTCAAAAGTTAATTATCCTGGAACATTTGCTGGATTAGCCGAAAAGATACCTTATCTAAAAGAGCTTGGAATCAATGCTGTAGAACTTATGCCAATTTTTGAATTTGATGAAATGCTTGATGCACGATATGTTAGAGGTAATTTGCTTTGTGATTATTGGGGATATAATCCTGTATGTTTCTTTGCTCCAAACACCAGTTATACTGCTGGAATTGAACGAAATAAAGAAGGCGATGAACTAAAATCATTGATAAAGAAATTTCATGAAGATGGAATAGAGGTTATTTTAGACGTTGTTTTTAACCATACTGCTGAAGGCAATGAGTATGGTCCATATATATCTTTTAAGGGGTTTGATAATAATGTTTATTACATGCTTACACCAGATGGGAAATATTATAATTTCAGCGGATGTGGAAATACTTTAAATTGCAATCACCCAATTGTTCATAGAATGATTTTAGATTGCCTTCGCTACTGGGTTACAGAATATCGTGTTGACGGATTCAGATTTGATTTAGCTTCAATCCTTGGTCGAAACGAAGATGGATCACCAATGAATAATCCTCCACTATTGCAAAGCCTAGCCTTTGATCCTATTCTTGCAAATACAAAATTGATAGCTGAAGCATGGGATGCAGGTGGATTATATCAAGTCGGCAGTTTCCCATCTTGGAAAAGATGGTGTGAATGGAATGGAAAATATAGAGATGATATTCGCAGATTTCTAAAGGGCGATTCAGGATTAGCTGCCACTGTTGCTGAAAGAATAACCGGATCTTACGATCTCTATAATCCAGATATAAGAGGCAAAAATGCTTCAGTAAACTTTATTACTTGCCATGATGGATTTACTTTATATGACTTATATTCTTATAATGATAAACACAATGAAGAAAATGGTTGGAATAATACAGATGGTGAGAACAACAATAATAGCTGGAATTGTGGTGCTGAAGGTGAAACTGACGATGAAAATATAATAAAGTTGAGAAGAAAGCTAATAAAAAATGCTTGTGCTGTTCTTCTTTCAAGTCAAGGAGCTCCAATGCTTTTATCTGGAGATGAATTTGGAAATACACAGTTTGGAAATAACAATCCATATTGCCAGGATAATGAAATTTCATGGCTGAACTGGAGTCTCCTATATAAGAATCATGATTTATTTACTTTCTTTAAAAATATGATAAATTTTCGAAAACGTCATCCTGCTATTAAGGACAGAATTGAAGAATCCCGATGTGGCTTACCTCCTGTTAGTAAGCACGGTATAGAACCTTGGTATTTAGATTCGTCAGATAGTACTAGAACTGTTGGGATAATGTTTGCAGGATGGAATAAAAAAGAAAAAGAAGATGACATTGTGTACCTTTGTATCAATGCTCATTGGGAAACTCAATATGTAAGATTACCCGAACTCCCTATATACTTAGAATGGCGAATTGCTATAAATACATCCATGCCTTCTGGAGAAGACATTAGCGATTCAATTAATGAGATGCTCCAAGTTGGAGAGACACTTGAAATAGAACCTAGATCTGTTATGATTCTTGTTGGTATAAGTAAAATATAAATTTATAGGATGATAAGAGCTTGATTCACTTTAAGCTCTTATTTTATTAATATTATTGTTTATTATCAAACCTTCTTCTATAATTTAATTAGTTATAGAAGATATTATCTTAATAGCAACAAAGGAGATGTAATAATGAAAAAATACGATCTATCAACTAATGAAATATCTGACAACTTACGATATTTAGAGTTGCTTTCTAAACAATATCCGACAATCAACGAAGCTTCTACTGAAATAATAAATCTGCAGGCAATTTTAAATTTACCAAAAGGAACTGAACATTTTCTAACTGATATCCACGGAGAGTATGAGCCTTTTATTCATGTATTAAAAAACGCATCAGGAGTAATAAAAAGAAAAATTGAAGATCTTTTTGGAAATAGTTTGATGCAAAGTGAGAAAAAAAGTTTAGCAACCCTTATATATTATCCTGAACAAAAATTAGAGATAGTATTGAAGCAAGAAGAAAACATAGATGATTGGTACAAAATAAATTTATATAGATTAATCGAAATATGCAGATATGTTTCTTCTAAATATACACGTTCAAAAGTAAGAAAGGCTCTTCCAAAAGATTTTACTTACATAATAGAAGAACTCTTACATGAACAGCCTAAAGGAATAGATAAATATGAATATTATGAACAAATTATTAGAACTATTATAGACACAGATAGATCAAAGGAATTTATAGTTGCTCTTTCTAAATTGATACAAAGACTTGTTATAGACAGACTTCATATTTTAGGGGATATATTTGATAGAGGCCCTGGTGCGGATATTATCATGGATACTTTAGTTGAATATCATTCTGTTGACATCCAATGGGGAAATCATGATATCTTATGGATGGGTGCTGCCTGTGGTTCAGACGTATGTATTGCTAATGTTATAAAAAATTCTCTAAAGTATGCTAACTTGGATACTTTAGAAAATGGATACGGAATTAACCTTCTCCCTCTAGCAACTTTTTCTATGGATTTTTATAAGGATCATCCCTGTAATATCTTCTTACCTAAGATGGATTGTGATAAAAAATACAGCATTAATGAAATTAATTTAATAGCTCAGATGCACAAAGCTATAGCTATAATATTATTTAAACTCGAAGGTCAGGTGATTTTAAGGCATCCTGAATTTAATATGAATCATAGGCTTTTATTAAATAAAATTAATTATGCTGAAGGAACTATTAGCTTAAACGGTAAAACGTATAAATTAAAAGATTCATTTTTTCCTACTATAGATCCTAAAAATCCATATGAACTTACTCATGATGAGAAAGAATTAATTGATAAGTTAAAAACCTCTTTTGTTAATAGCGATAAATATAATAAGCATGTTCGATTCCTATATTCAAATGGCAGTTTATATTTAAAATTTAATTCAAATTTATTATATCATGGATTCATACCATTAAATGAAGATGGAAGCTTTAAAAAAGTCAAAATAGCTGATAAAGAATATAAAGGTAAAGAACTTTTAGACAAATTGGATATGCTAGCAAGAGAGGCCTATTTTTCAAAAGACAAGGATGATTCTGATAATAAAGAAGATATAATGTGGTATTTGTGGTGTGGTGCTTCTTCGCCATTATTTGGTAAGGATAGAATGACAATATTTGAACAGTATTTTATTGAAGAAAAAGAAACTCATTATGAAAAGAAAGATCCCTATTTTAGCTTAAGAGATAATGAGGATATCTGCAGAAAAATACTAAAGGAATTTGGGCTTAGTTCACCAGAATCTCATATAATAAATGGCCACATGCCCGTTGAAGAAAAAAATGGAGAAAGTCCTATAAAAGCAAACGGAACTCTACTAGTTATAGATGGAGGTTTTTCAAAAGCATATCAGCCCAAAACTGGACTAGCTGGATATACGTTAATATATAACTCTTTTGGGCTTCAGTTAGTATCTCATCAGCCATTTGAATCCACTGAAGCAGCCATAAAAGAAGAAACTGACATATTATCTACAACTCTCTTACTAGAGCAAGTTGTAAATAGGAAAAGAGTTGAAGATACTGATGTAGGTGTGACTCTCAAGCAGCAAATAGATGACTTAAAGATGCTTCTTAATGCTTACAGAAAAGGACTAATAAAGCAGCAAAATAAAATTTAGTTAAGTTAAATGAGAATAAATTGCGTAAATAATTTATTCTCATTTTTTATAAAATCACACTATTTCAATAACAGTTCCTGAGTCTTTCATTCTTTTTTCTATATTCTCAGGCGGCTCTTTTGTAGTTATTAATAAATCTATTCTATCAAAGGAAATGGCTTTAAACGTGCTGCAATTGAAGAACTTTTCACTATCAGCTATAACACATACAAAAGTACTTCTTTCTGCTACCTTTCTCTTTATATATGAATCCTCAAAATCAACTACATAAATTCCATCTTCACTAATTGCTGCAGCCCCCAAAAATGCTATATCAAAATGTATATCTTCGATTTGATTTATTGTGCCACTGCCATATAAAAAACGATTTTTGCGTTGCAATTTTCCACCCAATAAATGAACGTCACAATTTTTTTCAGCAAGTATTTCCATGTTGTCTAAAGAATGCGTATATATAGAGATATCATCCTCAACACACTGACATAACGCTTCAATGGTAGTAGACACATCAAAGAAACATACTTGATTTGTTGAAACATATTTAGCTGCATATTTACCCAATTTTATTTTTTCTTCTGAATTTATAGATAAGCGGCTCTTATAATCCTTAATTTCAGTTCTTATAGATGGCACTGCAATTCCTCCATGAGTTCGAATAGCAACTCCTTCTTCTACTAATCTAACAATGTCTCTTCTAGCAGTATCCCTTGATATATTAAATGTTTCCATTATTTCTTTATTAGATAACACAGTTTTTTCTCTAAGTATATTTAATATTTCATATAATCTTTCTTCTTGATACATAAAATGTCCTTTCACTTCTAACTATCTTTTAATTACATACTATAATAAATTATATTTTAAAATAGTCATTTGTCAATTTTTTCATGAATGTCAGCACTCATGAACTTTAATGGATTTATATATCCTTATTTTCCTTGAATTGACAGCTTTCTTATGCTAAACTCACAATATATAAATTACTGTAATATAAATTCTCTTAATACTTATTTTACAGAAATCTTCTATCTTATATAAAGGGGTGCAATAAATGAATAAAAGAATATTATATGTAACAGATTTAGATGGTACCTTATTAAATTCTAATGGAGAAGTTTCACAAACATCACTAAAAATCTTAAAGAAACAAATAGAAAAAGGCACATTGTTTAGTATTGCAACTGCACGAAACCTTCAGGCTGCAAAAAGATTGATAAGTGAAATTCCAATTAACATTCCTATCATATTAAATAACGGTATAGGATTTTATGATTTAAATAAAGAGCAATATCTAAAAATTAATGAATTTCCAATATCTCAGTTAAATCACCTAATAAAAATATTTGATGAGTATAAAAGCTATGGATTTATGTATGCATTGAAAGATGGAGATATCCACTTCATATACAACAATCTTGATGACCCATCTGATCTTGAGTATTTTGCAGAAAGGCATTTATTATACAAAGGTCGTTGTCATCAATACGATGATTTTGAACAAGTTCCAAAGGATGGGTATACAATTTTATATTTTGTTTTGTATGGTTCTTTTGATCGTATAAAAAATGTTGAAAATTGCATTTTAGATAACTCTATATTAAAATGTGTTCCTAACAAAAATGTATATAAAGATAATTACTTTTTAGATATATTTAGTTCTAAAGCATCTAAGGCCATTGCTATAAAAGAATTAAAGGAACTGATTGGCGCAAATGAAGTAATCGCTTTTGGGGATAATTTTAATGACATTGAAATGTTACAATCTGCAGATCGTTCGTATGTTCCTGAAAACGGAGTTTCTGAAGCAAAGGCGGTTGCAACAAGTGTCATCTCAAGCTTCGATGATGATGGAGTTGCAAAGTTTATCGAAAAAGACACCAGTATTAATTAAAAACTTTCAACAAATTTATAAATTTAACAAACAGAAAAAGCAGGTATATTAAGAAAATCTCCAATGTACCTGCTTTTATATATTAAGTTTATATACATGGCTAATCTATTAAAAATAAACTAATTCTTCCTCAAGCTTATCTATTTTTTTATAATCTTGAACCACTATATATGGAATCTCCCTTTGTTCTTGCTGTATATATTTTTTATGAATTATACCTTCTAACTCGATCCATTCCTTATCTTTAAAATTAAATGCCTTACTCGTTTGACACAGGATACCTAAAAATGATATATCATCTTCACAGCAAGTCATTGCATTTCTGCCAAATGCAAAAACACCTTTAGGATACTTAGGGTTGCTATAAGCAAGACCTTTTACCTTTATATTTTTACCATCATACTTTTCTGGATATTCTGTTGCATCTAAGTACCAAACCCCATAATCGTAGTCTTTAAATTCTATTACTTTCTTATGTATATCAAATGGTAATTCTAAGGGACTATCATCAATCTCGCCATTTTCTAATTCAAACATCATATTAGCTCTTGAATTAATAGCTTTTACACTATTTCTAAATTTCAATTTATTTGTTTTATCGTTGCAACGGTTAAATATAATCAAATCTGAATTTTTAAATTGCTCTATTAATAAAGACTTCATATTACTCATATAACTTTCAAATGTTGATGCATCAATAGTTGTTATAATTTGAGCAATCTCCCATCTATCAGGAAACTTCATATTATCAAAAATGTCAAATTGCCACATCCCATTGTATTCTAAAACAACCTTGGTTGGTTTGTATTTCTGATTGAATTCCTTTAAAGCTAACTCTGTAAATTCTTCTATATTGCTGATGCTAACAATATTTGCATTGTGTTTTTTCAAAAATTCAACTTCATATTCTTCTACACCATTCTCGCAAACAATTAAAAGAATTTTTTCCCCATCATAAAACTCTGGATCATTAAATATTTCTTTTATAAAAGTAGTCTTACCACTCTCTAAAAAACCAGTAATAAGAAAAACTGGTACATCAGTCATAAATCAATTCCTTCTTTCACTTATTTTTCTAATTAAATGTAACATAATTCTATCTATAAATTTACATTCATAATTTAAGTTTTTTAATATTTCAGAACTTAAATTGTTTTTTCTTATGAATTTCTATTGCTAATTCTAAATTTCCTTCCTCATAATTATAAATACTTTATCTTAAAATTTCATTTAATGTATATTTTATTTATATTAGTGTAACCTACTACATATTAAATTCTATGAAAAGAGGTAATGTCCATGAATAGGAAATTACTACAGGACTATCAAAAAAGAATCTTATGGATAATCAAGGCCTTAGGTGAGAAAAATTCTCTAAATATCCCTGAAATCGAAATAGATGAAAGTCCTTCTTCAGATATAGGTCAAAAAAATGTGATAATATCACTAAATAAACTCAAATGAATTTTAATTATTTGAATTCATTAAAGAGAGAAGTTTTATTATAGATAACACACTCATAAACTATACTTAGATTATGAAATATATCCCAACTAGAAATGGGTAATATACTTTTGTGGAATGTTTCATTGGTAATTTTGATGGATGTGATTCTTTGGCTATAAGTTGTTCCAAATGTGCTAGTTCAAAGCTTGTTCTTTGAGGCTAGCACTTTGGGTGCAACTTTATAGCCTTAGAATCACCCATCAGAATTACCTGGAAACTGGAACAAAAGTATGTTATTCATTTCGGGGAGTTATATGCATAAGTTCAGGTCTAAGTTTGGTTATCTATATTATCAGTAATGTTCACTCCTCTTCCTTAATAACAATTTTTATATAAATCGAAATATTTAGCTTGTATCTATACATCAAATAATTCTTCTATTTCATTCTTATTTAAATTTGTACCTATAACGCATAACCTTCCTGTATAATCTGCTATTCCTTCACGTACTTCATACTCGCCTGGAACTAAATCAAAGTTTATCCATCCTCCATCTGAGCAAGGGATTATACCTTTAGCACGCAATATAATTCCATAATCAGAAGATTCCGATAAAGTTTTTAATATATTATTTATTTCTACTTTTGAAAACTTTTTTGGTGTTTCCATTCCCCAGCTCGTAAATACTTCATCTGCATGATGATGATCATGTGAATGATGATCGTGTCCACATCCACACTCATGATCATGAGTATGATGAGCATGGTTATGATCATTACAATTACAATCTATATGATGTTCATGATTATCACATTCACATTCTTCCTTAGTATGGTTCTTATGATTATTGCAACAGCACTCTTCGCTGTGTTGATGATTTTCAGACTTATTATTCTTTACTTCTACTAAAAGCTCTTTTTCAAGGGACTCTTCCCTTTCCATTGCAGATAGAATTTGCTTTCCATTAATCTCATCCCAGTTTGTTGTTATTATTGTTGCAAAACTGTTGTGTTCTCTTATTTGGGATACACATACTTCTAATTTTTCTTCTGAAATCTTTTGAGTTCGGCTTAAGACAATAGTATTTGCATTTTCAATTTGATTATTAAAGAATTCTCCAAAGTTATCCATATACATTTTGCATTTTACAGCATCAACAACTGCCGTAAAACTATTAAGTTTAATATCTACTTCGCTTTTTATATTTTCTATTGCCTTAATTACATCTGATAATTTACCAACTCCCGATGGTTCTATTATTATACGTTCTGGCGAATATTTATCTAATGCTTCTTTAAGTGCAACTCCAAAATCTCCAACTAAAGAACAACAAATACATCCCGAATTCATTTCTGTTATTTCAATTCCTGAATTATTTAAAAATCCTCCATCAATTCCTATCTCGCCAAATTCATTTTCAATTATCATGAGCTTTTCACCCTGAAATGCTTCTTCTATTAATTTTTTAATCAAAGTAGTCTTTCCAGCCCCAAGAAACCCTGAAATAATATCTATTTTAGTCATATAAAAAATCCTTTCTATGTAAATATTAATTATATATTTAAAAGTTATTCCTTCTGGAAATATTTAAAGTCGTTTCCAGAAATATTTCATTTTTATCCTACCCTTAAAATCTAATACTGTCAATAATGATAAATCGATGATTTCTCTATTATTGACATTTTTAATGAATTACTTACTTATAAAATGATAATATTATAAGTAAAATGAAAAAAGGAGTGTTTTCATGGGTGATTTATTTAAACCAAATGTCTTTTTTAGTAAATGTTTAGGTTTCGAAGCCTGTCGTTACAATGGACAAATGATAACTGATGCATTTGTTGAAAAATTGAAACCTTTTGTTAATATTATAAATGTTTGTCCAGAAACTTCCATAGGACTTAAAGTTCCACGACCAACAATTAGAGTTGTCTCTGAAAATAATGAATTAAAATTATATGAGCCAAAAGAAGGAAAAGAATTCACAAAAGAAATGGTTGAGTTTTCAGAATCATATTTGAAAGATTTAAATAATATAGACGGTTTTCTCTTAAAAAGCGCTTCACCCTCCTGTGGACATAAAAATGTAAAAATTTATAATGGCACAGCTAAGGTTACAGGAAGTACAAGAGGTGCCGGAATATTTGGAAATAAGATTAAAGAGAAATTTCCTTATGCAGCAATAGAAGATGAAGGCAGATTACATAATTATAGAATTCGAGATAATTTTCTTACAAGAATTTTTATTAATGCAGATTTTAGAAAAGTCAAGAAATCTAATTCACTTAATGAATTAATACTTTTTCAACGCAGAAATAAATTACTACTCATGGCAAATAGTCAAAAGTATACTAAAATCTTAGGTAGAATTACAGCAAATGGTGAAAATAATGATATAAAAAGTATTATGGCTGAATATGAGAAGAATTTGAATTTGGCATTTGAAAAACTTCCTAAGTATACAAATAATATAAATGTTCTAATGCATGCCATGGGATATTTTTCAAAATACATAACTAATGAAGAAACTCAATTATTACTGGATTCCTTAGAAAAATACAAGATGAAAAAACTTACAATAATGTCTCCTATGCTTTTAGTTAAATCGTATGTAGTTAGATTTAATATTGATTACCTTTTGGAACAAACTTATTTTAATCCTTACCCAGAAGATTTGATTATATTAGAAGATTCAGAAAAGATAGAAATATAATTCAATTTTTGATTAAATTTTAACGGCGATATATTACCGCCGTTAAAAAATATTAGCTTTATTTATTCTCTTAAAGGTACTTATAATTAATATCATGATGATAATACTACTATTATAGTATCTTATCTAAATATTCTTCATAACCTTCTTCCTTCATCTTGTCTTTGGGGATAAACTTAAGTGCTGCTGAGTTTATACAGTATCTTAAACCTCCCATATCTTCGGGTCCATCAGTAAATACATGTCCTAGATGTGCATCACCAGTACTGCTTCGAACCTCCGTTCTTACCATGCCATGACTTTTATCTATTTTTTCTTTTATTGCCTTTCTATCTATTGGCTTGGAAAATGCAGGCCAGCCACACCCAGAGTTGAATTTATCGGTTGATACAAACAATGGCTCACCCGTAGTTATATCTACATAAATCCCCTTTTCAAACTGATTATCATATTCATTAGAAAATGGAGCTTCTGTACCATTTTCTTGTGTAATTCTATATTGTTCATCTGTCAGACTCATCTTTAATTCTTCATTGGATTTTTTTACATACTTTTGACTCATTTGTTTCCTCCCTGTTCTCTTTTGAAATATTTATTTCTGTATACATATCAATATTATGTGACAAAGGAATAATACTAATTCATTTATAGTAATCTTATTCTTATATGCGAACCTTATATCTTCACACCTTAAATCTAAGCATACTTATTCAACTTTCTATTTTTCCAGTAACTCTTCAAGTTGATTAGCAAGAAGAGGTTTGCTAAAATAATACCCTTGAATATAATCACATTTCATTCTTTTAAGTATTAAAAGCTGATCTTCAACCTCAACTCCTTCAGCAATAACTTTTAATTCCATACTATGTGCCATTTGAATAATATTTTTTATAATCGCTTCTTCTTTCTTATTTAAAGAAATATTGTCTATAAATGATTTATCAATCTTTAATGTATTTATAGGAATTCTTCTAAGATAGCTTAATGATGAATATCCCGTGCCAAAGTCATCAAGCGCAATTCTAATTCCCATGTCCATTAATTTCTTTAATATTCCAATACTAGAATCAAATGATTTCATAAGAACAGTTTCAGTAATCTCAAGTTCAATCATATTCGGATTAACAGATGAACTTTCAATAATTTCTTTAACATTATCTAAGAAATTTGTCTCTTGTAAATCAACTGATGAGATGTTAACGCTTATGCTATTAAATTTATAGCCTGCTTCAAACCACTTAGCACTTTGTCTGCAAGATTCCTTAAGCACCCATAAAGTTAATTGTGTGATATATCCAGATTCCTCTGCTATTGGAATAAACTCTGCAGGAGATATAAAACCAAGTTCCCTACTATTTAATCTAAGTAATGCTTCAAAACCAAAGATTTTATTTGCCTGTAAATCATACTGAGGTTGATAGTTAATGATTAGTTCATTATTATCAACTGCTGTCCTTAATATTCTTTCTATACTAGTCTTTCGTTCAAGGCTTATATACATTTGTGGATCAAAAAGAGAAAATCTATTTTTACCTAATTCCTTTGCCCTGTACATAGCAGCATCTGCATTTCTTAAAATTGTACTACTATCCTTTCCATCTTTAGGATATAAAGCTATTCCAACACTGGCAGTTATATACATATGCTTGTTGTCAATTTTAAATACTTTATCGAACAAACCTAATAGCCTTTTTGCATAAGCTTGTATCTCATCTTCTTTTGAATCAGGATGAAGTAATATAAATTCATCTCCACCAAGTCTAGATATTGTATCTTTTTCTTCAATTAAATTTTCAAACTGTTTTGCTAAACTTATTATCAATTTATCTCCATACTCGTGTCCCATAGTATCATTTATATTCTTAAAATTATCTAAATCTATAAAAAATACAATTCCTTGTTTATTGGCGTAATTAGATAATTGTAGTTGTTCATTTAGCCTATTCATAAACAATGTCCTATTAGGAAGTTTTGTTAAAGAATCATAAAATGCCATGAATTTTATTCTATCCTCTGAAATCTTTCTTTCAGAAATATCTCTAATAGAACCAGTTATTTTTATAACTTTTCCTTCAGAATCTCTTAACGCTTTACCACAAGAGAGAATCCAAACGTACGAACTGCTCTTAGTTCTTATTCTAAATTCAGAGCTATAAACATCTGTAAGCTGATTAATATGATTTTTGAAATCTTTTTTCACTTTATCAAGATCATCTGAATGAACATTCTCATACACAAAGTTTCTCAAATTATTTATCTCATCCAACTTGTATCCAGTAATATCAATTAATTTATCAGAAGCAAAGAATGTATCTGTAACTAAATTCCATTCCCAAATCGAGTCATTTGCACATTCTAGTGCGAGTTTGTATTTTTCTTCACTCACTCTAAGTGCTTCCTCATTTTGTTGTAATTCGTTATATTGTACTCTTAATTCTTCTTCTGTCGCCAGCAATTCCTCATAAACTGATGATAATTCCTCATAGCTTGAACGTAACTTACCAATCATCAGGTTGAAAGATCTTCCTAACTCTCCAAACTCGTCATTTGAATTAATACTAGCTTTTACTGATAAATCCCCATTTCCAGCCGCTTGCATTAAAGGAACTAATTCTGTAATCGGTTTTGTTACCTTCTTAGTAACAATGAGTGTAACGAAAATAGCAAGAAATAAAACGCCCACTGTTATCATAATTATTAAATATCCCATCTTGCTAGCTTTGCTTTCCAATTCACTTTTTGGTATAACTGAAGCCATCTTCCAACCAGTATCCTTACATGTATAAACATTAACTAAAACAGGATCTCCATTTATATAAGTTTCAAAACTTCCATTATCCAAATCTATAAATTTATCATAGTTATCAAATGAAAATTTTGAAGCTTCATCTGTTTGAGAATATGTATAACCTAACTGATTTAAATGTAAGATATTTTTAAAGTTTAAATCTATATTTGGGTGAGCTAACATAGTTCCATCTTTTAAATAAAGAAAAACATAACCTGTATCTCCAATCCTAATATTTCTTATTATTTCAGATAACTTTTCCAAACTTAAATCTATACCCATAACTCCAACAATACTTCCATCTTCATTTTTTACTGTTGTTGACGCACTTATAATTACATTTTTGGAATTATCAACTGCCGAAACGTATGGATCTGAAATTACCACTTCATCTGGATTTGATAATGCCAAAGAATACCATGGTCTTGTCCTTGGATCAAATGTATTAGTACTTAATCCATCAGGCCATTGAATATACCCTCCCCATTTAGTACCAATGTACACATAAGTTGTTTCTGGATGAGATGTTCCATAAGCCTCAAGCACATTATATATAGTACTCTCTATTCCAGGTATTTGTTTTGAATATTTTTTATTTATCGCAATATCAGGAATATTAAATAGAGCTGAAATAGATTGGTCTGCTTTTTTTGCATCTGAATAAGTTGCAAGAAACTTAGCATTGTACTTTATTTGCCCTAACATGTTAGAAAAGTTGTTATCAACCTGCACCATTTGGGCTTTAGCGCTTGAAAATAGATGCTCTTTAAGGGATTTATACATATAATTATAAGTTATTAGTGCAATTGGAATAGATATAGACAATATAATTCCTACAAAATAAAAGAATAGTTTTAATCTAAAAGTAAGCTTCATAGCAATGCTCCTTGATTATTTAATTTGTATATTTTCTAATTTAGGACCTTTTTCACTAATATAAAAATCAATGCTAGATAATGATATTAATATATATTTTACCATTTATACTTAATAATTTCAATTCTTTAGCTACCTATCTTCATACTGATAAATTATAGTTCTCTTAATTGAAATCTATATGTTGAAATCGAATTTCTATATTTTGTCTTAACTAAGTGAATATGATTTTTTTTTATTCTTTTTAAAATGCCAAAACTATCCAATCAACCTTTTTTAAGTTATACCCTCAAGGAGTGCCTCGTCCACTGATTTTACTGGAAATAAATTTCTAAAGAATAAAAAGGCTGCAGACCAAATCTATGCCTACAGCTTTTGAATAAATTTATTTAACATCTTTTATGCAGAAATTTCACTTAAACTGCTCTTAACTTCTTTATTTCAATATTAATTATATTATTTTAAGTCTTGGATTCTTATGTTATCCATATCATCGAATGTTATATTCTCGCCACACATTCCCCATATAAATGAATAATTCTGAGTTCCAATGCCCGAATGAATTGACCAGCTTGGTGAAATTACTGCCTGCTCATTCTTCATTACTATATGCCTTGTTTCTTGTCCTTCACCCATAAAATGAATTACTGCTTGATCTTCAGGTACATCAAGATATAAATATACTTCCATACGTCTTTCATGAGTATGACATGGCATTGTATTCCATCCACTTCCTGGCTCAAGTATTGTTAATCCCATTACTAATTGACAGCTTTCACATACTGCAGGATGAATATATTGGTTTATTGTTCTTTTATTCATGTTTATTTCATCGCCACATTTTATCTTATTAGCTTTTTCTAAATCTATTTTTACTGTTGGATATGATTTAAGCGCTGGTGCAGAATTTATATAAAACTTAGCTGGATTTTTTCCATCAGATGATTTAAATTCTATATTTTTAGTGCCTTGTCCAACATATAATCCATCTCTATAATTTAGATTATATTCTACTCCATCTGCTATAACTGTTCCTTCTCCACCTACATTAATAACTCCAAGTTCTCTTCTTTCTAAAAAGTAATCTGTTCCTAATTCTTTAGATGCTCCAAGCTTTAATGTTTCTTTTATAGGTGTAACTCCACCAAATATGATTCTATCATTATGGCTATAAACTAAATTTACTTCTCCATCTACAAATACTTTTTCAACTAAATAATGTCTTCTTAAAGTTTCTGTATCATAGTGCTTAGAGTCTTCTGGATGATTTGAGTATCTAATTTCCATTTGCATAATAATCTCTCCTTACAATTTCTAGGCACACGTGTTCCCAATTGAGTAAAAAAATATTCAAAGTTTATATATACATTTTATCAAGAAGGTTTTACTAAAATTCCTAACCTTAATATTATGTAATTCCCTTTGCACACGTGTTCCCTTTTTCTTAATACAAGTATATACGCTTATGTAAATATTTGCAATAGTTTTTTGTTCTCATTTTGAATTAAATTTTAAAGCTATAGTGAGGAAAACTTTTGCTTCACTATAGCTTTATATAATTTATTCTAATTTAAATCTTTAATTGAATTACCTAGTTCCAATTCTGATTCTATATATATTTTCTTAGTTGTTATATCTTGTTCATTATTTAGCAATCTTAAAAGCAAGTCAGTGGCAATTCTTGCTATTTCTCCTATAGGCCTTTTAATTGTTGTAATACTTGGAGTAATAAATCTGCCAATTTCATTCCCATCAAATCCTAGTATTGAAATATCTTCTGGAACCCTTAATCCATGCTCTGTAATAGCTTTTATTGCCCCAGTTGCCATTTCATCATTAAAAGCAAATATGGCTGAAAACTTTTCATTCATTTCTATTAATTCATTAGCTTTTTCATATCCACTTTTGACAGTAAAGTTCCCATTTAGCACCAGATTTTTGTCCAATTTAATATTATAGTTATTGAAAGCTTTTAAGTATCCCTCTCGCCTCATTTTAGTTGAATCGAAATTGATTGCTCCTTCTATTATTGCAATATCCTTATGACCATTTTTTATTAATTCCTCTACTCCCTTATACACCCCAACACTCTCATCTGTATATACATTTATAACATCATGATTTACCTTTCTATTTATGACTACAATAGGTATCTCTTTCTCTAATATTTCTCTAATAAAATCATCATCATCTATTTTTTGACTTACTACTAGTATTCCATCATAATTTTTAGGATTTATAGTATTTTTTTCATACATATCTATTCCTTTAACAATGACATTATACTTTTTGTCTATATTCTTGTACACATTATTTATAACAGTTTGAAATACAAATGGTGAGGTTCCATTACTTATAGTTGAAAAAAATACACCAATATTATAAGCTTTATCTATCTTTAAACTCCTCGCATTCATATTAGGAATATAGTTTAGCTCTTTAACTGCATTAAGTACCGCCTCTTTGGTCTTTTCATTTACAGATTTAGATCCAGTCAGTACCCTTGAAACAGTTGAATGTGATATTCCTAGTGCTTTCGCTATATCTTTAATCGTAGTAGCCATATTAATCCTCCAAATTTTTAATAAATAAAGCGCTTTTATCTCTAGCAAAGAATTAATTTTTAGTACGCAAATATAGCCAGAGGTTATAAATAATTTCTTTTACGCTCAATAATTACACACGTGTTCACAATCTTGTTTATTATTTTATAGCAGTAATTAGTAAATTACAAGCTTTGTGAGTATTTCTAATACTAGGATACGTTATATTGTTTAAAACTTATATAATTAATTTCTTGATTTAAAAATTAACTTAATATACAATATTAACCATAATATATTTTAAAATTTTTGTCAAAAATGTATAATAAATTTATAGATTAAAGAAGGAAATAATATGTTTAAAAAATGGGATATAATTATAATAGTTATTCTACTATGTATATCACTTATTCCTGAACTTGTTTTTGGGGTAATAATGGGCAAACATTACAATGGAACATATGCTGAGATAACTATAGACGGTAAATTTTATAAGAAAATCAACCTATCTGAGCATAGAGGTGAGGACCAAATAGATATTAAAACTTCATATGGTGATAATATAATAGACGTCAAAGATAAATCTATTAAAGTAATAGATGCCGATTGCAAGGATAAAATATGCGTTAGATCTGGATTTATATCAGAACCAGGCCAAATTATAGTTTGTCTTCCACATAAACTTATGATTGAAATAAAAAGCAGTGATATAATGGCAAACAGTTTGAGGTGTTTAAATGAATAAAACTTTTCGTATAGTATTTATAGGTATTCTAGTATCACAAGCTTTGGCTTTGTATACAATTGAAAGTATGATTCCCGTTCCATTTATTGCACCTGGTGCAAAACTTGGGTTAACTAATTTAATTACTGTCATAGCATTATACATATTGAATAATAAAAAAGATGTTTTTTTAATTATAATATTAAGGCTTCTTCTTTCAACTATGTTTGGTGGAAATCTCTCTACACTTATGTATGGTGCTGTTGGAGCGTTGCTTAGTTTTTATATAATGCTTTTCGTAAAAAATATTGGGAAAGATAAAGTTAGTATAATAGGTGTAAGTGCTGCTGGAGCATTTTTCCACAACGTAGGACAATTAATTGTAGCCGCAATTATAGTTCAAAATATTGCAGTTACACTTTATTTACCAATCTTATCCATAGCTGGAATTGGTACAGGTATTTTTATTGGTATAACTTCCAATTTTATAGTCAAACATATGTCCAAGCTTCCTTTCTTTAATGATTTAAATATTAGTCAATGAGTTTTATCACTATTAATAATAAAAATTCTCTCATACGTTTACTACAATGCCCCACTAATTACAAAATGTATAGCCAGTAGAAATGCACATTTTTTCATCTCTACTGGCTATACATTTAATAAATATTTTATATTAAACCATAATTTAATATAAAATACTGTAAATTTTAAATTGTAACTTTTACTGTGTCTGAATTTTTATTAGCAATTAATTCATTCGCAACTTTTATTGCTCCTGTTGGACATTTTGCCAAACATGTTGCTTCACTGCATTTTTCAGCACATATTTTCTGATCCACCACTGCGAGATTATTTTGAACTTGAATAGCTCCATAGCTGCAATTCTTTGCACAAAGTCCACAGCCTATACAAGCAGCACTACATAACTTTCTAGCAATAGCTCCCTTATCTTTTGAATTACAATCAACTTTTACTCTAGCATTTATTGAGATCATTTGAATCACATTTTTAGGACATGATTCTTCACACTTACCACAACCAGTACATTTTTTTCTATTAACAACTGGAAGTCCATTTTCTCCCATTGTCATAGCTCCAAAAGGACAACTGCTTACGCAAGTCCCAAATCCAATACATCCATGCTTACATCCTTTTGGTCCTCCTTGTATTAGGCTTGCTGCCTTACAATCATGAACTCCTTTGTATTTATAACTTAATGCTGCTTTTTCACTTGTTCCTTTGCATCTAACATGAGCTATTCTTGGTTCCACTTCTTCTGCTTTTTTACCTGTAATTTCTGCTACAAGTTTTGCTACAGCATCCTTTCCTGGAACGCATAAATTAGGAGGAACATCATCTTTCATAACTACTGCTTCTGCATATGCTGCACATCCCGCATAGCCGCATGCACCACATTGTCCTTTAGGAAGAATATCTTCTACTTCATGAATTAGTGGATTCACCTCCATAGCAAATTTTCTATTTGCAAATGCTAAGATAAAACCAAAAACCGCACCTATTCCTCCAAGAACCACTAAAACCATTATAACAGTAAACATAATCTTTACTCATCTCCTTTATATCATTCCTGAAAATCCCAAGAATGCCAATGCCAACATACCTGCTAATATAAAAGCAACTCCTGTTCCTTCTAGTGGTTTTGGCACATCTGCATAAACCAGCTTTTCTCTTAAACTTGCCATAAGTACTAAGGCCAGTGCAAATCCCATTCCTGATCCAATTGAGAACACTACACTTTTTACAAACGAGTAGTTTGACTCAACACTTAATAATGGAACTGATAATACAATACAGTTTGTTGCTATTAAAAGAAGATATATCCCCCACATGCTGTATAATGTAGGTGCTTGTTTCTTTATAATTAATTCTAATAATTGCACAAAACTTGCTATAAGTATTACGAAAACAATAGTTGTTAAGAATGTCAAATGATATGGCAAAAGTACAAAATTATATACAACCCATGCTAACATTGAACTTAGAGTTATAACAGAGGTAACTGCCATTCCCATGCCTATTGATGCATCTAAACTTTTAGAAACTCCAAAAAATATACAAAGTCCAACAAATTTTGTTAAAACAAAATTATTTACAAGTAACGCACCTATAAACAATGTAAAATACTCTCTCATTATGCTTCACTTCCTTCTATTTTTTTAGCTTCTTTATGTGCATTGTGGAGCTTTATTGCTCCTATCATGTAACCTATTAGTATAAATGCACCAGCTGGTAGTATCATAATTAAAGGCGCGTTGTACCATGAGCCTAGTATTTTAACCCCAAGAATTGATCCACTTCCTAAAAGCTCTCTTATTACAGATATTGAAAGCATAGCTAATGTAAAACCACATCCCATTCCAAATCCATCTAAGAATGATGGAAACACTTTATTTTTTGATGCGAATACCTCTGCTCTTGCAAGTATTATAGCAAAAACAACTACTAAGTCTAAATAAATACCAAGAGCACTATATAATTCAGGTGATATTGCCTGCAATGCAAGTTCTACAACGGTAACTATAGTAGCTATAAATGTAATATAAACTGGTACTCTAACCTTTGGGTTTACAAATTTTCTTGTAAGCGATACAACTACGTTATTGCTTGTAATAACGAAAGTTACACATAAGCCCATAGTAAAACCATTTATCACTGATGATGTAACAGCTAATGCAGGACAAAGACTTAAGCATAACATAAATATTGGATTTTCATCGTACAAACCCTTGCTAAAAATTTTCCACTTTTCCTTCATATTATTTACCTCCTGCAAACTCTGTTACTTCATGCACAGCATTTTTGACAGCTAATGTTACAGCTCTAGATGAAATAGTTGCGCCTGTCATAGCTTGAATATCATCTTTATCAGAAGCATCTTTTGTAACTGTTAAATTTGCTTCTTTTTTTCCTTTAAATTGACTTCTAAAAGGTTCTTTTGAAGCATTATCTCCTAGACCTGGAGTTTCATTATGTGCTAGTATCTTATAATCTATTACTTCTCCTGCTGGTGTAATAGCTACAAGCATTTTAATTTCTCCACCATATCCTCTGCTTTCTCCTGGAACTACATATGCAATTACTTTACCGCCTTTTTCGGCTGTAAACCAATCGGCCTTATCTGGAACAGCCTTGAAATTATCGGCATCACTAACTAATGCTCTCATAGATTCTTGTTTTGATATTTCTCTCTTTTCAGATGCAATTGGTGCCGTAACATAATATACTAGTCCTATTATTAAACCAGATACCAAGCAAGTTATTATTAAATTTATCGCTATCTGAAAAATAGAATACTCCTTATTAATAGCATGTTCATTGGACATTTTACTACCCCCTTGCTCCAAATTGTTTTGGCTTTACAAAACGATCTATTAGTGGTGTTACAGCATTCATAAGTAAAAGCGAATAGCAAACGCCTTCTGGATAACCACCTATTAATCTAATTAATGATGTTATTAGTCCAGCTCCCACTGCAAAAATTATTTGCCCTTTTAAAGTTATAGGTGCTGTAACCATATCTGTTGCCATAAAAAATGCACCTATAATTAATCCTCCAGCCATCATATGGAAAATAGGATCACCACTAAATAAACCTGAAGGTCCGAAAATCCAGGTTATTATTCCTACTGTTCCTATCATGCATACAGGAACTTGCCATTTTATATATCCCTTATATATAAGATACGCGCCTCCAATTATAAGAAGTATTGTTGAAGTTTCTCCTGCGCTTCCATTTCTTGTGCCAATAAACATAGCTTTATACAATTCTGTATTGCCACCAAAAGTTTCAATCAATTTAGAATATCCTTGTTGTTTTAATATGTTCAATGGTGTAGCAGAGCTAACAACATCTACTGAAGTTGTCATCTTTGTCCATGTTGTCATTGCAACTGGCCAAGATACCATTAATGCTGCTCTTCCGATATGAGCTGGATTAAAAATATTATATCCAAGCCCACCCATAGAATGCTTAGCTATTACTATGGCTACAAACGAACCCGCTATTATCATATAAACAGGTAACGTTGGGGACACACACATAGCTAGCAATAAGCCAGTTAAAAATGCACTTCCGTCAAATGCTGTGATCTTCTTTTTACGGAATTTTTGAACCAAATATTCAAAAGCAACTGCTGAAGCTGCACCAACAACTAAGTTAATTAATGCAGGGATACCAAAATAATATATAGAAAAAATAGCAGCTGGTGCTAATGCTATGTTTACATTCCACATTATCTTTGAGATTGATTCATCACAACGAATATGTGGAGATGCTGATACAGTAAAACTATTTTCCTGTGTATCAGCTTCTTTTGCTTTAATTCCTTGCACTTTACTTTCTTGTACTCCAATTTCGGAACTCATTTTACCCCTTCTTCCTTTACTTTTTTTGTGCCATTGCTAAATTTTGTGATTTTGAATATTTTATATACTGAACTATGTTACGTTTTGCAGGACATGTATAAACACAACTTCCACATTCAATACAATTTAGCAAATTATATTCCTCTTTGGCCTCTTTAAATTTATGACGTTCACCTAATATGCTTAGCATACTTGGGATTAGACCCATAGGACACGCCTCAACACATCTTCCACATCTTATACAAGGGGACTCCTCACCAGAATTTATGGCATCTTTACTTAATGCTAGAATTCCAGATACACCTTTAATTACAGGAACATCTAATGAAAATTGAGCCATTCCCATCATAGGCCCTCCCATAATTAGCTTCTCTGGTGTTTTGCTAAATCCACCACAATAACTTATGGCTTCTTTAAAACTTGTTCCTATTCTTAGTAATAAATTTTTAGGTTCCTTAATTGCATCTCCTGAAACAGTAGTAACTCTTTGAATTATTGGAATGCCATTTACTACTGCATCATAAATAGCTATAACTGTACCAACATTTTGTACAACAACTCCAACATCCATAGGCAATCCACCAGATGGAACTTCTCGACTTGTAAGCACTTTTATAAGCATCTTTTCTGCACCTTGGGGATACTTTGTAGGTAGAGCTACAATGTCAACTGATGTACCCTTAAATGCTTCTTTCATAACTTTTACTGCTTCTGGTTTATTATCTTCTATTCCTATAATTCCTTTGCTAACTCCTAGTGTTTTCATAACTATCTTGACTCCAGTTACTATACGGTCAGCATATTCAATCATCATTCTATAGTCTGCTGTCAAGTATGGCTCACATTCAGCAGCATTTACGATAAATGTATCAACTTCCTTGTTTGGAGAAAGTTTAACGTGTGTAGGAAATGTAGCACCACCCATTCCAACTATTCCAGCATTTTTTATGATATCAAGAACTTCTTTCTTCTCAAGATTTTCCCAATCTCGTTCTAATGGTATTCCATCGACCCATTCGTCTAACCCATCACTTTTAATAACAACTGATAAGCATTTTACTAACGATGTATGTGGCATTTCTGCAATACTTGTAACTTTTCCTGATATTGATGAATGTATTGGACTATGCATAAATGCTTCACTAGTTGCTATGACCTGTCCTTTTTTTACTATATCCCCAACTTTAACTATAGGTGTACATGGTGCTCCAATATGTTGGCTCATAGGAATAGTTAATGTTTCAGGTAATGGTGGTAACTCAATGGCTTTATCAGAAGTATACTTTTTACTGTCTTTCGGATGAATTCCTCCGAGAAAACTTTTTAACATTAATAATCGCCTCACAAACCTCTTAAGAATAAATTATTTACAATTAAATTTACATAACTACAATAATTCGTAAGATAATATTTATAATACAAGTAAATAATATTTACAATATGAGTAATATATACTTGAATAAATAATAGTTCATCAATTTTTTATTTAAATATCGAGAAATAAATCTATCATAAAATGCGAATAATTACTGGCTTGGACTTTTCATTTGCAGCACTTGCCTTATCGAAATGTTTTACAATAACAATAGATAAAGCAAATATAACTACCCCACCAATCACTTGGAACATAAATTTATTAACTCCTATATATTGACCTATAAACCCTCCTAACATCACACCAATAAATAAAGCAATCAACGGCAGAATAAATACAATAAAAGCTGCTCTCAGAACATTGGTTTCTTTTATTTCAAGAATTACTCTTTGCCCTGGCTTTGCTCCTATTTTATTATTCGCTTCTAAGATTAGGCTTTCGCTTCCCGGGCAAGCACCACAGTTTTTGCAATCACTATGTCTGCCAACTTTAATTCTCGCCGAATTTCCAACCACCTCAATTACTAGGCCTTGTTCTGTTTTCATCGTTATCAAACTCCTTAAAATTGCTTATAACTTATTACACGAATACGTTTCTATTAACTTTCATCCAGTTAAAAAATATATCATAAATAGATCACCTCACAAATATACGTTTTCATAACATTCAATATAATACATAAAATGTAATACCTTATTAATTAATGAATTATCTGGTATTTGTTTTATTATAAACCTTTATATTTTTAATTTAAAGAATAGTTTTTAAATTAACATTTTTAAGACGTTAATTCTTTAACATTCAAATTGCTAATTAATGTTTAAATAAGTTACTATTTAAACATTAATTAGCAATTGACTATCTTTACTGTGTAAAAAATACACATTTAACTTTAATCTCTTTATTGAATTTTGGTTATATAATTGATATTTTTTTAACATAGTTTTACATTTAATAAATTTTTTACTAAATAATAAAACTCATTATTTAATTTAAAATATATATTATGAGTTTCTCCATTAATTAATTGAGTCGGCATATAGATTCCTTGATGAAATCTTTAATATTTTAAATTTTGTGGATTATTTTTATCTTTTGGATAAACTATTAAAGTATAATAGTTTTAATAAATAAATTTGAACTTTACTTGGAAATAGAAAGGAGAATCATTTTGGTTGAGATTAAGGAAGGTAATCATAAATTTTATATTGGAGATGACGAAGATAATATAAAAGCTGTAGTAACATATATGGATAGTGGAGAAAATAACATTATACTTGATCATACTTTTGTATCACCAGAACTTAGAGGAAAAAATATCGGTCAGCAACTGGTTAAAAGGGTCGTGGATTTTGCTAGACAACATAACAAAAAGATAATACCACAATGTTGGTTTGCAGAAGAGGAATTTGTTTCACATAAAGAATATGAAGATGTTTGGTTCAAATAAAATTTTACCATTTCATGAGTATATTTGCTTATTTAAAAATAGATTAAAATTAATTAGAGAGAGTTACTATAGAAAACTCTCTCTAATTTAGTGAATAATTTTTGTATAATTAAGATTAATTCTGGATAATTTATGCACCAATTGTTGCTAACATTATCGCTTTTATAGAATGCATTCTATTTTCTGCTTCGTCAAATACTACAGATTGTTTTCCTTCGAATACTTCATCCGTAACTTCCAATGCAGTCATTCCAAATTTTTCTCCTACATCTTTTCCCACTTTAGTTTTTAAATCATGGTAAGCCGGTAAACAATGCATAAATATTGCGTTTTCATTTGCATTATTCATAACATCCTTGTTTACTTGATATGGGCTCAACAATTTTAGTCGACTTTCCCAAACTTCATCTGGTTCACCCATTGATACCCATACATCAGTATAGATCACATCTGCATTTTTAGTTCCTTTATTAACATCTTCTGTTAAAGTTATCGTACCTCCAGCTTCCTGAGCTATCTCCTTACATTTTTCCACTAACTCTTCTGATGGAAATAATTCTTTAGGTGCACAAGCAGTAAAATTTAAGCCCATCTTTGCACAAGCTACCATGAGAGAGTTTCCCATATTATTTCTTGCATCGCCCATATATACAAAATTAACACCTTTTAGTCTCCCAAGCTTCTCTTCTATTGTTAGAAGGTCTGCAATCATTTGAGTTGGATGAAATTCATCAGTTAATCCATTCCATACTGGAACTCCTGCATACTTAGCCAATTCTTCAACTATTTCCTGACTAAAACCTCTATACTCTATTCCGTCATACATTCTCCCAAGAACTCTTGCTGTATCTGCTATACTTTCTTTTTTTCCCATTTGAGATCCTGCTGAATCTAGGTATGTAACCCCCATCCCTAAATCTCTTCCAGCCACTTCAAATGAACATCTTGTTCTTGTAGATGTCTTTTCAAATAATAACACTATGTTCTTACCTTTCAGCTTATCATGTAAAATCCCAGTTCTTTTTAATGTTTTTAATTCCTTAGACAAATCTAACAGATATCTAATCTCTTCTGGTTTAAAATCTAATAACTTTAAAAAACTTCTTCCCCTTAAATTTACTGCCATGCTCATTCTCCTTCTATTTATAATATTTTTATAAATAAAAAATCTATTTTATTTAGTATATATACTGTAAATAAGTTTATACATAATATAGATGTCCAACTTTAAAACTAGACTTGTGTGATAACTTACCGAAATCATAAATATTTTGATTCCGAAAAGCTAAGAACCTTTAACAGCTCATTTTCAAATGTTTTCTCCACAAATATATTTATGATTTCTAGTGAAGATATGAGCTTAAAGTTTTAGCAACTTTGTAAATATGTTCATCTAATAAGTCTAATTCTTAAATTGTTTATCTACGTATAAACAATATATAACTTAGATTTACGTAATAATTTTTTATTTAATCCATATATTATTTATTATATGAATAATTATACAATAAATAGCATTATTATTCAATGTTTTAATACTATTTATTTATATTCAATATTTAAATAATACTTTTTCATTTAGAATTCCAACAAGCCAAGTCATTAATAAAAAGGAGCATCGTTTATGATCAAAATATAACCATTTTGCGATACTCCCTTCTTTAATTATTATCTTTTATAACCGTATACGATATCTGTTAAATATTATAACATATTAATATTAATTCAACTTTATTTAGAAGGTGTAAGAGCTTCTATTATAGTTGTTTCTTGATCAGTTGTTATTGTTCCTGCTGTTACTAATCCATCTAATTTGGTCTTTATCATCTCTTTATATTTTTCAATTCCTTTAGATCTATCTTTTTCTCCTAATTGCTTTTCTTGTGGTTTTAACGCATTCTCTATTGCTGTTTCTTTATCTGAGGTCAATGTTCCAGCTGTTACCAAATTATCTAAAACTGTTCTAAAATTCCCTTTTGTATCTTTAAATGCTGTTTCTATTGCTGTCTGCTCATCTGCTGTTATTATTCCAGATGTTATTAAATCTGATAATCTAGTCTTAAAGAAATCTTTATGTCCTCCATTTTTATCTTCTGACTTTAATGAATTTTCTATTGCTGTCTCTTTGTCTGAAGTTAATGTTCCGTTTGTTACTAGATTATCTAAAACTGTTTTAAAGTTTCCTTTAGTATTTTCAAGTGCTGTTTCTATTGCTGTCTGTTCATCTGCTGTTATTGTTCCAGCTGTCACTAAATCTGATAGTTTAATCTTAAAGAAATCTTTATGTCCTCCATTTTTAGCTTCTGGCTTTAATGCATTTTCTATTGCTGTTTCTTTGTCTGAAGTTAATGTCCCATTTGTTACTAGATTATCTAAAACTGTTTTAAAGTTTCCTTTAGTATTTTCAAGTGCTGTTTCTATTGCTGTCTGTTCATCTGCTGTTATTGTTCCGGCTGTCACTAAATCTGATAATTTAGTTTTAAAGAAATCCTTATGTTCTCCATTTTTAAATCCGCCTTGTGGCATTAATGCTTCTTTTATAGCAGTTTCTTGATCTGAAGTTATCGATCCTGCTGCTACTAAAGAATCTAATTTTGTTTGGAAACCATTCTCTCTACCTTGATGTTGAACTGCTGACTTATTGTTTGAAACATTTAATGAATCTGCCGCAAATACTCCTGTACTTGCAGATATCACCATACTCGCTAAAATAACTCCTGTCATAACTTTACTCTTAATACTTTTATTTTTCATTTAAATTACATCCTTTCAAATATGTTATTCTATAGTCCAATTATTTTTGTATTAACTTATGTTTTCTTAAATTATATAAGATAATTTTTACAGTTTTGTCACAGAATTTAGTCAAAAATGTTACAAGAATAAAAAAATTCCATAATTACTTATCTTATTATGTAAAATCAAATAATTAGTAACTTTATATTTTTTGATCATAATATGATTGATTACACAACTTTATAAGAGTATAATTTTTTAGAATGTAAATTTACAATTTGTTATAATTATGTATTTTAAGGGAGCTACAGGTGTATGACTAAGAATTTATTAAATAAGTACTTATTTAAATTAGATGCAAATATAGGTAAACAACCTAATAAAAAGACTGTTTTAATTATATTAATTTTAATTGTTGTATCTTTAGCTAGTTTGTTTTTTATTTCTACTAATGAAAATTTATATGGAAATCCAATAGCTAAAATAACATCAATAACCGAAAATGAATCCAAAGAAGAAAATTCTACTGGAAAAATAGAACCTATGAAAAATCAAAAAATTGAAGCTATTATTATGAATGGTACGTTTAAAGGAAATTCCATTGAACTTAATAATACAACATCATTTTCTCAAGTTAACGACTTAGATTTAAAAGTAAATGATGAAATTTTTATATCTCTGCAAAGTAACGATAATAATGAAATAACTTCTGCAAAAATTCTAGATCTAAAGAGGGACAAATATGTTATTTATATGATAAACATTTTTATAGCTCTGATATTGCTCGTTGGAGGAATAAAAGGTTTTAAATCCTTAGTAAGTGTTGTTGTTAATATTTTAATTGTATTTTCAATAATTGGTCTATTTTCCAAAGGTTATGACTTAGCTATACTTTCTATAATAGGAAGTATACTTTTTATAATTGCTTCTTTATTTATAGTATCAGGAAAAAATAAAAAAACAGCTTCAGCCATAATTGGAACTTTAGTAGGTACTTTAACCTCCATGCTAATAGCTGGTATTGTGATTAAGTTAAATAATTGGAGTGGAATTCACTTTGAAGAAATGGAGTTTCTAACTCATCCTCCAGAAAAGATATTTTTCATTGAACTTATTATAGGTACACTAGGTGGAATAATGGATATTGCAATTTCTATATCTTCTGCCATAGATGAGCTTTATGATAAAAATCCTAATATTGATAGTAAGTCCATAATTAAATCTGCTCGAGAAATTGGACAAGATATTATGGGAACAATGTCAAATACATTAGTTTTTGCTTATCTAAGTGGTAGTATGCCAATAATATTACTTCTGCTTAGAAACGGGTTACCTATAACTTATATTATAAATATAAATCTTTCTCTAGAATTTATGAGAGCGCTTATTGGAAGCATCGGAATAGTTTTAAGTATTCCAATAACAATTTTTACATCTATTGCTATTCTAAAAAAACATAAGATTGGAGAAGCTTAAGATCATGAATATAATACTAATATTATTAATTATTTTATTTATTCTTATGACAATTGTTGGAGGCACAAGAGGAATTAAATCATTTTTTACTTTAATCTTAAATTTCTTTACTTTTTTCTTTATGCTTATTCTAATTGGTGCAAAAATTGATCCTATTAAAGTTACTTTTATTTGTGCAATTTTCATTAGTTTTTTTAGTTTATTTTTTATTAATGGATTTAATAAAAAAACATTTTCTTCTTTATTATCTGTTATAATAGTTATTTTCTTAGTTATGTTTATAACATATAATATGAGTATGAATGCTCAAATACAAGGTTTTAGCAATGAGCAGGCAGAAACTGTTGCATTCCTATCTCTATATGTTCAATTGAACTTTTCAAAAATTGTAATATGTGAAATTCTAATTGGATTATTGGGTGCAATTATAGATGTATCTATATCAATATCATCATCAATGAATGAAATTTATAAGAATGATCCTATGTCAAGTAAGTATAGCTTATTTAAATCTGGAATGAATATTGGTAAAGATATCTTAGGAACCATGACTAATACTCTTCTCTTTGCATACATAAGCGGATTTATGACATTAATAATATATTTTAATGAACTCAATTACCCTATCTCTACTATTATAAACGAAAAAGTTTTTTGTTCTGAAGTATTTCAAGTTTTAAGCTGTGGCATAGGTATTATTCTTATCATTCCTATTACTGCATTAATATCTTCAAGACTTTTAGTTTTAAACATGCGCTCAAAGAAAAATATGACCGTATAAATATTGTTTTAAAAAATAAAAAACTATTTTGTTGTCTATCTATCCTTTTAAATATTTAAACAACAAAATAGTTTTTTATTTCTATATCCCTCAATTTAGGTTAAATTAACTTAATCTAAATTCCTTATATAATTTCCAAGTTCCTTCTTCCCATTTATAAATAGTTATATTATCGAAGCTACACTTAAACTCACAATTATATCCATGAATGTAATCCCAAACTTTATCATAAATAGATTTTAAATTCTTTGATGCCAAGGTCACATGAAAAGTTTTATTTTTTCCATCTTTTCTATCAAATGTAACATAAGGTATCTCACTCATTTTATCTATTAGTCTATCATGAACTTCTTTTGCCTCCTTAGACATATTTACCTTCATAAAAATTACCCTATCATCAAAATGATCATATCTATCAATTGTAAATGGCTCTGCTTTTTCCACTTTGATAAATTCATCGAGAACATTATTTAAATCTGTAATTACATCATCATATTCAAAAGGTGCCTTAATTGTAAAATGTGCAGGAAGTTTAGATGATTTTGCTTTAAATTTTCTAAAAAGCTCTTTTCTTAAATTATTATTAAAATCTCCTGCTTCACCGTGTACTACAGAAACTATTACATATCTCATATCTATTTCTCCTTACATAATCAAACTTACTGTAATTAAGTTTATAGTTTATAATCAGATTCCCATTCATAATTCTATTTTTTCATTACAATAAAATATTATGTAAATATCTATCGGTATTATATCTTATCAATTTTATGCGCTGAGGGCATTTCCATCCATATCTCAATAACTATAAATTCTTTATCTTAGAAACTATTTTATCATATACTTTCTTCATGTGTAGTTCATTAGAAAATATATTTATTTCATCAATAGGTATCCATTTAACAGCACTGTTTTCATCTGGCTTAACAATAAGTTCCTCAGTTTCATCAGCTTCAATAATATATGCTAGAGAAGCATGTAAATGTGGAGAAACAAATTTTCCTTTTTTTATATGCCCAAAAACAGGTAAAATGTCTATTGAAGCTATTTCATTATTAACGGGTATTAGTTTTTTTACCCCAGTCTCCTCTCCTGCTTCTTTAATTGCAACAAACAACAAATCTTTTTCTCCATCAGCGTGGCCACCAGTCCATGCCCATGAATTATATATATTGTGATAAACCATTAAAACCTTGCTTCTAGATTTATTAATCACAAATGCCGAACTTGTCATATGTATAATTTCATTATCTCTAGTTAAAATATCATCAAATATTCTAGAATACTTTAATATAATTTCCCTATCCTTCATTTCCTGCTCGTTACAAGGATTGTATTCCTTTACTGCATCAATCCACTCCATAATTTATCTCACTCTCACTAATTTTATATATTCTATAAACTACTATACCATATATTTAAAGTCTTTCAAGTTAATGCTTAGCAGGCCTCTAAATTGGACATTATTTCATATTTGACATACTATTGACACAATAATGATATATATTATATTTGAGATAGTAATTTAATTATTATTATTTCTCCCCATAATTAATAATTATATAAATGCTAACAAAGGTGTAAATAATGACTTATTCCCCTAAATAGGTCATTATTTATATTTTGCGCTCTAATGAATAAAATTTTTTTAAATATTAATAATATTATTAACATCAATAATCTATATTAATATAAATTCAAGAGGTGAAAAAAATGCTTAAAGCTTTGAGTTATATAGGAAATAAGTTTAATGATTTAAATATCGTTTGGGGCGCTGGGGGATCAGTCTTACTAAGTCACTTTGGTCTTTTAAATAACCTAAATGATATATCTATTTTCGTTAATGTAAACGATATTAGAAAAATTGATGAAATGTTTAAAGATATGAGCAATGAAATAGCAAACAAAGAAAGTAAATTATATTCACCAAAATATTTTCATAAATCTATTATAGAAGGCTCTGAGGTTAATATTATAGCTGGATTAAAGATTAATCACAGCAATGGTACATTCAAATATATTTTTCATTCTGATTCAATCTCAGAATTAACGGACATTAATAAAATTGATATCCCATTAATGTCCTTAGAAGATTGGTATGTACTTTATCAATTAAATCCTAACACAAAAGAAAAAGCAGCGCTAATAGAAAAATATCTATTAACAAATGACATAAAAAATCCTAATTTACTAGAAAGATCTTTAAGAGGTGATTTACCTTTAGAATTAATAAACAAAATCGAAAGAATGTTAGTATGATTCAGACCTCTAATTTTAACATTCCGTGTATATTAGTATGATAACTTCTATTTCTAATCTTTCATAATTTAGAACATTATCATAAGTTAAACATATTCCTATTTTATATCTTAATGTAATGTAACTTAATTCCAAACTATTAATATTTAATCAATGCTTCTTTTCATTTTGTATTTAATAAATAATCTTATTGATAAGTAAAATCTATATTGTAAATTAATATATTAGGCAAACTTATCTTTCTGCTCAAAAAGGATATGAATAATATCACATCCTTTATGCTTTTAATATCTAATCTAATCAAAAAAAAGTCTATTTCTTACTATTGATTCGTCTCTAGTGGTGCCTCCGGTTCCCATGCCACCACCTGTTGTTCCTCCAGCGCCCATGCCGCCGCTTGTTGTTCCTCCGGTTCCCATGCCACCACTTGTTGTTCCTCCAGTTCCCATGCCACCGCCTGTTGTTCCTCCAGTTCCTGTGCCACCGCCTGTTGTTCCTCCGGTTCCCATGCCACCGCCTGTTGTTCCTCCGGTTCCCATGCCACCGCCTGTTGTTCCTCCGGTTCCCATGCCACCGCCTGTTGTTCCTCCGGTTCCCATGCCACCACTTGTTGTTCCTCCGGTACTTGGTCCTCCTAATAAAGTGGTTGCTCCTGTATTCTGCCACTGTTGAACTTGTGTAATTGCTTCCTGAGGAGTTTTACCTAAGCCAACAAGCACTCCTAGTAAAATAGCTTTTTGATATGAGCGTCGTGCACCAACACCTTGTAATCCAGCTCCCTGACTAGTATCATTCAAAGAATAACTCACTATTGGCTCAATATATCTAATCCAATCATCTGGTCTAAAATTCGATGTATTTTGCTTAACTTGCCTCTTCATATTTTCATTGATATCAAAATTCATGTCACGCATGTTATTATCATCTACTAATATACCAACTTTAGGTGCATTATTAAGAATTTGCATCATTCCATGACAAGAATTAAATTGGTCTGTTAAATCCTGACCTGCATTAAGACCATGGTGTGTCCCTCCGCTCCAATTTGATTCATTGCTTACATCATAAACGACACCTTCTATAGCTACATACGCAGGTTTTCCTCCTCTTCCATCATATTGTGATAAATCATCTAATGTAAGTTCTTTAGGTTGCCTAAAAGAATTGCTTCCTGTAAGTTCATTAATAGTTTTTAAATCAAAATAAATAGACATAAATACCTCTCAAATATTTTTACCTATAAAATATATGCAGTTTCCTTGAAATAAATTCCTAAAAAGCACTTAAATTGTAAATAATAAAAATGTTCCATTTATCTTTTCTGTCTCTGTTCGTAAATCGAACAAAGACAGAATCTACTTTGATTACTATTTTGTAAATTTTCTTAACATATTTATAAAAAACTTAAAATATTTTTGATAAATTCTAAACGTTACTAGATTTTTCAGCAATTATATAGTAATATAGATATACTAAATTTGAATTTTTTTCAAATGATGTATACTTCTTTTAAAATAATATAACGTTATATCATTTATAGTATACAACATATTTCTTTCATTCATTTTTAGATATATATAATTTTATACAAGGGGGCTTTACAATGAGTTTTGTAAATGTAAGAAAAATACCATCTCCAGAGGAAATAAAAGAAATTACTCCTCTAGCTGACAATCTAAAAAGGATTAAAGCAGAAAGAGATGAAGAAATCAAGAAAATATTTTCAGGCAATAGTGATAAGTTTGTAGTTATAATAGGACCTTGCTCGGCAGATGATGAAAATTCTGTTTGCGATTATGTTAACAGACTTGCAAAAGTAAATGAAAAAGTTAAAGATAAGCTTTTTATTGTTCCTAGAATTTATACAAATAAGCCTAGAACTACTGGTGAAGGATATAAAGGAATGTTTCATCAACCAGATCCTGAAAAATCACCTAATATTCTTGAAGGATTGATTTCAATCAGAAAGATGTTTATTCGTGCTATAGAAGAATCTGGGTTAACTCCAGCAGATGAAATGCTTTATCCTTCGAATTATATGTACTGCGATGATTTACTTACTTACGTGGCTATTGGAGCAAGAAGTGTTGAAAATCAACAGCATAGACTTACAGCCAGTGGAATTGATGTCCCTGTTGGTATGAAAAATCCAACAAGCGGAGACTTATCAGTAATGTTTAACTCAATTCAAGCAGCTCATGCAAAACATAACTTTTTATATAGGCATAATGAAGTAAATACTACTGGTAATCCTTATGCTCATGCAATTATGCGTGGTTCAGTTAATAAGCATGGTAATAATATTCCTAATTATCACTACGAAGATTTAATGAGAGTTTCTGAATTATATGGAGAATGCAACTTTCCATATCCATCAGTAATTGTCGATGCAAATCATGCTAACTCTATGAAGAAATTTGCTGAACAACCCCGCATAGTTAAAGAAATACTCTACAGCAGAGGATATAACAATGATTTAAAAAAATTAGTTAAAGGTGTTATGATTGAAAGTTACATAGAAGAAGGATCTCAAAAAATTGATGAACACATTTATGGCAAATCAATTACTGATCCTTGCTTAGGTTGGGCTGCTACTGAGCAATTGCTTTACTATATTGCAGAACAAGTTTAATAAAATATATTAATTAAATAATCAAGTCAGTATGAAAATTTTATCATACTGACTTGGTATTTTTTGGAACTAATTACACGATTTATTAAAAAGTATCGGATTTAAATTTGTATTTTTATATATAGAATTTAAAATTATTGCTCTATGACACATCCCTCAAACACTTATATTTATGTATCTCTATCTTTACACTCTAATATCTTCTCTTTGTATATCTATTATTTCTGCATCTGTATTATTTTCTATAAAGGTTATAAGGTTCTCCATAGTAGAATCAGATTGAGCTGAATTAGAACATATTCCTGCAATACCTATAACTATTGTTTTATGAACATCTTGTTCATAAGCCTCAGATACAGATATGTTAAACTTATTTTTTAATTTTTGTGTTACGCTTTTTACAATCATTCTTTTCTCTTTTAATGAGTGAACCCACGATGCTCTTAATGTGACTTTCATAAATAAAATATTCATATAATAATCGCGTCCCTTTTCTTAAACTATAAATATAATTTAGTTTCAATTCTTCTGTCATATTCTGACCAGTTTCCTGGCTCTATTCTATCTTTTATTTGAGAAATTTTATTCATTGTTGCATCTATTGAATCTGCATAATTTATTATAAAAGATTCTTCCATTCTCATTTCTCTAGGTGAACCATATTCAAGTTTTCCATGATGTTGAACTACACAGCCTTTTATTCTCATGATAAAATCTTCACTATAATATGAAGAATTTTTCATGATTGCCTTATCTATCATTTCAACACCAATAACGATATGCCCTTCCATTTCACCTCTAAGAGTATATTTAAACGGTCCATCATAAGATAACTCATAAATCTTCCCTATGTCATGCAGTTTTGCAGCAAGTATGGCAATTTCTGTTCTTCTGCAACCATATCTTTCGCAAAGCATTAAAGTTAAATGCATAACATTTAATGTATGTTCTGCAAGTCCTCCTATGTAATTATGATGCATCGATACTCCGCCTATACCTCTTTTAAATTTGTCTAGAAACTCTTCGTCTTTAAAGAAATAATCGTTCAAGGCTTTAGCCTCTTTTGAAACAATATACTTACTTGTATAAAGCTCTATTTCCTGCATAATATCATCAACAGGCCTATTTACTGTTGGAAGATAATCTGAAATGCTATAGCTTGTAATAATTTCATATTTTTTCGCATCTAGAATTCCATCTTTAATTCCCTCAACTTCTAAAACTATTCCATCTGTAATATCATCTTTCTTGTTGGGTAAATTTGCCTTCGTTTCTCCACTTTTATCAGCCAATATGCAGACTATTTTTGCAGGATCTCTAAATAATATTTTCATGACCATTAGTGATATTTTTACGCTTTCACCGCTTTTCACATTGCTTAAAAAATTCTCTTTTGTATTCATTGTTTCCTCCAATTTTATCAGCTTATTTTATATATTGCTTCTAAGTTAAACATAGTATATGCAAAACAGTAACTTTATAATATTAAAAATTATATTTGTATCATCTTTCATTGTTTTATCTCTTCATTTTAAATTCACCTTGCTCTTAATACAAGATACTATCTACATTTTATAATATCAAATAAACTGTAAAAATGGGTAATTTTATAGAATTTTAGAAAAAAAAGGGGTATAATATTAATGCATTTGTTTAATCAACTTTTTATGTTAAAACAAATTTCTGATAAATTATAAATTTATATATACTTAGCCAAGCCTATATACATAGCTAATTATTTAAACATATGGAATAGTCACTTTTACTTACAAAATCGCTATTGAATAATATATGATCTATTAGTAAAAATCAGCTATGAGGTAAATTAATCTCTTAGCTAAAATGGGAGGATAACATGAAAACTAATTTGGGTATAGTAATTTGTGAAAATTTTATTGAAGAGATTGAATTTGCAGTAAAGACTTATAATATAAAAAATGTTATGATTATACCATTTACATCCACATGTTCAAAAGCAACAAACACAAAAAATCACTGTTTAATAGAGGCTATTAATTTATGTGAAAAAATGTGTAATAAAATTTTTGTTATTATTGAAAATAATTGTTGCAGCTCTAACTTAGAAGATTTTATTAATAACAAAGAAAAATGCACACTATATAAAATGGAACACTGTCTTAACTTATTTATTAATAAAGATGTAGTTAATAATCTTTTAGATACAAATTCATATGTTATAACATCAGGCTGGCTTAAAAACATGGATAAAGATAATACCTCATTTATTTTAGATAAAAAACCCAATAAGCTTCTCCTATTAGATACAGGAATTTATGAGGACAGCACAAAAGAAATTCAAATACTAGCTAACAACTTAAATTTACCTTACGATTCTTTTTTTGTCGGTTTAGATTTTTTTCATATGTTTATTGAAAAGATTATGCTTGATTGGAAGCTCGAATTAAAAAATAAGAAAAAAATTAGTAATATAAAAATTCTCAGAGAAGAGAAATATAAAAAACTAAAAGACACTTATAAGTTAATTGAAAAGAAAAAGGGGCAACTCTTATACATATTAGACAGTATTTATGAGGGAGTTTTTATTTTAGACACAAATTATAAAATACTTTTTGTGAATAAAGGCGTGGAAAAACTACTAAACATTAACAATTTTAAAAGTATTCTAGGTAGAGACTTATTTGAAATTGGCATTGTTCATAAGGATTATCGCGATATTATACTTAATAGATTTGAAAAAGTGCTTAAGCATAATATATCAGTACCTATAATCGAAGAAAAAATGATTCAATTCGATGGAAATATTATTCCAGTAAATATATACTCTGGAGCTATTGAATATGAAGGTAACCCATGTATATTAAGTGTTATCCGAGATATTTCGGAACATAAAAAATCTGAAAATCTTAGATTAAAAATACAAGAGCAAAGTCGGTTATTAGATAAAGCTGCAGAATATGATAAACTTAAAACAGAATTTTTTGCAAATTTATCTCATGAATTTAGAACCCCACTAAACGTAATGCTTAGCACACTGCAACTTCTAAATTTAATTGGAGCAAACAAAACTAATACAGATAGTAAAGACAAAATAAGCAAATACTATAATATTATGAAACAAAACTGCTATAGGTTATTAAGGCTAGTAAATAATTTAATAGATATTACTAAAATTGATGCTGAATACTTTAAACTCAGCTTAAAAAATGAAAATATCATATCCACTATAGAAGATATAACTTTATCTGTAACTGATTATGCTAAAAACAAAGGTTTAGACATTATTTTTGATACAAACGTTGAAGAAAAGCTAATGGCTTGCGATGCGGATAAAATCGAAAGAATAATGCTTAATCTTCTTTCAAATGCCATAAAATTTACTTCTTCTGGAGGAAGCATATTTGTAAATATACTAGATAAAGATTCAAGCATTATAGTCTCTGTAAGAGATACTGGTGTTGGAATCCCTAAAGATAAACAATTATCCATTTTCAAGAGATTTGTTCAAGTAGATAAATCACTTTCGCGAAAAAGAGAAGGAAGTGGCATAGGACTTTCTCTCGTAAAATCCCTTGTTGAACTTCACAATGGTACAATTAAAATCAATAGTGAATATGGCAAAGGCAGTGAGTTTATAATAGAGCTTCCCGTTAAAGTTTTGCCAGAAAGCGAAAATGTTACTTCAGATGAGGATTTAGCAAAAGAAAGTAATATTCAAAGAATAAAAATAGAGTTTTCTGATATATATGATTAAATATTTTTAATATCAGTACATAAGGCCGCTATTAATATTTTAAGTACCTTATGTGCTGTAATTTTTAATATGACTCTAATCTAATACTCTTCCAACATATTTCATATTGGACCTACTTAATCTGCTTATTTTAACAACATCTCCAGTTCGAGGCGCTTGAATATACATATCATCCCCTATATACATCCCTACGTGTGTAGATTCTGATGGTTTATTAAATACCAAATCTCCTGGTTTAATTTCAGATATGCTAATTGTTTTCGCAAAACGCTGCTGGTCCTGTGATATTCTAGGTATATATATCCCTTGCGACTTAAATACATATTGAATCAAACCCGAGCAATCAAAGCCTGATGGTGACTCTCCTCCCCATAAATAAGGAACTTTCAAATATTTTTCAGCTTCTTCTATTAGAGACCTTTTCTGACCAGTAATATCAGATGATAATGTAACCGGAACAGTTATGCCTGTATTCCTGCTCAATAATATATTATTATCTTTAATATATTTTAATAGTTTATCTTTTTGATCCTCTAATTCTACAACTTGATTTCTAATATCGTTTTCATTTTTTTGCAAATCAGCTTTTCCTTTTTCTATCTCTTCATTTACTTCTATTATCCTTTTTTCGGACTCTTTTGCTTGTAAAATCATATTTTTATCATTTTCACATATTTTATATATTAATGATGCCTTATTCATTGCTTCTAAAACATTTCCCGAAGAAATTAAAGCATCTAAGTATTGAAGCGTTGTTGATTGAACACCTCCATTTAACTGTATACCTTTTAATCTATCGGCTAATTTCTTATCTTTCTCTTCTACATCTTCCTTAGCTATCTTTAATTGTTCTTCATTATCCTTTATTTGCTTTTCCTTTTGAGAAACTTCTTCTTTAATCTTATTTAGCTTGTCTATATTATTATCAATTTTGCTATCACATTCTTGAATGTTTTGTATAGCTTGTTCGAGTGATAGTTCAGGTTCTGCAAAAGCTGGCAATTCATTACTCATCATTGTCATAAAAAATAGTAAAGCTACTATTAACGCAAATTTACACCTAATTTTCATCTTATCCTCCCCTGGCATCTACTAAATATGAATCTCGACATTCTAAAAACAAAATCTTAATATATGAATATTCTTAACTAACAATAACAACATAATTTATCTGATGTCTAGTCACATTTGTCACTCACTTTTTAAGCGGGTGGAAACTGTGGGTAGACCCAGATAAGTTAAACTACGATTTAGCCGGGTATTCCCCACCTGAATCAAGTTTCACTTGATATTATATAGTTTTATAAAAAGTTATTTTACTTAATTCTCTTTCACATTATATATATTAACTAATCATAACTTTTATTACTGTATTGTTACTAAAATATATTAAATTTTCAATCCATTTCAGAAGAAATTTGTATTAAATTTATTAATTATTAACATTTACCAAACCTTTATTACTATAAAGATAATATTAAATTTATTTTCATAAATATCTTCAGAAAATTGCCTACAATTTTACCAAATGGGAATTTATATGAGGATGCAGTTTTTATATAAATGATTTATATTATTAGTATAGAAGTAATAAAAAATTAAATATCATTAAAAAATACAAATTATTTTTTAAACTGGAGGGATTATTATGAACGGTAAAGCTATTAATAAATCTAATTTTAAATTGGTAACCTATACAACTAACAAAAATATTTCCCTTAATAAAGTTTCAAAAGGTATATCTAAAATTCTAAATTATGCATTTAAACTATGTAAGTCTGTTTTAAATTCACTTTTCAGTAATTCAGAATATATTTACAATAAAAATTCAGCACATTCTAAAGGTAGTGAATATAATTATGATATAACAGATGCTACTGAGCTTAGATTAATAGCATCAAGAAGAACATTTTTATAATTAACATTATTGTAGTATGTACACTGCTTTATTATATAAATTTACTTTCACTACTATAACTATTAAAAAGAGCTACTTAAGTACTTAAATGAAATTGTTATTTCATTTAAAAACCTAAGTAGCTCTTTTCTTATAAATATAGATATAAAGTAATTACTTATTTAATAAGCTATGTATTATTCTTGTCGCATCCATGTATTTAGCAATTGATCTTCCATAATTTAATCTATTGATAATTCTAGCACAAAGCTCTGACATATCAACGCTCTTAAACCAAGCTGAGTCTTTTAACTCTTCTGGTATATATGTTAAATTAGTAGAATATATTCTTGCTAATAAACCTTCCTCATGAGCCTTATTAAACTTTTCAACGCCTTCTGTAAAGAAAGCAAAAGTTGCTGCAACATATATATTCTTAACATTTCTTTTCTTTAATTCCTTAGCTATATCAAGAACAGACTCTCCTGATGCTATCATATCATCAACTATTAATACATCTTTGTCTTCAACAGCTCTTCCCATATATTCATGTTGAACAATAGGATTTTTTCCATTAACAATTGTAGAATGATCTCTTCTCTTGTAGAATAAGCCAACATCTACTCCTAAAGCACTTGAGTAATATATAGCCCTATCCATCGCTCCGGTATCAGGACTTATTACAAGTAGCTTTTCTTTATCTAATTCTAATGATTTCTCATTTGATAAGATTCCCTTTACAATATCATATGTTGGATATACATTTTCAAAAGATAGTAAAGGAATAGCATTTTGAATATTAGGGTCATGTACATCAAAAGTGATAATTTCATCAACACCTAATCTTTCAAGTTCTTGAAGTGCTAAAGCACAATCCAAAGATTCTCTACCTTTACGTCTATGTTGTCTTGATTCGTATAAAAGAGGCATAATTACAGTTATTCTTGCTGCCTTACCTCTAATTGCTGCAACAGTTCTCTTTATATCTTGAAAATGTTCATCAGGACCCTTGTGATTTTCAATCCCAAACATCTTATATGTACAGCTATAGTTTCCAACATCACATAAAATATAAATATCCTTTCCTCTGATAGATTCAGAAATTTTTACTTTTCCTTCTCCATTAGAAAATCGTATTTCATCAAGTGGCACTAAGAATGACTCAGTACAATTTCTGTTTTTTTGGATATACTTGTCTATAGCATTTCCTAATTCTGAACAACTTTCTAATGCTATAATTCCAAGTTCATGATTTAATTCACTCATTTGCGTTCCCCTTTTTAAATTATTTTGTAAATCGGCTTATTATTATAAAAAAACTCAAACAATTAAAGTATACCTCAAAATTGGATATATATAAATATATTATTACAATTTTCAAGAAAATTTTATGATAATTTTAAAGTTAACCTTTTCAATTCCTTATAAAATTCCATTTTAATATAATCATTGAGATAAATTTTCAAATTCGTATATTACTTTAGCGATGTTATTGGTATTTGTAAACAACATTTCATAAATGTGCTATACTATTACAATAATACGGAATTATTTAATATGAAATATCAATAAATAATTTGAGTTTATATTTTTTAACAAAGATGCTTTTCCCCAATAATTTTTCCATCTTTTATAGTTAATATCCTTTGGGTTTCACTTGCTAAATTATTATCATGCGTAATTAGCACTATAGTCTTTCCTTGCTTTTCATGTATTTTATGAAATAAATTCATGACTATTCTTCCTGTTTCTGAATCAAGCGCTCCTGTTGGTTCATCAGCAAGTATAATATCTGGATCATTTGCTAATGCACGAGCAATAGCAACTCTTTGCTTCTGCCCTCCTGACAGCTCACTAGGCAGGTGAGTTAACCTATCTCCCATTCCAACTAACTCCAATAGTTCTTTTGCTCTATTAATTCTTGTTCTTCTATCCATTCCATAGTATAGCATTGGCAGCTCTACATTTTGGATAGAATTTGTTCTAGCTATTAAATTAGAAGTCTGAAATACAAATCCAATTTTCTTATTCCTGATCTCTGCTAATTTATTATCGCTTACTTTACTAACATCTATTTCATCAAGAACATACTGACCTGATGTTTGTCTATCAAGTACTCCTATAATATTCATTAATGTACTCTTTCCAGATCCAGATGAGCCAACAATGGCTATAAATTCACCTTTTTGTACATTAATATCAATATCCTTAAGTATATCTAATTGATTTTCTTTCCCTATAAAAAAACTTTTAGTAATTTTATTCATTTCGATAATATTATTACTCAATCAGCTACCTCCAATATTTCATGAAAAATTGAAATAGGACAAATTTATCTATTAACATTATTACTCTATGTTTTCAATCTCATATTATTGTCCCTTATCATATTTTGTTACTAATTTTAAATCTTTCTTAGGTTGCTAATTTTATAATGTTTATTTTGAAATGTGTTTTTACGAAATAATAGGTAATAACAAATTTAAGTAAGCTTAATACTCAATTTATTATTACCTATTACATCATTAATTATTGATATTATTAAAGTCTTAATAATATATCATTTATTTCTTCACTTACTTTTAATCTCTCATCATAAACCCATTGAACGTCTAGTTTTAAATTAAATATTTTAGAAAATGAGTAATACATGTTTATCTTCTGATAATAAATCTCTAAATCATCCAAACCACCATTAAAGTTTTGGGGTTTAAATAATTCTTTCTGTTTATTCACAAATAGTTCATCTACATAATTTAAAAATGCATTCATAAGTTCATCTCTAGACACATCAAATGGAACTTTCAGTAAATCCCATTGAATTTCTTCATTAAGCTTGTATTTCCTTAGCCTATCCAAGATCAAAATATATTCACTTACATCCATCTTAGTATAATAATCTAATTTTTCTGTTCTTGTACTCCAAAGGGCTAATTTTTCATTTAAAGGCAGACTTCTAATCTTAAGTATTGCTTCTGATGGCCCTATAACAGCTTGTTTTATAACCTCGTCTTCTGTTTCTAATTTAGATTTAATTATATCTGCATTGCCGCCAACACTGGCAATATACCCAACGTCATAAATACCAATCCTACCAGCACGCCCTCCTACTTGCTTTATTTCCTGCGAAGTTAACTCTCTTACTTCTTCTCCATCAAATTTCCTTATACTCATAAATATAATTCTTCGAATAGGAAGATTGACTCCCATTCCTATTGCGTCAGTAGTCACAAGAATCTTTGTTTCTTTATTAATGAACTGTTCGTATTGCATTTTCCTAACTTCAGGTGGTAAATCACCATAAATTATACTTGCCTTGATGTTTCTACTTGAATATTCCTCTGCTATTTCTAATACTCTTTTTTTAGAAAAGACTACAACAGCATCACCTTCCTGAACATCATTATAACTAAAATTCTTATATTCAACTTCTAATGGTATAGCTCTTATATATTCTCTTATTTCATATTCATCTTTACAATCACTTATAATTGTTTCTAATATATATTTAGCATTAGCAGCTCCACATATATGTATTTCATCACATTGAAGCCCTAGTAGAGCTTTACTCCATGCCATTCCACGAAAAGGATCACTTATCATCTGAATCTCATCAATTACAGCTATATCATAATGTTCTTTTAAATTAACTTTCTCTATTGTACATGATGTGTGAGTAGATCCTACATTTATTATTTCCTCTTCACCAGTTAAAAGATCACAAATTACTCCTTCTCTATTTAACTTTTCAAAATTTTCTAAAGCTAGAATTCTAAGTGGTGATAAATAAACACCTTTTTTTGCACTTTTAAGACGTTCTAAAGAATTATAAGTTTTACCTGTATTTGTATCGCCTAAATGTATGTAGAACTTTCTTTTCATGCTTCTTGCTTGACGATACTCATCTTTAGGATTACTTGGGAAATTTTCTTCAAATTCTTTTGCAACTAATTTGGGAATATGTTGTTTAGTTAATATTGTCATTAGTCCTTGATTTAAAAAACTATTATAATTTCCACGCACTACTTCATAAAAATCAAAACTTGTATTATTATTTTTATTATAGTAATCAAGCATTTTCTTTGAAACAGTTTCTAATAGCTCTTCATATCTCTCATAAACCTCATTAAAATCTCTTAAACTCTGATTTTCTAATTCCTTAAGATGTCTAAGTTTCTTTCTTATTGAACTCTCATGCTCTAATAATGCTCCTGGCTTTGAATGCTCAACTATTTCTTCTATTTGATTTATCTGACCCTTATACTTTTTAAATTCTCTTTGTGCTGCATTATTTTTCATTTATCCCACTCCATATACTAATATAATATTTAACTGCAAAAATATTTCTTATTAATAATATAACTATGATTAAATATATTTATTCCTTTATAAGATTACATGAAAATTATACCATAACTCATATCGGTGATAAAAATCACTTTAATATTATTATGTAATATTTCATAAGCTAGACTCATATACTTAGTTATCAGTAAATTTATTTAATACTTTTATTTTAATTAATAAGTATAAGGCGGTGCGTTCATGGAATTAATGTATGTAAAATATATAAATGGCGAAAGACATTCTATAATAAAAAACGGAGATGATATTATAATGAGCAATTCAAAAATAATAAAATTCGATTCAGCTAAAAAGCAAAAATCTAATGAACATACTCCTTGTTTAAAAAAGAAAAATAATCAAGTCCATAATAATTCTAATGATAAAATTAATGAAGAAATTACCGACTTTTTCTTTAATGCTATTCACAAGAACTACCTATCTAATAGAAATAAATAGAATAGCTCGAACAAGCTATATTAGTAATTTTTATACTATTCTAAGCATAATAACTTAAATCTATTATTTATGGTGATTTCTATATACTCTACAAACCCTTATGTTCCCTATAAATTATTAACTTTCTAAGTTTTTTTATTGTTAAAAATTTAAATTCTTATATTCCTTTATTCTTAAATTCTTAAGTTCTTAAATTCTCGACTTTTTAAAAAGTTTCATTTAAATACATCTTCCATTAAAAAAGTATTCATTAGTAAGAACTTATATATTTTCTGCATTTTATAAAATAATATAATAATACCTCAGGCTCTTAATGTAATTAAAAACCTGAGGTATAATATTTAATTTAATAATTCATTTTTTATAATCTCATATTTTCACTTGTAATTTAATCCAAAAAATTTATTTCAGATTAAATATTCTCATTTATTGATTTGCATATCTCTTTAGAATTTCTATTATAATTTCAGTGCAAATGTCCATACTCTCAACTGCAATATGTTCAAATTCACCGTGGAAAGCATGGCCTCCTGTTCCAAGGTTAGGACATGGAAGTCCCATATAACTTAAAGTAGCACCATCAGTACCTCCTCTAATAGGTTCTATTATTGGAGCAACACCTAAATCTTTCATAGCATCTGTAGCGTTATCTATTAAATGCATACAAGGTTTTATAAGTTCAACCATATTTTTATATTGATCTTTTAATGTAACCCTAACTGTTCCTTCACCATATTTTTCATTCAATAATTTTTCTATTAATTGCATTGTTGATTTTCTATTTTCAAACTTTTCCTTATTATGATCTCTCAAAATATACTTTAGTGATGCATGTTCAGTATTTCCATTAAAACTATCTAAATAATAAAAACCTTCATATCCTTCTGTATGCTCAGGTCTTTCGCATGATGGCAGCATAGAATTAAATTCAATAGCTACATTTGTTGCATTAATCATTGTATTCTTTGCAGACCCTGGATGAACTGATACCCCATGAATATTCACTTCTGCTGCTGCAGCATTGAAATTCTCATATGAAATTTCACCTTCCTCGCCTCCATCAATTGTATATGCAAAATCTGCCCCGAAATTTTTTACATCAAATAAATGCGCTCCAAGTCCAACTTCTTCATCTGGAGTAAATCCGACACATATTTTCCCATGAGGAATATTTTCATTTATTATAGTTTCACATGCAGTAAGTATTTCTGCAATACCTGCTTTATCATCAGCTCCAAGCAATGATGTTCCATCTGTAGTAATTATAGTCTTACCTTTTAAGTTTTTTAAATGTGGAAACTTTTTAGGTGACAAAATGCTATTATTTCCTTTTAAAATAATATCGCCGCCATCATAATTTTCTATGATTTGTGGTTTTACATTTTTTCCATTAGCCGCTGGTGCTGTATCCATATGAGCTATAAGCCCTATACTTGCTTTATTTTCATATCCTTTTGTTGCAGGAATAACTCCATATACATAACAATGTTCATCAACTTTACAATCTTGAAGTCCAATTTCCTTCATTTCTTCAACTAATATATTAGCTAAATCAAATTGTCTTTTAGTTGTTGGATGTGTTTCTGAAGATTCATCTGAGGTAGTATATACCTTAACGTATTTTAATAAACGTTCATAAGCTTTCATATCTTTGTCTCCTTTTTATTTTATATAGCTTTCCAATAAAGAATTTCATATATTGGGAATTAATTATATATCTATTTTACTTTTTAGAATGACATAAATCAATAATTGATTTAAGAAAGTACTATACTCCCTTTATCCCGATAAAGTATTTTATTTTATATCTTGTGTATATTAAACACAAAAAAATGAATTCCATTGAAAAAAAGTTATATAAAAAATAATTTTTATATAACTTTTTAATGACTATTAGATAATTTAAATGCTCTGTAAAATATTAAAAGTTGTTCAACTTTGCTTGTATTATGCAAAATTGAACAACTCTAATTTATAAGATCTTTATTAGACACTCTTTAAAATGCTATAGATAAACAATTTAAAAATTCGACTTATTGATTAACATATTTACAAAATTGCTAAAACTTTAAGTTTATATCTTCACTAGAAATTATAAATATATTTGCGGAGAAAACATTTGAAAATGAGCTGTTAAAGGTTCTTAGCTGTAGGTTGTTCCATTTTAGCTTGTCAAACTGAAAGTTGGAGCATGCTAAAGTGGATACACCTGCTGCTTAGAATCTTCAGCGATATTTTCATAGCTTTTCGGAATCAAAATATTTATGATTTCGGTAAGTTATCACATAAATCTAGTTTTAAAGTTGGGTATCTATAATAAATATAATTTAATTTTTACTTTGTAATAAAAATACTTTATTTAGCAAATTCTATTATACCTTTTGATAGTTTCGCTATTCTTGCCAAAGAGTATACATCATATCCTTTGTCCTTAAGCATTTGAGCTCCTTTTTGGAATGACTTTTCTATTACTATTCCTATTCCTGCAACTTTTGCTCCAGCTTCTTCTATCAAACGTGCAGCCCCAAGTGCCGCTTCGCCATTTGCTAAAAAATCATCTATAACTAATATATTATCTTCATCATTTATATATTTTTTAGATAATGTCAACTCATAATCTAAACTTTTAGTAAATGAATGTACAGTTGTTTGATAAACATCACCATTTAGTATTTTTGAGTTTTGCTTTTTTAGAGTAACCATAGGCAAATTCATTTGCATTGCAGTCATCACAGCAGGTGCTATACCAGAACTTTCAATTGTAAACACCTTTGTTATTTTATGATTCTCAAAGTAATTTTTAAAGTATGTACCCATTTCGTACATTAATTCCGGATCCACTTGATGATTTAAAAATGAATCAACTTTCAGTACATTTTCTGACAATGCTTGTCCTTCTTCTAAAATTCTTTTATGTAAGCTTTCCATTCTATTCTACTCCACTCTTTTCTTGTTTTAATAATAAATTTAATATTAGCGCTGCAATAGTTCCAGTCGAAATACCTGATGAGAAAATCATTTTAAGACCTTCTGGTAATTGACTTATAAAATCAGGACGGAATGTAATTCCAACACCAAGTCCAATTGCTGTTGCTATTATTAATAAATTACGGTTATTTAATTCTACTCTGCTTAAAGTCTTAATACCCGATGCCGCAACTGTACCAAACATTACAATACCTACTCCACCCAAAACTGGTTGAGGCATTATATTTATTAGTGCTGCAAATTTTGGTAAAAACCCTAGTATTACGAGTATTATCCCAGCCATCATAGCCACATATTTACTTGCTACTTTTGTTAACGGAATTAAACCTACATTTTGACTGAAACATGTATTAGGGAAAGTTCCAAGAATACCTGCAAGCATGCTTCCAAGTCCATCAGATAATACTCCTGCTCCAATTCTCTTATCGTCCATTTCAACCTTTGAAACTTCTCCGATAGCTTTTAAACATCCTACTGTTCCAATTGTTGTAACAAAATAAGCAGGAATAAATGGAAGTACTAATTTAGGATCAAAATTAACTCCATGCTCAAATATCTTTGGAAATGATATAAAACTTGCTGAACTTACTGATGAAAAATCAACCATTCCAAGAGGAATACAAACAATGTATCCAATTGCCATTCCAATTAATATTGAGGCACTGCTTACTAATCCCTTTCCATATCTGTTTAACAATAAAGTTATAATCATTACAATCATAGCAATTGAAATATTAGTTAAGTTTCCATAATTAGGCGAACCACTACCACCAGCAGCCCAATCCATCGATACAGGTAATAGAGTTAGTCCTATCAATGTTATCACTGTTCCTGTAACAAGTGGTGGAAATAATTTCATCATAGGTCGTATTACAAAGCTTAAACCTATTCCGACTAATGACCCAAGTATTGTCCCACCTAATATTCCTGGAAGTCCGTAAATACTCCCAATTGCAATTGATGGTGCTACAAATGTAAAATCTGTTCCCATTATACATGCAACTCTTGCACCAACAGGACCAATACCTTTCGATTGAATAAAAGTTGCTATCCCAGCTGACAATATAGTTGCACTCATAAGTGCTGTTGATGTAACTATATCAAAACCTAATGCACTAGAAATAACTAATGGAACTACTATAATTCCTCCAAACGCAGCAAATATGTGCTGAAATCCTAGCAAAATTTGTGTAGATAAATTAGGCTTGTCTTCAACTCCATAAAGAAGCTCGCTAATTTCTTCATTTTTACAGTCCAAATCTTCGATTAAAATCTCTTTGTTACTTAATTCCATTTTCTTTCAATCTCCCTATGTAAAATTTAATCATACATAGACACGCAAATTCTTTATACATATATTCAGAAAAGTTTTCAAAAAAATACAACACCCCATCTTAAAGCTGAGGTGTTGTATTTATATGCGAATATAATAATACTTAGCACTAAAACACTACCTCGTAGTCTGCTAATTTACGGATAGCAGGTAGAGACTTTCCAACCATAATATCGGAAATATACGAGTCTTTTGTATGAACTGTTGACTTATTATATCACATATATATTTTTTAGACAAATACTTACTTATTATTTTTATAATTCTTTAATTTTCTCCAAAAATTCTTTTAAAACAAACATATTCTTTCGAACCATCATACCCTATATTTTTTATATTTTTAGAGTAGGTAGTTTTACAGTGCCGTTTTACCAAATTCAATTGCCCTTTTCTCACTATTAAAATATACATTAATATTTTTCAGATCTTCATCCAATGTAACCTTTGTCCTACCAAAGCAAAATACTGTGTTTGTATATGCTTTAGCAGCAGTTATTCTCCCATACTGTGGTACCATTAACGTTGTAGGTATATATGCTCTGCTCCCTACTACTCCTAAACTTATATTTTGACCGGCAGATAAGACTCCCCCTCTGGCCACCGAATCAGATCTTGTAAAAATTATATCCTTCATTGCAGTTAACTTTGAAGTATATTCACCTTTACCACCTATGATAATATTTCCTGTAGATTTTATCTCGCATTCTTGACAATAACCAATCCGAATATCTAGGGGGACTATTATATTCTTATCATAATAATCTATTTCATTATCCAATATGTTAAGTAAAGTTTTTAGATCATAAATTGACTTTATTTCCAAGATATTAAGTCCTAATATCTTTCCTTTTATAAAATCTACAAGTTTGCTGCGTTTTGTTTTATTTTTTATATTTAAAGAAATTATATTTAATGCTACTTTTTGAAAATTCCCAAAATTCTTCTCAGTCAGTGTCTTTACAAAATCTTTTCTTTCAAAATTTTGTAGATTCAATCCGTTAATATACTCTATCATACTAACTAAAATATTTTTAAATTCAGTAAGTACATCTGAATATTCTTTTTTTCTTATATCTACTTGTCCTGATAATATCTTTGAATTAATTGTGTTTCCTAAGATTGTTATTTCTCCACCTGTAACAACATTAGCCATATTAACATTTTGACTTACATCTAATGAACCTCCAGCGCTAACAAACATATTATCCTGTACGCTATCATAAACTTCTACATCTCCATAAAATTTAATGTTGCAAGTTTCCATATTTACTGATTCTACGGTGTAAATAGGATTTACGCTTACACTTCTATTAGCAATATGTGCTTTTCCATCAATAAGAGATATAATATGATTATTTTCAATCTTACATCCTTTTGATGCATCAATTGGTAAGCTTCGAATATATTCACGCTCTATAACTTTACCCAAAATATTCATTCCATTCTTTCCCGGAATCTCAGGGATTATTTCTGCGATTTTATCTCCAGCATTAACATTGGAAATTCTAAATAAATTTTTAAAGTCTACTTTCTCATTAGAATCTGGTTCTGGAAAAACCATTTGAGTTGGTGTAAAAAACAACTTTACCTCACTCGGTGTATCCTTAACTGGCTCCAATCCTTCTGCGACCAAAACTTCACTCGAGCACCCTTTTAAGATCAATTCTAAAGATTCTTCCTTTATTCCAAAAACTATTCCTTTTTCTTTTAGTTTTTTATATAACTCTTGAACAGTAAAGTATTCAGGTTCTTCTTTCAACAGAACTTCAGTAGATACAGCTAAATTTATGTAAAATTCCCTGTCCTTTATTTTGTATTCAGTCTTAGGTATATACTCCACTGTCATATAAGCTTTCATTTTATCTTCAGATATAGTTATATTTACTTCTCTCTTTGCAGGAGTTGTCTCGCAATTATAAGTAATCTTATCTTTTGAACTTACTTCATATGGTTTAAACTTTTCACATTCTACATCATTAATAAATAGATTTACATTTTCTTTAGCTTTTATAGTTATAATTTCCCCATTTATCCCATCAGCTATTATTATTTTCCCATTAACAACTTTAGCGCCTACTTCTTTTTCCATTCGTATCTATCCCCCAAAATATGACTTGGTTTTATTTTGTGTTAAATTCTTTATTGATTTCCAGAATATCCATAACTAAGTCTTTACTTATCTCAGGTGGAGTAAATTCTGGTTTGCTAAAATAATATCCTTGGAGATAGTCAACTCCAAATTCTATAAGTTTCGTTAATTCTTCTCTTGTTTCAACCCCTTCAGCTACAACTTTAATTTTTCTTTGTTTAGCATAAGATATGAGGTTTTTTGAAATCTGCTGCCTATTTAAATCTTTATCAATTCCTCTTACAATTTCCATATCTATTTTAACATAATCTGGTGTAATTGCTAACAATACTGCTTCATTATTATATCCTGAGCCAAAATCATCAATAGCAAGTTTGGCATTCCACTTTTCAATTACTTTTCTTTTTATAGAAATGTTATCTCCATTAGAGCGTTCATTTTCAAGTAGTTCTATTACTAATCTATCAAGATGTTCTCCATACAATTCTTCAAACCTCTTCCTATCCTCATATGATAAGACATAGTTTGGCAAAGAATTTATAAAAAGTTTAGCATCCTTGAATTCCTCTTTATTCCTTACAAAGCTCTCAAGAGCTTTAAAAAATGTAATTTTCTCTATTTCATATAATCGTGAATCAGCAGTTGCAAGCTTTATTATATGAAGCGGATTTTTAAGGGACTCTAACTGTGAACGCATAAGAGCTTCATACGCAAATATTTTTCCTGTTCTTGCATCTATTATTGGCTGAAATGCATACTTAATAAGTTTTTCATCAAGTAATTTATTTAAATCTTCTTGACTGCTGAACAAGAAAGAATCCTCAGTATATTCTTCTTTGTTAAACTCACTTATATTTCCTTTTACTGTTTTCTTAATTTTATACATTGCGAAATCTGAATATTTAGCTAAATCCTTAAAAGTTATAGCATCATGTGGATACCATGCTATCCCTGTTGATATTCTAACTTTCAATTCTCTATTATTAGGTAACTTAAGTACTGAATTCTCGATACCAGAATGAATACTTTTTACAATTTTTCTAATTTCGTACTTATCTTCATATCCGTATAAAAATGTATAGAACTCATCCCCTGATCTTCTTCCAACAACTCCTCCATATTTCTCAAATTCCTTTAATATTTCGGATGCTTTTCTTATGTATTCATCGCCATAATCATGTCCATAAGTATCATTTACATATTTCAAGTTATCTAAATCCCACATTATAAATGCTCCTACTTTAAGATCCTCGCTTTCTAATATTTCTTTTACTGTATTATGAAATGCTCTTCTATTTAACATATTAGTAAGTATATCATAATCTCTTTCATACTCTATTTTTTGCTTTTCTAAAATTTCTTGTGTAATATCACTTACTACTCCTAGAGTTCTAGACTCTTCCTCTAAAATTTTTAACTTAATCCACTTAGTTTCTTTATTCGCTCCTTTAATCCTATAAGTTTCTTCTTGAAAACTTTCTTTCTCCTCTGTTATCTTCTTTATAATTTTACTAAAATATCTTTTATCTACGTATGAATCAAATCGCTTTGATTTTTCAATTCCTATTACATCAAAAAATGTGTCTGTACATAGCACTACTTCATGTCCTATTTTATATTCAAAAGCGCCTATGGGCATATTGAATAATTTTATAATTTGAGACATTTTCGAAGCAGAGTCTGCCACGTTAGAACTTAACGTCATTATTGCTGATGACAACTCATCGATTTCTGAGATACTTATTTTCCCAAGTTCTATTGGTTTACTAGGATTACTTTCTCTAACATCCTGAGCTAAATTTCTTATTGGCTTCGTAACCCTTTCACCTACAATAACAATTACTATTATTCCCCCCAGAGTCGAAATAATTAATGATACCGATAGAAGCCTTTCAAATCTCTCTGAATAATATAGAAGATTATCCTTTTCTATTATTCCAATAATTGCCCAAGTATCTTTTTCAAATGGTGTATTTGTATTATATAAATTAATATATTTTGTTGATGCATAAGCTATATTTTTTGAATCTGGTTCTTTTATCTCATATATTGAATCATATATTTCTTTTTTATTAAACTGAATATTTTTTTCTTCTCCAAGTATTTTTCCTGCTAATGGTCCTGTTGTTGTAATCTTTTCAAAGTTCATATTCTTGTTATCGTCAACGCCTACTAGATAAACACCTCTCCCATTAGAGTCTATTTCATCATATGAAAGTAATGAATTTAAATAATTTAATGAAATAGCAATTCCAAGAACTCCGTATGGTTTGCCATTTTCATCTAACAACGGAACTGAATAAGTAACAATTTGTATATCTTTATCACTTAATGAAAATGGTTTACTCCAATATCCTAAATCCTTATAAGATAATCCTTTATTATCTACAGCTGCGTTGATAGGCTTTGAAAAAAATTCTTCTGGAGATGAATTCTTATTCTGATTAAATATAAACCTGTTATTCCACCATGTATCTAAAGGAATCCCCAAATTTTGTGCAATGGAAGCAGGACCTCTTTCCATCAATAAATCTGATTTATCACTTGGATTTGAATTAGGATCTAAATCTCTAAAATATAATCCTACTTTTTCTTCAGAATTATTATCAAGTATTAAAAATGCTCCAGTTACATAATTCTTTCTGAGCATAAATATCAAATCACTCGAAACATCTTCCAATAACTCTTTAGTGAATTGTGTGTTGCTGTCCAAATCCTTTACCGTAATCCCATTACTATGAAGCTTGTGCAAAATATTAGCATTAATCAAGCTTTCAGATTCACTAACATTACTCCAATGTTGAATCATCTCATTTTGAATGTAACTACCTCTTGATTGAATTTTCTGGTTTAACAAATTAAATGAATTATTTTTAAGAATCCCAACAATTCCACTCAATAGAACCACACTTACAAAAAGCACTACTTGTGCTAATACAACAATTACCATTGGAATAAGTAACTTTCTAATTATAGAGTTCTTATTTTTTATTAAGAACATTATTTCACCCCGCTCGCAGTGACTTTGAACCTTTGTAATTTTATGAATTACAAATCAAATTAAGTAACTGCATTAATGCTTTTTCTTAAATCTTCAAGCCAATTATTAAAATTATCATCTGTGTTAAAACTCTTTATAGCTTCTTCTCTAGAAATTCCTTTTTTCAACAAAGATTTAACTTTTTCTCTATCTATTTTTGCTTTTTCCAGCATAGATTTTTCTAAAATATCTCTTGCTTCATCTGCGCCATTAAAAGCTTTACTTGCATAAAACTTGTATGTTCTTTCCTGATCTATAGCTTCTAAAACAGCTTCTTGTGACTTTTTGGGGACATCCAAAACATCGTTATTATTAATTTTCCCCTCAATAAATTCACTATGATTTGCTTCTTTCTTAACAGGTAAATATCCAGCTGCTATTGAAAACTTAGCATTTCTATCAGACTCTGTAAACCACTTCAAAAATTCTGTAACTGCATATTCATGTCTAGAGTCAGATTTAATCATGACCATACCTGCACCTTGCTGTGGCATATACGCAACTTTTGAATCTTTAAACTTAGGAAGCGGTAAAATCATCGATTCAATTTTATAGTTTTGATCATCATTTGTTATAACTGAATCTGGAAAATACCCTGCTCCAGACGTAGATCCTACTAATGCGATTATATTTCCTACCTTTGCATCATCAGAACGAAATCTGCCATATGCTCCGTAATATCCATTTATATATGGCACATAAAAATTATCCCATAGCTTTCTCATAACCTTTTCATTAATATTAACCTCTAGCTTGCCATTAGTAACCTTGAATATCTCCTCACCCAATTCTTGACTTCCAATTATCATGTAATTTGCCATAGCATCTCTTCCGAAAAAAGTTTTCCCGTCATCTTTAGCTTCTGTTTTTCTATCAGTCCAATCATAGTATTTTTTAGCTAAATTTGCGATCCCTTCCCAAGTATTAAACTCACTTATATCTGCATTTGTTTCTTCGGAAAACGTTTCCCAATCTGTTTTGTTTACTATTAAAATTTCTGTAGATTTAGCTAATGGAAATATAGTTAGCTTATCTTCAGTATCCAATTTTCCTTCATTTATGTAACTGTCTATATATTTATTTATTTCATTCTCTGACATATATTTGCCAAAGTCTGATAAAAGTCCTAACTTCTCTATCTCATAAGCTGTATCTGGATATGCCATAAAAGCATCTGGCATTTTTTCTGCTCCAACTTTTTTCTTTGTGATATCAATGACCTTATCCGTAAGTTCACTTACGCTTCCTTGATTAAATGCCTCAACAATTATTCCTTTGTCTTTACCTACGCTTTTATTAAATTCCTCTACCATTTTATCAAACTGTATTTTTTGTATTCCATTATAATAATGCCATACTTCCACTGCAACAGGATTGTCCTTATCCAGACCATAATTATCTCTTGTATCAATTTTACATCCTGTAAAAGCAATAGAATTTATTAATAACATAACTATTGTTATAGATAATGTCCTAAAGTTTTTTAACATTTTCCCCTCCCATTATAATATTTTCATTATGTACTATATAATTATAGGTTAAAATTCATATAAATTCCATAAAATAATGTAAAAACCATGTATATAAAAGAATCACTTCTACTCGCACATGGTTTTTCATATAAACTATAGTTTTATTTTTCCTCCAATTATTATGCATTTTGAACTTTTGCTATGACCAATTTCACTAGTTTTTATAATTGGAATATTAGAATTTTCTACTATCTCTTTAGTAATTTCCAAAATGTTTGGAACGTGTTTTTCTCTTTCCATTTCACTGAATTCACCAAGAATTATTCCTTTAACTTGTTCAAATACTCCCAGTTGTTTATATTGTGTCAAATACGTGAACATCTTTGGAACGTCACCACCTAAACTTTCTAAGAAAATAATTTTATCTTTAAAATCTGGCATATATTTTGTACCTGCCAGTTTTAATAAACATCGAAGATTTCCTCCTACCACAATTCCTTCCATAGCACATCCTTGCACCCATTCATAATTAAATGTTAAAAGTTTACTTCCATTATCCATAAATGTATTTTTAAATTCTTCCACTTGAACTTCTCTTCTATCACCAATTAAATTCCTTATTTGATATAAATAAGTCTTCATATTTGTTTGAGAATATATAGCATTAATAACTACAGACAAATCACTATACCCAAAAAATGGTTTCATATTATTTCTTATCGTTTCAAAATTCAAATGATCCAATATGCCATTAGCTAAGTCTCCACCGGATACATCAAAAATCCCCTTAATATCATTATCTATAAAAAAATTCATTAATATTTCAGCTTTTTCTTTATTACTCCCATTAAATACAGAATAATTTTTATATAAATTATCACTAAATACAGGTATAAGTCCTAATTCTTTCAATGCTTGTCCTAGCTCGTTCATCTTTAATATATTACTTTTATCTAAGCCATTTGAACAAGCAACAATTCCTACTTTATCACCTTTACTAAATAATTCCATAAACATTATCTCCCTCTAAATTTATATAGTATTAACGGCAGTAAGTATACTGCCGTTAATATTTTAGTATATAATTTTCATAAAATTTGTACGCTATTAATCTAATATATTTAGACTTTTCTTACACAAGCGTACACTGTGGTATTTGCTAAAGTGCTGCTTTAAAAATCTTTAATATATCATTTTCATCTAATGGCTTAAAAGCATACTTAAAATATGGATTCATAGCCTTTTTTGCCATTAATTCTAACTTATCTTCTTTAATGCCAACTTCCCTTAAAGTACTTGGTATACCCAATTCCTTAAAGAATTCAGATGTCTTTTCTATTGCTTTATTTGCTATTTCAAACTTATCTAAGTTTTTATCTATTCCCCAAACATTTATTCCATATTGAGCAAACTTAAAAACAGTAGTATCGTCTAAAGAATATTTCATCCAATGAGGTGTTAATATAGCCAATCCAACCCCATGTGTTATATCATAAAAAGCACTCAATTCATGCTCCATTGGATGTACCACCCAAGGTGAATTTGTTCCATATGAAATCAAGCCATTAATAGCCCAGCTTGAAGCCCACATTAAATTTGCTCTTGCATCGTAATCCTTTGGATTCTCTATTGCAATCTTACCATATTTTATGCAAGCTCTAAGTAATCCTTCGGCTGTACTATCTTGGATATCCACACCCTTTGTATGATTAAAATAAGTTTCAAATATATGACTCATAATATCAGCAGTTCCAGCTGCAGTTTGATTTTTAGGAACTGAATAAGTATACTCAGGATCTAAAATTGAAGCTTTTGGTTTCATATTTTCATGACCTGTACCCAATTTTTGATTAGTTGTCATATCAGAAATCACAGCATGTGGATCCATCTCAGAACCAGTCGCTGATAGTGTTAATATTGTTACTATAGGCAATACTTCATTAATTTTTTGTGGACTAGTTACTAAATCCCATGGATCTCCTTCGTATTTTACTCCTGCCGCAATAACTTTCGCACAATCTATTGTACTTCCGCCTCCTACAGCAAGAACTACTTCAACATTATTTTCCTTACAAATTTTAATTCCTTTTCTTACTGTTTCAATTCTTGGATTTGGCTCTATTCCTGACAATTCAACATATGATATTGAATTATCATTTAATATTTTAATCATTTCATCGTATAACCCAATTTTCTTAATACTTCCTCCGCCATATGCTATAAGTATTTTATTACCATATTCTTTAATTATGGCAGCAAGATTTTTGATTTGCCCTTTTCCAAAATAAACTTTAGTAGGTATTGAATAATTAAAATTTTCCATAAACGCTCTCTCCTTATAATATATAATTTAAGTTATAATTATTAAAAATAGTAATCCATGAATTTTGTTTCTCATACCTCAATCTATATTATTTTTTCATATCATAATATAAGAATATCAGGTAATAAATCCATGAATATGAACCTTTCCTATAAATTTTACACCTTAGAGTTAACTTTATGTCAAGTATATATATTTATTATTTTGGTAAAATGAAAAACTAACTTCTTGATTGCAAGAGTAAATTCGTTATTAACGACTTTACTCTTGCACTTAACTATATTTATTATTTATAAAATTTTAAATGTCATTATCTTTTATCATTTTATAAATAATAATTTTATCATCTTTCATTTTTCCATTTAAGATAAATTATTATACCTTGCTTGTTAAATATTAAGATTCAACTCTTTTCTATTCAAAATAAAAAAGACAAAACTCACAGCTTGATTGATTAAACCAAACATAAGTTTTGCCTAGAAATTACTTATAACAATTTATTTTTTAATAGATTATTGCATAACACCGTTCCAATCAAGATAATAACCGCCTACATACGTATTATATGCCATAGATCCATCTGAATTTAAATAATACCAGTTGTTTCCATCGTTTATCCATCCAGTCTGCATTACTCCATTAGAATCCATGTAATACCATTGTCCTCTTACCATTTTCCAACCACTTACTGGAACACCTTGTTCAATCAATATCCATTTTCCATCTGAAGTCTTTCCCCAAAAATCTCCTCTGTTTCCTGTGCTCGGTGAACTGCTTACGATAGCATTTCCTACACTTGTGTCTACAGCAGTTGTTGCACTTGAAGTATTGTCTTTACTTGTTGTATCACTAGTATCCTTATCCTTTGCATCCGGGGTCTGCGTACTTGAAAATGAGTTTTTATAGGAATCAACTTTATAGTTACTTTTGTCTATGTCTTTTGCATCCCATCCTGGAGTTAAATTGTTTAATTCATCTTTAGTATAATCGCTCTTATCCGAACTTGCTGCATAAGTACAAGATCCTTGAGCTAGGAATGCTAATAAGGCTAAAGATAAAATTCTTAATTTGTTATTCTTCATTTTGCTCATCTCCTAGAATATTTAATGTAATTTAATATTTATGTCTCAATTATATTCTTATAATTAATTATCGATTATAGCTATTAACACTTTAGCCTTTTTTATCTCTATTTAACACTACTTAAGCTAATTTCCATTTTCAAGAATCCTAATTATTAAATTCTATCGAATTTTATTTGCTTATATCACTTCTGCTCAACATATAACATATTTATTTAAATCATATATTCATCTAACTTTTCTGATTAAACTTTTTACAAATCTCTATCATATCCTTCTGTGCATTAACAATTTTACCTTCACTTTTAATTTTTGTATAAGAACCATCTTCTAGCAATATCCTACTTTTAACATTATCTTTTATATATAATTCAAGCATTTCTTTAAGTTCCTTTTTTATAAGATTATCTTCTATTACTGTCATAGTTTCAACTCTTTTGTCTAAATTCCTATACATCCAGTCAGCACTTGATATATATGTGTCTTCTTTTCCATTATTATAAAAATAATATATTCTGCTGTGTTCCAAATATCTTCCTACAATGCTTCTCACTGTTATATTATCACTTAAGCCTTTAACTCCAGGTCTTAATGAGCAAATTCCTCTAACTATAAGTTCTACTTTAACTCCAGCTTGTGATGCCTTATATAAAGCTATCATAAGTTTTCTATCAACTAACGAATTCATTTTTGCAATTATTTTTGCTTTCTTTCCATTTTTAGCATGCTCAGTTTCTCTTTCAACTAGATGCTCCAACTTTTTTCGTAATCCGTACGGTGCAATAGTTATTTTACTCATATTTTCAGGTTTAAAATATCCTGAAAGCATATTAAATATAACTGATGCATCTTCTCCATATTCAGGCTTTGATGTTATTATCCCAATGTCTGTATAGAATTTAGCTGTTACATCATTATAATTTCCAGTTCCTAAATGAACATATCTTTTAATACCTTTTTTTTCTTTTCTAACAATCAATAATATTTTACTATGAGTTTTTAATCCAATCACACCATATATAACATGACATCCCGCTTTTTCAAGCTGCCTTGCCCAATGAATGTTATTTTCTTCGTCAAACCTAGCTTTAAGTTCAACTAATACTGTTACCTGCTTTCCGTTTTCTGCTGCTTTTGAAAGAGCAGCTATTATAGGTGAATTCCCACTTACTCTGTATAGGGTTTGCTTTATAGCTAGTACTTTTTCGTCCTGAGCAGCAGTTTCTACTAATTTTACTACTAATGAAAAACTTTCATATGGGTGGTGTAGAAAAATATCCTTCTTGCTTATTTCTTGAAATATATCCTCTTCTTGTAATTCCTTAACTTGCAGACTCTTTATTTGCTCAAACTTAAGTTCACTATATCCCTTAATACTATATAATTTATTTATAAATGTTAAATCAATTGGCCCTTTTATACAAAATATTTGATCCTCCGAAATTTCAAATTCTTGTTCTAATTTATTTATGATCCTGGTATCATTTGTTTCTTCAATTTCTAATCTTACGGCAAGCCCCCACCTTCTCTGCTTAAGAGATTCTTCTATTGTTTCAAGCAAATCTTCTGCTCCTTCTTCATTTAAACTTAAATCTGCATTTTTAGTTATTCTATAGCACGCTGTTGTTAATACTTTAAATCCAAACAATTCCTTTAAGTGGTTTTTTATGACATCTTCCAATAATACAAAGTTTTCACCTATCCCTCCTGGTATAGGAACTAATCTCCCTAAAACTGATGGTACTTGAATTGTAGCAAACAATTCTTGTTCACTCTTACTTTCTTTTAATATAACACCTATATTTAATGTTTTATTTAACAACAAAGGAAATGGTCTACCTGAATCAATTACCATAGGTGTTAAAACTGGATATAATATATTTTTATAATAGTCATTTATAAATTCTAATTGTTCTTCATTTAACATATCATACGTGAAAATTCTTATATTTCTGGAACCTAAGTGGTCATATAAATGCTCATATGTATGATATTGGTCCTTAACCATCTCCCTAACTCTATAAAGTATTTTACTAATCTGTTCACTTGGTGTTAAGCCAGAAACTTCTCTTTCATCAAATCCTGCTTGAATTTGACTATATAATGATCCAATTCTCACCATAAAAAATTCATCGAGATTGGAACTTGATATGGATAAAAATTTTAATCGTTCCAATAAGGGGTTCGTATTATCCTTAGCTTCATCTAAAACTCGTTGATTAAATTCCAACCAACTAAGTTCACGATTAAAAAAATTTTCGTAATTATCATATGTATAATTTTCATCCATAATTATTCTCCTCATCCTATAAGCTAATCATTTTCAACTTAATTTAATTATTTGTAAATATAGTATTTTAAATACACATTGAATAATGTAATATATTTAAATGTATACTAATATAATCTAATATTTTTGTTAACTTTAAGTTAAAATGTTATTATATACAAGTTAACTTTTTATCATATTTTTATATAGAGGAGGAGTGAACAATGAAAAATATCGCAGTTATTGATATAGGTTCCAATTCAATGAGGGTTCTAGTATATGAAATATATAAGAATAATTCATTTAAAATAATTGATGAAGAAAAAAGAATGACAAGACTTGGTCAGTTTATTGATGAAAATGACAATTTATCAAATGAAGGAATAGGTAAGTTGTTAATTACTTTAGAATTCTTCAAGATTTTATGCGAGAAAAATGATGTAGTCGAAATAATTGTAGTTGCTACTGAGGCAATCAGACGTGCAAAAAATAGAGATCATATTTTATCTTTGGTAAAAGAGAAGACTAAATTAGATATTAGAATTCTTAGTGGAATTGAAGAATCAGCTTATGGATATATAACAATCAAAGCTACCATGGATATAAAGGATGCTTTACTTATTGATATTGGCGGTTCAAGCATGGAAATCACTTTAATGAAAGATAAAAAAATACTTAATGGAGTAAGTTTACCTCTCGGCTCCATACCACTAACTAAGCTATTTCCTTTTGATGTGTCAGCAGACAAAAATACTATTTCAGCATTTAAGAAATTTATATTTAATGAATTTGATAAGTTACCTTGGCTAAAGCTTGCTCAAAATTTGCCTTTAATAGGAATTGGCGGAACAGCTCGTTCGATTGGTAAAATTCACAAGAAATTTATTAAATATCCACTTGATCTGCTCCATAATTATACTATGCTTTTTGATGAAGTTAAAATAATTCATGAATATGTTCTCAATCTTAATACGAACCAAAAGGCAAAATTAAAGGGATTACCTAGAGAAAGATCTGACATATTTACCGCACCTTTCTCGGCACTTGTAATGCTTATGAACTATTGCAATTGTCCTGCTTTTAGAATTAGTCAATATGGAATCCGTGAAGGTGTTTTATACGAAAAACTCTTGAATAAAGATCTTGATAATCTTGATATTTTAGATTATTCATTGAACAATATTTTAACAAATAATGACTTAAATATTTCACATGCTGAAAAAATACGTGATTTATCTCTTGTATTTTTTAAATACCTTGAAAAACCAAATTATGAATTTTTAGAATTAGAATATAAACTTCTTGGTGCAGCAGCTAAATTGCATGATTTGGGGATAAGTATTTCCATAAAACATGCTTATAAACACAGCTTATATATAATAATTAACTCCTTAATTTCAGGACTTACACATAAACAAATATTAATGCTTGGTTACGCCATAGCACTAAGCGGTAAATTTGATTACAAATTATCAGATGAATATAAAAATATCCTTAGAAAAGAGGAGATTCTAATATGCAAAAAAATTTCAATAATATTATGTCTTGCTCATAAAATTGATAAGTATTTTTATAATAGCTTATCCGAAGTCACAATTATAAACCAGAAAGATACTTTTAAGTTAACACTTCCAAAGAGTAGTGTTAAATACATGCAAGATAGTTTACCTGTGGAAATGGATGAAAACTTTAAGAAATGTTTCAACAAAAAGTTATCTATTATCCCATTATAGGTTTTACTTAAATATTTATATGATATATTTGCTTTAAAATATGATATAATTCATATAATAGTAAATTAAGTTAAAGTAAAATAAGGAGATAGTACCGTTATATGAAAATTGAATTTGATAAAAAATTATTCAAGTATTCCATATATATAGTTATTACAGCAGTTATACTATATATAGCATTTTTAATTATTTTAAATATGGGATTATTATTTAGATCTGCATTTGACTTTCTAGGGTATTTAACTAATTTAATTAAGCCGCTGATTTTCGGTATCATAATAGCATATCTTTTATATCCTATAACTAGAGGCATTGAAACTTTTCTAAAGCAGAACAGACTATATAAATTAGAGAAGGCATCTACTCGAAGAATTATAGCAATTATGATTACATATGTCTTAATTATTGGTATATTTTCAGGCTTAATCTTAGGAATCTATTTTATGATAGGCGGTCAGATATCAAATAATACTACTATTATAAATATGACTCAACACATTTCCCTATACTTAAAGAGTAATTCCTTTTCAACTGAATCCATAAAAGGGACTTTAGATAGGCTGGATAATTCTTTTATAGATAATATAAAACCTTATATTATTAGCGGAATTATATATTTACAAAGATATGTTGAAAGCAACTTAGGAAATATGACATCATATATAATGTCAATTGGAAGTGGTGTTGCAACATTTTTTATTGCACTTGTAATTAGTATATATCTTCTAAAGGATTCTGAATATTTTATAGCACTATGGAATAAGCTTTATTATTTAGTATTTGGTAAAAGTATTTTAGGCAATAAAATTATTTACGTTTTTAGAGTTGTTCATGAAGTCTTTGCTAAGTACCTGCGCGGTCAATTGCTAGAAGCTTTTTTCGTTGGAGTTTTATCAGCGATAGCACTTTCAATTGTTGGAATAGATTACGCTTTTGTAATTGGTATAATTGCAGGAATAAGCAATATGATTCCATATGTAGGCCCAATTATTGGCACTATTCTTGCTGCTATTATGGGACTTTTAAGTGGTACACCTATAAGAATAGTTTACGCCATAGTTGCTATGCTAGTTGTACAACAAATTGATAATAATCTTCTAGCCCCTAAAATTGTTGGAAATAGTGTAGGTTTACATGCGGTATTTACAATGATGGCTATACTAATTGGTGGCAATGTAGGCGGGTTATTAGGAATGCTCCTTGCTGTACCAGTTGCTGCTTCATGTAAAGTTCTATTTAATAATTGGTACGAAAATTACATAGAAAAGCAAAAGCAGTCATAATTCTTTATGAATTAATTTATTAAAAGAGGCAGTTCAATTGAGTGCCTCTTTTAATATAGTATATATTCTTTCATTTAATTCTTTTAATACACTTTTAGCTACTTTACTATTTTAACAAACTTCTTCTTGCCTAACTTTATTATATCTCCATTTTTAATTGTTATATTGTTAAAATCAGATACTTTTTGCATATTTACATATACTCCACCTTGACTTAAAAGCCTTTTAAATTCATTATAGGATTTTATTAAGTTACTTTTAGCAAGAACTTTTCCAACATCTTCTAACAAGCTACATTCAGAAGATATATTTATTTCAGGCACCTCATCAGGTATATTTTTATTTTTAAATACATTTTCAAAATATTTAAGTGCGAATTTACTTTCTTCTTCTGTGTGATATAATCTTGTTATAATTTTTGCAAGCTCAAATTTGACATCTCTTGGATTTTTGCCATTATCCAACTCTTCTTTAATTCCTCTAATTTTATCTGGATGCTCATCGGTAGCAAGTTCGTAATATTTTATAATTAAATCATCAGGAATTTCCATTACTTTCTTAAACATTATTTCTGCTGATTCTTGTATTCCTATATAATTTCCTAAACTCTTACTCATTTTTTCCTTTCCATCCAGTCCTTCTAATATAGGCATAAATATTGCTGTTTGTTGCTCCATTCCAGCATTTTTTTGTAATGTTCTCCCCATAAGAATATTAAATGTCTGATCAGTTCCTCCTAATTCTATATCCGCCTTTAATGCAATAGAATCGTAACCTTGCATTAGAGGATAAAAAAATTCATGAATTCCAATAGGAGTATTAGAATTATATCTCTTTTTAAAATCTTCTCTTTCTAGCATTCTTGCAACTGTTGTAGTCGCAGCCAGTTTTAAAACTTCTTCAAATGACAGTTCAGATAACCATTCACTATTAAACTTAATTTCTGTTTTATCTCTATCTAAAATTTTGAAAATTTGCTTTTGATACGTTAATGCATTTTCTACTACTTCTTCTTTGGTCAGAGGCTTCCTAGTTTTAGATTTTCCGGTTGGATCCCCTATTTTACCCGTAAAATCCCCAATTATTATAACTGCTCGATGCCCTAAATCTTGCATTTGCTTAATCTTTCTTAATACAACCGCATGACCTAAATGGATGTCTGGCGCAGTTGGATCTAAACCTAACTTAATTATTAAAGGTTTATCTTCTTTTACCGACTTAATAATCTTTTTCTCCAAATCATCAATGCTAATTATGTCTGCAACTCCTTTCCTTATAATTTTAATTTGTTCTTCAGTATTCTTTTTCATCTTCTTAACTCCTAAATATTTCTTATTTTTAATATAAGTAAGCGTTACAAGATTCAATATTTGCAACAAAAAAACTCTTGTCCTTTAAAATATAAAGGACAAGAGTATAACTCCCGTGTTACCACCTTAATTCATTAATCGCTCACACGATTAACCTCTTCAAGTACGCCAAAATTTTGGTTATACTTTAGCACTATAACGGGTGCAGGGTTCCGTCATCACCTACTCAAAAGAAACTTTTTTCAGCTTGAAGCTCTAAGATGTATTCAAAACCAGCTTCCATGCACCTCTCATCAACCGGTAACTTTCTGTATGGCATCACTAATTTCTACTTATTCTTTTCATTGCTTTTATTGAAAATCTAGAATAAAGAAATATAATAAATTACTTTCCTTATTATGCGATATATTAAATTGTTTAAATTGTACAAAAAACTTAAGCTTTTGTCAATATAAACTTTATTGTTTAATTGCTACAGCTATGATATCCATGCTCCATTTGAATCAACTCTATATTTTCCATCAATAACGGAATTAAGAGCCATAGCCCCGCTTCCAGGATAGCAATAATACCATTTTCCATTAGAGTATATCCATCCGGTTTTCATTATGCCATCATTGCCTAAGTAATACCAATTATTATCTATTACATTCCATCCAGTTGCATAACGTCCTGTATTTTCCATAAAATACCACGCAGAATTAACTAAATTCCACCTACCATCTTTATTTGACTTAAGCTCAGATAATAATCCTGCATAACTGCTTGCCTTATTATTCTCATAATTATAATCCTCAGAGCATTCTGGATAATCACTTTCTTTCCATGTAAATCCATCATTTTTTAGAACCTTATCTTGTCTTAGAAAATATTTATTATTTCCTAATGCATCATTATTTGTGACATCTAAATGGTACCACTTATTATTTAATTTAACTAAGTTCCATCCATGAGGAACGCCATCTAAATTTCCAATAATAATTTTATTCTCTACACCTGCTAATTTAAGCATTTTATAAGCAGTCATGGCATAACCTTGACATGTAGTTTTTCCAGTTGTCAATGCAGAATAGGCATTATTAGATACAAGACTATCATCATATTCAAATCTATTTATTAAATATTCATTTATTGCCTTAACCTTATCAAAATCGCTCATTCCATTGGTAGTTATAGAATTAACTATTTTAGTTAGCTCTTGATTAATATATAACTCTTGATCTTTAGTTGTTCTATAAGTAACCTTTAATGTTGCTTTATCTCCAACTCTTTCATAGACCATTTTCTCTAGTGATCTCATTAAGTAATCATCATCTTTTGCAATATTTTGTACCACTTCTAATACATCAGATTTATAATAATCAATTTGAAACTCTGTGTCCCAATTTTCTAAATGGTTATATACATATGAGTTTAAATCATTATCTGCTGCAAAAACAGGTTGTCCCATTATTGCTGATATTATTATTAATCCAAGTAATAGATTTCTAATAACGTTTCTCATCAATAAATCCCTTCTTTCTTCATATGAATCCCATTGGAATAATTTTTGTTAATATTATGTTATAAAGCAGCACAATTCAATACTTTCCTCCTTCCCAGATTATTATTTACCTCCCAAAACATATATATCTATTATATCAGAATATTATCAATGATGCTAAATTCAAATATATATTCATAAAAATAACTACCTAAAATATTAAATTTTCTAGGTAGTTGCTAAAACTATTTTATAATTCAAAAGTGCTGTTATCGATCCATTTATACTGTGGTCTTATGACTTTTATATCTTTTACTAATTTATACAGTGCCTCATCTTTCTGCTTGCATTCTAGCATTATATCAAAATCCCTATCTAGAACCTTGGCTTTTTCTAAGAATTCAACAAGATCCTCTGCATTTATATAATCAGCATGTTTTCTATCTTTATCGTGGTCTTTTGGTGTTGAAAAATGTATTTTAGGTGGGAAAAATTCATTATCCCATGTATTAAAAATCTCCTCAAGTAAGTCCTCTATATTTTCACCATTATTATTGCAATTGTGATGGTGAACATCTAAGACCATTGGAAGATTTAAAGTCCTGCATATATCTAGAACTTCCCTTGCCGTATATATTTTATCATCATTTTCAAGAATTAATTTAGATCCTATTTCTTCTGGAATTAGAGAAAAATTATCAATGAATCTGCTTATTCCTGACTCTTTTCCACCAGTTGCTCCTCCAACATGCAAAACCATTTTTCCATGTAAATACCCAAGATCCTCAAACCATTCTACTTGACGCATTAAATTGCTGATAGAATTTTTAACGATCTCATTACTTGCACTATTTAAAACATTAAACTGATCTGGATGTGTATCCACTCTCATGTTATTTTGCCTAATTATTCTTCCAATAAATTCAAAATCCTTTTTAAAAATCTCTCTATGTCCCCAATAACCAACATCAGGATGAGTAACTAGAGGAATTAACGCAGATGTTATTCTATAAAAGTGTATTTGATTATCCACATTATAATTAAGTATTTTCTCTAGATCATTTAAGTTAGATAGTGTTATACTCTTTAGTTTATCTAATTTGTTCTTTTCAGAAATAATTTTATTATAATTTGTAAACGTAACTGTGCTAGAACTAGAAATCTTTTTACCCAACCTCATTGAAATTGCTACATAGCCAAACCTTATTCTCATAATTCTTCTCCTATGTACTTAATATTTCTTGAACATAATAAAAGAACTCCAAAGTGGAGTCCAATTATATGTAAAGAGATTAATGAGTATTAGAGGTTGTATTAAAAGTTAGATTAATATTTAATAATTTAAACTTTTAAACACTCTATTACTTATTATAATCTCATCAGTTATTATTGTAAACATTTTCTTTTAAATTATAACTATTTTTTTAATATCTTTGCAAATTTCTTATAACTATACAAAAAGAAGTTATCTAAAAATAATAAAAATTAATGTTAATCATCCATTATTATTTTCCTATTCTTAGATAACTTCTTTTAACTATTTTAGTCAGAAATTCTATGCTTAAGCCAGTTATTTCCTCTAAGCCTAAAGCAGTACATAAGTCCACGTACAATCCAATCAATATACATAGCAATCCAAATTCCTAAAACACCAATTCCTAGAACAATACCTAAAATATAACCTGCAAATATTCTAAATATCCACATACCTATAAATGCAGTTAGCATAGTATATCTGGTATCACCAGCTCCTTTAAGGCCTGATGAAAGTATGAAAGATATCCCCCAAGCAATTAATGCTATACTGTTGCTTCTAGTTAATGTTGCTGATATATTTATTACCTCTGGAACATTTGTATAAAGAGATGCTAACCATTTTGATATAGGTATAAAAATCAATCCCAAAGATACTAAGCAAATAGTACCAAACTTAGTCAAGTATATTAATGTACTCTTTGCACCTTTAATATCATTTCTCCCTACATACTGTCCCACAAAAGTTGTTGCTGCTAAACAAAGTGAATTTCCCGGAACATTTATCATTATAGCAATTGATGATGAAATTGCATTGGCAGCAATAGATGCTGTTCCCATTGTAACTATAAACATCTGAACTATTAATTTTCCTGCATTAAATATCACTTGTTCCATGCCCGCTGGAATTCCTATATTAAATATATTTTTCTGTATTTCCATATCAAATTTAAATGGAAATATCTTTTTTAATTTTATAATTTTACTTCCTCTAAATAAAACTAACATTATAATTAAAGTACCAATAAGTCTAGCAATTGCAATTGCTACTGCCGCACCAGCTATCCCAAATGATGGTATGTTCAATGCATTAATTCCAAATATCAATGTATATCCTAAAGCAATATTTATAAGATTCATAAATATTGTTATTTGCATAGGAGTTTTTGTATCTCCACATCCTCTGAGTATACCATTAGCAATTTGTTCTATTGCTATAAATGGATACGTAAGCAAAGTAAACTCCAAATATAGTTTTGCATCGATTTTAACTAATTCTTCTGCTGAACCATAAAGTACATTAATTAATTTAATCCTGAAAATCCACAAAAGCAATGTTATAATTAATGATACTAAAATACCTGATACAATAGCTTGTTTAGCTGTTTCATTTGCTTTCTTAGGTTTATTTCTTCCTATCTGCTGCGCAACCACTACCGTTGCACCAACTGATAAAGCTGCAAAAAATGATATGAACATATTGTTTATAGAATCAACCATTCCTATTGCTGATACAGCTTGTTCACCAATATGTCCTGCCATCATTGTATTACATGTACCTAATAACATAACAAATGTTTGCTCTATCATTATAGGTATTGCTAACTTTAAAACATCTTTTCTTATTAACACACAATATCCTTCTTCCTTCTAGTAAAACACCCAAGTTACTAGTTTTTTCTGTTAACGTTAAACAAAAATTAAAGCTATATATTTATAGCTATTACCCTTGTCCATTTTCAATTCACATTATATATCTTCATATTCGTCTTTATATCACTCCTCGCTGCTCCAACAATTTAATGCTCATATATTCAATAATAAATTCCATCTTCCATAATGTATTCTAATACACGCTATCCCAAAATCAATAATTTATAATACATTTTTTATAAAAACACGCAAATAGAATGACATATCGTTAATATTTCATAAACATATATCATTCTTTCTTTGATATAAAATTTTTATAACTATTTATAATCTTATCACTTATTACTAAAAATCACCACCTTACTCTACATACTTTATCACTAAAATAAGGTATTTAGATTATTCTTCTTTTGACTAACACTTGTTTTTATTAATATTCTGTGCAATATGAATTAATTCATAAAATTTCTTACATTTCTTTCAAGGCTTTTTAATATATATTCTTTAACTAAATTTCTACATTTAAATTGCGTATGAGTATTTCACTTACTAAAACTTTAAATATAAATTTATTACATCAATATATACGTATTAATTATTATGTTATTTTATTAAATCTATTTATATAATCTCTTATCACTTTTAGCACATAAGTTTCTCTAAAAATCCAGTTTGGAATTGGTTCTACTCCTGATGATATTATTTTTTCATTATTATTAATAGCATCTTCTATTTGTATCCACTCTGGCCTAAATTTTAATTTAGCCTCATATGGATCCAATTTTTGAGCTTTCCTTACATTTGATACTTCTGCTAAGTAATAGTAAGAGATCATCTTAAAAACTCTATTATTAACATATTTATCTTTGCTTCTTTCTGTTATAATTCCAAGTTGATCACCAATTTTACTGCAAACATATCCAGTTTCTTCTTCCACTTCTCTTTTCAGAGCATCTATATGCCCCTCATCCTTTTTCATTCCTCCTCCTGGAAACTTATAATCCTTATTCTTGGAATGTACCATTAGAATCTTTTTATCCTTTATTATTATTCCTCTTACTGCTTCCCTAAAATTGATTTTTTCGATTGAATCACTTACTTTGTCTATTTCAAAAAGTTTGTTGAACATAATATTCATTTTCTCACATCCTTATTCTTCAAAATTCCCTATACCATAAATAATTTATCTACTAAATCTTTGATTTCGCCCAGATATTGTTAAAATAATAATTAATTTAGTTAGCCATTAATGATGTTTTTTATATTTTTTACTATTTTACAGAAAAATATCCTTAAATAAATTATACTTTAATTATCTATTATTGTAAAAATTTATTAAAATTTTAAACCCACAAAGTTTTTGCAAACCTTGTGGGCCATATTTGAATTTTATGAAATGTATCTACTTTTTTATATTAAATAGAAATTGTTCGTTTGTACTATTTATGAAGATATTTATAATGGTGTGTGGACATTAACAAATATCTTTTAATCATAATACTTAGTGGTGTGTGGTCACTAAATATTAAACTTTTGGTGGTTAATTACTCACATTCATGGTAGTGTGCGTTACCAAGAATATTTTATTTTGTATTCAAAATTTTGATAAAACTTTTTTAATTATATTAATCAATTCTAATAATCTAAATTATCTATTTGCTAAATACAATTTTTATAATCAAATGTATAAAGCATTTTTATAAAAGGAGTTTTTTATGCTTAAAGCGAGGTCACGCGATAAACTTCCCTCAAGCATATTATTTATTGTATATTCTTTAACTGTGTCATATGCGTTAAAAATCATCTTTGCTTTCTTACTATCGTTATATACCTTCCAGTATCCACATAGTAAACATTTTTTAGTAGTACATTCCATAAAATCTTTAACATCTTCAAATGGTATTCCTAGGAATAATCCAAGCTCATGAGGGCAGTGATATTTATTATATCTAAATTTTAATGTATCAATATATCTATCTATTTTTATTTGGGAAGGATACCCTATGTTTGCTAAAAAATCTATATGTGATTTTTTATTTAACTCTTTTTCTAATATATTTTCATCATAAATCATTATTATCATACAATCATTATTTTCTCTTAACTCTATGAATTTTAGATTTATATTCTTTATAAATTTTTTTCCGAAGTCATTCCAGCCAATATACATCTTTTCATTACTTTTTTTCAAATTTATAGTTACAGCCGGTTTAACTCCTGCGATAACTAATGATGAATTATATACCAAGAAATTTTCTATATATTCCTTCTCATCCATCAAATCTAATCTTTTGTAAAAATCTAGATATTTCATATCATATCACCACCAAATTTAATTATATATTAGCAATCTTCTTACCAAAGTCTATGCAATCTTGTTCAGCTTCATCTGGCTCATTTTGAACTATTAATGGTGTTTCTACTACAACACAACCATATCCATTCATTCTTTCTTCAAAATCTCTCATCCATTTTCCATCGCCCCAACCATAAGAACCGAAAAGCGCAACTTTCTTACCTGATACCTTAGTTGAAATTTCCTCTATAAATGGCTCAAACTCTGACTCTTCTAATACTTCATCTCCCATTGCTGAACAACCTAGAATAAGTATATCCTCATTTAGTAATTCGTCTATATTTACATCTGAGACATTTATAGTATTAACATCTTTCCCACTTTCTATGATTCCTTTTGCAATTAATTCTGCCATTTTTTCTGTGTTTCCTGTTCCTGACCAATATACTATTTTCATTACTTATACCACTCCCTATTTATTTAAATAATCTTGAAAATCATTCTCAATTAGATAATATTATATATAACCACTTTTGTCAAGTTTTATTAATAAATTTTATATTTTTTTCCTTAACTAATATTTTTTATATTATTTATAATCAATCTTTATTGTATACAAACATATATAAGGATGCACTGAAGATTATAATATATCCCACAAGACTTAAGTAATCAGGAAGTATTCCAAATAAACATAAACTTATTATTGCCGAAAAAATTATATTTGTATAATCGAATATTGATATTTCTTTTGCTGGTGCATACTTATACGCTAAAGTTATTCCAAATTGTCCAAGACTTGCAAAAATACCAGCTAAAAGCAAATAGATAAGTTGCATTATATTCATATTTTCATAGTATATTATCATTAATGGAAAAGTAATTACACTAGAAATAAAAGAAAAATAGAATACAATAGTTTCTGGATGTTCTTTTCCACTTAAAGCTCTAACACATGTATAAGCTGCTGCTGCAGTGACACCACCTAAAATTCCAGCTATTGCAGGCATTATTTCTAAGTTTAAAGAAGGCTTTATTATGAACAAAGTTCCTACAAAGGCTATAATTATTGCTATAATTTGTTTTATATTCACTTTCTCTTTTAAAAATATTCCCGAAAAAATAATTACGAAGAAAGGGCTTAATTTATTTAGCATATTAGCATCTGATAGAACTAATTTATCTATAGAGTAAAAATTAAATAAAATTCCTAAGGTTCCAAATATCGACCTGAGCAATAATGTCTTTTGATTATTTTTTTGTCCAAAAAAGTTTCCTCTATGTTTTGATATTAGTGCAAATGCCACCATGAGTGATACTATATTTCTAAAAAAAGTTTTTTGAAATGATGGCAAATCACCAGAAATCTTAATAAATGCTGACATCATTGCAAACCCAAATGCAGATGCAGTTATAAATATTATTCCTTTCTTTCTGTTACTTAAATTTGTTAATTTCATTTGTCCTCCTATTAGTATATATTTATTAGTATAAAAGCGCATAAGCTACTATTAATAAGTGCTCACACGCTTATATTTTATTCAATCAATTCTAAAACTGGTCTATACCCTACAGTTTCATATTTTAAGTCCTTAACTGACTGTTTAGAATATGTTGTTGAATAATATCCTCTTATTATACAGAATTTTTCACTTCTTAAGCCTTCGCTTTGAGTGAAAGATGAGAAATTATACCAATGCCATAAAGCATTATTATTTCCATTAATCTTCTCATCATCAAATTTCTTTATATTATTATCTACATCATAATCTTCACTTGGTGGAAGTCCATCAATTTTATTAGGATTTACTATATACTTATCCCATTCATTATTCTTATAATTTTTCTTTTCACTATATCCAGTTAAGAGCCTTAAGATGTATTTTTCTCCTTCTACTATCACTACTTTACCAAAAACTAAATTTTGATCATTTAGTTCATTCCATGAAATATTTTTCAAAATATTTCTATCACAAATCAATAATTTCTTTCCAGCATCATTTATCTCTATCCAAGACAATTTATAATCATCATCTTTATCAGTATCTTTAATTTCTATTTTTTGGCCTGCAAATGAAGTAATATCTTTGAACTGCAAGAAATCTCCTGGCACCTTTTGCTTTTCATCATTTAAATATAAAGTACCAAAGCTCCTTATTATACCTGTTGAATATGTCTTAATATCAATGATTTTTTTTATCTTTTTATTTCTAAATCTCTTACCCATTGCTATAGCACCACTTAATGCTGCCATAGATCCAACAATAACTCCTGTTCCAATTAACTTATTTTTTTTACTTTTATCCATAAGTTCCACCCCTTTTACCATTGATTTTATATTTACATAAATTTAATTATATGACTTTTTTTATATTTTATTCTTTTAAAACTTATATGAATTATTATATCTTATTATGATAGATCCTTAAATACAAAAATTTCTTATATTTTTGTATTATCAAAATCATGATTATTTAGCAAAGTAATTTTTATTAAGCATATTATTGCTTAATCGAAATTCTGTTTTCTCCAATCTCGTACTTTGTTAACTTATTTCCACTTATAGAAATAATCCCTTTAGAATAAGATTGCAAAAGATCTCCTTCATACTTAATTGTCTTCTTACTAATCAGCTCTAAAACACTTTCAGCAGATTTATCATTAATATAAACCTTTCCTGAATAATCTACAATTATATCTTCCTTACTTACTGGCTTCGATAAAATCAGCATATTCCATTTTATTTTTCCTTCGTTTAATGCTGAATAATATATTTTAGTAATATTGCCGCTAACTTCTTCACCAAAATATACATTGTCATTAATATCACTGCCTAGTATTTTTATAACTTTTGCATTTGGTATTTCTATGTTATTGGGACTATTTAATATGGTTGCTCCATTCCCCATTTCCATTACCGCATTTGTACTTGTAGTAGGAACCACTATATTTCCAATTTCTTTATTTGATCTGACTTTCTCTAATTGATTCATTACATTAGCATAATATAGATCACTTTTTCCATTCGCTTTATCAATTTTTATGTAAAGACTATGTGTTGCAGTAGAAAATACTACATTACCTACTTTATCGCTTGTATTCCTTGTATCTATTTTCAACTCATTTAAATTAAAATCTGCAAGTTGTCGTGTTTCTCCTTTCTTTGCATCAAAAGAGACTGGCTCAAAATAAGCTCCTCCTTTTTTTTGCACTTTTTGTATAACTATTATATTGTTTTCATTTGTTAACCATTTATAGAACACTACATCTCCGCCATTATCACATTGGAATTCTTTTTCACTATTATCATTGCTATCTAATACCTTAAGTTTACTATTTTCTATATAAGCAACAAATCTGCCATCTGAGGATACTGATGCTTTAGACACCCCATCTTTAATATTAATTTCATTTTGCTTATTATCTTTTGGAGTTTCCTTTTCTTCAACTTTTTCAGCTTGAATTTTTACATCTGAAGATAAATATATATTTTCTACATATAAAAATATACCTTGTTGAATTACTATCGCTATAAGTGTCCACACTACTATTCTTATCAGGTTTTTCATTAACTACCCTCTCCTACAAAGATACTTCAAAATCACTTCTACTTTTGTGTTATATGTAATATTTATTATGATAATTTTTCATAAAATTTATTTTACTCAACGTAAAAAGCTGTGGCAACAGATCTTTCACCATCCCAAGCATTTGGCGAATTTATCACTTCTCCCTTATAGTACATTGTAGAAGAATAACCACCATCAAGAGCACCCGCATTAATAGCACCTCTATCTAACATTATTTCTTGAACATCATACAAACTTGCTCCAGGCGCTGTAATTTTTCGCCCATCAATAACTAAAAATATAACTGTACCATCTTCTTTTTGTCCCACTGCGGTTCTAGGATTAAGCCCATCAGAGGTCTTATCTTTAACTTGAGGCTTACCATTTATAATAATATTAGGCCTTCTAAAACACATTGCTTCTTGTACTCCTAGCTTTTGAATCTCATCAAGAGTATGATCTCCCACAATAAGCTGACCACCTTTAGTAAAGGCTATAACATTTTCAACATTAGTCCTATTGACATTGCTCTTAGGATATACAACTTTTCCACCTGATATAACAAATCCTCCTGGCTCTGCCCCAGTTCCCGCATAAAGCGTTCCATCAGAAGATTTATCTACAAAAGATCCACCATTAATAGCTGCAATAGCATTATTCTCTTCTGCCATTTCGCTGGTTTTCTGTCCCATTTTTCCTAAATATTTTGTCATTGCAACTTTAACTCCTAATGGATTTTTTATTTCAAGTATATATCCATTATATCTGTCCGTATGTATATCATATCTAGTTATTTCATTTCCACTAGTATATTTAACTTTTACTTTATTTAAGTCTGTTTCTGTATTTTGGGTACTATCATCTTTCGATTCTTCTGTATTTTTGTTAACTCCTAAGATTTTATTTATTTCTTCCTGAGACATGAAATCAGTTAATAGATACGCATGTCTTGTTCCAAGTAATGTTGAAACAAATACTTTTCTTGTATTTTCATACGGTCCAAAAAATAATACTAGAGGCGTACTTATACATAGAAAAATAATTATGTATACTATTCCCAAAAAGAATACCAGCGGTTTAAATTTTTTATTTTTAATTTCCTCTTTTTCTTGATGATTACTTTGCGTATCCATCGATTACCTCCTAATAAATTGCACATTATTTTAATAGCCTATAAAACTGTACAATCACCATTGTATAAACTAAAACTAACATAAAACAATAATTGTAATAAAAACAATTACATGTAAATTCCTTCAAAAACTTTAATGCACAATGTACGTTAATTATAAATTATGTACATTATGCATTATAAATACATGATTATGCTAACTAAAACATTAAATTTAACACAATTTAATTAAATATTGTCTTCAAGTGTTAAACCTGCCTCATTATGAAATTGCTGCTCCACAATACTTTCATTTTGTTTTTTATGATATTTAAGTTCATCACCTAAATTTTTAAAGGCAACTGACAACATTAGCTTAATTCTATTTAACTGGTTTACATTTGAGGCACCAGGATCATAATCTATTGCCACTATATTTGATTTTGGATATCTTTCTTTTAGTGCTTTTATCATACCTTTTCCAGTAACATGATTAGGCAAACATGCAAAAGGTTGAAGACACACTATATTACTTGTACCAGACTCAATAAGTTCTATCATTTCTGCTGTTAAAAACCAACCTTCTCCAGTTTGGTTTCCAAGAGAAAGTATAGGTGATGCCATACCTGCTAATTCTTTTATGTGCTTTGGCTTAGAAAATCTAACGCTTTTTTCTAGTTGTTTTTTCATAGTTTTTCTGTATGTTTCAATATACGAAATAGCCATATTACATAAATTTTTTGAAAGCTTACTTCCTGCCAAATATTTTGCTTTAAAGTCTGCGTCAAATGCTGAGTAGAAAAAGAAATCTAAAAGATCTGGCACAACTGCTTCTGCTCCTTCATTTTCTAAAATCCCTACAATATCATTGTTTGCTGTTGGATGGAACTTAACCAATATTTCTCCAACAACACCAACCTTAGGTTTTTTAACATTTAGTAGTGGTAATTCATCAAACTCTTGAATGATTTCTTTTATGTTGTTATTAAACTCTCTCTTGCTTCCATTGACTAAATTCAATTTTACCTTTTCATTCCACTTCTTATAAATATCATTAGCAGATCCTTTAACTTTTTCATAAGGCCTTGTCCTATACAATACTCTCATGAATAAGTCTCCATATACTAATGCCATAATAGCTTTATGAAGTAATTTTGGAGTAATCTTAAAACCTGGTTGTTTTTCAAGTCCTACTGCATTTAACGATATAACAGGTACTTGTTCAAATCCAGCATGCTTTAAAGCCATCTTTAAAAATCCAATATAATTTGTTGCTCTACAACCACCGCCAGTTTGAGATATTATAACTGAAGTATTATTCAAATCATATTTTCCAGATTTTAAAGCTTCAATTATTTGACCGATTACTATAATTGATGGATAACAAGCATCATTATTAACATATTTTAATCCTTCATCAACAGCTTTCATGTCCATTGATGGTAAAACTTCTAAATTATAGCCTGATGCATTCACTGCTGTCTCAATCAAATCAAAATGAATAGGAGACATTTGAGGGCATAAAATCGTATGTTTTTTTCTCATCTCTGGTGTAAATACTGGATTTTTGTATACTACTTGTTCTTCAACTGGTTTATAATTTTTTCGTTCTCTTTCGCCCATTGCAGCTTTTAATGATCTAATTCTAATTTTAGCAGCCCCTAAATTATTTCCTTCATCTATTTTTAATACTGTATATATCTTTCCTTTTGAGGATATAATTTCAGAAACTTGATCTGTAGTAACTGCATCTAATCCACAACCAAAAGAATTTAACTGAATCATATCTACACAAGGCTCATCAGCAACAAAAGCAGCGGCTCTGTATAATCTTGAGTGATACATCCACTGATCTACAACTCTAAGCTTATCTTTTAATACTCCTAAATGAGATACGCTATCTTCTGTTAATACAGCCATATCAAAAGAATTTATCATATCAGGAATTCCATGATTTATTTCAGGATCTACATGGTAAGGTCTTCCACTTAATACTATTCCTTTTTTATTATTCTGTCTTAGATATGAAATAACTTCCTCACCTTTTTTTTGAATATCCTTTTTGAAATTCTCTCTTTCTTTAATTGCTTCTTCCACTGCTGTTTTAGCCTCTTGTATACTTACATTAAATGCCTTGAATTCACCCACTATTCTTTTTATAAGTTCCTTTTCATTGTCCAAAGATAAAAATGGCTCCATGAAATTAATGTTATTTTCCTTTAATTCATCCATATTATTTTTTATTGCTTCTGGATAAGAAGTTACCATAGGACAATTGTAATGATTTTGAGCATCCATAAACTCTTTTTTCTCATATGATATACAAGGATAAAATATATTTTTAATTCCTCTATTTATTAAATTCATTATATGACCATGCGCCAATTTTGCTGGATAACAAGCTGACTCTGATGGAATTGTTTCAATTCCAAGTTCATATATCTTCTTGCTTGAAGGTGCTGATAATTTAACGCTAAATCCTAAATTAGTTAAAAGTGTAAACCAAAATGGATAATTTTCATACATGTTAAGAACTCTTGGAATTCCTATAACTCCACGTTTAGCTTCTTCTTCTTTTAAAGGCTTATAGGCAAATGTTCTCTTATATTTATAATCGAATAAATTTGGTAGTTTGTTTTCCTTAGACTTTTCTATTCCAAGCCCTCTTTCACACCTATTTCCTGAAATGAACTCCTCATCTGTAGAGAATTTATTTACAGTAAGCAAACAATTATTTCCACACTTTCCGCATCTTCTAAATGATGCTGTCATTTCAAATTGATCTATTCCATCTCTAGGTAATAAAGTTGACTTTTCTCCTTCAATATATCTTTCCTTTGCAATAAGAGCACAACCAAATGCTCCCATTAGTCCTGAGATATCTGGTCTTACTGCTTCTCGGCCTGATATAAGTTCAAAACTCCTAAGTACAGCTTCATTATAAAATGTTCCACCTTGCACTATAACTTTTTCACCTATGTCTTTTTCATCTCTTAACTTTATTACTTTAAACAAAGCATTCTTTATAACCGAGTATGACAGACCAGCTGATATATCTGAAATCTCAGCTCCTTCTTTTTGAGACTGTTTAACTCTAGAGTTCATAAATACTGTGCACCTAGAACCTAAATCCACTGGAGCTTTAGATTTTAAGGCTTCTTTTGCGAAATCCTCTACCTTCATATCAAGAGACTTAGCAAAACTCTCAATAAAAGATCCGCATCCTGATGAACAAGCTTCATTTAAAAGTATTCCATCAATTGCATCATTTTTTATCTTTATGCACTTCATATCCTGTCCACCTATGTCCAAGATAAAATCTACACCTGGCAAGAAATGGTCTGCAGCCTTATAATGTGCAATTGTTTCAATTTCTCCTATATCTATATGAAGAGCTGCTTTAATAAGCGCTTCTCCATAGCCTGTAACAGAAGAGTTTGCAATCTCTATTGTTTCTGGAAGCTTTTCATATAAATCTTTCATGATTTCTACAACTTTATTTAACGGATTCCCTTCATTGCTTCCATAGTAAGAATATAGAAGCTCAGAATTTTCACCTATAAGTGCTACTTTAGTAGTTGTGGAACCAGCATCTATTCCTAAAAATGCTTGTCCTTTATATTCCCTTAACTCTCCCCTTTTTACAACATTTTTATCATGTCTCTCTTTAAACTTGTTGTAATCTTCTTTATCTTTAAATAACGGTTCAAGTCTTGGTTCAGTATCATCCTTTATATTAGAAATATCAGAAATTTTATCTACTATATTTTTTAAAGATGTTGATTTTTCCTTTGTTGACAATAGAGCCGCTCCCATCGCAACAAAAAGTTGAGAATTTTCTGGTGCAATAATTTGGTCATCCTTTAAATTCAATGTTTCAATAAATCTTTCCCTTAATTCTGAAAGGAAAAATAAAGGACCTCCTAAAAATGCAACATTGCCTCTTATAGGCTTACCACATGCAAGTCCTCCTATAGTTTGGTTAACTACAGCTTGAAATATCGATGCGGCTATATCGCTTTTTTTAGCGCCTTCATTTATCAATGGCTGAACATCTGTTTTCGCAAAGACACCACATCTTGATGCTATAGGATATATTACTTTATATTCTTTAGCATACTCGTTTAACCCCATTGCATCAGTATTCAATAATATGGCCATTTGATCAATGAAAGCTCCAGTACCGCCGGCACAACTTCCATTCATTCGTTGCTCTATTCCACCTCTAAAATATGTAATTTTTGCATCTTCCCCGCCTAATTCTATTACAACGTCAGTCTCAGGAATAATTGTTTCAACTGTTTTTGAACATGCAATTACTTCCTGTACAAAACCAAGATTAAGCCATTTTGATACTGACAATCCTCCTGATCCTGTTATATTAATTTTGCAATTAACATTCCCTAATTCATCATAGCATTCCTTTATTAAGTCAATTATTGTACTTCTTATATCTGAAAAATGTCTTTTATATTTACTATATATTAAAATGTTCTCATTATTAAGAACCACTAATTTTACTGTTGTTGATCCTATATCTAAACCAATTTTATAATTTATCATATTTATTTCACCTACTCTGTTTTTTCAATGTACATATTGGTTATATAATTTTAAAGCTTAAGCACATGAAAGAAAATAATCCCTCATGCATACTGGTCTGTTATTTTTTTGATTATGCCTTAATAAATACTTCCATATGTATACTAATATAAAGTATTGTCTATAATTATAAAGAATTTAAGTTAATATTTACAATTTTGCTATTGGAGGTCACAAATGAATTATTTTACTGAAGGAAACAAATTTTACAATATGAAGGATTACGAAAAAGCCATGGATTTTTATAAAAAGTCCGCATCAGAAAATTTAAACACGGCTTGTTCATACTATAATTGTGGAGTTTGTTTAATTAAACTCAAAAAATTTGATGATGCAATAATTATGCTTAACAAAGCAATTTCTCTTAAGCATGAAAGTAAATACTTTTTTAATCTTGGATATTGCTATGTCATGAAAGAAAGCTTTAATACAGCTTTACGTTTCTTTAATTTAGCATGGTCAATAGATCCTAATGACAAAGATTGTGAAAAGGCCATAGATCTTATTATTTCAAAATTTAAAAAAGCAAACTAATTTACCATTCACCAGCAATTTCTTCTACATCATGCTTATTAAATAAATTGGAATCAAAATAATTTCCTCCATCATAGAAGGTTGTATCTACATTGATCCATTTATTTTCATCCGCTAAATAAACTTGGTTCCATGCATGGCCAACATATTGTTCTCCATCATAGGCTTGGCCTCCTAAAAGCCTAACTTTAAGATTAGCAGCTCTAGACATCGCTACATAAAGACATGCCTTATCAAAACAAATACCCGTTCTACTACTGAACGCTGGAATTGCACCGCTTTCTGGCATTTTTTCAGTGTCGCCTCCACTTAAAACTTCTTGAGCCTTTTCATTATCGTACTTTATATTACTTCCAATCCAACTATATAATATTTTTGCTCGTTCCCTATCAGTTTTAGCGCCCTGAGTTAATTTTAGCGCTTTATTATCAATTTCTTCATTTGATTTAATACCGTCTTCTATAGTAACTCCATTATAAATAATAATTTCTTTTGATGATGCATTTTTAATTGACTGTATGTTCTTAAATAATTTACTATTTACAATCTTGCTATTTTCACTTGGTGAATATTCTTGTTTAAGAACATTTTCTGTAAATGATTGAACTGACGTGGAATTAAATATTATACTAGGAAAGACTAATAGTGCAATTATGATACTTACTTGGATACATCCTGAGATGATTCCATTAACTACTAACATAGTTTTATTTTCATTCATAATTTTTCCTCCACAAATAATATTTTCACCCTATTATAATGTATATTCTAATTATATCAAAAATGAGAACATAAGCATATTAAAAATACATCTAAAATATGTGCTTTGAATTTCAACGAGCGAAATATAAAAACACTATTAAAAATCATTCACGTCTACAGCCATAACTTTTTTGATTACCTGACTAGTAACCTCTGTATTATATCCCTTTGAAATTAAATACCTATATAATTTTCCTGAAATTTTATAAGTATCGGTCTCTTTATTCTTTATTAAATTATATTTTTTTTGTGCTATATCAAATGCAACATCTTTTTCATTTTCTTTATCTAGATTTAATAATTCCTCATCAATGATTTCTTTGCAAATTCCTTTGCGAAGCAATGTATATTTTATTTTCTGACTTCCCATTGATCGTAATTTATCTTTTATAAAAATTTTTGTATAATTGCCATCATTTATAAAATTATATTCTTTAAGAAATTCAATAGCTTTGTCAATAGATGATTCGTCATACTCTTTAAGCTTTAGCTTATCTCTAACCTCTTTTTCGGTTTTATATGTTTTTTCTATTATTCTCAAAGCAGATTCCTTACACCTCATAAAGTTTTCACTTTCTGCTAGTGTCCTCAATTTCTCAGGATTTATTTCACTATTTACTTTAAGACTTTCTTTATAAACCAATTCTGCTGAAATAGAAAATGCATACTCACCATCTAAGAATAAATTAACTCTTTCTTTGTTTCTCTTTTGAATTTCTATTTTCGTTATTTTCGCCATAGTTAAAACTTTCACCTTTTTTATTATTTAATTTACTAGTTAGACTTTAGTATGTGTATCGTTGGGCTTTTTAAAACTTTTTTCCCAACTTCATTAATCTTTAATATATCCACCATATTTAATCTATCCATATCTTTAACAAATTCAAATATGTCCTCGCCCTCTAATGCCTGATGAAGCATGTAATTGCATAACTCAGATGAATCCTCTAATGTTGATATTACAGCTGTCTTATGGACTTTCTTCATTATATTTAAATCTCTATCTCCTATTTGAATCTTTCCATCAACTACGCTTTTTATTGTTTCCTCAATGGCCGCTTTAGCTTCATCAACGTTTTCCTCACTAACTGCTGTGTATATATAGAGAGTTTTTATATTATTGGTTATTTCTAAATGAGTATAAATATCGTAAGCTAATCCCCTATTCTCTCTAATTTCTCTAAAAAGAAGTGAATTCGAACTTTCCCCAAGTCTATGATTCAAAATTCTTAGTGGAAGTTCATTTGATTTTTCTAAATCATTGAAGGTATATAAATAGACTATAGTGCTTTGCTCTATATCCTTCTTATAACTTATTCCTGTTATTTCTTTATTTTTTTCTATTATGATATTTATAGGTTCCGGCTTTTGCCCTTCCCATTGACTGAAATAGTTTTTCACTAAGTTTATAGCTTCATCATGCTCTAAAGGCGATACCATAGTTATGAGAGAATTTTTTGGTGTATAGTACCTTTTATAAAAAGACATCAATTTCTTTCTGGTGAATCCAGAAACATTCTCTTCAAGTCCAGTAACTTCATATTTCAAAGCACTTTTATTAAATGCAAGTTTATTTACATTTTTAAAACTAAAATCCTCTATATCATCTTTGCTCATCCTTATTTCTGATAAAATTACACCTCGTTCTTTTTCTATTTCATTTTTATCAAATGTTGGATTTACAATCATATCGGCCAAAAGCTCTGTTGCTTTTCTAAATTCTTCAATCAAGCAGCTAATCGTATAAACCGTAACATCATAATCTGTATAAGCATTATATTCTCCACCTAAAGCCTCTAATTCATCATTTAAGTCTTCACCAGTTCTATTGATGGTTCCTTTAAACAAAGTATGTTCAATAAAATGACTTATACCTTTTTCTTTCATATTCTCATATAGAGCACCGACCTTAACTCCTATATTAATAGATGCAATTTGAGTGTCCTTCTTAATAGTTATTACTTCCAAGCCATTTTCAAGTGTATGTCTCTTCACATCAAAATTTAATTTTATCATTCACTATTCTCCTAATTACATATCAAATATCCTGATACTTTGCGATCTTTTCATTTAAAATAACACTAGTAATGCTAATCACGTTTTAAAGTATAAATATGCCATTTATAATCATATCACAAAACAAAAGTAAATTTCTATAATCAAAAATAATCTATACACCTATATAATAACACAAATATATGTTCCAATTCAAAATTAGTATTATTATCCACGCAAGATGTCTGACGTATATTCTTAAAAATCTTTTTTATTTCTTCCAAATTCATGATAATCATTATAAATTTATTATTTATAGATAATTATTATCCAATATAATATATGAGCGTATTTACATTATTATACTATAACGAATTTAATATATACCTTATAATTGAGCTTGCAGATTTTAGTCCTGCTTAGATCTTGTTTTATTGCAATCTTAAATGTAGATTTACTATTATAACATACATATTGATCTTTATATGCTAAACTTAATATAATATGTATATTGCAATTCACAATTACAACCAAAATTCTTGTAATATTTTTAGAATTTTGATAAAGGATTATTTTTGCAATATTATATTGCGCTTAGGACACAAAAAATTGTACAATGTGATATATAATTGTAATAGAATTGCCTTATTTGTAAGGTATTATGTTATTATAAGCATTGTATGAATTTACACGTTCACATATAAGGAGATGAAATGTTATGAGAAAGTCTATTTTAATTGTTGAAGATGAACTAAGAATTAGATTTTTACTTAGAGATTATTTAATAAAAGAAGATTTTAATGTTTTTGAAGCCTCAAATGGCGAAGAAGGATTATTTGTATTTAGTACACAAAAAATTGATTTGGTACTTTTAGATATTATGATGCCTGTTATGGATGGATTAACTATGTTGGAAAAATTGAGAGAAGTCTCTACCGTTCCTGTAGTTTTACTCACTGCAAAAGGTGAAGAAGAGGATAAACTTCAAGGTTATGATTACGGAGCTGATGATTATATAACAAAACCCTTTAGCCCTAAAGTTTTAATTGCTAAAGTTAAGGCTCTTCTAAAAAGAACAAGAGAAGACTTAGATTCGAGCTTTCAAGATTTTAACGGTTTGACTATAAACAAACTTTCGCATGAAGTAAAAATTGATGGTAAAGAAATAATATTATCTCCAAAAGAATACGAACTTTTAATGTACTTAGTTACTAATGAAGGAATTGCTTTAAGTAGAGATAATATATTGGATAATGTTTGGGGGATTGACTACTACGGAGATATACGTACAGTTGACACTAACGTTAAAAGACTTCGTGAAAAGCTGTTAGATAAATCTAATTATATAATTACAGTTCGTGGCAGTGGCTATAAATTTGAGGTTAAATAAATGAGGCGTAGTTTATCTAAAAGGCTATTTAGCATAACATTAGGCCTTGTTCTTGCATTAATGTTCATAACTTATTTTGCACAAGCTTTTTTCTTTGAAAGTTTTTATTCTTACAAAAAAACAATTTCATTAGTTAAAGAAGTTAATAAGTTTCATGATTTATATTCACTTCATATTGACAATGATGCTGACTTATATAAGGCCTTGCAAAAATTTGAGAATGATAATAATGCTAAAATCATCATTACATCAACAAATGGAGATATAAAATATTTTTCTAACAACATTTATAGTGATAAGGAGAGTTTTGATACCTTAACTTCTTTTGGTAAAGAATTAATAAATAATAGCGATTTGATTAATGATGTTATTACTCATTCTCAAACCAAGTACACAACTTTTACCAATGAGAGCAGCGGCTTAAGTAAAATTGGTGTAATTAGTCCTATGTCCATAACCACAAAAAATGATAGTCTTATTTTTTGCGTTGCTTCAATTCAGCCAATAAAGGAAGCCTCTGAAGTTATGAGTGAATTTTTTGTATATTTGTTTTTTGGATTGATTGTTATATCAGTAATACTTTCTTCAATTTACTCTAACCTTATATCTAAGCCTCTTGTAAACTTAACCAATACAGCAAACAAAATATCTCATATGGATTTCTCAGCAAAAGTTTGTGAAGCTGATAGAGATGATGAAATAGGAAGCCTTGCCAAATCGCTAAATTTTTTATCTAAAAATCTACAAGCTGCTTTAGTAGATTTACAGCAAAAAAACAAGAAATTAAAAGATGATATTGAAAAAGAAAGACAATTAGAAGATATGAGAAAAGATTTCATATCTAACGTTAGTCATGAACTAAAAACCCCAATAGGAATTATAGAAGGATATGCAGAAGGCATTAAAGATGGCATTGTATCTGGCGAAGACGCTAATTTATATTTAGAAACTATAATTGATGAATCAAAAAAGATGACTGTATTAGTCACTAATATGCTAGAACTTTCGAAACTTGAATCCGGGATTATAAAACCAAATTTTGAATCTTTTAATATTAATAGATTAATTAATAAAATATTAAAGAAGCATAAGCTAGACTTTGAAGAAAATAAGTTCAATGTAAACTTTAATTCATCAATACCTTATAGCTATGTTTATGCAGATCCATTTCAAATGGAGCAGGTTTTAACTAATCTTATAACAAATGCAATTAAATATACTCCTCCTGGCAATGACATAAACGTAAATATTGAAGAAGGTCTAGACAAGTTTAAAATATCTGTTCAAAATATTGGCGTAGTTATTCCTGAAGCTGAAATAAGCAAACTTTTTGATAAATTCTATAGAATAGATAAATCTAGAGAAAGAACTCAAAAGAACAGTACTGGCATTGGCTTATCAATAGTTAAAAATATACTACGTCTTCATAACAGTGAGTTTAATTTACAAAATATCAATAATGGTGTAGAATTTTATTTTTACTTGGAGAAAATAGTATCACCTGAAGGTGAAGAAGAGTAAGCGGATATACATTAAATATATCCACCATCTGCTCTTATTATTTGCCCTGTTATATACGATGAGTCTTCACTAGATAAAAATACAGCAATTTTACCAATCTCACTTGGAAGTCCAAATCTTCCTAGAGGAATCTCTTCCTCTAGGGATTTTTTTTCATCTCCTTCTAAAAATGAGTTCATTTTTGTATCTATTACTCCTGGAGCTATACAATTTACTCTTACATTAGAAGGCGCTACTTCTTTTGCAAGTGCTTTTGTAAATGAATTCAATCCGCCTTTGGTAGCTGAATACAACACTTCACAAGAGGCTCCAACTTCTCCCCACATAGAAGAAATATTTATGACAGTTCCACTTTTTCTGGAAATCATATTATTTAGGACATGCTTTGTTAAATAAATTGCTCCTAAAAGATTTGTATTCAATATCCTGCTTATTTCTTCTTCTGTTGAATCCATAAATAAACCTATATGACTTATGCCTGCATTGTTTACTAGAATATCAATCTTCCCCATTACTTTTAAAACTTCTTCAACTATCATTTGGCAATTATCAAAAGCTGATATATCTCCTTTTACTATGACTCCGTAGCCGTTTATACTCTTTATCTCTTCCAAAGTTTCCTTTGCACCTTCGTCATCAGTAGAGTAATTTATTATAACGCTTGCCCCTTCCTTTGCGAGCTCTACTGCTATAGCTCTTCCTATGCCTCTTGATGCACCTGTAATTAATGCAACTTTACCCCTTAATTTATTCATAACAAACCTTAGCCAGATATTATATAACTGAATATCTGACAAATTCACCACCTTTTAAATTTTCATTGTATTCTACTATATAACTTCTAAATAACATATTCACTCTTCATAAAATTATTTAGTTTGTATTGACTGATAATTTAAGATAATATTTTATAAATTAAAATTTTTTATAACACATGCATTTCAAGAATTTGGTCGTAATTTTCAATTGAGCATATATATGAATTTTTATTATTTAAAGTTTTCTTCAAAAACCCTTAGGACGTTTTTATAAAATATTTTTTCTATCTCTGATTCCTTAAAATGATTTTGTTTAAGTGCCAAATATAATTTATTAAATTCTGAAGCGTTTTCTATTTCCACCTCATTGTGTATTCCATCAAAATCGCTTCCAAGGGCAAGTACATCAATTCCTCCAATGTTCCTAATATGTTTTATATGACAAATCATTTCTTCTATTGAAGATACACTTTCATTTCCTAAAAAATCAGAACAAAAGTTTATCCCCATTACTCCACCCTTTTCAGCTAATAATTTTATCATATTATCATCTAAATTTCTAGGATGCTCTGTGATTGCACGTGCATTAGAATGTGAAGCTATAAATGGTTTTTTGCAAATTCTAATCAAATCATAAAATCCAGCATCTGATAAATGAGACACATCAGGAATCATGCCTAAGGCTTCACATTCTTCAATAACTTCGACTCCTTTTCTAGTTAATCCTTTATTTCTATAAGTATAACCTGCGTTAGGATACCCTAATGAGTTTTGGTAATTCCAAGTAATTGTTATGATTCTAATTCCCATATCATATACAGTTCTTAGCTTTTGTATATCTCCTTTAATGACTTCTCCTTCTTCTATAGATAAAAAAGCCCCAATCTTACCTGATTTTTCAGCATTTTTTAGCTCAGTTGTATTTCTTACAATCTCTATCTCTCCTGTATTTTTACTTATTTCTTGAGTAAAGCTATTATATAATTTTATAAATTCATCATATGGATCTTCAATTGATTCTTTCTCTATGAAAAATGCAAAAACCTGACCTAAATTTTCGCCTCTTTTTAAATTTTCAATATTAACTTTACACTTCTTATGATTAAGATTTAACTTTTCATAAAAAATTCTACTTGCAGTATCACAATGTAAATCAATAAACTTCATATATAATCTCCTTTTTAAACGTTCTTCTACTCTAAAACTGTTTTGCATAATAAAAGTACTTTTCTAAATTTTCAGGACCTCCAATTATAGTTTTATTAATGTATAAAACATCTTTACTATCAACTTCTATAGCCCACTTAATTAATGATATTTTACCACCTGTTAATTCAATACAAGTTACTGCTGATGGAAACACGCAGCAGCCATCATTGAAATAAATCCCCTCATCTGCTTCAGGAAATATATCGTTGTGAGTATGCCCGCAGATTATAACTTTTTTCTCCTTACGAGCTAAATGTCCAAGTATATGATCTATTTTTGTTCCTTTATCATAATTACTTGCCGGACTAGTTGGCGGTTTAAACCCTGCAACTCCCTCCATAAATCTCCATACATGTCTTACTAGAAACCTACTAGTTTTCCACATCTCACAATTAATAAAATCTACTTGATGCCCATGAAATGCAATTATATCCTCTTTTGATGGCATATATCTAAGTATAACTCCTTCATAAAAAGTTATATTAGAATATAAGTTTATCATCTCACGTCCAAAGCCATTTCCGGCATTTGCAAAAAGTCTTTCTTGCCGTTTTATGAATTCTGGGTTAGCTTTTACTATATCATGATTTCCGTATACCAAGCACAACCTATTATCATCATAAAAGTTATTAAGCATTGAAAAAACATCTTTATAATTATAGGCGATATCTAAACAATCTTTATTTTTCCATAATTCATCACCATCACCTAATTCTATTAAAGTATATCCATTTTCATAATAAAATCCAAGAGCAGCTTTATAAATATTTCTGTTTTGTCTTAAAGAATCAGCATACCCACCGTCGCCCCTATGAACATCACTTATAAATACTATTTTAGATTTTTCATCAAATTCAATTAATTTACCATTTTTATATAACCTCTTAAAAAAGTCATTGCTTTCTGTGCATTGTTCTTTCATATAAAAAGCCCTATAACATTATATTGATTTCATTTATTATATGAATACGAACTTTTATTTGATGACTAAAATATTTATTAATATCCAAATTAAATACTTAATTAAAGTCCTTATTATAGATAAACAATATATAACCTGGACTTATGCAATAATCCACCGAAAGTAAAAACATTGTTATTTCACAGGACTATGAAAATTTCGCTGAAAGTGCTAAATTGCAGGTTGCACCACTAATGCTTGCTCCCAATTTCATTGTGACAAGCATTAGTTGAACAACCTGCAATTAAGAGCTTTTAACAGCTCATTTTCAATGCCTGCTGCATAAAAATGTTTCTACTTTCTAGTATGGTATTCATTGCAAAGTATAAGCCTAATTCTTAAGTTGTTCATCTATATAGATAACACAATCATAAACTATAACCTAGACTATGCAATCTATTCCAACTAGAAATGGGTGATATACTTTTGTGGAATGTTTCATTGGTAATTATGATGGATGTAATTCTTAATTGAAATTCCAAATCTATGATTTGGTCAATTGAAATTACTCAGTGAACGAAGTGAGTCGAGTTTCCTTTGAACTATTCATAATGTGATAGTTCAAAGCTTGTTCTTTGAGGCTAGCACTTTGGGTGCAACTTTATAGTCTTAGAATTACCCATCAAAATAACCTAGAAACTGGAACAAAAGTATATTATTCATTTCGGCGAGTTATACGCATAAGCATAGATTATAGTTGGCTTATCTATAAATAAAAGGTAAAGATAGTATTTTTATAAACTATCTTTACCTTAAATATAACATTTTCAATTAGTATGAGATCTATGAAACATTTTATACCAAACTACATTTAGTTGAAATTTTTATAATATTTGAATTAATACTCTGCAAATATTCTTTTTATTTCAGAGTAGTCTTTAGTCTTAGTAAGTGCCAGTGTAAGTAATATCCTAGATTTTGGAGGTGATAATGTATAACTTGGAATGCAATTTGAGTATTTATCTATAGTTGAATCTGTTAATATTATACCGTTTCCTATTCTTGAAGATCTCACAACTGGAATCCCCTTTGTTTCAAGATTCCTGATTTCTTCCAACCAATTTGAGCTGAAAGTACCACTTCCCGCACCCGCTATTACAATTCCTTCCGAGTTTTGAGCAAAGTAGTCAATAATCGAAGGATCAGCGTCAATATGGAAATATGCGATAGAAACCTTAGGCAGCTCAGTTAATCCTGTAACATCAAATTGTGAATAAATTGTATGTGGTTTTATTGACTTATTAAAAAAGAATGGTATATTGTCTCTCATGTAACCAAGGCATCCAAATTCAATTGAGTTAAAGGCATTTGTTTTAAAGGTGTTGATTTTTTGGACATTTCTTCCACTATAAATTCCATCTGAAAAAACAACCATTGCTCCATGCCCTCTTGATAAATCGCTAGCAGCTAATGCTACTGACTGATATAAATTTAAAGGTCCATCTGCACTTGTTGCAGTTGAAGGTCTCATTGCTCCTGTTAGTACGACTGGTTTATCTGTTTTAACTGTTAAATCTAAAAAGTATGCTGTCTCTTCTAATGTATCAGTACCATGGGTTATTACAAAGCCATCGACATCGTCTTGCTTTGAAAGTTCATTTATTCTATTGGCAAGAGTTAACCAATGATTCATAGTTATATCATTACTATCAACATTAGCAATCTGCTCACCATATATATTAGCTATTTTATCAAGGTTTCTGACACTACTAACCAGCACTTCTATATCTATGTTACCTGCTGTATAATTAGTAGTCTTCCCCTCTTCTCCTGTACCAGCTATAGTTCCTCCAGTAGCTAGAATTATTATATTTTTTAATTCAGAATTTTTCGGATTAATTTGTATCATTTTTATCCTCCCCAATTTCTATGTGCCATATTTTCTAAAACAATAAGTCGAAAATATATGCATTTCTTTATATATTTTAACGAGTTAGTGTATAGATTTATTATTCTACTTATAATACCTAATAAATATAAATTATAGCATATTAATAAATAAATCAAGTGAAAAACCATGAAAAATATATAAAAAGAACATTGTTTCTCACTATCATTAAATATTGAAATTGAAACAATGCTCTTTATTTCTCATATAATAAATTTTAATTGTTAATTACTTTATCTAAGAACTCTTTACATCTATCGCTAGTAGGTGCAGTGAATATTTCTTCTGGAGGACCTTCTTCAACTATATATCCTTGATCCATAAATATAACTCTATCAGATACATCTCTAGCAAAATTCATTTCATGAGTTACTACAACCATTGTCATTCCTTCTTGAGCTAGATCTTTCATAACCTTAAGAACTTCACCAACCATTTCAGGATCTAGTGCAGAAGTTGGTTCATCAAATAACATTATCTTAGGATTCATTTCAAGAGCTCTTGCAATTGCAACCCTTTGTTTTTGTCCACCAGATAAAGTATCAGGATAAACATCTTTTTTATCTTTTAATCCAACTTTGTCCAATAATGAAAGAGCTTTTTCAGTTGCTTCAGCTTTGTTCATCTTCTTTAATTCTAAAGGTGCTAATAACATATTTTGAAGAACTGTTAGGTGTGGAAATAAATTAAAAGATTGAAACACCATTCCGATTTCTTCTCTTAATTTATTTATGTCCTTATTATTTACAAGCTCTTGCCCTAGTATTGTAATACTACCAGCTTGAATTTCTTCTAAACCATTAAGACATCTTAAGAAAGTACTCTTTCCTGATCCTGAAGGGCCTATAATGCAAAGAACTTCACCTTCTGTAACATTTACTGATATATCTTTAAGAACTTCTAATTGTCCATAACGTTTTTTAAGATTCTTAGCGCTTATTACCATAGCTGATTTTCCTTTCTATATAACTTGATATTAAAGTCAATATTGTTATTACTATAAAATACATACAAGCTACAATTGCATACATCTGAAGTGCCTTAAAGTTTCTTGCAATAATAATTTGACCTGATGATGTAAGTTCTCTTATACTAATAACTGTCAATATTGATGTATCCTTCAATGTAACAATAAATTGATTTAATATAGATGGAATCATAATCTTAACAGCCTGAGGTAAAATAACCTTTCTCATAGCCTTTGAGTAATTAAGTCCCAAACTTCTTGCAGCTTCCATTTGACCATTATCTACAGCTTGTATTCCGCCTCTAAATATTTCAGCCATATAAGCTGATGCATTTACAGTAAGAGTTATTACACCTGCAACTATAGGGTCAAATCTTATACCAAATGCCTGTCCAACACCAAAATATAAGAATAAAGCTTGAACCATAAGTGGTGTTCCACGGACAATGTAGATATATATTGTAGATATACCTTTTAAAATTTTTGAAGTACTTATGCTAAATATTCCTAAAATTATCCCGAATATAACTGCTAATATTAATGATATTACTGCAACTTCTATTGTTACTGAAAGCCCGCTTAATAAACTAGGTAGACTATCTTTTAGTAGTTGAAAAATCTCCATTTTTAATTCTCCTTACTATTTTCCTATATATTGACCAACAATTTGGTCATACTTTCCATCATCTTTTAATTTCTTTAATCCTTCATTAAATTTCTTTAATAGATCTTGATTTTCACCTTTTTTAACTGCAAATCCATAATTTACAGCATCTAATTTATCTCCAACAATTTTTAATTTTGCTCCACTATCAACTTTAATCTTGTACGCAATAACTGGGTAATCTTCCATTAGGAAATCAGTATTTCCATTTTCAACAGCTTGGAACATTGATGGAGAATCTTCAAAATAATTCAACTTTAATCCATATTTAGATTCATTATCTTCAGCAAATTTTGCTCCTGCTGTTCCCTTTTTTATTGAAACACTTTTTCCATTTAAATCATTGACTCCATTAATTGAAGTGTTATCCTTATTTGTAACTATTGATAACCCTGATACAAAATATCCATCTGAAAAATCTAATGTTTGTTTTCTTTCATCAGTTATAGTAATAGCTGCTATAGCTCCATCCAATTGATTAGCTGTAAGCCCTGGAATTATTCCGTTAAAATCCATTGGTTTTAATTCATATTCAAAATTTTCTTCTTTTGAGATTGCATCTAAAAGTTCTACATCTATTCCTTTATATTTCCCATTATCTTCGAAAGAGAATGGTGCAAATTTTGAATCGCATGCAATAACATACTTTTTATTTCCTTCACCTGATCCTGTATCACTCTTTGATGCACCACATCCAGTCATTAGCCCTATAGACATTACTGATGCTAATAAAATACTTAATAATGATCTTTTGTTCATTTTTCCTTGCCCCTTTGCAATATTTATTTAATTTTAATTAAAAAATCTAATTTATTGCACTCTGAAAAAACAATTCCACGCAATAAATTTCAAATGATTTTTTACTTCATTATGAAACTTATTATATAGTTTAATTCAAAAACTGTCAATGCATTAAGTATATGTATAAATATAACAAGCCATATAATAAAATAATTATATCTAATATATATGCGCGTTTATAGGCAATATTTACTGTTTCAAAACAAAGATTTTATAAAAGCTATGTATTCATAATTATGAATCAAGTGATGCATTCTCCTTCATTTTTGATATTTAATACTTATTTTATGAATTAAGTTTTTATTTCAATTTCAAATTCAATTTTAATAGGAAAAAGCTATAAATTAGAAACATCGTCTCCTAAGTTCATAGCTTTTTAATTTAAAATAAACTCATAGCTTATTTTAATCATTAGTAGTTCATATTTTATCTACTATTTATTTAGCAATATATTGATCAACGATCTTATCATATTGCCCATTTTCTTTCAATTTTTTCAAACCTTCATTGAATTTCTTTAATAAATCTGCATTCTCACCTTTTTTAACTGCAAATCCATAATCAACATTTGTTAGCTTATCTCCTGCAATTTTTAATTTTGAATCAGGATCAACCTTAATTTTATATGCAATAACAGGATAATCTTCTAATAAGAAATCGCAATTCTTATTTTCAACAGCTTGGAACATTGATGGAGAATCATCAAAATAGTTTAGCTTTAATCCATATTTTGATTCATTGTCTTCAGCAAATTTTGCTCCTGCTGTGCCTTTTTTAAGTGATGCATTTTTACCTTTTATATCGTCTACACCTTTTATATCAGCGTTATCTTTATTAACGACTAATGATAGCCCTGAAACAAAATATCCATCTGAGAAATCTAAAGATTGTTTTCTTTCATCTGTAATACTCATTCCTGCAATAGCACCATCTAATTGATTAGATGTAAGTCCAGGAATAATTCCATTAAAGTCCATTGGCTTTAAATCATATTCAAATTTCTCTTCCTTTGCAATTGCATCTAAAAGTTCTACATCTATACCTTTATATTTTCCATCTTCCTCAAAAGAGAATGGTGCATATTTAGCATCACATGCAATTACATATTTCTTGTTTCCATCACCACTTTTTGCCGAATCATTTTTTGATGACCCACAACCTGCCATTATACCTACTGTCATAACTGATGCTAGTACAATTCCTACTAACGATTTTTTGTTCATTTTTTTTCCCCCTTAATTAATTAAAAAAGTATTTTATTAATAATTCTTATTTTATAATAAGTTAAAATTTTTATACATTCTTTGTAAATATAGAAGTTCTTATCATACTTTTACATTCAAAAAGCAAAACTCTCCTTCTAAATAAAAGCTTACCCTAAACTTTACTTCTTATACTATAATGCTTTCATTAGTATTTACTCTTGATTCTAAATGTAGAAGATGCTCCGTTATAAGCTTTTCTGCATTTTTACTATCTCTATTAATCAGTGCTCTTGCTATATTTATATGTTCTTCTTTTTCATTCACAAACTCTAAATGTTTGCTATCTGTCATTAGTATCCGTGATAAATTTTCCATAACTCCTTCACACATTTCAATTAAAAGAGAATTGTGAGTTGCCTTTATGATCGACATATGAAACATATCATTTAACTCATTAAACCGTGCAATCTCATTTTCCTGCGAGACTTCTGGAAATTTCGCAGCTAATTGCATTATATTTTGCAATTCCGAATCACTAGCCAGCTTAACTGCTAAACTTACAGCTACTTTTTCAAAAATAAATCTCATTTGAAAAGATTCTCTTATATTTTTCTGTGTTATAGGTTTTACTAAATAACCTTTTCTAGGTAAAGATTTAAGATATCCTTGAATCTCTAACGCTCCTAGCGCATCTCTTACAGGTGTTTTACTCACATTGTACTTATCTGCCAATTCTGATAATGTAAGAAAATCGCCATCCTTTATTCTTTGGTTCAAAATATCTAACTTAATTTGCTTATATATTTCTTTAGCATACGATTTTTCAGCTTGACACAGATTTATCTCTCCTTTCACTGAAATTCATTGAAATCCCACTGATATATCAGCAATAATAAATAAAAAAAAGCAATAAAACACCTATATAAAATAAATGCTCCATTGCTTTATCTATGTCTTATTATATTTTATAGCACTACCATTTGTCAATATTTTATTGATATTTTTTTATATTTATCACAAAACTTATTAATATATTGAGAATTTAACAATTAATAACAAACAAATCTAGATTCTCCCCCTTATGCACTTTCTAAAAAACACATAAAATAAAGACTGAAAGCCATAAATATTATGCTTTCAGCCTATATCTTTATATAAACAGAATTAATTACATGCTAAGAACTTATCTCTATAGATAAACCTACTAAGACCTTAACTTATGCATATAACTCACCGAAATGAATAACATACTTTTATTCCAGTTTCTAGGTAATTCTGATGGGTGATTCTAAGGCTATAAAGTTGCACCCAAAGTGCTAGCCTCAAAGAACAAGCTTTGAACTAGCACATTTGGAACAACTTATAGCCAAAGAATCACATCCATCAAAATTACCAATGAAACATTCCACAAAAGTATATTACTCATTTCTGGTCAGAAAATATTTCATAGTCTAAGTATAGTTTATGATTCTGTTATCTACACAGGATTCCACAATGATATTCAAACTTGTGAAATTTCAATATCGCTGTTATTTAGGAAATTGAAACAGTAGATATGTAGTGTTATGAATATGGAACCCTATAAACAGATCAATTATAAGTTAGATCTACACTATGAAATATATCCTAACTAGAAAGCAGAAACATTTTTATGCAGCAGGCATTGAAAATTAGCTGTTAAAAGTTCTTAATTGTAGGTTGTTCCATTAACGCTTGTCACAATGAAATTGGGAGCAAGCATTAGTGGTGCAACCTGCAATTTAGCACTTTCAGCGAAATTTTCATAGTCCTGTGAAATAACAACGTTTCTTGTTTCGGTGGATTATTGCATAAAGTTTAAACTATGCAAATGGATTTTCAGTTTTGTAAAGCATACCTTTTGGTTGATTGAATCCAACTTCTTTAACACCTAGATATCTAAATAAGTTGTAAACTGCTTTTCCAAAGTGTCCAAATGCAACTGCTCCATGATGAGGATATCTTCCTTCTACTAATACGTGACGATAGAATCTTCCCATTTCAGGAATTGCAAATACTCCTATAGCTCCAAATGAACGAGTTGCAACTGGTAATACTTCACCTTCTGCTACATAAGCTGTAAGTTCTGCATCTGCATTACTTTGTAATCTGAAGAATGTAATATCTCCTGGTACTATGTCTCCTTCAAGTGTTCCTCTAGTTATATTTGGTTCTTGATTTGGTTCAAGAGCTCTTGCCATAATCATTTGGTTTTTCATTGTTCCACATGTTAATTTACAAGCTGCTGTATTACCACAGTGGAATGCCATGAATGTATCATTTAATGAATAATTAAATTTCCCTTTAACTTCTGATTCATACATATCAGCTGGAACTGTATTGTTTATATCAAGTAATGTTACAACATCTTGGCTTATGCAAGTTCCAATGTATTCACTTAATGCACCATAAATATCAACTTCACATGATACTGGGATTCCCATAGCTGTTAAACGGCTGTTTACATAACATGGTACAAATCCAAATTGTGTTTGGAATGAAGGCCAGCATTTATTTGCAAATACAATGTATTCTCTTGAACCTTTATGTTCTTCCATCCAGTCTAATAATGTAATTTCATATTGAGCAAGCTTTGGTAAGATACCAGGCATTTTATTTCCTTCACCTAATTCTTTTTCCATGCTAGCTATAACGTCTGCAATTCTTGGATCATCTTTATGATCATTAAATGCAGCAAATAAATCTAGTTCTGAGTTTTCTTCTATTTCAACACCTAAATTGTATAATTGTTTAATTGGTGCATTACAAGCTAAGAAATCTTGAGGTCTTGGACCAAAAGAAATTATTTTTAAGTTCTTTAATCCTAATAATGCAGTAGCAACTGGCACAAATTCAGAAATCATTCCTGCAACTTCTGGAGCTGTTCCTACTGGATATTCTGGAATGTATGCTTTAATGTTTCTTAAAGCTAAATTGTAGCTTGCATTTAACATTCCGCAATATGCATCTCCACGTCCACCTATTAAATTATCACCGCTTTCTTCTGATGCAGCTGCAAACATAACTGGTCCATCAAATTCTTTAGCAAGTAAAGTTTCTGAAGTTTCAGGACCAAAGTTTCCTAAATATACAACTAATGCGTTTACTCCAGCTTCTTTAACTTCAGCTAAAGCTTTTCTCATATCCTTTTCATTTTCAACAGCTGTTTGACATTCAAAAATTTCTCCATTAAAAGCTTCTACTACTGCTTTTCTTCTATTTGCTGATAATTCCATTGGAAAACAATCTCTGCTTACTGCAACAATTCCTAATTTTACTTGTGGTATATTATTCATTGTCTAATTCCTCCATTTTACTATGATCTTTTCATTTCATTTAATTTATAATGTCTTTCTTATTTCTTATAGTTTATTCTTATAGTTTATTTAATAATTTTTATGCTTATTTAAGTCTTCTTATAGTTTATTTAAATTTATTATTATCAAGTAAATATCAGCTATATTTCTTTGCTGATTTATATATAATAAGCAAACATATTTAAATCATAGAGTCCATATGTCTGCTTAGATTCAAAATAAATTAATGGATTTTAATTTCTATTTATAATCTATTTTATTGAGATATTTTCTCCAACTAACCCTATAAATGCTCCTTGTTCACCTAAATCTGTATCCTTGTGACCAATTAGCCATTTATTTCTAGCAAATAATAATGCATCTTCTCCACTTTTTTCAGCCTTGTTTTCTAAAGGTAAATTTGTGTCCCTTGGTAGAACTACAACGCATCTAAAACCTTCTTCATTTACATTACAAGGTGCATAATGAAGAGTAGTTGCATATACTTCAATTGCAGTTCCAGCTGGAACTTTGAAAGCTTCAATTTTAGATGTATCATATGAGTAATCGTCTTCAATATCTTGTTGACTTCCTATAAGTAATATAAGATCAGTTGCTGCTATATTAATCTCAGATGAGCGATGATATTCTACTGCATTTAACATATAGTTGTTACCATTACAGTATCCTATTTGTATTGGTAATTCTCCATATTCTCTATCTTGTAACTCTTTAGCTATAGCTAATTCTTCAAGTTCCTTAATTGATGGTTCATATATTACATCTTCTGGTAGTGGTGTACTTTTCATCTTTTCAATTATTTCTGTGCAATCATAGTTTTTTAGTACTTGTCCATACTTTTTAAACTCTTTATCATTAACATTTCTAATAATCATATTAATCTCCCTTTCTTAAATATACATTTATTAAAAATCTATAAATATATTTCTAACCAATAATTTATTATTGTAATTACATAATTTCACACTAATCTTTTCACACATCTTCATACATATCTTTTAATAATTTTAACTTTTATAATAATGAATAGATTGGTTTTAATATATTTATAGATTAATTAATTTACACACTTTTAATCCAAATCTTTTTATATATGTTTAGCTATATTTATTAATATTTTAAGGTTAAATCTATTTTTCTAAAGTTTTACCATAATCACTAAATTTCCTCTACTATATCGTAGATTTGATTACTTTAATATCTATTTCTTTGCTACATTAATAGCCTTTTCAACAACATTTTCTACAGTGAATCCAAATTTCTCGAATAGGATTTCTGCTTTACCTGATGCTCCAAAAGTATCTAAAGATATAACATCTCCATCAAGACCTACATATTTATGCCATCCAAAGCTTGTTAATGCTTCTACTGCAACTCTTGCACGAACTTTATTTGGCATAACTGATTCTTTATAGCTTTCGTCTTGAGCATCAAATAATTCAAATGATGGCATACTGATAACTCTTGCATCTATACCCTTAGCTTCTAATTCAGCTGCTGCTTTGTAGATTAATTCTACTTCTGACCCTGATGCCATTAAAAGTACATCTGGAGTTTCTTTCTTAGAATCTTTTAAGATATATCCACCCTTTAATGCTCTCTTAGGACATCCATCATATAGTGGTAACTTTTGTCTTGTTAATACTAATGATGTTGGAGTAGTTCCATTAGTTACAGCATAGTACCAAGCTGCTGCAGTTTCTTTTGAATCTGCTGGTCTAAATACTGTCATGTTTGGCATACTTCTAAGAGCTGCTAATTGTTCTATTGGTTCATGAGTTGGCCCATCTTCCCCTACTCCAATACTATCATGTGTTAATACATAAGCTACTGGAAGATTCATAAGAGCTGATAATCTCATAGCACCCTTCATGTAATCGCTGAATACAAAGAATGTTGCACAGAATACTTTAAGTCCTCCATGAGCATACATTCCGTTAGCGATAGCTGCCATAGCATGTTCTCTAACCCCAAAGTGAAGGTTTGATCCGCTTCTATCTTCTGCTGAGAAATCTCCTCTATCGTTCATATGAGTTTTGTTAGATGGAGCTAAATCTGCTGATCCTCCAATGAAGTTTGGAATTAGTTTAGCTAATCTATTTATCATTATTCCTGAAGATTCTCTTGTAGCCATTTCTTTATCAAATCTCCAAAGTTCTTCATTGTTTAATAAAGCTTCTTTATCAAGTTCCCCACTCATCCATTTAGTATATTCTGCTGCAAGTTCTGGATAAGCTTTTGCATATGATTTAAACAACTCATTCCAAGCTTCTTCAGTCTTTTCGCCTTTTGCTATGTGTTCATTCATATTTGTATACACTTCGTCTGGCACGTAGAATGCAGGCTCAGTCTTCCATCCTAAGTTTTCCTTCATAGCAATTACATTGTCTGCTCCTAAAGGTTCACCATGTGCTGAAGCTTTTCCTTGTTTTGCTGGGCATCCAAAACCAATTTGATTTTTAACTATTATAATAGAAGGTTTTGTTGTTTCTGCTTTAGCTGCTTCTATTGCTTTTTCTATTGTATCTATATCATTTCCATCTGCTACATTTAGTACTTGCCATCCATAAGCTTCGTATCTCTTAGCTACATCCTCTCTAAATGCTATGTCTGTATTTCCTTCAATTGAAATATTATTTGAATCATATAATACGACTAATTTTCCAAGACCTAAAGTTCCAGCAAGAGATGACGCTTCTCCTGAGATACCTTCCATAAGGCATCCGTCTCCAACTATAGCATATGTATAGTGATCAACTACGCTATAATCTGGTTTATTGAATTTTTCTGCAAGATGTGCTTCTGCTATAGCAAAACCTACTGCATTACAAATACCTTGTCCAAGTGGTCCTGTTGTTATTTCAACACCTTTTGTATGACCAAACTCTGGATGTCCTGGTGTTAAACTTCCGAATTGTCTAAAGTTTTTAATATCTTCAACTGTAAGTCCATATCCAAATAAATGTAGCAATGAATATTCAAGCATTGAACCATGTCCTGCTGATAATACAAATCTATCTCTGTTATCCCATTCAGGGTTCTTTCCATTATGATTCATCTTTGTCCATAATGTATAAGCCATTGTAGCTGATCCAAGTGGTAAACCTGGATGTCCTGATTTTGATTTTTCAATAGCATCTGCTGATAATACTCTTATTGCGTTAATAGATAATTTATCTAATTCTCTACTCATCTTTATCCTCATTTCATAGACATATTTTTTTATAAGTTCTTAGTTGTGCTAATTAAGTCCCATGCTGCGCTTCGAATTCATTTCAAACCTGAAATAATCTTAGCTATCCTTCATTATCTTTTCAAAAGGTTCCTATTTTACCACACCTTTTGAAGTTGTTTTATGTTTTCATTTATAAATTCTTAAATTCTTATATTCTTATATTCTTAAGAATATATATTTTTATCTCTGTCATTTGGAACATGAATAAATCATAAATGATAGTCATACTTTTGCGAAAGCATTATATCAAAATATTTATCCATATACATTTATGCTTTCCTAATTTCAGAATCTAGCCATTATATCTCTAAATTACTCTTGTAATTTTAAAATGTATCCCATAGATATTAATCTTTATATTATTACTATACTTTGAAAAATATCTAAATCAGAAATGATGGCCATGCTTTTGTGGAAGCGTTACATCAGAATATTTACCATAAACATTTACACTTTCCTAATTCTCAGAATCTAGCTATTATATTTTAAAATTACTATTGTAATTTTAAAATATACCCAATAGATATTAATCTTTATATTATTACTATACTTTGAAAAATATCTAAATCAGAAATGATGGTCATGCTTTTGTGGAAGCGTTATATCAGATGATTTAGCTGTAGACATTTCTTCAGTAGAAGTTGTTCTATTTATGCTTGTCCTTAGCTTGTCTTAGGAACATGCATAAATAGTGCAACTTCTGCTGCTAGAAATTCACGGCTAAATCATCAATAACCTGAACAAATGCATGATCTTCATTTTGACGAACTATTTTCCAAATGCTGCTGCCCAGTCTGCTTTGAATCTTTCTAATCCTTGATCTGTTAATGGGTGTTTTAGCATTTGCATTACTAAACTATAAGGCACTGTTGATATATCTGCTCCTGCTTTTGCTGCTTCTATTACATGAATTGGATTTCTTACGCTTGCTGCTATTATTTCTGTTTCTATTCCGTGAACTGCAAATATTTCCGCTATATCTCTAACTAAATCCATACCTATCATTGAGATGTCATCTACTCTTCCAAGGAATGGGCTTACATATGTTGCTCCTGCATTTGCTGCAAGTAAAGCTTGTGTTGCTGAGAATATTAATGTTACATTTGTTTTAATTCCTTCACTAGCTAATACTTTAGTTGCCTTTAATCCTTCAGCTGTCATTGGAATCTTTACTATCATATTCTTATGAATTGCTGCAATTTCTCTTCCTTCTTTTATCATTCCTTCAGCATCTTCACTTACAACTTCTCCACTTATTGGTCCATCAACTATTTCTGTAATTTCTTTTATTACTTCATTGAAGTCTCTTCCTTCTTTTGCTATTAATGATGGATTTGTTGTTACACCACATATTACTCCCATTTCATTTGCTTCTTTAATGTGTTCCACATTTGCTGTGTCTAAGAAAAATCTCATTTTATTAACATCTCCTCTTTGTTTAATTAAAAATCATTTAATATATAAGGTTATCTCAAATAAGAAATTTTAATTTCTTACTTAAGACTCACCTTTATGTAAATATTTATTTAATAACACATAAGAAATTTGCTCTTAATTCGGAGTTCCAATCAAAAATCAAGAACATAAATCTAATATGAAATAAATAGATATTTAGTTTTATATAAAAGGCTTGTCTTAATCTGGAGTTCCAATCAAAGATTAAGACTCCCCTTAATATAGCTATGCTTACATAACTTTAAAAATATATTTTAAAAATTTATTTAATAAGTTTTTAAATTAATAGAGCAGCTTTCACCACTCCATTATTTAATTTCTAAGAATTCTTCTATAGGCATCATAGCAGCTCCTAGTAGATAAGATTCTTTAAAACTTGCAATACTTATACTGCAATTATTTTCATTTGTAAATAAGTTATCTTTATAAACCTCTTTTTTTAGCATATCTATCTTATCATTAAGTAAATTATTTATATCTCCACCTATTACTATGCTGCTAGGATCAAATATCATAACCAAATTCGATAGACCTAAAGACAATGTTTTTAAATAATCATTTAATACATCATGAGCATCTTTGTCATTTTGATTATATCTTTCTTCAAATTCATCAATATCACTAATATTTGAACTATTAGCTTCATTATAACTATCAATCAGAGAATTCATAGATGTGTATGCTTCTAAACAGCCTCTAGCTCCACACTTACATTTTTTTCCATCAATTGCTATCTTAGTATGACCTAATTCTCCTGATGAGTTATTGTCACCTCTGTAAATTTTTCCATTTATTATTATACCGAGGCCTAAACCTTCTGTTATTGATACATATAATAGATTTCTTAGTATATCTCTTTTATTTAAAAACTCGTAGTAAGCAGATAAATTTGCTTCATTATCTACATATACTGGAATGTCTAAGTATTCGAACTTTTCCTTTAAATTAAAATCTTTGGCGCCTAACAAATATGAATACTTTATTATGCCTTCTTTAAAATCTACGGTTCCAGGTAATGAAATCCCTATTCCTAATAAATTTGCAGAGCATAAATTATATTTCTTCATTAACAAATCTATATTTTCATTAAGTAAATTTATTATGTTCTCTATTCCATCACTATTATGTCTAACTCGCATACTTTCAATAACTTTTTTCTTTATATTTACTAATGATATCTTTATATGATTCGGTGTTAGTGCTACTCCAATTGAATATCTACAGTTTTCATTCAATTTAATAGCAATTGCTTTTCTTCCTCCTGTAGATTCCAACGATCTTACATCTTCTACAATACCTTCGCTTTTCAATTCTGTAATATTTGTAGAAACTGTTGTTATACTTATATCTAATATTCTAGATATATCTAATTTGGTGATCTCATTTTTCTTTAATAATAATGCTATTATCTTTTTTCTGTTAGTTTCTTTTATTTTACTGTGATTTACTTCTATCAAACTTTAAAATACTCCTCTCGACTATTATCAGTAATAGTAGCTTTTTCTTAAATAATATCACTATTATTATTTTTGTTAAAGTATTTAAAAAACTATATGATTTTTTTGCTAAAATTCGATACTACTACACACCCTTAATTAATTATACAATTACTTAACTAAGATGATTGATTTATATCTTTAATATATTTAAATATCTTTTATTCTTGGATAAGCTGAATTATATGTTTCATATACTTTTGAGTATACTTCTTTTAATTCTTCATTTGGAGAAACTTTCTTGTTTCCTTTTACGATTCTATCACAAGCATCTTCTACAGAATCATAGATTCCTGCTCCAACCCCTGCTAGTATTGCAACTCCAAGCGCACCACCTTCAGATGCTTTAACTGTAGTTAATGAATATTGGAAAATATCAGCTAATATTTGTCTCCATACAGCACTTTCTGCTCCACCGCCACTTACTCTTATTTCATCAATGTTTACATTCATGTCTTCGATTAAATCAAGGCAGTTTTTCAAACTAAAGCTAACACCTTCTAATATACTACGTACAAAATCATCATGGTTATTTATTAGTGATACTCCTAAAAATGCACCTTTTACATTAGGGTCTATATGAGGTGTTCTTTCTCCCATAAGATATGGTAAGTAAACAATTCCATTAGAACCAGGTTTTGATTTTGCTGCTTTTTCAGTTAATAAATCATAGATATCTCTTCCTAATTTCTCGCTTTCTTCAACTTCTTTAGCGCAGAATGTTCTTTTAAACCAGTTCAATGATAGACCAGCTCCTTGAGTAACACCCATTATATGCCACTTACCTGGTACTGCATGACACAAAGTATGAACTCTTCCTTCTTTATCAAATCTAGGTGTATCAGTTGCCGCAAATACTACTCCTGAAGTACCTATTGTTGTTGATATTATTCCTTCTCTTACTATTCCATTTCCTATTGCTCCTGCTGCTTGGTCTCCAGCACCGCCAACAACTGGTGTATCTACTGCTAAGTTTGTTAATTTTGCAACTTCCTCTGTAACTTTTCCACTAACAACTACTGATTCATAAACATCTGCTAATATGTTTTTATCTATATTTAACTCATTAAGTAATTCTTCGCTCCAGTTTCTAGTATTTATATCTAACATTTGCATACCACTAGCATCTGAAACTTCTGTTGCAAAAACATTAGTCAATTTAAGTCTAATATAATCTTTTGGAAGAAGTATTTTGTAAATTTTATTATAGTTTTCTGGTTCATTATTTCTAACCCACAATAATTTTGAAAGAGTAAATCCAGTTAATGCAGGATTACCAGTGATCTTAATTAGTCTTTCTTTTCCGATTACTTCTGTCATGTAATCACATTCTTTTTCTGTTCTTTGATCACACCAGATTATAGAATTTCTAATTACATTAAGATCTTTATCTACCATAACAAGCCCATGCATTTGGCCACTTAATCCAATACCTTTAATATCAGAAGCTTGTACACCACTTTTTTCAATAACATCTTTTATTCCCTTTACACATGCCTGCCACCAATCTTCTGGATCTTGTTCTGCCCATCCTACCTGTGGTTGGAATAAATCATATCCATAAGTTGCAGTTTTTATTGTAGTTCCATTTTCATCAAAAAGAGCTGTCTTTGTTCCTGATGTTCCAATATCCAATCCTAATAAATATCTCATTAATAAACCTCCTAAGTTATATATCTTTTCTAAATTAACATAATTACAAACTTTTTACTCATTTTTTTAAATAACTTTTTAAATGTATTTTAATAAGTTTATTATACTTCCCTTTTTCATCGCGGTCAATAGTTTTTTGAATACATTTTCATTTTTTATTTTACTAGTTATTTTTGTATTTAGAAAGTTACACTTATTATAAAATATCTAGTCAAATAGAGTCTCAAATAAAAAGGAACTTCTTGCAATAATAATACTAAAAAATATTACAAGAAGTTCTTTTAACTATAAATTTACAAGTTAGAAGTTTTTTCAAATGTATTTACATAGAGCTTACCTTTAAGGCTAGCCTTTGGATACAACTTCTAATCTTAGAATCATCCATAAAATCCCGTACAAGTCGGAATAAAAGCATGCTTCTTATTTTGGTGAGATGAATAAATCTATATGATATATTATTTATTTATGATCCTCAAATATATATTGATTAACTATAGATTCTAACAACTCTTGTCTTCCAGATTTATTTATTATAGGGTTATTGTTTAACGCATATGCTTCTAATTCTTTAAAGCCAACTTTTCCTTCAACAATTTCTTTACCTATTCCTTGTGTAAAGCTTGAATATTTTTCTTTTATAAAGTCTTCCAAATCACCATTTTCTAAAAGTTTATAAGCAACTCTCAATCCTTTAGCAAATGTATCCATTCCTGCTATATAAGCTAAGAATAAATCTTCTTTTTCAAATGATGCCCTTCTAACTTTAGAATCAAAGTTAACACCACCTGGTGCAATCCCTCCATTTTTAAGGATTTCATACATAGCTAATGTAGCATCATATATATTTGTTGGGAACTGATCTGTATCCCATCCAAGTAACGGATCTCCTTGATTAGCATCTATGCTGCCTAAGAAATTATTGATTCTTGCAAAATGAAGTTCATGTTGGAATGTGTGTTGTGCCAAAGTAGCATGATTTGCTTCAATGTTAACTTTAAAATACTTATCAAGGTTATAATTTTTAAGGAATCCTAAAACTGTTGCTGTATCAAAATCATATTGGTGCTTTGTTGGTTCCTTTGGCTTTGGCTCTATTAAAAATTGTCCTGTAAATCCTATTTCTTTAGCATAATCAACAGCCATTTGAAGTAATCTAGCAAAGTTATCTAATTCTAAGCCCATATCTGTATTTAATAGAGTTTCATATCCTTCACGTCCACCCCAAAAAACATAGTTTTCTCCATCTAGCTCCTTTGTTATTTCAATTGCTTTTTTAATTTGTGCTGCTGCATAAGCAAATACATCCGCATTACAGCTAGTACCTGCACCATGAACATACCTTGGATTAGTAAAACAGTTAGCTGTTCCCCATAAAAGTTTTTTATTATACTTTTTCATTAAACTTTTACACAACGCAACTATTTCATCTAAATTTTTATTAGTTTCTTGTAATGTTTTTCCTTCTGGTGCTATATCTCTATCATGGAAGCAGAAATATTCTATGTTTAGCTTATCCATTAATTCAAATGCTGCTTCCATTCTTGCTTTAGCTAAATCCATTTCATTAGTTTCGCTGTCCCATGGACGAATCATAGTCCCAACACCAAATGGATCTGCTCCTGTAGCTGTTAATGTGTGCCAATAAGATAAGGCAAATCTTAAATGTTCTTTCATTGCTTTATCCCCAATAATTTCGTCTGGATTATAATATTTAAATGAATATGGATTTTTAGAATTTGCCCCCTCGTAATTTATTTTCGAAACATTTTCAAAGTATTCTCTCATATGATACCCTCCTCATTTTTACTATATTAAATATAAATTTTTTCTAGTAAATAGCGTAATAACTTATTAAGCCATTTATCTATCTATTTATAAAAGCCAACGTTAGTAATAACTAGCCCTTATATATAAATCAAATTTGTTTGATTTTAATGAATATTCTGAATTTTATTTTGTATAACAAGCTTTAATCAAAATAATTATTAAAGTAAGTCAAAGTACTTATTCTTTTGATATTCACTACTTAAAATATATTTTGAAATAACTTTTTAAATGTTGTTTTATAAGCTTATAATACTTTCTTTTTTTTATATAGTCAATAGTTTTCTGAGTACATTTTTATGTTATTTTTTAATAAAATAATTCATTATAATTATGTCCGTTTCATACCTTTTTATGTTAAACAAAATATAGAATTAATATACCGTATATACAGATAACAGCAGACAATATTAATTATAGCCTGCTGTTATTCAAATGATTTTTCGTCACTAATTTATATAAAGTTTTAATTAAGATTATATAATCATTTTCAAAGAATTATTTCTTGTTTTTAGATGATATATCCATCCATACTGCTATTAGTAATATTAAACCTTTAACGATGTATTGCCAGAATGTTGGAGTATTCATCATACTCATACCGTTATCTATACTAGCCATTACAAGTGCACCAACTAATGCTCCAGCAACTGTACCACTACCACCTGCTAAACTTGCTCCTCCGATAACACATGATGCAATTGCATCCATTTCTGCATTTTGACCAGCTGAAACTGATCCTGCATTTAATCTTGATGTAAGTAATATTCCAGCAACTGCGCAAAGTAATCCAAGTACTGAATATATAACAATAATATGTTTTTTTACGTTTATACCAGATAATCTTGCTGCATCTCTATTTCCACCAATTCCATATATTCTTCTACCAAATATAGTCTTTGTTCCTACAAATGCTAATATTAAAGCTAAAAGTAACATAATGAAAACTGGTATAGGAAATCCTTGATAGTCATTAAGAATTAACACTAGAACTAATGATATAACTCCAATTCCTACTATTGTAAGTACATCTAAAGCCATTGGTCTAACTTCAATATTATATTTAATCTTATTCTTTCTATTTCCTAATATTAAATATGCTGAACCTACAATTGCTAGCACTACTAATATATAACCTACAACTGTTGGTAAATACGCTTGTCCTATAGCTTTGAAATCTGCTGTTAATGGTGCAACAGTATTACCACCTGTAATTCCTATTAATACACCTCTAAAAACAAGCATACTTGCTAAAGTAACTATAAATGATGGCACATTTCTAAATGCTATCCAATATCCATTCCAAGCTCCCATAATAACTCCAAGTATTAATGTTATTACCACTGTTGGGATAGCTGAAAAACCAAACCAAACATTTAATATTGCTGCAATTCCTCCAAGTAAACCTAAAGTTGATCCTGCTGAAAGATCTATTTCACCTAAAATGATTACAAAAACCATGCCTATTGCAAGTACACCAGTAATTGACATTTGTCTAAATAAATTTGATAAATTTCTTGTTGTCAAAAAATTTCCATCTGTTAAAAACGTGAACAAAACCCATATTGCTGCTGTTGCTATTAATATTGCTGCCATCTTAGATTTAAATATAACCCCTAAACCTAATTTCTTTTCTTTTTCTGAACTTGTACTTTTACTTAATTGCATCTTATATTCCTCCTACAGAAGTTTTAGTTTCTTCGCTATAACTCTCACTAACTTCTTCATTTTTCTTTCCTACAGAATAATTCATGATCATCTCCTGAGTTAACCCATTATTCTCAAGACTTGCCTTTATTTCCCCTTCATTCATTACTAGAACCCTATCACTAATTCCAAGTACTTCTGGAAGTTCTGATGAAACCATTATTATAGATATTCCTTGTTTAGCTAGCTTAAATATTAACTTATAAATTTCATACTTAGCTCCAACATCAATTCCTCTAGTAGGTTCATCTAATATTAATATTTTAGGTTCAGCAAGAAGATTTTTTGCTAGTATTACTTTTTGTTGATTTCCACCACTTAGATTTTTTATTGCTAATTCAGTTGATGCAGTCTTTATTTTTATTTCATCAATAAATTTTAAAACATCCATCATTTCCTTATCTTTATCTATTACGTTTAATGGCCTTTTATATTTCACTAAATTACTCATTGTCATATTTTTAGCTACACTCATACCCGCAATTATTCCATCTTTTTTTCTATCTTCTGGAACCATAGCTATTCCTTTGCTTAAAGCATCATTTGGATTTTTTATGTCAATTTTTTTACCCTCAAAATATACTTCACCGCTCTTTTGACCTTGGAAACTTCCATATATGCTTGCCACCATTTCTGTTCTACCTGAACCTACTAAGCCTGAAATTCCAAGTATCTCCCCACGTCTTAAGGTAAAACTCGCATTTTTTACTCTTTTTATGTTCTTATTAAATGGATCTAAAACGTTAAAATTCTTTATCTCAAAAAATTCTTCACCTATTTTATGTTCTTCTCTAGGGAATAGATTTTTCATTTCTCTTCCAACCATCATTTGTACTAGCTTATCTTGATCTATCTCACTAATAGGAACTTGTCCTATTGTTGAGCCATCTCTAATTACAGTAACATTGTCACATATTCTTGTAACCTCATTAAGTTTGTGAGAAATATAAATACATGTTACTCCATCTCTTCTTAAATCATCTAATATTCCCATTAACACTTCTACTTCACCTTCGCTTAAAGAGGCAGAAGGTTCGTCAAGAATCAATAGTTTTGCATTTTTAGATAGAGCTTTTGCAATTTCAACTAATTGCTGATGTCCAATTCCAAGATCCCCCGCTCTAGTAAGCGGATTAACATTCAGCTTAACCCTATTTAATAATTCATTTGTCTTATTTAACTGTTCACTAAAATTTACTAGTCCACGTGCGCCAATTTCATTTCCTAAAAAAATATTTTCTGCTATAGATAATTGTTTTATAAGTGCTAATTCCTGATGAATAATTGCAATACCAACACTTTCAGAATCTTTTATACTTGTTTGGCTTAATTCTTTTCCTTCAAAAATTATTTTTCCAGAGTAAGACCCAGCAGGATGCTCTCCGCTCAAAACTTTCATCAGTGTGGATTTTCCAGCTCCATTTTCACCACAAAGAGCATGGATTTCTCCTTTTTTAACTTTTAAAGTTACTCCATCTAATGCCTTTACTCCAAAGAATTCTTTGACTATATCTCTCATTTCTAAAATATACTCACTCATGAAATGCTTATCTCCTTTCTATATTGGAGTCTGACACAATATCTTCAGACTCCAATATTCTTATTTATTTGCTTGGTCTTTTGTCTTCTGGTACATTTTTATATACATCATCAAACTTTTGGAAACCATCTTTAATTACAGTATCTTTCATGTTATCTGCTGTAACTGCTATTGGAGTAAGTAATACTGAAGGTACATCTTTTTTACCATTGTTAGTTACAGTACCGCCTGTTTCAACATCTTCACCCTTAGCCATCTTTACAGCCATTTCAGCTGCTTTTGCAGCAATATCTTTTATAGGTTTGTATATTGTCATTGTTTGAGTTCCTTCAACAACTCTTTGGCAACCAGCTAAATCTGCATCTTGTCCAGAGATTGTAATTTTTCCTGCTAAGCTTTGTGCTTGTAATGCTTGAATAGCACCACCTGCTGTACTATCATTTGATGCAACTACAGCATCAAGTTTATTATTATTTGCTGTCAAAGCATTTTCCATTATCTTTAATGCTTCCTCTGCTGACCAATCTTTTACCCATTGATCCCCTACTAGTTTTATATCGCCCTTATCTACATAAGGTTTTATTATGTTCATTTGTCCTTGTCTAAATAATTTTGCATTATTGTCTGTTGGAGATCCTCCCATCATGAAATAATTTCCTTTTGGAGTTTTATCCACGATAGCTTTAGCTTGTAATTCTCCAACCTTTACATTATCAAAAGATACATAGTAATCTAAGTCACTATTTGTAATCAATCTATCATAAGCCAATACTTTTATTTTATTTTGGTGAGCTTCTTCTACAATTGGTGCTATTGATTCACCGTTATGTGGTATTACAACTAAGACATCTACCCCTTGAGATATAAGATTCTCAGCTTGTGACATTTGTGTTGGATCATCCCCATTTGCAGATTGGAAAACAACATCTGCTCCAAGTTTCTTAGCTTCTTCTTCAAAGATTTCCTTATCATGCTGCCATCTTTCAAGTCTTAGGTCGTCCATACTTACACCAATTTTTATTTTCTTATTTCCATTGCTAGATGTTTGTGCATCTTTTTTAGCTCCACATCCTGTCAATGCTGAAAATATTAGTACCCCACTTAGTGCCAAACCTAATAATTTAATCATTTTTTTAGATTTCATCTTTTTCTCCCCTTTTTTTTAATTATAGATCTCTTTTACAGTTTTAATTATATCCGTTATAGTAAACGTTTCAAATAGACTGGTTTGCTAATTTATAATCTTATATTGCTATCTTTTTACAGCAAATTTTTACTAGTAAATAATTCAAAACATAAAGAAAATCCAGACTAATATCTAAATATAAGAAATAGTCTGGACTTTTTTATTGTTGTGATATGTTGTTAGTAATATATTGCTTTTTATAAATTAAAAAATTCCTGAATAATAAGTAACATATCTTTCGCTAATTGATTTTAAAAAATCTTTTCTTCCATATTTCCTTTAAAATTTGCAGGACTGACACCTTCATATTTCTTAAATACTTTGCTGAAATAATTAGGATCATTGTATCCTACTTTGTAGCAAACCTCTTTCACATTCATTTCTCCAGTTGAAAGTAATTCCTTTGCAACATCTATTCTGCATTTATTCACATATTCCGAAAAATTAATGCCGGTTACTTCTTTAAATGTCCTACTAAAATAATAGACACTTAATCCAAAATTGCTTGCTACCTTCTCTAGTTCTAATTCTGTTTCAATATTTTCTCTAATAAATTGTTTTACACTTTCAAATAGTTTCATCTTTATTTTATTTGAATTTTTATTTTTACCTAACTTTGTATCCCCTGATATCCCGACTGAAAAACTATCATTCATCAATTTTCCTTCTATATCATCAATATAAATAATATTTACATTGTCTGAGTTGTATACTAAACACTTCATAGCTTGTCTATAAGATTCCACAATTTGCTCTACTGAATCAAATATTTCTCCAAGACCTGCTCTTATTGAAATATTAAATCTCTTTTTTATTTCTCTTCTCAAATTAAATGCAAGGTCAATTTCTAAACTTTTAAAATCTTCAGTTTCCTCATTATCTATTTGTATAAAATACGTTAATTCTTCATAAAATACATAATTTCCTATGCATTTATATCTTCTGTTTATATATTCTTTAACATATTCTCCTATCTTAATCCTAATTTGATCTCTTTCAACCCTACTAATATCTTTATAAGCATATTTGTCTTTTATTGAAATAACCATTGCATAGCTATTCATAAAACTCATATCTAAACATTGCAGATACATTCCATAATCAACGCCTTTAAGTTTATCATTAATTATTAGATCACTTAATTGATTTTCAAGCACAGGCAATAAAGTATATATTTTCTCTTTATCTTTAATTTCACTTTTTCTTTTCTCCTGTTCTTTTTTCACCCATTTAATTCCCACAGCAATTTTTTCTATAATCTCTTCCTTAGTAAACGGTTTTAGAAGATATTCTTTCACATTTATTTTTACAGCTTCTAATGCAAAATCAAAATAATCGTATGCTGTCAAAATTATGCTATATAAATTTGGTAAAGTTGCTGTCATTTCTTTCAATGCCTGTATTCCATCAATTCCTGGCATTTTTATATCAATAATAACTATATCTGGTCTGATACTTTCAGATAGTTCAATTGCTTCTCTCCCATTTTTAGCTTCGTATATTTCTAACTCTCCTAAAAAATTCTCTTTTATTATATGTTTAACGGTCTCCCTATCATACTTTTCATCATCAGCAATTAATATTTTCATCATTATTCTCATCCCCCATTATAGGTATTTTCAAATAAACTTTAGTCCCTTTGCCTTCTTCACTTTCTACTTTAAACATATTTTTCTTGTTATATAAATATCTAAGCCTCTTTTCTACTATATTTATTCCAAGGCCTGTTGTATGCCCTGTATGTTTTGCATCATAATTATAATTATTAATCTTATCCAAAACTTCTTTAGAAATGCCAACACCATTATCTTCAATTAAAACATTACACTCACCATTTTCCTCATCAATATATATATTTATATATCCACCATCTTCTTTCCCTTCAATCCCATGTATAAATGCATTTTCTACTAATGGTTGTATTGTCATTCCAGGAACTTTAACTTTTTTCATATCCATATTTGTACTTAGATTAAATTTTACCCTATCATCAAACCTGCACTCCTGAATATAAATATAATCCTTTACAATCTTTATTTCATCTTCTAATAGTGCATTTGTACTCATACTTCTTAAAGAATATCTTAAAATATTAGATACTGATTTAATTAATTTACTTGTAGTTATCGCATTTTCCATTATTGCTGTCGCGTTTATACAATTTAGAGTATTAAATAAGAAATGTGGGTTTATTTGAGACTGTAATACCTTTAAATCAAATTCTTTTAAAGCATTCTCATATTTTAGATTTTTCATCTCCTCCTCTTTTAATTTTTTTTCTAATACGATCTTCCCATTAAGGGAGCTAATAAGATTTTTTATATCTGTAATCATGGTATTAAATGTTTTTGTTAAAATATCTAACTCATAAATGTCGGTTTTGTTACCTTCATAATATTCAAATTGACCTTTTGATACTTTGTTTGATATTTCAACCATACCCTTTAAGCCCTTAGATATATGTCTTATAAATGTTAATGCATAAACTACACATAAAGCTAAAATTAATATAAGATATGTAGCTAGTCCTATATATATTACGCTGCTATTTCTATTTAGTTCTTTATATGCTATACTATTAGCCTCTAGAAAATTTTGCATTAAAGTAGATGCATATGCATCACAATATGATGCAATATTCTTGGCTGCTACAAAATCATCATAGTAAAAAATGTATCCCTCCTTATTTTCATACGCAGATATTGTATTTTTAGAACTTTCTATATAAGAATCTACAGTATTATCTAAATCTCTCAAAATATATTGATTTACATCATCAGAATTTTTCTTAAGCTTACCAATTTTTTGTTTTGCAAGAATCACCTCATTATTATAACTTTCTTTTTTACTCGGGGTTCCATTCAATATATATTGATTAAAATTATCTAAAGAGCTATCAACATGCTGCTTAATTTCATTAGTAATGAGCATATTGTTAAGCATATTAACATACCCATCCTCGATTTTTTTGCTCATCGCTAGGGATATTATATTGCATATACATATAGGAATAATTAAGCATATAACAAACATTATAAATTTACTATTTAAACTCTTAGTTTTCAATTTTATCATCTCCTCGCTTATAGCTCCATATATTACTATTATTAATTACATTCACATCGATTAGTGATTTTGAAAACTTATTTGATTTTCCTTCAATTTTGTCCATAATAATATTAACTGCCCTATAACCCATTTCATTACTTTTCTGCACTATTGTTGCTGAAACTAGTCCATTTCTAATATTGCTTAAAGTATCATCCAAATCATCAAAACATATAATTTTTACCCTATCCTTATAATTTAAATCTTTTACTGCTCTTGCAGCGCCTATTCCGTCAAGAGCTGAGGTACAAAATAAAGCATTTATGTTATCATTTCTATTTAATATTTTTCTTGTTATGATTTCTGCCTCAAGAAGCATCGCATCCGATGAATCTGTATCTACAATTTTCAAGTTAGAATTCGATTTTATATATTCTGTAAAGCCTTCTACCCTTTCTTTCTGATTCTTTACGTTTTTTCCTCCCATTACTATTGCTACATTTCCAGACGTTCCTATTTGCTTGACCATTTCCTTTCCGGCAACTTGTCCAGCTAAAACATTATCTGTACCAACATAGGCTATTCTATTGCTATCTTCTTCATCTGAATCTATTGTAACTACTGGAATACCTTTCTCCATTGCGCTATTAATTTTCTTTTTATATTGTCCTTCTTCTTGTACATATGTTATTATACCACTCACCTTTGCTGATGTAGCCATATCAAAAAGTTTTAGCCCATCTTCAGTACTTGCAGTTGTAGGTCCTAAAAATTCAACCACTGCACCTCTTTCTTTAGCAGCTCTTTCTGCGCCAGCTTTTATATCAAGCCAATATGGATTAGTCTTTATATGAGAAATCAGCACTATCTTAGGTTTTATCGGTTCCTTTTCTACTTTCTTGTCCCTTAATAAGTTAATAAAATATAAATTACTCCCTAAAAAAAGAGCAATAAGTATAATGACCAAAACGCTCTTTAAGAATTTCATTACTAAGATCTCCTTTTTAATAAAATTAATGAAATAAATAATATTATAAAACCACTTTTAAAATGTCCTTTAATAATGTTATTCTATATTTGTTCTTTTTCTAAGTCAATATATTTTTGTATAGCTTTTCATAAGAGATAAAATAACAATATCATAAATAAACATTTATTAAAATTATAAAATAGTTTCTTTAGTAAATTTTCGAATCTTTTATTACTCACTTTTCATATTTGTAATCTTGTGTAGACAATTTAATCTCCTTTAACTAAAGAGATTAAAATAGCTACGAATATCTAATTTGCTGCACTTTGACCCTTCTATAATTCTCAAATATATAGGAATTTTTCAAAACTAAACTTCTTTATTTTTCTAGTTATAAAAATAATAGGATTAAAAGTAACAAAGAAAGCTACTTTTAACCCTAGCATCATTTATAGATATAATTCATATTCTATTTATAATATAAGTACTATGCAAAATTAAATGTTAGATAATTTAATCCATTCCATAGTACTTATTACATTACTAAATTTTAAACTTTGAGCAATTAAAGTAGCTTTATGAAGATCTTTACTACTTATAGAACCCACTTCATTATTTACATCTATAGTTCCTGTAGCATCTGACAAGAAATCAACGTGGTAACCTCTATGGAAAGCTTCCCTTGCTGTCGTGTCACAGCACATTTGAGTCATATATCCTGAAATAACTATCTCAGTTATATTTTCTTTTTTTAATATTTCTTCTAAATTTGTTTCATAAAAACTGCTTGGCTTAGTTTTCTCGATAATATAGTCGTACGATTTCTCAAGAATCATTGGTTGTAATTCCCATCCATTTGAATTCTTAATAAATGTGTCTCCAAAAAGTGCTGTATGCTGCACAATTATAACAATCATATTATTCTCTTTTGCATAATCCATTACCTTCAATATATTATCAAAGCTATTATTAGGATAAGTTACTTTTAGTTTACCTGTAAAATATTCATTTTGCACATCAATTACTAGCAATGCTTTTTTCATTTTCATTCCACCTTTACATTTGCTGATCTACTTATATTTGTTATACTAATAGTATCTTAAATTAAGGTTGAAATGTGAAAGAGATTCGTTAGTTTCTCTTTAAAAATGAAAGGATTTTAGGCTCTATGTTTGATGAAATAGATTTGAAGATTTTAGACATACTATTGATTAATTCAAAAATACCACTTAAGGAAATTGGCGAGCATGTACACCTAACCCCTCAGAATTATACGACTTCAGGATTTAGGTATAATAACACAGTATACTGTATGCATTAATAATTCTATGCTGGGCAAAAACATTACTGCATTTATTACTATTTTCATGAAAACCACACAACATGATAAATTAACAAAATTTATTAAAGAAAATACAATTATAACTGAGGCACATAGGATTAGTGGAGATGGCTGCTATTTGCTTAAAGTCATATGCTCTAATATGGATGAAATTAATTTATTACTTGATAAAATCATGGAATATGGTACCTACAGATTAAGTTTATCTACCTCAACAATAAAGTAATAACTATTATATATGTTGTAATAGTTAATTTAAATTTCTAATACCTAAATAACTGTTTGGAAAATAAGTCCATACATTTGTGAGCAATATATAAATTCACTAACATAATTATGAATCCCAAAACAGAATATGAAATAATAATATTTGATGTATACACTTTGGCTATACTTTTAATAATATTAATACAAATTGGCAAAAATATAATGCTTGTAACAATTGCTGGAACATATTTTCTTATTATTAATGCTTGAAAACAATGTATTATTAAATGTGTAGTAAAAGCAATAAATAGACCAATCCATAAATTAAACCAATTTGTTTTGCACGAAATAATAGTAATTATGATAATTAAAATAAATTCTTCAGCTACCCCAAAAGCAAAAGATGCTGTTGTAATATTATCGAAATGAGGAAATAACTTTTTTGATAACTTCGGAAACTTTTCAGATAAATAATACCTATTTTTATTTATCCATGATTGTATAAAAATTATTTCTTCAAAATCATGGATAATAAATACTATAGGAAAAAACCATATAATTGCTTGCATATTGCTCATTTCAATCCTCCCATATATTATATTTTATAAAAATTAAATTAACAGACATTAGTTATTTTTTACCTATCATTTCCTTATATATACTAATCTTTTTATCCAAGTGTATTATATTTTCTTCAATTTTTCTTTTTTCAATATTTAACCTGTCCATTTGTTCTTCAAGTAATTCTAATCTTTCCTTAATTGTATCATCGCCATCATATCTCAATTTAGAATAGTATTGTATCTGCTTAATTGGCATATTTATTTCCTTTAATCGGATTATAAATTTTAGCCACTCAATATCTTTTTCAGAATATACTCTTTTGTTAGCTTCATCTCTTTCAGGATAAATCAGACCAAGCTTTTCATAATATCTTAGTGTATCAATGCTCAAACCAATTTTTTCAGAAAACTCTCCTATATAATAATTCAAAATAATCACCTACCTCTTGACATGGAGTTAACTCCAGCATATATGATAATATTATCAAAAAGTAGGAGGTATTACAATTATGGAAAATAGATATGAAAAAGGGCTAAATAAACTTAACGAGGTTGATGGAAACGCTGGAACAGCTGTAATAGAATCACTTAAGGATATAGCTCCAGACCTTGGAAAATACATTATTGAATTTGCTTTTGGAGATATTTATACAAGGCCAACATTTGATTTAAAACAAAGGGAACTTGTTACTTTATCTGCTCTTACTACACTAGGAGGGTGCGAAAACCAATTAAAAGTTCATATTAATGGAGCATTAAACGTTGGGATCTCTAAAGAAGAAATAGTAGAAGTATTCTTACAATGCATTCCATATGTCGGCTTTCCAAAGGTATTAAATGCTGTAGCGGTTGCAAAGGAGATTTTCAATAATTAATTTTATAATTAATTAAGAGCTCAGAATTTTTATAATTTTAAGGCATATTAAAGAAAATAGCAAGTCCAAAATGTTATGATTATTTCTCATCAGGCGAGGAAGCAAATTAGTCTCATAGCAGGTCTCTATTAGGGTAATTTACTGACGCAGGATGGTAAAAAATAGGCTTGGCAGATGGACTTCTTATTTTTTGATTATGCCTAAATTCTAAAAAAATAAGTTTTATATTATTCTTTATATTGTTTTTAATATTAAATTTATCTACAGTAATAATCATCATATATAATGAATTTTTTGTTAATTGGCTTATAGCCCATCTCCATTAATGAATTTATACGTTCAGTTGCCATTGGAACTGCTTTCGTTAAGATATGCTTAACATCAAAAGATACGGGCTTCAAAAATAATCTTTCAGATTCTAAAAATTCTTTATTCACTCTAACACTCCCATCTTTTATTATTTAAACTCTTTTTCATGCATTTTGAAAAAGTCATAATATGTACGTACATTTTCCAATTCTGTCCACCGTTTTACATCAACAGGATTTTCATCGAGATCATATATTTTCGCGCCTTTCATAGCAAGTATAAATGGTGAGTGCGTTGATATAATAAACTGACATCTTAAAAACCGTGCGGAGTCCTCAATAAAATTCATTAATTCCATTTGACGTTTTGGCGAAAGACTATTTTCAGGTTCATCCAATATATATAGTCCATTCTCATCAATTTTTTCAGTAAAATATATAAATGCGCTTTCTCCATTTGAATATTCTCTGAAATTATCCATTAATCTATTTCTCACAAATTTTGATTGTGTTTTACTCCTAGCAGTATTTACTTTTTTTAATTGTTCATAATCTGCCATCGACTTCATTTGGAATCGAGAATATTTGGACTCCAAATATTCTTCAAAAAGCTTTTCTCTCTTTATGTCAATTCCTTCATTTATACTACGAATATTTAGGATATAATCAAATACATCATCACTAGTAATAATCTTACTATTTTTAGGAATATCTGTTTCAACATATATATCACACATATTGACATAATCAGGAAAAAAATTAGATTTATTATAGATAGAATCACGGCTTACTCCTATTTTTTCTGCTATAACATTTAACGCTGTTGATTTTCCAGAACCATTTCCTCCATACAGAATAGTAATTGGTTCAAAATCAATCCTTCTAAGACCATGTTGTGACAATACCTTAAATGGATAAAACGAGTCATAACAGGTTCTTTTTACCCCCATGAAAAAGTTAAATTCCATATCCTCATTAGGGAATGTAAAATAATTCAAATAAACCATCTTTTTTCTCCTTCTCAGATAAATTGCAATTTATATTATATCCATTGTATAAAAGCAGTTTTATCATTTTGATTATATCCTGCTTGTTCATAGAAATTTAGCGTACTTTCTTTCTTGGAGCCAGTTAATAACATTAATTTATAACACTTCTCTTTAAGCGCTATTTCTTTCGCGTAGTTCAAGCAAGCTGTTGCTAATCCTTTCTTTCTATAATGTTTATCAGTCACTACATTTTCAATAAATGCATATGGTCGTTGATTGTGTGTCAAATTTGGTATTATGACACAAACACATGAAGACACTATCTTTCCTTCTTCCTCTGCAATAATAATATGATGTTCTTTATCTTCCAAAATTCTATTCCATATTTCCATTATTTCAGGTGTTTTTCCTGGCATAGATTCACCATGAAGTTGCATATATAATTGCATTAATCCATTAAAATCTTCATTTATTATTTCCCTTATCATGTGTTCATCCCCCCTGCATACATTCTAAGATGAGATAATATCTATCTAAATTGCTCCATCTTCACATTTTTACTGTTGCTATTATTAATAATCTTGGTGCCACTACTTGTTCCAATGATAATACGATTACACATATTAATAAATAATCCTGTTTCTATCACTCCAGTTATTCTATTAACTTTATTATAAACGTCATTAATGTTCATTGGCGTTCCTATATGCAAATCAACTATATAGTTACCATTATCAGTTACAAAAATCTCTTCTTCCTTCATTCTTATTTTGGGATTTAATGAATAATCCTGTAATTCTTTAATTACATGTTTGTATCCATAAGGTAATATTTCAACTGGTAAAGGAAATTTCCCAATACCATCAACTAATTTACTTTCATCCATAATCCATATAACTTCATTAGCTAAACTAGCCACAATTTTTTCTCTAAATAAGGCTCCTCCTCCACCTTTAATAGCATTAAATTCATTATCTATTTCGTCTACACCATCAATTGCTAAATCGATCCTATCAACTTCATCAATTGATAATAAAGGGATCTTAAGTTCTCTTGCTAAACTCTCAGTACTTTTTGATGTTGCTACAGCTTTTATCTCCATTCCATTTTTAATCAATTCTCCAACTTTTTTAATCATGTAATAAGCAGTAGAACCTGTTCCCAATCCTAATATCATCCCATTTTTTATATATTCTGTTGATTTTTCTCCTGCAACTCTTTTTTGATCCATACTTACCTCCAAAGATTTTATAATTCTATTCCTACTTTAAATTCTCTATCTGTATAAATTTGTTTTTTCTTGAATATCATTTATATAATATTTTTTCCAATACACATTTTTCAATATTCACGACTCGCAAATATTGCCGTAAAATAGCTTTGATTCTTTTGACTTAAATATTACACATATATTCTTATCGTTTAAATCATGGTATCAGAGAATTTCATTTACCAACAAATTGTTAATCCAACCTATCATACAAATTATAATTTCGTTTCGCTTTATGTAAATTATATCATTTCCTTACAATTATTTTCATTAAATATAAATAAATTTATCACTATCTAATAATACTCGCGACTTTCATTCCACTTATATTTAATTTTTCTCCTTACTAAACCTCCCCCATATTAATGCTGTACAATAATATAATTTTTAATTATCATCTTAAACCCCTATAATTCTCTATAATCCATTAATGTATTTGTCTGTAGCTTACTACTTAATCCAATCTTATTTCCCCCCTAATTCTATTTCTAGGTATGAAAAAAGAGCCAAGATTTTACTCTCAGCTCTAGACTTCTTTTGTTAATTCCTTTTTATACATATTTCCAAGCAATATAGCTATTCCTGCAATGTTTAGATTAAAAAAACTAATTTTTATGGGAATTGTTATGATATTGATAGAAATGATTCATTTTTTATGGTTAGTTACAAATTCTCCAAAAAATCTTGTAGCATCTCAGCTGTGATTCCCCATATATTATAAGTTTCATATTTATAAAATAAAGATCTATAATTAGCTTCTCTAAATTTATAGTTTTCCCTATTAACAATTAAATCATATGGAAATTCTTTATCTCTCTCAATATTTATTTTATTATTATATACACGAGGCTTATTATCTAAAAGATAGGATAACGGTACATAAAACACATGATCAACCTCATCTTCACTTATCTTTATTTCATCAAGATCTTTAATAATTCCTACATACGGATGAATTATTATACCATCATACCTTACTATAGTATCTAATTCATTTACTATATTAATGCTTTTTACGCCAAGTTCTTCGGATATTTCTCTAAGTGCAGCTTCCTTAGGAGATTCATTTCCATCTATCTTCCCACCCGGAAAACATATATCTCCTGGCTGACTCCTTAATTTTTTAGACCTAACTTCAAATAATACATGTACTTCATTATCAATCTCAACTAGTGGAATAATTATAGCTGACCTTCTCATTCTTTTCCAGCCATTAATATATGGTTTCTCATCTTTTAACTTATTCATAATATATTCTAAATTCATATCCTATAATCTCCTCCTATCTAGTTATGTTATAAAAATATTATATCAAAATCATTATCTTAGCGATATGAAAATTATATTCTTCTAAACATTATAAAAAAGCTGCTAAAAACAAAGTTTGAATTTCATTCTTAACAGCTTGTAATCCTTGCCTTACTAAAAGTATATTAAAAAGCTAACTTTTCATATAACTCTTTGATTGTACTAAAGCTATATGTTGGTCTAAATTCTGTATCTTTCAAATCTTCCTTTGTTGCTTCTCCAGTGAACACTACAGCTGTATCAACACCACCATTAATACCGCAGGCAATGTCTGTATATAATCTATCCCCTATAACTAAAGTTTGCTCCTTTGTAAATCCAGTTTGTTCTAGACACATTTCCACTATCGTTTTATTAGGCTTTCCAATGTATAAAGGTTGTCTTTTTACTGCATTTTCAATCATTTCACATATTGATCCACAGTCTGGTACAAAACCAAAGCTAGTCGGACAAACAAGATCTGGATTAGTAGCTATATAATCAATATCTCTTGTTGATAGTAATTCACATATATCCTCTATCTTTTTATAATTTAATTCATTATCAAAGCCTACTACTGCACAAACAATATCTTCATCTTTATCTTCTGTAATATTAAGCTCAAATCTTTTTAGTTCTTTAATAAATGATTTTGTTCCAAGAACAAATATTTTTTTATCTTTATATACTTCTTTTAGATATATTGCGGTTGCATAAGATGATGTTACAAAACTTGTTTTATCAACTTTAATTCCAAAGTCATCAAACTTCATAATATAATCTTCTATACTTTTTGTTGAATTATTTGTTATAAATATATATTTACCACCTATACTTAAAACATAATCCATAAATTCTAATGTACCATCGATTAATGTTGTATCTAAAGCTATTGTACCATCAATATCTAATAAAAATAATTTTTTATCTTTTAGCATATTATCATTCTCCGTAAAATAAATTCGTTAATTCATTTGCATATTCTTCTAACATATTTTCAGTTTTTGCATATTGCAAAATCGTATATCTAGGTCTGATTTCAAGGGCATGAATTACACTCCTATGAAATAATTCTTTTTCAATTCCTAACGCCTTTGGATTAGACTTAGCTCCAATAGAATTTAATAAATTTATTATTATTTCTGGCACAGGAGTCTCTATCCCAAACCTTTCTTCAATATTAAGTTTTTTATATAACCATGCTGATATTACTGTGCCAACTCCAACTGAATTGCCATGTAAAGGATGCTCTAGTTTTCTTGAAAGCTTATCAATTTCCCAATAATGAGAAAGATGGTGTTCTGCTCCTGATGCCGGTCTTGAATTTCCAGAAAGAGTCATTGCTATTCCTGATAGTATAAGTGCTTCTGATATATATTCTATTGCTTTAACATCTCTCTTAACAGCTCCTTCTATATTTTCAAAACATTTATACATAGCATTCCTTACTAGCTTTTCTGTTGTATCACAAAAATATTCGTTATAAATCGTATTAGATAGTCTCCAATCAGAAAGTGCTGTATATTTTCCTAGTATATCACCAAATCCAGCGCATATCATCTCAAATGGAGCATCTTTCATAATATTTGAATCAGCTATAATAGCATATGGATTAGTCCCTGGATATGTTACCTTTGCTCCATCAATAATTAGAGGTGATACTGTTGATGCATATCCATCCATTGATGGAGCTGTTCCCATTATAACATAAGGAATATGAATTTTTGCACTTATTATTCTACATATATCATTAATACTTCCAGATCCCACAGCAACTATAAGCTCTGTTTCATTATTTACTTCAACCAATACTCGTCCAATTGCTTTTTCATCTGGAATTAAATCTCCATCACTAACTAATATAATATTATTTACCTTATAACCTGATTCAGTAAGTTCATTTTCTACACACTTGCCAAGTGCTTTATAAGTATTATTATCACTGACCAATAAGATTTCTTTTGGTAAAATTTCTTTTGCGACATCTAGAATTCTATTATATACATTTTCTCCAACATAGATATGTTTTATGTCTATTCTATGTTTTTTGCCGCAGCCACAGTCAAATTCCATATCCGCCATTTCTTCTATTGTTTTAGTCAAAATTTCATTCAAAATTAAGTACCTCCTACGTTTATGCTTTTTGCTTTAGGTTCATTTAAAATTATATACTATATTCATCTGCATAAACAGCGTACAAGTTACTTAATTTTAAGCTTTATTGAATTAAATACATTTTCTTACCCACACTATCATTTCTCCTGGTGTTCTGTTCGCCCATAAATAATATGGAATCCATTTCAACTTCTTTTCATTAAATTCAATTTTAGAGTCATATACATATAACTTATCTTTATCACAATCTTGCTCTTTAACTACTAGTCCATCACTTTCAAGTACTATTGCGCCACCTAAGAAATCTTTGTCATATTCATAAGTAAATTTAGGATTACTCTTTAAATAAACTCTGTGCAGATCAGGTCCATTGTCTTCTTCCTCTAAGCAATAAACAACTGGTCCCCTCATTACAGCAACTTTTCCCATGTCTTCCCTTACATTTATATTTGCTCTAACTATTTCTACAGGCATCTTAAATAAAATGTTAATTTTATCAGCATCTTTCCATTTTCTATTTATATACGCATACCCATCGATTATACTGAAATTTATCTTTTCTTCATTAACCTTTATTTCATAATTTCTACACCATTCAGGAATTCTTAATGCAAATTCAAAGCCAGCTTCTTCCTTCATGTTTAAATTAATGTCTATACTCTCCTCCCATGGATAGTTTGTTTTAATATCAAATGATACACTCTTTCCAGAGAAATTAGCTGATATTTCTCCTCCCATGTATAAATGCATAAATATTGTATTATCTCTTAATGTATATGCATAACTTCCTATAGATGTCAAAAGTCTTGCTAGATTAGGAGGACAGCATGCACACCCAAACCATTTTTGACGCTCAACTTTTACATGTTCTCTCAAATGATCTTTTTCAGAAGCCTCTGGAACTACCTCTAATGGATTTACATAGAAAAACTTAGTTCCATCAATTGACATTCCGCTTATAATTCCGTTGTATAAGGCTTTCTCCATTATATCTGCATATTGTGATTTAGATTCAATTTCAAGCATTCTTCTTGCAAAAAAAACTAATCCAATAGATGCACAAGTTTCAGCATAAATAGTATCATTAGGCAAATCATAATCATAAGTAAATGCTTCTCCATATTGTGACGATCCGATTCCACCTGTTATATACATTTGCTTTTTAGTCATATTACTCCATAAGCACTTGCAAGCTTCTAGCAGCTCATCGTCATTTGTTTCTCTTGCTACATCAGCCATTCCTGAATATAAATATACAGCTCTTACAGCATGCCCTTCTGCAACTTCCTGCTCTTTTACTGGTTTACCTGCTTGATAATATTGATATTTAAAGTAACTATCTTCCCACCAGAACTTATTATTATACTTTTTCCCTTCTTCTTCAAAATATAATGGTGATTTGCCTCTTTCATCTATAAAGTATTTTACTAAATTTAGATATTTTTTATCTTTTTTTATTTTGTAGAGTTTAATTAAAGCCAATTCAATTACTTCATGACCTGGATATCCATGCAATTTGCTATCTTCTGGCCCAAATATAGTATCCACATAGTCTACATATTTTACGATTGCATTTAATAACTTATCTTTTCCCGTTGCCTCATAATAAGCTACTGCCCCTTCAATCAAATGACCTAAACAATACAATTCATGATTATCACGTAAGTTTGTCCATCTTTTATCTAATCCGTTTATAATGTAATAAGTATCTAGGTATCCATCTGGCTGCTGTGCCGCACAAACAATATCAATTGCTCCATCTGCAATTTTTTCAAGTCCTTCATCCTTATTCCACATAAGAGAATATCCAACAGCTTCTATCCATTTTGCAAAATCACTATCTTGAAATACAAAACCTTTAAATTCACCTTCCATCATCCCAGCTGCAATCTTAAAATTTTGCATACAATAACTTGGCTCCGCACCTTCTATTCTATCATTCAATGCTTCCCATTGATAAGGAATCACATGAGTTCTTGCTAGCTCCATCATTTTCTTCCAAAAATTATCTTTTACATTTATACGATTTATTTGCAAATGTTTACTAAAGGTATTTGAGTTCATTATTAATTCCTCCTAAATTTATTTTTATGGTGGTTAATTTATTATAATTATCAAAAACTATTTTATTCATTCCTCTAAAATACAAATGCCCTTATTTAAGCATATGACTAGCTTTTATACATATAACTATAGTATATTTATTATATAGAAACAACTTTCATTTTAGTATAATAGGTGGTGAAATCCTATATGTTTTATTTTATCTCTGATAATAAATATCCCCTCACTCATTGTTCTAGTGGAAAATTGATAAATAATGAAAATTTTATACATTCTAAAAGAAACCTCGATACTTTTGTTATTCTAATTTGTTGTGAGGGAACTCTGTACATTGCACAAGATGATAAAAGATATGAACTTACTCCAAATAAGTTTATTATATTATTTCCATTCCATACCCACTACGGTTATAAAAAATCTGAAGGTAATCTTTCTTACTATTGGTGTCATTTTAGAATTACTTCTGCTGAATATAAGCTTTTAAACGCTGAACAAATTAATGATTATATATTCAATCTTGATAATGAATTAAAAAAAGCCTCTTCAGATGTTTATATTTTACCTGAATATGGTTCAATTTCTTCTGCTGCAAGAACAAGCCTTATTTTTCGTCAACTACTTGATCTATCAAACAAAAAGAGTTATTCAGAATATTTAACAAATTATGCATTAAGCCTGTTGGCAATGGAAATTTCTCAAGATTTCATGGATAATATAATTCATCAAAATGAAAAACTATCTAATACCAATTGCAAAATAAATGAAATTGCAAACTGGATAAATATAAATTATAATTCAAATTTAACTGCACATAAAATCGCCGAAACATTTAACTACAATCAGGATTATCTTTCTTCGGCATTTAAAAAATATACTGGTATATCCCTTTTGAAATACATCAACAAAACAAGAATTTCCGCTTCTAAACAACTTCTATTAAATTCATCTTTCTCAATAAAAGAAATTGCTCTTCAGGTTGGATTTAATGATGATAAGCATTTTATGAAACTTTTTAAAAAATTTGAAGATGTCACACCAACTGAATATAAAAACGCATATTTTAGAAAAAACTTGAACAAAAAGTAATTGTTTATATTATGACTTTATTTTAAAAATATTTAAAATGATTATTCACATCTAATTCATTAAAGGGTATAATAATCTTAACATAGTATATTATTATTTGATAATTTTATAACGAATTATAACTTAAGTACAATTTTTCTGAAATTAATATTTCAGCATTAATTTCAATTCAACGAATATTAACAACACAGAGGAGATTATTATGATTCACATTACAAATCTAAAGGAAAGTTTGCCACTTTTCAAAGCTTTAAGTTCGGATGTAAGAATGAATATATTAGAGATTTTATCACAGTATAAGCAATTAAATATGAATGAGTTATCAGAGAAACTTGATTTAACTAATGGTGCAGTTACTATGCATATAAAAAAATTAGAAGAGTGTGGATTAATAAAAACGACTAATTTAACTGGAAAGCATGGATTGCAAAAGATATGTTCTCTTCACGAGGATAAATTTGTAATTGATATTGGCAAACAAGATGTAGAAAATTCATATCATATAGATTTAAATATAGGTCACTATTCAAATTATGATATTACCCCTACATGCGGCATCGCAACTAAGGATAGTATTATAGGAGAAGTAGACAATCCAAATTACTTTGCTGATCCTGAAAGAATTAATGCAGATATTCTTTGGTTCACTAAAGGAAGTATAGAATATAGAATTCCTAACTATTTAAAACCAAGTGAAGTATTTTCTGAATTGCAAATATCTATGGAAATAAGTTCAGAAGCCCCTGGAGTATGCAGCATATGGCCATCTGATATACATTTCTATTTAAATAATGTCAATGTTGGTAGATGGACCAGTCCTGGAGATTTTGGTGATAGTAAAGGTATTTTGACTCCATCTTGGTGGAATCCTCATTGGAATCAATACGGATTATTAAAACTTTTAACCATAAATTCTTTCGGAACTTTTATTGATGGAATAAAGATTTCAGATGTCACTCTAGAAGATTTAGAATTAAATTATAAAAGTGATATCCTTCTAAAGTTAGCTGTTCCAGAAGAAACAAAACATGTTGGTGGATTAACTATTTTCGGAAAAAACTTTGGCAATTACAATCAAGGCATAAGCGTAAGACTTGTTTATAATACATTAACTCAAGAATCTTGATGTTGATCATTGTATCTAATTATATATATGTTGCAATTCACAATGCACAATTCACAATTGCAACTAAAATTATTGCAATATTTTTAGAATTATAATGAAGAATCATTTTTGCAATATATATTAAAGTATATTGAATTATATCTGTTTTTATAATAAATAAGAAGTGATATTTATAAGGCATAAATATCACTTCTTATTTTATTTATTCTTTCCTAAACGAATTACATTCCAAGACACTTTTCGTAAAGATGAAGTTATAATTCCATCAACCAGATTGCTTCTATCTACAGATTTTGGAGTAACAGCTTCACCTGTTGGAGAATTCACTATTTTCATATTATCATGCTCTAACACAATATGTTCAATGATTTTAAATCCTTCAAAACTTCTTACATCACAAGTTAATTCAATATCTTCCTCTAAATTACGATTAACTGCAAATATTGTAACTTCTTCCTTTTCTTCATTATATACAGCTATCGATTCAACATCTTTTACGTCAGTAAAATCTATAGTATCATGTTTTGGCGAAGAAACTACTGGTTGAAGTGCAATTCCTCTACCGTATTTAGATGCATGCAAATATGGATAGTATATAGTCTGCTTCCAAGCTGGTCCATTTTCTTCTGTCATAATTGGTGCGATAACATTAACCAATTGCGCTAAGCATGCCATTTTAACTCTATCAGAATGTTTCATTAAAACAATTAACATTAATCCAACTAAAAGTGCATCTTCAAAATTATACATATCTTCTAAAAGTGCAGGTGCCTTTTGCCATGGATGATTCTTCATTATATCATCATCTTCATTATTAGAATGGAACCATACATTCCACTCATCGAAGCTTAAGTGCATAGTCTTTTTACTACGTTTTTTTGCTTTTATATAATCACAAGTTGAAGTAACTGTTTTAATAAAGTGCTCCATATCATCACTTTGTGCTAAGAAGTTTGCAGTATCATTTAATCTATTACCATAATATTGATGGAGAGATACAAAATCTACAACATCGTAAGTATGATCAAGAGTTGATGCTTCCCATTCAGGGAAAGTAGGCATTGCTGTATTTGAACTTCCGCATGAAACTAATTCAATATCTGGATCTATTAATTTCATAGCTTTACCTGTTTCTAGAGCTAATCTTCCATACTCTTTAGAAGTTTTATGTCCTATCTGCCATGGTCCATCCATTTCATTTCCTAAACACCATGTTTTTATTTTATGTGGTTCTTTAACACCATGTTTTATTCTTAAATCACTATATTTCGTACCACCTTTATGATTACAATATTCTAAAAGATTGCAGGCATCTGCAATTCCTCTTGTTCCAAGATTTATTGCCATCATTATTTCAGATCCTACAGCATTAGTCCACTTTGAGAATTCGTTTAATCCAATTTCATTAGTTTCTAAGCTTCTCCAAGCTAATTCTAGTCTCTTTGGCCTTTCTGCTACTTCTCCAACACTATCTTCCCAAAAGAAATTTGATACAAAATTACCACCTGGGTATCTTATAATTGGAACATCTAATTCTTTTACTAATTCCATTACATCGGTGCGAAAGCCATTTTCATCAGCTGACATATGGCCTGGCTGATAAATTCCTCCATATACTGCCCTTCCTAAATGTTCAATGAAAGAACCATAAATTCTTTTATCTATTTCGGATATTTTAAAGTCTTTGTCTACCACCATTTTTGCTTTTTTTGCCATTATAATTCATCTCCTTAAGTATTTAGTTTGGACTTTCTAGTCCTTAGTGAAAATCAAATCATATTAACCCTTTACAGCTCCAGCTGTCATACCTTCTACAAAATATTTTTGGAAGCATGCAAATAAAATAAATACTGGTATTACTGAAATGAACGAACCTACAAATAATAAATTATAGTTATTTCCATAAGGCGTTAATAATGTATTTAATCCTATTGGTAAAGTAAATTTTGCACCATCTTTCAACACTAACATTGGCCATAATAAGTTATTCCAACTAAACATTGCATTTAATATAGCCATTGCCGCAAAAGATGGCTTCATAATCGGTAAAATTAATCTGAAGAAAATACCATATTCAGATGCTCCATCTATCCTACCTGCCTCAACAAGGTCTCTTGGTATTCCGGAGAGGTATTGCCTAAAGAAAAATATAGTTGATGCACTTGCTATAGTCGGCAAAATTATTCCAATATAGGTATTTGTTAAATGCATATCACTTATTTGGTTATATAAAGGTAACATTAAAATCTCAAAAGGTACCATCATAACGAATAAAACACATATAAATAGAAAATTCTTTCCTTTAAAATCATACATTGCGAAACCATATGCAACAAATGCGCTGATAAATAATTGGCAAACTACTTGTACAATAGTCAAGAATAAACTATTAAAAAACCATGTAAATAAGCTATTTTTTTCTGTGAATAGAATTATATAATTTTTAAACGACATTTTATCAGTATCTATTGATACATCCATACCATTTGCTATTACTAATGCACCATCCTTGAACGTAGAAACAAATAATGTATAAAAGGGAATTAGTAGTATTACAGCTATGACTGCAAAAAGCATAAAAATTAATATTCTTTTTGGCAAACTTTTTACATGACTTACTGTATTTTTTTGTGTATTTTTTTTATTATTCAAACTAATATTGCTTTGCATACTAATCTCCTTTCTTAAATGTTCCATTTAGTTTTAATTGCACTAAATTAATAGCCATTCCTATAATAAACAATACTAATCCTACCGCAGATGCATAACCCATGGCATTTTTTTCAATACCTTGTCTATATAAATATCCTACAATTGTAAGACCTATATTATTAGGCGAGTTATTACCATTAAATACCATATAACTTTCTATGAACATTGCAAGACCTGCGTAAATAGATATAGTAAGCACATAAATTGTTGTCGGTTTAAGTTGAGGTATTGTTATATATCTAAACTTTTGCAATGTATTTGCTCCATCTATATCAGCTGATTCATATAATTCCGTAGGAATGTTTTTAAGTCCTGATAAGAAATATAACATATTAACACCAGTCCATCTCCAACATGCCAATACTAGCAATACTATAAATCCTGTAGTTCCATTTTTTAGCCATTTAAATGGATCCATTCCAAATAGTGCAACAACCTGATTCATTAATGAAGTAGATTGTTCTCCAAAGGCAAATCTAAATATTATACCTGCCACAGCAACAGATGTTAAAGCCGGTAAATATAATGCAGATTTAAAGAATTCTTTTCCAACCATTAGTTTGCTGTCTATTATACATGCAAGTATCATTGGAATTGGAATAAGCAATATCAATGTCCATATCATATATTTAAAGCTGTTCCATAACGCAACTAAGAAAACCTTATCCCCTAATAGTTTTGTATAATTTTCAAACCCAACAAATTTTCTCGATCCTGGTAATACATTCTCAAAGCTCATTATTACCGTATTTACCATTGGAGATATGAAAAAAAGTAAAAATACAAGAATAAATGGTAATATAAATACATATGGTGCTGCTTTTTTATTATATATAAATCTCTTTACCATTTCTTAACTTCCTCCTCCCACGCTTAAATAATACAGAGAAGCCATCTTTGTAACTCAATATGCTTGTAAAAAGCTTCTCTGTGTGGATGTTTTTAATTATTTCAATTCATTTTCTACTTGTTGCTGTGCTTCATCTAATGCTTGTTTTATATCTTTTTTATCTTCAAATATGCTATTTAATGTAACTGTATTTAAAACGTTGTTTATACTTGGAATAGCATCATTTGATTTAATTAATTGTATTTCATTTTTGATTTCGTTTAATGTATCAAAAGGATTAGTCTTAAAGTATTTTACAAACTTATTTTCTGGATTATGAGTAATATCATTTTTAGTCCATAAATCAGTATTGCATGGATCGAAGCCTAAATCTTCCCATATTGCCTGTTCACCTTCATCTGAAAGTTTTGCATATGCTAAGAATTCTTTAAGATTTTCTTTATTCTTAGCTGTTTTAGTTACAGCTGTACCTGTACCACCTAAACCTACAGAACGTGGTTGACCTTTTTCAAATACTGGAGCCGGAGCAATTGCCCATTTACCTGCTTGATCAGGCATGTATTGTAAAAATCTTGACATATACCAAAGAGGCATAATTGCAACTGCATAGTCCCCATTATTTATCGCACCTTCAGCATCTGTTTGGTCAGGTTGTCCACCTGGAATAGTAGCTATTGCATGGGCATCTTGTAAATCTCTTAACGTAGTAAGTGCTTTAACCATTTGCGGACTATTTAATTGTGGCTTACCATCCGCATCAGTAAAATCTGATTTTTGTTCTGCTAGCATAAGACTTTCTTGCCATTGAGCACTTGTATCAGCAGTACCAAAGTTTTTACCAGTTGCAGCATAATATTTAGCACCTGCTGCTTTAAAATCATCCCAGGTAGCTATAGATTTATAATCAATCCCCGCCTTTTCTAAGATTTCAGTATTGTAGTATGCTACACATGCACCAACGTGTGTTGGTAGTCCATAATTATGTCCATCTTTACTGTAAAGATCTATACGAGATTTAACCAACTTATCTTTATAAGGTGAAATAACATCATCAAGATTCTCTAATTGTGGGTCTCCTTTAAGAAAATTAGGGAATTTGCCAACTTCTATATCACATGCATCAGGGGCTCCTTGTCCGGACAAGAGTGCAGATTGCAATTTATTATGCATATCATCATAAGGAAGAACTGTAAAATTAATATTTAACTTCTTATCAGGGTTTTTCTGATTCCATTTTTCTAACATCTTTTCATAAAACGTTTTATGCATCTCAATAAATGTCCACATTTCTAACTGATCTCCTGAAGAAGATGATGCTGAATCCTTTCCTCCACTCGAGCTAGTACTCGAACTACTTCCACCACATCCGATTAACATTGTTGCAGCAATGGATGTTACAGCAGCAATAGCAGCAAGTTTTTTTAATATTTTTACACTTTTCATATTTTTACCTCCCATTATTTATTTGAAGTTAATATATTTAGTGAACACCATTTCATTTTTATTAATTAAATATATGCCTTTAAAAACAGTGATCAAAATAACTCTTATAAACAAAGCTTGTACAAATACGCGCTTTATTTTAATTAATTTTAAAGTATATCAATAAACTTGTATTCCTTTTAAATTATTTTATGTATATATTTTTTTAGTTTATTTAATTCTTTTGTTAATTTATCGATATTTTGCCACCAGTAATCCTTTTCATATGCATTATTTTTAAGTTGCAACTTATTATCATAAATTTATTATATACTTATATCTATTAAAGTCAATACTTTCAAGTTATATTTATTTAAATTATTTTAGATTTATTTAAATCATATTTTGACCTTTTTATACAAAACTTAAGATGTTTTATATTATAACGAACTTCTTAATGGCATGTAAATGTTTTTATAATCTTGAACTTTAAATTCTCAAATGATATACTATCTTTAAACTTATCTAAAATAAATATATCAATAATATTAGGTAAATTTTATTTGAGGAGATTGATTAATATGAAACTATTAACCCCAAATTTCGAACGCGAAGGTCCTGGTATAGAAAAGGACGAGCCTCCAAAGGAAGGTATACATTTATTTTTTGAATTATTTACTATGAGATTTTGGGATATAATTAAATTGAATTTTGTCTTTGTTTTATATTCCCTCCCTATTATTACAATCGGTCCAGCTTTCGGTGCTATGACTTCAATTTTAATGTCTATGATCCAAAGAAAGCATACTTATATTTTTTCAGATTTCCATGAAGCCTTTAAAAACAACTGGAAACAATCATTATTTAGTGGATTAATAATATTAATTGCATTTTCATTTTTAGGTGTTTCACTATACTTTTATTTAAAATTAGCTCAAGAGAAATCTATTTTCTATTTTGTTTTCTATTTATGTCTTTTTATCACAGTTTTACTTGCACTTGCATCCATGTATATTTATCCGTTGCTTACTACTGTTTCTCTTCCTCTAAAAGATGTTTTTAAAAATTCTATATTACTTTGTATTGTGTGTATAAGAAATACATTATTAGGCGAATTAGCCTGTGCACTAATATTAGGAATTCATATTTTCTTTTTTCCTATATCACTTCCACTTTTCTTGATACTAACATTTGGTATACTATCTTTCATTTCCAGCTTTACCGCTTGGATAGGCATAAAAAGATTTATTGTACAATGAATAATAAAAAAAACAAAGCATAACCAACTACTCAAATATAGCTGTTATGCTTTGTTTTTTATCTATTATAGATTAATTGTCAACTCAACTGGACAATGATCTGATCCTGTTACTTCCATATGAATTTTTGCATCTTCTAATTTATCCTTAAGACTTTCTGAAACCAAGAAATAATCTATTCTCCATCCAGCATTATTAGCTCTGGCATTAAATCTATATGACCACCATGAGTACATGCCTTCTTTATCAGGATGGAAATATCTATATGTATCTATAAATCCTGCTTCTAATAGTTCAGTTATCTTAGATCTTTCCTCATCTGTAAATCCTGCATTCTTTCTATTAGATGTAGGATTTTTTAAATCTATTTCTTTATGTGCAACATTTAAATCCCCACAAATTATTACAGGTTTGTTTTTCTCAAGTTCTTTTAAATATTTTCTAAACACATCTTCCCATACCATTCTATAATCAAGTCTTTCTAATCCTTGCTTAGAATTAGGAGTATAAACATTTACTAAGTAAAAATTACCATACTCTAAAGTAAGTACCCTTCCTTCGTTATCATGTTCTTCTATCCCAATACCTCTTTTTACAGTTAAAGGCTCCTCTTTTGTAAATACAGCAGTGCCTGAATAACCTTTCTTTTCAGCATAATTCCAGTAACTTGTATATCCATCTAGTTCCAAATCTATTTGACCTTCTTGAAGCTTACTTTCCTGTATGCAAAATATATCAGCATCTATTTCCTTAAAATATTCTAAAAAGCCTTTTTTTACGCAGGCTCTTAACCCATTTACATTCCATGAGATTAATTTTTTCAATTTCATCTCCTCCTTAAAATCTTAAATAATAATAATTATTATATAATATTTTAGAAATATTATCTATATATATCACAATTATCTTTCTACTTTCTATTAGATTTAATTGGACACTTTGACCTCTAGAGTTTTAAATATAAATTTATTATTAGAACGCACGTATTATTTATTAAATAATTTATTAATACAACAAAAAAACCACACGCTTTTTATGCCTAGTGGTTTAATTTATTTATCAAAATACTACTTTTTCGATTATACTAATTAATAATAAACAACAATAAAGTTATTATAACTATGCTTATAGGTATACATAAAGAATTTACTACCCCCGCTAAGCCTTCATCACATTTACATCTAGCCGTAAAGACTGGTGCAAGAACAGGAACCGGGCCAAATACCAAAATAACTAGTACATGCTTAATTTCCATTGAGAACGGTACACAAAAATAAATAATAACTGCAAATATTGCTGCAAACAAGTAACGTATACTTATAATAGAAGCAACTTTAACTAGCTGTTCTTTTCGGAATTTGCATTCAAAAACCATGCCAATCATAAGCATGGACAAAAACGCATTTCCTGCACTTAGATTTGAAGTTACTGTATATATCACCTGTGGCAACTTAATACCTGTAATTGTCACTATAAACATAAGCATATAAGTATCAAAAGGTACAGATGAGAACATTTTTCTAAGAAATGCTCTAATGCTTTGATCATTTCCTTCACCAACAACACCTGATGCAAGTGCATATGTACCTCCTGTACACATAATCGAATTACCTATATCAAAGAGACTTGTTATCCCAACAGCATATGCACCCATAAAACTCTGCACATATGGTAGGGTAAAACATCCTATATTATATCCAGCTAAATTTAGCATATTAAAGGCTTTTTCTTTATTATCCTTATTCCTAGCTAAAACAAAACCAACGAAAGACATTATAATGTTTCCCAAAAATCCAAGCAAAATAATAAAAAGCATTGATGTATCCATTTTAAAATTTGCAAATCCAGTAATAAGTGCACACGGTAAAGTAATATTCATTATAATTTTAGTTATAATTTTATAGTCTTTAGGCCCAAAAACCCCTATCCTTTTAAAACTATATCCTATCGCAATAATCAATATAAAGCTAAACGCTTTTATTAAAATATCCCCCATTTTTACCCCTTTCTCTTAATTATACCGAAATAATAAAAATCCACATCTAGCACTCTAATACTTAACTACCAAATTAGGATCAAAACATAGAAATTTAACTTCAGCATGTATGCAAATACATGCTGAAAAATCAATAACTTATTCTTAATTTCAATATATACTATCGATTAAATTAGTAAATTGCTACAACTCATGAACTAAATATAAGATCTAACAAAAACACTTTATTCTTTCATTGCAGCAATTTTACAACGCTATTTACTATTTTATCTTTTCTTAATAGTCTTCTTTTTGCCATTTGGCGAGTTTTTTTCTTTTGCTTTCTTACCTTTTTCTCTTCTATCAGAAATTCTATCAGCCTTTAATCTGTCTGAAGGCTTTTTCCTATTAGTTCCTTGGCTTTCATTACCTCTGGAAACGCTAGAATTATAACCTTTGACACTTTTATTTTTGTCTTTTATAAGACATTTTGGACCATTTCCTATCAAATCAGTTCTACCAGCTTGTGTTAATGCCTCATAGACCAGTGTATAGTACTTTGGATTCTTATATTGAAGCAGAGCTCTTTGCATAGCTTTTTCATGCTTAGTCTTTGGTACATAAACTTCTTTCATTGTCATTGGGTCTAATCCGGTATAATACATTGTTGTAGCCAATGTACCTGGTGTTGGATAAAAATCTTGTACCTGCTCTGGTTGATAGTTAATATCTCTTAGATACTCAGCAAGCTCAATTGCACATTCTAAAGTACTTCCCGGATGAGATGACATTAAATATGGAATTATATATTGTTTTTTTCCAAGTTTCTTTGTTATTTTTTCAAACTTATTTACAAATTTATCATAAGTTTCACCAGCCGGTTTACCCATATATTTTAGTACATCTTTTGAAATATGTTCAGGTGCAACTTTTAATTTTCCACTTACATGATGTTCTACCAATTCTTTAAAAAACGTATCATCTTTATCAGCCATAATATAATCATATCTAAGACCTGAGCGCACAAATGCCTTTTTAACTTTTGGTACATTCCTTATAGATCTTAACAAATCAAGGTATTCAGTATGATCTACATCCATATTTCTACAAACATCTGGAGATAAACACTCTTTATTTTTACATGCTCCAAAAGCTAACTGCTTAGAACAAGCTGGTTTTCTAAAGTTTGCAGTCGGCCCTCCTACATCATGAATATATCCCTTAAAATCTGGAAGTTTTGTAATGTCTTCTACTTCTTGTAATATTGATTCTTTACTTCTACTTTGAACAACTCTTCCCTGATGGAAAGTTATAGCACAAAATTTACAATCTCCAAAACAGCCTCTTGAACTTACTGTACTAAATTTAACTTCTTCAATTGCAGCTATTCCGCCTTTCCCTTCATAAACAGGATGGTAATCTCTCATATATGGAAGTCCATATACTTCATCTAATTCCTCTCTATTTAAAGGGGCTTCTGGAATATTTTGTACCACATATTTACTTCCATGCTTTTGTACGATAATATTACCACGAACAGAATCCTGTTCTTCATATTCTACTTTGCTTGCTTCCGCATATTTATATCTATTTGTAGATACTTCCTTATACGAAGGAATTTCAATATAATCCTGCACATCTTCTAAACTTTCTGTAGCATAGCAAGTGCCTCTAATATAAGTTATATCCTTTGCTCGAACTTTATTCTTTAAACTTTCTGCAACGGCCACTATTTGTTTTTCACCCATACCATAAATTAACAAGTCAGCTGTACTATCAATTAATATTGATTTCCTTACTTTATCACTCCAATAATCGTAATGAGCAAATCTTCTAAGACTTGCTTCTATTCCTCCTATTACAATATCTATATCTTTATAAGCTTCTCTTATCTTATTGCAATAAACAATTGTCGCTCTATCAGGCCTAAGTCCCATTTGTCCACCTGGAGAATAGAAATCTTTTTCTCTTAATCTTTTACTTACAGTATAATGATTGACCATAGGATCCATGTTTCCACCATTAACTAGGAAAGCATATTTAGGCTTCCCAAATCTCTGAAAATCATAAATATTATCCCAATCTGGTTGTGGTATTATCCCAACTTTATATCCATTTGCTTCAAGTACTCTCGAAATAATTGCAGTACCAAAACTATGATGATCAATGTATGCATCAGCTGTAACAATTATGAAATCTAATTGCTCCCAACCTCTTTCTCTCATATCTTTTTTGCTTATGGGCAAAAACTTTCTTTCAGTTGTCATATCTTCACCTACTTATTCTTCTTATGGTTTAATTTTCAAAAATAATAAACACCTTATTTTCTCTTTGCCTATTATAACATAAAGACACCAAATTCTAAATCCGTATTATGTTATTTATTAATTTCATGTCTTTTTAAACATTATTTTCAATTATTCTAGTATTAAAATGCTTTATTTAAACTATTCTACCCCAGTATGTACACCTATAAGATCTTATTTACATAAATTTGTATAATAAAAATATGGCGGGTTATATCCTTATAGATAATTTTATTTTTAAGTTTAATATGTAACAATTTTTAATTATGTTTAATATATTATTAATATAACAAATGATATAGATTAACAAAGGAGAAATGAACTATGAGCAGATGCTGTTATAACAGATGTTGCAATAATTGCTGTGGATACAATTACGGAAACTTTTGTGGATACGGTGGTTATGGCGGATATGGTGGTGGATATGGTTTTAATAATGCTTGGGCATTATGGCCACTATTATTCTTATTATAAAACAACTAACTAATTTTATCCTGTAAGGCCATTTTTACACCTCGATATTACAAAAGAAAAGATTTCTATAATTGCTTATTTTAGAAATAATATGGAATATGAAATAAGACCTAAAGATAATTAATATCTTGTAGGTCTTATTTTTATGTTTATTAATTTTTGAATGAATGTATAGGTGCAGGAATTCTTCCACCTCTTTGAGCAAATAATTCTGATGATTTACCATTTACCTTCATTACAGGTGCTCTACCCAATAATCCACCGAACTCTACCATATCACCAATTTCGCAACCTGGTGCTGGTATAATTCTAACCGCTGTAGTCTTATTATTTATTACTCCAATCGCAGCTTCATCGGCTATCATTCCTGCAATCGTAGATGCTGGAGTATCTCCAGGAATTGCAATCATATCAAGGCCAACTGAGCATACACATGTCATTCCTTCTAATTTCTCTAAATTTAATGATCCACTTATAACAGCATCAATCATACCTGCATCTTCAGATACTGGAATGAAAGCTCCACTTAAGCCTCCAACATGGCTACATGCCATAACTCCACCTTTTTTAACTGCATCGTTAAGCATAGCAAGTGCTGCAATTGTACCATGAGTTCCAACTTGTTCTAATCCTATTTCTTCTAGAATTTCTGCAACCGAGTCACCAACGGCTGGTGTTGGAGCTAAAGATAAGTCAACTATGCCAAAAGGTACATCTAATCTTCTAGAAGCCTCATTAGCAACTAATTCTCCCATCCTTGTAACTTTAAATGCAGTTTGCTTAATTGTTTCAGCAACAACATCAAAAGATGCTCCTCTTACTTTCTCAAGTGCTCTCTTAACAACTCCAGGTCCGCTTACACCAACATTTATAATTCTCTCGGCTTCTCCAACTCCGTGGAAAGCTCCTGCCATAAACGGATTATCTTCTACCGCATTTGCAAATACAACTAACTTAGCGCAGCCAAACCCTTTTTGATCTTTTGTAAGTTCTGCAGTTCTCTTTATAACATCTGCCATATCTCTTACAGCGTTCATGTTTATTCCTGATTTTGTACACCCTACATTAACTGACGCACAAACTTTTTTTGTTACTGCTAAAGCTTCTGGAATTGAACTTATTAAAATCTTATCACCTTTTGTACAGCCTTTTTGAACCAATGCTGAAAATCCACCTAAGAAATCTATTCCAAGAGTCTCTGCTGCTCTATCTAAAGTTCTTGCAAATTCAACATAGCTAGTTTCATTAGTAGCTCCAGCAATTATTGACATAGGAGTTATTGAAACTCTTTTATTTACTATTGGAATACCAAATTCTGTTTCTATTTGCCTTCCAACCTCTACTAAATGCTCTGCAGATTTTGTAATTTTATCATATATCTTAATTCTAGCTTTATCTCCATCTGGATCTATACAATCAAGCAAGGATATTCCCATTGTTATAGTTCTAACATCAAGTTTTTCTTCCTCAATCATTTTTATCGTTTCAAGTATATTATTAGTATTCATAAGCCCCTCCTATTATAGTGAATGCATTGACTTAAATATTTCTTCTCTTTGAATCTTTACTTCTACCCCAAGTCTTTCACCCTCTGCTGTAAGTCCTGCACGAACTTCCTCAAAAGTCGCATTCATATCTTTGCAGTCTAATACCATTATCATGGTAAAAAAACCTTGCATTATAGTTTGATTAACATCTAATATATTGATACTATATTCTAACATTTTCTGACTAACCCCTGCTATAATACCAACTTTGTCCTGCCCAATTACTGTTAATATTGCTTTCATGCTTATCTACTCCATTCATAAGTTATTTTTAAGATCCTTATTAAAAATATTATCCAATTCTAATTGAATTGGATAATATACAATAAGCATCTTTATTGCTCTCTTTATTCTATAATTTATATTATATTTTGTCAATTTTAAGAGAACGTTTTGTAAATATTTTTTCTTTTCGTTCGGATTTTTCTAAATATCACTTAAAATGAAAATTTCACATTACTTCTTTAAGTTCTTTAATACCTTTAGAATGTCTTTAGGCTTATATGTATAATCTACACATATTCTATTTAGCTCTGCAGAATTATCATCTCTGTCAGCGTATCCTCTTTCAGTAGTAAATCCCATTGAATAACCAACTTCACTAAAAGCTTTCTTAGTATCATCATTATATTTTCCTTCTGGATAAGCAATCGAAATTATAGGCTTATTAATTAAACTTTCTAACTTTTCCTTAGAATTTTTTAGTTCTTTTAATTGTTCTTCATATGACATAGTCGGAAGATCAATATGAGAAACTGTGTGAGACTCTATATCAATTATTCCACTACTACTCAACTCTTTAACTTGGTCAGTAGTTAGATATCCATCTCTATCTAAATAACTTTGTATAACAAAAATCGTTGCATTCATATTAAACTCTTTTAATATTGGAAATACATTAGTGTAATTATCTCTATATCCATCATCAAAGGTTAGAACAACACTTTTTTCTGGAATAGCCTTGCCCTTAGAAAGGTAATCATTAAGTTGAGCCATTGTTAATGTCGTATATCCATTATCTTTAATAGCTTGAAGCTGTGTTCTAAATTTATCCTTTGAAATAATAATAGGGCTTTTTACTGAAGGATCATCATTTATAGAATGAAAACAAATTACCGGCACGCCTCTATTATCATTTATTAACGGTACTTCCCCAAACTCTTTTTTCTCATCCTCTGATGGGTTTTCGATAACATCTTTTTTATCACTATTTTGACTAGTAGCCATATTAGCAAAAGAATTTATTCCTTTATTAATCCCAATAAAAGCAATTATTCCAATCACAACTAAAAGTGATACTATTTTAACTAATTTTATAGAATTACTTCTCCTGCTATTATTAAATCTTTTTCTATTCTTTTTTTCTTTCATAATATATCTCCTTATAATATAAAGCATAAATGTATCTTAAACTTTATTTTTTATAGTTACAAATTTAATTTTATTCATATATAATTTCTTTCATATTTAGCCTATATGTATCACAAAGTTCACCCGCTTTTACTTGTAACCTTCACTATTTTCAATATACTTCACAAAAATTACAATTTATAAATAAAAATTCATATAAATTATAGCACACAAGGCAACATTTATAAAATATGTATATATTAAATCCTAAAATATATTATTTACAAATAACTTAAACCTATAAATAATGGCTATTTCAATTATATTGCAATAATAAATTTATGCTTAATACTCTAGCATCCAGATCACTTCAATTGAGAGCTCAACACAAAACTCCAATTGTTGCATATATATTTAATTACTTTTTTATAATACAACAAAAAAATTAAGGTGAGATAGTAAATACAATTAGAAAATTTACTATCTCACCTTAATTTTTATTTAGGCATATGAATGAAAATAACAAGTATAAAATACCAGTCCTATTCTTCTTTTACAGGTAGGTATATTAATCTAATAGCAAAATTACTATGACAATCTGCTGACGCAGAATAATAGGAAATGGTCTTAGCAGATGGACTTATTATTTTTTCGATTATGCCTTATCATTATTTTTAGCACTTAATTTCGTAGTACTTAAATGTTCAGCTGATATTCTCTCTGTGTTCTTAGATTTTTTATAATCATTTGAAAAATATATTATTAGACTCTCATCATTACTTTCTGCATTAACTTGATATGCTACATTTTGTACGTACCCATGGATGAAATCATCTTTGCTAAAAAACAAATTGATCTCTGTACCTACTTTGGTAATGACATTTATTATATCCTTCAAATCTTTAGATTCTTTTGTAAAAACAATATCATCACTTTCTACAAGACAAAACTCAACCTTCATAGCTTCCACCCCTTTCTGTTACTAAAATTATATAAATTAAGAATTATTATTTCAATATCTAAAATCTAGGGATTATACTTATGAATAGCAATTAGCTTATGAAAGTAATATTATACTTACTTATCCGTTCTATAATTTAATATTTACGTATGTATATGTTGCAATTAAATTTCTACATTCTAGTTTTTAATTTAACACGTAACTTACCAGGGTTTTAAATATAAATTTATTATTGCATCATATACATATCTCAAAATTTTTCTTACTAAAAATATCTTAATTTTAAGTATCAGTTAATTATACATACCCAAAATGATTTTAAACTAATGCTCTAGACATGCTAACTAATGCTTTAGTTGAATATTTTCTATTAAATTCACTTACTCTAATATTAAATCCACTATATGGCATACTTTTCTGTTCTAAGACATCATCTCTTAACATTTTAGATAATCTAAGATCAAGTTCAACTTGTCTAGTATCTTCTAAAACCCCTGTTCCCGAATTAATAATATATATATTAAGAGAGAAGCCCTCAGTTTCTGTAACTTCTTCTAATTCAACGGAATTTTTACACATATGTATAGAGTACGGAACTTCTATCCATTGGTGATTACCAAACCTGAATAACATGATAATAACATTATCTTCTTTGAAATATCCGTATTTCAGATCACCTTTTATAATAGCTTGTCTAGATTTTTCTGTAAATTTCGTAGTATAAATTAATAAATTGCACCCATTTTTATTTATATCGAAACTTATTCCTTCTGGATACCTTGCAATACCATCCTTAAATGGTTTCCCTACCTCAAACAATTCCACAAATTTCGCCCTCCTTTTTAATATACATTTAATTATACTTTATTTTATCTAAAAAATCAAAAATAAGTTAACTTAATTATGCAGTTCAGAAAACTATGTTGCTTTTCATATATTAGTAGGAAAGCTAAATTCTGTTACCTTAACATATAATCTAACAAGAAGGTGAACTAATGAAAAAATTATTGTTTATAACTTGGAATATAAAAGGAAGCATTTGAAACTGTTGCAACTCTTTGCTTTGATGATGATAAACCTTTTCTAAAATACAAAGATCAATTTAACGTAGTAGATGCTTTTGAAAAGAACAATTATGTGCCTAAGTTATATACACATGCCAATTTATGCTCTCACAAAGACAGTTCACCCCAGATAGTACCATTATTGAAACGCATGAATAATATTGATAACTTTAATAATATTGAAATAATCTTACGCTATGAGCCAGAAAAAGGACATGATGGATTAAATATTCTAGATATACAAAATTCTAGGAGAAGCTTGATATTCAAAGATAGCCTTAAATAAGCAAAGAAAATTGTGTATAGTGGCATTTTCTTCGCTTATTCTTCATTAGAAAATTAACCTATATCGTTTTCTTTTAAGTAATACTTTCCTTGTCTCCAAACAAGTATGTCACTATTCACCATTTGATTTAAGGCTCCAACTAAGAAAATATTTATTTTAGTTAGGGTTCCATTTTTAAAATATACCTCTGGCTGAAATTTTTCATTGGTGTGTATTTCTTCAAATGTCAACCCATCATTTTTATTTTTAAACATTGTTAATATCTCTTTTTTACCGTCTAACATAAGTCTCCCTCCTTTATATATAATTAATTATATATAATCAAAAGAAATATATAACCAATTATATAAAAAAGAGGAAATTATTTTTAGATTTCATACGTAACATATAATAAAATTATGTATATATTAATATATGTAAATTTAAATATTAAATTAAATCACCTTTAAATTCGTCACTCTTGCTAAAGTTGGAACATCATCTTCTTCTCCATCTATTACAACAACAGCGCTATGTTCTCCCATCAATTTAATTACAGTCCCTGTCTTACCTTTATTATCATTTTCTAAAAATTCAACTCTATCATTTATTTTCATTATAGTCCCTCCATATTTTTTATAATATTTTTTTCTAATATTAATTATATCATATTTCATGGTTCATATTGTTTAATTTATAAAGAATGTGATATACCCTAATTTAGTTTATACATTTTCCCTTAATTAATCCTAGTTTATTAGAATATTAGACATATGTTCATTGTAGCAATATATGTTATTAACTGTTTTTAACATATAAACTAATATACATTCTTATATTAAAAAGCACTCATAATTCTATGAGTGCTCTTTTGTATAATTATTTTTTATAACCCTTGTTCGTAGCTTTCTATCATTCTTTTTACCATTTCTCCACCAACGCTACCATTTTGCCTTGAAGATAGGTTCCCTTTATCGATGTTTTCATAGTTTTGTAATCCAATTTCTGATGCAACCTCAGTTTTTAATCTGTTTAAACCTTGCTTTGCTTCAGGTACTAATGTTCTATTGCTTCCACTATTATTTGATGCCATTTGAATCTACCTCCTTTTATTTTAATTTTGTTTGGCAGTAATATATTAACCAATCACACAAAATATAATCTATAAAAATATTAACAAAAATAGTATTGATAGCTTGTATTAGTTAATATTACTGTATGTCCCTAAGTACTAAGTAAATTTACTTACATGTTATTCATTGATATATTCGCCTAAAGCAGAAATATTCTTGTATTAACGCTTTATTTACTATTATTTAATGTTTTTATTATAAACTCATTCAATATCTCATCAAATTTCTGTTCAATTTTTTTATTCCTGTCTACATGTGCCTTATAACCTCTAACTACATTAAATATTACACCTATAACTATGAATAACAAAAAGAAATTAATCAGCAGTAAAATTAATAAATTATAGTCGAATTTCATATTGCCCTCCATAACGCATCCATATATTAGTCCTATAATATTACCAGACAATATAGATGTATATGAGCAATATTTAATTATATTCGTATCTAGCATATATTTTTGCTAATTTATTTAGCAAAAGCATTTATATTCTTTCTAGTACTCTTATAGATAACCCGACTAAGACCTGAACTTATGCATATAACTCGCCGAAATAAGGATTATGCTGTTGCTCCAGTTTCTAAGGAATTATGATGGATGATCCCAAGATTACAAGCTGCACTCAAGATGCTAGCATCAAAGGCAAGATTTGAACTAGCATACTTGAAACAACTTATAATCTAGGAATCAGAGCCATCAAATTCCTAATGAAACATTTCACAAAAGCATAATTCTTATTTCTAGTTGGGATATATTTCATAGACAATAAAAAAGGCACCACAATAAAAAGTAGCACCTTTCATAAAATTATCAATTATTCCTAAGCTTCTTTAACATTATAAAGATTGTATTTCTCGCTGTCCCTTCTATAATAATCGCAAGAAACCTTTGCAGTGCAATAAGCTGATGTACAGATGATAATTTCTTTTATAGCTTCTCTAGTAGCCTCCATTGCCTTTCTTTTATAAAAGCAGTTCGATTCGCTTTTGCACCATGAGCAACTTTCATCATTATACTCTTTTACTAAACCTTTAAATTCATCTTTAACCATTTAAAACCTCTCCCTTATTTAGATTATTAATTTTATAAAGGCTATATTAAATTTCCTTGTTCTAGCTCTTTAAATTATCTTTTCATTTTACTTAAACACAACTTGTAGTGTTTAAATTTAAGCATATTATTCATTTCGGCGATACACACGCATAAGTCTAGATTATAGCTGATTTATCTATATATGTATCCACATTAATATATTTATGAAAATTTCTTATACTTATGTCTATATATTTTGTTTTCCACCATGCCAACCAAATATAATAAACAAACTAATACTATAAACTCTAAAGGATAGTAAGTAATATTAATATGACTTACTATCCCCCGTCAATATTACTGAACCCGTAAAAATTCCTCATAAGTTTCTATATTATCTTTTCTATTCGTATCCTTTAACCATTTATCATACCTCAAAATGGATTTTTCTACTGTTTCCAATCTTAATTTGCCTTTATTTTTTCTTGTAAATTCTGCATAATATATGTTTATTTTAATTATATTCCCCATCCATTCTCATCCCCTCTAATATTCTATAGAATACAATTAATTTGGTAAAATTTGTATAGCAAATTCTGAAGAAAAAATTTAAATTAAGTGTTAATTTTATAAGTATTTCACTTCTTATACTGTAAATGTTATCACAACATTCAAACTTTAAAAATGCTTTTTACTCTAAACGCACAAATCTGACTATAAAACAACAATATTTTTGCTTTAATTCTTTTTGTTGTGAAAAAATAGCATTATTTATTCACATAACAAAAAGCACCTATAAATTTAGATGCTTAAGACTTTGATATTTATGTTAGTATGTTTATATAGTATGCTTTCTATATAGCATATATGTAAACCCTCTTATTTTGAGGGTTTGTACAAATTTCTGTTTTATTCCCATTCAATAGTTAATATCTCGAGTTCTCCTTCTTTAAGAGAAACTTTATATCCATCAGTAATTAACCATGTAGCCAAATCTGTAACCATGTTTTTTCGGAGCTCATCTCTTTTACTTATGGCAAAAACGGCTGAAACTTTATTGACCCCCGATTTTTTACCTTGCTCAATGTTTCTCAATATTATGTTCTTATTTTCGTTTAATTTTTCTTCATATTCACTCACAATATTTCCTCCCTCCAACTCGACATATATATAATTCCCAAATTATTTTCTTATAGAAACTTTCCTTGACATATATTTATACTATTACAATTCTATGATATAGACCTCCAGATTATTCTATATTTTATGTTGTAATAATAAAAACTGTTCTAAATATAAACCATGTTTATATCTAGAACAGTTTTCTTTCTTAAATCTATTTATCACCAATTTCTGATGTCACATCTATTCCTCTATGTTCAACTGCTGTAGAGAACACTATTTGAGTTTCCGTATTTCCAAACTTTTGTAATTCTCCAATAAAGGCATCTAATTCTAAAGTTGTGTGATAAGCAACCTTTATCAACATGGAATACTTGCCTGTTACGCAATTGCACTCAAGCACATTTGGGCAATTTGATATGAAAGGATAAAACTCAGGTTTCTGCTTAGGCGTCATTTCCAAATTAATAAACGCCTTAATATTATATCCTAACTTTAGTGGATCAACGTGCGCAGAATATCCTGTAATAACACCTGCTTGTTCCAATTTTTCAATTCGTGCTGACACTGCGGGAGTTGATAAAAACACTTCCTCTGCTAAATGCTTTAGTGGATAACGAGCATTTTCTTGTAGAAGTTCAATAATCTTAAAATCAATCTTGTCCATATACTATACCTCTGTCTCCTTATGAATTAATTATAATAGCAAAATTAAAGAATAAAAAAACATATCAAATAATCCTAATAGTTTCTGATTATTGATACGCCCCTTTGCGCTTTATTATTAAATTTCCAGCAATCTATTCTTCCTTTATACTTATTCAAATTGCCTATCTGTTATATTTATATTTTAAGGTGATTATTAGAAATTTACAAGTACTTTTTGAGGTTTTGATTTAAAAAATTAACTTTATATTTTAGTATAAACTATTATACTGCTCATATATTCCAAACTTTTCCTTATTTATTCTCAATTTTTATACTATTTTATTGTCTTTATGAATTTTTTCTTATTATTAAACAAAACATTATCTATAATTTTAGCAATATCACGAATTTATAAATATAATTCAATACTTATGTTCGCATTTTATTTAAAATTTAAGACTTAATAAAATTAAGCATTTTTATATCTACTATAATTTTATTTAAGTGTATTATGCTAATTTTTAGCTTTTATTCACAATTTTGTTTCTAATATTTACATTGATTTTAAAGCGTGATAATCTTCAGTCATAGAGATTAACAAAAAAATAACGGTAGATATATCTTGATTATAAATTTATCTTTTGTTGTTAGAAATTATTTTGAGTAATCTATTATTTTAAATTTTTGAAATGATTTAAGTTATGAAAGCGAGGAATTTTTAAATGAAAACACGTATGGAATCAGACTCAATAGGGACTATGGAGGTACCAGCCAGTGCATATTACGGCATTCAATCATTAAGAGCAAAAAGCAATTTTCCTATTACTGAAAGAAAATTAAATAAGGAATTTATAATTAGTCTTGCTGAAATAAAAAAAGCTGCTGCTATTACAAATAGAGATGCAAATTTCTTAACTTCAACGATTGCCAATGCTATAATAAATGCTTGCGATGAGATTATTTGCGGAAAATTACATGAAGAATTTATAGTAGATTCAATTCAAGGAGGCGCAGGAACTTCTGCTAACATGAATGCTAATGAAGTTATAGCTAATCGTGCAATTGAACTCCTTGGAGAAATTAAAGGCAGTTATAATGTTGTACACCCAAACGATCACGTAAATATGGCCCAATCTACTAATGATGTATTCCCTACAGCCGGAAAACTTACAGTTCTAAAAATGCTTCCAAAAACTATTGCAGAGCTTCAACGTTTATATAACACTCTTAAATTAAAATCGCTAGAATTTAATAATATAATTAAAATGGGACGTACTCAACTTCAAGATGCGGTTCCAATTAGACTTGGACAATCATTCAATGCTTTTGCATCGATGATAAAACGTGATATAGAACGCTTAAAAAAGGCTGAAAAAGATATGCTTGTTCTAAATATAGGGGGCACAGCTATTGGTACAGCAATAAATGTAAGCCCTGAATATTTTCATAATATAACTCCTAATTTAAGAAAAATTTGCGGTCTTAATTTAACTCAATCAAATGATTTAATTGATGCGACTCAAAATCTTGACTGTTTTGTAAGTGTATCAGGACTTCTAAAAACATGTGCAGTTAATCTATCTAAAATGGCAAATGATTTAAGACTTCTATCTAGCGGACCCAAAACAGGTTTTGCTGAAATCAACCTGCCTTCAATGCAAAATGGTTCTTCTATTATGCCTGGCAAAGTTAATCCTGTTATTTTAGAAGTAGTCTCACAAGTCGCATTTAACATTATAGGTAATGATTTAACAATAACTATGGCAGCAGAAGCAGGTCAATTAGAGCTTAATGCTTTTGAACCTGTTCTATTCTATAAATTGTTTGAGTCAATAGAAACGCTTCAAAATGCCACTACAACTTTAGTTGATAATTGTATTATAGGTATTACTGCTAATGAAGTAAGATGTAAAGAACTCTTAGACAATAGTGTTGGTATTGTAACAGCACTTTGCCCATACATTGGATACCAAAATTCCGCTGACATTGCAAAAGAATCATTAAAATCAGGAATTTCTGTAAAAGAACTTGTTCTAGCTAAAGGTATATTAACTTCTGAGGAATTAGAACAAATTCTAGATCCAAATTTAATGACACAATTGAATTCTTCACTAACAATAGAATCAAAGGAAAAAATAAATCAAGCAATATAATTTTTAACTCTTGGTATAATTTTTAAAAATTTGGATTATACTATTATATGAACATGATTTTATGAATCGTGGTATTAACCAAAAAGAGATAGCACATCTTATATGCGCCATCTCTTTTTTATATTATTATACATAAATATGACTGATTAAATCTTACTTAAACAATATTCATTGAATATATAAGTAATTGGATACTTTTTAAGTCCATTAAAAGCATCTCTACTTCTAAAATCAGAGGATTCCAAACAAAAAGATTCGCTAGAAACACTTTCATCATCTTCTTCTTCGAAATTTCTAAAACAATAAAAATCATTTTCTTTATTTGCTTCAATAGAATATACACCCAGCATACATGAAAAATCAGATTCCATAGTATATTCTTTAGGCAGTTTTTTCTTCATTTTATATAATAATTCTTGCAAATTATATCCTTCAACAGTATAAGATTTTCCATCTAGATCAAGTGAAAGCATATTATTATAAGAATTTCTCTGTCTCTTAATGAATAATATAGATTCTCTCACACATTCCTCATCATCATATGTCATTATTAATGGAATTCTCACATCCATAGCATATTCTATTAATTCATCATCCTTTAAATAGAAAAGTTGTTTATGCTCATAAGGTCTCTTAGTATAAAAATCAAAATCAAAATGATCATCATAAAAGACGCAATCTCTTATATTAAATTGAAGTCCCCCTTTTAGAAAGTATAGTTCTGCCTGCTCACAGCCAAAATTATCAGTATATATAGCAGAATATTTTACCTTGACCATATAATATTTAATATCCCTCCCCAATTTATTTTTCTCATATCCCATTATAATTTAAAGTAAAGAATTTAAATTATAATAAAAAACCACCTTTCTATATTACCACATTTAACCACAAACAGCAAAGATTATTATCTATGTACTTTTAATTATAAATAAAATTTTTATTTTGAGGTTCATAGAAAGATAGTTCATATTTTTGAGCTAATTCCTTTATCAAATCGCTTACATGATCAGCCTTGCTAAATACACAAGACATAATAATGTGTCCTTCTGATTTATCAAAAGTTACACTCCATGGGCATAAATCTAAATCCCCAATTTCCTCTTCACTTATATCATCAATTTCAGGATGCTTAGATGTTAATTCTTCATAAAAATCTTGTATTTTTTGTGTAGGACCAATTAACGAAGTATCTCCTTCGCATAGTCGTTTATATAGAATTTCTGCATCCTCTTTATTTTTTACAATATTGCAGTGCCATACCGCACAATCCCAACTCACATTCTTCCCCCTTTGTAATAAGCTCCAATATCATTTTCAATAATTTGCTTTTATAATAATCTTCCTCATAATTATTATAATGTATATCTTTAATTTTCAAAATAATAATTTACTAATAATAAGAAATTATTTTCAAAGTCATTAAATATGGGTTTCGGAATCAATAGTAACTTGGTTTAACTCAAAATAGAACTTAATGCTCTTTTATTAAATGCTGCAATAACTAAATTACCTATTAAAAGCCCAATAACCATCGCTGCAAAAACATCTGATGGATAATGTACATATAAGTATAACCTTGAAAAGCCTATTAATGTGCTTAGAGTTAATGCAAGTATCCCAGCTCTTTTATTCATATAATTAATTATAGTTGCTGGTGCAAATGAACACATAGTATGGCCTGACGGAAAAGAAAAATCTGTTGGCAGCTTCATATGAATCATATTTAATATTGGTTCAGCATTAAAAGGACGAGTTCTGGCTACTAAAGGTTTTAAGCCTAAATTTCCTACAATAAAACATAATATCAAAGAACATATTATCATAATACCATACTTCCTATATTCTTTTCCTATTATAAGTATTAAAGCAATAAACGTCCATATAGTAATTTTACTTCCAAGAATAGTTATTAGTGGCATGATCTTATCTAAAGCGGGAGTCCTCATATGGATTTGTATAAATTCTAAAATATTATTATCTATGTTCTGAATCACTTCCATAAATTCCAATTCCTTTTCTCATTTATTTTTTCATAGTTTTTGTATTGCAATATAGATAAACCAACTATAATCTATACTTATGCATACATCTCACCGAAATGAATAATATACTTTTGTTCCAGTTTCTAGGTAATTATGATGGGTGATTCTAAGGCTATAAAGTTGCATCCAAAGTGCTAGCCTCAAAGAGCAAGCTTTGAACTAGCACATTTGGAACAACTTATAGCCAAGAATCACATCCATCAAAATTACCAATGAAACATTCCACAAAAGTATATCACTCATTTCTGTTTGGAAAATATTTCATAGTCTGAGCATAGCTTATAATTGTGGTATCTCTAGCAAGTTTACGTTTAAGATATTAATAAAAAAGAGCTCAATTAATCTTAAAATGTAAAAACTTAAGTGCAATATATAGTTTATATTGATAATTGCTGTAAATTTTTCTAATACTACTGTATCATTAATTTAGCAGGATTTATATAGTTTCTTATTATATACAAATACTATTTACTCTTATTGATAGGAATTATCTTTATCCCTAATATAGAAAATTTTACAAAAGTAATATATAATTGTTTTATATGTAATTATACAATTATAAGAAAGAAGGTAACATTTAATGTATGAATTTAAAGAAGAATTTAAGACTGGAATTGATTTTATTGACGAACAGCACAAAGTTCTCTTCGAAATAGCAGACAAAGCTTACAATCTACTAAAAAATGATTTTACAACTGATAAATATGATAACATATTAGAGTTAGTAGATGAGCTACGCGACTATACATCATTCCATTTTAAAGCAGAAGAAGAATATATGAAGAAAATTAACTATAAAAGAATGTTCACTCAAAAGATAGAACATGACGCTTTTATAAAAAGAATTAATGAAGTAGATTTTAGGAGTATTGATGAAAATCAGAATGAATCGATTTCTACTCTATTACAGCTTTTAAATGATTGGTTAATTGAACATATCTTTGAAAACGATAAGTTGATAGGTCAATAAAGCTCCAATTTAGCATTTTCTAGGACAAGCTTTTTCTTTTTAGATATAAAATTATTATAAAAAAAAATACTATCTCTCAATGTTTTTTACTAATACATTTTGAAATAGTATTTTTTATTTTTCCAAGTTTTCACAGATTGGTAATTTCACTTTATATCTATAGGATAATTTATTTCAACTATCTATCCTTCTTCCCATGCCCCATCTGGTCCTAAATAATAAGTTCCAATATATATGTCCTTAACCATTACTCCAGAGGAATTTAAATAATATAAATTTCCATTATATCTAAGCCACCCTGTCACCATTTCTCCAGAACTATTTAAATAATACCAATTCCCTCTATTTTGAATCCATCCACTCAGCATTTTTCCTGTAACTGTGTCCAGATAATACCACTTGCCTTCACTTTTAAGCCATCCGGTTTTTGCCATACCGTTTTCATCTAAATAATACCAATTATCTTTGTATTTATACCAACCAGTATTCTGTTCGGGACCACTATAATATCGCCAGCTATTGTTTACATACACCCATTCCCCATTTGCCTTCACATCATAAATTAATTGAAATGCAAATACAATACTTAATAAAGTGCCTAACATTAATATATATTTAAAACTAATAGTTTTTATCATTCTCTTATCCTCTCCAAATCAAAAATCTATATTTACTATTATTTTTATTAACATAATTTATAAAATAGACTTAAAATTCTGAAATAAAAAAAACGTAGGCGACTGTGGAGCCGTAGATTTTTTTACGCATCTGCCTTTTCGAACGTATGTGAGAAAAATTTGGCAGGCGAATATATTTTCTTTTTTATTCTCTTTACAAACCGTAACCTTCTGAATTGGTCTTTTCTATAACTTATACACAGATTTAACTTGAATATAAATTCCTAGAGAATAAAAAAATTCAATTACACTGCTGTATATATGATGAAATTAAGTTTCTACACTCTACTCCTAATTAATTATCTGGTTCATTAGAATCTAAAATCTAAGTCTATTATTGCAATATAGATTTATAAAATTGTTTATATATTTACATAACTGGTATATTATAATATTATGTAAAAACAATGTTAAGGAGGCTTTATTATGTCAAATTTATTTAAACACTCCCTCGAAATTAAACCTAGACAATCTATGGTTGATATAACTTCTTATATAAGAGAAGATATTAAAAACAGTAATATTAGAAATGGAATCATAGTAGTTTATTGCCCTCATACTACAGCTGGAATAACTATAAATGAAAATGCAGATCCAGATGTAGTTAGCGATTTAATATATGGTTTTGAAAAAATTTACCCAACCACAGATTCGAATTATAAGCATTTTGAAGGGAATTCACATTCTCACCTAAAATCTTCAACAGTAGGTGCTTCACAAACTCTTATTTTAAATAATGGCAATCTAATTTTAGGACGATGGCAAAACGTATATTTCTGCGAGTTTGATGGTCCTAGGGATAGAATGTTTTATGTAAAAATAATAGAAGGCTAATCCTGGTTAAATTTTATATTTACATAAAAACTAAAGAGGAATGTAAACCTAAATACATTCCTCTTTAGCAACAAATCTAAAAAGATATTTTCTTTTATCTAGCATCATGTCCTGTATTCTCTATACAGCTTTTAATTTCTTCTACTGTTGCAGGAGCATTATATACTACTTCAACACTTCCACGTGCAAGATCTACACAAACCTTATCTACACCTTGGATTTTTTCCAGTGCATTTTTAACTTGTGTTTTCATATTTTCATTTGCTAATCCATCAACATTATAATGTATTCTTTCCATATATACTATTCTCCTTTTTCTACAAAGTAACAAGTATAGTATGTTCAAAATCACACTATTATATCAATATTTTTTAAAGAAAATCCACTCATATTTGTTCGCTGGATACTCAAAGAGTAAGTAACCATAATCAAATCATAGATGCTTACAGAGAAAGTTCTGCACCTATAAATTAAACAGCTATTCTGCAATTAAGAACCCTTCACTTATAGCCAAATACAAGATTTTGATCATCACTTTTGAAATGTCTGCTTAACTGATTCACATCAAATAACAGATTCGAGTTCACTACTTATAAAATCAAATCATCCAATGTTCTTTTTGGAACATGATGTACTTGTTTGTCATCTCTCCAATACTTTACATCTCCAGATTCATTTATATTTTCTATAACTACTTCTTCTTTAGGATAACCAAGAGCTACTACCAAGGAAATTTCAAATTTTTCATCTAAATTTAGTTCTTCTCTTAGATTCTTTCTATCTATATTTCCTATAATGCATCCGCCCAAATTATTTTCAACAGCTCCAAGTAACATACTTTGTACTGCTATGCCATCATCTTGCGGCGCACCTTGGCCAAGACTTGTATCCTTTAGTACTACTATATAAGCACTTGGTTTTTCGCCTTCTTTAGGACCATCCCAATCCTTATAGTAACCTGCCCAAAATATGCATTTACTTATTTTTTCATTTTGTTCTTTTTCATTTGATAAAATATACCTTAATACTTGTTTATTAGCTCCTGATGCTGATAGCCTCGCTAAATCCACCAAGTCTCTTAAAGTATTCATATCAATGCTTTTATCCTGATAAAACCTCCTATATGACCTATTTTTCAATACAAGCTCTTTTATCATTTTAACAAACCACCTATCTTAGTTTTTCTACCTTTCTTTGTATATCCTGCATCCTCATATCTGTAGATGCTATAAGCTCCGCACATTCCTTTAAGTCTTGCGTAATATGCAGCGGTCCATCTCCAGATGTCTTATAATATAATTTATGCTCAAGACTAGCCCAAAAGTCCATAGCTATCGTTCTAATTTGAACTTCAACTCTGACTGGCTCCACATGATCCGAAAAAAATATTGGAACCTCTATAACTAAATGAAGACTTCTATAGCCATTTGGCTTAGGACTGTTTATATAATCTTTTTCTTCAATTAGTGTTATATCATCCTGTCTTATTAGCATATTGGCGATATCATATATATCACCTACAAAAGAACAGATAACTCTAATTCCCGCAATATCATTTAAATTCTTTTTAGCAGATTCAATGCTCATTTCGAACCCTTTACGTTTAAGTTTATCCATAATACTGCTTGGAGTCTTCACTCTAGATTTCATGTATTCAATCGGATTCCTCTTCCTCTTTATCTTAAGTTCATCATCTAAAATATCTAATTTAGTCTTAACTTCCTTTATTGCTGATCTATAAACAAGTAACGTTTCATTCATCTCTTCTATTCTTTCTTCAACTAATTCTGGTGATATAATGTTTTCTCTACTGTCCCAAAATATTTGATCATTTTCTTTTGATTGACCCATAAGCCTATTGTCCCCCTTAGTCTAAAAAAAGACTCTTCTTAACAAAATATATGTAATATATATTGCAATGCACATTTCACAATTCACAATTACAACTAAAATTCTTGTAATATTTTTTAGAATTATGATAAAGGACTATTTTTGCAATATATATTCTATTTTTTTCTTGCTTTATTTCCTCATACTAACATAATTTTAATTGAATATTAGAAAAACTTCAAGCTACTATTATTTTATTAGATAAACTGTAGTCTTTTTTCTTCCAAATTCCTTGACTTGCTCATGGGTTGGAAGCCACACATCTATTATATAGGTACCATCGCTTTTAACTTTAACTGCGCCACCTCTATCTTCTGCATCAAAAATACCGTCATCTTTATAATCTTTTAAATCCGGAATATATATTTTACTTCCTAACGGAATATTTTTAGGTACAGCTATAGTTCCAACTCTAGTATGGGTCTGCATTGCGGTTTCTGAGCCCCAAGCTTCTGAGCATATAGCGCAATTACAGTAGGCTGTTAATTCTGCTTTTATCGGCACTTTAGGTGCGGCAGTTAATACTTTTTCTATGCTCTCATTGTTATTAGTAGTATTCACATTTACATCAGAGGGCTTCTTATCTTTTCTAGCTATTAAGCCGCTGTAATTTATTTCACCAAATGTTACTTTACAATAAGCTGCAAGCCCACCTAAGACAATTGCTAAACATATGTATGTTACGCATACACATTTCTCTAATTTCGACAATAAATTTATTCTCCTTTATATTAATAATATATTTTTTTATTTTATTTTTAATTTATTTACAATATATACTATTATATAATATTTTTTCTTCATTTTAAAGTTAATTGGTTCATTATGTATTTATATCCAGTATAATCAACAAAATATAATTTCAACTTGTTAATTTACTAAAAATCCCATAACAACAAAATCTCCGCCGGCTGTGTAGCTTGAGATTCCACTATAATATAAAATTCTAGAGAAGTAAAAAAATCGCAGGCGACTGTTGTTAAGTTCCGTATTGTCCATATAAGAACATTTTATGTAGGCGAATATGATTTATTTTCTTAATCATATTTTTACAAGCCAACATCCTCTTAACCATTCATATAACTAGCTTTCAAAATCCAATTTTTTTATACTTTCCTAGACAATAAAAAAAACTTGGATTCATAATCTTAGAATTCCAAGTTTTTTTACTAATGCTTTATTTAAATTTTTATATATTCAATTTATCACCACATCTGCCATTAAAGGGTAATGATCAGAGGGATACTTCCCGTTATCATTATATTTAATTATTTCAGCATTAACCACATCTATTTCCTCCGATACAAATATATAATCTATATGAAGCCCTTTTCCTGACCTTTTGAAATTTCCTATTGTAGATTCATTATATAAACCCATATTTACGTCTTGTACTGGTAATAATTTTTTACTTGATATTTTCCCCTCTTTAAGACTTTTAATCAACTTACTATTAGGTCTATCATTAAAATCCCCCATTAATATAACTGGAAGTTTTTCATCTTCTATAAATTCTAAAATCTTTTTTAAACCATACATTCTTGCCTTTGGAAGCAGATTATCTAAATGAGTATTGCAAACCCTAACTCTTCTTCCATTATCCATTTGTAAAATGGCTGTTGTGCAAATTCTTGGAAGATATGAGTACCATACGCGGCTTCCTATCTTATCTGGAGTTTCAGATAGCCAGAAAGTTTTATAATCTTCAATTAAATAATTTCTAGAGATTAATAAACTGTTCCTTTCGGAAGAAACTTTTTTCCCTCTTGGGGCTCCAATAATATTATATACTTCAATATTTTCTTTAATATCATTAAGCATATTATCTTTAATTTCCTGAACCCCTATTATATCGCATTTATACTCATTTATTACGTTATAAATCAAGCTCCTTCTAGCATTCCATCTATCATTAAAATCTATAGGAACATCACGTCTTAAATTAAAGGTCATTACTCTCATTTGAATCCTCCTTCTAATTTGCTTTTTATCTTTCAAATTAGCCTATGAATATAATTATATTATACTCACTTAAGGAAGAAATCATATATTTTTATTTCCAAATTTCTTCTGAAAGTTCTCTTACTAACTTTATCTTATTCCACTGTTCTTCTTCTGTTAGAACATTTCCCTCCTCAGTAGAGGCAAAACCACATTGTGGACTTAAGCAAACTTGGTTAATATCTACGTATTTTGTTGCTTCTCTAATTCTTTCTCTAACTTCTTCTTTATTTTCTAATATTCCTGTCTTAGAACTTATTAACCCTAAAACTACTTGTTGATTTTTGATAAACCTTAATGGTGCAAAATCTCCTGCACGATCTGTATCATACTCTAGATAAAATCCATCTACATTTACAGTTCCAAAAAGAATTTCTGCTACTGGTTCATATCCACCAGATCCTGCCCATGTTGAATTATAATTTCCACGGCAAACATGCATTGTAATAACCAAATCTTCAGGATGCTCTTCAATTGCTAAGTTGTTTACCTTTGCGTATAGTTTAGCAATATCATTTGTATCTACGCCTTCTTGTTGTCTAGCTTCCCAATATTTTTTATCACAAAGCATACCCCAAGTACAATCGTCAAGTTGAAGATTTCTGCAACCTTCATTATAGAATGCTTTAATAGCTTTTTTATAAGCATTTGCAATATCTAAAATTAACTCATCTATGTTTTTATAAATAGATTCTGTAATCTCCTTATTTTCACCACGTTGAAGTTCTGCAAGAAATTGTGCCGGTGCTGGAATAGTCTGTCTAGCGACTACATCATCTCCCGAGATACTCTTTAAAAATTTATAATGTTCAACCATCGGATGATTACTAAAATCTATTTTTCCTGTTAATGCGGCTGTTTCTGCTCTAGTTTCTAGTCCGTTAAATTTATAGCCTGTTTCTAGTACACGTTTTTCTACCCCATCTAATCCCCACATAAAATCAAGATGCCACCATGAGCGCCTAAATTCTCCATCTGTTACTGCTTTAAGCCCAAGTTCCTTTTGTTTTTTCACTAATTTTATTATTTCTTCATCTTCTATTCTTTTTAATTCATTACTTGAAATCTCTTGATTTTGAAATTTAGCACGCGCCTCTTTAATAACCTCTGGTCGTAAAAAACTTCCTACAATATCAGCCCTAAATGGTGCAACACTTCTTTGTTTTGCATTTTTAAATTCTATACTCATTTTTTTAATCCCCCTTAATTGCCTTGCTTTATTCTTGAAATCAGTATAGCATGTTTAACCCCAAGTAAGGTAACTTCAAAAAACTATTACTGGCTATAATATTTTCCTATAACAAACAAATTCACTTTTAAAAGGCAAACTTATAAACTAGCCCTTATGACAATCTATAACTTCCAAATTTCATTAGCTGTTTCAATAACGAGTTTAATTTTCTCCCATTGTTCTTCTTCGGTAATTATATTTCCTTCTTCTGTTGATGCAAAACCACACTGTGGACTTAAGCAAAGTTTATTAATATCTACATATTGAGAAGCTTCTGCAATACGATTTTTTAATTGCTCTTTACTTTCAAGGCCTCCATGCTTTGTTGTCACAAGTCCCAATACAACAAACTGATCATTTATAAATCTTAGCGGCTTAAAATCTCCGCATCTTTCACTATCATATTCAAGAAAGAATCCATCCACCTTAGCATTAGAAAATAATTCTTCTGCAATAGGTTCATATCCACCTGATGCAAATCCTATTGAATGTAGATTTCCACGGCAAACATGCAAAGTTATAATCATATCTTCTGGTTTTTCTTTGACACTCTCATTTATCAATCTTACATAATTCTTTGAAAGAGCTTCTGGGTTAATTCCCTGACTCCTAAAATAACTTCTGTGTCTTTCACTACATAGGGTTCCCCATGCAGTATCATCAAACTGCAAATAACGACAGCCTGCATCGTAAAACTCCTTTATTGCATATTTGTAAACACTAATGATATCTTCCATAAGCTCTTCATCACTACTATATACATTATTTTTATTGTGACTTTGAACAAAATGAAAGAGAGATGGTGATGGAATAGTAAATTTAGCAATATTTTGATCTTTAACAATGCTATTTAAATACTTAAAATGCTCTAACATTGGATGCTTATTAAATCTTATCTTATCGACAATTTGAAAGCTTTCAGCCTTTGTTCTAGATCCCTGAACACTACCTCCTTGATTTAATGTTATTTTCTTTGTACCTTCTATTCCAACAAAAAAATCAAGATGCCACCAAGATCTCCTAAACTCTCCATCAGTAACAGCTATTAATCCTATTTCTTTTTCCTTTTCTATAAGCTTCCTTATTTCTATATCTTCAATACTTCTCAGCTCTTCAGCATTTATCTCCCCACTATTATATTGTTTCCGTGCAATCTTAATTTCATCAGTTCTAAGAAAACTTCCAACTATATCATATCGAAAAGGTGGACTATTTCTCTTTGTACCTATAATCTCATTACTCATATTTTCCTCCATTTAAACTGCTATAACAGATAATAATTTAAGTCTAAATAATTTGTTGAAATAATTTCGTTTAGAATCTCAATGTAGCGCATTGTTATTTTATTAAGCTTAATATCCTTATGGGCTATCCATCCAACTGTGAAAATTTCATCACATTCTATTGGTATTGCTTTAAGTTTGCTTTCATCAAAATCAGAGTCTATAAATCCTGTTCCAATTGTATAACTATCTGTACTGGTTAATAAAGTTGAAAGTGTTGCTCTATCAATAACTTTAATACTTTTAGGCACATTAGCCATATTCATCATTTCTTCTGAAAAATTAAATGAATTGTTAATTCCCTGTTCAAATGTTATATAAGTAAATTCTAACATCTCATTAGTAGTAACACTTTCTTTGGTAGAAAGAGGATGATTATTACTTATGATTATATGTGGGTTTGCATTAAAAAGTGGAGTGAATTTCAAATTACTATCACTAAAAATTCTATTCATGACCTTAGAGTTTACTTCGTTAATATATAAAATCCCAACATCACTACGAAGAGTTTTTACATCTTCTATTATTTCATATGTCTTTGTTTCTCTTAAATTAAACTCATACTGATTTGTTTCAATTTCTTTTAAGAGTTTTGTAAATGCATTTACAACAAAAGCATAATGCTGAGTTGACACAGAGAAATGCATAATCTTTTCTCTTCTTCCATGATAGCGGTCCTCAATAAATTCAGCTTGTTCACTTATTTGGCGAGCATACCCTAAGAATTCAATTCCATCTGAAGAAATGCTAATTCCTCTATTTGTCCTCTCAAATATTACAATTCCTAGTTCACTCTCAAGTTCTCTTATTGAATTAGATAGACTTGGCTGGGATATAAATAATTTTTTAGCTGCCTCGTTTATTGACCCGTACCTTGCAATTTCAAGAGCATATTTTAATTGTTGCAAAGTCAATGTTTTTCCCCCTTTCAGCTAAAATCCTTTATTTGATATTATAATCTAGATTTTATCATTTATAAATATCTATGATTTTCTTTACACAAAAAAAGACCGCTTAGTTTTAAGCAGCCTTTCTATTAAGTATATTATTTATTTAATTGTTCTAATAATTCTTCTAAATTTATTCCATGAACTTTAACTGCATCTTCAATTGTTTCAGCTTGTGCAGATGGGCATCCAACACATCCCATTCCGAAGCTCATTAAAATTTGTGGTGCATTTTCCTTTATACGAATTATTTCTCCTATTGTTAAATCCTTAGTTATCATGTTGACATTCTCCTCTCATATATCTTAATAAATTATCTTTTAAGTTTTTATTGTTTATCTTTAATCTTATTATAATGTTTATTCCATATTACTTCCGTAACTGATGTTACAAATTAATTTTTATATTTCTTTACTGAGTATTGAAGATATCAACATAATTATCCTTATATAACTGATTTATAATTTTTTAAAGAAGAATATTCAATAGTTCTTCTGTATCCTTAACTATATATTCTGCTCTGGCTTGGGTTAGTTCAATAACATCTCCAAAACCATAAAGAACTCCCACTGATTTTATATTATTTTCTTTTGCGCCGATAATATCATGTTCTCTGTCTCCTACCATGATAACCTTTGATAAGTCTGTAATATTAGCCTCTTGTAAAGCATATTTTATTACATCCCCTTTATTTACTCTTGTTTCTTCAAAATCTGCTCCAGCTGCAAAATCAAAATATTTATCGATTTTAAAGTATTGTAAAATTTGCCTTGCATACACTTCTGGTTTTGATGTAGCAAGTACAATTTTTTTATTATTTTTCTTAAGCACCTCTAGAAGTTCTGGTATTCCATCATACAACTTATTTTCATAGATACCTTTTTCAGCAAAATATTCTCTGTATTTTACCAATCCAAGCTGTGCTTTTTCCTCATCGAAGTTATAATATTCTTTAAACGAATCCTTTAAAGGTGGTCCAATAAATTTGTTTAATTCTTTAAGGTCATCAACTAAAATTCCAAAAGACTTTAAAGCATATTGAACTGATTTAGTTATTCCTTCGCCAGAATCAGTAAGTGTTCCATCTAAATCAAATAATATATATTCAAAATTGTTATTCAAGTAAAAATTCCTCCTTGTTTATCACTCTTAAATCACTTCAATAAATTATAACATATTTAGAAAATTATACGACACCTGAATAATTTAATTAATAAAAATTATATATTAATATTTTTGTTTTAATTGGTAATACTATTTTTAAGGTTGTTTAATACCTAAAAAATACAATAATAGTTTATGGAGGAATTTTAAATGAAAAGATTTGTTTGTACTATTTGTGGTTATATCCATGAAGGTGACACCCCACCAGACGTTTGTCCTATCTGTAAAGCAGGTGCTGACAAATTCAAAGAAATGACTGACTCATTAAATTTTGCTGATGAACATAGAATCGGTGTTGCTGGCGGTCTTAATGATGAATTATTAGAAGGTTTAAGAGCTAATTTCATAGGTGAATGTACTGAAGTCGGAATGTACTTAGCAATGTCCCGTCAAGCTGACCGTGAAGGTTATCCTGAAGTAGGTGAAGCATATAAAAGAATTGCTTATGAAGAAGCGGAACATGCTGCTAAATTCGCAGAACTTTTAGGGGAAGTTGTTGTTCCTGATACTAAATCTAATTTAAGTGCTAGAGTTGAAGCTGAATATGGTGCTTGCGAAGGTAAAAAGAAACTTGCAACCTTAGCTAAGGAGCATAATTTAGATGCTATACATGATACTGTTCATGAAATGTGTAAAGATGAAGCAAGACATGGTAAAGCATTTAAAGGCTTACTTGATAGATACTTTAGCAAATAATATTATAACTAGATTAAGATTTAACTTAAAGGAGTGTGTTTTTTATGGAAAAAATTAATTGTGAAGTAAATAATTGTTCACACAACCATAGTGGAGTTTGCTATTCAAATAGAGTTGATATTGGTGGAATGTCTGCAAGTAGTGAAAGAGGAACTTGCTGTGGTTCATTTTTACAAGAATCTCATTATAGTGACTTAACTAATAATACTAATTCTCAAGGAAAATGCGATGCTCTAACTTGCAACGTTGAAACATGTAATCATAACACTAACAAACTTTGTAGCCTAGATTCTATACAAGTAGCAGGTAATGGAGCCCAATTATATACTGAAACTAAATGTGCTAGTTACGATTCTAGAGAATAATTAGAATATATGATTAAGTGTTCTATATTCTAATATTCCTAACAATAGGTATTCTGAAGAATATTTAAATATCTATTCTTCAGAATACCCATATATAATTTTAGACAGTTTATTTACATATAAAAACCAGTTCGATGATATTATATATTTTTTAGATTTCCTTTCCCATCATTATCATATTCTCAAAAGTTTTGAATCCATGCTTCTTATAAAAACCTTCTGTTTCATTAGTTTTAAGTGTCAGCAAAATCACTCTATCTATCCCCTTAGCTTTTAATCTTGTTATAAATTCACTCAGCAACTTTGAACCTATACCTGCACCTTTAATTTTAGGTTCTACACAAAGTTCTTTAATTTGAAAAAGTACTGCATCATAATAATATTCAATGCTTCCAAGTATCATTCCCACTAATTTTTCCCCATCAAATGCAACCAGTCCATTAACCCCTTCGCAATTTATCATCTGAGATATGCGTTTAGATGCACTTTCAATAGTCCATTTGTCATTCCACGGTTCACAATTAAAAGCATTTACATAAACTTCTGAAATTTCTCTAATAATTTCTCTATCTAAATTTTTATATTCTATCATTTTATTACCCCTTATTTTGTATTACAGGTATAAGCTATTTAAAAATTCTGTTCCTGATTTTGTTTTAAAGTATTTATTTTTTATACTTTCAATTTGAGGAGTTTTTATTTCATCTTCATAAATATTAACTAAAAAATCAGCTTCTATTAATATTTGATAGTCAATGCCATCAATTTTGCTATATGTATGATGATGCCCAATCAAATAGCATACTCTTTCAATAAATTCTTCACTAAAATTAAATTTTGAAAGCATTTCCTTTGCAACAGGAGGCCCTTCAAGTTCTTGATAATTTCCAGCAGAAGAATTATATTTTTCTTCACTAACTTTTATTCCTATATCATGCATTACTGCAGCTACTTCTAAAATTTCCTGAGTCTTCTTATCTATATTTTCGAGTTCCCCTATAGATTTAGCAAAAGAAAATACCTTTAAAAAGTGATTAACCCTTCTCGGATCTTTTGCATAGTATTGTATCATTTCATTTATTATAGTACTAATTTTTTCATTCATAATTACATTTTAGTCTGCAGCATACTTTAATAGTATACCCAGAGCTAATCCACCTTCCTTCTTAATAATATATCTTATTTAATTATTATACTAATTCATGAGATATATTAATATAGCTTTTATATTAATTCTTATACTTATAAGACTTATCTTTTGAAACCACCAGCCTCTTCGTTAAATATTATTATAACTAGCTTTAACTTCATATTTTCTCTACCTATATATAAACTGCGCACATAAAAGATTATAAACTCACGTATTAACACTGGAAGCCTTTATAATTTTTTTGTACAAAAAAGTAACAACCACCCATTTGCTGAACAGTTGCTACTGTAATTTCCATATATTATATAATTTTAAAGTTCCTGATTTCCTATTGATAACCCGACTAAGACCTGAACTTATGCATATAACTCGCCGAAATGAATAACATACTTTTGTTCCAGTTTCTAGCTGGGATATATTTCATAGTATAAATCCAACTTATAATTGACTTATTTATATAGTTAAACAATTTAAGAATTTCATTTATACTTTGCATTAAATGCCATACTAGAAAGCAGAAACATTTTTATGAAACAGGCATTGAAAATGAGCTGTTAAAAGCCCTTATTTGTAGGTTGTTCCATTAATGCTTGTCACAATGAAATTGGGAGCAAGCATTAGTGGTGAAACCTGCAATTTAGTGCTTTCAGTGAAATTTTCATAGTCCTGTGAAATAACAATGTTTCTACTTTCGGTGGATAATTTCATAAAGTCTAAGTTATATATTGTTTATCTATATATGATATACAATTGATTCAAATGGTCTTAAATTTAACTCTTTATTTAATACACTACTATCTTTATAATTTGATATTAATATTTTACTCTTAGCACTTTTATTTGCATATTCATCAGGAACCTCTACTTTTGTACTTTCTCCATAAAAATTATTTATGACAAGTACTGTAGCGTCGCCTAAATTTCTTACATATGAAAGTACTTTATTATTTTCTTCAAGAATAAACTTTATACTTCCATTTGAAATCACTTCATAATCTTTTCTCAACCTTATTAGCTTTTGATAATGATAGAAAATCGAATCTTCATCCTTTAATGCTTGTTCAACATTTATTCTTTTATATTCACTGCTAACAGGTATCCATGGTTCACCTTTAGTAAATCCAGCATTTTCACTATCATCCCATTGTACTGGGGTTCTAGAATTATCACGAGATTTTGCTTTTAAAATCTGTAATATCTCTTCTTCAGATTTTCCTTGCTCTTTTAAAATATTATAATAATTTATAGATTCTACATCTCTATACTTCTCTATGCTATCGAAATAAGGGTTTGTCATTCCAATCTCTTCACCTTGATACACATATGGAGTCCCCCTCATCATGTGTATTGTAGTTGCCAGCATTTTAGCACTTTCTTTTAAATATTCTTTATCATTTCCAAACCGAGAAACTATTCTAGGCTGATCATGATTACACCAAAACAGAGCATTCCACCCATTTTGAATTTCTTCTTGCCAAGTTTTAAATAACGCCTTCAACTTCATAAAGTCAAAATCCATAACAGTCCATTTATCGCCTTTATAGTAATCAACCTTTAAATGATGGAAATTAAATACCATTGATAATTCTTTTTCTTCTGGATTAGAATATCTTATACAATTCTCAAGAGAAGTTGATGACATTTCTCCTACAGTTACAATATCTTCATATTCTCCATAGGTATTTTCATTAAGTTCGTGGAGATAGTCATGAATTTTAGGACCATCTGTATAGAATCTTCTTCCATCACCTTCTGTATCACTTTCAAACTTTTCTGGTTTTGAAATTAAATTTATAACATCAAATCTTAGCCCTTTGACACCCTTTTTAAGCCAAAAGTTAACAACACCATAAATCTCATTTCTAACTTCTTCATTATCCCAATTCAAATCTGCCTGAGTTCTATCAAAAAGATGTAGGTAATATTCATCAAACTTTTCTACATATTCCCATGCATTTCCACCAAATTTAGATTCCCAATTTGTAGGTGGTGTATCTTTTTCTGATTCCTTAAATATATAGAAATCTTTATATTTTCTATCTCCGCTTATAGCTTTTTTGAACCATTCATGTTCTGTTGATGTATGATTAAGTACCATATCAAGCATTACATATATATCTCTTTTTTCTGCTTCTTGTACTAATTTTTCAAAATCTTCTAATGTACCAAAGCTTGGGTCAATATTATAATAATCAGAGATATCATATCCGTTATCTACTTGAGGAGAAGGATAAAAAGGAGTAAGCCATATATAATCTATACCTAAATTTTTTAAATAATCTAATTTTTCTATTACTCCGTTTAAATCTCCAATTCCATCACCGTTTGTATCATAAAATGATTTAGGATATATTTGATAAATAGTACTTTTCTTAAAATCCTTCATAATTTCTTCCTTCCTATCCTAGCTTATTGCTTTCTTTTTCCCTACAATTACTGTAAGAACAAATGGTACTACTACTGCTACAAGCATTGCTAATGCAAATATCATCATGAACGCTGGTTTTATTGATAATATACCTGGAAGTCCTCCAACACCGATTGAGTTTGCCATTACGCCACTTCCAACTGAAATTATAGCTGCTATTGCTGATCCTGCCATTCCACAGAAGAATGGGAATCCATGTTTTAAGTTAACACCAAACATTGCTGGTTCAGTTACACCAAGATAAGCTGAAATGCAAGCTGGTACATTAACTTCTTGAGCTTCTTGATTCTTTCTTTGTAAATATATCATAGCTAAAACTGCTGAACCTTGTGCAATATTAGATAATGCTATCATTGGCCAAAGTGATGTTCCTCCAAATTGTGCCATTAATTGAAGATCTATTGCATTTGTCATGTGGTGAAGTCCTGTAATAACAAGTGGTGCATAAAGGAATCCAAAGATTGCTGCAAAAATCATTCCAAATGAAGATGTTAATCCACCATATACTACTTTTGAAATCGCTGCACCAATTGCCCAACCTATAGGTCCTATAACAATATGAGCTATCAAAACAGCTGGTACTAAAGCAAAGAATGGTACAACTATCATTGATATTGATGCTGGACTTATCTTTCTTGCGCCTCTTTCAAGAAATACTAATGCAAAACCTGCAAGTATAGCTGGTATAACTTGTGCTTGATATCCAATCATGTTTACATGTGCAAATCCAAAATCCCAGAAAGGTATTTTATCAGCTGGTGTACTTGCCACTGCATATGCATTTAAAAGTTGTGGTGAAACTAATGTAATACCTAAAACTATACCAAGAATTTGGGTTGTCCCCATTTTCTTTGTAATTGACCATGTAATACCTACTGGTAGGAAGTGGAATATAGCTTCTCCAATTAACCATAAGAAACTGTTTGTCCCAGCCCAGAACTGAGATACTTCAACTAAAGATTTTGTTCCGCCTTCTAATAATTTCATATCTCCAATAACATTTCTAAATCCTAAAATCAAACCTCCAACGATGATTGCTGGAATAAGTGGTGAAAATATTTCTGCTATATTTGCCATAAGCTTTTGTATAAAAGTCATATTGTTTTTAGCAACATCTTTTACTGCATCTTTGCTTACTCCATCTATTCCTGAAACTGCTATAAAGTCATTATAAAATGTTGATACTTCATTCCCAATTATAACTTGGAACTGTCCTGCTTGTGTAAATGTCCCTTTAACGCTTTTTAATTTTTCAATTTCACTTACGCCAGCTTTACTTGGATCGTTTAATACAAATCTCATTCTAGTAACACAATGTGTAACTGCTGAGATGTTTTCTTTTCCACCAACTAGCTTTAATAGTTCTTTTGCATCATTTTGAAATTTCCCCATCATTAAAACCTCCAATTTGATTTTTATTACTTTAAAGAATAAGTTCATGAATATTAATACAATTTTGTTTTGTATTAGTCCAATTGAACAATTACTTAATAAATTTTATATTAAACCTAACATTTAAATGTTTACAATATCATAATAATCTATTTTAAACATATAGTCAATAATATTTTTAATATTTGTTTAAACAAATTTCTTGAAAATGTTTAATATTCAGTATCCAAGCCATCTTATGGCATAAAACAAATTTAAAATATGTTTAAACATATTTTAAATTTGTTCAAATAACTTATTCAAATTTTAGATTTTCCACCCTTTTACTGACTCATCAAATCAAATTTAAATTTACAAATCTACTAAAGGTTCAAATTCATATCTTTACTAGAAATCATAAATATTTTGATTACGAAAAGCTATGAAAATATCGCTGGAGGTTCTAAGCAGCAGGTTGTATCCACCTTAGCATGCTCCAACTTTCAGTTTGACAAGCTAAAATGGAACAACCTACAGCTAAGAACCTTTAACAGCTCATTTTCAAGTTGTTTGTCTATATAGTGCAAATTTTTTAGGTGTTGGAGTAACTTACATTATCATACATTAATAAATTGCACCAAGTAATTTATCACCTTATTATTTTAATTATTTAGTTAACTTATTAAAAAAAATAAAGTATAATATATTCATTAAAACCTATAGATAACACAATCATAAATTATAATTAGACTATGGAATACCTCACAACCAGAAATGAGTAATAAACTTTTGTAACCACAAGGGTCATAATATGGAATGTTTCATTTCGGCGAGGTATACGCATAAGTATAGATTATGGTTGAGTTACCTATGGTATAAATATTTTATATGTGCTCCAATGATAAATCTGCATTTAAAATTCTAGTTTGATAAACGCTCAATTAAGTATAAGATGTAGAAATCCAATTGCAGCATATATACCCCAAGATAACTTAAGGGAGTGTTAACTTTGCCTAATGTAAAATTCAAAGATATATATCACATATTAAAAAGCAATATAGATAGTGGTAAGTACGATAATTCTATGATGCTTCCCACCGAAATGGAGCTAGTTGATAAATTTGAATGTAGTAGAAATACTGTTAGAAGAGCAATTAGTGAATTGAGTAAAGATGGATATGTTAAAAGCGTTAAAGGTAAGGGCGTAATCATACTAGAAAGCAGAGAATCAATAGAACTTCCTATTGGAAATCTACTCGGCTTGCAAGAATTACATACAAAAAAGAAATTCACTACTAGTGTTGTTCATTTCTCAAAAATAACTATAGATGAATCCTTATCAAGAATAACTGCTTTAAAATTAGATACTGAAGTATATCACCTTCATAGAATAAGATTCTATGATAATGAACCAATTATCCTTGATGTAAATTATTTTAGTGCTGATGTAGCAAAAGATTTGACTATAGAAATTGCTCAAAATTCCGTGTATGAATATATTGAAAAAGATTTAAATACAAAAATTCTTGCTTCAAAAAAGATTATTGTTGTTGAACATGCAACAGAATTAGATAAAAGATTTTTAGATTTAGGTACATATGATTGTGTTGCTGTCGTAAAAACATATGCTTATACTGATTCAGGTAAACTTTTTGAGTATACAGAATCTCGTCATAGACCAGATAAATTTGTATTTGTTGAATCATCATCTTTAAGAAAAAATATTTAATCATAGTAAATGACATTTTTTATTCTTTTATAGTATTTAACTCTAGTAAAATACTATAAAAGTTATCCGCTGATTTAATTACATTATATTTTCCTAAATACAAAAAAACTTACTAAATAAATTTTTAGTAAGTTTTTTTAGTATAGAATATTTAGTTAATGAAAATGAATTTATATTATTCTATAAAATTGCAAAGGTATGTATATTGCTTATTTAATTCTTTTTGATACCATTCTGTTTTTATTAAGCTTATATATGCATCAACTATCTTTTTTACTTGGCTTTCTTTTGTAATCTGCATGAATAATGCAAGAATAAAAAAAACTATAATTCCTATTGTAATGGCATTTTTTACATTATTAGTAAAATTGAATATAATTAATAATACTGCACCAATAGCTCCTGTAGCTATTGAATAATATGTTACGTAATCTATTCTATCTTTAGTTTTTACTATTTTCGCTTTTAATGTATCAACGATATGTACATCCTTAAATAACAAATCCAACTTATCTCTATATAAATCCATGAATTTAGACAACATATAGTTATATCTTTCAACATTACTACTTTCTAAGATTCTCATGCACATAATTAATGGATAAGGGTACTCAGCCACACTTTTATATACATATTCATTTCTTCTTTCAAGACTAGGAATCTTTACGCTTAATTCTCTATTTTCATCAAGAGTCAATTCATAATTGTCATTTACTAAACTTGTATAATTGTCTTTAATAATTTCTAATGACTTAGCCATTAATGTATTATTCCCATTCATTTTATTTAGCATGTCCAAAATCGTCATATTCTCTTCTCCCCTACTTTTTAAAATAAATGCTTCATCAGCTATATTATAGCATACTTTCCCAACGCATGAACATCAAGGATTTATTTTAGAACTTATTCCAATGTGTTTTTAAGTACCCCTATAGCTAATGTCATACCTTCATGCTTTATTTTGCTTATAATAACCTCTGCGCCTGCAAGATCAACAGAAGGCTCACAGACCCCAGTTATTCCAAGTGTTTTAAATACAAATTCACTTTTATCATATTTATCTTGAACGGTTTTTATTTCATCTTTGCTAAAAGTTTTGAATGGACAATTAATTCTTTCCGCTAATTTTATAATACCTTCTTCATTAGCTTTAATATCTACAGAAACAATTCTTGACACTGCTCTTATATCCAAATTATATTTTATTAAATTCGCATTTACAAAGTCATATAATTTTTCATAAGTTGTGCCTTTCCTACAACCAATACCTAAAACTATATCTTTTTTTATAAGTCTAAGTATCCTAGAATAATCAGTTTTTTCAACATCTTCATTGTTACTACTTTTTAAACAATGAGTTATCCAAATACAATCCTTTCTTAAGTTCTGTATCTTTTCGTATCCATTACTGATTTTAATTATATTATAGTCATCTTTAATTCCAATTATTTTTTCATCAATTAGAAGAGACGCCATATATTTAGCCTTTTTTAAATCTTCAATAATCAAATTGTTTTCTTTGGCTAGAATATCTGGGGCAATCAAGCCTAAATTATCGCTTGCAGTGGTTATAATAGGCATAGAATTTAATATTTCTGATACCTTATAAGTAAGCTCATTGCCTCCACCTAAATGTCCACTTAAAATATTTATTGCATATTTACATGATAGATCAACCACTACAATTCCTGGATCCTTATCCTTGCCTTCAAGAAATGGAGCTATTGCTCTTACTGCAATTCCTGTTGAAGATATAAATATGATACCTTCTGAATTATTCATAGCTTCTTTCGTAATAGTCTTTAAACTGAAATCTTCACCATATGCAAAAGTGTTTATTTCTAACTTCCAATTATTAATCTGATCTTGTGATGGATTATTTTCTTTTATATATAATCTTCCATTAAAGCTTTCTTTAAGCTTCAATGCTATCTCTTTTCCCTTAGGCGATGGACAAATTATACTTATATTTTTACTAAGTGAATTTATTGCCTCACTTTGGGACTTTTTAGATAGTTCTTCATTATTTAGATTCATTACTTGTATCCTCAGCGTCTCTGAACATATGCGAAAAGCTCTTATCATATAACAAGCTTTTTTCAAAATCGCTATCAATAAAATCTCCAACTAATATTTGTGCACATTTAGTAATGTTATTTTCCTTAACTTTTTCTGCTATATCATCAAGCGTTCCCATAATTACTCTTTGATCAGGCCATGTAGCTCTTTCAACTACAGCTATTGCAACATTCTTTTTATACCCTTTTCTAAGTTTCTCAACAACTTTGTCTATCATTGAAATAGATAAAAATATAGCCATTGATGCTCCAATAGATGCCAATGTTTCAAGATCCTCATTTGCTGGAACAGGAGTTCTTCCCTCAATCCTAGTTAAAATGACAGTTTGTGATACTCCTGGTAAAGTAAATTCTCTATTTATAGCTGCAGCCGCACCTGTAAATGAACTTACACCTGGAACGACTTCATAAGGTATACTAACCCTGTCAAGTTCAACCATTTGCTCTCTTATAGCTCCATAAATCGATGGATCACCTGTATGTAACCTTACAACTAATTTTCCCATTTGTTCTTCCATTGTCATTATTTCCATTACATCTTCTAACGTCATATTAGCAGAATTATAGATTTGAACGTCTGGTCTGCAATATTCTAAATGTTCTTTCGAAACTAAAGAACCAGCATATATTACTACATCTGCTCTTTCTAATAAATCACGACCTCTAACTGTTATTAAATCAGCTGCTCCAGGACCTGCCCCTATAAAATAAATCATGCTTAAAACACTCCTTTTTTAATATTAAATTAACTAATATTTTATTATATTTATTCCCTGTTTGCTATTATTAAAGACATATAATCTCTAAGTTTTAGTATTTCTTCTCTTTCAGTTAAAACAGTCTCGCCCTCTCTACCAACTCGACTTGCATAAACATAATCAAAGCCTTTTTCTTCTAATGTATTTATAACTTCTTCTTCATGCTTGTATACTTTCATTATTACAACAAACTTTTCATCTGCTATTTCTTTCACTTTAGTAGCTGGCATAACCACTAGCTTCTCATCACCTACAACTAAAGTCCTATTAACTAAGCTCCCAGCCGCGCAAAAAGATGTTATTCCAGGAATTGTTTGAACATCAAATCCACAATCTCTAACATGCTTTAACATATGACTATATGTACTGTAAATATACGGATCTCCAATAGTTAAAAATGCAACATCCTTTCCTTCTTTAAGCCTTGCTTCTATAAATTCATAAGCCTCCAATGCTTTTATTACTCTATCTTTCTTCCCCATTGGAAAATGCTTTACAATAACTTCGGTACCTGGTTTTATATATTCTCTAGCTGTTTCAAGCGCAATGCTTTCCCCACCTTCAGTAGCAGATGGTGCGACTACAACTTGACACCTTTCTATTGTTCTTACTGCCTTTACAGTTAAAAGTTCAGTATCTCCAGGTCCTACACCTATTCCGTATAATGTTGCCATTTTATAATTCCTCTCTTCCTAAGTAACTACATATGTATATATTATTATTTTAATTCTAGTTACCGATATCATATTATCTTTATTTATACACTTTTATTTATAACAACTATGTATTATTTTATCTTAAAAATCTTTATTAAATTATACTTAATTCCTTATACATTGAATTATATATATTGGATTATTAGCTATCATCATTAAAGTATCTTCACGGTTTTTACTTATATTAACTAATGAAATTTCAATTTTATAATCTAGTTTCTTCATTACCTCAATTGCTCTGTATGCATTGTCTAAGGTTATAAAATTCATAACTATCGTGCCTTTTTTTACTACGATTGCATTTACCTTAAGTAATATTTCCTCTAAATGCCCGCTGCTTCCTCCAATGAATATGGAATCAAATTTTAAACCTTGAAAAATCAAAGTATCCAGTACTCTACTTGCTTCTTTATTTAAAATCTTTACATTATCACATTCAAACTTTTCCACATTAGTTTCTGTAATTTCATATGCTTCATAATTTTTTTCTATTGCAAGCACCTTACCGTTTTTTGCAATTTTAGCAGCCTGAACTGTAATACTCCCTGTACCACTGCCAACATCTAGTACTAAAGAATTATCTGTTAAGTTCATTTTCGCAATTGAAAGTATTCTTATATCTTCCTTTGTCATTGGGCAGTTTCCTCTAATAAACTCTTCATCTTTTATAAAAACCATGAAAATTTCCTCCTCTATTTCAGGTATTAATCAAACGTCAACGTCACACAAAAATCATTATAAGTTCTATCGACTTGTTCTATCTACTATAAACACACTCAGTGAATCATATTTTTTATTCATAAATTCCTCTGGAGCCCCATTAGTTATAATCTCATCTTCATAGGATAGATTTTCTCCTATTGCAACTTTACATCTAACTTTTTCTTTATGCAAAATTTCACATAACATAGCAGGATTATTCTCTTTATCTGTAAGCCAAATGCTTAAGTCGTGATTATTAATCACAGTCAAAAAGTCTTCTTTCCTTCCATGTAAACTTCCTAGGTACGCATTATTCCATGACATATTTAATTTACATGTCAGATATTGAAAAGAACTTATGCCTGGTATCACTTGAAATTCTAATGTTGCTTTACTTTTTATATAATTTGTTATCCCATAAAAAGTTGGATCACCAGATGCAACAATCGAAATAATCATACTTATATTTTTCTCATCACATATATATTCGTTAATATCAATTAGCTTATTTATATATATTTTTTTATTATCTATAAACTCTAAGGAATCCAATGCTCTTTTAAAGCCTATTATTATATTAGATTTTTTTAATATTTCCAAGGCCTTAGGCATAATATAATCCCTGTGTCCAGGACCAAGCCCTACAATATAAATCATTTTTGTGTCCCCCTATGAAAGCTTAATTAACTTTTTAATATTAATCCCTAAAATATTTTACACAATCCATAATCTAATGAATTATCATAAAATTTATATTGAACTTTATTATTAATTATCCTTAATGGACTTCCATAATAAAATCGGATTTGATGCGCCATAATACATTACAGCGTCAACTTCTAGCTCTCCATAAACATGCTCTTTGATTTTTTGAACTATTTTATTTCCAATGTTCTCATAGAGTTTGTCATATCCATCTCCAAGCATTTTAACTGCACCTTCACATGTCTTTTCCTCAAGCACTCTTTTTACAAGTGACATATCATATCCAAGAAGTGCAAGTTCTAATGCAATAACTTCAAGCCTCACTCCATTGACCTTACTATGGGTATTAAAGCATCCATAAGCTATTTTACTCATCTTTCCTATATGTCCAACTATTATAATAGACTTAACTTTACATGAAACACAAGTCTCTAATGCAAATCCTATAAAGTTTGAACATGTTACCACTTCTTCCTCTTTAAACCCAAGTTCCTTACAATAATTATCGCCTAAATTTCCGAAAGTTAAAACTAATCTTTCATTATTTATTGCTTTTTGGGTAATTTCTATCTTTATGGAAGCTTTAAGTGCATCTTCTGACATAGGATATACAATTCCTGTTGTCCCAAGAATAGAAATCCCGCCTACAATCCCAAGTCTAGGATTAAAAGTCTTTTTTGCTACTTTTTCTCCTTGAGGCACTGAAATTATAACTTCAACTCTTTCTCCAGGCGGTAACACTTTTAATACTTCTTCTTTTATCATCTTTCTAGGAACAGGGTTAATAGCCGCTTGTCCTTTAGGAATAAAAAGCCCTTCCCTAGTGACAATTCCAACTCCTGTTCCGCCTTTAAGCACTACTCTTTCTAACTCATCTTCTTTTTCTGCTCTGCTATCTTCAACTAAAACACTATCAAACTTTTGCAAGTCTTCATCTTGAAATATTTTATTATCTATTGGTTTGATCTTTTTAACCATGGCCTTTATTTCTATTCCATGAGTGTTATCAGGATCATCTCCACCATCTTTTAAAATAGTACACTCAACATAATCATCAAATTTTTCTATTAATTCTATAGGCATTGTTACATCAATTCCTTTAGGAGTTGCAATCTCTATTTCATTAAGATTTTTCTCTTTATTAAATAAGATAATTGTTGCTGCTTTTGCTGCTCCAGCACTACAAGAACCTGTCGTATATCCACATCTTAACCTTTTTCCATCTACATCAACGTACATTTCAAACATAAAAATCACCTCCTGACATCATTAACTTTTTAACTATCTTTAATCTAATAAACTTAATTATCTTGAAACCACCATGTACATAAGGGCATTAACTATTGCTGCTGCAACAGTGCTTCCACCTTTTCTTCCTTTAATTCTTATGTAAGGTATATTAAGCTCATCCATATTTTCCTTACTTTCTGCAGCTCCAACAAACCCTACTGGCGCAGCTATTATAAGCTTTGGTTTTGCCTTTCCTTCTTTTATTAACTCTTTAAGCCTAAAAAGTGCTGTTGGTGCATTACCAAAAACGAATATATCTACATTATCCATACAAGCTTTTTCCACTGCAGCCATGCTTCTAGTAATATTTTTTTCCTTTGCTTCTTTATGAACTATTTCTTCATTCACATAGCAGATAACTTCACTATTAGTTTTAGCTAAGGCCATTTTATTAATTCCGTTTAAGGCCATATTAGTATCCGTATAGATCTTTGCACCTTGTTTAAAAATACCTTTTGCAGTTTCAATTGCTGTTTCACTTATTTCTACCAAATCTTTATATTCAAAGTCTGCAGTAGTGTGAATAGTTCTTTTAACTATAAGCAGTTCTTCTTCACTAAATGAGTGCGCGCCCATTTCGTTACCAATAATCTCAAAACTTTTTTCTTCAATTCCCATAGGATTTTTTAAATATTCCATATATTTTTAGCGAGGGATTTAACAAACACCTCACCAAGCTCACCTCTTTCCAAGTTTAATAAATTGATTAATAATTTACTTTTCCATTTCATAAGCTATTTTATCGTCTATAATCTGATCCTTTGTAAAATTATAGTTGCCTTCTTTTTTCCCATTCACTTCTCTTCCTGATAAATCAATACCATAGTTATTTGTATCATCAATAACATCAAGGCCGCATACTTCTATATCTCTATTTTTTAAACTTTCTCTAATTCTCAACACTTTATCTACAAAAGCTTCTAAAGAAACTTCATCACTTTCCCATCTTATATCTATTTTTAGAGGATATGAATCTCCTGGTATAAAACTTGTGTACTTATCATAACTCTTACTATTTGCATTGGCTCCAGCATCTTCTAATACTGAAATTTGTTTTATCTTTATGCTAGGTTCATTTTCTTCAATTAAGCTTGTAACCATATTTTCAGCCTCAAGATTAACCTTGCTTTCAAGATAATTATCTTCACCACTGTCTTTATTAAGCATTGTCACTCGAAATGTTACTGGGGTATCTTCTTCAGTACTAACATTACATAAATACTTCCCAGATTTTGAATTATAGTAAGCTTTATTAATTTTACATTTTAAATCTGGGTACTTTTTGCTTAAATACGTCTGTGTAAACACTTCTGTTTCCTTGATCTTCCAAGGCAGGCCATTTATATTCATATAAATACAACCGCCAAAAGCTAAAACAATAATAATTATAATGCTTATACTGAGAAGTATACTACGTTTTCTCATTACGCTCCCCCCAACAAATCTACCATATTTTCTTATTTATATTACATCTTCTATAGAAAGTTAACCAACGCTTTTAACAATTCTTCATTTCCAAGAAAGTTTATATGGGCATATCCTCCTAATGTATTATTTTTAAAGTATCCACATTTCCACTTTAATGCTTCCCCATTATATAAAGTTTTTTCTACTTCATATACATTGTCCTCATCTAAATCTACCTTTGACTTATGAAACTCATGGGCATTAATTTCAAATTCATTATCTTTTATGCTCCTATTATTAAAACACTTGTTATCTATCTTAACATTACAGTAACCAAAATTCTGAAGCTTATTAGTCATTGTGCTATCTCCATTAAAAAAACCAACCATTTCTGATCCATCTATTGATTCTGTAAGATACATAAGTCCACCGCATTCTGCATAACACCTCAAGCCGCCATCTAAGGCTTCTTTAATGCTTTTTCGCATAGAATAATTGTTTTCCAATTCCTTTTTAAATACTTCTGGATATCCTCCACCTATATATAAAAAATCTAAGTTTTGTGGTAATTCTTTATCATTGATTGGACTAAAATAAACTATCTCACCCAAATTTTCTAAAGCTTCCAAATTATCTTTATAATAGAAACTGAACGCCTTATCTAAAGCCACTCCTATTTTTAAATTTCTATTTTTAGCTTCTTCTTTTAAACTTTCAAAACTTTTTTGTTTATCATCTTCTTTAAATGAATCATTAAGATCACCATCTGTACTTATTTTATACTCTTGAGTTGCATTTATAATTCCATCTATATCAACATATTTTTCTATTAACTTTGCACATGTATCTAATTTTTCTTCAAGATTAAGAATTTCCATACTCTGAACAAGTCCTAAATGCCTGCTGCTTAATGCTATTTCTGGTGTTTTAGGAATATATCCAAAAACTTTTATATTACAATTCTTTTCTATTGCATACTTTAATAAATTATAATATTTTTCACTTACAGAATTTAATACGACACCAACAATATTAGCATCCTTATAATTTTTAAAGCCGCTAATTTCAGCGCATATACTTGCACTTTGCCCCTTAGGAGACAACACTAGAACTATCGGCATATTTCCTAAAAGTTTTGAGACATGATAAGTGGAACCTTTTTCACTTGCTCCAATTCCGTCATATAATCCCATAACACCTTCTATTATACCAATATTTCCAGAACCTTTTTGAAAACTTTTTTTCACACCTTCTTCACCCATTAAGAAAGTATCAAGATTTCTTGAAGCTATCCCTGTCACTGTTTTATGAAATGCTGTATCTATATAATCCGGTCCTACCTTATAACCTTGTACATGAAAATTTCTACTTTTAAGTACTTTCATAAGCCCAAGAGTAAAAGTAGTTTTTCCTCCTCCGCTGCAATTGGAAGATATAATTATAGACCTCATATTATTTTCCTTTCTGTACTAACAAGACTTTTTAACTCTGCCTAAATACCTGCAAATAATTTTGCAACTGTAAAAATTAGATTATCTAAGTTTTTTAGTCCTTCCAGCGTTTATATATTTATTCTCAATTGAGTCATAAATTCTATTTATATAAAGTCCATCAAATTTATCAAACTCCCCAAGTCCATGCATATGTAGCTTCACTTCAATTCCTTCTTTTTGAAGCCTAGTCTTTAAAGAATGATCTTCATCTGATGCCATATCATTCTTTACGTGATCACCTGCCACAAGTAATAAAGGAACAAGTTTTGTCTTATTTATTCCTTTTTTCTTTAACTTCTTTACTACATTTTCAACTGTTGGGTACCCTTCTACAGTTGCCACAAAAACATTCTCATAATCTTCATCTACCAAAACAGTTTGCAGCATTCCATAGACTGCATTAGATGGATGTTCTGTACCGTGGCCAAATAATATTACACTTTCTTCACCTTCGAAAACATCTTTAATACTTTCAATAAATAAAGAATAATCTTCTGGTAATCCATTCATTCCTTGATAAAAAAATATCGGTCTTCCAAGCTTAAGATCTTTAAAATCATTTTTCCTTTGCTCCACAACGCCTTTGATGTAATCAAATTCTTCTCCTGGAATTATATGAAGCGGCTGCACTATAACTTCTTCAAATCCTCTAGATTTTAAATCTTCTAGTGCTTCTTCTGGTGTTAATATATCCAAATTATCCTTTGCCTTTAATTTCTTTATTATAAAATGAGCTGTAAAAGCTCTAAAAACTTCATAATCTTTAAATTCCTCTTTGATTTTATTTTCAATTTTTTCAATTGAACTCTTAAGCGCCTCTAAATGGCTTGTTCCGAAACTAACTACTAAAATAGCTTTTCTCATGTATTTTCCTCCTAAAATTGTCTTAAAAAAGACCTTAATTTAATAAATTTATAAATATTTCATAAGATTTATAATTTGGAATATATAAAAATCCCCTTTATCGTTAGATAAGGAGGAAATACATAACAAATTAAGAATGTACAATATACTCTACTACATCCCGCTATTTGCAAGTTTTCTTCCCTCCGAAGAATAGCATTTTTATAAACTCCTAGGCAGGTCTCCTGACTTTGGCCTCATCCTAATTCTCTTCCTTCCCAAGAAAATTTCTCAGTGGATTTTTTAGTATACTATTTAAAAGCAGCTAATTTTTAATTAATTAGCACTTTATATATACTTTAGAGATTAGTCTTCCATCACAGTAGCGGGGGCTGTAGTGGATTTTAACCACTTTCCCTTTTAATCATATACACTTAACCTTATATGAACCTAAAAATCATTTCTTATTGTATTTTAAATTATATAGGACTATTGTATTTTATTCAACTAAAAATGAGGTTTATTGTTGACAGTATCTGCTTGTCAGCAATAAGCCTCAAAATAATTTTAATATAATAAGGTAACCATAAAATTGTAGTCATTAAATCTTTACTGGGAAATTAAAATCCTCATTCTTTCTTACAGCTTTGTTTTATTAGTTGATTAGTATAGACTGTAGCTCCCGTTACCAGTATGCCTTGAATTACTGATTCTACGCTAGGGCCCATGATTCCAACAGCCCCTAATATTCCTAGAAATAATAATATCATCGGAATATATTTATCGTTAATTTTTTCTGTATTTTTTATTACCATACCAACAATATATAGAGCAGGAATCAAAATCAGAGCATTTTGTGTTATATACTGTGCAAAATCCATATACTTGTCCCTCCTTTAACTAAAAAATTTCTCTAACTTAAAATAATTTTAAATATGATATAATATTCTGCTTTATTATGTTATATGCGTTATGTCAAGTTTTGTTTCTACATTAATAAAATTCTCATCAAATTTTCACTTCTCTAATTGCCATAAAAATAGAATTAATATCTATTTTTTGCAAGTACCCCACTAATAATTATATTTAAATAAAAGTCAACTATTCCACTTACTGAAATACTCACCACATTTAACATTTTCAAAGAAATAATTTACAACCATCAATATTACTGTATAATTTAAATATAACTTGTTAACCTAATATAAATAAAAAAAGCTAGAAGGGATTGATATAATAATGTCAGCATATATGATTACATATTTTTTAAGCGATACTCATGGCCATCATCACGAACACGGTGATGATTGTGGATGTGGAGAAGATCATTCTCATGAACATGGTGATGGCTGTGGATGCGGAGAAGATCATTCTCATGAACATGTACACAGTGGTACTAATATACCAGGAAAAATTAAATCTTTAGGTTCATGGGCTCAATTTATGCCTGAAGGATTCTTTGTAAAAACAGATACATTATCTGCAAAAGAAATATTTGATGAAGTAAGCTCTGTTGCTAATGGAGGAGATATTATTTTTGTAACAAAGATTGATGCTGAAACTTCAGCATGCGCAAATCCTGCTGTATTAGAGTGGATTTCAAAATAATAGTTTCAAGTAATATACCTTAAACAGGTAATATAAATTAAAAAAGAGGATTATCAAATTTTATTTTGACAATCCTCTTTTTGCTTTTAAACTTATTAGTTAACATAAATTTCAATTGCTCTTCTACATTCTAGTATTATTTGAACATTTGGTTTACTTAAGCTTTAAATGTAAATTTATTATAAAGTATAGTAATTTATCATAAAAAATAATACCCATCAAAATTAAACTGTTCATAAACAATAAAATCTCAATGGATATCCCACAAAATATTAAAAAGGAGTCGTAATTCCGTATGATCAAAAAATCATACAAGAGGAGCGATGAGTATATTTTACAATATACACCTCTATTTAAATTACTAACTATATAATAGTTTAACAGATTTTCAGCGAAAAACAAGTATGTTTTTTAAATATTTAGAAAATTATGATTTGTATAAAATGTAACAAATCATTTTTACATTTTAAGCACTCTTCTCTAACTCTTTCCTTTTTTACGGATATATTCAAAAAAGTTGTTGACATAATAGATAAATGAGTGTAAAATAATATTTGTTGTGAGGCCCATTGGTCAAGCGGTTAAGACGCCACCCTCTCACGGTGAAATCAGGAGTTCGATTCTCCTATGGGTCACCAAGTTAGAAAACATCAGCATTTAGGCAACTAAATTGTTGGTGTTTTTTCTATTTTTCCGACTTTTTCCCGACCTAGTTTTTAATATGTTTTATTTAATATATTCTGTATTTATTGAGTATACATAACTAATTCATCCAAATCTAAAATTATTTTTGCTTCCCTTAAGAAATCTAAACCTAATAATCCATTAACTCTTTCATTTGGATCAATTTCACCAAAATCTATTTTAAAATCTTTCAGCGAAGAGGAATTACAACTAATTGAATCAATTCTTTTCCTCACAGCATAACTAGATGCTCCACCATATCCTGATGCCTCAATAAGTTTATCATCATTTGAGAACTTTGCTCCAAGTTCATCTAGAAAATCTGTTGTTATTATAGTATGAAATGCTCCTGTATCAATAATAACATCATCTATATTCACACATTTTCCTTCATGAATCATCTTTATAGAAGTATATAGTAATCCATTTTTATATATTAGTTTGTGTTTCATCATATACTCCTTCTAACACCAATATGTTTAACTTTTTCTATCTCTATACTTTCATTTTCTGTACTATATACTAATTGACCATTTTTACATTTAGTAAATTCTTTCATAGCTTCTCTTCCATCTTTTATGGCTTTTATTACTGCAACCTCATCAACATATTTTATTTTTTCATCTTCATGAGATTCTACAATTTCAAATTTTACAAATTGATTTGGATATAATTCTCTAACTTCCTTCCATTTCATTAAAATCAGCTCCCTTAATTTCAATCGGCTCTTTTACTTAATTTAGACTTTTAACTTTAATTGCAAAACCATAATATTGTCTTATATCTTAATTATAACTAAAATCAACTTGCATTGAAATCATAATTCTAGATAAATATTTATGTCATATACTGCATAATTAAAAAATTGTTTCAAGAGTTTATTTAAGTTTTCAATAAGATTTCTACTTTTTCCAAGGTCTTATAAACCGTTATAATATCTTTGAACTTGGAGTGCTTTTAATTCTGATAATTTAATTGAATACAAAGAGCTGTCTTTTACATAATTTCTGTATAATCCCTCATACTTTTCAAACGTAGTAGGCTTTATTCTATCAGAAACCCTAATAGTCTCAAATAGCCAAGTGTGTATTAACTCTCCTAGAAGAACTCGCTCGCTATCTGTTCCTAAAACAGCACTTACTCCAAAATAATTAGTACCATTTTTATTATAGTTAGTTTTTACTGCATTAACACACCAACTTTACTGCATTTCTTAAAAATTAGTTATTTCATATTAATTCTATGAATTTATTTGCTAACACAAAAAAGCTGATAATAATATTAAATTCATTAATATCTTTATCAGCATAGTTGTTGAATTTTACTGCTTGTGATAGCCGAGTTCTATATTCCAATTTTATTATAATACATCCTTCGGAAGATAATATATCCTTCCTTCTTTTGCAATAATTCTCACATCTTCTTGAAATAAATCTATTGGATCAATGTTTTGGCGTGTTGTATAACCATTTGTCTGAGCAATAATTTTTTTTACTGTGTTGTTAGGAATGGAACAAAACTTATTCTCTTCATTTATCAAGCCAGGAATAAAATAGATAACGCCATCTAATCCCATTCTTTTTCTACTCTTTTCATCAACATTTATTTCAAACTTTTCAGTCTGAGTTTTATGCCATGTGCTTAACTGGTTTAAGGAATCTTGTACTTGTTTTGAATATGTAGGCAGCAATGCACCACACTGTTCTCTAGAAGCTGAGCCAAGATGTAATGTATGCTTTAATTCAGCAATTTTAATCATTACTTCCATCAGCGTTTTCTGATAAACAAACCAGTTCTGAGCCTCTGCAAGTTGCTTTTCGTATTCCTCGTAATCAAGGTTTTCTTTATTTCCAAATCCTGCAATGGTAAGATTGGCTTGACCCAAGAGCTGAATACATTCTTGTTCCCATCTATTGAGATTATAAATTTCACTAAGTCTTAATTCATCATTATCAAGAATGTCTACTTGGAATATTGCCACCTTTTGAATTTGTGCTACAAGTGCAAATACCTTACTTTTGTATTCATTATCTTGAAACTCTGAAATTTTAGTAATTCCTGCACTAATCTCGCCAAGCTCTTCATTGATTTCATTCATATAATATTGCCCGACAACCATTGATGCTAAATTCATTGCCGATGCTGCTACATTCCTAGAGACATTGGAATTTTTCTTCACTGCAAGAAGATTAGCGTGACCTTTCACCCCCTCAGCACCATGGTAGATACCGCGGACAGCACCATCCATTTCTCTTGAATTAGCAAGTTTAGCCCCAGCGGGGATGATTGCTCTATATAACACTTCAGCATTTGCTTTGGCACCTTGTACTGCATTACCTGCTGCATTTCCTGCTTTAAACAACTCTGGTATCAGATTAGTAACTTGTGCTAAAACCTTGCTATCTGTTATCTCCATTAGCTTAGTTTCATCTGGTATTGAATCTAAAGACAGCTGTTCTAATTGAATCATAAGATGGTTCATTTCTTCATTAACTTGTTCTGAATTTATAAGATTTATATTCTGTTTTGTAACTATGGCATTTTCAATTTTTTTAGTCTGTTGGCTTCTCTTCCAATACACAAAGGCACCTGCAACAACTACAAGAACGATAATACCTATTATGAAACCTTCCATACTGGCTTCCTCCTATCTCTTGATATATATAAGCATACTTTTCAACGTCTTTACATTCCTTATATGTCTTTATTATTTTATCAATATCTTCATCTCTTAAATTATTTTGATTTTTATTCTTTTCAAGATCATTAATTGCATCAATAAATAATATATCTTTATTTTCACGATTCTTCTTTAACACTAAAATTACTGTTGGAATTTTAGTTTCATCATTATCCCATTTTGCAGAATATGGTGGATTAGTCCTTATATATAGTTGCGCATTATTTATCATAAATAACAACTCCTTTACCTTAACTTAATCTATAAATACATTATCTTTAAGTCTTTCTAGAACCTTATAAAAAGAATAATGTATGCAAAGGTAATAATCAAGAGGTTAACACTAAGATCTTGACTATTACCTTTACATACATTGAATAGTCGATAGGCTTCTATATCTAATACTATGAATACAGTATTCCAATAAACTAAATATAATAGCAACTACTGCATCAAAGCTACGTGGATTATCAATACCTTTTGCATCTGACCAATCACTCTCTAATGTATCAGCATTATTTAATACCATATTATTATAAGATACACTATGCATCATTAAATTCATACGTGCCAAGTTATATGTCGTTATATTCAATTCTTGACCAAAGTACTTCATTGGAGTGCCTTTTGGTAATTCTTGACCTACAGTAAGCAATAAAAAACCTGATCCCATTGTCGGGTCATATACGCTAAATAATTCATCACATTTTCAACTAAGTTAGCTATTGACTTTAATCAAATTATACTTCTTAGCTATTTCTTCATTGACTACAATAACATCACTTTTCCAAATTGTATTGTGATATGCTAAGTTTCTTTTTAATGCATTTAAAATAGGTACCAACCATTCTTCCTTGTGATTTTTAATAACTAGAATGAATTTAAAATTTAAAATACTATTATCTAAATCTAAAAACTTACTACTTATTTCATTGTAATGATTATTTTTTCCTAAAATAGCTGAATAATATAAATTAAAAGAATGTATAAATTTATCAGTAATTTCTTCTATATATTTGTTGAACTTTTCCACTTTCTCTTCACTATCTTGTATTGGCTTCGGCGAACTAGATTTTGCTTCTATAAAATCTAGCTCATTTTGCTTTCTCATAAGAATAAACTCTACAACTTTAATTCTATTACCTATTTTGTCATGTAACTTAGAGATTTCAATTCTAAAGACCCTATCATCCTCATATGCCCCAAAAATCATACCAGATTCACTTATTTCAATCATTACTCCATCGCCCTTTCTATTTCGTCTTCATATAATTGAATAAAAGTATCTCTGATTTGATTATGCTTTAAATTATCTAGCTTAGTACTACATTCATATTCAACACCATTATCAGTCCGATATAATGAAAAATACATAATTTCATCATTATCTGAACGTTTAACATCAAAATATTTTGATAAAATATAATCATGAGTTGTAACAAAAATCTGAACTCCTATTGTTTGTAATTTAATTAATATTTCAACTAAATCAGGTATAAATTTAGGATTAATATTAGCTTCCGGTTCATCCCAAAATAAGATGCTTTTATTATTAATTAATCCATTCCGTATCAACTGCCATAATATCCCTATTTTTCTAATCCCTTCTGCTTCCATTGAAAATTCAATTTTTAGTCCATTGTTCTTTAAAATATAAAATGTATCATTTTCATATATCACTTCTCCTTCTATGATATTTGATATATGATTTAAAATTTTCATATTTAGATCATCTAATCTCTTACTTTTGCCAAGTTCTGACTTTGAAATAATATCAATTAAAGTTCTATCAAACGGAATATGTCTTTCACGTTCTAATGCTAAAAAACCTTTAGAATGTGATAGCATTTCTTTTGCTGGTATAAATACTGAATCGATATCATAATAAGCACTACTAAAATTTCCATCATTATTGCAATAAGATTGTGCGTTGTCAAAATCAATATTAATTATAAATTCTTTATTTTTATTTCTTCTAAAATAATGTGGTACTGTTTCAACATCTGTATTATGTGTAAATATATCTTCCCAAAATCGCATCATAGATTTATCATATTTTACCGAAAGAGGAGCATACATCATTTTCATCAAATGAGTTTTGCCAGTACCATTTTCCCCAATAAAAACATTTATTCCTTTACAAAACTTCATATTTAAATTTTCAAATACAGTAAAATTCTTAACATCAATATTTTTTATATACAAACTACCATCTCCTTAATAACTTACTTTTTTCTTTATTATAACCTTTTATTTTTATTTAAGAATATATAATATTTATATATTTATTATAATTATTCTATTAATCAAAATAAACCCACAAAAATCTAAATTTTAGATTTTCGTGGATTTCATGTCTAATAACTATAATTTTGATACAATTTAGCGGCTTATTAATTAAAATTAATATTATTAATATCGCTAAATGATATGTATTTCTGCTAAAAGGTGCATACCTTACAGTGATATATTTACACCTGCTAGCTGCACCGACTGGATAGGCTGAATGTCTTTGCGGTTTTTACGAGCAAGGAAACATATCTATAGCCTTTTTCTTGTTTGAGCCTTTTGTGGAAATATGTCCGTATATAAACACTCAGAAAATTTTATTATACTCTATTAAATATTCAGACAAAAAGACAGTAAATTGTGATCCGATGCATAAGTTTCAACAACTCCGTTAAACACAATTTTATTATCAAACTCTGTTCTGTTCCTTACAAAAATACGATCAATTGTCGTTTGTGCTGGTTTGAATGTAATCATATCATCCGTCACTAAATCTCTGAATGATTTGTTATCCTTCAGTTCGGCAATCCATATGGAATTATTAAAATCACCTATAATAATATCGATGTCGTCACCCATACAACACTCTTTGATACTATTTTCGATATCCTTATCGGTGTTTTGAAAACTAGTAATTTGAAGATTTTTATTACAAAGTTTTATATTCTTATTTTCCATTGATATAATCTTATTTGTATTTGGGAAATTTTTATCGTTACCTTGATCAAAAACCGAAACTTCCCAATTACTATTTTTTAAAGTAATTGCTACAACATTACTTCTAACTTTTTTAAAGTCGTCATTTCCATGTATCATATATTCTCCATTAGGAAACAATTCCTGCACATTAACATATATATTATCAACAAATTCCTGCAGAAAAAATATATCATCTTTATTTTTCAATTTAGTCTGAACAATTTCTTTTATTGGCGTTTTAAAATCTATATTTCTCGGATTATAGTATACCAAGCCTTATCACTTTCATCAAAATACCAGACATCTTGCAATGCATACCCATTATCATCAAATATATACCATTCTCCATCAATCTCTTTCCAATCATTTTTGAAAGTGTAATAATATTTATTTATAGGATCTGGGGAATACCACCATCCCACATCATTTTTGTTCCATCCTGCCTTCCACTCACCATCACTAGAATTATCAGCGCTAACTAATCCATTAACAATAGCTCTTGCAATAACTTCTGGATCATATTTATCTGCATCATCACTATCAGCAAATAAACACTCAACTAGAATAGCGGGCATAACAGTTTTATTAAGAACAATAAGATTTCTTGTTTTTACTCCTCTATTAGGTAAATTCAGAGTGCTTGATAATTCATTGCTTACTTTAGAAGCATATTGATTAGCTACTTCTGACTTCCCAAATACTAATACTTCAGGCCCACTGCCTCCTCCTGCATTAATATGAATTTCAACATAAAGTTTTATATCTTGTGTCTTTGCTATTTCATTAGCTTGAATATGCAAAATGATTACTTTAATTCATAACTCTTATATTGAAGTTGGAGGTTTATATGGATTTTGATTATGTTGAAACTTTAGTTACCAGATGCAAGGGTAATGATGAAGAGGCAAAAGAAAAATTAGTTTATGATGAAATGTGTGACTATGATGATTTAAAATTAGCCCTTAAGAATTTAAATGAAGAGGAACTTGAACTTATAGATTTTGTATTCTATAAAAATTACACTGTAAAGGAATATGCTTATTTTAAAAATATGTGTTACTCTACTGCTATTCAAAGAAATAAAAACATATTAATGAAAATCCTTAATAATATTTCATTGTATTAAGGGTAAAAGAGTAACAGCTCTAAGGTTAATCCTTGGAGCTGTTATCTTTATATAATACAAATATTTCATTTACCTATTCAAAACTAAAATTGTTAACAAGCTCTGTAGTTTTCTCTACATAACTATCAGCAACTTGATCTATTCCATTATAAATATATTTTAATTGTCCAAGTCCTTTAAGGCTTCAGACTGCTGATAAAGTGTTAGCAGTCTTTAGTTTTCTATATTTATGCAATATAATATAGTATTTTACTCAATGGAAAAAGGACTTATGAGTGGAAAAAATCTGTATTTTGATTCAACGCTTTATATTTCAGTAATTACCGGCAAGACCATAGGTTTTCTTTTCATTTTTGTATATACATAAGTATTTACTTCTCTTCTTATGGCACTCTTAATTTCTGACCACCCAGTTACATCATTATCCAGGCATCTTTCTACACTCTTAGAAACTATTCTCCTAATCTCTCTCATTAGCTCTTCTGAATCTCTAACATATACAAAGCCTCTTGTAATTATATCTGGACCAGATATTACGGTTTTACTTTCTTTATTTATAACAATAACTACTGTTATAATACCATCCTTTGCTAAATTCTTTCTATCTCGAAGTACAATATTTCCTATATCACCTACACCTAAGCCATCTATAAGAACTCTACCTGCTGGTACCTTGTTAGTTATTTCAGCTTTATTTCTAGCTAATTCTAATACATCCCCTATTTCTAATATAAAAATATTCGATTTATCCATACCCATATTTTCTGCAATCTTAGAATGACTTAATAAATGCCTATATTCACCATGTACAGGTACAAAAAATTTAGGTTTTAATAGTGCCTGAATTAATCTAAGCTCTTGCTCACAAGCATGGCCTGAAACATGTATATCCTCTATTGCTTCGTATATTACCTTAGCACCTTTTTCTGTTAAATCATCCACAACACTCGATACAGCCTTTTTATTACCTGGTATCGGTGTTGATGATATGATAACTGTATCTCCCTTTTCTAGTTGAATACTCCTATGATTGCCTGCTGCTATTCTTGTAAGTGCTGCCATTGGCTCACCTTGGCTTCCAGTCGTGATTATTGTAACTTTATTATCTGGATATTTTTTAACGTCATTTAAATCTATTATCATTTCTTCTGGTATAAATAAATATCCTAGTGACATAGCAACTTCAGATATTCTTTCCATGCTTCTTCCACTAAATGCAATCTTCCTACCATTTTTTATAGAAGCATTAGCAATCTGCTGCACTCTATGAATACTTGATGCGAAAGTAGCTACTATTACTCTTCCATCTGCCTTAATAAATAGATTATTTAAAGTTTCACCTACAGTCTTTTCCGACATTGTATAACCTGAACGAGTAGCATTAGTACTATCAGCCATTAAAAGCAGTACTCCTTTTTTTCCGAGCTGTGCATATCTTTGCAAATCTATAATTTCTCCATCAATTGGAGTAAAGTCAATTTTAAAATCACCAGTATGAACAATTATTCCTATAGGTGTATGCAAAGCAATTGACACACTATCTGCTATACTATGATTTGTTCTAATAAATTCAATATTGAAATTGCCTGTTTCTATTATATCACCTGGTTTAACCATATTTAATGTACAATCACTAAGAATATTATGCTCTTCTAATTTACTTTCAATTAATCCTAAAGTTAACTTTGTAGCATAAATAGGAACATTAATTTGTTTCAAAACATAAGGTAATCCACCTATATGATCTTCATGTCCATGAGTTATAAAAAATCCCTTTATCTTATCCTTATTTCTTTGTAAATACGTTATATCAGGAAGTACAAGGTCGATTCCAAGAAGTTCTTCATCCGGAAACGACATTCCACAATCTATAATTACTATCTCATCTTCATATTCAAAGACAGTTAAATTTTTTCCTATTTCCCATAGCCCTCCTAGAGGTATAATCTTTACTTTGCTTTTTATTTTGCTTTTATTTATCATTTTATCTCCTAACTTGTAACTAAGTGCATAAATATATTCTAAGATTCAATTGAAGTTCTTCTAATAGAAATACAACTCCACTTACTTGTATCTTAGAAGAATCTGTCCACTTAAGTGGCACAATATTCCTTCAAGATGAAGCTTGTATATGCAAAGATACAATGAACTTTTGAGTACAAAAATAGAACTTAATTATCATTAAATTTTTTGTGCTATAAATTTTTCATAATTCCGAAGAGCAATACATACTGTTAAAAGCTTTCACTTTTATAAAAGTTATTTTGTCTAAGCATTTAATTAATAATAATTAATTTTGCAAAGATTAAAAATATCTTACAGTATCTGCGCCTTAATATTTTTATGTAATATTTTGATTATCATAAAAAAACTTGAATAAATACAAATTTAATCACTTATATTTATTCATCTTTTTTTATTATTAAATTATGACTAACTTTACACTTCTTACTAAATATTATCATTAATATTCCTATATAGTCAATTTATATTTATGCTATCATTCAATTCTAATCTGAATCTAAGATGAATAAGGTTTACTTATTCATCTTTAATATTAAAGATTTTATCTCTATTTCAAAATGATTTATACACTTTTTCTATATATTTCACCACATTTTCTAATCCTTTTTCAGACTCAATAATATTTTTGATTTCTTTAGCATTTCTTATATATTCTTTATTTTCCATGTCCTTAAATGCCTTTATTAAATCAACTGATTCTAGATTTTTTTCTTTTAAAGTACCTACTGAATACCCTTTTGAAAACAATCTATGTGCCCAGAATGCCTGATCCACTGTAAATGGAATTATTAACTGAGGTACCCCGCTTAAAACTCTATCCTTCCAACTCTTAACTTCTTTAAATAGAAGCGGACTAATTGGATATACTACTGGAATATCTTTTCTGTTTACTTGAAATGAAAGCTCTCCAGCCTTTCTCTTTTTTAAATGAAGTGATTCACTTCTAAAATCTTTAATTTCTTTTATTTCTTATTCAAAACTAAAATTGTTAACAACCTCTGTAGTTTTCTCTACATAACTATCAGCAACTTTATCTATTCCATTACAAATATATTTCAAGCTACATCCTTGGCATTTATCTAATATCCCATCCTCTAACAAAGAACATTGAAGTTCATCATTAAAAGTAGAATTTCTAATTGCTAAAGCAATCTGCTTTTTATCAAAAACTTCTCCTTCTTCTGGATTAAGTTTAATTTCATCTCGAATCATTTTTACAACACACTCCAATAATTTATTTACAGCTTTAAAATTTAGCCGCTACTATTATGGATATATGTTTTATACTGTAACATAACATTAAAATCATGATTAAATTTGTATTTTTACTCTCCTAGCCCGCATTTTACAAGCAAATTCTTAAATTCTTAAATTCTAAAGAATATATATTCTTAAAATCTTACATTCTAAAATTCCTTAATTCTTAAATTCTTTAATTCTAAAAAATTTATATTCTCAAATTCTTTAGAACTTTAGAATCTCCAATAAACAGCCATATATCCTTTAAGAGAATACATAAAAATACTGATTAAAAAACACCAAGGGAGGTTATATAATTTATGGCTAGAAGAAAAACATCAAACGTTCCTAAAAATGATTTTGAATATGATGAAGGTGAAGTATATGGATTTACAAGTGAAACTCCTATAGCTGGTGACTGCATATCTTCCTTCTCTTTTGATGATTCTGATAATAATATTATTCAAACTAGCTCTGATAGTAAATCTAATAATAATTCTATTCAAGAAGGTCCTAAAAACAATACTCAAGCTAATACTGCTTCAACTATTAACAGCAATTTTGAAAATAATATAACTAACTCCATAGAAATAAAAAATACTTTAAGTTCTACAGAAAATATATTTGACAATAGAAGAACTCCTCTTCCTAATGGTGCTGCTCCTGCCATTGATGGTGAAACTCCAACTATTAAGAGAAGCTACACCCTTAGAAGTTCTACCATAAGAAAAATAAATGAATTAAAAAGCATCCATCCAGATATCAATATATGTGTCAGCACCATAGTTGATATTGCCATAGACCATTATCATAACTACATTGTAAATGAAGGTGGCACTCAATAATCTAATTTATTTTATCTATTTTAATTTCAGATAATTATTTATTTCCTAAATATGAACTAATATATTTTATTTCATATATCCATTATAGGAGGTGATGGATTTATGGAAGTAAATGAATTAATTAACCTTATTGTTAATAATGGTTTTCCTGTGGCGGTATCTGCATATTTGCTAATACGATTAGAGAAGCAAATTGTTAGCTTAGTAAGTTCAATTAATAAGTTAAGCACCCTAATATCAGCTAAACTTGGTGTTGCTATTGATACAGAGAGTTCTACTGATGATTCTCATAAAGTAGCATGAGTAAAAAGGCGATAAGCATTTTCTTAAGTACTTATCGCCTTTAAATTTGTTTGTATTCGAACACCGAAACTTAAGTAGTTTAATTTGAATTTAAATTATAAAATGATGCGCAAATTAAGAAAGATGCGTATTAATTTAGAAAAAGTAATGTTTATACTCTATAGAATAAACATTAAAAATATTAGTGGATATGCTTTTAAACTATCGTCAATTTAATTAACGCCTTTACATTATTCCAAATGTTATAATCAACCCTTTTAGCCAATTTCCAAAATTTCAAAACAGCCCTTTTATTATTCATATACTTTATTAATGCCACTAGATTGAAGGCTCAGCCTTTAATCTTTCAGCAGACTAAGAATAATCTCTGAAGAAAGTGTCAATGTAATATCAAGAAGCAGAGCTGATTGATATTACATTGACTCTTTTTGAATTAAAATTTAAGCCTAAAGTTAATGAATCCTCCTTAATAAAGGAAACATTAACTTTCATTATCTTATTATCTATTTCCATCCCAAATTTATATCTGCGTGTGCAGCATTATCTATACCACCAGAATACATCCTCAATCTATAGCAACCACTTCTCTAACATTTACTGCATTAACTCTCGTATTACCTTCTTGCGCTCCATCGGATACCCAAATAAAGGACTAGTCTAATGCTTAGAAATTATTGACTCATATGAGGTTGGAGCTTGCCGTAAAACTCATATAAGTCTAGAATTTCTTGCTGATGACCTGTCCTTTTTTGGGTGATGGCTAAAGCGCCCAAATAAAGTATATAAATAGTAAATTATATACTAGTAATAACGTATATACCTATAACATCATATATAACAATACATAATTAAAACTATAAAAACTTATATAAAATACACTCCTATAAATTGGCGTAGCTAAAAAGAGCACCAATTGCTCTTTTTAAATTCATTCCTTGCTGCCGCAGGCTACAACAAGACATTGAGAAGTGCAAGCCATATAGATAAAATATATAATTTCTAAATGCGCCATTAAACATTTATAATATATTTTATTCTAATATACGCATCAGCTTGTACTTCTCTTCCTTTGTATGAGCATTGGCGAGTTAAAATAAAAAGATATTAATTACTTTAAGCTGAGTATAATATATGCGAACCCAAAAACCTTAGTTAAGAGGTTCCTTATCTCGTACATTGTCTATTGCTTAAAGTATATTAATATCTTCCTTTTTATAATAGTGAAAATGTTGAAATCAATTAAATTATGAATTTTATTAATTAGAACTTATATATTCGTTAAAATATATTTATTTAAATTTAAATAGAATCTTATTTCTCCTCTGTAGCCAAGTATCTTTTAGAAACTTTCATATGATTAATATTTAAAAAATTTTAAATATACCATTAGCTTTCTTTATATTCCTGAATATAGACAGAATCACCATAACCGATGCACTAATACATAAATTAATACCTTTTATAGCTTAAAAATATATTAACAGATTAGTCTACAATTTCGAGCCACATGTTATTTACAATTATATAATTTTTACTTGCATAATATTTGAAATTATACTTCCTTACTTTTAACAAGTATATCTCCAGTTTTTAATTCGTTATTACATTTTACTGTAAAAATCATTTGTGGACGATTCGCACTTTCTATGATTTCCCCATTTTCTTTTCTCATATCTTCGAGCTTTATAAGTTTATTCTCTCCTAATATAGCTAACACTTCCACAAAATCTCCATTATAAACTTTATTTCTTTGCTGAATGGTTGCAATATGCATCTCTCTATTATAGTCCTTAACTATCCCTACCATATCATAATTATGTATATATGCTGAGGTTTCATAATTTTGTCTTACTTCTTCATCAAAATAAAAACCAGTTGTATATGGCCTGTGACTAGGCTTTTCCAGTTCTTTCATCCATCTTGGATCATATTTATAATTCTTAGGATCTTCAATATATTTATCAATAGCCTGCCTATACGCCTTTACTACAGATGCTACATAATATGCGCTCTTCATTCTACCTTCGATTTTAAGAGAATTTATACCAGCTTCAATAAGTTCTGGGACATGCTCTATCATGCATAAGTCCTTTGAATTCATAAAGTACATTCCATTATCACTTTCATTAACTTTGTCATAATTCCCTTGTTCTTTTTCTTCATAAAGATGATATTTAAATCTACAAGGCTGTGTACATGTTCCTCTGTTAGAATCTCTGCCTGTTATGTAATTTGATAATAAACATTTACCTGAAATCCCCATACACATTGCTCCATGAACAAAAGCTTCTATATCACAGGTTTCTGGTAGTTCTTTTCTCATTGTCTTTAACTCTTCAAGGCTCATCTCTCTTGCTGCTACAATTCTTTTAACTCCAGCCTTATGCCAAAATAAAGCTGATTTATAATTTAAATTGCTAGCCTGAGTACTTAAATGTATTTCAAGATCTGGTGCAACAGCCCTAGCTATGCTAAAAATACCCGGATCAGCAATAAGTACTGCATCCACACCTATTTCATATAGTTCAGCTATATATTCTTCAATGCCAACTAAATCATCATTATGTGGAATTATGTTTAATGTAACATGAACCTTTCTTCCTCTTGAATGTGCATATTCAAGTCCTTCTTTTAATTCTTCTATTGTAAAATTATCTGCTGATGCTCTTAAGTTTAATTTACTTCCACCAAGATATACTGCATCAGCTCCAAAATTTATAGCTGTCTTAAGCTTCTCCAAATTTCCTGCTGGTGCTAAAAGTTCTGGCTTATTCATATTTGTTTTCTCCTTATCTCTTATGAAACTACTATCTGTACTAGTACATTTCCATTCTTCTATTTTAAGTATTATTAGAGCTAAAACTAACACAATTGCTGCATACAATATAGCATTTTCACCAAATTTTAGTGTTAATATCCCTCCACCAAAAGCTCCAAATATAAATGAAAAAATTATTATGAAGTAGCGTATTGCTTTAATAGCTTCGTTTATATCTTTTTGTGTAACAGCAATATAGGCTGCTTGAGAAGCTGACGCAAATTGCCTGTTGACATAGTCGTAGCATATGGAGAATCAACAAGCTTACGGAATGAAGATACTTGTATAGATGCAACAAAGGAAATTATAACTGTCACAACAATATTAGAAATATTATTTGGTATAAACCCAACAATAATAATAGTTAAAATTTCAATAATCAAAACTATTTGTGTCTAGTCTGTTAAAAATAACTTTGCCGAATATTTTTTTATTGATTCAACTGTAATTACTCCAGTTATACAAGCCAATATAGGTGGAATATGTAATATTGCCTCTTTAAATTGACCATTAGCAGCACATGTTCCAAGTAGTACAATATTTCCCGTTTGTGCATTAGCAAAAACTCCATCTCGCCCAACAAATGTATAGGCGTCTAAAAAACCACCAACGATTGCAAGAAGTATACCTAATCTAACAGATTCATGAATTTTATGGTTAGAATGTAGACTTCCTTTTTACTTATTGTGTTACTAATTTTGCTTTCCAACCATTGCAACCTCCTATGAATTACAAATTTCCGAGTAAACTTCTGGTCTTCTTAAACTCATATATGGTTTCTCATTTCTAGATTTAGCTGATTCATTTATATCAATGTCAGCATAAATTAACTGTTCCCTATCATCTGCCTTGATTACTATATCCCCATTTGGGTCTACTACTATGGATTGTCCTGCAAAATCCATATCATCCTCTTTACCAGCTCTATTGCACATAGCTGTAAAAACGCTATTTTGCATTGAAGGAATTCTCACTTCCCATTCAAACATTTCTAAAGGCTCACTTTTTACATTAGCAGTAGGTATTATTATAATATCAGCTCCTTCTAAAGCACATACTCTAAAACTCTCTGGTAAATGCCTGTCAAAGCAGACTATAATTCCAATTTTCCCCATTGGCGTATCATAAACTTTAAATCCAGTATCAGATGGATGATAATAATCCTGTTCATAAAATTGATGACATTGAGCTATATGAACCATTTTTGAAGTACCTAATATTGTTCCATCACTATTAATAACTAATGATGCATCAAAACACTTTCCATTTTCTTTTAAGTATACATTAGGAATTGAGATTATTTTAAATTCTCTAGATTTTTCTTGGATTTTCTTAATTTTCTCATCTGTAATAGAAATAGCATAATTAGAAGCATCTAGCCCCTCGTACTGTGGAAAGAATGGGTTTAGCTGTAATTCTGGAAAACATATAAGTTGTGCTCCATTTTGTGCCGCAATCTCAATTAAGTTTAATGTTTTCTCTAAGTTTTTATCCGGATTTTCACTAATCTCCATTTGTGCTAAAGCAATCTTCATAAATATCACCTCCATTTTAGCTTAAATGCTAATAAATATTATCTTATTATTTTTTTAGAATGAGAATCTATTTATTATCTTCGAGAATACTAACACTTGCACTTGCACCAATTCTATTAGCACCTGCATTTATCATATCCATAGCAGATTTTAAATCCTTTACTCCACCAGAAGCCTTAACTCCCATATCTGGTCCTACAACCTTTCTCATAAGTGCAACATCTTCCTTAACTGCTCCTCCAGTAGAGAATCCTGTTGAGGTTTTAACAAAATCAGCTCCTGCTTCTTTAGATATTTCACATATTTTAATTTTTTCTTCATCTGTTAAAAGACATGCTTCTATAATTACTTTAACTACTGCTTTTTTATTAGCTGCATCTACAACAGCTTTTATGTCTTCTTTAACTAACTCATAATTCTTTTCTTTCAAAGCGCCTACATTTATAACTGTATCTACTTCATTTGCACCATTTTCTATTGCCTGCTTTGTTTCAAAAGCTTTAACTTCTTTAGTGGTAGTTCCAAGTGGGAATCCAATAACTACACATGTGCTGACACCTGATCCTTTAAGTTCTTTACTTACAATTGCAACATTGCACGCATTTACACAAACTGAATCAAAACCAAATTCCTTAGCTTCTCTACAGAATTTTTTAACTTCCTCAGTTGTTGCCTCTGGTTTTAATATTGTATGGTCTATGTATTTAGCTAAATTCATAATCTACTTCTCCTTGTTTTTTATTTTGTTCTAAACTAGTTATTCAAAATCAGCATATAAGTCTGGTCTTTCACTAATACTTTCTAGTGCAGAATATTTATCTACTAATTTTCTTATCTCAACCTCTTTATTTTCAATGAATTGCTCAAACTCTTCATAACCTGAATGAACTTTTAGAAAAGCTAAATCACCAAATAAATCAGGTATTTTCTTAGCAGCTATTTCTCCATATACTTCTCCAAACTTTGCTACACCAGGTCCGACTTTCCCATTAAATAATATAGCATATACTGGTATTAAGCCATCCTCAGTTCGTTTCTTCTTTCCAATAAGGCCAATAATACCTTTCTGAGGTTGTGCACATGAATTTTGACATCCTGAAATAAGTAATTGTGGAAGTGCATTTTTTATTTCAAAAGACTCATGTTTGAAGGTTTCAATTATCGCCTTAAGCAATCCTTGAGAATTATTTATTCCAAACTTACAAATTTTAGGCCCGGCGCAAACCACTGAGTTATCTATATTAAATTTAGAAGAAAAATCTGATGTAAAATCAATTAATCTTTCTGCATCAGCTTCTTTTAAATCTCTAACAAAAAATCCTTGTGTCATTGTTAATCTTATAGATACTTTGTAATCTAAGGTTTCTAATAAATCTAATATACTATCTAAATTTTTAGTAGCCATATTTCCACTTTGCTCATGAATATATACTGAATAATATCCACATTGTTTTTGGACTATCATTCTATTTTTATACTCTTTACCCAATTGTTTTTTGTTATATGTATTTGTAACCTCTAAGTTTTCTACATTATTTTCTATATTAAGAGTTAAATCTTTTTCCGCTCTAACTTTTTCAAGCTCAATCTTAAACATTTCTCTAAAAGCTTCTTCACCTAATCTTTGTAGAACAAATCTTAATCTAGCTTTGTGTCTATTTGCCCTATCTCCTTCTCTTTCAAAGATTTGCTTCATAGCTTGTACATAATACAATGCATCATTATGATCAATAAAATCTTCAATCTTTATACCTACTCTTGGTCCGCCACCAAGTCCTCCAGCGCCGTATACCTCAAAGCCTCTTTTTCCATCAACTATTTTTGCTATAAATCCTATGTCTGTAATAGTCGCATTAACAGTATCTTTTACACTATTTGAAAAGGCTATCTTATATTTTCTAGGTAATTTAAGATTTTTAGGATCTTCCATCATATAATTTGCAACTGCCTTCATATATGGCGTAACATCAAAGACTTCGTCTACTGCTACACCTGAAAGTGGAGAACATGCAACATTTCTTATACCATCTCCTCCAGCAGCTTTTGTAGTTAAGTCGGCTTTTATTAACTCTTCTAAAACATTATTTAAATCATCTATTTTTACAGAATGAAACTGCACATCCTGTCTTGTTGTAAAACGAATTTGATTTTCTCCATATTTCTTTGCAATTTTGCTTATTGCCCTTAATTGCTCTATTGTTATACATCCACCTGGAATTCTTGGTCTAATCATATACGTCTCTGTCAGCCTTTCTTTATATATTCCCATAATAGAGCTAAATGATTTAAGATTTTCTATTTTACCTTCATTGTATAATCGTAAATTCTCTTTAAATTCATCTATACTTTTTAAAATTTCTTCAGTGATTGTTAGCACTGGTGCTGCTTTAACTGTAGCTTCACTTACAGTTTTATTTGTATTAGACATGTAAATCACTCCCCAATTTTTTAGATATTGCTTTTACTACAAGTTATTATCCTTGTATTCATATTAGTATAGTGTGAATTATATATCAACAAATAAAATATCTATCTGTGCTAGTACAGATTTTAAAACCAAAATCTATTCACTACATTTTACAGCCAATTTTTTCTCCCATAAAAACTTGAGTTTCAAATCCTCTCTGGGTTTGATCTACTATTTCTTTATCAATTTTCACTTTATCTTTTTGGAACATTATCACTATCGTAGATCCTCCAAATTTGAAATATCCTTTTTCATCACCTTTATTTACAAACACATTAGGTTTATAAGTTTGTATTATAGCACCTACACAGGTTGCACCGATTTCAATATATAATACACGTCCAAAATTTTCAGTATCGAAAACACTCCACTGTCTCTCATTTCTGCAATAAATTTCAGACACTTTACTTAATGCTATTGGATTTACAGAATAATAATTTCCTCTTATTCTAAAACTTTCTCTACACATTCCATTATCTATAAAATGATATCTATGATAATCTGTAGGACAAAGTCTTAAAATCAAACAACTTCCTTCTGAAAATTCTTTAGAAATAACTTCATTATCAATGAGTTCATTAAGTTTATATACACCACCTTTAATGTGAACGATTTTATCTAAGTTAATATTCTCATAAGCTGTTATCTTCCCATCTCCTGGTGATATTAGTGACTCACAAGCCGAATCTATTAGCCTAGCTTCTTTCTTTAACTTCCTTGAAAAAAAATCATTAAAAGATTTAAACTCATTTATTTTCTTTTCAAATATTGAAGTGTCTATATTAAAATCATTAATAAAAGAATTGATTTTCTTTCTGCTTACTTTACTATCACAAAAATATCCATAAGCTTTTGAAAAAAACCTCTTTTTAATTATTATTTGTAGCAGGCTCATTCCAACAGGTGAAGAATAAATCCAATTAATATACTTATCTCCTGCAATTTTTTCAATTTCATATTTCTTGTCTTTTCTATTATAGTACTCAATCATATCCAATCACTCCCAAACTTTCTTAAGTCACATGAACGAAAATACCATGTCAAAATGCATAATCAAATCATTTTTAATCTGGAACCAAGTTCTTTTGAAACAGTTCTTCCTATAGAACTTATTTTCCCAGTAATACAGTTCCAACATTGATTTGGCGTTTCATTTATACATATCTTTCCAGGATAAATTGCATATAATTTTCTATATTCTCCTTCTGTAATATTCGGCATAACAACATTGGCTCCACTTGAAAGTGCAATTATTCTGCCATTTCCATTTAAACTTTCCATTGCAGTTGTAGCAGGTATATTTACATTTGGTAGCAAAAGCCTAACTAAAGCCATTACCTTTATACTCAATGTAAAATTATCTGCTTTAAAATTACTTAAAGGTGTATTTTCATTTGGAATAAATGGACCTAAACCAATCATGTCTGCATCTATTTCTTTAAAGAATAGTATATCATCAGCTATAGATTCTATAGTTTGATTAGGCAGGCCATTCAAATTACCAGTACCAACTTCATATCCTAATTCTTTTAAATCTCTAAGGCATCTTTTCCTTTCATCATGACTCATTCCTGGGTCTAAATATTCATACAACTCCTTATCAGTAGTTTCTATTCTAATTAAATATCTATCTGCTCCTGCTTCCTTGTAAGCTTTATATTCTTCCAATGTTTTCTCGCCCAAACTTAAAGTAACTGCTACTCCCATTCTCTTTATATTTGATATTATATTTGTAAGGATATCTACTGTATAATACAAATCTTCTCCTGACTGCAAAACAATGCTCTTATATCCGTATCCAACAGCCTTCTTAGCTAAGTCAATTATTTCATCAGGCATTAATCTGTATCTTTTAATATTTCCATTAGACTTTCTTAATCCGCAATATAAGCAATCACATCTGCATATATTTGAAAATTCAATAATACCTCTTAAATGAACTTCATCCCCTACATATTTTTTTCTTACCCTATTGGCAGCTTCAAAAAGTGCTTCATCAATACTACTATCCTTAAGTATATTTACTAATTCTTTCTTACTTAAATTATGACTTTTCTCAGCTTTTTCAATCAGCTTTATATTCATAGATATCACTCCTAAAACAATAAACTATACTCCATTTTATAATTAACACTTTATAATAGGACTATTTAAATATCAAGAAATAAAATCATCATCTGTACTAGTATAAAATTTAATTCTAATCTATAAAAGACGCAGGATATCTGCGTCTTTTGACTATCAATAAATTAATTATTTATTGGTTTTCACTTAAATTTCAACTGCTATATTAAATGCTGAGAATGTTGCATTCATTATATTCTTTGGAGTATCGCAGTCACCAGCAATAAATGTGTCTAATGGCATTTCAGCTGCAATTTCTTTATATAATGAATTATCTGCCTTAAGTCCAAGAGCAATAACTGAAGTATCAGCTTCAAGAGTGCTTATATTTCCTTCCTTATCTTCTATAACAACACCTTTATCATTAAATTCCTTAATTTTGCTGTTTCCAACAAACTTGACACCAGCTTTTTTCACTTCATCAAGTAAAGAATAACGAATAATATAGAACATACTACTACAGAAATCTCCATCTGGAATCATATCAACTACAGTAACATCTTTTCCTTGTTTAGCTAAAGCTAATGCTGATTCAACACCAGTTAGACCACCACCGCAGACAGCAACCTTTTGTCCAACTTCAACAGTACCATTATCAACATCACAAACATCTTTAACATTGTCATTATTTATACCCTGAATATTAGGTTTAAAGAATGTAGCTCCTGTTGCTACTATAACAGCATCTGGTTTTTCTTTAAGAATCATTTCTTTAGTTGCTTCTGTATTTAATCTAATATTTGCACCGCATTCTTCTGTTTGACGAACAATCCAGTTTTTATAATTACGTAATTCTTGTTTGAATGGTAGAACACTAGCATCATGAAGTAATCCTCCAAGTTTGTTCCCTTTTTCAATTATTGTTACATTATGTCCACGCTCAATTAATGTTAGAGCTGCTTGCATACCAGCAGGACCACTGCCTATAACATATACGTTCTTTTTGACCTCTGCCTTAGGAATATTTCTATAACGATGCTCACGTCCAATCTTTGGATTAACTGAACATCTTAATGGCATACCATGGTATATAGCCCCACATCCATCCATACATCTTATACATGGACGAGTCTTATATTCTTGACCTCTTACTGCATTTTCAATCATATTAGGACCAGCCATAAAAGAACGACACATACCAACAATATCAGCTTTACCTTCTGCTAAAATTTGTTCAGCTTCTTCAATAGTATATATATTACCTACAACTGATACAGGTATATTAACTACTTCTTTTATTTTCTTAGAGAATTCTACATTAATCATATGTGGTTGTAAATATGAAGGACATAGCCACATAACACCAGTTTCATTAAATACGTTTCCTCTTGAAACATCAATACAGTTTACATATTTTTGAACTTCTTGTGCATAGATTAAAGTTTCTTCAAATTCAAGACCACCAGGAGTCATTTCATTTGCACTCATACGAATTTCAAGAGGATAATCTGGCCCTACAGCATCACGAATTGCCTTTATTACTTCTAATGGGTATTTCATACGGTTTTCAAAGGATCCTCCATATTCATCAGTACGAACATTGCTTACTGGTGATAAGAATTGTCCGAGCAAGTTATTATGAGCACTATGGATCATAACCATATCAAAACCAGCTTTTTTACAACGTACTGCACATTCTACCCATCGATTTCTAACCCAATCCATATCTTTTCTATCCATAACTTTAATATCAGGCTGGCAATTTTTTTCTGGCAAATATGAAGGTGCAAAAGCTGGTTTAGTATTCATGCTAGCAACAGCACCACGGCCAGCATGTGATAATTCTATAGAAAGTTTACATCCATAGCGATGAGCTTCTTCAGTAAGTAATGAAAGACCTGTCATATATTTGTCATGTGTAACGTTTAACTCACCATAAAAGCAACGTGCACGTTCTAAATCGATTTGAGTATCACCAATTGTAATATAACCTACACCAGTACGAGCTTGATATCCTATCCAATCAATCATTTCTTGATTAACTTCACCATCTGCAGTAGATACACATGCAACTAATGGCGTATATTGCATACGATTTTTAATTGTCATTTTCCCAATGTTTAATGGTTGAAATACGTGCTTATAATTTTCCATAAATAAACTCTCCTTCTGTAAATGTATTCATACTTGATAATTATTTATCAATCATGTTCTGATATAATTGTATAATTAAAAAAATTATTTTTAAAACAGCTCTATTTTGTACATCTACAACTTAAAGTTGAAGCAGAATAAATATGTAAAAAATTATCAAAACATGTTATAATAATAAATATATTTGTTTCCTTTTTGAATGGAGTGTGACTAGTTTGGATATAAAGCAATTAAAGTATTTTTTACAAATATGCGAAGATGAAAGCTTTTCAAAAGCTGCCAAAAATCTCTATATCACTCAGCAAGGATTAAGTAAAGCGATAAAAAGTCTAGAAGAGTGTATAAATGCTCCTTTATTCTATCGTACAGTTAGTGGGCTTAAACTCACAGAATACGGAAAATATCTAAAAGAACACTCTATCCATCTTATAAACGAATTTGACCTAATTCTAAATGACATAAATAAAATGACTAGTCTTAATCGCCAAAAATTATCTGTAGGTTTTTCCTTTGGAGTTCTCAATGCACTTTCTACTGATCTTATTGATAATTTTAAACAAAACAATCCAAATATTCAGTTAACTACAGCAGAATATCGTGACTTTGATTGTGAAAAAGCTATCTTAACTGGAGAATTAGATGTTGCCCTTACAGTTGGCCCTGTTGACGAATCAAAGTTCAATTTCAAAATTGTTCAAACGCATAATCTTTGTGCACTTATAAATGACAAACACTATCTTTCCCAAAAGAGTGAAATAAGTTTCAAAGATTTGAAAAATGAAAAAATTATTATTGTAGATAAAAACTTTAAGTTATATCATAACTTTATTGAAAAATGCAGACAAGCTGCCTTTGAGCCAGATATTGCTTTTACTACCGCTGAAATTTTAATTACACATAAGCTCAGTCGTCTTAATAAGGGTATTGGTATTAGTGTTGATTTTGTTGTAAGCGATATAAATTATCCAAATGTTTATTCAATACCTTTTATAGATAAATCCTTTGTGTGGAATGTAACATTAATATATAAAAAAGACTCTATCCTCTCATATGCAGGGAAAATTTTCACTGATTACATAATTCAATTTAATGAAAAATAAAACAAAATCCTTAGCAACATTCAAATTAATGTATCTAAGGATTTTTATAAAAATTATTTTAATTTTTTATTATATATATCATTTTACTTGTAAGTATTCATCTATAGCTTTAGCTGCTTTTTTCCCAGCACCCATAGCTAAAATTACTGTTGCCGCTCCTGTAACTGCATCTCCACCAGCATAAACTGCTTCTTTAAGAATATCTGATCCAGTTCCCTTAAATTCATATGAGCCATCATCAGTTGTTACATAAAGATTTCCAGCAGCATTCTTTAATTTATCTTCATATATTAATAAATCTTTGTTTCTGCTTCCTAAATTTATCACTTTCTGTAGTCATAATTTTTTTCTTATTAGCTAAGTAACCAACAATCATTAATATAAATAAATTTCCAAATCAAAAAAGGAGTTAATCCATTAAAATTAGCTCCTTTGCTGCATAGTTTAATTTACTATAACATAAACACTAAATATTGTGGTATCAATTTTTTGGTGTTAAATCATAAACAATAAATTGATACAAAATATAAAGTTTTTGTGATATTAATATAGAATTAAATAATATAATAACTTTTCAAAATCCATCATATGAAATTTATTGAAATTAAAATAATAAAACTATTATTTATTTCATTATAAGATTGCAATCTATTTATATGAACAGCTAAATAGGTTAATTCATCTTTAGGAATAACTCCATCATAAACCTTTTTTATATAATCCTTTATTTTAAAAGCAATCTCCATTGCTTTTGGATATAATGTAGCTATCTGTTCAAACATTACATCATTCTCGTCCTTCAACATTTCATTATTAAAAAACCTTTCTGTAAAAAATTTAACATGTGTAATAAAACGCTGATAGTGAATTCCTTCCATTTTCAGGCTGCTGCCAATTGAATATCTTACCAAATTAACGATTCCATCAATCATTTTAGCATATTTCATACTATCTCTTAAGTCATTACTTTGTGATTGAGCATTTATTATGTGAAATGCAATATTTGCAGCTTCTTCTTCTGGAAGCTTAATAATAGTATATCTAACATATTTCTAGAATCTTTTATAATATCTAATAGATAACAAAATTAAACATTAATTTTTTACCATGCACTCTTCATAGTAAGTGCTTCTTGAATTACATTAATTTCTTCACAAATTTGATGTATTTCCTCTATAATAGAAACTCTTTTAGGTTTTATTGCTTTTTTCTGCTCAATAGATGTTGCCATTGTTTCTAATACAAGCAGCAGTTGTGCTAAATCTTCATCAGCCAAACTTAAATATCCCTTCGTCATGCAGCATTGATTAAGCAAGTAGCTAATATGTTCTAAGGAGAAAAATGCTGGCCACATCATTTCAAGTATTTCCTCATTATGAGGAATCTCACCTAATGCTGTATTATATGCAGTTTTAAAATTCATAAGGTTTATTCCCATTTTTTCTTTTATCCATTTTGTACTGTCACTATTATTTTCTTTATTGTTAGTTGCCAATCGAACTAATACTCTAGCCTGACTACGTATTAATTTCACTATTAAATCTGGTAATCGGCTAGATGCTGAACGACGTCCAATAATGTATGTCCCAATTAATCCAATTGCAGATCCAATCAATATATCAGTAATACGTGCTGTCGCAAAATAAGTAACATTATGTATTTGAGTTGATGCTTCTGCTATAAGTAATGCATTTGGCGTTATAAACACTGCTGCTACAGCATAATTTTTCACAATAAAAAGTTCTGTTATCGCTGTTAAAAGCATATTAATTATAACTATCATGAAACCTTCTGGGTGGAATTTTAAAATAATAATAGCTATCATTAATCCAATAATTGTACCGCAAGAACGCTGAATTGCCCTATGAAATGTTGCCATGACAGTTGAGCCTGACATGACAGCAGCACATGACAGGGGAATCCAGTATGGTCTGCTAAATGGAAAACTAAAAGCTATTATAGCTGATATTGAAAGAACAATTCCATATCTAACTGCATTAATAAATACTATTGAATCTTTATTGCAGGCTCTAGTAAATTTCATCATAAGAGAAGGTTTTGAAATTTTGACCCCTTTTCCAATATATGTTAACGGAACATTTATAATGGCCTCAGCATCATAAATTATTTCTAAAAAATTATTATAGCCATCATCCAGTTTTTGAGATGGTGGATCTATTTTAATTGTTTCTCCATCTTTTAATTCAATTGCCATGGATAATTTTCTTATCATGTCACTAAGTTCTTTTGGCACTTTAGTGTTTTTATTAGTATGCAGCTCAAGCATTTCTAAAAACAATTTATTAGCTTCTTCATTTAAAAGCGATAAACGATTAAATAAGAATGAATTTTTCCACGGAATATAACCTGTCAAAAGAATTTCCTCAGCTTCTCTTAAAGAATTAACAGTACGATTTCTTATATCATTAATCTTTTCATCACCAATAGCTTCACTAAATTCTGCTAAAGCTAAATAAAGTTTCTTAAGAGTTTTTATTTCAGGACCATGTGGATTAGAAAAATATCCTGCCATACTAACTATCCATGAAAAGATCCCCCCCATAAGCACTACAGAAGTCCGTATAAAAACTTCTGATGGATTAACAGGCATTCCTGTTACCATTATAAAACTTAATACAAAAAAAATTGCAGATGGACCTTGTATTTTAAGTATGCCAAATATAAAAGTTACAATTGCTCCAATCAAACCCACTATTGAAATAATGAGTACTGGATATGGCGCGGATAACGTACCAAGTGCAACTGAAAGGCTGATACCAATAGCAGTAAAAAATATTTTTTTTGCACGCTGAGCATATGGTTGATGTGAAACATATAGATAAGAAAAACTCCCTATCCCTGCTAATAATCCTAAATGCAGTTGATTTACTAAGATGCCGATAATTACTGGAAATCCTGCACAGATTGCAGCATTTATTGCTTTTTGCCAAGGAAATGGGGTTTTATTAATTTTAAATGCTTGTTTTATTATAGTCGTATCCATGTGTTCTCCTTTTTTATTGATCTGTATTTCTTTGCAAAACTCGTATTCCTACTATTGTTCTAAGTTCTTCATCATTTTTTCTAAAATACTATTAAAAATTTCTAGTTCATCTTTATCAATATTATTTATAGCCTCTATTTCTAAATCTTGAGCAGCTTCACGCCATTTAGGAAACATCTCATAAGCTTTTTCTGTTAGTTTTATAACTCTTTCACGCTTATCCTTTCCATCATTTCTGATTACCAGTCCCATTTCTTCCATCCTAGTTAATGTCCTAGTAATTGTAGGAGCTTCTACATCAAGATATTTACATAATTCTATTTGTGTACATTGCTTTTTTTCATATAAGTATAAAGTAATCGCCCACTGTGAAGAATATAAACCAAGAGGAGAAATTCTCTCATTTAATTTCTTTGTGAAATTCCGAGCCAGCTGATTTACTTTATGTCCGTATAAATTCAATTTTATTTCACCTCACATATACTTACCTAAGTAATAATTACTTAGGTAATTATATCATCAAAATAGATAATAATCAAATTTTGGACATATCCATTCCTTCTAAAACATCTAATTCAATATTTGGGCTGAAGAAATGCGTGATATTTTATGAGAAACAGAATATCAAAAGAGTTTCATGCAGCTTAGATATGGATTTGCAAAAATACTAGGTCCAAATGGTGCAGTTATAAGTAATACACTACCTCATGATGTCGGAGGTAGTGCATATGTTGATTTAGAACAAATTATACCTGGAAAATTCCTAATTGATACTGCTGGCCACTATTCTACACCTGGATTCTTAAGTTTGTCCTTTGATAGAATATTCCACGCTCCAGTGAAGAAAATTGGTGATACTAAACCTCAGGCTTTAACTTATTCAGAAATTGAATATAATATTAAAGTAATACTGCAATAATAGGTATTGTGACAACAGAAAATAATGTTGAAATAAATACGCCCTTTGTAATAAATTCTTGATTGCCTCCATATTCACTGCACATCATCACTATATTAGATGCAACTGGCATTCCAGAAATAATTACTAAAACTCCTAATAGAAGCTTGTCATTAATAAAGATATGACCTATGCACCATACAATTATTGCTAATACAAAAAGTCTTATAATTGCAAATATACTAATCCATTTTTCTTTTATAATTTCTTTAAAAGAAAATTTCACAAGTGTTGAGCCAATCACAAGCATGGCTAAAGGCGTTGTTATATCACCTGCCAATTTAAGAGGTTCTAATATAATTTCAGGTAAAGAAATATTCATTATATATAGTCCAATTGCTATAATCGCTGAAATAGTTCCTGCATTAAAGAATTTTTTAATATCAGTAGTTTGCTTACCTGCATTTCCATTATCCTTAGTTAATAAAAATATACCATAAGTAAAAAGCGAGATGTTACATACAGACATAATTATTGATATATACAATATAGCACGATTTCCAAATATAGAACTTACAACTGGTATACCCATAAATCCTAAATTAGAATATACAAGCATGCTTTCATATAATCCCTGCACACTTTTTTTTATTTTTAATATCTTAATTAAAATTTTAGATATAATTGGTATAGACACATAATATATTATTGCTATTACAAAAATATATATAAGCATACTCTTATCTTCTAATCTTTCTCCAGATGCAACTGAATAAATAATCAAAGCTGGACAAGTAATATTTACAATTAATTTTGAAAATAATTTGTCACTTTCTTCATTCATAATATTTCTCTTATTAGCTATATAGCCAACAATCATCAATATAGATAAAATTATCATTTGTTTAAATACAAGTATAATATCCATTTAGCTTCTCCTAAGTTATTATATTTTTAATGTTTATATTTTTTCAAACCATAACTATTCACCTTTTTAATTTTTTTGATGCAATAGAGTTTTTTCAGACCACTTCCACAAATAAATTTTCCCGAAATAAAAAGGAGTTAATCCATTAAAATTAGCTCCTTTGCTATATACTATTATTTTAGTATAACATAAACACTAACTATTGTAGTATCAACTTTTAGTTTTAAATACTAAACCAAAAGCTGATACTAAAAGTACATTTATATTTACGGATGCGGTTAAATATGAATTTTATTTTTTTAAACTAGCCCCATTTGTCGCTATAACTTCTTTATACCAATTAAAGCTCTTTTTCTTATATCTTTCCAATGTTCCATTCCCTTCATTATCCTTATCAACATAGATAAATCCGTAACGTTTCTTCATTTCACCTGTAGATGCTGACACTAAATCTATGCAGCCCCATGGAGTATATCCAATTAAGTCAACACCATCTTTAATGGCTTCTCCAATTTCTTTAATATGTTCACTTAAATATTCAATTCTATAATCATCATTTATAGAACCGTCTTCTTCAATTTTATCAACAGCACCTAACCCATTTTCAACAATGAATAATGGTTTCTGGTATCTATCATATAGACTATTGCATGTAATCCTTAATCCTTTAGGATCAATCTGCCATCCCCACTCAGAAGATTTTAAATACGGATTTTTTACTGACTTAAATGCATTTCCTGCCGTCTCACCTTTTAAGACTTCTGGATCAGTAGAAACACACCTGCTTGCATAATAGCTGAATCCAATAAAATCAACTGTATGTTTTTCTAAAATTTCTTCGTCTTCTTGTTCCATCTCAATTTCTATATTATTTTCTTTAAAAAATCTTTTAGCATAACCTGGGTATTTTCCTCTTGATTGAACATCAATAAATAAAAGATTTTCTCTTTCCTTTTCTTTTGCTTTTTGCACATCATCAGGATTACATGAATACGGATAAAAATCTCCCGCTGCTATCATACATCCGATCATACAATTTGGAATTATTTCATGAGCAAGCTTTGTTGCGAGTGAACTTGCAATTAATTCATGATGAGCTGATTGATACTTAATTTGAAGTTCATTTTCTCCTTCTTTAAATCGTACTCCAGCTCCCATAAACGGTAAATGCAGTATCATATTAATTTCATTAAACGTCATCCAATACCTAACTTTTTCTTTATATCTTTCGAAAATTACTTTACAGTAATTTAAATAGAAATCTACAAACTTACGATTTTTCCATCCACCAAACTTTTGAATAATTCCAATTGGTGTATCAAAGTGGCAAATCGTAACCACTGGCTCAATTCCATGACTTAGCATTTCATCAAATAAAGAATCATAAAATTTCAACCCTTCTTCATTTGGTATTTCTTCATCACCACTCGGAAATATTCTTGACCATGCTATTGATACTCTTAAACATTTAAATCCCATTTCTGAAAATAATGCTATATCTTCCTTATACCTATGATAAAAATCTATAGCTTCATGGGAAGGATAGAACTCTCCTTCCAATTCTCTTAGTTCATCGATTTTTCCACGTATAATTTCAGTTCTTTTTTTGCCAATTGGACAAAGATCCACTGTAGTTAATCCTTTTCCACCCTCTTTATATGCTCCTTCACACTGATTAGCAGCTAAAGCACCACCCCATAAAAATCCTTCCGGAAAATTTCTATCCATATTTTTCGTCTCCTCTATCTAAAACTATACTTCATATATTCTTATGAATTCTATCTTTTAATTTACTTAATCAAATTTATTAACTTATCCTTTTCTCTTATATCTTCGCCTTCATTGACATCAAAGGTAATTTCTCTATATTTTGATGTATTAGTTATTATTATAGGAGTAATAACATCATATCCTGCTTTTTTAATCTCCTCTAAATTAAATTTAACTAACAAATCACCTATATTTATTGAATCTCCTTCTTTTACCTTAGCCTCAAAGAATTTTCCGTTTAACTTTACTGTATCTAGTCCAATATGAATTAATATTTCTGCACCTTCATTTGAAATAATTCCAATAGCATGTTTTGTCTCAAAAACTGCACTAACTTTACCATTCACAGGAGAAACCACTCTGCCTTCCTTTGGAATAATCGCTATCCCATCTCCCATCATTTTTTCTGAAAACATTGGATCATTCACTTTACTTAATGAAACTGCTTTTCCTTCAATTGGTGAATAAGCAATACTGTCTTGAACATCGTCGTTTTCATCTACAGCAACCTCTGTTTTAGAATCATTCTCTTTAACTTCAGCAATATCTTCAAAACCTATAATAAGAGTAGCAACAAAGGAAACAACAAATGCTATAGCTGCACCAATACATGCAAGCGTAATATTTCTAAAGCCTTCTGTTCCAATATACCCTGGCAATGCTAAAAGTCCTGGTGAACCTGCTGTATATCTTCCAACTCCAGTAATACCTAAAAATAGTCCTGATGCGCCTCCACCAATCATAACTGCAATTAAAGGACGTTTCAATTTTAACGTTACACCATACATTGCTGGTTCAGTAATACCACAAACTGCTGTAATACCTGCTGATGAAGCTAATTGCTTTAATTCACTGCTTTTTGTTTTAAGTGCTACAGCAAGTGCTGCTCCACCTTGTGCAATATTAGAGCCAAGCATACCTGGTCCTACTACTATATCAAAACCTGCAGTTGCTAAATTATTAATACCAATAGGAATTAATCCATAATGCATACCTGTCATTACTAGTAGTGGTGAGAATGTACCAACAATAAGAGGAACTAGCCATCTAGCATATGTATTTATAAATGCAATAGCTCCCGAAATTCCATTACCGCAAATTATTCCGATAGGTCCAAGCACTATTAAAGTAACTAGTCCAGTAATTAATAATGTTAATAGTGGCTTTGTAAAAAATTTAATTGCATTTGGTGAAACCTTATCTGCTATAGGTTCAACAAATGACATAAACCAAACACCTAAAATAATTGGAATAACAGAAGATGAATAACTTGCCAAAGTTACTGGCAACCCTAAAAAGTAAATTCCTGTTCCGCCTTTTTTAGCTGCGTCAACCATGCCAATAAAATTTGGATGTAAAATAATCGCTGCTATAGACATTGCCATATAAGGATTACATTTAAATTTCTTTGCTGCTGAATTAGCAATTAAAAATGGTAAAAAGTAAAATGCTGCATCTGCCATAAAATTAAGTATCGAATATACCTGAGTCTGATTTCCAATTACTTTAAATGCAACTAATAGTGCCATAACTGCCTTTAACATACCAGCACCAGTAATAGCTGGAATGATTGGTGTAAAAATACCTGCAATTGTATCAAGTACTTTTACTACTGGACCTTTATCATTCTTTATTTCACTTGAAGAATCATTATCAAAGCTAGCAATTTTATTTATCTCTGCATATACGTTTGCAACATCACTGCCAATAATCACTTGATATTGTCCTCCTTTATTTACAACTCCCATAATACCTTTTGTATTTTTTAATATATCAGTGGCAGCTTTGTTATCATCTTTTAGATTAAATCTTAATCTTGTAGCACAATGTGTTAATGCAGAAACGTTTTCTACACCACCAACATTTTTTATAATATCTTTGGATAACTGCTTATAATCCATAATATTTTCCCCCTGTTAGTTTATTTTTCTTTTTGATATCATTTACAAATTAATTATATTGGTTTATCATTTATCTATCAATACTATATTTAATATGATGACCATAGTTCACATCTATGAATAGGAGGCAACATAATATTATGTTAGAAATAAGATTATTAAACTATTTTTTAGTCCTTGCTGAAGAGCTTCATTATACAAAGGCGGCAGAGCGTCTCAATATTTCACAGCCTACCTTAAGCAATCAAATAAAAATATTAGAAAGCATGTTGAATGTAAAACTTTTTGATTATGTTCAAAAAAGGACAGTGCTAACAGAGCCTGGCAAAATTTTAAAACAACATGTATATAAGATTTTCTTTGATCTTGAACAGGCAGAAGCAGACATTAGAAATTATGCAGGGAAATCGAGAGAGCAAATCAAAATTGGAGCTTCCGGTTCTCACTTGCTACTAATTCCTTGTTCAATATTTAATAATACGCATAATAATATTTTAATTACAATGGAAGAGCATAATACCAGGACAATCATTGACAACATAAAAAATGGCAAACTGGATTTAGGATTAATTTATGAACCAACAGAAGATTCTGCCATTCATTGTGAACTCCTAAATATCGAATCTTATCTTGCTGCTGTACCATTAAACTCAAGGCTCGCAAAATATTCATCTGTATCATTAAAAGATTTAGTACAAGAAAATATCATATTATTACCTCACTTTTCCAATTCACGAAAGAATATTGATAAAGCCTTTAGCCTTATAAATCATATTTGTAAACCTAGGATTCAAGCAACTAATTTAGATTCTTGCGTAAGGTTAATGGAACATTCAGATAACATTACTATTTTGCCAAATTCTTATATAAAATCTATAAATAAAGTTGATTTTAAAGCAGTTCCTATTTCTGATTATCCACCTAAGCAGACAATTAATTTAATATATAGGAAAGATTTGTTCTTAGATGATATTTTGAAATCCTTCTTAGGTATTATTAGAGATTTTCATCAAAATAATTAGCTTCTAACTTAGGGTATAAATCATTTTAAGCACATGAAAATAAAAAACGTCCGAAAAAATCTAAATTGAAGATTTAGCAAGTATGATTGTGATCCACCACTTAACAATAAAAAAACACGACCACCTGTAGAAAGCTATTCAAGCCACATACAAATGGTCGTGAATTTATGGTGAAAGCGAAGCATGACCTTTAAAATCCACTATTGTAAATATAATGATGCACTTCAATTTTTAAAAGAAATATATCCATATCTAATTATAAATTCAAAAAAGAAAAGAACCGAATTGATTATTTTGCTCAATATTCATCATAACGTATATTCTCTTATTTATTTTTACTTTATAGTAATAATTTCAATGTTAAATATATCAACAGATGTATGTTACGAGTATTACAAAAGTTAAACTTTAATTATACAAGACTAACATATACACTTGAAAAGTAGCCATAAAAAACAAGCGACTTTTAAGTAAGATTTTAAGATTTAAAAAAATCTTATTGATAATAATAATTTCAACCTATTGAAAACATGAAGACATAAAGCTTTTAGGATTTATCTAAAGTATATTTAAACAATATGGTGAAGGTAAAATAGTTATGATTCTTGATAATTATAACATATAGTTCTAAACTGAATGCCGTAGAAGGCTTATGAGACTGAATGAAAGATGAGGTTATTAATAATTCTTTCTTTTTAAATGTAAAAGAAATTAGAGCTGCTGTTCTTGCGCTATTAATTTATTGATATTACCTTGTCAAACTACTTTCTCCATTATTTTCTTTACTTTAAAAGCATATTGAAATTTCAACCTTTATTTGAAGCAACTTCAGAAAATTCTATGCCTAGGAATATAAATAATCAGTTATTTATCCTTAAGGTATTCAATCACATAATTAATAAATGTTTGACCTGCCTCACTAATCGGTCTATCTTTTTTAGTTATCATATAAATATCCCAAGTATTATTTTCATCCTCAAAAGGAATTACAACTGTATTTTCATAGTGATTTTCTTTAGCAGCAAAATCTACTGTAATTGCAATACCTTTATTCATACTCGCTAATTTATGTGCAAAATCTATTTCAGATGTTTCAAATACTATATTAATATTAACACCATGTTTTAAAAATTTATTTATATTATTAGTGTAAGCTTTAAATTCACGTGATTCTAAAATAATAGGCTCGTCTTTTAAATCTATATAGGATAACTTTTCTTTTTTAGCTAGTTGATTATTTTTTTCAACTACGAGGCAGTGTTTAAAGCTTTTTAAAAATATAGCATTAAATTTAATGGCGTCAACAGGTCCAGCAATAAATCCTATATCTTGTATTTCATTCCAAACCGCATTCTCTACAGGACTATCAGGAAATTCCGCTGTGGTTACTATAATATCAGGATATATTTTATTAAATTCACGTATAAAATCAATAGATAAATAGCTTAAAACCCCATATGTGGATGCAAGTTTTATAGTTTCTTTTTGATTATTTGCCTCATCATTTATATCAAAAATACTTTCCATTTCCTTAATAATATTACTTGCCTTTTTTTCAAGAAGTTTACCATATTCATTAAGAACTATTCCCTGAGGTGTTCTAGAAAATAATTCAACTCCTAATTCATTTTCAATATTTTTTATACTTTTACTGAGTCCTTGAGGTGTTACATATAAAAATTGTGCCGCTTTACTTATACTCTTATACTCACATACCTTTAAGAATGATTTTAAATCCTTTGTATTCATAGTTCATTCCCCCTTTCTAAATTTTTAACATCAATATTGTACAAATAATATTATTATTTGTAATAGATGTCAATAGAAAGCCTTCAACTAAAATTTGATGTCTTGAAACTATAATTTGATTTATATTATTTTCTTATATGTTAGAATTAATTCAATAATTAAATAAAGTTATTTTAGCAAAGGCGCTAACTCTGTGAGTTAGTGCCTTGTTTTATTTTAAGGAGGAATTATTATGTCAAAGATCTATCCAAAATTTAAAGCAGCTGCTGTACAAGCTGCGCCAGTATATCTAGATTTAGAAAGGACTGTAGAAAAAACTTGTTCATTAATTGATGAAGCTGCAAGCAATGGTGCTAAATTAGTAGCTTTTCCCGAAGCCTTCATTCCTGGCTATCCATGGTGGATATGGTTTAGTACTCCAGGATATGGAATTCAATTTTATGAAGAATTATATAAAAATGCAGTTGAAATACCAAGTATGGCTGTTAGAAAAATAAGTGAATGTTCTAAGAAAAATAGAGTTTATGTATGTGTTTCTGTAAGTGAATTAGATGGTGGTTCTTTATATTTAACTCAACTTTGGTTTAATCCTAATGGTGATTTAATTGGAAAACATAGAAAACTTAAACCAACTAATGCAGAACGATACATCTGGGGGGATGGAGATGGAAGTATGATGCCTTGCTTTAAGACAGAGCTTGGAAACTTAGGAGGGTTAGAATGTGCTGAGCATTTAATGCCTTTAAATATTGCAGCTATGAATTCTTTAAATGAACAAGTACATGTATCTGCTTGGCCTGCATTTTTCCCAGGAGATGAGAATTTATTTTCAATACCACCTTGTGAGGTTTCAAGTAAATTTTACGCAGTATCAAATCAGACTTTTGTATTAATGAGTTCTCAGATTTATACCAAAGAAATGCTTGAAAAATTCTGTATTACTGATAGTCAAAAAGAAGAATTTCAACCTTTAGTAGATTTCGGTGGCGGAAGAACCTGTATTTTCGGGCCAAATGGGAAAATTATAAGCAACGAAATTGCACCAAATGAAGAAGGTATAGCTTATGCTGATATCGATTTAGGACAAATCCCTTCTTGTAAGTATTTTTATGACTTTAGTGGCCATTATTCAAATCAAAGCTTGAGTTTAAACTTCAATCAAAAGCCACAACCAACAGTAAGAAAAAATGGAAATGAAAAAATTAATACAATTCTATCATACGATGATCTTCAAAACATTGAATAATTAAAGGAGGACTATAATATGACAAATAACAAAAATTCTAAAGCTTATGAATGGAAATTAGTAATACTATTAACAATTCTTTGGGGTACAGTTGGGCTAGATCGTCTTGCAATTGTATATCTTTTCCCAATGATTATGCCAGAATTTAATTTAAATAATGCTCAAGCAGGAGCATTAACTTCGGTATTAGCTATGACTTGGGCTGTATCCACCTGGGGACTTGGAAATATATCTGATAGAGTTGGAAGAAAAAAAATACTTATACCTGCAACAATATTCTTTTCTTTAATGTCTTGGGTTTCAGGTATAGCAAAAAGCTATAGTGGTCTAATGATCGTAAGGGGATTGCTTGGCATTGGTGAAGGTGGAGTTTTCTCTACAAGTGTGGCTGCCATATCTGAAGTATCTACCCCTAGTAAAAGAGGCCTTAATCTTGGAATTCATCAAAGTTCTTTTCCATTAGTTGGTATTGGATTAGGAGCTATTATTGCCACTCAATTAACAGCAGTTTTTGGCTGGAGATTGGTATTCTTTATTGTTGGACTTCCAAGTTTAATTATTGCTATTATACTAGGCATTAAAATGAAGGAATCAAAATTATCTCCTAAAAATTCTGTTCAAAACAATTCAATTATTAATACACAAGAACAAACTGAAGCTAAATCTGGAATTTTTGAAGCTTTAAAATATAGAAATGTTAAGCTATCCTCATTGGTTGGATGTTTCTATATGACTTGGTTATTTGTATTTACAACCTTCGCTATGATGTTTTTAACTCAAGTTAGAGGAATGTCACTTGCAACTGCTGGTTTTGTTATGTCTGGTTTTGGTTTTGGCGGATGCGTTGGTATGATATTAATTTCTGGTTTATCTGATTATTTTGGAAGAAGAACTATGTTGATTATTTCTTTCTTTATAAATGGTATTTCCGTATTGTTGTTTACTTACAGTGGAACAAATGCGGTAGTTTTATTTGGTATCTTATTTGTAGGAGCAATCTTTGCCTTTGGATGTGCTCCAATATATATGTCTCTCTGCACAACAGAATCTGTACCCAAACATTTAGCCGGTTCATCAGTAGGTATTCCAGGTGCTGTTGGTGAAGTTTTTGGAGCTATGGTCATGCCAATTGTAGCTGGTATTGTTGCAGATAATTTAGGACTAACTTCTACAATGATGTTAGCAACAATATCGCCTTTCATTGCAGCTGCAGTTTGTTTCCTATATATAGAAACATCTCCAAGAGTACTAGCTAAAAGAAATAAAGCTGAAAATCTCTCTAGTTTAGATTTTACTAATTAGAAATTAGCATATGTGTTCTAAGTAAAAAAATGCTTATCAAAGTTAATTTCCGAACCTAACTTTGATAAGCCTTATAACAAGATAAATTTTATGAAACATATACAAAAATATCTTATATATTGAATAATATTACTTTTGGTAATATTATTCAATTATTTATTTTAATAAGTATATTAATTCTATTTAACTCAATAATCTAGAATAAACTATCTCCATTAGTTTCGATGACTTTTTTGTACCAGTAAAAACTATCTTTTTTAGAACGTTTCAAAGTTCCATTCCCTTCATTATCTTTATCAACGTATATAAATCCATAACGTTTCTTCATTTCCCCAGTTCCAGCACTAACGATATCAATTGGTCCCCAATATGTGTAACCTATAATAAGTATTCCATCTTTCAATGCTTCAGATACTTCAACTAAATGTCTACGTAAATAGTCAATTCTATAATCATCATGAATTTTACCATCTTCGGAAATCACATCTATATTTCCCATACCATTTTCAACAATAAATAAAGGTTTTTGATATCTGTCATATAATTCGTTACATACAAAACGAAGTCCCTTTGGATCAATCTGCCATCCCCATGGAGTTGTATCTAGATATGGATTACTTGCACCTGTTACCCCTCCTGTATTCCCCATAAATGGACTTCCTGCAACATGAGTAGTACTACGGTAATAACTAAAAGCAAGGTAATCACTTGGATAACTAGCAATTATTTCATCATCACCAGTTTCCTTTTTCAAAGTTACATGAAACTCTTCAAAAATACGATTAATATAACCTGGATAATATCCTCTAAGCATAACATCACTATAAAATAAAGAGCGTCTTCTTAACTCCATTGCCTCAAACACATCATCTGGATTACAAGTATTGGGATAAACTGCGCTTAATGATAACATACAGCCTATCTTAGAATCTGGAATTATTTCATGGCATAATTTATTAGCTAAAGCACTTGCTACAAACATATGATGAGAAGCCTGATAAGTGATTTGCATTTTTTCTTTTAAAGAATACGAATCTATTTTAATAGCTCCAGCTGCATATGGAATAATATGAATATTGTTTATTTCATTGAAAGTCATCCAATACTTAACCTTATCTTTATAACGATCAAATATTACTTTGCAATATTTAAGGAAAATATCTATTAGACATCTATCTTCCCACCCATTATATTTCTCTACAAGAGCATAAGGTGTTTCATAATGAGAAATAGTAACTACAGGTTCCATTCCTCTTTTTATTATCTCGTCAAATAAATTATCATAAAATTCTAATCCTTTTTCATTAGGTTTTTCTTCTTCCCCTGTTGGAAATATTCTTGCCCAAGAAATTGAAAGACGAAAGGCTTTGAACCCCATTTCCTCCATAAGCATTAAGTCCTCTTTGTAGCGATGATAAAAGTCAATAGCTTCATGACTTGGATAAAATTCGTCTGGATTTATATTATCATCCGCTATATTCTGAAAACCATGTCTAGCTAAATCAGTAATATTGATTCCTTTACCATCTTCAAGATATGCTCCTTCTGCTTGATTAGCCGCAATTGCTCCACCCCATAAAAAATCTTTCGGAAAATGTTTCATCTATTTGCCCTCCTAAATATTATCTTTACATTAAAAACTCCGCTTTATCTAAGTGATAACCTCATTAATCTTAATATTATCTATTAAGATCAATGAAATTCCACATCACTTTTAAATTCTAAAGTATCGTTATAATCTTGTCTCCTTTGACTACTTTTTTTCCTTCTTCTCCAATTATATCTAGGAATTCACTATAATTAGTAATCAATATTGGAGTAATCACATCATACCCTGCTTCTTTAATTTCTTTTAGATCAAAATTTATTAATGGATCTCCTATTTTTACGACATCATCTTGTTTTACTAATGATTCAAAATGTTTACCATCTAATTTAACTGTATCTAATCCAATATGAATTAATATTTCTGCACCTTCATCAGACTTTAATCCAATGGCATGCTTTGATGGAAATAATGCAGTTACAGTTCCATTTACTGGTGACATAACTTTGCCTTCATCTGGAATAATTGCAATCCCCTTTCCTATAGTTTCTTGAGCAAAAGTATCGTCTTTTACTGTTTTTATAGAAACAACTTCGCCATTCATTGGACTTGCTATGGTTTGGCTCTTTTCTGATTTTAATATTGGTTTTTCTGTTACTAATTCTTCTGTTGTTTCATCTTCTGTTTCTTCTTTAAATCCAAGTATCCATGTTGCCACAAATGCTGTTACAAATGATATAACGACTGTAATTATTGCATGGAGAAATGTTTCACTCAAGAAAATAGGCAATGCTAACAGACCGGCTGTTGCTAATGCAATTGCTTTTACCCCCATTATTCCAGCGTATAAACCTGCAGTTCCACCACCAATCATTACTCCGATCATAGGTCTCTTCAATTTTAAATTGACACCATACATAGCTGGCTCCGTAATTCCTAGTAATGCTGTAGAACCTGTTGTTCTTGCTAATTTTTTCATTTCTTTATTTTTTGATTTAAAAGATACTGCCATTGCTGCACCAGCTTGAGCAATATTTGCTGATAACATAGCTGGAAGAATTAATACATCATATCCTGGATTCACCATCATTTGAAGGTTAATTGGACGCAAACTTTGGTGCATACCGGTCATAATTATCCAAGGCATAAGCGCACCAAGTATTCCTACTGCTAGCCAACCAAAATTACTACTAATTAATTGTAATATTATTACTAAATAATCACCAAGAAATGAGCCAATTGGTCCTAATACTATAAGAGCTACAGGCGCTGTTATAATTACTGTAACTACTGGTTTCATAAAATATTTCAAGAATTCTGGTGATACTTTTTCTGCAAATTTCTCTATATAGCTTAAAAACCATACAGATAATAAAATTGGAATTACAGAAGAAGAATAAGTCACTAATCTACCTGAAATATGAAAAAATGTAAATGTAGTGTTTCCTGCTGCTTTTAAACTAGCAAAGTTAGGATGTAATAATACTCCCGCAATTGCCATTGCATAGAATGGATTTGTTTTAAATTTTGTTGCAGCTGTATATGCTAACATAATTGGTAAGAAATAATATGTTGCATCTGCAATTGTGTTAATTACCATATAAGTACTAGTTGCTTTTAGCCATGGCATAAACGTAATTATCAATGCTAGTAATGCCTTGATCATACCTGCCATTGTTATTACAGGGATAATTGGACCAAAAGATCCAGAAATAATATCTAGAATTCTCGCCCCTATTTTTTGTTTCTCTTCTGATGGTTCATTAGAGCTATCTTTTACATTAACGTGTTTAACTAACTCTACATAAACATTGTTTACATCAGGTCCAATAATTACTTGGTACTGTCCACTTTGTCTGCGAACGCCCATAACTCCTTGGATTTTTTTAACTTTAGTGTCATCCACAAATGATTCATTTTTTAAGGTAAATCTTAATCTAGTTGCACAATGTGTAACATGGGTGATATTTTTTTCTCCACCTAATTGTTCAATAATTTTCTTTGCCAATTCTTGATAATTCATAATTTTCTCCTCCATTTTTGATTATTTATTTTTTTCTTAATAACCTTTAAAATGAAGGTATAGCCTGCATTACCAGTCACCATCCTAAATTTTATTCGATAGCTAGCATCCGTAACACTCCTACTTCTTCAAGTGTGAGCTAACGGCTGCACGCTCCTGAATAAGTTCAACCAAGACTCAGATGGGAATCCCCCCACCAGAATCAAGTTTCACTTAATCTATTCAGTTTAGGAGACAGATCCCAAACTGTTTCTTAATCAAAGTTCTGTCCCTTTGATTTAAAACTAATGAATTTATAATAATTTATTAATAAACTTAACTATTTTTTATTACCTTTGTAATATGTATTGTTAAGTAAAGTAATTCTTCATCTGCTAATTTGTAATTGTACTTTTCTAAAATGAACTTATCAATTTTTTTAGTACATTCATATGCATCTTTATATTTTTTCTTTACTGTCTCAAATAATTCTGAATCATTATCATCCCTATAATCATTTTCTTTTAGAAGCCTTTGAGCAAAAAACTTCAAATGAGTAATAAACCTATAATATGCTAATGATTCTTCATTAAAAATAATATTAAAGTGATACTTTACAATATTAGTTATCTCTTGCATTATCTTAGTAATATCATAAAGAATAGTCATATCTTCATTCATTTGTGCATTAACTATATGAAGAGCAATAGAAGCCGCCTCATCTTCCTGCATATCTACATTAAACTTATCTTTAATAATTTGTAAACATTCCATTCCAATTGTGAATTCTTCTTTATAAAAGCGTTTAGTATCCCATAATAATGCATTTTTTAGAGGTAACCCTTCATTATACCTTTCTACAGAGCTATAAATATGATCTGTTAATGTGATATACAATGTATCATTTAGCTTTTTACCCAGCTTTTCTTTAGCATTATTAATAATTTTTTCTGTTACTTCTACATATTCTAGAGGGATTTCTGATAAAATAAGTTGTAATTTTTGTTTTGCCTCATTATCTGATAATGTAAATATTTTATCAATTTTTTCTTCGGGAATAATATCACCCTTTTTGCTTTTAAAGGCTAACCCGGCACCCATTACAATAATTTCTTTACCACTATCATTTTCTGTTATAACTACATTATTATTCAATATTTTCTTTATAACCATAATCTCCTCCTAAAAATAAAAAACCCATCTATAAACAATATCCCTGTTTTAGGGACAATAATTGTTCATAAATAGGTTTTGCATGCATTTTTTACGCAATCGCAATCCATGTTTATGTTTACATTATATTATTATTAATTAAATTTGTCAATGTAAAATATATCGAATTTGCGTCAAGGGTTATTTTTTATATAAGACTTTCCCCTTTTCAAACTTGCCCCATTTGTAGCAATAACTTCTTTATACCAATAAAAACTCTTTTTCTTATATCTTTCTAAAGTTCCACTTCCATCATCATTTCTATCTACATATATAAAACCATATCTCTTTTTAAGTTCAGCAGTTGATGCACTAACTAAATCTATACATCCCCATGTAGTATATCCCATAAGTTCAACACCATCTTCAATAGCTTCTGCTACTTGAACTAAAAATATTTCTGTTGGATTAGTTAACACATCAAAGATTACACCTTCTTCCTTAGCGTGGTGTACTTCTTCAGCTCTTGCTGGAAGTTCAGATTCTCCTCTTCTATATACAATATGACTTTCTGATCCAAGTCTTAAGGCAGTTCTTGCTGCATCCATAGCAACATTTCCTCCACCAACTACAGCAACTTTATTTCCTGCTCTTACTGGAGTTTCATAACCTTCTACAGCAGCTTTCATTAAGTTTACTCTTGTTAAGAATTCATTAGCAGAACATACTCCATTTGCATTTTCTCCTGGAATTCCCATAAACTTAGGAAGACCTGCTCCTGAACCAATAAATACAGCTTTAAAGCCTTCTTCTTCAAATAATTCATCTATTGTTATAGTTCTACCAATTATAACGTTAGTTTCAATTTTAACACCAAGCTTTTTAATATTTTCAACTTCATTTTTAACTACTTTTTCTTTTGGAAGTCTGAATTCAGGAATACCATATTCTAATACTCCTCCTGCTTTATGAAGTGCTTCAAATATAGTTACATCATAACCTTTTTTTGCCAAATCTCCAGCACAAGTTAACCCTGCTGGACCACTTCCTATAACTGCAACTTTAATACCATTTTTAGGTTCTGTTGCACTTAAATCAACATTATGTGATGCTGCCCAGTCTGCTGTTAATCTTTCAAGCTTACCAATCGAAACAGAATCACCTTTAATTCCTAATACACATTTTCCTTCACATTGCTTTTCTTGTGGACAAACTCTTCCACAAACTGCTGGAAGTGCACTGTATTTAGCAATTTCTTTTGCTGCTTCTTCAAATTTTTCATCTTTAACATGTGCTATAAAGCCTGGAATGTTGATTGATACAGGACATCCATCAACACATTTAGGATTTTTACAATTTAGGCATCTTGAAGCTTCTTTTACAGCTTCTTCTTCATTATATCCTAAACAAACTTCTTCAAAATTTGTAGCTCTTACCTTTGGTTCTTGTTCTCTTACTGATATTCTTATTAATCTTTCATTCATATCCATGCTATTTATCTCCTCCGCAACCGCAGCCACCATGGCTATGAGTCTTTCCTTCTTCAACTTTCAATTGCGCTTTTCCTTCTTCTGACTTGTACATAGCTTGTCTTCTCATTGATTCATCATAATTTACTAAATGACCATCAAATTCAGGTCCATCAACGCAGGCAAATTTAACTTCTCCTCCAACGGTTACTCTACAAGCTCCACACATTCCTGTACCATCTACCATTATTGGATTTAAACTTACTACAGTTGGAATTTCTAATTCTTTAGTTAACATTGAAGTAAATTTCATCATTATCATTGGCCCTATAATAACTGCATGATCATATTTCTTTCCTTGATTGTTAACTAAGTCTTTTAACATATCTGAACCAGTTCCTTTAAATCCATGGCTTCCATCATCAGTCGTAACATAAAGATTTGCTGAAACAACTTTAAGTTCTTCTTCATATATTAATAAATCCTTATTTCTACTTCCTAGTATAACATCTACAACTATTCCATGTTCATGCATCCATTTTACTTGTGGGTAAACTGGCGCTGCACCAACTCCACCTGCAATAAATATAAGTTTCTTTTTCTTTAACTCTTCTAATTCTTCATGAATAAATTCACTAGGAACTCCCAATGGCCCAACAAAGTCAGAAACTGAATCTCCTTCATTAAAAGCAGCTAATTGCTTAGTTCCTTTTCCTATAGCTGCGAAAACTATAGTAACTGTTCCTTTTTCCGCATCATAATCTGCTATTGTTAAAGGTATTCTTTCACCTTTCTCATCATTTTTAATAATGAGAAATTGACCTGGTTTTGCAGATTTTGCTACTTTTGGAGCTTCTATATCCATTAAAAATATATTATTTGTAAGCTCCTTTTGTTAACTATTTTATACATATTTTTGCTACCTCTTCTCATATGTTTATTAGCACATCATATATTATTATTCTTTGCATATTTATTAATCATTCATAACTAAAATTGGCTTAATTACTGAACCTTTCTTAGAATCTTCAAAAGCCTTGTTAATTTCTTCAAATTTATAAAACTTAATTAACTTATCAAATGGGAATTTTCCTTCTTTATAATATTCAATAATTTTAGGAATGAATACTTGTGGTATTGAATCCCCTTCTATTACTCCAATCATAGATTTTCCTTCACCCATTAATGCATTTTGTACATTTATAGTAACATCTCCTGTTGCTCCAACTATAGCACTTGTACCTAATGTTCTTAATGCATAAAGTGCTTGATTAACAATCTCAGGAACTGCAGTTGTCTCAACAGTATAATTAGCTCCACCATTTGTTATTTTCTTTATTTCAGCTACAACATCAGTAATTTCTTTGCTATTCACCACATCTGTTGCACCTAATTCCTTGGCTAATTCTAATTTTTCTGCACTTCTACCTACAGCTATAATTTTGCTGCAACCAGTCAATTTTGCTGCCATAATAGCACTAAATCCAACAGCTCCACATCCAAATACTACAATTGATGAACCAAATTCTGGCTTTAATCTATTAAGAACTGTTCCAGCTCCTGTTTGTATTCCACAGCCTAAAGGTCCTATTAATCTTAAGTCTACATCTTTATCTACTTTTGTTATATTTCTAGTATTTACAACAGAATGAGTTGCAAATGTTGATTGTCCAAAAAGCATAGCGATTTCTTTTCCATCTTTTGACAGACGTGTAGTTCCATCATTCATTATTCCACCAAAATTTAACTTGTTAAAATCTTCACACATATATGCATGACCTTCTAAACAATTACTGCAACACCCACATGAGCTAAATGATATCCCTACATGGTCACCAACTTCAAAATTACTTACTCCTGGTCCTACTTTTTCTACAATTCCTGCACCTTCATGGCCTAATACTATTGGAAGTGGTGTTGGAATTAATTGATCTCTTACTACTGAATCTGTATGACATACTCCTGTAGCAACAATTTTTACAAGCACTTCATTATATTTAGGTTCTGCTAATTCTACATCTTCTATTATGAACTCGTTTCCTTTTTCATTTATAACTGCCGCTTTAATTAACATAATTATCTCCCCTTTTCATATATAGATTTATTCACTTAAATTTTATCATTTCTTCAATTTTCAACACAATCAACAAAATGTTTATGCTATTAAGCTTTTTGTTTTTACTGACTAATTTATATAATTACTACTTAATATTTTAGCAACTTCTAATAATATTCCTTGCGATATTTATAGAAGTTCCAACTTTTTGTTTATACCAATACACTTTATATTGTTTTACTTTATGAAGAATTCTTATATATAATACAATCATCACCATCGTTAACCTTATGAAAATCTCCTTGTTCTTTTTCTTCATATAAATGATATTTATATCTACAAGGCTGCGTACATGTTCCTCTATTAGAATCCCTGCCAGTCATATAATTTGATAATAAACACTTGCCTGAAATCCCCATGCACATTGCCCCATGAACAAAAGCTTCTATATCACAAGTCTCTGGTAGTTCTTTTCTCATTGTCTTCAACTCTTCAAGGCTCATTTCTCTAGCTGCTACTACTCTTTTAATTCCAGCTTTATGCCAAAACGATGCAGTTTTGTAGTTTAAATTACTAGCTTGAGTACTTAAATGTATTTCAAGGTCTGGTGCCACTTGATGCGCTATGCTAAAAATTCCAGGATCAGCAATCAGTACAGCATCGACACCTATTTCATATAATTCAGTAATATATTCTTTAAAGATACTATTTTTAACACCATATAACATACAAGCAACTATTTGTTCATCAGAATACTTATATTCCTTATGAAAAAGTTTCATATATAAACAACATCTTAACTTATTACATTTAGTTTCTTCTTTCAACTGCACCAAATTGACACACTTCTATACAATTTCCACAGTGTAAGCAATTTTCTTGCTTAATCACAACTAGCTTTATAGATATATCTATACATTTTTGTGGACATTTTGAATAGCATATTCTACAGAATCTACTGTCACAAACACTGTTGAGTAAATGTAATTGATCATTTTTCTCTAGTAAAGTAAATAGTTTCTAAAAGCATACTAATGCTCATTTAATGATTCACTTATTTTATCTTCAAAACTCTTTATGATTTTTTTAATATTTCTACCTAGTACTTCAATATCTTTCTTTTTCGCATCATCAATATGAACTCCAGCAGAAACTGTAATATTACACATAAATTTAGAACTAAATTTCAATGCAATATTTCTAGCCATTTCATCCTCTTTATGACCTGTTATGCAAATTACACTCGCACTTGCTGAATTGCTACCGTCTCCTGTTAGACTTTTTCTTGGAACTGCAACTGCAACTGCACCAATATGAGGCACATCACCTCCAAAAATACATATGGAAACATCTTTACCACAAAATAATGCATGAAGAAAAACTTGATACTTTCCTTCTCCTACATTCAAAGAAATTTCTTTCACTTGAATATTCTCCCTTCTAATTTATGTTAAAACTCATCGCTTTTTCAGTTTTATTAATCAATAAAATACACAAAAGTATATTTTTCACTTTATTGAAATCCAATGAGTATAATTAATAGATATAATGTTATACATGGTTATTGAAAAAAAGTCGCTATAGAATTTTAACCAAATAGAAGTTATATGAGAAATATTTATTAAAAATAACTATCATATAACTTAATAGTGCTGAATTTATAATTCATTCTTTATTTTTTTAATAGTTTTGGAACAGGTGGAATCTGATCTAATTCATCAAATTCTTCAGGCTTTAATTTGAACCTTTTATCATACTGTTCTGGGTTAGTTATATTTTCACCTTCTGTGCTTCTCCATGAAAATTTACATGTATCACATAGATATACTTTCCATGCATCACCAACTGGTGATTTTACCATTACGTTTACTAATTCCGAATCACATCTAGGACATTTCATTATTTATTACCTCCTTGTATAATCTAGTTGTAACATTTGATAGAAAACTATTTATCTTTCTAACGAACATTACACCTCTTATTATTTTTAATATTCTAATTTATTACTTTGCCTACGCCCCGATAGGGAATATGCATTTCATATCTTAAATAGTTTTTTATTTAAATTCCTTAAAGGAATCTAACCAAGTTTTATATAGTCTAGTATAATACTCCTGAATAGAAGATAGATGTAAACCTCCTGGGAGGTCTTTTAGAACCTATACCCGTAAAAAAGCGTATCATTTCATCAGGTAGAATTCTATGTTTAGCTGGTTGGGTTTCCCTTCGGGAATTACCCGTGTCACAAACAAGGTTATAAGCTATCTGACAGAGTGGAAGTTCTATTCTATATCTAAAATTTAATTTAAGGAGATATATACAATGTCTAATTTTTTTTATAGTCCTGTAATAGGAATTGATGTTTCAGCTGATTTTTCATATACTGCAATACTCGCACCGAATGGTGATATTTATAAGAAGTCATTTAAAATAAAGCATGATCTCAATGGCTTCAACCACTTAGTTAATGAAATAAAAAAAGTGGAAGAAGAGTTTAACATGAAAACTGCAATTTTCATGGAGTCCACTGGCGTGTACCATTTATCTCTTTTCCACTATCTTAATAAATATTTCGATAACACATTTGTTATCAATCCACTCGTTACTAAGTCTAACAAAAATGGCGACATAAGAAAAGTGAAAAATGATAAAAAAGACGCTTTATCTATTGCAACAATAGGAAAATTTCAAAACATTAAGTTATCACAACAACTTAGCCTTGATATTTTTCTTCTGAAAAATCTTGTAAGAGAGTATTACAAACTTACAGATACTAGCTCTACTTTTAAGAAAAAATTATCCGCTGATTTAAGAGTTATTTTTCCTGGCTATAATACTATATTTTCAGATTCAACATCTAAAAGTTCAATTGAGCTTTTAAGTCAATATCCAACGCCACAATCAATTTTAGAGGCACCTAAGGAAAATATAATTAAGATTTTCCTTGATAGCTCTAAAAAGGGCATTATCTGGTCGGAAAATACATATTCCAAATTATTTAAGGTTGCTAATGAAGCTAAAATAATTGGCTTACCGTTAGACGGTTTAGCCGTCAAAATAGCCAGCTCTATAACATTAATAAAAACTATTCAATCAGAGATTGATACATTGTTACAGAAAATTAACAATTTTATACAGTCTGAAACTTTTCCTGAATCTATTAGAGCTAATATTGAACTAATTGATTCAATTCCTGGCATAGGGCAATTAACTGCTATTACTATAATAGCTGAAATAGGTGATATTGATGGTTTTCTTAAGCCCAAACATCTTGTAGCTTTCTTTGGTATTGATAGCTCAGTTAATCAATCAGGTAATTTTAAAGGCGATGATAATAAAATTTCAAAAAGAGGAACTCGAATCGGTCGAAGAGCATTATATTCTGTTGCACTAGCTTCAATCCGTAACAATCGTAATGGAGTTCCTATAAATAAAGTCCTATTAGATTATTATCAAATAAACCTTAAAGGCAAAAAGCCTAAAATCGCCTTAGTCGCTATAATGCATAAAATTATAAACTACATTTTTGCTGTTCTCCGAAATCAAACTCCGTTTGAGCAAAGAGATCCCAAAATACATAAGCAAATGTTCCTAGAAAATAACTCTTTAAACAAAGTCGCTTAATTTTATTCCAATTTCTGTAACCGTTCGTGTTTTGAAACGGTTTGTTTGCCATACTCTTTTTCCAAAAACTATTTTTTTGAAAATTAACTTGACTATTATTAGCTGGTCTTCTTTAACTAAATCTCTAAGAATTTCTGACCATTTTTCTACACCAATTGGAGTTCCTAAAAGTTCTGTATCTCTTCCAAAATCAGGTGCTACTGGTGTTGTTGCATCAATAACTAATTTAGTATGCATTCCTACAGGTTCTGAAGATGGATCTAACGGCATACCTGGAGCATATGGAATTTTAAATACATCTTTATCTGGACGTACTCTAGTTGTAAGAGCCCACATAACTTGTTCAAGATTGAATGGATCTACAAATTCATCTACAATAATAACAATCTTTGTATATGACATTCCATGAGGTGTTGAAAGAAGTCTCATTGCAACAGCCTTTCCATAACCTCCAAAACGAGATTTTGTAGATACAATTGCAGCCATTCCATGTGTATACATAGCATTTACCGCTTCTACTTCTGGGAAATCTCTCTTAATTTGATCATAAAGAGGAATGCTTGTATTAAGTGCCATTAAGTAGTCAATTTCTGTCCAAGGCATTCCAAGATATAAGTTTTCGAATATAGGATTTTTTCTATGAGTTATCTTTGTTATTTTAACAATTGGTTGAAGACGTGAACCCGAATAACTTCCTGGAAATTCTCCAAATGGTCCTTCAATTTCTCTAACTCTTGGTTCTATATATCCTTCCAATATAATTTCCGAACGAGCTGGAATATCAAGATTACTTTCTTCTGCTTTTGTAAGTTCTATAGGTTCTCCTTTAAGTGCTCCTGCAAAATCATATTCTGATTGTACATATGCTATTGGTGTACTTGCCATGAAGCTTAAAACTGGATCATTACCAAGACAAATTGCTATTGGAAGTCTTTCATTTTTTTCTTCTGCATTTTTTAAGTGAACTGCTATATCATGGAATGGTAATGGCTGAATAGCCACTTTATCTTTACCTTTTATTTGGATACGGTATGTTCCACAATTTTGCTCTTCATAACTTTCTGGTTTGTTAGGATCTCTACTAACTATTAATGCTTTTGAAAGATAAAATCCTGCATCAAATTCATTTATTCTGAATAATGGAAGTACATCAAAAAGGTTAATATCTTCTTCTATCACTACTTCCTTTACTGGAGCATCCTTTTTATCAACCCAAACTGGTTTAATTGGATACTTGTCCCAAAGTTCTTTTAATCTAAAGAATTGATCTTTAACTGGAGTAGCTTTAGGCATATTAAGCATTAATGCATGATTTTGCCATGATCCATGTACATTAAGTACAACTGGATTTTTGTATCCTTTAATGTTTTCTACAAGAACTGCAGGTGCACTTTCCATATTTGGTGCACAGCGACCAATTGCACTAAGGTCTGGTTCAGGCATAACCTCATCTTTTATTCTTACTAATTGCTTTTCTTTTTCTAATAATTCTAGAAATCCTCTTAAATCTTTATAAGCCATTTTTAAACCTCCTGATTTTCCATAAAATTATATGTATTTATTTAAAACAGAACGATATCTGTTTTACTACTTTTTATATCTTCAATTCACATTTAAATCTATTTTTCCTTTAGTCCATCCCAACGTTTTAAATTAGGTAAGATAATTCCAAGCTGATCTACTGTTCTATATGCTATGTGATCTACTATGTCATATATTGTCTTGGGATGATTATAAAATGCTGGCATTGGTGGCAAAATAACTGTTCCCATCCGAGATAATGCAAGCATATTTTCTAAATGAATACTACTCAAAGGTGTTTCTCTTGTTAAAAGAATTAATTTTCGACCTTCCTTTAGAATAACATCCGCTGCCCGGGATATGAGATTATCTGCAAGTCCCATGCGAATAGATGCAAGGGTTTTCATACTGCATGGTGAAATAATCATAGCATCTACCTGAAACGATCCACTTGAAATTCTTACCCCTAGATCTATTGTTTCATATGTAAAATCGGCAAGCGCTTCTACTTCTTCTACTGTATAATTTGTTTCTGATTCCAAAGTTTTTCTTCCCCAACTTGATAATATAAGATGCGTTTCTACTTCCTTAATATCTTTTAATATTTCTAGAATTCGAATTCCAAAAATCGCTCCAGTTGCTCCTGTAATTGCTACTATAACTTTCAATAGTATCACCCTCTTTTTCTTATTTTCATATACTTAATTATATGCTATTAAAAAAACTATTGAAAATATCTATAAAGTATGTTTCAATACCTTTAAGGTATAATAGAAAGGAGTTAACTAACTATGGATATTCGTCAATTAAAATATTTTGTTGTAATTGCAGAAGAAGGTAGTATTACAAAAGCTGCAGAGCGCTTATTTATGGCTCAACCACCACTATCTAGACAGCTGCAAGCAATGGAAAATGAACTTGGAGTTACTCTTTTTAATCGTACAAACAAAAAAAATATGTCACTTACTCCACAAGGCAGGATTTTTTTAAAGAATGCTAAGAGAATACTTTACACTATGGATGAAGCTATTACGGAAGTACAAGAATACAACTTACAAATGTCAAAAAAATTATCAATTGGTACAACCATTTATTGTTCAGAAATTATGCTTCCTGTTTTAAAGAAGTTCCGAGAAAAATATCCTTTTATTATTCCAGAAATTCATGAAGGAAATATATCTCATTTAATGGACTTATTAAAAAATCATACGATTGACATAGTAGTTTCTGCACTCCCTATTCATACAGAGGGGTACATAACCAAAGAACTGCAACCTGATAAGTGTGTCTTTGTTGCTTCTAAAGCTTTCGAATGGATAAAAGAATGTATTTCTCTTGAAGAAATTTCTAGAGTTCCTCTACTTCTTCTCAATGCACCAGATTCAAACAGTTTATATAAAAAAATCACAAGCGAATTCGAGAGAAAAGAACTAAAATTAAATGTTTCATGCGTATGTCATGACTCTGGTTTACTGTTAAAGATGATCTTAAACAATTTTGGTGCAACAATTTTACCAAAATCAATGGTTGATAATATGTTAGGTAAATTTATGCGTATCATTACCATTGAGGATGATCCTTGGACTACAACTCCAAATTTAATTTGGAGAAGAGAAGGATATATTTCCTCAACATTAAGAGAATTTATTAAAACTTTTGAATCACAATCTTCTAAATAAATTATACTTATCTGATTTCTCTTGAAAGTTATATTACATCTAGCACTCTTCTTTCGATATCTTGACTAAAATATTTTCTTTCCTCCTTATTGGGGACACAATTGGATATTCTATCTATAATAATAAATATGATTTATTAACTCCACAAGTAAGCACTTTTAAGTGGTATAGTTTCTTAAATGAAACTATTAACATATATCCATTAATTAACAGATTACTTTTTATTCAATAAAAATAATAATGGAATTAACATTTATCTATCTGTTAATTTTTTACCTTTACAAATCTTTATTTACCTAATTATCTGTAAAATATATTATTTGTCACACTGTATTTTCTCAAAAAATACAGCTAGCATAAAAGTCAACTGTTAATCTTTTCAACATAAAAATACCCACGAAAAATCCCAATTTTCGTGGGTTTTATAGTGGATGCGAATCGTAACCAGCTTCAATACTATTATTTAACTACTCTATTTTATAATTGGCAGAAAAAACTGGATATCTTCAAAGACTATAAAAGGTATAAGCTCAAGCACAGTAATTTACAATATTGTTGAAACGGCTAAGGCCAATGGCTTATCAGTAGAAAAGTATTTAGTATATTTGGTTTGAAATGCTTACCTTTCCTTCATTTCGTGCGCCCTTTTTTTAAATCCAACTATTATATTTGTATAACATCAAACCATAAGCCAATTAATAATGTTCTTGCAACTTTAAATCAATTTTTATTCAGTTTTATCAATGAGTTTCGAATTTATCTATTGTAATTATATATTAATTTTAAAATCAGACTCATTTATTTCACTTACTTCTTTTACACCCGCAGCTAATTTATCCATAGCGCATCTATTTATAATTATTATTGAATCACTCTCTTTTTGTATATATTTCTTTTGAATTAAACAATTTACTACATTGTATAAATTTTTTCTACTTACTGATAAAATTTCACAAAGATTATACATACTTTTAAATTTAAATACATCGTTCTCAGAGTTTTTGAGAATATGATATGCAAAGATTTCTTCAAATTTAAATAAATCTTTAATCATTAATTTCTTATACATATAATATATCCTTTTACTTGTTTTAAATAAAAATATTTTTAAGAAATCTGGATTATTTTCTAATTTTTTGAATGTTCCCTTTGCTATTTTTAACAATGTCACATTTGTTCTTGCAGTTATATCACAAAACAAGTTTTCCTCATACATATAACTGATTTTTCCGACAAAATCATTTTTGGATACTTCATCTACCAAAATGCTTCTTCCAGACCTCGTTATACATTCTACTTTAACCCTTCCATCTAAAATAAAAAAAATCTCTTCAATGTTTGCACTAGAATGAGTTATGTATTCTCCTTTTTTAACTTTGATAATTGATATTTCGCTTAAATATTCTTTTATATAATCATATATATAAATTTTTTCAATATTATTTAACTCCATATATACAACATCCCTTTTAACATATAAATATTTTTCTTTAATTAAAATGCAATCAATAATTCATATAAATTATACCAATGGCTTTACATTGGATAAAGAGCATATCAACTTTATATTATAATAAATTTCAATATTAATTTAATCATCAATCATCAATTTTTAATAACTCTTCTTATTATAATTATAAAGGCATAGCAATTCCATATAAATAATTGCCAGCCTTTCTTTCAGTTCTCCACTATTTTTCTACAGAAATGAAGTCATAATCCTCTTATATTTTAAAAAGGTGTATTATCTCCTACATAACAGGCTATGTTGTTATTTAAGTATATTTGTTGCAAATACTCTAGTTTTTCCTGTGTTACATCTCCATTTTCATGATATTCATATTCTTTTCCTAATTGATTCCACTTAGTTTCACCTAATCTATGAAATTTTAAAAGATTAATTTCATATAGTGAATTTTTATTCATGAACTCAATTAATTCATATGCATTTTCATCACTGTCGTTATACCCTGCTATAGTCGGTTGCCTTAATACCACCCTTCCACCCCATTTATATTTCTTAAGTGTTGCAATGTTTGATAGAATTAAATCGTTATAAACTCCTGTTCCTTCTTTATGTTTTTCTCTATTCATATTTTTTACATCAATAAATGCAAATTCAATATATTCAAATACTTTCAAAAAAACTTCCTCTTTTGCATATGCACTAGTTTCAATTGCTGTATGAATCTGCAACTCTCTGCATTTTTTTAAAACTTCTATTAGAAATTCATCATGCAAAAGTGGCTCTCCACCAGTAAATGTCACACCACCATCAGGTCCCCAGTTATTAAAATCACGTCTTAAAATTTTAACAATATCATCCACTGTATAGTCTTTAACACATTGCTTAAAAACATTATTAGGACATATATTTACGCAATCAAAACTTTCACATTCCTTACATACATTTAGTTCAATACTTGGCTTTTCATGTTCCTTAAACATAATAACTTCCTTAGAGCATACATGTTCACATGCTCTGCATCCTTTATCCCATTTGCACATATTTCCAGCAAACATAATATGTTTTCCTTTAATCCAGCTTTCTGGATTAGCACACCATCTACATTTTAGTGGACATCCAGTAAAAAATACATTTGTTCTACATCCTGGTCCATCATGAACTGAAAAACTTTGTATATCAAATATTAAACCTTTTTTATCCATAACCTCATCCTATCTTGCTTCATAGCCTGAACATGTACAGGCATTCATTGATGAATATGTCCAGTTTTCTTTTTCTAGACCAGTACATATTCCGATTCCATACTTATCAGGTTTTGAAAAGTTTTTGCAATTACTGCATTTATCAGCTGGTTTAAACTTAGGACATGCATTGCTGTTTTCTCCATCTATAGGGACAATTGCTTTACACAATGCACACATTCCTTTTTCACAATCTAGATTTATATAATTTTTACAATCGTAATGTCGCATAAAATATTTCCTCCATGTCTATATATTGATTTTATTAAATTCATCTATGTTGTACTATATAAGCATACCATTTACTAAATACTACACTTAAATATTAGTTTATATACTAAGTGCTTTGTTTTTAGCCTATACTACACTTCGTATTCAGTTCTATATATAACTTCATCTTGAATTGGCTTACCAATCTCACACCAATATTGTGTAAATCCAGCTACACGAACCATTAAATCTCTATAATTATCAGGTTTTGCCTGTGCGTTCCTTAAAGTTTTAGAATCAACTACATTAAATTGAACGTGGAAACCACCTTTTCTCATGTATGCTCGTACAATTTCAAGTAACTTTCTTGTTCCATTTAGACCTTTAACTGCTGTTGGATGAAGTTTTAAATTCATTTGTGAATTTTGCTGCATTGAATGATCATAAACTGTTGCTGATTCAAATATAGCATAAATACCATTTTTATCTGTTCCTGATGCTGCTGATAAAGATCCATCTGAATATGTAGTACCCGCAAGTCTTCCATCTGCAGTAGCTAATGTTATAAAACCTTGAGGACCATGTGTAGATACTGAAATTTGACATAAATATTCAGGTTTTCCATAGTATGATTTAAATTTTCTTGTCATATCATACATATAATACTCATAATCTCTTAAAATACTATCTACATACATATCTGCATTTCCATATTTAGGTGCATTTAAACATGCTGCAAAAATCTTATCATACTTGGTGCTATTTTCTGTACTTATTCTTGTATCTGGTGAAAATACACCTGTTTCATATGCAGTCTCAAATCCAAAGTTATTCACCATTGCATCAGTCATTTCTTCAATTGTAAACTTTTTGCCATCAAAAATATTCTTTTTAATTGATGCTAATGAATTAATTAAAGTTATTGTTCCGCAAGATTCAAAGTTTATACTAGCATTATATCTTGAGCCCATCATACCAATATCAATTCCTTTTGTGAAGCAATCTGGTTTAAGAAGTGAATTTACTACTGGCATATTTTTTGTTCTCCAAATATCCATTTGAATATTATTAACTCTATTAAGAACATCTGTAGAAAGTTCTACATACTTTTGCCATTGGTCCATCATTGTTTCATATGAATCTATTTTTCTATTATGAGCTGGGTACACTTGTTTATCTGTTCTATTATCTAATCCATTAGTTAATACAAGTTCTAAAATCTTTGGTAAAGCTACAAAGTGAATACCTGTAGCACATGAAGGTGATGCTCCTCCTGGAATCATTGTTACTTTTCCATTATAATGAAGCGGCATAAAACATCCAGGTGCAGATTCAAGACATCCTCCAAGGCACCATGCTCTTGCATCAACAATGTCCATACCTTCTGATCCATAATTTCTTAACATGAAATTCATACCTGCTTGATTATTCATCCATGCGGGGTATCCAAGTCCAAGTTTTGTACATGAGGCTGCTTTCATAAGAAAATCTTCTGGTGTTTTTTCGTCATATAATATGCTTAAAGTTGGTTGTGGAGTTTGATTTCTCATACCAGCTTCAATTATTAAATATTCTAGTTTAGTAACTGCAGAAAGCCCATTATAATTTTGTCCACCTAAAGAAAGATTGTTAAAGGTATTTCCAGAAAGAACTCCTCCTGACACTCCTGCAGATGCAAAACATTCAATACATGTAATCTTGATTCTATATAATTCTAAAAGCTCAATTACATCTTCGTCTGTCATACTTCCATCTTCAATATCTTTTTCATAATATGGTTGTAATATTTGTCCTAATCTCCCCATTGAAGTACCTGATTGTGGATCTTCATTAACTACACCATAATGACAACAAAGTGTCATTTGAATTGCTTCCCAGAAATTTGCGGGCTTTTTATGAGCAATGTTACTCATAACTTCTGCAATTTTATCATAATTAGCTTTTAAATCTGAATCTGTTTCAATTGATGAGAGATATTCAGCCTGCTTTGAGTAATTTTCACACCATGCGCTTAATCCTTTAGTGATTTCCTTCATAGCTATATAGTAATAGCCTCTACTCATTCCAAGTATTCCGTCATCACCTGCTTCACCCATAAGTTCTTCTATCTTTTCATCACACAATTCTATGATTTTATCAAAACCATATTCTAAAGGCATATAATAATTCATTACCTCACGGCCTTGTGGAATCGCCCATGAATCAAACATACAGATTACAGAATCCATAATAAGTTGTTCTTGATCATAACCTGGAGTATATTTTGCATATTTTGCACTTAAGTCTTCTATTGATTTTCCATCCCAAGGCTTAGATGTCTTAACTAAAACAGGAATTTCTTCTTTTCTCATCCCAAATTTTTTAGCAAGACTTATGACTTCTCCATAGCTTTCTGTAACATTTCCACCTCCTGAACCAACTACACTTACTGAGTCAGCTTCGCTTTCTGAGGGTGCATCAACCTCATTCATTAAAGCTTCTGCCTGAGCATTAAAAAAACTAGCGCAAACCCATGGAAATGGAAAAGCACCTCTAACATTTTTTGTCTTATTCATTACGAGTTTTTCATATGGCAAAATTGTTGGGGTTATATGAGAAAGACATGCTGCCATAGCTTTAGCTCTTCTTACTATAGTTACATCCCCTTCATTTTCAGACCACGCTCTGTTATACCAGTATGGTGCCTCCATATCAGCTGTAACTTTCAAATTATAATAAATCTCCATAAGTCTTTTGGTACTATCTTTTGCTTCTGGAATTTTATATTCCTTGGTATCAACAACATCATTCATATTAATACCACGCATTTTTAATACTTCTTCAAGTTTGGTTTCATTTGAATTCATTTAAATCTCCGCTTCCTTCCATAATATGTTGTTTGTTAAACATTGTATTTATCATCTATCAAATATCAGATTCAGAATGCTTATCTATCTATTATTTCCTATTTAGTCTTAATTTGCATTCAAATCTACATATATTATATTCTTTGTTGCTATCAATCAAATAGTGTAAATTACACTATCTAAAACTGATTATATAAAATAATACATATAACATTACGTAAACATAAAAAATTAGCGTATAGATAAACGCTTCTTCATATTGTTAAAATCATCATAGTAATTTTATCAATTGAGATTTACATTTATTTATCCGTTAATTTCTTTTACGTTTATGTTATCCACAGATTAATAGAAAGTCCTTCCATTAACCATTTATATTGCTGAAATGAAATGGCTTTAACGTCATCTTCATCACGCGGCCATTGAAATTTTCCAGTTTCAAGGCACTTATATAAAAGACCTTTAATACAATCTGTTTTCTGCCGCAAAATAAAAATAGAATTCCACTATTGAAGGGATCGAGTTTAAATTCTTACTGCAATATACTGGCAAATCCGTCGATGCCTCTTCTCAAATCGCTGTAGCCGCAGGCAATGTAGATTTTTTCAAAGCCAGATGCATTATTTAGCATTCGATATCACCTTCAACAATAAAAATATAGATAATTTTATGACTAAAAAAATTTATCTGATTTTATTAAAAAAGAAGATTTGTGGTCTGTATGGATTAGATTACAAATAACTATTATAATTTTTAATATAAAAGGCGCTAATCTGCGCCTTTTGTTTTTCATATATAAGTGTTTTTTATTCTTAACTGCCTACTGACAAATTAGTTGCTGATTCACCTGTAGTTCCAACAATTACAATTGCATCTGTACCATTATCTATGTTGAAATCTATAAGTCTTTCTAATTCTTCAAAATTAATTCCATTCTCATTAAACGGTGTGACTATTGCAACTGCTGCACCAGTAAATATTATTTCCTTCATAAAAACATACCTCCAAATTGTTAATACTTATATAACTCTAAATTATCCTTTAATAAAGCGACACTTCTATTACATTTATAAATTCACATATTAAGTCAGCCACATAAAATATTTAATGCAGCTTATATAATTATTTTTGTTTATTGTATCTTATATGTAATAATTTGTGTGCCCATCCTTCTCCTGGAGCTTCCTCATAATTTTCATACATCTTTAATAATGCTGTATTTTCATGAGATTTTCTTTTTTTCAAATTTTTGTCCTGATTATACAAAACAGAAGCCCTTAATGCTTTAATATCTACTTTTTCTCTTTCCTTTGCACTTATATATGGTTGTCCTCCTCCATTTATACATCCGCCAGGACAAGCCATAACTTCTATAAAGTGATATTGTTTTTCATTTATTTTTCCGCTTTCCATAAATTTAAATAAATTTGATGATCCATTAATTACAGCAATATTATATTGCCCTTTATCAATTTCTACGGTGGCTTCTTTTATTCCAGCAAATCCTCTAACTTGGGCATAATCTATATCATTCAAATCTTTATTCTCCAAAAAATCCTTAGCACTTCTAAGTGCTGCTTCCATAACACCACCTGTAGTACCAAATATAACTCCTGCTCCAGTATACTCTCCCATTGCTGGATCTGCTTTGCTATCCTCTAAATCAATAAAATTAATCTTTGCCTCTTTAATCATTTTAGCTAATTCTCGTGTAGTAATTACAGCATCTATATTTTTAATCCCATTAATAATCATCTCGCTTCTATCTGCCTCATATTTTTTTGAGGTACATGGCATTACTGTTACTGTAAATACATCTTTTGGATCTAATCCTTCTATTTGTGGATAATAAGTTTTGCTTGCAGTTCCAAAAATTTGCTGAGGAGATTTTGCAGTAGATAGATTATCCAAGAATTCAGGATAATAGTTTTCAACTAATCTAACCCAAGATGGACAGCATGATGTAAACATCGGAAATGGTCCATTGCTTTTGACTCTCTGAACAAATTCAGTTGCTTCCTCCATTATTGTCATATCAGCTCCAAAATTAATATCAAATATTTTTTTAAAGCCAAGCATTCTTAATACTGTATATAACTTTCCTGTTACATCTACACCATAGACTAATTTAAACATTTCTCCAATTGAGGCTCTAATTGATGGTGCTATTGCAACTATTACATGTTTATTAGGATCTCCTAATGCATCTTTAACTCTATCCATATGTGTTTTTTCAGATAAAACTGCTACTGGACATGCCGCTACACATTGTCCACATAATAAGCAATTAGTATCATCAAAACATTTACCATCTAATGAAGAAACTTTCCTATCTGAGCCTTTACCTATAATTTGAATCATTCCAGTACCTGTTTTTTTCTTACAGGCGGACACACATCTTCCACATAATACACATTTACTTCTATCAATAACTATTGATTTGCTCCTATCATCAATATATTCTCTTTTATCTTTAATTACAAAAGGTCTATTAGCTTTTGCCTTAGTTTTTATAACTAATTTTAAGAATTCACAATTTTCTCTTCTATTACATGGTCCACATTTGAATTCATGTTTATCAAGTAGCGTTGCTACTCTTGTCTTAACTCTTTCTTGTACCTTTTCTGAATCTGTTCTTATTACCATTCCATCAGAAACTTTTGTAATGCACGCAAGTGACAAAGCTTTTTTCCCTTCAATTTCTACTGCACATACACCACATTTTCCTACATTTCCACAATCATTTAAATAGCAGAGAGTGGTGATATCTATATCATTATCTAATGCTGCTTTTAATACAGTTGTATTTTCATCCTTTACATCAATGCTTTTCCCATTAATTGTTACGTTTATCATTATAATAAGCCCTCCATATGTTCTATCTTCCAATTTATCAATAAAACTACAAATATAATTTGTAAATTGAAAGTTCCTCATTTCAAGCGTTCTTAGTAAAGTTTTTAAAATATTTTGCGCTATTTCATACTATTTAGGCACAATTAAATAAACAACAAATCCAAAATTGCATAGATATTTTTCGTAATACAAGGAGAGAGAATCTTATCATAGCTAGGCTATTATAGTAATTTATGACATAGCATGCTAGAAAACAACCTAGCAAATTGACTTGTTATTCATTTAATTGCGCTTTATTTATAATCTTCTACGAATTTAATTATTCTTCTAATACCTTCTTCAACATTATTCATAGATGTAGCATAAGAAATTCTTACATAATTACTTACACCAAATCCATCTCCTGGAATAACTGCTACCTTTTCTCTATTTAAAAGTGCATTAGAAAAATCTATAGAATTATTAATTTTATTACCATCTATTACCTTTCCAAGCATTTTTGATATGTTAATCATAATGTAAAATGCTCCATCTGGTTTTTTGCAGGAAAGCATCTCAGTATTATTTATCTTTTCAACTATGTAATCTCTTCTTTTCTTAAATTCATTAACCATTTCCTTTACAGAAGCTTGATCACCATTTAATGCTTCAACTGCTGCATACTGCGCTATTGAATTAGGATTAGATGTAGTATGACTTTGTATACTTGACATTATTTTAATTAATTTTTCATTTCCAAGAACATAGCCGATTCTCCATCCAGTCATAGCATACGTCTTTGAAATGCCATGTATTATTATAGTTCTATCATATGAATCATTGCTTAAGCTTGCTATGCTTGTATAATTATCACTTTCATAATTAAATTTTTCATATATCTCATCAGATATTATTAATAAATTATGTTTATTTGCAAAATCAGCTATCATAGTCAGTTCATCTTTTGTATAAACTGCCCCTGTTGGATTATTAGGATTATTTATAAGAATTGCTTTTGTATTTGAAGTTACTACGCTTTCTAATACAGATTTAGTATATTTGAAATTGTTATCCTCATCTCCAAATGCAAATACAGGTACCCCATCTGCAAGTTTAATTAATTCAGGATAACTAACCCAATACGGCTTAGGTACAATGACCTCATCCCCTGAATTTAAAATAGTTGCAAAAACATTCCATATGCATTGCTTCGCCCCAGTTGATATCATAATTTGAGAGTTAGAGTACTTTAAATTGTTATCTCTTTTGAATTTATTAGCTATTGCACTTTTCAATTCATTTATACCAGAAGCTGATGTATATTTTGTAAATCCTTCATTTATTGCTTCTATTGCTGCATTTCTAATATTTTCAGGTGTATTAAAATCTGGTTCCCCTGCACCTAAAATTATAATATCTTCACCATCTTTTTTCATTTGTTTTGCCTTTGATGTAATAGCTAAGGTAATCGATGGCTCAATTTGTTCTGCTTTTTTTGAGAATATCATTTTGTAAGCGCCCCCTTAATCAGTTTACAGTTACATTAATAAAGAAAGAATAATCAAAATTACCAACTTTTATATCTATAAACTTTTTCTATCTGTTTTCTTTTGCTTTTTTATATGCTTCAACAAATCTTCTAGCTTCATTTTCAACTGCTGCATAATCCCCAGTTGCTGCACCCTTTGTTAAATTACTTCCAGTTCCAACTGCAACTGCTCCAGCATTTACCCATTCATGTATATTTTCAACAGCAACTCCACCTGTTGGCATAAATTCTCCTTGTGGAAGTGGTCCTCTAAATGATTTGATTACTGATGGTCCATATAAATTAGCTGGAAATATTTTGATTATATCAACGCCATATTCTAAAGCAGTGATTGCGTCTCTAACAGTCATTACTCCTGGAGTAACTAAAACTTTATATTTATTACATATCTTTAATGTATCAACGTCAAGGCTTGGACTAACAATAAATTGAGCTCCAGCAAGTATGCAGATTCTGGCTGTTTCAGTATCTAAAACTGTTCCACAACCAACAACTACATCAGTACCTTTATATTTTTCTACTGCCTCTTTAAGCATTTCCATTGGATTTGGAACTGTCATTGTAAGTTCCATTATTTTTATTCCACCTTTTGCTGCAGCATCTATGCATTTAATTGCCTGCTCTTTTGAATCTCCTCTAATTACAGCAATAACTCCAGCCTCTTTTATTCTATTTAATACTTCTTCTCTTTTCATTTTCTACACCTCTTGTTTTATTTCTTATTATAAATTTTTATAGTTCAATCTTTTTAGTGAGTTCTTTATGGTTTGTTTAATTAAAACCTTAACTTAATCTAATAACTTCACATACTTTATTAATAATTTCTTTCTCATATCCAAGCTTTTTTAGAAATAGTCGTACTAAAATTTCATTTACCTTTAAATTGTTATTATTTCTTTCCATAACTACTCCCTCCTTCATAGCATCTAAAAAAAATAATAAGTCAATGCTACATGTTTATTTAAACCAAAAAGCTTGTTTATTACCTAAAATAATCTGAGTGAACATTTGGGTATAATACGACACTGATTAAGACTATGCATTTGAGCTTAATTATTTCAACTGATTTTTAGCTAAGATTCTCTCTTAATAAAATATATACTGACTTGCTATTTTTTTAATACGCTGAATTAAGATTTACTATACAATTATGGTATTATAGTGTAATCTATATATCAACAAATAAAATCCAAATCTGTGCTAGTACAGTTCTTAAGGAGTGGTTCATTTTGCTTAAATATGAAGAGATTATAGAATATATTAAAAACAGTATAAAAACTGAGAAATTAGATCATCCTAAGAAATTGCCTTCTATAAGATTTATTCAAAATCTGTTTCATTGTAGTGCAGGTACAGTTTTGAAAGCTTATACGAAACTTGAACAAGATCATATAATTTATTCTGTTCCTAAAAGTGGGTACTATATAATTAATGATTTTCATGATAAAAGTTCATCCAAACATCCTATTATTGATTTTTCAGCTGTAAATTTAAACGTGGAATCTTTTCCTTATAAAAATTTTCAGCATTGTCTAAATAAATCGATCGACTTATATAAAGAAAAACTTTTTACCTATTCTGATCCTAGAGGATTGAAATCTTTAATAACAGTATTATCAAAACATATTCAAAGCTATCAAATATTCACAAAGTCAGATAACATAATTATTACTTCTAGCTCTCAACAGGTATTGAACATATTATCAACTATGCCATTTCCAAATGGTAAATCTAATATTCTTGTTGAACAGCCTACATATTATGGAATGATAAAATATCTAGAGCTTAATAACATACCTGTTCTCGGTATTAATAGAGATTTTAACGGAATAGACTTAGATGAATTAGAGAAATTATTTAAATACGGTAATATAAAATTCTTTTATACTATACCAAGATTCCATAACCCAACTGGAACTTCATATAGCAAACAGGAAAAGCAGGAAATTATTAAATTAGCAGCTAAATATGATGTATATATAGTTGAAGATGATATTGCTGCAGATTTAGATATGAATAAAAAAAATGACCCTATGTTTTCATATGACACTTCTTCAAAAGTTATATATCTGAAAAGTTATTCAAAAGTACTTATGCCAGGCTTAAGAGTTGCAGCCCTTATTTTGCCAGAATTATTGATTAATAAATTTTTAGAATATAAAAGGTGGACTGATATAAGCAGTCCAATACTCTCTCAAGGGGCACTGGAAATATACATAAAGAATGGTATGTTTGATGCCCATATGAAACACTTAGTCAGTTTATATGCTAATCGTGTACATTCATTAAAAAGCACTTTATTAGAAAATAAACATCCAAGAATAAACTACAATATTCCAGATTCCGGGTATTTCGGATGCCTTTACATAAATGGTTCATTAAAATATGATAAAGTGATAACAGAACTACAACATAAAAATATAAAAATATTTGATACGAGTGAATGTTTCCTTAAAGAATATAAGTGTAATAATTATTTTAGACTTACCATTAGTGAAGTAAACGAAAAGCAAATAGTAAAAAATATTCCTATACTTCTTGAAGTTCTAAATAAATATATTGACTAAACTTACTGAAATAATAATAATAATAAAAGTTTGTGTAAAAAACCATTAATTATAAATACTATTTGTTAAATTCTTGTTATTACATAAATAATTTTCACCTATTTATGCAATGACTAAAATTTATACATATATCCTTTATGAAAACAAAATAAAGGAGGTAAATTAAATGGAATATTCTTTATCTATGACTTTTTTAACTGTCGCTGGTGAAAAAAGTACTTTAAGTGTTTCTGGGGTTAAACCTACTCTTACCAAAGATGAGGTTAACGCACTTATGGACACTGTAATTGCTAAAAATGTTTTCAAAACTAATTCTGGTGATTTAGTTAAGAAATCTGGTGCTCAAGTTACTCAACGACAAGTTACTAAATTTGATGTAGCTTAATTTTGAATAACATTATAGAAGCTTGTCTTTAAGTGAGAGTCCAAATTTTATATTTGGGTTCTCGAACTTACTCAGCAAACGAATGTGAGTTGAGTTTCCTTAATAGACAAGCTTCTATTTTTTGTACTTTCTTCATTAAGTAATTTGATTCATAGCTCATTGATCTTTTTCATTATAAAATCTATCCATTTTTGAAATACCATTGTTTTGATATTTATATTTGTCTCTCCATTTGGTACTGTATATTTTTGAACTGCTCCCTGTCAAGTATACAAGGGATATAATAAAAATTATGCTACTAAGGTATGATTCGATATTCTAGTAGAAGCCATACCTTTTAGCTTATTTTGTAGTCTTCTTGTCTTATAAAATTCTATATATTCATCAATAGCTTTTTTAAGATCATCAAATGTATTAAATTTTTTAGATAGTACATTTCAGATTTTAGAATGCCCCAAAAGCCTTCCATCGGACGATTAGCTATATCTTATCCGAATGTTGCTCTGACAATTTTTTACCCAGCTCATTTAAAACTTCATAAGCAGGCTCTAAATATTTACAAATATCCGTCAAAGAATATTCCACATGAGGAGGAATTTTATTAAATTCCTTTCTTTTCACAAGACCATGTTCTTCCAAAGACTGCAAGGAACGGGTTAGCATAATATTAGTTATTCCAGGTATATTTCGCTTAAGCTCATTATATCTAATGCTTTTTGTACGGTATATAACGAACAAGATAGGCAGTCTCCACTTTCCACCAATGATTTCAAGAGCGTCAATAATGTGACATTCGTCTTTGTAATAAATTATCTTGTTTCCTTGTTGATCTGTCATCAGTAATACCTCCGATTTTAAGGCACAAAATTGTGCGTACTTGTTATTTTCTTACCTATAAAACTATAATAACACTATACATCAAAAGCAAACAATATGTAAGTGATACAGTGCTCAAAAATTAAGAAAATAGGAGGAAATTTTATGATTACAACAATTCAAAATGAGAAAGATATTTCACCAAACACTATGAAGGCAATTCGATTCCATGAGTTCGGCGGTCCTGATGTACTACGTTACGAGGAGGTAACTCGTCCTGAACTGAAACCAGGCGAGGTACTAGTTCGTGTTCACGCAATCGGTATCAATCCCCCCGACTGGTACGTGCGTGAAGGGATGAAGATTCTTCCTCCCGAAATGAGGCCCAACATCCCATTACCTTACATTCCTGGGACAGATATATCTGGAGTTGTCGAGGCTGTAGCTGCGGATGTGAAGGACTTTTCCATAGGCGACGACATTTTCGGCATGGTTCGTTTTCCTAAACATGGGAGTAATGCTTATGCAGAGTATGTTGCTGCTCCTGCATCGGACCTAGCATTAAAGCCTGCCGGCATCGATCACGTGCATGCAGCAGCGGCGCCGATGTCAGGTCTCACTGCGTGGCAGTACCTGATTGACCTTGGGCATAATGAACTAAACCCGCTTCAACCGGCGCCGCATCGCCCAGTGCCGCTTAGCGGCAAGACAGTGCTTATAAATGGTGCTGGAGGCGGAGTGGGACATTTCGCTGTACAGCTTGCCAAATGGAAGGGTGCTCATGTCATAGCGGTGGCATCAGGTGCACATGAGACGTTCCTTCGCGAACTTGGTGCAGACGAATTCATCGACTACACCAAGAACCTTCCTGAGGATGTCGTACATGACGCTGATCTCGTTATCGACACCATTGGTGGTCCCACAACCGGTCGTTTCTTGCACACACTCAAGCATGGCGGCGCTTTGTTTCCGATTTTCTTTGGCTCCGCTGATGCTGATGAAGTTGCAAAGCTAGATGTAACAGTCTCCATGCTCCAAGTTCGCTCGAACGGTTCGCAACTCTCGGAATTGGGCCGCTTGCTTGATTCAGGCACAGTACGTGTTGCCATTGACAGTACGTTCCCGCTTGCTGATGCTCGCAAGGCGCACGAGCGAGCTGCCCGCGGGCACATCCAAGGCAAGATCGTGCTTACAGTTGTGTAATGTCGTCGAAAGCACAATGTAACTTTCGTTAACAGATTGAAGTTTAGCGGGCACATTCAAGGAAAGCAACTGCTATGCAGCCCAAACAACCTAAATAAATAAGTCACAGGACGAGTCATCATTTTAATAAGTGGTGGCTCTTCTTCTGGTCACTTTGTTACATGTTTATAAGTGGTTCTATTTTTAAAAATTAGGTTTATGTTACAACATAATAAACTTAAAGATAAAACGAAGATATGTCAAAAGACAAAGTACTAATTAACAACTCTTTCATTTTAATTATAGCTATATTATAAATATTATTAAATTTCCAAAGAGCGTTGCTATATAATAAATTCAATAGTATACTATTATAATTAAGTACTCCAAAGTACTCTAACACTTAAAAAGTAACTAATAGTTTTTTAATATTTTAATACATAGATGCTAAAGTGCAAATCACCAAATATTTACTCTTTATCTTAAAATATAAAAAAGAAAGTATGTGCAATTTATGAAAAAAGAATTACCCTCTTGTTCCGTTGAAACAACATTATTACTTATAGGTGGGAAGTGGAAAGTGTTAATATTAAGAGACCTTATTAATGGAACTAAAAGATTTGGAGAGTTGAAGAAATCAATAAATTCTATAAGTCAAAAGATGCTTACACAGCAGCTAAGAGAAATGGAAGAAGATGGCCTTGTAGAAAGGACTGTATATGCTGAAGTACCGCCGAGAGTCGAATATTCACTTACCGAAGATGGCATGAGCCTAAAGCCTGTACTAAATTCTATGCTTACATGGGGAAAGCAATATAAAGAAAAGATAAATGCTAATCTATAATTCAATATACAATAAAAATAGTACCATAGCTTTCAAAAGCTTAGTACTATTTTAGCTAGTAATCCTATTTTTCCATGTTAAATGTCCCTTGTATATGACTTCCAAAAACCATTACTTGGTTACTATCTGGTAAGCTAACAACTTCAGGTACGTTGTGTGTGTCAAAATCAACATAAACAAGATTTTCAGTATCGGAAGCATTACTAATTACATGTGCACCTTCTTTACCTGCTGGGAAAGTTATAATATCGCCCGCCTTAACTGATTTTATCCCGTCAGGTGTTCTAACTGAGCCAACCCCACTAATTATATAGAATACCTCTTCATTTTTTTCATGATAATGGTAACCGAATGCTTGGTTTCCAGGTGGTACTTCAATAAATGATACTGTACATTGGTTAGCATCAGAACCAGTGACTACTGGTTTAATGTAGAATTCATTATCATTTTGTTTCCTTTGAATTGCTTCAATTGCATTTAAATTTTTAATAGTAAGTTCTTTCATAGAGAAAGCCTCCTCGATGTAATTAATTGGATATTATCTATCTATGTTTTTATAATACGGTTATATAAACAATCTGTAAAGTAAGCACTTCAAAGTGGTATAGGCACCTAAAGGTAACTATTATATCTATAATCTGAAAAATACTTCCATACAAAATAAATGATTGTACCTGAAGTTTGTTCTGAATTTTTATATAGCAGGCTAGTCTATTAGCCTTTATTTTTATACAGGGTTCCATATTGATAACATAACTGCGACTTTGACTTAATATATATAACTCACCTAAATAAGTAATATAATCGTGTTCTATATAATTTTAACTATTTTCAGGATGATGCTCATCTCCCCAAAATGCCATTAATTCTAGGATAGGTATTAATGTTTTACCTTTTTCAGTTAACGAATATTCTACTTTTGGTGGAATTTGATTATATTCTTTACGGTTTATTAATAGACTACTTTCTAATTCTTTTAACTGCTGACTTAACATTTTATGTGTAATATCATCTAAATCCTTCTTAATCTCACCATATCTTTTCACATTATCTCTATGTAATAACCAAAGTATTATCCATTTCCACTTACCACTCATCACTGATAGTGTATATTTAATTGAACAATCATGCGGCTTAGCCATTCATATTTCACTCTCCTTTTATATAGTATCTACCTAAAAAGTGCGTACTATCTTTTTATTCTACATAATATATAATTTAGAACATGAAGTCAAACGATATATTAAAAATGGAGGTTATTTTATGAATATATTAGCGTTTAATGGAAGTCCAAGAAAAAATAATAATACAGGTATATTGTTAATTAAGGCTCTTGAAGGTGCTGCCTCACAAGGTGCAAGTACCGAACTTATAAATCTTTATGATCTGAACTACAAAGGTTGTATGAGCTGTTTTGCTTGTAAAACAAAAAATGGTAAAAGTTATGGTAAATGTCCTATAAACGATGATTTAAAACCAATATTTAAAAAAATTGAAGAGGCTGATGCTATCATTTTAGGATCTCCTTTATATGCTGGAACTGTAACCGGTGAAATACATTCGTTTATGGAGCGTTTGTTCTTTCAATATTCTGTATATAGTGCCAAGCCTCAATCTCTTTTTCCTAAAAAGATTCATACAGGTTTTATTTATACCATGAATGCAACAGAGGAAATCTTGAAAGCACAAGGCTGGGATCATCATATTAATTTTAACCAAATGATGTTAACTAAAATATTTGGTTCTTCAGAAACTCTTTTCAGTTTTGATACTTATCAATTCGAAGATTATTCAAAAGTAGTTACAAGCGTTGATCCTGAAAAGAAAGCAAAAATACGCAAAGAAGTGTTCCCAAAGGATTGTGAAGAAGCTTTTAAAATGGGAGCCAAATTTGCAACATCTAGAATCTAATTTGTTTTATCAGTTTCAATAACTATTCTTATTATCTTAATTTCTCTTATAGATAGCCCAACCAATTCACTAATCAATTCGTCACTCATACCTTGATTTATGCCTATCTTAGCAACCTCTATTGATTTTTTTAAATAAAAATATTAACTTTTTTACTATTATCTTAATTTAACTAGCTAAATCCATATATCTGCATATGCAACATTATCTCAACTTGCACACTACACCAAAAACTATAGTAGCATCTTTTCTATCAACTGCAGCCTAAAACCTTATTACCACAAAGAAGGCATGTACATTTAGCTAAATAACGTTTCCCGAAGTGTTCCAGTTGAAATTAAGGAATAAACATATATAGTATCCTAATTGATACTTACTCGCTATAAAAATCGTACTTGTTATTTATACTATACATGTTATCATTATTGCATAATCAATTTTAACATACAGATATAGGAGGAGTAATCATTATGAAAAAAGCATTGGAATTTTTAAAAGAGAGTGGTACTTTTTACTTAGCTACTACTGAGGGTGATCAACCAAGAGTAAGACCATTTGGCGCTGTTTTTGAATATGAAGAAAAATTATATATTGTTACTAACAACAAAAAAGATTGTTTTAAGCAAATGTTACAAAACCCAAAGGTTGAAATCTCTACTATGAACAAAAAAGGTCAATGGATTCGTGTTGCTGGAGAAGTTGCAAATGATGACAGACGTGAAGTAAAGGAATTTGCACTAGAAGCATATCCATCTTTAAAACGCATGTACAGTCTTGATGACGGGATTTTTGCTGTTTTATACTTCACTAAAGGAACAGCTTCTATTTATTCTATCAACGGTGAAACTGAAACATTTTCACTATAATGTATAATTAGAAAATTCAATTATCAGATACATAAAAAGGAGTGTCGCAAAATGATTAAATTTTAATCATTTTGCGACACTCCCTTAATACTAATTGTATTAATAATGAGAAACTGTGTTTTTTTATGATATAGTTCTCCGTGTCAATAGCAAGTGACAATACATTTTAACTCATATATCGCTTTCTTTCATCTAAGTGACTTAAATGACATACTATAACCATATATTTGATTCCTTACAGACTATATGCACGGATAAACAACTATTATATTACAGTATCGATGTAGTATTAAACCGGCTAGCGGCTTTTTTTGACTTATCTCGTTGTGCATCTTACTTGTTCTTTATCTTTTGCTTGTGATATATTTCTCCCAAAGAAAAAAGATAAAATTAATCCCATAAATGCAAATCCACAAACTATCAATGTTGCAGTTGAAAATCCTGTTGCTATTGCAACTTCATTAGTTGCATGGTGCACTTCTAATGCATTAATTTGAGCTGCTGACATTATTCCAATAAAAAGTGATGACCCTATAGCAGCAGAAACTTGTTGAAGCGTATTTACTATTGCTACTCCATGAGGATAATATTCTTTTGGCAATTGATTCAAGCCATGAGTTTGAGAAGGAGACATAAATAATCCAATTCCCACGCTCATGCATATATATATTATTACTAAGTGCACTAAAGATGTATCACTTTTAGATAAAGATATTAAAAATACAAATACAGTTACTATTCCTGTTCCTAATGGTATTAACAACTTTACACCAAATTTATCGTAAATTTTCCCTCCTACAGGTGCTGCTAGTCCAGCGCAAATTACAGCTGGTAATAATGCTAACCCTGCTACAGAACTTGTTTTTCCAAGAGCTCCTTCCATATACATTGGTAACATTATACTCATAGTAAAAGTAACCATCATTGCTATCATTACTAAAATTGTTCCTATTACAAATTTGGGATATTTAAACGGAGATAAATTTAGCATTGGTTCTTTTAAAGTATTTTGTCGTTTTATAAATAATATCAAACAAATAATACCTATTATAAAGCCTATTAAAGTCGTCCTAATATTCCCTTCACTTATACTGCTTATAGCATATATTATTGTTCCGACTCCAATTGTCGATAAAATAATGGATAGGTAATCCATCTTAGGCTTAGTTAATTCTCCTACATTAACTAAGAATAGTGTTCCTATAATCATAAGTATGGCTACAATTGGTATTAACATTATAAATAACGCATTCCAGCTAAAATATTGTAATATAATTCCTGATACTGTTGGACCAAATGCAGGGCCTAATAAAATTGCTGGCACACATATTGCCATTGATATTCCTAGTTTTTCTTTTGGTGCTACTAATAATATGGTATTCATCATAATTGGTATTATCATTCCCGTACCTGATGATTGTATCATTCTTGAAATCAATAACATAGCAAAAGAATTTGAAAATGCCGCACATATTGTTCCTATAAGCAATAATCCCATTGCACTTAAAAATAAATTTCTTGTTTTAAATGACTGAATAAGAAAAGCTGTAACAGGTACCATTACCGCTGCTACTGTCATATAAGCTGTAACAAGCCATTGAACAGTTCCAGCAGATACATTCATGTCTTTCATAATTGCAGATAATGCAACATTAAGTATAGTTTCATTAAAAGTTGCCACAAAGGCACTTGCTACTAATATAGCAATAATACTTATAAAATTTATTCCTTGATTACTTTCTAACTTATATTTTTTATTCATAGTTCCCTCCATAAATTAGACCGAATAAATAATGGATTACATAAAAATGTAACACTAATAATTATGTTAAAATTTAACTCAGTCTTATTGATTCATTATTAGCTTAATTTGTTCTCCGATTTTCCTTAGGTATTCCCCATTCTTCTCACTCAAACTAATCAAAATAGCGCATTCTGCCATAGATTAAATAGTCATAGCCGTTGATTTTGATTTATTTATCTCAATTTTCGAATCCATTGTAATCACTCCTTTTACATTACTTATTTTTTCAAATGCAATACTTGCTTCGTAATTGTAGCAATGTTTCATTAGCTTTCGTAAGCAAAATTTGTTCTAAATATTAAAAAACTTTTTTTATTAATATATGTTCTCGATTACATTAAAGTTTTGGCTCCATTACACTTAATGAATTATTGGTGATACAGCGATTTGTTTAAAAACTGTATTTAAATGAAACCATTATATATTCGTTTCAGCTTCCCATTATAGGCATAATTGAAGTTTCACTTATCTTTCAAATTGCTATCAATACTTAAACCATTTAGATTTAAGTTTGCCTTAGCTTCTTTTCAATGGTTATAGATATATTCAATGATACCGTTTAGTAATAAAACTAGCTTAACCTATTTTAAATTCTTAGCATCTATACAATTTGTTCAATTAAATTAATTATGATAACATTACTAATATATTTTTAGGTGATGGAGTTCGCCTTTAACTGCGTAATGCTAATGACTCCTACAAAATAGCGGTAATCCGCTTTTTTGTAGGAGTCATTTTTAGTTTTCCAAGTAAGGCAACTTTGGACTTGTTATTTATTTTCACGTACCTAAATGCAGTAATATTTACAATTATAACTATAATAAGAAAAGGAGAAATATAATGCAGAAAAGTAATTCAAAAACTTTAAAAACTATTTTATTTATTAGAAACTTAAACATGAGTACTATCCTTGGCCTCTCATTTTTAAAATGGATTGTAATTAGCACAATTGTAGGATCCCTGATAGGATCTGCTGCTGCTTTCTTTTTAAAAAGTTTGGATATTGCTACTACTTTGAGAAATGATAATCCTTGGTTATTATTCCTTTTACCAATCGGTGGTGCCTTTGTGAGTTTCTTATACTCTAAATATGGAAAAAACTCATCCAAAGGTAATAATTTGATTATAGATAAAATTAACACAAGTGAAGATCATATTCCTTTGCGTATGGCACCTTTAGTCTTTCTTGGAACTTTTATAACTCACTTGTTTGGTGGCTCTGCAGGAAGAGAAGGTACTGGTGTACAAATTGGTTCAAGCATAGCAGAAGCCATTGGAAATCTATTAAAATTAGATAAAGTAGATACTAAAATTATTTTAATGTGTGGTATAAGCAGCGGGTTTGGTTCTGTGTTTGGTACCCCCCTTGCTGGTACTATATTTGGACTTGAAGTAGCTGCTCTTGGAACCATGAATTATGCTGGACTAATCCCTTGTTTTATTTCAGCTTTTGTAGGAAATCTTATGACAGAAATATGGGGAATTCACCATACTCATTACAGCATTTTAGATGTTCCTGATATTACATATGGAGTGATATTAAAAGTTGTAATTGCTGCAATTTTATTTGGATTAATTAGTAAACTATTTAGTGAACTAACTCATAAATTAAAAGAAGTTTTTACTTCTGGTTTTGAAAATACATCTATTAAAAGCTTTATTGGTGGATTTATAATAATTGCATTTACTTATATAATAGGAACACGCGATTATCTTGGTCTAAGTATTCCATTAATTGGTGATTCATTCACTGGTCATGTTAACCCTTTTGCATTTATACTTAAAATTATATTTACTTCTTTTACTTTAGGTACCGGCTTTCAAGGTGGTGAAGTTACTCCCCTTTTTGTAATAGGTTCAACTTTCGGTAATACTTTATCAAGTATACTTAATATTTCACCATCCTTTTTAGCAGCCTTAGGTCTTATTGGAGTATTTGCAGGAGCTACAAATGCACCTATAACATCTTTTGTTTTAGGTCTTGAAATGTTTGGCTCAGCAGGTATTGAATTTATGTTTATGACTTGCGCTATAAGTTATTTATTCTCTGGGCATTCAGGTATTTATACCTCTCAAAAGATTGGTATAAGTAAAAGTAGATTAATTAAAGTCCCTCAAGAATCCACTCTTGCTTACTACAGAAAAAAGAAAAGTGGAGAGAAAAAACCTAAAGATAATCAAGTTCTTGCGGGTCAATTTAAATTTGGAATTTCAAGTATAGAATTGCCTAGTATAGAAGGACTAAATATTTATAAGATTAAATGCAGCAGAAAAGGTATTAGACTAGTGCATCGCTCATTTAATCCCGATGGTGGTACATGGTCAGCAAATCCAATTAAAGGTCAGCTAAAATATGTTCAATTAAAAAATGATACCGAAGAAATTCATGCTATTAATATAACTGAATCTTATGGACAAAAAGATAAACTATTTTTAGTAAACACTAATCTATTTGGGAGTATTGAGGTCTCATATACAGTTCAAAAACATCATGATAAACATAGTTATGAGTATAATAATATAGGAAAAGATGAATTTGATGATTATGATAATGAAGCTAAACAAGTTACATTACAAAATCAATTTAAACTCATGAAATCTAGTGTTGAACTTCCAAACCCTAAGGGAGAAAATATTTATAAAATTTCTGTTAAAGGTGGTAAGGTAAGACTAAACCACAATTCATTTAATCCGGATGGATGTACATGGTCAGCTCCTCCAAGCGGCGATCAAGAACAACATATAGATTTATATGAAGGTGAGCATACAATAAAATTATCCATTAAAGAACATTTCGGACGAAAAGATAAACTCACTTTGGTTAATACTAATTTTAAAAATAACGTTGATATAAACTATAGTGTTAATAAAATATCTGATGATTACAGTTTAGAAAATCTCAGCTAATTAAATAGTATTATTTATAAAATAAATAGAAATATAAAAACTCAAGTATTTATGAAAATAAATTGCTTGAGTTTTTAATATAATCTATATTCTACAATAACCTTACATAATGATGTAGCTAAAATAACTCCTCCTAAGTTCAAGAAAATATTTAGATTAATGGTTTTATTATTTATTCATAATTAAATCTATTGGAGTTGCAAATACAGCACCATCCTCAACTAAATTTTTGAGTTCATTTAACAAATCATTTAAATTTTCACATGGAACAATACATTCTATTACAATAGGCATTTTTTCACTAAATGAAAATATTTTTTGTTTATGAATAACTCTATCTTTACCATATCCAACAAGTCCTTTAGTTACAGTAGCCCAAATAACTTTCTTTTTTTGAAAAAACCTCAAAACCTTTTCATATTCTTCTTTTTTAAACCACGAATTATCTTCCTTTGTGTAAATTTTAACTACACAATATTTGTTTGATCCCATATTTTTTTCCTCCACTCCTCTAACGACGCTAACTTGTCCATGTGGAATATTGTTAATAAGATCCTGCCTAGCTCTTTCTATTTTATTATTATCAGCAACTGTTTCTATAATGATCGCTAAATCATTAAATTGTATATCTTCGATTGCTACAGAATGCATTATACTTTTATGATCAAGACTTAATTCACCGCGCCTAATTGTAACTCCTGGGAAACCTTTTTTCCATAAAAATTCTTTTATCCAGTTATAAGTTTTTCCTGTCTTAGGATTAAATTCACATTCCCCTACTACTATCCTTAGTAAGCTTTTCATTTTATCACTTCCCCCTTAACACTTAATTTTTAAAACTTTTCAACTAGTATCAAAACTTAATACCTCCTTACTATATTAAGTTATGTTTTAAAAATCTATTTTCTATTGGAATAATAAAATAATTGTCTATTGCTTTACATGATATATATTTATTGTGAAAATCCATCAAGAACAAAAAGACCACCACTATAACTTTATTATAGTAGAAGTCATCAGTCCCAAAAGAGATGTTTAAAGAAAAATTTTTTCTCAATATTACTTTTCTATATAAGTTATATGTAACTTAACCATATATACTATATGTAGAGGTAATTTTAACACAGAACACAATATATGTAAAATAATTACTTTTATTCATAACTCTTATATTGAAGATGGAGGTTTATATGGATTTTGATTATGTTGAAACTTTAGTTACCAGATGTAAGAATAATGATGAAGATGCAAAAGAAAAATTAGCTTATGAATTTAGGCCTTTGATTTATAGCATTTCTAAAAGGACTTTCATTGATAGGTATAATTTTCACGATATTATACAGGAATGTTACCATTCACTTTTTAAATCTGTTTCCAAGTACAATTTAGAAAAGCATAGATTCGTTGCCTATGCTACTAATGCCATTAAAAATAATATGAATGATCTAATAAAAAGAACTAGAACCAGAAGATCTACTGAAGGTAGTGATGCATTAAGCTTACATGATGATGTAGAAAATAATTTTCCAGAACTTGAGATCTCAACTGAAACTTCATTATGTGAGATGTGCGACTATGAGGATTTAAAATTAGCCCTTGAGAATTTAAATAAAGAGGAAGTTGAACTTATAGATTTTGTATTCTACAAAAATTACACTGTAAAGGAATATGCCTATTTTAAAAATATGTGCTACTCTACTGCTATTCAAAAAAAGAAAAACATTTTAATGAAAATCCTTAATAATATTTCATTGTATTATTAAGCATAAAAGTCTAACAGCTCTAAGGTTAATCCTTAGAGCTGTTATCTTTATTATAATACCAATATTTCATTTACCTATTCAAAACTAAAATCATTTACGATCTCTGTAGTTTTCTCCACATAATCTTCAATAACTTGATCTATTCTATCGCAAATGCATTTTAGGCTGCATCCCTGGCATTTATCTAATATCTCATCCTCAAGCAAAGAACATTTTAAATCATCATTAAAAGTAGAATCTCTAATTGCTAAAGCCATTTGCTTTTTATCAAAGCACTCTCCTTCTTCCGAATTAAGTTTAATTTCATCTCTAATCATTTTTACAACATGCCCCAATAATTTATTTACAGCCTAATAAAATTTATCCGATAGCTAACTTTTATTTCTTATAATGAGAACTAAAAACTACACTCTCTTGGATGATGAAACCTAATCAGCTGCTATTATTGATATATGTCTTATGCTGTAACATAACATTAAAATAATGATTGAATTTGTACGTCTAATCTCCTAACCCGCATTTTACGAGCAAATTCTTAAGTATAGAACTTTCGCTATGAGCATTTTATATTTGGCTATAAGTGAAAAGTTTTTAATTACAGCATAGCTGCTTAATTTATATGTGCAGAACTTTCTCTATGAGCATCTATGATTTGGTGTGAATTAGTTAAGCAGACATCCAAATCTGTAATTTGATAATAATCGCTTACTCTGTGAGTATCCAGAGAACACATGTGAGTCGTATTTCCTTTTATATTCTTAAGTTATAAAGAATAAATATTCTTATATTGTAAAATTCTTAAATTCCTAATAAATAACCATATATCTTTTACGAAGATACATAAAAATACTGCTAAGGAGGGTATATAATTTATGGCTAGAAGAAAAACATCAAAGGTTCATAAAAAGGATTTTGAATATGATGAAGGTGAAGTATATGGATTTACTAGCGAAACTCCTATAGCTGGTGACCGCATATCCTCCTTCTCTTTTGATGATTATTAATACAGTTGTCTTTTATAGTACATTATTAATTATTTAATTTATCCTACGAATATGTTTTCTCATATCTTTAGATAATCTTCACCTTTTAAGTTATTTCTATAATTCGATGGATTCTCTCCATAATATTTTTTAAATAATTTGGAGAAATAATTAATATCATGATAACCAAGCTGATATCCAACCTCATAATTCTTTAACTGGGTATTAATTAACAAATATCTGGCTCTTGCCATCTTGACCATAGTCACATAATCATTAAATCGTGTACCTGTTTTTGTAGCGAAATTATTACTTAAATAAGTATTGTTTATATAGAATTTTTCAGCTATAACTTTTAGCTTTAAATCTGAGTTATGATTTTTTAATATATATTCACAAATATTTTTTATTAATTCATCAGACGCTTCAATATAAAATTTTTTTAAAAAATCTAAAAGATATGTTATCTTGGTGCAATAAAATTCTATAAAATTACTTGAATCTTCTTCATTTATATAATCTATCGTTTCAAAATATTCAATGCATATATAATCATTCAACCAACTAAAATTTTCATATACTCCAGCAATAATATTGTGATACATTTTTTTTATAACAATATCAGCTTTAATGATATCATTAAACAAAGCCTTATAAATATTTTCTGTGGTTATACTAAATAATTTTAGAGCATAATCTTCTTTATTAATTAATTTCTTAATAATTTGTTTCTCGTCAGCTGCTAAATACACCCATTCGGAATTATCTTTTATTAAATCAGACATATCTCTTATATTGCTTAATGGTTTATGTGCCTCATTTCTAATATCATCTAAAAATTTTTTTGTTCTTTCAAGCAATTTAGTCATACTTTCTTCATTTACGGGCTTTACAAGGTAATCAAATGCACCCAATACAATACCCTGTCTAGCATAATTAAATTCACTATATTCACTTAAAATCACTACACATGGGCATAACTTATCTTTCTGAATTTCCCTAAGTAACTGCAATCCATCAATTACTGGCATTCTGATATCAGTAAGCACTAGGTCATATGAATTCCTGCATAATAACTCAAGAGCTTCTTTACCATTTGAAGCCGTATCTACAATTTTAAATTCAGATTTTTTATCCCATAGTTTAAGTCTTTTCAATTCTGTCAAAAATATTTCTCTATCATCAACTGCAAGAATTTTATACAACTTATATTTACCTCCTAACTTAGACACAATCAAATAAATAACAAGTCTATCTGCTAGCCTATTTTCCATCGTAGGAAGCTCGATTCGCATACGCTCACTGAGTAAGCGAATTCACACCCAATCATAGATTTGGGTTCACTGCTCACGTCAGCAAAATGTCATAATAAATCTGCTATGATGTCACTTTGCTTCCTTGCCTGATGAAAAATATGCATAGTAGCTTTGGACTTGTTGTTTATTTTCATGTGCCTTAATAATTTTATTTTAAAATGCTTTCTTCACCGATGGTAAAGTATGTGCATGCACCTTTCCCAACTTCTCCTGTAATCCAAACTCTCCCGCCAAATTTTTGAATTATTTTCTTCACAATAGCAAGTCCAACTCCACTGCCTTCAAACTCGCTTTCAGAATGCATCCTTTTAAACATTCCAAAAATATTTTCTGAAAACTTCATATCAAACCCAACGCCATTATCACTAATATAAAATACATTCTCGTTATTTTCTAAATCATACCCCACCGTAATAATTGCAGAATCCTTGTTACTAGTAAACTTTAGTGAGTTTGAAATTAAATTAATTATTACCTGCTTCATTAATATGCTATCACCTAATATAATTGGCAGCTTGCTCTCAAATTTTAATTGAATATCCGCCTTATCCATATATCCAACAACCAATTCATTGAATGTAGATTGTATCAACTGTTCTAAATCTATTGTTTCTTTAGTAGGTTCCATATCTGCAAACTTTATATATTCTAAGAGCTTGTTAATGAGCAGTAATGTATCACCACAAATATGTCTGATGCTTTTTATTAATTCAATTCCATCTTTATCAACTTCCTTTCCATAATCCTCAATGAAAATTCTTGCATAACCATCTATAGCACGCACAGGAGCCTTTATCTCATGTGAAATTGTATAATTAAAAGCTATCAATTCATTGTTTGCATTTTGAAGTTGTTTTGTTTTTTCCTTAATCTCATCTATATTATTTGATTTGCTTGATGTATTAATAGCTATCCCCCCATTACTATTAACTTCTCATTTGAGACTATATTATCTTTTATAATAAAACTGTTAAAAATAATCTCTTCTTTATCCGCAAAGGATAATATTGCATAACTTAAATTGGGATCAAACGCCAACCTAATATCCTCTTCTGATGGCCTTGAAGGTGTTTCAGGATGGCTGTGAAAATTTCCAATTAAACTCCATTCGTTTTTTCTAATATCTGCTATTACTTTAAACTGTTCTTTAATATCCATTGAAAAATGTTCTGGACTCTCATCAATATTTCTTAATAAATATACTTTTTGAATAATTTTATTATTACTATTATCTATAGTTCCAGCTAAAAGCCCACACGCTTCATTTGGCAAACCTTTAATGCAATGCTCTCTAATCTCATTAAACTGTTCCTTTGAAAATATAATCATAACTACGTCCTCCTATTATTTGATTTGAATCTATTCATATTAATCTAATAGGATTACTATGAATTTAGTATATACCAATTTATTCTATTAGTCAAAAACTCTTTGCTAAAACTTACATTTTTTTGTGCAAAGTCCATTAGTAAGTGGTTTTCTATAATATTTGATTAGATTTTACCATAGGACTATTTAAAGTCAATTGAGAAAAATTCATTTCCAAACAAATTCCAATATAATACTAAACTTAGTCTTATTGTAATTAAAAGTTATTACATTCTATAATTAGTAGTATACTAGGCACATTAAAAAAATAATAAGTTAGCATAACATCATAAACTTATTATTTTCATTCATAAGCCTAAGATAATATTTCAGGAGGAGTAAAATGGACGAATTGATATATAAGGAACTAAAAAAAGGCGGCTTTATGAGACAAGTGCAAAATGAAAAGTTTTCCTTGAGACTTAGAAGCGTAGGAGGACAAATTAATGCAAACCAACTTCAAAAAGTTGGTGAAATTGCTAATAAATATGGTCAAGGTTACATTCATCTTACATCAAGGCAGGGTATTGAAATCCCATTCATAGATTTTAATGATATTAATTCTGTGAAAGCAGAACTTGCTACTGTTGGTTTAGAGCCAGGGGCTTGTGGCCCTCGAGTGAGAACAGTTACAGCATGCCAAGGTAATGCAATTTGTGGAAGCGGATTAATTGAAACAAGTAATTTAGCTAAGGAACTTGATTCAAAATATTTTGCTAAAGATTTACCACATAAATTTAAAATCGGAATTACAGGTTGCAGGAATAACTGCTTAAAAGCTGAAGAAAATGATCTAGGTATAAAAGGTGGATTGAAGCCTAAATGGGATACAAATTCCTGTACATACTGTGGGGTTTGTAAAGTCGTATGTCCTACAAAAGCTATAGAAATTAATAAGGGAACTAACGAACTTAAATTTGATGAAAGTAAATGCATATATTGTGGGAAGTGCGCTAAATCCTGTCCTACAGATGCTTGGAATGGAGAAAGTGGATATATTACTTCATTTGGTGGATTGTACGGAAATAGTATAGCTTTTGGAAAAAACCTGCTTCCTTTAATTACAGATAAGGAAACTTTATTCAAAGTTGTGGATACAACAGTGGAATTTTTCAAAGAAAATGCAAATGCAGGTGAAAGATTTAAATTTACTTTAGACCGAGTTGGTATAGACAAACTTAAAGCAAAATTAGAGGAGATTATAAAATGAGTGAAATAAAAGCTGATTCCTTTGTTGATATTACTGATGTAGTCTGTCCTGTAACTTTTGTAAAAGCAAAAGTTGCACTTGAAGAACTTAATAATGGTCAAGTCCTTGAAATAAAATTAAACGATGGAGAGCCAATTCAAAATGTCCCTCGAAGCTTAAAAAATGAAAAACATAAAATTTTGAGTGTAGATAAAAATGAAGATGGAACATATACCATTGCAGTTGTAAAGGGTGGTTTACTTGAAGTTTAACACTGCTCTTTTACATGGTAATTTCAATTATGATAATAAAACCGGAGCAACACTTGTACCAATTTATCAATCTAGTGCATTTGTACATGAAACAGCTAAAAAACTTGAAAATTCAATCAGTAAAATTTAGTTAAGGCATATTGAAGAATAGTAAGTCAGTGATAGTACATTTGACTAGTTATTTTCTTTTAGGCATATGAAATAATTGAATATGCCTGACATGCCAAAAGGAGATTTCAATGAAAAATATACGTGTTCTAATTATTGAAGAATTTAAATATATTGCTGACTTAAATGTCCTTGAACTAAAGCGAGGTGGATTTGAGGTTGACAGCCAGCATATATACAGTGAAGATGCTATGAGAAATGCATTAAATGAAAATGAATTTGATATTATTCTTTCTGATAATTCAACACCTCATTTTAATGCTATTCAAGCTCTTTTTATAAGAAATGAACTTTCTCCTAAAACTCCTTTTATCATTGTATCTGAGGATGTTTCACCAGAAAGGATTAAATTTGCAATGAAAAATAGATGTTGTGCTTATCTTTTAAAGGAAAACTTACATCAACTTGCTATTTTAGTTAGAAATATTATAGCAAGATAAGTCACAATCAAAAAATAATAGACCAGTATGAGTTCCTGTTATTCTATATGCCTAATATAAAAAAAGGAGTGATAAAATATGAATTTTACCAATGAACAGCTTGAAAGATATTCAAGACAAATCATTTTAGATGATGTCAGTGTTAAAGGTCAGGAAAAAATATTAAATAGTAAAGTTCTAATAATAGGAACAGGAGGACTTGGAGCACCTGCTGCAATGTATCTTGGAGCTGCTGGAGTTGGAACTATTGGACTTGTTGATGCTGATACTGTTGATTTATCTAATCTTCAAAGACAAATTATTCATTCAACGCAAGATGTTGGAAAACCAAAAGTTATTTCTGGAAAGGAAACCATTAATGCAATAAATCCAGATGTTAATGTGGTTACATATCAAGAACGCGCTACAGCTTCAAATATTTTAGATATTATAAAAGATAAAGATTATGATTTTATTATTGACGGAACAGATAACTTTCCCGTTAAATTTTTAATTAATGATGCTTGCGTTATGCTTCAAAAACCATTTTCACATGCTGGAATCATTAGATTTCAAGGACAAACCATGACCTACGTTCCAGGACAAGGTCCTTGCTACCGTTGTGTTTTCCAAACCCCACCCCCACCAGATGTAGTACCAACTTGCCAGCAAGCAGGAGTTCTTGGAGTTATGGGCGGTATAATTGGTTCTATCCAAGCAAGTGAAACTTTGAAATATATTACGGGTGTTGGGGATTTATTAGCTGGAAAACTGCTAACATTTGATGCAAAAAAAATGAATTTTAGAACAATTGATATTCATCATGATAAAAATTGTGCAATTTGCGGTAAAACACCAACTATTGATAAATTAATTGATTATGATTTAAATGTTTGTGGCTAAATTTAAATACATGTTAGTCGCAATAAAAAAATAATAGGCCAGTATGCTTGTCTATTATTTCTTTCATGTGCATTAAGGCACAATCAAAGAAATAATTCTAGGAGGAAATATTTATTATGAAAATAATTATTAATGGAAAAGAAACTGTTTTAGAAAATGAGGTGTCAATAAGCGAACTTTTACAAAAAGAATATGTTGAAATGCAAGAATATGTGACAGTTCAAGTCAACGAAGATATTATCCCTAGAGCTGATTATGAAACACAAATTATAAAAGATGGTGATACTATTGAATTTCTTTACTATATGGGTGGAGGAAACAATTAAAAGTTCATAATTCACAATTACGATTGAAATCATTACAGGATTTCTTAAAATTTAATTATTATCAATGTAGAATTGTAATCAGAACTTAAATAAATTAATTTATTTATTGTTCTTATTTTTAAGTGGATGTCCTAAATTGATTTAATAATCATATTAAAGGACATCTCTATTTTCATCAATGAGAGGTTTTAACACATTTATTTTTATAATGCTGGCTAGGAGGATTTAGTATGTCTAATCAATATATAACAAAAGATGTTTGTCCTAAAATAATATCTTTTGATTTAGAAAATAATGTTGTTCACAATGTTGCTTTTATTGGCGGAGGCTGTAATGGTAATCTTAAAGCTATCTGCAAAATTGTTGAAGGAATGACAGTCGAAGAAATTGAGGAAAATTTTAAAGGAATCAATTGTAATAGTAAGGGTACATCTTGTACTGATCAGCTTGCTACTGCTGTTAGCGAAGTATATAATAATGTTAAATAATTACGGTTTATAAAGATATTTTGCGATTGTTTATATTTAATCTAAATTAGTCATTAAAAGTACTTGATTTAATGCATGTCAATTAATACCGCAAAGTTCACAGATGAACCATAATTATCAATATCTAATCACATTGAATATTACTAATAAACTTAAATATTTATTCTAAATATCAGGAGGTATTATTATGCTACTTCAAGAAAAGTACAAGTTATTGAAAGATATAATAAGAAAAAAAGGAAGTGCTGCCATAGCCTTTTCTGGTGGTGTTGACAGTACTTTTCTTTTAAAAGTTACTAAAGAAGTATTAGGTGATAACCTACTTGCAATTACTGCAACCTCATCAACTTACCCTAAAAGAGAATTAAATGAGGCAATCAAATATGCTGAGGATATTCAGGTGAAACATGTAATCATCTCTTCAGAAGAACTAGAAATTGAAGGTTTTGCTTCAAATCCTAAAAACAGATGTTATTATTGCAAGAAAGAACTTTATACAAAAATTAACAATATCGCCTTAAATAATGGAATAAGTTATGTATTTGATGGTTCAAATCTAGATGATACTGGCGATTATAGGCCAGGAATGCAGGCAGCTAAAGAACTTGATGTAATAAGTCCATTAAAAGAAGCAGGACTGACTAAAAATGATATAAGAGAGTTATCAAAATCACTTGGTCTTCCCACTTGGAATAAACCTTCGTTTGCTTGTCTATCTTCGAGATTTCCTTATGGAAATAAAATAACCTTATCAAAACTAAATATGGTTGATAAAGCTGAACAGCTCTTATTAGACATTGGTATAACTCAAGTGAGAGTAAGACATCATGGTGAAATTGCAAGGATAGAAGTAGATCCCTCTGAAAGAGAAAAATTCTTCAATATAGATATAATGAATCATATTGGTAATGAATTGAGGAAAATTGGATTTACTTATGTCACTTTAGACTTGCTTGGTTATAGGACTGGAAGCATGAATGAGACTTTATCTACTGAAGACAAAGCCTCGCTTTTGTAATGGATATTTAAAAATAATTACTTGTCATTTAAAAGATGATTTTTGCATTAAACAAAAGTCATCTTTTTAAATTTGAATAATAGTGTTTTAAAATAATTATTATATTTTTTACTTAATACCATTACTTTCATATTTTTATTGCATCTATATTAATGAAAAAAATAACTATATAGGAGTGATTTGTTATGAATAATTATGATAATTTTTTTATAGGAGTAAGAAATTTATCTGAAGCAAGAAAGTATTATGAAGATATTTTAGGATTAAAACTCAAATTTGATTTTTCCTCAAAAGGGATGATTGCTTTTAACGTTGGCAATGAAGAACCTGCAATTATTTTAAAAGATAAAAATGTATTTAAAAACATAAAGCCAACAATATGGTTTGAAGTTGAAAATGTTAAAATTGAATATAACAAGTTGAAAAAAGAGGTGTTCAGTTTTTATCTGAACCTTATGAAATTATAACAGGTTTAGCAGTAGAATTTGAAGATCCTTTTGGAAATAGGTTAGGTATTACAACATATCCATATTCTAAATGTTTTTATATAATGAACAGTTAGCCCCATAAACTAACTTTTTCAAGGGCCTGTCTAATATCTTCAATGATGTCTTCACTATCTTCAATACCAACACTTAAACGGAAAAAGCCTCCGTGAAATTCCTCTGGATAAAGATACTGACGTTCATCATCCTCTCCTAAAAATACAATTAGGCTTTCATCATGTCCTAATGATACAGCAGATGTTATGACTTTAAGATGGCTAACAAAGCGGTTATTAGTATCGTGATCCGCCTTAAGGCCAAAAGCCATTACTCCTGAATATCCATTTTTCATCTGCTTTTTAGCAATCTCGTGTCCTGGGTGACTTTCCAGTCCCGGATAAGAAACAAATCTTACAGCATCAAGATTTTCTAAAAATCTAGCTACCTTAAGCGCACTATCATTATGCTGCTTCATGCGAAGAGGAAGCGTTACGCAACCTCGCATAATCATCCAAGCATTAAATGGGCTGAGTACACCTCCATTATTTATCATCGCTTCTGACTTTATCTTATCGATAAGTGCCTTTGATCCAATAACAGCACCCCCCATGGCATCTCCATGTCCATTAATATATTTAGTTAAACTTTCTACACAAAGATCAGCTCCAAGTTCAAGTGGCCGCTGATTGTATGGTGAAGAAAAAGTGTTATCAACTGAAAGCAGTGCTCCAACATTATGGGCTATTTTTGCAATTTCTTCAATATCACTAATTTTCAATGTGGGATTGGCTGGTGTTTCAATATGAATTAGTTTTGTATTTGGTCGGACTACAGCTTTTACTGCTTCCAAGTCTGATGTATCTACAATGGTTGTCTCAATACCATATTTACTAGGTAGTAATTCATTGAGCAAACGATAAACTGCTATATACGTTACATTTGAAAAGACAACATGATCACCACTTTTTAATAAAGAAAAAAATACTCCAGACAACGCCGAAACTCCTGAGGCTAGTGCCACACAATCCTCCCCGCTCTCAAGGATACAAAGTTTTTCCTGTAAGTATTGCTGATTAGAACCTCCGTTACGAGTGTAAAGGGCTTTTCCCGCACTGCTCCAGTTAAGTTCCGCTGGATCATAAGGCAATTCATAGCTATTTGCCATAGTAATCGGTCGTTTTATAGCCCCCGTATCTTTGTCCACATCATTTCCAGCATGCACTGCCCGTGTTAAAAAACCATATTCATTTCCATATTTTCTTTCGCTCATTTTTTATACCTCCTTGCTTTTAGCAGAATCTCTATTATTCATATTTTTTAGTATAATATTATGATAAATCAAGTTTATCTGATGGATTATCTCCATAATATCTTTTAAAGGTTTTAAGAAACAGAACTTTTTATTTCTTAAAACCTCTAGTTATCTAGCTAGTCTTTAATTATAAATATTTTTTTATATCATCAACCTTATTCAGCTTTTCCCAAGGTAATTCAAGATCATTTCTTCCAAAATGCCCATAGGCAGCCGTTTGTCTATATATTGGTCTCTTTAAATCTAAAGTCTTAATTATTGCAGCTGGTCTTAAGTCAAATTCTTCATTTATGATATCTGCTATTTTATCTTCTGCAATCTTACCTGTTCTAAATGTATCCACTGTTATAGACACTGGCTTTGCTACACCAATTGCATAAGATATTTGTATTTCTAACTTATCTGCAACACCTGCTGCTACTAAGTTTTTAGCAATCCATCTTGACACATATGCTCCTGATCTATCTACCTTTGTTGGATCTTTTCCTGAGAAAGCTCCACCACCATGCCTTGCATATCCACCGTAGGTATCAACAATTATCTTTCTTCCTGTTAAACCTGCATCACCTTGTGGTCCACCTATAACAAATCTTCCTGTTGGATTAATAAAATACTTTGTATTTTCATCTAATAATTCTGCTGGAACAACTACTTTAACTACTTTTTCTATAAGATCATCATGTATTTGCTGATTGGTGGCTTCTGGAGAGTGTTGTGTTGAAATAACAATGGTATCAACCCTAACAGGCTTGTCATCCTCATATTCTATAGTTACTTGTGTTTTTCCATCTGGTCTTAAATATTCTAATTCACCATTTTTTCTAACTTCTGAAAGCCTTCTTGCAAGTTTTTGAGCTAAGGTTATTGGAAGTGGTAAATATTCTTCTGTTTCATTAGTTGCAAAGCCGAACATCATACCTTGATCTCCTGCCCCTGTTGATGAAAGATTGTCATCTTCACCATCTCTTACTTCCTTTGCTGTATCAACTCCAACTGCTATATCACTTGATTGTTCATCTATTGATGTTTGAACTGCACAAGTTTTATAATCAAATCCGTATTCTCCATTTGTATAACCTATTTCTTTGACTGTATCTCTTACTATCTTTGGAATATCAACATAACTCTTAGTTGAAATTTCTCCAAATACATGAATAAAGCCTGTACCAGTTGATGTTTCACATGCAACTCTTCCTTCTGGATCTTGTCTTAATATTTCATCTAAAATAGCATCTGATACTTGATCGCATATTTTATCTGGATGTCCTTCTGTTACTGATTCTGATGTAAATAATTTTTTCATTTTTAATCTTCCTTTCAAATTAAGATAAAAAGACTAATTACAAAGCATCATTGCTATGCAGCTTATCAGCCGCATTTATTTTTGATGCCTATAATTAGTCTCCAGTCTCTCTAGTCAACTTATTAGTATTCCTAAATTTTATTTTTAATTTTCAATAAATTACTTATATACTGCAATTAGCAATTGTAATTAAAATTTAATTATTATCAATATAAAATTAAATGCAGCATATGTAATAATTTATTATATAATTCCCATCTGCTTTCTGTGATATAATTTTATTCTGAGTACCATACAATGTCAATTGCTACAAAACAACACCTATATTTTCACATAGCTAAATATAAATAATTTCATGTGAAAATAAAAATATAATTTATAATACTGTATCAGTAACAGCTTGCACTAAATCATATCTTAAAATATAAGAATCATTTACACCATTTCCTAAATGTGCTACTACAAATATCAATATCTCATTTTTATTAAATAAATTTAATGCTTTTCCAAAATTTCTGCTGTAATTATAGTGAAATATATAAGTTATCTACAAAATAATCATACTTATTACAAATGACTATCCGTAGGTCAGGATATAAAGCGGTTCTTGAACAGCCAGATATATCAAAGAAAACTGGAATGATAGATAAATTTTTCATTGCTCTTCTGTATGATAGTGGATGCAGGGATCAATAGATTCTTAATTTAAAGAATAATTGATAGTTTTACTTAGGCTTTGCCTTGCTATATCAAGGAAAAGCTCTCTCTTTTGTCCTACGAACGTTGAGACCATGATTTTTATACAGTTACCTATTAACAAATTATGTCTTATTAATATGTTTTTATCCATATATAAAAGTTTATCTTCTATAATTCATCGTAAAAGATCACTTCAAAAAATTTAGAGTGATTCTCTTATTTCAAAATTCTTATCCCCCTATTAATCCAAAGAAATATTCAATAACTTTATTTAAATTATTCCTTTTACACCACACCATTATATTACTTATTTAATAAATATAAACTTTAATTAAATTTGTTGAACACCAACAAAAACAGTTAGCTGAAAATATCAGATAACTGTTTTTTATAATACGATATTTATTTAAATCTGGAATACATAGAAGTAGCTGTGTATAATGCTGCTACCGGATTATGTCCAAGCACTCTGTCTTTAACAATCATAACTGTCACAGGTGCTTTTGAATGTTTTATAAATAATGTATCATGTCCAACACAAAGTCCTATAACTATATTAAGATCTGTTTTCTCTACTTCTAGTATTTTAGCTTGCATAATTGGATTACACATAGATTCATGTCCACAACCTTTATTAAGTTTGTTTTCATTTTTGATTCCAATTTCAGTTTTATCTACTGCTCCAACCTTACAACCAACTACATAGTATTCTATATTTTCATTTTTTAATATCTTAGCGAATAATTTAGTTTCATTTAATAAACCTACACATGTAGCTATTCCAACTTTTTTATACTTCATTCTTTTAATAAATTCTATTGTTTCTTCAACTCGGCAAAGTTTTCCATAAAACTCACTTTCAATAGAAGCTGAAACTCTAGCTATATTTCCTAATTCATGATTTTCTTTATAAATAGTAACTGTATCCTCTAATAAATTTTTATCTACATTAGAAGTTAAACAAAACTTTGGATATTTTTCTATATCATTATTTCTACAACTTATTACGCCACAATCTGAGCATGAATTCTTTGAATTATTAGTCATTAGCTATCTCCCCCATTTGTTTACTTGCATTTATAACATTATTAGTTAAATCAAGTGTAATTTTTATTTAATAATTAGCTTTCAAGTTTATATATTATAGGAATCATATGGTAATATACGTTTTAGAAACTGTTTAGTCCTATCTTCCTTTGGAGAAATAAATATTTCTTTTGGAGTTCCTTCTTCCACTATAACACCACCATCAATAAATATAATTCTCGATGCTACATCCTGTGCAAAGGATAATTCATGAGTTACAATAACCATTGTAACTCCTTCATCTGCAAGTTTTTTTATTACAGAAAGAACTTCTCCAACTCTTTCTGGGTCTAAAGCAGAGGTTGGTTCATCAAATAAAATTATCTCTGGATTAAGTACAATAGCACGTGCTATTCCTACACGTTGTTGTTGTCCTCCTGATAATGTATTTGGATAAACATTATATTTATCAGATAGTCCAACTTTATCTAAAGCACTTTTGGCTAATTCTTCAGCTTCCTTTTTAGGTACTTTACGGCCTACAGTTAGACCTAACATAACATTTTCTATTACAGTTTTATTATTAAAAAGATTATAGTTTTGAAATACAAAGGCTGTTTTCTTTCTAACTTCCAATACTTCTTTTTTAGTTGCCTTTTTTAGATTGATACTTTTATTATCAATTACTATTGTTCCTTCATCAGCTCTTTCAAGAAAATTAAGACATCTTAAAAAAGTCGTTTTTCCTGAACCACTAGGACCTATAATAACAATTACTTCACCAGCTTTAATATTTAAATCTATACCCTTTAATATATTGTTATGTTTAAATGTTTTGTGTACATCTTTTACTTCTATCATGCTGTAAGCCCCTTCCCTAATAATTTATTTTTCTTTTTTTCATCTATTAATTTATGGGCTGATAATTTTTTCTCTAAAACATTAAATATTCCTTGCAAGATTATACAAACAATTAAATATACTATAAAAATATCAAGATATCCTTCTATATATTTATACTGCAAACCTGCTGCAATCTTAGCCTTAGCCGTTATATCTTGAACTGACATAATAAATACTAAAGAAGTATTTTTTAACATAGTCAATGTTGATGAACAAAGGCTTGGAAAGGCTACTGACAATGATTGAGGTATAATTATATGAATATATGCTTGAAATGTTGTTAATCCACTGCTGTGTGCAGCTTCTAATTGACCTTTTCCAACAGAACTTAACGATGATTTCCACATTTCTGAATATGTAGCTGAGCAATTAACTGCAAATACAAAAAATGCTGCATATAATGGATTAAAGTGATAAGCTAAAGCAATATTATATACTAGAAAAATTTGTACAACTACTGGAGTTCCTCTTACAAATGAAATATATATCCCTGCAATTTGGCTTAATACTGGCAAATTTTTAATTCTTACTTGTGCTATAAAAAATGCAATTGGAAACCCTATCATAAATGCAACAAAGGTAACTAATAATGTATTAGGAATTCCTGCTACTGCTTGCCAAAAGTTTTCCAAAGCAAAGTTAACATCAAAATTCACTATAACTCACTCCATTTCTATAATTTAAGATATTTACCCATTTTAAAGGTTACTCCATCTACTGTCTTTCCAACAATTATTGAAAGAATCCAATAAAGAATGGATACTGCCAAATATATTTTTATAATATTAGCTCCATAACTCATAGAATTAATTACTTTTGCTTGTCCCATAATATCTATAACTCCAATAAGGTATGCTAGTGCTGATTCATGTATAATAGCAATCATCATATTTCCTAGATTAGGCAGAGCAATATATGCTGCTTGAGGAAATACCACATGTATGAATGTTTGAGTGTAAGTTAGTCCTACACTCAAAGCTGCCTCTTGCTGACCTTTATTAACTGAAGCATAAGCTGGTCTTAATATTTCTGATATAATTGCAGAACAGTACATTGTAAGAGCAATAATTGCAAATATTTTTTTATCAATACTCTTTGTGTCTACACCAATAGGTTCTAACAGAAATGGCAGCCCATAATATGATAAAAATAATAAAATTATAGTTGGAGTACTTCTCATTACATTTATATAAACATTAGCTATTTTACCTAGAATTCCATTACGAAATTTCATTATTGCAAGAATAAAACCAAAGAATAATCCAAGTAACATAGATATTACTGATAAAAATAATGTTACCCATAAGAACGGTGCCAATTTTCCAACAATTTGCAAAACATATTGCATTTATATCACCCCAATCTAGTAATCAGTATTATTTTTGAATGTATGGAAGTACATCTTCACCAAAGTACTTAACTGACAAATCTGAAACAGTTCCATTATCCTTCAATTCTTTCAAAGCTTTATCATATGCTGCTGCGAGTTCTATTTGATCTTTATTAAATAAACTCCATGTTTTAATTGCTGTAAATGAATTAAATACTAATTTATCATTTAACCCTAACTTAGGTGCTGTATCATCAAATACATTCTTTGATGTAACGGCTGCATCATATGTTCCATCTGCAATCCATTTATAAAGATCTGCTGCATCTGTCCATTCGCTTGTTGGAATTTCAAAGGCTTTTGATGGATTTTGTTTATTATAGTCTGTCACAATTCCGTACATTCCTGATGTTGGTGCTATTGGTTCTAATTTCTTTCCTGAATTATGCAAATCATCAAGATTTTTTATTGATGAATCCTCACTTCTAACTGCTAAACCTATAATATTTCCTCCAATAGGTTCTTTAGGGAATAAATATTTAGCTTCTCTATCTGGATTTGAGTAAAATCCAGCAATCGCTGCTACATATTTACCAGTATCAAGACCTGTAAGAAGTGCTTCTTGTGAAACTGCTTCATATTCAAATTCATAGTCTGGTAAAAGTTCATCAATCTTCTTTGCAATTTCTATGTCATACCCTGATGGCTTACCATTTTCATCTATATATGATGTTGGATATAAATCTTGTCTAATTCCTATTACAACTTTTTTAACCCCTGAATCTGTAGCTTCTTTTTTTGTTGATGAACATCCTACTGTTCCTGCAACTAAGGCTGATAGTAACACTATTGCTGATGCTTTTTTAATAATTGAATTTATTTTCATTATAATATCCCCTTTTCTTTATCTTCCGAATACTTTTTTTAGTCTATTCATTGCTTCTTCTACAATTTTTCTTGGACATGCTATATTTAGTCTAATAAACCCCTTACCTTCTATTCCAAACCAATCTCCTAAATCCCCTGCTACTTTTGCTTCTTCTACAACAACTCTGTTAATTTCATCTAATTCTAGTCCTGTATCTCTAAAATCAATCCATATAAGATAGGTTCCTTCAGGTTCAATCAGCTTTACTCCTTTTAGATTTTTATTAATATACTCTCTGACATAATCAACATTTCCAGTTATGTATTCAAGTAATTCTTCTAAATATACTTCCCCGTAGTTATATGCAGCAACAAATCCAGTTTCAGCAAAAATATTAAGCCCACCTGCCTCATTTTTAGCAATGATATTCTTGAATAATTTTCTTAATTTTTCATTTGGTACTACTATAGCTGAAGCTTTTAATCCTGCTAAATTAAAAGTTTTACTTGCTGAATATCCTGCTACAAGATAATCTAAAACTTCATCTGAAACTTTTCCTGCTGGTATATGCTTATTTCCTTTAAGTATTAAATCAGAATGTATTTCATCTGAAAAAATAATGACATTGTGTTTTATACATATATCAATCAACCTTTTAAGTTCGTCTTCACTCCAAACTCTACCCACTGGATTGTGTGGATTACTAAGTATTAATAGTTTATTTTTATGGTCTGAGGCTTTTTCTTCCAAATCATCAAAATCTATGTTATAACTTGCTCCATTAAATATCAAAGGATTTTCTATAACCTTTCTGTTATTATAATTAATACATCTATTCTTAAATGGGTAATATACAGGCGTCTGTATAATAACACCTTCCCCTTCATTTGTAAAAGCTTGCACTGCATATGTAACTGCTGAAACAATTCCTGGAGTCGATACAATCCAATTATTATCAATTTTCCAATTATGTCTTCTTTCTATCCATTTTGATACAGCATTACAAAAATCAATTCCTTGACTTTTAGGATATCCATATATACCAAATTCAGCTTTTTTAACTATTGCTTCAACCACTTCTTCAGGAGCCTTAAAGTCCATATCAGCAACCCACATTGGTAGTGCACCATTTGTATTTAGTCCTGGAAATCTTTCTTCAAATCCATCCCACTTACTTGAATTAGTGTTAGTCCTGTCAATTATAGTATCAAAATTATATTTACTCATTTTTTCTCCTTATAAATACAAGCTAGGACTTGCTTTTGTAAACAATTCAATTCCTGTTTCTGTTACTAAAAATGTATCTTCAATATTATATGTTTGATTCTTTGAACTGTAATATGGAACTTCTACATTGAATACCATACCTGGTTCAAAAACTCTATGTTCATCTGGTCCAATAAAAGGATATTCTTCTGAAAATAAAGAGCATCCAATTGAATGACCTTGATGACCTCTTATATAATTATTGAAACCTCTTTCTTTTAATAATGAATGAATACCATTAAAGATATCACTTAATTTAACTCCTGGCCCAATGTTATTAATTGCATATTCATACCCACTCCAAAGGTGTGCGTATAATTCTTCTCTTTCTTTATATGTAGAATTACCTACAACAAAAGTTCTAGCTAAGTCTGAATTATATCCACCTATATTTACTCCACCATCTAATCTAATAATATCTCCTCTGTTAATTCTTGTTTTAGGTGGTATATATGAAGGTGTAAAGTTTGCTGCTATTGTATGAGCATTACTTACATTTACAACATCACTTGATTGTGAATACCCTGTTAGATTAAATAAATTTATTACATCTGCTTCTGTCATTCCAGCTACAACTTGTCTTGATACAGTATTCATAACAATTTCTGTATAATGTGCAGCTCTTCTAAGAAGATCTATTTCCCAAGGTGTTTTAATAGTTCTTGCTTCGGCTAATAAAGGCTTTATATCTACAAGATTCTTTTCTCCAAAAGTTTCTGAAAAATACTTCCAAGCTGTATGAGGAAGTGAAGCTGATTGTACACCTATTTTCAATTCTTTAGTACTTCTTTTAATAAATTGAGAAGCTATTTTATAAGTTTTATTTAAATCTGGTTGTACATCCTTTTCCATTCCCTCTATTGCATAATCTTCTATGTATATCCAGGTAGGATAAGATACAAGCTCAACATCCTCAATAACAAGTTCTGCACTATGTCTTTCAAATTCACTTACTACTAATCCAGTTTTACCTTCTTTAGTTACAACTGCAACTGTTGCTCCAACTTGTCCAGAACGATATAAGTTTGAACTTGCATAGCCTGTAGTATAAAATATTGCATCACCTGTTGTTAATATAATTGCATCTAACTTTTCCTTTTCAATTTGTATTAATAGTCTGTTAATAATATCATTTTGATTTCTCTTTATACTCATATTATAATCCCCCAGTTTCTACTATTCCTATAGAAATAGTAGGTTTTATTTATTGAATAGTATATAATATAAAATCCAATCCGAATACATGAATATTTTTAGTATTTACTATGATAAAATTTTTAATATGCTATATAAGTTTCGAAAATGAAACTAAAATCCAACAATTTCTATAAATATAAATTATCAAAAAGTTAAAAATTATATTTTATATCTAACTCTATTAATGAAGCCATGTACTCTGCAATTTCTTTAGGAGTAAAAATTTGAACAATCATCTTTAAGCGAACGTTATGAGCCTAAGTTTTCCTATAAAAATTTTATTCCCGATATTACTTTTCTATATAAGTTATATGTAATCTAGCCATATATAGAGGTGAATTTAATATAAGAAACAATATGTGCAAAATAATCACTTTAATTCATAACTCTTATATTGAAGATGGAGGTTTATATGGATTTTGATTATGTTGAAACTTTAGTTACCAGATGTAAGAATAATGATGAAGACGCAAAAGAAAAATTAGCTTATGAATTTAGGCCTTTGATTTATAGTATTTCTAAAAGGACTTTCATTGATAGGTATAATTTCCATGATATTATACAGGAATGTTACCATTCACTTTTCAAGTCTGTTTCCAAGTATAATTTAGAAAAGCATAGATTCGTTGCCTATGCTACTAATGCCATAAAAAATAATATGAATGATCTAATAAAAAGAACTAGAACCAGAAGATCTACTGAAGGTAGTGATGCATTAAGCTTACATGATGATGTAGAAAATAATTTTCCAGAACTTGAGATTTCAACTGAAACTTCATTATGTGAGATGTGCGACTATGAGGATTTAAAATTAGCCCTTGAGAATTTAAATAAAGAGGAAGTTGAACTTATAGATTTTGTATTCTACAAAAATTACACTGTAAAGGAATATGCCTATTTTAAAAATATGTGCTACTCTACTGCTATTCAAAAAAAGAAAAACATTTTAATGAAAATCCTTAATAATATTTCATTGTATTATTAAAGAGAAACGTCTAACAGCTCTAAGGTTAATCCTTAGAGCTGTTATCTTTATGATAATACCAATATTTCATTTACCTATTCAAAACTAAAATTATTTACAACCTCTGTAGTTTTCTCTATATAATCTTCAATAACTTGATCTATTCTATCGCAAATGCATTTTAGGCTGCATCCCTGGCATTTAGCTAAAATTCTTGCAATATTTTTAGAATTATCATGAAGAATTATTTATGCAATGTATATATTTTAGTTTTATGCACTATTTGTTTTCTAACGTGAAATAATACGTTTTATATCATATATCCCTTATAGGAGGTGATGGATTTATAGAAGTAAATGAGTTAATTAACCTTATTGTTAATAATGGCTTTCCAGTAGCGGTATCTGCCTATTTGCTAATTCGTTTAGAGAAACAAATTGTTAGCTTATCAAGCTCAATCAATAAATTAAATACCATAATATCCGCTAAGCTTGGAGTAGCTATTGATACAGAGATTTCTGTTAAAAATTAATTACCATTCCAATGATAGATTAATTGTACAACGCCAGAAGAGAACGTTCTGGTGTTGACCATTTTTAAATTCAATCTCTGTTTTATATCACTAAACAACGGTTTTCCTTCTCCCAAAATAACAGGGTGAATAGATAATCTAAATTCATCAACAAGCCCTAAATTTATAAAGGTTGTAATGAGACTTGCTCCTCCATATAGCCAAATGTCTTTACCTGGCTTATTCTTCAATTTATTTACTTCTTCAAGAATATTTTCATTTATAAATATTGCTTGATTATTAGTAGCTATTTGTGTTCTGGAAAACACGTATTTCTCTTTACTATGAATTAATTTCCAAACTTCTTTTTCATCATCTGAATCTTCATCTTGTGGAATATATTGTCCCCATAAATCGTAACTCTTTCTACCATATAAAATAGTGTCAATTTCATTTAAGAAATTAGTGAATCCCATATCAGCGTCCATAATGCACCAATCAACTTCTCCGTTTTTCCCTTCAATAAAGCCATCTAAAGTAGTTGCTAAATCTAAAATTATTCTTCTCTGTTTTACGTTATTTGACATAACTCTTCCTCCTTCTTATATTCATCCTTGAAAACTTTAATTATGACACAACAATTTACTATCAAGAAATATTTTTAAAAACCGCCTAAATTCATTTGTTTTTTCTTTATGCACTTATTTCTTTTTAATAATCATAGCTATACCTTAAAATTATTAACCATATTAACTAGCTTATTAGTGCTTACATTAACTTCATTAATTAATTCAACGACATTTCCTGAACTTTCAGATATAGTATTCATATTTTCTGCAATATTATTAGTTCCATCAGCTAATTCAGTATTTGAATCATTTATTTGTTTTACTGCATCCGCAACTCTAAGCATAGAATCCATAATACTGTTAGATTTATTGCTAAATTCTGTTGTCATATCATAAACCATAGCTGCATCCTTACTATACTGCTCTCCTGTTTTAACAATCATCTCATAATCATTTATCACATCAACATTAATAAATTTTATCATATCTTGAGAAGTAGAAACTAAGTTGTCTACTATTCCCATAACGATATTACTAATATTACTTATTTCTGATACAGTTTTTTTAGAATCTTCTGCAAGATTTCTAATTTCTTCTGCTACTACTGAAAAACCTTTTCCTGCTTCACCTGCTCTTTGAGCCTCTATTGATGCATTTAATGCTAATAAATTTGTTTGAGAGGCAATTTCTAAAATAGCTTCTGATAAGGCCTTTATCTTTTCTACTTCTTTAGCTTTTTCAATGGCTTCTAATAATTTACTTTGAGTTTGTAGATTAATCTTTTGAGCATTCTCCATAGAATTAACAGCTTTATTTTTAAGTTCATTAGCTCTCTCATTTATAAGCTTCGAATTCTCAGCTTCACTTTTTGCCTTTTGTGCAATTCCCATCATATCTGAGTTAATTAAATATGTAGTATTACCCATTTCTTCTGTTGACGCTGCTGTCTCCTCCATACCACTTGATAATTCTTCTGTTGTAGTATAAACATTTTCGATTAATCCAGATAACTTACCTATATTTTCATTAGTTTTTTCAACTTTATTTTCAACATTTCTTGATTCATTAATAACGACATTGATAATCTGCCTAAAAGACTCCTGCATTAAATTAAAACTTTTTGCCATTTCACCAATCTCATCATTGCTATGAAAATCAATCCTTTGAGTTAAATCTCCGCCATTATTAGACATTTCATTAAGTTTTGAAAGCATAGTAGTTATTGGTGTAACAATATTTTTAGATATATATCTCCAAGTTATAACAAATATTATTACCAAGGCTAGAACAGATATTCCCATTAAAATTATTGTATTTCTTATATCATTTTCTATACTACTTATAGATATTTCAATGTTTTTTGCTGCTGCTTCGTTAAATTTATCAACTTCCTCATTAATCTTTTCTGAAGTAGAATCAAATTCTTCCATAGATAAATTTCCTTTTTCAGGCCCACCGTCTATGTAAGCTTGCGCCATTTTCTTTCCTGTTTCATAATAAGGTTCAAAACTTTTTTGTATATTATCTAATTCACTTGCACTTTCTGGATTTTTTTCTTTAAGATCACTCAAAACACTTTCTAAATCCTTAGCAAATTTTTCTGCATCATCAAAACCATCATCAAAGCCTTTTGCGCCTCTTGTCGCGCTAATATCTGTAAGGAATTGCTGGACTTGTACAACATCTAATTTTAGTTCATCAGCTTTAGTGCTTGTATAAAAATATTTATTATTCATTTCCCGTACCTTTTTTAAATTATTACTTGTAGAGTTAAATTGTATTGCCATAAACACAATAAAAAACAAACTTATTGATATTAATGGCAACAATACTTTTAGCTTTATCCCTTTTATCATTAAAATCATTCCCCTTATAACTTATTTAAACAAAAAATTATACGCTTATTTATATTTTATAACTTTCGCCAAAATATTTCATCTATTATCTTAATTTTTTATAAATTTACCTAATTATATCATAAACTTATTTTTACTAATCCAAACTTTTTCCATTAATATCATTAATTTTTACAAAATACCAAGATAGTCAAAAAAAAGAATGATCTACTAGGGTGTAATAGACCATTCTGAATACTTGTTAATATTTATTTAATAAGTAGGGGTAAATAATGTTTAACTACTTTATATTTATATAATACTTAAGATTTGTGACAGCAATTTAGCATATATTCTAAGGAAGAATACCAGTAAAGGAGGACGCTTATGTCTGAGTTTAGCTGTCTATTTTGTAGAGTTTGGCGAGCCCACCATCTGCTGTTTCACGGTAATCGCTGCTCATATCCAGCCCAGTTTCATACATGGTCTGTACAACCAGATCAAAAGATATCTTACGAGTGTTTGACAAGAAATTTGCTAGGTTCATCGCATTTATCGCCCTCATCGCAGCCACGGCGTTCCGCTCGATGCAAGGGATCTGAACAAGTCCGCAAATCGGATCACAGGTCAACCCCAAATGGTGCTCCAACGCGACCTCCGCTGCATACTCAATCTGGTCGATATCCATTCCAAACAGCTCTGAAAGAGCTGCCGATGCCATGGAGCAAGCACTACCAACTTCCCCTTGACAGCCACATTTAGCACCGCTGATGGATGCATTCTGCTTGATTAAGTTGCCAATTAGACCTCCAACTGCCAGAGCCCTGATGATCTGTTCGTCCGTGACATGTTTCTTCTCTTGCATATAACGAAGAACTGCCGGCACAACACCGCTGGCGCCGCAGGTTGGGGCCGTTACAATTGTACCACCGGCGGCATTCTGCTCGCTGACGGCGAAAGCATAAGCACAGACAATCCTGTTTTCCCGCGTCTCTGGGCTCTCATCAATATGCCTCTGGTTATAAAGAAATTGCGCCTTTCGTTCTACGTTGAGACCGCCTTCTAGAACACCTGTGGATGTAAGCCCTTCGTTAATCGAACGCTTCATCGCATCCCAGATTTCATAGAGAAAATCCCAAATCTTTTTGCCTTCGCACTGCTCTATGTACTCGCTTAGGCTGATGTTGTTTGCTTTACAGAGACTGCTGATTTCCTCAAAGGTATTTTCCTTATATATATCCGGTGCCAACATCTCCTCACGCCCATCGATAACTATATCCCCACCACCGACACTTACAACACGCATGGATGTTGTTTGCCGCCCATCTTTGTAAGCTAAAAAATCAATGGTATTTGGATGAGGCAGAATAAAATCTACGTGGGTAATAAATTCAATCTCAGTTGGAACTGGTGACAGTGCCTTAATAATGGCCTTGTCAGTCATATGACCCTTGCCCGTTTTTGCAAGGGAACCATAAATCAACACCTTGAAGCGTTCTGCGCCCTCATTTTCTGCTTTAAAGATTCTAGTGGCTTTTTCTGGCCCCATTGTATGGGAACTGGACGGCCCACTGCCAATCTTATATAATTCTATCAATGATTTCATATCACCCTTATCTCCTTCCTCTGTGCTGTTTGAAGATCAGAAGACCTTCCTTCGGCTTGACCAATATATTCTTCTAACTTATAGAATAGTTGTCGAATCGGACAAAATGAGTAATTACCAAATCCTTTTAATGAAATAGACTATCTTTCATTCCCCTGAAAACGTCCCTTGATTTTTATCAATCTCTCAAGCACACCCTCTTCATCAATGGACATGTCGTACAATTGGCGGGTAAGTTGGAAACCTTGATCACTGACTAAGGCTTTTTTCCAAGGACGTGATAAAATTGAATGAGTAAGATGTCTCGCAGAGCGAGGTGCCTGCATTATCATCTCTGCGAGTTCCCATGCACGTGAAAGAAGCTTTTCACGTGGCAGTACTTCACTAACCATACCGAGGTTCAATGCCTCTTGAGCATTAATGTCCATACCTGTGTATGCGTAAAATGCCGCCCTCTTAATCCCTAGTAAATTTTGAAATGTTAAAACTATTCCATCTCCAGGAGGTATACCACCAATATAATGTGCATCGAAAAATTCTGTGCCTTCAGCACAAATTGTAATATCACAAAACGTTCCCAGTTGCCAGTGTGATCCTGTACCATTAATCGCCCCAATTGTTGGGATATCGATGCAATAGATCATATTTTCAATCATTCTCAAGGATTCATGATACATTTCCAACTTACGGTTCCTTGGCCAATCCATAAATTTTGTTTTCCAGACTTCTGGATTTCCTATTTGCCACAAATCCCCTGTCCCTGTAAGAATCATCACCTCGTTTTCAGGGTCACGGCCAATATCTGACCATACATTACCATATGCGGTTTGGCCCGGCCAGTCAAATTGAAACGGTCCCCCATTAGTATGAAAACGTACTTCGATTATGCCGTTACGGCGGGTCATTATGAAAAAGTCTTTGTACTTCTCTGAGTATTCTTCGAACCTTGTAGGCCCCACCATACATCTATCAGACATTTCGATTCCTCCTTAGCAAAAATGCCAGTATTTCTTAAAAAACTTAACAAAGGGGCCGTTTGCCTTTAGTTTTGTACTTAAAGGCATATAGCCCCTCTATCACTATTTCTTTACTTCCAATATCAATTTAATGCTATTATCCTTATTTGCCCATTAATCGCCCTTTCATTTTTGTCAATCTTTCAAAAACACCTTCTTCATCAATTGCCATGTCGTACATTTGATGAGTAAGTTGGAAACCTTGATCACTGACTAAGGCTTTTTTCCAAGGACGTGATAAAATTGAATGAGTAAGATGTCTCGCTGAACGAGGTGCCTGCATTATCATCTCTGCAAGTTCCCAAGCACGTGGAAGAAGCTTTTCGCGTGGCAACACTTCACTGACTATGCCAAGCTCTAATGCAGTTTGACCATTAATATTCTTACCAGTGTATGCGTAGTATGCTGCTTTCTTAAAACCTATCATATTTTGCAACGTAAGAATCATTCCATCGCCAGGAGGTGTTCCGCCAATAAAATGTGGATCAAAAAAGTCTGCATCTTCTGTACAAATCGTAATATCGCAAAGAGATGCAATTTCACAGTGAGTTCCAGGACCATTTATCGCCCCGATTGTAGGGATGTCAATACAGAATATCATATTTTCAAGTAGTCTTAGTGATTCATGATATTGTTCAAGTTTCTTTTGTTTAGGCCAATCCATAAATTTTGTGTTCCAGACATCTGGGTTTCCTACTACCCATTTATCCCCTGTTCCAGAAATAATCATTACCTCGTTTTCAGGGTCACGGCCAATATCTGACCATGCATGAGACCATGCAGTATGGGCTTCCCAATTATGTTCATATGGTCCTCCGTTAGTGTGCAATCTTACTTCAATTATTCCATCACGACGGGTCATTAATAAAAACTCTTTGTACTTCTCTGAGTACTCTTCAAATTTTGTTGGTCCAATCATACGGTTTTCTGACATTTTAATTCCTCCTAATTTTGTTTTAATATTATTAATTATTTTCAAGCCAATCTCTGGCAAAAGCCGCATAAACAGCAGCACCTTTTTTAAGCACATCATCCGAGAATATCGCCTTTGGATGGTGCATAGGGTAACTATAGCCTTCTTTAGCATTGCCTGCATTAATAAACACCGAGATACTTGGCACCTCTTGCGTTACAAATGAGAAGTCTTCAGATCCCATTAATTTACCACCGGGTGTTAGTTGTGATAGATAAATATAGGAATCTGCACCAAAAGCGTTTGCTATAGTGGTTCTCATTTGACGGCTAAGCTCGCTGTCATTTTTTATTTCAGGACAGCCCCTGGTATAAATCACCTCTGCCTTTGCATTAAATGTTTCCGCAATACCTGTGGAAATTTCCCGGATACGGGTTTCGATTTTTTCTCTCAATACAGAATCAAAAGTACGTACGCTGCCTTTAATCCTGGCAGTATTGGGAATCACGTTGTTTGTAGTTCCGCCTTCCATGACTCCAACCGTAAGAACTGCACTATCAGTTGGCGAAATTTCATGGCTTATGATACCCTGTAGCGCCAGATGAAGATGCGCAATTACATTTAATGGATCTACTGCGGCATTAGGCATTGCTCCATGTGCACCCTTTCCTCTGATGATGACTTCGAACCAGTCTGAAGAAGCTGAACTCGCTCCTCCAGTCTCAGGCGTAATAAATAACCCAATGGGAAACGGAATTCCTGTCATTACATGTAGCATCATTGCCGCATCCACTTTAGGATTTTCGAGGATTCCATTTTCAATCATCATCTTGGCACCATGCAAGGTTTCTTCGCCCGGCTGAAACATAAGTTTGACCGTTCCTAAAAGCTGCCCTTCATTTGCCTTTAGTATCTCTGCAGCTCCTAGCAGCATTGAAGTATGCATGTCGTGACCGCATGCATGCATGTTTCCGTTGGATGATGCAAAAGGAAGGTCCGTTTCTTCTTTAATTGGCAGCGCATCCATATCTGCACGAATAAGAATCACCTTCCCAGGGCGTTGTCCGCCGATGGTTACCATTAAGCCTGATTCTCCCACGGGAGTTGGCTTAAGGCCAATCGACTCCAACGCCTCTTTTACATAAGCAGTTGTCCTAGGTAAACTTAAATCAAGTTCCGGAATCGAATGAAGATGATGTCTGTACATGACCAATTTTTCTTGTAACTGATTGGCCATATTCAAAAATTCTTCAGTTTTTTCAGCCAAAATTAACACCTCCTTAAAAATAGATTTTATTAGTGAACAACAAATCAAAAAATCAAAATTTGCTCACTTTTTATTTTAAGACATTTTAAGAACACTTTTATTGTACTTTAAGAACAAAAAGTTGTCAATAATAAAATAAGACATTTTAAGAACATATTTTTTTCCAACTACTGGTATCGTTGAAATATCATGTTTTTTATGTTATAATTCATGTCATTAATTGTTTATGAAAGGAATTTGCCATGAAAATCATACTTGGTATAATCACGACGGAATCTTATATAGACTATTTCCGTGACATTGAAGAAGAATTGCAGTCGGTATGTAAGTTTCGGATTCTTACAATCAGTAATTTTAGGGAAACAAAAGACGTATATCTAAAAAACTTAGATTCGGTGGACGGATTTGTTATCAGCGGCAGGCTTCTTTACGAGTCAATAGATAAGGAATGTTTAGATACGAAAGTACCTACGCACATTTTGCAGGATAATGAAACCCTTCTATACAGAGAGTTATTTAGGCTGCTGCTTACTGAACCGGGGCTTGACATATCAAGAATTTATGTGGATTTTGCATATATTATCGATTCTTTCAGTGAATTCCAAAAGTACCTTACTCATCAGGGAAAGCCTATTGACAGCGACAATCTGTTCGAAAGAGTGGAAACAATGCTTGAAAACCATATAACACTGTGGGAAGAAAATAAAATAGACTTGTCCATTACGGCATTCAGCCATTTTGTTCCAGAACTTAAAAAACACGGGGTAAGGTATATCTTAATACGCCCCACTTTGGAAAACGTTAAAGAGACCATAAAAGGAATCATCAACGAAATTATTATCCTCAAGCTAAAGAGCAGGAGTGCCGTTGTGGCATGCTTATCGATTGAAACGGTGCACCCACAGTCCGAAGAGCAACTTCATGAGCTGAAAGTGCTAGCCGGCAGATTTCTGCGTAGCATGAATCTTCCAGACACGGCCCAAGTTTCGGAAGGCTTTGTTAAATTGTACACTACCTACGGAAATTTTACGAAAATCACCTCTAACGCGCAGAACTGTGCACTGTTGAAATATTTGGAGGAGCATGCAAGCGACAAAGTAATAATCGGATGGGGCTCGGGGCATGAATATTATCAGGCTAACGAAAACGCCATCAGAGCTCACCGACAGGCCAATGCATTTACAGGCAGCTGCAGCTTTTTTATAAATGAGGATCAGAAGGTCATCGGACCAATGCAGAACATGAATGTTATACAGTTTTGTGAAAAGGCCGATCCAGCAATCATGGCATTGGCCAAAAGCATCGGAATAAATAACATTAATCTGCAGAAAATCATGTATTATGCAGAAATTATGAGAACAAACAAACTATCCTCTGAGGATGTCGCCCAATGCCTATCCATCACCGTCAGAGGAGCAAACCGTATTCTTAACAAAATCGAAGAAAAGGAATATGCGAGAACTGTATTTGAAAAAAGAGACAGCGGCAAAGGAAGGCCCCAAAAGTACTATGAGCTACTGTTTCTCGACAGCGAGGGAAACCTCTTAGAAGGATAACCACGTTCTTTGTGGTTATCCTTTTTATAAATAAACTATTATGATTTCATAGATTAATTATACATAATGTTTTTTTAAATCCTGGTATATAGAAAATTTCTTACGAAGTTCAATAAGATTTTTGCCAAAACTTTCTTCTAATAATTCTCTATGCTTCTCCATGATTTCCATAATATACAGATCATGAACCATTACTTCTGTTATAGGCATAACCAATCCTTGATGCATCGTCCATGCTGCCCTGCTATCTTTACCTAGTGATACAATACCAGCTACAACTTCTGAATTATCAGCACTAGCTACAAGCCAGCGTCCTCCGTATTCATCGGTAATTTCTGTACTCATATCATGTGGGTAAACATTTGCAAAATCAGCTATTATTTCTCCATAAGCAATGATTGTTACTACTACTCCTTTATCAGCTGCCTTTTTTAATTCAGCTTTCAATTCTTTGAATTCCTCTTTCCAAAGTTCAATCAGAATTCTATGTTTTGCTGAGAGGATGCATTCTTTTACTTTATCAAGTATTTCGTCATGACCAGTTATATTCCAGATATTCTCACGATTCTTTGCAGATTGATTATATTGTTCTAAAGATTTTTCTGCAAGTTTAAAACTCTCTTCAGCTTTTACCCTGCGATTTTTAATAAGTTCTTTTGCTGGAATTGGAACGTACTGTTGTGTATTTCCATGGCTAATTAAAATATCTCCACGCATAGCAAGACTATCTAAAACCTCATATATTTTTGAACGTGGCACACCTGAATTTTTGGCTACTGCATAGCCTGTTAATGGTGATTCTTCTAATAATGTAAGGTATGCTTTTGCTTCATATTCTGTAAAATTTAAATTTTTTAATACCTCTAAAATGTTATCTTCCATAAATCCTCCAATAATATTAGTCGCTACTTTAGTAACTAATATTATAACCAAATCTATTGACACAATCAACTAAAACTGATATTGTAATCACAAGTAGTTACAATAGTAGTCACTAAATTAAAAAAGGGGGATATATATTTCTATGTTAAAGGCTAAATCATTACTAGATAATCAAAAAATAAATATACAAAATGGAACTTTATCTTACTATTACTTGGCTAGTACTGGGGCTGTTGTATTATGGAGTGCATCTTTTATCGCAACAAAATTAGCTTATGAAACTTTTGCTCCTATTCAACTCGCTGCAGTTAGAACTCTTTTTGCTGTGATTCTCTTTGGGTTCATGCGGAAAATCACATCAAATAATGAACAAATACAAAAGGAAGATCGTATCCGTATCGCATTAAGTGGATTTTTGGGGATTACACTTTATTTTGCAATAGAAAACATTGGAGTTAGTATGACATCTTCTTCAAATTCTGCTTTGATAGTAGCTTCTTTTCCTGCTGTTACAACATTACTAGAATTTTTTATTTATCATTCAAAACCAAATATAAAAAAGGTACTTGGAATTATACTCGCTATCATTGGTGTTGCAGTTTTAACTCAAATTAATGTAGATGGAAATTCTAAATCTATGTTAGGAAATATAATTCTAATAGGAGCCGGAGTTGTATGGGCATTCTACAACTTTATTACAAGAGATTTGACAAATAAATATTCTGCAATGACGTTAACATATTATCAAATGCTAGCAGGCTTCATCTTCTTTTTGCCATTTGTCATCATCGAGGGTAAAACATGGAGAATGCCTACCATGACTTCAGCAAGCGCATTGATCTATCTAAGTGTAGGTTGCTCTATTGTTGCATTTCTATTATATAATTTAGGACTCAGAAAACTCTCTGCTAGTATTTCAGTGTCTCTTATGAATCTAGTTCCTGTTTTAGGTTTGATATTTTCAATATTAATCTTACATGAAAGTGTATCTACCGTACAAATATTAGGAGGAATTATTGTCATCATAGGTGTTATATTAAGTTCTATTCAGAAAGGATAAAATTAAAATGTATAATGAAGTTAATATTTATTTAGTAAATCTATTTAAATTCTTTAACAAATACCTATATCTACCCATAGGCTATAAATGCACCAAAAACAGATTTGGTGCATTCACTATTATTTAAAGTTCTTGTTCGTAGCTTTCTATCATTCTTTTCACCATTTCTCCACCAATTCTACCATTGTCTCTTGAAGAAAGATTCCCTTTATCAATGTTTTCATAATCACTTAATCCAATTTCTGAAGCCGCTTCAGTTTTTAATCTTTGTAATCCTGGTTTTGCTTCTGGTATTAACGTTGTATTTCTTCCACTGCTACTTGATGCCATATTATTATTCCTCCTTTTGACTATATTTCTTTACAGAAATATATTAACCATAATTTCAAGCTATAGCCTTCAAAAATAATAACAAAAATAGAATTTATTTATTACTCTACCTATGCAAGGTTGATTTTTCTTGAAAAATTATAAACAAGACTATAAATTTGAATTTTGAAGTCTACGTACTCTATCTTCTATAGTTGGATGAGTGCTAAATAGGTTCATTAATCTTTTCGCACTTAGAGGATTGACTATAAACATATGACTTGCTGCGGGATTTACGTCCATAGGAACCACTCTTGAAGCCTGATCTAACTTAAGTAATGCTTTAGAGAGTCCTCTGCTATGTCCTGCAATCCTCGCTCCTGTACTGTCAGCAAGATATTCTCTAGATCTTGATACTGCCATCTGTACTAACATAGCAGCAATAGGTCCTAAAATAATTAATGGTAAAGCTGCTAGGAATCCTGAGCCTTCTTCTTCATCACTGTTACCCATGCCAAACATTAACGCCCATTGCGCCCAATTAGCCATTGTTGTGATTACTCCTGCCATTACAGCTGCAATAGTACTTATAAGCACGTCCCTATTCTTAATATGTGCCAGTTCATGAGCAATAACACCTTCTAATTCTTCATAATTTAGTATATTCAATAGTCCTTGTGTAACTGCAACAGCTGAATGCTTAGGATTTCTTCCTGTTGCAAACGCATTAGGCTGAGTAGAAGGTGTAATATAAAGCCTTGGCATTGGTATTCCTGCATTTGCTGTCAATCTTTCCACCATATTATAAATTTCAATATTATCATTTCTTGTTAACGGCTTAGCTCCAGTCATAGATAGTGCAATTTTATCACTAAACCAATAACTTCCTCCATTCATAACTAATGCGAGCACCAAAGCCATCAGCATCCCTGATTGACCTCCAATACCTCTTCCTATTAATACTACTAATATCGTCAGGACACTCATCAGAAGCAAAGTTTTAATTTGATTTCCAAAACTATTCATTTTGTTTTCCTCCTTTTACTTAATTACTAAAATATTTTGACAATTTTTTCTCAATTCAGAAATTTATGAAACAAAAAAACTCTATAGCTAGAACACGTTCTAACTATAGAGTCTCACTAAGCATTTTTTGCTTTCAAAGCCGGGATCTCTCCGTAATGACGACTTTGAATCCTGTTATAATCAACAGGCAGTTACTCCCCCTATAAATGAGATTATCACTGTCTTTTTAGTATTGTTATTAATAATATTACTATTAAATAAAAAACTTGTCAATATTATAGAAATCTTAACATGATAAACTTTTATTGATTTATTCTTACATAATTGTTATATTATTATAAGCAAGTTTTTTAATCACTTTTTTAAAATCATTATAATTCATACAAAAACAAACTTGTATCAATATTGTTTTTACATAAAATTTCGAATATATTAAAAAATATATATAATTTAAATATAAATTTATCTGAAAGGAGCTACAAAAATGTCTACTAGAAAACATTTATTTAAGTTTTTATTAATTACATTTATAGCCGCTATATTTAATTTAGCCATATGGTATTACATGGGTTCTGAAAGAGCTTTAGAATTTCTCGGAGGATATATTATTGAATTAAGTCTTAGTGTCGATAATCTTTTTCTCTTTTTATTAATTTTCTCGAGCTTTGGAATTACTGCTAAACATCAAAAAAGAATTTTAACTTATGGAATTTTTGGTGCGATTATTTTAAGATTCATATTTGTTTTATTAGGAATTGCAATTATTAATGCATTTAAATGGATTATATATATATTTGGTATACTTCTTATTATAAGTGGTATAAAAATGATGATTAACAAAGAAGATGATGTATCATTTGAAAATAGTAAATTAATTAAACTTCTAAAAAAAATGATACCTGTAACTAAAGAACTTCATGACGAAAAGTTTTTTGTGAAAATAAACAATGTTCTTCATGCAACACCATTATTTGCCATATTATTTTTAATTGAAGGATCAGATTTACTATTTGCTATTGATTCAATTCCTGCAATATTTGCAATAACAACTAATGTTTTCATCGTATATACATCAAATATTTTTGCAATATTAGGTCTTAGAAATTTATATTTTCTTTTAGAAAAACTACATAGCACCTTCGAATATGTTAAATATGGAGTAGCCTTAATACTTATATTTACTGGTATAAAACTTGGAATATCATTTAAGTATCATATATCTATAGGGATTTCCATTTCTGTTATTATACTAATTCTTATAATAAGTGTAATTGCCTCTATAATAATTAGTAGAAGAACCCAAAAATGAATTATTAAATAATATCATATTAAAGAAAAATAAGGCACATGAAAAAAATAGCAAGACCCAAATGCCATGATTATTTTTCATTAGGCAAGGAGTTTAATGATTTTCTTTTAAGTATAGTTTCAAATTCCAATAGTAAAGCAAATATCGTACTATTCAATAATAGCTTTCTTATTCAATATTAACCAATATACTTCTTATATGGTAATCTAACAGCTATTTTTGTGTCATCAAACATATATTGCGTATTATAAAGTGGTTCGTCGCCTTGAAATACGTTCATTCCTATTGCATAAATAGCTTGTGCCATATTCAAAGGATCTTGAATAACAGTACCAGCCATAACACCCTGCTTAATCAATTCTTTCGCTTCTGGTAGCGCATCTATTCCAAAAACTGCTATATATTTTGATTCATCTCCTTTATTAAATCCATATTTTTGAATTGCTTCAATTGCACCAATTGCCATGGCATCATTATTTGATATTATTGCTTCAATTTTATTGCCAAAATTTAAGAATAGTGAATCAGCAGTTATTCTGCCTAAATCTACATCCCAATTAGCAACTTTGACTGCAAGTTCCTTTGTTTTTATTCCAGCATTATTAATTGCAGAAATAGCTGCATCAGTTCTTTCATTAGATTCTATATTATTATGCTGACCTTTTAATATAACATATTCTAGCATGCCATTTTTATTTTTATCTATAATTTCTCTATTCTTGTTCCAAGAATCACTAATAATTTCCCCTTGTAATTTACCTGCCTCTTTAGCATTTGTTCCTACATAATAAGCTTTACCATAGGATTTAATTGCATCTACTTGTAATGGCTCACGATTAAAAAAAATTATAGGAATGTTTTTGTACCTAAATTTATCTATAATATCTTGTGTTGCTTGTGAATCAACTAAATTTACCAGTAAAATATCTACCCTACTATTAAATATTTGACTAATAGTTTCATTTTGTACTGCTTGATTTCCTTTTCCATCAAAAAATTCAAATTCTACTTTTCCTTTATTTTGCTTCTGAATCTCTTCTAAGTTTTGACGAACTAAAGAAATAAATTTATCATTAGAATTATATAATAGTACATCTATTTTTATATAATTTTGTCATATCCCATTTATCTGAGCATTAACATTTTTAGTATCATGTACTGATGTTATTGAAAATACAATAATTACAATTCCTAAAACAGCTAATACTCTCTTTAATACTCTCATTTCTAATCCTCTCTTTCACTGCTATATAAACTTATTATTCTCATCAATAAATAAAATTATTTGTACTAAGTGATATCTATAAAATTAATAATTATTTTTCCACTAAATTAATCATCTTAATTATGCACATATTTAGAAATAAAGTTTCTTAATTCTATTTAGTAAAAAGTATTATATACAATCACTGAATTTAAGGAAGAGTTTACATAATCATGTTAAATCATAAGACTCGCAATAATTATATAATATAATTGTGGATTAGATTAAAGGGATGAGTGATATTGATTTAAAGCACATTAATAAAAAAGCTGAGAATCTTAAAATTTTAAGGATTCTCAGCTTCTATTAAATATGAAATTTATAAAAATATTTGGTCACAACCTTTTTAATATCAAATATACTTCAATTAAGGCTAATAAAACTAAAGATATTATTACAGAATTTATAATTAAATGATATTGTCCTCCGAAGCCATCTTGTGCTGTATGTTTTATTAATATTCCTATATACGCCCAAATTATAACAAGTCCATATGCAATATCTTTATTTTTTAACATTATTCGAATACCTAAGAAAACTCCAAGTACTATTATAATGCTAGTATAAATCTCTGACATTCCAATGTTCCTTAATCCTAAACTAACCATAAGTACAACTGCATTAGCAATTGTTGCAATTGTAATCCATCCATAGTAAATGCTAAAAGGAAGTTTTAAAAAAAGCTTTTCTCTTAATGACAGTTCTTCATTTTTAACAGTCTTTATAATTAAGACTAAGCTTACAAGAATAACAATCATTAGTATCATTGACAATATAATAATATTGTAATGCCATGATATAATCCACATTGCATTTGCTATAGATGAAATACAGAAATAAATTCTAACTTTTTCAAATGCGTCTTCATTAATCATAGTTTTTTCTTCTTTAAAAAAGCCAAGTTGATAAATTATATATCCTGCAAGTAGAAAATATATTCCACCCCATATAATAAATGTTAGTCCTGCTGGTGCAAAAAGATTTTTATATGAGTCAGATACATTACCGGTAGTCATTCCATTAATTGGTAGAATATTTGCTAACGCATTTATGCTAATCATTATAAAAAATAAAACTGTAGTAAAGATACTAATATTGGCTTTAACTTTTTTATAACTCATTTTAGAGCCTCCTTTACAAAGTCCCCCCCTTATTCAAAATGATTCAAAGATAGATATTTCCACTAAAGAAAGGATTTCAAAATGCTTTCTTTAGTTTTTTTGTCAAATATTCTCCTAGTTCCATATCTGAATTCATTATATGATCTTTACACCATTTAACCATCTTTTGTTGAGTATTAATTACGAACAATGATGATATCCCTGTAGTTTCAAAAACTCTTCTTAATTCTTTAAGTTCATTTTTAAACTCTTCATGTTGTTTATGCTGAACATTGAATTTAGGGTACTTATTTTTCTTTTGAATTTCCTCTTCATAATTAAAATGTTTAATTACATATACTTCAAGAAAATCCAAAGTATTAATAACTTCACTTTTACCTTTTCCTTCTTTCATAGCCTCTAATAATTTATTCAAACGATAAAATAACTCTTTGTGTTGATTATCAATATTATCATTTCCTACAGATAAAGAGTTGTCCCAATTTAAAATCATATTTTAGCCTCCTTCAACCAATATGTTAAATACTAAATTTTTGAGATAGTTCACCTAATGTCTCAGCTGTTTCTGCTTGACTTTGAGATGATTTGGCTACTTCTTCAATTGCTAATGTTACTTCATTAATACTAACTAATATCTCTTCAGAACTAGTAGCTGATTCTACCGCTGTTGCAGACAAACTTTCTAACGCAAAATTTATTTGATTTATAACTTCTTTCATTTGTTCTGATGAACTTGCAATATCACTTGCTATATCATTTACAGATTCCGCATCTTTTTCATATTGAATCCCTGTATTTTTTAACAATTCATAACTTGGTTTAACACTGTTTTCAATGTAGTCTAAAACTTCTTGTCCACTTTCTGATAGATTATCAAAAGCATTTTGAACCCTATGAACCATTCCTTGAATGCTAGCTACTGCGTTTGATGATTGTTCTGCAAGGCTTCGTACCTCATCTGCAACTACAGCAAATCCTTTTCCCATTTCTCCTGCTCTTGCAGCTTCTATAGCCGCATTTAATGCAAGTAAATTAGTTTGAGCTGCTATCTCTCCTATGGAATCTGCCATTATCTTAACATCTTGAACTATTTTTCCTTCATCAATAGCTTTAAGAATATTCATTTTATTTTCTTCATAAATCTTATTTCCATCTTCAATATTTTGTATTGCTTTTTGTTTTATTTCTTCTGCCCTATTCTTTATTTCGCTTGCAGATTTAAAGCTTTTATTTGCCTTATTATTTAATTCGCTAGTTGCATTTGCTATTTCTTCTGCTGATGCACTAACTTCTTCAGTTGTTGCACTTAAGTCCTGAACTCCTTTAGTTATTTGTTCAGTAGAATCATTGACCATTTGCATTTTTGAAGAAACTTCTTCAGCAGTAGCTGACAATTCTTCACTAGCAGCGCTGATATCACCTGAACTACCTACCATTTGAGATATTAATACCTTTATATTTTCTTTGGATTTGTTCAATGCATTTGCAACTTCACCAATTTCATCATTATATTTAATATCTATTTCCTTTGTTAAGTCTCCTTCACCTAGAGCTTTTGAAAAATCAATTATTTTTCTCAATTCCTTTGAAATAGATATAGATAATAACATTCCAATAATTATAGAAGCAATAAATATGAATATAGTAATTACAATAACTATAATCTTTGAACTATTATAAGTTATTATATTATTTTGCGAATTAGTGCTTGCTTCATTAATATTCATAGAAATTATTTCATCTAATGATTTGAAAAGATTTTCTCTTATAGCAGCCCCTTTTGAAATTTCTCCCATTGAAGATTTATTATTTCCATCTAAAGCAAAAGTATATATTTTCTTAGCTACATACGAATAATCTTTTGCTGAATTTTCTATTTTGGTAAACGTATCTTTTTCATGTTCTGCAATCAGTTCATTCTTATAACTTTCTAAAAGTTTTGAATTATTATCTAATAAAGTTTGCACCTCTTTAACAGTACTATTTTTTTGACTTATATCCATTTCATCATTATATGCTAATGCAGTTAGATCTCCACGAATGATTAAATAGTTTTGTTTTATTTCATCCAGTGTCTGTATAGATTTAAAATTATATTCATACATCAATTTAGTATTATTATTTAATTTGTCCATATTGTGTATCCCTAAAAACCCAACTATACCTGTAAATATAGATACAAATGTAAATAATAAAACTAATTTTGATGCTATTTTTAAATTATTAATCCTTTTAAACATAAATAATCACTCCATTCATACTTTGCTGATTTTTATTGCAATTTTAAAATTTAAATTAACAATCCAACTACGCATAGGTATTTCTACTAATCTCATCTTTACATTTTCCTTATTTCATATAAGAAACTAATAAATTTATACGGTTAAATGATTTACATATGCTTTTAAGACAAATAGACAATCTTTCATACCACTCAAAATTCATCAAAACCACCTCTTATATCCATATGTTTTATTATATAATTCTGCATATTTCAAAAAATCCCTCTATTTATTTTCACAACATTTAGAATTTTAAAGCATTTTTTATAATACCACTTTCCTTAATTACAAAACAAATATACATCAAGTCGAATTATAACCATTAAATTTTTCATCGAAAATTATGCAAAAAAATCAGTCAATAGTTTTTACTCTTGACTGATTAAGAATATAAAATGCTTCCCTTTCCATAACTACTTTCGACAACCACTTTTCCTCCATGCATTTCTACGAAAGATTTTACAAGATCCAAGCCTATTCCGCTGCCTTCAGCTTTTCTTCTATATACTTGATCAACCTGTGTAAATGTATCAAATATTCTGCTCTGCATACATAAAGGTATTCCTATTCCTGTATCCTCTACTGATATTTTTATTTTGCTTTCATTGCAGATGATATTTACATTGATAGTACCTCCTGTTTTTGTAAACTTTATAGCATTTCACAATATATTTAGCCTGACTCTTTCAATACCTATAACCTGTTTTAGTTCTTTTCTTAAATAAGAAAACAAATAATTTTCATCTATTTATGTAATGACTAAAATTTATACATATATCCTTTATGAAAACGAAATAAAGGAGGTTAAAACTATGGCTGTAACTAAAACTATTGACTCTGTTTCTCTCAGTATTGAAGTTCAAAAAGCCCTAGACAAAGCAGGCGATCCAATTTATACAAAAAAGACTTTTTCAGGTATAAAAACAGATGCTACACCTGATAATGTTTATGCTGTTGCAGATGCAATCAAAGGTGTTATGGAAGCTAACACTAGAGATTACTTTATTAATGAATCTTCTAGCTTAGCAAATGCTTAGGATCTTATTCTTAAAAAATATTGTAGGAAACTCGACTCACATTCGTTCGCTGAGTGCTCACAGAGTAAGCGACCACCATCAAATCATAGATTCGAGTTCTCTACTTAAGATTGGAGGTAAATTAAATGGAATATTCTTTATCTATGACTTTTTTAACTGTAGCTGGTGAAAAAAGTACTTTAAGTGTTTCTGGTGTTAAACCTACTCTTACAAAAGATGAGATCAACGCACTTATGGATACTGTAATTGCTAAGAATGTTTTCAAGACTAATTCTGGTGATTTAGTTAAGAAATCTGGTGCTCAAGTTACTCAAAGACAAGTTACTAAATTTGAAATAGCTTAATCTTTTAATAAAAATGGAGATTTATCCTGATTGCAAGGATAAATCTCCATTTTTTTTACTTCTAATTTTTATATGAAAGCTTAAGTAAATTGATAAAAATTTACTTAACTAAAGTATCCTGGATATTGTCTTTCTTATACCTTTGTTGATGTTTTTTTTGTATAAAATATCACTATATCCTTTTATGAATAATATAATTGTGATAATGCTAGATAAAAGGTCTGTTATAGGTTGAGCGAACCATAGTCCGTCCTGACCAATTACCTTTGGTAAGAAAAATATAGTTAGTGCTAATATCACTGATTGCCTTGATATACTTAATATTACGGCGGTTTTAGGTTTACCTGTTAGCATCATAAAACCAGAGCCAAAGGTAGGAATGGAAATAAGAAAGATAAGCACTGTATATTTTTTTAAGCCATTTATAGAAATATTCACAAGTTCAGGGTTCTGGGTAAAAAGACTAACGGCGAATTTTGGAAATAGCTGCATAATTATAGCACTAACTGCCAAGAATCCAGTACTAAACAAAACAGCAAGGGCAAGAGTCTTCAGGGTTCTGCCATAATTCTTTTTTGCATAATTATAACCGATAATGGGCTGGAAGCCTTGAGCTATTCCATAAACTGGCATCAAAAATAATATTGTAATGGAGTTTAGTACAGTCATTGCGCCAATTGCTAGTTCTCCACCATATAAATTTAAGGAATAATTGCTTACAATTTGTGCAACACTTACGGATAATTGATTAGAAAATGGAACTAACCCAATTAAGAAAATAGCTTTTACAATTGAAATATGTAATTTGAAATTGATCTTTTTAAGTATCAAAGTATTTTTTAATTTCATGAAATAATAAAGTCCAAGAATCACGGTAGTAAATTGAGCAATGACAGTAGCAATAGCTGCACCTTTTATTCCCATGTGAAATACATATATAAATAAGGCATCAAGTAATATATTAAGAATGCACCCTGTAATTGTAATAGCAGCTGAAAATATAGGATTTCCATCAGAACGAACGATAAAAGGCAGACAAAATCCCAGCATATTAAATACGGTACCAGCCATGATGATTGTAATAAAATCTTTAGTATAAGATAATACTTCACCGTTTATACCGAGCCATCCTAATATTGAATTTTGAAATATCATATATAGACTAGTGACAAAAAGCCCTAAAACAATGCTTAGAGATAGTGCATTTCCTGCAAAATTTTCAGCTTCTTCTTTATTGCCTTCTCCGAGTTTTATAGAGATATTAGAGCTGGCCCCCATTGATATGAGAGCAGATAACGCTACTACTATTGTAGTAATTGGCATTGTAAGGCCAATTCCAGTTAAAGCTAGAGTTCCGACTTCTGATATATTTCCTATAAACATCCGATCGATTACTATATAAAGTGAATTAATCAATAAACTGAGTACTGTTGGAACTGAATATTGTATAAGTAATTTTCCAATAGGTTTTTGTTCAAGTTCTTGTATTTTGTCCATTATGTAATTTCTCCTTTAGATACATTAAAGATATATAATATCTGCAATTCAAATATTTACCCATATATTAATGGGTAAATATTTATTCTTTGTTGGTTTTGCAGTTTGATTTATTTTGAGTCAGATCATATAGTTTTTTATCTTCTAGATAATTTTCTAGTACATTTTCAGCTCCTGACATTACTTTTTCAATCAAACATTTGCTATTTTCATTTAAATTGCAAACAAATAATGAGCCAGTTCCTTCAGTGGCCTTAATAACATCCATAAAAGAAATAGACTTCATGTCTTTACGCAAAACGTAACCTCCATTTGCACCTGGAGTCGACTCAATTAAATCAGCTTTTACCAGCTGAGTTAAAATTTTCGAAAGATATGTAGTAGATAAATTAAAGTGTTCCGCTAGAGCACTTACGCTTAGTTTCTCACTTTTCGCATTTTCCATCATATATACAATTGTATGTAGAGCATAATTTGTTGCTTTTGTATATTTCAAATTAAAACCTCCTAAAAGATATTGCAGAGCTTATTTATCTATAATAATAAATATAATAGATTATTTTGTCAATAAGTATTTTATGCACATATTTATAATCTACAAAATTTAATAAATTTAAAATATTGACAAAATTAATTTGTGTCTTTATAATAGCAGACAAATAGACTCTACGATATACTTAATTCTAAAGTAGCTATAAAATGAGGCGTTCTAATTAATAGTAAAAAAAACTGTAAGAGGCTTTAAGAATTACCACTTAATTTCTTTTAATTGAATTTGAAAAGTTTTTAGGTATATTAAAGATATTAAATATCCTTAATATATATTATAACAAGTTATATCTAAAAATTATAAGAAGCTAATTAGGAAACTTACAAACGCTTATTTATGAAGGTTACTTTTTGAAAGAAGGTGATATAAATCTGCATAATTATGTATAAAGTGAAGTTAGTTTACTTTACTTAGATAAGTTTGAAACTTTACTTGAAGCATTTATGTAATAATAATTTTATAAGAATATTATAATATTTTGAATAAAAATTAGAGTTAAAAAAGGAGTTTTTAATAATGAAAGTTGTAGCTTTTAATGGTAGCCCAAATAAAAATGGAAACACTTATCATGCCTTAAAATTAATTGCAGAGGAATTAGAAAAACAAGATATAGAAGTTGAAATAATACATATAGGTAGTCAAGCTATAAGGGGATGCATGTCATGTTGGGGGTGTTATAAAAATCAAAATGAAAAATGTGTTTTAAAGGGAGATTCTGTAAATGAATGGATCGAAAAAATGAAAAAGGCAGATGGGATAATACTAGGTTCTCCTGTACATTATTCAGGAATAAGCGGGGCAATGAAATCTTTCTTGGATAGAGCTTTTGTTGTCAATGAAAATAATGGCAGCATATTAAGACATAAGGTTGGTGCAGCTGTTGTAGCGGTTCGACGTTCTGGAGGTACGGCTGCACTTGATCAGCTAAACAAGTACATTAATTATTCTGAGATGTTAATGCCATCATCAAGATACTGGAACGTTATTCATGGCACAACTCCAGGAGAAGTTATACAGGATGAAGAAGGGGTTCAAATAATGAAGACCTTAGCTAAAAATATGGCTTGGCTGCTTAAACTTGTTGAGTATGGAAAAGATACTATAGAAGCACCAGAAAAAGAAGATAAAATACTTACAAATTTTATCCGTCAATAATCTATAGCGCTGATAAAGGAAAATGGAGGAATATAATATGAAAATAGTAGATAATAATGAATTCGGAAATGAAATAAAAGGTGGCGTTACGGTTGTAGATTTTTTTGCAACCTGGTGCGGACCTTGTAAAATGATAGCACCGATTCTTGAAGAGTTATCAGAGGAAATGAAAGAGAAAGTTAATTTTATAAAAGTAGATGTGGATAAAAGTGTAGATTTAGCAGATGAATATCACATTTCAAGTATACCTACTGTAGCTATCTTTAAGAATAATGAAAATGTGAACCAATTTGTTGGCTTTTTACCAAAGGAAGAGATTAAAAGACTGATTGAAAATACTTTATAAAACTATAATCTTCAAACTATATATATAAAATAAGCTTTTTAAACTATAGATAAAAAACATAACCTTTAACATTTATAAAAGTAAAATTTTACAATCTATATGTCTTATTTCTAATATAAATTAAGTTTGATTGCATGCCAAAAACGCTCTTGAAAAAGAGCGTTTTTTTGATTATCATTTATAAATGACCTTCATATTAGTACTTATTATATTGCAATTAACAGACAAGATTTTCATTTAATTTAGATAATGCTCTTGCCGCCTTTCAGTTATTTCAACCATACGCTCATGGGCAACAGATTCTGATCGTACAATGTATATTGTTTTAAGTCATTTTAAAGCATATATCTTATTTATTCTGATTTCAGTATCTTAACTATATATTGTCCATCCATCTTTCCACATATCAACTGGTTTAATCCTGCCCTAAAGCCTTTCTGCATCCATCACAAACAACTGCTCCATTAAATTCAACAACATCTTTATCACTTCCACAAAAAATGCATCCTTTAATATATTTTTTAACAACCACCCCATTATCAACCTTAATTATTTCCATGGAATCTCCCTCGTAAATTTCTAGTACCTTTCTTATTTCTTTTGGTATTACAATCCTTCCAAGTGGGTCGAGCTTTCTTACTATTCCTGATGATTTCATTTAAACAACTTCCCTTCATAATTTAGCTTTGTTTAATTCTGAAAAAATTCGTTTTCATGAGAATTTTCACTCTGTAATTGTTTATTGTGAATTGTGCACTGTGCATTGTAAATTTATTTAAGTCTATAATTATTCCTAATATCCTTCTCAATTTCTACAACATAATCTTTTGACATTTCATATATTCTTGAAGCGACCCCTTCATCAAATGTCAGTAATCTGTCAATGGAGAATTCGCTGCTGACTATGATCGGCAGAAAATTAAGATACCTGTAATTAATAATTTCAAACATAATATTTGTATCTGTTTCATTGATTTTTCCCTTAAAGAGATCATCAATAAGTAGTACCTCACATAATTGATACTTTGAGATGGTCCTAGTATAATATTCTTCATCAATCATATTTTGTTTTATCTTTGTGATTACATCACGATAAGGCATGTACAGCACTTTAATTCTTTGTTTTAAAAAATTCAATGCAACAGCAATACTGCAATGCGTTTTACCGCTGCCAACCTGTCCACATAATAAAATACTATTTCGCCTAGTATCTTTTATTTCATCAAAATCAGTACAATATGCTGCTGCAGTGTCCTTCATCCTTTGTGACGCATTATTCCAAACTTCAAAACTAGAAAAAGTAAGTTTACTTTGTTCAACATTGATTCCAGAATACTTCCATTCATTCTTTAGTTTTTCTATTTTTCTGCATTCACAGGCTACAGCAAGAGGCTGCATATGTTCCTGGGGGATAAGTATCCATCCAGTATCGCAGCATTTATCGCATTTATATGAGGTTTGCTTCAATCCTCTTTCGTTCAGCTTCTGTAAGTTTTCGCGGTTCCTTCGGCTTGAATCCTGCAAATTCATTTTTATCTGCTCTGTTACTCTTTCCATTGCTTCTAACCCCATTTTTCTTTACCTCCATATGATCTTCTGGATACCCATCTCTCCTCCAGTTTTTTAATACCCCAATTGCATACTTTATGTCAGGACAATTCTTCTCAAACCCAACATCCATGGCCATCTTAACCATTTTTTCTCCATGGATATCAATAGCCGATCTAAGAGCAACATAGTCGCATCCTCCTGGCTTTCCTGTTATTTTTTCATGATAATGCATAAGCTCTAAAGCTTTAAGATTTATGTCCTCCTCTTCCCCTGATTCACTTTTAGTATTATTGTGTTTCTTAGATAGATTCGACTGGCTAACTTCATCATCACAAGCTGAGCCTTTATTATTTATATCAAAACCATTATTCTTTTTACCCTCTATGTTTTTATCTTTATCTATCTCTTTTTTCTCCTTCTTATTCTTATTCTTTTTCTCCTTCTTATTCTGTTGCGTTACTGTAACGTTACATTTATTTTGAGTAACGTTACTATTATTTTTAGTAACAATACAATTATTATCATCAGTTTCTAAAATGTTATTACTGATATCTTCATTATTATCAATAATTTCTACAGTAATATTATTACCTGCTTCGCTAGTAGTAATATTAGTTTTATCATTAATATACGTATTTCCAGAAGCCTCTTCACTAGTTTCCAAATTTTCTAATATATCATTCTTACCTAGAGCTTTGTTTTCTTCTATAGTAGAATTCTTAGAGTAATCTTTCTTTCCTTCTAATTCATTAGTTTTTTCTAATTCTACACTTTCATCCAGATCTTGATTTTCTTCTAAATCTATAAATTCTTCTAAGACTTTATCTTCCTGAGTTTCTTCCTTATTACTTTTAGCTGCATTCTTCTCTTCTTTCTTCTTTTCCCTATGATTCTCAACTCTTTTTCTATTTTGTTCACGGACCCTTTCCATTCCCTCTATGTTCTGATGCTTATCCCAGTTCACAATTCTAATTACTTTATCAGAAGCTATTTCAATCATGCCAAAGTTAGATAATACTTTTAATACAATCTTAATATCCTCTAAAGGCCTAGAAAATAATACAGCCAACATTTTGGCAGTGAGAGGTTTCCCTTCTGATAAGAAAACCTTTCCATTAGCATTAAGTTTTCCACCAAGTAAAAGTATTCTTATCCAAACGTAATGAATTGTATCCCTGTTAGGCATTGCATCTATTAACTTCATCTTTTCATCATCATGCATATTAGTAGCTAATTTAATCCATTTAATATCTGCCATTATTTTCACGCTCCCATAAATAAAATTGCCTAAATCTTTTGAGACCATTCCATGATGGGTTTAACTCAATTAACTTACAAACATCTATATAACATTTAAAAATCCTAAAATTCATTTGTAAGTCCTCACTTTCTTTTTATACATTTCTATCAAAAGTTGTATCCCTGATACATTCTAGCTAAAGATGTATTAAAATAAATTTGCATTTATTTTTTAATTTAAGACTACTATTTTCTTAATTCAATTAAAATTTCTTTTAATGATTCTTCCATAGCTTGTCCTTCTATAAAAATAACCATCAGCTCAACATAATGCTCTTAAATTACAATATATACGTTGCAATTCCCAATGCACATTTCACAATTACGTATAAAATTCTTGCAGCATTTTTAGAATTGTGATGAAGAATTATTTTTGCAATATATATAATCAATTCTAGATTTCTAATACTATATATATAAAGTCAATACATTTTACTCTTTAAGTAATTTATTTATTAAAAAAAATCTCTATTGGATTATTTATATCTAATAGTTTTATCATCTTATCAATTTCATTAGAACCAAATATTCCTTTATTAAGTTTATTACCTAAGGTTTTTGGAGACATTCCTAATTCCCTTGCCAGCTTTTCCTGAGTATATCCTTTTGCTTTTATCTTTCCCTTTAACTCATTAACTAATATCATAAATGCTCTCCTTTCGTTACTCGTTAAGTAATATTTTATATATTATGGCTATTATTGTCAATACTTCTTACGTAACTTTTTCTATATACTGGAAAATAATTGTTGCATATCCGGAAACAGATGTTATAATAAATTATATTAATAGTCTCCAAATTAGAATGATTTTTTTAATTTGCCTAACTGCAGTAAACAAAATAAATAAAAAGTTATTAAGTTTTATTAGGACGCTTCGATTTTATTATAGATTATCAATAAATTATATTAATTGATAATCTATAATTTACTTACTTTTAATATAGAACTAAGAGGTGATATAAAATGGGTTTGAAAGAAAATATCAAAAATAGACGATTAGAATTGAATCTCACATTAGAAGATGTTTCTAAAAGATTATCTATTAGTAAGCCAACACTTCAAAGATATGAAAGCGGTGTAATCTCTAATATACCTTCTGACAAAATCGAAAAACTTGCAGTAATATTAGAAACAACTCCATCTATTTTAATGGGATGGGATGAAAACAAAATAAAAACACGTTTACAACTATCAGAAGAATTAGAATGTTTATTAAAAAAATATAATTCTTTAGATAATCTAGGTAAACATACAGTAAACACGGTATTAGAAATGGAATTTAATCGTTGCTCACAACTTAATAATCAAGATAGAATCTTTTAATTTATTGTCTATAATAGGCACGTTATTTGATAAAAATAAATTAAAATTAAATATCCAAATTAAATTACAACACTTCTAATTAATTGCACCAATAGCTATATCACTCATATACAACCTTTTAATTATTAATTTTCATATATAATTAATAATGCTGTATAATTCACTCTAGAATAATACAGCACTTTAATTTCTTTCTTTAAGCTATATTTAAATTTCAAGTTGCTTTTAATTACATATTTCTTCTAATGCTAGTATGGTGCATGCCATATTTCATAGTTTTCCAAAATAAATTTAATAAACTTATATCTATTTAACTAATCAAAAGATTCATTATAGGTTAACTTTTCTCGTAATTTAATATACCACTTTATTTCTAGTGCTTTATTAAATTTGCACCTAATTCAAATGCTTTTTGACAATCTAAAGGAAATTGAATTTTTCTATGTGCTGCTTTTTCTTCTTCAGAGAAGGATTCAACTTTATATTTTGAGTAATCATCAAATTGATAAGTATTATTTGAATACATAACTAATGGTTTTGTAAATATATGTCCAATATTAGATTCCATGCGCTCAAAAGTTTTTAAATAACCAATTTGCTTCATTACCTCTTCTTTAACATTCATTGTATAAATAAATGCTGTTGGCATCCTCTTTGGCGCTAGTGAAGTACCATTATTGTCATACACAAGATAGGGAAATAATAGTCTTTCTAAAAATGATAGGAATTTACCTGTTACATTACTAAAATATACTGGAGAACTAAAAATAAGTCCATCAGATTGAGATACTTTTTCTAAAACTTCTTGAAGATCGTCTTTTACCGCACATTTTCCATAACTGTTACTTCCAAGTCTTTTACAAGCAAAGCAACTTATACATCCAGTATAATTTAAATCATATAAATTAATTATTTCAGTTTCAATTTCTTTATCTTTTGCAGCTTCTTTTACTCCATCTAAAGCTTTTTGAAGCAATGTCGCTGTATTTTTATTTTTTCTTGGACTTCCGTTAATACCATAAATTTTCATAGTAACACTCCTCTTTCTGTATATTCTCTTATGATGTTTTTGTTATAATTAATATAGCATAGGAGAAAAGATATACAAGAATGCAGTTTTTTCTGTGCCAGTATAAAAAGTATACTATTGAATTTGAAGGAGTTGTGATTATGAGTGATTATATGAATTATAATAAAGAATTCCCTGCTGATAATGTATATGAAAGAAAATGTCCTGTTATATATGCACTCGATATTTTAGGCCAGAAATGGAAATTACCTATCTTATGGTGTTTATCCAACAAAGATTTTACTAGATATAGTGAATTAAAACGAAAAGTTAAAGGTATTACTAATATGATGCTTACAAAGTCTTTAAAAGAATTAGAAGAACATACGCTAATTGTTAGAACCCAATATGAAACCATTCCTCCGAAGGTTGAATATTCTTTGACAGAAAGAGGTAAAGCCTTACTTCCCACATTTAAGGAATTATACATATGGGGTGAAGAGCAACTTAAACTTGATACGTCAAAATCAAATTATAAATAATATAAAATAAATGTATAATATATAAATTTACGTAAAAATAAATCTATATATTATCCTTATTATTATAAATTTATATTTCATATCTTTTAAATGCTTCTCATTTACTTTAATACATAATGTAAGAATTTTGAAAACTAGCAAGAAACTATTTATGGCTAGTTATAACATCTTTAATAATTATTATTAAGTATTTAAAGCATAGAATATTAATGAAATTATTCCACAAACTATAACGCTAGTAATAATCCTAGTGAGCAGATACCCTTTCGTTAATTGACTTAAATTACCTATTTGTGAACGATTTACCGAATCTGCGGAGTTATCCATTGAATTTTTTATATCCGTTAATTTTGCATTTATCTTTTTATCCGCGAAATTCCTCCCTAGTATTAATTAATCATTGACAATAATTTACTATTACGAATCAGTTATAACATATTTTGTAAACATCCCATTGTTCAATTTTCAAAGAATAATATTTAAAATAGCTACTTCGCATTTTGAGTTGGCTTGATTGCGATGTTGAGACTAAAATAATAGCATAAATTTAAGATATAGCTGAATTTTGTAGCAGCACTATCTTAAATTTATGCACCTCAATATCGCAATCAATTACTAGAACGAAGTCGCTAAAAGCCGACCGTCCCATATGGAGATTCAAAACCCATGATTTACACCTAAAATCTATATTTTTATTCATTTATTAACATTTTAAAGCTTTATTTCTTGAAAGTATATAGTTTTCTTTATTTTAGTATATAAGATCCCCCTCCCCATGATTAAGTACTTATTCACTTTTATCTTTATTTAGGGTGGCGAAGTACTCCGGGGCATTATTTTACCTATCTTTATTAAATTTCCCTTCTCACAATTTTTACACTTTCCTATTTTTATTCCTGTTAATTTGAAAAACAGCTCCGCTGACGATAGATTCTCAAGTTCTTTAGGTTTAACCCTAAAGATTTCTAAACAGCGTTTAAACTTTAGTTTTTTATTTCTGTTTCCTAAAATTCCATAATGTCTTATTTTCACAAATCTATCTGGCAGAACATGCATAGTAAACCTTCTGATAAATTCTATTGGTTTTAAAGACATCACTTTTTCTTTATTTTTATCTTTATAATCTCTCCACTTAAATACTACTTTTTCATTATCAACTTTTATAATTCTGTTATCTGATATAGCAACTCTATGAGTATATCTACCTAAATATTGAAGTACATACTCCGCACTGCTGAAAGGTGCTTTACTGTAAACAATCCATTCTTTTTTATATAAATTATCCTTAAATGAATTAAATATATTCCTTGATGATAACTCACTAATGTTTTTAGGAAATTTAAGTTTGTTATCTAGGTAAAGTTCATTTAAGTAATATAGAAATTTTCCTCTAAATATTCTTGATAAAACTTTTACAGGTATGAAGAATTTCTTTTTTGATTTTACCCATTTAGTGTTATCAAAGCTTAATCCACCACCAGGAACTATACAATGAATATGTGGATGGAACATTAAATTTTGTCCCCAAGTATGCAATATTGTTGTAAAACCGATACTCGCATTCAAGTATTTTTTATCCTTTGCTAATTCTAGCAAAGTCTCGGAAACAGAAGTAAAAAGAATAGAGTACATTTCTTTTTGATTAAACAATGTCAAAGAATTTAATTGTTCTGGTATAGTAAAAACAATATGAAAGTAATGAGTTGGTAATAATGCTTTACTTCTCTCATAAATCCACATTTCTTTGGCATAAGCCTGACATTTTGGACAATGCCTATTTCTACATGAGTTATATGAAACCTTAGTTTCGGCACACTCATCGCACTCATATACATGGCCGCCAAGCGCAGCAGTTCTACAATCTTTAATTGAATATAGTGCTTTTAGAATATTAGATGTTAATTTCTTTGATTTAATATACGCTTCTCCATGTAAATTAATAATCTCTTGCAGTGAATTCATAATTTACTCAAATGTGTCTAATGGACTCTTTATATTCAGTATTTCATAATCCATTACATGTAAATATATAGATGTTGTTTTGATATTTGAATGTCCTAATAATGCTTGAATTGTTCTTAAATCAACTCCGCCATTCATCAAATGCGTTGCAAAAGAATGTCTTAATGTATGTACCGTAGCATTTCTTGTTATACCTGCTTTTTTTATTGACTTATCCATAACAAGTTCAATTCCACGAACTTTCATTGGCTTTTTAGTCTGTCTAGAAATAAAAAGATAATCATCTGGTTGATAATTTTTATATCCAAATTTGATCCAGTATTCTCTTAATATCTCTAAGTTTTTTTGTGAAAGCAAAGTATATCGTTCTTTATTCCTCTTACCATTTCTTATTCTAATTTTCATTTCTTTACTCATAATATCAGCTATTCTTAGATTAACAACTTCGCTAACGCGTAAGCCGCCAGAATATATAGTCGTAAGAATTGCTTTATGTTTTAAATAGGTTATGGATCCTAATAAACGCTTAATTTCTTCCTTTGTTAAATAACTAGGTAAATGCTTATCATACCTAAGTCTTGGGATTCTCAAATCGTTCCAAGACCTTTCTAAAGTTACTACATAAAAAAATTTTAGAGTACTATTGATATAATTTATAGTTCCTTTGCATAATTTTCTTGTTTTTATGCAATACTCTAAATAATTAATGATTTCAGGTTCACCTAATAATTCAGGTGGTCTGTTATAAAATCTAGAAAAGTTTTTAATAATATATACACGGTTTTTAATCGTGTCATTACTACGACCACGTAGTTCTAGATCTTTAATCATTTTTTCGATTCTTTGATACATTTTATCACTCCTTTAAAAGGCGTGTAAAATGTGAGAAGTGAAGTTCCTTGAGAAAGAACTTCACTTCTTATTTTTTCCATATAAAATTTTATTTAATCACTAAACCAAGCCGTCGCTTTTAGCGATTTAGTTCTATATTAGTATTGCGAATAAAAAAATATCGCAAATCTATTCTTTTTTCTGAATAGTGCGATATTCTAATCTACCATTAAATTTTTAAATATAATAATAACACTTATAACCAACTATACAAATTGGAATTTATGGATTTGGCGTTGTGCGCATTATCTAACATTAAATTAAAAACTTCGGAATATATTATTCAATTATATATGCACTTATAATTTCTCCATAATAAGCTGTATGAAAATCTCTGTTTGCACCATGAAATGATCCTTCAACATCTTGCGGGTAAAATTTGCTTTTAATTTCTTCTTTAATCTCACTCTCATCCTGTTTTTGTTTATATAAAACCCTACACTCAAGTGTAAGTGGAAGTTCCTTAATGGCAGGAACTGAAACACTATTAGGCGATTCCAATGTCAAGTTTAGTTCTTTAATTTTATCACTTAAATGACCAGACTTTGTGCCGCAAATTCCCAATATTTTTTTATCAAACTCACCAAATGGTACATTTATAGTAAATTCAGGATTTTTTTCAAGTTGATGTTTTGTAAAGCGATTTTCTCTCACGTAAACTGTAAAAGTTGCTTTCCCCCATTCTATTCCTAGCGTTCCCCATGAAATAGTCATAGAATTAACTTTATCATCTACCTTTGTTGTTAACAAAACACCTGTTTTAAGTGCTTTCATAATTACATTGGCATAATCAAATACTTGTATTTCTTTTTTCATAATGCTATCCTCCTTGAATATTTCTTGTCTCTATGATAAATTAATATGTAATTAGTAGCAAGTATGCACTTTTTTGTTAGATACTATCCAAAAGGAGAGTTAACATGGATAATGAAGTAAATATTAAACCATTTGCTTATGCAATGTCTTTGATCGACGGTAAATGGAAAATGTACATATTATTTTGGCTTTGGAAAAAACAAATTCTAAGATATGGTGAGTTAAAACGCTCCCTTGGAACAATTACTCATAAAATGCTCAGTACACAGTTAAAAGAATTAGAATCAGATAATTTAATTATTCGAAAAGAATATCCTCAAGTTCCTCCAAAGGTAGAATATTCTCTATCCCAAAGAGGTTTAAGCATTATGCCTGTTTTGCAATGCTTATGTGAATGGGGCAATAATCATATTGATGATTTATAGTATTTTAGTGAAGATTATTTCTCTAATCTTTATTTAATTCAACCGATAAATCACCATTTATTTTCCAATTAATCATAGCATATTTTGTAAATATCACATTATTCAATTTTCAAAGAACAACATTTTTATTTACTACGTCAAATCTACATATTGTGCGGTAAAAAAACCGCAAATTCAATCTCTTGAATAATGCGATTTTATAATTTGCTATTTATTTTTAGTAATTCATAATTTAAGAATAGTGTAAATCTTATATATTGAATATAAAATTAAAGCATGACCGTAAAACGGAAATTAAACTTGAATACATTTTAGTTTGTTTATTAAAAAAAATAACTATAATGATAGAACATTTCATTTCTTTTATACCCTGATTGTTCATATAGTTTTTGTGCAGTAGTATTATCTATTGCAGTTGATAAGGTTAATCCTTTTGCTCCTGTTTCAAATCCAAACTCTTTTGCTTTATTCATTAAACTTTTACCTATACCTTTCTTTCTCGCACTTTCTTCAACATATAAATCATTTAGTATCCATATTCTTTTCATGGATACTGATGAAAAAGATGGGTATAATTGAACAAATCCTAGAGGTATTATTGAGTCTTTCATGATAATAAAAATTACTGATTCATTATGTATCATTCGTTCTTCAATAAATTTCTTTGAAGATTCTAAATTTGAATCTTGTCCATAAAATATTCTATACTTATTGAATAAGTTTCCAACTAACTCTAAATCTTCTAAATCAGCTTTTTTAATTTTTATATTTTCCATATTCTCTCTCCTCTTTATACTTTATGATTTTATTTCGATATAACTATGCGCTAGTAGTATTTCACCATAATTTACTATCATGCATTAATTATAGTATATCTTGTAAAAATCGCATTATTCAATTTTCAAAGAACATTTTTATAATTTACCACATCAAATCTATATATTATGTAAAGTTTCTAGTATTTTTAACTCTCTAATTCACCTTTACAGTCTTCTAATATTATTTAAAAAAACTTTTGATAGTTTCACATACAAAATCAACTTCTGCTTCTGTTATTTGAGGATATATTGGAAGTGCAAGTATTCTCTCACATATACTTTCAGCAACCGGAAAATCTCCTTTTTTATAACCTAAATAACTGAAACACCTTTGAAGATGTAATGGTATAGGATAATAAATACTAAATTGAATCTGATTTTTCTTTAAGTATTCTCCAAGTTCATCTCTCTTTTCTGTTAATATATTAAATACATAATACACGGGATTTTGCTCGCCTTTCAAAGTGGCAAATTTTAATTCCTGACAATCTTTTAACCTATCAAAATACCAATTGGCAACAATTTCTCTCTTTTTAATGCTTTCTTTTATGTATTTCATTTTCACTTGAAGAATAGCTGCCTGTATAGTATCTAATCTTGAATTGTATCCAATATGCTCATAGTGATATTTTTTTGATGCTCCGTGAACTCTATACATTCTAGCTAATCTAGCTAATTCATCATTATTTGTTACTATCATTCCTCCATCCCCAAAACCACCAAGAGTCTTGGTTGGAAAGAATGAGAAAATCCCAAAATCTCCAATAGTGCCTGAATGTTTATATTCAGACCCATTTCCTTTCCATCTCATTCCAAATCCCTCAGCAGCATCTTCAAGTACTCTCAAATTATGTTTACCTGCTATGTCCATTATTTTATCCATATCAGCCATTTGTGAAAAAAGATGAATTGGAACTATACCAACAGTATTTTTAGTAACCTTTTCTTCTATTTTATTTGCATCAATATTAAAAGTCTCCTCATCAATATCTACAAAAACTGGTTTTCCACCTCTTCTTGTTATACATGAAGTAGATGCAAGAAAAGTAAATGGAGATGTGATGACTTCTTTTCCATTTTCAAACCCTAAAATATCCGAAGTTAAAATTAGCGCATCAGTTCCAGATGCAACAGCAATCGCATGTTTAGCTCCAGTAAACTCCTCAATAGATTTTTCAAAATCAGTCACCTCTTTTCCAAGGGTTGAAATTCCTTCTTGCATAACGCTAATAACAGCATTATCAAACTCTTGTTTATGTTCTTCATATTCTCTTTTAGATGTATAAAAATCAACTTTCAATTTATGTTCCTCCTTTTGTTTTTTCCATATTTTTCATGAATTGCTACTACAAATCTATATATTGCGCAAATCATATGAATAGCTATTTTTTCTTTATACACCTATTTTAATTCCTACCCTTAGGTATGAGTCAATATTAATATCCTAACTGTTTTCCTACAGTAATTACATTTATCCTATCTTTAATAAACTGCCCTCTAATTGATAGATAGGATTATTTATATACGAACATAATCAATTGCTATCCAACTTCTAATATTATATAGTCCCATACCCTATATATATTCCTGAATTAAACTTACATAATCCATATTAATAACATCTAAAAAGAGTACTTTTTAGATATTTCACTAATATAAAGTACTCTTTTTCAAAAGCTATGTTATATTATTACTATATAGTTTGCTTAGCAGATATAACTGTTATCTCTAGCACTCTACTTAAAAAAGGAAATTTTTTCTTCACCATATCAAAGTCTGGACCCTCTACAAGGAATTTTGCAGTTCCTTCTATTAAAAATCCTGCTCCTGGATGTTGATGTCCCATAACCTCTTTGCTACCTAAAGTAACTTTAACTTTATTATTTGCTTCTATGTTTTTTTGAGTTCTTCTCATGCCTCCTGCAGGTACTAATATCCTACCATCTTCAGTAACACTAAGAAATGAATGCCAAGTATTAACTACATGCGCCTCATTGTTACTACAAGATACTATAGCCACTACACCTTCATGTGATATAACTTCAAGCAATTTTTCATTTAACATTTAAATTCCTCCTCTGTATTTCTACAAATTTAATTATTTTCATATTTTAAAAAGTCTTAATTTGTGCACATTGACTTTTCTATAAAACAATTATACAATCAACGTGTACTCATCAAAAGTGCCAATTCTTTTTATTTTATAGGATACAGTTCATAAGAGGAGTGTTTTAAAAAATGATTGTTCTAGATAACGATTCAAGAGTTCCACTATATTTACAAATTTATGATCAGTTAAAAGAAGAGATAATTTCAGGACAGCTTTTGGAAGGCAGTAAGCTATATTCAACACGAACGCTTGCAACAACATTAAATGTCAGTAGAAATACAGTAGAAAGCGCTTATCTGCAACTTTCTTCTGAAGGATATGTCACAAGTAAAGCAGGCAGTGGATTCATAGTTGAAAAACTAGATAGTATGCTAATCACTAAGCTAAAGAGAGATAACTCTGTCAATATTGAGAATCATAAAACGACGTTACCTGAGATGAATTCTGATAATAATTATAAGTATAATTTCAAATATGGAAAGTTAAATGCTTCTGATTTTCCTTTGCGCTTATGGAGAAGGATATCCAATAAATGCTTGGCCTCTATAGATGCTGATGTTATGACATCCTATACTAGCAGTAAAGGCGAAAATGAATTACGAATAGAAATAATGAATTATTTAAATAAGTCAAGAGCTGTCTCATGTACCTCAGAACAGATTATTATTACTTCAGGCTTTGAGCAGTGTTTAAGTTTACTATGCCAGATGTTTAGAAACAATTTTTCTAAAGTAGCTTTAGAAGATCCTGGCTACATTGGCGCAAGAAAGATTTTTAACAATAACGGATATGATATTGTTCCAATTAGCTTAGACAAGGATGGAATAAATATTGCTGAATTAGAAAATAATTCTGCAAAGATAGTATATGTAACCCCCTCACATCAATTTCCTACTGGATCAGTGATGCCAATTCAAAAAAGGTTACAATTATTAGATTGGGCAAGAAGAGAAAATGGAATTATAATTGAAGATGATTATGATAGTGAACTTCGTTACAATTCAAGGCCAATACCTTCAATACAAGGTATCGATTCAAAAGGCTGTGTTATATATATTGGTACTTTTTCAAAGTCTTTATCCCCAAGCTTGCGATTGAATTATATGGTATTACCCCAATCATTACTAGAAATATATGATAAATCTTTTAGTAGCTACCAAACCTCAGTTCCAATAGTTGAGCAAAAAATAATTCAACAGTTTATGCATTTAGGACATTGGGATAGTCATCTGCGCAAGATATCTCTTCTAAATAAAAGAAGACATGATATGTTAATCCACTCTATTCATAAATTTATGGGAGATAATGTTATTATTCATGGTAAAAATGCAGGTTTGCATATCTTGCTGGAATTAAATAATGGATTATCTGAAGAAGAGATAATAAAAAAAGCTAAAGAATATGGTGTTATAGTCTCTCCTGTATCTACATATTGGTTACGCAAAGATAAATATTCTAATAATATGGTTTTTCTTGGTTTTGGTGGAATGACTGAGAGTGAGATTGCTGAAGGCGTTAATTTACTTAGTAAAGCATGGTTTAGTAAGTAAATCCTATTAGGAAATTAAAATAGGCATTATAAGGGTTGTCGCATTAGCGGATTAAAATCCATTAGCGATAGCTCATTTTTTAGCCTACATAAATTATTTCCTAAATAAGATATTGAGCTAGTTAATAAAAGGTCCAAGTTCTATTTTTTAATCAACATTTGAACCTTTTAAATCTAATCTAATTGTCTTTATGCTATGAATCCAGCTCTTTTCTTTATTAAGAAATAATAAGGGAATCTTAATTATAAGTCCCATGTTATTCTTACCAATTAGATTATTTACTCGCTTTATATATGGGAAGCAAAATATTATTAATAATATCCTCGCTACTCGTCTCATTAGGCCTTCCATACAATACAATTTCATTGATAATTAGCAAAGTAGGTAAATTTAGAGCCTTTTCAGAAATAGTATCTATTGAAAGTGAAATTTCCTTGCGCTGATTAGCCCTTGTTATAATAACTTCCATTAATTTACGGATATGATTTTCGTGATTAACAACACTAAATAGATCGTAAGATGTAGTATCGGAAAGCTTATCTGAAATCACCTCTCGTAGATCCTCAGGTCTGATAATTTCAAAGATTGGATCTAAAACCTTAAATAGAGCCCTTAAATCTTCTTTTAATGAACCATGATCACTGATTTCTACTACTATTGGTGGTGCTTTTCGCTCTACAGCAGCAAGAATAAGATGACATTTTTGTGGCCATCGACGATAAATAGCATTTTTATTGGTCTTTGCAGCTTGAGCTACATCGTCCATAGTCAATTTGCTATATCCTATTTGATTAAGCAATAACCAAGCCTGATCTAAAATCGCATTTTCAAGTATAACTCCTCGGCGTCGACTAACTTTTTCATTCATGATATAACCTCCTATTTTTGGTCTACATAATTCCACCATAATATAGTACCATAAACACCAATAAATAAAATAGCCAAAATCGTCAATTTACTGATCCAATTAATAAGCTGAGGATTATTTAAATATATTCCTGAAATTGTCCACGGGATATAACGACCCATGGGCTGCGATCCAAAAATGGCAGCTATAATTATAGCTACAAAGGAAGTACTAACGGGAGCTAATATTCCTCGCGTGATGCTAGCGATAAGTGGGAATAGAAAACTAAGACTACAATTATAGAGTGTTACTATCCCTAACCTTTTTAGAAGAGTTCCAGTCAATAACACATTAAAATTTGTAAAATCCAAGCACAAACCCATGGCAAATGTCCCACCAATTGCTAATACTGTTATGCCTAAAAAACTTAATCCTAAAGCAAAAAACTTTGCACATACTAAACTTGTACGAGAAATTGGCAATGATAAAAGATCTTTAAAAGTTTGATCCTGATACTCTCTACCAAATACCCAGCTGCTTAAAATACCAAATCCCATTAATCCAATAACAGTAGAATACATAAAAAAAGTATTTTTCAAAAATTCTTCCCACGTTTTATCCTGCATATGGATAAGTAACAAAAAGCTATAAAAGGCTAAAATGTAAATTGGTATATGACCTCGTATTATTTTATAAAACTCAATTTTAGTCATTGACCATATCTGTTTCATAATGATTTGCCCTCCTTAATTGTTCTAATAAAGAATTCTTCTAAGCTTTCATTTACAGGTTGAAAAATCATTGGATTCAATTTCTGATTTCCTAACTGCTGTAATAAAGCAGAATATTGGTTAATGGATATATCCGAAACAAGTATTTCCTGTTCACTTACTGATGTGCATTGCAAGTTTTTTGTAGCAAGGTAATGCTCAAGATTCTTGACAGAGCCATCCGTTTTTATGTAAAGCTTAGATTCTCTGCAGGTTTCAAATTCCGAAAAATTTAATTCTCGTAGCAGACATCCATGTGCTAATATCCCAATTCGACTTACCAGCTTTTCCATCTCATCTAATAGATGGCTTGAAATGAAAATAGTTGTCCCATCTTTAGCCATTTCTAATAGAAGATTACGAACGACTACAAGCCCCTCTGGATCCAATCCATTTGTTGGTTCGTCTAACAAAAGAATTTTTGGTTTATGAATAAGCGCCTTAGCTAATCCAATTTTTTGATTGTTTCCTAAGGAAAGATCTTTTACCTTAACCTGTAGGTAATTATCTAGCAATAGCTGCTGTGAAATGTCATAAATTCGTTTCTTAATTTCTGAATCTGGTATTAGTCTTTGCCTTGCATATAATATAAGATTTTCTTCTACAGTAAAGTTTGGATAAGCATGTGGTGTTTCAATTAGGTAACCCACCTGATTCCAAAATTCAGAAGGCAACTTTGAAATTGATTGTCCAGAGTAATAAATTTCACCAGATGTAGGATTAATCATTTTAAGCAACATCCGCATTGTAGTTGTTTTTCCTGCACCGTTTAATCCTAGAAAACCATATATTTCACCTTCATTAGCTGTCAGATTAATATCATAAACACTATTTTTTGATCCGTAACTCTTTGTTAACTTCTTCGTTTGTATTATTGACAAAACGTAAACACCTCCAAGTTATACTTCATTTAAGGTACTTCAGTACCTTAAATGAAGTATAACATTATAGATTATAAAACGCAATACTCAATATTCATATTTTTTTATTTATTCTTCTAAGTGACCATATATCCCTGTTTTATTAAGCCTTTTTCTCCTCACCGCCTTATTCTATATATCACTTCTATTTCATCAAAATTATATTAGCTTACTAATCTCATATTCTTATCTAAAATCACTCTCCCCCCGCATTTTAGGCGCATATTCTTTAGAATATATATTGTAATAAAGTTTAGAAGATATATTCTAAACCATACTAGAATACATCTTCTCTTATGGTAATATTCTGAAGAATAAATATGGTACAGAATATTAGAATGCGTTGTTTATTCATACCTCCTAACTTAAATACCTCTGTAAGTACTATAGTGGAATTAGCTATAGCTTGTTATTATGAACACATAGCTAATGATGGCTGAATGCAATAGCTCCTATAATAAAATAAACCTAAACATAAATATATACTATTGTAGTACTTATCTATGTTTAGGTTTCAATTTATTGCTCTTTTTGAGCTTAACATTTTGATTTATAAATCTAGCTTTGCTTTTCTCTGATTTCATATGTATTGCATTTTGTGGGCAATGATGTATGCAGGCTAGGCATGTTTCGCATTCATTAGAAAACTTAGGTTTATTCTCAACCTTAATATTATTTACAGGACAAACTTTTTCGCATATCTTACAGCTAGTACAATTATCATTGACCATAAATCTCTTTGCGGCAAAATTATTGCTAAGTTTATCAGCCAGTCCACGGCCGCATTTAGATAAAATATTGGATGCTGCTCCTTTTGTTACAAGAGAATTTCGTCCATTGGTAATATCAGATATTATTTTATTAAGTCTTTCATCAATATCTTCTGGGCTCTTATTTATTATTTCCTCCTCCATCTTAAAGGGTGAAAGGAAATGCTGGTTCAATATGTTGCTTCAGCTGCTGTTAGTGTAATGGAGTGGTGGATTGTAAACTCAATGCCTTATCCTGCAGAATATATTGCTGAGCAGTTGTGGCAACTACTAGAGAGAGAACAAATAACCCACTAATGATATGATTAAATATGTATAAGTTTGACTATATTATAAAACTCAACGATATTATCTTTTCAGTTTGTGGCAAAAAATAATATCATTGAGTTTTGGTATTTCAAAAGAAGTATAATCATAACCACCGTAGCCGATTATGGTTATATTATTTTTCTCACTTTAACAGAAATTGCTTTATCTTTTTCTCTGTATCTGACCCAGGAACAGCGGTGAGTATAGACATTTTCAAGTCAGAATTTGATACAAGCATATAAATAGTATGCTCAAACTCTAATTCTCCTAAAATTGGATGATTAATATTCTTAAGCATTCCCTCATCTTTCTTAATGTCGTACATTGACCACCAAGAATCAAATTCTTTACTTTCGTTCCTGAGCTCAGTTATAAGATTCTCAATCCATGGATCCCCGACAAACTCTCCATACATTGTGCGAAAGCTTGCAATCATCTTTTTAGCTGAAACTTCCCATTCAGTGAATTTCTTTTTATATTCTTCATTTGTAAACATAATTCGTAGCATGTTACGTTTAGAAACATTAATCTGATTGTAATCAAGAATAATTTTTGCAGAAGCTCTATTCCACGAAATAACATTAAAGCGAGCATCCTGAATGGTTGCCGGGGAAAATTCTAAGCTGTCAAGCACATGTTGAAACATAGGATTGATATTATCACCGTAAATTTGAAAATCAGTCGGTGGCGTATGCTGTGCAAGAATATAAAGATGTTTTATTTCCTCCTTATCAAGCATCAAGGTTTTAGCTAAACTTTCAAGTGCTTTTATAGATATTTGTATAGGACGTCCTTGCTCAATCCACGTATACCAGGTTAAACCAATTCCAGAGAGCAAGGCCACCTCTTCTCTTCTAAGTCCTGGAGTTCGTCGGCGTATTCCTTCAGGCATCCCAACCTGCGATGGCAAAATTTTCGCCCTACGCGATTTTAAAAAATCCCCCAATTCCTTATATCGTTGCTTTTCATTGTACATAACTTCTTACCTTTCTTTATCATAGCAGTATTAGTACTAGTATAATTACATATCTATTACTATTATAAATAATCTGATAATATAAATACAATACTAATTAAAGATTGGAGATAATGAAATTATGAAAAAGATAGTCGCTTTTATGGGAAGCCCAAGAAAAAATGGCAATACTGCTACCCTTATTAATGAAGTTATTCGAGGGGCACAAGATGCTGGTGCAGAAACAACTGTTTATAATCTGTATGATATGAACATCAAGCCCTGCCAAGGTTGCTTTGTCTGTCGTAAAACCGGACAATGCGTTATGCAAGATGATTTTCAGGACATGTTTAAACATATTATTGATGCCGATACTGTGATTTTTGGATCTCCCGTATATGTTATGCAGATTACAGCTCAAATGAAGCTGTTATGGGATAGACTCTGTGGCTTGTTTGATGAAAATTTCAAGCCTAGATATGGTACTAAAGACCTGATAATGGTATATTCTCAAGGAAATCCAAATGGACAAGCTCTTCAAACAATCTTTAGAGGAAATGAAGCTATGCTTAAAATGTTTGGCTTAAATGTAGTTGATACTATTTTGCAAACAGGTGGCCAAGACTCCAGTGTAGCAGCTAATAATAAAGAACTTTTATTAAAAGCTTATGAAGCAGGAAAATCTATCTAGAGAACCATCAATAATGTTCTTTGCGAAACAACTATTTCACAAAGAACATATAAAAGGAGCTTTGCAATAGCAATTTTCAGTTGCTGCTGCAATATCTCTTTTCTAAAAATTCTTCACTTCTTATAATATATTTCTCACTTTACTTCTAATTTAAATATTATTTTTAGTTTTCTATCCTTCTACCTCTATTACCTTTATTTCTTCTTGTTTACCTTGTTTTAATAAAAGTGTTGGAATAATTACAATAGCAGTAATTATTGAAATAACAAGCATGGTATCATTAAGAGCTTGGAGCTGTGCCTTAAGTGCAACTTCTCCAAACATTTTGTTTAAGGCAATTCCTTGAGCATTACCTGCTGACATCCCGCTTTTAATAAACACCCCTTGAAGCATTTCATATAATTTCATGCTATTTTTATTAAAAGATGTCACTTGAGATGCTAAGTTAGAGTAATCAATCACATTTCTATGCTGCATAACGCTTGTGATAATTGTAACTCCTATGGAAGTCCCTATCTGTTTTACTGTATTAGTTAAAGCAGATGCGTTTGACATCGTCATATTAGGTGTATCCAAAGTAATTTTTGACATACTATAACTGTTAATGCCTATCAAAATTAATGCAAATACAGCAAATAACCTAACGTCAAATTTATTACCAATTTTCCCGTATAAGACCATAGATATGGCTGTAGCTATTGCTTCTGGAAATAAAATCAAACCTGTTTTTAATGCTTCTTCAGTTTGCTTTACTTCAGCCTTGTAAACATCTATACTCGTTTCTGTAGCACCATTTTTAAGCATTTCTAATTGTTCCTCTGCTGATTTTTGCCCTGACCCAGCTGAGGTAAGTTGCTGCTGTGCAGTTTCAAGCTGCACCTCTGTAGCTGCACCAGCCTCAACTAAAGCTTTTGTACGATCATAATCCTTTTTAGAGGCATCATAAGTTGCTTTAGCACTATCCAGAGCTGCTTGTGCTTGATCTACCTGAGCCTGCAAGTCCTGAGTATCTAATTTAATGACAGTATCACCTTGATTTACAACTGACCCTACATTAACTGATATATCTGAAACTCTTGCAGAAATTTTTGAAGATACATTAACTTGATTATCTGTTTCAAGTTTTCCTGCCATGATATATATGGATTTTTGCTCATTAACCTCTTCTGCTTGAACAGCATTTTCATTTCTATTATTATTTGCGGCGCATCCTGTAAAAAAAGATGTTCCTATAAGCACTGGTAATACAATTAACAAAACATATTTCTTCATAAATTACTTACTCCTTTAACAAATTAATTATCGATAAGAACTCTCATTCTCATTAAACTTTGAAATTTTCATCACCAAATTTATGTAATTAGTTAAGATTCCATTTTATTGAACCTGGCTCTATTGAATTTTTCTTTTGTAATTTCCAACGTTTTTCCCATAGCTATAATTATTCCTTGAAGTCATAATTCCCCTGCTTTCAATGTAGTACTCCATTGCTTCCAATCGAAAAAATTATGAGCACTTTGTAACTACAATCTATTGCCATAAAAACACTTTCACTAAATTTGTTCAAAATATTTTCATCTAATATTTTCAATATATTCATAATAATTACAATTCAAAAAGTTAAAATGGCCCTTAATATCTTTATTCCTGTTGTTTTACTTGAACTGTTTATTTGAAAAATCTAAAGATTTTTCCTTCCTTGACGCTATATTCCGATCTAGTTCCAGTATGAAATTTCCTTAAAATTATGACAGGCTTTCTGATATAATCGTATTTATTCTATGAATTCAACTTCTAATAAGAAGTAAAGAGGGAATCTTAATTATAATTCCCTGTTATTCTTACTGATTGAACTATTTATGTACTTTATATATGGGAAGCAAAATATTATTAATAATATCCTTACTACTAGCTTCATTTAGCCTTCCATGCAATACAATTTCATTAATAATTAGTAGAGTCGGTAAATTTAGAGCCTTTTCCGAAATAGTATCAATTGAAAGTGAAATTTCCTTGCGCTGATTAGCCCTCGTTATAATAGTCTCAATTGATTTACTGATATCATTTTCGTGATTAACAAAACTAAATAAATCGTAATATGTCGCATGCGAAAGCATATCTGAAATCACATCGCGTAGATCATCAGGTTTTATAATTCCAAAAATTGGATCTAAAACCTTAAATAGAGCAATTAAATCTTCTTTTAATGAACCATGATCACTGATTTTTCCTTCTAATGCTGGTGCTTTTCGATTTACAGCAGCAAGAATAAGGTGACATTTTTGTGGCCATCGACGATAAATAGCATTTTTGCTGGTTTTTGCGGCATGAGCTACATCATCCATAGTCAATTTGCTATATCCAATTTGATTAAGCAATAACCAAGCCTGATCTAAAATCGCATTTTCAAGTATAACGCCTCGGCGTCGACTAACATTTTCATTCATGATACAACCTCCTATTTTAGGTCTACATAATTCCACCATAATATATTACCATAAACACCAATAAATAAAATAGCAAAAATCGTCAATTTACTGATTGAATTAATAAGCTGAGGATTACTTAAATATATTTCTAAAATTGTCCACAGGATATAACGGCCTAACGGCTATGATCCCAAAATGGCAGCTATAATTATAGCTGCAAATGAAGTACTAACTGGAGCTAATATTCCTCTTGTCATGCTGGCGATAAGTAGGAATAGAAAACTAAGACTATAATTATAGATTGTTACTATCCCTACCATTTTTAGAAGAGTTCCAGTCAATAGCACATCAAAATTTTTCAAATCTAAGCAATAATCTATAGCAAATATCTCACCAATTGCTAATACCGTTATACCTAAAAAACATAATCCTAAAGCAAAAAATTTTGCCCATACTAATCTTGTACGAGAAATTGGCCATGATAAAAGATCTTTAAAAGTTAATCTTGATACTCTCTACCAAATACCCAGCTGCTTAAAATACCAAAACCCATCAATCCAATAACAGTAGCGTACATAAAATTGAAATTTTATCGGTAAATTTAGGTCCGTATTTGCTTAACTCGGTAACGACAAGTTCGGATTTGTTGGGCAGCGTCGATACATCGCCGTTTTATTAGTTTTTGCCTCATGCGCATAGACGACCTCAGAAAGCTCATTCCAGGCGGCCTGAAGGATGGCATTCTCAAGCAACATGTTCCTGCTTGATGGCTCTCATTGCCAATAGACTGAGCATTCTTAGAAAGCTGGTTGCTCTTTTGCTCCTCCACCTTCATTTCCCTCTTTCTAAATTTTTATAATTATCTATTGCATTTTGCCCAAATTCATTATACAATAATCGCATAAGATACTAACGTATCTTATATTCAACTGACATAATCACGAGTAAAGCAGGTGATGTTAATGATGCAACATATATTATGAAGAAAATAAGGAAAAAGATGATTTTGTAAAAATTGAATTAAAAGGAGAAAAGACATGACTAACAAAGAAAAAAATCAAACTGAAGAAAAACTCGCAGGCCAAGCAGTGGCAGAAAACGAGGCGATTTTCCGTCACTCCGTAGGCATGGCCAACAAGTTCGTGTCGCATATGGATTTTCATTTCACACGTACTTTAGCTAAAGAAGCATATGGTGGTGTTTCCGCCGGTGAGTGCTTCGAAACTGCCTCCCATATCGTGGACGGTGATTTCTCAACCTACGCGCCAGCGTGGCAGCCTTTGGCCGAGAGAATTGAGGCCAAAGGTTGGGAATGCCTCAAGAAGGGACACAAAGTGAGTGCACGTGAGGCATTCATGCGTGCGGCCGTATATTGGGGTTGCGTGGGTATGTATACAAGCGATACTGATCCTCTTACCAAAGAATCATGTATGCGAACACGTGCCTTGTGGAAAGAAGTCGGAAAGCTATCCGATCCAATCATGGAACCAGTGGATATTCCCTACGAGAACGGCAGGGTGATGAAAGGCTATTTCATCGCAGCAGGTGCCCCCGGTGAGAAGCGACCTACATTGTTAGGTATGGGCGGCGGTGAAAACTATTTGGAAGAGATTTACTTCCAGTGCGGTGGAGCGGTTCGTCGAGGCTACAATCTACTGATCTTTGAGGTTCCTGGCCAGAAAGCAGCGATATGGGAAAACCCTGATCTCTTCTTACGTCTGGATGCAGAAGTACCGATAGGCTATGTTGTCGACTATGCGTTAACTCGTCCAGAAGTTGACCCTGATCGTATTGCTCTAATTGGACATAGCTTTGGTGGGTACTACGTGATGAGAGCAGCTTGTTTCGAGAAGCGAATCGCCGCTTGTATCGCAAGTCCTATTATTTGGTCAATGCAGCCTGAAATACTGCAAATATTGGGATTCGATTCGACCAAGCCTTACCCTCGCGACATGGAATCACAGATAGATCCGGCCAACACGACGGCGAAATTCGTCTTGGAAGGTGATTTCCGCGCAAGGTGTGGACATAAAAATACTACTATTGCTGAGTGGATGGATTACCTTGGCAAAGGTTCCTTATTGGGTCTGGAAGATAAAATCACTTGCCCTGTGCTGAACATGATTGGTGAGGGGGAATTTGGACCTGAAGAGCTTGAGGCAGAACGACATCACTTTGCCATGCTGAAGAACCCTAAGAACAGATTTAATCTAACCACAGCTCATGAAGGTGGAGAACAGCATTGCACGGAAAACAATCTGCTGCTCAAGAACCAGTTAGAGATGGACTGGCTTGATGAAGTATTTGGATTTAATTTGTGTTAATTGAGCAAAATCGTTATTTTTACCGTTTTGTCGGATGTTTATACTCATCCGACAAAACGGTAAAATGCACTTTAGACGCATAGTAATCCGTGTAATCACTTAATTACAAAAATCATGTTTTCATTGCGGATGCGTTCGGTGCTGAGCATAGCCTTCCACTTAAATTGCAATGTTAAACAGTGAAATATTACTAAGAAAAGAGGACTGAATATGCAAGAATTGAACACTCAGGATAGTCAAATCAAAGAAATCAAGATTGAAGAAAAAAAGAATCAGTTGGGTAATCCCGGACCTTCATTAACCTTTATTTTCACAATGCTTACCATGGAGTTTTGGGGAATCTACGCCGGTATTTTCACCGGCCCCACGATAATGGCAGTCGGTGTGGTGCAAATAGCTTGTTTTATACCTTATCTGATTGGCGCAATCCTTTTCTTTTGTAAAGGTGATTCTACCAACGGCAATGTTTTCCTAATCTTCGCCACCCTATTCGGCGGAGTTGGTGGTTTAACCAATATAACTATTGGTTTTTCAAATATTATGGGTTGGCAGATCTGTACACAGATGACAGCGCTTCCTTTCATCTTGGGCGGTATCTCAATCCTGCCTGTTCTATGGGTGATCCGTAAAAGCGCTGATAAAGTTACTGTCATATGCTATTTAGCTGCTACTTGCTTCCTCACACTTACAGGGTTCGTTAGCCTTAATATTCTAAGTGCCAATTGGAATCCGTTCATCCAATGGTTTGGGCTTATTGTCACAATCACCGGATTATATAGTTGCTTAAACGGCCTGCTACTCGGCGGTGGAAGCAGGGGGATACCAGTAGGAGAGCCTTTCTTTAAATAAGACTATTGCTCAATTCCTATATAAATGATTTTGGTACGAGTGTTCATAACGAAAAACTTAAGAACCTGCATCACATAATGGTTTTCGTCATCAGGCAAACGAATATTATATTTCATTCAGAAACCTTATCTTCTCGTATATCTTAATTGAGCATCTTAGATTCACTTTATGTAATTTTGATGTTTATGAATAAAGAAAAATCAAAAGAGGCTTTATCTAAAGTTAGACGCACTATATGGGACGTAAATCATTAAAACCTATGACAACAAAATTTCATTAAACCGTAATTAATGTTATCCTTTGAAACAGATTGTTTTATTTATAGAATAATCTGTTTTCTTCTTGTATGCCCAGCATGCCAACAACTTGACGGTAAAAATCCGCTGTGGGTTTGAAAGTGTGAACCACTAGTCAAAGATCTATCCTATAGGCAGTTATTAACCAATTAATTAGAAATATATTATATAACTAGTCCCTGATATATAACCTTTTAATTATTAATTTTCATGTTTATTCACTCCATGCCCCTTAAAGACAAGGGGCTCCAATTACATAGTCATCATAAAAAAAAGCCGTGCAATATTGCACTAAGCTTTAATTTGATCAACTAATGATTTTAACAAGTTACTTGTCTTCTCTTTACCTTCCTCTTTAATCATTTTTTCAGAAATAATAAATGATCCACCAACCGCTAAAATATTATCATTACTAATATAATCTATAAAGTTATCTGCATTAATTCCTCCTGTCGGCAAGAATTTCACATCATAGAATGGTCCACTTAATGCTTTAATTGCTTTTAAACCACCATAAATATCCGCTGGAAAATACTTTACAACATGAAGTCCATAACTAACGACTTTTTGAATATCAGTTGGAGTTGCTGTTCCAGGAAAAACTGGAACTTTGTTTTCAATACAATATTCAATTATCTCTGGAATCACTGCTGGAGAAACTATAAAACTTGCTCCATTTTCAATTGCCTTCTTAGCTTCTTCTAATGTACGCACAGTTCCTGCTCCAACAATTAACTTACCCGATTGTGAAAGTTTATTAATTGCTTCTAAAGCCAGATTACTTCTAAATGTTACTTCTATAAAAGGTACATCATTTCTTAAAAGAATCTCTTCCAAATCATCTAAATACTTTAAATCGGTTGCAGTATAAAGTGGTAATAACTTTATTTCTCCTAATTTTTTATATACATCTACATTTACACTCATTATTATTGCTCCAATCCATTTTCTTTTTGAGATTTTGTGATAGCTTCATATAATCCTTTTAAATAAGTAAAACCTAAAGCACGATCATATAAACCATATCCTGGCATTGCTATTTCATCCCAAATTGAACGACCATGATCTGGACGGATGACACCATCAAAATTAACATCTATAAGCGCCTTCATAAGTGCATACATATCCAATGATCCATCAATACTCAAATGAGCAGATTCTCTAAATTTTTGTTTTCCCAAAAATTCAACATTTCTTAAATGTACAAATTGAATTCTATTTCCTAATTCATGTATGACTTTGACTAAATCTGTTTCTGGATTTGCTCCTAAAGATCCTGTGCAAAGTGTTACACCATTATAAGGAGAATCAATAATATTTATTATTCTTTTATAATCCTCTAAATTTTTTGTTACCCTTGGAAGATTAAAAATTTCCCATGGTGGATCATCCGGATGAATCCCCATTTTCACATCAACTTCCTCACAAACAGGAATAACTTTTTTTAGAAAGTATGCAAGATTGTCAAATAAATCTTCTTCTTTAATATTTTCATACATTTCCATCAAATCATTAAACTTTTTCAGACGTTCTTCTTCCCATCCAGGTAATTTAAACCCATTAGATTGACTATTTATAAGCTTAAACATCTCACTCGCATCCATATGTTCTACAACAGACTGATCAAACAACAATGAATAACTACCATCTGGGTTTTCATATTTCAAATTTGTCTTGGCCCATCCAAAGATTGGTTTAAAACTATAACATACTAAATGAATATCACATGCTGCTAAATTTCTAATTGTTTGAATATAATTATCAATATAATGATCACAGTCTTTTGTTCTTGCTTTAATTGCATCATGAACTGCAACACTTTCAATACCAAGTAACTCCAATCCCTCTTTTTCAATTGAAGCCTTAAATTCTTTAATTTCATCAATTTCCCAAACATCTCCAGGTAACTTATTTAATAAGGTCCCTACAACACCATCTGTTCCTGGAACTTGCCTGAAATGTTTTAAAGGAATAGAGTCTTTTGCTCCATACCATCTAAATCCCCACTTCATTTTATCCCTCCATCAAAAATCATCATCTTCATCAGCTTCATTAACATCTACATCAATAGGATAATGCCATGAACTAATACATTCTTTTGCTTTCTCTGCAGCTGATTTTGCAACTATTTCAATTTGTGTCCCTAAAATTTGATGATTGATTATTTCTAATAACATAGGTAAGTTAACTCCACCAATAATATAAACTTTATCTTTTAATTCCCTCTCTAATTGGTTTGTAACAAGAACTGATTGGTTATATGGGCTTGCGCTCACTAAATCAACTAATAACACAACACCATCACCTTGATTTACTTCTAAAATGGCGTTATTTATCTTCTTACCAAGTTTCTCAATATCATCTCCTGCATTTAAATTTACAGTTGCGATATTTTCTGTATTCCCCATAATAACTTCAGCTGCGTCTTTTATACCGTTGCTTAAGGTACCATGTGTGGCGATTACAATTCCTAACATGATTTAATCTCCTTTTATATTTTGATTTAAGGCATAATCAAAAATAATCATGACTTTTTGGACTCGTTATTTTCTTTCATATGCCTAACAATTCTATTACTTGAGTAAAATGGCTATAATTTAAATTTTTCTTATTTAACTTTGACTTATCTAAGTAAAACTCTTTATCTTGATTCATATCTGCACAAAACAAATAATTGATTTGACCTCTAGGTGATACATATCGGATTTCTTTAGATTCAGCAAGCTCTTCTTTAAATTGTTTACCCATTACATTTAAAGTGGCATCTGCTCCAATAGAATCTAAACAATAAACCTTTGCATTCTTTTTTACAGAACTCATTAAGACATCTAATCCTCGTCTGCCATAACAACCTTCATCGATAAATGCATAAGCCACTTTTTTCTGATTTTGATTCTCTGTTAACATCTGTAGCAAGCAAAGTACTGAAGATGTATTTCTAATTAAATTCTTTCGATTCCACTCACCTTTTGATAACTTTGATAAAATAACAAAATATCCACCGTATATTAGTACAAGACATGCTGTTTGCACAGAAAACAAAACAAATGGTGTAGAAACCAATTTCATGTATAAAAGTGTTCCTAGAATACCTAGGAAAATCCAAATTAGAGACATACAAATAACGGCTTTTGTAGTTTGTTTTTCTTGTTTTTTTCTATTGAACAATACATAATCTCCAAAATAGGCTGGAGGTGTATCATAATAAGTACAAACGATTTGATCTGCCTTTTCAATATCTCCAACATACACATTTCGTGCACTGTCTTTTTTTTGATTACTATATTCGATTACGGAAATATCTTTTCGCACTTGTGATATATCTGTTACAAGCGCCTTCAAAAATCTAATTTTCTCTTTCTTGCTATTCCGTGAGCTATACATAAACGAATACCTAGCTAATCTATCGTTAAAAATATCCTCCATGATAAACCTCCAATTTTTATTATAAGGAAAATAATAATCTTTCATTTAAAAACAATTATTTAAATTTACTAACAACATCTTTCAATTCTGTTTTAGGAGCAGAAGGAGTAGCTTGAAAATAGATATTCTCTACTCCATATTTATCTTTCATTTCTACTAATCTATCTACATCCTCTTTGTTTATATAAACAGATTTTGTAACTAGTAAATCTTTACTTGCATCTTTTTGTGCAATACCTCCAATATTCAATTCTTTCATTGGCACTCCATGTTTAACCAAGTCATACATAACTTTTACAGTTTTTGCTATCAAGATACAATTATAATCTTTGAACTGATATTCATCCCAATAGAATTTAGCTTTCTCTGGCGTAATTACTATTGTTTTTTGTCCAGTACGGCTACCTGCATTTTTATATAAATCTCTCATGAATGGGTCTTTTGCTACAACTTCATCTACTACAAAAATTGAATTTACCCCGCTCTTTTGTGAAAGAGTCACCATAACTTGTCCATGAATTAAACGTTCATCTACTCTTGCTAAATTTATAACACCCATTTTTCAACTCTCCTTTTTACTCTATAGAATTCTAACGCTAGCTAAAACAATTAAAATTAATGTTAACCATAATAATGCTGGTGTAACTTTTAAACCTTTTTTATTGTAGAACAAATAAACTCCCATAACTACTGCTAATGGTAAAATACCAGGAGCAACAGAATCTAAAATATTTTGGATAATGAATGCTTTTCCAGAAATCGTAAATTGTAAATTTGCACTAACTTTTACATAGTTACCCGCTAAGATTCCCATCATAAATAGACCTAAAACAGATAAAGTATCGATTGCAGTTTTAACACCTGTACTTCCCATCAATCCTGTTGCGTTACGTCCCATATCAAATGCTTGACGAGCAAAGAATAGACCCAATAAAACTTGGTAAAGTGCAAAGCAAACGAATGGGAACAACGCTCCTAATGGACTACCTTGCTGTGCCCAGGGAACTGCGATGGCAATAAAGATATATTGCACAGTCCCTGAGTCAATTGCATCACCAATTCCAGCAAGTGCACCCATTAAACCAGCTTTTGTGTTATACATCAAATCGTCTTGCATTGTTATTTCTGATTGTTCATATTCTTCTTTTGCACGTTGTGATTCCATGGAAGCCATTAAACCAGTAATAACTCCACCACCCCAGCTTAACTGAGTATTGAAAAATAATAGTTGTCTTTTATAAGCAGCTTTTAACGATTCATCATCTTTGTATAATTTTCTTAAAATTGGCATCATTCCATACAACAAAGAAGATGCAAGATATCTTTCAAATGAATGTGGAATTTCATTCGCAAAATGCCATCTTAAATATGCTTTAGTAACATCCTTTTTTGTGATCTCTTCTGGAGCTTTAGCAGCTCTTTTTACATTTTCACTCATTTTATCTACTCCTTAAAACCCATCATCATAATCATCTTCATCTAATGTCTCTGTACCCTTAACAACATTTGTACTAGGAACATTCTTTCCTTTTTGAGACATACTGAAAATTAAAGCAATCAATAGACCAAACACAGCATAAGTTACCATTGTAATATTCAATGATTTTAATGAAACACTCATGAAATACGCCAAGAAAAAGAATGCTAAGTAATCCTTACGTCCAATTACATAAACTGTTGTGGCAATACCAATAGCAGCTAATCCACCACCAACAACTTCAAGTATATGAATGACATAACTTCCTTTCAAAGCATTGATTACATCTGCAATAATTGGTGCCCCAAAATATAAAGCTACAAATACCAATGGTACAAATAGAGCAAATGATGCAATTGTAGGTAAAAGAATTATCGAACGCTTAATAGCGCCATCATTTAAATCTTCTACAGCTTTATCTGTATATTTACCTAAGAATGTATTGATAAAAAAACGGAATTGATATAAATAACTTCCTAACAAACCAACTGGAACTGCGACAGCAATAGCGGCTTCAGGCTGTAAATTTCCTAATAAAGCAACCGGTACTGCGATAGCTGCTGCAATAGATGGTTCTTGTGGCATGGATCCTCCTGGAGAAAAAACACCCATATAAATCAGCTGCAGCGCTGCTGTAACAATCATTGCTTGGCCAACATTTCCCATAACAATACCAACAATCAAACCGGTCATTAAAGGTGAAAATCGAAGCGTTAGTGAAGCTCCTCCACCAAACCATCTTGACATAACCGCGCCAACCCACAAAGCGATTAAAAAACTCTGTAATACACTTAAAGTTTCCATTACTCTTCTTCTACCTCTTTTCTACATATTTTTCTAAATCAAAGATTGTTTTTTTCAAAATATCTGGCGTAATTACAATAGGAATCAAATGAACTTTTTCTTTTGAATTAATAAAACCAACTATATCATCAAGAACTTTTTCATCTTCTGGATACAATTCCATATAATGCAGAGATACAGGTAGTTTCAAATCTGAATAGAAAGTCATTAAAGAATCAATCGTCGACCACTTGCCTTCTAGAGCCAATTGGTATAAAACCCCATAAGCTACTTTTTCGCCATGAAGATATGAATGGCTTTCCGGAATATATTTAGCTATTGCGTCATGCATTGCATGTGCTGCGGCATTACGGGCATATTTATCTCCCAATCCTCCACATAAACCTGCAACTGCTATCACAATTTCAGACAAATGTACAAATTCTTCCGAAACTACTTTATTCTCCATATCTTTCATTGCTTTAGCCGATTCTTTTACAATTGATTCATTACATAACTTTGCAGTATAACTTGCTAGCTTCAAAAAGGGTTCGTTCTGTAAATGTTTTTGAGCTAAAATAGAATCTGATTCATACCATTTTGCAATTGTATCTGCCAACCCTGCAATGAAGTAACGTACTGGAGAATCAATCACTAAATATGGATCTGTTATCAAGAAACTAGCCTGCCTCATATAATGCTCAGATTTTCCTTCTGATTCTCCACTTTCCTTATACATAACAGATAAAGGTGTCCATGGTGCACAATTACTAACCAAAGTTGGAACGACCCCATATTTAACATTACAAATATGACCAGCATATCCAACAAGATCTACAAGCTTTCCGCCACCAACTCCAATAATAAAATCGATATCATTTTCTTCAACAATTTGTTCTATTAAATCTGCACCATAATAGCTACATTCCCCTGTATATTGATGATAAAAAACATTTTGATCTATCGTTTCTAAAAACTTCATCTTTGGCTTTGCTTTTTCCCAAGAAATTGTTCCATGTACGATCAAGATATTCTTTGATTTATGTTCTTTTAATAATTGCGGAATAAAATCAATTGCACCTTCATGATACCTATAGAACTCAGGACCAACTTTAACCTTTAAATCAGTCAACATTTTTATCCCCCCTATTTTTTAATAAATTTACTTGTTGGCTGAATTGCCCTCTCTGGTAAAACACCTTGAACTATTTGTTCCACATCTGTCACGCATTTATCACCCATTTGCTCTAGACATTCTATAGTATAAGCTGACGTATGAGGAGTTATTAAAACGTTATCAAAAGCTAGATAAGGATGGCTCTTTCTTCCTGGCTCTTCTTCTAAAACATCTGTCGCAAAACCAGCAATTTTTCCAGATTTCAATCCCTCAATAACCGCATTTTCATCCAATAATGCTCCTCGCGCACTATTCGATATGTAAACACTGTCTTTCATTTTTTCTATTTCGTTTTTAGATATCATATGATAACTTTCTTTGGTTAAATTTGCACAAAGACAAATAATATCAGAAGAAGTCAACAATTCATCTAATTCAACTTTTCTTGCCCCATAAGTCTGTAAATACAAATCTGACTTGTATGGGTCATAAGCTAAAACATTACATCTAAAACCATTTCTAACAATCTCTACTACACAACTTCCTGTGTTTCCAACTCCAATAACACCTACTGTTTTATTAAAAAGTGCATGTCCAACAAATTCAGCTCGATCTTCCCAACGATCCGCTTTAACTCGATTACTGGACTCCATTGTTTTTCTTAATACAGCCAGCAAATTTGTAATGTTGTTTTCTGCGACTGCGTCCCGTTCTACTAAAGCCGGAACTATTGTAACAATAGTATCATGTTCTTTTGCCGCATCGACATCAATATTGTTGTATCCAATTCCATGACGTGTAATCAGCAAAAGCTCATCTTTGTAATCAAAAAACTCTTTAGTAAAAAAAGGGGTTACACTTGCAACGATAATATTGTATCCACTTAATAAGTTTGCAAGTTCTTTTCCATTCATTTCATTATCAACTTGAAAATAATCAACAGCTCCTATTTCCTTCAAACGATCAATGTGCTTAGGGAATATCTTTCCAAAACTACTTGAATTAACAATAGCTATCTTATATTCTCTCATATCTATTTATCCTTCTTTACAATAGAATGTCCACCAAATCCGTTTCGTAAAGCCGAAACTACCTTTGCAGAAAAACTATCATCTTCCTGAGATAAATTACGCATAAATAAACTTAAAGCAATTGTTGGTACTGCAATCCCCATATCCAAAGCAGTCTCAATAGTCCATTTTGCTTCTCCAGATGCAGCAACAACTCCTCTGTAGTCTTCTAAATTTAGACTGGCTTTGAATTGTGATTCAGCAATTTCCATAAGCCAACCTCGAATAACAGATCCGTTATTCCAAACCCTTGCAACAGCAGCTAGATCATAATCAAATTCACTTTCTTTAACAATTTGAAAACCTTCACCGATTGCTTGCATCATTCCGTATTCGATTCCATTATGGATCATTTTCAAAAAGTGACCACTTCCTGATTGGCCAGTATATAAGTAACCCTTTTCAACTGATATATCTTTGAAAATTGGCTCTATATCCTTAAATACTTCAAGATCTCCACCAATCATCGTACATGCACCACCGAGTGCTCCAGAAGTTCCACCTGATGTTCCACAATCAAAATAAGATATTTCTTTCTCCTTAAAAGTCTTTGCACGTCGTATTGAATCCTTAAAATTTGAATTTCCACCTTCAATGACAATGTCATTTGGAGAAAGTAAATTCAGCAATTGATTCAATACAGATTCCGTAATTTCTCCAGCAGGTAACATAGACCAGATTACTCTTTTTTCAGTAAATGAAGTAATGATTTTTTCTAAATTATCAAATGTTTTTATACCTTCCTTTTCAGCATTTTCTTTTGCTTTATCAGATAAATCAAATCCCATAACATCATAATTATGATTCTTTAAATTACATGCTATGTTTAAACCCATCTTCCCAAGACCTATAATTGCTATTTTCATACAATCCCTCCATTTCATGTCTCTATTGTATCAAAAAAAATTTTTTTTGTAAATATTTTTATAAAAAAAAATTTTTTTGATACAATTGCGCTTTTCTCATACTTCTATCTCTATCCTCCTCTTGCAATTTCAGAAATACTATGATATTTATATAAAGTAGCAGACATATTAAGTCGTTATAGTTAAAAGATTACTAATGATTTAGTTGCTAGTGCTTTAAAAATGCTTATTATAGTTAGTCTTCTCATAAAAATAAGGAACTGATCTTGACTTGTCGTATTCAAGATATTGACACAAAATTACTATTTGATATACTTATAACAATGCTATTTTTTAATAATTCAACCACTTTTCATACATATTAAACTCAATTGTTCATTCGATTATATGAACAAAAAATCTATATCATTTTTTTTATAAATTTGATTTTTATATATAGTACTATTTAAAATATACATTACGCTCAAAATTTTTTAGTGTTTTTAAAGTTACAATATATCATTTATAAAAAGGAGGACCAACATGGAGGTATCTGTTAGACTTAAAATTAAATCGTTATACAATGGATTAAGTACTAAAGAACAAAATATTGCAGACTATATACTTGAAAATCCCATTTCTGTGGCTCACAATTCTATCAGCTATTTATCTGATGAACTCAATGTTGCAGACTCTACCTTATTTCAATTCGCAAAAAAACTAGGCTATTCTGGCTTTAAAGAGTTTAAGATGGCTATCTTAATTGAAGAAAATAATTTTTCAACTACATCAATTCATGAAAAAATTGAAATTGATGATAATGAATTAACTATGGCACAAAAAGTCTTTGATTCAAACATTAAAACACTAACTAATACTAAGAAAATATTAGGGTTAGACGATTTGAAAAAAGCGGCTGAGATTATATCCAATTCAAATCTACTATATTTTTTTGGTGTCGGCGGATCAGGAATACTTGCAGAAGATGCATATCATAAATTTTTACGTTCCCCAGCCCATGTCCGTCATAGTACTGATTATCATATACAGCTTATGGAAGCATCTTTATTAACACCACAGGATTGTGCAATTTGTATCTCACATACAGGAAAATCAAAAGAAACTATCAGGATTGCTGAAATAGTAAAAGAAGCCGGTGCAAAAGTAATTGTTATCACTAGCCATGCATCTTCTCCTCTAGCTAAGATAGGTGATGTCGTTTTTATTTCTATATCCGAAGAAATCGAATTTCATTCAGAGGCCTTATCTTCTCGTATATCTCAATTGAGCATCTTAGATTCACTCTATGTAATTTTGATGTTTATGAATAAAGAGAAATCAAAAGAAGCTTTATCTAAAGTTAGACGCACTATATGGGATGTAAAGCATTAAAACCTACGACAACAAAATTTCATTGAACCGTGATCAATGTTATCCTTTAAAGCGGATTATTTTATTAATGGAATAATCCGCTTTCTTTTTATGTATCCAGAATGGCAACAACTTTGGCAGTAAAAGTCCGTTGCGGATTTGGTAGTGAAAATCACTAGTCAAAGACCTATCCTATGGACAGTTAGCAACCAATTAATCAAGCTGCTTTTCTGTTCTGGACAAAAACATCTCAAGTGCTTCACTTATATCAATATTCATACGCTCGGCTAAAACAACCAACCACCATATACATTCAGCAAGCTTATGTTCAAGTTCGGAAGTTGTATCTCCACCCTTAGGCCAACGCTCTTGATGAGACATAGTTAAACGTCCAACCAAACCAGCATCTGTTAGGAAAGCCAGTGCATCCTCTTCTACTGTCCATTCTTTCCCATGGTACTGTTTTTCTAATTTGTGATAGAGTTTTCTTATTTTAATAGAACTTTCAACCACATCACTAAAATTTATATCTTTCATCCTATTCATCTTCTTCCTATAAAAATTTGTGTTTAATACCTTTTTATTTTAGCAGGTTCAATTTGACAACAGTTTGTCATATTAAAAATAAACTATTGATATTTTTTATATATAAAAATATATTTATTCATAACAATCTCCTATAATATAAAATTCATAGATAAATATATTAACAAATAATAATTTTAATGAACCATATAATATGACACTATTATGTCATATTATATGGTTTATACTTTATAAAAGGTAGGTGATATTATGCAAATTAACAGATTGTTTCAAATTATATACATACTTCTCGGGAAAAAATCTATAACTGCTAAAGAATTAGCTGAAAACTTCAAAGTATCAACGCGAACTATTTATCGAGATGTCGATGTTCTTTCTTCCGTTGGCGTACCTGTATACATGAGCAAAGGTAATGGAGGCGGAATACATCTTATGGAAAATTATACATTAAGCAAAGCGCTTATCTCTGATTTAGAAAGTAAAAACTTAATGTTATCACTCAAGGCCATGCAGGCAACTCAATATCATGAATTAGATAGTATCCTTGAAAAGATGGGGGCAATATTCAATAATTCTTCCGATTACAATTTCATAGAAGTTGATTTTTCTCATTGGAAAAGCTGTCCTGATGAGAAAAACAAGTTTAATCATATAAAACTAGCTATTCTGCAGCAAAATGTCATTGAGTTTGACTATATAAATGCTCAGGGTAATAAAAGTAAGCGTTTGGCAGAGCCTAATAAACTTATTTTCAAAAATGACACTTGGTACTTACTAGCTTTTTGCCGTAAGCGTCAAGAGCAAAGAATATTTAGAATATCAAGATTGAAAAACTTAAATGTTTTGAACGAGGCATTTGATAAAAAATTACTGAGTGAATCTTCATTGAAAAAATGGGACACTGCTTCTCAGTCCTTTATTAACTTGAAGCTTTATGTTAAGCCTCATGTTTTAAATAGAATATATGATTATTTTGATGATTCATTTATCCTCCCAAATGATGACGGGAGTTTTACCCTTGATGTAATACTTCCTGATAATGACTGGCTAATTAGTTATATTTTATCTTTTGGAAGCTCTGTAAAAGTATTAGAACCAGAACATATACGCAAGGCTATTACATATGAATTAAAAAACACATTAAATTTTTACGATTTTTAATTGGAATATGACACACTGTTGTTCTATTGCTCTTTATATAATAAAGAAAAAACATAAGGAGAGATAGAAATGAGCTTAGATTTTATTAAAGTTAATCAAGAGAAATGTGTAAAGTGTGGTGCCTGTGCTTCAGTCTGCATAGGTATTATCGGTATGGGCGAAAATGGTCCTCAGGCAATACGAGATGAAAATCTTTGCATGAGCTGTGGACAATGTGTAGCTGTTTGCCCTAGAGAAGCACTTGATAATGTAAAAACTCCACTAGCTAATCAAGTAGTAAAAAGTACCCAAAAATTTGATGAAGATGTAGCTGCTGAATTCATACGTTCCCGTCGTTCTGTCCGCAGCTATCAAGAAAAACCTGTTCCAAGAGATGAAGTAAAAAAACTTCTTGACGTTGCACGAATGGCTCCATCAGGCTGTAATACGCAAGGGATATCTTATCATGTTGTAGATGATCCAAATTTATTACATCAAATCTCAGAAGTTGTCATTGACTGGACAGAAAAAGTATTAATCAAAACCCCTGAACTATCTGGCACAAAATATTTTGATAATATAGAAATGACTATTGATATATATCATAATACCCATGAGGATGTTGTTCTGCGTTCTGCCCCTTGTTTAGTTATAGCAATGGCTGATAAAGATTTTGCTACAGGACGTGAAAATTCTTATATGTCATTAATTTATACTCAATTATTTGCTACAACATTAGGCCTTGGGAGTTGTTTTTCAGGTTTAGTTGATGGCTGCGCCGCATCTAATCATGAACCACTTTTAAAACTACTAAATCTTCCTAAAGACAAGCAAGTAACCGGTGCAATATTCGTAGGCTATCCAAAGTATACATACAAGCGATTGGTAGACAGAGACCCTCTTCAAGTTACATGGCAATAATTTTAACAGATAATCTGTATTTTCAAGAATCCAAAGACAAAATTAGTTAAATACAAGTGATTTACAGAATAGAAATTTTTTATTATTACAACATAATACTATGTTGCGAAAATAACTTTACATTATTTAATGTAAGAAATTCAGTAAGAAGCTCAATTAAATTAATCTTTGTGAATTGTGCATTGTGAACTGTGCATTGCACTATATATAATATACACCAATATAAAAAGAGGGATAAATTTACTCTATCTCTCTTTTTATACTTAATATATTTAGGTATGATCCAAAATAATAAGTAGATTTACCTGCCTATTTTCCATCATATGCCTTACTAAAATTAATAGGATAAATAACTATTTAACTCTTATTCCAAATCTGCTACTAATTTTACAATTTTGCCTTCCTCTATAAAAAACTGATATAATCCGGTAATTTCATTTTCTGGGAAGTTACCTTTAAATAATACCCGCATATCTACAAAATTCTCTTTCACATGGTACTCTATAATTTCCGTATAGGTTTCATAACCTACAAAATATGTACTGAAATAATTTCTCACTTCATTTTTTCCAATAAGATTGCTCCCTATGGATTTCTCTTGAATCTCACAACTATCTGAAAAAGTATTTACATAGGCCTCCACATCATGTTTATTTGAAGCATCAATATAACTTTCAATAATTTCAGGTAATGCTTGTTTATTCATAAATATCACTCCTCATACTTTTATTATAAAAGAAGTATAGCATCTATAATATGACAACATATCGTCATGTTATAGATACTATTTCAGTATATGTTATATTCAATACTAGATAAATTTGTATACAAAATATGGTTCACTGGTATTACATTAAGCATACTTCTTTATAACTCTTTTCCCAGTAACCCTTTTAATCTTGGAATCAAAAATTTCAAAATCTCATCGGCAAAACCGCAATTTCCCATCGTGACTATTATACTAAAAAATGAAGAAAAATAAATAAATCTAACTTTAATATGACATACTGTCTTCAGGTTTGACATGATAATATGATTACAATGACAATTTATCAAAAATGAATTTTGGAGGTATTATACATTGAAGAAAATTAGTATTGAACCAAGTTTAATATTCTTTCCCCAACCTATATATATTATTGGTACCAAAAATCCCGATGGTTCACCCAACTTCGGTACTGTCACATGGCTAGAGGTAACTATTGACAATACTCCGCATATTGTTATGACCATTGGAGGAAATAAACAGACGAGAATAAATCTCCTAAGAGAAAATAAATTTTCTGCCAACTTAGTCAGTCAGGATATGATTTGGCTTGCAGATTATTTGGGATCAACTACAGGTACTAGTGGAAAAAAAGATAAAGTCAAATATGATTACGTATGGAATGAGGATCAAAATATACCTATGCTTGAACAAAGCAGATGGATATACGAATGCAATGTTAGCAAAGTAATTGAGTTAAATGGAAGTCATTTATTCATTTCAGAAATAGAAAATATACAAATAGATGAGGCCTTAGAAAATATTGATTTCAGTAAGATCGATCTAAACAAACTAGATCCTGCTATTTATGCCCCATTCAATTATTATGCTATTGGTAATAAAATTGGAAACCGTGGAGATTGGATGAAATATTTGAAATAATATACCTCGCCTTACTGATAGTTGGAAAAGTGCTGTAGTTTAAACATTTTTCCAACTATTTTTTAATTAAGTAATACCAATTATTCAAGTTATTCATACTTTTAGTTTACTTCTGATTTTATTATATACTCTATAATTTTCTCTTAAATCTTTTTCATTAAGGTATAGCGCTACTAAAACTTTCAGCGGAATTTACATCTCCACTTCCTTTGTACTCAGGATACGCAGGATATTCTAAAGACGGACGTGTACGACCTTTAGTCTTTTCAGAAAATAAAATTTATAATGTTAAGAGCAATCTGCTTTTTATAACAATATTGTAAAATTCTAAAATTCTTAAAAATATACATTCTTAAATTCTTTAGAATTTAAGAATGTCTAACGAATAACCATATATCTTTGACGAGGATTCACAAAAAATACTTTAAAACTCTACAAAAGACTTATCTGATATTTATTTAATATAAAGCTATTCTTTTTTAACAATTAAAATTTTATTTATTCTTTTACTATCACATTTTAATATCACAAACTCACATTCCTTATAATTAATTTTATCATTAACTTGTGGATATGATTTTAGTTGTGAATAAACCCATCCGCCTATAGTATCAATATTTTCAACCTCAATTTCTGCATCTACCAGTTCATTTATATCTTCAATATGAACTTTTCCGTCCACTATATATTTACCATCTTCAATTTTCTTAATTTCTTCCATCTCTTCATCGAACTCATCTTGAATTTCGCCAACTATTTCTTCTAAAATATCTTCAATCGTTACAAGCCCAAATGTTCCTCCATATTCATCAATAACTATAGCCATTTGTATTTTTTCTTTCTTAAATATCTTTAATAGTTCACTTATTGACATTGACTCTGGAACAAATTTGATTTCTCTAATGATGTTTTTTATATTATTATCATTTCCTTCAATTTTAAGCTTATATAAATCCTTAATATGTATAAACCCACTAATATTATCTTTACTATCAGTACATACCGGATATCTAGTTAACTGTTCTGCTAAGGCATATTCAATTATTTCATCAAAAGAACCTTCAAGAAAAATGCATGCCATATCAGTTCTGGGTATCATTATTTCTTTTACTGTCTTCTCAGAAAAATCAAATATATTATCTACAAAAGTTAATTCAGTTTTATCTATTAAACCATGCTTATAACTTTCTTCAACCAATAGCTTTATTTCCTCATCGGTATGAGCTGCCTCATGTTCATCAACTTGAGAAAGCCCAAATATCTTTAGTATAAAATTTGTAGTGTGGTTAAACAACCACATAATTGGATAAGTTAAATTATAAAACATAATCAAAGGTAAAGATGTAAGCATTGCTATCTTCTCTGCGGTTATAATGGCTAATGATTTAGGTACTAGCTCTCCAAGTACAATATGAAGAGTAGTTATAATTGAGAATCCTAAAACAAATGAAATTGAGTGCGCAGTTCCTTCTGAAATGTTAAATAAATTAAATAATGGCATTAACATATCTGACACTGCCGGTTCTCCAATCCATCCTAAACCTAAAGATGCTAAAGTTATTCCTAATTGACATCCAGATAAATATGAATTCAAATTATTTACAACCTTTAAAGTGTGTTTAGCACTTTTATTCCCTTCAAGGACTAATGTTTCTATTCTAGACTTTCTTACTTTTACAACAGCAAATTCAGCTGCGACAAAAAAACCATTCATAAGTACAAGTAAAATCACAATAACAATATTTATTAATATATTCATTTATTCATATACCTCCAAAATAATCTCTACTAACCACCACTTATGCTACAGAATTCAAGAAATAGTATAAAGTGTATGCTAATAAAAAATAAATACAAATGCCTTGCATTTTCTGTAATACATCTATATCATAGTTTAACTATAAAATCATTTCTTCATTCTTAAGAGAAAGTTTTATTTTTTCAATTCTTTTTTCTATCATTTCTTTTATTTTAAAAACTAAATTATCATATTCTACATTTGGAAATTTATATAACAAAAGAACTCTATAGCCTGAATATTTTCCAACTATAGAGTCTCACTAATCATTTTTTTCTTTCACATATTTAGAAGTCACCTTTTTAACTTATTACTCTTTTTATTTTACTATATTTACTGTTCCTTCTTTTCTTGTTGGAGCTTTTGGTTCTTTCCCTCCATTAAAGCCTAGCGTTGCTGTACCAAATGGCGCATAGTTTTCTGGAATTCCTAGCTCAGTAAGCACATTTCTGACATTAGGGTCATCTCCAACCATAGCTAAAGTATGTACCCAACATGATCCAATGTTAAGTGAATGAGCTGCTAACATTATGTTTTGTATTGCTGCAGCACAATCAGACTGCCCTACTGGTAAGTTTTTATCACAAGATGTTATCACTATAGTAGGTGCATTATAAAATGGGTTAAAGTTTGGATTATTTGCCATCTTATTTAGCTGTTCTATAGGAGAATTTTGTAATGCTTCTTTCGCTGCTGAAATCAGCTTATTTATCTTCTCTCTATTTTGTACAGCTGTAAAATGCCAATCCTGACTATTCATTCCGCTTGGAGCAAACTTAGCAGCCTCTAATATTTTATTTAAGTCTTCATCCGAAATTTGCTCTTCTTTATACACTCTTATACTTCTTCTTGTTATGATATTTTGTATTACTTCGTTCATTATTTTTCTCCTTCCATTTAAGCCCCAATATAACTTTATTTATATTATTATATTGATTAGATTAATTATAAATTTGTCTAGAACTTTCATTCTAGTATATAGTATTATCATTTTTGCAATAAATATATAAATGCGGCGCCAATAAATTTATATGCTTAATATTCCTTTTCACATAAATTTCACATAACAGAATTATAATTCCCTTATAGCCGGTTATTTCTATATTAATCTATGTTTTTAACATAAAAATAAATTTTTATATGACGTAAGGAGAGATAATTATGAAAAAGAAAAAAATACTAGGAATTGCAATAGCAGCTATGATCTCAATATCAAGCCTTGTTCCAGCATTCGCTGATGATGCTTCTACACAAAATGTAACAAATAGTGTTACTACAGGACAAGTATCGCAAAATAATAAGGCAGATAAACTTGCAAAACTTACTCAAAAAGCTTCTAAACTTGGAATAGATATTACTGGATTAACTAATGATCAAGCAAGATCAAAAATAAGAGCTGCTGTAGCTCAAAAACTTGGGATTGATATAACAGGTCTATCAGATAAAGATGCTTCAGCTAAAATTAAAGCAGCTTTTGAGGAAAAGACTCTTGAAAGACTTAATAAAAAAGCAACTGAATTAGGTATAGATATAACAAATCTTTCACCTGATAACGCTAGAGCTAAGATTCTATCTGCAGAGGCAGGGAAACTTGGAATTGATATAACAGGACTATCAAATAAAGATGCTTCAGCTAAAATTAAAGCAGCTCTTGAAGCTAAAAGCCTTGCCAATTTAACTAAGAAAGCAACAAAACTTGGAGTTGATATAACAGGTTTATCTAATAAAGATGCTAGAATAAAATTAAATCAAGCAGAAGCTTCTAAACTTGGAATTGATGTTACAGGTCTATCAAATGAAGATGTAATAGCTAAAATTCAAAGTGCAAGAGCTGAGAAATTAGGAATCGATATAACAGGATTATCATTTAAAGATGCTCAAGCTAAAATTAAAGCGGCATATGAAGCAAAAAAAGAAGCTCATCAAAAGAAAAATACATCAACAACTACAACAACTGATACTTCCGTACAATAATTTCATTAAAGAAGAGATGCTTTCACAAATTTGAAGGTATCTCTTCTTTACTATGTTATAATATGTGAATTTTAAGACCACATTTTCTATAATTTAAAGAATTTTATATATAGGATTTTAAAAATTCAGCTCACTGAAGACTACATCATAAATTATAAAATAATTGAAGTACGATAATTTTATAAAAGATGAACTATATTCTTTATAACTTATATACAAAGATTTATTAAACTTTGCTATTTCTGTAAGCCACATGCCTAGTAACCATCATGGTGTTTTCTTCCCCTGGAAAATATACTGGATTAATTTTAGTTTCATTATACAGATTGATTGCATCTACTACATCTATTGCTAATTCCTTAAAACTAATGAGACCATACATTCTCGGTGGAAGGATATAGATAGGTTTATCAATCTTTGAAGTTTTCACAAATTTCTTAACTTGCATTATTAGATGGGGACAACATACAATTATATCAAATTCATTCATTCTCTTATTTACTAATAAAAATGGAGAAAATTCAATTGAATAATCATTTTGCATATTATTCTCTAATATCTCCTTTTCAACCTTACTGGCTAGGGTACTTGATGAAAAGCCCCCTCCACAGCACAAAAGTATTCTTATCATTTCTAATCCTCCACTGCCTATTATTAATCTTAAACACTAAAGATTTATTGATATCCAATTTAGAAATCCAACTTATTCAAATAAATATATTTATTTGAATATACTAGACTTCATCAGTTTTTCTTTAACTTTACAATCCCCTCTTTAATCGTTATTTGATTAGTTTCCTCTAAATATCTTAGAGTGGGCTCTATACGTTCCTTTACTCTTCCAAGTTTTGAGCCGAGCAGAGTCTTTTGATAAGTTGTGAAACATATTCTATCCAATTCATACAAATTCATGCCATCTGGTCTTATCTTAAGATTCATTATGACTTTTTCTATAGTATTCATAAGATTCCCTCCTTATACATATCTAATTATACAGCAATATGTAAATTTCTTCCATAAAATTTAATTATATAAAGATGAATCATACTTTCCATAGTCCAGCGAAATAAAAATATTTCTACTTTCTATCTATTATCATATAGGTCTAATACATATTTTTTTCATATATATAAAATGAATTATATTATTTAAGACTTCTATATTAGTGATATGAATTTCTTTAAATCCCGTTATCGAGTAGCTCGTTGTATTGATTTATTATGTCGTCTAATCTTTGACTAGCAGTAATAACTTCTATTCCTAATAAACTTTTTTCATTATTTATAATTTCATATAAGGATTGTCTCATTTTACAAATCATTTTCTCTATCTCTATTATTTTTTCCAAATTATACTCCCCCTTACTTTTTTATAAGTATAACTCTAAAAAAATACATTTGCTGTATCAATTGTTACATTATGTAACAAACCTCACTTGTTATATATCGCAATAAATTATATAATCACTAAAAATAAAATATTCTATATTAATATTTATACAAAAAAATCGCATACAACTGTTGAGCCATAGATTTTACTAGAACATAAATTTCCCAAAAATAAAACAAAGCCAAATAAACATTCTACTAAAATGAATATTTGGCCCTACATACATTCTAAAAATTTAAATTCCTTATATTTTTTCAAAGCGCCTGGATAAAACAATTCTATATATTATTCAGAACTTATATATTTCTAGACTTTAAATTTATTTGCCATTTCTATCATGCTATCAGCCATCTCTGATGTGTCTTTTGCCTGATTAGTAACATTATCTACTGAGGCGCTAGTTTCGCTGATACTTGCAAATATCTCTTCTACACTAGAAGCTGATTGCTGTGATTTTGACGAAATATTTACTATAGCATTATTGACTTTAGATACATTATCTGCAATTTTAATTGCTGACTCAGCAATCTCTTTTGACATTTCATTCACAACTTCAGCATCTTTTTCATATTGATTTCCTATAGACTTCAACATTTCGTAATCTGGTCTAACCTGACTATCAATAAATCTCAATATATCTTTAGTATTATTAGTAAAGTTTTCAATAACACTTCCAACTGTACCTATATTTTTCTTTATATCTATAACTGTTTCTGATGACTTCTCAGCTAATTTTCTAACTTCCTCTGCAACTACAGCAAATCCTCGACCTGCATCCCCTGCATTAGCAGCCTCTATGGATGCGTTAAGTGCTAGAAGATTAGTTTGTTCAGCTATTTGACCAATAGCTTCTGCCATTTTTTCTATTTCTTTAACTATCTTTATATCCTCAATTGCTTTTTTAATCTTAATTTCTTTTTCATTATATAGGCTTATTGCATTATTAGATGATGCTTCTGCTTTTTCTTTTACATTTACCGCTCTCTTCATAATTTCATCTGAATCTAATTCTCTCTTTTCAGCATTTCTGCTAAGGTCATCTGTCAGCTTTTCTATTTCCATTGTATATGAACTAACATCTTGAGTTGCCGCACTTAAATTCATGCTTGCATCAGCAATTTCATGAGTTACAGTTTTAATATTATTCATAGTTGCAGACATTTCTTCCATTGTTGAAGTTAGATCTTCATTTGAAATTCTGACATTTTTCATACGATTAGTAAGTTCCATAATAAGATTTTTCACGTCTAATACAGCAATATTCAATGCTTTTGACATATTACCTATTTCATCATATGCATTTATATTTATTTTCTCAGTAAGATCTCCTTCCGCTAAACCATTAGCAAAATTAACTATGCTGTTTATTCTCTTTCTTAACCAAATTGCTAATCCACCACTTAATATGGCTAATATCAATGCTGAAATAACAATAAATATTGCAAGAAATTTAAACGAATTTTTAAAAACTGCGTTACTTGATTCCGATGTTGCTTTGGCCGCATCAATATTTTCATTTATTACAACATTTATATCATTTGCTATCTCTTCTCTTAAAGTAAAATACTCCGAATTATATAATGTAATAGCTTCCTCATAATTATTGTCAGTAACATCCTTTATTATCTTTGTTCTTATATCCCTATACCTAGTTAATGAATCTTTAACTTTTTTATAATCAGCTTCTTCTTTTTCACTAGAATAAGGTATTTTTTCAATTTCTTCAAAAGTTTTATTATTTAAATCAGATAAATCTGCTAAATCTTTTTGTGCCTCATCTATATCATTTTTAAAATTACTATTAATAATATGTTCCATATCAGATAGTCCTAAGTTAATATTACTTTTTACTACGTATAACTTCTGAAGTCTCATTAAATTATTATTATAAATTTTATCTGTATTTATATTTAGTTTGTTCATGCTAAATAGACCAGCTATGCCTACTAAAACTAAGAATACAGTACATATCACACTACTTCCTATTAATTTTTGGGATATTTTCATTTTCTTAAACATTGTATTTATCCTTCCCTTCGTCCTTTAAGATATAAAAGTTATCATGTTTAATCCCAATACCTAATTCCATAACCATTCTATAAACTACTAAGCTTAATCACTTATTTTTACATAAATATCAAAAACTAATAAGCAATTTACTTATACTCTAAATTATACCACAAAATTCACTCAATTTACATGAATCCGATAATTATTCTCATATTGTTTAATTCATTTCCTTTAAAAATAGATGTGATAAAAGTTCCACGAGAAAAAATGGATTCAATTTCCATCCACTGGTTGTTTTCAATCTTGTTAAATAGATTCCTATGTAACTTTTTCACACTCTTAACCTCATTACAATTTTCCAAAAATAAAAAACAATCTCCTCATCTTTTAATAGAGACTGTTTTTAATTTAGTATAATTCTCTAACTAAATATTTTTTTCTAATTTATCATATCAACAATATCAAACATTGCTGTCATTTCTATAAATACTTGTTTTTTGCAACAGAACTCTCTTTTTGAAATATGACAATTAGCAATTGCTTTGCTCGAGTTATCAGATTTATATTTCTCCAGCTTTTCTTGAAGTTCTTCAAGACATAGATCGTGAATTGCTTTAATAATATCTTCTTCCCATATACAAGCTGGGTAACTATTTATCACTTTTATTTTCATTAATTTCACCTCGTATTAATAATGGGGTGTAAAATCCAATAAATATTAACTACTGAATAATATTTATTATATAATAATCAGATGAAATTAATATTGTGAATGAAACATCTTTGTATTGTAAATTACTACTCTTTAGCATATTATGCTTTAAATAAAATTAAAAATCCCCTGTAAATTTATCATCAATTTACAGGGGATTTACTGTTAGTAGGTATAGTAAAATATAGGAGTGTTATGTAACCACATATTAAGGGGTATATGGGAATCAATTTTTACACACTCAATATATTATTCGTTAATAAATATAATTTTCTGACATAAAACATAAATTTTTCTGATAAAAAGTATATTCTCATTGTTATCAATCATAAATTTTATTATCCCTTTATAACTGAAAGGAGTACTTAGTAAATCTCGAAATATTATTATTTTGTCATTACTTTTTTTATTTTTATGTATAATATCTTTAAATTTCGCAAATAATTATTAGTGAAAATATTACTTTTCAACTACACCAAAAGAGATAGCATTTATTAATCTAACTGCTATCTCTTTTCACATTAAAGATCAGTTTCTAAAACTCCTATCATTTTTTTGATTTAATTACTTATACCTATTAGCAATTTTAGAATATTTATCCTAAAATTTAATACTATTCCAATGAAAAATAATATAATATTATTTTTTTTTGCCATTTGCACCTTTTTTATATTTTTATTGTTGAATTAAAACAGTTTATGTCGTATAATGTTAATGTAAATATACAATTTACTTATATTGAAATTTTTCCTAGAGTTTTGATATAGTATTTTCTTTTTTTACCAATTAGAGTAAGAAACTAGACATGTTCTAGTTTCTTATTTTTTTAACTCACAACATCATCTGCCCATTTTATAGCATCTATATAGGCTTCTGCAAGCTTATTATCATTAACACCTATTTCCTTAGTATAAAACTCAACATTTTCCCACTGACCCTTTTCATAGTTAATAGCCAATTTCAATATTTTATTCAAGTAATTATCTTTTTCAATTAGTCCTTCCTTTATTTCATCATCTATATATAATTCTTTTAAGATCACTTCAATTGAACAATTTAAAATTGCGTCCATAACTGAAAATAATCCTACCATATAAGCTGAATAAACATTATTTTTATACTCACTCATATTACATATTAATTCACATAACTTCGCTCTCTGCAATGAGACTTTTATAAGTTCATCTGTGTTATTTTCCTTTAGATCATTTAGCAGAACTACATATAACCATTTTATAATCTCTTTTCTTCCCAAAAGTGCAATAGCATATTTTATAGATCTTACTTCATTCTTTAGGCAGTATGCAGACGAATTTATCAATTTGATTATTTTATATGATAAACCTAAATCCTTTATTATTAGTTCCTCTAATTTATTAAAATCAAAATCGTCTTTATTAATTAACTTTAAAATTTTTATTGCTGTATCTTTGTTAGTCGGAATGTTTTTTCTGGAAAGCACTATTGGTTTACTAAAATAATATCCTTGAAAGTATGAATATCCTAGTTTCAAAGCCTCATCATATTCTTCTTTGTTCTCTACTTTTTCAGCTAAAAACTTTATTTTATTATTTATTTTTTTTAGTTCAAATACTTTCTTTCTTTCTCCCCCTGTAGTGATTTTAAAATCTATCTTTATAATATCAGCTATTTCTATTAATTTAATATATTTAGTATGGAATACAAAATCATCTAATGCTAATATAAATCCTCTTTTCTTAAGTCTTTTGCACGCATCCACAATTTCATCATTTGGTTCTATATTTTCTAAAATTTCTATCACAACATATTCTTTAGGAAGTATGGTTGCTATTTCTTTCTTTATCAATTCTTCAGTAAAATTTATAAATGCCTTCTTGTTATCAGTAATATCTTTGAAGTCAAATGTATAAAATGTATTAGCTATAACCTTTAAAGTTGCTTCATCCCCATTAGTATTGTTATAGAAATTATTTTGTCCATTTCTAAATAGAAGTTCATATGCAACAACTTCATTTTTCCTGTTAAATATAGGCTGTCTAGCTACAAAAATATCCATAACAGTCTCATCCCCTTCATTAATACTTATATACCTCTTAATTTAACCCTTACTGTAGCTGTAGTATAATTGTAATTCATAAAAATTGAAATCTTCTCTCAATGAGCTTACTTACGTAATGCTTAAACTTAAGATATATAAGTTCTTATTTATATATAAATCAAGTAAATTTTTTCACATAAAAAACCAATTAAAACTAACTAATAAAATAATTAATTAATCTTAATTGGTCGGTTGCACAACTAGCTCCAAACTCTTAAAGTGCCCACTTAGAAAGAATTCTTCATAGCTTCCAATTGTAATATAATACATTAATATGTACTCATTTCATATATATGAAATATTATCATCAATCTATAATAAAATCAACAAATAATATCATTAAGAATACTAAATTAGAGATTTTTAAGGAAATTTTAAGATTATTTCCTCTTTTTATAGAGACATTATTTTTATTTTAAAAATAACTTTTCTTAAATATCGTCTAAAATTATAAACAAAAAAAGATTAGTTACATCTATATTTCCTTGTAACTAATCTTCTTAATATATAATATGTTAAATGCTATCTACTTAAATATTCATCTATTGCTGCAGCAGCTTTCTTTCCTGCTCCCATTGCTAAAATAACAGTTGCAGCACCAGTAACTGCATCTCCACCAGCATAAACACCTTCTTTAGTTGTTAATCCATCTTCACTAGCAACTAAACAAGATCTACCATTGATTTCTAAACCTTTAGTAGTTGATGAAATTAATGGATTTGGTGAAGTTCCAAGTGACATTATTACTGTATCTACGTCTAACACAAACTCTGAATTTTCCTTAACTACAGGTTTTCTTCTTCCTGAAGCATCTGGTTCTCCAAGTTCCATTTTAACGCATTTCATTCCTTTAACCCATCCATTTTCATCTGTTAAGATTTCTGTTGGATTAGTTAAAACATCAAATATTACTCCTTCTTCTTTAGCGTGATGTACTTCTTCTGCTCTTGCTGGAAGCTCTGATTCACCTCTTCTATATACTATATGAGCTTCTGCACCAAGTCTTAAAGCAGTTCTTGCTGCATCCATAGCAACATTTCCTCCGCCAACTATAGCAACTTTTTTACCTGCTTTAACTGGAGTATCATATTCTTCTTTAAAAGCTTTCATTAAGTTTACTCTTGTTAAAAACTCATTAGCTGAAAATACACCATTTGCATTTTCTCCTGGTATTCCCATAAACTTTGGAAGACCTGCTCCTGATCCAATGAATACAGCTTCAAAATTTTCATCTTCAATTAATTGATCTATAGTTATTGTTCTTCCCACAATTACATTAGTTTCAATTGTTACTCCAAGCTTCTTTATGTTTTCAATTTCTGCTTTAACAACATCATCCTTTGGTAATCTAAATTCAGGTATTCCATAAACTAGAACTCCACCCGCTTCATGTAGTGCTTCAAATATAGTTACATCATAACCTTTTTTAGCTAGGTCTCCTGCACAAGTAAGACCAGCAGGGCCACTTCCAATTACCGCAACTTTCTTCCCTTTAGAAGGTTCTGTTTGTGATAAATCTACTTTATTTTTTCTTGACCAGTCTGCGGTAAACATTTCTAATTTACCTATAGCTACAGCTTCACCTTTAATTCCTAGTACACAGTTACCTTCACATTGATTTTCTTGTGGACATACTCTTCCACAAACCGCTGGAAGTGCACTATATTTTGCTATTTCTTTAGCAGCACTTTCAAAATCTCCAGTTTTAGCCTTTGATATAAATCCTGGAATATTGATTGATACTGGACATCCCTCAACACATTTAGGATTCTTACAATTTAAACATCTATTTGCTTCTTTTATAGCATCATCTTCATTATATCCTAAACAAACTTCCTTAAAGTTTTTTGCTCTTACTTCTGGAGCTTGTTCAGTAACAGGTGTTCTTTTCATTCTATCGTTCATCTCTATTACTTATCCTCCTTACATCCACAACCACCATGGTTATGAGTGTTTCCTTCTTCATGTTTTAATAATTCTCTTCCTTCTTCTGTTTTATACATAGCTTGTCTTCTCATTGATTCATCGTAATCTACTAAATGTCCATCAAATTCTGGTCCATCAACACATGCAAATTTAACCTTTCCTCCAACAGTAACTCTACAAGCACCACACATTCCAGTACCATCAACCATTATAGGATTTAAACTTACTACAGTTGGAATATTTAATTCTTTAGTTAACATTGAAGTAAATTTCATCATTATCATTGGTCCAATGATAACAGCTTGGTCATATTTCTTACCCTGATTATTAACTAATTCCTTAAGCATATCTGAACCAGTTCCTTTAAAACCGTACGAACCATCATCTGTTGTTACGTAAAGATTTCCAGCAACTGCCTTTAATTCTTCTTCATATATTAATAAATCTTTATTTCTGCTTCCTAAAATAACATCTACAGCTATCCCATGTTCGTGCATCCACTTAACTTGAGGATAAACTGGAGCTGCTCCTACGCCTCCTGCAATAAAGATAATATTTTTCTTTTTCAATTCTTCTAGATCTTCATGAATAAATTCACTTGGTACACCTAATGGACCTACAAAATCAGAAACATAATCTCCAACATTAAATGCCGCTAACTGCTTAGTTCCTTTTCCTATAGCTGCAAAAACTATAGCCACTGTACCTTTTTCCGCATTATAATCTGCAATTGTTAAAGGTATTCTTTCTCCTTTTTCATCATTTTTTATAATTATAAATTGACCTGGTTTTGCTGATTTAGCAACTCTAGGCGCTTCTATATCCATCAAGAATATGTTATTGGTAACTTCTCTTTTGTTAACAATTTTGTACACTCTTAGTACCCCCTACGCTTATAAATTCTATTGATAATTTCAAATTAAACTTGCTTAGATAGAGCTTGATCTCCATCTTAATCTTAGCTGAGCTTTATCTATCGTCATGTAGCTGTTGCCTCTCACTAAAAGAAGTCAGGGTGTTACAGCTTCTAGACATCAGGTAAGTCAGATAATTGGAATTTTCATCCTTATTGCCTTATTAACAACAAAGACTCTCTGAGGTTGAGAGCCATTGTTGTTTTATTAATGTTGTAACGATTCTTTTAATAATTATTCAATTGTTTATCTCAATAACTTTTTTAAAGTTATATGATTCTTAATGTAAAACAACGTACTTTATCTCTATAAGATTATGAACTAAAAAAATTGCCTTTATTTATCTTACAAATTAACTTTAGTTCCATAGTATGTGCATTCAAATAATTTTTCCATTGTAGCATCATCTATTTCTCTAGGATTTGATCCTGTACATGCATCTAATACTGCATTATGAGCGATAAATGAAAGATTAGCTTTAAAATCTTCTTCAGTAACTCCATACTCTTTCATTGAGTGAGGAATTTCTAACTTATCATTCAATCCATTAATTAATTCGATTAATGAATCAGTTAACTCGGCATCATTGTTTCCTTTTAATTTTAAGGCTCTCGCAATATCTCCATATCTATTTTCGCATTTTGTTCTATTATACTCAATTACATATGGTAAAAATATAGCATTTGCACATCCATGAGGAATATGGAATACAGCACCAACCTTATGAGCCATTGAGTGAACTATTCCAAGTAATGCATTAGAAAACGCCATTCCAGCTAAACATTGAGCTTCATGCATTAGATTTCTAGCTTCTTTATCTCCTTCAAATGATTTGATTAAATTTTCTTGAACCATTTCTACAGCTTTAATTGCTAATGGATCTGAGAAATTTGATTGAAGTGATGCAGTGTATGCTTCTATAGCGTGAGTTAATGCATCCATTCCAGTATGAGCTGTTAAAGTTTTTGGCATAGTTTGAGCAAGTGCTGGATCAACTATTGCTATATCTGGAGTTATGTTAAAATCAGCTAAAGGATATTTAATTTTTTCTGAATAATTTGTGATAACTGAGAATGCTGTAACTTCTGTAGCTGTACCGCTTGTTGATGGAATAGCTACAAACTTAGCTTTTTGTCTAAGGTCTGGTAATCCAAATGGAACAACTGCTTGTTCAAAAGTAAAATCTGGGTATTCGTAGAATATCCACATAGCCTTTGCAGCATCAATTGGTGATCCTCCACCCATTGCAACTATCCAATCAGGCTCAAAGTTTCTCATAGCTTCTGCGCCTTTCATTACTGTTTCCACTGATGGATCTGGTTCAACACCTTCAAATAATTCTACTTCCATTCCTGCTTCTTTTAAATAATCTTCAACTTGTTTAAGAAATCCAAATCTTTTCATTGATCCGCCACCAACTACTAAGAAAGCTTTCTTACCTTTTAAAGTTTTAAGTGCCTCAAGTGCTCCTTCTCCATGATAAATGTCTCTTGGTAAAGTAAAACGTGCCATAAATATTTCCTCCTAAAATTTGCTCATTCATTATTTTGCACAAGTGCAGAATAATAAGTTAATATGTCTATTTTTGACCACATAAATTATTAAAGCAATATTCATGCCAACTTGTGATTATTTTATCAATATATTTTATATTTATGATAATAAAATGTCAAAATACAGGAATACTTTTCTAACAAAAAACTCGTAATTCCTCATAAATATTATATTTAAAGGTCTTAAATTAAGTTATTAAATATATATAAAATAAGTTATACATAAATTAATTGTTAAGCATCTACTCATTTATATAAATAATTTTTAACAAAGATATGTCCTAAAATAATACAGCATAAATTTAATACAGCGTAATATTTTAGGACATGCTTTATAATTTATTTATGTTTTTTTAATTTTAGGTATAGAGTGTTTCTACTTATACCTAAAGTTTTAGCAGCTTTTGTCATATTATGATCATTTATTCTTACAGCTTCATGAATTGCCTTCATTTCTAGTTCTTCTAGATTTAAAGTATTTACCATATACTCAGTCTTTTCAGTATTAACATTCTTAAGTAAACCATTAGTCTTATTGTCTTCCCATATCTCTTTATTTAAAAAGCCATCTTTTAATATTTTCCTATCATATGTTTTATCTGTCTCAAAACTTTGATTATCTTCAAATTCCCATAAATTAAAAGATGATCGTCCATCCAAATTTACTATATTCTCAATATAATTTTCAAGCTCTCTTATATTTCCAGGCCAATCATAGTCTAATAACTTATTATATAAACTTTTATCAAGCTCTGGTATTGATTTATTCAGCTGAAAGGATTTAATTCTTAAGAAGAAGTCAATAAGCATTTTTACATCGCCTTTTCTCTCTCTTAAAGGCGGTAAAGTGATTGGAATTACACATAATCTATAGTATAAATCTTCTCTAAAATTCCCTTTTTGAACTTCTCTTTTTAAATTTTTATTAGTAGCTGCTATAACTCTTACATCTATAGGAATCTCTTTGCTTCCACCAAGCCTTGTGACTCTTCCATTTTGAAGTACTCTTAACAGCTTAACCTGTGCATCAAGTGGCATTTCCCCAATTTCGTCTAAAAACAAAGTACCTCCGCTTGCAATCTCAAACTTACCTGGATTTCCGCCTCTTTTTCCTCCTGTAAAAGTCCCATCCTCATACCCAAACAATTCACTTTCTATTATATTAGCTGGTATAGCTCCACAATTTATTGCAACAAATTTATTTCTTCTTCGCACACTATAATTATGCATAGCTTGTGCTAATATTTCTTTACCTGTTCCACTTTCTCCTTGAATTAGAACAGTTGAAGGACTATTGGCAATAACCTTACAGTTAGTTATCACATTAACAATGGCTGCACTATCACCAATTATATCATTAAAAGTAAAAAATGCCCCTGTTGCATTTTTGTTGTCTTTTCCTTCTTTTTCATAGCTTATTGTTACAACCATACCTATAATATTTTCTTTATGTTTAAGCCCTTTAAAAACCAACCTTATTTTATGTCTGCTTGTATGCTTTAATTTTAATTCCTTTATAATATCACCGTTATGGTTTTCAAGTTCTTCTATTACGTTTCCCAAATCAGGCAAAATATAATGTATATCTTGACTTATTATCAAATCCTTATCTATATTAAATATCTCTACTCCAAGTTTATTTATATTTATTACTTTATACTCTTTATTTACTATCATAATACCTTTATCAACATTATCTATAACGCTCTCCATATAATTATAGGTTTGATTCAATATATCACGTATACCCTTCTTGTCCAATTCATTTTCGATTGCCTTTACACCAAAAACAACTAAGCCTAAAGTATGTGGATGCTTCATATCTCTTCTACCTGTTAAGTTCAATGTTCCAATAATTTCTCCCTTTGTATTATGAATAGGTGCAGCAGAGCATGTTAAATTGTGGAACCTTTTTATGTAATGCTCAGTTGCAGTTATCTGAATACACCTGTCTTCTTTAATTGCTGTCCCCATGGCATTAGTACCTATACTTTGCTCGTCCATATAAGCCCCAACTTCAAGATTATTCCCCCCAAGCTTACTATTATTTTCTTCTGCTCCTTTAATATATAGAATGCACCCATTTTTATCTGTTAACACTATAATAAATTCATTATCCATAACTGCTGAAAATACCATATCTATGTATATTTTAGATACTTCTATTAATTCTTTATTAATAGTTAATATATTTTCTAATTCTTCACCAGTAAGAATCTTATTTGAATGATCTGAATTTTTTTCAACTCCATAACTTTCGCTTCTCTTATGTGAGTTTTCAATTAATAGCTCTTTATTCTCCATAACGTACCTCCATTCTTTAGTAAAATTCTTTATCTTCACATAAATTTACCTAATCTTTTAATATCTCAATACAATTTCTTAGATACATTTTTTTATTTTCATCACTTATTTACTAAAACTCTATAATTATTTACTGATATTTTAATAATCTATTTTTTATTCTATATTAATACCTTTCTCTCCCTTTACCCAAATACACTTTTAAAATCTACTTATATTTTAACATAAAATAGAGTTTTCTTTACATTAACTCACAATAAACTTCAAAAATCTTAAATCTATCAGATCTAACTCCTCTGTTATAGATATCCAACTCTAAAACTAAATTTATGTGGTAACGTACCGAAATCATAAATATTTTGTTCCGAAAAGCTATGAAACTATCGCTGAAGGTTCTAAGCAGCAGGTTGTATCCACTTTAGCATGCTCCCACTTTCAGTGTTACAATCTAAAATGGAACAACCTACGGCTAAGAACCTTTAACAGCTCATTTTCAAATGTTTTCTCCACAAATATATTTATGATTTCTAATGGAGATACAAACTTAAATTCTTAGTAACTTTGTAAATATGTTCATCTAATAATTCTAATTCTTAAATTGTTTATCTATATAGATAATACACTCATAAATTATATCCAAACTATGAAATATCCTCCAACCAGAAATGAGTAATATACTTTTGTGGAATGTTTCATTGGTAATTTTGATGGATGTGATTCTTTGTCTATAAGTTGTTCCAAATGTGCTAGTTCAAAGTTTGTTCTTTGAGGCTAGCACTTTGGGTGCAACTTTATAGCCTTAGAATCACCCATCAGAATTACCTAGAAACTGGAACAAAAGTATGTTATTCATTTCGGCGAGTTATATGTATAAGTTCGGGGCTTAGTTGGTTTATCTATATTTCTACATAAAAATAAAAAAAGGTAAATTAAGCGTTATCACTCAATCTACCTTTAAAGATAATTATACTTGTAAAAACTTTTCATAAGTCTCTATTTTATCCTCTCTGTTGTTTTTCTTTAGCCATTTATTATATTCTAAAATGACTTCTTCTACTGTTTTTAAATCTAGCTTAACATTCTTTTTTTTGTTCATTTCAGCGTACATATTAATTTTAATTATATTCCCCATGTTGTTCTCACCTCTTTTAAATATATGATAATATTAAATTCTTGTGATTTTTATACAAAAATAATTAAAACTTTATGACTTTTTGTAAACATTATCACACAATATAAAATTTTTTTATATTGCCTATAATACATTATTGACAACATTTACACTTTCTAATATATATATTACCATTAAATTTTGTCAGTTTTTTGTCAATTGAAAATGTTTTCTTAAAATTTTATTAAAAAATAAAAGTATATAACAAGAGAACCCTATCCAGGGTTCTCTTACACATATGTTTAGTTTAATATTTTGCTTAATGCATAATTAATAGAATCTTTCAAACCTTCAAATGACATTTCGTCCATTGTTATCGAAGGTTCATCTTTTACTACATATTCTTCACCTTTGCAACTTATTAATATTGCTTTTTCTATACTACTGCTTAATTCACGATTTTTATGTTTTGATATTTTCACTTCATTACCATTTCCATCTACACTGTATCTTATAAAAATATTTGCTTTTCTACCTGGGAATATTATAGCATTTTCATCTGGGACAAATTCAACATACTTGTCTGCATTTCTACTACTAAATAACTCATTCATTAAAGTTATTATGCTATTTATCTCTTTATCTACATTTTCTTTACTAATTTTTTTCGGGCATAAGCTATGTACATAGTTTTCAATCCATGACTTCTGATTAAATTCCATATCCTCACCTCTTTCCATAATAATAATTATACAAAAAAGGAGAAATTCCTCTAAAAATATTAAATCTTACTTAACTGTTTCCATAAATATTTTATTATAGACTCTCATTTCCTCTAATTTTGTTATTATTTTTTCATCTATTTTTAATAAGTTCTTATCTATAATTTCAACTTTCTCTGAATCACTTATATTTTCTCTGCAAAAATCCAATATTTTTATATATGATTCCATTTGCATTTTAATCAAAGCTTCATACTGTTGGTTAGTTAAATCAACAAATTCTATTTCTTTACTAGTCATATTAGCCGCCTTTCTAAAAATCCAGTATGATTTTACATTATCTTTATTAGTACTATCTTATTATCTTTAAATATAGGAACTATTTTCCTCAGCAAATCATTATCTTGTATGTACTTGATTGCTTCATCAAATTCATCAATACTCATTCCTATCTGCTCATATCCCAAAGATTTAGGAACATTAACTCCTTCGATATTTTCACATGGCATATTTTTTATTATTTCTAATATTACATCTACATTTTGATTCATTAACTCATCCCCTTAATATAGATAATTATATAAAAGTTTATATTTCCCTTCTATAATTTTATATTAATTCAAATATTAGTAATACTCACCCATTACATTTTTCTTAAAGTATTTCCGTTTTTAAAGCTTTTTCAAACTCTTCACACTTGATTTTTATATACGAATTTTTATCATAACACACTCTACTATCCTCTTGGTGCATACATAATTACAATAACACCTACTAGAGCTATACATCCACCAATTAAATCAAACTTATCAGGTACTATATTATCAATTTTCCATCCCCATAAAATTGACATTACAATAAATATTCCTCCATATGCTGCATATACCTTACCAAAATTAGAATTTGAAGGCTGTAAAGTAGGAATTATTCCATATAAAATTAATATGACCGCTCCTATAACTCCATATAAATAGCTTTTTCCATCGCGTAACCATATCCATATAAGATATCCACCTCCAATTTCAAATATTCCAGCCAATATAAAATATAATATTGATTTTATAATCTCCATATTCTTTCCTCCTAGTGTAAGCATCTAAATAATAATTAAAAAGACATCCTTAAATTTATATCCACTACTAGGCTAAATTATAGCATATATTGTAAACATCATCTAATTGTTGTAAAGTCGCCTTTTAATTGATTAGGTAACCTATGGTTTATTGACATATCTCTTAACTGAATACGCAAAAAAAATCGCAGGCGACTGTGGTTAAGTTCCGTATTGTGCTTCGCACTCTTTTCATTTAAGTTCCGTATTGTGCTTCGCACTCTTTTCATATGTGTAGATTTTTTTCACGCATCTGTCTTTTCGAACGCATGTGAGAAAAATCTGCACATCAGAAATAGCAGCTATGCTGCATATAAGAACATTTTATGCAGGCGAATATGATTTATTTTTTTATTCCTTTATAGTAATTAACCCTAGTAAAATATACTACTATAATGTTATCCACAGATTTAATTGCATTATAATTTCTTAAAGAATAAAAAGATACAGCCAAATTATGGCTGTATCTTATATAAAATTTAGGGGAGATTAAGAGTGGGGTTTGGATATCTTTTGTATACATTTATATTAACACAATATTAAAAAATAATCTATATTTTTTGATATTGATTATCAGGTTTTTTTCGACAAATGCTTTTAATATATTTATAGTGCTAAAATAAGAATTTATCTAAGTTTTATAATTATTTTGCCTCTTATTTTATAAATAAGAAAAGAGATAACCATATCTATAGTCACCTCTTTTCGAAATATCTTTAGTTTATTTAAATCTTTAGTTTTTTCAAATCATTTGTTATGTATATAATATACCATAGTATGACATATTAGTCTATATTTTTTGATCAAATCTTTTTTACAAAAAGACAAATTTATTATTTTATTGTTCCATTCGCTTAGGTATATTATTTCTAAATTCTACCGGAGTTATTCCATATGCTTTCTTAAACAATCTAATAAAATGCTCTACATTTTCATAACCAACTTGCTCTGCAATATTTTCTACTGTCATTCCACTTCCTTTAAGTAAGCTCTTAGCTTTATCCATTCTAATTTGTTTTACTATATCCACAAAAGTACTATTTGTACTTTCTTTAATATATTTCGATAAGTAAGGCTTAGATAAGTAAAAAGTTTCTGAAAGCTTTTCTAATGTGACCGTCTTATAGTTTGATTGAATATAATTTAATACCTCTGTCATTCTACTATCTGATCTTTTCATATTCTTAATCTCTTCTAATTGATTAACTGCTACTGCTAAAGCTGCAATTGATGAATTAATAATATCATTTTCTATTCCTACGCCCCAATAAAGCTTATTATGGCATTTAATTCCCACATAAGTAACAGCTTTCGATGATGACCCTCTTGTTAATGAATGTTCTTCATACACATCTAAGTCATAATCAATATCAAAATACTGTTTAATTGCATTGCTAACTGCATCTAATCTTCCGTTTCCATGCGCTGTTATACATTGTATTTTCCCTCCATGACAAATTGTAGTATCGGCTGCCATCTGCTCTCCTTGTATAAAATGACATTCTGGAATTTGAAATACATGGGAGTTACGAATAAACTTCTCTTCTAAAATTTTATAAATTCCTTCTGGTGTTAATTCTCTATGAGCCTTATCTGATACATCCTTTACTGTATAACCAAATGCTTCCTGCATCTGTTTTGGAAGCGATATTCCGAAATTCTTTTGTAATATATAAGCCACTCCACCTTTACCTGATTGGCTATTAATGCGGATAACATCTGAATCATATTGGCGCCCAACATCCATTGGATCAATAGGTAAATATGGAACTTCCCAATACTCACACTCTTTATTTTCACGCCACTTTATTCCCTTTGAAATAGCATCCTGATGAGAACCCGAAAAGGCAGTAAACACTAATTCACCAGCATATGGTTGACGCATACCTACTTGCATATTGGTTAATCTTTCATAATTTTCAACTATTTCAGGCATATTTCTAAAATTCAAATTAGGATCTACACCATGAGAATAAAGATTCATAGCAACTGTAACAATATCTAAATTTCCTGTTCTCTCGCCATTACCAAATAGAGTTCCTTCTATTCTATCTGCACCTGCAAGTATACCAAACTCTGCATCACTCACTCCACTTCCTCTATCATTATGTGGATGTAAGCATAAAGTTACAGCCTCCCTATACTTTAAGTTTTTGTGAATATATTCAACTTGGCAAGCAAATACATGAGGCATTGCATTTTCAACTGTTGTAGGAATATTAATGATTGCCTTCTCTTCTTTTGTCGGCTTCCAAACATCCAATACTGCATTACATACTTCTACCGCATAATCTACTTCTGTTCCCGGAAAACTTTCTGGACTATATTGAAATGAATAGTTTCCTTTTTCTTCTTTTGCTATTTCTTTTAGAAGTTCTGCCCCGTTTACAGCAAGCTGCTTAATTTCATCCTTAGATTTACCAAAAACCTGTTCCCTTTGTGCAACTGAAGTTGAATTATATAAATGAATTACTGCATGCGGAGCCCCTTTAACCGCCTGAAAAGTCTTTCTAATGATATGTTCTCTAGCTTGAGTTAAAACCTGAATTGAGACATCATTAGGAATCATATTTTTCTCAATTAATGTCCTTATAAATTGATATTCAGTTTCAGAAGCAGCTGGAAACCCTACTTCAATTTCTTTAAAACCTATTTTTACTAACATATTAAAAAATTCTAACTTTTCTTCTAAACTCATAGGTTCAATTAATGATTGATTTCCATCACGTAAATCAACACTACACCATCTAGGCGCTTTATCTATATAATCTTTTTTCACCCAATCGTATGTCACTTTTGGTGGCATAAAATACATTCTTTTATATTTTTCAAAATTTTCCATCCCTATCACTCCCCAATATAGCAATTTTATAAATGCGCTTACATATATCTATTAAAATATTAATTATATCTATTTTGGCATTAATCAATAAATTTTATTATGCGCTTTATGAAAATTTTGCCTTTTGCTTTATGATATATAGAATAGCACATTTTAAATATTAATTTTAGTGATAAATTTAATCATTTTTATTGATGTATTTTAACATACTACATATTAGCTTGCATAATTATAGAGCATATAATAAATTACTCTTCAATCTCTATAAGTTATTATCTTTGATAATTTCCGCAAAAATAAAGAAAGAGATATTTAAATTCAAATATCTCTTTCTTATTATCACTTAATCACTAATCTAGCCTTTCAAAAGTGACTCTTCCCATAAACTCTCATCTCTAAAACCAACAAGTACAAAGTCATCTCCAACTACAATAGGACGCTTAACCAACATTCCGTTTGTTGATAAAAGCTTTACTTGTTCTTCTTCTGAAAGTTCTTTAAGCTTTTGACTCAAATTCATCTCTTTATATACAGTTCCACTTGTGTTAAAAAACTTTTTAATTGGCAAGCCACTTTTCTTTATCCATTCTTGAAGTTCTTCTATTTTAGGATTGTTATCAACTATATGTCTATCCTCATATTCAACTTGATGTTCATCGAGCCACTTTTTTGCTCGTTTGCAAGTTGTACATTTTGGATACTCTACGAATAAATAAGACATTCTTATTCCTCCCTTTCAATTTAAAACATTAAATAAGCTTTTTCATCATTATATACCACTTTGCTGTCACTTCCAACATACTATAAAAAAATCGCAGGCGACTGTGGAACCGGAGATTTTTTTCACGCATCTGCCTTTTCGAACGCATGTGAGAAAAATTTGGCAGGCGAATAAGATTTCTTTTTTATTCTTTTTAAAATCCCAAAACTATTCAATCAACCTTTTTTAAGTTATCCACAGATCTTACTGGAATATAAATTCCTAAAGAATAAAAAAACAAGTGTAAGTGTTTATCTACTTGCTTATAGTAAAGTAATCACTTACACTTATACAATATCAATTTAATTATTGCTCAAGTCTTGAATTAGGAACGATGCAACATATAAATTACTATCTGTTCGCAGTACGTGCAAAACTCCAGTATATCTTCTTTTTAATAAGATTTTTATATCTGTAATATTATCATATGCATTATATATTCTATTTCTTATTTCATAGGTATGCTAGCAATCAATATTGAATAATTATCTATATTTACAGTATCTTGTGTTAATATCATCTTTTTGCATGAATTGTCTGTTTTTATATGTCTATCAATTACCTCTAGTATTTCCTCTCTCATAGAATCTAAAACCTCACTAGATATATCAGTTTTATCATGTACCAATATAAGTTTTAGCCTCTCCCTCTCTAGACCATTTGATGAAGAAGAAGTTGAAGAAAATAAATTCATCATAATTACCCCCTTGTGTTATTTAATTTTAAAAATATTGTTTATAAAAAGAATTATTACAACTTTATTCTACACAATATATTGTTGCAAATTTGTGGCAAGATATTATTATTTTTAGAAATTAAATAAATAAAAGGTTAAAAATGTAAACATTGTATATTTTTAACCTTTCTTGGAGTATTTATTTTTATTTTATAATATAAATTCTTATTCGAATTATATATAATAGTCTAATATTGCCTAATATTTGTAAATACTTATAGTACTTATCATAAAAATTATTATCTAGTGATTTAAAATGTATTTGTATAATTCTTTTACAGCTGCTGATGGCTCCATCTGCAGATCATTTTCTATCATTTCATAGTACTCATTATAATATTTTTCTGCTTTTTTTATTCCACCGACCTTATAATGTAGCATTAAAGCATTCCCTCTCATTTCCTCATCGTAAGGTTCGTATCGAATAATAAGTTCAACAAGTTTTAAAATCTTAATTGGCTCAGCATTAATATCTTTATAATATTTTACAAGTTTACGTGCTCCATTCAAAAAATATCTATGATAATTTTCTCTTTCAAAATAGCACCAATCGCTGTTAAAATCTTCAAGAAGCATATATTTATAATTAAGTATAACTCTTTCATAATGCTCTATATTAGTAGAATTTATTTCAGCGATATTAAATACTAAGTTTTCTAATTCAAATGCATCTATTCTTATATCTGGTTCCGCCATTTGTAATTTATATCCATTTCCAGTAGATATAATTGAAATCTTTATAGAATTCTCCCTAAAAGTTTTATTTAATCGGCTAATTGTACTTCGAAGATTAATATCTGCTTTTTCTTTATCTTTATCTGGCCATACTTCATTCATTAATCTCCATTTAGATATTTCTTTATCGTCTTTTCCTAGAAGCATGAAAGCAAAAATTTCAGCACTTTTAGCTGTCATCCATCTAATAGGTTTCTTTTCATCTCCTATATATAGAGATACCCCTCCAAATAAAGAAATTTTTATTTCTTTATTTGGACTAACACTAGAAGTCAAAAATCTTCTCTTTTTCACACGCTCAATTGAACTATAAAGTTCCTCAACTATGATTGGCTTTAACAAATAATCTATAGCGTTAACTCTAAATGCATTGATTGCATATTGATTATACGCTGTAATAAATACAATCTCGCAATCATATTCGATTGAATTAACTATTTCTGCAAACTGCAAACCATTAATTTCCGGCATTTCTATATCTAAAAACAACACATCCGGTTTAAATCGCATTATGTTATCAATAGCTTCATGAGGATTTGTATATCCCTCAACTTCAGCACCTGTATCCCTAATTAATTCACAAATATGATCATTAGTTAAAGTTTCATCATCTACAACCATTGCTTTAATCATAACTTCATCCCTTGCTCTTATATATCTAATTTCATAGGTATATTTATTGTAGCAGTAGTTCCTTGCCCTATCTTACTTTCGATAATTATACCCTGTCCATACTCATTTATCAGTCTTTTGTTAACATTTTTCAATCCACTATTTATGGACACGCTATCGTCCAATAATCCCTTCAACTTATCAGCATCTATACCTATCCCATCATCCTGTATTACAATTTTAATATAATCATTACTTTTCTTAATAGATATCTTTACTCTACCGCCAGAAATGCGTTTCACTAAGCCATGACGTATTGAATTTTCTACTAGAGGCTGTATAACTAATGCTGGAATGGTATTTTTCAAGCACTCTTCATCAACATCAAATTCAAATGTAAGTCTTTCTCCAAACCTAGCCTTCTCTAATTTCACATAAGATTTTACAAAAGATATTTCTTCCTTCAAGCTTATAAACGAATTGTAAGGGTCTATATCAAAGGCGAAACGTAAATATTTACTCAATTCTCCAAGAAGCTCTCCTGCCTTTTTTCCATCTCTATAGCACAGAGAAACAATAACACTTAAAGTATTATACAAAAAATGAGGCCTTATCTGAGATTGTAAAAATACAGTTTCCATTTTCAAAGCTTCTTTTACTGCGATTCTCATTTTTTGAAGAGTTGTTACTCTAGCTTTTAATTCCATAAAATTAAAAGGTTTGGTTAAAAAATCATTAGCACCTGCTTCAAAACCTAATGCTATATCGTCTGGTGTACTTCTGACCGTTAAAAGTAATATTGGAAGTTCAAATAGCTTGTACTCTTTTCTTATCCTTTTACACACATCATAGCCAGATAATCCTGGCATCATTACATCAAGTAATACAATTGATATATCTTTATGTTTTTTAACTAATTCTAAGGCATTTACCCCGTTATATGCAACTAAAGTTTCATAATTACTGTCATAAAATATTTCTTGTAAAACTTTGATATTGCATACATCATCATCAACAAGTAAAATCTTTAGCTTTTCTCCATTGTTTTCAGTTTCAGTTGGTTCACACAATATATTAGCACTAAGTTTTTCATCTCTCCTTGAAGTAGTGATATTATTTTCAACATCCTGCTCTTGTCTAATGATATAACTATTTTCGTTTGCTTTAGGTATCTTTACAACAAATATTGAGCCTTCATCTGGTTCTGACCACTTCAGATACAGTTCCCCACCAATTCTAGATGCAAGCAACTTAGAAATAGAAAGTCCAAGCCCAGACGGAAATATTCCATTAAAAACATCTTTATCTATGTCAATGTTTCTTTCAAATATTTCATCATGATACTTTTCATCAATGCCTATACCTGTATCTTCAATTGTTATATTAATATAATTCTTTTCTGCTACTTCAGCTTTAATTTTAATAAATCCATTTTCAGTATATTTCAAAGAGTTAACTATAAGGTTAAACAAAATTTGCTTAAACCTATTTTCATCTGTATAAACATAATATTCTCCAATTGGTACACTATTAATTAACTGTATCTCTTCATTCTTTCTCATATAAGCCAAAATATCAAACACTGCCTGTACAACACCATTAATATCAAATACTTCTTTATTAACCTTAAGCTCTTCATTCTGTATACTTTGAAAGTCAATTATATCATTTACAAGGCTTGATAATCTTGTCGTTGTAGATATTATGTATGCTAAATTCTCATCTACCTTTGCTGTATTTCTATCGTTTTTATTTAAAATAGCCTGAGCAATATTTATTATTCCATGCAAAGGAGTTTTAAACTCATGGGAAGTGCTGATTAAAAATTCATTTCTTAACTTGTCTAATGATATTAAATCGCTATTTATTGTCTGAATTTTATTATATGCATTTATATGTTGCTTCAAAATAATAACCAAAACCGCCAATAAGAAAATAAAGTATGTAATAACAGGAATCACGTTGCTCTTAATTATCGAACAATAGTATAATACAAAAATACAATATTGAGTTAGAGCCGCAATAACTCCGCAAAGCAAAAGTATTGTTCCTTTTTTCCCCAATTCTCCATATCTTTTATGATAAATTGCTTTCATAATTGAAAAAGCTACAAGAACAGAAATTAATATATTTATTGTATCAATTATATTTTCAAATAATCCTACAAGGTCCATTGGTATTAGCAAAACTGTAAAAATACTAGCAAAAATTATATACTTTGCTAATTTCATGTTTTTTCTAGTAACAAAATCATTGCCATATTGCCGTATAAATAAGAGTGCAAGATATATACTCAAACTTATTAATGCTAGCTTTATCTTCAAAATCCAAAAATACGGCATAAACGAAAAAATTTTATTAAATATCTTTTCGTTTACTGTGGATGAAACAAAAACATAAATTATACATACGCTTCCAATATACAAAAATTTCTTTTGTTTAATATTTTTTAAATAAATTCCAATGTAGTACACCCCAAAAATCCCCAAAATTAATATATTGGCTATATCTAATACAATAAATATGATATAGTAATCTAATATTTCTTCATAATCTCCGAAGAAAACACTTTGGATTATACCTCCACTAGAATTATCTAAATTTGCTACCTGAATGACAATATCTAAAGTATCTCCTTCTGGCTTAAAGCATGTAACAGTCCGTTGAATATCTGAAAAATATCCTTCTTCAAAACTTGGCTTTGGGTTACCTCTTTGTCCAATTTCTTTTCCGTTCACAAATATTTTGTTTGCTGACCGTATATGTGTAGTCTTTATACCATACATTAAGACACTTTTATTTATCTTAATTTTTACTCTGTAAGTTCCAATTCCTTTATCAGATATCACATTATTTGGAATTTGGTTTCTCCATGCACCAGGAGTATTAATATAAACCTTATGTAATTCCACTTCATTATTAATATCTGAAGGAGATAAAAGTTCATTAGGATAGAACTCCCAATATCCATCTAATTTTACATTTCCGTCCTTATTAAAATCCCAATCCGAAAGATCAATAAAACCATTTTCAACTAGAGGCGCTTTATTATAGAAACTTTTGTTCTTAAAATAACCTATAGAAAATATTAATATAATTATCAATCCAAATAGTATATATATATATTTCTTTCTCAATTTTACTTAACCCCTCATCTATACCCTTAAAATTCTTATTTTAAAACATCTATTTTTTAATATGAATATGCAAAACTTTTGCTCCTCAGATACACAATTTCTATAACCCCTTCCAAATACTAACCGTTATATTTATCTAAATAATTTATAAATATAATAATGCACATAAATAAAAACATATGATAAAGACATAGTAAAAAATCAGATAACTACCATCTCATTATATGTTTTCTATAAATAAGCGAATTTTAATATATTAATCTAACTATTATAATTAAGATCAATTCTTTGTAATTATATTAATATAATGAAAACACAATCTCATATTCAAAGCTTTAAACAAAACAAATCAATCAAGACTAGGGACGAATTAGTTCCTGTTGATCAGTTACATAACAAACTTCAAATACTTAAAACAATTATATAAAAAGGAACTACTTAGAGTTCCCATATCAACATTTTTTATATAACATACGTTGCAAAAATAATTCTTCATCATAATTCTAAAAATATTGTAAGAATTTTAGTCGTAATTGTAAGATGCGCATTGTAAATCGCAACATATATATTTATAATTTTAATACAATTAAATATATTTTATCATTAGAATGCTAGAAAATCAATGTTTGATTCACTTGAAACATTAGTAAAGCAGCCCCAAATTAAGTTTTAACTTGGAGCTGCTTATAGCTTTATATGTTTTTAGTCCCAAATGTACTGTATATGTAACAACAAATAATATGAACAGATAAATTAACCCTTTAAGACCAATTCTTATTTTTATTTCTCTTATTAAGCTTTCTATTCTCCTTGTTAAATTCCCCGTATTCAAAGTTACTCTTAAACTTGTTTTTTCTATAGGAATAACTTCCATCCTCAAATTCATCATTTTCCTTAGTTGTTCTTGTGTACGCTTCAATTATATCTTTGTATTTTTCTTCCAAATCCATCTCATCTCATCCCCCTGAATATCAAAATTATTATAATTCTTTTAAGTTAAAACACACTCACCATTATCACGATACTTACAAGTATGTATTATTTCTTTTATATTGCTTTCATCATCTAATACATAACAACATCTTATGGGAAATATCTTTCCACAAGTTAAAATATAATTTTCTTTTACTTTTACTTTTCTATCTGTGAATTCACAATAAATTTCATAGTTCTTTAATGTTGACATAAGTTCATCATCCTTATAAACATTTTATTAATTTCATTAGAAACACGATCAAATTACAGAATAAACACTTATTAAAGACATTTTTCCTTAATTTCTTTACACTCAAATAGATCTATTTCATTCAACTTTAAATCAGTTAGCTCAACAACTTCTTGTGCAATCTTATTCATTTTAATTAAAAATTCTTCTTTTTCTTCTTCTTTAACGATAAATCCATCAAATCCTATATCAAATTCTTCTGCAAATTTTGAATTTAAATTCACAAGCCAACTACTCATAAATTCCACCTGCTCTCTGTTTATAATAAATACACTTTCTGATTTATAGCTACTTTTAATATTTATCATTAAAATCAGCCATAAAACTTCACTACTGGTGGATTAGTTTAGAATCAAGCATCGTTTACATTTCTTTTTTTCATATATATTGAGATATCAGTTCGTATAAAAAGTATCTACTCTCTTTTATATAATTTCTTAACTTTTTGACAAATAATTAGTTATTATTACACAATAAAGCATTCACCTCTCTTCAATTCTTCTTTTATTATTTTTTATTTTAATCAAACTAACGCACTAGTAAAAATACTATAAATAAATCTTATCACAGCTTATCGAATTTTTTTGTCTTATTTTGTATTTTAGAAAAATATTTTTTCAAAATATATATTGAAATTAAATTTTATACGTCTTACCATTAATTAATTCGCTAGGATTACCTTGTATTCTAAATATAAACCTATTTATCGGAATTATTGCGTAATAATTTCTCTAATCTAATAAAAATAAATTAATGCTTTTCTAAAATAACTTTATTAATTATTCCGATATAATATTAATCTTAGCTTTAAGCAAATAGGAGTCAAATTTTTCATCTGTAGTTATAAAACTATTAATAATTTTTCCTATTTCATATTGTTGCTTTGTGATGTTCATTTTTTTATCCGGGAAAGGAATAAAACATGTGCACGCATCTACAAAAACGCCATATACCACCTTAATTATTTGCTCCCTATATTTAAGAATAAACCTTTTATTATATGCATGTTTATTTGGAAAAATACTTGTCCAATCTTCATAACATGTATCATCGCTATTTTCAAGCCATTTTATATCATTTTTTATAATTATATCGATATTATTTCTATACAAATATACTCCTATATCATCCTCATAACACCAATCACTCATATCACTTGAGCATACTTCTTCAAAATATTCCTCATATTTCATCTCTCTCACTCCATTAAACATAGTTGCCTTTACTATATAGCAGTTAGAAAAGATATTGATAGAATCCATATTAAAATTAGACGTTATCAACTATCTTTTCCGAAATCTATCTTACAGCAAAAAATCTTTTCTATCTCTATACTCATCATCAACATCACTTAACTTCTTCTTTAATTCTTAACCATTGAATATATTTAATATTTCTAATAATCCTTCATCGCTCCCACCCAAATTACTTAGCAAACAAAGTTATTATGTGTCTTGATACTTTAATTCCTTTTAAACTTTTTTTCACACTCAGCCCCAATAAATCTCCTTCACTTATTAAGCAGTAAGTTTATTACAAAATCTACAATTGATCATAAGAATTTGCTCCTATTTTGATATTAGTCTATTCAATAAATTATTAATTCGTAATATATATAACCAAAATATTAATTATAAGCATAATTACAAACAAAAATATAAATGTAGATACTTTAAAATCTTTCATGAAATCTTTCATAATCTCTACCTTTCTCTGCTAACATAAAGATTAAACATCAGCACTTCATGTGCTAAATATTTTTATCTTTACTTTATAACTTCATTCGCATCATATTAAAAGCTTCTTAACAATTAATTGCGAATTAACTCCCGTCTTTAAATGTAATTCAGTTACCTTTGAATACGAAATATCATTATCATACTCTATGTATGCATTATCTAAGACACAATGTCCTACAAATTCATTGTTAAGAAGCGTATAAAAATCAATAATATACGGCTTTACATTATCGTAGCTTATTTTATTCATAGCATTATAAAGAATGATTATTTCCTCATTATTTAATCTAATATTTATAAATTCTTCGCTCCCATAATTCAATTGTTTTTTTATAAGACTTACTTCTTTTGATAAATCAAATTTAATTTTTCCAACTTGTATGCCATATTTTTCTCTTGTATGCTTAGATCTAATTTCTATATCATTAATTAAATGAACCATATACTTCCACCTTTCATAACCTCCATTGTATTGTACCCACTTTAAAATTCACCACAGTAAACCACTATAAATTTTATTTTGCTTATTCCTTTAAAATTACATAAACGACCTATTTAAACATCCATAAGAAACTTGCCTATGTCTTTATCCAATTCTATTACATGTTTTCGCCACCAATATGACATTTTCTGTTGTTCGCTTATTACAAATAACGTAGACACGCCTGTAGTTTCGAACACTTTTCTCAATTCTTTTAAATTATTTTTGAAAATTTCATGTTCCTTATGCTGAATCTCATAATTAGGATAATTATTTTTCTTTTGAATTTCCTCCTCATCGTTGAAATGTCTAATTACATACTCTTCAAGAAAATTCAAAGTTGTAATCATCTCCTCTTTTCCTTTTGCATTTTTCATAGAACATACAAGTAAATTAATTCTATTAAACAATTCTTTGTGTTGTCTATCTATCTTATCAACACCAACCGACCACATTTTATCCCATATTAAATCCATCCATTTTCACCTCTCATACATATTTTCCCACGTTATAATTTTGAATTACTTTCATCACCCATAATCTACCCCTATTTAAATCTCAGCCTGATTAATCCCATAGTCAACCACCTCTCTAAAAATTCATTTCTTTTATATAATTAAATTTTTCTACAAAATACACTTAAAAACCTTCTTTTAGCATCATGATATTTTTTCTTTTTTTCGCCATTTAATGGCTTTTTTCTGTATTTTTTCTTTTTATATCCGAGTTTTTATAATATTATTTGTATCTATTTGTCGTTATTAAATTTAAATTGTAATACGATTTTTTCTATAATGATTTATCCTTTTACATAATAAATTCATTTTTATAAAATTTCATTAATAGATAATCAAAAATCGATATTCCAATTTTAATGTTTAATCAATATTCATCACAGTAATAATAAAAGCTAGGCATATTTTATACCTAGCTATACTTTTTATTTAATTTCCAAAAAACATAATAATTTTCATCAATCACACTATATTTTCACCGCAAGCAATATATTATTCATATATAAATACCATTTTTCATATGCTACCCTCAATATATTAATAACCATATAACATTGAATAGAATTATCCCATTTAAATTTTTAATATAAGATTATCAAATCAAACTAACAAATACAATTTGACATCATGCTTATGATTGTATTTACGCGTATTACGTCTATTCATCATATCAAATATAATTTTTTCCTCCGTAATGTTTACTTGATTAATATCTTTTACTACACTCTCATTTATTCCATTAATTTCCTCATAAATCGAAGGACAAATTCTACAATTTAAATTTTTTCTCAACTCTTTTTTATCTTGTTCTAAAATTCCCCACATAATTTTACACCCTCTTATAAATATTCTTTTTTCAATCAAAATAAATCTAATACTTTAAAACTAACGGATTATCATTTTCATTAAATAAAGCTTCATGCATTGAAGCAAACATTACATTCTTTTGATATTGATCAGCAAAAAAATTTATAACTTCAATATCTTCATCTGATAATTTACTTCTAATGACCATCACTTCATTGTAGTTAGTTTTTTCTAGTAATTGAACAATATCTCTCGCGTATGTACTTTTCATCTTTATGCCTCCCATAACCCCTCTTTTTTAGTATTACGTATCCGTTTTCGTCCATATATTATTTTTCCAAAAATCATCAACCCACTTTTAACATTTCCTAATTAAGAAATTAACAATTCTCCTCTAATATATAATCATATGTAAAAATAAATATATATTAAGAACATAGTATAAAAAGTTAATCTCCCTCATATATTGACATTCATCCTTATATTGGATTAGAATTATCTAAATATATAAATTAAAATTAATAAATAAGTTTAATAAAAAATGCAAGGTATAAAAACATATTAAATTTATAATTTTAAATTAATTAGTTCAAAGCTTAATTCTACTAAAAATCTTTTTATATAAACTAGTATTTTTTGCTTATGTAGTACTGATTAATAAGGCGATTCAATTTAATGCTAATGCAAATTATCTCATCATTTCTACAAATATCTCCTTCACCAACTAGTTTGTTTAGATACTCTCTAACAGATTCTATTTTAACTTCCAATTCTTCCATAATACCCTCCTAATAGCATTTTATTGATTTTATACCCTAATTTAATAGTACTATTTTTATAATTCTCTGGCAACATTTTTTTGCAAATAGTTTATAAATTAATTCAAATAGCTACTTTCATTGTATTACTTAAGAATGTACAGTTATATAAAAAGAGAAATAAATTAAATGATATTGATTTCACAGATATTAGAAAACGTATAAAAAACTAAGAGGAAACTTAATGGAATAACTAAAGATTATTTTTAAATAAGTTGATGAAACAGCTTATTTAAGCTAACTTAAATTGGGACAACATCATTTAGATTTTCTGCTTCAATTAGAATTTCCCAGGTTAAATATTCCTTTATTCTTTTAATTTCTTCAAAAGCACATGTATTTTAGTTAGTGTGCGTAATAATATTTTTGTGAGAAAACTATATGTTTTAATTTTCATAAACGAACTCAAATAGCTTTTTTTGTTATTTGCCTTTAAAATATAAAGTTATATAAAAAAAGGAATGATAAACTTGAATAATATTAATTATATAGATATCGGAAAACGTATAAAGGCTGAAAGAGAACGCAACGGCTTAACTAGAGAAAAGTTTTCAGAATTGGTTAGTATATCTCCAACTTATTTAAGCCAGATTGAATTGGGACAACGTCACCCGTCGCTTCCAACTACAATTAAGATTGCTTCAACTCTACATATTTCTTTGGACTTTTTAGTTTACGGCGAAAGAGCCCTTAATGTTAATAAAGATGACTTGATAGATATAATAAATCATGCTCACGAGAAAGATTTATATGTACTAAAAGAGATTCTTACCGCTATTCTTCCATCCGTAAAATATTAATCAAGAGTATATTTTTATACTTCTATGCACAAAAAGTAGACAGTTAGAATTAACTGCCTACTTTTTTGTAATAGTTTAAACTCTCTCAAAATATAAATTTCAAATTCCAACTTGATAATTATCTTTTTTAGAATGATATTGATATTTATTTAACAATTCACGTCCTAATTCTAAATGCACATTTTTATGTATATATAGAGAAGCATCATGTACGCAAAGAATACTTGAATTAAACTTTTCATTATATCGATTCCAATAATCTTCCTGCTGTAAAAAATATTTTTGCAAAGAAGATTGAATTATCCATCTATTTTTATTATATCCCTTATTTTCACTCATTTTTATTTCTTCACTAAAACTAATTGAATTACTCTTATTACGAATAATTTTTTTCATGTCTTCTATACATATAAATTGCACCTTTTCAATAGAAATTCCATTAATTATAAGTAAATTTTTTAATTTCTTGTAGAGATTTTTCTGAATAGAAATATGAACTTTTTCACTATTTCTTATACCTTCTTCTATATAATCATACAAATTAATAAACAAATTGTAGTCCCCATAATAATACACATCTCGTTGCTTATTACCTACAACAGTATTTCTTCTGCCAGCTTTATAAAACTTAAAAGCATTACAATCTATGCACTCAGCAACCAAATCACCAACATATTGATTCAAAGCAATTATCTCATCATCCAAAAAATTACCTTTCTTTTTAATAATCATACTATCTAATCTTTGTCTCCATTTTTCCACACTACTTCTTAAATAACACTCATTACACATTCTTCTCATTCCCCCACCCTATAATAACATTAAATACTTTTATATTTTTTCAAATTTTAATGTTTAATTTTTCCTAATTGATAGATAGATTATTTAATTCCAGATATATAATTCTTTTTCCACATTAGACCTCTTAATGCTTTTTTTATATACAATACCTTTATTTAATACTACTATTATTATAGAGCACTTGCAATATATTTTTTTACAATTAGTTCATTTTTTAATTCAATTAGCTTTTTAGGGATTAGTTTCAAAATTTACGAGTTCTTATTAAAACTAAGTTAATGCCCTAATCGAAAAGTGCATTTACATTTGCAAAAAATAGCTATATGTAATTAATCCGAATTACATATAGCTAAATTGTTCAAAAAATCAATTTCATCTAAAATATTCTTCACAAACGCCATTACATTCAATTATTACATCTCTTAATAAAAGCATCAACTGATCACAACCCAAATTACTAATGGTTTCTCAAATTCTTCCATCACCGTTTTTATTTAGTTTTCATTCATTGTCCATTACAAGTTTTTTTAGCGTTTTTTCCATGCTATAGACTGCTTTCATTAATAAATCTTTATCATCATTTTTTGCAGCATTTTCTGCTTGTAACGCAAATTCGGCTATATCATTGACTCTTACAGTACCTGCTGACCCTTTTAGCTTATGTAGAAGTATACATGATTCATTTAAATCATTTTGATCTATACATTCTTTAATTTGACTCAGAATTTTCTTTGATTGCTCACAAAATTCTTCAAGCAATTCTGTGCAAAAACGTTCATCAAATCCCGATTCCTCTATAAGACTTTTTACTATTTCAGTAAAATACTCACTTTGATTCATCTCAAAACCATGGTCATTTAAATCACTTAAAATATTCATATCATCATTATGAATATTTTTCACATGCTTTTCTAACATTTCCATAACTTGATCAACAGTAAAAGGTTTGCTTAAATAATCAATCATTCCTGCTTCCAAACACTTAATTTCGTCATCTTTCATAGAATAAGCAGTCATAGCTATTACAGGGACATTTTTATAACTTCTTAACAAAAGAATTTTTCTTGTTGCTTCATAGCCATCCATAACTGGCATCTGACAATCCATAAAAATTATATCGTATTCCTTGTTCTCACATGCTTTTAACGCTTTTGCCCCATCAATAGCAATATCACAAGTCAAACCATTTAATTTTAAACTATTAACAAAAAATTTTATGTTTATATCATTGTCTTCTACTAAAAGTATTTTTATCTTTTTATTATATTTAGCTTCTTCAACATTTTGCTTTGTTATAAAAACATCATTATTATATATTTTAGAGCCATCTCCTTTAATCACCATTGCAACGCAATCGAGCAAATCACCTCTTTTATAAGGTTTTGAAATATATCCAGAAAATTTATTTTCCTTCGCTATCCTTGCTTCAGAATTTGCGGTAACTGAAGTTAATAGTATCAAAGGAATGTCATTTATTAAGCCTCTTTCCTTCATTATTTCAACAAGCTCAAAACCAGTTATCTCTTTCATTTGGTAATCAATCAAAATAGTGTTGTATGCCTTCCGATTATTTATAAGCATACTTAATGCCGACTCTAAACTTTCCGCCTCATCAATCATACACCCAACCTCTTCAAGATAAACTTTTGCTATATAACGATTCATCTCATAATCATCAATAACTAATATTCGTTTACCTTTAAATATAGAGTAATCAGGAGGCATTTGAATTACTGATTGTTCTGATTTATCTAGTAATAAATCAAAATAAAAGGTCGTCCCTTTATTTTTTACACTTTTCACACTTATAGTACCACCCATCATCTCAACTATTTTTTTGCATATCGCAAGGCCTAACCCAGTCCCTCCATATTTTCTAGTTGATGAAGAATCAGCCTGACTAAATGGTTTGAAAAGCTTACCTATCTCTTCCTTATTCATGCCTATCCCTGTATCTCTTATTTCAAAATAAAGCTTTACTTCAGTGTTCGTTTCTTTTATAACGGAAACTTCAATAAATACTTCTCCATTGTGTGTAAATTTGACTGCATTGCTAACTAAATTGCTTATAATTTGTCTAATTTTAGTAGGATCTCCTACCAAACAACTTGGTATGGCTGAATTTATAAGCATATTAAGTTCAAGCCCTTTCTCTCTTGCTTTTGCATCATAAAGAAATATGGTGCTTTCAATTACAGAACGGATATCAAAAGCAACTTTCTCTATTTCCATTCTCCCAGCTTCAATTTTAGAAATATCAAGTATATCATTTATAACTACAAGTAATGTTTCTGAAGAAGTTTGGATTGTCTCAACATAATCTTGCTGGGTACTATCTAGGTCAGTTTTTTCCAAGATACTCAAAAATCCAACAATTCCATTAAGAGGAGTTCTTATTTCATGACTCATATTGGCTAAAAATTGACTTTTTGCCATATTAGCGTCTTCAGCTGCTTCTTTTGCAATAATCAGTTCATTTGTTCTTTCTTTAACTTTTTCTTCAAGGTTATTTATAAACGAGCACAGTTCTTCCGCCATGCTATTAAAAGCCTTAGACAAACTTCCTATTTCATCATTTCTAAAAACCTTGGCCCTCTCTGATAAATTACCCTTCGAGAATTTATCAGATATCTCTATCAAATGATTTATTGGTTTCAATATAATTTTAGTACTCTTCATATGAATAATAACAGCTATAATAAGAGCAATCACAGTAAGCTCTATAGCTATATTAATATTATTCCTTATTTCTTTTGTAAAAATAGTTTCTGGAACAGATGTTATTATAAGCCAGTCCAGACCATCTTTATTATACTCAAATATTTTAGTATGGTAGTTCTCATTATTAACTTCCGAAATAAAACTTGTATTAGAAGTATTTATATAGTTTTCATATGCATCATTAATTGATTTATCCGTAATATTCTTAACTAAAGTTCTATTAATATTTCCATCAGAAAGTATTTCAAAATTAGTTTTGTTTAACGAATTCGCAACTAGAAATCCAGAATTCTTTTCAACTATATATATTGAAGCCGAATTCTCATTGGCGATTTTTTCCAATGATTCATTAAGAGTAGAAAGAACTATATGAGTTCCCATTACTCCTTGAATACTCCCATCTTTATTATAAATAGGATATGCCGCTGATAAAGCCAAATCATCTTTTGTAAAATGTTTATAAACGGAAGAAAATACTGGCTTTCCATTTTCTTTAGCACTTATATACCAATCTCTTGTTCTAGGATCGAAATCGCCATAATCATTAACAAATTTTCCCTGCTTTAAATTTTCATCTACATTATAATATAAAGAATGACCTTTGGTTTCAGGTGTACTTCTATATATTTCTATATCGTCATTTCCATTTTTTCTAGCACCATAGTATTCACCATCTTCTGTGCCAAAACTAAAACTGTAAATCTCATCACTACTATATTTAACTATTCCTGCAAAAAAAGCATCTCTCTGATCTTTGTTATGCATGTCTATAACTTTGTTTTCAATAAAAGTGTGGTTAACCTCATTGTTATATAGAGGTATGCTAAATAGCGATTGTATTTCATTAAAAACATCCTGATTGGAATCGTCTTCAATTTTCATGATAGTATTGTTCACCGAACTTTTCCAATTATTAAATATAATATAGGTTATAATACCAACAGTTGTAGCCATAAGTGTAATAAATAATACACTTATTAAAAGCCTTAATGAACCTTTTCTTCCTATCACTGTATTTCCAATTCTGTTAATTATAAATATCACCACCCCAATTTCTTATATAAATATGTAGAATTTTAATAGAAATAAATGTAAACTTATATAAATTATTCTTTGAATCTTATTATATCATCGCACTAATATTTATACAATATTTTTAACATTTCATTATTTTTTATTGTAAAAGTTTATCTCATTAATTTATTTCCATTCTTCAAATAAACATTCTTAAAAGCTTATGTATTTTTTTGGCGAAATAGATAGCATTGAATTCTAAGTATCAACAAGTGCTTTATAAAAAAAAAACAAAACGAGATATGTTTATTTTCTAATTTCAACACATCTCGTTTCAATCTTCAATGATTTACATTTAATCTAAGCACAGATTGGTATTTAGTCGTTCGCATATTGTCTATTAAAAATCGAAGTATCTATTTCTCAAATCTTTTATAACCTCTATGTTAGTGCTATAAGTTGCCCCCTCATCTCTAATGTCCTTAGAATTCTCGTCATATTCTCCTGAAAAAGATAATAAATTAAAACTTGTCTCCATATAATATTGCTCATCGCAGATTAAAAGCTTATTATGAGAGTTCACCTTCTTTATTTTAAAATTCCCTCCATAATATTTAAATTTATCTTTTAACCTTTCTGCTATTATATCGCTATTTCTATTCTTACTTCTATTATTGCTATCCTTTTTAATGTGATAAATAGAGCTATTTTCTTCTATACCATATATGATTTTGATAGATCCTCCTCTTGAAAGTAAATTTTCCATCATATTTATCAAATTATTGTTAACCACATAATTATTCATCCATGGGCTCGCAATATTAAGTTCATACTTGGCATCAGAAAAAGCTTTAATAAATTTATCTCTTATCTCTTTATTTTGTAAGTGATACTCTTCATATTTGTTTGTGATTTCATTCAATGTTCCATATATTTCTTTATCTAAAGGTTCTATATTTTTTATTACATATTTATTTTCTTCATAACTTATATATAAATCACATATATTCTTAATCCTAAATTTACTTAACTTATATGTTTTTTCTATTGAGATTTCATCCTTATTTAACAGACCTATAGTTTCTTCTATCTGAATAATACTTTCTTTCCCAAAAAACATTAATGCATTTATTGCTTTACCATCAATATTCACATTCTCATATTTAAAAAATCTTCGAGATAAACTTTCTTTTTTACAGCTGATTACAGAGTTTAAATCATTAGATTTTATTAGACAATAATCCATTTCTTTTAATTGATCATCATACTTAAGAAATTCATTTTCATACTTTTCCAATTCTTCTTTCTTAGCTTTAAGCTCTTCAAACTGTTTTTTTGCAGATTCTAATGTTAGCTTCTCTGCTTTTCTAGATTTTTTAAATTTATATTTAATTAAATTCTTAAATTTAATAGTGTTTTTTGTAAATATATCTAATAATGATATTCTATTATCTTTTTTATTTTCAGAATATAATAAATCTTCCTTCATTCAAGCACCTCATTTCCTTACTATTATGGATTACATTCTTTATTTATCCTAATTTTACATACTCAAATTATGTACGTCAATCTATATTTTAAACAAAAATATTTTTAAGTTTTTTTTTCAATTTTAGGAGGATTTTAACCAATTATGTCAAATTAATAATACTGAGAACATTTACTTAGTATATGTTTTAATAATCTAATGGTAGGATTAAAGGGAGGAATAATTATGAAGAAATTATTTAAATGTAGTGTGTGCGGATTTATATGTGAAGGAGTAGAAGCTCCAGAAAAGTGTCCAAAATGTGGAGTTCCTAAAGAAAAATTTGTCGAATTAACTAGTGAAGAGGCTGATAAAATCTATCACTCTGATAGAACTAATGATATTCATTTAGAGATCATTAACTTAGCTGATAAAATTTTCAAACTTTCTAGAGAAGGAATAGACTTAAATTTAGATCCTACATGTGTAACAGCTTTTGAAAAAGCTAAAAATAGTGCTTGGACTATTAAGCAAATATCAAAAGCAGAATTAGCAGCGCATATGAGCAAAGGAAAATGGTAAAATATTAAAACGAAAATTTTCTGTTAATTAAACTATTGTTTAAAAAGCTGAAAATCCTCAGATTTGATGGATTTTCAGCTTTATTAAATATCTATCTAGAATTCCAACAGCTTTGTGATTATTTATTTTCTACAAATTGAATCTTCAATCCATTAGGATCTAAAACATAAAAAAACTTAGTATTAGGATTTGGCTGAAATGGTCCACTATGAATTTCTATTCCTTTTTCCTTAATAAAGTTTATTTTCTCATCTATACAGTCAACTTCAAATCCAAGAGAAATATGCTCTCCATAACTTACTTCTTTTACTTCCTCATCACATATTAGTTCTATTTTAGTCTCTCCATCTCCTAAAAATACAATTTCCCTTCCTGGTCCTGCATTAAATCTTTTATTAGTCTTAAGACCAACAATCTCATGATAAAACTTCAATGATTCTTCTAGATTTTTAACTTTTAAAGTACTCCAACAAAATTTCATAACTTATTCCTCCTAATATATATCACTTATGTATAAATGTTATATTTTGCATTTATTTTAATATTTATTAACCTGTCTATTGCTAGCTTTTGAATTGCATATGTATTAAAGTATGTCGCTCCTATATTTAATCACTAGAAACATATTACCAATTAATTTAGCAAATTTGTAAATCCAAGTTCAGTAAATATGTTTTTCATTCCCTCTTCATCTATTTGAAGTTTCAATTGATCTATTGTTATATTATTAAGTTCTTCTATATCACACTTTATAGTGGCCAATTGTTTGCAAAGCAAAGCTGCTTTTTTCCCGACTATTTTTTCATTTGATTCCTCAACTAACTTTGATAACGGGGAACGTAATATGCCAAGATCTTTGAACATTTTTTTTACTTCTTTTTCAGGTGAATTTTCTATAAAATCATATATACCTTCCACTGTTTCAAATTCTTGAAGTAATGGTATAACAGACTTTTCTCCAACTCCATTTATTCCCGGAATATTGTCAGAAGCATCACCTTCTATAGCTTTTCTATCAATAATTTGGATAGGATCTACACCATAAAAATGATTTACATACTGTGTAGTAAATTCAAAAACTCCGCTAGGTATATTAAGTTCTTTAATATTTATTCCAAGACTTTCGTACATATCGGTACACTTTGAAGTTATAAGCCATACCCTTACATTATCATCAACAAGTTGAAGACAATCTTGATCTTTAGTCCAAATGCTAACTCTCATAGATCTTCCAAATTTCTTTGCCAAGGTACCTATTATATCATCCGCTTCATACTCTTTAAACACAAACTCTGGAACATTCATTTCTTTTAGAACTTTTTGAGCTAATGCAAACTGGCTACCCAGCTCACTTCTCATATCCTTTCTAGTACCTTTATACTCTGAATATAATTTTTTTCTAAAGGTAAATTCTTTAGTTAAATCCCAAGCCACAGCAATATGAGTGGGATTTTGATTTTTAATCATTTTAAGCATTGATGCCATCATTGTAAAGACCCCATTAGTAAACTCGCCTTTAGGTGATTGACGTAATTTTTCAATATATTTATCCTTCTCTTCATCAGTTTTAGCAAATCTATATTCTCTTGGAAGATTACCAAAAAAACAGCAAGATAAAAGAGACGAACCGTCTATTAATAATAAATTGTCATGCATAAATAAAAACTCCTAGCTTTTCTTAAGTTTATTCTGATTAATACCTTTTTATATTAAAACGACTAACCATAATTATTATACCACTATTAATTTGCATAAAAAATACAGCCAAACTAATGACTGCATTTTTTAGTTCCATATTATTGCTATAAAGGTTTATACATAATTACATATCTATATTACCATATTTCAATACCATATTAAACATCATTGCATATATTTGTTAAATATTACAAACACATCAATTAATTTATCTATAAATTATTAATTCACAATTTTTCTTTACTGTTATTTATTAGATTACTTATTATATAATTGCTTACTTTCTCTTAAAATTCATATATTGCTGGCTGGAATATTGCATTTTTGTTATTTCTTCTAAAAACCACAATTAATATTTTGATTGTTTTTCTTTTACTCTCAATAAGTTATCTCACATGTACATATCTATAAACGCCCTTCCATTTTGTAAATATTTTACATTTATGTTATAATTTATTAGAGCCTATTATGTCTCATTAAAAAGCACCAACAAAGGGGAGTGGACAAATGCTAAGAGTAAAGAGGCTAGTGTGCTTATTAAGCATCATTTTAATACTTGATACATATGATGTAAGCACAATAACACCATTTAACGCTTTAGCAACAGATGTTGTAGAAGATAATAATATAGAAATAACACATAAAGAAAAAACAGAATTTAAGGAAAATCCTATAGATGAAATAAATAATGAAAAAATTGAGCAAAGAGAATTGACCAAAAAGAAGGAAGCCGAAGAAAAAGAACAAGAAAAGAGTGTTACACCTGAATGGAAAGACTTTATATTAACTTTTTATACATCTCTTGATTCGGAAAATAGTAGTGCTGGTCCAGTGACCTGTCAAAATAAGCCATTAACTCCAGGTGGCGTTGCAAATAACGTAATACCTCTGAATACCCAAATATATTTGGATGGTTATGGACAAGTTACTGTTAATGATAAAGGTTCAGATAAGTATTTTGGAGTAGATAATAGATTAGATGTATTTGTACAACGAGAACCTGGTGAAAACGATCATGACTACTTTCGAAGGGTGAATAGCTACGGAGTACAAAGAGTTCGAGGTTATATAGTTAAATAAATTACATTGGCAACTACACCATTTAAATCCTAGTAATGTATAGATAAACAATATACAACTTAGGCTTATGCGTATGCCTCACCGAAATCATAAATATTTTGATTCCGAAAAGCTATGAAAATATCGCTGAAGGTTCTAAGCAGCAGATTGTATCCAATTTAGCATGCTCCAGCTTTCAGTTTGACAAGCTAAATTGGAACAACCTACAGCTAAGAACCTTTAACAGCTCATTTTCAAATGTTTTCTTCACAAATATATTTATGATTTCTAGTTAATACATTAGCTTAAAGTTCTAGCAATTTTGTAAATATGTTCATGTAATAAGTTGAATTCTTAAATTGGCTATCCATACAGATAAGCCAATTATAAGTTAGATTTACACTATCAAATATATCCCAACTAGAAATGGATAATATACTTTTGTGGAATGTTTCATTGGTAATTTTGATAGATGTGATTCTTTGGCTATAAGTTGTTCCAAATGTGCTAGTTCAAAGCTTGTTCTTTGAGGCTAGCACTTTGGGTGCAACTTTATAGCCTTAGAATCACCCATCAGAATTACCTGGAAACTGGAACAAAAGTATGTTATTCATTTCGGCGAGTTGTATGCATAAGTTCAGGTCTTTGTTGGGTTATCTATACCAATACAATTCATAAATATAAAGTTTTGTTTTTGACTTTTGTCGTAATAATCAGATTTAAAAAACTTATCTTTATCGAGCATACCAATCAGCACTTAAGAAATCATATTTTTCTGTTTAACTTTTTCTTTCTTAATCTTATATAAGTCACTATTACTCCAACAAAACAGATAATGGCCGAACAAACATATACATACCTCATTCCATACATAAAGACATCATCTCTACCCTCTATATATCCAAGTACTTTCTCTCCCATTTTCATACTCATAAATGAATATAAAAGCATTGTCGCCATAGCAACACCGGATGATTGTCCCAAATTTCTTACAAAAGCGTTTATACTTCCTGCAATCCCCAACTTATCACTAGATGCTGAAGACATAACTAAGGAATTATTAGGAGGTAAAAACAATCCATTTCCAATAGCAATAAAGACTATATATACAATTAATTGATATATATTAGAGTTTTCATTTAAAGTCGCCATTAAACCCATTCCAATTCCTATGAGTATCAATCCTAAAAATGTTAGAAATTCTGACCCTATTTTATCTGATAGATAACCACTAAAAGGAGAAATAACTGTTATTAATACAGGAGAGATCATCATTATCATTCCCGCAAAACTTGGAGTCATTTTCAAAACATTTTCGAGGTAAAAAGGCTGTACAATATTATTACTGTTAATTGATGCATAACATATGAATGTGCATAATATTCCAACCGTAAAAAGTGAATTTTTAAATAATGATAAATCTAGAAGTGGATATTTTAACTTTCCTTCTATTCGTATGAATATTATAAATAGAATTATAGCTGCACTAAAACTAATTCTAATCATGTTATTATCGTAACCAACAGTTTGTCCATTTATAAGAGAATAAAATAATAATACGACACTTATACCAAAAATTATTGCACCAATAAAATCAATGTCTTCTTTCTTTTCATTTGACTTACGAGGCAATACTTTAAAACCAATTGCTGTTCCAATTATTCCTACTGGAATATTTATTAGAAATATATAATGCCAACTTAAGTAAGAAATTAAAATACCTCCTAATGGTGGTCCAATCATTGTGCCAAGAGCTAGAAATGTTCCCGATATTCCAAGAGCTCTCCCCCTTTCATTAGCTGGAAATACTTGCGTTATTATCCCTTGGTTGTTTGCCATAGCCGCAGATGCTCCTATCGCCTGAACTATTCTAAAAAATAATAGGTACGTAAAATTTTTTGATAACGCACAAAATAAAGAACCTATGGTAAACACCAATAACCCTAAATTAAATACTATAGACTTTCCTTTTATGTCACCGAGCCTTCCAAACAGTAATATTGTACTAACTATTGTTATAAGATAGCAGATTACGATTAACTGAATAGAAGACATAGTTACTGAAAATATATTCACCATAACAGGAAGTGCTACATTAACTATTGTACTATCAAGGGTCCCCATAAATGGAAGCAAAACCACAACGGCCAATATTATCCATCTATTCTTATATACATTTTTATTGTATATTTCCATTATTAAAATCATCCCTTTTCATTAATTCTGTTATAAATATACTTTATTATAATTTTGAGAGTTTCTAATATACTAAATGATATACATAAGTATATTCTTTTGGATATGTTATATTTATATATTATACAGAAGTTATAAAATAGATATTATTTATAGGAATAATCCACCTTAATAAAATCACATTGATTTATTCTCTTACTTTTACTCTTTATTTTTTTAAATATTAAATTTTTTAACTGCCAACTCCGCCATTTCTCTTACCTTCTCATTTTCTTCATTAATATACATACAAAATACTATCCTCAACCTAAATTTCAACTTTAACATGTATATACATATATTTAAAATAATATAGTTTATTAATAATAGATTTAGGTTACTATTACTTGTTTTCAACTATATCTATAAAGCTATTAATTTCGAATTAATTGACATGCATATGAATTTAAATTAGGGACTTTTTTATCATTAAACAAACTATTTCTATAAATGATAAGACGTAAAATAATATATGGGCTACAACTAAGTCATAAATATGAATTAAATCATTACTTATGTACTTTATTTGGAAGAGTTATTAATAAAATTTTGTATTTGCGCTAACGTTTTTAAGAATTCTTCAAATTTCTCAGCGCCTATCTCCTTCTCTATTGGTGATTGTACTTCATTCCATACAGGAATTGCCTCATCGAGCTTCTTAATTCCGACATCACTTATTGAAATGCACTTTCTTCTTGAATCATTATCATCTGTTCGCACATCTACATATCCCTTTTTTCTTAAAATTTCAATATTGCGAGTTACTGTTGTCTGATCCATTAGCAAAGCCTCTGCCAACTCACTTACAGCAACATTTTCACGAGATGCTATGTCTGCTAATAATGAAAACTGTGGTGCTGTTAATCCAACCGCTTGAAAAACTTGATCAAAATACTGAGTAGTGACCCTTGTTGTCATACGCAAATTTCTACAAACACAACTTCCAATTTTCTTTAAATCATCTAAATTAGACATAAATAAATTACCTCCGTCAAAACCTCTGAATATACATATAGTAATCTATAGCAATTCTTATTGTCAATATACTCACAAGCAGATTTTAAAAAACTAGCTTTATTGAAGAATATATTATTTTTATCTCATAATATCATTAATTTTTAAGTTTAAGATATTATTTCCTGTTAAAAACACAGATTGTTTTGCCAAATCCTGAACACTTACCGCATGATATACATTTTGATGGCTCAGTATTACCTTCGCTCCAACGATTAATAAGATTACTTTCACATACTAATGGTCTGGACAATGCAAAATAATCAATGGAGCTTTCATTAAGAATTTTTGTTAGGGCTGAAATGTCACGTATTCCGCCTACAGAAATAACTGGAATATCAACTTCTTCCTTTATACTTTCAGCATAAAATGTATAGTAAGGAGCTTGTCCTTTCACTATTTTTCTTGAATAACTCTCATTTGGGCGTGAAGATAAACTCCCCCCACTAATTTCAACAGCATCTACGCCAAGCTCTTCAAGTTTTTTGCATACATATTTACATTCTTCAAAAGTCATGCCTTGATCCATAAAATCTTCGCAATTTATTTTAACTAAAACTGGATAATCTTTTCCTACTTTATCACGTATTTTTTTATACGTTTCTATAAGCATTCTAGATCTATTATCAATACTACCACCATACTCATCTATTCTTCTATTATAATAAGGTGTTAAGAACTTACTAAGTAAATATCCATGAGCTGCATGTATCTGAATGCCATCATACCCTGCTTTTTTTGCTCTAAGCGCTGCATTTGCAAAATCTATCTGAATTGAAACAATTTCTTCCAAAGTCATTTCTTTAGGAGTATTTTTATATCCCAAATCTGTTATATTACTTGGGCCTAAAATTGCCTTTTCTTCATTTCTAATAGTTTGTGTGCCTGCTGCTCCAAGTTGCAATATTATATTGGTATTGTGTTTATGAGTTACTTCAATAATTTTTTTATGATTATCAATAAATGAATCATTATAAATTCCCATTTGGCCTGGAATAAATTCCTCTAAATCAGTCACAGATGTTATTCCAGTAATTATAGTTCCTACACCTCCTTTAGCTAAATCTTCGTAAACTTTAAATAGTTCATCATTTATATTTCCTTTTTCATCTGCCATTCCTTCATATGTTGCAGATCTTATAAATCTGTTCTTTAATTTAAGTGGACCAACTTGCGTTTGATCGAATAATGATTTCATAATTAACCAACTCCATTCTAAATATATGCATATACATATATTTCATTAAAATTTTTTATTCAATAAAAATAAATTTATTAAAACAGATATTATATGTATATGCATATAATATCATAATCGTTAATTAATCGTCAATCAACTAAAAATTGTTATACCTTATTTTAATTAAGACCTTATATTTTATTCGAGCTAATAAAAATTTCATTTATTTCAATATACTTTATTAAAATAATCAACGAAAATTATTCAATAGAAACACTACATTTGAGTATATATTCCTTTTTAAAAATGTATGAAATTGAACCGCTACTTAATTTCAATATATAATAAATTTAATTAAAATAATATCTAAAAATGCCTGTCATAATTAAACACAGTAATATTTAGTAATATTTCACATATTTTATAGGTACATGATTTGATTTAACAATGAAACATCACATTTATTATCATATTATATATTTTTTTCTTAAAACCCAAAAATAGTAGTAGAAATTCTCCTACTACTGCTTAACATATCATCAATGCTAATTTGTATTTTTTACCAATTAATGTTATAATTATTATGCCATCTCAAATCGATATATTATGGAGGCGTAGCATATGAAACGTGCACATGTAAAAAAGCGTTTCGATAAGGATTTAATGAAAAATATATTTCTTTTTCTTAGTGAGCTACTCAATCTAATCTCTATAATTTTAAAACTCTTCAAATAACAATAGCACAAATATATACTTGAAACATTATTTATATTTTTAGGACTAGTATAATTATATTGCTTAAAAAACGTAAGTACCAATTACGCGAGATGGTAAGTTATTATAATTGAACGTCCTTTTTTATTCTTTAAATAATTATAATTCGAATAAATTCATGAATGATTTATACAAACGATCATTCAAGTGAATTTAAAAATAACCCAAAGAATTTTTATTTTATCTATCACAACACAAGCATAATTATATCACTTTTGGGATTTAATGTAAATATAATTTTATATATTTTAGACCGACTTATTCTAAAAGTATACTTTAGTCTTATGAGTCCAATGCAAGATTACATCCCAACCGATAAGGACTTAGAAAGAGGATTCTTAGGTCTTCCTAAAATCCCTGGAATCCACTAATAAATCAAATATTATTCCTTCTCTCAATAAAACTGAGAGAAGGAACCCTTTTAATCATCTTTAGTCTTCTAAAAACTTTTGTTTTCTCTCATCTTTTCTATCTATAACAATATCATCAATTTTAACGTTATTTGCTCTTAATCTTTGAATAATATCCTTTATAAATGCGTCACTTCCAACTAAATAATACATAGCATCCTCTGATTTCATTGATTGGCTAAGTATTTCATAAAATTCTTTCCTAGAATTTATCCAAAAATTCTTATAATTTTCATCTGCTAATCTATCCAGTTGATTTCTAAATACAAATTTATCAGATGAGTCTATATTTATATTTGATAAGTATGAGATATTAGTTTTATCATTAATAAATGATAAAATAAGAGGTCTCATAGTAGCTATTCCAACTCCCATTGATATTAAGATTATAGGTTTATTTATACGTCTTAACCCCATTCTTGAACCTATCTTAAAAAATACAACTTCATCACCAATTTTTAATTCAGATAGCTTATTCTTGAATTCAGATTTGCTCCCTGGCACTCTTGTTGTTATGGCAATTTTATTTTCCTCTGGTAAAGTTGTAATGGACATGTGTCTTACCCATTCTTTTCTAGGCTGATCACCAATATCAAACCCAATATGCCCAATATGGGTATGTGAGCCAGGTTCCCATGTTAAATTTTCTGGTTTTTCAAAAAAATATGTTTTTGTATTATCTGTTTCATCAATTATATCAATAATTTTTAGTGTATATTTTTCCATAATCCCTCTCCTTTAATAACAATTCTCAATTTAATAGTATCAACTAAAATTTTTCAAGTCAATGTTTATAAATTTCAATTATAGATAATCCAACTAAAACCTGAACTTATGCATATAACTCGCCGAAATGAATAACATACTTTTGTTCCAGTTTCTAGTTGAGATATATTTCATAGTATAAATCTAACTTATAATTGGCTTATCTATATACAGATTTCCCAAGCAAGAATAATAACTTTTAGTTTTCATTTATAATATGTTTTATTATATTCATTAATGATGATGTCATTAATGTCTTATCACGAAAAATGATATATATTACAAAAATAATCCTTCATTATAACTCTAAAAAAATTTCGAAAATTTTATCCGCAATTGTGAAATGTGTACTGTGAATTGCAATATATATACTTTATAAAAAAATCGCAGGCGACTGTGGAGCCGTAGATTTTTTTTACGCATCTGCCTTTCCGAACGCATGTGAGGAAAATCTGGCAGGCGAATAAGATTTCTTTTTTATTCTTTTTCTATACAAAAACTAATTAAATAGCCTTCTTCATAAGTTATCCACAGATTCTATTACATTATAAATTTCTATAGAATAAAAAAATTAAGAAGATAAATTTATATTATAGAAATTTATCTTCTTAATCTATATAAATACTATTAAAATATTATTCTTCAGATAAATATTTTATTACTTCAAGGCATTTTTCCTAGATTCATGGGTTTTAATGCTTCTTCAATTTCTTCAATATTTTTACCTATACTACTTTCAACTGCTGCTGTCACAGCTCCCTCAACTATTGGGCAATCTACTATCTTTATTTTTTCCTTCATCTTTTCATCTAGAAATTCTATTGCCATTTCTGCATTCATAAAGGCACTGCCTAAATCAAAAATAATAATTACTCCATCTTCTGAATAAACATCTTCTATTGCAGCTGATATTTTATCCATATCAGTGCCAACTCTTCCGTCTGCTGTTCCTCCAGCCACACCTATAGCTACATTAGGTGCCATTTGACTTGCTAATTCCTTTACACCATCTGCTATATTTTTACTATGCGATATTATCACTATTCCTACCATATATATTCTCCTTCAACGACTATTTTGATGTAACTCAAAATAAAAACTACTAATTTAAAGCTTCATATATTGTTTCTAATATTATTGCAGAAGATGTAGCCCCAGCATCTTGGTGCCCTAAACTTCTTTCTCCAAGATAACTTGCCCTTCCCTTTTTAGCTATAATTTCTTTTGTATGCTCTACACCTTTATATGCAGCTTCTTTTGCTGCTTTTAAAATTTCCTTAGCTTCAAGCCCGCTATCTATACCTTCTTTTATTGATTTTAATGCTGGCTCTATAGCATCTATCATAGTTTTATCATCAGCTTGACCTTTACCTCTCATTTTTATACCTTTAAGAGCCTCATCTAGCATCTTTGCGAAATCATTAATATCAATTTCCGATTTTCCATTAACACTTACAGCTGCCTTCATAAAAGCTGTTCCATATAGTGGTCCTGAAGCTCCACCAACATTAGATACTAATGCCATTCCTGACTTCTTTAATATACCTCCAATATCATTTCCATCATCGTCTTTTATCTTTTCTACTACAGCCTTAAATCCCTTACTCATATTAAGTCCATGGTCTCCATCTCCAATTGCAGCGTCTAGCTCCGATAAATATGCTTTATTTTCATCTATCTTTTCACTTATTTTTTCTAATATTTCAATTACTTTTTTTCCTTGAATACTCATTTCTATTCCTCCTATATAGCCTAATTTAGATGATGCTTATATATTAAAGCTTCATCTAAATTATAATTCTTTGGTAGCAGAATCCGTCACACTCTTAGATATGCTCTACTAAATTCATCTAATCTCAAAAACTCTACCTAAAAATCTTTGCTTTATATTACTTTAAATGCTGGTGTGTTTGCTGGTGCATCTAATAATTCTTTTAATTCACTATCAAGTTTTAATACTGTTATTGAAAATCCAGCCATTTCAAGAGATGTCATAAATTCACCTACAAATGTTTTATGAATTTTAACCCCTTTTTCCTCCAATATTTCATTTACCTTTTTATTTACTATATATAACTCCATAAGTGGTGTTGATGATAAGCCATTTACCATGACTGCTACTTCTTCTCCACTACTCAATTTGATATCTTCTAGAATTTTGCTCATTAAATGTTCTGTAATTTCATCTGCTGTTTTTATTTCCTCTCTATGAGTTCCTGGTTCTCCATGAATTCCCATACCAATTTCCATCTCATTTTCTCCTAATGTGAAATTTGGTTTACCAGCAGCTGGTACAATACAAGATGAAATAGCCATTCCCATACTTCTAACATTTGATATTACTTTCTCTGCAACTCTTGTAACTTCTTCAAGACTAGCTCCTGTTTCAGCTTTAGCGCCTGCTATTTTGTGTATAAATATTGTTCCTGCAATCCCTCTTCGTCCTGCTGTATAAGTACTATTTTCAACTGCAACATCATCGTTTACTACAACAGCTTTTACATTAATCCCTTCCATTTCAGCCATATCTTTTGCCATTTCAAAGTTCATAACATCCCCAGTATAATTTTTAATTACAAGTAAAACTCCTTTACCTGAGTCTACAGCTTTTATTGCTTCATATACTTGATCTGGTGTAGGTGATGTAAACACTGCTCCTGCTACTGCTGCATCAAGCATTCCTTTTCCTACATATCCTCCATGAGCTGGCTCATGTCCACTTCCTCCACCACTTACTAAAGCAACCTTTCCATCTATTGGTGAATCTACTCTTACTAAAACATCTGCATTTTCTAATTTTTTTATATATTCCGGATGTGCAGCTACCATTCCTTTCAACATATCCTCAAGCACTAGATTTGCATCATTAATTATTTTTTTCATAAAATTCTTCCTCCCATATTTAAATATTCTTTATGATTAAAATTATTTATATCTAATTTATATACATATGTTGCAATTCACAATTACAGTTAAAATTCTTTTAATATTTTTAGAATTATGATGAAGAATTATTTTTGCAATATATATAAGTTCTAAATAATATAATTCATTCATTATAAAATTATTAACCTTTATTACCTAAGTAATATAATATAACTTTCATGAATTAAATTTTTTAGAATATATGTAAATAATTTTGATTTGTTTTTATTTATATTTGTACTTTTATATAGAGCAATACTCATGCCACAATTTCAATTACTAATTAAATATACTTAAAAGTGTGTATTTTCGAGCCTTCTAGCCTAAAGTGCAAGTAAACATTTACAAAAAATTGTAATATAAATAGTATATCTCTTGGTAAAAAGTATCAAGTTGTTCTTTTTTATCATGATACTTTTTACCAACTTGCTATTTTTTATTCCCAAGTTACCTTTTTCTCTATTCCATATTGTCTTGCCTTCGCGGCTACTGTTTTATGAGTAAGTCCTAATGCTTTTCCCGCAGCATTATAACTTCCATATTTCTTAAGTGCTTTTTCTATTATAATTTTTTCATATTCCTTTAGCGGTAATATTTCATCTGTTTCAATAAGCATGTCTATTTCATTATTATTTTTACTTTTGATTGCATTTTTAACTGTATTTATATCTTTTCTCATATAAGCTGGAAGATCACTTAATTCTATTACTTCTGTTTCATTTAAAGCCATTATTCTCTCTACCAGATTCTCTAACTCCCTTATATTTCCTGGCCATTTGTATTCTAATAGAGATTCCATTGCATCATTTGTTACTATAGTTATTCTTTTATTTATCCTCTTACCTATTTTATCTATGAAGTGCTCTAATAAAGGCGCTATATCTTGCTTTCTTTCTCTTAAAGGCGGCAAAAATATTGGAATTACATTTAACCTATAATATAAATCTTCTCTAAACTCCATTGACTTTACCATTTCTTCTAAATTTCTGTGAGTCGCAGCAATTATTCTAACATTTATTTTTATAGTTTCTTCTCCACCAATTCTTTGAAATTCTTTTTCTTGAATTACTCTCAAAACTTTAGCCTGCATACTCTTATCCATTTCTCCTATTTCATCTAGAAGTATAGTACCATTTTGAGCCAATTCAAATTTACCTAATTTTCTTTTTATAGCTCCTGTAAAAGCTCCTTTTTCATATCCAAAAAGTTCGCTTTCTAATAAGTTTTGTGGTATTGCTGCACAATTTACTCTAATAAAAGGTCCTTTGGAATTCTTACTTGAAAAATGTATTCCTTCTGCAATTAATTCTTTTCCTGTCCCACTTTCTCCTCTTATTAATACGGTGGTATCTGTTTTCGCTGCTTTTAATGTTGTAGCAAGTGCATCTAATATCTTCCCACTATGACCTATATACTTCGAAAAAGCTGAATCAGGTTTCTTAGTTCTCATAAGCTCTTCTTCTAGATAATCAGCTTTTGCAGAGACCTGAGTTAGTTTCTCAGAAAGTTTTTGAACTTCTGTTACATTTTTAACTATGGACACAACACCTGTTATTTCTCCATCAATCACTATAGGGTTTACATTTGAAACTATTATTACACCATTTTCCTTATAGCTGATTGCCCCTATGATGCTTTCTCCTGTTTTAAGTACTTTAATTCTTGCACCCTCTGGAGATACATCTCTAATATTTTTATTTAATATATCCTCTTCTTTTTCGTTCAAAATTCTAAGATACGCCTTATTTACGTATGTTATATATCCATCTGAATTTATAACACATATACCATCTTGTACTGTTTCTAATATAAGCTGTAGCCTCTCTTTCAAATCTTTCACCGTTTTAAGTTCATCTTTAACTTTTTCTAATTTTGATATATCATTAAATACTGCTAATGCACCTTTAGGTTTCTTGTCTATTATTATTGGAGTTCTATTTATAAGCAATATTCTATTATTTATTATTTCTTTTACCATTAATTCCGATTTGCCAGTTCTATTTATTTCATGAAGATTTGTGAATTCTATTATTTCATATACCTTTTTTCCAATAGCATCTCCGGAAGATATCCCTAATAACCTTTCTGCTTCCTCATTGAATATTGAAATTATATCTTTCTCATCTGTGGCAATGATTCCATTAGGTATATTACTGAATACGTGCTCCAACGTTATAGTATTATTATTTATTATGTTATCAACTTGATTAATAGTACTTTTATCTTCTAAATCAAAATCACTTTGTAGAAAATCGCATAATTCATCTAGCGGTTCTTTTGGATCTTCTCCATGAACTTCTACTATAATTTTCTCATTCTGCTTTACCTTCAATAAAACCAGTGGCATAAGACTTGTAGCTAAAATTTTCTTTTTATCTTTATAAATTATAAAAAACTTTAAATCATGTCTCTTTTCAAGTTCGCTTACCTTATGAACAACCATAGCCAAGACTCTTGCATGCAATCCTTTACTGTGCCTTATAACCACTTCTTTGCTAAGTATCAAAATTCTTCACTCCTAATCTTAGTTCTTTAACATATATATGTTGCAATTCACAATGCACATTTCACAATTCACAATTACGGCTAAAATTCTTGCAATATTTTTAGAATTATGATGAAGAATTAGTTTTGCAAAATAATATATATATTATTTTAAAATACAATTTTACATTTTCAATAACCTTTAACTCAATTGTATAAATTTCATTTTATCAATTTACATATTATACTAACGCAGGTATAAATGAAAGCTAAATTTTGCCACCCAATCTCTTAATTCATTGGCTATTTATACAATACACTTTAAATAATGCACTTTAAATAATACTATAACTTAAAATTAAAAATATAAGTGATAAAAATCATTCATATTTTTAATTTTCGATTGGCTTACATAACTTATACTCTCAAGTGGTACAATGTCCACATGTTTAATCTCAACATAAAGTCCTAGAGAACAAAAAGTCTCCCCCTTATTTTATAAATAAGAGGGAGATAATAATTAATTATTCTATTATTTTAAATTCATAGCCTTGCTGTTTTAAATATTCTATTATTCTTGGTAAAGCCTTCGCTGTTTCTTCTTTTCCATAAGTATCATGCATTAAAATCAGTGCCTTTTCTCTATTACCAATACTTTTTATAGCTTCCTGAGTTAGTTCATCTGCATTCTTTTTATGAGTACCTTCTGCATCTCCTGATAATGCATTCCAATCAATTTGATGCCAATCCTTCTCATGTAGGGCTTTGTCCACTTTTTCTGCTCCTTGAGGATCCTTTTTACTCCATGTTTCTTGTCCACCTGGAAACCTAATTGATCGTGTTGAAAAATCTTCGCCTAAAACGTTTTTTAAAGCTTTATCTGTTTTATCAAAATCAGACATACAATTCTCCAAGTTTATTTTACCCTTTGGAAATAAGTAACCATAGTCATGTGAATATGAATGTATGCCTATTGCATTACCTTCTGCTACTTCCCTCTTTACTAGGTTCTTGCTTGCATCATCTTTATCAACATACTTTCCTATAAGGAAAAATGTTGCATGTACATCTTCAGATTTAAGGATATCTAAAATTTGAGGGGTAACTGTTGTCGATGGGCCATCATCGAAAGTTAAGTAAGCAACTTTTTTACCATCAGCTCCATCAGGCTTTTGGTTCTTCTCTTGCTGCTCAATATACTTTTCTAAATATGCAACATCTTCTACGTTGCCATTGCTTTCCTTATTAACTGAATCGCTATTTTCTTTATCATCATTAATACTTTCTCCCGTGTTGCTAGCAGCTTGTACCGTCTTACTGCCTGCTGAAAATTTCTGTACTGCTACTATGCTTCCTATAATTACAAGTAATGCAACTGCAACAATTAATATAGTAATTCTCGCTCTCTTAATATTTTTAGTGCTATTACTATTATTACGTTTCATTTTTCTACCTCTTATACATTTAAAAATTTATGATCCTCTATAGCCTTAAGAGACTCATGATAAAAAAGCTATATTATTAAATATGATATTACCTATACAATTTATACTAACATATAAATTTTTTTAAATATATAAACATCTTTTTACAGCTGATGCTTAAACTGACTGTTATAAAGTTCTGTATAAATTCCACCTTTATTTACAAGTTCCTCATGATTCCCTCTTTCAGCAATTTTACCATTCTTCATAACAAGGATTATATCTGCATCACGGATAGTAGAAAGTCTATGAGCTATAACAAAGCTTGTACGTCCTTTCATCATTGAAAGAAATGCATTTTGTATTTTTAGCTCAGTTCTTGTATCTACATTACTTGTTGCTTCATCTAATATGAGCATTGGCGGATCAATTAGCATTACTCTGGCTATAGTCAAAAGCTGCTTTTGACCTTCAGAAAGATTTCCTCCAGATTCAGTTATAATCGTATTGTAACCATCAGGAAGTCTTTTTATAAAACTATGAATAAAGGCAGCTTTAGCTGCATTTTCAACTTCTTCTAAAGTAGCATTTGGTTTACCATAAGCAATATTTTGCCTTATGGTTCCTTCAAATAGCCATGTATCTTGAAGCACCATACCAAATTGCCTTCTAAGATTATTTCTTGTAAGGTCATTTATACTCTTACCATCTATAGTAATCCTACCTTTCTCTAAATCATAGAACCTCATAAGTAAGTTAACTATAGTGGTTTTGCCAGCACCAGTTGGTCCTACAATAGCTATTGTGCTTCCTTTTTTTATATTAACGCTGAAATTTTCTATAAGTGGAACTTTCTTATTATAAGAAAATGATACATTATCAAACTCAACATTTCCATCACAGCTCTCTATATTTTCAGCTTCTTTAGAATCTGCTTTTTCTGGCTCCTCATCTATAATAGAAAATATTCTTTCACAAGATGCAAGAGCTGCTTGAAGCTGAGTAGCTACACTAGTAATATTGTTTATTGGTTGCGAAAACTGTGTTGAATAGGTTAAGAAACTCGAAATAACACCAACACTTAACCCGCTTAAAACCGAAAGTATTCCTCCAACAAGGCCAACTAAAATATATGTAATATTATTTACAAATCTTGTGGCTGGATTAGTAAGCGATGAATAAAACTGTGCAAGCTGTCCGCACTTGTAAAGCCTTGAATTAATTCCCGAAAAGTTCTCTTGTGCTCTTTCTTCATATCCAAAAAGTCTTACTACTTTTTGGCTTCCCACGATTTCTTCTATATAACCATTTAATTCACCTAAAGTCTTTTGCTGCTCTTTAAACATTTTATTTGATCTCTTTGTAATGAAAGAAGCAATAAGAAAACAAAAAGGTGTCATTAAAACTATAACCAACGTTAATTTAAAACTTAAACTTACCATCAAAACAATTGAACTTATTATAGTTATGATTCCTGGATAAAATTGTGTTATTCCTTGAAATAACCCATCTGAAACATTATCCATATCATTTGTAAGTCTGCTTATAATATCTCCATGAGGATTTTTATCAAAGTATTTTAAAGGCAGAGAGCTTATCTTATTTAAGGCTTCATTTCTAAGATCTTTTACTGTGTTATATGCTACAATATTAGCCACTATAGTAAATAGCCACGTAAATAGTGCACTTATTACATATATTACTCCTAGTATTATAATTGTCTTAATTAATCCATCAAAATCAACTTCACCTTTAGCAACTATATGATCAATAGACCTTCCCACTATTAACGGCATAAATGCTATAAGTATATTACTTATTAGCGCAAATATCAGAGATGCAAACATATATCCTTTATATTTTGAAACATAACTAATTAATCTAGAAAATGTACTTTTTTTCATTTACATAGCCTCCTTTGTAATTTGAGAGCTACATATTTCTCTATAAACCTCGGACTCTTTAAGCAATTGTTCATGGTTTCCAACTCCCGCAAGTTTTCCGTCATCTAATACAATTATTAAATCAGCATCCTTTACAGTGCTTATTCTTTGAGTTACCATAATTACAGTTGTATCACTGGAATTTTCTTTAAGAGCTTTTCTAAGTGCAGCATCTGTAGCATAATCAAGAGCACTTAAGCTGTCATCCATTATTAATATTTCAGGTTTCTTTACTAAGGCTCTTGCTATAGTAAGTCTTTGCTTTTGACCACCAGAGAAATTAACTCCGCCTTGGGATATATATGTGTCATATTTTTCAGGCATTTTTTCTATAAAATCTGCTGCCATTCCGATTTCAGCTGCCTTCTTAACTTCACCCATGCTTGCATTTTGAGAGCCCCATCTTATATTTTCTGATACAGTTCCGGTAAATAAAACGGCTTTTTGAGGAACTAGTCCTATATTGTTATCAATTTCTTTTTTATAATAATCTTTAACATTAATTCCATTTAGCAAAACATTTCCTTTGCTTGCATCATATAGTCTAGGTATTAAATTAACTAAAGTAGTTTTTCCTGAACCTGTACCACCTATTATCCCAACCATTTGTCCTCTTTTTATTTCAAAAGAAATATTACTTATTGCATCTTCCTTAGATCCTTTATAAGAAAAAGATACATTATCAAATTTAATTATTGGAATATCTTTATTAATATTTTTACTAAACTCAGAATTTCCACTGTACTTAATACTTGGTTCTGTTCTAAGTACCTCATTTACACGAGCTGAACTAGCTGCTGCTTTAGTAAAAGTAACTATAAGGCTAGCAAGTACTATGAGCGCCGATAATACCATGTTTATATAATTTATATAAGCTATAACCTGTCCTGTTGTCATTCCACCTACATTTACTCTTATTCCGCCAAACCAAATTACTGCCATAAGTGCAAAATTCATTATTACACTTGTAACTGGATTCATAAGAGCAGATATTTTTCCTACCTTAATTGCAGTGCTTGCAAGTTCCTCATTCGATTCTCTAAATCTTACTTTTTCACCTTCTACTCTTGAAAATGCTCTTATAACTCTTACTCCAGATAAATTTTCTCTTAAAATAAGCGACAACTTATCAAGTTTTCTTTGAACCACCTTATATAGAGGAAGAGATTTATTCATAATAAGATATATTGCAAAAGCAAAGAATGGAATTGATAAATACATTATAAGCGACAATTTCACGTCAAGATACATAGCCATTATAATTCCACCAATGCAAAGAAACGGTACCCTTATAGCAAGTCTTATAAGCATTGCAAGGCCAAGTTGAAGCTGATTCACATCATTTGTAACACGATTAATAAGAGATGGCGTCCCAAAATCATCAATCTCATTATATGAAAAAGTTCCTATCTTTTTGAACATCTCATTTCTAAGAGCCGTCCCAAACCCTTGTGAAGCAATAGATGCAAAATACTGACATGTAAAAGATGATAACACACCTAAAATTGCCATAGAAAGCATTATTAACCCTATTTCAAATATATAGTTTATGTTTTTTGTTCCTATTCCCTTATCTGTTATAAATATCATTATTGTTGGTATTGATATTTCAAAGACAGCCTCAAGCAACTTAAATATAGGACCTAATGTGACTTGCCTTTTATACGGTTTTACGAATTTTAATAAATATTTCAAGATTTATCCCCCTATCTGTAATGTCTTATTGAACATTCTCAAAATTTCCTTTATCATTATAACAAAAACATATCTATATAAAAAATACATAATATGTATCGATGCCATATATTTTTTGTATATCAAAAGGTGGATAAAAAATGGATATTAAACAATTAAAATATTTTTATGCAATTGCAGAAGAAGGCCAAATAACAAATGCTGCCAAAAGACTTCATATGGCTCAACCCCCTTTAAGCTATCAGTTGAAAAATTTAGAAGATGAACTCGGCGTTAAACTGGTTGAACGAGGAAGTCGAAATATAAAACTTACCGATGCTGGAGTTATACTTTATAAGCGCGCTAAGCAGATATTATCTTTAACAAAATCTACTGAAAATGAATTAAAAGATTTTAAACAAGGAAATCACGGGACCTTATCCATAGGCACTGTATCTTCATCTGGAGCGTCACTTTTAGATAGCAGGTTAAATATATTCCACGAAAAATACCCTTTCATAAATTTTGAAATTCATGAAGGGAATACCTATGAATTATTAGAGTTATTGGATAAAGGTATAATTGAAATTGCTATTGTAAGAACTCCATTTAACAATTCGGGAATAAACTCAATTTTTTTACCAAAAGAGCCTATGGTTGCAGCTATGAGAAAAGACTTAAACTGGACTGATAGTGAAATCATAAACATTACTGAATTAAATAATAAACCCTTGATATTCTATAGACGATTTGAAAGTCTCATATTTAAAGTATGCCAAGATTTTAATTTTCAGCCAACTGTATTTTGCAAAAATGATGATGCACGAACTTCCCTGCTTTGGGCGAATTCTGGACTTGGAATCGCCATAGTACCAAAATCTGCAATAAAATTAATAGGTTCTTCAAGTATAATTTACAAAGAAATTGATAGTGACATATTAACAACTCAGATAGCTATAATATGGTCAAAAACAGGGTACCTTTCATCATCTGGAAAGAATTTTTTAGACCTGTTCGAAAATACGTAAATTTTTAATATCGGACTTGATTACTTTTTAAAAAAGTTTAAAACAACAGCAAACTCGCTGATTATTCAAAAACAGCTTTATAAAGTTCATCAGTTATCCCAATAATTCAGTGGTAACTTTACTAATCACACAATATAATTTTTTAGTCTACTTGATTATCTCATTAGAATATGAAATAAATAAAGCTGAGGCTTTCTTATATAAGAGCGCCCCAGCTTTTAATTAATATTTATAACGTCTCAATCATTGTTAAATATTCTCTAACTATACTCTATAATTTAATTTACTTACATCAATATACGTTAAAGATTAGTTATTTATTTTTAAGCTTTTCTTACATTCCATTTTATAAAATACACTACTCCAACGCTAGAAATAGTAGTCAGAATAACGATGCTAAAAAGGCTAAAATTAAAATCTATTAATTGTCCAAAAATCAGTTGTCCAGGGGGCACGCTTACTGTAGCTACTGCTGTAGAAAAAGCACTGACCTTTCCAAGCATATCTCCCCTTACTTCCTGTTGAATATAGTTTAAAGATATAATATTAGATAAAGCCAAAGATAACATTATTCCAAAACCTCCAAATGAATAAAGCCCTAAAATAAAGAATTTATTTTCAGCATTTAAGTATACAGCTATTCCCATAATTATTAGAGCAATTACCATAGGATACATGGTCTTATGTAATTTTTTCACACTAAATAATTTAGGCCTAAAGGTTATTGCCATGCCTCCTATTATCATGCCTGCAACAAATATAGCTTCTATAAAACCATACATACTGGAAGGCAGACTCATTTGTATATTAATAAAATATGGAGTCACAACACTTAAAATCGGCACCACAAAAATATTAGTCAGAGCATAAGAAACTATGATTCCTAAGACGATTGTCTTTCTTTCCTTCAAATATATAAAACTCTTTTTCATTTCCTTTATTGATTTTAAGATAGGATTTTTAAATTTCTCCCTTATTTCCAAATCAGGAATATTTAAAAATAACTCTAAGATTGCGCATATTAAAAAGCTTATAGCATTTATTATTACAACCAGCTTTATTCCAATAAAACTATATAAAATCCCTCCAAGTACTGGTCCAAGCAAATTAACTACATATCCAACCTGCTGAATTATTCCATTAGCTGAAGGTAATTTTTCCTTTTCTATAATTTGAGGAATAGAGGATGTAACGGCTGGACTGTATAAAGTATAAATAACACTTAACATAAACATTACAATACCTACTATTATGGTATTATCTCTTCCACTCATAAGTATTATTCCATAGGCGCCCATTAATACACTACTTACAAAATCAAGATAAACCATTATTTTTTTCCTGTTTACTGTATCCGCAAGGAAGCCTGCAATTGGTGCAAATAAAACATATGGAATAGTTGATATTGCTAATATGGTTGAAAAAACTCCAGCACTTCCTGTTAAATTTAAAATGTATAAAGACATACAAAATCTCTGAATTGCATTTCCAAATAGAGATATTATCTGACCAATAACAATTATAATAAAGTTCTTATTTCTCATGTTATCCTCTTTCACGGCACAATCAAAAAAATAATAGACCAATATGCTTGCCTATTTCGCGTCATACTGCGTCAGCAGATTGCCCCAATAGGGCTTGGCTATTAGGCTAATCTACTTCCTTGTCTGACACGAAATATTCAGCACATCTTTGGTTTATTATTTTCTTTCATGTGCCTAAGTTCATATTCTACGCAGATTGGATACTCACCATTTTCACTTAATTGTAATTTAACATCTATTCCGTAGATTTTTCTTAAGTTTTCTTGTGTTATTACTTCCCTAGGAATACCCTTGCATATGATTTTCCCCTGCTTCAGTCCAATGATATTACTTGCAAATCTGCAGGCATTATTTAATTCATGAAGAACTATTACAACAGTGATATTATTCTTTTTATTTAATCTCTCTAATACCTCTAATACTTCAAGTTGGTAAGACATATCTAAATAAGTTGTAGGCTCATCTAACATGATTATATCTGTTTCCTGAGCCAAGGTCATTGCAATCCATGCTCTCTGCCTCTGGCCTCCAGATAGATTATCTATTTCCCTGTCTGCAAACTCTTTAAGACCTGTCTCCTCTATTGCCCAATCTATGATTTCCTTGTCGTGGCTATTTAGGCCTCCAATCATCTTTTGATGTGGAAATCTTCCGTAGGCAACTAATTCTTTAACAGTAATTCCACTTGGACATGTTGGCCCCTGAGGCAAGAAGGCAACCTGAGTTGCTATTTCTTTTTCCTTTTGTTTTTTTATATTCTTTTCATTTACAAAAATTTCACCGTTCTTTGGTTTTATTATTCTACCTATAGTCTTAAGCAGAGTTGATTTTCCACATCCATTGGCTCCTATGATTATACTTATTTCTCCCTTTGGAATCGAAAGGTTCATATTATCTATTATTAAATTATCTTCATAGGCTACGGATAAATTTTTTACACTAATCGCTTCCATCTAATTCTCCTTCATCATTAAGTAAATAAAATATGGCACTCCAAAAATTGATATTGTAATTCCAACGGGTATTTCAATTGGAGAAAATAAATTTCTTGAAACTGCATCTGCAAGTAAAATTATTACTGCACTTATAATCGCAGATATTACAAGAAAGTTTTTATGATAAGGTCCAACTAACCTTCTCGCTATATGAGGACATATTAAGCCTATAAATCCAATATTACCTGCAAAAGCTGTAGCTGCTCCAGCAAGAATAACCGCAAGTGTTAAGAATTTTTTTCTCTCCTTATTTAAATTTAATCCAAGGCAAACTCCATGTTCATCTGATAAATTAAGAACATCTAATTTCTTATAATTCATGATTACTAGAGTAAACATTATAATAACTAATGGAATTATTATTTTTGCATAATCCCAACCTGAACCCCAGAGACTTCCAGATGTCCAGATTAGCACTCTGTTATAATCACCAGCTCCTCCTCTAAAAGTGAAAAAAGTTATAAAAGCACTTAAACCTGCATTTATTCCAAGTCCTATAAGAAGCAGTCTCTTTGGCCTTACTCTATCTTTGCTTGATAAAAGGTAAAGTATAATTGCTGAAATTCCTGCACCTAAAATCGCCATAAGAGGCAGCACATAAATAGATAAAGCACCAAGTTCACTATAGTAATCCTCAGTTTTTAAAGAAATAAAAATAACAGCTGCCACTGCTGCTCCAGCATTAATACCTATTATCCCTGAATCAGCTAATTCATTTTTTGTTATTGTCTGAAGGAGTGCTCCAGCTGTAGATAGGGCTATTCCTACTGAAATTCCAACTAAAAGTCTTGGAATCCTGGTGTTTAAAAGTGCTGCTTTCTGTAGTTTTGTTCCCCCTCCAAGGAGCGTATTTATAATATCTAAAGGTCCTATTTTATAAGTTCCCCAGCTCAAATATAATATTAAAGATATAAACAGCAAGGCTACTAATATTAAAACTGTCATTTTAAAATTTTTCTTTTTCATATCAGCCTTTCTCCTTTCTCGCTACAGCTATAAAGAATGGAACTCCTATTAAGGCTGTGAATATTCCAATTGGTGTTTCATAAGGATTTAAAAACATTCTTGCAGCAATATCAGCATAAGTTAAAAGAACTGCTCCAAATAAAAAAGAACAAGGTATGTTTATTCTATAATCTTCTCCTAAAATTTTTCTTACAATCTGAGGTACAATAAGTCCAACAAAACCAATATTTTTACCAACAGCAACTGCACCTGCACACATTGGTATCATAACAAGTAAAGTTATTAATCTTATTTTCTCAGGATTTTGCCCAAGGCTTATTGCAACATCATCTCCAAGACTTAATATATTTATCTTTTTTGAAAGTAAAAGTGCAATTATTAAACCTATGGTTGCAATCACTGAAACTAATTTAAAGTCTAACCAGGTTGCATTTCTAAAACCTCCAGCTACCCAAAAAGCAAGAAGCTGGGATTGGTTTGATAATAACCCTACAATAGTTGTAAGAGAAATAAAAAAGGTACTCATAGCAGTTCCTGCTAAAAGTATTTTTGTAATTGAACTATTATTTGCTTTTCTTGATATAAAACCTATTACTATAATTCCACTAAATATTGAACCAATTAAGGCTGCTATCATAACATTTGTAGTATTTATTGAAATTCCCATAGCATAAAATATTGCAATAACCAAAGTAGCTCCCTGGCTTACACCAAGAAGCGATGGTTCTGCTATTGGATTTCTTGTTACTCCCTGAATCATGGCTCCTGTTACACCCAAAATCCCTCCTGTAAATAATACACATAGAACTCTAGGAATACGTACATCTCTAATAAGTACAAGTTCAAGCTGTTCACTATAGTTAAAAATACTATGCCATATTTCAGAAATTCCAATCTGGGTAGCTCCTAGGCTTACGCCTAGGATTAGACCCACTATCAGAATAAAAATACTACAAACTGTAAAAGTTATTGCATTTTTATTATTTCTTTTCATTTAACTTCTCCACTATTTCATCTAAAAGTTTTTCTCTTCCTATTGGACTATAGCCTTGATTAAAATAAGGTGAGGATGGTAATTTAACAACCTTGCCATTCTTTACTGCTGGAAGTCCATTCCATATTGCATTTCCTTCAAGAGTTTTTGAGTCTTCATCAGTTGCAAGAACGAATATATTATCTGCTTTTATTGCTGCAAGTCCTTCATATGTTACAACTGGTAAGCTTATATCAGTCTGCTCTGGCATACCTTCTGGTTTATTTAAACCCATATCTTCATATAATACATTTCCAAATCCAGCTCCATCAAATACATAGAATTGACCACCGCTAGCTAAGAAGGATAAATAAGTTGCATCTTTCCCCTGAGTTTCCTTAATCTTATCTCCTGCTTCTTTTGCTTTTTTATCATAATTTTCTATCCAATCATTTGCTATATCTTCTTTATCAAAAACTTTTGCTAAATTCTTAACATCTTCCTTCCAATTTAATGCTTCTGATTTAATCATAACTGTTGGTGCAATTTCTTTTAACTGATTATACATTTTTTCCTGTACTGTTGAAATTATTATTAAGTCAGGATTTAAATTCATTATTGCTTCAATGTCCATAGTGTCCTGCATGCTATAACCTACTATTGTTGCATCCTTTAATGTATCTTCTAAATATGTAGGTAATTTTTTATAATTATAAGCATCACTATTAGCTGTTCCTATTACTTTATATCCCAAAATTGATAAAACATCACTCTTACCACTTAAATCAACTATTCTTTGAGGATTTGCTGGAATTTCAATTTCTCCTTTAACATCAGTTACTTTAACAGTTTTATTCTCCTCTTTTACTGTAGAATTGCTTGTATTTGTACACCCAACAAATATCATTGACGTTAAGCAAACTGCTAAAAGTTTCTTAGCCACTGAAATTTTCTTCATTTTGTATCTTCCTTTCATAATTTATATTTTTTTCCACTATCTAGCTACTGTGAAAATCCAATCTAGAGCAATGGGCAAAGTGAATTACACTCTACTTTTCTATTAATGTAGAGACTAAGTAATACATTTCTATACAGAGTAACCATTCATTATAAAAATCCAACTCAAATTTATACATAGATCATATTCTATCTGAATTAAGTTCCACTTTATTATTTCCGACAAAAACAATTGTATATGATATTCATTCTCATTTCAATATTTGCACCAGATTTAATTATTTTTGCACCTTAATTGATTATTTTTGGCTTATATATGAATTAAATAACTTTATACTATCAATTACTTAAGCCTGAAACATATTAAAAATTATTGAATCAAATCCCCATTAATCCCCAGTTTATATCCATCAACCGTAGTATCATAAAGCATTTCTCCTGATGTATTTAAATAATACCATTTTCCACTCTCATTTAGCCATCCAGTTTTCATCGCTCCGTTTTCGCTTAAATGGTACCATTTGCTATTTTCATTAATCCATCCTGTCTGCATTATTCCAAAAGAATTTAAATAATACCATTTATTCTCGTCGTAAAGCCATCCAGTAGCTTTAATATACTCTGGCTTATTATAACTCCAGCTTCCATCTGTATTCATTATCCATCCTAATTTTTTTGCTAAAATCTCTTCTGGCCCATATCCTTCTACCTTTATCTCTTCTGTATCCTCTGATTTTATTGAGTAAACATCAACATCTTCACTCCAAATTATCATATGATTTTCATCATAAACCGATAAATTATCCATAGATCCATCTACCTTATAAATCTTATCCCATTCACTGTAATTATCAAATTTATATACAATTCCATTTTCAACCTTCCATAGGTTTCCATTCGTATCGATATCTATATTTTTTATTTCTTCTGCCGCAATATTATAAGCATATACATAATTTTGATTTCCTCGCTCTTCATATAATGAAATAGTTTGAATTGTTATTGTTCCTGAATCTTTTATATACTCAACCATATATCCTCCTGCCACACTTATTTGGGCCCCATCAAGTAGACTTACAGATGTTCCATCTGTACCAGAAAGTATATATGTAACTGTATTTTTAGCATAGTTAGCACCATCTATCTTATCTTCAGCCTGCTCTTTTGAAATCTTTTGTATAGCTAGAAAACTTACTGTTTTACCATCATTTTCACTTGTATCAAATGCATTTCCAGCATTTACATCAATCCCATCTATTTTACTTATTATTTCATCACTTTCAATAGTAACCTTTGCAGTTCTATATATATAATCTGCATCTTGTCCGAGTACATTTGACTCTGAAACGTATGCTCTGGTTCCTTCTTTTTTATCAATTGTATTTGTTAATGTAATAATATTGCTCGATGTTGTTGCAACCTTAATTTTACCTAAATTGTAATCCGCATCTATATAATTTCCTTCTGAATCTGTGTAAATATTATAACCATCATAATTAGTAAAATACCAGCTTTTTCCGAATTTGGTATTAGGGATTTCAACTAAATCGTTTTTCAAACTAGTCTCTGAATATCTTCCTTTAGTGTTTTTTCTTATCTTTCTTGATAACGCCAAGTATGCATTATCTACATCATCCTCTATTAAGCTGTTTTCCGACAACTCACCATTTGACATGTCCAAATAGTAATCTCCATAGTTCATCTCAATATATTTATCTAAGTATGTTCTATAAACTTCTCTTTCAATATCTATATCATTAATTTCAGTATACTTATCTCCATTTAAATAATATGCCCCTTCATTTTCAGCCTCTTTTGTCTCTCCCTTAATATAAAACTTACCGTCTTTATAAGCCGCTGCTTCATAAATAGTTCCTTCTTCTGATGGTATTCTAGGATAAGTCTCTGCCTTAACTTGCATTGAACCCGTCACTGACACAATTGCTGCTAAAGCTAAAACTGATTTAATTTTATTTGTTCTTCTTTTCATAATTCCCTCCGACTTCTAACTTTTCTAAAATATACTTTACAACATTTTATAATTAGTTTAGAATTTATTCTTAACCAAAGCAATTGTAGATGATATTCATTCTCAATGCAATATTCACATCTAATTTAATTAGTTTTACATCTTAACTAATCATTTTCTTGTTTTGAGTATCTATATCATATGTCTAATAATATAAAAATTAAAGGAGTATTTTATGATTGTAAAATCTAGTGATGAGTTTAAAGCCGCAGTCTTAAAAAAATTGAATTTTAGTAAAATTGAAAATGAAAATTATACTTTATATACAAATAAGGATAGACCCGAATTTGGTCATTGCATTATTTATTCAAGGGATGGATATTATAGTTTAGGTATTGCGGATTATACTATTCCTAAAGACTTTTCCTTATCTTTTTCTAACCCTGAGCTACTAATGCGTTTTGGATTAGTTTATAAGGGAGTTACAGAATTTCAGCTTGAAAATAATCCTGTATCCTCTTTTACGCCTTCTTCATTCTTTGTTGTAGAAAAAGATTTAAAAGGAAAACAAAAATGGGCAAAAGGTCAGCATTATCATGGAACTGAAATAACTATACATGAAAAATATTTCACCGAAATTATAAAGCCTAATTTTTCTAATGCGATCGATTTTGATTCTTTTATTAGAAATTATACATATATCTATCTTCCTCTAGAAATTACAGAAATTATCCGTCAACTACAAAGCTTAGCTAATAAAAACTTATTAAATAGTATTTACTTGGAAAGTAAAATATTAGAATGTATTGCTATTTTAATAAACGAGGTCAATAAATCTCCTGAGAATGCTTTTACTAATCAGATTGACTATGGAAACATTAATATTGGTAATAATAGAATAGTAAGATTAACCTCTTTTGATATTCGTGCTATTCAAAAAGCTCATGATATTTTATCTAAAAATTATCATAATCCTCCAAATATAAATAGCTTAAGTAAGATGGTCTTTTTAAATGAGCAAAAATTAAAGGCAGGATTTTCAAAATATTATCATATGTCGATTGGTGAATATACAAATCATATTAGAATGATTATTGCTGCAAATCTTTTATCAACAACAGATTTAAGTATCGAGGAGATAGCATATAAGGTTGGATACAATTACTCTGCTAATTTTGCTAAAATGTTTAAGAAAACATATGGAAAAACACCTTTAAATTTTAGAAAACTCAAGTAAAAATATTACTAAAAGAATTTTTACATAATGGTATTGACAAATTATAATTTAGATTTATAATTATCTTAAGTGATAATCATTATCATTATTAAATAATAATATTTAATAAAATATAAATATAGTTTAAATATAAAAATGAATTTTAGGAGGTAATATATTATGTCATTAATAGGAACAGAAGTAAAACAATTTAAAGCATCAGCTTACAAAAACGGTGAATTTATAGATATCACTGAAGAAAATTTCAAAGGTAAATGGAGTGTAGTTTGTTTTTATCCAGCAGATTTCACATTCGTATGCCCTACTGAATTAGAAGATTTACAAGATAATTATGAAACTTTAAAGGGGCTTGGTGCTGAAGTATATTCAGTTTCAACAGATACACACTACACACATAAAGCATGGCACGATAGTTCAGAAGCCATCAAAAAAATAACTTATACTATGATTGGTGATCCTTCACATACATTATCTCGCAACTTTGATGTATTGATTGAATCTGATGGTCTTGCAGATCGTGGTACTTTTATCATAGATCCAGATGGTGTTATTCAAGCAATTGAAATTAATGCTGGCAATATCGGTCGTGATGCAGCTGTAATAGTAAATAAAATTAAAGCTGCTCAATATGTTAGAAATAATCCTGGCGAAGTTTGCCCAGCAAAATGGAAAGAAGGCGCATCAACTCTTAAACCAAGCCTTGATCTTGTAGGAAGGATCTAAGAGGTACGCCTATGATACTAGATAAAGATATAAAACAACAATTAGCTCAATATCTTGAGCTTATGGAAGGCACTGTACTTATAAAAGTCAGTGCTGATTCCGATGATATATCCAACACTATGGTTTCTCTCGTAGATGAACTAGTTTCTATGTCTCCAAAAATAAAAGCTAAAAAATCAAAATTATTAAGAACTCCTAGCTTTAGCATAAATCGTACTGATGAAGAAACTGGTGTAGCTTTTGCAGGAATCCCTTTAGGACATGAATTTAATTCATTAGTACTAGCTCTTCTACAAGTTAGCGGAAGAGCCCCAAAAATTGATCAGAAAACAATTGATTCAATTAAGAACATTAAGGGAGAATACCATTTTGAAACTTATATTAGTTTAAGCTGTCATAACTGCCCAGAAGTTGTTCAATCTCTAAATTTAATTAGCATCCTTAATCCAAATGTGACTCATACAATGATTGATGGTGCCGTTTTTAAAGAAGAGATAGAAAGTAAAAATATACTTGCAGTACCATCAGTTTATTTAAATGGAGAATTCTTTGCAAGTGGCCGCATGACTATCGAAGAAATTCTTGCAAAAATCGGAGAAGCCCCAGTTTCAGAAGATTTTGCAGATAAAGATCCATACGATGTGCTTGTTGTTGGCGGCGGTCCTGCAGGTGCAAGTGCTGCTATTTATGCCGCACGTAAAGGCATTCGTACTGGAATTATCGTTGAACATTTTGGTGGTCAAGTATTAGATACTATAGGTATTGAAAACTTTATAAGTATTAAATATACAGAAGGCCCTAAACTTGCAGCAAGCCTTGAAGAGCATGTCAAAGACTATAACGTTGATATAGTAAACTTACAACGTGCTAAGACTATAGAAAAAAAAGACCTTATTGAGATTGAACTAGAAAATGGTGCACGTTTAAAGAGTAAAACGGTAATAATTTCGACAGGTGCCCGCTGGAGGAATGTCGATGTTCCTGGAGAAGAAGAGTTTAAGAATAAAGGTGTGACATATTGTCCTCACTGTGATGGCCCTTTATTTAAAGGGAGACATGTTGCAGTCATCGGTGGAGGTAATTCAGGCATCGAAGCTGCCATTGACCTTGCTGGAGTTGCTAGTCACGTAACTGTTTTTGAATTTATGCCAGAACTTAAAGCAGATTCAGTTTTGCAAGATCGTCTTTACAGTTTGAATAATATAACCGTCTTAAAAAATGTTCAGACTAAAGAAATTACTGGAACTGATAAGGTAAATGGAATTACCTATATTGAACGTGACACAGGAGAAATTGAGCATGTTGAATTAGATGGTGTATTTGTCCAAATTGGACTTGTGCCAAATACTGATTGGTTAGGAGAAACAGTCGATCGTAATAAGTCAGGCGAAATTATAATTGATAACCATGGTGCTACTAATGTACCAGGAGTATTTGCTGCAGGAGATTGCACTAATACCCCATACAAGCAAATAATTATTTCCATGGGATCAGGAGCAACAGCTGCCTTAGGTGCATTTGACTATCTAATAAGAAACTAATAAAAGAATCCCTTTGCTATAAAAACTATTACTGCAAAGGGATTCCTTATTTTTTCTTATATTCTAAATTATTATTTCAATCTAAGAATTAAAACTATTTTAAATTTCAATTCTTTCCAACTATTCCATCTGTTTTTCCTCTACCTTTATCTTTGTTATTAGGAAAACCAATTTCTGCACCAACATCTGACTTTACCGCATTTGAGTCAGTTCTTTTTTTAGATAGTGAATTTTTATGCACTCCGCTATTATTTAATGACATTTGAATCTACCTCCTTAATCATAATTTTATTTTGCAGTAATATGTTAACCACAATTATAAATTATACTCGGTAGTAATATTATCATAAAAAAGATTCTAAAATTATATAACTAAATTTAACTACTCTATAGTATCTAAGCACTTAATTATACACTTCTCTTTGCTCCATGCTCCATCAATATATTTTCAATAGATTTATTTTTACAAAGATATAGCGGTGTGTGACCTAAATTATTCTTTGAGTTTATATCTAGTCCAAGAGAAACTATTTCGTTTAAGTATTCTTCAAACTTATCAGTATCACGACAAGTTAAATAGTCATCATGCAAAAGAGTATTGCTATACTTATCTCTATGTTTAATATCTGCACCATATTTTATAAGAAGATTTAAAAGCTCTACCGAATAATTAAAGTTACAATAAAATATAGGAGTTTTTCCTGATATATTTTCAGCATTTACTTTAGATCCCTTCTCTAACAGTAATTTAATGACGTCCATCTTAGGACTTACTCTCGCACAGATTCTATGTAATGGTAGTTCTTTCAAATAACTTTGATTACTATTTATATCAGCACCATTATTTACTAGAAATTGTATTATGTCAAAGTAATTTTTCTCACAATTATCTATAGCAAAATGAAGCAGGCTAGTATCATTATATTTTTCATTAATATCTCCGCCATTTGTTATAAAATTTTTAAGTTCCTCCAAATCCCCTTCTTTTATTATTTTCAAAATAGATTTTGGTCTTGACCCAAACAAAATTTCATGAATATTCATGATAATTACCTCCAATAAATTACTATATATCTTTTAGTGATTTTTAATTCGAATTATTTCCTCACAAGTGAATACTTTCTTTTTTAATTCATCTATACATTTTAACATCTGTTTCATCAGTTTTTCAATGCTAATATTCTTTAAATTATATCTATATATCTATCAAGGTCATAAAAATATCCTTCATAAGTTTTAAATAATAATCTTTATAGTTTTATAACTAGTTCTAGTTACATTCGAACTTATATTTAGTTTGAGATACAAAGTAAATAAACTAAGTTTTTTGGTTCCTAACTATTTTAAATAATATGCATATTAATATACAATTTTATATTTTCCAGTAATTTAATATCTCTTTATATATCATCTAACTAAATTAAACTACTCATTTTATCTGAATAAAACAGCATGTATATTTATACAATATTTTGACATTATTTGTAGTATGATTTTTTTTGAAAATTTATTTTATGTAGATTATAATTTATTTTATGTGTATAAATTAGTAAAAAGAGGTACTATCATGAATAGATTTGAATTATTTAAGTTAAGATATAATATACGTTTAAGAAAATGTCTCCTAAATAATATGCTTTGTATTCTTTCTCCTAGAAATAAAATAGTTATCCGTATTTCTCAAAATCTGGACAAGCACATTGTTAAATATCAAAAAAAGGCCTAAGAATGAGGATCTTAGCCCTTTTTTGATGATTACTCATCCCTCTCATAATCATTAATTTTATACCCATCCTTATTTTACTATCTTTCAACAATATCTTCACTTATTTTTGTATTACTTTTTTATGTGTATTTTTATCTTTTTCTACAATATCCCGGTATAAATTTATTTTTTCATGTCGTTTTAGAATTCAACATAGGATATATAGTATTTTCATGTCATTGATTGTAATACGATTTATTTTGATAAAAAACTCCTTATATTTTATACTTTAATTGTACGAATTTACTTCAATACTCTCTAATTTTAGAGCGGCTTATTTCCTTGATAAGTCGTTCTTTTTTATAATCATTTTTTGAATAAATTCAGAAAACTAACGCAACAAAAATCTATAAATCCAACTTTATTCCTATATAAATATTTTTAATAACTATTAAACTTTATTTTTTAGTTCTTCTTTTCTTTATAGTAAGCGGTCTACTTTTTTGTATAGATAAACAATTTAATAATTAGACTTATTAGATGAACATATTCACCAAGTTGCTAAAACTTTGAATCCATATCTTCACTAGAAATCATAAATATATTTTCATAGCTTTTTGGAACAAAATATTTATGATTTCGGAAGTTACCACATAAATTTAATTTTAGAGTTGGGTGTCTGCATATCAGTGCTAAAAATTTAAATATTTATTTTGTTTATATTAAGTTAATAAATTTGACACAATCATGTAACATTAATAATATACAATTAAACTTGTAAAGTAGTTAAAGCATTATTATTTATCCCCTTAAATAATAATAAAAGAATGACTTATTTCCCTAACTAAGTCATTCTTTTTTTGTACTGAACAATATTATTTAAGCACTTAGAAATACTCAATATCACCAATACATAAAATGTTATTATAATCTTGTAACTGTACTTTGTAAAGCTCCATAATCATCAAATTGATAACTCTTGCCTGCATCCAAAATAGAAGTATTAACCATTTTCCCTCTTAGATTTTCGACATCAGTATCTGATTCTCCATCAAAATTAGAAAAGTAGAACCAATTTCCATTAATGCTTTTCCATCCTAAACAGCGTTTTCCGTTCTCCATGTAATACCAGTTAAAACCTTTGGTACTACCCAATTGCTTCCATCCAGTAAAATTCTGTCCATTTTCTGTATAGTACAAATAGTTATTTTTATTTATCATTTTACCAATAACTTTATCATTCTCTATATAATAGTAATTATTAGATATATTCTTGTTTTCTCCATTTTCAATTTTCCATTTATAAGAATTTGAATCTTCATATTTTCCGCTAGGATTGCTTGCTGCAACTCCATTTGAATATATTCTATAACCATTTATTTGCGTATCTTTAGCCATATATCCATTTTGATAGAAATAATACCAATTTCCATCAACTTTTCTCCAACCAGTAGCCCATAGATTTCCTTCACTATACCACCATCCAATATTATCTTGCTTCCATGATGCGTTTGCCCCTACTGGGTTCAATAGCATTATTGATGTGGCGATCATTGATAAAGCTACGGCTTTTTTCCAACAGTTTTTTATCACGTTATCATCCCCTTAAACCTTTATATCATAATTATATATGATTTACATATTTTGTCAAACTAATAATATGCATTGTTGTATTCATTTACCAAATTCATATTATTTTAAATTATGCAATATAGCAAAAATATAGTCTACATAAATTAATTATAATTTTAAGTGTAAATAAAAAAATCGCAGGCGACTGTGGTTAAGTTCCGTATTGTGCTTCGCACTCTTTTCATATGTGTAGATTTTTTTCACGCATCTGCCTTTTCGAACGCATGTGAGAAAAATTTGGCAGGCGAATATGATTTATTTTTTATTCTTTTATAATAATTAACCCTAGTAAAACATACTATTATAAAGTTATACACAGATTTAATTGAATTATAATTTCCTAAAGAATAAAAAAACTTCAGTTTTAGATGATTTCATAATACTGAAGTTTTCATATATAATATATAACCTAATCGCTAAATAAAATTAAAATTTATCAAACCAATTTAATATATATTCTGCAATGCACAATGCACATTTCACATTTCACAATTCACAATTACAGATAAAATTCTTGTAATATTTTTAGACTTATAATGAAGAATTATTTTTGCAATATATATTACCTAGCATTTATCTGCATTTCTATCTTTCATTGAAGTCGAACTTCATATCTAACTATATTATCACTAATTTTTTTGAACATCTCTCTAAACGCACTATAAAAATCATCCATAGTTATATTTGTTTCAATTTCCAAGGCCTTGTATAAATTATTTGTATTAAATTTTTTTCTTGATATATTTGCTAGAAATGCACTTTCAAAATAATTTATAGCGTTTTCTTCAAGCCTTCCTTTAATAGATTTTATTAATTTTTCTTTATCTTCTTTAGAGATTTCGCCATTAACACTTACTAAAATTTTATTCTCATTAGGATGAAATCCAACTGTTTGATAACCATAATCAACCATCATTTTTAATATTCTTTTGCTATCAGTATAATCGCCACTCCTCATACTAAAATCAATTGGTTTATTATCTTTTTTTGTAGTTAAACATTTTGTAACTTTATATTCTTTATAATTATCTTTGCGATTTCTTATTATCGTATGAATCTCACTGTAAGTATAATTTTTGCACTTCCTATCGATTTTTTCATTTTCATCACCAATGATTCTCTTCCACTGATCGACTAGATATCCATTATATCTTTCATAAAGCATTCCCATAAGAGCTTGCACTATCATTCTCTCTTGATTCAAAGAAATACTAATTAGTCCGTCCTTATTTGATGATTTTATCTTTATAGGATTGCCTAATCTTTCACTTTCTTTTCTAATTAGTCTTAATAATTGCACAAAATCATTGTGTGTGTCCAATTTATCTAATGTTCTTTTGTTTATATCTTTAAATTGTTCTGTTACAATAACTTTATCTTCTTTGATCCCTAATTTTTTAGCTGTAGCATATTTCAATGTATCTATTAAATCTTCTCTGGAATTGGAATCTAATAAGTCGTTTTCAAATAAATGATTTTTATATGATTCAAACTCGTTTAAGACATAAAATATTCTCTTCTTTAATGTAGTATCATTTATATTTTCTTTCAATTCCAAAAGATGTTCTAAATTATTACTACATTTAGATATAACCATAAATAATTCTTTATAATCCTCGCCAACACGATTTTCTATTGTTTTTGCTATATTTTCACCTTTAGGGCAATCAATAAATATTATTCCTAAGTATCTCGCTTTGCTAGCAGGAAGCTTAATATATGCTCTTTCAACCATAAGATCACAAGAAGTATTTATTCCGTAAATGACATTACACAAATTTCGGAAATCTCTATTTAAAAACTTATTAATATAATCTTGAGCTTCATTTGCATATTCATGCCCCTCTTCATTACATTCATAGTATTTTGAAATCATTTTCAACCATTTGCTATAATGTTTATGAAACTCATCTTTGAAATCTCCAAAATAACTCTTCCATATATGCTCATCTTTCTCTTCAAAATTATCAAAGTCATCAGAAGAATTTATTTTCCTTAATTCAATAAGCAATTCATTAAAATTAATATCTTTAAATACATTTTGTATACTATTAACTTCATAAAATTTAATTAAGGAAACATTATTAATTTGATTGTTTAAAGAATTATAAAAAGCTTTCTTAAAACCTTCTTCACTAAAATTATCGTTTTCTACACAATTATCTTTATCAAGAATTAGATACGCCTCATATAGTGATTTTATAATCTCATCTTTAAGTTTTTCAACCATGCTAAGTTCATTTTTCAAGCATAAATAAACATTAATAAAATTGCTTTTTGTAGATGAGCACAGCATTTCTGTTGGAAAACTAATATAGTTGTCACTTTTTAAAAAATCTGTTTCTTCAAAAATTCCATCTTTAATAACTACTTTTTGCAATTGAGATTTCCCTAAATTCTCAAGATCTATCACGTTTACCCTTGTCTTAGTTTCATTTTCAAATTTGTTTATGATATTCCCCATAATTTCCTCCCTTTATTAAAATATAATGGAGCTTGAGTATTTAACATATAAGTTAATATATAATATTATTTTTTGTAAATATTTATTCCAATAAAACAAGGCAAAATGCACAATTATTTAATTCATGAATTAGGTAAAATAAAAAGGAGAGCTTTTGCATATATAATGCATGCTCTCCATTTCAATTTAATTTTTAAATCTCACTAAGTTTTTTGTCAACAAGTTCTTTAGCAACTTTTGGGTTCGCTTTACCTTTTGACAATTTCATTACTTGACCCATTAAGAATCCAGCACTTTGTGTCTTTCCTGCTTTAAAGTCTTCTACTGATTGAGGGTTATTTGCAATTACTTCATCAACTATTTTTTCAAGTTCATCAGACGAACTGATTTGCATAAGCCCTTTTTCTTCAATCATCTTCATTGGATCTTTGTTTTCATCAAAGATTTCATCAAGAACTTCTCTTCCTACATTATTGCTAATTTTACCTTCTTCAACTACCTTAAGAAGCTTTGCAAAGTTTTCAGCTTCAAGAGGCATATCTTCAGATTCCATTTTTCTATCATTTAATATTCTTAAAATATCACCTAATATCCAGTTAGAAGCAATTTTAGGCTTAGCACCTAATTCTACAACTTTTTCAAAGAAAGTAGCAAGTCCTTTATCACCTATTAAAATATCAACTTCTTTTTCTGTAAGTTCATATGAAGTTAAAAATCTTTCTTTCTTTTCATCTGGCATTTCAGGTAAAGATTTAGTTATTGTTTCAATTTGTTCATCATAGATTATGATTGGTGGTAAATCTGGTTCTACAACATATCTATAGTCATCTGCTTCTTCTTTAGATCTCATAGAGATTGTTTTACCTTTTGCAGCATCCCATCTTCTAGTTTCTTGAACTACCTTATGACCTTCTCCATAAGTATAAAGTTCTCTTTGTCTTCTTTCTTCTTTTTCTAAAGCTTTTTGAAGTTCTCTAAATGAGTTAATATTTTTAAGCTCTACCTTAGTTCCATATTCTTTTTGCCCTACTGGTCTTAATGAAATATTAGCATCGCATCTTAATGACCCTTGTTCCATACGACAATCAGAAATTTCACCATATTCTAAAATTGATTTAAGCTTTTTCATAAACGCTACAGCTTCACTAACACTTCTCATATCTGGTTCTGTAACTATTTCTGCTAGAGGAACACCAACTCTGTTATAGTCTACTAAAGAAATTGGTTCTCCTTCTACGTGAACTAGCTTTCCAGCATCTTCTTCTATGTGAATTCTATTTAATCTAACTTTTACTTGCTTTCCTTCATGTTCAAATTCTACAAGCCCACCTGAACAGATTGGTAAATCAAATTGTGAAGTTTGATAATTTTTAGGAAGATCGGGATAAAAATAATTTTTTCTATCCATTTTGTTATATTTATTTATTGTACATCCTAGTGCAGTTCCTGCTTTTATTGCTAAATTTACAACTTCTTCATTAAGCACTGGAAGCGTTCCAGGGACCCCTGTGCATATTGGACATGTATTAGCATTAGGTTCTGCTCCAAATTTAGTTGAACAAGAGCAGAAAATTTTTGTCTTCGATTTTAATTCTGCATGTATTTCAAGTCCTATTACTGTTTCAAAATTCATCGTAATTCCCCTCCTATAATTCAATAGCTAAAGCTTGCTCTAAGCTATATGCAGCTTTGAATATTTTTTCTTCGCATAACATATCACCCATCAATTGAATTCCAATTGGTAAGCCTTCTTTGCTCTTTCCTGCTGGAATTGATATTGCTGGATTTCCAGCTAAATTAACATTAATAGTGTAAATGTCAGCTAAGTACATTGATAATGGATCAGCCTTTTTTTCACCAATTTTAAAAGGTAATACAGGTGAAACTGGTCCTACTATTAAGTCATATTTTTCAAAAGTCTTTTTAAGATCATATCTTAATTTTCTTCTAAAAGCATCTGCTTTCTTATAATAAGCATCATAATATCCAGAAGCAAGTGCATATGTTCCAAGCATTATTCTTCTCTTAACTTCTGCTCCAAAACCTTCAGTTCTACTGTTTTCAACTAATTCATCTAGATTTGTGTAATTTGGAGTCTTATAACCATATCTTATTCCATCATATCTATCTAAATTAGTACTTGCTTCAGCAGATGACATTATATAATAAGCTGCTAATCCATCCTTAATTATAGGAAGAGAAAATGTTTCAACTTCTGCTCCTAATTCTTTTAATTTATCTAAACTATTTTTTACTGATTCCTTAATTTCTTCATCTAATCCTTCACCAAAGAATTCTTCAGGGACACCGATTTTCATACCCTTAATTCCATCTTGAAGACTAGCAGTATAATCTATTTCTTTTAAATCTCTTATGCTTGTAGAATCATATTCATCAGTTCCAGAAATTATATTTAAAATATAAGCACTGTCTTCTACTGAATTAGAAAATGGTCCAATTTGGTCCAATGATGAACCAAAAGCAATAAGTCCAAATCTAGAAACTAATCCATATGTAGGTTTTAATCCTACAACACCGCAAAATGCTGCTGGTTGTCTTATAGATCCACCGGTATCAGATCCTAACGACACTGGTGCGAATTTTGCTGCAACTGCTGCTGCTGATCCACCTGATGATCCTCCTGGAACTCTAGTTATATCCCTTGGATTTAAAGTCTTTTTAAATGCCGAGTTCTCATTTGAAGATCCCATTGCAAATTCATCCATATTTGTTTTACCAATAATTATTGCATCTTCAGCTAATAATTTTTTTATTACAGTTGCATCATATGGTGGAATAAAATCTTCAAGCATTTTTGATGCACAAGTAGTGTTTACTCCTTCTGTACAAATGTTATCCTTTATAGCTATTGGAATACCTGCAAGTCTTCCTAGAGATTCACCAGCTTTTACTTTAGCATCTATTTCTTTAGCTTTAGCCAATGCTTCTTCACAAGTAAGAGTTAAAAATGCATTTATAGTCCCTTCGTTTTTTGTAATTTCTTCAATATATGATTGAACTAGTGCTTCACTAGTTAATTCTCCACTTTTAATTTTTTCTACCATTTCTTTAATATTCATTTGCATTATCTAGTCACCACCCTATTCAATAATCTTTGGTACTTTAATATAAGTCTCTTGCATGTCTTTAACATTTCTAAATAAATCCTTACATTCGAATTGTTTAACTTCATCTTTTCTTACTACTGGCTTTAATTCTGCCTTATTATCTATATCTTCTTTAATATCTAAATCTAATTCATTTAAATATTGAAAATGCTCTAAAATATTTTCAAATTCTTTTGCAAATTTAGCAGCTTCTTCATCAGAAAATCTTAATTTAGAAAGCTTTGCTATATATTTTACTTCATCAATACTAACTTTCATTAATTTCACCTCATCAAATTTTTTGTCATTATAATGCTGTTTAAAACACTATGTTAAAATTCATTAACTTTGCATAAACTAATTAGCTTTATTCAATAGAAGCTTTTTAGGTTTCTATTGAATAACTTTTTTAAATGAAACTCGACTCACTACGTTCGCTGAGTAGGTTCGACTTAACAAATATAAAATTTGAAGTCTTACTTAAGGAAACTCGACTCGCATTCGCTCACTGAGTAAGTTCGAATATCCAAATGTAAAATTTGGATTCTCACTTACGGTGTTAATCTCTTCATGTCTCTTGGGAATAATGATGCTTCTCTTATATTTCCAAGGTTTAATATTTGCATTGTAATTCTTTCTAGACCAATTGCAAACCCTCCGTGAGGTGGCATTCCATATTTAAATGTATCTAAATAGAAAGCAAAGTCTTCAAGCTTTAATCCTAGTCTTTCCATTTTAGCTTTTAACATTTCATAATCATGTATCCTTTGACCACCAGTTGTAATTTCAACGCCCTTGAAGATTAAGTCGAAACTCTTTGTCATTTCTCTATTTTCTTCACATTCCATTGCATACATTGGTCTCTTAGCTGTTGGATATTCTGTTAGGAATACATAGTCACTATTATATTTTTCTTTAACATATTTATGGAATAGTGCTTCACCCTCATTATCAATATTTCCAACTGGAGATTTTTTATTAAATTCTGTTAATAAAATTTCTTGAGCTTTAGCAAGTGGAATTCTTGGAATATTAATTTCTTCTGGAAGAACCACATCAAATAATTTCAATTCTTCAGCACATTTTTCATTTAAGTGTTTATATAAATATCTTATAAAGCTTTCTTCCATTTCCATAAGATCAGTTTCGTCTTTTATAAAGCCCATTTCAACGTCTAAACTAACATACTCATTTAAATGTCTCCAAGTGTTGTGAAGTTCTGCTCTATATGCATAACCAACTTCAAATACTCTTTCAAAACCTGCTCCAACCATCATTTGCTTCCAGAATTGAGGACTTTGTGCAAGGAAAGCTCTTCTGTTAAAGTAATTAACAGTAAACATTTCAGATCCACCTTCTGTTCCAGAATGAGTTATCTTTGGAGTATGGATTTCTTCAAAATCATTACTCTTGAAGAACATTCTAAATGCTTCTTCAATTTCATTTTGAACCTTGAAAATTGCTTTTTTCTTAGGAATTCTAAGACTTATTGTTCTATAATCCAATTGAGTTTCAAGAGCAGCCTTTTCTTTAAAGCTTTGAATTTCAAATGGTAATTTGTCATAATATACAGTTCCTGCTATTTTAATATCTGATACTTCAATTTCCATTCCCTTTGGAGCCTTTTCATTTTCGCGAACTATTCCAGTTACTTCTACTGCATTTTCAAGTCTTAAACCTTTAATTTGTTCCTTAGTACATACTAATTGAATTATCCCAGATTTATCTCTAAGTAAGATAAATGAAACATGTGAAAGATCACGAATTTTATGAACCCAACCTTTAAGTAATACTGTTTCTTCCCCGTTAACTGCTAAATCTTTAATAAATATTCTTTTCATGATTATTGCTCCTTTTCCCATATATTGATTATTTTTACATAAGATTTTTATAGATATTTTGTAAAAATAAATATTTTTATTTTAATTAAAATTTATAACAAAAAAATCGTAGGCGACTGTGGTTAAGTTCCGTATTGTGCTTCGCACTCTTTTCATATGTGTAGATTTTTTTCACGCATCTGCCTTTTCGAACGCATGTGAGAAAAATTTGGCAGGCGAATAAGATTTTTTTTATTCTTTTCTAAATACAAATACTATTCAATCAACCTTTTTTAAGTTATCTACAGATTTTACTGAAATATAAATTCCTAAAGAATAAAAAAATCTCGTCCCTATGCATTATGCATAGGGACGAGATTAACTCGCGGTACCACCCTAGTTAGTTTATAAAAAACTCACCTCAATGAAGTACAAAACATTATTGTTTTATACTCTCCACTTTTAACGGTATGGACCCGATTAAGCCTACTCTTTTAATCTAAAATTTCGGTTAATAGCTCCGAAGTGTTCTTCAATTCAAGACTCATACAGATATTCCACCATCATCTGCTCTCTAAAAATCATCTATTTGAATTTACTTTTCTTCATCATTGCATATATAAATTTTAATTTCTCAAAAATTAATTTCTTTATTATTTATAAGCATATTTGCTTTATGGAATTCATTATATTGCAAAATAATTTATAAATCAATACTTTTTTTAAAAATTTGTTAATGAATTTTCAAATTATACTTTTTTATGAATAATTTTCTTGAAATGCATTTTAAAATAAACTAAGTTTTTACAGTGCTTAGAGTTTATCATTTTAATTCTTTCATTAAAACAAATCTTCTTAATCCACCATATTTTAATTTATCTTCCATAACATTATACCCAAGTTTTTTAAATGTATTCAGGCTATATTTATTATCAGGATAAACTGTTGCACAAATACAATTCATTCCTGCTGTTTTGCTTATTTCTTCAAGAGATTCACACATTATCTTTTGAAGTTTATTTCCTCTATAATCATCCAAAACCATAGTTGATTCAATCTGCCCTACCTTAAGCAACTTTTCCCCTTGAATTTTTATATCATGTCCATAATTATGTTCATCGTATCCATATTCAATATATGCTCCTATAGCAATTAGCTCATCTTCATCTAACGAAACACAACCCAAGACTATACCTTTTTCATTTATAGCAGTTTCAAATTCTTTTTTATCTGAACATACAAAGAAATCTTTGTTTTCTAATCTTGTATATACATCATCTTGTAATTTCATAATTTTATCGATATAGCTTACATCCAATAGTTTCAATCGGGCTTGTACAACACTTTTATCTTTTTTATTTAATACTATTTGTTTCATTCTACTTTAGTAAGAATACAACTATATTTCTTACTAGTCCCCCCCCTTAATGATTAATATCTGATTTGTATTATACTATAATAATTTGATTATATAAAACTATATTACAATGCACAGTTCACAATTCACAGTTCCAATTAGGGTTATTCTTGCAATATTTTTTAGACTTATATCTATGAAGAAAACATTTTGAAATTAGTTGTTACACAAATTTTATTCTTTTAATTTCAAATAAAGCCTTAAAGTGCATTTAATTACCCCTTAAGGCAAATTTTATTTAGTAATGAACTCTAATAAGCCAAAACTTAATTTTTTTATCACTCCATCCTAAATCCCATGGAACATTATTTCTATCCGTATTATGACATGTTACTAAAGAATATCCTTTAGAATCGACTCCTGTAACTGTCGATACATGGGTTATATCACCTTTCTTTTCGTATGCTATGAAATCTCCTGGAAGTAATTTATAAGAAGCCTTATATACCTTTTCATAACTTCCTCTAGCAATTACCGATGCTCTTCCGCTATTAATCATATAATGAGTGAACTTACCGGCATTTACCCAAGGACCTGTCGCACTCCCTTTGTCATAGTTCCATGTAGAATTTTCCTTGAATTTTCCTCCTTCGCGTAGTATTTGTGACGCAAAATTTGCACAATCTCCACCCTCTGGATTAAAATCTCTATATTTATTGTTATACTTAAAGCCATATTCCTCAATAGTTGCCGCTCCACAGTACCTTTCTGCATATTCCTTTGCTCCTTTTCTTTTTTCATTAATATTGGAAATATCCCTAAGAGGCTGTGATGATATATATTGTTTAATCTCATCTGCTTTAATATTTTCTAAACTTAAGGAATCAGCAAATGGATCTGTATACCACTCCTTTGTTATTATCCAATTATTATCTCTCTTGCTTAATTGAAAAGAATGATAGGTCCCCATCCTTGAGCTATTTATAGCTTCCGGCTGATCCGGATATATGTACTTATACTCTGTATTACAAATTAAACTAAAAGAGCATTTATTATCTCCAATTTTACATTTTTTGATTACCACTTTAGGAATTATATCCACAAATTGTATTCCCTGCTTTTCTGCCCAGTTATTAATATATTTGACCTTTTTCTCCTCATATTCATATGCCCATTGACCATATCTAGTATCGGTAGCATATAAAGCTTTAATTGAATCCAAATCTTTGCTAAGTATAGCTTTATTTTTTATTGCAAATATATTTTCTACGATACTTTTCACCTCATTGTCGGTACTAGCATCAGCAAATACAATGCCACTTTTATCACTAGTAATCAACGATAAAAATACAATGAATACTAAGATTATCATAAATTTTGACCGGTTTTTTTTGATTTTAGAGAGTCGCATCTATCATACCCCTTTCTAAATTAAGTCATTCTGTTACAATTTATTGTTAATTATTTCAATATACTTATTAGTTTCTTCGTTTAGAGGAACACCTTGGAACCATTCATCATTTTTATTCCAATTAGCAAAATATCTAGCTTTTAATATTATTTCTGGTCTATATTCAAAATGCAATATATCAAAATGTCCCCATTTTCCTCCCCACACGAAATTATTCTTTTCAAATGCTTCCACTAGTTCTTTAGGGTAATCAGAGAGTCTTTCCTTTCCAGCCTTTTCTGAACTCCACTTCCAATAATCTCTCTTATCACTTTTAAGATCAATTGCGATTCCATATGAATGTGGGCTTAGCCTTCCAGTTCCAGATATGACTCTATAATTAAATGTTCCGCTAGCAGGGTAAAGTATACTACCTATATCTGATCTTGATTTTGCTAAAGGCATTAATTCTTTTAAAGCTGCTTCTAAAGACGCATTAGCATTATTTTGCTTATTGAATTGATAATTAGTATATCCATACTTTAAGCTAGCTAAGTTTTTTTCAATTGCTCCCTTAGAATTTCCATATACTTCGCTTAATAACTCGTAATGTCTAGCTCTACCAGGATCAAAATTTTTATCCATGATCTCTGTATTTTTTTCTAATGGGTAGTCTTGCTCTAACATATCTTGTAAATCAGGATTTGTTAATTTTACTTCATGATTTTTTTCCTTTTTATCATCATAAATAATTTTCTTACCTGATTTCATAATTATGTAAACTTCATCATCACTTTTCTTTTCTACATCTACTATATGTTGAGGATATGATAACATAAGAATCAAAATATCCTGCTTCATCTCTGTTTGGTAATCCCTATCTTCTGATGCCCTTGAATCTATAGGAATGCTAAAAATAATAAAAAAACATATTATAAAATTACTAATTTTTCTTATCAATTATATTTCACCACCTTTTTAATCGTATAAATATATACTGTCCCAAGAATAAACATACTATGTACAATAATTTCTTATAAAAACTTAGTAAACAAATTTTAAAAATACATAAAAAAATCATATTTTTTAATTAATATCAAAAAATATGATTTTTTTATGAAAAGCTATCATTTTTTAATATATTGCTAATTCAACAACTGTTTTTAGGGATTCTATTATTAAATTTTTTATATAGAATATTTAATTTTTCATATAAATACCACTATTACAGGTTATAATTTAACATTTTTATAACCAAAAATTTGCAAGTTGTCGAATTTGTTGCTAAAATTGTTATGTTAATAAAATATCAAAGAAAGAGGTTTATTATGGAACTTAAAAAAGACAGCGATATAATGATGAAAGAAGTTTCATCAAACGGATCAAGCAAAATGAAACACCCACCAGGTCTGTATATGTTATTTTTTACAGAAATGTGGGAAAGATTTAGTTACTATGGTATGAGAGCATTGCTTGTAATGTATTTAACTACAGAATTTATAAGAGGTGGACTTGGTGTAGATAAGGTATCTGCAATGACTATATATGCAAATTTCACATCTCTTGTATATCTTACACCACTAGCAGGCGGATATATCTCAGATAGATACTTAGGACAAAGAAAAGCTATCACCATTGGAGGAATAATAATAGCTCTTGGACAGTTAACATTATTCTCAAACCAAAGTATGACTACATTGTACATAGGTTTATTTTTACTTATAATCGGGAATGGTTTCTTTAAACCAAATATTTCAACAATGGTTGGTCATTTATATGCTGATGGCGATAAAAGAAAAGATTCAGCTTTCACTATTTTCTACATGGGAATAAACGCCGGATCATTTTTAGCACCTCTTATATGTGGTACATTAGCAGAAAAAACAATGGCTACTACACAAGCAGGTGAAATTATACACTACGGATTTAGATATGGTTTCTTAGTTGCAGGACTTGGAATGATTTTAGGACAAGTAATCTTTAATGGATTAGCAAACAAATTCCTTGGAGATATTGGTAAAACACCTGTAGGTGTAGCTAAATCTAATTCCAATGATAATAAAGCAAAAGCTAAACCATTAACTACAAAAGAAAAACATAGAACTGCAGTTATTTTAATATTAACAGCTTTTGCTATAATATTCTGGACAGGCTTTGAACAAGCTGGAAGTTCACTTACTATATACACACAAGATTTTATAGATAGGTCAGTTGGTGGATGGGAAGTGCCAGTATCTTGGTTCCAATCACTAAATCCATTGTTTATATTAATACTTGGAATACCTATATCAAAGCTATGGTACAAATTAGCTTGCAGCAAGAGTGGTGATTTAAGTATTCCTCAAAAGATGGCAACAGGTTCAATACTATTAGGACTTGGTTTCTTACTTATGGTTGGTGCTGTTATGCAAAGAGGCGGAAATATAGAAGACACTGCTATTAAAGCTAACATGATATGGCTTGTAGGAACTTATTTCTTCCATACTGTTGGTGAACTTTGCTTATCACCAGTTGGGCTTTCAATGGTAAGTCAATTGGCGCCAGCTAAACTTGCATCTTTCCTAATGGGTGTATGGCTTCTAAGCAGCTTTGTTGCTAATCAAATAGCAGGAAGACTTGCTGGTTATACAGAAACTTTAGGACACTTACAAATATTCGCTGGAATAGCTGCTGTTTCAATTATAATGGGAATATTATTCTTATTATTTAATAAAAAATTAGCAGCAATGATGGAATAGTATATTATGAATAGAAGCTTGTCTTTATATGCAAAGACAAGCTTCTATATTTTGTTTAAAAAATTATACTTTATCATAAAAATCTAATAATTCATTTAAATACGGTTTTTGAGTTTCATCTTTTTCTAGATATATTTCATGTCTAGAGTTTTCTATCTTTTCTATTTCGCAATTCTTTGCGCTACTTGCGAATTTATTTTGTCCTTCTGCTTTTACATAAGTATCATTATCAGCTTGAAATAATAATATTGGAATTTCTACTTTCGATGCATTTTCTGTTTTTATAATTTCCTTCGTTGTATCAAAGGCTTCTTTTGTCCAATTATAGCTAGCACCACCTCTTTGAAGTTCTTTGTTATTAGCTACTATATCATGACTATATTTATAACGATTCAAAGAACTTGTCCCAATCTCATTTTCCTTATACTCTGGTGTATATGCTTTCTTACCTAAAACGTAATTTCCACCATTACCAATAGCAACTTCAAATTCTACTATAAAATCAGCTAGAAATCTTGGTATATTTCCGGTGTTAACTTCAAGCATGGGAGCACTTAATACCGCAGCATCAAAATAATCTGGGTAATCCTCTATGAATTTTGTTCCACTAGTTCCCCCCATTGAATGAGCAAACAATAATACCTTTTTACCTTGATTATTGGGCATAACAACTTCATCCATAAATTTTTTAAAATCAGTTACATATTGATCGAATTTTTCTACATTCACTTGGGTTTTATCAGCTATTCCAAGTGTGCCGGATCTGCCATGACCTCTATGTTCAATTCCGAAAACATTATATCCTTCTTTTAAAAAATAATATATTAATTCATGATACTTCTCTAAACTCTCAGTATATCCATGAGATATTACTATATTAGCCTTTGCATTTTCTATATTGTATTTTTCATAGTACAATTTAACGTCCTTATCTCCATATATGTATCCAGATTCCAGTTTACTTTTTATATATGGTTCGACTTTACTTTTCATATCTTCATTGTAATTATACTCAGATATATATATTTCATCTAATTTACTATTTATTTCAGCAGCATTAACTTTAATATTAAAAGTATTTATATTGACAAATAGCTGTACTATAAGTGAAATTAGCATTAAACCAATTTTAAATCTTTGAATATTTCTATTACTATGCTTCCCCAATTGTTTTACATCCCTTCTTATACATTAATTCATTTTATAAAAGAAAAAGCTGTATCAACAGCTAATTATCCTATAATTATTCTAATATAGAAATTACCCACTTATTACATGCTGTACACTTATGTACTGTTATAACAAATAAATCAAATCTCTTATTTAGATCCATAACTCCTAAAGCGTCTCTCTCCTCTTTAGTAATAAACTCATCATTTTCATCAATATATCCAATTATCTCCACCAGATAATTTTTCTTTGTCTTATCACAACACCCATTAGAACCTGCAATTTCTATAATCTCATAACTTAAATTTTCACTTAATTCATCAATAATACCAATTATGTCTTCATAATCTTTTATATCATCAACAAAATCCTCTTCATAAAACTCTAAATCTTTAATTTGAAATAATTTATTCATACATATCGCTCCTATTTTTATTTATATATGTTGCAATTCACAACTCACAATTACGGCTAAAATTCTTGCAATAGTTTTAGAATCATGATGAAGAATTATTTTTGCAATATATATATTTTTTAATATAAAACAGTAATTTCATACTAAAACATTATAATATGTTAACTTTCTTTTAGCAAACCAATTCGATTCAAATAACTTATAACCGATATACAAATTTAAAATTATATTACGTGTGTTAACTTGCCGAAATCATAAATATTTTGATTCCGAAAATCTATGAAAATATTTTCTCCACAAATATATTTATGATTTCTAGTTAAAGACATGAACTTAAACTTTGGGCAAATTTATAAATATATTCATGAAATAAGTGAAGTATAATTGCATAAAAATATAGTAGACTCATCATTTTTTCAATAAGATGAATCTACTATATTTAATGTTGCTCTTCTTTATAGATATCCAATTTGAGAATTATACTTATAGTTTGAAAAATCTGCTATATCAGAAAGGACAGGTACTCTTTTGTGCAGTGTTACATTAGAGAATATGTTGCAGGCATTTCTTCATCATAAGTTGTTCCATTTTGCTTGTCACGAGCTTGTCTCGGGAGCATGCTGAAATGGTGCAACTTATGATGTTAGAAAGCCTCAACTTATTCTCAGTAACCGAAACAACAGAGTACCTGTCCTTTCGGCAGATTATCGCATAAGTCTAAATTTAATTTTGTTCTTCTTTAAGTTTTTTTAATTTATTTTGAACTAACCATAACTTCTTTTGCTTTCTATTAAATGCAACCATTCTGTTTTTATTATTTTTGTTTTCATCAATTAACTTTATATATTCTGCATCTGCAATTTTTAATGCATCTTCAATTACTAAAAGTTCCTCCTTGGTAAACATAATGCCTCCTTTATTAACTAACAACCTATTATTTTTTTGATTTTGCCGTCTAACATAAGTATATTAAAAATCACTTAACTAGTAAAGCTGCATTAGTTTATTGTCAACAGATTAAATCTACTCATTACTTATTAAATTTAATTACAACCTTAAATAAATCTCCATCTATCTCTATATTAAAAGTTCCACCTTGGACTTCCACAAAACTCTTTGCAATTGCAAGACCAAGACCAGATCCTTCTGTATTCCTTGATTTATCTCCTCTTTGGAATCTATCTACAATATCAAATGGATCAAAATTCAACTCTTCTGCAGACATATTTTTTATTGTAATCTCTACATTTTTCTCATGATCTATTATGTCTACATATACTCTTGATCCCTTCATAGCATATTTGACTACATTTATTATTAGATTTTCAAAAATTCTAAAGGTTTTTTGGCTATCAAGATTTAATATCACCTTACTTGCAGGGTAACTATTTTTTAATATTAACTTTGAATCCTTTATTTTATCATCTAATTCAATTTGCGTCTGTCTCATTAATTCTACAATATCTACATTCACTAAGTTTAGCTTAATATCTCCACTAGTAGCCTTACTTACTTCAAACAAGTCTTCAATCAGAAATTTTAATCTTTGTGATTTTTTATCAATTGTATCAATATACGATTTTCTTTCTTCTTCAGTTAAATTATCTTTTTTTAATAAATCAGTATAAGTTATTATTGAAGTAAGAGGTGTTTTTAAATCATGCGAAACATTTGAAATAAGTTCAGTTTTCATTCTCTGACTTTTAACTTCTTCACTTACCGCTTTTTTCAAACCATCTTTTATTTTTTCAATTCTATCTTTTAGTGGATTGAATAATCCTAAATCATCCTCTATTTCTACTTCTAAATTACCGCCAGCAATTCTATCTGCTTCATTTAAAAGTATACTAAACTTATTCCTTATATCTCCATACTGTTTTCTAATTGAATGAAATAATATCATATTATAAATTAATGCTATTACTATTCCAAAAAACCAGAAAATACAGCAGATTAACATTATTATCAAATTTACGCCAATAACTTTTATAATGAACTTATTGGATTTATCATTTAAATCTATATGCTCTATATAATTAAATACATTACTGAATAGCTTTTTAATCTGCCTAGAAATCTTAATTATTAATAAGTTTTCTTTTAAGTATTTAATTACTCCAAAATTTATTATGCTTTTTAATAACATGACACCTGCAAATATAATATAAATAGCTGCCATCCACATAATTATATTTACTGAAATTACTGTATAACTTTCAAGATTTTTATCCATTCTTGAGCCAATTAAATTTATAGCGAATCTATTTCTTAAAGTTTCTGTTACCGTAAGTCCTAATACAGTTCCAATGACAATTCCACCTGCTCCAAAAATAAAGCAATTAATCTCAAAAGGAATTTTCGAGAAATATTTAACTCCAAATACTTCCTTACCATTTTTATAAGGAATTAGTAAACTAAGTATTAATATAATACTTACTATTCCTAAGAGGATAGCTACCACAGATGCAATATTCATTTTATTTTGTGATTCATCTATCTTTCTGCTTAAGGCATCTGTATATTTAAGGTCTTTAGGAATTCCATAAATGAAAGTTACATTCTTAATAGAATTAAATTTAACATTATCTTCAGTAATAAGAGGATAGCCCCAAATTTCTCTTATATTTAGGCCTGAAAATGCATTTTTTACGATATTTGCATCAGCACCGTAAATATTACTTATTGACATTAATCCAGTGTTATCATATTTTACGGTCATGTACCATAAATATTTATCCTTTAAATTATTGACTTCACTATCAGATACTAATTCCTTTAGATCATTATTTGTATTTGTAATATTTATATCATCGCTATACACTAAATAATCAAGATTTTTATAGTTATTATTCAAATTATTCTTCCACTCACTCAGTTCATAGTTAAAATTTCGAATAATATTATCCTCAGTATCATTATGTGTATCATAGGATGATATATAAATTTTATCACCTGATAATTCTTCATGGTTTGTCTGTCCTACAAGATCTTTATATAAAGCATAATCATTTTTATAAATAGTTCTTAAGAAATCATCTTCTTCAAATGGAGATTTAGGCTCTGCTTTTGACCATCCCCTCATGTTAGGATAAATATTAAATATTCCTACTGACATTATTAAAAATATAATAAATGTTACTAAATTTGTAACATATGATTTTTTACTGTTTTTCAATTTTGTATCCAACTCCCCATACCACCTTTAAATATTTTGGATTCTTTGTATCAATCTCTATTTTTTCTCTTATATTCCTAACGTGAACCATTACTGTATCAGTATTTATGGCTTCCTCATTCCACACTTTTTCATATATTTCTTCTGCTGAAAAAACTCTTCCTGGATTTTTCATTAACAATTGTAATATTTTAAATTCTATTGGTGTAACTTTTATTAATTCTCCATCAAGAATCACTTCTTTTGTATCATTGTTTAATTCTAGACCACCAATTGAAAATACATTACTTTTTTGTTCAGCTCCACTTACAACACTTAAATATTTTGAATATCTTCTAAGCTGCGAATTGACTCTAGCTATCAACTCCATTGGATTAAACGGCTTAGTTACATAGTCATCCGCTCCAATATTAAGGCCTAGAATTTTATCCATCTCCTCTGATTTTGCAGTAAGCATTATTACAGGAAAATCATAATTCTCACGGAGTTTCATCACCATTGTTATTCCATCCATCTTTGGCATCATTATGTCAACTATTGCTAAATGCAAAGTTTGATTTTCTATTATCTCCAATCCTTCTATTCCATTGCTTGCTCTATAAACATTGTAGCCCTGGTTTTTCAAGTATATCTCTATTCCATCACATATTTCTTTTTCATCTTCAACTATTAAAACATTATAAAAATTCATTATTCTTTAACACCCTCACTTACTATAATTTACAAATAATATTTGATTCATATATATATTGTAATGCACAATTCACAATTCACAATTACAGCTAAAATTCTTGCAATATTTTTAGAATTGTCATGAAGAATTATTTTTGCAATATATATTTAATTAATCTCATAACCTAAATTAAAATTCCTATTCTTATTTAATTTGGAATAAAATTCACATAAAATTTATTATATATCATATGTGAAGCATTTCCAAACTTACAAATATACTTTCCTACTAAATTTATTTTATTAAATTTGATTGTAAATTATAGAATTAAAGATTCTACCATAAGCACCTCCTATTCTTAGATTATATATGCTGCAATAATGTACTTGCATTTAACTCCTAGTAATCCAAACGTTAAATTAAAACAAAATGTATAGATAACCAAATTAAGAGTTCAACTTATTAGATGAATGTATTTACAAAGTTACTAAAACTTTAAGTTCATATATTCACTAGAAATCATAAATATATTTGTGCAGAAAACATTTGAAAATGAGCTGTTAAAGGTTCTTAGCTGTAGGTTGTTCCATTTTAGCTTGTCAAGCTGAAAGTTGGAGCATGCTAAAGTGGATACAACCTGCTGCTTAGAACCTTCAGCAATATTTTCATAGCTTTTCGGAATCAAAATATTTATGATTTCGGTAAGTTACTACATAAATTTAGTTTTAGAGTTGGATATCTATAATCTCAATTACAACATATTTATTTTTTATATACTGATTAGCTACAACTAAAATATACAATTGAAAAATAAAGATAATTTACAATTAAATCGAAAGAATTTCTAAAGAAATTTGGAAATCCTATGAAAAATAACTTTTCAACTAAAAATCCCAAGCAATTAATTATATAGCACATATAATTAATTGCTTGGGATTATATGATATTCACTTATTTTTACGAGAATTTTTTTAATAATTGTTTATATTCAGTCGTTATATTTAGATATTTTGCCATTAAATCACTAGCCTGCTTTTTTGCCTCATCAATTATAAAATCATAATTATCTATAAGCAAATTAGTGATATGTAAATCAATTTTATTATCCTTAGCCATATTATTTAGAATTTTTATTATCCTATCTTTACTAAATTCCTCTTTATAACTCCTTACTCCTAACAAGGCACTAGTAATATCCCCTATTGCTACTATTCTCATTTCTTTAGTTAATTGGTCTCCTTTTAGTCCAAACGGATAACCCGCACCATCTAACTTCTCATGGTGAAATGTTCCTATATCTCTTATATCATCTATATTTAAATCACTTAAAATCTCATATCCTATAATAGCATGGCTTTTCATAATTTCAAACTCTTCGTCTGTAAGTTTACCAGGCTTTTCTAAAATTTCTACTGGAATAGCAATCTTTCCTATATCATGAAGTGCAGCTGCTATTTTAATTTTTGATAAAGTTTTCTCATCTAACCCACACAACTTTGCAATTTGAAAACTTACAGCTTCTACTAATATAGTGTGTTTAACTGTTGCTTCACTTCTAAAATCAATTGAATAAGCTAACATTTTACTATACGATACAACTTCATCTCTTGTAAGTATTCTAGTACCAAAAAAATCATACAACTCATCAACATAAGTTTTATCTATTAACTTTTCGATAAAATTAAATTTTCTATCTGCTTCCATCAATAATTCTATATATCCATTTGAATATTCTTCTGCATGATTCCTAATAAAATCTTTCGTTAATTCTTTTTTTGATAAATATACCCTATCAATATAATCGGCAAAACTTAATATCATTCCTTCTTTAGATAGAATATCCATGTGCTTGTCCTTAAAATACTTACACGTAAAATGATGGCTTAGAACTATATTATATAAATTAGGTAACGGAGAAAAATATTTTATAAATAATGAACCATAGATAGCATGATCAAACGGAGTTTTTACATCAATATCAACAAGCTTATCTCTTTCCGCAACCTTATATGCACCAATATCGTGAAAAATTGATATGACACAAATTTTAAGCATATCTTCATTACTATAATTTCCTTTTGCTTTTAATAAATTTAACATTATATATGCAACTTTTTCTCCATGATTCAAAAGTCTTTTGTCCACAGAATTAATAGCTCTATGAATGATATGAATCATTTGCTTTAATGTAACTTCCAAGTTTTCCTTCATATGTTTCCTCCAATTCATTCAGTAACAGTAAAATTATCACCTATGACATGTGTAATAATCTGTTCATATTATAGCATTATTATTTACCAATAAAAAGGCTTACTTAATACATGTTTCCTGAATTAGAAAGAATTAATATATTATTGTGCTTTTTATAAAAAGAGATTATCTTATTGGTTTATACACCTTTATAAGATAACCTCTTTTTAATATATATATTGCAATTCGCAATTACGGCTAAAACTTTTGTAATCCTTTGAGAATTATAACGAAGAATTATTTTTACACTATATATAATTGTTCAAAGCGTTGAAAACACTACAAATTGTTAACTTTTTATATTTTTTCTTTAAAAATATTTTCACTTTCAAATTTTTAAGTTCTTTCCTTCTTAAGAATTTAAGTTCTTAGATTCTTAAATTCCTTTATTCCTAAATTCTTATATTCTTTACTTTTTAACTTTATAGATAGACAATTTAAGAGCTCAACTTACAGTTAGAATATACTGCTATACTAGAAATTAAATACATTTTTATGAAATAGGCATTTGAAAATCTCGCTGCCAAAAGCACTTAATTGAAGCTTGTTCCTCATCAGCTTGTCACGTTATAAACGGGAGCAAGCTAATGTGGATACAAGCTCCTATTTAGTGCTTTCAGCGAAATTTTTCATAGCTCTGTGGAATAAAAATGTATTTGATTTCGTTGAGTCATCGAATAAATCTAAGTTTTAACGTTAGATATCTATATACCTTCCTGTTTTCTAAATTTTTTTAGTCCTTTTTTAGATCCTCTTTCAATGTCTCTATTAAGTTTTCTTTCTTTATAGCTTGAAAATAGCTGACTCATATCATAATCTTTAGGATATAATTCTTCAGCACTAATTTCAAGTTTAAGCCTTCTGTAATTTACTTCTATAAATTCATTATTAAATAAAACAGTTATATTATTTAATCTATCAATTTCTTTATAGACAATTCCACTTGCATCTTTATCAAGCAGTAATACTTTATCTCCAACTCTATAAATATACTCATGAGTTTCGGATTTTTCTATTTCTCTTTTAGGAATTTTACTTTCTTTTACTAAATTATAATTATAATCTTTTGTTTGAATATATTTTCTACTTCTTTCAATTATATTATCACTAATACCCATTTTTCTTGATATATATAGGGCATTACTGTCTCCGCTTTTTCCTATATGAAGTTTATATAATGGCTCCAAAGTATCTCTTTTAAATTCCATAGCTGCATTTTCGAAGTCTGGATGATTTTGCGAAAAGTTTTTAATTTCCCCATAATGAGTACTTGCTACTGTAATGCACCCCTTATGATAAAATTCTTCTAAAATTGCAATAGCAAGTGCGGCTCCTTCATTTGGTTCTGTGCCACTTCCAATTTCATCAAAAAGTAATAATGAATTTCTACTGCTTTCTTTTAAAATCTCTGCTAAATTTTTTACATGAGATGAAAATGTACTTAAAGCATTTTCTATACTCTGATTATCACCAATATCAACAAAAATATCATCAAATACTGCAATTTCAGTATTTTCATGTGCACTTATATGAAATCCACTTAATGCTGCTAAAGTAAGTAATCCAACACTTTTTAATACAACTGTCTTTCCGCCTGCATTTGGACCAGTTATTATTAAGCTTCTATATTTATTTCCTATTTCAAAATCCAGTGGAACGCATTCTTTAATTAATGGATATTTTCCCTTTATTATTTTTATATAACCGTAGTCATTAAGCTTGGGCTCGATTCCGTTTATTTCCTTGCTATATTTTGCTTTTGCAAGTATCATGTCATATTCTGAAATAACTTCTATATTTATTTTTATTTCTTGATGCTTTTGAAAAATCATTTCACTTAAGGTAGATAATATTTTGTATTCTTCAATGCTCTCTTCAGCCTTTAAAGTTATTAATTCAGTTGTATATTTTGACACTGAAGCTGGCTCCATAAACACTGTAGTACCTTTTGAAGAAGCTTCAACTATAGTCCCTTGTACATGATTTTTATAAGCAGCTTTTATAGGAACTGTATATCTTCCATTCCTTATACTAACAAAAAATTCTTGCATATACTCTTTATTGCTTGGATTCTTAATAAATCTTTCTATCTTTTCTTTTATTTTTTCCTCACAAAGCTCAATGCTCCTACGAATTTTTTTAAGCTCCTTTGTAGCATTAGAATCAACAATGGTTCCTCTAATAGCTATATTTATTTCATCTTCAATATATTTTAAGTCTGTAATATTTTCTCCATATGCACTTAATGTTTCTGCATATCCTTCTTTATCTTTAATGAATGCTTTTACTTTTCTGCATCCTCTAAGAAAATCTCCTACCGTAATCACTTCTGAAGGTTCCAAAACCCCACCTTTTTCTATTTTTTCAATTAATGGAGATATATCAAATACTCCTTCAAGGGGCATATGATAAGATGCATCGATTAGTCTTCTCCCTTCAGAAGTTTCTTTAATCATTCTTCTTACTTGTTTTATATTATTACTTGGAACTAATTTATCAATCAACTTTTTTCCCAAGTTACTTACACAAAATGATTTTACAATGTCTTTTAATTCTTTATAATTTAATTTTTCTAATGTGGCATTATTCATTTTTTCATTTCCTTTTCTTATATATTCAAGCCACGAATAAGGTTATAGATTTCAAAATAGAGTTACTTAACAAACCAATATTTAATGCAATGTATACATTCATCAAATATTTATCTATGTTGCAATAATAAAATTACACTTAGTATGTTTTCAGGATAAGTAAATTCTTGCATACAAAATGTGTAAAAACAATTGCAATACATATATAGTTTAAGTTTTTAAATAAACAAAAAAGCTGTGGATACCTCCACAGCTAAAAAATTCAACATCAAATAAAGATAGAAATATACCTATCTTTTGAAAGCAAATTCGTGGCTCGTATCTTTTAATAGTTATAATTAATTCAACAACAAATAAAAGTATAAAATACTTCTTTTTTGAATTAATATTAAATTACTATAATTAAGATACTAAACACTCACAAAAATACTTCCTTCCAATGAAATCTATATACTATATGATATGACATGGATTAAATAATGTCAATTTTAATTTTTTATTATTAAAACATTTAATATTAACTATGAGTAATTTCATATTTTAATTTGCAAACTCTCTATAATTCCTTGCGAAACAGTTGAACTGCATCTTGTAAGTTTGAAATTACTTCATAGTATATTCTCTTTACTGTTGAGCATTATAGTGATTATCTTTTAACATTACATCATGAGAACTTCCTTCTACGATACTTGTTGCAGACACTAATGTTATTTTTGCATTCTTTTGAAGTTCTGGAATAGTAAGAGCGCCACAGTTACACATTGTAGAACGAACTTTGTTAAGTGTTATACTTACATTATCTTTTAAACTTCCAGCGTATGGAACATATGAATCAACACCTTCCTCAAAAGATAATTTCTTATCTCCACCAAGGTCGTATCTTTGCCAATTTCTTGCCCTATTAGAGCCTTCGCCCCAATACTCTTTCATGTAGTTTCCGTTTATATTTACTTTATTAGTTGGACTTTCATCAAATCTGGAGAAATATCTTCCTAACATAATAAAATCTGCACCCATAGCCAATGCTAATGTAATATGGTAATCATGGACAATACCGCCATCAGAGCATACAGGAATATAAACTCCTGTCTTTTCAAAATATTCGTCTCTAGCCTTAACTACATCGATAAGAGAAGTTGCCTGCCCTCTGCCTATACCCTTTTGCTCACGAGTTATGCAGATAGATCCACCGCCTATTCCAACTTTAACAAAATCAGCTCCTGCTTCCGCTAAAAACATGAACCCGTCTCTATCAACAACATTTCCAGCTCCGACTTTTATGTTTTCTCCAAAATTCTTATGTATATAATCAATTGTTATTCTTTGCCATTCTGAAAATCCCTCAGATGAATCTATACATAATACATCTGCTCCAGCCTCTATTAATGCTGGTACTCTTTCAGCATAATCTCTAGTATTAATACCTGCTCCTACTATGTATCTTTTTTGTGAATCAATAAGTTCATTTGAATTTTCCTTATTGGCTGAGTAGTCTTTACGGAACACCATGTATTTTAACTTTTGATCTTTATCAACTAATGGCAGCATATTTAATTTATTATCCCAAATAATGTTGTTTGCTTCTTTCAAGCTTATATTAGCATCAGCATATATAAGTTCACTAAAAGGTGTCATAAATTCTGAAACCTTAGTACTTAAATCCATTCTAGTTATTCTATAGTCTCTACTTGTTACAATCCCAAGAAGTTTTCCATTTGGAGTCCCATCTTCAGTAACTGCCATAGTGGAATGTCCTGTTCTCTCTTTTATTTCTACCACTTCTTCCAAAGTAGTATCAGGTTTGATATTAGAATCGCTAGTAACAAATCCTGATTTATAGTTCTTAACTCTTGCAACCATAGCAGCTTCATTTTCAATTGACTGAGATCCATATACGAATGAAACTCCGCCTTCTTTTGCTAAAGCTACTGCCATTTTATCATCTGATACGGACTGCATTATCGCCGAAACTAAAGGTATATTAATGCTTAATGATGATTCTTCGCCTTTTTTAAACTTAACAAGAGGTGTTTTCAAACTTACATTTTGTGGTATGCAGTCTACAGAAGAGTAACCTGGTACTAATAAATATTCTCCAAAAGTATGGGATGGTTCATTAAAATAATATGCCATTTTATCTTACTCCTTTTACATTTTAGATATTTTGTATATAATAATATATTTATCCTGTTATTGTCAATGTAAAACAAGATCTATTTACTTATTTTAAAATACTACCAAAATTTACTTTAAATTTATATATAAATGTACGCTAAATAATGCCTATTAATATATAGATATCCGACTTTAAAACTATATTTATGCGGTAACTTGCCGAAATCATAAATATTTTGTTCCGAAAAGCTATGAAAATATCGCTGAAAATTCTAAGCTGCAGATTTCACCACTTTAGCATGCTCCCGCTTTCAGTGTGACAAGCTAAAGTGGAACAATCTACAACTAAGAATCTTAACAGCTCATTTTCAAATGTTTTCTCCACAAATATATTTATGATTTCTAGATAAGATAACCCTTTATATATAGTAAATATGTTCACATAATAAGTATAATTAATAATTTGGACATCTATAGTTAAATAACATATTAACTAATACATATGTATTTTATCTAAATACTTTTATAGAGTAGTTTAGAATTCCTGATCCTCCGCCTAAATCTATCACAATATACCAGTGACCAGAACTTGGAACTGTAATATTATATGGTGAGCTATCAACTGGACCACCATAGTATTTAAAACTATTATTATTTCTATACCTAATAAAATTATTACCATCTAATAAATAAATATTTACCTTTCTGTCAATAGTAATCCCTAGTATATCTCCTTTTCTAAAATTACCTTCCTCATAAGAATATTTCATAATATTTTTAAAACTCCTTTCTTAAATTACATAAAACACTTTCGAATATACAATAGATTCCACATATAAATATAAAGCTATAATAGCACAATTTATACTATTATAGCCTTACAACTATTGATTTATATGCAAATTTTATAAATTAATGACTCTATATATTTCACAACAAGCTCTATATATTTTTATTAACTGTAACTATCAATATCATTTCTATTTAGAATATGAGAAATATTTTCTTCCCCAGTGAAGTGCTACATTTACTAGTCCTATCATTACTGGAACTTCTATTAATGGTCCTATTACTGCTGCAAAAGCAACTCTTGATTGAATTCCAAATACTGCTACTGCAACTGCTATTGCAAGTTCAAAGTTATTGCTTGCAGCTGTAAAAGATAAAGTAGTAGTCTTATGATAATCTATGCCTGACTTATAACTAATGTAAAATGATACAGAAAACATTACTATGAAATATATTACAAGTGGTATAGCTACTTTAATAACATCTAAAGGTAATTCTACAATATATTTTCCTTTAAACATGAACATAACTACAATTGTAAATAATAAGGCTATTAGAGCTAATGGACTAATTTTAGGAACAAATTTTTTTACATACCATTCTGTTCCCTTCATAGGTTCTAGTATAAGTCTAGTAACCATTCCTAATAAAAAAGGAATACCAAGATAAATTGCAACAGACGTTGCCACTTGTCCCATGGAAATATGAATCTCATATCCTGTAAGTCCAAAAATAGGTGGCAATACAGTTATGAAAAAGTATGCAAATACAGAATAAAATACTACTTGGAATATTGAATTAAATGCAACTAATGCAGCAGCATATTCACTATCTCCATCTGCTAAGCTGTTCCAAAGAATTACCATAGCTATACATCTTGCAAGTCCTATAAGAATAAGTCCTGTCATTAATTCCGAATCAGATTTTAAAAATACAAAAGCAAGTATGAACATCAAAATTGGCCCAATAAACCAATTTTGTACTAATGATAATCCAAGAACTTTTGGATTTTTAAATACCTTTCCTAATTCCTTATAATTTACTTTAGCAAGTGGTGGATACATCATAACAATAAGGCCTATAGCTATTGGTATTGATGTTGTTCCAATAGATAAACTCGCTAATCCTTCCGATAGGGCTGGTACTCCCCATCCTAACAATATTCCTAGCGCCATGGCTGCAAATATCCAAAGAGTCAAATATCTATCTAAGAATGATAACCTTGATGATTTATTACTCAATTTTAAAATTCCCCCTATTTTTAATTTACTATTCTAATTTAATTTCATTATTCTCAATTCTTCTGGCTAATTCTTTTACCTTTTCTTCTATTGTTTTAGCTGTTTTTATAAATTCATCATCACTTTTTCCACTTGGATCTTCTAAGCCCCAATCTTCTCTATGCTTAGATGGTAAAAAGGGACATTGAACATTACAGCCCATTGTTACCACTATATCCACCTCAGGAATATCTGATAAAAGCTTTGATTTTTGAGTTTCATTCATATCAATGTTGTATAAATCCTTTATGATCCTTACTGCATCTTGGTTTATTTGAGGTTTTGTTTCTGTTCCTGCTGAATAACTTTCAAAAACATCATTTCCATAAAGTTTTCCTAGTGCCTCTGCCATTTGTGATCTGCATGAATTGTGGACACAGATAAATGCAACTTTTGTTTTCATCTTTTTTATCTCCCCTTAAAATAATTTTATTGAATTAAGTTAATTAAGTTATTTCCTCTTACGTCTTCTGCCTTCCATTCTATTACCGCAAAGTTTCCATTAGAAATTTCATCAACTTTGTTAATCCACTGAATTTCATTACTTGCCTTTACCTTTAAGATTTCATTGGTTGTATCAGTTGCATAAAGACTTGAATTGATTATCCACCATTTGCTATGAATCTGAGCCCTATCTAAATCCTTTTGAAGTCTCATGGCTTCATAAACAGGAGTTGTTTCAGCCAAAGTTACTATAACTACTTCAGTTTCACTTTCATTTCTTAATCTAGGCAATAATTTTATTACTGACTCTGGTATATCTCCTTCTGATCTAGAAATTTCTTTATTATAACTTTCTGTTGAATCTAAAAGAAGTAAAGTATGGCCTGTTGGCGCTGTGTCTATTACTACAACTTCATTTTCTGATCTTTCAACAATTTCAGCAAAAGCTCTAAATACTGCTATTTCTTGAGTACAAGGCGATCTTAAATCTTCTTCAATATATTCGATATCTTCATAAGTCATATTGTTTTCTCTTGCCTTACCTATAACTTCTTGTCTGTACTTTTCGAGTTCTTCTTTTTCGTCAATGTTACTCAAAGATATTCCATAGCTTTCATCTAATACAAATTTCAAGTGAGCCGCCGGATCTGTAGTTGTTAAGTGAACCTTCTTACCCTTTTTTGCAAGTCCTAGTGCTATAGCTGCTGCTATAGTTGTCTTACCTACTCCGCCTTTGCCCATTGTAAAAATAACTTTTTTGCTACTATTATATAGATCCTCAATGACATCTTTTAATTTTGGCATAGCCACTGAATTTAAAGATTCCTCACTAATTTTAATATAATCTTTTTTAAGGAAAGCTCTTACGTTTTCAAGCCCAGTTATATTATAAGGTCTTAGAGGAATTTCAAAAGTTTCGATATCCTTAAATTTAGGTGGCATATTACTTAAAGCTTTTTGCTGCTTTTCATAAATAGCACTTGAGAGTTCATCATCATGATTTTGAAGTACACCATTTATAACTAATATTTGATTGTTTACTCCTATTTCTTGAAGTTCACTAGAAGCTCTTTCTGCCTCTTTTAGTGGAGAAGTTTCAGGACGAGATACAAGTACAAGCGTTGTTTTCTCTCCATCAGCTAAAGTATCTACTGCACTTTTGTACATCTCTTTCTTTTCTTCAAGTCCTGCAAGCTGGCCTAAGCATGATGCTCCATGAGTGCTTTCATTAATAAAATCACTCCATGCAGAAGGTAATTGTAACATTCTTAAGGTATGCCCTGTTGGTGCAGTATCAAAAATGATATGATCATATTCATTGAATACTTTTTCATCAGTTATCATAGCTGAGAACTCATTAAATGCTGAAATTTCAACAGTACATGAACCTGATAATTGTTCTTCCATATTATCTATTACTGCTTGTGGTAACTTTCCTCTATATGGAGCTATTACACTTTCCCTATATTCAGCCGCTGCAGCTTCTGGTTCAAAATTTGCAACAGTTAAGTTTGGGACTTCCTTTATTTGAACTCCTTTATTATTTAACTCTGTATTAAATACATCTTGAAGATTTGATGCTGGATCAGTACTTACAAGCATAATCTTCTTTCCTTGATCCGCTAAATTCACGGCTACAGCACAAGCTGTTGAAGTCTTACCAACTCCACCTTTTCCAGTAAAAAATAGATACTTAGTTAAGTTCAGCTTTTCAATATCAAACAGTTTCAACATAATTTACTCTTCCCTTCTACTTAAGTGTATCGATTTATCCTAATGAACCTAATTATTAGCAGCATCCACCTTTACATCCACAGCCTTTAGCAGGCTTTTTTATACTGGCTTTCTTTATATTAAGCTTCAAAGTATCTGCTGGTATACCTAATAAAACACAAAATTCTTCGTTAGTTGGATAACTGCCTTCCTTAACTACTACTCCATCTACCATAGTTACAGGTAAAGCTTCAATGCCTTTGGTGTTTAAAATTTCATTTATCACTTTATTATCTACAAATATTTGAGGATTACTTGTTAAATTGTGTCTTTCCACTACTATACCTTTGTTTTTTAAAGTATTAAGTGCAGTTGAAACTCTCAATAATTCTTTATCTACAGATGGCCCGCAAACACCTGTTGAACAACACATAGCTGGATCAAAAATAATCATTTTTTTCATTTTTATTAACTCCTTTACAATCATAATTTTTATATTTAAATTTGATTTACAGATACATTTAGTTTTTATCTTCTTATTTACAAGTACATTTACTCTTATTATTACAAATACAATCTTTTGTTTCTGTCACAAGGTTCATCATAAATAAAGTAAGTTTATTGCAATTATTTAAATTTAAGCTATAGTAATTCCAAAGTCCTTCCTTCCTAACTTCTATAAGACCACAATCACTTAATACCTTCATATGATGAGAAAGTGTTGGTTGAGTAAAATCAAAATATTCTAGAATATCGCATGCACATCTTTCACCACATGATAATATATCAATTATTTTCAACCTGCTTGAATCAGATAACGCTTTGAAAATTTTTGAATTTTCATCGTAATTCATTCTATTTCACGCCTCCTATATAGACATCTATCTATATATAATATAAAACTTCATCTATATATTGTCAATCCAAACAATATATTTTAACTTTCTATTAACACTAAATAAACAACAATCTATATAGTCACTTTATTCAGTAATTAAATTATTGTTACAAAATACTCTATATTTTTTCACTGAGCCATGAAATTTTAAAACTTTTAAAAATAGATAATCCCATAAGCAACTATCAAGCTTCTTATGGGATTCATAACATGAATTATATAATATTATTATCAATTCTTTATAAAATTATCTATACTGTGTGATATTTCAAGGTAGGAGTTGATAAATCAAAATTTTTAAAGTACATATGTTACAATGCACAATTCAGGATAGAATTCTTGTAATATTTTTAGAATTAATAAAATATTTAGGACCAAGTAGGAATTGCTTTCTTAAGCTGTCCTCCACAACGTGATAATTCTCCCATAACCTTATCAATTCCATTCTCAGTTTTGAACCAATTTTCCTTAGTTATTCCGTCCACATCTATTGGACATACAAAGAATTTTGTCTTTGGATATGCATAACTATAAAACATGAGACATCTCTTGGCATGAAATGATTTGCAACATATTATGGCCTTTTTTATATCTAAATTATAGTTATCAGTAACTTCCTTTGACTTAAAGGCATTTTCCTTTGTCCAAGTTGCACCATCTTCTTTTAATATTGCGCTACTATTAACTCCATTTGATATGGCTATTTCTCTCATAAACTCCCATTCAGTGTTATATGATCCACTATATATTTCAGCCTTAGTTATTGGTCCTGCAAAGTATCCTTTTGACATGCTATATTTTCCTGATGGAAGTATGTATGGTGCATATCCATCTATCCAAAGTTTTGAAGCTTTTTCTGCTGGCTCCGACCATGAGCTGCCAGGTACAAAAATAATATCACATTTTTCTGGTTTATCCTCAACAAAAATAAAAGATGTAATTTCTTTAATAAAATTAATACCTTCTAATGACATACCTCACTCCTCAATATAGTTTTACGGCTGCTATCTGAAATTTATTCTTTATCAAAATCTCTTCCAACATCACTTGCTGTGTGAGAATCTGATCCGTATACTTTTTTAATCCCGTACTCATCTATCAACTGTTTAAAAATATCTGATACATAGATTTCACCGCAATATGGCTTTCTAAGGCCAGCTGTATTTACATCTACTTCATAATTCCTTGATTTAATTTCTCCTACTATTTCTTCTAAAAGTTCTTTGTTTTTATATTCTAATGGGTATAATTTATTGAAAATTCTAATTAAATTGGGATGCCCTACACGATGAGGCTTATACTTTCCTAAGTCTGATTTTATTGCTTTAAGCAAAGTCTCATAATACTTATCATAAACTTTTTCAGTGGTACCATAAAACTCTAAAGCTCTTTCAAAGCCTTCTTTTCCATCAATAGCCACATATTCATTATCCATTTTTATAAAATGTACAGAAATTAGCCCATCTTCTAATTTTGGACCATAGGAATTAAGTAGTCTTTTAGTTCCTTCTTCATATCCATCAACAAAATCAACTTCTAGTCCTATATTTATTTTGATTTTGTCTTTATATTTTAATTTTATTTCTTCAACATCCTTAAAATACTTCTCTATTACTTCTTCATTTGGAGCACATTCATCTTGAAATTCTTTGTCATCTATAAAATAACATGGAAAAGGCATGTGTTCAGTAAATGTTATTTCCTCTAATCCCTCTATTAATGCTTTATCAACATACATTTCAAAACTATCTTTAGTTCCATGAGGACAATATGGCGAGTGCATATGTCCATCTCTTACTATCCTTTTATTATTCATAATATTATTAAAAGAGAGGATTTAATACGCTCTCCTTTAATTCTCACTTCCCTTCTATTGTAAAATATGATTTATATATGTTGCAATTAAGTTTCTACATTTTGCCTTAATAGGGCACTTAGCATACTAGAAGTTTAAATGTAAGTTTATTATTGCAACATATATAGATATCCATCTCTAAAACTAAATTTAGGTGGTAACTTACCGAAATCATAAATATTTTGATTCCGAAAAGCTATGAAAATATCGCTGAAGGTTCTAAGCAGCAGGTTGTATCCACTTTAGCATGCTCCAACTTTCAGTTTGACAAGCCAAAATGGAACAACCGTTAGCGGAAACTCGACTCACGTTCGTTCACTGAGTAAGCGATTCTCACCAAATCAAAGATTTGGGTTCTCTGCTTAAGAACCTTTAACAGCTCATTTTCAAATGTTTTCTCTACAAATATATTTATGATTTCTAGTGAAAATATGAACTTAAAGTTTTAGCAACTTTGTTAATATGTTCATCTATATATGAACAAAACTTATAGAGGCTGTCTTTAATGAAAATTGCAGCTTTCTGCTAGCTTAGATCATAGGCAGCAATATTATCACTTCTAATTATTTTTCATATTCATACATATTATAATTACATTCGCTCATCCCAAGTGATTCATATGTTGCTTTAGCATTTATATTTTCTTTTTCTACATACAATCTTATGCCAGCTATTCCATCATTATTATCACATATATTCTTAACATTATGATACAACTTCTTATAAATACCTTTTTTTCTATACTCAGAATCTACATATACACTTTGCACCCAAAGAAACATACCATTTCTCCAATCACTCCATTCATATGTAAACATAATTTGTCCAACTACTCTACCATTTATTTCATAAACATAGTATTGTCCTTTTGATGAATCTTCTATCATCGCTTTAACACCATTGCTCAAAATTTCTAAATTAAGTTCTTTATCCTCTGTTTCTTTTGCTAAATTGTAATTAAATTTTACTATGGTTTCCAAATCTTCAATTCTTGCTTTTCTTATGTTTCCTAAATTATTGTCATTATTAATATTACTCATTTCTTTCCTCCATATATCCAGACACATTCAAAAAAATATCCAACCTATATCTGATAGTGTATTTTATTTTTATATTTTATTCTTTACTTATATTTTATTCTTTACTTATATTTTAGCATTTAAATATTATGTTACATAGTATTTTTATTGTTTTGTCTAAACAATAAAGTAAATCACATACAAAATTCTATTAAACATTTACTATACTTAAATGCATATAAAAACAAAGAAATTCCATATATGCTTGTAACCTTAATGTCATAATATGGAGCAATCATTAGAAAATAAGCTGATGAAAATAATTAATGTAGGGTTGTTCCAGGTTTACTTGTCCTAATAAAATTAGGAGCATGCACATATGGATACAACCCTACATTAACTGCCTTTCAGCAAAATTTTCATAGTCCTGTGAAACAACAATGTTTCTGATTTCGGTAAGTTATCACATAAATGCAGTTTTAAATTTGGATATCTATATAATAATAAAAAGAAGCAGCAATTTAATTCACTACTTCTTTAATAGTTTTTACTACTTTTTATTCATAAAACTCAGGAGCAAGTTTTATTGTTTTAAAGAACTCCTCATCATGAGCAAAAAATACTTTTGCGTCATATTTTTTCTCTAACTCTCTTACTTTTTCAATTGATTTAAAGAAAGAAAGACTATCATAAAGCAATCCTGATGCCTTAGCTGGTGGACCATAAATTTCTGAACTATATACACAATCTTGTGGGAAGATTAATGTACCTTCATTTTCTAAATGAACTACTATTCCAAGTAATCCTGGTGTATGACCTGGTAAATTTACTATTTCTATGCCCTTTGCAAATTCAAAATCATCTTCAACTAAATGATATTGCTTTACTGAAACGTCCATATCGGCTTTAATATAGCCTCCATGTGTTAACGGATTTTCATTTAACCTTACTTGAGTTTGAGCTTGCATAAAGTCTGCCTTTGGTACATATACATCTGCATGTTTAAACATATCTAAATTTCCTGCATGATCTAAATGCATATGAGAAATTATTACTTTCTTTATTTCTTCTGGTTTTGTTCCACATAAAGCCAATTGATTTTCTAGTCTTTGTTCTTTTGTTTGATATAATGGATAAACTTCTTGAAGGTTTTTGGGCCAATAACCATTCATAGCCTCTGGATTGCTTCCTACATCATATAATATTTTTCCACCTGGATGATCAATTAAAATAGACATTACAGGTAGCTTAATCCATTTATTTTGTACATGCGGCTGGCTATATGTTCCCATAGTAGCTCCACCCACTACATTATTTTTATCAGTTTCTAAATATCCCGTGTCTAAAACATACACTTTCATAAATTATTTCCTCCCATATTTTCATTTATTTTAATTTAAAATTTCACTTTAAATCTCTTTTCCCACTCTTTAATAAGGGCATCTCTAAAATCAGGATGTGCGACATTTATTAATGCTTTAGCTCTTTCTTTTAAAGTTTTTCCTTTGAGCTCTGCTATTCCAAACTCAGTTACAACATAATGAATATCATTTCTAGAAGTTGTAACAGTTGCACCTTCATCTAAAATTGGAACTATTCTTGAAAGTTTTCCTTTACTTGCAGTTGATGGCATTGCAATTATTGATTTACCACCTTTAGCCATTGCTGCTCCTCTTACAAAGTCAACTTGTCCACCTACGCCACTGAACTGTTTAAGTCCAATTGTATCAGCTGCTACTTGCCCCATAAGATCTACCTGAATACATGAATTTATAGAAACAATTTTATAATTTTCTGCTATAACACATGGATTATTTACATAATCTACAGGATACATGGCAACACTAGGATTTCCATTAACATAATCATAAAGCCTCTTAGTGCCCATTAAAAATGTAACTACAGATTTTCCATGATGTAAAGTTTTTGCTTTATTTGTTATTACACCTGCTTCTATTAATTCAACTACTCCATCAGATATCATTTCCGAATGAATTCCAAGATCCTTTTTTTCCTTTAAGAATAATAGTACTGCATCTGGAATTGCACCAATTCCTAATTGAAGTGTAGAACCATCTTCAATGAGCTTTGCACAGTTTTCACCAATAGCCTTTTCAACTTCTCCTATTTTAGGTGGCTTAAGCTCAATAATATCATTTGAAGTTTCAACTATATAATCGATATCAGAAACATGTATAAATGAATCTCCGAGTGTTCTTGGCATCTTGTCATTTAATTCAGCAATAACAATTTTAGCGGCCTCTGCAGCAGGTTTTGTATAGTCATTTGAAACTCCGAAACTACAATAACCATGTTCATCGGGAACACTTAATTGAACAAGTGCTACATCTACTGGTAAAGTACCTTCCTTAAACATTTTTGGTACTTCTGAGAAAAAGCATGGTGTAAAATCTGCTCTTCCGTCAAGAATAGCCTCCCTTGTTGTTCCACCTGCGAATATAGAATTGTGGCGAAAATTAACAGCCATTTCAGGCTTGCAATATTCACTTTTACCCATGGATACCATATGAACAATTTCTACGTTTTCATATAAATCTTTGTTTCTAACCATTGCATCTATAATTTCTTTTGGCTCTCCGCAAGCATGTCCAGTTACTACTCTATCATTCGATTTAATTTTTCTTACAGCTTCGTCAGCTGTAACTACCTTACTCTTGTATAAATCTTTCCAGCTAATCTTAGACACCTCCTAAATATAACCGGATTACAATTTTTTCAAGTCATATACTAATTTATCATAATCCCCTATATTTTTAATAAAAATTTTATTATATTTTGATATATATTTTTCATGGCTTACACAGCAATTTGAACATCCACAGACTAAAATTAAATAGTCATATTCCTTATTTTCCTTTGCAATCTCGAAATTATGAGTTTTATCAAGATCGTTAATTAAATTTGTAATAAACGTTTTTCTATCATAACTAGCATTACAGCCACCACAGTATCTAATACCTATTTCCAAAATTTCACCTAGCCTTTATTTTCTAAGCAGCTGTCTAGCAAAATCAAGCATTTCTCTGCTAATTGTATCAACAAGTTGTACATCTTTTATTTCCGGTATCTCTTTTAATACGCAGGAAACTAATTCTTCCATAGTAGATTTTGCCGAAGGACAGCCACTGCATGCGCCTAAAAGTTTTACGTAAGCTACACCATCTCTAACTTCTACAAGCTCAATATCTCCATTATGCTCGGCAAGTAATGGTTTTATTTTAGTATTGATAGCATCATTAATTTTATTTACCATGATTTTGCTCATATTATTCTTCAATTCTAGCTATTTTCTTAGCTATTTTCTTTTTAGATGCTAAATTTCCTTGTCTAGCTATCATAATTCTTTGAGCTTGTGGTGATCCAGCTCCATGCATTGATTCTGTTCTATATCCGACAGCTGCAGTCCCTAAACAAATATTTTCTATTAATCTTAATATTCTCATTCTATTTTCTGTTGAAACTGAGTTTACACCTCTCAAATATTTATCTATATATGGTCCTATCTTTTCATCTTTAAAATCAGCTTCTGATGGCATAGTAACCATGATTCCTCCAGCAATATCTTCTGCAAGTCTACATATTTCATAAGGGAATCTTGTAACATTTTGCTTACATACATTTGCTAGCAGATTATCAATATAATAATTTCCAGCTTCTGTTTTAGAACCCATTGCTGAACATGCAATACCACAAGAGAATAAAGTTTCATTTAAGTGAGTCATTTCTATTAATTTATCTTTAACATGAGATGCTTTGTGAGCTCCGTTATAATCAGCAGCTACTGCAGCCGCTCCAATTAGAACATCTCCAACTCCAACTTTGCATCCACCATAACTTTGTCTATGATATCCTGCAAATCTTTCAACGATCATTCCAGCAAAATCAGTTTCTCCATTTAAGAAAATTCTTTCATTTGGTACGAATACATTATCAAATATTGTTAATGTTTCTTGTCCACCAAATTCAGCATTTCCAAGATCTATATCTGCACCTGGTTCTAGTTTTCTTGTATCACAAGATTGCCTTCCGTATATATGAATTATTCCTTCAGCATCTGTAGGCACTGCAAAAGATATTGCCCAATCCTTATCATTTGGAGTTAATGCTATTGTTGGCATTACTACTACCTCATGAGAATTTAACATTCCAGTTTGGTGACATTTTGCTCCTCTAACAACTACCCCATCTTCTCTTCTTTCAACAACCCTTAAGTATAAATCACCGTCAGCTTGTTTACTTGGCGATAATCCTCTGTCCCCTTTAGGATCAGTCATTGCACCATCAACGGTTAAGTCGTTTTCTTGAACATATTTTAAAAACTTATTAAAGTTTTCATGATAATTTGTTCCACAAGCTTTATCTATTTCGTATGTTGAACTGTATAGTGCATTAAAAGCATCCATACCAACGCATCTTTGGAAACATGATGCGGTTTTTTGACCAAGTAATCTTTGCATCTTTACTTTTTTAATAAGATCATCTGTGCTTTGATGTAAATGAGCAAATCTATTTACTTTTTCCCCAGTTAAATTTGAAGTAGCTGTCATTAAATCTTCATACTCTGGCATTTGTGCTAATTCATAAGTCATAGCAACTGAATTAAGAGATGGTCTTATGATTGGATGATCAACAACATTGTCTATTGCTTTTCCAAACATGTACACTTTTAGGTTTAGCTTTCTAAGACTTTCAATATATTGTTCCTTTGTTTTTAATGGCATATTATCGCTTCCTTCACTAATTTTTATTTTCTAATAATTATATAAGCAATAAGCGTGCCAAAATAAAAAATTACTATACTGCCTTGAATTTTCCATAATAATCTTATAATTTTTTCAATATCACCTCTAATTTCTGGAACAATATAAATATTTGTTGCAAAAACGCAACTAAAATTTCAATTAAATTTCATAACAACCTCAGAATACGTTTACAGTAGTTATAATTTGAAAATATTTTATTACGTTGCACTTCTGCATCTTGTTGCATTTTTGCACCACTGGCTATCCAATATTTAGCATGTTTATAGTATGATACATGAATTTAAATAGATTATAATATTTATTCGCCATACTCAACAAAGAAATTGGATACATATTTGCGGAGCAGGCATTTTAAAATAAGCTGCCGTAGCTAATGAATAAATATGTATCCAATTTCTATTTAAATACGTCATATTATTAAATTTCTTCTTTTATATATTTCTGCCTCTTCCTTACAAAGGTTGATGCATCTATTCCTAGTGATTTTGCTGCAGCTCTGACATTACCATACTTGTCATATGCCTTCTTAATTAATTTCTTTTCTATGGCATCTAAGGTTTCTTTTAAATTTATACCTTCTTCAAAAGTATTTAGAGTTACAATCATGCCATTTGAGCCAATAATATTTTTAGGAAGATCTGACTTCTTTATCTTATCATCCTCACTCATTATTACAGCTCTCTCAACAATATTTTTTAGCTCCCTAACATTCCCAGGCCAATTATATTCATACATACAATTTAAAGCATCTGAAGCAAATACCTTATTGAAATTGTACTTTTTATTAAGCTGTGTAAGAAAAAAATTAATTAATGGCAAAATGTCATGCTTTCTCTCTCTAAGGGGTGGAATATATAGCGGTATGACATTGAGCCTATAATACAAATCCTCTCTAAATTGTTTTTTCTTTATCATATCTTCCAAATCTCTATTTGTTGCAGCTAGTACTCTAACATCAATTTTTATAGGCTTTGTTCCTCCAATTCGTACTACTTCCATTTCTTGAAGTACTCTTAGAAGCTTAACCTGCATATCCATTGGAAGTTCTCCAACTTCATCAAGGAAAATAGTCCCTCCAGAAGCCATTTCAAATAAACCTATTTTACCTTCTTTATTTGCTCCAGTAAAAGCACCTTTTTCATATCCGAAAAATTCAGATTCTATTAAACTTGCAGGCACTGCACCACAATTAACTTTAATAAATTGTTTTTTACTTCGTTTGCTTACTTTGTGTATATGCTTTGCTATTTGATCCTTTCCTGCTCCGGTTTCTCCGAGCATAAGAATCGTAGTGTCCACTTTTGCAATTCTATTGGCAAGCTGGATAATTTCAATAGTTTTATGATCTTCTGCAACAATTTCTGAAGTATTTAATAATTGAGTTCTCATTTCTTCGATTTCAGAAACATATTTAAGAGTAATTTCTTTATTCTTTTGAAGTTGTTCTTTTAACTCATAAAGTTGTGTTACATCTCGTACGTTTGTAACCACCATGATTATTTTTCCATTCTTATCAAAGATGGGATTACTGCTCACAAGAACCTTTACTCCTGTTTTGAATTCCTGTTGAATTGTAGTGGTTTTTCTATTCTTTAGCACTAAAAGAGTAGCCGACTGAGATATAACGCCTTCTTTCTCCAGGTCTTTCATATTTCTTCCTAAAACCTCTGATCTTTTAAGTCCTGTAATACTCTCATAGGCATTATTTATCTTTATAGTATTAGCTTCCCCATCTGTTATATAAATTCCATCATAAGAGCACTCAATAATAGAGTCTAACTCAGTTAATCCTAACTTTGTATTTTTCATATCTCTACATTTTTTTGAAATTTTTTCAACCAAATCATTAATAAAATCTGTATGAGTAATTATCCCTATAATCTTATTGTTTTTATCTATAACTGGAAGACGACCAACATTATATTTCAATACATCTTCTATATTCATTTCACTATTAATTGTTATTACTTTTTTAAGATCTAAAGTTTCTAGCTTCGTATTCATTTCTAATTTATTAAAAATAGCTTTCATTAAATCTGTTTTTGTTACAATGCTAATTAACTTTCCATCTCTATCTACAACGGGTGCTCCATCTATGCCATTTTCAATAAAAAGCTTTGCTGCCTCTTCAAATGTATTATTAGGTTTTAACACCAATACCTTTTTTGTCATCAATTCTTTTACTTTCACATTCTCCACACCCTATATCTTATTTATACAAAATTTATAATTCACCAGTAACATAAATACCGTTTATAAAACAAATCTAAAGATTTATCCATTATTAAGTATTTCTCTTTTTTAATTTAGATTTAAAATTGTCCATTTAACTATTTCACTCATAAAAAGTATTCCATCCCAAGGTGAATCATATAAATTCATGAGACCCACTTTAACTAACCTATCAACACCATGCAGGCTGACTTTATTTGCAAAATTCATAATCCTGCTATTATCTTCAGAAGCTATTCCAATAGTTTGTATTCTTGGCGTTATTAGCTTGGAAACCTCAAATATATCTTCAACCTCTTTTAAAAATATAGTTATATGCTGCACAGGTTCTTCTAACATTATTTCTTTATCTATTAAAATTGTATATTTAAGGTCTTTACTGCATATTATATCTTTTTCTAAAGATAAAAGATATTCTCCTCTTTTATTAATTATATTTGCAGCTGCTCCTTGATTAATTTCAAGCTTAGGATATCGTTTTAAACCCTTTTCTAATGATTGTGAAAGCATTTGTGCTGCTTCATTAATACCTACAGTAGATTTTTCAATAAATAACACTTGAGGAGAAGAGCATGCTCTTTGATCAAAGCTTATTATATCCTTTGCAAAATTATCGAATGTTTTAGTTATCTTAAGACTTTCCATGGCAGATTTTTCAAATACAGCAAAGGAATATTTAGGGCCAAATATAACATCCTTACATGTGGTTTTCTTAGGAAGAACTGACAATGTGTTCACGGCTTCTTCACCGCCGCATATTAGTCTTACATCCGCTACCTGTGACATTTCAGTATTTAATTTTAAATCATTACTTGAAAAATTTATAATTGAAATAATCTTTAATAAGGTACTTCCATAATATTTTTCTCCTCTAAAATTAATTACAATATCTTTTAAAGGTTTTAGAAGCTCAATTACAATATTTATACTACCAATAGGTATCCTGCATAAATTAACATTTCTACAAATAATGGCTTGAACTAAATAATATATTGGAAGAGTATGAACATTTCCAGCCATGAAATGACACACTATCCCTCTAGGTTGAGCCTTCATAAATTTATTATCTGCTATTTCTATAAAATCATCTAGGAATTCTTGTTTTCTTAGATCTTGGTGTAAGAGCTTCTTAATATTGTCTTTCTTTAGCCATAATATCAAAAAAGGCACACCTTCATAACTTAAAAACTTTCTATCACTACATAATATTTTACTATATTCATTAATTATTTCAATCATAGCTTCGCATGGATATGAATAAATTGTTTCTCTATTTTTATTAAGCTCTTCTATAATTTCATCTAAACTTTGAAGATTCTTAGGTTCCTCATAAAATTTATCTCCTAACATAAAGCAGCTTATCATTTCTTATCCCTCTTCTCTGCAAAAGTATCTCCACATCCTCTTGTTTCAGATTTATCTACTCTATTTTTAAACTTAAAGTATTTACCCTTTCTTCCGCATTTACAATCATCTACTCCTATAAATTCACCAATATCCTCAGTTAATATAGCTTGACCCGGATAGCTCGAAGTAAGTCCGCTCATAACCTCTATAAAGCCACATTGACCTTTTTCCACTTCTTTAAGCGTTAAAAAATCTCGTATAATAATTTCCCCAAAATCAGGTACATGTTTATATCCGAATTCACAGTCAAGAAAAACTACGCCTAACTGTTCAACCATTCCATAAAAATCAATTATGTTTTCAGGGTCAGTTCCAAATACTTCAGCCACAGATCTATTAAACTCTTTCTTTTCAACTTTTTGGGCATTTAATTTTTTCCAGCCTCCGCTATGAAGTATTTTAATTTTCGGCATGTTTAATTTTATATTTTTTTCTTTTAGTACGTTAACAAACCTAGTCCAGATAATATAAGTAAATCCATATACTAATATATCTGTATCTTTGTACTTTTCTTCAAATTCTTTAAGTCGTTCTATATTAAGTATGATGTTATCATCTACCAAATCCATAGCATAAGTTAAACTCTTTCCAAAACTACTTACTCCTCTTATTGCCGCGCCTCTTGCAGTTAAATAGTCACTTTTTTTGTTAACCTCTTTACTATCAATTATTAGCATTGGTCTTCTATATGATCCTAAAAAACTTGTTAGAGTTGATATTAATCCTTGAGATTGTCTTATAGATGTTTCCTTATCAATAAATATCTTGCTAGGAATGTTTCCAGTTGTAGAACTTGAGTTTAATATTCTAACTACACTTTCCTCACTACAAGTCCTAAGCTCAAAATGCTTAAACATATTTACAGGAATAAAGGGAATCTCTTCAAGAGAATTTATATCATTTATATTAACTCCTAGTTTTTTATACATACTATCTAAATTTTCGTTTATTCTACTTTTCTCTATCTGGGGCCTTAGAATGCTCAAAAGCTTTTTTTCTTTATCCTTTTGCAGACACTTAAATTGCTCATTATTTATAATTTCATCTATCATTTCAAATCCCCCATCATTACTTTACCAGAAGAATTTTTTGGAAGTCCCTCTAAAAATACCACATATTTAGGTACTTTATAGGACGGCAATTTATCTTTGCAATAGTCAATTATATACTTTTTATCAACTTTTAATACTTCATCATTTAATACTACAAATGCTTTTACTGCTTCTCCCAATATATCGTCTTGAATTCCAATTACTGCTGCTTCTATAACGCTTGGAATTTGAATTATAATATTTTCAATTTCTTTAGGACTTATTCTATTTCCACCACTTTTTATGATTTGTTTTTCCCTTGCCACAATATAAATATAACCATCTTCATCTACTGTAGCTAAGTCACCGGTATATAAATAACCATTTCTAATGACCTTTCTCGTTTCTTCTTCATCGTTAAAGTAACCCTTCATTATATTTTCACCAAAAGCCACTACTTCACCTATTTCATCCACTTTTACTTCATTTCCTTCTTTATCAATTACTTTAAGCAAAGTTCCAGGAATGCCTTTACCTATTGAACCCATTTTTTCATCAAGCATATTAGGTGGAAGATACGAAAGTCTTGCAGTTGCTTCAGTTTGTCCATACATTATAAATACATCTACTCCTACAAGAGCTTGTCTTAGTTCTTTAATAAAACTATCAGGAAGTCTTCCTCCTGCCTGGGCCACGTATCTTAGACTTTTCAAATTTCTATCTTTAATACTAGATTTTCTAAGTAAAATTTGATAATTACTTGGGACTCCTGCAAAGCCTGTACATTCATATTTTTCAATATCATCTAGAACTGTTTCTGGAAACATAAATTTATTGTTTATTACTAAGCTGCCGCCAACTCTTAAATGTGTATGGAGCAACGATGTTCCAAAGCAATAGTAAAATGGTAAGACAACTTCTATCCTATCCTCGCTATTTAATTTTAAATATTCTATTATGGAATTAGTATTATGATAGAGATTATGATGCGTAAGCATTACTCCTTTTGGTCTTGCTGTTGAACCAGATGTAAATAATATTACCGCCACACTATTTTTAAAATCAATTTCTTCTTCTCCATTATTACTAGTACATTCTTTATCTAATAGAAGATTATTTAATGTTTCTTCAGTAACTATCTTAATATCTTTATTAATCAAACTTTGCATATTATCTAAGAAACGTTTTTCAATAAAAATCGCTTTAGGATTACAACTATTAATTATATACTCAATATCATTCTTACTTAGAGTAGGATTTAGGGGTACACAAGTGCACCCGCTTTTTATTATTCCAAAGTAACTTTCTATAAAAAACCTTGAATTTTCACTTATTAATAGAATTTTATCTTCGCATTCTACGTTAAATTTTTTTATTTCTTCAGATATCATTAATATTTTACAGTATAATTCACTATAGCTTATATGCTCCTTATCAATTATTGCAGTCTTATTAAGCCCTGAGGAAAATTCAAAAATATAATCAGTAAAGGTCATATCTCAACCCCGTATTTTCTTAATGTATTTTTAATATCTCCTATAGTATATAATCTTGAAACATCTTGAACTGCTATTGATATTTCAAATTCTTCCTCAAGGGCTACTACAAGTTCAATATGACTTAGTGAATCCCATGCCTCAATTTCGTCTGGACCAAAACCGTCTTCAATTTCATCTAAATTTTCAATACTCCAAACAGATTTTATTATTTTGTTGAAAGTTCCTAAATTACTCATTTCTAATTCCTCCAATATTTTTTATTCTTCAAGTATATTTAAAGCAAGAATTATGCCAATAATTTCATATAACTACTTTTTGTTTTAGTATGAGTAATTTAATTTATTTTTTAATGTGTACATAAATATCCAATTCAACTTATTAGATAAATGTATTTATAAAGTTGCTAAAATTTTAACTTTATATCTTCACTAGAAATAATTCATAAAAATCCATTTCCTTGTATAAAAATAAAGGATAGTAAACAATATTACTATCGTCTACTATCCTTAAAATATTATAATTTATATTACTTCACTATCTAAATTTGCTCCTGAAAATTGGCTGTTGTAAAGATCTGCATAGAAACCTTTCTTTGCAAGAAGTTCATTATGGTTGCCCATTTCTATGATACTTCCCTTATTCATAACTAGAATTAATTCTGCATCCCTAATTGTAGAAAGCCTATGTGCAATAACAAAACTTGTTCTGCCTTTCATAAGTTCTGTCATAGCTTTTTGTATATAAACCTCTGTTCTTGAGTCAACACTACTTGTAGCCTCATCAAGAATCATTATAGTAGGATTTGCTAGAATTGCTCTAGCTATTGTAAGAAGCTGCTTCTGGCCTTGAGATATATTAGAAGCTTCTTCGTTTAATATTGTATTATATCCATCTGGAAGAGTTTTAATAAAGTGATGAGCATGTGCTGCTTTTGCTGCCTGGATAACTTCTTCCTCAGTAGCACCTTCTCTGCCATAAGCTATGTTATCCATTATAGTTCCGTTAAATAACCATGTATCTTGAAGAACCATACCAAACATATTATGAAGTGCACCTCTTTTTATATCTCTGATATCTACACCATCGATCATTATCTTACCAGAATTTATTTCGTAGAAACGCATAAGTAAGTTAACGAGTGTAGTTTTACCTGCTCCAGTCGGTCCTACAATTGCAATTGTATGACCTTGTTTAACATCAAGGTTCATGTTCTCAATAAGTGGTTCTTCTGGTTTATAGCTAAAATCAACATTATCAAATTTAACTTCACCTTTAGGGAATTCTATAATCTTAGCATCAGCAGTATCTGAAATCTCCTCAACTTCATCTAAAAGTTCAAAAACCCTTTCTGCAGATGCAACTGTTGATTGAATTATATTAGCAATATTAGCAGTTTGAACTATTGGCTGTGTAAATTGGTTTGAGTATTGTATGAAAGCTTGAATATCACCAATACTAATTTTTCCGAGTGTTGCCAAATATCCACCTACAACACAAACTATTACATAACCTATATTACTAACAAATCTCATCATTGGCATTATTATACCTGATATAAATTGTGCTTTCCATCCAGCTTTATAAAGTCTATCATTAATATTTTCAAACTCTTTTATTGAATCTTTTTCATGTCCAAAAACCTTAACTATTTTATGTCCTGTATACATCTCCTCTACATGACCATTAAGTTCTCCTACTTCTTTTTGTTGAGCAGCAAAAAACTTTTGAGAATGCTTAGCAACAAGTGTTGTTATTACAATATAAAGTGGTAATGTTAATATTACTACTAATGTCATCATTGGACTTATAGTTAACATCATGATAATAACACCAACAATAGTTACTATAGATGTAATAAGCTGAGTCAAACTTTGTTGAAGTGTTGTTGAAATATTATCAACATCATTTGTTACACGGCTTAAAATTTCACCATGAGTTCTTGAATCAAAGAATTTAAGCGGTAAACGTGAAATTTTATCTTCAACTTCTTTTCTTAGGTTGTATACTGTTTTTTGAGCAACCCCTGCCATAATATATTGTTGAAGGAAGCCAAAAAGTGTACTGATTACATATAAGCCAAGTAGTAATAAAAGAATATCTCCTATATATTGAAAATCAATCCCAGGCACTGGTATATTACCTGGTTTTCCTGCTTTAAGTAATGCAGCATTTTGAGACATTACAGTAAATTTTCCTACTAATCCTTCAACTAATCTAGTTATAGCTTTACCTGAAATTTTAGGTCCTACTATATTAAATATAGTACTCGCTATAGCAAATATAAAAACTAAAATGAAATTCATTCTTTGTGGTTTCAAATAATTTAAAAGTCTTTTTAATGTCCCTTTAAAATCCTTAGCTTTTACTTTTGGGCCAGCAAAAGATCCCATTGGACCACCGCCAAAACCGCCACCTGATCTTTTATTTACTCTATTACGATTTTCACTCATGATAATTCCTCCTCTGAAAGTTGTGATGATACAATCTCAGAATATACCTTACAACTGTTTAATAGCTCTTTATGAGTTCCAATACCTGCAATTTGTCCTTCATCTAAAACTATAATTCTATCTGCATCCATAACAGTTGCAACTCTTTGCGCTACAAGAATTACAGTTGATTTTACTGTTTCCTTTTTTAATGCTGCACGAAGTCTTGCATCTGTTTTAAAATCAAGGGCTGAAAAACTATCATCAAAGATGTATATCTCTGGTTTTCTAACAAGAGCACGTGCTATTGATAAACGTTGCTTTTGTCCTCCTGATACGTTAGTTCCTCCTTGAGCAATTAAATGCTCATATCCATCATCCATTCCATTTATGAAATCTGTTGCTTGAGCTACTTCTGCCGCATGCTTAATTTCTTCCATACTAGCATCGTCTTTACCGTATTTTATATTTTCAGCAATAGTTCCAGAGAAAAGAACAGTTTTTTGAGGTACAAAACCTATTTTAGCTCTTATACTTTCCTGACTCATTTCCCTTACATCAATACCATCAACAAGAACTGAACCATTAGTTACATCGTAAAAACGCGGTATCATATTAATTAATGTCGATTTTCCTGAACCAGTACCACCAATTATAGCTGTTACTTCTCCAGGTTTCGCACTAAATGATATATTACTAATAGCTTCTTGCTCTGCACCTGGATAGCTAAAGCTTACATCTTTAAATTCAACATAACCGCCTTCATTTTCATTTAATAATGGCTTTTTAGGATCTATAATTTCAGATTCCATATCTAGTACTTCATTTATTCTAACTGCTGAAGCTTGAGCTCTTGGAATCATTATAAATACCATACCAAGCATTAAGAAACCAAATAAAATCTGCATTCCATATTGCATAAAGGCTATTAATGACCCAACTTCCATATTCCCTGAATCTATTCTTATACTTCCAAACCAAATTACTGCAACAGTTGTAGCATTCATGATAAACATCATTATTGGCATTAAAATTGCCATAATTTTATTTACTTTTATAGCATTATTCATTAAATCTTTATTTGCATCGTCAAATCTAACCTTTTCAGTATTTATACGGTTGAAAGCACGAACTACTCTTATTCCTGTAAGGCTTTCACGTAGTACTAAGTTTAATTTATCTATTTTAACTTGCATCAATTTAAATAAAGGCATTGCAAATTTTAAAGTAAGCCCTATTATAACTGCAAGTAGTGGAATTACTACTGCAAAGATCCATGTTAGAGTTACATTCTCTCTTAAAGCCATAACAACTCCGCCTAATGCTGTCAATGGTGCGAAAAGTGCAATTGAAAACATCATTATTGTAACTGATTGAACCTGTGTAACATCATTTGTAGTTCTTGTTATTAAAGTAGCTGTTCCAAATTTATCAAATTCATTTAAAGAAAAACTTTCAACTTTTGTAAATAATTTATTACGAATTATTTTAGCAAAGCCTATTGCAGTTCTTGAAGATAAAAATGATGCTATAATTGAACAAATTGCACCTCCAAGAGATACAAGCAGCATTAATCCTCCTATTCTTAGAATATAATCAACTCCACTATACTCACCGTTATAACCTAAAAATGATATAGTCTGAACCACATCTTTTTGAACAATTCCTTTATCAACTATATCAGCCATTAATGTAGGCAGATATAAGTTTGCAATTACTTGTGTAAAAACTAATAAAACAATTATTATTATATTAACTGTGTACTGTTTTAAAAATCTAAACAATTTAATCATTAGCGCACTCTCCTTAATTAGCGTTATTTTCACTTAAAAGTCTTTTGAATATTATTAGTCCCTCAGAAATTTTATTAAGCTCTTCTTGTGTTCCTTGATTTAGTATACTCTCAATATTATGTTCAATTTGTTTATTAAAATTCTTATGCATTTCAATAAATTTCGGAGATATACTTACATAGACAACTCTCTTATCATCTTCACTTCTTTCTCTTATAACAGCATCCTGTTCTTCAAGTTTATCAATAATACCTGATACTGTACTATTAGGTAAATGTAGCTGCTTGCTTAATTCAGTCACTTTCATCTTCTTATTTTTATGTAATAGTCCAATAACCATACCTTGAGGAGCTGTCATTCCAGTCCGCTCAATTATTTTTTTCATATTTAATCTAAATAAACTCATTACTTCTTGAAATAATCTCGATACCTCTATACTTTCATTAATAATCTCCATATAATTCCCACCTCTTTTTATATTTCGCTTCCAAACATTTCGTGTACGAATATTTCGCTTTCGAAATAAATTATATATCTCTAAATATACTTTGTCAATTAATTAAAATAAAAAACTCCAAGAACCAGAAATTTCTCACTCCTAATATCTAAATCCAATTAGTTTATAAAGTATAATTTTAAGTAAAATAACAAAATCGCAGCTCTGCTGCATTCAAGAACATTTTATGCAGGAGAATATGATTTATTTTTTTATTCTTTTATAGTAATTAACCCTAGTAAAATATACTAATATAAAAGTTATCCACAGATTTAATTGCATTATAATTTCATAAAGAATAAAAAAAAGATACCGAATTACAATAAATTCAGTATCTTTTTTAAAATAATTTATCAGTTTTTATCTAAATATGAATAACATAATCATAGACTATACTTAGACTGTGCAATATCTTCCAACCAGAAATGAGTGATATACTTTTGTGGAATGTTTCATTGGTAATTTTGATAGATATGATTCTTTGGCTATAAGTTGTTCCAAATGTGCTAGTTCAAAGCTTGTTCTTTGAGGCTAGCACTTTGGGTGCAACTTTATAGCCTTAGAATCCCCCATCATAATTGCCTAGAAACTGGAACAAAAGTATATTATTCATTTCGGTGAGGTATACGCATAAGTATAGTTTATAGTTAGTTTATCTATACTATTTCCTATATCAAAGATAAATTATTGAAACACATCTTTACTATCTACATCAGCTTGAAGTAAATTCTTATCTTTTAGCCATTTAATGTTGTTATTCCAATTTTCTTTATCTTGACTTAAGAATTTACCACTTTCATTTTCCATAAGAGGTAAAAGTATCTCTAAGCTCTTCTTTTCTGTCTCTTCATCTAATGGGAAACTTTCATTTTGAGCCTTTAATATTAAATCTAAAGCCTTATCAGGATTCTTTTGAGTATATTCAAATCCTTTTTTAGCAGCTCCTAAGAACGCTTGTATTGTATCATTATTATTCTTAATTGCGTCATCACTTGCAACAAATGCTAATTCGTAGTTATTTGGCACACCAAAATCTGATGGCGCAAAAGTTTCTAATTCAATACCTTTTTTCTCTAATAATATTTTTTCATGATTTATATATCCACCTATAATTGCATCAACTTGTTTTGTTTCGATTCCAGGCATTAAGTCATATCCAACATCTACAAATTCAACCTTTGATGGATCTCCACCAGCTTGTGCTACCATTGCTTTAACAGTTTCTTTATCGATATCAAAAGATGCATATCCAACTTTCTTTCCTTCTAGATCTTTTAATGTTTTAACTCCTGAATCTTTACGAACCATTAGTTGGTTTAATGAACTTCTAACTATTGCTCCAACTGATTTAATAGGAATATTTTCGCCTCTTGCTAAGATAATTTGTTTAGGATAGCTTATTGCTAAATCAGCTTTTCCTGCTGCTACTAATTTAATTCCATCATCTGTACCTGCAGGTGTAATTAAGTTAACCTTCAACCCTGCTTCTTTAAAGTATCCTTGCTCTTCTGCTGCATATAAGAATGAATGTACTGCATTTGGATACCAGTCTAAAAGAACATTAACTTCTTTAAGTTCTTTGGTAGCACTCTTGTCTTCCTTATTATTGGAAGCACTAGAGCACCCGCTAAATACTAAACTAACTAACATAATAAATAGTAAAAATATACTAAGCTTTTTTAATTTCATGATTGTCCTCCTTCAATCCTCTTCTGTATTTTAATAAAATCTTTTCTAGCAAGAATCCTACGGAAAATAGAATTAATCCTAGAAATGATAAAACTAACACTCCTGCGAAAACAGAATCTGCCTGAAGCATTCCTGCTGCTCTCTTAATATATATACCTAATCCCTTTTCAGCACCTAGCCATTCTCCAATGGTCGCCCCTGAAATACTGTAGGTTGCAGCTATTTTAAAACTGCTCAAAAAATTTGGTAATACGGAATTCATATGGAGTTTAAAAAATATTTGGAATCTATTTCCTCCAAGAGCTTTTAAAACATCTTCTAAATCTCTATCTACACTATTTAATCCATCTAAGGTACTTATAACTATAGGGAAAAAACAAAATAGTATTACCACTGCTACCTTTGACCATATGGTATATCCAAACCACATAACCATAATTGGAGATAAAGCTATAGTCGGAATTGTTTGAGAAAAAATTATAATTGGATATAAAGTTTTCGAAACATTTCTCCAAAGATATATGGAAAGTGCACAAGATATACCTATAATTACGGACGCAATAAGTCCTAATAGTGCTTCACCTAGTGTGATAAGAGAATGTTTATATATTAAATCTTTTTGATCTACTAAAGCTTTTATGATTTCAGAAAATCTAGGCAAAATAAAATTCGGCACCTTAAAATATGGTATTATAAATTCCCATGACAAAATTATAATTATCAAAAATATTAAAGGAAATATATAGTCTTTAATTTTTTTCATTCTATATCCCCCCTTTATTTTCTTCTAAGGAGTCAAGAACATTTAAAATATCTCTTTTTAGCTCAATAAACTCACTAGAAAGTGTGGTCTCATAATTCCTTGGTCTTTCAATATTTACATCTATAGATTTTAAATTTCTATATGGAAGCTCCGTACAAATAAGAATTCTATCTGATAAAAGCAAAGCTTCCTCTATATCATGAGTTATCATAAACACAGTATTACTTTGTCTTTGACAAAGATCTAAAAGCCATGACTGCATCTTTCTTCTTGTTAACGCATCTAGAGAAGAAAATGGCTCATCCAATAAAATTATGGAAGGATTATTTACTATTGCTCTTAAAAATGAAGCTCTCTGCCTCATACCACCTGATAATTCATGTGGATAATATTTCTCGGTGCCCTTAAGTCCAAAATCTTCAAAGTATGTAGCTGCCACTTTTCTAGCTTCTTTCTTACTATAACCATTTAATTCAAGTCCAACTGCTGTATTGTCGAGAATATTTCTCCATGGCATTAAGGAATCTTTTTGAGGCATATATCCTATAATATTTTTATTGCCATCTTTTAATATATTTATATTACCCTTTTGCGGCTTTAATAGTCCTAAAATTAATCGAAAAAGGGTACTTTTGCCTGTGCCACTAGGTGCAATAATTGTGACAAATTCATTTTTATTTATATCAAAAGATAAATCATCTACTATTAATTTTCCAGAATCCTTATATCCAAAGGATAAATTATTAATTTCCAATGCTTTCATCTAAATAACCCAACTTTCCTTTTTGTAGCAGCCATCCCAAAACATATATTCATATTTTGAAGATATAATGAAAATCTCTTCTAATTTTTCAAGCTGTCTTTCTGGAAGCCCTTCTGCTAGTTTATCCATAAGTTTTATGCACCAATCATTTTCCTTATTATATTCTTCAGTTGCATATGTAAGTATCCATTCCCTGTAAAGTGGATGCTCTAATGCCTTACTATTATTTGCTAAGGTTTTGCCAATAAATGCATAGCTCCACATACATGGAAGTAATGCTGCTACTAGTTCTGCTAAAGATCCTTCTGATGATACCTGAAGCATAAATTTTGTGTATGACAAATTACTTGCATTTGGCTTTGTAGCCTCTAATTCTTCCTTAGTTATTCCAAACTTCTTAGCATATTCAGTATGTGCATCCATTTCAATATTTACTATAGCATTTGCACATTTAGCAAAGGCTTGTATATCTTCTAATGAATCTGCCTTAACCATCCCTAATGCAAAAAGCTTTATATAATCTATTAGATAAACATAATCCTGCTTAACGTAAAAACAAAACTTATCTTCATTTAAAGTCCCCTTACTAAGTTCCTTAAGAAAAGGATGCTCCAGGCACGCTTCCCAAATAGGTTTACCTTTCAATAATAATCTTTGTGAAAATTGCATAAAAAAACTCCTTTCAAACAGTACTAAAATACCATTGAAAAGAGTTAATAATCTAATTAAATTGTAAATCTACTATCTTTAGATTTAGCTTTATATTATCTTATAACTTCCCTTCGCTGGCATTACCCAGTGCAGGTTCAAAGGGTCTGAAAACTCATCTCAGCCATTCTGGCTCCCCTAGTACTCGTCTAAATTTTATACTCAAAGCTTAAAAATGTCAATGAAAATTTACCATCTTGTTTAGCTATATATGTCCGAAAACTCAATATTAATATTTTCAACCTTAGATTGGTTTGCATAACCATTCTTGCTTTTCTTACCTTCATCTTCTGGAACTATCTTAACAGGAAGACATATAATAAACTCTGTACCTTCTCCATAAACACTTTTTACTTCTATTGTTCCTTCGTGCATCTCAACTAAAGCTTTAACTATAGATAGCCCAATTCCGCTGCCTTCATGGCTTCTATTTAATAATCGTTCTACCTGCTTAAATCGTTGGAAAAGCTGCGATACTTTTTCCTCTGGAATTCCCCTTCCTGTATCTTTTACAGATATAACTATATGATCATCCATATCATATAAATTAACACTTATTTTGTCTCCTGGTTCAGTGAATTTAGTAGCATTGGAAATTAGATTAAGCAAAATTCTTTCTAGCTTTTCTTCATCAAAAGCCATAATTTTTTCTTCATTATCTGTATCAAATATTATTGTCCTAGACATATATTCTACATATTCAGCAGTTGACTGTGTTATATCCTCTACAACTTGTACTATATTGCCGTTTTTCAATTCTAGTTTCATATAACCTGAATCAATCTTTGTTATATCTATAAGATTATTCACCAATCTTACCAACCTATAACAGTTTTGCTTTATACTATTTGTATAATTCTTCATTTTCTCAGTATTTAAATTTTCATCTCTATTTATAAGTACATTAAATAACTGAGCTGTTGAAAATATAATATTTAATGGTGTCCTTAACTCATGTGACATATTAGCTATAAATTCTGTTTTTAATTTTTCATACTGCACAGTTTCTTCTAATAGCCTTTTATTTTCTGCTATCATATCATTAAAACTATTTGCTAAAACTCCTATTTCATCCTTACTATCTATATTGCATCGTATTGTCAAATCGCCTTTACCTGCTATCTCCATACAGGATTTCAACTTGTTAATAGGCTTAACTAATGTATTAGCTAAAAATAATGCTATAATTCCGCCTAAAACAATAATTATCCCCCCAGTAGCTATTGTGGTCGTCAAAATTGATTTTGCTGAAGAGTTTAATTCCTCATAATCTGCTGTGGTAACTACATACCAATGCCAAGCTTCAAAATACTGATAATATCCAATCTTTTTAACTCCGTTATAAGTGTATTCAATCATTCCACTTTTTTCAGTATGCATTTTTTGAACAAAATCGTAATCACTTACATTCTTCCCACTATCAGATGGATGAAGAATTACATTTCCTTCAGAATCTAGTACGTACGCATATCCAGTCTTTCCTAATTTAATATTACTTAATGTCTTATCTAAATAATCATTACTAATTTTATTTCCTAACCCTATTGCCCCTATTACTTTTTTATCTTTATCTAATAATGGCTTCATTCTTGTTAAATATCCAATTCCTTCTATCCTAATATCGCCAATATATTCTTCATTATTTAGTGTCTTTTTATAAGCTTCAGTATCACTTGAAATATATGTACCTAATATCCTATTACCATTATTAAATACAGTAGTAGAAACCCTTATTAGTTTATCATCTTGTAATAAAAACATTGTTGCTATAGTACCTGTTGATTGTTTTAGTTTATCAACTATAGTATTATCTAAGGATATTCTTTGATTTCCTGAATATAAAACTGGTAAGTTAAAATCTCCAACTTTTACGATTTCATTGTAATCAACTCTCATATCAGCTAAATTGTTTAATACGTTATTTGCAAAATTTAAATCTCCATAAGATTTCTCAGTAAGCAAATCATTTCTCACACTCAAAGTTGTAATAATTGATTCCGTTAAACGCTGACTTTTTTCGTTTACCTCTTTAAAAACTGCTTTATTAGATTTATTCCCAATTAACAACCCCAATACACTTACAGCAAATACAATTAAGATCAAATAGCTAACGATAAGCTTATATTTTATTCTCATTTCAAAACACTTCTCCCTAGTTAATTATGTTTATTAACACTAAAATCAAATACAACCATAATATACATAGCTATTTGATTTATTGTATATCCGGATAATTATACCACAGGTACAATGTTTTTTGAAATATTATTATCTCTCTAAAATATATTTATAAAAAATAAGAAGTATCATTTTGATACTTCTTAACATAAACCTTAATTAACCTATGGCTCTAGCCTTTTCAATGCTTCTACATCAATGTCTTCACTATAATCGACTCCATCAATTTCAAAACCATTTAACTGCATAAATTCCTTTTTATATCCGTCATAATCCGATAATATTTTAAAGTTATCTGGAGTTATTTTTTCCCACAATTCATTAACTTCACTTTGTACATCTTCCCTAAGTTCCCAATCATCCATTCTTAATCTTCCACTATCATCAAATTCAATTGGGTTTTCTGTATATATTTTATCAGCAAACATTCTTTGCATCTGCATAATGCAATTTTCATGTAAACTCTTTTCTTTCATTACTTTATATAATACCGCTGCATATAATGAGAAAGAAGGTATATATGCACTCGCCTTAGTAACAATTGCTTTATTTACAGAAACAAAAGCCTTTCCATTAATCTTCTTTTTCCACTCTTTATCTATTTGAAGTGCAGAATTCTCAAGATGGCGTTTAGCCTCTCCTATTGTACCTTCCCTATAAATTTTATATGTTCTTGATGCTCCTATATATGAATACGAAATTGTTATAGCATTATCAGAGAGACAATCATTTTCAAGAAGTAGTTTACACCACTCACTCCAATCTTCACCTCCCATTACTTTTTTCGTTGCTTCTATCTCTTTATCAGTTGCTGAATTAACTTTAGTCGTAACAAGTTCATCTTTCTCCATATCAATTGTCGGCCCCTGAAATTCTCCAGATGTAGTTTTTAAAGTTGAATCATATATATTACCTGTCTTAGGATCCTTTCTTCTTGGTGATGCTAAACTATAAATGAGTAAATCAATCTTTCCAAACTCATCCTTTATATATTTCATAACATTTTCTTTAACTTCATCTGAAAATGCATCTCCAATAAAGTTTTTTGCAATTAGTCCTTCCTTTTCTGCGAACTCTTTAAAAAATATATTATTATACCAACCTGCTGTTCCAGTTCTCCTATCTGTAATTCCATTTTCAAATGAAACTCCAATTGTATCAGCTTTTGCTCCACCAAAGGCTAAAGAAATTCTTGTAGCAAGACCAAAACCTGATGATGCTCCAATAATCAGAACTTTTTTAGGACCATGAAATTGCTTTGAATTCTTACAATATTCGATTTGGTTTAGTACTTCTTTTCTACATCCATATGGATGGCTTGTTTTCGCTATTCCCTTAATTAATTCAGGTTTAAATATCATTCTATATCCTCCATTTATAAAATCTTCTTTGGCTAGTCTTTGTAAATCTTCGATAATATACTTTCCAGCGAATCGCTTAAATATTTTTGATATTTCTTATTAGTTATATGAATCTCTATTTCATTCTTCTTTAGTATATCCATTAAGATTTTGTTTTTAGCATTTAAATCTGCCACTGCGAGAACAAGGTTTGCGATAATATTTTGCATATCTGAATTTTTACCCCTGTATTTCTCAATTATTTCTTTAACACCCATATAATCACCCCCTAATACAATAAATTATAAAAATATCAGTGATTATATTCCAAATTTTATAAATATATATTTTCAATTCACATTTCACAATTTTCAATTTTCAATGTTCAATTCGCAATTCACGATTAGCAATTCATAATTTACAATGCGCAATTAATGCTAAAATTCTTGCAATACTTTTAGAATTATAATGAAAAGTTATTTTTCCAATATATATTATTTCCCCTAATGCACCTTGATAGCAATACGCTATTTGTAACCATTTTACATTTTATTTTCTATAATAAACATTAGTTAAGCATAAACTTCATTTATATAAAAATTTAGGCATTAAAAACTATCTTAATATATGAGATAATTTAACCATTAAAATCCATGTATATCCGTTTTCTTTATGTCAAGTTCCTGAAACATGCTCGATATGATTCCCTTATATTCCTGCAAACTATTAGTCTTTCTTATCTTCTTAGCATATTTATCACTATTAGAAAACATATGTATCATATAAAACCACAATTCCTTCATTTTAAATAAGACATTTCTATCACCTGAAAGAACTTCTTCATATCCTGTGCAGACTTTATCATGAAATGACTTCATTAACTCTTTATCCATAACACGATTGGTCTTAATTTCTTCAATCAAGCCCGGATTTGCAATAAGTCCTCTACCAAGCATTACTGTTTCAAGCTTCGGATAAGCTTCTGACAATTTCTTATAATCTTCTATATTAAAAATATCACCATTATAACAAACGGGATTTTTACTTAATGCTAATGCATCCTTAAACATTTCCATGTTCGGCTTATTTTTATAAAAGTCTGTCTGAATTCTCGGATGAATTATAAGCTCCTCTAAAGGATATTTATTAAAGATTTCAATTAACTCATAAAATTCATCTGGCGAATCCTTTCCTATTCTTGTCTTTATTGAAATTTTGGTTGATGCATTTGAAAAGATATCTTCTAAAAATTCATCAAGCTGCTTTCTTTGTGCAAGAAATCCTGATCCCTTATACTTTGCAACAACAGTGCCAGATGGACATCCTAAATTTAAATTAACTTCATCATATCCAAATTTACTCAACTGATTTACAGTATCAATGAAATACTCAGAATTATTAGTGAGTATCTGAGGAATAACATTGATTCCTTCATTATGCTCAGGCAACACATCGTTTAGCTCTCTAGAAGTAAAACCTTTATTCTTAGTTGGTGATATAAATGGCATAAAGTACTTATCAATTTGTCCAAAAAAAGTTTCATATGCATTCCTATATACATATCCAGTAACACCTTCTAATGGTGCAAAATAATATTTCATATCATGAATCTCCTCATTAAGTAAGTAATTTCACCTTTATTGTATCCAACAAATACATTTTTGTATATAGATAAACAATATATAACTTAGGCTTATGCAATAACCCACCGAAAGGAGAAACATTGTTGTTTCACAGGACTATGAAAATTTCGCTGAAAGCACTAAATTGCAGGTTGTACAACTAATGCTTGCTCCCAATTTCATTGTGACAAGCATTAGTTGAACAACCTACAATTAATAGCTTTTAACAGCTCATTTTCAATGCCTGCTGCACAAAAATGTTTCTGCTTTCTAGTATGGTATTTATTGCAAAGTATAAATCAAAATTTTAAGTTATTTATAGATATAGGGTTCCATATTGATAACAATACATATCTACTGTTTCAATTTCCTGAATACCAGCGATATTGAAATTTTATAAGTTTGAATATCATTGTGGAACCCTATCCCCCAACTATAAGCTAGATTTACACTATGAAATATATCAAAACTAGAAATGAGTGATATACTTTTGTGGAATGTTTCATTGGTAATTTTGATGGATGTGATTCTTGGCTATAAGTTGTTCCAAATGTGCTAGTTCAAAAAGTGAGAATCGAAATTTCATATTTCGTTCTTCGAACTTTCTCTGTGAGCGCTTGTTCTTTGAGGCTAGCACTTTGGGTGCAACTTTATAGCCTTAGAATCACTCATCGGAATTACCGAGAAACTGGAACAAAAGTATATTATTCATTTCGGTGAGGTATGCGCATAAGTATAGATTATAGTTGGTTTATCTATAGACACAAAAAAGCTATAAATATATTGCTTCAATAAATGAGTATCCTAATTTTAAGCCATAGAATATAAGTATTAGTCCACAAATTATGTTGATCCATTTAATTATTTTATTAAATTTACTGCTAAACTTCCCTACGAATCCTGCAAGTCCACTAAACCATATGACTGATGCCATGCAGACCCCCAATATAAAGTACTTTGACATTTCTGCTGGAAGTGAAGCATTGAATCCACCTAATAATAAGGATCCATCAATTATTGCCTGAGGATTAAGCCACGTAACGGCAAAACAAGAAATAATAATTTTAATTAATGAATTATTACCAAGCTTTTTATCTTCTAATATTTGTGAAGATGATCTTATTAATCCAACTCCTATGTAAATTATAACCATAAATCCAAATAGAAGTATTGCCAATTTTAATAGATAGTATTTTTGAATAAGCGCCCCTATTCCAAAAAAGCACGAAATCGCTAGTGAAATATCAAATAAGATAGTTATAAGTGCAACTTTATATGTTTCAGCCTTACTTTTTTGCATAGCAGTGTTTATTACATATAAGTTTTGTGTTCCTATTGGTGCTACATAAGCAAGTCCAAATAGAAATCCTTGTAATAAGTATTTAATCATAATTTACCCCCTTTATTAGTTCTTTTATTATTTTAACTAATAAAATATAAAAAGTCCCCAACCAAGATATTAGTTTATTACCCAACCAAAAGCAGCCATTGAAAAAATCAATAGCTGCTTTTACTTATATCATTGAAATAGCTCCTTTTTACTAATTCTGATAATATCCTTAACCCCTTTTCTAACTCTTCCAATGATGCATATGAATATGAAATTCTTAAGTTTTGGCTATTAGAAAAATCATAAATATTTCCCGGATTAATCAATATTCCTTTCTCATAAGATAATTCAAATAGTTTATTTAATGATAGTGATTTCTTTAATTTTAACCAAATATAAAATCCACCATGTGGTTTGCTCCATGTTGCTATGCCATCAAAATACCTCTTTAAAATATTTAGTGTAGCATCTCTTCGAATTTTCAGCTGATTTCTTAGTTGTAGTAAATATTCATCATATAAGCCACTATCAATCAATTCAGCTAAGACTTCCTGAGACAAAGAACTTGTTCCATAATCCATCTGCATCTTAAGATCACTTAAATGTTCAATTACATTTTCTGGTCCAACTAGCCAACCAACTCTAAGACCTGCTGCTATAGATTTAGAAGCAGTGCCTAAATACATGACATTTCCATTTTTATCTTTTGATTTTAACGGTGGCGGTGGCTCTTTATCTAACCATAGTTCTCTATACGCATCATCTTCAATAATAGGAATTCTTTCTTTTGAACATATTTCTAAAATTTCATTTCTTCTCTCTTCTGTCATTACAATTCCAGTAGGATTTTGGAAAGTGGGTATAGTATATAATAAAGTTGAATTATCGTTTTTCTTATTTTTTATAATTTCATTTGGCTTGATGCCAAAGTTATCTATTGAAACACTATTTAAATTCATTCCATATGATTGAAATAAATTAAGCGAACTCAAATATGAAGGCTTTTCAACAAGTATTGTAGATCCACTCTTTAAAATCCCCATAGAAATTAACTGCAGTGCTTGCAATGATCCAGATACAATTAATATTTTTGATGGGGAAACACTTATATTATGCTTTTTCAGATACTTGCTTATTGTTTCTCTTAAATGCAGTGACCCTTTTGGTTCTTCATAACCTAAATCTTTTACATTTTCTGAAATTTTGTTTAAAATCACTTTCATCATATCATGAGGATATAAATCACGAGAAAGTTCTCCTGTTCCTAACCGTATCATTCCATCTTTAAATTCTAATTGATTTATTTTTTGAATTGTAGGCAGGTTTGGCTTTTGTATACCACTTTGAATATAATTTTGCCATTTTAATGGTGAAATAGATGTAATTAGAGACCATGTATTATTAACTATGACAGTTCCTACACCGCTTTTACCTTCAATTAGACCTTCTGCTTTTAATTCATCTAAAGCCTCCACAACAGTACTTCTATTTACTTCAAATATTTTTGACAGCTCTCTTTGTGTTGGCAGTTTACTACCTACATCCCATTCCCCTGTTGATATCATCGTCTTAATATAATTAACTATTTGCTGATATAATGGAATAGATAACATTTTATTTGGTTTCCAATTAACATTTAACATATAACTCCTACAATATATAGATATCCAACTAAGACCTGAACTTATGCATACAACTCGCCGAAATGAATAACATACTTTTGTTCCAGTTTCTAGTTTGGATATATTTCATAGTATAAATCTAACTTATAATTGGCTTATCTATATAGATCTCCAATTTAAGAATTCGACTTATTAGATGAACATATTTAAAAAGTCACTAAAACTTTAAGCTCATATCTTCACCAGAAATCATAAATATATTTGTGAAGAAAACATTTGAAAATGAGCTGTTAAAGGTTCTTAGCTGTAGGTTGTTCCATTTTAGCTTGTCAAACTGAAAGTTGGAGCATGCTAAAGTGGATACTACCTGCTGCTTAGAACCTTCAGCGATATTTTCATAGCTTTTCGGAATCAAAATATTTATGATTTCGGTAAGTTACCACATAAATCTAGTTTTAAAGTTAGATATCTATAACAACTTCACTATTTATTTTAAATAAATTATGATATTCAAATCTTATTTTAATATTTTACAATATTATCTCTTGATACTCCATAACTTAAATAACAATTGTCAGGATTGATCTTTCTAAGTATATCCTCTATAAACTCATCAGTATGCTTTAACAAAAGATTATTATCTTTATAATATTCTGCCTTATTATTATCTATCTGGTCTAGGCATGTTATTGCAATAGATTTACTTACATTTATTTTTTTATTTTTGCTATTAAAGTGCATTTTATTATAATCATTTTCTATATTCTCTGATAATAAATCTATATCTAGTGGCGCAAATCTCAAAACACCTTGAAATTCATTTCGAATGTTAGTTAAGTCTGTAATATTTTTGTATGGCTTCTCTTTCATTTCATTTGGTATTGGTCCAGCACCATGTCTTGTTAAATAGCTCCTTGTTACATAGATTACTTCTATGTTCAGTTCACAAGGCTTTGCTTTCTCTAACAAATCTATCACATTACTTACACCTGTTTTAGAATGGGTCACATAAGGAAAATATTTATAGTCCTCTGATAGCATTAATCCTTGTGCTCCTTCAAATATAGGAGTTTTATAATTTTCTAAAATACTTTCCATATTAGACAGTTCTACTTTTGATTTAAAATTGTTATCAACATCATAAATAAAGTGTTCTATTATATTTGCATCAAACAGTATACTCATTAAATTATCATTGGATGACTTTAAATTTAACTGCTCAAGCCTTTTATCTATATATTCTTTTTTTATAAGCTCCAGCTTATCTTTATAAATTCCACTGAAAATATCTCCGCAGGTTATTTTATATCTATCCATACTATTTCTTACAATCGACTCATTATACCCTAGTCCGCAGCTTCCATGTTTATTATTTCCTCTATGTCTTTCTAATATCTGATTTAATATCATGTCTTGTGGTATAACTACAGGGCAATTTGTATCTATCATTGCATGGGGAATAATTCCTATTTTAACAAGTTCATCATATTCTTTTAGAAATAACAAAGGATTCACTGAAAAATAATAGCTTAAAAAAGTTGGAATACCTTGTAAGCTTCCTGCTCCAAAATGTCCAAATACATGTCTTTTACTATCTGGTGTAACTACAGTATGACCTGCTTGAGCAGATGAATTGAATCTAATCACAACTGGATTTTCATTTATAGAACACATGTAGTCTGTCATTAGTCCTTTTCCTTCATCACCAAAATTAGAACCTATTACCACTTTTACAGATTTCATGCCAAGTTCTCCTTTCGCGGTATTAAAGATGGAGCTGTTCCATTAAGAAAATTGACCACAATTATACTGTATTAGAATTTTTAAATTTAATACAGTATATTGTAGTTTTTATTCTTTCTGCGACAGCTCCAATAACATTAAAACTTTACAAGTCCATCATCATCTTTTGCATCTGGAACTAATTCTTTAATAGCATTTCTTATTATTAGGCTTGTACTTCCATCCCAACTATCAGAAACATTATTCTTGTCTTCTCCAGTTAATACTTGTAGTGTTGATACTATAAGTTCAGGCAATTTTGTATAATCTGACAATCTCAAAACTCTTTGGCCTAAAATATCATTCCATGACTTTATTACTTCATCTGGCTGATAACGCATATGACTTCCTTCTTCAATAATAATATGGAATACTTCGTATTGCTTAGATACAAGCCTTAATAAATCTTGTGCTGACATGCTATCAGTTTGTATTGTATCTCCAAAGACTTTTTTTATTTCATTTTTAAGAACAGTCTTAGGACACTCTTCATCTCCTATAGTAAATAGATATCCCTTTTTTCCTCTTTTTATAAAATTATCGCATTTTGTATGCATTCCAGCAAACCACCAAGGCAAAGTATAACTTTCAGAGTTATTTCCTCCACCTCCATGTTCCACATAAATTTTAGTTAACTCTTTTGCAATCCTTATATCGGCTTCAAATTGAGTTACCTGCAAAGGCGCTGAATCATATTTAACATCACCAATTCCCATAAACATGATATGTGGGTCAGAAACAGGCTTTCTGTTATATATTTCAGTAGCTAATTTTTCTAAGCCTTCTCTTGCAATACTATCTGCAATTATTCCCATTGAACCAGTTACATCTAATCCAATAATAATTGGTGTTGAGTTTGGATTGTCGCTGCTGTCACAGCTTTCCCTAAAACTTACTTTATACGGATTTAAACTTGGATCAAGTTTCCTCGCTGCAAAGACATCATCTACTGTTTTCTTTCCTTTTATAGTTGCACTTGCATAACTATCCCAAGCTTTTGAATCCCATCTTCCTGTTCCCATTTTAATACCTCCTAAATACTCATATATATTTCAGTTCACAATTCACAATGCACAGTTCACAATTTTCAATTCACAATGAAAATTGCACATTTCACGATTGATAATTACGACTAAAATTCTTGCAATATTTTTTTGAATTATGATGAATGATTATTTTTGTAACATATATATATTACTTATTAATTTTTCCAGCGTATAATTTATTTATATCAATATCCATTTCTACGAATTTTCTTTCCCAATAACTTTGTTTAATCACACTTTCCCAAAGCTTATACTCTTCCATTGGATTGTTTACTGAGACTCCTCTGACCCAATCAATAAGTGGCTTAGGTATATCAGAATCCTCAATAAAACTCATTCCATTCTTATCACCAAGCAAGATTCTTCCAATTAATCTTATGGATTCTAAATCTAATAGAAATGTACCTATTTTAGATGACTTCATTTCTGGAGACATGATGCTATAAATTTCGCTAGGTACTCCAAGCATCTTACCATCTATAGGAACTGTATACCACCAGCCACCTAACAAAAATCCACTATGATTCGAAGGTGAAATATAATAATTATCAATATTTATTCCATTATGTGATAGATTATTATAATATAGAAAACAAGTTATATTATATAAAGTGCTTAGAATCCACATTACATGTCTTGGTGGAACTTTGCTGCTATAATAATTTAATATATCTTTAAGAGAATAAGCATCTTCTGGCTTTTCTATAAGCAGTCCTATCTTCTTATCTATGGTTTCAAATTTCTTTAACACTTTGGGAAAATACTTTTCAAATTCAGATTTCATGTTGTTATTTTCGTATTTTAAGTTCTTGATTCTATCCAATGCATTTTCTACAAAATCCTCATGCTTTTTATCAATTAAATATAAAATTGATCTATTTCCAATAAAATATTTTCCTAATTCAAATGAATATTCTACATTATATCTCATTGAATATTTCTCGCCATCAAAGCTTGTTATTTTAATTAACCCCTCTTCCATCCAGTTTCCATTCTCTAATAATTTAACAGTTTCAGAATATAATTCATTTATTTTACTTGTGACTTCTTTGTATTTCTCTGAATCCCTATGCAAATCTGGATGAAATATTTTAAGAAGATCACTGTGTTCCTTTTTAGCTATTTCTTTATCACCTATAAATAATTCATAGGGGTATTTCATTTCAAGAATTTCTTCAATAGTGTACAAAATTCTCATTCCCTTCTTAAAAATACAGTAAATCTAAAACTCTCCATGTAACTTCTCTCTAATTTCTTTTAATGAATAATCTTTAATCAAGTTTCCATCCTTAAAAACAACTTCTAATAAATTGTCTTTATACTCCTCCTGCTCTTTTAAAGTAAGCTCGTCCTTATAAAGGATGTCCTCTCCCTCCCTGTATACATAGCACATTCCCTTTTGAGATTTTTTAAAGTTTCCTGTATCAGTTTTAGGATCTTTAAATATGAATTTTTCTTCACCATTTATTACTGCATGAGTTGCTTTCAGAGCAAATCCAAAAGTATCACGAGTATTATATTGATAGGTGTAAGAACCAATTCCAAAAGTACAATTGCTTACTGCAAATCCTTTTTGTGCAAGGCATCTGCAGATTTCTTCGCACCTTTCAACTGTGATGCTATCACCATAAATTGTTCCTATATGTGAATCTAAAACTTTATATCCTTTTGAATTAATTTCCCCACCAAATATATCCCACAAAAGTTCAACAGTTCCTTTATATGCTGGACTATTATGTGGTGCTTCACTATCACCACAGATTATTTTAACTGGATCTCCACTATCTCCTCTGATTACTACCTTTCCATCTCTATTTAATATATCCTCTTTTAATATTGGAATGATATTAGTAATGAGGTTCCAATAATCGTAGGTATCTGAAACTATACTTATAACACCGCTTGGAAATACTTCATTAATTAATCTCTTATAAGCTTTAAGTTCATCAGTTCCATAAGTGCACATTACACTATGCTCAGTTGATGGGGTTCCAAGTCCAACTATTTCATTTTCAATATTACAGTTATAATAATTTTCTAGATAAAGTATTGATGATATTGTTGCAGTTAAGTCAAATGAAAGTAAATGCCCTGCACTGCTAACCTGTGCACTTTCAATTGAGCTAAATCCTCTCATGCTAAAGTCACCGCAAGCTTTTTTTACATCACCATTTTCAACAGTTAGATCAAAATACTTTAAAGCAATTTCTCTATATCTATATGCTATTGTTGCACTTGTCATAGGCTGCCATATATTACAGCTCATGAAAGTCTCCAAATAATTCACAAGCCAAGCAAATTCATTGTGAGTATTAGTGATTTCAATCATAGGTGTTTTTATATTTACTCTTGTTCCTTCTTGGACTGCTTTTATTTGTATAGGCAAATAACCTAAATCATGCAATTTTTCTATGTGAGCTGTATCTGCTGCGATGCTTCCCATTGTTCTAGATATCACTCTCTTATATTCACTAATAATTTCATCCTTAGGAATGGCGAAGAAATTTTCATTAAAATATTCTATTAAATATTTTTTTATAAAAGATTGAAGCCCAAACATAACCACTTTGTTCATGTTTTCTTTTCTAGACATTCTTGGAGTCCAATAGCTTACAAGCTTTGTAAGTCCTTCTGCATAGCACATATGATGTATTGTTTTATAAAAATCAGTTAATAATAATGGATCTATCATTTATATCTCTCCTATCTTGTAACTTTAACTCCTAGTGATTCAATTACATCTAATGCTTTGTCATGAAGACTATCATCAAAACTTGCACACAATGTTCCATCTACACTTAAGTTTGCATTTGTATACTGAGATTGAAATGTGACTACATTGCTTATTACACAAATGTTCGTTACAACTCCAACTAACTCTATTTCATCTATATCCTCGCCAACATCCTTTGATATCTTTAACATATCCGCTGGCGCTATTCCAAAAGAGTTTTTATTATAATGAAAAGTATTCTCTACGCCCACAAATTCTTTTAACTTTCCATAAAGCTCATGACCTTCAGTATTTATATAACAATGAGGTACAGGTAAATTCTTTCCTTCTCTTGTTTCTAGATAATTTTCAAAATGAGTATCATAAGTGAATAAAACCTTATCGCCATTTTTCAAATATTTTTTTGCTTTATCATAAATACCTTGTTCTAATGTTTCCGCTTTCTTAAATCCTAAAGCTCCATCAACAAAATCTTTTTGATAATCTATAACCACTAATAATTTATTCATAATCTTCTCCCCAATCTCTATAATTTAATTTTAGATATCCAACTTTCAACTTAGACTTGTGTGGTGATATACCGAAATCACATACATTTTTATTCCACAGGACTTAAGAAATCTCCGCTAGAAAGTTCTAAGTAAAAGGTTGTGCCCATTTCTGCATGCTCCTCAAGCAAGTTGATGACAAGCAGTAAACGGAACAACCTCTCACTAATAACTTTCAATAGCTCAATTTCAAATGCCTGTTTCACAAAAATGTATGCATTTCTGGCATAGGTACACACGAACGTTTAACAATAAAAGATAATTATTCTACATATAAGTCTGGTCTATAGTTGTTTATCTATACTCGCTCAAAACATTGAAAACACTACAAATTGTTAACTTTTTATATTTTTTTCTTTAAAAATATTTTCACTTTTAACTTTTTAAGTTTTTTCATTGTTAAGAATTTAAATTCTTATATTCCTTTGTTCTTAAATTCTTAAATTCTTATATTCTTTCATTTTTAACTTTATAGATATTCAATTTGAGAATTATACTTATAGCTTGAAAAATCTGCTATATCAGAAAGGACAGGTACTCTTTTGTACAGTGTTACATTAGAGAATATGTTGCAGGCATTTCTTCATCATAAGTTGTTCAATTTCTGCTTGTCACGAGCTTGTCTCGGGAGCATGCTGAAATGGTGCAACTTATGATGTTAGAAAGCCTCAACTTATTCTCAGTAACCGAAACAACAGAGTACCTGTCCTTTCGGTGGATTATTGCATAAGTCTAAGTTATACAATAGAGGATATTTCAATCTTCTCATGTTCTTTAGATAAAATGCTGTTAGTAGTAAATACCTTAGTAATTAAATCAGTCTTCAAAATTTCTCCATCAAAAATTGTATCCTCACAATGTGTTACCACCAAATAAATCTCAGTTGCACCCATTTCTTTAAGCTTTTTAGCTGTTAAAATAAAGGTTCCACCCTTAGAGCATAAATCATCTACAATAATAGCTTTAAAATTTTTACTTTCTACAGTTCCGTTTATTTCAAGCTTATTTATAGATCCTGTTTTAAAATCTCTTTCTTTGTTTGCAGTTAATATTTTTTCATATTCAATTTGTTTACCATATCTTTTAGCTGCACCTGCATCTGGATAGACTAAGTAAACTGAATCTTTTTTATCATCTACTTTTTCTAATAAATCTTTTGCTAATATTGCAGACATGTTTATAACTTTAACTCTATCGAGCAATGCCACACATACATCTGAATGTGGTTCATAAATTGATACTTCTTCAAAATTTAAATTATTAATAAGTCTGCATAAATGCTTTAGGGTAAATACAGTAAACCCTTCTGTTCTATCCATTCTGCTATAAGGCATATAAGGAATTATAAGATTACATTTAATATTTAATTCATCCAAATGATCCTTTAAAAATATCAAATGAGTTATATCATTATCACTTTCAAATTTGAGTTTAATGGTATTTACCCATTCTTTAATATTTAACTCTTGGCTGTTTATTAAACTTTCTCCATTAGGAAATTTTTTGACCTCTATTTCTTTGTCATTTAAAAAAATCATTTAATTATCCCCTCTCATATTAAATCTCAATTCTCTATCATTAAATTTTATTAATAACTTACATTTGGTTTAAAAATTGTGCTCCCAGTTTTCATTAAACTTAAACACTTTAGCCGGTCTAAAAGGCTTACCTTCTATTTTTTCATCAGTTTCTACAATCATATCTTCCATTTTTCTTCTAAAATTCAAGATTTCTCTTCCCATTATTGCTTCATATACATTTTGAAGTTCTTTAACTGTAAATAATCTAGGCAAAAGATTTAGTGCAATTGGCGTATATTCTATTTTATTTCTAATTCTGTCTACTGCATAATCTATTATTTTATAATGATCAAAAGCTAATTCATCATTACTTTCATTTAAAGTCTTATAACTATTTTCCTTTTTCCTAAAAATAGTTCTTTCTATTTTTTCTATTATTTCATAATTAAATTTTATTTCCTCATCTTCACTTTCAAATTTTAGAATATATTTATTTATGGTATGCGTCTCATCTTTTTTAGAATCAACTAAATTCTTTTCTACCCAAAACCACCTTGATTCTTTCCTATCTTTATAATCACCGAACCTAATATCCTCTTTCGATATTAATGCTATATTTCCTATACTTATTACTCTTGTCCTTGGATCTCTATTAATTTCTCCAAAAGTGTATAATTGTTCAGTATATACATTATCAATTCCTGTTTCTTCCTTTAATTTCCTTAGAGCTCCTTCTTCTAAACTTTCATCATTTTTAACAAAGCCTCCTGGAATTGCCCATTTTCCTTTGTAAGGATAATCATCTCTTTTAATTAAGAGAATTTGCATTCCCTTCTTTGGCACTTTCCTTGAATTCTCTTCTATCCTATCACCAGTTGTAAATATAATAATATCATTTGTAACACTTGGCCTATCATAAATATTTACATCATATTCACTTAGAAATTCTCTTTCATTTTTATCTAATAGTTCTTGATTCAACTTCCCCACCTCTATATATTAGAAAACTTTTTACTATTTATCATTTAGATAATATCAATTTGATTCTATGTATTAATATTAACTCCATTAACTTTATTTGTAAATACCTTTTTGAAAAATAATTATAGAAATAATCCAACTAAAACCTGAACTTATGCATATAAATCCCCGAAATAAGGATTATGCTGTTGTTCCAGTTTCTAAGGAAGTTATGAATGAAAGAATTTTTTTTAAAATCAATAAGAATTGGATTTTCAAGATGGAGTGAAGATGATATATGTGATGCTTTAGAATTATGGGAAAATCCAGAAGTAGCAAATTTTATCACAGCAGAAGGCACGATGTCAAAAAAACAAGTACAAGAAAGGCTAAGAAAGGAAATAGAAAATTATAACAATTACAATATTCAATATTGGCCAATTTATTTAATAGAAACTAATGAAAATTTAGGATGCTGCGGTTTACGGCCATATGATTATGAGAACAATATATTAGAAATGGGAATTCATTTAAAAGAGAAGTATTGGGGAAAAGGGATTGCTAAAGAAGCATGTTTGGCAGTAATGGAATATGCTTTTAGAAATCTTAATGCTAATGCACTTTTTACTGGACACAATCCTAAAAATTCAGCCTCTGCTCAATTGCTAAAAAAACTTGGATTTGTTTACACCCATGATGAATATTATCCACCAACAAATTTATACCATCCTTCGTACTTAATGAAGAAACAAAACTATATGGATGTGCACTAAAAGGCAATATTCATAAATCATGAATCAAAAAATCAAATAATAAATGTAAAGTCGTATTATTAAAGAAAATGAATTTGCGATTTTTTTGTGTGCAATTTTCATATATTTAGTATTAATAGGTAGACAATCCTATATATAATTTTTAAGGCTATATTTCAACATTATATTAAAACCAAACATAGCCTTATATTATTTAAGAAATGAAAATGAAAAAAAAACTTTTTTACAAGTTTTATTATACTTACAATACCTTAACATTAGCTTAATGAAATTCCAAAAATATTATTATCATATAGGTTGCAAAAATAATTCTTAATCATAGTTCTAAAAATCTTGCAATAATTTTAACCATAATTGTGAATCGTGAAATGTGCATTGCTACAGATACTTTCTAATTATGTAGTTAATTTACTTATCACAGAATAATAAATAAATGTATAAATTAAACCCGTAAGGGCAATAAATCCTAAAAAGTACTTTATTAGTTTCAATACTTTTGACATAAATCTAATCCTTTCACTTTGTTATTATTTTAGTGATACACAAAATATCGTTTTACTATTATTTTAATGATACATCAAAATACCGTTAGTTTCAGAAAATGTTAAACTTTATTTATAAATTTATTCAAATATTTTTTATAGCATTCTAATTTTATCTAAGTCAATATAGCACTATATGAAAACTTAATTTAATTAAATCAACTCGAACTGCTTAACTGATATATTTTCAATATTTCTTGTTATTGGTAGCTTCATAAAAAATGTTGTTCCCTTACCTAGCTCTGTGTCAAACCATATTTTACCCTTATGAATATTAGTAATTGTATGATAGACCATAAACAAGCCAAGTCCTGTTCCTCCACTTCTTCTAAAAGAAAAAGGTTCAAATAAAGTCTCATTTATTTCCTCTGGAATTCCCCCAGCTGTATCTTTAATTATAATGAGTATGGAATTTTTATATTTTTCAGTTGTAACTTCAATTGACCCACCAATATCCATTGCTTGAATTGCATTGTTTATAAGATTCTCTATTGCCCTCTTTAAAAGCTTCTTTGATATGTTCGCATATTCATCTACATCGTCTACCAATGATAACTTTATATTTTTATGATTGCAAATAGGCTGAAAAGAGTTTAAAACATCTTTTATTAGAGGAGTTACCTTCTGTGGTGTGAGCTCTTCTGGTTTAAATATACTTAAAAGTTCCATTACCATATCATTCATTTCGTCAACTTGATTAATTATTCTATTAAAATAATTGTCCATCCTAGCTTTATCTGAAGTTGCTATGCCAAGCTGACCTAATCCTCTAACTACAGATAGTGGATTTTTAAGATCGTGAACAGCTGTTGCAATTAATTCACTTGTTGCAGCTAAATTGATTCCAGTTGATGTGTTACTAAATTTATCATTAATATATTTCATGGCTGTCTCAATTGAATTTATACAAGCTATAAAAGAGTGTAATTTTACCGGATTCATATGTTCAACTGGAACACTTATTCCAATTGCCCCTATGACATTTTCATTATTTATAATTGGCACGCCTATACATCCACACTTACAATCAGGCATACCATAGTGTTCTGCCCCATAAACCAAAATTGGCTGCCCCATTGCCAATGCAGTGCCTATCCCATTATTCCCAATATTTTCTTCTGACCAATTTACCCCAAGAGAAAAACCTTCTATTATTCCACCCAGTTCTTCAGTCTTTTCTCTAAACTCAATGATCCATCCATCATTATCTGATAAAGCAATTATGTGTGGAATATTTGCTAAACTCATAGATAGTGAATCCATATACAAGTTTGATATTTCTGTTAGTTTAGAGTTTTCCTTTTTCTTTTTTTCAAGATCCCTGCTTGATAAAAACTCAAATTTCACTTCCTTAGGATTCATTCCTAACTTCTCGCATCTTTTCCATGACTCTAATGTAATTTGTCTCGCTGTTGGATTTTCATTTATAGTCGATATAAAATCATCCCAAGATGAGAAATCATTGCTTATTTCTACTAGACATTTCATTCGGACTTTCACCCCATATATTTATTGTTTGACTATAAGTCAAATCTATTATTATTTATTATTCGCTAATCAGATTTAAATTCCTCTTTTTCAACAAAATAATACATTATAAGATAAATAATTTCCTAGAGTTATGATTTATTTATCTATATCATAACTATTTATTGAGATTTTTACCACCCTTTATTATACCTTCTTTTTCTTAACATAACCTTAATTACAACAAATCTTTTGATTTAATATATATTCCAAAAATATTTAAAGACTCTTAGTCTTAATCATGAATTATACATTTTAAATTGCAGCATATATATTATAAGTCTCTTTAATGAATAAATTTATATTAAGTTAAGATAATAATAAAAAGGAGAAATTTAGTATATGAAAATTCATAAAAAATTGCTTGTTCTTGTTATGTTATTAATGATTATTATTCAATTAATATTTTGTGGCGCTAATATACCGAATAATAAAGTATCAAAAGATAGATTAGAATCAATAAAAGAAAAAGGGGTACTGGTTGTTGCATCTTCAAATGATATTCCCTTTGCTTATATAGATCCCAAAACTAAAGAATTCACTGGAATTGATGCAGAAATTATAAGAGAAGCTGCTAAAAGGCTTGGAATAAACAAGGTAGAAATGAAGCAAATTCCATTTAACGATTTATTAAAGCAATTAAATACTGATGATAGCATAGATATAGTAGCTGATGGAATGTATGTTACAGATGAACGAAAAAAAGAAGCATTGTTTACAAATATATTATATAAAGAATCTGAAGCAATAATTACCCCTAAAGTATCTAAAATTGTCTTTAAGGAAGATTTTAAAAATTCTGTAATAGGTGCACAAGTAGGAACAGCTTTTCTAGTTCTAGCCAATAAATGGAAAGTAGAGGGTGTTGTTAAAGATGTAGTTTCATTTAAAAATCAAAATGATCTATTATCAGCAGTAAGTACTAAAAAAATAGATGCCGCAATAACTGATTCTATTTTTGCTTCATATATAATCTTTCGAAGTAATTTATATTTGAGGGTATTGCCTCCAACAGATTATACGCCTGAATCCCCTGGCAAAATAGCTGCCGCTGTTAGGAAAAATGATATTACTTTAGCAAAAGCAATAAATGAAAAAATAGATGAAATGAAATATGATAAAACAATTCTTGAAATACTCGAAAAATACGGTTTAAATAGCGATTACTTTGTTTCAATTAAAGATGGTCATATTTAACTAAAAGAAGAACAAGGCAGTGATTAGTTTTTTCTAACTATTGCCTTTATTTTTATACCATGATTCTTCATAAACATTTTAAGACAATAAGTATCAAAAATTCAAAATATATTTTATAAATTATCACATTATTTCATAATACGCATAAGATACTTATATAAATGAACAACAAATGAAGGAGTGTTAACCCTTATGTACAGACGTGACGATGATGACTGTATGTGTAAATCAAAAGAATACTCAAAAGAGCATTCAAAAAAATATGAATATGCACGCGCATATATATTACCTCAAAAATATGAAAATTTGTATTCTTGCAAAGAAGGTTTTGTAAAAGGAACAATATTTAAAGACCTTTACAGACCATATAAAAAACAACATGATCATAAAGCCTATGATTGTGACAATGATCATCATGAACATGAAAATGAATATGAATTTGAATACAAGAAAATCAAATACGAGAGGTGATATAATATTATGAACCAACGAGATATGCTAAATAGTATAAGAGTTTATCAGTTTTGTGCTGTAGAACTAAACCTATTCCTCGACAATTTTCCTGAAGATAAAAACGCTAAAGAAGATTACAACAAGGTATCTTGTAAGTTAACTGAACTAATTAGCGCATATGAAAAGAACTTTGGTCCATTAACAAACTTTGGATCTGCATATGTAGAAAATCCAAAAGCTTGGGTAAGTACACCATGGCCTTGGGAAAATTGTAGCAGGGAGGAGGAATAAGAGTTTATGTGGTATTATGTAAAAACATTAGAATATCCAGTAAATCTAAAATGCAAAGATCTTAATATGGCAAAATTATTGGTAACTCAATATGGTGGTCCTGATGGAGAATTAAGTGCTGCCTTGAGATATTTAGATCAACGCTATACTATGCCAACTGGAAAATCAAAAGGATTATTGACAGATATCGGTACAGAAGAAATGGCCCATGTAGAAATAATTGCTACAATGGTATATCAACTTATGGAAAATGCAACTATAGAAGAGATAAAAAAAGCAGGACTTGCTGGGCATTATGCTGATCATAGAAAAGCAGTATTTTACACAGATGCAACAGGAAATCCATGGACTGCAACTTATATACAAGCCAAAGGCGATGTAATTGCTGATTTACATGAAGATTTAGCTGCTGAACAAAAAGCACGAGCAACTTATGAAAATTTAATACACTTAACTGATGAACCACAAATTAAAGAAATATTAACATTCTTAAGGGAAAGAGAAGTTGTTCACTATCAAAGATTTGGTGAATGCTTAGAACACGTTCAAGATGCAATGTGCTTAAAAAAATAATATAGCATAATTTATATATATAGGCTTATATATATAAATAAAACTGCCTCAAAATACAGTTTTGAGACAGTTTTATTATACGTTAATAACTTTTTATATTTTAATAGGTTGTTGAATAACTAATTTTTACAAATGGTTATTTAAGAAAATATTCTTAGAAATTATATATTCCAAGGATATTTTCTAGTTTTTATTCCTTGCTGCTTTTTGTTAAATTCATCTATTAAGTACGCTAATAAGACCCATTTTATATGACGTTCGTATCGGGCTTGCCCATAAAGCCTTGGGTTTTCTAAGTTATATAATCCCTTTAATACAGAGAATAATTGCTCTATTTTCAATCTGTTTTTATATAATTTTGATCCAATAGGAGATTGAATAAACAAAGCATTTTCATATCGTTTATCAGTAAATGACTCAATACTTTTAGCCTTACGCATATTTATATCAGTTAACAAATTAAATTCTAAGCTAGAAGCAATTTCAAACCATTCTAATGAATCATATGCTGCATCTGCAAGTATTAAAAATGGATTATAAATTTTAGCTTCATATAGTAAATCTGAGACTTGATTATCATAAACATTAGCTGTTGTTAAATAAAAAACTAGAGGAATTATAATATCACTAACTGCTGCAATACAGTGTAATTTATAACCTTTATAATATCCAAGGCGGGTACCCTTACCGGATTTAGCTTCGCTATCGTATTTTGAACTTCTTAAAGCAGTTCCATCTATTGCACACAGTCTAGTTTCAGGATTGATAAGTTCAACAAGCATAGCATAAATACCATAATATATATGTTTCTCTAAAATTTTAGTTCTTAATGAGAATGTAGAATAATCTGGTACTTGATTGAGTTGAATTATAGACTGAAACACATAGTCTTGCTTTATACGATATTCAAGCTCTCTTAAACTGAAAATACTACTTTTAACGCCATATAATATACATGCAACTATTTGTTCATCTGAATACTTACGTGGTCGCCCTTTAGTACTTTTAATATTCGAATTTAATTTAGCAAATGCAATTTTAACAGCTTCAAAAATTTTATAATGGTCATTTTCACTTTTAATATTTGATGATATAATCATATTTGAGTCATTCCTTATGTGATATATTTGGGTTTTTCGCGAAATTATTATATCACAAAGGGATGACTTATTTATTTTTTACAAATTCTGTTTATTCAACAACCTATTTAAGTTAAAAACCATAGAAATCAATTTCCCTACGGTTTTCTTATTATAACTTATAATTTTTTCCGTATACCATTTGTATTATTTAGGCCTCATAGTCCTACCCACCGCATTTTCCCATGAATTATAAGGTATATATATCTGAAAATTCAACATTTATTTTTTCCACATGATTGCTTAAATTGCTGTTAAATAACTTAATATTTTCTTTACTGTTACTTTCACCTGCCAGCCTAACAGGAAGTTTTATATAAAACTTAGTTCCAGTTCCATACTTACTTTCAACAGTTATTTTACCGCCTTGCATTTCTACTAATGATTTTACAAGAGATAATCCTATTCCACTGCCTTCATAATTTCTTGTAAATGATTTATCTATTTGTCTGAATCTATCAAATATTACATTAAGTTTTTCCTCTGGTATTCCTATTCCTGTGTCCTCAATTACTATAGTAATAAATTCTTCCCCATCAAATATATTCACAAATATATTTCCACCTGGTTTTGTAAATTTTATGGCATTTGAAAGTATATTAAGAATTATCCTTTCAATTTTATCTAAGTCACAGGCTATTATTTTCTCTTCTATTTCAGTATCAAATATTAGGTTTAAATTATTACTCTTTATATATTCAGCAACTGATAAAGTGATTTCTTCTATTACATTAATGACATTGCAATTAACAAAATTAACTTCAAAATATCCTGCATCCAGCTTAGTAGAATCAATAAGATTATTTACCAATCTTAGAAGCCTTAAACAATTTTGTTTTCCCATATTCATATTACTTATAATTTTTTCTTTTCCAACATTTTGTTGCTCAAGATTCATACAACTAATTTTTATCACATTTAATATTATATTCAGTGGAGTCCTAAGTTCATGAGAAATATTAGCAAAGAACTCTGTTCTTAATCTTTCTAGTTCAAGAGATTCATTTTTTAATGCTAATTCTGCTTGTTTTCTCTCTGAAATATTACGCACTGTAGTTATAACTCTTTTAGCTCCTCCTATATTTGCAATTATAACATTTCTTTCCCCCCAAAACTCACTATTATTGCTCCCAATAAATATAGCCTCACCAATAAACATATTTGTTTTTGTTGTACTATTTAATCTCCCTTCCTTAGCTATTCTATCTAATAGCTCTTCTTTAGTTAAATAAGGATCGGGAGAATCTTTTGAAATAACATCCTTTATCCTCATATGTATAAATTCATTTCTGGAATATCCAAACATAGCTATAGCTGTTTGATTTACATCTGATATATTTCCATCATAATCATGAATTAATATAGCATCATTTACTGAATTAAAAATTGCATTGAGGTATTTCTGACTTTTTTCAAGTTCGTTTTGAGACTTTTTAAATTCTAACTTACTTAATCCATTTTCAGTTAGTATTATAATAAGACCTTTTAAACATTCTATTATATGGTTAACTTGTTTTCTTGGAAAAATAGGCACTTTACTAAGTGCTTCCAAATATTCTTTTTCATCAAATCCAAATTTTTGTGCCTGCCTACGAAAATATTCTATATCTATAATTTCATCATCATAAAAAAATCGCAGGCGACTGTGGAGCCGTAGATTTTTTTTACGCATCTGCCTTTCCGAACGCATGTGAGGAAAATCTGGCAGGCGAATAAGATTTCTTTTTTATTCTTTTTCTATACAAAAACTAATTAAATAGCCTTCTTCATAAGTTATCCACAGATTCTATTACATTATAAATTCCTATAGAATAAAAAAGACAACTTTAATTTAGTTGCCTTTTAAAATCATTAAAAATACTATTACTATTAGTAATAGTGATACTCAGTTATTATACAGTTTAAAAATATTACCCCTAGGTGGTATTTACATATCTTAGATGTGCTTGCTAGGCTGTAAATATATCTATTATATGCCTAGTCATTTCAGTACTTCTACTTATTGCTTCATTAATACCAATGTTTGGATTATCTACTCATACATAAAAAGTCATAGAATATTTAATAGCTGCTATAACGCCTAGAATTATCAAAAGCAGTGACCATAATATAGTATAAATCCCAACTACTACGTTAATTGCTAATCCTTTTAAAAACCTTCCAGAAAGCATGTCTTTTAAGCGAAATAAAACCAGGGCTTATTCTTAAACCCTGGCTTCATTTTGAAATAAGTGTACTTATGGGGATTCAAAAATTATTTTCGGAGTAATCCTAAAATATCATCTTCAAAATCGTTTCCCATTACAATCACCTCTTTCAGTTATTATTGTGTGCAGTATTAAATTTAATATACAGTATTACTACTGTTAAGTTATGCCATAAAAAAAAACATTTCAATGTCTATAATACACATAAATATTAAATTTACTGTCCATAATATTAATACTGAAAATTTTTTCTGTGGAAAAAGGAGACTGAGTTATATTATGGATAGAATCGAATTAAATGAAATTGAAGAAAAACTTCTACATGATGCTTATGCATCATATTTAAAAAATAAAAAATGGTGTATTTGTCATCACTCATATCGTTACTCATGTAGTAAGGAGGATAGACAACTTACTAAGGCAAAAATAGATGGTTTAGAACATTTAAAAAAAATAATATTTATAGAAGTTGATAGATGTGTGGGTCTTACAAGCTATAACATATTACCAGACGGTATAGGATATATTCAATCTAAAAATAAAGGTATCATCAATCTGTTTAAATCTAATGATGTAATTTGACGAGTGATTTATGGCTATTTTACGTTCAATTCAATGAAATAGACGTTGTTTATTCTTTAAATTTTAAAATACAAGACTCCACATCATTAATGCTACAATGATTATTGAAAGTGATAAAATTCCTGTTATAAATGAAAGAAATAAAGATAATATATATTTGTTAGGTATATTAATTATATCTAAATTTTAGTAATTAAAGCTTGTGAAAAATGAAATGAAAGAAGAACATAATTATGGTTAGAAACGCTAAAGAAGTACCAGGTCTAAAGATATTAAATTCACCCCCTTCAGAACGAGACTCCTCTAATAATAGTTCTGAAAGCAATACTCATAAAGCTAAGAAAGATGCATCTTCAGGAAAATGAAAAAAGTAGTACATTGATTTTAATGAAATTCTAGATTGAAATAAAACAAGTTAAAGTCACTCTAATCTCCACTTTAACTTGTTTTTTTAATTTATTAAGATAATACAAAATATGTATCAATATATGCTACCATTTGGTCTCCTAAAGTAAGATAATAATATACTGGTATTAAATAATTTGAATAAAATAGTTTTTTCGATTCAGCATTATTACCTTCCAATGCTCTTATCAAATTTTGTTGCAGTCTCAGACTGATAATATAACTATCAGCTACAAATGAAATCTGTTCTGAAAAAAATATATCTGGGAAAGAATCTTTATATGTATTTCTATGATTCTCTAAATTTTTTCTAATAATATTTAATTGTTGAATAAAATTTTCTAAATCTTTATCAGTATTTTTTAATTGTTCCTCCGACGAATTTTCTGATATACCTATAATAGTTAAATTCGATCTTAGTTTTTTCATTTGATCTAAATTTTGAATAATATTTTCTTTGCCTTTTAAATCCTCTACTTTCGGACCATATGGTGCATTTTGTGCATAGGCTATATTAGATAGAGCTAGTGTTATAAGTATCACAAACATTATTACTCGTCTTACTTTTCTTTGCATTGTTATTCAACTCCTTTTTTGATGATTATCATAAAACAAAACTGCACAGTATTTAAACAAATCACATATATATCTTTTGTTATTTTCGCAACTTATTCTCCATAAAAATTAGTGCAAAACTACCTAAATTTTAATTTAGGTAAAAAAATTGAGACTAATATAAGAAAATATATAAATTTTCCTATATTAGTCTCAATCGAATTATTATTTTCCTAGTAATTCATCCACCAATACTCTAACACTATCTTCACATGCACCGCAACCAGCGCTAACATTAATAGCGGCCTGCACTTCTTCAAATGATTTAGCACCATTTTCGATAGCATCTTTTAAATCTTTTACTGTAACATTAATACAGTCACATACTACTTTATCATTGTCCATTACATTACCTCCTAGATATAATATATGAATTATTTTAATCGCAGTAGGTAATACTCGATAATTTTTATATTTTCATTTTAGAAAGAAGTATCACTCTACTTAAACTTTATTATTTTCACCAATTCTTGCGTCATTATTTATACTTTATTAGCTATTACCTTGCCAATAATTTTGCAACTAATACTTTGTTGAATATTGTTTAGGCTTTCGAGTAAATTCTCTATATTAGCAAGTCGTTCTAAAACTCACTACATTACCCAAGAGGTGGTAGATAGTGTAGTAATAGAAATATGAAAAAACTCATCTAAAAATAAAGATTAAACTTTGTATTTTTAGATGAGTTAAAATAAAATTAGCTCATGTGTCTTAAATTAAAATTCTATCATCGTTACTTTTTTATAATTAATAGTATTATTGTCTAATTCTAGCGGCTGTAAAGGTAATTGGTCCATCAACAAATACATTGTTATTACCTGTTGTTTCTTGAACAGTTATTACATACTTCACATTAGTAGCATTTTTATCTATAACATCAACATAAGACAATGGAGTATTAACTAAATCTCCATCGCCTTCCTTATCAACCTCTGTAGCAATTGAATAAATTTGTTTACTTGGGATCAATACATTCCCTTTAAATATTTTTATATCAAAGGAAGCATAAGTTGTTTCATTGTCATTGTCAAGACCACCAACCACACCAGTTAACCAAATAAGATCACCTACAATTACTTCATCTATAACAAGTTCACCTATTACAGTAGGAGTGCTTGTTACTGGAATTAAATTATCAGTAGCTAAGCTAGCTCCAATGAAAAAGTCAAATTGTTGTATAGTTATAGCCATTTTAATTCCTCCTCAGATTATAGCTTTTAAATTAGGAAAAGATATATTTCTTAATCTATTTAAGGTCTTATGCGTAATGCTGTAAAGGTAAGTGGCCCTCTTATAAATACATTATTTATATTACTAGTTAATTGTACTGTTAACACATACCTGACATTTGTAGCAGCCTTATTTATAGCGTCAACATAAGAAAGAGGGACATTTATAATATCTCCATCTCCATCTTTATCAGCTTCTATATAAGACGAATATATTTCTTTTCCTGGTATAAATACATTTCCCTTATACAAATTAATGTTAAGTGATGCAACTTTAGTTTCATTGTCATTATCCACACCACCAATTACTGCATTTAGCCAAATAAGATCCCCAGGAATAACCTCATTAATAAACACTTCACTAATTACATAAGGCATAATGGATACTGGTATTTCAGTTTTATTGAATTCATTAGGATTCAGTTGAAAATACTCGAATTGTTCTATCGAAGCCATTTTTACTCCTTCCAAACATTTATACATACTAGTTAAGAATATAGTTCCTAACTAATATATTGTATGACAACTGTATCTTATTAGTTACTACATTTTACAATTTAAATATTATTTTTTATATAATATAAGTAAGTCAAAATAAGAAGAGGCAGCATACATTTGCTACCTCTTCTTTTTATTGTAACCTTAAATTTTTATTCTAGTTTTTTGTTGCTAATATAGCCAATTGTGATTTCATGAGTCAAATCTACCTACTTTAAAAAGATGTAGATCTTCATGGACTTCTCCTAAATATAATTTACTTAGCATTATTCCACCTAGTACAGCAAATAAAATCCCATTTGCCCCATATCCTAAACAGTACCATAACTTTGAATTATTCGGATCTTTCCCTAAGAAACCTAAGTTATCTTGAGTAGATGCAAAAGCCCCACAATATCTATACTCTATCTCTATATTTATATTTGGAAATAAATTTTTTAGTCTTTGCTCTAACTTATCATAACTTTTGTTACATAATTCCTCGTTAAGTATATCTGGTAGAAAATTTATATCCTCTCCACCAATTATTATTCTATTATCACTAGTTGTTCTTAAGTAATTGTAAGGATCTTCATTATCTCTAACAACTACTCCCTTGTAGATATCTTCTATATTATTTATTGGCTTAGTTGCAACATTAAAGGTTGTAGTTTTAATTCCAAAGGCTCTTTTAGTAAAAAATTCTGTGTTATACCCAGTAGCCACAATAATAATTCTTCCTTTAACTTTATGGCCATATATAGTTTCTACTGTAACCCCTTTGTCATCATACTTTACATCTACTACTTCTGTGTTTTCATATACTCTTAGACCTTTTTCACAGCTTACCTTAAGCAAAGCATGAGTAAACCTATAAGGATCAAATTGAGCTCCACCACCTTTACTTAAGACTCCAGCCTTTACATCAAAAGAAAAGGGATTGTTGCTATTATCGATAAATTCTACTGGAAATCCAGCTTCACTTCTAATCTTATACTCTTCTTCAATTTCCTTTTTTTCTAGATTCTTAGCTGTATATAAAAAACTATCTACTCTTTTGAAGTCACAAGTATTTCCATATTCATCTATAAACTCTTCAATTTCATCTAATGCCTTTATTCCTAACTCATATGACCTTAGAATATTATCTATAGATGTATGTGATTTTAACTCCATAGCATTACTATCAAGCTCATATTGAAGAAGTGAAGTTGTTATACTAGTACTGCCATGAGCTATTCTTGATTTTTCTAAAATAACACTATTGATATTATTTTTAGTAAAATAGTACCCTAAAATTGCTCCAGTTACTCCCCCTCCTACTATTATCACATCTGTATCTATATCCTCTGTTAAATACTCATACTGTTTAGTTAATTTATTAATTCTTGTAAAAATGCAATCGCCTTGTACATACTGTATATTCATAATAATTACCTACTTTCTTACACCTAATACCCCTTATTGCATTTATTAGTGTTAACTTTGTTTTAAAAAAAATTCTCTAAATCTTTTATTTGAAAAGATTTAGTTTTATATTTTGTACTTATAGGTAAGGCACAATCAAATTAAGAAAAGTCCCTTGTAGTATTTAAAATTTCTTCAGTTACTAATTTACTTGAATTTAAGACTAATGATATTCCAGGACCCGGATGCACTGAACTTCCTACGAAAAATAAATTATCAGCTTTACTTGATTTAAAATGTGGTCTAAAATAGTTTGTTTGAGTTAGGGTCGGACTAAGGCCAAAAGCTGTACCGCCATAAGCATTAAATTTGCTTTCCATGTCTAGTGGGGTAAGGTAATTTATATATTCAATATTTTCTTCTATATCCTGTAGTCCCTTGATGTTTTTCAATTCTTTCATAATTGTATTTGTTAATAAATTAATAGTATCTTTATTCCAAATTATTTCTTTAAAAAAGAGATTAGGTACTCGAAGCATAATATTTAAACAATCGCCCTCATTTTTTACCATACTCCTATCTATTCTACTAGGGCAATAAATATAGAAAGATGGATTAGTTACCCGTAAACGCTGATTCTATGTTCTCCTCAAAGTTTTCACCTTAGTATTTCAATTTATTTTGGCCTAGACAATAATTTAATCAGCTAAGTTGTACCTGGTAATATTTAGACCTCAGAGGCCGTTGCACGACTTAGGAGTGCTCGCTACATAATCATAAATCGTGTTGTACCTGGAGGTGCTTATGATATATTTCTGTGTTTTATTAATTTTTCTACGTTCTTTAAAAATTCGTTAATTTCATCCTCATTCATATTTGAATAATAAACATATGGATTTTTTACATTAAACGGAATTATTTTATCTTTTTCAATTATTCCTTTTTCAAATATAGAGCCTAATTTCTGATCTTTTACCCATTCCTTAAGCTGTTCTTTATCATCACCAAAATACTTTGATAAAGTTCCTCCATTAAAGCATTCTAATAATGATTTATCAATTCTATCTTCTGAACATCTATACCGATTGTTATTCATTCTACCATCTGGAAAAGGAGGAGGAAGTAAAATAAAGTTTCCAGGCATGTAATATAATTCAGCAAACTTTGAAAATTTATCATTTGTTTCTTTATATCCAGATTCATTCCTTTTTACTATTAGCTCGTGAAATGTGTTACTAGATTTATTATAGGTTTTTCCAGTAGCTATTTTGAGTGCATATTTATATATTGTCCAGAATGAAATCATTGTATCTCCTCTAAGAGCAACCTTCGAATCATTATAAAGTTTATAAAAATAATAAGCATCACCATCATACTTTATTCTACTCAGTCTTCTTCCATCAATCTCACATATCTTGAAAAATATCAAAATTTTACAGCTTAATTCCTTCAGTTTGAATTTTATGTTTACCATACAAATAATTCCTTTGCCAAATCTTGATTTCTTTCTCTCCATGCATTTTGTACCATATAAAAAGCATCCTTAATGTCTATCATTAATTTTCGATTCATCACAAAGAAGATAATCTCTGTAACTAATACAAAAATTATCTTCTAATTATTTATTATTCGATAAGGACTCACCTAATATTAAATTCTTATTTTATTGATTGTGGATAATTAAATATATTATATGGATCATACTTTTCATTTATATATTTCAACCTACATACATTTCCACCATAATATTCTTTTTCATAATCTAATAATGGACTGTACGGAAAATTAACATATGATCCTTCTGTTATCATTTTTATATAATTTAATCTGCTAGCTACCCATTCTTTATTTTCTTCCGCATAAATTGAATTTTCCCATACTGATTGTATACCTATAATATAATTGGAGTCTCTATAATAAAAGGCTGTTTCATGTTTTCCTTTATCCTTTACCGCTCCACCTAATCCATAAAAAGTAACTGCAGCATAAACTGAGCCTATAGGCTTTTCTTGAAGAGAAGATGCTAATTTTAATAACTCGCGCTTTGAATATATTCTATCTGCAAATCTACCAGCAGATTTAAATTTTTCACTAGATTTATATATAGCTCCAATCTTTTTTGTAGCATTTAAAAAGGTTGTATATTCAAAGTCAGCCTCAGCTCTTGGTAACACCAATAAAGGTTTTAATATTTCCTTTAATTCTTCTATATCTCCATAAAATAATCCTATAATGAATGCTGCTACACCCTCATCTGCAGAATTATAAAAACTTGCTCTCATATTCACTCTTCTATCTAGGGTTTGATATAAATTTTGAAATATATCCATAATACTTGCTTGTTCTAATGGTGTGGTATTTGGATAATATATTGTAAACTCTGTTACCTTATTTAATTTTGGTGGTAATCTAAAAGTTAATGAGATTACTATTCCAAAGTTTCCTCCGCCGCCACCCCTTAATGCCCAAAATAAATCACTATTGCAATCTCTATTTGCAATGATTATCTTACCTCTATAATCTACAATTTCAAACTCTAATACATTATCAATTCCTAAGCCAAATAACCTGCAAGATAGTCCCCATCCTCCGCCTAAAGTGTATCCTGCTACTCCAACAGTTGGGCAAGTTCCACCTGGAAAAGGATATCCTCTTGTGCCTACATATTCGTAAAGTTCATTATTTTCTACCCCGGATTCTATTTTTACTGTATTAGTTAATTCATTTATACTTATTTTCTTCATTCTACTAACATCAATTACTATAACATTATTTCCAATTGAATATCCCTCATAATTGTGCCCACCAGATCTTATTCTAAATTCAATATTTTTTCTAATGCAAAACCTTAAAGCACTTATAACGTCTTCTCTACTAGTACAATATAATATAGCTATTGGATATTTTTGTATTGCTCTGTTCCACACCTGTCTATCTTCTTCATATTCTATATCATTAGGTGTTACAATCTCACCATTAAAACATAAATCCTTAGCTAATTCCATCATTATCATCCTTTGTAATAGAATATTTTGATTTACAATAAATCTATCTATTGCTATTAATATATGATAAACATAACAATTACTTTCACATATTATATCAAAACATGCACTCTGATTAATCCTCTTCCACCTATAAGCATTCCAACAGTAATCCCTAACATAAAAAAGATCCAATGCTAGCCTATTCTTCTATTACCATAACATACCCGTTATTTCCGTCCACTCTGATTTTTTGACCTGTTTTAATCTTTTGGGTAGCTTCTGATATTCCAACAACTGCTGGTATTCCATACTCTCTAGCTACTACAGTTCCATGAGTTAAAAGTCCTCCAACTTCCATAACTAATCCAGCCGCATTTATGAAAAGTGGTGTCCATCCTGGATCGGTGAATGGTGCTACAAGAATTTCTCCTTTATTCAACGATGCCTTTGAAGGATCAGTTATTACCTTCGCAATTCCTTCTATGACTCCTGATGAAACAGGCGTACCTAGAAGTGCTCCCGCTGGCATATTCTCTCTCTTAAACACTACTTTTATTTCTTCTCCTTCACTTGTAATAACACGAGGAGCATTTAACTTTTTATAATGTTCATATTCTTCTTTTCTTTGTTCTACTATTGTTTTAAGACTCTCATTATTTTCAATTGCTCTATATAATTCACTGAATGTTACATAAAAAAAATCCTTTTCTTCATTTAAATAACCTTTAACAACCAAATCTTCTGCTTCTTTTAGCAATTCCTTCTTAAAAATCATACAAAGTCTCATCATCATAAATTTGTGATGTTCTCTTATTGGAAAAGAGTTTCTTAAAACAAATATAAGCCTTTTTACAATTTTAGCTTTAATTTTGCCATGCTTTCTTTGTATTTCTTCTACCATATTTTCTGTTGCTATTTTTGCTTTTTTTATAGTATTTTTGTATTCTTCCCTATGAGCGCCTTCCTCTGAAGTTTTAATAGTTGCAAGTATTGATTTTACAAGTGGCTCAGGATTTTCAATCCATCTATCTCTTGCTATATCTATTTCTCCTGAAGCACGCACTCCGTACATATTTATAAAATTATTAAAAAAGCTCTTAAATTCCTCATTAACTTTAATTTCATTTATTCTTGAAACCAAAGTTTCATAATATTCATTTTCAAATTCATCAATTAAAATTTGAGATTTTCTCACCATATCCGCCAAGTCTCCAGTAAGTAATCCCATTTCTGTTGTAATATTTCCTTCTAAACCTTTCGCAATTATATTACTATAATTATTTGTTCCTAAAAGCTTCATTTCCAGCTTTTCAAGAAGCTTAAAGGCAATAATTCCTGGAGCTAAATATGGTACTATTATTTTAGCATCCTCATAAAGACTTGCTTTTTCATGTATTATATTTAACTTTTCAGTACCTTTCTTTGAATTTAAAATAGCCTTCAAGGTATCTTCTTCACGCTGTTTAATATAATTATTCATAAACTCCACCGTTCCAGTTAGGTTAGTGAAAAGAAGGTTTTTTATAACTTTAACTGCTATTGGAGCTATATATTTTAAGAAGGGTCTTAAGTTAGCTTTCTTTCCTTTAAACTTTTCCTTAAATTCTTCTCTCTTTAAGAGCTCTCCTAAAGCCTCTGCCATCAAAGCATCTGCATTTGTTAATAAAGCTAAAAGCTTTTCCTTTATTCTCTCAGAATTCATAAAACCACTTACATCTGCATAAATCCTACCACCCGCTGAAGCTAAAACTTTATATTTTTCTTCTCTTTTAATATTTCTACCAAAAGGCAGCATATCTCTAAATAAATCAAGCCCTAAAGGGGATATTGGATCGGTCATCACTTGAAGATGATTTATAGAAATATATACATGAGTGTTATCATCATTGTTATTAGGGGTTGGAAGTGGAAATAATGATGTAATTGCACGACTCTGCACAATATACAATTCACCATTTTCCAAACACCACTCAATATCCTGTGGGCAGCCATAATGCTTTTCTATTTTCATTCCAAGTTCAGCAAGCCTTTTAATATCAGAATCCGCCATGACTTGGTTAGTAGATTTTTCACCTGTAATATCAACTTTTTTAGTTCCCCCACCTTGAATTGGCATTATAGCGAGTTTCTTTTCTGCTATAGTCTTATCTATTATTTCCTCTTTTTTCTTATTAAATTTATATATATCAGGAGATAAAAGGCCAGAAACTAACGCTTCTCCAAGTCCAAAACTTGCATCAATAGAAATAATTCCTCTATGCCCTGATACAGGATCTGCAGTAAACATAATACCAGCTATATCTGGAAGAACCATTTTTTGAACTACTACAGACATATGCACTTTTTCATGTTGAATTTTATTTTGCAATCTGTAAAGTATTGCTCTATCAGTAAATAATGAAGCCCAACAGTTTTTTACTGCATTAATTAGCGAATCTTTTCCTTTAATATTAAGATATGTATCTTGCTGACCTGCAAAAGAGGCAAAAGCTAGATCTTCTGCTGTAGCACTTGATCTAACAGCATAATAGTTATCAATTCCAATCTTATCAGCAGCTTTAATGATTTCTTCTTCTACTTTTCTAGGCATTTCTGCTTGTTCTATTTTTTCTCTTAATTTAATCCCTATGGTAGCAATATTTTCAAGATTTGCATCTTTAATTTCTTCTACAATAAAACCATAAAGTTTATTATAATTTATAAATTCCTTATAACTTTCTGTAGTTACACAAAATCCAAAAGGAACTGGAAAACCAGCCTTAGTCATCTCTCCCAGATTTGCACCCTTCCCTCCTACAAGTGATAAATCTTTTCTATCTATTTCATCAAAGTACAATGTATACTTATTTACCATAGTGATCATCTCCCCTAATTTTTTTGAAGCTTTGCTCCATTTAAAAATAATTCTATAATTTGGCTCTTTGATAATTCTAAATCGATATTATCATTTCCATAAATACTTGAAATAAAATAATTCATGTACATGAATTGAAAATTTCTTGCTATTATTATTGAAGAAATGTCATTTCTAATCTGGTTATTTTCTTGTGCATTTTTTATAACTTCTGAAATCAAATTTTCCAATCCACTTCTATTAGGATTATCTATGGGATTAACGTTAAAAAGTGTTTGGAGTCTGTATCTAAAATAAATTGCTGTATATTGAATATTTTCTCTAAATATATGATTTATGAAATCTAATATCTTATTCAATGTTTCTTTTATATCTCTTGTTTCTTTGAATTTTTCACTAACTTCATTAAAATTATTATCATGATTATTTATAAGGGCCTGAAAATAAGCTGATAATATTGACTCTTTATCTTGGAAATAATTATATAACGTACCCTTAGAAATATCAGATTTCGTTGCTATTTCCTCCATATAAGTTTCTTGAAAACCCTTTTCTTCAAAAAGAGCTAATGCACTATCAATTATTATTTCCTTAGTCAATTCTTTTTTACGTTCTCTTCTATTTACCATCAAAATCTCTCCCATTTTTATACTCCGTATATTTTTGAACTTAGTATAATTTTATACTACTTCAAATATTTTTAGAAGTCAATATTCTTTATACTAAGACTTTAAAATAAAAACCACGACCAAAAGATGGTTATTAATAATCCTAAACTCTAATCTAAAACTTTAAACTGTATTGATGGACGTAATTCTTCACCTTTTCTTATCCCTCATGCTCAATAATCCAATTTTTCTGTATGACAACTTTGTCACATGACACACTTGTCATACGAAAAAATTTATGCTATGATGTCCTCAAGAGGAGATGATTTTATGCCTAAAGATACTTTTAAAAATTTGAATGAAGACAAAAAGCAAAGAATTTTTGATGCAGCTGTACAAGAATTTTCTACTTGTTCTTTCAGTGATGCATCTATTAATCAGATTATTAAAACAGCAGGAATACCCCGTGGAAGTTTTTATCAATACTTTAATGATAAAGAAGACCTCTACTTATATATGATAGAAGAAATTTCAAATCAAAAGAAAAAGCTTATCCCTGAAAGAGTTTCAAATCCAGATGATGAGTTTTTTGAAACTTTTATACAAAAAACTAAAGAGTCACTTGAATTAGGTAAAGCTAAACCTGAATACACCAAGATAGGTATGCTTATGCAAATGGATAACTCTGAATTTATTGCTAAATTTCGTACTGCTTCCATTGAAAAGTATAGAAAACAACTAAAACATAATAAGGAATGCGATCTTATAAGGCAGGAAGTTAATACTGATATAGTTTTGGATATGCTTTTCTCATATACCTTGGAGGAATATTTTAAAAGTGGTTTTGATGAAAATGAGTATTTAAAAAAGGTTATCGATGCCATTAATATAATCAAAGAAGGAATCAAAAATAAATAAGAACTAATAATAAAATTATCCAATTGCTTTATTCATTGAATTAAGGAGGAAAATAACTATGAATCCATATGTACTTGGTTTTCAAGATATTGATAAAACAAAGCTAGCAATTGTTGGAGGTAAAGGCTCTAACCTTGGTGAGTTATCTAGAATTGATGGAATACTTGTACCAGAAGGTTTTTGTGTTACTACTGAAGCCTATAAAAAAATAATTGGCAATAGTAGTGAATTTAATTCATTACTAAATGAATTATCCCTTTTAAATGCTAGTGATATAGAAAAAATCAGTGAAATAAGCGAAAAGATTCGTAAGGTCATTGAAGGTATGACAATTCCAAAGGACATTGATGATGAAATAACCTTTCACCTTTCAAAACTTGGCGAAAGAAATGCTTATGCTGTACGTTCTAGTGCTACAGCTGAGGATTTACCAACAGCCTCATTTGCAGGGCAACAAGATACGTATTTAAATATTATGAGAAAACCTTCTATTCTTAAACATATTAGTAAGTGCTGGGCATCACTGTTTACAGATAGAGCCGTAATCTACCGTATGCAAAATAACTTTGATCATAGCAATGTTCAGTTATCTGTAGTTATTCAAAAAATGGTGTTTCCTCAAGCTGCAGGAATTATGTTTACAGCTGATCCTATTACATCTAATAGAAAGATAGTATCTATTGATGCCAGCTTTGGACTTGGTGAAGCTTTAGTTTCAGGACTTGTGAATTCTGATATTTATAAAGTGCAGGAAAATAAAATTATTGATAAAAAGATATCTTCTAAAAAACTTGCAATTTATGCATTAAAAGAAGGCGGTACTGAAGAAAGAGAAATTACAGGTGAGAGTCAAAATATGCAGACACTGACAGATGATCAAATCTTACAGCTTAGTAATATGGGTAGAAAGATTGAGTCTTATTTTGGTCATCCACAGGATATTGAGTGGTGCCTTTATGATGATAAATTCTATGTTGTTCAAAGTCGTCCAATTACTACTTTATATCCTTCACCACAAGTTAATGATAATAAGAACCATGTTTATTTATCATTTGCTCATAGACAAATGATGACAGAAGCCATGAGACCATTAGGTTTAAGTTTCTTCCAAATATTCTTTAAGCAATTTGGAATACAAACAAATATGCCCGTGATAGGCGGAAGATTGTATATGGATATATCCCATGATCTTGCTTCGCCAATAGCTGGAAAGCTTTTTATCAGTGGTTTAGACAAGGTAGATGTTTTGATGAAGAGTGCACTTATAAATCTTCAAAAACGAAAAGAATACCTTAAATCGCTTCCTAAAGGAAAGACATCTTTAAATGTAGAAGGAGGTGTCCTATCTTTTGGAATCCAGATGATAAAGGAATATCTCAGAAATGATCCAGCTTTTGTTGAAAAATCCGTAGCTGAAAATCAAGCACTGCTTAGGAATAAAGAACAAATATTTTCTTCTATTTCTGGAGAGGAGCTCTTTGATTTCATTGTAAAGGACATGAAGGATATAAGGGCTGCTATGTTTAAAGTCTATGGAGCTTATTTTGCAGGATCTTATGCCTCTAACTGGATAAACAAAAATATGAAGAAATGGCTTGATGAAAAAAGTGTAGCAGATACCCTCGCTCAATCAGTATCAAACAACGTTACTTCTGAAATGGGATTAGAGCTCCTTGATGTAGCTGATGTAATAAGACAGTATCCCGCTGTAATTAAATATTTTGAGAATGCAAAAAGAGAAACTTTCTTTGAAGATTTATGTAAATTAGATGGAGGTAATATTGTCAGCGATTCTATTCATAGTTATCTTGAAAAATATGGTATGCGCTGCTCTGGAGAAATTGATATTACCAGAACAAGATGGAACGAAGACCCAATGCTTCTTGTTCCACTAATACTAAGCAACATAAAGAATTTTGAACCTAATGCCCACAGTGCTAAATTTGACCAAGGACTTCTTGAAGCTAAACAAAAAGAAGCTGAAATATTAAGCCGCTTGAAGCAGCTGCCTGGTGGTAATAGGAAATTAAAAAAGACAAAGAAAGTCATAAGTGTTTTACGTAATTTTGCTGGCTATAGAGAGTACAATAAATATCTTTTAATCTGTTATTTCTGGATTGTAAAACAGGCATTACTCAAAGAAGCCGAAACCTTAAAACAAGATGATGTAATCAAAGACATATATGATATATATTATCTAACTTTTAATGAACTTAAAGAAGCAGTTAAAACAAAACATGTTAACTACAGCATAATAAATAAGCGGAAAGAAGAATACGAAATTTATAAGAAATTGACACCACCTCGTATAATGACTTCTGATGGAGAAATAATTTCAGGCGAATACAATACAGGTAATATGCCAAAAGGAGCAATAGCTGGAACCCCTGTTTCTTCTGGTATTGTTGAAGGGCGAGCTAGAGTTATTTTAAATATGAATGAAGCAAAAATAGAAGAAGGCGATATTTTAATTACAAAATTCACCGATCCAAGCTGGACACCAATCTTTGTTCTTGTTAAAGGTTTGGTAACAGAAGTAGGTGGAATGATGACTCATGGTGCTGTTGTTGCTAGAGAATATGGTCTTCCAGCAGTGGCAGGCGTAGATGACGCTACTAAACTTATTAAGGATGGTCAAAGAATTAGAATAAATGGAACAGAAGGTTATATAGAAATCTTATAGCCTGAAGGTAAAATTTTCTGTTTCAGTAGGAGTAAAAAAGTACAACTATATAAGCGACCCAATCTGGGCCGCTTTCTTAAACTCTAAGACTGGAGGTACATACTCATGAAAAGAGAAAAGAAAATTTATAAGCCCCAGTGCTCGAAGGTAGAACGTAGCATACTAAGTTGCTACTTTATTATTCAAGATTTTTCACATATTATCTCGTAATTTCCTTTAAATTTATTTCCTTCTATAAAAAGCTCATATATGTCGGTTTTCTCTATTTTTATATCCTTTTCTCCCTTTTTCCCTGTATCAAACTCATATATTAAGTTTCCTTGTGAATCAACAAATCTTAGCAATAATTTTCCATCTTTAATAGTTGATTTATAATTAAATCGTATATTATCCCCTTGATTAAAAGTAATTGTATAAGGAATTTTTGAAGAATCTGTCCATTCTCCATTTGTACTCATACTCCTAGTTATTGATTTTGTTTTATTATTTTCTTTTATAACTGTGTAACATGATAATAATGCAATTAATCCAAAAAGTATAATACATACAAAAGATTTTTGATAAGAGTTTAATTTCATGATATCCTCCTTTATTAAAATATTGTGATAAAAATATAATCAGTTTTAAAGAATTATGTATATATGTTGCAATTCACAATGCACATTTCACAATTCACAATTACAGCTAAAATTCTTGTAATGTTTTTAGAATTACGATGAAGAATTATTTTTGCAATATATATATATTAGTTTCTTAATAAATCATAGATATTCTACGATCATATAAATACTATGCCATCTTTCCTTCTAAAGATCTTACCTTTACCTGCTATATTCTAATAATAAGAATAATTTTTAAAGAATACCTTGCTATATTTCTAAGGATTTTCTAAAGATTATTTAACTTAACTTTCATGGAAAAAAAAGACTAACTTCTTCTTTGATAACTCTTCGACCATGGAACTTCATTAGCAAATGGCTATGATATGAGGGAACTTTAACATGCTTAAGCTACGCTATTCTTGCACTATTAATCTAAATATCTCGAATGTTTAAATTTTCACCAGTGGATATGTTTCAAAGCAAAACAAAGGGGCTGTTGCAAAACTAACATATTTAGTGCGACAGCCCCTTTGTGAATTGCCGCCATGCAGCGGTTATCCTCTTAATGTATTGTCGTGGGTTTCATGGTAGCGGCGAAGCACAACCTTTGAAATCCACCATAGAATTTTTTTAATTCTATTTTTTAATATTATACTTTCTCCATTTTATGCATTCATGCATTATATTCCTAGTCTAATCCATTAAATGATGGATAAGCAGATTCCCCATGTTCAGCTACATCAAGTCCATCAGCTTCTTCTGAGCTATCAACTCTAATATCCATAAACATTTTCATAACTTTTATAATTAAGAAAGTCATCCCACCTGCAAATATTATTGTTATTACAATACTCATTATTTGTGCAATGAAAAGTTTAACATCTCCATAGAAAAGACCATTCCATTGTGCTACAGGATTAATTGCAGTTTGTCCAAAAATTCCAGTTGCAATACCACCCCAAATTCCACCGATTCCATGACATCCAAAAGCATCAAGTGCATCATCATATCCAAACTTAGCTTTTACTTTTTCCACAAAGAAGAAGCAAATTGGAGATACTGCTATACCAATTATAATTGATGACCAAAGTGGAACAAACCCTGCTCCTGGTGTAATTGCAACTAACCCTAATACTGCTCCTGTTGCTGCTCCAAGTAATGTTGGCTTACCATGTTTTACTTTTTCAATTAACATCCATGAAAGCATAGCTGCAGCTGCTGCAGTATTTGTTGTCATGAATGCATGTACAGCAAGTGGACCAGCTCCGAGCGCACTACCTGCATTAAATCCAAACCATCCAAACCAAAGTAATGCTACTCCAAGAACTACAAATGGAATATTATGTGGTCTATATGCCATAATTCCATGTCCACGTCTCTTACCTAACATAATACAAGCTACAAGGCCCGAAATACCTGAGCTTATATGAACTACATTTCCTCCTGCAAAATCAACGGCACCTAAAGAACTTATTAATCCACCAGCTCCCCATACCATATGTGCCATTGGATAATATACTAAAAGTGACCATATAGCTACAAATATGAACAATGCTGAAAACTTCATTCTTTCTACTAAAGCTCCAGTTATAAGCGCTGGAGTAATTATTGCAAACATCATTTGAAATGCAGCAAAAAGCTCTTGAGGTATTGTGGGTGCATATGCTGAAGGCTCTGCTCCTACCCCATTAAAACCTAAGAAATTAAGTCCACCTATTATCCCATGAAAATCATTACCAAAAGACAATGAATAACCTACTAAAACCCACATTATTGATGCTAATCCACAAACAAAGAATGAAGACATCAATGTATTTAAAACATTTTTCCTACGAACCATTCCACCATAAAAAAATGCAAGTCCTGGTGTCATTAAAAGTACAAGTGCTGAACAGATCAATATAAAACTGCAATCGCCTAAATTAATTTCCATATAAAATCCTCCTTAGTATGTTAGGCATATGAAAGAAAATAACGAGTCCAAAATGCCATGTATATTTTTCATCAGGCAAGGAGGTGGATTGTGCTCATAGCAACCCTATTAGTGCAATCTGCCGACACAGGATGATGGAAAATAGGCTAGCAGATGGACTGGTTATTTTTTTGAATATGCCTCAAATCTCAAAACAAAATTTCAGCTATTTATGTATAAGTTTTTTTAATTTTTGAATGTAACTTAGCTTAAAAATAACTGTGCATTACCTAAAAATTAATTTTTGAATTCTTTTTCTCAACTAATTATAATGTCCTATTTTTTTGTATAAAAAAACGGCATTCGAAAAATATACTTTTAAAAGTATGTTTGTCGAACGTCGTCGTTCTTATTTCATAGTATATTATCCTCACAGAATTTTGTCAATATTATTTACATTTAAAAATACAAATGCTTATTTTATTATCATAATAATGCCTAAATCCTCCAGTAATCTATAAAACATGGAATAATTCTAATATAGAGGTCAATGGCCATAACGAAGGAAACAATTTATGCAGCTGAAAATGAAATTTCCAGTGATTTGAATATCTGCATGGTAATTCATGTAGATCCAGTAAAAGAACAACCCCAAAAAATAGGCTCAACAATAGCCCATTTTCACTAATCTTATACCTTGTCTATAAAAAGTGAGCTGTCATATAAAAAATATCACTACAGCTTTAAAAATCTTTATCAATAAAAAAGAATTTTAACAATGCTCTTGCGCATTACTAAAATTCTTTTTACATAATTATAATTTTTTAACCTTGAATTTATCCTTGTCATTTACTATTTTAATATTTAAATTATTTAATACTTTATCTAAACTTTTTATTTGATTAATATATTTTATATTACCTTTTTTAATTACCTTTTCTATCATTTTAATTATAGCTTCTTTTTCTTCAGCTTCTAATTTAACTCTTTGACATATATATTCTCTGTTAATGTGAATTAATGTAGTCCAAATTTGTTCTTCTACTATGTTATTAATATTCATCATAACCCAAGTAAAGTCTTTTCTTCTATCTTTTACAGGGTATGCTTCCTTAAAGAATTTTATAAAGGCATCTTCTTCTTTAGGCTCCTTTTCAACTACATATTTACCAAACTGATTTTTTAATTCATTTTGAAGATACATAATAGTATTCGGTTTAACTTTATCTGACATCTTCTCAATATTATCATAGATAAAATTATAAGTATCTTGAATCTTTTCTGGGTCAGCTTCACCCTTTTTTAGTATCTTTGCAATATCAATATATTCTAAAATGTTCTTCTTGCAATTTAATTCTTTGTTATATAACTTTTCCCATATTTCTTCTGCATTTAAATTTTCTAAGCTTAAGTCTTCTTGCATGCTTACACTCCTTGGTATCTTTTAAGATACTATGTATTAAAATAATTGTACTCGTAAAAATATTTGTATTAAATTATTATCAAGGTACGCGATAATTTTATCACAATAAAATAAAAGGAGCAATTATAATGAATAATATTTTGAAAATTAACAAGTAACCGTCAAAAAAATAACTAATAATTATACTTGTATATTTTGCATACTTAATTTGTTATTTTATTTCTGGTTCCTTAATTAAAGTTATCTAATAATTATTCAAATAAATTAATAACCTTCTCATCTTTACCGCAACACTTTTTATATTTTTTTTCACTACCACATGGACAAGGATCATTTCTTTTTATATCCTTATTTGCCTTTAAGCTAACTACATTTGATTTAATATCATTAGTAGTTGAACCCTTATATCTCCATAACCTAATTTTCTTAACAAATTTATTCATCATACTCGATGCAACATATCTGGCTTCTTCATTTTCAATATTAATTAATTCTATCATTTTATCTACTGCATCTTTAGGTTCATTTTCTTGAACATCAAAAATCAAGTCTTCCATCATAGCTATTAACATGTCTCTATCTACTCTAAACATATTAGTAAACTCTTTATAAAAAGTTTTTCCTGCTTTACTATTATAAACCCAATTTTCTTCTAACATATTTAATAATTCTTCTTTCGAAATCATGGCATAACTCAAATCTTTTTCTGTATCTATATCCTTTAATAGTTCATCAAAATTATCTATTTCATTATTAACAATAAACATTCCTTCTTCTCTATATTCATTGTAGTAATATGTTGCCTCTCTAATTAACTCTTCTAATTCACAATTTTCTATATTCAAATATCTTTCTATTATCTCTTTAGCATCTGTTAGTTTTAAAATACCATATACTTTATTCATTGCCCTAAAGATATTTACAATTTCACTATTAAATTTTATTACACGTCTATATTCAATACTATTTCTTTCTTTTATTAATGCTTGTACTATTTCAGGCATTAAAAATATTGATACACCATCTTTTACAGTTGGAAAGAGCATTCCTTGCTGTATAAAATATACACTCTTATCTGCTTCCTCTTCATCAATATCATCAAAAAGTTTTACACCTTTGCTATCCACATAACTTTTTAAAATCCTATATCTTTCCTCGTCAAAGAATAAAGCTCTTTTTTCAACCAAATTCTTATATTCTTTAAGTAATGTTTCAATTAATTTTTCTTTATTTAAACCTGATATCTTATTTACTCCAAGATTTCTTGCTATATTATATATTTCATCTTTAGACAAACAATTTATTAATTCATTTAAATCAAAAGAATAAACTCTTTTACTTAGCTTTTTCTCTATTTTATTAGCAAGTTTATCTAATCTATCTTCTATGCTCCTGCAATCCTCACATAGCCAACCATTATTTTCATCACTAAAATAACTTGCTGGTTCTCCACAGTTTTTGCATTTATTATTTTCTTTTTCCTCTTCATTGCACTTTTTCATCTCAATGCATTTCCCTGTATTTTCTTCTCCATTTTTTATTTGTTTATTATAATCATTCTTTTTCTTCAAACAATTCTATCTCCTCTGTATATAAAATCAATCTACTCCTTAAGTACAAATTTGATTTTATATATAAATTAAATTTAAGTCAATAACTCACTAATACTTTCTATTATATCTGATAAAATACCAAAGGCTATTTCAAAATTGAAATTAAATTCCTATTTTGAAATAGCCAAATCTTAGTTCTTTATTAATTTTTCAAAAAATTAATCATTCCAATACAGTCTCAAATTTTACACTTGCCATCTGAACAAATTCCTAGACTACTATCATCTTGACTTTGTTCTTCCACTGTAAATTTCTCTATTGGTAATGAGAGTTCTTCTTTTCTTACTTTCTCCAACATCTCTAAAAACAACTCAGGTTGTTGCGCACCAGATATTGCATATTTATTATTAAATACAAAGTAAGGAACACCGCTTATTTTAAGCTTTGAGGCGCTTTCTTCGTCATTTCTCACTTCAGCTCCATACTTATCTGATTCCAATACTTGTAAAGCTTTATCAATATTAAGACCAACTTCACCAGCTAGGCCAGCCAATACTTTATAATCAGATATATTTAGTGAATCTATAAAGTATGCTTTTAAAATTCTTTCTGCTAATTCATTCATCTTTCCTTCTGTTTTTGCATAGTGTGTTATCCTATGTGCATCAAAAGTATTAGTTGGAATTAAATTATCGAAATCATATTCAAGACCAATAGCCTTAGCTTGTTCAACAATTTGATTATTTGATGCTTTAGCTTGCTCTACTGATATGCCATACTTTTTTGCTATTATTTCATGAATACTTCCATCAAATTTCTTTTTAGCTGCTAAATCAAGCTCAAAACTTCTAAAAACTAATTCAACTTCATTATTAACTATTTCATTTCATCAATTGCAGTTTTACCAGCAATTCTTCCGAAGGTAAATATATCAGTTAATGCATTACCGCCAAGACGGTTACCTGCATGGATACCTCCAGCAACTTCTCCAGCAGCATAAAGATTTTTAATTGGTTTATCATTTTCATCTAATACATGAGCTTTAGTGTCTATCTTAAGCCCACCCATTGTATGATGAACTGCTGGCTTTCTAGGAGTAGCATAAAACGGTGCTTTCTCTACTTTTAAGCTAAATGTATCCTTATGGAATTCAGGATCAAAACCAGCATCCACATATGAATTATATTTATTAATTGTGTCTACAAGAACTGCAGGATCCATTCCAACTTTTACTGCTAACTCTTCTAGGGTATCTGCTCTAAATAAAGTACCAGCTTCTACCTGACGGTCTAACTTTTCTTGACTTGTATTAGCTGCAGTTTTCTTTATTTCATCATCAGCTATAAGGTAGAATAAACCACCCTGTTCAATTGCAGCTTTTGTTAAAACATCTCTTCCAGAGAATTCATTAATAAATCTTTTTCCTTCTTTATTTACCATTACAAAGTTTTCAGGAGGTACTTGAACTCCACTGAATAATTCACCAGTTTCAGGATCAGCTACAGGCATCATTTGAGTAAAGCCCATTCCTGTAAGTGCTGCGCCTACAGTTTTACCAAGTAATATTCCATCACCAGTCATAGCATATGAATTAGTAGTTTTTACATCATCAGCTATTTCACTCCAGTAAGTGTTGTATTCTTTTAGCATCTTTGTGTTCGCACCAAAACCACCACTTGCAAGGACTACTGCTTTTGCATGAACAGTTATCTTTTGGCCATTGACACCAGTTGCTATAACTCCTTTTATTTCACCATCTTCTATGATGAATTCTTTTACAGGGCTATCAGTAATGATTTTTCCTGAGTTATCTTGCACATATTTTGTTAGTGCAAGTATAAATGATGAACCATGGCTTTTTGTAGGTTTATGACCACGACGCCAAAGTGCACCAACTGGAGCAAATACTATGCTCTTATCATACTCAACCCCTATATCTTCTAGCCATTTAACACTTTCCAAAGCTCTCTCTGTAAGTATCTTTACTAGATCATATTGGCCGTATATTGTGTTGCCATTAAGGTCAGTTCTTTTACCACCAAAATATGTTTGCATTCTGTGAAGTAATGGCGAATCAAATAGATGTCCCTTTTGTGTGCCAAACTTTTCCTTATAAGCAGAAAACTCTTCTCTAAGTGCACGGAAATCATCTATGTATTCTGGATGAATTAAGCTCTCATCTGTATCTAAGAGCTCTTCAATTGTATGTCTTTCTCCTTTATTTTCTTCAAACTGCATCTGCCACTCTGGATCTGCAGCATTGATAGGACCACCTGAACGTATTGTATTTCCACCTACTGCTGGATATTTCTCAAGGACAATAGCACTTTTACCATTTTGAAGTGCTGTTGCAGCTGCACTTAATCCAGCGCCGCCTCCGCCTACAACTACTACATCACAAGTATATTCTTCATCTTCTTTTATAAGACTGCTAGCAGGCTTTGGACGTCTCTTAAGTATGTCAGGGTTAACTCCTGCAAGCTTAACTGCTTTGGCTACACCGTCTAATACAGCATTACTAGTTTCTGAAGCACCAGAAAGAGCATCAACATTTAATGTCTGTCCTTCAATTATTTTATCTGGTATTCTTACAAAAACTACATCTGCAAGTCCTTCTGTCTCACCCTCTGTATTTATATCTATACTTTCTATTCTTTTCTCACTAAAGGATACTTTCATTGGAAGACTTCCACTATGACCTATTGCATCTACCTCATATACTCCTGGGTTAAATGTAAACTCTTCTTCTTCATTAAGCTGATTTGAAATCTTTGCAAAACGCATAAAACGTAAGAAGCATATCTCTAGGAAGTCTATAGTTCTTTCATTGTTTAGATTACCTTCTTCATCAAATGCTTTGTGTGCGCTTCCAAGTAAAAACTCATATCCTGGCATTACATTTGCATCAACACCTGGTGCATCTAGAATTTGACGAAGATGCAATTGCGCACGTGAAGAACCTTGAACATCAAGAGATGCGCCAAGGATCATTACTGGTTTACCAGCAAGTGGATGAAGATCAAAGCTTAGCCATTCAATTAAACTTTTAAGGCTAGATGGAATTGAGTGATTATACTCAGGAGTAGCTATAATAACACCATCACTTGCTGTAATCTTATTATTAAACATCTGTATAACTTCACTTGAGGACTGATTATCAGATTGATTAAACATAGGAACATCAGTAATCTCAAGTATTTCTATTTCTGCCTTTGACTCAAAATATTTTTTCATAAACTGAAGGAGTTTACGATTATATGATCTTTTTGCACTAGTTCCAACAATTGCTATAAATTTCATTGTTATTAATCCCCCTACTCTTCCCAAGTGAATTTTTTAACTTTTTTATGTAAAACTTTTTCTGCTAAAAGTTTTGATGTAATATCTGTAAATAAAAGAAACTCTCTGAAAATTTCATCAAGCTCTGATAACTTATCTGAATAGATAAGATTTCCTGCGCTATCAAATGCCCCCTGTGATTTTCCTAAAAGGAATTCACTACTTGGCATGATTCTTGCAGCAAGCTCAGGTGAATCAAGTATTTGTCTAAGATGCGCCTGTGCACGAGAAGAACCAAGTGTACCAAGAGAAGCCCCCACTATTAAAACAGGTTTGTCAGTAAGTGCCTGACTAGTGTAACTAATCCATTCAAGAGCACTCTTTAAAACTGCAGGTATGGCATGATCATACTCTGGAGTTGCTATTATTACTCCATCTGCTTTTAAAATTTTATCAGATAATTCTGCTACCTTTTGAGGAATATCAGAATCCTCTGGTTCATTAAAGGCAGGTAAATCCTTAATTTCATATAGTTCTATCTCTGCCTCACTCGAAAAATGCTTTTGCATAAATTGAAGCAGCATACGATTAGTTGACACGTCTGAGTTAGTGCCTACAATTGCTAAATACTTCATAGTAATCCCCTTCCTGTATTTCAAAATTTCATAACTTCATAATTTTAATGATTGTTTGATATAATTTTAACATGTTAAGTATATTATATCTAATAGTTATTTATTGAAGTTTGATAACATATTTGTTATAATCGAACACAGAATCAATGAGTTAAGGCACTATTACATAAATAACAAGTCCATTTGCAATGCTATTTTGGACTCGTTATTTATTTTCATGTGCCTAATTATTTCGCAAAAGGGTGAATTAAATGTCAAAATACTATTCTCAGGATATTCTGTATTATATTGATGCCATTTTAAAGTACAGTAATTATGGCAAGGCTGCCAAATCACTTTATATTTCCCAACCTCACTTGACACAGAGTATTAAAAGGATAGAAAGTCAGTTAAACTGTGAGCTTATAAGTCGTAACAAGCTGCCATATCGATTAACCGAGCAGGGGAAGATATATTATCAGTATTTAACTTCAATAGAAAATAATTATGCGAGGCTCATTAGGGAAATATCAGCTATGTCAGATATAGATAGCAAGGTTATAAAGATAGGAGTGCTTCCTAGCCTTGGAACCTACCTTTTACCTCTTTTTTTACCAAAGTTTTTGGATATACATCCAAACTGTAGAATAGAGCTTTCAGAGGTTTTACCAGAAAAAAATGAGAAACTCATTCTGAATGGTGAATTGGATTTTTGGCTTGGACAAAATTCAAGAAATATTTCTCCGAACTTAAACTCGATTACTTGGGGCAGACACGGATACCGTGCTATTATTCCTCGCTGCTGTGATCTATATCAGAAAGATGTCGCCATTATTCCAGAAGGAACTATCGACATAACCAAGATATTGTCTCAAAAGCTGATACTGACTTCCAAGGGTTCTGCTATAAGAAAGCAGATAGATCAATTATTAAGCATTTATAAGGTGGAACCAAAAATCATAATGGAAAGCACCGAAATCAACACTGTACGTAATCTTGCAACGAGTAATTTGGGACTGACCTTTATACCAGAAAGCATCTATGTAAAGGAGTGTCCATCTGAATACAACATATATCAAATTCCAATTGATGAACTGAATTTAGATTATTTTATGGCTTATCACAGCGAAAAAAAACTAACTGATATTGATAAAGACCTTATAGATGCATTTCTAATTCATGGGCAAAATAATTCAGGAAAATGACAATAAATAACAAGTCCAAGATATAATGGCAAGAGGACTTGTTATTAATTTTATAGTGCCGCAAATATAGGAGGGCAAAATGAATGAGTATACGAAGATAATATATCTTATGGGAACGAAAATCTCTCTATATGTAAAGGGAGATGATGCTGAAAAGCTTGCAGAAAAGGCTTGCAGCATGCTTATTAATTATGAAGAAGTCTTTAGTGCTAACAGTGATAAATCACAGCTTGCGATGCTTAAAAGAACAGCTCCACTAGCTCCACAAGAAGTGGATGATGAGCTATATGAGCTGATAAAAATAGGAAAAAAACATAGTCTATGTGAGAATACATATTTAAATATTGCAATAGGGCCATTAATAAAATTATGGAGAATAGGTTTTAAGGAGGCACATGTACCAGAGAAAGAAGCTATAGCAAAGGTACTTGAACTTTTAAAGCCTGAAAATATACAACTAGATGATGAAAAAAAGACCGTGTATTTCTTAAAAAAAGGCATTGAAATAGACCTTGGAGCCATAGCTAAGGGCTATTTTGCTGATAAAGTTATGGAATTCTTTAAGGAAAATGGCGCTGTTTCAGCTATGGTAGATATGGGAGGTAATGTTCTCGTTTTTGGAGACTCACCATCAAACAGCGTTGACTGGAAGGTAGGAATACAAAATCCATTTCTACCAAGAGGAAATGCAGTGGCACTTGTCAAAATAAAAGATCAATCCGTTGTAACCTCAGGAATATATGAGAGAATGTTTGAAAAGGATGGACGTAAATACCACCATATATTTGACAGCAAAACAGGCTACCCAATAAAAAGTAATATAGCTTCTTTAACTATTATTGCTGATAAATCCGTGGACTGCGATATATATACTACAAAATTGTTTGGATTAGATGCTGCTTCAATTATTCATAGAGTTAATAGAATTAAGGGTATGGGGGCTGTTGTAATAACTGTGGATGGAAAACTAGCCTATACAGATAATCTTAAAGGAAAAATATCTCCATTAACAATGTAATATTCCCTACCCTTACCGTTCAAAAAACACAACCGCTTGTAAGTAGCTATTTAAGCCACCTACAGGCGGTAGTGGATATGTATGGTGGAAGCGAAGTGTGACCTTTGAAATCCACTACATTTCTAAAAAAGTTTTAAAGAAGTGTTCCATAAGTACCATGCCATTATTACCATGACTGCAATTGTAATTAAGCTACCTAATATTCTTCCTACACTGTAATCTATAATAACATTAGGCTATATGGTAAAAAATATGGAGTCCTTTCCTTGTTTAAAATAATTTTAATCACTATACTTATCATAATAAATAAATTCCTCAACAATTGGCAGAACTTGATTTCCGTAATGCATAAGGCTTTTATAACTAATATTTTCATAACGGGGCTGTTGAAATAGCCCCTTTTAAATTATGATAAATTAGTATCTATTGCGTTATATAAATAAGCGGTTAAACGCTTTGTTGAAACAATCATGAAAGTAGAAACATTCTCCGCAGTAACCTTGCCATTTTGATACAAAACTGTAAAGAGCGCAGTTTCCTCTGTAGTAACAAGACCAATTCCCTTATGCCCTAAAAACATGATATCGTCCACATTTCTTGTATTATAAACAATAGCATTGTTAGCAACCCATATTTCATTTACATGCATTGGTGCATTTTGTGGGTTTTGAGACGGTAAGGATAAGAAATTAAATCTAGCAGCAATAAAGTCCTTTAATGACATTACTACTTTTGATACTATTTTAGTATCTATTGGATTTAAATTCATATCATAGGTCCTTGCAAGTAAATGTTCTGACTTTAGGACTACAGTTCTTGATATATAATTAAAATATAGAAAGAATTCATCAGTTGTTCTATAAGTTTGAAGTAAATCTCCACTTACAGAAGCTAATGAAATTGTTGCAGGAACTCCGTTAGAGTTTCCAAGATCAGCTTCTCTTTGTTGCTCCTCAATCTTTTTAATCTCTGTATAATCTACAGGTACATCTTCCGGTAGAACAATCACTACTTTCCCTTTGGGTAGATTTATTTCCACCGTTTTTATTTTTTCTTTTAAATCGTGCATCAAACTACGCCTCCTGAATCTTTGGTATAGTTCAATATATGATTAATTTTATTGAAATGTTACATAATTTAACATATCAATAGATACCTTGTCAGGAAATCATACTATATTTTTTGTTTTTAAATCCGCTATAACCTTGCATATGTCATTATCGAAAGATAAACTTTTTTCTAACATTTTTCCGGCAATTCAGGATGATCCAAATTCATGCGACGTAGTAAAACATTATGATGCTTTTCTTCTATTTCTTTGAATGGGCAGCGGATAATAACAGTGATATAGAAGCCAACACCTAGCTCTAAAATAATTAAAAGTATTCAATTTTCCTGATCAATTCCATCATATGAATAAATTTAAAACATTTCACAAATATTAAAATAAACAGCTAACAAAAAATACCACCTCCAATGTTTTATAAAAAATAATAGACCCACGTGTGGTGGGTTTCATGGTTGAGGCGAGGGGTGACCTTTGAAATCCACAAAAAAATCTTATCTTATTTTAATCCAAAATATATTACATACTAATAACCTTACTTATGAAATCCGCCTCATTATTTATTAATGTATATATGTTGCAATTCACAATGCACATTTCACAATTCACAATTACGGCTAAAATTCTTGCAATAGTTTTAGAATCATAATGAAGAATTATTTTTGCAATATATATATGGATAATATTCATTATAACTTTCTAAATCGTTTAATTTTAATATTTAGTAACATATTTTTTTATCTTAATATCAGGTATAAATATTGATATTAAAACATAAAAGTTAGCACGAAATAAAGCTCTATACTAACTTTTAATAAAATAAAAAAAGCTAAGGATATTCTCCAAAGCTTTTTCTTATTTTATAGCTAACTAACTTTTTATCATAAATATTAAATAATTCTATTGATACTACTCACTCTTGAGTGCATCTATAATATTCTCCTTTTTTACTCTTGAGCTAGAATAAAGCATTGCTACCCCCACAATTATAAATACAGAAACTACAGCCGATAAAATGCTTACCCATGGAAGAATAAAATTAAAATTAAATTTTCCCATGATTATTCTATGAATTAAATACATTATTCCAATGCTTACTGGAAGTCCATATGCAAGTGATTTAATGCCATAGAATATACTTTCATAGTTTATCATTTTATTGAAGCTTTTTGGTGTCATTCCAACAGATTTCAACATGGCAAACTCTCTCTTCCTAAGAGCAACACTAGTGGATATTGTGTTAAGTATATTTGCAACGCAGATAGCTATAATTAGTGCAACAAATCCATATCCAAAAACTGACATAAGTACAATGATCTGATTTTCTCTTTGTCTATTCATAAATACATTTTGAATAGACATTCTATTGTCCCCTCCAGCATTTATAATAGTTTCAATATCTGTCTGAAGCGTTACAGGATCATTACTCTTTATAAATAAGTTTGTATCTATGCTTTCAACTATATTCTCACGAACACCTATTATTTTATCAAATACTTCTCTAGATACTATAATGTTAAATCCCGGATTTGCCTCTTGAGAAAAAACTCCTGTAGGTAATTTATCTGTAGCAGCTGCTATTTCTACTGATGTTAGCGACTCATCTTTTTCTGTTTCAAAGTTATGATAAAGTAAATCTAGCTTTTCTCCCTTATTTACTTTTACGGCCTTTGTTTGAATATATTTTTTAGTCTGCATATCTTTATATTTAACTGTATCAATAACTATTGCAGAAATCTTATTTGTATCTTTTAATAAGTTAAAATCTACTCCAACTTCTTTTGCATATATTTTAAGATCTTCATTATCTAATGCGTTTACATTAACACTATAAGGATATGCTCCATTTTTCATTATACTTTTGTCGTCACCTTTCAAGTAGTCTGCCATGGAGTTTTCATTAATCCATACCTTTGCATCGAAAGTATTTACTTGGCTGAGCTCTTTTATGGTATCAAGAGCGCTTATTTTTTTAACTGTATTGTTTTTTTCTTCTGCATTTTTACCTGTTATCAATACATTTATATCAAAGTTTATTCCATCTTGACTTAAAATAACAGATTTCTTTAAATCCGAAGCAAAAGAGTTTACACTTAAAAACAATATCATACTGATAGTCAAAGAAAATACTGTTGCCTTATATCTACCTTTATTTCTTTTTAAATTCTTAAGTCCTATATTTCCCTCAATACCAAACACTTTTTCTGTAAACCTTGAAGTTTTTATCTCTTTACCTGTTAATTTTATATCCGAGGTTTGACGAATAGCATCGATAGCAGATATACTTGAAGCTCTTTTTGCAGGAATATATGTTGATATTAGTATAGTAAGAGCAGAAACTACAATGGCAGCAATAACAATTAATGGGGATACTACTACCCTAAAGTTTTCAGTAACTCCCAAAACACCCCCCTTAATCATAGAGTTTACACATAGGAACGTAAGGCTCATACCTAAAAATCCGCAAATAATTCCAATTGGAATACCTATTACACCTATAACTGCTCCTTCAAAAAACACTGAATCTCTCTTTTGTCTTTTAGTAGCTCCTACACTTGATAGCATTCCTAAATACCTTGAACGTTCTGATACAGAAATAGCAAAAGCATTATATATGAGCGAAATAGATCCAACCATTATTATTATAATCATTATAGCTGATAGACCAAGAATCATATTGTGCATTGAATCATCTTTAACAACTCCATGATATCTAAGTAAGCTATTATTAAACTCTACTGTTTTTATTTTATTTTGTAATGCTATATCTTTTGCATGATCAAATAGTCCTCTGTTAATACTTTTTAATATTACAAACGCATTTTCTTTTTCCTTCGAAGTAACATTATTTTCATCTACATAACCAAGTACTGTAAAACCTGGAGCCCATGTGGGCTCAAACTTAGGACGCTTTATTATACCTACAATTTTATAAGTTTTTGTATTTTCCTTTGTTAAAGTTTCTCCAAGAGTGTCTTTATTCTTTTGAAAATAATCGTTCTGTGTCAAAACTCTATTGTCGGAATATCTCTTTCCAATATCAGCAGTTAGAGTATCTCCTATTTTGTAGTTAACTTTAGCATTGTTTATAATGTCCTCTGAAATTACAACTTCATTTGCAGCTTCTGGGAACCTTCCCTTACTTAATTCAACTGGAAACTTCCTAAAACCTTCTTTGTTGTACTCCTGTATAAATAAGTAAGGTTTACTAACATTTTTACTTCCATTTAACACTGCATATCCTAAATCCCTACTCAAAATAACATTCTTCGTATTTTTATCACTTTTTATTGATTGGAGCTGAACGTTATCAATATCTTTATAGACAACATGCCACTCCCCTTCATTGGCTATACTTTGTCTTTGCATTACATCCATAAAAGAAACTACGAGAGTAGCCACACCAGTTACCATTGCCGCTGAGATAATTACACCTATTATAGTTACAATTGTTCTCTTTTTATTTAATTTTAAATGCCTTAAAGTCAATTTATTTATTATATTCATGAGCGAATCACCTCATCCTTTTTAATTTCACCATCTTCTATTGCTATGATTCTGTCAGCTTGTAATGCAATACGCTCATCATGAGTAATTATTATAAGGGTTTGGTTAAAAGTTTTATTAAACATTTTTAATAAATCAACTATTTCACTACTATTCTTACTATCTAGATTTCCAGTTGGCTCATCAGCAAGCATTATAGCTGGATTACTTATAAGAGCTCTTCCTATAGACACTCTTTGTTGTTGTCCACCAGAAAGTTGGTTAGGCAAATGATTGAGCCTTTTCTCTAAGTTAAGTATTTTTATTATCTCATCAAACTGCTTCTTATCTACTTTGTGTCCATCAAGCAGTAGTGGAAGAGTAATATTTTCTTCTACATTAAGTACTGGAATAAGATTATAAAATTGATATATAAGTCCGATTTGTCTGCGCCTAAAGATAGCCAGCTGTGTTTCATCTAAATTATAAATATTAGTATTATCTACTAAAACCTTACCACTAGTTGGTCTATCTACCCCTCCAAGCATATGAAGCAAAGTTGATTTTCCTGAACCTGATGGTCCAATAATTGCGACAAATTCTCCTTTTTCTACCGAAAAGGATACATCATTAAGTGCCTTTACCGCAGTATCCCCAATGCCATATACCTTAGATAAGTGTTCTATTCTTAGTATTTCCATCTTAAAACCTCCAAGTTTTTTATCATGGTTTTAGTATATATAGTTCAGATGACTTTACAGTGACTTTATTATTACAATTTAGTCACTTATGAATTTTTAAGCTTTAAATTTTGTTTGATATAAATATCTATCCTTTATACCGTTACCTTATAAAATTTTATAATAAAACATGTCCCCTCATTTTTCCTGCTGCTTACATTTATATCTCCATTTTGACTTGTAACAATACTTTTAGCCATAGCAAGACCTATTCCTACGCTATCTTCACCTGCATTTTTGCCCTTGTAAAATCGCTTGAAAATATATGGTAAATCTTCTTTTTCTATTCCACTTCCGTTATCTGAGATCTTTATTTGTGTAAACAAAGGATTTTCATCAAAGAAGATAGATATTCTTCCATCTTCTCCAGTATGCTCTATGCAATTTTTTATTATGTTGATTAAAGCCTCTGTAGTCCAGTATAAGTCTCCAATAAAGCTTACATTACTACCGCCTTCTATCACTAGTGTTTGATTCTTAATTTCTATAGGAATCAGAAGAGGCTCAGTTGATTTTCTAATTAGTTCTGATGCAGCTACTCTATCCTTTTTAAAGCTCACCGTTCCAGCATCTATTTTAGATAGCTTTAGTAAAGAAGTTAAAAGCCACTGCATACGATCAAGCTGCATTTCAATATTATTAGTAAATTCAATTCTTTTTTGCGCCTCTAGGTCATTATTGCTTAATAAGTCTGACATAACTCTCATAGATGTAAGCGGTGTCTTCAGCTGATGGGATATATCCGATATGGCATCAGCAATCTGCATTTTCTCTTTTTTAAGAAGTTCCCCTTGCTTTGAAAGCATAAGAGTTACCTTATAAATCTCATTTTTAAGAATGCTTAGTTCTCCCTCTTCATTATCTCTAATATCCAGTGAATACTCTCCATTGCAAATACGCCTCAAATAACCAGAGAGTTTCTCAAGCTCTCCATATTCTCTTTTAATAAACCAAAAACTACTAACAAACAAGATAACAAAGGCTATAAAAGAAATTATTCCTGCTAGAGCATTCAAGAAAAAAATACAGGCTGCTGCTATCGTAGATACTATAAAAGCAATAATAAAGTACACTCTAACCTCTCTATTTCTTATCATTTTAATCACCAACCTTATATCCCATACCCCTGACCGTCTTTATAATTGCAGGCTTTTGTGGATCATCTTCCAGCTTTTCTCTTATCCTTTTTATGTAAACTGTTAGCGTATTATCATTTACGAAATCTCCTGCTACATCCCATATTCCCTCTAAGAGTTGATTCCTTGATAAAACCTGCCCTGGATTATTTACAAAGATTAGCAATAGACGATATTCAAGCGCTGTTAAAGTAATTTCTTCATCATTTTTATATACCTTTGCATCAAGAGTATTAATACGAATATTGTTTAATTCTAATATTGCTTTTGAACTGCTGTCCTTACCATATCTGCGTATTACAGACCTTATGCGAGAAATAAGTTCTCTGATACGAAAAGGCTTTGTTATATAATCATCTGCACCCATATCAAGTCCCATCACTACATTAACTTCATCATCGCAAGCAGTTAGAAATATGACAGGTGTATCATCTTTTTCTCTAACTATCTTACATAGTTCATATCCACTTCCATCAGGCAGCGATAAGTCAAATAAGCATAGATTAAATTTATTATCTTTTATAACACCCTTAGCTGAGGAAATATCATAACAAACCATTGTATCAAATCCCTCCTGCTTCAAGGAATATTCTAGTCCAGATGCAATAGTTTTATCGTCTTCAACTAGTAAAATCTTCAAGTTATATCACCTCTCTTATAGATTTAACATTATTATAACAGCCTATACGATTTTTAAGTGACTAAATTGTAATAAAACAAAAATTGCAGTTATTTTAGTCTCCTGCAAAGTAACTAAAACAACTGCAATCTAATAATGGAAATATCCTCATTTCTATTTTCTTTAACAAGTTCAGTCATTCTTCCCTCACAAATACCCCTGGAGGTGCTTCTGAAGTCCGAAGGGCTGAAATTGCTAAAGTACTCCACTCCAATTCCAATAGTAAAGCATTATCAGGATGTTTTAAGAAATATAAACCAAGATTTTCTTTGTATTCTGTATCCGACATCAATCCCACATATAACAAAATAGCATATGATAGTAGCATTTCACCCATAATATCTCCTCTACAAATTATAAGTTATATTTCAATTAGTCCTTACGACATATTTTCTAAATACCATACTGCGCAATTCTCAAAACAAGTTTTATTTACAGTTCACAATCTCAGATTCATATTATTAGCCTAATGGGTATAATCATGTTGAGAAATTTGTTTAACTTAGGCCCTTAAGCTTCCTACTGTAAGACTATACTTTAGCATATTTGCCACAAGTTCATCTTTTGTCTCTGTTAATATGTTTATGGCCATATCGCCTATATTTTTATTACGCCCATTTTTGTTGCATTTTGAAATTGTACTAATTAGATTCTCAATTAATTTTATTGCTTTATTAAAATCAGCATTAGAAAAACATTTCGAATACTTACAAACAAATTTTTTATATTTTTCGATTTGCTTATAAACATAATACTGCTGTGCTTCATTATTTAATAATACATCTTTCCATTCCTGATTTACTCTTTTTAATATTTGTATTGGTGCTGTCTCGTCTTCTTCCAATATAGCTTTTTCTAAAAGAAATCTTCCATATTGAACTTTTATTTGATAAAAATCATGATTCTTTTTGCTTTCATAAAGATGCGCTAACTTGAAATTATTTTCGGCTAATGAGTAGTTTTCCAAATCCATGGCTGCCATAGCATATTGAAGCCAAAAGAATTCATTTTTTGAGTAATATTCAACTTTACAAACACTATCATAATAATCTAAAATTTCTTTTTGTAACTCATTTTCAGTATTTTCAAAAGCAAAATAGGGAATTTTTTTATAAAATAATTCACTTATATTTGAAGTTGATATTAAAAGTCTTTTTACCATCTCTGCATTATTATCCATTAATAAATCCGCATTAAGTACCATTTTTTTCATCACGCCTATTACTTGAGAATGTAACATTCTACTCCTTATTATATACAATGACAATAAAGATGATTTAATTTCAATTTTACCATCTCCCAATGTCAAAATCTCTGCAATATTGTCATCTCGAAAACATGAAACATTTAACTGTGAAATCTTTATAACACATAGCAATTGACTGTAAGAGAGATTCATACCTACAATATTATTAATTATTGCTGCAATTACCACTTCTGTGTTATTGGAGTTACTTAAAATATTATCAAATACTTTTTCTATTCTTTTCCTAACAATCTCAGATTTAAATAAATACATAACAGTATTTGACCAACAGTCTTGTCCACTCTTTTTCAATAAATTTAGAGCCCTATGCTCATCCAAATCCTTAAATTCAGCTTGATTTATATTTCTTAAAGAGCATATAATTTTAGGTTTCTCCTGATCAGTAAATTTATTTATATCAAATTCATAAAATTCTTCCACTTTTTTATCTAATGCATGACTTAACTTATAAATTGAATTATTATTTATGAATGTCCTACAACTTAGTATTATATTCCATGATTTATCGTAATAATAACGAAATTTTTTAATAATATCTATATATAAATTATAGTTTTCTATAAAAATCACTTTTCTACCATCAATTTTTGAAATTTCTCTTAATTCATGTTCAATATCACTATAGCATTCATTGAATTTATATACATAACTCATTTCAGACAAATGACACATAAGAAATTCCAATAAACATGTTTTACCATTTCCTAAATTTGAGTGAATTATATTAACTGTCATATTATCTGATTTAATGTTATATTCAATGTCACTAATAACACTTCTTCTAACGATATATTCATCATCATTAGTATGTGTATAAACCATTTCCCTTTCAATACTGCCATTAGAAAACAAATTCCAAATATCACTTCTATTTCCACCATTATATGTATACATCTTTTGTTCTATTTTTTGAAAACTTCTAAAAACAAAACTTTCTTATTTGGGTACATACGTTCTTTTAGCTTCTTCTATCTCATTAGCAAGCCCTTCTACTCCAATATAAAATACTTTTCCTAAAATATTTTTTCTTCTATCCTCAAAAACATCAATTTTACTACTAGAATCTGTTTTATCGATAGAAACTATTTTCTCATGATTTTCATCAATTGCATATATTATCCTCTGTATATCAAGATCATATTTTAAAGATGTTCCAATAAAAATAATAACTCTTGCTTCTTTTAAATCTCTATTAAAAAGTCCACATATATCACTTTTTGTAAAATCTTCAATCAAATAACTTCTTGTTATCAATTTAAATTCTTTATCTAATTTATCTGCATCAAGATTTCGTATATATCCATTTAAATGAACTACTGAATTCAAATTTCTTATAGCTCTGTGCTATCACGCAAAGTTACTGGAGTACGATTATATTTATCTGTGTCTTTTCCTGCAAATTCAATTACATTATCATAGTTTGTAGTGTAAATTCTAATCCAATCATTTAAGGCGATTATCTTCTGTTCTTTCTTTACTTCATTACATGTAAATTTATTTTGTAACTTTGTAATTAAATTTTGAGCTCTCATTATATATTGGAAATCTTTTTTATCCCCTAAATAATGATCTGATACTATTCCCAAATCATTATTTTTATCTATTCCCATCTCTAAACACAATTCTTAACTTAAATTAGTAGCATCTTTCATTTGCTCATTCTCTAAATTAGTAGCATTTCTTGAAAATCCTGCTCCAACAAACAAAACAGCCTCTCCATTTAAAATATATTTTATTACTTCTTTTAATTCCATTTTCTCCTCATAATCTGGAACAGCGGATTTCTGTTCTCAATAAATTTTATTTAAAAATATAAGTAAAAGCTGTTAGTATGTTAAATATCCAAATGGATAAATTTGTTCTATAAACGGCTTATTACTTATTTGATTTTGATGTCCACTTCCTCTAATATATTTTAGATTGTTTGTTACTAATGCGATAGTAACAAATTGTTTTTCACTCAATTGACTTTTTATTTCCTATAGTTACTATGAAACATATATGACAAGATAAATTTTACTTTCAATAATCAGAGCTATAAATACCAAAAATCTAAACATCCGATTATAGACATAATTAGTATTTAAACTTAATTGTAATTTCGATTAAATAATTTATCATTATTATACTACAAAATTTTATCAATTAACCTATATTTTCCCTATAAAATTTTATATTAAATATCAAAAGGTTAGAAGTAATTTTTACTTCTAACCTTTATACATACTATTAAATAATTTCCCAAATAACTGTTACTTTATCTCTTTCACCCTGCCCACAATACCACTTTCAAGCATTACTTTTATGCCACGATGATGCTCTGATGAATTGGTAAGTATCTTCGCCACTATTCCTTCTGTCAATTTTCCTGTACGTTGATCCTGCTTTTGAACAACTAAAACAGTTGCTCCTATTTTAATATTACTTCTCTTTGTTCCGTTCATTTCAATTTCCTCTCATCTATGATTAATATTTATCCCATTGTACACTAAACTAATTATTATTTAAACCTTTCATATAAAACTTCTTACCTTAGCACATCTAAATTTTTTATATATTTTTTTCAATTACTCCATAAATAATTGAACCTCTTTTTTTGCCGCCATAATATTTTTCTATTCCTAGCTTTTCAAAATCATTAGAGCCTTGTCTTTCTTTAATAACAACTCTTTTTGCACATACTCTAAGTGCTTCCATTAAAATATCTTTTGTTAACCCTTTGTGATCTGCAAAATCCCTAAAGGAATTTATTGATGTTGATTTTCTATTTGGTTCTTTAAACATAGGATCAAAATATACTACATCAAAACTATTATCTCCCTGCTTTAAAATATAATCTTCATATGATTCATTAACAACCTTTATATTATCTATATTTTTACCATTAACACCATTATAGTTTTCTAATCCACATTTACTTAAATAAGCTATATACTTATTAATTTCCGTCCCTACTACATATCCCTTTTCTCCAACAACTGCTGAAAAGACAAGAGAATCACCTGCAAGACCTAATGTACAATCCAATATACTATTTCCTTCTTCTAATTTTGTTGCCTCTATTATAGCTTCCTTATTTCCTTGTCTTATTGATTTAACCTTAAGTTCTGACATATTTGGATGCCAAAACAGTGCACTATCTTCTCCCTTTATAACAATCTTATCTCTTTCAACTACTAATAAATAGTCAAAACCATCTTTCAAAATTGTTTCCTTGATACTAAAATTACCTCTTTTTATATATGATATGTTTAAATCTTTAGATACACCTTTTGCTTTATAATTTAAACTCTCATCTGCATCTCTTGTAGTAGTAACTGCAATCTTCATTTTTCCCTCTCTGTCTTTCTTCATATATATTGCAAAAATAATTGTGAATTTATAATTACAAAATATATAGTTATTCTTTTGTTCTAACAAACATTATACTATATTTCAGTTGAAATATGAGTTTTCTTTATAAATACTGAAATACAATAGGATATTGTGCACAAATAGCTCTTAGTATTCTATAGCGTTATCGCACTAAATGATTAAAAACATTCTCTTTCTTGATTTTGACATAGAAGTTAAAATCAAAGAAAAAGTGCTCACATATTGCTAGAAAATAGTTTTCATTGACTTCCACAAATTACAATTTGATTTTATGTATACTATAACTAAATTTGCACATATTAATATTATAAGGAACATAACAGTTGAGCAAAGATTTATATATGCTCTTGAGTTAGGGTGTATACAGGTCGAACAAAGATTATATAATGGTCATAATATTATGGCTGTTATATTAGTCGGCGATAAGATTTTATATGATGGGGAAAAGTTTTATTATAGTTGATTTATATCTATTATAATGGTACTCCAACTTATTATATAAGGTCGAGTTAACATTATTCAATGTGTTGAATTGATTTTATATAGCCGTGAGGTTATATTGAGTTGAGTAAATATGTTGTTTGGTGGAGCAAAACATGATTATTAGGTTGTGATTTGTTGTATTATTAGTCGAAAGATTTTTATATGATAATAAACTATCTTTTATTGTGCTAGTTAAGATTGTTATGCTCTTTTAAAAAACAATATTCAGTTCGATAACCATACTGAATATTGTTTTTTTTACTTTCTTAATATTGTTATTTATATCAGATATCAAGTCATTCTTAAACTCACTACTATTACCCCAGAGGTCCTAATTTAAAATTCCAATTTTTTATCCTAAATAAAAAAAGCTTAACAAGTTATAAAAAATAATATTTATAGGGGCTGATAGGTGTGTGGGGCTTACAAGTTATAACATATTACCAGACTGTATATTTAATATTTTTATATTCATTTCTCACCTTAAATTCCACAAGATACATTTCCTTGAGTAACGGTAATTTTCTTGACATCTGCTGTATAAAGAAATACCACAAAATTCATTTCTGAATAATGTGATATTTCTACTTCTTCTTTATTTTTTTACTTGTCTATACTAGCACTTTTTTATAACCGGTATCCATATTTCGCTTTTAAAAGTTAGTGAAGTTACATCTTTATTCTCATTCCATAAGATCTCTGGCCCTTGTTTTTGTTCGTAGTTTGAAGATGGAAACCATTCAGAATAGATGCGTCCCCAAATATTTTGCAATGTATCTGGAAATGGTCCTACAGCTTCAAATACTGCCCATGTTGAAGCAGGAACTTCAAGTTTTGATAAGTTATCTGGACACTCTTTGGTAGTCGCTGCACCTACATAATGGTCAAGCTCTCCTTTTTCTTCCATTCGTCCTTCTGAAAAATTTAAAGATGCACTTATTAGTCCCCTTGGTTCTGTATTAGATAATTCTTTCAATTCATTGATATTTTCAACAGTTAAGCTTTGCCACATCTTAGCAATTTCAGGATTTACTCCATTAAAAATTATAGGTACTCTTTTCTTAATACCAATTATATTAAATGCTTCTTTCTCTTCAATTTTATAGTTCATTTCATTTCCTCCTTCAATTGATAAACGAAAAGTCATTCTTGGATATGATTTTAATGATTTTCCATTATATCGAGCTTCCGATGGCGTTATCCCGTGCAAATTTTGAAACGCTCTTGTAAATGAATCTGCTGACTGGTATCCATACTTAACGGCCAAGTCAATTATTCTTATATTGCTATTATTAAGTTCAAAAGCTGCTAAGGTAAAACGTCTTCTACGAATGTACTCAGACAGTGAAACTCCTGCAAGAAAAGAAAACATTCTTTGAAAATGATATTCTGAACAAAATGCTAACCTTGCTACTTTTTTAAAATCAATTTCACCATCAAGATTTTCTTCAATATAATTTAATGCTTCATTCATTTTTTTTATCGAATCCATTTAGTAACCTTCCTTTCATCAATAGAATATCAGAAATCATATTTATCCATCCGACTATTCCTGCACAATTATGTAGGGTTAATTTATCACAAAATTTTCTGGACCTCTGAGGTGTTGGTCATGAATTTATAACTGCCCACCTGCAGGTTCTCCATGAGGATTTATGTCTGAAATTGATTAAAAATGAACATTATATCTTTGTATAGATTCTAGATCTTTATAATTTTGACTTAATTCAGTGTTAATATATGTCTCTAGATTATATTTTTCTAGAATCTCATTCTTATTCATATTTTTTCAAACTCTGCTTTTGACATATAGTTCTACATTTAAAGTTTTTGCTATTTCATTATCCTAATTTGCTCTTGTAAATAAAATTTTTCATTTTTATACACCTACGTTGGAGATATATGATTTTTTACCCCATGTACTTAATGTAGATATGACTTTTTCTCACACTATATACTAATAGAATAATAAAACACTCCTATATAAATTTGACAAGAACAAAATCGCAGGCAACTTTGGTTAAGTTCCGTATTGTGCTCCGCACTCTTTTCATAGGTGTAGATTTTTTTACGCATCTGCCTTTTCGAATAAATGTGAGAAAAATTTGGCAGGCGAATATATTTTCCTTTTTATTCTCTTTACAAATCATAACTTTCTTAATCTGTCTTTTCCATAACTTATCCACATATTTAATTTGAATATAAATTCCTATACAATAAAAAAGAGTAGATTTCACACTACTCTATAGAACTATTTATTATTAAGCCTCTACTCTTATGCTTGTTATTGTAACACCATCACTTATAATTGTCTCTTTATATTGATCTTATGAAAACTTAAAAATACGGTTTAAAATATTCGTAATCCTCTCTGCTTTCAATTTTTATACAAAGTGTAAGAAACTTTGAAGGAATATCATTATGAAACATGTTCCTGTTTTTAATACAGTTATAAAGAAAATGTCTCTGTATGCTTGCTTATGAGTTAACCCTGTAATTGCTAAAAGTGTAATAACAGCTCCATTGTGAGGTAATGTATCCATACCGCCTGAAGCCATTGAAGCTACACGGTGAAGTAATTCAGGACTTGTACCTGTAGCTGCTGCCCATGCCATATATCTTTCACCGAACATGTCAAGAACTATACTCATACCGCCTGATGCTGAACCAGTTGTCCCTGAAAGAACATTTACAGCAACTGCTTCAGAAAGAAGCGGGCTACCATTAGAATTAATTCCTATTAAAGCATTAGCTATAGATTTAAATGCTGGAAGTGATTTGATAACATTACCAAAACCAACTTCTGAAGATGTGTTAAGTATAGCTAAGAATGAACCAATCGCACCTAAGTTAATAGCTTTAGGTATAGTAACTTTCATAGTTTTTGGATTTGATAAACATGCAAGTATACTACCAACAAGAAGCCCGATAATAAGTGCCCAGTTATTCATTGTTCCTGTAATTCCGCCTTCAGCCATGTTATATGGTGCTTGAGTTGCCCAAGATGCGATATTCCAATTTGGGAAAACTACTTTTTGAAGAACCAAAGTAACTATAAGCACAGATACCAACGGTAATAGTGACATACCAAAGCTTGGCAAAGCTTCATTTTCATCAAATTCAGGCTCGTTTTTATGCCCTGTACCATATCCTTCTCCCTTTGCCTGAGCTGTACGTTTACGCCACTCTATATAAGCCAAACCTCCACATAAAATTATAATTGTTGCTATGATACCTACAACTGGAGCCGCATAAAGGTCTGTGTTATAGAACTTCATTGGTATTGAGTTTTGGATTTGTGGTGTTCCTGGAAAAGCATCCATAGTAAATGTGAACGCTCCTAATGCAATAGTTACTGGGAGAAGTCTCTTTGGTATATCTGCTTCTTTGAAAACAGAAGCTGCAAATGGATATACAGCAAAAGCAACAACGAAAAGACTTATACCACCGTAAGTAAGAATTGCACAAGATAAAACAACTGCTAAAACTGCTCTCTCCTTACCTAATTTGTTTACTATTGCTTTAGCAATAGCTTTTGCTGCGCCAGATTCCTCCATTGCTTTACCGAATATAGCTCCCAATAAGAAGAATGGGAAATAAACTTTTAGATAGTTTGCTAAATTAGGTAAGAATATTTCTGTGTAACTTGGTAAAATAGACATTCCAGATAATAAAACAGCTACTAGTGCGCACACTGGAGCCATAACTACAACTGAGAAGCCCTTATACGCTAAAAAAATTAGTAGTCCTAATGCTAAGAAAATTCCTAAAACCGCCATATTATAATACCTCCATATATATATTTTCTTTATTTCTATATGTTCATATAGGGTTCCTCATGGATGATTAAATTTATATTGTGAATATATTCACTAACAAGAACTCAATGATATTCTTTTGTTTAATTCTCATTGCAGAACCCTATAACTAATTTTATCTATCAGTCCATAACATACTAACTTAATATTTAAATTTTTAATCCCATCGGTTCTGCTTTGAATATACTTTCATCCATAAGTTTTAAATCTGGTGATATTATTGGTTTAAATTCCATGTGAGCCAATACATCATTCTCCAAATCTACTCCTGGTGCTATCTCTATTAAAACTAAGCCATGTTTAGATAATCTAAATACTGCTCTTTCTGTAACATAAAGTACAGGCTGTCCAATATTTGATGCGTATTCACCACTGAAAGTAATTTGTTCAACTTTATTTACGAACTTATCAACCTTACCTTCACTTAGTATTGTTAACTTACCTTCATCTATTTTTAGTTTTAGTCCCCCTGTTGTAAATGTGCCGCAGTATATAACTTTTTTAGAATTTTGAGTTATGTTTATAAATCCACCACAACCTGCAATCTTAGGACCAAATTTACTAACATTTATGTTACCCACCTTATCACATTGTGCTAATCCCAAGAAAGCTACATCAAGGCCACCGCCATCATAAAAATCAAACTGAGTAGCCTGGTCCATTATACATAATGGATTAGTTGTAGCTCCAAAGTTTAAGCCACCTGCAGGTACTCCGCCTATTCCTCCTGGCTCTACAGTTAGAGTCATTTTATCTCCAATACCTTCTTCACTAGCAACTATAGCTATTCCTTCCGGCATACCAATTCCTAGATTTGTTGCGGCATCAGGTACAAGCTCCATAGCACATCTTCTTGCTATTACTTTTCTTTCATTAATCTCTAATGGTTCTATTGAATCTACTGGTACTCTAGCATCTCCGGAATATGCTGGGTTAAATGCTTCACCAAAAGTTTGCATGTTATTTTCAGGAGACCCAACAACTACTGCATCAACATATATTCCTGGAATTTTTACTTTTCTTGGATCAAGTGAGCCTTTAGCAACTATCTTTTCAACCTGAAGAATTACTATTCCACCGGAATTTTTAGCTGCTTGAGCCATTGCAGTTGCATCAAGTGTTAGTGCTTCCTTTTCCATTGTTGCATATCCATCCTCATCTGCGTATGTAGCTTTTAAAATGGTAACATTTATAGGAAAAGTTTTATAAAGCAAATATTCCTTATCATCTATGTTGATTAAACTTACGATGTTTTCTGTTGTAAGTTTATTAAGCCTTGCACCTTCTATTCTAGGATCTACAAAGGTTTTCAATCCAACATGAGTTAATGTCCCTGGTTTTCCAGCAGCAATATCTCTGTACATCTGTGATATTGTTCCCTGCGGTAAATTGTATGCTTCTACCTTATTTTCCATAGCCAGTTTTTGGAGCTTTGGTGTTAAATTCCAGTGTCCACCTATTATTCTTTTAAGCAGCCCTTCATAACCAAGATGATTTAACCCCTTATCCTTCCCGTCACCTTGACCTGCTGCATATATTAATGTCAAATCTCTAGGTAACTGTTTACTCAAGAATGATTTTTCGATTTCTGCTGTAATTTCTTCTGGATGAGCACAGCCAACAAATCCACCTACTGCAATAGTATCTCCATTTTTTATTAAAGCGACAGCTTGCTCTTTTGACATAACTTTAGATTTAGATTTCATTCATAATCCCTCCTTGTACCTTTTTATAGAGCAATTAGGATGCCAAGTTTCTTTCCTAAAGTCGAAAACCTTTTCCAAATCTACTAAACTCTTTAAATATTATTTTTTTAAACTGTTTACTATTAATTCTATTTACCTTTTTAAATAAAATAAATCATAAAAATATGTGTTTTTTTTGTACACTTTTAAAGATTCTCCCCCATAAGATTAATATTATATAATCTTTGTTAATGTTTATTTCCTTTACATGTATTTTTTTTATACATATTTTTTTATGAATTAATAAAAGCTTATAAATAGGCTATTCTCAAAATTTATACCAATGTTTAAACTAATATTATGTACCCTATTTTATTGAATACTAATTGCATAAGTATTCAATAAAATAGGGTAAAAAACAATTAAGTAGGAACTTTTTAAAACTCCTACTTAATTATACTTTTAAATTAAATTCTTCTATTTTCTTATATAACCCCGCCCTACTTATTCCTAATATTTGAGCTGTTTTATTTTTATTCCAATTATTTCTATTTAAACATTCTAGAATAACTTCCTTTTCAACCTCTTCAACTATGGTTTTCAAGTATTCATTTTTATCACTATATCTTTTGTATTTAGCGCTTGTAAATCTTTTAGACAAATGTTCTGTTTTTATCATTATATTAGAATCCAACAAATTAATTGCTCTTTCAATAACATTTTCAAGTTCTCTAATGTTACCTGGCCAATCATAGTTGCCTAAACACTCTATAGCATCTTTAGATATCCCCTCTACATATACATCTAATCTTTTTGCTATTTTAATTCTCAATGCATTTGCCAATGCAGGAATATCTTCCTTCCGCTCTCTTAAAGGAGGTGAAACAATTTTCACAACATTTAGCCTGTAATACAGATCCTCTCTAAACTCCCCCTTTTTAACAAGCTCCTCAAGATTTTTATTTGTCGCAGTAATTATTCTAACATCAACGCTTTTTACTCCGCTGCCTCCGATACTCTCAATCTCCCTTTCCTGAATTACCCTCAAAATTTTAGCCTGCATGTTTATATTCATGTCACCTATCTCATCTAAAAATATTGACCCACCATTTGCTAGTTCAAACTTTCCTTTTTTCCCACCTTTTTTGGCTCCAGTAAAAGCTCCTTCTTCATAACCAAATAATTCTGATTCTAATAATTCTGCTGGAATAGAGGCACAGTTTATCTTTATAAATGGAGCTAAGTATCTTTTACTGCTATTATGAATAGAATGGGCAATCATTTCTTTGCCTGTACCACTTTCACCGTTTATTAAAACATTTGAATTTGTATTTGCAACTTTTCCTATTAAATCTTTTACTTTTCTTATTTTATTAGAATGTCCAATAATATTTTCTACAGAATACTTCGCCGTTTTATTTTCAGCAATTTTGCTTTTGTAAAATTCAACCTCTTTTTCTAAGTCGAGCAACTTTTTACTTAGAGCATGAAAATCGCTAATATCTTTAAATACTACTTTACCTACAGCACTTATAACCTTTCCATCTTTTTTTATAGGCACACGCATAGCAATCATCTTATTACCTTTTATTTCCTGAATACCACCTATATCTGCAATCCCTGTTTTTAAGACCTTCCCCATCTTTGTATTTTCTATTATATCCTCTACTTTTTTTCCTATAGGATTATCGCAACCTAAAAATTCTTTATAATCATCACTGATACTGGTAATTATACCTTTTTCATTTATTACCACAAACCATTCATTAAAAGCATCCATTACAGTAAGTAGCGCATCAATATAATCCTTATCTAGGTTTATCTTATTCTGCATTTTTTTTTGATCTGTAATATCAGTAAATATTTCTATTGAACCTTCTACTCTTTCATCTTTAATTATAGGAATTCTATTTGAAATAATTTCTTTTCCATTGATAAAAACCATCTGAGATAATTCAGCTTTTCCTGCTTTTGTGATTTTTGGTATTTGTATTTCAGGTAACACCTCACCTATATATTTACCAAGACTTCTCTCTGAACTAATTCCAAACATGTCTTCTGCCTTTTTATTTATAACTAATATAATTCCTTTTTTATCAATCACTATTAAAGCTTCATTTACATTTTGAATTATTAGTTCAAAACATTCTTCTAAAAACATAATTACCTCCCTATTTAATTATATTTTGTAATAATTCATTTCATTAACAGCAATTAAACAGTCATAAATCTCTCTTTATTGATTTATAATAATAATTTTTTATACGTTTTCAAAGAAATTTTCAACTAGTGTTTATTTGTGTTTTTAAAAGAAATGAAAATCCAAATATATCGTATATTTGAATATTATTATACTACACTTAAGAAAAATTATAAAGAATCGTCAAATTTTGATATATATACAATAACAAAAGTCTTTTAGCAAACTAATGCAAAAGACTTTTGTTATTATATTCTATTTATTCAGTTCTTTAATCATTTATGCTGTTTTTTTAGGTGGCATAACCATTGCTTCGCCGTCAATAACTACTTTTCCGTCCTGATTAGTACATACTGTCTTGAACTTTACTCTATTTCTATCTTCAATCACTTCTATAGCCTCTATTTCTGCTGTTATTGTATCTCCAAAGTGAACTGGTGCAGTAAATTTAAGGTTTTGTGATAAATAAATTGTACCTGGTCCTGGAAGCTGCATACCAAAACATGTCGAAATAAGACCTGATACTAATATACCATGTGCAATTCTCCCTTTAAATATTGTTTCTTTTGCTGTAACTTGATTTGTATGTGCTGGATTTAAATCTCCAGTAATTCCAGCAAATAAATATACATCTGATTCACCAATAGTCTTTACGACTGAAGTTTTGTCTCCTACTTTTATCTTATCAATACTTAATCCTTGCATTATTTTAACCTCCTATTATTTTAATCTATACATTCTAACTACGGATTAAATCATTTTAATTAATAAATTATATTATTCAGCGCTCTTTATTTCTTTAACTTGAGCTATTAATTCTGGTACTACCTTAGTAAGATCACCAACTATTGCATAGTCAGCAATTTTCATTATTGGAGCTGAATCATCTTTATTTACAGCAATGATTAAATCTGAATCTTGCATACCAGCAACGTGTTGGATAGCTCCAGAAATACCACAAGCTATATATATTTGAGGTCTAACAGTCTTACCAGTTTGACCTACTTGATATGCTCCATCAATCCATCCTTTTTCTACAGCTGCTCTTGATCCAGCGACAGTTCCGCCTAGAGCTTCTGCTAATTCTTTAAGTAATTGGAAGTTTTCTTTGTTTCCAACTCCTCTACCACCTGATACGATGAAATCTGCTTCAGCTATATCAACGATATCCTTCTTAGCTTTTATAGTTTCTAAAACTTTAGTTCTTACATCGCTATCTGCTAATTTAACATCAACTTTTTCAATTTTACATTTAGATGGATCAGTTGTAATCTTTGCAAATACTCCTGGTCTTACTGTTGCCATTTGTGGTCTATGTTCTGGACAAGCAATTGTAGCCATTAGGTTACCACCAAATGCTGGTCTTGTAGCTAAAAGATCGCCATTTGTAACATCAACATCAATTGATGTACAGTCTGCTGTTAATCCTGTTGATAATCTAGCAGCTATTCTTGGACCTAAATCTCTTCCGATGAAAGTAGCTCCTACAAATAATATTCCTGGTTTTCTTTCATTTGCTAAATCACAAATAACTTTTGTATAAGCATCAGTTGTATAGTGTTCTAAGTTTTTATCATCAGCAACTAAAACTTCATCTGCACCGTGCTCTGCTAAAGTTTTTGCTAATCCTTCTATGTTGCTACCTAATAATAAAGCTGTAAGATTTACTCCTAATTCATCAGCAATTCTTCTACCTTCACCAAGTAGTTCTAAAGATACTTTTTGTAATTCGCCTTCTCTTTGTTCAGCAAAGACCCAAACGCCTTTGTAATCTGCTATATTCATAATAAATTACCCTCCTATTATCTTAGATGTAGTGTTTTTCTTTTAATTTTCCTACAACATAGTATGCTGCATTTTTAGGTGCTTCTCTTACGATTTCTCCTGCACCTTTAACTTCCTTAGTCATTGACTTCTTAACCTTTGTAGGTGAGCCTTTAAGCCCTAATTCAGCTACATCTACATCTATATCAGCTGCGCTCATAACTTTGATTTCATCATCTGAAGTTTCGAATATATCTACAACATTCATATATCTAGTTTCATTTAATTCTTCGATTGCAGTTAATAGACATGGAGTTTTAACTTCTACTACTTGATGTCCATCTTCTAGTGCTCTATTTACTATTAATGTATTTCCTTCAACTTTAACGTCTTGAACGTAAGTTACTTGAGGAATGTTTAAATGTTCTGCTATTTCTGGTCCTACTTGTGCAGTATCTCCATCAATTGCTTGTCTTCCAGCAAATACCAAATCATAATCTAATTTAGCTATTACTCCTGCAAGTGCCTTTGAAGTTGCTAATGTATCTGCTCCCCCAAGTGCTCTATCTGTTAATAGGACAGCTTCATCAGCTCCCATACATAATGCTTCTCTTAAAACCGCTTTAGCCATTGGAAGTCCCATACTTATTACAGTAACTTTTCCTCCAACTTTTTCTTTTAATTGTAATGCACCTTCTAAAGCGTGTTTATCCTCTGGATTCATTATTGATGGAACACCATCTCTTATTAATGTACCAGTTTTAGGATCAATTTTTACTGCTGTAGTATCTGGAACTTGTTTTACACAAACTACTATATTCATTCTAAAAGTCCTCCTATCTTAAAATGCTTCCTGCGATAACCATCTTTTGAACTTCTGAAGTTCCTTCGTAGATTTCGCATATTTTAGCATCTCTCATCATTCTTTCTACTGGGTATTCTTTAGTGTAACCATATCCACCAAAGATTTGAACTGCTTTAGTTGTAACTTCCATTGCAACATCTGCAGCAAATAATTTAGCTCTTGCAGCATCCACTGAGTAAGGCTCACCAGCTTGCTTCTTTGTTGCAGCTAGGTATACTAAGTATTTAGCAGCTTGGATTTTAACATCCATTTCAGCTATATACCATTGTAATCCTTGGAATGCTGATAATGGTTTATTAAACTGTTTTCTTTCTTTCATATAGTTAACAGCTTCTTCAAAAGCTCCTTCTGCAATACCTAAAGCTTGAGCAGCTATACCAATTCTTCCTCCATCAAGAGTTTTCATTGCTATACCAAATCCCTTACCTTCTTTGCTAAGTAGGTTTTCTTTTGGTACTATGCAGTTTTCCATAACTAACTCAGTAGTTGAAGATGCTCTGATCCCCATCTTGTTTTCTAATTTTCCTATTGAGAATCCTGGGAATGACTTTTCTACTATGAATGCAGAAATTCCTTTTGTTCCTTGACTCTTATCTGTCATAGCAAATATTATGAAAGTTTCAGCAACTCCACCATTTGTTATGAAGATTTTTGAACCATTTAATACATAATGGTCTCCTTCTAATACAGCAGTTGTTTGTTGTCCTGCAGCATCTGTACCAGCGCCTGGTTCTGTTAATCCGAAAGCACCGATTTTCTTACCACTACAAAGATCTGGCAAATATTTTGCTCTTTGTTCGTTAGTTCCATTTTCATTAATTACTGATGCACATAATGATGTATGCGCTGAAAGAATAACTCCTGTAGTACCACAAACTTTTGATAATTCTTCCACAGATATTATATATGAAAGAACATCTCCGCCTGCTCCACCAAATTCTTTAGAAAATGGGATACCCATCATTTTAAGCTTAGCCATTTTTTCAACGTTTTCCATAGGGAATCTTTCTGATTCGTCGATTTCAGCAGCTATTGGCTTAACTTCATTTACTGCGAATTCTCTAACCATTTGTTGTACTAATTGTTGTTCTCTAGTTAATTGGAAATTCATTAAATTACCCTCCTTGTTAATTAAACCTATTTGATACAAACTATATATAAATCTCTAATAGATTTTTAACTAATTATTAAAAAATTATTTATTTTGAAAATTCTTTTCTGCTCTTCTTTCTAAGAACGCAGTCATTCCTTCTGTTTGATCTTCTGTTGCAAAGCACTTTCCAAAGTCTTCTGCTTCTATTAATATAGCTGCATCTATATCAACTTGCATTCCTCTGTCTATAGCATCTTTACAATATGCAACTGCTTTTGGAGCATTAGCTGCAATCTTGTTAGCCATTGCTTTTGCTTCTTCCATCAATTTTTCTAATTCAACTACTTTATTAACTAAACCTATTCTATAAGCTTCTTCTGCATTTATAAGGTCACAAGTATAAATTAATTCTTTAGCTTTTCCTGGCCCTACAATTCTAGCTAATCTTTGAGTTCCACCAAATCCTGGAGTTATTCCAAGTCCTGCTTCTGGTTGACCAAATTTAGCTTTAACTGAAGCTATTCTTATGTCACAAGACATAGCAAGTTCGCATCCACCACCAAGAGCAAATCCTGATATAGCTGCAATAACTGGCTTATCCAATTTTTCTAATCTTCTGAACACATTGTTTCCTAAAATTCCAAATTCTTTACCTTGTTCTTCATTAAGATCTTTCATTTCTGAAATATCTGCTCCAGCAACAAAAGATTTCTCACCAGCACCTGTAACTATAACTGCATACACATTGTTGTCTGCTTCTAAATCATCTAAAACAACATTTAAATCTTTTAGTGTTTCTGAATTCAATGCATTTAGTGCTTTGGGTCTATTGATTGTAACAATAGCTAGATGTCCTTCTTTTTCAAGAATCACATTTTTTAGTTCCATTTTAATGACCTCCTTCAAATTTGGTTATTTATTTTTTAAATTTAATTTTTAAGTATCTACCACCTTATCTATTAATGAAAACATATTTCACTATGCATATGGGAATACGAAATTGTTTACAAAAGTTTTTAAAAAAGATATCCTATCCTTAAATAGCAAATAGCATTGCACTAAAGATTGTGGAAAAATTAAGTTATATATATTAGTTCACTTACTACTCCCGTTAATTTTATTATTAGCAATAAGCATGCCAATCATATTTTTTTCCATGAAACCTTATATATTGTGGTTTCCGTAATCAATTCCTAAATATATCAATTGGATTTATGTCTATATTTTGTACACCTTTAATTATATTTCCTAGAATGACTTCTTCTAGATTGAGTTTCCTAATTTTTGAAGAGTTAATTTCCTACTTTCTTAACGAGATTTAGTATACAACTCATTTTTCTTTATTTTTAATTCTTGTTCATATATCTTAATATCACGATTTGAATCCGAATATTCATTTAAAAACCTCATAATTCTACTGTTTTCATCTAACTTTAACAGCATACATATTGTATAAAAATATGCTATTGAAATAAATGCGCCAATCAACCTATTATTTCTAAATATAAAGAGAATGAGAATGATTGGTACTACATAAAGCAAGTTGCTTAATCTTAGTGCATACTTAAGTATTTTTGCTAAAAATATTTTATTCTTTAATTTTTTAATTTGCCGCTTATACTGTTTATTTTCTTCAACGTGTCTCAATAAGTGTTCCGTTTTATCCATAAATTCCCTCCTTGATAAATTTATTTATTTTCAAGTGTTACTTTTATTATTAGCAATAAGCATGCCAATCACTTCTTTTTTATGAAACCTTATATATTGCTGTTGTCGCAATTAAGTCCCTTAATATATCAATTGGATTTATGTCTATTTTTTTTACATGTCTTAACAATATACATATGTAAAAATGGAGATATCTTATCAAAAGATAAATTGGCTGAGAAGTTTAAGCCTTTAGTCATTAATATTTCTAATAGAATCTCTAATAAACAATCATATATCTTTTAAGAGTAAACATAAAAATACTTCTAAATAAACTGCCGAAGGAGGATTCATAATTTATGGCTGGAAAAAGAGTCACAAAGGTTCCTAAAAATGATTTTGAATATGATGAAGGTGAAGTGTGTGGTTTTTCTAGTGAAGCTCCTTTAACTGGTGACGATTCTCATAAAATAACTAAAAAAAGGCAATAAACACTTGATGATGTTTATTGCCTTTAATTTTAAAAATATTATTTGTTATTTACTTGAAGTAATCCTAATATTTATACATTAAACTGTAACACTTCCACTTCTTTGAGTGAGAGATAACAGCACGATCCTTGACGAGGTACCTCTTGAGGATATAAGTTCAACTAAGATTCAGCTGGAGATCAAACCACACCTGAATCTTAGTTGTTGAACTTGATAAAGTTATTTTGAAACTCTTTTTAATGTTTCCTTATTACAGCTGCCTAAAAAGAGCGGGACATTTTCAATATCAACATCACTAGTATCAAGTCCAAACCATTTTGTCGGAGAAACAGTAAATCTTTTTATAAACAACTTAGCTCTGTATATGAAGGATTCCCAAAAATTCAATTCTGTTTCATATGAAAGCTGTTCTACAATTAAAGAGAAACGAAAATCGCCAACTTTTCTATCGGGCATAATAGTATAGTTTCTAGATTGAATATTTATTTCTCCACTTTTAACTAATTCAGTAGAAATCTGACGTAAATACATATTTAATCTCTGTTCCATTCTAAAACCAAGCCTTAATTGAACTTTTACTATATAAAATGTTCCAAAGGTTTCCACTTCATATTCCGCATCATAAGGATTATCAGTAACAACAATATTAACAAACCAATACACATCTGCTTTCTTAGGTCTTTTATCTAAGATAGAGTACATTATATTTCTTTCAATTTTCTCTGCATACTCTGAATTAGTTAAATATACAAGATTTGTTGCATATTTAGGTCTATCAGTATCTTTTCGCAAGAGATTTAGCTGTGCTTTATAATCTTCAATTTTCACATACTGTAATAAGCGAATTTTAGTGTGGTGACCTTGGATCCATATATACATAACGGATAAGAACGTTAAAGCAATTAAAACTGCTACATATCCACCATGCATAAACTTAACAGCATTTGCAATAAAGAAAGAAACTTCAAATGTACCAAAGAAAACTAACATACTAATGGCAATGGCAGATGAAATCTTTTGTTTTAATAAATAGTTAAATAGTAGAATGGTTGTCATCAGCATAGTGACAGTAATTGATAATCCATAGGCACCTTCCATATTTTCAGAACTTCTAAAGTGTAGAATAAGTCCAATACAAACAATCCATAAAAGTTTATTAATTGAAGGAATATACAATTGTCCTTTATATCTAGATGGATACATTATATGTAATCTAGGAAATAAATTTAATTTAATCGCTTCAGAAACAAGAGTAAACGATCCTGAAATTAATGCTTGAGAAGCAATAATTGTAGCCAAAGTTGAAATTATTATACTGCAAATCAAAAAGCTATGTGGGACCATTTGAAAAAATGGATTTAAGCCTTCTACATTTGTATACAGTGGGTTTCTTATAGCAGATAAAACCCAAGCTCCTTGACCAAAATAATTTAATAATAAGCAGATTTTAACAAAAGGCCAAGATGCATAAATATTTTTCCTTCCAGCATGCCCAAGGTCCGAATACAATGCTTCCGCACCTGTGGTTGCTAAAAATACGCTGCCCAGAATAAAGAATCCTAATTTATTTTCATTGCTAAGAAGAATCTTTATTGCATAGTATGGAGACAATGCACGTAATAGTGTCCAATCATGAGAAATTTGCATAATTCCTAAAATTGCCAACATCGAAAACCACACAAGCATTACTGGTCCAAACATTTTTCCGATTAAATCAGTTCCAAAATGTTGAATAAAAAAAAGTATACTTAATATTACTATTACAATGGTAATAATAATATCTTGATTACTACCAAAAAGAGCGTTAAAACTTGGAATAAGCTCTAATCCTTCAACCGCCGAAGTTACAGATACAACAGGGGTCAACATCCCATCAGCAAGTAAGGCCGAACCACCAACCATAGCTGGAATAATAAGCCACTTTGCACGATTACGAACCAGAGTAAAAAGAGAGAAAATTCCTCCCTCACCTTTATTATCCGCCTTTAATGTAACAAAAACATATTTTATTGTTGTTAAAATAGTTATCGTCCAAAAAATTAATGATAAAGATCCAAGAATAAAATTTTCAGATATATTTTCCAACCCACCATTACCTTGAACAATTGATTTCATTACATAAAGAGGTGAAGTTCCAATATCTCCATAAACTACGCCTAACGCAACTAAGATTCCTCCTAGACTTAATTTACTGACATCATTATGTTTTATCGTTGATTTCATATTAATCATCCTTTGCAATAAATATAAATATATTATGTCTTGTTCTAAATATAATTTCAATGCTTTTTCTAACTTTCAGATTTCCACCATTAAATCTCGTCATACTAAGCAAGTTTTCTACTAAGTCTTATAAGCCACTCAGTGTCATATAAATACCTTGAAGGAGCTCTCCTTTAGTTTCTTCTGATATAATTTAAATGAATATAATATCCTTTTGCCCCATAAAAAGTGTTAGTACCTGCACCAGATTCTTTATCATTTACAAATGTCCAATACGCAGCAGCTTCTTCATCCTTATTTAATAAACTTCTATCTTTTCCCCCTTTAATTACTGTATAAATAAATGAAGTTGATAGCTTATTTTCTTGTGCCAAGTAGCAGATAACTGTTCTTTCTAATAACCTAGATAAGTATTTTATACCTCTCCCTATAACATGTAATGAATATCTAGGTTTTGTAAACAGATAATTAAATAAAATCACGCTAATTGTAGAACATACAAATCCTAAAATATACCCTCTGGTTTTAATATTTACAATAATAACTCCTAAAATAAAAATCATAATAACATTAGCTTAGCCATAGCATAACTTTTTCCGACGCCAGCTGCATACCCAAAAAAATATCTTGAGTTTTCCTCTTGAATACTCTTTTTCTTCTTCCTTTATTTGATTTAAAAGATAATCTGGATTTTATTTTTTATCAATATCTACTTAAATCACTCCTAACTTTCACTTAATTTTACCCTATACCTACAAAATTATATAGATATATATAAAATAAAGCTAGTATTATTCTATTTTTGAATATACGCACTCTTTTCCTTCTTGTATATAATCATAAAATACTATATTACTTCCTTTAACTTTCCCTTTTAAACTTTCAACATTTAAATAATTTCGTTTATCTTTATAAAAAATTATTTCTATTTCATTATCGCTTATTGTATATTGACCATAGGTGTAAAATACATCTTTATAAAAATTATTTATAACCTTGCATTTTCCAGTTGAATTAAGTTCTAAAATAGTATTATTTGAAGTTATGTATTTGCCACTATAAGGATTACTACTCCCACCCATCATAACAATACTAATAATTGCAAAAAATAAAAATATAGAAACTATTTTTTTCATTGTATCCTCCTTACTCCTAGAAATAATGATATAACGGAAAAAAATCAAAATTAGTAAGTGTATAAGCATGAAATCTAACATTGTTTTCATCTTGTCAGAATTCAATCTTAAATATAAATAATACTATTTAAGGTATAAAGATTGGATTAAAATTCTTATATTCGTATAAAGATTATATAAAGATTGTAATGTTTTATGAATATTAAAATTTATTAAATAATTTTAATTATTATCATTAATCCAAAGAATTGTGGCACCAATTATAACATAATTGGTAAATACCCATATACTTTATAAGGCCTAATATTTTAGAATGCACATAAAAAAAATACCACATTTTCTTTATGAATAATGTGATATTTCAGCATGCTCTTTAATTATTGCTTCATCATCAACTAATATATATCTAGCTATTTGATACATGATTTATTTTATTTAAATAATTTATAGAATATTTTTCAGCTTCCACACGTTTTATAAAATCTTCTGTTATAAAGTATTCTCTTAATTCCAAATATATTTGTATTATCATCTTTAGCGATTTTATACAACTTTCAATACTATATGATGGTATAGTCTCTTTCAGTAAGCTTATGCTCTCTGGAGCAACAAATTCTATTTTTCTAACGCCCCTTGGCAGCTCTCCATTTTTCATCAATATTAGTGGACCTATTACCATTTGCCTTAATGATGATATGAATTCTATAGTCTCAAAAATTTCACCTCTACCTATTTTTGCAGCTCCATAATGAATCCAAACCCAAAATCTATCCTCTATCCATTGTAAACTTGGAATTGGAAATCTTGCATTATTTTCTTTTAATGCTTCTGATACAAAATTACCTCTTTCCCATAAAATAACAGGGTCTTCAACTCTATGTGCTATATTATCTATTGATACGAATTTTAAATCAACATGTAGTAATTCTGGACCATATAAACATATCAAAAGTCGTGGTTCTCCAACGTGTTCTCCTGTAAACGCTGATAGCAATGTACCTAGATTTGCTGCTATTTTATACCGCTCATCCATTACTTCTTCATAATGGTTAGAATCTACTGCAATTATAAAATCAATATCTGAATATTCGTCCATTTCATTTGTAATATATGATCCTCCTGTTGCAATTCCTACAATTCTAAAATCATCCTTTAAAATTTTTATTGAGTTATCTATAAATTTTTTATGATTTATTGGTATCATATAGACCATCTCCTTTAAAAATAGCCAAACTTTAAAATTAGGCATTAGTATAGAATATCATATTTTTAAAAATATTACTATATCAAGAATACATTACTTCGTTTTATTTTTTTCTGATTTAAATCTTCTATTGAGAATATCTTTTAAAACCAAAACGGTATTCTCGTCATTAAAATTAAATTCGTTTTTGCAGTCATAGTATAACTTCAAGTATTTCTTTATTTGCATTAGGATATTCCTTTATCCTTTTTGTTATATCTATAATCCCCATAGTACTACCTTAAATCAACATCTCTGAAATATGAGATGAAGTCTTATTAACTAATGTATTTAAATTGATCATAACATAAGTTGATGCTTTAGAAAAAACATTAATATCCTTAATTTCTTCATTTAACTCTTTTATTTTTTCGTCTGTTGTATCATAAATCATTTTATACTCTTCGAATTGAGACTAAGATATCTCCTTGTGCATTTTTTATCTATAGAGATTCTTATGTTTTTTGGATATTAAAACCTGAACCAAATCTTTTAAAATTACCACATCCTTATTTGTAATTTTATCATCTTCCAATAGTTTTACTAAACGTTTAATATTGTTAGGTTTTTTAGAACAACGAAATTTTCCGTTTGTATCTAAATTATTATTATTATTATTAGTAGTAGTAGTTCCCAGATCTAATTTTTCATCTTGATTAAAGCCTAAGAGGAAATCTGTAGTAACATTATAATATGAAGCTAATCTTATTAAGTGATCATATATAGGATTTGCTTTACCAGTTTCCCATTTAGAAAGCATACTGCCAGTAATACTAATTTTAAACATTTCATTAATTTCATCTGCTAATTGATCTAATGTAATATTCTTATTTAACCTAAGATTTTTAAGAATTTTGCCAGTAATATTCATATTTCCCCTCCACAATGTAATTGATTGATTTAAAATTAAGTATACAATTATTAACATCATCAATCTACAAATTACAATTTATAATTTATTCATTAATTAATATTAATTAACTTGCTTTATTAGCATGAATTTGCTTTTGTATCTGAATCATTAACCCATATTTTAATTCATGAGCAGGAATTGGTACTATTTTATTAGTTTTATTATGTTGCATAATAATATGATCTCCGCTTTGCCTTACCTGCTTATACTCATTTTTCTCTGCTAAATCAATCATTTCTTTATAATCAAATATCTTAAAATAATCTTTTTTTTGATTTTTTTTAAGCTTTTCTAATAATTCTACTCTCTCATCATACTCTTTATTTCTTGTATCAATTATATCTTTAATTGTCATAAGATCCCAATAAACATCTTGCAATACCTCAATTTCACCCATGGATCCCATATCAAATTCAGAATACATATTAATAAGCTTTTTAGTAAATGCATCCATTCTTCTATTAAACATAAGAAGATCTTTCTTTGCACTTATAAATCTACTTACAATTTGAATCATGGTACATTTTAGCTGTGCTGCTTCACTTCCACAAACGTACATATATTCTTTCATCTTATCTCTGCTATTTTCATAATCATCTTTCATTTGAATATACTCTTTAACCAGTTTTTCTACTTCTTCTTTTAATGGATCACCTACAATAGCATTTATATTTAATTTATCTATTAATTTACCAATTGAGTATTTCAAGTTGTGAGCTTTTATATACACTTCATCCAGTAACTCATACTTGTACTTATCATATTTTCCTAAAATGTCCAATGTTTTATCTGTATTTTCTTTTTCTAATTGATTAAATTTTATTATCCAGTTCATTTTTCATACCAGCTTTCATAAATTCTTATAAAACCCAATTTATTACTTTTAAACCATGTAATTGTATATAATTATACTATATTTCCCAAATTTAATCAATATGTTAATAAAACTGATTTATTACTGAATTCCCTCTTTGTTAAACTAAGTTGAATGTTATTGTATTTACGAAAAAAGTAATTAATTACTTTTTTCAAGTAAAAAAATGCATGTACTAATAATTTTCTACATGCATTTTTTTATAATATATATGTTGTAATTCACAATGCAAAATTGCGACTAAAATTTTTGAAATATTTTTAGAATTATGATCAAGACTTATTTTTGCAATATATATTTTTTTATTATTCTTTATGCTATTAAGCAACAATTATCTTATGTTTATTACTAAATTATAAATAAGCTAAATCCCCTATCTTTTGATACCTATTGGAATTCTAAGAAATCTTGCTTCTTTAAAAAAGCTGAAACTTATTAATTTTATGTGCCTTCATCCCAAATAACTTTTGAAAAACCACATCATTTTGGGGATCTAATACTTTAATCATAGTTACTACCTCGTTTAGTAGTTCTTCTATAATATTGACTTATTTATCTCTACTTATACGAACAAATATTCTTTTTTTAATACATAAAGAGATACTAAGCCATTTTTACCCCCCATTTACATATCTTATTCTATAATTTTCTTTATAATATTTTCTATAATTTCACAAAATAACTACTAGAAAAACTAACTAGATTGATTAAATAATTTAGCTTTGATATACTATTATAAAAAAACTAGGAGGATACATATGTTTGAAAAAGATAGCTATGAAGAGAATGTAAAGTTATTTGAAAAAGTAATTTCTACACAAGCAGAAGAATTATTATCTAATGAAGACTTAGCTGCTATCTATATTGGTCGTGCAACATGCCCATTTTGCCGTAAATTTGCTAAGAAATTAAGTGGCTTAACTAATAAAATTAACACAACAATTTACTATGTAGATAGTTCTAATTTTTCAGATGATTTAATTGCCTCATTTAGAGAAAAATATAATATTGTAACTGTACCAGGATTTATTGTTAGTAAAAATAGAGAAATAGAGGTTTGCTGCGATTCTTCACTTTCAGAGGATGAAATATTAAATCTGTTAAAGTAAATAATCAACGAATATAATTATTATAAACTAAAGATACTCTAATTATAATAATACAAAAAGTGTGATAATGCTTTTCTATGGTAAGCATAAAAATTTTATCACCTTTAATATTTTTAAAGGTAGCAGTAAAATATCCTAGTAAGGCATAAATAAGCTTTACTAGGATATTTTAATATGTCTAATGTCTCAAATTCGTATTATTTAGCCTAATGGTGATATTAATAATATAAAGTAATTTCTCATTTATGATATGGTTCACAGTATCTATTGTAAGTGAGTTTTTTATATATTAAATCTGAATGCACAATTACATTTTTCAATTGTATTTCCTTTAAAAATGGAATAATGTTGAGGATATTTTTCATCAAAATATCTAATATCCTCTTTATCAAATCTAAGCAAATAACCATTCATATAAATATTGCCACTTATTTCGATTGTATCTGTATCTGGAATAATATTAATATTAATATCCTTATCATACTCTACTTTAAATGTATTTTTAGTATAAGCAAAATCAAATATTTCTTCATTCTCAACCCACCACTTATTATCTTCTACCCAGCAGATAAGATTTCTTTTTTTATCATATAGTCTCAAGGATACGTATAAATTATTATTCTCTACATTCATCTTAATTAGGTTTTCACCATTATAGTTAATAATATTGGGTGTATCTATAAATGTATTACCACCAATCATGACCTTACACTTATTAATAATAGATAAATATCCAGAACTTCTATCAATTTCACCTGATAGCTTTTTTCTTCTTTCTAATAGTTCCTCTTTTATTATTTTTCCTTGATGAACTAATGTATGACAATTGGGACATAATAATATTAAATTGTCAGAACAATTTTTTCCCCCATCCGCATATTGTACTATATGGTGTCTCTCCATTAAATTAACTCCACACCATGCACACTTAAAATTTGATGATTTATCTACTTTGTCTCGCTCTTCTTTTTTTATATATCTTGATTTTTCTTTCTCACTCATTATTTTTTCACCCCAATCCTCCTTTTTATTGTAGCATATTAACTTATGGTACGGTATTTCCACCTATAAAAATAGCCATAACAAAGTTATTTCAATGGCTAAGACTATAAACCTCACTTATTTATGATATGGTTAACCATTTATTATGGTAAAACTCTTTAAATTCCATTTAATTATACTACAATGTTTTGTTTTTTCTCCTAATACTATCCAGAATAACTATTCTACTCCAAAAATAAAACTGCCTCAAAATACAGTTTTGAGGCAGTTTTATTATATGTTAATAACTTTTTTTATACTTTAAAGTTATAATTTTCACTTTAATACTTTTAATTTATTAACTAAGTTGTTGTTCTAATTGTTCTAGATCACTTATGACCATATTTATAACTTCGATTTTAGACTTAGCATAATCATTCTTAGGAAGCCATTTCAACCCACATTCTAAGGATTCCTTTGTACTCTTATATTCTTGTAATAATTGTGTTATATTTTCTACCATACCCTTCACATCCCTCTCTTTATTCAATCTCTAAATTATAATTTTCTTATTTTGTAAAATAAATTACTTTATTTATATTATTACCACCTCCGTATAAAAATATAATAAATTTTCAACTTTATATTTATATACGTTTATTATAGCATATATTACATTTAAAGCTTATATTTTTTCTAAAAATTTTACCATTATCAAAATAATCTTTCAAAAACATCCTATAATTGTAATATATATAACCGATTTAAGAATTCTATTTATTAGATTGACATATTTACAAAGTTGCTAAAACTTTATGTGCATATCTTCACTAGAAATCATAAATATATTTACATAGCTTTTCGGAATCAAAATATTTATGATTTCGGTAAGTTTTATCACTTAAATTTAATTTTAAATCTTACCATTTAATTTAAAATTAATGTTTTCAAAATAATACATATCATTCTCAACTTTTAGTAATTCCCAAAATAATTTATGCTTTTTCGACTCATTGTTAAATTCCTCTTTAATGCTTTTATTACTTTTCTTAATGTTGTTTATGATTGTATTAATATTGTTTCTTCTCCAATTATTATAATCAAACTCCATCTCTGAAAGTACTTTAGTAGTGGATGAAAATTCTATACTTGGCCCATTTAGATCTCTTTCAAGATTTCTTATAGTATATGAATTTTGCCCTGGGTCTAAAATTATAAAGTATCCATAATCAAAAGTACTTCTAATAAGTCTACCATATATTTGCTTAGCTTTAATACATACCTGCGGATAATTCACATCCTGATACCCCTTCTTCTGGTATGTAGTAATTGCTCTTAAAATAGGATATTCTGGACTATAGTTAGGAATTTTATCTAACATAACACAGCTTAATGCGTCTCCAGGTACATCTATCCCCTCAAAAAAGCCCTTGCTTCCAAGTATTATAACCTGCCTATTTTTATCATTTAAAGCTCTTACTGATTTTTTGCTCATATGTACTTCTATTTTTGTTCCTCTAGTAAGCAGTTCAAGCTCTTCACTCACAGCAGTTCTCCTTGCATTATTATTGAATAAAACAAGAATATGACCATTTATTTTTAATGCGGTATTATAAATAAATTGGGAAACATTTTTTATATATGATGGCTCATCATACCTCCCAACATCTTTTAAAGCAAAGATTTTAGTCCTTTTCTTTAAATCAAAAGTTGGTGGAATTATAAACTCCTTTGCCTTTTCCTGTCCTAAATGCTTTTTTATTTTATTAAAAGAATTTTCTATTCTCAATGTTGCCGATAAGAACGTTGTACTTTTAACATCTTTTAACATATGTTCATTAACTAGCTCTCCAACATTTAAAGGAACATTTTTAAGTGTGAATGATTTATATTCTGAGTCTACTTCTAATATTTTTGCATAGAACACTGAGCTTTCTAAAAACTTATCTAAAACATCAAATGCACTTTTAAGCTTTGCTATGAAATCAGATAAATTCTTGTGGTCAATATCTCCATCTATTTCGTCATCTAAAGTTATATTATAAATATAATCATTTAACATCTTATATAGTGGATATATACTTTCTTTCAAAACTGATATCTCAGATCCTATGGCATTTGTTATTCCTTTTAAATCTTCTCTTGGAAGGAAAAATTCAGTAGTAAAATTATATTCCCCGCTAACAAGCCTTATACTTCTAAAATCATTTAATAATATATTTATATTTACTATAATGTCATTTGCTAAATACATAATTTTATCTTTTTCTATGGTTTCCCTATAACCATAGCTGGCATTTAAAGTTAAAAGCATAGCTATAATACTCGGGTGACCTTTTTCTATAAGATCTAGCAATTGTATAAATTCAGCTGACGAAAATTCCTCAGCAAAAAAATCATAACACTTTTCCATTAAATTATGACCCTCATCAATAATTATGTGGTTAATTTTTTTCTTTTCAGTATATGGCCAGCATGCTAAAAGAGAATGATTAATAACTGTGATGTTTTCCTCAGGCAGCTCATTATACCTTTTTCTCAAAAAGCAAGCCCTTGTACATTTATCAAGCTTACATTGTTCACTATCACAATTAACTTCCCTTATGTACTTATCCAATTCCAGATGTTTTTGAACTAGATAATTTATATTTTCTATATCTCCATAATTACCATTTTCACAAAGTCTTCTTAGGAAAAGTAATGCTAGATTCCCTTTTTCATCCATCTGAAATTCTTCACATCTATTTATTCGCTCTATGCAAAGATAATTTCCTTTACCTTTCATAGCACCGTAATTTAATTTATCATCTAATCTTAATTTTTTAAGTATAGTCGGAATATCTCTCTCAATAAGTTGATTTTGTAATTCCTTTGTATTAGTAGATATAATAAAGCTAGCATCATCTTTTCTATTTTTCTGCTTATTTAGGTACGTTTCAATAGCAGCTATTATTACATACGCAAAAGTCTTCCCACTTCCAGTTGGTGCCTCTATAAATATCCTCTCACCTTTTTCAAAATTTTCTCTTATCTTTTTTGCAAATTCCTTTTGATCTTTTCTATACTGGTATCCAAAATCCCCACCATTGTTCCATATCTCTTCATTTTCAAGTAAATCTTCATATTTCAAATAATCTATAGGAATTTTCTTTAGCTTAAGTTCCTCTTCTTTGTTCTCTAGGTAATTTACATATGTATAACCTTCATCAATGAAAAAAGGAGGCTTCAATAAATGCTTAGTCCATGGCCATTTTTGTAAATACTGATATTCTTTAATAATTAGATTATGTAGAGATTTATTCTTTTTTCTGCTATTTTCTTCTCTATTCCATTGCCTTAAAAGTAGTGAATTAACTACTTTTAAGGTGTCTATTGAATCTGATAGTCCTCTATGTAACTCATCCTTATTTAAATTAGTAATTTCTTTAATTAAAGAATTTAAATTATATTCTTTTCTCCATGGTTCTAAAATTATTGCAAGTTCCATAGAATCCATTATTGTATTTTTTATTTCAGGAATATAAAAAGATAAAAATTTTCTTTCAAAATTTGCATTATGGCATATTAAAGGTAAATCTTCTAAAAATTCCAGTACTTCTTGTTTTATTGAATTCAAACTTCTAGCACTTAGTAAATCTGCCTCCTTTAAATCACTGCAGAGACTGTAAATACTTATTGGCACGCGTCCTCTTGGTCTTATTAATGTATTATAAGTAGTTATAACTCCATTCTTAACTTTAACAGCTCCAATTTCTATAATTTCTGAGCATGTTTCATCAAGTCCAGTTGTTTCTATATCTAAATATATTACATTATCTAAAACACTGATTAAATCTTCTAGCATCTTTTCCCCTACTTACTCTTTTAAATACTGTTTTGCGATATTTAAAATTTTCTTAAAATCATCTTTATACTTTACAACATGCTCAAATAATTCTGCATGTGCTGGTTCTTTATATCTATGTGAAATTCTATTTCTAAGAAGTCTTGATTTTTCTAAGAAGTTAAACAACTCAGCATCAAGTACTTTTTCCTCTTTTAACACTTCCAAACTATCATTTAAAGTCATACCTATTTTATATTTTTTTAATGACTTAAGAGTTACTGATGTAAAGTCTTCTAGTATTGTATTAAAACTTACAAATAATTGTCTCAAACTAGATTTTGCAAGCTTAATCATTATTTTATTATCACTATTGTTTTCTAATATCTCAATGCACTCATCGATATCACTTATACACTCTTGAAAATCTTCAACTATCTTTATAAGTCTTTCTTGATTCATGACAACACATCCCTTCTTCTAAACCAAAAGAAATTCTCATTTTCTCTATATATTATATCAACTTCATCTTTATACTTTTCTAAAATAACATTATTATCATTAGAATATATAATTTTACCTTCATTTAATACATTTATCTTTAAAAATATAGTTAATTCTCTACTTCTTAAATCTATAACATCAATTTCTTTACCCAAAGTTCTTTCTAAAAATAATTCAAGTTCTAATATTTTATCTAAAGGTATATTTTCTATACCTATTACTGCTATATCTATATCTGACTCTTGAGTGAAATCATCGTTGTTAAAACTTCCAAAAGTGAGCATACTCGAAATGCTATATCTTTCTAGAAGATTATTTACTTCTTCACTTTTTAGTTTGCTCATAATTTGTTTTTTTTCATCTGCCAACTTCATCTTGTTCACCCGCCAATTTACAATAATTTATGTAATAAATTATAACACAATTTTATTTAAACATATTTATTATTTTGGACTTTATAAATAATACTATGCAACTTATATTTTTTCAATATAGATATCTAGCTTTGAACTTAGATTTATGTGATAACTTACCGAAATCATAAATATTTTGTTCCGAAAAGCTATGAAAATATCGCTGAAGGTTCTAAGCAACAGGTTGTATCCACTTTAGCATGCTCCAACTTTCAGTTTGACAAGCTAAAATGGAACAACCTACAGCTAAGAACCTTTAACAGCTCATTTTCAAATGTTTTCTTCACAAATATATTTATGATTTCTAATGAAGACATGAACTTAAAGTTTTATCAACTTTGCAAATATGCTCTTCTAATAATTCGAATGCTTAAATTGTTTATCTATACATACCGAAATTGCATATATTTTTATTCCACAGGACTTAAGAAATTTTCGCTAGAAAGTTCTAAGTAAAAGGTTGCACTCATTTCAGCATGCTCCTTAGGCAAGCTCATGACAAGCAGCAAATCAAACAACCTCCCATTAAGAAACATCAACAGCTTATTTTCAATGCCTATTCCACAAATATGTATCCAATTTCTAGGTTTGATATGCACTTAAATATGGTTAATTCTGAATATAACACCAATCATAAGTAGATTTTATAAATATATTGTAACCTCAAGGTGCAGAATAAGCGATTCTCAATAAATCTTTGATTTATTAAGAATCGCTTATTCAGTGGGATAATCAACTCAACAACTTGTTATTTAATCACTCTAAACCATAAATTGCATGCCATAATACAATACTAGAAAGCAGAAACATTTTTATGCAGCAGGCATTGAAAATGAGCTGTTAAAAGTTCTTAATTGTAGATTGTTCCACTAACGCTTGTCACAATGAAATTGGGAGCAAGCATTAGTGGTGCAACCTGCAATTTAGTACTTTCAGCAAAATTTTCATAGTCCTGCGAAATAACAATGTTTCTACTTTCGGAAATTCTAAATCAATCCCTCAATTTTTTTATTTCTTTTTAAATATGCATTTGATATTTTTAAAAACTCCTGTAGATTACAATTTCCTGTTCTTTCACCTATTCCACCCAACGTGCAATCCACATATTTAGCACCACTTTTAACTGCCTCTAGGGAAATTGGAATCGCCATTCCAAAATCGTTATGAGCATGAATTTCTATTTCTATTCCGGTATTGTTTACTAAAGTTTTAATTGAATCCTTTATAAGTGAAGGCATTGATATTCCTACGGTATCTGCATATCTTGCCCGCTTTACGCCCATACCAATAATTATTTCACACAAATTTATAAGATAGCTAATGTCTGCCCTAGAAGCATCTTCAAAACCTATAGTAACTTCATAACCTTTATCTCTCGCTAAAAATACACATTCCTTAATATTTTCTTCAACCCACTTTTTATCCTTTCCTAAATTCGAATATATTTGTATATCCGATGTAGGAACGCTAATATGAATGATATCTGGCTTACACTCCATTGAATGAAATATATCATTTTTATTCATTCTATTCCAAGCGGAAATTAGTGAATTTTTTCTTATTTCTAATATCCTCTTAATGCATTCTTTTTCTAAATCTCCCATTGCAGGTATGCCTGCCTCTATCTGATAAATCTTCATTTTATCCATATATTTCGCAATTTCAATTTTTTCATCAATTGAAAAAGCTTTTCCTGCACATTGTTCACCATCTCTTAAAGTTGTATCCACAATATATATTTCATTGTCTAATTTTTCATTATAAATCAATATATCACCACCTTATAAAATCTAAACACACAGTTTCTTATATAATCTTTTTATTTCATCATTACTTAATCCACCACGCTTTTGTGTGCTCAATTTCCTTACATCTTCCAACATAATTGTTAAATTATCATGCTCGTATTTTATGTTTAGTTCTTCTAATTTTATTTCTAATGCATTTACACTTGAATGCTTACCTATAATAATATTTCTTTTCCTTCCAATTTCACTAGGGTCATATGGTTCAAAAGTTCTTGAATCTTTAGCTATACCATTTACATGAATTCCTGATTCTACATTGAAAATATCTTTTCCTATAAAAGGTGCATTTCCTCTGATTTTACTTTCAGTAATATCTTCAAATATGCTTAATACCTTGGGAAATAGCTTATAATTACTATGATCTTTTATTTTCTCTAAAAAAGAAGACCCTCCTAATATTTCTTGAAGAGGAGCAAAGCCACCAATTCCTGCAAAAGTCGTTACAACTTTTTTCCCTCCAGCTTTAACCCATTCTAAACTCATAGCTGTAGCTGATTTATAATTATTTTTTATACTTAGCTCTATATTATTTCCAAAGAACTTTATTATCTCTAAAAAAATCTGCTGATAATCATAAAAGATAATGTCATCAAGTCCTACTATTCTTGCATTCATTTTGTTATATATATTTAGCTTATTGTCTAATATCTCATATAATACATTAACACTTCCTATTTCAATTTTATTATTGTTAGATATTATGAATTTTACATCTTGAGGCAATGGTGATAGTTCTTCATAAAGCTCTTGCGTAATTTCTATATAATCGCTTCCTATTATATATAGTAATTTTATCAATTCTCTTACCTGTGCGCTTTTCTCTTTTAACTTATCACCAAATATCTCTCTCAAAACAATTATTGTCCTATCTATAATTTCGATTTTTCTTTCATCCATAATTCCACCCCTTTTTAATTGCAAATTTTTTCTACATGTGAATATAATCTATCTAAAAGGAGCCTACTTAATATATTTATATATATTAAACAGGCTCCCTTGCCAACAAAAAATAGCCTAAAACAAAACTTCTTAGTTTGGTTTTAGACCACATTGTCTTTGTTAATATGCTATTTTATACATATATTATCACATAACCAATGCTTTGTATATATATTTATTTGAAATATTTCATGCTAGTCTTTTTTAATTCTCTTGTGCTATACAAAATTTTGTAATTTTCAATTCCTATATCATCAGCTATCTGCTTAATAATTTTGTTACAGCTTTCCTTATCTTTCTCGTGTATCATTGTGTATAGATTATAATCCCACGAACCAAAAGGTTTCCTTTCATAACAGTGTGTAACTACAGAAATGGATGCCATATATTCTCCAATTTCATCTAATCTTTCATCATCAATCTTCCAAACTACCATTGCATTAGCTTTAAATCCAGCTTTTCTATGATAAAGTATTGCTCCTATTCTTTTTAATATTCCAGTTTCACTATAATTTCTGATTTTATCTATAAGCACATCTTCATCCATACTAAGCTCTTTAGCTATATCCTTATACGGATTAGTTATTATAGGAATATCCTCTTGCAATCTACTTATTATTTTCTTATCAAAATCACTAATCATTTGTATCATCTCCTTGAAGATTTAAAGCCACTTTAATCTTAAATAACTTAACTGAAGGTAAACTCATTATTTCTTCCAAACCAGTATTTCTCTTTATTTCTTCAAGAATATTAATCAAATTCTCTTCTGAACGCGTTATCATAGTAAACCACATATTATACTCATCTTCTCTTATATAATTGTGAGTCACTTCATCATACATATTTATATATTCTGCAACCTTTTCAATTTCATTTTCAGGCACTTTAGCTGCACAAAGAGTACTTGTATATCCAATTTTTCTCGAATTAAAAATTCCACCTATTCTTCTTATTATTCCTTCATTTTTTAACTTATTTATTCTTTTTAATACTTCATTTTCTGTAAGTAATAATTTTTCCCCTAGTATTTTAAAAGGATTCTTATCTATTGGAATTTCATTTTGCATTAAATTAAGCAATTCTTTATCTGTTTTATCCATAGCAGTTCCTCCTCACTTAAAGTTTTGGAATGTCAAATAGAATCCTTGCCTTTAATTATTAAAAATGCAAATTTTATCTGATGCCATATAATCTCCGTCATTATAATATGCAGCTCTTGCTCTGCAGCCTCCACAACTTTTTTTATCTTTACAACTGTTACAAGTTCCTTTATATTCTTGAGTTCTTAGGTTATTGAGTAATTCACTATTTTTCCATATTTCATCAAATGGGATTTCTCTTATATTACCAGCCACTTCTGTTAAATAAGCACAAGCCTGAACATCTCCTTTTGGATTAATAATACAATAGCTTGTTCCTGCAATACATCCACGTTTAAATCTACTATTTACACCTAAATCTTCTGCAATTCTAACAAATTGTGGAGCACAAGTTGGCTTTATTTCTATGTTTACTTCACTTTGCTTTTTCATTATTGACGTTAATAACTCTTCATACTCTTTTGAACTTAATAATTCATCTTCTATATCTTTTCCTCTTCCTGTAGGTACAAGGAAGAATATATGATGAGCTGCTGCTCCCATAGCTACTGAAAAATCAGTCAAACTAATTATCTCATTTTTATTCCAATCCATGACAGTTGTATGAATTTGAAATCTAATTCCTAAATCTCTACAATTTTTCATTGCATAAATGGTATCTCTAAAAGCTTCATTATTTCCTCTAAATTTATTATGTTTTTTTGAATCAAGACTATCAAGACTTATGCCTATTGCAGAAATACCAGCAGCTTTTAATTTTTCTGCCATTTCCCTTGAAATAAGGATGCCATTTGTTCCAAGGACAGGTCTTAAGCCAGCTTTGGATGCATAATTTATTAATTCAAAAATATCCTCTCTCATTAATGGTTCTCCACCAGAGAATATCATTATTTTAAAATTAGCTTTTGCAATTTGATCTATAAGTAACTTTGCTTCTTCTGTATTTAATTCACCTTGACTTTCTTTGCCTGAATCTCTATAACAATGACTGCACTTTAAATTGCATTTATTTGTAGTATTCCATGATATTATCATTTGCATTCACTCACCTTTACATAAAATCTCATATACCCTTTTGTATTTCTTATTTCATAATATTAATTTCATCATCTGTAAGATAGCAAGCAGGATCCTCTGCCCAAAAATCATTATGTACAGCTTCAGCTCTAGTTCTGAAATTGCCATTACAAACATTTAACCATTTACAAGAAGAACATCTACCCTTTAATAATTTTTTTCTATTTCTAAGACCATTTAATATTTCATTTTCAGAATTTCTCCATATAGATCCGAATTTTTCTTCTTTCACATTTCCAAAAGTATGTTGCCAAGTAAATTGATCTGGATGAACATTTCCAAAAAAGTCTACATTAGCAAAAGCCATTCCTGATCTATTTCCACCATTAGTCTTTAAAAGTTTTAATATGTTATCTGATTTATCTTTAAATTTCTCTAATGACTTTAAATATGTATAAACGGCATCTGCATGATTATCAACTGTAAGTATCTCAACACTTGGACCAAATTCTATTGCCTTACTTATGATTAAGTCTAGAGCTTGTCTTGTTTCTTCCTTAGAAATATCTTCATCTACCATTTTACTTCCTCTTCCCGAATATGCTAAATGATAGAAACACACTCTAGGTATCTTTTCTTCTTTTATTAGCTTAAATATATCTTCCAATTCTTTATAATTGTTTTTATTTATAGTAAACCTAAGACCTACTTTTTGATCAACTTCAATGCAATTTCTTATTCCTCTTAAAGCACTGTCAAAAGCACCACTAACACCTCTAAACGCATCATGATTTGATCCTATACCATCAAGGCTTACACCTACATATCCAAGATTTATTTTCTTTAAAGATTTGCAAACATCTTTATCTAAAAGAGTCCCATTAGTAGATATCGTACTTCTTATTTTTCTTTGACTTGCATAATCTAATAATTCCAAAATGTTTTCCTTCATCAGAGGCTCTCCCCCAGAAAACAATAATGCTGGTACGTTAAAATCTTTTAAATCGTCTATGAATTTTTTTGATTCATCTAACGTAAGCTCGTCATCATATCTTTTATTATCTGAACTTGCATAACAGTGTTTACATTTTAAATTACAAGTTTTTGTACAGTTCCAAGCAACTACAGGTCCTCTTCCTGGACTAACTCCATACTTTTCTATGGCTGCGCCTTCTACATACCTTAAGCTATCTCCATAATTATCAGAATTACATAAAAGTTTAGTTATACTTATCATTTTCAAATCTCCTTACATCATTGATTCTCGTTATGATCTAAGCAATTTTTTAAATTCATAAACAAAAACAAATCTAAATTTTTTTACATGGACAGAGCTATCTTAAAATCAAAACCATAGAGATAATTACTCTCTATGGCTTCAATTAATTATGCTTCATTATACCACGAATTGTTAATGCAGTAAAACAATGCTATTCTAAAATACGGCACCTTATACCATCGAGAATATCCGAATCTGTAGCATAAAATACCGCCAATACTTTTGTAATTGGCGGTATCAAATATTTTTATTTTTTCACTGTTGCTTAACACAAAGCAGTTCATAGTGTGACAGCCCACTTTTATGGACTAGTATAAAATTTATTTTTAAATAACTAATTCTTGTACTACTTTTCCACCTTCAATATGTTCTTCCACAATTCTTTCTACATCTTCAACTTTTACATTTCCATACCAAGTTCCTTCAGGATATACAACTACTATAGGACCTTTGTTGCAAACACCCAAACACCCTGTATTAGTCACCATTACTTCATTTATTAAATCCCTATCTTCAACTTCTTCCATAAACTTTTGCACAACCTTTACTGAATCTTTAGAATAGCACATTCCTTTTTGCATTCCATTAACTCTACAACTTGCACAAACAAAAATGTGATGTTTAATATCAATCATTTCACTCATCTCCTATTTTCATTAAATATTTATACTTTGATGTATATTCCATACCAGAAAGAAGAGGTACTCTTTTGTAACCACAAGGGTCATAATATGTAGTGTTGCATTGATAATATGGCTGTAGGATTTCTTAAGCAGAAGTTGTTCCATTTGAGCTTGTGAAGTGAGAGTCCAAAATTTTATTTTGGATTCTCGAACTTCCTCAGCGAATGAAATGAGTCGAGCTTCCTTAGGAAAGCTGGAGCATGCTCAAATGGGTGCAACTTCTGCTTCTAGAAATCCACAGCCATGTTATCTAGCAACCGAAACAACAGAGTACCTGTTCTTTCGTTGGATATCACATTAAGCTCTTAGCATTTCTTCAACTTCAGTTCCTTTTAATATAGCTTCTGCTGCTTTTTCAACAGCTGTTTCAATGGTTTCACATGTCATAAAAACTTCTATATTCATACTTTTAAATTTTCTTTTTGGTTCATCACCAATTCTAAGACAAAGTACTCCATTGCAGTCTGAAACAACTTTTGAAAGCTTAGCAAACTTATCTTCCTCTTCCTCACAAACTTCTTTACCATTACAATATTTTTCAACATTTCTTTTTTCCAAATATCTTGGCTCTCCATTTTTATATTCATAGATATAAAATTCAGATGCATGTCCAAAATGCATGTCCACGCCTATTCCACTTTTTGATGCAATAGCAAACTTTAGTGGTTTTTCTTCTGTAACTTCCTTTACATTTGATGGCTTATTAAATTTTTGAGATTGATCATCTCCAAGTAAACCAATAGCATCTGCTCTGCATTGCTTACAATGATACATCTGTTCAATATGCTCTCCACATTTTTTTCTTAAATCCATTATTTCCTTATTACTTGTAAGAGGCATATTTTCAAAGACACTTCCTTTTACAGGAATCATTTGCATTATATTTGTTATTCCTGCTCCAAGTTCCTTTGCTTTTTTTGTTACTTCCTCTATATGATGATCATTAATTCCCTTAAGCATTACTATATTGACCTTAACCATAATTCCTCTATCAGCTAAATACTTAATACCCGATAATTGGTTATTTAAGAGAATTTGAGCTGCCTCTTCACCAGTATAAGTAACCCCTAAGTAATCTACGAATTTATATACTTTAGCAGTTATTTTAGGATCAATAGCATTCATTGTTACAGTTACATGACTTACTCCTAAATTAATCAGCTCTTGAGCATAAAATGGAAGCATTAATCCGTTTGTTGATAGACAAAATGTAACTTCTGGATCATGTTCTCTTATAAGCTTCAAAGTTTCCCTAACATTATCAAAGTTAGCAAGAGCATCGCCAGGTCCTGCTATTCCAACAACTTTTAAGTTGTCCATTTTTGATTTTACTAGTTTGTATTTAGCAAAAGCTTCTTCTGGAGATAATACTTCAGTTGTTACCCCAGGTCTGCTCTCATTAACACAATCAAATTTTCTTAAACAATAATTGCAGCTAATATTACACTTTGGCGCTATAGGAATGTGCATTCTTGCATACTTGTGAGCTGATGAACAGCTAAAACATGGATGAGTTTTTGTTTTTTCTTCTACTTCTTCTCTGCTGATAATTCTTGCTTCCATCTTTTTCTCCCCCTCAATTGCTATATCTTTATTACTTATTTCAACTTCTTCCTTATAATATTCATTGTATAAATTCTCTCTAAAGGTCATTTCAGTCTTAGCAAGCATAACATTAGTAATTTGATCCCCTAAATTTAAAGATCCTTCATAGCCTATAGATAATATTCTTTGTCCACCGATCCTATCATGAATAGGAAATGACATTCGAATTAATGGAATCTTATGTTTTTCCTCTATTCTTCTTCCATCCGAGCTTCCAATCATTACATTTACCTTTAAATCTAAGGCGAATTTTTCTATTTCCTTAAAGTCTGCCTCATCTATGATTTTGCATTCACCTGCAAATAACTGATTTGAAAGTTCGTCAACTTCTTCCCTTAAGCTTGGTTCAAGTTTTTTACATACATCTCCACTTGCAATAAGTACTGGTACAGCTCCGTTTTCCACAGCTAATCTTGCAGTAGAGTATACAAAATCAGGTTCTCCAAATATAGCAATTCTAGCTTCTGCATTATATTTATGAGAATCAATCATAGCATCTAAATATCTTCCTCTTTGTTTTTTATATTTTTCTGGAATTGGATTTCCTGATATTTTAGCTAGCACTTTTAAAAAATTATCAGTATCTCTAAGACCTCTTGGAACATTAATTCTAAAATTCTCAACTCCAAAATTCTCCTCTAAATAAACTCCTACAGAATATTCTTCTTTAATAAATGTGGTTAGTTCAATGGTAGCCTTTGCACCACCCATAAATTTAATTTCGTCTATACTCGTACCATTGCTTGGAAGCCTATTATATTTTTTACTATGAACTCCATCTAAATTCTCCGATAAGTCAGGCAGCAATATATAATCAATTTTAAAATCCTCCAAGATTTCTTTTATCTCCCTCATATCCGCACTACTCATTGGCCCGGCAATAACATTTACTTTTTCATTTTTATCTGTATACATTTCTACATTTTCTACAACTGCCCTTAAAGCTGTAAAATATCCGCCATATTGAGTTCCACCATATCCAGGCGATTGTATTGGTATTAACTTAACTTTACTATCTGGATGTTTTTCATAAAATATCTTTGAAAGTCTTACTACATCCTCTCCTATGGTTTCTGCAAGGCAAGTTGTTGCAATACCTATAACTTCTGGGTTATATAATTTAATTAAATTTTCTAATCCTTTAATTAAATTATTTTCACCACCATAAACAGTTCCTTCTTCAGTTAGTGAAGATGAAGCAATATCTACAGGCTCATTATAGTGTGTTGCCATATGTCTTCTAATATATGTACTACAACCTTGAGAACCATGTAATATAGTCATGCAATTTTTAATTCCATATAAAGCATTGCTAACTCCCATAGGCATACACATTTTGCATGGATTTACGGTTAGATTTACATAACTTTTAGATTCCTTCATTCTCTTCACTCTCCTTTACATACTTCCATACAGGACTATTAATTGAAAGATTAATTTCCTTTGCGAAATTAACAGCTCCTACAAAACCTCCAAGAGGATGCTTTCTTTCATGATTATGGTCACAAAAGGCAACTCCCAATTTATAAGCAAGTGGTCTTTCCTTAACCCCTCCAACTAAAATATCTACATCCTGCTCAATCATAAATTTTTCTAATTCCGAAGGATTTGCATCGTCCAAAACTACTGTTCCATCCCTAACTAGACTATTTATAACTTCATAATCATCTTTCTTTCCAGTTTGTGTTCCAACCATCACTGTATCTATTCCAAGTTCATTAAACTGTTTGATTAAGGAGATTGCTTTAAATCCTCCGCCTACATATATTGCAGCTTTTTTACCTCTAAGATTTTCCTTATATTTTTCTAATATAGGCAATATCTTTTCTTCTTCTTCCTTAACAAAAGCCTTAGCCTTTGCTAACATTTCTTCATCTCCAAATAAGCTTGCTATTCTGAGTAATGAATTTTTTGTATCTTCAAGTCCCACAAAACTTATTTTAACGAAAGGAATGTCCATTTCTGCTTCCATTCTCTTTGCTAAATATGTCATGGAGCCAGCACATTGAACAACATTAAAACTTGCGCTGCTAGCTTTGATTAATTTGTCATAGCTGGAATCTCCAGTAATAGTTGATATCACATCTACTCCAATTTTCTTTAGATACTCTTTAACTATCCATATTTCACCAGCTAAATTGAAATCTCCTAACATATTAATTCCTTTTCTCTTAGGGAGAATATTCCTAGAAAATAAATTCATTAGTGCATTACATGCTAATTTATATCCTTTAGATTTATTTCCAGAAAAACCTGGCGACATAACTGGAATGACAGGTACATTATATTTTTCCTCAGCCATTTTACATACTGCCTTAACATCGTCACCTATTACTCCAACAATGCAAGTTGCATAAACGAAAATCAACTTAGGATTATGATTTTCCATTATCCCTTCTATGGCAGCAATTAATTTTTTTTCACCACCAAAAATAACATCTTGTTCACTTAAATCTGTTGAAAAACTATTTCTATATAAATTATCACCACTTGAAAGACTTCCTCTTATATCCCAAGTGTAACTAGCACATCCAATAGGTCCATGAACTATGTGGTATGCATCTGTTATTGGATTTAATACAACTCTTGCTCCACAATATACGCACGCTCTTTGACTAACTGATCCTGATACACTATCACCATCGCACTTCATAGATTTTTTATTATGACCTTCTTTAAAACACACAAAATCTTCTCTTTCTTCAAGAAGTGAATTAGATATCCTTTTTTCCATAATGTCACACACCACCTTTTAAATTTGTAATTATAGATTGAGAATTGAGAATAAAGGATGAAAGTTAACTTAACTTTAAACAATGCACACAATACATTTTTTATAAATTCCTTATAACCAAATTTATTACTCATTCTACATTCTCAATTTTCAATATTAATGAGCATTAAAAGCCCTATTAATAAATAGAGCAATTGACATGTTTTACCCATGTTCAATTGCTCAATCATTGAAATTATTAACTTTTTTGAATTTAACATATCTTTTAAAATCTTAATTGCATCATAGCTGCTTTTTTTATATGTGTATCTATGTTGCAAAACTAATTCGTCATCATAATTCTAAAAATATTGCAAGAATTTTAGCCTCAATTGTGAATTGCAACATATACATATGATTTGGTTTATACTATTTCACACACTCTTTCCAAATAAATAAATTAAAAAACAAATTTAAATTTTAGATATACACCGCACCAGAAATGGTGGGTACTTTCTTAAACAAATAAATCAACATTTACACTTAACTTGCAGTGAAAACTTTATCCAAAATACACATCTTTCCACTAAATACTTATTAAACACTCACTTCACACACTATTTTTAGATAAATAATTTTAAAAATAAATTTAAGTTTTGGAATATCCGCTATACCAGAAATGATAGGTACTCTTTTGTAACCACAAGGGTCATAATATGCAGTGTTGCATTTAGAATACTAATGTAGGATTTCTTCATTAGAAATTGCCAAAACTTTAAGTTCATATTTTCACTAGAAATCATAAATATATTTGTGGAGAAAACATTTGAAAATGAGCTGTTAAAGGTTCTTAGCTGTAGGTTGTTCCAATTTAGCTTGTCAAACTGAAAGTTGGAGCATGCTAAATTGGATACAACCTGCTGCTTAGAACCTTCAGCGATATTTTCATAGTTTTTCGGAATCAAAATATTTATGATTTCGGTAATTATGCATATTTATCTACATTACTAATTCAAAATCTTCATCTTTTACGTCTCTATCTTGTCTATCCATTAATGCACCAAGCATTAATTCTAATAATCTCATAGCACCTCTATATCCAACATTAGGCATATATGAATGAACATATCTATCTAATACTGGGAATCCAATTCTAACTAGTGGGATATCTTCAGCTCTTGCTATGTATTTACCATGAGTTCCACCCATTAGTAAATCAACAGATTCATTCTTAATTAATTGATGTAATTCAAAAAGATCAGCATCTTGTTTAGCTATGCAGCCTTCAACACCAAATTCATCAAACAATGCTTGCATTTGTTTTTCAAATACATTTGATGGAGTTCCTGTAATTACATACTTAGGAATCATTCCAAGCTCTAATAAGAATTTAGATAAAGCAATTAGCACATCTGGATCTCCATATAAAGCTACTTTCTTTCCATCATAATATGGATGAGAGTCAATCATTATATCAACTAATTGTCCTCTTTCTTCTTCAAGTTCATAAGGAACTTGTTGCTTGCTGAATTTACTTAATTCCATAATTAATTCATCTGTAGAACCAATACCTATTGGCATCTTTAATGTAGAGTATGGAATCTTGAATGATTTTTCAAGAGTAGATGCTCCTGCTTCTGAAGCAAAACTTCCTAGTGCTAATGTTTTTTCGCAGTCACCTAATTCAATAATATCTTGAATCTTTGTACCACCCTTTGGATACATTTCATATTTTCCAGTCATTGGGGCATCTAAAACTCCAGTTGTATCTGGTAACATTGTAAAATCTACACCCATAAGTTTTAATAATCTCTTTACTTCACGCATATCGCCAGGGTTAACGAATCCAGGAATCACGCACATTTTTCCGTTCTTTACTCCAGTTGTTTTAGATAAACCTTTAATAAAGCCAGTAACCATATTAGAGAATCCAGTAATATGTGATCCAACATAACTTGGGGTATTTGCATGTAACACATATTTTCCTTCTGGAATATCTATAGCATCAATAAAACCTTTTAAATCATCACCAATTGTTTCTGATAAACATGTAGTATGAACTGCAATTATTTCTGGATTATACATATCAAAGATATTTTTAACAGCAGTTTTAATATTGCTACCACCACCAAATACGCAAGCACCTTCACTAAATGATGAACTAGTTGCTATAGCTGGTTCTTTGAAATGTCTAGATAAAACTGTTCTATGATATGAGCAACAACCTTGTGAACCATGACTGTGGGGCATACATCCATGAACTCCAAGAGCTGCATACATAGCACCAACAGGTTGACATGTTTTACTAGGATTAATAGTAATCGCTTTTCTTTCCTTAATTTCTTTAGGAGTTAAATCTAACATTATACCTCACCTCCAAATGTTCCTTCTAATATTGATTCAGTTTTCCATGGAGCTACAGTGTATTTCCATGCTGGAGTATATAAACTCATTGTTACATCTCTACCAAAGTTTGCAGCACCCTTAAATCCTGCATAAGGTCCACTATAATCATAAGAGTGCAATTGTCTTGATAATACTCCACCTTTTTGTATTATATATTTATCCTTAATGCCCGAGAAAAACATGTCAAGTTTTAACTTTTTAATAAATTCTTCTGTTTCAAATTCATTTAAGTCATCAACTACAATCGAACCTTTTTTCATGTCACGCATCATACCTGGATAATATTCTAAATTAATGATTTCTTTCTTTAATTCTTCTAATTCTTCATCTGTTTTAACTGGTTTATATTTACCTTCAATTTTTTCTACTTCTAATACTTCGATATTTTTTAAATCCGCATCTTCAATTATAGTTGGTATTACTTCTCTACCTTCATAGTCATCTCTATGTGCAAATTCAAATCCTGCAACTAATGTTTCTACACCTAAATCATTTAATAGCATTTGATAATGGTGAGATCTTGAACCTCCAACATATAAACCTGCCTTTTTACCAGTTAACTTGCTTTTATAATAATCCATATCATCTTTAATATCTTCAAGCTCTTCAGCTATAACAGCCTCTGTTCTTTCTGTGAACTCTGGATCATTAAAGAATTTCGCAATATCTCTTAAAGTTCTAACAGTACAATCAACCCCGATAAAATCAACTTTTATCCATGCAGTACCATATTGAATTTTCATCATTTCTGCGATATAATTAATGGAACGGTGACATTGGACTAGATTTAAATCTGCAGTATGGGCTTTTCTTATATCGTCAATGCTAGCATCACCTGTCATGACTGATATAACTTCATAGCCTATTTTCTTTAGAATTCTTTCTATTTCCCAAGCGTCACCACCTATGTTATATTCACCAAGGATATTAACTGAATGAGTTTTTGGTGTGTAATCCATAGTTCCTATTACAGATTTTATCAGCTTGTTATTTGCAATATGATGTCCTGCTGATTGAGATACACCTTTATATCCTTCACAAGGGAATGATATAACATCAATTCCATACAATTCTTTAGATTCATTTGCAACTGCTGGTAAGTCATCACCTATAAGTCCAACTGGACATGTCGCACATATAAATATTGCTTTTGGATTAAATATATCTACAATTTCTTTTATAGCAGCCTTTAATTTCTTTTCTCCACCAAATACGATATCACTTTCACCTAAATTTGTAGAAAAACAATATTGTATAAAGTTTCCGTCGCCTTTCTGTGGTATTGCTTTATTTCTTCTAGTACCCCATGAATAATATCCACATCCTATCGGTCCATGAGTTAAAAGTACTATATCTTTTAATGGTCCAAGAACAACACCTTTACATCCAGCATAACAACATCCTCTATGTGTCATAACTCCTGGTATAGTTCTTCTATTTGCATCTATTTCTTGAGTTTCCTGCTCAAGTTCAAGCATATGTTTCTTTCTGTTTTTATATACTTTGGCACTATACTTGTCCAAAACACTATCAACTTTACTCATTAACTTCACCTCCACACTTTAAATTGCCTCTTCACCTATTTGTCCATCTCTGACTCTGTATACTTCTTCAACTGGTAATACAAATATCTTTCCATCTCCTGGAGTCCCAGTTGAATTTACACTTATCACAGTATCTACTACTGTTTTTACTTCGTCATCTTTTACTACTAAAGTTATAAATCTTTTAGGTATTAATCTTCCTCTTTCTGATAAATTCTCACCATACGATGTTGGTGGTACTTCACCAGTTTCCATATAAGCTTCAACTAAAGCTATATCAATTGATTTCTTGCCTCTTCCAAGTACTTTTCTGCAAGTAATGGACGGAAAGCCAGCTTCTGCGAGTGCTTCTTTAGTTTTATTAACTTTATTCAAACGAATAATACACATAACTTCTTTCATAAAGCTATTCCTCCTATTTCAATTTTATAATCCTGATTTTCCACTACTTACAGTGTATACTTCCTCAATCGGTGCAACGAATATTTTTCCATCTCCAAATGCACCTTTTTCTCCAGTTCTAGAATTTCTTATTATTACTTTTATGACATCGTCTTTATCTTCATCTTTAACTGCAATCAGAAGCATCTCTTTTGGAAGCTCATCATAATATACCTCTCCAACTTTGATTCCTTTTTGTTTTCCTCTACCGTAAACTGCCATCTTCGTTACTTCTGGGAATCCAGCATCCAATAATTCTGAAAGCACAGTACTAACCCTTTCTGGTCTTATTATTGCTCGAATCATATACATATCTCTCTATCTCCTTTTATTTAATATTTTGTTTTATATATTTTTCAACTTAAATTTCACATTATAAATAATTGAATTCAAAAAATCCTGAATTGAAAAGTGGTGCTCCAAAAGTGATGCTCCAAATCTTGTATTTGGATAGCAGAACTTTCGCCTTGTGGGAATCTTCTATTTGGTTAGCAAAACTTTCTTTATGAGCTTCAACATTAATCAATAATTGTGAATTGTAAATTAATAATTGTGCTTTTATCTTAGATATCCATTAAACCATATTCCATTAATATTTCTTCTAATCTTTCTTGTTTCATTGGTTTTGGAATAACAAACATTTTATTTTCGTTTATATTCTTAGCCAATGTTCTGTATTCATCTGCTTGATCAGCTTTTGGATCAAATTCTATAACTGTTTGTTTGTGTATCTCAGCTCTTTGAACCATGTTATCTCTTGGTACGAAATGGATAAGTTGACTTCCAAGTTCTTTTGCAAAAGCTTCTAAAAGGTCTAATTCTTTATCAACTTTTCTACTATTACAGATGATTCCACCTAATCTAACTCCACCAGTTTTAGCATATTTTTGAATACCTTTTGAAATATTGTTAGCTGCATATAATGCCATCATTTCTCCAGATGCAACGATGTATATTTCTTGTGCTTTACCTTCTCTGATTGGCATTGCAAAGCCACCACATACAACGTCTCCTAATACATCATAAAATACATAGTCTAAATCAGGTGTATATGCTCCTAATTGTTCAAGCATTCCTATTGAAGTAATAATACCTCTACCTGCACATCCAACTCCTGGTTCTGGTCCGCCTGATTCAACGCATCTTATATTTCCATATCCTGTTTTTAAGATTGCATCTAATTCAATGTCGTCTCCTTCTTCTCTTAAAGTATCTAGAACTGTTTTTTGTGCTAAACCTCCAAGAACTAATCTTGTGGAATCTGCTTTAGGATCACATCCTACGATCATTATATTCTTTCCCATTTCAGCTAAAGCTGAAGTTAAATTTTGTGTGGTTGTAGATTTTCCTATTCCACCCTTTCCATAAATAGCTACTTGTCTCATATTAGTTTCCTCCTCATAATTAAATATATTATATAAGCCCAAATGGGTCATTATAACTTATTTGTATTAATATAACAATAAATTATTTTAAAAAAATAAGCCTAATTTATTTAACTATTAATAGTTATAATAAAATAGACTTCTTTGTCCTTTCATTGTAATAAAAAAATCTAAGTCGTTAACTTCCTCATTGAGTTAAACACTTAGACTCCATTGCCTTAATGACAGGTTAATATTTTTTTAATTTAAGTTATATTATTTCAAAAAAACTTGTATATAATTACTTTTTTATTAATTTCTTTTTTTCATTTGCTTGTTTTATTTATTGAAACTATAATATCACAAAAAACTGATATTGCAAACTATTTTTTTATTTTCTATAACTTTTCTAATGATAACGATATATTTTTATCAATTTATCAAAATCATTCGTGTTTTGTTAAATTTAATGAGAATTATTTATTTCTATCTCCATTAAGGGTAAAGTGTCTTTCTCCAAATGCTTTTATCTCAAATTTATTTTCTTTAATCTCATATTCATATTGTTTATCTATTATGACCTTATCATCAATAAATTCCACCTTTAAAGTTATCGTATCCAGAACTTCACTGTTAGAATACAATCTAATTTTTTTGGGAGAATGAAAAATCGTGTCACCTTCCGATGTTTTAATTGTAATTGTATTAGTAGATGTGATAAGAGCTTTTATGCTTCCATCCTCATAAAATTCTAAAGAATTACTATCCCCATGAATTCCCATTGCATTAACGTCATAAGCTTCGATTTTTCCAATGGGCGTTTTTATATTTGTTGCAATTAATGGCTCACAGGATTTTATTTTTCCACTTTTATATAAAGAGACTCCTATTCTGCCTGCAAAATTATATTCTCCAAGATTTATTTTAATTCTTTCTTTTGGCCACAATGTGATACTTTTAAGTTCTTGTGTTTCATAAAAATGAAGAGACATAATCTTAGCTTCAAATGATGAAAAATCAAAACTAAATTTATAAGCTTTTGCCAATTTATATTCATCATCTTCAGTCCAATACCCTGATAATCTTCCATTCAAAGGAAACAATCTATTTATTTCACCATCTTCATAGAATGTTATTTTTTCAACTTCAAATACACCTATACTAGTATTTATTACTGTCAAATCATTTAATGAAATACTCTTAATATTGCCATTCTTAAATACCTTTACTGGTGGAAATTCTTTTCTTCTTTCATCTACAAATCCATGCAACGGTACTAAATTATAGTCTAAAACTTTTAATTCACTGTATTCTTCCACCTTATACGCTTCTGGTTCCCCAGTGGAATAATACTCAGCAATAATAGCATCATTTAAAATACCATACTTAGTTATTATTTTCTCCATAAATTCGCCTCCTAGTCTATTATTTCTTTCATGTGCCTCAAACATTTTTCTGTACAGTTACCATATAATCATTTCTTTTTATCTCATTAATGGATAATAAGATTTCACCATTGTCCATTTTTGCAACCAGCCAAGGTGGTACATGACAGCAGTGTACTTCTATTTTTTTTACATCCTCTTTTTCTAAATAAGGAATTATTGCCTTTTTAGAAGTTATTTCAGGGTTTATCAGCTCTAATTCCTGTAGATCTATCATGAAATATCCATCGCCAAGTTTCTTAGCAATTTCAACTTCTTTATTTTCATTCTCCTCTTGGACTATTTCATTTTTAATAATTTCATCAAAATAATCAAATGGGTTTCCTTCCAATTCCCAAACACTAAAATCCCCCATATAAAATACACTATACGGAATTCCAAAAGCCTTTGTTACTATTATAATTTTACAATCATCCATTTCATTAATTACATTTTTGTATTCCTGTCTGATTTCATTTATTGATTTTTCACCACCTGCCCTATTAATTAAAATAGTTTTTTTTGTTTTCCACAAATGTTTTTCTTTTGCAAATATTTTTACATATCGTGCTTCTTCAAAAGAACTTATAAGATCTTTTTCGTTTAAAAATACTCCTATTTCATCCATATACCATCGCTCCTTTATTTAGATATATTCAAAAAATAATCAATCATCATTTATTATTTTCTTTCATATACCTTATTTTTTAATAACAAAAAGGCACAGTAAAATTACTGCGCCTTTGCATAAAATTATAATATTAATCTTATACTATATCATTATTTATGTTTTATCAAGTATTTTGCCTATATCTTTTAAATCATATCCGCCTAAACTTTCAATTTCCCTCTTAAACTCTTCACTTTGAATGGTTCTAATTATAAGTTGATATATAGGATATTTTAAATCAGATTCCTTGATAACTAAGTCATATCTTTCTTCCTGAATTTTAATAAAATCAATCCCATCAACCTGATTAGCTGCTTTTTCATTTCCTATCCCAACATTACCTTCCCCTCTTGCAATACTTCTTGCTACTGCAGAGTGGGATTGTTTTTCAATATTATATCCTTTAATTTGTTCTCTATTTATATTATTAACTCTTAATTTCTCATCAAGCAAAATTCTTATTCCAGAACCCTTTTCCCTATTTATCATGGATATATCTTCTTTAATCAAATCTTTCCAATTAGTTATTTTATTGGGATTTCCTTTTGGAACATAAAAACCAACATTTCTGTAAGCCAGGTTTATAATTAAACAAGATATACCTGGAACTAGTTTTCTTACAAAAGCAGTATTATATTCATTAGTATCTCCATCCCATAAATGTACTGACGATATAGAAATTTTATCATTATATAAGTCATATAGACCTGAATAGCTTCCTGTATTAGACCTAAGTACCCTTATATCATTTGCCTTTTCCATAATTTTTTCTGCTAAAACATCTAAAATCACATCTTGCCCTGATATTATAATATCATTTGAATTTTCCACTTTTTTTATATTACTCAGGTTTTCTTCTATTACTGGCTCATCTATTAATATCTTAATCTGATTATTGCTACCTTTCGTTACCTTTTGACTATTGATGTAATTCTCAACATCCTTTTTATCAATTCTAAGCTTTTTCCCTACTTTGTATCCAGGTAATTCACCTCTTTTGACCATTTCATACACTGTATTTTTAGTTATCTTTAATAGTTCAGCGACATCTACTGCCGTTAGGGATTCTTCATTATTCATAGAACTTCCCTCCTCCGTATAATAATTTATTCTAACATTTAGAGGTGAGAATTTCTAGCATTTAGAAACATTTATTTAACTTTGGAAGTAATTTGTTTATATCATTATTGCTTATAAAATCCCATCCCAACCAATTTAACTTATAATTGTTTTCTTTTAAATACTCTAAATAATACATTGGATGAGGCAGTGCTGCATCTTTGCATACATTTTGTACTTGTTCACTAGTAAAATAATTCACCACATTTTCCAACATGTTTGAAATATCATTTTGGACTAATAATGTCACTGGACTAACTATTGCACCTTCTTCAGGCCAAACAATCTTAACATTCTTATTATTTTTAAGGAGCCTTGCATAAAAATAAGGAATAACACTAATTGTAGGTGAATTCTCAATTCCTTTCCCTGCATTCTTTACCATTTCAGCTGGATGTCCGCCAAATCCAACAAGTTCTTTTAATTTCATAATTCCATCCATACCATAATCTTTATATATCGCTAGCAATGTTGTTTCACAATACTTTCCTCTCTTTCCTCTTATGGCAACTTCTTTTTTAAATGAACTATTCAAAAGTTCTCCCCACGAGGTTGGTATATTTCTATTATTCAATTTAGTTAAATCTACTGCCATAACTAAATGATTTAATGCTATTATATAATAATTACCTTTTGGATCACTAAAATCATTTTCAATTAATTTTCCATCTTCTATGCTTTTGACTTCCTTAAAGTATTTTTCTTCTATTGCCTTAGCTCTAAAATCTTTTCTATAAAAACTATTAACTCCGGCACTTATAATAATCTTTGGCAATTCCTCTTTTTTAGGAATATATGAAGACTCATCCATCCACATGACCTCATAATTAGCATTACCTTCAACAAGATATTTAAAATCACATTCACTTTCTAAATTATTTATCATTTCATCAAAACCAATTTCTATTGGCACTTTTATAGGGCACGGTAACAATCCAAGAACATCGTATTGTGATTTATCAATTATATTTTTCATCTTCCCCATATTTTTAAACCTCCATCTTATATTTTTTTCACTTATTTTTAATAAGAAGATGTTCCATTTTTGCTTGTCACGAGCTTGCCTCGGGAGCATGCAGAAATGGTGCAACTTCTGATGTTAGAAATTCACAGCTGTATTCTATAGAAACCGAAACAACAGAGTTCACCTAATTTCGGTTGGCTATTGCGTAAGTCTAAAGTCGCATTTGAATATCTATAGAAAATATTCTTTCATGTCCCAATCTATTACTTTTCCACTTCTTAAGGCATTTCTGAGTTCTAACATTTTATTATCAATTTGTTTCATAATCTTAAGATTATCTCTTTCCTTTGGAACTGTTGTGATTACTTTATTTATCGCACCATTTTTTATCACAATTCTCTTATCCCCAAGCAATGCTAATATAGGGTCATGAGTAGATACAAAAACTATTTTTCCTTCTTTAACTAAAAGTTCTAATGCTCTACTTCTATCTACCCCTGCATTTTCAATTTCATCAATGAGTACTATTGGGGAAACGCTTAATAATGCTGTATCTGCAATCATTAATGCTCTTGATTGCCCCCCGCTCAATGAAGTTATATGTGTATCCCCAGTGAATTCTTCTCCTGCTAGTTCATTTGCATATTTTACTATTTTGTCTGTAATACTTTTTATCTCTATAACATTCCTGCTTTTTGCATGCATTCTTATAAATTCTTCTACAGATACATCCATTACAAAATTCATATTCTGCGAAAGCTCTGCAACCAGCCTGCTACAATTTAAATTTTCTCCATTTATTTTTATAATTCTTCCAGTTGGAGTATCACCACTCGCAATACACTCTATATCTTCGAGTAATCTACTTTTACCAGATCCTGTAGGTCCAACTATGCAAATTACTTCTCCTACTTTAATTGTAAGTTCAATATCTTCTTTATTTCCACCTTTATCATGTCCTCCTACAATTGTTAATGAGTTAACTATTGTGCAGTCTATTTCAGATATTTCACTATTTTTGTCTAAAGAATAACTCGTTTTAAGTTCTCTGTTACTTTTAATTTCTTGGAAATTTATTTTTTTTGTGTTTCCAGTTTGGTAATCCTTACCTATTATTGTTTCTCCAAGGCAATAAGAGCATAATGCTGAAGGCATTGTAAATCTAAGTTTTTCTCCTTCAAGATTCTCAATAGATTTTGCTTTTTTTATGCTTAAACTTAATTCATAAGCCCCCTGACCAGTAAGACCATTAACATACACTATGTGTGCCTTTGGATTAGCCTCTTTTACCATAAAACTAAAGACTTCTCTTTCAGCTTGAGAAACTATGTCACCTTTTGTAATTACTACAATATCCGCATATTTTAACATTGGTCCAATCTTTTTAGGAGTGTTTACTCCAGAAAGACTATCTATTACGCATACTGCTAAAATACCTTTAATATGAGGTGAGCACCTATTGCATAACCCCGCACTCTCGCTTATCAACAAATCAAAACCATTCTCTGTTCCATATTTAATACAATCATCTATACTACTGATATAAAAGTGATCCGGGCAAAGATTTCCTGATAATCCTACCATAACCTCAATTCCTGCCTTTTTATAAAGTAAATCATCATAAGTTGTAAGACAATCAAATTTTACAACTCCACATTTTCTTTGTTCCGATTTTAAGCACTCAATTACCTTTAATATTACTGAAGTCTTGCCCGATGATGGTGGTCCGGAAAATGTAACAAATTTCAAATCAATCACTCCATTCTTGTTCAACCTTTTAAGATACTATTGTTGGGATATCATAATTTAATTTTTTATAAACAAAAAATCTCAAAGAGTTTTCTACATTTCTGCATTCTCCTCTTTGAGATCATTATTAATCATTCCGAACATTTCATATAGATATCATAAATATACGCACTACCCATATTCCGGTATCATGTAAAGAATTATTTTTGATATATATTTTTTATCTAAATATATATAGTAGGCTGCTAGTAAAAAAGAGAATATCTTAGCTTAAGATATCCTCTTTTGATTATGATTTCATATGTAGTATAAGATGAGAGCGAACTAAGCCATAACCATTACTGATGTTGCCTTAATTACTGCTGTAGCTTCTGATCCTACTGTTAATCCTAGTTCCTTTACTGCATCCATTGAGATAGTTGCTGATATTATAGTATTTTCAGCAATTTCGATTTTTACCGATGCATTTACTGCCCCTTCTTTAATTTCAACAACTTTTCCTGCCAATTGGTTTCTTGCACTTAATTTCATTTTTATTTCCTCCCCAAGTTGAATTCAATCAATGTTGTTATGTTACTATTGATTATGTACATTATAGTTATTTTGAGCTAATTTACAATATTTTCTCTATTATGTTAAAATTTATCATTTGACAATACAATTTGAAAATAGTTTTACATCAGCATCACATTTATAAAATCATTTATTATTTCAATAAATACAATGAGCCAAAAATATCTTGAAATAATTATAAAAGATTATGAGTAGAATCAATAATCTTATGTAATCACTGTTTCTACATGACAAATGCAATATAGAGATGTGATATTACAAGCTATATAATTTTACATAATTATATATTTTCTTAAACATAAGCAAAAAAAGATCTCAAAGAAGCTCATACATTTCTGTAATCTCTTCTTTGAGATCTTTATCTAATAAAACATAACGTAACATCACATTACTATTAGCCTAATTATAATCATATCCTAATAATTTTGTCAATATTACTATTCAAGTACTTATTTTTACAATTACATATTGTTTTTCTTATAAATAAATGCTAGTATAATAAACAACAAGTAAAACGCAATGAAACATATCCAAACACAACAAAACATAACTATAATAGAAATATCTTTATGAATGTGAGGTTTTATTTATGAAAAGGAAAATAGGATTATTTAGTTTAGTAACTGTTTTATTAACAACGTCACTTATTGGTTGCGGAGCTCAAAAGGCATCAACTACTCCACAAAAGGAATCTGCTACTGAAGCTTCAATAGAATTAAATATTTCCGCTGCTGCCAGCTTAAAAGAAGCGATGACAGATATACAAGACGAATATAAAAAGACTGCTCCAAATGTTACTTTAACTGTTAACTATGGTGCTTCTGGATCTCTACAGCAACAAATAGAACAAGGTGCTCCTTGTGATATCTTCATTTCCGCTGGTCAAAGCCAAATGAAAGCATTAGACAGCAAATCTTTATTACTTGAAAATACTAAAAAAGACTTAGTTAAAAATGATTTAGTTTTAATCGGACCTAAAGACACTACTATAACCGGTCTTTCTGATCTAACAAGTGATAAGGTTAAAAAGATAGCTGTTGGGGAACCTAAAAGTGTACCAGCTGGACAATATGCTGATGAAGTTTTCACTAAGCTTGGTATTAAAGATTCTATTTCATCAAAACTTGTTTTTGCAAAAGATGTAAAAGAAGTACTTGCCTGGTCGACTTCTGGAAATGCTGAAGTTGGATTTGTATATAAAAGTGATGCATTAAGCAGTAAAGATGCTAAAATTATAGAAACAATAGCAGAGGACAAGCATTCACCGATTACATATCCAATCGGAATAATTAAGGCTAGTAAAAATGCTGATGCCGCAAAAGCATTTGAAGATTTCTTATTTACTGATACTTGTAAAAAGATCTTTGAAAAATATGGTTATGGAATAGCTTAATATAGTGAAAAAAATAACAATTCAAAAATATCACTTGAATTGTTATTTTTCTTATTTTAAACTATTATAATATTATCTCCAGCTTTAATATACCCCTCTTCTAGTACTTTAGTAAATATTCCTTCCCTAGGCATTACACAATCTCCTACCAATTTTCTAATTTCGCATCCCAAATGACATTCCTTTCCTATCTGAGTAACTTCTAGCGTAACATCGCCAATTTTAAGCTTTGTTCCTATAGGAAGTTCATATAAAACTATTCCCTCAGTAGTGATGTTTTCAGCAAACTTTCCTGGAGTAAGTCCTTCGACTCCTGATGATTTCATTTTATCAATACTTTCAGTTCCAAGCAAACTTACCTGCCTATGCCACTCTCCTGCATGAGCATCCCCATCTAGACCATGATTAACTCTAAAGAAACCTTTTTCTATAGGATATTTTATAACACCTTTTTTCTCACTTATATTCACTGAAATAACCTTACTCATCATAATCCCTTCCTTTCAAATATGCCTGATTTCCCTCCACTTTTTTTAACAAGCATAATATTGTTTATAACCATTTCTCTATCAATAGCCTTACACATATCATAAATAGTTAATGCTGCAGTGGATACTGCAGTAAGGGCCTCCATCTCAATGCCTGTCTTTCCTACAGTCTTAGTAGTTGCAGTTATTTCAATTTTATTGTTTTCAACGTCAATTCGAAAACTTATATCACAGCCAGATATCATTATAGGATGGCACATTGGTATTATTTGTGGAGTATTTTTAGCACCCATTATACCTCCTACCTGCGCTACTGATAATACATCTCCTTTTGAAATAGTACCTTCTTTTATTCTTTCAATGGTTTCTCTTTTCATTGAAACTGTTCCAATTGCTACTGCTTCTCGTACAGTATCAAGTTTTTCAGATACATCAACCATTCTTGCTCTTCCTTCTTCATTTATATGAGTTAGTTCCATTTTTCTTATTCTCCTATCTTATACTTCCTAAGTTTTTCATTCTATTGATGCATACTGCTATAACTTTTCCAACAGTATTTATCCTCCTATTTGAACCATGTTTTTTAATTCTATATTTTCCGTGTCACTGCTATTAAAACCATGGTGACTTGGTTTATTATATATTGCATTTTCAATAACTCTTTTTAATTGTTCTTTACTTATTCCACTACGTAGAAGAGGCTTTAATGCGACTCCATTATTATAACGAAGACATAATTTCAAATTTCCATCAGCAGTCAAACGAATACGATTACAAGTGTCGCAAAATTCATTTGAAATTGCACTTATAAAGCCAATACTTCCTTTAAAATCTGATAAATTATAATACACAGCTGGTCCATTACCATGTTTAATTTTTGAGTTCTGAAGAGTTCCAAAATTTTGTTCTATCTGCTCAAATATTTGTTCATTACAAACAGGTGAATAACTTTTTCCAAAACCAATAGGCATAAGTTCTATAAAACGCACATCGATTGGATTTTCTTTAGCAATTTTCAATATATCTATTAAGTCATCACCATTTAACTGAGATATTGGGACACAATTTATTTTTGTTTTCAATCCAAGCTCCACTGCTTTTTTCAATCCAAACTTCACTTTATCTAAGCAGTCTCTACGAGTAATTTCATTAAAGTTTTTACTATTTAATGTATCAAGACTTATATTTACACTATCAAGACCAGCTTCAGCTAAACTATCTGCCATGTCACCAAAAAGTACGCCATTTGTAGTCATTGTTATCTCTTCAATGCCGTCAATATCTTTGATTCTTCTAACTAAATTTACAATCCCCTTTCGTACTAAGGGTTCTCCTCCTGTAATTTTGATCTTATGAATACCAAGCTGCGAAACAGTTTTAACTATTAACATAATCTCCTTAAAAGTAAGTATTTCGTCATGTTCTAAGTTTTCAATTCCACATTCCGGCATACAATATACACATCTAAGATTACATCTATCTGTAACAGAAATTCTAAGGTATTCAATATTTCTACCACTACTATCTACCATTTTATTCACCTCATATCAACCAATTTTATCACAGATAATTTTTAAATACTTATCCAAGATATTGAGCCATAGGAACACTTTCAGGCTGACCTTATAATATTTATTAACCTTTGTCAGTCTTATTTCCCGAAACCACAGTTAGGGAATGTACAAATATCGCATGAAAGACACAATCCACCATGCCCAAGGTTTGCAATATCCTCTAAAGTTATTTTGTCATTTACCATAACTCTTGGAAGAACCAAATCAAAAATAGTCCGTTTAGCATACATTACACAGCCTGGAAGTCCAATAACTGGAAGTGCATCATTATAATACGCTAGTAAAAACATTGCACCTGGAAGCACAGGAGCACCATAGGCAACAATCTTTGCGCCTGTATTTTGGATTGCAGTTGGGGTTGTATCATCAGGGTCTACACTCATTCCACCTGTACATATTATTAATTCTGCACCTTCTTTAATAAAATCCTTTATAGCTTCTGTAATTAATTTAGGATCATCACTCAAAATCTTCTGCCCTAAAACTTCAACATTATATTCTGCAAGCTTTTCTCTAATAACAGGCCCAAATGTATCTTTAATTCTTCCATAGAAAACCTCATTACCCGTAGTTACAATCCCTGCTTTTTTGTGGATAAATGGAAGAATCTCCATTAATGGTTTATCACCTGCCAATTTAACTGCCTCGTCCATTTTCTTTTGTTCAATTACAAGAGGAATAATTCGTGTGCCTGCTAATTTATCACCTTTTTTTACAGGAAAATTACTGTGGCGTGTCGCAATCATCATTTCACCAAGAGAATTTATTTTACGAAGCTTTTCAATATCAATTTTAAACAAACCATCTTCTGCCGCAATTAGTTCAATTTTGCCTTCCTTCACCTTAGTTGCACTCATATAGTCACTTTTACATATTTTACTGAGAATTTCTGCTGCTTCATTTTCATGAAGCATCCCCTCCTTTTTTTCCCATACATAAAGATTATCTTTACCTATTGATAATAAAACTGGAATATCTTCCTCCGTAACAATGTGTCCTTTTTTAAACGCAACATCTTTTTTTTCTCCTTTGATAATTTGTGTAATATCATGACAAATTACATTACCTACAGCTTCTGTAGTTTTAATCTTTTTCATTTTTGTTCCTCCATCATTATTTGGTAATTTTGTATAAGTATAATAAATTATAAGTAAAATTTTTTTCAAAAATTTTGTTAAATATCAAGTGAAACTTGATTCAGGTGGGGTTTGATCCCCATATGAATCTTAGTTGAACTTATCTAGGGTCGTGCCGCTGTTATCTCCAATTTATTGAAGTGGGAGTGTTACAGCGGCTAGCCATCAGATTAATTGCAACTTCTAAAATAACCTTTCAAATTCATTCTTTGCATACTGGTGTACATTCTGTTCAAATTGCTGATATTTTTCCAAAAATTCAGTACCTTCTTTTGTAAGATAAGTTTTCCCACCATTGCTCCCACCATGCTTTCTTTCAACTACTGCATAATCTAGTTCTTGTTCCAACTGATTTAACATACTCCATGCTTTACTATAAGATAATGCCATATGTTTGCATGCACTTCGTACAGAGTGGGTATCTTGAATCAGAATTAGAAGCAATCTTGTTCTTGAATCAAAAAACAAGGATTCTTTTTCAATGCTGATTTTAACAAAGGGATGAAGTATATGTTTATTATGTTTTATTAAAAGTTGATCTAATCGGTCAATATAATCAGTATCATATAGAATACCTTCATCTTCTACATCTATCCATTGTCTTTTAACTCCAATATTTTCAATGGCTCCTCGTAATCCCATATTCCCATTATATTTTAGAATCTTAGGAATCAATTCAGACGATATCAAAAGGGGATGCCCAGATTTTCCACGATATGCTGGTGAAAGTAATTTTTCATCATATTCTATCATCATTTGAAGCGTCTCTGGTGTAAACATAGGAATATTCACTGGAGTGAATAATACCTGGTCGCATTTATTCTGTAAAAAATCTAGTCCTATCTTTGCAGAATCGAACTTTCGCGAGTTTTCATATTGATCATTTCTCAAAAATACAACTCCATAATCAGCTAAATGATGTTCTATTTCTTCAGCCTTATATCCAGTAATCACCACAATTGGTGAAATTCCAGCTTTTTGAAACGTTAAAACAATTCTTTTTACGACAGTAATTGAACCAATTTTCAATAATGGATTTAATCCATTTCTTTCTGATGTTTTTCCTGCGGCAACAATTATACCGCCTGTTGTTCTCTTCTCTTTACTCTTCATATCTATACCTCTTGCTCTACTTAAGTAGTATTATCTTATTCTTCCACAAAACTCAAATAGGCTTGTACATATCATTCAAACTTTAACAAATTGATTAATATCTTATATTTTGGTTATTAGATTCCAATTTTATCCCTTAAACTAATTGGTTATATTTTACTTTTCATACAATATTATTCTACACGTTTTTATAAAATAATTAAACCCTAAAAATACATATTATGGATTATTATTATATCTGTTTAGAATATATCCTTATTTATCAACAATTTTAATAATGAGGCATATTCAAAAAATAACGAGTCCATCTGCTACGCCTATTTTCCATCATCCTGCGTCAGCAGATTGCCCTAATAAGCCCGCTATGAGACCAATCTACTTCCTTGCTTGATGAAAAATAATCATGGCATTTTGGACTTGTTATTTTCTTTCATATACTTAAAAAGCATTCAATCCTGTTGAGATTAAATGCTTATATTCTATTTAACTTTACCTTATCTCTAGCCACTAAGATTCAGACTGGAATCAAATCCAGCCTAAATAAAATTTCGCTTGATGCCCGAATTTTATATGAGTTAAATTCCATTACTTTCAAGAAAATCATGTAGTAAATTCATACACACAGTTTTTCTGTATTTTGCAGATACTCTACCCCTTATTGGAACAATTTCCTTTTCGTATGCTGCTAGATACTTATCCTTGAGAGCCTTAGCTTCTTTAACAGTCTTTCCTATAAGCATTGCATCAATATCTGGACGACTTATAACAACATCACTTACTGCGCCAAATGCTGTTCTACAGTTAAAAACCTTATCATCAACTATATTAATGATGCCAACGAAAGAAACCCTTGAAATTGCCAAAGCATTTCTTTCACCAACTTTCTTGTAATAGTAATTATTTAAATTATTTTTATTCATTAGAATCTCAACAAGGAGTTCATCTTTCTCAATCGCAGTATTCTTTCTTCCAAGGTAAAAGTCAGAAATAGGAATTACTCGTTCCCCTCTGTTGTTTGCAAGACGCAGTTTAGAGTCAGTGGCAAAAAAGATCAGTGCACTATCAGCCTTTGGAGAACCATTGCATATATTTCCACCAACAGTACCAATATTTCGAATTGCTGGTGCTGCAATCTGTGAAACTGCTTCTTTCAGTACTGCTGGAATAAGTTTATTTTCAATAATATCAGTATAAGTACATGCTGCACCAATACGAATATATTCTTTATCTTCTACAATATTTTTCATTTCTGCTACTTTATCAAGGAATAAATATGTGGCATTTTCATCTGGTTTAATCATCAAATCAGTACCTCCAGCATAAGGTGTAACACTTTCCTTTGCTAGGATGTCCAATGCTTCTTTTAAAGATGTTGGTTTATAACAATCTACCATAATCCTTTCCCCTCCTTTGCTGCAATACCAATAGCCTTAACTATGGCATTATAACCAGTACATCTACAAAGATTTCCAGAAATGCCTTCGCGAATCTCTGCTTCTGTAGGATTTGGATTCTTCTTAAGGATGCATTCAGTTGCAAGGATCATGCCTGGAATACAAAAACCACACTGTACAGCACTGACTGATGCATATGCCTTATCAATAACTGCAAAACGTTCAGTTTCTCTAAAGCCTTCAATAGTGACAACGGTACTGCCTTCAATACTGCCCATAGCCACCATACAAGAATTAACTAACCTGCCATCAAGAATTATAGAACAAGCTCCACATTCACCTTCTTTACAACCGCACTTTACGCCAGTAATACGAAATTCATTTCTAAGTACATCTAGTAAGCGCTCATTTGCTTTGGAATTTGATGCGACCTCTTTGCCATTAAGAATAAATTTTATCATTATTTATGCACCTCCTGTAAAACAATCATTGTATCTTCTGTTGTGAATGGAACCTTATTTAGGTTTCCACCAATGGCATTTTCCATAGCTTCAACATAAGCTGGGGCTGCACCTACGAGAGGTAGCTCACCTGCACCCTTTGCTCCATATGGACCATGTGTATATGGATTATTGATGATTTCAGTAACTAGATTTGGTACATCTACTGCTGTAGGAATAATATAATCACTAAAACTATTATTTCGAATCACACCTTTATCGTTGTAATCCATCTGTTCCATAGATGCATATCCAATCCCTTGAAGGAATCCGCCCTGCATCTGTCCTTGTATAATATTCATGTCAATAGGAATACCAACATCAAAGCTTCCCCATGCTCCCAGTATCTTTGTAGTGGCAGTAAGTGTATCTACTTCCACTTCAATAGCATTTACTCCCCAAGAATAGGTTGGATACGCATCTCCCTTAAATTCATCAAGACTAAATGGAATTACAAAATCAGGTTCAACGAAATGTTCTTCTATAACTTGAACTTCTCCCGCTTTCCACTCTTTTTTAAGTCTTTCTGCTGCACGCCTTAATAATTCTCCAACTGTCATAAGCGAACGACTTGCAACAGTTGGACCTGAATCAGGAACAAGATCTGTGTCTGGATTATTAATGAATACTTGTTCATAGGAAATGCCAAGGGTATCCGCAACAATTTTAGAGAAAGTAGTTTTAAGACCTTGACCTATATCTGAATTACTTGCAAGAATATCTACAGTATCATCTGAATTTTTCCTTATTTTTGCAATTGCTTTAATGAAATCACGTTCTCCACTGCCAGTAAAACCGCATCCATGGAAAAATAAAGACATTCCAATACCTTTACGATATCTGCCATTCTGAATCTTATACTTGTCTCGTTTTGCACGGTAATTGCAAAGTTTATCAATCTGTTCAATCATTTCAGGTAGAGGTACATGGAAATGATATTTACCACTAGTAGACGTAGAATCACCTTGTTTAACAATATATTCTTCCTTAAGCTTAAGGGAATCAACACCCATTTCTTTTGCAATATGATCCATAATCATTTCTACTGCAAAGAACGTCTGTGGTGCACCAAATCCACGGTATGCGCCACAAGGTACAGTATTGGTCTTAACAGCACGTCCCACAACGCGGAGATTATCTACACGGTATACGCCGTTTGCACAAATTAAGCCACGCTGTAAAACAACTGGAGAAAGTGTAGTGTATGCACCACTATTAAATAAAACATCAATGTCCATGCCAGTAATCTTGCCATTCTTAATAGCTACCTTATAGGTAGATATAGATGGATGACGTTTTGAAGTAAACTCCATGTCTTCTCTTCTATCAAATATAACCTTAACAGGTCTATTGGCCTTTTTAGCAGCAACTGCAACCTGGCAGGCAAGTATTGAAGGAAATGCTTCTTTTCCTCCAAATCCTCCACCAGTAACATCTTGAATTATTTGTATATCCTTTGCTTCATAACCCAATGCTTTTGAAACTGCTCCATAGACATAATATGGACATTGCATAGAACCTCGTACAGTCATTCTTCCATCATGGGGATAAGCAATCATCCCCTGAGTTTCAAGGTAAGCTTGTTCTTGATATCCAGTCTGAAATGTTTCTATGAAAACACGATCAGCTTCTTTTAACGTCTTATCTATATCCCCTTTTGCATAGTTGTAATGGAAAAAAACTGTATCAGACTTACGCATATCCAAAATAGGAACTTCTTCTTCGTATGCTACAATAATCTCATTTAAAATTCTTTCAACTTCTTTAAACTCAGGTCCAACAACCATTAAAATCGGTTCCCCAACATACTCTACAGTATCTTCAGCATAAACCGGAGTATCATCCTCAACAATATGGACACGGTTTACACCTGTTACATCTTTCTTATCAACAACAAAATAACCTTCCGGTAATTTAGGAATCGAAATATTGGTGATTCGTGCTTTTGCCTTTGCTGAATGCAGTAGTTTACCATAAAGCATACCATCCATCACACGATCATCCACGAAAAGAGCACTACCCCTTATTTTAGATTCATGATCCTTTTTCTTTACAGATTTACTTATTTTTTCCATGCATAGCACCTCCCATATATCTACTAATTATTTTTTGCAAACTTTCAAAGTCTTTAACTTTATGTTATCTTACAAAAATATTTGCAATGTATTTCCTTACTTAAAATCCAATTTTAATATATTAAAATCTCAATTCTTTTCATCCATATAATGTACCAACCTATTGTAATCTTCCTTTGTATCTGCATCTATCGTACACCCAAAATCCTCAACAGGAACTGTTACTATTTGGTCTTCAAGCTTATTCCATAATTCTCTAAGACCCCCATCTCCATGAAAATTAATAATAAAATCTATGCATTTCCAAGAAATCAAGGGTGGATGTTTTCGTTGTCCATTAATAGTAGGAAAAGCCACCATAGCACCTGTTCTGCTTATTGAATCTTTCACCATAAGGAAAGTTTTTGTTTTAATTGCTGGCATATCTCCCGGAAGAAGATAAAAGGCATCACAGTTATCCAATGCTAATACTCCAAGCTTAACAGACGCAAGCATATCCGTTTCAGCATATTTTTCATTGTATATAAATGTTAATTGTGAACAATCATATTTATTACGTAGTAAATTCTCAACCTCTTCAGCATTAAATCCCAAAACTACAACGATTTGATTCACTCCAGCATTAAGCATACTATCAATACTGTATTCAATTATAGTTTTTTCTTTCAATTTCAGGAGTGGTTTAAATGCCTTCATACGGCTAGATAAACCAGCAGCCACTATAATGCCATTAGTTTTCATCTAAGAATCTTCCTTTCTTAATAATATAGATAAACAATTTAAGAATTCGACTTATTAGATGAACATATTTACAAAGTTACTAAAACTTTAGGTGCATATCTTCACTAGAAATTATAAATATATTTGTGTAGAAAACATTTGAAAGTGAGCTGTTAAAGGTTCTTAGCAGTAGGTTGTTCCATTTTAGCTTGTCAAACTGAAAGTTGGAGCATGCTAAAGTGGCTGCAACCTGCTACTTAGAACCTTCAGCGATATTTTCATAGTTTTTCGGAATCAAAATATTTATAATTTCGGTAAGTTTCCACATAAATCTAATTTTAAATTTGAGTATCTATAAAAGAATAAATACTTCCTTTTATATATTATTTATTCTTTTGTTTTTTATAAAATGTATCTTTTAGTGGCAACTGAGCACGGAATTTTCCGTCTAATCTATAGTAAGCAAGGGAACAAGCTGGAGCTGTTGGAATCAAGCATAGTTCTCCGCAACCTTTGGCACCATAAGTCTCTGGAATTTTATTTTTGCTCTGCACAAGAATAACTTCAAGCTCAGGGGCCTCAGTCGCTCTCATAAGTCCTAGTGTGCCTAGTTTTGTCTTAGGATAACTTCCTTCAATTTTAAATTCTTCTGTCAAAGCATAACCTAATCCCATAACCATACCACCTTCAATCTGCCCTTCAACAGATTGAATATTGACAGGTGTTCCAACATCATATGCTGCAACTACTTTTTCAACTTTTCCTTCTTCATTTAAAATAACAACTTGTGCTCCATAACTATAACTTACATGACTAATTGGATTTTCTTTTATAGATCCCATTGGGTCTGTCTTTGCAGAATACTCTCCATAAAATTCTTTGCCTTCTAAATCATCAAGCCCTAAGCCTTTATCTAATTCTGCTTTCAATTTTTCAGATGCTCGTCTTACAGCTTCTCCAGTTACTACAGTTTGTCTAGAAGCTGTACTAGTTCCTGAGTTAGGTGTACGAATAGTATCTGGTCTTTCGTGTATAATAAGAACCGGATCTAACCCAGTTGTCTCACATAATACAGTAGTGCACATTGTTGCAATCCCTTGCCCCATACATGCTGCAGAAGTTCGAATATGAACTTTTCCATCTTCAATTGATAAAATACAACGCCCAATGTCTTTATTTCCTACACCAGTTCCGCTATTTTTGAATCCAATAGCAATACCTGCATATGGATTTGATTCATATACATCCTTAACAGCTTCCAAACACTCTGCCATAGCAACACTTTCATCTGCTATCTGACCATTTGGCAGAACCTCCCCAGGACGAATTGCATTACGATAACGAATTTCCCATGGTGAAATTCCAACCATTTCAGCAAGTAAATTAATGTTATTTTCAGTAGCAAAGCAACTTTGTATTACACCAAAGCCTCTAAATGCACCAGATACAACATTGTTTGTGTAAACTGACATTCCCAAGATATCAATATTCTGATAATTATATGGTCCAGGTGCGTGAGTACATGCTCTTTGTAATACAGGTCCACCAAGAGATGCATACGCACCTGTATCGGCAATAATAACACCTTTCATAGCTGTCAAATAACCATTTTCATCGCAAGCTGTTGTAAACTCCATTTCCATTGGATGACGTTTAGTATGATAATCAAGACTTTCCTGTCTCGAGAATTTTACTTTACATGGTTTTTTCGTATACCATGCCATTAATGCTGCATGATGCTGAACGCTCATATCTTCTTTACCACCAAATCCTCCTCCAACAAGTTGTGCATGACAATGTACCTTTTCTATTGGAATTTTAAGCATATTTGAAATCTCACGTTGCTCATCATAAACAGATTGAGAACCTGAATACAACAATATGCCATCTTCTCCTTCAGGCATGGCGATTGCACATTCTGGCTCCATAAATCCATGTTCCTGAAATGGTGTCTTATATTTTCTTGTTACAACATATTTAGAATTTTTAATTGCTTCATTAGCATTGCCTCGTTTTAGAATATCACGGCTCATAATATTTCCATCAGAATGTATTAGAGGTGCATCTGCCTTTAAAGCATCTGTCGGACAAGTAATGGGTTCCAATTCAGTATAGTCAATTTCAACTAATTGACATACTTCATCAAGTTTGTCTTTATGGTAAGTTGCTACTAATGCCAATGCATCTCCTACATATCTAGTTGTATCTCCTTCAGCAATCATTACATCCCAGTCCTGCTTTATATGTCCAATTTTATTGTTTGGAACATCTTTTGCAAGTAAGACTTTTGCGCAGTCTGGATGTGCTTCTGCTTTCTTTATATCAATTTTATTTATAATAGCTCTTGGATATTTTGTACGTACTGCTTTTACATATAACATTCCAGGTATTTCAATATCATCTACGAAAATACCTATCCCATTTATTTTTTCAGCTGCATCAACACGTTTAAATTTCTGTGCCATTTTCAATTCAGTAGGAGCAGTTGGGATTTTAAGATTGTCCCTAAAATATTCTGCCGCCATTAAAATAGCTTCTTCAATTTTCTTATAGCCTGTACATCTACAAAGGTTTCCATTAATTGCTTTTTTCACATCTATTCTTGTTGGTTTAAGATTAATATCTAATAATGATTTTGCGGAGATTACCATTCCAGGAATACAAAAACCACATTGAACTGCGCCTGCTTCTGCAAAACAATGTTCATAAACTTCCTTTTCTCTAGAGCTTAATCCTTCAACAGTTAAAATCTTTTTTCCTTCAAATTTTGATATCTTTTGGAGGCAAGCCTTTACTTTTTTCCCATCTACTAAAACGGTACATGCTCCACACGCCCCTTCGCTGCAACCATCTTTTACAGAAGTGATTCTCAAATCATCTCTTAAAAAAGACATTAAAGATTTATCAATTTCAGATACTTCATCTTTACCATTTATATTTAATCTAAACATAAATAACCTCCCATTTCATATCTCTTAACAGTATTTACTATAAATAGTATAAATCTGTAAATAATTTCTAGCAAATTATTTCTCAAAAGAACTTGCTAAGTATAACTTCTAACATTTTAATATATAGATAAATAACTTGTGAATTCAGCTTATTAGATGAACAAATTTACAAAGTTACTAAAACTTTAAGTTCTATCTTCATTAGAAATCAAGTGCATTTTTGTGGAGAAGGCATTTGAAAATAAGCTGCTAAAAAGTACTTAATGGAAGCTTGCCAACATTAGCTTGTCACAATGAAATTGGGAGCAAGCTAATGTTGTTGTAAGCTTCCATTTAAATTTTCATAGTCCTAAGAAACAAAAATGTATTTGATTTTGGTAAGTTATCAAATAACTCTAAGTTGCATGCTAGATATCTGTAAAATTCATTCTGAAACTGAATTTTGCTTTATATTGCTTTCAATATTCCTATTACCATGATTCAAAAATGCATTTAGAATTACGGCAGTTACTGATGCCGAAACTATACCACTACTAAAAATGGACTTGAAAAATGTTGGTGTTTGGTCAAGTAACGTAGGTACAGCAGTAATTCCAAGTCCTATACCAATAGAGCAAGCAACAATCATCATATTTGCATTATTATTAAAATCTACACTTTGAAGCATTTGAAAACCTGCGACTGCAACCATTGCAAACATTATTGTTGTAGCTCCGCCTATAACAGGCTGAGGAATAATAGTAGCTAATGCTGCAAATTTAGGAATCAATCCTAGTGAAATAAGAATAATACCAGATGCTATAACAACAAAGCGGCTTTTTACTTTACTTAAAGCTAAAAGTCCTAGGTTCTGATTGAATGTTGTATATGGGAATGAATTAAAGATACCTCCTAAAAATGTTGAAATTGCTTCTGCTCTAAGTCCACGTACAATATCCTTTTCAGTGATAACCTTTTCACAGACCTTGCCAATTCCAAGAAATGTACCTGTTGATTCAATCATTACTGTTAACATAACGAATGTCATCATAATTATTGAACCAATATCAAATTGAGGTAATCCAAAATTAAAAGGATGAACAATACTTATCCATTTTGCATTTGTTACTACTGAAAAATCTACTTTTCCCATAAATGCAGCAACTATTGTTCCTAAAATAATACCATTTAAAACAGAAATTGCTTGAAAAAATCCCCTTAGAAATTTATTAGATATTAAAACAATTATCATTACAAATGATCCTAGTATAAGGTTGTCTACACTTCCAAAATCTTTAGCTCCTGAACCTCCACCAATACTAGTGACTCCTACATTTACTAAAGAAAGACCTATCATTGTAACTACTGTCCCTGTTACAACAGTAGGGAAAAACTTTAATATCTTTCCATACAATGGCGCTACTAATACAACAATAATTGCGGCTACTATTATAGAACCATACGCTGTTTGCATTCCTAAACTTTTACCAATAATAATTAGTGGACCAACTGCAGCAAATGTACAACCTAAAATTGCTGGCAGCTTAATACCAACATACGGACCTATCCCAATTGCCTGTATTAAAGTTGCAATACCGCAAGTAAATAAATCTGCAGCCACCAAAAATGCTAATTGCTCGGGTGTTAGACCTACAGCACTGCCAATTATTAATGGTACTGCAACTGCACCTGCATACATTGCTAGTACATGTTGTAATCCTAAAATAGCAAGCTGACTTACTGGTAGCATTTCATTTACTTTGTCATCTTTTTTAATATTATTTTGTGACATAATCAACCTCCTCAATAAAATTTAGTATTAATTAATGTTAAAAAATTAACTTTCCCTAAATTATTTCAATTAGCACTTCCATAGTTCCACCACATGCCATACCTTCAGATTCAGCCACATCACCGGTCATGTCAACTTGCTCTATATAAAAACCTTTTTCTCGCATAATTTCTCTTGCCTTTTGCAATACACCAGATTCACTGCATCCTCCGCCTATACTTCCGATAGTTCTGCCATCAGGATAAGTCAACATTTTAGCTCCTGCTTTTCTCGGAACTGATCCTTTAGAAGACAGTATAGTTATAAGTGCTTTAGGTTCTGATGATTTTTTAGATATATTTTCTAATATTTCTGCATCAAACTCTGGAATGGCGAAATTTTTACCAAACTTACTCATAGAACCCTTATTTTTAAAGCTTATAAGCTGTGCTACTATAGAAATAGCTATTTCATCTGGAGTGATAGCATATATATCTATACCTATTGGAGCATTAACCAATTCAAGCTTTTCTTTAGAAAAGCCCTCCTCTAATAGCTCGCTTCTCATAGCATTTACTCTGCGCCTTGACCCTATCATTCCAACATAACTAAGGTCATGATTTAAGACTTTACGCAAAACAACTCCATCATATCTATGCCCTCTTGTTATAATAACTACATAATCGGACTTCTTTAAGTTAATTAAATCAAAGGATTTCTCGAAACTTTCACAAATAACTTTTTCTGCTTCAGGAAATCGCACTGTATTAGCAAAGGAAGGTCTATCATCTATAACCGTAATAGAGAAACATGCTCTTGATGCAAATTCTGATAAAGGTTTTGCTATGTGACCGCCACCAAAAACAATTAAACGTGGTTTAGGGATGAATGGTTCAATTAAAATAGTCTCATTTTCTTCTATATTAAAAGATTCAAGTTTCCCACTTTCTAAACAACTACATATTTTTTCGTAAATATAGTCATTAAGTGAAAGAGACTTTTTTTCTATATCTTCCTTTGTTAAGATAACTTTTCTGACAATGGAACCTTGTCTTGCACTATGCAAATCAAGATAAGTTAACATTACGCACTGATTACGGTTGTTAACTTCAATTAATATTTGCTTGTATATGTCTTCAAACATTTTTTCACCTTCCACCGTAAATATTCTCTTAATAATATTCTCACCATTCTCTTATCACTTTTTATAAATCTATCGTAATATTATTCCATTGTTGCAATGACTTCTATTTCAATAACTGCGTCCATTGGTAATTTAGCAATTTGAACGCAACTTCTTGCTGGTGGATTTTCTTTAAAATATGTTCCATAAACTTCATTTACTGCTGCAAAATCATTTAAATCTTTTACAAATACAGTTGTTTTAAATACTTTCTCCATACTTGTTCCTGCTTCTTCTAATATGGCTTTACAATTTTCTAAACTTTGTTTAGTCGCTGTTTTTATTTCAGTTTCTAAAACTTTTGTTTCCGGATTTAATGGTAGTTGACCTGAAGTATATACTAATCCTTGAACTACCACTCCTTGGGAATATGGTCCTATTGCTGCTGGTGCCTTTTGAGTATTAATTATTTTTTTCATTTTTAATTCTCCTAATCTTGTTATATTTTATTTTTTATTACACTTACTTTTAACAAAGATGTTCATTTCCAAAATATCTTTTGATTAAATTCTATCCCATAGCTTTTGACTTACTTTTCTAGCTTCATTTAATATTTCATCTTCATTAACATTAAGAAGCTTACCATTGCTAACTAAAACATTTCCATTTACTATAGTTGTATCCACAGATTTTCCCATCATTCCAAATAAGATATGTGAATTGTAATTACTTTCATTCATTGGTGTTAATGGATTGTAATCTACTATTATCACATCTCCATTAGCTCCTCTTTCAATAATTCCAAATTTTCCTGCAAAATGCCTTTCTGCAATACTCCCATTATTCTCAAATAGCATTAAAGGTACTTCACCCCAAGCTACTGATGGATCTTTTAAATTATGCTTATGAATTATATTTGCAACCTTCATGGATTCAAACATATCTTGAGTATAACCATCTGTTCCAAGTCCAACAGTTACACCTTTCTTTATAAGTTCAATGGCTGGTGATACACCTACTGCATTGCCCATATTTGATTCAGGATTATGCACTACAGACGTATTTGTATTTAAAAGTAATTCTTGCTCATTTTCATTTGCATGTACACAATGTACTGCAATTGTTTTTTCTCCTAATATATTAAAATCATTTAGTCTTTCTACTATTCTCTTGCCATACTTTTCTACACATTGCTCTTCATCTGCTAATCCTTCAGCTACATGAATATGATATCCGCAATTTAATTTTTCAGCTTCCTTTACACATTTTTTTAAGGATTCATCAGATAGTGTAAAGCTTGCGTGCATTCCAAATATTGCAGACTTCATATTATCATGCTTTTCATTGCAATAATTTATATAATCCACATTTTCTTTAATTCCCTTTTCTAAAACTTCTTCTCCATCTCTATCAGATACTTCGTAACAAAGCGAAGTTCTTATCCCAAGTTCTTCTGCTACATTTCCAATTGTAAAAAGGCTGTCTTTAACAGCATTTGGACTTGCATGATGATCAAAAAATGTTGTTACTCCAAACTTTAAACTATCCATTAATGTTGTGTAAGCACTATACTTTATATCTTCTAAAGATAAGTTTTTATCTAATCTCCACCATAAATTATTTAATATATCTAAGAAGTTTTTAGATGTTGGACCATCTAAATTCATACCTCTTGCAAAAGCGCTATATATATGTCCATGAGTATTTATAAGACCCGGCATGATAACTTTTCCTTTTGCATCTATATATTCTGCTTCCTTATATTTATCTAAGATATCACCAGTATTTCCATAGTCAATTATCTTACCATCATTTATAACTAATGCACCATTTTCAAAAAATGGATTTTCCTTGTTTTGAGTTATTAGTCTTCCATTACCTACAATTTTCATAAAAACTCCTCCATACCTTTTTATACCAGCTTTCGCCTTTTTTTATTTTGAACTCTACTTTGGTATTTATCTGATGTCTAGCCGCTGTAACACTCCCACAATATATGAAACTCCTCTTCCTAAAGTCAGATGAGTAAGCGATTCACACTAAATCATAGATTTAGGTTCTCTGCTTAAGTGGGAGATAGGTGATAGTCCAAAAGTGATGCTCCAAATCTTGTATTTGGTCAGCAGAACTTTCTCTGTGAGCATCTTGTATTTGGTTACTCGAACTTATGCAAATCACATTAGTGATTGTATAACAGCGGCACTACCCTAGACGAGGTACCCCTTGAGGGTACATTGTGACCCCTGAGGTTATAAGTTCAACTAAGATTCATATGGGGATCAACCCCCACCTAAATCAAGTTTCACTTTATAAAACATTCATTGTGACCCAATTATTAATATTTACCATCCCAAACTATTTCTCTATATTTCTCTGGATCTGTATCTCCTTCTGTACTAAATAAAAGCACTTTAGAATTTTCATCTAACTCTAAAGCTTCTTTTAAATCTTTATATTCATCATTAGTCATAATTTCATATAAAGCACCAGTCGTTACTGCTCCTGATTCACCTGAAATTACAGCTGTATCTCCCTTTAATGGATTTCCAAGAATCCTCATTCCTTTAGCAGCTACCCAATCAGGGCATGAAATAAATGCCTTTGAATAATTCTTTAGTATGGTAAAACCAATTGTGTTAACTTCTCCACAAGCAAGTCCAGCCATAATTGTTTGCATATCTCCACCAACTGCTCTTGCTTCCCCATCATTTGCTATTGCTGATTTATAGTAACAATCAGCAAGATTCGATTCTACTACTACAGTTTTTGGGCAGTCGTCTCTATATTGCGAAGCAAAGAAACCTTGAACAGCTCCTGCGAGTGATCCAACACCAGCTTGTACAAAAATGTGAGTAGGCTTTAAAACATCAAGTGCTTTTAATTGTTCACTTGCTTCTAAAGCCATTGTTCCATACCCTTGCATTATCCATGCAGGTATTTTCTCATAGCCTTTCCATGCAGTATCTTGAATAATTACACCATTATATTCTTCTGCATATTTATTTGCAATTCTTACGGCATCATCATAATTTAGTTCTGTAATACTAGCTTCTGCGCCTTCTGCCTTTATGTTACCCAATCTTTTAATTGAGGAACCCTTTGGCATGAAAACTACTGATTTTTGATTCAACCTATTGGCTGTCCATGCAACTCCTCTTCCATGATTACCATCTGTTGCTGTTACAAAAGTTATATCTCCAAGCTTATCTTTAACTTCCTTACAAGTCATTTTTTCATATGGTAAATCGTCTATATCCTCACCTAACTTTTCTGCTAAATATCTCCCCATGGCAAATGAGCCGCCTAACACTTTAAATGCATTTAATCCAAATCTATAAGATTCATCCTTTAAATATATTCCTCCCAATCCAATCTTTTCAGCTAACTCTTTTAAATCTATTAATGGTGTTTCATCATATTCTAAAAAACTTTCATGAAATTTCTTTGCCTTTGATACTTCTTCTTTATTAAGAAATTTTACACTTTCTTCTTTATCAGTTTTAGGCAACGTATTTTCTTTCCATAATATTTTTTCCATTATAATTCCTCCTATTAAATTAATTCTTATCTTACTAAAAGTTTAATTACTTTATGCTAAGGCAAATTAGCTTGTTATTTTTTTGAATTTGCCCAAATATCACTTCTTCTGCTAGATCAAAATATTGATCTAAATCAAATTTCCCCTCATCAATTAAATATTGCAGTGAAGCACCTAGCATTAAAGACACTGCTAAGTACGGTAACATGTCCAAATTCATCATATCTTTATCTTCGATTTGATCACCTTTATATAAAACTTCACGAATATTGTCACGCCAAATTTCAAATGTATTTTTAAATTTTAGTTTTATTTCTTCATTTACTGTTCCTTGCACCCAATAATCAATCTGGGTATAATCAAATTCCTTTTTGTTGAGAATATCATTCTTTTTTTGATCAAAAAAACCTCTGATATTTTCAACTACACTTTTATTTTCCAAATTAATATAATTCTTTCGATCATTAGAAAATTCTTCTTGTATCTTATCTAAAAGAGAAATCAATATATCATTTTTAGATGAGAAATGATAATGTAAATTTGCTTGACTCATATGCGCTTCATTGGCAATCATATGCATACGAGTACCACTAATTTTCTCTTTTGAAACCACTTTCATTGTAGCCTTTAGTATTTTTTCTTTAACGTCACCAGACATAATTAATCCCATCTTTCTTGTAACATTTTATTATGTAGAAATTTATGTTTATCCAATTGATTTTCCTCTTATCCAATAATTACCGCCTGTAAACTTTCACAATAGTGAATATTTCAAACTTACAGATACTTGTTCTATCTTTAATAGAAAATATCATATCAGCTGAACTAGGTGCTATAGCTTGTTTTAGGCACATAAAAATAAATAACAAGTCCAAAGTTGCTATGATTACTTTTTGAATGTGGCTTATTAAATCTAAACACCTAGTTACCTTATTTGGCACAGACATTTTAACTTATCTCGCAAGTTTTGCGATTACTATTGTTTTAACTCATAATATGCTTCCTAATAATCATTAACTGGTATATAAGTTACTATTCCATAGCTTTATTCAAAGGGAAGTAAAATATATCTAAGAATGAATAATACTGCAAGTATATACACTATTGGATGGATTTCTTTTTGTCTGCCTGTAGCTATTTTTGTTATTGGATAAAAAATCATAGCAGCTGCAATTCCATTAGCTATACTATAAGAAAAAGCCATTAATGATATAGCAAAAAAGGCTGGAACTGCTTCTGTAAAATCGCTGAAATCTATATTAACAATTGCTGACATCATTAAAACACCTACTATTACAAGGGCTGGAGCTGTTGCTTGTCCTGGAACTATACCAACAAGGCCTGAGAAGAATAATGATAAAATAAATAATATTCCCACTACTGTTGAAGTAAGTCCAGTTCTTCCTCCTTCTGAAACACCAGCTGTAGACTCAATATATGTTGAAATGGTACTTGTACCTAAAACTGAACCAGCAGTTGTTGCTACTGCATCACAAATCAATGCTTTTTTCATTCTTAAAACCTTACCATTTTCGTCAACCATTCCTGCTTTTGTAGCTGTACCTACAAGAGTTCCGATAGTATCAAAAAGATCAACTAAGCAAATAGTTATAACAACCATTATAACGCTAAGAAATGCGCCTCCTATTGATGTGCCGCCTTTTGAAAAAAGTCCTGCAAAATCAAATGCTGCAAACGTAGGAGCAAGTGATGGTGGTGCACTGAAAACATGTAAATTTTCAAGTGATGTGATTTTGAATGGAATTCCTATTATTGTAGTTGAAATTATTCCAATTAAAATTGAACCCTTAATACCCCTAGCCATTAGAACAGCAGTTATTATGATTCCTATTATAGTAAGCAGTGTTCCTGGATTTGCAAAGTTTCCGAATCCAACTAATGTTGCTGGATTTGACACTACTACACCACCAGATTTCAATCCAATAAGAGCTATATAGAGTCCAATACCTCCAGAAATTGCATATTTTAGATTTTGAGGTATTGCATCAACTATCTTTTCTCGTATGGATGTTACTGTAATAAGTATAAATAATACACCTGACATGAATACGCATGATAAAGCCTGATGCCATGTAAAACCTAAGGTTAAACATACAGTATACGTAAAAAATGCATTAAGACCCATACCAGGAGCCTGAGCAAAAGGAAGATTTGCATACAGCCCCATTATTAATGTGCCAATGGCAGCTGCGAGACAAGTAGCTACGAAAACTGATGATACTATTGGATCAGAGCCTACACTAAACTGTGCTGCTGCATCTCCTACTGCATTTGCAGAATTCATACCAGCTATTTTTAATATATTAGGATTAACAAATATAATGTATGCCATTGTAACAAAAGTAGTAATTCCAGCAAGTATTTCTGTCTTTACATTTGAGTTATTTTCTTCCAAGTGAAAATAACTCTCCAAAAATGATGGTTTTTGTTTGGTTACATCTTTTTTCATGAAATGTCCTCCTTAAAATTATAGCTAGTGTTAGGCACATTCAAATAAATAACAAATTCATGTGCCTTATTGTTGTTTCAATTTTCTAAATCCTTGCCATACACTCCCCCTCTTGTAATGGTACATAACCTCTTCGCTTGCTATCAATTTAATTTTTAATACTAAGGCACATTCAAAAAATGACAAGTCCATTTACTAGCCTATTTTCCATCATTAAAGGAGGTTAAATTGCATGCGCAATTTAACTAAGTTCGAGAAAACAAATACAAGATTTGGACTCTCACTTATAATAGACCCACTATGAGGGCAATTTGCCTCCTTGCCTGACGAAAAATATCCATGGCATCTTTGGACTTGTTATTTATTTTCACATGCCTAAAGCATATAATCATACTTATCTATGCACGTTTGAATTAGACTAGCCATTTCTTTTGAAACTGCTGATTGCTGCGAAGCAGTATAACTTATAATATCGCTTTCTTCAGTTCTTACTAGACAAATACCTTTTTCTAAATTTTCAATAAAGAATCCTTTGTTATCACTATTTTCAAAATCGTCTTTACTCCAAAAAACTGTTATTTTATCCTTATATGGATTTCCTTTATGAGGACAAAAAATACCACAGTTACCGCACTCATTGCACATACCATCTAAATGTATAATCTGATGATTAGAAACAAAATCACTGTTTACATTAATCATTACGTTTGCTCTATTAGGACAAACATCAACGCATAATTCACAAATTTTCTTGCACCCTAAACATCTATCAGCTTCTTCTTCACAAGACTTTGAATCTCCTAATCTTCCCTTCCTTCCATATAATATCTTTTCATCAGTACAATAATCTTTTTCCTTAAAATCAGAACTTAAACCTTCTTTTGCTAGAATATCTTTTGTAACTATTTTTGCATCCGCTATTGCATTAACAATTGTAGATGGACCTTTTTTTAAATCACCAATGATATATACATTTGCAATATTTGTTTCTAATTTTTCGTTAACAATAGGAAATTCATTAGAATCCAAATTTATTTCATTTTGTCTTAATAAATTACTATCAATTTTTTCACCTGTTGCTATAATAACTGTATCTGCATCTAATGCTGTTATTTCTCCAGTACCTACAGAACTTCTTCTTAAGGATGCATCTCTATCACCTAAAATCATTTTTTCACAAGTAAGTTTTCCATCATTAATAGAAATTGGCGTAAGGAGTTCTTTAAGTAAAATACCTTCAGAAATAGCAAGTTCTATTTCTTCATTATCCGCTGGCATATATTTTTTGGTTCTTCTATATATAATAGAAACCTCTTCAACACCACTCACTCTTTTAGCTGAGCGTGCTGCATCCATGGCAACATCTCCTCCCCCAATAACACAAACTTTTTTACCTAAAGCAATCTTTCCTTCTTTTTTCTTATATTTTTCTAAAAATGAAATAGCATTAATTGCTTTATTATCGCAATCGCTTAATGAAATTTTTCCAGGTTTCCATGCTCCTATGGCCAACACTACATAATCATATTCCTTTTTTAATTCCTTCAAATTGATATTTTCATCTATACAAAATTGAAATTTTACTCCTTGCTTTTTAACCATTTCCAAATCTTTTTTAATCATTTCAGAAGAAATTCTAAACTCAGGTATAACATGTTCTACAACACCCAATGCACTCTCCTTTTTATCCCTTACAGTAACATCTACACCATTTCTTCTTAAGAAAAGAGCTAATGAAAGACCTGCAGGACCAGCTCCAATAATAACAACTTTTTTCCCGGTTCTAATATCTGTTGGCTCAATAGACTCAATAAATTTATCCTGTGCATTTAAAACTGCAATTTGTTTTAAATCTCTGATTGAAACAGATTCATCATAATCAATCCTAGTACATTTAGTCTGACATTTATGATTACAAATAGTTGATGTAATAGCCGGTAACGCGTTATCTATCGCAATTATTGAAAAAGCCTCATCATATTTTTTTTGTCCTACTAAAGCTGTATATTGTGGGATTTGCTGATTAATTGGACATCCTACAGAGCAAGGTGCAACTGCACAATCATAAAACTGAAGGTTAGAATTAAGTTTTCTGCTATTAACAAGTCGTAGTTCTTTTCGATAATGTTTATCATTAATAGTTTCCTTGACTATGTCCTCCAGAATTTCTACATTAATTCCAGAAATTTTACCATTAAGCTGCTTCTCAACTTTTTTAGCCATTTGAGTTATTCTTTCGTAACCACCTGGCTTTAAGATAGATGTTGCAAATGTTATTGGACTAATTCCTGTAGATAATATTTTATCAATATTAAAGAAGTCAGCCCCACCTGAATAAGAAATTTGTAAATCACCATTAAATTCTTTAGCTAATTTGCTTGCTAAAGATATAGATAGTGGAAATAATGCACGTCCAGACATATACATTTCTTCTCCTGGTAATTCATTATTAGTAATTTTAGCTGGCAGTGTATTAGTTAGTTTAACTCCTATTTCTAAATTTAAGTTATTTGCGACCGCCTTCAAACGTTTTAGCATTGCAATTCCATCTGAGTACTGCAAATCATTTGTAAAATGATGCCCATTAAGAACTATATAGTCATAACCCATAGCTGTTAAAGTTTCTTTAACAAACTTTTCTCCTAGTAATGTAGGATTCATTTTAATATAAGTATTTAATTTCTTTTCTTCAAGAAAATAGCTAGCAATGCTTTCAATTTCATTAGCAGGACAACCATGAAGTGTTGAGATCGTAATAGATGAACAAATAGTTGGTGAAATTTTTTCCAAATCTTCCTTTGTAAATTCAGAAAACATTTCTATATGAGAAAGAAGTGCTTCTTGACATTCTGTCCAAATTTTTGTAGACGATGCGTTTTGCATCCCTTTAATATAAGTATCAATTTTAGAAGATTTTATGCCTTTCAAGTCATATCCCACGCTCATATTGAACATAAAATCTCTTTCCTTTGCAAATTTGAGCTCTTTCATTAAGACATGAAGTAAAAACCAGGCTTTTACATATTCATCAAAGGCTTCTGATACCTTTAATTCTGTAGACCACTCTACATTGTACCCCTCATCTTGTGCATTGATGCAAGGTTTAGACACTGTAATATCTTCTCCATCAATAACTTGTACTGTTTTTAATTCAATAAAACGACTTCCAGTTAAATATGCACAAACAATATTTTGTGCTAATTGAGAATTTGGGCCTGCTGCCGGTCCAAGTGGTGATGAAAGTTTCTCATTAAATAACGTAATTGATTTTCCAGTTTCATTATAATAAAATTTATCTTTATGCACGCCAAAAATAGATTCTTTTTCTTTTAACTCTCTAGTAATCCAAGTTAACATTTTTTCAAAAGGAATGCGTTGCATTTTATCACTCATAAATAATCCCCCTATTTTCTATTTTTTCTGTTTAAATTATAGATACCCCAGCTAAAATCTGAACTTATGCGTATGTCTCATCGAAATGAATAACATACTTTTGTTCCAGTTTCTAGGTAATTTTGATGGGTGATTCTAAGGCTATAAAGTTGTACCCAAAGTGCTGGCCTCAAAGAACAAGCTTTGAACTAGCACATTTGGAACAACTTATAGCCAAAGAATCACATCCATCAAAATTACCAATGAAACATTCTACAAAAGTATATTAATCATTTCTGGTTGGAAGATATTTCATAGTCTAAGTGCAGTTTATGATTGTGATATCTATAACTGAAATAAATATAAGTCAATACTTATTAACTAGTTAATCAAATTTTAGCGTAAAAATATTCAATATTGTTTCGGTTCTTCTATCTTTTTACCTGCTACATATATTTCCTTAATATTTCTGTCATCACCTGTATAAATAAATTTTTCTAGTCTTTCTTCTACTGACAATGGCTTGAAGATGGATAGACTGCTATCGTCAATAATTAAGGCATCAAATTCATATCCTTCTTCAAAACTTCCCACTTTACCAAAAAACTTTCCTCCACCCTTTGTTGCTAAATATAATAATTCTGCTGTGGTTAGAGGCTTGTCTGATTTATTACTTTCTAGCCATTTTAACTTTGACACCTGAGCACAACTAGCAATTACATTCGCCATCGATACACTATGTCCACCTGATATATCTGTTCCAAGTCCTATGTTTAACCCTTTTTTCATCAATTTTCGAATAGGTGCAATACCACTTGATAAATTGTTATTTGAATTAGGACAATGGGCAATGAAAGCTTCTTTTTTCACCATTAGTTCAATTTCTTCTTCTTCTAGCCAAATACAATGAGCCATTATAGTAGGAAGATCACCAAGCAATCCCGCTTCATTATAGACACTTGCATAGTTTTTTAATTTAGGATGTAGTTTTTTCACAAAACTAATTTCGCTCAAATTTTCACTCAAATGAGATTGCACTGGAACATTATATTTTTTTGATAATTCCCCAAGACTTTTTAAGAGCTCAAAGCTGCATGTTGGAACAAATCTTGGTGTAATAATAGGTTTCACTAATTCATATTTTTTCCCATATTCATCTAATAGTTCTTTAGTATTATGAATGGATTCCTCTGCACTTTCTAATAAATATTCTGGTGCATTTCTATTCATATTAACCTTTCCTACATATGCACCTAATCCTGCTTCTGCAAACAAATCCATTAATAACTTTGTTGAATTCTTATGAATGGTAGCAAAAACGCAAGATCTCGTAGTGCCATATTTCCATAAACTTTTTACAAAAGCAGAATACACTTTTTTTGCATAGTCTATATCTGAATATTTTTTTTCTTCTGGAAAGGTGTATGAATCTAACCATGGCATAAGTTCCTTATCTAGTCCTAATCCTAGATTTGGAAACTGTGGTGCATGTGAATGGATGTCAATAAATCCTGGTATTATAAGTGCATGCCCATAATCTAAAATCTTTAGTTTACTGAATTTTTTAGGCAGCTCTTTATAAACACTTTTAACAAATTTACCATCAATAACAATATATCCATTTTCAAATATTTCATACTTACCTAATTCTTTAGTAAAAATAATATTGCCTTTAACAATATACTCATCTTGCATCACAAGCCCTCCTAATAAGGCACATTCAAAAATATAATTTTCTTTCATGTACCCAAAATATACATTACCAATGATCAAAGGGTCACTTTTATAAATTAAATATAAATTTTTAAGGAAACGTTTACCGTATTGTCAATTTGACGAACTAGTCCTTTCTTGTTTTTATTATCACTAACTGACTAGTTGATCAATTTCAATTATATTCCATATATTGGTATTTTTCAATTAATTTATATATTTAAGTAATACATTTCATCTAATCTTATTTATTTTATATATGAGTTCTATTATTATATATATCTGATTTACACAGAATTATTACTTATTAAATTAATAATCTATAGAATGAAAGACTAATTGTTCGATTTTTTATTAATCCTTTTAAATATTTTACAGTGATTATATTTAATCCTCATTATTATTTAAATAGCTGTAAAGTGAATATTTTGAAATATCATAGAACTTTGAAATTTTATCTCCCGATCTTTTAATTAAAAGCGCACCTTTACTCTCTAAATATTTAATGGCTTTCATTTTATCTTCTTTAGTCATGACCGCAACAGGTTTTCCAATTAATTGATACGATTCCTCAATTAAGTCTTTGAGAAGTTGATTAACATCAGTTGGAATTGTAACATCACTTTCATCACTGCGTTCTACTTCCTTTATTGAAACAAAATCTTCTATAATCTTATTAGATACCATTAGCTGAGTGATATCATAATTAATACAAAGAAGTGCTTTCGCTTTACCATTTTCATCTGGAATGCATATAGTAGTAGATTTCAAAATACGTCCATCATTTGTACGGGTACTATAACTATAATGGTCTTTATGCTGAAGATTTGAGTGAATTGTTTCCATTGCAATTCGCGATGCAACATCCCCAACTTTACGTCCTGTAACATGACCATTTTCAATCGCTATAATGCTATGTTCATATCCTGCTTTTAGATCATGAATCGCGACTTCACAGTTTGGACCAAACTCTTCTGCAATCCCTTTAATAAGCCTTTTAAAAAAATCCAAATCATCATATACATTCATTCTAAAATCTCCTTTATCATCTTATATTTACATTACATAAATATGTTTTGTTATAATTCAAAGCATACAACCAACTATTGTGGCCACTGTGCTTAATATATTAAATAAACAATATACTATTATCCAATTACTTTTCTCTTAATAAATTTTCCATCACCTTTTTTCCCTAAAAACTTATTATTTTTATAAGCTACTTTACCACTCTGTATTACAATATCAATATCTCCCTTTAATGTCATGCCTTCAAAGCATGTGTAATCTACAGCTCCATGAAGCATACTTCTTGTAAGAGTATACTCAGAATTTGGGTTAATTATAGTAATATCAGCATCCCCACCTGGAATCAAAGAACCCTTTTTAGGATAAAGTCCATAAATCTTTGCAGGATTTGTACATAAAAGTTCTACAAAACGATTAATTGAAATTTTCTTTTTCATAACACCTTCAGAGAAAATCACCCTTACTCGTTCAGCAACGCCAGGAGCTCCATTAGGGCATTTTGTAAAATCGTTAATCCCCTTTTGTTTGTCGCCTTTTAGATTGAATGAACAGTGATCAGTAGCAATTATATTAATTGCACCATCTTGTACGCCTTTCCATAGAGCATCAATATCATTACTTTGACGCAAAGGTGGCGACATTACATATTTTAGTCCATTATTATCTTGCTCAAGATATTTTTGCTCTGTCATTGTTAAGTACTGAGTGCAAGTTTCAGAAAAAATATTCTTTTGCCCTTGTGCTCTTGCTTTTCTTATCTCATCCAATCCCTTTTCAGTAGAAATATGAACAATATAAATTGGAGCATCTCCTGCCAATGCTGCAAGATGTAGCACTCTGCTAATTGCCTCGGCTTCACAATGGTCTGGTCGTGATTTTGCATGATATATTGTTTCTAAACAGCCATTTGAAACATAATTTTCTCTAAGGTAATTTATAACATCATTGTTTTCAGCATGTACAGCAATAATTACTCCCAATTCTTTTGCTTTTTTTAATACTTTTAAAATTGAGACGTCATCCAGTTTAAAATCATATGTCATATAAATCTTAAAGCTAGAAATTCCTTCTTTAGCCAAAGACTCCATTTCAGATAAAACCTCATCATTTACATGCTGTACTACTCCATGGAATCCATAATCAATTACTGCTTTTCCATTAGCTAATTTATGATATTCGTCAATTTGATGGTGAAGAGCACAATTTTTAGGGCCAAAGGCTACATGGTCAACAATACTTGTAGTTCCACCGCAAACAGCTGCAACAGTTCCAGTATAAAAGTCGTCTATTGAACGGCTATTTCCAGATTGCAAATCCATATGAGTATGCACATCCACTGCTCCAGGAATTATATACATTCCCAAAGCATCAATGATTTCTGCATTATCATTGGACAAATTTACCCCAATACAAGATATTTTATTATTTTCTATCATAATATCTGAACAATAACTTTCCGATTCAGTCACAATAGTTCCATTTTTAATAATAATCATTCATAAGCACTTCTTTCATTTTATGTTTTTGTGATTATTCCTTATATGTAGTTGTATTCCTCTCCTCCTAAATCTCTAGTTAAACTTATATCCTCAACGAGTACAATGTCCAACAGCTAGCTGTGGGGCAAAATATTTATGATTTCAGTGAGTTACTGCGTAAGTCTAGGTTACGATTTTGATATCTATAGATATCAAATTTGAGAATTATACTTATAGCTTGAAAAATCTGCTATATCAGAAAGGACAGGTACTCTTTTGTAACCACAGGGGTCATAATATGCAGTGTTACATTAGAGAATATGTTGCAGGCATTTCTTCATCATAAGTTGTTCCATTTTTGCTTGTCACGAGCTTGTCTCGGGATCATGCTGAAATGGTGCAACTTATTATGTTAGAAAGCCTCAACTTATTCTCAGTAACCGAAACAACAGAGTACCTGTCCTTTCGGTAAGTTATTGCATAAGTCTAAGTTTTGTTTTGGATATCTATATAGATAAGCCAATTATAAGTTAGATTTATACTATGAAATATATCCCCACTAGAAATGGGTAATATATTTTTGTGGAATGTTTCATTGGTAATTTTGATGGATGTGATTCTTTGGCTATAAGTTGTTCCAAATGTGCTAGTTCAAAGCTTGTCCTTTGAGGCCAGCACTTTGGGTGCAACTTTATAGCCTTAGAATCACCCATCAGAATTACCTAGAAACTGGAACAAAAGTATGTTATTCATTTCGGCGAGTTATAATATTCATAAGTTCAGGTCTTAGTTGGGTTATCTATAGCATAATGCATAAGTTTAACTTTACATTTTAAAGTGAGTACCTGTTTTACCTAGAATTCCATCCTGTACTTTGCTTAGAAGCGTAATAATTGCAGTCCTTCCTTTTCCTGAAGAAACAAATTCTAAAGCTGCTTGTACTTTTGGAAGCATAGATCCTGGTGCAAATTGGCCTTCTTTAATATACTTTTTAGCTTCTTCCACTGTAAGTGAATCCAGCCATTTAATATTTGGTTTACCAAAGTTTACAGCAACTTTTTCTACTGCTGTTAGAATAATCAAACTATCTGCATCTATCTCTTTAGCTAACAATGCTGCTACAAAATCTTTATCAATTACTGCTGGTACACCTTTTAAATGATTGTTTTCTGTTTGAATAACTGGAATTCCACCACCACCACATGCAATAACTATTTCTTCAGCTGATACTAGCTCTAAAATCGTTTCCTTTTCAATTATATCAATAGGTTTTGGAGAACAAACAACTTGCCTATATCCCCTACCTGAATCTTCTTTCATCACTATTCCAGTCTTCTCTAATTTTTCAGCATCCTCTTTTGAATAAAAACCTCCAATTGGCTTTGTAGGGGTTAAAAATGCTTTATCATTTGGATCCACAAGAGTTTGAGTAATGAGAGTTGTGACAGGATTATTTAAATTACGTGATAAAAGTTCTTCCCTAATGGCATTTTGCAAATCATATCCAATATACCCTTGACTCATTGCAACACACATTGTTAATGGTATTTGAGATTTTTTAACAAGCTCCATTGCTGAGTTTATCATTCCCACTTGCGGTCCATTTCCATGAGTAATAACTACCTGATTTCCACTTTCGATCAAATCTACAATACTTTCAGCAGTTAATTTAACTGATTTCATTTGCTCCTCCAGCGTATCTCCAAGTGCATTTCCTCCTAACGCTATTACAATCTTACTCACCATATATCACTCCAATTCTCTTTTAAATGTTTAGGCACATGAGAATAAATAACAAGTCTAAAATTGCCATGAAATGTTCTTATATGCAGCATAGCTGCTCTTTTTAAATGTGTATATTTTTTATTAGTTACTAACCCCTGAATCTTATATCCTCACTTTGAGCCATTTTTTCTAAAACTTCTGCAGGATTCTTTACCTTTGCTAGAAGAATCATTGCTGCTATAATATATGGCTTATAGCTTGCTTCTTTATAAAGTGGAACTCTGTAACGGTCAAATACAGAATCTTCAACTTCACCTTTCTCACATGACAAATTACTAATATCAGCTGGTAAGCAATGTAAGTAAAGTGCCTTTCCATCTTTAGTTGTTTTCATTAATTCCTCTGTACATTCCCAATCTTTATGTTCTGCATTTTGAGCAAGAAGTTTTTTCTCTAATTCTTTAATACCTTCAGAATCGCCTTCTGAATAAAGATCAGTACGTTCTTTCATTGCTGCAAAAGGAGCCCAGCTCTTTGGATATACTATATCTGCATCTTTAAATGCTTCTGCCATATTATTAGTTTTTGTGAATGTTCCACCTGATTCCTTAGCGTTATTACGAGCTATATTTTCAACTTCTTCCATTACTTCATAGCCTTCTGGATGTGCTAAGCAAACGTCCATACCAAAACGTGTCATTAACCCTATAACCCCTTGTGGTACAGATAATGGTTTACCGTAAGACGGTGAATAAGCCCAAGACATAGCTATTTTTTTACCCTTTAAATTTTCAATGCCACCAAACTCATGTATGATATGTAGCATATCTGCCATAACTTGAGTTGGATGATCAATATCACATTGTAGATTTACTAATGTTGGTTTTTGTTCAAGAACTCCATCTTCGTATCCTTCCCTTACTGCATCAGCAACTGTATGCATATATTTATTTCCTTTTCCAATATACATATCATCACGAATTCCGATGACATCAGCCATAAATGAAATCATGTTAGCTGTTTCCCTTACAGTTTCACCATGAGCGACTTGACTTTTACCTTCATCTAAGTCTTGTACTTCAAGACCTAAAAGATTACATGCACTAGCATAGGAAAAACGAGTACGTGTTGAATTATCACGGAATAATGAAATTCCAAGTCCACTATCAAACAATCTTGTTGATTTGTTATTTCTACGTAATTCTCTTAATGCATCTGCCACTTCATAAACTGCCTTTAACTCATCTGTAGTTTTTTCCCATGTAAGAAAAAAGTCATTTTTATACATTTGATCAATTTTTAAGCTTTTTAACTCATTAACATATTTATCGACAATACTCATAATTTTAATATCCCCCTTAATTTTCGCTAACAATATTTATTTGAAATATATATAGTTGGAACAGCAGCATAAACTGCAGCACATTTTACTAAATCTTCTTTCCATGTCTTTTCATTAGGAGCATGTGCTTGAGCTTCTGCACCAGGTCCAAATCCTATTACAGGAATTCCATTACGTCCCATAATTGAAACGCCGTTTGTAGAGAATGTCCATTTATCAGTAAGTGGACGAGCTTTTCTCATTGCTTCATTTTCAGCAGCACCGATTCTTGTTGTGCCGTAAAGACCTTTATATGCTTCTTCTAATGCTTTTGTTACAATATGATCTTCTGGAATTACCCAAGTTGGGAAGTAGCATTCAATTGGGTATGCTAAACCAGTGTAGCTTGGTCTATCATAGTTATACATACTTACTGTTGCATTGTATTTTTTAACAGCCGGAAGTTGACGAATTTCTTCTAAACAGCTTTCCCAAGTCTCACCTGCTGTCATACGACGGTCTAATGAAATTGAGCATGAGTCAGCAACTGCGCAACGGCTTGGTGAAGTATAGAATACTTGAGAAGTTGTAACAGTACCTCTTCCTAAGAAGTTAGCCTCTTTAAACTCTGGGTTGTATTTTTCATCTAACATTTTTACTAAGCCTTTAATTTCTTTATTATCAGCTGCATCATTTTCGTTAAGGTCACGAATGTTCATTAATATTTCAGCCATTTTATAAATTGCGTTGTCTCCTCTTTCTGGAGCTGAACCGTGGCATGAAATTCCTTGAACACCAACACGTATTTCCATACGGCCTCTTTGTCCTCTATAGATACCACCATCTGTTGGCTCTGTGGAAACCACAAATTCAGGTCTGATTTTACTTTCTTTGATTATATATTCCCAGCAAAGTCCATCACAATCTTCTTCTTGAACTGAACCAACAACTAATGCTGTGTATTTTTCATTTAAAAGGCCTAAGTCTTTCATTATTTTTGCACCATAAACAGATGAAACGATTCCGCCTAATTGATCAGAAGTACCACGTCCACCTATTTCAGTTTCTGTTTCATATCCTTCGTATGGATCAAAATCCCAGTTGTCTCTGTTTCCTATACCAACTGTGTCAATATGAGCATCAAAGCCTATTAAAGTTTCTCCTGTACCCATATATCCTAAAATGTTACCCATTGGATCTATTTCTACTTTATCAAATCCAACGCTTTTCATTTCTTGTTCTATTCTTTTTATAACACCTTCTTCTTCTGCACTTTCACCAGGTATTGCAACCAAATCACGAAGAAATTTGGTCATATCCTCCTTATAGTTTTCAGACTTTGATTTAATTTGATCAAAATTCATATTCTCTTCCCCTATCTTAATTAATATTTTATTTGGAATCATATTTATAACGGAAATAAACGCTTGTCTACTTTGTTTGTAATGATATTTAGTAACCTATAAAATTCACTTCTGAAATATTATTATTAAATTAATCTCTTATATATTCTACAAACCATTTCCTCACCTAAAAAAAATTTTTTATACCAAATTCATTTTTATGGTAATATCATACATCTTTTCAATTAAATTGTAAATATTTTCAAGTCATCTTTTTAAATAATATTTCTATTATTTTTTTACTATCAGAAAACAAAATTAAGCATATGTAATACACTATTGTATTTTTATAGAATTAATGCTAATATTATAAAAATCATAATAAAACCGAACTAAACATTATCAAACATGACTATATAAAACATATTTAAATATTGTATTATATATTTATTCCATTTTGCATGGTTTTTTAACAATAATAATCTACTATAATTAAAATTTTTAAACTGGCTACCACTAAATTATGCTATATCTTTTAACAATTTTTTAGTCTGTCTAATTTTTGAGGAGGAATTAATATGGATTTTTCACCTTTATGGATCTCTATAAAAACTGCTACATTATCAACAGTAATAACATTCTTTTTAGGAATTATAGTTTCTTATTGGATGTCAAACTTTAAAGGAAAATCTAAAGGAATAATAGATGGGATATTTACTTTACCTTTAATTCTTCCTCCAACTGTTGTAGGTTTCTTTTTATTGCTTATCTGTGGTAAAAATGGTCCTATAGGAAAGCTACTGGACCTCTTCAATACTTCTTTAATTTTCAGCTGGAGTGCTACAGTCATTGCGGCTATAGTAGTTTCATTTCCTATGATGTATAGAACCACGCGTTCTGCTTTTGAGCAAATAGATATCAATATTCTTTCTGCTGCCAGAACTCTTGGCCTTAGTGAATTTAAAATATTTTATAAAATCGCTATTCCATTAGCCATGCCAGGTATTATAGGTGGACTAGTTTTATCTTTTGCAAGAGCTATGGGTGAATTTGGCGCAACACTTATGCTAGCAGGTAATATCCCTGGAAAAACTCAAACTATGCCACTTGCAATATTCTTTGCAGCCGAAGGTGGAGATATGCAAAAAGCGATTATTTGGGTTATTATAATTGTTACTTTATCATTATTTCTAATTCTAATATTAAACTATTGGTCAGAAGTTCAATTAAAACTTATGGGAAGGAGTGCTAAATAATGTCCTTATATGTAAATATAGAAAAACATCTCTCCCCATTTAATTTAAATGTGAATTTTGAGCAAAAAAGCGGTGTTCTAGGTTTCTTAGGTGCATCAGGATCTGGTAAGAGTATGAGTTTAAAATGTATATCCGGATTAGTTACTCCTTCTAGAGGAAAAATAATTGTAAATGATAAGATTTTTTTTGATTCAGAGAATAAAATTAATTTAACTCCACAGAAAAGAAAAATCGGCTATCTATTTCAAAACTATGCTTTGTTTCCTAATATGAATATAATTGATAATATTGAAATAGGTATTTCTAAGATGGAAAAAGATCAAAAGAAATCCTTAATCAGAGAATATATAGAAAGATTACATCTTGGTGGACTCGAAAAACGCTATCCTTGGCAGTTATCTGGCGGGCAGCAGCAAAGAGTAGCTTTAGCTAGAGCACTTATAACGTCTCCTGATATTTTACTTTTAGATGAGCCTTTCTCTGCTTTAGATCAACATTTAAGAAATGATTTAGAAAAAGAATTAATGTCTATAGTAAAAGATTATAGTGGTAATGTTATCTTTGTTACTCATGATATAGCTGAAGCTTATAGAGTTTGCGACAATATAATTGTTTATGAAAATGGAGTTTCTTTAGAAAATCGAGAAAAGAGAGACTTATTTAAACATCCTAAAAGTCTTACAGAAGCTACATTAACAGGATGTAAAAACATATCTAAAGCTAAAAAGACTGGGAAAAATACCATTTATGCTGAAAATTGGGGGCATGAATATGTTATTAATAAGGAGATTCCAGACAATATCCAATATATCTGCATAAGAGCTCATGATATCGAAATATGTGGAAACAATAATAAAAACATTAATACTTTTCCTTATACTATTGATACTATTATAGAAAACCCCTTTGAATTTACTATATATATGAAAAACAATACTAAAAAAGATGCAAAATTGATTGAATTTAAGGTAGAAAAAAAGAATATGAATTTCTCTCTAAACACTAGTGTATATCTCAACTTTCCAAATGACCATCTATTTTATTTTTAGACTTAAGTCATTTACTACTATACATAATTAAAAAGACCCATTTTAAATTTATGTGAATATACAAAAGGTGATAGATAAGCTTAAGTTAACTTTTCCATCACCTTTGCATAAAACTGCAAATCAAGACTACAGAAATCTTCTTATCTAAATAGAAAAAGGTGAATTTTAATATAATTTCTAAATTCATCTTTTTCTTAATAAATACTATTTAATAACCTTAAATTCATATCCCTGCTGCTTTAAATATTCTATAATTCCCGGTAATGCTTTTGCTGTTTCTTCTTTACCATAAGTATCATGCATCAAAATTATTGCCTTTTCCCTTCCTGCTGTAGTTTTTATAACTTCCTGTTTTAATTGCTCTGCATTCTTAGGTGCACCTTCCGCATCCTGAGATAATGAATTCCAATCTATTTGATGATAATCTTTTTCATGTAAAGCCTTGTCCATAGTATCCATACCAACTGAATCTTTATTCTTCCAAGTCATATGCCCACCCGGAAATCTAATAGCTCTAGTTGAAAAATCTTCTCCTAAAACCTTTTTTAGAGACTCATTTGTTTTTTCAATGTCAGACATACAATTCGATAAGTTTATCTTTCCATTTGGATATAAATAATTATAATTATGTGAATAAGTATGATTACCTATAGAATTTCCTTCAGATAATTCTCGTTTAACTATATTTTTAGTGTTCTCATCTTTATCTAGTGATTTTCCCACAATAAAGAATGTTGCATGCACATTCTCCGACTTCAAAATATCTAGTATTTGAGGTGTAACTGTTTCCGATGGACCATCATCAAATGTTAAATATACTACTTTCTTACCGTCTGCTCCATCTGGCTTTTGCCCCTTCATTTGCTGATTCAAATACTTTTCAATAAATGAAGAATCTTCTACTTCTGAATTACTCTCAACATTCAGAGAATCTCGGTTATCCTTTTTATCATTTAAATTTGACTCTGAATCTCCACTTTGCTTAGTGTCATCAAGTGCTTGTACTTCTTGTCTATTTTGAGAAAACTTCGCTGCAATGAGAGAGCCACCTCCGACTATTAAAAAAACTATAGTCATAAATAAAATAATTATTCTAGCTTTTTTTATGTTATTATCTTTACTTTTATTATACCTATAATTTTTTCTCATATATTTTTTCCTCCTATAGCTAGATTAATTTACATTTGTATAAGAATATCCTATTTATTTTACTTATTGCACAGAAGTTCGACTTAAATATAAACTATGTATTTTTTCGTAATAATTTATATATTTCCTGTTACTTTATTGCATAATTTTTCCAGAATTATTTCACTACAATATACAACATTATTTATACTAATTTAGCTATTTGTAATCCCTAATATATGTTACTAATAGTATTTACTAACTCAGCATGTACAATACAATTATAAATTAGTATTCTAATTCCATATTACTTTAAAATAACCATAAATAATTTATTCAAATCTAAAATTGCTATTAAAAAGGTTATAATTTTTCTTTTATTTTTTTAATCTGCCATCATACTGACACAATGATATACTAAAATGAGTACATAAAGTTAATAAAATCTTTTTTTCATAAATATTTACCCTATAATATAAAGAACAAAGAGCAACATTCATATTACCCCTATGTATGTTGCTCTTTGTTTTTATAGTTTTAAATAATAATGCTAAAGCATTATTACAGTTTATCTTATTTATAATAAATATCATGTTTTTATATTTAAAACCGAAGTGATAAGTGTTTTAATCTTTATATACAATCTAAAGCCAATATACGCTGACGACTTTCTAGCTACTTCTTTATATTGATTGTCAAGCCATTCGTAATCATAAATTTGAAAAAACATATCATCAATTTCTTTATCATTCATTATCTCACCTGCTTATATATGCTCTCAATAAAATTGATAATTATTAATAATTTTCATATTTGTTGCTATTTATATAATAATCTCCCTTTGCATGTCCTTCTTTTTCTCCTATATAAATGTCAAGCGCTCTTATACCTCTATTAGCTAGCTTTATAAATAATATGAATGCATATATTGATAAAGCAAATATTACTATTGATAATATTAAATATACTATAATTAGTATGGCACTTAATATTGTAGTGCTTGTTGGATGCATAAAAAATTCCTCCCCAATCTATTATTAATTAAAATTGCATTTAAGATTATACCATTAATTACCTATAACCACAATCATCTATAAATATTATTATTAAGTTACTTCTATACTTTTTCTATATCAATTTAAATTTAAAATAAAATTTTATAACGTCAAAAAGAACCCTATTTCTAGAGTTCTTATTTAAGTTTACTCTCTATATCATTTCTCATTATTACACCTTGGCACAATAATATAAAACTTATTTAAAGCTTTACATTTGGGACATTTCACTTTAATATCATATTTCCCTTCTTTAGCACTTACTAGTTTAGCACTAGCTATTGATGAAGTCTCTCCTTCAAAATTCAATACTCTTTCTGTTTCTGGAGTCGTGTATTCCCATGCAAAACTTATATCACACTTAGAGCATTTCTGTATTGAACTTAATAACATTAATCTTCCTCCTCTTATATAACTAATTGTATATAAAGGCTACGCTATCCATATGCACCTTTCCTTTTTGACCATAAATATCGCCTCCTCTCATATAAGTTAATTATACAAAAGTTGGAATATTCCTTCTGTAAATTTTAATAAATAAATATTAATCTACAAATACAAAAATTCATCCTTAAATAAAACTTGCCACCAATTTGATAAGTGGTGGCAAACGGGTGGAAACTCCCGTAATATTTTTAATTAATTTCTTGTACAAATAACTATTCTCAAGCTCTTGGATGAGTATGCATGTATATATAGTTTATTTTATCATTATTGATTATCTCATAGTACGTATCCATATATGTTAATACCTGATTACCGAGTAACTTCTGAACAGCCCTAACATTTGCTCCATTTTGAAGAAGATGAACAGCAAATGAATGTCTGAAAGTGTTTAAATTAACGTCTTTATCTATACCAGCTTTTCTAGAGTATTCTTTAACAATTCTCCAGATACCCTGTCTTGTGAGCTTATTACCATTTAGATTTACAAAAAGATTAGACACACCGCATTGTGCAATCTTATATCTTATGCTTAAATATTCTGTTAATGCTTTACAAGCGCTTCTTCCTATAGGAATAAGCCTTTCATAATGCTTGTTATCTGTACATTTTACAAAATTTAAATCAAGATTAACATCATCTACATTTAATCCAATAAGTTCTGAAACTTTCATTCCAGTAGCGTACATTAACTCTAACAATGCATTATCACGAATTCCTTTTGAGCAGTCTTTTTCCACTATTCTAATTATCTTATCTACTTCTTCAATGGTCAAAATTTGTGGCAATTTTCTATTATTTTTTGAACTCTTATATTCAATTTTAGGAACTTCCTTAATTAAAGTTTCACTTTTCAAATATGAATAGAAATTCCTTAGACTTATAACTATTCTATTTATAGATCTTTCTGATTTTCCTTGATTAGTGAGATTTTGTATATATGACATAACCGTTGATTTATCACTTTCATATAAGTCTATCTTTTTTCTATTTAAGAATTTTAAATAGAGACTAACATCTGTTACATATGCATATATAGTATTCTCACTTTTACCACTCTCAAACAAATAATTTTTATAATTATTTATACTATTTATCATTATTAACTCCTATACCATTGATTATGATTAGCATTCGACCAAATCGTCATTTTTCTTTCCTTATTTAAAATCATCTTTTGTTTTATAAATAGAATTTATTAGCCACAAATCTTATCAAAGATGGTGATATATAAGTTTCAATTAATATGCCTATTGTAAATAATATTAGGATGACAATTAATTTATTTAATACACCATCTAAAAAAGGATCTTTTATCTTTCCATGTTTGAAAAATCTTCCCTTAAACCTTTCTGTAGACATAGATAAACTAATAACACTTAATGCTATGAAACATGGAATATATATTAAATTCTGAGGAACAATAGATATTAAGGCTAGTCCAATCCCTTTTCCTTGAAAAGTAGTTATCATGAAAGAAAAAGTATACCCTAATGTAAAACCTTTTAATAAGTCCAAAATTAATATTACAGGAGCTCCAAAAAAAGTTAAACCTAATATAAATATAGGTATAATAATTAGTATATTTTTCTTTATAACCTCGAATAATAAATTTCCATAATTGATAGGATGGCTACCTATAGAATTAGTAAAACTAAAAAAATAATTTGTTAAATCCGTTTTATCTGATTCCCCCATATATTTAACAGTGTAAAGCCCAAAAGATATTCCTAAACAAAACATTATCAGTACAATGAAAAAATAGGCTTTCTTATCCCTAAAAGTATCATTTAGTTTAGTAAGTAAAAAATTCATCTCTTATTCCTCCTTTAGTTACTCTACTTTATACTATGTTTTATATTTGAAGTTTATTCCAGCACCTAATTATAAATATGTAAATCCGAAAAAAAAAATCTTATGCATATAGAAAATAACTTCTATATACATAAGATTTAAAATATTTTTATAACGTATTAAATACTAATTATTATCATATCTCCATCCATTATCATCGTTATATATCATAAGTTTTGTCATTCCGCCATCTATATTAATATTTTCTCCATTAATAAAGCTATTTTCTTCATTACACAAAAACATAGCTGCTCTCGCTATATCTTTTGGATTCCCTATTCTGCCTGATGGATGCTGCAATAAATCACTCTCACTATACTTTGGTACATATTCTTCATCATAATAAGCACCTGTATCAATCCAACCTGGGCTAATCGAATTCACCCTGACTTTATTAGAAAGACTAACAGAAAGCCCATGAGTCAATGCCAAAATTCCGCCTTTAGCAGCTGTATAACTTTCTGTATCAGATTGTGACATATAGGCTCTAGTAGATGAAATATTTACAATTGCACCATTTTTATTAAAATTATTCATAAGTAACTGGGTTAATATGTATGGCGCGGTTACTCCAACTTTAAGTACATAATTAAAATCTTCATATGAACATTTAGAAATAATTCCTTTTTTATTAATACAAGCATTATTAATGAGGTAATCTATATTTTTATATTTTTTTATTATAAACTCTGCAAACTTATATAAAGTATCCTCTTCTGCAATATCGCCTAAAAAGAATTCAACTTCTCCACCTTTTCTTTTTATATATTCTACATTTTCATTCCCTGCTTCTTTATTTTTATCAATGAAGATAACTTTAGCACCGACATTTGAAAATTCTCTTGTTAAACATCTTCCTATCCCTAAAGCTCCTCCAGTAATTATGCATACTTTATTTTTATAATCCATAATATATCTTAGTGCAAGAGTTAAATCACACTAAAAATTCACCTCCGTAAATAAGTCAAAATAATAAACTATTATAGTTGCTAATATTATAACACACTAGTGAATTTTTAATGATCAATCTTATTTTAAACTAAATAATCATATTCGTGAACTATAAATGAATTATTTAAGAAAATGCTTTACATACCTATTATATGTGTTTCAGAATATCTTACACAGGTTGTAAAACTCTTAGCTTTTCATAAGCTTTTTGAGTATAAGGGGTAGGAACTCCCAAATCTTTTCCCATCCTACATAAATCGCCACAAAATAATTCAAGCTCAAATTTTTTTCCAGATACTACATCTCTATGCATTGAACTTATACTTTTTTTAGATAAGCTTTTTAGTGTACTTATTGCATTCTCATAAATATTAGGATGAAGATTTATTCCCTTACTTCTAGCAACTTCTTCACATTCCTTTGCTACATTACAAAATGTTTCAAATTTCATTTTATCTTCTAATATTCCTTTTACTTTCACATCGTAATATGAATCAGTTACATTAAAAGCACAATTAAATACGTAGTTATTCCATGCAAAAATTTCTGCATCTCTTCTTACCTCACATAAAATATTTGATTTAGTTAAAACATTATAGATCCGTTCTAAATCTCTCTTATACATAGGGCGTTTTTTATTAGATGATATAAATATTCTAGTATTTTGGCTAGTATGCTTAATAACTCCATCACCTTCAATTTTTGAGCTAATTGACATAATAGCATCTGTTACTTTTCCTTTTCTTAAGTAAGAATATAACTTATTTCCGCCGTCTACCCCATTAATTATAGGAATAATTAAAGTATGATCACCTACCATAGGTAAAATTGCTTTTGCTGCCGCCTTTAAAGAATATCCTTTTACGCAAACAAAGATAATGTCAACAACACCAATTTCATCTGAATCATCTGTTGCAAGTGTAGGAAAAACAGTAAAACTTCCATTTATTTCACTTTTCAATGAAATTCCATCAGTCTTTATTTTATTTAATGTTTTTCCATAAGCTACAACATTAACATTTTCTTTACTTCTACAAAGCATAGCAGCAATATACCCACCTATCGCTCCCATTCCAATTATTCCAATCTTCATAATATATTCTTCCTTTCTTTTATATTTTTAATATAAATTCAAATATTTTTCTAGCTTATTACTATTTTAGCTTGTCTTAATGTATAATAAAAATATATATTAGTTATGAATACTATAATTAGGAGTTATACTATGATTTTTGATCTAAATCTTTATAAAGTCTTTCTCACAGTGGCCAAATGTAAGAATATATCCCGTGCAGCTGAAATTCTTTTTGTTTCTCAACCTGCTGTAAGTAAATCAATAAAAACACTAGAAAATTCTTTTAATGTAACCTTATTTTCGAGAAGTTCAAAAGGTGTGACCCTAACACCAGAAGGAAAAATATTATTTAATCACATAGAAAATGCTTTTGATGAACTTAACCTTGGAGAGAATATTTTGGAAAAGCTAAAAAATAAAGAAACTGGTACAATTAACTTGGGTGTAAGCACAACCATTGGGAAAAATTATTTTTTACCTAGATTTCGGGAATTTATAAAAGAATATCCTTACTTTAAGACCAAGATAATAAATAAACCTACTTTGGACACAATAAAGTTAGTTCAAGAAGAGAAATTAGATTTAGGCATAATCGGTACTACTTCCACCCAAGATGATCTTAATTTTATAAGGCTTTGCAAAATTCAAGATATCTTAGTAGCAAGTGGTACTTATTTAGAAAAACTAAACTTGAATTCTGCTGATGATACATTAGCTGAAGGATCTTTTATGCTTCTTGAAAATCCTAACGCTACACGAGAACATATAGAAAGCTATTTTAATAAACATAATATCAATATCATTCCAGATATTGAAGCCAGCAATATGGATTTTTTAATTGAATGCGCAAAAATGGGACTTGGTATTACTTCTGTTATAAAAGAGTTTTTAAATGATGAGCTTGAAAATAAAATCCTTTTAGAAATTCCTCTAAAAGATGAGATCCCTCCCAGATACATAGGTGTGATCTATAAAAATTCAAATAATCTGTCAATAGCCGCTAAAACACTTATCGATTTCCTAAAAAAGTGATTTAAGTAATTATATAAAATTAAAAATTATGTAATTGAACTTTTATTCTAATAGCTTTAAAATAAGTATAAATTATTAAATAAAAAAATTTATAGGAGGCAAGCATATGTCATTCAAAGAAATTGAAATTAAAAACCTAAATATAAATCCATTCACTCTCATCGGACACGAATGGTTATTAATCACAGCTGGTACTGAAAATAAATTCAATACCATGACCGCAAGTTGGGGAGGACTAGGCGTATTCTGGGGTAAAAACTCAGCTACTGTATACATTAGACCTGGACGTTACACAAAACAATTTGTAGATTCAAATGATACATTTACATTATCATTTTTTAGCGAAGATTATAGAAAAGCTTTAAATATTTGTGGAAGTCTTTCTGGAAGAGATAATAACAAAGTTGAAAAAGCAAATTTAACTCCAATTTTTGATGAGAATAATACTTACTTTAAAGAAGCAAAAATGGTGGTAGTATGCAAAAAGATGTATCATACAGAAATTAAACCTGAGAACTTTGATAATCCTTCTTTTGATGAGAAAATTTATCCTGAAAAAGATTATCATACAATTTATATTGGAGAAATCGTAAAAGTATTGGTTAATGAATAGACCTGCTACAAAACAAAGATCATATCTAAAATTCTTAATTTAAGATATGATCTTCTAGATTCACACGATATATTTTATATTAAAGATTCTAACTTATTGAATATTTCTTTATTTACCTTCTTTAAGTTAATTATCTTAAAGTCATTGTTAACAAAAACATGTAATGTACTTCCTTTAGCAATTTCTTTTTGATCATTTTCTCTGATAACTGAATAATTAAACTCTACCTTAACAGGTGTTAGTTGCTTAACCCATGTTTTTATGATTAATTCATCTTCATATTTTGCTCCTATAATATATTTACAATTACTTTCAGCTAAAGGTATTAGTATGCCATTTTCCTCCATTTCACTGTAACTTATATTACTTCCTTTTATGAAATCAGTTCTCCCTGCCTCAAACCAAATAAAGTAATTAGAATGATGAACAATTCCCATTTTATCTGTTTCTGCATATCTTACTACAATCTTTGTTTCACTTATATACAATTAAAGCACTCCTTCTTATGATAAATATACTATTTATTTCATAATTTCTGTATAAAAAAAAGACAGTCATAATGACTATCTTTAATACTTACCTCGCAACGTCCTACTCTGCCACACAGTCTCCCATGCAGTACCATCGGCGCTATAGACCTTAACTTTCCTGTTCGAAATGGGAAGGAGTGTTACCTCTATGCCATCATCACGAGATATTGGCTCCGCGAAGAGGACTCGAACCTCCAACCTATCGGTTAACAGCCGAGTGCTCCACCATTGAGCTATCGCGGAACGCTATTTGAAAGAATTTGTTCTTTCAAAATTGCACATAAGTGAGGGTCCAAATTTTATATCTGGATACTCGAACTTACTCAGCGAACGCCAGTGAGTCGAGCTTCCTCTATTAATGTATATTACAACTTGATTATATTGGTCAAGCCCTCGACCTATTAGTATCAGTCAGCTAAATATGTTACCATACTTACACCTCTGACCTATCAACCTTGTAGTCTTCAAGGGGTCTTACTAGCTTATGCTATGGGAAATCTCATCTTGAGGTGGGCTTCACACTTAGATGCTTTCAGCGTTTATCCCTTCCCGACTTAGCTACCCAGCTATGCTTCTGGCGAAACAACTGGTACACCATAGGTCAGTCCATCCCGGTCCTCTCGTACTAAGGACAGCTCCTCTCAAATTTCCTACGCCCGCGACGGATAGGGACCGAACTGTCTCACGACGTTCTGAACCCAGCTCGCGTGCCGCTTTAATGGGCGAACAGCCCAACCCTTGGGACCTACTTCAGCCCCAGGATGCGACGAGCCGACATCGAGGTGCCAAACCTCCCCGTCGATGTGAACTCTTGGGGGAGATCAGCCTGTTATCCCCGAGGTAGCTTTTATCCGTTGAGCGATGGCCCTCCCACGAGGTACCACCGGATCACTAAGCCCGACTTTCGTCCCTGCTCCACTTGTAGGTGTCGCAGTCAGGCTCCCTTCTGCCTTTACACTCTTCGAACGATTTCCGACCGTTCTGAGGGAACCTTTGGGCGCCTCCGTTACATTTTAGGAGGCGACCGCCCCAGTCAAACTGCCCACCTAACAATGTCCTGTCACCAGTTTCATGGCATCCAGTTAGAACTTCAATACTATCAGGGTGGTATCCCAACAACGACTCCACCAAGGCTGACGCCCTAGTTTCCCAGTCTCCCACCTATCCTGTACAGACAATACCGAAATTCAATGCTAAGCTACAGTAAAGCTCTACGGGGTCTTTCCGTCCAATCGCGGGTAGCGAGCATCTTCACTCGCACTACAACTTCGCCGGATTTGCAGTTGAGACAGTGCACAAGTCATTACGCCATTCGTGCGGGTCAGAACTTACCTGACAAGGAATTTCGCTACCTTAGGACCGTTATAGTTACGGCCGCCGTTTACTGGGGCTTAAGTTCACACCTTCGCGATATTTCACTAAGTGTTCCCCTTAACCTTCCAGCACCGGGCAGGCGTCAGCCCCTATACATCAGCTTTCGCTTTAGCAGAGACCTGTGTTTTTGTTAAACAGTTGCTTGTGCCTATTCTCTGCGGCCTGATTTCTCAGGCACCCCTTCTCCCGAAGTTACGGGGTCAATTTGCCTAGTTCCTTAACTGCAATTCTTCCGTCGGCCTTAGGATTCTCTCCTCATCTACCTGTGTCGGTTTGCGGTACGGGCACTACTTCTCTTTCTAGATGCTTTTCTTGGAAGCATGGAATCAGATACTTCGGTTCCGTAGAACCTTCCCCATCACGCTTCAGAATTGTTGGAACGGATTTGCCAATCCCAACTCCCTAAACGCTTAGACTAGCATCCAATAGCTAGCACATCCTATCCTTCTCCGTCACACCATCGATAATAACGATTATAGTGGTATTGGAATATCAACCAATTGTCCATCGACTACGCCTTTCGGCCTCGCCTTAGGTCCCGACTAACCCTGAGAAGACAAACTTTACTCAGGAAACCTTAGATATTCGGCCTGTAGGATTCTCGCCTACATCTCGCTACTAATGCCAACATTCTCACTCGTAATCAGTCCACCGCTCCTTACGGTACGACTTCAGCCCGATTACGACGCTCCTCTACCGCTCACGTAAAACGTGAACCCGTAGCTTCGGTGGTAAGTTTGAGCCCCGGACATTTTCGGCGCAGGATCTCTTGACTAGTGAGCTATTACGCACTCTTTTAATGAGTGGCTGCTTCTAAGCCAACATCCTAGTTGTCTTAGAAATCCCACATCCTTTTCCACTTAACTTACACTTTGGGACCTTAGCTGACGATCTGGGCTGTTTCCCTTTTGACCATGGAACTTATCTTTCATAGTCTGACTGCCGGACTGATAGTATGTGGCATTCGGAGTTTGATAAGGTTCGGTAAGCGCTATGCCCCCTAGCCTATTCAGTTGCTCTACCTCCACTACTCACATTTTCCGACGCTAGCCCTAAAGCTATTTCGAGGAGAACCAGCTATATCCGAGTTCGATTGGAATTTCTCCGCTATCCACAGCTCATCCCATGCTTTTTCAACAGCAACGTGGTTCGGTCCTCCACGAGGTTTTACCCTCGCTTCAACCTGGCCATGGATAGGTCACCCGGTTTCGGGTCTACAGCATGCAACTAGTCGCCCTATTAAGACTCGGTTTCCCTTCGGCTCCGTACCTTAAGTACTTAACCTCGCTACATACCGTAACTCGTTGGCTCGTTCTACAAAAAGCACATCATCACACACATAAGGTGCTCTGATCGGTTGTAGGCACATGGTTTCAGGTTCTATTTCACTCCCCTCCCGGGGTTCTTTTCACCTTTCCCTCACGGTACTGCTTCACTATCGGTCATCAGGTAGTATTTAGCCTTGGGAGGTGGTCCTCCCTGCTTCCCACAAGGTTTCACGTGTCTCGTGGTACTCTGGTGCAGAACTGATTATCATAGTTTTCACTTACGGGACTATTACCCACTATGGTCCAACTTTCCAGTTGTGTTCAATTAACTATGATTTCTCGTTATGTTCTGTCCGCAACCCCAGAGATAAATCTCTGGTTTGGGCTCTTTCCTTTTCGCTCGCCGCTACTAAGAAAATCGATTTTTCTTTCTCTTCCTCCAGGTACTTAGATGTTTCAGTTCCCTGGGTATACCTTCATAAAGCTATGTATTCACTTTATGATACATGGGGTTTCCCATGTGAGTTTCCTCATTCGGAAATCTTCGGATCTCTGACTATGTGCGTCTACCCGAAGCTTATCGCAGCTTATCGCGTCCTTCATCGGCTCCTGATGCCAAGGCATTCACCATGCGCCCTTTGTAGCTTGACCTAATTATTAGTCATATCACAAAGAATATTTATTCTTGGCTTTGTTGTATTTTATATACATTAAATCTATGTGCAATTTTCAAAGAACATTGAAAGACTTAGTCTTTCAAAATTGAACAGAACAAATACTTAAATAACCTTTGAGCAAGTATTTTATATTTTCATACATAATAATGTATCTGTACTAGTCAGAACGTCTGTCTGATCTAGATTTCTCCATAGAAAGGAGGTGATCCAGCCGCAGGTTCTCCTACGGCTACCTTGTTACGACTTCACCCCAATCGCTGACCCTACCTTAGGTCGCTGCCCCGCTTGCGCGTTAGCTCACGAACTTTGGGTATTGCCAACTCTCATGGTGTGACGGGCGGTGTGTACAAGGCCCGGGAACGTATTCACCGCGACATTCTGATTCGCGATTACTAGCAACTCCAGCTTCATGTAGGCGAGTTTCAGCCTACAATCCGAACTGAGACTGGTTTTAAAGTTTAGCTCCGCCTCACGGTTTAGCATCTCTCTGTACCAGCCATTGTAGCACGTGTGTAGCCCTAGACATAAGGGGCATGATGATTTGACGTCATCCCCACCTTCCTCCCGGTTAACCCGGGCAGTCTCGCTAGAGTGCTCAACTAAATGGTAGCAACTAACAATAAGGGTTGCGCTCGTTGCGGGACTTAACCCAACATCTCACGACACGAGCTGACGACAACCATGCACCACCTGTCTTCCTGCCCCGAAGGGCTTCCCCGATTAAGGGTAATTCAGGAGATGTCAAGTCTAGGTAAGGTTCTTCGCGTTGCTTCGAATTAAACCACATGCTCCGCTGCTTGTGCGGGCCCCCGTCAATTCCTTTGAGTTTTAATCTTGCGACCGTACTCCCCAGGCGGAATACTTAATGCGTTAGCGGCGGCACAGAGGTCATGACAACCCCTACACCTAGTATTCATCGTTTACGGCGTGGACTACCAGGGTATCTAATCCTGTTTGCTCCCCACGCTTTCGAGCCTCAGTGTCAGTTACAGTCCAGAAAGTCGCCTTCGCCACTGGTATTCTTCCTAATCTCTACGCATTTCACCGCTACACTAGGAATTCTACTTTCCTCTCCTGCACTCTAGATATCCAGTTTGGAATGCAGCACCCAGGTTAAGCCCGAGTATTTCACATCCCACTTAAATATCCACCTACGCTCCCTTTACGCCCAGTAAATCCGGACAACGCTTGCCACCTACGTATTACCGCGGCTGCTGGCACGTAGTTAGCCGTGGCTTCCTCCTCAGGTACCGTCATTATCGTCCCTGAAGACAGAGCTTTACAATCCGAAGACCGTCATCACTCACGCGGCGTTGCTGCATCAGGGTTTCCCCCATTGTGCAATATTCCCCACTGCTGCCTCCCGTAGGAGTCTGGGCCGTGTCTCAGTCCCAATGTGGCCGATCACCCTCTCAGGTCGGCTACGCATCGTCGCCTTGGTGAGCCGTTACCTCACCAACTAGCTAATGCGACGCGGGTCCATCTCATAGCGGATTACTCCTTTAATTGCTATGCCATGCGGCACTACAATCTTATGCGGTATTAATCTTCCTTTCGGAAGGCTATTCCCCTCTATGAGGCAGGTTACCCACGTGTTACTCACCCGTCCGCCGCTAATCCACTCCCGAAGGAGCTTCATCGCTCGACTTGCATGTGTTAAGCACGCCGCCAGCGTTCGTCCTGAGCCAGGATCAAACTCTCAATAAAAAGTTTAATCTTAGCTTACTCAAATAAAGAATTGCTGGTTTACTTAAATGTATTTATGTTATTCTGTTCAATTTTCAAAGACCAATTTTTCCTTCTAAATCCTGTTATTACAAGACTTACAAGTTTCTGTCGTTTCTGACAGCTTATTCAGTATATCATCGCTTTCAGACTTTGTCAACAACCTTTTTCTAAACTTTTCAAACATTTTTTTCTTAGATGTTTTATTAGCTTTAAGTTATTGAATTTCATCCTCTTCAGCAACGAATTAAATCATACCATCGCTATTCAATATTGTCAACATTTTTCACAAAACTTATAATTTTACATTTCAAATATCTTGTAAACTTGAGTTTTTTTGTTTACATCTCTTAGCGACGTTTTTTATCTTAACACTTCTAAATTACTTACATTTTAAATTATTCCCTAATTTTATAAGATTATTCATACTTTTCTCTGCTATATGTCATTATTCTAAATTTTATTTATACTGACACACTAGAAATAGTTTACTAATAGACTTACTATACTTCAATGCATATATTAATGTTTCCTAGAAGTTATATCTTAAATATTATTTCAAAACCAAATCACTAAACATTTTCTCATGTCTCCTTTCTTCTTCTATAATATTTGAGATAATCTTATATACATTATTGTTTACATCATTTAAGTTTCCAAGTAATCTTCCCCGGATATCTAGAAGTAAGCTTATGCTATTTTTCTCAAATTCTAATGAATATTTTATTAAATCCTGAACATTGTCTACATGAGGAATTCTAATTTGACTCTTAAATTCATATAAAAGCTTTACAACTTTGTCATATAAGTAAAAATCAATAGTATCATTGAGTTCATAGTTAAATTTCTCTTTTAATCGCTCATAATATTTGATATGTTTAATTTCTTCCTTTCTAATCACTCTTGTAATAATCTCAATATTTTTAGAATTCTTTTCTTTTGCATTTTCTTCAATTTTTTTATATACCTCTAATGCATTGTTCTCAATATCAATAAGTCTCTCTATCAAATCATAAATAGTATAATTCATAATTAATTTCTCCTATTATATTTGAATTTATTTTAAATTGTATATAGACTAAAGAAAATTTATAAAATTATTATCATTATACTTTTTAACTATAATTAATATACGTTAACTAGTATATTTTTATATTCATTATCATCTTCACTAAAGCATTATCTATTACATTATAACGTTTGACAACATTGTGTAGCATCTATACAATATTTATTATGGATAAATTATTAGACAATAAAGAAATTAGTGAAATATTTCTGGAAGTAATATGTAGTTTCTTTGAAAAAGATTTGAAAGCTAAAAATTTTGGAACAGATTCAAATCTATATCATTCCGAAATACACATGCTGCAATATATAAAAGAAAATGAGGGCTTACATATTTCAGCTATTGCAAGAAAACTTGAGATTACGCGAGGTGCTGTCTCACAAACTATAAAGAGATTAGAAAATAAGGGCTATCTATTTAAGGAGGCGAGTTCTGATAGTAATTCAAAACTAATATTGAAGCTTACAGAAAAAGGTGAGGTGGCATATAAAAATCATAAAAGCTATCACAACCAATACAATCTTGTTATAAAAGAGTTATTGAGAAGTGCTAGCAGAGAAAATAAAGAATTTTTGTATAATTTTCTAAAGCAATTTAAAGACAAAATATAAGATACCTTTTCAAGGTATTTTATTTTATATTATATGTATAGTATCTATACATAAATCAATACAGTATTGTGGAGGATTAAAATGACTCATAAATCAAATTTTAAATTAAACAGATTTATAATATTAATTATGGCTATTACTTGCGGGGCTACAGTTGCAAACCTATATTTTATTCAGCCATTACTAACACAAATTTCTATAAACTTTAATATTTCAGAATCTCAAGCAGGATTTATTGTAACTCTAACCCAAATAGGTTATGCTCTAGGATTATTTCTATTTGTTCCACTTGGAGATATAAAAGAACGTCGTAATCTAATTATAAAAATGCTTATAGTTGTTGGTATTTCTTTGCTATTAGTTGCTATTTCTCCTAATTACGTAATTTTATTAATTGCTTCTCTGTTAGTTGGATTTACAACAATAATTCCTCAACTAATAGTTCCATTTGCTGCGCATTTGGCAGAACCTTCAGAACGTGGAAAAATAATAGGTAATGTTATGAGTGGACTTCTAATAGGAATATTACTATCAAGAACATTTAGTGGGATTGTCGGCCAAGCTTTTGGTTGGAGATCAGTATATTTCTGTGCTGCATTCTTAATGGCACTTTTTGCAATAATAATAAAAAACTTTTTTCCAACAAGCATACCAAACTCCAGTATATCATACGCTAAGCTAATACTCTCCATATTTCCTCTAATTAAACAAGAGAAAACTTTAAGAGAAGCATCTATAAATGGAGCATTGATGTTTGGAGCTTTCAGTGCATTTTGGACTTCTGTTATTTTTTTATTAGGTTCTCACGTTTATAATCTTGGAACACGTGAAGCTGGATTGCTTGGTTTAATAGGGGTTGCTGGAGCTGCCGCCGCACCTTTTGTTGGAAGAATTGCTGATAAAAAAACCCCTAAATTTACAGTGGGAATAAGCATTATTTTTTCTACTTTATCTTATATATGTTTTTTCATTTTAGGATATAAACTTTATGGTTTAATTGTTGGTGTTATACTACTAGATTTAGGAACCCAAGCTGGTCAAGTTTCCAATCAAGCAAGGATACATGAGCTTGGTGATGAAGCACGTAGCCGAATTAATACTGTATTTATGGTTTCATATTTTCTTGGTGGATCATTAGGCTCATTTCTAGCACCTTTAAGCTGGCAATATTTCGGTTGGATTGGAGTATGCTCAATAGGATTTATATTCGAAGTTATGGCTCTAATTTTTCACTACATCATTTATAAGTAAAAATTCAAGCTACTTATCATTTCATTAGACCATTAATAAATTTATTCTTCTATGGAAATTATACTAACCTTTAATATATCGTAGCCTATATATAATAAAATTATTACTATTATAACCTACGATATATCAGCATTTTGCTTTTTAATAACATTAAAACTTAGTTTCCTAATAGAAATTTATTATTTTAATTAAGAAATTTTTTAATTAAAGTCATACTCTTTGCGCTATATGGTGGAAAAAGTATTCTAATATTTATTTTTGTTCCTCTATTCAGGACACTTTTTCTATGAGAAAATGTTTTAAAGCTCTCTTCTCCATGATAAGATCCTATACCAGAATTTCCAACACCTCCAAATGGCAAATTACTATTTGCTAAATGATTTAAAGTATCATTTATACAAATGCCTCCTGATGGTATTTCTTCGATGACTCTTTCTCGTATTTTCTTATTATTAGTGAATATATAAAGAGCCAGAGGTTTAGGCATTTTTTTGATTTTCATTACAACCTCATCAAAATTAACAAACTCAATAATAGGTAGTACAGGCCCAAATATTTCTTCCTTCATGCTTTCCGATTCAAATGCTGATACATCTATAATTGTTGGCTCTATAAACCTTTCATATTCATCATAACTTCCTCCATAAAGAATTCCCCTTTTATCTTTATCAATTAAATTTTTTATTCTGTTAAAATGTTTATCATTTATTATCCTGCCATAATATTTACTAGATTTAACGTTATCTCCAAAAAATTCTTTTATGGCATTTTTCATTTCTTTAATAAGCTCATCTTTAATATTTTTACTAACCATAATATAATCTGGAGCTACACATGTCTGCCCTGCATTTAAAGTCTTTCCCCAAATAATCCTTTGAGCAGAAATTTTGATATTAGCAGTTTCATCTACTATTACTGGACTTTTACCGCCTAGCTCTAGAGTAACTGGAATCAAATTTTGCGCTGCCGCTTTCATTACTATCTTTCCAACACTTACGCTTCCAGTAAAGAATATATAATCAAATGGAGCATTTATTAATGAAATATTTGTCTTAATACTTCCTTCTACACAGCTTATATATTTTTTATCAAATATTTTTGAAATCATTTCACTTATTGTATTTGAAACATTCAATGAAATTTCAGAAGGCTTTATTACTATGCAATTCCCTGCACTTATTGCACCTATTAACGGCTCAATAACGAGTTGAAACGGGTAATTGTAAGGACCGATTATTAACACGCTTCCATAAGGTTCGCTAACTATATAACTTTTTCCAGGCTTTAAAAATATCGGTGTTTCTGTTTTTTTAGGCTTTGCCCATTTCCTTAAATTATTAATTGTATTTTCTATACTCAAATATACAAATCCTATTTCTGTTACATATGATTCAAATTCATGTTTTCCCAAATCAAGACTTAAAGCTTCAGTAATTTTACTTTCATAATCTTTTATACTTTCTTTAAGTTTTTTTAATTGATTAATTCGAAATTCTATTTTCTTAGTAGCCTGAGTGCTAAAAAACTCTTTCTGATCTTTAAGAATTTCATTAACATCTTCTGATGTTAATTCAGAACTATTCATTTTATTATCTCCTTACCTTATATTCTAAGCAAATATTCCATAATTATAATTTTATCCAAATACTTGTAAAAAAATAACTTATGAGATAATTTAAAATTCCGGAGTGATTTCATCTATATGTACTGTCTTTTCTCCATTTTCCAATATCCTAAACTGAATCTCTATTTTAAAGCCATCTAAGAAGCTTACATCTATGTATTCATATTCTTCCTTTTTTTTCTTATTGCCTTTACTTTCTATTACTCCCATGCTTAAAGCCATTGGATCATTTGTAAAATGTAATTCATGTAAACATTGTTCGATTTTAAGTAATTCGCTTCGGGTAAAGCTTACTACATTACCCAAGTTATCAAAATTAAAAGTAAACTTATTAAAAAAATGGCTCCATTTCTTAAATATTTCACTCTTCTTTTCTTCTTCTTTATTTCTCACATCACTTTTCATTTTGTTATAAGCATCTACCAAGTTATGTGCTTCCTCTTTTAAATGTTGAAATTCCATTCCAATGTTTTTTATACTTTCCTCTTTAATAGATATTGCTTTAACATTATCATCTATCAATTCCTTCTTATATGTGGCCTTTATATTAATATCTGAAATCTTATTATTCACATCAATTTCTTCAAACTTAACTACTTTAAATTCTTCCATAAGTGAGTCTAGTTCCTCTAATGGTGCGTTTTCCATTTTAACCTTAATCTCTTTTAATTCATCTTCATATGATTTCTTGACTGATGTTAATTTAATATGTATTTTCCCCAAATCTATTATATCTTCTTCCGCTTTATCTCTACTTCTAATTGCGCTCTTCAATAGACGTTTTTCTTTCTCTAAACTATTCTCAATAGAATTTATTTTATCCTTACATAATTCTATTTGTTTTTTCAACTTTAACAATTCTTCCTGCGACTTCTTTAATTCTTCTTCTCTTTTAAATGCTTCCACTTCCTCTTCACTTGTTACAAAACTCGGAAGTTCTTCTTCTTTCACAGTAAATCTACCTCCATAAGCCTTAACGCATAACCATATAAGTCTTATAAAATGTTGCCTATCTAATTTTTTCCACACATTAAGAAATGTCAATTTTGCAACATCTACTGATTGAGTAAATTCTCTTTTTTGTTCTTCATCCATACTACTTATAATTTCTTCTATATCTTTTGTAGTTTCTTGTAGATCTACAAATGCTTGTCCATTTATATATTCTTTAGCCTTACCACTAAGCTTTTCATTATATTTTGAATAAATAATATCAGCCTTATGGTTTGGCGTTAAGTTTTTATGCACTTTATATAGTTTAGCTGCTTCCTCTATTACCTCTATTGATACTTCGTCCTCTGTTGCACTCTCTAAATCATCATTAGCCTTTTCGGAAAGAATGTTGAACAACCTTTCATTTAACTCATTTCTTGTACACTTTTCCAATTCTTCTTTTTTTTCGTCAACCAAAGCCCATATTTCTTTTACTTCCGGTTCTTCAAGCACACGATTTTTTCCTATTTTACTTCCTATAAAATTAATTATACTTATAGTTCTTTTCTTAGCCTTTTGTATAATTGGCTTTGATATATTTGTCACATTCATTGTTTCAAGTAATGCAATTTGTTCAATGATGTCATTATCTGAAATTTTTCTAAGTCCGTCAAAAATATTAGGCATATCTGTCTCCTTTGTAAATTAATTATTAGTTATTTTTATCATAGTTCATCTTAACAACGCTATAAAGTCAGCATAATAAATTCATATTAAAGCTACGATAATTCCTACCTAATTACTATATAGATTCTCAAATGAAATTTCAACCATATAAGTTATAAATAATATAATTCATTCTTTATAAGTTTATTGGTTTTATATATCTTGATAATTTTAAAATAAACTTTGATCAATTAAATTTTTTAGATAACATATGATAATGAAATATAATATTCACTAACACAAATTCTAGCATATTCATCTATATTTTAACAGAATAACCATTAATATTCCACATTATTGGTGAGATTCCTATTTTTATATATCTATATGTTCACCATCCCAAAATTTGATAAAAAAAAAGACAGCCATTATGACTATCTTTAATACTTACCTCGCAACGTCCTACTCTGCCACACAGTCTCCCATGCAGTACCATCGGCGCTATAGACCTTAACTTTCCTGTTCGAAATGGGAAGGAGTGTTACCTCTATGCCATCATCACGAGATATTGGCTCCGCGAAGAGGACTCGAACCTCCAACCTATCGGTTAACAGCCGAGTGCTCCACCATTGAGCTATCGCGGAACGCTATTTGAAAGAATTTGTTCTTTCAAAATTGCACATAAGTGAGGGTCCAAATTTTATATCTGAATACTCGAACTTACTCAGCGAACGCCAGTGAGTCGAGCTTCCTCTATTAATGTATATTACAACTTGATTATATTGGTCAAGCCCTCGACCTATTAGTATCAGTCAGCTAAATATGTTACCATACTTACACCTCTGACCTATCAACCTTGTAGTCTTCAAGGGGTCTTACTAGCTTATGCTATGGGAAATCTCATCTTGAGGTGGGCTTCACACTTAGATGCTTTCAGCGTTTATCCCTTCCCGACTTAGCTACCCAGCTATGCTTCTGGCGAAACAACTGGTACACCATAGGTCAGTCCATCCCGGTCCTCTCGTACTAAGGACAGCTCCTCTCAAATTTCCTACGCCCGCGACGGATAGGGACCGAACTGTCTCACGACGTTCTGAACCCAGCTCGCGTGCCGCTTTAATGGGCGAACAGCCCAACCCTTGGGACCTACTTCAGCCCCAGGATGCGACGAGCCGACATCGAGGTGCCAAACCTCCCCGTCGATGTGAACTCTTGGGGGAGATCAGCCTGTTATCCCCGAGGTAGCTTTTATCCGTTGAGCGATGGCCCTCCCACGAGGTACCACCGGATCACTAAGCCCGACTTTCGTCCCTGCTCCACTTGTAGGTGTCGCAGTCAGGCTCCCTTCTGCCTTTACACTCTTCGAACGATTTCCGACCGTTCTGAGGGAACCTTTGGGCGCCTCCGTTACATTTTAGGAGGCGACCGCCCCAGTCAAACTGCCCACCTAACAATGTCCTGTCACCAGTTTCATGGCATCCAGTTAGAACTTCAATACTATCAGGGTGGTATCCCAACAACGACTCCACCAAGGCTGACGCCCTAGTTTCCCAGTCTCCCACCTATCCTGTACAGACAATACCGAAATTCAATGCTAAGCTACAGTAAAGCTCTACGGGGTCTTTCCGTCCAATCGCGGGTAGCGAGCATCTTCACTCGCACTACAACTTCGCCGGATTTGCAGTTGAGACAGTGCACAAGTCATTACGCCATTCGTGCGGGTCAGAACTTACCTGACAAGGAATTTCGCTACCTTAGGACCGTTATAGTTACGGCCGCCGTTTACTGGGGCTTAAGTTCACACCTTCGCGATATTTCACTAAGTGTTCCCCTTAACCTTCCAGCACCGGGCAGGCGTCAGCCCCTATACATCAGCTTTCGCTTTAGCAGAGACCTGTGTTTTTGTTAAACAGTTGCTTGTGCCTATTCTCTGCGGC
>NZ_CP043998.1:1910000-2130000 GCF_008705175.1 Clostridium beijerinckii | reverse complement strand
ACAAAGAAAAAACACCTCCAAAAAAGAATATTTTTACTACATCAAATATATTAATATTTCTTGGAGCATTTACCTCCCAAAAGAAAATAAGTAATGAAAACGGAATTATCAAAGCACCTATAAATATAATTCCTGGATAAGCTAATATATTCTCGAAAATTTTTAACAGCGCTACTAATCCAGCAAAAGTTATTGCAAATAGAAAAAAAACTCTTGAAAACAGCCAAGGCTTAGGCCATTTTGAACATATCTCGCCTTCCTTAGGAGATGTTTTTGCTGTTCCACAAATAAATGTATTTTCTCTCTCTTCTGGTGTGTGCTTTTTAAATACATTAACAACTAGATCTCTTAATCTTAATTCTACTTTCCCGCTTCCTCCCGCTATTTTGTTTAACTCGCTCAAAAAACTATCATTTCCATTATTAGTTTCTTCTTTAGCTCTTATATAATTTTCATCACTATCAAGATTTAGTCCGCATGAACTACAAGACTTTGAATTATTAGCAGTTTTTTTCTTGCAATTTGGACATTCCTTAGTGTTTTTTTCCATACATCTATCCTCCTTCAATCTGGTTCTAATTATTTTTCCCAATATTTTTTTTGTAATTCAAATTTTCTGATTACATACCCAACCTATCCCCTAATAAGTATAAAAATAATTTCTACATCCTTTAACACTTGCTAAATATCATAAATTAATTAATTCATTTTTTTATGAATTAATTTATAACTCACCCATAAATTCTTTGTTACATAAAAATTTAATTATTTCTAGTATATATACTCTTCATTATTTCCTTCGCATGTAATTATTTTTTCGATAATTTCTCCCTCTACAAGATCTATATTCGTCTTTCCTATATATCCAAATTTACATTTATTAAGCTTAATAAAATCCATAGCTCTATGAAACGTCGAATGATTCATATATTGGGTATAAAAAAATATGTAATCAGCTGTATTTAAAATTCTTATATCAAAGTTTTCGTTGAAACCATTTAACATTCTTATTTCTGGATATTTTATTCTAAATCGCCTTCTCCATTCCTTATCTCCGCCAATTATAATAATTTTTTTGATGATAGTATATTTCTCTAATCTTTTGTTAGAATCCGAAATTCTGTGATTAGTATCAGAATTAAACTCATATTCTTTTAAATATTCTAAATCCAATTTTAAAATCTTTTCTTCATTTAATTTGTTCTCAAGAATTCTAATTTGATCTTCCTTCTTCTTTATTTCTAATTTATATATGCTATCTAGCTTGCTTAATTCAGACTTCAATCTCTTTTCATACATTAACTTTTCCTTGTTAAAATAATCAAGTTTATTTTTTAAGCTAATGTTTTCTTTTTTAACTTCAATCATCTGCTCCTCTAATATGCTTAATTTATAGCTACTTGACTCCTCCATATTATTAAAATATAAGTTTCTTGCCTTCTTATACTCATTAATAAGTGATTGCATAAATATTCCACTAATAATAGAAAATAAAATTATGTCTGAGTCTTCATTTTTTACTATCCTCACATAAGGCAGTATAATTTTCTCAATACAAATAAATTGCGAGTCTTCAAACATACTCTCTATATTAATCCCATTCATTATAAACAAATCTTCTAAAATTTCGCCTAACTTTCTAACATCTTCATTATTATTTCTCAAGATATCTTTAAAATTATATATCTTCCCAAACTTTCGCTTTATTAGCAACCTAACTTCTTTTATTCTATTCTTATAATTATCAAACTCCATATCAATATTTTGATTTATAAAATTTTTAGATTCAAACTCCTCAATATCGTTTAGAATAGAAATTACGAACCCTTGATCTACTATTTCTGGTGAAATATAAATAGCAAAATATAGATATACTGCCGCATCAAATTTTGCTTCTATATTTCTAGTTATTAAATCCATTTTCATGTACCTATTTTTCAATGTTTTCTTATCATGCTTCTTTACAGCATTATATATAATTGGATAATACTTTCTAAGAACTTTAATAATTTTGCTTCTTAGCATACTATCCGTTTCCCCTTCTATAAGTACCCCAACAATCCTACGTGAATATATTTCTTGTTCAATATTTGCTTGCTTTATAGTAGTATAATTTATACAAGTGTCATTTATAGCCGCATTATAATATTTCAGTCTATCCTCATAATATATTTTATCAATATCTTTTTTCATTTCTTTGCTTCTCGTTAGACTTATACTTATATTAGCAAATATATAATTTCTTATAATGTTACTATCAATATTTAAATGTTCAGCAATAATTTTTGAAAAAGAACTTACATTTATCTTTCTATTATTACGCACTTCAATATCCACTATTTTTTCCTCCTTGCATTTAATACTGAATCTAGAATCTAAATCCTAATACCCATCATAATTATTTATTACAACAATATAATCACTTTCTCCAATCTTTGAAAACTGAAATTTAAGATTCAATTTTGTTAAATCTTCCTCTAACCAATTTGGAATATGACTGCAGGCTATTATTAGCTCATTAAAAATTTTTCTATTTAGAAATGGCTTCAAAGCTTGCTTAGACGTAATACCTATATTATCCTTCTGCAAATTCTTAAGATTTAATATATAACGCCCACATCCCCCATTACCTAATGAGATAATAAATTGCCCATCATTACTTATATCTGAATGATTTATAAATTTACTTACTTTCTCTTCCTCTTTTTCTTGTTCTAATATATAATCCAAAAAACATATTGGATTTCCATCCATATTCCACAAACTCAATCCCATTTTATCCAATGTAGTATGAACTAAATCTGAAAAATTCTTAGCAACAAAAACTTTGCATTTTCCTAGCTCTTGCACAATATTTAAAACTTCTAAGTAACTTTCTTTACTATCCTTTGTATAACAGAATTCAAATACTAATTCTTTAACCACTCTCCATTCATTTCTCTGCTTTGTAAAAACCTTAATAAATTTGGTTTTCTCATATTCAGTAACCTCTCCAAAATCATTTACACAAACTGCAATTTCATTAACCATAAATACCTCCATGTTTATACTTAATTTCTGTAAATTCTTTTGTAATAAATTTTATTTTAATTACAAAAGCATTTAATCTTTTTAATTAACAGAAAGAACAAAATCGCAGGCGACTGTGGAGCCTGAGATTTTTTCACGCATCTGCCTTTTCGAACGCATGTGAGAAAAATTTGGCAGGCGAATAAGATTTCTTTTTTAATCTTTTTAAAATACAAGAACTAATCAATCAACTTTTTTAAGTTATCCACAAATTTTATTGGAATATAATTTTCTCAAAGAATAAAAAAAGTCTAATTCATATACTTTGTTAGTATAAAAATTAGACTTCATAGCCATTTTGAAAGAATTAATTTATCTTTATTTTTTTAAAGCTTTGGTTTGGGTAGCTGTTTAATAACATTATTATATATTTTAAAATTATATTTTTCAATAAGCCTTTGCTCTTATTTAATGTAGTAAAAATAGAACTTTTATATTTTAAGAATTTAAACTATACATAACTTAATTCAACATATTTTGAATATAAGCTTCCTGGAATTATTTCTTTATATATATCCTTTAATCCTGTATAAATTGCCAGATCTTCAAGATCTACATTACATAAACACATAATGCAATAATCTATATCAAATAATTTACAATAAATATTTGTCATTCTCATCCCGTTTCTTTTATAAAAGTCAATTCTTCTTTTTCTAATAATTTTCTCACTTTCATTAGGTCCGCATTCTACCCTCTCTACTTCTACTATAATTCCATCATAATTTCTAAAATGCTCCTGTAGTATATTTAAAAATTCACTTCCAATTCCTTCATCTCTATGATCTTTGCATACCGCATAGTAATCAATTAACAAATATGATTTTGATGAAGCTAAAAGTGCGTATGCTAGGAGTTCATTATTATTATACAAGCCTATACATATGTAATTTTTTCTTTTATTAAGTTTCTGTATTACATCAAGAGGCTTTAATTCCCCATACGGAAAATCTTTTATCATATGTTCATTATAGATAATTTCAATATCTTCATTATTTAGTTCTTTTAGATTCATTTCGTTCATCCTATCATTATCTTATTTTCTCAAAACTATTTCTCTAATTATAACATATTTTTTCTATTCTCAAATTCTTACTATTCAAAAAAATAATTACAATATGAACCACTTGTGGTAATATATAATTATTTCAAAAAGGATGGTGTTATTATGAAAACTGGAATTGAATTAATAAAAGATATTGATGAATGTATTTTAGAAAATGGAGATGTTGCGTTCTGGTGGCTTGGACAGCTGGGATATGCTATTAAGATAGCTGAAACTACTATCTATTTAGATGTGTTTCTATCGGATTGGCCTAATAGAAATATTCCTCCACTATTAAAGCCAGAGGAAATTGTCAATGCAGATTTTATAATTGGCACTCATGATCATCCTGACCATATTGATCGAGATGTATGGCACCAATTATCTATTAGTTCGCCCAACGCAAAATTTGTAGTTCCAAAGCTTCTTATCACTGAGCTTTCAGATGACTTGAAAATACCTAAAAATAGATTTATAGGTCTGGATGATGGATTATCCATTTCAGAAAAAGATTTAAAAATATCCGCAATTCCTTCAGCTCATGAGTTCTTAGATCAAGATCCGTCTGGTCTCTATCCATACTTAGGCTATACAATTGAGGGAAATGGATGTACTGTATACCATTCTGGTGATACATGTATGTATGATGGTATCTTCTCAAAATTAAAGCAGTGGGATAACTTTGACATTATGTTTCTTCCTATCAATGGGCGCGATGCGAAAAGATATAGAGAAAATTTAATAGGAAATATAACTTATCAAGAAGCAGTTGATTTAGCTGGAGCTATTAAGCCTAATTTGGTCGTTCCCGGGCACTATGAAATGTTTGATGATAATAGCGAAAATCCTATATTGTTCTATGATTATCTTAATGCAAAATATCCTGGAATTAAATGCTGGATTGGAGATCATGGTGAGATGGTTAAAATATGTAAAGCAAATAAATGAGCAAACGGCCTCACTAATTTTCTAAATAGCGATAAACAATTAGAATATATCCCAACAATTAGTATTAACTAATTGCTGGGATATAATTTTTTGTCATATAAGACCTAGTGAATCTATTGTAAATTCAAAAATATCCTTATTACTTGATACTTAATTTTAAACAATAATATTAACAGGTTCGTTCTTAATAAAAGCTTCTATATTATTTGCTAATAAATTTATAAGCCTTTGCCTAGACTCAAAACATTTCCAACCTATATGTGGAGTAAGAATGACATTTTCCATGTTAAAAAGTGGATTATTTAATTCTGGAGGTTCTGGATCTTGAACGTCAAGTGCGGCACCTGCAATCTTTTTATTATTCAAAGCTTCAATTAAATCAGTTTCCTTTATAATGGCTCCTCTAGATGTATTTATAATAAATGATGACGATTTCATAAGATCTAATCTAGACTTATCAATAAGATACCTTGTTTCTGTTGTAAGTGGACAATGTATTGTAACAAAATCACTTTCTTTTAAAAGTTCTTCAAGGCTGACAAATTTGATATTTGAATCTCCTAAATCTTTATAGCTTCTACTGTATACAAGTATTTTCATTCCCAATGCTTTAGCTACATTCATGACTTGCATTCCTATAGATCCAGCACCTATAATTCCAAGTGTTTTATTTTGTATTTCTATATGAGGAACCTGAAGATATTTAGTAAAATTACTGTAATTTTTATTTTCAATCATTCTTTGTTGCTGCGCTAATGATGAACTTAAATTTAGAATAAATGTAATCACTAGTTGTGCAACCGCTTCGCTGCTATATCCTGGTACATTGCATACAGATATACCTTTTTCTCTTGCTGCTATAATGTCAATATTATTATATCCAGTACCAGCCTCACAAATTAATTTAACACTGGATGGAAACTTTTCAATTAACTCCTTGCTAATTGTAAGTTCCTTTGTAATTACAATATTTTGTTCTCTTACTCGTTCTAAGATTTCATCACTACTGCTATCTTCATATTTAGTCACTTTACCTAAATTATCTAGAGATGAAAAATCAAGTTGTCCATCAAAGTTTATTCTGCTTGCATTAAGAAACACAATATTATTCATTTTATCCTCCTACTTCCCTTTTTCACTTCTTATAGAGTGAAAGTATTATTAAGTAATATTACTACTCTACAATATTATAACATTTTCACTGTTAACTTTATCCTATTAATTAAAATTTAATAATATTTCATCTCTCTTAAAAAATAGATGTTTTTTCTGCGTTTTTTATTTCAAGAATTAACATAAGTATTTCGATAAATCTATTCAATCCAAATTTTTATTAGCTACAAAATTTTAATAATAAAAAACATATTCATAGGGAAATATATTTTTGGAGGTGATCATTATGCAAATAAAAGATGTAATGTCAAAAGATATAGTGAGTTTAAATTCAGAAGATTCTATTGAAAGAGCTGCTCAAATGATGAGACAATTTGACGTGGGCGCAATACCTGTTTGTGATAACTCAAACAAATTAGTTGGAATGATTACAGATAGAGATATTGCTTTGGATTGTGTAGCATCAGGTGCAAGTGCAGACCAACAAAAGATATGTGATTATATGACTTCAAATCCTGTTACAGGAAGTCCTGATATGGATGTTCATGATGCAGTAAGACTAATGAGCAGACATCAAATAAGAAGATTACCTATTGTAGAAAATAACAGTGTTATCGGTATCGTTTCTCTTGGTGATATTTCACAAGAACCAAATCTACAGGATAATGCTGAGGTTGCTCTTAAAAATATTTCAGAACCTGGAACAAACAATCATATATAAATGTTATATCAGTAAAAAATAGTACAATTATACTTTTTTTAATTGTAAATATAAAAACAATTTCATGATGTTTATACCATGAAATTGTTTTTATTTAATGTTATAAAAATTAATTATTATCAATATCTAATATTGTCTTCAACAAAACATTTGCACCCTTTAAACAGTTTTCAAGTGGTGTAAATTCTTTTTCGCAATGACTGTGCCCCTTTTCACTTGGAACAAAGATCATTGTAGTTGGAATGATATCTGTAATAAATTGTGCATCATGTCCCGGACCACTATACATTCTTTTTGTTGAATATCCAAATTCTTTTGCATTTTTTTCAACATAATCTACAAACTCAGAATAAAAATGAACTGTATTTCTTGACCAAGCTTTTTCATAACTTGCTTCACATTTTTCAACAACTTTAGGAATAGCCTTAATTATTTCAAGAACTTGATTAATTACTTCTGGATCTTGATGCCTTGCATCCAAAGTGAATTTAACATAATCAGGAATTACCGTATGGATATTTGGATGAGCTGAAATCTTTCCTGTTGTATATACTAGCTTACTATCAAGCTTGTCTAGTTCATCATGAAGATATTGAATAGTTTTTACAGCCGCATATAGAGCATCTTTTCTATATTTCATTGGAGTTGTTCCAGCATGATCTGCTTGACCTGTAAATGTAAATTCATAATTTATCATTCCGCAAACACCTTCAACTACTCCTATATCAATTTTTTCATCTTCTAAAACAGGTCCTTGTTCAACATGTAATTCAACTAGTGCCCTGTATTTTTCTGGATTCATTCGATTTTCTATTTTTCCCATATATCCACTAGCTTCTAATGCTTCCTTAAATGTAACTCCTTCAGTATCCTTAGATGCTAACATAACGTCTTTATCAAATTTTCCTGTAATAACACCCGATGACATCATTGCTGGTTCAAAGCGTGCCCCTTCTTCATTAGTCCATATAACAACTGTGATTGGATGTTTATGAGCTATTTTTTCAGTTACTATAGTTTCTGCAACTTCTAATCCAGTAAGAACTCCCAAAATACCATCATAATTACCACCTTGTTTAACTGAATCAGCATGAGATCCCATCATAATAGCAGGTAACTTTTCCTCTCCTGGAATGGTTGCATATATGTTCGCCATATCGTCGGTTTTTATCTCCATACCAAGTGCTTTGCATCTTTTGCAAAATTCTTCTCTTGCTTCTAAAGCAGCAGGTGATAAAGACAACCTTGTGATTCCTCCTTTACCTGTATCTCCGAATTTACTAAATGTTGTGATTTTGTCTTGAAGCCTTTCTTTATTACAAGTTAACATATGAATATCCCCCTTTAAATTTAGTATAGTAATTATTTTTTCACTCTCTTTCCTGGTTCTACTGCCCTTACAGGACATACAGTACTGCATAATTGACAGCCTACACATTTATCTACTAACAAGATTGGCATTCTTGTATTTATGTCCACCTTAATTGCTTGATGCCCACCATCATAACATGATAAGTAACATCGTCCACATCCTATGCACTTTTGCCTATCAAACCTTGGATAACAAATACTGTCTCTATCAAGTTTATCTGTTGGCACAATATTAGGTAAAGCACTACCAACAATTTCAGATATATTTTTATATCCTTGTGAACTTAAGTACAATTTCATTCCATTAATTAAATCATCGATAATTCTATAGCCATATTGCATTACAGACGTTGTTATTTGCAAATTTTCACATCCTAAGGCCATAAATTCAGCTGCATCTTTCCATGTTTCGATACCACCCATCCCACTTATTGGCGCATCTTTTAGTTCTTCACAAGCTTTCATATCATGAATAAAGCGTAAAGCAATTGGTTTTACTGCTTTTCCTGAGTATCCTCCTACACTAGTCTTACCTTCAACATTAGGTTCCGATTCAAAGTTTTCTAGGTTTAGATTCATAATACTCTTAATTGTATTAATTGCTGCAATACCTGTTGCTCCTGCCTCCATTGCAGCCATTGCTGGTATTTCCATATTTCCAATATTAGGTGTCATCTTTGCAAGTATAGGTAAATTTGTTCCCTTTCTAGTAGCTTTAGTATATAGTGCTACCAAATCTGGATTTTGTCCAACATCTGAACCTACGCCTTTACTTGTCATATGCGGGCATGAGAAATTACATTCAATAATGTCTGCTCCTGCCTCTGTCATTAGCTTGGCCAATTTAGTCCATTCTTCTTCGTTTTGCCCCATGATTGATGCAACAATAATTTTGCTTGGATAGTCTTTTTTCAATCTTTTTAAAAATCCTATATTCTCTTCCAATGTGTGATCCGAAATCTGCTCTATATTTTTGAACCCAACAAATGGAACACTTTCTTTACTTAAAGCAGTAAACCTTGGTGAAACCTCCTTTGGTACAAACATTCCAATAGTCTTAAATGCTACCCCTGCCCAGCCCATTTCAAATGCTTTAGCTACCATTTCGTAATTGCTTCCAACTACTGATGATGAAAGGAAAAATGGATTTTCACACTTCACCCCACAGAAGTCTATTTCTAAATCAACTTCATTTTCTTTAACTCTAGATTCAGTTGATATTGCTTTCATAACTTTGTCAATTGGTACTGATTTATTAATTTTTCCTTTTAAGCAAGCCTCCTTACATGGCTTTTCTTCACATGTGTCACAAGGAAGTAGATTGGGCAGTTTATTTACTGCCCCAGCCTTATTTTCAAACCTTAAAGAACGGATAATAGTATCCACTTCAAGGAAGTGGGGACAAGCTTTGCGACAAGGTGCTTCATCGCACAACAAACACCCTGACACATATTCATTTGTTGAAATATCTTTATAAAATAAACTACTCATTTCCATTCCTCCTAAATTATCGCTTATCTGATGTTTAGCCACTATAACTCTCATTATTCTTAATCTGTAGATAACAGTATCATAATCCTAGATAACTTGAACTACAGTCCAGGCACTAAATATCACCTAAGCCAAGTTCCTATTTACTTTCTTCCTACTCGTTTCACAAATTGTCCAAATCCTGCTTTTCCAACGAATTCACCATTATCATAAACTAAATTCCCACGCACATAGGTTTGAACTGGATATCCATGAAGAGTTTTGCCTTCCCAAATTGTATGATCATAATCTGAATGCATATTCTCTACCGAAATTGTGAAGTCTTTATTTGGATCATAAATTACAATGTCTGCATCTTTTCCAACTGTTAGAGAACCTTTTTCTGTACATCCAAATATTTTAGCTGGATTAAATGAACATAATTCTACAGCTCTATTAAAAGTTATTTTTCCTTCATTTGCTGCTGAAAGCATATATGGATATAAATTTTCTACGCCTGCACACCCATTTGGAATCTTCGTAAAATCATCTTTCCCCCAGTCCTTTTCATAGCTTTGGAATGGGCAGTGGTCTGTAGCTACAGTATCAATATCTCCCGATTTAATAGCTTTCCAAAGTGCATCTTGACTTTCTTGCCCTTTCATTGGTGGTGAACATACAAAATTTCTGCCATCTTCTCTTTTATAAACATCGCATGTAAATTCCAAATATTGTGGGCATGTTTCAACATATATATCATGACCTTCTCTTTTGGCTTCAATAGCAGTTTCTAATCCTTCCTTGTCTGCCATATGAACTAAATATAGTGGGGCTCCTATGGATTTAGCTAAATGCACTGCCCTTTTATCTGCCTCAGCTTCAACAAATTCTGGTCTGCTTAAGTAGTGATACCATGCTGAAGTTTTTCCTTCTTTTAAGAAGTTTTCAATATTTAAATCAATCAAATCGGGATTTTCAGCATGGATGTTTGTCATCGCCCCAGTTTCTTTAGCCTTCAATAGTATTTTCACTAAAGTCGCATCATCTACCATCATGCCCTCTTTTTTATAAACTAAGAAACATTTAAAACTAGGTACTCCATATTCAACCGCATCTTCAAATTCATCTAAGATAGTTCCTTCATTTAAATCAGTTATGATACAATGAAATGCATAATCTACGCACGCCTCTGTATCACACATTTCTTTTCTTGTTTCAATGGTTTCAATTATTCCGTTGCCTTTTCTTTGCATTGGATAATCAAATACTGTTGTAACACCTCCGCAAGCAGCTGCCCGTGTTCCGGCAAGATAGCTGTCAGCTGAAACAGTACCTCCAAACGGCATAGCTAAATGAGTATGTGCGTCTATAGCCCCTGGTAATATTAACTTACCTTTAGCATCTACAACACTTGCACCTTCTTCTGAAAAACCTGTTCCAATCGCTACAATCTTTCCACCTTTTACAGCAAGGTCAGCTACATAAGATTCTAATGGTGTTACAATAGTTCCATTCTTAATAATTAAATCCATAAGTATTCTCCTTCCATTTATATATATCCTTAATATCTAAATAACTAATTTAGTTAATAATTTTCTCTTTAATGCTTCTGCTTTTTGTTGTACTTTTGATTTAGGCTTCCTAATATATTTGTATTTTTAATAAATTAGTTCTTTTGCGATAAATTACTTTCTTAAATTAAAATTTTTGTTATATAAATTTTAAGATGATTCTGTGTGGATTTAACCACACATGAATCAATTTTTATCATATTATTTTGTTGCTTCTTCCCAATACTTTGAAGTGAATGTTGTATCATCTACCACTGGAGTTTTAGCTAAATCTTTATTATAAAGTTTTAAGAAATCCCCTGTTTGCTTAATTGCATTCATATCTATTTGTCCAATTTTTGAAGTATCAAATCCTTGAGGTGCTACAAGTTTAGCAACTTCTTTCGCCATATAAACTTGGTGATCTAATGAAACTGATTTATCTACATCATAAACTGTTTTTCCTGCTGCTTCAGGATCTTGGACTGCATCTTTCCACCCCTTTATAGATGCCTTTAAGAAACGAACTAATAAATCTTTATTCTTACCTGCCCATTCAGAGTTTACAAATAAACAATCTTCCATCATTGCAACACTTTCATTGTTCATATCAATCACATTTAAATCCTCTTTCTTCATGCCGCCTTCAAGTAATAAACCAAATTCGTTATAAGTCATCGCTGATGCTGCATCAACTGATCCTTCTTTTAATTGATCCATTGTAAAGTCTTGTTGTACAAGTTTTAGGTCTTTTTCTTTATCTAAATTGTATTTTGAAAGTAGTGCAAGAAGTTCATATTCATTGCCACCAAACCAGTTACCTACTTTCTTACCAGCTAGATCTTTTGGCGAATTAATACCTTTTTCTTTTTTAGATACTAATAACATACCTGATTTTTGAAATACTTGAGCGATTTCTTGTAAATCATACCCTTGAGCTTGGTAAGTCATTAAACTTGAAACCCAAGTTACCCCTATATTGGCTACACCATTATAAACATTTTGTTCTGGAATAATGTCACTTCCTCCTGGAAGAATTTGAATATCTATTCCTTCATCTTTATAGTACCCTTTTGCTGCTGCTACGTAATATCCCATAAATTGTGATTGCGGAAGCCATTTTAATTGAAGTGTTACTTTTTCTAACTCCCCATCCTTCTTTGTAGTATCCTCTGATTTAGTTGCATCTTTCGCTGTTGTTTCTGATGTTTTTGATCCACATCCTATAAGCATCGTCCCCATCATTAATACAGCTAACCCTAAAGCTAATAACTTCTTTTTCATAATAAATTCCTCCTTATTAAATAAATATTATTTATCTTATACATGCCATCTGTGTGTTCTCTTGAAGTTCTAAGAGATATCGGTGACTTTCAATTTTACTTATAAAGCAAATAGTATATTAGGTTGAACTAAACTTTTCTATTTTAAAGTTGGTATTATCTTTGTGACGCATGCCATTTTATGGTTCTACGTTCTATTAATAAAATAATTAAGTATAAAACAATCCCAACTAATGCTGCCATTACTATATAGGACCACCCCATGGCCATCATTCCTTTTCTTAAATTATCTTTAATTCCAAAACCAATACCTGAAGTTGATGCTGCAAAGTATTCACTTATCATAGCCGCCATTATTGCTGCTGCCACATTAATTTTTAATGCAGTTAAAACACTCGGAAGACAATTAGGTAAACGAAGCTTGAAAAATATAATTTTTTCTGGTGCTGCATATGACTCTAATAAATCTTTTGCAAATGGTTTTAAATCATTTACTCCCCTATAGGAATTAATTGCCATAGCTGCCATACATACAACCGTTACAACACCAACTTTTTGTGCAAAACCACTTGTAAACCAACGATTCATAATAGGAGATAATGCAACAATTGGAATTGCATTAAATGCAGCTATTACACTAAGTCCTGTATATCCCCACTTTGGAAACTGCGTAGCTATAACTGCAACAATAAACCCAATTATGCATCCTAAAGCAAGTCCTACCAATGCTCCAGAAACTGTAATCATTGTGTCAGTTAGGGCTTTAGAAAAATTATCACTTAAAGTTTTTATAATTTGTGATGGTACTGGTAATTGAAATGGCTTAAAACCCAATGCAGCATGAATGATACCAACTTGCCATGCGATTATCATTAATATTCCAAAACCTAAAGGCCATAAGACATTTTTAATTTTTTCATTCATAAAATTACCTCCCTATGTAGTCTGTTTTCTCCAAGGCATACAAATTTTTTCGAATAGTATTACTATAAAATAACTCAAAATCCCCATTAAAGCGCTGGTAACTACTGATCCCCAGAATACATCTTTTGTTCCTGAGTATAACGAGTATAAAAGTTTCACTCCAATTCCGCCACTTGAACCTAACATGTCAACTAATATAGATGCTGTTATTGACATTGGTGCCGCTATTTTTAAACCAGCAAATAAATATGGCATTGAATATGGAATCATAAGCTTATAATATATGCTTTTCTTTTTTGCAGCATATGAGTATAGCAATTCTTTTTTATCGCTTTCTACACTATTTAATCCGCTAAGCATATTTACTGAAACTGGGAAAAATGTGATATATGCTGCAATTACTATCCTAGAAGTATTCATATCCCTGACTAAAGTAAAGATTATAGGAGCTAACCCGAGTACAGGTATCATTTGTGATATTATTAAATAAGGTAATGATATTTTTTCTGCTATTTTCGATAAACTCATAATTATTGCTAAAACAAATCCTATTGCAGCTCCAAGTGCAAACCCAAATACAGCTCTTGAAAAAGTAAGTCCAGCTGCGCTCATTAAATCAGTGAAATTTTCTGCTATTGATATGATGACACTATGTGGATAAGGCAGTTTTGCTCCAGCCATTGGATCATGCATCACTTGTTCTAGAAAGAAAGCTACTAATTCCCAAGCTATAAAAATTCCTATAGCCCAAACTAGATTAACTTTATATTTCTCTTTCCTGCTAATCATAATCATACCCCCTCAAAGCTATTTCTTATTTTGGTTATATAATCATAAAATTGTTTTGACTGTTTTGACTCCATATTTCTTGGTCTTGGTATGTCAATATCAATCACAGCAGAAACACGTCCTGGATGTGGAGATAAAACCACAACTTTATCCGATAAAAATACTGCTTCTGAAATATTATGGGTTACAAAAACTACTGTCTTTTTGGTCTTTGTCCATATTTCTAAAAGATCTTCATGAAGCTTTTCACGTGTAAATTCATCTAAAGCTGAGAATGGTTCATCCATAAGAAGTATTTCCGGATTAATGGCTAATGCTCTTGCTATACCAACCCTTTGCTGCATCCCTCCACTTAATTCATAAGGATAATGCGTACCAAAGTTAGTAAGTCCAACTAGATCAAGCATTTCCGTAACTCTTGAAGTACGATCCTGCTTCTTCATTCCTAGAAGCTCCATTGGCATACAAACATTTCTTCTTACTGTTCTCCAATCGTATAGAACTGGATTCTGAAATACTATGCCATATTTCTTTTGAAGTCTTATTTCTCTTGGGCTTTGTCCTCGTACTATCACTTTTCCTGAAGAAGGTTGCAATAGATCAGCTATAATACGAAGTAATGTTGTCTTTCCACAACCAGAAGGACCTAGTAATGAAATAAATTCTCCTTCTTTGATTTCTAAATTAACATTCTTAAGCGCTGTTACTGGTTCTCCACCATTCTTATCTTGGTAAACCATACTTAAATCTTCAATTTTAATTTCTACTTTTTCTTCTTTCTTTCTAAAAGCATTTCTGCTTTCAAATTCTGTATCTATTTCATTTAACATACTCATTGATTTACGCCTCCTTTTAAACAAAAAACGGTACAAAACTATTTGTTTTGCACCGTTGCAATCACTTCATATTCACCATAACTTACTGTATATAATTAATAAGTCTTCCTTTTTAACTTCTTTTATAGTATTTGACGGACTTCCACTGTTCATAGCATCTTGCGCCATCTTATCTACGACTTTATTGAATTCTTCTTTATTAATTCCATACTCTTTTAAATTTGGTATTTCACATATGTTACATAACTCTGTTAATTTTTCTAGAAAAGCTTCTGCTGCTTCCTTATCACTTTTCTTATCATTTGTTGCATTAATTGCTCTACCTATTGCACCAAAACGTTCATAGCTTCCATCTAAAACATAAGATAAGCATTCCTTTATAAGCATAGCATTTGAAATTCCGTGAGCAACATGAAAATTAGCTCCAATTGGTCTGCTCATGCCATGTACCAAGGTAACTGAAGAATTATTTATACATACGCCAGCTTCATATGCAGCAATAGCCATTTCTTCTCTAGCCTTTTTATTTTCACCATCTTTATAAACCAATGGTAAAAACTCAAAAATTCTTTTGATTGCAGATAATGCGAAGGTATCTGTTAAGGAATTTGCTTTTCTTGATGTATAAGCTTCTACCGCATGAGTTAGGGCATCCATTCCTGTTGCCGCTGTTACGCTTTTAGGTGATGTCATTGAGAATTTGGAATCAATCACTGCCAAATCAGGTAGTAATGCTTCTCCCTTTAGAAGCATTTTTATATTCCTCTTTGAATCTGTAATAACCGTAAATTTGGTAGCTTCTGAACCTGTCCCTGCTGTAGTTGGAATCAAAACCAATGGTGGAAAATCTCCTTCAATTGTTTTTCCCATGTAATCAGATATTGAACCTTCTAATTTTGTCATAGCAGCAATTGCTTTACCGCTATCTAATGAACTCCCTCCTCCGATGGCAATACAGAAATCACATTCAGCATTTTTATAAACTTTTACGCCACTTTCAATCATTATATCGGTAGGCTCTCCAATGATATCATTGAAAATTTCATATTCAATTCCTAAGTTATTTAAACAGTCTGTCAAAACTTTAACTGTTCCAATTCTAGTTACATTTTTTCCAGATACAATAAATGCTTTTTTTCCAAAGGATTTTATCAAATTTTCACTTGATTCTAATGCATTATCTCCAATAATCGTACGTCCTGGTAAACTAAATTCATATGCCATTTTCTCACCTCATCTAGATAAATTGTTTGTCTACAATTCCAAGTACTTCGTCTAATTTAGCTAGTTCCTCTTCTAACTGCTCCTTTGTAATTATTAATGGAGGAGCAACAAGTATCATGTTCTCATGAGTATATGTCATAAACTTTCTTTCCTTTAATAATCCTAGAATTTTCCCCATAACTCCTTCCGGATCCTTTCCATATGGTACTAAGGGTTCCTTGCTTCCTTTATCCTTTACTAATTCTACTGCTGAAAATAATCCAATATATCTCACATCTCCAACTGATGGGTGAGAAGCTTTCATCTCTTCTAGTTTTTCACCAAGTACACTACCTACTTCGTTAACATTTTTTAATATACCTGCTTCTTCATAATAGTTTATACACGCTACACCTGCTGCACAAGCTAGGGGATGTCCACTATAAGTTAGTCCGCAAGATAATAAATTATCATCAAAGTAAGCTGCTATTTCTTTACTTACTACAACTCCACCAAGTTGAACATATCCACAAGTAACACCTTTTGCAAAAGTTACTATATCTGGTTTTACATCAAAATTCTCAAAACCAAACATTCTACCTGTTCTGCCCCAGCCTGTCATAACTTCATCACAAATCATTAAGATTTTAAATTCATCACATAAAGCTCTAACTCCTGGAAGATATCCTCTTGGCGGAATGATAACTCCATTTGAACCTGTTATAGTCTCTAAAACTATTGCAGCTACGCTATCAGGTCCTTCATAAATTATTTGTTCTCTTAGCTTGGCCAAGTAATATTTTGTTGCGGCTTCTTCTGATTCGAATTCTATTGGTTCTCTATAAATATATGGATCAAAGAATTTTACGAATCCTGGAATACCAGGTTCTAATTGATATCTTCTAGGTTCACCTGTTAAATTACCAGCACCAAACGAAGATCCGTGATAACTTCTATAACGGCTGAACACCTTTGTCTTACCTGTAAACATTCTTGCTATCTTTACAGCATTCTCATTTGATTCTGCACCTGCATTTGTAAAAAATACCTTCCCCATATTATCAGGCATTAATTCAATGATCTTCTTTGCAAGCTTGGCTCTAGATTCGGCTCCATAAGATGGCCCTACAAAACAATATTTATCTACTTGTTCTTTTATTGCATCTCCAATCGCTTTATTTCCAAAACCTAAATTCATATTAACAAGTTGTGACGACATATCTGAATATCTATTTCCATCATAATCCCAAAAGTAAATACCATCAGCTTTTTCAACTGAAATAGGATTTAAATTTCTTTGTTTGCTCCATGATTGTAAATTATATTCTTTTAAAGTACTCCTAATTTCTTCACCATTCATCTTTATACACTCCCCTATATACATTTAATATTTTCCTCAAATAAAAAAACGGAACTTATTCAAGTGAACAAGCTCCGTTGCTGTTATCTCTATTAAATTCGTTTTTTCTTTAAGTTGTTTTTATTATATACTAGTAAAACTGTTATATCAATGAATAAGTGACTAAGTTTATTTGTGCAACTGCACATTTAGGCACATTAATATAAATAACAAGTCCCAAGTTGCCTACATAACATCCTTCACAAAAAAACCTAAATAAAATCGTAGTTTTTCTTCTAAATTTGATGGATTATATCCAGTAATCTTTTCAATCTTTTTAAGCTGATTATTTACTGTATTCCTATGAATATATTGTTTTTCAGCAACAAGACTTTGACTACCGTTGTTCTGTAAAAACATATATAAGAAGCTCATTAAATCAGTATTATTTTCCTTATCATATTTTTCTAACTTACCTAGAGTATCATTGTAATATTCTTTAAGCACCTCTTTATCCTTAGCATTTAAAAGCAATTTATGAATATCTAATTTATCATAAAACACCATTTCTTTGCCTTGTTTTTGGGCCATCGTCATTGCTGTGAAAGCATTATTAAAATTCTCCGCCTGCATTTTAATACCTGCTTTATTTTCACTTATTCCCATATGAACCTTCCATGAAGGTTCATTCCAATTCTTAAAAAAAGTATCAACAAAATTAGTGACATCGTAATTTCCATAATTCACAAGAGCCAGAACCCAAGAATCTTTATATGAAAATGAAATATATAATTCATGAATACTTCTAGCTAATCTTTCTGAATACATTTTAATTTTATTCATATCAAATTCTAATTGATTGTCTTCTTTGTGTTCAAAGGACATGACTATAAAGCAAAAATGACTGTCTCTCAAATATCCATATCTCTCCATCTGTAAAATTAATGTTTCTATATCACCTGTTTTAAATATAATATTCTTAATCGTACTTGCTATACTTATTTCTACTTGCTCACTTTGCATTATTCGATAACATATATTCCGTGTTAAATCTACCATTCTTGTTTCCCATGGAATAGTATAAAGAGGCATTTTTATTCGGTCACAATATTCTATAACATCGTTAGGTATTGACTTGGTGTATGGCCCAATATTTACAACAAAAGCGCTTGCCCGAGCAGCATATAGCTTTTTTGTATATTCTAACAACCATCCATCGCCATCATTTAGAATGCCTGATGTAAGGACAACTTCATTTCCATGAAGAAATTCACTCACCTCATCATTTTCAATAATATGTACCCATTCCACTAGATTATTAAGGCCTTTCTGTCCTGCTAGCAGTTTCATTTGATACAAAACGGCCCCATTTCCAAATAATTTCCCTACAGTAATTGACATATTATCACCCCAATTTTATATAAAACTATAAGAGTTTTATGCCTATTATATCATAATTTTATTTTAATTAAATTTTATTAAATAATACAAAAACTTATTTATATTATTTATTTATAAACAGAAACTTAATAAAGTTAAGTTGGTTTTACAATTAGTACTATTTACTATAAAATAATTAGGATGTATTCTGCATAAAAAAATTCTACCCATATTACTTAAAGCAATAAATAAAGAGGCACTTTGATAAAAATCAAAATACCTCTTTATTTTGTTGCTTTACTTATTATTACTTGACTTTAAATATTCTTTAACACTTGGCGATATTCCTATAATATATACGCTAAAGATATACACTATCATTAACATAGTAATCATTATATTAGGCGAAATCATAATTGCTGCAACTGCCGCTAGAATGACAATTATAAGCAAAATTATCATTATAATCTTAGCCCATGCTTTTCCTTTAAATATAAAATATAAGAGAATAGCTTCTACTACAGTCCTAGTTAGTCCTGAAATTATTCCTATGTTTCCTTGCATAAAATAGCTAACTGCAGTTGTAACTATACTTACAGCTAATATTGCTATCACCATGGATAAAAATAGTTTTTTTCCTTTTTCTACACTTTTCATAATATCCTCCATAACAATGTATTAAACCAATTGGATATAACGTTTTAATTAAATAAGTTATCTCTCTTTATTTAGGACGTAATTATTATTAATAATTACTTATTTATTTTTACTTAACATTGCGTTATTATTCCTTAAAAATAAATATTTATGTACATTACCATATTTTATATTTATTATAACATGAATTCATAGAATTTATATTCTTATTTTCATTCATAATTATTGGGAAGCTAATAAAGGCTCCCCAAAATTTAATATTTTTAATTATAGAAACTTAGTTTTTACATTGCTTTGAAAATATATTTGTTAAATTTAGTTTTTTAACTCTTGATCTTATTTCATCATTATCTATGCTATACAATCCTAAATCTTTCATCCTTTCAAAATATTCTGCTCCTGAAAATGTATATCTTTCACTCATTTTTCCTTCCTTAACTTTGTCATTTGCATATGCAATAATATCACCTGTAGCAAGCTCTCTTGGCAATTCTAATAAAGGCTTTTTCTCCAAATATTGAACTGCATTATAACCTGCTAAAGTCCCTGTAGTCATAGCCTCAGTATGACCTACAAAGAATCCACTTTTTTCACCTCCACAAAATAAATTTTCAACGCCATTTACTTGCATTGAATTATTTCTAGGCGCAGCACATAAATATCTAATTGAATTACCATTACTTCCAACCAGTGGATCTATATAAACTACATTTTCTAATCCTTTGATTTTCCTTAACTTGTCCAATGGATAGTGAGACGTCATAAGCTTTACGCGCCCCGTATCTAATAATATAATATTCTCCGCAAATTCTAAGGTAGCATATTGTTGGCATACCTTTTGTTCTAACTTTTCTAAATGTACATCTTCCTTAGGTATAGGAATAACTACAACTCCATTTTTCTCTAATTCTTTTATTATGTCTTTTGATAAAGATTCTCTAGGAAATTCACAAGATCCGCTCATTGCACCCTTCATTCCATTTGTTCTTTCTCCTACTAAGTCATTTACTCCTGCTCTACTGCTTATACTAACTCTTGCACCAAAGCTAGGACATCTTAATGTACACATGACGCATCCATTTCCATACTTCACACAATTAGGCATTGATCCTGTTGAGCCTGTAGTTTCTACAAATACATCTCCAGTTATAATATCTTTATTAAATAATACCAATGATTTTATTTTATTGCCTTCCATATTTACATCTGTTATTCTACTTTGCAAAAATATTTTAACTCCACATTCTATTAAATATCTTCGAACAATGGGTTCAGCTTTACCTATATCACATAGCCATGCATGTTTGTGCTCTGGGAAATCTATATTCTTATGAATTGCTATTGAATCCATAATTCTTATGAAATCACCTGCACCAAGATTTATCAGCTCTTCTGCAGCAGTATATCTTCCATTATTCCTCATTATTCCACCAACATTTCCTACTCCAAGTAGCAAATCAGTTCTCTCATATAACTCAACTTCTGCACCTAATTTTACTGCTTCTAATGCGGCACAGCACCCTGCCCATCCTCCACCTATAATTATAACCTTCATTTTATTCTCCTTTAAAATAGTTATCTGTTATATATTGTATTCAATTTTTTGTCTAAGTTGAGTCTTATCATGTTTACTGATCAAATTCTCTAAAAATTTATCACCACCTATTAACATATAAAAGAGCCAAAAAGCTTATCTTGTATACTTTTTGGCTCTTTAAAGATTTATAACACTGACTATAATTCCTGAAATAATTTTTATCTAGCCATTATATAAATTTTTTTCATGTCTTCCATATTGAGCTTTTGAAATTCCCCTATGGTTCTAGTATCTTTGAAGCTACATTTATAAGCTAGGTCATCAATTTGATCATCTGTCAAATTAACTCCAAGTTCTTTTATTGATATTGGCATATCAATAGAATGATAAAAACTTTCCATTGCTTCTATTCCCTCTAATGCAACTTTTTCTGGATGATAAAAGTCATTGGTTATTCCCATTACGTTTACAGCGAATTGTACAAAACGGCTTATATTACTTTTGTACACATACCTAGCCCAGCTTCCCCAAACTGCTGCCAAACCAGCTCCGTGGGCAACATCAAACATACCTCCAAGTTCATGTTCTAATTGATGACATGACCAATCACCAACTGAACCACATCCAGTTAAATCATTATGCGAAAGACTTCCTGCCCACATTACTTCAGCACGTGCATTATAATCTTTTGGATTTTTCATTAATATTTTTACATTATGAATTACTGTTCTCATTAATCCTTCGCTAATTCTATCTGTTATCTCCATGCTCTGTTCTTTTGTAAAATAACGTTCCATAGTATGCATTAATATATCAGTAGCTCCACTGGCAGTCTGATATTTAGGTAATGTATAAGTAAGTTCCGGATTCATAATTGCAAATTTACAACGTGCATACTCAGAATTACATCCTCTTTTCAGCCATCCTTCTTCATTTGTAATAACTGATGAATTGCTCATTTCACTTCCTGCAGCTGCAATAGTTAAAACTGCCCCAACAGGTAAGCAGCCGGTTGGAATAACTTTTTTACTATATATATCCCATACATCACACTCATTAGCTATGCCATATCCTATTGCTTTTGCTGAATCAATAACACTGCCTCCTCCAACAGCTAATATAAAATCTACCTTTTCCTTTTTGCATAAATTGATTCCTTCATATACTTTTGAAAGTCTAGGATTAGGTACAACTCCACCTAAGCTAACATAATCGATTTCAGCTTTCTTTAAAGATTCAAAAATTTTATCCAAAAGCCCAGACTTTTTTGCACTGCTTCCACCAAAATGAACTAGGACTTTCTTACAATTTTGATTCTTTATAATAGTGCCGATCTGTTTTTCTGAATCCTTTCCAAAAATCACTCTCGTAGGAGCATAAAATTCAAAATTCTTCATTATTAATGCACTTCCTTATTTCCAATTTAGTATTAAGTTCTTTAATAATATATTACTCCTTCGAGACAACTCTAAGTCAAGAGAAATATATGAATAAAATTGTAAAATGAAAAACTAACTTCTTGATTGCAAGAGTAAATTCATCTTACAAGAAGTTAGTATCAATTGAATACTCAACCTATCACAGCTTCAAATAAAAATTTATTTTAGAGTGTGATGTTATTCATTTCATTTATCATATTGGTGACTAGATCATCCATTCCTATATTCTCTAGCCCACTAGGAACTATAAAATTAGGATCGTCTAACTCTCCACCAGCTTTAGCTATAATTTGTTTTGCTCTTTCGGCATTATTTTCATCTGTATTTACAATCACCTTATAATTTACATCAGCTATTTCTTCAAAACCGCCCATACCGCTTACTATTGGATTTGCAGCTGCCATTAGCCCGTAACCCGAATCAACCGTAGGATTGTCGTTAGATAGTATTAAATTTGCCAAACTATTTGTACTGCTTTCAGTGCCTGGCCTGTTTTGCCCTGGATTATCATTTGTATAATGATCATTTATATCTGCCACAGCATCTTTTATACCTATTTTATTTAATGCTTCTACAGCTTGATTAGCAGCTTTTATACCACTAAAGTAACCTTCCATCTTCATAAAAAATACCTCCTTTTATAATTTTATTCAGTGGTATTTTTTCACTATGCTTAAACTATTATTCCTAAATCTTGAATATCTAAATATCTTTTTTAAATTCTTTACACTAAAAAGCAACTGCAGGGTTGCTTCATTTACCTATCCCACAATTGCTTTTTTATAATTACCTATTTATTGGGTTCACATGGATATATATAATTTCCTATGGTACGAACTCTTAATCTTTCTGGATCACATTCTTCTTGTTCTGGAATTACGAACACTACTTTACGCTCAATAGTTCCACATGCATCACGATCGCAAGGATCTTCATGTGCCATTGTTACAAATCCTTTGAATGCAAGTATTCTATCACAATCATCATATAAAATAGCTGCAATAGCTACTTTTTTGCCTAAGCAAACATTATTTACTTTTATTTTTACTGTTACTAATTTTGCACCATGCTTTTCCAAATTAACTGGTTTTGATTTGATTGTACTACATAATTCGCAGTCATGCTTAGTACACTTACATTTATTTTCATATCTTTCCATTCTATACAACTCCTTGCATATAAACTCAAAATGAAATAAAAGTTACTTATATTGACTTGGTCATTTTAAATTTTTTATAGTTACATATATCATTAAAATATATCTTCAACATAAAGAATAAGTTGATATATGTTCTCCAAAATCAAATGAGTATCTTTAAAACGCTTTTATTGCATATATGCAATGCTTTATGAGCAGCGAATTTTCAATGAAAATATTTAATGCGCTTCCTATGTTTATAATATATTCTCTAATAAATATTTATGTGAAAGAAAACGACATTTTTTCCTATAAAATAAAATCATTAATTAAAATAAAATGATATTTCCTGCAATAATCTTCTTTTTTCTTTGCTATTATTTGAAAACAGATATAAAATTAGTTATGATATAATAGATATACAACTGTTTTAGGGGGACATATATGATTGGAACATTACTTATAAACAGGTATGAGTTGCTTGAAAAAATAGGTGAAGGTGGCATGGGAATTGTCTATAAAGCAAAATGCCATTTATTAAATAGATTTGTAGCTGTAAAAATATTAAAATCAGAATTAAGCAATAATGAAGAATTTATTCTCAGATTTAAGAGAGAGGCAAATTCAATTGCAAGTTTATCACATCCAAATATAGTAAATATTTATGATATTGGCTCAGAGAATAATATTAATTTTATTGTTATGGAATATATTAATGGTAAAACATTAAAACAAGTATTAAAGGATAATGTACGACTCAGTCCAGATACCACCTTAAATATATCTTTACAAATGGCTGAAGCTTTAATATACGCTCATAAAAATAATATAATTCATAGAGATATAAAGTGTGATAATATTTTAATTTCAGATGATAACATTGCAAAATTAACAGACTTCGGAATTGCAAAACTTCCAAATTCTTCAACAATAACAAATTCAAATAAAATTATAGGCTCAGTACATTACTTTTCACCAGAGCAAGCTAAAGGAGGATATGTTGATTTCAGGACTGACATCTATGCTCTTGGTATTGTCATGTATGAAATGATTACTGGAAATGTTCCTTTTAATGGAAAAACATCTATTTCAGTAGCAATTATGCATATACAAGAACCTGTTATTCCGCCAAAGAATTTTATTACAGATATACCTGAGAACATTAATTTAGTAATTCTAAAAGCCTTAAAAAAAAATCCAGCCGATAGATTTAAATCAGCCAAAGAATTTGCTAATGTTTTAAGTTCACTAAAAGAAAATCCCAACTTAAAAATAGACTTTAATAGCACATTAATAGATGATTCAACTGTCATGATTGATACCCATAAAGAAATTGATCCCACTGTGGTTATGAGCAAAGAGCCAATACAAGAAACTGTGCTATTAAAGAGCGTCACTAATAATTTACATATAAGCAACCTAAAAAGTAAATCAAAAAAAGTTATTTTACCAATTGGGCTAATTGCTTTTTGCATTGCTGCCTTTGCCTTAGGTAAGTATTTCTATGGAGGATTATCTAGAAATACAGGATATAAGGATTCTCCTATAAATAGCAGCATTGAAGAAAATCCTTTAGGAACCACTAGTAAAGAGAATAATGACAAGTTGCAACCAAGTGAAAAAAGGCAAGTACCACTATTAGTTGGAAAATCTCAAGATACTGCTGAATCTCTTATAAATAGTAATGAATTTTTACTTGGAAATATCAGTTATGAATACAGCGATAATGTATCAAACGGTCTAGTTATAAGTCAATCTCCTACTGTTGGTACATCTTATGAAAAAAGTGGAAAGATAGATTTGATTATAAGCCAAGGACAAAAAGTTACTCAACCTGCACCAGAAACGAGAAAAAATAATAGCAATAATAATGGTAACGGTAATGGAAAAGAGAAAAAGCAAAAAAATAAATGACCAAAGGAAAGTTTATCTCCTTGGTCATTTCTTATTAAAATTGAACTTTATACCCTGATATAAGTAGTTTCACGACAGCATTATAACTTTTAATTCCTTCTGTTTGACCACCAGCTTTTAATATCTTATCATATACATTATCATACAGCTTTGATATTTTACCTCTATAATTGCTCCAGTATAATGAATCATTTTTTAATTCTAATTTCACATTATCTGAAAGTTCATTATTTATTCTTTTAAAGGCTTCTTGATTGAAATAATATAAATCATTCATGCAGTAAGAATACGCCATAAGATATCCGCTATATTGATATTCATAATTTTTAGAGTTAGTGCATGCTAGAAAACTTATATAATTTGCCTCATCTTCACTATTAAAACCTCTTACATGGCTCAATTCATGACAAATTGTACTTGGAACGTTCCATTTGGGCATATCATTATTATAATTAGCTTCAAGTGTAAAAGTTGTTTCTCCCTCCAACAATTGATATGACATAAGTTTTGAAAAAACAACTGGCTTTGGATTTGGATAAAAACCTTGCAAAGATGGATAAATTTCTCCTATACGTTCCATACTGATTATTCCTTCTTTTCTTGCATCATAATCTAGCTTTAGTAGTCCATCTTCATCTCTTTTTATATTTCCATCTAATTCATTTAGTCTAACTTTTAGATAATCACAAAGTTCTATTAGTTTTTCTTCTGAATTATCCTGCACTTTTAATCCAGTTAATTCAACAAAATTTGATCTGAATGAGTTTATCCCTAGAGTCATTATATTTAAAAATACAAATGCTGATATATATATAAGCACATTTGAAGTTACTCTGATTATTATTTTTTTTAATGAAAGTTGTTTTGAAAAAAGTAAATATGTATAATTTACTATTCTTACAAGAATATATATAAGGAAAGCATATAATATTATTTCGTATACTGAAAATGGTATTAATGACAAACATCTTGAAAGCGTATTTACCAATATTGAATAAATATACTTGTAATAGAAATTTGAAAATCCATATATATATCGTGCCATTGCAAATAAAAGGATGCTGAATCCAAGTAGTAATCCGCTTGTTATAAACTTAGTTTTAATTGATATATTCTTTTTTCTTTTTAGTAAATTTCCCATTCTCAATATTCCTTTCTTACTAAGAAACTAACCTTCTAATATTGTAAATCAGTTCCAATATCATTATAATATCACTTTTTATTTTTACATTCTATACTAAAAAAGGCAGTAAATTTATAAATACAAATTCACTGTCTTTTTATAATTCCTATACATATCTTACAATATTGATTTTGTAAATAAAATTTACTCCTGAGATACTATATAAAAAACCTTCTAAATATAAAGTGCCATATAAATAGCTTATATGACACTTTACCGACATTAAATCAATTATATATGATTTGCGACCTCATATGCATCCCAGATAGCATACATAATATTCGAAACCTTACGTGCATCTCCTAATAGATAAATTTCTGGAATATCAAATTCCAATTCTCTATATAAAGAATTTTCTTCTTTATATCCTACTGAAAGTATTACTGAATCACATTTAATTTTTTCTACTCCATTTTCTGTTTCTATCTCAAGATTTCCATCCTTATAGGCTTTAACTTTTGAATTTACTTTTACTTCAATACCGTTAAATGGTATTAATCTTTCAAGCATTTCACTATTTGCAGAGCACAAAGGACCATTTAGTGCAAGAATCTTATGCAATGCTTCTACTATAGTAACTTTCTTACCCTTCTTAGCTAGATCAAGCGCTAATTCACATCCAACTAATCCACCACCAACTATTACAGTATTATTACCTGACTCTTTCTTTCCTAATAATACATCTGCTGCTGTAAATACTTTATCATCATCTCCCAATGAAAATACTTTAGGAGTAGATCCTGTTGCTATTATCACAGAATCTGCCTTATGACTTAGTATTTGCTCTTTTGTAATTTCACTATTTAAATTAACTTCCACCTTTAGTTCCTTCAATGTATTTGCATACCAGTTAGCTAATGCAATATCATCTTCTTTAAAGTCTGGCGAACCTCCTGGTATAAGATTTCCACCTAATCTATCAGTCTTTTCATAAAGTACTGGCTCATGCCCTCTAAGAGCTAAAACTCTTGCTGCTTCGCAACCTGCAACTCCACCACCAACTATAAGTACTTTTTTCTTTCCTAATATAGTAGTTAATGCATTGTCCTTTTCTTTACATGCTTGTGGATTTACCGCACAGTTAAGCATAGCATAATTTTGAAGACGTCCCATACATCCTTCTTGACATGATATACAAGGTCTAATTGAATTACACTTATTTGCCCTTAATTTATTTACATAATCAGGATCTGCAAGAAGTGGCCTTCCAAGACTCACAATATCACAAGTTCCATTTTCAATTGCCTCAAGAGCCATATCAGGATTGTCCATTCTTCCAGCACATATTACTGGAACATCAACAGTTTCTTTCATTAATTTAGCATATGGTCTGTATAACCCCTTTTCTTGATACATTGGTGGGTGACTCCACCACCATGAATCATAAGATCCAACGTCTGTATCTAATGAATCATATCCATAGGATACAAGTAACTTAGCAGCTTCAATACCTTCTTCTAAATCTCTTCCTTTTTCAATAAATTCTTCTCCTGGAAGTGCTCCATCTCTTAAATCTTTAATAAAACTCTTTGGAGAATATCTAAGAGTTACAGGGAACTCCTCTCCACATCTATCTTTAATTTCTTCTACTATTTCACGTGCAAATCTAAGTCTATTTTCTAGGCTTCCACCATATTCATCAGTTCTATGATTAAATAATGAAATAGCAAATTGATCTATTAAATAACCTTCATGTACAGCATGGATTTGAACACCATCAAATCCTGCTCTCTTTGCATTATAAGCTCCATCTCCAAATTTTTTAACTATAGATTTAATTTCATCTATTGTAAGTTCACGACATATTTTATCAAGCCATCTATGTTGAATTGCTGATGGTGCAACTGGTGGATATTCTCCAAGATTAGTAGGAATTGTAACCCTTCCAAATCCACCTGACATTTGTAAAAATACTTTTGCATTATATGCATGTATCCTTTCAGTCATTTCTTTGCTTGTTCTAACAAAATGTACTGGATTATGTGTAGGACATGGAGTACTTGGCATACCATGTTCTTCTACTTCATTATCTACAAAAGTAACTCCAGTTATAATTAAGCCTGTCCCACCTTTAGCTCTTTCAGTATAGTAGTCAATTCCCCTTTGATTAAATCCACCTTCGCTATCAGCTAGTCCAAGTGGTCCCATTGGCGCTAATGCAAAACGATTTTTTATCTCACAGTTACCAATTTTAATAGGTTCAAATAGCTTTTTATACTTATTCATAAATTTCCTCCCATAATGTTTAAACGTTTAATTATCTGATTATCCTAATTCCTTTATTCAACTATATTATAATACTGCAAAAATAAACATGTCAACATTTACATGTTTAACAGTTAATATTTTTCTATTTCACTTTATATTTTACTATGCTAAAATTGTCATTGGATAAACTCAAGCAAATAAGCTACAGAAATATTAGAGGTGCATGTATGAGAACTTTAAAGTATGCTATTTTAGGACTTATTAATAGAAATCCTTTAACCGGATATGATATAACAAAGGAATTTAACTCTGGATTAGTTGAATTTTGGTATGCTAAGCATAGTCAAATATATCCTGAATTAAAGAAATTAACCGATGAGGGGTTAATTTCATACGAGACTGTTATACAAGGAGAAAAGTTAGAAAAAAAGTTATATACTATAACTGAAAAAGGGCGGAAGTCATTGCAGAAATGGCTTTCAAAAGACGATCCTTTAGAGCCAACCCCAAAAGATATTTTTAAACTTAAAGCTTATTTTTGTGATGAGATGGATCACGATACTTTAGTAAAGCAGTTTAAAAATACACTAACCAAACACATTGAAAGATTGGAATACCTTGAAAATTCAATGGATGAGCTTTTAAAGGCAAAAGACATTTTAACAGTATCCTCTTCAGATTTCGGGGGCTATATAATATTGAACGGGGCCATCATGAGGGAAAAATCATACATAGAATGGCTAGAAGATTGTTTAAAAAAGATGCATTTATAGTATACAATTTTCTTGGTAAATTAATCTTTAATTGCTTAGATATAGATAAACAATATATAACTTAGACTTATGCAACCACCTGCCGAAAGTAAAAACATTGTTATTTCACAGGGCTATGAAAATTTCGCTGAAAGTACTAAATTGCAGGTTGTTCAACTAATGCTTGCCCCCAATTTCATTGTGACAAGCATTAGTTGAACAACCTACAATTAAGAGCTTTTAACAGCTCATTTTCAATGCCTGATGCATAAAAATGTTTCTACTTTCTAATATGGTATTTATTAAAAACTAGATTTATGTGATAACTTATGGAAATCACAAATATTTTGATTCCGAAAAGCTATGAAAATATCGCTGAAGGTTCTAATCAGAAGGTTGTATCCTCTTTACTAAAATAAATTAAAAATTCAAGTTATTTTCATCAATAAATTAGAATTATTTTTTTAATGTGAAAAAAACTATATAATAAAATATCTTAAGGAGGATCACAAAAATGAAAAACTCTAGATCAAAAAGCTTATATATATTAGTAATAATATTGTTTATAGTAATCATATCTGCATTTTCTTTTTTCAGACATTCCAATAGTAATCCGCCCAAAGGCAATAGTGATTTATCAAATAACGAAAGCCAAGACCCTTCATACTATAAAAGTCTATATGGTACTTGGACTATTGAAAAGCATATACCTTCCAATATAAAAACTACTCTAAGTGAGTCTACTATTTCTCTATGTATAGGTCAAAAGTTTACTATAGAGAAAGATAAGATTTCCTCAATTTACGGAGCTGTATCTGATCCAACTATTAATGAAGGAACAATTACAGCTACAGAATTTTATAACACTTATAATGATACTTTCAAAAATCTTGGTATTTCAGGTGATAAAATTAAATATATAAAAATAACTGAGCCTGAAAAGACAACTCATTCTGCAACTCTTTTTATTACCGATGATGAAAAAGTCTATGCCCTATTAGGTGGAGCACTTTTTGAATTAAAGAAACAGTAAGAAAGCCAAAAAGATAACTAAATTAATACTAGTTATCTTCTTAGCTTTCTTATTATTTATTTCCTTGATTTCTCCATGAAGTAACATATTCATCTAAAATTTTATGAAGTGCCTCTCCAATCCTTGAATATGCATCATCATTAAGATTAGCCAGAGATATTCTAATTGACCACTCTGGTCCTTTAAAACCTCCACCACTTAATAGAACTATAGCTGATTCCTCAGCTAATTTGTATAAAATATCTACCGGCTTATAGTTAATTTGAAGATATTCACCAAATTCACTTCCATAATAGCAAGTAGCCCATTCTAATAAATCAAATTCTGTATAATATGCAGCATCATACGGATCTTCTCTTAAATCCAATCCGAGGCCATTAAACAAAAGCTTTTGTCTTCGTTTGCAAATATCTTTGGTTTGTTTTTTATATATGTTTTCTTCGTCTAATAGAGCAAACGCACAAAAGAAGGCCATTTGAACTTGCTGTGGAGTTGATAATCCTGCCGTGTGATTAAGAGCTACTTGTCGGCTGTCTGCTACAATTCTATCTATAAATTTTATATCATCTGGAGTCGTTGAAAGATCTCCATACCGCTGCCTTAACTCAACCTTTTTATCTTCTGGTAAATTCTTTAATAATTTATCAAAGACATTCTCTGAATAAAGTGATATTGTTCCAAGTCTCCATCCAGTTACTCCAAAATATTTCGAAAAAGAATAAACACCTATCGTATTATATGGCAAGTCTGCCATTAGAGATCTATAATTATTTACAAAAGTACTGTAGACATCATCTGAAATAATCATTAAATTATGGTTATGTTTTTCTACTATATTTATTAACTGCTTAACGCTCTCTGGTTTAATTGCTACAGAAGGGGGATTGCTTGGATTAACAACAAATAGAGCTTTAATACTAGAATCTTTAAGCTTATTAAGCTCTGATTCTGGGTATTGCCAAGTATGAGTTCCATCCTCTGTAAGTTCCGTCGCTTCAATATGTACAATTTCAAAGTTATATCGTGGCAAATGTGGTATTTCCAAATAAGGCGTAAAAACTGGAACCATTAGTCCTATTTTGTCTCCAGGAGCCAGCAATTCATTTGCGATTAAGCTATCGAATATATAACACATTGCTGCAGTAGCCCCTTCAACTGCAAAAATATTAAATCTTCCTACAGGTGGTTTATTGTAACAAAGCTCTGAAACAAGATACTCATGAACAATTTTTTCAATATGTATTAGCATCCGATCTGGCACTGGATAATTATCTCCTATAATAGAATCTGTAAGCTCAAATATCCAGGAGTCTGCATCAAACCCTTGATTTTTAATACCATAATCGCTTATTCTTCTTAAAAGCTCTATTCCTGGCATCTCTTTATTTTTGTCTAAAAAATCATAAAATCTTTCAGCTATCCCCTCTTTTTTAGGCATACCAGCTAAATCGCCATCATTCCAAACTCTTCTTGTTTCTTCTACTGCAAAAATTCCAAAAGTAAAAAAAGCTTCCCTAGGTGTTGCAGCAGTCCAATTAGGATTACCTCTTCCTGCGTTTAATAACGTACGGGCACTCTTTTTTCTTTGCCCCTCAGCTAAATTTATTAATTCATTTTTGAATTCAAATGGACTTATTTTACCATAAACTTTTTCTATTTCTTGACGCTGAACATTTTTAATACTCATAAATAGTACTCCTTACTCAAGTTATATGAACATATTTGTTATTATTGTTCAACAAGTTACGATAATTTATTCCTAACTGATTATACAACTTTTTAGAAGAATATTTTTTCAGATACTGAAAAATTATCAAATGTGCACTTAAATTCCCACGGAAATGTCTCTTGAATATAAGCTTTAAAGATGTTATTATTATTTCACTGCAAGAAAATGCTTGTCATTATAAGTAATTTTCGTGCTAGATGGGGAGCTAGCGGTGCCCTGTAACCTGCAATCCGCTATAGCAGGATTGAATTCTCATTATAGGCTTTAATCCATTTGGTCAGTTTAATACAAGCGGTGTTGAGAATCGGGTCCCATGGCAGCAGAAACTCGTGAATTCCGTCAGATCTGGAAGGAAGCAGCGGTAAATGATAACTTCTGAGTGCCGTGGATAAACCTAGTTTGAGCTAACTATATTAGTAGCGCAAGTATGTTAATTGTCAACAATGAGTGCACGTTTCCTTGATTATTAATTCTGAGATATTCGTTAAGCTCTTATTTTGAACCTACAAATTAAATTCGGGAGTTTAATATTTAGATGATGAAATGTACTTTTGAGTGAATCCTTTTACGGTTTTAAAAGCGATTGAGGCATCTGTGAAAACACCCACCTATCGAGAGATAGGCGTCAAAATTAGAGTACCGATATTTGGGATCTTATTTTAGAGATTTAAAGCCAATGCTTAATAACATTAAGCATTGGCTTTTTGATTTCTTGCAAATAAACGAGGTTCTATCCATGATTTTCTATCTTAATAAGTTTTAAAACTGATGATAAGCCAATTAGAATAAAAAATGCAACTGCCAAAAAGCATGATATCATGATAACAACGCCTTCCCATCCGTATAAAGACCAAAACGTTCCTCCAGCGGTTCCACCAACGCTTGAGCCAACATAATAAAATAATAAATAAAGCGATGACGCCTGAGCCTTATCATGAGTTGCTATTTTGCCAATCCAACTACTAATTATTGAGTGTCCTGCAAAAAAACCAAATGTTAAAAGAGCTATTCCAATAATCTTTAGCAAAAGACTCACATTTAATGTAATGCTTATCCCAAATAACATTATAAAAATTGAAATGCATAACATTATATATTGTCCATGTTTATCTGCTAGACGTCCCATAAATGTTGAACTAAATGTTCCTACTATATATATTACAAAAATAAAGCTCACTAAGGTTTGGCTCAAATTGTATGGTCGTTCAATTAATTGAAAACCTATAAAATTATATAACGAAACAAAACTTCCCATAATTAAAAATCCAATACAATATAAGCAAAGAAGATTAGGATTCTTTAAATGATTAAAACTTGATTTAATTAAATTTTTAATTTCAAAGGATCTAGCCTCGAAATGCTTTGATAAAGGCAGCTTTCTCCAAAACAAAAAACTTGAAATAAGTCCCAAAATACCTATAACTGCTAACGCTAATCTCCAGTTAAAAAAATCATTAATTACCCCTATAATAATACGTCCGCTCATTCCGCCTATAGAATTACCACTTATATATAATCCCATTACTAACCCTAAACTTGATTTATCAATTTCCTCACTAATATAAGCCATAGCTATTGCAGGTAATCCCGCTAAGACAAATCCTTGCAAACATCGTATTACTAGCATACTGTTAAAATTAGGAACAATAGCCGTCAATACCGCTAGTATTGATGATGCAAAAAGAGAAAAACACATAATTGGCTTTCTCCCAAGTACCTCTGACAATGAACCAAAAATCAACATACTAACAGCCAATGTACATGTTGTAACAGACAGCGACAAACTCGCCATTGTAGGTGATATACCAAATTCCTTAGACAAATAAGGCATTAATGGTTGTGTACAATATAAAATCGCAAATGTATTAAAACCGCCAGCAAATAAAGCAATACTAGCATGGCGAAATTCACGTGTACCTTTTTGAATATAGCTCATAATAATCACTCCATACTTTATTCTATGAAACATGGTTATAATAACCACTATAATTTTAGCACAATGAATTATACGTTTAATTCATAAAAATAGTGTAATATCTTGTATTAGGCCTATGGTAACGTTTATAGATGTATATTTCTACAATTTTCATAAAAACATAAACAAGGTAACAAATATACCTTATTCTTAAAAATGTAACCGTTAAAAATCCATCTATATTCTTCCTATAATTCAGGCCTTGACATTGATGCAATGTGGAGTTTATTATATGATAGATACTATAATATAGTATTAAAAATATAAAATATAATCATGAAAAAGAGGTATTGTATGTATCCAAAAGATTTTAATTATAAAATGCCTGCTGAATGGACTGCTCATGAGCGTACATTCATATCTTGGCCAGTAAAAGATTCAATGTGTCATCCAGATAACTATAAAGATGTTTGCGCTGGATATGCAGAATATATTCAAGCAATTGCTGAATTTGAACCAGTTTCAGTAATTGTTAATCCATATGAATTGGATAATGTAAAAAAACTTTTTAGTGAGTCTAATATAGAACTACTCCCTATTAAACATAGTGATGCATGGCTTAGAGATAATGGCCCTACATTCCTAATTGACGATGAAGGCAATAGAGCAGGTGTAAATTGGAAGTTTAATGCCTGGGGTGAAAAATATGCACCATGGGATTTAGATGATAAAGTAGCTCCGCAAATTTTAGAACATTACGATATTAAAAAATTTGATGCTCCTCTAATTATGGAAGGAGGTTCTCTTCATACTGATGGTGAGGGGACATTGATTACTACTGAAGAATGTTTGCTAAATCCTAACAGAAATCCTAACCTTACTAGAGAACAAATTGAAACATATTTAAAACAATACTTGAACATAGAAAAAATTATTTGGCTTAAGAACGGACTAGATGGTGATGAAACTGACGGCCATGTCGACAATATAGCCTGCTTTGCTGAACCTACTAAAATAATTATTCAAACTTGTGATGATCCAAATGATGCAAATTACAAAATTACTTTAGAAAATATTGAAATCTTAAAGAATTCAACAGACGCAAAGGGCAGAAAGTTTGAAATTATCCCAATTAATCAGCCACCTAGAGCTGAATACAAAGGAGAAAGGCTAACTCTAAGTTATCTAAACTTTTATTTTGTTAATAATGGTATTATCTTACCTACTTTTGGTGGAAATGCATCAGAAGCAGACAAAACGGCTGAGAAGGTATTAAGTTTAACTTTCCCCAAAAGAAGAATAAGAACTGTAGATGGAATGGCTGTTATTAAAGAAGGCGGTAATGTACATTGCACAACACAACAAATGCCATTTCCAAGAAACCTAAAAGTACTATAGAAAAATAAGATGAGGTGATAACATGAGAAAAGTTAAAGTTGCAGCTACACAAATGAGCTGTTCTTGTAATATTGATGAAAATATTTCTAAAGCAGAAAAATTCGTAAGAGAAGCAGCTGGAAAAGGTGCTCAAATAATTCTACTTCAAGAATTATTTGAAACTCCATATTTTTGTCAAAAAGAGAAGTCTGATTACTACGTATATGCTACCGAAGTAGCACAAAATAAAGCAATAAATCATTTTAAAGAAATTGCTAAAGAGCTTAAGGTAGTGTTACCAATCAGCTTCTATGAAAAGAAGAATTATGCTAGATATAACGCTATAGCGATAATCGATGCTAATGGTGAAATACTTGGAACTTACAGAAAGAGTCACATTCCTGATGGTCCTGGATATGAAGAAAAATTCTACTTTAATCCTGGAGATACCGGATTTAAAGTATGGAATACACGCTACGGGAAAATAGGTGTAGGTATCTGTTGGGATCAATGGTATCCTGAAGCTGCTAGATGTATGACTTTAATGGGAGCTGAAATGATATTCTATCCTACTGCTATTGGCTCTGAGCCACAAGACGGTTCTATTGATTCAAAAGACCATTGGCAAGCTTGCATGTTAGGTCATGCTGCTGCAAATTTAGTTCCTGTAATTGCATCAAACCGTGTTGGAGTTGAAGAAGATGAAGATTCTAAAATAACATTTTATGGTTCTTCTTTTATAGCAGGTCCTCAAGGAAATAAAATTGTTGAATCTAATCGTACAGAAGAAACAGTATTAGTTGCTGAATTTGATTTAGATCAATTGGAGATACAACGTATTGAATGGGGAATATTCAGAGATCGTCGCCCTGATTTATATAAAATAATTACATCATATGATGGAGATTTAATAATTAAATAGCTACTATTTTCATTATTAAATATTACAATTTTCGAAAAAAATAATAAGAGTAAAATACTTTTTAAAGCATTTTAACTCTCTCTAAATATTTTAAAAAATTCATTAGTTCAAAAGCTATGATTATAAGATATCAACTAATTTTATAACCATAGCTTTTATTTTACTCTTATGATATTTATAATTTGAATTTTCCTTTTCCCCCTATGTTTCCTCTTTATTAATATTTTCATAAGCTATTTACCACACATCTTCTTGCTTATTACATTTCATAGCCTTTTATTCTGCTATTAGAAATTGCTGTTTTGCAATTGCTTCCTTTATATAAATGCTCTATATCCCTGATTTTTCTTATAAATTGTATATTTTTAAATTGTTAAATTTAAACACTTTTTAACTTTTAAATGTAAATATGTTTTAATTCTTATGTAATTTTACTTTTATAGTTCTTTAACAGCTTTCCTTGTAGAAATTAATTTCTCCTCTACTTCTTTTATGTTATTTCTAATCATCCCAATATATAACATATCTATTATTGCTAATTGAGAAATTCTCGAGCTAATTGCTCCTTCTCTTATTGATTTTTCTACAGCTGGTATGCGAATTACTATATCAGAAATATCAGCTATTGTATTATTTACACTAGCCTTTGTTATTGATATAACTGGAACTTTTCTATGTCTTGCATTTTTTACACACTTAATGACTTCCTTAGTCTCTCCTGAATATGATATTGCTAGTGCTACATCTCCTTCTTCTAATAATACAGATGAAGTTATTTGAAGGTGAGTATCTGTATTACATATACATCTCTTATTCATCCTGCTTAGTTTATAATAGAAGTCCTGGCCAACAAGCCCTGATACCCCAACACTAAAAATATAAATATTTTTAGCGCTTATAAGTAGTTCTATTGCTTTGTCTAAACATTCTTCATCTAGTAAGCTGACCGTTTGTTCCATAATTGAATCTACTGATTGTTTAATTCCATAGATAATATTTTTTGTTCCTAAATCGTTGTCTAAATATTGAAACTGTATAGCTCCTGCTTCCTCTTCTTTGCTAATATTAATAGATAATTTTAGTTTCAATTCATTTAAAGTATTAAACCCTATTTTTTTAGCAAATCTTACTACTGTTGGAGCTGAAGTTTTTGTAGCCTCAGCTATATCTCTTGCAGACATTGATATAATCCGTTCCTTAGTTTCTATTAAATAATCTGCTATTAACTTTTCTCTATCTGTAAAACTGTCATAATTTTGCTTAATATACTGTAATACATTCATAATCTCACACCTTATCGTACTTGGTTTTGCTCTTACAATTATTTTATATTAAAATAAAATCTTTTACCACCATCTATATATTTCAATAAATATAAGTAATCTTTCGTAACTGAAGCTATGACATTTGTTCTAATATCAGCTTTTTGATTTGTTTTAAGAATCTGTAATTTCCCCATATATCTCATATAATTTACATTATCCAATGTAATATCACCGAAGTTCTTGTCTATTGTATTAAATGGCTCTATAGTTTCTCCATTAAGAAGCAATCTACTTTCAGCTGCTCTTATTGCATCTCTAGCCTCATCTATTCTTTGGGTATAAGTTTCTTTTAGCAATTTTAGAGTTATATCATTATAATCTTTTAACTCTATTAGTAGCTCAACTGCATTAGGATCTAATGATGATAAATCTTCTAATTCTTTTTTACTTGGAAGAGAATCTCCAATGAAAACGCATTGATTTCCTAATGCAAATAAATGGTTAGCAGCTTCTCTTACATTTTTCCCTCTATGATCCTCTAATGTTGGTAATCCATCTTTTAAAGGTGCTCTCCTTCTATTATTCGATTGCACAAAAGCAGAGACTTTAATCCCTCGCTCGCTCAAAATAGCATTTTTTTCTTTCATACATTCTTCAGAGATTCCAGTTCCCACCCTTGGATAAAAATTGTGAAGTGCATCTATATTCTCATAGTCTGGTGAATAATTATCTAATCTCTCAAAAAATCTCTTAGTAATTGTTGATGCATTTAATTGAATTTTGATTCCATAAGGATTTTTGCTCATTCTCGCTATTTCTTCTTCGGTATATCCAAAATCTATTCTAATAGTCTTAACACCAATGTTACCTAATTCTTTTAAGTCCATGTTTTCTAATTCTAAGAACTTAAAAGTATTAGGTGATATATCACTTATTATATCCATATTATATTCTTTTGCTAACTTAAAAAATTCTATTACTTCTAACTTTAAGACATTATAATTTGCCTCTGGTATATGAAGGGATGTAAATATCCTTGTAATATTCAGATTATGTGCATCCTTTAACAATTTTATATTTTCTTCTTTAGTATTATCCAATCCAAAATAAACAGAAAATCCATAATTCATAATAATGCCCCTTTGCTATATTTATATGAAATTAAATAAAAGTTTTTTATAATTCACATATCATGATAAATTATTCATACATCTACTATGATCCTATTCTCTTATTCATTAACTAAAAAGACCCTTTCGGGTCTTTTTAAAATTATTCAATTGGGTCATCGAAGCCTAAAATGTTAGTAAATAGATATCCACTTGCATATGAAACCAATACTCCTATTAAGAACACCCCAATTTTCCCATTTGCAATTAACAATGCTAAAGGCAATCCTGATACGCCCATAGCAACTGCTCCTACTTTAAATATAGCCATTGCTGCACCACCTACTGCAGCTCCTAAACAAGCTCCAACAAATGGTTTACCAAGTGGTAAAGTTATTCCATATATTAATGGTTCTCCTATTCCTAAAAATCCTGGTACTAATCCATTTTTAGCAATTTTCTTTAGTCTTTCATTTTTTGTTTTTCTTAGTACAGCTATAGTTGCTCCTACCTGTGCCATTCCTGCTGTTGCTAGTATAGGCAATAATACAGTATACCCAACATTCGCTATTAAATCTGCATGTATTGGAGTTAAAGCCTGATGCATTCCTGTCATAACTAGTGGTAAGAATAAACCTCCTGATACAGCACCTGATATAACTGCTATAAGAATATTATCTGATGCTATTGTTTTTGCAACTAAGAATCCTATACTATCTGAAATAGCTCCTCCAACTGGTTGAAGGATAAATAGTGCCACTAATGCTGAAACTGAAAGTGTAACTAATGGAGTAACAAACAAATCTAATACATCTGGCACAACTTTTCTGCATGCTTTTTCAATGAAACAAGCTAACACTACTACTAATATTACTGATATAACCCCTCCACGTCCTGGAGTTAACTTTTGTCCAAAAAGAGTTATGTTTGCAAGAGTTGCTGATGAAAGAATTCCGCCTAATACTCCACCGAGCATTGGCATTTGTGAGCCAAATTCTTTTGCTGCATTTACACCAACTAAAACTGATAATATAGAAAATACTCCATTTCCTATAAGCCCTATAATTTGAGCAGCTGTTGTTTTTGTATAAGCATCTTTAAAATACACTCCTGCAATATTGTTTATTGCAAGCACAAGGCCACAAGCCACAAATAATGGAATCAAAGGAATGAAGACATTTCCTAGTTTTTTAAGAATATTCTTAAACTTAGTATCATTCTTTTCCTTCAATTTAGCCTTTGTTTCAGCTACTGCATCTTCTCCTATAACTACCTTTGTCCATACTAATTTCTTTACTTCTTCAGTTACTTTATTAACCTTTCCTGGTCCATAAATAACTTGTAGTTGTTCTTTTGTCTCAACTATACCAAGAACTCCTTCTGATTTCTTAATTGCTTCTATATTAGCTTTTGAAAAGTTATTTAATTCAAATCTACAGCGTGTCATACAATTAGTAACTGATTTTACATTATCTTTGCCTCCGACTAATTCTACTAATTTTATAGCAATCTCTTTATTTGTCATAAATCTCCTCTCCTTTACTTATTATCTATTTCTTGTAACGCTTTAGCTATATAACCTTTATTTTTATCCAATTTAATTCTCGCCTCATCTTTATTTAGCTTTGAAAGTATCATAAATATTGCTAGTTTGACATCGTAATCTGTTTTATTTAGTGCTTCTGTTGCCTCTTCCATGTTTATACCCGTTGCTTTACAAACTATTCCTTTAGCTCTTTCAATTAGCTTTTCATTTGTAGCTCTTAAATCTACCATTAGATTTTCATATACTTTTCCAAGCTTAATCATGACACCAGTTGATATCATATTTAATACTAGCTTTTGAGCTGTCCCAGACTTTAGTCTCGTTGAACCTGTTACAACTTCCGGACCAACTACTGGTGCAATTGAAATATGGGCCTCCTTTGCAACATCTGAATTTTCATTACAAGTCACTGAAACTGTTAACGCACCGATTTCATCAGCATACCTCAATCCTCCTATAACATAAGGGGTTCTTCCGGAGGCTGCTAGTCCTATTATTGTATCATTCTCTGTTATATTTTTACTCTTTAAATCTTCCACTGCTAATTCTTCTGAATCCTCTGCTCCCTCTTTTGCTCTAAATATAGCTTCTTTTCCCCCAGCTATAATTCCTTGCACCAATTCTTCTGAAACTCCATATGTTGGTGGACATTCTGAGGCATCTAATACGCCAAGCCTTCCTGATGTTCCTGCACCTATATAAATTAATCTTCCTCCTCTATGAATTCTTTCAGCTATCATATCTATAGCTTTTGCTATTTTAGGAATCTCTTTTTCTACAGCGTTTGCTACCTTTTTATCCTCATCATTCATGATTTTTACCATTTCTAAAGTCGATACTTTATCTATATTTATTGTAGTTTCATTTCTGCTTTCAGTTGTTAGATTTTTTAAATTTAAACTATCCACATTCATCGCCTCCATATAAAACATTTAATTTTGACTACGTTTTCACTTGATATATACATCATAACATTTTTGAAATTTTGTTTCAATATATTTTAAAAAATATATTATTTTGTTTCTAAAATATAATTTAATTATATCATCTGTTCTCTATGCCTCTAGGCTTAACAAATTTCTTTATACAATTTTGTTATATTAATTCTAAACAACCTTAATAAAAACCGCTTAAATGCCTTGTGTAAATACTAATACAAATTATCTATAAACATTAGCCTAAATTATCATAAAAATCTCTTGCATAAGAAATTTAAATATGTTATTATATCTTCACGGCCTAAGAACAAATGATATTAAGTTGTTCAAGTAGGCTTATATATTGATTATAAATTCTGGAATATTCGTTAAGCTCTTATTTTGAACCTACACTTAAAATACGGGAGTTCAATTATCTAGATGTGGAAATGTACTTTCATATGAGTCCTTTTACGGCTTTGAAGGCGATTGAATCATCTGTGAGAGCACCCACCTATCGAAGGATAGGGGTCAAAATTAGAGTACCGGTATTTTGGATATTATATAGGACATTCTATGCCAATGCTTAATGTTAAGCATTGGCTTTTTATTTTCATGAATTAAAACTAAAATAAATGTTTAAGAGCTCAAATTAATCTCTGCTCTTTTTAGTAATTATTTTTATTATCCGCATATGTGAATATAGCCTCTATATCTGCATTTATAATATTTTCTCCTGCTTCAATAGGGGTAGTATTACTGGTAGATTTAAGAGTCATTACTAGTGGTGTACTAGTGGTCTCATTTTGTTCATTTATTTGAATTGGTATAATATTCAACTTTACTTTAAGTTGATCAGCTACAACTCGTGCTTTATTTTGAGCATCTTGTAGAGCTCTTCTTAACGCTTCATAATAATACTTTGTTTCATCTGAGACAATAAAGATAATCCCAGTTAATGAATTTGCACCATTGCTTACTGCAGTATCAATTACTGCACCTACATTATTAATATTACTAATTAAAATCTTCAAATTGTTTATTACTTCATATCCTCTAAAAACCTGCTTTCCATTGATGTAATCATAATTTGGCCGTATGCTATAATTTTCGGTTTGTATATTCTTAAGAGGTATTCCCAATGCTCTTATACTATTTATAACTTCTTGAGTTATCTTAGCATTCTCCTCCTGCGCAACTTCCAATTGCAAATCTTCAGTTATAACTCCAACGACTATTTCTGCTAAATCTGGTTTTACACTTACCGTTCCTTTTCCTATAACTTTTAGCTTATTAGATGAGCATTGATCATCGTTAAAATCATTTAAGCTATAGATACCGCCCTGCCCTAAAGTATGCATCTCATTTTCCCCTTCAAAAAATTAATCATTAATTCATAATATGATGAATCACTCGAAATGTCTCTAAGCTACATACATCAATCTTTGGAATACTTTATGGTTAGAAAAAGTCTTAAATTCATCTCAAATTTAAGGCTTAAATATACTTTACTGAATTCAAGATCCTAAAAAGAATAATGCTTTTCCACCACTTCTCTTGTAAATCCATAATCAATGATGACTGGCTTTCCATCAATCATTCCCCAACTGCTTTTCCTACAAAAATCCCCCAATAACAGCCTATAATTTTTCTTTATTTCTTGCAATTCCTGAGTTTTTAAAAATTCATCCCTATTCGATACATTAAAATACTTCCATACATATAAAATATCACTTATCTTGCTTGCTTTTTGCATTATAAGTAAGCTAAAGTCACTTGAAACTTGTATAACTTTTGCAAATAACTTAGTATGATCATTATCCGAAATGATATATTCAGCTTTATTTTGTGCTATTCCAGCCTTATTTTTTGCTATCTTCAAAACATATCCATTTCCTAAATCGAATGCTTTCCTGCCAGAACCTGAACCAATATATTTATAATAGCCTTGTTTTATATTAAGCATAACTTTATCAAAATCAATAGTCATTCTAGCACCTACTCATAACTATATTTTAATCTATTCGAACTCTACATATTACATTACTCTATTCTATTAAAATTTGTTCTTATTAAACTAAACTTTATTTTTATTAGTGCTATGCAATTTCTTATATAGATTAAAATAATAAATCAACATTTGAATCTCTAGCAAACCAAGTGCTCAATTAAGAGCATAATATAGAAACTTAATTGCAATATATTATATATACTTATAAAATATTTTGTTAATCCATTGGTTTTATATGCATATATTAAGCACAACCAATATTGTTAACTACATTTTCATATCGAGTTGACAATATTAAATATTAATTATATACTTGTCTTGAAATTATTTAATAAATTGGGGCGTGGTAAAATTATATGGAAAAATTAGCAGAAGAAATTATTAACGGAAGACGATTAACTAGATCTGACGATTTAGAATTTTTATTAACTTGTGATTTAAAGAAAATTTGTGATGGTGCTAATAAAATTCGTAAAACACTATGCGGAGAAAGCGTGGACCTTTGTACAATTATTAATGGTCGCAGTGGAAAATGCAGCGAGAACTGTAAGTTTTGTGCTCAATCAAACCACCACAAAACAGAAATTAAAGAATATGATTTTTTAGATCCTAATGTAATTTTAAAAGACTGCAAAAAAAATGAAGCTAATGGTGTACATAGATACTCTATTGTTACAGCAGGAAGAGCTTTAGTTGGGAGCGATTTTGATAAAGCTGTACAAGCATACAAAATGATGAATAAAGAATGTTCCATCAACCTATGTGCATCTCACGGTTTTTTAAGCGAAGAACAATTTGTACTTTTAAAAGAAGCAGGAGTCACAATGTACCATGCAAACATAGAAACTTCTAAAAGAAACTTTCATAATATTTGTACTACTCATTCATATGATGACAAGATTAAAGAAATTAAACTAGCGCAAAATGCAGGTTTAAAAGTTTGTTCCGGTGGTATTATAGGAATGGGTGAAACTTGGTATGACAGAATTGACATGGCTATAAGCTTATCAGAACTTGGAGTTATATCTATACCAATAAATATATTAATGCCTATCAAAGGTACTCCATTAGAAAATTTAAAGAGGATTTCTAATGACGATATCTTAAGAACGATTGCTATTTTTCGTTACATAAATCCAACAGCTTATATTCGTATGGCTGCCGGAAGAACTTATTTTGAAGATGGCGGCATAGAAATTTTTCAATCTGGAGCTAATGCAACGATAACTGGTGATATGCTGACTACTGTAGGTAACAATACATGCCAAGATAAAATAATGTTGCAAACACTCGGTTTTTTAATTAAAAAAGAATTATAGAAAAGAAATATAATATATAAAGGAGATTTAAAATTATGGAAAATATACGTAGAACTAACGCACGTCAGTTAACAATAATCGGAATAATGAGTGCTTTTATATGTACATCTGCACCATTTTCAATTCCTATTGGTATAGTACCAATTACATTAACAAATTTGGCAATTTACCTTACTATATATATAATTGGAAAAAAGGAAGGAACAATTAGTTATCTTATTTATCTTCTCATAGGTGCATTGGGATTGCCCGTTTTTTCAGGATTCTCTGGTGGATTTACTAAATTAGCAGGGCCAACAGGTGGATATTTAATTGGATTCGCTTTTATGGCATTTATAAGTGGAATATTCATTGACAAATTTCCTAATAAAATTTTTATGTGCTTTTTAGGTATGCTGATAGGTACACTAGTAACCTACATGCTCGGAACAGTATGGCTAGCATATGTTGCACATCTACCATTTAATAAGGCTCTAACAATTGGTGTTCTTCCATTTATTCCTGCTGACCTCGCAAAGATGGTAGTTGCATCACTAATAGGGCCTCAGATTAGAAAAAGAATTAAAAGCGCTGGATTATAATAGTTAAAATATATATATTCGCTAAAAAGGATTTTCTTTAAATTATAACATTAAAGAAAGTCCTTTATATTATAAATCATTCAAATTCACTTCTACTTTTTTCTAACTTCTCTAAGTATTCTCTCACTTATCTCTTCAACTTCTTCATTATTCAATCCTTTTCTTTTAATAGCATTAGCAAATATATTTGTTATTTGTTCCCAATCACTAATTTTCTCTGAATGTAATTTTATCTCCTCTAATAGCTCATATACCTTTTTATTTATACCATTACTCTCCTCGTCAAATCTACCATATTATTATAACAAAAAAATAAGAATCATAAACAATATTTCTAATGTCCATGATTCTTATTAATTAAACCTCTTTATGAGAAAAGTCTGTAATTATTTTATTATCATCATCTTCCGTTTTCTTTATTTTGCCTAATTTAATCTTAATAGTTAGTGTCATGTCTTCCCTCTTCCTACATATTAATTAACGTGAATAATTAATCTTTATATAAGTATTATTTATTATTTTATAATTGAACTTCGCTTTTATACTATCAATACTCGATATCTTTTCAATATAGTACATATCTGCTAAAGTTAAATCTCTTAACTCTGCAACAAATTCAAATTTAGAACACTTTTCCAAATTATCATTTATAACTTTCATGATTTCATTATGTATCTTCATAGCATATCACCTCTCATATATATTAACTTTAAAAAACTATTTTATTTACTTTTAACTCTATTATGTTTAGTTCAAAAATATAAAAAACCAATCAAAACTAATTAAAAAAATTAATTAGTTTTGATTGGTGGGTTGCATCATTAACTCCAAATTCTCAAGATGCCCAAATACAGAGAATTTTTCACAGTTCCCAATCTTTGTATATTTATGTTACTTTATGTCTTTCTATGTATATATTATAACAATAATATAAGAAAAATCAACATTAAATGCAATATTTACCTTACAATAATTGTTACATATTTAAAGGTAATTATTAAATGTATAAAAAATTTTATTTACTGTCCTTAAATATCATATTTAAGTTTATTTTAATATAATGTTTATATTGAATTAACATATTTGTTATAATCTTGTAATAATTATCAGCTATAATAAGAAAATAAGATAATTTCTTATTAACTATTTATCCTTCTATATAAAATCGTTTATGGGTAACTTATTTATGTATTGTAATAAGTTACCCTTATTAATTTTATAATTCTCATATAGATATCCAAATTTAAAACTAAACTTATGTGATAACTTACCGAAATCATAAATATTTTGTTCCGAAAAGCTATGAAAATATCGCTAAAATTTCTAAGCAGCAAGTTGTATCCAATTTAGCATGCTCCACCTTTCAGTTTGACAAGCTAAATTGGAACAACCTACAGCTAAGAACCTTTAACAGCTCATTTTCAAATGTTTTCTCCACAAATATATTTATGATTTCTAGTGATGATATGAACTTAAAGTTTTAGCAAATTTGCAAATACATTCATCTAATAAGTTGAATTCTTAAATTGGATATCTATATAGATAACATAATCATAAACTATACTTAGACTATGAAATGTCTTCCAACCAGAAATGAGTAATATACTTTTGTGGAATGTTTCATTGGTAATTTTGATGGATGTGATTCTTTGGCTATAAGTTGTTCCAAATGTGCTAGTTCAAAGCTTGTTCTTTGAGACTAGCACTTTGGGTGCAACTTTTATAGCCTTAGAATCACCCATCAGAATTACCTAGAAACTGGAACAAAAGTATGTTACTCATTTCAGCGAGTTATATGCATAAGTTAAGGTCTTAGTTGGGTTATCTATATTTCTTTATACAATTTATAATCTTAACTTTAGGTTATTACTAATAACACATCATTTAAATTAATATATCTTTTATAAAAAAAACAGCATCCCCCATAATTTTCATAAAAAATTATGTAGAATACTGTTTAATGGATGTTATCATCCCCTGAATTTATGAATACTTTATATTAATACAACTTAGTATTTTCAATATTTTTAAAGTTTTCTACCCATTATCACACCCATGGCTGATGCCATCATAAGTCCTCTAGTCCATCCACTTGAGTCACCTAAACAATGTAAGCCTTTTATATTAGTTTCGAAATTTTTATCTAAATCAATTCTATTACTGTAGAATTTTATTTCTGGGCCATATAATAATGTTTCTCTGCTTGCAAATCCTGGAACTACTGTATCCATGGCTTGTATGAAGTTTAAAATATTTGTCATAGTTCTATATGGCATAGCTGATGTTAAATCTCCAGCTTCTGCATCTGGTAATGTATGTCTAACGTTTGATTCATACAATTCCTTTTCCCAAGTTCTCTTACCATCCAATATATCTCCATATCTTTGGACTAATATTTTTCCATTTCCCAACATATTAACAAGTTCTGCAACCTTCTGACCATATTCAATTGGTTCATTGAAAGGCGCTGAAAAATTATGCGAACTTAAAATTGCTAAGTTTGTATTATCAGATTTCTTATCTTTATAAGAATGTCCATTAACTATTGCTAAATTATTATCATAATTCTCTTGACTTACAAAACCACCTGGATTTTGACAAAAAGTCCTAACCTTATCTTTAAATGGTGCTGGATGCCCTATAAGTTTAGATTCGTAAAGTACATTATTTACACTTTCCATTACTTCATTTCTGAGCTCAACTCTAACACCTATATCAACTGGCCCTGCACTATGATTTATCTTGTGTTCAATACACATGTCTTTTAACCAATCAGCACCTTTTCTACCTGTTGCTACAACTACTTTATCTGAAAACATTTCTTCATCATTACTTCTAGTTAATGAATCTGTTATTAATACCCCAGATACTTCATTGTTTCTTATCAAAAGATTTTTAACTGTTGTATCAAATTTAATTTCAACACCAGCATTTAATAGATGTTTTTGAATCTTCAAATATATTTCTTGAGCTTTTTCAGTTCCTAAGTGTCTTATTGGACAATCTACTAGCTTTAATCCACCTTGTATTGCTTTTCTTCTTATTTCTTTAACTGCTTCATTATTTCCTACACCTTCAACTTTAGTATCTGCTCCAAAATCCAAATAAATTGAATCTGTATAATTTATGTATTCTTGTATTAAATCAGCTCCTGCAAGTTCAGGTAGATCTCCACCTACTTCATAGCTTAAAGATAGCTTTCCATCTGAAAACGCTCCTGCGCCAGAAAATCCAGTAGTAATATGACAATAAGGTTTGCATGATACACACTTTTTAGTCTTATCTTTTGGACAATGTCTCTTATCAATGCTCTTTCCTGATTCAACTAAAAGGATTTTAGATTGAGGTTTTTGTTTCTTTAGTTCATACGCAGTAAATATTCCTGCTGGACCAGCACCTACTATTATTACATCATAATTCATTCTTATCTCTCCTTGACATTAAATATAATTTTTAAGTAGACACTTATAGTCCTATAGCAATTTACGGTAGCTTGGTAGAAACATCCGACCCTTATTATCAGATTTATATAAGTGAATATTATTAACTTTTTTTTTAAAATAGTTCTTATTACTAGGTAATTTTAGCTCATATATTAATAAAAATCAATAACAAATTATTTTTTTCTTCTTTTTTCCTTTATAAACACGAACATTAATCTAAACTCAAAGAATAAAACTCTCATCTATGTGATCGTATGGCCTTATAAAAATTAAAATTTATTGTATTTTAAATTGGTAAAAACCACCAAAATCAGAAATTGTGATTTTAATGGTTTCTTACATACAAAAATAAAGTTATTATTTTACTATAGATTTTCTTTCTCCAACTGGTAATAATAATCCAGACTTTGATAAAACGGGTCTTATAGCATTATAAATAATACTTACTAATATTACTGACACTACTGCATTAACAAAGGTTGCAAATACACTTATTTTTGCCAAAACTGCAGCCATTTGCTGCGGCTGCCCAAGAATATATTGTTTATAAAAGTATCCAGCTATAGGATCAAAAACAACATTAAAAGCTAATCCTCCAATTGCAGCAATAATAGTCCATTTAGCTATATACTTTTTATCCCTACTTTCATCTATTTTTGCATATTTATGAGCAATTAAACCAGTTATCAAACCAATGCATAACTTTAAAATGAAAGTTTTAGGTGCTCCGATTGCATATGTTGGATCTAATAGATCTGATATTGTCATACCTATAGCCCCTGATAATCCACCATACCAGCCTCCTAGAAGCAATGCTGCCAATACACAAAATGCATTCCCAATGTGCAGTGAAACCGCATCTTCACCTACAGGTATTTTTATTGAAAGAAAAGTAAATGATACAAAGCATAATGCTGCAAGGACACCCGTCTGAATTACTTTTACAATTCTTGAATTCTTATTTTCCATATAATAGCCCCCCTTATTGTATTATTCTATCTTCATAGGAAAATGTTGTGATTATTATAACACTATAGGAGTTCTCTAGCAATTGTATGGGTTCATTTATATTTCACATTGCATCTTTTATTATATATTATGTTTAAATTTACAATGCACATTTCACAATTCACAATTACGGCTAGAATCCTTGCAATGTTTTTAGAAATTTTATGAAGAATTATTTTTGCAATATATATACAAAAAATAAGACTCCCCTAAATCACAAATTAGTGGAGTCTTTTAATCGTAATCTTCTATTTTAATAATGATATAGCTATTTAATTTAGCCTGATTTTAACTTTGTTAAATAATAATTATTGCTACTATTGTTGTGATAATTAATCCTATAACAACAGGTTTGAGATTTTTTTTAGCTAATTCAAATGCATCTACACCGCAAATCGCTGCTACTGGTATTAGTGCCCATGGGATTACGGTTCCTCCACCTACCCATATTCCTGCAATTTGTCCTAAAGCTGTTAATGTTGCTACACCACCACCTAAAGCAGTTGAGAATATTTTCGAAATGGATCCTACCAAAGATATTCCTGAAAAACCTGATCCATCTAAGCCTGTAATTGCGCCAACTACTGTAAGTGTGCCGGCAGAAATAGTTGAATTTATTGGAACGTTATTTGCAAGTGCAGCACCTAAGTCATTAACTATGCCATTTGAGCCTTCTGGAAGTATCTTTCCAAATATATCTGTAAATGCAGAGTCACCTAAATAAAAAAATGCAGCTATTGGTATAACAACTCCAAATATTTTGAAACCAAACTGGAGTCCTTTAACAAGATTATCAGTAATTTTATCTAGTGATTTTTCTTTATAAGCTAGTATTGAAATTAAGCTCAGGATAAATATAGCAGTACCTCCAATAAGCGCTGTTGCATCACCACCTTGTAATTTAGCAATATACATTATAAAAATATCTAATGCAAATAATACTAGAATTAATAACGCTAAAAACCTTCTTACTTTTTTTGAAGAAATAAGCATTGAAGAACTTGAAATTGATGTTGAACTTTCTATTTCCTCATATTCACTAGACATCTCTCCTGATTTAATCTCCTTTCTGAGGAAATAAAATGCAGCAACAGTTGTAACTATTCCCATTGTTAGTTCAAGTGGAATACTTGCAGATATAACCTCAGAAACTGGTATACTTGCTGCATCAGCAGTAAGTTTTGGTGCTGCCTGAATTATATAATCGATTGATAAAGCTATACCATGTCCAAATAAATTCATTGAAATAGCTACTCCCATAGCTGGAAGTCCAGCTTTCTTAGCAATAGGTAGAAACAATGCCCCTATAAGTGCAACTGCTGGAGATGGCCAGAAAAACCACGATAAAACCATCATAAAAATTCCAATTACCCAATAAGCAATCCAATAATTTTTTATAACTTTTCTAAAAGGAGACACCATCTCATCATTTATTCCAGAGTCCATTAATGTATTACTCATTGCTGTTATTATTGATATTATAAAAATTGTTGGCATCAATTCCTTTGCTGCATAAACAAAACTATTAAATACTCCCATTACAGATTTATAAATTGATTCTGTTCCGGCCAATCCCAGAATAAAAATGCCTAATATACATAAAAGAGAGATATCTTTCTTCTTCACCATAGCCAATATAATTATAATGATAAAAATAAGATAAATATAGTGAAGCGGTGTTAATACTAAGTTAATCATATATTTCTCCTATAAAAGTTCTTGTACTTATAAATTATGTAGGAAATATATTCTTAGTTACTATATATTAAACAATTGTCAACAAATATTTTTTATTTAGCAATTCCTTATTATTTCTATCAGTTATTTATAAATCATCCCAATAAATCTTCTCTGACTTTTCATCTGCTTTTGAATGTTTATCAAACACTTTGACTATTATGGCTGATAACAAAAAGCCAATTACTCCACCTACGATTTGAAAAGTTCTATCAGAAGCCACCTGCATATTTTCACCTATTATTCCACCTATAAAAGCTCCTATAAATACCAGCATTATTGGCAAAATGAAAATCATGAACGCAGCTAGTATCATACTTGTATTTTTCTTTTTTGTCTTTAAATTTGAGCCATTTTCTAAATCTCTCATAAAATCCCTCGCTTTCATATTAATATGTTTATATAAACGTTTATTAACTTGTTTTACCTGCATGATAATATTTTCAAATTAAAATATATCCCATTCTAATTATATATTTTAATCCCAATACTTGTCTTCTATAATTTCATATTATCACCAATCATTGTAAAAACAAACAATAAAAAATAGACTTGGTGAAATTATTAATTACCAAGTCTATGAAATATTTATATTACAAACAATTATTAATTAAATAAACAAGTTTAGTCCAGAACCTTCTGTTGATCCTAAATATAAAGCAACTCCACCAATTTCAACCCCATCAATAAATTCTTCTTTTTTAATCCCCATTAACTCCATGCTCATAGAACACGCTCCCACCTTAACTCCCATATCTATAGCATTTCTTATTAATGTTTCTAATCTATCAACTTAAAACGCAAAAACTATCTAGGCAACTTTTTTTAAGTTATCCATAAATTTTATTGGAATATAAATTTCTAAAGAATAAAAAAAGAGTTGTAAGAAAATCTTACAACTCTTAATAAAATAATATTATCTTCTATTATTTTGTTCCTTCTTAATTCTTCTGCAAGATATACATCTTGTAGGTTCATTAGTAAATCCCTTTTCTTGGTAGAATTCTTGTTCCCCTACAGTGAAAACAAATTCTTCTCCACAATCTCTGCATACTAAAGTCTTATCTGTCATATAAAGTTCCTCCTTTAACTAAAGATTAATATATTGATTCATATAATTCTCTAAAGGAGAAATTTACATATCTATAAAAAACCTTTTATTTCATTTACAATATTCATTATAACATACTTCAGTAAAATAGCAAACTTTTTAACTTAACTTTTTAAATTCATTGAGATATCCAATAACTCAGAAGCCTCATCACTTGTTAAACATTTTGCTTGAGCAATCTCTTCTACTACAATTTTCTTTATATGATTTAGCATTTGTTTTTCACTTGAATTTAAACTATGCCATCTTTTCAATTGTGTTAAATCAAAGATAACTTCAATAAATTCATCAAATGTGCCTGATTTCATTTTTATTTTACTTATATTCCTTCTTTCTTTATAATTAATTTTAGAAAATTTTTCTGCTTCTGTCATAAATCTATCCAAATGTTTTAAACTATTCTCTAATGTTTTAATATCGCTCACTAACCTTATATTGAATGTATTTGCTGCACTAATAGGTAAAGTTAATTTCATGGTATTATTAATTAAGTGTATTATATAACATTTTATTTTCTCACCTTTGAGTTCCTTTTCTTCAATAACATCAATTATTCCTATTCCTTGACTTGGGTATACAACCTTATCTCCTATGTTAAACAAAAAATGACCTCCTCACATGTAATAGAATTAATAAAACTAAATTATATAAAATTTTAATATTGTAATTATCTAGATAATACATATAAAATTAAGCGCTCTAAAAGTTCATTTTAAAATGCCTACTCATCTTATGACCATTGTAGTTATAAAAAGTTTTTACTTTCTAGTATGGTACTTATTTCAAAATATAAATCTAACTTTTAGCATTTTTTATCCGTACCATCATTTCTCTACATAAGTCCTTTTTTTAATTAAATTCTACATATTACCACTCTTTCATAAAATAAGATTTTTATTATCTAAATATATATTATGTAAATTTCGTATAAAGATACATATGTTTTATTAAAAGAAGCAGATTTTTCAATTTATTGTTTTCATATAGTTAATTTTAGAGTATAATAAGTTTGAAAAAGGAAAAACTGATGTGTAAAGTACATAAATCATTTTTCCTAAGCTATTATAGTTATTATAATAAATATACAAGTATACGGAGGTCGTAAAATGTTAACATCAGCTAAAGAAATGTTAAACAAAGCTAGACAAGGAAAATATGCAGTTGGTCAATTCAACATCAACAACTTAGAATGGACTAAAGCTGTATTATTAACTGCACAAGAAAATAATTCACCAGTTATCTTAGGTGTATCTGAAGGTGCTGGAAAATATATGACAGGATATAAGACTGTATCTGCAATGGTTAAAGCAATGATCGAAGAATTAAACATTACTGTACCAGTTGCTTTACACTTAGATCACGGCAGCTATGAAGGTGCAAAAAAATGTATCGAAGCTGGATTCTCATCAATCATGTTTGATGGATCTCATTATCCAATAGCTGAAAATATAGAAAAGACTAAAGAATTAGTTGCTATAACTAATGAAAAAGGACTTTCTTTAGAAGCAGAAGTTGGTTCAATTGGTGGAGAAGAAGACGGAGTTATAGGTAAAGGTGAAGTTGCTGATGCAAATGAGTGTAAGCAAATAGCTGAATTAGGAGTTACTATGTTAGCTGCTGGTATTGGAAACATTCATGGAAAATACCCTGCAAACTGGGCTGGATTAGATTTTGAAGCATTAGCTAAAATTGAAGAAGCTGTTGGAACTTCTATGCCATTAGTATTACATGGTGGTACTGGAATTCCTGAAGATATGATAAAGAAAGCTATATCTCTTGGAGTAGCTAAGATCAATGTTAATACTGAATGCCAATTATCATTCCAAGAAGCTACTAGAAAATATATTGAAGCTGGAAAAGATTTAGAAGGAAAAGGATTTGACCCAAGAAAGTTATTAAATCCTGGATTCGAAGCTATCAAAGCTACAGTTAAAGAAAAAATGGAATTATTCGGTTCAGTAAACAGAGCTTAATTTCATTGAATATAAGGAGCACTATATTTAGTGCTCCTTTTTATTTTAAATTAGTATTTCAATCAAATTTCCCTCTTTATCTAAAACAATGCCTTTATAAATATGTTTTCTAGTATTGATATTGAATCTATAATTACTTTTTCTCTTTTTTTAATATAAAAATTGTCATGTATGTTTTCAAGTATCCTATTATAGTCATTATCAACTATAAACTTACTCAAAATCTCAATTCTATCATTTCTATCCAATTTATATTTATCCAAAATTCCTACAATATCTCCTATTTCACTATTAAAACTTTTAAGATTAGAACCTCTTTTGATATTTGCTAACCTCGAAATGCAACCTGTATCATTAATAATTTCAATGTTTGATAACCCCTCAATTTTATTTTTCCTTGCCCCATCTTTTAAAATATTTAATATATAAATAAACATTTTTACATCTCCCCAATAAGAATAAAACTTAAATTTAATTATACGTTTACATTGAATAAAATTCAAGATTAATATAAAATTTATTAACTGTATTTTAAATATTACTTCTACATCTATATTTGTTTTTCCTTCCATTTTCTTATTTTTTTCTATTTTAATTTAACTTATGCTGAATTTTAGTATTAATATATGCAAATAAATATATAATAATATATAATAGATATTTTTGCAATTTGGAGGTGTCTTAATGAATAATAAATATAATGATTTATTCGATGAGTTAGTTAAATCATATTACAATGGTAATTTTGATGAAACTCTTAAACGTATTATGGTATGTCACAAAAAGTCTCCACAAGAAACTTTTGAGATTATTAGATCGTTGTGTGGAGTTGATATGGAGTTCGATAATAATTATGTATATAATCTAAAAAAAGCAATTACAGAATATACAGTTAATACAAGATTAATTGAAAAACTTAAAGGCTGTAATGAATCATGTCCTAGAAATGAAGACGGTAAATTTAGCTGTCAGGTTGCTTGTCCTTTTGATGCCATTCTTTATGATGAAGAAGAAAGATCAACATACATAGATAACGATAAATGTCTAAATTGTGGTGTATGCGTGGATTCATGTAAGCATGGATTAATATTAGATAAAGTTTATTTTCTTCCCGTTTTAGATTTAATGCAGAACAATAAAAAAGTCTTTGCTGCAGTTGCTCCTGCTATTAGCGGGCAATTTGGCGCTGAGGTCACTATGGATCAAATCAGGGCTGCTCTTATAAAAATAGGTTTTACTGATATGATCGAAGTTGCCTTTGCAGCAGACGTATTAACAATAAAAGAAGCTGTTGAATTTGATAAACATGTGAATGGGCCTAAAGACTTGATGATTACTTCATGCTGCTGCCCTATTTGGATAGGAATGCTTAGAAAAGTTTACAAGGAACTTGTTCCTGATTTATCCCCATCGGTTTCACCTATGGTTGCTGCTGCACGAATGATAAAAAGTCTTGATTCCGATGCAAAAGTAGTTTTTATAGGTCCATGTATTGCAAAAAAAGCTGAAGCTAAAGATAAGGATTTAAACGATGCAGTAGATTTTGTATTAACATTTCAAGAGCTTGACGAAGTATTCAGAACTTTAGACATAAAGCCTAGTGATTTGGATGGTGTACCATCTGTTGAGTACGCTTCTAGAGGCGGAAGATTATACGCCCGCAGTGGTGGCGTTTCAATTGCTGTATCAGAAACAGTTGAAGAACTTTTCCCTGAAAAGCACAAGTATTTTAAAGCTGCAAAAGCCTCTGGAGTAAAAGATTGCAAAGAACTTCTTGAAAACGCTCTAAATAGAAATGTTGATGCAAACTTCTTAGAAGGAATGGGCTGCGTTGGCGGATGTGTTGGTGGTCCTAAAGCAATAATTCCTACAGAACAAGGTAAGGAATCAGCCGATAAATTTGCTTATGATTCACCTATAAAGGTTCCAGTTCATAGTAAAGTACTTGATGAGGTATTAAATAAACTTGGTATAAATTCAATAGATGACTTTCATGATCATGAAAAAGTAAGTATTTTTGAACGTGAGTTTTAACCTAATTTTATTTTGACTTCTTAATCTATAATTTCATCTGAATGCTAATTAACATAAATATTTATAGTATATTTTACTAAAAAATGGCTGTATAAATCTACAGCCATTTCATATATGAATTGCAATTGTTAATCTTACTAATTTACAGTTTCAAGAGCCTTTTTTACTTTAGGAACTACATAGTGGCTACTACCTCTATCTTTAACATCTTCAATCATCATTACTACCAATAGATTATTGGGAGATTTATTAGTGGTCATCCCAACGAACCATCCTAATTCTGTACCATTATTATCATCCTGAGATGCTTTTATCTCCGCTGTTCCTGTCTTTCCAGCTATAGTTAACCCACTAGTATAAGCTCCATGACCTGTCCCACCTGAATTTTCTACTACTTGTATCAAATCTTGAAGTACCGTATTAGCTGAGTCTTTTGACACAACATTAGCTTTCCATACTTTGTTATCTGAATTATCCTTTTTCACAAGATATGGTGTTAATATATTTCCTTCATTTTGAAACATAGTGTAAAGCGCTGCTAGATGCACAGGATTTACCAAAACTTCACCTTGACCATACCCACTGTCTGCTAGTTGTACCTCAGATTTAAAATCCTTATCACTTGAATATTGTGAATTATATAATGGATATTCAAATGGAATTTTATCAACAAATCCAAAGCTATTTAACTTATCTCTAAGTATATCCTTTCCAATATCTAACGCTGCCTGAGCAAAGTAGATATTATCAGAATAAACAAGTGCATTCGATAGATTTGACGGTCCTTTATAATCGCTTACTCTTGTAACTGAGTAATTTCCCCAACTGCTATCCTTCTTCCAGCTAAGGCCAGTTATATTTTTATTTGCATTGGGATCTATCTTTTTTGTATCTAAACCAATAACCGCAGTAATTGGCTTAAAGGAAGATCCAGGCACTAATGTTGCCTGAAATCTATTATACATAGGTTTTTTAGGATCATTATTCAAACTATTCCACTCATCACCTGACATGCCCAAAACAAAATCATTTGGATTAAATGCTGGTGTACTAACCAAAGCTAAAACCTCTCCTGTATTAGGATTCATAGCAACTGAAGTTCCTTTATCACTACCAAGCTGACTATATAATAAGCTTTGTAGATTGCTATCAATTGTTAATTTTAAATCCGCACCGTTTTTAACATCTTTTGTTATAATTGATTTTTTCTTTTCGCCCTGAATACTTTGAATATATATTTCAGCACCATCAATTCCTCTTAATGTATCTTCGTATGTTTTTTCAAGCCCTGATTTACCAATTATAGAATTTTCAGTATACTCCTCATCTTTATGTTTATCCAATTCATCAGCATTTATAGCTTGCACATATCCAGTTAGATGTGCTGCCTGCTCTCCTAGAGAATAAACTCTTGCATCTTTATCATTAATTTTAACTCCTGGAATTTTAAGAAGGCTCGGAATTCTTTCATCACCATATGGTATTGCCTTTACCGGAATAAACATATCTGGTTTAACATATGATGCATTTAGTTGACTGTTTATATAATCAACAGTTATCCCTAATACTTTTGAAATTTCATCAATTGATTTATCTTTGTTTTCACCTAAGTTTCCTGGAACAATTCCAACGTTAGATGAAAAAGAATCTGTTGCCAGTTTAACTCCATTTCTATCTAATATGTCTCCTCTTTTAGATTTTATTATTTTAACCCTTATTTTGTCGCTATAAGCTAAGTCCGGGAATATTGCTTGAGAATTCCACATTAAAGCATAATCCTTTCCAATCTTCCTACTCATAGTTGCACTATTTGAAAATTCTAATTTTCCACATATAGTATCCATGCTGGTTTCATAATCTACGGTAGCTTTATCACCATCTTTTTTTACATTTTTTACATAGATTTCAATATTACTAGCACCAATACCTTCATAAATATTTTTGTTCCTTGTAATAAAATCATCTTTGGACATCTTTTGTATAATTTCACCATCTGCCAAATCATACATTTTTTCATATTCTTTTGAATTTAATAAGCTAAAGTACTCCAGTAATTTATTTTCCGGTTTGTGTGTCTTATTGTAAAAAAAGAAAGCAGCTAAACTAATAATAAATGGAATTACTACTATTCCTGCACCAATTAATATATAAATATTTTTCTTTTTATCCATAAAATCCAACCTTCTCTATCTTAAATCTATCAGTAAATTATACCATATAAATGTATATCTTTACATCTCGAATTCCACATTATTAAAATATAAAGAGAGACTACTTTTATATTTTCGCAATCTCTCTTAATCTAATATATATTTATATAATTCACTTATTTTTCAAGCATAAAAGTATTATCTTCGTATAACTTCTACTTTATATCCATCTGGATCAGTCACAAAATAATATCCTGGTTTTTCTCCTGGTAATCCTTTCAAAGGCGTAACTTCGTATCCTAGTTCTATATGTTTGTCTCTCATTTCTTCTAAGTTTTCAACACCTATTGCAGTATGGCTGAATCCATTTCCTAAATCGTATTTTTCAACACCATAATTATAGGTAAGTTCAATTTCATATCCCCCCATCTCATTTGACAAATAAACAAGGGTGAATTTATGTTCTGGGAAATCTTTTCTTCTAGTCTCTATAAGACCTAGTGCATCTCTATAAAACTTTAAAGATTCCTCTAAATTTTTAACTCTAATACAAGTATGCAACATTTTTACTGACATTTCAGTTCCTCCTTAATTTAAATAATTTTATAATTCATTTGCATCAATAGTATATATTTCTCTATACAACATTACTTTGCATTTATATACACTAATTTCTTATATTAATATACCACATAAAATGCAAATAATAAAATAGTTTCCTATTCCTAAAATAAAGTAAAAATTACCTTTAACTATTTTCATAATTAGAAAAATATAGCATAATGTCAAATTATAGTTTATAATATTATGATGTATTTATTAAACACTAATTGAAGTTACAAATTTATAATAATTATCAAGGAGGCAATATTTCATGAAATTACTAAAATATATGCTTATTTTTATTCCAATAAGCTTTATAGCAGAATTTGTTATGCATGTATCTCCATCAATAATGTTTATACTTGCAGCATTATCTATAGTACCACTAGCAGGACTTATGGGTGAAGCAACTGAAGAAATTTCATTCTACTCAGGCCCTAAGATTGGCGGTTTTTTAAATGGCACTTTCGGAAATGCAACAGAACTAATAATATCATTTTTTGCTCTTAAAGAAGGCCTTTTTGATGTTGTAAAATCTTCTATAGCTGGGTCTGTAATCGGCAATATATTGTTAGTACTTGGTGCTAGCATGCTTGCTGGGGGGCTAAAACATAAAACTCAGACTTTTAACAAAAAAGTAGTTGAAGTTTCTTCAAGTATGTTACTATTTGCTGTTGTTGGCTTGTGTGTACCTGCTTTATTTACCCATACTGTGGACCCAACTCTTTTGAATACTAGATATGAAGGGTTAAGTATAATAGTTGCAATAGTAATGCTTTCTATTTACATTTTAAGTCTTATTTTTTCATTCTTCACTCACAAAGATATTTATACAGTTTCTAATCAAGAAGAAGGTAGTGCTAAATGGACATTAAAAAAAGCAATATCTGTATTAGTTATTGCTACAGTTCTAGTAGCTATAGAAAGTGAATTCTTGGTAAGTGGAATAGAATCTATAACTTCAAGCTTAGGACTTAGTGAATTTTTCGTTGGTATTATTTTAATCCCTATTATAGGAAATGCCGCTGAACATAGTACTTCTGTTGTAATGGCAATGAAGAATAAAATGGACGTTGCTTTGGAAATAGCTATTGGCTCAAGCTTGCAAATTATATTATTTGTAGCACCAGTATTAATATTCTTAAGTTTATTATTCACTCCTATGAGTATTGTTTTCAATGAATTTGAACTGATTGGCCTTATTGTTGCTGTATTAATAGCTAATAGAGTTTCCAACGATGGAGAATCAAATTGGTTGGAAGGAGTTCAACTCCTTGCTGTCTATTTAATAGTTGCCGCATCATTCTTTATTTTGTAAAATTCAAAAAATAATCTAATTCCATTTTAATGCAATACCTCATAATTTCTTATTTATAAAATTATGAGGTATTATTTTTATAACCACTTATTTTTCTTGAACCATACACCACATAACACAACTACGCTGACACTTATTGAAATCACAAAGGGATATCCATAACTCCAACCATATTCCGGCATATTAAAATTCATTCCATACCACCCTACTATAAGAGTAAGTGGCAAAAATATAGTCGTGACCACCGTGAATAACCTCATTAATTGATTTTGATTTATGTCAACTTGAGCTTGATATGCTTCCCTTACTTGAGTAACATAATCTCTAAGATTATTCACATTCTGATATAGTCTATTAATACGATTAGTGAACATTCTAAAGTATCTTATTATTTTTTTATCAATTAATCCATTATCATTTTCTTCTATAGATTCTGCAATATTTAATAATCTTTCATAATACCTCTTCAATTTTAATAATTTTTTTCTCAACATAATAATCTTCTTTAAGTAATTATCATTCTTTGAAGTCATTAAGCCTTCTTCAAGTGCTGCAATTTCATATTCAAGTTCTTCAATATGATAAGTGTCCTCAAATGTAAGTTTATCAAAAAATGCATATAAAAGCTTGCTAAGATTCAATCCTTTAATCTCACCCGTTTTACTCTTAGAAATCACCTCTTCTAGAATATCATTTCCATCACTTATAAATACAAGTACGTTTTTCTGAAGAAACATACTTACTTTTTTTGATTGTTTTAATACATTATTAATTATAGGAATCTTTAAAGATATGTAATCTAGACCTTCATAACTTTCAAATTTAGATGTTCTTCCATTCATACAATCATATAATAATTTTTCGTTTATATTGAGGATGTCCGAAACTGATTTAAGTTCATCAAATTTGATGACAACAACAAATAATTTATTATTATTTGTTGTAATACTTTCCATTTTATCACTTTGTAATATATCATTCTCTAAAACATAGACCATTTTTAATCTCCTAAGTATAAATTTATTATATTTTAACATATTATCATAATCATTTCATCATATCCTTAAACTTCATAATGATTCGTTAATTAAAATTCGTTTATCGTTATGATACTTAAATTTTAACATCATAAATATTCTCCTTATTTAATTCCAAATCACTAATCTAAAGCTACTTGTAATTTTTGAATTATTATTTTAAATTTTGTTATATGGTTAGTTTACTATATAAAATTTATATTTCTGCACATAATATAATTAATTTAGAAGGGAGGCTTTTTAATGCGAAAAAGTACAAAAATAGCAATAATTGTGGTAATAATCTTGATAGTCGTAGGTATTCCTATAAGTAGTTATAATAATCTAGTTTCTTTAGAACAGACTGCCAATTCTGCATCTTCAAATATTGACACTCAATTGCAAAGAAGATCGGATTTAATTCCTAATTTAGTTAATACAGTTAAAGGTTATGCTACACAAGAAAAATCCATATTTACTGATATCGCTAATGCAAGAAGCAGATTATCTGGTGCAACAAATATACAGGATCAAGCTGATGCTGATAATCAACTTTCCAGTTCCCTTTCAAGACTATTGGCTATAGTTGAAAATTATCCAGAATTAAAATCTAATCAGAATTTCAGAGATCTATCAGTCCAGTTAGAAGGAACAGAAAATAGAATTGCAATAGCGCGGCAGGATTATAATACTGCTGTAACAAATTATAATACTAAAAGAAGAAGTTTTCCAAGTAATATAGTATCTTCATTATTTGGTTTCCAAGAGAAACCACTCTATAAAGCTAGCGAAGGCTCAAAAGAGGTTCCTTCAGTAGATTTTACAAAATGATAGAAAAATTAATACATAAATCTTTAAATTCATTATTAAGCTTTCTTCTTTTAGTTGTTTCTTCAATTTTCCTCATTTCAGCAAGTGCTGAAATTAAAGTTCCTTCTCCTACATCTTACAAATATTTAAATGATTATGTACATATAGCTAGCGAGACTGAGGTGAATGGCATACTCTCTATAGGAAAGGAATTAGAAGACAAAACTGGCGCACAAGCTGTTGTAGTTATTATAAACTCAACTAATAATATACCTATTGAAGACTATGCTAATACTCTTTTTAGATCATGGGGCATCGGAGAAAAAGGTAAAGATAACGGCTTATTGGTTCTTTTGGCGTTAAATGATAGGGCATGGAGAGTTGAAGTTGGCCGTGGACTTGAAGGTGCTATTCCAGACGTTTTAAGTAGCAGAATCATGGAATCAGTTGCTAAGCCTAGTTTTATAGAAGGAAAATATGGTGAAGGTCTACTTAATTCTTATAGTACTTTTTGCGATTATATAGCAAAAGAGTATAATATCACTCTGGATAAATCATTAAATATCTCGGAAAAAAATACAAATACTATTAAATCTAATACCGGAACTAAGGTGTTTGGAAGTATAATTCTAGGTCTGCTATTTCTAGATATTATCTTTAATAAAGGTAGAATTTCTTTTTCACTACTTCAGATTATTTTCTGGAGTAGCATCTTTAGAGGCCGTGGTCCCAGAGGTGGATCATCAGGAGGAGGTTTTGGTGGCTTCGGTGGTGGCTCTTCTGGTGGTGGTGGCTCTAGTGGAAACTGGTAGAACCACCCAAACCATAAAATAAAGGTATTCTTCTAAACGATATTTTATAGTTTTCTTAATATCAGTAGTAATATTTTCCCGAGATGTTTATCTATCATGATTAGGGTTATTACTAACCTTATTTATCGCAGTTGTAACTTGTACTATTATATCAGTTTCAACTTGTTGTTTAGTACTTTCTATTTTGGCCATTATCTTTCCTAAAGGTGTTGCCACATAGTATGGTTTTAAATTGTTAAGAGAAAGTGTGAAGATGTCCCTTTTACATTTATCGCATTTACATCCATCTGTTTTGGCTAACAAGATTTCCATATACTCCTTAACCCATATTTCCATATAATTAATAACATTCTCCATTATGTTTTCTCCTTAATATTAAAGTCTTAAGCATTATCTAATCTTTACCACTGACAATGAGATTGTACCACAATTTTCTAACAGAACAATTATATCACTAATCTTAGAATATTTTAACCCTTATAAAATCATTTATCTGTATTTAAAATAATAAAAGATGAGCTCTACTAAACTCATCTTTTATTGCTTTATGCTTGTTAGTTTACTCACTATGTAAAAATATTTTATACAGCATTTATTCCTTTTTAAGGATTTTAATTTGATTTATATAATTAAGTATGTCTAGGTAACAATCACCCTTTTTCTGTATGCTATATACTAGGTTTTGTAATTGCTGATTTTCAGTTCTTGATTTCTCAACTAAATTAGTTAAATTTACTGATATCTCCTTTATTCCATGTAAATTATTCTTTTGAGAGTCCTGAACTCCTTGTACATGTTTATATACTTCTGATTCAGCATCTATTATTTTATCTAGTATAGACGAAGACCCTTCTATAATGTTAGTTGTTTTATTTATAACTTCAGTTCCTTCGTTAGATTTACTAGATAATTCCTCCATTGATTTTGTCAAATCATCTAAAGAATTCATAATATCTTTAGCATTTTTCTGGGTATCAACAGAAAGTTTTTTTATTTCATTAGCTACAACGGTAAACCCTTTTCCAGCTTCACCAACTCTAGCTGCCTCAATAGCTGCATTCAATGATAATAAATTTGTTTGCTGGGCAATTCCATTTATAATATTAGCAAAGCCTTGAATACTGTTATACTGATTTTGTATCTCTGAAATTAAATTGATAAATTCATCAAAAACCTTAGAAACTGTGCCGACCTGATTTATTAATTCATTAAAATCATTTCTTGCATTATCTATTTCTTTTTGAGAATTATCAAGACTAAGAAAAACATCCTGTACAAGATTTTCTGTCTTATCACTATTGTTAGATAAAACCTGTAAATATTCATTAACATTTTCTGTTTGCTTAGTCGTATATTCAGTACCTTTAAGAAGTTTATCCAGCCCGTACGTCATATTTCCTTCTTCATTAATAACTGTTTTTATATTATTTTCTATTATAGATGTTAACTCCATAACTTCATTCACATATAGGAAGCATTCTTCTTTCTCATTACTGTTAACTTCATTTTGATTTTGTATAGTGCTTATTTCCTTGCTTTTAAATTTAAACATATTAATATCCCCCTTTATTCAACTGCTAATATTACCATAGTTTGATTTACGTGTTTTTTATAAAATTGCTCTCCATAGCTTACAAATCCAGCAGTATTAGGGCAGAATGAAAGTAGTTCTTTATCTATTGCTTTCCAAATATTATCTTCTTGAAACTTCAAACTTCTTAATATACAGTTTATTGACAACATAAAGCTAGGTTTAAATCCAATCTTCTCAACTGTATTTCTTACTTGGCTTATTGGATCAACTGGTTTTAGAACCTCAACAAAGGTATTCGACATAACCTGGCAATAAAATGTGATTGATTTGTCTGGGTTTACTTTCATAGGAGAAGATATAAAAATTTCATCTTCATACATTTTTCCTAAAGGATTATTCATAAAATAATTAGAAAGATCACTTTCTTTTACATTTAAAACTCTTGCATATTCAATGCTAGCTGGAACTTTATTGAATGTCTTTATCGTTCTGCTTATAGGGTCGGCTTCAGTTACTAATAGTCTTTGTCCCATTGGTATATATATATTTTCTTTTATTATAGTAGTTCTTCTTTTTGTATTAAAGAAAATCATTACACTATGAACACGCTTTTTACCTATAAATATGAATGTTTCTTTAAACTTAAGATTATCTCCAGCACTTCCACCTATGACTTTAAAATTATCATCTACAAAATAGAGGGTACCTATAATACTTTCTTCCATTCCAGTTAGGCCATCGCATAATAAAAGTGAAAAAGCATTCTTGTTAGTTTTAATTTTTTCATAAGCACCTTTTAAATTATTCACACTTTTTATTGGTGGATAAAGTATCTCTACAACTTCACCATCACAAATATCATATTGAAATCCAGAAATAACTCCATCTTCATAACCATTTCTTCCATACTCTCCAGACGTAGAACAAAGTATAACATTTGAAGATACTAATGTTGATAATTCTGTAACATTTTCTACATTTGAAAATATAACAAATCCTATATTAGAATTATTATTTATAAAATTTGACGCTTCTTGTACGTTTGAAAACATTAACTCTCTCATAATCTTATCCCCACCCTTAATTTTTTCTTAAATGTAAAAATTTTCTCAATTTTCACTATAATTATATCCAATTTTTCTACAAAATACAATCACACAATTATTCTCTCATTAATTAAATTTATTGTATAGATTTAACTAAATAAAAACTTAAATATTTATATATACAAATTAAAAAAACTTAAAATAAAAGATATAAATTCAAAATGAGCAGCGCTTAATTTGAATTTATATCTTTTGATCATTAACATATTCTATATTAATAAATTTTATCTCCATCGTTTCATAACTAATTTAATTAGTTCCTGTTTCTCATTTGATTTAGGATCTTCAATTACAATATCCAACAAATGATTTAAGATTTCACCAATTTCTTTTCCTTTATTAAATCCTAAAGACAATAAATCTCCACCATTGATTTTCAAATTTTTTAAAGTAAAACATTCATCTTTATCAATTATTTTATTAAGAATATTTTCGGCCTCATCTAAATTTATTAAATGTTTTTTAGAGTTTTTGGACTCCTGAGCAAGTATATCCGCTCGCTTAATCTTAATTAGATCTTTAAAAAGATCTATACCTATTTCTCTTAATAGTTTTTTTATAGATACTTTATTATCCATCCTATAGTCATGATACTGTATAAGAAGTGTAACTTTATTAATTGTATTATTATCATATTTCAAATATTTTAATATTTCATTGGCTATTCTTGAGGATTCCTTTGAATAAGAACTGCAATGCAAATTGTCATTTTCATCAGTTCTTATTGTGCAAGCCTTTCCAAAATCATGAAATAGCATACTCAATTTCAAATATATCTGGGATTCTACAGTTTCAGTTGCTATAATTGCATGATTATATAAATCATGTGAATGGCAAGAATTGTTTTTATTAAAATTATAGATTTTGCTCATTCCTGGAACTATGTATTCTAAAATTCCACATTCCCTCAACATTTCTATTTTTCTTGGATTATTAAGTAATATCTTATTAAATTCTTCTCTTATTCTCTCTTTTGATATATTTCTTATATTATCTTTAAGTTCTTTTATTGAATTTAGTGTTAACCTATCAATAGTAAAATCTAGTTGGGCAGAAAACCTAATTGCCCTAAGCATTCTTAATGCATCCTCGCCAAATCTTTTTCTAGGTTCACCTACAGTTCTTATTACCTTTTCATCCAAATCCTCTATCCCATTAAAATAATCTACTAATCCACTTATATTATTATATGCCATTGAATTAATGGTAAAATCTCTTCTCGCCAAATCTTCCTTTAAAGAACTCACAAACTTAACCTCTTTGGGATGTCTATTATCTTCATATTCACCATCTGATCTATAAGTTGTAATTTCATAACTCTCTTTATTTAACATTACTGTAACTGTTCCATGCTTTAATCCAGTTAATATAACTTTATCAAATAACTCCACTACTTCTAGTGGCTTAGCATTAGTTGTTATATCCCAGTCTTTAGGTTCTTTTCCTAGAATACAATCTCTAACACATCCTCCAACCATATAAGCCTCATATCCATTTTCTAATAACCTATCAATGATTAATGCAACATTTTTAGGCATCTCTATATTTTTATTCAATATTTCACCTCTAAACTTATCATTCTTATCAAAATAAATTTATCTTTATCTAATAAAAACAAGCTGCCCTCATAATCATCTGAGAACAGCTCTATTTACTAGAATTTTAATCATCTGCAACATTTCTATTATTATAAGAATAAACATTATACGTCTGCCATATTTGTTCTAAATTACCAAAAATATCAGATATGTTTTCCTTCTCTCGCATTCCTACTGCAATAATTAGTGCATTTATTACCGACATAGGTGCAACTAAAGAATCTACAAATGATGCCATATTACTTTGTGCAATTAATGTGTGATCAGCTTTAGACGCAAGAGGTGATAGTAAACTATCCGTGAGAGCAACCACTTTGGCTCCTCTATCTTGTGAAAATTCTAATGCATCAATAGTTTTAGCAGCATATCGAGGAAAACCAATTCCTATAACTAAATCTCCATCTCCTACATTTATCATTTGTTCAAATACATCTGAAATTCCATAACTTACAATTTTAACATTTTGCAGTATTATATTTAGATAAAACCCTAAAAACTCCGCAAGAGCAGTAGAACTTCTAAGACCAATTATGTATATTCTATTTGCCTCAAAAATCCCCTTTACTACGTCTTCAAACGTGTTTTGATTAATTTTTTCAAGAGTTGCACGTATATTTTCCATATCAGCTTTTAGTACACCTTTTAATGCATCTCCATCAGAAAAATAATCATTTCTAAGCTCTAATCTCTGTACAGTTGTTAGCTTATTCTTTATAAGTTCTTGTAATGCTTTTTGCAATTTAGGATATCCTGAAAAGCCAAGCTCAATCGCAAATCTTACAACTGTTGATTCAGAAACTCCAACAGATATTCCTAGTTTGGCTGCCGTCATAAATGCTGCTTTATCATAATTTTTTAATATGTACTCAGCTATTAATTTCTGACCTTTACTTAGCCTTATAAATTTTCCCTGAATTAATCTCATTAAATCTTTACTGTTTTCATTATTTACTTCATCCATCTTTTGCCTTCCTGTTACAACATTGAATAATATTATCTTAATTCTATCATCTTATTTCTAAATATTCAACAAATAACTTGTTTTTCACAGAGCATATTAAAATTTTGCAATATTTTATCAAGCTACTTTCATTACGTATTATATTTTAAAATCAATATCTTACTTTAATTTATTAATGATGTACAATCAAATTTCCTTTATCTGTCATTATGATTAGTTATTTTCTATAAACTATTAATATAATCTAGTTCTTCTTTGTTTAACTTTCTATATTCCCCTCTTTTTAAATATCCTAGTTTTATTTCCCCTATAGATATTCTTTTTAAAGATAATACATCATGGTGTATAGCAGCACACATTTTTCTTATTTGTCTGTTCTTTCCCTCATGAATACCAATCTCAATAGTCGAAACGCCTTTATCATAACTAATAACTTTAAGCTCAGCTGGAGCAGTAATATACCCTCCAATATCTATACCTATTTCAAACTTCATCTTATCTTTATCAGTTATCTCTCCCTTAACTACCGCCACATACCTTTTTATTATTTCTACCCTTGGATGGATTATTTTATTGTAAATTTCCCCATCATTTGTTAATAACAATAATCCTGAGCTATCATAATCTAATCTGCCAATTGGATATATTCTCTCATTCACCTTAACTATATCCAAAATAGTATCTCTGCCTTTTTCGTCTTTAACCGAGCTAATATATCCCTCAGGCTTATTGAGCATTATATAAACTTTATCTTCTTTCTTTTTTATTTCCTTTCCATCATATTCTATCATATCTTTTAATGGATCTACTTTTATTCCTACTTCATTAACTATAACCCCATTTACTTTAACTTTTCCTGAAATTATTAATTCCTCACATTTTCTTCTTGAAGCTACTCCACAATTTGCGAGATATTTCTGCAATCTTTCTTCCATAATTTAAATCACTCCATTTAGCATATAAATACATTTATACTTTTACATTTTAGATTATATCTTTTTCACTTATATAATACAACTTTCTAATTATTTTTATTTGAATAGTAAAGTAATAGAAACGCTGTCACCAGCGTTTCTATTATCTAATTATAAGGCTACTTTTAAATTGTACTCCTTATGATTAATCAAATTACCAGAGAAATCCTCCGCAACCTGCTCCGCCACCAAGGAATAAAATTAATAAAATCCAAAGCCAGCTTCCGCAGCCACCAAAGCCGCCTCCGCAACCCAAGCCGCCTCCAAAGCCGCCGCCGTAGCCTCCAAATCCACCACCGTATCCACCGTATCCTCCGCAGCCGCCGCCGCATCCGCAAACGTTACAGCAACTAGGTTTACAAGAGCAACAAGAATTACATTTACAGCAGCAACAATCATTAGAATGTTTAGACATGTTGATCATCTCCTATTCTTTTGTTAATATATTCTATTCGATACATATATTTTTTGTTCTTTATGATTTAAATAAAATATGAGAACCATCTACAAGTATCATTACTTCATATGGTTCTCACTAATTTAAAATCTATAAATATTTTGTTTATAAAAACTTTTTTTATAACCTAAACTATATTTTTTAATATTCTTTTTATTATTTTATAGGCTATAAATCCAATTAAAAGCATGCATATTATATCTAATCCAAGACCCTTGATTAAGTCTGATCCTATTAATACCATAGAATTTCCATTCTTTCGCTGCAAACTATGAATAAAACTTTCAGTTAAAAACAATGATGCAAATGATCCAGCTGCTGTTGATACTAATATCACTAAAATCTTTTCGTTATTTTGTGATGAAAATATCTTATTAGCGTTCTCTAGTCTATACTTATTTTGAACTACACTGTAAACAATAATCATAATTATAATAACAAATAAAATAATTACCGTCTCACTCCATAAATTTCTGATTATTATATCTTTAACGCTAATTCTATCAAATACAATCTCAAAAAAGCCTCTTCCTAATTTATTTTTATAATCTACACCTCTTATTTTATCTAACAAACTATAATCCTTATTAACTCCAAAATATTCAAATATAGAAATAAATTTAGCTATTATTATGGAAATAGATATAGGTATTATTGAAATCATGCTAATAAATCCTATTACTGAATTAGAAAACATTAAATCTATTATTAACATAAACATTATACCAATAATTCCAAGTAAAATTATTTTTGAAGTTTCTATAATAACTATATTCCAATATCCTTCAACAACGGATATAAATTCAACATTACCGAAATATGATACTGTTGCAATATAAACATAAGTCATTACAAAAAGTATTAATGTAATTAAAAGACATATAAATTCATTATATCTAATCTGCTTTTTTGTATATGGTCCACTACATAAGAACATTTCAGTATTTCTCTTATTAATTCCCTTTGCTATAAAATATATAGCCACAAATATAATTGCTAGAATGAAATATTCATTCCAAGAATTTGTATAGTAGTAGTTATCAAAATTGTTTGCAAGTTGATTTCTAACATTACTTAAATTGCTCTTTATAATTTCATATGCTACAGCTCCCCATACTAATAATCCTATAGAGATGGCTGCCTTAGCAGAATTGAACCATGCATATAGCAATCCTTTATTTAAATATTTTTTCATCATTATCCTCCTTATCAACTTTATAGATAAAGATATCTTCTAAGCTTAAATCTATTTCTTCAATAAATAACGGTTTGAATTTTTCTAAGCTTTTTATAAATTCCCCGTCATATTCATCAGTTATTATGGTAAAGACTCTGCCAACTCTACTAATTTTAAATATTCCCTTAAGTTTTAAATCTTCTTCGTAAACAGGCTCATCAAAAGCCACTTGTATCTTTTTTATCTTATTCTTCATATTTTCCACAGAATTTTCATATGTAACTACGCCTTTGTCTAAAATAGCCACATCATCACAAATTCTCTCAAGTTCATTTAAATGATGAGAACTTATTATTATAGTTATACCATTTTCAAAAACTTCATCTGCAAATATCTTTAATAATTTATTCTTTAGTATTGCATCTAGTCCTGATGTTGGCTCATCCAATATTAAATATTCAGCATGAATAGAAAAAGCTAGCATTATGGAAAGTCTCATTTTCATCCCTTTGGACAATTGGAATATATACTTATTAGTTTGAATTTTAAAAATTTTATTTAATTCATTAAATTTCTTTTCATCAAAATTTTTATATGAATATTTATAATACTTCAGTATTTCGCTAACTTTAAAATTTGTTTGCATGATATTCTCATCCGCTACATAGCCAATTTTATTTTTAACGTCTATATTATCATAAACATCTTGTCCATCATAAAATACATTTCCTGATGTCCCTTTATAAATTCCTGTTAAGCATCTTAAAAGTGTAGTTTTTCCCACACCATTTGGTCCTATAATTCCAAATATTTTATTTTTATCTATTCTAATATCTATATTTTTCAAAATTTGTTTTCCATCAATCTCAAAGGATAGATTATTTACTTCTATCATTATCATCCACCCCTAACTCGGAAAATATTTGAAGTGCCAACCTTATAAATTCTTCCTTACTAACGCCCCCATAACTTGCCTCAAGTATAATTTTTTTTAATTCATTTGAAATGTGCTCCATTTTTTTATGATCCCCCTTACCTTCATAATTAGATGTTATAAAAGTTCCTTTTCCCCTTAAAGTTTCAATTATACCTTCTCTTTCAAGTTCACCATAGGCTTTGCTTATTGTATTGGGGTTTATCATAAGTATTGATGCCAACTCTCTAACTGATGGTAATTTCTCTCCCATCTTTAAAGCTCCTTTTAGAATAAGTTCCTTTATCCCAAGTTCTATTTGTTCATAGATAGGAGTACTACTCCTAGGATCGATTCTAAGCATTGTCATTACCTTCTACATAAGAATGATACATAATATAATCAATTACTAAACCTTCCCCCTCATCTACGAGGACTAAGTTAACTTTTAGCTTTTGTGATCTATCATCTTTTTCTTTTAGAGAGCTGTAATTATATGCATCAACAATTAAGCTTACTGGTTCTTCTCTTGTTATCGGACGTCTTTTAGAAAAATTATTTCGGAATCCATCATATTCACTTAGCATCTCACTTTTATCCTTTTCATTAAGATCACATACTTTTTCTATGTTTACCTTCGAAAAATTAAACTCGAAATTAGTTAACCTTTTTCGTTCTGAAAAACATTCCTTAAATTCATTTGTTTCAGTTAACTTTCCGGTATCATCAATTGCTTTTAACGGTTTATCATTTAGTTGATCTAGAACCTCATTCACAGTTTCGAAATGCTTCTGTTTCTGATACATTTTATTATTATCCATCCCAAGAAAAGCAGTAACTATAATGACAATTCCAAACATAATAATTATCGTTGATTTTTTCATAAACTTCCCTCCTAATTGTATTAAGTGTACTAGCTTATATAGTACACTTGAATTATAAAACTCATTTCTTGCTTTTTCAATTAATAATTGTTTAACATTTCTTAATTTTTCCTTAATATACATAATGTAACCGAAAATATTAATAATAAAAATAACTAGAGATTTTAACCCCTAGTTATTTTTACTATGTACAAACAATTTTCTAAATATCTTTTTTCTTCTCTCCATTAGCATAGATTAATAATGCTGCTACAGCAAAAACTACAGGTCCCGCAATCATAGCAAATGTCGATTTGTAATCCCCATGGATTGCCGGCTCGATAATTGTAAAGAAATTTGCGAATCCAACCACTGCCGTAACTATAACTCCTATAAATATAGCAAATGATTTACTTTTCAATATTATAAAAGGCTTCTCTATATTATCTTTTTTTCTAAATGATATATACGCACTTGATAAAAATAAATATGGTATAGTCATTGCGACATTAGTCATTAATACTAACATTGTGAAAAATAATTTTGCACTGCTTCCTCCCATAGAAACAAATAGCACCATAACTGCTACTATAATAGTTTGAATAAACATTGCATTTATTGGCATCTCGTTTTCATCAATAACAGCCATCTTTCCTGGCCAAAGTTTTGCTGGCGTTCCTTCTATTAACTGTTTAAGTGGAGAATATGATAGTGTAAAAAACGCTCCTGTTAATGCTAAAAACATTGATAATCCAACAAACCTAGCTACCCAATTTCCAACTTGTATAGATAACGAATTACTTAACCCCATTGAACTGCCCAAAGTATATCCTAAATTATTCATAACAACATATGCAACGTTTGCCATATTGATGTTTTCACCTGAAAGAGTGCCTGCCCAGTTTGTAAATATTCCAATCAAGAAAATTCCAAGAGAATAACCAACAGAAATTATAGCTGCTGCCATTAAAATTCCCTTAGGAAATGTCTTCTCTGGATTTTCAGTTTGATCAACAAGTCCACTCACAGCTTCGATACCACCATATGCAAATAAAGCAAAGACTAGGAATGATAAAACTGAACTAACATTCTGATAAGCTGGATTTGGTGAATTAACAAAAGACATTATAGATGTAATTTCCTCTCTAAATTGTCCCTTATTTAATATAGATATTATAATTGCCCCTATTATCAAAACTATATTTAGAAGTGCTACCGCTATTCCTCCAACTGATGTAATCTTAGTTATTTTGCTTATTCCTCTTTTTGATATAAGATATGTTGCAGATACCCATATAACACCAAGTACCCCTAAAACCTGAGTTGAATTCAATCCAAGTATTCCCCAATTTGATGTAGTATCTATTCCAAATATTGTATTTGATAATGGAATCCAAATAGTAGAACATATATTTATCATCCATACTACATAAGAAGAATACCACATGAAAACTCCTACAAAGGCAAACTTAGGGCCCACAGACTTCTCCATCCATGAGTATATACCACCTTTTTCATCTTTAAATGCAGATCCATATTCTGCCATCATGAATGCAAATGGTATAAAATATGTTATCCCTCCTAATATAAACCAAGGAATTGCACCATAACCCATAAGATAAAAAGATCTTGGCATATTAGCAAATCCGAAAACTGATGTAAAGATCATCAGAATTAATGTAATTAATGTTAATTTCTTTTGTTTATTATTTTCTGCCATTTTTGTTACTCCTTAATTTTAAATACTTAACATATTCAAATAGAATGAATAGTATTTTTATTTATTATTTGCAATTTTGATGTACTTTTATGCTATATTTAAATATTTAAATACATTATAAATTCTTAAAGAATAGAAAAACTAATTAACCACACTCTATTTATACTAGAGTGTGGTTAATAGCTATGACGACTCATATTTGTTTATGCAATAATATATGCAAATAAAAATATCTTAATTTATCGTTAATTTCTATCTGGTACATTAGATGGATCGTCAATTAGAGTAGTAAAAAAATAATCGTGATCATGCCCATCATTGAATGATGTTTGCCCTTGCACTATATGAATATGCTTATTTCGTGAAATATAAATCGCTGGACCAGTTGTAATGCAAACTCTATGATTATGATCATTAAATGTGTCTGTGACTTCTTCGATTCTATGAACATGAGACAGTCCAACCCTTATTGCTGGGCCAGTGGTACCAGCAATGCGATGATTGTGTTCTTCACAATTCTCATCTTCTTCATAATTTGTGCTTGATAGAAATTCATGATTATGATCCCTATACCTATAATAATTATCACCAAGTTGGTTTCCTCTATAATGACGACCATAAGCAATATCGCAATTATTATTGTTGCTCATATCTAATTCCTCCTCAGTTTTTATATACTATATGTTATGTACGATCATATGATTGGTGTTAAAAAGCCTAACTTATTTCATCTATCTTTCTAATTAACTAAAGTTTATTTAATGTCAACTTATAGAATAAAATTTTCCTAACTTATTTAAACTAACGTGTACATTATGTTTATTTGTAAAAATAAAAGACATGATTTTAAATACCATGTCTTTTAAATCTTTATAACTTCCTCTTAACTGTAATAATTATTATAATAATTTTTGGCTAAAAACATTATCTAAATTTACTTTTTGGATTCTTTTTGTAATTTCATCTACATCTATTGTATACAGGCCTAATTCTTTCATCCTATTAAAATATACTGAACCTGCGAAAGTATATCTATCTTTTCTTCCTTCTCTAGTACTCGCCTTTTCATTTGCGTAAGTTATCATATCTCCGATTGCTATAGATGAAGGAAGTATCAAAAGCGGCATTCCCATAGCCAATCTTACCGCATTGTGTCCAGCTAAAGCACCAGTACACATTGCTTCTGTATGACCAACAAATAATCCACTTTTCTCACCTGCACAGAACAAATTATCTACGCCAATTACCTTTAAGTCATTAGTTCTTGGTGCAACTGATAAATACCTAATTGAGTTTCCTTTACTTCCTGCGTATGGATCAACATATTTAGCATTTTCTAATCCTTTTATTTTCCTTAGTTTGTATAACGGATAGTAAGTTGTCATTAGCTTTGCATGTCCCGTATCCAAGAGTATGATATTCTCAGCAAATTCTTTGAGCGCATATTGTTGGCATACTTTTGTACTTAATTTATCATAATTTATATCTTCCTTAGGAACTTTTAAAATTACAACACCTTTAGAATCTAACTCATTTCTTATTTCATCTGACAAACTTTCTTTAGCCAATTTACAAGAACCAGAGAACGCCCCTAAGATATCATCTCCTCTTTCTCCTTGAATATCGGAAACTCCACATCTTTCACTAATACTAATTCTAGGCCCAAACGCAGGACATCTTAAAACACACATTGAGCAGCCATTTCCATAACGCAAGCAATTTCCCATAGGCCCGGTAGTTCCTGTTGTCTCTATAAATACGTCACCTTCTATATAAGTTCCATCGCTAAGATAAGCACCTTTTATTTTTTGTCCATCAAAATTTATGTCATTAACTCTGCTCTCCATCATTAGATTTATATCTAATGATTTCAAATATTTGCTAACAACTCCCTCTATTAAATTAACATTATACAGTGTAGCATGTTTATGTCCTGGAAAATCTATATTTTTATGAGTTGAAATTTCATCTGTGATCTTAATCAGATCACCTCCGCCAAGAGCTATTAATTCTTCTGCAGCAGTATATCTACCATTATTACGCATTATTCCACCTACATTACCAAGTCCAAGTAACAAATCTGTCTTTTCGATTATAGTAACATCTGCTCCAGCTTTTTTACTCGAAATTGCTGCCGCGCATCCAGACCAACCTCCGCCAACAATAATAACCTTCATACAAATCTTCTCCCTTCAAAAATACTTCTCGGGTCAGCCTGTTCTTTGCAGAATCTTTTTACTCTGTGACCTGAAAATCTTGATGTACATGCTCCACAAATTCCTTCACCGCAGCACATCTTAAAATTATTACAACATGAAAGTGAGACATCATTTCTATTAATGTCGCTTAGATAGTTAATAACGCCATAAGTCAAAATATCAGCTCCTGCTACATGAATAAAATTAGTTCCACCTTTAATTGAATCCTTAATCAGCACTTTTGCATGATCTGAGAGCTTGCCCTTATCCAGTAGTGAACACTCTGATACCTCTATTTTATATTCAGACAAAATTTCTTCAGAAAAATTTTCTTCAAATGGATCTTTATCTATTATTATTTGTATATCATTATTTTGTGAAATTAACTTTCTTACTACAGGTATCATAGGAGCTAATCCAATACCTCTTGCAAGTACTAATGCTTTATTATTCTTTTGGTCCAATATATTTTTAATTCCAAAAACACCATTCCAGTAAGGTCCACGTATTACTATGTTCCCGCCTGTTTTAATATCTAATAATTTAGCAGTTTTAACCCCTCTAATTTCAACAGCAACCATGATAATGTCACTTTCTATATCTGAATTCATTATAGATATCGGAACATCGAAATAAGTATTTCCATCAGTTCTTATAAATATATAACTTCCAGGCTTCACCAAATCTATAACTAATTTATGAGGAGCTTTAAATTTAATTATCACTAATTCATCATTATAATTTAGTACCTCTGTCACATTACATTCAAAAGTTTTACGCCCTTCTTTTGCTTTATTTCCATTATTATGGAGTTCTTGATATATACAAACCCCCTTCCAATTCAAACAATCACAAAAAACTTCTCCTTGGCATTGGGAACATGTCAAACACTGCCCATACTCTGCAAGTTTACATGGACAATACTCCGTTCCCGCATCTATACAATCAATAGCTTCTTTTACCATTTTTTCTCCTTTAGATAAAATTGCTTCTAATATAAATTATTTTAAAATATCTAATTTGACACAAATATAATTGTTTAAAATTATTTATTTTCCAATATTCTAATCTATACCTTATACTCTAAGAATTTATTTTTGATTTTCTAAATATTTTATTTAATAAAAAAAGTAGATAGTAATAAAAAACTATCTACTATTGCTTACTAAACCAATTCTTTAACTGTATGATTCCCAAATGCTACTTTCTCTAATACATAATTATATATTTTTTCTGTCACATTCCATCTATCTGGACAATTTAAAACTACAATTATCACATCTTTGCCATTATTATTAATTGATGAAACTAAACACTTACCAGCTTGGCCTGTATATCCTGTTTTAACACCATTAGCTCCTGGAATTCTCCACAATATTTTATTTATGTTATTATAATCTCTTGTAAAATTATACTTTTCTTTTGAGATTTGTTTACTTCCTACTACTTCTCTAAATAGATCATAATCCATGCCCTTAGCAGTAAGTATCGCTAAATCATATGCTGAAGAATAGTGTTTACTACTATCCAATCCATGAGGAGACTCAAAATGTGAATCTAATATTCCTATGCCCCTAGCATAATGATTCATTATTTCCGCAAATCCTTCTATTGATCCCCCTAATTCCTCGGCAATAGCTATTGCTGCATCATTTCCCGACTTAAACATTAATCCAAAAACTAACTCCCTCAAAGTAATTTCTTCATTTTCTTTATATCCAACTGTAGACCCTCTTATACTAGCTGCTTTTTTACTTATTACTACTTTTTTATCTAGATTACCTTGTTCAATAGCTATTAAAGAAGTAAGTATCTTTGTTGTACTTGCCATTGGAACTATTTCATAAGCATTTTGTTCAAATAAAACTGCATGACTTTCCTTATCCAATGCAATCGCAGATCTAGCATTTACCCTTAAATTATTACCTTTACCTTTGGCATTTGCATCTATACATATTATTTGAGTACATATAAGAATTAGTGCTATCAATGAAGTGCATTTACTAGTACCTTTTCGCATAATTAATCACCTTCTAAACTTACTATTTGGTTCTAGTTTACCTTTAAAATTAATTTTTAAACCTAATTTTGATAATTTTCTAGGTTTATTTTTTTATTATTAGTCAATAATTATGGAGTAGATGTAGTTTGGAGGAATTTTATGAAATTATTTTATGTCTTTTTAGTGGTCTTATTAATATTTTTTATTCCTATTCCCATTAAATTTAGTATTTACTATTCTACCGTAGATTATTATATAAAATTATATGGATTTAATCTTATCTCTAAAAATAAGAAAAGAATAACACGTATAAAAAAACTCAAAAATTCACCTTTAATTAAAAGTAAGCATAAATTTTTTTCAAAAATTAATAGTAAAATAAATTTCAAGCATCTGATTTCTACTTTAAATAATTTAAAATATAAGCCACTGTTAAAAATAAATTTATCTATGGAATACTCACTAAACGATGCTGCGAGAACTGCAATTTTCTATGGAGTCATATATAATACAACATCATTAACTTACATTCTCCTTAATTACCTTTTTAATATAAAGAAATTTAATTTTAAAATAACTCCTGTATTTGATGATAATTTTTTACTAAAAATTGAAACTTCAAGTATAATTTTCTTATCACTTGCAAACATTATATATATAATAATTAATTTATTAAAAAATAACGATAAACAAGGGAGGTGACCCCTTAATAAAGGGGATTTATTATGTCAAGTGAACAACATGTAGAAAACTTAATGAAAAGTACCATGGAAAATCTTAAGGATATGATTGATGTAAACACAGTAATAGGGAAAGCCATAGAAACAAAAGATGGAGCTTATATCGTTCCTGTTTCAAGATTAAGCTTTGGATTTGCTTCTGGTGGAAGTGAATGTCTAAATTTAAAGCAAAATATCACAAGCACAACATTTCCTTTTGGAGGCGGCTCCGGAGCAGGGGTTTCTGTTAAACCTGTAGCATTCCTAGTTGTTAAACAAGATGGTGTTAGAATGCTACCTGTAGATCAAGATACTACATATGATAGAATTGTGGATACAGTTCCTCAAATCTTAGATATTGCAAAAAGTTTAGTAAAAGATATATGTGGAAAGAATAAAAAATCTGCTACTGTCAATACTACTACTGTTGATAATAATTCCGAAGAATGTTATTGCAGTGATAGCGATAATATTTAAATTGCTCCTAATTTTTAATTCAAGAGAGAAATAGTTATTTAATAATACACTATTTCTCTCTTAAATTTAATAAAATAAATATAAAATATCTAAAAATAGATTTTATTGTTTTTCAAAATTTCAAGTATTAATATATTTATAAATTCCGATGATATATCCTTAAATTTTATTCCTGTTCATGATCTTCCTGAACATCTTCTTGCCCAAATAAATCTAGAGTAGGAAGTTCTTTTAAATCTTTCAATTCAAATTGTCTTAAAAATTCATCTGTTGTTCCATATAAGATTGGTCTACCAGGCACTTCTAGTCTGCCAACCTCTTTTATAAGATCTTTTTCTAAAAGCCTTTGGAGAGCACTCTCTGATTTAACTCCTCTAATTTCATCAATATCAATTCTTGTTATAGGCTGCTTATAAGCAATTATGGCTAAACTCTCTATAGATGCTTGTGATAAAGATTGTCTTTTGTTTTTCTTCAAAAGCTTCTGTATATAATCAGAGTTTTCAGCTTTCGTAACTAACTGGTAATTTCCTTTAATACATATTATTTTTATTCCTCTATTATCATTTTCATATTCTTCCATCATTTCATGTATGATAATTTCAATAAGTTTATTTTTTTCTTCAAGATGGTTAACCAAATCCTGCAAACTTAATGGTTCACCACTAGCAAATAGTAAAGATTCTATTGCTGATTTTAAAGAATTTTTTTTCTTGTCATCTATAAATGGAATTTGAATCCCTTTATCATTACTCATCATCTGTTCTCCTTTCAATCAATATATTGCTAAAATTTTCGCTTTGATATACTTTGATCATCCTCTGTTTAATCATCTCTAGCAATGCCAAAAATGTCACAACACACTCTAATTTGCATTCACAATTTTCGATAATCTTGTGAAAGCTGCTTACCTTCTCTGTTTTTAACTTGTCCATAATATATTCTAACTTATCTTCTATTTTATATTTATCCATATATATTTTTTTCTGAATTATGTTATTTCTATTTTGCTTATTATTATATATCTCAAGTAAATTATTATATATATTAAACAATTCTATAAGACTTATATTTTTTAATAAATCTTTTTTATCAGTATCATCTCTTTTTTCTTCTATTACCTCTGGTTTCTTTCCATATATCTCGCCAGCACTAGTATATCTGTCTTTTAAAAATACTGAAACCCCTTTTATTTTCTTATAAAGAATAAGTTTTTCTAAAAGCTTTTTCTCATCATCTTCTTCATCATCTTCTTGTTTTTTAAGCTTCGGCAACAAATTCTTAGATTTAATTTCTATTAAGGTAGCCGCTACTACAATAAACTCAGAAGTTATTTCTAAATCCATCTTTTTCATTTCATTAATATAATTCAGATACTGATTAGTTATTTCATATATTTTTACATTATATATACTCATTTGATTCTTTCTTATTAAATGCAATAGAAGATCAAACGGGCCTTCAAAATCATTAATTTTAATCTTTGGAAGTTCCATATATATCTTTTTTACCTCCATTATGAATTATACTTAAATTATAACTTTAAATCTAAATAATAAGTACTATAATATATAATAACAAGTTATAACATCTAAAACAAGAATCATTAATATATATATATGTTGCAATTCACAATTCACAATTACGGCTAAAATTCTTGCAATATTTTTAGAATTATAATGAAGAATTATTTTTGCAATATATATATTTTGAATAACAAATTTACATTTGAAATTTTCTTAAGTTAAATGTTTCACTTAAGAACAATATATAAGAGCTAATTAAAAATATGTATATTATAAAAATATAAAACAAGCATAGCTAAATAAATTTAATTAAATTTATTGTTTAGCTATGCTTGAATTATTTCTTATTTATAGTTTTACAAGAAAAATATAAAATTCATAATGTTTTTTATCGGGCTATACACCTTTTTCGAATAAGTTTTTAATATTATATTTTATATTGTCAATTATATTGCCTTTCTTCACATCTCTATCGCAATATATATCTACTTCTCCCACTTTTTCGCTACCCAAATAAACTTCACATTTTCCAACTATATCTCCTGCTTTGTATTCTTTTTGTAGTTCATCTATAACAATTTTCTTATCTAAATCTTTATTACCACCCTTAGGAATTATAACATTTAAATCATCTTTTGCCATTGCCATAAAGAACTTATCTGTTTGTTCATCCATATATACTTTATCTATTTCTTCATCTTTAGATACAAGTTTTTTACCTTCATACTTTGAGAATCCATAATTAAGTAAAACACCCGCATCACGATTTCTTATTTTGTAAGTTGGTGCTCCCATTATTACAGATAGCATTCTTACTCCATTTCTTGTTGCTGTAGCGCTAATACAGTATTTAGCTTCATCTGTAAATCCAGTTTTTAGCCCGTCACATCCTTCAAAAAACCTAACTAATTTATTGTGGTTTACTAGTTCTATTGGAGATTTTCTTCCTTCTGATATATTATCCATATAAGTTCCTGTGTATTTCAATACCTTTGGATGTTTCAACAACTCTTTTGACATTATTGCTATATCTTTTGCCGTAGACATATGTCCATCAGCTGGTAATCCATTGCAATTTTTAAATGTTGTATTAACCATTCCAAGCTCTTGAGCCCTTTTGTTCATCATATTAACGAAGTCTTGTTCTGTCCCTCCAAGATATTCTGCAAGTGCAACTGCAGCATCATTTCCAGACGCTATAGCTACACCTTTCAAAAGTTCTTCAACAGTTCTTATTTCTCCAGTGTCTAAAAGCATTGTACTTCCGCCCATTTTCTTAGCATTTTCACTACAAGTTACTTTATCATCTAATTTAATTTTTCCACTATCTACAGCCTCCATTGTGAGCAACATAGTCATAATTTTTGTTACAGATGCTGGTGCAAATTTTTCATCTGCATTCTTTTCATAAAGTACTTTACCGCTCATTGGTTCCATTAATAAAGCTGATCTTGCTTCAATATTAGTTCCATCTGATTTTACTTTTTCATCTGTATCTACAGCTTTGGCTAAGTTAATTGGTAAAAGTAATAAAGTAAAAATAAATATCAAAGTAAAAGATATAATTCTTTTTGCATTATTTTTCATAGTTACTGCCTCCTTTCAAAATTAGTGTTACCATAAGAAGAAATAATATAACAAGTAATTCTAATTTTCTTAACAATATGACAATATTTTTAACTTATGCATAACTACCGAAATAAAGGGTATAAATATATTTAATAAAAAACTTCTAGTAACTTTAAATTACTAGAAGCTTTTTTACTATTTATCAAATTTTATATCGCCTAATAATGCGGCAAAAGGATTATCATTAAATTCCTCTGCTTCTTTCTTCATTTTCTTCATATAATTATTCACTTCTCTTTTATCAATCTTTCCATTTTTCTCAAATCTCTTCTTAAATTGAGAAGCTTTTTCTCTAAAATTGCAGTTACTGCCAGGGCATACGTATATTGCTCCCTCACCATTTCCTCTTAGTTCCAATTTCTTCTTGCACTCTGGACATCTAGCATTTGTCACTCTAGCTACACTTTCTCTATATCCACATTCTCTATCTTGGCAGACATTCATTACTCCATTTTTACCTTTAACCTCTAATAGATACTTGCCACAATTAGGACACTTCTTTCCAGTTTTATTATCATGAACAAACTTATTATTTGTACCTTTAACATCTTCCACTAAAGCAACTGAATAGTTTTTCATTTCTTTTATAAATGAATGATCATCTCTTTTTCCTTTTGATATTTCATCTAATTGGCTTTCCCATTTAGCCGTTAAAAGTGGTGATTTTAAATCCTTTGGCACAAGTTCCATTAATTGTTTTCCTTTTGACGTAGGAATTATTTCCTTGCCCTTTTTTTCTATAACAAATGAATTAAATAATTTTTCAATAATATCTGCTCTTGTAGCAACTGTTCCAAGGCCACCTGTTTCACCTAAAGTTTTAGCAGCTTCCTTGGAAACATTAATATATTTATGAGGACTTTCCATCGCTGATAAAAGAGTAGCTTCTGTAAACCTAGCTGGTGGTTTTGTTTCACCTTTCTTTATATTAACACTCTCTACTCTAATATTGTCCCCAATAGACACTGTAGGAAGAACTTGCTCTTTTATTTCTTCTTCATCACTATCTTCTTCTAATCTATCATAAAGCTTTTTCCATCCTTTAGCTTTAATAACTTTTCCTTTAGCTACAAGCTTTTCCCCCTGAACCTCTGCTTCTATTGTGGTTTGAATATATTCAAAGGGTGGAAGCATAACGCTTAAAAATCTTTTAACCACTAAATCATAAATTTTTCTTTCTTCAGATGATAAAAGTGCTAAATTAGGCTTTTGTTCTGTTGGAATAATAGCATGGTGATCACTTACCTTTGAATTATCTACAAAACTCTTATTGCCAATTATTTTTCCTTTAAGTAGTTCTTCTGCTACAATTCTATATTCTCCAATAGAAATTGCTTTTAATCTATCAGGAATAGTAGCCACAATATCAGTAGTAATATATCTTGAATCTGTTCTTGGATAAGTTAATATTTTATAATTTTCATAAAGCCTTTGCATTATGTTTAATGTCTGTTTTGCAGAATATCCCCATATTTTATTTGCATCTCTTTGAAGTTCTGTTAAATCATAAAGAGCTGGAGAAAACTTTTTCTTATTTGCTTCATTTATATTTACTATTTTCCCCTCTGAATTTTTTAGTTTTGAAGCTATCTTATTAGCAAATTCTTCATCAAATATTCTCGAATTATTGTCTTTATTTACCCATGCTAAGTTAAATCCCTTAGTTTTTCCTTCTAAAGTATAATAAGTTTTTGGTTTAAAATTTCTTATTTCATCTTCTCTTAACACAATCATAGATAATGTTGGAGATTGAACTCTTCCTGCTGATAATTGTGCATTATATTTACATGTCAAAGCTCTTGTCACATTAAGTCCTACAAGCCAATCAGCTTCTGCTCTACATACTGCTGCTTTATAAAGATTTTCATAAGCTGCACCTGGTTTTAAATTTCTAAATCCATCTAAGATTGCTTTTTCTGTTTGAGATGAGATCCATAATCTTTTAAGCGGCTTTTTCACCCCTGATTTCTCCAAAATCCACCTAGCAACTAATTCACCTTCTCTTCCAGCATCTGTAGCAATTACAATATCGCTAACATCATTTCTCAATAATTGTTTTTTTACTTCATCATATTGTCTCCCTGTTTTTTTTAACACCGTAAGTTTCATATGTTTAGGAAGCATTGGGAGTGTTTCCATTTTCCACTCTTTATATTTATTATCATATCCTTCAGGATCCATAAGCCCAACTAAATGCCCCATTGCCCAAGTCACTATATATTTACTACCTTCTATATATGAACCTTTATTTTGGTTACACTTAAGAACTTTTGCCAAATCTCTCCCCACTGATGGTTTTTCTGCTAATACTAATGTTTTACTCATTTTTTCTCCTTGTCGATAAAAAATTCAATAATAAAAATTTATTTCTTATCATTGTTTATTTTCTATACTTAATTTTATTTTAGTAAAATATATATTTCTCAAATTAATCATATTTATTTTACAAATTTTAAGACGTCTTATCGTTTATTTAATTATTCTAGTATATGATTATCAGTATGATTTTTAATTACTTTATCATTATACAACGTTTTTCTTGATAATCCTATTATTTTGAATCAACTATTCTCAGCTTAGTCATTTTTAAAATCACTAATTCTTTACACCCACCATTATTTTTCAATAATTAACTTGAATTTATGATTAACCCTACTATCATAGATGCTTAATGACCATTTTCACTGTACTGCTATCATATAAATATAACTCATATCTACATAGTCTTTGTCAAATAATTAGTTAATTATTTAGCTTATAATTTGTTTTAAAGTAAAAACTCAATTCTATTCAAACATATTTATGTATATATTTAAATATACTAACTTAATTTTATTATAAATTTATATAATAATAACTTTAATGTTCATTAATAAAGGAGGTTTTTATGGGAACTAAAAGATGGATTGCCAATGTAGATAATATAAATTACACTATAGAATATTCTAAAAATTTTTTAAGAAAGACCCTACTAGTAAATAACATTCCTGTAAAACTTCAAAGCTCTAAAACTTTTGGAGTTACACGCGAGACTACATTTAAACTAGGAAGTAAAACCGCTATTCTGGTAAGTATAGATAATAACTGTGATATTGCTATTAATGGTACATACTTAGATTCAGGAAAAAACTATGTCCAAGTAAAATACATGCCTGGCTGGAATTTTATATTTTTAGGCTTAATTTTACTTATCTTTATACTCTCTTACGATAGTCTATGTTCTGCACTTTTTACTTTAGCAGGTTTTTATTTTCTTATAAGAGTAAGTATAGAGCCATCTTTAAATACAAGGCAGAGACTTCTAATTTGCTCATTTATAACATTCTCCATGCATTTGTTTTTTTGGGGTGTTTTATTTGTATTAATTTCTATTTTGTAATATTTTCTTGCAAAAGGATTATAAAATAGAATATTATTTTTTATAATATCTATACTAAATTTACCACAATTAATTTTTCTTAATGTAGACATACTATATATATAATAAATTAAAGGAGATGATTTTGTGGACAATAATAATAATAAAGATTATTCAGAAAGTAATTTTTTAAGAAATGGTAACAAAACTCAAAATCAATATGCGAAAAGTAGTTACAATACAACAATAAAAAAGCCTGGAAGAAATGAAAGTGGTATTGAAGCTGAAAAAAGAGGATTTTAATTTCCGAGCCAAATTAACATATTAATAATAAATTTCCCCTAAAAATCTATTATGCTTTTTAATCTAAAATAGAAGAAGTTTCATATAGTTAAATCCTTACAACTATATGAAACTTCTTTTATTCAATAAGTACTTGAAAATATATAATTCTAATTTAAATCATTTATAAATATTATACTCATCTAATAATCCTAAGATTCTTTTTACCGCATGCTTTGCATCTTTAGGTAATCTTTCCATAGCTTGTTCCCTTTGACTTTCATCACTAATTTGAGCTATTTGAATAACTCTTTGCTGAAGTCCTGGCACCTTGTTTAATTCAGATACAGCTTTATTAAATTTATTAGCAAAGTCAGGATCTTGTTGCATTCTTTGTTGAACATTCATGATTAATTGATAAGGATTCATTAATTTTTCCTCCCATAAAACCTTCTTTCTTCATAATATATATTATTCTGAAATACTTTAAATGTTCATGAGAAATTTTTAAATAAAATATTTATAAAAACTTAATCTTAATTTTATTAGTTTTTTTCATATATAAGCTACTCCAATTGACTTTAATTTGTTCGTTATTCTACTATATTTTTCATTATTAATAATTCCTATGCTATTGCTGGGTATGATAACATTAAGTCCAATCTTAACCGCACTTCTTGCAGTCTTAAAAATACATTCATTATTATCAACTCCAACCAACTCTATTTTACTCACTTCATTCTTTTTCATGAATTTCACTAAATTACTATTTCTAAAAGCACTTGTAAATTGTTTTTCAAAATAATTTTGCGATACTATCTTAATCCTCTTATCCAATTTGGCCCCTTTAGTTCCTACAAGACCGTATCCAAAAAACTTCTTATAAAAAAAATTATTAGGAAGTACACTAGCAATATAAATTACTATATCTTTATTTCTCTGATAAAATATAATTTTCTTATTTATATTATTAATAAGATTATCTATATCTTCAAAATTAAATTTCTCTTTATTACGCTGTTCACCAATAAAATCTTCTTGAGCATCAATAATCAAAAGTGCTTTTTTCATCTATCTCCTCATCTTCCACATAAATCATATTATATTTTCAAAATCTCTTATGTAAATTCTAAACCTCAATTTATTTTATTATTATCTCAAGTATTTAATTACTTATTTAATTATAAATAATAGCGACAATAAAAATAAAAATTTCTATTTACTCTTTAGAATTCTAGATAAATATAACAAGAGGCTTCATATAAATGAAGCCTCACTATGTCCTTATTACTTAATTATATAATGGATGTTTATCACATAAAGTTTCTATTCTAGTCTTAAGAGCTGATAAATCTCCATCTCTCTTCTCTATTGCCTCTGATATAACTGCTGCAATTTCAGCCATATCATCCTTTACAAAACCTCTAGTTGTTATCGCTGCTGTACCAATTCTGATTCCTGAAGTTACAAATGAACTTCTTGTTTCATTAGGTACTGTGTTTTTATTAACAGTTATTCCAACAGAATCTAATAAAGCTTCTGCTTCTTTTCCTGTTATGTCTTTGTTATTTAAATCAACTAAGAATACATGGTTATCTGTTCCACCTGATACAATTTTAAAACCTCTAGCTATTAATTGTTCTGCAAGTTCTTTACAGTTTTCAACTACATTTTCTCCATATGTTTTAAAACTTGGATCTAATGCTTCTTTAAAACAAACAGCCTTAGCAGCTATAATATGCTCTAAAGGACCTCCTTGTATTCCTGGAAATATGTTTTTATTTAATACTTGAGCATATTTATCTTTACAAAGTATTAACCCACCTCTTGGACCTCTTAAAGTCTTATGAGTTGTTGTTGTTACAAAATCAGAATATGGCACTGGTGATGGATGAACACCTGCAGCAACAAGTCCTGCAATATGAGCCATATCTACCATTAGTAATGCACCAACTTCATCAGCTATTTCTCTAAACTTTGGAAAATCTAAAATTCTTGCATATGCGCTTGCACCAGCAACTATAAGCTTTGGCTTATTTTCAATAGCTAGCTTTCTTACATTTTCATAGTCAATCATCTCAGTTTCTTTATCAACTCCATAAGATACAAAGTTAAACAATTTTCCTGAAAAGTTAACTGGAGAACCATGAGTTAAATGTCCACCATGGCTCAAATCCATACCCAATACAGTATCTCCTGGTTCTAATACTGCAAAATATACAGCCATATTAGCTTGTGAACCTGAATGAGGTTGAACATTAGCATGCTCTGCCCCAAATAATTCCTTAGCTCTATCAATTGCAATTTGTTCTATTTCATCTACAACGTGACATCCTCCATAATATCTTTTATTTGGATATCCCTCAGCATATTTATTAGTTAAATAAGAGCCCATAGCTTCCATAACAGCCGGACTTACAATATTTTCTGAAGCTATTAATTCTATTCCTTTTTGTTGTCTAACTAGCTCTTTCTCAATTAAATCATAAATTTCTTTATCTTCTCTTTGTATATTTTCAAAATTCATCTTAATAAATCACCCCAATATATTTTTGTTCCCTAACGGGCACGAGAAACCACTTTAACATAGTATAAAATATGTACAAGAGTTTCACTTATATTCAAATTATATGTTTTCTTACTAAATTTATCAACTATTTTTTATATTTTTATATTGCCTTTAGTAGAATTTGTTATATTTTATATTATCTTATAGATTCAGTCTACTATATTAATATGCTTAACTTCCAATGATTTTATCCGCTGATAACATATAATCTTTCATTATTAAATATTATATAACTTACTCCTATAAGAATTATTTATTATGTGCTATAATTCATTTGTTATAAAAAATATATTGGAGAAAAAATTATGGACTTAAATAAATTACTCAAAGTATCTACATTGGCTGGAAAAATAATGCTAGAAAGTGGTGCCGAAACTTATAGAGTCGAAGAAACCATTAGTAGAATATGTACTGCCTTTGGTGCTCATACAGTTGATAGTTTTGTAATACCGACAGGGATAATTGTAACAGTCACTTATTACGATGAGGTTGCTACCCTTGTTCAAAGAATTATTTCTAGGGGTGTTGATTTACATAAAGTAGATTTAGTCAATGATCTTTCTAGAAAAATACAAACAGAAACTATTGATATAAATGAATTTAATAAAGAACTTACAAACATATCGAATAGCCATAGGTACTCTAACTTAACCACTTTATTGTGGTCTGCTCTTAGCGCAGGATGCTTTAGTATTATGTTTGGTGGAAATCTTAAAGACTTTATTTCTGCAAGCATAATTGGCGCAGTAATAAAAATCATTGTTGTTATATGCCAAAAATTAAATATAAACGAATTTTTCACTAATTCCTTAAGTGGAGGATTGTGTGCATTTTTAGCTATAGCATTCATAAAATTAAATTTATCTAATAATTTAGATAAAACTATTATAGGTTCTATTATGCTTCTTGTTCCTGGGCTCACAATTACTAATGCAATTAGAGATACTATAGCTGGTGACTTTTTATCTGGTATAACAAAAGCCTCCGAAGCATTTTTAGTTGCGGTTTCTATAGCTGTTGGCACTGGTGCAGTTTTAAGCCTATTTATAAATAACTTAGGTTAATTCTAATCCAAATAATAAGCTAATAGAATATATTTCATTTTTATTATAATATTTAGGAGGTTTTATGCTAACACAAATTGCAGTCTCATTTTTAGCATCCTTAGGCTTTGGAATAATTTTTAATATAAAAGGAAAGAATTTAATATTTGCATCTATAGGTGGTGCTATAAGTTGGTTTTCTTATCTTTATTTAAAAGAAAATTATATAGGTGATATCTTATCATTGTTTATATCCTCAATACTATTTAGCATATATTCAGAAATTTGTGCAAGGCTTTTAAAAACACCTGTAACAACTTTGGTAATTTGTGCACTTATTCCACTAGTTCCTGGTTCTGGAATGTACTATACAATGTACGAAACAATAAGTGGCAATATAAACCGTGCAGTAGAATTAGGGTTAAATACATTAGCTAGTGCTGGAACATTAGCATTAGGGGTAATATTTGTATCTACTATAACAAAACAGGTAACAAATTTAAAAAAAGTTAAAGAAAAATTACTAGAAAAATAAATTAACTGGATTATTTTTCTAGTAATTTTTTAATCTCTTTTATTTCTTCTCTTAAATCATTTAATGATAATTCCAAATGGTTTATCTTACTATCCATGTCCTCTTCTGAATTTTTCTTCTTAATATCATTTGTTGATTTATTAGGTTTATTTTTGCTTGAGTTAGTATTTTGCGAACTACTACAAAACGGATTACTTACATTATAACTTTTAGGATTAAAGTATATTCCTGGTCCTCCTTGGAAATATTGCTGCTGGGCATTATATGTCTCTATTACTTGGCCAACTAATTGCAGCCAATTTCCTAATGCATTTTGAACATTGAACGGAAGCCTTCCTGATAATATATTTCCCAATATCTCTCCTATAAGAATAAATAGCTGTGGATCTACATCTTGAAATCCGTTTGGAATATCTCTACATTCTGAATTTTCAAACTCATCCTCTGTTTTATCTCCATTGTCATTTTTACCACAACTACTATATCCACAAGCTCTCGCTAGATTCTCAAAATCATTCCATCCCTTAAACTCCATAGTTTCCTCTAAATTGTAATTACTTTTTATCATTATATTATTTATTTTTAGCAATGTTCCTATAATACCAACAGCAAGTCATTTCTACTTACTTCATTTAAGTAAAGATTTATAAACCAAGTCTTCTTTCAAGCTCCAAAATTCCATCTTTAACTTCCTCTATAGGAAGATTACCTTCCGCTAATTCATCGTAATCTTTTTCTTTAAGTCTGTTGTAAAATTTAATTCCTTCTAAAATAATGCTACCATCATTATCAGTCTTTCTAAGAATATAAAATAAGGTATCCTCTGCTCTATCAAACTTATTAGTCAGTTCATATATTCTAAATATTTTCTTGTCTAAATCTAAGGAAAGTTCATAATTAATTAATTCATCTGCTACTTCTGTTGCTTCATAAAGATATTTCTCATTTATCTCATCATCTTCAATATAAGCCTTATAAAAACCTTCTAGTGACTTTTCATAATATTGAATTTTAGCGCTTTCATTATTTTCCTTATCGCTAATAAGTCCTTGAAGTTTCATAAGACTTCCAAATGCTATAAATTTTTCTGCATTATAATGCGTTTCTTTACCTATAAAACTTTCTATGCTGCTGAAAGAAAATATGTCTATAGTTCCTATATCGATTCCTACGAGAGCCTTAAGTTTTTTGTTTATTTTTTCTTTAGCTTCTCCTATATCACCCTTTACTATATCCTTTCTTACTTCTTCATTTGTTAATGTTAAAGTATTCTCTATCTCTTTCATATAATCATTCTTTATCATTGAGTCGCACCTCATCTTTTAAATTATTAGTTAAATTTGTATATTCCTAAAATATAAATACCTTTGCATTTAATTATTATACTCATAAAAATTTATAAAATATTAGATTTTCTAATACATCACATTTTTATACATTTCTCATACAATATAATATAAAAAGAATCTCTTACAACTAAATTATACGGAGAAAAACTTGATAAACTTATGATAGTATGGAGGTAATTTATGAATATTATTTGTGAAAATGAACATGATTATGATTGCTACGATACTCGTCCTAGCTGCACTTATTCTGACAATCGTCCTAGTTGCAGATGTTACAATCGTGCCCCAGAGCCTGGTAGAGCTTTACTAAATGTTGGTTCTGGTGGAGTTGGACCATTGCCTATAATTTCAACACCATTATCTAGACCTATACCTGTAGCTAGTGTTTCTCTAGATACTACTAACATGTGTAATCCTAAAGTGCTTTTAACATTTACTAGCATAATTTCTTTACCTGTAGATATTTTAGTAAATTTAAATTTCACATTAATAAAAACAGTTGGTGATGGAGCTCCTCAACCAATAGGTGGAACATTTACTTTCGCCGAAACAGTTAGTGTCTTAGAATCTGAATCATTTAGTTTTCAATTTTGTGATTGCAATCCAGCTTATGCTAATACGACTTATACAGTTCAACTTGAGCCAACTAGCTTAATTTCTGTAACAGCTGGATTAACTATAACTAATGCAGTATTATCAGCTTTAGCTGTTGAATCTCTATAATTATAGCTAATTATATTAAAGGGAGCTCTTTTGAGAGCTTCCTTTATTTTTATATTTTAAACGAAATTTAATACCCTTAATATTTCTACACCAATTTCTCTTTCCGTACCTTTATAAGGATAGCAATGAATATGAATTGCAGGATTAAAATTTAGTTCGATTATTGAGTAATTAGAATTTTCGTCGTTAAAATTTTCAAGCATCATGTCAACTCCACAAATTCTTGCGTTTACAGCATCCGCTGCATTTACAGCTATTATTTTAAACTTTTCAGGAATACTATCAGTATAATCTATACTATCTCCTCCAGTGCTTATGTTTGAATTCTCTCTTAGATAAACAATTTCGTCTTCCTCAGGGATATAATTAAAATCTTTATTTTGTTGCTTTAAAAATAATTCTGCACTTTCATCTAAAATTATCTTTTCAAGTGGTGTTACATAGTGATGACCTCTTAACGGATCCTGATTCTTTATTTCCACTAGTTCCTTAATAGAACTGACTCCATCCCCTTTAACATTAGCTGGAACTCTATGAAGTATTCCTGCAACTTTACCGTCTATAACTAAAAAACGATATTCTTTTCCCTTAACAAATTCTTCTATGAGAACTGTATTATCATATTTAAATGCGAGTTCAAAAGCCTTTTTAATACTCTCTTCATCAGCGCCTTCTTTAAATATACTTATACCTATCCCAAAATTTGTTGATTTTGGTTTAATAACAACTGGCTTTTTAGTAAATTCTTTTATTATATTAAAAGACTCATTTATTGAATTTACCTCAATTCCTTTTGGAACCTTAATACCACTATCAGAAAGAACTCTTTTAGTCACGCTCTTATTTTCCATAATTAAAGCAGTTATATAGCTATCTTTTGATGTTTTAGTTGCCTGCTTAATATATTCTACTTTATTATTCTTTCTAAGTGATATGAAATTTTCGAATTTATCCAAAACTTCAACTTCTACTCCTCTTTTAATGGCTTCTTTCATTAATATTTGAGTAGATAGCTCTAATTCTTCATATCCTTCCAATTTAAATCTGTTTTTATAAGAATTTTCTTTATATTTTTGTGCTATATCTAAATGGGCATTGATATATCCTTCTTCTTTTACTTTTTTTTCAATTTTATAAGCATATGTTAGTTGATTATTCTTAATTTTTTCGATCATCAAGTCAATAATTCTTTCTTTTCCAAGATTCAATTTATCATTAATATCTCTTATATTATTTAATATTTCTACTCCCCAATGCTCTTTGGAAATAAGCTCTCCATCTTTCTTTAATAAAACATCTTTTTGTCCTAGTTTTGAAATTATATTTTGGTTTTCTGTTCCCTCTTCCTGCCATCTATCATAGTCAGTTTCTTCATTAATTAGCAAAAACAAATTAAATACTTGAAGAAAATACAGATCATCTAAGCTTATTCCTCCTTTTTCAAAAGGATTAATATCAATACTTCTATATTCTAGATATTGGATTCCATCTTTACTAAGTGAATTAAAGAAATCACTTGGATCTTTTGGTTTAAGCCTTACACAGCTATATAATTCTTTATGGCTTCCTATAAGCTTATCGCTTACAAATCTCCTTAAACTTTCAATATGCTCATCAACAGAATTATAATTAGGATATAGATCTATTTTATTCTTATACCCACATTCACTATTTCTATAAGACAAAGCCCCTTCATTTGAAAAACTATCATGTGCAATTTCCTTAGATGAATTCATACAAGGTCCCATATAGCTTTTGTCAACAACTCCACTTGCTCCTAAAAGATAGATAATAATCCACCTATACCTCAAGTAATTTCTTGTAACCTTTAAGTATAAGTTATTTTTAAACTCCTTGTATCTCAATTTCTGATTTTCATTAAATATTCCACTAAAAAGCTTATGAGTGTTCTGTCTTTCATATAAACAGTATAACTTTCTCAAGAAATCATCATCAAAGGAAAAATTATAATGGATACCACATATAAGCTGTTTTTTACCTCCATATTTTTTTATTAAATTTTCTCTGTAACGTCTAGCTTCTCTACCTTTTTCATTGTCACCATATTCTGCAATTCTAATTTTATCATCGGTAGGTACTATTCCCGGCATAGACTGTGGCCATAAATATTCATCCTCAATTTCCATTGCAACAATATCATATAGCACTCTAGAAAAATTATATGTTTCCTCTATATTTTTAAATGGTGGTGTTATAACTTCTATTTGACTTTCAGCAAAATCCGTAGTTATATATTTGTTTTCCACTTTCTCACCAAACACTGCTGGATGTCTTTTAACTGATAACTCACCTTTATTATTTACTCTTAAACTTTCTCTTTCTATACCATAATTACCTTTTAATAACTCAAAAGGCGTAAATAATTCTTTAAGTTCATTTAACATTGACTGCCTCCCCATATAAATTTTATCTATATATTTTATTGATTTCTATTTATATTTTCTTTTCACCTCAATTATATATAATATATAAGCTACACTTCCTTTTAGAATACTCGATATAGAAATACTTATCCAAATACCATTTAAACCAAATGGTTTTATTAAAGCTAATGCCATTGGTATTCGTAGTGCTGTAAATATAATGCTTATAATTGAAGATATTTTAGGTTTTCCTATGCCTGTAAATAATCCATTAGATACAGTTTCTGTAGTACTAAATAATTGAGAAAATGCTACTACTTGTAAGTACATATTAGCTATTGCAATTGTTTGCTGATCTTTAACAAATAATTTAACAAATGGTGTACTAAAAAACATGAATATAAATGCCATAAGAAGAGAGTATATAATTCCTATCCTAAGTGCAGTGTTATACCCTTCTTTGATTCTTTTATATTTTTTAGCCCCAAAATTTTGACCTGTAAATGCAGCTATCGCACCATGAAGGCCACCAATAACCATATATGTAATAGATTCAATTTGAAGTCCTATTTTTTGAGCAGCTATTGCATCTGATCCAAATATAGCTATTATTTTTGCAAGGAATATGTTTATTACAGTAAATAGAATTCTTTGTATAGCCATAGGAAATCCTAAAATTATTATTTCCTTTATCTTATTATAATCAATTTTTACACTAAAATTATACTTAAGTGTTCCCGATGATCTAAATAAATATAACAAAAACATTATAATATTAGCAATCATTGTTGCAATTGCTGCTCCTTCAACGCCTAGTTTTACAGCATAAATAAAAATCGGGTCTAATATTATATTTGCAACTACTCCTACAACATTTATATTAAATGCTAATTTATTATTTCCAAAGCTCCCCAGTATCCTTGCATATAAAAGATTAAAAAATGCAAAAATTATTGTAGGTCCACTGAAAATTAAAAATTCATATGCATCTTTTTCAACTGCAATATTATTTATATTTAAAAAATTCACAAGTGCTCTTCCTAATATAATAAGTATAGACCCAAAAATAAACGACATTACTGCATTAATTAAAAGGCCCGCATTAATATACTCTTTTACCTCATTCTCTTCTTTTTTACCTATAGAATGTGCGACTTTTATTCCTGTTCCTATAACTACTAATGAGTTTATAGAATATCCAAGGCCTACGAAAAAACTCGCTGATCCAACACTCGCTACAGCATTACTTCCAAGTCCGCCAACCCACAGCATATCAACCAGATTATATGTAAATTGTAGCAATGAACTTCCCATTATTGGTACTGATAATGTTGTTAGAACATTCAATGTTTTTCCTTTAGTTAAATCAATCTGTCTCATTTCATCTCCGTTTTTATAAATTTTTATTATTTTTAATAAGTACATTATATTTAGTATATTATAAAGATTAACAAAATCGTACTTTCATATTAACTTTTAATTAGAATCTTCATTTTTCTTATCAATTTGTACGCAATCCTCATTTTCTGTAATTAGATTAAGTAAAAACAGCACTAATCTGTTACAATTACTTGTGTTTAACTTGTACAAGTTCCAAATTCCATCTTTTCTTGCTTTAACCAACCCACAATCTATTAATACCTTCATATGATGCGATAAAGTAGGTTGTGTAAATTCAAAGCTCTCTAATATCTCACACGCACATTTTTCTCCACAAGATAATAAGTCTATTATTTTTAGCCTATTAGGATCTGAAAGTGCCTTTAAAATTCTTCCATTCTTATCATATTTCTTACACACATTTAACTCCTTTTTCAATATTAGCCATTTTACTAATCTATGTATATAGTATAGATATTCATCTATGTGTAGTCAAGATTTTTTATTTTAATTTGCCTTTTAAACCGCCATCACATATATACCTATCTATTTGATGCCATAACTCTAGCTACTGTCTTATGTTGATAAATAGTATATTTTAATCTAAGGTTTCCGCAAACATAAATGCTAGTATTATTCTTTTATCATTTCTCATTAATATATTTTACTTTCTATAGAAATATCGCTTAAATCAAAAGAGCCAAGATTTTATTCCTGACTCTAGATTTTCTAATCAACATTTTATGATGTTACAAAGTATAATTTTAATCTATGTAAATCATATAATAAATTTTACTACTAGTTTCGCAGCTTTAAAAGTAAGCTTCCCATATAAATTTCTTAATATAATTTATGTAAAATTGCTCTTCAAAAACATTATACAAATATTTGTTTATCTACGCATTTACTATTTCTCCACCATTAACATGGATTACTTGCCCTGTGATATATGAAGCACATTGTGAAGCTAAAAATACGTATGCTCCAGCACACTCTACTGGCTGTCCTGCTCTTCCCAATGGTGTATCCGATCCAAATTTCTCAACCTTTTTTTCATCAAAGCTTGCTGGAATTAATGGTGTCCAGATTGGCCCAGGTGCAACAGCATTTACTCTTATATTAGTTTTTCCTTTTGCTAATGCAGTAGATAAAGATCTTGTTAATGTAACTATAGCACCTTTAGTCATTGAATAATCAATTAATGTTTCATTTCCCTTATATGCAGTTATTGAAGCAGTATTTATTATGCATCCACCTGCTTTCAAATGATTTAATGCTGCCCTTGTCATATAAAATGTTCCATATACGTTTGTCTTAAATGTCTTATCAAATTGCTCGTCACTTATTTGCTTGAAATCTGCACTTTCATATTGAACTGCTGCATTATTAACTAATATATCTATTTTTCCATATTCTTTAATAGTTTTTTCTAAAACATTATTACAAAAATTAGGATCACTTATATCACCTTTAATTAAGGTACATCTTCTGCCTATATTATCTATTATTTTTTTTGTTTCTTCTGCATCTTTATTTTCATTATAATAAGCAATCACTATGTCAGCACCTTGATTTGCATATGCTATAGCAACAGCCTTTCCGATTCCACTATCGCCTCCAGTAATTACTGCAATCTTGTCCTTTAATATATCTCCTTTTTTATTATAACTTGGATCATCATATATTGGAGCTGGATTCATTTCATACTCCAGTCCTGGTTGTTCTTTTTGTTCTTGTTTTGGAAAAGATGTTGGAAAATTCATTTTAATTCCTCCTGTTTTTCTTTATTTTTATAAAAATTAGTTTTTCCTATATACTAAAAAATATTTATGTGCAAAAAATTAAACTTCTAGTAAGTTAGAAATTTAATTTCACTTAACTTACTAGAAGTTTATTTATAATACCTCTTATTCATCTATTCTCTCAATTGCGAGTCCTACAAGTCCTGGTCCTGTATTTACCCCAAGCGCTGGACCAATTGTTCCAGCTATTGTACACTCAACTACATTGGGTAAATCTTTTATCAAGCAGTATAGGTTTTGTACCTTATCAAAACCATTTCCATCTAAAATCCAGGCTTTATATTTACCTTTTTCTAAATACATTTTAAATATACTGGTTAATTTAGATACAGCTTGCTTTGAACCTCTAACTTTAGCTGCAGTTCTATATGTTCCATCTTCTGCTACAGTTATTATTGGCTTAAGATTCAAAAACTCTCCTATTGTTCCTGCCACTTTGCCAATCCTTCCTCCTTTTTGAAGATATTCTAAAGTATCTATTGTAAAAAATAAATCTATCTTCTCTCTGTATGTAGGTAGAATTTCAATTATTTCATTAAATGTTTTACCTTCTCTAATTAACCTTGAAGTTTCCAAAACAATTGCACCTTCTGCCATTGTTAATGTTCTAGAATCAAAAACAAAAGTTTTCAGCTCCTTGAACTCCTCACAAATTAGTCTTACTGCATTATATGTTCCTGAAAATGCAGATGAAATAGTTATTATTATTGCATGCGTAAATCCCTCACTAACAACATCTTTCAGAACGCTTGTTATTTTTTCAATACTCGGTAACGATGTTTTAGGAATTTCTGTTTTTAATCTTTCATACATAAATTGGGGAGTTATATCAATTCTATCCTCGTATTCCTTATCCGAATATATAATTTTAAATGGCAAAAGCCTTATTTGGTTTGCTTCTAATAACTCTATGCTTATATCCGATGCACTATCAGTAATTAATGCTATCTTTTCCACTTATTGTTCCTCCTAAATTAATTTTACATTACAATCATTATATCACTCTCTATACGTTTATCAATATTTCCAAAACATTTCGAAACTAATACCCTAACTTTTAAAAAATCTAATCTTTAAAATCGAAAAATAAATCACCTATAGACAATTTTACTTTAACGGGAATAATGCTTATTTAACTATTACACCAAGAAATCTTGCTAGCTCAACTGCCTGCATAGGAGATACAATAGCATCTTTTAGCTCTTTTCCAGTTAACGATATGTCCGAAATGTTATTTTCTCTAAAATCTACTTTTTTAAGAGGAGTATTAGTAAACTCAGAGTTAGCTAAATCACATCCATTAAATGCAACATACGTAAAGCTACATTCCAAAAACATACTACTTTGCATATCACATTTCTGAAATTTTACATTCTTGACCTTTGAATATCCAAAGTTTGAGTATCTGCTAACTGTATCTTTAAAAAGAACCTCTTGTATACTACTATCACTAAAATCAGATCCTAAAAGCTTGCAATTATTAAATTCTACTCTATGTATACTTCCATTTGAAAAATCAATATTTGATAAATCACAATTTTCAAATATTATATCTACTAAGTCTACATTTCTTAAACAACACTCCCTAAACACAACATTTTCAAACTTGCATGCACTAATCTCTACCCTTTCTTCATTCATATATTCTAGACAACTATTCCTAACTAAAGTATTTGTTAAATATTTTTCATTTATGAGTTTCTCTTTAATGTTTATATTTTCTTCTAATATACTCTTTAATCTTGGTCCTGATATTTTTTTTAATTCCGCCATATGCATTCTCCTTACCCCAAAATTAATTTTAAATTTTCCTTTATTATAATTCTTATTTTATGAATTGTGTATAATAATTTACTATACGCAATCTTGATTTTATTTTAGTACATATATAAAAGAGAACTTTAACTAAAGTAAAGCTCTCTTTATTGACGGAAATTAAAATCAAACCAAATTATCATTCTTATACAATTCCTCAACTCGCGCCCAGTCAATTAAATTCCATATGTTTTTAACGTAATCTCCACGTAAATTTTTATATTTCAGATAATACGAGTGCTCCCAAACATCTATTGTTAGTATTGGAGTAAATCCAAAACTTAGAGGTGTATCCTGATTTGAACTATTTGCAACTTTCAGCTTACCACGTTTATCTTTAACTAGCCAGCCATAGCCTGATCCAAATTTATTTATTGCAGTTTCGCTAACAAGCTTCTTTAACATTTCTAGTGAACCAAAAGTACTAACTATTTCGTTAAGTAGTTTCCCTTCAGGTTCCTTTTTAGGATAAGGGAAAAGAATTGAAAAATATAAATTGTGATTTAATACACCTCCACCTTGATTTATAACATCGCGATAAATTTTTTTAGGTATTTTATTTGGATTTGAAAGTATTTGCTCTAAGGTTTTTCCCTCTGTAAATTTCTCATATCCCTTAAGCACATTATTTAGTTTATCAACATATCCTTGAAGATGTTTAGTATAGTGTATTTTTACAGTTTCTTCATCAATGTATGGTTCTAGTGAATTATACGAATACGTTAATTCAATTTTTTCATATCTCATATTTTTCCTCCAAACTTTAGAGAACAAAATTCATTTTATATTATAGTATGTTTTAATTGAATAAATGTTCACCTAAATAATCAAAGTAAAAATTTGAAATCCTATCAACACACATGAGAAAATCTATAATTCTTTACAGTACAAACTTCTCAATTATTATTTCTCCTTCTTTATTGACATATGCCTTAATATCTTTACTTGAGACATCTAATGTTTTTAATCTTTCTCCAAAGCAAAAAACTGTATTGCTATATGCAATTTTTGCAGTTATAATTCCTCCTTGCAACACTTCCAATTTGGTTGTTACCCCCGAAGGACTCCCAACTATTCCAAGTTTAATATTTCCTCTTGCTGATATAACGCCCCCTCTGGCTACTGAATCATCACGTAAAAAAATAATATCATTTAGTGCTGTTAAATTAGAAACATATTGTCCTTTATCTTTTATAATAATATTTCCTGTAGATTTTATTAAAGAATCCTGACAATAGCCTATATATATGTCTGCTGGAATTATCATATTATCTTCTAACAGTTCTATTTCATTGGTTATTAACTCTTCAAGATTTCTTAAATCCTCTATTGATTCTATTTTTGATAAGTTTAATCCCATCATTTTACTTCTTATAAAACTTACTAAATCATTATTATCACTATCTTCACAAATACTATGAGTTATTATATTTAAAGACAATTTAGGTATAGATTTATACCTGTTTTCTATAAGAATTTTAACCAATTCAGAAATTTTTTTAGAGTTATTGCTAGACTCATTTAACTTTTCAACCGCACTTATAAGTTTTGATATGATATCTTTATATTCATTTAACTTTTCCAAATACATTTTCTTTTCCATATCTACTTGTCCAGTAAGAACAGTTGATTTAATCACGCTTCCTTTAATATTAATTTCTCCTCCTGCCACTATGGTAGATATGTCAACATTTTTTTCGATAGTTAAAGAATTTCCCGATTTAACTTTCATTCCCTCTTTAACATTACCTTTAATATAAACGTCTCCAACAAAAAATATATTCCCGGATTTTATATCTACATCTTGAATATTATATAAACTATTTACACTCAAAATTCCATTTTTAGATGATGGCCTGCCAGTTTTAGTGGCAATTATACTATTTCCTTCAACTTTACATCCATCGCCTATTTTTATAGGTCTACTTTTCACAGTCTTTTTCTTTAATACTTCACCACATATATTTTTACCATCTTGCCCATTTTTACCTGGAATTATTTCTGCCAAAACTTGTCCTTCAGTTATACTAGATATAGAATATACATTCCTATAATCTATCTTTTCATTTGAGTTTTCATTCACTATCCTCTTTTCTCCAATATCAAATAACACTTTAATTTCATTTGGCGTGTCATCAATAGCACTAATACCTTCAGCTATTAACTTCTCTTCTCCATTTCCTAATGCGCATGCTTCTATAAGATTTTTATATATTATTCCATCAGTTATCTTGTTTCGCCTTAATATTTCCTTTATTTCTGTTAATGTATATTTTTTAGGATAATCTTCCTCTACCTTCATCGCCTTAAGAATCAAATCTTTAGCCATTGGCTTATCCCTAAGTTTATATACGTATGCTGGTTTATATTCTACCTTTATATATCCTTCCATTTTATCCACTGAAATATTCACTGATATTTTCTTTACTTGTTCTATTTTCTCCCCTATATAATCTATCTTATCAGATTGATTTATTTCATATGGTCCTTTTTCACTACATAGTTCTCCATTAATAAAAAGTTTGATTTTCTCACAAGGCCTAATTGTTATCTGTTCTTTATATACTTTGCTTAAACCTTCTATTACTACTACATCACCATTTTCTACTTTAACTCCATTTTCATCATTATTAATTACATTATCCTCATTAATTACAACTCTTTTCTTAGCAACATCTTTCGTGAAATCTTCCGTATAATTTAGATGATTATTAGAACTTGAGGAATATAAATCAACATCCATAACTTCTATTTCAACTTTTTTATTGATAAATGAATGATTGTCCTTAATTATTTTATAGTTTAGGTCTTCCTCTGCAACATTTAATTCTTTTGAAGCATTATTTAAACATTCATCTAAATATTTTCCAACATAAGTCCTATTCATATTCCTCATCTCCTTAACTTGACATTATTCCTTAACTAATTATAACATTAATCGATTACATTTAATACTTATTTATACATATTGTTAGCTTTTCTTATATAAATTGCCACTAATCTACTAAAGAATAACAATATTTTTCTTTAATAAAATAAAAGACTTACTCAATTAAGAATAAGTCTATAAAAAGATAATTAAAATATTGCTTTAATTACTCTTTCTCTATGTCATATTTTCAAAAATCCTTGGTACATTCAATATGCCATAACCCCAATATGGATTTGGAGTAACATCTCCACTTCTCGCCATTGCTACTTTTGCAAGATATGCTTTAATAGTTTGTGCATACATATTAGGTTCATTTCCATTTACAATCCCCCATTGAAATAGCATAGCACAAACTCCAGATACGACAGCCGCTGATACACTAGTTCCGCTTACTACTGCCGTTGTGTTATTCGGGGCAACCGTTAGTGCATTTATTCCACCTGCTGCAACATCTATTCTATCAGTGTAGGATTCCAAAAAGGCCATACCAGAAAAATCAACAATATTGTTATTATTTTGATTATATGCCGCTACAGTTATAGCGTATATTGAGTTTCCTGGATTTGTTATAGTTCCAAATGGATCTGAAAAACTAAATCTTGTATCTCCAACTGTTAGCCCCTTTTGTGGTATCCAAGCATTAAATCTTCCATTAGAAATATAATTCGCCAGTATTCTGATTCTCCATATACCAGGCTGCAAATTATAAAATCTTATCCTTATCAACTCATCTCCAGTTACTTCTTCTGGAAAATAAAAATTAACTCTAATTGAGGTCTTCTCAAAAATAAAAGTATGATTTATGGTGTAATTAATTATTAAACTCAATATCCCAGAACTTTCCCCTGATGGTGAAACTATTTCAACCGTCATTATGTTAGGCAAATCAGCCCATATTTGCACCCATATATTTTTTTGTTCAGGTGACGCTTCTAACTCCGCAACCCCAGCACCAGGTGATTGCGCTCCAACAATCTGAGTTACTGAACCAGATGTGTGGCCGCCAGCATTCCTCTGATTTCCAGTACCAGTAACTACCGCTATTCCTCCATTGCTTGATATTGCATCTATAAAGTCTTCCAGTATACCTTCTCCCTTATGATTTCCCAAACTACTTCCAAGAGGAAAATATATAACCATTGGTTTGTTGGTCGTTAAAGCATATTCATACACATATTGCAATGCTGCAAAAATAGCAGTTATATTAAACACAGGAACTATTACGTCTGGAAACTGGACCTCATATGAAAAATCTCTTATAAGTTTTACTACTACAAAATTACAGTCTGGTGCAACACCCCTTAAATTCGGATTCTTTCCACTAGCTCCAATTATTCCAGCCATATTCGTCCCATGTCCAATTTCATCTCTGCTTGGAACTATATCATCTGGAGATCCTCCCTCCCTACTTGCTCTTATAGCATCATTTATTTTATTTCTATCAAATAATACCCCAAACGGTACAGATTCCGAACCGTTTTCGGCATTACTTATCAATGTTTGATCCCAAATATTTTCAATTCTTGTTTCCCCATTAGCATCCATAAACTCTTCGCTAAGATAATCAATACCCGAATCGATAATTGCTACATTTACACCTTTTCCTGTTAAGTTCAATTGAGATCCGGTTTGTAAAAAGCTAGCTTGAGACGCATCTACTGGTGAAATATCTTGTAAAGTATAAAATTCTGCAGGAATAACATATACAATTGATGAAATATATGGTTCATTTCCCATATTGATTTCAACATCTTTTTTAACAGATACAACGGCATATCTATCATTGATTACTGTAACATAGTAATCTGGTATTTTAGAAATCTCAGCTTCAATATCTCCTTGATACTGTACAACATAATTATCATAATTAATATCATGAAAAATTCTTTCCATCAATATATTTTTTTTCATTTAAACTCCTCCATGTATCTCTTCGGAATCCTTATGAACGACTTCTATATATAATATTTTAATGTGTACAATATTCAGTTCTTTTAATTTATACACACTTAACTCCTTTATACTATTTATATTTAATAATATTTATATATATAATAAATTATTCGTAAAGAATATTTATAAAAAAAATAACATATCAACTTCTGATTAAGAAGTTAGTATGTTATTTTCTATTAAATTTAAATTACAACCTTTTGTATTTATTACTTTTTATAAAATTATTGTTGATTTGCTAATGTTTTATAAATTTCTAACCTTTCCTTCGCTTCAGATTCTGTTTTCTCGAATAATTTCTCTGACTCCTCTGGAAATGCTTTAGCAAGGGATGCATATCTTACTTCACCCATTAAGAAGTCTTTAAAATCTTCTTTTGGATCTTTAGAATCTAATATAAATGGATTCTTTTCTCCCTTTAATGCTGGATTATATCTATAAAGATGCCAATATCCACAATCAACTGCTTTCTTTTCTTCCTCTTGAGTATTTGACATTCCTACTTTTATTCCATGATTAATGCATGTAGAATATGCTATTATCAATGATGGACCATCATATGCTTCTGCTTCTGTTATAGCTTTAATAGTTTGATTCTTATCTGCTCCCATACAAACTTGAGCTACATAAACATATCCATATGTCATTGCCATTCTTCCTAAATCTTTCTTCTTCGTCCTCTTCCCAGATGCAGCAAATTTTGCAATTGCTGCTGTTGGAGTTGATTTTGATGACTGACCACCAGTATTTGAGTAAATTTCTGTATCGAATACTAATATATTTACATTTTCATTCATTGCTATCACTTGATCTAGACCTCCATAGCCTATATCATAAGCCCAACCATCTCCTCCAAATATCCACTGTGACCTTTTTACGAAATATTCTTTATCCTTTAATATCTCTTTAGCAATTTCACTATTTTCTTTTTCAAGAACTTCAACTAACCTTTCTGCCCTTTCTCTTGTTCCATCCCCAATATCCTTATTATCTAACCATTCTTTAAGAACAGTCTCAGTTCCCTCTGACATATTACTTTCAATGGCGATAGCAACATTATTCGCTATTCTTTCTCTTATTGTTTTAACACCTAAATACATTCCATATCCGAACTCAGCATTATCTTCAAACAATGAATTTGCCCATGCTGGTCCATGACCATGTTCATTAACTGTATATGCCATTTCATATGACCCTGCTGCCCAAATTGATGAGCACCCTGTAGCATTTGCAATCATCATTCTATCACCAAATAATTGTGTCACAAGCCTTGCATATGGAGTTTCACCGCAACCTGCACATGCTCCATTAAACTCAAGTAATGGTCTTTCAAATTGGCTTCCTTTAAGAGTGTATTTATTTAGCGGATTTTTAGGTTTAACTCTTTCCATATAGTAATTCCAAGCTTCAATTTGCTCATGTTGACTATCTTGTGATTTCATTACTAATGCTTTACCTGGTGCTGGACATACTTGTGCGCAATTACCACATCCAGTACAATCAAGCGGAGTAATACCAATTGAGAAATATAACTTTTCATCACCTTTTATTCCTTTTGCATCTAATACTTTTAGACCTTCAGGAGCCTTTTCTTTTTCATCTTCATTTAGTAAGAATGCTCTAATTGTAGCGTGTGGACATATATATGAACATTGTGCACATTGAATGCAGTTTTCTGGTATCCACTCAGGCACATTTACAGCTATTCCTCTCTTTTCATAAGACGTTGTTCCAGACATAAAGGTACCATCTTGTATTCCCGCTTTCACGAAATGGGACACTGGCATTGAATCGCCCTCTAACCTATTCATTGGCCTAGTAATTTCTTTAATAAATTCCGGAAAATTCTCATCAAGCTCAATTTTATCGTCTAAATCAGTATTCCAACTATAAGGAACCTTAATTTTAGTTATTCCCTCTAACCCTGCATCTATTGCTGCGTGATTCATATTAACAATTTTTTCGCCTTTATTGCCATATGATTTAACAACTGCTTCTTTTAGAAATTTTATAGCATCCTCAACTGGAATTATATTTGCTATTTTAAAGAATGCAGCTTGCATTATCATATTTATTCTTCCTCCAAGGCCAACACATTGAGCAATTCTAACTGCATTAATTATATAGAATTCTATATGATTTTGAGCAATATACCTTTTTATAGATGCTGGTAATCTCTCATCCAATTCTTCAGGCGTCCAAATTGTATTTAATATAAATTTACCATTCTTTTTTAGACCTCTAATCACATGATATTTATACACATAGGATTGATTATGACACGCAACAAAATCCGGTCTATCAATTGGATATCTAGATTTAATTGGCTTATCACCAAATCTTAAATGCGAAACTGTAAGTCCTCCTGATTTTCTAGAATCGTAATCAAAGTATCCTTGAGCATACATATCTGTATTATCTCCGATAATCTTAATTGCACTTTTATTCGCACCAACTGTACCATCTGATCCTAAGCCCCAGAATTTGCACGATGTAATTCCATCAGGAGTAGCATCTATATGTTCGAATGTTCTTAAAGATGTATTTGTAACATCATCAATTATTCCAATTGTAAAGTTATTTTTTGGTACATCTAAAAATAAGTTATCATAGACAGCAGCAATATGAGCTGGTGTTGGATCTTTTGATCCAAGTCCAAATCTTCCACCAACAACAATCGGAGCATTATCCATTCCAAAAAATGCTCTTGATACATCTAGGTAAAGTGGTTCTCCAACTGACCCTGGTTCTTTCGTTCTATCTAAAACTGCAATTTTTCTTACAGTCTTTGGAATAGCCTTCAATAGTTTATCCAGTGAAAATGGCCTATATAACCTTACTTTTACAAGCCCTACTCTTTGTTTATTATTATTTAGAAAATCTACAGTTTCCTCTATAACATCATTTACTGCCCCCATAGAAATTATAATTCTATCAGCATCATGTGCTCCATAATAATCAAAACAATGATATGATCTACCTGTAAGCCTAGTAACCTCGGTCATATATTGTTCAACAATTTCTGGAACATCATCATAATACTTATTTACAGCCTCGCGCATTTGAAAGTAAATATCTTGATTCTGAGCAGTTCCTCTTATAACAGGATGATTTGGATTTAAAGCTCTTTTTCTAAATTCATCAAGTGCCTTATAATCTAATACCTTAACAAGTTCTTCTGGTTCAATTACCTCTATTTTTTGAATTTCATGAGATGTCCTGAATCCATCAAAAAAATTCATAAAAGGTATCCGTGATTTTATAGTTGCTAAATGTGCCACTCCACTTAAATCCATTACTTCTTGAACAGACCCTTCTGCAAGCATTGCAAAACCGGTTTGCCTTGCCGCCATAACATCTTGATGATCTCCAAATATACTTAGTGCTGATGTTGCAATTGCTCTAGCAGCTACATGTATGACACATGGCAGCAATTCTCCTGCTATTTTGTACATATTAGGAATCATTAATAGTAATCCTTGGGATGCTGTATATGTTGTTGTTAATGCACCTGCTTGAAGCGAACCATGCAGTGCACCAGCTGCTCCCGCTTCTGACTGCATTTCAACAACTTTTAACGGTTGCCCAAAAATATTTTTTTTCCCTTGTGCAACCCATTCATCCACATGTTCTGCCATTGGTGATGATGGAGTTATCGGAAAAATCACTGCTGCTTCCGAAAATCCATATGACATATATGCAGCAGCTGTGTTCCCATCCATAGTTTTCATTTTTCTCATTGTATTTACCTCATTTTCTCTTTGTTTCTATATTGTTAATTATTAATTCTATCTTCATTTATAGTATTACTAAAAAATTTTGATAGTATGTATTTTTCAATGAAGTAATTCCATGTTCTTCAAATGATAGTATAATTTTAGATCAAATAAACAAAAGTTATAATACTCTCACTCATTCGTATGTTTCCAACGGAAATACATGAGAGTATTATAACTTTTAAAATGTTCAAATTTATATTTTTCACATACCACAGCTTTCATATTTTAAAAAATGGGTACTAGCTTTTTCTATATTTATATAAGAATTTAAAGTTTTTACTTGACTAAAATAACATTTTACATTTCGTTTGATTTTAAATAAGGTCTAGGTTCTATACTATCTAATAATAATTATTTTTCCAAAGCTTCCTTCAAAGTATGCCATGCTAAAACTGCACATTTAACTCTTGCTGGCATATTAGAGATATTTTTAAAAGCCATAGCATCTTCTAATGCATATAATTCTTCATCATCTTTAATTTCTCTTTTAATCATTCCAATAAAAGTTTCTGTAAGCTTTAATGCTTCTTCGATATTTTTACCTTTTATCAAATCTATCATTATTGATGTAGATGCTTGAGATATTGCACACCCTTGCCCTGTAAAGGCTAAATCTTCAATAACACCATTGTTTAATTTAAGTTCTAACGTAATTTCATCTCCACAGCTAGGATTATGACCTTTTTCTTTTATATCTGGGCTATCTAAGTTTCTCTTATTATGCTTAGAAGTGCTGTGTTCCATTATAAGTTCTGTATAAATAGCATTTAAATCCATCTAAATTACCTCCATTTCAAAAACATTTCATATGTTTTCTTTGTTGCTTCAATTAATTTATCTACATCTTCTTTTGTATTATAAAAATAAAAACTAGCTCTGCAGGTTGCATTAATACCCATATATCTCATTAATGGCTGAGCACAATGATTGCCTGATCTTATTGCAACGCCATGAGAATCAAAAACTGAAGCAACATCATGAGGATGAACTCCCTCTATATCAAATGAAATTATTCCACCTCTATGGCTTAAATCCTTAGGCCCATATAGCTTTATATAAGGCAGTTCTTGAAATTTTTCAATTGCATAACTTGTAAGTTCTCTTTCTATTTCATCTATTCTTTTCATTCCTATATTTTCTAGATAATCAATGGCAGCTGCAAGCCCTACAGCACCTTCAACATTTTGAGTACCACCTTCAAACTTAGATGGCAATTCTGCAAAGGTTGCTTCCTGCTCATAAACATATTCAATCATATCTCCACCAACTATATATGGTGGCATGCTTTCCAAAAGCTCCTTCTTGCCGTAAACTACGCCAATTCCCATTGGGCCTAAAAGTTTGTGTCCTGAAAACACTAAAAAATCTGCATCTAAGTCTCTTACACTTACTTTCATATGTGGTACGCTTTGTGATCCATCTACAATTACTTTAGCACCTTTTGAATGAGCATACTCTATAATCTCTTTTACTGGATTTATAGTTCCAAGTGCATTAGAAACATGAGTTATGCTAACTAGTTTAGTCCTTTCAGTAATCTTATCTTTAATTTCTTCTTCTGGAATTTCTCCGTTTTCATTTACGTACATATATTTTAAAGTTGCTTTTTTAGCTCTAGCTACAATCTGCCATGGAATAAGGTTTGAATGATGCTCTGCAATTGAAATAACAATTTCATCACCTTCATTAATGTTGTTCATTCCATAAGAAGATGCTATAAGATTAAAGCCTTCTGTTGCATTTTTAATAAAAATTACTTCTTTTGAAAATTCTGCATCAATGAATCTTCTAATCTTTTCTCTAGCGTCATCATAGGCCTTTGTTGCATCAATACTTAACTTATAAGCACCTCTATGAGGATTTGCATTACTTACTTTATAGTAGTTTTCAATAGCTTCTATAACTTGAACAGGCTTTTGCGTTGTAGCACCGCTATCTAAATAAACTAATCTTTCCCCATTTTCATTGGCCCTCAAAACAGGGAAATCTTTCAAAAAATCTACATTATTCATTTTTAAGTCCCCTGTCTACTTCTTGTAATATTTCTTCTATAACGTCATTATCACCAATTGAATCTATTATTGGATTAAATGCAGCTCTAACAATTACAATCTTAGCTTCATCATAACTTAATCCTCTAGACATCAAATAAAATAATTTGTTTTCATCAATTCTTCCTGAAGATGCTGCATGTTCTCCTGAAACATCATCTTCTGCACATAATAGCACTGGCATTGCTTTAGCTCTAGCTTCTTTTGAAAGGAGCATACAATATTCATCTTCTGCACCAACACTTTTAGATGCACCAGTTTTAAAATCCAAGGTTCCTTTGAAAGCCTTTCTAGCTTTTCCTTGAAGTGCCCCTTTAACATTTATATTGGAATTACTTCTTTTACCTTTGTGAGTAATAATGTAATTAATGTCTATAAGTTTATCTTTATTTCCTAAATAAATAGAATTTATATTGGCAGCTGATTTATCACCTATTAAATCTCCATGATAATTGTAAATACTATATTGTCCTCCAAGGTCTACTGATATAAAATCAACCTTTCCATCTTCTTCAATATCTGAAACATTAGAATCGAAATGAACGGTATTTTCATTTAAAAAATTCACTTTAGTTAGTTTAATTTCACTATTCTTCTTTGAATATATAGTACAAATTCCATTATGATAACCAATTGAATCGTCCAAAGATTTATACTTTACTATAATAGAAGCTTTCGAATTTTCTTCTCCAACAATTATTAAATTATCTACTAAATAGCTGTTATCTTTATCCATATTAAATTCTATAATTATTGGTTCTTCAGTTTTTATATTTCTACCTATTGTTATTACATAACCTTGGTTGAAACCTTCTTTACCTTGGTTTATTAAATCTTCACTGATTCCATATTGAAACTCTCTATATAAAGGTAATATTTTGTCATTTTCTAACTTTTGAATATCAACGCCTTCTAAGCCCTTGATTTCTACGTTATCAAACTTTTTAATTTCTCCAATATTTAATTCTCCAAGGCTTATATCATTAATATTAACCCAGCTTTTAGTTCTTATTGGAGTTTTATTTAAATTATTAAATTGTATAGCCTTCATTTCTCTCACCTACCCTATGCTTCCTTCTAATTCTATGTTGATTAAATTGTTCATTTCTACTGCATATTCTAATGGTAATTCTTTTGATATAGGTTCCACAAACCCTCTTACTATCATAGATTTAGCTTCATCTTCACTTATTCCTCTAGTCATAAGGTAGAAAATAGAAGCATCACTTATCTTACCTATTTTTGCTTCATGACCAATTTCAACATCATCATTTAATAAATCAATTACTGGAATAGTGTCTGATTTTGATTTATTATCTAACATTAGAGATTCACAGGATACCATAGATTTTGAATTATAGGCATTTGAATTTACCTTTAATACTCCTCTATAAGTAGCTTTTCCACCGTTTCTTGAAATTGATTTTGAGTTTATAGTAGAAGAAGTGTTTGGTGCGGCATGTATAACCTTTGCTCCAGTATCTAAGTTTTGTCCCTTACCTGCAAAAGATACACCTGTAAATTCTGCTCTTGCTCCTTCGCCCTTTAATATACTCATAGGATATAGCATCGATATTTGTGAACCAAAAGAACCTGATACCCATTCTATTGTTCCATTCTTTTCAACAATTGCTCTCTTAGTGTTTAAGTTAAGCATGTTCTTTGACCAGTTTTCTATTGTACTATATCTTAGTGTTGCGCCTTCTTTTACATAGAGCTCAACACAGCCTGCATGTAAATTTGTAACGCTATACTTTGGAGCTGAGCAACCTTCAATAAAATGAAGCTTTGCTCCTTCATCTACAATAATTAGTGTATGTTCAAATTGTCCTGCTCCAGGTGAATTTAATCTGAAATAAGATTGTAGCGGTATGTCTACATTAACCCCTTTAGGAACATACACAAAAGATCCTCCTGACCAAACAGCTCCATGAAGTGCAACAAATTTATGATCATTAGGTGTAACACACTTCATAAAATATTCTTTAACTAAATCCTCATGTTCTCTTAATGCTGTTTCCATATCAGTATAAATTACGCCTTGTTTTACTAAATCTTCTTTTATACTGTGGTAAACTACTTCTGAGTCATACTGTGCTCCAACTCCAGCTAGTGATTTCTTTTCAGCTTCTGGAATTCCTAGTAAATCAAAAGTTTTCTTTATATCCTCAGGCACTTCATCCCAAGAACCAACTAAGCTGCTCTTTGGCCTTACATAGGTTACAATGTTATCCATATCTAACTCATCCAAGGATGGTCCCCATGTTGGTAATTTCAATTTATTATATATTTCTAAAGATCTTAATCTAAAATCTCTCATCCATTTGGCTTCATTTTTTTCTTCTGAAATAGTTTCAATTATATCTTTTGTTAAGCCTTTTTCAGATTTAAAACTAAAGCTGTCTTCATTTTTAACATCATAGATTCCTCTATCCATTTCATCTATATAAGTCTTCTTTTTGTTTTCCATCTTATTTCACCACCTTTATATAGCTACATTTTCTTTAAAAGATTCATAACCCTTTTCTTCAATTTCATTAGCTAAACTTCCATCTCCGGTTTTAACTATTCTTCCATCTACTAATACATGAACATAATCAGGTTTTAAATTTTCTAATATTTTTGTATTATGAGTAATAATTAAAACTCCATTGTTTTCATTTGAGAACATTTTAATACCTTTAGAAACAATTCTTATAGCGTCAACATCGAGTCCAGAATCTGATTCATCTAAAATTGCCAACTTTGGATTTAAAGTTAACATTTGCAGTATTTCATTTTTCTTCTTTTCTCCACCTGAAAATCCTACATTTAAATATCTGCTTGCATAGCTTTCATCTATTTTTAATTCCTTCATATTGTTCTTTAAATCTAAGTCAAACTTAAAATGTTTTAGCACATTTCCATCTGTAGTTCTCTTAGCATACTTTAAGAAATTCTCTACAGTAATTCCTGGAATTTCTTCTGGGTATTGAAATGATAAAAATAAACCTTTTTTAGCTCTTTCATCAGTCTTTAATTCATTTATGTTTTCACCTTCGAATTCTATATCTCCACTCAATCTTTTATATTTAGGATTATTTAAAAGAGCATTGGCTAGAGTAGATTTACCAGCTCCATTTGGTCCCATTATTACGTGAACTTCACCTTTATTTATTTCAAGATTTAATCCTTTTAAAATCTCTTTATCATCTGCTTCAATTCTTAAATCACACACTTTTAACAAACTCTTATCCATAACAATTCTCCTATCTAACTAATATTTAATTAACTATGTTTTTCACAAAACACCTGTCTAAACTCCATAAATGTAAGTCTTATATATAATTTCTTTATATGTATAAATTTTAAAGTGCATTCTAAATACACCTTAATATTAGCACAGGTTTTTTTAATGTGCAATACAAATGCACATTTTATTTTTAACCAATTTACTTTTTTTTATTATAAGGTATAATGAAACTAAAGAAGGGATGTGAAAATTTGAACTTATCTAAGTTTTCAGATTATGCTTTTAGAATTTTAATATATTTAGCTAAGAATCAAGATAAAATATGCACTGTGGAAGAGTTGGCATCTAACCTTGAAATATCTGAACATCATTTAAAGAAAATCGTTCATAGGCTAGGTAAAACTGAATATGTAATATCAACTAAAGGAAGAAATGGTGGCTTAAAACTTGGGTTGGAGCCTAAAGACATAAACCTTGGAAAAATATTAATAATTACAGAGGAAAGTATATCTATATCTGAATGTTTTTCAAGTGCAAAACATACTTGTTCCACTTCAAAATGTAAATTAAAAGCAATATTATCGTCATCTATTAATTCTTTTGTTGATGAATTTAGCAAATATACTTTAGAGGATATTTTATAGCAAGATAAAGTTTTTATACTTTATCTTGCTATAATTTTTTATTCAAATTCTATCATTAGAAAAATATTTTTTGTCTAAAGCCTTATCACAAAAACCATATACTTATAAAAAATCAAGAAAGTAATTAGGCTGTACTGATTTCTAAATTACATAAATCAGTATTTTTTATACACCCATTAAATGTATACTTATATAAAAATAAAGGTGTTACAGTCGCTTCCCACTATAACACCATTTACCTATGAATTGTATTTTTTCTCCAATTCTTCTAATATTAAAATATTATCTTTTTTTATGTGATTATTTATTTCTTCAAAGTCAATACATTCCTTATTTATACCTGTTAATGTGCCTGCATTTAATTCTCTTTTGGCAAATGTATATACAACTTTATCTTCTTTATCAATATGTCTCTCTAATAAATGCGTATAGGAGATAGCATTAGAAATTACGTCTAAAATAGCTTCTTCATCCCCATCTTTTAGATTTTTAAGTGCAGCTTGAAGTTCACTTATGTGTAGTCTTCCAAGATCATGCTCCACAAGCATACCATGCTTAACTATTTTTTCAGCAGTTGGGCCTATTTCTTCAACCATTCTATTAAAAAGCATTAATTCTTCTTTCTTATGATGATGAGAATCAGCAAAATTTCTAATAAAACCTATCATGGAATTAAAATCATCATAACTTATTTTTTCACCTTTGTATAATCTAAAACATGCTTTTCTTACAACAACCAACATTCTTTTTATATACTTATGTTCTTCCATCATTAAATCTATAGCATCCATATCTTTTCCTCCTATTACATATTTTCATTACAAATAACAGTAATAAATTTAATCATCGTATAGCCAAAAATATAGCTAGGTACTCTATTATTCTTAAATTATTACCCCATAAAAATTCTTAATTATAAAAATCTTATTTCCTTCTTATCACCATTGTATTGTTGTCATCTTCAACATACTCGAAATCTGAATTAACTGCATTTACAAATTCTTTAACCCATAAACTTCTTAGCTTGTAGAAATAATTAACATCACCTTCTTCTTTATTCCAAATATCACTATGAACGCATACTCTTCTCTTCCATTCAACCATATCTTCTTCTGCTTTAATTACTTCATTGACTCTATCACATGGCATTCCATCTAAAATATAATCATTGATACTGTCAAAAATTTCACCTGCATTTGTAAGTTCCATTCCTTTTTCTTTAACTTCGCTGGCAGCTTTAATCCCTTGACTAGAATAAATCTCTTCTAATTTTGTAGTGACACCTTTATTATTATTTACAAGTTTTGTTGTCCACGCAGCCATTCTTCCCTCTGCTGAATGAATTTTTCCTTGTAACCATCCATGGATATTACTTGTGTCTATCATTTCTTCTAGTGGAAGATTCAGAGTTGGCTCACCATACTTTTCATTAATTTCTTTACGTAACTCTTCTACATTCAAACCTTCTTCTTTTGCAAGGTTTATTATCTCACCTTCTAATTTTTCAAACCATAAAATCTTATTAAATAACCAATAATGTATCTTTCCTAAAAATAAACTCATATTTTTTCTCCTCCTATAGCAAAAGTATTTAACTAGAAAATAAAACTTTTATTATTTTTAAACTTAAACCAATTTAAAAATCCATACTTATTTACTTCAAATACTTATTTATATTATGTTTTATTTGTAAATTTATAATACCATATTATTTTATATTTTTACGTAACATATGATACAAATCCATAAAAAAGATATATAAGAAAATCCTATATTTTATCCTTTTTTATAGAAATATTTTTCATTTTATTTTAGAAGTCAATAAAAGAAGCAGTGGCTGTTTTTAACTTCCACTGCTTCCTATACCCTTATATTAACTTACCCTCTTATTTTCCCATAAATCTTATTTTTGTACTGGTTTCTTTATTATTCCTAATATTATTGCCCCAACTACTGCACCAATGATTATTGCTGCTAAGTATTGAAGTGGATTAGTTACTATTGCAATAACAAATATTCCACCGTGAGGTGCTCTTAATGCACATCCAAATGCCATTGAAAGAGCTCCAGCAACTGCTGAACCAATTATACAAGATGGTAGTACTCTTATTGGATCTGCTGCTGCAAAAGGTATCGCACCTTCTGAAATAAATGATAATCCCATTATATAGTTTACAAGACCTGCCTGCCTGTCTTTTTCAGTAAATTTATTTCTAAATACTGTAGTACATATTGCAATTGCAAGTGGTGGAACCATACCACCAGCCATAACAGCTGCCATTATATCAAAGTTTCCACTAGCAAGTGATGCTGTACCAAAAAGATAAGCTGCTTTGTTAACTGGACCACCCATATCAACTGACATCATACCACCTAAAACAATACCTAAAAGAATCTTACTTGTACCACCCATTGAGTTAAGTGCACCAGTGATACCTGTATTTATTGATCCCATTATTGGGTTTATGAATAACATTATAACACCGATTAAAAATGTTCCTAGTAAAGGATATAAAAATACTGGCTTTATACCTTCTAAACTGTTTGGTAAACCTGCAAATAACTTCTTAAGACCAACAACTAAATATCCAGCAATGAAACCTGCAAGTAATGCCCCTAAGAAACCACCAGAAACTGCTGGAACTTTTGGATCAAAAGCACTTGCAAAAGTAATACCGGCACTAGCTAAAGCACCACCAACAAAACCTACTGAAAGAGCTGGTCTATCTCCAATACTCATTGCAATAAATCCAGCAAGAACTGGTAACATGAATCCAAATGCAGTACCACCAATCTTCATCAATACGGCTGCAATAGGTGTGCCTGAACCAAAACCACTTGGATTAGCAGGATTGAATGTATCAAATAAGAATGCTAAAGCTATTAATATACCACCACCGATTACAAACGGTAACATATGTGATACACCATTCATAAGATGCTTGTAAATTTGGCGTCCAACAGATTCGTTTGAAACATCTTCGCTGCTATCTGCTCCTCCAGCATGATGATATATTGGAGCATTTCCACTTATAGCTTCCTCAATTAATTGAGCCGACTTGTGTATTCCATCTGCAACCTTAGTTTTAATTACTCTCTTACCATCAAATCTAGCCATTTCTACATTTTTATCAGCTGCTATAATTATACATTCTGCATTTGCTATTTCTTCTTTTGTTAAAACGTTTTTAGCACCACCAGAACCATTTGTCTCAACTTTTATTGAGACTCCCATATCTTTCCCCTTACTTTCAAGACTTTCAGCTGCCATGTAAGTATGTGCAATCCCTGTTGGACATGCAGTTACTGCTAATACTCTATAACCACTTTTATTCATCTCTAATTCCCCCTTTACCTCTTCAGGAAACTTTTCCATTTCCTTCTTATCTATTAACCTTAAAAACTCCTCTTTATCAGAACAGTCGATTAAGCTTGTTCTAAATGCTTCATCCATTAATATAGTAGATAATCTTGCTAATACTTCTAAGTGTAAATTATCATTATTATCTGGTACAGCAATCATGAAGAAAAGATGTGCTGGTTGACCATCTAATGCATCATAATCAACACCCTTTTTACAAATTGCAGCTGCAAGAGATGCTTTCTTTACTGCACTCGTTTTTCCATGTGGAATTGCTATTCCATCCCCTATCCCAGTTGTACTTAATTCTTCCCTGGCTAATATTGCTTTTTTATATTCTTCCTTATTATTTAAATTTCCCGTTTTGTCCATTAAATCAACTAATTCATTTATACATTGTTCTTTTGTATTTGGATTAAAATTTAAGTTTATGCCTTGTTTGTGTAATAAATCTACAATCCTCATTGTTAGCCTCCTAAAATTTAAATATATTTTTATTCTTTTGTAAAAATCATAATACTAGTTAAACTACTCTTGTCAAAATTTTAAAATATAATAAGATTCAACTCATACTAGAATAAATTCACTATTAAATTTGCTTTAATAATTCATATACTTGTTCTTTAGTTGCCAATTCTTCTGAGAAAGCACTTGCACTTCCTGTAGCAATTCCCATTTTGAACGCTTCTTCTATATTTTTATTTTTCAAATATCCACATAAGAAACCAGCCACCATTGAATCTCCAGCCCCAACTGAATTTTTAAGTATTCCTTTTGGAACAGCTCTTTTTATCGGATCTCCATTTTCAGGTAGTAGAATTGCTCCATCACCTGCCATTGAAATAAGAACATTTTTTGCTCCCATTTCTTGAAGTTTTCTACCATATTTAATTATGTCTTCATCATCTTTTAATTCTACATTAAACATTTCTGCAAGTTCATGATGATTTGGTTTTATCAAAAACGGTTTATATTTTAATACCTTTAATAGCAAATCTTTTGTTGCATCAACTATGAACTCTACCCCCTTATCCAATAAGCTGTTCATAATGCTTTCATATATATTATCTGGCACACTATTTGGTATACTCCCTGATAATATTAAATAATCGCCTTTTGTTAGATGTGAAAGTTTTTCATGTAAGAGATTTAACTCTTCATCAGTTATTGCTGGTCCCGATCCATTAATTTCTGTTTCTCCATCACTTTTAAGTTTCACGTTTATTCTAGAAAATCCACTTTTTAATTTTATAAAATCACAGTTTACGCCATGACTTTGTATTTGTCTTAGAATTTCATCTCCAGTAAATCCAGCAACATATCCAAGAGCTGTATTAGCTACCCCTAGATTTTTAAGAACTATGGATACGTTAATTCCTTTACCACCTGCATAAATATTTTCCTCTTCAGTTCTATTTAATGAATCGACCTTAAATGAATCAACTTTAACAATATAATCTAAAGAAGGATTAAGAGTTATTGTATTAATCATTTTTTACCACCTCTATTACATTAGTATCATAACTAATATTATTATCAATTTTTGTTGTTATTAATGTTGAATCTGCTATTGCTCCGAAAGTTATAAAACTAACTTTTTCTAATTTAGATTGATCTGCTAATACATATGATTCTCTGCACATTTTCATTGCTTGAGCTTTAACCATTGCTTCATTCATATCTGGAGTTGTATAACCACTCTCGTTGCTTACGCCATTTACTCCAAAGAAACCTTTTGAGAAATTATATTTTTTCAAATCTTCTACAACAGTACTTCCTACTATTGCTTCAGTTATAGCTTTAACTTCGCCTCCAACAATAAAAGTCTTAAAACCTCTTTCCAAAAGCTTTTTTGCATGAACTATTCCATTAGTTACAACTATTATTTCGTTGGCTTCAATAAAATCTATTAAGATCTCAGTTGTTGTTCCAGCATCCAAGTAGAGTATATCCCCATCTTCAATTAATGCAGCAGCATGCTTTGCTATTTCAGATTTTTCATCTACATTCAAAGATTGTCTAACATTAACTTTATAATCGTGCTTGGATGTACTCTCACCTATTGCAATTGCACCTCCATGAATTTTCTTCAAAAGCCCCTCACTATCAAGTGTATTTAGATCTCTTCTAACTGTAGATTCCGAAGCATCCAGTAATTTTACTAAATCAGTAACAGATACTATTCCTTTTACCTTCAACTCCTGAAGAATGATATTAAACCTTTCTTCTGTAAACATTATCATCACTCCTCTGATATAATAATAACTTATATTCCAATAAAAATCAACCATTTTATTTCAAAAAAAATCACTTTTTTCACGTTTATTGATTTTTATTGATTGTTTTTATTCATATTTAAATATTTTGTTCTTTTGTTGACTGTTTCAAGTCATTTAACTTATACAATATTGGTTCTAAAAGTAATCCTTCTCTTGCTGGGTAATCATAAGAACTGCTTTCTTTAATACAATCTTCAACGAATTTGCATGATTCTTCAACGCTCTTTTCTAATGAGTTACCATCCATAATTAATCCAATCAAAACTGATGTAAAAACATCTCCAGTTCCTGGATAAGATCTTTCTATCCTATCCCTAATTATTAATTTGAAAGAATCGTTTTCTCCATTATATACAGCTATCCCAATCTTCTTTTTATTTGCGACAGGTGCACTTGTGATTATTACATTATCACATCCAAAACTATATAATTTTCTAGAAAGCGCTAATAGTTTCTCTTCATTCACTTCCTCTACAATCTTTTCATCACATAAAATACATGCTTCCGTAAAGTTAGGTGTAATGATATGCGAATATCTTATTATCCTTTTTAAACTATCTGAATATTCCTTACTAAAATTACTATAATAAGAACCGTTATCAGCAAAAATAGGATCGAGCACTACTAATGATTTATTCTTGTTTACAGATTCTAATAAAAGTAAAGTTTCTTCGATATTATTAGTACTTCCTAAATATCCAACAAATATGCTTTCAAAATTTATGTTCAATTCAATATAGTGTTGAACCGCCTTACTTATATATCCATCCAATCTTTCTATGTTTGGACTAAACCCTCCAGTATGACTGGTTAATATCATAGTAGGTATCGGACAAACCTCTACCCCCAAAGTTGATAGAATAGGAATTACATTGGTTAAAGCAGCTTTTCCTATTCCGCATAAATCATGTAAAACAGCTGCTCTTTTTATAGGCTTTATCATAGATTTCTCCTCTCTAAAACATTTTTACATTTAGTTTTTTAATTCTTCATCATATTCAATAGAAATACAACTTCTTTGTAAAAAATTATAGTATTAATACCTGAATCAGGCAAATTAATTACCATATGATTGTATTACATTAGAACTTTTACTGTTGTTTTTTATCATGGTTGTGTAATAATTTTAACTTTTAGCAAAAAAATGCTATCCACCTATCTATAAAAGGTTATATAGCACTTCACTGTTATTCTCTATAAGAATTTCAATTCTTTTAACCTGTCAATTAAATTAATCTTATTATCTTTCGCTACCTGCCTTATCTCTAACTCAATTCCTTTCTCGTAAAGTTTCTTGAAACATTCTATATCTTTATTATTTACGGATATAGCACCAGTAATTTGTTTTTTTCCATCCTTATAGCACATTCCTCCAACATTTACAGATTTAATATCAACTCCACCTTCAATCATTCGAAGCACGTCTGCCGGATTAGTAAATAAAAATAAAGTCTTAAAATTTTTATATTTAGGATTCTTATAAGCTTTGATAGCGGTTTCTATTGGTATTACATAAGCTTTAATTCCTTTTAATGCTACTTGAAGTAACAACTGTTTTCTCAAATCATCTTTAGCAACTTCATCACTACACGCCATAATTCTGTTACATCCACTTGCTTTTGACCATATGGTTGCAATCTGTCCATGTATCAATCTGTCATCAATTCTTACAAAGCTAATTTCCATGATTTCAAAACCCCTTCAAATTTTATATTAATTCTATATTTATCATGTACATTTAAACGCAGCTATCCCCAACGCTACATTTCATTTTTAAAATTTGTAATTATAATATCACAAAATGTATTCATTTTCAATCACAACAATTCACTTTCCTTCAAACAAAATCGTGATAATCCCACTTAAAGCTCAAAATAAGATTTTCTTTATATTATTATTTATTAAAAAATTAAGCTATAATCATTTACTCTTATTTATGTTATGTTGAAATTTAGTTTCTGCCTCCTAGCCTTAATTAATCATTTAACTTGCTAGAATTTTAAATAAAGATTTATTTTTGAAGTATTTATACTTCAAATACTCAATTAAATTCATTATATCTAGTAAAATACAAATTATAATTTTTATAACAAAAAATAGCATATTAAAGTAATTTTAATATGCTAAATTGTTTATATTTTTTACTCAAGTATACTTTCTTATGCTGAATTTTATAAAGTAACACCTTGTTTTAAAATAGCTAACTCTTTAAATTTATTAATTTCATTATTTACATATTTTCCATTAGCCACTTCAACCACATATTTTATAAATTCTTCTGTTACTTCACTCAAAGTCTTATCTTCAACTAAAGTTCCTGCATTAAAGTCCATCCAATGTGGCTTTAAATTATATAATGGAGTATTTGTTGATATCTTCATTGTTGGGACAAATGTACCGAATGGTGTTCCTCTACCTGTTGTAAATAAAACCATATGACAACCAGCTGCCGCTAAAGCTGAGGCTGCAACCAAATCATTTCCTGGTCCACTTAAAAGATTTAATCCATTAGTTTTTAAAGTTTCACCATATTTTAATACACCTACAACTGTTGAATCTCCTGATTTTTGTGTACACCCTAAAGATTTATCCTCTAATGTTGTAATTCCACCAGCTTTATTTCCTGGAGAAGGATTTTCGTATATAGGCTGATTATACGCCATGAAATATTCTTTGAAATCATTTATTAAATGTACAGTTTTATCAAAAGTTTCATTATCTTTAGCTCTATTCATAAGAATTGTTTCAGCACCAAACATCTCAGGAACTTCTGTAAGTATTGTTGTTCCACCTTGTGCAACTAAGAAATCTGAAAAACTACCTACAAGAGGATTTGCAGTTATTCCTGAGAAGCCATCTGAACCACCGCACTTTAATCCAACTTTTAAATTTGATAGAGATACTGATTCTCTCTTATCATTTTTCATATTTTCATAAAGCTCACGTAATATTTTGGCACCCTCTTCTATTTCGTTAGAAACTTCCTGTGATACTAGAAATTTAATTCTAGTTGTATCATATTCTCCCAATGACTCAATAAATTCAGCCATTGTATTATTTTCGCAACCAAGTCCAAGTACTAACACGCCTCCAGCATTAGGATGCTTTACTAAATTTCCAAGCATAGTTCTTGTATTTGCATGATCATCTCCCAATTGAGAACATCCATAATTATGTTTGAAAATTTCAACTCCATCGATCCCAACAGGTTTTACATCTTCTTTGAATTTTTCGATTATTCTTTCACCAATTCCATTAACGCACCCAACGGTTGGCACTATCCAAAGTTCATTTCTTATACCAACATTACCGTTTGCTCTTCTATATCCATCAAAAGTAAGATTTTTGTTTTCTATAGAAACTTGTTTTAGCTGCTGATTAAAATTATATTCCATAATTCCATCTAAATTTGTTTTAATATTATGCGTGTGAATCCATTCTCCTATTGATATATCCTTAACAGCATGTCCTATTGGATATCCATACTTTATTACATTGTCGTTAACTTTAAAGTCTGATATAGCTACTTTGTGTCCTCTTTTTATGTCTTCTTTTATCTCTATTTTTTTATTTTCAACTTCTATAATTTCACTTTTAGACAAATCTCTAAGTGCTACTACAACATTGTCTTTTTCATTTATTTTTATAATTTCTTTCATCACTCTCTACCTACTTCCATTAAATTATTGTTCACAACTTTAAATTTAACAGCTATATGAATATTCTATAATAATAATTTATAATCTTATTCCTAAATAACTTCTTTTATAGCTTCCTTCATTCCTACTTTTTCAATTATTTCTAAATATCTTGAAACTTCATCAGCTAGATTAGGAATTTCATTCAAATTGCTTCCCCAATTCTTTTCATATGCAAGAACAGAAGTTACAATTTTGTTTAGGCCTTCTTTTGTTCCATCATATTTTTCCCATAATTCCTTGAATAATTCTAATATATCCTCATCATCAGCTAGTTCAATATCTTCGTCTCCTCTTTTTCCTTTGTAGAATTCTATTAAAGATGCAAGGGAGAATACTAATTTCTTAGGAAGTGTACCCTTTCTCTTTAGATATTCAGTCAAACTTGGTAAATCTCTTGTTTTGTATTTAGATAATGAATTTAATGCTATGCTCATTAGATAGTGCTTTACATATGGATTTTGGAATCTTTCTATAATCGCATCTGCAAATTCCACTAATTCTTCGTGAGGCAAATCTAAAGTTTCTATGATTTCATCATATATTACATCATGGACGTATCTTCCTATAACCTCATGATCAACAGCTTCTCCTACAGTTTCTAAACCATAAAGGTATGCTACTGGAACCATTGCTGTATGAGGCCCATTTAAAATTCTAACTTTTCTTGTTCTATATGGTGTCATATCATCTACAACTTTTACATTAAGTCCAGCTTTTTCTATTGGTAATTCATCTTTTATAGACTGAGGCCCTTCAATTACCCATAGGTGGAATATTTCCCCTACATCTACTAAATTATCATCATATCCAAGTTCTTCTCTAACTTCATCAATTGTATCTCTTGGATATCCTGGAACTATTCTATCAACTAAACTACAGCAAAAAGTATTAGCATCATTTATCCAATTCACAAAATCTTGTCCTAAATTCCACATTTCTGCATATCTTAATACTATTTCTTTAAGTTTTTCACCATTTCTATCAATAAGCTCACATGGAATTATAATAAAACCTTTACTATTGTCACCATTAAACACCATAAATCTACGGAACAAAAATGCGGTTAACTTACCCGGAAAACTTTTTTGACATCCTTCATTTAACTTATCATTCTCATCAAAAGCGATTCCTGCCTCTGTTGTATTTGACACTATGAACCTTAATTCTGGATTTTCTGCAACTTTTAAATATTCATTATAATCTGTATATGGATTAATTCCTCTACTTATACTATTGATTATTTTATGTGTTTTTATAGCTCTTTTTCCTTGAACTCCTTGAAGATAAAGTGTAAACAAGCCATCTTGTTCATTTAGCATATTAACTAGTCCACCTTCTTGAGGCTGAACGACTACGACACTTCCATTGAAACCTGCTTCTTCATTCATTTTGTCAATTTGCCAATCAACAAATGCTCTTAGGAAATTTCCTTCCCCAAATTGTAGCACTTTTTCAGGGTAAGTCTTAAATTCTTTATATATTTTCTTATTTAATTTCATTAGTTATTCCTCCTAAGTTTTTTCATTAAAAATATCTTAAACTAATTTCAATGGACAATTAACAATGCAAATGCTATCATTTTAATATTTCATATCTCTTCAATTACCAATATCAACTTTGATATATACATTGTTAAAGATAAGTAAAAGTTTATTTTAAATATTATTTGAAGTTTATAATTTAGAGATAGAATACACTTAAAATTTAATTATCAAAATAATCCTCTTTACTTATCCTTAAATGTAATTAAAATTTTATATGAAGAAAGTACTTTTAATAGCGCTAACATTTTCAATTGTTAGAAATATAGTAATATCTATTTCAGAAAATTCTATCTTTCAACGCCTTGTCTCTTTCCTATGAATTCCATCAGTTGATCATAATATGGATAACCTTCCATATCTCCCTGTACCAATGTTGCCATAGCTCCAACACCGTTAGCATATTGCCCAATTTCGTTTAGTGATAATTTTTCTAAATATCCAGCTAAAAATCCAGCTGCAAAACCATCGCCCGCCCCAGCTGTATCTTGAATTAAATCTGATACATTATACCCTGCGACCTTGACTCCTTCTTTTTTATCTTTTATATAGCAGCCTTCTGACCCTAATTTTACTGCGACTATTTTCGCTTCCTTATTTAAGAAAAAATCTGCCACATCATCTTTATTAGTTAATCCTAATAAAAGTTCCGCTTCATCTAATCCAGGCATTACAATATCTGCCTTACTAGCAATATCCACCAAGATCTTTCTAGCTTCATCAACCGTCCACAATTTAAGCCTGATATTAGGATCGAATGATACTAATATCTTGTTTTCTTTAGCTATTTCTATTGCTCTGTATACTGCTCTTCTACAACTTTCCGATAAAGCTGGCGTTATACCTGTAATATGAAGAATTTTAGCTTGCTTAATATATTCTTCATCAATATCCTCTGGCGATAAGCTACTAGCAGCAGAATTCTTTCTATAATAATATACATTCGGATTGCTTCGTTGATAACGTTCCTTAAAAAGCAATCCTGTAGGCCTTTCTTTATCAATTATTACTCTTGATGTATCTACTCCCTCTGCTTTTATAGAACTTATAACAAATCTTCCGAATTCATCATCCGAAACTTTTGAGAACCAGCCCGCACTATGATTTAATTTTGCCAAGGCAGTAGCGACATTTGATTCGGCACCACCGAGTGACTTGGAAAAACTATGAACATGTCTCAAAGGGCCATTAATATTAGGACTAAATACGACCATTGATTCTCCAAAAGTTAAAACATCCATTTTAGATTCTCTCCTTCGCTTTTCTGTATGCATCCATAAATTCTTTAGCAGTCCTTTGAACTAGATCATAATCGCCTGTTTTTGCACCTTTAGTTAAATCTCCTCCTGTTCCTACTACGAAGGCTCCTACTTCTATCCACTCATGTAAGTTAGCTATACTAACACCACCTGTTGGCATAAAGTCTCCTTGAGGGAGCGGCCCCTTAAATGATTTAATTACTGATGGCCCATATAGATTGGCTGGGAATATTTTAACCACATCAACTCCATACTCAAAAGCTGTAATAGCATCCTTAACGGTCATTACTCCTGGCATAACCAGAATCTTATACCTATTACAAAGCTTTAAAGTATCAATATCCAAACTTGGGCTTACAATAAATTGTGCCCCTGCTAAAATACAAGCTCTTGCCGTTTCACTGTCCAATACAGTTCCCGCCCCAACAATTACATCGGTATCCTTATATTTTTCAGCAACTTCTTTAATAACTTCAACTGGATTTGGAACAGTCATTGTAAGTTCCATCACTTTTATTCCGCCTTTTGAAACAGCATCTACAATTTTAAGAGCTTCTTCTTTTGAGTCTCCCCTCACAACTGCAACAACACCTGCTTCTTTTATATTTTTTAAAACTTCTTCTCTTCTCATATTACACCTCAAATTCTTTCTTAATTAATATCTTCATACTGAATATATATACAGGTTTTAGATAATAAAATTATTCTTTAGAATATCCATTAGTTTAAAATTCATAGTCTTTCAAACTAATTTTTCAGAATATATATTATAATTTCAAACATTCATTTTTTAACAAATCTATTTTGTGCTATCACTATTAATTAAATACACAGTTCTTAAAATGGTTAACTTAAAATATGATTAATAAATTATAGTATGAAAATTATAGGTTTGAAGAATTCTATATTATTTATTTTTGTATTTTTAAGAACTGTGTTATATATTAAATAAGTTTATAGCTTATTTATATATCAAAGCATTTTTTTCTTTGATTATTAAATTAAAATATTTATAAATATTTTAATTTAATAAATAATTTTCGTTCACGTTAACAATTAGAGGTCGAACAATTGTTAACGTGAACAATTTTAGTTAAAAATTATTTAAGTTATATTTACATTATAGTATCAAATAAAAAAATATGCAATACTTTTTTGTGAACGTTAACAGTTTTTTACAAGTATATCTTTTTTTATTTACTCAATATATAAAGATAAAACACTATCAACTCTCAAAATACAAAGCTGATAGTGCCTTATTCTTCTTAGCTAAACAATAATGATTTATTTATAACATTATTATTCTAAAATTCCTTTTTCCCATTTTCCTTCTTGTAAGTCTTGAGCAACTTTTCTGTACTTGTCATCTGGTAGATTATGTAATATACCTACTACAAGAGCAGCTAAAGCTAAAGCTACTGCTGGATACAATGTCATTGCTCCCTTAATTCCTAGTAATGTTTCTGCACTTTGTTGTGCGTTTGCAACATACCCAGTCATACCTAATACTGCTGCACTAACAAGGGCTGCCATAGATTGTGCAATTTTTCTTGAAAAGTTAAATGCAGCATAAGTTACACCTTCTTTTCTTATTCCAGTATGCCAATGTCCATAGTCAATTGCATCCGTTACGAATGCCCAAGTAACTCCATTTGGAATAGCTAAAGCTACATATCCTATTGTAACAAGAACTGTGAAAGTAGTAGCATTTGTTGGTATTATAAAGTTTAATCCATTAGCAACAATTCCAATCAATAGTCCTGCAATCGCAGTTTTCTTTTTACCAAAATGTTTTACTAAGAATGGAATAGCGAATATACCTATTACAGAACATCCAATCATTATACCATTAACCTTAGGTTGAAGTTTAATATCCCCTAAGTTATATTGGCAGAAGAAAATCATCATTTGGTTGTTAGTATTCATAGCTGATATTGTAAATAATTGCATAAGAATTAAGCATAACAATGGTCTATTTGTAAATACAACCTTAAAATAATCTTTAGCAGATGCCTTTTCTGATTTACCTTCTCTATTAATTACAACATGTTCTTTTGTGTTAGCAAAACAGATAAAGAATGAAACAACTCCTATAACAGCCATAACTGCGGCCGCAACTGGATAACCAACTTTTTTGTCACTAAACATCATAAGAATAGGTACAAAAGCTACTCCAGTTATTAATTGTGCTCCTAATGAACCAGCTTGTCTAAATGTAGCTAATTGGCTTCTATCCTCTACATCTCTTGTCATAACCGATGCTAATGATCCATAAGGAACATTAGTGAATGAATATACAAGACCCCAAATCATATATGTTGCATAACCATATATAATCTTAGATGAAAGCGGCATCTCAGGCATAGTAAAAGTAATAATTGTAAGTAAAGCAAGAATTATACTTGAAATCATCATTACAGGCCTAAACTTTCCTGATTTACCTGCTTTTCTACTATCTATCAGCGATCCTGCTAATGGATCCATGAATGCATCGAATATCTTTGTAAATGCAAATATACCACCAACTGCTCCAGCACTAATTCCACATGTATCTATAAAAAACTTTGTAAGATATGATTGACCTAAGTCAAACATGAATCCATTACCAAAATCTCCAAAACCATAAGAAATTTTTTCTCTTAAACTTAATTTAACGTTTCCATTATTAGCATTAGTTGATGCGTTTTTGTCAACAGAATTTAACATTCTTTTTCCTCCGTATCTTTAATTTAGTTAATTTTTATTCATTAATCCAATATTATAAATTATCTTTTATTTTACAAATTAGGTTTTGGTATTCATCATCGCTTAAATATATTTTTTGTGGATTCATCTCAAAAGTTTTTCCCCAAGATGGGCCGCCTTCATATTTAGGTACAATATGAAGATGAAGATGTTTCATAGTATCAGCAAATGCTCCATAATTTACTTTATCTGGATTGAACGCTTTATGGATTGCTTTAGCTACCTTTCTAGCGTCATTTATGAAAGCTGCTGCTTCATCTTCATTTAAATCCGCTATTTCACTTTTATGTTCCTTATAAACAACATTACATCTTCCACTATAAGTTTGTTCCTTAAACAAATATACTGTTGATACATCTAAATCACAAATCTTAATCATTAAAGAATCTAAATCTTGATTCTTCGAACAATAAAAACAATTTTCATCAAAACTCATTTATTTACCTCCTTTATTATTGATATATATTTACTTATCATGCAATTAAGAAAATTTAATTGCATGATAATAAATTTCATTATAAAACTACTTTAACTGCTTCCTTCATTCCTACTTTTTCAATTATTTCTAAATATCTTGAAATCTCATCAGCAAGATTAGGAATTTCATTTAAATTGCTTCCCCAATTCTTTTCATATGCAAGAACAGAAGTTACAATTTTGTTTAGTCCTTCTTTTGTTCCATCATATTTTTCCCATAATTTCTTAAATAATTCTAATATATCCTCATCATCAGCTAATTGAATATCTTCGTCTCCTCTTTTTCCTTTGTAGAATTCTATTAAAGATGCAAGGGAGAATACTAATTTCTTAGGAAGCGTACCTTTTCTCTTTAGATATTCAGTCAAACTTGGTAAATCTCTTGTTTTGTATTTAGACAATGAATTTAATGCTATACTCATTAAATAGTGCTTTACATATGGATTTTGAAATCTTTCTATAATCGCATCTGCAAATTCTACTAGCTCTTCGTGAGGCAAATCTAAAGTTTCTATGATTTCATCATATATTACATCGTGGACATATCTTCCTATAACTTCATGATCAACCGCTTCCCCTACAGTTTCTAAACCGTAAAGGTACGCTACTGGAACCATTGCTGTATGAGGTCCATTTAAAATTCTAACTTTTCTTGTTCTATATGGTGTCATATCATCTACAACTTTTACATTAAGTCCAGCTTTTTCTATTGGTAATTCATCTTTTATAGACTGAGGGCCTTCTATTACCCATAAGTGAAATATTTCACCTACATCTACTAAATTATCATCATATCCAAGCTCTTCTCTAACTTCATCAATTGTATCTCTTGGATATCCTGGAACTATTCTATCAACTAAACTACAACAAAAAGTATTAGCATTGTTTATCCAATCAATAAAGTCTTCTCCTAAGTTCCATACTTCTGCATACTTTAATACTATTTCTTTAAGTTTTTCACCATTTCTATCAATAAGCTCGCATGGAATTATAATAAATCCCTTACTGTCATCTCCATTAAATGCATTAAATCTGTGATATAAAAATGCTGTTAGCTTACCTGGATAACTTTTTTGACATCCTCCATTTAAAGTATCGTTTTCATCAAATGCAATTCCTGCCTCTGTTGTATTTGACACTATAAATCTTAAATCTGGATTTTCTGCAACTTTTAAATATTCATTATAGTCTCTGTAAGGATTAATTCCCCTACTTATACTATTGATTACTTTATGAGTTTTTGATGCTTGCCCATTTTGGACCCCTTGTAAATATAAAGTGTATAAACAATCTTGATCATTAAGCATGTCCACAAGACCATTTTCTAATGGCTGAACAACTACAACGCTTCCATTGAAATCTGCTTCATCATTCATTTTATCTATTTGCCAATCAACAAAAGCTCTCAAAAAGTTACCTTCTCCAAATTGCAATACTTTTTCTGGATATGTTTTAAATTCTTTATATGATTCCTTATTTAATTTCACAGCTATTCCTCCTAAATCTTCACTTCATCTGTATCTTTGCATTATTGTATGAAAATAAGCATCTCACTTATTTTCATACATAAAAGATTACATATTAAAGTATTTGTCTGCGTTATTATAACTAATGTCAGCTACAATTTGTCCTAAATGTTCAATGTCGTTAGGTAACTCGCCATTTTCTACCCATTCTCCAATTACGTTGCAAAGTATTCTTCTAAAATATTCATGTCTTGTGTAAGATAAAAAGCTTCTAGAGTCTGTTAACATTCCAACAAATGTGCTTAGCATACCTAAATTAGCTAAAGTTCTAATTTGATCTTGCATACCAATCTTGTGATCATTAAACCACCAAGCTGATCCAAATTGTATTTTGCCCTTAATTCCGTCTCCTTGGAAGCATCCAAGTAATGTTCCTATTGTAGAATTATCATTTGGATTTAAACTATATATAATAGTCTTAGGTAAAGCTTTTTCACTATTTAACGAATCTAATAACCTTGACAGTGGAATTGCAACTTCTGTATCATTAAGTGAATCAAATCCTGTATCAGGTCCTAATTTTTCGAACATTACTTTGTTATTATCTCTAACGCAATTCATGTGAAATTGCATTACCCATCCTAGATCGTGATATAATTTTCCAAAGAACTTTAATATATATACTCTTAATTTATTTTCATCTTCAAAAGATACTTGTCCATTTTTAAGTACGTTTGCAAAAATTTCTCTAACTTCTTCTAAAGAAGCATTGCCTACTGGAACAAAATCCAATGCATTATCTGACACTCTACATCCAGTTTCATGAAAATATTCCACTCTCTTTTTTAATGCTTCTAAATATTCATCAAAGTTTGAAATTTTAGAACCAACTACTTCTTCTAGTTTGTTAAACCAATCTTTAAATGTTTCTTTATTAACTCCTAGAGCTTTATCAGGTCTAAAAGCTGGTAATACTTTCACATCAAAGCTTTTATCTTCTTTTATTGCCAAATGATATTCTAATGAATCTATAGGATCATCTGTTGTACATATCACTTTTACATTTGATTTCTTTATAAGATTTCTTACTGTAAAATCATCGCTATTTAACAGCTTATTAACTTTTTCCCAAATAGCAGGTGCACTTTTTTCATTTAAAACTTCATCTATTCCAAAGAATCTCTTAAGTTCTAAGTGTGTCCAATGATAAAGTGGATTTCCGATAGCAAATGATATAGTCTTTGCCCAAGCTAAGAACTTTTCATAATCACTTCCATCTCCTGTAATATATTTTTCATCTATGCCCAAAGTTCTCATCTGTCTCCATTTATAATGATCACCATAAAGCCATACTTGAGTTATATTTTCAAACTTTTTGTCTTCTAATATTTCCTTCGGATTAATGTGGCAATGATAATCAATAATTGGCATTTTTTCTGAATAATTATGATATAATTTTTCAGACGCTTCGTTGCTTAATAAAAAATTTTCATCCATAAACTTTTTCATATCAAAATCCTCTTTTCTTTTTTGTTCACGTGAACAAAAATACGTGCAAATCCCTGTTCACGTGAACATTTTCTTGTATCTACTTGATAACTTTATTATAATATCATATTTCAAATAACGCAACACTTTTTTGTGAACGTTAACAACTTTTTTTAATAATTAGTGTTTAAATTCACTAATTATTAAAATCCATTATTAAAGTTTTTTTACTGATTTTCTTACCACAAGCTGAGATTGTATATAAACTTTTTCTTTATCTACTTCTTTATTCTTTATAAGATTTAATAAGTTTCTTCCGCCATATTCGCTCATCGCCAGAGAATCCTTCCTTACACTTGTCAACGGAGGAGTTACATAGTTACAAAAGTTGCTATCATCAAACCCTATAATTGAGATATCTTCTGGAACTTTTAACCCAGCTTCAAATATTGCTTTCATAGCACCCACCCCAATATCATCATTAGCGCAAAATACTGCTGTTGGAACATTCTCTAATTTAAGTAACTTTTTCATATTTTCATATCCACTTTTCAGATCATATCTACCACTTAAAATATATTCCTCATTAATTGGAATATTATTATCCTCCAACGCTCTTATATATCCTCTTTTTCTATATACTGTTGATTCAAATTCCTTATTTCCTTGCAATAATGCTATTTTTCTATGATCGTTCTCTATAAAATAAGTAACTGCATCGTAAACTCCTTTTGTATCATCTGACATTATGTTTACTAATCCTTCATTTTCAATGTATCTATTTATAACTACAGTTGGTATATTTTTTTCTAGAATAGTCTGTATGAATTCATCGTCATTTTTACTTTGACTTACAACAATTATTCCATCAAAATTTCTGTTATCAATTAAATGGGAGTATTGATAATCATCTATACCTCTTACAACTAAATTATATTCTTTATCTATGACATTATTGACTCCTCTTATAATTTCGTGAAAGAATGTATCTGATGTTCCTTCGCTAATCGATGAAAAAAATACACCTATAACGTATGATTTTAATAAAACAAGACTCTTAGCACTATAATTTGGTACATAATTCAATTCTTTTGCTAAAGCTATAATTTTAACCTTGGTTTCTTCATTGATATACGGACTATTATTAAGTGCTCTAGACACTGTTGTATGAGAAACATTAGCTAATTTTGCAATATCCTTTATAGTGACACTCATATTTTCTTTACACTCCTTATTAAGTAAACTTTTTTCACCATATACGATAATCACAGTATATAAAAAAGCTTAATCTACTTCTAATAATATTTTAATAATTAAAATTCATTTTTGCAACCTATACGATTTTAATTGTTTTTCCTTAATTTATCAATGTTATATTTAATTTTTATTATTTAGTTGTTTTCACAGTAATCTTCAATGGTTTGAGCAACTATTTTGGCTTGCACTACTGCTTCTACTACAGTTTTAGCACCAGTAACAACATCACCTGACGCGAATGTACCTTTTTTAGTTGTATTTCCTTTATCATCTGTTATTAATAATCCCCATTTATTAGTATCTAATTTTGTTGTATTTGAAACTATATTAGTTCTAGGGGTTTGACTTACAGCTACAATTATTGAATCACATTTGAAAAATTCTTCTTTTTCTTCAATAAGTTTGTTTTGAACTTTTCCATCTGACTCTACTACATTCTCAGTATTAACTAACTTTACTCCCTCTTCTGTTATTTCTAATGGCGATTTAAATAATTCAAAATCAATTTTATCTTCCTTAGCTTCTTTTATCTCCTGCTTTGTTGCAGACATTTGATCAAAACCTTTTCTATATATTATTGTAACATCCTCAACTCCATTTCTTTTTGCACTTCTTGCGGCATCCATGGCTACATTACCAGCTCCGATAACAGCTACTTTATTACCTAGCTTATAGTTCTCTGGTGATTTTAAATAATCAATAGCAAAATGTACATTTCCTAAAGTTTCACCTTTAATATTTAATGTTTTTGGATTCCATACTCCTGTACCAATAAACACTGCTTTATAACCATCTTCAAATAGTCTATCTAATGTTATTACAGGACCAATAAGAGTATTAGGCCTAACTTTTACACCAAGTTCTATTAATCTTTCTTCAATGGAATCTACTAATTTTTTTGGAAGTCTATATTCTGGTATTCCATACCTTAGTACTCCACCTATCTTCTCGTGCGCATCAAAAATAGTAATATTATATCCTTTCCTAGCTAGTATAAATGCAATAGTAATTCCTGCTGGACCACCACCAATTATAGCAATTCTGTCTTTCTTTTTAGAAACAGCTTTAAACCTAGTTTCTTCTATGTATTTTTGAGATATTTCCTGCTCTATATCATGAAATCGTATTGGTTCCCCTTTAATCCCTCTTATACAATTTCCTTTGCATTGGTCTTCATGAATACATACTAATGAACATACTGCTGAAAGCGGATTATTTTCAAATAATAGTTCTCCTGCTTCTTCAATTTTTCCTTCCTTATACATATTTATAATATCAGGTATAGGTGTTTCTACTGGGCAATTAGACTTACAAGCTGGTTTCTTACATAGCAAGCATCTACTTGCTTCACCAATCAAATTATTATTATTTATCATATTTGTCTTCCTCCTTATCATCATTTGTATATAAAGTATACTAACTTAATTTAGTATTTATTTCAATAATATATATCAAAAAATATGCTATACTTTTTATCATAAAATATAGCATATTTTATTGACTCTGTCCTTATATTTCTTTATATTACATAAAGTTTTGTTCAAACATAAATTTATAGTTATTCTATTATTTTTTATATAAATATAGGATTCCATTTTTAGGGCTGTATATTAGCTTGCCCGTAAAGCTCCTTTTCTTCAATTCTTTCTGAAGACTATACATAAAAAAACCATGCGTAAAAATTAAAATGTTTTCTGTACCTTCTTTTCTCGCTTCATTTAATAATAAATCAACAAACTTCTCAGCTTTCTCTTTTGTAATAATCTTATTTTCTTGTTGAGATTTATGGTTGAAATACCACGCTATTCTTCCACTAATCGCCCAAAACCAATACGGAAGCTTTAAATTACTTTTAAATATTGGATCAATGATAGTTTCTCTAATTAGATCATTTTGAATTATATCATCATTATATACATGTTGTGCTGTCGTTATTGCTCTTATAAGCGTACTAGAATAACATTTATCCCAATTTATCCCCATAAGCTCTACATCTTTTCTAATCACACCACTTATATTGTAATTCTCTTCCCAATTTTTAAATTCTTTTGATGTCATAAAAAAACTTTTACGGTAATCAACTTTAAAATGTCTGATAAGACCAACATTCATAAAAATCCCTCTTGTCTTTTATTATTCATATAAGAACTATAATGATTAGGCATTAATCTGCTTAATAATTTCAATTAACATATTAACCCTATTGAAAGGAGTAATGAAATATAATCCATCTGCAATACCTTTTAGTTTCTTTCCTATTTCCACAGTAATTTTTACACCTATTTCTTGCGCCTCTTCTTTGCTCATATTTTCTGAAAACATTTGTACATATTTATCTGGTATAGTTACTCCAGGAAGCTCATTATTTAAAAACATTGCGTTTCTATAACTTACAACGGGAAGTAATCCCGCTAAAATCTTTACATTAGTCCTCTCTTTAATCATTTTCAAGAACTCTATAGCATTGTCATCATAGATAGGTTGCGTTAAAAAAAACTTTGCACCTTTTTCTATCTTCTTCATCATTCTATTATATTCTACTTCTTTATTTAAAACATTCAAATTCAAAGCACCACCTACATAAATACTATCTTCTTTGAATATTTCTTCATTCATGCTTTCTATTAATTCTATTAGCCTAAATGAATTTAAATTAAATACGCTTTTTGTTTCAACTTTACTAGCATCAGATATAGGGTCACCAGTAATTGCAAGGATATTTCTTATATTTTCAATATGAGATCCTATCAGACTTGACCTTATTGCATTAGTATTTTTATCTCTACAGCAAACATGAGGCATAGCTTCAATTCCTATTTCTCTCTTGATTTTAGACGATATAATAGTTGAATCTGCTCTAACCTTCGACATTGGTGAATCCGGAACTGTTACTAAATCAATATTGTTTTCTTTACATATCTTAGCTCCATCTATGATTCTTGATATATCGGTATCAATTGGTGCCGATAATTCTATAGCTACAACAAACTCACCATTTTCGAGCTTATCTTTAAAAGTATTCTTAGCCTTTTTCTCAAAACTTTTAACTTTTGGCTCAGCCTTAGTATTAGCATTGATTACTTTAGAATTCTCATTAATTATTTTGGTTAATTGTTTAATATAGCTTGGATTTGTTCCACAGCATCCCCCTATAATTGAAACCCCAAAAGACCTTATTTCACTAACTTTTTCCGCAAAATATACGGGATTGTTTGGATAAACTGTTCTTTCGTGAATTATCTCTGGATAACCTGCATTAGGCAGTACCGAAACAATTTCATTTTCTATATTAATTTTTTTAACCATTTCCAATATATGTGCTGGTCCAGAACCACAGTTAAACCCAAATGCATCTATATATTCTGTATTTCGTACTTCTTTAATCAATTTAGCCGCACTTATCCCATCTCTTGTAAATCCATCTGGCTTAACAGCAAACTGAGTAAGTATGAAACTATCTATATTCTTGTACTTAATATACTCGCTTATTTTTTTCAGGTAATTATAGTTGCTAAAAGTTTCGAATATAAAAATATCTATACCATTTTTTAAAAAGCAATCTACTATGTATTTATATTCTTCTAAAACTTCATTGCTAAATTCATCTAAATTATCTGTTTTAATAGGTCCAATACTTGCACCTATTAAAACAGAAGTATTTCTTGTTACTTCTTTAGCTAAGTTTATTCCTGACTTAATTATGTCCATTAATGTTTCTAACGATACTCCAAGATCATATGTATTAGCAGAAAAAGTATTTGTTCTAATTAGTTTAGCCCCTGCTTCAATATACTCTTTATGTATTCTTTTTATAGTTTCTTTATCATTTAAGTTACCAAATTCACAATAGGATACATCATTACCTGTTACTTCTGAATAATATGTTCCCATTGCTCCATCACATATTAGTATATCATTTTTTAATATCTCTTTTATCATTTTTAATCTCCCCAAATCCTTGTTAATAATGCTTACTAGTAAGTATACTATAATTTTTTATTCTAGTCCTCTTTTTTAATACGATTTTCCTATTGATAAATTTATTTTTTAGCCAAATTGCATGTAAAAATAAAAAGTAGATCTATCTTTGATACTATGCATCTAGATAAATCTACTCTTAAATAACTCATTAATTTTTAACAGTCTTATTAGCTGTATTCTCGTCAGTTTTTGGTACTTGTATAGTCTTATTAGGATCTTCCTGAATTTTTCCTGACGTAGGATTATTTACAATAGTTCCGTTATCTGGACCTATATTAATAGTATTGTCATCCTTTGCAGGACTTGTCACTGGTGTATTTCCCTTGTTATCATTCTCATTTTGTGCAGGAACCTCTGGTTGTAAATTTAACACACCATCATCCTTTTGTTCTTTTTTAGGGTTATCTGTAGCTTTCCCCGAATCCACATTAGGTAATGAATTGTCAGCTGCTCCATTTATTACAGGCTTATCTACAGTTGTTTTTTCAGGTTTTGCATCTGAATTTGAATTAGTAGCTGGAGTAACGACATCACTATTTTTTTCATCTTTTGCATCCCACTGAGTTACATTTTCTTTATCTTTTATACTTGCAGTAATTTCTTTTACTGGTGCTACATCTATTTTATTCTTTGTACTCTCATCTACCACTAGAGATGCTTCATATCTTCCTAAGCTTATTCCTTTTGTCTTAGCTTCATCAACATCTTCCTTATCACCTTTAACATAAGTAACTTTTTCTGTATTAAAGGTAGATTGAATAACATCCTTTATATCTTTCTCATAAGCACTGTTATCTTCATTTTTTATAAATGCAAATCCAACCAATACTTCCCTATTAGTATCTAAATATTTTTTTTCTATAAGTTTTTCCTTTATTTTTTGTATTCCTTCATCAAGAGATATACCTTTAACATCTGTAAAATCTATATTCTTTCCATCATTGTTTACACCTTCAACTCTAATAATCTTCAATTTATTATCAGCTTCTATTTGTATACTAGGATTAATATCTAAACTAACAACTGCATATGCTGTATCAGATTTCATAGTATGAAAGAAGGTGAATACTATTAAAAACAACGCTGCAATTGCTCCAATTGACTTAATAAAGTTATTATACCTATAAGTCCCACTATTACTAGCCTTAATGAGATCATCTTCAAAATAAAATATTTTTTGCCCTATTTTCATATCTTTCTTAGGTTCAATCTTTTCCATTATGCCATTATCATTTAAAGCTATAGCATAACTTTTTTTAATTTCCATTATTATTCCCCTATTCATTCTTTTCACCTACTTTCTGATCCAATTTTTTAAAGCACTGAGATTTTTATCAATTATTATTACAACAGAAATTATAAATTTTTTGCTTCTTTTTATTACCTTTTCTGTAACTGAAAACTTTAAAACAATCCTTTTGATTGGTAATCTTTTCTTTAAATACATAAAAGATAAAAATTCTTCATCCTTTGATATTTCTTCTGATAAATTAATTGCATTCTTTCTCGTTGCTTGTTGTTTGGGAGCTTCATTCACCAAATCTTCCAAAGTAAAACCAAACGAACTTATTTCATTCTTTAAGGCAGTTATTTCTTCCAGCAACATGCTATTATCTTCCTTAGGCTCAAAATATTCATCTCTAAAATCCAAACCTTTGTCCACTAATTCGTCCAAAGATGAATGATTATGCTTATTTTCACCTTTTAAGTAATTCTTTATTCTACTTCCAATTACTAATTTTGCAAAAGATAAAAAATGTCCCTTCTCATTATCATATCTTTCAATTGCCTCATGAAAACCAAGTAATCCAACGCTAAGTTCTTCATCATTTTCGCAAGATACATAGCGACCTGTCACATCTGAAATACTTTTTATTATAAAAGGCATATGATTTTCAATAAGTTCATTTATACTTGTGTTCTTATCAACATTTAAATCTATTAAAACACATTCGAGCATGACATACGCTCCCTTCTCCGGTCATTATTATATACAAAAAAAAATATAGGTTTTGGTACTTTTTATTAAACAAATGTAAAACTTTAATTTCTAGGCTTAATTTAACATTTAATTGAAAATACTTTCGTAAAATCTAAAGTGATATTTACTATTATATCATGTATTAAATATATTTTTAACTTTGTTGGTTGAAAAATATATTTATAGAACTTTTTTTCTCTTATTAATGTAATTTCTGACACTTTTTTTATTAATTTAACAAAAGATATCATTCACATATTTATATTATTAAAACATAAATTTACTTTCTAATTTAATTACAGCATATTTTACTAAAACAAAAGGAGCTTAGAGACCGGCGAAGGACACTCTAAGCTCCACATTAGCACTTTACGTACCAACTGCTTATTTAGAATAACATAAATATTTCAAAATTTCAACACAAATTATAAACTTTATCTATATATGTTAAATTTAAAATCATAATATAGATATATATATGTTTTAATAAATAAATTTACATTTAAAACTCTAGTAAGCAAAACGCTAAATTAAGAGTAGAATCTTGAAATTTGATTACAACATATATACTAACACATTCCCCCGTTACCACTACTATTATTATCTCCACCGCAAGCATTCATACTATTAGAATTAGGTTTAACATTTTTATTTGCATATTTTTTCATATAATCAATAACTCTTGCCTGCAATTTGTTTAAGCTGTCCAAATATTCATGGTTATTAGGATCTAATTCTACAGCTTTTTTCAAGTAATTAAGCCCACTGTCAAACCATCCCTTTTGAACAGATATAAAACCTTGAAGATAATTCCATTCTGCTGAATTCGCATTATTTATTAAGTTCAATTTTGCTTCAGCCTCAGAAAAGTTTTTATTATCGACTAAATTACGAATTTCTTTATATAGATTACCATTAATAATGAGCTCATATGCCGCACTAAGAGCCAAAACTTTTTGTTTAGTGGTCTCATTTTGATTTTGTGTATATTCTTCTAAAATATCTTTGAATTTATTTTTTATTTCTTCTTCAGAAGCTGTTTTTTCAACGCCTAAAACCTCGTATGGATCCAATTTAATTACACCTCTTTACTCTATCTTCTATTCTACTATTAAATATATTTAATAAAAATTAGTAATATTCTTACATGTAATTAATTTGGTCCAAAATAACCTAATAGATTTTATTAATTGACTACAAATAGTACTTTTTTAAAATTACAGCTCTTATGCTTTCATATTTTATATGTGAAGGTAGTTCTTTTTTTAGTACATTTATCTTATCATATCCATGCTTTTGGCATGCATCTATTATTAGCTTTTCATCTTCTTTATTATAAAATTCTTCCAAATTTATATGAAATGCATTTTCTCCAAACTCTTTTATATAATCTGTTACATATCCTAGGATAGTTGAAATTGAGATCTCTAATTTTTGAGATACTTCATGTATAGTTATGTTCTGCTTAAGCATATCTATTGAGATTTGATCATTCTCCCTAGTCTCTCCATCAATTATAACCTTTCTTCTTTTTCTTTCAATCCATTCTACTTTTCTATCATTTTCTGACAAATATTCGTTTACTATATTTATTATCTTTTCTCCATACAAACTTATTTTCTTAGGTCCCATGCCTGTTATATCTTTTAATTCATCTAAAGAACTCGGGCATCTTCCACTTATTTCCTTCAGAGTATTCATTGTCAGTATTGCTTGGGGTAATGCTCTTTCTTCTTTAGCGAATTCTTTTCTTGCATTGTCTAGTCTCTCGTATAATTCTAAGTCTGTTTTAACTTCTATTCTAGATTCTTCATCTTTATTTATACTCTTTTGTTCGTCTAGCAAGCCTTCATCATGATCAGATATAGCAATTTCATGTTCTTCTACAAAATTCCGTATTACATCTTCAAATACTTTTCCGTATTTATTATATTTAACTTCTCCAACTCCAGAAACTTTAAGCATTTCATATTTTGATATCGGATAATTTACAGTCATTTCTTTTAGTGTAACGTCACCGAATATTATATATGGTGGAACATTGTTTTCCTTTGCCAGTTCTTGTCTTAAATTTCTAAGAATCTCAAAAAGTTCATTTTCTTCACTAGCTTTCTTTTCTACTCTAAACTCTTTTAATTGAACTTTTTCTTGAGATGTTAATACTCTTCTTGATCTATCATTTAAACTCAACACTGGATATGTACCTTCAACCACATTAATATATCCATGAGAAATCAATGTATTAATAAAGTTTTTGAGATCTTCTGCTGAATATTCTTTCATTAATCCATAAGTAGAAAGCTCGTTAAAATGAAATTGAATAACTTTTTTATTTTTAGATCCTCTAAGCACATCTACAAGCATTCCAATTCCAAATTTAACTTTCATCCTGTATATACATGAAAGAACTTTTTGCGCTTCTATTGTCTTATCAACAAACTCTCCTTCACTCAAACAATTACTGCAATTATCACATTGCCCATTATATGTTTCTCCAAAATACTCCAAAACGTATTTTCTATAGCAATAATTGCTATATACAAAATCCATCATTTGTTGAAGCTTTCTATATTGATTGTTCTTTCTCTCTACATCTTCTATTGAGTTTTCTATTAAATACTTTTGGACCTGAACATCTTGAGGCGAAAATAATAATACGCATTCGCTCTTTTCTCCATCTCTTCCTGCTCTTCCAATCTCTTGATAGTAACTTTCAATATTTCTTGGCATATTATAGTGTACAACATATCTTATATTAGGTTTGTCTATCCCCATTCCAAAAGCATTGGTTGCTATCATAATACCAGCTCTATCATATATAAAATTTTCTTGATTTTCTTTTCTAGTATGTTCAGATAATCCCGCATGATAGCAAGTCACATTATACCCTTTCGCTTGCAAAGATTCATATAAATTATTGACTTCTTTCCTAGTTGCAGCATATATAATGCCTGAAACTTCTTTATTATTTTCTATATATTTATATAAATATTCCTTTTTGTTACCACTTTTAATCACGCTGATAGATAAGTTTTCTCTATCAAAACCTGTTATAAAGACTTTTGGATTATTCAATTTAAGAAGATTTATTATATCTTCTCTCACTTCCTGTGATGCAGTTGCAGTAAATGCTGTTATTATAGGTCTCTTTTGAAGTAAACTTATAAAATTTGATATTTTTCTATAACTTCCCCTAAAATCATGTCCCCATTGAGAAATACAATGAGCTTCATCTATAGCTATTTGAGAAATATTACATTTAGAAATAACACTCAAAAACTCAAAAGATTCTAATCTTTCAGGAGCTATATAAAGAATCTTTATTTCACTATTTTCCAAATTGTTTATTACTTCTTTTTCTTCTATAGCACTCAATGTACTATTTATTAAAGCGCCTTTTATCCCCATATCTTTTAGCGTATCTACTTGATCTTTCATTAGGGATATTAAAGGAGAAATTACTATTGTTATTCCTTCTAGCATCAATGCTGGCATCTGATAACAAATTGACTTTCCTCCTCCAGTTGGCATTATGGCAAGTACATCTTCTCCATTTATTATTTTACTTATTATGTCTTCTTGCCCTTTTCTAAATGACTTATATCCATAATATTTCTCCAAATAATTTAAAGCTACATTATCCATTTAATAATACTCCTTAGATTAATACTTCCATTAAACAAGGTAGTCAAAATTGATTTAAAAACCACTTTTAACTACCTTATATATTACTTAGCTAAAATTTCTATTCCAGTCTCAGTTATCAACACTGTATGTTCCCACTGCGCTGATAATTTATCATCGGCTGTATAAATAGTCCATTCATTTTCTTCATCAACAAAAACATCATAAGTTCCTTGATTAACCATTGGTTCAACGGTAAGAATCATTCCAGGAACAAGCAACATTCCAGTTCCTTTCTCCCCTATATGAGGAACAAATGGATCTTCATGAAATTCATTACCTATTCCATGTCCACCTAATGCTCTTACTATTGTATATCCATTTTTATGAGCATGTTCCTGACACGCTGCACCTATATCTCCTAAGAATCCCCAAGGTTTTATAGCTTCAATTCCTTTTATCATACATTCCCTAGCTACTTCTACTAATCTTTTAGCTTCTTCACTAACATTGCCAATCATAAACATTCTAGATGCATCTGAATAATATCCATCTAAAATCGTAGAAACATCTACATTTATAATATCTCCATCTTTGATTATAATATTTTCATCTGGGATTCCATGGCACACTTCATTATTTATTGATGTACATACACTCTTTGGGAAACCTTCAAAATTCAATGGTGCTGGAATCGCCCCATGTTCTATAGTATAATCATATACTAATTTATCTATATCAGCAGTGCTCATCCCTGCTTTAATTTTACTTGCAACTAAGTCTAAAACCCCATCATTAATCTTAGCGCTTCTTTTGATTCCTTCTATATCTTTTTGGCTTTTTATAATATCTCTTGGTGGGACTATATGGCCTTTTCTTTTAAAACTTTCAATTTTTTCATCAAATTCTAAATGACATTTTTTATATTTCAACCCACTGCCACACCAACATTTTTCATTTCTATCTAAGATCATTGTTTTTATAACACCTCTTTATAATACATTATTATTTATTAATATTTTAGTTTTTTGTCATCAAATATTCAGCTATATATATAATACACCTAAATCAATTTAAATGCTCATCTATATTCTTTCTCTGCCAAAATTTTAACATCTTAAGCTAGCTTCCTTTAAGTAATATGGCATTTATAATTTTATAATGCAAAAGACTAGTAATCAATTTACTTTTATTTCCTATATTTAATAAGATTTCATATTCACTATCTATAATACCACTTAATATTATTTATGTTAACATTCTTTAAAATTTTATATTAACATACTTACTTTTTTGCTTTTTCAGCTTTAATAATTTTACCTTTTATAGTTATATTTTTTAACTCTTCTATAACTCTTTTTCCTTTTCCATTTAATATATCAACATAGGATACCGAATCTTGGACATCTATTATTCCAATATCTTCAGATCTAATGCCCTCTATTTTACAAATAGCCCCAACTATATCTCCGGCACGAATCTTCTTTTTTTTACCTCCATTTAAATAAATTTTTGTTATATTGTTATTTATGGCTTTTGATTTTTCTTCTTTTCTTTTCGGTTTACTTTTAAGTGTTTTAACCCCTTCATTTTTTTCCTTTTCAACCATTATTTTCTCAGGCAAATTATAGACAGGAATTTTGAATCCAATAAACTCTTCAATTTCACTTAAAAGCTTATTTTTTTCATTAACACAAAAGCTTATTGCCTTCCCTTTTTCCCCTGCTCTTCCTGTTCGGCCTATTCTATGTACATATGCTTCCTTCTCTACGGGAAGATCATAATTTATTACGTGAGTAATTCCTTTAACATCAATGCCTCTTGAAGCTAGATCTGTTGATACAAGTATTCTAAAATCGCCCAATCTAAATCCATCCATAATGCTTAATCTTTCTTTTTGAAGCATTCCTCCATGTATTCTATTAACAGAGTACCCCTTAGATTTTAACCATTGAAACACTGTATCTACATTCTCTTTAGTTTTTGCAAATATAACTACTGTTTCAGGTTTCTCAATTATTAAAATATCATTTAGTTTTTCTATCTTCTCTTCATAATTAGTATAATATAAATTATGATCTATATTTTCGTTAATAAGTTTTTGATTATTAATACTTATATCTACAGGCTTATTCATGTATTTATCACATAATACCTTTATTTCCTCTGGTATTGTTGCTGAAAATAACATAGTAACTTTCTTCTTTGGAAGTCTTCTAATAATTCCTTCAACTTGCCCTATAAATCCCATATTAAGCATTTCATCAGCCTCATCTATAACAAAATATTTAATTTGAGCTAAATTAAGACTTCCTCTATCTATATGATCTAGAATTCTCCCTGGAGTTCCAACCACTACATGCGTCTTCTGTTTCAATTTTCTCTCCTGCTCTGAGATAGGTTCTTTACCAAAAATCGAAACAGATTTTATTCTTTTAAACCTTCCTATATTAGTTATATCTTCACTTACTTGAACAGCGAGTTCTCTCGTAGGTGTTAATACTAAAATTTGTGGGATATTTTCATTCCAATCCACTTTCTCACATAAAGGAATCCCAAAAGCTGCCGTCTTTCCACTTCCCGTTTGTGATTTAACTATGATATCTTTATTCAAAAGTATCTCTGGGATAACTTTTTCTTGAACTTTTGATGGATTTTTATAACCAAGTCCCTCGATTGATTTTAGGATTTCATCACTTATTTTAAATTTAGTGAATTCATTATTCATATATTAAATTTTCACCTCAATTATTTTATTAAATTATATTAATCAGAAATTATATAAATCTTTCTTATTATACCATTCTTATCTATTTTTCAAACACTATTTGTTTGTTTATTTTTTCATTGTTTTAATGCAATTTATACTTTAAATCTAAATTTTGCTTTAGAGAGTAGTTTTTTTACATAAATATATAATCATTCTATATCAGATAATATATCTGTGGGATTATGTAACTTTAACTAGAAAAATGCACATAATAAGGATATAATTAATTAGCAATATATATAGAAAAATTATTCAACTATAAAAGGAGAAATTAATGATTAACTCATTTAGTGATTTAAATTTAAATTCAAGTATAATAGAAGGACTACAAAAACAAGGAATTAATATACCAACTTCAATTCAAGCCAACTCTATTTTACCTGCTCTTGAGGGCAAAGATATAATTGGTGAAGCCTTTACAGGAAGCGGTAAAACATTAGCTTATCTATTGCCTCTTTTTCATAAAATAGATACATCAAAGAGAGAAATGCAAGGATTAATATTGGCTCCAACACATGAACTTGCTAAACAAATAGAAGATCAAATTAAGCTTCTTGCTGAGAACTCATCATTCCCTATAACTTCACTATCTATTATTGGTGATGTTAATATAAATAACCAAATAAAGAAACTCAAAGAAATAAAACCTCACATAATTGTTGGGTCAACAGGTAGAATTCTAGATCTAATTCGAAAGAAAAAAATAACTGCTCATACTATAAAAACAATAGTAATTGATGAAGGAGATAATTTATTAGATCCGAAGAGATCTAACGTTACTAAAGACATTGTTAAATCAACAATGAGGGATAGACAGCTTATGCTATTTTCAGCATCTATAAAACCTGAAACATTGGAAACTGCGAAGTCTCTAATGAAGGAACCAATAATAATAAAAAGTGAAGATAAGCCTTTAATAAATCCTAATATTGAGCATATGTTTATCTTATGTGAAAGACGTGATAAGTTTGAAACCTTAAGAAAAGTTCTTGTTGCTGCAAAACCAGAAAAAGCAATCATCTTTGTTAATAACAATGAGGATATTGAATTAACAACAGCCAAACTTAATTATCATAGCAAAGATTGTTTTGCTATGACCGGAAAGATTTCTAAGGAAGATAGAAAACTTGCAATTGAAAGCTTTAGGACAGGTAAAATAAAAATACTAGTCTCATCAGATGTTACAGCTCGTGGTCTTGATGTTGCTGATATAACTCACGTTTTCCATTTGGATTTGCCATTAAAATTAAATGAATATCTCCATAGATCTGGAAGAACTGCTAGAGGAAACGCTCATGGTACTTCTATATGTATTTTAACTGTTCAACAGCTTAATATAATAAAAAAATATGAGAGAGAATTTAATATACAATTTAAAGAAAAGAAAGTTTTTGGCGGAGTTTTAGAAGATGCTAATTATAACTCTAGTTCAAAGCAATATGAGCAAAAAAATAAATCTTATAGTAGCAAATTTAACAAATAAAATTTTATTATAGTACTTAATAAAACTTAAGCAAATTAGTATTAGGGATACTTATTTTTTCACCCAAATGATTAAAATGAGTATCCTTTCATTTTTATAATAAACTTAAATCTCTGCACACTCTTTTATATCTAATCTAATTATTCTCTATATAACAATTAGTTAATTATTTAATTATTGATGTGCCTTCACTTTAATTTATGATTTTCTTCCATTAATTTTATTAACGATAATAGTTAATAATAACTTATTATTTTATTAAAGTTTTCTTAAGTAAACAATTACCCAACTTAATCGGTGCTATAATCGGTAGTGATGTAACGGTATATATGTTCTAAGAAGTTCAATTCATAAATGTTTATCATAAACTTATCAGGTATTTATAGAACAATGAACTATATTATTTAGGACTTATATCCAAAAAACTCACTAAAATATACACATAATGTTGGAGGAAAATTTTTATGAAAAAGAAAATCATTAGTCTATTGTTAATTGCAGCAGTTAGTTCAACTGCATTAATATCTTGTGGAAAAACTAAAGATTCTGCAAATTTGAATAATGAAAATACAACGGAGCAGTCTTCCACAACATCTACAACTGAACAATCACCTCAAAGTAATTCTAAGATAGTTGGCGAAAATAACAAACCCACTGTAGAAGTTAAACAAATTGCTTCTTTGACTGATTTTAAAGATAAAGACAAAAGTGAAATTGAAAAACTTTTAGGAAAAGCTATTAGCGAGGAAGATGATAAGGCTACCTATGAAAAAGATGATTATAGTTTTGAAATAAAATATAAAGATTCAAAATGTAATGAAATTAAGATAATTCCTAAGTCAGAAATGAAATTCCCAGCTGATGGAACTAACATCTTAAAATTAGTAGGAATAAACGCAGATGATTCGGATTCTACAATATCTCCAGCTGGACTTGAATGGAATAATAAATTTGATACATTTAAGATCAATGTAGTTTCTAATAATGAACCAAATGGTAAAATTTCTTATGTAACAATTATTTTATCAGATCCTTCTAAATAATGATAAGAGTTTGTGGATTTTGTATATAAAATACTACAGTATTAAAATTTAAACCAAACCATATTAAACGTATATTCATACTTTTTTACCTAACAAATTACTTTTGTTAGTGATTTCCATGAATATACGTTTAACTTTAATTTTCTATCTCTAATTTTTCTATTTTTATAGATGGTATTTTATGCTCTACATTGCTTTCATCTTTAATCACCGAGCTACCTACTTCCCCTATAACTTTAATCTTATCATTTTCTTTTAGTTGATACGATTTATCATAATCTCCAACTATTCCAACGATTTTTGAATCAGCAGCACAGCATGTCATTATAATCCTTCCTATAATTATTTGATCTTTATTTAAGTAATTTTCTTTACATACAAATCCATGTATTTCTAACTTTTTCCCTATATATTTTTCTGGATTAATCCGTATATCATCAAGCATTGTAGGATTATGTTCGTCAATTCTTATAGTTTCTTCATTGTTTCTTATGTTGCTCTTATTAAAATTATACTCAAATTCATGTTCATATAATGACTTTCTATCAATAACACTTGTTTTGTTTTCTAAAATTTCTAAATTCAGCTCTGAATGTTTAAATGTTTGCTGCTTATTAATAGATATGAAACCTATTATTAAGGCTAGTATTATTGGAAACAATTTTATTTTAATATTCATGCTGCCTTTAGGTGTAAATATATTTTTTATTTGAAAAACAGTAATTATACTTATCATTATTATAGTAATATAAAAATATTTAATCATATTACTACCTATATAAAAACCTATACTTCCAGTAGATATTAAATATATTATAGAGAAATCTAACAATATAAGAACAATAAACCATAAAAACTCATCAAAATTAAATCTTTTCACTTATTTTTCAGCTCCTTTTTATATTTAAATTGCTATCATTTAAAGTGCATCTTTATATTCCGCACATCATGAATAAAAAGGAGATTACAAATACAACAACTATTGTACTTATACTTAATTTAAGTACAAAACTTTTTTTAAAGGCTCCAATAATCATAATAAGATTTTTCAAATCAAGCATTGGACCTAAAATTAAAAATGCTGTAACTCCACTAAGTGAATAGTTAGTTAAAAAACTTTTTCCTACGAATGCATCCACTTCTGAACAAAGAGATAAAAAGAATCCAAGCAACATCATTGCAACTATTCCTAGAATCTTATTATTAGAAATAAAGTTTATTTCTCCATGAGATACTGCCACTTGAAATACGCTAGATATAAATGTCCCAAGTATCAAGTATCCCATTATATCCAAGAACTCTCTATTTGTATGTTCAATTATTCCTCTTAATTTGTTTTGATTTTCCACATATGAATTACATCCGCAGTTACAATAGCTATCATTATCTATAAAATCTATCACTAATCCTTTCTTATCTTTTTCAAGCGAATTTACTATCATTCCAATTAGAATTGCAGCTATAAATCCTCCAACTATTCTAAGAAGCACCATAATTTTTTTATCGTAAAATGCATAGTAAGTAGACATTATTACAACAGGGTTAATTATAGGTACAGCAAGCATAAATGTTACTCCGAACCCAACAGGTACACCTTTCTTTATAAGCCGTCTTGTTATAGGAACAATTGCGCATTCACAAACCGGAAAAATAAGACCTATCAAAGCAGCTCCTAAATATCCTAAAATATTTGCCTTAGGTATTATCTTAGCAATAATCCTTTCTGATATACATGTTTGAATTATAGCAGATATGAGAGATCCTATTATGATAAATGGCATTGCCTCAAGAATTATACTTGTAAATATACTTGCAAAATCTCCTATAACTTCAATATATATAAGGGTTGGATATTTATTGTAAATATATATTGATAGTATTACTACACTTATAATAAAGAAAGCTTTAACCTTCTTCTTATAAAGATTCATACATTTTCCTCATTTCCCTCATATTTTATGTTAGTACTTTTTTTGTAGTTTATCATTTTAATTTTTATCTTTTTTAAACACCCATTGTCCAATACCCTTGCTTCCCTAAGTGTAGAATTCAAAATATACTTATTACTAACTCGTAAAATAAATGCTTTAGGATTTATATTCTTAACTTTTTTAAAACCTTCATTTAAAATTTCTTTTTTGCAATAATCTATATTATTAATAACAATCATATTGGCGTTTTGTATAAAAGGTATTATAAAGCCTCCCATATTGTCAATATATTGCTTTAATGTCTTACCATCTGCAACAAAGAATATAGTCGTAATCTTACTACATTCTCTATAAATTCTTTCATTCAATATATCGAATAATTCTTTTAAATCAGAGGTTCCATTATATTCAATTATTATTCTGTTAGGTTTATATTTTTTTATTGAGTATATCATTTTTTCTTTTAAATCTTTAATATCTAAAGCATCCTGGATTCTTACAAAATTACTTATGTTACTAGAATGTACAATATTTTTTTCTCCTTGCTCTAATTGAAAAACCAGTACTTTTTCTCCATCAACTAAACTTTCTTTTAAAAGTGAATTTATAAATGACGTTTTTCCAGCTCCTAAAAAACCTGTCACAATCTCAATATGTATTTTCATAATTCCACCACCTCTCTACAAAGTTTTAATAATTAATAATTCTTATATTTGCCTAATAAATAGACGTTCTAATTCCCTTTTATTTAACTCACTACCAATTATTGAAACCACTTTCTTATTTGACCATCTAATTTTCCTGCTTTTAAATTCATTAGGTACATAATCAAATTGATAATATTCTCCATCGTTTGCTTTAAAAACACCTTTAGCTCTTATTATTCTTCCGAACTTATCATTAGTTGAAATAATTTCGAATTTTTTTTGAATTTCAAGCATACTTATATTTTCTTCAAGATCTATAGGATAGCTTTCAAAAATTTCATTTGCACTATGATTTACTTCTCTTCTCATCTGCTTACTTGCGCTAGAGCTAATACTAGAATTTGCAGCAAAAATTTTTCTTTTTTCATTTATTACATTTGTACTAAGAAAATCACTTCCTTTTAATAACTCCCATGGTTTATATATTATTTTAGCTTTCAAATTTAACTTTCTTATAGAATCTATAGTTGTATCAATTTTTTTATTATCTACAAGTTGACTTCTGCTTAAAACTATAGTTTTTGCTCTTTTTATTTGATTCTCATAAAATTCCTTAAAATTTTTCAAATACATATCATAATTTCTAATATCAATTAAAGTAAAAATATTTCTAATTTCGAGCTCATGCTGAAACTTCTTTTCTTGGAGAATATTTAATATCTCACTTAATTTTGCTACTCCTGAGGGTTCAATTATTATATTGTTCGGATTATACTTACCTATAACTTCTAAAACAGCTTCTCCAAAATTTCCAGATACCTGACAACAAATGCATCCAGAATTTATTTCCTTAATTTCAATATTACTTTCTTTTAATATGTCTCCGTCTATTCCAACTTCTCCGAACTCATTTTCTATAATAACCGTATTGCTATCATAAACCTTTTCTGACAATAACTTTTTGATTAACATTGTCTTTCCAGCACCTAAAAAACCTGAAAATATATCAACTTGAACTTTCATCAAACTTTTCTCCTTCCATTGCAACCATACATTATATTCATATTTTTATTTATACTATAATTGCTCAATATATATGAATAAAATTTATTTACAATTTTTCATAACAAAAAAGTCCTTATAATTAATAAAAAGTTATTAATTATAAGGACCCTCGTTATAGCCTAAGCTAAATGAAATAATTAAATATGTTATGCTACTATTTTATTTAGATATATACTTTAACTTATAGCTATAAATTTATCTAGCATTTATAAAAATCCAAGAAAAATTCACATATATTTCTATTCATATTAACAACAGAATTAATATGGATAATAGAAGAAATGAGTAGCTCTATCTGTTGTCGCAGTATCTTGAAGAATAAGCCTTTTATGTAATACCGAATTTCCAAAGCTTGTCCTTTGGTTATCTACAATATAAGCATATCCATCTTTATCCCAACCCATAAAAATATAAACATGAGTATAATTATTTGTAAATACAATATCTCCTGGTTTAATCTGAGAGAAATCATAACTATAGACAAATCCCATATTCTTTAATATGTTCTCTAACTGATATGTATTTGCTGTTGAAGTTGGTATATTAACACCTATTCTTCTTAACGCTTCAGATGTAAAATATACGCAGTTATTACTAGTAATTCCGTCATGCAATGCAACAGCAGTACTATCTACACTTAATTGATTATTTACATTAGTCATATATTTAAATAGCTGATAGTTTGTACCTGAATGCGAATAATTAGAGGAAGTATTCACTGTTTCACCGCTAGGATTAACATATGTATAATTATCTATCCACACATTTTTAATTAATGAACCATCACTAGAAAATCTATATTTTTTACCGTTTATAACCGTATCCCCTGATGCCATTATACCTGACGTACCATCCAGATAGTATATCTTATCATTTAAAGTTAACCATCCATATTGCATTGCTCCTGATCCTGAAAAATAATAATAGCTATTGTCTATCTTTACCCATCCAGTTGCCATTGCTCCATTATCATTGAAAAAGTATTTAGCACCCTTTATTGTTTGCAATCCTTTTTCCATTTTTCCATCTTTATCAAAGTAATACCAATTTCCAGATATCTGCTTCCAATCATTTTTTATTGCTCCATTTATTCTATCATAATAGTACCAATTCTTATCCTTATCGCTTTCCCAACCATCTTTTACATTACCATCGTCATTGAACTGATATTCCTTACCATCGATAGTTTCAGTTCCTTTAAGCCTATTTCCATTTCTATCCAGATAGCACCATTTACCCTTTAAAAAATACCACCCCTTATCTAACCTAAACTTATTTCCTTCAACATCGCAATAAGTATAAGTACCATTTACTATTTTTTGAGTTATATTTTTAGGTAATCTCTTTAATTGATTATTTCCTAAATCTAAATAAGTTAATCTAGGTAAATCTCCCAAATAATCAGGAATATCTTCATATATATAGCAAGAATTTAAGTTTAGATACTCTAGATTCTTTAACATCTTTATTTCTTCCGGTATATTATTACCAACTCTTTTATGGCTTAAATCAATTTTTTTGATATTCAAAAAATCTGCTTCTGTTAAGTTGTCCACTTTTTTACTTAACTGCTTGGCCACTTCTTCTGTAAGCCAGTTGTCATTAATTTCAACACCACTCTTTTCTACAACTTCCCCACTAATCCTTGCGTCTTTTGCATAAGTTATTACTGGAATACTATTAATACATAAAAATACTGCTAATATTGCTATTTTTTTTACTCTATTGCGTCGCATCTAATCGTCTCCCTTGATTTTTTTCATATAAATTATACCATTTTAGACGTATAATCTCAAATAATTTTAAAAAAATCAATTTTAGGAAATTTAATAGTATCTGCTTTTTTCTCACTTATTCTATATACTTTTAAATTATATGATTTTCTAGAATATTACTTAAATCTATATCTCGAATTGAGTTAACAATCATATCTGCTTTAGATAAATCTTGATTTCCAGAGTTAATATTTTTAAATCCTATACAATTCATTTTAGCATCTTTTGCAGCAAATACTCCATTCCTAGAATCTTCAATAACGACACATTCTTTTGGCGATATTCCCAATTTTTTTGATGTTTCAATATAAATATCTGGTGATGGTTTCCCTCTTTCAACTTCTTCTCCGCTTATAATATATTTAAAGTATTCTTGTAATTTAAACTTTGATACAACTATATCAATTAAATCTTTAGGTGATGATGATGCTATTGCAGCAGGAATATTTCTATTCTTTAATTCTATTAACAATTCTTTGATTCCATCTATTGGCTCTAAATGAGATTCAATAATCTTCATTTTAGTCAATTCTACTTTATAGTCTATTATTTCTTCCAGTGATTTTTTTATATTGTAATTTTCCTTTATATCCGTATACATATATTCATTTGTTGATCCTACGTATTTTTCCAATTCTTTTTCTGAAATATCACAACCTAATTCTCTTATTGTTTGCATATCCACCTCAAAATGAATTGGTTCACTATCAATAATTACTCCATCCATATCAAATATAAATGCTTTCATAATATACCTCCAAATTAATAAAATACATAAACTTTACATCGCTTTAGAATTTGCTATAATGATCTAAACAATTCCTCAAACGTATCGAATTCAACTATACCTTCATCACTAATCTTATCTTTTTCGCATGCTGTATAAATATATCTAAATGAACTAATTCCACTTAATATCTCATTAAATTCTTCTATTTTCTTTTTAAAAAACTCGCTTGCATTTTTAAATTCTCTATATCCATAATCCATCCCCTCCTTTTGCATAATAGAATTATGCAAAAGTTACTAAAATCGTTTCTTAAATGTATCTATATCACTTATCTTTTATCTCAAAAGCTACTTTATATAACATACATTTAATTTTGCAATCCTACTAATAGATTATGATTATTTTTTAATTAGTTAAGTAAGAATATAATAATTTAATAGTATTTTCAAAAGCACTATAATGAGTCCTTTCCATGCCATGAGATGCGTGGACGCCTGGTCCTATCAACGCTCCGCGTATATCATTTCCACCTCTTAAAGCAGCCCCTACGTCTGAGCCGTACATTGGATAAATATCTACAGCATATTTAAGCTCATTATCCTTTGCAAGATTAATTAGTTTTGTTACCATATTATAATCATATGGTCCTCCTGAATCTTTGGCGCATATTGATACATCATATTCACTGCAAGTTAAATCATCGCCAATACATCCCATATCTACTGCTATCATCTCAACTATATCGCTTGGTATATATGATGCTCCATGTCCAACTTCTTCATAAGTTGAAATTAATATCTTGGTAGTATATTTAGGAACTATTTTTTCTCTATTAAATAATTCCAATAAACCCATTAAACAAGAAACACTACCTTTATCATCAATAAATCTTGACTTTATAAACCCACTCTCAGTAATTGTTGTTTTAGGATCAATAAATATAAAATCTCCTACACAAATACCCAACTTTTGAACATCACTTTTTGAATGAACCTCTTCATCAATTCTTATTTCCATATTTTTTGGATCTCTTGTTTTACTTGAGCTATCCTCAAAAACATGGGCTGCAGGACTTGTGCTTAAGAATGTTCCTGTATATTTCTTTCCTTCCCTTGTTCGTATTGTACAATATTCGCTGTCTAAAGTCGGAACAATTGGTCCTCCAAGTAAGGTAAACTTTATTTTTCCATCTGAAGTTATTGATCTAACCATGGCTCCTAACGTATCTACGTGCGCAGATAATCCTAATATTTTTTCATCCGATTTACCCTTTATAGTTATTATTCCACAACCTTTATTGGTAGTTTCAAAACTATATCCTAGTTCTTTAACTATATCTCTTATTTTATCAATTATCTCAAAGCAGAAGCCAGTTGGACTATCAAATTCTAATATCTCCTTTGCAACATCTAAAACGTATTCTTTATTAACACATAATTCCATAAAATCAACCTTCCTTCAAAAATTAAAATCTCTTTGTTAATTTCAAAAATGCCTAATCATAAATTCAGACAAAAATTTCATTATATCAATATCCTTAACTCTTACTCTATATGACTAATAACATTCTCTAATAAGTAAAATTAGATACAATTCACTAAATAGGATTTCCAAAAGTAATCCTATTTAGCGCATTGCATCCAACTTTGCTATACTTTTATCATAATTCTTTTTAATTATTACTCAAAATAAATCTTAATTTTCCAATTAAAATATCCATTTCTTCATCGGTTCCTATTGTTATTCTCAAAAAATTATCTATTCTTTCTTTATCAAAATATCTTACTAGTATTCCTTGACATTTCAAATTCTCATAAATAAACTTCCCAGAAGCACTGTTATGACTAGCAAAAACAAAATTTGATTTTGACTTTAAAACTCTAAAATCTAATTTTTCTAATTCCTTGACCACTTTTTCTCTTGTTTTTACTATTTTCTTAGTTATTTCCTCAAAATATTTACTATCTTGAATAGCTGCTTTAGCCCCAGCTAAAGCCACTCTATCTATAGTATAAGAATTTATGCTATTTTTAATTCTGTTTAATCCCTCTATTAAATCTTTATGACCTAGCGCAAATCCAACTCTTAATCCTGCTAATGAACGTGATTTTGATAATGTTTGAATTACTAAAAGATTATCATATTCATGTATATATTTAACCATTGACTGGCCACCAAAATCTATATAAGCTTCATCAATAATTACTACTCTATCTTTATTAGCTTCAATTAAACTTTTTAAGCTTTCTGTATTTATATATTTTCCTGTTGGAGCATTAGGATTTGGTATTATTACTCCACCATTTGTCTTTTTTAGCTCTTCCAATGGTATATCAAAATTATCGTCTAATTTTACTAATTCATAATTTAAATCAAAAAGTTCAGCATAAACCTTATAGAAAGTATAACTTATATCTGGAAATAATATTTTTTTGTTCTTTGAAAAGAAAGTCATAAACGAAAATGCCAAAATCTCATCCGAACCATTTCCTATAAATATTTCATTCTCATCTAACTTATAATAATTAGCTATTTCACTTATTAACTCACTACATGTTGGATCTGGATAAAGTTTCAAGTCATCATTAACCGCGTTCCTCATGGCTTCTAAAACTTTATCTGATGGTGGATACGGATTCTCATTCGTATTTAGTTTTATGTACTTTCTATCCTTAGGCTGCTCCCCAGGCACATAAGGCTCTATTTCTCTAACTTTATCATTCCAATATTTACTCATACAACTGCCCCCTAGTATGTTATGTTTTTACTATATTATACCCTAAGTCTAAAATATCTTCTATTACTTTATTGTTATTAATAATTCTTAAAATAAACGAAAGATTTCCAATTTTTTAACATTTTCTTATAATTTATTGGTAAAATGGTTTATAGTAAGGTGGAAATATGAGTATTATAAGCTTTTTTTCTACGTCTCTAAGTTCAATATGAAAGGAGTGGTAAATTTAATGAGTAAGCTATTCAAGGGTATTGTTATTATATTTTGGATATCTATCTTATTTGTTTTTCTTAAATATCAATTATATAGTGATGGAGTTAATAAGATAATATTTTTTTTAAATACATATGGAAAATTCAGTGCAATTTTATTTTTCATAATTGCATCACTAAGAATTTTCACACTAATTCCTTGTACAATTTTTATAATTATTGGCGGAATATTATTTAATCCATATGAAGCATTTATTTTAACTGCAACAGCGAATTTATTAAGTGAAATTCTATTATTTTTCTTTGCAAGACTTACGTTTGGAATGAGTTACCAGAATAAAATAGTAAATAAATATCCCAAAATATACAACATGATAAAAAAAAATAATGTGCAACTTCTAGCTTTAGGGGTATCTTCACCAGTTGTTCCCACCGACATTATTTGTTTTTTTTCTGTATTAGCTGAAATTAGCTTTATTAAATATACTTTAACAATATTTTTTGCAGATACACCAATAATTTTGCTTTATACATTTTTAGGAATTAGTATAAAGTATTCGTTATACGTATTTGCTGTTATGCTTTTTATTATCATACTAGTTAATTATTTTAATTTCAAAAAATGGAGTAATCAAACTAATTAAACAAAGATAGCTATTGATTATGTTATTATATTTACATAATCAATAGCTATTATTAATATTTATCAAATTCTATCGTTTATATATGGATCTTACTTAAGCACATCTATAGGCGAATTTCCTATACCTTTATAATCTTACATATAGCCCTTAAACACAACTGAATTTTTACGACAAATCCATTTCTTTATATGTTTGTTGCATCACCTAATATCAAACCTTTATGTTTATAAAATATTAAGCGAAATTTACAACACGACTTTTAATATTTAAATATCTCATTCTTTTTTCAATCAAATACAAAAAATATCTTATAAATTTATCATATTACAATCTTTTTTTAAATAAAATGAATATATTATACTAAAATAATTTTTAGGAGTTCCATATGATTCTTATATCACCTCTTTTACTAGCTATTTCAACAAATATAGTAACATTATCATTTTTTTTATCTTATGGAATTAAGAAAATACATTTATCTAAATCAAATAGTATTTTACTTGCAATAGTAACTTCTGCTAGTACATTTGTTTCTATGTATATTGGTAAATTAATTCTGCCCTTAATAGATCCTAAGGTCAGTAATATATTTGGTGCTATTCTTTTAAGTTATATTGGTATTTCTTTTATAGTTGAGAATATTCGCTTAGAAAAAAAACGTCTTGGTTACGATACTTCCTTTTATTATGAAAGTTCTTTTAAATATAAAAACCTCTTGGAGGATTCTTATATTCTAAATTTAGATAACTCTCATAATATAAATCTAAGAAAATGTTTAGCTCTTTCCATCTCACTATCTGTAAACAATATTTGTACAAATTTTGCTGCAAGTATAACAGGTGTTAATCTTAGTATAAGTGTATTTTTAAATTTTATTATTTCTATCTTATTTGTATATATAGGCTACTTTAATCGAAATATCAATTTTTCAAAATATTTGATTAGATATTCAAATTTTATTTCTGGAATTGTATTAATCGCTTTCGGAATTTATGAAATATTTGTTTAATAATAATATAATAATGCCATGGAGTAGTAATGCAGAATATATCCATGGCATTAAAAATTATTTTTAGAACATTAGCTTATTCTAAAATCCATTCTATTCGTATCTAAGTGCTTCTATAGGATCTAGTTCAGCTGCTTTCTTTGCTGGATAATATCCAAAGAATACTCCAATAAACATTGAAAATGAAAAACTTACTAAAATAACTAATGGCGATACTGTAGTTGCATATCCCATAGCTTTTGAACCAATTGCTCCTGCACCTAAACCAAGTAATATTCCTAAAATACCACCAATGGAGCATATTATAATTGATTCAACTATAAATTGCATCTTTATATGACTGCTTTTAGCTCCAAGTGCCTTTCTAGTTCCTATCTCTCTTGTTCTTTCTGTAACAGATACTAGCATTATATTCATAACTCCAATTCCGCCAACCACTAGCGAAATTCCTGCAATAGCAGATATAGCCACTGCAACTGTAGTCATCATTGATGTCATTGATTCAAGCATACTTTCCATATTGCTTGCTTGAGCTTCAAACTTTGCATTTTTTGCATAAAGCTTAGATAAGTAGTCTGATAATTCATTAGTAAATGACTGAACATTTACTTCATCTTTTGCTTTTATTTGAAATGTCTGGTAATTTTTATTAGTTGCTGTCTTCTTTGTTACAGTAACAGGAATATATAGGTCAGTAGTTAAATTTTCATCAGATGTTGTTCTATTTCCTCCCGAAGCCTTATATTTATATACTCCAACTATTGTGTATGTGTAAATTGCATTTGATGTATAAACTTTTATATCTTGATTTATGGGATCTACATTTGTTCCAAATATCTTGGATACTAATTTATCTGAAACTACTGCAACATCTTTTGCTCCATCAATATCATTTTGTGAAATATATCTACCTTCGGCCATTTCCAAATTTTTAACATCTTTATATCCAACATTTGTCCCTACTGTGCTTACATTAGAATACGTTGAATCATTTTTAACTTTACCTGAGCTACCACTTTCAGATACACTTATAGAACTTATTTCGTCACTAAAGTTTTCCTGTAAATCATTTATCTGTTCCATTGTCATAAGGTCAATATCTTTTGCAGTGCTACTTGATTTTCCTTGTCTTCCTGAACCTCCTGGAGGCATTCCTCCTCCGCTTGCTGCTTTCATTGCACCTGCACCTGGCACTCCACCCCCACCTTGTGGTGCGCCACCGCCTGACTTTGCGCCTCCACTATTATTTGGTGAATTGCCATTTGAGTTTTTCGAGTTTGAACTATTAGAATTTTTCGAACCTGAATTTTTTGAATTCGAATTATTTTTGTCCTTTAAATTCGAATTATCGGAATTCAACGAATTTAATGTACTTGTAGTACTTTTTTCTTGCACGTTAACTGTAATATTAGTTGCACCCATTGAAGACATTGAACTTGTTAAAGAAGAGGTCATTGCATTTCCTACTGAAACAACACCAATTACTGACGCTATCCCTATTATTATTCCAAGCATTGTAAGTAACGCTCTCATTTTATTGGATTTAAGCCCCGCAACTGCAAGCATTATATTTTCTTTTATAAACATACTTTGTCCTCTTTTGGAAATCTTCTGTAGTACATATCATTCTTTTTTTCAGATATTATATTTCCATCCTTCAAAGTTATAATTCTTTCTGTTTCCTCCGCAAGTTCGCTATTATGGGTTATAAATACAATGGTTTTGCCTTCCTGTTCATGAACTTTATGAAACAAATCCATAACCAATCTTCCAGTTGTTGAATCAAGTGCACCTGTAGGCTCATCCGCAAGTATTATACTTGGATCATTAGCTAATGCTCTAGCAATAGCCACTCTCTGCTTTTGTCCTCCTGACAGTTCATTGGGTTGATGAGACATTCTATCTTTCATTCCAACAAGATCTAAAAGTTCTTCTGCACGTATTCTTCTATCTTTTTTACTCATTCCATAGTAAAGCATTGGCAATTCCACATTTTTCAAAGCTGAACTTCTTGGAATTAGATTATATGTCTGAAATACAAAACCTATTTGTTTATTTCTTACTTCAGATAAACCATTATCAGATATTTCATTGATATTTGTACCATCTAAAATATAGTTCCCAGAAGTTGCTCTATCAAGTGCTCCTATAATATTCATTAATGTACTTTTTCCAGAACCAGATGAACCAACTATTGCTACAAATTCTCCTTCTTTTACACTAATATCAATTCCTTTTAAAATATTTAATTGATTTGGAGTTCCAATATAGAAGCTTTTTGTAATGTCTTTCATTTCTATTATATTTTTACTCAAAGACACTCACCCCCTACTTTGTTTTTCTAGAATTTATTTCTACTGGATCACCAACTTTATAGCTTGTTGGTTCATTAAGTATAATCATTCCATCTGATAGATCAGAACCATCAATTTCAACATTTGCATTTGATTCTATACCTTTAGTTACTGGAATCTCCTTAACGATATATTTCCCACCCTGTTCAACTGCTGCATAAACCTCGTTTTGTCCACTGTTATTAATTACTGCTCCATATGGTACTGAATAAATATCATCTTTTTCATCTGTGATAATATTTACTACTGAATTCATACCTACTTTCACCTTATCATTTTTACCGGTTAACTGTACCTTAACTGTGAAAGATACATCACTGCTTGTCGTATTACTAGTGCTACTAGTACTAGTGCTAGTTTTACCGTTACTACTACTAGTTGTACTTGTACTCGCACTGGCAGTACTAGAAACTGGTTCAACACTTAAAACTTCTGCATCAATAATATCAGAACCTGAAGCATCCGTTGTTATTTGAGCTTTTTGTCCCACTTTTACTTTTGCGACATCTGTTTCATCAACACTCGCATTAACAATTAAATTGTCTAAATCCTGAATTACAAATAATGCCCCAGATGCTTGTATACCTACTACAGCATTTACATTAGTTACTGTCCCATCTACAGTCGCTACAACCTGAGCATCTTGCAATTTCTTTTTCTTGTCTTCATATGCAAGTCTATTACTCTTATCATTAGCTGCTGCTTGAGCAGATTCATAAGCTGTTTTTGCTTCAGATAATGCTTGATCAGAATTAACTTTTGCTGCTTCTAATGCAACTGTTGATTTATCATAAACTCCTTTGGAATTTTCATAATTGGTTTTTGCTGTATTTAGATCTTGCTGAGAGATTTCGCCATTTTGAAACATGACCTTATCATATTCATAAACTTTACTCTTATCTTCCATATCGAGTTTTGCACTATCAACAGATTTTTCTGCATTTATTATATCAGTTTGTAAGTTATTATCATGTAAATACTGCAAATTGTCATATTTTTGTTTTGCACTTGTTAATGATAACTGATTTTTTTGCTCATTTGCATTTAGAGTTTGTTCTGCCTCAGCAAGTTGTTCTTGAAGAGTTGATGTATCTATTGTTGCAAGCACATCCCCTTTTTTTACTACATCTCCAACTGAAACATTAATTGATGCAACATTATATTCTAAATTTGAATATATATTAGTTGAATCTCCACTCTTTATAGCGCCTGATGAACTAATTGTTGTAGCAATATTTGTTTTCTTAAGAGTTGTATACTTAACGCTGCTTTGTGTTACTTTCGTTTTAGCAAATTTAACCTTATAAATACCTGCTCCTATTGCTAAAACAACTAATATCGCAACTAAACTTATAACTTTCTTTTTAGTTAAAAATTTTTTCTTGCTTGCTTCAGTTGTTTCCATAATTTCTTTATTAGCTAAAGTTTTTTTATTAAATAAAAGCTTCAATTTTAGTAACCCTCTTTCATTTCAATGTACTTTAAATAAGACAAATAGCATTGATTTCTTTTATTTATAAAATCCGCATTATCATTATCTAGAGTCAATTTCGCAGCATCTACATCATTTTTTGAAACAAATCCATAATCATATTTTGTTTGCTCAATTTCATATTCTTTTTGTTTCTGGTTTATTACATCATAACTGCTTTTTATTGAATTGTAAGAAGTCATTAAATCATTATATTGTTTTTTAAAGCTTGTCTCAGTACTATTCATTAGCGACTTTAATTTGTTATTTGCTTCTTCAACTTTATTATCATAAATATCTTTATTATCATAATCATCTTCAGCATCATCTAAATCATCAATCTCATCATTTTGAAGTTTTATATCAATATTATTTTCAAGCATTTTGCTCAAATCATCTTCATAATTAATTTTAGATATAACATCAAAATTTTTATCTATATCATTTTCAAATGTAACTTTACTCTCAGAACTTATTCCAAGTAAGTTAAATAGCTTAAGTTTATCAAGCTCTGCTGTATTCTTTGACGAATCCAAGTCGTCAACTGAAGTATTTCCTTGCAATAATTCAGTATATTTATTTTTAGATATAAAGCCACTATCATATTGAAGTTTATATATTTGTTCTTTCTTAGTATTAATATTCACTGTATCTTCTTTTATTTTTTCATTTGGTAAATCAGACAAATAAGTTATGTATGCCTGTTGAGCTGCGTAAACTTGATCTTCAATTTCCTTGTTATAATCATCCCTGGCTGTTTTAAAAGCATCTCGCTTTGTCGTTAAAGTTGTATCAGCATTATCATAAGCATTTTTCGCATCATAAGCTGCTTTGGCATTATCATAAGCTACTTTAAGAGTTTCTTTTTGAGCGTCATCTGTACAATTTTCATAAGCATTTTTTGCCGATTCATAGTTTGACTCGATATTCTCCTTATCACTATAAGCATCATATGAGCTCTTTGCACTACCATAATCATCTAATGCATCATGATATTCCTCTTGTGCTATTTTTAAATTATTCTGTTTAATCTTAATATCTAAATTATTTTCAGTCATGATATCTCTTATGTTTTCTAATGATACTTTAATCGTACCACTATCAGACACTTCGTTAACTGCACTATTATCAGTCGTAGCAGCATATGCACCTGGTATATTAAGAATTGATATGCCACCAGAAACCACTAAAGTTCCAATTAAAAAACTTATAAATGTCTTTCTCAATCTTGTCTCCTCCTCGATTTGTCATTTAGTAATATTATTCTATTTTAAATTTATTTTCTAATTATAATAAAGGATTGTAACATCTCTATTACACATATATAAACAGAATATAAACAAATGTTAAATTCATGTTAAATTTAATATTATAAATTAAAACTAGAGGTGCAAGTAACTTTTGCATTTTCTTACAAAAGTTACTTGCACCTCTAGCCAACATTTCATAATTTCATTATTTTCCCATGTGGTTTTTAAAATTTATAGTATAAACTCAAACCATTATCAAAATAAACATATTTTTATTCAATATGAAATAATTATTAGTTTATAAGTTAAATCTATATCCAGCTCCCCACACAGTTTCAATATACTCAGGATTACTGCTATCTAACTCAATCTTCTCTCTTATTCTATTAATATGTACAGTTACAGTAGAACTATCTCCTAAAGATTCTTCTCCCCATATCCTGTCTAGCAATGTATCTTTTGAAAATACGATATTAGGGTTTGAAGCTAAGAACATTAAAAGTTCAAATTCCTTGTTAGCAAATTTAACTTCATTTTTCCCTATATAAACTCTTCTTGCTTTAAGTAAAATTTTAATACGCCCAATAGTTATTGAACTTTTTTCATTATCGCTATTTTTTTCAATAGTTGTGAGACGTTCATATCTAGAAATATGTGCATTTACTCTTGCTACAAGTTCGCTTGGACTAAATGGCTTTACAATATAGTCATCAGCACCTATGCCGAGTCCTTGTATTTTATAGATATCTTCTTTTTTAGCAGTTACCATCAAAATGGGTATTTCTTTAACAGCTCTTATCTCCTGACAAACTTTAAATCCATCCTTTCCTGGCAGCATAACATCTAAAAGGATCAAATCAAATTCTTCATTTAGCGCAAGATCTAGTCCTTTATATCCATCTTGAGCAATTTCTGTTTTAAATCCAGTTATCTCCAGATAATCTCTTTCTAATTCAGCTATACTTTCATCATCTTCTATTATCAATATCTTTTTCATTGACTATCCTCCCTACCTTATAATATATATCTGTTTTACAATTATCTTTTAGGTAATGTTATTCTTATTGTAAGTCCATCATTATTAAAAGCTTCAATCTCTCCATCATGCGCTTCTATTATATGTTTTGCTATAGCTAATCCAAGTCCACTTCCTTCATTAGGCTTTGTTCGTGAAACATCTCCTCTATAAAAACTTAGAAATAACTTTGAAAGCTCTTCATCAGGAACCCCTGAACCATTATCACTAATTTCTAATATTGCAAATTCCTCATCTTCATACAATTTAATTTTTATTTTAACTAAATTCCTTTGCTTATATTTAACACTATTATCCAATATATTCAGAAGAACTCTATTTATTTCATTATAATCGAGTTTCACTAATGTTGAATTCTCACATTTACTTTCAAATGAAATTTCAACGTTTTTTCCATAAAACTCTTTCTTAGCACACCTGTAAAATCTCTCTATATATTCCCTAATGCTTACTACATCAAATTTAAATGGAAATCGGCCTGTATCTAATTTAGAAAAAAGGAACAGACTATCAACTAATACATCCATATCACAAGCCTTAGTATAAATTGTGTCTAAATACTTTTTTTGTTTTTCAGGAGTATTTGCTACCCCATCACGTAATCCTTCCACATAACCTTTAATTGCAGTTAATGGTGTTCTTAGATCATGGGATATTCCTACCACTAGTTGCTTTCTATCTTCTTCATATTTTAGCTGCATATCGACCGAATGTTTTAATCTTAATCTCATTTCATCAAAATCACCACAAACTTGTCCAAATTCATCATCACTTTCATAATTCATTTCAAAATCCAGATTTCCGTTTTTTATCTGTTCAGCTCCATAGCTTAAAAGTTCTAAAGGGCGAATCAATTTCTTATAAATCTTACTGGATAGTATAACATTAGTTATCGTAACAACAATTAGCGAAATTATAATAACTATTATTATATAGCTTATTACCAAAGTTGACATTTCATTTTTTATGTCAATCCTTACAGGTTTATATGATGGATTTATTGCAATAATATTTACTACTTTATTATCCTTAACAAAGCTATTTTTAACTAAAGATATGGAGTTCATCTCTAAAACTAATGAATTAGATTTGAAAAGTACATCATCTCCTATCATCGAAATAGCTTCTTTATCCTTATCTTCAATATTTGATGACACAATTTCCCCATCATATGTTATTATTAGATGATATCCCTTAGGATCAAGAAATTTCTGTAATTGCTCTGGAAATTTATCTAAATCATTTTTATTTTCTATATTTCTCATATCTGGTTTTAAACTTTGTTGAATGAAATAAGCATTCTGATCATGCTCCCTATAACCTTCAAATTTATTTTCATAAGCCTTTGAAAATGGAATATTCATTATAAATGCAATAATAAATATGATAATTACAGGTATAATTAACATGAATATATTTGAAATGGTTAGACGTTTCTTTATTTTCATAATAGTTCCTCAACCAAATTCTTAATAACATATAAACTTGATAAATTTATTTTATCTGGATTCGTCAACAGGGAATAATCCTTTATCCATAAATTACCCTGAACTATTTTGCACTCTTTTATTTCTTCCGTTGGATCTTCATCATAAACTTCTTCCAATTCCTTTGTCTTAGTAAGTACAACAATTCTTCTGCATGCCTCTTCATGCTCATCGTAAATATTAAAAAAGCTGTTATATGAATCGTAGTTTCTAACTGATGTCACTACCTTTAAAAATAAATTATATCTTTCTGCTGCTTCAATTGCTTTTATCAATTCTTTTTTCATACTATCTCTCCATGTGAATCAAAATATTTCTTCAAAACTATAGTGGTTTATATAATAAAAAGGCTAAATATCCCTATATTATAGAATTTACTTATAATTTTAACTATAACTTTACTATATTTAATTTAATTATCTCATAGGGATATATCCTTTTCAATAAAGTTTACTTATATACTTATCAATATTAGCCTAAAATTGATGTTAACTAAAATATTTTTTACCTAAGCAACTCATTTTTAAGGCTTTTTATTTCATTTTCCTCTAAGTACCTCCATTTTCCTATCTCCAGATTATTAAGCTTTATATTCATTATTCTAATTCTTTCAAGTTTAATAACCTTATAACCTAAAGCTCCGCTCATCTTACGAATTTGTTTATTCATCCCCTGAGTTAGTATAATTTTAAATGTATTATCATCTACCCTTTCTACTCGACATGGTCTTGTTTTAACAAATTTATTTTTTTCACGTTCTATATTTTTCAATTCTTTCAACTGTACTATGGATGAGTCACCTATATTTTCTTCCCCTAGTGGATTTTCTTTATCTTCTATTTTATTATATAAACCTAATTTATCACTTATCCTTCTAACACCAGAACTTTTATTCCCTGTAATCTCCACTCCATCAGACATCCTCTTTAAAAATTCATCATCAAAGTTTTTATTTACTTGAACTAAATATTCTTTTTCATGCATATTATCGCTTTCTAAAATCCTATTAGCAACTTCACCATCATTAGTCATTAAAATAAGCCCTTGCGAGTCTTTATCTAATCTGCCAACTGGAAATATATAGTGTGGATATTTCATATAGGAAATTATATTATCACTAACTTTATTCTCTGCAGTACAAGTAATTCCAACTGGTTTATTCAAAACAATATATACTTTTTCCACCGTAGAAATTGGTTTGCCGTCAAATATTATTTCATCCGAATCATTTACCCATTGTCCCTCAACACAATATCTTCCATTTATAATAATTCTCTTTTCTTTAATCAATCTATTTGTTTCCTTTCGAGAACAAATTCCATAGTTACTAAATAATTTATTTATCCTCATTGTTTACGCTATCCTTTCAAGCTACTAAAATTCAATTGTATATTAATATTAATCAAATATTATACTTTTAACAATAGCAAAAGCTTCTCTTGTATATGTTATAGGAATTAAATACCATACAGTGCAACTAGAATAATTGCTATAATTTACATATCCATTTCTCTTTGCTAAGATACTGCTTCTAAGAGCATGAAAATCGCTTGTTACTATTTTAATATTAAGTTTATCTAGAGGTTTCCCACTATTCTCTTCTATTTTTGCTTTTGAAAATTTAAGATTTTCATCTGTATTCCTTGAATTATCTTCAATTATTACTTTTTCCTCATCAACTCCTCTATTTAATAAATATTTTTTCATTGCATGTGATTCTGGCAGCTTCTCGTCAGATCCTTGTCCTCCTGATAAAACAATGAATCTACAATTATCTTCTTTTATGTATTCTAAAGCTGCATCCAACCTTCCTTGAAGGATTAAACTTGGGTTAGAGTTAGTATCAAGTCCTGCTCCCAAAACAATAATATAATCTGCATTCCCCTTATTATATTTAGGATAATTAATTATAAAAATTTCTATTCCTAAAAAAAATATACCTCCTATGCAAATTAGTACTTTTAAAACTTTAAAATACCTATATATAAACTTATTATTTTCTATTCCCCTCTTAATAAAATGATATATTATTAAAGTAACTCCTAAAATAAAAATAGGAATACTAAATGAGATTTTAGAGCTGCTTATAATATTTATTACTGCAATATATACTATAATAATCATGCCAAAGATAATATCCAAATTTTTTTTCATAACATGCACTCCTTAATTAAAATAAAAAATATTCTGTTATAATATTTATGCACGAAAAAAGAGAATAATCTGCTTTTTCATAGTTTTCCAAATTATTCTCTGTATCTTTTTATTATTTTTATTCTATAATTTTAGTATGTTTATCTACTATTATTTAATAATTCTCCTATTTCATCATTAGTAAATTCATATTTAGTATTGCAAAAGTTACATACTATTTCCTCATTCTTTTTGTCATCATATATCTCTTGAAGAGTTTCCTTTCCAATAGATATTAAGGCTTTTTCAACTCTTTCTCTAGAACAATCACATTTATATTCTGGAGTTAAAGAATCTAATACTTTTAAATCCATTCCATCAAAAATATACTCCAAAATTTCTTCTATTGTTTTTCCTTCACTTATTAATGTAGTTATTGGTGGAATTTCTTCTAATCTATATGTTATAACATCTGCAAGAAGTTCATCTGCGCCAGGCATCATTTGCACTATAAATCCACCTGCCGCCTTTATAGATAAATCTCTATCAACCAATACACCAAGTGATACCGCTGATGGTGTTTGCTCAGATGCTGTGAAATAATATGCAAAATCTTCTGCTATTTCTCCAGTTTGTATAGGCACTTGTCCAATATATGGATCTCTAAGCCCTAAATCCTTTATTACATATAAAATACCATCTGTTCCAATAGCTCCTCCAACATCTAATTTTCCTTTTTCATTAAGAGGCCTATCAACATATGGATTTCCAATAAACCCTTTAACAGATGCATCACTATGTGCAGTTACTGTTATTCCATTTATTTCCCCATTACCATTTATTTTTAAAGTTACAACTTCTTTTTCACTTTTTAGTGTAGTTCCTATAAGTGTACCTGCAGTTAACATTCTTCCTAAAGCTGCTGAAGCTACAGGCGTACATTCATGTATTTTACAGCCCTCATTTACTAAATTAGTAGTAATCCCTGCTATTATTCTAACCATTCCATCCTTAGCTGTTGCTCTAACTATTTTATCTTGCATTTTTATCTCATCTCCTATTTCACGTCTTATTTACTTACTATGTAAAGTATTCTTTCACTATTTTCATTTACTTCCTCATCAGAATATCCTGAAAATTTATTTATTATTCTAAAGTTACATTTTTTTAATATATCTTCTATATAGCTTTCTTTATAAGCTCTCTCAAAATGCTCTTCTTCAAATTTTTTATATAGTTCATTTTCGGTTTTTACGAAGAATGTTAAAAACATATTTAATACATCATCTTCAAATGAATTTTCCCACGTATAAAAAATTTCTTCAGAACTGTAAGTGTATATATTATTTCCGAGAACGGTAGAAAGTTTATAATACGAATTTATATCAAAAATAAATATACCATTTTCTTTTAAATGTTCATATACACTTGAGAAATAATCAAGCAAATCTTCATCCTCAGTTATATAATTAGTTGAGTCAAGAACAGAAGTTATAAGATCAAATCTTTTATTTAAACTTAACTCACACATATCTTGACAAATTACTTTTGCTTTAATTTTATTCTTTTTAAATTTATCAAAAGCTACATTTAACATATCATCTGACAAATCTACTGCATAAACAGTTTTAAAGTATTTTGCTACATTAATCGAAACATTTCCAGTTCCACATGCTAAATCCAAATAATCTTCAAACTTTAACTTATTTTTTCTACATATATTTATAATCTTATCTGCAACTTTATCATAATTAATATCTTCATATATTAATTCATCATATATATTGGCAAACTCTTTATAAGCCATCTGCTTTATCACGCCCTTAACGTAAATTTACTAATTCATCTAGTATATTATATCGTAATTATTTACTTAGTCAAATTAGTAAAAATATAGAAGCTTGTCATTTACTTTGGCACTTTTTTTCTTTTAGCCATTATTCCGCCTATTCTTCCGGTCTCTCCAGAAGATAGTCCGCCCCATCCTTCTTTATTAACTTTATCGATTAAACCAAGTTCTTCTGCAATTTCATATTTAACTTTTTCTCTCATTTTTTCAGCTTCAGTAAGCTCTTTATTTGCTTTAAGTTTTGCTTTTATTGTCTTTTTTACAGATTTATTACTCATTCTTTATCCCTACCAATCTTAATAATTAGTTTTTTATTGATATTTCTTTATTTATGAAAAGAATAAAAGAAATAAAAAAATTCTAAGTTACTTGAATTACACTATAAAAATAAATTGTAAAGTTTATCTTTTCATCCAATATTATTTCCTTCTATCACTTTACTATTCTATAAAAATATATTTTTACAAAAATTACATTTAATTTATAATATTTTATAAGATTTATACGACATAATAGCTGCTAATAATTATTTCAACTTCTTGCATATATATGCATAAATATACACATTATTTCATTACTCCCCTAATTAATGGAATAAATAATTCTTTATGAATAGTTTTTTTCAACTTATTTTGCTCATTGACTTGATATTTAATCAATATTTAACTATAGTAATTGTATGTATAAAAATATTAATAAATAAATTTAGGAGGGATTATTGTGTATAATATTGCAATAGTTGGGGCTACTGGAAATGTAGGTAGAAAATTTTTAGAAATCTTAGAAGAAAGAAACTTTCCAGTAAATAATTTATATCTTTTTGCATCAAAGCGATCTGAAGGAAGTACTCTATCATTTAGAGGAAAGGATTATGTAGTTGAAGAAACTTGTGAAAAGAATATAAAAGATAAAAAAATAGATTATGCACTATTTTCAGCTGGCGGAGATGCTAGTACAGAATTTGCACCTATTTTTGCGCAATATGGGGCAGTAGTAATTGACAATAGCAGTGCATGGAGAATGGACCCTGAGGTGCCACTTGTAGTACCAGAAGTTAATCCAGAAGATATCAAACTTCATAAAGGAATAATTGCAAATCCAAATTGTTCAACAATCCAAGCAATGCCTATAATGAAAGCTTTACATGACAAATATGGAATTAAGAGAATAGTTTATTCAACATACCAAGCAGTATCTGGAGCTGGTGTCCAAGGTATAAGAGATTTAGAAGATGGTGTTAAGGGTGTTGCACCTAAGAAGTTCCCTTATCCTATCGCTGGTAATGTTTTACCTCATATAGATGTATTTTTAGAAGATGGTTACACTAAAGAAGAAGAAAAGATGATTAAAGAAACTAGAAAAATTCTTCATGAACCAGATTTAAGAGTAACTGCTACTACAGCTAGAGTTCCAGTACTTAATGGGCATAGTGAAAGCATCAATGTTGAACTTAATTCTGAATTTGATATAAAAGATATTTTCGAATTATTTGGAAACACTCAAGGTGTAACTGTATATGATAAAGTAGACGAATTAAAATATCCAACTGCTCTTGAAGTTTCAGGAAAAGACGACGTTTATGTTGGAAGAATCAGAAGAGATTTTAGTGTGGATAATGGTTTAAACCTATGGGTTGTTGGTGATAACATAAGAAAAGGTGCAGCACTTAATGCTATTCAAATTGCTGAAATAATGATAAAAGATAATAAATAGTTCTTAGTAATTAAGTTGGAGGAATCTGAATGTCAATATTTCAAGGCTCAGCTGTAGCTATAGTTACGCCATTTAATGAAAATGGAATAAACTTCGAATCACTTAAAAATTTATTAGAATGGCACGTTAAAGAAGGTACTGATGCCATTGTAATTTGTGGTACTACAGGTGAAGCTACTACGATGACAGAAAAAGAGAAAAAAGATGCAATTAAATTTACAGTTGATGTAATAAACAAAAGAATTCCTGTAATTGCAGGAACCGGTTCAAACAATACTGCTGCTGCTATTTCAATGAGTAAATATGCTGAAAGCGTTGGAGTAGATGGACTTCTTGTTATTACACCATATTACAATAAAACTACTCAAAATGGTTTGATAAAACATTTTAAAGCTATAAATGATGAGGTTAATACTCCTATTGTACTTTATAACGTACCGAGTAGGACAGGTGTTAATATTGCACCTAAAACTTTAGCTAAGCTTGCTGAATTAAGCAATGTTGTTGCGATAAAAGAAGCTAGCGGAAATATCAGCCAAATACTTCAAATGAAGGCGCTTTGCAGAGATTCTATAGATATTTATTCTGGTAATGATGATCAAATTGTATCTATAATGTCTATTGGAGGTATAGGCGTAATTTCAGTTTTAGCTAATATAATTCCAAGTAAAGTTCATGAAATAGCTGAAAAATGTTTAGCTAATAAATTTAAGGAAGCTTTAGATATTCAATTAGACACATTATCTTTAGCTAATACTTTATTTTTAGAAACGAATCCAATCCCAGTTAAAACAGCCATGAATCTTATGGGCCTCGATGTTGGTCCTTTAAGGCTTCCACTTTGTGAAATGGATAATAACAATGAGGAAATACTAAAAGCTGCTTTGCTAGATTATAAATTGATATAAGGTGATAATATGATAAAAATAGTATTAAATGGTTGCTCAGGTAAGATGGGTAAGATGATTACAGAGTGCGCTGATAAATTTAAGAACTTAGAGATTGTTGCTGGAATTGATAAATTTCCAAGTAATGCTCCATATCCTATCTTTGAAAGCACTGAGGATTTAAACATCCAATATGATGTTTTATTAGATTTTTCAAGAGCTGATGCTCTTCATAGTCTATTAGAAATAACAGAAAAAACTAACAAACCATTAGTAATATGTTCAACTGGCTTTACACCAGAAGATTTATCTTTAATAGATGAAAAGAGTACTACTCTTAAGCTATTTAGATCAGGTAACATGTCTTTTGGTATTAATTTAATTAATTCTCTTTTAAAGAAAGTAACTCCTCTACTCTATGGAAACTATGATATTGAAATAGTTGAAAAGCATCATAATCAAAAGGTGGATGCTCCAAGTGGAACTGCAATTATGCTTGCTGATTCCATAAAAGACTCTATAGAAGATACAACAAAGTACATCTATGGAAGAGAAGGAAATTCCAAAAGAGAAGAAAATGAAATTGGTATACATGCAGTTAGAGGTGGTGGTATAATTGGAGACCACGATGTTATCTTTGCCGGAACTGGTGAAGTAATAGAATTAACTCATAAAGCAATTTCAAGAGAAGTTTTCGCAGTTGGTGCTCTAAAAGCGTGTGAATATATGGCTTCTGTATCTCAACCTGGATTATATGACATGAGTGATGTTATAGGAATTCAATAAATTAGTTACTAATTAAAATAAATAACTGTACTATAGTTTCTAGGAATTTAGATGGATGATTCTAAGAATAATAACCATCTAAATTCCACTGAAACATATTATAAATGCTTATATTACTTATTTTAAGTGATATAAGCATTTATAATATTACATCTACTTGTATTATTAAATATTCTATATAAAGGGAATCAATAGAATTTAAATAATTCTGTTCATTCATCTTGCATCTCCACCCTAATATTCCCACTTATTTTTCTTCATATCAACATGATTACTATTTTTAAAGGATACACCTTCTTCTAATAGCAGAAATCGTTGTTCATCCCACCCTGGTACCAATCTTCCAGCATGATTTACCACGCGATGACATGGATATTGCCCATAAAATTCTGCCTGACTAAGAATCTTCCCAACAAGCCGTGCATTTTTGTCTCTGCCAATAAGAATAGCAATTTGTCCATATGTAGCTACTTTCCCTTCAGGGATTTCTTCTACAACTGAAAGTACTTCATAAATTAATTGTTCATTCATTATCTTTTTCATACATTCACCTTTTATAATAATCCTTGCTTGAAGACATTGCGATATTTTGCACCATATTTTAATATTTAATCTTCTGTTTTGATGATATAATACTAACAAAAAAATAAATATTGTGTCAACGTAACACAGTGAAAAGTAGTTATAATGAATTACCTGTTAAATTTACTTAAGCCTATTTCGGATAGTTATTGAGTTTTTTACTTTGTTTAGCAAGTTCCCACGCTCGGCATACCATGAAGAAAAAAGCACCTGTAAAAACAGATGCTTTCATATCTATATCTTTATAAGTATTTTTAATACCTTAACTATTCTTTAATATAAGAGCAACAGTAATCTGCCACTTCTTTTACTATTAGACTGAATTTAGAGTTTGCAGGTACTATAAAAGTATCTCCTTCTTTGTATGTATCAAATTTATCTGAACCTGGTAATTTTACATCCATTGCCCCTCCTAGGATCTCCATTACCTCTTTATCTCCAGTTCCAAATTCGTAATCCCCAGGTAACATTATCCCCAAAGTTTTTCTTTCACCATCTTCAAATATGATGGTTCTGCTAGTTACATTTCCATCGAAATATACATTTGCTTTTTTTACTGCTGTAACATTTTTAAATTCGCTCATTGTTATGCCCCCTATTTTTATTTATTATTTATATTAAAGAGTTCATTAAATAATAGCTTATCTTATTGTTTCTAAAACTTTTAATTAGCAATTTGTGAAATTTGATTTTAAAAATCTTTCAAATCTATCAAATGCCTCTTTTAAAATTTCATCACTATAGCAATATGAAATTCTCATATATCCTTCCCCTAAATCACCAAAGGCTGTACCTGGTACGCAAGCAAGCTTTCCTTCATTTAATAACTTTTCACAGAACTCTTCAGAAGACATATTGAACTTTTTAATTGAAGGAAATATATAAAATGCTCCCTTAGGTTCTGCAACTTCCAAATTAAGATCCCTTAATCTATTCAAACAGTAGTCTTTTCTTCTTTCAAAGGTCTTTCTCATATTTTCTACATCATTTAAAGATTTTTTTAGCCCTTCAAGAACTCCATATTGTGCAATAGAAGGTGCACACGAAACACCATATTGATGTACTTTCATTATTTCTTTCATGTACTGTTCACAGCATGCAACATAACCTATTCTAAGCCCTGTCATAGAAAATATTTTAGAGAACCCACTTACATATATGACTTTATCTTTTATTTCCTTTGCCTGTGCTACTGAATAATAATCATCAAAAATTATAGACGAATACATTTCATCTGTTATTACTATAATATTTTTATTTTTTATTAATTCAACAAGTTCGTTTCTTTGCTCCTTAGATAAAATTGCACCTGTAGGATTTGATGGAAATGACAACATTAATACTTTAATGTTTTCATTCTCTAATTTTTCTCTAATTTTATCTAAATTTAATGTAAAATCTTCATTTAAAGGATATGTTACTACATCTGCCCCTATCATTATAGAAATATTTTCATAAGCTGGATAAGCAGGTCCAGGTATTAATATTTTATCTCCTGAATTCATAACAGCAAATAATACTGAATATAATCCTTCACTTCCACCAACTGTTATGCATATTTCATCTTTATTATATTCAATATCAAATGTTCTTAAGTAATTACAAATTTCTTCTCTAAGTTCGTCAACACCTGCATTTGATGTATAAACTGTTTTATTATCTCTTATAGCCTGAATCATAGCCTCAGATATATCTATTGGCACAGGAAAATCTGGCTGTCCGATGGTTAGTGATATTGCTCCTTCAACTTTCTTAACTTTCTCTGCAAATCTTCTTATTCCCGAGATTTGTATTTTCTCTACTTGTTTATTCATAATTTATGCGCCCCCGTTTTGCAATATAAACTTATTTTACCTCATTAATAAAATTGATTCAAACTATTTGTGTTTTTTTACTTATTCCCCTTTTAATTGCGTTCAATCTTTATTATAATAAGGATGATTGCGAAAATAATGGAAAGGGTGATATAATGTCATATAATTTAACGGATCCTTATGAAATTGCTAGATTTATTAAGGAATCAAAAAAATCTACTCCAGTAAAAGTCTATGTTAATGGAGATTTAAGCAATGCTGAAATGAATGATGTAGAGTGGTACGGTTCTAACGGATTTTATATACTAATGGGAGAATCTGATTCTATAACTAAAATAGTTTTAGATAATAAACATCTTATAAAACACTTTAGAATAGAAAATGATAGAAGAAATTCTGCTATTCCAATGCTAGATTTACTTGAAGTTGACGCTAGAATTGAGCCAGGTGCTATCATCAGAGATAAGGTTACTATTGGTAAAAATGCAGTAATAATGATGGGTGCAGTAATAAACATTGGTGCTGAAATCGGAGATGGAACTATGGTTGACATGAATGCTGTAGTTGGTGCTCGTGGGCAATTAGGTAAGAATGTTCATCTAGGTGCTGGTGCTGTTGTTGCTGGAGTATTAGAGCCACCAAGCAAAGAACCATGTATGATTGGCGATAATGCCTTAATTGGTGCTAATTCTGTAATCCTTGAAGGCGTTAAGATAGGTGCAGGTAGCGTTGTAGCTGCTGGTTCTGTTGTTACAGAAGATGTTCCAGACAACGTTGTTGTAGCTGGTTCTCCTGCTAAGATAATCAAGGCAGTAGATGACAAGACAAAAGATAAAACTCAAATATTAGATGACTTAAGAAAGTAATTATTTTTTATTAGAAATTCAAAATTACATAATATATTATTGAGAAAGTACCTATCAGATGTATAAAGTTAATATACTGGTTATTTCTCATAATTAAATAAAAGGTTTCAATAAATCTATATTAATTGAAACCTTTTTATTTACCAAAAAAATACTATATTTATGTTACATAATGCTTATAGCTTTTTCGAATTTAGAATATTTATTTTAATTAAATAAACAATTCTATACTGCGCCCTCTTCTCCAGTGCTCTCTTCCTTATTAGCTCTTTCCATTTTTGAGATTGATACCTCATATGCAATCTTTTTCACAACTTCACTATCAGATACCTTTTTTTGATATTCTCTGCTTTGAAGTCTTCCCCATACCTTAATATTATCTCCAACATTTAAAGTTTGACAGAATCTTGAGTTCCTTCCCCAGGCAATAGTTGGAATATAATCTGATTTATTGTATGCTCTATTTACGGCAAGTAATACATCTGCAATCTCACGTCCAAATGGTGTAGTTCTATAAATAGGCTCCTTACAAATGTATCCATCTAAAAATATTTCATTGGGATTTTTACTTCTTTCTAGACATGGTTCAATGTTTCTTGCAAAAACAGTAAGTATTAGCTTGTTAGATCCATCAATAAACTTGTTATAAGATCTAAGTTGACCTTCAACAATTATTTCAACACCCTCATCAAGCTTTATGTCACTTAGTAATCTTTCTGAAACAGTAATATTTAATTTATCTACTGAATCACTTAATCTCATTACATCTAAATCAAAAGTGTAGAAACCCTCCCCATACATTTCATGACTAAACTCTAATCCAGATGTTACCTTGCCTTCAAGGTAAATTTTGTTATTTAACATCAAATTATCCATTGTAATCCCTCTCTCCATCGGAAATTATTTTATTTTGTGTAATATATGCTCCCACTAGCATATATTACCATTATAATACAAAAACTAGTTTATTTTCAATAAATATTAATTATTTTTATCCGATGACTAACTGCCCTTAGTAAATCACAATTTTAAAGATAGTAGTAAGTGGCACTAGTCCCTGGATAAGTTCGTCTAAGATTCAGCCCCAGCTGAATCAAGTTTCACTTTATGTTGAATCCCTTGATTGTCTACGCTATAGTTATCTGAATATATCATTTGACCTACTGATTTAAACTCATATCCTTTATCCTTTAGTTCTTTAATAATTCTATCTAAATTATTTGGAGTATACTTTGCATTATTATGAAAAAGAAGTATAGATCCTGGTTTAACGTTTTTCATAACTCTGTTATATTCAGTTTCTTCAGATATCTCTTTCCAATCTACAGAATCAACACTCCATTGAATTGGTACATATCCTAGGTTTCTTACTTTTGAAAAAGCCTCTTTATTATAATCTCCACTTGGAAACCTAAATAGCTTAGGTCTCTCACCTGTATATTTTTCAATTGTATCATTAGTCTTTTCTATCTCCTCTTTCATTCTATCTGCTCCTATTTTAGTGAACATAGGATGTTTGTAGCTATGATTACCTATTTCATGCCCCCTCTCCTTTATTGCCTTAAGCTTCTCCACATTGTCCTTGCTGTAATTTACCCATCCCCCCATTATGAAGAATGTTCCTTTTACATTATATTTGTCCAATATGTCTAATATTACATTCAAATTATCTTTTTCTGCCCAATTTATATCAAATGTTAAACTAATAACTTTTTCATTAGTATCAACACAATATATAGGATCTTCTTCCTGAATGTTACCCATTGCCTGTATCGCTTTGCTAATCCCTATAGATATAAATACTAAAAAGATAATCAAAAATATGTCAATACCGATTCTCTTTTTCTTCCACGTCACTTTCCATGCTCCTTTTAACTTTATATTTTATATTTAAACTATATGCATTACATATTTTTTTATGCTATTAAGTAAACTTAAACTTATAAATTATGATATACTCCTATTCACTAAAAAAAAATTTGTGTTATAATAAAAGGAGATTTTCATCAATTATGGAGGTAATTATGTACGAAAGTTCATCAGAATTAGCAGAAAATAAGTTATTAATGTTATATGTTTTAAAATCAATAAAAAATCCTATATCAAATACTCAGCTTACTGAAATAATTCTTGAAAATAACTTTATTAATTATTTTACATTCCAGCAATATTTATCAGAGCTTGAGGAATCTAAATTCGTTGAATATCATGATGTAAATGATAAAAAATTATTGATATTAACAGAAAAAGGAGATAATGTTCTCTCTTTATTTAAAGATAGAATATCCCCTTCAAAAATGTCTACTATTAATGACTATATAAAAGAAAAAATAGAGTCTATAAAAAAGGAATTAACTATACATTCTGATTACACATTAGGTGCAAACGATAGTTTTATTGTTAACCTTAAAGCTGTAGAAAACGACTCGTTATTAATGGAATTAAAATTATCAGTTCCATCCAAAAATCAAGCTACTTCAATTTGTGCTAAATGGAAAGAAAATCCTTCCGAAATTTATACCAATATAATAAGTTTATTAATTAATTAAAGTTACTTTTATCGATTTAAGACATAATCAAAAAAATAATATTTCCATCGGCCACGCCTATTTTCCACAATTGGAAGTTTGACTCGCATGCGCTCACTGAGTAAGCGATTCACACCAAATCATAGATTTGGGTTCTCTGTTTATCAGCGGAATGCCCTAATAGCAGGCTATGAGGCCATTCTAATTTCTTGCCTGATAAAAAATAATCATGGTATTTTGGACTTGTTATTTTCTTTCATATGTCTAAGTTAAAGTCATACCATTGGGTTCATTTCCTATTGGTATGGTTTTTATTCTCCTATTTTTCATATCTATTATCTTCAGTACTCCATTCAAAAAGTCTCCAACAAATATGTTATCTCTAGATTTCACTATTCCTCTAGGCATTCCGCCAATATCAATTTTTTCCTCTTCTTTAAGTTCATTTAAATTTACAATACTTATAGAACCATCACATAAATTAGAAACATATAGGAAGCTGTCTTCTTCAAATAAATCTACTGGCGAGTGTCCAACTTGAATTTTATTTATTAATTCAAGAGTATTTAAATCTATTATTCCAACACTACCATTTTTATCACGCCCAAGATAACTCATACATACGTATAAATATTTTTTATTTTGTGATACGCTTATCTTTGCAGGAGTATTTTCTACTTTAATTCGTTTTATCTCCTTATTATTTATATAGTCAATTATAGATATACTGTCATCTCCCATATTACTTATAAAAACTAAATTTCTATCTTTTAATAATGTGATATTATGAGGAAATCTTCCTGTTGGTATTTCGAAATTAATCCTATCATTTAGCAAATCGTATATTATTAAAGAGTCAGATTCTCCGCACGAAACATAAGCAATATCATTATAAGCCACTATATCATTTGGATGCGCTCCTACATATATATTGCCTTCTTCTTTAAAACTATTAAAATCTATCAACGATATGCTATTATTATAGTTATTTGCAACTAATAGCTTATTTTTATATAATGATAATCCATGAGGGCCAAATGGACCTTCACCAATAGATAAAACTATATTTTGAGTATTTAGATTCTCAGTGTTTATTTTATTCAAACTATCTGAACCAGTATTGCATAAAACAATATAACTCACTCCATTCCCCCCTTTTAAGATAATCATTCTACTATCTATAATATATTCTGAATATATATTATTGGTACAACTTATTAACTTCATTATCTTTATTTATTGACAAATTTCTTGTATAATAAAGTGAGCTTAACTAATTACATTTTCAAAGTAAGTAATTTTGGAAAATTCTTTATAGCTGCTTACTTTTCATGTATATAGTTATATTTTATCTTAAGGAGTGTGTGGAATGTTTTCATATAAAACAACTGGTGTTTGTTCATCTACAATAAATCTTGAAATTGAGAATAATATTCTTAAAAATGTAGAATTCGTTGGAGGATGTGCTGGAAACTTATTAGGCATTGGTCAATTAGTTAAAGGTATGCCTGTGGATGATATAATAAAAAGATTAGGTGGAATAGATTGCAGAAATAAAGGAACATCTTGTCCTGATCAGCTATCAAAAGCACTATTAGCTTGGAAGAAAGAAAATTCTATAAACTAAAAATAGATTATAAATTTCTAGCAATAATTTATTCAATTTTGCTAACATAAAAACCATGCATAAGTAAAGAAACTCTTCTTTCTTATGCATGGTTTTTATGTTTTATTGAACTTCAATCCGTACTATTTTTATTGCAAATAGTCTTCTCTCTCCCCAGATAGTAATGATAAAGTATTTGTTATTTCCTCAATTACATCTTTATAACTTAGATATATTTGAATTTTTATAACACTATAATCTTCACTTATCTCTTCTACTTTTCCATAAAGATATTTACCTTTATCTATTAAATTCTTTAATATTAAATTATTGTCTCTTGGAACATACCCCATTACAAATCCTTCTGTTGTTATAACTTCAATTGCATTTTTATCATATTCATTATCAAAATCTCTTTTTAAATATACAATATCCTCTTCCAATAATTTATTGTATATTTCACTCATATCAAAGTAGCTTGTTCCAGCAATGTTTACACTGGTTAAATATATATCTTTAACATGAGCATCAATATGCATATTCTCATCTATTTGGACATATTTTTTATTCTTTTTGCTACTTGATTTAATCAAAAGTGAATTTAATGCTCTTCGTACATCACTAACAATCTCTGTGCTAATAGCGTCCTTAATAGTTTCTTTATCCAATGAATCAAACTCGTCTTTAAATCTTTGAAGATTTGCAGCCGCTTGAATTCTAGTCTCAATTAAAGGTGATTTTAGCGCCTGAAAGTTAATATCCTTATACTCATCTATAAAATCTTCATATTGTGCATATTTTATAATTATAAAGAAACAAATTTGTGCTATATCCTCATAAAGTAAATTTTCTATTTTTAATTCATCCTGTCCGCTTAATATTTCAGTCATTGGTAATTTTCCCAACCCTAATTTAAAAGCACATTTTTTTATAGCCTTATTTCCAATGGAAAATGCATATTTATATAAAAGTGCATTTGTATAATCTCTTTTTATAATTAATTCAAATTCACTTTTCTTTAATCTGTACTTCGTTCTATCTGCACAACTTATTAATATACTACTTTCAATTTCTATATTGTGAACTTCATTCGCAATTACATTATGCCACAACTCTTTCTTGCAAATTTTTTTACAATTATCTACTATTTCTTTATAATCATTATTTAACTTATACGAATTTGAATTTCCTTTATTCTTATATTCATCAATAATAATAGCTTCTATTGAATATAAAATTGAAACTACAGCATATAACGAATATATGCCACCACTTATATTATCAATAATTTCTAATAACTTATTGCAAACTTTTGTTGAATACTTAATATCATCCAAACTATAGTCTGAAAGCAATGTACTGAAAGATTTTGCAAAAACTTCAATCTCTTCTTTTGAAAATTTTGTATCCTCCAAATAGCTCAGAAGATCTAACGAAAGCATAGTGTAAGATAATAATTCCGTAATGCCAACACTATTATCACAACCTTTTTCAATCATCCATTTTTTTATCTCATAAGTTGTAGGAGTAAGATTCATTATACAAAATATCTTCCCATATCCTTTAGATCTTTTTGAAATCTCAAAAATTATATTATTACAACTTCCAATATATTCATATGACTTGATTGTATAGAAAATATATTCATTATGAATAGAAAACACATTTAATATATCCTTCAAGTTTTTAATGCTGCATATAGGCGAAAGTAATATCCCTAATTTCACCGCTTCTGAATACGAACTCTCTTTAAGTAAATTATTTACTCTCTTGCTCATTGCTTGTAACATCTCTTTATTATTCTCCATAGAGTCTTTGAAGATTTTAATCAAGTTTTCATAATAACCGATGATTGGATTTAACGTAATATAATCATGGACACTTGATAATTTTTCTTCATCCAAAGCATAATTACATAAATGTCCTACTAGCTCACTAGCTAGCCTATTCTTTTCATAATCCTGAAGTTTACGAACTTTGTTCGTAATAATCTTAAATTCCCTTCTTCCAGCCACTTCAAAGTCTTGATAGCTATATAGTGTATCTGGATTTCTATCACGAAATTCTTTTAAATCATAATAGATTGAGTTCTTATTATTGATGTAATTTTCTATTTCTATCTTAACCATATAACTTTCACTACTCCTTTTAATCAAAATTCCGAAGCTTGCCTCGGAATCTTTTGATTTATATTCTTTTAGACTAATTCGGAAAATATATGTGCCCCAATTCTACTTATTAGGAAATTTATTTCTTATAATTTTTCTCATATCTCCAATCATGTATAATGATCCACTAACTACAATTAAATCCTCTTCCTTAGCTTCTTTTAACGCTAGAGAAAAAGCCTCCTCATAACTTTCTAATGCAATAGTATTTGAATTATAGTTTAATATTTCCTCTTTCAAATTTTCACTAAGTTCAGCTCTTTCACTATGTGGTGTAAGTGCATAAACTTTTTCAGCTAATGGTGTTATTTCCTGTACCATTTCTTTTACTTGCTTATCTGCTAAAATACCAAGCAATAAGTATAATTTATTATATTTAAAATACTTTTCTATATTTTTTCTAAGAGCTTTAATTCCATCTATATTGTGTGCCCCATCAATTACTATCGTAGGTTTCTTTTTTAAGACCTCGAGTCTTCCTATCCATACAACTTCCTGTAAAGCTTTCTCAATTAAGCTTGTATTTAATTCTATTTTTTCATTCTCGCATAATACCTCTATTGCACTTAAAGCAACTCCCAAATTTAATATTTGATGTTCTCCAAGCAAAGGAAATTTAATCTTATATATATTTTTAATACTTTTAACAACTACATTTTGATAAAAATCATCATAATTGATATCAACCAATTTTCCATTTTGTTCATTCACAAAATATACTTTTGATTTTTTTTCTTCCGCTATCTTTAATATTACTTCTTCTGCCTCTTTTTTTTGAGGATAGAGTACAACCGGTATATTTTCTTTTATAATTCCGGCCTTTTCTTTTGCGATATCTTTTAAATTATCACCCAATATATTTATATGATCTAAACTTACTGATGTTATTACACTAACCTTAGGCGTTAATACATTGGTAGAATCTAATCTTCCACCAAGACCAACTTCAATTACTCCATAATCTATTTTTTCTCTATAGAAATGCAAAAACATTAATGCAGTTATGATTTCAAACTCAGTAGGATGTTCATATCCTTCTTCAATTACTTTATTAACTACTAATTTAATTTCTTCTACTAAGTCTACTAATGATTTTTTGCTAATATTACTTCCATTTATTTGAATTCTTTCTTCAAATTCTTCTAAATATGGGGATGTATACATTCCGACTTTATATCCCATTCCAATTAATATTTTTGATATCATAGCTGTAGTTGATCCCTTGCCATTAGTCCCTGCAATATGGATAAGTTTGAGTTTTTCATGAGGATTTCCAAGTAACTCTAAAATTCTAAAAGTTCTTTCAAGTCCATAATTAGATCCAAACTTCCCCACGCTTGTAATATAATCCATTGCTTCTTTATAAGTCATGCTCATTTTTCTTACCTCTTTGTCTTTTATGTTTTTCTATAAATGCAAAATCTAAATAGTATGTATTTACTTTACATTATATCTTAATTCTAGTGAAATGACTAATTAAAAGCTAAACAAAAACATCTCTGTATTAAATTTATTCCATAATTCTTCAAGAAGAAACTCGAAGGCGACTGTGGTTAAATTCCGTATTGTGCCTTTGCGCCCTTTTCATAATATCTATAATCTTCTTTTACACCAATTTCTAAACTTATCAAATTCACTTAATAATAGAGATATTAATATACTAGCTAATAAAATAGACAATATAATCAACACAGAATTTGTAACTGAAATTTCAATTTCCCAAAACAATATTACTAACTTTATTCCCGTAAAAATTAATATACATCCAACTCCATATTTCATGAACTTGAACATATTATTCATCTTTTCTAATATATAGTACATACTTCTAAGTCCTAAAATCGCAAAAATATTAGATGTATAAACTATGAAAGTATCCGTTGTTATAGAAAAAATAGCTGGGATTGAATCTATTGCAAAAATAATATCTGAAAATTCTATTATTAAAAGTACTATAAAAAGAGGTGTAGCATAAATGATCTTATTCTGCCTAACAAAAAATTTATTTCCATGCAAAACATTTGTTATAGGCATTATCCTTCTTAAAATCTTAACTGCCAAATTATCATGAAATTGAATATTATCATCTTCCCTAAGAAATATTTTTGCACCACTAAGTAGCAATAATACTCCAAAGATAGATAATATAAAACTAAATTTATTTACCATAGCTACGCCAAGTAAAATGAAAATTAACCTTAATACCATCGCCCCTATAACGCCATATAGAAGTATCCTTTCCTGGTATTCTTCCTGTATTCTAAAACTTGAAAATATCATCAGAAATAAAAATAAATTATCTAAACTTAACGACATTTCTACTATGTAACCACCAAAGTATTCTATTGCTGATGTTTCACCTCGTGTGTAATATATAATAATATTAAATAAGATTGATAAGGATATCCAAAAAATTAAGTTAAGTAAATGCCTTCTCGCTTTCAAAATTCAAACGCCTCCATATATATTATTCTAGAATTATATATATTAATAATCCTCCTATTATATCCTTACCTTTCAAAAATTTTTAACTTTTTTCATTTTACTAACTATATAATAATTGAAATTATTATGATGATAATAATTTAATGCATGTTTGTTTATATGCTATAATAGCTCCCTTATCTTTTAGAGTAAAACTTTTAAAAAATAAAAAGATATTACCAAGCTCCAAGGAACTTAGTAATATCTTTTACTGAATTTCATTAAAATTATTTTAAAGCTTCAATTCTAACTTTAACAGCTTCTAACATTTCAACATACTTAACTCTCTTTTCTTTTTCAGCGTCAACAACTGCTGCTGGTGCTTTAGCAACAAAACCTTGATTTCCTAGCTTTTTATCTATTCTATCAATTTCTCCTTCTAGTTTCTTTGCTTCTTTATTTAATCTGTCTAATTCCTTATCTTTGTCTACTAAGTCAAGTAGCGGCATAAATAATTCTCCGCCTTTAACAACTAGAGATACAGCATTTGCAGGAACATTAGCCTTATCACTAATAAATTCTACTTCTGATGCAGACGCTAACTTTTCAATGTATGCTACACCTGAGTTAAATGCTTTTTTAGCATCCTCAGCTATATAGCAGATTACTTTTGCCTTTCTTGAAGGTGGTACGTTCATTTCAGCTCTAACATTTCTTAAACCTTTTATAGCTTCAATTACAAATGCCATATCATCTTCTGCTTCTTTATTTACTAAAGCTTCGTCAAATTCAGGCCAAGCTGAAGTTGTTATAGTTTCCTCATCACTTAAGTGAGTGAATATTTCTTCTGTTATAAATGGCATAGCTGGGTGTAATAATTTTAATCCTGTAATTAAAACTGTATTTAATACGTTGTAAACTATTCCCTTAGCTTTCTCATCTTCTCCATAGAATACAGGTTTAACAAGTTCTATATACCAATCACAGAATTCAGTCCACATAAAGTCATAAACTTTTTGCATAGCAATTCCAAGTTCATATTTTTCCATGTTTTCTGTTACTTCTTTTATTAAAGTATTCATTTCTGATAATATCCACTTATCAGCTAAAGAATATTCTTTGCAGCCTTTATATTTGTTCATTACTTCTTTATCAAGGTTCATCATTACAAATCTTGAAGCATTCCAAATCTTATTTGCAAAGTTTCTTGATGATTCAACTCTTTCAGGATAATATCTCATATCATTTCCTGGAGCATTACCAGTAGCTATCATAAATCTTAAGGCATCAGCACCATAAGTTTCAATTACTTCTAGTGGATCAACACCATTTCCTAAAGATTTACTCATCTTTCTACCTTGAGAATCTCTAATTAAACCATGAATAAGAACTGTATTAAATGGAGTTTCTCCCATGCAGTGAAGTCCTGAGAATATCATTCTTGCAACCCAGAAGAAGATAATATCATGTCCTGTAACTAATGTACTTGTTGGATAGAAGTATTCTAAGTCTTCTGTTTTGTTTGGCCAGCCAAGTGTTGAGAATGGCCATAATGCTGAAGAGAACCATGTATCAAGTACATCATTATCTTGTTTAATATTGGAGCTTCCGCATTTAGTACATGCCTTTGGAGCATCTTCAAGTACCATCATTTCTCCGCAATCTTGACAATAATATACTGGAATTCTATGTCCCCACCATAATTGTCTTGAAATACACCAGTCTTGGATATTTTCCATCCAGTTGAAGTATATCTTATCAAATCTTTCAGGAACAAATTTAGTTTTGCCATTCTTAACTACTTCTACTGCTGGCTTTGCAAGACTTTCCATCTTAACATACCATTGTTTTGAGATTATAGGTTCTACCGTAGTTCCGCATCTATCATGAGTTCCAACATTATGAGCGTGATCTTTTATCTTAACTAAGAGACCTGCTTCTTCTAAATCCTTAACTATAGCTTTTCTTGCTTCATATCTATCTAGACCTTTATATTTACCACCTTTTTCATTGATAATTCCCTTATCATCCATTACTCTTATGATTTCTAAGTTGTGTCTTTTACCAACTTCAAAGTCGTTAGGATCATGAGCTGGAGTCATCTTAACTGCACCAGTTCCAAATTCTAAATCTACATATTCATCGCCAACTATAGGAATCTCTCTATTAACTAGAGGAAGTATTACAGTTTTACCTATAAGGTGTTTATATCTTTCATCATTAGGATTTACAGCTACACCACTATCTCCAAGCAATGTTTCAGGTCTAGTTGTTGCTATTTCAATAACCCCGCTTCCATCAGCTAATGGATAATTGATATGCCAGAAATGTCCTGCTTGTTCTTCATATTCAATTTCTGCATCTGATAATGCTGTTTGACAGTGTGTACACCAGTTAGTTATTCTATTCCCTTGATAAATCAAACCTTCATTATAAAGCTTAACAAATACATGTTTTACAGCAGCACTAAGGTTTTCATCCATTGTAAATGCTTCTCTTGTAAAGTCTGCAGATACCCCAAGCTTTTTAACTTGGTTTCTTATTGTAGCTCTATACTTGTCACTCCATTCCCAAACTTTTTCAAGGAATGCTTCTCTTCCCATTTCTTTTTTATCATAACCTTGTTCTGCTAACTGATTTGCAACTTTAACTTCTGTCGCAATTGACGCATGGTCTTCTCCAGGTAACCATAATGTACAATATCCTTGCATTCTCTTAAATCTAATAAGCATATCTTGAAGAGTATCATCAAATGCATGCCCTAAGTGAAGTTGACCTGTTATATTTGGTGGTGGCATGATTATTGTATATGGTTTTTTATTCTTATCGATTACTGGAGTAAAGTATCCCTTCTCCTCCCAATTTTTATAGATCCTATCTTCAAATTCTTTTGGATCATATGTAGTTGATATATTTTTTATTTCTTCTGACATTTTAATTCCTCCAAACTTAGTTAAACTAACAATTAACTTGTTAAATTTTTATATTCTAAACAATAAATATTGTAAAGAATATTTATTCCTAAGAATATATATTCTTTAGAATATGCACTGCAATTGCTGTGTCTTAATAAGTTAAATCCGACTCACATTCAGTCTCTTTTGGCTTTCGAATAAGCGAATATAAAATACAGACTGTGAAAGTTCCAAGAAGCAAATATAAAATTTTGATTCTCAACGCAAAAAGAGCCTTCATCACAAAAGGACGAAAGCTCGCGGTACCACCTTTATTTCCACATATACAGAATTACTGCATTAATGGACTCTTAATTTAAATAACGATTCAGACAAACCGTCTTTAGCTACTATTATTTCACTAAAGAAGCTCAAAAGCTACCTTCAAAATTTCTTGCATAAGGGTTTTCAGCGCCTCCCTCTCTCTTCCTAGTTCTTGCTAGTTCTTTCTAAATCTATGATTTAGCTAAAGAACTGTACTCCTCAGCTCGTCTGAGTGAGTTTCCTTGCTAAAAGAACCGTACTCCTAAACTCTCCTGAGTTAGTTTCCTTTTAATGCTCAAAAATTTCTACTCCTCTTTTTCATTGCTTTTATATATTATATTATTACTTTAACTCACATAAACTTCATGATTAACTTTAAAGTGTTAATCATGAAATTTGAACTCTCACTTATGATATCTTATAGTATAATTTTTGTCAATAATAGTTTTCCAGTACTTTTTCTATGATAGTCTTCCTTATAATACTTTTTCAAGACCATTGTAAGTTTTATCCTATTTAACCCGCATTATTCCTATAAATATTTATATATGTTCCTATGTATATAGAAACATATTTTTCTATATACATAGATAAATTTAATCATATATTACTTTAAAACTATATTTCTATAAATAATTGTTCATATAAATATAGTTTCATTTTTATTGAATTTAAATAAGATAATTACTTAAGGATGATATTTAGCATGTCTATCTGTAGCACCTTTCTACAGCTTCTAATAGTCTATCCAATGCTTCTTTAAGCACCTTTGTTGGACATGCTAAATTTATTCTCTCGAATCCTTTACCCTCATCGCCAAAAACATAACCTTCATCTAAGAAAAACATCGCTTCTGTTGTCATAAATTTTTCTAATACCTTATGATCCTTCTCCAATGTTCTAAAATCTAGCCATTGCAAATAAGTTCCTTCTAGGTTTATTATATTGACCTCAGGAATATTACTCCTAAAAAAGTCTTCTACAACTTTTCTATTCTTATTTATAGTCTGTATAAGTTCCTCAAGCCATTGCTCGCATTCATTATAAGCAATTTCACATGCTTTGTATCCAAAAATATTAAGACCTAAATTTCCTGTAAACTTTCTACGTTCATACCTGACTTTATCTCTTATTTTTTTATTTTTAATAACAATATTAGAAACTTGAAGACCTGCTAAGTTAAAAGTCTTACTTGGTGCTGTACAAATAACTGAATTATTCGCAAATTCTTCAGATATATTTGCAAAAACTGTATGTTTAAACCCTGGCATTATTAGATCAAAATGAATTTCATCAGATACTACAATAACATTATTATCACAACATATTCTACCAATATTTTTTAACTCCTCTTCACTCCAAACTCGTCCGACTGGATTATGCGGATTACATAAAATTAGTAATTTGGTCTCCTCTAATTTGGCTTTCTCTTCGAAATCTTCAAAATTTATTTCATAATGATCTTCATTAAGTATTAATTCACTTTTTATTATCTTTCTATTATTATCTGTAATTGCTTTATAAAAAGGATAATATACAGGTGTCATCACTAAAACATTATCTTCCTCTTTAGTAAGCGCTCTAACAATTGTATATAGTGCTGGCACAACACCTGAGAATTCAGTAATCCATTCTTTCTCTATATTCCATGTATGTCTTCTTTCCATCCAATTGCATACTGCTTTATAATACTTATATGTAGCTTCTGTATATCCCATAATACTAGAGTCTATATATTCTTTAAGCCCTTCAATAATTTCTGGTGGATTTTTAAATTCCATGTCTGCAACAGAAAAAGGCACTATAGATTCACTAACATCATTATTAATTTTTCTCATCAAATTCCATTTACTTGCACCTACATTATTTCGAGATACTAGTGTTTCAAAATCATACTTCATTAAAAATACCCTCCTTAATAATTTTTATTGCCTCATGTGCTTATTCATGTAATTCTAAGGGCAGACCATCTGGATCACTAAAAAAAGTAAATTTCCTATTTGTATATTCATCTATTCTAATTGGCTCTGTTTCAATCCCTTTTTCATTTAGCTCTCTTATTACTTCTTCAATATCTTTTACATGAAAAGCTAAATGTCTCAGTCCACATGCTTCTGGATATGATGGTCTCTTAGGCGCATTTGGCATAGAGAAAAGTTCAATTTCACTACTTCCTATCTTTAAATCCAGTTTATATGAATCCCTATCTTTCCTATAATTTTCTCGTATTATTTCAAATCCTAATATATTTACATAAAAATTTTTTGATACTTCATAATTAGACGCAATTATCGCAATATGATGTATATGATTTATATCCATAAAATTCTCCTTTTTAAGCACTAAATTATATAAAATTATATATTTATGTTCTATAAAAAACAAGATGCAAAATTATAGGGATGATTATAAAATAATCATCCCTAATATTGTGAAAATATTATTACTTATTAAATACTTACATTACTTTCCCGGGCAATATTGCATCTAATATTCCAATAACTAAAGCAGCTAAAATTGCTCCAATGATAGATACTGCCATAGTTGGAACAAAAAATTGAGCCACATATAATATTATTGCTGCTATGAAAAATCCTTTTATACCTCTTCCAAAAGGTGATGCATCAACACCCATGAACGCCTCTACTAGATAATCTATTACACTTATTACCACCGCAGCTATTAAAAATGACCACATTCCTGTAATAGTAAAGCCAGGTGTTAAGAAAGATGTTATGCCTAAAACTACAACTGTTAAAACCAATCTTATAATCCATCCACCTATGCTCCTGTTATTAGAACCCTCTTTTGCTGAATGTTCTTTATCATGTACCATAAATAATTACCTCCTTAAATTAAAAAATTAATTTTATTTGGGTGTAATTATATTGTTCCCACCTTATAAAAATATATTATGTTTTTTATATGTAATATTAATTAGTATATAAATGATACTTCCAATACTGTATAAATAATCAAATTAAACAAATTTTCCTTGCTCAGGTCTTGCAATTTCATCTAAATTATCTATGAGATATTTTAGATGTTCTCTTAATTCGCTCCCTTCCATGGGCCTTCCATAACTTGGAATTTCTAAATTAGGTTTTAACTCCCAAAGTAAAATAACTAAGTTTATTTTAAAAAAACTTTAAATTTCTAGGATTCATTTCTTAAAGTTATACTTAATATTTCTGGCATATTAAATAATCTTATACCGGGTTTACTATGTCCCATTCCTCTACTTACAATAAGCTTTTTCGTATCTATTGTATAAATTCCACTATTATACTTGGGGAAAAATTTTCTTTCTGGAGAAAGTATTCCACCTATAAATGGTAATCTAATCATTCCTCCATGAACATGTCCTGATAAAACTAAATCTATGTCAAATTTTGTATATTCTTTAAAATATAGTGGATTATGAGCTAATAATATATTATATTCTTTGGAATCGCACCTCTTTAATACTTTCCCAATTACTTCTTCTATATTTGAAGGCCTATTTCTTGTTTTATAAAATGAAAGAGGGATATTTATGCCATAAATATTAAGACAACTACCCTTTTCTTGAATAGTGAGTTTTTCATCATTTAGTATAGTTATATTAAATTCACTCAGCCTTTTTGTAATAAAATCTAAATCGTGTTTTTTTAATCTCTGTTCATGGTTACCTATAATATAATATATTTTATAACTTTTACTCAAAGTTTCTGCTAGCTTAAAAAAAACGCTAAAATCTTTATCATATTTATTAACCATGTCTCCAGTCATAACGATAATGTTTGGAGCTTCAGTATCAATTTTTTTAATCACCTGGAAATTATCTTTTCCGATAAAATTATAGTTATGAAAATCTGATAAATGAATTATCTTAAATTTATTAAATTCTTTTGGAATCTTATTACTTTTTATTTCATATTTAGATAATTTTATAATTTTATTATCTAAATATATTAATGCAGAGATTAAAGCAAAACCTGATAATGTCAATAAATTTTTAATCATTTATTTACTCCATTTCTTTCAATACTATTTTTTATACCTCTAAATCTCATTCTCAATCCTATATATCAGCTCATCAACTGCACTTGATATGCTCTGTATTAAATCTATTTGGCTCTTATCTATTATTTGTAATTTTTTTATCGACATACTTTCCAATAACTTCATTCTTACTACTACATTATTAAGCAATTCCTTTGAATTGCTTTCCTCTACAATAACAAAATCCTTCCAAAACAATAATGGTAAGATCAATATCTCTGATACAGAATATCCTATACTAAAAAATTCTTTATAGTTAGAACAACCATCATGGCAAAACATTATTAAATACTCGCCTAATGATTTAAATAGATTATCCTTACCATCAGTCCTGCACAACATGAGCTCTATTACATTTACAATGCCATCTATCACTAAATATCTTAAATTATCGGGTAAATTTGATATTATGCTGGAAGAAAAGTAATTAATTATTTTTGAAAATTCAGCTTCATTTGTCTCATCTCTTAAATTGCCATTTCCGTCTAAAAGCACACTTGCCTTGTGGTAATCAAATGGATTAATCTGGATTTCAGTTTTTATATATATATTCTTTTCTGATATCAAATTAAATAAACAATTTACATAATCGTATTTTGCATTTATAGATATAATTTTTTCCTTGTTTTTACTAATCTCTTCTCCATATCTACTGATAAATTCTTTCGAAAATCCCTGTCCATCAATAGAAACACATTTGCTTACCTTAGGAGAAAATATTGATACATATTGAGCCTTGTTCCCGCCCTTAGAATGGCCTGATACCGTAATATCACTATATTCAAGGTTATTTATATATTTTAAGGCCTCTATTTGTTCAAGTGTATCATATTCATAAGCACCTTTACCATTGTCATTCCATTCTTTTGTTGTAGCTGTTCCTCTAAAAATTACTGTTGCATTCCCCTCCTCGTTTACAAAGCAGGCATATTCCATTCCATTATTGTAATCATTTATATTCTTAATTCTTAGATTACTTAAATTTGGTTTAACTTTTATTTGATTTAATATCATTATCCATTCTTTTGTATCCATTCTTATTATACAATCTCCAATGGCTTCCATAAGATAGTCAAAATTCTCACTTTTTAATAAATTATCTACAAGATTTATAAGTTTTTCGTTTTCTTTTATATCCCATTTTAAATATATCAGATTATCTAGAAGTATCAACTCTTCATAAGTCAAACTGTTCATTCTTCCTCCATATAACATTAGATTGATTATCTTTATATTAATAAATTATTCATATAATATAAAAATAAACCTATAAATCTCAGTTATATGAAATCTATAGGTTTATTATTTTAAAATATCATCTATTGCATATATAAGATCTTAACATAAGTTTCTCGAACTTATTACTTAAATACCTAAATAAATAGCTTAGCTATAAATATAATAAATGCTGAAAGAGCTGCTGTTATTGGAATAGTTAAAATCCAAGCCCAAACTATATTTTGAGCAACTCCCCATTTTACAGATTTAATTCTTTTAGAAGCTCCTACTCCCATTACAGTTGTTGAAATAATGTGAGTTGTACTTACTGGGGCGTGAAATAGTGTTGCTAAAAATATTACAGCTGCGCCTCCTGTTTGAGCCGCAAATCCATTTACTGGTGTAAGTTTTGCCATCCCGCTTCCCATTGTTTTGATAATTTTTTTTCCTCCAGATGCTGTTCCAAGAGCCATAGCTATAGCACAACATGCTATAACCCATGTTGGCACTTCAAATGTACTGATAAGTCCACCACTTAATAATGCCATAGTTATTAATCCCATAGACTTTTGAGCATCATTACTTCCATGATTTAATGCCATAAGTGAACCAGCAACAACTTGTAATTTCAAAAAGATTTTATTTATTATTCCAGGCTTAAATGGTTTTAATATCCAATTTAATAATATCATTAATATGTATCCCACTGTAAAACCAATAATTGGTGCAATAAATATCCATATTACAACATCATGAAAAAGATTATACCAATTTACTACATCAAATTTCAAATTATAAGCTATTCCGCCACCAACTAGTGCACCTATTAACGCATGAGATGAACTACTTGGAATACCAAAATACCATGTTATTATGTTCCATATTATTGCTGAAATTAAAACTCCTAATATAACCCATTGAGGCATAGAATTATGACTTACTATGTTTTCTCCTACAGTTTTTGCAACCGCTGTTCCTGAGAATGCACCAATGAAATTAAAAATTGCACATATTACTATAGCTGTTTGCGGTTTAAGCGCTCTTGTTGTAATAGAAGTAGCTACCGCTGTTGCTGTATCATGGAATCCATTGATAAAGTCAAATATTAATACTGTAATTACTATTAATACTGTTATAGTCATAGTACTAAACATTCTTAATGACAACTCCCTCTACAATATTTGCAATTTTTTCACACTTATCAATAGTGTTTTCTAATATTTGATATATTTCTTTCCATTTTATAATTTCTATAGGATCTTTTTCATTTCTAAACAAGTCACCTACTGTATTTCTAAATAAACGATCTACTTCACTTTCTATTTGGTTTATTGTTACTATCTTTTCATTTATATTATTTTTACCAGCTATTAAATGAAGTTCATCCATTAATTCAGATATGAGTTTTGTAGATTTTATTATCATATCAGCTAAATATTTTGCTGGTTCTGTACTTTCAGTAACGTTAAACATTACAAATCTATGTATTGTTGAGTTGATTAAATCTAAAATGTCATCTAATCTTTTAATCAATAAGTACATGTCTTCTCTATCAAAAGGAGTTATAAATGAATCATTTAATTCTTTAACCATAACATTTACTAATCTATCACCGTTATGTTCTAATTCTTCGATCTTGCTAACATTAAGTTCAATATTGGATAATGAGTTTAGGCTTTCTCTTAATACTTTTGCACCTTCCTCTACATTTTGTGCAGCTTCTATAAACATTTTATAGAATTTATCTTCTTTTGGATTTAAATTAAACATATTATCACATCTCCCTATAAAATATAAATATTCGACATATTGTTAAATATCATAATCCAGTAACAAGTATATTCTATTTTGTAACATTTTTAAACTCTTTTTAAAAAACTTAACCTAATTTTAATATTACTCACCTTATTTTAACAATTGTAGTATTTCTTGAATCACTTCAAATTATGTTATCTTACTACTAAAAAATTAATAGCCAACATCTACTCCTTTATCAATTGATAATAATCATATGATATCTTTTATTAACTTCAAGTAAAATTTAATAATATTATCATTACTTGATCAATTTATTAGGTGATAAAGTATTAATATTACTTGGCTTAAATAAGTAAATTAAAATATTTAAAGATAATATAAACAAACACTATTCTTTATGCTATAACTTGCATAATTTCATTATACGAAATATAAATGTATTATATATAATTGAATCCGATTTTCCCTCAAAATATATTAATAGAAAATACTTATTAAATATATAATAAAATTTAACATTACATAAAGAATATTTAAATATACTCATAATCATATGAAAAAACACGTATACATTAATATTATAAATTTCAATTGCATATGTAAAGAAAATTATAAAAATACTCTTCCAAATAATAAACTGTAAAAATTATATTATTCTATATTTTAATATAATTCCAAGAAAAACCTCGATATTTAACATCGAGGTTTTTCTATAATTTTAAATCACACTCAAATTAATGTTCTAATCTTTTTTTACTCTTGGGAAATATACTGTATGAAGTAACTCATGAGCTTTATTACTTAATGGATGATCTAAATATTTTTCATATATAGCAAGTACTTCTGGATTTTCATTTGATCTTCTAAGTGTCTTTGATCTATCTATATTATTCAATCCTTCTGCTCTTTTTTGCAATGCTGCCTGCTTATTTCCCTTTGTTTTAGGTTGACCACCACCGCCGATGCATCCACCTACACACGCCATTATTTCTATTGCATGGAAGAATTCTTCTCCTGATCTTATTTTATCTAACATCTTAGCTGCTTCCCTAAGTCCATGAGCAACACCTATTCTTAATTTTATATCTCCAGCTTCAAGTTCGCAAACTCTGAATCCATCCCAACCTCTAAGGCCTTCAAATTCTATATTATCGAATCTTTCTCCAGTCATCTTTTCAAGAGCTGTTCTTGTAGCTGCTTCTATAACTCCACCTGTTCTACCAAATATAATTCCAGCTCCAGTGTATTCTCCCATAACTGTATCTATTTCTTCATCTTCAATTTCTTTTAAGTTTATTCCTGAATTTTCAAATATTTTAATAAGTTCTCTTGTTGTGATTACATAATCAACATCATAGTTCATATCTACTGAAAATTCTGCTCTTGAAGCTTCATACTTCTTTGCAATACATGGCATAATAGCAACTGAAGTAACTTCATCTCTTGAAAGCCCCTTCTCTTTTGCCCATATTTCCTTAGCCACTATAGCAAACATCTCCATTGGAGATTTAGCTGAAGAAGGAACATCTAACATATCTCCATAATTCTGCTCTATAAATTTAATCCATGAAGGACAGCATGAAGTAAGAATTGGAAGTTTTACACTCTCATCCCCAGCTAGATGTCTTTCAAGTCTTTCTTGAAGTTCTGCAGCTTCTTCCATTATTGTTAAATCAGCTCCCCAGCTCGTATCAAACACATAATCTACTCCTAGTTTTCTAAGACCTGCTGCTATTTTCTTTTCAACATTCTCTCCTGGTTCAAAGCCAAAAGCTTCACCTATCGCAACTCTAACTGCTGGTGCCATCTGAGTAATTACAACCTTATTAGGTGTTGCTAAATCTCTAAGAAATAACATAGTATTATCTCCTGCACTTATTGCATCAACAGGACATGCAGAGACACATGCTCCACAATGTGTACATCTATTATAATCTATTTCATGTTTCTTTTTTAATTCTCCATTTATGCAATCAACAGGACATGCTCTTTTACAAGCTCCGCATCCAATACATTTTTTAGTAATTGTTAATTTTACTAAATGGTTACATTGTGATGTATAACACTTCTTTTCCTCTATATGTTCTTCAATTTCTTCATAGAATTTGTCTATTATTTCTTCCATGATATTATGCTTTTGGTTCATCTTACTTTTCACTGTCACTGCAAGATTTCTCAAAAGATAAATCTCACGCATATTAGACACACCTTTACTTATTCTGTTTAATATATTAAACATTTCAGTTATGTCCTCTTTAACAACTTCATAGTTCTTATAAGATCCATCTTTAATTTTTGCTAGTAAATATTCTATATAAAATTTTTCAAATTGAATAATACAGTCTTCTTGTGATAAAACAATAATTGTTCGTGCAATATTTTCATAAAATAGTCCAAAATCAAATTCTTTATCTAAGCTGTCCTCTGTTAAAAAGCCACCGAAAGGAAGTCCTATTTGAGCTGCTTTAAAGTTACTTTTGTTTATAAGCCCACCACATAATTGTATTATTTCATTAAGTGTAGCCCCTTCCGGAACTTCTATTATCCCTGGATTGTTAACTTTTCCACATATAGCAATTTTTCTGCCGTTTGACAGTTCTTTTAATTCCTCTTCGCTAAAAACAGAAAAAACTGAACCTAATGCACTTTGTATAAAAGATTTTTTATTATCTCCCATAATATTCACTCCTTAACATTTTGTCTTCTTTTTATTTTCAAATCTAATCATATAAAATATATATTATTTAGTATAATTGTTTATTATTTTTAACAAAACCGTCGCATAATAATCTATTGTATCTATTAACGCACTATTTTAATAAAGAAAATCCATATATATGATACACCATATTTCGAGAATTTTTCAAGTTAATAAAACTTTCTTAACACGTTTAATAATAAACTTATTATCCTCCCCCTTAAGTTAATAACGAGATAAATACGAAGCTCTCAATTTTATGCATCGCCAGTCTATTATAACATATATTTATAGAAAATTATTAAATATTATATGATTATTTTATAAAAAAAGACAACAAATTTATTAATAATAAATTTGTTGTCTAAAATAAGTATTATTTTAGAATAATCTCCAAGCTATGTACCGCATTTTATCAAAATAGTAAGATAATAAATATTTATAAAAACACAATTTAACGTAAATTCTGAATATATTAATTATTACCTATCAATATTCTTACTTAAATACTCCTTAATATCTAGTAAATTCTCAAAGCTTTTATGACAATACTTTAGTATATCATTGTCGGCTTTCTTAAGATCTTCTACATGTATTCCTATCATTTTAGCTTTATATGCTCCTTCAATACCTGCAGCAGAATCCTCTATAACAATACAATCTTCAGGATTTACACAAAGCTTTTTAGCGGCCTTTAGAAATATTTCTGGATCTGGTTTGGCTTTTACTACATCATCACCATAAACCATAACATCAAAATCTTCTTTGATATCAGTATTTCTAAACTGAATATTAGCTCGTTCTATTTTAGCTGATGTCGCAAGAGCTATTCTATATCCTCTCTCTTTTAGAAACTCTAAAATTTCCTTCGCCCCTTCTTTAATAGCAATTTGACCACTTTCTACTGCCTTCTTTAATTCCTTATCTTTTTCTTCATACATTTGTGTTATAGGCAAGTTTTCTCCATATAACTCTAAAAATTTCTTGATTACGTTTTTCCGTCCTCTTCCCATTACAGAAATATAGACATCATCACTCATATCATATCCATACTTCTTAAAAATCTTTCTCCAAGTCTCTAGGTATACTCTCTCTGTATCGAATATAACTCCATCCATGTCAAATAACACCGCTTTTATTTTTTTCATTATTCCCCCGTGAATTAATTTTTTATTTAATCAAAATTCTCTCTTTTTTAAAGACCTTTTAAATATCATTTATATAACTCCAAATTATGTATAAGGAATCTATATATCTATACCCTTTAAAACATCTTGATTAAATTTCTCAATTCCGATTCTATCAATAAAAAATCCCAGCTTTTCTCCTGCCTCTGCATTTTCTATATAATATTCAAAAATATTATCAACTAAACTCAATGCTTGGCTTTCTGTTATATCTTTAGCAATAATATCTGCCATTCTTGGGTTATAACCTCCTGATCCTCCTGCTGCAACAATAAAACCGGTTTTATCGGCTATCACTCCAATATCTTTACTATAAACGCTTCCACAAGCATTTCTACAGCCTGCTACTCCTATTTTAGTCCTACATGGCATTTCCATCCATTGATATTTTCTTGAAAGTTTCATTCCAGTCCCAATTGTGTTATATTTAGATCTTTTACAGTATCCAGCTGGACACATTTCAACATTCTTAACTGAATTTTGTGTTTTAACTGCTGGTTCCATTCCAAGTTCATTCCAAACATTTTCCAAGTCTTCTTGCTTAAGATTAGTTATTAATATTCTTTGTCCTGAAGTTATTTTTAATATACCATTATATTTTTTTGCTATATCCACAATTTTTTGCATAGTTTCTATAGTAATAAAACCGCCTGGAATATGCGGAGTTATTCCAAAAGTTCTCTTTCCATTACTTATCTTCTGAAGATTTCCAAAACTCATATTATATCCTCCTCTTATGTGTATTAATAATATTTAATACCAGATTAATGTTTATTTTATCATATTTTTAACATAAATAATTATTTACAGTTGATAAATTCTTCTTCAAAATAACTTTTTAATATTAGTAACAAAGCTATTTATTGTGTCCAAAATAGTTTTTGCTAATAACTGTATCCGCAATTCTAAAAGAAAATAATTCCATTATTAGCTTGATACGCGTTCTTCACCAGTATATACTATTAATAATGCTATTTAATATATTATAAACCTATAAGTTACTTATGTTTATGAATATTTATTTAGCCATAATACTCTATATACAGAAAGGTTCTGAAATATAATGATTTCAACTAAAGACAATTCTTCTTTGCTTAAAAACAAATCATTAAGACTATTAATGACAGCACGTGTATCCACTAATTTCGCATATCAAATGATTACAGTTGCTATTGGATGGCAAATGTATTCCTTAACTCATTCAGCATTTTATCTAGGTCTTGTTGGACTAGTTCAGTTTTTACCAATGCTTTTTCTCTCCCTTTTTGTTGGACACATATCAGATAGATATGATCGCAGAAAAATAGTAACCTTAAGTCAAGTAACTCAAAGTGTGTTTATTTTTATTATGGCTTTTGGGAATTATAATGAGTTAATTACTAAAGAGCGATTTTTAATTCTCATTTTCTTTATAGCGGTAGCTCATTCTTTTGAAGGTCCACCAATGCAAGCCTTATTGCCTAATATCGTTAGTAAGGAGATTTTCCCGCGAGCTTCTGCTTTAATGTCTTCAGTTTCAGAATTTGCAGTTATTATAGGACCAGCTGTTGGCGGAATTTTATATACGTTTGGCACAACACTAGTTTTTTTATTAACTGGTATCTTATATTTAATATCAGGTATTCTTATATATCATATTTCAATTGAGAAAGAAATTTTTAAATCTGAGCCAACTAGCATAAAATCTTTATTCGCAGGAATATCTTTTATAAAGAGTAGACCTATAATACTTGGAGCAATATCACTAGATTTATTTGCAGTATTATTTGGTGGCGCAACTGCCTTACTTCCAATATACGCAAGTAGCATTCTAATGATAGGTTCTTTTGGTTTAGGCATACTAAGATCTGCTCCTGCCGTTGGAGCATTATTAATGTCTGCTTATCTTGCAAGGAAACCATTAAAGCACAATGTAGGGAAGACAATGTTCATAGCTGTTATATTCTTCGGTTTATCTACTATAGCTTTTGCAATATCTAGATCTGTTATAATATCTTTCATTGCTCTTTTGATTTTAGGTGCTTCCGATGTAATTAGCGTTGTTATAAGATCTACGCTTGTTCAACTTAATACTCCAGATTATATGAGAGGAAGAGTTAGCTCTGTAAATATGATATTCATAGGAACTTCTAATCAGCTTGGCGAATTTGAATCAGGAATTACAGCTTCTTTATTCGGGACTGTTCCCGCTGCTCTTATTGGAGGCATTGGAACTATAGCAGTTGTAATGTTATGGATGAAATTATTTCCTTCTATATTGCATGTTGATAGATTTGAAGCAAGCAAAAACTAAAAATGTATTTTTAGTTCATGAATTTTTTAATTAAATATTTTAAATAAAAAAACTTTAAATAGTATTATAGTAACTATTTAAAGTTTTTTACTTTGTAATAATAAATGCGCTACACCATTTATAATAGTCTAACTATTCCCCATTTTTATAGAAACCCTATTTCTCCCTAAACTCTTCGCTTCATACAAAGCTTTATCTGCAAATTTAATCATATTTTCCAAATCTCGTTCTCTAACTGATGTAAATATCCCAAAAGAAGATGTTATCTTTATGCATTTATTGTCATGGAGTATTTCCAAATTTTCAATCCTTCTTCTTATTGTTTCACCAATCTCTAAAGCTTTTTCTGAATTAGCATTATCTAGTAGAATTAAAAATTCCTCTCCCCCATATCTTCCTATATAATATTTTTTTCCCAATAATTCTTTACAAATATTCATTACCTTTTTTAGAACAATATCACCTGTAGGATGCCCATAAGTATCATTAATAATTTTAAATTTATCTATATCCATCATTAATAGAGACATATGTTTCTTATCCGAACAAGCTTCAATTTTTTCTTTTGCAATTTTATAGAAATACTTTCTATTATATACCCCTGTCAAAACGTCAGTGATGCCATAGTACTCAAGTTTCTTAATCATTAAAACCTGTTCAGTATTATCACTCAAAACAATAACTTTACCCTTCCCTCTGTTATTATTAATTAGTGTAAGCTTTCCTTTAAAATAATAGAGTTTATTCTTGATTTTAATTTCACAGTTGAAACTCGTTTCTTTTTCTTCATATATATATTTGATAATTTCCTGATACTCTTTAAACTCTGTGCATACGTCTTGTCCTATTGCTAGCTTTGATTTTATATTAAAAATTTTCTCTGCTATATTATTCATATCTATTATTTTGTTTTCTTGGTCTAATACTAATATTGCTTCAGAAATATTGTCAAAAACAACATGTCTAGCAATAGTAGCTGTTTCAAAGATATTTGATTTAAACAAAGCGTATGTATATATCAAACAAAATACTCCCATAAAAATTGGAACTATATCTATTCTTATAGACGTAATCCTTGACATGTATATCCAATATCCAATCCAAGGAATAAATGATGTAAGCATGATTTTAAAGCTTCTCTTTTTATATAAACTGTTTTCTTTTCTATAAAAAATTAAATACAGGCTATTCCCTACTATGAAGCATACATTTACAAAAATTACGCATATAACATATACAATGCCTGGTTTAAGATTTGCAATATATAGATTATCTGCAATGTCAACTGTGTAACTTTTATAAAAAAGATGATGATAATCATTAGTAATATTTAATGCCACTAATACCATAGGCAACGAAAATAACAACATATAGAGCTTTTTAGTGATATACCTACTTTTATTAGTATATTCTAGGGCCATGATGACCCAAAAAGCCGGAATGGATGCTATTCCTATATATTCTATTCCAGTAAACAATTTCATAAAGGTTAAATTAGGACATATTAACTCAAAAGAATAAAATAAACTATATATAAAAACACATAAAATAACACCTAAAAGACCGTTTAAATGTATTCTTCTTTTTTTATAAAATAAAAATATGCATAATTGCGCCGAAACAAATGCCGTTAAAAACATTGCAAGAAATATTATATAATTAAACATCTAATATCCTCTTTCATAATCACTAATTCTTTAATAAATTATTATCCTAAAGCCAATTTTAACTTTTGGAATCAGAAACCTATTCTATCATTATATATTATAAAACCCACGTTATTCCATTTCAATAACTATTACAATATATTTCTGTAGTTAAAGATTTCTTTATCAATTTTTACTCGAATCAACGTGATTTTATGAAACTTTTAATTAACGAAAAAAAATCAAGTAGCTACAACGGCTACTTGATTTTTTTTAAACTCAAAATTTAATCCTATTCCCACAATGAGGACAAAATTGAAAACTTGGGTCAACTTCCATACCACAGTTCCTGCATATACCACTATTATAATTATCTCTATAATTACTGCTTTCTAGCTCATCAAGATCCCAATAAGTTATATTCACAGGTTCGTTATTCTCAATGGCTTTTCCTTTGTCTACTGAAATACTAAAGTTAGTTCCACATCCATCACATATTATATAATATTTTATATTCCACCTAAAAAGCGGAATAAAGAAAAAATGAAAATAATTAAAATTTTTTATCAGCTTTCCACGAAAAACTTTATTACATTTTTTACAGTTTAAATTGTCTAAAATCTTTATTTCTTTATTTTTATTTTCAATGCCAAATATACCTATAAAAAACATACAACCATTTACCTCTATCTATAAATATTATTATCATATATATCTGTAAATACTAAGTATACATTTAGAATCCTTATAAATCAAGTTATTCAATTAGGGCCACAATATTGGAACTTAATTGTAATATACATTATCTATTTTATTAAAGTATTTACATTTTTAATTCTATTCAGGCTTTATTGTATCTAGATAAGTAAACTTGCCATCTTTAACTATCTTCAAAACAGCTTCTTTTACTGCATTATTGTTTTCATCAATTGTTATTACCCCTGCTGCACCCGGAAAATCTTTTGTTTTTGCTATTTCATCTCTAATTTTAACTGGATCTACAGAATTAGCTCTCTTAATCGCATCTAAAATTACTAGATATGCATCATACCCTAATGCTGTAGCTGCTGCTGGCTCCTTATTATATTGCTTTCTATATTCATCAAGAAAAATTTTAGATTCTTCAGTTATAGGTGTCTCAGTTGCAAAAAATGTTGAAAATACAGTTCCTTCAACATCCTCTTTACCTATATCTAAAAATTCCGGTGTCTCCCAGGTATCAGCTCCAATTATTGGTGCTGTAATTCCAAGTTGCCTTGCCTGCTTTATTATCATTGCTCCTTCAGTAAAATTCCCTGGAGCAAATATTACATCAGGATTGCTTCCTTTAATATTTGTAAGCTGTGCTGAGAAATCCTGATCTCCTGTGTTATAATTTGCTTTTGCTACAACAGCATTATTATCCTCAGTTAGCTTTTTAAATTCATCAGTAAAGAATTTGCAGATTCCAACTGAGTAATCACTTGAGACCTCTTGAAGAATTGCTACCTTTTTAGCCTTTAACTTATTAGCTGCGTATTTTGCCATAACAGTTCCTTGAAAAGGATCAATAAAGCAAACTCTAAAGTAATAATCATTTCCTGCGGTTACTAAAGGGTTTGTACAAGTTACCCCTACAGCTGGAACCTTAGCTTCCTGTACTATATCACCTGCTGCCATAGAGAAACCACTTCCATAGCTTCCTATAATAGCATTAACATGCTCCTGCTCAATAAGGTTTGCAGCTGCACTAGCTGCTTCAACTTTATCAGATTTATTATCTGCAAAAACCAGTTCAACTTTTTTACCAAGAACAGTTGGATAAATCTTGTTTGCAAGTTTTGCACCTTCTGTTTCTAATTGTCCACCTGCTGCATTTGCACCTGTCATTGGTTCAAACACACCTATTTTTATTACATCACTATCCTCATTGGCTTTTGTGCCTGATTTTGAATTACAACCTCCTAAAGTAAAAGAAGTCATCATAGCTATAACCAAAAGCAATGAAATTTTTCTTTTCATATATATATCCCCCTAATATCTAAGTATTAATTTAATCTTATTGACGTACAAAATAAGAGCAACAAAATAGTAACTCAAAAAATTCTAATATCCCAGCATTTATTTCTTATAATATACATCTCTTAGTTCAATTAAAATTATCTTTTTCTAAAAACTTATATTTTAATTTAATGTATTGTAATAATAAAGGCAAAATAAATTCATTAAATGCAAAAAATAACAAGTCAGTATTTTATTATTTCCTGACTTGCCATTTCTCCTCTAAATACGAAAATTCTCATATTACAAAGCTTCACCAAGATAAGCTTTTTTAATTTCATCATTAGAAAGTAATTCTTGCCCTGAGCCACTTAGTGTTATTCTTCCAGTTTCCATAATATAGCCAATATCAGCTATTTTTAAAGCTGCATTTGCATTTTGCTCAATTAGTAGAACTGTCATGCCTTCTTCATTAATTTTCTTTATAATTCCAAATAATTCTTTTACGATTATTGGTGCAAGTCCTAAAGAAGGCTCATCCATCATTATTAACTTTGGTCTTGACATAAGTGCTCTTCCTATTGCAAGCATTTGTTGCTCACCTCCTGAAAGAGTTCCCGATAATTGCCAAGTTCTCTCCTTAAGTCTTGGAAAAAGTGAATATACCTTTTCCAAGTCTTCTTGAATACCTGATTTATCCTTTCTTGTATAAGCACCTATTTTTAAATTTTCCAGTACTGTAAGATCTGAAAAGACTTTTCTTCCTTCTGGAACTAATGCTATTCCTTTTTTCACCATAAGTTCTGTATTAAGCTTAGTTAAATCAGTTCCATCATCCAAATTTATAGTTCCACTCTTTGGTTTAACAAGACCTACTATAGATTTTAATGTAGTACTTTTTCCTGCTCCGTTAGCACCAACTAAAGTTACGATCTTCCCCTCTGGTACCTCTAAGCTTATTCCCTTTAACGCTTCAATTCCACCATAGGCGACTACTAAATTATCAATTTTAATCATCTTCAGCTACCCCCAAATATGCATCTATAACCTTTTTATCGTTTTGTATTTCAGAAGGTGTACCTTCAGCTATAGTAATTCCATATTCAAAAACCTGTATTCTATCTGATAACCCCATAACCATATTCATATGATGCTCTATCATAAATATAGTTAAATCAAATTTATCCTTAATTTCTCTAACAAAATCTGTAAGTTCATCAGTTTCTGTAGGATTCATTCCTGCTGCTGGTTCATCAAGAAGAAGAAGCTTCGGATTAGTAGCAAGCGCTCTTGCTATTTCAAGTTTTCTCTGCATACCGTATGGAAGAGAACTTGCTTTCTCATTTTTTAACTTTTCAAGACCTACTTCTTTTAAAAGCTCTAAAGATTTCTCAACCATTTCTTTTTCTTCTCTTTTATATCTAGGAAGCTTTAACATAGCTTCAATACAGTTTGACTTAATATGAACATGATTTCCTATTAAAACATTGTCAAGTACACTCAAATCTTTAAAAAGTCTTATGTTTTGAAATGTTCTTGCTATACCAGTTTGAGTTATTTTATCTTGTCTCATTCCAGTAATATTAGTATCATTAAAGATTATTTTTCCTCTTGTAGGAGTATACACATTAGTGATCATATTAAAGGCTGTAGTTTTACCAGCCCCATTAGGTCCAATTAAGGAAATTATTTCTCCTTGATTAATTTGAAGGTTAAAGTCTTTTACAGCCGTAAGTCCTCCAAACTGCATAGTCGCATTTTGTACGTTTAATAATGCCATTACTTGTCCCCTCCTTCTTCTAGAGGTTTGTTATTAGAATATTTAAATATTGATTTCCACGAAAATTCTTTTGTGCCCATTATTCCATGTCTAAAGAATAATACTATTATCATAAGCAAAATTGAGAAAATAACCATTCTAAGTCCTGGTATCCCTGAAAAACTAAAGATTCCTAAATCAAATTGCTTTTCCATATCCAAAAATCTTAAAGCTTCTCCAAGTATTGTTACGATGAAAGCTGATATAACTGTTCCTGTAACGCTTCCCATTCCTCCAATAACTATTATAAGGAGTATATTGAACGTAAGGCTGAACTTAAACATATTAGGATCAATTGTTCCCATTAAGTTCCCAAGTAATCCACCTCCAACTCCGGCAAAAAAAGCACCAATAGCGAATCCTATTACTTTGTGTTTGAACAAACTTATCCCCATACTTTCAGCCGCAATCTCATCTTCTCTAATTGATTTTAGAGCTCTTCCATAGGAACTATTTATAAGCGACAGCAATATTATTATTGTCACAATTGCTACTCCAAAGCTCCAATATAGGTTTGTCATATGAGGAATACCACGAAGACCCAAAGCTCCATTGGTTAAACCTTGTATATTAGTAATAACTATTCTTATAATTTCTGCAAATCCTAAAGTAACAATAGCCAAATAGTCACCCTTAAGTCTTAAAGCCGGAGCACCTATTAAAACTGCTATAAATGCGGATAAAAGACCAGCTATTAACAATGCTACAATAAACGGTACCGATATATGATTAAAAGGCGCCATTAATGGTTCCATAAAGAAATTTTGATTTTTAACTTTTTCACTCATTGTAAGCAATGCAGTTGTATAAGCACCTACTGCTACAAAGCCTGCATGTCCTAATGAAAACAATCCTGTAAATCCATTTATTAGATTTAAGCTTAATCCAAGAACTGTATATATTGCACATAAATTTAAAATTCTAATTTTATAAGAGTCTAAGCTATTATTTGCAACAAATAAGAGTAAAAATACAATTGCAATAAGAGCTATATTTAAAAATTTATTTTTATTGTTCATTTTTACACCTTCTCTGTTAAATTTTTGCCCATTATTCCTGTAGGCTTAAATAGCAATATTACGATTAATAGTATAAATGCTAAAGCATCCCTATACCCTGTAAGTCCAGGGAAAAATCCAATTAACATAATTTCAGCTAGTCCAAGTATAAAACCACCAATAACTGCTCCCTTAATATCTCCTATACCACCAATTACAGCGGCTATAAAACATTTAAGACCTGGCATCATTCCCATAAGTGCAACTATTTGTGGATATTTTACACACCACATCATAGAACCTACTGCAGCTAATCCCGATCCAATAGCGAAAGTAAATGATATTGTCTTATTTACATTTATCCCCATAAGTCTTGCAGTTTCAACATCTTTTGAAGCTGCTCTCATTGCCATACCAATATTCGTATTATTAACTAAGTGTAATAAAACAAATAGTATTACTATTGTAACAACTGGAATTATAAAAGTAAGTCTTTGAATTGAAATTCCACCTATAACTATTACATCTGTAAATAGCTTCACATCTGGAAATGCTTTAGGTCTTCCTCCAAATAAAACAACCGCTAAATTTTCAAGTAAGAAGGATACACCAATAGCTGAAATCAAAGCTGAAATCTTAGGTGCATTTCTTAACGGTCTATAAGCAGTGAATTCAATTCCCATTCCAAGGAATGCTGTTATAACCACTGCGATTATAAAAGCAAAGTACCAAGGTAGTCCAAATGTTGCAACTCCGAAAAATCCGAAATATGCAGCCATCATAAATATATCTCCATGCGCAAAATTTATAAGTTTTAATATTCCATAGACCATAGTATATCCTATGGCTATAAGTGCGTATAAACTTCCTAGTGAGATACCATTTGCTAAATTTTGCATAAATGTGCTTAAATTCATTAAAGTCATATTTTCACCCCTAATTAATTTTCTTCAGGTTTTATTGTATCAAGATAAGTAAATTTACCATCTTTAACTATCTTTAAAACTGCATCTTTTACTGCATTGTTATTTTGATCTATAGTTATTACTCCAGCAGCACCAGGAAAATTCTTGGTTTTTGCAATTTCATCTCTAATCTTTACTGGATCTATCGAATTAGCTCTCTTAATTGCATCTAAAATTACTAGATATGCATCATATGATAAAGCTGAAACCGCTGCTGGTTCTTTATTATATTCTTTTCTATATTCATCAAGAAAGACTTTTGATTCGTTAGTTATAGGAGTCTCACTTGCAAAAAAAGTAGAAAATACTGTTCCATCAACATCTTCTTTACCTATATCTAAAAATTCTGGAGTTTCCCAAGTATCTCCTCCAATTATTGGAGTAGTTATTCCAAGCTGTCTTGCTTGTTTTATTATCATAGCTCCTTCTGTAAAATTACCTGGAGCAAAAATCACATCTGGATTACTGCTCTTTATATTTGTTAGTTGAGCTGTAAAATCCTGATCACCTGTATTATAGTTAGCTTTAGCTATAATTGCATCTTTATCTCCTGTAATCTTTATAAATTCATCAGTAAAGAACTTACAAATTCCAACTGAGTAATCACTTGAAACCTCTTGAAGTAAAGCTACTTTTTTAGCTTGCAATTTATTTGCTGCATATTTTGCCATAACAGTTCCTTGAAAAGGATCTATAAAACAAACTCTAAAGTAATAATCATTACCAGCTGTTACAAGAGGATTTGTAGCTGAGGCTGCAACTGCTGGAACCTTGGCATCTTGTACAACATCTCCTGCCGCCATAGAATTTCCACTTCCCCAGCTTCCTATAATTGCATTAACTTGTTCCTGCTCCACAAGATTAGATGCTGCACTAGCCGCTTCAACTTTGTCTGATTTATTATCTGCAAAAACCAGTTCAACTTTTTTACCATTAACTGTTGGATAGAGCTTGTTCGCAAGTTTTACGCCTTCTACTTCTAGCTGTCCCCCAGCTGCGTTAGCACCAGTCATTGGCTCAAATACACCAATTTTTATAACATCGCTGTCTATATTTGCTTTAGTATTTGATTTTGAACATCCCGCCAGCGTAAATGTAGTTGTCATAGCCAGCGCCAAAATCAAAGAAATTTTTTTCTTCATAAAATAAGCCCCCTAGTATTAGTTTTATTTTCTCAAGGTGTACTCTGCAAAAAAATAATAATTTGATAATAAGATTTACAAAAAACATAGAAAATAATTAACCAGCTATTCATTGTTTAAATATTACTATTCTTTTTAATATTTCTATTGAAATTGTTTATATAAATTAATCCTTAAAGTATAAATTTATTAATTTATTAATTTATTCCGACGATTATTAACAAATTATATATTATCCTATATCCGCCCATCTGTCAACCCACGAAAGACATTTGTATTCTCTACAAATATAAATATTAGAACTATATTATCAAAAAACGTTCGTTATGTAGAAATGTTATGATAGTTTTTACAAGTTAATTTATAAATTTATATATATCAGTTATGTATTTCCTAGTCTCTATCTCTTTTAATTAATTCTAGAAAGATATTTTCACTTTACTTTTCAGAATATGCTTAATTGATTTATATACAGTATTTTAACGTTGTTTACCTTTGGCTTATTAAACCTTATAAAAATACAAAAAAGCTTAATGTTACTAAAATATAACATTAAGCTTTTTTATCTATACAATTTTCTTATAGACTAAAATCCTGCTGGCTCTGATTTAGCACCAGCTTCATGCATTTCTTTGATTGCTTCTACATACATGCTTTTATCTTCTACAATCTTAGCAGCTTGCTCATAGCAATATAATGCTTTATTTAAATCTTCAAGATGATAATAACATGCAGCTAATCTATTGATTAAATCAGGATTTTTCCTGTTTATTTTTAGTGCCATTTTATAATATCTTACCGCACTTTTATAGTTCATACTATATTTATCTCTCTCATTAAATTCTACTATATTTTCTTTACTTAAATATATATTTCCTATACACTCATAAGTTGCACAGATTAATAATTTATGATCTTCCTTTTCATTTTTTGAGATGTTCTTTTCGCCTTTTCTAAGATGATCTAATGCATTTTCTATGTTTCCTAATTCTGCATACGAAAGTCCCATATATATGTGGGTTAATGAATCATCAGAGTCTTTACAATATACATTAAATGCTTCAATCGCATCTTCATTTTTCCCTAACTTTCTACATACTAGACCTTTTATAAAATATGAATAATAATTTTCTTTATTAAATTCAGCTGCTTTTTCTGTGAAATATAATGCCTTATCTAGCTTTCCTTTTTTAAAATCTCCCATTGCAAGATCATTTAAAACTAGTGATAATTGCTTTTCACTTGTTATAGTTCCACCTTTAACATTTATCCTATTCTCTTCTAAAAAACTTTTTATTTTGTCTTGTATATTTTGATTATCTTCCATTTTGTTCCTCACTTTTTATCTTTATTTTAATAACAAATGCCAAAAATGTTAATATTAATTCTAGCATTTTTATTTTCATATATATTTATATATTATTTTTCATTTTATTACAATAAATACTTTATTAAATTTTTAATTTATATCCACTTTATAAAAATGTATGTTTATCTTAATATAATTATCAAAATATATTAAGTATTTTTAATTCATTGTAACTAAAGTCCTCCACTTTCCCCCATAATTATTACGATTATATCCTTATGCCACTTTATCACTGATTCTCCATCCATAATCTCACTCCCGATCTTCTAATTATATCATTTATATAAAACTCATTTTATATTCTCAGTATATATATTACAAATTTTATATATTCAGTATTTTACATTCAAATATTTGTAAAATTCTTTCAACAATATTATATAAATTCAATATTCAATTTCAAATTACTCTATTAGATGTATCGATTTAAACACAATTAAAATAATCAAAAAATGTAATAAGGAATGAACTAAGATTATTGGTGTTAAATAATCCTATTTCATTCCTTATCACATAAATCATACGACAATACAAAGTTACTATATAAACTAACTTTTACTTACTTATATAATTGCATGCATCTATATCTGATTCATACAAACAGCTTTTCTTTTTTGAGTATTCTATATCTATTCTCCTGATGCTAATATAGTATGCACTTATAAGTGGAATACATGCTCCAAGCCATGCTAATGGATTAGCCATACACACGCCTAAAAAACCTAACGGTCGTGATAATATAATTGCAGCGAACGTCCTCATCAACAATTCCATAATTCCTGCTACTGTTGGAATAAAACTTTGCCCTAATCCTTGAAGCGTATATCTATATATAAACAGTAGTGAAAGTAAAAAATAATTTAATCCGTTTGAAGTTAAATATATTTGTGACAACCTAATAACTTCTTTTTGATCATATCCAACAAAAATTCCTGTAAGAAAATAACCTGCAAAAGTATTTATAAGGCCCACTATAATACTAAATGCTACTGATATAAAAACGCATTTCTTTACGCCTTCTTTAATTCTATCAATTTTTTCCGCACCAAAATTTTGTGCTGTGTATGTGGCCATTGTTATACCAAATGACATCATCGGTTGAGTAGCGAGAGTATCTATTTTCTGAGCGGCAGTATATGCAGCTACAGAAGTAGCCCCAAGGCTATTTAATGCAAATTGTAATATAATAGCACCAATTGCTATTATAGATGCCTGAAATCCCATTGGTAGAGAAATTTTAATGTGTTCTAAAAAAGTTTCTTTGGATAACTTTAAGTCACTCTTCTTTAACTTAAGTATGGGCAAATTTCTCTTTATGTACCACATACACAATAACGCCGATACTCCCTGTGCTATAACAGTTGCACAAGCTGCTCCAGTTACTCCCATCTTGAATATTAATATAAATGCAAATTCTAAAATTATATTTAAAATACACGCTACCACTAAGTATATTAATGGCGTTTTGCTATCTCCCAAGGCTCTAATAATATTTGAAAAAAAATTAAAAAACATCGATGCTATTATTCCAATAAATATTACTACTACAAAATTATATGCATCATCAATAATTTCTACAGGTGTATTCATTAGTTCTAATATAGGTCTAGCTAGAATCGTACTTATAGTTGTAAGAATTATAGTTATTATCATGCTAATAACTATGCCTGTGAAGTAACTTTTCTTAACCCCTTCCTTATCATCTGCACCAAATTTTTGCGCAGTAATGATTGAAAGTCCCGATGTTAAACCTTGAGCAAACCCTAAAATTAAAAACATTATGCTTCCTGTACATCCTACCGCTGCTAAAGCATTTACGCCTATTGTACGGCCAACAATAAATGTATCTGCTATATTGTAAAATTGTTGAAATATATTTCCTATTAATAAAGGAATAGTAAACAGCAATATCAATTTTGCCGGATTTCCTTTTGTTAAATTTCTAGTTATTATCATTTAATGTCTCCCCCTTAAAGATATTAGTAAAAATTAATTTATATTAGTCAAACATTTAATACGATATCACAAAAATATCCTATTTCAATTCTGAACTCCACAACTATGTAATTATACGCTTTATATTAATAGAAATATATAAACAAAAAATACAAAATTTTATATTTAATTTGAATAAAATCACAAAAACAGTAAATCTATATAATTTAAAATTTTAAAAGATTTACTGTTTTTGCAATAAATTATATTTCTTTGTTATAATTATTGTAATTTTTTCTTAAATTCAGATTTTACACCAACTTATCCTATCATTTATTCCTTATCTGATAGGTAATAATGAGTAATTGGCTTTAACTTTTCATCCAATTCATATACTAAAGGTATTCCTGTTGGAATATTCAAATTGGCTACATTATCAGCTGGAATGTCGTCTAAATATTTAACTAAAGCTCTTAATGTATTTCCATGAGCAGATATTATCACTCTTTTACCTTCTTTCAAATCTTCAGCTATATTTCCTCTCCATTCCTCTAACACACGTCTTTCAGTATCAGCAAGGTTTTCTGTTAAAGGTATTTGTTCTTCATTTAAATCCTTGTACTTATATTCATTCCCAGGGTATCTGGTATCCTCTTTAGTCAATTCTGGAGGTTTTACATTTACAAATCTTCTCCATTTATGAACTTGCTCTCCTCCATATTTTTTAGCAGTTTCTGCTTTATTTAATCCTTGTAAAGCTCCATAATGTCTCTCGTTTAGTCTCCATGATTTAAAAACAGGAATCCATGCCAAATCCATCTCATATAATATTATCCATAATGTTCTTATCGCTCTTTTTAGAACTGATGCATAAGCTACATCAAATACAAAACCATTTTTCTTAAGTATTTTTCCTGCTCTTCTTGCTTCCTTTAATCCATTCTCTGACAAATCCACATCTGTCCATCCCGTAAATCTATTTTCTAAGTTCCAAAGACTTTCTCCATGCCTTACTAGTACTAATTTAATCATAATCTCACCTTCTAAAGTAATTTATCACAATCACAATTTAATGATAATTAGAAAATTCTTAAACAGTCTCAGATAATGAAATCTAAATATAAAAAATTGTGCATAGAAATAAATTTCAATATATATGCTTATCTCTATTAATACCAGTATAGTCGTGTCCCAAAAATTAGTTACACGTTGTATAAGTAGTTATTGCAAATCCTTAAATCTGAATTTTTATATTTAAGGATTCTTTAATTATTATTTTAAATCAAAAAACTTTATAATAAAAAATATGCTCAGATGATAAGTTATCATCTGAGCATATTTTTTATTACCTCGCAATGTCCTACTCTGCCACACAGTCTCCCATGCAGTACCATCGGCGCTATAGACCTTAACTTTCCTGTTCGGAATGGGAAGGAGTGTTACCTCTATGCCATCATCACGAGATTAAGTGAGTTCCCAAATCTATAATTTGGTTTAACGAACTTATGCAAATCGCTTTTGGGATTTGTATTCCTTATTTGTGTAAATTAGCACTCAGCAAACGAATATGAGTCGAGTTTCCTTTGAAAAAAGACTCTTAATTTACGCTTATACTACATTTACATAAATCTACTACTGTAATTATTCCTTTGAAAAAACCTTGTTCTTTCAAAATTGCACATAGTTTCTTTAATATATATTACAACTTGATTATATTGGTCAAGCCCTCGACCTATTAGTATCAGTCAGCTAAATATGTTACCATACTTACACCTCTGACCTATCAACCTTGTAGTCTTCAAGGGGTCTTACTAGCTTATGCTATGGGAAATCTCATCTTGAGGTGGGCTTCACACTTAGATGCTTTCAGCGTTTATCCCTTCCCGACTTAGCTACCCAGCTATGCTTCTGGCGAAACAACTGGTACACCATAGGTCAGTCCATCCCGGTCCTCTCGTACTAAGGACAGCTCCTCTCAAATTTCCTACGCCCGCGACGGATAGGGACCGAACTGTCTCACGACGTTCTGAACCCAGCTCGCGTGCCGCTTTAATGGGCGAACAGCCCAACCCTTGGGACCTACTTCAGCCCCAGGATGCGACGAGCCGACATCGAGGTGCCAAACCTCCCCGTCGATGTGAACTCTTGGGGGAGATCAGCCTGTTATCCCCGAGGTAGCTTTTATCCGTTGAGCGATGGCCCTCCCACGAGGTACCACCGGATCACTAAGCCCGACTTTCGTCCCTGCTCCACTTGTAGGTGTCGCAGTCAGGCTCCCTTCTGCCTTTACACTCTTCGAACGATTTCCGACCGTTCTGAGGGAACCTTTGGGCGCCTCCGTTACATTTTAGGAGGCGACCGCCCCAGTCAAACTGCCCACCTAACAATGTCCTGTCACCAGTTTCATGGCATCCAGTTAGAACTTCAATACTATCAGGGTGGTATCCCAACAACGACTCCACCAAGGCTGACGCCCTAGTTTCCCAGTCTCCCACCTATCCTGTACAGACAATACCGAAATTCAATGCTAAGCTACAGTAAAGCTCTACGGGGTCTTTCCGTCCAATCGCGGGTATCGAGCATCTTCACTCGCACTACAACTTCGCCGGATTTGCAGTTGAGACAGTGCACAAGTCATTACGCCATTCGTGCGGGTCAGAACTTACCTGACAAGGAATTTCGCTACCTTAGGACCGTTATAGTTACGGCCGCCGTTTACTGGGGCTTAAGTTCACACCTTCGCGATATTTCACTAAGTGTTCCCCTTAACCTTCCAGCACCGGGCAGGCGTCAGCCCCTATACATCAGCTTTCGCTTTAGCAGAGACCTGTGTTTTTGTTAAACAGTTGCTTGTGCCTATTCTCTGCGGCCTGATTTCTCAGGCACCCCTTCTCCCGAAGTTACGGGGTCAATTTGCCTAGTTCCTTAACTGCAATTCTTCCGTCGGCCTTAGGATTCTCTCCTCATCTACCTGTGTCGGTTTGCGGTACGGGCACTACTTCTCTCTCTAGATGCTTTTCTTGGAAGCATGGAATCAGATACTTCGGTTCCGTAGAACCTTCCCCATCACGCCTCAGAATTGTTGGAACGGATTTGCCAATCCCAACTCCCTAAACGCTTAGACTAGCATCCAATAGCTAGCACATCCTATCCTTCTCCGTCACACCATCGATAATAACGATTATAGTGGTATTGGAATATCAACCAATTGTCCATCGACTACGCCTTTCGGCCTCGCCTTAGGTCCCGACTAACCCTGAGAAGACAAACTTTACTCAGGAAACCTTAGATATTCGGCCTGTAGGATTCTCGCCTACATCTCGCTACTAATGCCAACATTCTCACTCGTAATCAGTCCACCGCTCCTTACGGTACGACTTCAGCCCGATTACGACGCTCCTCTACCGCTCACGCAAAGTAGCGTGAACCCGTAGCTTCGGTGGTAAGTTTGAGCCCCGGACATTTTCGGCGCAGGATCTCTTGACTAGTGAGCTATTACGCACTCTTTTAATGAGTGGCTGCTTCTAAGCCAACATCCTAGTTGTCTTAGAAATCCCACATCCTTTTCCACTTAACTTACACTTTGGGACCTTAGCTGACGATCTGGGCTGTTTCCCTTTTGACCATGGAACTTATCTTTCATAGTCTGACTGCCGGACTGATAGTATGTGGCATTCGGAGTTTGATAAGGTTCGGTAAGCGCTATGCCCCCTAGCCTATTCAGTGCTCTACCTCCACTACTCACATTTTCCGACGCTAGCCCTAAAGCTATTTCGAGGAGAACCAGCTATATCCGAGTTCGATTGGAATTTCTCCGCTATCCACAGCTCATCCCATGCTTTTTCAACAGCAACGTGGTTCGGTCCTCCACGAGGTTTTACCCTCGCTTCAACCTGGCCATGGATAGGTCACCCGGTTTCGGGTCTACAGCATGCAACTAGTCGCCCTATTAAGACTCGGTTTCCCTTCGGCTCCGTACCTTAAGTACTTAACCTCGCTACATACCGTAACTCGTTGGCTCGTTCTACAAAAAGCACATCATCACACACATAAGGTGCTCTGATCGGTTGTAGGCACATGGTTTCAGGTTCTATTTCACTCCCCTCCCGGGGTTCTTTTCACCTTTCCCTCACGGTACTGCTTCACTATCGGTCATCAGGTAGTATTTAGCCTTGGGAGGTGGTCCTCCCTGCTTCCCACAAGGTTTCACGTGTCTCGTGGTACTCTGGTGCAGAACTGATTATCATAGTTTTCACTTACGGGACTATTACCCACTG
>NZ_CP043998.1:905000-1907500 GCF_008705175.1 Clostridium beijerinckii | reverse complement strand
ATTTATACTATAAAATTAAATTATTTTTATAATTCTTAAAAATTCTATATTTATCTGATTATAGTACTTAGTTATGCATTAGTATCAGTCGCTTTGCATAATAATGACTTTTCTTTAACTTTGCATTATAAATTTCTCGTATATCTTAGTAATCCAAACTTATTGTATACAATAACCTAAAAATAGAATACTCTACAGATTACCTCTAATTGTATTCTATTTTTTATTAACACATAAAAGATAATAAAAATTATAGAAAAAATAAGTTTCCATGAAATATGAAAACCTACTTGTTCTTAAAAAATATTTTAATTATTATTCCTTGGTATAAATCCTTTTATAATTAATGTTGACCAATCACTATTAGGATTTTCAATCCACTCACATTGGATATCAAGAAACTTAAGCCACGCATTAAGTCCATGACTTTTTTTACTGACATTTGGTGACTTTCTTCCGTGTATTTCTTTTATATCTTCTAATAATTTAACTTGTTCATCTTTTCCTAATTCTTTATTAAACAATTGCTTTAATATTTCTAAACTCTCATTATAAGCTACAGCATCACCTATATACAATTCATCCGCATATACTTGTCTTTCCTTATTTAATAAATCACTTATTTCATTAATTTCATCTTTATTTGATAAATATTGTTTAACCCTTCTTAAGGCTTCAATATCATTATCTAATTTGTTTATGGTTTTTTCTAAACTTTCAAATCTCATTTATTCTTCTCGCTTTACATTTTATATTTTAATCATCAATTACTTAATGAAAATTAATTTATTATAACATTAATATTTATATTTTATCTATATAATTTAAATAATCTCTAATAATTTATAATTTCAAATTAATTTTATCATAAAGATTAACTAAGTATTCAACATTCACACTGTTATCAATTAGTTTATCAATTCTATTTCTAGCAATTCCTAATGTATCCCTTGCCTCTCTTAAATCTTTATCCTTTACGCAATTATTTGCATATGTTAATAGATAATCTATTTTTAGAACATCTTCAGCTAAATCTTCCCTATCAGCATTTACTAGTTCCACTAATAAGGAATAAACTTTAGGAGATGTTGTATTTTTAGTATCTTTTAATATATCTGTATTTCTGCTAGTCTTTTTTGTCATAAACTTAAACACCTCATTTCCTCAAAATTATAACATTATTAATTACAATTTACTATTTATATTCAATACACCTTAATAAAACTATTTTTTAACTGATGTATTATTATATTTTGCTCCTATAAAAAAATCATATCCAGATATTTTATAGACTTCTTTATCATAAACTTTATTTTCAACATAAACTATTTCATAAATCAATCATGCGAATAGTCAACCTTACAATTCCATAAGGTTGACAAACTATTTTTATATGCTATATACTGGAAGAAAAATTAGATGGAGTTATAAAAATGTTATTACTTAGACCACATCATATAAATTGCTTATTTTTTTATCAAGGATTAGGATATAGTAAGAATTTTACAATAGGCATGGATAAATTGGTAACTTTAATTAAGGAAAATCCTTATTCTAAAGTTATGTTCATTGTAGGATGTGATATCCTATGTAATAATTGTCCTAATAGACAAGTTAATAATTGCTGCATCACTCAAAATAAAGTTAATGAACTAGATTATAATACTTTACGAGCATACAATATCAAAGAAAATAAATTATATACGTTTCATGAAATTATAGATACTATTTACAAAAATTTTAGTGAATCTAAATTTAATAAAATATGTAGCTCATGTAACTGGTACAAAAAAGGAATATGTACGCAAAGTATAATTAGCTGTCAAATTGAAAAATGGGACTTATAAAGCAAATATCCTATTTATACTTTTCACTACTTCAGCCAGTTTAACATAAAAATATGAAGGGGCTGTTGCAAAACTAACATAGTTAGTTTTGTAGCGGCTCATTTTTTTAGATATAAAAAATGTGAATTCCGAAGAACTCACATTCATTGTATAATTTACTTATGCTAAAAACCAAATTACACAATAAAGATTATACTGAGATTAATGATAATTTTCAACTTATATTACCATTAAATCTAGAAAATTTAATACCATCAGATGATTCAGTCCGCTTGCTAAGCCATGTATTGGAGGGATTAGATTACACGAAGTTGTATAAGGCGTACTCTTCCGTTGGAAGAAAACCGGCAGTGGAACCTAAAATTATGTTCAAAATAATATCATATGCTTATTCTCAAAATATTTATTCAAGCAGGAAAATCGAAAAAGCATGCAAAAGAGATATAAATTTTAAGTGGTTACTTCAATGTTATAAGGCACCGGATCATGCTACAATCAGTAGATTTCGTAAAGACTATATTTCAAATGAGGTAATTGAAGATTTATTTTATCAACAAGTTAATTATTTAGCAAATCAAAATGAAATACTATTTGAAAATGCATTTATTGATGGTACTAAAATCGAAGCGAATGCTAATCGTTATACATTTGTTTGGAAAAAAACTATTTTAAAAAATGAAGAAAAAATGTTTGATAAAATTCTTGTTCTTTTAGAAAATATTAACCTTGGAGAATTAAAAAAATTTACTGTTCAGAAAGAAACATTAATAGATGATATTGATAAAATTCTTCAATGGCTTGAATATGAAAAAAAGAAAAGAAACATAGAGTTTGTTCATGGAATTGGTAAAAGAAAAACCAAAATTCAAAAGTGGACAGAGCAACTATCTGAATATAAAGAGAGAGAAGAAAAATATAATTTGAGTAAAAAAATATTTTCAAAAAGAAATAGTTATTCTAAAACTGATCCAGACGCAACTTTCATGCATATGAAAGATGATCATATGAGAAATAGTCAATTAAAACCTGCATATAATGTGCAAATCGCAGTTGAAAGTGAATACGTAACCGGCGTCGGAATATTTGATGATAGAAATGATATAGCAACATTAATACCTATGCTTAATAATATGAAAGAAAAAATTGGTCGTAAATATCTTAATATAATTGCAGACTCAGGTTATGAAAGCGAAGAAAACTATTTATTCTTAGAATCAAATAAGCAAACTCCTTATATAAAACCACAAACTTATGAGAAGTGGAAAAAAAGAAGTTTTAAAAATGATATAAGTAAGCGCGAAAATATGAAATATGATGCTGAATCGGATTTTTATATTTGTCATAACAATAGAAAATTAATACCTACCTCTATTATTTATAGAAAATCCGCAAGTGGATACAAATCAGAAGTAACTGTGTATGAATGCGAAAACTGTGATAATTGCGATTACAAAGTAAAATGCACAAAAGCAAAAGGAAATAGAAAAATGCAGGTTTCAAAAACTTTTGTGGAAAAGCGTGAAATATCCTATAAAAATATTACAACTGAATTTGGAACTAAATTAAGAATGAATAGATCTATTCAGGTCGAAGGAGCATTTGGAGTTCTAAAAAGTGATTATGAATTCAATAGATTTTTAACACGTGGAAAAAATAGCGTTCAAACTGAATTTATTTTGCTTTGTTTTGGTTATAATATTAACAAATTACATTCAAAAATACAAAATGAAAAAACTCAGAATCATCTTCATGAATTGAAACCTACTGCCTAATTATGGAATAAATTAACTAGGCTTATTTTAGTGTGCTTAAAAATCAGAATTCTTTAAATAATTAATATTGTATTTCAAATATTTGGAGATTTGCTGGCTTAAACCGAAAAGGAGCATCGCTCCTGATTAAAATTTAATCATTTTGCGACACTCTCTTAACTGAAAATATCATAATAATAAATATGATATTTTTTATAGCTCATATTAAATATAATTTATATTATTTAAGACCATCACTTAAATCTTTCACGAAGTTTATTACTGCTTCTTTGCCTTCTGCCATTCTCTTCACTATTGCACTACCTACAATTACCCCATCACAATAGTCTTTAACTTCTTTTACTACTTCTTTTGACGAAATTCCAAAACCGATGCACATTGGTATATCTACGTTCTTTCTAACTTCTTCTAAATATTCATGAGTGCCAGAATCCAAAGTTTTTCTTTCCCCTGTAGTTCCATTTGTAGATACGCAATATACAAAACCTTTTGCCCCTTTTGTTATTGCTGCTATTCTATCTTTTGAAGTTCTAGCCACTAGAGGAATTAAGTATATGCCATTATCTTCACAAATTTTATCAAGATCTCCCCTCTCCTCTAGAGGGACGTCTGGAACTATAAGCCCATCTACACCGCTTTTTGCCGCTATTTTTAGGAAATTTTCTACTCCAGTAAAGTATACAACATTGAAATACACCATTAATACAATCGGAACTTCTGATTTTCCCCTTATTAATTCTACACATCTAAATACGTCTTTTACTTTTGTTCCATTTTGAAGCGCTTTAGTATATGCATTTTGTATTACTGGGCCATCAGCAAGAGGATCTCTAAAAGGCACTCCAATTTCAACTATAGTTGCTCCTTCTTTTTCTAAAGACACTATCAAATCAGCTGTTTCTTCAACCGTGAAATCTGCCCCACATGTTACAAAAGGTATTAAGGCTTTTCTATTTTCTTCTTTTACTTTATTAAATGATAAATCTATCCTATTCATTATTTTTCACCTAGATATGCAAGCACAGCATCCATATCTTTATCTCCTCTCCCTGAAATATTTACAATTATGATTTTATCGCTGCTAAGTGTTTGTGCTAATTTTTTAGCATATGCTACAGCATGAGATGATTCAAGGGCTGGTACTATCCCTTCTATTCTTGTTAAATACATAAATCCATCTCTTACAGCTTCTTCATCTGTTATGCTTTCATATTCAGCTCTATTAGTTTCAGCTAAATATGCATGTTCAGGTCCAACTCCTGGATAATCAAGACCAGCTGATATTGAATATGCTTCAAGCACTCCACCATCATTATCCTGAAGTACATAACTCAACATTCCATGTAAGATTCCTTTTTCCTTCTTTGTAATGGTTGCTGCATGTTCTCCAGTTTCAATACCTTTACCTGCAGCTTCAACTCCAATAAGATTAACTTCCTTGTCGTGAATAAATGGATAAAATATTCCTATTGCATTGCTTCCTCCACCAACTGGAGCTAAGATATAATCCGGTAGCCTTCCTTCAAGCTCTAATATTTGCTTTCTAGCTTCATCACCTATAACTCTTTGGAAATTCCTAACCATAGTTGGATATGGGTGAGGACCAGCAGCTGTTCCTAAAACGTAGTATGTATCTTCTACATTTGAGGCCCAATATCTAATTGCTTCAGTTACTGCATCATTTAATGTTCTTACTCCATTTAATACTGGAACAACTTCAGCACCCAAAAGTTCCATCTTCTTAACATTCATAGCTTGTCTCTTTATGTCTTCTTCTCCCATAAATATCTTACATTCCAAGCCAAACTTTGCTGCTACTGTAGCTGTTGCAACACCATGTTGTCCAGCACCTGTTTCTGCTATAACTTTCTTCTTACCCATTCTTTTAGCTAAGAGTACTTGTCCTAAAGCATTATTAATTTTATGAGCGCCAGTATGATTTAAATCTTCTCTCTTTAAATAAATTTTTGCCCCACCTAAATCTTTTGTCATATTTTCAGCATAATAAAGTGGACTTGGTCTTCCTGTATAATAGTTTAAATAATACATGTACTCATCCATAAATTCTTTATCATCTATCACCTTATTGTAATCATCTTCAAGTTCAATAAGTGCATTCATTACAGTTTCAGGAACATATTGCCCCCCAAATTCGTTAAATCTACCTTTCATTACCTTTCCGCCTTTCTTGATTCAATTAATATTAATTGCTCTCACTTCTTCAATTAAACTTCTCATCTTTTCAAAAGATTTTGTTCTAGTTCCATCTTCATTTGTTATTTCTACCCCTGATGAAACATCAATTCCATAAGGACTTACTTTCACTATTCTTTCAGCTACATTTTCTGGTGTTATACCACCTGCCAAAAAGAAACTGCAGGTATTGTTAGTTAGATTACAATTATTTTCCTTGTTAGAATCTACTTTTAATAATTCGCATATATCTTCTAATGGAAAAGTTTCTCCACTACCTGGTTTATCCCCATCAATAAGGATATTATCAATTGAATCTCTATACTTATGATTTGCATATTTTCTTATATTTTCAGCATCGCTTATTGATAATGCTTTCCATATACTTACTGATTTCTCCACTCTTGCCTTTAACGATGATATAAAGTTTTCATCTTCTTTTCCATGAAGCTGAATAATATTTAAAGGTAGTATGTTAATTACATCTAGAATTTCATCTATAGAATTATCTTTAAATACTCCAACGATTTTTATTTGTTTATCTAAATTATTAGATAACTGTTTAGCTTCTCTTGCTGTTACCTGTCTTTTACTTTTTGTAAAAACAAATCCCATATATTCTGGCTTTAATATATTTAAATATTTAATCTCATTCTTATTAGTTATCCCACAAATTTTAACTTGTATCATATCAAATCCTCACATAATCTAATATTATTTTAGATTTATAAATTAATTATTATTTCTAAATTCTTTATATTTAGCTTTAAATTCAGAATCATTTATTTTTCTCATAAATAATTCTCCAATTAAAACTCCATCTACTCCATATTCCTTAATTACATTCAAATCTTCTATACTCATGATTCCACTTTCAGCTATTATTATCTTATCTTTTGGAATACACCGAATTAATTCTTTAGTTATATCTAACGAAACATTGAAATTTTTTAAATCTCTATTATTAACTCCAATAATTTCGCAATCATATTTAAGTGCTAAATCTAGTTCTGCCTCATTATGAATTTCTACTAATGGTTCTAAATTAAATCTCTTTGCTTCTTTGTAAAATTCCCCTAACCTTTCACCTAAAACACTAGCAATAAGCAAGATTCCATTCGCGCCCAAAACTTTCGACTCATAAATCTGGTAGAAGTCAATTATAAAATCTTTACGCAATATTGGAGTATGCGAAATTTTTCTAATTTCTTTTAAATAATCATCACATCCTAAAAAGAAATCTTCTTCAGTTAGAATCGAAAATACATCTATTCCAATATACGTATAATAGTTTAATATTTCTTTTATATTAAAGTCCTCTACAATAACGCCTTTAGATGGTGATGCCTTTTTAAATTCTCCTATTACTGATAACCCATCTTTTCTTAATGCCTTTATAAAAGGGTTTCTAAAACTTGCTTCTACTTCATTTTCAACTCTACATAATGCTTGTTTTTCTAATTCTTTCATAGGAATTTCTTTTTTTCTCTTCTCTACCCTTATTTTTTTCATTTCAATAATATCATCCAAAATCAAAAACATTGCCCCCTTTATTATTATTTAAACTATCACTTGCAAACTAGAAAGTTCCTCATACTTTTTATAAGCTGCTCTCGAATCAATAAGCTCCGATGCTTTTTTAATACCATCTTCTAGGGAATCAACTAAGTTCGCTACGTATAACGCTGCCCCCGAGTTCAAAACTACAATATCTCTTTTAGGACCTCTTTCCCCCTTAAGAATTTTCATTATTATTTCTGCATTTTCTTTTGCTTCTCCACCCTTAATATCATCTAAAGTAGCTTTCTTAAAACCTAGCTTTTCTGGATCTAGTTTGTAATTTTTAATTTTTCCATCTTTAACTTCACATATACTTGTTGATGTAGTAATCGTAATTTCATCTAACCCATCATCACCATGAACAATCATCGCTCTCTTTAATCCCAGATTTAGCAATACTTCACCAATATCCTCTAGTAAAGCTCCATCATATACTCCCATTAGTTGCCCAGTAATTGGTGCTGGATTTGCTAATGGCCCTAGTAAATTAAAAATTGTTCTTATTCCAAGTTCTTTTCTTTCTTTTGATACATTCTTCATAGCACCATTGTATTTTGGTGCAAATAGAAATGCCATTCCATTTTCCTCAATGATTTTTTTACTTTGAATTTCATCAAAATCAATATTTATTCCAAGTTCGACTAGTACATCTGCACAACCACTTTTACTCGAAACTGCGCGATTCCCATGTTTTGCAACCTTAGCACCACCACTTGCCGCAACTATTGCTACTGCTGTAGATATATTAAAAGTTTTTGAACCATCTCCTCCTGTACCGCAGGTATCAATCAAATGTTCTGTGTTTTCTATTTCAACTTTTACCCCATTATCTCTAATTGCTTTAACTGCGCCCAATATTTGCCTTGGAGTTTCCCCATTTACTCTAAGTCCAACTAAGAAACCTCCAATTTGTGCCGAAGTTGCTTCCCCTTTCATAATCTGATTAATTACACCTCTTACTTCATCTTCAGTTAATTCTTTCCTTAAAGCCAACTTCTTGATTGCATCATTTATGATCATTTTAATGCCCCCTTAAAATTTATAAAATTGCTTATTTCAGCGCTTTCACATTTAATATTACATTCTTTAATATTTAATTTTAATCACCTAATGTGTCCCCACAAATATTAATCACAAAATTTCCAATAATATGTTTACCTTTTGCTGTATATATTGATTCCGGGTGAAATTGAAGTCCAAAAACTTTGTATTCCTTATGCTTAAGTGCCATTATATAGTTGCCTTCAACAGTTAAAGCTAGTACTTCAAGACAGCTCGGAAGTGAACTATTCTCAACTATAAGCGAATGATATCTCATAACCTCTAATTTTCTTGGTATTCCTTCAAATATATCCTTTCCTTTTACTTGAACTTTTGATGTTTTGCCATGAAAAATTTCGCTTGCTCTAATTACTTTTCCTCCATAAGCTTCTGCAATGCTTTGATGTCCAAGACATATACCCAAGATAGGAATCTTATTTCCTAATTCTTTTACAACATCTATCGATATACCTGCATTCTCTGGAATGCCTGGCCCTGGGGATATTACTATACCTTTTGGATTTAGTTCTCTCAACTTCTCTACAGTTATTTCATCATTTCTAAAAACCACTGTTTCTGCAAATTCACTTAAGTATTGATATAAGTTAAATGTAAATGAATCATAATTATCTATTAAAGCAATCATCTTAAAGCCTCCTTTAAAGCCATTAGTTTACTTTGAACTTCTTCAAATTCTTTTTCTGGAACTGAATCATATACTATTCCAGCTCCTGCCTGAAGATAAGCTGTTTTATCTTTTAATATTAACGTCCTTATAGAAATCGCTGTATCCATATTTCCTCCATAAGAAAAATATCCAACGGCCCCTGAATAAATTCCTCTTTTGAAATCTTCAAGATCTTCTATAATCTCCATGGCTCTGATTTTAGGAGCACCAGATACTGTTCCTGCTGGAAGACAGGCTGCTAATGCATCAAATCCATCCAAATCATCTTTTATATCCCCAACAACCTTAGTAGTAATATGCATAACATGCGAAAACCTCTCAATTTTCATAAAGTCGCTCACATTAACTGTTCCTATCTTGCTTACTTTACCTATATCATTTCTTCCTAGATCAACAAGCATAACATGTTCTGCTAGCTCCTTTTTATCTTCAATTAATTCTTTTTCAAGTGCATTATCAATTTCTGGAGTTTCACCTCTTTTTCTAGTTCCAGCTATAGGATTTGTAATAACTTTTCCTCCTCTCACCGATACTAAACTTTCTGGTGATGATCCTATAACTTGATAGCTATCATAATCTATTAGGTACATATACGGTGAAGGGTTCTCTTCTCTAAGCTTTCTATATATCTCAAAATGGCTTTTTTCAGTTTCACAAGTCATTCTCTGTGATAATACAACTTGGAATATATCGCCTGCCAATATATATTCTTTTGCTTTTCTAACTTTTTCTTCAAAATCTTCTTTGGATGTATGAAATCTGAAAGAAACATCTTTCTTTCCTTTCGATGGCTCTGTTACTATCGGCTTATAAAGTAGACTATTTATATATTCATATTGTGATTCGATTATTTCATCATACTCTCGAGCATCGTTTTTTAATATGTTGTCTATAATATAAACTTTATGAGTAAAATGATCGTAGCAAATATATCTGTTATAAAAATTAAATCTTATTATAGGAAGCTTTAAATCATCTTTGTTATTAAAATTAAGTTTTTTCTCATAAAACTGTATGGAATCATATCCCATATATCCTATAGCCCCACCTTTAAATGAAAAAATATTAGTACTATTATCAAACTTTAATCTACTTTCTTTTTTGAGTTCATCTATTTCTTCTTTTCCATCCCCACAAATTTCTTTATAGGGATTTTCTCCCAAAAACGAATACCTGCCGAAATAATTTTCTTTACTTCCACTTTCGAAAATAAATTTTCTTTTACCTTTGAATCCACCAAAAATTTTAATAGGAGTAATTTCATCTCCTCTAAATTCACTTATTAATGAAAATATATATTCATCCTTCTTTTTTTGATTAAAAGTTTCCTTTGAAATATTAATCATGATTCTCCCCCCAATTTTAGTTAAATTATATAAAAAAAGCCACTCCATCCCGAATATTGGGACGAAGTGACTCGTTATGCCACCCAAAATCAAATACAATCTAAACGGTATTTCTCATAGCTACTTTAATCTTTAAATAATAGTCAAATTTAATATGGCGAATAGTAAATACTTTTACTTCTAACTCTATATTTAATAGAATCAAAAGTATTTTATAAGAACAAATAACATATTAAACTTATTAAAAATAAAAAAACATCCCGTCCTAAATAGGACGAAATGTATAAATTTCGCTATGCCACCTAATGTATATATGCTATCAGATACTATTATGAAATTCAGTCAAACACAAAATCCCCATAATTATATCCTGTCATTTTAACGGCTGACTTCCCGTACATTCCTACTCTTAATATTTCAAAATGTCACCTCAAAGACCCATTCAATAATATCTTCAGTACTCGACTCTCACCAAACATCGAACTCTCTTTACACTAAGTTTTATTATCTACTATTCTTATCAAAGGTTTTAATTTATTGAAATTATAATAACATAGTCTTAAGAATAATACAAGCCCTTTTAACATAGATAATTTATCTATAATATTAACTAAAAACATTATAGAAATATATAATTCACAATAAATATTTAAATTGAATATACTACCTTAGTAATTAATTATCCATTACTCTTTCTAAATTATTTATATTTCAATGAAAGGAGTTTTCATATGGAAACAGCATATGATTTATTTAAAAAATTACTTGTAGTTATGGCCGATATAGATAGAATTTTAGATGAAAAATCTAAGATAATTGACTCTAAACGTATAGAAATCTTAGATAAAAAAATAGATTCCTTGGAATTAGAAATGTTTGAATTAAAAAACAAATTAAAAAGCATTAAGCTAAAATAAAATAAGCCTACAGTAATGGTAGGCAGTACATATTTAGTAGCAGTAAATATATATCTACTGCTACTAAATCATGATTAAATATAATACATATCTTCTTTATTGTATTTTTTATAATCATTAACCAAATCCTCTAAAGTTATAGAATTGAAAAAATTAATTATTTTATTATTTATAACATTCCACAAATTTTCGCTCATAAAATTTTCTATTTCATTTTCATCATTCTCTATATCAATTAGAAGTAAATCACCTTCTAGAACATTTAATATATCTCCAATTGTAAATTCTCTAGAACTTTTAGCCAAAAAGTAGCCTCCTTGAGCTCCTTTCTTAGCATTTATAATGCCTCCTTTTCTTAAAGAAGAAAATATTTGTTCCAAATATCTCTCAGATATTCCTTGTCTTTCAGAAATACTTTTTACAGTAACCATCTCTGAAACCGAGAATATACAAATATCAATTAATGCTCTTAATCCATATCTACCTTTTGTTGAAATCTTCATAAAATCACCGTATCTTGCCTTTCTTCTATATTTAATTATATTAAGACACATTTAGAAAATCAACTATTAAAAGTTTTGTTTTACATACGATTTTCTTCAAATCTTTCTTTATAAATATATAAAATACTATCTTTTTCCCATAATTGTAAATACATTTTATTCTTCCTATTATAATTTAACACATTTTATTATTTTGTAAAACTCTTTTATATAGTAGATTGACTTTTAATGCTAGATAATTATATTATAAAGAATAGTGTCTAACATAAAAAGAAATACTTAAATTGATACTTTATTTGTAAATTATGAAAGGTATGAAAATAATGAATTTTAAACAATTAGGTCTTAGTGACGATTTAATCAAAATACTAAATAAATCAGGGATTGCTGATCCCACACCAATACAGAAGCAAAGTATCCCCAAAATAAGAGATGGTAAAGACGTCATTGCAGAAGCAGCTACAGGAACTGGGAAAACCCTTGCATTTTTACTTCCTCTTTTAGAAAATATAAATTCAAAATCTAATGAAATTCAGGCTCTCATATTGACTCCAACTCGAGAGCTTGCAATACAAATAACTAATGAAGCTAACAAACTCAAAGAATTTAATGATATCAATATATTACCTGTTTACGGAGGTAAAGATATTGCTTCGCAGTTAAAAAAACTAAATAATAATATTCACTTAATTATTGCAACTCCAGGCAGACTATTAGATCATCTAGAAAGAAAAACTATCGACTTAAGTAAGTTAAAAACTTTTATCTTAGATGAAGCAGATCAAATGTTACTAATGGGATTTAAAAACGAAGTTGAATCAATTATAAGTAAGATGCCTAGAAAAAAACAACTTCTTTGCTTTTCAGCTACAATTGACTCTTCTGTAAAAAAACTAGCTTATAGATATATGAAAGATCCTATTGAGGTATTCATAAAACAAGATGATATAGCTCTAGATGCTATAGAACAAGATATTGTTGAAACTACTGATAGAAAAAAACGAGATGCTTTATGCAAAGTTCTAGATGAAGATAATCCATTTATGGCTATTATATTTTGTAGAACAAAAAGAAGAGTTGATGAACTTGAAGTAGTCCTGCATACTCGTAAATATAATTGCGAAAAATTACATAGTGACATCCCCCAAAATAAAAGAGAGAGGATAATGAAATCTTTTAGAAATGCAGAAATTCAATACTTAATTGCTACCGATGTTGCCGCAAGAGGATTGGATATAAATGGAATAACACATATTTATAATTACGATATTCCTGAAAGCGTGGAAAGTTATATACATCGTATTGGTAGAACTGGAAGAGCTGGTGAAAGCGGCTATACATGCATGTTTATAGATCCAAAGAACATAAAAGACGTCAACGAAATTGAGGATGCAATTGGATTTAAAATAAGAAGACGAAATGTAGAAATATAAAATTCAGACCACTAGCAGTTTTGAAAATACTAAATCAAAATTTTGTATGAATAAAAGTCCTCTACTAAAAATAATTTTAAACTTAGTAGAGGACATTTTTTAATACCATTCTTAAATATATAATTCAATTCATATTTATCTAAATAAGCCTTTGCATCAATCTATGCTAATTATATATCTGGTGGATCCTAAAATAAGTAAATACAACAATCTGTTATTTATATAAATCTCCTGCTAAATACAATAATTTATCATAATCCTGAATAAAATATTCCTTATTATCTCTTTTCAAAATCCCTTCTAAGCAAAGCTTATTCAATGTTCTACTTAAATGCCTATAACTTGTTCCTAGCAATTCTGCTATTTCAATATAATTTTCTCTAAATACAATTTTTCTAGTATTTGAATTTTCAATTTCAGAGAATGCTATTATATAACTAGCAAGCCTATTTTCAAGTGGATATAATAAGTTTATTGAAGTATTAGTACTGCTATTTGTTAATTTCTCACTCAAATAGCTACATAAATTCACCAAAAACTTACAATCATTTATTAGAATTTTTCTTACAATATCAAATCTAATTCCTATACAGTAAGTGTCCTTAATTGCTTGAACACTGCAATCTGTTGGATTATTTCTCACAAATTCAGCATCTCCAATTATTGTAATCGGACTATAAAATGATATTAATAATGATTTACCATTTTCTAGATGCTTAGATACTTTAGCTTTTCCCTCAACTAAAAAATACATATTTTCTAAAATCTCTTCTTCCCTACAGATATATTCATTTTTATTAAACATATATAGTTCCATATATCTTCCCATATCTTCTGAAAATAGGTTTTCTAATTTATTTTTATTTATATATTCTGAAATCCTAATATTATCTTCTATCTTTATCAATGAAGTCAACTCCTAATAAATATTGAATAAAAAAATTAATTTTAAACATGACATTTGTCCTATATAAATCTCATTATAGTAATTTACAATATAAAGAGCAACTTTCCTATCAAAATAACTCTTAAAACCATTTATAAACAAAATAATAAATTTATTTAAGGAGATAGCACTTATGTATAATATTTTATCATTACTAATAGGCGTACTTATAACTATTATGATTGCTTTCAACGCTAAATTATCTGACGGACTTGGCAACTATTCTTCTTTAATTGTAATTCACTTTGTAGGATTAATAATTGTTATAGGAATAGTTATCTTTAAAAAGATTAAAATTACTTTTAAGAATAATTTACCATTATATCTTTATATTGCTGGGGCTATTAGTGTTTTCACCGTTATGTTTAATAACTTAAGCTATGCAGCTCTTGGAGTTTCTCTTCCTGTTGCATTAGGACTTCTAGGCCAACTATTAACTTCATTAGCTTTTGATCACTATGGATTCTTAGATGTGCCAAAGTCTAATTTTAATAAGAAAAAATTTATAGGCCTCTTAGTTATAACAGCTGGAATCTTTATCATGTCATTTTTTTAAAAGAAAGGAGCAATTATTAATATGTTTTTTGTTTTAATTTCGATAGCAGCTGGCGCTATTGTAGTAATTTCAAGAATTCTAAATACTAGACTTTCTGAGAAGGTAGGGTTAGTACAATCAAGCTTTTTTAATTATATTACTGGTTTAGTTGCATCAATATTATTATTTATTATTATAAAAGATAAATTTTTACTTGAACAATTTCGCACTCTTCCACTTTATGCTTATTTAGGTGGTCTATTAGGAGTAATTGTTGTCATCTTATCTAGTGTTATAACGCCAAAGATGACCTCATTTTATGCCACTTTATTAATATTTATTGGACAACTTTTTACTGGAATCATTTTGGATTGTGTGATACAAAATACTATTCCATTAGCCAAAATCATCGGGGGACTTTTAGTTGTCTTAGGTTTAGCGTACAATTTGCATATAGATGCATCTACACAAGAACTTACAGAATTAGATGAAAATATTATATAGGCTAATCTACAAATATGTAATTATAAAAAGAGGTAACATACAAAAACAAAGTGTTACCTCAAAATCCACATATTATATTTTACAGTGTTTATCCTATAAATACATATTTAATCCATTTAATTTAAGCCATTCATGTTTTTCTTTATAATCCGGCATTATTTCATGAACTCTATTCCAGAAATCCTTTGAATGATTCCTGTGGTCCATATGGCACATTTCGTGTACAACAATATAATCCAAAACATCAGGTCTTGCCATACTACATCTCCAATTAAATAGAATAACATTTTTCCATGTGCAGCTTGCCCATCTTCTTTTTTGTTCCTTAACTCTTATACCTGTAACCTTGTCTCTAAAATTCTTTGAATAATAACCTATTCTTTGTGTAACAATCTCCAAAGTTTCTTTTCTATACCACTTTTCAAATGCTGCCCTTAATTTTTCTATTTCCATTGTATTTGTGTGTATTATAAAACATTTCTCCTCATTACTGATATCTATATCTCCTAATAGCTCTTTACCATTTCTATATACATTATTAAAATTTCCACTAAGTTGAATAGATATGTTCTTTATTTTTTCATCAAAAATTAATTTAAAAGAATACTCTTTTCCTAAATATATAAATGTGCTTTCTGGTGTAAAATCTCTCTTAGTCTTTTTTGAATTTCTTTGAATCATTTCTTTCTGCTTTTCAAAAATCCAATCTGACCTTTTTCTCACAACTAACATAATATAATCTTTGCTAGTTTTTAAAGGAGCACTAACAACAACTTTTCCACTTTCTTCAATTTTAATACATATAGTTTTTCTTTTCCTACGAATTAACTCAAATTCTATAATCTTCTTTTCAAACTCCAATTTATATTTCATTTTATCTCCAAATTATTAAATTTGCATTATAATTATTAAAATGAGTAATTACCTAAATGCAAATTTACTATAGTAACTTATTTATGCATCAAATTCAATATGCATTTCCTCATCAGCTCTATCCCATGTGACCAAATAGCCTTGACCATGCGAACAAAATACTGATGTTGACGTATATTCAATATCAGCGTTTTTATTGTATGCTTTAGTTTCTATTACTTCTTCACTATTATGGCATAAATCATATCCATCATATATTAAGTTTATGCTGCCTTTCCCTCTTGTAAAAGCTATAACTTCCATACTGTAATCCATAAATGTTGATACTGGTCCCCTCCCATTTATTATCACTTTATTTTCTAGCATTTCTATAGGTTCAAAAGTTCCACTTAGTTTTTGAATATCTGCTAAAATTCTTCCAACATGTTCATTAGAGGCTCCTATTACAAATTTATAATATGGTTCCAATAGTATATTATAAGCTTTCTCTAATCCTTGCCTTAATGCCCTAAATGTTGCCTCCCTAAAATCTCCCCCACAAGTATGCTTATTATGTGCTCTTCCAGTTAATAGTGTTAACTTTATATCTGTTATAGACGATCCTGTTAATATACCATGATGCTCTCTCTCAAAAATATGCGTTCTAATTAAATTCTGATTTCCTTGAGTCAAATCATCGTCATGACATTTATTTTCAAAAACAATTCCACTATTCCTTGGCAATGGTTCAAGTTTAAGATGCACTTCTGCGTAGTGTCTTAATGGTTCAAAGTGTCCACGACCTATAGATGCTTCTGCTATAGTCTCCTTATAAATAATTTGACACTTACCGAAATCAACTATTAAACTAAACCTTTCTTTAACTAACTCCTTCAATACCTCTAGCTGAATTTTCCCCATTACATGTACATCGATTTCTTGAAAAATTTCATTCCATGTAACATTTAGTGATGGGTCTTCTGATTCTAGCACCTTGAAATACCTTAAAACTTCACGAGCATTGCAATTTTTATCAAAAATCACTTTAGAAATTAAGGTTGGAGTCATTTCGTATTGTGTTTTTTCTTTTAGATCCCCAATACCATCTCCTGCTACTGCCTTTGAAATACCTGTCACAGCAAATAAATCTCCAGCTTCTACAACATCTACTGCTTTAAATTTTTTCCCATTATATATTCTTATACTGCTTATTTTTTCAGTAATTTCGTTAGAATTATTTTGTACATGATCTAATTCTTTTACGAATTGACCACCATAGCTTACTTCCTCTCTAACCTTTAACTTTCCTTTTAAAGCTTTAATAAAAGTTACACGATTTCCATTTTCATCATGACGAATTTTATATACACGCCCAGAAAATTTTTCATTACTTTTATACTCTGTATATGTTAATTTATCAATAATATTTAGAAATTCTATTATTCCATCATCTTGAAGTGCAGATCCCCCAAAACATGGAAATACTTTGTTTTCTTTTATGAGTGATATAAACGTTTTTATCCAAAGATCATAATCATAGTTTCCTTCAATATATTTTTCTAAAAGTCCATCATTATGCTCACTTATAAATTCTATTAAATACTCATTTAAATTGAACTCATCAAATTTGTTTATATCATCTATTTCTTTTTTGCTGTCATAAATAAAATTATTATCTATATAACACGCATCACTCGATAAATCTCTTTTTATTTCTCTTATAACTCTATCTTTATCTGCTCCAGTTCTGTCTAATTTATTAATGAAAAATATAGTCGGAATCTTATATTTTCTTAATAAATTCCACACTGTCTTTGTATGCCCCTGTACTCCTTCAACTCCGCTTATAATGATTATCGCATAATCCATAATTTCTATAGACCTTTCCATCTCTGTGCTAAAATCAATATGTCCTGGAGTGTCAATTAAGTAATACGTAGAACCATTCAGTTCAAAAGTCCCTTGATCAGAAAATACAGTTATTCCTCTTTCTTTTTCTATATTATGACTATCTAAAAATGAGTCTTTATGATCTACTCGTCCTCTATTTGTTATACTTTTAGTATGATAAAGTACTTGTTCTGAAAATGTAGTCTTCCCTGCATCAACATGTGCTAAAATCCCTATTGTCTTTTTCATCAAATCATCCTTATAGTTTATTTATAAAATAATTATTTACCTTAATCTTCTATTAGTATTTACTTAGAGTATATCACATAAATTATTTGGAAGTAATATAAAACAAATGCACAATATTCAACTAAGTAATCTCAAAGAAAAAACATAATTTAAATTTTATCTATAATTATCATAATAATTATTATATAAAATAAATTTCTTCTTCCCGTAAAATTATTTACTGAAAATTGTGCATTAGTATTAATACAAATAATTTAGTTCTAAAAATTATTAACTATTCTTTATTTTAAGTTATCTATAATTGTATTTCTTATATTCTCTGCTAAATTATACTCTTCTTCTTTAGATAAATTTTTAGTATCAATAGTTTTCCCAAATACCACTTTTATTTTTGTAGGTTTAAATTTCCTAGTATCTTCAAATGCTCTAGAAGCCCTATCTATACTTACTGGCACTATCATAGCTTGAGATTTAGTTGCTAATTTCAAACTTCCTTTTTTGAATTGCCCTACTTTTCCTTCTTTATTTCTAGTTCCCTCTGGAAATATAACCATTGAACTTCCATTCTTAATATTTTCAATTGCTTCATTTATTGATGCAATGGCAGCTCTTGTATTACTTCTGTCTAAAGGTACACATTTACTCTTTTTCAACCAGTAACCTAGTATTGGAGTTTTTAGCAATTCCCTTTTAGCAATAAATCCCATCTTCTTATTCACAGTATAAAGCAATATTATTATATCTAATATACTTGAATGATTACCTACAAACACGCATTGCTCTTCAGGTATATTTTCCGTGCCCGTCACATCTAATTCTATTCCTATTATTTTTAAAGTGAATTTACTCCAAAGATATGCAGTTTTTCTTACATACTCCTCAGCAGATTCATCACCCTGAGTTCTCAAAATAAATGTATGCTTAACTCCTTTTATCCTTACCCACAGCATATAAAAAACATAACATATTTTTTTAAAAAACATTTCTTGACTTCTCCTTTTTCTTTTGTCTCCAATTTTTATATAATTTCTACCATATTATACTCTTTTTTTATTACATTGGCTATTTATATATGTAAAAATTATATAATTTGATTTTTTTAATGCACAGCTAGCCTAAATTCATGTTAATTTTCTTGCTATCTAAGTATAGCTTCAAAGCCATATGAACATTTAGATTAATGTACTCAAATACTAAAAGTAAAAAAACATAAAACTAATATTCATAATCGGTTTTATGTTTCTCCTGGATTAATCTTCATTAAAATTTAAAGTTGTTTTATACCTATCAAAGCCAATTATAGTTTTATCGAAAACTTCATTTGCATTATTTAAGTATTCTTCCGGCTCGTTCATGGCCGTTCCAAAATGAGTTAATAAAAGTTTTTTAACATTGCCTTTTAGTGCTAAATCAGCTGCTTCTCTAAAAGTCATATGTTTATTTTTAATAGCTTTAGGTAAATCTTTATCATCTCCATAAGTACCCTCACAAATGAAATAATCACTATCATTAATAAATTCTATTATATTTTTAATTGGTCTTGTATCTGTAATTATACTGACTTTTATTCCCTTCCTCTCTTCTCCCGTTACCATATCATTAGTATATAAAGCACCATCTAGCACAATATTTTCTTCATTTCTTTGCAACCTATTCCACAGAATTTTAGGAACTTTATTTTTTTCAGCTTTCTCTACATCAAATTTTGGCTGCCGTTTAAAATAAAAACAATAACCTATACATGGTGAAGAATGATCTAACTCTAGAACTGATATATCTACATCTAAATTTATATTACCATCAAATAATTTAAAGGTATCTTTAGGATTTTCTATTATATTAATTTCATAAGGCAACCAATTTGCTATTACTCTTAATTTTTCTACTGTTTCTCTTATTCCTTCTGGTCCTATAATTGTTATGGGTTCAGTTCTTCCACTATTACCTATCGTTCCAAGAAGTCCTGGAAGTCCTACAATATGATCGCCGTGTATATGAGTAATGCAAATAATATCTATAGACTTAAATCCTGTATTTGATATTCTCATTGATACTTGAGTTCCTTCACCACAGTCAACCAGAATTTTCCTTCCTCTATAGTTTATTAGTGTAGCTGATAGAAATCTATTGGGCATAGGCATTCCACCTCCGCAACCTAATAAAAGTATATCAATCATCTAATTTCACCTCCTTTATGTAAAATACATTAAATTAGCTTGTCTAAAAGCAAGTAAATCCAAAATTATCTAGTGCCTATTATGTATATCTCTAGTAAATACCAAGTCCGCTTCATTAGATAACTCTTCATTAAATTCATAACCGTCGTGATTGAATTCTTTTAATTCTTCTAAATCTTCTATCTTATTTCTTATAATAAAAGAGGTCATCAGCCCTCTTGCTCTTTTCGCCATTATAGTTATTATTTTATATTCTCCATCTCTATATTCCTTAAATATTGGTGTTATAACCCTTATGTCGCCTATTGTTTTAATATCTTCTATTGCTTTAAAATATTCATAAGAAGCTAAATTAACAATGGCCTTATTTTCACGTCTTTCTATATCTTTCAGAATATTATCTATTAATTTATTCCCCCAATAATCATATAAATTTTTAAATCCACCAATACCTAGCCTTGTTGCCATTTCTAACCTATAAAGATTTATTCCATCAAAAGGCTTTAAAACTCCATAAAGTCCCGATAAGATTCTTAGGTTATCATTGGCATAAAAATAATCTTCCATCGTATAACTCCCTACATCAATTCCCTTAAAAACCTCACCTTTAAATGCAACTAGACACTGTCTTGCAGATTCTAAAGACTCTGACCAATTTTGAAATCTTTGGGTATTTAATTTAGCTAGTTTAGGACTTATTTTCATAAGCTTTTCCAAAGAGAAATTATCATATTTTTTCAACTCCTCAACTAATTCTCTAGCCTCATTTAAGAAATATGGCTTAGTCATTGGTAATGTCTCATTAAACTTAGAAAAATCTAAAGTTTTAGCTGGGGAAATTATTATCATCATTAAGTTTCTCCGCCTTTCATTTATAATATACTTCTTCTAGTTAATATAAATTTAGTATTAAATACTTACTTTGTGCTGTTCAAGTTACTTTTGAAAGTTTTATTCGTAATGAAATTATTATTTTATGGCCTTATTACTTATCAAATAAACCTCCACCGTTACCCACTTTTACACCTTTAGAATGTTTTCCTATAACTTTTTTTGCCCTTTGATTATTTTTACTGTTATTATTTTTTTGTTTCTTTTCCTCAATTATTTTTTTCATAATTTCTATGCTTTTATCGTTCACGTAAAATTCCTCCGTCTATAACATATTTATTTCTGCATTTAATCTTAATAGAATAATTTGCTGCTTATTAAATCTTCAAATATAGATTTATTATTGTAACATATATAATTTAGTTTAATAGTTACTAAATTATTTTACAATATAGAAAATGCATTAAAATTCATGATTACTACATAAAGAGATTTGTTTATAATTTATGAAAATTTTCTAACATTTGCATATAGAAATAACCAGATAGATAAAATTAATCATTATTAACTAGTTAATTTAATAGCTAATAATGATTAATAAATAATATTATTAAATTTAGAAGTTCTTGGCAGTTTCCTTTGCTTTATCTATAGCTTCTTCTAGTATTTTATCAACATTTTCTCCTTGTACATCTAATTTCTCAGCTGAAATAGTTGTAATATCTTTTATTCCGAAAAAGCCTAGTATACTTCTTAAATAGATACCATCAAGCTCATATGGTGTTTCAGCATATGATCCACCTCTTGCCGCAATATATACAGCCTTTTTATTTTCTAAAAGTCCTACAGCTCCTTCTTGTGTGTATTTAAACGAAATTCCTACTACGCTTATATAATCAACATATGCCTTTAATATAGCTGGAACGCTTAAATTCCACATTGGTGCTGCTATCACATATTTATCAGCTTCTGCAAATTGATATGCATATTTAAGTGTTGGATGAGTTTTACTTTCATCATTTTTAGGTCCGAATACTGTATCTAAATCCTTACTTCTTAAGAAATCTATATCTTCTTTATACAAATTTAATGTAACAATTTCATCATCGGGATTATTTTTTTTATATTCATCTATAAATCCATCTGAAATTTTAAAAGTTCTTGATTGACCTTCCGGTTTTGCATTTGCTTTAATATATAATACTTTGCTCATATATCTATCTCCCTTACTATGTTATTCATATATAAGTTTGCACAGCTTTTTCATTTCTATTACTAAAAAGTGAGAGTTTTCTTTTACCTTGATTTCTCCCTATCAGTTGCTCCAATATATTTCAGAAAAAGTGCTTTTATATTATATGTTATTTAGTTTAATGACAGACATATATGAAATATTATTTTTTGAATTTTGATTGATTAAATTATTAATATCTTTTAAAGTATTCTATATACAATTATTACTCTTATATACTTATTCTAATAAATTGAAATTCATCATAAACTAAGAAAATTATTATTGTGTGCAAAATTTTGTTGATATAAATCGTATTAAGTATTGGAGGGGGTAAAAATAAAATGGATGAGTTGGATAATAACAAAAGTTACATTCATTACTTAATAGAAACGTATTCCGATATGCTGATTCGAATTTCGTATTCATATATGAAAAATTTAAGTGATGCCGAAGATATAACCCAAGAAGTTTTTATAAAACTACTTGAAAAACGACCTGATTTTAAGAACGAAACACATGAGAAATCCTGGTTAATTAGAGTTGCTATAAATTTAAGTAAAGATAAATTAAAGTCTTCTTATTTTAAAAATACTACATCATTAGAAGATGATTTTGTTGATACAACTCAGGAGGATACTGATGTAATCGAAGCAGTACTTAGCCTGCCATTAAAATATAGAAGTATAGTTTTTTTATATTATTATGAGAATTATAGTATTTCTGAAATTTCTAATATTTTAAACATAAAGGAATCTACTGTAGGTTCACAACTTAGCAGAGGACGAAAATTGCTAAAATCTATACTAAAGGAGGATTTTGAATATGAATAAAATTAAGAGCTCTTTTTCCAAAATAAAAGCAAGTGAAGAATTTAAAGACAAGCTAAAAATGGAATTGCTAAATAATACTTCACAATTAGAGAAAAAAACAACTGTAAATTATTATCCATTTGGATTAAAAGTTGCTGCTGTATTATTAATATTTTTAGGCACTGCTAGTTTTAAGCTAATTATAAACAATACATATAAACCAAAAAATATAGATGCAGGAAATACGACGTATGTCTCAAAAGATGAAGTAAATAAATTCACTAATGATAATTCAATTTCTTCTCCTGTTTCTAACAAAAATGATAACCATGCTATTGATAATAGTAAATCAAATGTAAAAGCTGAAAACTCTGCTGGTATAAAAAATAGTTCAAGTTCTCATGATAATTCGCCAAGTACTAACAATAAATATAACAACAACAATAATAACAATAATAATAATAAAATTAAATATTCTAAAGAGACACCTTCTGGAAACTCTAACACTAATGAAAATATAGCATCAGTTTCCCAGAATTCTAATAATAATAATAATAACAATAATAATAATTTAACACCTTCAAATGATATAAATTCATCAGAATATGCAACAACTCCGACCACTACTAATAATAATTCTAACAAGAATGGGGCTTTGTCCATTAATTCAACCTTGAGAAGTTTTAGTTCGAATGCAGTATACATTCCAAAATTCCAGATACCAAATATTCAAGAAAAAACTAAATTAGCAAAAATGGTTCCGTTAATTATTTACAATGGAAATGTATATCTCAAATCCCCTATATCGCTAGATTCAAAAAGCTCAAAAAATATTTTAGGAAGAAAAATCGGTACTACGCTAGGTGCATTAAATGAGATTAATCCTGTGAACACCTATTCTAAAAATATAGTTTCTAACATAGGCTCTACTGATGTATATGCAGTAAACGGATATGATGAGGATTTTAGAATAATGACTAATATAACTTTAGCTGATGGGACAAGTCATTCGGAAATTTATGAGTGCCTTAATGGAATTACAATAACTACTGGCAATGACTTTTTCGGAAAACTTAATCTCCCGGGAAATATCGTAAATGCCAGAGTTCAAATTCAAACATTTAGTAATTCGAATAGTGAAAAAGAGAACTTTTATACAGCTAGTGATCCTAGTTTTCTTAATTCTTTTGTTCGAGAACTAGACAATTCAACTCCATATCTACCAGAAAATATAGAGAATTCTTTAGATGATTATAAAAATAATGATAAATGTAAAAAGATATTTTTGGATTTAAAAGATGGTAGTAAAAATATTCCTTTTACGATATTAAGGAATGGTTATATATACTACGGAGAATATCCTACAATCTACTTTAAAATTAGCACTAACTTTATAAATGAAATTTGGGGTACTCCTTCTATAATTGACGCTAATTAATCTGTGAATAAAAAAATAGTAGGGTCTGTCTGTTATATTCCCTACTATTTTTATAAAAGTCTTCTTAACATAATATATTTATCAATATTCTATTTGAACAACTCTATTCTAGTGGCTTTGAATTCATAAATTCTTTAACAATTCCATCACAATTTTCAATATTCACAAAAAATATCACACTATAATATATGTTATTTTCTTTCCAGACATAATTATCCTGAGGCACGATACCTTCTTGTGAACTTTTAAATACTTGATTATTTTCAATTCTTAATTCTTCAACTTTCTTCTCTACATTTCTTTCTTCATTAATTTTAATATACTTATTTTTCATTATTTCATCATAAACTGATGAATTCGCGGACTGGCTAAATGTTATCAAACCATTTTGGTTTGAATAAAAATTATTTATTTCATAGCATGTTTTTTCTTTGTTATTATTAAAATCTCCAACTAATCTAGCAGTAGAGTTAGTTATACTTATATCATCACTAATTCTAATTGGAAATTTAGGATCAAATCCGAGAGCATTTTTTGCTTCTTCTATATCTTCTCTATCATAAATGTTCATTTCTATATTTCCATCATTAAGATTCTTTATGGAATAATTTGAATATTTTGTATCTTCAGGATGCTTTAACGATTTCACTATATTTTTTATATCATCACTTGAAAGTTCTAATGAGTTATTACTACTCTTTTCGCTTTTAGACTCCGATTTATATTCTATGCTATACCATAATCCATCCTCTTTCCATGAAAAATAATTATTAACAGCTTTTATTTCACTTAATTGGTTTTCCATAGCTTTCTTTACCGGAAATGTAGTTGTTAAAATAACACTTAATCCGTTTATATCTCCTACTTTCATTGGTTGCTTGGAGATTTCCACCTGAGAATTTTCTAATGCCTTAGATTTCCCATTTTCTATCACTTTTAATGATTCTGAAGGATCTTGTTCCGATATTTGTAACGAATATATTCCATCTTTATTTCCGTAAACTATTTCTAAAACGTTATCTTTATTAGAAATCCTTTTCAATTGAAGCTCTTGAACTTTGTAGCCCTCTGGAAAAAAATCTGGAACTTTAAATCTAAAGTCCGATACCTGCTCCACTCTTTCTATATCATTATAAAATTTTATAGGTGCATCAATAATAAATTTATGTTGTTCCTTCATCTTATCCATGTTATTTGAACTTATTTCATAAAAACTATTTTCTTGCGTAGCTTTAGCAACTATAAAATTTGTAAAAAATACTGCTGTTATTGCAATGTAACTTAGAATAAATCTTGTTAATTTATTATTATATCTATTTCCCAACACCTTCCCCATTGTATTCCTCCTTTTATTCATTATTGTTTTCCTTTTAGTTATGCATATTTTAAATCATTCCAATAATCTAAGAGTATGGAACCAGACACTTCTTAATCGTAAATAATTTATAGAAATTATTTATAAAGAAATTGAGTTGTCCTTTAGCTTCTTATGATATAATTATTGTAATAATTTTACAATAATTATATCATAACTCTTGGTTTATTAAATTTGTTTTTTTAAAACATTTTTCCTTATTTTACAAACATTTAAGCTGAATTTTTACTTATTTCTTTATCATTATTGTCTCTCAGCGTATAAGTAAATATTAAGGATAATAACTATTCTCTAGTAGAATACACTTATAAAAGAATATAATTACTCTAATGTAATAAAGAACTATTTGTCTATTTATTTCTCCCATATTATAATTAGGTATAAAAATATCTATTATTAGAGCTTAAATACCTAAATAACTAAATTATTTTCGTGGAGGATGATAAAATAATATGATAGATTTACTTTATAAATTATTGCCTATGGTATTCTTACTAATACTGAGTCAAGCTATCTATTTAAAGTTCGATGAAAAATACAAATTTACAGATATAATAAATTCAAAAATTAAAGTTCAACAAAAATGGAAACAATCTATTTGTATACTCTTTTTAGCGATTTCTTTATTATTTATTGCCGCTATTGGTATTTATGTGATTGAAATTCCTACAATTGTTTACTCTATGTTATGTGGTGTTTTAACTGGTACAAGCATTGGTATTTCGAGCAAAATAAAAATTAAAAATAGTTTATAATATGTATTTTCTAAAAAATTTAGTTCATTGAAACTTATCTTAGGCTATTAATCTATATAAACTAAATAATTTTATAATGAATAAATTATCTTATTGAAAACTTATATATAAATTAGGGAGCTGCCGCTAACAGATTTTAATCTGATATCGCCAACTCCCTTTGTATTTTTATTTTTAATTTTCTGCTGAATTTAAATCTATCTTATCAATTTCAAACCAAAAATTAACTCCACCTTCAGCGTTTTCCACTCCATAAGCATTACTATGAAGATCTGCTATCGCCTTTACTATAGATAAGCCTAAGCCATAACCTCCATAAGATCTTGTCCTAGCTTTATCTACTTTATAAAAACTATTCCATATCTTATCCAAATATTCATCTGGTATATGCTTTCCTGTATTAAATACATTTATCCTTATTTTATCTTTAACACTAATCTTAGTTATCCCAATAATCTTATTATTGTCTACATGATTAATTGCATTATTAATGTAGTTTGTAAGTATTTGCTCTATACGAGTCATATCTCCATATACAATCACGCTTTCTCCGGGTTCAAATCTGATTTCTATGCTTTTTTCTTCGAAAGTTGATTTATATCTATTAAGTACATATTCTATTAGTGATACTAAATTAAATTCTGTTTTTTCTATATGAAAATAACCAGATTCAATTTGTGATAAGTTTAATAAATCTCTTACTAATTTGTTCATTTTATCAGTTTCATTCATAATAACATCACAGTAAAATTTCCTATCTTCATCACTTTCTGTAACATTGCTTACAAGACCTTCCGCATAGCCTTGTATTACTGATAGCGGAGTTCTTAACTCATGAGAAACACTTGAGATAAATTCTTTTCTCATTTCATCTATTTTTCTTTCCTTCTCTATATCTTCTTCTAATTTCTTATTCTTTATATTCAATTCCGTAATTGCCCGACTTAGCTCTCCAGATAGATAATTAACGCTTTGTCCAAGCTGCCCGATTTCATCTTTTCCATTTATGCTGCATTTTTTGCTAAAATTGAATTTAGACATATTCTGCGCTATACTATTTAATTCTAGTATTGGTTTTGTAAATCTTTTTGAAAACCAAAATGCCCATAAGCTCCCTAAAAGTATAATTACTCCTCCAATAATTAATATAAATCTATTTGCAATATCAACACTTTCACTTATTGAGACTAATGGAACTCTTATAGCAAGGATGTCACCATTACTTATTTTGGTTACAAGAGTTAGAAAGTCTATTTTAAGTTGAACATCTCTTCTATTTTCAAATGTATACTTGCCCTCACTATATGTATTGTTAATCTTATCATTTTGAACATCAGAATCTGGTGGTGGCTCCATATTAGGTTTAAATTTATTTCCCATATTATCAATTATGTTTTTTTCATTTGGCAGTCGTCTTGAAGATTTATATATTAGCTTACCATCTTTATCTCTAATATCAATGCTGCCACCTACTATATTAGCGGTTCTATCCAATTCATCTTGAATATCATTTGGATCTCCAGTATACATATCAACTAAATGCTTTGCATTATTTTCAAGCATATTTTCTTTATTCTTAATATAGTATTGCTGAAGATATAAGTTATTTAATACCCATAAAGCAGAGATAAAAAAAACTAGCAATAAAGTTATAGATAAAAAAAGTTTTGATCTTACTGACTTACTCATACCTATTCCTCAAATCTATAGCCGTAACCACGTACTGTTTGTATATAATCACTTTTTCTATCTAACTTTATTCTTAATCTATTTATATGTGTATCCACTGTCCTTAAATCTCCATAATAATCATATCCCCATACCTTATCTAATATTTGTTCTCTACTTAATGCTTTTCCATAATTTTCAGAAAGATAAATCAATAGCTCATATTCCTTAGGACTTAAATCAACAACTTCTCCATCTATAACTACTTGATGAGCACTATGGTCTATTGTCAATCCATTAAAATCTTTGAGTTCTTTACTTTTATCTTCTGAATTTGCCCTTCTCAGGACAGCATTAACTCTCGCGATTAATATATTAGGACTAAAAGGTTTTGATATATATTCATCAGCTCCAATATCTAATCCAAAAACTTCATCAAATTCCTCACCTCTTGCAGTTAGCATAATAATCGGAACTTTAGATTTCTTTCTTATCTCTCTGCATACAGTAAACCCATCATATTCTGGCAGCATTACATCAAGAATTATTAAATCTATATTTTCCTCACTAGAAAACAAATTCATAGCTTTCTTTCCATCATCAGCCTCAATTGTTACATACCCTTGTTTTTTTAAAAAATCTGTTACGAGTTTTCTTATTAATGGTTCATCATCAACAACTAATATCCTTTTCCCCTTCATTATATCCCTCCACAAAAATATCAATCATTCTTATTGTAGCTAATTTTTGTTACAAACATGTCACAGATCATTCTTATATCTTAAAATAAACAAATATTAAGATATGCATTATAAATTTTCTTGTCTTATTTAATATAACTAACTGTCTCTAATATTCACTAACTTTATCCTTAACTAGCGATAGCATATCATAAATTTCTGGATATTCAAATAATTCTCCAGATAAGAGCATATTATTAAATTCTTCTATAGATACAAATTTCACGTTACTAACCTCTTCCTTTTGAAGGATTAATTTCGATAATTCAACATTCTTATATACAAAATATATATCCCAAATAGAATTTTCACGAAATATTCTACGAATAAAATTTAATTCATCTTTTTCAATAGATAATCCAATCTCTTCCTTAACTTCTCTTAAAGCCCCTTCCGCTGTGTCCTCTCCACTAACCATACATCCTGTAGTTAGCCCCCACATATTAGGAAGTACATCCTTGTTACTTGACCTTTGTTGAATTAATATTTTGCTGCTGCTATTAATTATCCACACTTCAGTTGCTAAATAATATTCACCATCTTCTAACTTTTCGGACCGTTCTTTTCTTACTCCAGTTTTATATCCTTTACTATTGTATATATCTCTTAATTCCATATTGCATCTCCTATTTAATTAATATAAAGTTGATAATCAATTATATATAGCTTTATTTCTTTTTAAAATATTATAATAAATATACTATCATAAATTATAATATCATATTTCATTTAATGCGAATTTCTTCCATATAAATTATAAATTTTTAAAATAAATATCGCATAATTCAAATGAATTTGCGATATTCTAGCACCTTATGTTTATATGCAATAAATCTAAACTAATTAAATTTGATTTATCAATAGCTAAATACTATTTCATAGAATTTTTTAGCTTTATTATTTCATCAACTCCAACTTTATATCCTCCTGATTCCCTTAAGGATTCACCTATCTTCTCACTGTTAATCTTAAAGTTATCGTCTGATAGTATCTCAGCTACACATTTATTTAGTGCTTCCGGCGTAATTCTATTTTTTTCTATCACAATTCCTGCGCCAAGTTCAGCCACCCTATTAGCCACAAAAGGTTGATCAACCGATTGAGGTATTAAAATTAACGGTATGTTAAAGTATAAGCCTTCATTTGTACTATTCATACCACCATGAGTGATAAATACATCTGCATATTTTAATACTTCTAATTGTGGTACATAGTTACGAACTATAAAGTTGGATGGAATATTTTTAAACATACTTATATCAATTTTCCTGCCTACAGACATAATAACTTTTACATTCATATTGCAAAAAGCTTTAAAGCAACACTCATAGAATTCAATAGAATTATTGAATATAGTTCCTAGAGATATATAAATTACCTTCTTATCCTCATCATTTGATAAATCAAAGTCAATACTTTCTTTTCTATCTATTACTGATGACCCAATAAATTTATAACTTTCATCAAAACTTTCGCTATATGGTTGAAAGTACTTAGATGTATATACAATATTAAGCATTCCTTTCTTTCCAGATCTATCTACCATGCTAGGAAACTTTATATTATACTTCTCTTGTAATTCATTGACAAAGTCCACATAATTATGACTGCTTAGAATTTCTTTAATCTTTGGCTTAGCTCCTTCCATCTTTAACTTAAATTCTTGTGAGATTGGTAGATCTAACAAACTTTTTATTATTTTCTCATTTATTGCAAAAATGCTACTAGAAGAAATTGTTGGTATATTTAATACTCTTCCCACTTCTCCACCTAATACAAACGAAGAATCGTAAATAATATAATCAAATTTTTCATCTAATTTGAAGATCTCTTCGATTATTTCTTTAAAAGTATTAAGGGCATTCAATAGTTTTTCATTAGTTTCTAAATTTAAACTACTGGTAATTAAACTAGATAAATCAAATAAATTTTTATGCCCAATAAACTTAGCACCTGTTTTTTCTATTTTATCTCTAAACTCTTCTCCTTCTATATATGTAACATCTTCTCCCCTATTTATGAGCTCCCTAACTATTCCTATAGTTGGATTAACATGTCCGTGACCTAACATATTTACAAATAAAGCTTTTGACATTTTTTTCACTCCTTTGCCCTTATATATTTATAGTGATAATCCACAAATATTTGTTTATTTGCAAGACTTTCAATTTTAATTTTATATTATCTAATTTTTTATTTAAAAAATCCACGTATTACTAAGAAGTAATCCATGGATTTTTATTTTTAAGAAAGATTTAAAACCTCTTATTGGGTTGGATTTGATATGCTGCCATGCTTATATTTTGGCAATACTCCGCATCAAAGTCTGGTACATCCCAATCTATTTCAGATTTATGGAACACACCTTCATTGTGACTACCTTTTTCTATATATACTTCTCCATCCTGTATTATTGTAACTGGCATCAAGCTTCCAAACTTTACAGCTACTGGACCTTGTATAGTTTCATCGCTCATTTGCATAAATTTTCTATCCTTAGGAATAAAAATTCCGTCACATTGCCAATCACTAGGAATAGTTTCTCCTGAGTGGAGAACATACCATGAATTATCATAGTTTCCTCCATCTGTTTCTCTTCTTGGTCCATATACAATAATAGTTTCAGATGTTGAATTCGTTATTATAGCATTCTGATCCTTATGTTCTAACTTTTTTTTAGTCGCAATAGTCATAGTTGAACTACTCATATTTCTCCTACTTTTATTACTTTTTATCTTACGTTACTAATATACCCAACATTAATTAACTATACTCATACTATAAATTTGTTTTTCCTAACTATTGATATATTCATTTATTTATAAAATGCTTTTATACAAACGGAGAAAATTATATAAAGTTTGCATCATATAGACAATGTATTACGTTTTAATGAATCAAATCTAGATTAGCACTTCTGTCTCTTAAATCTGACAAGTAAGTTATAAAATCATCCCTTAAATCATCGCGTTTTAAAGTAAATTCTATATTAGCTTGAAGGTATCCTAACTTATCACCAACATCATACCTTTTTCCTTCAAAACAATAAGCATATACTGCTTCTTGTCTTGTTAATTCTTTTAGCGCATCTGTCAATTGAATTTCTCCTGATTTTCCTGGTTTGGTACTCTCAAGTATATCAAATATATCTGGCGTTATTATATATCTACCTAAAATAGCTATGTTAGATGGTGCCTCTTCAATTTTAGGCTTTTCCACCATATCACTAACCTTATAAAGTCCTTCATCAATCTCTATCCCTTTTATTATTCCATATTTCGTTATATTACATTCTGAGATTTCTTGAACTCCTAATACTGAAGTCTTATATTTATCGTAGCAATTTATCAATTGTTTTAAGCATGGAACTTCATTATCAACTATATCATCACCAAGCATTACTGCAAAAGGTTCGTTTCCAACAAAATTTTTAGCATGACTTATTGCATCGCCAAGTCCTTTGGGCTCTTTTTGACGTGTATAGTAAATATCTACCATATTAGATATACTTTGTACCATCTTAAGCAACTCGTCTTTTTTACTGTTCTCAAGCTCATCTTCAAGCTCTACAGATTTATCAAAATGATCTTCTATAGCCCGTTTATTTCTCCCTGTTATTATAAGTATTTCCTCAATGCCAGATTCAACGGCTTCTTCTACTATATATTGGATAGTAGGTTTATCTACTATAGGTAACATTTCTTTTGGTTGGGCTTTAGTTGCTGGCAAAAACCTAGTTCCAAGGCCAGCTGCAGGTATTACAGCTTTTCTTACGTTCATAACAATTCACTCTCCTTATTATCAATTTTTAAAGAAAATTTTTTAACAGTGTTATCTATAATAACTTTTACTAAATATAAAACTAATATTACATTAAATAATGAAGTTACTTTCAATAAAACCTCAAAAACTGATGTGTTTGTTTTGAATAAAACCGTGGATATGTTGATATAGCTAGTAATACTAAACCCGATAGCCATTATAAAAAATCTCCTGTCTTTTGAATATATAAATGCTAAAATTGATAATGCTACCGCTGGAAATAAATATCTTTCGTGCATTCCAACCGAAAACGTAAATACTCCTGAAATTTGAAGTAAAGATAATGCCGAAATATACTTTCTGTCATTCCCTTTTATATATAAAATCCATCCAATTAAAGTTGTTAGAATTATAAACATAATTCCAATTGTATGATAGCTAAATATAAAAAATGTAGTATTATCATTTTTATAATTTGCTCCTACTAAACCAAAAAAATTGAACGCATTTACAGAAGCATATGGATATTCTGATATCGTCCTTAAGTAAAGATTAAAAATCCAAATTGGACTTTGTTCGTTTATTGAAAAAGGAATTATAATTGCAATTATGGTTGCTACCGCTGAAACCGCAGCATATATAAAATTTCTAATTTTTCTTTGTCTAACTAATTCAAAGAAAAGTACTGGAAGAAATATAATTCCTTGTGGTTTCATAAGTACAGATAATGCAAACATTACTGATGAAAATACATATTTTTTTTCATATAACAGATATATCGAAATAACAATAAGTAATGTAAATAAAGAATCAACTTGTCCCCAAAATGTGGAATCTATAAAAATTGCTGGATTAAAGGTATAAAATGTAGCTAAAAAAATACTAGTTACTGTATTTAAAAACCTTTTCCCAATTCTATATATAAAATAAGCTGTCGCAACATCTGCTATTATAGATGGAATTTTAAGTAATAATATATAATACGAATTAAACACTTGTATATTTGCAATTCTTCCTATGCAACCTAATATGTATATATATACAGGTGGATAATCGGCTTGTCTAGCATTAGCATAAAATTGTGAAAAACCATTTGCCGCAGTTTCTGCCCAATTTTTAAATAAATTAATATCATTATGTCCATTTACAAGTGTAGAAGCTGAGATTCTCAGAAAAATTCCTGTAAATATTAATATAATTATCATGAATTTTTCATCTTTATAATTAAATTTTATATTTTTTCGTTTAATTAAACAGTAAGCGCTACATGATCCAATTAAAAATAATACTGAATATATAGTGATACTTAAAAGATATCTATCATCCACTCCCCCTCTTTGAATATTGCCATTTACCTCCCCTTGCTTAGCATTTTTATTGTTTCCTCTTTGTTTACTATTAGATCCAAATTTAGTATCACGACCCCCATTTATCCCTACATTTCCATCTTGCTGTGATTTATCATTCATTCCTTTATCAATAGAATCAGCATTTCGTGAACCTATTCCATTCGGACCATATTGGCTATTATCACTTTTGATCTCATTATTTTCTAAATTAGATCCACTATTGTTTAATGAAGGTATATTATCTGGTAAATTTTCGCCATCTCTTATATTTAATATTTTTTTTAATCCACCACTTTGTTCCATAACATTAATACTTTTATAGTTTCTTACCGCATAAATACTAGAAAACATTGATACTAATAATATAAAAATCAAACCTATTCTAAATATATACTTCTTAAAGTTTACTTCATTCATCACTATTGTTTCCTTTCACAATATATAAATATATGTTGCAATTAAGTTTCTATATTCTAGCCTTAATCGATTATTTGCTTTGCGAGAATTTTAATTTTAGATTTATTATTGGAATATATATTAATCATTTTCTTTAAAATTTTAAAAATTTATTCTACTAAAAAAGGGCTTGTTCTTGCAAATATTAAACTATAAGAATTAGTTCTAAAACTACTAAATAGTTAAACTCTTTAGTCTTTATGCAGCTAAATCTTAATAACTTGCACTAATACATGCCCTTTTTATTGTAAAAAACTTATTTTAAAATATTTGCTTCATCCTTTAAATCATATAATTGTTCCTGATTATTTCCTCCTGGGCCTCCCATATTCTGACTTATTGAATTTACATTCTGATTGTCATCTTTTGAATTATTTTTTATATCGTTACTGTCTTTAATATTTGGTTCATTACCTGATACAACATCCTTATATTGACTTTCCGGAACTAATGTTCCATTTTCAGCAACCCATTTTAGAATTTCACTACTTTCGCCTCTGCCCATGCCACCAGTAAGTACATATCTCACTTCTCCATTCTTAACCATCTCTTTAAATTCATCTAAAGAAAGAATCTTATCAGATCCTGAAAATCCACCAAGTGCCATTACTGATTCACCAGTTTGGATTATTATACTATCAGCGCTTTGTGATGATGGTACGACAAGTGAATATTTTTCAGTTGTTATATTACTTTTTAAGAAATCAAGTAACTTCGAATTTTTACCATTGTCACTTCTTTCCTTACCAAAACTTGCTCCGCCTCTTTCACTGTTTGAAAGAAGTTCCAATCCAGCAGTAGGAATAGTACTATTTACACTATGAGTAATTGCTGCACTTGATCCAATAAATGGTACAGTTAAAATACTGACTATAGAAATTCCTAGCAATATTTTTTTCAAATGTATGTCCTTATTATCACTTAAATTAGTATTATTTTTTCTTCTAATAAAGCTCAATAAATTTAATATTGCTAATATTGATGAAGTTAAAAAACACAATAACAAGGCTATTAAAATTATTTTTCTTATACTATCTGATAGATTATTTGAAAAATAAGATAACATCATCATATTAACAAGACCTTCTATAATTAATGATATTGGTAATAACCATGACGCCCATTTTTTTTCATTATATAGTTTCCACATTGTTACTATTCCTATTCCAGCTAATGCTGCAGCCGGAGGTGCCATCATTGTTAAATAATATGGATGGAATAAACCTGTTGTGTAACTGAAATATATGAATTCAGGTACCAACCATAAAATCCATAATGCTAGTGATATTTTTCTTTTATTATCTAACTTTAATCTTAGTTTTTCTTTTATAGCACCAGCTACAAAACCTAACAACGCAAGTGGTAAAAACCAAATTATTTGATCAGATAAACTATTTTTAGAAAATAATCTTGCTATTCCTGCTTTTGTCTGTCCTCCAAAGGTACCTTGAAGTCCACCTTGTCCTCCTAGGCCTCCTGGCATTCCTTCATTAGGTGCTTTCTGCATACTTCCGTCACCTTGTCCATCTCTATTTTCTGCTCCACTTACCATTCTATTAGTGCTTCCATTGTAATTTTCTTTATTCACTTGTTGATTCTGATCATTAATTACTTCAGTATTATTTTGAATTTGTCTATCATCTTTTTTATTATTGCTAGCATTAAATCCTTTATTTGATTTACTGCCAATTCCAAGTCTTTCTAATCCATTGTGACCAACTATAAGTTCCATAACACTATTATCTGTACTACTACCAATATAAGGTCTATTTTGTGCTGGAACTAAATCTACAATTAAAGCCCAAGATAATGATACTGACATAAGAACAAATGTGCCTATAACAATATGAACTATTCTCTTTTTTAATGTTATAGATGAAGAAAGAAGATATGTTATATAAATTGCTGGCCCAATCATATATGCTTCCAGCATTTTTATATTAAAACCAATTCCGACAAGTATTAAACTTAGATAAAGATATTTAGCTTTTCCTTTTTCAGCGGCTAGTGTAAGAGCTAAACATGCAAAGAGCAGTGTTAGAACAAGCAAGTTATCTATTGTATTGTTTCTACTTGCTGCTACAAAAACTGGAGTTACTGAGAGACATAATCCTGAAATAAGTCCAGCGGCACTTCCAAAAGATCTTTTCACTATAAAATATATAAGATAAACTGAAATTACTCCAGCTAATGCTTGTGGTAACAATATACTCCATCCGTTAAATCCAAGTATCTTAGCAAATAAGGCCTGTATCCAGAATCCCATTGGCGGTTTATCAATTGTAACAAAACTCCCTGGATCGAAGGATACAAAAAAGAAATTTTTAAGATTCAAAGTCATGCTCTTTACTCCAGCGGCATAATAACTATTCCCATATCCTTCAATTCCTATATTAGCAAAATTCAATACCGCAGATAATATTAAAATTAAAGATATACTTATATTCTCTTTAGTTAATTTTAGTTTCTTCAAATTTGTTCCCCCTCTATAAAGTCTTTTTCTCTAGATTAATAATATTATATTTTTTACTTGATCTATTATAATTTGTTGTACTAGAAATTACATAAATTGGCCTATCTTTACTTTCATCAAATATTCTTCCAATATACTGACCCATTATCCCAATACAACCTAAAACTACTCCAAACATCATCATGTTAATTCCTATCATCATAGTAAAATTCAACACGCTGCTTTTATTAATTATAGCTTTCGTAATATCAACAAACATTAAAATAATTCCAACCAGCAAAGCTATGATCCCAAAATGTCCTGCAATAATAAGTGGTTTATACGATAGTGCTGTTATACCATCACATGCCAGCTTAAACATCTTTTTTAGAGGATATTTAGTTTCTCCTGCAAATCTTTCCTGTCTTATAAATTCAACATAGGTTTGCTTATAACCAACCCAACTCACGAGTCCTCGTACATATCTATTCCTTTCAGGCAGAGCTATTAATGTATTACACACCTTCCTATCTATAAGTCTGAAATCCCCTGCATCTACTGGAACGTCAACTGTTGTCATACTTCTTAATAATCTATAATAAACTCTTGCCGTAAATTTTTTAAAAAAGGTTTCCCCTTCTCTCTTTACCCTCTTTCCATAGACAACTTCATAACCTTCTTTCCATTTTTCAATCATTTTAAGCATTACTTCTGGTGGATCTTGGAGATCAGCATCTATTACAATAATTGCATCTCCTAATGCTAAATCCATACCTGCAGTTATAGCCGCTTGGTGACCAAAATTTCTTGAAAAATTAATGAGTTTTATATTCTCATCTCTGCTACATATTTCTTCTGCTATTTCTCTTGTTCTATCTTTACTTCCATCATTCACAAATACAATTTCGTAACTTTCATTTGTAGAATCCATAACTTCTTTAAGTCTTTTATAACTTTGATTTATAACAAGTTCCTCATTATATAAAGGTACTATAACAGAATAAACTGTTTTATCATTCATATTTATCACCTCAAATATCTTTTATAAATTAAATGTTGAGTTATAAACTCTTTTAAATCTATATTTACATTCTAGAAAATAATTGTCACAGTTTTGTTACATTCCAATCACAAATTATATACATTTTAAATAAATATTATTATTAGAGATTTACCTATGAACTTATACCAATATATTTATGCGAGGAAGATTTCTCATTAAATGAAAAATAATTCACAAAAAAAGATAGCACCTCATCTTGAAAATGCTATCTTTTTTTCTTTAAATACTATAATTTTAAAGAGATCCTACTTATATATAATTGCTTATATCTTAAATTTGTTCACCACTTCATTTAATTTTTCTGCTAGCAGAGCCTGCTGCTCCGCAGCTTTCGCTAACTGCTCTATCTCAATTGTTGTTTCGCTTACACTATCTTTTATTGTTTCAGCGTTTTCAGATGATTTCTGTGCAATTTCAGCTGTATTTTGTACTGCATTAGTTATTTCATGAATTGTTGCTGTAAGTTCCTCTGACATAGAAGCTATTTCCTCTGACATATTTGCTACAAATTCTGCATCATCATAATATTGATTCCCCATATTCTTCATATCCTCAAATTTAGAATTTACATCTTCTTTTATAAAATCTAATACTTCTACGTTATTATCAGAAAGATTTCTAAACGCAGCTTGTACTTTTACTATTGTATCTTTTATAATAGTAACAGCCTGAGATGCCTCTTCCGCTAACTTCCTAACTTCTTCTGCTACTACCGCAAAACCTTTTCCATTATCTCCTTTACTAAAATACTAATATCATTTTTCATTAAAAATATTGAATTAGCTAGATCTCCAATTTCATCTTTTCGTTTTAAAATCAGTTCAGGAACTGATACTGTAAAATCTCTCTTAGCTAAAACTCTAATGCACTCTACTGATAATTTCAATGGGTTAGCAATTGTTTTAGATATAATAACTGATAAAGTAGCTGCTATCACTACTGACAAAAAACCTAGTATTATAAAAATCTTTCTAGAATAACTAAAACTATTGTTATTTTGAACATTTATTTCTTGTGCTTTATCAGCATTATATATCGCCAAAGCCTTTAAGTTTTTTTGAAATTCATCTACTTTCCCTGTTATTGATTTATATTTTTCTAAAGCCTCTTCTTGCTTCCCATCCATGGCTAACTTTATAATTTCATCTCTTGCTGCTCTATATTCTTTAAGATCATTCTCAACTAAAAGTATAATTTCTAATTCGAATTGATCAACCTCATTCCCTTTATAAGCCTGCCAGTTATTATCATATGCCTTTACTCTATCTTTAATATCATTTAATTTCTTATTTTGTTCTTCAGTATCTTTTACATTCAAAATAATATTATATGTATCTGCCTCTATTGCCCTTGATTGGTTTCTATTATCATTTAACCACTGTACAGGAAGCAATCTATCTTTATACATAGATGTTACATTATAATTTAATTGTAAATTATAATAATATCCAATTCCCCCCATAAAAATAATCAGTAAAATCATTATCCCCGAAAATAAGAAAATTTTCTGTTTAACTTTTAAATTATTAATCATATTTAGTCCCCCTTTAAGCATTAAAAACTAATTTAATCATTTAATCTTTAGCTGTTTAATATTTAATCTATTAAAATATAATAATAGACCAATTGAAACTATCAAGTTTGAACCGGTCTTTTGTAATGTTAACTGCAAACTACTATAATATTTACTAAAAACAGTTAATCACACTCTTTTATTTATTACACCAAATTACATTATGTGACTTTCATTCATCTCATAGCAATTGTTATTTTCTTAATATTAAAGTAATTTTATCATTTAAATAAAAAATAACAATAAATATTATAATTTTCCCATAATTTTTTCATAATAAAAAAGCCCTCAAAAGAGAGCTTTTTATTATGAAAATCAAAAACATTGATTTATACAATTATATTATTTTATTCTTATGTTATTAAATTTATACATCTAAGTACTATAGTTCAACCTTTGTCCCATAATATGTGCATTCAAATAATTTTTCCATTGTAGCATCATCTATTTCTCTAGGATTTGATCCTGTACATGCATCTAACACTGCATTATGAGCAATAAATGAAAGATTTGCCTTAAAATCATCCTCTGTAACCCCATATTCTTTCATTGAATGAGGAATATTTAAATCACTATTCATTTTATTAATCATTCCAATTAATGAATCAGTTAATTCTGAATCTGTACTTCCTTCTAATTTTAATGCTCTAGCAATATCAGCATATCTATCTTCGCATTTTGTTCTATTATATTGAATTACATATGGTAAGAATATAGCATTCGCACATCCATGAGGAATATGGAATACAGCACCAACCTTGTGAGCCATTGAATGAACTATTCCAAGTAATGCATTAGAAAATGCCATTCCTGCTAAACATTGAGCTTCATGCATTAAGTTTCTAGCTTCCTTGTCTCCTTCAAAAGACTTGAGTAAATTTTCTTGTACCATCTGCAATGCTTTAATTGCTAAAGGATCAGAAAAGTTTGATCTAAGCGATGCAGTATATGCTTCTATAGCATGAGTTAGTGCATCCATTCCAGTATGAGCTGTTAATGTTTTTGGCATGGTTTGAGCTAATACTGGATCAACTATTGCTATATCTGGAGTTATGTTAAAGTCAGCTAAAGGATATTTAATCTTTTCTGTGTAATTTGTTATAACTGAGAATGCTGTAACTTCTGTAGCTGTACCACTTGTTGATGGAATAGCTACAAATTTAGCTTTTTGTCTAAGCTCTGGTAAACCAAATGGAACAACCGCTTGTTCAAAAGTAAATTCTGGGTATTCATAGAATATCCACATAGCTTTTGCAGCATCTATTGGCGATCCTCCACCCATAGCAACTATCCAATCAGGTTCGAAGTTTCTCATTGCTTCGGCACCCTTCATTACTGTTTCTACTGATGGATCTGGTTCTACTCCTTCAAATAGCTCTACTTCCATTCCTGCTTCTGTTAAATAATCTTCAACTTGTTTAAGAAAACCAAATCTTTTCATTGATCCTCCACCAACAACTACAAAAGCTTTTTTGCCTTTTAAAGTTTTAAGTACTTCAAGCGCCCCTTCTCCATGATATAAGTCCCTAGGTAAAGTAAAACGTGCCATAAATTTATACCTCCTAAAATTCATCTGTCATATTTATTTGCTTTTAACCACATTAATTATGTAAAGCAATATTTATGCCAAATGTTATTATTTTATCAATTTATTATATAGGTTTATGTAATATTCTGGTATAATTTATCGCATAATTTTTATTTCATACTAATACAAATAAGGATATATTTCCCTGTAAATACAAGGTTCTAATTCATCAATCTACGTGAATTTTTCAAAATATATTAGTAGACTTATTTCTCCATTTATTGAAATTTTATAATCTAATTATTAACAATGTAGTTTTTCTAACACAAATTTACTGTATCAAAAAAATACAATTTATAAATAAAATGTTCAATTTTATTACACTGTATATTTTTAGGACATATATTCCATTCATTTTTTTATGTTTATATATTGTTCATTTTTGATTCATGATAGTTTATCTATTTAATTGCTTGTAGACACTAAAAATAATCCTTTACTTAAATGTTACATTTATATTTACTATCTCACATTTACTCCCAATCCTTATAGGCGGTCCCCACGTTCTTGTGCCACATGAAACTATTATTTGAAATTTATCCATTTTTAGATATCCATAATCAATTTTAAATACTCTTTTCGTTATTAAATTAAAAGGAAAAAACTGTCCTTTATGTGTGTGACCAGATAATTGTAAATCAATTCCTTCACTCACAGGTTCATTTAGGTTATTGGGCTGATGATCAAGCACTATTATAGGTAATTCTCCACTAATTTCATTTACAGTTTCTGATAGTTTTTTTCTTCTTATCCCGCTTATTCTTTCATAAGAGATATCTTCACGCCCTATAACATAAAAACTATCATCAATTTTTACATAACTATCTCGTAATATATTAACTCCTACTTTTTTGAAATTATTTATTCTATTTGATGAATCACCTTTATGATCATAGTCATGATTCCCCAAACATGCATAAATCCCATATTTACTTTTTATTTTTTTAAAATTACTTTGCATCTTAGAAAAATCATAATTTATCATATCTCTATTAGAATCAATTATATCTCCTGCAATTAAAACAATATCTGGTTGTATAGAATTAATTTTATCTATTAGTTTATCTATTCTTTTATCCATTAAATTACCAAGATGAATATCTGATAAAAGTGCTATTTGTAATTTACTTATCTTTCCTGCCTTTTTAGGTAAGTCTATATTATATGGTGTAATTATTGCGTTTTTAGCATTTATCGTTCCATATAGAATTATAATTATTACAGTAAAAAGAACTATCAAAGCAATATAAAATAAAACATTTGCGTTAAGTTTAATATCGCTAGGTATAAACTGTAAAGTCTTGCCTAAAATAAAAAAGCACTCAATCATGCCAATAAATATTGCAAAGTATAATATAACAGCAAGCCAATAAGATGCTATCAAGTAAATTCCATCCTGAAGAAATCTAGGTATATGGCGATTCCATATAACTCCAACTAAGCTTATTATAAATATAATAAAAAAGAAGCTAAAGTACATTTCACTATTAAAAAAAGGGATCATACTATATAAATTTTTCCAAAACCATATGCTAATGTAATAATTTATTCCAGAATATAAAATCAATATAATACTTATCATCATGTATATCATTCTTTTTTACTCCTTATGAATCATCGTAAAATACATTTACGATAATTTTATAAACTTCATTGGTAAAATAAATCTTATCTATTTATTTAGAATAATTATTTTATGTTTAACATTTAGTATATTTTGATACCTTTTATAGAATTGCATTTTTTTAATTAATTCATATAACTTTCGTAATTTAATCTAAATGAGTTGTATCATTTAAACTAACTAACATTGGCATTAAATCATCATTGAAAGTTATTTTATTAATACAAGTATTGCCAAGTGCTACTTTATGATACATTGTCATATCCCAGTCAAATATTCCTATAAGTCCAGCTTTTATTATTCCTCCATGAGCAACAATTACTATCTTCTCACCTTTATGTTTAGATACTATTTCTAGAATACACTTCTTAGCTCTACCTACCGCATTACGTATACTAGAATCTCCACCGCAAATATAACTTTCTTTTTTATCAGTTCTCCAAGCTTTAAAAACATCAGGATATTTTTCACTAATTTGCTTAACAGTTAATCCTTCCCATTCACCAAAATTAATTTCTCTTATCTCAGGCTCTATTATAACTTCTTTATTCGTAATTGATGCTAATATATTTGCTGTTTTAAAAGCTCTACTTAACGGACTAGCATATATCCAATCAAATTCTTCATTAAGTCTATTTTTTAATATTTGCGCTTGTTTTACTCCTTCCTCTGACAACTCTATATCTGTACACCCTTGAAATTTTCCTAAAGCATTCCATTCTGTTTCGCCATGTCTAATAAGTAATAATGTAGTTTTCATAATTTACCTCTTTCCTAACTTCATATTAAATAGATATCTTATCGAATGAATCTCTACTATAATTTTGTATATCTAATAAACTACTAATATTATATTTTTCCTTAATACTATCAAAATACTCTTGGATCAAACTTTTTTCAATCACAGTATTAAATTCACCATATTTGATATTCTTTCCATTAATAGAATTAGTTCTTGTTAATATCCAAGGAGCTTCGCTTTTAGTCATCTCCTTTAATATTTTCCCACTATAACAACCATAAAATTTTATTATACTTTCTACAATATTCCGTTCAAAATTCTCCAACCTTAACTTATCATTAGCCATTATATCTTTATTAACTTTTTCATATCCAAATTGTTCATATCTTTCATATAAACTTGGATAAAACGGACCATCCTTCCAAGCTTCGCAATCTTCTTCAAACATAAAATTACCAGTAAAGACATAATGAAATGCTTGTACATAATATAGAAGTTTTTGGATTGATAAAGCTGTGAAATCTTCACATCTTATCAACAAATATTTTATTACTGCGTCGATTTTTTCTTCTGTCTCATCTTGATCTAAAATATATCTAATAGCTTGTCTACTTTTATTGTAATCTACTGGATTTATTCTTTCCTTATTATTTTGCAATATGATAGAATAATAACTTGTATTTTCATATACTTTTCTTAGTAAATCACTATTGGAGACTCCAATCATATCCCCATCTAAATATCGTTCTATAGTCTTACTATTCCATCCTAATATTAGTGAAAGTGCTTCTGAATTAATTGAATACTTTATTTTAACTTTTTCTATTTCATCCGTACTAATAATATTATAATTCCTTCTATATTCTTTATATAAGTTCATCAAATTATACTCACATATGTCTGACACAAAAATCTCATTACCACAAACGTTACAAACAGCTTCTTTAGCCTTGTAGCTTACCTCTTCTTCTTTTAGTATGGATGTTCTTCTTACTTTATATACTTGATATTCTCTTTCGCTAAAACAATATTCACAAAATGCTGATTTCTTCATGAGTTTATCCCTCCTTTTAGAAATGAAGACAATTCTTTTTATCTAAAAAGATATGTAATAGGCTTGTTTCTTTTATGTAGAGAGACTAATACTCTACTACTATTCACTTCATTACATATTACATTAAATTTCAAATAAATATCTACTATTTCTCTCTTATCCTCAACATTATACAATTCTTTTTGTAAACAAAATACGTAAAGATCATTTTGCTCAACTCCATTTTTTACATTTTGGAGGCCATAACAAAAATCTTTGTAGTCTATACCGCATAGTATACTTATTCTCTTCTTTTCATTTATATTGTATTCTTCTATAAATTGAATATTTTCTGCCTTATTTTCTTCTAAAGATATAGTATACATATCTTCACGAACACAATCTTTAATAATTTCAACTAAATTCCTAATTTGTTCCTTACTATAATCCTTTAGCAGCAATCTTCTTCACCACCTTACTACTTCTAATAATCTAACAAAAGGTTATCATTTTATAGAATTGGTGTCAATCATAGCCAAGATTTCCTTCTAATTAACTATTAATGCTGTTACAAGGTAAATTCTTTAGACTAATCATAAAACATTCATTATGTAACAGCATTAACATGTAATCTGTAATTTTATTTATCCTTCTTGTGGTGCATATTCTGTTTGAATTGATTCTCCTTTTTCTTCCGATACTAAATCATCAGTATATACAACTATTATTTCTTGTATAGATTCATCACTTGTTTTATATACTTTACTTCTTATTTTACTTGAATATTTCCCATTTACCCCATCATTATATATGCTCTTTATCGCATCTACTATTTTAGAGTTATTTCCTTTTATTTTATTAACATCATATCCTTCCATTGAACTCCATATTGCTATCTGAGTAGCGAAATACGCTTCGTTTTCATTGTCTAAATTTAATTCAGCTACAGATCTATTTGGATATCCGGCAGCAATAACATTACGAACTGATTCACTTAAATTACTATTTGACGAAAAATTTTGCCCAGATGGATATTTTTCATTTATCTCTAAGCAATATGCAACATTGTTGCTTCCAGCAACTCTTATTCTTCTCGCTGTAAGATCATAGCCATCGTACTCAACTGTATATAATGGTTCCTTATCAGTAGTTATTTTCACAGTATTAGCATCAGCGCCAACGAAAGCCAAACTCATAAGTACGTTAAAAATAATAAAATAACTTAATACTTTTATGTATTTTTTTAATTTCATTTGTATTCCTCCTATACATTTATCTTCATACATAGTTTCTCTTTTAATACTCTTATATATTCATAAATTAACTATAAAAATATAAATAGTTAAATATATCTACTTTCTTTAATTTTATACTTCTTTTCTTTAAAATAAAAAATGCCATTAGTATTTTCATTAATACTAACAGCATTCTTATAATTAATTTCATTATTTATAAACTTTTATCTTATTCCGCTTCGTTCATTATACCTAATTTATCAAATATCATAAAACTTATACTTAACACCATAGCAACCACTGTTGCTAGCCCCATTCCTTTAAGTTCAATAGTCCCTAAAGTTAATTTTATGCCACTTAATCCTACTATAAATACTACCGAAGTTAATATTAAATTTCTTGATTTAGAAAAATCAACTTTTTCTTCAATAAAAGTTCTTAATCCTGAAGTTGCAATAGTCCCAAATAATAAGAAGCTTATTCCTCCAATAACAGGCGTTGGAATTGTACTAATAAGTGCTGACATTTTCCCAGAAAACCCTAGCAAAATTGATACTAAGCCGGCCCCACATATTACATATACACTATACACTTTAGTTAGAGCTAAAACTCCTATATTTTCACCATAAGTTGTTGTTGGTACAGAACCAAACATTCCCGAAATGATAGTTGATAGCCCGTCTCCAAGTAAAGATCTATGAAGTCCAGGATCTTTTGATAAATCTCTTCCAACAATGCTACTAGTAACTTTTAAATGACCAACATGTTCTGCAATTACTACAAATGTTGCAGGTAGTATAGTTAAAATTGCATTTAAACTGAAATGTGCAACCTTTATATTAGGTAAAACAAAATAATTTGCATTATTTATAGTACTAAAATCTACTAATCCCATAAAGAATGCTGTAATGTATCCAACTACTACCCCTATTAATATAGGTATAACTTTCAAGAATCCTTTTAATAAGATATTACATAAAATCACTGTAGCTAAAGTAACCATCGAAACAATTACCCATGTTATGTTTAAAGTTGGAGAATTACTTAATCCAACCGGAAAACCTGCTTGATCTGCTGCATTACTGGCTAATTCTAAACCTATAATTGTTATTATTGATCCCATAGCAGCTGGTGGAAATAATTTATTTATCCATCCCATACCTGTATATCCAACAATAATCGCTATTATTGAAAATGATATACCTACAAATACAAAACCGCCTTGTATAGTCTGAAAATCATATCCTTGACTATATAAAAGTAATACTGGTGATATAAATGCAAAACTTGATCCTAAATAAGCTGGAATACTTTTTTTAGTAATAAAGGCATAAAGTAATGTACCAATACCATTAAAAAATAGCACTGTTGTTGGATCAATTTTAAAAATAAGTGGTACTAAGACTGAAGCTCCAAACATTGCAAACAAATGTTGGATACTTAATGGAATTGCTCTCTTTAAAGAAACTTTCTCTTTTACATCTATAAAATTTTTTTCGCTTTTTAATGATTTATTATTCATCATATGTTCCCCCTTCTTAGCTTCTCTGAACTAAATTAAAAGTATGCTTTTACAAAAATATCATATATTCATGAGTTTTGTCAACAATTCTGTGCAATTTTTTTAAATATTATTGTTGAAATTTTAATATTAGTTTTTTATTGTTGTCATAATATTGCCACAATATATATTTATACTATTACTTGAAACAAGATAAAACATTATTTTACTCCTATTAAAAATACTATGACCCATATAAGAATAGTTCATTTCACCCTAGTGAACTATTCTTTTTTGTTATGTGAAATATTTTTTATGCTGCACTAATTATACTTTAATAACACTATATCTATTTTAATTATTTAGATTAGTTTCATATTCCTTCCCACAAAACGCCTTTATCAAGCTTACATTTCGTTATAAATTCTATTGCTGCCACACTATGTTCAAGATCACCGTATAATTTTTGTTTCTCTAGGCCTGATATATTATTATTACTTATTAGCAACATCTTGTAGTTTTCTACTATTGTTGTTATTGCGCTTTTTAATGCTTCTTTTTGTTGATCCTTTGTTAGCTTTTCATCTTTTACTTCTCCCATACCCTCACCCCTTTTCTATAACTAAAAATATTCTATAAATTATATAAAATCCCTTTTTCCAATTTGTAGTATTTATGTTATTCTGTATAAGATTTTTATTTATAAAACTGTGTTATCGATATTTTCTAATATAAAACAATTTTTTCATAAACTTAAAATTCAATAAGAATTAATTTATATACTAGCCTTGTCATAATCCTGTAGCAATCTTAAGTTATAATATCAATATAAACAATTTTCATTATTTTTTTTACCTCAAAAAAATATCGTCAACCAATTTTAAGATAGCTTATATTTCTAAATAAGCTATCCTTTTCATTGATTTTTCTTAATAATTTACCAAATTCAAATGATTGGATTTTTTATCTTGTAGTACAATTCGATTCCATCATACCTTCAGTAAATAGTACTATTTAGAACTTTCTATTAAGAATCCTCCTAGATCTCTATCCAATTCTCTAATATGCTTTCTCCACCAACTGGACATCTTTTGTTGTACATTTATAACAAACAATGCTGAGACACCAGCTTTTTCAAAAACTTTTCTTAATTCTCTAAGCTCCTCTTTGAATTCTTCATGTTGCTTATGTTGAATATCGTATTTAGGATAATTGCTCTTTCTTTGCATCTCTTCTTCATCATTAAAATGCTTAATAACGTACTCTTCTAGAAAGCTTAAAGTCTCTATAACCTCATCTTTTCCTTTTCCCTCTCTCATCGCACTTACTAACTTATTAATTCTATCAAACAATTCTTTGTGTTGATGATCTATTTTATCAATACCCACTGACCATTTCTTATCCCAATTAAATTCCATAAAAAACCACCCTTCATTAATGCATAAATTATTCTTAAGTTGATTCTCTTTTTTATAATACCTCCATAATATAATTTTAGTTAAATTGACTCGATATACTTATCAAGATCGAATCTCTTTTACCTAATCATATATTTCTACATTCTTATACAAATACCTTCTTTCTGTAATCTTTATTTTAACTTTTATTTCCACATTTTTCAGCATTAAAAGCATATTTTTCTCTTTTTTATACATGATGTATTGTAAATTTATAACATTGTATAAACTTTTGTGTCGTTAATAATTTACTATCGTAATATATTTCTTAATAGAAATATACTTATTCACTTTTTATTAACGCTTGTATACCATAGAATTATATTTTCACATACTATAATCTACTTTTGAAATATCATGACCTTCTTGTTAATTAATTTATTTTTTTACATAAAAAAAAGACCAAAGAATAATTATATCTCCTTAGTCTAAAATATCATATCTATTTATATACTATTATTCCAGTTATATAACCCAATATTCCCGAAATAGTTATCGCTAATATTTTTAATACTGGAATATTAATTTTTATTTCCATACACTTTAATCCTCTGTCTTTCTATATCTTAAATTCTAACACTTTAATTATAACATGTCCGCTTTAAATTTTCCACTTAAAAAGGATGGTTAATTTATGTTGCTTTCCTCTATAATCTTTTGTTTTTATTTTTGCATAAAAATAACCTTTTATTAGTTAGATTGTTACACCCAACTAATAAAAGGTATTAGTCTTACATAAATTTAGAGTATTAATTGATATGAAAAACTATTAGTTGCTATTAAAATATAGATGAAAGATATTTTCCATTACCTTCAACGTAGCTTTTCACATTACTTCAAGCCAATTAGCTAACTTTATTTTTAAGTCTTAATTTATCAGCTATTATAGCTATAAATTCACTATTTGTTGGCTTACCTTTATCATTATGCACTGTATATCCAAATAACCTGTTAATCGCTTCTATTTGACCTCTTCCCCATGCTACTTCTATTGCATGTCTTATTGCTCTTTCAACTCTTGAAGCTGTTGTATTGTACTTTTTAGCAATTGAAGGATATAACTCTTTAGTTACTGCTGATAATAATTCCATATCGTTTACTACCATTGTTATAGCTTCTCTCAAATACATGTAACCTTTAATATGAGCTGGTACTCCAACTTCATGTATTATATTAGTTATTTCCGTTTCTAAATCAATAGGCGCCTTTGTTTTATTTTCACTTGGAGTAGATATCATTGATGATGCATACGAATTTCTCATATTTGTTTCTTGAACTGCTGCAGAGCTATTAAACATTTCTCTGATTCTCTTTGTAAATACTTCCATGTCAAAAGGTTTTACAGTATAATAATCTGCACCAAGAGTTATTGCCTGTTGAGTAATCTTATCTTGGCCTACTGCTGATAATATTATTATTCTTGGAACCTTTTCCAATTGCATTGTATTTAATTTTTCTAAAACACCTAATCCATCTAAATGTGGCATAATTATATCAAGAATAACTAAATCAGGCTTTCTTTCTACTATTAACTCTAAAGCCTCTCTACCATCTTTTGCAATTCCTGTGACAACTATATCTTTTTGATTAAGTAGATAATCATTTAATATACTGCAAAATTCTTTGTTATCATCAGCAATTAGTACAGATATTTTTGAATCTTCCATATTTTTTCTCTCCTTTTGTCCATTCTTTTATTATGTTTGTATTTTAATATATTATTTAACCCCTATAACCATATCTTATTAAATAGTTCCATCATTGTACAATATAACACAATATATTACTTCTACAAATTATTGTAAGATCCTTGACATTAATAGGGTATGTACGTCTACATTTGCAATAGTAATTTTTCTATTAATATATTCCCTTTTACATAAATATCTCTTAAGTCCGATTAATATTACTTTATCATCTTCCACTATTTGTAAATTATACACTTTTTTTCTCAGAAAGTAAATAGGTTCTGACAAAATACTTTTAAAGTATTTTTTTAAGTAAAAATGTAACTATATATTTCCTAAATTCTCAATTATTAAGCGAATACATATTTATTATATAATTATATTTCTTTTTCTACAATCTATATCGAAATTATATATTAATAATTATTTTAAAATTATGTACTTTTATATAATATAACACTATAAATTAATACTATATTTTCCTATGTTTATTTTATATTCCATAAATTCAAATTATTTTATATCAGACTCAAAACAAAAGCAAATATAGGTAGCGATTTTTAAATACGCTACCTATCATTTGTTTTTATTTTATTATTCCTGCTTCTTGAAGCATCCACTCTATATAAATACCATATCCGGTATCAGGTTTATTTATTAGTACATGAGTGACCGCTCCAACTATTTTATCGTTTTGAATTATAGGACTTCCACTCATTCCCTGAACAATTCCACCTGTTTTTTGTAATAGCCTTGGATCAGTAATTTTTATTACCATGCTTTTCGATCCTGGAATAGATTGATTTAAAGTCTTTTCAATCTCAATGTCGAATTCTTGTGGACCACTCTCATCTACTGTTGTAATTATTTTAGCTTTTCCTACAGATATCTCATCCCTAAACCCAACTTTAAGAGGTTTAATTTTATTATTTAATACTTGAGTATTTTTGATTTCACCAAAAATTCCACTTTGCGTATTTTTTTCAATGTTTCCAGTTGGTGTCTCTTCGTTTAAAAAAATTCCTTTTAATTCACCTGGTGATCCTTTTTCTCCTTTTCTAACACTTATTATAGATGACTCTAATAAGTCTCCTTTCTTTACTAGAAATGGTTCATTTGTGTCTGCATCTGTTATCGGATGTCCTAATGCTCCGAACTTTTTAGTAGTTGGATCAAAAAAAGTCATTGTTCCCACTCCTGCAGTTGAGTCTCTTATCCATAATCCTATTTTATAATCTTTATTATTTTCTTTTTTTAGATGTATTGTTTTTGTGAGATTCTCACCATTTCTTAAAATATCAACCTTTATACTTTCATTATCGCATTCTTTAATTGTTTTTAATAAATCCATGGAATTCTCCATATTTTCACCATTTACTCTTAGTATTACATCACCAATTTCAAGTCCAGCAGCCTTACCAGGACTTTCTTCCTTCTTATTATTGATTTCAATTTCAGAATATCCAACAATAATCACGCCTTCACTATTCACTCTAACTCCGACTGGATTTCCGCCTGGACATATCTCTAAATCTTTAATTTTTTGTACTTCGACAGCTTTCAGAGGAATCATTCCTAAAAATTTTATCTCATACTCATTATCGTTATTACCAATCTTACTTATGGTGTTTCCTATGGGTGCAATTGATTGTACTGTCTTTTCATCTCTTGTATAAATCTTACTTGGTAATTTCCTTATGCTCATCGTGGTAAATAAAATTAGAATAAGGATTGGAGTCATAATTAAACTAGTAGCACATAAAATTTTTCTCTTCATATTTCTCTCCTCCTTTACTTACTAAATTTAATTTTCCCACTGCACTCAAGTCTTATCCTATAAGAACTTTGTTATTGTAGTCAAAAAATTTAGCTTATACTAAATTTTAAAAGTATATAACTTTATTTCTTTTACTTTATATATAAATTTCCAAAATTATAAAAATAAAAAAATAAAACCATGCAATTACATGGTTTTATTTTTACCAATTTTATTTTCTATATGTATTTATTTTTGAATTTCTAGCTTTTTTAGTTCACTTAATTTTATCATTTCCTTAACATTATTTAATGTAGCTTCTGTTACATCGTCTCCTGCTAACATTTTACTTATCTCAAGTTCTTTTTCTTCCTTTTTTAAAACCTTTATCTTTGTAAATGTTTTGTTATCTTTAACTTTTTTCATAACAAAATAATGATGATCAGATAATACAGCAATCTGCGGCAAATGAGTTATGCATAAAACTTGATGCGTATCTGATAATTGATACATCTTTTCTCCAACTCTTTGTGCAACTGCTCCACTTATTCCTGTATCTATTTCGTCAAAAATTAATGTTGGTATTTCATCCTTCTCAGCAAAAACACATTTTAAAGCTAACATTATTCTTGACAGTTCTCCACCTGATAATACTTTTTCAAGCGGCATAAGTGGTTCTCCTGGATTTGTAGATATTAAAAAACTAACATCATCAAATCCCTTTTCATTAAACTCTTCTTGACGAACTATACTTATTTCCATTCTTGATTTTTCAAGACCAACAAACGTAAGTTCTCTTAATATTTTTTCTTCTAAGAATTTACTTTTTCTTACTCTTAGTTCATGAAGAATTAACGCTTCTTTTTCCATTTTAGATAGAATTTCTTTCTCTTTTTCCTTAAGACTTTCTATTATTTGTTCAGAATTTAATATTTCATTATATTCTTTTTTTATTTTTTCATAATAATCTAAGATCTCTGGAATTGTTGGCGCATATTTCTTCTTATAAGTATTTATTTCATAAATTCTAGCATTTACTTTCTCCAACGCATCTTGATCAAAAACAATCTCTTCTGCCATGTCACGGATCTCACGACTAGCTTCTTCTAAAGTATAAAATGCTTCTTCAATTAATTGCTTATTCTTCTTAATCTTTTCAAAATGATTTTCTACATTAGATAGTTCGTGCATTATCTTTGATATGGAATCAATCACATTTAACTCTTCGTTTCCACTAAGCATTCCATATGAGATAGATAAACTATTATTAATTTTTTCAGCATTTGCTAAAATATTATATTCTTCTTTTAAAGTTTCTTCTTCATCCTTTTTTAATTTAGCTTTCTCAATATCTTCAATTTGAAATTTAAGATAGTCTAGCAATTTTTCTCTATCTTGATTGCCACAAATCCTATTAATTTCTTCTCTTATTTTTATTAAATCTGCCCTTAAATCGCTAAATCTACCTATAGGATGTATCATCTCATCTCCTATAAATCCATCTAAATATGATATATGAGTATTTCTTTGTAGAAGTTCTTGATTAGCATGTTGTCCATGAATATCTAAAAGTTTTGCTCTAATTTTTCTAAGTTGTGAAGTAATTAAGCTTTTCCCATTTACCTTTATCAAGTTTTTCCCACTCGCATGACTTTCTCTCGAAATTATTAAGACATCTTCATACTCAATATCTAATTCTTCCAATACCTCAGAAACTTTTGATTTTTCTAATGAAAATAATGCCTCTACATATGTTCTATCTTCACCAGTTCTTATTAAATTTTTCGAGAACTTTCCACCAAGAACAAAGTCGATTGCATCTATCATGATGGACTTTCCTGCTCCAGTTTCTCCTGAAAGTATATTAAACCCTTCACTAAAATTTATCGTCATGTCTTCTATCAACGCAAAATTTTTGATATTTAATTGAATTAGCATTTCATCCCACCCTTAATATTTATGATGACATTCTTTTTCTTATTTTATCAACCAAATCTTCAGCACTTTCCAAACTTCTAACTAAAATGAAAATAGTATTATCTCCTGCTACTGTTCCTGCAATATCCGCACTTTCCAAATTATCAATAGCTTCAGCTGTAATTGGTGCCGACCCTGTTATAGTTTTTATTACAACCATTTTATCTACATTTTCTACTGAAAGCACTGTATTAGCTAAAATATTGCTTAATCTATCAATGATATTTTTTTGTTCTCCTGTAGACACAGCATATTTAGATTTACCATTAGTCGATTGCATTTTTATTAACTTTAAATTCTTTATATCTCTAGATACAGTCGCTTGTGTGACATCAAATCCTTCTTTTTTTAATGCATCTGCCAACTCTTCTTGTGTCTCTATTTCTCTTGAGCCTATGATTTCTAATATTTTAGTATGCCTTTTTGATTTCAAAGTTTCTCACCATCACATTCTTTAGAATTATTCAAAATCTTACTTCTCAAGACTTTAAAATAATCATAATCATCAAATACAAGTAATTTTACACTTTTTTTATTTTTACTTACCTTTACCGAAGTTTCATGATTAATTTTAATAGCCTTTTGACCATCTACAGTCAAATAAATTTTTTCTTCTTCATGGTCCGCATATATATCTATAACACTGTCTCCTTTTAATACGATAGTTTGCATACTTTTAGTATGAGGACATATAGGAGTTATTGTTATAAGTTCTAAATCCGGATATATAAATGGTCCTCCTGCTGAAAATGAGTATGCTGTAGATCCAGTAGGTGTTGCTATAATAAGTCCATCACCTTTGAATGTAGAATATATCTTTCCATCTACAAATATCGTAAATTTCACCATTCTTGAAAGAGTTCCTCTAGCCAGTACCACATCATTTAAAGCCTTAAGTTCTTCTTTATTTTCATCTGATTCAACTTTACAATTTAACATCATTCTGTCAACAAATTTATATTTCCCGTCTTTTAATTTTTCAAGAGCAATATCAATATCTGATATATCTACACTTGACAAAAATCCTAAATTGCCTATATTAATCCCTAAGATAGGTGAATTAAAACTATCATTTAAAGATCTAGCTATTCCAAGGAGTGTACCATCTCCACCCAATACGATAAGTAAATCAATATCTGCTAAATTCTGCTCTTCTATATCGAATGAATTAAAAACTTCAATATTTTTCAAGTTAAACTTTTCCTTAAATTTTTTTACAACCATATTCAATATTCTATTATCTACATCTTTTGATGGATTAATTGCAATCCCAATATTATTCATAGCCCCTCCAAGGAAGTTAAATTTCTATGTGTGAATTTTCAACAACTTCATCTATATCATCTTTTCCAAAATCACTCTTTTTATTTTTATCCTTTGTAAAATACACTAAATATTCTCTATTTCCTTCTGGCCCTTTAATAGGAGAAAAACTCACACCTAAAACATTTAAGTTTTGCTGTAATAAAAAGTCTACAATATCATGCACTACTTCTTTATGTGTGCTTATCTCTCTTACAACGCCTTTTTTTCCTACTTTCTCGCGTCCAGCTTCAAATTGAGGCTTTATAAGTGCAACAACTTCTCCATCATCTTTTAGCAAATTTATTGTCGCAGGCATTATTTTTTTTAATGATATAAAAGATACATCTATAGATGCAAAGTCCAAAGGTTCTCCTATATCTTCTAGAGTAACATATCTTATATTTGTTCTTTCCATACAAACTACTCTTTCGTCAGTTCTAAGTTTCCATGCAAACTGTCCATACCCAACATCTACAGAAAACACTTTAGAAGCACCGTTTTGAAGCATGCAATCAGTGAATCCGCCTGTGGATGCCCCTATATCCATACACACTTTATTCTCTAATGATATGCTATAAGTTTTCATTGCTTTTTCTAATTTAAGTCCACCTCTGCTAACATACTTAAGTGTTTCTCCTCGATATTCAATATTAGCATTAGAACTTACTTTCTCACCAGCCTTATCTACTTTCTGGCCATCAACATAAACTTTACCTTCCATTATACAAGCTTTTGCTTTTTCTCTAGAATTAATTATGCCCTTTTCTACTAAAAGTAAATCAAGTCTTTCTTTTTTTTCCGCCATTTGTTTCTCCTTTTAATCATAAAGCTTCATAACAATCTTGCTTATATTCTCGTAATCTAATTTATATGTTTTGTACAAGATTTCTACATTTCCCTGAGGAATAAATTCATCATCATATCCAAGTGACCTAATAGTTCCTTTATAATCTATTTCACTTAAATAATCTTTTACAGCTGAACCTAACCCGCCTTTTAAAATGTTATCCTCTATTGTTAAAATATTATATCCTTCTTTTTTTATATTTTCTAGTAATTTTTTATCAATTGGCTTAACAAATGTTGCATTAATAACCGTTGGATTTAATCCTTTCTCATATAGGAATTCTTTTGCAAGCATTGCATGTTGAACCATCCTGCCAGTTGCAATAATACAAACCTTAGAACCTCTATTTACTATTTCCCATTGTCCTTCTACCACCTCTTTAATTGGTGAAAGAGTATCAATTATGTTTCCACCCTTTGGATATCTTATTGCAACTGGCGCATTTTTGTTAATTGCCCATTTTAATAAAACATCAACTTCTTCTAGACATTTTGGTACAACTATATGTATATTAGGGATCATAGATAAATAGGATAAATCATTAATACCTTGATGAGTTTCACCGTCTTCTCCAACTATTCCCGCTCTATCTATCGCAAATACTACTGGAAGATTTTGAATACAAACATCATGCAATACCTGGTCAAACGCCCTTTGTAGAAATGTTGAATAAACTGCGAAAACAGGTTTTAAACCATTACTCGCCATCCCAGCAGCAAGAGTAACTGCATGTTCTTCTGCTATTCCAACATCAAAGAATCTATCTCTAAATTTCTGTGAAAAACACTTAAGTCCTGTACCTTCTGGCATAGCTGCTGTAATTGCAACTATTTTTTCATCTTGAGCTCCAAGATTTACTAGTGCCTTTCCAAATGCCTTTGAATAGCTATTCTTTGGTGATGCATTTGATTCACCGCTTTCTAAATTAAATGCTCCTACCGCATGGTACTTACTTGGACTTTCTTCTGCTAGCGCATAACCTTTTCCTTTTTGAGTTAAAATATGTATTATTACTGGTTCGTTTATTTCTTTTGCTTTTATAAACACCTCTGTCATTGCATCGATATCATGCCCATCAATTGGTCCAATATATTTTACCCCCATGTTTTCAAAAAACATAGATGGAACTATTAATTGCTTTATGCTATCTTTAACTTTAGATATTTTTCCCGCTATATTTTTACCTAGATTTGAGTTATCTAAAGATGCATGAATATCAGTCTTTAACTTATTGTATACTGGAGCTATTCTAAGTTTATTTAAATATCGTGATAATCCTCCGACATTTGTTGAAATTGACATCTGGTTATCGTTTAATATAATTATCAATTTTGTTTTTCTAAACCCAACATCATTTAGAGCCTCGATTGCCATTCCACCTGTTAGCGCACCATCACCTATAACAGAGATAACATTATATTTTTCTTTCTTTAAATCTCTTGCCCTTGCAATTCCAAGAGCTGCTGATATTGAAGTACTACTATGGCCTGTGTCAAAATAATCATATTTACTTTCATTTCTCTTAGGAAATCCACTTATTCCATCGTATTTCCTGAGCTTTTTAAACCCTTCTTTTCTTCCAGTCAAAATTTTGTAAATATAACTCTGATGTCCTACATCCCATACTATTTTATCTTTATCAAAACTAAAGGCTTTAAATAAACTTAATGTTAATTCAACAACCCCTAAATTAGATGCTAAATGGCCACCAGTTTTAGAGACACTATCTATTAAAAATTTTCTAATCTCACTACTTAAAACTTTATAATCTTCTTCATTAAGCTTTTTTAAATCTTCTGGAAAATTTAATTTATCCAGTAAGTTCATAATAATCATTCCCTCTATTAATTTTCTCTATTTAAAAGAGTATATGTAAGTTCAACTAAGCAATCTGAATTAACACTCAAACTGTTAAGAATAGATATGCATTCTTTAGTTAAAGTTTCGCATAATTCTTTGCACTTATCTAATCCAAAGACCGATATAAAATTTGTTTTATTATGTTCTTCATCTGCATGTATATTTTTACCTAATATATCACTATCTCCAATAACATCTAATATATCATCTTTTATTTGAAAAACAAGCCCTAGCTTTTCACCATATTCCCTTAATAATCTCAAATCATCTTCAGGCGCTTCAGCTAAAATTGCTCCTGAAACTATTGCCGCTCTAATAAGTGCACCTGTTTTTTTAGCATGCATATATTCTAGCTCATCTTTTGATATCTTCTTTCCTTCTGAAATAATATCTACTACTTGACCGCCTATCATACCTTCTGCGCCTGCCGCAACTGCTATCTCATGTGCTGCTCTTAAAGCATTGTTTTCACTTTTTATCGCATAATCCATCATTATTATCATAGCTTCATTTAATAAAGCATCTCCTGCAAGAACTGCTATATTTTCCTGAAATTTAATATGATTTGTTGGTTTTCCTCTTCTTAAATCGTCATTATCCATACAAGGAAGGTCATCGTGAATTAATGAATATGTATGAATCATTTCCATAGCAGCCGCCATTGGTATAACTTTCCTATAATCTTCTTTGTATATATAATAAGTTAGCGAAAGCAATATTGGTCGTATTCTTTTTCCGCCTATATTCAAACTATAGCTACATGAATCATATATAATTCTATTAAAACTTCCTTTTTCACTGAAGTAATTTTCCAAATATTCATTAATATCTTTTTTTAAATTATTTATCTCCATAATCTTCACTAAACTCCAATTCTTTATCATCTTTAATTATAGAAATTTTAGCTTCATAGGAATCTAAAACCTTATAAATCTTATTTACAAGTTTAACACCTTCTTCATAAGATTTCATAGATTCCTCAAGATTCAAGTCATCTGTTTCTAAATTGCTTAATATATCTTGAAGTTTAGTTAACATTTCTTCATAACTTTCTTTTTTAGCCATATCTCAAACTCCTCATTTTGATGGTATGAATTTTCCTTCTATATTACCATCTTTAAGAATAACTTCTATATTTTTATCTTCATTTAGCTGTTCTTTCGATGTAATAATATTGTTTTCATTATCTTTTATTATAGCATATCCTTTTGAAATTACCTTAATTGGATTATGAGCAAAAAGCAAATTATTTAAATTTTCTACTTTGTTCTTTTCTCCTTTAATTTTCGTTCTCATTGCAAAATTCAACCTATCTTGTAATCTATCCACTTCTAAATATGAATTAGATATTTTAGCCATCGGAGAATGAACCTTTAAAATTCTTTGAGCTCCTGATAAATTATTTCTACAAGTATCTAATCTATCACTTATATACTTATCTAAATTCTTTGAAATATCTAGTAATCTATCTTTTATATTATCACTAAGTGGAACAGCAATCTCGGCTCCTTGAGAAGGTGTTGCTGCCCTGACATCTGCTACAAAATCACAAATCGTAAAATCTATCTCATGCCCTACTGCTGAAATTATGGGTATTTTAGAGTTGAAAATCGCCTTAGCCAACTCCTCTTCATTAAAATTCCATAATTCCTCTATGGAACCTCCGCCTCTGCCTACTATAATTATATCTACTGATTTCTTTCTATTAAAATAACTAATTCCAGAAATGATATCCTTGTAGGCACCTGCACCTTGTACTTTTGCCGGATATAGGACTACATCCACAAGACTGCTTCTTCTAGTTGAAACATTTATAATATCTCTTATTGCCGCCCCTGTTGGCGATGTAACTATTCCTATTCTCTGAGGATACTTTGGTAATTCCTTTTTATATGCTTCATCAAAATATCCTTCTTTAGATAGTTTTTCTTTAAGTTTCTCAAATTTAATGAATAAATCTCCTAATCCTTCTTTTCTTATCTCATCACAATAAAGTTGGAAGCTTCCAGTGGCAGGATATATTGATGCCCTACCTTTAATAATAACTTCCATTCCTTCTTCTAATGGAAAATCTAATAATACTGCATTACTTTTAAACATAACGCAATTTATCCTGCCACTACTATCTTTAAGTGTAAAGTAAATATGCCCACTACTATGATACTTCAAATTAGAAATCTCCCCTTTTACAGAGAGATTACTTAAGATAAAGTCATTGTCTAACATTCTTTTTATATAATTTGTGACCTCTGAAACAGTTAAAGTCTTAATATTCATTTTCCTGTAAAGCCTCACATGCATTTTTTATTAATAAAGTAGTTGTTAACGAGCCAACTCCACCTGGAACTGGAGTTAAGTATCTACATTTATCTATTACCTTATCAAAATCTACATCTCCAGTTATTTTCCCCTCAAAAGATGATGTCCCAACATCTATTACAATCGCATTTTCATTTACGTATGTTTCATCAATGAATTTTGGTCTTCCTATAGCTACCACTAAAATATCTGCATTCTTGCAAACTTCTCTTAGATTCTTAGTTTTTGAATGACAAATTGTAACTGTCGCATTTTCATTCAATAAAAGCTGAGCTACTGGCTTTCCAACTATATTGCTTCTTCCAAGGACTACAACATTCTTCCCTACAATATCTATGTTTAGACTTTTAATTAAGGTAATTACTGAATTAGGTGTACAAGGTAAAAATTTTGGCTCTCCCATATATAGTTTTCCTTGACTCTCAAATGTAAGACAATCAATATCCTTATTAGGAGATATTTGCTTGATAATTTTCTTTTCATCAAAATTATTCGGAAGTGGTAACTGTAGAATAATTCCATGAATATTATTATCTTCATTTAATTTATGTATTTCTGCTATAACATCTTCGTCATTGCAAGTTTCTGGTAAAGTTAATTTTAGAAACTCAACTCCAAGAGAATTAGCTACTTTCTCTTGACTGCCCATATAATAAATAGATCCACCATCATTTCCAACTAATATTGATGCAATTTTAGGAACTTGAAGATTTTTTTCTTTTCTATTATTAACAAAATTTTTTATTTCTTCTTTCACTTTTAATGCAACTTCTTTACCATTAATAATTTGCCCCATTTTATCATTCTACCTACTTTCACTTTGTAATCCTATTTTATATAATTTTAAGTATCTTTATTGCAAATATTCTAAACAAAATTAAGTTATAAATCATGTATATTTAAAATGTATTAGTATATAAAAATTAGTCCTACTTAACCTTATCTAGTACTCCGTTTATAAACGATACACTTTTTTCATCTGAATATCTTCTTGTAATTTCTAAAGCTTCGTTGATGGCAACACCTCTTGGTACTTCCTTATCATATAATAATTCGTATGTTGCAATTCTTAAAATGCTTAAATTAACTTTAGATATTCTTTCAATTTTCCAGTTATGTAAATTCTCTTGTATAACTTTGTCAATTGCTTCTTTATTATTGTTTACACCAATTAACACTTGTTTTACATATGTTAAGTCAATCTCTTTTATATCCCCTTCATAATTCTCTACAAATGCTTCCACTGCATCTTCCATTGTATCTTTGCTCAAAGTCATTCCAAATAGTAACTCCATAGCCTTTTCCCTTGATAATTTTCTGTTCATATATTCCTCCTAAATATGTATCATAGTTAATTATGTACATTTATCATTATACACACTTTTGCTTTCTTTTAAACCTTGGTTAATTTCAGCATAGAAACACCCTCTGAAAGCTTCAGAGGGTGAAAATCAAACTAGTTAGATTCACTTTCTTCCTTTTTTGATATATAAATATTCTGAACATAGATATTAACGGCTTCAACATATAGTCCCGTCATAGCTTCCACGGTTTTCTTAACATTATCTTGCACCTGAGGCACAACTTCCATTATTTTTTTACCATATTCAACTGATACGTTCATATCTATAATTGCTTTATCTTCTTCTAGAGTAACTTTACTTGCTTTAGCGGTGTTCTTTTTACCTTTAAATATGTTTGTTAAGTTGTTTGCAACACCCATTTGAGCATCTAATATTCCATCAATCTCCTGAGCAGCAATTCCTGCAATAACGCTTACTACCTCATCAGAAATTTTAACTACTCCGATATTTTCTTCTCTAACTAAATCTTCCATGTTACTTTAACCTCCTAGGTTTTGTGATAACAAAACATGATAATCTTGTGTTCATTATATCAAATATAATTTAACATTACAAATATATTATGGTTTTTATACTATTTTTGTACTTGTATTATTACGTCTTTAATTTTTGATATCTCTTGAACTATTTCTTGTATAGCTACAGTTTCACTTTCTTGAAGTTCATTAGGTGATTTAACAATTACTGTTGCTTTATCTGATTGTAACATACATAAAGCATCCTCATAACCTTTATTTTTGATACTTAATTCTATTCTTCCTTCACTATCTTTTGTCATTGTTTTTTGTGTTAACTCTTTTGTTGCTTGATCCTTTTGCTCCTTTGATGTATTTGCATCTGAAATTATTGAATTTAAAGTTTGTATTGTAGTTGAATCCTGTTGATCTCTTTCGCTTCGCGCATCATAAAAATAATTTTGTTGACTTAAAGCCTGTGTATCTTGTTCAGTTTTTGATTGATCAGTAGATAAAACCTGGCTTAAATCTGTTGGATCATTTAGCCCTCCGTTATTAAGTTTTGCTGCTAGCATTCCTACACATAATATTAATGCTAATAATGTAAATATAATCCCACATTGTTTCTTTGTCATAATATTCTTCCTCCCATTCTTTTTCTATAAAATTATATGCTACTTCTTCATGCTATATACATTAACCTTATCTAAACTTAAGTTATATAGTTTTGACACAGCTTGTTCTATTCCATATTTTATCTTGCTATTGTCAGCACCTTCTGCAAGTATTATTATCCCAGTAATTTTAGGCTTATAGGTTTTCAAAATAAATGGTTCATTATTCCCATCAGATGTTGTCATTACAGTTTTTGACGTATCTGTGTCTTGATTTGTAACTCTTTTTCCACCCTCGGTATCATTTTCCTCTGTAGTTGACTTTTGATTATTATTATCATACGCCGGAACTTTTTCTCCCCCATTTTCAAAAGACATCATTACCTCAACATCACCAACTCCATTCATTTTCTTTAATATGTTTTTTAAATCATTTTTTTGTTTTTCTTCATAATTTTTTTCATCTGATTCATTATTTATTTTAGTATCATCTACATTTTCTGCATTTGTTTTAGCTGCGGTAGATGATAGTTTATTGCTGCTAAAATTATTGTTGCCAGATGAAAATACATTCATAGCAATAAGTATAAATGCAAGTATTATACAAACTGCTATAAGACTTTTCATCTTTTTCTGCTCTAGTATTTTGCTAAATTCTTTTTTAAATTTATCTTTATCCATATATACCTCCTACTCCTCTAATCCATATACTTCTATTTTCTCCTTTGGAATGTTTAATTCATTGCTTGCAAAATCAGCTATTTCACTATATTCCGCATTTTTTCCTTCGTTATTTTCATCTGCACCTTTGCTTATTACTATTTTTTTTATTTTATTTATTTTATTACTACTTACACCTATCCTAAGTTTCTTTACATTTATAGCTACTTTACTAAAATCCACATCACAATCAACTTCGCTCTTAAAGTTCATCTCTTTGAAATTATTTTTTAAAATGTTATCACAATTTTTATTAAAGTTGGCTACAAATGCTTTTTTTCTCTCATCATCTGTATTACTTTTGCTTAATGTATTTATACTGTCAAAATTAGCTGTATCTCTATCTTTTGAAAATGCTTGTTCATAATTATTAATTACATCTGTAAAGTTTTTTTCTCCACCTTCTACAATTTGCAATATTGGATTTAATATAATTGTTATTAGTATTAATCCCAAGACAAATTTTATATATTTCTTCATCTTACTAGGAGCAATCATCTCTACAGCGCTCATAAATATAAGAACAGTCACAAGGGTAATTACAAATTTTTTTAAAGCTTCCATAAACATATTATTTTATCCTCCAACTATAAACCTACCAGTGGATGCCATGATACCTATTAATATAAAAAACATAAAGCTTACAGTTAATACACATGATATTATAAGCATCATGGAACTTCCCGCTGCCTCCAATGACTTCGTTATTCTAGAATCGCTTATTGGTTCTATTAATGCCGCTGATAATTTATATATAAACTCTATAAGAACTAACTTAATAAGGGGGTGTAAGAGAATTAAGATAATTACAACTAACCCTATTGAACTTATAGCGTTTTTTATTATAAGTGAATATCCAGCAACAGAAGTAATCGCATCCGAAAAGGCTTTTCCAACAATAGGAATAAAGTTGTCTACAGCGAATTTTGCCGTCTTTAGTGTTACTGCATCAATCGTAGTTGATGTAATCCCTCTAATCGTTAATAATCCTATAAAAATTGTTACTATGATTCCCTGAAACCATATGATGATTTGCTTAAACAACTTACACAAATTATTTATTTTATGCTCTGCTGATATGTTATTCGCAAATTCTAATACAAATCCCATTAATATCATTGGAATTATCACATTGGAATAAACTTTAGGTATAAATACAACTGCACCAAGTACTATAGGATCTAATGTAGTAGCCGCTGCTATTCCTCCAGCAAGAGAAATCATAGTCACAAGAATAGGGAGAAGCGCACTCATAAAATCTGAAATATTATTTATTACATCTTTAGCAACTGAAATTGAAATTATAAAACTCTTTGATAACACCATTATTATTAAGGCGTAGCATGCATAAAATGCTACTTGGGATATACTTTCACCTGAAAATGCATCTTGTAGATTTTTTAGTAGTGAACATATTATTGCTATTGTAACTATTGATATTACTAAAGATAATACACTTTTCACTTCTTTAAATATTATGCTTAATGCTGCTTTTAGAAGTGTATCAATTGAAAGATTCCCTTTACCTTCTTTGATATAAGTTTTGACATATTCAACTGGATTTAAATTATTCATGAGCTCAACATCTGTTTTCATTTTGCTTATATATTCATATAGCGAATTAATTTCTTCTTTCGCACTTCCCCCTAATTCATCTATGTTAACTTCATTTTCAGAAGATTGTTTACTTTTATTCTTATCATAAAAGTTTGTGTTATTACCTGTTTCAATATCAACTTTATTATTTACTTCTGCCGCATAAATAGTTCTCGATTCAATAAAAGAATCACCTGTCACAGCCGAAATAAATATGTTAATCATAAGGCTCATTAATACTATAAACGTAACTCTTTTTATCATCTTCATATATAAACACCTACATTATCTGCAATATAGAATTTAATACTGCCATAAGTATCGGAATTGCTAGTACTAAAATCATTATTTTACCTGATAAATCTATTTGAGTCGCAAGGCTATCGGCATTAGCATCCTTACATAATGCACTTGAAAATGATGCTATATATGCTATAGCCAAAATCTTGAGTACTATTCCAATATAGACCATATCAATATTGGCTTTATCTGCAATTTCTTTTACAAAGTCTATCACTTGTCTAAGTGGCTCTATCATAATAAGAAGAATTAATGCACCCGCAGTTAGAACAAGGAATGTATTTAATTCATTTTTAGATTGCTTGAATAATAGCATAATAAATAATGTTATAAACGCTATGCCTACAATTTTTACTATTAACATAATCTGCATCCCTACATTACAAACATAGTTTTAACAGTACTAAATAAATCCCCTATGATCGAAACTATCATAAGCAGAATTATTACAACTCCTGCAATATTTGTTATAGCTGCAATCTCACCTTTTCCACTGCTAGTAAGAACCTTATCTAATACTACTAAAAGTATCCCAGCTCCTCCAATTTTAAAAAGTATAGTTATATCATGCATTTATCTTCCTCCAATCCTTATTTAGTATAATTATTTTAGCTATTATAAATTATTTATAATGACCTCATATCATAAATATGATTATCATTGCTCCCAAACATACTCCAAGATATCTATAAAGCTTTGTATTCTTCTTTGCATTTTCCTCTGCATCACTTAGATTTATTTTTATTCCTTCAATCGCCAATAAGAATATTTTTTCTTGTCCATAAACACCTGATTCTCCAAGAGACTTAAAAAAATCTGACATTATCTTTCTGTCATCACGTTCAAGATAAAATTCATTTTCCAACACTTCAAACTCCTCTAATGCTGCTTCATATACGCTTTCTACATTCCCTTTTAGTAATCTATTAACCACTAATTCAATAAAATTGCTCAGAGGCTTGCACACTTTATGTGATAAATTTCCTAAAGCTTCAGGCAAAGGAGTTGTTCCATAAACTATATCATTTTGGAGAATTGTTAAAGATTTCAATATCTCTTTAAGCTGCTCCTGCCTTTTCTTGAAAGTTTCTCCATATGCAAATCCTATATATGTGCTTATAATAAATATGCATACTATAAGAATTAATTTAAGCACATACTCTCACCTCCTTTTATGCTATACACATTTTCAACTGTTCCAATACCATTTCTATTACTTAATATTATTACTCTTTCCAAAATCTCATTATCTAATAAGTCACTAAGGACCCTTCTCTTATATAGATCTTCTATTGTAAAACCATGGATTGTTGTTATTATATTTACGCCAGAATTGAACGCCATAATAAGTGCTTCTACATCTCCCTTAGTGCCTATTTCATCGCAAATTAGTACTTCCGGAGAAAGACTTCTAATTGCCATGATTAACCCTTCTCTTTTTAAACAGTTATCTAATACATCTGTTCTGATTCCTAAATCGCTTTGAGGAATTCCAAAATAGCAGGCTCCTATTTCACTTCGTTCATCTATCACCGCCACCTTCTTACCAGCAATCCCCAAAGATGGCATTCCACTTGATATATTTCTAGCTATGTCTCGTAAAATTGTTGTCTTTCCACATTTAGGTGGAGAAATTATTATAGTATTATAAACTTTATATGCTGATGTAATATATTTCATAACCTTATTTGAACATCCAATTACTTCTCTGCAAATTCTTATATTTACAGATGAAATATTTCGTATAGTCTTTACTTCACCCTTTTCCATTACACATTCACCAGCTATGCCGATCCTATGTCCACCTTTAATTGTTATAAATCCTTGCCTTATATCTTCTTCATAGGCATATAATGAATAATTGGAAACTTTTTGCATAATACTTTTCATATCTTCCTTTGTAGAAATATAATTAATAATACTTTCTCCATATTTTGAGTAAACTAAAATTGGTTTCCCAATTTTAATTCTAAGCTCATATACCTGTTCTTTATTAAGCCTATCCTTAAGTAAATTGCCTATTTTAGTTGGAAAAATTCCTACTATCTCTTCTTCACCAATCAAAACTCCACTGCCTCCTCCATCGTTCTCTTAATTAATTAATATTTAATATCTCCCCAAAATATTACTGAATTATAATAAAAATATGTAAATTAAAAAATGGCTATCTTAAATTTAACTTTAAGATAGCCATTTTATTTATATATTTAATAATTAATTATCCTTTTATATTCTTTTTACAATAAGGACATGGAATTTCTTCGTTATTGCTTAGGGTAGATTGTTCAATAAAAATTGGTTTATTACAATGAATACAGTTTATTTCCGTATATTCATCTTCGATATCATTTAATTCATCTATAGACATCTCTTCAAATAGTTCATCTTGAATATTTGATAAATCATCATCCATAAATCTAATATTTTCTTCCAATGTTTCTTGATTTACAGTCAACTCTTCTATTCTTTGATTCATAACTTCTAAAATAGAGTATACATTATCAAAACATTCTTTATAATCCTTATTTTCTATTTTAGATAAATTCTTTTTTAAAGCTTCAATCTCTTTGCTAAGCTCTTCCATATCTTTTCACTTCCTTCTCTTTATTTGTAAAAATGTTGAGATTAAATATAAAATAAAGTTGCTAAGCTTCTCGCTTAGCAACTATATAGCTTAAACTCTTTCCATGTATTCGCCAGTTCTAGTGTCTACTCTTATAACATCACCTTCATTAACAAACATAGGAACATTAACTATCGCACCTGTTTCAAGTGTAGCTGGTTTCATTGCATTAGTAGCAGTGTTTCCTTTAACACCTGGTTCAGATTGTGTTATTAATAATTCAACAAAGTTTGGAGCTTCTACTGAGAATGCATCACCTTTAAAGAATTTTATTGTTGCAAACATATTTTCTTTTAAGAATCTTATTGCATCTTCAACTTTTTCATAGTTTAAAGGAATTTGCTCATATGTTTCTTGATCCATGAAGTAATATAATTCTCCATCTGAATAAAGATATTGCATTTCTTTTCTTTCAATTACTGCTTCTTGTAATTTTGTAGTTGGGTTGAATGTTGTATCTGTAACTCCACCTGAAATTACATTTCTAAGTTTAGTTCTTACGAATGCTGCTCCTTTACCTGGCTTAACATGTAAAAATTCTACTACTGTAAATACTTGTCCATCCAATTCAAACGTTGTTCCTTTTCTTATATCTCCTGCTGTTATCATTAAAGATCCCTCCAAATTTATAAAATAAGACATATAATAAATAACACCTCTAAGATGTTCTGTATTCTTTTTGTTACTAAATAAACAACATTACATCAAAGTAATATATTATTCAGTAAATATATTACTTTAGTATTATACAAAACAGACTATCATAATGACTTGTTATTTTTTTAATATGCCTAATTACCGCGTAACTTTTTCCAAATATTAAGCTAATATACTTAATCGTTGACATAACACTCATATTTTATCAAAAGACAATGATAATTGCAATCTTTCTGATTATTTTCCAATAAAATTTTATAATTTTATAGCCTTTTAAACACTTTCCTTAGTGCTTATATCTAATATAATAGAGGTTTCGTCCTTATTTTTATCTATAATATAGTTATTCACATCATAATTTTTTAATTTAGGCAACTCATTTAATAGATCATCTTTACTACCGGATATTTTTATTTTCACATACCATTTACCGTCTTTTTCATTAGCAGAAAGAATATTCTTTTCATTTAAGCAATCTAAATCTCTGTTAATTTGTTTTAAAGTTTTATGATCGTAAAATTTATTTTGATAATTGTGTACTTTGATATTATTAGCTTTTTTTATATTATTTATACATAGTATTTGCGTAAAGGCTAATATTATCATTATGCTTAAAATTATATGATTGAGTAGTCTATTCATATAAGCTTACTCCTAGTTTATATTTTTCATTATCATTTAAATTCATATCATGTATTTCTATAAAACCATTGGAACTTAACTCATCTATATCACTTAAATTATTTACTATTATATCCCCGCCATTATTAGTTATGTGTGCCTCTTCAATATTGTCTTTCATTAAATTTTTTACCCAAATGCTAATATCTTCAAACTTAATCTTACCTTCTTCTAGGTTACTATTTCTATTTAATTTAGAACTTTCTTTAGTTTCACTTATATTTTGAACTACAAACGGAAAAGCAATTAAGTTAATAATTAAAAATAATATTATTACTTTATTCTCCTTTCTAATTGTGTTCATTTCAGCCTTGTTAAAAAATCTTTCTGGAATGAAATCTTTGTTTTTCGTATATATTTTCATTTATAAATTCTCCTATATTCACTTTTTTAGCCTTAGATTTATTATTGTCTGAAATAATATCAACCGTATTGTCATCAACGTATATTCCTTCGAGATCACCTTTCTTTAAAAGTTTCTCTTCAACAATATGTTTATTTTCAGAAACAAATCCATCATGATATAATCTATCCCTAAATGATACATAATAATAGCATGTATCATATTTTATTAGTGCTTTAAAATTTCTATTATTATCTCTAACTATTTTCATCAAAGCATCTTTTATTATAAATTGAATTGGCTTAATTTCTATATTTATTGCCTTCTCCACTACTTTTTCAACTCTCTTAGACCCCTTTATAGAGTATATTGAAATTACATTTCCCTTTTTCTCAAAATCATATAGTATATCTCCATTTTGAGGGAAATCATTTCTAATTTTTGAATCTACAAAGCCGCATAATTTACATCTTCTTACAGAATTCTCAAAATGGCTCACAAATAATTCTTCTTGAAGTATTACCACCTTTATATTTGAAGTTAATAAACCACTTAATTCTCTAAATTCATTAAAATCATATTTTTTTCCATCATATGTGCAATAATTTTTTTTAATAAATATTATTGATTTTCTCATTAAACACCTCTTTTATAAACTCTTAGTCTAAATGCTTTTATAATTATTCACATTATCATAGATGCTATTTGTTATAGTCATCAAAATTATATGTCGGAATTAAAATTATTTTTTCCCCCTTAAAACTGTAAACAATTGATCTTTTTCTTATTACATCATCTTCTTTGTAAGTTGTTAATAGAAGTTTATTATTATCTTTATTGTATTCGATTATATTATCATCTATTTTTTTATTAAAGTTTTCTGAAAACATATCTTCATTCAGTTTCTCACTATTTACTTTCTCTCTATTAATCTCTATCATAAACTTATTTAACACTTGCTCCTCATTTGAATTCAAATCATATCTATCTTTATCAAAATTGTATAAACAGCTTAGTTCATTGTTGTTTTTCATCATTTTGAACATAAAACACCCTAGAATGCTCATTAAGGATAATACTATCATAGTACTTATTAATACAGTTCCTTTTTTCTTCAAATGCACTTAATAAATTCCCTCCCATCTTTGTCATGTAGTATAAAATAAATTAATTTTCCTTTTCCCTTAATTTCAAGATTGTCTATATCTTCAAGCATAGTATTTATTGTTTGTGTAACATCATTTCTTGTATATTTTATAAAAACTTTTCCATCATAAGATTTAATTATTTTATCCATGCTATTAAATTCATCATTCTTTAAAAATTTAATTTGGTTATTATTGACTGTTATCTGCTTAATTCCACCTTCACTTACGATATTATCTAAATCTATAAAAAAATTTTGATAGTTATTATACTTTATACTTAACTGAATTGATTCTAAATACGCTCTATACATGGATGTAAACAAACTTATTCCAGATGCCAAAATCATTGTTGTTAAAAAAATATACGCTAATGATTCAATAATAGTAAATCCTCTCTTCTTTTTAAAAACGTATCCAATTTTATACTTCATCCATCCACCAACTTTTAGTAAACTTTTTTTCCACATTCACTTCATTTTTTCCTACCTTAATATTAGCTACTATTTCTAAATTTAAGCCAATGCCATCCTCACTTATTTTGTTTAACCTAATGTCTTCTCCATCTTCTAATTCATCTAAATTTTTATATATTAATTCTCTACTAAAATCACCATTATATTTAAATCCAATTTTATTTTCTAACATTTCATGTATCTCTTCACTTGATGTATTGTATTTTAATTCATTTTCCAAATTACTTATTGCCCTATCGACTTCTTCTTTTAAAATTCTTTCCCTTAGTATATTAGAATTTTCTATGCTCGTACTTATAATAAATGTAGCAGTCAAAGTTACAATCATTGCAGACGCTAATGTTTCAATTAATATACTGCCCTGCTTTTTCATATTGCTTCACCATTCTTTATACTAATCAAATCCACTCCAACGCCTATCGTTATATCCTGCTTTACACCGCAATTATCTATTATCTTTATTGTATTCCCCCTAGATATTTTTCCATCTGGCGTTACCAATATATTTATATCTCCACTAATGATTTTTATTTCTTTCGAAATATATACAGTCTTCTCTATACTATCCCATCCATCTATAAATTTAATTTCATTTTTACTTGCCATTACAGTTATTTTTCCATAGTTATTCTTTTCTCTACAAACCGCTTTGCCATATGAAAGTAAATTTTGAATCTCATAAATATATTCCGAATTATCTATATTTTTTGATACATTCCGAGCAAATTTACTTAATGATATTCCTACACTAAGTAAAATTGTTAGTATAAAAATACTTACCATAGTTTCTATTAAAGTGAATCCCTCTCTTCTCATTTTCTTATTCCACCCTGAAGATTATTAAACAATGGAAGGACAAATATCAGTAAAAATAAAGCTATGAAGCTTGCCATCATAATTATGAAAATCGGGTTTATCATTTTTAAATATTTTTGTATTTTCTCATTAAGTCTATATTCTAGAGTATTGGCTAATTCTTTAAAACCTTCTTCTATTGTCCCCCCTTCTTCTCTAATCCTTACAATAGCTAACGCATATTTTGAAAAAACTCCACTTTTCTCTAAAGACTCAGTTAGAGTTTCCCCGCTTATAATATTTGAATTTATTTCAGTAATTTTATTTCGTAAATACATAAAACTCATACTATTTTCACAATATTTAAGAGCCTGTGAAATATTTATTCCAGTACTTGTTATTATTGAAAAAAGCAATACCATTATATACTCAAAGAAAGATCTTACTATACTTATTTTCGTTAGCTTGTTTATGCTAATTTGATTAGATAAACACTTTGCTAAAATTATTAATATTACACTCCAAGAAAAAATTGCAGCACCAGTAACTAGATGATTGTCCTTAAAAGCAATACTCATATCATATATGACTTGGCAACCTTTTGGTAATTTGATATTCATAGATTTATAAATTTCGAAGAAATTCGGAATCACTTCATTTACCAAAAATATACTAAGTAATATCATTGAAATAAATACAAACATCGGATAAATACATGCATTTTTAATTTCTTTCTTAATAAATATAGATTTATCATAATAGATACTTAATCCCTTTAACACCTCATATAGTTTTCCTGTATTCTCGCCAATTGAAATAATTCCTATGAAGAATTCTGGATATAAGTCTTTAAACTCCGAAAATCCTTGTGACAAACTACTGCCTTGTTTTATTAACTCTAAAACGCCATATAAACTTTCCTTATATATCTTACTTTGTAATGTATCCGCCACCAAATCTAACGCTTCGGTTATTCTTATTCCATCTTTATAAATCTGTGCTAAACTTCCTGATATTAATGCCAGTTGTTCTTCATTTACTTTATGCTTAATCTTAATCCCTTTTTTTAAGCTAAAATATGTTATATTTTTAAATCCTCTATAACTTGAACTTTCCGAATCATTACTATTCATTCAATCTTTCCCCTTCTATAAATTCTATATAATCACTATTAGATATCTTTCCTTGAAGTAATAACTCTTCCAAATCTTTCTTCATATTTTCATTTGATAGGTATTTGCTATCCTTATATAAATCCACCATCCTTTTTTCACTATTTTCCTGTAAGAAGTGAACCGAACTGATTATTTGTCTTCCTGCATACCCTGAATAATTACACATTTTACAGCCACATTTTTTATATAATATCTTTCCATTCACTGAATTTTCATCATCTATATTCTTACAATCATCACATAAAATCTTAACTAATCTTTGTGATATTATTCCAACTAGCGCATCACTCAATAGATATGGTTTGATCCCCATATTTTCTAATCTTATATAAACTTCCCTTGCTGATTTACAGTGAATAGTGCTATATACTTTATGCCCAGTAATCGATGCTCTTACCGCCATGCTAGCAGTCTCTTCATCTCTTATCTCTCCAATCATAATCACATCTGGGTCCTGTCTCAATATACTTCTAAGGCCATTCGAAAAATCTATGTCCAATTTTTTATTTAGACTCATTTGGTTGATATTAGGCATGACTATCTCAACTGGATCTTCCAAAGTCGTTATATTTAAAGCCTTGGAATCGATTTCCTTCAATATTGTGTAGATTGTAGTAGTTTTACCAGAACCGGTTGGGCCGCTAATTAATATAAGCCCGTTCTTCAAAGATATTATTTTTCTAATCAGTTTAATTTGACTTTCTGAAAATCCTAAGTCCTCAAGATTATAGTCAAAGTTATCACAATATAATATTCTAATTACTAATTTTTCTCCATATACTACAGGTATTGAAGATACTCTTAAATCGTATTTTAGATTATTATAATTAACTATTATTTTTCCATCTTGAGGTCTTCTTTTTTCAGTTATGTCCATATTAGCTTTCAGCTTAATCTTCGATGCAAGAGTTATATATTCATCAGAATCTATTTTGTGCACCAAAACTAAACTACCGTTAATTCTATATCGTACATAAACACAACCATTTTGAGGTTCTATATGAATGTCGCTGGCATTAACCTTTATTGCATTAGTTATCAATATTTCTTCTAATGATTTGTCATCTATACCAAATATTATATTTTTTAAGCTTTCGTAATTTCTCTCTTCGATTTCCTTGATAACTATGTTTTTGTTATATATAAATCTTAGATATTCTTTTGCTTCTTCAGTTACTCCATATGATAAAACTATTACCTCGTCCAATTTTTCCTTTATTGGAATAACTCTATACTTCTCACAAATTTCTTTTTTTAAATTTTTAGCAGTTCCTAAATCTACATCTTCAATTTCATATTCCTTAATTTTAAACACACCTATCTAATTTTATATTTTTTAGTTTCTATTTTAAATTTTGAACCAAAATCTCAGTAATTATTCATTATATTCCAAATAATGTAATCTTTTTTTATCGCCTAAATAATAGAAATTACCAAACTTTTAAATTAAAAATCCTAGACATTAATTAAAATGCCTAGGATTTCATGATAACTTAACGAATCAAATTCTAATACATACTTTTTATTTCTTAACATCACTATATTTTCTTGCAGCTTTCCATGTTTTACCGTACAATGACTTAGGATTTTTATTTGGCTTAACTCCCCTCATTTCTTCTCTAACAATTGCTCTAGCAATAATTTTAAATTTTCTAAACTCTTCTTCAGTAACTTCTTGCCCAAGTAAGTTCTTTGTTATTAATTCACTAGTCTTTTGGTTAATAACTTTATCAAATTTATTCATTTTCTACGCTCCTATATCACAATTTTAAATTCTAAAGATATTATTATCTTTAAAGCTTTAGTTTATCCATTAACTCTTACTTATTCTTTTATTATTCTATAAAACCTTTCATTTGCATTTTAATTGAATTTCTGAAAAAAGCCATTCCTGTTTTCATCTTTTTAAAATTTAATTTTTCATAAAATTTTTCTTTTCCAGGTGAAGCATATAATATAGCATTACATGTAGGAACGCATTCTAAGATTTTATTAACAATCTTACTTCCTATACTCTTACCTTGATATTCAGGTAGCACAGCTATATCATAAATTGCAGATTGATAAACTCCATCAGAGATTGCTCGTCCAAAGCCAATCAACTTATCATTATCAAAAGCAAATACAGCAGCATAACTATTTTCAAATGCTTTCTTATGTATTTCGCCTTCATAATGACTCATCCCTACTTTTTCTAGTATACTAGATACTTCTTCCCAATCTATATTACTACAGTTATATTGTAATTTTAGATCCATTCTACTATCTCCTTTTTTAATATATATGTTGCAATTCGCAATGCATATTTCATAATTCACAATTACAGCTAAAATTCTTTTGATATTTTTAGAATTATGATGAAGAATTATTTTTGCAATATGTATATTATTATTTTTATGATAAGAATAGCATATACTCCTACGTAAGGTAAGAGTCAATACTTTTTTATATTAATAAAGAATCCTCCATCATATAAAAACATGATAAAGAATTCTAAATTTAAATTACTGCGTATATGCTAAAAAAACATATTCTGATGAACTATTCCCTATTTCACTTATACTACCATCTTGAGTGTATGTATAAATTTGCTCTTTCTTGAGATCTCCATTACTAGAACCTATAAACAAAACATCTCCATTTTCACTTACCTCTAATCCTTTTTCTATTTTTACGGTACCCGGAAAATCAAAAACTAATCTTTTTACCTTATTATCTATTAATTCATATAAAGAATTAACATTATTATACGCTTTTCCTGTAAAATACAATTTATCTTTATTTATAATTATATCTGAAATCTCTTCTATGTTATCTGCCAAAAGCTTAACATCCTTTGTTTTTTTGTTTATCATCATTACTTCTCTTTTATTTTCCAGTGTTAATTGTAAAAATACTACATCGTCATCTCTTGATTTTATAAATGCTAAATAGCCTTCATTAATCTTATAAAGTAACTCTTCTTTATTTTCTTTTATATTATAAGTAAATAATCCATTAACGCCATCATTGCTTACTCCATAATAAACCAATGTATCTGTATCATACCAATCATATAATGTTCCCGAAATTGAAACATTAGATTTCATTTCAATTTCTTTATTTCCATTTGTATTGAATATTTTTAACTTAAGCCCATTATCATCTATAAAGTAAGAAATATAATTTCCACCTTTTGATAATTTTAATCCACTATAATTTTCATCTTGGATTTCATATCTATTTCCGTTATTAACTACATAATTTTTACCACTATCTACATATATATAATTAGAACTACTTTTATCATAATCTATGATAACCTTATTTTCCTTTGTCTCCACATACTTACCATTGTCATAATTATATAGTTTATAATTACCGTCTTCGCTTTTTAGAACTGCTCCTATATTTAACTTAATATCCTCTGTCACATTAGGTATGTCTTCTTTTTTAGATGCACATCCTAAGACAAACAGTGGAATTGCAATGAAAGCAAAAATGCTTAAGCACTTTCTTACTAATGAATTCATTTTTTGTTTCCTCGTTTTTTATAATTTTATAAAGAAAGTTCACCCTTGAAAACCACTTCTGCAGGACCTTTCATATAAACATCTTGACCTAAAATTTCTATGATTAACTCTCCTCCAGGAGCTTTAACAAAAATTTCTTTATCCTTATTAACAAGTCCCAACTTCTTGGCAACTACTACTGAAGCACTACATCCTGTTCCACAAGCTAACGTAGCTCCAGCGCCTCTCTCCCATGTATTAACTCTTATATGGGTATCATCAACTATTTTCACAAAATTCACATTACTTCCTTCACCAAAAATATCCAATTTTTCTATCTTTGATCCCTCTTGAATAACATTGTATTCTCTATCACTTTCGAAAATTATTGTATGAGGAACTCCAAGGAGCAACGTAGTCATCTTATACTTTTTATCATCTACTGCAATTTCTTTTTCTATAAGACTTTCCAAATTATTTAAAGGTATATCGCATCCGTTATAAGATGGATTCCCCATATAAACTCTCACATATTTAACCTTTTCATTTTCTAATATTATTTCAATCTCTTTAATTCCATCACCAGTTTCAACTGAAAATTTATCACCCGTAGCTATTTTATGTTCATAAACATATTTTCCAAAACATCTTATAGCATTTCCACACATATTAGCTCTTGAACCATCGGCATTTATTATAACCATTCTAGCATGAGCTAACTCTGATTTTCTGACAATCACAAGACCATCGGCACCAATTCCAAAATGTCTGTCACAAATCTTCTTTGCTAATAAGCATTCATCTTTAATCTTATTATCGAAATCCTCAATAAATACGAAATCATTTCCTGCCCCTTGCATTTTATAAAAGTTCATCTAAATTCCCCCTACTGATTAACTGTATTTCTTATAATTAGTAATTGTATAATTTCATAAGCTTCAACTATTTAATATTAAACTTTTGTATTTAATCATTAATAATATCACCAAGTTTAAATTATAACTTATTTAAAAATTTTTCTATATACTTTTTTAAATTTTTTTATAATATTTGGCTCTTTTTTCATTCTATTATTCTAATTTTACATTTATAATATATAATTTTTTAATATAAGTTTACATTTGGTATTTTAGCAATCCAAAAACTCAATTAGGATTACAATGATAAAACTATATTATAATACATCAATATAACATCTATGCATGAATTTGATTCACCCTTCTTCTCATTTTTGCTATTAATTGATAATTATATGCCTATAATGTTATACTATTTATAGTTACACTAAGAAAGGATGACATAAAATGGCATTAGATGGTATCTACCTATATAGTTTAGTAAATAATTTAGAAAAATCAATATTAAATTCCAAAATAGATAAGATAAATCAACCTGAAAAAGATGAAATTATTCTGACTCTAAGAAAAGATCGCCAGAATATCAAACTTTTAATTTCAGCATCCCCTAGGTTTGCCAGAATACATTTAACAAATAGCACGAAAGAGAATCCTATTAAAGCTCCTATGTATTTAATGGTTCTTAGAAAATATATACTAGGTGGTAGAATTACAAATGTTACTCAAAAAGATAACGATAGAATCTTAATAATAGAAATTGAAAATAGAGACGAACTAGGATTTGATAGTTTATATTCTCTTATAGTTGAAATTATGGGACGACACTCTAATATCACACTTGTTAGAAATAGAGATAATAAAGTTATGGAATCAATAAAACATATAACTGCTGATATAAATAGTTATAGAGTATTATATCCTGGTGTTAATTTTATTTATCCCCCATCTTCTACTAAGTTAAATCCTTTTTCTATTACTTTAGAAGAACTATCCTCTTTTACAAACAAAAATTCTATTGTTTTTGATAATAAATTTTATTTTAATTGTTTCACAGGAATAAGTAATCTATTGTCTAATGATTTATATTATAACATTACAAATCATAATAATTCACCTACAATAAGTGAAATTTATGAAAATTTTAATAAATTCATTTATGATTTAAATCAAAATATCTCTTACAATATGTATACAAATAAATTAGGAATTGTAAAAGATTTTTATTCTCTAAAATTAAATTCACTAAATGAAGATTATTTATCAATTTCATATGATGATCCTAATGTATTAATGGATGCCTTTTATGAGAAGAAAGATAAACAAGATAGATTACAAAATAAATCTACTGATTTACAAAAGCTTATTCATACAAATATTGATAGATGTAATAAGAAATTAAAAATACTTAATGAAACTCTTAGTGAGTGCGATGAAAAAGAATCATTTAGAATAAAAGGTGATCTTTTAACTTCATATATTTATAGTATAAAAAAAGGTGATAGCGAATGTACTCTACTAAATTTTTATAACGAAAATCAAGAAGAATATATTACTATCTCTTTAAACAAAACCAAAACACCTGCTGAAAATATTCAGTATTATTATAAAAAATATAATAAGTTAAAGACATCTGAGGAATACGCTAAAGTTCAACTCAAGAAAAATGATGAAGAAATGAAATATTTAAATTCTGTACTTACTAATATTCTAAATGCTGAAAGCTATAATGAAATTGATGAAATAAAAAACGAACTTATTGAAACTGGATATATAAGATTTAGAAAAAACAACAAGAATTCAAAAAAGGTAAAGACTTCTAAGCCTAATCACTTTGTTTCAAGCGATGGAATTGATATTTATGTTGGTAAGAACAATCTGCAAAATGATTATCTAAGTTTAAAATTTGCAAATAAAAACTATCTGTGGCTCCATGCAAAAGATATTCCTGGATCTCATGTTATAGTTTGCTCTTTTGATGTACCAGACAAAACTCTTGAGGAAGCAGCTATAGTCGCAGGTTACTATAGTAAAGGAAAAAATTCATTAAAATTACCTATTGATTACACAAAAGTTAAAGAATTAAAAAAGCCTAATGGGGCAAAACCTGGAATGGTAATTTACCATACTAATAAAACTCTAATTGTAAACCCTGCTGACTTTAATAACATATTTAATTCATAATCTACTGAAAAAGAGATATATCTTAATCCTAGGATATATCTCTTTTTAGTAAACATATAATATTTTTAGATTTAAATAAACAAATCAAACTTTCTACACGCTTCCTCTAGCAATTCTACATTACTATTAAAAAAGTCTTTCTTTTCTTTTTCAATAGATGCAATCAAAGCATTAATCAGGCTCAATGGTGCAGCAAAAGATTCTATAAACCTTGTTCCCTTGCTTATAGCTGTTAGAGTTATATCAGAATATGGAACAAGCGGAGACAACATACTGTCAGTTATTGATATTGTTGTAGCTCCTTTTCTTTTTAGATGTGTAAAAATTTCTACTGTACTTCTTGCATATTTCTCAAAGGTAATCCCTATAATTACATCTTCATTATTAACTCCACTAATCTGCTTTGGAATTTGCTCTATATGCTCAATTAAATTTACGTTGTTAAACATTAAATCAAGATAATATTTTAAAAACATTCCGAGTACAGCAGAACTTCTTCTTGCTACTATATATATTCTTTTTGCATTTAATAGCAGATTAACAGACTTTCTTAATTCATATATATTTAAGTCCTCCATTGTCAGTTTAATATTATTTACGTCATCTTCAAATATGTTATAAATATCTCTTTCTTCACTATCACTTGAATCAGAATCAATCCTTATACGCTTGGCTTTAGATACTTGCTGTTGCATGGATTCTTGAGTATGTTTTAAAAATTCAGGATAACCTTTGTATCCCAAAAAAATCACAAACCTCGTGACAGTTGCTATGCTTACTCCTGATAATTTAGCTAACTTTTCAACAGTTAGAAAAGGCGTACTATTTGGGTGCGCTAATATATATTTTGCTATTTTTTCTTGTGCTTTGCTCATATTCGGTATTTTTTCTGCCATTTTTTGATATACCTCTGACATAGTTTAAACTCCTTTCTTTTGGCAATTTAAGAGTATCTATCTGACTACTAGTTTCAAGTTCTTTACAATCTCATTTCTCAAATTATTAATTTCTAATATGCATATTACAATTGATTCCCTACATTTTACTTATAACTAAAGATTTGGATTATTAAATTTTCAAATTTAAATTTGTTATTGAAACTGTATATCTTATATGTTTTTATTTCAATTATCATATGCAGAAACTCTTTAACAAAAAAAGACGCTAACAATTCCAACTGATTGTTAGCGTCTTTGCTATCAAATTTTATTTAAATTTATTTTATCACTTTAAGAAAACTTTGTAAATATGTTTTCAAAGCTTTCTGATGCCTTAAACTTTACTTTATTAATTCATTTATTAATATATCACCAGCATTTTTAATTTTATTATTGTCAAAATATTGATAATAATAACATTTTATTTTTCCATTGTATAATTTTCTATTCTTTGTTGATTTTAATCCAAATGTTTTTTCAAATGGCTCAAAGGATGTTAATATGTTAAAATCCCAATCTTCCAGCTTTTTCTTTGCATTTCCCATATGTTTATATAGTATAGGTAATATTTCCTTCTCACCGATTCTTTCTCCATATGGTGGATTTGAAACTACAAATCCATACTTTCTTGAAGTTGAAAATTCCATAAAATCTCTTTTTTGAAATTGTATATATTTATCAACTCCTGCTTTTTTTGCATTTTCCATAGCAACTTTAAGAACTCTATAGTCTATATCGTATCCTATTAGTTTTATATCCTTATTCTTTTCAGATTTCTTTGCACCTTCTCTTACTGAATCAAATATATCTTTAGTAATTGAAGGCCATGTTTCACATACAAAACTTCTGTTTACTCCTGGTGCAATATTTTGAGCTATCATAGCCGCTTCAATTAAGATTGTCCCCGATCCACAAAATGGATCTATTAATTCAAACTCGTCCTTCCATCTTGAGATTAGAAGCATTGAAGCTGCTAAAGTTTCTTTTAATGGTGCTGCTCCAGCAAGTTCTCTATAACCCCTTTTATGTAATCCTGGTCCTGTTGTATCTATAGTAAGCGTAACTCTATCTTTTAAGATAGCTACTTCTATTTTATAAACTGGTCCACTTTCGCTGAATGTCTCTATTCCATAGCTTTCACTCATACTTTTAACAACAGCTTTTTTAACTATAGATTGGCAGTCAGGAACGCTATGAAGCGTTGATTTAATACTTTTGCCAACAACATGCATAACTCCATCTTCAGGAATTATCTTACTCCATTCTACTTTTTTGGTCCCTTGAAAAAGTTCTTCGAAAGATTTAGCTTCAAATTCTGCCATTTTTATAAGTACTCTATCCGCAGTTCTTAAGTGAATATTGCAAATTGCTATATCCATTTCGTCTCCCTCAAAAGTTACTCTTCCATTTTCAATTTTCAAATCTTCATAACCAAGTGCCCTTAATTCTTTTGCAGTTATGCTTTCTATTCCGAAAGTACTTGTTGCAATTAACTCATACATATTTTTGCATTCTCCCTTTTTATCTATTTATCAAATATTTTCACTGAATCTTCTCCATCAATTTCTTTTAGAGATACTGCTATAACCTCATTTTTAGAAGTTGGAATATTTTTGCCCACATAATCTGCTCTAATTGGTAGTTCTTTATGCCCTCTGTCTATAAGAACTGCTAATTGAATACCTCTAGGTCTATTTACATCCATAATTGCATCTATAGCTGCTCTTGCTGTCCTACATGTATATAAAACATCATCAATTATAATTATCTTTTTATCTTTTATTTCAAGACCTAAATCTAAATTCTTAATCTCTAAATCTTCACTTATCTTAGTTAAATCATCTCTGTACAATGTTATATCTACAGATCCAACTGGAACATCTACCCCTTCTATTCCCTTTATATACCTAGCAATTCTTTTTGCAAGCGGATACCCTCTAGTCTTAATTCCAAGTAAAACTAGTTCATCTATTCCTTTATTTCTTTCAATTATTTCATGAGAAATTCTTATTAGTGTTCTATTAACAGCTTTTTCATCTAATAAAACTGATTTTAATTTCATGTTATTCCTCCAATATTTTTATCTTACTTCATTTCTTAATTTTTCTATTATTTCTTGAAAGTATTCTGGCAATTCTGTTGTGAATTCCATATACTCATTTTTGCTTGGATGAACAAAACCTAATGTCTTCGCATGTAACACTTGACCTTTCAATTTGAATCTTTGTTTCTTAAATCCATAAAGAGGATCACCAACTAGCGGAAATCCGATAGATGCCATATGAACTCTTATCTGATGTGTTCTTCCAGTTTCTAATATACATTTTATCAATGTGTAGCCATTGAATCTTTCTAAAACTTCATAATGTGTTACAGCTCTTTTGCCTCCCTCTACAATTCCTATCTTTAATCTATCTCTCTTATTTCTAGCCAAAGGTTTATCAATTATACCTTTATCATTCTTTAGTCTTCCTTCAACCAAAGCATAATATTCTCTCTTCATTGAGTGATCTTTTAATTGATCTGAAAGCTTATTATGAGCTTCATCATTTTTTGCTACAACCAGAACTCCGGATGTATCTTTATCAATTCTGTGAACTATTCCTGGTCTTATAATTCCATTTATGCTCGATAAATCTTTACAATGATAAAGCAGAGCATTAACTAACGTTCCATTATAGTTTCCAGGCGCAGGATGCACAACCATCCCCTGAGATTTATTAACAACAACTACATCTTTATCTTCATAAAGTATATTAATAGGTATTTCTTCAGCCTCTACTTTTAATACTTCAGGTTCGCTAAATGTTACTTCTATTTCATCAAGAGCTCTTAGCTTATAATTACTCTTAGGAGTTTTATTATTAACCTTAATACCATCCTTTTCAATAAGTCCTTGGATAAAAGATCTTGATTTATCAACAAAAATTTCAGCTAAATACTTATCGATTCGCTCTCCTCTATCTTTTTCATCAACTATAAAAACATTTTTCTCCATAAATCAATATCCCTTCCTATTTAGCATATTCTTTCAACATTATAATATAATAACTTAGACTTTACAATTACTTAACACCTTAAATTTATTAGATTAATTTGTATGAATTAACGGTCATACATGAACTTCTCCCCTAAATATATAATTATTTTACATATTTTTTATAATATGCTATTATTTTTATATAAGTATATAAATTCATATACTGTATCAAATTTACATAAATATATATTAACCAGTATGAAAAATGCTACATATGAGCTAAAATTTCATATATTCAAGGGGGATAATTTTATGGATATTATGACAATTTTAAGTGTACTATTTGCATTTATTTGTATTATAGTAGGCTTTATTATTGAAGGGGGAAAACCCATAGCTTTACTGCAGCCAACTGCTGCAATGATAGTTATTGGTGGAACACTAGGTGCCGTAGGAATTTCATTTCCTTCCTCAACATTGAAGAAATTCCCGAAAGTATTATCAATAGCTTTCAAAAAGAAAGAGATTGATCTTAAGGGGTATATAGACTATTTCAAAGGAGTATCACTTAAAACAAGAAGAGATGGGCTTTTGAGTTTAGAATCTGAGCTAACAGATGATGCCTTAGATCCATTTGTAAAAAAAGGGCTACAAATGGTTGTGGATGGTATAGATCCATCCTCTGTGAAAAGCATCTTAAATACCAAGCTCGAACAGCTTTCTACAAGACATGAAAATTGTATTGAAATGTTCACCTCTGCAGGTGGCTATGCTCCTACTATGGGAATAGTAGGAACCATAACGAGTTTAGTTATAATATTGAGCGCTTTAAGTGATGTAGCTGCAATGGGTGAAAAAATTGCTGTTGCATTTGTAGCTACTCTATATGGTCTTGCTACAGCAAATCTTTTTTGGCTTCCTATAGCAAGTAAATTAAGAGAAATAAATAAAGAAGAGATTGCTGAAAAGGAAATGATCATTGAAGCAGTATTACTCATTCAAGAAGGAGTTAATCCAAATACCTTAGTGAGTAAGCTTGTTAGTTATCTAACCGAAGATGAAGCTAAAGATTTAGAAGGAATTTAAAGAGGTATAATTATGAAAAAGAATACAAAAAAAGAAAAAGATGATACTGAGAGATGGATGTTATCTTACCTTGATTTTATAACATTAATGATGATTTTCTTTTTAATGATGTATGCTATTTCTAATGTGGATACTAAAAAATCTCAAGCTCTAGCAAATTCATTGAAAATTGGATTTAATAGTGGTAATGGAGAAAACGTAATAGCAGTATCTGATAGCTCAAATTCTCCTCCTACTGTAATTGATCAACAAAATACTCAGAACAATTCAGACTCTATAGCAGAAGAAGAAAAACTATCCGATGTAAAAAAGAAAGTAGATGATCTTGTCAATGATTCCGAGCTAAAAGGAAGTGTTACTACATCCATTCAAGAAAGAGGACTCATAATAAGCTTCAATGATAGCGTATTCTTTAATAGTGGACAATCTACTATCAAACCTGATTGGCAAGGTAAACTAATATCTATTTCAAAGATTTTAAACGATATTGATAACTATATACATGTTGAAGGACATACTGATAATGTTGCTATTAATAATGATTATTTTCATTCTAACTGGCAGCTTTCAGCTGTAAGAGCCGCAAATGTAGTAGAGTTTCTAATTTCAAAGGGAAACGTTAAACCCGAGAGGTTATCTTCAGTAGGCTATGGAGAGTATAGACCTGTTAAAGATAACAATACCGAAGATGGCAGAGCTGCAAACAGAAGAGTTGATATAGTAATATTAAATACTAAATTTAATAATTCTGAAATCCCAAAGGAATAATATTATAGATAACACAATCACAAACTCTACTTAGACTATGAAATATATTCCAACCAGAAATGAGTAAAATACTTTTGTAACCACAAGGGTCATAATATGGAATGTTTCATTAGTAATTTTGATGGATGTGATTCTTTGGCTATAAGTTGTTCCAAATCTGCTAGTTAAAAGCCTGTTCTTTGAGGCTAGCACTTTGGGTGCAACTTTATAGCCTTAGAATTACCCAGAAACTGGAATAAACGTATTTTACTCATTTCGGCGAGTTATATGCATAAGTTCAGGTCTTAGTTTGGTTATCTGTAATTAAGCAAATATAGAAAAGCTATCCTTAATCGCTTCAGGATAGCTTTTCTATTATTCAAAAAATACATAATCTTCATTTTATTACGTTATGTAAATAAAATATGCATAATTTTTATTCATTATTTCTGTTGGATAGTAAATTTATTCACCTTGAACAAAAAAACTTTTAATCTCATTTAATTCATCATTCAATGAAGGATCATTTTCTTCAGCCTCTATATTTTCACTTAATCCACTCGTAGTGCTTGCAACTTCTTTTTTAACTATTTTTTCTATATTAGTTACTTCATCATCTTCTATAGGATCAGATACATTATAATTTTTTATAAAATCCTTCTCTAAATCATCAAATGTTTCTAACTGTGCATTCATGAAGTTTCTATATTTTGCTCTAAATTTAATAAATTCTTGTTTAACTCTTTCATATTCATCATTTATTTGAATAACATCATTATGTGCCTTATCCATAACCTTCTGAGCAGTTTCGTTAGCATTTTTCATCATAAATTCGGCTTCTTTTTTAGCCGAATTTTTTGCTTGCTCTGCAGCATTTTGAGCTAATATCAATGTATTTTGTATAGTACTTTCGATTTTAGAGTAATGCTCTACCTTTTCATTCAAATTAGCAAGCTTCTCTTTTAGATTTGCATTTTCTTTATAAAGCTCTTCATAGTTATCTACTACTTCATCCAAAAATTCATCAACTTCATCAGAATTATATCCTCTTAATCCCTTTTTAAATTCCTTGTTGTTTATATCCATTGGTGTCAACTTCATACTTTCACCTCTATTATGTATATTTTTTGATAATAATTTTTATCCTTCCACTTTTGCTATTTCCAACAGAATTACCAACTATAAATTTTCCAAAACCTCTTATAGTAATTCTTTCTTGTCCTTTTAGTTCATAACTTTTATCTTTTATCTTAACGTAATCTATAAGCACTCGACCCTGCTCGATCATTGCTTGAGCTTTAGATCTAGATATATTTATAATCTTAGAGACAATTCCATCAATTCTCAAAGAAGAAACTAAAACTACTTCTTCTTCAAAATTAACCTTTGGTAAAAATCCAAAATCATCCACCACTTTTACATTACAAATAACCTTAGAAATTCTGTTTAAATTATATATAATGAAATCTTCTACTTCTTCGTGAACTGGCACATAACATGTATTATTATCTACTAATAAATCACCTATTTTATTTCTTTCTATTCCTAGAGATAGAATTCCGCCCAAAAAATCTCTATGAGTAAGATTAGAAAATTTCGAGGTACTTTCAATTTTAATCAATTTCATAGGAAATGGACTTTTATATATGTTATTAAAAGAAACCATTCTTCTTTCAGAATCATCTAAAAGTCCATTACTTTCAATTTTTAAATCATTGCTAGAGAGGTTTTTCTCAAACCACATCCATATATTTGGTGTATAAAAACTTTTTCCAAATACAGTTATGTTTTTATCTCTAGCTAGTAAATATTTCTCATATAAATTCAACGCATCATTTCTATCATCATCTGCAAAATACTTTGCTATTCTTTCTTTCATAATTTATGGTATAATCCTTTGTAAAAAATTTATAATAATCAATGCAAATATAGGTGAAAAATCCAATGGTAATCCAGGACTTAATCTATATTGTAACTTTCTAATTGGTTCTAAAACGGGACTAACAAAACTGTGTAGTAAATCAATAAATTTATTCCCCTGAATTTGTGGTATCCACGAAACTATACATTCTATGAATATAGCTAGCTCTAATATGTTTAGAAACATATCAATAACTATGTAAACACTATATATCATAATTTATACCTCCTATTTTGACCAATTAAATAGAGCTTTTGAACTTAGTTCATTTTTTAATTCATTTGTTACTTCTACATTTGATGGTGAAAGAATATATACTCCCTTTTCAATTTGTTGTAATTCTCCGCCTAAAGCATAACATGAACCACTGATGAAATCTAATAATCTTTGTGCAATCTTTAGTTCCAAAACCGTTGTGTTTACTAATACTATTCTTCTATTCTTAAGTGCTTCACAAATTTCAGTAGCCTCTTCATAATCGATTGGCTTAGTTATTGTTACCTTTGTAGTCGAAGATGTATGGATATTTACAACCTTACTATTCTTCTTATTGGTAATAACAGGTTCTATTTCGTCTTCATCCTTCACCTGTTCTTCGTATTGTTCTTCTTCGTACTCGTCATACTCCTCGTAGTCCTCAAACCCTAATAAAGATTTAACTTTTGATATAACATTACCCATTATTTTCGCCTCCTAAATTATAATTTCTTTCTCCAAATATTCCTGTTCCTATTCTTACTAAGTTAGAACCTTCTTCTATAGCTGTCATAAAATCATGAGTCATCCCCATTGATAATATTTTCATACTAATATTATTATAATTTTTTTCCTTAAGCTCATCAAATATTTTTTTTGTTTTCTTAAAATATTTTCTATTGCTTTCTTCATCCCCTATTGGAATAATAACCATTATACCTTTTACAGAAACAAATTTGCATTTTTCAATTGCTTCTATGAATTCATATAAATCTTCCTCCAAAATTCCACTTTTGCTTTCCTCTCTTCCAATATTAATTTGGATTAAAGTATTAGCAACCTTGTTAACTTTACTAAACTGCTTTTCAATTTCATTTAGCAAACTAATACTAGATAAAGAATGTATCAAATGTACCTTATCTACTAAATACTTAACTTTATTACTTTGAAGCTGTCCTATAAAATGCCATCGTACATCCTCATGAAAATTTTCGGATTTTTTTACTAATTCTTGAACTTTATTTTCCCCAAAATCTCTCATTCCTGCCATATACGCATCTTCTAGAGCCTCTAATGGCTTCGTTTTTGAAACAGCTAAGAGCGTTACTTGTTCTGGAATTTTGGATCTTAGTTCTTCAATATTTTGCTTAATTCCCATACTATAACACCTTACTAAATTATTCCTTTCTTTATCACTTTGTATAATATTCTATATAAACTTAAAATTTCCTTCCTAAATATCAATTAATTTCATTTTTTACTTTCATCTCTACTCATATATTTTACATTTGAATTTGCTGTCGTTGGCGGCATGATTATTTTATCTACAACTTTAATATCAACATAAAGTTTTCTAAGCATTAATTGTTTAACATGGCTTCCATCTTCAAGTAAAGCCGCCTTCAATTTTTCTGGATCTCCTATGGCATATATATTAAAAGGAGCATACTCCATTCCACCATCATCAAACCCTAAAAATGCCCAATTACAAATTACTCCAGACCATGGAAGTATTCTATGGTTATTAACACTAATCGCCTCAGCTCCAGCCACTCTAAGTTCATTTAAAACAAGCGCCATATCATTATCATGTAAAAGCTTATTATTTATTTCATCTGTATTTTCTTCAAGAGCATTTGTAGTTCCATCATTTATCTTAAGTATAATTCCTGGTCCCTCTACGTTATTTGACCCAATAAATGATTTATAATCACTAATTTGAGTTTTCATATCATCAAGGATCTTATCATTTTTTTTATCATTCTGAGCATAATTCCTAATCTTATCTTTTTTCTCATTATTATCTTCTTGAAGATTTCCAATGTCTCTATATAATGCTGCCCTTTCTTCAACAGCATTTTGGTACTCTGTTGCATTTAATTGACTATAGGACTGAATACCTTTAAAATTAAAATTCATTGATATTAAAACCCCTAATATTATGGTTGCAATGAAAACAAAGAAAAAACCTTTATTATTTTTCATCACATCACCTCTCTATTTATCATCATGATTTTCTTTATCTATAGAATTATTTCTAGACCTATTTCTTCTTCTTATTTTAAATTCTTCTAATAATAGTCTGCGTATTATTGCGAAGTTATCAAATATTCTTCCTCCGAAAACTATTACCGCCGCCATATATATAGGTATTCCAAGCTTATCACCTAAATAAGCAAGTCCTGCTGCAAGTAATGCATTTCCAAAAAATCCAGATATGAATATATCTGCTTGAAAGTTTTTAGAGAGATTTCCTCTGACTGCTCCAAAAACTGAATCCAAACATGCTAGTATTGCAACAGACATGTATGGTGACAATTTATCAGATATATTAACATCTAATACAAATCCAAGTATTATTCCGATTAGTAGTCCTATAATTGCTATCAAATTAACTCTCTCCTATTCTTTAACTGATTTAATAAAGTCACTCTTCAATGACTGTTTTGATTTTCCTATAAATATATCATCTTCTGATTTAACTTCATTATTGTAGTTAGGAAGAGCAAGATATTCTAATGAACCTGGGAAAGAAATTCCAACGTTAAGTCTGCCCTTGTCTCCAATTGCCTTAATTATAATTTTATCTCTAGGATAAACTTTCCCAGTCGAACCTATGGCTATTCCATTTCCAGCAGTTTTTATTCCCGTTTGTGGTGTTATTCTAATATCATTTATAGATATTGCCTCAGCTCCTGAATACCAAAGTAAGTTAACTATATGAACCAATTCATCTTCTCCTAGATCTCTGCTACTATCATTTGTCGTAGAACCAAAAATAGATGTTTTAGGTGTTATTGTAAGAACAATGCCCTGCCCTTTAACATCAACTATACCTAAATGCATTCTAGCCTCATCAAGTTGATTTTTTATATCTTGCCCCATGTCACCATTTTTAGCTGCTGTTTCTTCCATTTGTTTTAACTGATCGGATAACTTTGAATTTGTTGACGCTAATTCTTCTTTTTCTTTTTTTAGAGATTCAACTTCTGAAATAATATCGTTTTTATCATAATTACTAATTTTTGACTCTATATTCTTATTTGATAATACCTTAAATTGATATGCCAATAAAAAGCCTAAAAGTCCACAAACAATTGCTATAAATAATTGTGATCTAGATATCTTCATTAATTACCTACCTTTCTTCCTTATAATATACAGGCGTACCATTAAATCCTACATCTACATATCCCTTAACAATCCCTATATCAGGATTTTGAATTATATGTAATAATTTATTCATTTTATCTGGTATATTTTCATCATTACCAAGTCTTCCTTCTACTTCACCAACATATACCTTTATGTTAGTAAAATCACTTATATCAACATAATCAATTTTATAATTTGTCGGATTGATCTTTATAATTTGATAAAAAATATCTAAAAAATCTAATACTCTACTGTCATCTATCATCTTTTGTCCTAGCGCTACATCTTTTAAATCTATTCCTTTAACATTAACTAAACTTCTGTTTTCAACGCTATCTGTTTTTTCAAGTAAATTTCCATCATTATCCAAAACATATTTATATCCATCTTTTTCAACATAATAAATCCCCTCTTTTTCTGAGATCTTTATATTAACTTGTTTAGGATACGACTTGCTTATTTCAACATTTTCTACGTATGGATTCTTTTTAGCATTGCTTATTATATTTTGTTTATTTATAAATAGAATATTCTGTCCTATTAGATTCTCTGTACCATTCTTAACATCTTCTCCACTCATTACTGGATTACCTAAAATAGAAACCTTTTTAATAATGAAAAAATTCGATTTTATTGCAAAAATTGTTCCCACTATAAATAGGACTATAATAGTCATAATTATTTTCCTTATTAGTCTTCTTCTTTGCGACCTCAAGATCAATTTATTATTATTCGTTTTTACCATACCCATCCCTATTCTTATCTATGCCTTATATATTCTAACACTTATTATTTTATAATCTTTAGTATAAATTTCATATATAATAATACCACTTTAACGATATATTTTCATCTAAAATTTAAAACTACTTTAAATAATTACCTAAAAAATACAGGGCAAAGACTTGTATTCTAATTCTTTGCCCTGTATTTTCTTATATTTCCTTAAATTCATCTTTTCCTTCAGTTTGCCTTGATATGTTTAAAAGTATTCCTATTGCCGTCATATTTATTACTAATGAAGTTCCCCCATAACTAATAAACGGTAGCGGAACCCCTGTAACTGGCATCGATCCTGTAACAACTGCAATATTTATTAAAGATTGAACTGCTACAACTCCAGTTATGCCTATTGCAAGAAGAGTACCATATGTGTCTCTAGCTTTCATCGCTACACTTATTCCTCTCCAAACAAATATTACAAAAAGTAATATTATACATATACATCCAATAAGCCCCAATTCCTCGCCGATAATGGAGAAAATAAAATCATTATGTGGCTCTGGCATATACAAAGTTTTTTGCCTTGATTGGCCAAGACCAAGCCCTGTAACCCCTCCAGCACCTAATGCATAAAATGATTGTATAAGTTGATATCCATCTCCTATTGGATCTTTCCATGGATTTGTAAAACTCATTAACCTTTTCATTCTATACGGTTCTAATACTGTAAATGCAACTGCTGCTGCAACTAATGCTGGCGCAACAATTCCAAATAAATGCTTTATTCTTCCACCTGCTGCAAACAAAACAAGAAATGTAACTATCATTATAACAGAAGCTATACTTAAATTTTTTTCAGCTAATACAATAGCTGCATAAAATCCTGATGTAGCTAAATAAGGAACTATTCCAGTTTTAAAATCTTTTACTCCTTCACCTTTCACTTCAAGGCTTCTTGCTAAAAAGAGCACCACAACATATTTTGCAAGCTCAGATGGTTGAAAGCTTAACGGACCTAAATTAATCCATCTTTGCGCTCCATTAGTTCCTGGAAAAAGAAATACTGCTAATAGTATAGGTATAGTCGCTATCATTATTATAGCCGTATATTTCTTTATCTTATGATAATCAACACTCATCGCTACTGCCATCGCTATAACTCCAACAACCCCTGCCATTAATTCTTTTTTCAGAAAAAACATGCTATCTTTATACATAAACATAGCATAATAAGAACTTGCAGAATATACCATAACCACACCAATTGTTAAAAGTAATGCTACTGTATAAAATATTCCATAATCTATTTCACCCATTTTTGATTTTCTTTTGGACCCAATGACCTTCATACATAAATCCTCCAAATCTACTACTTAACTTAAAGTGCTACAAAGCCAATTATACATAAAATTGCTGTAATGCTTGAAAAAATTGTTACTATTTTTACTTCACTCCACCCAACTTGCTCAAAGTGATGATGGATCGGAGACATTCTAAATACTCTTTTACCTGTTAATTTAAATGATGTAACTTGAATTATAACAGACAATGTTTCGATTAAATATATTCCTCCAACTATAATCACAAACAACTCCATTTTTAACATTAATGCTATTGTTCCAATAACTCCCCCTAGAGCTAGCGAACCTGTATCACCCATAAATATCTTTGCAGGGAAAGCATTAAATTTTAAAAATCCAAGTAATGCTCCAGCTAATGCTATTGCAAAAACTGCTACTTCAACATTCTGTGTTCTAAAACCAATGATAGCAAAGAAAGTTAACACTATAACCGTAACTGAAGTTGCAAGTCCATCTATTCCGTCAGTTAAGTTTACAGCATTAGTTACTGCTGCATAATATACTACTATAAATGGTATGTATAGTATTCCTAAATTCAATCTAAAATTTTGATTTATAAATGGAATCAAAATATCTGTACCCACATTTGTATATCCATACCATGCTAAAGCTACTGAAAATAAGACTAGCAAAATCATCTTTTGCGCTGCTCTTAATCCTAGATTATCTTTATGAATTATTTTTAAAATATCATCTAAAAATCCAATAAATCCAAAAGCTAAAAATGAATAAAGTAATATCATTTCTCTACTCATAGGTTTTTGCCCCATAATTAATATAGCTGTAGCTGTAGCTATAAAAAATATAAGCCCTCCCATTGTTGGTGTTCCAGATTTTTTCTGATGACTTTTAGGTCCTTCTTTTCTTATATTTTGACCAAATTTCAACTTGTGTAATATCGGTATAAATATTGGTCCAAGTACTATTGAAAATAAGAACCCCATAATTAATGGTGCTAAAATTTTTGAGTTAATTAATAAGTTTATTGCTTCCCCCATCCAGTGTTGCCTAAAATATCCGAAAGAAAATAATCATGCTAAGTAATTATTTTCTTGAAGATCCTAATTAAGGCAAGTCACCTCCTTCGTGTTATTTTAAATTCTATAGATATTTGGTTATTTCCTCAAATTTTGCACTTCTAGATGCTTTAATTAAAATAGTATCATTTACTTTAATCATATCAGTTAACCTCTGCATTAATTCTTGTTTACTCTCAAACACCATTGTACGCTCTCCAAAGCCTTTCTTATAATACTCTTTAAATTCACCAGTAGTCAATAAAATATCTGCCTTATCTTTCGCAAATTCACCAACTTGGATATGTGCTTCTTCCGCATAATCTCCAAGTTCACCCATAGTTCCAAGTACTGCGATTTTCCTTGATCCAGAATAATTTTTTAGCACTTCAAGTGCAGCTTTCATTGAATCTGGATTAGCATTATAAGAATCATTTATAATAGTAAACTTATCTTTATTTATAACTTCAAGTCTCATAGAAGTAGCATTAAAATTCCCTAACCCCTTTTCCATCTCTTCAAAAGTCAACCCAAAATTTCTTGCTATTTGTATTCCTATAAGTGCGTTTAAAACATTATGTTCTCCGACCATATTTAGAGTAAATCTATAATTTTCATTATCATCAGTAACTACATCAAACGAAGTATTTTCAGATGTTAATTTTATATTCTTAGAGTAAAGATTATAAGTAGAATCATAACCTACTCTCTCTAAATTAAACTTATCACACTCAACTATTGTTTTTAGCATATCATTTTCACAGTTCACTATTAATGAGTTTTTGTTTTCAAAGAAATCTGTTATAGACATCTTCTCTTTAAGTATATTTTCTCTAGTCTTCAAATATTCTATATGAGCCACTCCAATATTAGTTATTGCACCAACATCCGGAAGTGCAATACTCGCCAACTTGTTTATCTCTCCAAAATTACTCATTCCCATTTCAAGGACAGCTATATCATACTCTTTAGAAAGTTCAAATATCATAAGTGGTAATCCAATTTCGTTATTGAAATTTCCTTGAGTTTTAAAAACTTTGTATTTTCCACTTAGAAATGCAGCTACTAAATCTTTTGTTGAAGTCTTACCAGTAGATCCTGTTATCCCAACTACCTTTACTCCAATTTTCTTTCTGTAAAACCTAGCCAAATCTCCTAAAGCTTCTTTAGTATCTTTTACTTTAATAATAGTTCCCCTATTTTTTAACTCTTCAATTTTAAACTTCACATCATCAATTATTATTATAGATGCCCCTTTTTCGATAGCTTGTATTGTATAATCATTGCCATTAAAATTCTCTCCTTTTAATGCAATGAATAAATTATTTTCCTGAATTTTTCTAGTATCAGTTGAAATCTTATTAAAAATACCTTCGTTATTTTTAACTATTATTTCTCCATCCACTGCCTTAATTATTTCCGCTAAATTTAAATCCAAGTTCATCCACCCCTTATTTTCCTGTTAACTTCATCACCAAAATAACAATCCTAAATATCGCTTAAATCCGTCATTGTTACATTATGAATAAGCTACCTAATTGTTCATGTTATCTAATATTTCTTTTACAATTTCTCTTTCATCAAAATGTATAGTTTCATCTTTCAATACTTGGTAAGTTTCATGACCCTTACCCGCAATAACTATTACGTCATTATCTAGAGCTATATCTATAGATTTTTTTATTGCTTCTTTTCTATTTTCTATTACAAAATAATTATCCTTATCAATTCCAGCTTCAATATCTTTTATTATACTTAGAGGTTCCTCACTTCTAGGGTTATCTGATGTCACAATTGTAATATCTGCAATATCTGTAGATATTTTACCCATTTCAGGCCTTTTTACCTTATCCCTGTCTCCCCCACAACCAAATACAGATATCAATCTTCCTTTTGTAAATGCCTTAGCTGTCTTTAATATATTTTCTAAACCATCTGGAGTATGTGCATAATCTATGATGATTTCATAACCTAAATTATATTCTTTTGCTACTCTTTCACATCTTCCCAAAACTACTACATTTTCAATGCCGCTTTTTATATCCTTTATAGGCATACCTAATTTAAAACACGCTGCTATTGCACCTAACGCATTATATATATTATATTCACCTGGTATATTTAAAACAAATTGCTCATCTTCTTTCAAGTTGAGTTTAAATTTGATTTCTCTACTTCCCATTTCTTCATCAAAAGCTTTAAAATCTGAAATGCTTTTTACTGAGAATGAATATATATCATCACATTTTAAATTGTTTAAATCACTAATTACTTGTCTCCCGTAATTATCGTCAACATTAACAATTTTTATTCTAGATCTTTCAAACAATTTAAACTTTGCCTTATAATAATTTTCAAAAGTCTTGTGAAAATCCAAATGATCTCTAGTCAAATTAGTAAATATTCCAACCTGAAATTCAATACCATAAACTCTATCTAATGCTAATGAATGGGAAGACACTTCCATAACACAATACTCTACACCTTTATCAACCATTTCAGAAAATAATTCTTGAAGCTCTAAGGATTCTGGAGTTGTTCTTTCAGTATGAATTTTTTCATCACCTATAAAATTTGCAATAGTTCCGATAAGACCAACTTTTTTATTACTTTCTTCTAAAATATGCTTAATCATAAAAGCTGTAGTAGTTTTCCCATTAGTTCCAGTAACTCCAATTATCTTCATTTTAGAACTAGGATTATCATAATAATTTGCTCCCATTAATGCTAATGCTTTTCTTGTATCATTGCATTTAATAATGGTAATATTCTCATCCTTTATTTCTATATCATCTTGGATTACTATAACTTTTGCTCCGTTTTCAATAGCTTTTTCTATATATTTATGGCCATCAGTTGCATATCCTTTTACACAGACAAAAACATCATCATTGCCAGCTTTTCTGCTATCATAGTTTATTTTGTTAACTTCAATATCAATATCACCCTGAATTGATTCATAATCTATTCCTTTTAAAATACTTTTCAAATTCATATTGAATTCCTCCTAATTAACTTATGGTATATGAATATTTTAATTTATTTTTTATATTAATAATTATTACGTTTAAGAAAATTAAATGCACAATTATTATCTAATCTCAACGAATATGATTTATTTTGTATGTAATGATCCTATGAACTATGAAATCCATTAATTAGAACTTATATGATAAAAAAATATAGCATGCGAGCACCCCCACATGCTAGTATTTTATCATTCGCCAATTTACTTTAAATTTTCCGCAAAAAGCGATTTTAATTTAAATTTCCTATATATCTACCATTATTCTTAATCTTCATAATACGAACTTAAAATCAACTCGGCAGTTGTTCCTTTAGGTATAACTTCACCTTCTGAAATATTCTGTACTGAAACAACTCCATTTCCTTCAAAAGTTGCTGTTATTCCAAGATTTTTTAATAAAGTAGTCGCATCCTCTTTTGAATATCCCCTAACATTTGGCATTACAACATTATTATTATAAGTCGCATCCCCACTTGTGTAAAGAGTTATTTTAGAACCTTCCTTTACTGATGAACCTGGATATGGCTTCATACTTAATATTGTTTCTTCATTTCCATCTATATTAAAATCTAGGCCTTTATCCTTTAATACTTTCTCAGCATCTGAAACTTTCATGTTTCTAACTTCTGGGATAATAATATCCTTAACAATTTTCTCATTAGAAGATGCACTATCTAAATAGTTAAAGATACCTGTAAACAGCATTTTTGCATATGGTACTGCTACTTGTGAAGCATAGTATTCACCGTTACTAGGCTCATCAACAGTTATCATAACTGTAACTTTAGGATCATTAGCTGGAGCCATTCCCACAAATGAAGATATATATTTGCCTTCTCCATACTTACCACCAACAACCTTTTCTGCAGTTCCTGTTTTACCCCCAATGTGATATCCCTCTATAAAAGTTCCAGTTGCTGTTCCTCCAGTTACAACACCTTCAAGATAACTTCTAAGTTCTGCTGTTTTTTCTGCACTTGCGACTGTAGCAGTCGTAGGTTTAAAAGTTTCATCAACAATCTTAACACTATTTTCATCATTATGAGTAATTTCTTTCATTACGTGAGGTTGAATTAGAGTACCTCCATTAGCAATAGCATTAAATGCAGCCATATATTGAACAGAATTTACTGTATTAGTCTGTCCAAATGATATTGTTGCAAGATCCGCTTCTGAAACTTTATCGATTGGTTTCACAATTCCAGATGCCTCCCCTGGTAAGTCAATTCCACTTACTTTTCCGAATCCGAACTTATTAATAGATTCATACAATTTGTCTTTACCAATCATTTGTCCTAATTTTACAAAACACACATTTGATGAATTCTGAATGATTTGAAGTAAATTTTGAAGTTTATTTTCTCGTTCCGCATCCTTCACTACAATTCCACCTACAGATATTGATCCATTATCCACAAATTGTGTATCTTTATTTGCAACATTGTTTTCTAGACCAGATATAGTAGTGATTACTTTAAATATTGATCCTGGTTCAAACGTATCACTTACCAATCTATTTCTCCACATTTTCTGTATCTTATCAGTGAGGTCTGCTCCATCAAATTTACTTGCTCCATCATATGGATTATTAGGATCAAAATCTGGTTTATTTACCATTCCTAGAACTTCTCCAGTCTTAGGATTCATTACTAATATCGAAACTTCTTTAGCTTTATCATCTTTATAGGCTTTTTGTGCTATATTTTCAACAATGTTTTGGATATTTTCATCGATAGTTAAAGTAACATCTTTTCCATTTACAGGTTCCGTATATTGAGAAACTGTATAAGGCAAATCTTCATTATTTTTATCAAGCTCCGCAACCTTCATTCCAGGAATTCCTGACAAATATGAATTATATTGAAGTTCTACACCACTTAATCCTTTGCCATCAGGATCAGTAGTTCCTAAAACATGCGATAGAAAATTATTATTAGGATAATATCTTTTAGTATCTTGCGAAACTATAATTCCATTTATATTAAGTTCTTTTACTTTATCCGCTATATCTTTTTCTATTTTTCGTGCTACAGTCACAGAAAATGCATCTGCCCCACTTGGAAGCTTCTTTTCTAAATCCGCTTTTATTTCTGACACATCCATATTCAATACTTTCGCAATTACGGGTGCAATATCATCGTTTGTTAAGCCACTTCCTTCTGTAGGGATCGGAATTCCTACACTTTTCATATTGGTAAGCTCTTTATTGGGAATGGATTTTACAGATCTTTTCAAGTAATTCCTTATCGAATTTAAATCAAAATCCACTCTATAGACATTAGCAGATACAGCTAGCTCATTTCCATTTCTATCCAGAACCTCTCCTCTTTTAGCATCTATTTTCACTTCACTTGTCCACTGTTCTTCAGCTCTTGCAGAATAGTCTTTTCCATCAACCATCATTATATAAGAGAGTCTAATTATTAATATAGCAAAAATAGCTGTTAATGAAAAAGCGACACTTCTCGTTCTCTTTCGTATTTTTACTTTACTTACATGTTTTTTCTTTTTCAATACCTGTTCCTCCATTTATTTTCCTCTGAATAAAACACTAATTTAGATATTCACCTATTAGCTGAGTATTGCTTTTAACAATTCTAATAAAATACGTAAATATATAACGGATATTATTACTAAAAAATATTAGTATGCGAGAATTCTCACATACTAATATTTTTTCATTTGTATAATTCATACCAAACCCCTTACAAAACATACCCGTTTCGTTTTAAAGTTTTAGTATTAATTTATTCTCACTTTTTAATCCTTATAGTCTGAACTTAATGTCAACTTAACAGTTGTTCCCTTTGTTATAACTTCACCTTGAGAAATATCTTGTTCTGAGACTGCTCCACTTCCTTCAAAGGCAGGCACTATTCCAAGCTTCTTCAATAGTGTATTAGCATCTTCCTTTGAATATCCCCTAACATCAGGCATTACAACATTATTATTATTTGTTCCATCGCTACTTGTATAAAGATTTATTTTTGACCCTTCTTTTACCGAATATCCTGGATATGGTGTTAAGTTTACTACTGACTCCCCATCACCATCTATATTAAAATCTAACTTGGCATCCTTCAACGCTTTTTTAGCATCATCAACTTTCATTCCTCTAACTTCTGGGATAATAACATCTCTAGTAATTTGTCCCATATTTTCATCAGAAAATTTGTTATTAAGGTAATTAAAAATATCAGTAAATAATGGTTTTGCTGGCGGTACAGCTACTTGTGCCGCATAATAAGCACCATTACTTGGTTCATCAATAGTTACCATCATAGTAATTTTAGGATCATCCACAGGCGCCATTCCAACAAATGAAGATATATACTTACCTTCTTGATATCTTCCATCAATAACTTTCTGAGCCGTACCTGTTTTACCGCCTATATGGTAACCTTCTATAAATGTTCCTGTTCCAGATCCCCCAGTAATAACCCTTTCAAGATAACTTCTAAGTTCTGCTGTCTTTTCAGTACTTGCAACTGTTGTTGTCTTGGGCTTAAAAGCTTCATCGACAATATTAACATTATTTTCATCTTCATGAGTGATTTCTTTCATTACATGTGGTTGTATCAAAGTTCCGCCATTAGCAATAGCATTAAACGCAGTCATATATTGAACTGAATTAACCGTATTAGTTTGACCAAAAGATATTGTAGCAAGATCTGCCTCAGAAACCTTATCAACTGGTTTAACAATTCCTTTTGCTTCTCCAGGTAAATCAATTCCACTCGCTTTTCCAAAACCGAATTTATTAATATATTCACATAATTTTTCTTTTCCAATCATTGCCCCAAGCTCCATGAAGCCTACATTACATGAATTTTGAATTATGTCTGGGAATACTTCTGCTCCATGCCCCTGAGTTCTCCAGCACTTAGGAGTAATTCCTCCAACTTTTAATGAACCTCCACAATAAAACTTACTATCCTTATTTACAATGTTTTCTTCAAGACCTGTAATAGCTGTTACTACCTTAAATATTGAACCAGGTTCAAAAGTATCATTTACAAGCCTATTTCTCCACATTTTTTGTACTTTGTCATCTGAATTTGCCCCATCAAATTTATCTGCACCATCACGCGGATTATTAGGATCAAAATCAGGTTTGTTTACCATTGCTAAAACTTCACCTGTTTTAGGATCCATAACAAGAATTGAGACTGCCTTAGCTTTTGTATCATTATAAGCTTGTGTGGCAGCTTTTTCCGCAAAATTTTGTATATTCTCATCAATTGTAAGTGTAACATCTTTACCGTTTACCGGTGCTGTAAACTGAGATATTGTATAAGGTAAATCTCTATTATTTTTATCAAGTTCTGCTATCTTCATTCCAGGAATTCCTGATAAATACGAATTATATTGAAGCTCTACTCCTGTAAGCCCTTTACCATCAACATTAGTACTTCCAAGTACATGTGATAAGAAATTATTATTTGGATAATATCTTTTAGTATCTGGTGATACTAAAACTCCACTTATATTAAGATCTTTTACCTTATCTGCCTGTTCTTTTTCTATCCTTCTAATTAAAGTAGCAGATCCAGCCTTTGCTCCACTTGGAAGCCTTGTTTCAAGCTTATCTTTTACTTTATCTACATCTAAATCTAATGCCTTTGCAATAACAGGCGCAATATCATCAGTTTTTAATCCATCATCTCCAGAAGGTATTGGAATTCCTACACTTTTCATATGCTCTATTTCTGTTTTTGATAAATCCTTTAATCCTCTTGATAAATATGCTCTTATAGAGTTCAAATCGAAGTCTACTCTATAAACATTCGCAGATACCGCTAATTCTTTACCATTCCTATCTAATATCCTTCCTCTTATGGCATCTATTTTTACCTCACTTGTCCACTGTTCTTCTGCTCTTGCTGCATAATCAGCTCTTTTAACTATCATTATATAAGAAAGTCTAAGAGTTAATATTACAAAAACAATTGTCAACGCAAAAGCTGCTATACTCATCCTTTGGCGCATCTTTGCCCTATCTTTATAATTCTTTTTTTTCAACTTTTATTTCCCCCATGCACACTTTCTTTTACATAAAACCCAAAAGAACCAAGATAAAGCCAATTAATTTTCTAATATAATTACTTATTTTTTATTATTTTAAGTAACTTATTATTTTATTAAACTTATTAATTTAGAGAATATGTTCTTACTTTTAGCAGTATTTTCGGAACTTTTAGGTTTTAAATCTTCAAAATAATTCTGTGAAAAATCAACTTTTATAGTTTGTTCTTTTTTGGGAATAGCCATTGCCAATTTGCTTTCAGCATTTTTTTGAATATTATTTAATGAAGAAAATTTCAATATTTTTACTTTTAATGCCTCATTATCTTCTTGTGTTTGTTTTATTTGAGTATCCAAGTTTCTCGCATTGCTTTCCATAGTATAAACCTTGTTATCTCCGTGAATAGTAATAAACCCTAAACTAAATATGACAACTGCCACAGTTAGTAAGTATTTCCTATCATTTTTTCTCCTGTTTTTTAATAGGATATTTTTACTTATAATTTGTTTTCTTCTTTGTATTTGTTTATATTTTTTATCCGGTTTACGTACTCTTGTTTTTCTTTCTGGAGCTAATACTGTATTCCCTTTTATATAATCATATTCTCTTCTTCCCAATTTATTCACATCCCAACTCATTTATAACATAATAATAATTATAATTTCTCAATTACTCTAAGCTTAGCGCTTCTACTCCTTGGATTTTCTTCAATCTCTTCTTTAGTTGGTGCAATACCTTTTTTAGCTATATTTTTAACTAATGGCGATTTTCCACATATACACATTGGAAATTCTTTTGGACAAGTACATGGATTCTCTAATTCTCTAAACTTTAATTTCACTATTCTATCTTCCAAAGAATGGAAAGTTATAATAGCCATTCTTCCACCCTTATTTAATCTATTCACTCCATCCTCTATAGTTTTATTAAGTATCTTTAATTCTGAATTAACTTCTATTCTAATTGCCTGAAAAGTTCTTTTAGCCGGATGAGGCCCTTCTCTTCTCATCTTTGCTGGAATTGCAGCCTTGATAATGTCTACAAGTTCAAAAGTTGTTTCTATAGGCTTCTCAATTCTTCTATTTATAATAAAATTCGCAATCCTTTTAGCAAATCTTTCTTCACCATAGTCCTTTATTATTTTATATAAGCTGTCCTCATCGTAATTATTTACAATATTGTACGCTGAAAAATCATTTTCTCTATTCATTCTCATATCTAACGGAGCATCTTTCATATAACTAAAACCTCTTGATGCTTCATCAAGTTGATATGATGAAACTCCAAGATCCATCAAGATTCCATCAACCTTTTCAATATCTAGATCGTTTAAAATACTATCAATATTATAAAAATTGCTATGAACATACTTTACATTTTCAAAATCTTTAAGTTTTTCTTTTGCTGCCTTTAGAGCGTCTTGGTCTTGATCTATCCCAATAAGCATCCCATCTTTAGAAAGATTGCTTAAGATATGAGATGAGTGTCCTGCTCCTCCTAAAGTACCATCAACATAAATCCCATTTTCCTTTATGTTTAATGCCTCTATACATTCATTTAATAAAACCGATACATGTTTAAATTCCATAATAAAAACTCCTTATATTCCTAAATCATTCATTTTTTCTGCAATTGAATCAAAGTCTATATTTGATTCGTTATATTCGCTCCACTTTTCCTTGCTCCATATTTCTACTCTAGATAATACTCCAATACTTACTATGTCCTTTTCTATACCTGCATATTCCTTTAAATTTTGTGGAATCAATCCTCTTCCTTGCTTGTCTAACTCGACTTCACAAGCTCCAGAAAAAAAGAACCTCACAAAGGATCTAGCATCCTTATTTGTTAAAGGTAAAGTTTTTAATTTATCCTCCAATATTCTCCATTCATCAAGCGGATAAGCATACAAACACCCATCAAGTCCTTTGGTAATAACAAATTTATTACCAAGTCCATCTCTTAGCTTTGCTGGAACAATTATTCTATTTTTAGGATCTAACGCATGTTGATATTCCCCAATGAACAATATTCTCAGCTCCTACTTTTATTGATTAGGTAATTTCCCTCTATTTTAAACCACTTAACACCACTTTTAACCACTTTATCTATACTTATTCTATAGAAACATGATATTTCCTTCTTTAAACTTATATTTTTTTGTATAAATAAAAATAGCTGCTTCAAAAATAATAAAACTTATTTCTGAAGCAGCTTTCATGGAGCAAAGCTTGAGTTATTATATTTTAATCTCTTAATGTAGCTCCAAGCTTATATTCTAAAGATTTTAGGATTTTTTCATGAACTTTATTAACATCTTTATCTGTTAATGTTTTATTTTCATCTCTGTACCAGATTGCATAAGCTATACTCTTTTTACCATCTGGAATTTGTTTTCCTTTATATATATCAAATAATTCTACTTTTTCAACTAAATTTCCACCAGCTCTTTTTATTGTATCATCAATTTCTTGGACCAAAAGACTATCATCAACAAGTAATGCAATATCTCGTGTTACTGCTGGGAATTTTGGAAGTGCTTTATATTTTTTATCCATATCAGCATTTTCATATAAAACATCCAAATCTAATTCTGCTACATAACAAGGCACATCCAAACCGTAATTTTCGCATACATCTAAATGAACTTCTCCTAAAGTTCCAGCATTAGTTCTGCCAACAACTATCTTAGCTGTTTTTCCAGGATGGTAACTTACATTTTCGCTCTCTCTTTCATATTTAACACTCTTTATACCTAATCCATCAGTTATATTTTCAACAACACCTTTAAGATCTAAGTAGTCACAATCTCCATAAATACCTATAGTTAAAATATTCTTTTCTGTTGGAAGTTTTGTTTCATCCACATTTGGAATGTAAACTTTCCCCATTTCAAACAATCTTACATATGAGTTATTTCTAGAATAATTTCTTCCAAGTGATTCCATCATTGATGGAAGTGTTGAAGTTCTCATCACACTATAATCTTCCCCTAATGGATTTCTTATCTTAACTACATTTCTAAGGTCACTATCTTCTGGTAAATTAATTTTATCAAAAACCTTTGGAGATACAAACGAATAACTGATAGATTGATTTAATCCACTTCCTGTAGCAAGCATCACTACTCTATTATCTAATAATCCTTTTCTATATCTTGGCTCTCTTTCCGTAGAAACTTTAAAAATTGTTGTAGGAATTTTTTCATATCCATAAATTCTTGCAATTTCCTCAGCTATATCTTCTCTAATTGCAATATCAACTCTAAAAGTTGGAGCTGTCACAACTAAGTTATCACCATTTATTTCTGTAAATAAATCAACACTATCTAAACATCTCTTCATCTCTTCTTTAGAAAGATCTGTTCCAAGGAAGCTGTTTACCCAATTTGATTCAACAGTTACAGTTGATACTTCTTTCTTGTTATTGTAAACATCTATAGTACCTTCCATAACTTCTCCGGCATCTAATTCACAGATTAATCTACATGCTCTATTTAATGCAATTTCAGCTAAGTTAGGATCTATATCTTTTTCAAATCTCCCAGACGCTTCTGTTCTTAGATTTAATTTCTTTGAATTTACTCTTATGTTAGTTCCATCAAAATTTGCACATTCAAAAACAACTTCTGTAGTATCTTCTTTTATTTCTGAGTTTAAACCACCCATTATTCCAGCAAGACCGATAATATTTTCTCCATCTTTAATGCAAAGCATCGAATCATCTAATTCTCTTTCTACTTCATCTAAAGTTGTAAACTTTTCTCCTCTCTTTGCTCTTTCAATTACTATTTTATTCGTAGCAATTTCTCTTTTATCAAAAGCATGCATTGGTTCACCAGTTTCAAGCATAACAAAATTTGTTATATCAACTATATTATTTATTGGTCTTATACCAGCTTCAAGAAGTCTCTCTTGCATCCAGCCTGGTGATGGCTGAACTTTAACATTTTTCACGCCTCTTGCCATATACCTATTGCAAAGAGTATCTTTAACTTCAACAGTTAACTCTTCATTTATATTTTTAGAATTTTTAATTTTATATTCTAAATTTGGCATTTTATAAGTTTTTCTAAGAGCTGCTGCTGTTTCTCTTGCCATCCCTACCATACTTAGGCAGTCAGGTCTGTTTGAAGTAATTTCAAAATCTAAGATAGCTTTATTTAATCCTAAAAGTTCCTTAATATCAACTCCAAGCTTAGTATCAGTAGGTAAGATCATCAATCCATGAACTGGCTCATCTCCAGCTGTACCTAATTCTTCTTCTGAGCAGAACATACCATTAGATACTACTCCTCTAAGTTTTCCTTTTTTTATTTTAGTTCCGTCAGCAAGTGTTGAACCATGAAGAGCAACCGGCACAACATCTTGCTCTTTCATGTTCGTTGCTGCTGTAACTATTTGTATTTGTTCACTTCCTATATCAACTTGACATATGCTTAACTTATCTGCATCAGGATGTTTTTCAATATTAGTAATTTTTCCTGTAACTACATTTTGAATTACATCTCCTTGGATAACAAGTTCTTCTAGTTGTGAACCAGTTAAAGTTAATTTATCTCCTAATTCCTTAGGACTAACATTTATATCAACATAATCTTTAAGCCAATTATATGGTACTTTCATTTTGTTTCCTCCTTTTATTGCTGGGTATAGAATAATATTTTAATCCAATTTCTTCACTAACCCTCATTTTTAATATTCAAAAAATCTTAGTTGTAGCATAACTGCTTTTTTAAGGTGATAAGTTCGTAATTGAAACATAACTGCTTTTTTTAAGTTAATAAGTTTTTAATTGCAGCATAGCTGCTTTTTTCATATGGGCATATCTTTAGAATATATATGGTAATATTCTTCAGAATAAATATTCCTAAGAATGTATATTCTTAAATTCTTGAATTTCAAATAAAACTAAGCTTTTAGAATTGATTTAAGAATCTCATATCACTTTCATATAATAATCTTATATCATCTATCCCATACTTTAGCATTACCATTCTATCAACACCAAAACCAAAAGCAAATCCACTATATACTTCTGGATCAAGTCCGCAGTTTCTAAGAACATTTGGATGAACCATTCCGCAACCTAAAAGTTCTATCCAACCGCTGCCTTTACATACTCTACAGCCTTCACCGCCACACACAAAGCATGTTGCATCCATTTCAGCAGATGGCTCTGTAAATGGGAAGTGATGTGGTCTGAATTTAGTTTGAACCTTGTCTCCAAACATTTTTTTTGCAAATAATTCTAATGTTCCTTTTAAATCAGCAAATGTAACTCCTTTATCTATAACTAATCCTTCCATTTGATAGAATATAGGTGAATGTGTAGCATCTACTGAATCTGATCTATATACTTTACCAGGGGAAATCATCTTTATTGGTGGTTTTTGATTTTCCATAGTTCTAACTTGAATTGGTGAAGTCTGAGTTCTAAGTACTATATTATCATTTATATATAAAGTATCTTGTTCACTTCTAGCCGGATGATCCTTAGGGATATTTAGAGCTTCAAAATTATAATGATCATATTCAACTTCAGGTCCATCTTCAATTGTGAACCCCATTGAAACGAAAATTTCTTCCATACTTTGAAGAGTCAAATCTAACGGATGCCTCTTTCCTATAACTTTCTTTCTTCCTGGAAGAGAAATATCTATAGTTTCACCAGCAAGCTTTTCAGCCTTTTCTTTATCTTTAATAGCTTTTAACACGCTTTCTAATTTTTCTTCAACAGCAGCTTTAGCTTCATTAACTAATTTTCCTACAATAGGTCTTTCTTCTGGAGAAAGATTCCCCATACCTCTTAATATTGTAGTAAGCTCCCCTTTTTTTCCTAAGAACTTAACTCTAATTTCTTCTAATTCACTGCTAGTTTTAACAGCTTCAATTTTGCTTAATGCAAGTTCTTGTAATTCTTTAAGTTTTTCTTTCATTATTGTTTCTCCTTTCAATAAGACATATAAAAATAATAATAGACCTATAAATATTTCTTTTAAAATCATTTGTTGGTAATTAAAAAGATTTTTTGCATAAAAAAAAACGCCACCTCATAAAAAGGGACGAATTATCCGCGTTACCACCCTAATTGGAACTAAAAAGTACCCAACTCAATTTAATTAACGACTCTTCTTGCCGCTAGCTACTACTATAAATTTCACAGCTAGAACTCCTGAGCGAACTTCAATATTATATTATTTAAGAAGGCTTACAGTCTATGACCTTCTCTCCCTTAAAACTTTTCTAATATCTACTCTCTCATTCACAGTTTTTCAATGTTCAATTAATACAACTCATTATACAAATAAATATATAAAATATCAATACTATTTTCAAAATTTATATATAAATCCACTGCTTTTTTAATATACCATATTTATAAGTATATTACCAAATCAAATTAAATATTTTATCTTAACATGATTATTCTATTTTAAATATAAAGCCTCTGAACACCAGATGTTTCCTATAAATATTTATATATTTTAAAATTTACATAGATAAATATATAAATTTTAAAATTTTTTCATATTAATATAGATTCCTAGAAATATTCAAATCTACTTTCATTCTTAAATAGTTTCAAATTTTCCTAGAAACCTATTAATATACTTTCCTATTTTAATAAGATTTAATCACAATTGATTTTGTCTTACTTTCTCATACATTATAACAGATGAAGCTACTGCTACATTTAAAGATTCAGCATTGCCTGGCATTGGTATCTTAACCTTAGTATCCGCCATCTCTAACACTTCTCTACTTACTCCATTTCCTTCATTCCCAACAGTTAAGAGAACTCTCCCTCTTAAATCTGCTTGAAAGAAATTTTTATCTGTATCTAAGGATGTCACTACTAAATTAAAACCTTTCCCCTTTAATTCTTTTACCAAAGAGAGATTCTCATCATCATAATAAATAGGAATATAAAATATAGATCCCATTGTAGATCTAATTGTCTTTTCATTATATATATCCACAGTACCCTTTGTTAATATAATTTCTTGTACTCCAGCTGCATGTGCAGTTCTTATTATAGTCCCTAGATTCCCTGGATCTTGCACCTTGTCACAAAGCAAGTAAAAATCTCCATCGAATTTCGATTCCATTGTATTCATTTTTATAACTGCAAGTATTCCTTGAGGATTTTCTGTAGAAATAAGTTCTTTAAATAAATTGCTAGAAATTTCATAAATCTTAATTTCACCATTTATATATTTCCCCAAAAATTCGTCTACTTTATCATGTGCATCTTCAGTCACAATTAGGTAATCCACATCGACTTTGGCCTTAAATGCCTCTTGAACTAATCTAAATCCTTCAATTATATATCTACTTGTTTTAGTCCTATTTTTTCTTTCTTTAAGCTTTTTTGTATTCTTAAATAAATTATTTTCTTTACTTTCTATATATATCAAAGTTTTACACCTCAAAACTATAGGATTATGGAAAAATAATAGTATTATTATTTATATTTGAATATAAAAATAAAATGCGGCATAAGCCGCATTTTATGTACTAAGCATTTAATTGTTTCTTAGCAACTTCTACTAATTCAGTAAATGCCTTTGGATCATTTATAGCTATTTCAGATAACATCTTTCTGTTGATGTCTATTCCAGCTAATTTGATTCCATTCATGAATTTAGAATATGATAAGTTGTTTATTCTTGTAGCCGCGTTAATTCTAGCTATCCATAAACTTCTATAATCTCTCTTCTTATTCTTTCTTCCAACATAAGAATTTCTTAATGCTCTTATTACTGATTCATTAGCAGTTTTATATAACTTACTTTTTCCACCGTAGTATCCTTTTGCAAGTTTTAAAACTTTTTTATGATTTTTACGAGAATTCTTCGCTCTCTTTACTCTTGCCATTACTTAAACCTCCTGCATTACCCCTATATTATAGGTATGGTAATAATTTCTTCATTACTTTTAATTGTGAATCTGAAACATATCCAGCTTTTCTAAGATGTCTCTTAGTTTTTGAACTCTTCTTTGTTAAGATATGGCTTCTAAATGCCTTACCTCTCTTAAGTTTTCCTGTACCTGTTTTTCTGAATCTTTTTGCTGCACCTCTATGAGTTTTCATTTTTGGCATGATTAAATCCTCCTCTCAAGTTACGCCTTTTTAGGCCCTAAAACCATTGTCATATTTCTGCCTTCTCTTTTAGGTCTTTTTTCTACTAGGCAGACATCTTCTAATTTAGCTGCAAAGTTATCAAGAATTTTTTGTCCCATGTGGGCAAGTTCCATTTCCCTACCTCTAAATCTTACAGTGATTTTAACTTTATCTCCTTCTAATAGGAACTTTCTGGCATTTTTTGCTTTTATATCAATGTCATGTTCCTCAATAGTTAGACTACATCTTACTTCTTTAATAGATATGATTTTTTGCTTTTTCTTAGCATCTTTTTCTTTTTTAGATTGCTCATATACATACTTACCATAGTCCATAATTCTACAAACTGGTGGTTTCGCAGTAGGAGACATCATAACTAAATCCATATCTTTTTCTTCAGCAAGTTTTTTTGCTTCAATAGTTGGGACAATCCCTAATGGTTCCCCGTTACTTCCTATTAGTCTAATCTCTTTTTCTCTAATCTCTTCATTCATAGAAAAATCTTTATTAATATTTTTCACCTCCGAAAAACTATATACATAATAAAAAGACGGCATAACTGCCGCCTCAAATTATCAATACTCAATGTATAGACACACATAAAACCCATACTAGTAAATTCAACACTGCAGGGTGAGAAACGGCTGTTTCTTCTTAACATGTATGAGTATATCATTGTTGTTAATCCATGTCAATATTTTTTTGCTATTATTTGACCAATTTTATTATAGTCGCTATTTGCTTCATAAAAATGAACCTTATCTCCAAATACATTTTGAATAGTATCTAAAAATTCTTTATTGCTACATTTTTCTTTTCCATAGATATTTATATTTTCAGGTGCACTTGTTATTAGTCCGCTAATTAATATATCTTCCATATTTAATTCAGCTTTATTTTGATCTGTTGCGATTTCACTGAAAAAATCGTAATATAAATCTTTGCCTTCCTTATCTCTTACTATATAATTATTATCTTCTACTATTATATTTATTTCTTCTATTTTACATTCCTGTATTTCTACAAAGTACTTTAGTAGTTTTATAAATTCCTTATATTCTTTTTCCACCATATATCTTTCTACTACTTTATCTATAACTTTTTCTATATCCTCTCTTAATTTTCTCATCCTAAAAGTTATAAATCCATCTATATTAATCTCTTGTTTTTCACTTATGCAGTCTCTAATCTTTTCTACCATAGAATTAATTTTATTTAAACAAAATATAGTATCCTCATTTGCATCTACTTCTTCATACTTTAACACCTTTAGTATTTGATCTTCAACCTCTAATATTTCAGATTGCTTTAAGAAAAAATAATTATCCGTTATAAATTCAAACATTTCCTTTTTTCTATAATTATCAATAACTATTCTATATAAAATATTACTAACATATAAGTTAATAATCTCTTTTACTTTTTCATTATAACAATTTTCTTCACAAATTATCTTTATTATATGAGTTTTTCCTTCTATACTTTCAACAAATCCTATTAAAATCTCCTTCTTCTTTAGTAGCTCTTTTAGCTCTTGCAGGTCACGGGAAAAAGTCAAGTCTTCACTATAAGCTAATTTTAAAATAAGCATGGATTTCACTCCCTTCTTAATATTAGTATGTATTAAAAATTTGAGGATATGCAAAATTCATATGATATATTTCTAGTTGATAAAATATTAATTTTTATACATTCTAGCAGTTACTTAATTGACATATCTGTCTTTAAAGCGCAAAATATAATTTAAAATAATAATTTCAGTATTGATTATTTTGCCTTTAAATATCAGTTATACATTCTTATAAGGAGAATTTATATGCATTGTTTTGTCGATTATAGAATTACTAAAGAAGAATTACTTAGCCTTTCCAAACTAGACCTAAAACCAATATTAGTCCCTAAATGTAATGATGTTTATGATGCCATAAATGGTCATCCTGATATTCAATTAAATGTACTAAAAAATGATTCATTTAATAAGATAATTATCCAACGAAATATCTCAGAAAATTTCAAAGAGATCCTTAAATTAAACGACATAAATTATATTGTTTCAAAAAACACATTGTCCAATACATATCCAAACGATATTATTTTAAATTCTTTAATTTTAGAAAACTATTTTATACATACTTTAAAATATAGCGATGAAAATCTCTTAAACTCTCAAAATTCAAAAATACACATTGATGTTCCTCAAGGTTACACAAAATGTTCTATTCTCCCTGTTAGAGAAAAAGCCTTAATCACAAGTGATAAAGGGATTTTTAATTCTCTTAAAAATTACGATTTTGACATCCTTCTGCTTCCTCCCGGAGATATACTACTACCTTCACTAAATTATGGTTTTATAGGCGGGGTCGGTGGTATGGTCTTTAATAATAAGATGGCTTTCTTTGGTGATTTAGATAGTTACACATGGGGAGATCAAATAAAGAAATTTCTTTTTAAATATGACATCTTACCCATTGCACTAAGAAAAGGGAAATTAATAGATCGAGGTAGTCTATTTACCCTATAACCATGTCCACTATATAATATGATTTCTACTTTTTTATGTTACTTTTAAATAAATATAAAGAAGATAGCATTCACACTAATAATGTAATTACTATCTTCTTTATATTCACCTTGTCATTCTATTCTTTATTTCATCAGTCAATTTTTCTGCTTTTGACTTTACTAATTCTCCTACGTTTCTCATTTCATTCCCCATATCTTCTGCCAAACCTTTCATTTCGTAACCCATTTTTTCTGCCATTTCTTTTATTTCCTTAGTTAAATCTAACATCATAGTATCTCCTTTCATATAATAATTTACGCAATTTATAATACCATCAATAAAAATTTTTTTTATACCAAAAGTTTACCCCAAAATAGGAATATTATTATAGAAATTCGGCTAAATTAATTTTTACTTACAAACAAAAATAACTTTTATCTAAATATAAAAATTAAGCTAATAGATATTTTCTTATCCATTAGCTTAGTTTCACGCCTTTTCTCTTACTATTCAGCAAAATGTTAATTTACTAACTAATTATTCTAAAAGTTCTTTAGACATTCTATTGTAGTCAGAATCATGTAAATTCATAACATTTGGTTATATTCTTAAGTTATTTTTATACTCAGTTCTAAAAATACAATAATACAATGTGGTTACCTCTTTATTATTTAAAAATTTTAATCTCTCGAACTTTTTAAATTTATATTTGAATCCGCACTTTTCAATTACTCTTTTTGAGTTGTTGTTAAAATCAAAATGTGCGCACCAAATTAATTCTAAATTTAGTTTATTAAACCCATAGTCCACTAAAGATTTTACAGCTTCAGGAACGATTTCTTTTCCCCAGTATCTAGGATTGAGAGCATACCCCACTTCTTTCTGATTTAGTTTCAACAAATTATTATCAGGCTTTCTATCATGAAGCCCTATGCTACCAATAACTTTATTTTCTGATTTTAAAACTATAGCATATGTTTCATTATTTCTAATAAACATTCTTATTATTTTTCTACTTTCATCCTCATCTTTATGCGGCATCCAACCAGCGTTAGGACCCACCAACTCACTTTTGGCATATTCATATAAATCTTTGTAATCATCCTCTTTCCATGTTCTTAATAGCAATCTATCAGTAACCAAATCCTCCATCTTGCTTCCCCCTTATATAATCTGGTCAAATATCTAATTACGCCTCCAGCATATCCTCTTTTCGTTTCTAGCACATTGAATTAAAAGTTTTATCAAGTAAAGTCTCTAAACAATTATCAACATTCTTTAATTTATAGACACACGAATTTTATTACTAAAATTATAACATATTATGTAAATATACAACCATAATTTATAACCAAGGTGCTTTGGGCAATTGATAAATATTAGCTTTAATGAATTTTACTATTTTATGAATATATTGTTATAGTTTCAATACTCTTCTCATCTATATTTTTAATATACACAAATTTTCTTAAATTTACTTTGACATACTAGCTTTTTATACTTTAAACTATTATGGATACGCAACTACAAAAAGTGATTATAAGCTTATTATTTTTCTCTTATTTTAGGAGTCTTTTTACTTAGTTGCAAATTTTATAAGTTTTTTGGAGGTAATTGATGAGCATACTTACTGTTAAAAATATGAATCACGGATTTGGAGATAGAGCTATTTTTGAAGATGTTTCATTTAGATTATTAAAAGGTGAACATGTTGGTCTTATTGGTGCTAATGGAGAAGGTAAATCTACATTTATGAATATAGTAACTGGTAAGCTAATGCCTGATGAAGGGAATGTTATTTGGTCTAATAATGTTAGAGTTGGTTACATGGATCAGCATGCAGCATTAATGAAAGGTCAAAGTATAAGAGATGCCTTAAGAGATGCTTTTAAATATCTTTTTGATCTAGAAGCAGAAATGAATTCTTTATATGAAAAGATGGGGGATTGTACTGAGGATGAGTTAAATAAAATGCTGGAAAGAACTGCTGTAATTCAAGACATGCTTGATCATAACGGATTTTATGTTATTGATCCAAAAGTTGAAGAAGTTGCAAAAGGTCTTGGGCTTTTAGACCTAGGGTTAGACAAAGACGTTGATGATTTATCTGGTGGACAAAGAACAAAAATTCTTTTAGGAAAACTATTATTACAATCTCCTGATATTTTACTTTTAGATGAGCCTACAAACTACTTGGATGAAGAACATATCGAATGGCTAAAAAGATATCTTCAATCATATGAAAATGCGTTTATATTAATATCCCATGATGTTCCATTTATAAATTCAGTAGTTAATTTAATATATCATGTAGATGAAAGAAAGCTTACACGATATGTTGGAGATTATGATGAATTCCAAAGGATATATGCAATAAATAAAGAAAAATTAGAAGCTGCTTATGAAAAGCAACAAAAAGAAATCTCGAGACTTGAAGATTTCGTAGCAAGAAATAAAGCTAATGTTGCTACTGCAAATATGGCTAAGTCTAGACAAAAGAAGCTAGATAAGATGGATATAATTGAACTTTCAAAAGAAAAGCCAAAGCCAGAATTCAACTTCAAATCTGCTAGAGCTTCAGGCAAAGCTATTTTTGAAACTAAAGATTTAGTTATAGGTTATGACTCTCCTCTTACAAAACCATTAAATTTATATATGGAAAGAGGACAAAAAATAGCATTAGTCGGGGCTAACGGGCTTGGTAAATCAACTCTTCTAAAAAGTTTACTTGGTATAATAAAACCAATAAGCGGAGAAGTTCATTTAGGAGATTATCAATACATAGGTTATTTCGAACAAGAAGATAGAGGCAATAATAGCAATACTTGTATAGATGAATTATGGCAGGAATTCCCTGGATATACTCAATATCAAATAAGAGCTGCTCTTGCTAAATGTGGACTTACAACTAAGCAATTAGAATCACAAATAAGAGTTCTATCTGGTGGTGAGGCTGCAAAAGTTAGACTTTGTAAAATTATAAATAATGAAACTAATATATTAATACTTGACGAACCTACTAATCACTTAGATGTTGACGCAAAGGATGAGTTGAAAAGAGCACTTAAAGAATACAAAGGAACAATTCTGTTAGTTTCGCATGAACCTGAATTTTATAGAGATATAATAACAGAAACTTGGAATTGCGAAGATTGGACAACTAAAATAATATAGTCAGTTAATAAAAAAATGTAGTCAGTTTATTAAAACTGGCTATTTTTTATGTTTCAACCTAAATTTCTCTATAAAACTTATCAATAATTCTATTTTTATAGGCTTTATCTAGATTATCTACTAAGTCATAGAAGACATAATATAAATATAATTAATAACAACCTCTCTTTTCATTACTATACTCTTCTACTATAATAATATTTAAGAGATAAAAACACTGTTTCTGTTGGTAGTCAGAACCTATATTATAATATAGCAGTAACCTGCCCTCCTGGGGTTGTCCATTCTCTGTGAATTTATATACTACAGGAGGATTTAATTATGATAACAATAATTAAATTAACAGTTCTTTTTGATGATCCATTTTGGATTGGTGTCTTTGAAAGTATTGAAAATGGCGAATATAAGGTATGCAAAGTCACCTTCGGCTCAGAGCCAAAAGACGTGGAAGTCTACGAGCTCATACTGAAAAATTTCTATCGTCTAAATTTTAGTTCGCCAGTATTGTCTGACGACTTTAACTCATCAACAAAGAAGCCTAATCCTAAAAGGCTTCAAAGAAGCATTAGAAAAGAGGTTGATGTTAAAAGCATAGGAACTAAAGCCCAAATGGCAATACAATTACAGCATGAACAAAGCAAAATTGTACACAAACAAAAATCAAAAGAACAAAAGGAGCAAGAAGAGCAAAGAAAATTCGAGTTAAGAAAAAAGAAAAAGCTTGAAAAGCATAAAGGACATTAACAATAAAAGTTCTTTATGAAAATCATATGTCTTAACTATATATTATGAATTTTTTCCTATCCAATAATGCTCAGAAATAACAAGTTAAAAATGCTATTAACACTTTAATACTAATAAATATATATTTTTGATAAATATATATTTATTTCATTATAGTATTACAGCATCATCTTAACTTGTTATTTTTTATCATTCCTTATTCCTAGAGTTACCTTTTGATTTAAATTCACAAAACTTATTGTCTTAAAAACTCTTACTTGACATAAAATACTAACATGTTATCATAAAACTATTAGCTAAAAGCAATATACATATAAAGGGGATATTACAAAAATGATGACACTTGATAAATTTGAAGAAGCATATGAAATCGTACAAAAAGTAATCTTAAAAACCAAGTTAGTGTTTAGCGACTATTACTCAGATATTACAGGAAATAAAGTTTACTTTAAGCCTGAAAATATGCAAAAAACGGGGGCGTATAAAATCAGAGGGGCATACTATAAGATTAGCACGCTTTCAGAGGAAGATAGAAACAAAGGTCTTGTGACAGCTTCTGCTGGCAATCATGCTCAAGGGGTGGCTTATGCTGCCAAAGCCTACAACACAAAAGCAATAATTGTAATGCCAACCACTACTCCTCTAATGAAAGTTAATCGCACAAAAGCCTATGGCGCAGAAGTCATTTTACACGGAGATGTTTATGACGAGGCTTGCAATTACGCCTTAAAACTTGCTGAAGAAGAAGGTTATACTTTTATTCATCCTTTTGATGACTTAGACGTAGCAACTGGTCAGGGCTCAATAGCAATGGAGATCATAAAAGAATTACCAACTGTTGATATAATCTTAGTTCCAATAGGTGGCGGCGGACTTGCTACAGGTGTTTCTACACTTGCAAAACTTCTAAACCCTAATATAAGAGTTATAGGGGTAGAGCCTGCTGGCGCAAACTGCATGCAAGTTTCTTTAAAGAATGGAGATGTAACTACTCTTCCTTCAGTAGATACAATAGCTGATGGTACTGCCGTTAAAACCCCTGGTTCTAAGATTTTTCCATATATACAACAAAATCTCGACGATATCATAACTATCGAGGATCACGAACTTATAGGAGCGTTCCTAGATATGCTCGAAAATCACAAAATGCTTGCTGAAAACTCAGGTTTATTAACTGTAGCAGCTTTAAAACACTTAGATGTAAAAGATAAAAAGATTGTATCAATTATAAGCGGTGGTAATATGGATGTAATTACCTTTGCATCCCTAGTGCAACATGGTTTAATAGAAAGAGAACGTATTTGTACAGTTTCTGTTTTACTTCCAGATAAACCTGGAGAATTAACCAATGTATCTAAGGTAATTGCTGAAGCTCATGGTAATATAATCAAACTTGATCACAATCAATTTGTAAGCATTAATCGTAACAGTGCAGTTGAACTTGATATCACAATGGAAACCTTCGGACATGATCACAAAGAAGCAATTATTAAAGCTCTCAAAGATAGCGGATATGATCCTAAAGTTATTCAACCTAAAATGATTTATCAATAAAATCCATAAAAATCTTAGTTGCCTGTGAAGTCATAGATTTCACAAACATGATATTTAATGCTAACATTATAATTTTCTTAATATAACAAAAAACATTTAAAGAATTTATTCTTTAAATGTTTTTTGTTATATTAAGTATTTCTTTTCAGCCTCAATTACTTTACGAATAACATCTATACTTCCTAATATATCATTACTTATATTTAGCGAATGGTCAGCTCCTTCTATTTCAATCATCTCTACACCATTAATTCTTTTTATTTTTTCAATAGATTCTATATTTATTAGCGGATCATTTGTTCCACTTATTACTAACGAATTTTCCTTTATTCCAACTCCTAAAGTATCATCTATAGGCGTTAAGTAAATATGCTTAACTTCATAACCACTACTCTCATCACAAAGTAGAGTATGTACAATAGTTCCTATGCTTTTAGATATGAATACTATCTTGGTGTAATTCCCTTTTAATGCTGATTTAAAGATACATATAGATTCCTTTATTAAGTGCTGGAACTCCTTTTCTATAAGCAAGTTTTTTCTTGCAATCTGAAAACCATATTCTAAAGAAAGAACATCATAACCTAACTCTAGAGCTAATTTCTTCGAATAATCTAAAAGAGGTCTATCTAATGTATAGCCAATTCCTGGCATCAACACAGTTAGCGTTGTACTAGATTGACTTATTACTTTACTTTCTAAATTAACTCCCCAATAAGAATTTATTAACTCTTCATTCATAAATTTAGTGTTCCTTTCTCAAACTTAATTAAATTCAATTCTCTTTAATTTCTTCCAAAACGCTCTTAACATCAACCAATTCCTTACATATTTTAAACGCTAGCTTCTTTGTCTTATCATCTAATATCTTCATATCTGGAACATGAACTCCTGCCATACTCGCCGCATGGGCTGCTGTTATTCCAGCATCTGAATCTTCAACAACTAAGCAGTTATTTGGTTTAACATTTAGCCCTTCTGCTGCTCTTAAAAATATTTCTGGATCAGGTTTAGAATTTTCAACTTGATCTCCACAAACTATATAATTAACTTTTCCCTTTATTTTTGCTCTTTCCAATAATTCAATGGCCCTTTGTCTTCTTGTTGAAGTAGCTACCGCTATTTTATAATTTTCATTATTTAGGTAGTCTAATAGTTCATGTACTCCAGGCTTGATTTTAACACCATTTTTATCAGTAAATTCCAATGCTAATTTAGATTTTTTCTTATATATCTCATCGAAAGGAAAGTCCTTCCCAAACTCTTCCTGCAATGCCTCTTTTATACCCTCAACATTTCTTCCTATGAATTTTACATAAATCTTTTCATCCATTTCATATTGATAATCTTTTAAAACTTCCTGATAACATTTGAGCGATATTCTTTCCGAATCTATTAATACCCCATCCATATCAAATATTACTGCATCTACCTTTTTCATACGTATCTTCTCCTTTTTATGAATTACTACCAACTTGTCTATAATAATTAATAAATGCCTTTTTAAATTTATTCAAACTTAAAAAGACACACTTTATTTAATATTACTTAAAAATTATGTACTGCTATTCTTTATATATAAAATTCCTTACTCTTTCCAGTAGCATGCTTAAAGCAACTGCATTACAACCACCCTCTGGAATTATTATGTCTGCCCTTCTCTTACTTGGATCAACAAACTCCTCATGCATAGGTTTCACTGTACCTAAATATTGATTGATTACAGAATCTAAATCTCTTCCTCTTTCTTTTACATCTCTTAGCAATCTTCTTATTATTCTAACATCACCAGCTGTATCTACAAAAACTTTAATATCCATCAAATCGCAAAGTTCTTCATTTTCAAATATTAATATACCTTCAACTATTACAACTTTAGCTGGTTTTACTTCTACAGTTTCGTTCAATCTTGTATGTTCAACAAAAGAATATACCGGATGATATATTGTATTTCCCGCTTTTAATTGTCTAAGCTGCTCTATTAGTAGATCTGTATCAAAGGAATTAGGATGATCATAATTAAGTTTTTTTCTTTCTTCCAAAGAAATTCCCTCATTAGATTTATAATAGTAATCATGACAAAGAATTACTATATCATCACTAAAAGCTTCTCTTATATTTTGAGCCAAAGTAGTTTTACCTGATCCGCTTCCTCCAGCTATGCCTATTATCATTATATCTTGCATTTTTTCCTCCATAAGTAATCTAATATAATTATACTTATAATTAATTTTAATAAATACATATTACTACACTTATTAGATTTTATTACAAAATAAAAAAAAAGACAACTCCTATAACTGCGATATCAAATCATATACTACAGTTAATAGAAGTTTATTTTTTACTAACTTTATTATAAATGTTAGCTCATCACAATACATTTTTTTGTAGTGGAGATGACTTTTTATATAAATATACTGTAAGATTTTTATTTTCTTTATTAACATTTTTCAGGACAACAGCATTTTCGTTAATGTTTTCATTATCTCTATCATCAAAGAACTCAATTGCTTTATTAACGCTCTTAATCTCTCCATCACCATTTTTATAAAGCACAGAAAATTTTTCATTAAAACTTCTATAATAATTATTTACTCTCGTATTTTTATGCTCATCCCTATTATATATTTCACAGTTTATATTATTATCATTTTCAAAGAAAGTAATTTCACTATTATCTATTATAAGTTCTTCTTTGTTATCTATATTTGTTTTATCCTTGAAAGTTATATTTTTTAAAGCAAATTCAATATTTGTTACTAAAGCTTCATATTTATCTAACATGTTTACCAATTGTTCATACTCAACGATATCTTCTCCATATTTAACTTTAAAATCATTTAACATATCCTCTACTTTACCTTTATTATATATCCCTTTAAAAGATAAATCCTTTGCTATTTCATTTACTATATTATTTATGCTTTTATATTTAATAAACTGCAACATTCTAATAATAAAAAACATAGACAATATACAACAAGGCACTGATATTATCGGAAAGTCGATTAACAAAGCTCCAAGAAATATTAAAAATATAAAGTTTCTACTTGCATCTTTATATACTGCAATTCCTTCCAAAAACACGGGATTATAAGCCAAAATCTTATCAGCAAGTAAATTCTTATTTTTCCGTTTTATTTTTCTTTCACTTTTTATAACTTTTTTATTATGAACCCCCACGCCAGCAACCCCCTCTTTTCTGTAATCATTTCCTTAATTTTACATCACATATTATTTATTATCAAGCTGTTGTTTTACTTATATTTCTATATTTTTTTACATTTTTTACATTTAATTTATTTTTTGTATTATTATTACTTATCATAATTTCTTTAAATATGTATTTTTCAATTTACTTTTTACCTTTAATTGTCATATAAATTTTTACGTTATATAGTTATCAAAAAATTAATATTACATTCTAAAAAAACACAAATATTATTGACATGAAATAATAGATATGATATATTTAAGTTTTATTTTTTTTAATAATGTGTTATAATAATAGAACAACCATTTAAGGAGGTGTGTTTTTTGTTTTTGATAGGAGATAAAGTCGTTTATCCAATGCAAGGCATAGGCACTGTTGAAAGAATAGAAAATAAGATTTTTTCAGGAAATACCAAGGAATACATAATAGTAAAGATTACGTCAAATAATTTAGAAATTATGATTCCAAGTGATAAGGCATCTAACTCAAATTTAAGAAAAGTTTGTGATAACTCTACCTTAGATCATATATTGCTCACTCTTGAAAATAAAAGTAGTGAATTTGAACTTGCATCATCCAAGGAAAGATATCAAGCTAATGCAAAAAAAATAAGATCTGGATTACTTAAAGATAGTGCAGAAGTAGTTTACGATCTAATTCTTATGAATAAGAAAAAATCACTTAGTTCAAGTGAAAAACAATTATTTAATACTGCTTACAAATTTTTAGTTGAAGAAGTTTCAGTTATAAAAAATATTAGTGAAATTGAAGCTACAAGCTTTTTAAATTTGAACCTTAATTAATTTTTGTTTAGATTAACTATTACAAAATAACCTATATACTGAAAATAGATTTGAATAAACCTGCTAAATAATATAGGTATAATTAATATATTATTTAGCAGGTTTATTTATTTTCTATTTAATTAATAATATAACTAATATTGTTATTATTTTTTCTACAGCTTACGAATAATATTGTATCACTTAGCAAAAAATTAATATGTAAATTTATTGTTTAAGGGAGGTTTTTATTATGCCAAAAGATAGTCAACCTGATAACAAACATGCTAGAATGGAAAAATGCAATCATCAAACTCCTATAACTCAAGAAAATATGAACCACAATCCAAACAGAAAAAGACATTCAGTTAAAAGAGAAGGAGTTCAAAATGACCATATAAATTAGTGTATGGTTTGTCAATTAATAGTATCCTATATATACCATAAAGGTATCAATTATACCAATATATAATAAAAAAGCTATAAGAATAATATCTTATAGCTTATCTTTGCAAACAGAAACTATCTTCTGTTGTTTTGTTGCTTTCTAGCTCTTCTACAATCTGCACATCTTACAGGATCATTTTCGAATCCTTTTTCTTTGTAGAATTCTTGTTCTCCAACTGTGAATATAAATTCTTTTCCACAATCTTTACATACTAATGTTTTATCTTCCATTTTCAATTCCTCCAAATTTAAAGACTTAGTTAAATAATACTTTCTCATAAGGAGAAATTTTAATATAATTAAATCTTTGATATATTTTTTTATTCCCTTTAGGAACTATTTTAGTATATCATAGCTCCCTTTTAATTGCAATACTTAATTTTAATTATTTTCTTCCTATTCCTTTTTCTGTTCCTCACTGTTAACAAAAGAAAGATTACTAAATGAATTGGTTATAATATATCTATTATCTCCAACTTTAATAAACTTCATTTCCACTGAGTCACCAGCCTGAGTTAATGCAACCTCTCTAGATATCTCCGTTGAAACCGAGAAAATATTTTCATTATTTTTTAATTTAATGTCATAAATACTCGTACCTTCTTTAATAACTAGACCTATCCTCTCTACTTCTCCTCTTATAACTTCTTCCTGATTTCCACTTTCGAGAGAAATATTAGTATTGGTTAATCCCTCTAAATATTTATTTAAAGTAGCTTGAAGTGTATCTCCAACTCCTACAGTGTTATAATTTTTTACATTCACCATGGCATATTGCTTAACTAATCCATTAGAATCTTTCAGCGTCATAAAATATGTCGGCTCATTTTGTATGTTTATCAGATATGGAAAAGTAGCTTTATAACCATACTGTTGTACTTTTCCTTCTGCTGATCTCATGCCTGCTTCTTCTGTAGCACCAGCCGTTTTATACATTTTAGTTTCTCCGGTTCTTGTATTTGTAAGCATAAATCCTACAAGTGATTCATCACTTCCTACTGACGTTATACCTGTATAATAGTAGCAGACACCCTTATCGTATATAATATTCACACCATCTGTTGTTGTCTTAAGTTTATCTTTATCCGTAAAATTCAAAACACCATGAACCAATTCTCCCCATTTGTTAATATACCTATTAATATATTTCATCGGCTGTATTCTGTCTACCCATTCTGGTAGATTATCAATATTATAAATAGTTGATTCACCTGTCTGAGCATCCATCACTAATGCACCTATGGCCTTTTCTTCTGTAATGCCCACGCCAGTATCATATCTTGTAATGACCCAATATGGTCTGCCGCTGTCATCTAATTCAAAAGTATAATCTGTGTGCCCTGCTTTCATATCTCTAAAGTAAGCTGCTCTATTTAAATCACTAAGAAAATATGCAGAATTTAAATATTTAAGCCTAATATCTTTTCCATCAAGCTGGGTAACCAACTCTACATCATTTTGATTTGTAGCACTTACCTTAATATACCCTATCGTTCCTTCTCTATTGCTAATCCATTTAAGAAAAGAAGAATGCTCAAGTGGTCCAACATAACACAGTTGACCATTTACACTTTGTAATGTCAATTGACCAACACTCACTTGACTCCCAAGACTAGTAATTTCACCTAATTTCTTATCAGCTAGCTTGTATGCAAGTTCTTTATCAATAATAGGCAACTGGTTTATATCAATATATTCTATTTGGCTAGAAAAATCCATTTCTTCTATATTTCCTATTAAATTCCTATGAGCATTATAACTAATTAAAGGACTATATATGATAATTGCACCAACATATAACAAGGCAACAATAATTGCCGTAGATATATATTTTTTATTTCTAATTAATACTCCATATACCAGTGTACACGCCACAAATATTCCTGTTATTATTAAAATATTAAGACTTAAATCTAAAACCATAGAACTACTAAAAATTAAGATTAGTCCTATAATTAAGTATGCGCTTAATAATATCTTTGAATATCTAATTAAATCTCTATTATTACCCATCCTTTTCCTCCACACTGTATTTTATTTCTTTTGCTTAAATTATAACACAAAGAATGGAATTAAAAAGCCTCTGTATTTATGAAGCTATATAAATACAGAGGTTCATATATTATTAAAAGGTAATATTTCTAATAACATAGCATATAAAGTGTGGAAACTATATTACTTGAATACTTAGATATATGCAATAGCAAATTATTCCTCGCACTCTAGAAACATTCCTTTTGGGGGCAAATAGTTTAAATTCTCATTTTTCACTTCCTATAACAATCAAAAAGAGATAAATAAAGTCCCATCAATTGTTTGAAACCTCATTATCTCTAACCTATTAAATACACTAATATAGTAACAAATATTAAATTTATATTCAACATTTGTTTAAAACTCTTAAAAAAAGTAAGTAAAAATATCTTTTTACTATATTATCTTAACTTTTTTTCACATATACTTACATTATAAAAGAAATATTTTACAAGCATATACATGTTGCAATTCATACTTCACAATGTATAATTTATAATTACTGTTAAAATTCTTGTAATATTTTTAGAATTACGATGAAGGATTATTTTTGCAATATAATTAAAATCTATAATTTTAATTATAGATATCTGAAAATTCTATATTAATTTTTTCAATACAATCTCCGCCTATAGAGCTGCAAAGCGAATATTGCTCTTCTGCATTTTTTACTAGTTTGCATGGGATATATATAACAAATTCAGTGCCATAATTTATTTTACTTTTTACAGATATTACTCCACCATGCAGTTCAACTAAGGACTTTACAAGAGAAAGTCCTATTCCACTTCCTTCATGATCTCTAGCTAGAGATTTATCTACCTGTATAAATCTTTCAAATATCGAATTTAATTTATCTTGCGGAATACCTCTTCCTGTATCTTTAATTTTTATACAAATTTTATCATAGGAATCTTCAATACTAACAGTTATTTTTCCACCACTTGAAGTAAATTTTACTGCATTTGATAGTATATTCAAAATAATTCTTTCAATTTTTTCCGGATCACATGACATAATTTTTTCTTCCACGTTCGTATCAAATATAAGAGACAGTCCCTTATTCTCAATATAGTCAGCCACTGATAAAGTTATATTCTCTATAAGAGCGATAATATCAATATTATGTTCATTGATATTAAAATACCCAGAATCAATTTTTGTTATATCTATAATATTATTAATAAGTCGTAAAATACGATAACAATTCTGTTTCATTATTTTAGTATATTTATATTTATCAATACTTCTATTTTCAAATATACAATCTTTTAACCTAAGTTCATGTATTTGCAGCGCCGAGAAAATAACACTAATCGGTGTTCTTAATTCATGAGATATATTAGAAAAAAATTCTGTTCTTATTCTGTCGTATTCCTTAATTTCATATAATTTTTTCCTCTCTTCTTCAACACTTTTTTGCAATTCTTCCATACGCTTTTTCTCTGTCACATCTATGGCTACTTTCATGAATAATTTATGTCCATCCTCTAAATCCCCAATATATGCTGAATAAAAATTGCAAATTCTTATACTTCCATCATGTGTCCTTATAGAAAACTCCCCATTGTTTTGCCTTTTCTCTGAATTAAATAATTTTTTTATATTTGTACTGCTCAATTCCTCTTTAAAAGCCTCTGAAATATCTGCCCATTCTGAAATCATTGGAATATCTTCAAGTCTATATCCGGTAATATCACTCCATGATCTATTGATCTTCTTTACAAATCCATCTTCGGTATATAACATTATTGGCACTGGTGCCTCTTCTATAGAATGCCGTAATTGTCTCTCACTTTCCTTTAACGCTTCCTCTGTTCTAGTTCTTTCATTCATTTCTTCTTCCAATATAATATTGAATTCTTTTAACTCAAATGTTATATCATATAATTGATTGTCTTTTTCAATAACTTCATTAACTAAATCACTATTTCTTTTTAATAAAATCCTATTCCAACTCTCTAATTGAGTAGATATTGTATCATAATTGCCTTTATGAAATTTTATCTTATGCTCCATAAACTTAATTCTTAAATGCATTTCAATTCTATTTATGACTTCCTCATATTCAAGTGGGGTGCTTAAATAATCATTTCCTCCAACAATATATATTTTATTTCTATCAATTGCTTCTCCACATGTGTTTATAAAAATAATTGGAACATCTCTTAAATCCTCTTCTTTTCTCATAATTTCACATAATTGATACCCATTAACGGATTCCAAATTTACATTTATTAGAATTATATCTGGTATATTTTCCTTTATTGACTTTACAATTGATTCACTTTTTTTCACACTTTTTATATTTACATATCCTCTATAATTAAGAAATTTTATTAACACCCGTGAATCTTCAAAGTATTCATGAACAATAAGAATATTAGCTTTATAAAAAAAGTTTTCTAAATTCTTCATTACTTATAGCCTCTCTTCAAAACATTGTAATATTCCATAAAAAGTATATATTTAAATTTCCTATCTTTTTCTCAGTTTATTTTCCTGACTTTAAATTAAAAATTAGCATTGTAGATGTGTCATTTATATGACCTATATACTGTTCTCCATAAGCTGAAAATCCTATAGTAGGAATATCTTTAAATATTTTAGCATATTCATCTGACAAATTTTTCTTTTTTAATTCCAACGTTCTATGTATACATTGAAAATTTATAATCCCATCAATTTTTCCTAATTCACTGGCTTTATTTTCAATTGTCCTTCTTGTATCATCAATAATATTTGTAGCTTTTAAAAGTTTAACCTCCATTCCTTCAAGTATATTACAATAAAACATCATACTTGTCCCTATAACTCTCTGAGGTGATCTTATAAAAAAATCATTATCTTCAATCATCAATCCTAGCGGGTTACTCATAAAATATTTTGAAATTTCTTCAATATTATCAGCTTTCACAGCATCTGCATATTCAAGCGCAGCTGGTCTATTATTAAATTCAATTACTTGTCTTTTCTCTTCGTCCACTTTATTTGCAACGAAGCTATAGTCCAAAGATTCAAAACTTTGTGTTTTTATAACACTAAACTCAGCATCATCGCTTATCCTTATTAAAATTAAAGCTACTGAATCTGTAGAAGTATATCCATTTACAGAAACATAGGTCTCTACAAACTCATTATTATCCGCAGCTGAACCGCCAACAAAGAACACATTAGTCCTATCACCTATCAGATCCATTATTTTTTCCTCTTTCATGCTTAATCCATCTATTAATGTTATACCAACAAATTTTTCTGAGCTCATATTATATAAACTTTCTTTATAGTATTCTTCAAAAGAAGTAAAAGCAAGCTCTAAATTTAAATTTTTCTTTATATTTTCAACCAATTCAACTTTTATATCAGAAATGATATTAGAGTTAATAGCCATTGCAACAATGGAATTATCCAACATTTCTCCGCTTGCAAGTTCTCCTGCCGTAGAGCACCCTATAACAATGCATCCCTTAAATTCTTCTTCCATAAGTAAACTTATCTTTTGTTGATTATAATTAGAAGATGCAAAAAATATTACTAATTTTATGTCGTTAATATTTAATTGATTTTTTATATCCTTTACTGCATCCTCCTCCGTTATTTTACTTGAGGATGATGATCTTATACTTTTTTCAATATTATCTAAATTATTTACATTTAATTGCCTAGCAATATCAAGAAGTTTATTAATTATTGTCATATCATCTGGAGAATTTATATCAAATTTATTGGGATTAATTCCTTTTAGAATTAATTTAGCTATAGTCATTTCCGTAATAGCAGGATTCCCTTTTGATCTTTGTTGAATGATTTCGTCAATCATCTTTTTTATTTTTCCGGGCAAAAATGACCACCCCTTTCTTTCCACTAAATAAATAATCTATTATTCAAATCGGCTCATATATTGTCCAATTTTTCAAATATAAAGTAATTATAACATATTTTTTCTATATTTTACTTAATTTTCGTATCATATTTTTTAAGATTTTTCAAAAAACTTTTAATTAAAAAAAATGCCACTTATTACATTTAATAAGTGGCATTAACATTAATCTTTACTAGAATATTATCTATTTTTCCAACAAACGAAGCTGTATGTTCAGGCTATAATTTATTTAAAATCCTCTATTCTTATTATGTTATCTATTTTGTAAACAGATTTTAAGCTAGTAATTTCTTCAACCGCACCATCAATTTGAGCCTCACTAGTTCTGTGAGTAACTAATACAATAGTTACCTGACCATCTTCTTCGTCACCTTTTTGTATCACAGACCTTATACTTACATTATGTTTTCCAAGTATTGCAGTAATTTCTCCAAGAACCCCTGATTCATCCAAAACAGTTGCTCTTATATAAAATTTACTTTCAACTGAACCCATGTCTAAAATTTCTCTTTCCCATAGGTTATTCTTTACTACTGGATTCGGATTTTCTGTTTCAACATTATTTCTTACAATAGAAACAATATCACTCACTACCGCACTGCCAGTTGGAAGATCTCCTGCTCCTCTTCCGTAAAACATTAAATCTCCTACTGCATTTCCTCTTATAAATACAGCATTGTATGAATCATAAACATTCGAAAGCGGGTGTTTCTTCGGAATCATTGTAGGATGAACTCTAAGTTCAACTTTGCCATTAGTTTCTTTTGCTATAGCAAGTAATTTAATTCCCATTTTAAATTCCTTAGCATATTTCATATCAACAGCTTCAATTTTTGTAATTCCTTCTCTATATACATTTTTCACATCTATCTTGGACCCAAAAGCTAATGAAGCAAGTATTGCTAATTTATATTGTGCATCATACCCTTCAATATCTGATGTAGGATCAGCTTCAGCATATCCTTTTTCTTGTGCTTCCTTTAATACGTCATCGAAATCAGCACTTTCAAGTTCCATCTTACTTAAGATGTAATTAGTTGTTCCATTTACTATTCCATAAAGAGTTTCTATTTTATTTGCAGTTAAGCTTTCATCTATTCCCTTTATAATTGGAATCCCCCCAGCTACACTAGCCTCATAACTAAACATAATTCCGTTTTCATCAGCTTTTTCAAAAAGTTCATCTCCACCAGTTGCTAATAACATTTTATTTGCAGTTACTATATGCTTTTTGTTTTCCATGCATCTTAGCATATACTCTCTAGCGGGTTCCATTCCTCCCATGACTTCAACGACAATTTTAATGCTACTATCTTTTAATATTTCATTAAAATCAGTTGTTACAAGTTCGTCCGATATTTCAATACCTCTTGGTTTATTTTTATCTCTAACAAGAACTTTTGCTATTTCTACTTCATATCCACATCTTTTCATAATTTCTTCTTTGTTAGAGTTTAAAATCATCCAAACACCACGACCAACATTCCCCAATCCTAGTAGTGCTATTTTTACTTTTTTCATTCTGCGCCCCCCTTAAGTTACGACTATTATAAATAATAGTATACGTATTTATTATAATTCTTATATTAATTTTTGGCTATATTTTTTTGTCTAATATTTTGTACGTCAAATAAAAAATTATTACTTATAATTCCACTATTCGAAAATGTTTTCTCAATAAAAAAATATTTTATCATGTTATGTAGCTGCAATTTAAATAAGAAAATTACTTTTTTATCTCTAAATAAAAATTGGCACGAGTTACTTGTTGATACGGATATATCCATAAGACTCCTATTCCAAAAGTCAGAATTGACATAATCCACCACCCAACAAAACTTAACTCAAGGAGTAACAAGCGAATCTTATATCCCCTCATAATTGATAGACTCTGCTTTAAACATTCTATTATAGACTTATTGTTATCTTCACATAATATGAAGAACGCTTGTGAAAACATAAGCGAGACTATAATACCAGGGATTATCAAAAACATTGTTGCAATAGATACAGTCAAATTAATCAATATCCATAATCCTAAGGTCTTAAAGTAAATATTAATGCCTACAAATAAATCATTAAACTTTTCCTCATTATTACTGAATGCCAAATTTAATACAAATTTGCATGTTCCTAACGTAGCCATTCCACCTAAGAAAACACTAACACATTCACCAATAGCAGTAAGAAGACCTCCATCTGGTTGAAGCAACTTCATCGCAACGTAAAATCCACTTATTATTATTAAACTTACAAATAAAGTTGTTATTGCTATTCCCCATTTTCCTTTTAATTGTTTTTTCGACTTTCTCTTTAGTTCAGATATCTTCATTCTAAATCCTCCAATCAGAAATTGTAACAATATTATATTCTATTAAAATCCAGTCAACTTATTTTTAAAAAAATCCAAATATAATTGGTAAAAATATTCCCGGCAACAAATTTGCAACTTTAATTTTACTTATCCCAAGCATATTAAAACCAAGTCCTACGATTAACAGACTTCCTACTGCTGACATATTAGAAATTACATTATCAGTGAGTATTGTTGAAAGTCCTCCTGCAAGCAAAGTTATACTTCCTTGATATATAAAAATTGCGATTGATGATAACATCACACCTCCCCCAAGAGATGATGCAAATATTATTGATGACACTCCATCTAGTATTGATTTAGCAAAAAGAGTTGAGTTATTTCCTTGTAATCCACTTTCAAGAGACCCCACCACTGCCATTGCTCCAACACAAAATAATAAGCTAGATGTAACAAATCCTTCTGATATAGATATTTTATCGTTAGAATTATTTTTCCTTTTTCCATTTATTTTTCTCTCAATCATATTTCCCAAATCATTTAATCTTCTATCAATATCTATAATTTCTCCTATAAGAGCACCTAGTGCAATACAGATTATTATTTGCAATGTATCTTTTCCCTTGAGAGCACCAGATATACCTATGTATAATACACATAAGGCTAAACCATTCATTATTGTGCTACTAATCTTCTCAGTTAATCTACCTTTTACTATTAACCCTATTAAGCACCCACCTATTATTGCTAACGAATTAACTATTGTTCCTAACATTTTTCTTCCCCCAACTTTTTTATTATTTTATTTTCCGATTAATTATAACATATATGACTTATTACCCCTACTTTGCGATTTATAAATAAGGAATTTAATTTCATGAATTTAGCTAATTAAACTCAATTACCAAAAAATACAACGTGTCAAATAAATTATCTTGTACAAACTAATTTATGAAATCATTAATATAGATTTCTAAATAATATTATTCCATTGGAATAGAAAACATTAAGATAATTTTCATTCGTATATTATATTTATTGTATTATTTTAGGTTAACTTTTATCAAAGTAAGACCTTATAGGAGATGATAATTATGGCAAGAATGAGAGAACCTAGATTCAAGTTGTGTAGGCGCTTGGGATTAAATGTTAGTGGACATCCCAAAGCTATGAAAAGAGCCAACAATGGCAGTGCTAGAAACGCAAAAAAGCTCTCGGCTTATGGCCTTCAACTACTTGAAAAGCAAAGACTCAGAGCATACTATGGTGTAATGGAAAAACAGTTTGCCACCTATGTACGAAAAGCGTTAAAAGATAAAGAACCTACTGGTTATGCTCTAATAAAAAGGTTAGAATGTAGATTAGATAACTTAGTTTACAGACTGGGCCTTTCGTCTTCTATTGCACAAGCTCGCCAAATGGTAGTTCATGGGCATATTTTAGTTAATGATAAAAAGGTAGATATTCCTTCTTATGAAGTAAATATAGGTGATATAATTTCTTTAAAAGAAAAATCCAGAAATAATGACTTGTTTAGGGATACTTTTTTATCAAATACTCTTAATACCTATCCGTATCTAGCCAAGGATCAAGATAATTTTTCAGGAACTCTTATAAGATACCCTTTAAGAGAAGAAGTTCCTATTGAAATCAATGATTCATTAATTGTAGAATTCTATTCTAAACTCTAACATAATTAATCATAAATTTAAAATGTATTTTTTTAAATATTATGATAACATCGAGAGGAGGAATTTATCATTGGAATTTAATATAAAACAAAATACTCTTGAAAAAAGACCTTATAGAAGCTTTTCTTTTTGGGAAGAAAAAATTCTAAATGAAGAAAATTTATGGGAGGGTTATTTTGATAATAAAGAGATAACTAACACCTCAAAAGTAATTTACACTGGAATTTTTGATCTTGAAAAAAACATTCTCCAATGCGGTTGGGCTGCTTATCCTTGCGGCTATAGTCTATTAGGATTTTTGCAACATGTATTCTTGCCAACATCTTTTTTTACTTGGTTTGACCGTAAATCTGATGGTTTTCTCATTCCAATATCAGATTTTGATACTGTTATTAATGAGACTTTAAAATACAATGATTCAAATATGGATTTAACTTCTCTAAATTCAATGAAAAATTCATATGATTTTTTGAATAATTTTTGGGACTGCGATTCTGAATCATTAAACCAAAAATTGAAGTCTTTTTCTAAAAAGTTTAATGCGACTTGGAATAACATTCCTAACCAAAGGCTATTTATAGAAATTTTTGATGACCCATGTGACATATTTAATTTTGTAAAGGACTCTATATCATGGGAATCAAAAGAATTCATAGAAGAGGATATTTCTATGAGCTTAGAGGCTCTTAAATTCGCCTGCGATAATGCAGTTGAAGAACCACTATTAAGCAGGAGGCTTATTGATATCCTAAATACCAATGCTCCAATACTCTTCTAATAATAACTATTTGTAAATTGACACAAGACAATTAAAAGTCTTATCTATATAAATTAATCCTATATAATAATATAAACTTAAATAAAAACTCTTATACTTTCATTCGTATAAGAGTCTTTTATAATTAATTAATTCTATTCTTTATCATTTTTTTCTTCTTTTGGTAGTATTGCTATACCAAGTTCAGTTAATTGCTTTTCATCAACTATATTTGGTGCTTCACTTAAGTAACAATATGCATTTTGGTTCTTAGGGAATGCAATAACATCTTTGATATTTTCTGTCCCTGCTAAGAACATAATCATTCTATCAAGACCAAATGCTAAACCGCCATGTGGTGGTGGTCCAAATTTAAATGCTTGTAATAGGTATCCAAATCTTTCATTCACTACTTCATCTGTTAGTCCAAGTGCTCTAAACATTCTTTCTTGAAGAGCTGTATCATGAATTCTTATAGAACCTCCACCTAGTTCTTCACCATTTAATACTAAGTCATAAGCCTTAGAACGTACATTTCCTGGATCTGATTCGATAAAATCTAAATCCTCATCCATTGGTGCAGTAAATGGATGATGACAAGCTTTATATCTTTCTTCTTCTTCACTATATTCAAATAGTGGGAATTCAGTAATCCATGTGAAATTAAATTCATTCTTATCCTTAATCAAATCAAATTGCTTAGCAAGTTCTAATCTTAACGCACCTAAACTTTGGAATACCACTGAATTTTTATCTGCTACTATAAGTATAGCATCTCCAGTTTCAGCATTCATAGTTTTTACTATAGAATTTGTTACATCATCAGTTAAGAACTTAGCTATTGATGATTTAACACCATCTTCTTTAATTTGAATCCAAGCAAGACCTTTAGCCTTGTAAGTCTTAACAAACTCCCCTAATTTATCTAAAGGCTTTCTTCCAAGGTCTGCTCCACCTTTTAAACATAAAGCTCTAACAGATCCACCAGCTTCTATTGCTGATTTAAATACAACAAAATCTAAATCCTTAACATCTTCTGTTATATTAGTTATTTCCATCCCAAATCTTAAATCTGGTTTATCAGATCCGTATTTTTCCATAGCATCTTTAAATGTCATTCTTTTTATTGGAAGCTGAACATCTACACCTGCTACTTTTTTAAATACATGAGCAATTAACCCTTCGTTTACTGCCATTATATCTTCTTGTTCTACAAAACTTAATTCCATATCAACTTGAGTAAATTCTGGTTGTCTATTCGCTCTTAGGTCTTCATCTCTAAAGCATTTAGCTATTTGATAATATCTATCAAATCCAGATACCATTAATAACTGCTTAAATATTTGTGGTGACTGTGGAAGCGCATAGAACATTCCAGGATAATTTCTTGAAGGTACTAAGTAATCTCTAGCTCCCTCTGGAGAACTCTTTGATAAAATAGGAGTTTCTACATCTAAGAAGTTATTTTCTTCTAAATAATCACGTATAGCTTTTGTAGTTTTACTTCTAATTTCAAATATTTTGTGCATATCAGATCTTCTTAAGTCTAAATATCTATATTTTAATCTGATATTTTCTGCAGCGTCTAAATCTTCTTTTATATATATTGGTGGAGTTTCTGATTCTGAAAGTATCTTTATATTTTCACATTTTAATTCAACAAAACCAGTTGGCATGTTTTCATTAACGCTTTCTCTTTTAACAACTTCCCCTGTTACTGCTACGCAGTATTCAGATCTTACTCCTTTTGCCTTTTCAAAAGCTTCTGCATTAATTTCCTCACCAAATACAACTTGCATTATACCTGTCTTATCTCTTAAATCAACAAATTCAAGTGCTCCAAGCTTTCTGTTTCTTTGAACCCATCCCATTAATGTTATTTTTTTACCTACATGTTCTTCTCTAGGTTCACCGCACATCATTGTACGTTTTAATCCATTTAAAGATTCACCCATTACTAAAATCCTCCCTTAGTTTAACTTATTCTTATTTAACTATTTTAGCTATTTCCATCAAGTCTTCTAATGAAACTTCAAAAATCTCACCATCGCTCATTCTTTTCAAATTAACTTTTCTATTTGTTAATTCATCTTCACCTAAAATAGTAGTAAATGCTGCTCCTAATTTGTTTGCATACTTCATTTCAGCTTTCACGCTTCTACCCATGTGATTTATCTCACACTTCACACCTAAAGCCCTTAAATCACTAGCCAGCTTAAAAGCATACTTACTTTCCGCTTCTCCTCTAGCACCAATATATAAATCAAATAATTTTTCTTTAGGTATTTCTATATTTTCTTTTTCTAAAGTCATAATTAATCTTTCAACACCCATACCAAATCCAACTGCTGGCATATCTGGTCCACCAAGTTCTTCTATAAGCTTATCATACCTTCCTCCTCCACATACAGTAAAATCAGAAGTTAAGATTTCAAATATAGTTTTTGTGTAATAGTCTAATCCCCTTACGATGCCTGGATCTATTGTATAAGGAAGTCCTAAGATATCTAAATATTCTTTGACTTTATTAAAATGTGTACTACACTCTTCACAAACATAATCCAATATTATCGGCGCATTTTTAGTAATTTCATGACATTTCTTCTCTTTACAATCCAATATTCTCATAGGATTTTTTTCAAATCTATCTTTACAAGTGTCACAAAGTCCATCATAATTATCAGCTAAAAATTTCTTAAGCGCTTCATTATATTTAGGTCTACAACTTGGGCAACCTAAATTATTTATATTTAAACTTAAACTTTTTAATCCTAATTCTTTTAATGTATCCATAGCGACTGCTATAACTTCCGCATCCATTGAAGCTGCATTTGAGCCAAACACTTCTAATCCACATTGATGAAATTGTCTAAGCCTTCCTTTTTGGACATTTTCATATCTAAACGCTGGTGTAATATAGTATAATTTTGTTGGCTGAGCTTCGTTAAATAATCTATTTTCCACAAATGCCCTTACTGCTGATGCAGTTCCTTCTGGTTTCAATGTTATACTTCTATTTCCCTTGTCATTGAAAGTATACATTTCTTTCTGAACTATATCTGTTGTATCCCCAACACTTCTTAAAAATAATTCTGTGTGTTCGAACATCGGAGTTCTAATTTCTCTAATTCCATATGTTTTAGCAACCTTTCTAAAGGCACTTTCTATATAATGCCACTTATAGGCATCTTCAGGCAACATATCCTTGGTGCCTTTTGGTGCTTGCATTTCAATCGCCATTGATCTTTTCCTCCTATTTGACTAAACAAATTTACAATATTCTAATTTATTACAGTTAATTATGTATACAATGTATCAAGCAACGCTTTCTTTTTCTCAATCATTTCATCAATTCTAGATACATATTCATGAAGATCTTTTAAGTTTGGAAATCTTTCAAGTCTATCTTCCTCTAAAAATATCACTTTACTTACAGCTGCTGCTCCCAGTGCAATTACTGTTTGTTTTTCCTCAATCATTTGAATATTGTATATACATTCTTTGCCTTCTTTAGCATAACCTAAATTCTCCATATTTCCAACCATATTTTTTTGCCTATACATATAATATGGTGAAATACCTAAATTTTCTGCCAGATTCCTACTTTCTTCATACATTTTTATAATTTCATCTTGGGACGTAATTTGTATTCCTTTTTTCAAGATAAATTCTTCATACATTCTAGACCCTCTTTTAAGCGCTAGGCCATGAACTGTAATGCTATCAGGTTTTAGTTTTATTAACTCATTCTTAGTATGAATGACATCTTCATGCGTCTCACCTGGAAGTCCTATTATTATATCCATATTAATATCATCAAATCCAAGTTCTCTAGCCATTTTAAATTTTTCTTTTATATCTGCTGAAGAATGAGTTCTACCAATTAAATTTAAAGTTTTATCATTCATTGTTTGGGGATTAATACTTATTCTATCTACTCCATACTCTTTCATTGTCTGAAGTTTATTTCTAGTAAGCGTATCTGGTCTTCCGCATTCAACCGTAAACTCTTTTATATTATCATCCTTAATAAAACAATTATAAATTTCTTTCATGATTATGTTGAACTCTTCATCACTTACTGATGTTGGAGTACCGCCACCAAAATATACTGATTCGATATTAAGTTTTCTTTCCTTCACATATGAACTCATACCTTTTATCTCTTTAATAAGTGCCTCTATATATGGCGTCACCATCTTTTTATAAACACCTATAGGGTTCGAAGTGAATGAGCAATATAAACATTTTGTTGGACAAAATGCCATGCCTATATATATAGCTATAGTATTTTTATCCTTATTAACTATTTTTTTCTCAGCTTTTGCCACATCTATACAAAGTCTAGCTTTATCCTCATGAGCCAAGTATTTTTCTTTAAATATTTCTATCACTTCATCTTCAGTATTGCCTTCTTCAAGCAATTTTAATGCTATTTTAGATGGTCTGATTCCAATTAATATTCCCCAAGGATAAATGTCATGAGTTACATTTCTAAGGCACAGAAAAAGAAATCTTCTAAGAGAATTTTTAATATCTTCTCCTAAAGATTCTTCTACATAATAATTATTATATTCAAACCTTAAGGTTTTCTCATCAATATAAACCATATAATCTGCATCTTCTGCACCCACAAATTTAATTTCCCTCATTGAGTAATATACATTAAATAATTGGTATACTTCGTATCTAAATTTAAAATCATTTAAACTAACTTTAACTTCCATCGTTTCTCCCCTTAAAAATGTGCAAATTAATGCACATTTTTATTTTTATAAGAATGGATTATTCCTTTTTTCATATCCTATTGTAGATGCTGGTCCGTGTCCCGGATAAACTTTAACACCATCTCCTAAAGGCAATAACTTTTCCTTTATATTTTTTATAAGCTGTGCTCCATTCCCTCCTGGAAAATCACTTCTTCCAATAGATCCTTGGAAAAGAGTATCTCCTGTAAACAGTTCATCATTTACTAGGAAGCATATACCACCTGCTGTATGCCCAGCTGTCTCTATAACTTTAATTATATTATTGCCTAAAGATACTGTATCTCCTTCTTTTAAATATTTTGAAGCTTTTGGCAGTGATCCAAATACAAACTCGTCATTTTTCATATATTGTTCTTCATTTTCACTTATATAAAAAGGAATATTGAGTTTATTCATTAATTCAATAACTGCTCCCACATGATCCATATGTCCATGTGTCAAAAGAATAAATTTAGGCTTTCCATCCAACCTACTAATCTCTTTTTCTATCAAATTCGGCTGCCCGCCTGGATCTATAATTGCAAGCTCCTTGGTGCCTTCATCCATTATTAAATAACAATTTTCTTCATACATTCCCGCTATTAATGTTTTTATAATCAATTTGAATTCCTCCTAAAAATTTCTCTTACTATCTAATAATATGGTAACAGGCCCATCATTATTAATTTTAACCTTCATGTCTGCTCCAAATTCTCCACATTCAACTTTTAAGTTTGATGTCTTAAGAAGATCTAAGAATTCTTCATACAGCTTTTTAGCCTCTTCTCCACCTTGTGCTTCCATAAAATTGGGCCTTCTTCCTTTTCTACAATCACCATACAATGTAAACTGAGATATCACAAGTATTTCACCTTTAATATCCAATAGTGACAAATTCATTTTATCATTTTCATCATGAAACACTCTCAAATTGATAATCTTATCTTTTATATATTTTAGGTCTTCAAAAGTATCATCCTTAGATATTCCTATTAATACATTAAAGCCTACACCTATTTCACCAATTATATCTCCATCAACACAAACGCTAGATGAGCTCACTCTTTGTACAACTGCTCTCATGTTATCTCACCTTTCTGATATATATAAGATTCTAACTATTTACTCTATATACATCTGTCACACCTTTTAATCTTTTAAGTCGCTTCATTAAATCCTTCAGACTATCGACAGATGTAATTTTTATTTTTACATTAATTAGTGCCGATCCTTGCTTTGCTAAATTCGCATTTACAGCACTTAACTGTAGTTTAAGCTCTGTTATAACACTCATTATATCTGCTAGCAATCCATCTCTATCATCAGCTACAACTTGAATTTCTGCAAAATAAGATGTACCTTGTGCTGATCCCCAATTAACTTCTACTACTCTATCTTTATCTGTATCTATAAGGTTTTGCAAATTACTGCAATCACTCCTATGAACTGATACTCCTCTACCTTTAGTTATATATCCTAAAATTTCATCTCCAGGAACTGGACTACAACACTTAGCAAACCTGACCATAAGATTACTTTCACCTTTTACTGTTATTCCATATCCATTAGGTTCTGGTTTTCTTGCTGTTTTTGCAATTTGTTCCTCGATATTCTTATTTAAAATTTCCTTATTTTCTTTTTCCTTGTTTACCTTATCTACACCTATCCCATTGTCTTCCTTCAATCTTGCAATAAGAGTAGATACAGAGAATCCTCCTATACCAATTAAAGCATATAAATCATCCATAGAATGAATATTATATCTCTTCACTAATTTTTCATAAAAATCCCCTTTAGCAACGTCAGCATAGTTAACACACTGTTTCTTTAATTCCTTTTCAAGAAGTTCCTTGCCCTTTAGCATATTTTCTTCTCTTTTAGCCTTTTTAAACCAAAGTTTTATTTTGCTCTTAGATTGATTACTTTTTGCGATGTTTAACCAATCCATATTAGGTCCCTTAGCATTAGGCGAAGTTAAAATTTCTACAATTTCTCCTGTCTTGAGAGTATAATCTAAAGGAACTATTTTACCATTAACCTTAGCACCTACGCACTTATTTCCTACATCAGTATGTATTCTATATGCAAAGTCTATAGGCGTAGCATTGCTGCATAAATTTATTACAACACCTTTTGGAGTAAACACAAATACTTCATCTGAAAACAAATCTATCTTAAAACCTTCAATAAACTCTTCAGCATCTGATGTTTCTTTCTGCCATTCCAACATATCTCTAAGCCATACTAGCTTCTTTTCAAAATCTTTTTGCTTATCTTGCTCCCCTTTGGCGTTATCTCCCTCTTTATATTTCCAGTGAGCTGCAATTCCATATTCTGCTGTTTTATGCATTTCAAAAGTTCTAATTTGAATTTCAAAAGTTTTGCCTTGTGGTCCAATTACAGTGGTATGTAATGATTGATACATGTTTGGTTTAGGCATTGCTATATAATCTTTAAACCTTCCTGGAATTGGCCTGTAGATAGTGTGTACTATTCCAAGGACACCATAACAATCCTTAACAGAATGCACCAGAACTCTAATAGCCGTTAAATCAAAAATTTGCTCTATGCTTTTATTCTTACTAACCATCTTTTTGTAGATACTATAAAAATGCTTTGGTCTTCCATCAATATCCGATTCAATTCCAGAATTTCCAAGCTTTTGTTTTAAATCATTTACTATATCGTTTATGTAAGTTTCTCTTTCTACTCTCTTTTCAGCAATACTATCTACTAATTCATAATATTCTTTTTCATGTAAATATCTAAAACATAAATCCTCTAATTCCCATTTAATTTTAGACATACCCAGCCTATGCGCTAAAGGCGCGTAAATATCCAATGTCTCTTTTGCTTTGTTTTTTTGCTTTTTTGCTGGCATAAATTTGAGAGTTCTCATATTATGTAATCTATCTGCCAATTTAATAATTATTACTCTTATATCTTTTGCCATAGCAAGCAACATTTTTCTCACATTATCAGCTTGTTGCTCTTCTTTAGTTTTATATTCCATTTCTCCAAGCTTAGTAAGCTTCGTAACACCTTCTACAAGATTAGCGATTTCCGCATTAAAAAGGCTTACTGTTTCATCATAAGAAAACTCCGTATCTTCAATTACATCATGCAATAATCCAGCTACAATAGTATTAGTATCCATACCCAACTCAGCTAGAATTTCAGCTACTGCTATCGGATGAATAATATACGGTTCACCAGATTCCCTTTTTTGGTCCTTATGAGCTTTTTCAGCAAAATCATATGCTTTTTTTACCATTTCAACATCAACATTATTACAATTCTTATCAATCTTTTCCAGTAATTTATCAATCATAAGGATTACGCTCCTTCTATATTAATTCATTTGAAGTAAGTATCTAAAACAAAATAACAGATTAGAAATTACAGTATAATTTTTAGGCAGATAATTTAGTAAATACTGATTCTTAGTGTTAGTCAATTTATCAGCATAAAATACAATTAAATTAATAAAGTATCCTGAATTCCGCTCCGCTTTTTTGAATATACCTAAATTCAAAGGCTGGTTTAATAACCAGCCTAACTTTTTAATAATTATATATTATTTTAGAATTATTTTCAACAATACATTTAAAAGAAATGGAATCCTTACCAATTATAATGCCCAGAAACAACTCTTAAAATACCTAAAATCACAACTTAGATGTCGTATTTAACTAATGATAGTACATCATATCCTTCTAATTTATCTTTTCCTTTTAATTCAGTTAGTTCTATTACAAAATCAAGTGAAGCAACTATTCCACCTGCTTGTTCTATTAATTTAGCAACGCCTTCTACAGTCCCCCCTGTTGCTAATAAGTCATCTACAACAGCAACTCTTTGACCTGGTTTGATTGCATCTTTATGAAGTTGAAGCTGATCCTCTCCATATTCCAATCCATAATTAACTGATATAGTTTCTCCTGGTAATTTTCCTGGCTTTCTTACTGGAATAAATCCTACTCCTAAAGCATATGCCACAGGAACTCCAAAAATAAATCCTCTTGCTTCAGGCCCAACAATCAAATCAATTTTTTTATCCTCTAGATGTTTAACTATTCTATTAATAGTTTCTCTTAGCGCTTCTCCATCAGCAATTAATGTTGTTATGTCCTTAAAACTAATTCCTTCTTTAGGAAAATTTTCGATTACCCTTATTTTTTCTTGTAAATCCATTTTAACTCCTCCATAGAATTTAATTTAACATATCATTTATGATTCAATATTAAACAACTACTAATTAATAAATATTGCTTTACTATTTCATTAACTTTCCATATACCTTATGGAATTATTTGTTTTAAGTCTATATAAATATTTAACAATTTGATCAGCTCTATCTTTATCATTTGTAGTTAAGAGCTCTAAGACAATTCTAGCATTATCCATAACACCTACCGCACCTATAGGCGGAATTATGAATTCAATTATATTATTTATACCATCATTATTAAACTCTTCCAAACTGTTAAATTCTATTATTGATCTCAATCCATTATTATTAGTATTCATCAGGAACTTATTTCCTTCTTTAATTAGTACTCCATTTTCTCCCTTTGATGGTACCTTTGCCCACTGAATACCTATAAGTATTAAATCTAAATATTTATTTATACTTTTCATATTATAATATATAGCAATAGCTTGCATAAGCTTAAAAGTAAGTCCACTTGTCGATAAGTTCTTATATCTGTATTGGCACCCCTTTTGGTTAGGATTTATATAAATATAGTCATTAACAAGATCACTTTCTTCATTTTCAAGAATAATTAAATCAATACCTAGTTTTTTGCATAGCTCAACTTCTTCTTTAGATTTTAATCCAACACCTAAAGTTATTAATAGTTCAGCACCTAAAAAATCTACGTTATTTTTTATATCTACCGAATTTATTCTAGCATCAGCTTCTTGCCTATCATATATTAAATATTCTACATCAGCATTTAAATATCTCAAAACAAGAATTAACGATGAAACTGCACAAATCCCATCGACATTATATGTACCATAAACAACTATTTTTTGTCTATTATTTACCGCCAAAGCTAATCTCTCTATTGCTTTGTTCATACCCTTAAGTATAAATGGGTTATATCCGCTAATATAATTTGGACAATATATACTTTCCCAGAATTTACGCATGGTTTATTCCTCCATAAAATTAGAAAACACCTTTATTATAAATGATTATAATAAATTTTACAATTATTTTGTTAACAAATGAAAAAACCCCCATTGTGCTGGAGGTTTCTTCATTTCCAGTAATTAAGCTTTTTGTAATTTTTTCTTTTGGCTTCTAACTCTATCTTTTAAGTATACCCAAATTGGTGATGCTATACATATTGATGAATACGCTCCACTTATGATACCTACAATTAAAGGTATCGTAAATGCTTGAACAGATGGCACTAAAAAATTCATTGCTATTATAGTAACAACTGTTGCTGAAGAAGTATATAATGATCTTGCTATAGTTTCAGTCAAACTTACATCTGCCACTTCAATTGATTTCGCTCTTCTCATCATCTTTGTGTTTTCTCTAATTCTATCAAAAATAACTATCGTATCACACATAGAATATCCCACTATAGTCAGTATCGCTGCTATAAAAGGTGTATTTACTGGAATATAAAATATTGAGTAAACAGAAATAGTTACTAATATATCATGAATTGTGGCCGCTATAGCCGCTACTCCAAATTTGAATTCAAATCTAATAGCTATATATACTAACATTACTGCAAAAGCCGCGAGTAATGCATATATAGAATTTTGAGTCAACTCTCTACCTACTGATGATCCTATTTCATTCTGTGAAACTAGCACTTTATCATCCAGTTTATATTTAGATTCTAAATCAGATACAATTAATCCTAACTTATCACTATCCAGATCTGCTGATTTTATTTCATATTGATTATTATTAATTGTATTCGTCGAAGCATCTGGTGCATAACTTCGAATGATTGTGTCAACATCATCTTTATTTATACTTTCGTCTAGTTGAAGTACTATTTCAGAACCACCTTTAAAATCTATACCAAAGTTTAGTCCTCTAACACATAAGAATCCCATTCCGATTACAATAATGATTAGGGATATTGAAAACCATAATTTTGTCTTTTCCATTATTTTAAGCATGTTTTTCATCCCCCTTTTTCAAAGTAACACCAAAGTGTGATGGTTTATTTATAATTCCACTTTCAACAGCTAAATTAACAAGTACTTTTGTTACTACCAAACCTGTAAATAAACTTATAATTATACCTATCATAAGTGTAATTGCAAAACCTTTTACTGCTCCAGATCCTATAAAATATAGAATTAGTGATGCAAGTAAAGTTGTCATGTTAGAATCTACTATTGAAGATAATGCATGCTCTGATCCTTTTTTCACTGCCGCCTTAACAGTGTACCCTTTCTTTAACTCCTCTTTAGTTCTTTCAAACGTTAGTATATTAGCATCAACAGCCACACCAATAGTAAGCAAGAATGCCGCTATACCTGGAAGAGTCAATGTAACACCTACTTCTATAAAAGCAAAAAGTGTAAGTGTTATATACAAAGTTAAAGCAATATTAGCCATTAATCCTTGAATTCTATAATGGAATAGCATGAATAAAAATACTAATCCAACTCCTATAATTCCCGCCTTAACAGAGTTTGGAAATGCTGTAGCTCCTAGTTCCGCTCCAACATTACTAACTGAAACTTCTTTAACTGGAAGTGGAAGTGCACCTGCATTAATCATTCCAGCTAATTCCTTATTCTTTTGTAATGTATCATGTGTTTCAATACTTGCTTTTCCACCTGAAATTTGCGAATTTACTCGCGCACTAGATATTTCTTCGTCATCAAGGTAAATTGAAATATTTTGCCCAATATATTTTCCTGTTGCATCTGCAAACTTTTGTGCACCTTCATCATTTAATTCTAAACCAACTTCATATCCACCATTTTGTTGATTCATTTGTGCAGTTGCTTTTTTTACATCTGAACCTGTTAAAATTTCAGTTCCATCTGGCCCTTTAAAACTCAAATTACCAGACTTAACCAAACTATCTACTATTTCCTTAGAATTAGTTAATCCCGGTACATCTACTCTTATTCTCTTTGGACCTTCTGTTGCTACAATTGTTTCTGCAACACCAAGTTTATTTACTCTTAAAGATAAATGTTCCTTAGCACTTTGTAATTCTTCTGCAGTTACATCATCTTTTTGAATTTCCATAAGAACAGAAACTCCGCCTTGTAAATCTAGTCCTCTAGTTATTACTTTATCAAATGATTTAAATTCCCATCCTCCTAGAACAAATCCTTTAAATCCTGCAAAAGCTAACAGTCCAATTACAGCAATAATTAATATCAACAATGCTGAACTTTTGCTTTTTCTTTTCATCTTAATCCCCCTCTGCATATTATGTCTTTCATTAGGTTAGTATTTACTATATATTCCTTACTGAAAATTTTGGATTACAATTTCATTAACAGTTTCCTTTATTATGTAAAATACTTTAATATTTAAAATTAAGAAATTAAAGTCTTTAAGCTTAATTTTAAAGAACTTATTACTTCTTAATTTTAAATATTATTACATTCCTATGTTGCACATTGTTCATTATAGCACACTATAATTTCTTAATAAAGTTTTTTATTAATGTATGATATAACAATAAAATACTGTTTAACCTTCATTTAAATAAAAATGATTTCACATATGTATAACTTCTTTTAATCTTTGTAAAGTTAGTCATTAAAAACTGAAGTATCTTATAAATTTATCCCTAGCATCCCAGCAAGAGTACCTACAACCAGTGCTATAATCAATTTAATGAAGTCAAAAATCTTAAATGCTAATTCTCCATTAAAGCTACTAGATAGTATAAACAATACTAAATAATATGATAGTGCTACTCCAAAGCCTACAAGCCATCCCTTTGATTCATTTTTCTTTGCTCCTATCATTGCTCCTAAACTTAAACTGCATAAAGATATTATTACATATATCATGTTAAAAATACCTTTACTAAATACTAGTTTAGTCATCAATAAAGATAGAATTGTAACTCCTATGAAGCTTAGAATCAAAGTTCCAATAGTACCTTTTACTACTGATCTAAAATATTTACTATTTTCCATCAAAAACACCCCCCAACACTTCATTTTATGAAATATTAAAGGGCATTATGATTAATCCATCTTTATTTTATGAGATATTCCGCTCTTCTCTAATTTAATTCTAGTTTTTGCAGGACCACTTTCAATTGTAACTGATTTTTCATCTATATGTGTAATCTTACCTATGATTCCACCTCTTGTCACAATTTCATCATTTACTTTCAATTCATCAATCATACCTTGATATTTCTTTTTTCTCTTCTTCTCAGGTAATATAAGAAGGAAAAAAAATATCACAAATACAAGTAAATAAGGTACTACGCTCGTAAGTAACGCTAACATATTATCCATACTTTTCCTCCAATGTGTTTATTATATTTTTTTATATTCATGATATGTAGTTTACATTTTATTTACTTTAATGTCAATATAAACCTACATTTGTTACTCATGTTCATTTAGAAATCGTGTAAAGATCTATATCCCACCAAATTCATAAATAATCATTTTCAATTATCTGCCTTCCCATTGTGATAATTTTTCTTCCTTAAATTGCTTGAAATAACCACCTTCAATTGCGTCTCTTATATCTTTCATTAACTTATTATAAAAATACAAATTATGTAAAACGCATAATCTCATCGCAAGCATTTCCTTTGCTTTAAATAAATGTCTTATATATGCTCTTGTATAATTCTTGCATGTTGGACATTCGCAACCATCATCAATAGGTCTATCATCAAGTTCATATTTTGCATTCATAAGATTAAGCTTGCCTTCACTACAAAATACATTTCCGTGTCTCCCATTTCTGGCTGGAAGTACACAGTCAAAGAAATCCACGCCTCTGTCGACCGCTTCCAATATATTGCTAGGTGTACCTACTCCCATTAAATATATAGGTTTATCTTCTGGCAAATGTGGTACAACTGCATCTATCACTCTATACATTTCTTCATGAGTTTCTCCAACAGCAAGCCCACCTATGGCATATCCATCTAGATCCATTTTAGTTATTTCTTTAGCGTGCTTTATCCTTATATCTTCATAAACTCCACCCTGATTTATTCCAAATAGCATTTGTTCCTTATTTATTGTATCTGGCATAGAATTTAATCTATCCATTTCATTCTTACATCTTTCAAGCCATCTTGTAGTTCTTTCTACTGATCTTTCTACGTATTCTCTAGGCGCTGGATTTTCAATACATTCATCAAAAGCCATTGCTATTGTAGATGCCAAATTACTTTGAATTTGCATTGATTCTTCTGGTCCCATAAATATTTTCTTTCCATCTATATGTGAATTAAAATACACGCCTTCTTCTTTTATTTTTCTCATCTTAGCTAACGAAAATACTTGAAATCCACCTGAATCTGTGAGAATTGGTCTATCCCAATTCATAAACTTATGTAATCCTCCAAGTTTTTTAACCACTTTATCACTTGGTCTTAAGTGAAGATGATATGTATTAGAAAGTTCAACCTGGCATCCTATCTCCTTTAAATCCATGCTAGAAACTGCACCTTTTATAGCTGCTAATGTTCCAACATTCATAAATACTGGAGTTTGTATAGTTCCATGAGGAGTTTCAAACTGCCCTCTCCTTGCTTTTCCATCCTTTTTTAATAAAGTATACCTTTTACTCACAAGCGTCCACCTCTTAATTATATTTTTACGAAACTCAGCTACATTTGTTTACTGAGCAACTCTGAGATTCTTTAAAGAAACTAACTTCCATTTAGTTGTTAGCTGAATTATAAAATCAATATCTATTTTCTAATTCATCCCATTTTATATTGAAACACTTGACTATGTCACCTCATCAATGTAATCAAAACTTTTATTTAATAAACATAGCATCTCCAAATGAGAAAAATCTATATTTTTCATTTACTGCTTCTTCATATGCATTCATAACATTTTCTCTTCCTGCTAAAGTTGAAACAAGCATTATCAATGTAGATTCTGGTAAATGGAAGTTTGTAATTAACTTATCCACTACTTTAAATTTATATCCAGGATAAATAAATATATTAGTCCATCCACTTTGTTCCTTAACAAATCCATTTTCATCACCAATAGTTTCTAATGTCCTTGTTGAAGTTGTTCCAACAGATATAACCGCATTTCCTCTTTTTTTAGTTTCGTTTATTATATCTGCACTTTCTTTTGAAAGCATATAAAACTCTGAATGCATTTCATGCTCCTCTAGAGATTCAACTTTTACAGGTCTAAAAGTTCCAAGTCCAACATGTAATGTTAGATATACTATGTTAATTCCTTTATTCTTTATTTCTTGCAATAACTCTTTTGTAAAATGTAATCCCGCAGTAGGTGCTGCAGCAGAACCATTTTCTTTAGAATACACTGTTTGATACCTTTCCCTATCTTCTAATCTCTCATGAATATATGGTGGCAAAGGCATCTCCCCAAGCGAATCTAGAACTTCCTCAAATATTCCATCATAGAAAAATTCAACTATTCTATTTCCGTTTTCTTCCACTTCAACAACTTCAGCTTTTAACTTACCTTCCCCAAATGTAAATTTTCTACCAACTTTTGCTGATTTACCAGGCTTTGCTAGGCACTCCCATCTATCCTTTTCAATTCTTTTAAGTAAAAGGAACTCAATTTTTCCGCCAGTACCTTCCTTTTCTCCAATTAATCTTGCTGGCATTACTCTCGTATTGTTTAATACTAAAGTATCTCCTTCATTTAAGTATTCTATAATATCATGAAATTTCTTATGCTTAATCTCACCAGTTTTCTTATCTAAAACCATAAGTCTTGATGAATCTCTTTGTTCCAACGGATGTTGAGCTATCAACTCTTCTGGTAAGTAAAAATCAAAATCTTTTACGTTCATTTATTTATCTTCTCCTAACTAACAGCTTATTCTTATTATTGACACTTCTAACAAAGTTAAACTTTTAAAAACTATATCAGTTGTTCAAAACTCAATTTTAAAGCACTTACTAATAAATCCCTACTTATCTATTTATCAAAAAAGCTACCTTGTACTTTCCCATTATTACTTTTGCTTTTTGAATTGTTTACTCTTCCAAGATGTTCATATGCCTTATCACTTGCTATTCTTCCTCTTGGTGTTCTTATTATAAAACCTTTTTGAAGCAAATATGGTTCATATACGTCTTCTATAGTTCCCAATTCCTCCCCTATAAAATAAGAAAGTGTTTCAATTCCAACTGGTCCCCCGTTAAAATTATCAATAATAGCTTCAAGTATTTTATTATCAACTTTATCAAATCCCTGATTATCAACTTCCAATAATTCTAAAGCCTCTCTAGCCTCTTTCAATGATACTAGCTTATTAGATTTTACTTCTGAATAATCCCTAACCCTTTTTAATAGCCTATTGGCAATTCTAGGTGTTCCTCTAGATCTCTTAGCAATTTCCAAAGCACCTTCTTCAGTAATTGTACAACCAAAAACCAAAGCGCTTCTACTTACTATCTCCTTAAGTTCTTCATCTGTATAATATTCCATGGCACAAAGCACACCAAATCTATCTCTAAGTGGAGATGTAAGCATTCCAATCCTTGTTGTTGCTCCAATTAGTGTAAATTTAGGAAGATCAATTCTTATAGATTTCGCTGTAGCACCTTTTCCTATAACTATATCTAAAGCATAATCCTCCATAGCAGGGTATAATATTTCCTCAACATTTCTATTTAGCCTATGTATTTCATCTATAAATAAAACATCATAATCTTTTAATGTTGTTAGTATCGCTGCTAAATCTCCTGCTCTTTCTATTGCTGGTCCAGAAGTAATTTTTAAATCCCCACCCATTTCTTTTGCTATAATATTAGCTAAAGTAGTTTTTCCAAGTCCAGGTGGTCCATATAAAAGTGTATGATCTAATGCTTCTTTTCTATTTTTTGCAGCTTTAATAAATATATCTAATCGCTCTTTTACTTTGTCTTGTCCTATATATTCATTTATTTTTTGAGGTCTTAAACTAAGTTCAGAATTAAAATCTTCTTGCATCTCAGATGGATTAACTATTCTTTCCAAAAAACCTCCCCCTTTTCCTATGAGTCATATATGTATTATTTTTTGCTATTTATGTCTTAGTATCTTTATCCCATCAACGCCTTTAATGCATTTTTAATGATATTTTCTACACTATCATTCTTATCTATCTTTTTAAGTACTGATTCTGCTTCCTTCTCACTATACCCTAGCGCAATTAACGCGCTTAAAGCTTCTGATAATGCCATAACATTCTCATTATCCTGTGCATCAATTTCCAAACTGCTATCCAATAATTCATCTGGCTTTAGTTTATCTTTGATCTCTAAAATAATTCTAGCTGCTGTTTTTTTGCCTATTCCCACACCTCTACAGATGTGTTTCTCATCGCCAATCATTATTGCATATTTTAAATTATTAACTCTGCTTATAGATAATAAAGATAATGCTGCTTTTGGTCCAACTCCACTTACTGTTAAAAGAAGCTTAAACATCTCTAGCTCTTCCTTTGAATCAAATCCATATAATCCAATAAAATCTTCCCTTACTATTTGCTCAAGGTAAAGCATAATCTCCTCTCCATTCTTTGGCATAGAGGACATTGTAGCACCTGATGTAAATATCTTGTAGCCTATACCGCTATTCTCTACTATTACATAATCTTTATTTATTCCAATATATTTACCTTTTATATATTCGTACATCTATTTTACACCAACTTTTCTATATCTATAACTGTATTTAAAATTCAGCTAAAAAACTAATTTCTACATTATTAAAACCTAACTTATACTTTATCATTTTCAGGCAAATCTTTCAACAATGTATTTTTTAATTAATAAAAGGCATGTAAGTATCAAATTACTAACATGCCTTTTATTAATTAAAATTTACCTATCAGATTTCCATTATGATAAAAATTCTGATAAGCTTTCTTCTGCATCGTCTTTTGAATTATATTCAAGCTCAAAATTCTTAATTTTGTCTTTATCTATCTCACTTAAGTTATCTACTTTTTTACTATTAGTATACACATCTTCGCTATTTTCAATTGATAAAGTTCCATTACCATCAGTTTTATATATTGCTAAAAAGCCATCTTTTTCTCCAATATAATATTTATTAGGTTTTACAGCTTTAGAAGCATCTCTTTTATAAGTCATTTCTCCATTAGATTCTACTTCTAATACATATCCCTTATCTTTTAATGCCTTTGATAATTCCGTTTCTGTTAAATTCTTATCTATATTTAATTCTTTCTTTAACTCTGATAATGTTAATTCTTTTTCTTTCTTTTCACCTGCATATAAATAAATTCTTATATTATCATTTAATTTATTATTTATTTCACTTGATGATACAGGATTATTTTTAGCATTTTTGTTGCTTATATACTTTTCTGAAAAATAATATGTTATAGAAAATATAAGTGCTAATGCTAATGTCATACCTATAAATAATTTCTTTTTATTTACCATAATAATCACTCCTTATCAAGGAGTATAGCCATTATTTCTATATTTATACAAAAATTTTCTTTCAATGTTCAAATTAAGTATCTGTATAAAGTATTTACCATTTAAGAGTGATTGCCCATCAACTTTTTCTAAAAGCATGTTTTATGGCACTTATTAATATAATCCATGTTATTTTGAAACAATTCCTATAATGTATAATAGCATTTATTATCAACACGAATACTATTAATTCAATATAGTATAATAGTACTGTTAATATTGGCTTTGCATTCATCCACTTCATATCTAAAAACCTTGAAGTTAAAAATGATAATCCGAATATAACTGCACTAAGAATTATAAGTCCTTTTATCATTCCCTTAAAATCTTCATGACTTGGTGCTATTCCACTTATTAACACTAGAAATAAAAATATAGTTATTATACCTTCTTTACTCACTATTATTCTTGGATCTAGTATTCTAGATATATCAGCAACTTTATCTTTCAATACAAATTTACTTTCTATAAATATGAATAATGGTATATTTATTATGACAGGTGCTATAGCTATAAGAAATTCCTTAATGCTAATTAAAAATGGCATACTGCTTCCAACTCTTGATCTTATAAATCCCGGCCTGTTTCCTTTTGGCAAAAGTTGTACTTGTTCTATTTTAGCAAGACACAAAATTGCAACCAATAAATGTGCAAGTTCATGAGCCGGTGTACTTAAAGCATATATAAATTTAGCCACTCCTGCATTTATACTACTCAGTGCTCCTTGAAAAACCGATTGTATAAATCTCAATACATAGTAATACGAAAAATATATCAATAAAAAAATACCCACTGACTTAATTGCTGTTTCCATTTTAACAACGCCCCCACTATCTTACTCTATTTATAAAACCACATTTTTTGCATAATTCCTCTACTGCCTTTCTTCCAGAAAAACCATTATATATGTCTATAGCTCTTTTTGAACTTAGAATTTCTTCTAATGTATTGTCAAAGATATTACCAAGTGCTATACTACCATCACTATCTAAACAACAAGGCACTACTGTTCCATCTACTAATATTCCCACTTGATCTCTAAGCCCATAGCAGAAGACTCTTTCTCCTAACTCCTCAACTTGCAATGATGGCCACTTAAATTTCTCTCCCATACTAAGATATACATTATTTTTTAGTTTAAAACTATTTTTTTCCTTTAAACTTTCTCTCAAACTGGATTTTATTTTGAAACTTTGTTCAAGAAATTCAAAAATATCAATATTCATGCTATTACTAGCAGTATACTTTGTATCTAAATTCCACAACCTTAAAGAAGTTATTATATTAGTTTTTTCACTAGCTTCTTTAACAAATTCAATTATATTATCTATATATTTACTAAACTCAACATGTCCCTCATTCGCTTCAAAGCTATGAAGCGAAATATTAACTTGCCTTAAAGCATTTGAACTAAGTAACACATCTTTAACTTCACTTATTAAAGTTCCATTAGTAGTTATATTAACCTTTAATGAATTTTCATTGCTTATATCCAAAAAACTCTTTATATTTTCATTTAAAAATGGTTCTCCCATTAGATGAAAATATACATAATCAGTATGTAATTTCACGCTATTTACGATATGTTGAAAACTTTTCTTATCCATAAACTTAAGTTCCCTATTTGTTTTAGGGCAAAAATCGCAACTTAAATTACACACATTTGTTATCTCTATATAAATCTTTTTAAATTTCTTCATTAAATTATTACTCCAATCAATACATTTAGATAAAAATAAAATATATTTTATATCTCAAACTAGTATATATTTTAATCCCCGCCTTTGCAAGAAAATCACTGCTTTCTTAAAATTATTTTACAATAAAAATTCCACCTAAATCTAATATAAAATTTAGATGGATAGCAGTATACTTTGTATCTAAATTCCACAACCTTAAAGAAGTTATTATATTAGTTTTTTCACTAGCTTCTTTAACAAATTCAATTATATTATCTATATATTTACTAAACTCAACATGTCCCTCATTCGCTTCAAAGCTATGAAGCGAAATATTAACTTGCCTTAAAGCATTTGAACTAAGTAACACATCTTTAACTTCACTTATTAAAGTTCCATTAGTAGTTATATTAACCTTTAATGAATTTTCATTGCTTATATCCAAAAAACTCTTTATATTTTCATTTAAAAATGGTTCTCCCATTAGATGAAAATATACATAATCAGTATGTAATTTCACGCTATTTACGATATGTTGAAAACTTTTCTTATCCATAAACTTAAGTTCCCTATTTGTTTTAGGGCAAAAATCGCAACTTAAATTACACACATTTGTTATCTCTATATAAATCTTTTTAAATTTCTTCATTAAATTATTACTCCAATCAATACATTTAGATAAAAATAAAATATATTTTATATCTCAAACTAGTATATATTTTAATCCCCGCCTTTGCAAGAAAATCACTGCTTTCTTAAAATTATTTTACAATAAAAATTCCACCTAAATCTAATATAAAATTTAGATGGATATATGAATCAGCTTATATTAAACATTTTAATTATAATAATCAATTATTACCTTTACAAAAGATAAAGAGCAAGTGAATCTTACTAACTCCACTTGCTCTTTCTTAGTTACTGATTTTAACGTTGTCCGCCAACTGGGTACGACCGTCTGTCGTACATTGCTACCGGGATTTTTCCGTTGCCCGTCACCAACTGTATATCTCTTGAGATACACTCTTCTGCCGGATTGAAGTGTCAGTACACTAAGATAAATTAAACCTTTATCTTGATTTAATTATATCTCATTTCATCATTAATTGCAATAGTTTTTTGAATTTTCTGAATAATTGTAATTTTTATAATAAAATCCATATACTAGATTTAATATGAATATGTTTTCTTTTATATTTAATTACAAGTGCAATTTTATATAATTATTCTCTTAACTTTTATTTATCTATCCAAATATATAAATATAGGTTAATTTATAACTACTTTAGTCCCCTTAGGTATATTGTCATAAATCCATTTAGCATTTTCTTTGGCTAACCTTATACACCCATCTGATAGCTTCATACCTAACCTTCCATCTCTAACCGATCCATCCAAATTATAAATTATTGAATGAAATAAATAATTACCTTTAAACTGTGTATAATACCAACACTTGTATCCTTTATTTACGCCAAAATAGAGTCCCTTTATTCCAACCTTATAAGTTCCTTTAGGTGTTGGCGTTGAGGCTTTTCCTAAGGTGCACAAATAACTATTAATTAGGTTCCACTTATTTGTGCTTCCTTTAAAAATATTCACTTTAAAGCTTCCAGTATCTACCCAAATCAAGTAGTTGGTTTCACTAGAATAATTCTTAGAATTTACATAATCTGCATAGCTAATACGGTCACTCGACATATCTGCTCTAATGCCATTTTTTTTAATCCTAATACCTCTTAATACTTTAGATAAAATTTTTTTCATAATTAAAATCCTAATTTAGTAATACATATTAATATATGTCTTATATATTAATTTTGATTTCTATTATTCTAAATGCTCCACTCTATATCCAATTTCTTTATTTGCCAGTCGATAACCTTCCTTAATCATTTCAACCTCGCTAATTTCGTTACCAAGCAAGCTGTCTATAGTAATCTGATTCCTATTACTAAAGTATTTACTTAAAAGTTTCTCTTCTATTTTCTCTTGAGATGCCAAAGTATAGTCATCCAAAATATGCTTAACATTAAATCCATTCTCCCTTAATGATCTTCCAACTAATATACTCCTATGACACCTTATAGGATCCTGCATAGCTCCAAGAAGTGCAATATTATAACCTTTCTGACATCCTGTTTTTAGCCTCTCAATTCCTCTTAAAAAATCTTCTTCCATAATTACCTTTTCAAAATCAGAATATCCTTCCTTATTATAAGAGTTTTTATCTTGCCTTTGAGCCGCAAGTTCTTTAGCCATATATATGTATATAAATCCTTCTTTTTTTAAAGTTTCAGCTATTGTTTCCTTATTATATTGAACATTATATTTCGAATACGGAGTTCCTCTTATATCTACAACAGTATCAATATTATAAGTCTTTAGCATATCTATTAATTTCTCTATAGAATAGTTAGAATGTCCTATTGTGTATATGTACATTTACTTGAACTCCTCTCTTTATTATATTATTTTTTCTTTGCCTTCAATTATACCTTGCTCTTTCCTTAAAATTCTCTTAATACAAACTTTACTTCTATCTTATTCACAGCTTTTTTAATTTCTTTGATATTTTAAATCCTATCTATAAAAATATAGTAACATAAAAACTACTTAGAAAATAAGAACATATCTATAATAATGTAGTTCAAAATATACGTTCCAATAAAAAATATATATCTACCTATAATTAATAAAGCTTATACAATATCTTCATTATGGTAATAATCACTAAATGGAGGTGTTTTAATGATTACTTTTATAAAAAACTATTCTCTTAAAAATATAAAAATAAAATTTTTAGCTCTATATATCCTGAATGTTACAGACATAGTATTTACTATTTTACTCTTAGATACTGGTTTTTACGTAGAAGCAAATATTTTCATGTTAGAAGTAGTAAAAAGTCCAACTATAAGTTTTTTATTAAAAATATTAGCTCCTGCAGTTCTTTTTGTATTCATATATTTTAGAATGAAAGATGCAACTAATAAACAACTAAAGTACTGTAATTACTTTATTAATGGAAGTATCATATTCTATGGTTTAATAAACACATTTCATATTATCTGGTTTGCATTATTGCCTATATTTATTTTCATATTTTAATTTGCTAACTCTTTTGAAAATCAATATCTAATTCTCTAAATATATATTTATTATATTAATTAATATGTTCAGTTTTCTATCTTAAGCCCTTTATCTTGGTGCTTTTCTCTTAGTGTTAAAATCTAGCTTTTCGTAAATACACCATAGTAAGTTTATTAAAAATATAATTAACAACTAGAAATATTTTCAATTAATTGAACAACAAGAAAGGAATATATTCTTTATTTTTAAAAATGAATTTCTTTTAGAGACAAAATTCATTTTTTATGTTATAATTCAAAATGTTGCTAAGTAATCCTAATAATTTGCAACAAGAAATGATAATAACGTCATATTTAATATTATTTTTATTCAAATTTTAAACTAAGGAAGGATAATTTACTATGAAGAAAATTAAATTTGGTCTAGCATTACAAATTCTTGCAGGACTTATACTTGGAATTATAGTAGGTGGATTTTTTTATGGAAATCCAGCTGTTGAGGCATATTTAAAGCCTATTGGAGATATTTTTATTCGTCTAATAAAAATGATTGTAGTTCCAATCGTCTTTTCATCACTTATAGTTGGTATTGCTGGAGCGGGAGATATTAAGCAGGTTGGAAGACTTGGAGGAAAAACTCTTCTTTACTTTGAAGTAGTAACAACTATTGCTATTGTATTAGGACTTTTAATTGCTAATGTATTTCATCCAGGTACAGGAATAAATATGCAAGAGCTTGCTAAATCTAGCATTGATTCTTATGTAAGCACTGCAGAAAATGTAGCACATCATAGCTTTGCAGACACATTTATAAATATTGTACCTACTAATATTTTTGATTCACTTACAAAAGGAGACATGCTTTCAGTCATTTTCTTTTCTGTTATGTTCGGTCTAGGAGTTGCTGCAATTGGTGAAAAAGGGAAACCTGTTATACAGTTCGCCCAAGGAACGGCTGATGCAATGTTTTGGGTAACAAATCAAATAATGAAGACAGCTCCTTTTGGAGTATTCGCTTTAATTGGTGTGACAGTTTCTAAGTTTGGACTTTCATCTTTAATTCCACTTGGAAAACTAATAGTTACAACTTATGGTTCAATGATTTTATTTATATTACTAATATTTGGACTAATTGCAAAATTAGTTGGGACAAGTATCTTTTCAATCATAAGAATTTTAAAAGACGAACTTATACTTGCTTATAGCACAGCAAGCTCAGAAACAGTTTTACCTAAAATCATGGAGAAAATGGAGAAATTCGGATGTCCTAAAGCTATTGCAACTTTTGTAGTACCAACAGGTTATTCTTTTAATCTAGATGGTTCTACTCTTTACCAAGCTATTGCCGCAATATTTATTGCACAATTATATGGTATTAATTTATCAATACCAGCTCAAATTAATTTAATGCTTGTATTGATGCTTACTTCAAAAGGTATAGCAGGCGTGCCAGGAGTATCTTTTGTAGTTTTACTAGCCACTCTTGGTTCTGTTGGAATTCCAGCCGAAGGCCTAGCTTTTATAGCTGGAATAGATCGTATACTTGACATGGCTAGAACTGTTGTAAATGTATTAGGTAATTCTCTAGCAGTTGTTGTTGTATCAAAATGGGAAGGAAAGTATAATTCTATAAAGGGCAAAGAATATATAAAATCCATAAAGAAAGCTGCTTAATTCTATAACAAAAAAGTGAGTGTTTATCTAGAAATTATTTTCTAAATTAACACTCACTTTTATTTTTATATTCTATGGTCCTAGATTAATTGTTATCTTTATTTCTACTTTTAATATAATTATTATAGATAAGTTTTTACTATTACCTACAACTTATCTATAATCTTTTTCTGTATATATCTAATTACATCGCCTCTACTAATAACTCCTACTACTCTTCTTTCTTTATCTATAACCGGTATCTTTTTAAAGTTATGTTTTGAGAAAATAGACAAAACCTTTTCCATAGTATCTTCTGGAAAAACACAGAAAATATCTTTACATTTTGCAATAGTCATGATATTAGTATCCTTTATCATTCCAATTTCTTCTTCTAATTCTTCCTTTTTAAGATAAAATACATATGAAATTAAATCATACATTTTTCCTTCTTTAGGATTTATGCTTCTTATTATATCACCATCACTTACAATACCCGAAAGTATTCCCTTATTATCTACTATTGGTACTCCGCCTATTTTATTGGTGACTAATACCCTCATGACATCTTTAATAGTATTTTCTTTACTTACGGAAATTACATCAGTAATCATAAAATCCTTTACTTTCATTATTCTATCCCCTTTAATCAATTTACTTTATAAGTATTTTCTTATTTGTCTATCAAATTCATTAGTAAAATTTTATATTATTTTTATATTAATATCTTTTTAATTTATATATATCTATTATTAAATAACACATTCCTCTATTATAGTTTAATTTTTTATATCATCTTCTAGTTCTCATAAATAATGTTAAAAATATAGCAATAACAGCTATAGCTCCAGTTACAGAAATAGAATATGCCATAGCATCTACAGATGCTTGTCCTTGAATAATTTTTGCCAATTGAGATAGTGCCATAACTTTAGAAGTTTCTTGTGAAAAACCTTCATACATATATGATTTTGTTAGTGAATTTATAGTTCCTACTGCTGTTTTATTGTAGATATTTATTTGCTCTGCAAGTTTTGAATAATTATAACTTGTTTTCGATTGTATTATTACTGTCATTATGGTTACAGCAAGAGAACTTGCTACCTGTCTTATAGTGCTATTCAATGCTGATGCTCTTGGAATCATTTCGCCTTTTACTACATTCATACCAGCAGTGCTAATAGGCATCATAGCTATTCCTAATCCAATAGATCTTATACAGTTAATAAATATTATTGATTCCTTGCTAGAATTCATGCTTATAGCTGTTGACAACTTAAATGTAGCTAGTGCTAATATAATAAGACCTGGTATAACTACAGGTTTAGCTCCGAATTTATCATAAAGCGTTCCGCTTAATGGCATCAAAGCCCCCATAACTAGTGCTGATGGAAACATGATAAGTCCCGCCTGCATCGCAGTATATCCCCTTACATTCTGCAGAAATAAAGGCAATACATATGACCCTCCCATTAATCCTATAGTTAACACAGTTATTATAACTAAGCTCATACTAAAATCAAATAGTTTGAGAACTCTCAGATCTAATAGTGGGTCTGGATGTGTAAGTTCATTAACCACAAATAATATGAGGCTTAAACTCCCCAACGCTACTAACATTGGATTTATCATATCACCCCAATCAATTGAGGATCCTTTTCCAAGTACATATAACAAACTTACCAAACCTACTGTAGATGATAAAAATCCTACTATATCAAATGCCTTAAATGGTTTCATAGGTTGGCCTTTTAAAATAATCATCCCCAACAATACTCCTATTATTCCTATTGGGATATTTACTGTAAAAATTAATCTCCAATCCATTTTTTCTATAATCAGTCCACCAAGAGTTGGTCCTATAGCAGGTGCGGCCATAGCTGCTATTCCATAAACTCCAAGTGCAAGTCCTATCTTTTTTCTTGGAAATACAGAATATATTATACTCATGCCAACAGGCTGCATCATCCCTCCTCCAATAGCTTGAAATACACGAAATGCTATCATACTAGAATTGCTCCATGCAAATCCGCATAACGCAGACCCTATTGTAAAAATCGCCAATGCAACTATATATACTTTTTTAGCGCCAAAAATATCTTGAAGATATCCTGTTAAAGGAATAATTGCTCCAAGTGCTAATGTATAAGCTGTCATTACCCACTTCACATCATCTAATCCTACTCCAAATACAGACATCATTTTAGTTAATGCAACATTAATTATACTACTGCTTAGTACCGACATAAATGTACCAACTATGATAACTATCATTGCTAACCATGGATTTGCCTGTTCATTACTATTATCCTTCATTCTTTGTTCACCCCGTTGTTTAACATATTACTAGACATTAAATAGGCTAAAACATTTACATACTCCTGCTTCTAAGTTACTTAAGCTTCCTTATACGTCTCTTCTCATTAATTTATGACTTTTTATCATATCTACGATTTCGAGAATATAAGTTACACCATGAAACTTACTTAAGTATAAGTTACACCGCGTAACTTGTCAATGAATTTTGAGTAACATTTAGTAACTTGTAAGTTTATGATTCATTTGCTATGATGTAATTGTCAATTAGTAAGGAGGTAAAGAAATGGAATTTCAACGTGCTCGAAACGAAGAACAAAAAAGCATTAGGCGTGAACAAATCATAGAGGCTACATTAAAGCTATATGAAAGAGAGCCCTTAGAAAAAATCACACTTGCTTCAATTGCTAATGAGTTAAATTTTTCAAGAGCAAATTTATATAAATACGTTTCCACTAAGGAAGAAATTTTCCTATGGATATTAAGTTCAGATTTAGAAAAATGGGTAAAAAAGACATATGATAAACTTAAAGATTATGATCAATTAGAACTTAAAACTTTTTGTCTGTTATGGTCAGAACAAATGTATGAAAATCAGCGTTTTTTAAAGCTATTCTCAATTTTAGCTTCAGTATTAAGAAGTAATGTGACAACAAAATCACTGGAGATATTGAAGCAAGATCTTGCTAATAGCTTTGGTAAATTAAATTTGATTACTAAAAAATTTATTCCTAACCTGACAGAAGATGAGCTTAAACTTTTTAATGAATATCAGATTTATTATGCCTCTAGTTTATATTCTCCGGCAGTATCCTCTAAAAACCAACGTCAAGAGTTTCAAACTGTTTCACTACTAGAAGCCCCACCTGATTTTGTTTCGCGTTTTGCAGGATATCTTGAAGTAATTATATTGGGTCTTCAAGCGAAAAATAAATAATATTTATTTTATAATTCTTATATATAAGTCAAACTATAATTAGTATAATAAATTTATCTAAAAAAAAGTAGGAATCAATTAGAGATTCCTACTAAATTATTTCAGTATTAAGATATATTTAGATTACAACTCATCTATCTTTGCCTATGTTTAAAGATATAAACATCTTATTAATCTTATAAATATACATAATCATTCATTACAGGCTGTAAGCCTTTAGACTTAATTGCTTCATACACTTCATCTACTGATCTGTTATCTGCAATTTCAAATTGATTATCTCCCCTGTCTTCTGCATCTTCCGCATGGCTTCCTATTCCTGTACTTACACCTGCTGAAATCTTAGTAGCTGCTAAGCCAATTACATTATTACGAAATCTTTCGCATTCTCTTGTAGAAATCGTAATATTAGCAAAAGGCATAAAAAGACGGTAAGCTGTAATGACTTGCAAGAGTTGTTTCTCATGCACATCCTTTGGATTAATTTTATCATTATTAATAATTGGTCTTAACCTTGGACATGAAAATGCCATCTCTGCATGCGGATACTTTCTTTGAAGAAGGTATGCATGTACCCCTGTCGCAAAAGCATCTTTTCTAAAGTCATCTAGGCCAAGTAATGCTGCAAATCCAACACCACGCATCCCACCTTTTAGAGCTCTTTCTTGCGCATTAAGTCTATATGGAAATATGCGCTTATGCCCTTCAAGATGAAGTGTTTCATATTTATCTGAATTATAAGTTTCCTGGAATACAGTTACAAAATCTGCACCGCATTCTTGAAGATATTCATATTCATCAGAATTCATAGGATATACTTCTAATCCTACCATCTTAAAATACTTACGTGCTATCTTACAAGCTTCTCCAATATATTTTACATCTGACATTTTTCTGCTTTCACCAGTAAGCAGAAGCACTTCCTCCAAACCTGTTTTAGCTATTGCCTGCATTTCTTTCTCTATTTCATCGAAATTTAACTTCGCTCTGCGTATTTTATTATGACAGTTAAATCCACAATAAATACAATAGTTCTCACAATAATTTGCTAGATATAGTGGTGTGAACATGTAAACTGAGTTGCCAAAATGCTTTCTTGTTTCCTCTTTAGCTAATTGAGCCATCTCCTCTAAAAACGGCATAGCTGCTGGTGATAATAATGCTGCAAAATCTTCTATGGTACGATAATCATTATCCAAAGCCACTCTAACATCTGTTTCTGTATACTTATTATAATCATAAGCTTCCATGTGATTAATTACTTTATCCATTACATCTGATTCTAATACTTCCATCCCAGCCATATATTCCATGTGATTTATACGTTCTTCGCTCATAGTCTGCCTCCTAATCTTCTAAAAACCCAGTTAATGGTGATGACGCAGAAGCACCTTTATCTAGAACTCTACCTAGTCCTGAAAGATATGCTGCACGTCCTGCCTCAATTGCTTGTTTAAATGCTCCTGCCATAGCTGGAATATCACCAGCTGTCGCAATTGCAGTATTAGCCATAACAGCTGCCACTCCCATTTCCATAGCTTCACAAGCTTGAGATGGTCTTCCAATCCCTGCATCCACAATAATTGGAAGATCTATTTCATCTACTAATATTTTTATGAATTCTTTTGTAGCTAAACCTTTATTAGATCCAATCGGTGATGCAAGAGGCATAATACATGCTGCTCCAGCATTAGCTAGATCACGAGCCACATTTAAATCTGCATGCATATATGGCATTACTATAAAGCCTTCTTTAGCAAGAATTTCAGTTGCTTTAATAGTCTCATAATTATCTGGAAGCAAATATTTTGAGTCATGAATTATTTCAACTTTTACAAAGTCACCACAATTCATTGCTCTTGCAAGTCTTGCAATTCTAACTGCTTCTTCCGCATTTCTTGCCCCAGATGTATTTGGAAGCAATGTAACCCCTTCTGGAATAAAATCCAAAATATTTTCACCTCCGCTTGTATTAGCGCGTCTTAATGCCAAAGTAATCATCTGTGCGCCTGCATTCTCAACTGCAGCCTTAATTAAATTCAAATTATATTTTCCAGAACCTAGTATGAATCTTGATGAGAATTCATGTCCTCCAAGTGTTAATACATCTTTTTTCATTCCAATACTCTCCTTTAGCATTTTTCAGCAAGAACTAGTAGTATATAAAATTCGATTATTAAAATAAATTAATATGTATAACCAAATTATTAAATAAATAACTTAATTTAAAAGCTTGTCCTTTTCTAATCTAGATCTTGCAGTAAAATTATTGTTTTTATTGTTGATAATATACATTAGTGATATTTCTGAATTTATTAATGCATCAGCCGCCTCCAACAAAGCTAATTACTTCTAAAGAATCACCATCTTTAATATTTGTCTGCTTATATTGGGGTTTTGGCATTATTTCACCATTTAGCTCAACTACAATCTTATCTATTAAATATCCTTCACTGATAAGAAAGTCCTCTAACGATAATCCAGTTGCATTATCTGCCTCTTTTCCATTCACTTTTACCATTTAATCACCTCTTAAATATTTAATATGACTAAAAAAGGCCACACGAAAAAATACACCCAAGGTGGTGTACCCCTTCGTGTGACCTTCACACTCTGTAAATGATTATATCATTACACTAAGTTGGTGTCAAATTAACTTTAATTCAAAATGCATTACAAAATCAAAAAACAAATTTTTGTAATGCATTTTTATCTTATTCTGACTATTTTTCATTATATATTTTATAAGCATTCTTTAATAAGCCTTTATATAAAAGACTACTTCCAACAAGTGAAATAATAATGCAAATTCCAAATATAATTACATAATTCCTCAATATTATGGCAGCTACTACTAAACCAGCTCCTAATATAAATATAATAAGCATAATTAATAGAGGTATATAATTATTTTTAAACATAGCTTTTTCATTTTCCCATTCCAATTTTGGTGATTTAAAGTCTATATATAATCCCAATAAAGTTACCATAAGTATTGATCCAAATGAAGATATCGTCCCGAGCAATATTATGATAGGACTTACGTTTACTAATAAGAGTCCTAAGACAACTATAACCATCCCAAATTCATTTATAAATAATGATGAAAGAATCTTAGAGTATAGCTGAGTTTTATATTCCACAGGAATATACTTCGATACAATAAAATCTTTACCTTCTCTTGAAAGTGCACTTGCACCTGCTCCACCTGACATTATACATACCGTTCCACCTACAAATGCAATTGCTATGGTAATCGCATTCCATTTGGGACTACTATTTAATAAATACCTATACTCTGATAGTTTACCACCGGAAAAAAATGCAACACCCATTACTGCCGGCATGTAAAACATCATCGCTATGCAATTAATAAAGAATTGAGGAGTTCTGAATAAGATTTTAATATCTTTTATAATTAATGCTTTTAACTTTGAATTTTCTTTTATTATCTTATCTGCCTTACCGTTTTCTAAAATATTTTCCCTCTTGCTATAAGTTTCAGAAATACCTATTACTCCCTTTAAATATAACTTTCCTCCTATATAATAATATATTATGAAAATGATTAAACTTAGGCATAAAGACATAAGTATATTAAGCAAGCCTCTAATGTCATTGTTATATAATAGCGCATTTGAAGAAAATCTACTTGTTATGAAAATATCATTTAGCGTACTCATCGCGCTGTTATTTCCATCTGAAAATCTTTGAATCATTTGCTGTGAATTTGTACTTCTTCCAGAACTTGATGTAAAAAGATTGAATCCTACTATCAATATTAGTGATGCACACCCTGTAAATACTCTAAATGCATCTTTATGCTTAGATAAGCTAGTGAACCTCATAAGAATCATGCATATTAACGATGCCAATACCATCGGTATAATAGGAGTTATTAATAACACTATAATTCCATATAAATAATACAAGAAGCTTGCCTTTGACACAAATCCATAGACTATAAGTGGCAAAATCAACATTGATGTATACACATACATATTAATTAACACTGCCATAAACTTTCCAAATACTATTTCACTGCTTTTAAAAGGAAGTGGTAATATAACTTCAATATCATTTGAAAAGTATAAGATATTTATTATTGTATACATTCCAAAGATGAAAGAAACACTCTCCCCAATTGACAATATTATTGATAATAATATTCCTTCCTGCCTCATAGCATGAAGTGGTCCGTAGCCTTCACTTATTATTACAGTAAAAGGCATAGATAACATTACTACAATAAATATCATTAGCATCACTGCGAATACAGGTTTCATTTTCTTACTACTAGCAAACATTTCCTCAAATGCATTTCTTATAAAATAGTTTGTTATTATCTTAAGCCTACTCATCTTGAATCATCTCCAAAAACATCTCTTCCAAGGATTCATTCTCTTTAAACTCTTTTCTCATATTGCTTAGTGTTCCATTAAATATTAATTGCCCTTTATTAATAATCGCGACTTTATCACAGACTTTCTCTGCAACTTCCAACACATGTGTAGAAAAAATCACGGTATTTCCTTCATCAGCATGTTCTCTCATCATTTCTTTTAATGTAAATGCTGATTTTGGATCTAAACCTGTCATTGGTTCATCTAAAATCCAAACTTTTGGCTTATGAATCAAAACTCCCATAAGAACCACCTTTTGTCTCATACCATGAGAATATGAATGTATCTTATCTCCTAATGCCAACTCCATTTCAAACCTTTTTGATATTTCTTTTATCCTTAACAATCTTTCTTCCTTTGAAACCCCATAAACATCAGCCATGAAATTTAAATATTCCATTCCACTTAATCTTAAAAACATATCCGGGCTATCTGGAACATAACCAAATTGCTCTTTTGCTCTAACTGGCTCTTTACTAATATCAATTCCGTTAATTTCAATTTTTCCCGATGTAGGCGATATTATTCCAGTTATCATTTTAATAGTTGTTGTTTTTCCAGCCCCATTAGGCCCTAATAATCCATATATTTCTCCATCCCTGATTTCCAAATTTAAATTGCTTACCGCATTATAATTTCCATTATAACTTTTTGTTATATTGCTTATATTTATCATAAATTTATCCTCTCCTTGGAATTATTATACTAAAACTCGGTCTTATAACAACTTAAATAAATCTTAATTTTAGATTAATTATTCATCTCCTTTTAATATGCATCCATAATCCTACAATTAATAAAGCTATTATTGAGAATTTAATAAGGAGTATATAACTTCTAAAATTATTATATACATCCTTAAAAAATGTATTTAAATAAATTTAATCCTACAGAAAAACTCTTTTTAATATTTACTAAATACTACGCTGCCTTATAATTTTGATAACATTTTTCTCAATTCATCAATATCATTTACTGGAGCCATACATGATTTTCCTTTACATAAATAATATGTAGATTTTTCATTTATAAGATCATATTCCTTAAGAAATGGTGCTAAATCTTCTATTTCATTTCTATTTTCATCATTCTTAATTATTGTTGTTAAATTAAAAATAGGTCTTTCACTTAATAAATCTTTGATTTTTTCTTCTTCACCTTTATCATTAGTAACACATACTAATTCTTGTGATTCATTTAAAGCAAATGATGCAGCCATTAAAAAGAATGAATGATTTATCTCTTCATTAAATACTGAGCCACAAATAAAATCAAATTGTTTCTCTGCCATTTCTTCAAGAGTTAAATCACCAGTAAGTCTTGCAAGCTTTATTAAATTGTAAGCTGCAACAGAATTTCCTGAAGGCATAGCACCATCAAAAAGTTCCTTAGGTCTAGCAATTAATTTTTCACTATCCTCACCATAAAGGAAGAATCCATCTTTTTCATTATCCCAAAATAAGTTAATCATATCCTTATTTATTTCAATCGCCTTATTTAAAAACTCAATATCATAGCTACTTTCATAAAGCTCTATAAGTCCAAAACAAAGAAAAGCATAGTCATCTAAATAAGCTTTATGACGCGAATCCTTATCTCTATACCTTGCAAGAAGCCTTTTATTTTCGTCCATCAAGTTATTGAAAATAAACTCTACTGCTTTCTTAGCATATTCAAAGTATCTTTCATCCTCAATAACTTTATAGGCTTTTCCAAGTGCAGCTATCATAAGTCCATTCCATGAAGTTAAGATTTTATCATCTTTATGTAATTCCGTTCTGTCACTTCTATATTGAAGTATTTGTTCACTAAGTAACTTTATCCTATCATCTGACTTATGAAAGTTTTTATTTTTTATTAAATTCGGAATGCTCTTGCCCTCAAAGTTCCCATCAGAAGTTATGTCAAAATAATCATTAAAATACGTACCATCTTCTTCTCCTAAAACACTTAAAATTTCTAAAGGTTCAAAAACATAATATTTTCCCTCTTCACCTTCGCTATCTGCATCTTCAGCACAGTAAAATCCACCATTTTTACTAGTAAGCTCTCTAAATACATATTCTAGCACTTTTGTTGCAACCTCTTTGTAAATCTCATTTTTTGTGACCTCGTACCCCTGTAAATATGAAATAACAAGCAAAGCATTATCATAAAGCATCTTTTCAAAGTGTGGTACCAACCACTTATTATCCGTAGAATATCTCGAAAAACCAAAACCTATATGATCAAATATTCCACCTCTATACATAGAAATCAAAGTTTTTTCAGCCATTTCTAAAGCTTTAATTTCTTTATGAGATTTATAATATCTAAGCAAAAACATTGTTATATGAGGCGTCGGAAATTTAGGTGCATCACCAAAGCCTCCATACTTTTCCTCAAAAGCGTGTAAAATTTGATTATACCCATTTTTTAATGTCTTAGATGTCAACTTCAATTTGCTTGTTTCACCATCAAAATAGCCACCAAGTTCTGATAAAATACTATCACCAGATGATATAAGCTTATCCTTATTATCCTTCCATTGCTTATTTATTGAATTTAAAATATCCATAAGTCCTGGCATATTATATTTAGCCTTTTTAGGAAAATAAGTACCTGCAAAAAATGGTTTTTGATCTGGAGTCATTATCACTGTAAGCGGCCAGCCTCCATGGCCGGTTAAGGCTTGGCAAACTGTCATATATACACTATCAATATCTGGTCTTTCCTCTCTGTCCACTTTAATCGCAATAAAACTATCATTCATAATTCCTGCAATTTCCTCATCTTCAAATGATTCGTGGGCCATTACATGACACCAGTGACAAGTTGAATACCCAATCGATAAAAAAATAGGCTTATCTTCCTCTTTAGCTTTTGCAAATGCTTCATCCCCCCATGAATACCAATTTATTGGATTATTAGCATGTTGCAATAAATAAGGAGATTTTTCATTTATTAAATTGTTGGCTTTTATTGTAGATAACATATAAACAACACTCCTTTTATACTTTATTAAAATTATCTTTGCCACGCTGAAAAAATATATACACTTATATAATACATACAATAAAAAGCTTATTACTTTATTATTTTCAGATTAAAATCTTTCTACCTATCCATACTATACTTATGAAAGGAGTGATAGCATGAGTAATGATAGCAGTAAATTTGATAATGAATTCAGTGATTTATCTACAGAAGATATATATTTCATAAGACAAATGGAAAACAGAATAAATGAACACCATAATCCTCCAGTATGCCTTATAGCATATGATAAGCAAACCGAAGATAAGTAAAATTTATAAAGCAGATAATTTAATATTTTTTATAAATTATTACTTAGCATAAAAATCATTTTAAGTGGAAAGTTACTAATGTAAATAATAAATCTTAGATAAAAACATACTATTATTAAACTCTATTAGTTTAAAGGAGGAATAAATATGAGAATTCGAGAAGGAGCAATACCAACCGCATTAGGTACAGTTGTAACAGGTGTAGGTGCAGCTATGGTGGCAGCAGAAATGACACCAGTTATCGCTGCTGGAGTTGTTGGGTTCGGTGCAGCTCACATGGTTCTTGGAGCTATCGATCTAGTTGAACATAAGAAACATCATAGAAGAAGATAAATAAAATAGGCTAATATAATTATCTGGCCTGGTAGATTATAAATTTAATCCACCAGGTTTTTTATTTATTTTTACAATCTAATTTCAATTATATTGATTATTTAGTATATGTAGATTATACTAAAATTAATTTGTCGACAGTATACATTGTATAAATATTGAAATTAATTAATCGTTTTAACACAATCTATAGGAGGATAAAGTAATGGAAAAATATAAAATTGAAAAAGCACCTTCTTACTATGATCAAGCTTACAATTCTATAAAAGCTATGATATTTAACGGTATTTTAAAACCCGGAGATAGGATTTATGAATCCAAACTTGCCAGCGAATTTCAAATAAGCAGAAGTCCAGTAAGAGAAGCTATACGTTCTTTAGAAAAAGATGGACTGCTTGTTATTGGAGATAAATCAAAAATTACAATTTATAAGCCAACTAAAGAAGACATCGAAAATATTTACGAGTGTCGCCAAGCTTTAGAATCTCAAGCTGCAAAATTAACTACTCTTAAAGCATCTGATAAAGAATTAGATGAAATTGAAAAGGTATTAGTAAAAATTCAAAAAAACATAGAAAGCTTTGATGATACACTTACCAAAAGTATTATTGAACTAAATACTAAATTTCATGATTTAATCTTAGATTTCAGTCAAAATAAACATCTAAAAAAATTGAGTAAAGATTTGAGTTCTCTCACTTATTTTTATAGATCTATAGATGTTTATGAACCTGATCGTAATATGGATATTTTCAATCATCATCTTGAGATATTTCATTATATTAAAAAGAGAGATGAAGAAAAAGCATATAAAGCTATGTACAACCACATAGACAACGATTTAAAACATTTGAAAAATATTTTATCAAAGGATTGCATTATATAAGTCAAAGTGTAATCCATTATTCTTTAATTCAATTAGTTAAAAATATATTAAAGGAGAATTTATAATGGTTATTTTTAATGCATTAGGAAGTGTATTCAGTATAGTTCTCATGATTTCTACTGGATTCTTTTTATCTCATAAAGGCTGGTTTGATGAAAAAACTTCAAAGCTTTTTTCAAGACTAGTGTGCAATCTTGCTATCCCCTGCCTCATGATTTCACAATTTACAGAAAGCTTTGATAAAGAGAAACTATTGAGTCTTAGTGATGGATTATTCGCTCCATTTACATCCATGGCTATTGGTTATATAATTGCCGTAATTGTTTCTAAAGCTATTAAAGTGGACAAGAAACGAATTGGTACCTTTAGATCAATGTTTTTTGTATCAAATTCTATATTTATTGGTCTTCCAGTGAATATGGCTTTATTTGGTGAAAAAAGCATCCCGAATGTTTTATTATACTACATAGCAAATACTACATTTTTCTGGACACTTGGTGTATATGAAATTAGTCGTGATGGCGACTCTACCAATGCCAATATCTTTTCCTTTGATACAATAAAACGTATCATGTCACCTCCTTTATTAAGCTTTACTTTTGCTGTTTTACTTATATTACTAGATATTCATCTTCCAAAGTTTGTTCTAGATACTTGCAAATATTTCGGTAATTTAACAACACCATTAGCTATGTTGTTTATAGGGATAACAATTCACTCTGTTAATTTCAAAGAATTTAGATTTAGCTGGGACATGCTAGCAATACTTTTAGGAAGGTTTGTCATTTCTCCTATATTAATTTTGTTATTGTGTAATTTTGCAAATACTCCCTTACTTATGAAAGAAGTATTTGTTATTCAAGCAGCAATGCCAGTCATGACTAATACAGCAATAGTATCTAAACGTTATAATGCAGATTACGAATATGCTACGATAAATACAATTATAACAACTATTTTTAGCTTAATTGTCATTCCTATTTATATGTTATTACTAACTTAAACTCATAAGCATTCATTAATCCATTTATATACGTATAGTATATAATTTCTGCATTGCAAAAATTGTTAATGCTAAACTTTATTCCTTAACATTAAAAAAAGAGCAGCGTTTAAGCTACTCTTTCTAATATAAATTATATATTTATTTTTTATTAAACTTTACAATTTTGATTGTATAAAAATCTATTTCTCTTTATTGGATGCGGTACTTGGTTTACGCACCATCGAATAAATCACAAATACTGTTATTATTACAAATGTCATTTGTACCCCCCCTAATCTATTTGTTAATTATATATTACTATAATCATGTAATCGTATCAATGGACAATTAGTGGCACGAAAAGATAAAAAATACATTTTTAAAGTAATAAACAAAATATCTTTAGTCATTTTTTGAAAAATATAACTTACATTTTTTCGTATAAAAAAATTCCATTAACTAATAATATTATTGTTAATTAAAATAATATTATTAGGAGGTAACAACTATGAAACCAGAAAAAATGAGTTCACCAAACCAAGGAATCAAATGCGTTGTTAATACATGTCAATATTATATGTCAGGTGATCACTGTTGTGCACAACAAATAGAAGTACAACCTAAAAATGCTAGCGATACTCAAGAAACAGACTGTGCTACATTTATCCCTGAAAACCAAATCTAATTTTATGTATGTGCTCGTTGGATTCACTTCAACGAGCTTTATTTTGTATTTATAGGAATCTTTAATCATAAGACATCAGACATCACTATTGAAAGCTAGACTCTTTTATTATATTATATAAACATAACCTAAAAGGAGGTTTGTTTATGCCACGAAAAGGAAAAAGCTTATCGGAAAGTGTTGCTGATGATATACTAGCGATGATTACTATAGATAAAAAATTTAATATTGGTGATAAACTACCAAATGAAAATGAGCTTTCTACTGAATTAAAAGTAAGCAGAACTACTCTAAGAGAAGCCATTCGTATTTTAGTTGCTCACAATATTTTAGAAATTAGGCGAGGCAAAGGCACATTTGTATCAGAAATAAAAAACATTACTGAAAGCATGGGGTTAGAAAATCTTTCTACTCAAAAATTAGATGTTAAAGATTTATATGAGATGAGATTAATTTTCGAACCAGAGACTGCTTACTATGCTGCTAAACGCGCCACTGATAAGGAATTAGAAAGAATATTGTACTACGGAAGACTTGAAGAAGAAATGATCCTAAATAATGAAGATCGAACCGAGGTAGAGAGATCCTTCCATAAATCTATCGCAAAAGCTACTCATAATGAATTTATGAACAAGCTGATGCCTATATTATACAAAGCAATTGATAATGGTGTTATTTTATCCGATGAAAATAAATCAATTCTTCAAAATACTTTAAATGATCATCGCATGATAATGGAGTTTCTGGAGGCTAGAGATGCTGAAGGTGCAAAAACTGCCATGAAAATTCATATTATTAGAGCAATGAAAGATTTAGGTATACCAAATGAATAAGATAAAGTGCTAATTCTTTATATTTATAGAAATAGCACTTTTTTATTTTAATCTTATGTTACAATTGACAACAGACATCATACAACTTATAATTAAAACATACAACGCGATAATTATAAATATATGTAAGGAGAATATACTATGAGAAGTGATGTAATAACAAAAGGATCTAAAAGTGCACCTCAACGTTCATTGCTTAGTGCCTTAGGTTTAACAAAAGAAGAAATGGAAAGGCCTCTTGTAGGTATCGTGAGCTCACAAAATGATATCGTTCCTGGTCATATGAATTTAGACAAAATAGTTGAAGCTGTAAAAATGGGAGTTTCAATGGCTGGAGGTACTCCAATTGTCTTTCCTGCAATTGCTGTTTGTGACGGTATTGCTATGGGACATGAAGGAATGAAATATTCATTAGTTACAAGAGATTTAATTGCAGATTCTACTGAAGCTATGGCAATGGCTCATGCCTTTGATGCATTAGTAATGGTTCCTAATTGTGATAAAAATGTTCCTGGCCTTCTAATGGCTGCAGCAAGAGTTAATATTCCTACAATTTTTGTAAGTGGCGGACCAATGCTTGCCGGAAAAGTTGACGGATGTAAGACAAGCTTATCAAGTATGTTTGAAGCTGTTGGCGCTTACAATGCTGGAAAAATTACAGCTGAAAAATTAGATGAATATGAAAACAACGTATGCCCTACTTGTGGTTCTTGTTCAGGAATGTATACTGCAAATAGTATGAACTGTTTAACGGAAGTACTTGGTATGGGCCTTCAAGGGAATGGTACAATCCCTGCAGTTTATTCAGAAAGAATAAAACTTGCAAAGCATGCTGGCATGAAAATCATGGAATTACTTGAAAAGAACATAAGACCAAGAGATATTATGACAGAAGATGCATTTATGAATGCTATGACTATGGACATGGCTCTTGGCTGCAGTACCAATAGTATGTTGCATTTACCTGCAATTGCACACGAAGTTGGCTTTGATTTAAATGTTGATATAGCTAATGAAATTAGTTCAAAAACACCAAACCTTTGCCATCTTGCTCCTGCAGGGCACACTTATATTGAAGATTTAAATGATGCTGGTGGAATTTATGCTGTTATGAATGAAATAAATAAACTTGGTTTATTAAAAACTAACCTTATAACATGTACAGGAAGAACCGTTGGTGAAAACATTGAAGGATGTGCAAATAAAAACACTGAAGTTATTAGACCAGTCGAAAATCCATATAGTCAAACTGGTGGGATTGCAGTTCTTAAAGGAAATCTAGCACCTGATTCATGTGTCGTTAAGCGTTCAGCCGTTGTGCCAGAAATGTTAAAGCATGAAGGTCCAGCTAAAGTATTTGATTGCGAAGAAGATGCCCTTGAATCCATAAATACAGGAAAAATTGTTGCTGGAGATGTTGTTGTTATCAGATATGAAGGACCTAAAGGAGGCCCTGGTATGAGAGAAATGCTTAATCCAACTTCTGCAATTGCAGGAAGAGGTCTCGGAAGTTCCGTTGCTCTTATAACAGATGGACGTTTTAGTGGCGCTAGCAGAGGTGCTTCAATCGGGCACGTTTCTCCAGAGGCAGCAGTAGGTGGTAACATAGCATTAGTTGAGGATGGAGATATCATCCAAATTGATATTAACGCTAACACTATTAACTTCTTAGTTAGCGATGAAGAATTAGCAAGAAGAAAAGCAAATTGGAAACCAAGAAAACCCAAAATAACTACAGGTTATCTAGCAAGATACGCTGCTCTTGTTACGTCAGGAAATAGAGGTGCTATCTTAGACATTCCTAAATTTTAATTAAACTAATTGTTAATTATATACTTATAGATATCCGAATCTAAAACTAAATTTATGTGGTAATTTACCGAAATCATAAATATTTTGTTCCGAAAATCTATGAAAATATATTTATGATTTCTAGTGAAGATATGAACTTAAAGTTTTAGCAAATTTGTAAATACATTCATCTAATAAGTTAAATTCTTAAATTGGATATCTATAAACAAAATAGTGATATTAATCCACTTTATTTAACTATAATATAGCTACAGATTTCTGATCTAGGAGTGATTCCTATCAACAAAATTTCCGTAGCTATATTTTTTATTCTCAATGAATTTATTTTATTCCTATCACATAAATACAATGTTACATTGTTATAATTTCCTGCCTTTACCTAATATAATAATTCCTATAATTTTTTAATTGCTTCTCTACTATACTCTCCATAAAAGTAATTATTTCATTATATCACATATGATTTATTTGTATTATTTTTACATAAGTATGTTATAATTCAAGGTATATTTATGGAGATATTAATAATTATATAGATATAGATGCTACTTTAGGAGGTATATTTATATGACACAAATAGTTAAAAGAGGCTTTGTTCCATCTGACGAAATTGAATTTAATGAAGAAAACCTAACATTATTAAAAAAAGCTCAAAAGGATATCTATTACTTAATAAATCACGGGTATAGTATAGATAAAAGTGTTGAATTTGTAGGAAATCATTTTTTATTTTCTGCTAGGCAAAGACTAGCATTAAAAAGAAGCATATCTTCTTATAAAGATATTATTAGCAGGCAGAAACGTAAAATATTAGATACATACGAAAATAGCACACTACATATTGATGGTCTTAATATAATTATTACTCTTGAAGTAGCTTTGTCTAACTCAACACTAATTAAATGTATGGACGGAACTCTCCGAGATTTGGCTGGACTTCGTGGAACATATAAGTTAATTGATAAAACAGATACAGCAATAGACTTGATTGGTAAAAGATTGGATAAAATGAAGATACGTAAGGCTATCTTTTATCTTGACTCTCCTGTTTCTAACACAGGAAGATTAAAATCAAGGCTATTAGAACTTCTATATAAATACAACTTCGATATAGAAGTTATTCTTATTCCAAATGCAGATGTTATTCTAAATAAATTGGATCATGTTGTAACTAGCGATGGGATAATTCTTAACACATGTGAAAGTTGGATAAACTTAGCATATGAAATTGTTGAAGCAGAATTACCTAGTACGTCCTATATTGATTTTGAAATTAGATTCTAGTATATTTAAGAATACAACCAATTTATGTAAGAATATAAAAGTTCAAGAATTATATTAACGTAAATTATAACAATCTGAAACTCTGATGAATATATTATTTATAACTAATTTCTGAGGAGTAAAATATAAATGTTAATTGATAATGAGTTCATTAGTGACGATACTATGAACTTCGAAGACTTTAATAGCTTTGAATTTTCACCAATTTTAGATGAATCTGCTGATAAAAAACGTGCACCTTTTACACCAAATAGTGGAGGTTTTCCGCCTCCAGGAAACTATCCTCCTAACTTTAATTTTAATCCTCCTAATTTTGATTATGATAATTCTCCAAATTTTAATTACCCTGGCGGTGGTGTATTCAATCCTCCTGGAGCACCTAAATCTCCACCACCTAATTATGTCCCAAAAAAAAATGATTCTGGAGTTCAAAAAGTCGGAGTTAGCGGTGGTGTAAATGCTAAAGCTGTTAGTTCTAACTCTATAAGATTTTGTCTTTATAAATACACATATATTTGGGAAGAGAATGGAAATAACTATTGGACTTTCTTATTAAGTGTTAACAGACGTACAGTATCTGGTTTTAGATGGTTCCGTAGAAATTGGGTCTATTTCGGATTAGATTTAAGAAGAATAGATTCTTTCATATGCTATAGATCTGATTCTGAATCAGAAGAAAAATGCAATGATTGCATAGATTTAAACAGAAGTGATAAATCATTATTACTAAATAATCAAAAGGAATATTCATTAAATGGAAGTAAGGATGTCTATACTAAAACTCTGGCTTCAATAGATATACCTGATATCAAAGAAGATGTTATGACTAAGACAATAGGTTATTTGGATGATAACGAAATTACTAGCGAAATGCCTTGCGTAAAAGCCAGAAATATTTGTTATAGAATTAACTTAGAAGTAACTTATCCAAGTAATTATGATATAAACTTAAAAAGAAATATAAATAAGTTAGTGGAAGAAGCAAGTAATGATGCTTATGAAATTATATCTTTAAACAGAAACGGTGAAAGCAGTTTTGAACCGCTTGAAACTTTCAATTTATCTGCTAAGTCGATTCCTGATGCTTTTAAAGCTTTCTCTGATTCCTTTAGCAGTAAGCTTAACCTTTTAAACTCCACTATAAACCTTGAAGACATTACTTATTGTATAAGGCATGAAAAGATTTATAACAACTGGAAACCTTATTTTTATAATGATTCATTGTATTAGGTAACAAATAAATTTTATCCATTTCTTACAAATATAACAAGGCTAGAGAAACACATCAACTCTCTAGTCTTATTTTTTATCGTTAAAAGTATTTAAATTGTATAATTTAAATATAGACCTTCTACTTTTTCCCAATCTATTAAGTTCCATATGTTTTTTACATAATCTGCTCTTAGATTTTTATACTTTAAATAATAAGCATGTTCCCACACATCTATGGTCAAAATTGGAACAACCCCATTCATAGCAGGCGAATTTTGATTTAGTGTATTTCTCACTGATAATTTTCCATCTTTATCTTTAACCAAAAAACCATAACCCGATCCAAATTGACCTATAGCTGCATTACTTACTTCGGTCTTTAGAGTATCTAAATCACCAAATGTATTATGTATCTCATCTAATAATTTTCCTTCTGGAGCTTTCTTTGGATTTGGCGAAAGAAGTGCAAAATACAAATTATGATTTGATACACCTCCACCTTGATCTATTACTCCTTGCCTAATTTCTTCTGGCAACTCATTCACATTTGCTAACAATTGATCTAAAGATTTACCTTCTGTATACTGCTCATAGCCTTTTATAAGCGAATTTAAATTATCTACATATTTTTGAAGATGCTTACTATAATGTGTTTCAACTGTTTCTGCATCTATATATGGTTCTAATGCATCAAATGCATATGGTAATTGGATTTTATCAAACATATTTCATCTCTCCTTAGTATTTTATTAATCTGAAATATTAATAGTTTTAGCAAGAAAGAGTGATTTATGTATTGTAACTTATATTTATAATATTATATATCTATCTCCCATGGGTTTTCCTTATTTTCTGAGAATAATATGCAGCTTTTTATTGAATTTTCAATCATATCACTTACCGCTTGATCTGTATAAAAAGCTGCATGAGGTGTTATTATTACATTAGTAAAAGACTTTAGAATAGCTAAATTTCTATTTTTTAAAGTCTCTCCCTTTAGATCACTATAATAAATATTAGATTCCTGTTCAATAACATCTAAAGCAGCTCCTCCTATCTTTTTACTTTCAATTCCATGTATTAAATCATTTGTATTAATTAATGATCCACGGGCAGTATTAATAATAAAGACTCCATCTTTCATTAATTTAATGGCTTTCTTATTAATTATATGATAATTATCATCTGTAGCCGGCATATGCAATGTTATAATATCACTATATTTAAATAAATTTTCCAAATCTACATATTCAGCATTTGATTTCACTTCATCATTTTCATATATATCATGTGCTAATATCTTACAACCAAAACCACTTAAATGCTTGATAACGGTCCTCCCTATTTTCCCTGTCCCTACAACACCTATAGTCAAGTTAGGTAATTCCTTACCTTGAATACCCCTTAAAGAAAAGTCTTGCACATTGCTTCTTTCCATTATAAGTTTGACTTTTCTAACTGCCATTAATATTAACATTATAGTATAATCTGCTACGCTATTTGGTGAATACGTCACATTCCCTACACGAACCCCAAGTTCCTTAGCCTTTTTCAAATCTATATGATCATATCCAATAGTCCTTGTTGATATAAATTTGACACCTAACTCATGAAATTTTCCAACTAATTCTGAGTTTATATTTGTTGTAATTATACTGATACAATCAAAACCTTTTGCAAGAGGTGCTGTTTCTAAACTTGGTTCCTCATTACATAAAACAACTTCAACATTATACTTTTTACTAAATTCTTCGAAATACTGTGTTTCATCACGCCTATGACTATATGCTAAAATTCTCATTTAATATCAGTTCCTTTCAGAAATTATTATTTCTACAGTATTTATTTAATTCTAATTTTACCATACTTTTTAACTTATTTTCCAAATTATTCATTAATTAATCATTCCTCTAATAAAGCAAGTTAAATATAAACTTCCTAATAAAAGCAGATTCCCTATTCTGCTTCATAGTAACATTTTTATATTTCTTGTAAACTCCTAATATAAATTACGGCGATTGTGGTTGTGCTTAGCACTCTTTTCATATATGTAGACTTTTTACGCATCTACTTTTTGAACTCATGTAAGAAAAATATAGCACGCCAAAAAAGGAGCTCAACTGCTCCTCTTATAATTATGAATTATTATATTGTTTTAAAACGAACTTATTAATAGCATAATATTTAAAATAGTAACTATTCCTGCAATACTCCATAAAACAATCTTTTCTAATGTAGTATTTTTATATTTTCCCATTACTTTCTTTGATGATGTTAAATATATTTGCGTGAAAATTGTTATTGGTAATTGTATACTTAATAGCATTTGGGAATAAAGTAATCCCTCAAATGGATTGCTAATAAAAAATATAATAACTAAGGCAACCAGTGTAGTTATTAATACTCCAATCTTACTGCTTTTACTGTTTATATCATATTCTTCTCCAAATAAACCAGCGAATATTGATCCTCCAGCCATACCAGCTGTAACTGATGATGCTAATCCAGCAAAAAGCAATGCTATAGCAAATATTATCGAAGCTGAATTTCCAAGCAATGGTTTTAACATTGTTTGAGCTTGTTCAAGTTCGGTAACCTGAACATTATTATTATAAAATGTTATTGCTACTAAAATCATAGCACTATTTATTATAAATCCAATTATCATTGATAACATTGTATCCATAAATTCATACTTTAACTGTCTCTCTAATATGGACTTATCTTTTAAATTCCATTTTCTACTCTGGATTACTTCTGAATGTAAAAATAAATTGTGTGGCATAACTACAGCCCCCAATACACTCATTATTATTGGTAGGGAATTTACTGGAATGCTAGGTACAACTGCACTACGTATTGCTTCTCCCCAATTTATATTCACTAAGAAGGTTTCAAATATAAATGATATTCCTATAATTGATACAAATCCAATTATTACTTTTTCTATTTTCTTGTATGAATTGGAAAATAGCATAAATATAATTACTACAGCAGAAATTAATGCACCTAATTTTAATGGAATATTAAATAACATGTCCAAAGCTATTGCAGCTCCTAATACTTCTGCCATAGCAGTACTCACTGCTGCTAACATTGCTGTTATTGTAATTACTCGTCCTAAAAATTTATTTATATGTTTATTAATTGCTTCCGAAATACATAATCCTGTTACTATTCCTAAGTGAGCAGCATTATGTTGTAATATTATAAGCATTATTGTTGATAGAGTAACAATCCAAAGCAGTTTATATCCATAATTAGATCCTGCTGCAATGTTTGATACCCAATTTCCTGGATCTATAAAACCTACTGTAACTAAAATTCCTGGTCCAATATATTTTAATAGATCTTTTCCGATTAATTTATTTTTAGTTAAATCTTTATTTTTCTCATTCATATATAGATCCACTCCTTTCTTCTACTTATTATATGATAATGATTATCAACTGTAAAGTGCCTTTTATTTTCTTTATTATATAACTTATTATTATTTACCTAATTTATCCCTTCTTAATTATAATATATAAAGATATAGTTTTTAACCCTAATCGGTGACAAACTTCTAATTGTTTTAATAAAAAAATAACATAAGTTGTAAAATCATAAATAACTTATGTTACTCCCATCATATATATATCAGTATAAATCTATTTTCCTTCTAATTATCTCCATCTAAAATATTTCCAAGCATTCCAAGTACGCTGCCTTCTTCTCTATTTTTTCCGCCAGAAGTTGGAGCTGCTGCAAATACACGTTCCGCAAGCCTGCTAAATGGTAAGCTTTGAACCCATATCTTTCCCGGCCCTGTTACAGTTGCAAAGAATACTCCCTCCCCGCCAAAAAGTGTATTCTTAATTCCACCTATAAATTGTATATCATAATGCACATCTTTAGTCATAGCAACTAAACATCCAGTATCTATTTTTAATGTTTCTCCAGGCAATAAGTTTCTTTCAACTATTGCACCACACGCATGTATAAAAGCTAAGCCATCCCCTTCTAATTTTTCGAGTATGAACCCTTCACCTCCAAAAAAACCTACACTTAACTTTTTTCTAAAATCTATTCCTACAGATACACCTTTAGCAGCACATAAAAAAGCATCTTTTTGACATATTAGTTTTCCTCCTAATAAACTCAAGTCCATAGGAATTATTTTTCCTGGATAAGGTGCCGCAAAATAAACTTTTTCTTTTAATGTTCCCGAATTTGTAAATGCGGTCATAAACAAACTTTCTCCAGTTAGCACTCTTTTTCCTGCCGAAAAAATTTTATTCATAAAACTGTTGCCGCTTTGTTTTGATCCATCTCCAAATATAGTTTCCATTTGTATATTTGGATCCATCATCATCATTGCTCCAGCCTCTGCTATTACAGTTTCTGTAGGATCAAGTTCAATTTCTACATATTGTATATCGTCACCTTTTATCTTATAATCAATCTCATGCGAATACATCAGTTGTACTCCCCCTTATTGCTAAAATTTTAATTTTCTTAATCAACTTTTTATTGATTATTTATAATAAATTTATCATTCTGTAACATTTCTGTAACATAAATCTATTATAATAATATTTGTAAAGTAGTTAAAGCATTATTATTAACCCTAATTTAAAAATACTTATAAATAGTATTTTAGAATGGCTTATTCCCCTAAATAAGTCATTCTTTTTTTCTATCCTATTTTATTATATTGAGTCACACATGTTCTCTAAATCACTTTAAATTCTTTGTAAGCCCCAACGTTGTATCTGTTGTTTCCATATCTACCTTATACTGCTCGCCTAAATCATAAGCATTGTAATAACCTTTCTCCATCATGTAATTTGATATTTTTTCATGAGTTTGAATTGCATCTTGTAATTGCTTCTTTAATATAGCTCTAACTTCTAATGAAGTTGATTCTGTTATTGCAACAGCATAATTTTGTACTCCGCTCTTGGCCGAAATTAAAAAGTCAGTAGCTATAACTTGATCAGTCATTTTGCTCATTCCTGTAAGACTTTCTATTAATCCATTCATAATTCCGTCTCCTTTCTAAAATTAAGTATTTATTCTTCTGAAGATGCAATATTAGATTTTTCCATAAGACTTCTCAACTCTTCAATATGTTTTTCTGATACAGACACCTCTTGTTTCAATATTGATTTTAATTCTTCATCAGAAACCAATGGTGACATAGTAAGAGCTTTAGTTAAACATGTATTTTTGAATGTTAATATTTCATGCAACTGCATAGTTTCATTTGGTGCAATACTTTGATCATTCATTTTTTTACCCTCCTTAATAAATAAACTTTTCCTATGGTTTTAAAACAACTTTAATACATCCGTCAGTCTTTGTATCAAATACTTCATATCCATATGGCGCTTGATCAAGGGGCAATCTGTGAGTAATAATATCACTTGGGTCTACTTTTCCTTCAGCAAGTAGCTTGTAAAGTGTTGGCATATATGGAATAACTGGAGCTTGACCTGTTCTTATATTAATATTACGATTCATTATATCTCCAAAAGGAAATGCGTTATATCTTCCTCCATAAACTCCAGTAACTTGAATCATTCCACCTTTTCTCACTGCCTGAGTAGCTATAACAAATCCACCTAATGATCCACTTTGAAGTTTTAAACCTGATCCTAAAAACTCCATTGGTGTCATTTTTCCATCCATTCCAACACAGTCTATTACTACATCTGCTCCACCATGAGTGATTTCTCTTAGATATTCCCCTGTATTCTCATGTTGTTCGAAATTAACAGTTTCAACTTTATTATGTCTCCTTGCATGCTCTAACCTATAATCGATATAGTCAACTGCTATTACCCTCTCTGCACCGTGCATCCAGCAGAACTTTTGTGCTAATAGTCCTACAGGCCCACAACCTAACACAATAACAGTATTACCTTTCTTAACCCCAGCATTTTCTACGCTCCAATAAGCTGTTCCCATTGCATCTGACATCAATAATAATTTTTCATCCTCTACTTCACAATCTTCTGGAATTTTGAAAGGAGTAAAATTAGCATAAGGCACTCTCATATACTCTGCCTGGCCTCCTGGATATCCTCCAAATGTATCTGAATATCCAAAAAATCCTCCATTTTCTCCATTGGGATTTGAATTATCGCACATACATGTTAAATCATGTTTACAATAAAAACACTCTCCACAACTTACATTAAAAGGCACTATTACTCTATCACCTTTTTTCAATTTCGTAACTTCCGGTCCTACCTCTTCAACAATCCCCATGGGTTCATGTCCTATGATATAATCTTGTGGTAAGTTTGGAACCATATCATGAATTAAGTGCAAATCAGAACCACATATTGCTGTACTTGTAAGCTTAACGATAATATCGTCAGCCTTTTGAATTTTAGGATCTTTGACTTCTTTAACTTTTACATTCTTTATTCCTTGAAATGTTACAGCCTTCATTAAATAATTACCTCCTTTTTTATTTTTCTAGTGTTGCAAACATGCCACTTCTACTTGTGTCTCCAGGAAATAAATCCAAACTAGCAATTTGAGATATTGTTGTAGATGATTCAATATCCATTTGAAATTGCTTTTCTAGGTTTGTAGGATGAAACCAACCTTTTTCTACCATAAGATTTGATATTTCTTCATGCATAAGAATCGCATCATTTAACTGATTCTTTAGAACAGTTCTAACTTCTGGAGTTGTCGCCTCAGTCAATGCAATCGCGCAATTTCTCACACCACTTTTTGCATTTAATAAAAAGCCTAGAGACATATTTGCATCCACAAGTTTAGGCATACCCTCTGCATTTCTTATTTCTAAATAATCATTAATCATAATTTTCCCTCCTTTGTTTTCTAGCATTTTTACAAACAATTTATATATAAAATTCTCATCTTATTTTAGGAGCTTTTTTCAATAAATTTTGTAAGTTACTTATTGCTGTTATAGATTGTTGTACATCCTTTTCTAATAATGCCTTTAGATCTTGATCGAAGACTACACCTTCCATCATTTTTGATGTAGTCATGCATATAGTTTTGAAGTTTAACATTTCATGAACTTGCATTGTCTCATTTGGTGCTAGATGTTGGTTTTCCATAAATTCACCTCCTTGACTTCCTTACTAATAAATGTATTCTTCCACACGCAGCTTTTAGTTATGCAATTAACTAAACAAAATAGATACAATCAATAAGAAAATGGATAAAGCTACTAACGCTAAATACCCCTATAGGATAAAATTTAATTTTCTATCCTATAGGGGTAAAATCATTCTCTTATATTATTTAAGTCCCTTTATTATATAAGTATAATTATTTATATGAAATTAATTAAAATACTTAACTCTATATTTTTTTACAACGAGCAATCAATTTTTATATATGTATTATCCACAATTTGATAATTTAATTTTGATTTTAAATTTTTAACTGCAGATAACTTCTCAATATAATCAATATCAGATAAAGTTACATCTTTTAATCCTGCGATAAATTCAACCTCAGAATTTCTCTTCAATTTATCATTTATAACTTTCTTAAGTTCATTGTTTATATTCATAAAATACCCACACTCCTCATCTACATAGTAATTATTTTCTATACATAATATAGGTATATCATAGCATATTTTGTTGAATTATTCAATTTATTCACTATTTTCCTTTTATTTAAATTGAGTACACTGGCACTTAATCTTCTCATAATTTTAGTAGAAATCTTTTTTTAATTGACATAATATTGCCACAATTATCCTTTATTATAATATTATAAACAATTTATATTAATTGTTCTCCTATTAAATAAATATACAACAAATCAGTATTCAGGATAACTTGATTCCCTTAAACAAGTTATCCTTTTTATTATTTATTAATATATTTAATTCATATAAGACTAATAACTCTAATAAAATTGTATAACACTTTAATCTCATGACAAATTTTGTAACTTTTTATATCAAAGTCACTCTATATTCATATAGTAAGTTAAATATTTGACAATCATATAATTCAATATCAAAAAAAGGCTTAAGTATTAACTGCTTAGCCTTTTTTGGTGATTACCATCTCTCACAAACTATATTTTTATACCCTATTTTTATACCCACTTATATTCTACCATATTCCAACATAATTTCACGTATTTTCGTACTACATTTTCATCTATATATTGATGTTTTATAACAAAATGCATCAATATATCTGTAATTTCATGTCGTTTAAAATCATTATTAATCTAAATTTACATAAAATATTCGTTAAAAAATTATCTAGTTACCTGTAATATTTTATAAATATTATTATTTTAATATAATATTATTTTATTCTATAAAAATAATACTTGAAACTAAAATAAATTCTCCATATTTATTCACTATCATACGCATTAATTGCTATTGGTAATGATTGAATTACTATATTACCTACGGCTGGTAATCCGATTAAAACAGCACTTATTATTTCTTCCCTTGTTGCTCCAAGAGATTTTGCATGTTTAACATGGAAAGGCAGACCACCTTCAAGTCTTGAAGACGCTAAAACTGCAATATATGCAAGTTCCTCTGTTTTCGAATCAAGTTTACTCACTGAATCTAATTTTTGAACTGTCTCCATCCATATCTCCTGATACTCTGGTGCCTCTTTCATAAAAGTTTTAAACGCATTACTAACTGATGACATATCACTCATCCTCTTATCCTCCAATCATTTTTGTTAATTTAACTTATTAATTATATAATCCCATATAGCAAGTGCTGAATTTTTCTTACCATCTGAGGATTCCAACAAGTTTTTAATGTATTTATATTTTCTTTATATGAGGTGTCTTTAATTATATTTCTTATAGCCAATTGTATTTTTGGTGCATTCCATCTGTTAATTGGTATTCGTATTCCAGCACCTTTCATTACTACATTATCAAGATTTATCTGCTGTTCTGGCTGCATTGCAAATCCAACAATAGGAGTACCACTTGCAATAGCAGTTTGGACTGTTCCTTGCCCACCATATAGCACCCCTCCACTATAATCAGCTTTGTCTAAAAATTTTCATTAATAAAGTTTTCAATCCAAGAAATCTCAGTATCTATAAATGCTATTGGTCTTTCAAACAATGCTTTTATATGTGGCCTCTCCTTTGCTGTAGGATGCTGATCATATCTTTTATTTAAGAATTCTTTTCTATCTTTCAAATTTTCTTTATGGTTAATTAAAGCTTTTTTAAATTCTTCCTTGGTCACTAAATAAGAAAATAATAAACCTATATCAAATTCACTAGGATCATTCTTATATTCGCTTATCATTTTTATAATCTGATTCCTAATAATTACTTTGGTTTCTTCTTTTATGAAATATACTTTTCTCTTAGGCGAACCATATTCTTTTTCATATCTGGAACCAATATAGCCTTTCTTTTCAAGTTTATTCAAAGAATTATAGATTGACGAAAATCCAATATCCGTCCACCCTCTCATATTTCTTTGTTCTATTACAGTTTCAAATTCGTATCCATAATAATCTTTATCATATAAAAGTGATAAAAGTATCACCTCAATTTGTGTCATATTCATTCCACCCACCTATTCTATGGTTAGAATAGCATTTTAGGAAGAATGTGTCAATAACTTATAAAAAATAATTTCAATGATTCTAGTAATTAATCTTCATTTAAATTAATATATTCATTTATTTACTCTATAATTGCATACAACTCTATGTTTAAGCTGCCCTTCAGAACTTTTCATAGCTTCTCCTTATATGTAACTTATCAATATAAACCATAATTTAATTACTATAAGGATAATAATGTGGAATTTTAGATTGGAATTCTTTTAAGCTTACGATATAATTATCATCATTAAATTCAATAAGCGATACTCCATCAAATTCTTCAATTTCTCCATCATATCTACATTTAAAATACCACTCAACTGCTGTTATATTCCCCTGATGAATAAACCGCTTTATATCCCAAACCAATACTTTTCCACGTTTATTCCATTCTTTAAACCATGTTGTAACTGTGTCTATTCCATGATATTCAGGACCATAACATTCGCTATAACTTACATTTGAATCAAAAATATCTTTTAATACTGAACAATTATTCTCTAACCAAGATTTAAAATATTTTTTAATTATTTGTTCTCTAATATTCATTACTCACCCAGCTTCTTTCTTAAATCTGAAATATAAGTATTTTGTATTTTCCCTAAATCCATAAAAAAATATGAAAGAATCCTGATAAAAGGATTTTTAATAAAGACATTCTCTTTAAATACTATTTTAGTTCCACCATTTTCTTTTTCTGAAAAACTACCTTTCCAAAATCCAGTAAACATTTTATTTTTCATATTAAAAGCATACTCACTATATTCATCCTTTTTGGATATAATAAACTTTGTAGCATTCCCGTTATGAGTGTATTCAATAAATTCTTTACCATTATTATAAATTTCAATTTTTTTAATATCACTACGCCAACTATAGTCATTATTATTTGTTACTATATTCCAAACCGATTTTATATTAGAATTAAATTCTGCTGTTATTTCTGCTACTCTCGCCCTTTTCAAACTCCTCACCCCTATTATTTTTTCCCTTTTATTTTCTTTTTAACTTTTTGCATTGGCAATTCTTCATAGGTTGCTGATACAACTTCAGTTAAATAGTCTCTATCATCTAAAGATTCAATTAAAAAGGAAGGTTTTGCTCCTTCATAAGCAGGGGCTTCTATAACTTCACATAATAAATTTCTGCCTCCTTTTGTTATCTTTAAAAAGAATTGATTATCACATATTAATCCTATTATTTTTTGATTACAGTAGATTCCGTAATCTCCAAACATTTTTCTATACGTTATTCTTCCTGCACCACTTATCTGTTCGCATACATATTCTACAAACTCTATATTCGAAGCCATTTTCTTTCCTCCCGTTAAGCTCATTTTATAACATCTCTATTGCTTATATCACAACCATTTATAAATATACCTTTTATGTATAATTTTAGCATAAATAATAATTCAAAAGATAGCTATTATTTAAAAACCATTTTTAAATTTCACCTCTAACCCGCATGTTTCCTATAAATATTTATATATGTATATATTTTTCTTTGTATCTATGTTTCTAGGTAAATATATTTCTATGAATAAATTTAACTAGGAACATATAAACATATTTGTATTATTTGATTTTTCTTTATAAAATGTTTATATTAAGTTTATTAACTTGACATAATACTGTCACAAATACCACTTATAATAAAGACATAAGGTTGATAAAACTTTTTTTCATATATATTTACCCCTATTAAATATATATAACACAGTATTCAGGATAATTTGTTGCACCCTAGCAGATTATCCTTTTTATTTTTTATTATAGAATTTATATATTGACATAATTTACAATTTTATCCTATAATATTATTGTAAAGTGACTAGAACATATTATAAAACTCCTATCAAAGATGACTTATCCCCCTAAAGTAAGTCATCTTTTTTTGTAGTGTATTATTAATTTATTCACATTAATTTAATAAGTAATAAAGAATTATTTAATATTTGTATTTTATAATAGTAATTGTAAAATAATTAAAGCATTATTATTTTACCCCCGTATTGGTAAATGTATTTTACCTTTATAAGTTCAACCTGCTCCCCTAAGCAGGTTGTTTTTTTCTTCAATTGTTTACCAAGCCTTAAATTTATTTAAGAAATTATTTATATTTAATTAACATATTTAACATAATTTTGTAATGACTATTTGCTATAATAATAATGTAAAATAATTTCTTATTAAATATTTGTCCTTCTACTTATTAAAAAAATATAATAATCTTTTAAAGGATAACTTGGCTAGTAAAACAAGTTATCCTTTTCCATTTAAATAAATTATATAAATCTATTTAATTTATATTTTTATCCTGTAATATTATCGTAAAAAATTATCATTATTTGTAATACGATTTTCTTTGATTAGTTTCCTCTTATGTTATAAAATGTAAAAGTCGGGTTAAATCAAATTAAATAAAAAGAGGTATTATTGTGAACAATTTTAAATTATTTCAATTAAAATATAGAATATTCCTAAGAAAATCTATTTTAAATAAGTTGTTAAGTTTTTTCTCCCCAAGTAATAAATTTATGATTATACTATCACAAAATTTGGACAAACATATTGTTGCATATTATAAAAATAAGGAAATTCATGAAGTACATAATTCAAAACAACTTTATTCAGTTTCGAAGTCTTTCTAAAGGACTTGTAATTTACTGAATACTTTTAAAGTTAAGCTTGACTTCATACCTAAGTAACTATACGCTTTTTATCTGAGTTAGACGCAATTCTCCAGCAACTCAAAAAAATACTGAAGAAATTACAATATCGCTCTTTAGAGCCTCGACGTGTATACGAATCACGTACCGTTGCAAACATAATTTACATAGAAAACTCTATGTATAGTCTTTTTATATGCGTCAACTCCCTACTACATATCATATCTTTCAATATTTTGACTACCTCCGATTAAGTTACCCTAAACCGCTCTAATGCCATATCCTTATGAAGGACTTAGGCTATAACATGGTAATAATCTATCTATTTTTTTAGTTTTTTAAAGTTTTAATAATCTTTTTTAATCTTTCAATTCATATATGTCTAATGTAATTATTCTTTCATTAAATCCATTAGTTGTTTTATTATGATTAATGTTTACTTGCATATCAACACCTACTTTCTTAACTTAATATTTTTCCCTTTAGAATTTTCCAACTTAATAGATTCCAAAGGATTTTGTGCAATATTTTCGTAATTTAAATCTTCTGTTAACATTTCAACGTAATGTTTCAAAATTTCTAAATTACTATGCCCTAATAAATGTTGTAGTTGAACTATGTTAATTCCGTTCATAACTGCTTTTTTTGCATACCAATGCCTAAACGCATGAATTGATGTACTTTCTATTTCTCTTGATTTGTTGTAGTCTTCTATAGCTCTTGTAAGTCCTCTCTCTTTCATTTTTTCACCTTGAACTGTTGAGAATAACTAAGTACAATCTACTGGCAAATATTCAATATATTCTTTTTAAATATTAATTAAAGATAATGTTATTGGAACAATTAATGTTTTTATCTTTGTCATAATACTTATAAAAACCGTATTTCATGTTCTCAATATAATATTTCTTAGTATCTTCACTCATATTTTTCAACGTACAATGCTCTAATAGAAATTGTTGAAAGCATTCATCAAAAGTTTTATCAATATATTTTCTATTCATTTTTATCATAAAAAAATAGCACCCCTTTCTAAAGTCGTGGGTACTAAAATCATGTATAAAAAAATACCCACACCCATTAATAATTAAATTAATATAGTGTGAGTATTTATATTAGCTAATTAATTCACTCTTAAACCAGTAAAACCTTGATTTTCAGACTATTTAGCTAAAGCTTCTTGAACAGCAACAGCTACAGCAACAGTCATACCAACCATTGGGTTGTTACCTGCTCCGATTAATCCCATCATTTCAACGTGAGCTGGAACTGATGAAGATCCTGCGAATTGTGCATCTGAGTGCATTCTTCCCATAGTATCAGTCATACCATAAGAAGCTGGACCTGCAGCCATGTTATCTGGGTGAAGAGTTCTTCCTGTACCACCACCTGATGCTACTGAGAAGTATTTCTTACCTTGTTCGATACATTCTTTCTTATATGTTCCTGCAACTGGATGTTGGAATCTTGTTGGGTTAGTTGAGTTACCAGTGATTGATACGTCAACTCCTTCTTTATGCATGATTGCAACACCTTCTCTAACGTCGTCAGCACCGTAACATCTTACTTTTGCTCTTTCTCCGTTTGAGTATGCTTTTTCTTTAACTACTTTAACTTCTCCAGTATAGTAGTCAAATTGAGTTTGAACATATGTGAAACCATTGATTCTTGAAATGATGAATGCAGCATCTTTTCCAAGACCGTTTAAGATAACTCTTAATGGTTCTTTTCTTACTCTGTTAGCTTTTTCAGCTATTTTAATAGCACCTTCAGCAGCAGCAAAGCTTTCGTGTCCTGCTAAGAATGCGAAACATTTAGTTTCTTCTCTTAAAAGCATAGCTCCTAAGTTTCCGTGTCCTAAACCAACTTTTCTATCATCTGCAACAGAACCTGGGATACAGAATGCTTGTAATCCTTCTCCGATTGCTTCAGCAGCATCAGCAGCCTTAGTGCAACCCTTCTTTATTGCTATAGCAGCACCTAAAACGTATGCCCATCCAGCGTTTTCGAATGCGATTGGTTGAGTTTCCTTAACGATTGTATATGGATCTACTCCAACTTCAGCACAAACTGCTTTAGCATCTTCCATAGTTTTCATTCCGTATTTTTCTAATACTGGAGTGATTTGGTTAATTCTTCTTTCATAACTTTCAAATAATGCCATTTTAAAAATCCTCCTTTACAAATAATTATTTATGTCTTGGGTCTAATAATTCAGCAGCGTCAGCAACTCTTCCGTATTGACCTTTAGCTTTTTCTAATGCTTCGTTAGCATCCATACCTTTAGCAATGCTTTCCATCATTTTTCCTAAGTTAACAAACTTATATCCGATGATTTCTTTATCTTCGTCTACAGCAACTTCAGTAACATAACCTTCAGCCATTTCTAAGTATCTTGGTCCTTTAGCTAAAGTTCCGTACATAGTACCAACTTGAGATCTTAAACCTTTTCCTAAATCTTCAAGTCCTGCTCCGATAGGTAGTCCACCCTCTGAGAATGCAGTTTGAGTTCTTCCATAAACGATTTGTAAGAATAATTCTCTCATAGCTGTGTTTATAGCGTCACAAACTAAGTCTGTGTTTAATGCTTCTAATATAGTCTTTCCTGGTAATATTTCTGAAGCCATAGCAGCTGAATGAGTCATTCCTGAACATCCAATTGTTTCAACTAACGCTTCTTGGATTATACCATCCTTAACGTTTAATGTTAATTTACAAGCTCCTTGTTGTGGTGCACACCAACCTATTCCGTGAGTTAATCCTGATATATCAGTTACTTCTTTAGATTGAACCCATCTTCCTTCTACAGGAATTGGCGCTGATCCGTGATTAGGACCTTTAGCAAGTACACACATTTCTTCAACTTCTTTTGAATACATCATATATTTTTGCTCCTCCCTAATTAATAGATAATTACAAATTATTAAATCTTATTTCTAAGTTTAAAATTGTAGTTGGGCATAAAATAACCCAGTGGGGCACTTTTCCCTATTCCTATTCTAGCAAATGATTTGATTCCCCACAACCTTTATTTAAAAATTTATGCACATTTATCTACTTTTATTTGAAAATCCGAACTACAAATGAATAAAAATCTTATATTAACTTTAATTAGATAAAATTTTGTCTAATACTTTCATTATGCATTTTTATATGGATATTATAAATTAATTTTCCAAAAATAAAAATAAATTAGAAATACCTATTGAAATATTCTTTAAGACATGGTAGAATAATTTTTGTCAGTTTACATGCCGCTGTGATGGAATTGGCAGACGTGGTGGACTCAAAATCCTCTGGTAGTGATATCGTGCCGGTTCGAATCCGGCCAGCGGCACCATTAATTTTGGTGAATTGCTGTATTACTTGGTTTAAATACCTTGTAGTACAGCTTTTTTTATTCAATTCCCGTTCCTGTACCAAATTCTGTTTTTCTCATAAATTAATCTTCTAATCCCACTGATAATATTATTTATAGCTATTTGTAACATTTTGATTATAAATCCATGTTATTTTTAAATCTTTCTTTTTGACTAAGAATATTATAAGCTGAATTGCATTTAAACCATAAGAAATACAGCATCATCCTCTTGTCTTGTCATTTATAAAGCAAACTATGCTTTTAAATTAATTATATTTGATAATATGCTATTTACATGTATCTCCATAGTATCATAAACATTTAGCGAGAATTCTACGTCTTTAAGTAGCAAAGGCAATTCTGTGCACCCTAATATTATACCTTCTACTTTTTCTCTTTCCTTTAACTCTTTAATTATTTTAATATTTTTTTGTTTTGTGCTATCTTTAATAATTCCATATTCTAACTCATTAGTTATTTTATCATTTATAAAATTGCGAATTATTTCTTCTGGAACTACTATTTTGATTCCATTATCTCTAAAAGTTTTTTTAAAATGCATATCCTATCTATATAATAATACTTAATGTAGTAATAGCTTTATTATAGCCCAAGAAATTACCAATATAAACAATTTTATGTATCTGTATTCTTAAAATAAAAGCAAGTAAATTATAAATTAAAATCAATGTTATTTTCATACTAGAATCCTTTCAACCCGCATTTTATAAGCATATTCTGAAGAATATATATTCTAATATGGTAATATTCTAAAGAATAAATATTGTGAAGAATATTTATTCTTTAGAATTTAAAACAATCAGAAACGTAATCAATAATTATAAATAACCTATATAATAAATACTTTTAAACTATAAATAATGAACCTATAGATAACCCAACTAAGACCTGAACTTATGCATATAACTCGCCGAAATGAATAATATGCTTTTATTCCAGTTTCTAGTTGGGATATATTTCATAGTATAAATCTAGCTTATAATTGGCTTATCTATAATAATAGTTGAACTTTCAACAAACATATTATATGATAGTTAAAGTTCACATATCATATGGATAAAATTTCTACCACAAAAGCGACTCAAAAGTTGAAAACAGAAGAATACACCAAGTAAGAGACAGATATACATGATAAACAAGTTACTCGTCTTTATACATTTGAAAGAAGTCTTAAATCATATGATTATATTTACAAAGAAATATTCTGAAATTATTTTTATTTAGAAAGGACGTAATCTTTTTGAAGAATTCGCATAAAATTATACATTACCTTTTTTTATTTTTTGGAGTTTTAGCTATTTCTACATCTGCTATATTTGTAAAACTATCGGCAGCTCCAGCTCCAATAATAGCTACATATAGATTAGTTTTTTCAACATTGATGATATTACCTGTAATATTATTTAACAAAAAATACATACTAGAAATAAAAAAATTGAAACTCAAACAATTAGCGGCAGTGTTTTCATCAGGAATTTTTCTAGCAATACATTATATACTTTGGTTTGAATCTTTGCGTTTTACTTCAGTTGCAAGTTCAACTGTTCTTGTAACTATGCAGCCACTATTTGCTTTTATAGGAAGCTATTTTTTCTTTGGTGAGAGATTAAAGAAACTATCACTATTTGGTGGTTTTTTATCTATATTCGGAAGCTGTATAATCGGATTTGGAGATTTTAAAATTGGTGGGATAGCCTTGATAGGAGATATACTTGCTTTACTAGCAGCTGGAGTTATTACAGCATATTTCCTCATCGGACAAAGTGTAAGAAAAAATTTATCTCTAGTTGCTTATGTTTTCATTTGTTATTTAAGCAGTAGTATATTTTTATTAGCATATTCTGTCATATTAAAATATCCCCTAATAGGCTATGCAAACTCTGATTGGTTATGGTTCTTCTGCTTAGCATTAATTTCAACAATACTTGGTCAAACAGTTTTAAATTGGCTAATTAAGTGGTTAAGTGCTTCAACTATTTCCATGAGTATATTAGGTGAGCCTGTTGGAACGTGTACATTAGCATTCTTAATACTCGGAGAATCCATATCTTATAATCAAATTATCGGATCACTAATTATCTTAATAGGGATATGTATATTTTTAATTGGCCAAACGGTAAAAGTAAAAGATGATAGTTCAAGTAATTCAAAAGCTATATAAGTATTTAACAAAAAAATTCTTATCCTACTTATGCTCTGTCATTTCATTATTTAAATACATTTAATCTTTTTAGAATTTCAATATACTTTAATGCAACATGAATATAGTAATCTTTTTATTAATTTTATATTATTTATTAATACAATTATATTGTTAATTTATTTTCTAAATTTATAATCATTTATAATTAATGTAGAAATAGTCTTGAAACAAATCATATTTCAAGACTATTATTTATTCCTATAAGTTATACTTCCTTGATCAATTAGAACAAAATCACAAACGCCTTTGTAGTTTGAGATTTTGTTACACAGTTTAAAAGTCCACTGTAAGTAAATGATATATAACCACCTATATATTTCTATATCTCTAAATTTAGAAATAGTCTGAAAAATAAGGCTTCTCTACTGGTATTAACTGTTCTAAAATTTTGAGCATATAATATTCTGTTTTTATTCTTCCACACTCATATAGGAATGTAGGACGCTTATATCCCATAAGCATAGTTGTTAATGTCTGAATATCCATTTCTACTAAATTAGCAGCATACATATCATCACTCTTCTCACAGACTGTTTCTTCATCATCCCAATAGATATTAAAAATGCCATTATTCCATTGAGCAATAGGATCATTTATTTTGAAGCTTATCTTAAGTTTCTGTGCTTTTACTAGGAATGGGTATTTTATTATAAATTCTTTTACATTTATAATCCTTGCCATAAAATATGGTTTAATAGTTTCAACTATTTCGCTATCTTCAAATAAAAAGGCCATTGGCTCTCCCGAGAAATTATTTCCCTTCACTTCATTAACCATAGAATAATGGGCACTTATATAATTCCAAATTCCGTGGTGTGCTTCAGTATTTAAATAAACCATTTCTTTAATATAAAATATATCATTTCTAATATAATAGATTAAATAACCAAGGGGCTTATGATTCTTACTGTAGTAAATAGCCGCAATAATATCATCACTATCCCAACGCCAATATTCATCCCACGCAAGCTCATCTCTAATCATTGCACCATGTCTCTGCATTGAAAAATAATCATGTACATTTAAAAGATCCTCACATTCTAAATCTACACGCTCCATCATTCCTTCTACTACTCTTTTTTTAGGAAGCTGCGAATCTTTGATTGTAAAAGTTATTTTATCAGAAATTATTTCCCAACCATGCTTTCTATAAAGAGGGATTGAATATGGATATAAACAAGAAATAACTTGACCTTCTTCATTCATATGAATAATAGCTCGCTTAATCAAAGAATGAATTAACCCTTTTCCAGTGTATTCAGGATAGGTAGCAACTCCAGTAACCCCACCCATTTTGCAAATACTATCATGGATATTTACTTTCATGGAATATACTACAATCATTGAAGCTAACTTACCGTGATAAAACCAACCAAGAACATAGGCATTTTTAAGAATCGGCATTTTAGCATGCATAATTTGCTCTTCTGTCCAACCAGTATGCAAAAGATCTTCCATCGTTATTTGAAATGCATAACGTAAAAGCCCATTAAACTGTTCTAGATCATCCTCAGTTAATTTTCTCATTTTAAAATCGCCGTATTCTTCAATAAACATTTCTTTATCTTTCATAAATCCTCCCCATATTCATCAAAAACGTATTAAATATAATTCATTTTACGTTTATTGTTAATAACCTAAATATTTATTAGTATAATTTTACAAGACCATATAATTAATTATCCTTTATTATTATCTTATATTATACTATAAATCTTTGTGCGATACATGCTAAACTTTACAATTTATTCCTCTTTGTTTTAAGTATATAAACTCCTTTTTTCACTATTTGCATAAAAAACTAACCCACTCTTTCCTTGTACTTTCAATAAAATCAGACATATTTATTTATTATATTTGGTAATTAAAATTAATATATTTCACATATATGCTGCAACAATAAATTCACATTTAAAATTTAAGTTATGTGAGCTAAGTTAAGACTCAAATTTAAAAATTCAATTGTATCATATATAATATCCCAAAATTTTTCACAAACTTTTATAACACTATATAAGCAGCTTTTATTTTCCCTATCACTGATTAAGAATAAATTAAGGTGATTCAAGGTTAATATTAAGAGAAACATGGTAAAATATACTTGTCATTTATTTGCAAGGAGGTAAAGTATGATAATAAAAAAGCAAGCCTACAACATCTCTAAGATTGTGCTAGTATCTATATTTTTAAACTTAATACAAATAATCTTTATAACTCTATTTATTTACTACAAAAGTCAAAATCCACATATGATTGAAGGAAATTTTATCATTTATGTCGTAGCTATAAGCATAGGTATTAATAGTGTCATTACAGGAATAATATTTTATAATTTTTTATTTAAGAAAGGCAGTAATAATTTAATAGATACAATAAGGTATCTTGAGGACTTCAATAAAACATTAAGATCTCAACGTCACGACTACTTGAATCACATTCAGGTGATTTACTCATTAATGGAACTTGAAGAATTTCAGGAAGCAAGAAACTATATAGAACCTGTCTATAAAGATATAGTAAGAATTAGCAAAGCTCTAAAGACTTCAAAGCCAGCAGTTAACGCATTGTTTCAGGCGAAATTGCAAGTGGCTGAAAAGAATAATATAGATATGGAGCTTGAAATAAAAAGCAACTTAAATAATCTTAATATGGAACCATGGGATTTTTGCAGAATTATTGGCAATATTATAGATAATGCTATATTTGCTTTAAAACAAAAGCCAAGCAATAGATATATGCTTGTTGAATTATCAGAAGATCTAAGAAATATACGACTCAATATATCCAATAATGGAGATTGCATACCTCCTGAAATTATAGTCAACATATTTAAAGAAGGATTCTCAACAAAAAATGAGAAAGGTGATGGCATGGGCCTCGCTATAGTTAAAGAAATTGTTGAATGTTTTTCTGGTACGATTGAAGTTACATCAAATGATAAACGAACATCTTTCGAAGTTATTCTACCAAAAAAAGAATAATAAAATCTTATAAATTGATATTCAAAGATGCCAACACTCTTATAAATGACATTTGAACCTAAAAACTGTATAACTTAGAAGCTTTATGTTACCAAACTTCAACATGTGGCTTATTATATTTATATACCAAGGAGGGAGGTACAAAAATATGATCGCATTTTTACCTGATGTAACAGTTCTTACAGTTTTACTTCTAGTAGTAGGGTTTGGATTAGTGCTTTTAGAAATGCATATTCCAGGTTTTGGGGTGCCAGGAATTGCCGGAGCTATATGTTTAATACTTGCAGTGGCATTGACTGCTGAGAATTTTGCACAAGCTTTAGTTATGATATTAGGAATTTTAGCAATCCTCGGAATCATGTTAGGTGTTGTTCTAACTTTTTTCACGAAAGGAAAGTTCTTTAAACCATTAATTCTTCCTGATGAGCAAAAGAAAGAACATGGGTATATTAGTTCTTCAGATTTAGATTATTTGTTAGGAAAATCTGGAGTAGCTGTTACTGATCTAAGGCCAACTGGTTCTGTAGATATAGACGGAGTTAAATTTGATGTAATTTCTGAAGGAGAATACATTAATAAAGGGACTAATGTAGAAATATTTAAAGTTAGCGGAGTTAAGTTGCTAGTAAAAAAAGTTAAAATATAAATTTATATTTAAAGGAGAGATTATTAATGATTACCAATTTAATTATAGTAGTAATAGCAGTTGTATTTTTAATTACTGTGTTTGTTAGATTTATACCAATAGGATTATGGATATCATCTTTAGCAGCAAATGTTCAAGTAAGCATATTCAACTTGATTGGTATGAGACTTAGAAGAGTTGTACCTTCTAAAATTGTAATTCCACTTATTAAATCAACAAAAGCTGGTATGGGACTTAATGTCAATCAATTAGAAGCCCATTATTTAGCTGGTGGTAATGTAGATAATGTAGTTAATGCATTAATTGCAGCTCATAGAGCTGACATAGACTTACAATTTGAAAAAGCTGCTGCTATTGACTTAGCTGGTAGAGACGTCTTAGAAGCAGTTAAGATGAGTGTTAACCCTAGAGTTATTGAAACTCCAAATGTTTCAGCAGTTGCAAAAGATGGTATAGAACTTTTAGTTAAGGCTAGAGTTACAGTTAGAGCTAATCTCGAAAGGTTGGTCGGAGGGGCTGGAGAAGCAACTATACTAGCCAGAGTTGGTGAAGGTATAGTTACTACAGTTGGTTCTTCTACTAGTCATAAGATAGTATTAGAAAATCCTGATGCTATTTCAAAAACAGTATTAAATAAAGGCTTAGATGCAGGTACTGCCTTTGAGATTCTATCCATTGATATCGCTGACGTAGATGTAGGAAGAAATATAGGAGCCCAACTTCAAACTTTACAGGCAGAAGCTGATAAAAATATAGCTCAAGCTAAAGCTGAAGAAAGAAGAGCTATGGCTGTAGCTAAAGAGCAAGAAATGAGAGCTGCTGTTGTAGAATCAGAAGCCGAAGTACCAAGAGCAATGGCTTATGCACTTAGAGAAGGAAAACTTGGAATAATGGATTATTATGATATGCAAAATGTTATTGCAGATACAAGTATGAGAAGTTCAATTTCTAGCGCAGGAAATAAAAATCAATCTCTTTCTAGTGATAACAAAGATCAGAGAGACAAAAAATAGACTCCTAGGAGAGTGAAAACTATGAAATATGATGATACCATTAATCTATTAAAAATTCTTGCAAATGCTATATTCAATCCTACGTCCATATTAAACAATAATTCAAGAAATTTTGTTTTCAAATATCCAAATGCAACCGAAATGAACGATGGTATAAACAACACTTCTGATACAGAGTTAGAGAATGACGATGAAGAATATGACGAAGGTGATTCAATTGACGATATAGCTAGTGAAAACACGAATTCTTATAATAATACAAAAAATAGCTACTATGATAAAAAAGAAGCAGCTTCTTCAAATCCACAAGGAATTATAGATTCTATTACCCAGGAAATAACACCAGTTAGACTTCAACAAGCTATTATACTTTCAGAGATAGTTGGAAAGCCAAAAAGTAAAACTAGAAAAAGAAGATTTTAAATTAGGAGAATTATTCTATGAATATAAAAGTGCTTATAGTTGACGATGAAATAGGAATAAGGACCATAATAAAAAAAATACTAGATAAATCTGGTGGCTTTGAAGTTGTCGGAGAAACAGATAATGGTGAAGAAGCTATAGCCATATTTAAAGAGCACCGCCCTAATGTGGTGTTCTTTGATATTGAAATGCCTAAGTGCAATGGTATAGATTGTGCTAGAGTATTAACCGATATAGATCCTAAAACTATAATTATCTTTGCAACAGCCCATGCAGAATATATGTCTGAAGCCTTCCAGTTGTACGCTTTTGATTATTTGATAAAACCGTTCAAAGTAGAAAGAGTAATGCAAACCTTAGACAGAATTAAAAATTTAAATAAGCCCAGCTATGGAGATGGTATAGACAAGATAATAAAGCACGAAAAAGGATTGGATAAGCTTATGATAAAAAATAAGGAAGGTATAAGCTTTGTAGATACGAAGGAAATTGTTTTAGTTCAAAGAGAAGAAAGTTCCACTGTTATATATACAAAAACAGATAGCTTCACAACTTCCATTTCTTTATCTGATATAGAAGAAAAACTAGACCATACTCAATTCTTTAGAAGCCACAAATCCTATATCATCAATTTATCATTAATTACAAAAATCTATCCATACGGAAGATGGACCTATATTGTCAAACTTAAAAATACAGATAAAGATGCATTACTTACTCACGAAAAATATGAGGAAATAAAAAAACTTTTTAGTTTATAATAAATTAAACCTTCTAGAAATAGTAACATAACATTACTTCTAGGAGGTTTTTATTATAAAAAAATAAATTCTATATATTTTTATAAATGAAATATACGGTAAGTTCTATAATTGAATTTGGATCTTTCTTATTTTTTTACTACTCTTCATTAAAAAACGCAAATAAGTTAACTATCATCTCTAAAAAAATTATAATAATTGGCTGATTGTCATATGCAACTCATAAAAACTGTATTTACATACATATTTATTCGACAAAGTGATTTTGCTTAAATATATGTAAATATCCCTTTCATTTTAATTTTTAAATAGAATAATTTAACTAATATATAAAAAATGAGTTTTACTAATATAAATAAATATATTATAATTAAAAATTGACAATGTATTATCAAAATGCAAAAAAATAAACACTTTAATAAAAGAAGTATAATTATTTTGATAATACGAAAATATTTAAGGAGGATTATTTATGAAACAAAAGCTAAGCTTTCAGCAAAACTTATTAATAGGTTCATTATTATTCGGACTATTTTTCGGTGCTGGTAATCTAATTTTCCCAGTTCAAATGGGACAACAGGCTGGAGATCACGCTTTTACAGCTACTATTGGATTTTTAATTACTGGAGTAGGATTACCTATATTAGGAATTATCGCATCAGCTCTTTCAAGAAGTGAAAGTTTATTTGATATGGCGAGGCCTATTAGCTCTCGTTATGCAAGTATATTCACATGCTTATTGTACTTAACAATTGGCCCTTTATTTGCAATTCCACGTACTGCTACAGTTGCATTTGAAGTTGGAATTCATCCTTTTATTTCTGATGGATATTTGAAATTAGGACTAATTATTTTTTCATTAATATTTTTTGCTTTTACTATTTATTTTTCATTAAAGCCAGGACAAATTTTGGATTGGGTTGGTAAGTATCTTACCCCTATTTTCTTGGTATTATTATCAATTTTATTAATCGCTACATTTGTAAATCCAATGGGACAAGCAAGTCAATTTCCTGCTCAAGGAAATTATGCAACTCAGTCATTATTCACTGGTTTATTAGATGGATATAATACCATGGATGCACTTGCTTCTGTAGCCTTTGCTATTATTATTATTTCTAACATACAAAAACTAGGAGTTAAAAATCCTCAATCAATTGCTATAGAGACATGTAAATCAGGTCTTGTTAGCGTTATAGGAATGACTATTATCTATGGATCTCTAGCTTATATGGGTGCTACAAGCTTAGGCAGCGTTAACCGTGCTGATAACGGTGGAAGTATATTATCTATGGTAAGCAATCATTACTTTGGTTTTACCGGACAAATATTATTAGCTTTTATTGTTGGAATCGCATGTATAAAAACAGCTATTGGTTTGATAACTTCTTGTTCTGAAATGTTCAGTGAAATGTTTCCAAACTCTGTTTCGTACAAAAAATATGCTGTTCTATTTACAGTTTTCTCTTTCATAATCGCTAACTTTGGATTAAGTAATATTATTCAATTATCTATACCAGTACTTATGTTTTTATATCCTTTAGTAATTACTTTAATCCTACTATCTCTATTAGCGCCTTTCATTAATAAACAAAGTGATGTTTATAGATGGACAACAGGATTCACAGTTATTGCGGCATTTTTTGATTTATGTAAATCATTGCCTCAGCCTCTACAAGAGAATTTAATCGTTAAGCAACTTGTGAATTTTGCTCACTCATATTTACCTGGCTTTGATTATGGATTTGGATGGATAATACCAGCACTTTACGGGTTCTTCATAGGACTAATCATCTGGACTATTCGTTCAAAGAAACGCAAAAGTGCTTAAACATAATATTTCAAAGATAACTTAGACTTATGCAATAAGCATTCGAAAGGAGAAACATTGTTATTTCACAGGACTATGAAAATTTCGCTGAAAGTGCTAAATTGCAGGTTGCACCATTAATGCTTGCTCCCAATTTCATTGTGACAAGCATTAATGAAACAACCTACAATTAAGAGCTTTTAACAGCTTATTTTCAATGCCTGCTGCATAAAAATGTTTCTCCTTTCTAGTATGGTATTTATAATATGTAGTTTATTGTTTATATCACTTATCTATTTTCACTTTCCACAAGGGAGTGTCGCAAAATGATTAAATTTTAATCAGGAGCGATGCTCCTTTTCGGTTTAAGCCAGCAAATCTCCAAATATTTGAAATACAATATTAATTATTTAAAGAATTCTGATTTTTAAGCACACTAAAATAAGCCTAGTTAATTTATTCCATAATTAGGCAGTAGGTTTCAATTCATGAAGATGATTCTGAGTTTTTTCATTTTGTATTTTTGAATGTAATTTGTTAATATTATAACCAAAACAAAGCAAAATAAATTCAGTTTGAACGCTATTTTTTCCACGTGTTAAAAATCTATTGAATTCATAATCACTTTTTAGAACTCCAAATGCTCCTTCGACCTGAATAGATCTATTCATTCTTAATTTAGTTCCAAATTCAGTTGTAATATTTTTATAGGATATTTCACGCTTTTCCACAAAAGTTTTTGAAACCTGCATTTTTCTATTTCCTTTTGCTTTTGTGCATTTTACTTTGTAATCGCAATTATCACAGTTTTCGCATTCATACACAGTTACTTCTGATTTGTATCCACTTGCGGATTTTCTATAAATAATAGAGGTAGGTATTAATTTTCTATTGTTATGACAAATATAAAAATCCGATTCAGCATCATATTTCATATTTTCGCGCTTACTTATATCATTTTTAAAACTTCTTTTTTTCCACTTCTCATAAGTTTGTGGTTTTATATAAGGAGTTTGCTTATTTGATTCTAAGAATAAATAGTTTTCTTCGCTTTCATAACCTGAGTCTGCAATTATATTAAGATATTTACGACCAATTTTTTCTTTCATATTATTAAGCATAGGTATTAATGTTGCTATATCATTTCTATCATCAAATATTCCGACGCCGGTTACGTATTCACTTTCAACTGCGATTTGCACATTATATGCAGGTTTTAATTGACTATTTCTCATATGATCATCTTTCATATGCATGAAAGTTGCGTCTGGATCAGTTTTAGAATAACTATTTCTTTTTGAAAATATTTTTTTACTCAAATTATATTTTTCTTCTCTCTCTTTATATTCAGATAGTTGCTCTGTCCACTTTTGAATTTTGGTTTTTCTTTTACCAATTCCATGAACAAACTCTATGTTTCTTTTCTTTTTTTCATATTCAAGCCATTGAAGAATTTTATCAATATCATCTATTAATGTTTCTTTCTGAACAGTAAATTTTTTTAATTCTCCAAGGTTAATATTTTCTAAAAGAACAAGAATTTTATCAAACATTTTTTCTTCATTTTTTAAAATAGTTTTTTTCCAAACAAATGTATAACGATTAGCATTCGCTTCGATTTTAGTACCATCAATAAATGCATTTTCAAATAGTATTTCATTTTGATTTGCTAAATAATTAACTTGTTGATAAAATAAATCTTCAATTACCTCATTTGAAATATAGTCTTTACGAAATCTACTGATTGTAGCATGATCCGGTGCCTTATAACATTGAAGTAACCACTTAAAATTTATATCTCTTTTGCATGCTTTTTCGATTTTCCTGCTTGAATAAATATTTTGAGAATAAGCATATGATATTATTTTGAACATAATTTTAGGTTCCACTGCCGGTTTTCTTCCAACGGAAGAGTACGCCTTATACAACTTCGTGTAATCTAATCCCTCCAATACATGGCTTAGCAAGCGGACTGAATCATCTGATGGTATTAAATTTTCTAGATTTAATGGTAATATAAGTTGAAAATTATCATTAATCTCAGTATAATCTTTATTGTGTAATTTGGTTTTTAGCATAAGTAAATTATACAATGAATGTGAGTTCTTCGGAATTCACATTTTTTATATCTAAAAAAATGAGCCGCTACAAAACTAACTATGTTAGTTTTGCAACAGCCCCTTTTACGCATCTGTCTTTTCAAATGCATGTGATCGAAATCTGGTAGGTGAATATATTATCTTTTAAAAGGCAATCTTCAAAACCAGTCTTTTTCATAATTTATACTACAAGGAACACAGTATTTGCAGATTTGAATCAAGTATGAATTTTTGAGAATAAAAAAATAACCTAGCATACTAATGCTAGGCTCAATTCAAACTCTTCAATTTGTATTATATAATTGGTGGCTCACCCGGGAATCGAACCCGGGACACCATGATTAAAAGTCATGTGCTCTACCGACTGAGCTAGTGAACCAAAAATTGGCTAGGATGACAGGATTCGAACCTGCGAATAATGGAGTCAGAATCCATTGCCTTACCACTTGGCGACATCCCAGTATGGGGTGAACGATGGGACTCGAACCCACGACAACCAGTGCCACAAACTGGCGCTCTACCAACTGAACTACGTTCACCATATTTGACTACAAAAATTAAAATTCAACTTTTAATTTTTAAAGATTAAAGTATTACCAATATAGGTAAAAAATTTTTATTTGCTTGTTTATTATAAGTTACATATTGTTAATTGTCAACTATATAAATATAATTAATGTTAAGTACAGTACCAATCATATGTTAAAAACCATTATATTCAAATCCTAAAGCCTCTTTATTCCACTGACATCTCAACATTTCTAGCTAAAAATACTCTTATCTAAAATAAAAAGAATTATTCATTTAAATCATAATCTCATTATTTTCTGATTTTAAATAAAATTAGAATCAGTTATAATAATTTTTAGGGGTGATAAAATCACCCCTATTATATGATAATAATCATTGAAATATTTCTTTATTTAAATACCTTTATACGTTCTTCTAATGGTTTAAATTCTTTTGGGCCTGGATCCGCTGTTGGCTTTCCAAAAGGCATTTGCCCAATAAGTTTCCAATCATCAGATATTCCCCATTCTTTCTTTATGTCATTTTCAATAAGCTCATTATAATGTTGAAGCGATGCTCCAAATCCTTCAATTTCTAATGCAGTCCAAATAACAAACTGGTGCATTCCACTTGCTTGTTGAGACCAAATTGGGAAATTGTCTTTATAAAGTGAAAATTGTTGTTGAAGAGATTCTATCACGCTATTATCTTCAAAAAATAAAACTGTACCATAACCGCTTCTAAACGAATTTATTTTTTCTTGAGTTGGCTCAAATTTATCTTCAAGAACAATCTTTCTTAAAGCATTCTCTGTGATATCCCATAATCTATCATGATGATCTCCTAACAATAGCACTACTCTTGCACTTTGTGAATTGAATGATGATGGTGTATGCTTTACAGCATGTTCTATAATTTCATTGATTCTATCATCAGAAACCACCTTTTCTTTACTAATTCCATAAAATGAACGTCTATCTGCTACAGCAGCAAAAAAATCTTTTGACATATAATCATTCCTCCTATCATATCTAAATTTATTTAAGTATTTATATTTTTTTCTTTTTAAATAATTACTTACAGTAATTTAAAATTATATCTAACTATAACTAGTACATCTTTTATATAAAAACAGTGAAGCCTAATAAATTCACTTCAATATTTTTAATTAGTTACTTACATTTAGTAAGTAACTTTAGATTAATTATTACATACTTATAACACTTAGTCAATAGTATTTTAAATATAAATTCATAATTTTTTTAATTTTCAAACAATAAAAAAATATAAAGAATCTCCATTGTAATTAAGAAAATTCTTTATATTTTTTGAATTGTCTTAGTTAATTCCATTTTTCTGCCCATTTTTGGATCTCATCCATGGCACTCTGAAGATCACGGCCTTTTTCTGTCAATTCATATTCTATGCGCACTGGAGTTTCCGGATAAACTTTTCTAATAATTATTCCTTCCTTTTCCAGCTCCTTAAATCGTTCTGTAAGCATACGAGCACTCATATTAGGAATAGCTTCTTCTATATCTGAAAATCGATTTTGTCCATTCAATAATGTTCTTATAATCAATCCGGTCCATCTTTTTCCTAGTAATTCAAAAGCATTTTCAAACCTTGGGCACATATGAAATTTTTCCATATTTAATCACCACCTGTTACTATTCTATCATAATCACTTAATTAAGATAAGCAACTTATGATATTATACTAAATATAATAATATTCATTGAATAAGTCAATATTCCGTAAAACTTATGTATTAACTTTGATCTTTATGGATTTCCAGAAGAACTTTACAATATAAAATATGAGGTGCAAGGTTCTAGTACAGTTGCAGCAAAAGTCGAAGAAAAACTTTCACACGAAGGCATAAAAGTGAAAAAAGACTTAAATAGGGGTCTAGATCACGGAGCTTGGACTCTTTTAAGACATCTTTATCCAGAAGCCAACATCCCCGTTGTTCAAGTTTCAATAGACTCGAACTTATCCATTGAAGAACAAATTAAAATAGGTAGCGCTCTAAAAACTTTAGGTGACGAAGATATTTTAATTATCGGAAGCGGAAATACAGTTCATAATTTAAATTTAGTTGATTTTGAGGCTGTAAGCAATGATTCTTGGGCTGAAGAATTTGATGACTGGTTAATTAACAGGTTAAAAGAAAATGATTTCAATTCGCTTTACAATTATAGAGATCAAGCTCCAAATGCCGATTTGGCTGTTCCAAGCCCTGAGCATTTTGTTCCGCTATTTATAGCATTAGGCAGCAGTTCGCTATTAATTCCTAGAGTTATTTTTCGAGAGTATGAATTAGGAAATTTAAGCCGTCTTTGCCTTGAATTTTAGTAATCTAATATTTTAGCAGGATATGATATACTCAATCCTGCTTTAGTAAAAAATTTAATAGTATTTTTCCTTTACTTCTCTTGTAAATCCATAATCAATAATTACTGGCCTGCCATTAATTACTCCCCAACTACTTTGTCTATTCAAATCACATAATAGTAAATTATAACCTTGAGAAATATTTTTTATCTGTTTTAAATCAAACATTTCTTTTTTACTTTTAACATCAAAATATCTCCATATTTCCGTAATATTATATACCTTATCCGCTCTCTCCATAATTAAGAACTCAAAATTTTTCGAAACATCTATAACCTTCGCAAACAGGTTAGAATTGTCATAACGAGAAATATAATACTCTGTTTTATTTTGTGCAATTCCAGCTGCATTCTTTGCTATTTTTACTACATATCCATTCCCAAGATCAAATACTTCTCTACAAGAACCAGAACCAATATATCTGCAATATCCTCGTGTTATACTAAATATAATTCGATTAATATCCATTTAAACACCTGCTTTATGCTCATCTCTTTATATTCATTGGTAAAATTCTACATATTATATTATTCGCTCGATATGAAATTGGTTCGCTATGCTTTTACAACTTAATTAATTCCAAATAAAAATGTAGCTGAGGAATTTTATTTTTTCCTCAGCTACATTTATACTTTCTACTTATCCGGCTCAACATGAACCATTACCTGCGTTATATCTAGATCTTCTTTCAATTTATCTTCTATTTTTTCGGTAATGGAATGTCCCTCAACTAAAGACAACTCAGAACTGACACTAACTACTAAATCAAGTAAAATATTATTTCCATGAACGCGCGCTCTTATATTCTTAATTTGTTTAACTCCAGGAACTTGGCTAATAGATTTAGTTATACCATCAAGCTTCTCTCTACTAAAACCATCTGATAGATTATGAGTTGCCTCCCTAAATATATCCCATCCTGTCTTTAATATTAAAGCACTTACAACTACAGCTGCAAGAGGATCTATCCAAGGAAAACCAAACTGAGAAGCAACAATACCTATAGTCGTACCAATACTTACCCATGCATCAGAAAGATTATCTTTTGCAGCAGCCATTAGCCCAGAGCTTTTTATCTTAACAGCAATCCTCATATTATAACGATATACCATGTAAATAGCTGCAGCACAAAAAATTGCCACTACAGCAGATATTAAATCAGGAGCCTTAGGGTTAAAAAAGATAACTGATTTAATCGCATTATAAAGCACATCAAGACCAACAGCTATCATAATTAAAGATGCTATTAATGATGCTATTGTTTCTGCTCTAAGATGACCATAAGGATGATCATCATCAGCTGGCTTTCTTGATATCTTTAATCCAATTAAAACTGCCACTGAAGCTATTATATCGGTAGTATTATTAATTCCGTCAGCTAATAATGCCTTTGATTGAGCAAAAAAACCAACTCCGAGTTTTAATAATGATAATGTTATATACGCTATAATACTCACTCTAGCCCCACGTTCCGCTATTTTTAAATTATTATAACTGTTTTCCATACTTTCCACCCCTGACTATACTATTTTTCAATGCTATCTTAATAATTATCATTCTTAAATAAATTTATGCAAAACATACTCTTCATTGAAGTAATTCACTTTCAAGTACTTTACTATAAGGCAATTACAGCATATGATTTGCTATAAAAATGTATTTTACAATTAAAGATTACATAAAGTTAATTTTCCAAATAACATAAGTATTATTCGTTATTATATCTACATATTATATGACACTGAATTTTATAGACCTTATCATACTTATATGTGTATATACTAAACATAACGCATTTAGCATTTGGTTAATAGTTTCAGGTTAGCTAATATGGCCATAAATTAAATATTATTATCAAACAGAAAGTAATTAAAATGTTCATTTTACAGATAAATTAATTTGCTATAGAATTTTCTATATATTTATCAAGATACCGTTCTAAGTCATCAATCTCTTCATTTTTAGGTAAACAACTAATTAATGTTTTTAAAACGTCTCTCTCCTTTATATAGTTAAGAGAAAATGAAAAATTTAAATCAATTATCCAACTTAATTCATATATTTTTCTATCATTATAATTTTCCAGTGAATTATTACTAATTTTTTTGTTTGAACGAATGTCCTTAATAAGCTCTGAATTATAGCCTGATGTAAAAGGTAAATTATCAAGCGCCGGATTAGGATGATTTTTTCTTTCTCTCTCATATCCCATAATGATTCTGAAAATATCAAGTTTATCGGCATCTCTAATCAATTTGCAAAACAATGATTCTTCCTTATTCAAATCCATCGGAAGATCTTTTGCATTATGAATATTTACAGCTTTAATAATAATCTTTCTTCTACTGTCATCTAAGTTTTTTAATGTTCCATTCTCTTCTAATATTTTAACGCCTAAAGCAGCATGATTTTCTGAAAAAGCATCCCTAAATGTCTTATACTTTTTAAATTGTTCAAACCTTCCTATATCATGGAATAATCCTATTATCTCCGCTGTATCAACTTCTTCTTGGGTGAAATTTAAAGATTTTGCAATATTTACAGCATGTTCTGCGACTTTTAGCGTATGTATTTCCTTAAGTTTAATATTCTGATTTATTAAGCTATCTTCCCCATAAAATTTTTTTACATAAGAGCTAAACCAATCATAATATTCTTTAACTAATATATTTTCCATTTTTATCTCCTTACTATATCTAAATATATATCTATTATACTCCTTTAGCATAAATTACTTAACTATAAAGCTCCCTTCTATTTGAGCATAGGTTTTAATTCACATTCATTATGAATCCTTAAAGAATAAAAATACCTTGACAATATTCATTTAATATTGCCAAGGCTTTATAATTTAGGATTTGATCATAAAAATTATATTTATTTTATGTTTATATTTATTTTCCTTGTAAATACTCATCTATAGCTTTTGCTGCTTTTTTACCAGCACCCATAGCAAGTATTACTGTTGCTGCTCCTGTAACTGCATCTCCACCAGCATAAACTGCTTCTTTAGTAGTAAGACCTGTTTCTTCTTCAGCTACAATACATCTTCTCTTATTGATTTCTAATCCTTGAGTTGTTGATGAAATTAATGGATTTGGTGATGTTCCAAGTGACATTATTACAGTGTCTACATCCATAACAAATTCTGAACCAGGAACTTCAACTGGACTTCTTCTTCCTGATGCATCTGGTTCTCCAAGTTCCATTCTTACACATTTCATTCCTTTAACCCATCCATTTTCATCTACTAAGATTTCTGTTGGATTAGTTAATACGTCAAAGATTACTCCTTCTTCCTTAGCATGATGTACTTCTTCTACTCTTGCTGGAAGTTCTGATTCACCTCTTCTATAAACGATATGGCTTTCAGATCCAAGTCTTAAGGCAGTTCTTGCTGCGTCCATAGCAACATTTCCTCCGCCTACTACTGCAACTTTTTTACCAGATCTAACTGGAGTGTCGTATCCTTCTACTGCTGCTTTCATTAAGTTTACTCTTGTTAAAAATTCATTTGCTGAGCATACTCCATTTGCATTTTCTCCTGGTATTCCCATGAATCTTGGAAGCCCTGCACCTGAACCTATAAATACAGCTTTGAATCCTTCATCTTCAAACAATTGATCTATAGTTATAGTTCTGCCAACTATAACATTAGTTTCTATTTTAACACCAAGTTTCTTAATGTTTTCAACTTCATTTTTAACTACTTTTTCTTTTGGAAGTCTGAATTCTGGAATTCCATATTCTAAAACTCCGCCTGCTTTATGAAGTGCCTCAAATATAGTTACTTCATATCCTTTTTTAGCTAAATCTCCAGCACAAGTAAGTCCTGCAGGACCACTTCCTATAACTGCAACTTTCATTCCATTTTTAGGTTCTGTTGCACTTAAGTCAACATTATGTGATGCTGCCCAATCTGCTGTAAATCTTTCAAGCTTACCAATAGATACTGAGTCACCCTTTATTCCTAAAACACATCTTCCTTCACATTGCCTTTCTTGTGGACATACTCTTCCACAAACTGCTGGAAGTGAGCTGTATTTTGAAATTTCTTTTGCAGCTTCTTCAAATTTTTCATCTTTAACATAAGAAATAAATCCTGGTATATTGATTGATACTGGACATCCTTCTACACACTTAGGATTCTTACAGTTTAAACATCTAGAAGCTTCTTTAGTTGCTTCTTCTTCGTTATATCCAATACAAACTTCTTCAAAGTTTGCTGCCCTAACCTTTGGATCTTGTTCTCTTACTGGTATTCTAACTAATCTCTCATTCATGTCCATTATTTATCACCTCTGCAACCACAGCCACCGTGACTATGAGTATTTCCTTCTTCAACTTCTAACTGTGCTTTTCCTTCTTCTGTTTTATACATAGCTTGTCTTCTCATTGATTCATCGTAATTTACTAAATGTCCATCAAATTCTGGTCCGTCAACACAAGCAAACTTAACTTCTCCTCCAACAGTAACTCTACAAGCACCACACATACCTGTACCATCAACCATTATTGGGTTTAAGCTTACTGTTGTTGGAATTTTTAATTCCTTAGTTAGCATAGAAGTAAATTTCATCATTATCATTGGTCCAATAATAATTGCATGATCGTAACTTTTACCTTGATTATTAACTAGCTCTTTAAGCATATCTGATCCAGTTCCCTTAAATTCATATGAACCATCATCAGTTGTTACATAAAGATTTCCAGCAGCATTCTTTAATTTATCTTCATATATTAATAAATCTTTGTTTCTGCTTCCTAAAATAACATCTACAGCTATTCCATGTTCATGCATCCATTTTACTTGTGGGTAAACTGGTGCTGCACCAACTCCGCCTGCCACAAAGATGAAATTCTTTTTCTTTAATTCTTCTATATCCTCATGTATAAATTCACTTGGTACACCTAATGGTCCAACAAAGTCAGCTACATGATCCCCTTCATTAAAAGCAGCTAACTGTTTTGTTCCTTTTCCTACAGTTTGAAAGACTATAGTTACTGTTCCTTTTTCCTGATCATAATCTGCTATAGTTAAAGGAATTCTTTCACCTTTTTCATCATTTTTTATGATAATAAATTGTCCAGGCTTTGCAGATTTTGCTACTCTTGGAGCTTCTATATCCATTGAAAATATATTGTTTGTTAGCTCCTTTTTGTTCACTATTTTATACATTTACGTTCCTCCTAATTTAACCAAGTAAACTTGATTCAGATGATTTTTATATTCATCTGAATCTTAGCATAATTTTTGTTCTTGCGAGAATATACTTTATCTATAAGTATTATTTAATATCTTTATTGCTAATTGCAAATTCCATATAGATTAAGATTTAGATACAAGTTCTTTGTCTGGAGATACTAATATCTTAACATGTTTCTTCTTTTCTGGACCTGTTAATGCTCCGAACCCTTCTTCAACTATATCATCTAAATGTATTTTCTTAGTTACATATCCTTCTGCTTTTATTCTTCCATCTTTCATTTGAGCCATAGTTGCTGGGAATTCATGTCTGTATGCTAATGTTCCAATGATTTTCTTCTCAGTAAATACTAATACATTAGGATTAAATTTAACATCATTTTCCCATATGCTAGTTACAACTAAAGTTCCTTCAAACTTTAAGCTATCTATACCTGTATCAAAACCTATTTGAGCTCCTGTAGTTTCAAACGCCACGTCAACTCCTAATCCGTTAGTAAGCTTCTTAACTTCCTCTGCTATATTTACTTCATTAGGATCTAATACTACATCTGCCCCTGCTCTTTTAGCATACTCTTGTCTTATAGATTTTCTTTGTAATACTATTATTAATTTTGCACCAGCTGCTTTTAAGCACTCAATAGTTGCTAGTCCTATTGGACCAGATCCTAGTACTAACGCAGTATCCCCTGTTCTAAAATTACCAATTCTAATTGAATGTAATGCTACTGCCATTGGCTCAACTAAAGCAGCTTGTTCGTAAGACATTTCATCTGGAATCTTATGTACGAATTCTTCTGGGAAAACTGTATATTCAGCAAGTCCTCCACCACTTCCACAAAGTCCATGGAAACCTAATGATGAACATAAATTATATTTTCCTTCTAAGCATGCTGGACATTTTCCACATGCAACTATAGGTTCAACTATTACTCTATCTCCTGGTTTAAAATTCTTTACATTAGGACCAACTTCAACGACATCTCCTGAAAATTCATGTCCTAAAACTACTGGAGCAGTTGTACCACTTAATGGGTGAGGTTGTCCTACTGGTATAAATATAGGTCCTCCTAAATATTCATGTAAATCTGATCCACATATTCCACACCATTTTACTTTAATCTTTACACCATTAACTGTAACTTTAGGTTCTTCAATTTCCTCTACTCTAACGTCTTTCTTTGCATACCATAATGCTGCTTTCATCTTAAAACTCCTCCTTGGATAAATTGTTAATTAATTCACATATATTTTATTAAGCAATTTCCATGCCAAGTTATGACTAAGATTATATTTTTTTGCGCTATTTAGGTTATTTGCTTGATATAATTTTATTTTACCTATTATTTATAGTATGATTTTATATAAAAACTATGAACTACAAAAGAAAAATGTATCAAAACGATACATTTTATTTTCTCATTTTGATACATAGATTTTTCTTTTCTCATTTTGATACATCTATATGATATTTTTTTATCTTTCTATATAAAGTTGCTCTTCCTATACTTAACAATTTAGATGTTAGTTGAAGATTTCCATCACATTTTTTTATAGCATCCCTTATAGCATTCTCTTCTAATACATCGAGAGGAACTATTTTAATCTCCTCTTGATTTAGAGGTTCCTCATTCAAAGTTTGTGTCATATTATTATAATCTAAATTATTTATATCTATATTCATTATTTCATCTTCGCTTAAGTAATAATCTCGTTCAACAACATTCTTAAGTTCTCTTATATTTCCGTCCCAATCATATTTCTTTAACTTATCAATATATTCCTTACTTACAGTTATAATCTTATTTTTGTTTTTTATGTTTAGCCTTTGAACAAAATCATTTACAAGTACATCTATATCATCTTTTCTTTCTCGTAATGGAATAGTCTTTATTTCCATTACACTTAACCTATAATATAAATCCTCCCTAAAATTTTTCCTTCTTATTTCATTTTTCAATATTCTATTAGTAGCACCAATAACTCTAACATTTAGTTGTTTCTCATAAGTCCCACCGACTCTAACGATCTTTCCATTATCTAAAACCCTAAGAAGCTTACTTTGAATATCTAATGGTAGCTCACCAATTTCATCGAGGAAAATTGTCCCTCCGTCTGCTAATTCAAACTTACCTGGATGCCCTTCTTTTGATGCTCCAGTAAAAGCACCCTTTTCGTATCCAAATAATTCACTTTCAACTAATTCGCTAGGTATTGATGCACAATTTACAGCGACAAACGGACCTCTAGCCCTATCACTATAATTGTGTATTGACTGAGAAATCAACTCTTTACCAGTACCGCTTTCTCCTTGTATTAGTATATTGCAGTCACTTTTTGAAGCCTTTTTAGCGAAGGCTATCATATTTGCCATCTCTTTGCTTGTTGTCATAATGTCTTTAAATTCATATTGTGCTTTATATCCCACAAACTTATTTACTAGTTTATGTACAATCTTAACTTCTGTAAAAGTTATTACCATACCACTACTCTTACCATTTTTATTTAATGGCAAGACATTTATAACACATTTTATTATGTCATTATTTATAGAAAAATCCCATTCTATATTATTTAAAGATTTATTTTTTTCTTGCAATAATTTTTGAAAGTCTACACCATTTAGTACTTCATTAATATTCATATTCATTGCTTCTTCTAATGATATATTTAGAATTTTCAAAGCTCGTCCATTTATTCTTTTAACTTTCATATACTCATTAATAACTATCATGCCTTCTGATATAGAATCAAATGTTACATTAAGTAACTTATACGAAATAGCGAGTGCCATTTGCTTCTGTATTGATTGTGCCGCAGCAGTTACTATACCTAACGTATGAGAATGTGCATTATAATAATTTCCAGACATATTTATACATCCAATTAAATTATCATCTTCATCATAAATAGGAGATGCAGAACAAGTCCAAGAGTGTTGATTTACCCCATAATGTTCTGCTCCTATAGTCTGCACTGGTTTACCAAGGTATAAGGCAGTCCCTATAGCATTAGTTCCAACTACATTTTCTGACCATAATTCACCCTTAAGAAAGTTTAATTCCTCAATTCTCTTCATTATATCGTTATCGCCTATTACATCTACTATATATCCATCTTTATCCGTTAAAAATAATGCAAATCCTGATCCTCGAACCATGCTATAAATACTTTCCATAACAGGCCTAGCTACAGATATGAGTTCATTATTTTTATTAATTAATTCATTTATATTAGAATGTTTAACATGACCCTTACCATCATAAGGATCAACACCATAGTTCATGCATCTTATCCATGAATCACCAATTTCACTTCTAACCTTAGGATTGACATTTCCTGTAGAAATAAAGTCTTTCCAAGCCTTATTAATAAAATCCACATAATTCTCCATATATTTCTCCTATGCTTACACAAAGATAAATTTATCATTTATTATATCTTATATGATAAACTTATTAAATATATATGTCGAATTTAATAATATTTAAATTTGATGTTAGTTTTTGAATAATATAAATATATCACTCTCAACTTACTCTAAAATTTAAAAATCATTTAATATCCATACATAATTCTAATCCAAAGTAACGCTTATGTTCATCATCAATAAATTTTAAAGGTCCATTATAAAGTATTGTTCCTGCATATTTTCCCTTCGTTATAACAATAAAATTATTCAAATTATGGTCTGATGATCTTAAATTAAATTGAAATTCCCTAAGTTCTTTTTGAATAGTTTTAGTATCCAATTTCATCATCCCAAGTTCTGTAATTTCATCATCTGATAACTTTTTATCGTTATCCATATCTCCAATTTTAATTAAAGCTGTCGCTAAGTCTGTTCTAATTTCACTAGAATCAACTATTTTGCCATCAGATCCAAAATCATTTATTTGAAGATCCTCATTTGATGTTCTTTCCGTCTCAAGAGTATTTACCGTTTCACTAAGCATACTGATATCAGTTTTAAAGTCATCAACTGCGAGGCTACTACTATTGATACATTCAATAAAATTATAGAACCTTACTATACTTGTCAAAAAAATAATTAACAATAACAGGAGAAAAAGCATTTTTATTAGATTAATTTTTCTTATAACTATGCTATCTATATTAGACTTATAATTATAAGACAGTAAATTTCTAGTATACATTCTTTCACCTATCCTTTAAAATCTATTTATTTACATTATTAAGTGTAATACTCTATTATTAATTAAAACTTGTTTACGTGTAAAAAGCATGTTAAAACTCCTTCTGTTTTTGCTGATTTTATATAGATAATTCAACTAAGACCTTAACTTATGCATATAACTCGCCGAAATGAATAACATACTTCTGTTCCATTTTAGCTTGTCAAACTGAAAGTTGGAGCATGCTAAAGTGGATACAACCTGCTGCTTAGAACCTTCAGCGATATTTTCATAGCTTTTCGGAATCAAAATATTTATAATTTCGGTGAGGTATACTTAGGCTATGAAATATATCCTAACTAAAATAATAAGGCTTAGAAATGCAATTTAATAACATTTCTAAGCCTTATTTTAAAATAAATATTATTCACTAATCTATTCTTATTAATTTAGCTATATTTTTTGTCTATGTACTTTATATTCTATATATTCTATTTATCTGATTTTTTATTCTTTTTTGCAGTATCTTTGTTATGTCCCTTATGGTTCAACTTATTATCATCACTATCTATCTTAATTTTCACCTCTTCGGTTTCAGAAGCTTCTACTTTATCATTAGCATCTATATCTTCTTTGCGTAATTTTATTTTATCACTATCCTTAACTTTTAAAGCACCACACTTAGTATCCTTTTTAGCTTTTATATCTTCGCTATCTATTATTTCTATCACTGAATCCTCAAGTATACGGGTTTGGCATGCCAATCTATATCCATCATCAATTTTTTCTTTTCCTAAAACTTTTAATTCTTCTTTAGTTGGTTCAGAAAGTTTTCCCTCTATAACTTTAATAACACACTTTCCACATTTTCCTTTTCCTTCACATGAGTCATTAATTTTTACCTTAGCATTTTTAGCAGCTTTTAAAACCTTTTTCTCATCTTTAACTTCTACTTCACTTATAAACTTAACCCTTACTGACATTCTTTCCCTCTCCTTTAAATCTTATATTGATAATTTTAAATTGACAGTTGTAACTTTATTTTATTGAAATTATTTGTAAGTTTAATTCCTATGTATTTCTTCACTTATCATAAACAATCTTATTTTTAAATTTGTTTGTTACCTTAAAGGATAATTATGTAAAGCTACCCTCTAAAAATTATATAATTGTTTACCTCTACAACTTCCCAATCAAAACTTAAATCCAAAATTATTACTCTAAATACTTATCTTTATTAAAATTATATACTTTAAATCATGATACTATACAAAACCTACTGGGTTCTATGCCTCAATAGCTCAATATTACTATTTTCAACTTTCCCTCTATATTTCTTTGCACTAACAATGACATAAATAGCAAACCAAGGTACTTATTTTAAATGACATATAAATGACAAATAGAGTCACCTTTTGTTGGTAACTCTATTTATTATATAATCCATATACTCGATCTATATTTAAATCATTACCATCTACATCCTCCAACTCTAACACTCCAGTTTCTCATTTTCTTTGCAGTTTGATCGCTTTGATAAGCCTTAATCTCATTCTCAGCTTTCTTTCTTCTTTTAATTATATCCTTAACTGTTTTTTGAGTTAGTTCTTTTGGAGTCATATTATCCCACCATCCTTTTTATTTTTGAAATAAAATTTCATCATTACATAAAGTCAATGGTAAATATATTAAGTTTGTACACATTAATTATTTTGTATAGTATTAAAATCACATCATTTATTCTATAAAACGCTGTACTTAAAATTTATTTATCTTTTACTGTAATTATACATCACATTTCTAATTTTTCACCATAATGCGTATAAATTATATTTAATATAAGCATTAAATTAGTAAATTTCTTTAAATACAACCTTTCTAAATCTATTTATTTCTATCATACAATAAAATTGTTAAATTTCTACACGTAAAACTTTAAAAGAACGTTAAAAATATTATATTGGTTACTATACTAAACTAACATTATTTTATTATTCATAAAAGTAACACAACATTAACATACCTTTAATGCTATCTTAGCTTTTTATAAATATACTATATCTATAAAGAATTTAACCATTCTTTGCTTCCTCAATTAAGAATAACCTTGTGGAAGTTTTCTAATATAAATATTTAATAAAGGAGATGTAAATAAAATGAATACTTTAAATATCTGTATTGATATCGACGGAACGATAACTAAGGCTTATGACTGGCTAGATATGGCGAATAAATATTTTAAGAAGAATATAACGGAAGATCAGGTAACAGAATATGAAATTCATGAAGTTATGGGTATAAAAAGGCAGGAATATGACGATTTCTATAATAGAAATAAGTTCAAACTCCACTCAGATCAAAAACTAAGAGATGGTGCTAAACTTGTTATAACTGCATTGCATCAATTTCATAATATATATTTTGTGACAGCTAGAGATTTAGAGCTAAAAACACTGACTCATCTATTTTTAAGAAACAATGAAATACCTTATGATAACTTATTTGTTTTAGGTAGCCACTACAAGGTTGACAAAGCACACGAATTAGATTGTAATGTTTTTATTGAAGATAACTACAATAATGCAATTCAGTTATCGGAGGCAGGATTCAATGTTCTTCTTATGGATACAAATTATAACAGGAAACCTATAAATGATAAAATAACTAGAGTTAATAATTGGAATGAAATATTCTTAATTATAACAGAACTATCTTCACAAATTAAAGCTGTTTAAAAAAAAGCCTCTCCTTAAAAGAATTAGGATAAGCTTTTATCTTAATAACTAATCATCTATCAGCCTGTATCCAACACCAACTTCTGTATAAATATATTGTGGCTGTGCTGGATTCTTCTCTATTTTCCTTCTAAGGCTTGCCATAAAAACCCTAAGTGATTGAGTTTCATTACCTAAAGCTGCACCCCAAATTTCATTAATTATGAAATTATGGGTTAATACTTTTCCTGCATATTTACAAAGTAGTGCCATTATTTTATATTCTATAGGGGTTAGATGTATATCCTCGTCATCTATACTAACTTTTCTTTTATTAAAATCAACAACCAATCCCTTAACCTTAAATATTTCTGTATTTTTATTTTCAGATGTATTTGTTACACTGTGCCTTAAAGAAACTCTAATCCTAGCTAATAATTCTCCAATTCCAAAAGGCTTAGTCAAATAATCATCTGCTCCTTTGTCTAAAGCTTCAATCTTCTGTCTTTCATTTTCTCTTGCTGAAACTATTATTATAGGTATTTTAGACCACTCTCTTACTTTTGTGATAACATTGATTCCATCAATATCTGGAAGCCCTAAATCCAATATTATCAAGTCTGGTTTATGAGACATAGAAAGCGCAATAGCTTCAATTCCTTTCTCTGTTTCTATATAATTAAATCCTTGTGCTTTTAATGATGCTGTTATGAAATTTCTTATGGGCCTGTCATCTTCCACTACAAGAATATATGGCTTATTATCCATCTATCTTTCCCTCCTTTGGAATGTTAAATCTAAAAATTGCGCCTCCTTCATCTTTGTTCTGGGCGCTGATTTTCCCACCATGTCCTTCAACTATAGATTTACAAATTGCGAGCCCAAGCCCAACACCTCTTCTTGAATCAGATATTTTATCTCCATTTGTAAAAAATCTATCAAATATATGTGGTAATATTTCTTCTGATATTCCTATCCCATCATCTATTACCTCAAATATAACATCGCCTACTTCCTCATATACTTTAACCTCAATTAAAGCTTCCTTAGGAGTAAACTTAATAGCATTATCAAAAAGATTTATAAGAACTTGCTCAATTAAATTTCCATCCATAGATAACATTATAACATCTTCTGGAACTGTCACCTTTATCTCATGATCTTTCAAGCGTTTTGAAGTTCTTTGAACTGCTTCATATACAACTTCTTCTACGAGTTCAAGGTTCTTTTTAATTTTCATGTTTCCACCTTCAAATCTAGTCATGCTGAGTAAATTTTCTACCAATCTTATAAGCCATTCAGTGTCATCATAAATACCTTGAAAAAGTTCATCTTTAGTATCTTTAGATAGAAGTTCTCCTGTTTCAATGATAGTACTTATTGCTCCTTTTATCCCTGCAAGTGGACTTCTTAAATCATGGGAAATTGATCTTAAAAGATTACTTCTTAATCTCTCACTTTCAATTTCTAACTTTGAATTTTTCTGAATTTCAGCGAGAATTTCTCTATCTAAAGCAATATATATTTGACTAGCTACAGTCACGAAAATGAATTTTTGTTCTGGTTTTAAGTTTCCAGTGATACAAGAGACACCTAACACGCCTAATACTTTATTATGACTTTTCAGAGGCATATAATATCCTTTTGCTCCATAGAAAGTATTAGTTCCCGCACCTGACTCTTTATCATTTAATAATGTCCAATATGCAACAGCTTCTTCCTCTTTATTTAGCAATGTCCGATCTTTCTCACCTTTAGTAGCCGTATAAATAAAAGGTGTTGTTAATTTATTTTCTTGAACTAAGTAGCAAATAACTGTTCTTTCTAATAATCTAGATAAATATTTTATCCCTATTCCCACAACATCAGCTGTACCTGTTGCACTTAGTAACTTTCTACTTACTCTATATAAAATTTGTGTTGTATTCTCTCTTGCTAAAGAATTTTGTGCTTCCCTTTGTATCTTGCTTGTAAGAGTACCAATTGTAAATGTCACTATTAACATTATTGGGAAAGTAGCTAAGTAGCTTTTATCATAAACTTCAAGAGAATATCTTGGATCAGTAAAAAGAAAATTAAATAAGAATATACTTATGATTGAACATATAAATCCTAAAAGATACCCTCTAGTTTTCATATTTACTATAATTACACCCAGAATAAAAATCATGATGACATTTGCTTCACGAAATCCTATGTAGTCTATAAATAATGAAATCATTGTAGATATAATCATTATTAAACTAGCTGTTAAAATTTCTTTCCATGAAATACTGACCCTTACTTTTTTTCTTTTTATAATGTTTTCTTTTTCTTTATTAAAAGTTGAATTCGGTATAACATAAACGTCTATATATGAATTAGACTCCATTAATTTATCAACTATATCTCTAGCATAAATTCTAAAAAAATTATTTGGTTTTTTATGATTTTTTCCTATTATAATCTTTGTGACATTTCTAAATTTTGCATATTGAATTATTTGTTCAACTATATCATCGCTATATACAGTTACTATCTCTCCACCCAACTCTTCTGCCAACTTAAAATTTGCACTCAAACTCTCCTTATCTTTTTTACTTAAGTTTCTCGACTTTGTTGTTTCCACATAAAATGCTATCCATTTTGAATGATGTGCTTCTGCCATTCTCCTTGCTGTTCTTATAACCCTTGAAGAAGATGGTGATGAAGAAATGCAGGCTAATATTGCATCTACTGTTGGCATTACGGTAATTTGCCCTTTTGACAACCTTACGCTTTCCACTTCATAATTTACTCTATCAGCAGTTCTTCTTAATGCAATTTCTCTAAGTGCAAATAAATTATTTTTAGTAAAAAAATTATTAAATGCTTTTGTCGCTTGTTCCTTATCATACACTTTTCCATCACTAAATCTTTTCAAAAGTTCATCTGGTTCAATATCAATTAATTCTACTTTATCAGCCTCATCAAATATTTTGTCCGGAATTCTTTCTCTAACTGAAATATGGGTTATACTTTCAACTATATCATTTAAGCTTTCTATATGCTGAACATTTAAAGTCGTATAAACATTTATTCCCGCTTCTAAAAGTTCCTCAATATCCTGCCATCTCTTTCTGTGCCTTTGCTCACTAGCATTTGTATGAGCTAGTTCGTCTACTAGCATAATTTCAGGTTTTCTAATAAGAGCCATATCCAGGTCAAATTCTTTTAAGGTTATCCCCTTATACTCAATAATCCTATTTTCTATACTCTCAAGTCCATTTAGCAATGCCATAGTTTCTGGTCTTGCATGTGGTTCTATATAACCTATCACTACATCGTAGCCCAATTTCTTCATATCATGTGCTTCCATAAGCATTGCATAGCTCTTACCAACACCAGCAGCATAGCCAAAAAATATTTTTAATTTTCCTCTTGAAGACACATTCTCTTCTTTTTTTATTTGATTTAAAAGATACTGTGGATCTGGCCTTTCATTTATATCTATTTAAATCACTCCTAACATTTCCTTAATTTTATCTTAGGCACATAAAAGAAACTAATAGTAAGACATACTGTTTTATTATTTCTTTGATTGCGCCTTCTGCCTAATGAAATTATATATCGTCTAATAATAATATAAAAGTACTTTCACTACTCTACTTTAGAATAAGTAGACTCTTTTCCTAAGTAATCATAAAATTCTATATCACTTCCTTTAACTTCTCCATTTAAAGATTTAACTCTCATATAGTTTTGTTTATCCTCATCAAAAGTTATTTCTATTTTATTATCATTTATAGTATACTTACCATACGTATAAAATACATCCTTATAAGAATTGTTTATTACCTTGCATTTACCATTCGAATTAAGCTCTAAAATAGTATTATCAGATGTTTTATATTCTCCAGCATATGGATTATTATTACAACCCGCTATGGAAATGATTATGATAATAGCTAAAAGCCCTAAAAATACTCTTTTCATAGTAATCCCTCTCATTCTATAAAAGTAAAATGAACTAGAATCCCAAATTACTTTATATTTAAAAGTGAAGCTATTTCCATATTGACTTTTAGAACATTTACTCTTGGTTCGCCAAATACTCCAAGTGTTCTACCCTCGGTGTATTTATCAATTAATTTTTTAAGATCACTTTCACTTATTCCTGATGCTTTTGAAACTGCTGGAATTTGAATTTCTGCCGCCTTTGGACTTATATCAGGATCTAACCCAGAACCAGAACTTGTAAGCAAGTCTGTTGGTATATCTTCTTTCTTAACTCCAGGATTAGCATCTAAAAATTCATTTATATCTTTTTCAACTCTTTCTCTAAGAACTTCATTGGAAGGAGACAAATTTTGTGATCCTGAGCCAACTCCACTATATACTACTTTTCCACTTTCATCTGGTACATTATCTGCTTCTGTATAAGTGTTATAATTTACAGCTGAAATTCTTCCTCTAAAGAACCTTGGATCTGTGAAATTTTGTCCTATAAGTTCTGATCCAACTTCATTTCCATTAACAGTTATCATACTTCCATTAGCTTTTTTATTAAAAACCAACTGGCTTATTCCAGTCATTAAAAGAGGATATATAAGCCCACAAAGTACCATAAAAGTAATACTTAACAGAATAGATTTTTTGATTATTTTCATATAAAAATCTCCTTTTCTTATTGAGGTACATAATTTTTTCTTAGCCAATAATCTTCATTATCTAAGTTAGCCAATATTAAGAATTCTAACTAACGGAGTAATAATCATGTCAATTACCTTTATTCCTATGAATGGAATAATTACTCCACCGCCTCCATAAATAAGCATATTTCTGAGCAACATCATCTCTGCTTTCATCGGTTTATATTTTACACCTCTCATTGCTACTGGAATAAGTAGTGGTATTATTATTGCATTAAATATAAGAGCCGATAGTATAGCACTATATGGTGTTGAAAGTCTCATTATATTCATAATCTGCATTTCAGGTATAGCTACTGTAAATATTGCAGGTATAATAGCAAAATACTTTGCTACATCGTTAGCAATACTGAAAGTAGTTAAAGCCCCCCTTGTAATCAATAATTGTTTTCCTATTTCAACTACCTCAAGAATTTTTGTTGGATCCGAATCTAAATCTACCATATTAGCTGCTTCTTTAGCCGCTGTGGTTCCACTATTCATGGCAAGCCCTACATCTGCCTGTGCTAGAGCTGGTGCATCATTGGTTCCATCTCCAGTCATGGCTACAAGTTTACCTTGTTCTTGCTCTCTTTTAATTGCATCAATTTTATCTTCTGGTTTACATTCAGCTATAAATTCATCTACACCAGCTTCTTTAGCAATAGTTGCAGCAGTTAATGGATTATCACCAGTACACATAACTGTTTTAATCCCGATTTCTCTAAGTCTTTGAAATCTGAGAGCAAGACCTGGCTTAACGGTATCTTTAAGATATATAACTCCGTATATTTTATTGTTTACGCAAACTACAAGAGGTGTTCCTCCAAGTTTCGATACTCTGCTAACAGCTTCATCTAAATCATCTGGAATAATTCCTCCCATTTCTTTTATTCTGTTTCTTATAGAATCAGAAGCTCCCTTTCTTATATCAGTACCATCAGGCAAGTCCACTCCGCTCATTCTTGTTTGAGCTGTAAACTCAATAAAATCTAAATTTTTATACTCTTCTTCATTAATTGTTGCTTCGCTTCTTCTAGCAAGATCAACTATTGATTTTCCTTCTGGTGTATCATCTTTTATTGAACAGATTACTGAATAATTTATTAAATCTAATTTCCTTACGTTGTCAACTGGTATAAAATCCGAGGCTAATCTATTACCAAATGTTATAGTACCTGTCTTATCAAGAAGCATTGTATCAATATCGCCGCAGACTTCTACAGCTTTTCCTGACATAGCTATAACATTGAATTTAGTAACTCTATCCATACCCGCAATCCCAATAGCTGATAATAGACCACCAATTGTTGTTGGTATTAAACAAACAAGAAGTGCTATTAAAGTTGAAATATAAATTGAAACACCCGAGTAATTAGCCATTGGATAAAGTGCAACTATAACTATAAGAAATATAATTGTTAAGCTAACAAGTACAGTATTAAGCGCAATTTCATTTGGAGTTTTTTGTCTTGATGCTCCCTCTACAAGAGATATCATTTTATCCAAAAATGACTCACCTGGTGTTGCTGTTATCTCGATCTTTAGCCAGTCACTTACAACCTTTGTTCCTCCTGTAACTGATGCAAAATCTCCTCCACGTTCTTTCATAACAGGTGCTGACTCACCAGTTATTGCAGATTCATCAACAGAGGCTATTCCTTCTACAACTTCACCATCATTAGGAATTATATCTCCATTTTCAACTAAAACTATATCTCCTTTTTTTAATTCATTTGCATTTATGACTTTAGTTGTTCCATCAGGATTCAACAATTTTGCTACAGTATCTTTACGCATTTTCTTTAAATTCTCAGCTTGAGCCTTTCCTCTACCCTCAGCTACGGCTTCCGCAAAATTTGCAAAAAGTACTGTTATAAACAATATTAGAGCTACAATAAAATTATATATTCTTAAATTACTTCCTTTATCTCCAAATAAGCTTGGATAAAATGTAAGCAATAAAGTTATAACAAAACCCACTTCAACAACAAACATAACTGGATTCTTTATCATATATTTAGGATTTAATTTCTTAAAGGACTCTATAATCGATTCTCTTAATATATCTCTTGTAATAAATTTAGACTTTTTTCTTTTATCACTCATATTATTTTTCTCCTTGCTTTCTACTTCATAATAATCAATTCCACAATGTTAAATGTTCTGCTATTGGTCCAAGCGCCAAAGCAGGTAAAAATGTTAATGCTCCAATTATTAAAACAATTGCAATTAGAGTTAATGCAAACATTGTATTATCTGTTCTAAAAGTTCCTATTGTTGTTGGAATTGTTCTTTTGGCGGCTAAAGAGCCAGCTACTGAAAGAAGAATTATAATTGATAAATATCTTCCATAAAACATCACTATACCTGTCGTAGTATTCCAAAACAGAGTATTATCTCCTAACCCTTCAAATCCAGAACCATTATTTGCTGCTGAGGATGTAAATTGATAAACTATTTGAGTTAACCCATGAAATCCTGAATTTGATATTCCTGCAATTCCCTCTGGCGATATTAATGCCAAAGTTGAAAACATCAATATTAGTAATGGGTGAATTATTATAGCTAATGCTATAAGCTTAATTTCTTTACCTTCAATTTTCTTTGATAAAAATTCTGGTGTTCTTCCAACCATAAGTCCACATAAAAAAACAGTAAGAATAGCATACATCATCATATTCATAAAGCCTACGCCCTTACCTCCGAATACAACATTAAGCATCATATTCATAAGAGCAACTGCTCCACCTATAGGTGTTAAGGAATCATGCATATTATTAACTGTTCCTGTTGTGAAGGACGTAGTTACTGTCGTAAATAATGCAGATTGTCCTACTCCAAATCTCACTTCTTTCCCTTCCATATTCCCCATAAGTTGATTTAGTCCCACATGTGCTAATGCTGGATTTCCAGCCTTTTCTGCATAATAACATATTGGAAGTGCTATTATAAATATTCCAGCCATTGCTCCAAATATGGTCCAGCCTTGTTTTTTATTTCTAAGCATTAACCCAAAAGTATAAACTAGTGCTCCTGGAAGTATCATCATAGATAGTATTTCAATTAAATTTGATATAGGTGTTGGATTTTCAAATGGGTGAGCCGAATTTGCCCCGAAGAAACCTCCGCCGTTTGTACCTATATGCTTAATTGATTCAAGAGCTGCTACCGGGCCAATTGCTATATCTTGCATTTTACCTTCTATTGTAGTAACTGTTTTAGTTCCCGATAAAGTTTGTGGTACACCTTGACTTACTAAAAGGATTCCTATTATTATTGATAGTGGCAATAAAACTCTTGTTGTAACTCTTGTCATATCAACAAAAAAGTTTCCCATTCCCTTTCTTCCAATTATTCCTCTCATAAAAGCAATAGCTGCTGAAAAGCCTGTTGCTGCTGATGTAAACATCATAAAAATAATCACTATCATTTGACTAAAATGAGAAAGTCCTGATTCTCCACTATAATCTTGAAGATTTGTATTAGTCATAAAACTTATAATTGTATTAAAAGATAGACTTTGTTCCATTCCATTTATTTTATTTGGATTAAAAAATAAAAAGCCTTGAGCTCTAAGCATTATATATCCTATAAATACCATTGCAGCATTCACTGCTATAATAGAAAAAATATATTCTTTCCAATCCATTTCATCATCTTTACTTATTCCACATATCTTGTAGATAAAGTTATCGATTTTATCAAATAGCTTGTCTCCAACGATTTTATGACCAGCGCTAACATAATATAGATACTTTCCAACTGGTAATACTATTATCATAAAAAGTAGTAAAGTTATTATTATTTGTAACCACTCCATAACTATTCCTCCTAGTTCCACTACTAATAATTTTAAAATTTCTCTGGATTAAATAGTGCATACCCTAAATATCCAAAAAGTAAAATTATAATTACAACTAAACTTAGCATTTATATTCCCCCATTTATTTTCTTTTACTTGTTAGTTTGTTTTTCACACCAATTAGTAAACAGTATGATAGAAAAAAATCCTACAAATAATGATGTCAAAAAAATAAAATCTAGCATCATCATATTTCTCCTTTCGTCATTCATATCTCATATATAAATATTACTAGCTATAATATAAAGATTGGATTAAGACTTTTTTCTTCTGCATAAAGATTGTATAAAGATTTCGTTTATACAATTTTATATTTAATATTTTTCATGTCCATAATTTAATATAAATTATTACTAAATGTACGGCTTATCAGAAATATGTATACTTTTCCTCGGTTTTCAAATAATAAATGAGATAAATAAATTATGATTTTCTATAAAAATAGAAGAGGAGGATTAGCCTAATGCAAAAAGTCACAAAAACAATGGACGGAAATCAAGCCGCAGCATATGCTTCCTATAATTTTACTGAAGTAGCTGCAATATATCCTATAACTCCTTCTACACCTATGGCCGAGGGGGTTGATGAATGGTCTGCTCACGGAAAGAAAAATATGTTTAATCAACCAATTAAGGTTGCTGAAATGCAATCTGAAGCTGGTGCAGCTGGTGCAGTACACGGATCACTCCAAGCTGGTGCACTAACTACTACATATACAGCATCACAAGGCTTGCTGCTTATGATACCAAACATGTATAAGATTGCTGGAGAACTTTTGCCTGCAGTATTTCATGTAACTGCTCGTGCAATTGCAACTCACGCATTATCAATTTTCGGAGATCACCAAGATGTTATGGCAACTAGACAAACTGGATTTGCTATGCTTGCATCAAGCAGTGTTCAAGAGGTAATGGATTTAGCATGTATAGCCCATTTAAGTGCAATTAAAGGAAGAGTTCCATTTACTCATTTCTTTGATGGTTTTAGAACATCGCATGAATACCAAAAAATTGAGGTACCTGATTTTGGAGAAGTAACTAAACTCTTAGATAAAGCTGCTTTAAAAGCTTTCAGAGATAGAGCTTTAAATCCTGAACATCCAGTTGCTAGAGGTACAGCACAAAATCCTGATATCTACTTCCAAGGAAGAGAAGCACAAAATCCTTTCTTTAATGCAGTGCCTGATATTGTAGAAAATTATATGAAAGAATTAAAAAATATCACTGGAAGAGAATATCACCCATTTGATTACTATGGAGATCCTGAAGCTGAAAGAGTTATAGTAGCCATAGGTTCAGTTTGTGACACTATAAGCGAAGTTGTAGACTATTTAAGAGAAAAAGGCGAAAAAGTAGGTATGATAAAGGTTCATTTATACAGACCTTTCTGTGATAAGTACTTCTTTAACGTTTTACCTAAGTCTGTTAAGAAAATAGCTGTATTAGATAGAACAAAAGAACCTGGTGCACCTGCTGAGCCATTATACTTAGATGTTACTAAGCTTTTCTATAATAAAGATAACAAACCAGTGATAGTTGGTGGAAGATATGGGTTGGCATCTAAAGATACAAGACCGTCTCAAATTATTTCTGTTTTTGGCAATTTAAATTCAGATAAGCCAAAAGATAATTTCACTGTTGGTATAGTTGATGATATTACTAACACTTCTCTGCCTGAAGGAGAAATAATTGATACTACACCACAAGGAACTATAAGCTGTAAATTCTGGGGATTAGGATCAGATGGTACAGTTGGAGCGAATAAGAGTGCTGTTAAAATTATAGGTGATAATACGAATTTATATGCTCAAGCATATTTTTCTTATGATAGTAAAAAGTCTGGTGGTACTACAGTGTCCCATTTAAGATTTGGAAAAAGCCCTATAAAATCTCCTTATTTAGTTTATAATGCAGATTATGTTGCTTGTCACAACAAATCCTTTATCTATAATTTTGATGTCTTAAAGGGGCTAAAAAAGAATGGAACTTTTGTACTTAACTGCCCATGGAATAAGGATGAAATTGAAGATAAATTACCTGCAGCATATAAGAGATATATGGCAAAAAATAATATTAAATTCTATACTATAGATGCAATTGCTATTGCTGGCGAAATAGGTCTTGGAAATAGAATTAATATGATAATGCAATCTGCATTCTTTAAACTTGCTAATGTTATTCCTGTTGAAGATGCAGCTAAATATTTAAAAGATTCAATTTCCCACTTGTATGGTAAAAAAGGTGATAAAATAGTAAAAATGAATCATGATGCTGTTGATAGAGGAATAGATTCATTGAACGAAATTAGTATACCTGAATCTTGGGCCAATGCTAAAGATAGTGATAAACCAGTTAAAGACGAACCAGACTTTGTTAAAAATATTCAACGTCCTATGGCAAGACTTGAAGGTGATGAATTACCAACAAGTACATTTAAAGGAATGGAAGATGGTACTTTCCCTCTTGGAACTACAGCCTATGAAAAACGTGGTATAGCTGTTAATGTTCCTGAATGGCAAACAGATAAGTGTATACAATGTGGTCAATGTGCATTCATATGCCCTCATGCTACAGTACGCCAATTCTTAGTTGATGAAATCGAAATGAAGAATGCTCCTGAGGACTTCATTACAAAGAAGGCTGCTGGAAAAGGTCTAGAAAACTACGGTTATAGAATACAAATAGCTCCTCTAGACTGCACAGGCTGCGGCAACTGCGCTGATGTATGTCCTGCTCCTGGTAAAGCTCTTATAATGAAACCGGCTGAAGAACAAATATTAGAGCAAGCTGAAAACTGGGAATACGCAATGAAGCTTACACCTAAGGAAGACTTGATTGATAGAAATACCTTAAAAGGCAGCCAATTAGTTAGACCTCTCCTAGAATTCAACGGTGCTTGCCCTGGATGTGGAGAGACTCCATATATAAGACTTCTAACACAACTTTTTGGTGAAAGAATGATAATTGCTAATGCAACTGGATGTTCATCTATATGGGGTGCAAGTGCTCCTTCTATAGCTTATACCACAAATGCTGAAGGAAAAGGTCCAGCTTGGGCAAATTCATTATTTGAAGACAATGCCGAATTTGGATATGGTATTTTCCTAGGTGTTAAACAAATAAGAGAAAAGCTAGCAGATTTAATGAACGAAGGTTTAGAATCATCTGACTTTAATGACGAGATTAAGAATGCTTTCCGCGATTGGCTTGATAACTTCAATGATGGAAACGGATCAAAAACAGCTTCTTCTAAAGTTTTAGAAGTTCTAAAAAATTCTAATAATGAAATTGCAAAAGAGATATTAGAAAGAAAAGATTATTTAGTTAAAAAGTCTCACTGGATACTCGGTGGAGACGGATGGGCTTACGATATAGGCTACGGTGGAGTGGATCAAGTGCTTGCTATGGGTGATGATGTAAACATATTTGTAATGGACACAGAAATCTACTCTAATACTGGAGGGCAGGCTTCAAAATCTACTCAAACTGCTCAAGTTGCTAAATTCGCAGCAGCAGGTAAGAAAACTAGAAAGAAAGATTTAGGACTTATGGCTATGAGCTATGGCTACGTGTATGTTGCTCAAATAGCTATGGGTGCAAACATGAATCATGCCATTAAGGTAATAGCTGAAGCTGAAAAATATCCAGGACCATCAATCATTATAGCTTATGCTCCATGTATAAGCCATGGTATAAAAGTTGGTATGGGTAACAGTATAAAAGAAGAAAAGAAAGCTGTTGAGTCTGGATATTGGCATCTATATAGATATAACCCATTATTAAAAGATGAAGGTAAAAACCCATTCTTACTTGAATCAAAAGAACCTTCTGCTCCATATAAAGACTTCTTACATGGAGAAATACGTTACTCATCATTAATGAACGTATTCCCAGAGGTAGCCGATAAATTATTTGATGAAGCAGAAAAGAATGCAAAAGAAAGATATGAAACTTATAAGCGCTTAGCTGATATGCAATATTAGTAAAAAGCTCCAAATAACATACATGTAAATAGTAACCAAAATAAAAAATCCCCGATTTTCCGGGGATTTTTCTATAGATAATTTGAAAATCAAAAGTTATATTCCACTAGAAATAAGAAGCATGTTTTGTGGAGTGTTTCATTGGAATTTTTATGGTTATGATTCTTGATTAGAAGTTGTTCCAAATATGCTAGTTCAAACTCGCTTTTGAGGCTAGCATTTTGGATACAACTTCTAATCTTAGAATCGTCCATAAAAATTCCTTAGAAACCGCAATAAAACATGTTTCTTATTTCGTGATGGATATATACTTACTTTTGATTTGTATCTACATATTCTTTTGCATTTCTAACTTGTACTTCGCTAGGAATGTTCACATTAGATACAGGTTGTGCGTCTTCCATATTAGCCCATGCTGCTGCATCATGCTTTTCTATTGGCATTCCAACGAACTTTTCTTTAAATTTATTTGTCATGTGTAAACCTCCTTTTACTATCCAAAATTATTCTAATAAATTTAGATCAGTAATAGTATTTACTTAAAAATGAAAAGTATGACTAGAGTTAATTTGCAACATGATAATTATTTAATTACATATTGGGTTAAAATCTAAATAAATTTGGAATGGACTCTTCATAAATAATGCAAGTTTTGATACTAGACTTTATTATTATATAAAAAAAATCTTCTTAATTATCCTCATATTTTTTTATTTTAATATTTCCATATTTGTTTTCGGAAGTCTTATAAATAGATTTCTCACACTATATTCAATACAGTTTTTCTCCATGCTGACTTCATCTTTTTCTTTTAAATCTAGGTTCATTCTATAACTTCGGCTAATAATATTAAATGTACCAAGTAAATCAAAAAATCCATACCCTATTTCCCTATTAGGATATCTATATGTCGAGTTACTTCTATCAGCACCCAAAATCAAATATGCTATAACTTTCGCTGAAAACATGGTTTTGTCATTTCCATTAACAACTCCCCATTGCAACAAAAGTGCGCAAGCCCCAGAAATTATCGCAGCAGCCACCGAGCTACCAGATACAGTTGTAGTTCCCCCTCCTACTTTTGTAGTTAATACATCTATCCCTAAAGTCGCTAAATCTGGGTTATTTATATCTACATTAACATTCGGACCTTTCCCAGATGCTGCGATCAACGCATTATCATTTCCGTAATAAGCTATTGTAGCTACTCTCCTGGCTGTAGATGGTATTGTTAACGTACTAAATGGGTCTGCTTGAAGAAATCTTGTATTCTCCGGTAATGTTTTTTGTGGCGGAAGCCAAATGTGATATCTTCCATCAGTTATATAATCTCCTCGTAACTGCAATGTCCATATTCCAGCTTTTATGCTATCAAAATTTATGGCTATTGCTTCATGGCCTGTAAAATATTCCGGAACATAATATTTCACAGTCATTCGAGTCTTAAAAAATACAAAATTAACATTTTGTATTTCATTGGCTTTCGCTTTAATGAATTTAGATGATTCTCCATTAGGCGAAATTACATTTATAGATGCCCTATTAGGTTTTATTACCCAAATTGTAAAGGAAAAATATTTCATTTCCTTTGATATTCTTAATTCTATAGAAACTATATCCCCTGTTTGCTTTATAATTCCCGAAGCATGACCTTCTGAAGCGCCTTCATTTCCAACACCAGCAACTGTAATTAGTCCTCTAAGCCTTCCTAGCGATGCTATATATCTTGAAATTAAATTATTACCATCATGACTACCTTCTGTTGTTCCAACTCCAATATATATAACCATTGGTCTATTAAGACTTACTGAAGCATTTTTTAAATAATCTATCGCTGCTAATACCTCTGAATCATTATATACTGGTGTATATGGAATACCATTTGCTATGAGCTCTTCCCTGAATTCCATGGACTCATAAAGTTTTACAACCACAAACTCACATCCAGAAGCTATCCCTTGAACATCGGCATTATACCCCCTTGCTCCAATGATACCGGCCATTTGAGTTCCATGCCCAACTTCATCTCTTGAAGGTACAATTAAATATGGATCCTGTTTATTTCTATAAGCCTTGACTGCATTAGTAATCTCTTCATTATTAAAGGTTTTTCCTATGTAAACTGAGGTATCATCAGAATCAGGAATAGTTTGATCCCAAAGACTTATTATTCTTGAAGTATCATCTTCCCTTATAAATTCTTCATTTAAATAATCTATTCCAGTGTCAACCATGCCTATAAGGACACCTCTACCATTTAAGTCCAAGTAAGGATTAATTTTAATTGCATTTATATTATCTACACTTGACGGAGATATATCTTGTAATACGTACTTACTTCTAGGATCTATGTAAAGAATCGATGGTACATCCTTAGCCAATCTAACTAAATCTTCTGGTGAAGCAGATACAACCGCGATAATATCAGTAATTACATCTCCACACGCATAAGATACTTTGTCTATTTGACCTCTAAAATCTCCTCTATATTGAACTAAATAATTAGGCATTCCTCCATAATATAAACTACATTTCTTAAAACTAGGCACAGCAGACTCCTTAGTATTACTTATATTTAATAGTATTTAGCTAAAGTACAAATTATTCATTATGAAAATACAAATATAATTAAATGGCCTTATCATATTTATAAAAATGCGACCCATACTAATATTTATAAATATTAGTATGGGTCATAGATTTATTAAAAGTATAGATAAGACAATCATAGACTATACTTAGACTATGAAATATCTTCCAACCAGAAATGAGTAATATACTTTTGTGGAATGTTTCATTGGTAATTTTGATGGATGTGATTCTTTGGCTATAAGTTGTTCCAAATGTGCTAGTTCAAAGCTTGTTCTTTGAGGCTAGCACTTTGGATGCAACTTTATATAGACTTAGAATCACCCATCAGAATTGCCCAGAAACTGTAACAAAAGTATGTTATTCATTTCGGTGAGTTATACGCATAAGTATAGATTATAATTAGTTTATTTATATATGTTAATCAACTAGATTATCACTATTTCTAAATAAAAACTTTACATTAAGCATTTTATGAATTCTACTTAATCCAAGCACCATTAGATCCTAATCTATACCCACCAATAGTGGTATTGTATGCCATAGCTCCATTACTATATAAGTAATAATACTTTCCAGACACATCCTTAATCCATCCTGTTTGCATTCTTCCTTCTGAATCCATATTGTACCAATTACCATTAACTAACTGCCAGCCTGCTTTTTTTGCTCCGTCGCCACCCAAATAATACCATGTACCTCCATAGTTTAACCACCCTGTGGCCATGTTTCCATCTGATTGTAAGTAATAATTACGTATCCAATTATTTTTTACTGAATTACCCATAGAATCGTTGTATTGCCATCTTCCATTGACCTGTACCCATTGATTTGCCTTAATATTCTTAGTTGGCAATGGTGTATCACTGCTATTAGAGTTATTTCCACTTCCACCTCTATAAATATTCAATGTGTATGTTCTCTTATCATCATCATTTTTAACAGTTATCTTTATATCATTCTTTCCTTTATTTAAAGATACTGTTTTTCTAAATTTATCGCTTTCATCTACAATACTTCCATCTATTCTTACTTCATAATCATCATACTCATCACTATCACAATCTGGTTTTGCGGTTATTTTAATTTCATCAACAGATCCAGAAACATTTACACTGTAATCAGAGGTATTTTTGGAAAAACTCAAATCCCCTTCACTAAGTGAGATGCTCTTCAAATACACATCTTTATTATCATCTTCATCATCACTAGAAGAACTTGCTGTACACTTCACCCTAATAGTGTATTGACTAGAATATGAATCATCACTGTATTTGACCGTTCCTGGATTATCGTTATATGTTCTTATTGTAAGAACTGTTGTTGATCCTTTGGATAGTTCAATAGTACTGCCTGTTTTTACACCTTTAGTGGAACTTGTTCTTCCTTTAAAGATTCTAACATTACTTGAGTCAGCGCCATTTACACTTATTTTTATTTTACTAGATGAAGTCTTAGCGTAATAAGTTTCATTATTTTTCAACTCATTGTCATCAACTTCATTTTTACTTTTATAATTATCATCACTATAAGTCTTTATTGTGCTTCCGCCTGATGTCTTTAATTTAATGCTTGATAAATCACCTGTTGACGCATAAGCTGTTGTAGTTAAAGTTAAGCTTGTTGCTGGTACAATTGCACTAAAGGCAGTTGCCGCAATTGTTAATGCAACTATTCTTTTAATATTTTTATTCATATTATATCCCCCTAAATTATTGTATTAGCACCAAACAATGCTGTTCACTATATAATACAATATCAAGTACCATTTACAGTACCTTTTAATTGGTAAAATAGATTTTTTTTCTTCATATTACATATTTTCTTATTTCAATGTGCAATTTTAAACAAATGTATTGTTTTTTAACATTTATATTTCTTTAGGAATTCTTATAAATAATGCTTTTACACTGTATTCAATATACTTATTCCCTATTTTCCAATCTGCCCTTGACTTATTTTCTAGGCCTAGATCCATTCTATAGCTTCTGCTTATTATATTAAAAGTACCTAGTAAATCAAAAAATCCATATCCAATTTCTCTAGTAGGGTATCTATAAGCCAAATTGCTCCTATCTGCACCAAGCACTAAATAAGCTATGATTTTTGCTGCAAACATAGTTCTATCATTTCCATTAACAATCCCCCATTGCAATAAAAGCGCACAAGCTCCTGCTATTATAGCAGCTGCTACTGAACTGCCAGAAACAGTAGTAGTCTTGCCTCCTATATTCGTTGCTAATATATCTGCCCCCAAAGTAGCTATATCCGGGTTTTCTACATATGTATTAACATTAGGGCCCTTTCCAGATGCTGCAACCAAAGCATTGTCATTTCCATAATAAGCTGTTGTGACTACACTTCGCGCCGTAGATGGTATTGTCAATGTAGTAAAAGGATCTGCTTGAAGAAATCTCGTATTTTCTGGCAATGTTTTTTGTGGTGGTAACCATATATGATATCTACCATCTGTTATATAATCTCCCCTTAGCTGAAAGGTCCATATTCCTGCTTTTATGCCATCAAAACTAATTGCTATGGCTTCATGACCAGTGAAATGCTCAGGAACATAATATTTTACAGTCATTTGAGTCTTAAAAAATACAAAATTAACATTTTGTATTTCATTTGCCTTTGCTTTAATAAATTTTGATGATTCTCCATTAGGTGAAATAACATTTATAGATGCCCTATTAGGTTTTATCAACCAGATTGTGAAAGAAAAATAGTTCATCTCTCTAGGTATTCTCAACTCAATAGAAGCCACATCCCCAGTTTGTTTTATGACTCCAGAAGTATGACCTTCTGACGCTCCTTCATTTCCGACACCAGTAACTGTAACAATACCTCTAAGTTTTCCAATAGAAGTTAAATACCTTGAAAGAAGATTATTGCCATCATGACTGCCTTCGGTTGTACCTACACCCAAATATATAACCATAGGTCTATTCAGTCTTACTGCAACACTTTGCAAGTAATATATTGCTGCTAAAACTTCTGAATCATTATACACTGGTGTATAAGGAATACCATTTGCTTGAAGCTCGTTTCTAAAATTTATAGATTCAAAAAGCTTAACAATCACAAATTCGCATCCTGATGCAACGCCTTGAACATCGGCATTATAACCTCTTGCGCCAATAATACCAGCCATCTGTGTTCCATGTCCCACTTCATCCTTTGATGGGACAATTAGATATGGATCTTGATTATTTCTATAAGCTTTGATTGCATTAGTAATTTCTTCATTGCTAAATGTTCTTCCAATATAAACTGATGTGTCGGTAGAATCTGGTACTGTCTGATCCCAGAGACTTACTATTCTTGAAGTATCATCCTCTCTTATAAATTCTTCATTTAAATATTCTATTCCGCTATCAACCATACCTATAAGCACGCCTCTTCCATTTAAGTCTAAGTATGGATTAATTTTGATTGCATTGATATTATCTACACTTGATGGCGAGACCTCTTGTAGTACGTATTTGCTTCTAGGATTTATATAAAGAATTGATGGAACATCCTTCATTAAACGATTTAAATCTTCTGGTGCTATAGAGATTACTGCAATTGTATCAGTAATTTTGTCGCCACAGGCATATGATATGTTATCAATTTGTCCCTGAAAATCTCCTCTATATTGCACTAAATAATTAGGAAATCCAGCATAATATAAATTACATTTTTTAAAACTAGGCACATTAAACTCCTTAGTATTGCTATATCTAATAATATTTCCGTAAAATATAATTTATTCATTTAGTACACATTAATAAAACACAAGCGAATGCATGCGAACCTATACTATTTAAATTTATTTCACTTTCACAAATAAAGTAAAAGGGAGAATTTATAATATATAATTGATTAATTAATATTTATATTTGCATAATAATGCACATTGACTTATACATATATTGACTCAAATATTTAAAAATGATATGTTTATATATAAGATATTAATAATTACAAAATGATATATGTAACGCTTAATCACTTTGAACGGGAGAACCATTTTTGGGGGTGAATCTTATTACACGATAATAAGTAGGGTTAATTTTCTTCAATCCGAATCCGTCAGCTAATCTCGTAAGCGTAGAAGAGAAGTTTTGGTATACTTTGATATTTTTTATGTATGCCTATAAATATTATTGCTTTATAAGCTATAGAGACTTCTCTATAGCTTATTATTTTTTTTATAATTATAAACTTAAACTTAGGACAAACTTTTGAGGCTGGAAAAATATCTTATAGTTAAGAAACTTTTTCCTAACTTCAAGTAATACATTATGATAAAAGGAGAAAGCAATTTAATGAGAGCAAGTAGATGTGAATTAAATAATACTTTTTACGCAAAAATAGATCGGACTAAAATATTAGTAGATTTACCTAACAAGCGAATAAAAATAATTGACTTTAATGCCATATCAATGCAAAACTTGAAAAGAATAATTCACTTTGCATCAAAACAACATTTAAGTAAAATTATTTGTAATTGTGATACTAAATCATTTGAAACTTTTATTAATGCGGGATTCAATTCCGAAGGCAAGATCAATGGATATTTTAAAGGTAACGATGCTTTTTGTATGTCATACTTTATTAATAGCGATAGAAAAGTTTGCAGCAATTTTGCAAGAAAAGAACTATTAATAAAAGAATGTCAGAATGTTAGGAACACATATGCGCATCAAAAAAATAATTTAGGATACCTTATTCGAAACGCAAATAAAAATGATATAAAAGAAATGATAGATTTGTTTTCCACCGTTTTTTTAACTTATCAATCACCTATTTATGATGAAGAATATTTAAAACAAACAATGAATGATAAAGTTCTATACAAAGTTGCCGTATATAATGGAAAAATAATCAGCATAGCTTCAGCGGATATGAATAAAGAAAATTTGAATGCTGAAATAACTGACTGTGCTACTCATCCATCTTATAGAGGCATAGGAATATTATCAAACATTATTTATTCTTTAGAATCAGACTTAAAAACTAAGGGTTTTCTCTGTTTATATAGTTTATCTAGATCAATAAATCCTAGCATTAACTTTGTTCTAAGTAAGCATAATTATAATTTTGCTGGCAGACTAGTAAACAATTGTAATATATGCGGTACCTTTGAAGACATGAACCTTTGGGTAAAAAACATAAATAGTACAAGCTTTTAAATTAGTTTTATTATAGTAAAAAATATTATTTATTTGCATGAAGCAAATAAACAATATTTTTTAATCCCCTCTTTTATCATGCTATTTTGCATATTCATTCAAAATATTATAAGCATATTCTATGATTTCATCACAAGTTATACCTTTTTTCTTAAGCTCAATACACTCAAGAGTACCATACTTCTCTTTAACTTTATTTATAATTTCTCTAGTTAATACTCTTGAATTATTTTTTTCTTCACTGCCATTTCTTCCTTTTAATGCACCTATCGCCATTAAAGTTCCAGTGATTGCTCCGCATGTACTTCCAATAGTCATGCCTCCTCCAAAAGGACTTGCTATTGCAATTGGAATTTCAGATCCTGTACCCTCATTAAATGCTTTAAGTATAGATTCTGCACAATTATATCCTTCTTTATGAAATTCAATAACTTTCTTCATGTTATATCCCCTCAATCTAGCAAAATAATTATTATTTATAAAATAATAATAATACTACTTAGTATTATGTACTTTATTTTCTTTTGTTTCCTATATAAGAGCCCATTCCTCCTGCAACATTTATAACCTTGAAACCCTGATTTCTTAGATTGTTGCACGTTCTTGCACTTCTTCCCCCTGATTGGCACATTATATAGTATTCTTTGCTTTTATTTAAGTATTTCTCTGGTTCATCTAAAAGCTCTCCCATAGGAATATTTTGGGCACTTTTTATACTTCCACCTTTATACTCATATTCTTCTCTTATATCAATCAATTCAACTTTTCCTATTAGATCATCAATTTCATTTACATTAATAACTCTTCCATCATCTTTTTTTAAAAATTCAAACACTATAACTTCCTCCTAAAATACTTTCCTAATTTCTCATCTCTAATTGTCTTTTAATATTTTATTTAAATCCTTAAGTATGATTATTTTGCCTCTTTCTAAATTTATATACCCAAGCTTTTCTAAATTCTTTAGCTTTCTACTTATAACTTCACGAACTGAATCAATTTCAAAAGCCAATTCACTATGAGTCGCATAAATTATTTTGCTTTTCTTGCTTATTAGCAATTTTATAAGCCTTGTTTCAAGGGATTCATGAATAATTTCTTCTTTATTCCCTATGATAGTATTAAACTTATTATACAAATCTTTATATATATATAATAAGAAGTCATTATCACTAATAAAATATTTTTTAACCACTTCAAAAGGAATTATGCATACCTTAGAATCTTGAATTGCCTTACCTGTTATATTTAATGATTCCAAATCTGATAAGCAGCTTAAGGCTTCATGACAAAATTCACCTTGGCTTATATTATACAGGTTAGTTTCTTCACCATTCTTATTAATTTTTTGTATTTTTATTACACCTTTTATAACAAATAATATCCCTTTACACGCTTTCTCTGTAGCTTCTACATATTCATCAGCATATAAAGTTTTAAAATTAGCTTGTTCGTTTATTACTTCATTATTCTTTTTATTAATCTCATATAACACCGGATATACCTTATATAGAGATTTTATATATTCCAACCTATTCCCACTTGATATTTCAATTCTATTATTCACTTCATCCCTCCTTTATTGTATTATATTCTTTTTTTTAATAAATTTGTGTGACTTAGTCACATAAGAAAAAAAATTTGCATTTAAAAAGTGTAGTCATAGCAATATTATGACTACACCAATCTATAACTATATATTATCTACTTTCATAGCTCTCATAGCATTTAAGACTGCAAGCAATGCAACTCCAACATCACCAAATACCGCTTCCCACATAGTGCCCATACCTACAGCTACAAGCGCCAATATTATCAATTTAATACCTAATGCGAAAACTATATTTTGCATTACTATAGTTCTAGTCTTCTTTGCAATCTTTATAGCCGAAGCTATTTTTGATGGTTCATCTGTCATTATAACTACATCAGCAGCTTCAATTGCTGCATCTGAGCCAACACCGCCCATTGCTATACCTATATCAGCCCTCGCTAGAACTGGCGCATCATTTATTCCATCTCCAACAAATACTATCTTGCCTCTAGGTGATTTTTCCTTAAACAATAGCTCTAGCTCTTCTACTTTTTGATCTGGTAATAGTTCAGCACGAACTTCATCCAAACCTAATTCTTTAGCAATTTTACTTCCAACAGTTTTATTATCACCTGTAAGCATTACTGTCTTCTTAATGCCTATTTCTTTTAAAGCTTTTATAGCCTTTAATGAATCTTCTTTTACTTCATCTGAAATAACAATATAACCTGCATATTTCTTTTCTATAGCAATATGGACTACAGTTCCTATTTCATCTACTTTGTTATAAGATATATTCTCCTTATCCATTAACTTGTAGTTTCCAGCAAATACCTCTTTTCCATCTAGAACAACTTTTACGCCGTGCCCTGATATTTCTTCATAACCTGTTATCTTATCTGTAATTATCTCTTTATCATAAGCTCTTAATATAGAAGTTGCTATTGGATGATTTGAGTAATTTTCTGCATAAGCCGCACAAGCTATGAGTTCATCTTTTGAAATATTATTTTCTGGCCTTATTTCTGTCACTTTAAATATTCCTTTTGTAAGAGTTCCTGTTTTATCAAACACAACTGTTTCAACATTATTTAATGCTTCAAGGTAATTCCCACCTTTAACGAGTATCCCATTTTTTGATGCTCCACCTATTCCTCCAAAAAATCCTAGAGGTATAGATACAACTAATGCACATGGACAAGATACAACTAAGAATGCTAATGCTCTATAAATCCACTGTGAGAATGTTGCTCCCTCAATAACAATTGGTGGTATTACAGCTAGTGCTAAAGCTGCAAAAACAACAGCAGGAGTATAATATCTAGCAAACTTTGTTATAAAATTTTCTGTCGGAGCCTTTTTTCCACTTGCATTTTGAACTAAATCCAATATCTTAGCAACAGTAGAATCTCCAAATTCTTTTTCTACCTTTATTGTTAAAAGTCCATTTTTATTAATTACTCCACTTAAAATACTGTCTCCTACCCCTACTTCTCTAGGAACAGACTCACCTGTCAATGCAGCAGTATCAACCATAGAGTTTCCTTCAATTATTTCACCATCTAATGGCACTTTTTCACCTGGTTTAACTAATATAATATCTCCAAGCTTAACTTCTTCTGGATCTACTTTTTTGAAATCATTATTTATTTTTAAATTAGCAAAATCCGGTCTTATATCCATAAGTGATGTGATTGATTTTCTAGAACGATTAACAGCCATATCTTGAAACATTTCTCCTATTTGGTAGAAAAGCATAACTGCAACCCCTTCTGGATATTCGCCTATTGCAAAAGCACCAATAGTTGCTATAGTCATCAAGAAATTCTCATCAAATACTTGACCTTTAGCTATATTTTTTAGAGCTCTTAAGACCACTTCTCCACCTATAAGAATATAGCTTATTAGATATAATAATAATTCTATATAATTTGAAAATTTAAAAATAGTAGCTGCTCCAAAAATTATAGCACCAATAGCTAATCTTATAATTTCCCCCTTATCATTATCCTCTTCAACTTTTTCATTTTTGCTCATAGCTCTTCTATCTATTCCATCAATTTCAACAACATTAACATCTGGTTCTATTCTTTTGACAATTCGTTTAACATTATCAATAATGGCATTTTCTTTTGCTGGGTCTTCCATCTCTATAATAAGCTTTGTTGATATAAAGTCCACTAGTGCAGATTTCACACCATCTATATTGTTTGATTCCCTTTCGATTTTTGCAGCACAGTTACCACAACATAATCCTTCAAGTAAAATTTCTTTTTTCAAAATTTTTTCTGTTACCTTTTCTACAACTTTAACATGAGATTCAATATTAGTTACAATGTTAGTTACTGCTCCTATCAACTCTTCTAATTTGTTAGCTTCATTTGTTTCTAATACTAAAGTTTTAGTAAGAAAATTTACATTGGCAAAATTAACTCCATCTAATTCATTTATTTTTTGTTCTATTTTAGCTGCACAATTGGCACATCCAAGTCCTTCTAAGATAAATTCTTTCTTTACTTTCTTTATATTATCTTTCTTTGATAATTTTGCATTAACAGGACCACTAGCTATTTTTATATTGCTTGCCATAATGTTTCCCCCAATCTAAAACTTATTTTTTCTCAGATATATGAATCAACCCTTGATCAAAAATACTTTTAACATGTTCATCATCTAGTGAATAGTAGACTACCTTACCATTTCTTTTATATTTCACTAATCTTGCTTGTTTTAAAACTCTTAATTGATGTGAAATAGCAGATTGAGTCATGCCAAGCAATGCTGCTATATCACAGACACACATTTCAGCCTCAAATAATGCACATAATACTTTTATTCTTGTTGAATCCCCAAGCACTTTAAATAAATCTGCTAAATCATAAAGTGTTTCTTCCTCTGGTATAGATTCCTTAACCTTATTAATTATATCTTCATGAATTATAGTGCAGTTACAAACTTCAATATTATTATTTTCCATACTCTTCACCTCTTCGTTTGAACATATGAATATCTGTTCATATGTTTATTATATTCGACATTACTTTATTTTGTCAATAGAAATGAGAATAATTTTCAGCCTTTCCAATAAAAAATCACAGGCGACTGTGGAGCCGGAGATTTTTTTACGCATCTGCCTTTTCGAACGCATGTGAGAAAAATCTGGCAGGCGAATATATTTTCTTTTTTATTCTTTTTAAAATACCCAAACTATTTAATCAACCTTTTTAAGTCATCCACAGATTTCACTGGAATATAAATTCCTAAAGAATAAAAAAACAATAAGCTCAATACTTATTGTTTACATACTATGCCGAAGTTATATAAAATTATATACTCATATATATCGCAATTTACAATGCTCATTTCAAAATTCACAATTACTGCTAAGATTCTTATAATATCTTTAGAATTATGATGACGAATTATTTTTGCAATATATATAATTATTAAAAGTTAAATTTATCATTAATAAAGGAACTCGTTGCTAAAGTAAAATTTTACTTTTTACTTTGAATGTATGTAATCTAAATAACAGATGTACTGAGAATAAACTCAGTACATCTGCTTTTATTTATCTTCTATAGTCCTTGTTCATAGCTTTCTATCATTCTTTTTACCATTTCTCCACCAACGCTACCGTTTTGTCTTGAAGAAAGGTTTCCTTTATCCATGCTTTCATAATTGCTTAATCCAACTTCTGAAGCAACCTCTGTTTTTAATCTGTTTAATCCTTGTTTTGCTTCTGGTACTAATGTTCTGTTTGTTCCACTATTTTTTGAAGCCATATAAATCTACCTCCCTTAAATTTTTGATTTTGTTTGGCAGTAATATCTTAACCACTATCACAAAATATAACCTATAAAAATCTTAACAAAACTAGCACAGATGGCTTGTATTACAAAACTTTAACTATTCTTCCTTTGCCTTTATTTTTAGAAAAATAAGTTCTAATTTTTCATGAAATTTATATTACACTTGCTCTTCACTTTTAAATTTTATTATTTTAAATATTACAGCTCCAAATGCAGCAGATAAAATAGAGGCTATTATAATACTTATTTTAGCCATAGATAAAGCACTTTCCTCTGTAAATGACAAGGATGAAACAAAAAGTGACATAGTAAATCCAATTCCGCCAAGTACACTTGCTCCATATAAATGCCTCTTAGTTACTTTAGATGGCAATTTTGCAATTTTTAATTTCACTAAAATATACGAAGCCCCAAAAATACCAATTTGTTTTCCTATAAATAATCCAAAAATTATACCTAGACTGACTGGATTCATTATTGCTGCTGATAAACTATTAATATCTATAGTTATGCCTGAATTCGCTAATGCAAATATTGGCATAATTATAAATGAAGATAATGGCGTTAGGACATGCTCAAATCTATATAAAATTGATGTTCTAAATTCCTCCATATTTTTTCCGATAGGTAATCCCATTCCAAGTAATACTCCAGCAATTGTCGCGTGTACTCCAGATTTTAAGAAACAAATCCATAATATAATTCCAAAAATAATATATAACCATTTATTCTTAATATTGAGTTTATTAGCCAACATTATCGCTAAAAAAATAATCAAACCTATGATTAATGCAATCCATGAAATTTCACTTGTATAAAATATAGCAATTACTATAATAGCTCCCAAATCATCAACTATAGCTAATGCTGTAAGAAAAATTATTATTCCTTTTGGTGCCTTTTTACCAACCAAAGAAAGTATTCCTAATGCAAACGCGATATCTGTAGCCATTGGAATTCCCCATCCTATTATAGTCGGTTGGTTAAAATTGAATAGCACATAGATTATAGCTGGCACGACCATTCCACCTATAGCTGCTGATACAGGCAGTATAGTTTTTTTAAAAGACTTGAGTTCTCCAAATACTATTTCTCTTTTTATCTCCATTCCAACTACCAAAAAAAATATAGCCATCAACCCATCATTAATCCAATGCAAAATTGACATAGATAAAGAAAAATCCTTATACCCAATAGTTATATAAGTATGAATTATATTATTATACATACTAGAAAAATTTGAATTTGCAATTATTATTGCAATAATTGCACAAAACAGCAGCACTATCCCACTCGAAGACTCATTCTTAAAGAATTGCAAGAATGGATTTTTAATTTTAATTTTGTTTTTCATACTTTACTCTCCTTCACATAATTATTTATTCCCAAAAATCAGCAAAAATAAGATATTAATTTCTTATTTAACCATTGATTTATTAAAACTCTATACAAAAAAGAGGTGGGAATACTCAAAAAGAGTTTCCCACCCCAGAAACTAAAATTGCTTGAAAGCAAATTATAAAATTTGCCCAACCGTACAACTTAATATATTCATTTATTTCTTATTAATAATTATATCATATGTTACTATAATACTCAAGAATGGTAACTAAAATTCACATTTTCTTACTTTAACTAAATTATACCAATATAAACTTTTAATCTGTTACTTAGAAAATGCACCTTTAATTGAACTTAAAAAGTCAGAGAACATTTTTTCTAACTTATCAAAAAAACCTTGTGCTTCTTTGCTTGTTAGCTTATCTTTTAATTGATTCGTTACATCATCCATCTGCGCTTTTAAATTATTATAGTTAAGATCTAATGAATTTATTTTACTCATTACATCTTTAATTTTAGCTATATCATCATCTGATAAATTGCCTTTATAGTCTTTAACAGCCTTATCTACTATCTTATTTAATTCTTCATCTGTTTTTGGTTTTTCCTTTACTACATCTTTTTTTATGTCATTCATTAAATTACTAGCATCATTTTGCCCTATCTTCTCTGCGATATCTCCTGTAGTAACCAATTCTTCATTAGCTGCTTCTTTTTTATTTTCATCAATCTTTTTTCCTGTACTACTATTTTCAAATCCTTTTAATATTCCTGTAAGTGCAGCAGTTCCTGATACTTTAAATGGCGCAGATGCTTTTACATTTGCATTTTCTACTCCTGCTGTAATCAACGCATTTTTTATCATGCCGTCATTAACCCAAGTAAGATTGTTTGTAGTAACATTTATTCCTCCTTTTTCAGTCGGTTCTACATAAGAACATGATATTGCTTTATTACCAAGTTGAGCTTCTGTTGCAACTTTACCTAAATATGAATGTTCTTCCTTTGATGTTACCTCTAATACATTAGCATCACTTTTTGTTACTTCAAAATATTTTAACATTTCTGCCTTTTGAGCATCGCTTAAATCAGCTCCTAACGTAACAGATTTAAATGAATCTGCAAACGCCTGTCTTCCTGTAACTGAAGTAAAAAACAAACTCAAAGTTAAAGATGAAATAATTGCTTTTGATATAAATGATTTGAATTTCATATTTTCTATTCTCCTTATATTATTATGCTATAAATTATGTCCAAAAATTTAATTTCCTTTATTCCCGTTCATTATAGCACAAAAATAATTAAGTTTTATTTATTATTATATTACTTTTATATTAATATTTTAGTATGTAATAAAGAATTCTCTCCAGGTCTTTTGGAGAGAATTCTATTATATTTCTTCAATATTTATACCGCAAGTATATTATCTTTACTAAACTTCAAGAATAAGTACTTGATATCCTTGCAATATGATTTTATTCTTATCTTTCTTTATTTCTTCACAATTATTGATTAACACTTTAACATATTGTTTATCTAGCTCAATAATCTGCTCTTCCTTTTGGTAATTTGCAAGTATCATTAATTTCTTAGATTCTCCTTGTCTATAAAAAGCAAACAAGTTATCATATTCCTCAAATGTCGGTACGAATTCTCCGTATACTATGGCATCTTTAAATTCTTCTGACTTTCTTAAATTTATGAGCTTCTTATAAAAATTAAATACTGATTCCTCATCTTCAATTTGTGAATTTGCATTAATCACTTTATAATTTTCATTAACTTTAAGCCAAGGCCTGCCAGTTGTAAATCCTGCATTTTCACTTCCACTCCACTGGAACGGTGTTCTAGCATTGTCTCTGCTAAATATATTTATAATTTTTAGTGCTTCTTCATCACTATATCCTTTTTCAATAGCTACATTATATTGGTCTATTGTTGCAATGTCGTCAAATTCTTTTATGGAATTGAATTTGTTATTTGTCATTCCAATCTCTTGTCCCTGATAAATAAACGGTATTCCTCTAAGCATAAGCGATATTGCCCCAAGCATTTTCTTGCTTCTATCATTTAAGCCTTGTTCAGGAATATATCTACTTACGCCTCTAGGCTCATCATGATTTTCAATAATATTAGCCTTAAAACCTACTCCACTTGTCTCTAATTGACTGTCAAAAATAGCTTTTCTTAACTCGTTAATTGAGAAAGGTTTATTATCATACCAACCAAATTCACTTTTTCCCAAGACTTCCATCTCAAAATCGAAGATAGAAGAGAAGTATCCGTCTTCACCTATAAATTTATCAAGTTCTCCTTCTTTTCTGTTGAAAACTTCTCCAACTGTAAATGCATCAAATTTTTCGAAGGTTTTCTCTTTTAACTCATGTAACATGTTCCCTACGCCTTCTGCTGCTTCTAACATTCTATCTATACTGCAAAGTCCATCTTCTCTATCAGCTGGAAAGTCTTGAAATCTCAAATCCTTTTTTATGTTAATAATGGCATCAATTCTGAAACCTGCTAATCCTTTTTTAAGCCACCAGTTAACCATCTTAAATATTTCATTTTTTAGTTTCGGATTTTCCCAATTTAAGTCTGGCTGCTCTTTTGCAAATAAATGCAGATAATATTTATTGGTATTAGGTATTTTTTCCCATACGCTTCCGCCAAAGTAAGAGCGCCAATTACAAGGAGGATTATCACCTTTACCTTCACGAATATAGAAATAATCTGCATATTCTCCTTCTGGATCATCCAATGCTTTCTTAAACCACTCATGCTTATCTGAGCAGTGGTTGACCACTAAATCCATTAATATATACATATTTCTTTTTTTTGCTTGCCTTAGAAGTTCATCCATATCCTCCATAGTTCCAAACCTTGGATCAATATTATAATAATCAGATATATCATAACCTTGATCTACTAAAGGAGAACAATAAATTGGTGATAGCCAAATTATATCCACTCCCAGGTCTTTTAAATAATCAAGCTTACTGATAATCCCCTTTAAATCACCTATCCCATCTCCATTTGAATCGCAAAAACTTTTTGGATATATTTGATATGCTACCTTGTCATGCCACCATTTCTTCATAACGTAAAACCTCCTAAATTAGTATTGAATATATTTATCTTGCTGGATTAGTTATAAACGCCTTGCCCTTTATAACTTCCACTGTTTCTCCATTTATGACTAACGTTTTCTTATTTAAATTGTGAACGATGAATTCTATATTTTCATATTTGTCATCATATCTATAATTTATCAAGTCAATTTTTATTTCGATTTTCTCCTTATTGACTACTTTAATTTTATAATTATTAAATTCTCCTAATTCATATTTAAAACTTTCTCCATCATCAACATAGTGATTATATTCGGTATCAGAATTATCATTAGATAGATAAACTTCTATAGTTAATGAATTAGATTGTTTTTCACCAATATAATTTTGTACTTGCCCTACTGGAATCAATGTTCCTCCTTTAATAAATATCGGACATAGGTCTAACGGAGTTTTTTTAATTATATATTGTCCACCTTTATATTCTTCCTTTGTCCAATAATCCATCCAATTCTCTCCTTCAGGAAGATATATACTTCTAGCTTTTAATCCTTGCTCAACAACTGGTGCAACTAAAATATTATCTCCACAAAGGAACTCATCATTAATTTCATAAGTATTTTTATCACTCTGATAATTAAATAAAAGCGGCCTTATAAGTGGTGCTCCATTCTTACTACACTCCCACATCATGTCGTATATATATGGAATCAGCTTATATCGTAATTTTATATACTTCTTATTGATTTCCTCAGTATCTTTATCAAATGCCCAAGGTTCTTGATCTCTTGTTCCCATAGAAGAATGATTTCTAAAAAGTGGAGTAAATGCTCCAACTTGAACCCATCGACTTAATAATTCCCCAGTACAATCGTATCCAAAGCCTCCTACATCAGTTCCACAAAAAGCCATCCCACTAAGTCCTAGATTCATAAGCATTGGGATCGACATTCTTAAGTGCTCCCATGTACTTTGATTGTCTCCTGTCCACACAGTTGAGTACTTTTGAGTTCCTGCATAACACGCTCTTGTTACTACAAAAGGTCTCTTTCCAGTTGCTTTCTTCACTCCATCATAAGTAGCCTTAGCCATCATATGACCATATACATTATGAGCTTCTTTATGATTAACTGTAATGCCATCATTATTAAACATGACATCATCTGGTAACGGCCCTCTAAAGCTTGCGGGTTCATTCATGTCATTCCAGATTCCACTCACACCTGAATCTATCATTATCTTTTGATTTCCTGACCACCAATCTCTAACCTTTGAATTTAAAAAATCAGGATAAACAGCATCTCCTGGCCAAACTTCATTTACATATGTTATACCTGACTTGTCTGTTGCAAAATACCCTTTTCTGAGTCCTTCGTCATAGATCTTATATCCTTTATCAACTTTAACTCCTGGGTCTATTATAGTTACTACTTTAAATCCCATGTCATTTAATTTTTTAATCATTGCTTCTGGATTCTGAAATTTTTCATTATCCCACGTAAATACCCTATAGCCATCCATATAATCTATATCTAAATATAATGTATCGCAAGGTATCTCCTTCTCTCTAAGAGTGCTTGCAATTTCCATGAGTCTTTCTTCTGAGTCATAAGACCATCTGCATTGCTGATAACCAAGAGTCCATATTTGTGGCAAAGGCATTTTCCCAGTAATTTCAGTATATCCTTTAATAACATTTTTAACTGATGGACCATAAATAAAATAATAATCTAAATTCCCATCAACTGCAGCGAAATAATAATATTCATAATTATCTTTTCCCATGTCAAAATGAGTCTCAAAGTGGTTATCAAAAAATATTCCAAATGCATTATCTTTGCTCAATCCAAGAAAAAATGGAATTGATTTATAAAGCCTATCAAATGTTTCTCCATGGGGCTTTGGATTATCTGTATTCCAATTTACATAATGATATCCTTTCTTATTTAAATGCCCTGTCTTTTCTCCAAAACCATAGAAATACATTTCTTCTTCCATTCTTTTTGATACATATACCTTGTAATCAGATTCTTCCCTAAGAGAATGCCCTTCTGATTCTGCAAGCATATAATCACCATATCTTCTTTTAAAAGGCTTACTTTCACCTCTATAATCTGCGCAGAGCAATGTTCCTTTCTTGTCATAAATATCTACTTTAAATTCATCATAAATCTTGCAAACTAATTTTTCTGTGGTTACCTGAATTCCATTTGTTATATTTTCAACCTGAAAATCATAATAATCATCTTTTAAATTTTCAACCGCTTTAGAATTTCTTTCCTCCCTATGTAAAGGCACAAAGAAATTAATTATATATGAATTCAATACTTTTATAAAAACAGCTTTCTCTTGGAATCTAATATTGATTATGTTATTTTCGATTTTATGACTTAGCATTTTACCAAATTTCATTTTTTCTTCCTGATATTTTCCCATACCTAGTACCTCCATTGTTTCAACATTTTCTAAAAATGCTTTTATTTCCAAAAATCCACTTAAGATTTTTATTAATAATATCTTTTACTTCGACTATCTATTATTTTATAAATTTATTACTTATTTAATTGCACCATCTACTATGCCTTTAATTATTTGCTTTTGAGCAAATAAGAATAAGATGATAATTGGTATCATTGCTAAAAATGCAGCTGAAAGAATTAAGTCCCATTGCTTTACGTAGGATCCTACAAAAGCACTTACTGCTACTGGAAGAGTTTTTATTTTACCATTTAACCCAAGCATTAATGATGGTAATAGATAATCATTCCATATCCAAATTCCATTTAAAATCAAAATTGTCATTTGAACTGGCTTTAGTAGAGGAAAAATAATTCTAAAAAAAGTTCCTTCTGGGCTACAGCCATCAATCCATGCTGCTTCTTCTAGTTCCCGTGGAATTCCTTTTATAAAACCATGAAGGATAAAGACAGACATACTTCCACCAAATCCTAGGTAAGCAAATATGACACCTTGATAACTTTGCAGCATTTGAATTCCAAAAAAATTAGATATATTTCTGAATGTGGAAAGTAAAGGGAGCATAACAACTTGGAAAGGTATAACCATAGCTGCCACAAGAAGCATAAAAATAAATCCAGACCATTTTCTCTTATTTCGGCAAAGCACCCATGCTGTCATGGATGAAAAAAGAGACAATAGAGCCAACGAAACGATTGTAATAAATAATGAACTAAAAAAAGATTTCCAATAATTAAAGCTATCGTTGTGTATTACATTTTTAAAGTTTGTTAACATCTGTCCCCATTTATTAGGAATAGAAAGAGGGCTGATTACAATATCTGCACTTGTTTTAGCTGAATTTAAAATCACTAAAATAAATGGTGAAAGAATTATAAGGGCAAGTATAATTCCAATAACTTCTCCAATCATATTTCTTGTTTTTATCGACTTCATTATACTTCTACCTCCTTCTTCTTACTTATATATACCTGAGTTAATGATACAACTGCCAATATAATAAAGAATATAACCGCCTTAGTTTGTCCAAGAGCGTATTGGTTTTTACCGATTGCAGTATTATAAATATTAAGAGCTAAAAACTCTGTTGATTGCACTATATCTCCATTTAAAATTCTACTAGGAGCACCATTAGTTATTGCTAAATTTAAATCAAACTGTTTAAATGAATTAACCAATGTTAAAAATATACAAACTGTAAAAGTATTAGCAATCATTGGAATCTTAATTTTAAACAATGTAATCCATCCACTTGCACCATCTACACTAGATGCTTCAAGAATATCTTGAGGAACATTTTGCAATCCTGTAACATAAATCATCATAATGTACCCTGCATATTGCCAAGTGCTAACTATTAGAATTGCCATTAATGCTAAATTAGGGTTTGTAAGCATAGACGCACTACCATTTATCACAACTGTGAATACTTTATTAAAGATAAACTGCCATACATAACCAAGCACAATTCCACCAATTAAATTTGGTATAAAGAAAGCTGCACGATAAAAATTTTTTCCTTTTACTTTTGATGTACAAAATAGTGCTAATGCAAACGCTGCCGAATTTACAAGAATCATATTAACAACTGTAAAAATAAAGGTCACTATAAATGAATATACGTAGTCCTCAGATTTAAACATATTGATATAATTGCCTAATCCAACAAACTCCGTAAATTTAATCCCATTCCAGTTAGTAAAGGAATAAAAAACACCGCATACAAATGGTATTAACACAGTTACAAAAAATGCAAATAGCAATGGAAATAGAAATAGTATATTAATTATCATTCTATGCTTCTTAGTTGGAAAACTATATAAGCCTAAGATTACTAATAAAGCACCTACAATTAATATAGTTCCACGCATCGTGTTTTTACTACCCATAATATCTAGATATAGTGCAAAAGCCATGGCTAAAATGCCAAACAACATTACTCCGATTGAAAGCAATCTTTTTATATTTGTATTCATGCTTTTTCCTCCTAAACTTGAATGATTATTATAATCATTGTTGTAATTGCCCATACTTTGCGCTTATGCTTTCCCCCCTTTTAATATTTCACCTGTACGAAAAATAGAATTAATATAGGCTACTCTATTTGCAAGTAACCTATATAATTTATACTACAGTTATTATTTTGCCATATAATCTGCAACTGCTTTCTTCATTGCTTTTGTAAATCCATCTTTATCTAATTGGCCTTTAGCATATAATTCAAAAACAGGTCCTGTAGAATTCATTGCAATACCATCTTTCATATGTGTCCAATCCCATGCATAAGTTTGATTATTTTTAATATAATTGCTCTCGCTCTTTGCTAAAGGTAAGTCTGGTTCAATAGTGCTTGTCTTAAATGGTGAAACCATTCCACTATCTTTTATCAAACATTTTTGCCCTTCTTCTGTAGAGACAAAAGCTTTAAGAAATTCTTTGCACGCATCTATTTTTTTACTATCTTTATAAATCCCCCAATAAGCTGGCGCATCTGCTAAAATACCTGGGGTATCTTTTGTAGTAAATGCTGGTGGCGCAATTCCGCAATCAAACTTCACATCATATGTTGCTAAAGAAGGATCTATCCAATTTCCTTGAGTAATAAAAGCTGTTTTTCCCTTTGCCCATAATGCTAACTGATCATCGTAAGTACCTGATATTAAAACAGTCTTGTCTGCATAATCAAATAATAATTTTACATAGTCAGCAAATTCCCCAAAACGCTCGTCGTCCAATTGTCCTTTATTCAACATATCAATATATTTTTTATCTTTTCTATCTAGTCCTTCTGATAAATAAGCCCCCATGATATGATTACCAGTTGACCAATACATTTGTCCTGATTCTGCTGCTACTGATGCAACCGCTTGAATACCTAACTGATCTTTCATTCCATCAATTTTTTTGAACGCTTCTTTATAAGCATTGATGTTTGTTAAAGTCTTTGGATCAATCCCAGCCTTCTTCAATATATCTGCATTATACACTAATCCAATACCTTCAATAGCAAATGGAAATCCATACACCTTACCGTCATCACCCTTAAATGCAAAATCAGTATCTTTTATCCATTCTTGATCACTTAAGTCTGTTAAATAATCTTTAAATGAAACATACGAATCTGGTCCAAACGCATATATATCTGGCATATTTCCTGCTGCTAAATAATTCTTTAACTGTCCATTAACATCTACTCCGCCTCCAAGAGATTCAATATCTACCTCTTGTCCAGTTTTCTCTTGATATTTTTTTGCAAATTCTTTTAGTGGCTTGTCAATCTCAATTTTCGTATTTACGAAGCGAATTGCTTCACTATTCCCAGTTGATGTTTTAGAATCAGAACTAGCTTGACTCGAGCTACTTCCACAGCCTGATAAAGAACCAATTACCATAGCACTTGCAAGTAATGCTGCTAACACTTTTTTCCTCATATCTTTTCACCTCATATACATTTATTTAGATTAATATGATTTATATTTACATTATTATGCCTATCTTCGAGTCATTATGTTTAGCGCTAAACTATATCATAAGATTAACATTGTTTCTTTTTTCTGTCAATCGTTTTCATAAGCATTTTTACCTCAATTATCTACATTTTTTATATTTACTATTATATATATCTAATTTAATAACTTAAGAATTCTTAGTACTTTTCTTTTGTTTATTCAAGTATTTAATATCTCGTAAACCTAGTGATTAAACCTACTTTAAATACTTTACTTTTCTTATATTTAAAGGTCATGAGGTATCTTTCCCATACGTTAATTCTTATGATTAATGCATATGCTCTCATTGCAATAATATGTAATATATATTAATATTATCTATATACACTTATCTTCATAATAGTATATCGGTAAACTAGGAGGCAATTATGGTTACACTAAAAGATATCGCAGCTGAAGCTGGTGTCAGTATCATGACAGTATCAAATGTAATAAATGGAAATCATTCAAAAGTATCAAAAAAGACTATAGAAAAAATAGAAAAGATAATACAAAAATATAATTATGTTCCTAATCTAACTGCACGAAGCTTGACAGCTAAATCCTCTAAAATTATAGGAGTTATAGTTCCCATTAAAGGTTCGTTTAATAATTTATTTAAAGATCCTTATATTAGTGAATTATTTGGCATTATACAAAATGTAGTTCGTGAAAACGGATACTATTTAATGGTTCGCTCAGTTAAGGATGTTTCAGATATATCTGCATTGCTTAAAAATTGGAATATGGATGGTGCTATATTTTTAATGCCTGACTATGACAATCTTATCTATTCAATATTAAAGGAAAATAAACTTCCAATGGTATTTCTAGATAGTTATTCAAAAATTGATAACATAATAAGTGTAGGTATAAATGATTATAAAGGCGGTTATATAGCTACTCGCTATCTTATAAATAATGGACATAGGAAAATTCTATTTGCAGGGCCATGTCATAAAGATGGTATCCCAATTCCTCAGATTATAAAAAGACTTGAAGGCTATAAAGATGCTTTATTAGAATCTAATATTGAGTTTAATGAAAGTCTCATAGTCGACGTAGAACCTAACTACGAAGTTGGTATCAATTTAGGCAGGTCTATATGTAATAAAGAATTTGATGTTTCTGCTGTATTTACAACGGCTGATATTATGGGAATTGGTATAATTGAAGGTGCTAAATTAAATGGAAAAATTGTTCCTAATGATTTATCAGTTATTGGTTTTGATAATCTTCTACCATCCGTTTATGTTACGCCAAAACTCACTACTATTTCTCAGGATATAGAGTCTAAAGCAACAAAAGCTGTAGATCTACTCATAGAGTATATCGAAAAGGGTTCTGTATCAAACAACAAAATAACTTTAGATGTAGAATTAGTCGAACGTCAATCTGTTGGACAATTATCTAATTTAAAATAGCTGGCAAACTTAGAAAACATCAAATAGTTCACGTTAAACTATTTATTTAGCTCATTTTTTAAATAAATCTAATGGTTATAATAATTTTTAAAAATATAGATATTTGTTGAATCCTGCATTATGCTTATTAGTACAAATGGCAATTGTTCTTATTAAACAATTGCCTACACAATATTATAAATACACCTGTTTCTGACAAGATTATATATTTTATCTATTAGGCTTCTTCTTTAAGTATATCTCTAATAAGGATAGTAAGGATACGGATAATAAGGATAAGGTACTGGCGGAGCGATATAAGGCAGCAAAGCTACTTCTGCCAAAGCAGCAAGTGGGAAATTTCTACGTCTGTAACGTCTAAATCTAGGGTTATAACCATATCTTCCATATTGCCTTTGCTGATTAGAGTTTCCTTCACTCTCTTTCTCTATTACGTCTTCACCGATTAATACTGAAACATTATCTCCATCTACATTTTCAATAATTCCATCAAATGTACTTCCATCTGTCATTATTAAAGTTGCTCCGTAATACATGTATTTTTTGCAATTATCATATAGGCCTCTTAAATCTCTGTAGTTATCTTTTTCTATATCCATTCTTTAAACCATCTCCTTCCAAATATTATTTTATTCAAAACCAAGAAGGATTGTGATAATTTATAGCCTAAAATTATAGTATTTCGTCTACATTAACTTTTCTATAACCCAAATTCCTCCATTCAAATATATAATCCTTGTCATATATAGAATCATGTTCTATATTTTCATTCATATCTTGCATACCATTATTCATTATCATATTTTCTTTATCCACATTCATAACATTATCTTTCATTTTCCCCGTCATACCTTCCATATTTTCATTATTCATCATGTGCTGATCAATAGAAAGCATTCCTTCAATCATTTTTTGTGCTTTATAACTTATATTTGAAACATCCCCTAATATAAAACCGTGCATAAATGGAGGCTTTGGCATTCCTTTTGGCTGTATAGGTTTAATTAAGTTAATATATCTATTTACCACTTCTGGTATTTTATCTTTTTCAATTAAAAGAAGCGGAGTATGTTTTCCCATATGAGCAAATACTACACTAGCAATAATTTTCATTGGCTCATTAAGTTGTCCAAACGTAAAAGCATGACCTCCTCTATAATTTCGTCCCCACCCAAAATCAGTTTTCGTATCATTATATCTAGAAAAATTAACTGCTATTTCGTATGGATTTTCCCCGCCAATTCTGTCTACCTTTTTAACATTATCTAATCCCGACAAATAGTATTCAACATCTTTTGATATTGTTTTAGTTGAACCAATTATATAAATATTGATATCATTCATTTTCTTGATTGCATCAATAGTACAATTAGGAATTCTGTTTCTTTGTACAAATAGAATAGGATCTCCATGATGTGCAGACCAATACCCCGCAATAATTCCTTCTGAATAATCTTCCCCTGAAATTATAAGAATATTATTAAATTCTTTTCTTATCCTAGATATTATGCATGCAGTATCATAATAATTGCGACCCGATATATGCTTTGTTCTATAACCATGATCGTTTAATGCAAAAGATACATTTTTAGAAATATTACCGACTAAAATTACTTGTACCCCATTATATCCCTTAGGGGATAATCTCTCAATTTCTCCCAAAGTTTTTTCATTTAAACTATTACCATCAGTAAACAAAAGTGATGCATTAATTGGAAAATGAACTAAGGATGTTGCTGCAATTCCATCAAAAACTTCATCTTTATTGACTAAAATCACAGCATTTGGTTTCATATTATTAAAACCAATTTTAGATATTTCTATAGAAGTATCTAATTCATCATAAGCACAAATTCTAGTAGTATTTAGTGTAAAAGGGCAACTTTTCAAAGCATCATTCATTGATTTTTCTCCTAAAACTTTTTAATATATAGTATGATTACAAGTTATATTTTGTCATAAAACAAAAAAGAAGCTAATCATTATGTAAATTATTGATTAACTTCCTCAAATATAATTTATCTATAAAAGATGTAAGCTACTCTATTGTTTTAGTATTATTGTCAACTTCTTTATTTCTACTACAGCACTTTTCGTTTTTACCACCTTTAAACATCATAATCATCATTAATATCCTCATTAACTTCATTTATATTACTTTTCTAATTGCTTCACTTTTTTGATAGCATTATAAGCATCTATAAGTCCATATCCTGATTGCTTATCCTTACCTTTGGACATAATATCCTTAGCAGTACTATCTAAAACATCTTCAATCTGACTTGGAGATAAATTAGGATCTTCTGCTTTAACCATAGCTGCTATTCCTGTTGCTACTGGTGCTGCCATACTTGTTCCATCCCATGCTTCGTAACCACCTGGAACTGTGCTTAATATTTCCACTCCTGGCGCTGAAACTTTTATACAATTACCATAATCAGAAAACGAGGCCTTTTTATAATTATAACTCATTGCAGCTACTGTAAAAGCTCCGTCTCCAGCTGGACTTATATTATCACTATCTTCATTATCATTACCAGCCGCAGCTACAACAAATACTCCTTTACTCTTAGCATAACTTATTGCTTCTGCAATTAATTTACTCTTCTCATTAGCTCCAAAACTCAAATTGATTATATCAGCTCCGTTGTCTGCAGCATATTTAATACCCTTAACTATATCATTTATATCCCCTTCCCCATTGCTATCTAATACTTTTATCGGAATTATTTTTACATCTAATGTCCCATCAATTCCTGCTATACCAATATTGTCATTAGCATTTGCAGCTATTATTCCTGATACATGAGTACCATGACCATTGTCATCCATAGTATCAGAATTATTATCTACAAAATTATACCCCTTGCTCTTTAATACTCTATTTTTTAAATCTGGATGTGTGTAATCTACTCCTGTATCTAAAACCGCTACATTAATTTCTCTTTTTTGTTTTATTAGAGGCCATGCTTTATCCGCCTCTGTATAGCTTATATACCACTCATACTTATATCCAGGATCATTTACAGCTTTATTAGTATTTTCATTTATCTCTCCTAATCTAAAATCACTTTTTACCGGAGTCTTCTGTATCGGTTTTATTATTTTTATAATTTTAGGCTCATTGATTATTTTAATCCCTTTTATATCACCAATTCCATCTAAAATGTATTGTTCTAGATCTTTTGGTGACACTAAGTTATATTTATTATTATTATTATTTTTATCAACACTTATTATATCTTTCACACTACTTAGAAGGCTATCTAAATCACCGCTTCTTAGTGATTTTACAAAATTGCTTACACTATTACTCGTACTATTCATGCCATTATTTCTAGGTAAGTAATCTGAAATAGAAACTAATGTAAATATTGAAGCTGCAATTATTATAAATTTAGCTAACTTACTTCTCATAAAAACCTCCTTAAATCATAGTTACTTACTTATATCTTTAATTATGAACAATAATACCTTTTATAAACTTCATTTACCTAATTGTTAAATAATAATACATCATAATTGTGTCGATTTTGTGAAATTCTTTATTTTTTATTATATATATATTGCAAAAACAATTCTTCATCATAATTCTAAAAATATTGCAAGAATTTCAGATGTAATTGCGAAATGTGCACTGTGAATTGCAACATATATTATCTGCTTATAATAAATATCTTCAATGTATATCCTAATTAACCAAAAAAAGACTGATATACATTAATTTGATATATACCAGCCCTAATTCTCATTTATTCTTTATTCATTTATAAGTTTCTTACGAACTTCATCTAAATTTACAGTTTTTAATGAATCTGTAACTTCTATTCCCATTGCAACTACATTGTCTTTAACAATTACGTATGTTCCACTCTTGTCTATATTAAATTCCACATTTACTACATCTTTTCTACCTGTAAAAGTAGTTACCTCGTCTCCACTATCTGCATTATATATTATGAAAACTCCATCAGCCTTATCAAAGGAATTAAGATCTACAGAAAGTTTAGTCTTTATGCCTTTTTGTAGAACTGCTACAAGTGGTTCAAATTCATAACCAGTTCCCTTTATACTTAGATTTTGGGTGTCTCCTGAAATATTAGCTTTTTTAATTAACCTATCAGTAGAAACTTTACTTAAATCATTACCATATATACTTGGAGCTTGAGGAGTATTACTTGCTGATGTTCCTGTACAACAACTCATACCACTACTAGGAGCCGGAATTGATGAATCTGCTTTCGATGTATCCACTGAATCAAGATTATCTGTAACTTTAATTATCCCTCTTATCATTCCCATCCAACAGCTAAAGTTTATGTCCCCGTCTTTAGGTGTAAATTCTATAACATTTTCTCCAGATTTTAATGTTTTTTGGATGTTAAGTGATGGCACTACTACTGCATTATTACAAGAATTTATTTGATTTCCTGTAATTATCCACTTAACAGGCATATCTTTTTGTACGTAAAATGCATTAGGAGTATATCCATTATTATCTGCTGTCATTCTAATTACTTGAACTCCATTTTCTATCGTCGCCTTACCTATATTGGATTGCGCGGCTTGAGCTCCATCTCCAGAAAAATTTTGTGCTAGTGTACTAGCATTTGGAATTCCAACTCCAGCAAGAGCTAATCCCCTATTCCCCATTATTAATCCAAGTACTACTACTAAAATCCCACTAAATTTTAAAAGTTGTTTCGTATATCCCTTACTTAAAAAACCTGATACAGCACCAAATATAAGCATCAAAGGAACTGTTCCGAGTGAAAATAAAAACATTGATATTGCTCCATTTATGGCACTACCGGTACCTAATGCATAAAGCTGCATTGTCTGAAGTGGACCGCATGGCATTAACCCATTTAACATACCAACTAAAAACGGAGCCTTAGGTTTATTTTTAATTTTGCAAGAGGACCATGGCAGCTTAATATTAAGCTTTCTAAATAAAGAAAAGCCTGTCATATTTAATCCCATTATTACCATAAATAATCCTGCAAATATTTGCAATCCAGCTTTTACATTAAGTGATAGCGATAAAACAGAACCCAATGCACCTACAATACCACCTATAATTGTATATGAGGTTACTCTTCCAGCATTATATAAAATCGAAGGCTTTAAAGCTTTAAATCTATTCTCTTTTTCATCTATAATACTATTTTTAGATAAACTTTGTGTAAGCATTATTCCACCGCACATGCCAACACAATGTATAGATGTAAGCATTCCAACAATAAATAACACCACATAAGACGCATTATTCAGCTTAGCACTCATATCAAATCCTGCTGTTGAATTGCCAAGAAGTAAGACTGCTGCCGCTATAACTAAAAAGCCAGCAAATTTTAAGCTAACCGAATTTTTTGTACTATAACCCGCCTTATTAATAGCTTCTTTTAATTGTTCCATACTGCAAAGCTTGCTATCATATTCAACCGTTACCTGCTGTGCACTATAGCTAGCCATAGCATTTAAAACTCCATCAATTTTCATTAAAGCTCTTTCCACTCTATTTTCACAAGACGTACATGTCATATCATAAACTTTAATATTCTCCCTCTTAATACCCATAATCTCCTCCTAATAAATCGCTGCTTATTATAGACAGTGATGAATTTTAAATCATAACTCAAATTACATATATAGATTATAATATAAAGTTATGAAGATTTTATGAGGATATAAAAAAGTACAGAAATTTTTCTGTGTACTTTTATAAATATATTTGAATAAACTCCATATGCTTCTCTTTCAACTAATATTGCATTATCATGTATTTAATAAATTAACATAAACTTATAAATTTTATGTGTAAAAAATAATCTACCATTTGATAAATTTATTAAGATAAATTTCCAGTATAACTATTAACTTCATAGTATTGACTACATAATTAGGGGCACATTAAGATTATAAAGAAGTTAGCAGTTAAGCATTAAATATTCAAGAATGAATATGCCTTCTCAATATAGAGTCAAAAGACTTAACTTGAGAAATAAAGATGCAATCCTATAGTTAGAGTTTTCTATAATTGATTAGTTATTGTAGGGTTACGCGAAAATTGCAATTATGTTAGTCTGTTGCAATAAGGTTTGATTGTTATTTTCTTTATTTAAGGACTGTAGATAAACTTATTGTATGATAGGTTTATCTATGGTTTTTTGTCTTTATGAATATTTAAAAAATAATTTATGATAAGATTTTTTGCATAATACTTAACACTATTTAGGCTCTCAAAATTGCTTTAAATATTAAAAGTTCATTTTACGCAATCACTAAGTAGTTTCTCTATTATTTAATCTTCTCTACTCTCTTACCCCTGATGTTTCCTATAAATATTTATATATTTTCATATTTATATAGAAAAAAATGTTTATAGGAATATATAAACATATATTTATTTTTATATTTTTTCATATTTTCATATTTTTATATTTTTATATAAAAATATTAATCTATAAATATATAAAAATATGAAAATTTCTCTATTATTGAAAATAGATCGCTGAATATCTACATAAGCCTTAAAAGGATATTAAAATTTAAAATAAATTCTTTTAAAAGCAGAACAAAATCGCAGGCGACTGTGGAGCCGGAGATTTTTTCACGCATCTGCCTTTTCGAACGCATGTGAGAAAAATCTGCACATCAGAAATGGTAGCTCTGCTGCATATAAGAACATTTTATGCAGGCGAATAAGATTTCTTTTTTATTCTTTTTAAAATACAAAAACTAGTCAATCAACCTTTTTTAAGTTATCCACAGATTTTATTGTAATATAAATTCCTAAAGAATAAAAAAAATCCTAGCAGCAATCATGCTACTAGGATTATATACTTTAAATATATTGTAGATTATTAAATAGGGTGTTTCCTTATTTGATCGAACTTATTTTATTTGCCATTGTAATTTGCCATAAATTATTTTTATGCTTCCATAAACATCTTCATGTCATCATCTACATTAGTGATTCCACCAATTCCAAAGTTATCAACTAATACTTTAGCAACATTTGGCGAAAGGAATGCTGGAAGTGTTGGTCCTAAGTGAATGTTCTTAACACCTAAGTGTAATAATGATAATAATACTATTACAGCTTTTTGTTCATACCAAGCTATGTTATATGATATAGGTAATTCATTTACACTCTTTAATCCAAATACTTCTTGAAGCTTTAGTGCTATTACAACTAATGAATATGAGTCATTACATTGTCCTGCATCTAATACTCTTGGGATTCCACCAATATCACCTAAATTTAATTTGTTGTATTTATATTTTGCACAACCTGCAGTTAAGATAACTGTATCTTTTGGTAATTTTTCTGCAAATTCTGTGTAATAGTTTCTTGATTTAGCTCTTCCATCACAACCTGCCATTACAAAGAATCTCTTTATAGCACCAGATTTAACTGCATCTACCACCTTATCTGCTAAAGCTAAAACTTGGTTATGAGCAAATCCACCAACTATTTGTCCCTTTTCTATTTCTGTAGGAGCTTTACATTTCTTGGCCATTTCTATAACTTTAGAGAAATCTTTTGTCCCATCAGCCTTAGCTTCTATATGAGCACATCCAGGCATTCCTGTAGCACCTGTTGTAAATAATCTGTTCTTATAAGAATCCTTTGGTATAACTATACAGTTAGTAGTCATAAGGATTACTCCATTGAAGCTTTCAAATTCTTCTTTTTGTTTCCACCATGCATTACCATAGTTTCCTGCAAAATGACTATATTTTTTAAATTTTGGATAGTATTGTCCAGCAAGCATTTCTCCGTGAGTATAAACATCTACCCCAGTTCCTTCTGTTTGCTCTAGTAACATTTCTAAGTCTCTTAAGTCATGTCCTGAAATCAATATTCCTGGATTTGTTCTAACACCAATGTCTACTGTTGTAATTTCTGGATGTCCATAGCTTTCTGTGTTGGCTTTATCAAGTAATGCCATACCATCTACACCGAATTTACCAGCTTCTAATGCTAGTCCTACATAATCATCAACTGTTAATGTATCATCAATTGTAGCAGCAAGAGCTTTTGCCATAAATGCATGAACTTCTTCATTATTGTATTTTAAATTCATAGCATGCTTCATGTATGCTGATAAACCTTTTAATCCATAAGTGATAAGTTCTCTTAAGCTTCTTATATCTTCATTTTCAGTTGCAAGAACTCCAACCTTTTCTGCTTTTTCATCAAATTCTATTGTATTGTCAGCTGTCCAAATAGCTGCTTCTGGCATAATCATTTCTGTAGTTTGCATTCCGAATATTTTCTTGAAGAAACCACCAGTTACTTTTACTTCTCCAACTTTACCACCAGAGCTAATTACTTTAGCTTTTAATTCTTCTCTTAATTTTAAAGTTTCTTTAACTCTATCTAAAATAGAATCTCTATCAAAATTAGCGTTTGTAATTGTTGTAAATAAGTTTTCTGTTATATATTTATCAACTTTACTATCCTTAACTCCAACTTTTCGTCCTTCATTACTTACTATAGCTAGTCCTTTAGTTACATATATTAATAAGTCTTGAGCTTTTGCTACATACTCATCCTTACCGCATACCCCTACTTTAGTACAGCCCTTACATCCAGCTGTTTCTTGACATTGATAACAAAACATTGACATATTATGTCCTCCTATTTCCTATTTTTCTTTTTATATGAATAATTAATAATTTCTTGTTAATCTCTCTTAACTTTGACAATTTAGAGTTTACTATATTGCCAGTATCATTTCTGTAACATACGTTACTAAAATAAAATTAATATTTTTTAATTTCTATATTAGCTCTGTGCTACAGATATATATTACTAAAATACTCTGCCCAAATCTGTAACAATGGTTACGCAATTTCAAAAATAAAAAGACAGCTAGTTTGCTGCCTTTTCTATTCCTACTATATGAAGATTATATCTATAGGAATTATGATTCTGGTGTAAAACTACAATATCCTATTTCATCACATCGTGTCTTCATACTATTCCATACATCCTTTTCAGTTATGGCTTCCACTGCTGTAGGGTATAATATATAATTTTCTTTAAATATATGATCTCTCAAATTGAATATAATATATTTTGCAGTTTCATCAACTTTTTCTTTAAATTCAATAAATTTTAATTTAGATACTTCTGTTGCTATTTGCTTCAAAAATTTTTTCTTTGCTCTTAAATCGTCATGTTCCATTCTCATAATTCTTGTTGGTCCTGTAATTTTTCTATCTTCCATCTCAGCAAAAAGCACTTCTTCCTCTCTTTTATGGTGATTTTCTGCATCTAATATATTATCAATAACCTTTATTAATTCTTCAAATTCAATTAAATTGCTATCATAGCTTTCTAATTTTTGAATCTTTGAATTAATATCTTCAAGTTCTTTTAAAAATCCAAGAATTTTATCATGTTCTGCAATAAATGTGTATACAACATGCCCTGGTTCAATTTTATTCTTTATTTTATCAAGTTCTCCTCTTAAAACTTCCATATGAATATCACACAGATGTCTTAAATCCTGTGGATTCATTCCTTCTTCTATTAAATTTTGCTCCGCTATTGAAAGCTCAATAGGATTTATGTCAGACACAATCTCCAATGCTTCTTTTCTTAATGTCTCTGTTATTCCATCTTTATTTAATTTTTGTAAAACTTCAGTCAAACTTTGTATTTTGCTATTATTCATCTCAAAATCCTCCTATGGATATATAAATTTATATATTCAATATCTCTATGACCTAATTCTACTTAAATTTTTATTATAATAATGTGATTTAAATCAAAATTTCAAATGTTTAAGTTATAAAAGAATTACCATTAGAATATTAAACTTTAAATTTAAAGAAAAAAGGTTATATTTAAGAATAAATTGATTTGTTTCTTAAATATAACCTTTATTTTATTTTAGTTTAAGACATGGCCCATGGCCTGTAGCTATAAGGTCAGGCTTTAACTTTTTTAAAGTTTCTTGTAAATCTTCCAGCTTATTATTGTCTGGTATTTGTTCTTGCTTAATGCTGTTTACTTCTGTATACCAATCAGATTCTTGTACTGTGCCTATTTCTTTTCCCAACGCAAACATCAAATCACTGCTAAAAAATATCCTACGTTTATTTTCTATAACTAATAATCCATCCCAAAGATGCATTTCAGAAGGATAATTGATAAACTCTAATTCATAATTATCAGTATTTAAAGTTTCCTCTGCTTTCTTAGTAATAATTTCTGCTTTTATTCCAAAACCATTTAACTGACGCGCTGTAACTTCAGAGCAAATTGTTTTAGCTTTAGGAAAATGTTCCAATATTAATGATAATCCTCCACATTCATCCGCCTCAAAATGTGAAATAAAAATATACTTTAGCTCTTTGCCATTAAGTACATCTTTTAATTCTGGTAGCAAAGCTTCTGCCTGAATAACGTTCCCTGTATGGACTAATAATGGTTCATCCCCTAATAACAAATATTGATGAAATGTAAGGTTAATTGGTTCAACATAGCTATTAAATTGGTATAAATCTTTACTTATAAATGGCATATTATAAAAACAACTCCTTTTCTCTCTTATTGAATGTGCCTTATTTCTTTGTGATACCTATTCTCCATATTTCAGGTCCCTGCTCTAAATATTTCCACTCAAAGTGTTCTGGAAAGTTAACTATAAACTGCTGATAAAGCGGACGAGGATCATGATCATTTATAAGCTCCATTGTTTCACCTTGTTCAAGCTCTTCAAAAGCTTTAAATATAATCTCCTTTTTATGACCTCTTTCATAAATTCTAACATCTATACTAACAGCAAAACTCGACATAATTAATTCCTCCCTTAATATTATTATCTAAACTTCTTCTTAGATGATAATATTATAACCATTGTGCTGAATTTTTAGCGTGATTTATATCACATTGTCAGTAACTTTTGCTTTTATATGTATATATTTCAATTTCTTTAGAATTTTTGTTTTATATTAAAGTAATACTATGTAAACTGTTCTTATAATTCTTAATCACTACTATGTATAATATCTTAATTCACTACCCAAAATATTATTGAAAATATTTAATAATATTTCACTGTATGAAAAAGACAGCAAATTAATGAGCTTAATACCTCTTTAATTTGTTGTCTTTCTAAATTTAGATATATCTGATCTATTCTACTTTATTTAATTACTGTCATACCGCCCATATATGGTTGCAATGCAACTGGAATATTTACAGATCCATCCTCATTTAAGTTGTTTTCTAAAAATGCAATAAGCATTCTTGGTGGTGCAACTACTGTATTATTCAATGTATGAGCAAAGTACTTACCATCTTTACCATCTACACGGATTTTTAAACGACGAGCTTGTGCATCCCCTAAATTAGAGCAGCTTCCTACTTCGAAGTATTTCTTTTGTCTTGGAGACCATGCTTCTACGTCTACTGATTTTACTTTTAAATCTGCTAAATCACCTGAGCAACATTCTAAAGTCCTTACTGGTATATCTAAAGAACGGAATAAATCTACTGTATCTTTCCACATTTTATCATACCAAGTCATGCTGTCTTCTGGCTTACATACAACAACCATTTCTTGCTTTTCAAATTGATGAATTCTGTATACTCCTCTTTCTTCTATACCATGTGCCCCTTTTTCTTTTCTAAAGCAAGGTGAATAACTAGTCAAAGTTTGAGGAAGTGAAGTTTCTGGTAATATTGTATCTATAAATTTACCAATCATAGAATGTTCACTTGTTCCTATTAAATATAAATCTTCACCTTCAATTTTGTACATCATAGCATCCATTTCAGCAAAACTCATAACTCCAGTTACAACCTGGCTACGAATCATAAAAGGTGGAATACAATATGTAAATCCTCTATTTATCATAAAATCTCTTGCATAAGATATTACAGCTGAGTGAAGTCTAGCTATATTTCCCATTAAGTAGTAGAAACCATTACCAGCTACCTTTCTAGCACTATCTAAATCAATACCACTTAATTTTTCCATAATATCTGTATGGTATGGAATTTCGAAATCTGGAACAACTGGTTCCCCAAACTTTTCTACTTCTACATTTTCGCTATCATCTTTACCAATTGGAACACTTGGATCTATTATGTTTGGAATAGTCATCATGATAACTTTAACTTTTTCTTCTAGTTCTTTTTCTTTAACGTCTAACTCAGCCATTCTTTCTGAATCCGCATTAACTTTTTTCTTTATTTCCTCAGCTTCTTCTTTTTTACCTTGAGCCATTAAGCCACCAATTTGTTTTGATAACTTATTTCTATCAGCTCTTAAAGCTTCTACTTCTTGCTTAACTTTTCTAAGTTCGATATCTAAAGTTAATACTTCATCTACTAACCCCAACTTATTATCTTGAAACTTATTTTTTATGTTTTGTTTAACAATCTCTGGATTTTCTCTTACGAATTTAATGTCTAACATTTTTTTCCCTCCTGATTAAATATATATATTATTATTTCAAAAAATAAAAAAACCATCCCAATATATAATTGGGACGGAATAATCCGCGTTGCCACCCAAATTGCTGGTTAATATTACAACCAGCCCCTCGACACTAGTATTATATAGGTTACTAACCTTTGCATTTATCACGCACAGCTCCAAAAGTGGAAAGATTTAACCTTTCACCGATTCGCACCACCCATCGGCTCTCTGAAGAAATTTATAAATCGTAGTTTTTATCATCGCTGTTTTTTATAACTATTAATTTGTTGCTATGTATATTATATATATATTTATGTTAATTTTCAAGTATATGTTTATATTTAACTTAATAACTAGTTTTGGAATTATATTGACCAGTTATAATATACTATAAATTTCTTATTAAAGTCTACTAAAAAAAATTAAGGTGAGAAGATTTATATAAAAACTCTTCTCACCTTAAATAAATATCCCCTTAAAAATTTTACGGTAACATATATATGTTGCAATTCACAATGCACAATGAACATTTCACAATTACAGCTAAAATTCTTTTAATATTTTTAGAATTATGCTGAAGAATTATTTTTGCAATATATATATAATTATACTACCATAAAATTTTTCACTTACTTTGAATTACTATAGCATATGGATATATAAAGCTAGATATGCCTTTTTGCTTCTATATCTTCGTTTATCAGTTAAAATCAATTCTATTAGAATTCTAACAGATAGTTATACATTCGTTAACAAACTTTAACCCTTCTTTTATATTCCTATGCTTTAGTACCTTTATATCAAATCCAAATACTTTATAAATTAACTGTACACAATATCCTATTCCAATGGCAGTGACTAACGTTCCAATTCCGACAAACCCGCCTAGAATCCATCCAATAATTAGGGCTCCTGCTTCTATAAATAGTCTTATTATTCCAATTGGTTTACCTGTAAGCTTAACTAATGCAATCATAAGACCATCCCTAGGACCACATCCCATTTCACATCCAATATACAAATAGCTTCCTAATGCTGTAACAAATAAGCTTCCAATTAACATTATTATGCCTGTATATATGTTATTACAAACTGGAATGATTTTAGAATGTATTATTAAATCCATAAAATATCCAATTACTATCATATTCGCTATAGTTCCCATCCCAACTTTAAGCCCTAGGATACTTGTGATTGCTACTATTATTATTCCAACTATAATGCTTGCCTGTCCAATAGTTAAACTAGTTACATTTGTTAATCCTTGGTGAAATACGTCCCATGGACTTAAGCCTAAATTCGAATTAAGAGCCAAAACAGTTCCTAGTGCGCATAATAAAAATCCGAATGTCATTCTAATTATAAGTGCTAATAATTTCTTCATACTTCTCCTTTACATTTCTCAATTTTTTGGAATTATAGGCCAAATTACCTATCATAATCCCATTAACTTAAACATTAGTTTCACGTGTGCAAAGCTGACTATAAGCTAATCTTTCAACTAATGTCAGTTTACATCAATTTAATGAAATATTCAATTCATTTTTTAATTTAAATCATAATTATTACTGAAATAAATTCACTAAATACTAATACTGCTACACTCTCTTTTGTAATAAACTATCTAAAAACAAATCAAATCCTAAACAATGTTATTAAAAATGTTAATATTATAATACACAAGTTATCCTACATTTATTTTCCATAATAATATGTATAATAATATGTATAATAATAAAATTAAAACTAAATTTAAGTTTATTAAAGCTCATGTTTAGCAACTTTAGGCAATTTAAATAATTTTATCTTTATTTTTTCTTTATATTAGATTAAAATTATTATTAAGCAAAAATAACAATATAGTTAAGAGGGAATACTACTTCAAGTAAATATTCTTTTCTTAATTTAAATACACTTATAAGTGAGGTAAGACTATGTCAAACGAAATAAATTCTTCTAATTTTATAAGAAATATCGTTGTAGAAGATCTAGAAAGCGGAAAGCATAAAGAGATAATTACTCGTTTTCCACCAGAACCTAACGGTTACTTACATATAGGCCACGCTAAATCAATTCTTTTAAATTTTGGTTTAGCTGATGAGTTTAAAGGAAAAACTCATTTAAGATTTGATGATACTAACCCTGTTAAAGAAGATACAGAATATGTTGAATCAATTAAAGAAGATGTACAATGGCTTGGTGGTCATTGGGATGAACTTTTCTTTGCATCTAACTATTTTGATGAAATGTACAATAGAGCTGTTCTACTAATAAAAAAAGGTAAAGCTTATGTTTGTGACTTAACAGCTGAAGAAGCTAAAGAATATAAAGGTACACTAACTCAACCTGGTAAAGACAGCCCTTATAGAAATAGATCCGTTGAAGAAAATTTAGATTTATTTGAAAGAATGAAAAATGGTGAATTTGCTGACGGCGAAAAAGTTCTTAGAGCTAAAATAGACATGGCATCACCAAATATAAATATGAGAGATCCTGTTATATATAGAATATCTCATTCTACTCATCACAATACTGGTGATAAATGGTGCATATACCCAATGTACGATTTTGCTCATCCATTAGAAGATGCTATTGAACATGTTACACACTCTATTTGTACTTTAGAGTTTGAAGATCACAGACCACTTTATGACTGGGTAGTAAGAGAATGTGAGATGACCGCTTCCCCAAGGCAAATAGAATTTGCAAGATTAAATATGACTAATACTGTTATGAGTAAAAGAAAATTAAAACAATTAGTTGATGAAAAAGTTGTTGATGGATGGGATGACCCTAGAATGCCTACTATTTCTGGCCTTAGAAGAAAAGGATGTACTCCTGATGCGCTAAGAAATTTCTGCAGCGCTATCGGTGTTGCTAAGGCTAATTCTGTTGTTGATTCCCAAATGCTAGATTATTTTATAAGAGAGGATTTACAACTTAAGGCGCCATTGTCTATGGCTGTGTTAAATCCTTTAAAGCTTGTAATAACTAATTATCCTGAAAATGAGACAGAAATGCTTTCAATAGAGAATAATGCAAAAGATGAAACTCAAGGTACAAGACTTGTTCCATTCTCTAGGGAACTATACATTGAAAAAGAAGACTTTATGGAAAATCCACCAAAGAAATACTTTAGGTTATTCCCTGGTAATGAGGTTAGACTAAAAGGAGCATACTTTGTTAAATGTAACGAAGTAATCAAGGATGAAAATGGTGAGGTAGTAGAAATTCATTGTACTTATGATCCAGAAACAAAGAGTGGTTCTGGCTTTACCGGCAGAAAAGTTAAAGGAACAATCCATTGGGTAGATGTAAAAACTTGTCTTCCTGCTGAATTCAGGTTATATGAGCCTTTAATTTTAGATGATGCACCAGAAAATGAAGGAAAACACTTCCTTGAACAAATTAATCCAAACTCACTAGAAATATTACAAGGCTTTATTGAACCAACTGCATTTAAAGATGCTAAACCTCAAGATAAATTCCAAATGGTTAGAAATGGTTTCTTTAATGTAGATACTAAATATACAACTGCTGATAAGTTAGTATTTAATAGAATAGTACCATTAAAATCATCATTTAAATTAAGCTAATAATAAAAATAAATTAAGGCAGAGAAATCTTATATATTAGATTTCTCTGCCTTAATTTATTTTTAACCTCCTAATCCAGATAATTTTATATAAAACTATCTGATTAAAATTTTTTATACCCCTTAAAAATTCTTCACCATTGTCATCATAACCAAACCATAAATTCAACCTAATTTTCTATATTTCGATAAAAGGTAACATTTACTATTAAGTTGATAAATTACATTTCGATAATAGAGTAAGTTTATATATTAGGGGGAATGCAAATGATTATAAAATCTACAAAAAAGACAAAAGGCTTACCTATAAAAACAAAACTTATTTTAGTAATGATTTTATTGCTGAGTATACCTGTACTTGTACTCGGATTAGTAAGTTATTATGTAGCAAGAGCTGAACTTGAAAATAGCGGGAAGATTTTATTAAAAAATAGTGTAGAAATGACATTACAAGTGATTGATGCAAATCAAAAGCTTGTAGACCAAGGAAAACTATCTCTTGATGACGCTCAAGAAAGAGTTAGAGAATATATGCTTAGCGAAAAACAAGCGGATGGTACAAGAAAAATCAATCAAAATTTAAGCTTAGGTAAAAGTGGTTATTTGTTAGCTTATACTCAAGATGGAGTTGAAGCAGCTCATCCAAGTTTAGAAGGCAAAAGCGTACTAGATTATAAGGATAAAAAGACTGGTACATTATTCGTTAAAGATCAAATTAAAGTAGCTAATGATGGCGGAGGCTATTTAACTTATTGGTGGACACTTCCTAATTCAGATAAGATTTCAGACAAAATAACTTATCAAAAGACTGATCCGCATTGGGGATGGGTAGTTTGCTCTGGTACTTACATGAATGATTTTAATGTTGGTTCAAATAATATTCTTATTACTACTCTGATTATATTATTGTCAGTAATTATTTTAGGTTCTGCAGTAATTATGATATTTGCAAAACACATATCTACTCCAATTAAAGAAATTAGTGACGCTGTAGATACTGTAGCTTCAGGTAATTTGAATATTAAGGCTATGAAAATCAAAAATAGAGATGAAATTGGTAATCTAAATAATTCCTTTAATATAATGGTTAGAAATGTTAACGATTTTATAAGTTCAGTTAAAGATTCAGTTAATGTTGTTTTTGACTCCTCTAAATTGTTAGATGAAATTGTTGCTGAAAATACAGCTTCGATTAATGAAGTATCAGATTCCGTTGAAGAGATCGCTAAAGGTTCAAATGAACAGGCTAAAGAAACTGAAAACGGAGTTATAAGAGTTAAGAATTTATCGGAGAAGATAGATTTAGTTACAAAACTGACAATAGAAACTAATGATATTGCAGTTAAAACAACTAATATAAGCAACAGAGGTTTAGAAGCAATTGATTTACTTTCAAAAAAATCAATTGAAAATAGCAAAGCCACTGAAAAAACTAGTGCCATAATAATGGAAGTAGATAAAACTTCTATTGAAATTGGATCTATTACTGAGGCAATAAGTCAGATTTCAGAACAAACAAATTTATTATCTTTAAATGCTGCTATAGAAGCTGCAAGAGCTGGTGAGCAAGGAAAAGGCTTTGCTGTAGTTGCTGAAGAAGTTAGAAAATTGGCTTCTCAATCTTCAATGTCTGCTTCAAAAGTTAAAGAATTAATCAATGGAATCCAAGATAAATCAAAAGCTGCTGTAAAAGCCATTGAAGACGGAAAGTTAATAGCTAAGGAACAAAATAATTCTGTAATAGACGCTAAGGATATATTTGTTGAAATATTAAAATCTGTAGAAAAGATTACAAACGATATGAAAAACCTAAAAACTTATAGCCTTGAAATGGAAAACGAGAAAAATGAAATAGTTGAAGTTTTAGAGACTCTTTCTGCTTCAACTGAAGAAAGCTCTGCTGCCACTGAACAAATTTCTGCTACAACTGAGCAGCAACTAGCAAGTGTAAATCAAATAGCCAAACATACTCAAGACTTAAATAAACTTGCAGAGAAGCTTAGAGATGCAGTTAACGCATTTCAAGTTTAAATGAATTAAGTTCAAACTTTCCCATAAAATTAAAAAGGCATAGTGTTTGGAGTACGTCCAACCTATACCTTTTGCTTATGGTTTATATATTTAAAAATTTATCAAATCTGTTTCTTGTATTTTCTTCACCTATGATTTGCATTATAGTATAAATGTCAGGCGAATTAGTTCTATGAGTTAGTGCTGCTCTAACTGCTCCTGCAACATCCGAAATCATACCTTTATATTGATCTGGATTTGCCTTAAATTCTTTTCTATTAGCACAGTACCCAAGTCTAATTCCTATTTCCTTTAAGTCATCAAACCAAGCTTCTTGACTTTCTACATCAAATTTAAATTCTTTCTTGTAAGTTTCTACTATTTCTTTTGCTGCTTCTAATGTAACTCCCTTTGGAAGTTCAATTTGTTCTGCTGATTCTTTATAGAATAGTTCATCAAAGAAATAGAAAATCTTACCTTTTACTTCATCCCATTTTGCAAAATCTTTTCTTGGTTTTGGACCTTCTTTATCTATATTGAAGATTTCCTTTGCCATAGTTTCATTTTCTGTAACTAATTTATACATTTCTGCATCAAATTCCTTAGCCCATGCTGTATAGTATTCATAAACATCAGTAGCTTTCATAGCAGCAATTCTATCTTTTGATACATCGTTTAATTTAACTAAATCAAATAATGCTCCACTCTTACCCATCTTTTCTAAATGAACTTCGAATTCATGGTAGTCAGCCTTAGGATTTTCAGCTCTCCATTCTTCATAAGTAGAGTTTACTATATTAAGTAAATATTCAATTACAGTTACTACTGGGAATCCAACTTCTTTGTAGTAAGAAACAGCTGCTTCTGCATCTTTTCTCTTTGAAAGCTTTCTTTTTGATCCACCATCTTGCTTCATTATTGTTGGAATATGAGCATATCTTGGTGCTTCAAAACCTAAAACTTCAAATAATTGAACGTGTATAGGAAGTGATGATAACCATTCTTCTCCTCTTATTACATCTGTTGTTCTCATTAAATAATCGTCTATTGTATGAGCAAAATGATAAGTTGGAAGCCCATCCCCTTTAATAAGTACTACATCTTGATTATTTTCTGGGAATGAGATATCTCCCTTTATTAAGTCGTGAAATTCAACCCTTGTTTCGGGATTTCCTGGAGATTTTAATCTTATAATATATTTTTCTCCGTTTTCAATTCTCTTTATTGCTTCTTCTTCAGTTATATTTCTAAACTTAGCGTATTCTCCATAGTAACCAGGAGTTATTTTATTTGCTATTTGTCTTTCTCTAAGTTCAGCTAATTCTTCTGGGGTACAGAAATCTGGATAAGCTAAACCTTTTATAAGTAAATCTTTTGCAAAAGCATTATATATTCCAGCTCTTTGACTTTGTCTGTATGGACCATATTCACCTTTAGATGTTTCTTCTCCTGTCATACCTTCACTAAAATCCATACCAAAATTATGCATAGTAGCTATTGTATCTTCTATTGCACCTTCAACTTCTCTCTTTTGATCAGTATCTTCTATTCTCAAATAAAAAACACCTTCACTTTGGCTTGCTAATCTTTCATTTATTAATGCAGCAAAAACTCCACCTATATGTTGGAATCCAGTTGGACTTGGTGCATATCTAGTAACTCTTGCACCTTCCTTAAGACTTCTCTTTGGATATTTTTCAACGTAATATTCAGTTGTATGTTCAAGATTCCCAAATATTATATCTGCTAATTTTTCAAAACTCATTATTTGTATCTCTCCTTATCATTCTTCCTTACAAGGTATTATAAGCCCCTTGTCATGGCAATTTATATCAAGTGAAACTTGATTCAGGTAGGGTTTGATCCCCATCTGAATCCTAGTTGAACTTATCCAGGAGCGTGCAGCCATTATCCCCCGCTTAAAGAAGTATGGGTATTACGGATGCTAGCTATCGGATAAACCACATAATAAATATGTAGAATAAATTAAAATTATTTAATTATCATAGTTTAATAACACTACAAAATATTAATATCCTAATTGTTTTCCTACGATTATTACTTTTATCCTACCTTTAACAAATTGTCCTCTGATAATTGTAAAATCATTGCATATTCTATTAGGACTTTTACAATCCACACAATACCCTAATTTAGTACATGGAGTATCTTTACCTAATCTTTTTGCATCAATCGGAGCAGCATAATTTCTAACTCTTTTTTCTGCTTCTTCTATATCTTTAACAATTTTATTTGTTCCAGTTATTAAAATAACCTGCTTCGGGCCATAAATCATTGGTGCAACTCTACTTCCATTACCATCAATATTGTATAGTTCTCCACTTTCAGTCAAGGCATTGGTACTACACATAAAAGTATCAGCAGAAAAGTTTTGTATATAAATACCTTTCTTTTCTTCACTTGTAATACCTTCTCTATACTTATCTAAAAATATATAATTTTCCTCACGAAGAAAGTCTATAACACCTGTTTCAAACAACGTCATAGAATCGCCAACCCCTACAACAGAATTTTCATCTATGAGTTGTTTTAACAGTTCTTTTAATTCATTATCATCATTTACAAAGAAACCATCCATATTGCGTTGCCTTAAATTTTTTATAGTTCTATTAATTTGTTCTTCTTTGTACCATGAAATATTAATCTCCATATAATATGTAGTCCTTTCTAAGTTAAATACAAAAAAGCCCTTCGTCCTAAAATATCCTTAGGACGAAAGGCTGACTTCCGCGTTACCACCTAAATTGATTAATTTAAACATATTGATTTTAAATTTCAAATACATTTGATTTAACCCTCTTAATTATCTTTAAGGGAATAACCCCATAAATATACTAGCTTTAAGACATATACCTTATGCTTTCTATTTATTACTCCAAAGCTTCCTTCAATAGTTTTAAATTCTAGGATTACACCCTCCCTAGATCTCTTATAATTAAAATTCTATTTACTCTTCTTTTTCATTGCACTTCTCTATATTTATATTTTATATAGTATTTACAAAATACAAATCAATTATACATTTTGAAGATGCTAATGTAAAGATAAATTCTTATATTTTAATCTTTCTAAGAGATTTTTGGATTAAGTAATACCTTCTCTAATTAATAAAAAGTTTTCTATATTATAAAAAAAATATCATAGTACACAATCATAATAATTATTCCAGTAGGAACACCAAGTCTAATTCATTCACCACTTTTAATTTTTAACTTTCCTGCTGAAATAATGTTGAGTATATTAATTATATACCCTAAAATAACTGATAAAGCTATACCTATACACAAACAGATGTCTGAACAATTTATAATTTATGATATTGTATTTATCCTAGCACAATTCTATCTCTGTCACTCATTGCACTTTTTTTGAACTAATTGATATATATGTATTTAATTCCAATTTATTCTTGACTTCTCGAACCTTAATTATTATAATAGAATCAAATAAAACATTAATGACAAGGTCGTCTAATATTTAAAATATTAGACGACCTTTCTTTTATTAATAGTAATGCCACGGACAATGGAGTCAAAGTATAACAATTTACTTGACTCCATTTTTTGTCGCTAAATATTATATTTTAGAACTTTAAGCAATTTTCAGATGTAAGGAGGTGTAAAAATTGAAAAAGCAAAGTAATATTACTACACAAATAAAATCTAAAGTAGTAATAATTAATAGTCTTTTTATAGGTGCTATGATAATTATTTTTCTCGGATTATTTTTTTGTGCTTTTAGTTTTGTGAATAATATTCATATTAATGTGTTAACTGCTTCTATGCCAGGTGAAATATTTGGACTTTTAGTTTTATATTTAGGAATTAGATATTATTTCTCTGTTATTAAATTCAAGGAAGAGTTATTTAGTTCTTCTTCCAAATTCTCATGGGACAATTTTAGAAGAAATAAGAAGAAAAAATTTAGCTATAAGAAATAAACCAAATTATATTTTAAGGAGGATGATTTATGAAAAAGTCATTTAAATTAGCTGCTATTATATTATTTTTAGGTGCTTTAGCTGTAACATTAGTTTTGGCACTTTCGCCTGCAGGAGGTTCAGACCCAACAGGAATCTCTTACGTTGCAGCAACAGGAAGTGAGACACTTAGCGATGTTGCAACAACTGCTAACAAAGGTTATTATGGAGCAAATTTCACTTGGATTATGATAACTGGATTTATGGTTTTCTTTTTCCAATGTGGATTCGCTATGGTTGAAACTGGATTTTGCCGTGGCAAAAATGCTGCTCATACAATGACAATGAATTTTATGGTATTTTTAGTTGGTGCAATTGGGTACTTCCTAACAGGGTTTGCTATTCAATTCGGAGGTTCTGGAGGTGCTGCAGGACTTGGTTCTGGTGGAGCTGCTTTAGGTTCTATGATTTCAATACCTGGCCTCGGCGGCATTATGGGCTATAATGGATTCCTTTTATCTGGCTTAGGAATTTATGATCCAGGAATTTATGCATTATTCTTTTTCCAAATGGTGTTTATGGATACTACCGTTACAATTCCAACTGGCGCTTTAGCTGAAAGAGTAAAATATTCTGCTGTTGTTGTTTTATCTTTCTTTATTTCAATGTTTCTATATCCTTTCTTTGGAAATTGGGTATGGGGCGGCGGCTGGCTTTCAACTCTTGGACAAAACTTTGGACTTGGACATGGTGTTGTTGATTTTGCTGGCTCAGGTGTCGTTCATGCAATGGGTGGTATGATCGCTTTATCATCAGCTATTATTATCGGACCTAGAATTGGTAAATTCAAAAAAGATGGAACTGCAAGACCTTTCCCTGGGCATAATATACCAATGGCAATCATCGGTACAATTATTCTATTCTTTTGTTGGTTTTCATTTAACGCTGGTTCAACATTAAACTCATCTGATTTTAGGTTGGCTATAGTTGCTACAAATACAATGATTGCAGGTGCTATAGGAGGGCTTGTTGCTATGTTCTATATGTGGGTTAAATACGGCAAACCCGATCCATCCATGACTGCTAATGGCGCTCTAGCTGGTCTTGTTGCTATTACTGCACCTTGTGCTTTCGTAAGTGCCCCTTGTGCTTTCTTTATTGGAGGAGTCGCTGGATTATTAGTCTGCGTAGCAGTATCGTTCTTTGAAAACAAATTAAAACTCGATGATCCTGTTGGTGCCATATCAGTTCACGGAGTTAATGGTATTTGGGGAATTATTTCTTTAGGATTATTTGCAGATGGTTCATATGGAGATGGTCTGAATGGAGTATCTGGAGGAGTAACAGGTTTGTTTTTTGGAAATCCCTCACAATTAGTTGCTCAATTAATATGCGTTATTGTTGTGCTTATCTGGGGTTTTGGTGTTTCCTATATTTTCTTAAAAATTCTCGATAATGTATGGGGTATCAGGGTCTCACCTGAAGCTGAATTAAATGGCTTAGACATTCCTGAAATGGGGGTATCCGGATATCCAGATTTACAATTAGTAAAATCCCCTGAACTTGACTATGATTCACCTGAGAATGCAGAAATAAAACAATTAGTGAGGTTTAAAGAAAATAGTCAATCAATATAATATAAAGAAAGAGAGGTAATTGTATGAAAAAATTAGAGATTGTCATCAATAGCGAAAAATTAGAAGACCTTAAAAGAATCCTTAACGAATGTAATGCAACTGGTGTCATGATTTCAAATATAATGGGTTATGGTAATCAAAAGGGTTACAAAACTATTTATAGAGGCACAGAATATAAAGTAAATCTGTTACCTAAAGTAAAAGTTGAAACTGTCGTGTCACCAGATACCGCAGAAACTATAATAGATAAGGTCTTAAAAGAAATAAGTACAGGCAATTATGGAGATGGCAAAATATTCATTTATGACGCAGACGATGTCGTAAGAATACGTACTGGTGAACGTGGAAAAGATGCTTTATAAACAAATTTATAGAAATGTAGAATTCTAAATAGTCTCAGCATATAATATCTAAAGTAATTAATTAAAGTGATAAGATGAGATACATTTTAGATGTTAAAGAGTGTGAATTTTTAGGGAAAGGCAAGGAAGGCGCTGTTTATTTAACTCCAGAAGGATATGCCTTAAAGATATTTTATAATAAAAAGAAAGCTAAAAACGAAGCTGATCTGCTTGAAAAAGTTAATGGCAGTAGATTCTTTCCGAAAGTATTATTTATTGCTAACAACATGATTTTAAGAGATTATGTTGAAGGTGATAATCTAAGTTCTTATATAAAAAAGAATGGATTATCTTATAATCTATCTATCGAAATAATAAATCTTATAGAAGAGTTTAAAACTTTAAAATTTACAAGACTTGATATAAGAGATGCCCATATATTTGTTAACAAAAACGAGCAAATTCAAGTTATAGATCCAAGAAAGGTTTTTGTAAAAAAGACTCCTTATCCTAAGGAGATTATTAAAGTTTTAGTAAAATCAAATGTTTTTGAGGACTTCTTAAAACATGTTTTAAGTTATAAACCTAAGCTTATTAAATACTGGATTGATGGATATAATTACTTTAGATATACATCTAAAAAAGTGATACGCATTGATATGTTTGCTTCTTAAATTTTAATTTAAATAATCTGTCTAATAGCTCCATTAAGTATATTATAACTCTGAATTTATTCGTTTTATAATATACTTAATTTTAGGCTTAAGTTAAATTCTTAGCTTTTTTTCTTTTAATGTATAGTACAATCACTATTCCTAATACCATTCCAATAATACTTATCAATTGTGCAATTCTTATATTACCAAGCATTAAGCTGTCTGTTCTTAATCCTTCTATAAATACCCTTCCTAAAGAATATAGCGTTATATAGCTTGCTACTACAACACCATCCTCATTATTTTTCTTTTTATATAGAATTAATAGCAAAATCAAACAAATCACAATGTTCCAAATTGATTCATATAAAAATGTTGGATTGTAGTAACTGCCTTCAATATACATGCCTTTCTGTATAAAGCTTGGAAAATGGCTTATAAATGAATGTGAAACTTCTCCACCATGCGCCTCTCCATTCATAAAATTTCCCCATCTTCCAATTGCTTGGGCCAAAATAATTGATGGTGCTGCTAGATCTAAGTATTTTAGCATATTTAATTTCTTTATTTTAAAGAATATGTAGGTAGCAATAAACCCACCAATTAGTCCTCCATGAATAGCTAATCCACCTTTTCTAATATTAAAAATATCTATCAAATTGTTTTTATAATTTTCAAATTCAAATATTACATAATATGCTCTTGCACCAATAATTGCAGTAGGAAAGGCAACAAAAAAGCAATCTAATATTATGTCAAAGTCTATTCCTTTCTTTTTACAATTATAGTTTGCTAATATTATAGCTAATATTACTCCAAGAGCTATTAATATACCATACCACCTAATTTCATAGGTACCAATTTGAAATGCTACCGGATTCATAAAACACCGCCTCTTCCTATAAACTTATGTATTTTCTAAAAATCTGCTTCATAGAAGTTTACCTTAAATCATCAATTAATATTAATAACTGAAATAATTTCGTAAAGAATAAATTATATTGATTAGAACTTATATATTATAGCATTTATTTTAAAATACAAATGTAAAATTTATGTTACAATAAAATTAATGCATACCTACCAGCTTTTAAAGGCGTCAGGTATGCATTCTTTATATTTTTAAATACAGACTTTATTTTCAAATATTTCTTTTCTTGCTAGACTTCAATCTTTGCTATTGAAGTTTTCACTGATACACCATCAATACGGTCAAGCTGCTCTGTAAAATCATTTATTGTTTCTTCTGATTCCCCTGTAAGAGCTATAGATATAACTGATAACTCATCAGCAAAAGGTATCCCCATCCTTCCTTTTATGCTTCCTCTAAATGATGCTACCACATCATTAAATTCATCTTGCACTTCCTTTGGATGCTCTAATATTGCACTCACTACTCCTATTTTAGACATTTTCATTCCTCCATTGATTTTATGTAAAAAAACAAGATCTTCCTTTTTATGAAGATCTTCTTTTCATCAATGTATAGTTTATCTTTTTTTTTTTAACTTATTCATTATTCATATTATTTTATTCCAACTTATTTTTAATTAATGTATTGCCATCTCTAGAAATGATTCCTTTAGAATATGATTGAACCAATTCCCCTTTATATTTTATGTTTTTATTACTTGTTAATTCTAATACACTATTATCTGATTTACTATTAACATAAACTTTACCTGAATAATCGATTAGTATATCATTTTTATCAACAGGTTTCGCAAGTTTTAATTGATTCCATTTCCTCTGACTATCAGATAACACGCTGTAATATATATTTTTAATTTTGTTGTCTGCTACTTCGCCAAAATATACATTATCATTAACATCAGCTCCTAATATTTTTGCACTTTTAACATTAGGTATTGATACATTTCCTTTTGTATTTAATATAGTTATACTGTTATTTTCCTCCATTATCGCATTAGTGCTAGTTGTTGGTACTACAACATTTCCTATAACTTTTTCACTTTTAACCTTCTTCAACTGATTCATTACGTTTGCGTAATACAAATCACATTTTCCACTACTCTTCTTCACTTCTATATATAAACTATGAGTTAATGTTGAAAATACAACATTATTAATTTCATCCTTTGTACTCTCAAGCTTAATTCTAACCTTTTTTAAATCAAAGTCTGCAAGATCCCTTGCTTCTCCTTTTTTAGCATCAAAAGATATAGGCTCAAAATAGTACGCACCTTTTTCCTTTATCTTTTGGATTATTATCATATTATCTTCACTATTAAGCCATCTATAGAATACAATTTCTGATCCACTATCTGTATCACATACTTTTTCCTTATCATCATTGCTATCTAATGTTTTAAGCTTACTGTCTTCTATATATGATACATATCTTGCATCTGAAGATACTTTAATTTCACTTACTCCCTTTTTTATATTAATCTCTGTTTTCTTATCAGCCACATTATCCTCATCTTTAACTTCTTCAGCTTTTATATTAAGATCAGATGCCAAATATACTTTATCAAAATATAAAAATATGCATTGCTGTAATATTAGAGCAAGCGCACACCATGCTAATCTTCTTTTAATATTTCTCATCACTTATCCTCCTTTTACTGTTCCACATAAAATGCTGTAGCAACGGTTCTTTCACCATCCCAAGCATTAGGAGAATTTATAACATTTCCTTTATAATACATAGTTGAAGAATATCCTCCATCAAGAGCACCTGCATTAACAGCACCTCTTTCCATCATTATCTCTTGAACATCATATAAACTCGCTCCTGGTGACGTTATCTTTCTGCCATCTATAACTAATAGAATTATAGTTCCATCTTGTTTCTGACCAACCGCAGTTCTAGGATTAAGCCCATCTTCCATTTTATTTTTTACTTGTCTAATCCCATTAATTACAATATTAGGTCTTCTAAAACACATAGCTTCCTGTACATTCATCTTTTTTAAGTCAGCCAAACTATGATCCCCAACTACTAGTTCTCCACTTTTTGTAAATGCAATTACATTTTCAACTTTTTTCTCATCTGCACCAGACTTTGGATAAATAACATTTCCGCCTGATATTACAAATCCACCAGGTTCAGATCCAGTACCTGCATAAGCAGTTCCATCAGTTGATTTATCAATAAATGACCCACCATTAATAGCTGCAACGGCATTATTATCTTCTGCCATCTGACTTGTCTTTTCACCCATTTTACCTAAAAACTTAGTCATTGCAACTTTCATTTTTAATGGATTTTTCACTTCTAACACATATCCATCAAATCTCTGAGTATGTATATCGTATCGATTTATTTCATTTCCAACTTTATATTTAACATTTATTTTTTTCATATCTTGAAAAACTTCTTGACTATCACTCTCTTCATCTATTCCAAGAAGTTTATTTAATGCTGACTGTGGAATTATATCATTTATTAAATATGCATGCCTTGTTGCTAGGACTGTTGATATAAATGTTTTTCTCGTATTATCATATGGTCCAAAGAACAATACCAATGGTGTTGTTATAGCTAAAAAGATAAACATATCCAATAATCCCTTTAAAAGTACTCTCGAATTAGATTTTCTTTTCTTTCTTTTGTGCGTTTTTTTTCTTGGCTTATGGTTTGTTTGTTTATCCATATATTCCTCCGAAATCTATATTTATTTAATATTTTCATTATCTCCTATTATATAGGAAATAATCCTCTGAGAGGTTACAAAAAAATTAAGAATTCCACATTTATACAATTCACTTTTTTCTAAATATTTCCTTTTTAGAATAGACAGGGAGAATTCTAAAAATAGACTTCATCTTCTATTTTAAAATCCTCCCCAATTCTAAACTAAATTTTTAAGCCATATTCTTTGCTTATATCTCCTAAACCCAAGTATAAATTTGTATACTTCTTCAAATGTAACCATTGCATATACGAAATATATCTGAAGTTCAAGTAACATTCCACCTAAATAGGCAAACGGTATGCCAACTAACCAAACTCCAGTAATATCTAGCATTAATGCAGCTTTAGTGTCGCCACCACTTCTAAGTATACCAACAATATTTACCCAATTAAATATCTTAAATGGTAAATAGCACGAAAAAACTATTAGGCATCTGCTAATATCTACTGCTACACTTTCAGTTACATTAAATAGCATAATTATTGGACTTCTAATAAACAAACATGTTGCAGACATTATTAAAGCAAAAATAAACTGTAGTATTATAAAATACTTTGCATGACTTTCTGCATCATCCAATTTATTAGCACCTAATTCATTTCCCAATATAACCGCAGTTGCTGCACTTATCCCCTGAAATACAACTGTCATTATTTGTTCAACTGTTTGGGTTATTGTGATTGCTGCAACAGCTCCATCTCCCATTCTTCCATATACTAAAGAATACATTGTTACTCCTAATCCCCACATAAATTCATTAATTATAACTGGGGATACAGTTGAAGCATATAATTTTGTAAAATTCTTATTAAAAGATATAAGTTCTTTAAATTTTGCGGCTGCGGGTCCTTTTTCATAATATACTATAGCTAAAATACATGTGCATTCAATTGTTCTAGCTATTATAGTTGCAATAGCTTCTCCTTGTACCCCAAGAGCTGGTACACCAAAATGTCCAAATATTAAAGTATAATTTAGCATTACTTTAATACAAATAGAAAACACTGTTATGACAACAGGAGCTTTTACCTGATTTACCCCTCTCAAAAGTGCTACATAAACATTTGTAACTGCAGTTAAAGGATAACTAATGGCAGCTATAGCTAAATACGATGCACCTATTTTTATCGTATTTTCATTTGGTGTAAAAATACTCATAACTATTTCAGGACATATTAAACTCGGTATTACAAAAATAATTGATCCAACTAAGCCAATAATCAGAGACATACCTAATACTCTTCTTATATTTTTTATATCATTTTTACCAAAATATTGGGCTGTTAAAATCGAAGACCCACTAACGACACCAAATAATAGTAATGTAAAAACAAAAAATACTTTATTTGCAAGGCCAACTGCTGCAATTGAACTCTGACCTAAACTTCCAATCATTACAGTATCCACAAGATTCAAGCTTGTGTTTAACAGAGCTTGTAATGTTATAGGTACTGTAATAGATATAGCTTTGTGTATAAATTTCTTATCTTCCAAAATGTTTTTTAAAGTCTCAGTTATTATCATATTTAGTACCTCATTATCTGCGCTTTCTTAATATCAAATTCTATTTTACTTTAGTTTACTCAGCTACGTCTACCATATATTTAATATTTTTTAAGATTTTGTGGGCATACACAATGAAATATAATTTAATGATCTTGGTTGCTCTTAATAAGTTCCAAATTGTGCTTCGCACTCTTTTCATATGTGCGTGCTTTTTTCTAAGGTGAGTGCTTTTTTATCAGTTGTTCTTATTATACATGAATGACATTTTTTATTGATAATATGTTTTTGGTTGCTCTCCTTTTTATAAGGTAAGTGCTTTTTCTAATTTTAAATGATCTTGGTTGCGCTTCGCGCTTTTTTCTAAGGTGCGTACTTTTTTATCAGTTGTTCTTATTACATATTACTAACACTTTTTTAATTAATAATATGTTTTTGGTTGCGCTTCGCGCTTTTTTTATAGGTGTATATCTTTTATATTTTTAATCTGGTATAATGATGTAATGTTTAAATTAATTATATATGTGTCATAATATATACAAAACCTTGAAAAATAACTTATTTTGTGTTATTTTTCAAATTAGATTGTCATTCACATATATTAATAAACATTAAATCATGAAAGAGGTGCTTAACCATAAATACAAATTATAAAACTCAAGAAAATAAATATACTGAAAAAGGTAATCTTACTGAAATTACTGTCTTAAAGAAAGATGGAAGTGAACTAGTTTGCAAGATAGACACATTCGACGCTAAAAAAGTTAAAGAAGCTGGAATTTGGTTTGCTGAATGGCATAAGGATTTCAATAATCATCTTGTTCAAACTTTAGAGACTGCTAAAGTTAATGGAAAAACAGTTTCCACTAAAAAATCAATTCAATCTGTTATTTTAGATGTTAATCCAAAGACTCCAATAAAACACTTAAACGGAAATACTTTAGATAACAGAAAAGAAAATTTAGAATTATATAATAGAAGTTTAAAAAATGATTGTACTAAAATCGATCACGATACAATGGGTATAATTTTAAGAGATAAATTCGGAAATCATAAGGATACTGCTTTAATTTCAATGGAAGATGTAAATAAAGTAGTAAAAGACGGTTACAACTGGGTTCTTTACAAAAAGGGTACTGAAACTATGGTTGTTGCAAATACTTCTGAAGGTAGAATTCGTTTAGACAGGTTAATTATGGACCCAGACGAAACAATGAAAGTACATCATATAAATTTAAATCCTTTAGATAATAGAAGAAAAAATTTAGAAAATCAACCTATTTAATTAATTTATTTTATTAGTTCTTTTTCTAGAATTTAAAGATTATTGTAATTAAACAAAATAATAAAGCATACATTAAATGTGTGCTTTATTATTTTATTATTTCTCTCATATGTATAACTAGAATTTAATTTTCATATAGCTAATTAACATTTTTTTCAAAAAATAGTATTTTTATTTATGTTAATTGGGTGTAAACTATTAAGTGAGAGAATTTTTGTATGACTAATATGAGGTGATTAATTTGACTAACTTTAAAATACTTTTTGATGATATAACAAAAATCAAATTTGATGCTATTGTAAATGCTGCGAATGCATCTCTACTGGGTGGTGGAGGAGTTGACGGTGCTATTCACAAGGCTTGCGGAGAAAAACTATTAGATGAGTGTAGACAGTTAAATGGCTGTTTGACTGGTAGATCAAAATTAACAAGATCTTATAACTTGAGTGACCACGGTGTGCATTGGGTAATACATACTGTAGGGCCCATTTACCGAAATAACGGCTCAGAAGAAAAATACTTAAGAAATGCTTATCGTTCTGTTTTTGAAATAGCTGCTAATTACTCGGAATTTTATTCAAAGCAGTGTAATGAGATTCTAAATAAAAATCTTTATCGCTTTAATACTGATAAACAAAGAGACTTTATACTAAAAGAACTTGATGATTATATTAATGATCATCCCATTAAAACTATTGCTTTACCATCTATAAGCACAGGCGCCTATTCCTATCCATTAGATGAAGCCTGCAATATAGCATTAGATGAGATTTTATCATTTATAAATAACTCTCCAGATACCTTTGATGAAATTGCAATGGTTTGCTTAGATGAGAAAACATATAATATGTACAAATCTTTGTATGAAGAAAGATTACAAAAGTAAAAGAGAAGATAAATTATTATCTTCTCTTTTACTTTGCTTATTAAGCAGAATTATCATTAATTATTCAGTTAAAAATATGTGTATATTATTCTATCTTATAATATTATGCAAAATATCTATCTAATAATCCTTTGAATGCTTTTCCATGTCTAGCTTCATCTTTACACATTTCATGAACTGTATCATGAATTGCATCTAAGTTTAATTTCTTAGCAAGTGTTGCTAAATCTTTTTTACCTTGACATGCACCATGTTCTGCATCAACTCTAGCTTGTAAGTTAGCTTTTGTATCTGCTACTACTACTTCACCAAGTAATTCAGCAAATTTAGCAGCATGTTCTGCTTCTTCAAATGCTATTCTCTTATAAGCTTCTGCAACTTCTGGATATCCTTCTCTATCAGCTTGTCTTGACATAGCTAAGTACATTCCAACTTCTGTACATTCTCCAACAAAGTTTGCTTGTAATCCATCAATTACTTCTTTATCAACACCTTTAGCAACTCCGATTACATGCTCATCAGCAAAAGCTAGATCTCCGCTTTGTTCAACAAATTTTTCTGCTCCTACTCCACACACTGGACATTTTTCTGGAGCTGTTTCTCCTTCATAAATATAACCACACACTGTACAAACGAATTTTTTCATAATCTCTTCCTCCTAAAATTTTAATTTATTTATTTTTTATTTATATCATTTAATTTTATCTTTTGTTTTCTTGTTTCCTACATTTGTTATTATATAATAATAATTATCCGTTGTAAAGACTTTTTTTATAAATATTTCAAATTTTCCTGAAATACTTATTATTTACTGCTTAACTCCTATCGCTCCTGTTTTGGCCACGATAACATTATACTGGATTCTATAATAAAAAATTCCTACAAATTAAAATTAAATTCATATTTTACAGAAATACATAATATATCCAATATACAGTCATACAAATGTTAATATTATCTGAAAATTTTATTATGTATATATGAACTTTATTGTTTATATGCTTAAATTTACTGTATAATTGATTTATATTGAATTTTATAAGGAGTGTTTTTTATTGTTTGGATATGTTACTCCATTAAAAGCAGAAATGAAAGTAAAAGATTTTGCTAGATTTAAATGCTATTATTGTGGATTATGTTGCCATATAAAAAAAGAATTTGGTAATATACCGAGGATGTCTTTAAATTATGATATGACTTTTTTAGGTTTACTATTAGATGCATTAAATCCAGAAGAGCTAGAAATTTCTCATCACAGATGTTCTCTTCACCCTACTGAAAAAAAAATTGTAATAGCTAATAACAAGGCGTTATCTTATGCCTCTGCTATGAATATATCCCTGTTTTATTATAAACTGTTAGATGATGCTCATGATGATAAAAATTACAAAAGTAAATTTTTATCACTTCTTTTATCCCCTTATAAAAGAAAATTTCCTAGTTCAATCATTAGAATTAATAACAACATAATGGAATCTTTAAATAAGCTTTCCACTTTAGAAGATAGTAAATCATTTAATTCTATAGATGAAATATGTGATCCTTTTAGCGATTTAGTTGGCGGAATTTTACGTGACTATCCTTATAAATTAATCGATGACGGATTGGATTTAAGGAATACTTTATATAGATTAGGATATTCAATAGGAAAATGGATTTATCTAATAGATGCCTTAGATGATTTGAAATCTGATATGGAAAATAAAAAATTTAATCCAATAAATTTCTTGTATAACAAAAATTCTTTAACATACGATAAATTTATGGAATTCATACAGCCTAAAATAGAATTTACAATTTTAAATTGTGGATATAGTTGTAAAGAAAACTTAGAAAAATTAAACCTAAAAAGAAATGAGGATATATTATATAATATAATTGAATTAGGTTTAATGGATAAATATATGAACATAGTTAAAAATCCAGAAAATACAAATGAGACTAAAAGGAGAGATTTATAATGAATCCATATGAAATATTAGGTGTAAAGCCAGGTGCAAGCCAAGATGAAATAAAAAGTGCTTATAGAAAACTTATTAAGCAATACCATCCTGACCAATATGGTGATAATCCATTAAAAAATTTAGCACAAGAGAAAATGATCGAAATTAATGAGGCTTATGAGGCATTAACAAAAAATCCTGGAAGTAACAGTTATAATTCCAATAGTACATCTAGTTATAACAATTCATCAAGTAACTCATATGATTTTCAAGAAATAAGAAGACTTATTCAATCTGGAAATTATGCAGCAGCTGAAAGTCGTTTAAATTCTATAAATAACAAATCTGCTGAATGGCATTATTTATATGGTGCAATAATGCTTAACAAAGGGTGGTTTGATTCAGCACTTGATCATATGACTACAGCTGTTAATATGGATCCAAATAATTTTGAATATAGGCAGGGCTTGAACTCATTAAGGCAAAGAGGTAATAATTACTCTAATCCTTACTATAGAACTACAAATACTAGTAATGCTGACATGTGTAATTGTTGTATAAATCTTTGGTGTCTTGATTCCTTATGCGAATGTGCTGGCGGAGATTTAATTGGCTGCTGCTAATATAAATATGATTAACTCTTTTATTTTATAATATATATGTTCTAAATATTATAATTCATTCTTTAAAAAACTGGCTGACTGCCACTACATTAACTTATACTTTAAAGTAAACTTCTATGAATTAAACTTTTTAGAACATATATATAAGTTGCATTTATTTAGTGAGGTGAATATCTTATGAAGGCAAAATATATAGCTGAAAACGGAATAACTATAGCATTAACATTAATTGTACTTTATGCTGCTTCTATACTTCCAGTAAGCACTTTAACAATATTGACAATAGCTTCTTGCTTAATTCCTATCTCAATAATAAGAACTTCAATAAAAAATACTATATTAGTTTATGTAGCCTCAAGTATTCTTAGTTTATTTTTGATTCCAACCAATATTGCCGTCTATTATATATCATTCTTTGGGATTTATGGAATAGTAAAATATTTTTCAGAAAAACTTAGAAATATTCCACTGGAATTATTTTTTAAATTAATCGCTTTTAATGCATCACTTCTAGTAATTTATTTTATTTTTACTAATCTTTTAGTCGATTTTAACATTGATTATCCTTCATATATGATATGGATTGCTGGGCAAATTGTACTTTTAGTTTATGATTACGCATTGACTATTATCATAAGTTTCTATTTGAAGCGAATACATAATAACATATAGACAAATTAAGAGTATAAGAAATAAATCATATTTATTTCTTATACTCTTAATACATATTTATATATACTTTTTAATATACTCAGTCTAACTAATATCATTTCAATTACTTTCATGATTAATTGATTTCCGCTATTTCATAATCGCTTGGACTTTTTTATTACTGCTCATATATTTCTATATTTTATAATCAAATTATTTAGAAATTCTACTGTTCTTATAGGTGCTTTTCCTATTGACGTTTCCCCTGCCAAAAGAAATCCAGTAGCTCCGATTTTTATGAAATTATATATGCTCTCTACCTCTGAAATCGATGGCATTTTTCCATTTTTCATGCTATTAAGGATATGCGTAGCTATAATTATCTCCTTATCTTTATCTCCTAGAACTTCTTTTATTATTCTTTCTTCATAAATAGGAGTATCTTCTATAGATGTTTCTGGAATCAAATCACCTCTGCCTATAACAATTCCATCTGCTTCACCTAAAATGCTTTTTATATTATTAACTCCATTTAATGTTTCTATTTTAGCCCAAATTTTAGGCTTAAATTGATTTGATTTTCTGTTATTTAGAAATAATTTAACATCATCAATATCTTTCTTTTCCTCAACGAACGATTGGCATATTATATCTACTTTATTGTTAACTCCCCAAACTATTGCGGCCTTATCATTTTCATTTAGCGGCAACTCTTTTCTTTCAAGATTCTTTATATTACAACCCTTCCATTTTCTAATAACTCCTCCCCGAATTGTAGTTGCCTTTATTAGTCCATCAACTTTATCTATGATATCGAAAGTCATCGTATTGTCCTTTATTCCTATTTGTTTATAATCTTTTTCATTCAAAATTTTATTTTTTATATTTAATGGGATAACTTTAATTTTATTTTTACTATTTTTTACTATTTCACTATATTTGTCTTCTCCACAAAAATAAATTACTTCTCCATTATAAACTTTGAAAATATATTGGAATTTACCAGATACTCTTACCTTAGTTCCTGAAAGATCTAGCATTACTTGGATATCACTCTTTATATCTTTAGCCATTTTTAAAAATTCTAAAAATTCTTCTGCGCTTCCGTGTATAAAGTTAAATCGCAAAGCATTTACTCCACTCTCTATTATCCCTTTAAGTACTGCTCTATCTTTTACATTAGGGCCTACTGTTCCTATTATATACATAAACCAATCTCCCAAATTATCTCTACTTTTTATTCATATTATAGAATCTTCGTAATTATCACTTATTGGCTTAATTGAAAAGTTCTAAAAAATAACTAAAAGAATAAATTTAATAGTATATAACGTATTTCTAGGAGGTATACTTTTGAAAAAATTAACTTTTGCTTTCACAATTTTATTTCTCTGTTTCACTTTGAGCAGCTGCGCTCTTCAAAGTCCTAAATACATAAACTTTTCAGTAAAACCAAGTAATCATTATTATATTGATGAAATTAAATCTAAAATTTTAAATAATCAAAACTTCACGCTTTATGTATTTGATACTAATCTATATAAGGAAATAGAAGTTCCAAGTGAAGAAAATTCAATAATTGAAGATTTTGTTTCAGCTCTAACAACTGTTAATTATTCTGACGAATCAGTTGATGCAAAAGAACCTTTCAGAATAAAAATACTTTTTGAAGATAATAGCCAGTATCTATTTAGGATTTTTAATGATTCAACTATATCAGTTTCACCTTGGGATGGGAATTATAAGGAAGATATTATATCAATTAAAGATTTACCGCTAAGATACAATCCATTCGATTTTTGTAATCATATAGCTAATAAACCTTTATCAAAATAGATATTTTTATAAAAAGATCATGGCACAATTGTTTTAATTTATATACACATAAGTTAGAAAATGTGAATATTAACTTATGTTATAAATATCCGCCACTAAGTTTTATTTTAGTATACTTGTATAAGTATCTTATGATATGATTATATTATTAAAATTTGCATAACATATTTTTATATTATTCCAAGTTAATCTACAATAAATTAGATAATTTTATTACTATAAACCTTAAATTAAATTGGAGGTTAAATTATATGCTTAAAGTGGACTTTCACGTTCATACATCTTCTTCAGATGGAACATTATCCCCTAAGGAAGTGGTTAAAAGGGCCCATGATAACAATGTTAAGTACTTAGCTATAACTGATCACGATACCTTAAGTGGTTTAGATAAAGCTATTGAAGAAAGCTTAAAATATGATATCACGCTAATTCCTGGAATTGAATTATCAACTCAACACAATAATGAAAGTGTACATCTTTTGGGATTCTTTAGAGATAATAACTTTAAAAATGATGATCTTATTAGAGAACTAACTAATATTAAGGATCATAGGATAATGAGAGCTAAACTTATGGTTGATAAGCTTAAAGATGAATTTAACATAGAAGTTAGTTTTGAAAAAATTCTAAAAGAAGCTAATGATACTATTGCAAGGCCTCATATTGCTAGAGAAATAGTCAATTGCGGATATCCTTATAACCTAGAGGAAGTTTTCAATAAATTTATTGGGAAAGGTTGTAAAGCATATGTCCCAACCTTAAAACTTTCTACTAGCGACGGATTGAAATTACTAAAAAGATATAATGCTCTTGTATTTTTAGCTCACCCTAAATTAATAAATGATTCTAATATTGATGAATTATTGCTAATGAATTTTGATGGGATTGAATCAATTTATTTTCAAAATACACAAGATGAAACTTCCAGATTCCTCTCTTTAGCAGATGAACACAATTTGTTAGTTTCTTGTGGTTCCGATTTTCACGGTGATTTAGAATCAGATGATCGTCATGGGGACATTGGCTGTATGCAATTTCCTAGTAACTATCTATCGAAATTTCTATCCGCTTTAGATCTACCACTATTATAATATTAGGTGATTAAATTAACTGTCAATAAAAAAAGATATTATAAGTCATTAGACTTGATAATATCTTTTTTCTTAATTTATTGAGATTAAGCCTCTATTAAAAAAGCTTTATATCCATTCATTGTTTCAAATATATCAACTTTACTTGCAACTTCCCAAGGTGCATGCATATTGTGAAGTGCAACTCCACAATCTATTACTTCCATATTGTATTGAGCTAATATATATGCAATTGTTCCACCGCCACCAGCATCAACTTTTCCAAGCTCTGCAGTTTGAATTGAAACATTATGCTTTTCCATTATATTTCTAAGCTCTGCCATATACTCAGCACTAGCATCATTAGAACCTGATTTTCCTCTAGCTCCAGTATATTTGTTAAATACCATTCCTTTTCCAAAGAATGCAGAATTCTTCTTTTCCATTACTGATGGGTAATTAGGGTCAAAAGCTGCACTAACATCGGATGATAGCATCTTTGAATTAGTAAGACATCTTCTTAATTTAAGATCAGAATATCCCTCAATTCTATCAATGATTTCTGCAACTATATTTTCAAAAAATCTTGAGTGCATTCCAGTTGCTCCGATACTACCTACTTCTTCTTTGTCAACCAATAGACAGCAGCAAGTTTTATCAGGCTCTTTTATTTCAAACATAGCCATTAGTGAAGTATATGAACATACTCTATCATCATGCCCATAAGCCATAACCATACTTCTATCTAAACCATAATCTCTAGCCTTTCCAGCTGGTACAATCTCAATTTCAGCAGATAAAAAGTCTTCTTCTTCAAAATCATATTTTTCTTTTAATAACTTTAATATATTTCCCTTAACAGCATCTTTTTTGCTTCCCTTTAAAGGCATACTTCCAACTAATACATTAAGATCTTCACCTTCTACCACTTTGTCAGCTTTTTTGCCCATTTGATCTCCTGCTAAGTGAATTAAAAGATCAGATACTCCAACAACAGGATCATTATCATCTTCACCTATGCAAATATCTATTACAGTACCATCTTTCTTTGCTACTACTCCGTGTAATGCTAGTGGCAATGTAACCCATTGGTATTTTTTAATTCCACCGTAATAATGCGTATCAAGTAATGCTAACTCACTATCTTCATAAAGTGGATTTTGCTTTAAATCTAATCTTGGTGAATCAATGTGAGCTCCTAATATCTTTAGCCCCCTTTCTATAGATTCACTTCCTACAATAAACAACGCAACAGCTTTTCCTTTGTTATTTGCAAAAACCTTGTCGCCTGGTTTTAATTGTTTATTATTTTTTATAATTTCCTCTATATCTTCATAGCCTTCAGCTTTAGCTAATCTAAGTACTTCCTTAACACATTCTCTTTCAGTTTTACATTTAGACATAAAATTCTTATATCCTTCACAAAACTCGAATATGCTTTGAACTTCTTTCTCATCATATTTATTCCATGCATTTTTGCTTAAATCTTTTTTTTCATTTTCCATAGTCAATCCTCCTTTTGATGATAAATATATATCTCATATTCTAAGCATTTCAAATCATTTACTTAGACTTGAGTTATGTAAAAATAGTTACATACTATATTAATCATTAAGCTCATTCATTCTATTTTCTATTACATCAACTGGTGTAATTTTAGACATTAATGCGTGTCTATAATTTACTGCTGCTGCTTCTATAATAACCGCGATATTTCTACCTGGTCTAATAGGAACCGTTAATTTCTTCACGTTAATTCCTAGTATATTCATATATTCATTATCTATTCCTAGCCTATCATAATCATTGTCATCTTTCCAATGTTCAAAATGCATAACTAGCCTTATCTCTTTCTCTTGAACTACTGAACTTAATCCATATAGTGTTGTAACATCAATTATGCCAAGGCCTCTGACCTCTAACATTCCAACGGTTATTTTAGGTGATCTTCCTATTAGCTGTCCATCTATATCCTTTATATCAACTGCATCATCTGTGACAAGTCTATGTCCCCTTTTTATCAACTCTAATGCAGTTTCACTCTTTCCTATTCCACTCTCTCCAGTAATCAATATTCCTATACCAGATACATCTACCAAAACTCCATGCAATCTTGTTTCTGGTGCAAGCTTATCAGCTAGATATATTGTAGTTTTGCTTATAAATTGTGTAGTAACTAAATTACTTCTAACAAACCATATATTGTGCTTTTTCGCTTCCTTTATAAACTCTGGATGTGGCTCCAATCCTCTAGTTATGATTAAGCAATTTATGTCAAAGCTAAAATATTTTTTAACTCTTTTTTTCCTTAATTCAATTTGCATATAATCTAAGAAGCTCCATTCTGCTTTACCTATAACCTGGATTCTCTCTGGAGCAAAATAATTATAAAAGCCTGCAAGCTGTAGTCCCGGTCTATTTATATCATTTACTGAAATTTCAACATCTTCTTTTCCTTCTACAAGCACTTCTAAGTTTAAATCATCAATTAACTTTTTAACTAAAACACCCAATTATCATCATCCCTTTTTCTTATTGTTAAGTTCTATACCTTCTAATTGCGCTCTAAAATTTTTCTTAACATTATCTATATATCTTTTTCTTAATCTACTTTGCAAATCCTTCTCCTCATTACTTAATTCTCTTTCTTGACTAGTCTTATATAATGAATTGATTTTTTCTATAACTTCTTCTATTTTAGCCTTTTCAATGTCCATCATATTTTCATCCTTTCTATCCGTATATCAATAATTTTACCATTTAAAATAATATAATCAACCCGAATTTTTTCGACACCATTTATTCTTCTTCGTAATCGTTTGTCGAACACTTTGTCTGTAAAATATATACAATTATGTTCTATTCAGGTATGAATCTACTAGAAAAACAAATTATTAACCGTTTTATTAAACATTTCTGCAAATTATTGTCATTAATTGTATTATGAAATATTTTTACAAATTTTCTTTTCTTGTTTATAATAATCATATAACAAAAACCAAGTCTGATAAAAAGAGGTGTTAGTATGAAAACTTGGGTAATTTTTAAACTAAAATGTAATATTGTACTTAGGAAAAACCTACTTAACTTATTATTATTGTTTTTTTCACCAAGTAAAACATTTATAGTTGATTTATCTCAAAATTTGGACAAGTACATTGTCTTATATCAAAAAGAATTGATTTCAATATATTATAAGCAACATAACTCTAAATCTGTAAAAAACATAGCTGCTTAAAATATAGCAATAAATAAAATATAAAAATAGCTACTTTATAAGAACTAGAATATTTAATTATAACTTTAGTTTTATGTTAATATAACTGAATACCAAACTAGATATAGGTTTGGTATTTTCTTTTTAGTTTATATTTTATTGTACATAAAAAAACACCTCTAATAGAGGTGTTGAATTCAATCATAGCTCCCAACATGCCGTTCACCTATATATTCAAGTCCTGCGCCTCGCAGGTGGGTTAAACTCAATTCATTCCTGTCTTCTACTGACACAATACTGTGCTTTTAATGAAGCCTGACATTTATGAATATATTGTAAATCCCGATAATGTAATGTAGGTTGAATATCATAAGCTTTACGCACATCTCAGGAAATCTATGATTTAATTATAACATAAGGAAATATATTTTCAATAGTATTTTAATACCAGTTTTACTCATAGTAATCGTTTAAAATATCTTCCATTTCTATATCTGTTAACTCTTCAGAAAATGCTGCTATAAACTTGAAATATCCACTATTTCCATTTTCCATTCCGAATTCTTTATATTTAGATTCTAGTTCAAACTCATCTGATATTTCTTCAATTATTGATTCTACATTATCTACGGCAATATCTCTTAAGTAAGGAATGTAATATTCGTTATACCATTCATCACTTTCTGGTTCAAAATCACTTTCTTCAGTTGAGTATGCTTTTGCAGCGCTTAATTCTTCTTTGTCAAAGTCATAATAAAATTTTATTATCACATAATTGCTTTTGTGTTTTATTTCTTCAACATCTGCTAAATCATTGTCTTCCAAAAAATCAATTATTTCTGAACTCTTCATTAAATTTCACTCCTATTTAATACAATAATTTCTTATATTCTTTCTTTATTTCCTCAAATTCCTTATCATCTTCCACAAGGTTTAATTCTTCATTGCCTTCTTCATTAATATCTATTCTAAATGCAAACATATCATCACACTTTTCATCTACTGGTGATAGTAACAAATATCCTTGTTCTTCTAAATATATCTTTGCAATAGCTTCAAAATCAACTTTATTTCCATTTTCATCTTTAAACGACATTATTTCTTTTTCTTCCAAAATGTTCACCTCATTGTATTCTAATTTGAAATTGTTTTTCTTAAGATTCTTAGTCAAATAACATTTAACATACTTCTCAATTTTACAACTTTAAATTTATTCTATCCTTATTATATGATATTTAGTATTTTTGTCTATATCTTTTTTATTATTTTCTATAACTTTCCATATAATTTTAAAAAACAAAGCTGAATGCATGTAAATATAATGCACTCAGCTTTAAATATGAACGGCTCTATTATATTCTATAAATTATAAGTACTAATTATCCTTATCTCTGTAAAGCTCTTTGAGTCTTGAATTCTCCAAAAACATTATAAATGTTTTTCTTTCTTGCTTTTGCCATAGCTTTAACTATTGCATATGCTATTATGCTATCTGCTGAATGATGCAATATTGCACCAACAACTGTAATGATCAATGCAGGATAAACGGCAACTGAAAATCCTATAAATGGTATTGTAACTAAAGCCTCTAAGATTCCATGGATTGGAGCTGTTATTGCTATTGCCTTAACATAGCTTTTATTTTTCATAATTATCATTGCTCCAACATATCCTACAACTATATGAGTTGCTGCCCTTGCCACTACTGGCGCTGGTGTTCCAGCTATTAAAAATCCAATTGTAGAGCCTATTCCAACTACAGCTGCCACAAAAGGCGATATCAACATTGATAACATCATAGGTACATGAGCCGCTAATGTTGCAGTAAAGTATGGTGGAATAACTATTCTTAAAAATCCAAACTGAATAGGAATTATTATTGCTAATGCTGTAAGTAATCCGGCATACACCATTTGTTTTATTTTATTATTCATTATATTTTCTCCTCCTCTTGCATCACATGTATATACACTAGTATATAGCATGTCTAATTATAAGTAAATGCATTTGACAAAATATATTTGTATTTATATTTCAAACTTAAGCTTATTTATGTAGCACTATCATAATATTGAATTTATTTCATTTAACTCTTATAATTGTAATTATGTTAAATTTAATATTTAGTAATCTTTACTCATATTATCTTTAAAATTTTTTAATTTATACAAGGAGATTTACGATGGAAAATATATATATTCTCGGAACTGGTTCCGCAATGGTTACAAAATGCTATAATACATGTTTTACTTTATCTAACGAAGACGAGCACTTCCTTATTGATGCAGGTGGTGGTAATACAATCCTATCAAATCTAGAAAAGTTAAATATATCAATTAATAAAATACATAATATGTTTATATCTCATAATCATAATGATCATATACTAGGAAGCGTTTGGGTTATCCGTGCTGTAGCACAAAGCATACTAAATGATAAATACTCTGGAAATTTAAATATCTATTGCCACAAAACTTCAATAGATGCTATAAAATCAATTTCTTCATTTGTGCTTCAAAAAAAATTTTTAAAATTATTTGATGATAGAATATTATTTAATGGAATTGAGGATAACTATACAGCAACTATATTAAATAGAAAAACTACTTTCTTCGATATAAAAAGCACAAAAGATCTCCAACATGGATTCACAACAACATTAAATAACGGTAAGTCTCTAACATTTTTAGGTGACGAACCTTATAGAGAAACTGTGAAGAAATATTGTGCTAATGTAGATTATTTATTCCATGAAGCATTTTGCCTTTACTCTCAAAAAGAAATATTTAAACCATATGAAAAACACCATGCTACCGCAAAAGACGCTTGCAAAAATGCACAGGATTTAAATGTTAAGAATGTTATTTTATATCATACAGAAGATAAAAATCTAAAGAATAGAAAAGAATTGTACATAAATGAAGGTAAAGAGGAGTTCAGCGGAAAGATATACATGCCTGATGATTTAGATATAATAGAATTATAATATTTTATAATTTAGCTTTAGTATAAATTCTTGTAATTTAAAGGGTTGTCCTATGCATTTTTAATGCATAGGACAACCCTTTAAATATTAGTTTCTTAATTTATTATTTACTATGAAAGTACTCTTCTTGCAATTTCTACTGATTCCTTTGCATCTTTGGCATAGAAGTCTGCACCTATTCTTTCTGCTGTATCTTTTGTAAGTACTGCTCCACCAACAAATATCTTTCCATTGTACCCATCTTCCCTTAGCGCTTTTATCGTTTCCTCCATGCTTTTAAGTGTCGTTGTCATAAGCGCACTTAATCCAATTAAAGATGCATTATGTTTTTTTGCTTCCTCTACAACAGTCTTTATAGGTACATCCTTCCCTAAATCTATCATTTCATAGCCATAGTTTTCTAAGATAACTTTTACTATATTTTTACCTATATCATGAATATCTCCTTTTACTGTAGCTACAATTATCTTACCCTTTGATATAGTTTGAGAATTAGTTCTAGATATTTCTTCCTTCAAAATGGTAAATGAATTTTTTACCGTTTCAGCTGCTTGAATTAGCTGCGGTAAAAAAAGTTCCCCTTTTTCATATTTTTCTCCAACCATATCTAATGCTGGAATTAAATACTCATTAACTATTTCAAGCTCCTTCTTTTCTTTTAATAATTCAACAGTGGCTTGCTTCGCCTCTTCTTTTAGTCCTTTAACGACAATATACTTTAAATCATGAACTGTATTTATATTTGAATTAATCTTTGCTGCTCCATTACCTTTAATAGTGACTTCTCTTGATAATTCTACATTTGCATAATTATTAATATAACTTTCAGCGCCTTTATCATAATTATATAAAACATTGTAAGAATCAATAACTCTAGTCATTCCATTCACATTAGGATTAATTATTGGTAAATCTAGCCCATTTCCAAGAGCCAGAGCCAAGAAAGTTTCATTAATTAATTCTCTATTAGGAAGGCCAAACGATATATTTGAAACTCCAAGTACTGTTTTAACTCCTAATTTCTCTTTAACCATTCTTACAGCTTTTAAAGTTTCTTGAACTTCTTTCTGCTGAGCTGACACAGTTAAAACTAAACAATCTATAAATACATCTTCTTTTCTTATTCCGTATTCCGCTGCTTTACTTATTATTTTTTCTGCAATCTCAAATCTTTCTTCTGCTTTTGCTGGAATACCTCTTTCATCTAATGTTAAACCTACTACACTTGCGCCGTATTTTTTTACTATAGGAAGTATTCTATCTAAAACTTCATCTTCTCCATTTACAGAATTCAATATAGGTTTTCCATTATAATATCTGAGCCCTGTCTCTATTGCTTTATGATCAGAAGAATCTATTTGAAGTGGTGTATCCATGATGCCTTGAATCTCTCTAATTACTTTATGCATCATATCTGCCTCATCAATTTCAGGTAATCCTACATTAACATCTAGAATGTGAGCTCCAACTTCTATTTGAGAAACTGCTTGATTTAATATATAATCTAAATCTCCATTTTTTAAAGCTTCCTTAAATAACTTTTTACCTGTAGGATTAATTCGTTCACCTATGATTCTAACACCATCTATCCTTACTACTTTTGACGGTGTACAAACTGCGGAATAATATTCTTTTTCCATGGACACAAGTTTCTTATTTCTCGTTATTTTATACAATTCATCGATATATTCTGGACTTGTTCCACAACATCCACCTATCACTCTTACCCCTATGTCAATTAATCCACATAAAGTATCTGCAAATTCTTCTTTAGTAACATCATATTTTGTTTCATTACCTATTGATAGTGTTGGAAGTCCTGCATTAGGCTGAACCATTACTGGAATATGTGATAAGCTGCATATCTCTTCAACAATTGGTTTTAGCTGCTTTGGCCCCAAAGAGCAATTAACGCCAAGTGCATCTACTCCTAATCCTTCTAATACAAGCACCATGGCTTCTGGAGTACATCCGGTGAATGTTCTCAAATTTTCTTCAAAGGTCATTGTACAAAATATTGGCAAACTTGAATTTTCCTTTGCTGCAAGCACTGCGGCCTTAAGCTCGTATAAATCTGTCATTGTTTCAATTAAAATTATATCAACACCAGATTTAACCCCTTGAATTATTTGTCGTTTAAAAATTTCATACGCTCTGTCAAAACTTAGAGTTCCCATAGGCTCTAAAAGATCCCCTATAGGACCTACATCCAGCGCTATATATGTTTCACTATTTCCTTTAGCTTTTTTGGCAATATTAACTGCCGCATCTATTGCTTCTTCAACCACTAAATCACAAAGTTTTAGCTTAAGTTCATTAGCCCCAAAAGTATTAGTAGTTATTACATTAGCACCGCTAGATATATATTCTCTATGGATTTCTTCTATTATATATGGCTCTTTTAGATTTAAGATTTCAGGATTTTCTCCTAATTTCAGCCCTTTCTTTTGAAGCATTGTTCCCATAGCTCCATCAAATATTAATATGTTATTTCTTATATATTCTCTAATCCCCACAGATTTCTCCCTCTCTTCTAAAACTACAATTTTTGTAGTTAGTACATTTTTTGCAGCTCTTTATTTTCTTTTTACTTCCACTATTTATTATCCCTATTATTGCTGTAACAGATTTCCTAGGAAATAGTAAATTATTTTCTGATACAGTAAGTCCAATTTTTTTCTGAGCATCTAATGCCCTTAAAAAGCTACTTTGAACATCTAACGACAAATCTCCATAACCTGGACTATACCTAAAAGTTATATCCTTATTATTCAATATAGCTTTTTCCTTAACAATCTTTTCTACATAATCACATACTTCCTCTACTGCTGTTGTAGCACAAGCATCTAATATGAGTGCTTTTGTTAAATTTATTTTTTCATATAATCTCGTTTTTCTTTCCACATCATTTCCCAAAGTTACTGCCATTAATACGCACTGTTTTGAATCTTTAAGATGCTCTTTTATATCTTTTCCATATAAAATTAGTTTTGTATTAACAACCTCTATAGCCTCATCAATCTGTATTATATCTTTATATTCATACATAAATCTTGGGGTAATTATCTTCTTGATTTCTTCTCTACATTCCTCAATAAGATTTACAATATTTTCATCTATATCCTGTCCTTTATATCCAAGATACCTAAGTACTTCATTCTTGTTTATCTGTAGTTTCAAATCTCCCATATATTGATCACCACCTTATTACTAATCTCAAAGCACTGCCATGTCCTATAAATTTTCATTGTTAATCTTTACAATTATTTATATAATCTTTCTTTTTGATAATTTATTTTAACAAAAAAAGCCTAAAGGTATTCCTTTAGGCTTAAATGCTTTTCAATACCTTATCTACCAGCTTTTACGCTGCAGGATTTAGCACCAAGTAATTCTATAAAATTTACCGGTTGCTGGGTTTCTTCGGGCCAGTCCCTCCACCACTCTTGATAAGTTCCTATACTTTTTAAGTATATATTATAATATCTTGTTTGTAAATGTTTCATCTTTAACTTTAAATACTTCACTTAAAATATAAAATGTCTAAATATACTAACTTTATCTTTTAATTAACAGCAATATTATAGAAATCGCACTAAAAGATAAACTTATTAACATTATGTAATTTACGACTTGTACAGTAGTAAGACCTCTTTTCTCTAATCTAAAATGTATCTGGCTTCTATCTGCTTGATACACTGGTTTCCCTTCCGAGAATCTTTTAATAATGACAAATAAATTATCAAATATAGGTACTGCTAAAGCAAGTATTGGTATAAATAGACTTAAAACAGTTGCCTGTTTAAATGCCCCCTCCAATGCTGTTATACTTAAAATAAATCCTAAAAAATTAGCTCCAGAATCTCCCATAAAAACTTTTGCCGGGAATCTATTATAATATAAAAATCCCAAAATTGTTCCAACTAACATTATAGATACTAATGCAGAATCACTTTGTTCTAATATAATTGCTGCTAAGAAAAATGTTATTGCAGATATGAGGGATAACCCTCCTGCCAATCCATCCATACCATCAGACCAGTTAATTACAGTTGTAACTCCAAATATCCAAGTTATTGTAAGGATAAATTGTATTGTAGTGTTCAACTCTACATAACTGCCTGTAAAAGGATTTGTAAATCCTTGAAAAAAAACACCTGCCTTAAACACTAAGATTGCAGATAATAGCTGAATAACTAATCTTGGAAATATAGCAAATTCTTTTCCTTTAGTCTTATACCAGTCATCTATTAAACCAATTATTATTATCATTGTTGCTGCAACAAAAACAGTTAATTGTTGTAGCAGCTTCATATCATCCCTTGGGAATATAAAATATGAAACAAAAAAACCAAAATACAATGCTAAACCTCCACATAGTGGTGTTGGCACTTTATGTTGTTTTCTTTTGCTGGGCTTATCCGTGAAATGTAATTTGTTAGCTAGTTTCATAAGAAATGGCATGGTAATTAATGCAGTTATAAGTGAAATTACCATTGCTAATACATAATCCATCTTTCCTACTCCTTAGTTAAATCTACAGTAGTAAATTATATCCAAGTATTCCATCTTGGTTTACTTCCTATTTGATTATACTATTAAAGATATCTTATATCAATTACAAAATTATTACGGTATAATTAAAAACTAAGAACATAATTTTTTTCCTTTTAAAATACTACTTCTTTTTCACCTTTAGTTGTATTCCAATATTCAAAACTAACGCAATAGCTAATAAAACTAATGCAACTAACATTATATTATGTAAACCACCGTACATAATCTGCTTCATAAGTGGTAATAAATTTTTGGGTAAATCACCTGCGCTTTGGGAGTCACTCAACTTATTTAATGCTTCAATAGTAACTTCTCCATGAGATTCAGCCACACCTTTGTTTAAAGCGTTATTTAAAATTACTCCATATATTGATGACATAAATGTTTGACTTAAAATACGTAAAAGATATGCAAATGATGTCGCAATTGGAATATCTCGTTTTTCGGCATCCTGTTGTACGCTTATTTGTAATATATTGAAACTTAACCCCAAACCAAATCCCTCAAATGCTCCTGCTATTAATATAATCCATAATGGTACAGATATTCCAGCTAATGCCATAATTCCAAAAGAAATTATAAACGCTAATGTTCCTAGAGCAACTGTACGATACTTACCCAATCCTGGCTGCATAGCTGGTCCAACTACTGAGCCCAGAAAATTAGTAATAGACCCTGGAATCTGAGTCACCCCTCCAATTAAAGCACTTACTCCTAATAATCCTTGCGCCCACATTGGTATGTATATATTAAAGGCAACAAATGCGCCCCATAAAAGAGAAAATAATATGAAATCAACTACTAATGGTCCATTTTTAAAAAGTCTATTAGGTATTATAGGATCCGCTGCCTTTTCTTCAACTTTAAATAGTACTATCAATAAAATAAGACTTATAATAATCAAACTACTAACCAAGCTTAATGAAGCTGTCTCTATCATTTGAATACCTGTTAAAAGAGTTACCAAGCTAACTATCATAATTACAGCACCTAAGTAATCAATTTTTTCTACCGTAGAAATCTTTTGGGGCTCTTTAAAGAAAATTTGAACACTTAGTATTGAAATTAATGCGATTGGAACATTGATATAGAATACCCAATGCCAACTAAAAGTATCAACTATCCAGCCGCCTATTAAAGGCCCTATAATTGCTGCTGCACTAAAGCTTGCTGTCGCATATCCAATTACCTTAGCCCTCTTTCTTAAGTTTGTATACAAATCTGCATAAATGATAAATGGGATAGTGTTCATTCCACCTGCCCCTATTCCCATAATGGTTCTTGCAATAAGAAAAAAAATTATATTACTTGATAATGCCTGAAATATTGAACCAATTGCAAATAATAATGTGGCTATTTGATATGTTCTTCGGTTCCCAATACGCTCTCCTAATTTGCTCCAAAGAGGAGTTACTACTGCCATTCCTAATAAAAAAACAGCTACTATCCACCCCATGTATTGAATTCCATGTAAATCACTTATGATTGCTGGTAATGCTGTGTTGACAATTGTCCCATCTAAACCAGCCATTGCATTTGACAGCAATAACGCAAGTGTTACAATCAAATTTCCTTTCTTACTCATCCTCTAAAAATTCCTCCTTAGCTAAACTTATTATATTCAGTAATTCATAAAAAAATGCTTTATTATGAATTGGCTAAATATTGTAGAATACATTTCTATCTTTTTGTCATATATAACTTATCACTTGAAGTTAACTCCAAGTCAAGATGTTTTTTTTTCAGAGATTCAATAATTATAAATATAAACAAAAAACTCTTTACACTTTTTAATTACGATTCAAGTGTAAAGAGGATTGATTGTCATATTATTATATCCTGGCCATTCATTTAATTCAAAATCAGATTTTCTTAAGATAACAATGGATTTAAATTTAAATATTAACATATGTTTATATTTAAATATTATCAAAGATATATATTTTCAAACATATATAGTTAAATATTTATATACTTTAATATTTAACTATTAAAATATATAAATATTTATAGGAAACATCAGGGGTTGGACCCATTTCAATAATTTGGATACATTTTCTAGGTTAAATCATTCTCATTATTAGATCTTTTGTCTTGACCATTTGTTTATAAAGTTTATAGTTTCATTCCAACAATTTATATTTGCCTTTGCAAAACCATCTATATCGTCTGGATATTTATTTGAAGGATATATAGATTGATACGGTACAGTTAGCATATGTCCAGATTTTTCGTATGTGATATGTTTATATTCATGTTTAAAATGAGCTTTTCTAAGCAATTCCACGATTATTTCACAGTGAGTTTTAGAAGGCCAAATTTTATCTTTTAAAGATGCGAATTAATACTCTTTCATTTTTTAAAAGTCCACTTATTTTTATTGTTACAGGTTCATCAACTTTTGATGTTTCAGGCATAATACTTATCGTACAATTATTCTCCATTAACCTCTCCCCCCATATATTTATTATATAATTACACAAAAGAGTAACACTCATATTATTCCTATGCATGCTACTCTTTGCTATATTCAAATAATCTTTTTATTTAACCTACATAAATATAAATAAATCTCAATATTTTCTTATATTACTTAAATACATCTAATATATTCAGCCTTATCATTAAATAAATAATAAGTATCCTCTTCTAATATTTCTCCAGTTTCAATATATTTCTCTATGTTAATTTTAAACTTTTCTAAATGATATTCTTTAAATGAATATTGTTCTTTAAGTTTTTCTTTTATACTCTTTTCTTCCTCTTTCTCCATGTCACTTCTCAAAAATTCTGGAAGACCACGTTTCTTATTAAATATTAAGTAATTAAATCTAATAATCTCTTTTAAATATTTGTTACTTTCTTGTAATACACTTTCACTATAATCTAAAAATACTTTATAGTATTCAGCATTTCCTATGTTTTTGCTAAAATAACCTTTATCTTCAAAGAACATTCCTAGACTATAGTAAAAATCAAATGGTAACTCAAATTTTCTTTCAAAATATCTAATTATATGATTAAACTTTTGAGAATTATAATATTTATCTACCATCTCTTCTACCTTTTTTAGTTTTAATAACTCTTCGTATGAGATTTTATCCGTTTTTAATATCTCATATGGCGGATATGGTGAGTATTCCATTCCATATTTGTCTGCATCTTCTCTCATAGAAGATCCCTTTAATAACTTTAAAAAACCAAGTTGTATTTCTTCTGGTTTTATTTCATACATATCATTAAAAGACTTTTTGAAAGATTCATAATCTTCTCCAGGAAGTCCTGCTATTAGATCTAAATGCTGATCTATATTTCTTAATGCTTCAATTTCTAAAACTTTTTCTTTTATATCACTGAAATTAACAAATCTATTTATATTTCTTAAAACTTCGTCATTAGTAGTTTGAACGCCAACTTCAAATCTAAATCTTCCTTTTGGAGCTTTTGATAAAAGTTCTATTTCCTGTGGCTTTAATATGTCTGCTGATATCTCAAAATGAAATTGAGTATTCGTATCTTGATTTATTAAGAAATCCCATATTGCCATAGCAAATTTAGAATTACAGTTAAATGTACGGTCAACAAATTTAACTAATCTAACTTCCTTATTTATAAAATACATTAAATCCTTTAATACTCTATCAATATCTAAAAATCTAACTCCATGACTTGTAGATGAAAGACAGTATTTACAGTTAAAAGGACACCCTCGTGAAGCCTCATAATATACAATTTTATTAGTCAAATCTTCATTTTCTTCATATGGAAAAAATATTTCATCCATTGACATAAGTGGACGCTTTTCATTGGAATAAACTATATCATTAACTTTATAATGAAGCCCTCTGACATCTTCCAGTTTAATTTTACCTAATTTATATAGAATAAAATCTCTATAAGTTTTTTCTCCTTCACCTTCAATAACATATTCTCCTACATTATTTTTCAAGAAACTTCTTGAGTCAAATGAAACTTCTGGTCCACCATATAAAATTTCTATATTAGAATCCACTCTCTTTATCAAATTAGCCACTCTTGAGATAAGTTCAACATTCCAAATATATGTTGAAAATGCTACAATATCTGGTTTTTCTTTAATTATTTCTTCAAGTATTCTACCTTCCCTATCGTTTATAGTGAATTCTTTTATTTTGCTTTCATAATCCATATCTCTTGTAAAACTTTTTAAGTATCTAACTGCTAAATTACTATGAATGAATTTAGAGTCAATCGCTGTAATTAATACCTTCATAATTAATATTCTCCTCTACTTCAGCTTTAGTCTTCAGTTTCTTTCCTCTTATGAAGAAAACATCTTCCCACGCTTTAGTTTCTTCTATTTCAAAATATTTTTCAAGAATTTTTTTTATTTCTTCAATATTCGAATTTAAAAGTATATTTAAATTCTTAAATGTAAACTCCTTAACTTTTTCATTTTGTAATATTACTTTTATCTTATTATTAAATATTTTTCCCCTTTCTTTATTAATATCCCAAATAAATATTTCACCAGATTCTTTTATATATGAACTTATTTCTCTTATTAATCTTTCTTTTTCTAAACTAGTCCATATTTTATTTAACTCAAAGAAAAATGTACATGCATCATATTTTCTATCTTTTAGCTCTACTTTACTATCGCTAGATACATAGTCTAATGATATCTCATCCTTTGCTTCCTTTGATATATTATATATTATACCAAGATTTTTTTCTCCTACATCTAATATATCTCCTTGAAATATAATATTCTCTAGATTAATTACCAATGTTTTTCCCATAACATCTCCTCCATTATCACTAATACCTTTTATTATATTTTAGCATTTATTCCATAAATTTGAATATAAATTATTTTTGTTTATTAGATTACTTAAATAATAAAACTGTCTTAAGTTGATAAAACATCACTTAAGACAGTTCAATTTTCTATTTATTATTTTTTATATCCGCGCTTAGAATAAAATTTAAATATTATTAAGCAGGTTAGTATAAATAAAAATACAAATATAAATATCCAAATTGGTTTTGGAAGATTAAATTTCAATCCAAAATCATTAGATTGTAATTTATATATACAACCCATTCCACTATCTAATATATAAATATCTCCATCCGAATATTTAATTCCCTGTATTTTACTCTTATCTTTTAACTTTAATAAGTCATATACAACACTTTCTGAATTTATTCCAGCTATAAGATTCTCTTTACTATTAAAATATACATTTGAATTCTTTTCTAATATTTTTCCATCTTTATCTATGGCTAAGTATCTTATCGCACTAACTTCTGGATATTGATATATAGGTGCTTGAACTATTTTATTAGGAGGATTAGCAATAAGAGGTGATACTAATTTTTCCCCTTTAAACCTTGGTGAACTTATAGGATCTCCACCACTAAAATCAGGCCAACCATACCATTTTCCTTTATCTAGTTTATACAAATAATCAAAATCTCTATTAATAGGCCTATCCCCTATATTCTCCATCCCTCCAACAATTCCAATTAGATTTCCTTCACTATCTAGATCCCATCCCTTTACATTTCTTATTCCTGAAGCATATAATGATGTCTTATCGTTATTTAGATTCACTTCAATTATACAAGAGTTTGCTATACTCTGGGCTTTTATTTTTTGCCCTCCTTCACTGGAATTTCCATATGGCATAAAAGCTCCTGTTTTCTTTTCACCATAATTGAATCCATTTAATGTTACATCTATAGAGCTTTTATCATAAGGTATTTTGTTTTGCGAATACTCGCTATCATTAGATGCTATTCCTGAATTCGTAGCACTTCCTATCGCTAAAAGTAATTTTGAATCCTTTATAATTAAATTCCTATCCAAATATTTCCCTTCACTAGGTATATTCCCTAAAATGCTTTTTAAACTTTTTGATGCTAAATCATATTCATATAAATCTGTTTTAGAAATAAAATACAATTTGTTATTATAATAAAGCAAGTTTTCCATTTCTAAGGATTTATCCTCCAATAAAGTTTCTTCCCTACCATCTATTTTAATAACTTTAATATAATTATTGTAAGCTATATAGGTATTTTGGTTTTCATCTTTCTCAAAAGCTACAGAATCTTTACAATTTTTATAAACAACACTCCAGCTAACATTATTTTTTAATGTATTCATCCTATATTCATTAGATAATTTAAATACAGCAAAAGCTAGTACAACTATTATAATTGATATAATCAAAAACTTTAGAAATCTTTTCACTACACTTCCCTCCTTTACCTCTATAATTAAATTCTAAAAATACTTCTTATGTACAAATCATAATATCCATATTAAATTTATATTGTAAATTTAATAAAATAAGACCTCTCTTTAAAAATCTTATTTGTTTTACATATTAAAATAAGAGCAATAACTCACATAAAATATATGGATTATTACTCCTACTAATTTTTATATTCTTTTTAACTATGTAAAGATGTTTATATATGTTAATCAATATTCCATAAATTAAAGATTTTCAGCTAATTCTCCTAATTTCTTAGCTGTTGAGTTTAACTCTGCTATAGATGCTGCTATTTCTTCTAATGCAGCTGATTGACCTTGTGAGACATCATTAGATTTAATTAAACCATCATTTATGCTATTTATTGATGTTGATATATGTTTTATAACTGAATCTATCTGTTTTATTGACTCATTTGAAGAATTTGATAGTTTCCTAATTTCTTGGGCAACAACATTAAATCCTCTTCCTGCATCACCAGCTCTAGCCGCTTCAATTGCAGCATTTAACCCTAATAAATTTGTCTGTGATGAAATTCCTTGAATAAATGTTACTATATTATCTGTATCTTTGGTCTTTTCATTAGTTTCTTTAGTTTCCAATAATAATTCTTCATTCATTGTCGCTAACTCTTGTACATCTTTTGCAACTTCGTTTATAGTTATTGATATTTGTGATAAAGTTTCCGTTAAATTTTTAGTTATACTCATCACAGCATTTTTTCTTTCTAAACTTTTTCCTACGACAAAAACACCTACAACTTTACCTTCTTCTTTAATTGGAATTGCGAATGATTTAAAAGCAGTTCCATATACATGCTCTGGCACAACTTTTATCATAGTATTCCCAGTTCTCAACACTTCAATTATAGCTCCTCCTTCTGGAATTATATCTCCCTTATTTGTGTTTAATTCCAATTTAGGGCTGTACTTTGTATATAAATATTGCTTAGTATCAGTTAATGCCATAGATACATCTTCATCAAAAAGGACTTCTAGAGATGGCAATGCATTATAGAAAAAATTTATCATATTATTATCTGAAATTTTGTTCATTATGTTTCCCCCATTTAGTACAATTGTTTTTTATAATTTAGCCACAGATAATTATATCTTTTTAGCACTTCTTTGTAAATATTTGTTTTATTTTATATCATTCTACCTTTATATCTAAAATTTTCAAATTCATATTTAGTTATCATTTTGAATATTATTTAAAGTAATTTAAAGGAGTGAATGAACTTTGGGCAAAGATAATTTTTTAAAAAATTCTTTTTTATTAGTGTCCTCTAACGTGACTACGGGTATACTCGGTTTTATATTTTCCATCTATCTTTCTAAAGTCCTAGGAGCCGAAGGAATGGGGCTCTATAATTTGGTTATGCCTATTTACAATTTATTTATATGTCTTATGACTGCAGGTATAGTTGCTTCTATATCCAAAATAACTGCTGTCTATGCACAAAAAGGGGAACATAAAAATATAGAAAAAACGATTAGAGTTGTTTCATTATTTAATATATCTTGGGCACTCTTGGTAGGTATACTAGTATTTATATGCGCCCCACTAATTGGTAAATACGGTGTAAATGACGCTCGTACTATAAATGCAATAAAAGTTATCTGTCCAGCTATGGTATGTATAGCAATTTCAAATATACTTAAAGGATACTTTTACGGAACTTCTAAGATTACAGTGCCAGCTATAATTGATATTTTTGAAAAGGCCATGAGAATTCTAACTGTAAGCATGCTTATATTTTTTACTAAAGCTAATACTTTAGAAGGTATGGTAACCTTAGCTACAGTTGCATTATGCATTGGTGAATTTCAAAGCTTATTTTTCCTCTATATTTACTACAAATACTCAATTAGAAAAATGCCCATTTCTCACGAAAAGACTGAAAGCAGATTTCAGCTTCTCTTTGATGTGGTAATTATAGCAATTCCACTTTGTGCAAATGGTTTTTTAACTAATATTCTAGGGACTCTTGCAACACTAATTGTTCCTCGGCGTTTACTAGTAGCTGGTTTTACTTATACTGAAGCTTTAAGTATGATAGGTAAATATACTGGGATGGCTCTTAGCATAATAACAATACCGTTAATTGTGGTCTCAACAATTAATACATTATTAATTCCAGATCTTTCTCAAAGTCTAGTTTTAGGAAAACAATATGAAGCCTCTGTTAGAATAAGAAAGGTCCTTAAAGTTGCTTTCTTACTTGGTATAGCAACAACAATAATTTGTAATGTTATTCCCCATAGCCTTGGTGAGATGTTTTATGGCCGGAATGACTTAGGTCTATATATTAGATTTGCTTCACTTACTGCACCAATATTCTTTCCTGCAGTAACTATGTTTGGAATACTAAATGGACTTAATAGACAAGGAATAATTTTAAGAAACTCATTAATAGAAGCCGTAATTGAATTGATATGTTTATACATATTTACTGCTATTCATGCAATTAATATATTTGGTTATAGTTTAACTATGCTTGTAGCGTGTACAATTGGCTTTATTCTCAATATGTACGAGGTTAACAAACATATTGAACTTAATTTAAACAAATTTAATATAGTAATATATATATTGCTTGGATTTTTAACTTTCTTAATTATAAACATATTTTCAAAACATATGTTCACGAATTCTATAGTCATAAATAACTTTATTATAATGGGTCTTGTTTTCTTAATTTTTACGTACCTTGGTACCTTTGGAGAAAATGAATATTAATATCTATGTAACCCAGTTATTCATATAGTTTAGCTTAATAAGGCTTTGTTCTTGTTTAAAGCAAATTGGGATTTAACTATAATTTTTGCTAGTGTACATTATATAATCCTATGAAGCCGTCTGGCCATAGCAGATATTATAAATACACTGACTAAATGTTTATAGTTAAATCCCATTCTTTACTTTTGAAGTTTTTTTCTCAAAAATCTAGGTAAATAGTTAAATATTCTAGGTGATATACTGTCTATATCATTCTTTTTTATTCCACCTATTAACATCATTGAATATAAATAAACAAATCCAGCTATAGAAATAATTAAAATCGTTGAAATTGCTTTTAAGAAAACATTTCCATTAGCTAATGTTAGTATAACTGATGTTGGTGTCTTGAGCATAAATATTATACCTGCCATTATTGCAGAAGCAAAAAGAGGTTTAACTGCGCTTCTAAAAAGAGGAATCTTAACTCTAAGTGCCTTTTTTAATGCTCTTTTATTTAAGATCATTGGTATTGCAAACCATAAAAAGTTTCCTGCTACTACTCCTAAAATATTAATTTCTGGTATCCCTACTAATATGTAATTAGCTATTATTTTAGCTACTATCCCTATACTAAATGTTCCAAGCACATAATAAAGCTTATTCATACTTTGAAGTATTATTGTTTGTATTTGCACAACAGCCATGAGAACCAAAACTACTGATCCCATTACCATTAATTCAAACCCTTGATCAGTTCCATAAAGCAATTCAAAAACCTCTTGTCCTAAGCAAGAAAGGCCTACAGCTGCTGGTATTGTTATTATTAATGTTATTCTAAAAGCAAAAGAAGTTTTTCTTCTTATTTCCTTCTTATCTTTTAATGCCATAGCTGCTGAAACAGCCGGTAATACGGTTGTCCCAAGGGCAGTAACTATTATCAATGGAACAGATAATAAGGTCTTATATCTCCCAAGAACCCCATAAAGCACGTGAGATTGTTGTAAATCAAATCCTGCAAATGCTAACCTACTATTTACGTTCACCATATCTACTAAGCTACCAAAATTCTGAAGCCCTGAGCTTAATGTTATTGGTAAGCCGTATTTAATTAACTTTCTTATGATATGCTTAGTTCTTACTCTTTTAACATTTTGTTGAGCATACATAGAATCTTCTTCAAAATTCTTCTTTCCATAAACATATACCATATATAGACATGCAACGAAAGCACCTACGGAAGTACCTATAGTTCCCCCTGCACTACCATATTCAACACTTATGTGTACTAGGAAATATGCACAAGCTAAACTAATTGCGATATTTATTACTTGTTCTAATACTTGTGATACCGCAATTGCAGTCATACTATTTCTTCCTTGAAAATATCCTCTATACGATGATAAAAGCGATGTAACAAATATACTTGGCGCAAGCATCAAAATTCCATAAGAAGCTGCTGGGTTTCCAATCATATTTCCAATAGGAAAAGCAAACAGCATTAAAAATATAGTTAATACCGCACCAACTAAAGATAAAAGAGTTCTTGATATTTTAAGAGCTCTTACAGCATCGTTTGGTTTTCCTAATGCTGTAAGCTCTGCAACCACTTTAGCAATAGCTGGTTGAGTCCCTAAGTTGGTAACTGCATATACAAATAAAAACACTTCATAACAATTCTGATATATTCCATATCCATCTAACCCAATTATTCTTTGAAGCAGTGGTATATAAAAAACTGATATAACTTTGGTTAAAAGCCCTGCTATTGAAAGAATTAAAAAGCCTCTGCTACTATTGGCTGATTGATCTTCCATAATTACCTCCTATCTAAGTGAGAACTTAAATACATCTTGCTTTATTTTTTTAAATATTGGAGGTAATGCCGATGCTATAGTCTTGTTTTTTAGATATTCTAACTTTCCATTAATTTTTCTAAAATTCAACTTATAAGCATATAAATACTGAAAATTTAGACCATATTTACTTTCAAAAAATGAATTTAATTTCTTATCTCCATATTTATTATCTCCAATTATAGGGTTTCCTAAATGTGCTAAATGTGCTCTAATTTGATGACTTCTTCCTGTAATTAAGTGTATTTCTAAAAGTGAATATGCACCATTGCTTTCCACTATACTTATTTCCATTGATATTTTTTTTGAGTTCTTAACCTCAGTGTCGTATATCTTAGATGTGTTAGTTTCAGGATTCTTTAATATGTACGCCTCATAAAGTCCAGCTCTTATTTTTCCTTTTGCTAAAGCGTAATAATATTTTCTTATTTCGTCTTCTCTAATGGCTTCATTTATGGCTTTTAAACCTTCGAAAGTCTTTCCGAACATGACCATTCCTGAAGTATTTCTATCTAATCTATTGCATGCTGCTGGTGTAAATGTTATTTCGTTTTCTGGAATATAATCACCCTTATCATTTAAATAAGAAAGAACATAATCTGTAAGAGTAGGTTCTTCACTATTATTGCTATCTGAATGAACCAATACATCTGGCCATTTTTCAATTACTACTACATTTTCATCTTCATATGCAATCTTGATTCTTTTAGGATCAACTTTAATAAACTTTTCTTTTTTATCTTCTTTGTTACTCTGTATGTATTTTATTTCTACTACATCGCCTTCTTGTAAGAAGTATTTCTCATTTTGTTTTTTCCCATTAACCCTTATATCTTTTTTTCTTAGAGCTTTAAAAATTGCGCTTAATGGCACATCTTTTAATAATTTTCTTAAAAATTTATCTAATCTCTGACCTGCCTCGTTTGGACCTATTTCTATTTTCAAATATAATCACTCCTAAATTTATTACCCTTAGCATTATCTAGTTTTTTAAACATATTGTCAATTTATTTTACATAAAATCGCAAAATAATACTATTACTTTGTTAAATAATTAAATGCTGCCAAAGCTTGAATAGAAACTCCAATTGGAAGACAATCCTCATCTATATTAAACAAATTACTATGTGCTGGCTCAGTAGTATTCTTTTCTTTATTTCCTGAACCTAAAAAATAAAATGCACTTGGTCTTTCATTTGCAAAATAAGCAAAACTTTCAACTCCCATTTTAGGCGCTTTTTGTTCTAAAACATTTTCTTTTCCTAAAATTTCATTTGCGCTATCACTTATTAAATCTACAAACTCATCATCATTATATAAGCAAGGATAACTTTCTTCTATTTTTACTTCTGCTTTAGCTCTTGACATAACTGCAATCCCATTTACAATTTCATTTAATCTTTTTATTGCAAATGCCCTATCTTCTTTTGTCATGGTTCTAATCATTCCACTTAGGGTAGCTTCTCCTGGGATAATATTCTGAGCAGTTCCTGCATGTAATGTACCAACAGTTATAACAATCGGATTAACTGGTGATATTTCTCTGCTTACTATTGTTTGAAGTGCTACTACAATGTGACTGGCAATAACAATAGGATCAACAGTAGTATGAGGTGATGCTCCATGACCGCCTTGACCTGTTATCTTTATACTAAACGGATTTGAAGCTGCATTAACTACACCTTTTTTTATTTTTATAGTGCCACATTTTGTTTCCTCATCAACGTGAAGCCCAATAACACAATCAACTCTTGGATTATCTAAAACTCCCTCGTTTATCATAGGCGTAGCTCCACCAGTAGTTTCTTCAGCAGGTTCAAATAATAACTTTACTGTACCAGAAAACTTATCTTTATTATTATTTAATAACTTTGCTGCTCCCATAAGTATTGTTGTATGAGCATCATGTCCGCAAGCGTGCATTCTTCCATCAATTTTTGATTTAAATTCACAAGTTTTCATATCCTTAATAGGAAGTGCATCAATATCTCCTCTTAAGGCTATAGTTTTATTATTTCCTTCTTTTGTACCTTTTATAATTCCACATACACCTGTTTTTGCTACTTCAATATACTGAATATTATTAGATTCTAAAAAATCCTTGATTACTTTAGATGTTCTAACCTCTTCAAATCCAAGTTCTGGATGTTCATGTAAATCCCTTCTTATTTTTATAAGTTCGTCTTTTATAAGATTAGCTTCTTTTTTAAAATCTATCATTTCTCTAATCCCTCCATATTTAATAATAATTAGATTTTTAAGCATATTTAAAGAATACACTATGCCAATTGTACAAAATAAATTCGTATATCGACTTATTTTAATTTTGAATATGCCTAAATTTAAAATATTAGCTCTAAGAAATAATAAACTTTAATTATCACTCCAAAAAACTTCTATTATATCTCCATCTTTTATATTTGCTGTGTATGGTGCCTTTTCCCCGTTTAAATTCAAGTTAATTATTCCTTTTGGAACTGTTAAGTCAAAATCTATATATTCAAATATATCTACTATTAGATATTGAACTTTTCCTTTCAATACTATATTTTCTCCATTGATATTAACTGTTATATTTCTAAACTCTTCTCTACCAATTGCTATTTCGATTTTATCTGAATTAATATTTTCACTATCTTCATTGCAACCTTCTATATTTTCGCTTTCTATCACATCTACATAATCTTCCCTATCATTTACCTTAGCAGCCTCTTCATGTCCTATATGTGAATCCATTGCTTTAATTACAATGTGATCACCTTCTAAAATTTCATAATTATCTTCTAAGTATTCTCCACCTTTTAGTAATATTACCTCTTCTTTTAATATATACTTCTTAAATTCATTAACTTTACATGGTAAGAATACTCTTATTTCATCACCATTTTTTATTATATAATCTAACTCTTCTCTTTTCTCATTAACAAGCGTTACAGGTTCTATATTCATAATATTATCATCTAAATAAATAGAAACTGAATTTATGTTTCTTATATTTTCTGATAATTTAGGTGATGCATCTTTTCCATTCTGTGCGTATTCTAGTATTATATTGTCATTTGCTTTAACTTCTGTTTCAAGAGTTGCTTCCTCTCCATTTATTCTGATCTTTGCATTAGTTCCATATTCACCAAAAACAATTCTTTTACATCCATTATAGTTAAACCTGACACTTTTACCATTTTTACTTATAAGTAGCGATGGATTTATTCCTGCCTGAAGCAATACATCCATTATAGTATGTTTATGGGAGTTAAATAAACTAATTGGATCATTATTTAAAATAACATCAATAAAATCATTTCCCATACTACGTATTGCTGTTAAAGCTATTCCTAGAACAGTTACACCTGATGATCCCATATCATTATCTGAAACACACTCTATCACTGCCTGCCTATCTTTAATAGCTATTCTTTGAGGTGGTAATTTTAATTTATCAGCAATAGCCTCTAAAATTCCGGGTGTATGAGCTCCACCTCCTACTAAAAATACAGCACTTGGAGCCTTGCCCCCATTTAATTCTAAAATCTTTTTAGATATTTCTTCTCCAGTCTTAATAACAATAGAATCAATTAGTTTGTATACACTTTCTGATGATATTATATTTTCCATACCCAGAACATCAATATATTTTATTTCTTCTTCTTTTACTATAGATCTTTTTATATTTTCAGCAGTATTAAAGTCTACTAAATATTCTTGAACAATAGTTTCTGTAATCTCATCTCCAGCCATTGGGACCATTCCATATGCAGATATACTTTCTTTAGAACTTATGGCTATATCCGAAGTTCCAGCTCCTATATCTACAAGCGCGATATTAAGCAGTCTTAAATTTTTAGGTATAGCAGCTTCCATAGCAGCTATCGGCTCTAAAGTCAAATTTACAACCTTTAAATTAACCCTATTCATTACTGCATAAAGTGAATCAATTACAGATCTAGGTAAAAAAGTTGCTATAACTTCTGCACCTATATTTTCTCCCTTATGCCCTAATAAATTAGATATTAAAAATCCATTTAAGTAGAAATTTCTAACTGAATATCCAACACAATATAGTTTTCCTTCAGTTGTAGAAGCTATCTGCTCCTCTGCCTTTTTTACAGCACTCAATTCAAGACTTCTTATGATTTCTTTATTAACTTCTTCATCATCATTAAGCTCAATATCTGCTCTTACATCAATAGTTCTTAAAAATCTACCTGCCGCCGCAATAGATACTTCATTTAGCTGTATTTCAAGTTCATCTTCGAGATAATTCTTAACTTTTTGAACAACAGATGCCACTAAATTAATATCGTGTATTTGCCCATCCACCATGGCTCTTTCTTCATGCTCTAAATATTTCTCGCATACAACTTGGAACTTCTTATCTTTTACTATTCCTACTGTACCTATAATTGACCTAGTTCCTATATCTAAGGCAAAAATTATATCCTTTTGATTAAATCTTTTTAATTCCATATAAACACAACCAACCTTTATTGTTTTATTTATATTTTTAACTCCTGCATAAATATACTATAAATTATATATTATAAGCCAATTACATACAATGACTTAAAATATTTGTTCACAATTTTGCATTACTTCAACTTATTTACTTATTAACTTCCCTCTGCTAAAATGGTAGAAGGTGTAATTGCCGTGATTTTAATACATAAAAATGATTAACTATAGAAACAAATGTATACCAAATTAAAATAATTAGTTTTTAAGAGGGGGATAACATGCAAAGTAGACCTAACATATCTTTATTAAAAAATAACTACTTAGAGACCTATCATGCTATACAAGCATGTTTGATGCAACATAACTTTAGCCTTTTATTACCAAGAAATATAGAAAAACAAATTTTTGATATTGTATTTACAGCTCAAAATCAGAAGGTTCCAACAAAAAAATTAGAATGCAACAAAGATCTGGATAAGTTTTGTAATAAGTTAATTTATGAGTATAATTCTTCAGTGTCTGCTATTCAACAAGTACTTGAAGGAATATTTACTTTTTCAATACTAGTTTTTTTCTTTACTTTACTAGATGTTTTATTTGAAAAAGGAGTATTAATGAGCACCTTAATTACTTGTATTCTAATATCTATAGGGTATTTCATCTCAAATACTATTTTAAGACATAAGGAAACATCCAGTTCTAAGCTTCGCTCCTTATTAATCTTTGGAATTGTGTTAATTCCATTTATGATTATGTCTTTTCTAAAGACTAAAATTCCTTCTTTAGCTGTCACCTTTCCATTTCTTGATAGTTTAGTATTAACATTAGTAACTGGTGTTATTAGCTTTCTTTCATACTCCATACTTTCAAAAAAGTATGATTTGTTTATATTTATAAGACGTAAATAATTTAATATTTTAGAATGTATATATACTACAATTTAATCCCTACATTATTATTTAAATTAAGCACTTGGATTATTAGAATTTTAAATGTAAGTTTATTATTACAACATATATAAAAGCTAGAAAGTACTTAACTTTCTAGCTTTTGTGCTTTTATTATAATAAATACAAAGCTCCCATAAAGGAGCTAAGCAATGTTAAAAGAAAATAAATATTAAAAAGATGTTAATATTATATGAGAACATTAATCATTTAATTCGCAACATTTATTGTTCTAAATAAAGTGTTAATGAAAAGTCTAAAATCTCCCCCTTAAATAAATAAGGTGGGAGATTTTATCTGAAGAGATGTTTAAAATTATATGGGTATAATATATTATGCAGAAACTCATATAATAATACTAACTTTATCGACTTACTAAATCATTATTTAAGTATGATTTCTGCTTATACATAATTAGGATTAAATATGTTCATCTATACTAAATCCCCAATGACTTTTTAGTTAAAAATCCAATTTCTCTACTGAATTTCTGTAAACTAACTCTGCATTATCTCCCGCTTTCTTTCTCAGACCTCTTGCCTTGACTACTTTCACTAATCCATACATTACTACTGCAATTACAGCTATAGGTACCAATGTTCTAATTCCTATTCCATTTCCACTGGCAAATCCTAATCTTGAGCAAACAACATACATTGATACCATCAAGAATAATACTACTCCACAAGCTTCATAACGATATTTCCATGGCTTAATATCTACTACTTTATTGTCTTTTAACACATATTCCTTTTCTCTTGGTTTTATTTTACCAATAATTAGCATAATCATACATGTGATTACAAATAAGATTCCTAATTGATGAAGGAAATGCATTTCTGGTTTTATTATTAATTGAAGTGTTCCATAAGTTAATACAAAAAATATTATTGATATTTTTGCTGCTATAGCCGGTACCTTTTTTGTTACATATCCTATAAAAACTATTGTGAATATAGGCACATTGAAGAACCCATTTACTGTTTGCAAGTATTGGAATAATCCTTGTGGTGCATACATTATAAATGGTGCTATAGTCATTGAAATTATAGCTAACACAAGTCCAAATATCTTACCCTTTGATATTATTTCCTTATCAGACTTTCCTTTTCCAAATACAGGACTATATACATTTAATGCAAATAAGGTTGACGCACTATTTAACACTCCATTAAACACACTTAATACTGATCCAAACATAGCTGCTGCAAAGAAACCAATTAAAGGTTTTGGTAATACATCGTTTACTAGTCTTGAATATAATAAGTCTGGATTTTCAACACCTGCTCCATATATATGAAAAGCTACTATTCCTGGTACTATAACTATTAATGGTGTTAATACTTTTAAAAGTCCTGCAAAAATTATTCCCTTTTGCCCTTCTGCTAAATTTTTAGCTGCTAATGCTCTTTGAATGATTGCTTGATCAGTTCCCCAATAATAAAGATTAACTAAAAGCATTCCTGTAAATAAAGTTCCAAAAGGTATAGGATCTTGTGATGTTCCTATAGCATTGAATTTATCTGAATGATTAACTAATATATTTGATAATCCTGTTGAAAAGCTTCCATGACCAAAATATATTATTCCAAATATAGGTACTATTAATCCTCCAATAGCTAATCCTATACCATTTAATGTGTCTGATACTGCAACTGCTTTTAATCCACCAAGTATAGCATAAATAAATCCTATTATACCGATAATCCAAACCATAATCCAAATGCTAGCTGTATAGCTTATACCAAACATTTCTTGCACGTTAAATATTTGAGCCAATGCAATAGCACCAGAATAAAGAGTTATTGGAAGTAGATTCGAAACATAACCTAATAAAAATAATATTGAAACTATCTTTTTAACACCTGAATCGAAACGTTCTTCAAGAAAATCAGGCACGGTTGTAACCCCTTGTTTTAAATATCTTGGAAGTAAAAATAAAGCTACAATTACAAGAGTAATACCAGAGCCAACTTCCCAGCCCATAACACTCATATTGCTTGAGTAAGCTTGAGCACTCATACCTACAAAATTAGATGCACTTAAATTTGTAAGTAATAAAGATGCCCCTATCACACCACCTGTCAAACTACGTCCACCTAAGAAATAAGAATCTTTTGAATTATTTTTTTGCCCCTTTAGCTTACGATACGTAATTGTTGCTACTAATACGATACAAAATAAAAATGAAATAACGGTTAACATGCTTTTTTCCTCCTTTAAAATTACGAACGTTTACATCTCACATGGAATTCCACAATTGATTTTAATAAGTACTCTAAATATAAACTGTTCATATTTCCGTAAACTACAGTATGTTATTGTTTTCTGTAATCGTTAATCACATTATATTGAAATCGTTCCATTATAAAAATCTCATTTATTAACTTTTCTTATAAAATATTAACTTAATTAAAAATAAATTTTATATATCCCTCTTTCATAGTTGGTTTTAAAAAATAATAAACATTTCTTTACTCCGATTTCTATACAGTACTCAATTAAAAATATTCATCATTTTTAATTTAAGATATATTCTACACCACATCTTTAATTTATAATTATCCAGTACATAAATTTAAATCCACTATTAAGTACATACCTTCACTAGAATTCCTATACTCTTAGTGCTATAATTTCCTATGGTGATGATCAATGAAGGTAAAAAAAATCACAAAGATAAGAAATCGAATAACTATATATTTTTCAATTATAATACTTGGATTAACTTTAGCTGTTACGTCCTCTATAAGTTCTATTTTTTCTAAAGAAATAATTAAACAATATAATAACGTTGCTACTGAGAAAATAACTGTAATTTCTAAAATCCTTAATGAAAATTTAGATTCTATAAGACATGATTCTTATATGATTGAAAATGATAAAAATATTTATGATTATATGTCTAAAGTTAATAGAAATAACTCTGCAACTCCAGAAAATAATGCAGAATTTTTTAATACTCTTTCAGAATATTGTAAATGGAGTAACTATATAATTTCTATAATTCCTTTAACAACAGATAAAAAAATAATGGATCCTCTTTATTCACAATATCCTTATAATGAATTAATTTATGGAAATAAAGAATTGGACAACTTTATTGAAAGTGGATATTCAAATAAATTTTCTTCTCCTAATACTTTTCCATTTAATTATGAGAATGCCGACTATGAAAAAAGAACAACTATAACTTATTTTTCTAGGTATTTGGATAAAGAAAACTACTCCCTTATCGGCTACCTTATGATCAATATAAAGAAAAAGAATTTATTTATGAACATAGATGATTACTGCCATGGAGTCTTTGATAGCACTTTTATTGTTGATAAAAATGGTAATCTGATTTATAAAATAGGAAATATTGATTATGACAATATAATGCTTGAAAAAGTTAATAATGATACTGTAAATGTTAATAACGTAAAGTATATGGAATTTAATAGTGTTATAGAAGCATATCCAGAATGGAGAGTCATTGGATTAATATCTTTGGACTCTTTAACCAGAAACCTTGATTCTATTCGATGGTTAATTTATTGTATTGGTATTTTTAGTATTGCAGTTGTGCTTTTTATCAGCCACTTTACTTCAAAGAAAATTACAGATCCTATATATGATATTACAAAAGCAATGAATAAGTTTGAAAATGGAGAATGGCCAGACAAACTAGAATCCAAAACCGAAGACGAACTTAAGTATCTTATAATTAGTTTTAATAAAATGATTTACAATATAAAAAATCTAATTGAACAAATCTATAAGGAAGAAGAGGAAAACAAAAAGCTTGAAGTTGAATCCATGAAAACCCAACTGGATTTACTGCAATCACAGATAAATCCTCATTTTATACATAATACACTAAATACAATAAACTATTTGGCTATAAAAAATAATCAAAATGAAATAAGAGAACTTATTCAATCATTTAATGGTCTGCTAAGACAAAGCATATCAACAAGTAAAAAGCTTATAACGTTAAAAGATGAACTTACATGCACTCAAAATTATCTGAAGATACAGAAGTATAGATATGGAGATATAGTTAAACTAGTATGTAATATTCCTGAAGAATTGAATAACTGTTTAGTGCCCAAACTTATTCTTCAGCCACTTATTGAAAATTCTCTTTATCATGGAATAGTACCTAAAGGTTGTGCTGGGACTATAAAAATAGATATATTGCCACAAAAAGATTTTATAAAAATAAAAGTTATCGATGATGGCGTAGGAATTAGTAAGAGAAAATCAACTCACAAAGGCTTTAATGGTATAAGCCTAGATAACATAAGCGAAAGACTCAGACTATATTTTGGAAGCGAATATGACTTAAAAGTATATAGCAAAACAGGAATTGGAACTTGTATAGAATTCAATATTCCATACATTTACTAGAGCACATTCGGGAAATAACAAGTCAGTGTGCCTTAATTCTAAAAAAGGAGGCAAATAGCATGTATAAAGTAATGATTGTAGACGATGAAATACCTGCACGAGAAATTCTCTTGTGCATCATAAATTGGGAATACACTGATTTTAGAATAGTATATAGCGCTTCAAATGGTAAAGACGCACTGGACAAATATACTGATATAAAACCAGATCTTATTATTACAGATATACAAATGCCTATTATAGATGGTTTAGATTTAATAGAAGAAGTACAGAAAATAAATAAATCTCAAAAATTTTTAATACTAAGCTGCTATGAGGACTTTACGTATGCGCAAAGAGCCATGAAAATGGGCGTAACAGACTACTTGATAAAAGATTTAATAACACCTAATGATCTATATGGAATATTAGCAAAAACTAAAACTGATCTTGATAATATAACTATAAAAAAGAGTGAAATAAAAAAAGAACATAAACTTTTAAACTTCCTAAAGGAAAATAAGGATATTGCACTAAGAAAGCTTATATTTAATGATATAAGTCAAGATGATTGTTATAACCTCATTGAAAACCTTAACCTTAATCTAAACGGAAAACTTTTTGTTCTTTTCCTTATCCAGATAGATAACTTTTTTAAATATATAGAAGATGAGAATTTCTATACAAAGACCCTTAACGAAATAATAAAAAATATTTCTGAAACCATCGAAGAACTCAATATTGGTGAATGCTTTTATAGTGAAAATGGAGAATTCACAGCTATTGTACGCTTGACGCCAACCATTAGTGAAGCAGATATAATAAATGAGTGTTATTATTTAGCACAGGAAATAAGAAAAAGGATTTCCCTCATGCATAATATCAGCTTAACAATAAGTGTGAGCTCAACATTTAAAAAGCCATTTAAAATAAAGAAATACTTTGATGAAGCATTTAAACTTTCTAAAATGAAGGTATTCCTAGGCAATGATACTATAATTTTAAATAATACCTTTGTAAAAAATTTAGATTTAGATACTGATACTTTAGCAAAAAGAATTAATGCCATTAATATAGCTATTGAACAAAATAATATTGAAAACTTAAAATCAGAGTTAACTCACTTATATGATAAAGATATACGAGGATTTATGCAGTTTAATTATCTAAATTATATAAACTCCTCTCTCCTAGATTTAGTAGTAAGAACCTGTAATAGATATTCTATAGCTTATGAAGATATTTTTTCAACTTCATACCTACCTATAGAAATATTATCAACAAAAGAAACCGTTGAAGAAATGAGCGGATGGTTTATTGAGATCTTTACTAAAATAATAAATATTAATTTTAATAACTCTTTTAAAAATAAATATAGTAAAAAGGTTGCTGATTCCATAGATTACATAAACAAAAATCTCTTTAATCAATCTCTTAGTCTAACAGATATAGCAGAAAACATTAATGTCCATAAAGTTTATTTATGCAGAATCTTTAAAGAAGAAACAGGTGAAAATGTTACGCAGTATATTTTAAAAGCTAGAATTGACAAATCTAAAGAAATAATTTTATCAACTAACTATAAGCTTTATGAAATATCAGACAAACTTGGATTTAATAGTCCTCAACAATTTAGTATTTTATTTAAAAAAGTTACAGGTATCACTCCGAACCAATTTAGAGACTCTTATTTTAAAAATCTATAGTTGGGTAATGGCTTATAACTACTCCAAATATACATTTTAAAAATTTTGAAAGGAATTTATATTTACATGAATAAGAAAATACTTTTAGCTGCAATAATAATTTTATCTAGTTTTGCTTTCTCTTGTGATACTACAACTTCTAAACAGAGTTCCAAAAAATCTGATTTAGTTATTGCCGTTATTTACAAAACTTTAGATGAAGCTTGGTTTCAGGAAGAAAGTGAGGCTGCTAAAAATAAGGCTTTAGCTATGGGGGCTAAAGATGTAATTACTATAGATGCTAAAATGAATCCTGATGTGTATTTATCTGCTTTGGATAATTTAATCACTCAAAAAGTAGATGGTATATTAATATGCGTTCCTGATCAAAAATTAAGTAAGATAACTATAGATAGATGTAAGAAGTCAAATATTGCTGTTATAGCCTGCGACGATCCTCTTACTGATGATGAAGGTAATTATATTGCACCATTTGTTGGAATAGATTCTAATCAAATTGGAAGGGATATGACTAGTCTCATGGTAGATTATTTAGAAAAGAATAATAAATTAAGTGATCCTAATTCTTCAGGACTTCTGCTTATGTCAATGGATTCTGTATCTAGCTGCATACCTAGAACTGAAGGACAGTTAGAAACATTTAAAGATAGACTTCCAAGCTTTCCAAGAGAAAATATTTTTCAAGCCGAATATAATGGACAATCAGAAAAAAGTTTTTATTCTGCCGCATCAACTATAACGTCTAATAAAAATATAAAGAATTGGTTTGTCATGTCTGCAAATGAAGCTGGCACCATTGGTGCAATAAAAGCACTGGATCAATCTGGTCTTGCAGAAAATGCTGTTGCTGTAGGGGTAGGTGGATATGTAGCAAAGGATGAATTTCAAAAAGAAAACTCTCCTCTTATAGCGTCTGCATACATAAGTGCTACAGAAGTTGGAGAAATTGCAGCTCAGGAACTTATGGAGAACCTTTTGCTTAATAAAAATATTCCTGATAAATATTTGGTAAAAGATAAAGTGATTACAAAGGATAATTATAAAAGTCTTGTGATCAAATAATTTAACAATAAAATAACTCCATTCACATAATAATTTCTCAACTGTTACATGAATGGAGTTCCACCAACTTAAATTTAATTATTATCTTTTTAATTTAACATTTTGATATCAAATTGTTATCAACCAAAATTTTCAAGGAAAAACTCCTAAAAAGTCCATCATCAAACTTCAATTTAATCTTATCTTTGTCATTTTCATCAAATCCTGCGATTTCTCCAATACCATAAGTTCTATGGGCTACTTTATTTCCTATCTCGTATCCATAAGTATCAACAGGCATATCATTTAATTTTCCTTCTACAACAAACCTCGAAACATCCTTAAATTGACCTTTCCTGCTCCTTGGAGAAAATAGATACAGGTTATCTATCGCCCTAGTTATTCCAACATAAAATAATCTTCGTTCTTCCTCAATATTTTCCTTTATACTTGATGCATGAGGTATAGTTTCTTCTACACAATTTATAACATAGACATTTTTGAACTCCATTCCTTTCACGCCATGTATAGTACTTAAGATAACTCCTTCTCTCTTAGTTTTTCTTTTACTTTCCTCTATACTTTGTTTTACTTCCTCTATATGTTCTAGAAATTCAAATATAGTTTTATATCCTTCTGCTGATAATTTAAATTCTTCTATTATATCTTCTAAATCCTCAAAACTTTGATTAAATTTATTAGCATATTCCTGAAGATAATCTCTATATCCTAAATCCATTACTATATATGCAATTGCTGATGATAAAGATATCTTATTTAAATAGTTTATATCTTTCCTTAACTCATCAAGCTTTTTCTTTTGAAATGGTGGTGTATCTTCTTTGCTAATAATTATAGTAAATGGACTCTCTTCTCTATCATAATTTTTTATATAAAATAAATTTCCCTTACTTATATATCTGAAAGGCCTATTTATTATTTGCAAGAAGCTATTTCTATCAAATTCATTTACACTTAATCTTAAATATGATATTAAATCCCTGCAAATAAAATGCTCAAAAAAATTATATTCTCTATCAAGCAGTGTAAATGGGATCTTTCTTTTAGTTAATACATCAATAACAGACATAGACTCTATATTGGTTCTATACAATACTGCATTATCTTCATAATTAATTCCTAAAGTTTTATTATTTATAACTATATCAGTCAAACTTTCAGCCTGCATCTTTTCATTATATGGATTAAACCACTTAACAATGCCATCACACTCTTTATTCCATTTTATTTCTTTATTATTTCGCTTTTCATTATACGCTATTACAGTTTTTGATTTATCAACTATATTCATTCTGCTTCTATAATTTATAGATAAATAATATTTTTTCCCACCCATAAATATTTTATCAAAGTTAACCATATACTCTGGCTTTGACCCTCTAAAAGAATAAATACATTGATCTTCATCTCCCACTGCAAAAAGATTATTATCTTCCCCATCATTTATTAACCTTAAAAAATCTATTTGCATTTCATCACAATCTTGAAACTCATCAACTAAAACATACTTGAATAATTTCCTATAAGACAACAACATATTCTTATCATTCTTTAGCAATTCTAATACTTCTATAGCTAGATCGTCAAAATCTCTTTTGTTGTGTTCTTTTTTATATTCTTCATATTTTTCTAATGCTTCTTCAAAAATTTCTTTTGCAATTGATGGCTTAAATTCATTTAGAGGAACTCTTGAAGTTTTATACAAAGAAATGTTATTTATTGCTTCTTTAATTTTATCTTCATTAACTTCATCAAAGTACTTACCTAAAATATTACTAACTATTTTGTGAACAACGGCCCCATCAACTATGTCGATATTTCTTCCACATCTCAAAAGTATCTTATAAAATAAGCCATGGAATGTCCCAAAAAAAGGCGAACTGTTCGTATTGAATTTAGATACATATCTATTCTTCATATTCTGCGCTGCAGCTTTTGTAAATGTAATTACTATTATATTTCCATTAGCTACTCTTTTATGCTTTACTAGATAATCAACTCTATTTATTATAACCGTAGTTTTTCCAGATCCAGGTGCTGCAACTATCAAGACATTTTTTTCTTCTGCCTTTACTGCATCCATCTGATATTTATCAAGATCGTACCCCACTGTAATGCTCCTTCTTTCATTCCTATTTACATTTCAGCATTTATGAATTTCTTTATATAAGACTTACATATTTTAAATTCTTTCCATATTTACTGTATGAATTTCATTTTCTCTCATAATACTGAATATTTTCTACTTAAATTCAAAAAATTAATATATGTCTGATTTTAAGTTATAAGCAACTATATTGTAATCAAACTCTTATAGATGTACAATAGTTTTATGCATTTTAATTTATAATGGATTAAACGATAATTATAAAATAAAATTATTTACATGTTTTTTAAAGGAGATTATTATGGATAATAAATCTAGTTTTAATGTTAAGGATGAACGAAATTTAACGATGTTAGTTGATTTTTATGAATTGACTATGGGTAATGGTTATTTCCGTAAAGGACTTAAAGACAAAATAGCATACTTTGATATGTTCTTTAGGCGAATCCCCGATGATGGCGGATACTGTATAATGGCTGGAGTTGAACAATTAATTGATTATTTAAGCACTTTAAAATTTACTGATGACGACATTACTTATCTAAGAGATAAACACGCCTTCTCCGAAGAATTTCTTGACTATCTAAGGGACTTCGATTTTAGTTGCGATGTTTGGGCTGTTCCAGAAGGGAACCCAGTATTTCCAAACGAACCTCTTGTAACTGTTCGTGGCCCTGTAATTCAGGCTCAATTCCTTGAAACAATGATTCTTTTAACAATAAATCATCAGACACTAATTGCTACAAAAGCTAATAGAATTTGTAGAGCAGCAGATGGGCGTCCTGTAATGGAATTTGGTTCAAGAAGAGCTCAAGGTTATGACGGCGCAATTTATGGTGCTAGAGCAGCTATTATAGGTGGATGTAGTTCAACAGCCTGCACTATGTCAGACAGAATGTTTAATATACCTGCTGTTGGAACTATGGCTCATAGTTGGGTTCAATTATACGATACAGAATATGATGCTTTTAAAGCCTGGGCTGAAATTTATCCAGATGATTGTGTATTACTTATTGATACCTACAATGTCATAAAGTCAGGAATTCCAAATGCAATAAAAGTATTTAATGAAGTTTTAAAACCTCTTGGCAAGAGACCTCGTGGCATAAGAATAGATTCTGGCGATATTACTTATCTAACAAGAAAATGCAGAAAGATGTTAGATGAAGCTGGATATGAAGATTGTGGAATTGTAGTTTCTAACTCTCTTGATGAGCATATTATAAAAGATGTATTAGATCAAGGTGCATGTATAAACTCTTTTGGAGTTGGTGAGCGACTTATAACTGCTAAGTCAGAACCAGTTTTTGGCGGCGTTTATAAATTAGTTGCATTGGAAGGTGATAATGACATTATCCCTAAAATTAAAATAAGCGAAAATGAAGAAAAAATAACAAATCCAGGTTTTAAGAAGATAATAAGAATATTTGATAAAAACTCTCACAAGGCCATTGCGGATTTAATTACTTTAAGAGATGAAAACATTAACGAGAATGAACCATTAATAATATTCGACCCTATTCATACATGGAAGAGAAAAAAAATCAAGAACTATTACACTAAAGAACTTCAATCACCAATATTCAAAAGTGGAAAGTGCGTGTATAAATCTCCTACAGTTTTAGAAATAAAAGATTTTTCAAAACTTGAAACTGATAAGCTGTGGCCTGAAGTACTTAGATTTGAAAATCCTCATACTTATTATGTTGATTTATCACAAAATTTATGGTCTTTAAAACATTCTCTTCTTCATAAATATACAAACTCTTATGAAGCACAAGAGTAAAACTCTACAAAACTAAGTTAATTCGCGAACTTATCTATAAATATTATAATATTTTTATAGATCAAATAAACATATACTTCTTTTATCAATAAAAATATAGATTAGAATATTTTCATATATTCTAATCTATATTTCTTTAGCATTAATAGTTAATATTTGTTCTTTTTTCGTCATCATATATAGGCAAATTTAGAAAACCGTAGTCTTCTTTCATAATTTCCTTAAAATCGATACTGCTTGACTCACTACATTCATTAAAAATGCAAAGCTTATCATCTTGCCCTTTTAATGATTCACTTTTTATAGGGCATTCACTATAACACTCCACTTTCTCTTTTGTTGTTGACCAAAATGGACACCTACTCATAAAACCCGCCATCCTTTTCTCATCCTAATAATTTATAAATCTCATAAATTTATGAATTCATTATATTACAAACGCCCTTAAAAGTAAAGATTTTACAATGGAATTCTATGTAAAATTAAGGAGCATTTTTTATAATGCTCCTTAATTTTTATAATTATATTTGACAAATATTCTTAACAACTGATATATTTATAAGTTCATTTTGGAATGCTCTAAGTAATGCCTTTTCCAAAACTTTTTCTTTATCAAAGTTCTCTATGTCTCTACATTCAGAAAAAACTTTATTTTTCTCGCCTTTAACATTTTTATAAGTTAATGTCACATATGGCTTGTCATATTCTACTTCTAATATTTTTATTCCCCAAGATATTTGTGCGAAGTCTCCATCAACAGTTAATTTTGTTAATTCCTTTAACTTCTCATTATCCTTGCTTGGATCATTTACAATTATTAATTCGTCCCCAACTTTATATTTTCCCACAAAAATACGCCTCCTCATCAATTTCTATTTATATTTTTATCATAGGCTAAATGATTTTGATTAAGTCTGTAATAAAAATTATCATTTTTTTGTAGAAATAGTAATTATAATTACTATAGTATGTTAATTAATTAACATACTCTGCTTAGTTATATTTTAACAGACTTTTCTTTAATGTACAACAAATTTTTGATATTTTCATTCAATTATCAGAAAATTAATTGAAATTGCGTGTTTATTTATAATTAAATGTTCAAATTAAGCAAACTCAATCTTTTTCTTTGCATTTTTATTAACAATATTTCTCTAAATAATAATAATTGTTTAAAAATAGTATTAATTAATTAGTTGACTCCTTCTTTATTTCTATGCTATAATCGATACATAAAACTAATAGAAGTGAGGTTTTTAAAATGGATCAAATAGCTTCAGTTTTCAAAGAAAAAAAGCTAAAATTAACTCCTCAACGACTTGCAGTATATAACTATTTAATTAATACTACTTCTCATCCTTCAGCAGACGTTATTTATTCTGATATTCATATCCAATATCCAACTATGAGTTTAGCTACTGTATATAAAGCATTAAAAACATTAGTTGATGTAGGATTAATTCAAGAAATAAATGTTGGTGAAGGAAACTTTAGATATGATGGTAATTCATTACCTCATCCTCACTTACAATGCTTAAGTTGCGGAAGAGTAGATGATTTTAAAGATCTATCTCTAGATAATCTTAATGCTTTAGCAAAAGAGCATACTGATTATCAGATTGTTTCAAATAAGGTTTATTTTTATGGTTATTGTAGCAACTGCAAATAATTGTTATTTTCTTCATCCTGATCATAACTTAGGCAAAAAATATTTTGCGTGAAGTTATGGTCTTTTTTTATTTTATCGCTTTTATATTATTAATATGCATCACTATATCAACATATAATTTATTGAGGTGATACATAATGAAAATCATAATATTAAAGAAAAGGATTTTAGTAAACTCAGCACTATATATATCAGCATTATTTTTAATTTTAGGTATGGTTTACTTTATTTCTAATAAGTTTAAATCTTTACAAACTATATCTCCAATAAACATTACCCAAAATACACAATATGACTTAACAGGTGATGGCAAAAAAGATACTTTTCAATTATTAAGCTCACAAAATAAGGTTGATTTTAATATAAATTGTTTTGATAATGATCATTATCTTTCCAATCAACTTAGTGACAAAACACTTTTCACGACTAATCTTCATTTTGAGCCTAAAGTTTATTTTCATAATCTTTCTAGAGATAATATTCCTGAAATTATACTTCTTGGCTCTAAAAATGATAAGTCTATGTCTTATGTATTTAAGTGGAATAAAAAAAACTTTAATTTGCTCTATTCAAGTAATAATAATATTTTTGGTATATTGGATTGTAAAAATTCTAAGACTCCTCAATGTTATTCAATATCATCATCAGAAGGGCTTTCTTCATTAAATAGCTTTATGCTCATTAATAATGATATTTTAGATACTAGTAAGGATAATACAAATCTTCCTTCATTGGATTCTGCAACGAGTTTTATTAATTTAGTTGAGCTTCCTTACGTAGTTGATGATCTTCCAGATATCTTCTCTTCTACAATTGACAAAGAGAATTTATCTTTACTTTGGAGTTTAGATAAAGATAATTATTCGTATACTTTTCAAAATGCCTTTTTTTATGATTATAAGTGGACTGAGTCATTAGAGCCCTCAGCTATAAGGTGGAGACTATCTTTTGAAAAAAGCAATCTTAAAGGTACAAATAATAAAAGTGAGTTGATATTATTAATAGATTTTGAAAAGCAAGGTTCTTCTTATAAAATAAATAGTATACAAAAAGCTAAATAAATATAAAAGGCCGCATTAGCGGCCTAAAGGGGGATGAGGGGTTACTTAATGAAGTAAAAAATTTATCCGATAGTTGAACTGCCATTAACACATCAAACTCTTTAAATGTTAACCAAACGGCATTAAACTTCTGGATAAGCTTAACTAGATTTTAGATGGAAATACCTCTCTAAATCAAGTCTTACTTAATAATCCATTAAGTTTGTAAGAGAATACTTTCTCTATTACATTAATATTATTGACATGATTTCTTTTTGTATACACAATTTAAAAAATAATTTTTATTTTTTATGCTTCTTTGAGTTCTCCATTCTTATAAGCTTCAATGATTCTATCAATAAACTTTATTCTATCCGGATGAGCATAACTTCTAATTGCCATTAAAAATTCTAAGTTCGCATCCTTATCCTTAATATTTCTGTTTGTTGCAACATTGTTCTTTTTAACACCTTTATCTTCATTTAGATTTTCAGAATTTTTAGGATTCGTATTGCTAGAATATTCTTTAGGATTTGAATACATATTCTTATTATTTACATTGCTTTGACTTCCACTCATATTTCCTTGAAATAAGTTATTATCTAAATTTAACCCCATCATTTGAGCTATTGAATTTAAATTTCCCAAATTAAATCCATTTGTATTCATTGAAGCTAACATATTCCCCATATTATTCATATCAAAATTTCCACCTAGTAATCCCATTAACTGCATAGGATCAATTCCGAAAGGTGCATTTCTAGCATTATCATTAATATTAGAACTAGTATCATTTGATGTTTGATCTTGTTCTCTATGTTTATGCTTAGCCATTTTAAAATCCTCTCACTTAAAATTGTCTCTTTTTAATATATGTATATCATTCTAAAAATGTTTATGTTTTTATGCATTTTTTTAGAGGGCCATTAAAGCCCTCTATCCACTATCCTAGCAGCAGCAATTACTTTCTCCTCGTCCGCCTCCTAAAAGATTAGAGAAGCATCCACCACATAATATAAATAGTAAAATAATTAAATATGATTTGTTACAGTTTAATAAACCTGATCCGCATGCTATTAATAGAAATATGATTGGTGTACAACCACTTCCTAATAAACCATCTGAAGCATTTGATCTTGGCTCATAGCAGCAACATTCATTGTGTCTTTTTTCACAGCAACATTTATTCTTCCTTTTAGACATATTTATCTCTCCTTCCTAAAAATTAAGAATCTTAACAATTAGCAGCACAACCAAAATTATTACCGAAAGGACTTACTCCTCCGCCAAATCCACAATTGTTAAATCCTCCGCCTATTCCATTGTTATTATTGCAAAGGAATAATAGTACTAATATAAACAAATATGGTGCACAACTACCTAAGAATCCACTATTAGCTCCGCCTTTGTTGCAACAGCAATCTTTCTTTTCACAGCAGCAATCGCACTTTTTCTCACAGCAGCAATCACTTCCTACATTACCTCTTCCTAAATTATTTCTTCCACAGCCACAATAGAATAATATTAATAAAATCCAAATCCAGCTGTTAAATCCGCAACCACCATTATTGAATCCTTGTCCACAGCCTCCTATACCCCCTGGGAAACCTCCGATTCCTGGTCCACCAAAGTTTGGCCCGCAACCACAATTGTTAGAACTTGAATCTGAACAATCATCATCACATGAATTTAAACCATTTAGGATATCATTCATCTCCATTTTTATTCCTCCTTGGAAATATTTTTTTCTTTTTTATACTATATATTATTCCTACCTAAAATTTTTGACACTATTTTTTATAACTTATAATTATTTAAATTTTTTATCAGCTATTTTAATAAATAATGTCATTACTTAAATAGAAATAACCTCTTACAAATATTATATCTGTAAGAGGTTATTTGTTTACTATTATATAAAAATTTATATAAATATTTTACTAATCTAAATCTGTCGCAAATTCTAAGAAAAGATTATCTATTAGTTCATCTTTCCCATCTTTATTTAATGATGAGAAAAAATATAATTTGTCATCTGAATTTAATTTGAGTGTTTCTTTTATAACTTTCTCATTTTTCTTTAATTCATTCCGTGTAAGTTTATCGCTCTTTGTAGCAACTACTATAACGTCATAACCAAAATGTTTTATCCATTCATGCATAATTATATCATCACCTGTTGGCTTATGCCTAGAATCTACAAGCAAGACAACTCTTTTTAGCTGTTCTCTACCAGTCAAATACATTTCAACAGTTTTCCCCCAGCTATCCTTCTCCGCCTTCGAAACTTTTGCATATCCATATCCAGGCAAATCAACTAAATAAAAATCATCATTTATAAGAAAAAAGTTAACTAATCTAGTTTTTCCTGGAGTCTGACTAACCTTTGCAAGTTTTTTTCTATTGGTTAATGAATTTATCAGCGAACTCTTTCCTACATTAGATCTTCCAACAAATGCAACTTCCACTCTATTATCTATGGGATATTGATTCTTCTTTACTGCTGACGTAATAAAATCTGATTTCTTAATTCTCATTAGTATCCTCTCCAATTAGTGCATTTTTCAATACCTCATTAACTTCTTTAGCAGAAATAATATTCAAGCTATTTCTAATCGAATTTGGTATCTTATCTATATCTTTCTCATTTTCTTTAGGAATTATTATAGTATCTACTCCTGCTCTAAATGCTGCTAAAGATTTTTCCTTTAGCCCACCAATCGGAAGCACTCTTCCTGTTAATGTAACTTCACCTGTCATTGCTACATTATGCTTAACCTTCTTGCCGGATAGTGCTGATACAAGTGCAGTTACCATAGTCACGCCTGCCGACGGACCATCCTTAGGCACTGCACCTTCTGGTGCATGAATGTGGATATCCTTTTCTTTATAAAAAGTTTCATTTATCCCAAACTTAATTGCATTAGCTCTAACATAACTGTAGGCTGTCCTTGCCGACTCTTGCATAACATCTCCAAGCTTACCTGTAAGTTCAAGTTTTCCTGATCCAGTCATAACCATAGCTTCTATTGGAAGCGTATCGCCTCCATATGCAGTCCATGCCATTCCTGTAACTACTCCAACCTTGTCCACCTTATCAATTTGATCAAAATCAAACGTCTTCTTACCTAATAATTTTTCAACACTTTCATTATTAATTAGGAATTCCTTTTGTTCTCTTTTTAACATTTCTGCTAATACTTTTCTTATTAAAGAACTTAATTTTCTTTCTAATCCACGAACTCCTGATTCTCTTGTATATCCCTCGATAACCATTCTAATAGAATCGTCTTCTATATCAATTTTATCTTGCGGAATATCAAGTTCTTTAAATATCTTAGGGATAAGGTGATTTTTAGCTATATTGAATTTTTCTTCATACGTATATCCCGATACTTCAATAACTTCCATTCTATCTAAAAGCGGCCTTGGTATTGTTTCTAAAGAATTTGCTGTTGCTATAAACATAACCTTAGACAAATCCATTGGTACTTCTAAATAACTATCTCTAAAATCTTTGTTTTGCTCACTATCTAATATTTCTAATAATGCATCAGATGGATCACCTTTATAGCTCGAACTAATTTTATCTATCTCATCAAAAAGCATTAATGGATTCATAGATTTTGCCTCTTTCATTGCATAGACTATTCTACCTGGAATTGCACCAACATATGTCTTTCTATGACCTCTTATTTCAGCTTCATCCTTCATTCCACCTACGGATATTCTTGTATATTTTCTATTAATGGCATTAGCTATAGATTTTGCTATAGATGTCTTTCCCACACCCGGAGGGCCAACTAAACAAAGAATAGGTCCTTTTTGGGACTTACTGAATTGTTTTACTGCTAAATACTCTATAATTCTATCTTTAACGTCTTCCAATCCATAGTGCTCATTATCTAAAACTTCTCTTGCTTTAGTAACATCAATATTTTCCTTTGTATTCTTACCCCAAGGGATATCCAATACCCAGTCTAAATATGCCTTTACAACATTGCCTTCTGATGACGTAGGACTCATACTTTTAAGTCTTGATAACTCGTAATTAACCTTTTCTTTAACTTCATTAGGAAGTTTAGCTTTCTTGATTTTTTCTTCATACTTAGCTATTTCTTTCTTGTCCTCATCATCTTCACCCAATTCTTCTTGAATTGCGCGCAATTGCTCTCTTAGATAAAATTCCTTCTGCTCTTTTGCAACTGTATTCTTTACTTTATTAGCAATCTTTTTTTGGATTTTTGCTATAGAAATCTCTATTTTAATTCTTTCTAGTACTTTCTCTACTCTCTTGGTTATATCTACTATTTCCAAAATTTCTTGTTTAAGCTTTTCATCAGTTATTGCATAAGAAGCTACCATGTCTACAAACTGACTTGGTTTTTCAAGTGAATCTATTGATTTAACTGCTTCTCCAAAATTATCTTCACTTAACTTAAGTAGTTTCATAAATTCTTTATCCAAGAATTTAATATAGGCGTCTAATTCCTCATTCTTAACCACTTTATCATCTAATTTTTTTACTGAAACTTTTATATAACTTTCTTCTTCCTCTATATATTTAACTATTTTACCTCTTTCTTGGCCTTCCACAAGAACTCTAATAGTATTATCAGACATCTTTAAGATTTGCTTTATTTTACATATGGTTCCAATCGAATATATTTCATCTTGATTAGGTTCTTCTATCATTGAATCTTTTTGCCCTACAAGAAAAACTTCTTGTTCATCTAACATAGCTTGTTCAATAGCTGCTATGGATTTTTCTCTTCCCACATCAAAATGTACAACCACACTAGGAAAAACAGTCAATCCTCTTAAAGGAATTAGCGGAATCGTATATAGCTTTTTCATAGTACTATTTCCCCCCATATCTTAATTACATTATTTATTTTGACTTATCTAGTATACACATAATAAATATTTTTTTCAATGATTCTAAAAATAAAAAACTCATTATATATTGTAGAGTTTACAAAACAAGTATACCTAGTCACTTGCTTTGTAAACTTATAATAATTTTGTTTAATCAAACAGCATATACACTACTATAAATACTCTTTAGTTTATCTATTATAACATAATATATTAATTTTAAAAGAAAAAGTGTAAAAATATTAAGATTTATTCATATTTTACTGTACTAATTAAAAATATAACTTTACAAGTTATTCAAAATGTTATTGCCTTCAGCTGATAATATTTCTCGCTCGCTTTCATTAATTATATCTTCTTCTATAGCCAACTTAATTACCTCTTTAAAATTTGTTACAGGAATTATTTCTATTTCACATATTTCATGTAGTGATTCATCATAGTTTTCTTGTGGAATTATAACTTTTTTTGCACCAGCTTTAAAGGCTGCAGATATTTTGGCCTTCACTCCTCCTATCGCTTTTACAGATCCTAATATGCTTATTTCTCCAGTCATAGCAACAAACCTGTTTATTTTCTGCTTAGTTATAGCGCTATAGATCGCTGTCGCAATACTTATACCAGCTGATGGGCCATCAACTGGAATTCCTCCTGATATATTTACATGTATATCATATCTATCAGTTGATAAATCGAATAAATTATCCAATACTGTAAGCACATTTTGAACAGATGCAAAAGCAGTGCTTTTCATTTTTATTTTTTTATTGTTATTAGTTATCTCTTCCTCTTCAACTATTCCAGTTATTTTAAGTTCCCCTCTTCTACCTGTAACTTTCTTACAACTAACTTCAAGCGGCATTAACATTCCAATGTTTGCTCCATATACTGCTAATCCATTAACAACCCCAACTCTAGATTGAGATGGTATCTTATTTGAAATTATTTTGTTATACTGTCCATTCTCTAATACCCATTTAATATCATCTAATGTAATCTCACTTCTATCTTCATTAATAGCAATTCCAGATGCCAACTGAATCAAATTTATTACTTCTCTACCATTTGTGCAATATTTACTTACTTCTTCAACACCATCTTTTGAAATTTGCAATCCAACTTTATTAACACAATTTTCAGCTATTTTCTCTATTTCTTCAGGCAATAATGCCCTAAAAAAGATTTCAACGCATCTTGATCTTATAGCTGGTATGATTTCATGTGGCGCTCTTGTTGTTGCTCCTATTAATCTAAAATCAGCAGGAAGCCCATTATCAAATACTTCCTTTATGTACTTAGGCATATTAGTATCTTCTGAACTATAGTATGAGCTATCTAAAAACACTTTTCTATCTTCTAATACCTTCAATAACTTATTTAACTCAATTGGATGAAGCTCTCCAATCTCATCTAAAAATAATACACCCCCATGAGCTTTTGTAACAGCTCCTGCCTTTGGTTGTGGAATTCCAGCTATACCTAAAGAACCAGCGCCTTGATAAATCGGATCATGCACTGAACCTATTAGTGGATCTGCTATTCCTCTCTCATCAAATCTCAATGTGGTTGCATCTAACTCAACAAATTTTGACTTTTCTGTAAATGGCGATAGTTTGGATTTTCTAGCTTCCTCCAACACCAATCTAGCTGCTGCTGTCTTTCCAACCCCTGGTGGTCCGTAAATTATAACATGTTGAGGATTCGGCCCGCAAAGAGCTGCCTTTAATGCTTTAATCCCTTTTTCTTGCCCTATTACCTCATCAAAACTAGATGGTCTACTTTTTTCAGTAAGTGGCTTAGACAAACTTATTTGTCTTAATCTATTTAGATTATTTAATTCCTTAGTATTTTCCCTATCAATTATTATCTCCCTATTTTTTTGTGGTTTACTTATTGCATTACACATAACATAAACCATGAGAATTAGAACTATAATTTGCAAAATCATTAATATATTTGTCATAATCTTTAAATATACTTACCTTTACTAATATATACATTTTATTTCCTTATTATTACTAAAGTAAATATACTTTGCCTCCTTCAATTTTTATTATTAGTATTATTTGCTTATTATTACAAATATATTCTTGATTTTGAAATATAAATAAAAACAATCCAATATTTAAAATACTAAAAACTTGTAAAAACGCTAAATAAGTCAGTATATATAAAAAAATATATACTGACTTATTATTCTCGCTAATATTAAGCTGATTCAATATCTTTCTTAGTCCTAGCTTTTACTAAAGTAGGTCTAATCTTTCCCTCTTCCAATCTTTCAATTCTAGGCTGCTTTTTCTCTTTGATAGCCTCTTCAGTTATTATAACATTAGTTATTCTATTATCAGAAGGTATCTCATACATTATTTCATTCATTATATCTTCAATAATAGCTCTTAAACCTCTGGCACCAGTCTGTCTGCTAATCGCTTCTTCTGCTATTGCGATTAATGACTCTTCGTCAAACTCTAACTTAACATCATCTAGCTCGAATAATTTCTTATATTGCTTTACAAGAGCATTTTTAGGTTTAGTTAAAATTTGAATTAAAGCTTCTTTATCTAAAGACTCTAAAGTAACTAGTATTGGAAGTCTTCCAACAAATTCAGGAATTAACCCAAACTTTAATAAGTCTGCTGGCATAATTTCTTTTAGTAAGCTTCCAACATCCTTTTCATGTTTAGCTTGAATTTGTGCTCCAAATCCCATAGAACTCTTTCTTGTTCTATTTTCTATTATCTTATCAACACCATCAAAAGCTCCACCACAAATAAATAATATATTAGAAGTATTTATTTGGATAAACTCTTGATGAGGATGCTTTCTTCCACCTTGTGGAGGAACAGATGCAACAGTTCCTTCTAGTATCTTTAACAATGCTTGTTGAACACCTTCACCTGATACATCACGAGTAATAGATGGATTTTCTGATTTTCTAGCAATTTTATCTATTTCGTCTATATAAATAATGCCTCTTTCAGCTTTTTCTACATCATAATCTGCATTCTGTATTAGTTTAAGAAGAATATTTTCTACATCTTCTCCAACATATCCAGCTTCTGTTAATGTTGTAGCATCAGCAATTGCAAAAGGTACATTTAAAAATCTTGCTAATGTTTGAGCAAGTAGTGTTTTACCTGAACCAGTTGGCCCTAGTAGTAAAATGTTACTTTTTGATAATTCAACATCAATATCTTCTTTATTAGTATTAATTCTTTTATAATGATTATAAACTGCTACTGCTAAAGATTTTTTTGCTCTTTCTTGCCCAATGACATAAGAATCTAAGTATTCTTTAATCTCATTTGGCTTTGGTACACTTTTAGGGTCAAAATCAACAGTTTCTTGGAATTCATCTGCTATAATTTCAGAACATAAATCAATACATTCATCACAAATATATACTCCCGGACCTGCAATCAATCTTTTTACTTGTTCTTGAGTTTTGCCGCAGAAAGAACACTTTAACTGCTTCTTTTCATCATATTTAGCCATACATTCACCTCACTTAAAAACGTATAAATTGAAAATTCAATCTTATTTATCTTTTCCTATTTTATGCGTAGTTATTACTTCATCAACTAACCCATAAGCTTTAGCTTCTTCTGCAGACATGAAGTTATCTCTTTCTACATCTGCTTTAATTGTTTCTAAAGGCTTACCAGTATTTTCACTTAAAATTCTATTTAAAGTTTCTTTCATCTTTAATATTCTTTTAGCATGTATTTCAAAATCTGTTGCTTGACCTTGAAAACCGCCTAGTGGTTGATGTATCATAACTTCAGCGTTTGGAAGTGCAAATCTCTTTCCTTTTGTTCCAGAAGAAAGTAAAAATGCTCCCATTGAAGCTGCCATCCCTATACATATTGTTGATACGTCACACTTAATATATTGCATAGTATCATATATAGCATTTCCAGCTGTTATTGATCCTCCTGGACTATTTATATATATATATATATCTTTATCTGGATCTTCACTTTCTAAAAATAATAATTGTGCTACTATTAAATTAGCGCTATCATCATTCACTTCTCCACTTAACATGATTATTCTTTCTTTTAATAATCTTGAAAATATATCATAGGAACGTTCTCCTCTACTTGTTTGTTCTACAACCATAGGTACTAAAGCCATATAAATCCTCCTTTTACTATTATACTTTTTCTAATTCTAATTATATATTTTTTTTATTACTTTGTTAATTATTATTTGAATAAATTGCCAGAAAAAAATTTTTTTTCTGGCAATTTATAATTAGCATCCTTATTTTATATTATATATTAAAATAAATTATTTGCAATTTTCTTTTAAGAATTTTAAAGTATTTTCTAATATTATGTCTTTTTCAATCATGTTTCTTTGAGACTTAACTAAGATTTTAGCCATTTTTTCTGGATCTTTTGGTCCATAAATCTTTCCTAATTCTAAAGCTCTTGCATTTAACTCTTCTTCAGTTGCTTTAATTTCTTCTGTTTTTGCAATAGCTTCAAGAACTAAATCAGCTTTAACTTTTCTTTCTGCATTTTCTTTCATAAAGTCTCTCATTTTTTCAGTTGTATTTCCTGTGAATTCCATATATTGTTCTAAGCTTAAACCTTGATATTTTAATCTTCCTTCAAGATCTTGCATCATGGCATCAATTTCTTTATTTACCATAACTTCTGGAATATCCATTTTTGAGTTTTCAATTACTGCAGTTATAACAGCTTCTTCGAATTCTCTTTCTGCCTTTTCATCGTTATTTTTTTCTAATGTCTTTTCAAGATTTTCTTTTAATTCTGCAAATGTGTCAACTGCTGATACATCTTTAGCAAATTCATCATCTAATTCTGGCAATTCTTTAACTTTAATTGACTTAATTTCAACTTCAAACATTGCTGGTTTTCCGTTTAATTCTTCTTTTCCATAAGCTTCTGGGAAAGTAACATTTACTTCTTTTTTATCCCCAACTGCTAAACCGATTAATTGTTCTTCAAAATTATCAATGAAAGTACCAGAACCTATTTCTAAAGAATAATCAGAGCCTTCTCCACCTTCAAAAGCAACTCCATCTATGTATCCTTTGAAATCAATAACAGCTATATCCCCTTTAGCTATATTTCCCTCTGTTTTAACTTCTATTCTAGCATTTTTTTCTTGCATTTCTTTAATTTGCTTATCTATTTCAGTATCTTCTACTTTATATATAGGCTTCTTTATATCTAATCCTTTATACTCTCCAAGTTCTACTTCTGGATAAGTAGTAACTGTAGCAGTATAAACTAATTCTTTACCTTCTCCTAATTCCACTATATCAACTTGTGGGTAATCTACAGGTTTAATATTTTCTGCATTTAATGCTTCTGGATATGATTCATCTATAGCAAAATTAACTGCGTCATCATAGAATACTTCAACTCCATAGAACTTTTTAACCATTGCCATAGGAACCTTTCCTTTTCTAAATCCAGGTATATTATATCTGCCCTTATTCTTATTATAAGCTTTAGTTAACGCTGCATCGAATTTTTCAGCTTCAACCCTTATTTCTAATTTTATCACATTTGTTTCTATTTTTTCCACTTTAGCTTTCATTTTATTCTTTCCTCCTAAATAGTGTGCATCTAATTTAACTAAGTCATTATACCATAAACACTTAAATCTTATCAAATAATTTATTAATATTATCTCTATTGAATATAATTACCATTTACATCGATAAAATATACTCTACCATCAACAGTAATTTTAACGCCTTTTTCTTCCTTTTCACCAATTTCTATATTAGCTCCAGCTAAATCCCACATAACCTTATCTTCATTAGTTGAAATATCAGTCATCCATAGATACTTTTTAAGATTTCCACCTCCAAAATATGGCCTATTAGTTACAAATATTATTTTATCTTCACTAATAAATTTTGGATTCTGATTCCATAAGTATTTTGGATTTGATTGAATTGTAGATTCTTTAGTAAAAACACTTCCACTTGTAGATACATATTGATCTTTTGATATCACCTTGTTTGTTCCATCTAAATTATATAGAGTAATTACTGAATTTGTATCTTCCACAATTATTTCCTTACCAGATGGACTTATGCTGTAACTAACACCATTATCGCTAGTATCTAAAGTTTTGAAAACTTTTCCGGTATTAGCATCATCTACATAAATTGCTTTTGCAACATTTCCACTCGCTAGAGTTATATTTATATATTCTTCCACCGGTTTTTGAGGTTCTTCTTGAACTACTTCCTCATCTTTTTTCTCATCAGATGTTTCTTGTTTTTCTGCTTTAGTTTGTTCTGAAGAATTATTAGTATCACTATCAATCCATGCCTGTATATTTTGTTTAATATTTTCATAATCTATTGGATTATACGCTATTTTAATTGATAGCGCAGATGTTATTAATATTATTGCCAAAAATATTATTATCGCATTTCTTCTTCTTCGCTTCATCCTTTTTTCATATTCTCTACTAAAAATACTTGGCTTTCCCAAAGATGGCCCCCTCCAAATCTTTCTAATGTATTATAATATAAACAAATTCATTATATATTATTCTTTTGTTTAAATCTACAACATATTTTATATTTTTATAATCATATAATCCTAGATCAAAAAATAATATTATTTTTTACAACTGTTCTTACTATTGCAGCTTGAGCAATTACCTTTTTTATTTTCTCCCTTTAAGCAGCAACCTCCACATTCCAATAACCCTTCTTTTTTAAGTTCTTCTAGTGTTAATTTACAAACATTTTCTGAATACTCTTCATAATCTATGGTATTTTTCAACAATTCTTCTTTATATATTTTAATCATTTCATTCTCCTACACATATTATTTTATTTTGTAATTATATATTGCAATATTAAATTTATATATTAATTTAATATTTTCATTCTTAATCTACATTAAATTCAAGTTAGTTTCTACATAATATCTATATTATACACCTATAAATTTCTTATAATTTTTTCTATATAAAAAAGCCATTACTTAGCAATATAAACTTTACTTATTTCTCTTATATTTTAATTGTCATAATATAAAAAATTATTGTTTTTTTTTGTGATTATTGTATAATTAAATTATCAATATTGTAACAAATAGCCCATACACTTTATGGTTTATCGCCATAAAATTTTATAAACCCACAATAACATGTTCATTTATTTCCTTTCTCGAGTGGACATGCGAAAACCTGTACTATATATACAGGTTTTCTTTTTTATGTTTAATATTATAAGTATTCTTGCCTATAATTAATAAAAAATTTACTTTGTGTTTACCTAATATTATAATACTCAACTTATAATTGACAATCAACCGTTAAAATTTTGTAATTCTAAAACTTATGTTATTCAGATTTCCGCATCTTAACATCAAAAAAAAGGATTGCTCAGACAAACAATCCTACTTTTATACTTATAATACCGCTTAATTACAAATAGAATTTATTTAAACATTTGTTATCGGTTTTCTTTCACCTTTAAAATTATTAATTTTAGTTCTCCTCTTTTCCAATTCTGCTCCTACTTCTTCAATCGAAATATTCATTTGAGCTATTAGAACAAGTAAGTGATAAGTAAGATCACAAATCTCATTTATCTGTTCTTCTTTATTATTTTCTTTACAACTAATTATAACTTCCGTGCATTCTTCTCCAACTTTTTTTAGTATCTTGTTTGTTCCCTTTTCAAAAAGATACTTCGTATAGGATCCCTCTTCACCTTCTGTTTTTCTTTTTAGTATAGTCTCATATAAAGCCTTTATATTTTCATCCATTTTTAATCCTCCAATGCTTCTCATATATAAATTACAAATCCCTATAAAAACAAGTTCTATTTCCTGTATGGCATGCCGCTCCAACTTGCTCAGCTAATATCAAAATGGTATCATTATCACAATCTATTTTTATTTCTTTCACATACTGAAAATGTCCCGAAGTTGCTCCTTTATTCCAAAGTTCATCCCTACTTCTACTGTAAAACCAAGTTGTATTATCCTCTAATGTCTTATTTAAACTTTCTTTTGACATATAGGCTAACATTAAAACCTCTTTAGTTTTATAATCTTGAACTATAGTTGGAATCAATCCATTCATCTTTTCAAAATCAACTTGTTCCACTCTCTTGCAAATCTCCATACAATTTTTCTCCCTTCAGATATATACTAGCTATTTGCTTTTTATATAATCTTAAACTTATATACGTACTGAAACATTTTTATCATGTAAATATCTTTTAACCTCATCAACAGTTAACTCCCCATAGTGAAAAAGAGAAGCGGCAAGTGCTGCATCCGCTATATTACTTTTAAATACATCATAAAAATCTTCTAAACAACCGCATCCACCTGAAGCTATTACCGGAACATTAGTTATATCACTTACAGCTTTTGTCAATTCCAAATCAAAGCCTTTTTTAGTTCCATCTGCATCCATAGATGTTAAAAGAATTTCTCCAGCTCCAAGCGCTGTTGCTTCTTCAATCCACTTTAGCAGATCTAATCCTGTATCAATTCTTCCTCCGTTTATTACAACATTCCATCCTGTATTATCAGATCTTTTCTTTGCATCAGCTGCCAATACTATACATTGACTTCCAAAATAGAAAGCTCCTTCTTTTATAAGCATTTTATTTCTAACAGCTGCTGAGTTTAAGCTCACCTTATCTGCTCCTGCTCTAAGTATTGACTTTATATCATCTAAAGTTTGAAGCCCACCACCTACTGTAAATGGGATAAAAATTTTTTCAGCTACACTTTGAACAACTTTTTCCATTATGCCCCGTCTTTCATGAGTTGCTGTTATATCTAGGAATACTAATTCATCTGCCCCTTGACTATTATAATATTCTGCAAGTGCAACAGGATCACCTACATCAACCAATCCCTCAAAATTAACTCCTTTAACAACCCTTCCTTCTTTTACATCAAGGCATGGAATAATTCTCTTAGTATGCATTCATTTATCTCCCCTCTTTAGAAATTTCTATTGCTTTTTCTAAAGACAATGTTCTAGCATATATAGCTTTACCTGTTATTGCCCCATATAAGCCTATATCTTTTAATTCTTTTATATTTTCAATATCCTTAATTCCTCCAGAAGCTGTAATATCAATACTTACTGTTTCTTTAAGTTTTTTAAGCATTTCCACATTAGGTCCTTCTAAAGTTCCATCCTTACTAATATCAGTTACTATTATATTTTTAACGCCTATATTCTCCATCTTTTCAGCAAATTCTATATAATCTAGCTCACTAGCCGCAAGCCATCCTCTCCCATATACTTTACCATCTTTACAGTCTATTCCCACTGCTATTTTACTACCATATATTGATATTGCCTTTTTTAGTAACTCCTCATCCTCAATTGCTATAGTTCCTAAAATAACTCTTGCTACCCCATTATCTAAAAGATATTTGATAGTTTCAAAAGATCTTATTCCCCCTCCTAGTTCTACAGGAATATTAAGTTCTTTAGCAATTTTAATTACTAACTCATGATTTTGATTACTTCCATTTTTAGCCCCATCTAAGTCTACTAGATGTATATATTCTGCCCCTATATCTTGAAAAGATTTTGCTGTTTCAAATACATCATCTGCAACAATTTCTTTTTTATTATAATCTCCCTGATACAATCTTACTGGCTTGCCATCAATTATATCAATCGCTGGTAAAATTATCATTTAATCAACTCCCCAAAATTTTTTAAAATGGCCAAACCTACAGATCCACTTTTTTCCGGATGAAATTGAGCTCCTATTACATTTTTGCACCTAACTACACCTGGTATCTTATTTTCCCCATATTCGCTGTATGCTACCAAATCTTCATTATTATAATCTTGTGCAAAATAAGAATGCACATAATAAACAAATTCCCCTTCATCTATGCCTCTGAAAAGTTCATCGCTTCTACTAAACACCAAATCATTCCAACCAATATGTGGGATCTTTATATTATTAACTTTATCATCTTTCATTTTAATAATACTACCTTTTAATAAGCCGAGCCCTTTTCTTTCAATTCCTTCAAATCCATTTTCAAATAATAATTGCATACCGAGACATATTCCAAGAAGCGGTTTATTCCTTCTTACTTCTTCTGATATTATTTTGTCTAAAGATAATTTTTCAATAGTCTCCATAGCATCTGGGAATGCTCCAACGCCTGGCAATATTAATGCATCAGCAGCTCTGATTTCATCTTTACTACATGAGATCTTATTCTCAATCTCAAGATAATCCAGGGCATTCTTAACGCTTTTTAAATTTCCCATTCCATAGTCTATTATAACTATCATTATATAACCCCCTCCTATAATAAAGATCAAAATGAATAACAAATGATAAGTTAGCATCTCTATTCCCCAAACTTTACAGATATTTTATTAATAATCATCATTATTCATTTTTCTCTTTTATAATTTTCTATAATCTTCCTTTAGTAGATGGTATATCATTATCACTACTTCTAGATATGGCTTCTTTAATTGCTCTTCCAAAAGCTTTAAATAAAGCTTCTATTTTATGATGATCATTTTCACCGTATAAAACTTTTAAATGAAGTGTTATTCCAGCATTAAATGCAAAGGCTCTAAAAAATTCGACCACCATTTCAGTTGACATTTCACCAACTTTTTCTCTCTTAAAATCACAATCAAAAACCAAAAAGGGTCTATTGCTCACATCAATTGACGCTAAAGCAAGCGTTTCATCCATTGGTACATAAAAAGTTCCATATCTGTTTATGCCATGCTTATCTCCTAGTGATTCTTTAAATGCTTCTCCTAATGTTATTCCGATATCTTCTATTGTATGATGATCACATACATAAGAATCTCCTTTAGCAAACACATCCAAGTTAACCTTACTATTAAATGAAAACAAAGTTAACATGTGGTCTAGAAATCCAATCCCTGTATTTATTTCACTATTCCCGTTTCCATCTAAGTCAATTTCTACTCTAACACTAGTTTCTTTAGTTATTCTTTCTCTTCTTGAGCTTCTATCTGACATACTAATTCTCCTTAAAACGAATAATTGTATTTTAAATATAGTTTTCCAAAAGAATTCTATAAATTAATAATATCTATATAAAACATAATCTTTCTATAGTCAAGCATATCTAAGAAAATAATATGCAAATGATATAATTATTTTTTATTGAATCAAATATTATCCCTTTAAATAAATCAATATACCAACTTATTATTTTCCTAAACATGCCAAGTATTTATACATATATAAAAATCTTTTTTATTCCTTCAACTACTTTCCTATTTTGCATTGGTGAACCAACTGTAATTCTGAAACTGTCATCATTAAAATTTCTAATTATTATCCCAATACTCTCAAGTCCCTTAATAAGAGCTTCCTTATGAGGTGTTCGTCCAAAGATGTAGTTTCCCTTTGACGGATAGAATTGTATTTTCATTGCGGCATTTTTTTCAACCTCTTTTAAATTCTCATATAATTCTTCTCTTTGTTTAACTATTTGTTTTGCATTTTTAACAACATTTTCTGGGTATCTCAAAGCCATTGAGGCCAGATTTTGCGAAAACGAACTTATTGTATATGGAATTTTATAATTTAATAATTCAGAAATATTACTCTCATGAGTTATCAAAAATCCTACTCTCAACGATGCAAGCCCCCAAGCCTTTGACAAGGTTCTTGTAACAACCAAGTTTTTATATTTATTTATATATGGAATCATTGATTTTCCGTAGAATTCATAATAAGCCTCATCTACAAGAACAACAGTATTTTTAAAAACTTCTAAAATATTAACTATATCTTCTAACTCTATTCCAATTCCAGTAGGATTATTGGGATTTGAAAAGATAATTAAATCTACGGCTTCTTGTTTTCCTATATTTATAAATTCCTGAACATTAAAATTCATAGTTTGCCCTATATCATATTTCTTTAATTCTCCACCAAATCTTGAAACAAAAAAATCATACATTGTAAAATCTGGTCCTAGAGTTAATGCCTTCTTTCCATTTTTAATAGCCTTACTTACAACAAGTTCAAGCATTTCATCAGACCCATTTCCTACAATTATATTTTTGCTCTCTATATTTGCATAATTTGCATATAATTCTTTAATGGTAGTCATCTCATTTGTAGGATACCTATGGAAAAGTACATTAGTTAAGCAAGATTTCATTTTCATTAGTATCTTTGGGTCCATCTCTAGATAAATTTCATTGCTATCTAGATTTATTGTATACTCATCATACGAATTTATATACTCATTATACGTTCCCATTCTCTAATCTCACTTTCACAGAATTAGCATGAGCTGTAAGTCCTTCCTTGCTTGCTAATGTTATAATTTTTTCTCCATTTTCCATAAGTGCTTCTTCTGAATAATAAATGAAAGAAGATTTTTTTATAAAACTATCAACTGATAACGGTGAAAAGAACCTTGCTGTGCCACTTGTAGGTAATACATGATTTGTTCCCCCAAAATAATCTCCTATAGGCTCTGGACAGTATCTTCCTAAAAATACAGACCCTGCATTTCTAACCATACCTAAATATTTCATTGGATCATCTACCATTAGCTCTAAATGCTCTGGAGCTATAGAATTAGAAATGTCAATACATTCTTCTATTGTTCTACAAATTATTGTACTTCCAAAATTTTCAAGGGAAGTTCTTATTATTTCTTCTCTTTCAAGAGTCTTTACTTGTCGTTCCAACTCCATCTCAACTCTCTTGTGTAATTCTTTTGATGTTGTGATTAATATTGATGATGCTAATTTATCATGCTCTGCCTGTGACATTAAATCTGCTGCTACAAAACACGGATTAGATTTCTCATCAGCAATAACTAATATTTCACTTGGCCCTGCAATCATATCTATATCAACTTCTCCAAATACTAATTTCTTTGCAGTAGCAACAAATATATTTCCTGGTCCAACAATTTTATCAACCTTTTTAATGCTCTCTGTTCCATAAGCCAAAGCTGCAACAGCTTGTGCTCCTCCAACTTTATATATTTTATTAATTCCTGCTATTCTTGCAGCCACTCCAATATATGGATTAATTCCTCCATTTTTATCTGGTGGAGTTACCATAACAATTTCATCTACTCCTGCTACTTTTGCAGGTATTACATTCATAAGCACTGATGATGGATAAGCAGCAGTTCCACCTGGAACATAAACTCCAACTCTTTCTAAAGGCAATACTCTCTGCCCTAGGTATACTCCTTTATCTTTTGTCATTAAAAATCCATTTGATTTTTGTTTTTCGTGATACTCTTTTATATTTGCTTTAGCTTCTTCTAATGCTTCAATGAACTCTTTCTCCACTTTATTAAAACATTCATCAATTTCAAAAGTTGATACTTCTAAAGTTTTAAGTTCAACCTTATCAAATGACTTCGTAAGTTCAAATAAAGCTTTATCCCCATCTTTTTTCACTCTTGATAGAATACTATTTACACTTGAGATTATCTCTTGTTCCGTTTCTGTAACTCTACCTTTAAGTTCACTAATTAAGCTTTCTTTATTACTCTCGGTAATCTCCATTAAATTTAACATATAATTAATAGCCCCCCTTTGACTTGATAAAAAAGTAATAACAACAAAAAATACTCTTTAAATTTTATTTATTATTTTTTGTTAATTACTCAAGATATCATAATCAATTTTATCAACATCTCACGAATTTTGTCAATTATTAATCACTTTCTTAATCCTATCTATAAAATCCCATATTTCATTCTGCTTCATTTTAAAACTAGCTTTATTCACTATCAATCTAGCACTTATCTCACAAATCCTATCTATAACAACTAAACCATTTTCCTTTAAAGTTGTTCCAGTTTCCATGATATCCACAATTCCATCGCATAGGCCTAATATTGGTGCAAGTTCTACTGATCCCTCTATTTTTATAACTTCTACATCCATCCCTTTCTTTTTAAAATAATCCTTTGCAACTTTTGGATATTTACTTCCTATTTTTATATGACCAACTTTTTTGAAAATATCACTTTCTGGTAATGATGCTACTATGAATCCACACTTTCCAAATCCCAAATCCAAAACTTCATAGCAATTGTTATCACTTTCCAAAATAGTATCTTTTCCAACTACTCCAAGATCAGCTACCCCATGTTCAACATAAGTTATTGAATCTGCTGCCTTTACCAAAAAATAATTTATATCCTGCGTTTTATCTTTAAACACAAGTTTTCTACCTTTGCTTTTTAATTCTGAAGGATCAAATTTCGCCTTATCTAAGATCTTTATGGTTTCTTCTTCTAATCTTCCCTTTGTTAATGCTATGCTTATGCTCATTTTTAATATTCCCCACCCTTAACTACTTTTATTTCTTTCATATCTTCATTTGGTAATAAATCAACGATATACCCTTGATTCCTAAGCTCTTCACTTTTTTTAATAGCTTCAATTCTAGTATTTTTATTATAGTATATCTTATATATATTTTCCTTTTCACTTGCTATTTTATTGAACTTTACAGTTGGAATCACAGCATCAATATCTATCGAAAATCCTACTGCTGGAACACATTTTTCTGAGAGCTCAATTAAATTATCATATCGCCCACCTCTCAGTAACGTATTGCCAACACCTTCACCATAACCTCTAAAAATAATTCCTGTGTAATAATTCAGTCTCGGAACCATTCCTAAATCAAATGTCACATTTTTACCATAGCCCAACAAATCTAGTTCCTGGTATAATGCCTCCAGATAATCAAGATTTTTTCTTAACTCTTCATTAAATGCTAACTTTTTAGCCTCTTCCAAAATCTGTTTATCCCCAAACATCCAAGGCAACTTATTAAAAAATGCCTTATACTCTTCCTTTATATCTAAATTCTCTAAATAATCCTCCAAACTTTTTATGTTTTTATCTTCTATAAACTGCGCAATAGCCTCTTTATATTCCTGCTCTATTTCTAAATTTTTAAATGCCCCATTAAAAAAACCGATATTTCCTATTTCAAGCTTAAAATCATTTAATCCTAATTTCTTCAAAGCTTCTAATGCCAATACTAATATTTCTAAATCAGATTTTTCATCTTCAAGTCCTATAAATTCAACACCGCAATCTGTATATTCATTCCTCTTTCCTCCAAGACTTGCGTGAACTCTAAAAACATTCGAGGTATACCTAAGCTTTATTGGTAATTCTACATCTTTGAGCTTAGTCTCCACAACTCTTGCTATTGGAATTGTCATATCTGGCCTCAAAATTAATATACGACCCCTATTATCGAAGAACTTGTACATATCTTCTTCTCTTAAAGTTTGCGAATTATAGTTGAAAGTTTCATAAAACTCCAGCGTCGGTGTTATAACTTCTTTATATCCCCATTTTTCAAAAAGTTTATCAATGTCTTTTTCTAAAATACGTTTTACTGCACATTCATCTAATACTAAATCCCTTGTTCCTTCTGGAAGTATGTTCTTCTTATTCATTTTCCACCCCACCTATTCTTATTGCTTAATCTCTATATTGTTTTATCGTTTTATCAGTTTAGCGTGCTAAATTATCATTTAATTTATGATAACTTATTTTTTCTACCATGTCAATCATTTCAAAAACCTTTATATAGTTATTTATAAGTTATATGTTAAATATTCTTATATCCTTAATTTTAACTATATAGAAATTAGTGTTATAATATAATAGTTTATTTGTAAAAGTATTTTTAATACTGGAAATATATTGAAAGGGGACTTTTTACATTGATTACTAAAGATATACACTTAAACGCAATAAAAAAAATGCACATCCATACCAAAACTTCTGAATCAGTACGTCTTGGTATTCTCCTTGCAATTGTTGGAGGTTTCTTAGATGCTTACACCTTTGTCTGCAGAGGTGAAGTTTTTGCTAATGCTCAGACTGGTAACCTTGTTTTACTTGGAATAGCTCTTACGAAGAGAAATCCTGGCCAAGCAATTACAGCTTTACTGCCTATTTTAGCATTCGTGCTTGGGGTGATATTTACCGAAAGGATAAAAGATATTAAAGTTCCATCAATGACTTTTGCTACAAATGCGGAACGTATAATTTTAATTATTGAAATTATTGTGCTTTTTATTATAGGATTTATACCAACTACAGTCCCTAACATATTTGTAACAGTTCCAATTTCATTTGTGTCATCAGTTCAAATCGCATCTTTTGGAAAACTAATTGACTCTCCATATAGTACAGCTATGTGCACAGGTAATTTGCGTTCCGCATCTCAAGCTGCTTATAAAGCATTTATAGAAAAAGATAAAAAACTTGCTTTCAAAAGTATTCGCTACTTAGTTATAATCTTTTTCTTTATTGTTGGAGCTTATTTAGGCGGAATCTTAACTTTACACGTTGGTGGCAAATCAATTTGGTTCGCCGTAGTAATATTAATTATTTCAGTAGGCTTATTTAGCTTTGATAAATATATTTTTGATCATAACAACAAAGAACAAATAACAAGTGTAACTTAGAATGTCATTAAAATATTTAAATTATATAAAAAAATACCTCAGGTAAAATAAACCTGAGGTATTTTTCTAAAATGTTACAACTTCAATATTTTCAATTGATTTTTGTACTAATTCATCCACATTTAATTTTTCTTCTTCTTTCATTATTGCATCAAGTTTTGGATTTGTCTTCGGATGCTTTGGAACAAATATTGTACAACAGTCTTCATAAGGCAAAATTGAAGTCTCATATGTTCCTATTTTTCTTGCTATTTCCATTATATCTGTTTTATCCATTGCAATTAACGGCCTAAATGCTGGTCTATCAGCACAATTATCACTTACAATAAGACCATCCATAGTCTGACTTGCAACTTGGCCTATACTTTCTCCCGTACTTACTGAATTTATTCCATACTTATCTGCAAGTTTACATGCTATCCTCATCATAAATCTTCTCATTATTATTGTAAGTTCATCTTCTCTACATTTATTTATAATTTCCATTTGAATATCTGTAAAAGGAACTATGTACAAATTAATTTTTTCTGTATATTGAGCTAATATTTTCGCTAAATCTTTAACTTTATCCTTTGCTCTTTCCGATGTATATGGGTGACTGTGATAATAAACACAACTTACTTCAACACCTCTTTTAGCCATCATGTATCCTGCCACTGGGGAATCAATACCACCAGATAACATTAACATTGTACTACCATTCATTCCATACGGAAGACCTGCTGCGCCCTTTGTTATATCAGTATTTGCCCAAACATAAGCATAATTATTTCTTATTTCAATATTTATTAAAATATCTGGATTTTTAACATCAACATTTATTTCTCCATCTAAATTAGTAAGAACATATGCTCCTACTTTCCTTGAAACTTCCATAGAATTCAATTCAAATTTTTTATTAGCTCTATTTGTAATAATCTTAAAAGTATTTCCTTCTGATTGTCTAACCTTTTCTAACGCAACCTCTTGTATACTATTAAAATCTATGTCAACTTCTCTAACTAAACATACTTCAAGTATCCCAAAAACTTTACTGATCCTATTAATACTTTCTTCTATTTCATCAGTTTTTATAAAATATCTTCCACTATCGTGTATAAATTCAGCTTTTATCCCATCAAGTTTTTTAGCTATATTATCTCTTAATTTTCTTTCAAATTTACCTCTGTTTAACCCCTTTAAAAATATTTCTGGTGCGTACTTTACTAAAATAAGTTCTCTCATTATTTTTTTATCCTCCTTAAAAATTTAAGTCCTTTTTCTAAAATGTCTACTACATAATCTATCTCTGATTCATCATTATCATCCGAAAAAGAAAATCTAATTCCTCCTGATATTTCATCCTTAGTTAATCCTAAAGATTTTAACACATAACTACCACCAATTCTCTCTCTTTCCTTAGAAGAACACGCTGATCCTGTAGACACATATATTCCTGATTCCTCTAAATAATGAAGCAATACTTCGCCTCTTACACCTCTAAAAGAAACATTCAATATATAAGGTGAAAAATCATTATTTAGTAGACTATTTATCTTTATATTATCGATATTACTTAATTTATCAACGAATTTTTTCTTTATTTGAAATACCTTTTCGTAATTTTTTTTCATATTATCATTTGAAATCTTAGAAGCTAAAGCCATTCCCATAATTCCAGATATATTTTGTGTACCCGCTCTTATTCCAAACTCTTGAGATCCACCTTCTATCAACGGTGATAAAGAACTAGTATTTTTTATATATATAAATCCTACACCTTTAGGTCCATGAAATTTATGAGCACTCACTGTTAGAAAATCTATATTCATTTTCTTTACGTCTATAGGTAATTTACCATAGCTTTGAACTGCATCAACATGAAATTTAGTTCTATTGCTACTTGCTCTTATTATGTCTCCTATTTCTTTTAGATCTTGGATTACTCCAACTTCATTATTTACATGCATTATTGAAACCAATACAGTTTCCTTAGTTATAGCTTTTTTTAGCTGTTCTAAGTTAATCTTACCATCTTCATTTATCTCTAAAAATGTTACTTTAATATTATTTTCTTCTAATTTCTTTATAGTATTCAAAATAGAAGCATGTTCAAAAGGAGTTGTAATAAGATGAGTTCCGCTTTTCAAAAGCCCCTTTAGAACTAAATTATTTCCTTCACTTCCACCCGAAGTAAAATGTATTTCATTTTCACTTGCGTTTATAGTTTTAGCTAATATACCTCTGCATTCTTTAAGTTTTCTTTCACTTTTCAACCCCAAATTATGTAAGGAAGACGGATTTCCGTAAAATTCCTTCATACCAAAACTCACTTCATCTATTACCTCATCAAGCGGCTTTGTTGTTGAACTATTATCAAAATAAACTTCCATATAAGTCTTCTTCCTTTCAAGTTTATAAACGTCTAAAGATCAATTATAAAATATATTCTTCCCTTATTATCTTATAAACTTACTATGTAATATACATGTTTTATTATAACAAAAAAATAATCCCTGCATAGTATTTTTTTAAATATATAAAATGAAGCAGTAAATAAGAATTTCTTACTTACTGCTTCTGATAGAGAGAGAAAATTAATAAGGGATAATTTCTTAGTATTAATTTTTGCTATACTTTTCGTAATATTTAATAAGACCTTGAGTTCCTAGATCACCCAAATTATCGTTATCTAATGTTTTATACATTTTTAGCACTTCATTTAATACGCCTAAATTTATGGAATTATCCGTAGACTCTTCTATTGCTAAATTCATATCCTTAATAAAATGTTTTATATAAAAACCAGGGTCAAAATCTCCTTTTAACATACGAGGAGCCATATTTTTCATTTGCCAACTTCCCGCTGCACCTTCACTTATACTATCAAGCATGGTCTGAACATCTAATCCTGCTCCTTTTGCATACGTAATTGCTTCGCACACTCCAGCTATCGCACCAGCTAAAGCTATCTGATTTGCCATTTTAGTATGCTGTCCATTCCCAGCTTTTCCTTCATAAATTATATTGGTTCCAAGTGCAGATAAAACATCTTTGTGTTTTTCAAAAACTTCTAAATCTCCACCAACCATTATAGATAATGTAGCATTCTTTGCACCTACATCTCCTCCTGATACTGGCGCATCCAAAGCATATATTTCTCTCTTTTTAGCCTCATTATAAATTTTTATAGAAAGCTTCGGACTTGTAGTAGTCATGTCAATTATACAAGACTCTTTTTTAGCATTCTCTAAAATGCCATTTTCCCCAAAATAAACTTCTTCTACATCTTTAGGATATCCTACAATTGTTATTATGACATCTCTATTATTTGCACAACTTTTAACATCGTCGCACCATTTAGCACCTTCATTTATAACATCAAGAACTTTTTCTTTTGTCCTTGTATAAATAGATACCTCATATCCTTTCTTCATTAGGTTTCTAACCATAGATTTTCCCATTACACCTACACCTATAAATCCAATTGTCTTCACTTCAAACTCCTCCATTTTTAGTTATAATATTTTGTATCCTCATATTTAACTTCTTAAAATTAGTATTAAGAATCTTTTTCTACGTCAATCCATGTCATTTTACTTTTTAATCTATTAATTTCTGCTTCCTGATCTTTTATTATTGTTTTATAATAAACTTCTTTATCTCCCCACTCTTTACTTAAATTGTTTATTAATGATGCCATTTCGTCAGCACTTCCTACAATTCTATTAAAGAGCATTAAGTTGGACTTAAGTATTTCCGGAATTTCATTATGGGAATATCTTAACCTATGATCTATTTCCCCATATCCTTCCTCAAAAATTGTTCTAACCTGTATCTCCGCTATTACCTTTTCATTGATTGGATAAAATTCAACTAAATAATGAACTGATCGATATCCAGAGGCTTTTGACCTTACTTCTATAATAGGATCATCAAAAACATCTATATTATCTCCTTCTCTTACATTTGCAGTAATCTCAGTTACATTCCAAGTTTTTATTATAAAATCATGTATCCCCTGCCATTGGTCTTTAAATATATGTATAACTCTAATTCCTATTAAATCATTTATTTCGTTTCTATAATTATTTACTGTAAATTCAAAATCATCTCCGTATTTATTTTTTCTATCTTCTGTCTTTCTTATAACTTTTTCTATTAATCTCTCAGGATCTTTAATCCTTGATTTAACAGAATGCACCATTCTCTGCGATCGTAAAATGTTTGCTATAAATGCAGCCTGGCTTTCATAAGAAGTTTTATAATTTATGTAGTCTTCGTAGATTTCCTTAAGATTTTCAATATTAATATTATTTTTAGAAATTATTTCTTTAGCCTGAGGATATTTTTCCAAAAATATATCTATGTTAAAACTTTTTTTCATTCTGCATACTCCTCTATAAATTCCATTAATTTCGATACTATATAGATTATACTACATTAGGCATAATCAAAAAATAACAAATCCATCTGCCACATCTATTTTCCATCATGCTGCATCAGCAGATTGCCCTACTAGCTTGCTATTATCCCACTCTACTTTCTTGCCTGATGAAAAATAATCATAGCATTTTGACCTTGTTATTTTCTTTCATATGCCTTAATTAAAAATTATTTCAAAAAACTTCAACCAAAATAAGATTGAAGTTTTTTATTAAAATTATATGGTTTATAATAACTAATAGTTTAGATTAAATTTCTATGAAATAGTCCTTTTCAAGGTATATAAATGTAAATTGTTTATTATAGCCCAAATTTTTGTATGCAAAATACTTGTAAAGAATATGCTATCCAGCTTCTAATTTAATTCTTAGCAAATTTTTCAGTTCTATTTCTTGTCTATAAATTTTGATATTATCATTGTACAGACAGTATTTCCTGATGAATTTAATAATGTCGCTGGTGCATCAATTATTGTAGCTATTACAAGCATTATAGCTAATGCTTCCTGTGGAAATCCAAATATACTTAAAATGAGCATTTCACCAATCGCCCCACCTCCTGGCACCGCCCCAACTACTGCACCAATGAGAAGCCCTGCTCCTAATATAGGAAATAAGGAACTAATAGTATTTATGTCTCTGCCAAATATAGCAAACAAGAACATTATTTTATATATTCCCCCAATCACCGAACCATCCTTATGAATGTTAACTCCAAGAGGCATTATTATATTAGCCAAGGTATCTGATACCCCCATATTTTTAGCTGCTTTTATATTTACTGGTATGCAGGCAGCACTAGAGCATGTTGCTAATGCAGTTATTGAAGGTTCTGCTGCATTTTTCCAAAACAATTTCACGCCTTCTTTTCTACTTGCTATATAAGCATATATACTGAAGAATACAAAGAAGTATATTATGGAGACAACCAAGTATAGTATAAATATTTTTGCATACCCACTTAATATTTGTCCTCCTAATTATCCAATTACATTTGCAAAATAAGCTCCAAGTCCAATTGGTGCATAATACATAATTATATTTACAACTTTCATTGTCACTGTAGCTCCACTGCTTAAAAATGACGCAAAAGCCTTGCCTTGTTCCTTAGAAATCATAGTTCCAAAACCTATTAATATAGAAAATAATATTAGTGCTAACAAATTATTTCTGGATAAAAGTTCAGAAAAATCCCCTACACTTATACTCGAAACAATCTTTTCTAAAACTCCTACACTTTTAGGTGTATCTATACTATTAGTGGTCATTAGATTATTAAACATTGATGGATCCAACCCAACTGCTGGATTAAACATTTTGAAACTAATTACTCCTATTATGCCTGAAATAATTGCAGTAATTCCAAATGTAATCAATGTTATTATAAATATTCTTCCGAGCCTTTTTGATTTATCCATATTAGCTATCGCGGAAGCAATACTAAAGAATACTATAGGAACTAACATTGTAAATATTAAATTCAAAAATAAATTTCCTAGTGGAGCAAATATTTTAGCTTTATCTCCCATGATAATACCTATCGCCCCGCCTAATAATATCGATAACACTAGAATCAATGACGATTTATAGTTCTTTAAAAATCTCAATTTTCTCACCCCTAAATTTTGATGCTTAAATTATAAATACTAGCACTATCCAAGAGCTTTCCTAACAATTTCCCTATCATCAAAATATATTTTATCTTTACCTATTATCTGATAATCTTCATGCCCTTTTCCTGCTATTATTAATAAATCATCGTCTTTCAAAAGTTTTAATCCTTTTTCAATAGCTTTCTTTCTATCAACAATTTTCTCATAAGTTGAATTTATGACTTCCATTCCTTCTTCAATGTCTTCAATTATTTTTATCGGATCTTCTGTCCTTGGATTATCTGATGTTATTATGCAATAATCTGATAAAATTCCTGCCGCCATTCCCATTACTTTTCTCTTACTCTTATCTCTATCTCCACCACAACCAAATACAGTAATAAGTTTGCCTTTAGTCGTCTCTCTTGCCATCATTAATAGTCTTTCTAGCGCATCCGGAGTGTGTGCGTAATCAACTATTATATTTTTATTTAAATTATTTTTTATCATTTCTAGTCTTCCCGGAACATGTTTTAGATTAGATAAACAGCTTATAATGTCACCCATATCCATGCCAAGACCTATACAAGCTCCTATAGCAGCCAAAACATTATATACGGTTATTTTTCCAGGAATATTTACTTTTACATCTGTAATACACCACCAGCGCCATTTTATGTCCCTAAATTTGATTTTGAATATTATACAATCATTTCTATATCTAATCTCAGTTGCTCTAATATCAGCCTCTTTATTTATTCCATAAGTTAAAATCTTGCAACTAGCCTTTTGTATAATTTCTTCTGCTATTCCATCATCTAGATTTATAACTCCTAGCTCACATTTTTTAAACAATTTTATCTTTTCATTCTTATAATTCTCCATTGTTCCATGTTCTTCAAGATGATCTTGAGATAGATTTGTAAATACTCCAACTTTAAAATCACAATACTCAACTCTCTGTTTTGCTAATGCAGACGAAGTGACTTCCATTACAATATTTTCAGCACCTTTATTAATAAATTCCCTAAATAATCCTTGTAATTCTAATGATTCAGGTGTTGTAGGATTAACCTTTTGTATGCTTGCTTTTTCTTTATTAAATTCATATCCCAAAGTTCCTATTATAGCTGTTCTTTTTTTATATGACTCCAATATGTCTTTTATATAATGTATAACTGTAGTCTTTCCGTTGGTACCTGTTACTCCAACCAAATTAATTTCTTTAGAAGGTTCATTATAAAACACGTTAGCTATACTTGCTAAAGCTAACTTAGTATTTCTTACTTTTATTACTGTTATATTTTCATTATCTATTTTAATTTCTTCCTGTATCACTATTGCTAAAGCGCCACTTTTTATTGCTTCATCTATATAGTCGTGACCATCTGCATTAGCCCCCTTTATGCAGATAAACACTGAACCTCCTTTCACTTTTCTAGAATCATAACTAACACTCCTAGCATCTATATCAACACTGCCGCTAATTATTTCGTAATCTAAATCTTTTAATAAATTGTATAACTTCATTTTTATTCCTCCAAGAATTACTTAACTTCTTATATCTTCATTATATACAACATTTTCGCATTAAATAGTGCATATATTGCTTGATATACTGCAAAAAGTGCTTTATGATTTTAATATATATGTTGCAATTGAATTTTTACATTATTATTATAATTGTGCACTTAGCTTACTTGAATTTTAAATGTAAGTTCATTATTGCTACATATATAAAACTAAAATTTATATATACACATCTTAGAGTTAATTGAATATATATTTATATCTTATATTTTTAATTAATACATTTGTAATTAGAGTTATTTCAAGGGAGTTTTCAACTATGAATAAAAATAGTAATAAATCAGGCTACTTAAACAATGATTTTCAATTATTTCATTTAAAAGATAAAAAAAATCAAGAATTTGAATTCCATTATCACGACTTTAATAAAATAATAATTTTTTTATCTGGAAAAGTAACTTATTTAATTGAAGGAAAAGCATACAACTTAAAACCATGGGATATTCTACTTGTAAATAATCATGACGTTCATAAACCTATTATTGATTCTTCTGAAATTTATGAAAGAATTATTATTTGGGCGAATTCTGATTTTATAGAAAACCATAACTATGAAAATTGTGATTTATCTACTTGTTTTAGACTAGCGAATGAAAAAAGTTTCAATCTTATTAGACTTAATAGTAAATTACAAGATAACATTAAGTTTATAATAGATTCACTAATGACTTCCTTTAACTCACAAGATTTTGGTAGTAAACTTTTGAGCAATTCATTATTCATTCAATTGCTTGTATACTTAAATAGAGTGCATCTTAACAACATGTACATTAATGATGAAGCATCTCTCAAATATGATAAGCAAATTGAAAAAATCTTGAAATATATAAATAATAATTTATCTGAGAATCTTTCTACAGAAACTTTATCTCAAAAGTTTTATATTAGTAAATATTATCTTATGCATAAGTTTAAAAAAGAGACTGGATATACTCTTCATAACTATGTAAATCAAAAGAGATTACTAATGGCAAAGGACCTTATAAGTAGTGGTGAGCAAATTACGAAAGTTTATTTACAATGTGGATTTAATGATTATACATGTTTTCTACGTTCATTTAAAAACCTGTTTAAAAAATCTCCAAGTGAGTTTTCCCCAAAAACAAAAAAACTATCTTAAAATAGTTTTCTATTCTTAAGATAGTTTTTAATAAGTTACCAGTATAAATATGCTAACTCATTGATATTAATTAAATTTAATATGGCAATAACCAGTAGGATTTTTTTCTAAATAATCTTGGTGATATTCTTCTGCTGTGTAGTATTTCTTTAACGGTTTTACCTCAGTTACAACTTGAACATCGCATTTTTCTTGAATACTTGCTTTACTTCTATTAATTGTATCAGCATCAGATTCATCAATATAATAAATTCCACTTCTATATTGAGTACCAACATCTCCAGCTTGTTTATTTAATGTCGTAGGATCGATGATACTCCAAAACTTATCTAATAATTCATCAAGCGAAACTTTTTTTTCATCGTATGTTATGTAGCATACCTCAACAAAGTCTGTATCATTTTTGCAAACTTCTTCATATGTTGGATTTTCTGTTTTTCCATTTGCATATCCTACTTCTGTTTCTAATACTCCTGGTATCATAGAAAAGAATTTCTCTACACCCCAGAAGCAGCCTCCGCCAAAAACTATTTTTTTCATATTTAACACATCCTTTAACAGCATTATAAACCCAAATAATAGTACTTTGCAATTATATATATTATAATTGAATTTCTAAATTTTTATCTTAATTGAGAGCTTGGCTTAGTACAAAAATAAATATAGATTTATCATTGTAACAAACCTGTAAAGTGAAATGATGTGCCTTATAAAATCAAGTTTTCTTTTCACTATTGACTCTATCCATCCAATTTAAAATATCCTTATATACCTGTAATTTATTTACTTCGTGTAAAAGATCATGATATTTGTCTGAATATATTTTAGTAAAGATTTTCTCGTATCCTATTTTTTTTATAAACCGTGTTAATTCATTAAATCTTTTTATACTTATAATAACTATATCATCTTCTCCTGCAATCGATAGAATCGGGAGATTTAAGTTTCTTTTTGCCCAGTCTTTTTTGCTATAGTCAATTTTTATTAAGTTACATAGATTTTCAAAACCATTTATTGTGAAAATAAATCCACAACCTTCATCATTCGTAAACTTATCTCTTTCTATTTCTGAGGTTGTTATAACATTATCGCCTATTCCTCGAATTATTTTATGTATAAAAATTGATCTATAATGATCTCCCTTTATCTTTTCTATAATTTTACACAATTTTTTAATATACGGTATAACTTTATTCTTTACTGGTGAACCACAAAGTATAAGACCATCTAACTCATAATCATATTTTTTTAAGTATGCTCTTGCAATTAATGATCCCATACTAAATCCAAATAAAAAGTAAGGATATTTCTTGTACCCTTGCTTCATATATAGTGTTATCTGATGTAAATCCTCTACGAGATTTGTGGTTCCGTTGTTATAAAAATATCCATAATCATTTTTAGTAATAACACTTTCACCATGACCTATGTGATCATGGACTATAGAAATATAACCATTGCTGCCTAAATAATCCATGAACTGTATATAACGTTTTCTATGCTCCATCATACCATGACTAATTTGAAATATTCCCTTTATTTCGCCCTTAGGTACATAAAGCGTTATACCTAGATTTATATTGTCTTGCATAGATTTCATCTTAAAATCCTTAAATTTTTTAGAATAATCTTCCACTTCATTTTCATAAGATAATTTATTCATAAATTCCTCTTTATTAAAAAGCTTATTTTTTTATATACTTCCCTTATTTATAGAAATTTAAAATACTTATGAAAGAAATCTATAAAACTCCAATGTCTTGCTTTATGTTTCTTACAAAACAAAATACCCAAAAGCTCATTTAAGATTCTTTCAGGCATTTTAAATTTCCTAATTTAATATAATAAATTTTTATTATAAATTCTCATATACTGCCTTATCATATAAGTAAATAATTGCGAATAAATAATCCTTTAAACTTATAATCGCTTTACAAAAAACACTAACTTCAATATCTATATATACAAAAGCCATGATACTATATTATCATTTTTCTGTTCACTAACACTCTCTCCAACTGTTTAGATAACAATTTAATCTCGCTAGTAAGCTCACTAATTTCTTTTTCCTTTTCTTTTATTCTAGTATCCTTGAGCTTTAATTGCTCTTTTAGTAATTTTAATTCTTTATTAAAACCTTCAATATAATTATGAGAAATAGCTTGTAATTGAGAACGTGAGATTCCTATTTCTAAATCGTTGTATACATTATGTTTAAGCTCACTAAATATCTTATCCCTGTTGCCATACTCTATATATGATATTAATTTCTCATTAATTTCTCTATTTCCATTTAGAACTCTAAAAAATACATTAGTTATTATATTTAATATCTCTATTCCAGAGCCATAAATTTTATTATTCTTATCAGATACAATAAATGTATTAATTTTACTCTGAACATTATCTTGCATACTTAAATTAATATTTCTATTGTTATATATATCAAAGAAATTTTGCATTATACTACAATTTCTATTTCCTACTTTTGCTTCAATAACTATCCCACCTGATTCTCCATCATTCTTAGTAATAAATGAATAGAACTTCTTTAAAAGTCTTTTTGTCACTATTGAATACGAATCATCTGATTCATTTAAATTTTGCTTAATTGAGCTTGAAATTATTTTGAATCTTAATCTGCTAATCAATGTTGGTAATTTATTTACAAACTCACTTATTATAATTTTATCAATATTCTTGTATACTTCCTCTTTTAATATTATATTATCCATTGGTATATTTGCATCACTATCCAGAAGACATTCTTTCTTATACTCATTTAATTTTCTTTTCAATTCACATTCACTGTTTTTCCAATCGATGCAATAATCATATTCAAAAATCAACCCTACCATTGAGAAATTTCCGCTTTTATCTAAACTTCTAATTCCCCTTTCATCAATAAACATTACATATTTTTTCCCCATATAAACTTCTCCCCTTCACTAATTACTCTTTAACCTAATATACCCAATATTCTTTACAACGCACAACAACAGATACATCCTTATAACTATCCTAAGCATGCTTTTTTACATATAATTTATTAAACATCATCGTACTAATGCGATTTTTTAAAGGAAATATATTTTTTATTACCATACTACTCAAAATTAAATTCTCCTCTATTTTTTGATACGTCGAAATAGCAAATACAATCACAAAATAAGTTTAAATTTATCTTGCAATTGTATCCGTTAATACTAAATAAATATATGGCATACTTCTATAGATTTAGAACTTAGATTACTAAATTTATGAAAAATATTTTTCTAGTATTCTAGAGCTCTTAAAATATTTATAGAGACAGGATAATTTACTTGTTAAAATTATCCTGTCTCTATAGAAAATATATCAGTTTAGATTACTGTCTATTTATTTTTGTCATTTCCCTTACCTTTGGAATCTGAATTGCCATTATTACTTTTCTCTGACTTTGATGAGTTGCTATTTCCCTGAGTTCCAGAACCCTTTTTTTCGGATCCATTTGAAGCCTTTTCATATTTCCTGTCTTGGTCTTCTTCTTGATTAATGTCTGCATTACTATTTTCTTCTTTTTTCAAATTACCATTATTACTTTTCTCATTCCATGAATTATTGCCTTTTTCTGTCTTAGCTTCTTTAGTTTTTTGATCTCCTATTGATGATTGTGTAAATGTAATATCTTCTTCTGTTGATCCAGACGCTACATTAGCATCCTGATTACTAGTGCTTGTGTTTGTATCTGTTCCAGTGTTAGTATTTGTATTACTATCTGTAACATTCGTATTAGTATCTACAGAATTCTTTACATCAACAGCATCATTATCATTTCTAGTCATTTTTCTCAATTCTTTAGTTTTCTTTTGAATTTCCTTAACCGAAATCGATTTATAATCGTCTACCTTAATACTTGGATCTAGTGCTTGAAGCTTTTGTATAAGATTTAATTTTCCTGGAGTTATTCCGAGTTGCCTTGCTTCATCTCTTCTTGCAAGTGCTACTTTATCAGTTTCAACTTCTGCTTCCAAATCATTATTTTTTAATGTTTCATCTGCAGTTTCTTTTAAAGATTCATTTAACTTATCTGCTAAACCATCCTTATCTGTAGATACTGTAATTTCAACTGCTGCAGCTGTAGTTACATTTGTACTATCTTCCTTTATGTAACCATCTGATATGGCATTTGTTATTACTGTGCTGACTGCATTGTCAACTTTAGTGTTTACCAGATTAGTTCCTTCTAGAACTTTTTCACCATCTTCATTATATGCTTCTGCAGATACCACTGTATCAAAAGCGTTTACTCCTAGCTCAACACTCGGATTAATATCTAAACTGACATATGCTACTGGAGTTTTAGCATAAGCATATACTCCTCCTCCTAAACTAAATGCTACTGCTATCGATGCAGCTAAAGCAATTTTTCTCTTCATATAAGTTCCCCCTAAAATATTTTTTATCTTATTGTTAAATGTATTTTTCTTGCTTAAGTATCCCGCTTTTTTCTTTACAGATTCTTCAATACGTTGTCTAGAAGACAAGTCCATAGATAGGTTAATATTTTCATTCAATAATAAATCAGTATCACTAATGTTTAAGTCATCTAATAATTCAAATAATTTATCATCCAATTTATCTCCCACCTCCCAATATTTTTTTTAATTTTTCCATACACCTAGAAACTTTTTTATCAATTGTATTAACTTTTAAACACAGATCACTGGAAATGTCTTTTGAACTTTGATGTAAGTAATATTTTCTTATAATTATTTCACTATCAGGTTCTCCTAATGATTTTATAGCATTTATAAGCTCAGAATTGCTTTCTTTTAATAAAATCGAATTCGCCGCATCATCTACAACACTATGTAATTCTTGGGCTACATCATCTATTGGAAGATGATTATTATTTTTATTTTTTCTATACATATCTATAGCCTTTCTTTTTGCTATAATTGCTAAAAAGGCTTTGATTGATCCCTTATCTAAATCAATTCTATTTTTATAATGAAATACTTCAAAAAACACATCACTTACACATTCTTCTATATCTTCTTTTGAATACATTCCAGAAAGTTTATTAAATATTATTGTGTAAATAAGTGCCATATAGTTATCCATCAGCTTTTTAAGGCCTATTTCCGGCTTCTCATCCAAAAGTTTTAGTAATTCAATATCCGAAATCAAAACGCACCTTCTTCCCCTAAAATTTCGTTATATATTATACAATTCGTAATACATAAATAAAATCTGACAATAAATTTCAAAAAATATAATAATTTTTACATTATCAATATCAAATACTTATATTTTCTTTTCTCTCCTGTTCTATGTAATATATATCAAATATATAGATAAATCCTATTAATGCTATTACTAGTGATTCTTCAATAATAACCTTTTATATTATTTCACGATATATTCCAATTAAATTTATACATTCTGTTCCTCCACTGGATCTAATGAAGCTCTAAATTTAAATTGGTTATCGCAAAAAAATGAGTAGCTATTATTATTTTCTATATTAGCTACTCATTTTAAACTATTTAATTATTTTTATTTTTATCCTTATTACCATTCTGCGAGTTTGAATTACCGTTATCACTTTGTTTTTGAGTTTTAGCTGAATTATCTTTTGATTTTTCAACTGCTGTGGCATTTTCTTCTCTTTTACTAGATGAGTCACTATTTTCTTCTTTCTTAACACTTCCATTTCCATTTGATTTAGAAGAAGAATTGCTTATTTTATCTTCTGTAACTGCATCTTGATTAGCACCACTCTCTATGTTTCCACCAGTATTTGCATCATCTTTAACTGTAGTCTCTTCATTATTATTGATCTTCTTTAATTCTTTAGTCTTCTTTTGTATATCTTTTACAGAACTTGATTTATAATCTTCTACACTTATAGTTGGATCTAATTCCTGTAGTTTTTGTATCAAGTTTAGTTTACCTGGAGTTATTCCTAACGTTCTTGCTTCATCTCTTCTTGCAAGAGCAACATTCTGAGTTTCAACTGTTGCTTCTATGTTATTTTCCTCTAATGATTTGTCGGCAATTTGTTTTAAAGATTCATCTAACTTCGTTGCCACATTATCTTTATCCGTAGCTGTAGTAATTTCAACTGCCGATGTACCGTCTTCCTTTATATATCCATCCGAAACTGCCTTTGTAATAATATTCTTAACTGCATCATCAACATCGCTATTTACTAGGTTAGTATCTTCCAACACCTTTTTACCATCTTCATTATATGCTTCTGCAGAAATAACTTGATCAAATGTATTTACTGATAATTCAATACTTGGATTAATATCTACACTAACATATGCTACAGGAGTGTTCTTTGCATGAGCATATACACCTCCCCCTAAACTTGAAAGCGCTACAACAGATAGTACTAAAGCTATTTTTCTTTTCATATAAATTCCCCCTAAAATATAATTCATTTTTTCTTTAAAAGTATTATTTGATTTATAATAACCAGTTTTTTGGCCAACTAATTTTTCAATTCTTTTTATAGTAATATCATCTAATGATAACTTTATATCTTTATATAGCAACAGATTAGTATCACTAATATTTAAATCATCCAATTTTTCAACTAGTTTATTCTCCAAATTATAAAATCCCTCCCAATAGTTATTTTTTTGTGCACAAACTAACTATTTTTTTCTTTACTCTTCTTAATAATTTTAAAACCCTGGTTTTAATAAATACTGTAAAACTTCTATCAGTTGTTTTTTGCTTTTCATAATATAATTCGTATTGTTATTATGAAATCTGACAATACCGCTGATAGAATTTAAATAAATTTAATTAAGAAAAAAGAGCCCTATTTATTTGGCTCTTTTCTTACAGGTTTATATTTTGAATTTGGATCATTTGGATTTATGTAATCATAATCTCCATTTTCAGTCTTTCTTAATCCTAATGATGCCATTTGCTTTTTAGTGACTTTACGTTTATTAGTCATAATTATCTCTCCTTACACTTCTTTAGATTTAACTCATATTAAAAATTTGTATCAGTAATCTACATAATGATATGTAAATATTATTTCTAAATAACATATAAACTAATGTGGTTAAATATTATCATCATTAATCTATATTATATAAGGTATATAGATCTAAAATCTTCTTTTGTAATATCTTATGTACTTATATCTAAATTTCTATTTTGCATATTATTCTTGACTTTAGTATACGCACTCATTCTAAGTTTATACTAATTTATGATTCATCTTATTATGTTAAGCTGCTCATAAAACTACTTAAGGCAGCTCCATAATACTGTGAAGCATAAATCTCCTACTAATCTTAAGACTTCTTTAAATGAATCAGTCTTCTCGTGATTTATACCCGCAACGAATCAACTCAATGTCCACCAATTTGGCTTCATATAGATAACTAAGGAATAAAAAAAAACAAACTCAGAAATATTTGTAACTTCTAAGTCTGCATCTCTTAATAATTTAATATAAGTTTTAGTTCATAACAATAATGAAATCTAGACAATAAAATTCTCATCCTTAATTTGATATATGTTGGGAGAAAGATCTATCTATATAATTTCTACTTTTATTTAGGAATTTACTCTCTATTTCCTTATCCCAAAACTTCATAGCTGGTTTTCCGATAAAATTAATTCTTGCACCTTCAATAACCATGCATATGAAAAACACAAGAGAAATAGTAATTATAGCATGAAGCGACAACCATCTTGAATTGTAAAAGGAATTATTTTTAGCAATATGTTCCCATAAGTAACTCCGAACAAGATTATTATCATGAATCAAATATATTCCAAATGTAGTTGAAGATATACTATTAATTATCTTTTTAGATCCAATATCTAATTTTTTAAAATAAAGAAATAATGAAATTGAGCAAATAAGCATTGGTAGGGAATTCATCTCTCTTAAGAATGTAGGATCAATAGGAAAATCATTTATTCTTAGAGATAACACATCTAGTATAACTACCGAGAACATTATTAAGATATAGCTGCTAGTAAATATCACTAAAAGTAATTTCGTCTTATCAAAAAACTTATGTTGATATTTCCTTATATAACTTGCAACTAAATACAAAAATACAAACCAAGATAAATTATCAATTTCAAGTAATGAATTTGAAAAAGTAGGTATGACTGATAACACTACAATCAGTATGGTAATCAATATCTTATTCTCTTTTTGAGTACAATAATTGATAAGCTTATTTAAATATGGGGATAGTATATATAATTCCACATATGTAGTAGCAAACCAATACTTAGAAAATATTATAGGGAAAAATGATTCAGCAGTTTCTCTAATTCCTATATGAGATATTCCGAATAATTTAAAAATCAGCATTATAACTACAGAATAAAAGAAAACTTGTCCTACAATTTTAGCAAACTTTTTTATATTAAATTTTGAATTAATCATAAAGTATCCTGTAATTAAAACAAAGCAATTAACACCTAATTTCCCACCTAAACTTAAAAATTGGACAATTATCCTATTGTAACTTAGTTCGTTAGGAATATCCCATCCACCATGAACAGAATAATGATGTGCAATAATCATTATTATCGCCAAAATTCTTAGTAACTCCAAATTAGAGCTTCTTCCTATTTTTCTTTCAACCATATTAATCTTCGAGTCAATTTCTGTATTTTCCACCGCATACACCTCATGTCAATAAAACTAACTTAATAGTCTTATACTTAAACTTTCTATTATCACTGGTAAATTATATCATAATTTACTGTTATAATAGCATTTATTTTCAACTTATATTTTTACTGAATATTAACTATATCACGCCTAATGACTATATATAGTTAATATTCTAAAATTTTTAACAATATTTCAACATTCTTTAAATTTTTATTAATAGAAATCACTTTATTATCTTACAAAATACATCCCCAAGCTATCCCCTATACATTTCTAATGGGGTCTATCTATTTGGAACTAATTCTCCTTTTTTTTATTTATATGTTTTTAGCTTATTGATATTACGCAAAAAATTGGAAACTCAACTTTAAGTAATCTATACTTCTCATCCTCTAATAATATCGACTACAACTATATTCATTATGGCAACGTAATTACTAATCAATCTTACCAGATACATTTACTTTATATTCATTAATTCCTAGTATTCATATTAATCTTCTAACATATTTCTGTTATATATTTTATCTAAATTCTAATAATAAAATTTGAGCGGTTCAATATTCGAATTTAAATTATGAAAGGTGGCTAAATAATGAAAAAATTTACTTTTATACTTTCTATTATTTTACTAATCACATTTAATATTAATAAAACGACTGCCACTGCTGCATCTCTCCCTCAAAACTTTTCAGAAGGATTCTACACTATATCAGATTTAAGTATCATGCAAAATGTTATGTATAATGTTCAGAACCTTTCTCCTAACGAAGTTTTTATGATTATTTTCGATAGTAATAAAAGAATTCAACAATCTATAAGGTTCGAAGGACATTCAATGAAATATGTAATGCGTCCTATGAAATATGATTATAAAATTATAATAATTGGTGATGGCAGCATATCATTTTCACCAATCAATATAAATGGCAGATAAATACTCTTTATAATTACAAATGTATATACAAGCTCCTCCTTTATAGGAGCTTGTCTGAAATTTAAGCATTTTTCTACTGATCATGAACAAGGAGGTATACGCCACGCTTAGTTATATCATTTTGAAATTTCCACATTACTTAATTCCTTTAAATAATCCAATTTTATAACCTAACATCTTTATAATTCCATACAACAATAAGGCTATTTTTATTTTATATTTTTGAAGACTTTGCCTTTATCAGTGATCCTGTAACACAAAAAAGAGCCTTAATTATAAGACTCTTAATTCTACATTACTATTAAACCCATAATTCATGACTTTCTCTTTTTAGTGAATATTGACATTTTCCCAATAGTTTAGAGCTTAACTCACTCTTAGCATTTCTATGAATATGCTCATAAGCATCATATACATAGAGAATGTCCAAATCTAAATCTTTAGTATGTTTGTTTAAAGTACTTTCTGCATATAAAAAGTGCTTTTGTAAAGATGGTTGAACTATCCACCTAGATTTTTCTTCTCCTAATTTAATAGATTTATCATTATTCTCAATCATTGATTTCATATCTTTTAAACACATAAATTTAAATTTTTCTGTAGGAATTCTATTGATTATAAGATAATTTTCTAATCTCTTATAAAGATTTTTTTCAACAGAAATGTAGATATTTTCTTTACTTCTTATTCCTTCTTCTATGTAGTTATATAAATTAACAATTAAATGCTGCTCTCCATAGTAGTATAAAATAGAATCTCTTTCACCAGTATTTCTTCGATTGGAACTATATAAATTGCTTGTGTTGCAAAATATACAGTCAGATATTAAATCATCAATAGATTGACTTAAGCAAATTACTTCATCATCCAATAAGTTATTTTGCTTTTTGGCTAGCAAATCATCAAGCCTTTCCTTCCATTCCTTAATATGACACTTTAAACCACAATTATTACATAATACTCTCATTATCTCACCCCATTTTTATTTTAAAACCCTTTTACAATAAAATTATAACATCTTTCTATGTAAATTTATGTCATTACTTGTAAGCTGAAAAAATAATTGTATTTTTTGTAGTTTAAACATACCGGAATTTTCTAAACTCTTCAATGTTTTTGTATTTTCTTTAATTCATCTCGAAATAAATAATTATAGGGTTTATACTGAATTGTTTTTTTATTTCAGGCATTCATATATTCCCCTCTTTATGCTATAATAAAATCAAATAAGTTAGAGTTCAAACTTTCCACTTTGCTTTCTCTAATTATTGATAGGCACTCATAACGAGTGCCTTTTATTTACATTTGCAAAAATTTTAACATATGAATCATAAGAAAACGAAGTTTGTTTTTTCATTAAAAAATATATGATATTTACTTCTATATAATTTTAGTAATCACTTTTTAGTAGTTTCTTAATTCCCAAATTATTATATTTTCTTGGTTTATTCCAACCGGTATTTCAAACAGAGAGAACTCAACCACCATGTCAATTAAAGAATTTTGTGATATATAATCTATAACTTTAGATAATCCACTTATTGGCGGATCTCTTTTTTCTTTTAGATCGTAATTATAAATATTGTATACTGGCTTTTCCATTGCAATTCTATTTGATATTCCTTTTATATCACTTAACGATGCTCTCATAATAAAATCTCTGTCTATCTCTATGTCACCTTGTAATATTAATCTATCATCCGCAATAGCTAAACTCTCGTATACTGCATATCTTTTGTATTTTTTGCTTTTTAGCAGCACCTGATCTTTGGTAAGCATATATAAAAACTTACCGCCTGATACAGATTTATCTCTTATATTATAATATTTATAGGTATTCTCTTCTAAATAACTTTTAAGTTCATCTAAAGTTGAATTATACGTAAATATCTTTTCTGACATTCTATTTAATCCAAGCTTTTTAATCATATAATCACTTTCATATTTATTTCTAATCATGAAATCACTCCATTTTAATTTTGTGTAATAAAAAACACACCTCCATTTCTGAATAATGTGCTATTTCTAATCTTTATAGTTACTATAAAACCTTCATTGTTCCATATAGAACTTGTCTCTACTGACTTTAATTTATTCTAGCATATTTTTGAACAGATTTTATATTTTATTGATATTTTTTAAATTTATATAATTAAAATAGGAAGGTTTCCCTTCCTATTCCATTCCTATAAATTCAACTTTTTCAACATTTCTTATGTTAAGCAAACCCTCTGTCAATGTTTTTATATCTCCATCTACTGTAGACAAATCTATGGTTATACTCAAATTAGCATAACCATTTAACGGTATGCCTTGATTTATTGTTAAAATATCTCCGCCTTTTTCTGTAATATAATTACTTATATTCGATAAAAGCCCTTTTTCATTCTTAAATATAATATTATAGGTAACTTTTCTACCCTCTGAAGTTTCTGCAAAATCAAATACGAAATCTCTATATTTATAATAAACACTTCTACTTATTCCTGCTATTTTCACTGCTTCAGTTATTTCTTTTACTTTTCCATCTTTTAATAATTTTTTTGCAAAAAGAACTTTTTCATAAACATCAGGCAAAACCCTCTTATCTATAACTAAGTAATCTCCACTCATCATTTTGTACCTTCTATAATGGTTGCCCCCGCATTATCTAAAGATAACTCTAATATATTCCATTCCAATCCTTTTATTTGCAAGAATTCTTTAAGCTTATTGCTAAAGCGCTCATCCTTTTCATCGATAATCGCCATGATTGTAGGACCAGCTCCACTTAGATAGCAAGCTAGAGCTCCTAATTCATAACTCTTATTATACACCTCTTCAAAACCAGGAATTAATTTACTCCTATAATTTTGGTGAAAGGCATCTTTACATGCATACCTTAATAATTCATATTTCCCACTAGAAAAACATGCAACCATAAGAGCTGCTCTTGATACATTATATACTCCGTCTTTTAAACTTATTTCCTTCGGAAGCACTTTTCTTGCTTCCTCAGTTGATAATCTAAAATTAGGAATTATTGAAACAAACCTAATTCCACTTTTTACATCTATCTTATCATAATAGGTCTTGTTTTCATCAACTATTGCAACAACCATGCCCCCAAGTAAGGCTGGTGCAACATTGTCTGGATGCCCTTCAATTTCTACAGCCATCTCCAACAACTCTTCTTCTGAAAACTTCTTCCCCAAGATTTCGTTAGCTCCTACTAGTCCCCCAACTATACATGTAGAGCTACTTCCAAGACCTCTAGATACTGGAACATCTTGTTTAATTTCACTTATTTCTAATCCTTTTATTTTATAGCCCGCTTTATCAAAACAATATTTCATTGCTTTGTAAATAATATTCTCTTCATTACAAAACTCTTCTGGCATTCCATTAAACTTCAAACCATCTTCTATTTCCCTGAACCCAAAATCATTGTATAAATTTAATGCTATTCCAAGCGTGTCAAATCCAGGTCCCATATTTGCTGATGTAGCTGGTACTCTAACTGTAATCATATGTTTATCACCTATGAATTCAAATAAGATAATAGAGCATTTCTCATTTCACTCTTATCCCAAATTTCATCATGTATTACTTTTGCATTTTCCAAAGTACTTAAACTATTTGGTATTTTATTGTTTGTTGAATCAGATAATTTATTTAATACTTTAAAATCATCTAATCCCTCTACATCAATATCAAGTGCATTACAAATACTTCTTGGGAATTTAAACGGACTTGCTGTTGAAAGTATTAAAGTTGGTTTGTTATCTTTAGTTTCTTCTATATACTTCTTTTTAACTACATATGCCACTGCTGTATGAGTATCCATCAAGTAATTATCTTTCTTATAAACTTCCTTTATAGCATCATACACTTCTTCTGTAGTCGCAAAGTTTCCATAAAATTCTTTTATGAAGCTTTTAATTTTTTCGTTTACTTCATAAACACCTTTAGTAGTTAGATCTTCCATTAATTTACTAACAACTTCAGTATCTCTGCCGCTTGCTTCAAATAATAATCTTTCAAGATTAGATGAAACAAGTATATCCATAGACGGTGATTCTGTTAAAATAAGTTCTCTTTTCTTGTCATATACCCCAGTTTCAAAGAAATCTGTAAGAACTTTATTTTCATTTGATGCACATATAAATTTATCTATTGGTAATCCCATTTGCTTAGCATAATATCCTGCTAATATGTTTCCAAAATTTCCTGTAGGAACTACAACATTTATAGGTTCATCTCTTTGTATTACTCCTTGGTTCACTAAATTAAAATATCCATAAAAATAATACACTATTTGAGGTACTAATCTTCCAATATTAATGGAGTTTGCCGATGATAAGATAAATCCTTTTTGAGATAGCCCTTCTCTGAATTCATTATCTCCGAAGATTTCTTTTACGCCTGTCTGAGCATCATCGAAATTCCCCTTTATTCCAATGACCTTAACATTGTTTCCTTCTTGACTTGACATTTGTCTTTCCTGAATTGCACTAACACCATTCTTAGGATAATAAACTACAACTTTAAAACCATCAATATTTTTAAAACCTTCAAGTGCAGCTTTTCCTGTATCTCCTGAAGTTGCTGTAAGAATTGTTATATCCTCTTTAACATCACAAATCTTTTTAGCTCTTTTCATGATTTGTGGTAAAAATAATAACGCTGCATCCTTAAATGCACAAGTTGGTCCATGATATAATTCTAAAAAATTGTTCTTTACTTCCACACTGAATCTATCATTATATGCGTCATTAATTGCCCCAGTTAATTCCGCATCATCAATATCTGTGAAAAACTCATTGATAACTTTAAATGCTAGATCTTCATATTTAATATGCGTATCTTCCTTCAATTCATCATAGACTTTAGGAAATTCATCTGGAACATACAATCCGCCATCTTTTGAAATTCCATTAATTATTGCTCTAGCAGATTCTATATTCTTATCCAGACCCCTAGTACTTCTAAACTTCATCTAATATCACCTCAAAATTGTATTAAATATGAAAATATATCTTTATTAATTAACAAATTTAAGTATATATAAACATATTCCACCTGTAATATATATTATCATGTATTCTATAGATAAACAAGTGTTTTTCCATAAAACACATGAAAATCATAATATTTTTTTACATGTAAATGTTTAATGGCATTATTTGGATTGCGCAATCATTAATTCTTAAATCTGGGCACTCTGGTACAAAAATATTATTTTTCTCTAAACACTCTATAAGGGGAGTAAATTGCTCAAAAAACTTTTCATAAAACTGTTCTTGGCCAGTTTTTCTAAGTAAACTTATAGAATCTTGTTCTTCAGTGCACGTTTTTATTACTTTTCCTATGACCCTACACGGACAATTTATATTATCAAATATATTAAATTTATTATTCATGAAATTATCTTTATTGACGTTTAGTATTATTGTTCCATTTCCACATTTCATAATTAAATCTGTAGTGTTATTATTTTCTAAAATACTTTTCATATAAGTCAGCATTTTTAAGCACATTGAAAAATTTATTTTCACATTACATTCTTTAGTTAGATCATCCAAGTATTCTGCTCCAAATATTGTTATCAAATTAATTAGAGTTTCAATATAAGACATAATGCTTTTATTTGTAATTGTTCCTTCAATCTCAATTAGATCTCCTGGATATATATTATTATTTTCTATATCTTTTTCATTTTTATGCTGCAACTGTTTATTTTCATTAAAGTAGTTAATTAAACTTCCATTTAATACGAATGTAGTATAAGTAGTTTTAACTTGTCTTTCCTCTCTTACGCATTGCCTTGCATCTATTTCTTTATCAATATGATGATGCTCAAAATTATTATTAGCATCTATTTCATTTTTATCCTTAAATCCTTTTCTCTCAATTCTTGTAACACTTCCTTGATTAGAATTTTCTATTCTATCTCCCTCATGAAACCCTGCTGATAATGTTCTATCAAAAGCTTGAGTTCTAGTTATTGTTTCTATAAATCCAGTTAACACTAAAGAGGATAAATTTCTAACTAAAATTTCATCTAAATAAACAAGTATACCAAAAGGATTGCTCATATATACTCCTTTCAAAAAGGTTAATATCTATTCGTTTCTTCTTATATATTATTCATATTCATACTAATATAAAATATTATTTATACTTTCATTTTTATTAAAGATGCATCCATTTTTTCCCAACAAATTGCAAATTTCTTAATTTGCGAATTATTTGAATCTTTTGTAATATAAATTTATAGTATAAATTTATATTAATATAGAAATTCTAATATAGTCTTCAGGTGTACTTAAACGCTTGTTTTCTATACACATTTTTTAGATTGCCTATATTAGTATTTTAGTATTATAAAATCTTTCCAGAAAGGAGATATGCCTAAATTATTATAAATACCTAAGTAAATTTTATTAAATATTAGGCATGCAGTATTTAATGAAGAAGTTTTTTAAAAGATTTTTCTTAATTTTATTTATTGTACTTTTTATTTTTAGTTTATTTTTCTACAAAAGAATTATATTATCATACAGAATTGCTGATAAATATATTTCTTTAAAAAATCACGCATGGACAATACAAGAATTTAATACTCAAAAATCATCAAGTTCAATGAATTACAAAGATGTTATTTATAAAAATACTAATGGTATTCCCTTAAAATTAGATATTTACGGCCCAATAAATCAAGTATATAAATCTTCACCAGTACTTGTATATGTCCACGGTGGAAGCTGGGCTTATGGCGATAAAAATATTCCTGATGCATTGAGTCCGGTACTAGATACTTTCAGAGAACAAGGTTATACAATCATAAGTACTTCCTATGAACTTATGAAAGAAAAAGAAAATTTCACCAAGCAAATTTCTGATATTAAAGATACTATAAGGTGGATAAATAAGAATCAATATTCCTATAATCTTAATACAAGTGAAATAGGCATCATTGGTGTTTCATCTGGTGCGCATCTTTCTCTTATTGCAAGTTATAGTGGTGATGATGAGTTTATAGATGATGGAGATTTAAGTAATTATTCTTCAAAGGTAAAATACTTAATCGATTTTGCAGGACCAACTGATTTAAGTCTACTAAATACTCAAGATTTAAATTATGATTTAACAAAAATTTTTGCTTCTATTTCAAATAAAGAAGAAGCAATAAAAAAATATAATCCTATAAACTATGTAAGCAAATCGAATCCAAATACTTTGATAATTCATAGTGATTCAGATAATATGGTTCCTTATGAAAGCTCAAAGGAACTTTACGATAAATGTGTTCAGGAGCACTCAAAAGCCAAGCTTATTACATTAAATAGCAGTGCTCACGATTTATCAAATATCTCTAAAGATGATGTTATGGATTTTTCTGAAGGATTACTTAAATTTATAATATTCAATTCACCTTTATAGAGTAAATATTTATAGAAATCGTAGGTAATGTAATGCAACAAATTAATCCTCAACTGTAATTCGTATATCTGATGCAAGACTTTACCTTCGTTTTCCTTCAGATTATACTTCGCGTCGGACACATTCTTCGCCTAGGTCAATCAACCTTTTTTAAATTATCCACAGATTTTATCGGAATATAAATTCCTAAAGAATAAAAAAATAAAGGGTATGCCCTAATTTCTTTATGGCTCACCCTTAACTTTTTAATGTCCTAAAATATACATCTTATAAAGCGCAGCTATGCACTTATGAAAAGAGCAGATATACTGCAATACAGAACTTTTCTGCACATAAGAACATTCTATGATAATTGGGACTTGTTATATAATTTCATCTACTTTATCTGACACTTCACCTAGAAAATTAATATTCGTAATTTTTTACATTTTCACATATTACTATATTTATTTTCTTATCCTCTATTACTTTTTTATATGAGCATAAAAATTCATTTAACTCATTATCATTTAAGTCTATACTTTTCTCACTAACTAATATAACATCTAAATTCTCTAGAAGTACTTTCAAATCATTTTTCTCGTTTTTTATGAAATATTCTGACATTGTTTTATTAGATATTCTGCTTTTGTATTTTTCCTGAAACCCCATTGTCTTTTTAATAGTCTGATAGTCTAAGTTGCTTCCACCCGTATCAAATCCGGGTATTTTAAATTGCCCCTGAATTAAAGAAGGATCTACTCCATATCTTTCTAGAAACTTTTTTTGTATATTTATTAATTTATCTTGTGATATATTATTTTCTTCCATGTAAGCTAATATATTTTTGGAGAAATCAGACATATTCATTTTGCCCTCAGCCAGTTTATAATACATAGAATAAATATACTCTTCGAATTTATCTATGTCTTTATCTTTGACCTTATTTTTTAATTCATTAAAATCTATAATTTTATCAGACACATTAATCCTCTCCTTTGTATTATTATATAATATTAAGTATTTATCTGTTGTACTTTTTTTATTATATTTTATTTAATAATTGCTTACTTATTTTTTTCATTATCATCGTTCATTCTTTCATTTTTAGAAAATACGCATCCACAATAATCTTGCCTATATAATTTATATTGTTTAGAAAGCTCTATAGAACGTTTATACCCTTCTTTCTTCTTAAAGTCAGAATATAAATATTTTACATCATGTTCTTCAGATAAACTTTTACCAATTTCGTTTAATTTAGCAGAATTTTTATGAGGGCTTATAGATAATGTTGTTGTAAAATAATCATAACCTTTTTCCTTGGCCATTATGGCAGCTTCATTAAGTCTTAATTCATAACAATTAAAACATCTAACTCCACCTTCTTTTTCCTCTTCCAAACCTTTAGTTAACTTATAAAAACTTTCCGTATCATATTTTCCCTCAATAAATCTTATTTCATTTTTGACTTTCATTTCTGATATAAGACCCTTTTGTTCCGCAACTCTTCTAGTATACTCCTCCATTGGGTATATATTAGGATTATAAAAGAAGATAGTTATCTTAAAATATTGTGACAAATATTCCAACACATAGCTGCTGCAAGGTGCACAGCAACTATGAAGCAGTAAAGTTGGAACCTCTTCATTTTTCACCAAATTTTCAATTAAGGAATCTAATTCCTTTTGATAATTAATTTTATTCATATATAAGTCATTCCTTTTATAAGTTTATTAATGCATCTTATTTTCATTTGATGCAAACTCTTCAAATGCTTTTAAGAAAGCATCTATATGACTTTCTTTATGTTGTACACTTAAAAATAATGCTTCAAATTGTGATGGAGGTAAATTAAATCCTGATTTTAACATATGTTCAAAATATCTATTAAATCTATTTACATCACATTTCTTAACGTCATCATGAGTTCTAACTTCTTTTAAATCATTAAAGAATAAAGTCATCATTCCTCCAACTCTATTCATTACAACCGGAAGATCATATTTTTTTGATATATTTATTATACCTTCTTCAAGTCTAGCTCCTATATTTTCGATGTGATCATAATAATTCTGATTATTTTTTAACTTATTTAAAGTTGCTATACCTGCTGCCATAACAATTGGATTTCCTGACATAGTTCCAGCTTGATAAACTCCGCCTAAAGGGGATAGATTCTTCATTATTTCTTTTCTTCCACCATATGCACCACATGGAAGTCCGCCACCCATAATCTTAGCATAAGTAACCAAATCTGGCTTAACGTTAAATAGTGATTGTGCTCCTTTAAATGCCACTCTAAATCCACTCATTACTTCATCAAATATTAGTAGTGAACCATATTGATTACAAAGATCTCTTAGAGTTTCCATAAAATCATTTTCTGACTTTATCACTCCCATATTTCCAGCCACCGGCTCAATAATAACTCCTGCAATTTCACTACCATATTTTTTGAATAATTGTGTAATTTGTTCCTTATCATTATATATACCAATTAACGTATTCTCTATGCTTTCATTTGGTACACCAAGTGAACCTGGTATTCCTCCTGTCATTACTCCTGATCCGGCTTCAATTAGAAACCCATCAAAATGTCCATGGTAGCAGCCTGCAAATTTAACAATTCTTTTTCTTTTTGTATATCCCCTTGCAAGTTTAACTGCACTCATAGTAGCTTCTGTCCCAGAGTTCACCATTCTGATCATCTCAACATTATCTAGATTGGTGCACATAAATTTTGCCAAATCTAATTCTAATTTTGTTGGTGCTCCAAAAGCCAATGCCATTGAACTAACTTCCTTAATAGCTTCTACAACGTCATCATCACAATGCCCTAAAATTAATGGCCCCCAGGCTAATACGAAGTCTATATATTCATTATCTTCTTCATCTTTGATTATTACACCTTTCCCGCTTTTTATAACAGGCGGATTTAAATTAACTCCCTTAAAAGCTCTAACCGGACTGTTAACTCCACCAGGCATGTATTCCTCTGATTCTTTAAATATATCAACGTTTTTCAAATTAACTCCTCCTTAGCCCGCATAAAATCTATAAATATTTATATATGTTTATATTTTTATTGTTTCATATTTACATATTATTATATTTAAATTGTAAAAAATTTATATATTTAAATATATATGTTGCAATGCACAATTCACAATTACGACTAAAATTCTTGTAATATTTTTAGAATTATGGTGAATAATTATTTTTGCAATATATAATTTTTTTAATTACTATCTATTTGTGTTCTTTTATCTTCTTAGAACTTTTGCTGCCTCTAATGCATGATAAGTAATAATTATATCTGCTCCAGCTCTCTTAATCGATGTTAAAGTTTCCATCATTACTCTTTCTTCATCAATAACGCCAAGCTTTCCAGCTGCTTTAATCATAGCATACTCACCACTTACATTATAAGCCACAAGAGGAAGATTGAAATTTTCTTTACAATCTCTTATTATGTCTAGGTAAGAAAGTGCTGGCTTAACCATAATGAAATCTGCTCCTTCTTCTACATCCATTTGCGTTTCACGAATGGCTTCCATCCTATTCCCTGGATCCATTTGATATGTCTTTCTATCTCCAAATTGTGGCGCTGAATTTGCCGCATCTCTGAATGGTCCATAAAACGCCGAGCAATATTTAGCAGAATAACTCATTATGCTAACATTCTTAAAGTTATTTTCATCTAATGCACTTCTTAATGATCCAATTCTTCCATCCATCATGTCCGAAGGAGCTATAATATCTGCACCTGCCTTTGCATGTGATACTGCTATTTTACTTAAATATTCTAATGTTTCATCATTGTCTACATATTCATCATGGATTATTCCACAGTGTCCATGTGAAGTGTATTCACACATACAAACATCAGTAATAACAAGCAATTCTTTATCAAGCTTCTTTATTTCTCTTATTGCCTGTTGAACAATTCCATTATCATTATAACTTTCAGAACCACACTCATCTTTATGGTTTGGAATTCCAAAAAGTAATACTCCAGAAATATTAGCTTCTCTAACTTCTTCAACTACTTCATACAATCTATCAACTGAATAATGATAAACATCTGGCAGTGATGAAATTTCATTTTTTATATTGTCTCCCTCAACAACAAAAATTGGATAAATAAAATCCTTTGAATTTAAACTTGTTTCTCTAACCATATCTCTAATGGCAGCATTAACTCTAAGTCTTCTACCTCTTTTAATCATAACAAACTCCTCCATTATTTTAGCCATCTTCAAAGATGTCCATCATTTTATTTAATCTCTAAATTTATATATTAATCATTTTAAAAAATCTATTTCCTCTATTGCAGTAAATTTTCTATCTCTTTCAGAAACCCTTCCTCTGAGTGTTCTTTACATACGTATGCTTTTATTCCGTACTTTTCTAAAGGTTCATTAGTCTTTGGTCCTATAGCTATAACCTGCTTTTTCTTAATTTCCTCAATCCCTAACATATCAATCATGTTTTCAACTGTTGACGGACTTGTGAAGAATACTATGTCAACTTCATCAAAAGATCTCTTATTAACTACTGATCCACAAACCGTATCATATATATATACTTTATCTACACTTGCACCACAATTTGTTAGTTCTTCATAAATATATTTCCTACTTTTTGCAGAACACGGCAAAAGTAGAGTTTGGTTATCTTTCAAATGAGGTTTTAATATGCTCACTAAACCTTCACCAACAAATTCTCTGGCCTTTGCAAAACAGATAATTCCTCTTTGTTTTAAAGAATTTGCAGTAGCAGCGCCTATTGCGGATATTTTAGCTTTAATTCTTCTTATATCATAATCTTTTTCAATAAGATAATCAAAAAATATTTCTACACTATTAACTGAAGTAAATACCATATGATCATAATTTTCTATCTTCTCTATATAATCATTTAAGTTTTCCGCACTGCTTTCTATCTTAATAGAATTAAAACTTGTAACTTCCGCTCCTAAGTCAACTAATTTATTTTTTAATTTCTCAGATTGTCTCCTTGATCTTGTAATACATATATTCTTTCCAAACAAAGGTTTATTTTCATACCAGTTCAAATCTTTATTTAAATTTACAACTTCACCAACAACAATTATACATGGAGATTGTAATTTAGCATCTTTTACTTTTTGTGAAATATTCTCAAGCGTTCCTACTACCTTTTTTTGCTTAGCTGAAGTTCCTCTCATCACTACCGCACATGGGAAAATTGGTTCTTTTCCATTATTAATAAGCTCCTCCACTATATTATCTAAATTGCCTAATCCCATCATAAATACTAATGTGCCTTCTTCTTTAGCTAGAGCCTTAAAATTCACATTTAAATCTTGCGCAGATTTTCCTGTTATAACATGAAAACTTTGTGCTATCTTTCTGTGAGTTATTGGGATTCCTGCATAATTTAAAACTGCAATAGGAGATGTTACCCCTGGTATTACCTCAAATTCTATATTTTCATCAACTAAAGCCAATACCTCTTCTCCGCCTCTTCCAAAAACATATGGGTCTCCACCTTTAATTCTTCCAACTGTATGCCCTTCTTTTGCAAGTTTAACTAAAAGTTCATTAATCTCCTCTTGAGTTTTTGAATGAGCTCCTGGTTCCTTTCCACAATAATAAATTTCACAATTTGGTTCTAGATAATTCAAAACATTATTTGAAACCAATCTATCATAAAGAACAGCAGTACATCTTTTTAATACCTTGACAGCCTTTAATGTTAATAACTCTTCATCTCCTGGACCTGTACCTATTATATATACTTTACTCATATTCCTTCTCTCCTATATCTCTAATATCTTATTTGCCAATTTTCTTCCTAATTCAATATGATCGTTTTTATCTCCTAAAATATCTTTTTTAACTATTCTTCCGCCTATGTCATATATACCAATCATATATAAATCATTACCTTGAATTTCAGAATAAGCTCCAATAAGGCTGTGACAATCACCATTTAGCATTCTCATAAAGCTTCGTTCAGCCTCAACTGTTAACTTAGCATTTGAATCTTCCATTTTTTCAAAATATTTTTTAGCACTGCTAGTTTTTAGACATTCTATTCCCAAAGCTCCTTGAGCCACTGCTGGTATAAATACTTTAGGATCAAAATACTCAGTGATTATATCTTCTTCATTTAATCTTTTTAATCCTGCCGAAGCTAGTATGATTCCATCTAAATTCTGTTCTTTCATTTTCTCTAATCTAGTTTGAACATTTCCTCTAATTGGGACTATATCCAAATCATTTCTCATAAGCTTTAGCTGACAAGCTCTTCTTATACTGCTAGTTCCGATTATTGCACCTTTTCTAAGCTCTTTAAATGGTATATTATCTTTAGAAATTAATACATCCCTTATATCTTCTCTTTCCGTTATAGCCGCTATTTCAAATTCATGACTCAGCTCATAAGGTACATCCTTCATACTATGAACTGCGCCATCAGCTCTTTTTTCTAAAAGTGCAATTTCTATATCTTTTACGAATAATCCCTTTCCGCCTATCTTTGCCAAAGAAACATCTAATTTTCTATCTCCTTCAGTAACAATAAGCATTTTTTCACTATCTATATTAAATTTATCCTTTAAACTTTTCATTATTATTTCTGTTTGTGTCTGTGCTAATTTACTTTTTCTTGTTGCTATAGTCAATTTATTCATTAATTTAATTCTACCTCCAAAATTCATTTATCTACAAATCCATTTAAAAATTGATTAAATAATCTACAATTTCCTTCGAAAATCTGCTTCTTAATGCTTTTTCAGCTTCACCCTTATCAAAAGATTTTTTAAATTCATCATTTCCAATAAACGAAGTTATCTGTATTTTAAGTTCTGGAAATGACTTTGCTTTATTTCGTATTAATCCTATATATCTAATAAATTCATCATATTCTTTTATAGTATTTTCTACTTTGTTAGAAAGTAAAACTGCTCCTTTTGGATTTCCATACTTAGTATTTAAAGCAAATACTGCATTTTCTGTACTTCTTTGAATCGGAACAACTCCCATTCCACTTATAAAATCAGATGAATCTATATATATCTTATAGCTCTCTTCACAGTATTTCTTTGCCATTGTTTTTAAATTTTCATCATCTAATGCAATAATTATAAGATGCTTATCTCTTAAAAATTCATAGCTTAAATCTTCATCTATAAGCTTAAGTCTTTCTGGAAATACTTTAGAAAGTTCTATTAATTCTTCATCAAAAGTTTTAGAAATTACCTCGACACAGCATTTATTTCTTACAAAATGTCTTGCTTTTATTGTGCCCGCTTTACCTCCGCCAACTATTCCAACTCTTAGCTTTTTAGAAATTAATGAGATATAAGAATACTCTATTCCTTCGTCATAAATATTTTCTCTATTATTCCTATCCATTCTTCACCACATCCTTTTAGAGTCTCTTCTTTAATAACTTCAATTGCCCTATTTATGTAAAAATCAGATGTACTTTTAATTAATTTATGTGCTAAAGCAATATCATTTTTATCTTTGCTTTTATGTGAAAAAGTTTGAACTCTTTTCTCGTAAACATCATTTCCAACAGTTTTTAAGTTTTTGATTACATGAGAAATACTTCTTAATTTTAACCATTCATCATATTCCTTCAGGTATTTATTCATTATATGCCTATTGTCTTCCATCTTGTCTTTTCTTAATTTTTTATTTTCATCATCTATACGACTTATTGTATCAATATTGTAAACTTCAGTCCTAGATAATAACGCCACCTCTTTTTCCACATCTCTCGGAACTGATAAATCATATATTACTAACCTACTTCCACTTTCACTAATATCTTCTGTTTTTACAACTGGATGTGGTGCTGAAGTACAGCTTATTATACATTCTATACTATTAATATATTTATTCTTTTCTTCAAAAGTAATTACTTTTACTCGTTCATCCTGTATTTCATCTTTTATCTTAGGATTTCTAACAACCAAGTAGACAGTTTGGATTTTATGTGAAAGCAAATATTTCATTACAAGCTGTCCAACTTCCCCATAACCTAAAACCATAAATTTAGTACATTCACGCTTAATAGATTCGCTAACCACTATCGAAGAAGATGATACTGGTATTTCAAATAACTTAGCTTCTTTTCTGAATCGCTTTCCACAAGTAATAGCTTCCTGAAATAATCTATGTAATTCCAATGAAACAGCTTTAAATTCCAAAGCTTCTTCATAAGCATCCTTAACTTGCCCTAGAATTTGATCTTCTCCTAATATTTTCGAATGAAACCCGGAGCAAACTTCAAACAAATGCCTATAAGCATCCTTATTATTAGTTATAAAAACATATTTTTTATATTCATAATCCCAATTAAAAACATCAAAAATCTTTTTTAATAATTCTTCTTCATTTAAAGAAGCATTAAAATAAATTTCTGTTCTATTACATGTAGCTAAAATAACTACTTCATTTAGCTCCTTTAATAATTCTTCAAAATACTCGTTATATTTTTTAGACTTAACTATAAATTTTTCTCTAATTTCCAATGGAGTATTTTTTCTTATGCCTATTAAGCCTATCACGTATTGACACCTCACATACTTTTTTATTTACATTTTCTATTTTTTTCCAAATGCTACATTCTCACAAGGAGAAACTGCAGTAACCAAATATAAAATTTGGATCTTCACTTTTCGACTCATTGCTGCAACTCGACTCACATTCGTTCACTGAGTAAGTTAGAGTTACCAAATGATACATTTGGACTCTCACTTAAGTTTATCAGATAAAGATTGTTTTTTCCAAGCAATTCTTATAAGAATTATAGATTAACTCTGAATAATATAGATAATGAAAAAATTTTTTCTTGCTCTCTATCTAATAAAATTCTAATCAAAGAATATTCCTTAGAATCTATCAAAACAACGTTAATCGAAAAAATTTCTAACCTTAGATAAACATCTTGTTCTGCTAATATTTTAGTATATACTATTTTCGCTCAAAAAACATTTAATTTATAATTAATTATTAAATATTTATAATCAGCTCATATAACTTAATAACCTATTCTTCATAGTGATACAGCTCTTTATAAATATTATTATATTAATTAAATGTATTTTTTATTTCTGACATATTTTTGACACATTTAAGGATTATACTGATATCGTAAAGTAGTTAATTATTTACCCCTTATTAATTAATAGAAGTCGTTTATATATTAATGACTCGCCCTAAGCATAGGATCCCCTAAACTTGTGCTTAGGGTTTTTATTTTTTAAGTTTCTATCCAACCTATATTTCTAATTATGCTTCTCCCTTTTTTATAAATGAGTACTTTTTCACCTACTTTCTTAGCTTCGCTTAATAAGTTCCGAATTGTGCTTCGCACTTTTTTCATTTAAGTTCTTAATTGCGCTTAGCAAGTTCCTAATTGTGCTCCGCACTCTTCTAATATGTGCGCGCTTTTTTCATTTAAGTTCTTAATTGCGCTTCGCGCTTTTTTTATAGGTGTGTATTTTTTTGGATTAATTGGGTTATACTCTTAAAAGCAATATCAAATTTGAGAGGTGAAAAAAATTATGCGAATCCCAAAACACATAGGCATCATTCCTGATGGAAATAGACGTTGGGCTTTATCTAACTCATTAAGCAAAGATAAGGGATATGATCACGGAATAAATCCAGGACTTGAGGTCTTTAAATTATGCCAAAAAGAAAATATTCAGGAAGTAACCTTTTATGGATTCACAATTGATAATACCAAACGTCCTAGCGATCAAAAGATAGCATTTACTAAAGCTTGCATTGATTCTGTTATGCTTTTAACAAAAGAAGATTGCGAAATATTAGTCTTAGGTAATACTGAGTCTAGTTGCTTTCCAAAAGAATTATTGCCCTTCACTAAAAGAAAAAAGTTTGGTTCAGGTGGAATAAAGGCAAACTTTTTAATAAATTATGGTTGGGAATGGGATTTAAATCTACTAAAAAATGCAGATATATCAAAAAAACATATTCAACCACATTTACAATCAAAGGATATTTCTAGAATAGATCTTATAATTAGATGGGGTGGACGAAGAAGATTAAGTGGCTTGCTGCCAGTTCAATCAGTTTACTCCGATTTTTATATTTTAGATAATTACTGGCCTGATTTTAAAAAAGAGGACTTTTATGATGCTTTATCTTGGTACAATGAGCAAGATATAACTTTAGGCGGCTAATGTCATAGATTCAAAAATAAGCAATACTAATAAAATTTCGTAAATCTAACTTCTTTTACTTCATATCTCTATATTTTGTGCTTCAGTATGAATTATGTTATCATTAATATTAATTTATATTTAATGATATATTGGAGTGAAATTTATGTTAAAAGTCGTATTTACATATTTATTGATTATTAACCTTCTAGGATTTCTTATTATGTTTATAGATAAACAAAGAGCTATTCATAAAGAATGGAGAATACCTGAAAAAACACTCATTGGTATCTCTATTTTGGGGGGATCTATTGGCATGCTTATTGGAATGTCTAGTTTTAGGCATAAAACAAAGCATAAGAAGTTTACAATTGGAGTTCCATTCATACTTCTTATGCAAATTTTCATAGCTATACTATATTTAAATTATTAAAATGACATACTAATATTCAAATTTTATTGGACAAAGTATTACTGCTTCGTCTTTAATAGATTCTCATGATATTTTCCTACCGTTAATACTGAAACCATTGAACCTAGAAGCGCAAAGATCATATCCCACTGAGTATCCCAAATATCTCCTTGAGTTCCTAAAAAGGCAGTTGCACTTTCGCCAGTAATTAATGCTACACTAAATTCTATTATTTCATAAGAAGCACTAATAGCAAGGCAAATTGATATTGTAATAAAATTTGTCCATGCTATATTTTTAACAATTTTATTTCTTATGAAAATTTCTCTAATAATTATTGCTGGTATAAATCCTTGTGCAAAATGCCCAAGTCTATCATAGTAATTTCTACTCAATTCAAAAGTATCTCTTAGCCAATTAAATAAAGGCATTTCTGCATATGTATAATGACCACCCACTATTAATATAACTGCATGAAACCAAATAAGAATATACGTTAAGTTAGTAAATACGAATTTATTATAAGTAGTTATTAATACCATAACGCCTATCACTGCCGGAATAACCTCTAATACCCATGTAAATCTATCATGAGGATTTATTCCCGACGCAACTAAAATTACAGATATACTTATTAATAATATTAAATGAAAATTCTTTTCCTTCATCAATATCTCCTTATATAATATTCACAAAATTTAAGAACAAAATCATAAGTGCTTTAAAAGCACTTATGATTTATTCATAAAATTTCTAAAGAGTATTAAGATCAAAAGGTGTATTTTGGTATACACAATAATTTAGCCAGTTTCCAAAAACTATGCTAGCAGGACCTCTCCATGTGTACAACGGTTTTTGATTTATGTCATCATTTCTAAAATAATTTTTAGGTAAAGCTATTTCATCGCCTTTTTCTTTATCTCTTATATATTCATCCATCAATGTATTTCTATCATATTCCATATGTCCAGTTACAAACACATTTCTCCTATCTTTTGTTGCAACTATGAATACTCCAGCTTCCTCAGATTCGGATAAAATTTCAAGATTTGAAACTTTCTCTATATCTTCACGTTTGACTTCAGTGTGTCTAGAGTGTGGTGCATAAAACACATCATCTAATCCTCTTGTCAAATCAGCTTTCTCATCATTAACCCAATGTGAGAACACACCAAACATTTTTTCATCTAAATCATATTTAGGTATATCATAGTGATAATATAAACCTGCCTGTGCTCCCCAACAAATATAGAATGTTGAAAATACGTGAGTCTTGCTCCATTCCATTATTTCAGTAAGCTCTTTCCAGTATGTAACCTCTTCAAAAGCCATTTGTTCAACTGGAGCCCCAGTTATTATAAGTCCATCAAATTTTTCTTGCTTTATATCATCAAAATAGCTATAAAATTTATTTAGATGCTCCGGTGGTGTATTGTGTGAAGTATAACTCTTAGTCTGTATTAGACTTACCTCTACTTGTAGTGGCGTGTTAGATAAATATCTTAATAATTGATTTTCTGTTACTATTTTTTTTGGCATTAAATTAAGAATTGCTATTTTTAGCGGTCTGATATCTTGAGTATTAGCCCTCTCATTATTCATTACGAATATGTTTTCATCAGACAAAACCTGAAATGCAGGCAATTCTATAGGAATTTTTATTGGCATATTTGTTTCCCCCCAATGTGATTATTGCTTATTTTAGATTATTATTTAATTATTTTTGTATATAAATATTATTATATCAAAATTCCACTTCTTATCAACATTATAAAAATAAATATAATAATAAAATTATGTAAGCTTAAAAATACATTTATTTTGCTATGACTTTCACAAGTTAAGCTATAAATATATGGCATAAATTCTTTAACCCAATTTATATAGGTTTCAATTCACAATGCACATTTCACAATTCAAAATTGCGGCTAAAATTCTTGAAATATTTTTAAAATTATGATAAAGAATTTTTTTGCATAAAACTAATTTTGTGGTAATCACTGTTAATAAATTATAGAATTACTTCATTTACAGTTTATAGATGTTTACAATTAACCATTTACAAAAATTTACTATTATTTAATTGTATTTTGACATTAATAATTATACACAATTATTAATTTTTTTTATTTCTTCCACTACTATAATTAAATGATTAAAATCAATAGATCTCTGCAAAATTTCATAAATATCTTTTACTTCCATTTATGCTATACTAATAGATATACAATAAAAGGGGGCATATGTAATGGTACTAAAAGAAAATATTTCAGTTGGATTTATTGGAACTTATACCAAAAATGAAAGTAAAGGAATCTATAGAATTAATTTTGATACAATTTCAGGCAATATTGAAAATATCAATTTAGCTTACAATATAGAGAATCCTACATATCTAACTCTAGATAGAGAACGACACATTCTTTATTCAACATGTAAAATCAAGGAAAAAGCTGGGGTATCTTCATTTAAATATTGGAAAGAAGATAATAAACTACACTTAATAAACTCTAATCTTTCAGAAGAAAAACCACCTTGTCATGTAAGTCTAAATAACAGTCATGAGATTTTAATTTCTTCAAACTATCATGAAAACAAGATGTTTGTCTACAAAACTTTAGATGGCTTAATTTTAAACTCTCCTATGCTTGGAAGTCATAGTGGCTCTAGTGTAAATCAATTGAGACAAGAAAAACCTCATATTCATTGCTCAATGTTTACTGATGATGACAAATATATTTTATCTATTGATTTAGGGATTGATAAAATGATAGTTTCTTCAATAAAAGATGGAAAACTATATCAAAATGAAAATTTAAGCTATACATTCCCTGCCGGCACAGGGCCAAGACATATTACTTATGCTAATGGAAAACACTATTACTACGTTTTAAGTGAGTTAACTTCTGAAATATTTGTTTTTGATTATAAAGCAAAATCAAATATTGTTTTTGAAAATATTCAAACTTTAAGTTCATTATCAAAGGACTACAAAGGGACAAAATCTGGTTCCGCAATTCGTATGCACAAGAATAATAAATTTCTCTATACTTCGGATAGAGGAAATAATTCTTTAAGTTTATTCCATATAAATTCAGATAATGGAAAGCTAAAGTATATCGACACTATTTCTTGTAATGGTGATTCTCCTAGAGATTTTCAATTGGATCCATCTGGTAAATTTCTACTTTGTGCTAATGAAAATTCTGATAATATATCTATATTTTCTATTAATTCAATAACAGGAGAATTAACTTTTATAAAATCTGAAAACATCCCAACTCCAACATGTATAGAATTTATTTAGTTAAATAATTAATCATATAACTAAAAGTTAGGTGCATATTATAATTAAGCTTATAATATGCACCTAACTTCCTTATCTCCATATTATGTATAAAGCCTTTATGTCTAAACGTTATCAAAAGTAAGAATATATATTTTTTTATTTGTAAACATTTTTACTTTTGACAATATTCACAAATTTCAATTATAATAAGGCAATATATTTTTTAGATACAGTGAATATAACTAATAAAAATTCGTAATAAGGAGGACTTTTATTTGAATAAAGATACATTAATAAATCATATTAAAGCTTCTAATAGAAGTGTAAAATGTGATCTCGTAATTAAAAATGTTACCATAATTGATGTTTTTAATAAGAATAGGTTCGTAGATACTATTGGTATTAAAGATGGATATATTGTTGGTATTGGTGACTATGATGGGTATGAAATTGTAGATGGAACTAACAAATATATTTGTCCTGGACTTATTGATTCCCATTGCCATATAGAATCCAGTTTGGTCACACCTACTGAATACAGCAAGCTGGCATTATTAAACGGAATCACATCTGTTATTGCAGATCCTCATGAAATCTCAAATGTTATGGGAGCTGATGGTATAAATTTCATGCTTAATTCTTCACAAAACATCCCATTTGATATATATTTTATGCTTCCATCATGTGTTCCTGGTACTAGCTTTGAAAGCTCTGGTGCAACTTTGCTCTCTAAGGACTTAAAAGATTTTTATAAAAATGATAAAGTTTTAGGTTTAGCTGAAGTTATGGATTATCCTTCTGTCTCAGAATGTGATGATAAGATAATTGATAAGATATGCGATTCAATTACTAATAATAAAGTTATTGATGGTCATGGAGCTGGCTTCACATCTATGATGACAAACACCTATAGGGCCGCCAATATTTTAACTGATCACGAATGTAATAATGCTGAAGAAGCTCTTGATAAGATCCGACGTGGTATGTATATTCTAATTAGAGAAGGTACCGTTGCTAAAAACTTAAAAGAATTATTACCTGCAGTCAATGAATCTAATAGTAATAGATTTTGCTTCTGCACTGATGATAAGCATATTGACGATATTGCTGCTAATGGATCAATTAATAGCTCAATTATTTATACTATAAACAACTCTAATTTAAATCCAGAAACAGCTATTCAAATGGCAACACTAAATCCATCTCTCTTATATAAACTAAATAACAAAGGAGCAATTGCCCCTGGATACATTGCAGATTTTATATTATTAGATGACTTAGAAAGATTTAAAATATCTCAAGTTTATAAAGAAGGTAAATTAGTTGTAAACAATAATGAACTTGTTAATTTCGATACAGATTTAGTAAAAAACGCAAATAACAATGCTTTTTATAATTCTATAAATCTTCCACCACTAAGTGAAGATAGTTTCAAAATTAATATACCAAATAAAGACGTAAAGATATTGAATGCAATAGAAATAATTCCAAACAAATTAGAAAGCATTCATTTAAGGCTCAATATTTCAGATATTAATTCAATAAAAGATAGTGATTATAAATTTTTCACTTCCTCAACTGAAGAAGACTTATTAAAAATCGCAGTTATTGAAAGACATAAGGCTTCTGGCAATTTAGGACTTGGAATCTTAAAAGGCTTGGGAATTTCAGCAGGTGCGATTGGAACCACCATTGCTCACGATTCCCATAATTTAATAATCGCTGGGACAAATGATAAAGATATGCTATTTGCTGCTAAAGAATTGGAGCGAATGGGCGGCGGTATAATTGTGGTTAAAGATAAAAATATTCTTGCTCATATTAAACTCGAAATTGGTGGGCTTATGACAAATAGAACATATGGTGAAATTGAGTTTGATTTAAAAAATCTCCATTCAGCTATCAAAATTATAGCACCACAAATTGATTTCAATCCATTTTTAACATTATCGTTTTTATCATTACCAGTAATACCAGATTTAAAGATTACAGATAAAGGTTTATTTGATGTTATCAATTTTAAGTTTATTGACATTTTTGAATAGTTATAAAGGCAATCTTTAGATTAAGATTGCCTTTATATGCTTATACTAATCAATTTCATATTTCACCCCGGTAATAACTATTGAAATTTCTTTTATAAGATCAATTTTCATACTAATTCTACTTACCCTAGGACTTTCTATTACTCTTACAGTTGGTCTGAGCGGGAATCCTGGTATTGTTTCTTCAACCACAGCAACTTCTTCTGTGCTTAATTCTACAATAGTTCCTTTTGGATATGGAATTACTATTCTACAAAATATATTAACTATATTATAATCAAACATTGTTCCTGCATTCGACATTAAATATTCCAGTACATCACTTGGAAACATTGCTCTTTTATTCGGCAAGTCTGTTGATAAATTATCATATACATTGGCAATACTTACAATATTACTTAGTTCAATAATATTATCCTTAGTTAATCCATCTGGATATCCATTTCCATCTGGTCTTTCATGATGTTGAAGGACTATTAATTTACTTAGACTATTAATATTATAAGTAGTTGATAAATACTTATATCCAAGTCTTGGATGTTGTTTTAATATTTCTTTTTCTTCTTCACTTAAACTTCCCTGTTTATCAAATATCTCTCTAGGTACTAATGATTTTCCAATGTCATGTATCAATGCTCCTATACATAGAGCTTCTAATTTCTTTTTTGATAGTTGAAGCGCAATTCCTATAGTAAGTGATATTACTGCAACATTTACAGAATGAGAATACATATAATTATTCATACTTCGTATATCTACTAATGCAAGCATTACATCCCTTCGATTTACGATATCCTCAATTAAATCTACTGCCATCTTTCCAATATTATAAAAATAACTCTGCTCTTGCCAAGTATAATCACTTTCTTTATTCCTTACTGAATTATTATTAAGTCGTCCTATGTTAGAAAAGGCTTCTTTTATTGTTATAATTGCTTTTTGTCTAAGTTCTGGCTTAATAATATCTTCAATTTCTTCATTACTATATTTATCAACTATATATATTGATAAAATATTTATTTCCTTTATTTTTGCAATTGTATTTTCTCTTAAAACTACTCCAGCTCTAAGTAGAATTCTACCATTAATATCATACAGCGATTTTCCAAGTACTGTGTTTGGCTTTACGTTTTCAATTGGGACTAATCTCAAAGCTTATATTCCCCCTAAATAAATCATTATTATTTATACTATACCCCTAAATATAGACCATATGTAAATAGCCTTTCTTTATGTAACACCTAACAATAACCAAACAATTAATTTAATTTTTTAATTATTAAGTAAATTAATCCTACCGTATATGTGCATAAATATATTATATTACCTTAAACATCAAATTTCATTAATTAAATCTATTTATTTTTTTATTGTATTTATTCTTTTTAGCATCACTTGCGTAGGCTATTATATTAATTGTACTCATAAGCCACACAATGTCCATATATTTCAACATATTATAAATTTCCTGCGAAAATAAAACTACTTTCATTATACTCTTTGAAGGCTTTGCCTTGATAGGCAGTTCCCAAAGAATAAAAAGAAATTGTTTTATAATGCCTATCAAAATGTAGTTTAGGCAATAGAAATAAAACAATTTCCTATAAATTCCTATTTAGATTCACTTAAAATAAATTTTTCTATTACTTTTACTATTCCATCTTCATCATTTGAATCAGTAATAAAATTTGCAGCTTGTTTAATTTCTTCAGTAGCATTTCCCATAGCTACACCAAGACCAGCATACTTTACCATTGATAAGTCATTACCAGCATCTCCACATGCAATTATTTCTTCTTGTTTTATCCCAAGATATTCACCAAGTTTTTTTAATCCAAGTCCTTTATCTACTTCCTTATGAGTAAATTCTAAAAAGTAAGGTGCACTTTTAAATACACTATATTTCTCATAAATTTCACTAGGTAATTCCTTTATGGCTGGATCTAATATTTCTTGTGGATCTATCATCATGACTTTTATAATATCTTCATTGTCATCAACTTCATTGAAATCCTTAATAGTAATATCAATTCCATTCATTGCAGCTTCATACTCTGTATATTGACTAGTTTTAGGTGCTATTAATCCATCCTTTGCAGAAAAAGCATGTACATTGACATTGAGTCTTTTGCTTATTTCATATATATATTTTAAATCGCTCCCTTTTAAACATACCTTTGAAACAATTTTTCCTCTAGTATTTTGAACTAATCCTCCATTAAAGCTAAGTACATAGTCCTCACCTTTTTTTAAATCAAGCTCTTCTAAATATCTATTTAACCCATCTAATGGTCTTCCTGATGCTAATACTATCTTAACACCCTTTTCTTCTGCAGCTTTTATAGCCGCCTCAGTATTTTTTGAAACCTTCTTATCAGTTGTAAGTAAAGTTCCATCCATATCTAGTGCAAGTAATTTATACATTTTATTCCTCCATTTATATAATATAATTTTCGGCATATTTATTGGTATTTTTTTAGATATATATGTTGCGATTAAATTGCTACATTATAAATATTTAAATCACCAAAGGCAATATATATATGAATATGTTATTACAACAATATATTATATATTCATTGTTATTATTTCTTATAGTTTACAGTGATTCTATAGGAATTTCAATTATTATTAATAAATCTATTCCAAAATAATATAAAACCTCAAAATTTGTAACTAATAGTAGTTTTCTTTCATATCATGAATTGTATCTAAAACTTATGAGGTAATAGTTATGCTTGAGTCTTTATTATTAGTATCTTCGTTATGCATAGATTCTTTTGTTGCAAGTATTGCTTATGGTACTTCTAAAATTCGTATTCCACCCATATGCGCAGTAGTAATAAATTTAGTATGCACCATTACACTTGCTTGTTCTTTACTTATTGGCTCAATAGTTAAAAGCATACTCCCAAGTAACCTTCCCGCAATTTTAGGATTTGTACTTTTGATGTTACTTGGAATATATAGATTATTTGAATATATCTTTAAATCATATATTTCAAAATGTTCAAAATCCGATAGTCCCTTAACATTTAAGATCTTTGATTTTCAATTTGTCTTGCAAGTTTATGCAGATGAAATAAAAGCTGACTTTGATAACTCAAAATGCCTAAATATTAAAGAATCATTTTATCTAGGTTTAGCATTATCATTAGATAGTCTTGCAGTAGGAATTGGGTCTAGCCTATGTAACATTAACTATACGGAAGTTTTAGTATTATGCTTTATCATAGGAGTTTCTCTAGTATCTCTTGGGGTAGTTATTGGACGAAAATTTGCTCAAAAAGTACACCTTGAATTATCTTGGTTATCAGGAGCTCTACTTATATTATTAGCAATACTTAGAGTATTAAAATGATAATTTTACACCCAGTTCATATAGTATATTATTACATGAATACTATAAAAACTGGGTATAAAACTTTTCTATTATTTTCTTGAATATTCAGAATAATATTCTCTATTTATCTAAATCTACTTCTAACACTTAGAATCATAATTATTATCTTTTAACTACAGCATGCTCTGCTTAATAACTATCTTTAACTTAATACTATAAATTTACAAATCTATTGAACTGCTTATCTAATTCCTCTAGGTCTGATTGTAGAAACTTATGAAAAGTCTCCTTTTCTAACCTATATGAAAATATTGGAGAGTTTAAAAACTTTAAATACTTTTCTGTTACCTCCATAATTTCTTCGTCTGGGACTTTATAAACTTCTCTAAGAAGATCAAAGAATGTACCGCCTTCATACTGCTTTAACCTTCTTTCAGCCGCATACATAACACTCGTATACTTATCCCCACCAAATAAATCTACCTGTTCTTGTATTGATCCATATCCCTTTTTAAGCATATCAATATATTCATCTATAATAGCATCTTTGGAATTTCCTATATTTTTTCTCGCTATTATATTTTTCAAAACCTCATATGCCTTTTCTTCTGATATCCAAAACGCCTGCTCTAATATATCCGTCATCTTATAGAAAGTTTTACCTTTAACATTTGCTCTTGCGCGTTCTTCTATATATTCTAATAATCTCTCTTCAGTAGCCGTTAACATCTCTATCCCCTTCTTCCTAAAGTTCCATTATTTTTCTCAACTGATATATATCTATATTTTCTTCAAAAAGTTTAGATAATCTATCATATTCATTATCTTTATATTCATTCACTTTTTCTATAATTATATCTTCTGTAACAACAATATCGTTGTTCTCTTTAAGAGATTTAACAAATGAACTTATAAATTCTTCTGAATCAAACATACCATGAAGATAAGTTCCTGCAACAATTCTTTCTTTGTCGCATACACCTACAATATCACCGTCTAAATCCTTAATAAAAGGTATTGCTTTCTTACCAATCTTGCTTATTCCATTATGAATTTCATAGCCACTTATAGTGCTACCTTCTATGGACTTAATTGATTTTAGATCACATAAAATATTTCCCTTAGTCTGCTTTGTAACTTTCGTCTCATTAAATCGTGTCTTTATATCCAAAAATCCGAAACCATCCTCTTGAGATATATTACCCTCAACGCCTAATTTATCGAGTATCAACGTTCCAAGCATTTGATACCCTCCACAAATTCCTAAAATGGGTGTACCACTCTCTTTTAATTCTTTTATTTTATCAAATAATTTATTTTCTTTCATACTTCTTAAATCTTCAATTGTATTCTTTGTTCCAGGTATTATAATTAAATTTGGATTTTTTAATTCACTAGGTTTATCAACATATCGTATAGTCACATCTGGAATTCTATCTAAAATACTAAAATCAGTAAAGTTTGACATATGAGAAAGCCTTATAATAGTAATATCTAAAGTTCCAACTTCTTCTTTGTTCCTAATTCTTTCAGTTACACTATCTTCATCATCAATATCAAATTTTTCATATGGCATAACTCCAAGGACTGGAATATTTATAATATCCTCTAACTGTTTTATTGCAGGTTTAAATAGTTCTATATTACCTCTAAACTTATTAATTATTACCCCTTTTATTCTTTCACGCTCTGATTCGGATAATAATTGAATTGTACCAACTATAGATGCAAAAACTCCACCTCTATCAATATCGGATACTAAAATTACAGGTGCATCAGCAATTTCTGCCATAGCCATATTAGATATATCGCTATCTTTCAAATTTATTTCGGCACAACTCCCAGATCCCTCCAGTACAATTACATCGTGCTTTTTGCTTAGCTTATCATAAGCTTTCTTAACTCTGACCTTTAAAGTTTCATTAAGTTCCTTGTATTTATAAGGCTCAATATTACAAAAAACTTTTCCATCTGCTATTACTTGTGTATATTCACCACTTGGTTTTAGCAAAACCGGATTCATCAATGCATCTGGCTCTAATTTGCAAGCCTCTGCTTGAACTACTTGAGCTCGTCCCATTTCTAATCCATCTTTTGTTACATAAGAATTTAATGAAATATTTAAGGCCTTAAAAGGAGCTACATTTAACCCTTGATTTTTTAAATATCTACATAGGGCTGTTACTAAAGTACTTTTACCAACAGAAGACGCTGTACCTAAAAACATTATACTTTTTTTATCCATTTCTTTACTCCCCTCAAATTCGAGTTCCAATACTTAACATTTATTTTTAATCTCTGATTTCCAACATTTGAATTCAAATTTTGAATTATTTTTCTAATTTATATCTTTAATCTAATAATCCGTTTACTGTTAAATATCCATAATTCTCTGTAATCTCTGTACCACTCTTATTAAATTTGATTGAACTCTTAAATATAGGACCATCAAAAACTAATGTATGATATTCTCCATTTTCTCCACAAGGATCACATCCTAAGTTTTTTATTTCATTAACAACATCTTTTGTTAATTCTTTTCCTAAGAACTCTATTCCTAGCGCCTTTAGATTTACCTTTTTAATTATAGCCTTAAAACCATAATCTATAAATTCATTAGTAAGCTTTTCCCTATTTTCTTGCCATAAAGGGAATACTCCTTTAATTTCTGCTGCCTTGCACCTATCTAAACACCAACCTCTATGTGCCTCTATATCTATATCTCCAAATACACAAATTTCAGCACCTTTATCTTTTGAACCTTTTAATGCCATCTCAAATTCTTCTTCATAATTATTCTTATTGCTACAATCTATTTCAATAAGTGGAATTTCCAATTCTTTAGAAATATCCTGAAAAACATTCCTTGGTATTTTATGAAAATACGAATCTTTTTTGCTTTCAAACGTAACTAATAATCCTATTATTTTATAACCACTTTTAATCATCCTATACAAGGCTAAAGTACAATCTTTTCCCCCGCTGAATGAAACTACAACTTTTTCTTTATCCATACTACCCCTCTTATTTGTTTTTACTTTAATTCAAATTCAGCAGCACATTTTCCGCTAAACTTTACTATTCTATATTTCCCAGCAGTTAAATTCTCAAAATTTTCTAGAGAAATAACTTGACTACTTGTTTTTCCCGGCTCTAAATTATAAGCGATTTCTATAAACATTGGTTCATCTTTAAAAGGGACTTTACTCCATTTATTATCTACAAATTTTTCAACTGCATATTCTACTCCATAATAAGCTGATTGTTTTCCATTGTTTGTGATATACACAGTAATTTCTTTAGTATTTAGACCATATTCAGTTTTTTCTGTTTTCATAGTAATATTATTTTTAGATTCATCATTAATTTCCGTCACATCATTAGTTGAGTTTTTTTCAACCCAAGATCCATCTACTCCTAAATAGTATCCATCCACAGTATCATTGGAAACCATTTCTCCATTTTGGCTTAAATAATACCAAGCTCCTTTATACTGAACCCAGCCTGTTTTCATGGCTCCAGATTCACTCATATAATACCACTTGTTATTAACATTAATCCATCCTACAGCCATATTCCCATCATCTTTAAGGTAATAAAAATTCCCCTTATCATTTACCCATCCAGTTTTTACACTGCCATTTTCATAATAACTCCAGCCAGTATTGTTATTGACCCATCCATTGTTAATTTCTGCATTAACTTTATTAGAGATTCCTACACTCATCCCTACAAACACGCTCATTATTGAAGCAATAAATTTTCTATTCATATCCTGCTCCTCTCATTATCAAAGCTTAATATTTCATCTGATTCCAACAATAAAATTATCCTATACATAACTTAAATTATTGTTCAGTTCTGTGCATTTTAAATATATTTTTCATTATTTTTATCAGTCTGTAATTCTCTTCATGACTTCGTACAGCAACTCTATAATATCTATTATCTAATCCAAGATAATTGCTACAACTTCTAATTAATATATTATTCTTTAATAGTTCTTTTTTCAAATCTATTTTTATCAGAGTCTTTAATAAAATAAAATTCACACTTGGTTCAAAGACTTTGATTCCATCTATCTCTCTTATTTCATTATAAAGGTATTTTTTTTCATGGTCTATAAATTCTATAGATTTCTTTATATAATTCTTTTCATTAAGTGCTGCTTTTGTTGCTATTTCTGCCAAGATATTTATATTCCAAGCAGGAGATATAGATTCTATCTTCTCTTTTAGTGTTAAATCGCTGCAAATAGCGTAACCAATTCTTATACCTGGAAGTGCAAAAAATTTGGTCAAAGATTTTATTATAATTAAATTTTTATATTCATCTATATATGGAATCATAGAAAAACTTTCTTCTCTAAAATCCAAAAACGATTCGTCTATTATTACCTTAACATTATTTCTCTCTGCTTTGTTCAAAATTCTTTTTAATAAATCTATTTCAGTTATAACACCTGTTGGATTATTGGGATTACATATAAATACTAAATCTAAGTTTTCATTTATATCATGTAGAATATCTTCCCTTATATTAAAATCATTTTCCTCTTTCAAATTATAATAAATAATATTACTATTTATTGCCTTTGCTGCCTCTTCATACTCTGAAAAAGTTGGGGCTAAAATTAGTGAACTCTTTGGATTAACTCCTCTTACTGCATTAAATAAAACTTCCGCTGCTCCATTACCTAAAATCAAATTTTCTTTGCTAACATTTTCAAACTTCTCTATTGAATCCTTGAGTTCAAAATAAGTTATATCAGGATATTTCTCAATTTCATTTATACCTTCAATAATCGCATCTTTTACACTACCTGGCATTCCCAATGGATTAATATTAGCTGAAAAATCAATTATGTCTTTGTAATTTATTTTGTTTTCTCTACTTATTTCTTTAGTATTTCCACCATGTCCAAAGCTTGCCATGACTTTCCTCCTTATGCATAGTGCATATATGTTTCAATTAAATTTCTCCACTTCAATCTTAATTTATTTTTAGCTTGCTATACGCTTAAATATAAATTTATTATTTCAATATATACATTAATTTCAATTTAATATTAACTCTCACATCTCTATATTATAATATTCGTTAACCACTCAAATTTCTAACATTTAAAACATTGTTATCATTAGCTTTCTAAATATTAAAGTGAACACAAATCCTATAAAAAATGATAAATAAAGAACCTTAGCAGTCTTCTTAACATCATTAATATCAATTTCTTTAATTTTATCTCCTATTGTAGGCTTACTTACAAGTTTTCCAAAATAATAATTTGCCCCTCCAAGCTGTACCCTTAATGCACCAGCTATAGCTGCTTCTGGATGTGCACTATTAGGGCTTGTATGATTATATCTATCTCTTCTATATATCTTAAAGCTATTTTTATAATCATATCCTAGAAATGCAGAAGCTAATATTATCAACATGCCCGTTATCCTGGCTGGAATAAAATTAAAGACATCATCCAATTTCGCCGGAAAATATCCAAACTCTATGTATTCATCGTTCTTATATCCAAACATCGAATCTAATGTATTCACCGCTTTATATGCGAATGCAAGAGGCGCTCCAAAAATCATAGCATAAAATAACGGAGCTATGACCCCATCTGCCATATTTTCTGCTATAGTTTCAACAACTGCTCTTATTATTCCTTCTTTGCTCAAACTTGCAGTGTCTCTCCCCACTATAAATGATAACTGCTTTCTTGCACCATCTAAATCATTTATTAATAAAAACTTAACTACTTTATATCCTTCAACAACTAATGCTTTCGATGATATACAAAAATATATCAAAATCCCCTCTAAAATAATTCCAAAGTAAATATTGAATTCTCTCGATAAGTTAACAATTGCGAATGCAATTGCAAATATTATTGACACAGTAAGAATCCATACAATGAGACCTGCTGCTTTTAAATGCTTTCTAAGGATTCTTCTAAACATTGCTTCAAGTTTTTTAGCCACATATCCAATTCCTCTAACTGGATGAAACGGATTATTAGGATCCCCAATTAATAAATCCAAAACAAATCCTATACTAAGTTCAATCATATAGTTCTCCTCGTTATTTTCTTTCGCATCTCAAAAATAACTCTAATCATATTTTCTTACTGTATTTGAGATACATTTTCTATTTCAAATTGTTCATCTTTTCTTATTTTTATTGTAAGTTCGTACCCTTCTCCATTGCTAGGCTGCCACTCATAGAATTTTTTCTTACTATCATAAAACATTTCTAATAGCATACCTATACTTCCTCCATGAATCACTCCAAAAGCAGTATCTATATTTTCTTTAATGATATAATTTATAAGCTCCACAAATCCATCATTAACTCTTTTTCTAAATTCTGCTCTGCTCTCTCCGCTTGGACATTTTACATTTCCTTCTTCGTCTTCTATCCAAGTTATATACTCTTTTAGCAGTTTTAGTTCTTCATATGATCTTAATTCAAAATCACCAAAATCATACTCAAAAAACTTGTTTAAAATTTCATACTTATTCTGCGGACAAATAATTTCTAATGTTTGATTTGCTCTCTTTGCCCCACTCGTAAAGTAAAAATCGCACTTTGTATACTTAACCCTTCTAGAAATTTCCATTAATTGCTCTTTCCCGCTTTCACTTAATTCAACATCACTTTTACCGCAATATAATCGCCTTTCATTGCAATAAGTTTTTCCATGCCTGACCAAATATAACTTAATTTCTTTCATACCTTAATCGTTATAGATTTTTAATTAAATCTATAACTACTTTACCTCTTTCTTTAAATTGTATTATTTTTCAATTCCTCTTCAATTCCAAAAAATATTCTACATACATGAGAAGAATGCTTTGCTAGGAACTGAAGTAATCGCCCATTTTCTTCTCTCCATATTCTATCAAATTTTTCGATTGGAACAATTCCAGAATTTATTTCATCACATATTATTATTTTATTTTCTAACAAATCCATTTTATCTTTTAAAACTTCTATTGGGTTAAGCTTATTAGAAATACACGCTTTAACAAAAATATGTAATCCACATATAATTTCTTTATTATATTCTATATTTTCATCTCTACAGAAAAATATCTGTTCATGACTTACTTTATATTTTTCTTTTACATAATCTAATTTTCCATTATAGGCTCCACCAAAGATTAATTTCATAAATGCCACCCTTCCTCTTACGGAATTATTCCTAGTATTAATATTCCAACCACTTCACCTATAACCAAAGCAAATCCAGCAACATCTCCAGATATTCCACCAAATTCTTTTCTGCATTTTTCTACTGACAATTTAATTCCTAAACTCATTAATAAAACTAATATTATTCCATAAATATTTAATAAAATTACTGATATTATTAATGTTATTATCAATGTTATTATCATAATAAGCTTATCATAAACATTGGTCCCTTTTTTAAAATAAGTCCCTAAAGTGCTTTCTTTTATAGTTGCTCTACTTAAAAGATAATACGCTACAACACTTCTGCTTATTATTGGAATCAAAATTAATATATAAAGAGAATTATTCTTTTCTAAAATAGAATATACCCCTCCAAATTGTAAAAAGAACAAAATCACTAGAGATATTACTGCGAACGCTCCTGTAGCTGAATCTTTAAGTATTCTGAGTTTTTCTTCCTTACTTCTCCTTGAAAGAATTGCATCGCAAACGTCCATAAAACCATCTAAATGAAGCATTCCTGTTATTATAAATGGTACTATGGTAATTATTGAACTCTTTAAAATTATTGAGGCATTTAATATACTTGCTAAATAATATATTATACTCCACAAGACTCCAATTATTAATCCAATCAGTGGGTAAAATTTCATCATATTTTTTACTCCATCATCGTCCCATTCAACATATGGAGTTGGAAGTATCGTAAACATGCTTAATGCCATAATAAATCCTTTGTATAATTTCTTCATAAAGTTACTTTCTCCTTATGTTTAATATACTTGATTAATCCGAAGCTACATTCTATAACATTCTCACAATAATTTGCTAACCCTCTATTTATAATAGCTAGTTCCTTCTTAAAATTTTCAGTTATTTCATCATATTGTATAGCATCATTAAATATGTAATCACTCACAATAATAACATTCTTTGCATTATTCATAACTTGCTTTATATCACTTAATATCTTATGAGAAGGATTTTTTATAAGATAATTTTCAACAAACATCTCATTAGTCAAAAGAGAAGTTATACTATCTATAAGTACAGTATCCTTGCAATTGATCATATTAATCACACTATCCAAATCCCTAGGAACTTCTAGTGTCTTAAAATTAAATCCTTCTCTACTTTTTTTATGTTTCTCTATTCTCTCTTCATCTTCTCTATCATATGGATTCATAGTGGCAATATATATAACTTCATTTCTATTTAAGGTTAGAGCTACTCTTTCTCCAACTTCTGATTTACCACTCTTAGAACCTCCAATTATCAAATAATTCATATACTCTAATTTAAGCCCAAAATACTATTAAAAATAAATTACTTCTCTATACCTATCCTTGAGCCTATTCCTTTCTCATATGGATGTTTTACAGCTTTAATTTCTGAAACATAATCTGCAAGTTCAACTAACTTTTCATTAGGATTCCTACCAGTTAGAACAACTTCTAATCCTTTTGGTTTCTTTTCTAAAAAATTTACTACTTCACTTAAAGGGATTAAATCTAAATTAGTAGATGCAATTATTTCATCTAATATCAATAAATCAAAATTTTCTTCTACAGCCTTTTTAGTAACCTTAGAAAATCTTTCCTCATGCTCTCTTTTAGTCTCTCTTTGCTCCTCTTCACTCATAAATTTAAAAAATTTCTTCACTGGAGCCCCTTTAAAAACTTCAAAGTCATTTCCTAGCTTCTCAATAGAATTCAATTCACCCGTCTCATTATCCTTTAAAAATTGTGTTAATAAAACTTTCTTTTGACGTCCAACAGCTCTCATTCCGAGGCCCATAGCCGCTGTTGTCTTTCCCTTTCCATCTCCACAATAAATATGAATAAGTCCTAATTCCATAAATACTCTCCTTTCTTATTCATAAAAAAACAAGTAATTTTATATTCAAAAATGCTACTTAATCATTACTCTATACCTGCTTATCAAAACAAATATATTATTATCAAATTATTAAAACACAATACTATCAGTTTTTACCTGCTTTACATACTCATGTTTTCATAGAGTATACAGTTATTATAACATATTCTTTAAATTCCATATTAACCCCACTATGATGATCTTTTACTTCCTCGCACGACTAGAAATATACCACTTATAAAAAACAGCTATACACTTATGAAAAGAGCATCTATACTGCAATACGGAACTTTTCTACAAAAAAACATTCCTTAGTAGTTTTTTACTTATTATTTACTTTTATGTGCCTTATTAAATTATAAATAGTTAATTTAATCCCCTGCAATCATTTAAATATTTATCATTTATTCATAGCCTTAAGTTCATCTAAATAACTGTCGTTAATTTCTGCTTCTTCGAAAGTTGCCATGTTATTCATAACCGCACATGCAGATTTCATTATTGAAAATGCTAATGGGCATCCACTTCCTTCTCCAAGTCCCATATCTAAGTCTAATATTGGACTTAAGCTTAGCTCTTTCATTGCAACTTTAAATCCTAATTCTTTTGAGTCATGTGAAGTAAACATATAATCTCTAGCTTTTGAATTTAATTTAAATGCTATAAGTGCAGCAACTGCTGATATAAAGCCATCAATAACAACTGGAACTTTATAATAAGCAGAGCCTAAAAAAACTCCTGCCATAGCTGCTAAGTCAAAACCTCCAACTTTCGAAACTACGTCTATTGGATCATCTTTTGCTGGATTGTTCACCTTTATTGCTTTCTTAATAACTTCCTTCTTTTTCTCAAATGATTCGTCTGTGATTCCAGCACCTCTTCCTACAACTGTTTCCACTCTTACATCTGTTAATGCTGACAACACGGCACTGCTAGTAGAAGTATTGCCAATCCCCATCTCTCCAACACCAAGAATTTCATAGCCCAGTTCTTTAGCATTTTTAACAGATTCTATTCCAATTAAAATTGCTTTTTCTGCTTCTTCACGTGTCATTGCAGGGCCCTTTGCAATATTATTAGTTCCTTTTCTTATCTTTTTATTAATTACGCCAGGATAGCTAAAATCACAGTTAATGCCTACATCTATCACCATAAGCTCAGTATCATTTTCTTTTGCAAGAACTGCTACACCTGTTAATCCTTTTGTGAAGTTAATTGTTTGTGCTAAAGTTACCGATTGAGGCGCAGAAGCAACTCCTTCTTCAACCACCCCATTATCCGAGGACATTATTATAACCATTTTTTTTGTTATGTTATTTTTCACTTTTCCTGTAATGCCCGCAAGCTTTATAGCAATTTCTTCTAACTTTCCTAAACTCTTCAGCGGCTTTGCAAGTGATACCATTCTTCTGTCTGCTTCAGCGATTACATAAGCATCTGCTTCTCTTATACTATTAATAATATCTCTTAATTCTTTAGAATTAATGTTCATTTCATTTCCCCCAATTATATACTCTATTATTTTTTGTTTTAATATAACATAAATTCATAAACAATGCGTATAATTTATTTTTTATCTTTAAAATAGTTCATTTCACATTCGAAATCTAAAAGCTGAAGATTTTGTTCTTGAATAACTCCTATCAGAAGTTTCGAATAAATTTCTTCTCCCTTGTCATTTTCTACTGTACTATATCCAGCCTTTTCTATAGCATTAGCCTGGTCTAGATAATCAGTCACCTGGAAAACTCCACTTTGTTTATATCTTTTATTGTTGCTGAGAAATTCTCCATAATCTTTTATGGAATCTTCTTTACTACTATATACCCGAAAGTAATCCTCAATTTTTTGTTTATAATATTCTGAAGTACTCATTTTAATTTTTTTCCCTGTCCATCCCGAATCTGCTTTTATTCCAAATAGATTATTGGCTTTGGTACTTAAATCTGATTTTCCCCAGCCACTTTCTAATATTGCCTGAGAAATAGTTATAGAAGGAAGAATACCATACTTATCATATATCTCAATTGCCTCTGGATATAAATCATTAATAAATCCTTGCTTAGATTCATCTTTTAAATTATTCTTTTGAGATCCAATATATTTTAAATCATCTATATACTTATATACTTTTTCTTTTTGTTCTTTATCAAAAGATAGCTTATCTAACACTGTATCCAAGTCAACGAGCTTATATTGACTATTTTTAATTTTAATGCTTGTACTACTATTGTTATCTATGAACATATTAGCTAATTGATTTATGCTACTATCTGTTGCTTTAGAAAAATCATTTTTATATCTAACACCATCAATAGCCGCCATGAACTTCCAATTTACTTGAAGTTTACCTTTGCTCGCATTATCTGCATCCTGTATATACATTTTTGTGTTTAAATCCTTAAGGTTTATACTATTATATTTTTCCATATAGCCGCTATAAACTCCAAAAATGGCAAAGGCTATAATACCAAATGCTATAATATTTAGTATAACTCTTTTAAATCCTCTTTTTCTTTTTCTCGTGTTCATAATAATTCTCCCTTTCATCCCACATAAAAAATATATAATTATAAATGAACAATCATAACCTAAAAAAACTTCTCTTAATAAGCTATAAAATGTTATGCTAAAATAATAAAATTACATTCAGAATTTCAGTAACCCAATGTTTAATGATAACTTATATTATCTATAAGTTATATACTTAAATTATATAATGTAAATATAAATTTCAGATAACTATTTTTATTAAACTTCTATTACTTTTTAAATAATATTTCGACAATCACTTATTATTTTAAATATATTTTTAAGTGTAATTACTAAAAAAATCATTAATGAATTAACAGCTAGCTTCTTTAACATAAAATCGTATATATGTTGCAATTCATAATTCATAATGTAGATTTCACAATTCACAATTACTGCTAAAATTCTTTCAATATTTTCAGAATTATGATAAAGAATTATTTTTGCAATATATATTCGCAAAAAAATAAAGAGCCTCTTTTTGTGATATCATCATTATCCCAAGAGTACTCTTCAATTTAATTATCATGTATATTAGTTTGCTGGCTCCCATTTGCAGCGAACTGGTGATATAATAGCGCTTTCTTTCTTTAATTCCTTGAATGCATTATCAATTTCTTTACGATCTAAACCAGATAACTTTTCAACCTCACCTGCGCTAACTGGCTTTCCAGCCTCTCTCATAACTTCTAAAACTTTTTCTTTAACGCTCATTACTTTAACTCCCTTCAGTATGAATTATTTATTTTCTTTGATTATATTCCAAAAAGATAATTTAATCAATAATCATTTTCCAATAAAATCTATTATTAATTTTAGATATTCTTTCTTGTGTACACAAAATTCATGAGCTCTTATATTAAATTTTAACTTTTCATCAATTGAAAAAGCCATAATATAGTCATAGCGACCTAATACCAGCTTCTTAAATTCACTAACTGATAACTTTACCATCTTTTCCACTTCAGATCCAATATTAAATTTAGGATCTTTTAGATTATATAAATATACTTCACATATTTCATTATTTAAGAAGCTATTTAGATTAAGTTTTTCTCTTATACTTCCAACAAATCTTAAGTTCCTAGAATTAATTTCTATACCTATTTCTTCCTTAACCTCACGCTTTAATGCATTTTCTATTTTCTCTCCAATATCAACATGTCCTGCTGCTGATATATCATATAATCCTGGAAAATCTTTTTTCTTATATGATCTCTGTTGAAGATATATCCATTTTTCATTGCTAGACTCATCTACTATCCAACAATGAACAACCTTATGTAGAAGTCCATTTGCATGTATTTCCGAACGAGAAGCTACACCAATTTCATTTAATTCTTCATCGTAAAATGACAGTTTCTCTTCACTTTCCGTAAGTATCTCCCCCTTTTATCTATTTTCTTTCAATTGAAAACACTTTTATAGCTATATTAACATCTCATAAACAATTTTTCTATCCAACAATTTTCTTCATACAAATGCTATTACTATCATTTATATACGGTCCATAGTTTTCAGTTAACCTATATCCCATGCTCTCATATAAACTAACAGCTGCCTTTTGTCTGCTTCCTGTCTGTAAAATAATATTTTTAATATTATTCTCAATTGCCAACTTTTCAATTTCTTTTACTATAATCTTAGCTACTCCTCTGCCTCTATCTTCTAATGATACATATACCCTCTTCACTTCTGCTAAATCATAATCAAGAAATTTTAAGCACCCACAACCTATTGGTTTTTTGTCATCATATATTATAATTGTCTTTAAATCTCTAACTGTATTGTGTGATGAATAGTTATTTTGCATCTCCCCATATATTTCGAATAACTCCTCATCAAGTTGCTTCTCTAAAAACTTAAAGTCTACATCTTCCGAAGTGGTTCTTTTGACTATATAATTCATTTTTACCCCCAATTTATTTTTTATCTTTCATCAGAAACTCTACTAATTTTTCTTCATGATTAAATACTAATTCATAATTAAATTTTGGTTTTTCTATTACTATTAATTTAATCTTGGCTTCCCGAACAGCCTTAAGCTTTTCTAGAACTCCACCTTCTTTACCACTGTCTTTAGTCAAAATTGCCTTAATATTATATTGGCAAATAAATGCTTTCTCCAATTCATAAGATATTGGACCTTGAAGCGCTATAATATCTTTAATATTAATTCCCTTCTCGACTATCTTTTCCAATACTTTAGGTGATGGTAAAATTCTATGTATCACTCTATGGTTAAACTCTAAATTTACAAACTTAGAAACATTATTTCCGCCTGTAGTATTTAAAATATTTCCGTCTATATTTTTTATAATTTTAATAGCCTCATCATAATCTTTAACTCTTACTATATCTTCTCCAGTAATACTCTCAAGAGCACCTAATCTTTCATATCTTATATACTTAATCTTAAGATAATTTGCGCACTCTAATGCAGTCTTGGTAACTTCTTGTGCATAAGGATGAGAGGCATCAACTAGCATATCAATTTGATTGACCTCTATCCATTTTAGCATTTCTTCTGCATTCAAAGGCTTTGTGTTTAGCTGCTTTATATTAAATTCCTTGAGTAACTCTCCCCCATACGCTGTAGCAGTTGTAACCGCAATGTCACTAGTATATTTATTTATTAACGATAAAATTTTTCTTCCTTCTGAAGTTCCTAAAATAAATCCAATCATACTTTCTCCATTCCAGATTGCCAAGACACATTAAAAAAATAACGAGCCAACCATGCTAATTTATTTCAAATTTATGTAGTGCATCATTAACTCATTATTTTCTTTCATATGCCTAAATACAAACTATCTCTATCTTTTATTTTCATAACCTCTAGGTGTTATAAAACTTTCATCTTTATAATAACTTTTTGAATTTCCTACTATTACAATAGACATCATATCTACTATATCTTCATCAAAATCTTTGATAGTAAATAATTTATAACTTTGCCCTTCTCTAAGTGCATGTCTTACTACTGCCACTGGAGTGCTATCCTGTCTAAACTCCCTTATTATATCAATACACTCTCTTAAATAGTCAGGTCTTCCTTTACTTTTAGGATTATATAAAGATATTACGAAATCTCCTTCTGCTGCAAGTTTTACTCTCTTCTTTATATCTTCATAAGGTGTCATTAGATCACTTAAGCTAATATTGCAATTATCATGCATAAGAGGCGCCCCAACTACAGATCCTGCCGCACTACTTGCAGTAATACCTGGAATTATCTCCACATCCTCATCTTTTTTAAGTTCAAGTATCAATCCAGCCATTCCATAAATACCTGCATCTCCAGTACTTATTAATGCAACATTTTTATCTTTACATAAATTTAAAGCTTCCTTGCATCTAGCTTCTTCACCTTTCATTCCTGTCGAATATAACTCTTTATCTTTAACTAAGTCTTTTATCATGTCAATATATTTGTTATATCCTACAACAACATCACTATCTTCAATGGCCTTTAATGCTCTCAAGCTCATATTCTCAATGCTTCCAGGCCCTATGCCTATTACTCTTAATTTTCCCATACTTCACTCAACCTCTTTCGCTTCATTTTTATCCTTGGAATGAAATCTAATTCTTATTATCATTATCTAATTCTATATTATAGCATTTCACTCTAATATAGGTAAGATATCATTTGCAATCTTAAAATGCAACTTACCTATTGTATATTTTTCTTATCCAAAAAATATTGATAATAGGATATTCCATTACCTGAAATAAAGTATTATATTTTGAAATATTGCTTTTTCTCTACTCACATTTCTATATTTATGGGATATATTAGCTACGAATTTAATAGAATTACCTTTTTGTAATGAATACTTTTGATTATCAATATCTATCTCTACTTCACCTTGAGTTACTATAATATATTCTTCAACACCATCACTATGTGGAGTAGATACATGATTGCACCCTGGTTCTAATTCAATAGTGAAAATTTCAAAACCTCTATTTGCATCAAAAGGAAATATGGGATATAACTTCATTCTGGCATCGTCTTCTATAATCGGATCAATATTATTTTGATCTACGATCTCTAATTCATCCTGCTCTTCATCAATAAAAAAGGAAAATGATACCTTTAATCCAGTTGAAATTTTCCATAAAGTCGATACTGTCGGATTTGATTGTCCTCTCTCTATTTGACCTAACATAGCTTTACTAACTCCAGTCAATTTTGCTGCTTCATCCAAACTTAATTCTCTCTTATTTCTGATTTCCTTTAATTTGCTTCCAATAATCGAATTTAAATTTCTCATATTCTACTCCTTTGCTCGAAAGTATTGTATGTTATAACATATATACAAATAATATATTGCACAAAATATTATTCCCGTATATAATATAACATATCTTACTAATTAGATTCACAACTTAATTTCAAATATTTTAGATAAGGAGTCTTTTAAATGGCAAAAGCATTTCTATTAGGAGTCGCAGCATCATTTTTCTTTGCATTCACATTTATATTAAATCAACAAATGAATATTTCTGGCGGAAGCTTTTTATGGAGTTCATCACTTCGATATATCTTTATGTTGCCACTCTTGCTTATTATTATGATTATAAATAGACAATTAAATCCTGTATTAAATGATATAATTAACAAACCTATTCAATGGATTACTTGGAGCACAATAGGCTTTGGATTATTTTACGCTCCTTTAAGCTTTGCATCTGCATATGGTGCATCATGGCTAGTTGCTGGAACTTGGCAATTAACTATAATTGCTGGTGCTCTTATGTCTCCATTATTTTTTAAAAATATTAAAACACCTGCTGGAATATGCAAAGTAAGAAATACACTTCCGAAAAAATCCCTGTTAATGTCCTCTTTAATATTACTAGGTATATTTTTAATGCAGCTTGAACAATCAAAAAATGTCTCTTTTTCAGAAATAATCTCTGTAGTTATTCCCGTTATTCTAGCTGCATTTGCTTACCCACTTGGTAATCGCAAGATGATGGAAATCTGCGATGATAATTTTAATACCTTTCAGAGAGTATTTGGAATGACTTTATGTAGCATGCCCTTTTGGATATTAATATCAATATTCGGGGTATTATCTGTAGGCATGCCAAGTAACGGACAAATACTTCAATCCTTAGTCGTTGCTATTTTTTCAGGAATCATTGCCACAATACTGTTTTTTAAGGCAACCGACATAGTAAGTAATGATACACATAAATTAGCCGTTGTAGAATCAACACAATCCGGAGAAGTAATATTTACTCTTATAGGTGGAGTTTTTATATTTCATGATAAATATCCAACATTTGTTGGACTAGCAGGCATAATATTAATAGTAATAGGTATGATTTTAAATAGTATTGTGAAATCATAAAATCATTGGTTTAACAAAAAGATAGGATTCTATAATCTTATACTTATCAACCATTGATCTCATAACTTTTTACGACTAGAAATTTTTATATTTCCGTTCTTGTAAAAAACAAGAAGAGATGTTGCTTCTTCTACTTGTCAGTAAGTATTTTTCACAACATCTCTTAATATTTCTTATTCTTCTGCTGGCTTGAAGGTTCCTTCAATAAATTTATTAGGATTAAATATATGCTCTATTCTTGGTAATGAAATCCCCAAAGTTTCTCTTAAAACATCTTCTACTGTTTCTACAGCTATAATAGTTAATTGTTCCTTAACTTCTTGTGGAACCTCATTTAAATCAACTACATTATCCTTTGGAATTAGTACTTTTGTAATTCCAGCTCTTTGAGCTCCTAATAACTTTTCTTTAAGTCCTCCTATTGGAAGAACAGCTCCCCTTAGAGTTATTTCTCCTGTCATTGCAAGTTTTGAATCCACTTTTATGCCTGTAACAAGTGATGCAAGTGCAGTAAATAATGCAATTCCTGCTGATGGTCCATCTTTAGGAACAGATCCTGATGGAACGTGAATATGAATATCTCTTTCTCTAAAGTTTATAGCATTAATCGGCAATCTTGATTTTAATAAACTTAAAGAGATTTGCGCAGATTCTTTCATAACATCTCCTAGCTGTCCAGTTAAGACAATTTGTCCACTTCCTAGCATTCCTGTCGCTTCTATGAAAAGTATTTCTCCACCTACAGATGTCCACGCTAGTCCAGTTACAACTCCTGGGACATTATCATCTTGAGCCTTATCATGGCTTGAAACCTTTCTTCCTAACAAGTCCTCTAAATCATCTTCTTTAACTTTAAAAGGTAATTCCACCTTATTCGATACAATCTTTTCTGATGCAATTCTTGCAATAGTTGCTATTTGCTTTTTAAGTCCTCTTACTCCAGCCTCTAGAGTATATTCACTTATAATTCTTTCTAATGCTGCATCTTCTATAACAAGCTGAGTATCATTTAATCCGTGTTCTTCAAGAACTGCTGATATCAAGTGATTCTTTCCTATATGGAATTTCTCATTCATAGTATAACTAGAAATTTGAATTACTTCCATCCTATCTAATAAAGGCCTTGGTATAGTATCTAGAGAGTTAGCTGTAGCAATAAAGAATACATTAGATAAATCATAAGGTACATCTAAATAGTGATCAGTAAAAGTATCATTTTGTTCTGGGTCTAGTACTTCTAATAATGCACTTGCTGGGTCTCCATTATAGCTAGCCATCAACTTATCTACTTCATCTAAAACCATAACTGGATTTATTTCTCCTGCTTTCTTTATACTTTGAATAATTCTTCCTGGCATTGCACCTACATAAGTTCTTCTATGCCCTCTTATTTCAGCCTCATCACGAACTCCACCTAAGCTTAATCTTACATATTTTCTGTTTAAAGCTTCTGCAATACTCTTTCCTAAACTTGTCTTTCCTACTCCTGGAGGACCTACTAATAGTAGAATAGAACCCTTTTTATCATTTTTAAGCTGCATAACTGCTAAATGTTGTATTATTCTATCTTTAACTTTTTCTAATCCATAATGCTGTTCATCTAATATTCTTCTTGCCTCTTCTAAATCAATGTCCTTAAATTCTTGTTTTTTCCAAGGAAGCTGAATTAATAATTCTAAGTAGTTTTTGATCACATTGTATTCAGCACTATTTGGACTTTGGCTTTCTAATTTTCCTAATTCTTCTAAAGCAACTTCTTTTATCTCATCCGGCATCTGAGCCTCTTCAATTCTATTTAAGTAGTTCTTGTCCTTTTTAGAAGGTGAGCTTTTTCCTTCATTTAATTCTTCTTGGATAGCTTTTAACTGCTCTCTTAATACTGTTTCTCTATAATTCCTATTAGCTTTTTCTGTGAATTTTTCTGCTAATTCAAATTGTAATTTTAAAGATTCCTTTTGTTTTAATAAATAATCTATAAATTTAAGACCTCTATCCTTTAATGATTGAGTTTCCAATAAATCATATTTTTCCTCACTTGAAATTTGCATGAAATGAGATAAATATCCCATAAGCTTATTCAAATCTTTTTGACCTTCTACAGCCAACATAAACTTTTCTGATCCTTTAAAATTTTCACTAATTTCACGAGTAACTTTTTTAATATACTCTACCATTTCTTCCTTACTTTTTTCTGTAAGATCAATAATATCGGGTGCAAATTCGAATTCAGCTTTAATAAAATCTTCCTCAATACTAAATGTTTTAATTTCAACTCTATCTAATATTTTAATTTCTGCTTTATATCCCTTTTCTGTTTTTTCAATTGCATTTACTTGAAATGTAACACCAACTCTATGAAAATCCTCTTCCTTTAACTTACTTTGACCAAAGTTTTGTTTTAAAGGTAATGCAATATTAACTATATCTTCATCTGATAAACTTTCAATCTGAGTTTCACTAAATTTATTAAATTTTAGTGTATGGTACATTCCAGGTAATAACACTATATCTGATACAGGAATTACTCTTCCTATATTATTTTTATTATCTAAATTTATCATTATAATCATCCTTCCTATTAGAACATTCTTAAACGAGCATTCATTTAAAGATTAGTTAAGCAATAGCGAGATACTTCTGCAATTATATTTTCACAAAATCTCTCGCACTAAAAAACAGTCCTTTTAATTTATATAAGTAATGCCTCTTGCACTATTCTAATGAGTTCCTTTAGCAACTCAATTTTTTCATTTTCATCAATACATGAATTAATAGCAATTGATTTTACTGGATAAAAAAGTATTGCTCTTAAATTATCATTTTGAAGATTTTTAAACACTTTTCTTTCTTTCATTTCATCAAGAAAATTATTTAGGTTATCTATTCCCCTCTTAGTCAAGCATTGATTTGATAAAGCTGGACAATTAGCAAATTGATCTACGAAATGAAAGACTTCTCCATGCTCCCTAATATAAATAAAATACTCTTTAACAATAATTTCAATAACTTGCTGACCATTCATCTTATTGTTAAGTTTACTGAGTATGTAATCAAAAATATCTTCAGAATATTCAAGATATATGTCTTGTAACATGACTTCTTTATTTTCATAATAAATATATACTGTAGCAGGTGATACCCCTGCCTCTTTTGCTATCTTCGAAATAGACGTACCGTGAAAGCCTTCTTTAAGAATTAATTTAATAACTGCTTCCTTTATGTTCTTTTGCTTTTCATCGTCTTTCCTTCTCATTTAAACACCTCTATTATTATATTTCTATAATAAATGAACATTCTTTTATTGTCAATATATATTCCACCAATTTTATCTTATTAAATGTTAATTTTCTTTTAAAATCTACATTAAAGAAACTAAAAACATAATTTATCTGTTTTAATCTAGTGAAAAATGCATCATTCCTAATTATCAAAAGCATTAAAAATCGCTATTCAACTTTAAAATAGCGATTTTTAATACTTTCCAAACTTTTATGTTTAAAACAAGCAGTAACTTAAATCAAACAATGCCTTACATATTCAATACGTGTCTACATTCACTAGCACATTGACTACATACATCAGCACAAGTTTGACAATGTTCATCATTAAATCTTCCGCATTCTTTTGCACAGCTTTCACATACGGCAGCACATACAGTAGCTATTTCTCTTATATGACCACTTCCTCTTGAAATAAAACAAGCTGTTGTAGAGCAAATTTCAGCACAATCTTGAAGTGATTTAATACAATACATCCTATCTCTAGCATCACTATGTTGTAAACATAAATTTAAGCATTCCTCACATATTTGCACACATTTACTGCAAGCATCAATGCAATATTGCATTGGGTTTCCTTCCGATATTAATGAATTTGAATGTCTGGTCATAGTTGCTTCCATTTTTGTTTCCTCCTTTATTATTTTATTGATAACAAAATATATTTTCTTCTAACGCACTAAAAATATACTTTGTAATTTCTGCTTAAGTCGCCTATAAAATTCAAGAAGGATAAATTAATATATTGATAATTTTTTGTATACACTTTTTAGTTTATACTTGTCATATCTTAAATCTTTGTACTTAATATATTTGTGCATCAAAAACAGGAGCAGATTAAGTACCATCTGCTCCTAATTTATATATGTTCTATATTTAAATTCTTTTATACAAGCTAATGACATGTACTTCCCAAAACTCATCTACCCATAAACCAACTATTGTATCAACTGAAAAATTCCAATTTTTAATCAAATTTGTAGCTTCTTCTATTTGCCTATAATGAACCTCAGCATCCACTGGATTCGCAGCACAGTCATAATGACCTACCAATCCAATTATTTTGGATTTATGAGCTTTAACCGAAATATTAATCTTATCTTTTAATCTACTTGAATAAAACGGATTCCCTTCTGACACTATCTTGTCCATGCCAGGCTCAGTTATTAAATCCACATACTCCACATTAAAATTTTCTTTTATCCAATTTATTACTGGAATCTGAGTCCTTCCGTCAATACAATTTAAAACTGTCCCAAAGCTTTTTCTCATTCATACCACCTAAAACTATTATTCTTAGGTAAGATATGAATATAAGTTAGCGTTTGCTATCAATCTCTTCAAATAAAGATGATAAATGCAATCTATATTTCATTTTTATCTCTAAATTCAATTTCTGTGCCCTCAGGAGCCTTTAGTTTAAATAAGAAACTATCCTCAACTTTATATATCACTTCATTATTTTTAACCCTAAAATTGTTATAACCTAAACTTTTAATCCTATTAAATTCTTCTTGAACATTATCCACTAAAAAGCACATATGCACTATTCCTTCGCTTAACTTATTCCACTTAGAAAGATCTTCTCCCTTCTTGCTGGTTTGTAACTCAATCATGAACGTTCCTAGTTTTAACCATGTATTATAATCTCTAGTATGGAAATTCTTTGTCTCTTCCACAATCTCAAACCCAAGAATATTTTTATAGAATTCAAGTGATTCTTTGTAACTATTGGTTTGAATGCACACATGGTGCATAGCTTTTATTCCCATTATTTATCCTCCATAATAAATCTATTTATACTTGTAAATTTAGCCCTAATTATTCTATTTAAATACAACATATTGCCCCTCGTACTCTGCAAAAACAGTTTCCTTATTTTTAATAACAACCTTAAGATCTAATCTACTCTTGTTATGTTTCGTGTATGTTTCGAGAAATTCTCTTCTTGTTTCATCTTCCAAAATTTCACATTCTGCAGTAAAATCTTCACGTATAGGAGCTCTATAATTTATATTACTTTTTTTAATTACTATCTGAGCCTTTGGATCAATTTCTTTAATATTTACAAAAACCATAGACCATCCGCATATTGTCATCAAAGTATTTATACTTCCTCCAAACGCTGTTAATTTATCATTTATATTAGGTTTTAATTTAGCAACAAGTATAACTCTCGACTTAGTAAACTCTGTAACACTTATGCCCATAGCTTCTGTAATTGGTATATTGGTATGTAAAAACTGCTCAAACTCATTCTCACTCATTATCTTACCTCCGCTGTTCATCTACATGTATTGTAGACAAAATATAATATTTATAAATTTTATCATATAACTCAATTCAAATCCAATATATGACATAATAGTACGATCAAGCAATTATTATTCTAATATTGAAATATAATTGTCTTAACTTGTCAGACATGCTATTGTTATCTATATAAATTCTAATATTAAAGGAGCAATTATGAAAAATATTACACATTATTTATTAGTTTCATTTATTTTAATTTTATTATCATTCATAATGTTTTTTATTCACTATTTAGTATTTGGTCAATTGGAAAACACGATTTATTACTCTTTTATGAGTCTCTGTTTTATCCCTATAAATATATTAGTCGTAACCCTAGTATTTGATAAACTTGTAGAAAGACGTACTAAACTTGAACGCTTAAGTAAATTAAATATGTTAGCCGGATTATTTTTTAGTGATATTGGTTTTACTCTATTGGAAATAATAGTAGCTGGTGATGCGAATATACAATATTTAAATCTAGATTTTACAGACTTAAAAACTTCTAATAATAAACTAAAATCTTATGAACACATAATAGCCTTTGAAAAAATTAATTATCCTAGGCTTGAAAAACTAGTTCTCGGAAGTAGAGATATTTTATCTAACCTTATAAGTAATGAGAATATATTAGAGCATGAAACCTTTGCCGATTTACTTATGTCTCTAATGCATTTAAGAGATGAAATAGTATTTTTACAATATAAAACACTGACAAAAGATGACTCTACTCACATAAAAGGGGATATTTGCAGAGTTTATAGGGCATTAACTTCTCAATGGATAAATTACCTTTCTCACTTAAAGCAATTTTATCCTTATCAATATAATGGTGCCATCAAATTCAATCCATTTACAGTTACTAGCAGATAATAATTAAAGCAGGAGCTTTAAATTCTCCTGCTAACAATTTCTTTAATCATTAATTTAAATTTAATCATTAATTTAAAGTTTAAATTTTATTTTACAATATTATGTTTATTTCCTCACCACATTTTGGGCACTTATTGTCTTTTATAAATACATTAGTTGAATAACCACTCCTCTCAATAAGCACTTCATTGCAATTATCACAATAAGTATTATTATCAACTCCTTGAACATTTCCTACATATACATGTTTCAAGTATTTCTTTGCTTCATTTTGAGCTTCTGTTATCCTTTCTATTTTTGTAGCCTCATTCTCCATCTTATATCTTGGAAAATATCTGCTTAAATGAAGAGGTATATTTTCATCAACACTAGCTATAAATTCAGCTATTTGCCTTGATTCTTCTAAAGAATCGTTTTCTTCGCTGACAAGTAAAGTGGTAATTTCCACATGACAGTATTCACTGCACCTTTTTATAGTTTCTAAAACAGGCTCAAGTTTTGCACCACAAATATTATTATAATATCTATTTGTATATCCTTTTAAGTCAATATTCATGGCATCTACATATGGAAGAAGCTTCTTAATCGGCTCTTCATTAATATATCCATTAGTAACAACCACAACACTTGTATCAGTATTACTCTCTTTTATGACCTTTGCAGCATCATACATATATTCATACCACATAAAGGGTTCATTATAAGTAAATGCAACACCAATATTGTTTTCTATGGTTGGAATAATGCCTATTAATTTTTCAACGCTTATATATTGGGTTTCTGGCTTTCCCTGGGATATCTCATAATTTTGGCAAAAGCTACAAGTCATATTACACCCAAAGCTTCCAATTGATAAAATATCTTTTGATGGTTTGAAATGATATAAGGGTTTCTTCTCAATGGGATCAACTCCCATTGAAGTTACTTCTCCATAATTTATGGCAATAGGGATTTTAGATTTCAACGTTCTAACTCCACAAATTCCAAACTTATCTTCATCTATTAAACAATTATGCGGACATATTCTACATCTTACTTTATCTTTAACTTCCTCATAAAACAGTATCTTTTTTTCCACTACTTATCACCTTCTTTAAATAAAGTATAAGTTATTCATAAATATCTTTGATTTTTAAAACTATACTATTAAAATCTTTAACTTTAAATAGATTTATTGTTTATCCTTCCTTATATCTTACAACTTCAAATCTTTCTATCTTATAATCATCGTCAAAATCTATATCTGCCTTATCACATGCAATTTGTAATTGTTCATCTACAGTATTCACACCTTCAAGATCCGGAAGCAATAACCCTCTTCTCATTCCTAAAGAAACAATGACTCCATATTTTTTAGGATCTAAATCTTCCTTATTACATGGTTCCGAATCCATGAGAACATCTACAGATATATCAATATCATCCATTTCATCTTCTGAAACTTCTGGAAATCTTGGATCACTCATAGCTGCTTCTATAGAATTTCTTATTATTTCTTCACCCACAGAACCTGTTGTTGGTGCAATTGTTCCTATACATCCCCTAAGATTACCAAACTTCTTTAAAGATACAAAAACACCGTGTCTTTCATTTAAGAGTTCTTTTGGCAAATTAGAAATATCTTCTATACTTTTTCCGTGAGAAAAATAATGATTTAAATTTTCTCTTGCAAGTTTTACATAGCTATTGCTCTCATCTAGCTTTGCTTTGAGTTTTTCTTCCTTATATTTTGTTAGCTCGTCTAAATAGTTCCTATCTTGCTGCTGTCTACTAAGTTTCATTACTCCATATCCCACGCCAAAAGTTCCTTCATATGATAAAAGCTCTCCTTTTATTTCTTTGCCTTCCATTGCTCCAAGAAGTATATAAACTGAATTTAACCCACATTGTCCAGCCTCACTAATCATAGTTTTATTCATATTAAAAGCGCCTAAAACATCTCCTTTTTCAAGGTTGCCTAAAAGAGCTTTGTCAAATAATTCTCCATATGGTGAATATGAATATGGTCCTTCCTCTTTAAGTTTATGCGAAAGGTCTCCACTTGCTATAATAACAGCTTTCCTATTTAATTTTTCTGCTACATTTTTTATCTCCATACCAAATTTATATAAATTGACATCCCCTATCATTGAGTAAGTAATGTGAACTAATTTGTAGTCTTTATAATATTTATTAATAAAATACAATGGGACTATACTTCCATGATCTAATTCATAATTAACATTATATCTACGTAATAATTCTGAATCTACAAGGACTGACGGAATTCCCTCTACATGACATTCGGTGCGAAGTTTAACATTAAACTCCTTATCTATAGGAATATCCATCTTTATGTTTGTACATCTAAATTGGCTTAAATCTCCCGAAATTTTTTCTTCATCTGATATGGCTATTGCATCAGAAAACATTGTAGCATGAGGTGTTATAATTATTATCGTATCTGGTTTAATATCTGCTACTTCTCTCCCTATTTTATTACATGCTAAGCTTGTTTCCTCTATTTTCTTTTCTTCACCTTTACCTATGTCGGGTATAATTATTGGTGGATGTGGCATTAAATAATAACCTAGTATATTTTCCATGTTCTCACCTCCTAATTAGAACTATTCTTTTTCTCTAGATTTTTCATTTTCCTTAACTTTTTCTAAATAATCTTTTTGACTTACTATATTTTCTTCGAAATTTTCTACTGCATGTTTAGTGAAATTTCCAACACTCATAATATTCTTAAATTTATTGCCTTCACTATTTCTACTCATTAGTTAAATTCTCCTTTCTAAAGAATTATTTAAGCTGATTTTCTCTAAATATATATGTTGCAATTCACAATTACGGCTAAAATCCTTTCAATATTTTTAGAATTATAATGAATTATTATTTTCGCAATATATATAAGTTTTTAACCAAAACAGTTTCAAAGAAAATCACTTATCTCTCAATTTTATTATCCTTTTTATTAGTGATTTTTTTAATTTCTTCCCCAGAATAATGAAAATTCTGAATTGCTGTAGTCAAATCACTTCCTAAACTACTAATACTGTTTCTTTTATCATAAGGCTTATTCTTCATAAATTTATCTCCCCGAACTCTGATTTATTTTTAAAAATTGGGGAAATTATTTTTATAGATATAAATTTCTGTAACAAATTATTTCGTTTTTATTATTTCTATAAATATATTTATTATGCTTGCAGCATACTAAACTCATAAGCGAACAACTTATTATTAGCTTCTTATCAATATTAGTCTAAATCCTCATATAAGGGCTAAAATCCTATGGATTTGGCACTATTCACTGTATTATCTAATTTTTAATGGTTTGACTAATATTTTTTAACAATGTTATTATAATAATTATTCTTAAAATAATTATTAATTTACCTACTTTACATATTAAAAGTAAATTAGACAAGTATTTAAATTTCATTTATTTAATTTTAGGAATTATATATAACTATATTTGATGTAAAGGATGATTAATTTGAAATCAACTACGAAACATGGAGATGTTGCAAAACTGAGTGCTGGAGGAATACTTATAGCACTAGGTGTAGTTTACGGAGATATTGGAACTTCACCACTTTATGTAATGAAATCAATTATTGAAGGTAATGGTGGCTTGAAGAATATATCTGAAAACTTTATTCTTGGATCATTATCTCTAATTTTTTGGACAATTACAATTTTAACAACAATAAAATATGTCCTTATAACTTTAAATGCAGATAATAATGGTGAGGGTGGAATCTTTTCACTATTTACCTTGGTTAGAAATCGTGCAAAATGGCTTATCATTCCAGCAATGATTGGTGGATCAGCATTGCTGGCTGACGGAACGCTAACTCCTGCTGTAACTGTAACTTCAGCAATTGAAGGATTAGATTTAATTCCAAGTTTTAGTGCTGTTTTAGGAAGTCAAGTTGATATTGTTACGATTGTAATAATAATATTAAGTGCTCTTTTCTTCATTCAGCACTTTGGGACTGATTTGATTGGAAAAATGTTTGGTCCAATAATGTTTGTCTGGTTCTCTGTATTAGCTATATGGGGGATTATCGGTATTTCCCACAATTGGACATTATTGCGTGCCCTATCTCCATATTATGCAATTAACACTCTTTTTAGCAGTGAAAATAAAGCAGGTTTCTTTATACTTGGTAGCATATTTTTAGCAACAACAGGTGCCGAAGCTCTTTACTCAGATCTTGGGCATGTTGGTAAATATAATATTTATGGTTCTTGGCCATTTGTTAAGATATGTTTACTATTGAACTACTTTGGCCAAGGAGCCTGGTTATTATCAGCTAGACATAATCCCACTTTTACAAATATGGAAGGTTTAAATCCATTTTTCCAATTGATTCCACCTTCTTTTTTAATTTTTGGTATAATAATTTCAACTTTAGCGGCAATTATTGCTTCACAAGCGCTAATTTCAGGTTCTTTTACCCTTGTTTCTGAAGCAATTAAGCTTAATTTATTTCCAAGATTACATATTATGTATCCATCTAGCACTAAAGGACAACTTTACATACCTTCCATCAATAAATTTTTATGGATTGTCTGTATCGGAATTGTTCTATACTTTGGAAACTCTGCAAGAATGGAAGCAGCTTACGGATTATCGATTACTGTTACTATGTTAATGACTACTATTCTTTTATTTAATTACTTATTGAAGAAAAAAACACCGCTCATTGCTGCTGTATTAATCCTTGTTTTCTTTAGTGCATTTGAGTTTTCTTTCTTCATTGCAAATATCATTAAATTTACTCACGGAGGATTTATTGCTGCTTTAATTGCTCTTGCAATCTTAAGCGTTATGTATATTTGGATTAAAGGCTATTATATCAAGATGCGTTTATTAGAACATGTCCCAATTGAAAATTATAAAACCCAACTTAATCAATTACGCCAAGATAGTGACCGTCCTAAGTATACAACTAACCTTGTATGTTTAACTAGCAGCCATGATCCTGAACAAATCGAAAGAAAAATAATGTATTCTATTTTAGACAAAAGACCTAAAAAAGCAGATGTTTATTGGTTTGTTAATATTGCTGTTACTGATGAGCCTTATGTAGCAGAATATTCGGTAGATACTTTAGGAACATTATATATTGTAAGGGTTCAAATAAGACTTGGATTTAGAGTAGAACAAAAATTGAATGTCTTTCTACGACAAATTTCAACTGAGTTAGTTGAAAATGGTGAAATAAAGATTCAATCTAGAAACTATACAACTATGCCAGACAGAAAAGTCGGTGATTTTCGTTTCCTTCTAATTCAAGAACAGCTTTCATATGAAACAGATTTGAATTTCTGGGAAGAATTAATACTCAAAGCCAAACTATTCATAAAAAGATATACTGTTTCACCAACAAAGTGGTTTGGCCTTGAAAATAGTGATGTTGATGTTGAAAAAGTACCTTTATTCATAGGAAAATATAATCATGCAACTTTAAAACGAACTCCAAAATAACATTACTGAATTAACTTTTTATTTAAATATAACTGTCCACAATTTGGTGGACAGTTATATTTTTCCTTTCAATCTTTAGTTAATTTCTGCAATTTCTTTTTTCTATAGCTTTATATATAAATATAAGAATTGTTCCTATTAAGTATGAAATGATATCACAAAAATCAAAAGTTGATCCAATAATTATTTTAGCCATTTTAAAATCTTCCATGTGCAAAAGAGAAACCAAATTAAAATACTGGCCTATCTCAATTAAGCAAGCAAATATGAAAACATATATTGGTGAAACCTTCTTAGTAAACACTCCTATAAAAAAATAAATTAAGCATACAACTAATACATCTCCAATAAAAGGTCTAATTATATTATCATGTATAAAAGCTCCAATATATACTTCTATTAAAAATAAAATTATGAAAATGTATAAATATTTGTAGTTTACTCTCATATCAATCCCCTCCCATTAATCTAACTTAAATTTATAACTTTTAAGCATTTATTCCAATAATACATATCAGCAGAACAAAATTGCAGAGACTTTGGATCTGGCGACCTTTTATGCATCTTCCTTTGCGAGCGTATTTAAGAAAAGTCTGGCAGTATTTTTTATTCTTTTAAAATCATAGGCCGAATCAATTAGTCTGTTTGAAGAATTATGCCCTAACTGAGTACATCGTCCACAGATTTTACTACACTATACTTTCCTAAAGAATAAAAAATAATAAGGATAGAAGCACCAAATCTCTATCCTTATCATGTATTCTAAATTAATTTATATTTTTCATTATACTTTAACCTCATATAAAAACTGCTTTAAAGTATTCTTCTTGCTGCGTAAAAGTTATATACTGGACCAACCTTGACAACATCACCTGTTTGTGGTGCATGAATCATTTGTCCATTTCCAACATATATTCCAACATGTCCAGCATGAGGGAATACTAAATCTCCAGGTTGAAGTTGATCCTCACTAACAGGTCGTCCAACATCAATCTGTGTATAAGTTGTTCTTGAAATATCTATCCCTGTAGCATGCTCATAAACATATTCTGTAAATCCTGAACAATCAAATGTACTTGGTCCTGTTGCTCCCCATACATAAGATGCTCCTAAATGCTTATATGCCTCATTAAGGACTGCTTGTGCACTACCTCCAGATGGCGCAGCTACAGATGAACTTGATTTCTGACTACTCTTTGATTTGACGCTTGATTGTACATTTGAAGCTACTACTGATTGCTTTACACTTTCTGCAGCAATCCTATCTTCCTCTTGCTTCTTTTTAGCCGCGGCTGTCTTTCCTTTTTCTATTTTATCATTGATTTCCTTAGTAACAATTGGGCTCTTAATTTGACTATCCCTAATACTAATTAACTGGTTAACTGCTCCTTGAATCTCTGTTGATGAACTATTTGAACTATCAATTATATCAAACTGATACTTTACAGCGTCTCTTTCAAGTTGTGATAAATACTGTTCATCAAATTTACTTTTTTCTGCCTTAGCCTGATTAGCTAATTGTTCTTCTTCTTTCTTTTTTTGTGATAACTGATTTAAATTATCCTGTGTTTCTTTGTTAAGCTTGCTAATTTCAGCTTTTTTATCGTCTAATGACTTTATTTTAGCATTTAATTCATTTTTCTTGTTATTGATATCTTCTATGTAAGACTTGTCTTTCCCTACAATCTTACTAACAGCCTGCAATCTCGAAAAAAATTCAGTTGTTGAATCCGAGTTAACGACAAAATTTAAATAATTAAATTCCAAATCTCCTGATGCATACATAACTTTAACTCTTTGTCCTAAAGCTAGATCTAAATCATTGATGTCTTTTTTGTATTGCTCAATATCCTTTTTTGTCTTCTCAGTAATTTTATTAATATTATCTATCTCTATTTTATTTTTATCCACAGTTGCTTGTAATGGCTCCATCTGAGTATCTAAATCATAAATTTTATTTTCAATATCTTTTATGTTATTTTCTATTTCCGCATATTTCTGTCTAGAAGCATCCAACTGTGCATTATCAGGTGCTGCAAAAGCAGCTATGGAACTACTTGTAGTGATTACTGTTGCTAATATAAGTGCTAAAACCTTATTTTTCATAATACCGTCGGTTGTTACAACCCTTTCCCCCTTTGTCATCCCCTGTTATACATAATTATAGCACTTTTAGTAACCGTCAACAAACCTCATATATGCTGTGATAATACATTAAATTAGTTTTTCTTCTCTATTCTTCTATTCTCCTTAAAAATTTGGTAAAATATTCACATTTACTTAAGTTGAGGTTTATAAATATTTTTATATACGTTAGCATATTTTATATAAGAATGCAGACTTTTACAATAAGAATATTTTTTGATTCGCCACTACTTTTTCTATAATTTCACTATTAAATTTATTACTCAAAAAACTACTCCATTAATATTATTTTGATTTTTCACCTTTATGTTTTCCTAGTTAACAAAGTATTTATATCCATTAGATTTTAGTCTCATAAAAGAAAAAAAAGCACTAACTTCCATATAAAGAACAGTTGTGCTTTCATTAAAATACTTCATAATTTATGACCAATACTATTTTAAACTAATTTGGGAAGCGTAGTCGCTCCATGAGGCATAAGGTTAATCGTAGGATTTTTATTTTGATTATTATCATAAGAAATTTTAAGTGCCTCTTCCAAAGTTCTAACAACAATAATTTTTGTGTTCTTTAGCAAATCAGGATCAATTTCTGAAACCAAAATTAGCCTATACTTTTCTCCTGTTTCACAGAAAAAGTACCCTACATATTTTGAGATAGTATAATTCTCTCTAAGATCTCTTTCTCTATCAAGCATATTGTCAAAATTTAATATCATATCATTAATATCTTTAATTTCTCCAATTCCCTCACTGCACTCAGCAAGTACTATAATGGTACCTCCTTCTACAACCGCTTCTTTGGCATTTATCAAAGTTTTTATTGATTGATAAAGATTTATGTCTTTTGGTGCCCCTCCTGCACTTGCAATAACTATATCTGATTTACTTCTTATATTGACGCCGTCAATACTATCCACCAATTTTCTTCCTGCCTCATGAGCTGTTATATAGTCTCCAGCAACCGCCCCAGCTATATTTCCATCAGGTCCCATGACTACATTAAACATAAATGCTGGTTTCACCATTGCTGCTGCTTGCATCATATCATCATGTACTGGGTTTTCTATAATATTACCCGAGCACACACTCTCTCTTGTCCCGCTTCCAAATCCATCATTTAACGAAAGTGAATGATTGGCTGATATTGTTTTAAATGATGCAATACCAGGAAGTATAGATTTTTTCCCTCCTGACCAGCCTACAAGAAAATGATAGACTATAGCTCCTGTAATAACTATATGATCAGATTCAACAGCTTTTTTATTTAACATAACAGGAGTGCCATAGCTTGTCTCCCCTAGATATGTCATACTTTCTTCATCGAAGCAATCATGATCGTAAACTTCAAATCTTTTTGATAGCTTTTCTCCAAGAAGTATTTCATGTTCTTCTCTTGTCTGTTTTCTATGAGTCCCCTGAGCAGATAAAAATATAATATCTTCGTCTTTAACTCCGCCTTCATTTAGTTCCTCTACGATTTTATATAAAAATTTATATGGCTTTTGCCAACTTCTTGTAATATCTGAAATTATTATACAAACTTTTTCACCTTCATGTACAATATCTTTAAGTCTTTCGCTGTCAATGGGATTATACAATGCCTCAGCTATAATTTCATCTTCTGTCTTACTCTTTTTAAAATCGTTGCTTTCAATTATCTCCAAAAGATTTTCTTCTTCAATAAAAGCCCTCATTTTATCTCTTCCATATTTCATATTAATTTCTTTCATTTATAGTCCCCCAATAACGAATTTGTTAACGCTTTTGAATTTTTATTGCCAATTTATCAAAGTTTTCCATCTACTTTTAATATAATACAAATTTTAACTATAGTCAAATTAGAATTTAGAAATAGCCTTTTATTCTAACATATCTATTTAGACTCAAATATATTTAATCTTATATCAAAAAGTAAGAAACATGATTGCTTGATATCACTAAAAGAACAAAATCGCAGGCGACTGTGGAGCCGGAGATTTTTTTACGCATCTGCCTTTTCGAACGCATGTGAGAAAAATCTGCACATAAGAAATGGCAGCTATGCTGCATATAAGAACATTTTATGCAGGCGAATATATTTTCTTTTTTATTCTCTTTATAAAGCACAACATTCTTAATCAGCCTTTTCATAAGTTATCCACAGATTTGAATCGAATATAAATTCCTAGAGAATAAAAAAATCCACTATTCATTGATGCATAGTCACAGTATATAGGGATGGATCATACACTTCATGATAACATTCACAATATTTACTTAGTACTTTCTTGGATATATGAAAAAAATTAAAACCATGGAGAAACATACATCTCTATGGTTTTAACTTTATATATTATAATTTATTACAAGTATAATAAAATATCATATTTAATTTTGAAAATTCACTTTTTCTATATAGTGACAATTAACATCAATATGATTTAAAAATAATAATAATCTCTCATAAAGCGGATGAACCTTATCACCATATTTTGCTTCTAGACTTTCTCCTATGTCTTTAACATTTTTCTTTCCATCTATCTGCAATAATATCCAGCTTCCATATTCATCTAAAGTAATCTTTTTATACTCTGGAATTCTGAATTTAAGTTTTCTAAAGAACCTTTGGACCTTATGGTCTTGTTTTAAAAGTATAGTCACAATATTATCTTTATCCACTTCATACTCTAAATCATCAGATATTTTATATACTAATTCTAAAACATCTTTATTATTTTCCAGCATTTTTTACCTTACTCTTTAGAATTGGTATTGCAGTTGCTATTACTAAAACTATTAGTAATATGAATGCCATTCCATTAGAAGCTGCAAATCCACTTGGCTCAGCTCCACCTACAAGACCCGATATCTGGAATATTATCCCTATAAGTCCAAGAATAGAACCTCCAGCAACTAGTCCAGAAGATAAGCTTATACCATTTGAAACTTTAGCTTCTTTTTCCTTTTCAGATTTAGAATTCTTTTCTATAAATAGACGTACCAATGCTCCTGCCAATATTATAGTAGTTGTAGATATAGGTAAATAGAATCCTATAGCAACTGCCATTATAGGAAGGTTTAACATAAATAAAACAAGTCCCATAACAACACCAGCAATTACCATTACCCAAGGTAATTGGCCTGACATTATTCCAGCAGTTAGTGTAGACATTAAATTAGCTTGTGGTAATGCAAACGGAACATTATCACCAGTAATTGCAAGTTGATCTGAAAGTAATAATATAGTACCAACAACCACTGCAACACCTAGAATTCCAGCTATTGCAAAGTATTTTTCCATTTCTCTTTTGTCTCCACCTATTACAAAAGTAACCTTTTGAGATTGTGAGTAACCGCCTGCTACTGATATAGCAGTAACAATAAATGTCCCAAATAAAAGTAGTGATTTGTTGCTTTCAGGGCTCTTCCATCCCATTACAACAAATAATGATGTCACAATAACTATAGAAGCTATAGTCATTCCTGATACAGGAAGATTTGAAGTTCCTATAGTACCAGTCAAACGACCAGAAACTATAACAAATAATAATGATAAAAACATTGATAAAATAGAAGCAAGTATTGCCATTACTATATTACCATTAGATGCTACAAAACCACCTACAAATCCTAATATTATACCACCAAGTAATATCATATTTTCAACAGATGAACTCTTTCCACTATTTGAAGCTTTAGCATTAAGAGTTTCTTTTATAGAAGATATTATAGTCGGAATAAGTTTTATAGCGCCTATTAAACCACCAGAAAGCATCATTCCTGCCCCTATATATTTTACATAGCTACCAGCTATATCTTTAACTTGCATAGCATTTATAGCAACATTAGGATTATTCCACACAGATCCTCCATCTCTTCCAAGACTTGAGAAGTAACCTATTAATGGCATAATTCCAAAGTTAGCTAGTATAGCTCCAGCAAACATAGTTAAAGAAACCTCCATACCAACTATGAACCCTATTCCTAATAGTAGAGGATTAACTTCAACTTCGAATTTCCACTTATAAAACGACTCATTTACATAACTTATAACATTGTTAACTAAATTCAAAAATGAACTTGTTATAACAGTTATAATACCTCCTATTCCAAAACCAATTCCCATGAACTTCATTGATTCTCCAGCACCTTCTGAAGCAACAAGTGTTTCAGATATAGCCATTGATTCTGGATACATTAATTTACCATGTTCTTCAACAATTAAGTAATTGTAAACAAGAGAAGCTATTCCTATACCAAATAAAACTCCAGCTGCTCCAACAGAAAAACCTTCTATGAAACTAACTTTAGAGCCTATTAAAAGAATTGCTGGTAATACGAATATTACACCACTAGCAACAGATTCTCCACCACTTGACATACCTTGAACTAAATTTTTACCAAGTATGCCTTTTTGCTTTGCAAATACAGCTATAAACCCAGACCCTATTATAGATCCCGGTATACCAGCAGCAACTGTAAGTCCTGATTTCATTCCCGAGTAGGCCGTTGATGCTGCAAATAGAACAGCCAATATAATACCGATTATCAAAACTGAAACGTTTCCACCCGACTTCGAACCGTTAGAAATGTATGGAACATAGCTCTTGCCGGCTACACCGCCATATGCATCTTTGGACAATTTATTATTCATAAGGGCACCTCCTTTTATATTTTACAAGCAATATTATAACACGATTTTCATATAATACTATATTTTTTCTCTTCAATTATTTATATTTTTTTAAATATTTTTATCAAAATATTTAATTTTTTTGAAGATTTCCACACATAATAGATAAGTTTAGCAATATAAGACCATTACACTTTAATTCATCTAGTTTTAGAGATTAGCATATCAATAGAATTATGTTTTCCTATGATAAGCTATAATATTCTAAACATAAAAAATATACAATATATTCGTTTAATTTCCTAAATACATTGTATACTTTATGTTAACTCTAAATACTATGAATCACGTCATTAAAGAATTATTTTAAGCTTATTTGAATAATCAATTGCATGAGGATAAAAACATTTAAAGTCACTTTCAAGACCTTCGTAATTATTAATTAACTCCTCTATAGGATTTACTAATGGGTGCCTTGTGTTGACAAATCTTGTAGCAATCCTATCAACTGCTGTTTGAATGCCATGTATATCTCTGTAAGAAATGAGCCAGTTTTCTTCTATAATATAATTCATCCTTCTTAATAACTTATCTGGCAGACAGTAAGAAAACTTTCTAAGTATCTTATAAAAATTATCAGCATACTCTTCTAATGATATTGAGGAATAATCCTTCCAATTTTTAGCTAAGAAATGATCATAAAATATATCAATCAATACACCTGCCAAGCGTCTATTACTTTTTGAAATTCTTTTTCTACTCCTTAGGAAGTCTGGATGTGAATCCGTAAAGGTATCAAGCTTTTTATGCATAATAATCCCTTTTCTTATTGATTGTTCAAATTCATTTTCCAAAGACTTATTTACAAAGTCCCCTAAGAAATTTCCTAACATATTTTCTTCGCTATTATCTGCGAGATATATGTGTGCTAAATAATTCATTTTTTCTCCTTTCAAATTCCTACAAATAATATTCTAAATTTATAATTTCTATAACTTATTGTTTTTCATTCTTTACCAAGATAATATCACTGATATGATCTTTGGTCATTTAAAAGTATCATATTTTTCTCTATTAATTATAAGTTCTTCTTCATATAACACTTCTTATGGTTTTCTGAACAATTATCTAATATATAAGCATGTTATTGATAATAGAAATTACAAGTGTTAAAATTTAATAGAAACAAATTTAAATAAAGTTCTAATAGATGTAACTATTATAGTATATTATTGAGCATTTATTCTAAATTATATTAAGGAGTGACGTTAATGGAGAAGATAGCAAGTTTTACAATTAATCACCTAGAATTACTTCCTGGTGTATATGTCTCAAGACAAGATAAGTTTGGTGATACAGTTCTTACGACTTTTGATATTAGAATGACTAGACCAAACTTTGAGCCAACTATGAATACAGCAGAAATGCATGCAATTGAGCACTTAGCTGCTACATTCTTAAGAAATCATAAAGATTATGCAGATAAAACAGTTTATTTTGGACCAATGGGATGTAGGACAGGCTTTTATTTGATTTTACATGGTGATTATAAATCTAAAGATATAGTTCCTCTACTTACAGAACTATATAAATTTATGGCTGAATTTGAAGGAGATATTCCTGGTGCTTCTGCTAAAGATTGTGGAAACTATTTAGATATGAATTTACCAATGGCAAAATATTTGGCAAATAAATTTCTTAACGATATCTTATTAAATATAACCGAGAAAAATTTAGTTTATCCTAATTAATGAAATTATGATAAACTTATATGATATAAAAAATAGGATGCTTTTATGGGCATCCTATTTTTTCTTTACTTAGAAATATATACTTCTAGAATCTCTTAACCGATATTTATCTAATAGATATTTCTCAGTTATATAATTCAGAACATTTTATTGGGTATATGCATGTATTACATTTTAGAAATTGCAAAACTATATTCTAAATCCTTACTTGAATCGATGCAGAATTCAGGTAATACTGGTGCTCCCCAGCTATCATCTCCTCCAACACCCATTTGTTTACCTATTATATTCACATGAGTAAAATTAACATATGGTAATTCTTCTATATGAAGTGCGTTTTCTAATTCCATGTTGCTGTATGGTAAAACACTAAATTCAAATGGAGCTTTATCGTAAGTAAATTTAAGACCCTCATTCTTATGATTTTTAACTACTAACCATCTAGTTCCTGTCCTGTTACCACATTCTTGTGGTACTAAATACCTTGATAGATTTTCTATTGGTGTACTTTCATATATTCCAAGTTTTGCCCCTTCACATCTGTCTATATAGTTTTCTTCCGGCCCCATTCCATACCAGCTAAATGAATTAAACTCAGCTAATAATTTAAAATTCATTCCTAGTACAGGCAGTTCAGGTAATCCGCTAGCTCCTTTATACTTAACATTTACTTTAATTATTCCTTCTCCAGATGCTTCATAAGTTATATTAACATTAGTAGATGGCACTGTTGGCAATTGATAAGTATAATCTAATGTAATCTTCTCATCTAATTCCTCAACTGAAAAATCCACATACTTCTGCCCCATAGTAGCAGCCAGCCATTGACTGCATCTAAATTCATATCCATTCCCTCTATCATTATCTGTTGTTGCTCTCCAATAGAAAGTTTTTGGCGTTCTCGTTATAAACTCCTTATTATTATATCTCAAGGATACAATTCCTCCTTCTTGTTTAGAGAATATAACCTTGAAATCTTTTCCGTGAACTCCTATATTTACATCTCCATGAATGATTTTCATTTTAGACCCTGAATTATGATTATTCATATCTGATTTTTCTTTAATAACCTTTTGTCCAAATGCTACTTCATATCCTTTTTCTGCCCAAAGTGTAGCTTGTGATAATCTTAAGGAAGTTGTAAGTACAATTTCTTCAAGAAAATTATACTTTCCTATTGGAAGTTCTATATATTTTTCTTCGCCTGGAGCTACAGATACATTTATATAACCATCTTTTATTAGTTTTCCATCTCTTTCAGCGATATAGTATAAATCATATTTATCAGTATTAACAAAAAGATTTTGATTCTTAATAGTCACCCCTTTTGCATCTAGTTCTAATTTTACGTTTTGATATAAATACTTAACTTCCTGCGCTTTAGGCGATATAGTTCTATCTGCATAAATCAACCCATTCCCAGAGAAATTATAATCTGTTGGACGATCTGTAAAATCTCCTCCATAAGCTAGAACTTCCTTTCCATCTGGAAGTTTTCTATACAACGCTTGATCGCCGTAATCCCAAATGAATCCACCTTGATACATCAAATATTTATCTTCAAGCTCTGTATATTTCATCAATCCACCAGTAGAATTACCCATAGAATGCATATATTCACAGTTAATAAACGGTTTCTTTGGATCATTCTTTAAATATTCTTCTATGTCAACTGCTTTTGCATACATTCTACTTTCCATATCGCTTGTTTTTTCATATTCTCTGTTCCATGTTACACCTTCATAATGAACTAAACGAGATGGATCTTTCTTTCTAAAGTATTCCGACATTTGATAAATATCTTCACCTGCATAAGATTCATTACCACATGACCAAATAAGGACGGATGGATGATTTTTATCTCTTTCAACCATTGATGATGCACGATCTAAAACTGTTGCCTGCCATTCTGGAAGGCTTCCTGGCACATTCCATGATGGTTCAATCTGCCCCATTTTTTGCCATGAACCATGGCTTTCTAAATTTGTTTCATCTATTAAATATATTCCGTATTCATCGCAAAGCCTGTACCATAAGCTTTGATTTGGATAATGTGATGTTCTAACAGCATTAATATTGTGTTGTTTCAAGAACTTAATATCCCACAACATGTCCTCTTTCGTAATTGAGCGTCCACGTCTTGCACTAAATTCGTGACGGTTTACGCCTTTAAAGATAATTCTCTTTCCATTTAGACACATAATTTTACCCTTCATTTCAAAGTGCCTAAAACCTATCTTTTGAGTTACAACCTCAACTAAAGTACCATTTTTTTTCTTTACTAAAATATAAAGTGTGTATAAGTTAGGCTCTTCTGCACTCCATAAGCTTATATTTTGCGCATCTAAATATAAAGTCAACTCATCAGAAAACGGAACTTTTTCAGATATAGCTATTTTATTTCCTTTTTTATCTTCTAAATATGTTTCAACTGTTGTTTCTGAATTTCCAATCATTTCAAGTTCAGCATTTAACTTCGCATTTTTGAAATCATCATATAAATCTGTTTTTATAAATATATCATTTACATGAGTTTCTGGAACTGCATATAAGTATACATCTCTAAAGATGCCTGAAAATCTCCAAAAATCTTGATCTTCTATCCAACTTGCGCTACTCCTTTTATAAACTTCAACTGCAAGTTTATTTTCTCCCTCTCTTAAATAGTCAGTAATATCAAATTCTGATGGTGTAAATGTATCTTCGCTATATCCTACAAATTCTCCATTTACCCATACATAAAATGCTGTTTCAACACCTTGAAAGGAAATAAAAGTCTGCTTATTTTTAAGTTCATCTTTAACTTCAAAAAATGTTACATAGCTTCCTACCGGATTATATGTTTTTGAAATATGAGGTGGTCTTAATTCATCATGACCTTCCCAAGGATACATAGTATTGATATATTGACATTTATCATATCCTTGAATCTGAATATGACCTGGAACTTCAATATAATCAAATCCACTTACGTCAAAATTATCCTTATAAAACTCTTTAATTCTTAATGATGGATTTTCACTATATGAAAATCTCCATTTTCCATTTAAATTTTGCTTAAGAGGCATGGCGTCTTCTAATTTAACATCCTCAACTTTTTCATAAAACCAATGATTGGAATGAGCATCTATTCTATTAACTCTAAATATTTCTGGATTTTCTAGCCAATCTAATGACGGCTTATTATTAATCATACTCTTACCTCACTTTCACCTTGTAGAGTTATTGCTTTTTTAAATTAAAGTCGTTAATCCTATTAACTAAATGTAACTCTTTTATAAAGTCACATTTAATTAATACTTAAACATATGTAAGAATAAAAAAAATTATGGGCTAATATTAATAGGACACCTTACTTCGTAACCAATTACATTACCTCTTTAATTTATCCTATCTTCTGAAGTTAGATTTATGCTATTAACTAAATTTATAGTTTCATTTTATTATCTTTTTAGTAAAAAATCAATTATATTTTACTAAACTTTACTAAAATAATTTATCACTTAATTGAAAACCTTTAATTTATAAGATATAATCAGTATTAAACAATATTTATCTATCTTGTGGTAATTTTAGAATAGAGGTGCTAACTATTGAACGAATATAGTAAAATTTTAGTTGTTGATGATGAGTTTATTATGCGACAAGGCATAACTCATATGATTGATTGGGAAAAAGAAGGCTTTCAAATTATAGGACAGGCTTCTAATGGTGAAGAAGCTCTCGAAATGATAAAAAAGGATACTCCTGACATTATAATTTCTGATGTTGTAATGCCCCAAATAAATGGGATTGAATTAGCTAAATTTGTACAGGGCAAATACCCTAAGATAAGAATTATCATCTTAAGTAGTTATAGCGATTTTGAATATGTTAAATCATCTTTTCAAAATGGTGCTGTTGATTATATTTTAAAACCTTCTCTAAATCCTTCTGAGTTATTAAGTACTCTAAAAAAGATTTCAATTAAAATGAAAAGAAATACTTTAGAAGGAGACTCTTTAAGTCTCAGTAATAGCGCCTTAAATCGCCTTATATCAGGTTTTGACAATGATCCTGACTTTAATTATTTTGATACAATATTTACTTTTCAATCATTTTGCTTATTTGGTTTAAACGCAAAGAAAATATATGATAATTATAGCAAACGCCATGAAATTATTGATTTTACAATTTCAGAAATCGGCAAGGAATTTTCTTTAGAAGGATCAAATGCCAATTATAATATACAAGTCGCTAATATTGAAAACGAAATCATAGCTGTAATTCTAAATTTTGATGATAAAAATTATAATGCTCTATTTAGTAAGCTAGAAACTATTTCAGAAATAGTTTCAAATAGTTTTAAAGAAGCATTTTTTGTATTAAGCAACTTCTTCTATTCTAATAGAAATATTAAAGATATATACGAAAAGGAATTCTTAGTATTAACTCAACAATATTTTTACAACAAAAATGTTTCTTTAATGTGTTCTTCCAACTTCAAAAGCTCATCGCCAATAGAAAAATTTAATTTTAAGCGTTTTTCAGAATCAATTTCTATAATGCAATTTCAGAATGCATTCAAAATGCTAACAATATACGTTACAAATGCTATTGATCAAAGATCTCTTACAGAATTTGAATTAAAAGCATTAATTCAAAATTCTTTTTATAATGTAATTACTTCTTTGGAATATTTAAATTTCGATTTATATAAGTTAAATTCCTTAAAGCAAGAGTGCTTTCATGACATAGATAACACTAAATATTCAGAAGACTTACTTGTGGCCTATAACTCTCTCTTAAATCGCTTTAAACAAATAATAGACACATATGAAAATAAAATAAATTCACATATAATCAATAAAATTATTCAATACATTCATGACCATTACGACGAACAACTCACTTTAACTAATGTATCTAAGCTATTTAATTTTAATTATTCATACTTGTCAGCCTACTTTAGTTCTCATAATGAAGAGGGGTTTAATGAATTTCTTAATAAAATTAGAATACAAAAAGCTTGTGATTTTTTAAAACAGGACATTCCTATATCAGATATAAGTGGAATGGTTGGCTACTCAGATCAAAGTTACTTTTGTAAGGTTTTCAAGAAATTCACCGGAATCACTCCTAGCACTTTTAGAAAAAAAAGATATTAATATTATTAACAAACGAAAGGACTTTTCATTATGATAAAATTATCAAAATCAATACATTCTACGAGCCTGTTTTTTAGAGTTGCTTCAGTTGTTCTTATAAGCGTTATTTTAGTATCTATTTCAATAGGAATTATTACGATTAAAATTTCAAAAGATACACTTGCTGATACTTTCAGCAAATCAAATTATAAAGTTTTAACGCAAATAAGCAATGAACTCAATACATTTAATGATAATACTATTAATATTATGAATGCGATTGATTATATCCCAGATTTTCAGCGATATTTATCAGAAAAGGATCTTACACCGCAACAGAATTATCGAACTTTATATAATATGTTTACAGGCTTCCATAAAATGATCCCTGATAAAGATCTTTATGATATTACTGTACTAGCTGTTGGGATTAATGGTAATACTTATGCAGCAAGTAATTATGACCGCCTTATTATAGATACTAATGAAGTTTTAAATAGCAGCTTTACTAAAAAAGCATTAGATAATAAAAATACTGTTTTATATCAATATTTAGATCATGGCTTTACAAAGCTCACAAAAAATTCTAGCACCATTGTGGCCATAAAAGTTTTGTGTGATAAACTTACAAGAGAGCCCTATGGATTTGTATATGTACTTATTAGCGAGCATACATTTCATAAATATTATGATTATTTTGTGGGTAATGGAAATAGTATTTCTATTATATCAAGTGATGGTACTATTGTTTCTTCTAGCCTTTCCTCAAAAATAGGGACGAAGAATTTAGATTTATATAATATATCAAATGTTATTTTAAATAATAACCTAAAGTACGTTAACACTAAATTAGGCTCTTCTGATGTAGCAATATTATCAAAGCATTTATCAACTTACAATTTCAATATAGTTGGCACAATTGATAAAAATATAGTATTAAGTGAAATATATGATTCTTCTGAAATTATAGCAGTAAGTATATTAATTGCATCAATATTTATTGCAATTACTTTCTTTGTAATACGAAGAACCACAAAACCAATTTCAGCTCTTGTTAAAGTTATGCCTAAGATAATTCACGGTGATTTCAACAATCATATTCCTGTTGTCGGAAGCTATGAAGTTCGTGAACTATCAGCTAACTTTAATTATATGTTAGATGGTTTAAATAATTATGTTCATGCTCAGATAAAAATGCAAAAAGAGAAGAGAAAAGCTGAACTACATGCTTTGCAAATGCAAATTAATCCACACTTTATTTACAATACTTTAGCTTCAATCAAGTGGCTTATGTGGCAAGGCAGTACAGAAAAGTCAATACAAACTATAGATGCATTTATATCGCTTCTTAGAAATACTATTAGTAATAAAAATGAAATGATAACAATACAAGAAGAAATAGAAAATTTAAATAACTATGTTTTAATTAATCACATACGCTACGGAGATAATATTAATGTAAATTTTTTTGTAATGCCAAATCGCGAAAACTATATAATTCCAAAATTAATTTTGCAACCTTTCATTGAAAATGCATTTTTTCATGGCTTTAATGAACGGAATAATGGATCTATACATGTGTTTGTAAATGAACAAAATCAAAATCTAATTTGTGAAATCATAGATAATGGCGTAGGCATGACAGCTGAAGAAGTCAAAAAAATTCTTAATGATTCCTCTAAAAAGCATGAACATTTCACAAGTATTGGTATTCAAAATGTTAATGATAGAATTAAACTTCTATATGGAGATGACTATGGTATTTCAATCAGCAGTGAACTAGGTAAAGGAACTACTGTAAGAGTAACAATACCTGCTCAAAAGGAATTTATAGAGAATTAACTATGTGGGAAAAATCTGTATATCAGAAATGATAGCTATGCACTTATAAAAAGAGTATCTATGCTACAATAGTGAACTATTATGAATATAAGAACATTTTTTGCAAGCAAATATATTTTCTTCTTAATTCTCTTTATGATCCATAACTTTCTGAATCAGTCTTTTCCATAACTTATATCCTCAATGGGCACAACATCCACAGATTTAACTTGAATATAACTTACTTAAGAATAAAAATTTAAAAACTATAATATGTTGTATATAAGTTCTAAATGATATAATTCACTCCTTATAGTATTATTTGTTTTGAATCACCTAATAGTTTAAGGTAATCTCTGATGAATTAAAATTTCTAGAATATATATTAAGTTTCAAATGCAGCATATTATAGTTTTCTATAAATAAAACATATTTTATAATTATTAACTTTTCTTCTTTAATTCATTATAGAAAAATTGACTCATAGGAACTTCTACTTGACATTTTAAAGCTAATTCAATTAACTTTCCAGAAAAGACCTCTAATTCATTTTGTCTTCCTGCTTCAATATCTCTTTTTAATGAACTTGTTGATTCTCCAGCTTGGTTATGCATTAAGTGATAAAAGTGCTCTTCTTCTAAATCATCAGAAATATTAATTTTTAATTTACGAGCTACGGCACAAGATTCCTTTAGTAATATTTTAGTTTGCTTGACTGCTTCATCATTTTTTATAATTTCTGCTGTTGTTGCGTTATAATAAGCAGTTATTACGTTATATGCACAATTTAATATATATTTTCTCCAAATTGCAGCTTCTATATCTTTTTCTATTTTACAAATAATTTCAGCTTCTTGTAATATTTTTTGAATTCTAATTAATACATTCTCTACTTCATCATTGTTTTCCAAGCCATACCCTATATGTATCTTACAATAAGAACTTGCATGATGTATTGAAAAATCTTTTTCTGCCCCAGAAACTACATATATTAAACTATCGACAACTTGGCCATCATTTATAAATTTTCTTACTTTTTCAGATACTCCAACTCCATTCATTAATGGAATTATTACAGTATTTTCATTAATCATTGGTTTTATTTGTTTACATACTTCTTCTAAAGAAAAATTTTTAACACATATAAAAATATAATCCATTATTCCAATTTCATCAGCGCTATCGCTTGCTAATTTAGGATGTACGTTTAATTCTCCATGAAGATTACTGTATAATTTCAAACCATTATTTTTTATTGATTCTAATCTTTTTCCTCTTGCTAAAAAATAAACATTAGAAAAATGCTTTGCAAGCATACAGCCAATATATCCTCCAACTCCACCTAACCCTACAACACAAATTTTACTATTATCCATAAATAACTTATCCTTTCACCTTTTATTATTTATTCAAAATACTTTATCTAATTTATACCTATTTAGTTTATTTATAGTATATCATTAAATTAATACATTGTTAATTTTCATTCTTTCTCCTCACTTATAAATAAGATAAAATCACTACAAACCTTTAATTTATAGTGATTTTATCTTAATTGGGGGTAATATATTAATTTTTTAACATATATATCGAAATTTAATTTCTACATTCTATCCTTAACTAAACACTTGTCTTACTAGAATTTTAAATGTGAATTTATTATTGCAACATATATACATAAAGAATTTTTCTCATTCTAATAATTAATTACAATTAATTTGCTTTAGTATTTTTAGACCATACTTACCTAATATGATCTTTCCACTGATTTCTTCTCCAGAAAGCATATCAAAATATATTTCTTCTCCTAAATCCACCTTTTTTTCTTCTTCAGTGAAATTCATAATGAAAGTATACTTATTATTTTTATTGGAACGCATTTGAGCTGTAACACCTTGTGGCAATTTTCCCTCTATAACACTCTTAATATTTAAATCCTTAAAAAGCTTTGAATAAAAATCATTGTTAAAATCTGCTCCCGTTCTTGCTGAAATATAATATGCTCTTCCATCTCCATAGTTATTAACTGTTAACGCAGGCATATCCGCATAAAAATCTTCTTTATATACTCCAAGAACTTCTGCAGTTTCTACATGGATTAAGTCACAGTAATCTTTTACTTCATATTGGCTCTTTAATTCTTTAATTTTATCATTTTTAAATTCTATATAATTCACTTCATTATCATATAGTGAATCTATTTCTTCTGACCAAATTCCAGTTACTTCTCGAAGTGGTCCTGGAAATCCTCCTAAGAAGCAAAGATCATTTTCATCCACCATTCCGCTAAAATAAGTAGTTACAAAAGTTCCGCCTGTCTTTACAAATTCATTAATTCTTTCTGCAACATTTGGTCTTATCATATATAGCATTGGTGCTATTACAAGTTTATAATCTGATATATCACAATCCATATTAATAATATCTACTGAAATTCCATTTTCCCAAAATACTTTATAAGCTGCTTGACAGCTTTCTTCATAGCCCTTTCTATATTTTTTTAATCCCTGTGCATCATCGATAGCCCATAAGTTTTCAACATCAAATATTATGGCCACTTCTGATTCTTTAATTGACCCTTGGATTTCTTTAATCTTTTTTAAGACTTCTCCAACTTCTGTAACTTCTCTAAATACTCTTGTATTCTCATGGCCACAGTGACCTACAACAGCACCATGGAATTTTTCCGAAGCTCCTCTTCCTTTTCTCCATTGGAAATACAGAACAGAATCTGCTCCATGAGCCACACCTTGCATTGATGATAATAAATGCATTCCAGGGCGCTTTAATTTATTAGTATCATGCCAATTTACTAGACTCGGAGTACTTTCCATTATTAAAAACGGATGTCCACCTTTTAACGACCTATATATATCATGCACAAAACTAACATTAGCTGCAAGATCTTCAGTACTTTCAAAATCGTTATGCCATGCAGGATAGTTATCCCATGTAACTACATCCACTTCTTTTGCAAACTTCCAATAATCTAAACCTGTGAACAAGCCCATACGTGGATAATTACCCATGAAATTAGCTGTTACAGGTATGTTAGGTGTTATTTCTCTTATGGGGGCAATTTCATTTTTATAAAAATCTATTGTCTGATCTGTAACGAACCGCTTCCAATCTAAATTATGTCCATGAACAAACATCTCACCCTTTTCAGACGGACTTTCGATTTGTGACCAACTGTTAAATCTATGACTCCAGAAACCAGTCCACCAAGCCTCATTTAATTTATCTAAATTATTATCGTACTTTCTTTTAAGCCATTCTCTAAAAGCATCTTGGCAGAGATCACAGTGACATTCTCCTCCATATTCGTTAGAAACATGCCACATAATAAGCGCTGGATGATCTTTATATCTCTCAGCAAGAATTTTATTTATTTCATATGTTCTTTTTCTATAAACAGGTGAAGTAAAGCAATGATTGTGTCTCTGACCATGAAGATTTTTACTTCTATCGCTATTTACTCTTAAGACCTCTGGATATTTTTCTGACATCCATGCAGGTCTTGCACCACTTGGCGTCGATAAAATTACATGAATATTGTTTTCTTCCATATCATTCATAATTTTATCTAACCAATCAAATGTATATTTCCCTTCTTCCGGCTCTATTGAACTCCAGCCAAATATGTTTATTGATACACAATTGCAATTTGCAAGTTTCATAAGCCTCACATCTTCTTTTAATACTTCGGGATAATTTAGCCATTGATCTGGATTATAGTCACCACCATGCAAAAATCCATTTATTTTACTACTAAGTACAGGAAATTCCTTCTTCACAAGCTACCCTCCAATATTTTATAAAACTCTTATTTTTTCAGATTCTAATTATTTAATGAATTATATTATTTAAAATTTATATATACTTATATCTTTAGTTCTATTAAATTTTATTTTATTGAACCAGTCATTCCTGCAACAAAGTGTTTTTGCATAACAAAGAATACAAATGCAGTTGGTAAAGTCGTAATTACTATAGCCATCATTATTAATCCATAATCTGGGGAGTAACTTGACGCTAACTTTGAAATTATAAGTAAAACAGTTTTCTTTTCTGGTGATTGCAATGCAATCAATGGCCATAAATAAGCATTCCATGCACTCATAAATGTTATAATCGCTGCTGCTGCATAGGTTGTTCTCATAGTTGGGAAAAATATCTTAAAGAAAATTCCAGCTTCGCCCAAACCATCAATTCTTGCTGCTTCTAAAATTTCTTTAGGAAATGATTTAGCATTTTGTCTAAAGAAGAAAATTAAAAATGCAGTACAAACACTAGGCAAAACTACAGCCCATAATGTATTCACCCCAAGAAAGCCCAATGGTGAACTTTTTAAATTTGAGAAAAATTTGAATAATGGAATCATCAAAGCTGAAAATGGAACCATCATAGACAAAAGTAAAATGTTAAATAGTCTATCTCTAGCTTTTGTTCTAAATATTTCAAATCCATATCCTGCTATTGATGAAACAAGGAGTGCAAGAATTGTAGTTATAATCGCAATTTCTGCTGAATTAACTAATGAAGAAGCAAATCCCAATTCTGGCTTAAAAAGATTATTTAAATTTTCCATAAAGCTATGCCCAGGAATTAGTTTTCCTCTTGTTACATCAACAGATTTATTTGTTGCACTAATAACCATCCAAAAAAACGGAAATATAGAAACAAAAGATGCTATACTCAAAAATATATATTTAAATACTCTATTCATTTTACTTGTCATTCTTATCTCCTCCTATTTTGAATTGGATTATAGCTAACACTACCACTATAATAACAACAAGATAAGCTACCGCTGTTGCATATCCAAAGTCTGGTGTATATGTGAAACATAAGTCATATATATATTTAGAAATGGTAGTTGTTGCATTGGCAGGACCACCTTTTGTGATATTCATAGGTTCATCAAATAACTGTAATGTACCAATTGTTGAAGTAATTGTTGTAAATAATATTATAGGTTTTAATAGTGGCACTGTTATAGATATGAATTTTTTAAATGGAGATGCTCCATCAATTTCTGCTGCTTCATAAATCGAATGATCAATATTTTGTAAGCCTGACAAATAAAATATCATATTATAACCTGTCCATCTCCATGTTATGGCTATAATAATCAATATCTTAGCCCAAAATGGATCTGTAATCCATTCAATTGGTACTGAAATTAAATGTATATTGATAAGCAATTTATTTACTAAACCATCTGATGCAAATATGCTCTTTATAATAACTGAATATCCAACTAAAGATGCTACACAAGGTAAGAAAATTGCTGTTCTAAAAAAGCCACTAAATTTTAATTTTTTATCATTGAGAACTGAAGAAATAATAAGTGCTAAAATAATCATTATTGGAACTTGGACTATTAAAAATATAAATGTATTTCCAACTGCTTTAATCAAAGTTGCATCTGAAAACATTCTCACATAGTTACTAAAACCACTAAATTTTAAATTATTACCTTTACCTGATTGTAGTGACATTATCAAAGATTGTATCATTGGAAAAAACACAAATAGTCCTATTAAAAATGTACCTAATGCTACATAAATCCATCCCCAAAAGTTTTCTTTGCTGTTAATACCAGATCCAATTTTGCGTTTCATTTTTTCAACTCCTTTAGGATTTATAAAAGGCCATTTGCTAAACATATATTTAAACTTTTAACAAATAGCCTTTACAAATTCATATTTTTCAAATTACGGTTATTTTATCTGTGTTATTTGCTTACAGCTGCTTCTGCTTGAGCTTGAGTTTTCTGAAGAGTTTCGTCTATATCGGCTCCATTAACAATAGCCTGCATCCCTTCTGACATAACACTTTCCAATTGATATGTGTAAAGACCATAGTTTACAGATGGAACCTTTTCAGCCCAAGCTGATAAATCTTTAAATACTTGTTGATCTCCATAAAATTTTATTGGCTTACTATAATTTTCACTTGTACTTGCTGATTTTAATGTACTTACTAAACCAATTGCTGGAACTAAATCATTCATTAAAGCATCATCTGATGCAAAAGTATTTGCTAAAAAGTCAGCAGCTAAATCTGAATTTCCAACCTTATCTAGAACATACCAGCTACTACCACCAAGGTTAGATGCATTAACTGATTTTGGATTTGAAGCCATTCTTGGAATAGCTGCTACTGCCCATTTTCCACTCTGGTCTTCAGAAGCTTGTATTGAAGATGAAACCCAACATCCACTTGGCACAGTAGCAACGTCACCTTTTTGGAATGCTGCTATAAATGCATCCCATCCTGATACTTGCTTTGTAATTCCTGCATCAACCATTTGCTTGTATATATTAATTGCATCTTTTAAAGCTTGATTACCAGCAATATTTACTGTTTTTCCATCATCTTTAACATACCATGAACCAGCTGATTGCATCATAGCTCTTAGTTGATTTAAATCACTTGGATCTATAGTTATCATAGCTTTTCCAGTTTTAGCTTTAACAGCTTTACCAATTTCTATATATTTTTCCCAAGTAAGGTTTTGCATATCTTCTTTCTTATATCCAGCTTGTTCAATTAAATCTGTTCTATAAAATAACGCTGTTACGCCACTATCAAATGGTACCCCGTAAGTCTTATCACCTTGCTGCATAGATTTTAATTTATAATCCATAAATTTACTTTTATCTATTTTTCCACTTAAATCTTTAATCTCGCCTGGATAAGATTGCAAATAATTTTGAATTTTATAGTCTTCAATTAACACAACATTAGGAAGCCCATCATATGTTCCAGATGAAAGACCTGTATTTAATTTTTGCACTACATCATCTTGTGCCATACTTACTACGTTAATAGTTACATCCGGGTGATCCTTTAGATATTTTTCTTTAGCCATATTAGCTGCTTTTATATTGAATGTATCATCCCAAGCCCAGATAGTAATTGTTTTATCATCTTTTCCTTTGCTTGATGATGAAGCATTGCTACCACCTGATGATGAACCACATGCTATTAAACTAAAAGCCATCATGCCAGTTACAACTGCAGCCATAATCTTTTTAAGTTTCATAAATTATTCCCCCTTGAAATTAAAGTTTATACATAAATAATTTTCTAATTTATATTAGTTATGTATTTGTTTACATTATAGCATTCTCAATATAGTAAACGTTATTGCATTATTGGTATCAATTTGTAATAATTTTATAATATTAATATTGGGATTTGTACTTTTTTTGGTTATTAGCATTTTTTTATTAGTTTGATGTAAATATTAAACTCGTCTTTTTCAATAAAAGAATTTAATCTTCACGTTAGATTTAATGGTGATAAAAATCTAACATGCTTTTTGTATTTTTTCTTTATCTAATTCTTCAAAAGTTTAAATATATATGTTGCAATTCACAATGCACATTTCATAATTCACAATTACGGCTAAAATTCTTGCAATATTTTTAGAATTATGATGAAGAATTGTTTTTGCATATATATTCATTTAGAGCAAAAAAATAGTAACCCTTTTCCACAAAAGGCTACTGCTTATTTTCTATATTCTCTTACAACTCTCTCTAATTTTAAATTCAGTTGGTATTATTACTTTTTTATTATATTCCCTAATTCCATTCAAATTTTCAAGCAGCAAGTCAACAGCTGCTTTTCCTAAATACTCACTTGGTATTCTTATTGTAGTTAGAGCTGGTATCATATACTTTGCACTAGGCTGATCATTAAATCCAATTATGCTTATATCCTCTGGTATTGATAATCCTTCCTCTGAAATTGCTTTGTAAGCCCCGACTGCCATTGTATCATTTCCAATAAAAAAAGCTGTTATGTTATTTTTAGATTTTAATGCTTCCTTCATAAGATTATATCCAGCTTTAAAAGTGAATCTCTCCGTCTCATATATGTATTTATTATTATAGATATTCTTACTTTCCATAAATTCTTTATATTTCATATCCCTTTTATCCAAATATATATCTCTATAATCTATGCATTCTAATTTATTCCCACCAATGAAACCAATCTTTCTATGGCCTAAACTATACAAATAATCTAAGATTTCATAAGTTGCTTTTCCTAAATCCGCCATTACTGAATCAAATTTATTTTCATCAGGTGAAAAATCTACAAATACTATATTATCATTGGCACTTGCTAATTTATCTATGATACTTGAAGAGAACTTTCCAATAGCAATTATTCCACTAACATTCTTAACATCCTCAATACTGCTATCCTCACTTAGCTTCACCAAATTAAAATTATTTTCATTACATTTTTTTTCAGCAGCTAACCTTATTGATAAGTAATATGGATCTCCTAATTCTTCCTCATAGTTATACCAATAAATAATTCCTATATCCTTACTTTTCTTATTCTTAGCTTTTTTTGTTTTTGCTGAAACATAATCAAGTTCATCTGCTATTTTTAATATTTTTTCCCTTGTTGCATCACTTACATTTAATGTTTCATCAAAATTTAAAACTCTAGAAACTGTTGCTATAGAAACTTCTGCTATAGAAGCTATTTCCTTTATAGTGGCCAACTTAACTTCCTCCTTTAGCTCGCATAGTCCAAAAAAATTAAACACGAGATTTTGCTGAAAACAAATCTAATTTAAGTGTATCTCACAAGCAAAATATAGTCAAACTGTTGTGATACTTTTCTTATATAGATGGCATTATGCGTCAATTCACCGAAAGTAGAGACATTGTTATTTCGCAGGACTATGAAAATTTCGCTGAAAGTGCTAAATTGCGGGTTGCACAAATAATGCTTGCTCCCAATTTCATTGTGACAAGCATTATTTGAACAACCTCCAATTAAGAACTTTTAACATCTCATTTTTAAATGCCTGCTGCATAAAAATGTTTCCACTTTCTAGTTAATGATATATCATAGTATAAATCCAACTAATAATTGTTTTGTCTTTTTATATATCACGACTAATATGGAGCTTACCAAAATTATAAATATTTTATTCCGAAAAGCTATGAGAACTTCAGAAATAATTAAGAGAAAGAGGGTTCCACTTAAACTTATTCCATTTTAAATTGAATAAGCAAAGCGTTCCCCCTCTTCCCCTAAATAACTTGGACAGCTTACTTTATTTCCGCCACATAATTAATTTCACTTCTTATGTAAAAGCACTCATATAATATAAATCAAATATATATTTATGCTAGAAATGATATGCTCTCTTATAAGCATAAGTAGCCCTTAACCCTGATGTTTCCTATAAATATTTATATATGTACATATGAAAATATTTTTATACGTACATATATTTCTTTAAAAATATATAACTTTAATTCTATATAAATATATAGATATATTTATAGTCTTAATTTATTTTCATAGGATCATAGAATATATCTAAGCTATAGACTAGACTTATATATGAGTTTACTGATTCTCATCAACTTGTTTGAGGAACATGCCATGCAAAAATAGGTACAACTTTTACTTAGAGATTTCCATCGAAATTTTCTTAAGTCTATGGAACAAATATATATTCGATTCTACTGATGTCCACATAGGCTCACCTATCATTACGCCTATGGATAAACAACTTAGGAATTTGATTTATACTTTACAATAAACGCCATACTAGAAAGCAGAAACATTTTTATGCAACAGGCATTGAAAATGAGCTGCTAAAAGTTCTTAATTGTAGGGTGTTCAACTAATGCTTATCACAATGAAATTTGGAGCAAGCTTTAGTTGTGCAACCTGCAATTTAGCACTTTCAGTGAAATTTTCATAGTCCTGTGAAATAACAATGTTTCTGCTTTCGGTAGACTATTGCATAAGTCTAAGTCATATATTGTTTATCTATATATGCAAAAATATTTTATCCTATTGTATTAAGTAAATTGGCCATTTCTATTGCTGAAACTGCACTTTCATATCCTTTATTACCAGCTTTAGTTCCTGCTCTTTCAATTGCTTGTTCTATAGTATTTGTTGTAAGAACACCAAAAATTACTGGCTTTCCACTTTCAAGCGAAACACTCGCAACTCCTTTTGATACTTCTGAGCAAACATAGTCATAATGTGATGTAGATCCTTTTATTACTGCTCCTAAACATATTACCCCATCGTATTTAGGGCTCTTAGCCATTTTTTTAGCAATTAGTGGTATTTCAAAAGCACCTGGCACCCATGCAATATCGATATCTTCTTCTTTCACACCATGTCTCTTTAATCCGTCTATTGCGCCTTCTAAAAGTTTTCCTCCAATAAATTCATTAAATCTTCCTACTACTATCCCAAATTTTAATCCTTCTGAAACTAAATTTCCTTCAAATATATTCATTATTTTTTCCTCCAATATTTTATATTATTTATTTTATTTTTTATCAACTTCAATTAGATTTGCATGTAAACTAAATACTAATTGAACTTATAACCACAAATATTCCACCTAATTTATCTCATCTAATATTACTTTAAATGCAGTAACATGTTATTAGAATTTGATTATCAAATATTTAGCAAATGATTCATTCTTTCTTTTTTAGTCTTTAAATAAAATTCATCATTTTCATTCAAAGGCATTTGTATTGAAACTCTTTCTGAAACTTTTATATCATTTTTTTCTAATCCTTCTATTTTATCTGGGTTATTAGTAATTAATCTAACATTCTTTATCCCTAAAATCTTAAGCATGTCAGCACTTGTTTTGTAATCTCTCATGTCTTCTCTAAATCCTAGAGCTAAATTTGCATCTACTGTATCCAATCCCTCATCTTGAAGTGCATATGCTTTCAATTTATTTAAAAGGCCAATTCCTCTTCCTTCCTGTCTCATATACAGAAGTATTCCTGAGTCCTCTTTTGCTATCATTCTCATCGAAGCTTCATATTGTTCTCCACAATCGCATTTTCTAGATCCTAGAGCATCTCCAGTTAAACATTCAGAATGAACTCTAACAAGTATTGGTTCATCATTATTTTTAATATCTCCTTTGACTAAAGCCAAATGACATTTTGAGGAATCTTTTTCTTTAAATGCGAGTACTTTAAAATTCCCATACTTAGTTGGAAGATTAGCTTCCGTTTCCATAACAACACTTAAATGTTCTTCTTTTCTGTATTTAACTAGATCAGCTATAGTAACTATCTTTAAGTTATGCTCCTTAGCAAACTTTATCAAATCATCACGCCTTGCCATTGTTCCATCGTCTTTTACTATTTCACATATAACTGCCGCACCTTTAAATCCTGCAAGCTTTGCCAAATCTACCGATGCCTCTGTATGTCCAATCCTCTCAAATACTCCGCCATTCTTAGCTATCAAAGGAAATACATGGCCTGGTCGTCTAAAGTCATCTGCTTCACTTGCAGTTACAAGTTTGTTTATTGTATAAGCTCTTTCAAATGCTGATATGCCTGTTGTCGTATCCTTATGATCTATGGATACTGTAAAAGCAGTTTCATGGTTGTCCGTATTTTTTTCAACCATTGGATTTAATCCAAGTTTCACTGCAATTTCTTCTTCCACTGGCGTACAAACAAGTCCCCTCGCGTACTTAATCATAAAATTAATATTTTCTCCATTAGCCAGTTCTGCTGGAATTACTAAATCTCCTTCATTTTCTCTTCCCTCGTCATCTACAATTATTATCATTTTCCCTTCTTTAATATCCTTTAATGCCTCTTCTATACTATTAAACATAATGCTCAGCTCCTTAAATTTGTATTTTATATATACTTAAAATTCATTCTGATGATTTATATGATTAAAACCCATTTTTTCTTAGGAATTCCATTGTAATATTGCTATTTTCATTTTCTTCTTTTTCTTTTCCACCAAATAACTTTTCCACATATTTCCCAATTAAATCGCACTCCAAATTAACCTTTGAATTAACTTTTTTATATGAAAGTATAGTATTATCTATAGTATGAGGTATAACAGAAACCTTAAATACTTCATCATCAACATAAGCAACAGTTAAGCTTATTCCATCTATTCCAATTGATCCTTTATATATAATGTATCTTAGTACCTCCTCAGGTGCAGATATAGTAAACCAAGTTCCATTACTTTCTTCTTTTATGGAAACTATTTTTCCAACACCATCTATATGTCCACTTACAATATGACCACCAAGCCTATCGCTTAATCTCAATGCCCTTTCAAGGTTTACTTTATCTCCAGCCTTTAAATTTCCTAAGTTACTTTTTTCTAAAGTTTCGCCCATCACTTCTGCTTTAAAAGAATCTGAATATTTTTCTTTTACTGTTAAGCAAACTCCATTGGTAGCTATACTATCTCCGACTCTAGTTTCCTTTAAAACTTCACTACACTTGATTTCCATAACTCCAAAGCCATTACCTGTGCTAAATTTCTCTAACACGCCAACTTCTTCAATAATTCCAGTAAACATCTTCTCCTCCTTATTCTTTCATCTCTTATTTAGCAACATAACCTTCTAGTACTAAGTCCTCTCCAATCGTTCTATAATTAATGTCCTCTAATCTAACTGCATCATCTAATTTAAAGAATCCTTTTCCTGCTATACTATTTCTGCTTTTTTGTCCACCTATTATCTTAGGTGCTATATAAAATCTTACTTTATCTACAATTCTCTCTTCTAATGCAGAAAAATTTAAAGTTCCTCCACCTTCTATAAGTATTGAATCTATTCCTTCTTCTCCAACCCTCTTAACCAGCTCTTTCAGATTAACTCTATTATCTTTATCTGCCACTTCTATAACTTTAATGCCCATAGATCTTAATTTCTTTTTCTTTTCTTTATCTGATTTTAAAGTAGTTACTACTATTGCAGCTTTATCACTATTTGTGAGAACTTTAGACTCTAGTGGGATTCTAAGATTACTATCTACAATAATCCTGATTAACTTCTTTCCATCGTTGATTCTGCATGTGAGTTCAGGATTATCTTCAATTACCGTGTTTACACCTACCATAATCGAATGAAACCTATTTCTTAAGTGTTGTGAATCTTCTCTAGATTCTTTAGATGTAATCCATTTTGATTCTCCACTATAAGTTGCTATCTTCCCATCAATAGACATTCCACTTTTCAAAATGACAAATGGAATCTTTGATGTTATATACTTTATAAAAATCTCATTCAATTCTTTACATTCTTTTTCTTTAATACCTACTACAACTTCAATCCCATGCTGTTTTAACTTTTCCACACTTTTTCCAGAAACTAGTTCATTGGGATCTAACATACCTATTACTACTCTTTTAAACTTTTTTTCAATTATTAAATCTACGCATGGGGGTGTCTTTCCATAATGAGCACAAGGTTCTAGTGTGACGTAAATTGTACTTTCCTCCACAGATTTTGTTGCATTTTTCACTGCATTTCTTTCTGCATGAGCTTCTCCATAGCACTCATGATAACCTTCTCCTATTATCTCATTGTCTTTAACTATAACGGCTCCAACTAGTGGGTTAGGATTTACTTTACCTATTCCTCTTTTAGCTAATTCTAAAGCTATCTCCATGTACTTCTCATCCAAAGCTAATCATCTCCAATTTTTCATACTATTTCCTATAATATAATCTTATAAATACTTAGTTGAATTATAATTTAATGAATAATAAAGAAACTCCGGGATTCAAATCCTCGGAGTTTTAAAAAATTGTAATGATTATTTATATATACAAGTAAAATTTTAAAATTTATCCTATATATTACAGCATATATTTTAAGCCAGTTCTATCATTCTTATATAATTTCAAACTTAAAAAATATATTGTAATAAAAAAACCCTGAATTCTAATAAATTCAGGGTACTTAAATACGAACAAATAACATTTAAAACTTTAATTTTAAATATAATTTATAACATTACTCTCTTCTTTCATCCAGACTTTACTGTCGGCTTCGGAATCTAACCGAATCTGCTTTTTAAAGCTCGCGGGCTGTACCGCCGATAGGGAATTTCACCCAACCCCGAAGATTTCTTTATTTAATTTACAATAACTATGATATCATGAAGTTTTATCTTTGTAAAGTGATTAGCTAAAATTTATGATATCGAATTCTTTCTTCTTTTCTTTAATCCATTGAAGCATCTTAGGATCATTCCAAATGTCTAAACCTAAGCTAGCATATTTCATAGCTTCTTCCTCGCTTCCAAATCTAATTAAATTAGGCAAGGTACTTGAAACTCTTTTTTGTTTTAATATGTATGGTATAACATGCGGGTTTCTCTTATATGCTCTTCTTAAAGCACTTTCTGCCGCTTTAATTTCATTAATCTTATATAATAACGCTACTCTACTATAATGTATAGCTGCCAAATTATCTTTTTCATATTTTTCTAGCAGGCTTTTTAGTTGTTCATATCTCTCCTCAATTAAAAGCCAATTAACTACTAAACTTCTAACCACTAATTCATCTTTCTCATCATACTCTAGGATTTCTAAAGCATTCTCTATTGCAGCTTCTTTTTCACCAATTTCCCATAAATGAATCGCTAAACTATACTTAGCTCCGAAAAGTTGCCTCGCTATTTTTAATCTAAGAAGCTCTGCCGGTGCATTTTTCAAATCATCTATTCTTAATAAATTCTTCGCTGCGTTAACTGCTTTTTCTAGAAGTTCTGTCCTCTGATTATTATTTAAACTAGAATCTTTTGATAATATTATATATGCATCCGCACAATCTTCATATACTTCTAATGCTTCTTTTGCATATTTTGCTTTATTTTTATAATTCTTTTGTCTCCATGCACACTCAATAGTTCTTTGAGCCATTATATAATCTTTATGGACAGCAAATTTAAAAGGAACTTTTGTTTCATCCTTAACAGCTTTATCCTCTTCTATTTTATCATTCATAGTTAATGCAACTTCTTCTTTAGCTTTTAGCATAGTACCTTCTGAAGCTTCTGCATCCTTATTTTCGCCTATTATCCATTTATTATTATCTTTTGATATATCTAATAAGCTTTTTACTTCCTTTGATTTACTAGAGCCTGTACTACTACTAACACCAAACTCCTTATATAAGTCAGCAACTTTAATATATGGCTTTTCTTTTGAATCAAATAAGTTATTTGCAGTTCCTATAGCATGCACTATTCCTGCTCCCCATGAAAAGCTCTTCCCCTTTTTAAATTGTTCTTCATAATTCAAAAATAAAGTTTCTGTTGCTAGAACACAAATATTCTTATAATCTTCATTGAGATATTCATCTGAAAAACTCTTTATTTTTTCAATTATTTCTTCATACTTGCTAGCTATTCCGTTAGATAATTCTTGCATTTCTTCTTATAGCTCCTTTATAAAAATCTTTAACAAATTTGACTTTATCCTACAACAATTATAATTTGCAAGTATAGTCACCAAATTTATAATTTTCATTTTAGATTTACAATATTCTCTATAAAAATATTATAAGTTCATTACTTTTTTCGTCCATATTACATTATAACATATTAAATATATTTGTATCTACTTTTAAATTTTTATAAACATTTTTGTTGTTTTAATCTATTATCTAGGGTATTACCAATCTTAATATATATTTTTCTGAAAATTTTAGTTCATTAAGGCATACGAAATAAATGAAGTGTTATTTTTTGATTATGCCTAAAGCTCATATTAAACTATCAATCAGGTAATGCAAACAAATAATTTTATAAAAAATGAATTTATTAACACATTTCTATAATTTCCCTCATAAACATATTTAATGATAACAATTTTAAATAAGGAAACTATATGCTAACAAATAGTTTATATAATTTATCCTTTTTACTATCAATGCCTTATAATAATATCAATTTAATTTCTAAACATAAGTATAATTTAGATGATACCATATTAAAAGAAATTTACCTAAAAAAATTATTCAACTTTGAATGGGCAAAAAAATTAAACTCTTCATTTAAAGACTATAAATTTGATTATGCATATAATATACTAGAACAAATTCCAAGTTTTATTAAGGTTAAACTGATTCTGAAGACTTCTTTTATTGTTAAAACTTATCCTCAAAATATAAATTCAGTTTCAATAAATGAATATATACTCATTTTAGAGTATTTGCAAGACAAATGCAAAATACAATTTATAGCAGAGAATGAAGAAAATCCACTTTTATATGAACATATCCTAAATACTGATTTATCAAGCCTAGTAAATAGCCGTAATTTCAATAAAAACAGCAACATAAATGTATATAAGGATAAACTTTCATCAATTGATTCATTATTTGAAATGTTCATAGCTTCTAGCTGGCTTTCTACTAATAACCATGATGAAAAAAGAGCTTCCAAATTTAATGTCACAGATGCCTGCGATTATGCTGAAAGATTTTCATTAAATTATAATCCTGAATACAAATCATTTTCTGGCATCGGAGGGGATTGTACTAATTTTATGTCTCAAATAATTCATGCTGGGGGTTTCAGTCAAAATGCAACTTGGAAACCATATACTCATGCCTGGATTCGAGTTGAAGAACTATATCAATACTTAATAACGCAGAAATTAGAAGCCACTAAGCTTCCAAACGATAAATCATTAGATAGAGGCTGCTTAATTCAATTTTACACTCCGTCTATAGGACGATATTTTCATAATGGCTTTATTACTTATAGGCTTCAAAATGGTGACTGTCTTTATTGCTGTCATAGTTATGACAAATTGAATTATCCTCTTAGTCAAATTTATCCCAACAGATATCCAACACTCAGAGCCTTAAAATTCGATTGATATACAATATCTATCTCAAACTCCAGATCATATATAGATAACCCAACACTATAATCTATACTTATTCGTATAACTCACCGAAATGAATAATATACTTTTGTTCCAGTTTCTGGTTGGAAGATACTTCATAGTTTAAGTATAGTTTATGATTATTATATCTATAAATCTAAGTCAGATACATGTTTACCTGAATACTACAAAACATAACTCTGAAAGCACATAAAAAGAGGTTGCATTAAGGACCAGCTTGCTTCAACTTTAATCTTGCAAGCTAATCCTTAGCAACCTTACTTATAATTAAATCAATTTTTAATAAGTTAACTAAGTTCGTGAACTCAAATTATAAATTTGAACTTTCATTTATAACAGTTAGCTTTCAAATACATATTCATAAATATGTATCTCATTTCTTTGATTTATATATATGCTTAATTTTAACGTTTATATTGTTATACAGTTATCTCACTCTTGATTTTTAATGCATCTTCATTATTCTTAATAATAGGATCTACATATTCATCTATAAACTCAACAACTTGACTTGGTGCTCTTCCAACAAACTTATTTGGATCTATAATTGCTAGAATTTCTTCCTTAGATAGGCCAAATGAATCATCATTTATTATTCTATCTATTAGGTCATTATCTAACCCTTCTCCTTTTACTCTTTGAGCAGCAGCCATAGAGTGCACTCTAATTTGTTCATGTAATTCTTGTCTATCCTTACCTCTTTTCACAGCTTCCATCATTATATTTTCAGTAGCCATAAATGGTAATTCTCTTTGCACGTGAGATGCTATAACTTTATCATATACTACCATGTTTTCAGCAATATTTATGTATAAATTTAAAACTCCATCTAATGCTAAAAATCCTTCAGCTACAGATAGTCTCTTGTTAGCTGAATCATCTAGTGTTCTTTCAAACCACTGAGTTCCTGCTGTAATTGCTGGATTTAATGCATCTACTATTACATATCTAGCTAATGCACTTATTCTTTCACTTCTCATAGGATTTCTCTTATATGCCATAGCTGATGATCCTATTTGATTTTTTTCAAATGGCTCTTCCATTTCCTTCATATTTTGAAGCAATCTTAAATCATTACTAAATTTGTAAGCACTTTGAGCAATTTCCGATAATGTATTTAATACAATAGAATCAAGTTTTCTTGGGTATGTTTGGCCTGTTACTCCATAACTTTTTTCAAATCCCATTTTTTCTGCAACAATTTTATCTAAAGACTTAACTTTATTTTCATCTCCATCAAAAAGTTCCATAAAACTAGCTTGAGTACCTGTAGTACCCTTAACACCTCTAAGCTTTAATGTTGATAATAAAAAGTCTATATTTTCAACATCCATTACTAAATCTTGCATCCATAATGTAGCTCTTTTTCCTACTGTAGTTAATTGAGCTGGTTGAAAATGTGTAAAACCTAATGTTGGCATGTCTTTATATTCTAGTGCAAAATTTTTCAAATGATTTAGAACTGTAACTATTTTATTTTTAATTAGATTTAAAGCATCTCTCATTATTATAATATCTGTATTATCTCCAACATAACAAGATGTAGCTCCTAAATGGATAATTCCCTTTGCGCTTGGACATTGAAGACCATATGCATATACATGACTCATAACATCATGTCTAACTTCTTTTTCTTTTTTAGCAGCCTCATCATAATTTATATCATTGATATGTTCTTTTAACTCTTTGATTTGTTCCTCAGTTATATTTAATCCGAGTTCTCTTTCTCCTTCTGCTAAAGCTACCCATAATTTTCTCCAAGTTGTAAACTTCATATCATCAGAAAAAATAAAGCTCATTTCCTTTGATGCGTATCTTGAATTTAAAGGTGTGCTATATAAATTTCTCATCTAAAAACCTCCACACGAATATATTTTATGCTTTTTCTTTTAACATTCGTATTATATCATATTTTTTTCATTTTTGCCTATTTAATTTTAGAATTATTTGTTCTCTTTTGTATTTAAATTTATTTTACATTTTTGTTATTATTGTCTCTAAGAATCATATATATATACTAAGGATCATATTAAAGATTGGAGTGAAGAAATATGTGTAAGATAGGTATCTTAGATAAACTTTCCTTTTTATTAGTTCTTATAGGTTCATTAAATTGGGGAACAATAGGTTTGTTCAACCTAAATATAGCAAAATTAATTTCTATGAATATTCCAATAATAGAGAGGTTTATCTATATTGCAGTATTTTTAGGTGCCTTAGATTTGGTTTCATTGCTATTTAGATGCAATTTAATAATGGATGAGAATTAGACTTTAATTAAAGATCTGCATGAGTAATCGATATCAAGAATTATACTTATATAAATTATTTAATATTTATACTACTAATGCACCAAAAAAGGTTCCATATTAATAATATGGAACCTTTTTTGGTATATTAGTCTTCTAAAGTTTGAACTAATTTAACGATTTCTTCTACTGCTAAAGCTTCGTCATCTCCTGAAGCAACAACCTTGATAGTAGCATCTTTAGTTACTGCTAAAGATAATACTCCGATTAAGCTTTTTACATTTGCTTTCTTGCCGTTATATTCTATACTAACGTCTGATTTAAATGAAGAAGCCTTCTTAACTAATAATGTTGCTGGTCTAGCATGAAGACCAGATGAATTTTTTACTGTAACCTCTTTTGCTATCATTATATACACCTCTTTACAAAAAATTAATAAATATAGCATTTAACTATTATAGTATAATCGTTTTTATTGATAATTTCAACTTAAAAATGATTGCTCATATGATAATTTAGAAATAATTTTAATTATCTAGGTTGTACTATTAATTTTATGGCCGTTCTTTCTTCTCCATCTATTTGTATATCTGTGAAAGCCGGTACACATACTATATCTTTTCCACTTGGTGCAACAAATCCCCTTGCTATTGCAATAGCCTTAACTGCTTGGTTTATAGCACCTGCACCAACAGCTTGAATTTCTGCAATATTTTTTTCCTTTATTATAGCTGCTAGTGCACCTGCTACAGAATTAGGATTTGATTTTGTTGATACTTTTAATACTTCCATTTTTGTTATTCCTCCTAGAATTTAATACACAAATCGTTTACATTAAATATATTCTATATAATTCCTAAAATTCCTTTTAGAATTACTAAATTAAAAAATATTTTTATTTCTAGGTATTTTGTTTTTATATACTCAATTATAGTTTAAATGAATTAATTACATCTAATCTATAATAAAACGAAGTATATTTCATCACTTAACAAAATATACTTCACTTTTTTTACTTAGCAAAATCTACTGCTCTAGTTTCTCTTATGACATTAATTTTAATTTGTCCTGGATATTCAAGTTCTTCCTCGACACTCTTAACTAAATTACGTGCCAATTCAATTGTTCCAGCATCATCTACTTTATCTGGTTTAACCATAATTCTAATCTCTCTACCAGCTTGAATGGCATATGACTTTTCTACACCTTCATGTGAATTTGCAATTTCCTCTAACTTTTCCAATCTCTTAATGTATGCTTCCAATGTCTCTCTTCTAGCGCCTGGTCTAGCCGCTGATATTGCATCTGCCGCTTGAACTAGTACTGCTTCTAAAGATTGCATTTCTACATCTGAATGATGTGCTGCTATTGCATTTATTACTAATGGCGATTCGTGATACTTTTTAGCTAGATCTCCACCAATTAGAGCATGAGGCCCTTCTTGCTCTTGATCCACAGCTTTACCAATATCGTGTAGCAATCCTGCTCTTTTAGCTAAAGTAACATCTAAACCTAGCTCTGAAGCCATTAAGCCAGCTAAGTATGAAACTTCTATGGAATGCTTTAACACATTTTGCCCATAACTTGTTCTATACTTTAATCTACCAAGAAGTCTTATAATTTCAGGATGTAGTCCATGTACACTAGTTTCAAGAGCTGCTTGCTCTCCTTCTTCTTTTATACTACTTTCCACGTCCTTAGTTGCTCTTTCAACCATCTCTTCGATTCTCGCTGGATGTATTCTGCCATCCACTATTAACTTTTCTAGTGCCATTCTCGCAACTTCTCTCCTAATTGGATCAAAGCTAGAAAGAATGACTGCTTCTGGAGTATCATCTATAATTAAATCAACTCCTGTTAATGTTTCCAAGGTTCTAATGTTTCTTCCTTCTCTACCTATTATTCTACCTTTCATCTCATCATTCGGTAGTGCAACAACGTGTACAGTTGATTCAGACACATGATCGGCAGCACATCTTTGGATCGCAGTTGTAATTACTTCCCTTGCTCTCTTGTCTGCCTCTTCTTTTGCCTTACTTTCAATATCTTTTATCATTAAAGCTGCATCGTGTGTAATTTCTTTCCTTATTTCATCTAGAAGAATCTCACGTGCTTCTTCACTAGATAGAGCCGATATTCTTTCAAGTTCTGCTCTTCTTTCTTCATAAAGCTTCTGTACTCTTGCTTCTACTTGATCTACCTCAAGCATTCTTTGATTGATTGTTTCGTCTTTCTTTTCAAGAAGTTCACTCTTTTTATCAAGTGCTTCTTCTCTTTGAATTACTCTTCTTTCAAGCCTTTGAATCTCATTTCTTCTCTCACGAGATTCCTTATCAAAATCATTTCTTAATTTATGAAGTTCTTCTTTTGCCTCAAGGATTGCTTCTTTTTTAGTTGCTTCTGCATCCTTTTTAGCTCTTACTAGAATTTCTTCTGCTTCTTTTTCAAGCGATTCAATCTTTGCTTTTGATATGTTTTGAATCGTTTTATAAACCACTATTCCTAATATTAATAAAACTATTACATCTATTAATATCATTACTGCTGTTACCACATAAACACCTCCTAATTTATCATTTTCTCATTATATTATTAACAAGAAAGTATAGTAGGTGTCATATTCTTCTCACTGCATTTGGAATATGATAAACCAGTATTCCTTTTTATTCTATATTAAAAACAAAATTATGTCAAGTTTGCGCATATAACTGTTACATACTGCATTATGCTGTTAAATACTTAATATAGCTGCATATATATGAGTTATCATAATATATGCAGCTATACATTTATTAATAAATATTATGAAGTAAATTCACATTTAAACTTTCCATTTATTACATCTTCTTTATTCTTTTGTATCTACAGCAACATCATCTTTATCGCTTATATTTTCTTTAGCTCCCTCTGGTGCAGCTGCCTTAAATAGTTCTGCAGGTGGAAGATTATACTTTTCTCTAATTTGATTTTCTATATCTAATGCCACTTCAGGATTTTCTTTTAGATATAATTTAGCATTTTCTCTTCCTTGACCTAATCTTATATCTCCATAAGAAAACCAAGCGCCACTCTTTTGAACAATCTCTTCTTTTACTCCAACATCTACTATATTACCACATCTTGATATACCCTCATTATACATAATATCAAATTCTGCTTGTTTAAATGGTGGTGCAACTTTATTTTTCATGACCTTTATTCTTGTTCTGTTACCTATTATTGAATCCCCTTGTTTTATAGAATCTATTCTTCTAATATCAAGTCTTACTGATGCATAGAATTTTAATGCTCTTCCTCCAGTTGTTGTTTCTGGCGAACCAAACATAACCCCAACTTTTTCTCTTAATTGGTTAATAAATATAGCAACACAATTAGTCTTATTTATTGTTCCTGCAAGCTTTCTTAACGCCTGTGACATAAGTCTTGCTTGAAGACCAATATGTGAATCTCCCATTTCTCCTTCAATTTCAGCTTTAGGTACTAAAGCCGCAACTGAGTCTACTACCAAAACATCAATAGCTCCAGAACGGACTAATGCCTCAGCTATTTCAAGTCCTTGTTCCCCTGTATCAGGTTGAGAAATTATTAAGCTATCTACATCAACTCCAAGTTTTTGGGCATAACTAGGATCTAATGCATGTTCTGCATCTATGTATCCTACTGCTCCACCTTTCTTTTGTGATTCTGCCGCTATATGAAGCGCAATTGTAGTTTTTCCTGAACTTTCTGGTCCATAAATTTCAATAATTCTACCTTTAGGTACTCCTCCAATTCCAAGAGCTATATCTAAATCTAAACATCCTGTTGATATAGCATCCATGTTAGAAATATTGTGATCACCCAATTTCATTACTGATCCTTTACCAAATTGTTTTTCTATATGACTCATAGCACTTTCAATTGCTTTTAACTTTTCTGCATTTATAATTCCCATAATACTAATTAACTCCCTTCCATCGAACTTATGTTCTATATTTATTATAAATTAATTACAAACCATAGTCAATAATTAATTCTAAGAAAAGCCCCTTCTTTGCTAGCAAAGAAGGAACCTTTTTAATTCATATCCATTTTTTTATATTTCTAAACATGGATCTTATATATTTTATTTATCGTAAGAAACAGCTTCCTTATTCTTTTTAAAGTAATCGTAACCTGAAAGCAGGGTTACTATAACCGCAATCATAAGCATTATCATTGGAGCGAATTTAAAAAATCCTTTCAAATAATAATTGTCTATTACAAAAATTTTTAACAGCCTTGCATCATGAATATTTACTTTTAATAATAATAAAATTATTGCTATAATTTGTATAACCGTTTTAATTTTTCCCCACCAGCTAGCTGCTATAACTCTTCCTTGCGCTGCCGCTATTGATCTTAAACCTGAAACAGCAAATTCTCGTGCAATTATAACTACGGCTGCCCATCCTGGTACTACCTGTAAATCAACTAAAGAAATTAACGCCGCAGTAACTAATAATTTATCTGCTAAAGGATCCATAAATTTTCCAAAGTTAGTTATTTGATTTCTAGATCTAGCAATATACCCATCTAACTTATCCGTTAATGAAGCTAAAATAAATATAAATGTAGCAATAAAACTTCCATATGGTATATCTTTAACTGCTATAAATACTAAAAATACAGGAACCAAAAATATTCTAATTAAGGTTAACTTATTTGCAAGATTCATCAACAACAACTCCCACTAAATCATAATCCATAGTCTCTACTATTTTTACCTTTACAAATTCACCATTTTCTATTTTTGCATTTGATTCAAATAATACATTTGCATCTATATCAGGAGCCATTTCATAGCTTCTTCCATAATAGCACTTTCCATTATATCCCTCAACAAGAATATCATATAACTTTCCAATTTTCAATTTATTTATTTCTTCTGAAATATTCTTTTGTAAAAGCATTAAATCTTCTTCTCTTTTTTCCTTAATTTCTTCATCTATTTGCCCATCCATTTTAGCAGCTGGAGTATCTTCTTCCTGAGAATAAGTAAATGCACCTACTTTCTCAAGCTTATGTTCCTTTAAGAAATCAATAATTTCATTAAAATCTTCATCAGTTTCGTTTGGAAATCCTACTATAAATGTTGTTCTTATAACAATTTCAGGAACTCTTTCTCTTAAAATTTGTATTTTATTAATTATATCTTTTTTACTAGTTTTTCTTCCCATAAGTTTTAAAATCTTATCGCTTATATGTTGAATAGGTATATCTAAATACTTTACAACTTTTTCATTGCAAGCAATTTCGTTTATAAGTTCATCATATATCTCTTCTGGATAACAATAAAGCACCCTTATCCATTCAATTCCTTCAATTTTGGATAATTCCTTAAGAAGAACATGCAGATTCTTTTTCCCATAAATATCGCTTCCATATAAAGTAGTGTCTTGAGCTATAAGTATAATTTCCTTTACTCCACTCTCACTCAAATCTCTTGCTTCATTTATAATATTTTCCATCTTCCTACTTCTAAATTTTCCCCTTATCTTAGGAATTATACAATATGTGCAAAAATTATTGCATCCTTCTGCTATTCTTATATATGCACTCTCCCTTTGAGTTGTAATAATTCTCTTTCCTTCATTAATGTTTTCATCGGAATAATTCAAAAGTTCTGTTGCTAATTTATTTCCATCTATAAATTCAGTTATGATTTCATTTATTTTATTATAGTCATTAACTCCAAGCATTATATCTATTTCAGGTATTAATGTCTTCAACTCTTCTCCATATCTTTGAGTAAGACACCCTGTAGCTATAAGCAGTTTGCATTTATAATTAATTTTATAATTAGCCATCTCTAAAATTGTGTCAATAGATTCTTGTTTGGCACTCTCTATAAATCCGCATGTATTCACTATAATTATATCTGCGTTCTTGGGGTTATTAGTTATCTCATATTCATCACTCATCTTACCTAATATTATCTCTGAGTCAACTCTATTTTTATCACAGCCTAAGCTTACCATTCCAACTTTATACTTGCTTGAAGCCTCTTCATTATATTGTTCTCTATTCTTCGCTATTTCTATTTTAATTTCGCTCAACTTCTTATATCCTCCTACGTTCTAATAGTCTTAATTATAACAAATTAGAACTACATTTTACAAGTTGCTATTATACATATACTACTCCCAAATCTCATAAAAATCACTTATTATTTTACCTCAAAAGAGTTAAATTAAAAAAGTTAACATAATGTTTAATTTTATTTCATAATTAATCTAAAACTATAGCTTTAAACTTTTTAGACATTATTAATTAATTTTCCTCTTCATGTTCATCTTCTAATAGCTGCTGCTTAGTAATAAGCACCTGCCTTGGTCTACTTCCATCCTTTTCCGATATAATCCCCCGTTCTTCTAATTGATCCATTATTCTAGAAGCTCTATTAAACCCTATTCTGAACTTTCTTTGAATAAACGAAGTTGATGCCTGACCATACTCAACTACAACATTTATCACCTCATTAAGTAATTCATCAACATCGTCATTACTATCATTTGCATCCACAGATTTTGAATCTGACGCATTATTAATATGATCAATTATATCTTCTTCATACTTAGTATCACCCTGTTCACTCTTAATAAACGATACAACTTGCTCTACTTCTTCCTCCGATATGAAGCAGCCTTGAACTCTAAGAGGCTTACTTTCTCCCACTGGATAATATAACATGTCACCTTTTCCTAACAATTTTTCCGCTCCGGATCCATCTAAGATAGTTCTAGAATCAATTTGAGATGATACTGCAAATGATATTCTAGATGGAATATTAGCTTTAATTACCCCTGTTATTACATCAACTGATGGTCTTTGAGTTGCTATAACTAAATGCATACCTGCAGCTCTTGCCATTTGTGCTAATCTTCCAATATAATCTTCTACATCATTAGGACATACCATCATAAGATCAGCAAGCTCATCTACTATAATAACTATATATGGCAGTTTTTGTTCTATTATACCCTTATTAAATAATTCATTATACGACTCCATATTTCTAACTCCAGAGTCTGCAAAGAGCTTATACCTATTGGTCATTTCATTTACTGCCCAATTTAAAGCTGCTGCCGCTTTCTTAGGATCTGTAACAACTGGAATCAAAAGATGTGGTATTCCATTATAAACATTTAACTCAACAACCTTTGGATCTACCATTAAAAGTTTAACTTCTTCTGGATTATACTTATATAATAGGCTTATTATAAGAGAGTTTATGCATACACTCTTACCAGAACCTGTTGCCCCTGCAATCAGTGTATGTGGCATCTTACTCAAATCTCCCACAACACATTTTCCTGATATATCTTTTCCTAAAGCAAATGCAAGCTTTTTCTTAGACTCGATAAATTCATCATTTTCTAGAACTTCTCTTAAAAAGACTGGTTTTTGTTTTCCATTTGGAACTTCTATACCAACTGCCGCCTTACCTGGAATTGGTGCTTCTATTCTTATCCCAGAAGCTGCTAACCCTAAAGCTATATCATCAGATAGATTTACAATCTTACTAACTTTGACACCCGGACTTGGCTGAAGTTCAAATCTCGTAACTGATGGACCTTTTGTAACTTGAGTAACCTTGGCATCTACTCCAAAATTAGATAATATTTCTTCAAGCTTATTAGCATTCTCTATTAATTCTTTTTTGTCACTGCTATTAAGTTTTGTATTTGAATTTAATTTTAATAATTCAAGGCTTGGATGTTTATACTCCTTAGTTTCTTTTTGTTCCATTATATGTTCTTGTATCTCTTTATTTACTACTTCCTTAACATCATTACCTAAGTTTTCTTTCTTCTTAGTATGACTTTGCGTAGGTTTTTCTATAAAACTCTCTATCTGAATATCTGATGATACTTCAGCTTTTGATATAGGTGAGATTTCTGTATCATCACTAGTATTTTTCATAAAATCTAGAATTTTTATCTTCTTTTCTACACCAGAAAGAAATGCTTCTTTTTCATTTTCTTTATCATCTTTTTCTACTATATTTATAAAGTTCTCTCTAACTGGTTTCTGCTCATCCCTTACTTTTCTACTTCTTCTGCTATTTCTTATTTTTTCACCTTTATTGTAGGCCTTTATCCCTAAATCATAAAGAGTAATATCGAAAATCAAAGTGATGGCAATTATTGAAAATGCGAGAAGAACTATATATGTCCCAAGGGCCCCTATAATTTTATACATTGGATAACATATGAGATATGCCATTATTCCACCATGAGGAGTCTGGGCGCTATCATTAAGTATGACCTTAAAATTTTCAAAAAAACTTCCTTGCCCGTCTAAACTTTGAATGTTTATTGTTCCAAATGTCAATATGGTAACAGCTACTAATATAGTTATTCCAAAAAAATTCTTGCTTAATTTAATATTTCCTCGTGTTTTTATATATTGGAATCCAAAATATATTAAATAAATAGGCAATGCATTTGCACCTATTCCAATTACTACATATGATACTCTTTGCGCTAAAGATGATAATATTCCAGCTAAAGAAGTGTATATTGCTATACCAAGTATTATTCCTGTTGCAATATACACTATTCCTACTATATCTGGATTTATTGTGTTTTCATCTTTTTTACTTTTTGTAGTGCTATGTTTGCCTTTAGTCCTACCCACCTTAAATCACCTCATAATTTTATTTCTACATTGAATAGCAATTCTCCTTTAATAAGATAACACTAAAAACAAAAATCGGCTATAGATTTTTTCTATAACCTTAAAAATAGCTACTATTTTTCTATTAATTCGTTAAGTTTGCTTAAAGCTTCCTGTATTCCTCCAACTTGGTCAATAAGTCCACAATCAACTGCTTGCTTTCCAATTAACATTGTTCCTACATCATTTAATAAATCATCTGTCTGAAGCATGAATCTTTCTAAAGTATCTGGTTTTATATTTGATGTTCTAACTATAAACTCATTTATTCTTTCTTGCATTTTCTTAAAGTATTCAAATGTTTGAGATACTCCAATCACAAATCCATTCATTCTTACTGGATGAACTATCATTGTTGCAGATGGTGTTATAAATGAAAAGTCTGCTGATGTAGCAAGCGGTACTCCTATGGAATGACCTCCACCAATTACTATAGAAACGGTTGGTTTTGACATACTTCGAATCATTTCAGAAATAGCTAAACCAGCTTCTACATCTCCTCCAACTGTATTTAAGACTATGAGTAGCCCTTTTGCATCATCATTTTGTTCGATATCTATTAATTGAGGTATAATATGTTCATATTTTGTGGCTTTTGTTTGTGGGGGAAGTACAGAATGCCCTTCAATCTGCCCTATTATAGATAAAACCTGTATTCTTTTATTTGGAGTTGCTAATGTAGTATTTCCAAGTTCTTTTACATTTTCTATTTTATCCTGTGCTTCTGATGTATTTTTATCTTCCTTTTCTTTCTCATTATTATTTAAAATATATTTATCCATAAAATAATTCCTCCTATACTCTTTTTATTTTGTACAGTAGGAATTATTTTATACATAAGTGAAATTCCAAATCTATGATTTGGCTAATTGAACTTACTCAGCGAACGAAGCGAGTCGAGTTTCCTTTTAAATTCAAAATCTATGATTTAGTTACTCGAACTTACCCAACTAGCCAATTTTCCTTTTGAATCCCAAATCTATTATTTTATTAATTTAACTTACTCTATATAAAAACTCATAGAACTCATTTAATTAAACTTCCGTTATATTAAAGTTTAAAAGTTTTATGTAAAACATTTATTGCTTCTTTTTCATTTTCAGAGTGAACCAAGCACCAGATTGTCATATGAGAATCCGCTGTTTGTAATACTTCTATATTATTATCACTTAATGCCTTGATTATTTTAGCCATTACTCCTGGTATTCCCTTCATTCTAGAACCAATAACCGCTACTTTGCTACAGTTGTCTATCAAAGTATACTTTAAACTAGCACTATTTAGAACATTTTCTAAAATCTCTTTATCCACTTGATTTATAGTGAAAATTTGTTCATTAGGAAATATATTTATTAGATCTAAGCTTATTTTATTTGCAGCTAATAAATCCAATACATTTTTGTATTTTACATTTCCTTGATTTTCTGCAGCCCTTATAGAAATCTGAATTCTATTCTTTTGGCTTGCGATTCCTGTCATTATCCTGTCATTGCTTTTATCTCCAAAGTTGTTTATTAAAGTTCCTTTACTATTGCTCATAGTATTTTTAATTAATATAGGAATATTTCCTTCCATTGCAACTTCTACAGCTTTTGGATGAATTACTGTTGCCCCCTTATCTGCTAGTTGGAATACTTCATTATAGCTTATAACATCAATTAAATTTGCATTTTCAACAACTCTTGGATCTGCTGTCATGATTCCATCTACATCAGTATATATTTCAATTTCTGACGCTTTAAGGGCCACTCCTAAAATAGAAGCCGTCGTATCGCTTCCCCCTCTGCCTAAAGTAGTTAAATATCCGTTTTCAGTCATTCCTTGAAATCCAGTTACTACAGGAATTCTTCCTTGAGACACTAACTCTAGTATTTTTTTAGGTTTCACCTCAATACAAGTTGCATCAGTAAAATTATTATCAGTTAATATTCCTGCTTGTCCGCCAGTAAGTGGTACAGCATCAATTCCTGCATTATACAAATCATTACTCATAACAACTGAGCTTATAATTTCTCCACATGTCATTAATAAGTCTTGTGCTAACTTATTGGCATTTTTAAATTTATCGCTTATTAATGATAATAATGTATCTGTTGCATATGGCTGACCTTTTCTTCCCATTGCTGATACTACCACAACAGGACTATATCCATCTTTAATAGCACTCTTAACTTTTTCAATTACTTTCTTTCTATTTTCTTCAGTGGATACTGAAGTTCCTCCAAACTTTTGTACAACTATTTTCATTAAATTTCCTCCCGAATTATAACTTTACTTTTTTTATTACTTCCTCATCTGCATCTAATATGATAGTTTTAGCACCAATTTTTTTTACACAATCCCATGGGATTTCTAAAAAATCTTTACTGCTAAATAGATTAAATTTTCCACCACTTAAATTAACTATTAAATATTTAAAATTTCCTTCTTCATCTATTATTAGATCATTATTCAATAGATAATCATATTTTTCACCATCATTTATATTAATAAGTTCGTATCTCTCTATATCACTTAAATATTTCACCTTATTTTCTTCGCTCATAATAAAAACCTCCTTTTAGTACTCATAAAATAATATGAGAAAAGGAGGTGTATTATTACATAATCTTCTATAAATTAATTTTACCATTATGATTTGAGTTATCATATGCTTTGGCACTCTTTAGTATTATAGAATCTAATTTACTATATTCTACATCTTGCCCAACATATGCTGCATTTATAACTCCCTTTTTAAAACATCTTTCTAATACGTATTGTATATCATCTTTTCTTATATTATCTATTTTCTTTATTACTTCTTCTTGAGTTTTTATTTTATTTCTAAACAAGAATGTCTTTGCATTCGAAAACATTCTCGAACTAGTACTTTCAAGCCCTAAAATATAATTAGCTTTAATTTTCTCCTTGTTTATTTCAAGCTGCTTATCAGTTATTCCATTCTTACTAAATAGAGTAATTTCCTTTTCTATAACCTCTAAGGCCTTCTCTCCATAATTTCTATTTAAGCCAGCATATATGTTTAAAGTTCCAACTCCCTGAAATGGTTGCAAGTAAGATGTTATAGAATAACATAATCCTAATTCTTCTCGCACTTTTTGGAAAAGGATTGAAGATGCACCACTTCCAAATATATTATTAAGTAGCACTAATGCGTAATTGTTTTCATCTCCATAAGGTAATCCCTCTAATCCCAGAGAAATATGAAGCTGCTCGATTTCTTTTTTTGCATATGCAGAATCAACTTGTATTATTGTTTTATCATATTCTGGAGTATATTCACCTTTGCTTTTCCATTCACCAAAATATTTATTAATCAATTCATCTAACTCTTTATCATTGAATTTACCACAAACTGATATTACAGAATTATATGGCGTATACTTTTCACTAATAAAATTTAATATCTTTTCTCTAGTAAATGACTTTACCAATGGTATTGTTCCTAAAATAGGATATCCTAACGACTCATTTCCAAAACAAGCTTTAGAATGCACATCATCTAATACATCTTCCGGCGAATCTTCACTCATATTAATTTCTTCAATTACTACGCCTTTTTCTTTTTCTATCTCTTCTGGATCGAATTTTGCATTTAAAAGTATGTCTGAAAGGACATCTAACGTTAAATCTAGATGGGTATCTAATGCTTTAATATAATAACAGGTAGCTTCTTTACTTGTGAAAGCATTGATCTGTCCTCCAACATTCTCAATATCCTCCATTATTTCTTTAGAAGTTCTTTTATCAGTTCCTTTAAAAAACATATGCTCAATAAAATGGGATATTCCATTAACTTCTGGACTCTCATTTCTAGAACCATTCTGAACCATTACTCCAACACTGATAGAATTTAAGTGTTCTATTTTTTCTGTTACAATTCTTAATCCATTTTTAAGGGTATATGTGTTATACATTTTATACTTGCCCTCCTTCTTAGTTAAAAAAAAGGCAATTAATTGCCCTTTATTTCTCTTCCTTATTTTCTTGTTCTACTAAAGCATCTTTTCTCGAAAGATTTATTCTACCTTGGTTATCAATTTCTGTAACCTTAACTAAAATCTCATCTCCAATAGATACTACATCTTCTACTTTGTTCACTCTTTCCTTAGCTAGCTTAGAAATATGAACTAATCCTTCTTTACTTGGTAAAATCTCAACAAAAGCTCCAAATGTAGTTATTTTAGTAACTTTTCCAAGATAAACTTCTCCAGCTTTAACTTCTTTAGTTAATCCTTCTATTATCTTTATGGCTTCATTAACACCATTATGATCAGTTGAGCTTACAAATACAGTTCCATCTTCTTTTATATCTATCTTAACTCCTGTATCTTGTATAATTTTATTTATAACCTTACCACCTGCTCCTATTACATCCCTTATCTTATCAGGATTTATGCTCATAATTTGTGTTTTTGGAGCATATAATGAAACATCTTCTTTAGGTGTAGAAATACATTCGTTTATTTTATCAATTATAGTAAGTCTAGCTTTTCTAGCATCTCTTATAGCATTTTCTACTACATTAAAACTAAAACCTTGAAGCTTAGTATCTACTTGAATAGATGTTATACCTTCTGTTGTTCCAGCTACCTTAAAATCCATATCTCCAAAGAAATCTTCTATTCCTTGAATATCAGTTAATACTGCTTCTTCACTTAAATCTTCTGAAGTTATTAATCCCATTGCAATACCAGCTGCTGGTCTTTTAATTGGTACACCTGCATCTAATAATGCTAATGTTGAACCACAAACTGATGCTTGTGAAGTTGAACCATTAGAACTTAAAACTTCTGATACTAATCTTATTGTATATGGGAATTCTTCTTCGGAAGGGATTAATGGTTCTAAAGCTCTTTCTGCTAAAGCTCCATGACCTATTTCACGTCTACCAGGACCTCTTAAAGGTTTTACTTCTCCAACACTGTATCCTGGGAAATTATAATGATGCATATATCGTTTTGATTGAGCTTCATCTATTCCATCTAGAATTTGAATCTCGCTAATTGAACCAAGAGTTGCAACTGTCATTACTTGAGTTAATCCTCTTGTGAATAATCCTGTACCGTGTGTTCTAGGCAAAATTCCTATTTCACATCCTAATGGTCTGATTTGATCAAATGCTCTTCCATCTGGCCTTCTCTTATCTTTTAGAAGCATGTGCCTTACAACTTTCTTTTGCATAGTGTAAAGAACTTCCTTAATATCGCCCATTTTGTCAGCATATTTTTCACCAAATGCTTCATTAACTTTTTCATAAACTGCATCAACAGCAGCATTTCTTTCATCTTTTTCCATGATATACATTGCTTCTTTAATCATGTCAGATGCAAATTCTTTAACATCTTTTTCAAGTTCTGGATCTACAGCATATAATACTGGTTCATCTTTTTTCTTTCCAAACTTAGCTACTGCTTCTTCTTGGAATGCAATAATCTTTTGACACTCATCAAAACCATATTTAATAGCGTCTATCATAGTATCTTCTGGTATCTCCTGTCCACCAGCTTCAATCATCATTACTCTTTCTTTTGTAGCGCATACTGTTAAATGAAGAATGCTTTTTTCACGACCTTGAGTATCTGGATTTGTAACGAATTTACCATCGATAATTCCTACTTGAACTGCTGCAGCTGGAATTGTATAAGGAATACTTGAAAGGCATAATGCAAGCGATGCTGCATTAATTGCTAAGATTTCTGGCAAATTATCTTTTTCTACGGATACAACTGTAGTAACAACTTGAACGTCATTTCTGTATCCCTTTGGAAATAGAGGTCTTAGAGTTCTATCAACAGCTCTACCATTTAATATAGCTTTTTCTGATGGTCTTCCTTCTCTCTTGATAAATCCACCTGGAATTTTACCTACTGCATATAATCTTTCTTCATATTCAACACTTAGAGGAAAGAAATCAATTCCTTCTCTTGGCTGCTCTGATGCATTAACATTAGTTAAAATTACTGTGTCTCCATAGCTAGTAAATGTTGCTGCATTTGATAACATACCTACTTTTCCGAACTCAACTTTCAATTCTCTTCCAGCGATTTCAGTCGTTAGAACGTTATTCATAATTTATGACCTCCCTTTAGGTTCATCTAATCATTAATAATATTGTATAATTTTTCTATAATTTGTATAGTTTAAAATAATAGAGCGGAAAACTCCGCTCTAAAAATTATCTTCTTAAACCTAATTCTTTGATTAAAGTTCTATATCTTTCGATATCTTGATCACTTAAATAGTTTAAAAGACCTCTTCTTTGACCAACCATCATTAATAGCCCTCTTCTTGAGTGATGATCTTTCTTATGAACTTTTAAATGTTCAGTTAAAGATTGAATTCTTTCAGTAAGTAATGCTACTTGAACTTCTGGTGAACCAGTGTCGCCTTCGCTTCTTCCAAACTTTTTAATTAATTCTAATTTTCTTGCCTTATCCATTATAAGTGCACCTCCGTGTATTATATTAATTATCCCCTAGTTCCAAGTAAAAGATGGCACCTTACAACTTAGAATTAGGTTCCCTGTGTTATTATATCAAAAGTAACTATTATTGTAAACTATATTATTAAAGCCGACATGCAATTCTCATTTTTCGCAAAAGCTTTATCACTTTCGAGCTGGTCCTTTAACTCTTCTAAACTATTAAATTTTTCTTCGTCGCGGATTTTTTTTATAAAACTCACATCTATTTTATCTCCATATATTTCTTTATTAAAATCTAATATATAAGTTTCTACCGTTAAATTTTTACCTTCAACCGTAGGATTGTATCCAACAGATGTGATTCCTTTATATATATTATTATTTACCTTAACATTAGTATAATATACACCAATCTTAGGTAAAATGAAATTTTCATCATATTTCAAATTCGCTGTAGGAAAACCTATAGTTCTTCCAATTTTCTTTCCATGAATAATTTCACCACTTAATGTGTAAGGCATGCTGAGCATCTTATTAGCTTCTGAAACCTCACCATCTTGAATGGCTTTTCTAATTCTAGTACTGCTTACAACATCGTTATTATATGTACGTGGATCCATAACATATAGTTCATACCCATATTCATTTTGCAATTCTCTTAGAAGTTCTACATTTCCTAAATTCTTGTATCCGAATTTATAATTAAACCCTACAACAAACCCCTTGATATTATAATTAACTATCAAAAACTCTATAAATTCCTTTGGTGTCATTTTCATAAATTCAAGATCAAATTCCTTAAAGCAAACTATATCTACTTTATGTTTTTCCAGAATTTTTGCTTTTCTTTCATTGTCCATCAAAAGTTTTACTGAGTTTTCTTTATTTATAAGAGTTCTTGGATGGTTTTTAAATGTAAAAACCATACTTCTCCCTTTATTTTTTTTTGCAACTTCTACTACTTTATTTATTAAAGAAAGATGCCCAATATGAAGTCCATCAAAACTTCCAAGAGCTATATAATTATTAGAACTTTGAATATCTTTTGAATGTTTATCTATAATTATCATTATCCTTACTCCTAAATCAAGGCACCCAGAAAAACAGCTACATACTAGTTAAGATGCCTAAAGCAACAATTTTTCGATTTTGAATCCATCATCATCTTGTTTTCCAATTCCTATAAAAATGCCTTCACTATCATATACCCTATATAGAACATTTTTTTCTCTTTTTTCATTTGTCAATCTCTTATCGAATACTTTAACTCCATTTATTAATAATTTAGTAAATGTACTCTTTACTGTAATTTTAGGGTAAAAAGAAAGTGCATCCTCTATAGTCATAATATAATCTTGTATATTTTCCTTAGTTAAATCATCTATGTTTACACTATCTAATTGCTTAAAAATAGATGTTTCAGATCTATTTAATTCTGCCATAGCTGCTCCAACTTTTAGTTTTTCACCAATATCATAACATAAACTTCTAATATATGTCCCTTTTGAACAAGCTACTTTCATATATACATAAGGTAATTCAATCTTCAAATCTGATATATTAAATATTCTAACTTTTCTCGCTTCTCTTTCAACCTCAATACCTTTCCTAGCCAATTCATAGAGCCTTACTCCATTTTTTTTAAGGGCAGAATACATAGGTGGAACTTGGTCATATTCTCCGATAAAGGATAATGCGACCTCTGAAACTTCATCACTCTTAATATGATCTATTTCATTCTTCTCCAATATCTCACCTTCAAGGTCATATGTGGTTGTCTTCACTCCAAGTAGAAATTTCACCTCATATACCTTATTACTGTTCATGATATAATCAATAGTTTTTGTAGCTTTTCCAAGGCAGACTGGAAGGACTCCAGTAGCTTCTGGGTCCAATGTTCCAGTATGACCGACTTTCTTTTCGTTAGCCAAGAATTTTATTTTTCTAACTACATCAAAGGAAGTCATTCCTTTATTTTTGAATATATTTAATACTCCATTTATCTGTGAAGTTTTTGTATCTTTCATATATGAATTCTCTATTCCTTCCTTATATAAGTGAAGTTATTACTTACTTTTCATAAATATAATTTATATTTTATGAGTCGAGCTCTTCTTTAAGTATCTTTAGCAGATTTTCTTTTGCAGTTTCTATATCTACACCTTTTTGCATAACTCCAGCAGCTTTTATATGCCCGCCACCGCCATATACTTCTGCAACTTTTCGAACATCCACATCATTTTTAGATCTTAAGCTTCCTTTAACTCCATCTTCAACTTCTTTCAAAAGCATAGAAACTTCTACACCTTTAATTCCAAGGCCAACTGAAATTATATCTGAAGTATCAGTATTTTTTAAGTTAAATTCCTCTAACATTCCCTTCGGTATCTCAAGGACTGCTACTTTATTTTCTAGAGCGAGCTCAATATTAGATAACACACATCCCATTAATTTTACTTTCTCAAATGGTTTATTATCAAAAAGATTACTATGGACTTTACTGTTGTTTACTCCAAGTTCTATAAGTTCTGATACTATTTTATGAGTTCTCTTAGTAACATTGGAATGCCTAAAAGAACCTGTATCTGTTACAATCCCTGTATAAACTGCGTTCCCTATATTTATTTCAACATCAGTTTTATTATTAAAATCAATTCCTAACTCTTTTGCTAGTAAATATGATATTTCACATGTAGCCGCTGCACTTACATCAACATAATTTATAAATCCATATTCTTCATTTGAAATATGATGATCAATATTAATAATCTTACCTTTGTAATTACTTAGATCTGCAGAAATTCTTTCAACATTACCACAATCCAATATCATTACAAGATCAGTGCCCTCTTTAGGCTCTAAAGTATTACCATCAATTTCGTTGGCAAAAGAAAGGAAAGAGAGGTTATCAGAAATAACATCTCTTGATATAATATATGAATCCTTTCCTAAATGTCTTAATGCATTTAGTAATGCTAAAGTGCTGCCTATAGCATCTCCATCTGGAGATGTATGGAATGATAATCCAATTCTTTTTGATTTTAAAATTTCTTCTTTTATTTCTTTAAGACTACTCATTGCCCTTACTTATCCTTTGAATTAATTCATCCATATGCATACCGTAATTTATAGAGTCATCTAATTCAATAATTATTTCTGGTGTGTGCCTTAAATTTATTTTTTGGCCTACTGATTTCCTTATAAATCCACTTGCATTTTTTAATGCCTCTAGATTATTTTTCTTTTCCTCATCATCTTTAGAGAATATACTTACATAAACCTTAGCATATCTTAAATCTTTTGTAACTTTAACATCTGTAACTGAAATCATAGCTGTAAGTCTTGGATCTTTAACTTCATTTTGAATTAAATTACTAATTTCTCTTTTAAATTCTTCGTTAATTCTTCCACCTCTATAGTTTGCCATGTTGATCTTCACCTCTTTTAAAGTTCTTTTCTCTTAATTGCCTCCATCATGAAGCATTCAACGATGTCACCTTCTTTAATATCGTTAAACTTTTCAATTGTTAAACCACATTCGTATCCTGCATTAACTTCTTTTGCATCATCTTTAAATCTCTTTAATGATGATAATGCAGATTCAAATATTACTATTCCATCTCTTATAACTCTTGTCTCTGCATTTCTTTGAAGTTTACCCTTTAGCACATAACAACCAGCAATTGTTCCTACATTTGAAATTTTATAAGTTTCTCTTACTTCTGCTGTTCCTAATATAACTTCCTTATAATCTGGTTCAAGCATTCCTATCATTGCTGACTTAACATCATCAATTGCATCATATATAATTCTATAAGATTTAATATCTACTCCATCTCTATCAGCTTGAGCAGCCGCATTGTTGTCAGGTCTTACATTAAATCCTATAACTATTGCATTAGATGCTGTCGCAAGAGTTATATCTGTTTCAGTTATAGCTCCAACACCACCATGAATAACTCTTACCTTTACATCATCAGTAGAAAGTTTTTCTAAAGATTGCTTTATAGCTTCAACAGAACCTTGAACATCTGCTTTTACGATTATAGCAAGCTCTTTAACCTTACCTTCTTTAATTTGATTATATAAATCTTCTAATGATACTCTATGGTTAGCAAGTAAAGTTTCTGCTTTTAATTTGTCTTTTCTGCTTTCAGCCATATTTCTAGCAGTTTTTTCATCTTTTACTTGATTAAATCTATCTCCAGCTTCTGGAACTTCAGAAAGTCCTAGAACCTCCACTGGTATAGATGGTCCAGCAGATTTTATTTTTTTACCAGTATCATCAAACATAGCCCTTATTCTACCATATGTAGATCCGACTAATATAGAATCTCCTACTCTTAAAGTTCCATTTTGAACTAAAAGACTAGCAACTGCTCCTCTACCTTTATCTAATTTAGCTTCTATAACAGTTCCAACTGCTCTTCTATCTTTGTTTGCTTTAAGTTCAAGCATTTCTGCAGTAAGTAGAACCATCTCTAATAACTTATCAATATTAAGGTTTTGTTTCGCAGATACTTCTTCACATATAGTATCTCCGCCCCAGTCTTCTGCAAGCAATCCTTGTTCAGCTAATTCTTGCTTAACTCTATCTACATTTGCTCCTGGTTTATCTATTTTATTTATTGCAACAACAATAGGAACTCCTGCTGCTTTACAGTGATTGATAGCTTCCTTAGTTTGTGGCATGATTCCATCATCTGCAGCAACAACTAATATAACAACATCTGTAATTTGTGCACCTCTAGCTCTCATAGCTGTAAACGCTTCATGACCTGGAGTATCTAAGAATGTTATTTCTTCTCCGTTCAATTTAATAGTATAAGCACCTATATGCTGAGTTATACCACCTGCTTCTGTATCAGTAACTTTTGCTTTTCTTATACAATCAAGTAAAGATGTTTTACCATGGTCAACATGACCCATAACAGTTACAATTGGTGGTCTCTTTTGAAGATTTTCTTCATCATCTTCTTCTATTTTTAATACTTCTAACTCTTGAATTTCTTCTTTTCTTTCAACTAAAACTCCATATTCAGCACAAACCTTTTCTGCAGTTTCAAAATCTATTTCCGCATTTATTGCTGCCATAACTCCGGCAAAAATTAACGTTCTTATTACATCATTTGAAGGTTGTTGCAATTTTTCTGCCAATTCCTTAACAGTTATGCTTCCACCAATTTCAATTACTTTACCTTCAGCCTCTGCTTCAGCAGCTATTCTTGCTTCTTCTTGTTCTTCTTTTTTAGTCTTTTTCTTTTTCTTTATACCTTTGTTAAGTTGTTCTGCTAATTCATCTTCATATACGTCAACTATGCTTTTTGAATTCTCAGCATTATCAGCCGATGCTACTAAATCGCTTGGTGATTTTCCTGCTAATAATTCTTTTATTAATTCAGCATCTTCGTCTTCAATTGTACTCATATGATTTTTTACTTCTATATTAAATTCTTCCTTTAATATAGTTATTAATTCCTTTGACTCTATGTTTAATTCTTTTGCTAATTCATGTACTCTTATTTTTGACATGCAGTCACCCCCGTATTATTATCTACTCATATATTTTTTTCCTCCTCATATAACGCTAACAGTCTTTTTGCTATATCGTTATCTAGAATTCCCAGCAACATAATTTCTTTACGTCCAATTGGAGGTCCTAGTTGTTCTTTTGAGAAGTCTTCAATATATGGTATATTTTTTTCATTACAATGCTTTTTAAATTTATCTTTAGATTTATCTGATAAATCATTAGATATGATAAAAAGATAAATTTTAGTATTATTTCTATAGTCATCACACTTGCTATATCCTTCAAGCAAGTTTCCTGACTTCTTTGCCATACTTAGAAAGTTAAAAAACTTATTCATTATTTACTTCATCCTTTAGTTTATTATAAATTTCTTCACTTATAGGAATTTCTAAATTTCTACTAAGTCTTTTTGCTTTAAATGCTTTTTCTAAGCACTCTGTGTTCTTACAAATGTATGCGCCTCTTCCTGATTTTTTACCAGTCAGATCAACACACACCTCGCCTTCTGGAGTTTTAACTACTCTTATTAATTCTTTTTTTGGTTTCATTTCCATGCAACCAGTGCACATTCTTAAAGGAATTTTCTTAACCTTCATGAAAAGCACCCCTCTATTCTTGTATTTCTTCCATTGAAGTTTCTTCATCTATTGAATCATCAACTTCAATATCATCAAAAATTTCTAATTCATTTAAATCTGTAGTTTGTTCATTTTCAATTTCTACTTCAGTATTTAGAATTCTTTCATCTTCTTCATCTTGCGCTTCTTTTTGAGATTTACTCTTTATATCTATCTTCCAATTTGTAAGTTTAGCCGCAAGTCTTACATTTTGGCCTTCTTTACCTATTGCAAGCGATAACTGATTATCATCAACAACAACCTTTGCAGATTTATTATTTTCATCAACCGCTACACTTAGCACCTTTGCAGGACTTAAAGAATTAGCTATAAATTCTTCTGGATTTTTGCTCCATTTTATTATATCTATTTTTTCATTCTTAAGTTCATTAACTATACTTTGTACTCTTACTCCTTTTGGTCCTACACAAGCGCCCATTGGATCTACTTCTTCATCGTTAGAGTATACAGCTATTTTACTTCTTGAACCTGCTTCTCTTGAAATACTTTTAATTTCAACTACGCCTTCAAATATTTCTGGAACTTCAAGTTCAAATAGTCTTTTAACTAATCCAGGATGTGTTCTTGATACATGTATTTGAGGTCCTTTATTACCATTTTTAACTTCAACTATATATAGTTTTAACTTTTCGTTGAATTTATATTCCTCATTTGGAATTTGTTCATTAGGTCCTATTATACCTTCCAATTTTCCCAAATTTACAAAAACAATACCTTTATCTTTTCTTAATATAGTTCCTGTAATTATATCAAATTCTTTTTCTTTGTATTCATCATATATTATAGTTCTTTCAGCTTCCTTAATTCTTTGAGTAACAACCTGCTTAGCAAGTTGTGCTGCAACTCTTCCGAAATTTTTAGGAGTTACTTCTAAACTTATAATATCATCAACTTCACTTTTAGGATTTAATTCTTTAGCTTCTTCTAATGAAATTTCTGTTACATCATCATATACCTCATCAACTACTGTCTTTTGAGCATATACATGTATTTCTCCTGTTTCTCTATCGATATTAACTTTCACGTTTTGTGCATTTGTATTGGCATTTGCATAATTTTTCTTATATGCTGCAACCATCGCGTCTTGAATAGTTGTAAAAAGTAAATCTTCACAAATCCCCTTTTCCTTAACTAATTCTTTAAGAGCACCTACAAACTCTTCATTCATTTTTATACCCTCCTCGTTATATTTCCCCTTCTAAATTTGCTGCCTTAATTTTATCTCTTGGTATTTGAATTTCTGTCTCGCCTTCTACTAATATAGAATCTTCTGAGACATCTCTTAATAATCCTTTTACACTTTTCACTCCATTTAGTGAACTAGTAAGCCTAATTAGCACTTCGCTTCCTATGTACTTTTTAAAATGCTCTTCTTTATATAATCCCCTATTAAGACCTGGCGAAGAAACTTCTAAATAATATGCTTCTTTAATTGGGTCTTCCACATCTAGAATCTCACTAACTCTTCTTGAAACCGCTTCACAATCATTTAATGATACTCTGCCTTCTTTATCTATATATATTCTTAAGTAAAACTCACCGTTTTCCTTAACATATTCTACATAATATAATTCACATGACAATTCTGAAACAATAGGTCTTACTAATTCTTCAATTCTTTCAATCAATACATCTTTTTTCATCTTTCTAACCCTCACTTTCATCTTTTAAAAACACATGTCTTATATCTATCTTATGCATTTTTAAAATTTGTAATCAAAAACGCAACTATCTTAAGTTAGTTGCGTTACAAACAGAAAGAGCGGGTAACTTCCCACTCCTTTTTTCTAGCTATTAGAAATAAATCTTCTTATATAATATCATAAACAAATTAACTTTACAAGGGATATTCCCAAATTTTAAATATCTGCTCAATATTTTAATGCATAGTTCATAATTCACAATTTTAAAATACATTTTATAGACATATACATTATTATATATACTTAGCTTCGCGATTCTTCAATCTGCGAAAACATCCCTAATTTAATTTCGTGCCTTTTTCATCTGTGAAATGTTCTTATTTGCACTCCGTGCTTTTTTCATCTGCGAGTTGTTCTTAATTGTGCTCCGCACCATCTTCATCTGTGCATAATTTTTCTATTTCTTCCATTAGGGCATCAATAAGATCTTCTTCCTTTACTTTCTTTATGATTTCGCCTTTTTTAAAAATTATTCCTTCTCCTTTTCCGCCAGCAATCCCAATATCAGATTCCCTAGCCTCTCCAGGCCCATTTACAACACATCCCATAACAGCAACTTTAATATCTTTTTTATAATTTTCAAGCCTTTTTTCAACTTCTTCTGCAATTTTTATCAAGTTTATTTGTGTTCTGCCACAAGTAGGACAAGATACGAATTCAACGCCTTTTTTCCTTAATCCCAATGCTTTTAAAATTTCAATTCCAACCTTTATTTCTTCAATTGGATCAGTGGTTAATGATACCCTTATAGTATCACCTATTCCTTCTGCAAGAAGCGTCCCTATTCCTATACTTGATTTAATTGTCCCTCTTTGAATAGTTCCAGCTTCTGTCACTCCTAAATGAAGAGGATAATCACATTTTTCTGCTATCAATCTATAACATTCTATCATCATTTGTACACTAGATGATTTTATAGATATCACAATATCGTGAAAGTCTAAATCCTCTAAAATTTTAACATGTCTTAAAGCGCTTTCAACCAAACCCTCTGCCGTTGGCATGCCATACTTTTCTAGAATATCTTTTTCTAGAGATCCAGAGTTAACACCAATTCTTATTGGTATCTTTTTCTCACTACAAGCTTCTTTAAGTATTTTTATTCTATCTACACTTCCTATATTACCAGGATTTATTCTAAGAGCTGAAACACCATTTTCTATTGCTTTTAGCGCTAATTTATAATCAAAATGTATATCTGCAACTACTGGTATTGGAGATCTTTTTGTAATTTCCCCTAGACTTTCTGCATCTTCCATATCCAAAACTGCGCATCTTATGATATCGCATCCAGCGCTATATAGCTTTTCTATTTGATTCAAAGTATTTTCCACATCTTTAGTACGAGTATTTGTCATTGATTGTACTGTGACAGGTGAGTCCCCTCCAACAAATACATTTCCAACTTTGACTTTTCTAGATTTTCTTCTTTCCATACAATGTATCTCCTCTAATTATAATTAATCTAAAATATAAACATTATATATATATATTGCAAAAATAATTCTTCAACATAATTCTAAAAATATTGCAAGAATTCTAGCCGTAATTGTGAATTGTGCATTGTGAATTGAAGCATATATATTTTTGCATATTTCTCTTTTATCAAAATATTTCTAATACTATTTTTTTAATATTTGTCTTATAATTCTTATAAATTGTACATTATTAAAATTATGTATAGTAAGTTTAATACTTTAAACTTAGGAAACTTGCATTCATATAAGAATCACTTCAAATCTGAATGCAAGTTTTTTATAGTTATAAAATCATTTTTTATTCTTAGAACTTTACAGGGAACAATATATCTTTTATTGTTACTAATATCATCAAACCTATAAGTGCAGCAAATCCTATATAATTTAAAACTCCAACTATTTTATCCGGAACCTTTCTTCTAGTTATTAACTCTATAAGTAATATCACACACCAGCCTCCATCTAAAGCTGGGAAAGGTAAAAGATTAAAAACAGCTAAATTAACACTTAAAAAAGCAGTAAAGTAAAGTAGCGGCCAAATTCCAGCTTTAGCAGTTTCTGCCGAAATCTTAACTATTGTAAGTGGACCACCTACATCAGTTTTTAGATTAGCCTTACCTGTGAATATCATCTCTAAACCTTTAAAAGTTTGAGAAACTAACGAAGCTGTCTGATTAAAGCTCTGCTTAAAACTCTCTGAATATCCTGGATTTTGAATTCTTTCAAAATTAAGCCCTATTAATAATTGTCCTTGTTCATTCTTCATTGGTGTTACCGTAACGTCCTTCTTTTCTCCATTTCTTTCAATAGAAATATCTACTGGATTTCCATTTGCTAATACTATTCCAGCCGAAATATTATCGTATGAGAAAGCTCTCATTCCATTTACTTTCACGATTTTATCTCCTGGTAAAATCCCAGCTTCTGAGGCTGGTGAATCTGGAGTAACTCCAGTCGGAATCTTATTTGTGTACCCAAACGCATGTATAAAGAAAGTAAAAATAACTATCGCTAATACATAATTCATAAATACACCAGCAATTATTATGCTTATTCTTCTTAATGGAGATTTTGCTGAAAAACTTCTTTCGTCTTCAACACTTTCTTCCTCTCCCATCATTTTTACATATCCACCTATTGGAAATAACCTCAAAGAATATTGTGTTTCTTTTCCTTGGTTAGAAAAGATTTTCGGTCCCATTCCAATTGAAAATTCTTCTACTCTTACCCCATTAAGTTTAGCTAATGTAAAATGTCCAAGCTCGTGAACTATTATCAAGACTCCAAATGCTAATATAGCCAAAATTATATACATATTAAATTTTTCCCTCCTTAAAGTACCGCATTTTTTATTACATATTCCTTAACTTCTTTATCTAACTCAATAATGTTTTCTAGGGTTAATTCTTTATTTGCCTGAGTTTTAAATACTTCCATGCATCTTTCTATTATGTCAGCTATTTGTAAAAATTTTATCTTTCTATCTAAAAACAACTCTACCGCTGCTTCATTTGCTCCATTTAAAATAGTTGGCATAAGTCTACCTGCTTTTCCAGCTTTAAACGCTAAATTTAAAGCTTTAAAAGTATCTATATCAGGTTTTTCAAATGTTAATTGAGATATTTCATAAAAATCTATTGTATCTGCAATACGCTTTTCCCTATTTTCGTAAAGTAGAGCATATTGTATTGGTAATCTCATATCCTGTGCTCCAAGTTGTGCAACTATACTTCCATCATTATATTCTACCATCGAATGCACAATACTTTGTGGATGAACTACGACCTGTATATTATCATAATCACAGTTAAAAAGCCAATGTGCTTCTATCACTTCAAGTCCTTTATTCATAAGTGTCGCAGAATCTATGGAAATTTTTCTCCCCATATTCCATTTTGGATGTTTCAGTGCATCTTCCACCTTTATATCTTCAAGACTTTCTAAAGTTCTTCCTCTAAAAGGTCCTCCTGAAGCAGTTAAAATTATTTTTCTCAAAGTATTTATATCATTCCCCCTTAAGCATTGAAATATAGCACTGTGTTCCGAATCGACTGGAAATATTTTTACATTGTTCTCTTTGGCAGCTTTCATCACAATTTCGCCTGCTACAACCAAAGTTTCCTTATTGGCAAGAGCAATGTCTTTTTTTGCCTCTATAGCTTTCATAGTCGGCTCTAATCCTATCATTCCAACTACAGAAGTTACTACCATATCAATTTCATCTAAAGATGCTATCTTATCAAGTCCTTCTATCCCTTCCAATACTTTAATCTTTTTATTATGCTCTTCACAATACTTTTTTATTTCGTGAGCACTTACAGCATCCATCATACCTACATAAGAAGGTTTGAACTCTTCAATTATCTCAATAACTTTTTTTACAGATGTGTTCGCCGTTACTCCTATAAGCTTTAGTTCTCCATTTGATTTTCTTATTACATCTAAGGTCTGAGATCCTATCGAACCTGTAGCCCCTAGTATAGAAATGTTTTTCATTCTTTTTCCTCCTAAAAGCAAATCTTAATCAGTACTGCTCAAGGTTTAATTCGAAGATTAAAAGTCTCTTAATTAACTTTAAATAAATTATTTAAATCAAAATAAAATTCCTTATTCTTCATAATCACTCAGTACTATAAATTATTTCTTTTGCTAGAATGCTATACATTGGGCCAATTAATATACCTAAAACACCAAATATTTTTACTCCTATGTATATAGATAACAATATAACAAGAGGATGCATATCTAATTTGTCGCCTAAAAATTTAGCCTCTAGTATTTCCCTAATAACTTGCACTAGTATATATAGACATATAAGACCAAATGCAGTAAGGAAATTCTTCATTATAATATTGTATATTATAATCGGAATAAATACAATTATAGTTCCAACATATGGTAATATATCCAATATCCCACACACTATACCAAGGGCAAAAAAATTCGATACTCCAAGTATACAAAATCCCATTATTATCTCCATAGTTGAAATTATAACTAAGATCCCTTCTATTCCAATCATTTGAGTAAAATTTTCTTTTTGATCTCTAAATTTCATCATCATTTCCTTTGGAAGTAACATAGAAATTAGTTCTAAAATTTTTGACTTATCAATCAATATAAAGAAAGCACATATGTTTCCTATAAAGTAAGCTAAAACACTATCTCCAGTATTTACTGCTCCCTTCCTTATATTCTGATCATTAATTATGGATATTACGCTCTTTCCAATTTCCAAATTATTAAAATTTACATTTAGCGCAACTGAAATATCTTGAATAAATTTCTCTATCCATTCTAAATTTGTTAGGTATAATTTTTTTATTATATAAAAAATTTCACTTCCCAAATATATTGTCACAAGTATTATAATAATATTGACAGTAACAATACTTAAAGCCCCTGCAATTTTACTTGGCATTTTAGCCTTAATCATGATTTTGTATATAGGAGCGCATACTATAATTATTATAATCATGGATAAAAACGGCTTAAAATAGTATTTTATAAAAAAGGTTCCTATTAATACAAATACGAAAGACAATAAAAGTGAGAAAAGTTTCTTATAAGTTTTAAAAATATTCTTCACCTCACTAACTTAATAATTATTAATATTTGTATATTATATGCCAATCATCTCTTGTTAAAAACTTCATAACTTAAGTTATAAAAAAAAAAAAATTAAGCCTTATATAAGTTATACTATATAACGCTTAATTTCTCTCTATTTTTTAAATTCTTATTATAAAAGTTAAGTAATAAAACACTGCTGCTGCTGCAAAAATTATACTATCAAATCTATCTAGAACCCCTCCATGACCAGGAATTAGATTACTATAATCTTTTACTCCTACATATCTTTTTATTGAGGATGCAACCAAATCTCCTAATTGTCCAAATAATCCACATAAAATACCGATAATAAAATAATTATATATTGGCATAATATTAACATATCTTTGCACTACTATTCCAAATATACCCGTAAAAACAGTTGCTCCTACAAGTCCTCCTATTGAACCTTCTATGGTTTTCTTAGGTGACACTTTAGGCGAAAGTTTGTGCTTTCCAAAAAGCTTTCCGCTGTAAAAAGCAGCTGTATCTGAAAGCCATGACCCTATAAATATAATCCAAACTAAAAATTCACCATGTGCTTTCACATTAACAAGATACACAAAACTAAATAAAATTCCACAATATATAAATCCAAGCAATGTTAGTGATGTGTCAATAAAAGTATATTTCAAATTTATAACCGGAAATATCAATAATATGAACGTTGCAGCAACAACAACATACATCATATTTTCGAAATTGTTATTCAAAAGATAATATATTATCAACAGGATATATCCCGCACTTCTCATTGGTTTTAAATCATTCTCTTTTAATGCATTGTAAAATTCCCATAAAGCCATTGCTGACAATGCGAATATAAAGCACTTAAGATAAATTCCTCCAAGAAATACAAATACTATAAATGGAGCAATCATAGCAGCACCCAAATATCTATTATTAGACTTCAAAATCTAACCACTCCTCTATTTAACTTTTCCAAAGCGCCTATCTCTATTTTGATAATCCGCTATAGCTTTTCTTAAATCTTTTTCTTTAAAATCAGGCCAATTAATATCAGAATACCAAAATTCTGAATAAGCACATTGCCATAATAAAAAGTTACTAAGCCTTTGTTCCCCTGATGGTCTAATAATTAAATCAGGGTCAGGTATCCCTTTTGTATATAAATACTTCTCTACTAAAGCTTCATTAATATCTTCTTCGTTTAATTTGCCATTCTTTATATCTGAATTAATAAGTTTTATAGCTCTGACAATTTCATTTCTACCACCATAATTTAGTGCAAAATTCAAATTTATTTTTGTATTATTTCGAGTGGTTTCTAAAGCTTCTTCTAATGCATTCTGGCATTCCTTGGGTAATTTCGAAGTATCTCCTAAAACATTCATTCTAACTCCATTCTCATGGCATTCTTTTAGTTCCTTTTTTAGATAAGTTACTAAAAGCTTCATTAGTGTTCCTACTTCATCTTTAGGTCTAGCCCAATTTTCAGTTGAAAAAGCATATAAAGTCAGATTTTTTACTCCAAGCCTTGTTGCTTCCTTTAAAATCCTTCTAATAGTCTCTACTCCTGCTCTATGTCCCATACTTCTAGGTAAATTCTGTTCTTTTGCCCATCGTCCATTTCCATCCATTATTATAGCTATATGATTTGGTATGTTATTCATATCCAAGTCAAAATCTTGATTAAATTCCTTTTTTGATTTAAATATATTTAACATCTTTCTCCCCCTAGTTTATTAGAAAAACTTGACCTACTCGCATATATTCTTTATATACATTATTAATACTAAACCTTTTTCATATGAAGTCAACAATAAAGTCTTTACTAATTATCCTCATTTAAACAAAATGTAATAATATGTATTACTTTTCAACAATTTCACAAATATTTTATTCACACAGATATTGAATCTATATTTCACTTGCACTGAGAAAAAATTTACTTTACAACTTATCTTTTATTCAAAAACAAGTTAACTCTTGTAGGAGTTAACTAAATTAACCAATCTAAATATATTATTTAGATTTTTACTCTTCAGCTTGTTCAAAGAATAAATTATTCATATACTAAATTCTGAATTCTAAAATCTGCTTAAGGAAAAAACCTGCTTTTCTAGCAGGCTTTAAAATTTAAACCGATAAGACTTCTTTTTCTTTTGCAGCAATTATAGAATCTATTTCCTTTACAACTGCATCAGTCTTCTTTTGAACCTCATCTTCAGCTTTCTTTACTTGATCTTCTGATAAATCCTCATCCTTTTTCAAGGCTTTTATTTTATCATTAGCAGTTTTTCTTATTGATCTTATAGCTACTTTAGCTTCTTCTCCTGTTTTCTTAACATTTTTAACAAGAGTTTTTCTAGTTTCTTCTGTTAATTCTGGTATTACTAGTCTGATGATTGAACCATCACTTGAAGGATTTAATCCTAAATCTGATTTCAATATAGCTTTTTCTATCTCTTTCAATAGAGGCTTTTCCCACGGTGTTATCATAAGTACTCTTGGCTCTGGAGCTGAAACATTAGCTACTTGGCTAAGTGGGCACATGCTTCCATAATATTCAACATGAATTCTATCAAGCATCGTAGGGTTCGCTCTTCCTGCTTTCATTGTTGATAAATCTGATTTTAATACAGATATTGTTTTTTTCATTTTTTCTTCTGCATTTTGAATAATATCCTTAATCATGATTTTTCCTCCTATTTCTTTTTAAAGACATAAAAGAAATAATAGACCAAAGATGCAACGTATATTTCGCGTCACACAAGGAAATAAATTCTGCTCACAGCGATGCTATTAGTAGAGTTTACTGATGAGCAGAGAAGAACCCAAATCTACGATTTGGTGTGAATCGCTTACTCAGCGAGCGCATGTGAGTTGAGCTTCCAATGGCACAAAATAAACAAGCATACTGGTCTATTATTTTCTTGGTTGTGTTGCAACTAATGTACCTATATTTTCTCCATACATAGCTCTTCTAATATTTCCCGGCTCATCTAACCCAAATACAAGGATAGGAATTTCATTGTCCATACACAATGAAGTTGCTGTAGAGTCCATTACTTGTAATCCTTGTTCTAATACTTCTATATATGATAGTGTATCATATTTTTTTGCATCTGAATACTTATGAGGGTCTTTATCATAAACTCCATCAACCTTTTTAGCTAAAAGAATTACATCCGCTTCAATTTCAGCAGCTCTAAGTGCTGCAGTAGTATCTGTTGAAAAATATGGATTTCCTGTACCAGCAGCAAATATAACAACTCTTCCTTTTTCTAAGTGTCTCATTGCTCTTCTTCTTATGAATGGTTCTGCAATTTCCTTCATTTCTATAGCAGTTTGTACTCTTGTTTTAACTCCAACTTGTTCTAAAGAATCTTGTAGCGCTAATGCATTTATACAAGTTGCCATCATTCCCATGTAATCTGCAGTAGTTCTGTCCATGCCTTCTCCACTTCTACCTCTCCAAATGTTTCCGCCACCAACTACTGTTCCTACTTCAACGCCCATATCAATTAATTCTTTAATTTCAAGCGCAATTCTTTTTGCTACACTAAAATCAAGCCCAAATCCATTAACTCCTGCTAATGCTTCTCCTGAAAGCTTTAAAATTACTCTCTTGTATTTACAATCTGCCATTTATAATTACCTCCTGAATATTTTAGGGATCAATAAAACCTTTTTAATAAGTATATGTACTTTATTTCTTAAAAAAAGAGAACACAAAGTGTTCTCTTTAGGTTCCAACTATTTACCGATTTGTCTTGCAACTTCTTCAGCAAAGTCTACCTTTTCAACTTCGATTCCTTCTCCTCTTTCGTATCTTACGAATCTAGTTATCTTAACTGGAGAACCAACCTCTTTAGATTTCTCTTCTAAGAATTTATTGATTGTCTTATCAGAATCTTTTACCCATGGTTGTTCTAAAAGACAAACTTCTTTAAAGTACTTTTGAATTCTTCCCATTACCATTTTTTCAACGATATTTTCTGGTTTTCCTTCATTTAAAGCTTGAACTCTATAGATTTCTTTTTCTTTTTCCATAGATGTTGCATCAACATCATCTTTACCTAAGAATAATGGGTTTGCTGCTGCAATTTGCATACAAACTTCTTTTGCAACTTCATCTAAAACTTCTGAAGCCTTATCACAAGAAACTTCTACTAAAACTCCAATTCTTCCACCACCATGAATATAGCTACTAACTATTCCATTATCAATAGCGAATTTAGTAAATCTTCTTACTGACATGTTTTCACCAAGTTTTGCTATTAAAGCTTTTAAACTTTCTGCTACTGTTGCTTCTCCATCAAACTTTTCTTCAAGAAGTTCTTCTACTGTTTTAACTGAAGTTTCAGCTACCATTTTAGCTAACTTATCAGCAAAACCAACAAATTCTTCGTTTAATGCAACAAAGTCTGTTTCACAGTTGAATTCAAGAACTGTTCCTGTTTTCTTATCATCTGAAATATATGTCTTAACTATACCTTCAGCAGCAACTCTACCTGACTTCTTAGCTGCATCTGCAAGTCCTTTTTCTCTTAAGAATTCAACAGCCTTTTCAATACTTCCTTCTGTTTCAACTAGAGCTTTCTTACAATCCATCATTTTAGCTCCAGTCATTTCTCTTAGTTCTTTAACTAATTGTGCGCTTATATTTGCCATAAATTTAATTCCTCCTCTATATCGAAAGTAATCCTTAACACCTAATAAAAGGGCAGTTGGAGTGAACTCACTTACCCTTTTAAAGTTTATATAAACTACTCAGCTAATTGTTCGCCTTGTCTTCCTTCCATAATAGCATCAGCCATTTTAGCAGTTATTAATTTAACAGCTCTAATAGCATCGTCATTACCTGGGATTACGTAGTCAACTTCTTCTGGATCACAGTTAGTATCTACAATAGCAACAACTGGTATTCCTAAAATCTTAGCTTCTAAGATAGCATTTTTTTCTTTTCTTGGATCAACTATAAACATTGCTCCAACGTTTGATGCATCTAAGTTTCTGATACCACCAAGATTCTTTTCAAGTTTTTCCATTTCGCCTTTAAGCTTTATAACTTCTTTCTTAGGAAGAACGTCAAAAGTTCCATCTTCTTGCATTTTTTCAATTTGTTCTAATTTTCTTATTCTGCCTCTGATAGTTGAGAAGTTTGTTAACATTCCACCTAACCATCTGTTATTTACGAAATGCATGTTACTTCTGATAGCTTCTTCTTGTATTGCTTCTTGAGCTTGTTTCTTAGTTCCAACGAAAAGTATATCTTTTCCTTCTTCAGCTACTTGCTTAACGAAGTTATAAGCTTCTTCAGCTTTCTTAACTGTTTTTTGAAGGTCTATTATATAGATCCCGTTTCTTTCTGTGAAGATATATGGAGCCATTTTAGGATTCCATCTTCTTGTTTGGTGACCGAAGTGTACACCTGCTTCTAATAATTGTTTCATTGATATTACTGACATTTTGTTACCTCCTTGGTTTTTACCTCCACTATCTTCATCTTATAAATTTCCCTTAAAATAAGGGCACCAAATCTATAAATTGGATAGTGTGTGTATTTCTTACCTTAAGTAGTATATCATAAGGTATTTATGGTATCAACAAAAATTTTTCAATTTAACTTGCATAAATAAAAATATGCATATTATTTGTATTTAATAAAATTTTATTAATCATCTTAAAGTCTTCTCAAAATAGTTAAATCTTATGCACAAATGGAATAAACTATATATTATTATTTGTATTATTGTGCTTCAAAATTTATTTTTTACTTTTCTTTAGAAGAAAATCTCTGAAGCTGTTAAGCAAGAGTTTTTTACGCTTCTACCTTTTCGAACACATCTAAGAGAAATATAGTTGGAGAATACGATTTATTTTTCATTCTTTTAGATACTCCCTTAGTTAATTACCCGTCCCAAAAATTGTTCACAGATTTTACCGAATTATAAATTCCAAAAGAATAAAAAAATAGCTATAGACCATTACTTGTCTATAGCTATCTATTATTTAATCTTTTTTAACTCATCTATTAGCTTTTCATTTAATATTCTAATATAAGTACCTTTCATTCCAAGTGATCTTGATTCAATCACTCCTGCGCTTTCAAATTTTCTAAGTGCATTTACTATAACGCTTCTAGTTATACCAACTTTATCCGCTATCTTTGAAGCCACTAAAAGTCCTTCATTTCCATTTAACTCATCAAAAATATGTTCAACTGCTTCCAATTCTGAGTACGAAAGAGTTCCTATAGCTAACTGAACTACTGCTTTTTTTCTAGTATCTTCTGTTATTTCATCCTGCATAGCTCTAAGCATTTCCATACCTACAATCGTTGCACTATATTCTACTATAACTAAGTCCTCATCAGTAAATGGATTACCGAATCTAGCTAAAATTAATGTTCCTAATCTTTCTCTACTTCCTATAATAGGAACTATTGTTGATAGCTTATCTACCTTCTTGCACTTACCAATCTCTTGAAATACACATCTGCCTTCATTAGGGAGATTAGATAATGTTTCATTAACTTCCAACAATGTCTTATTATAATCTTCTGGAAATTTTTTATCCTCTATTACTTTTTTCTTCATGGCTTCACATTCAAAATCTTTACCAAAAGTATATCCAAGTACTTTCCCCTTTTTGCTTATTATGTACACATTACATTCAAGAACTTCACTTAATAATGTACATATATCTTGAAATGCTACAGGTTCTGTACCAGATTTCTGCAGAATCTTATTTAACATTCTAGTTTTAGTTAATAATGATGACATATTATAATCCTCCTTGGCAGCTGTATAACAATATTATTTAGCAAAAGAATATTATTGTTAGAAAATTCTTAATTTATTGAATTTTTTTACAAGTTGCTACCAAGACTAGTTTATCATATAAAATCTTGCTTTTCAACACTCTTTTTATTAGATTCGACAAAATAATATCACTTATTTACTTATAAAGCTGTTTTCTTCGTATTTATTTCTACTCTTCTTTTGAGTTATCTTTTTTTACTTCTTCTTTATAATTACACTCACTATTTGAGCATTGTATATAGTTTCCTTTTGTTTTCGAATACTTTGCTACCATATAGGAATTACAATTAGGACATTTTTCTTTTACTGGTTCATACCAACTTACAAATTTACATTCAGGGTAACCTAAGCATCCAAAGAATTTCTTTCCCTTTTTGCTCTTCTTAGCTACAATTGGTTTTCCACATTCAGGACATGGAACATCTAATTCCTCAACTATAGGTTTAGCATTCTTACACTCCGGATATCCAGGACATGCCAAAAATTCTCCAAACCTTCCTCTTTTAATAACCATCATCCGACCGCATTTTTCACATTTTACATCGCTGACCTTATCTTCAATTACTACTTTAGATATTTCTTTTTCAGCCTTTTCAATAGCAACTTTTAGCGGACTAAAAAATTCCTCTACTATTTGAGTCCAATTCTCAGATCCTTCTTCTACATCATCAAGCTTTCTCTCCATATCTGCCGTAAAATCAACATCAACTATTTGCCTAAAATATTCACTTACAATATTATTTACTATTTCACCAAGTTCAGTTGGAATTAGATTCTTCTTTTCACGAATAACATAATTCCTTCCTAGAAGAGTTGAAATTGTTGGAACATAAGTACTAGGTCTGCCTATACCTTTTTCTTCTAATAATTTAACAAAAGATGCTTCAGTATACCTTGGCTGTGGTTGTGTAAAATGTTGTGTTCCATTTAGTGATTCCACTTTTAACTCTTCATTTTCCTTAAGCTCTGGTAATATTACAGAATTCTCATCTTCTTCATTTGAGTATTCATATATTTTCATAAAACCATCAAAAGAGATTACTGAACCAGATGCTTTAAATTTATAGTCTCCATTTTCTATATCTATTGAGTGTGTATTTAATTCGCATGACGCCATTTGACTTGCAACAAATCTATTCCATATTAGAGAATACAATTTATATTGCTCTGGATTTAAATTTTCTTTAGCAATTTCAGGTGTAATCTCTACATAAGTAGGTCTTATCGCTTCATGAGCATCCTGAATATTTTTCTTACCTTTATATACTCTAGGAGCACCTGGAAGATACTCTTTTCCATAAGTACCTTCTATAAATTCTTTTGCGCTTTCTTGAGCCTCTTCTGAAATTCTTACCGAATCAGTTCTCATGTATGTTATCAATCCGACTGTACCATAATTTTTAACTTCAACACCTTCATAAAGAACTTGCGCAATCGACATGGTTCTTTTTGTCATGAAATTTAATTTTCTATTTGCATCCTGTTGAAGAGTACTTGTTGTAAAAGGTGGAAGCGGATTTCTATTTTTCTTACCTTTTTTTATACTTTTTACTACAAAGTTTCCCTTATTAAGCTCTTTTATAATTCCATTTGATGTTTCTTCATTTCCAATCTCAATCTTCTTTCCTTTATATGTTGATAGCCTAACTGGAAATTTCTTTTTTTCTTTTTTAAGTGTACAGTCTATTGACCAATATTCCTTTGGTATAAATTCATTTATTTCCTTTTCTCTGTCACAAATCAATTTTAAAGCAGCTGATTGTACTCTTCCTGCACTAAGTCCCCACTTTACATTTTTCCATAAAATCGGACTTATTTCATAACCAACAAGTCTATCTAATATTCTTCTTGCTTGTTGGGCATCAACTAAATCCAAGTCTATTTTTCTAGCTTGTTTTATAGAGGCTTTTACAGCTGTCTTTGTAACCTCATTAAATACAATTCTGCATGTTTCATCCTCTGAAATTTTTAATATATTGGCTAAATGCCACGAAATCGCTTCACCTTCTCTATCGGGGTCGGTTGCGAGATAAACCTTTTCTGCTTTTTTTGCAGCCTTTCTTAGTTTATCTATTAATTCTCCTTTTCCTCTAATAGTTATATACTTAGGAGTATAGTTATTTTCTATATCAACACCTAATGTACTCTTAGGTAAATCTCTTACGTGTCCCATTGATGCTTCTACAATATAATTCTTACCCAAATATTTGCCGATTGTTTTTGCTTTAGCCGGCGACTCAACAATTACAAGTTTTTGACCCATAGTATAACTCCATAAAATTTATGAAGTATTCACCCCCTACACATTTTTAAATTGTTTTCACATAGTAATTTCCCGGTAGACAAATAATTTCACTTTTTATTTGCATTTCAAATAATAATGCGTATAAAGCTCCTCTATCAACAGACGTATTTTTAAAAATATCATCTATGTGAATTGGTGAATCTGTAATTAACTCTAGTATTTCACTTTTCTCTGGTGTAAAATTCATTGGTTGAATTTCAATATGTTCTAAACTAAGTAAAACTCTTAAATCCTCTATATCAGTACATATACTAGCACCATCTCTAATCAGTTTGTTAGAGCCACTTGCTCCAGCATATAATATAGAGCCTGGAACAGCAATAACTTTTTTCTCCTGCTGCTGCGCAAGTCTAGCTGTTATTAAAGATCCGCTTTTTTCTGAAGCTTCTATAACTATTACGCCATCACTAAGACCACTAATTATTCTATTCCTTTTAGGAAAGTTTTCTCTTAATGGCGCTGTACCAAGTAAAAATTCTGAAATTACTACGCCTTTTTCTGCTATTTTAGAAAACAACATTTTATTTTCAGATGGATAAGTTCTATCTATTCCACATCCTAATACGCATATGTTATATCCATCATTCTCTAAAGCTGTTTTATGTGCAATTGAATCAATTCCTCTTGCACCTCCGCTTATAAGCGTTATATTATTAGTAATAAGCTCCTTTGTCAAGAGTTTTGTTACAGTTAGTCCATAATTTGAGCATTTTCTTGCCCCTACTACACCTATAGATTTATTATTTATAATGTCTATATTTCCAATATAAAAAAGGAAATAAGGGGGATTTAAAATCCCGCTCAATTTCTCTTTATATAAAGGATTAGAGTATGTTATATATCTTATATTTTTTTTATATAATGTTTCTTCTAATTTTAAAACTTCATAGTATAAATCATCTTTTTGAAAATTTTTTAATTTTTTAGATATTGTTTCATTTTCTTTTAATATCTCCTCAAAATTATTATATACATTTTCTGCTGTTTTATATTTATTTATTAATTTTATTTTTTGAAAACTTGTTATATCAATAAGTATTAACCACAATTCATAATTCATTTATACATGTTCCCTTCTAAACCTATATAATTTCTCCATTAATATTTTTCCTATAACTAAAAGCTTCTAGAATATGAAACTCTAAAATATCCTTTTGATTGTCTATATCTGCTATAGTTCTTGCCAATTTTATTACTTTTCCATACCCTCTTAATGATACACTTGATGTGTTATAATATTTTTTTAGAAGCTCTGAACATTTCTTACTAACCCTGCAAATTTCAAAGATATCCTTTCCTTTTATATCTGAATTATATTTATAAACTGTATTCTTAAATCTTAGTTTTTGTATTTCTCTAGCTCTAAGTACATTTTCTTTCATAGCTTTCGAATCGTATGAATCTTTCTTGTTTTCTATTTCATCATAATTGAGTCTAGGTACGTAATTTAATATATCAATCCTATCTAGCAAAGCGCTTGAAAATTTCCTAGAATATTTAGTAATTTTAGTATTCAAATAATATTTGCTATCATTAAAATCTTTATCCTCATTGTTTTCTACTGGATTAAACGCTCCAATTAGTAAAAAATCAGCAGGCATTTGATAACTTCCACTAAGCCTATTAATATTCACATTTTTTTCTTCAAGAGGTTCTCTTAGAGATTCAAGAACATCCTTCTTAAACTCCAAAATTTCATCTAAAAATAGCACACCATTATGTGCAAGAGTTATTTCCCCTGGCCTTATTTCTTTTCCTCCACCAATTAATGCTATTCTTGTAGTTGTATGATGTGGCGCTCTAAAAGGTCTGTTAAGACGAGAAATCCTTGTCATAAGACCACATGCACTATATATTTTGGCAATCTCTATTAATTCCTCTTGAGATAAAGATGGTAAAATTGAAATTAATGCTTTAGCAAGCATTGTTTTACCACATCCTGGCTCTCCATAAAGAATTATATTGTGTTTTCCAGCTGCTGCAATCTCTAATGCTCTTTTAGAAGAATACTGTCCTATAATATCTCCGTAATCTGGCGAATCTAATATTTCTTCATCTTTTCCATCTTCATCTATCTCATAAGGAAGCATATCTTCATATGTAATGTGCGAGACTACTTCTTTTAAACTTTTTAATGGGTAATATTCAACATTCTTAAAATAATAACTTTCTTCTAAGTTTTCATAAGGAAAGATAAATTTTCTAATTTCCTTCCTTGCTCCTTCAATTATTATAGGTATAGTACCTTTTACCCCTTTAAGCTCACCAAATAGAGATAATTCTCCGAATATAATATAATCCTCTAAATTCTTTCTGCAAATCTGATTTGATTCCATTAGTATACCAATCGCGATTGGTAAATCTAAAAGAGATCCAATTTTTCTCACATCCGCCGGAGCCAGATTAATAGTAATTCTACCTAATGGAAATTCAAATCCACAGTTTAATATTGCGGCTCTAACTCTTTCTTTTGCTTCTTTTACTGAAGTGTCTGGAAGGCCCACAATATTAAATACCGGTAAGCCTTTAGATATATCTACCTCTACTTTTATTAAAAAACCTTCTAATCCATTGTGCGTTGCACTAATTATTTTTACTGCCATATAAATCACCTACTAAAAATTATAGACATACATTCAAATATTAATTCCATAAAAATACATTTGTTATATTTATTTTTTAATTGTTAATAATTCAAAGATATAATAGCAATACAGTTAGTAATTTTTAATATATTTCAGTAAATAAAATTGGAAGTGATATAGTGAAAAAAATAAATAAAGATATAGGTAATTTCAGCGAAGATTTAGCCAAGAAATATTTAGAAAAGAATGATTATAGTATTTTAGATTGTAATTTCAAAAACTTTTTAGGCGAAATTGATATTATATGCAAAAAGAATAATTTATTAATTATCGTGGAAGTTAAGAGTAGATATAATAATAATTATGGATTGCCAAGAGAATCTGTTAACTTTTCAAAACAAAGATCCATAATAAAAGTAGCTAATTCTTATATTAATTATAAAAGATTACCTAATATTAATGTTAGATTTGATGTCATTGAAGTTTATCTAAATTTAGAAAGTACAAATTTTAAAATAAACCACATAAAAGATGCCTTTAGACTCAACTAATTACTTAACTCACTTGAGTTTTTCTAGCCCTTTTTGTATCCCCTTAATGTATGATCATTGCTACAGCATATAAAATAAAAAAGTCTATAAGAATATTATTTATTTTAATATTCTTATAGACTTCAAATCAACTTCTTTATCTTAAACACATAAATACCATTCATATAAATTTCATTTGACCAAAACTTAATTACAATAATTTTGTTAAAAAGCTATTTCTATGAATGTCGCTTTTTCCGTATTTTTTTAGACCTTCTATATGTTTTGATGTGCCATATCCGACATTATTTTCAAAGTCATAATGTGGATATTTCTTAGCATACTCTTTCATAAGTCTATCTCTATACACTTTTGCCACAATTGACGCCGCAGCAATACTAGCACTTTTTGTATCACCCTTTATGACAGATTTATTCTCTATACCAATGTTCTTAATTAAATAGCCATCAGATAATACTAAATCAGGTTTTATACTAAGTGAATTACAACTTTCTAAAAACACTTTATTATTTGCAAAAGCTATTCCTTTTTCATCAATTTCTTTATTAGAAGAAACTGCTATTTGATAACTTAATGCCTTTTCTTTTATAATTTCAGAAAGTTCTTCCCTTTTATGCTCTTTTACTTTTTTTGAATCATTTATATATAAGATTAAATCTTTTTCTAAAACATTTAAATCAAGAATAACACTACAAGCTACGATAGGACCTGCAAGAGGTCCTCTACCAACTTCATCTACACCAGCTATATATCGATAACTTCCAAATGATTTATCAAACTCATACATTGTTTTGACTCTTTTAACTTCATTTAAATATGATTCTAAATCTTTCTCAATCTTTTTCTTAAGTGATAATACATTTTTCCTTTTATCTTCTTCTAGCCAGTTTATAACTTTTGTATGTTCATCATTTCTATATAAATCAACTATAGATAACTTATATATTTCTTCCTTAATTTCCGCAAATGATAGTGATCTTATATCTTCATTAAACTGTATCATTTTCTTCTATTGGGCGCTCCAATGTGATATTGCCCATTTTTCCTCCCCTGAATTCGTCAAGTAGTATAACAGCTATTCTATTATAGTCAATTTGTCCTCCAGAAATTAAAGTACCTCTTTTTTTGCCTATAGCATCTAATGTATCTAATGGATTTTCAAAAACTTCTTTAAGTTTATATCTTTCTTTTAATTTCTCTTCATAATTACTTTGTAATTTTTCAACAAGTTTCAAAGCTAATTCTTCTATATCCATTATCTCATCTTTTATAGCACCAGTAAAAGCTAAATTCAAAGCTGTTTCATCATCTTCAAATCTAGGCCATAACACTCCTGGGGTATCTAGCATTTCAATCCCAATTCCTGTTTTAATCCATTGTTTGCTCTTAGTAACTCCTGGCCTATCACCTGTTTTAGCTATATTATTTCTCGCCATTTTATTGATAAATGTAGATTTTCCTACATTAGGTATTCCAACAACCATTACTCTCATTGTTATATTAACCATACCTTTTGCCTTTAATCTATCATGCTTTTCCTTCAATAATGTTAGTAGTGTAGGCTTTATATTCTTAAGTCCATCACCTTTTAAACAATTAACCTCTAATACTTTAACATCATCTTTGGTTAAATAATTTATCCACTCTTTTGTAACTTTGCCATCGGTTAAATCACTCTTATTTAAAAGTATAATTCTTGGTTTTCCCTCTAACAATTTTTCAATATCAGGATTTGCAGAACTCCTTGGAATTCTAGCATCTCTTATTTCAATTACAGCATCTACCAATTTCAAGTTTTCTTTAATTTCTCTTTGGGTTTTTTTCATATGTCCCGGAAACCAATTAATTGCCATATGAATTCCTCCTTAAATTTATTTTTCAGTTCACAATGCACATTTCACGCCATTTAAGGCACCCTGTAGCAAATTATAATAAAATCACTTAGACTTTTATTATCAGAAAATTCCTTGAATTTTCCATCCTTAATTGTACACTGTACATTAATCACATATTGATATTAATTTTCTCATATAATAAAAAAAAGGACTGAAACAGTCCCCTTTTCAAATACTATCTAGTTAATAATTCTTTAACTTTAGCAGACTTACCAACTCTATCTCTTAAGTAGTAAAGTTTAGCTCTTCTAACTTTACCTTTTCTAGCGATTTCAATTTTGTCGATGATTGGTGCATTCATTGGGAATGTTCTTTCAACTCCAGTTCCGTAAGCAACTCTTCTTACAGTGAAAGTTTCTCTTAAACCACCATTTTGTTTTTTGATAACAGTACCTTCGAACATTTGAATTCTTTCTTTGTTACCTTCTTGAATCTTAACGTATACCTTTATAGTATCCCCGATAGCAAATTTAGGTAAGTCAGTTCTGATTTGTTCAGCTTCTATAGCTCTTATTATTTCGTTCATTGTGCATTCCCTCCTTAACGATAATTTGACGTTCTTAACACATATGTATGACAGCGGAACGCCCGTACTAGCACAAATTTAATATTATCACATAATTTTTTATATTTCAACAAAAATTATTTATTATTTTTATTTTTTAATATTTTAATATCTTCTTTGGTTAATGTAATTTTCTTATATAAATCGGGTCTAATCTTCTTTGTTACCTCAAGAGACTTAAGTCTTCTCCATTTTCTTATATTTTCATGATGCCCAGATAGCAGAATTTCAGGCACTTTATCTCCTTCAAACTCTTCTGGTCTAGTATATTGCGGATATTCTAAAAGTCCATTATAAAACGACTCTTCCATAAAGCTCTCTTCTTTTCCCAAAACACCTGGAATTAATCTTAATATACAATCAATGACCGGAATTGCAGCCATCTCTCCACCAGTTAGCACAAAATCTCCAAGTGAAATCTCCATATCTATATGCTTATATACTCTTTCATCTATTCCTTCATAATGTCCACATAAAAATATAAGCCCTTCTTCCTTAGAAAGCTCTTTAGCAATCTCTTGGTTAAAGGTTTTTCCTCTCGGCCCTAAGAAAACAACCTTCCCTTTATTACTTAACTTTGCATGCCTTATAGTATCAACTATGGGCTGAGGCGCCATAACCATTCCAGCACCGCCACCATAAGGATAATCATCAACTTTTTTATGTTTGTTTAATGTATAATCTCTTATGTTTAGCGTTTCTAAATCCACTATGTTATTTTCTCTTGCTCTTCCTATTATACTATGATCGAAAATAGAAAACATTTCTGGAAATAACGTTAATATGCTAATCTTCATCTTGCCATTCACCTACTGGCTTAATAATGATTTTTTTCAATTTTATATCTATATCTAGAACTATATCTCTAAGAACTGGTATTAATAGTTCTTTAGGTTCCTTAATCCAATATACATCATTGTTAGGAGTACTTATTACATCGAAAATTCTTCCAATTTCTTTTTCATTAGTATCATATATAGTACATTCTTTTAAATCAGAAACATAATATGTGTCAGGTGGAAGTTCTGGCTCATTTTCGCGTGGTATTTCAATATATTTTTGTTTATAAGTCTCAGCATCATTCATAGAGTCTATACCTTCAATTTTTAGTATCACTCTATCTTTTTGAAATTTAACTCCTAATATTTTCTTTTCCTCTCCACCTACTAAAACAGTTTCTAGACGTTTAAATTTATTCACATCTTCTGTTAGAGGATAGACTTTAACTTCGCCTTTAATTCCATGTGTATTTATAATCTGACCAATTTTAAATAAATTTCCCACTCTTTTCACCTCATTTTAAGCATAAGAAGAATAATGGCATAAAATAACTTAGAACGCGTATGACGAAAGATAGACCAGCATACTGACTTGTTGTTATTTTTAATAGTATCTTATACTGAAATCCATTATTTTTTTGATTATGCCCTATATAAATTATTATATACTTTTTCTTTGAACTCATTGTTAAAGATATTAGATTGCCTATATGATCTTAGTTTCACTTAACAAGTTCCGAATTGTTAATCGCACTCTTCTCATATACGTGCGCTTTTTCATATACGAATTAATATTAATTGTGCTGAAGCGCATTTTTATAGGCAAAATGTTCTCAATTGCGCTTACGCGCTTTTTTTACAGCAAATGATCTTGGTTGCGCTAACGCGCTTTTTTCTAATGTGTATATTTAAAAAGAGTTAGGTTTCCCTAACTCTCAATTTTTAGATGATTTCTACTATAACTCGTTTATTCTGTTTAACTGCTGCAGCTTTTATAACTGTTCTTATAGCTTTCGCAATTCTTCCTTGCTTACCTATAATCTTACCCATATCTTCTGGTGCAACTTTTAATTCAAGTATTATGGATTGTTCTCCATCTACCTCATTAACAGTAACTGCATCTGGGTTATCAACAAGGGATTTAGCCATAAATTCAACTAATTCCTTCATAAACGCCTACAATTAGTATGTACTAACTGCAGAATTCACCTCCAAAAATTACTTAGTAAGACCTGCATTATTGAAAAGTCTCTTAACTACTTCTGTTGGTTGTGCTCCATTAGATAACCATTCATTAGCTTTTTCTTCGTTGATTTTAACTTCAACTGGTTCAGTTAATGGATTATAGTATCCAATTTCATCGATGAACTTACCATCTCTTGGTGCTCTTGAATCTGCAACAATTATTCTATAGAAAGGAGCTTTCTTAGCACCCATTCTTCTTAATCTGATTTTTACTGCCATTTTAATTTCACCTCCTTTAAAGGATAATAAATATATATTTTAACTCTAATGCTTAGAAAGGTAACTTGCCAAATAGGCCGCCTTTCTTTGCCTGCTTCTGGAATGACTTCATTTGCTTCATGTTCTTTTTCATCATTTCATAGCCCTTCATGAGTTTGTTAACTTCTTGTATATTAGTACCTGATCCTTTAGCTATTCTGCTTTTTCTTGATGGAGATTTTAGTATAAGACTTGGATTTCTTCTTTCTTTTAATGTCATTGATTGAATAATCGCCTTAGTCTTATCAAGAGCCTCAGTCCCCTTATCAAAGTCAACTCCTTGAAGTTCCTTTGAATTTAAGCCAGGTATCATTTCCATAATTTTATTTAAAGGTCCAAGTTTTTTCATCTGTTCCATTGCCATTAGATAATCCTCAAAGTTAAATTCTTGATTTAACATTCTCTTACCTAAATCAGCTGCTTCCTTTTCATCAATGGCTTCCTGAGCTTTTTCAATAAGCGATAATACATCACCCATTCCTAAAATTCTTGATGCCATTCTATCAGGATGGAACACTTCAAAATCATTCATTTTTTCGCCAACACCGGCATATTTGATTGGCTTATCAATTATAGTCTTAATTGACAGTGCAGCTCCACCTCTAGTATCACCATCTAGTTTTGTTAAAATAACTCCACTTAAATCTAAATCATTATTAAAGTTTTCTGCAACATTAACAGCATCTTGACCTGTCATAGCATCAACAACTAATAATATTTCTGATGGGTTTACATTATCTTTTATATTTTTTAGTTCCTGCATTAATTCTTCATCAATGTGAAGTCTACCTGCAGTATCTATGATAACTACATTATTTCCATTATCTTTTGCATGAGTGATTGCATTCTTTGCAATTTCAACAGGGCTTACTTTATCTCCCATCGAAAATACTGGAATTTCGATTTGTTTTCCTACAACTTCTAATTGCTTTATAGCTGCTGGTCTATAAATATCGCAAGCTACTAATAATGGCTTTTTATTATTTTTTCTAAGGTTTAGCGCAAGTTTACCACACATAGTAGTTTTACCTGCTCCTTGTAATCCAACTAACATTATAACTGTAAGTCCTGAACTACTATAATTAAGTTTACTTTCAGTTCCACCCATAAGATTAGTAAGTTCTTCATTAACTATCTTTATTACATGTTGTCCTGGTGTTAGACTTTCAAGAACTTCACTTCCAACACATTTAGAACTAACAGAAGAAATAAATTGTTTAACAACTTTATAGTTAACATCTGCTTCTAGTAAGGCAAGCTTTACTTCTCTCATGGCTTCTTTTATATCTTTTTCAGTCAACTTTCCTTTACCTTTTAATTTTCTAAAAGTCTCCTGTAATTTTTCACCTAATCCTTCGAAAGCCATGTTTACTCCTCCTTATAAATTTTCTAGCTTTTCTTTATATTTTATAATATCCTCATCATCTATGGAATATTTATTTTTTAAGTGTTCTAAAAAATTCATAATTTCCTTTTTTCTATTTATACTCTTTTGAAGTAAGTTAAGTTTACTTTCATAGGAGAGAAGTTGTTTATAACATCTTTTGATTAAATCATGAATAGCCTGACGACTCGTTTGATTAAGCTCAGCTATTTCAGCTAACGATAAATCATCATTATAATACCACTGCATAATTTCACTTTGCTTTTCTGTTAATAACGGACCATAAAAATCCATAAGTAACGAAATCTCAACTCTATCTTCCATTTAATCACCTTACCCACAAAAGAGATTTTAACAGGATTACTTCAAAGTGTCAAGTATTTTTACTTAACACTTTGATTTTTTTACACCAATGCTCTATATCTCAAGTTTCTTGATGCAATTAATGACTTTTAAATTATTTATATTTTATATACTCATAACCAAAAACCTTGAACTCCTGATGTTTCCAATAAATATTTACATATTTTCATATGTAAATTTAAAAATATGAATCTTTAAAACTATTTTTATATAAATCTATGTACCTTTAAAAATGTGTTTATAGAAATATATTTTCATATAAATATTCAAACATAGTTTAATTTTTATATATTTTTCTAGAAATATTTTTAAGGCACATGAAAGAAAATAATAGACCAAACATATTGGCCTATTATTTCTTATCTAACCCTATATTAATGCTTCAGCAAATCCTTCTGCATCAAATTTTTGAAGATCATCAATACCTTCCCCAACTCCTATGTATCTAACAGGAATATTTAAGCCTTGCTTTATAGATAAAACAACACCACCTTTTGCTGTTCCATCTAATTTAGTTAATATTATTCCGTCTATCGGACAAGCTTCCATGAACTGTTTTGCTTGAATAACAGCATTTTGACCTGTTGTTGCATCTAAAACTAGTAACGTTTCTTTTCTATAGCCTTGCAATTCCCTGTCAATTATTCTGTTTATCTTTTCAAGCTCATTCATTAAGTTCTTCTTATTATGAAGCCTTCCAGCCGTATCACATATTAATAGATCAACATTTCTAGCCTTTGACGCTTCTATTGCATCGAAAACAACCGCAGCCGGATCCGATCCTTCCTGATGTTTAACTATATCAACTTCGGCTCTAGAGCTCCATACTTCAAGCTGATCAATAGCAGCAGCTCTAAATGTATCAGCTGCAGCCAGTAATACTTTTTTTCCTTCTTGTTTATTCTTTGCTGCAAGTTTTCCTATAGATGTAGTTTTACCAACACCATTTACCCCAATTATAAGCATTACTTTCTTTTCTTTTTCGTCATCTTCATATGTACCTTCAAGTAATATATCTCTAATCACTTCCTTTAATGCCGGTTTTACTTCTTGAGGATCGTTTATTTTTTCTTTTCTGATTTTCCCCCTTAATCTTTCTATAATATCTACTGTTGTGTCCATACCGATATCAGACATGATTAATATTTCTTCTAATTCCTCATATAAATCCTCATCTATAGTTACTGCCAAATTTAAGGCCTCATTTATCTTATCGGTCAATCCATCTCTTGTCTTTGCTAATCCCTCTTTTAGTTTATTAAATAAATTTCCAAACAAATTCATTTCCTCCTAATTAAAATTTTCTACTCAAGTGAAACTTGATTTAAGATAAGTCATCTCATCTTAAATCTTAGTCTAACTAATCCAGAAGCTTGCAGCCGTTACCTCTCACTAAAAGTAGGAGGTTTACGGATGCTAGCTATCGGAAAAGTCTACTGAAACTACCTTTGATACACCTTTTTCTTCCATTGTTACTCCATATATAATATCACTTACCTCCATAGTTCCCTTTCTATGAGTTATAATTATAAATTGAGTATTTTTAGAAAACATTTTTAGGAACTCTGCATACCTATATACATTTGCATCATCTAAAGCCGCTTCTATTTCATCCAATATACAGAAAGGCGTTGGTTTCATCTTTAAAATTGCAAAAAGTAAAGCTATTGCAGATAGAACCTTCTCTCCACCAGACATCAGATTAATATTTTGAAGTTTTTTTCCTGGCGGCTCTACATTTATGTCAATATTGGCTGTAAGCTCATCACCTTCACCTAAAATAAGTTCAGCGCTTCCACCTTTAAACAAATCTTTAAAAGTTTTATCAAAATTATAATTCAATATTTTGAAGTTTTCTTTAAATAAACTTTTCATTTCATTAGTCATTTCTTCAATAACGGCATTTAATTCCCTTTTGGCATTTTCTAAATCCTCTGCCTGAGTAGACATAAACTCATACTTTTCTTTAATTTCTTCGTACTCTTCTATTGCTGCTAAATTTACTACTCCAAGTTTTGTTATCTTTCCTTTAGTAACAAAAATTTCTTGTTTCAAAGCTTCCTCATCAACTACTGGCTCACATTTATCTAATGCCTCTGCATAAGTTAATTCTAACTCTTCATTAAGTTTCTTATAAACATGCTCCCTATCATTTTCTTTCTTAGCTTTAATTACTTCTCGCTTATTAACTTCCATTTCTTTTAAGCTTACTTCATCCAAAATACCGCTTATTACATTATCTTTTTCTTTAAATTCTTGCTTTAACTTTTCTTTTAATATCTCATCATCTTTAAAGTTTACTTCTAAATTGCTGATATTAATATTATTTTCTTCAATATTCTTATTCTTAGCCTTTATATCTAAATTTAAACTTTCAATATTTTTTTTATTTTCCTCATTTTCATTATTTAAAAGTTCATTTTTAATCTCTAAATCCTTAATTTCTTTTTCTATTCTTAAAAATTCATTCTTTTTATTTTCTATTGCCTCATCCAACTTAGCCTTACTGATTTTCATTTCTGTAAGCTTAGTATCGCTATCGTTAACTTCTTGAACTTTGATTTTCATTAACTGTTCCAGTTCTATACTTTTGCTCTTGTTAGCTGTATTTTCACTTTCAATCACCTGAACTTCAGATTCTTTAGCTCTAATCTTTTCTAATATAGCTTCTCTTTCACCTGCTATTCTTTTTATTTCTTCTTTAGCAGTTTCTAGATTTCTCTTTAACTTATCCGTATCAGACTGTAACCCTTTAATCTCACTTTCCTTTTTTGTAAGTTCAATATTTTTCTCATGAACTTCATCCCTTTTATTCAGCATATCCTCATCTAGGTCTTGTATTTCTTTCTTGATATCTTGAACTAGTATTTTCAATTCCTCATATTTCTCTTTTTTATTGCTTATATCTAATACTAATTCTTCAATTTCTCTTTTTCTACCTAGAACATTTGAATTTTTCCCCTTTATGCTACCACCTGTTAACGCTCCCCCTGGATTTATGATTTCTCCATCCAAAGTAACGATTCTATAATTATATTTTCCGATTCTTGCGATATTAAGAGCGCAGTCCATATCACTGCAGATTATTGTTCTTCCTAGAGAATAATCCATTATATTTTTATACTCTTTATCATAAGATATTATGTCACTTGCAATCCCAATATATCCATTAGCTTCAGTTATACTTCTATCTAGTTCTAACTTCTTTCCTTTTATAATATTTAAAGGTAAAAATGTCGCTCTTCCTAGACTATTTTTTTTCAAATATCCTATAAGAACTTTTGCTATTTCTTCATTTTTTGTTATAACATTTGAAATCGCAGCACCTAAAGCTATTTCTATAGCAACTTCATACTTTTTACCTACAGTGAAAATTTCACCTAAGACTTTAGTATCATTTGCAGCCGTAATTCTTTCCCTATGAATTGATTCCATTAAAGATTTTACCGACCTGTTATATCCCTCATAATGCTTTTCCAAGTTTTCTAACATTGATCTATTTGCATCAAGTTTTGTTAAAGTCCCACTTAATTCTCTAAGCTCATTTTCTTTTTTAGTTAAATTTGCTGATAGAGAACCTATTTTTTTCTTATGCTCTACTATTTGCATATTTAGCAATTTTATATTGTCTTTATTCTTTTCAATTTCATTGGTCAGGTCTTTATAAGTCGCTAAATTAATAACAATATTATTTTCTAGAAAAGATATAGACGAATTTAGGGTTTCTTTTTTCTCTTCTCTTAGCGAGAGATCTTTATTTAGCATAGTAATCTCATTCTTCATATCTGAGTTACTTCTTAAAAGTTCAAATTCACCTTCTCTTAGAGATTTTATTTCTTCATCTATACTTTTAAGTTCCTTAGAACTTTTTATATTGTTTTCTTCTAAATTTACTATATCTTCTTCTCTTAATCTTTGTTCCTTTAGTCTTTCACTCAATTCGCTTTCTAATAATTTCTTGTTTTCATTAAGCTGATTTACCTTAATTAAAATATCATCCAGCTCATAATTATTCCTATTGATCTTTTCTTCAAAACTCTTAATTCTTTCTTTATAAAGTTCTATACTTTTTTCATCTTCACTAACAGTTTCTTTTAAGCTATAATATTTCTCTTTTTCTTCTAAATTCTTCTTTTCTAGCTTTTCTATTTTCATCTCTAGTTCTTTAAGTTGTGACTTATAACTAGATACTTCTTTACGCTTATCTTCAATTTCTTTAATTTTTAAATTTAAATCTTCATTGAACCCTTTTAATTCTTCTTCCATTTTGTCTATGGTATGTACTATAAGTGATACTTCTTTTTTCTTCAAATTATTAGATAAGTCAGTAAATTCTAATGCTTTCTCTCTTTCAATCCTTAGGGGTTCTATTCTCTCTTCGTAAGTTGACAGAATATCATTTATTCTAACTAAATTTTCATCTGTATTGCTTAACTTTTTCTCTGCTTCTTCTTTTCTATTTTTAAACTTTACAATACCTGCAGCTTCCTCTAAGAGATTTCTTCTATCTTCTGGCTTACCACTTAATATAGCTTCAATCTTACCTTGTCCAATTAGTGAGTAACCTTCCTTACCAATTCCTGTATCCATAAAAAGATTTATTACGTCTTTTAGCCTGCACTTTGAATTATTTATTAAATATTCCGATTCTCCTGATCTAAATATTCTTCTTGATACAACTACCTCGTTATATTCTGTCGCGAGCTTTTCATCACTATTATCAAGGGTTAGTGAAACCTGAGCAAGGCCCACTGGCTTTCTAAACTGCGTTCCTGCAAATATTACATCTTCCATTTTTCCGCCTCTTAGAACCTTAACACTCTGTTCTCCCAGCACCCATCTTACCGCATCCGAAATATTACTCTTTCCACTTCCGTTAGGTCCTACAACAGCTGTAACGCCTTGTTTAAATTTTAATTCTGTTTTATCAGCAAAAGATTTAAATCCTCGTATTTCTAGAGATTTTAAAAACATGTGTCCTCTCCTTAAAAAGAAAATATACTAGGTAATAATGTTACAACAAAGATTACTATAATAAAAATAGTCATTGCAATCATCATTTTTTCTCTGGTCTTTTTTTTCATATTAAACAACTCCTTATTATAATTTAGTTTATAGTAAAGCTTATTAAATATCAATAATCCATATAAAAGAAAATACTAATTTAAACTTCTTAAATATAATCAACATTTTAAAAGCGAGAGTCTCCTCTCGCTAATATTCTATATCTAACTTTCTATTTTCTAGACAAAGTTTTATATGACCTCTTTCAATATTATCATCTTGTTTTACATCAATAACTTTCCCATTATCTTTAAGCTTATTGAAATATGTTTTCTTATTAGCATAAAGTTTACTTAAATCCCTTGAGTTAATATACAGAACTCCTTTTTTTTCTTCCGCCATATTTTCTAAAATGATATCTGACAATAAGCTGCCCTCAACTAATTCCCTAAACGATGGATGAAATGGGCCTGCCACTATATCCTTTCCTTCATTTATACTTTCTGTCGGCTGAAGACCAATTCTTATTACGTTGATGTTATGCTTTTTATACATATCATACATAACCTTACTTACATTAACGGCCTCTTCAAGAGAATATGGAATGTACTCGTTATTAATATACATTCTTTCCATTGGAGTATCTTTTATAACTAACGACGGATATATTCTACAAATATCTGGATTCATCTTAATTGATTCTTTAGTCGTTTCTATATCTCTTTCAAAAGTATCTCCTGGCAATCCAGGCATTATTTGATGTCCTAATATAAATTTATATTCTTTTATTAATTTAGATGCATCTATAACATCATGAACGCCATGTCCTCTGCCAGCTTTTTTCAACACTTCTTCATTTAGTGATTGAACTCCAAGTTCTATTATGTCAACTCCATACTCTTTAAGATATGTAAGTATGTAATCATTGATATAATCTGGTCTTGTAGAAAGTCTTATTTTATCTATAAGACCTTTTTCCTTAAACTCCTTAGCCACTTTTAGAAGTTCCCTTTGTTTTTCTTCCCTAATTCCTGTAAATGTACCACCAAAAAATGAAATTTCAATAGTTGCATTTTTATTCTTTATAGTTTCTAGATAATCATTTATTGTTGTAATTACGGAACTTGCCGTAACCTCTTCATCATCAACACCTGTTATTCTATCCTGATTACAGAATACGCAATTATGCGGACATCCTTCATGAGGTACAAATATCGGTATTATATAATAATTTTTACTCATGCTTACCTTCCAATATATCTAATGCCTGTTTAGCTGCATTTTGTTCTGCTTCTTTTTTACTATAGCCTGAACCTTCACCCATTAATTTTTTATCTATCACTACATTTGTAAAGAATTTTCTTCTGTGAGGTGGTCCTTCAAATTTTGTAAGCTCATATTGAATTACTACTTCTCCATCTTTTTGAAGAAGCTCTTGAAGCTTTGTCTTGAAATCTAATACAATTTCATTATTTATTGCTTTATTTATTATCTCTTCAAAATGAAGCAATATAAAATCTCTTACAAAACCAATGCCTTTGTCTAAATAAACAGCAGCAATGATTGCCTCAACAGCATCTGCTTGTATTGAAATCCTTTCTCTTCCGCCTGTAATTTCTTCACCTTTACTCATTCTAATATAAGATCCTAAGTTTATCTTTTTTGCAATTTCGTAAAGAGAATTTTCACAAACTATCAAGCTTCTTATTTTTGTCAGCTCACCTTCTGTTTTATGTTTGTAATTATTAAAAAGGTATTCTGTAATACAAAGCTGCAATACTGAGTCTCCTAGAAATTCAAGCCTTTCATTATACTCCGCATCCTTGAATTGATTTCCAAAAGAGCTATGAGTAAGAGCTGTTTTTAGTAATGTGTGGTTATTAAAAAAAACCCCTAAATTTTCTTCTATTTCTTTAAGTGTATATCTATTCATGTATTCCACTCCTTGAAGTTTATTCTTCAACTTGCTAACTTATTGCTATATACTTCTCATAACAAATTCAAGAATAAACTATTAATTTGATATTTTAGTTACTATAATGATTTTTCTTCCTAAATTCCAACTAAAAACATCGTTATCATAGACAGTAACATTTGTACGCCAATATATTACTAAAGTACATTTCTCACTAAAATCTATTTTAAAATGATTTTAAATTTAGTTCTCACTTTGTAAAATATAAAATCCCGCAAGATGCGGGATTATTTTATTCTTCGTGATGAGCTTTTACGTAATTGACAACATCTCCAACTGTTTTGAAGTTTTCAACGTCTTCGTCAGGTATTTCCATATCTAGTTCATCTTCTAGAGCCATTATAAGCTCAACTATATCTAATGAGTCCGCATTTAAATCTTCAATAAATGATGCTTCCATAACAACGCTTTCTACATCGATACTTAATTTATCAGCAATAATTGCTTGGATCTTTTCAAACATTTGTTTCACCTCCCAAGTTCTACATTTAGATAATATTATATATTGTTTAAATCGTCAATATTAGTTTCAATATATTTTAACTAATTTTCCGAAGAAAATTCATTTCTTATATCTTTTAATACATTATTATCATAGAAAATTTTAGTTTGTTTAATGGAATTCTTAAACGCTCTTGCATCAGAACTGCCATGAGCTTTTATACAAATTCCATCAACCCCCAAGAACGGAGCTCCACCATATTCCTTATAATCAAACTTTTTCATTATATTTTTTAGCACAGGTTTTAGCAGAACCACCCCTATTTTAGATATAATCGACGATTTAAGCACCTCATCTTTAATTATACCTAATATACTCGAAGCCGATCCTTCATACATCTTCAAAGCTGTATTCCCCACAAAACCATCACTTACTAAAATATTAGTGTCACCAGTAGGTATTTCTCTTGGCTCTATATTCCCTTTGAAGTTTATGGAACTTTCTTCCTTCAAAAGCTTAAAAGCAGCTTTTGTAAGTTCATTTCCTTTTTCTTCTTCTTCTCCAATATTTATAAGTCCTATAGTCGGGTTTTTAACATTGAAAACCTTTTGATAATATATTTTTCCCATCTTTGCAAATTGCACCAAAAATGAAGGTTTGCAATCTACATTAGCACCAACATCTACTATCATAAACTTTCCACGTCTCCCGGGCATTATAGGTGCAAGAGCAGGCCTTTCTATTCCTTTAATTCTACCTATTATCAGCGTACACCCAGCTAAAAATGCACCTGTACTGCCTCCTGATACAACAGCATCACAAATACCTTCCTTAACTAAGTTTAAAGCCTTAACTATACTTGAATCTTTCTTCTTTCGCAAAGCCATAACAGGATGCTCATTAGTTGAAATTACTTCCTTTGCATCTACCACAATAACTTTTTCCTTGGGATAAGTATATTTAGCTAATTCTATATTTAGAACCTCTTCTGGACCTGTAATATATAATTGGATATCATCATATGCCTTAAGAGCTTGAATAGCACCATCTATTACTGCTACAGGTGCATTATCTCCCCCCATGCCATCTATAGCTATTTTCAACTGAATACCTCCCTTCTTCCACTTTAATTATAAATAAATTAATTTAATTAATAAATAGAATATTTTCTTTTTTAGATAAAGATTATTTAACTTATACTTATGTGATATAGATAAACCAACTATAATCTATACTTATGCGTATAGATCACCGAAATGAATAACATACTTTTATTCCAGTTTCCAGGTAATTTTGATGGGTGATTCTAGGGCTGTAAAGTTGTACCCAAAGTGCTAGCCTCAAAGAACAAGCTTTGAACTAGCACATTTGGAACAACTTATAGCCAAAGAATCACATCCATCAAAATTACCAATGAAACATTCCACAAAAGTATATTACCCATTTCTAGTTGAGATATATTTCATAGTATAAATCTAACTTATAATTGGCTTATCTATATAGGGTTCCATATTGATACCAATACATATCTACTGTTCGAATTTCCTAAATACCAGCGATATTGAAATTTTATAAGTTTGAATATCATTGTGGAACCCTATAGTAAACCCAAAGTAGAAACATCTTTATTTCTCAGAACCATGAAAATTTCGCTAAGAAGTTTTAAGTATAAATTTAATAGCACAACATATATCTATATATATTTCTTTATATAAGAAAAGAAAGTCATAAAGACTTTCTTTTATTTTTCAGAAGCTACAACTTCCTTACCTTTATAATAACCACAATTTTTACATACTCTATGAGCAAGTTTCATTTCGTGGCATTGTGGACATTCAACTATGCCAGGTAAACTAGCTTTAAAAGTTTGAGCTCTTCTTGCTTTTACTTTAGCTTTTCCTGATTTTCTTGCTGGACAACCCATTCATTACACCTCCTTATTATCAAACAAACCTTTCAAGGCCTCAAAACGTATATCTACATCTTCTTTTTGACATGAACATGAATTGTGATTTAAGTTACATCCACATTCTTGACAAAGCCCTTTACAGTCGTTCTTGCAAACTCTTTTAATAGGTAGTGTTGAAATTATGCTACTTTCGACAATTTCTGTGATGTCTAAAACATCATCCATTACAACAATAGCTTCATCATCACCACTATCTCTATTAGTTGTAAACCTTTCTTCTATATCAATATCTATTGGATAGATAAAGGTATCTAAACATCTTGAACATATCATTTCTAAATCAGTTTTGATTTTAGCATTCAATATTAATATATCACCATCTGATAAGATATTCCCAACAACTTCAAAAGGTTTTATTGGTTTAATTATATCTCCTTCAAAATCAAATTGCGGTGCATCAAATATATAGTCAATTTTCTTGCTTCTATCTTTACCTGAAATAATATCTGAAATTTGTACTTTCATAAAATCACAGGATAACCATATAATAAAACTAATGTAAACTATATAATATCTCCTCTTTCACTCCTTAGCACATATATTTATAAAACAAACACAACTAATTATATAAATTGCGTGCTAAAAAGTCAAGAAATTTATTATAAATTCCTATTTCTCCATATGAAAGAAAATAACAAACTCATGATACAAATGTTTTTGTATCTATACTAACTGCTCCCCTTTACGTATATATTTTCTTCTATAAAGGAAGTACAGCCAAATATATTGTATAAAGCCATTGAAAAAACATGCTGATAAATTATAAATAAAAACCAATCAGCATGTTAACTCACTATTTTTTCAATTATGCCTTACTTAACTAATTCTAAAGTTTCTTTAGCAATCATTAATTCTTCGTTTGTAGGTATTACAACTACTTTTACCTTTGAAGTTTCTTTAGAAATTTCCATACCATCTCCGATATTATGACTTTCGTTCTTTTCTAAATCTACTTCTATTCCTAAGAATTCCATATTAGTTAAAGCTCTTGATCTTATTTCTGGAGCATGTTCTCCTATTCCTGCTGTAAATACAATTGCATCTACACCACCCATTACGGCAGCATAAGCACCTATTTGCTTCTTAACTTGATATCCGAATATATCCATTGTAAGTAATGCTCTAGGATCATTATCATTTTCCACTGCACTTCTAATATCTCTAAAATCTGTTCCTATTCCTGATATACCTAGAACCCCTGATTTCTTATTTAAGATATCATTTACTTCATCTATAGAATACCCTTTTTCTTTTACTAAATAAGTAACTATTGCTGGATCTATACTTCCAGATCTTGATCCCATTATAATACCATCTAATGGAGTGAATCCCATTGTAGTGTCTACAGATTTTCCACCATCAACAGCTGTAATACTTACACCATTACCTATATGACAAGTTACTATCTTTAAATCGCTTATGTCTTTATTCATCAATTTTGCCATTTCACCTGCTACATACTTATGAGATGTACCATGGAATCCATATCTTCTTACATGGTCTTCTGTGTATAATTCATATGGAAGAGCATACATAAATGCTTTTTCTGGCATAGTTTGATGGAATGCTGTATCAAATACTGCTACCATTGGAGTTTTTGGCATAAGAGCCTTACATGCATTTATTCCAATTATATTTGGAGGATTATGAAGTGGTGCTAATTTTGTAAATTCATCAAGCGCCTTAATTACTTCTTCATTAATTACTACTGAAGTTGCGTATTTTTCACCACCATGAACAACTCTATGTCCAACAGCTGATATCTCATCCATTGAACTTATTACACCATGGTTTTCATCAACTAAGCATTTTAAAACAAGTTCTATTGCATCTTGATGGTCTTTTAATGGCGTTTCAACTACATATTTATCTTTTCCTTCAACTTTTTGAGTCAATATTGACCCAGTAATTCCTATTCTTTCAACAAGTCCTTGAGCTAAAGACTCTTCATTACTCATATCAATAAGTTGATATTTTAGTGAAGAACTACCACAATTTATAACTAATACTTTCATAACTCTACTCTCCTTTTAACATTCAAACCTTTTGTATTTTTGTTTTAACAATCTATAAGCTAACTTACTTTAAATTATCTGTAAAAATAATACTTACTATTTGTTTGTTTGAGCTTGAACTGCTGTAAGCGCAACAACACTTACAATATCATCTGAGCTACAACCTCTTGATAAGTCATTGATTGGTTTTGCAAAACCTTGACAGATAGGTCCAATAGCTTCAGCATTTGCAAATCTTTGAACTAATTTATAGCCTATATTTCCAGCTTGTAAATCTGGGAATACTAAAACATTAGCTTTTCCAGCAACAGTACTTTCTGGTGCCTTTTGAGCTGCTACTTTTCCAACTATAGCTGCATCTAATTGTAGTTCACCATCTATATCTAAGTCAGGTCTCATTTCTTTTGCTTTTTGAGTAGCATTTCTAACCTTATCAACTAATTCATTATCAGCACTTCCCATAGTAGAGAATGATAACATTGCCACCTTAGGTTCCATGTTACATAAATTCTTAGCTGTTTCTGCAGTAGCTATCGCAATTGCTGCTAATTGATCCTCGTTAGGGTTAGGGTTAACTGCACAGTCTGAGAATATTAATGTTCCTTCTTCACCATAAGATGATCCTGGAACTTGCATTATAAAGAAGCTCGAAACAACAGATACCCCTGGTGCTGTCTTTATAATTTGTAATCCTGGTCTTAATAAATCTCCAGTTGTGTGAATTGCTCCTGATACCATTCCATCTGCATCATCTAATTTAACCATCATCGTACCAAAATATAGAGGATCTCTGACTATTTTATCTGCCTTTTCCATTGTAACGCCTTTTGTCTTTCTAAGTTCATAGAAGGCTTCAATATACTTTTCTAATTTATCTGATTCATTTGGATCAATAATCTCAATTCCTGATAAATTTACATCTAATTCCTTTGCCTTATTATTTATTTCTTCTTTGTTACCTATTAAAATTGGGTAAGCTAATCCTAATTTTTGTATTTTTTCTGCAGCTGCTATATTTCTTTCCTCGTTTCCCTCTGGAAGAACAATTTTTTGTTTATTTGATTGTGCTGCAGTCCATATTTTTTTCATAAGGTCCATAATCTATTTATCTCCTCTCTATATCCTATCTCTAATACTAATATACTCCTTTATCAGTGCTTTTTTCAACACAAATTCTCTATAAAATAGAAGTCTTTAGATTTGAAATAATCTAAATTGTCAGACAATACTCCTGTAAAATAACAATATAGGAAAAGTATAATTTTTAACAATTAAATTTTATTTAAAATTATTTTATAATTTATTATTAAACGCTATCAAATGTTTTAAATTATTGACCTAATATATGAAAAATACATGTCTATTTCATATTGTTTTCATTAACTTTTTCTTAAAAATCTATAGTATATTCATTCAACTAGCTGTGTATAATCTATTTTCTTGCCAATATTAAGCAATAATTAAAAATTCACCATTCTTTTAATGTTCTGAATATTTTTTAAACTACTTTTTAATAGAGTAATATTAAAAAAGTATATTTTTTAACAATAATTTTATAATATCTTATTGACATTTTACAAAAAATACACAACATATTAAACCTTAATAACTAATATTATAAAATTCCATAATATGCTATACTAGCTTTATAAAGGAGATGATTTTAATACTTACAGGAATAATTACAGAATATAATCCATTTCATAAAGGTCATGAATATCACCTTAGTAAAGCAAAATCCGACACAAACGCAGATGGCATAGTTTGTGTAATGAGTGGTAATTTTATGCAAAGAGGAATTCCAGCAATTATAGATAAATGGAAAAGAGCTGAAATGGCTATTAAAAATGGTGTTGATCTAGTTCTAGAGCTACCTCTAGTTTATTCCATTTCTTCTGCTGAACATTTTGCTTTCGGAAGCGTATCTCTTCTTAACTCGTTAGGCGTAATAGATCACTTATACTTTGGAAGCGAAGAAGGAAATGTATCTATATTAGAAGACATAGCCAAAGTTTTAGTTTCCGAGCCTTTAAATTATAAAAAACTTTTAAAAGATAATTTGGACTCTGGCTTACCTTTTCATTTGAGCCGAGCAAATGCACTTAAAGATTATTTAAACTCAAATAAATTATTAGATACAATATCAAATTCTAATAATATCTTAGGTATTGAATATATAAAATCTCTAATTCGTTTAAATAGCGCAATAGTTCCTAAAACCATCAAAAGAGAAGGTTCATTATATAACGATGTCAACATAAGCGCTTCATTTGCTTCTGCTACATCAATAAGAAAACATCTAAAAGAGAAATCTTTAAATGATTTAGCTGATATTATGCCAAAGGCGAGCTATGACATTCTGCTTAGTTTATCTTCTTCTAACTATCCTTTTATTTTTGAGGAAGATACCTTTAAATATATAAAATATAAATTACTCACTAACGAAAGATCTCTTTTAAATTTGCCAGATGTATCAGAGGGCATAGATAATAAAATATTAAAAGAAATTGTAAGATCCAATTCGCTTAACGAATTAATATTGAATTCAAAAAGCAAAAGATATACATACACGAGGATAAGTAGAATTCTTTTGCAAAGCTTTTTGAACCTTGAGAATTTTGATTTATTAAGCTTATCTAAGAGCCCCGCACCTTACGCAAGAGTTCTTGCTTTTAATTCTACAGGGCAAAGAATTCTAAAGAGTATAAAAGCTAATTCTAGTATAAATTTAATAACAAAGGTGCCAAGAAACAATCAATGTGATCATCTAAAAATAGATATCTTAGGAACAAAAGCATATTCACTGCTAAATCCAAAAATAAGTCCTATGGATGATTATTTAAAAGGGCCTTTTATAATATAGTAATATTTTACATAACCATGAGAATATAAATATTATTGATTGGAGTGATTTCATGATATATATTATTATCTTATGGTTTCTTATTATTAGCTTAATCTTTATTTTAATTAAACAACTTAATATCAAAAAAAATACTATCATTTGTATATTTATATCCGTCTTAATAGTTCTTTTTGTTTTAAACATAAACCAATGCATAGTCGCAGCTATTGATGGTTGTAAATTATGGTATAACTCAATATTGCCAACCACCTTTCCTTTTGTAGTTATATGTAATTTATTAATATACTACGATGGAATAAATCTTTATTCTAAATTTCTTGGGCCATTAATCTGCAAGCCATTAGGCCTTTCTAGAAATTGTTCCTTTCCAATCGTAGCAAGTATACTATGTGGCTATCCATTAGGTGCTAAATATTGTGTAGATTTATACAAGATGGAATATATAGATAGGAATGAATACGAAAGACTTTTAAACATAGCGTCTAACGTTGGTCCCCTGTTTTTAATCGGATCTGTTGCTGGAACTTTATTAGGGCATGTATCCTTAGGTTATATCTTGCTTCTAGGAAGCAATTTATCAATAATCATAATGGGATTTTTGACAAAAAAAAAGAGAAACTTAAATGCTCTAAGTTCTCTCCCTTGTCCTAAAAATGAAAGTATGAATTTCGGTAATGCTGTAAAAAATGCAGTTCAAAACGGAATAAACACCACATTATCTATAGGTGGTTTCATAATAATTTTTTCAGTTGTTATATCTCTCGTTAAAAACAATCCTTATATTCATATTGCATTTAGGCAGCTAGATAATGTTTTAAAACTGCCTTCCCAAACTTTATACAGTATATTTTTAGGAAGCATTGAAATGACTAATGGGTGCAGTATAATCTCTCCCCTAGAAATTCCTATCCCCTTGAAGCTTGGTATAATAAGCTTTTTAACTTCATTTTCTGGTCTTGCGGTAATCGCACAAGTAAGTTCTTTCGTAAGCGATACTAAGATAAATTATAGCAGATATATTTTTTTAAAAGTAATCCAAGGAATCGTTAGTTTTATTATAACTTATGGGTTATGCAAAGTGTTTCCTACAAGTATTTATACATCAAACTTACAAATGAGCCATTCTTCAAGTTTATTTATATATATATATCCTGCATTAACTATACTGTTATTAACACTTTTATTAAGTATATTTAATAGAACCTTGAAATTATTTTTTCATACCGCGTAATTCTTTAATGTTCTCTTTTATAACATCGCATGTACCAGTTAAATTTGTATCTATCTCTTTAGCTACTACTTCAAAACTTTCTTGAAGGCTTTTTATTAATTTTATTTTGTGTTCTTCTAATTCCTGATCTAATTGGGTTAATATTTCATCAGAATAATCCCTAGACCCTAATCTTATAGCCTTGGCCTCTCTCTGTGCTGAGGCTATAATTTCTTGTGCTCTCCCCTTGGCTTCCCTCACTATATCGTGATTCTCGACATTCTGTCTCATCATAGTCATTGTTTCTTTTCTAACAGAATCATACTCTTTTTTAGCTTCATTAAGGATTCTTTCTCTCTCGTTCATAACCCATTCAGCTTTTTTAAATTGATCAGGCATATAGTTAATTATTTGATCTATTACATCAACAACTTCTCTTTTATCTATCATAACTTTACCGCTCATTGGCACTTTAGGTGAATTTTCCACCAAGTCTTGTAAATATTCTAATAACTCTATTATATTTACCTCCATTTTTTCCATAAAAACACTCCTTAGATATTTATTCTATAAATGATCAAAATACCAGGAACAAATCTTAATCTAGTATTTTTAATTGTTTTTAGTATTATTAATATCATTAATTTTAAGTCAATGCAGCTGCTTAAACACAGCACATTCTAATTATGAAAATACTTTTCCTTAAAAAATCACCATTTATAGATTTATTCTGGACATTATATCTGAAATAATTTCATTGGGAACAAGTCCACTAATATCTCCTCCAAACCTTGCCACCTGCTTAACAGTTGAGGAACTAATATGTATATTTTTAGCCGATGACATCATACATACAGTTTCGGTATCATCATCTAATTCTTTATTAATAAACGCCATTTGAAATTCATACTCAAAATCAGAAGCTGTTCTTAATCCCTTTAATATTATATTAGTCTTACATTCTTTTAGAAAATTAACTAAAAGCCCATCAAAGCTTCGTATTTCAACATTCTCAATATCTCTTGTCACTCTTTTTATAAGTTCAACTCTTTCGCTGCTTTCAAAAAGATATTTCTTATCAACATTAACTAATACTGCAACTATTACTTTATCAAAGACCTTTGCTCCTCTTTTTATAATATCGAGATGTCCATTTGTTATAGGATCAAAGCTCCCAGGGTACACTGCAACTCTCATTGTTTACTTCTCCTCATGCTTGTAATAACATACTGTTGTATTTCCATACTTCTTACTTTTTGTTAATCTTATATCTTTATACCCTTCATAAATCTCTTCAATGGTATCTATTTTAGTAACTATTATTCCATCATTCTTTAAAATTTCATTATCCTTAACAATTTTCATAGCTTCTGGAATCATTTCTTTGCAATAAGGTGGATCAATAAATATTATGTCAAATTTCTTTCCCTTCTTCGCAAGATTCTTTAAGCCTTCATAAGCATCTATATTCATAGGAAAACAGAAATCTTGAAATTTAAGGCTTTCTACATTTTCCTTTAATAAAGGAAAAGTCACAGAGCTTTTATCAAATAAATAAACTTCACTTGCCCCTCTGCTTGCCGCTTCTAATCCAAGGCTTCCTGTCCCAGCAAAAACGTCTACAACTACTGCCTCTGGTATATACATTTGAACTGAACTAAACATAGCCTCTTTAACTCTATCTAATGTAGGTCTTGTTTCCATTGTAGCTGGAGGTATTAATTTATGTCCTCTTGCTCTTCCTGCTATTATTCTCAAAATTTTATTCCTCCTAAAATAAGCATATAAGAAAATCTACTCTCTAGATTTTTAATTTACAATTTAAAATTAAACTCAGTTGCACACTCCGTGCTCTTTTTATAGGTGAAATGATCCTAATTGCGCTTCGCGCTCTTTTCATAGGCAAAATGATCTTAATTGCACTTCGTGCTCTTTTCATAGGCAAAATGATCTTAATTGCACTTCGTGCTCTTTTCATAGGTGTATATTTTATATATTAACATATCTATACATAATATTTCAAATTAATTAAAGCAAATATATTTACTACTTTTTTCCAAATTTTTACTAAGTTCATTAATTATTTCCCTATTTACCTCAAATTCGTTTTGTAACATGTTATTCGCCTCTAATTTAGCACATCTTAAAATCTTCATATCATCATAAAGATTTGCAAGTACAAAGCCTTCATCACCACTTTGCTTCTTACCAAACATCTCTCCTGCACCTCTGAGTTCTAAATCTTTTTCTGATATTAGAAATCCATCACTACATTCTGTCATTATCTGCATCCTCTTTTTAGTCACATTACTTTTAGCCTTTGCTATTAATATACAATAAGATGAATACTGACCTCTTCCAACCCTTCCTCTTAATTGATGTAACTGCGACAATCCAAACCGTTCTGCATTTTCAACAATCATTACGGATGCATTGGGAACATTAACGCCTACTTCAATTACAGTTGTTGATATTAGAACATTAACTTCATTATTCTTAAATCTTTTTATTATTTCATCTTTTTCAGAGCCTTTCATTTTTCCATGAAGTATCTCAACCTTTAGTTCCTTAAAAATTCCACTGGTAAGTTTATTATATAAAGTTTCTACTGAATTTAACTCCTCTTTTTCATCCTCTTCAATAAGAGGGCATACAATATATACTTGTCGGCCTTTTTTTATCTCATCATATGCCAAATCATAAGCTATATCTCTTTGATTATCAGCATAAAATCTAGTATCTATTTTCTTTCTCCCAGGTGGCAGTTCATCAATTATAGATACATCAAGATCTGAATATAAGTATAATGCCAATGTTCTTGGAATTGGAGTAGCTGTCATAACTAAGCAATCAGCCCTTTTTCCTTTGTTTATAAGTTTACTCCTTTGCTCAACACCAAATCTATGCTGCTCATCAGTTACTATAAGCCCTAACTTTCCAAATTCAACATCATCTTGGAAAAGTGCATGAGTTCCTATTACTAAAATTGGTTCTTTAGTTCTAATTCTTTCTTTGATCCTCTGCTTTTCTTTTGCTGAAGTTGTTCCTGTTAATAATTCGATTTCTATATTAAATTCATCATAAACTTTCCTTGCTTCTTCAAAGTGTTGATTTGCAAGAATCTCTGTTGGAGCCATAAATGCACATTGATAACCATTTTTGATCACATTAAAAATAGCTATAAGTGCAATTATTGTCTTTCCACTACCAACATCTCCTTGTATAAGTCTATTCATTGATGAATTTGATTTTTGATCTCTCAATATTTCACGTATAACTCTTGTTTGAGCATTAGTAAGAGGAAATGGTAACTTCTCTTTAAATAAGCTAAGTTCATCTACCCACTGAAAAAGTATACCATTTTTGTTTTTCTTAATTTTATGTTTAAGAAGCAGTAACTTTAGTGAATATGTAAATAATTCCTGAAATTTAAGTCTTATTATAGCCTTTTCCAGCACTTCCTTATTATCAGGAAAATGGACGCTTCTAATAGCTTCATTTAATGAAATTAGAGAATATTTATCTAATATATTTTGCGGTAAATTCTCCTTAACTGCCATCTTGGACAAAATTTCATTAATTAATTTTTCAAACAACTTATTGCTTATATCACCTTTTAGAGGATATTTAGGTATGATCTCATTCGAAATAGCTTCTTCACATGTCACCATAGGATTAACCACCTCTAAAGTATTTCCTACCCTTTTAAATTTACCCATCAAATTATATATTTCTCCTATTTTAAAGGAGTTTTTTATATACCTTTGATTAAACCACTTTCCAGATACTTTATGTCCATTATAGTCAAATTCTACAGTTGTTAATAATTTACCAGTTTTAGTTTTTACATCGCTTCTAAATCTAATGACTTTACACTTTAAAATCTGCTTGTCTTCTCCTGTAATATTTTCAAATTCCACATTACTATCTACAAATTCATAATCTCTTGGAAAATATAACAGAATATCTAGTATATTAAAAATTCCACATCTATTTAATTTTTCTGTGGCCTTTGGGCCTACTCCTTTTAATGTTGAAATATTGCTATATATATCCAAAGCCCTTCTCTTCCTCCCTAAATAATAAGAGCACCTAGCATTAGGCGCCCTTACTATTTCTTATTCTACTGATATTAAAAAGTAATATAGTGGTTGATTTCCTTTGTAAAATTGAATATCTAAGTCGTCGTACTTTTCTTGTAGCTCAACTTCGAATTCATTTGCATCTTCATCACTTACATCTTCACCATAATATACAGTAATAAGTTCACTTTCATCATCTATCATATCTTCTAGAACTTTACCGGCAACAACCTTCTTGTCTTCGCCTACCTCTTTTATTTTACCTTCTACAAGTCCTAACATATTTCCTTGTTTAATATCTATTCCATCAATTTCTGTATCACGTACTGCATATGTCACCGAACCAGTTTTAACTACTTCAATTGCATCCTTTAAATTAGTGAAATTTTCTTCAACTTCAGAATCATGGTTAAACATTGTGGCACATGCTATTCCTTGAGGAATAGTTGTTGTAGGTACTACTAATATATTTTTACTTGATATTTCTGCCGCCTGATTTGCTGCCATAATTATATTCTTATTGTTCGGCATAATGAAAATATGTTCAGCATTTATTTTCTCAACAGCATCTAAAATATCCTGAGTAGACGGATTCATTGTCTGGCCACCTTCAATGACATAATCTATTCCTAAGTCCTTAAAGATATTTGAAATTCCATCTCCCATAGCAACTGTTATAAAGCCATACTTTTTCTTTTCGCCATCACCAACTTCATCTTCAGACGAAGTTTCTGTTAATTCCTTAGTATTTATTAATAACTCTCTGTGCTCTTCTCTCATATTATCAATCTTTATCTTTGATAATTCTCCTATAGCAACTGCCTTTGATAAGACTAATCCAGGATCATTAGTATGTATGTGCACCTTTATAACATCATCATATCCAACAACTATCATGGAATCTCCAAGGCTCTCTATCTCATTTTGGAAATCTTGTGCACGTTTAGCGTCACCAAGTATTATAAATTCAGTACAATACCCAAACTTTATATCAATTTCTTCTGTAGATTTAGCTAAAGTACCATTTGCGCCACTTATTTTTATATCACTTAATTCAGCTTTAATATCATTCTTTAATGCTTCAAACATACCTCTAAGTATAATGTAAAGCCCCATTCCGCCTGAATCAACTACTTTAGCCTTTTTTAGTGCGGGTAATAATTCTGGAGTTCTATCTAACATTTCTTTTGATTTAACTGTTATCTCTTCCATAAAGCCAACCATATCCTTAGCATCAGATGACACCGCTGCTTCAGCAGCGGCTCTAATTACAGAAAGTATAGTACCTTCAGTCGGTCTCATTACCGCTTTGTATGCTGACTTTGATCCCTCTGAAAAGGCTACTGCAAACTCCTTAATATCTACTTCTTTTTTTCCTTCTAGGCCTTTAGAAAAACCTCTAAGTATTTGCGATAATATAACACCAGAGTTACCCCTAGCTCCCATTAAAGCCCCTTTAGCTAATTTTTTTGATATTTCCCCTATAGAATCACTATCCATATCTTCTATCTCTTTAACTGCTGCCTTAAACGTCATAGACATATTAGTTCCAGTATCTCCGTCTGGAACAGGAAATACGTTAAGTGCATTTACGAAATCACTTTGCTCTAGCAATTTATTGCTAGCATTCACAACCATGTTATAAAAATCATGGCCATTTATCTTTGTATATTCCATTTAGTTTAACCTCCTAAACTCTAACCGCTTGCACATTTACTGTTATGGACGACACCTTAAGTCCTGTATAGTTTTCAACACTATAGCGTACTTTTTGGATTATATTATTAGATATAACCGATATCTTTGTTCCGTATTCAACCATTACAAATAATTCTATTTGTAATTTCTTCTCGCTTGTTAGCTGTATCTTTACACCTTTACTAAAATTTTCTATACCAATAAGTTCCCAAAAGCCTTCACTGGCATTTCTAGAAACCATTCCAACTACTCCATAACATTCCATTGTGGATAATCCAACAATTTTTGCTATAACTTCCTCTGAATAATTTATATTACCATTTTCGTTTGAAAATCCAACCATCCATATTCCTCCTAAATTCTTATATCTTATTTTCTATTCTATATTTACATCTTATTTTCTATTCTATATTAGAACAATATTTTATTCAAGTATTCAAAAAATATACACCTTTAAAAAGAGCACGAAGTGCAATTACGATCATTTCACCTCTAAAAAAAGCGCGCAGCGCAACCAAGATCATTTTTCCTTAAAAAAAACACAAACTGAAATTAAGATCCTTTCCTAAAAAAGCTAAAATTAAAATCAAGATCACAAATTTATAAAAAAGCATGCATATATGGAAAGAGTTAAAAGCATAATTCGGAACTTATTAACTACAATCAAGCTTACTTCCTAGAAAAAAGAATCGAGTCCAATTAAGATAATTCTCCCTTTAGAAAAAATAAAGTACAACCAAATCATTTCCCCCTATGAAAAAGCATAAACTGCAACCTAGATCATAAATTTATAAAAAACATACATACGAAAAGAGTGTAGATCACAATTCAATACTAACTAACTGCAATCAAGATCTTTTCCCCAGAAAAAAGTATTAAGTCCACTCAAGATTATACTCCACTTAGAAAACATAAAGTACAACCACATCATTTCCTTCTCTTCTTTAAAAATCTATCTCTACAAAGTCTTTCCTTCTAAAAAGTTTTTAAAACATAATCAAGAGAATAATTTACCTATGAAATAAATATATATATTGCAAAAATAATTCTTCATCATAATTCTAAAAATATTTCAAGAATTTTGGCCGTAATTGTGAATTGTGAATTACAACATAATACATATCAAATTTCGGCAGGTATTCACATAAGTTTCATTTTCGCTGTAAAGCCGCATATTAACTGCCAATACATAATTTTTAATTTATAATTAATAATTTATCTTGCCTATTACATTTTCCTATGATATAATTTACACTGTCCTATTGAAGATGATTATCTTTGGAATATAAGGAGGTGTTTTCTAATGGCAAGAAGATGCGAAATTTGTGATAAGGGTGTTGTAGCTGGAGTAAGCTATAGCCATTCACATCGTCAATCAAAGAGAACTTGGGCTCCTAACATAAAGAAAGTAAAAGCTTTAGTTAACGGAACACCAAAAACTGTTCATGTATGTACAAGATGCCTTAGATCTGGAAAGGTTCAAAGAGCAATATAGTTCATAATAAAGAATGCAATTGTTATCCCAATTGCATTTTTTATTTTTAAGGCATATGAAAGAAAATAACGAGTCTAAAATGCCATGGTTATTTTTCATCAGGCGAAGAAGCAGATCGGGCTCATAGCGAGCCTATTAGTTCAATCTGTTGATGAAGCATGATGAAAAGAGCAGCTATGCTGCAACAAGGAACTTTTCTTGGCAGATGGACTTGTTATTTTTTTTGATTACGCCTAAAGCTATTTAGAAAGCTTAAAACTAAATTATACATTATGTACTTCTAGCCTTTTTTTCTAAAAAACTTTATTATATTAGATAGAAACTTAGGTAGTTTAAAAGCTATTATTTTCATTTACAAGTCCTCCCAAATATTAATATATTAAAAATTAAAATGAAAATTTAATCCGTCTTATTATATTAATATTCAGTTACTACTCAAAATGTTCCACTTTTAAATATAAAAAATAATTAAATAAGTTCATGAATATTTAGTCTATGGAATGAATAACTAATAACTCTCCTTTTTCATAAGTTATATCTATTGGTGTATCAATAAATTCATTACATATAGCTCGTGGATCTAATAAACCCAAATCATAACTTGGTAGATTGTATTTTCCACCACTAATTTGAAGTTTGCTTACTTTATCGCTTAATGCATGAAATGATATATTTTCACCATATTTGCCGTATAACCTCATTTTATTTTCTCCAAGGTAAAGTCTATTATTATCGTCTAATATTTCTAAATTAGCACCTTTTTTTTTCGTAGTTAGCATAAGTCCTATATTTCCTAGTGTATGATCCATTCTAGTTCCAGTTGCCCCGAATAGATATATCTTTTCTGCGCCTCTTTTTATCGCTTCCATTACTGCAATTTCAGTGTCAGTATAATCTTTCTCTGGTTGAAATTCCAAGACTTCCTTAACCTTTAACTTCATATTATCTAAAATTTCCTTTTTGGCAGAGTCAAAATCACCTAAAAGCAAGTCTGGAATAATATTATAATTATAAAGGCATTCACTTCCCTTATCAGCTGCTATTATAAATTCAACTTCACTAATATATTTCTTTAGTAACTTCTCTGAAGGTGGGTTTCCTCCACTTACAATTGCAACATTCAAATTATTACCCCCTTAGAGCTTTTATATTCTCATCAATTTCCCCACCATTAAACACTGCTGAACCTGCAACAATGACATTTGCACCTGCTTCTATAACCTCTTTAACATTTGTCTTATCAATACCACCATCAACTTCTATTAAAAGCCCTGGGTTCAATCTATCACTAAGTTCTTTTATCTCTCTAATCTTATCTAGAGAATAAGGTATGAATTTTTGTCCTCCAAATCCTGGATTAACAGACATTATCAACACCATATCTAAACTTGGTATTAAATCTTTCAATACACTTGTTGGAGTTCCTGGATTTAAAGAAATCGCTGCTTTTTTTCCTTTTGACTTAATATAATTAATTGTTCTATCTATATGTTTATCTGCTTCATGATGAATTGTAATTATATCAGCCCCAGCCTCTATAAAAGCATCTATGTAATTTGATGGATTATTTATCATTAAATGAACGTCAAATAACTTCTTTGTTCTATTTCTAATAGATTTTATAACTGGTAAACCAAAAGATATATTAGGAACAAAAGATCCATCCATTACATCTATATGAATAAAATCTGCTCCTCCTTTATCTATTCTTTCTATGTCCTCTCCTAATTTTGAAAAATCCGCTGATAATATTGATGGTGCAATCTTTACCATTTATTTTTTTCCTCCTCAATTATTTCTTCTAATGCTCTTACATAAAATTCGTATCTGTATCTATTAATCTTTTCGCTTTCTACAGCCTCTTTTAGAGCACAATTTGGTTCTTTATAATGTAAACAGCCTCTATATTTACACTTATCATTATACTGTGTAAATTCAGGAAAACAATATTTTAAAGAATTTTTATCCATTAAATCCTTTATTTCTAGTGTAGAAAATCCTGGGGTATCAACGATATATCCGTCCGCTACCTCAATTAATTCACTATGCCTTGTAGTATGCTTCCCTCTTCCAAGCTTCTCGCTTACATTACCTGTTTCCATATGTTCTTTGTTTGAAAGCTTATTTATTAATGTTGACTTTCCTGCCCCTGATGGTCCACAAAAAACTGTTATATTTCCTCTAATCTTTTCTTCTAACCGCTCTATTCCTATTCCTTTCTTAGCATTTATAAAGAGAACTTCATAACCTATGACATTTATTCGCTTCTTTATTTCTTCTCTTTCTTCTTCCGATACTAAATCTATCTTATTCAAGCAAACTATAACCTCAATGTTATTATATTCACATAGAATCAAAAACTTATTTAATAAATCAAAATTTATGTCTGGATTCTTAACTGCAAAAACAACAAATGCTAAAGAAACATTTGCTACAGTGGGCCTAACCAATTCAGATTTCCTATCATGTATCTCTTCAATAACGCCTTTTCCATGTTCCATCTTAATTGTAACATCATCCCCTACCATAGGCTTTATGTCTTTATGTCTAAATTTCCCCCTGGCTTTGCATTCTATTAAGCCTTGATCTGTCTTAATATAATAAAAGCCTCCTATGCCCTTTATTATTTTTCCATTCATAATTTCCCTCCATAACTTATAAAATAAATTTATATATTCTTTTATAGAATGTTAATATATGCTGCAATGATAAATTAGATAAATTTAAGTTTAAGATTTTAATAAGCCAAGTGCCTAAATACAACTAGAACTTAGCAACTTAATTGCAAAATATATTAAATTTCTAAATTAGTATTTTCTATCATAGTATATTTTCTTTTAGAGATTTAATGTAGATCTAACTATAAATATATATTGCAAAAAATAATCCTTCATCATAATTCTAAAAATATTGTAAGAATTTTAGCCGTAATTGTGAAATATGCATTGTGAATTGCAATATATATATCATAGAAGGAGAGGTTTTTATGAACCTCTCCTTACTTACTATTGATGGTTTTGATTTGATGTTTTAGGTTGAGTGTTGTTTTGACTGTTATTTGTATCATCCCATGGGCCTGTAGGATTAGTTGTGCCTGGAGTATTAGGAGTCTTTCCTGGTGTATCAGTAGTAGTACCACCTGTTCCTCCAGTATTTTTATCAGGAGTACTTCCATTTCCACCCGGCTTAGTATTTCCTTGAGTAGGATTATTAGTTACAGGTGGATCTTGTTTCGCAACATATTTACCAACTGTTATAACAATTGTAGTTCCCTGCTCCACTCTATTTCCTTCTCCTGTTTGTTTTAAAACTTTACCGTTTTGACTCTCATCTTGTGTTTCTTGGGAATTTACAGATACTTTTAAACCAGCATCTTGTAATTCGCCTGTAGCTGTATCTTGGTCTTTACCAACTACGCTAGGTACTTTTGTAGTCTTAACTTCCGGTCCTTTACTTACAACAACTGTTATCTTATCATCTGCTGTTACTTCAGTATCTTTTTTCGGAGTTTGACTTATTATTTGTCCCTCTGGTACACTATCGCTAAAAGCTTCGCTTTTATCACTAATCTTAAGTCCAAAGGATTTTAAAATAGTAGTTGCAGTATCTATATCATACTCCTTCAAATCAGGCATTTTAAGTTTTGTTGCTCCTCCACTTACAATAACCCTAATCTGACTTTTTTCTTTAACCTTAGTTCCAGCATCCGGATTCATCTTAAGAATAGTTCCTTCTGGCTGATCGCTTGCTTCAGTTCCACCTTCCACTAAAACTAAATTTATAGCTTCAAGTGCTTTCTTTCCATCATCAACATTCTTTCCTACTATATTAGGAACCTCAACTTCTTTGCTGTTAGCACTAGCAGAACTAACCATTTTAAAAGCTGCAACACCTAAAACTATTAACAATAATGCTAAAACTACACCTATTGTTATTTTCATTATTCTCTTCTTGTTTATTCCACTGCCTTTTTCATCTTCATCGTCTTCGTAGTAATAATCATCATCGTCTTCATCATCATAGTCATCATCTTTTTTATTAGGCAACTTTTCCTCTTGCTTTGCTATCTGTTCGGTCACAGCAGACATTATTATAGTATGATCATTGTCGTCTTCTTTATCTATCTTTGCATTAGGATCATCCTTTATTCTTTGGAGATCTGAGATCATTTCTTTAGCATTCTGATATCTCTTAATAGGATCCTTTTCCATTGACTTTAAAATTAATTGATTTAAACTCTCAGGAATCTTTGAATTAACACTTTTTGGCGGAACAACTTCTTCTTGAAGATGTTTTAAAGCTATAGTTACAGCAGTATCTGCTTGGAATGGGAGATTTCCAGTAACCATCTCATATAATACAACTCCTAATGAATATAAATCCGTTCTACAATCAATAAAATTTCCTTTTGCTTGTTCTGGAGAAAGATAATGAGCAGATCCCATTATTGTACTAGTATTTGTAATAGTTTCAGAATTTGATGATTTTGCTATTCCAAAATCAGTTACTTTCATAACTCCATCTTCTGTTACTAAAATATTTTGTGGCTTAACATCTCTATGTATTATATTGTTTCTATGAGCACAATCTAAAGCTTTGGCTATTTGAATTGCAACTGATATAGCTGTTTCATAATTCATCTTTCCAACTTGTTTTATAATATCTTTTAATGTTTTTCCTTTAACATATTCCATTACAATATAATTTATTTCATCCTGTGTTCCTACATCTAGTATATTTACTATATTATTGTCAGATAAGGCTGCAACAGCTGTTGCTTCACCTTTAAATTTTTCTACAATATCAGGGTTGTCGCAAAGTTCTTTCTTAAGTATTTTAACTGCAACAAACCTATTTAATTTATTGTCTCTTGCCTTAAATACTTCTGACATTCCGCCTTCCCCTATTTTTTCTAACAACTCGTATCTGTTTCCAAGTACAATTCCATCCATGCTACATCTCTCCTCCAAACAACAATACTGTTATATTATCTCTGCCACCGTTTTGCTTTGCCAAGTATACAAGTTTATTAGCAATGTTTACATAACTTTCTCCTTCAGTGACGACTTGTAGAATCTCTTCTTTAGTTAATTCATTTGTCAATCCATCTGAACACAATATATAAAGATCATATTCTCTGTTCTCTAACTGAAATATATCTACATTCACATTAATGCTAGTTCCTAATGCTCTTGTAATAATATTTTTCTTAGGATGATTTTCCGCCTCTTTTTCACTTATACTCCCAATATCAACTAGTTCTTGTACTAAAGAATGATCTTTAGTAATCTTCTTAATTTCATTATTTTTAACTGCAAAACAACAGCTATCACCTACATTCGCAACCTGTATAAAATTTTTAGTCATAAAACAAGTTGTAACAGTAGTTCCCATTCCACTTAAATTTTCGCTAGTGTTAGAAAAAGTAAATATATCTTTATTTACTTTTTCTATGGCTTCTACAAGCAAATTTTCTGCTCTACTCGAAGAAAAATTTTCTCTTACATAGTCAACAATATTTGTTGCAGCCATCTGACTAGCGACTTCTCCTGCATTATGTCCACCCATTCCGTCTGCCACTACATAAATTTTGAATTCGTCTCTTTCTAAATACGAAGCAGAGTCTTCATTTAATGTTCGCCTTAACCCAACATCACTAACTAAACCTACCATTTTGCTCCCCCTCTATTTCTTGGGTATTTATGTAACTTCTTCTAAGTTGTCCACATGCTGCATTAATGTCACTTCCCATTTCACGTCTTGTAGTAACTTCTATTCCATGATTTTTTAGTATTTCTGAAAAATCTTCTATTGCCTTTTTTGAAGATCTCTTATATGTATTTTCTTTTATTTCATTTACTGGAATCAAATTAACATGACAAAGCATACCTTTTAACAATTTGCCTAATGCCTTTGCATCTTCTCTGCCATCATTCACATCTTTCACTAGCGCATACTCAAACGTAATTCTTCTATTAGTTTTATTTATATAATATCTGCAAGCCTCTAATATTTCCTCAATGCTATACCTATTAGCTATAGGCATAATTTCTTTTCTCTTATCATTACTAAATGCATGTAGTGATAAAGCTAGAGTTATGCTAAGTTCCTTATCTGCTAATTCGTATATCTTAGGTACAATTCCACAAGTAGATAATGTTATATGTCTCTGCCCAATATTTAATGCATATTCAGCAGAAACTATTTCTAGAAACTTTATAACATTATTATAATTATCAAGTGGTTCGCCACTTCCCATTAATACTACGTTGGAAATCCTTTCATTGATATAATCTTGAACAACCATAATTTGCGATAAAATTTCTCCAGTTGTAAGATTTCTAACTTTACCTTCAATTGTGGATGCACAAAATTTGCATCCCATTGCACATCCAACTTGAGTGGATATGCATATGGAATTTCCATGCTTATATCTCATTAGTACAGATTCTATTAAGTTTCCATCCTTAAATCCTAACAAGAACTTTTCTGTACCATCTATATTAGATTTATATACTTCTATTATCTTTGGCAGACCTACAAAAAAATTTTCTTTTAGTTTTTGTACTAATGGCTTTGGTATATTCTTCATATTATCGAATTCTTTAACACCTTTATAAATCCATGATAATATTTGTTGACCTCTAAATGCACTTTCACCATTTTCCTTCATCCATGCTTTAAGTTCTTCTAAAGTAAAATCTAGCAAATTGTTCATTTATTCACCTACTATTGTCTTTTTTCTAATTTAGTCACAAAGAATCCATCCATATTTTCATTTGGCATAATAGTTAGAGAGCCATCTCTATTGTATACTAAGTTATCTTGTTTACCAATAAAGATCTTTTTCACGCTACAGTCTTTATGTCTGCTAACAAACCACTCAATATTTTCTTCATTTTCTTCTTTATTTAATGTACAAGTTGAATATATCATTATTCCATCCTCTTTTAAATACATCCATGCACATTCCATTATATCTCTTTGAACTTTTATAATTTCTCTTAACTCATTTCTTGTCTTGTTCCACTTTATTTCTGGTTTTTTTCTTATTATTCCAAGCCCTGAACAAGGAACATCTATTAAGATTCTATCACTAGATGCTATTAAATCTGGGTTTAATTTAGTTGCATCACTTGTATTAACTTCAACGTTAGTTATACCCAATCTCTCACAATTTTCTTTTATTAATCCAAGTTTAGATTCATGAAGATCATACGCTAATACTTTTCCAGTGTTTTGAAGTATTTCAGCAATATGAGTAGTTTTACCACCAGGTGCACTACACAAATCTGTAACTGTCATTCCTTCTTCCAATTCTAATAATGGTGCTATAATCATTGCACTTTCATCTTGAACTGTGATTTTTCCTTCTTGGAATAACGGATTATTTTCTATAGATTTACCACCTTTTATGCAAATTGCTTCTGGGCAAATAACACCTTCTTCAACTTCATATTCAAGTTCTTCTAATTTTTCAAATACTTCATCATAATCAGCTTTAAGTTCATTTACTCTAACACTTACTTGTGGAATTGAATTTAATCCAGACATTATTTTCTTTGATACATTTTCACCATATTGCTTTATTAAAAGTCTTATCATCCAAGGTTCAAATGAAAACTTATATGCATATTCGTCAATTTTATTTCCTACAACTTCAATATCATCAGGATTTTTAGTGAAATTTCTAAGTATTCCATTTACTAACTTTGAATCATTTTCTGATATTTCTTTTGCTTCCTCTACCGCTTCATTACAAGCAGCATAGCTAGGTATTTTATCCAAAAAGTTCATTTGGTATATTGCTACTCTTAAAATATTTAAGATATCTTTGTTCATTAACTTAAGATCTTTTACAAAGTTCGAAATTATAATATCTAATGTTTTTTTCCTTCTTAAAACTCCATAAACAATTTCAGTTAATAGTGCTTTATCTTTATCACTTAATTCTGCTTCATTTAACTCTTTTGCTAATACAATATTAGAGTAAGCCCCTTCATTTAAGACTCTTCCTAATATCTTTACTGCTAATTTTCTACAATTCATACGCTACCTCTTTACTAATCATTTCTTCTATTGCTTATAGCAATTAATCTTATTAATTGTGATACTGCCATTAATGTCGCAGCTACATATGTCATTGCTGCTGCGTCTAAAACCTTTTGTGCACTTTTAGTTTCGTCACCATATAGTATTCCTCTTGACTTTAATATATTCAAAGCCCTTGTTGATGCATCAAACTCTACCGGTAATGTTATTAGCTGAAAAATTACAACCCCTGAAAATAAAATTATTCCAAGTGTAGTTAATCCCTTAAAACCTAATAATATACCAACAAAGAATAGCATCCATGATACATTTGAGCCAATATTTACAATTGGCACAATGGAATTTCTTATTACTAGTGGAGCATACCTTTCTTTATGCTGCAATGCGTGCCCGACCTCGTGGGCAGCTATGCCTGCTGAAGAAATAGATGCACCTGAATATACCTCCGGAGATAATCTAAGGATTTTACTTGCAGGATCGTAATGATCTCCAAGCTTTGAATTTATCAATTCTATTCTAACATCAAAAAGCCCAGCTTCATCTAACATCATTCTTGCAACTTGTTGACCAGTATATCCATTTATTGTTCTTACTTGGCTATACTCGCTATAAGCGCTATTAATTTTGGATTGAGCCCAAAATGAAATTATTATAGCTGGAACTAATAATATCATTGTTGGATCAAAAAACGGATAAAAATGCATTATACATCAACTCCATTATTGTAAGATTATATTTTCCTCTATTTCATGTCCATTAATATATTGATCTATTGTCAAAGGCTTACCATTAGGAAACTGTACTCTTTTTATTAATAGAACATCTTCCTTGCATGAAACTTTCACTCCATTTTTGCTTACATCTATAATAGTACCAGGTTCTTTATTGCTTTTTTCTTTTAGAACTTCTGTTTCATATATCTTCATTCTTTCGTTCTTATAATCAGTATAGGCAATTGGCCATGGATTTAGTCCTCTAACTAAGTTATGAATCTCTTCAGCACTTTTATTCCAATCTATATTAGCGATATTCTTATCAAGCATCTTGGCATAAAAAGTCTCATTCCCTTGCTTTTCTGGGACTATATCGCCTTTTGAAATTCCCTCTATACTTTTTACAAGTAAATCTGCTCCTCTAACCATTAATATATCATGTAATTCACCAGTTGTCATATTATTAGTAATTTCAACTTCATCCTTAAGAATCATATCTCCTGTATCTAAACCAACATCCATAAGCATTGTGGTATTTCCAGAACTCTTCTCTCCATTTATTATTGCCCAATTTAGTGGTGCAGCACCTCTATACATCGGAAGCAAAGATGCATGAAGATTTATACATCCATATTTCGGTATATCTAATACTTCCTTAGTTAAAATCTGCCCAAATGCCACTACTATAATAAAATCTGGTTTTAGCTCTTTTAATTTCTCTATCAAATCTCTATCGTCTTTTAACTTTATTGGTTGGTATATTGGGATTTCATGTTTTAATCCTTCTTCTTTAACTGCAGAGTATGCCATTTTCTTTCCTCTACCCTTTGGTTTGTCTGGTTGAGTCAAAATAGCAGTAACATTGTACTCTTTAATCATTCTTTGCAAAGAAGGAACTGCAAAATCAGGAGTACCCATAAATACTATATTCATTATATTATCCTCCTATCAGTATTTATTTTTTTGAAGCTCCCCTACCTTTAACTCTATCTATAAATAGAGTTCCATTTAAATGATCATATTCGTGCAAAATAGCTCTCGCAAGTAATTCTTCAGCTTCTATTTCGAATTCTTCTCCCTTTTCATTTAAAGCTCTAGCTCTAACGTAATTAGGTCTCATAACTTCTTCTGTTTCCCCTGGTAAGCTAAGGCATCCTTCTTCGTCTATTTGAGACCCACTTGTTTCTATTATTTCTGGATTAATAAATACTAGTGGCCCATCTCCAATATCTACAACAAATAGTCTCTTTAATATCCCAACTTGAGGAGCTGCAAGACCAACACCATCAGCATCATACATTGTTTCTTTCATATCTTCAATTAATGTCAATAATCTATCATCTATTTTATCAACTTCTCTGCATTTCTTTCTTAATACGTCATCACCATATTTTCTTATATTTCTTAATGCCATTTTGTATTCCCCCTATGTCATATTGTTAGGATTAATATCTATACTAACCCTTATTTCATTATATACACTCTTATTTAATAGATAAAGTGTATCTTTAACTTTTTCACTAAACTCATCATCAAAATTTCCTTTTATTATTATCTGCCATCTGTAATTTTCTTTTAATTTAGAAATTATACAAGGAACCGGTCCGAGAATAGTAAGATCATCTACTACTAATTTTTTCAAATCAGCTTCTAAAGTATACATAAATTTTGTTAATTTTTCTTCAAATTTTGAAGATCCAACAATTAATAATATTTTACCAAAAGGAGGATTTTCCATCAACCTTCTAATCTTTATTTCTTCTTTAAATAGAGATTCATAATCCTCTTCTTGAGCACACTTTAAACTATAATGGTTTGGAGTATAGCTTTGAACTATTACCTTGCCTTCATCTTCACCTCTTCCAGATCTGCCTGCAACCTGCGTTATTATTTGATATGTTCTTTCAGATGCTCTGTAATCAGGCAAATTTAAAGACATGTCTGCCGCTAAAACTCCAACCAGTGTAACATTTTTAAAATCTAATCCTTTTGACACCATTTGTGTTCCAATTAAGATGTCTGCTTCTCCATTTTTAAAACAATTATAAATTGATTCATGAGAATTTTTATGTCGTGTAGTATCAACATCCATTCTTAATACTCTTGATTTCGGGAAATATTTTTTCACTTCTAATTCAACGCGTTCTGTTCCTGCTCCAAAAAATTTCACATATTTACTATTACATTTTGGACATACAGTTTTTGATTTCTCTGCCCTTCCGCAGTAATGACATATCAAATATCCATTTTTATGGTACGTCATAGAAACATCGCATTCTGGACATTTAAATACATATCCACAACTTCTACACGAAATAAATGTTGAATACCCTCTTCTGTTTAGAAACAAAATTACCTGCTTCTTATCTTTTAAAGTTGCCTCTATTTCAGCCAAAAGTTTCCTACTGAACAATGATAAATTCTTACTCTTCAATTCTTCCCTCATATCTACTATTTCCATATGCGGCATTTCTTTCCCATTAGTTCTTTTATGCATTTCTATTAGTTTATATTCACCACGAATAGCTTTGTAGTAACTTTCAATGCTAGGAGTTGCTGACCCCATAACTAATTTACAGTCCTTAATTTCACATATGAACTCACTTACTTCTCTAGTATGATATTTAGGATTATGTTCTGATTTATATGTATTTTCATGTTCTTCATCAATTATAATAAGTCCAAGATTCTGAAGCGGCAAAAACAAGGCACTTCGTGCTCCTATAACTAATTTAGCTTTCCCTTCTTTTACTCTATACCACTCATCAAATCTTTCACCATCACTTAACCTGCTATGAAAAAGCGCAACATTTTCTCCAAATCGTCCCTTAAATCGTTCAATCATCTGAGGGGTTAATGAAATTTCCGGAACTAAAACAATTGTACTTTTATTTTGCCTTAACATTTCTTCAACTAGTCTTATATATACTTCTGTCTTCCCCGATCCCGTAACACCTTTTATTAGATATTTTTGATCAGGACTGTTTAAAATCGTATTAAGACAGTTTTCCTGTTCTCTTGTAAGTTTCTTATTACTATCAGTATCATATATTCGAGTATTGTATCTAAATACTGTTTGTTCTTCTGTTTTTAGTATACCTTTTTCTATTAACTTATTTAATAAATATAAAGAAAAGCATCCATTACTAACAATTTCTGTTTTTGTATAAATCCCATTGTTGCTAGCTACGAAATCATATAATTTTTTATAATTTTCTTTATCAAGCTGATCTTCATGTATTTCTTCATTTACTAAAACTACTTTTTTCTTTTTTTCCCTTAACCCCTTCATAATTCCAACTGGAATCATAAGTCGGATTGCATCAATAAATTTACATAAATACTTTCTTCTTAAAAATTTAATTACTTCCATATCATAGTTTGTTAATATAGCATGATCATCGCATATATTTAAAATCTCTTTCACTCTATAATTGAAATTAATTAAATCATCTTCCTGCAATATTGAAAATACAAAGCCTTCTATTGGTCTGCTTTTAGGCCCAAAAGGCACTTTAACTCTAAATCCTATTCCTATTTTATCCTGAAGTTCGCTAGGTACTTTGTATGTAAATGGCTTATCAATCTCCAAAGCATCACTATTTATAATTATTTCAGCATACATGATATTTATACCTACCACCTCACATCTAATCTTATATTAACAATATTCAATATTAGATAATTAACATTCTGATTATTACATAAAAACTAATAATCAGAACTATTTCATACTTATACATCTACCTTCATTTGCGTATCATATGTATAAGTATTTCCAATATTAATAAAAGAAGCGCAAATTCTAGCGCTTCTCAAGTATAATATCAAATAAGTTAGTTGCAATTTTTTCTTTGCTCATCTTATCTAAGTAAATTTCCTTACCTTCTTTAGACAAGATTATTACTTTATTATCTTCTGAGGCAAACCCAGTATCACTTGCTGTTATATCGTTTGCTACAATATAATCTAAATTTTTTCTTTGTAGTTTTGACATAGCATTATCTTTTAACTCTTGGCTTTCAGCCGCAAATCCTACTAGAATTTGATTTTTCTTTTTGCTTCCAAGCTCCATTAGAATATCATTATCTCTAATAAATTCTATGCAGAGCTCTCCATCACCTTTTTTTATTTTTTGTGTGCTATAATTTTTAGGCTTATAATCTGCAACTGCAGCTGACTTTATTACTATATCTGCTTCATCAAATATGTTCATAACTTCATTTTTCATTTCTTCATTTGTAGAAACCTCTACAACATTAATATCTTTTGGAGCTATTATTGATGTTGGTCCAGATATTAATGTTACATTGGCTCCTCTATTTCTTGCTTCCTTTGCTATAGCATAACCCATTTTTCCAGTTGATCTATTTGTAATAAACCTCACCGGATCTATAGGTGCTATAGTTGGACCTGCTGTTACTACAACATTTTTATTTAGCAAATCTTTATTTTCATTTAATTCCATTAAAACTTTGTCAACAATAATTTCAGGACTTTCAAGTTTACCTTTACCGCTTGTTCCACAAGCAAGTCTTCCTTCAGCCGGGTCTATGAATTCATATCCAAGTGACTTTAATTTCTTAATATTTTCTTGGACTATAGGATTCTCATACATATTGGTATTCATTGCAGGCGCAAAAATCACTTTTGCCTTAGTTGCCATTATTGTAGTCGAAAGCATATCATCTGCTATTCCATTTGCAACTTTACCTATTATATTAGCTGTAGCAGGTGCTACTAAGAATACATCTGCCTTTTCTGCTAAACTTATATGTTGAATCTCCCAAGCTTTCGGTTCTGCAAACATATCGCATGTAACCATATTCTGACTTAAAGATTGAAATGATAATGGGGTCACAAATTTAGTAGCTGATTCTGTCATAATTACATTAACATTAATATCTTTTTTAACAAGTAAACTTACTATTTCTAATGCCTTATATACTGCAATTCCACCACTTACACCCAACACTAAATTCTTTTTCATCTTATTTAAGACCTTCTTCTAAAATTTCAAATTCAACTGCATCTTGATCTACTTCATTTATTGCAATTGTTAAAGGTTTATTTGATTTTATTGAAATCTGAGGTTCTGCACCTTCTATTATTTGTCTAGCCCTTTTTGATGTTAAAATTACTAAAGAATATCTGTCATGTATCTTTTCTAATAAGTCTACTACTGATGGACTAATCATAGAGTTGTTCATGAATAATTCCCTCCTTTGAATCTAATATACTATCTTTTATTCTATCTACTCTGCATTTTTCAGCAGATATTATAGCTTCTAATTTTTCTACAGCTATCTCTACTTTATCATTTACTACTGCATAATTATATTTTGAAATAAAATTAATTTCCTTATAAGCTGATTTAAATCTCTTCATTAGAGATTCGTTGGTTTCACTGCCCCTGTTAATGATTCTTTGTTTTAACTCTTCCATAGATGGTGGAAGGATGAATACAAAAACTCCTTCTCTTGTGTTTTCTTTAACTTTTAATGCACCTTGTATATCTATTTCTAGAATAACATCATTCCCACTTTGTAACATTTCTTCAACGTTAGATTTAGGTGTGCCATAGTAATTATCATACACTTCTGCATATTCTAAGAAATCATTGCTTTCTATCTTCTCTACAAACTGCTCTTTGGACATAAAAAAGTAATTAATACCTTCTACTTCTCCAACTCTTGGAGATCTTGTAGTTGCTGATACAGACAACATTACATCCTTATTTTTCTCCATAAATCTTTTACATATAGTACCTTTTCCAGCACCAGATGGTCCTGATATAACTATTAATAGACCTCTCCCTTTAGTAATCATTATTCATCATCCTCATCAACTGCCATATCATCTTTTGTAGATAATCTATGAGCTACTGTTTCAGGTTGAACTGCTGATAAAATAACATGATCGCTATCTGTTATTATTACAGCTCTAGTTCTTCTTCCATAAGTAGCATCTATTAGCATACCTCTATCTCTTGCTTCTTGAATAATTCTTTTAATAGGTGCTGATTCAGGACTCACAATTGCAACTAATCTATTAGCAGAGACTATATTCCCAAAGCCTATGTTTATTAACTTTATTCCCATTTTTTACCTCCTAATTATTCAATGTTTTGAACTTGTTCTCTTATTTTTTCAATGGTATTTTTTATCTCTATTACTTTGTTAGTCATATTTATTTCTGTTGATTTAGATGCTATAGTATTAGCTTCTCTATTCATTTCTTGAATTATGAAATCTAATTTTCTTCCAATAGGTTCATCTAAATCTAACGTACTTTTCATTTGGCTTAAATGACTTCTGAGTCTTGTTATTTCTTCATCTACTGCTGCCTTATCTGAAAGAATAGCCACTTCTAATGCTATCCTGCTTTCATCTATATCAACACCAGATAATAATTCTTCCAATCTTTCTTCAAGTTTCTTCTTGTAATTCTTTGGAATACTGTCAGCTACCTTTTCTATTTCTTCAACATAATTCTCTATAATCTCAATTTTTGATAAAATATCAACTTTTAATTTTTCGCCCTCTTTGCATCTCATATCATTCATTAAATCTAGAGCCGATTCAATCAGAGGCGATATCTCACTAAAAATATCATCTAAATCATCATCCAACTCTTCCAATGTAATAACATCAGGAAATTTAGCTATTTTAGTTGTAGATATATCATCAATAACATTCAATTCACTTTGGATTTGTTTTAAACATTTATAATACTCTTCAGCTAACTTCATATTTAGATTTGCTTTTCCAATGTTATTTCCATAGGCTTTATAATTAATAAAAACATCAACTTTACCTCTATTTAGTCTTTTACTAATTATCTTTCTTATCTTCTCTTCTAAAGCCAACATCGTTCTAGGCATTCTTATGTTTATATCTAAATATCTATGATTTACGCTCTTCATCTCTATAGAGAAACTTGACTTTCTTCCATCTTCGCTTTGAGCCCTTCCAAAGCTAGTCATACTTTTTATCAACTGTACACCTCCTTTTAACTTTTAAACAATTTGGAGTTTGCTTTACTAAGTATAATCATAATAAATTTCTATGTCAACATTCTGTTCACAAATTGTTAACATTTATATTTGCAAATTTGATAAATCTTCAAATTCATATATTTACTAGAAATTAGTGACAAGTTAAAGGTGAAATTTTCTTCGTAACTGGAACAAAATGATATTTCTTATTTCTCAGATCTATATGTATAATTTCAGATCTTAGATGGTTTATCTATAGATAAACAATTTAAGAATTAGACTTATTAGATGAACATATTTACAAAGTTACTAAAACTTTAAGCTCATATCTTCACTAGAAATCATAAATATATTTGTAACCACAAGGGTCATAATATGGAGAAAACATTTGAAAATGAGCTGTTAAAGGTTCTTAAGCAGAGAATACAAATCTTTGATTTGGTGAGAATCGCTTACTCAGTGAACGAATGTGAGTCGAGTTTCCGCTATTGGTTGTTCCATTTTAGCTTGTGAAGTGAGAGTCCAAAATTTTATTTTGGGTTCTCGAACTTCCTCAGCGAATGTAATGAGTCGAGCTTCCCTCGGAAAGTTGGAGCATGCTAAAGTGGATACAACCTGCTGCCTAGAAACTGGAACAAAAGTATATTATTCATTTCGGTGAACTATACCCATAAGTATAGATTATAGTTGTTTTATCTATTTAAATAGCAAAAGATTACTTAACAACTATTTATTAAACCATTGTTAAGTAATCTCTCTAATATAATTTATTTTTTGGCAGGTCGGCGTATCCTGCATCTCTGATTACTAAGACTAGCGCGTGAGGAGCCTTTTCTCACCTCAAAAAACAAAATTTATTTCAAAATTAATTATAATATATTTTCTTTTAATTCACTATCTTCAACTTTTATTAATCTTCCCCTATATATTCTAGCATTCATTTTTGATAATGTTATTGGATACATAGTTGCGACATATATATATTGCTCTTCTAAATCAACTTCCAACCCTAAAAGTAAGATAATATTATCAACCTTCTTAACTAATTCAAGAGAGTCACCAACTGCTCTCTTATAATTCACACCAACATATTGTGGATCTTTAATCACTTTTTCTATAGTATCTATTATATTATCCTTGATTTTTTTTGTGAATTGCCTACCATGTCTTTTTTTTATATGGCTTACAACACCTGGAGAGGCATAAACTATTCTAGGTAAATCAAGCTCTAAGAGCTCACTTATAGAGATTTTAATTTTACCAACTTTCTTATAAGCTTTATACTCTCTTTTCATAATACCCCTCATTTATATCCTTTCTTTTATTATATCCCAGTAGTATGTATTTTTCCACCACTTAAATAAAAAATCATGGTAAAAAAAGTGTTGATTTTATTACTTTACAATACATAAGGCATATACGAGAAAAACGAACCCAAGATACCATGATTATTTTCATTAGGCATGGAAGCAGATTCCTCTTATATCTAGCCTATTTTGGTTCTCTGCCTCCGTGAGCTAGGAAGCCAAACCTATGGTTGAGGTGTGAATCACTTGCTCATAGATTGCAGTGAGGCGAGCCCCCCATGTACTTGAAAATAGGTTTGGCATATGCATTCGTTATTCTCTTGATTATGCCTAATATGTAGTATCACTAATATAACTAATTTACTTAACTACAATATAAAATCAACACTTTGTTAGGATTAAATTATAAAAATCTTTATATCAGATTTTTTAAAGTATTATACAGATTAATCCACCATTACCTTCATTAATAATTTTCTGCAAAGTTTTTTGAATCTTAACTTGAACATCTTCTGGCATTTTATATAGCTTATTTTGTAATCCTTCTTTTACTAACACTTCTAAAGATTTTCCAAACATATTACTTTGCCAAAGAAGGGCTGGATCTGTTTCAAATTGTTCTAGAAGGCCTTTTACTAGTTCTTCAGATTCTTTTTCTGATCCCATTATAGGGCTTATCTCAGTTTTGATGTCACACTTTATAAGATGTAAGCTTGGAGCACTTGCCTTTAATTTAACACCATATTTATTGCCTTGCTTAACTATTTCAGGTTCCTCAAACTTCATTTCTGAAAGTTGTGGTGCAACCAATCCATAACCACTCTCTCTTACATCTTCTAATGCATCTTTAACCTTATCATATTCACATTTTGCATGACTTAGGTCATTTATTATGCTTAGTAAGTCACTTTCTGAACCAACTTCTAAATTACATATCTCACTAAGAACCTTATAGAAAATTCCATCCTTAGGTTTCATAGATATTTTTGCTGTTCCACTACCTAAATCAACTTCATTTATGGTTGCTTTTCCCATAAAGTCTTCATTTTCAAAATCATTTAAGCAGTATTTTATGTCTCTTACCTTAGAGACATCTTGACTCATGTTCATAATTATGTTGAAAAAGTCTTTTTTTAGCCAATGGTTACATTCCAATTTTTCTAACCATTCAGGCATATCAATATTTATTTCTTTTACAGGGAATTCCTTAAGTACGTGTTTAAATAAATCTTCGATATCTTGTTCTTCCATATTATAAACATCCATAACTTGAACAGTTACATTATATTTATCTTCTAATTCTTTTTTCAATGCCTTAGTTTCTTGAGAATTAGGTTTATTAGTATTAAGAACTACAATAAACGGTTTATTTAGTGACTGTAATTCATATATTACTCTTTCTTCTGGTTCTACATAGTCATTTCTATCTATTCCAGTTATACTTCCATCAGTTGTAATTACTAATCCTATTGTTGAATGGTCTTTTATAACTTTTCTTGTCCCAATTTCTGCTGCATCCTCAAAAGGTATTTCGTAATCATACCATGGTGTATGAACCATTTTAGTTTCTTCACCATCTAGATATCCTAATGCTCCTTTTACAATATATCCTACGCAGTCAACCATCCTTACTTTAAATTTTATTTCATCCCCTAAATTTATTTCTACTGCTTCATTAGGTACAAATTTAGGTTCTGTTGTGTGAATATTTTTTCCTGAGCCACTCTGTGGTAACTCATCTTTTGCTCTTTCCTTTTTATAAGTATTATCAATTTTAGGTATTACCATAAGATCCATGAACTTTTTGATAAATGTAGATTTCCCTGTCCTAACTGGTCCTACGACTCCTACATATATGTCCCCTTGGGTTCTATCGGCTATATCTTTGTATATGTTAAAATTGTCCACATTTTTCCCTCCCATATTCTTTTTTCCAATATATATATATTCATGCTTTATTTAAAATATACAAATATAATAAATAAAAAATTTTAACACAATTCTAATCACTAAATATATGATTAAAATATTATTAAAATTCCTATCTTTAAAATTAAACATTAACATTAGGCATAATTGAAAAAGAATAAAAAAATAGTAGCCTAAGAACTTTTCACACAACCTATTGAGGAATTTAATTAGACTACAATTTACTAACATTTGAAAATACAAAACCAGCTATATAAAAAATCAATCTTTTTTATATAGCTGGTACAAATAACTTAAATATAAATCCCTAAAGTATACTCATATTACAATACTATAAATATTAAAATAATTCACTCTTTTTGTCTCTATTCATGAGTTCATCAACAATAGACTTGGCATTCTTTCCTTCAAATAATCCTTTATAGAGTCCATCTGTTATAGGCATTGATATACCTATTCTTTCCTTCAGTTGATAAAATGCTCTACAAGCTTTTACTCCTTCAACAACCATTCCAACTTCTTTTAAAGCGTCTTCAAGAGACATACCTTTACCTATTAGTAAACCAGCTCTTCTATTTCTAGAATGCATAGATGTACAGGTAACTATTAAATCCCCCATACCAGTTAAGCCGTAAAAAGTTTCTGCTCTTCCACCAAGTGCTATTCCAACTCTAGAAATTTCCTTCATCCCCCTAGTTAGTAGTGCAGCTTTTGTATTATCTCCATACCCAAGACCATCTATAACTCCTGCAGCTAACGCAATTACATTCTTTACAGCGCCACCAACTTCTACTCCTATTATATCGTCATTAGTATAGACTCTAAAATATGGTGTCATAAATAAATCTTGAACATCAGTAGCAAATTTCATTTCTTTAGATGTACTAACTATTGTAGTTGGTATTCTCATCACAACTTCTTCCGCATGACTTGGTCCTGATAAAACTACAACTGGATTATCTAATTCTTCTTCAATTACAACCGATAATCTTTTATCTGTGTCTTCCTCAATACCTTTTGCAATAGATATTATTGGAATATCTTTAGGAATTTTCCCTTTAATAGCTATACACATACTTCTAATTACATGGGAAGGTACTGATAAAACTATATAATCAGCACCATCTATTGCTTCTTCAATACTATTAAATGCAGTTACTCCTTTAGGAATTGCAAAATCTTTCATATACTTTTCGTTTGTTCTCTTAATGTTTATTTCATTAACAACATTCTTATCTCTATCGTATATATTAACAACATTATTTTTTTCTGCAAGTAAAACAGCTAAGGCACTTCCAAAGCTTCCTCCTCCTAAAAAAGTAATTTTACTCATAACTATTCCTTTCTTTGTCTGTATTCAATTTGTATTCCAGTTCCTTTGAAATCAAAACTATCTCTTAATTGATTTTCCAAATACCTTTCATATGAGAAGTGTCTTGCACTTTCATCATTTATGAAGAACACAAATTTAGGCGGTTTAGTTGCAACTTGAGTTGCATAGTAGATTTTCATTCTCTTAATTCCAACGATAGGTGGTTCCTTCATTAGTACAGCTTTACTTATGACATCATTTAATATACCTGTTGAAATTCTCTTATTGTAATTATCATAGCAATATCTTGCTAACTTAAGCACTTTATTAGTTCTTTGTCCTGTTAGTGCAGAGATGAATAAGTATTCAGCATAACTTAAGAACTTTAAATTTGATTGAAGATCCTTTTTAAATTTATCTAAAGTTTTATCATCTTTTTCAACCAAATCCCACTTATTAACAATAACCATAATAGCCTTTCTCAATTCATGAGCATAACCTATTATTTTTTCATCTTGTTCTGTAATTCCTTCTGTTGCATCAATCATAAGTATACACACGTCCGCTCTTTCTATTGCAGCGTAAGTTCTTATAACACTATATCTCTCAATTTCTTCTTTTACCTTGCTCTTTCTTCTAAGACCAGCCGTATCAACTAAAATAAATTTACCTTCCTCTGTTTCTAAATGACTATCTATTGAATCTCTTGTAGTTCCTGGAATATCAGAAACTATTACTCTTTCTTCTCCAAGTAATTTATTAATTAAAGAAGACTTTCCTACATTAGGTTTACCAATCATAGCTATTCTGATATATTCATCCTCTTCTTCATCATAAATAGATTTATCAAAATGCTTAACTACCTCATCAAGCATATCACCAAGTCCTAATCCTTGTCCTGCTGATATTGCCATAGGATCGCCTATTCCTAAATTATAAAATTCATACGCATTATTTTCATCTTTTAAATTGTCAACTTTATTAACAACTAAAACTACTGGTTTTTTGCTCTTTCTAAGCATAGTAGCCACTTCATTATCTGCAGCAGTTAATCCTTCTTTACCATCAACTATAAATATTATTACGTCAGCTGTCTCAATTGCAATATTTGCTTGTCTTCTCATTTGTTTTATAATAATATCATTATTCTCTGGTTCAATACCACCTGTATCTATCATAGTAAAATTATATCTCAGCCATTCAGCCTCTGCATACACCCTATCCCTTGTAACCCCTGGTGTATCTTGAACTATTGAAATTCTTTTCCCTGCTAATTTATTAAATAACGTTGATTTTCCAACATTCGGTCTTCCAACTATAGCAACTATCGGTTTACCCATTAAAATTCCTCCTCTTTATATTTAGACATATTCAAAAATAACAAGCCAGCATGCTAGTCTATTTTTCTTCATATGCCTCATTAAGTTTTTCTATTAAATCTTCACCTGTGTAGTCAACTACTATTACCTTGACATCTAAAGCTGATTCAATATCTTTAATTTTAATATCATCCAGCATTATCTGCTCATTAGAATCAGATAATTCGTAGCCTTTTCTAAACATGTTATTAGACATTATTAAATACTTACTATTTATTATTCCCTTCATCTGATTTATTATATCAGTTCCAGTTAAAAGTCCTGCTATAGTAATAGTTTCTCCAAAATAATGATTCACTATTTTGTAGACATCAAGCTGTATCTTAGGATTTTTACATTTAATTTTATTGCTGGCTTCAAGCAATTCATTATACGCCAGCTCTCCTGTAACTATAGAAAAGCTTCCCTTCATATTTAAATCCAAGTCATCTAAAGTGCTATCTATGGCATCTCTAAAACACCTAACCATTCCTATACCATCTTCTATTTGATGATAATCATCATAAAATTCCTGATTTGGAATTTCTTTATCTGCGACTAAATAAAATTCATCAGATAATCTCACAAATGGCTTACCAGTTTCTTTAATATATGTATCTTGCAATTCTTTAATATTATTGATTTCCTCAATAGATTGTTCCTTTGTATACGTATTAACATGCTTAAGTCCTTGCCTAAACTTTGTGATACCTATGGGAACTACTGCTACATCTGAAACTTCTGGATAAAGTTTATATAAATCTTCAATTGTTCTTTTAAGTTCATTTCCATTATTTATTCCTGGAACACAAACTATTTGTGCATTCATTGTAATACCTGCATCCGCTAGCCTTTGCATTCTTTCAAGAACATTGCCTGCAAATCTGTTATTTAGCATTTCAACCCTTAGATCTGGATTAGTTGTATGTACAGAAATATTAATTGGACTTATATGATATTTTATTATCCTATCAATGTCCTCATCTTTCATATTTGTTAATGTCACGAAATTTCCTTGTAAAAATGACAATCTTGAATCATCATCTTTAAAGTATAATGTTTCTCTCATTCCCTTAGGCAGCTGATCAATAAAACAAAATATACATTTATTACTGCATGATTTTGCCTTATCCATGATGCCTCCACCAAATTCTATTCCTATGTCTTCACCATACTCTTTTTCAATTTCAATTTCCCATATTTCACCACTAGGTTTTTCTATCTCTAAAACAATCTCTTCATCTGCAGATAAAAATTTATAATCTATGATATCATTTATTTCCTTATTGTTTATAGATACTAAGATATCATTTTCTTCTATCCCGACTTCCTCTGCAATTCCATTAGAGGTTACTTTTGTTATAATATTTTTCATTTTTTCACCCCTTATTATAACATTCTTATCTTTGTTATATTACATTAAACCCTTAGTTAAGTCAACAATTCATATTGTTAAAACATATTTAAACAATTGAAAGAACAAAATCGCAGGCGACTGTGGATCCGGAGATTTTTTACGCATCTGCCTTTTCGAACGCATGTGAGAAAAATCTGCACATCAGAAATGGCAGCTATGCTGCATATAAGAACATTTTATGCAAGCGAATATATTTTCTTTTTTATTCTCTTTTAAAAGCCAGCCTTCTAAATCAGCCTTTCTTATAAGTTATCCACAGATTATCCAACAATATAATTTCCTAGAGAATAAAAAATGTTCTTAATAAAAAGAACATTTTCCTACATTTATATACTACTATTCATTTAGATCAACATAAGCTCCTGTTTTTGAAAAGATAGTCCATTCACATATATTAGTTACGTGATCTCCTATTCTTTCCAAATACTTTATTACAAATAGCAATTGAGTTCCTTCTTGAAGTAAGCTTTCATCTTTTTTTATTGCTTTAATAAAAGAAGCAAACAAGGATCTATATATAGTATCTATCTCATCATCTTTTTTGCAAATTCTATATGCCATTTCATCATCATCATTAACGTGAGAATCTATAGATGCCTTTATCATATATCTTGCTTTTCTTTCCATATCCCATAAATCCTCTGAAACCTTTTTAAGAGAATTAACATTTTTGCCAATTCTTTTAGTTATTTTGCAAATATCCACTGCATAATCTGCTATTCTTTCTAAATCTGTCACTATTTTAGAAACAGTGAATACTCTTCTCAAATCTGTTGCCAGAGGTTGCTCTGATGCAATAAATTTAATACACTGTTCTTCAATTATTTTTTGCAATTCATCAACTTTATCATCAGCCTTAATAATTTTTTCTACTGCTTCTACGTCACAATTCTTTAAACACAGCATACTTTCATATATTTGCTTTTCTACTAAGTCTGCCATAATTACTAGTTGTCTATTTATATTTTTTACTTTAGTATCTTGTGATCCTCTTGTCATTCTTCCATTGCCCCTTCATACTTAAATTTATCGTTTACACCTAATTACACCTTAGTTACATATAAAAAATAATCATTAACTAGATTCTTATTAAATTTCCGATTAACTACTATGAATCATTTTATTATATGATATATTTCATTTATGCTTTCAATTTATTTTTTTCATATTACATTAATATAATACCTAAGTCAAGAAATTCATAGCCAAATGATAAAAATGTCCTCAATAAATTAAGGACACTTTATAATACTTATACCTTATTCATTTAAATCAACATAGGAACCTGTTTTTGAAAAAATAGTCCATTCACATATATTGGTTACATGATCTCCTATTCTCTCTAGGTATTTTATTGCAAACAGTAATTGAGTTCCTTCCTGAAGCAGCTTTTCATCTACTTTTATTGAGTTAATCAAAGTGGAGAATAAAGATTTATAGAATGCATCTATTTCATCATCCTTTTCGCAAACCTTATATGCCATTTCCTCATCTTCGTTAATATATGAATCTACAGAAGCTCTTATCATAGCTCTAACTTTATCGTCCATCTCCCATAATTCTTCTGAACCTTTTTCAAATGAGCTTATCTTTTTCCCAATCCTCTTTGTTATCTTACATATATCTACTGCATAGTCTGCCATTCTCTCTAAATCCGTCACTATTTTAGATGCTGTAAATACTCTCCTCAAATCTGTTGCAAGCGGCTGTTCAGTTGCTATAAATTTGATACATTCCTCTTCTATCATTTTTTGCATATCATCAACAATATCATCATTCTTAATAACTTGCTCAGCCTTTTCTAGATCATATTTTTTTAAACTTAGCAAACTCTCATATATTTGCTTTTCAACTAGACTAGACATTTTTAGCAGCTCTCTATTTATATTCTTTACTCTTGTATCCTGCGATCCCCTTGTCATAATTATCATTGCCCCCTTTTAGCCAAATCTACCTGTAATATAATCTTCTGTTCTCTTATCTCTTGGATTATAAAATATGTCTTCTGTTTTTCCGAACTCTATAACTTCTCCATTTAAAAAGAATGCAGTTTTATCAGCTATTCTTCCTGCTTGCTGCATATTATGAGTTACAATGATAACTGTATATTTCTTCTTTAATTCATCCATAAGTTCTTCCATTTTTCCAGTTGATATTGGATCTAATGCAGATGTTGGTTCATCCATCAAAATTACTTCTGGAGAAACCGCTAGTGTTCTAGCAATACATAATCTTTGTTGCTGCCCACCTGACATTCCAAGCGCACTTGATTTTAGCCTATCTTTAGTCTCGTCCCAAAGCGCTGCTCCTCTTAAGCTTTTTTCTACTATTTCATCTAAGATCTTCTTATTTTTTGTGCCGTGTATTCTAGGTCCATACGCAATGTTATCATAAATTGACATTGGAAATGGATTTGGTCTTTGGAATACCATTCCGATTCTTTCCCTTAAATATATATCATCATAGTCCTTATATATATCCTTACCTTCAAAAAACACTTCCCCAGTTATTTTTACGATCTCAATCAAATCATTCATTCTATTTAAAGTTCTTAGGAAAGTTGATTTTCCGCAGCCTGAAGGTCCAATGAGTGCTGTAACTTCATTTTTATTTATGGACATGTTTATATCTTTAAGAGCCTGATTATCACCATAATATAAGCATAAATCTTTTGTTTCTATAATATTCATAACTATCTCCTACTTCCCACTATAAGCTTTCATCAATCTATTTCCAATTAACCTTGCACAAACATTGAATAAGAGAACTGCTATTATAAGCACAGCCGCTGTTCCGTTAGCTATTTGAGCAGCATCAACCACTGCGCCTTCTGAATTTAGCTTCCATATATGGACAGCTAAAGTTTCTGCTGGTCTAAAAAGTGAAAATGCTGAGCTGTTCCCAGCCATACTTATGGTATTGAAATTTAAATTTTTAGAACTTAATCCTGCAGTATATAAAAATGCTGCTGCCTCACCAAAAATTCTTCCTGCTGCTAGTATTATACCCGTTAATATCTCTCCCATAGCTGTCGGAACTGTAAGCTTCGCTAATGTTTGCCATCTAGTTGCTCCAAGCCCCAAAGATGCTTCCTTAACCCTTTTACTTGCTGTATTTATTGCATTTTCTGAAATTCTAGTCATTGAAGGTATATTTAATATACTCACAGATAAAGCACCTGCAAGTATTGAATATCCCCATCCCGCCATATTTACAAAAACCAATAATCCAAACATACCAATAACAATAGATGGAAGTGAAGACATTGTTTCAAGGGACATTCTTATAAATTTAAGAATAGGTCCTTCTTTAGCATACTCTGCCAAATAAATTCCCGCTCCAACACCAATAGGAATTGTTATAACCAAAGAAATAACAAGCATATAAAATGAATTAAATAATTGCGGTGCTATTCCTCCTCCTGCTCCTGTAAGCTTTGGATTACCAAAAAGGAATGACGGTTTTAACATACTTCCACCTTTATATAAAATATATAAAATAAATGCACCAAGTAAAACCACTATGAACATACTTATTATATAAAATATAACTGTCGCAATTTTATCTACTTTTTTTGCATTCATTATACCGTACTCCTTTTCTCAATTACTCTTACTATAACTATAAATATAAAAGAAATCACAAGTAAAATTAATGCTAATGTCCATAAGGCATCATTCCATGGCGTTCCGCCGACAGTATTAGCCATATCCATTGTTATTATACTTGTTAATGTTGCCATTGAGGAAGTGATACTATCAGGTATCTTTACAGTGTTACCAATTACCATTTGAACTGCTAACGCTTCTCCAAAAGCCCTTGCAATACCAAGTACTACACCTGTTAATATCCCTGATTTGGCGCCTGGAACTATTATTCTATAAATCGTCTGCCACCTTGTAGCTCCAAGGCCATATGACGCCTCAATATGATCTTGAGGTATTGTTTTTATAGCATCTATAGATAACGTTGCTATAGTTGGTAAAATCATTAGTGATAAAACTAAAATCCCTGCGATTAAAGAAAATCCCATTCCTCCAAAACTTCCTTTTATAAATGGTACTAACACAGAAATACCGACCCAACCATAAACAACAGAAGGTATTCCAACTAATACTTCTAATGAAGGTTTAATTATCTTTTTCCCAAATTTGCTTGATATGACATTCACAAATATCGCCAAAGCAATAGCAATAGGTGCACTTATAACTACTGCACCTATTGATACTAAGGTTGACCCTAAGATGAAAGCGAGAGCTCCAAAGGAAGGCTCTCCACCTTTGTTTGGCTTCCAATTATTTGTGAATAAAAATTCTGTGACACTATATCCATCTTTTGTGAATATTCTTATCCCTTTTGAAGCTATAAATACTATGATTGATATTGTTATCACTATTATTAATATTGCACATAGCCCTGCAAAGCCTTGGCCCAAATACTCATTTTTAAGCCTTTCTTTAAAACTTCTTTTTTCCATCTTTACTCATCCCTTAATTGAAATTATTTTACTTTCATTTCACTTCCTGAAACAAATCCTAAATTATCTAAAACTGATTTATCAACTTTATTTGTAACATAATCTATAAAACTCTTAGCTACTCCTGTTGCTTCGCCTTTAGTATACATATGTCCCCATGACCAGAACTTATATGATCCATCAGATATATTTGCTTTTTCAGCTGCAACTCCGTCAAGTTTTACTATTTTTATAGCATCCTTAGCTTCTTGTGTGTTCATATATGCAAGACCTAAATAACTAATTGCACCATCATTTTGTTTCATTGCACTTAAAACTGCTCCATTTGAATCTTGAGTTACTCCTAATGATTCGTTTTCTGCTGATTTATCTCCACCAAGAATTACCTTTTCGAATGTTGCTCTTGTTCCAGAACCTGCTGTTCTATGAACTAATAATATTGGCTTATCAGGTCCTCCAACTTCTTTCCAGTTAGTTACCTTTCCAGAGAATATATCTTTAATTTGAGCTGATGTTAAATTATCTATTCCAAGTGATTTGCTTACCGCAACACCAAAACCTTCTGCTACAACTTTATGATCAACCAACTGACTTGCTTTATCTTTATCTAATTTTTCTTCTGCAAAAATATCTGAATTTCCTACATCTACTGATCCATCTAGTACTTGAGTAAGACCTGTACCTGATCCACCTGCTTGAGCACTAATTTGTGCATCTGGATTTTCCTTATTATATGTTTCAATTGCTTGTTCCATTAGTGGAAGCAATGCAGATGAACCACTCATTGTTATAGACCCACTTACTTTATCACTTGATTCAGTCTTTGTACCTGTTTCTGATTTATTTGATGAGTTTCCACACCCAACCATTGCACTTCCTATAACTGTCACTAACAAAGCCCCTACGACTAACTTTAAAGTTCTTTTTTTCATTATAAATTCCCTCCATCAATAAATTCGACATAAATTATGTTGGTTAAATTGTTTCTTATTACATATCCTATAATATACCCATTTAGTTAATCTATTATTAGAGAATTGTTAAGTTATATTAGAGGTATGTTAAGAAAATTTAACATACCTTTGATAATAATTAAAAAATGCGCAAAGTTTCTACCACTTTGCGCATTATCTGTTATAAATATGGAATTTTTACTTCAAAACATGTTCCTACTCCAAGCTCACTTTTAACATAAATCTCTCCGTTAAAAATTTTAACAATATGTTTTACAATTGCTAAACCAAGACCTGTTCCACCTTTTTTTCTTGATTTATCAACTCTATAAAATCGTTCGAAGATTCTTGATATATCTTCCTTTGGTATTCCTATTCCATTATCTTTTACTCTTAAGCAATAATATTTATCTTCATTATAACTTAACACTTCGACTTTTCCGGAAGTATCCTTAGAGTATTTTATTGCATTTTCTATTAAATTCAAAGCTAGTTGATGGAATTTATCTCTATCTCCAAAGATCTTCTCATTACTATTATCTTTAAATTCTAATTTAATATTTTTATTAATAGCAGTTTTTCTCATTATATTAATTACTTCTTCAATTACTGACACTGGTTCGAACTCATGCATATCAACCGCTAAGTTGCTTTCAATATTAGATAACACTAATATATCATTTATAAGTCTTGATAATCGTTCAGCTTCTTTATCTATAATATCTAAAAATTTCTCTCTTGTTTCGTCATCCTTAACAAATTTTAAAGTTTCAGCAAATCCCTTTATAGATGTTAACGGAGTCTTCAATTCATGAGATACATTGGCAACAAACTGGCTTCTCATAAGTTCTACTCTATTTATATCAGTTATGTCTTGAAAAGTTATAACCTTTCCTACGCCTTCCATTCCATCTACCATAGCCGATTTCTTAATTTTGAAATCCCTTTCTATTGGATGACGTATTTTTATTTCTTTATCACTTACATCATCTTGTTCTAAGAATTTTATTATATCATAATCCTTTATATGGTCTAATAAACATTCGCCTACAATATTTTTTTTAATGCCAAGTAAAGATTCTGCACACGGATTAATTGAAATTACCATATTGCAATTATCAACAGCTATAACTCCGCTTTCCATACTTTTTAATATTGATTCTATTTTATTTTGATTATCTATAACTTCACGAATCTTTATTTGTAACTGTTCCGCCATATTATTGAAGCTATTTCCCAAAGTCCCAAGTTCATCATTTGTATTGATATTGGCTCTTATTTTATAGTCCCCATGAGTCATTTTCAAAGTTACACTTTCTAACTCTTTAACTGGATCAATAATTTTTTTAACTAGTCTTAATGATAGAAATAAAGAAAATGGCATAACCACAAGTAATATTCCAAAACAATATTTAATATTTTCTTTAAGTATTATAGTAACAGAATTTATGCTTACAGAACTTCTAATTACAAAGTTATTGTTAAGCCTAGTAGCATAATATATTAAGTCTGACTTAATTGTCTCGCTGTATCTCTTTGAATACCCTTCACCAGTTTCCATTGCTTTCTTAACTTCTTCTCTATCCCTATGATTTTCACTACTCTTCTGCTCATTATCATATAAGACAACTCCATTATCATTTATAAGGGTAAATCTTACGTCTATACCATTTATTTTCGTATTATTTAATGCTTTTAACTCTTCATAATCATTTCTACTAATATCAGTAACATCATTAAGTTCAGAAACTAGCAAATTTATGTTTCTAAGTTGTTCTTTTGTATTTTTAATTTGTTCTAAATTTATTATTGTGATAAAAGAAGATGCTACAATTAATAGTGCAAATAGCACAGTTATAATAACTGAAGTTAATATTTTGTTTTTCATTTTTACTCAGCTGGGTTAAATCTATAACCTACTCCTCTTATAGTTTCAATAAATCTCGGATTTTTATCGTCTTCTTCTATCTTCTTTCTAAGATATCTTATATGAACATCTACAGTTCTTGTTTCTCCTATATACTCATAACCCCAAATCTTATCTAATAGAGTTTCCCTTTTGAGTATTCTTCCTTTATTCTTTATTAATATTTGTAAAAGTTCAAATTCTTTTAAAGTTAAATCAACCTTTCTATCATTCACATATACCTCATGACGTTCAAAGTCTACTTTAAGATTTTCTGAATTATAAACATCATCTTCTGCCTCATTAAATGAGCTTGTTCTTCTTAAAACTGCCTTTACTCTTGCAAGTAATTCCCTGACCGAAAATGGTTTTGTTATATAATCGTCAGCTCCAAGTTCTAGCCCAAGTATCTTATCAAGTTCTTCGCCTTTAGCTGTTAACATTATTATTGATGTTTTTTTCATTTCAGAATCTCTCTTTATTTCTTTACAAACATCAAATCCATCCATACCTGGCAGCATTAAATCAAGCAATAACAAGCTCGGCTTCTCAGCCTTAGCTATTTTCACTGCATCAATACCATTATTAGCACTTAAAACCTCATACCCAGCATTAACTAAATTAAAATGTAATAATTCAACTATATGTTCTTCATCATCTACAATCAAAATTTTTTCATTAGCCATATTTCATCTTCCCCCTTAACGTGAAATAATAAAAGAAAACATTCTACCATAGGAACCCTGAGATTTTCTATATGAATGCAATTTAATATCACTACTACAATAAGTACACAAATCTAAACTATTTATATTGCACTCATTTATTCCAGATTTCCTTAGATCGTCTATTATGCACGCTTCAAGATTAAGATTATTTCCATTAAATAGCTCTTTTTCATTTATTGTATCTTTCTTTTCAATAAACTTCTGCTTTAAATCTTCTGAAACTTCATAACAACATTTTCTAATATGCGGTCCTATATAAGCCTTAATATTTCTTACATCAGATCCAAATTCATTTTTCATTTTATCTATTGTCTTCAATGTAATAGACTCGAAGGTACCTCTCCATCCACTGTGTATCGCAGCTTTAACCTCTTTTTCCTCATCTACCAATATAACCGGTACACAATCAGCAGTAAAAACCCCAATAATAACATTTTTTTCATTTGTTATTATTGCATCTCCCTCTTCATCTATAATATCTTTCCCATTACCTTCATATTTTAATATTCTATCACTATGAATTTGCTTTATATATATTATATTATCTGCATTAAATTCTTTTTTTAATGAATTTAATTCTCTAACTCCCTCTTCTGTATTTCTATTAAAACTTCTTCCTTTTTCTGCATTTGTGAATATAATTTCAAATTTTTTACCATTTATTATTGTAAAATCATCTTTAATTTCTAAGTCTTTCAACTCTAATGTATTCACTCTAATCCTCCAATAAATTAATACTTTTTTAATAATGTATATGAAAATAAAAGTCACAAAGCCACCATGAAATCTTCTTATATACAGCTAGATACTTTTTATAAGAATAAAATCCCTGTTCCATTTAATTCATTTTAATTCTTTACTTAATATTAACATTTTATTAGCTGCTTGGCATCTTTATTAACTGAAGTTTAACTTATATATAACATTTTTCATTATAAAAAGGACATTGAAAACTTTTCAACATCCTTAATTATGTGATTATGTTCTAAGATTTTTTATTTCTTCTAGGAAAGTATCTATATCCTTAAATTGTCTATAAACTGACGCGAATCTTACATATGATATTTCATCTAACTCTTTCAATCTAGCCATAACCATTTCCCCTATTTCATTTGATGGGATTTCAGTGAGCATACTATTAGATATTGTTTTTTCTATATCATATGCTATTTCTTCGATTTGCTTTCTAGATATGGGTCTTTTTTGACATGCAATAATTAATCCGTTAATTATTTTTTCTTTGTTGAAATTTTCTCTAGTTAAATCTTTTTTAATTACTAGGATTGGAAAATCCTCTATTTTTTCATATGTAGTATAACGCTTATTACATTTTAAACATTCTCGTCTTCTTCTAATTGTTGTATTGTCATCCGTTGACCTTGAATCAACAACCTTACTTTCTTCAAATCCGCAAAATGGACATTTCATACTTTCATTCACCTCTTTGCTTTCGTATATCAAAACCTATACTTATTATAACTATATTTTTGAAATATGGCTATACATTGTTTGCATTTACTTTTTCTTTATCTTTTGCCTTCACCAATATAACATCTGTTCCTATTTTTACTATATCGCTCCACAAAATCTCTTTTTCATCTTCTTTTGCAAACCATGATTTTATTTCTCCTGGTAATATTAACGCAACTATTTTATTTTCATCGCAGTCTATCTTAAAATCTTTTATAAACCCGATTTTAGTTCCTGTTAATATATCTATAACTTCCATACTTCTCATAGCATTGAGTGAATGTAATTCAAGTTCCATAATTATCCCCCACCATTATAATATTATTAAACTCTCATTCTTATACGTGTTTTCTCATATGCTTTAGTGCTGTTTTTTCTAATCTTGAAACTTGTGCTTGTGAAATTCCAATTTCATCTGCTACTTCCATTTGAGTTCTTCCATTGAAAAATCTTAAATTCAATATAAGCTTCTCTCTATCAGTAAGTTTTTTCATTGCTTCTTTTATTGAAATATTTTCAAGCCAATGTTCATCTGTATTTTTTGCATCACTTATTTGATCCATTACATAAATGGCATCTCCTCCATCATGATAAATTGGCTCAAACAGTGATACAGGATCTTGTATTGCATCTAACGCAAATACAACTTCTTCTCTTGGCAATTCAAGTTCTTTTGCAATTTGCGATATAGTAGGCTCTTTATTATTGTCTTTTATAAATTTTTCTCTCATAATAAGAGCTTTATAAGCTATATCCCTTAAAGATCTACTTACCCTAATAGAATTATTATCTCTTAGGTATCTTCTAATTTCCCCAATTATCATAGGAACTGCATAAGTTGAAAATTTAACATTTTGAGACAAATCAAAATTATCTATTGATTTCATTAAGCCTATGCAGCCTACTTGGAATAAGTCATCGATATTTTCTCCTCTATTATTAAACCGTTGAATAACACTAAGTACTAATCTCAAATTTCCCTTTATAAAAGTTTCTCTTGCGTTCTTATCTCCAGCTTGCATTTGTAAAAAAAGCTGCTTCTTTTCTTTTTCTTTAAGTATAGGGAGTTTTGAAGTATTAACGCCACATATTTCTACTTTGTTAATTATCACAAGTATTCACCCCTTCGAAAGTAATAATCCATTGCATTAAACATTATCTCCGATAGGCAATACTTTTATACTTGAAGACAAGCTAAATCATTCTACTTATTTCTTTTTTCAATCTTTTAATTATTTTTTTCTCTAATCTAGAAATGTAAGATTGTGAGATTCCAAGCATATCCGCGACCTCTTTTTGAGTTTTTTCTCTTGTTCCATTTAAACCAAATCTAAGTCTTACTATTTCTTTTTCTCTATCATTTAAGCTCTTTAATGCCATAACTAATAACTGCTTATCTACTTCATCTTCTATCAAATTATAAACAGTATCGTTTTCAGTTCCTAATATATCTGATAACAGAAGTTCATTTCCATCCCAGTCAATATTAAGAGGTTCATAAAATGATATTTCAGCTTTTATCTTGCTATTTCTCCTTAAATACATAAGTATTTCATTTTCTATACATCTAGACGCATAAGTTGCAAGCTTTATCTTTTTCTCTGGATTAAAAGTATTTACTGCTTTTATTAATCCAATGGTACCAACTGATATTAAATCTTCTACATATACACCTGTGTTTTCAAATTTTCTTGCTATATAAACAACCAATCTTAAATTTCTTTCAATTAAAGTACTTCTTATATTTTCATCTCCACCATTTAATTTATTTACCAAATCTTCTTCTTCATCTTTTGATAATGGTGGTGGTAGAGCATCATTTCCTCCTACATAATATAATTTTTTTCTAAACAACTTGAACTTACATAATAATTTATTAAAAAACAGAACTAACTTTTCCATAAATATCCCCCTTATAGACTATTCCCCTTGATAATAAGGCATTAAATTCGCATTCTTTACTTAATTTTTCTTTACATGGACATATTATTGCATCGACTTCTTCATATAGATGATAATTATTGCTTATTTTTATGTTGTTAACTTTTATACCTTTAAGACTTCCTCCATATCCTATTGAACTGTAAAGCACATGATATGTATTGATACTATTAAAATCCACATCACTTATTAGATTTTCTTCAATTAAAATACATGGAAGATTTGTAATTGGCTCTCTAAGCTCATTTCCAGTATCTAAAAAGCTTTTAATACTATATTGCTTGCCTTCTATATTGAATTCAATCTCAAAAACAAAATTCCTTACAAACAGCTTGTCTCTAATGTATTCCACAAGTCTGCTAAAAATTATATACATAATCATTACTCCTAGCATAATATATTTAATTGAATACTTCTCTATTTTGAATGTAGTTCCTAATAAATATAAATTTTGCTTTAATGAAAATAGAAAACATACTCCACTTAAAGTAAATGTCATCATTAGAAATATAATAAGAATCTTGATCATATTAAGAATATTTGTTTTTCCATACACTATTCTGATCATTATGAACGCAACAATTAATTCAATAGGTAAACAAGATAATATGTTTAACTGTGGAATAACTAAAACCAATGTATAAATTCCACCCAATAAACTGGAGCTTAAGAGCGCAATTACCTTACATTTATGCTTTATGCATTTCATAGTTACTGTTAACAAAAAGAAATTTACTATGCAATTTTCCAAAACCAAGGTATCAACATAAATTTCCATCTCAACGCCTCCAGTCTGTCTGGATTTTATTATATACTTCTTTCTCATAAAAATTTGTCACAATCACATTAAATCTTTTTGTTTTTTTAATTGAACTTTTTACATTTATTTACACTATATTTTTTTGTACTCTTTTTTATATTTAAAACTAACTTAATATGTAAAAATAAATTCTTTTATCTTATATAAATTTGCTAAAAATAAGTGGAATAAATTTTAAGTCATTCTATTCTAAATTTAATTATGTAATTTAAATTTAGAAATAACCAATATATAACGTAGACTTATGCACTAATCAACCGAAAGTAGAAACATTGTTATTTCACATGACTATGAAAATTTCGCTGAAAGTGCTAAATTGCAGGTTGCACCACTAATGCTTGCTCCCAATTTCATTGTGACAAGCATTAGTTGAACCAACCGTTAGCGGAAACTCGACTCACATACGTTCGCTGAGTAAGTGATTCACACCGAATCAAAGATTCGGGTTCACTACTTAAGAGCTTTTAACAGCTCATTTTCAATGCCTGCTGCATAAAAATGTTTCTACTTTCTAGTATGGTATTTATTGAAAAGTGTAAATAGAATTATTAAGTTGTTTATCCATAGATAAATAAACGAATTACAAATTATGTTAATCATAATTTAAAGATAATGTCTTCATTAGTGACAGGTGGCAAGATACAAATGACAAGTTTCTGAGAAAAATACAACATACTAAAAAATAAAAAAAATAGAATGAAAACTTGTATATCAAAGACTAAAAAACTATTTAATAGGTTTTTCAGCTTCTAAAACAAATTTTCATTCTATTTAACTTTATTTCTTAATATTATAAATTCCGTTATTAATGTCTCTTTTGTCTTCTTAAGAAAACAGGTATGTCTAAATCATCTTGTTCATAATTGTTAGAAGTCATTTCTGGTTCTTTTGCATCTACTGCAACTTCTTGCTGTTCTTTTGCGACTTCCTTAACTTGAACTTTTTTAGGTTCTTCTACTATAGACCCTAATGATAATCTGTTATTTTCACTTTCAAATCCAGTTGCTATAACAGTAATTCTAATTTCTTCATTAAGAGTTTCATCTATAACAGCTCCCACGATTATATTAGCATCTGGATCTACAGCCTCACGAACAACATCCGCAGCATCATATACTTCTAATGCTCCAAGGTCTGCTCCTCCAGTGAAGTTTATAATAACATCTGTAGCTCCATCTATTGATGTTTCTAAAAGTGGAGATGAAATTGCTTGTTTAACAGCATCTTGTGTCCTAGTATCACCTTTACCGAAACCAACTCCCATATGAGCTAGTCCTTTATTAAGCATTACTGCTTTTATATCTGCAAAGTCAGCATTAATTACACCTGTTATTGTAATTAAGTCTGAAATAGCTTGAACACCTTGTCTTAAGACTTCATCAGCTAACTTAAACGAATCCAACAGCGTTGTTTTCTTATCAGCCATATTAAGTAGTCTTTCATTAGGGATTATAACTAATGTGTCAACTTTTTCTTTTAATGTTGCTATCCCCATTTCAGCATGTCTCATTCTTCTTTTACCTTCAAAAGGGAAAGGTTTAGTTACTACTCCTACAGTTAAAATCTCCATAGATTTAGCAATTTCCGCTACTATTGGTGCAGCACCTGTTCCTGTTCCGCCGCCCATACCAGCAGTAATAAACACCATATTTGCTCCCTTTATAGAAGCTGTTATTTCTTCTCTGCTTTCTTCTGCTGCTTTCTTTCCTATTTCCGGATTAGCTCCAGCTCCTAGTCCTTTAGTTAGCTTTTCACCTATTTGAATTTTTTGATCTGCATTAGAAAGCATAAGTGCTTGCTTATCTGTATTTATTGCAATAAATTCAACATTTTTTAATCCTTCAACTATCATTCTATTTACGGCATTACTTCCGCCGCCGCCGCAACCAATAACTTTTATATTGGTTAACTCTTGCATATCTGTCTCAAAATCTAACAAAACAATTCCTCCCCTTAAAAAATCTTATCAAAAAAAACTTTAACTTTTTTTAGAATATGATTTTCACCTTCATTATTGTGTAAATGTTCTTTTTCATTAATTACTTTATTATCATTATGTTTATTAGTTAGAATTATATTATCATCCTCTAATAAATTTAATCTATCATATACTTCTTTAGCAATAGCCATAGAAGTTATATTTTCTGAATTTTTTATTCCCAGATCATTTTTTCTTATAACTTTAGTTTTTATTTTGAAAATTTTACGAACGATTTCATCTATATCTTCAAAATAATTAACTCCATCTCCATATAGAATTATACTACAAATTCTATCATAATGACCAGTATTTTTTAATTTTATATTGATATGGCTTAATATTTCTTCAATTCTAGCATTTACCACTTCATAGAATAATTTCCTGGAAACTTTAGTAGTTCCTACCTCAATTTCCTCTTCAAGCGAATTATCTAGATATAAAGCTTTATAATTACTAGAGTAAATCTTTTTCATATTATCTGCTTTTAAAAACGAAAACTTTCCACAAATTGCTAAATCCTTAGTTATATTTCTTCCACCTATTGGAATAGAATTTATACTTTTAGGAATTCCATCCGTAAATAATGCTATATCAGTAGTCCCAGCTCCAATGTCCGCAATCACTATACTTTCCATAGAATTTTTTTCATTCAAGAACACTTGCTTTCCTACTAATATATTCAATTTTATAGACCCAATATTATACTCTGTTTTTCTAAAAAGTTCATAATATTTTTCTATTTCACTTTTAGCTGCTATTACTAATGTAAGATTTATTTCAAGTTTACTTCCTTTCCAATTTAATACATCTTTCCGTATTACTTTGTTATCTAATATATAAAAATTGATAAGCACATCTACTATACTTTCATCGTCACTTAAAATAAAATCTCTTTGTGCATTTTTCAGCGCTTTTCTTATATCCGCACTTGTAACTTTTTCTTGAATATTAACTACAGTTGATACTTCAGTAACTCTTACTTTATTAGAAGAAATTCCAATGGATATTCTTTCACTTTTTACTGTCGTCTTTTTTTCTAAATCCTTTAATAAGCTTACTGCAACATCCCTGCATTTATCAATATCTAATAACAAACCTTTCTCTATACCTGCTGATTTGCATGATTGAACTCCTAAAATTTTAAGTTCGTCTTTCTCTCTAATCGCTACAGTAGCAGATAATTTTTGAGTACCAAAATCTAAGGACGTAATTATCTCTTGTTGCATGATTAAATCTTTCCCTTCTCTGCAGAAAAAAATCTACTAATTGCAATATATTCAACACATTTACTCAAATTCCTTTTTTTATTTATGCAATTATTATTTTTTATTTATTATTTCGTATCCATTTTTCATATTCTTCCCTCGATATAGTATTATTACTTACTAATCTTTTCAAATCCATCTCAATAGTCTGCATTCCAAATTTAGAGCCCATTTGAATAAAGCTGTTAATCTGCTCAAAATTTCCTTCTCTTATAAGATTTTTTATACTAGAGGTACATACCATAATTTCCATTGCAGCAGTTCTACCCTTTCCTGAAGCATTTGGCAATAATACTTGTGAAACAACTCCCCTAAGCAATGATGATAGTTGAATTTTCACTTCATTTTGATGGCCAGATTCAAAAGAATTTATAATTCTATATATACTATTTGCTGCTCCCATATTATGCAAAGTAGAAAAAACCAAATGTCCTGTTTGCGCAGCTCTTAAAGCTATTTCAATTGTCTCAGGGTCTCTCATCTCTCCAAGAAGTATAACATCTGGATCTTGTCTTAATGCTGCTCTAAGTCCCATTGCATAGCTTTTTGTATCTTGTCCAACTTCCCTTTGATTTACCATTGATTTCTTCGTTTCATAGATATATTCTATTGGTTCTTCTAATGTAATTATATGCTTTTCTTTAGTCATATTTATTTCATTTACCATAGCAGCAAGTGTTGTACTTTTTCCTGATCCTGTTGGTCCAGTAACAAGAACCAATCCATCTTGTAATTCAGTGAAATCCTTTAAAGCTGGTGCATCTGATATATCCCTAAGCTTTGGTATCGCTTCCTTTATAACTCTCATACATATAGCATAATTACCTTTGCATTTAAATGCATTAACTCTGAAGTTTCCTAAACCAGGCTTATTATATTTAAAATCTATTTCTCCATTTTCTAAAAACTCTTCATATTTACTTGGCATTAGATCTCTAATATATTCTCCAACAACTTCGTGTGGTACTGCATTTTCATCTGCGATAACCAAATCACCGTCTACTCTTACCATTGGTGGCAATTCTGAAGTTAAGTGAATATCTGATGCGCTAGTTAGATCAATTCTATCTAATAAGTTGTCTATTTTAGCCATAAGTTTTCTCCTCTATCCATAATTTTAAAAAGTATATCTTATAAAAAATAAGGTGCTATATTAAAAATAGCACCCTTGTTTAAAGTATGTCAATATTCTTTATATAAATATAGAATATTTATCCTTCCAACTTCTCTTAACATTACACTAATATGAATGAAAATGGATATTATTAAGTACATATTATATACTAAATAGCAGCGCATCGCTTTATAGTGATAAAGATTTATAATTCTCTATACACTAAATTAATTTTTAGTAAATAACTCTTTTTTTAATTTTTTTAAAGCTTTTTTTTCTATTCTCGATACATACGATCGTGATATTCCTAAATTTACTGCTATTTCTCTTTGTGTTTTGCATTTTCCATCAATTAATCCATATCTCATTATTATAATAGCACTTTCTCTTTTGGTTAATGACTCAATCAACTTTTTATATAGAGCTCTAACTTGTAAATTGCTTTCAACTTTTTCTAAGACGCTATCTTTTTCACTGCTTAGTATATCCATAAGACAAAATTCATTTCCTTCTTTATCGACTCCGATTGGATCTTGGAGATAAACTTCACTTTTTTGCTTTTTACTATTTCTAAACAGCATTAGAATCTCATTTTCTATACATCTAGAAGCATAAGTTGCAAGTCTAGTACCCTTACCTGCATCGAAAGAATCGATTGCTTTTATTAATCCAACAGTACCAATTGAAATTAATTCATCTACATCCTTATTAGGAAACGAATATTTTTTTACTATATGAGCTACTAATCTTAAGTTTCTTTCAATTAAAATACTTTTGGCATTTTTATCTCCTTCTTTAAATTTTTTCAAATACATTTGTTCTTCTGTTTCATCTAAAGGTAGTGGAAATGTATTATTGTTTGTCACATATCCAGTTAAGAATAGTGAATTTAATATTAGGTCTATAAAGCTATTTAATATAAACACCTTTTTCCTCCATAGCAGTGCTTGATATTATAATATGTTGGAGTACCAAAAAAGTTGCTTATACATTTTTATTTTTTATATTTATATTTTACTATATAGGTTCTAAATGATATAATTCACTCTTAATAAAGTTATTTGGTTTGTAGCGACCGATATTCCAATATATGTTCTTATTAATTAATTTTTTCAGAACACTTATATTGCAATTAAATTTCTATATCACAAGCTTAATTTACCACTTAGTTCACTAGAATTCTAAATGTAAATTTATTATCTCACTGTATATAATATAGCAGTGATTAAATTTCACTACTTCGCATTTAAAGTTTTAACTATATCTTTAAATATTGGTGCTGCAGTATCGCCACCACCAAGATCTTCATTATTAGCATCCTTATCCATCTGTATGTCTGGAGTAAATACTACCATAGTATAGTTTTTTCCTCCTGCACTAAAATATCCAGCAAACCATCCATGGGTTTTACCTTCACTACCTGTCGCCGAACCAGTTTTACCACCTATATCAAGATCTGATTCATAGGCTTTTATTCCTGTTCCTTTCAAAACAACCTGCCTCATTTCATTCTTAACTATTTTTGCTGTTGTTTCACTAAATACTCTCTTTTTATCAGTTTTAAACTCTTTTATTAAATTATCATCTTTATCCAAAATACCTTCGACTAAGTATGGTTTTTCATAAACCCCATTATTAGTTATAGAATTTATAGCTCCCAGCATTTGAATTGGAGTTACATTCATGCATTGTCCTATAGATATATTGTTTATTCCGGACTCCTCTTCTGGTTTCACCCCTTGTGCCTCTTTTACGATTCCACTATTTAAATTTAGTACTCTATCGTATAATCCTAATTTCTGTGAGTAATCCATTAATTTATCATAGCCAACTTTTGCTCCTATATCAGCAAACACATCATTAGAAGACTTTTCAAAAGCCTGCTCAACTGATAATTTACCATATACTTTTCTATCTATCTTACCTGCTCCAACAAAAGTATCATTTATATTTATAAGCCCCATATCTAAAGCTGCTCCGAGTGTTATTACTTTGTAAATAGATCCAGGTTCATATCCAATCTGCTGTATACCTAAATTCACATTAGCAGCGCTTTCATCCTTTTGAACCATTGCCCTAATTTTACCTGTATCACTTTCCATTATAGTAACCCCTACATTGCTTAAATATGAATATTCCTCTTTATCCAAAATATCTCTTATTTTATTTTCAATATCACTATCAAGAGTTAATTTTAAATTTTTATTATCATCACTTATACTTACTGATTGTTTCGCATAAACAGCTTTATTATCTAAATAAAATTCACTTTTAGGTTTTTCATTATCTTTTAGATAATCATACATATCACCTTCAAGAGTTCCTGCTTCATGTTCCTCATCTAATATTTTTGATAACATACTGCTGACACTCCACGCTTTTTTAGTATCTACTTCATCAGAAATATAAGTATATATTCCTTTAATATTTTTTAGATTATTAATTTTGTTATATGTATCCTCTGATATGTTAAAATATAATTTCCCACTTTGTTTCATTATATCTGAATAACTAAAATCAGGATTTTCAGATTTCATTATGAAATTAAACGCCATTAAATCCTCAAGTGTTTCTTCATAGTTATTTAAACTGAATGGTCTTGTATCAATGACAAGTACGTATTTTTTGTTATACTTCATTAAATCTTTCCCATTAGTGTCTAAAATCATATAATTCATATTGCTAATATTTTCTTCTTGGTGATTTTGATAAGAACTCACAACTCTTTCAGATGGATATATTTGCAATATTGTTAAACGCGCTGTTAACATAATAATTACAGTCATAAGCATAGCTAGAATCTGAATCAATCTCTTATTTCTATCAAATTTTCCAGTAAAAATGAAAAACACCTCCCTCTCTAGCTTAAATTCTAGCCTTAAATAAGGTGTTTTATTCAAAATATCTGGACTTATATATTTATAGATATCCAGCTCTAAAGCTAAATTTATGTGGTAACTTACCGAAATCATAAATATTTTGTTCCGAAAAGCTATGAAAATATATTTATGATTTCTAGCTAAGATAACCATTTATATGTAGTAAATATAGAAACGTGTTCACATAATAAGTCTAATTAATACTTTAGACATCCATACATATAATCGCCGAAATAAAGATTGTGCTGGTGTTCCGGTCTATCTATTATATATTTCATAGTATGGATCTAGCTTATAATTATTATATTTAACCAAATCAAATACATTTGAAATTTATGATTAACTAGTACCATAAAAATTTCGCTGAAAACGCTAAAAATAGGAGCTTGCAACAACTTTAGCTTGCTCCGAATTATTCATTCGTACAAGTCAAAGTTGAGCAAGCTCCCATTAAATAAACTATTCTTTGTCTTTAACTATTAAATCTTTTTCTTTTAGAGGAATATCTACTCTTACTTTGTATATCATTTTCGCTCTATTTGCCGACTCTATTGGAGTTCCGTTTTCTTCTGTCATATCATGAAGAACAACTTCGAAATTATCTCCTTCTGGTCTTAAAACTTCTACTGTATCACCATTTAACACTTTATTTTTTTGTTCAATGGTTGCTATTTTTGTTTCTTCATCGTATGCTCTTACTATTCCTATTATGTCTGCATGCCTTATATACGCTGAATCTTCGTATACTTGCTCTCCACTCTGGCCATAGTAAAAACCTGTATGATATACTCTGTGACTTACTTTATTTAAATTTTCCATCCACTTTGGATCAAATTTATAATTATCAGGATCTTTCATATATGCATCCACTGCCTGCCTATATGATTTAACTACTGCTGCAACGTAATATAAACTCTTCATTCGTCCTTCGATTTTTAGAGAGTATACTCCAGCCTTTATAACATCGTCTATATGTTCAATCATACATAAGTCTTTTGAATTCATTATGTATGTTCCATTCTCATCTTCAACTACTGGATAAAATTCATTTGGTCTCTTTTCTTCTACCAAATGATATTTAAATCTACATGCTTGCGCACAAGCCCCTCTATTAGCGTCTCTCCCAACCATATAATTAGAAATTAAACATCTTCCTGAGTAACTTATACACATTGAACCATGCACAAATGCTTCGATCTCACATTCCTCTGGTAAGTTATCTCTCATTTCTTTTATCTCAGTTAAGCTAAGCTCTCTAGCCATTACTATTCTCTTAACACCTTGTTCATACCAAAACTTAGCTGCTCTCCAGTTAACATTATTAGCTTGAGTGCTTAAGTGAATCTCTAAATTTGGTGCAACTTCTCTAGCTGCTGAAATTATTGCTGGATCTGATGCTATTATTGCATCAACACCTGTTTCATATAATTCCTTTATATAATCTTCTACTCCGCCTAAATCTGCATTATGAGGGAAAACGTTCATAGTTACATAAACTTTTCGATTTCTATCATGAGCGTATTCCACGCCTTCCTTTAATTGTTCATTAGTAAAATTATCTGCAAATGCTCTTAGATTTAATTTGCTTCCGCCAAGATATACAGCGTCTGCACCAAAATCTATTGCTATTTTAAGTTTATCTAAATTTCCTGCTGGTGCTAAAATTTCTGGTCTTATCATTTTAATTTACCTCCTCTTTGTAACTGCAATTCCATCTCCCATTGGTATAACAGATGTAATTAAGTTTTCATCTTGAGTAACTAATTCCAAATAAGTCCTCATTCTCTTTACTATTGTAATTTTTCTTCTTTTAACTAATTCTTGTGATGCCACCATACCTCTAAATAAAACATTATCAGCAACTATTACTCCATCTGGATTAAGTAGTCTCAAACAGTGTGGCAAAAAGTGGTTGTAATGTCCTTTGCCTGCATCCATAAAAATCAAATCAAAAGGCTCATTTAATTTTTCTAAAATCTCTAAACAATCGCCCTCTTCAATTTTGATCTTATGGTCTAAATTAAATTTCTTTAAATTAATGTTTGCAAGTTCAATCATTTTTTCATCACGTTCTATTGTAACAATTTCTGGTTCTGTCCCCGCAGCTTGATACATTAGTATTGATGAAAACCCTATTGCTGTTCCAAGTTCTAATATTCTTTTTGGTTTCTTCATACTAGTCATGAATTCAAGAAATACACCTGTTTCTTTTTGAACAATAGGCACCCCATTTGCTCTTGCAAAAGCTTCTATTTCCTTTAATGTCCCTTCTCTCTCAGGAATTAAACTTCTAATATATTCTTCCATATAGTCATATGTGATTTCGCTCATGAATTTCCTCCATAAATCTGTATTATAGATAAACCAACTAAGACCTGAACTTATGCATATAGCTCGCCGAAATAAGGATTATGCTGTTGTTCCAGTTTCTAAGGAATTATGATGGATGATCCCAAGATTACAAGTTGCACCCAAGATGCTAGCATCAAAGGCAAGCTTTGAACTAGCATACTTGAAACAACTTATAATCTAGGAATCAGAGCCATCAAATTCCTAATGAAACATTCCACAAAAGCATAATTCTTATTTCTAGTTGAGATATATTTCATAGTATAAATCTAACTTATAATTGGTTTATCTATATATGTAGATAAGCAATTTAAGAATTTTACTTATGCATTTGATTAGTTCTTCAATTTACTTGAGTTAGACTGGGTATATGTCAAGTTCTTGTTTTGGAAATCTATACATATCCAAAATCAAGTCTCTATATTATACTTTAGAACTTAAATTATCAATTCACAACTATCGATTGTGCATCATTGTGAATTGTGCATTGTACTTAGTATCCCAACTCTTTTTTCTTATTTAAAAAATCTTCATAGTTATTAGTAAAATAATGTGATCCATCATCTTTCATAATATAATATAAATAATCTGTCTTTTCAGGAAGCAATGCTGCCTTAATGCAGTCTAAACCTGGATTTGCTATAGGACCAACTGGCAGGCCTTTATACTTATACACATTATATGGAGAATCTACTTCTAGATGCTTGTTTAATACTACATCAACATGATATCCTAATGCATAAATTACGGCTGCGTCTATTTGAAGTTTCATATCTTTCTCTAATCTGTTGTAAATAACTGATGATATTAATGGCCTATCACCAGGCACTCTTGCTTCTCTTTCTATCATGGAAGCTATAGTAACTATTTTTTCAACATCTTCATCACTTATTTCAACTTTAGTCTCATCTTCTGCCTGCTTCAGCACATCTTCAAATCTATCTAGCATAGATTTAATTACATCATTTGCATTTGACCCTTTTTCTATTAAATATGTATCAGGATACAAATATCCTTCCAAATTATATCTCTTCTTATTATTATTTTTCACGAAACTAGGCAATTTATAATCTTTAACGTCTTTAATAAATTCGTCTTTAGAACAAATACCTTTATCTTCTACGCTTTTAGCAATATCTTCTATAGAATAACCTTCTGGTATAGTTAATTTAACCAAATCCTTATCCCCATCCTTATTTTCTAAAGATTTTATCAGTTCTTCTAAGGATGAATTTGTATTTATTTCATATATACCTTCTGTTAAATTTACTTTTCTCTTATCTATAGCCTGATTTACTTTAATAAGAAGTTTATTGGTCAATTTATTTTCTTTGTCTAACTTATCCAATATATCATAAAAACCTTCGCCTTGTTTGACTTCAATTATAATTGAGTCTTCAGTCGACTTTAATGGTTTTCTTATGGTACTACTATAAGATATTACAAACGTCAGAGTTATTACAAATAAAAATAATATAATTAACAGTATTAGCTTTCTAAAAGATTTATATTTATTCATAAACTTTTTCTACTTTCTCCTAGATATAATTAAAAGTAAATAGCCAAATAAAGACCATTTACTTTAATTATATTTATTTTATTTAATAGTTAAAGTATTTTCAGCAAATTATTTTTTGTTTCTGCTAATCATTCTTCTTCTTTCAGCACTATCCAATACTCTTTTTCTCATTCTTATATTCTTTGGTGTAACTTCTACCAATTCATCAGCATTTATAAATTCTAAACATTGTTCAAGAGACATTTCAACTGGTGGAGTTAATTTTAATGCATCATCAGCACCTGATGATCTTGTATTAGTAAGTTTCTTCATTTTACATACATTAATTTCAAGATCCTCTGCTCTTGCAGAAACCCCAACAATCATACCACCATATACAGGAACACCAGCACCTATGAATAATTGGCCTCTTTCTTGAGCACTATATAATCCATATGCTATTGAATCTCCTGCTTCAAATGAAACTATTGATCCTCTGCTTCTTCCTGGAATATCACCTTTGTATTTTTCATAAGAATGGAATACGTGATTCATAATTCCATTACCTTTTGTATCAGTCATTAATTCACTTCTAAATCCAATAAGTCCTCTAGCTGGAACTGTGAATTCTAATCTTGTATATCCATTTACTGCAGATGTCATATTAACCATTTCTGCTTTTCTTGGTCCAAGCTTTTCCATAACAGGTCCCATAAATTCTTCTGGAACATCAATTGTTAAGTACTCAATTGGTTCTTCCTTATGGCCATCTACTTCTCTAAATATAACATTTGCCTTTGAAACTTGGAATTCATATCCTTCTCTTCTCATTGTTTCAATAAGAACTGAAAGGTGAAGTTCTCCTCTTCCTGAAACTTCAAAACAATCTGGAGTAAGTTCTTTTACTCTTAAACTTACATTTGTTTCAAGTTCTTTCATTAATCTATCTCTTAAATGTCTTGATGTTACGAATTCACCTTCTTGACCTGCAAATGGTGAATCATTAACCATAAAGTTCATATTTAAAGTAGGTTCATCTATTTCAAGGAATGGTAATGCTTCTGGCGATGATGAATCTGCTATAGTATCACCTATATTAGCATCAATAACACCACTTACTGCAACTATATCTCCCATTGAAGCTTCTTCTGCTTCTTCTCTCTTTAATCCTTTGTATGTGAATATACTAGTTATTTTGTAATTAGCGCTTGATCCATCATTCTTCAATAAAGCAACTGTTTGATTTCTCTTTACTGTACCTCGATGTATCTTACCAATTGCAATTTTCCCAACAAATGCATTTGTATCTAGTGTACTAACAAGCATTTGAAGTGGTTCATCCATATATCCTTCTGGTGGTGCAACATATTTTAATATTGTATCAAATATAGGAGTCATATCATTATTTTGATCATCTACATTATATTTTGCAAAGCCTTCTCTAGCTGATGCATAAATAATTTGGAAATCTAATTGTTCATCATTAGCTCCAAGTTCTACGAATAGATCAAATACTTCATCAATAACGTCTGTTGGTCTAGCATTTGGTTTATCTATTTTGTTAATTATAACTATTGGCTTTAAACCTAATTCTAATGATTTCTTTAAAACGAATTTAGTTTGTGGCATTGGTCCTTCATAAGAGTCAACAACAAGCAAAACTGAATCAACCATCTTAAGTACACGTTCAACTTCTCCACCGAAATCAGCATGCCCTGGTGTATCTACTATATTTATTTTTATATCATTATAAATTACTGCAGTATTCTTTGAAAGAATTGTAATTCCTCTTTCTTTTTCTAAGTCATTAGAATCCATTACTCTTTCTTCTACTTTTTCATTAGCTCTAAATGTATGGCTTTGTTTTAACAAAGCATCTACTAAAGTTGTCTTACCGTGGTCAACGTGGGCAATTATAGCAATATTTCTTATATCTTCTCTTTTAATTAATTCCATTATTATTCCTCCAAACAGCAAGCAAGCTGCGAATTTTTCTTTTATAGTTTCTCTTTAGTTTGTATATAAATTAGTTAAAATTTAAGTATACACTGTAAATAACTTCATACTGTTAACATATTATTACTATTATTATAAATAAATTGCGATTAAAATTATTCACATATAAATGTAAACCTATAACTGTTTTTCTCCAAAAGAAAATTGGATACTTAAAGTATCCAATTCCTACACAACTATTATAAATTCTACTCTTTTCATCAAAAAAAGTCAACCCTATTCCAAAGAATATATATTTAACAATTTAATATTTAGTTAATTCATAATTTAATTATCAATAACAAAATATATTCTTTGCAGTTTTAGAATCACTATTTTCCTTCATACTTCCAAAAACTTCTAAAACTCCATAATTATTGGCAATATCATAGGTTTCCTCTTAGTCTTTTCGTAAAGATACTCTCTAAGTTGATCCCTCATCTTAGATTTTAATGTAGCCCAGTCAGTAATCTGTTTTTCTTCACAAGTCTTTAATACAGATTTAACAATTTCTCTTGCTTCATCCATAAGACCTTCAGATTCTCTAACATAGACGAATCCCCTTGAAATTATATCTGGACCGGATACAACCCTTCCAGTTTGTTTCTCTATTGTAACTACTATTGTTAATATACCATCTTGTGAAAGATGTTTTCTATCTCTTAAGACAATATTTCCGACATCTCCAACACCGAGACCATCAACAAACACTTGCCCTGAAACAACAGTACCATTCTTTTTAATATAATTTCTTGCTACTTCGATAACATCACCATTCTCAGGTATTAATAAATTCTTTTCTGAAAGTCCAACTTCCATAGCTAATTCACCATGCTTCTTTAAATGTCTATATTCACCATGAACTGGCACAAAGAATTTTGGTTTAACTAAAGCCTGCATTAGTTTAAGTTCTTCTTGACATGCATGACCTGAAACGTGAATCTTTTCCTGAGAATCATATATAACTTGAGCACCCTTTTTAAATAGTTGATTTATAACTTTTGAAACAAATTTTTCATTACCTGGTATAGGTGTTGCTGAAATAATTACTGTATCGCCTGGAATTACATTAATTTTTCTATGCTCCGATGCTGCCATTCTTGCAAGAGCAGACATTGGTTCCCCCTGGCTTCCAGTTGTTATTACAACAATTTTTTCGTTTGGATATTTTGAAATTTGATCCACTGGAACAAGTACATCTTTTCCAACTGTGAGATATCCAAGTTCTATTGCAACTTGAACAATATTCTCCATACTTCTTCCTGAAACTGCTACCTTCTTTTCATAAGCTTCAGCAGCTGTAATTATTTGCTGAATTCTGTGAACATTAGATGCAAATGTTGCAACTATTAACCTGCCCTTAGCCTTACTAAAAAGTCTTAGGAAAGTTTCGCCAACAACCTTTTCTGTCATAGTATATCCTGGTCTTTCAACATTTGTTGAATCCGCCATTAATACTAAAACTCCCTTTCTTCCAAGTTCAGCTAATCTTCCAAAATCCATCATTTCTCCATCAATTGGTGTGTAATCAATCTTAAAATCTCCTGTATGAAGTACTACCCCAAGTGGTGTATGAACTGCAATTGCAACTGAATCTGCAATTGAGTGATTAGTCTTTATAAATTCAACTGAAACACTATCAAGTTTAATTATATCCTTTGGCTTTACTCTTACTAACTCTGTTGAAGCTAACAAACCGTGTTCCTTTAGTTTTGTTTCAACTATTCCAAGAGTAAGCTTAGTGCCATAAACAGGAACATTTAGTTGTCTAAGTACATACGGCAACGCTCCTATATGGTCTTCATGTCCGTGAGTTAAAAATATCCCCTTGATTTTCTCTGAATTTTTGATTAGATATGAAACATCTGGTATTACAATATCTATTCCAAACATATCATCATCCGGAAATTTTAGTCCACAGTCTATAATAATAATATCTTCTTTATATTCTATAGCTGTTATATTTTTTCCGATTTCGTTTATACCACCAAGAGGAATTATCTTTATCTTCGCTCTTTCATTTTTCATACTTCCCCTCCTTCTTCTTAATATTATATTTATAAACAAAGGTTCTTTCTTTAGCATTAAAAAATAACAAGTCCTATGTGACAATATATTTCACATTAATATAGGCGACCTTAATCTACATTCCAATCTATAAGCCTACATTGCTTTATTTAGCATATAAGGTTTAGCCATATTAATTCACTTTAAATACATATACCTTAATAAGAATTACCATTTGATACCACGCCTTTTTAAGCATGGCACCGAATGCATTTTCTTAGTAAATATATAAACCGTAAAATACATATCCTTACTTCATTCACGGCAAAATATCTGGCACACTTTTGACTTTATTTTATTTTTAATTTTCTATTAAAAGTCCTTTTATTCATCACTTAGCTTCTTTTGGCATTCATCACATACGCCAAAAAATTTTAAACTATGGTCTAAAATCTTAAACTTATATTGCTTTTCAATTCCAGATTCTAAATCCTCTAATAAATCATCCTGAACTTCCAAAACCTTATGACAGATATTACAAATAAGATGATGATGTCTGTGCGTTTCATTTGAATGCACTATTTCATATCTACTACATCCATCATTTAGATCTAATCTTGATATTACTCCTAATTCTTCTAACAAAAGAATAGTTCTATATACTGTTGCTAATCCAATTTCCGGACAACTTTTTTTTACACTATCATATATTTCTTCCGCTGTTAAATGTTGACCTTCATTTTCAATAATAGTATCAACAATTGATCTTCTTTGTGGTGTTAATTTATAACCCTTTTTTTTCAAGTCTTCCTTCAAGGCATTCATATCAATTAAATTTGATGCATCCATACATGACACCTCACTTTTCATATTAAATGAATTGATTTTTCTCTAAATAAACATTAAAAAAAATATCATATTACTAGATTGTATACTATTCCTCAATTAAACCATCTTCATTCATAAGAGTTTCATAAGTTTCTAATACCATTTCGAATTCTTCATCGTCATCTTCTAAAGCTATAAATATATCGCTTCCATCCTCATCTTTGAATATCTTAAAAGCATAAGCTTCATCAGTTTCTTCAAATGCAGGAGTTGCAATAATATATTGGCCTTTTAATTTTTCTATTTCAAAGTATATAACAACCTCAAACTTAACGTCATTTCCTTCTTGATCAGGTATATATACATATTTTGCTTCCTTATCCATAAATGTATCCCTTCTGTATTTTATTTTTATTTATGTTGCAATTCACAATGCACATTTCACAATCCCGATTAAAATTCTTGCGATATTTTTAGAATTATGATAAGGATTATTTTTGCAATATATATTTATTAATAAAAGCATATTGTATAAGAAATTAATCTTATACATATACTCCTCAAAATTTCCTATTCCATCAGATATTTATTTTCTTGAAATCATATCTAAATATCCTTGAAGTATGTAAGTTGATGCAACTTTATCTACTATCTTCTTCCTCTTATTCCTTGACAAATCAGCTTCAAGCATTGCTTTATGTGCTGCAACAGTAGTTAAACGTTCATCCCAGAATTTCACTTCTACATTAAGTTCTTCTTCTATAACCTTTCCAAAAGCCATCGCAATCTCTCCAGATGGTCCTATTGTTCCGTTCATATTCTTGGGTAATCCAATTACAATAACCTTTGCATCATATTCATCACAAAACTTTTTTATTTCCGCTATATCTTTTTCTTTATTAGTTCTTCTAACTGTAGTCAGGCCTTGAGCAGTGAATCCTAGCGGATCACTTACTGCCACTCCAATAGTCTTTGAACCCAAATCTAATCCAAGTATCCTCAAATTACAGCACCTCTCACAACATATAAGCAGCAAATATCAAGAAAATCTCGATATCACGCTTTCTTTCATATACTAAAATTAAAAGTGCCCGTTATAAACGGGCACTCTCTACTTTATCTCTAAATAAGATTTTATAACTTCTTCTAGTATGTCATCTCTCTCGAGTTTTCTTACTAAAGCTCTTGCTCCGTTGTAATTAGTGATGTAAGTAGGGTCTCCTGAAATCAAATATCCAACTAATTGATTTATAGGATTATATCCTTTTTCCTGTAATGAATTATAAACCTCTGTTAATATTGTTTTTGTAAGAGCTTCTTTATTCTTACTTAAATCAAATTGCATTGTATGTTCAATATTATTACTCATAAAATTGCTACTTAAAGCAACTCACCCCCTTAATCATTTTATAAGGAAACGATATCCATATTTATTATTAACTTTATTTTTTAAATTTATTCACTAACTATAATTAGATTATAACCTATTTTTTATAAAAAGTATACTACTTTGCTAAAGTTTCCACTATTTTATATGATTCTTCAATCGCCTCTTGTATCTTTTCTGGCATCTTTCCACCTGCTTGAGCCATGTCTGGTCTTCCGCCGCCACCGCCGCCAAGCATAGAAGATATTTCTTTTATTAACTTTCCGCAATGAGCACCTTTAGCTACTGCATCTTTAGTTGCCATAGCACAAATAATAACTTTTCCAGCATTTGCACTCATAAGTAAAACTATGCTATTTGGAGCTTTATCTCTTACCTTTTCGCATACATCTCTTAAAGTATCACTATCAACGTCTTTTAATTCATAAGAAATTACATTTATATCCTTAACGTTTCTTGAAGAAGATACTATATCATCTATTCCCATTGATGCGAATTTAGATTTTAGAGCTGTTATTTCTTTATCTTTTTCCTTAAGCTCCTTAACTTGTTGATCAAGCTTAGCTAATAATTCTTTTTCTGAGCATTTAAGCTTAGTTGAAATTTCTTTTAATAAATCTTTCTTTTCATTTACTATCTTATAAGCTTCTTTTCCTATTACAGCTTCAATTCTTCTTGTTCCTGCAGCAATACCACTTTCAGATATAATTTTGAATAAACCAATCTTTCCTGTGTTATCTATATGTGTTCCACCACATAATTCTTTAGAGTATTCCCCTGCACTTACAACTCTAACTTTATCAGCATATTTATCATCAAATATACCTATAGCTCCACTATTTTTTGCTTCTTGAAGATCCATAACTTCTGTAACAACTGGTGTAACACTTGTAATTGCTTCATTTACCAAATCTTCAACCCTACTTATTTCTTCTTCTGTCATAGCTTCAAAGTGAGAAAAGTCAAATCTAAGTCTATCATTACTTACATAAGATCCAGCTTGATGAACATGTGATCCAAGAACCTCAGTTAATGCTTTATCCAAAAGATGAGTTGCAGTATGGTTCTTCTTAATATTTTCACGTCTAACTTTATCCACTTCTATAGTAACTGTATCTCCCACTTTAAGTTCTCCTGATACAACTTCAACAAAATGAACTATTTTTCCACCTATGTTCTTTTTAGTATCAAGCACATTAGCTTTAAAACCATCATTAAATATTACACCTGTATCTCCTATTTGACCACCCATTTCAGCGTATAAAGGAGTAACATCAGTAACTATAATAGCTTTATTTCCTTCTGTTATAGCATCTGTAAAGTCTTCACCTTCAATTAACACTTTAACTTCTGCATTTAAAGTATCATTGTCATATCCATCAAAAACAGTTTCGATTTCTCCTGGTATAATATCTAATGTTTTAACATCAGTTCCCATGTAATTAGAAACTTTTCTTGCACTTCTAGCTCTTTCTCTTTGAACTTTCATTTCTTCATGGAAAGCCTCTTCATCTAATGCTAAACCTTCATCTTCTAATATTTCTTTTGTAAGTTCCATTGGGAAACCAAATGTATCATATAATTTGAATCCATCCACACCACTAAGAACTTTTTCATTCTTTGCTTTTAGTTCACTTATAAATCCATTTAATATTTCCATTCCTGAATCTAAAGTTTCTCTAAATTTATCTTCTTCTATTTTAATTACTTTTTTAATATATTCTTTTTTGCTATTTAGTTCTGGATAAGCTTCACTCGAATCTCTTATAACAGTATCACATAAATTGCAAAGGAATGCTTCTTTAATTCCTAAAGTTTTCCCATGTCTTGCTGCTCTTCTAAGAAGTCTTCTTAACACATATCCTCTACCTTCATTTGATGGCATAACATCATCTGAAATCATGAAAGTTATCGATCTAATATGGTCAGTTATTAATCTTAAAGATATATCTGTTTTTTGATTTTCTCCATATTTAACATTAGCTAATTTTGCAACTTCACTTAAAATATTTTCTAATGTATCAATTTCAAAAATACTATTCTTCTCTTGCATTATAGTTGCAAGTCTTTCAAGTCCCATACCTGTATCAATGTTAGTATTAGCAAGTTTTTCATAGTTTCCTTTTCCGTCACCATCAAATTGAGTGAAAACAAGGTTCCAGAATTCTATTATTTTATCTTCATCTGCTAATTTAACAAACTCATCAGCGTTAGTTGGTATTTCCTCTGATCTATTAAAATGAATTTCTGTACAAGGACCGCATGGACCTGCACCATGTTCCCAGAAGTTATCTTCTTTGCCTAATCTAAATATATGAGTTTTATCCACATCTGTAAGTGTAGTCCAGTATTCATATGCTTCATCATCATCTAAATATATAGTTACATATAATCTATCTTTAGGAAGTTCCAACACCTCTGTGATAAACTCCCAAGCCCAAGGAATTATTTCTTTCTTGAAATAATCTGCAAAAGAAAAGTTTCCAAGCATCTCAAAGAAAGTACCATGTCTACTTGTAATACCTACGTTTTCTATATCCCCTGTTCTAATACATTTTTGGCAAGTTGTAATTCTTCTCTTTGGTGGCTCTTGTAATCCAGTAAAATAAGGCTTCAACGGAGCCATTCCTGCATTTATTAATAATAAACTTTTATCGTTCTTTGGAACCAAAGAAAAGCTATCCATTCTTAGATGATCTTTACTTTCAAAAAATTTCAAGTATGCTTCTCTTAAGTCATTGGTTTTCATAAATTTCATAAACTATTCCTCCATTTTTTTCAGTTAACAGTTGACTCCGATATCCATTGTGAATATCTTTTTATTGTTTATAATCTTCTTATGAAGATTTAAGATTTCATAATTATTTGTGACAAGTTATTAATTGCAGAACCACTGCTCTTTTTATAGGCGAAAAGATCCTAATTGCAGAAAAGTTCCGTATTGCAGCGTAGCTGCTCTTTTCATTAGTGCATAGCTACTCTTTTTATAGGTGAAAAGATCCTAATTGCAGCATAGCTGCTCTTTTTATAGGTGTATAATTTACCAAATAAAAAAAGCCCTCTCCCCAAATAGATATAGGGACGAAAGCTGGAATTCCGCGGTACCACCCTAATTATGTATGATATAATCATACATCACTTAGTAATTTATAGCTCCTAGGTAGCTTCAAAATATATAGCCAAAAGTTTTCACCAACCACTTTTTCTCTGAAATGACTATGATAAATTTACTTATCCTATTCATCGCTTAATATTTAATTATTTCATCAAAATTATATTTCATATAGATAATTATGTCAATATTCAACTTTATTTGTACACCCCTAATGCATAAGCTTTTTTATAGATAACCCAACTATAATCTATACTTATGTGTATAACTCACCGAAATGAATAATATACTTTTGTTCCAGTTTCTAGGTAATTATGATGGGTGATTCTAAGGCTATAAAGTTGCACTGTGTGAAAATTCTGCTAACCAAATATAAAATTCGGAGCATCACTTTTTGGGTTTTCTGCTTAAGTACCTTTAACAGCTCATTTTCAAATGTTTTCTTCATATTATTGCCCTTGTAGTTATAAATATATTTACGATTTCTAGTGCAGATACGAACTTAAGGTTTTAGTAACTTTGTAAAATGTTCATCTAATAAATCCAATCCTTAAGTTGTTTATCTATAAAATCTAGAACAGATAATAATTTATATCATCATATAAAACTTTTATAATGACAGCTATAGGCACCACTAAAACCATCCCAACAAATCCGCCAAATTTATCTCCTATAAGTAATAAAATTATTATAACAAATGGATGCATCTCTGTGCTGTCCCCTGTTATTTTCGGAGATAAAATATCACCTTCAAGCTGTTGAATTATGAACATACCCACAATTACCCAAAACGCCTTTATTGGAGAATCTAAAAGTGCAACTATTACCGCTGGAACTGCACCAAAAATAGGTCCAAAGTAAGGTATTATGTTTAAGATTGCATTCAATATAGAAATCCATAAAGGAAATTTTACTTTCAATAATAATAACAATATTAATGTTAATCCGCCTATTAATCCCGAAAGCATTAACTGACTTGTTATATATCTTGTTAACACTCTATCAATATCACTTAATATTTTTTTAGTTAGCCCTCTTTTAGAAGTTGGTAATAACAACAGCATTTTACTATATATTTTATTACCATCGCAAAGAAAGTAATAAACCATAATAGGTATTATTGCTAGTGACATTGCATTATCCCCAATGCTCATTAAATTTTCCACTGCATTTTCTGAAAAATTTGTCCAAAAAGCATTTCCTTTTTCTAAAATTTCATTATAAATTACATTAGTGGTAGAAAAGTCATCCAAGTTATTTTTCTTTAACATTCCTTCAAGTAAGTTGCTTACGTTATCAAATATATTACTGATATTAGATATCTCATTAAATAGTGTAGGAACTATAACAATTATACATGCAGTTATGATACCTATAATTATTAATATAACCACTATTGAGGATATTTTTTTACTTATTCTAAATTTCGCCTCAAATCCATCCCTAATAGGAGTCAAAGTATAAGCTAAAATAAAAGATGCTACAATAATATTTATTATTGAATTTATTGATTTGTTAAAAATGTAAGCTAATATTAAGCAAATAAAGCATAATAGGGTTATACCTAGAAGAATTGCTTTTTTATGCTTTCTTAATTGCATTGTGCCTATCCATATTATGAGGTAAAGTTTTAAACATAACTCCCTCATTTCCTGTATATAATATATATTCCTCTCCGAGGATGCATCTATTTAATAGAATAATTTGCTTACCCTTTATCATTTTATCTACTAACCCTGAGCTTATAACTATTGCTTTAATTGAATAATCTTGTATATCTATTATAATATCCTCTAGAACTCCTTTAACATTCCCCAATGTATCAATAACTTCCATATACTTAATCTCTTTAAATGTAAGTCCCTCACCTTTTTTTATATTTTCTATTATTACATCTTCACCTATATCTATAACATCTTCCATGTCTATATAGTTATTTTTAGAGAACAGATGGCTATTGGATACCTTAAATCCTACAATCTTTCCCCAAAAGAAATCTATGTATAAGTCTTCTATAATGCCAATCTTTTTGCCTTTAATGTTATAAACTTTCTTGAAATAGAAGTCTCTAGTTTTAAACATTGTGCACCTCCAAAATAATTTTTAATAGAAAGTCCTTATGCCTGTTTATGTCTATACACTATATACTGTAGTGTTCCCCCCTATATTCTCTAAAATAAGTAATATAGTTAATAAACTAAATCTAGTTCATTTGATATGGTCTCCAACAAGAGGAAAATTATTCATATTAATATACTCAAATGTATAATTTTACCGCACAATAATTTTACACTTAAAAAATCGTAGACGAATATGGTTAATTATGAAGGCTTTGCCTCTATGGGCGAGCTCCTACGAAAATACCAATACTTTCATCATCATACATTGTGGATACTTTGTCTTCATGAGCAGTACTAGAGAATAAAAATAGTACCTACTATTTAGTAAGTACTTAATTTCATCAACTAAAATTTTTGAGACAAAATTTTAATATCCTTAGAATTTAGGTGAATCTATTCAATAATATACAACCGTTTTCTTTAACTTTAATAAAAGAGACACTACCATTATCAGTTATTAGAAAAATTAATGTAAGTATAAAATGTTCATTCTAAATGCCAATTTAGAAATGCAGCTTTTTATTCGCTTCATGACATTACCCTCTTATTATTTGGATTTACTCCAATCACTTCCACTTATATCTTACTTCTAAGTATTCACCACCTCTGTCGTATCCTAATATGTTATATCCATTTTTGTTATATCCTTCTTTATCAAAACCTGCACTATTAAATCCATTTCTATCATATCCTTTTTTGTCGTATCCTTCTCTATCATACCCTTCCTCGTTATAATATGTCCCATTTCTATGCATTCCTCTTTTACCAAATCCATACTCGTCATACTTCGTGCCATTTTTATGAAATCCTTTAGAATTAAAGCCATGTTCATCGTATCTTTTTAAAGCCTTGAAGATATCCAAAAAATCACCTTCCAATTTTTTACTCTCAAAAATATTATATCAAGTATATCTTCATAAGTTAATACTATTATGTAAAATATAGGTAAATATTTTATCTCCTCTAGTTGGTAATTCATATTCACTTTCATTGTTTATTTATCCTAACTTTTTAGTATTATTTCTGTAAATTATCAAATCAGTATAATTACTTGCAAAGTTCTTTTTAACTCTAAATCAAATAGTTAATTCTCTTGTAAAAACGCATGGCTTGCTCTGCACCTATAAAGCTTTTTACTGGCTGTAACGCTCATATGCTACTCATACATTGAATTACTCTGCAACCTCAAAACAAAAAAAACGCAAAAAAACTGAGAGCACTTACGTACTCTCAATTTTAAAAATATTTAAATTACAATAACTCTTTAGATTATACTTTCTATTATTCCACCGCCAACTACTATTTCATCATCGTAAAATACAACTGACTGACCTTTAGTTATTGCCCTTTGCTTTTCCTTAAAGATAACTTTCACCCTACCATTTGGAAGTGGTATTAAAGTCGCTTCTGCTGGTCTTGCAGAATATCTGATTTTCGCTGTAACTTCTATTTCTTTTTCAAGTTTATCAAAAGGAATAAAATTCACATCAGTTGCAATTAATTCTGTTTTGAAGATATCATCTTCAGAACCTAGTACAACTTCGTTGGTTTTAGCATTAATATTTGTTACAAATACCGGCCTTCCAAGTGAAAGTCCAAGTCCTTTTCTTTGTCCAATAGTATAATATACAATTCCTTTATGCTTACCTAGTATATTACCACTCTTATCGACAAAGTTACCTGGTTTAACCCTATTTGGTTCTGCTTCTGAAATATATTTCCCATGATTATTATCAGAAATGAAACATATTTCTTCACTATCCTTTTTATTATGAACAGCAAGACCAATTTCTTTCGCTATTTCTCTTATTTTTGTCTTTTCATAATCTCCGCAAGGCATTAATGTATGTTCTAACTGATCTTGAGTAAAATTATATAAAGCATACGTTTGATCTTTTCTATCATCATCAGATCTGATTAAAAGATATCTATCATCTCGCTTTTCAATTTTAGCATAATGACCAGTAGCAACATAATCTGCCCCTATACCTCTTGCTCTTCTTAAAAGTTCATCGAACTTTAAATGTTTATTACATTCAATACAAGGGTTTGGAGTTTTTCCGTCTATGTATTCTTGAACAAATTTATCAATAACTTTTTCCTTAAAATAATCTCTAAAATTCAAAACATAAAATGGTATATCAAGTTTGTCGCATACTCTTCTTGCATCATCAACAGCAGAAAGGGAGCAGCAGCCCCCTTCCCTTTCTTCAAATTCCTCATCGTGCTGCCAAATCTGCATTGTAGCACCAATGACGTCATATCCCTGCTGTTTTAATAAATATGCAGCAACAGAACTATCTACACCACCACTCATACCTACTAAAACTTTTTTCTTCATAAATTCACCTATTACTCTTCTCCATGTACAGCAGCATGTAGATCTTCATCACTATGTTCTTCCATAGGTATTACTTCTAATCCATTTTTTGCTCTGTAATCATTTATAGCTTTATGAATTGCTTCTTCTGCAAGAACTGAACAATGCATTTTTACTGGTGGAAGACCATCTAAAGCTTCTGCAACTGCTTTGTTAGTTAATTCCCAAGCTTCATCTAATGTTTTCCCTTTAATTAATTCTGTAGCCATTGATGATGAAGCAATAGCTGATCCACATCCAAAAGTCTTAAATTTAACATCTTTAATGATATTATCTTCAACTTTTAAGTAGATTTTCATTATGTCTCCACACTTAGCGTTTCCAACTTCACCTACACCATTTGCATCTACTATTTCTCCAACGTTTCTTGGATTTTGGAAATGTTCCATTACTTTTTCACTGTATATCATATTAATTTTCCCCTTTCTTTAAAAAGTCATCCCATAATGGTGACATATTTCTTAATCTTTCAATAATTGGTGGTACAACTTCAAGAACATAATCTACATCTTCTTCTGTTGAACCTTCACCCATACTAAGTCTTAATGATCCGTGAGCAATTTCATGAGGAAGCCCGATTGCAAGTAATACATGTGATGGATCTAAAGAACCTGAAGTACAAGCACTACCGCTTGATGCACAAACCCCTTTAAAATCTAATGATAATAAAATCGATTCACCTTCAATAAATCTAAAACATACATTAACATTTCCAGGAAGTCTCTTATCTCCTCTTGGTCCATTTAATTTAGTGTATGGAACTTCAAGTAAACCAGCTATTAATTTTTCTCTTAACGCAGTTAATCTTTTCATATGCTCTTCTAAATTATTAGTAGCAAGTTCAAGAGCTTTACCAAGTCCAACGATAGAAGCAATATTTTCTGTACCTGCTCTTCTATTCTTTTCTTGAGCTCCACCGTGAATTAAATTATCAATTTTAATTCCCTTCTTTATATAAAGAACTCCAATACCTTTTGGTCCATAAATCTTATGACCTGCAAGTGATAACATATCTATATTCATTTCTTTAACATCAACAGGAACATTTCCAACAGCCTGAACTGCATCTGTATGGAAGAAAACTTTCTTTTCTCTACAGATTTCTCCAATTTCTTTTATAGGTTGAATTGTTCCTATTTCATTATTAGCAAACATAATACTTACTAAAATTGTCTTATCAGTTATAGCATTTCTTAAGTCATCTAAATTTATGAAACCTTCTTCATCAACATCTAAATATGTAACATCAAAGCCATTCTTCTCTAAGTATTCACAAGTATGAAGAACTGCATGATGCTCAATCTTAGTTGTTATTATATGGTTTCCTTTATTCTTATGAGCTGATGCAATACCTTTTATAGCCCAGTTATCAGCCTCTGATCCGCCACCTGTAAAATACACTTCATCAGGTAAACAGTTTAACGCCTCTGCTATCTGTTCTCTTGCCTTATCTATAGCTCTTTTTGTTTCTCTTGATATTCCATAAAATGAAGATGGGTTACCAAACTTTTCAGTAAAATAAGGAAGCATTTCTTCTAATACTTCTGGCTTTACATAAGTTGTAGCTGAATAATCCATATATACGTTCTTCATAATCATTCACTCCTATCCACTATCTTAATATTATTCTTATTGTTTTTAATTGTCTCATAATCATCAAGTATATCTTGTAATGTAATTGAGTTCATAACATCGTCTATGCTTCTTTTAATCTTCTCCCAAACTGCTTTGGTTGCACAGCAATCCGAGCTATCGCACTCAACACCATCAATACAATCTGCTATCTCAACTGGCCCTTCAAGAATAGTCATAATATCGCCAACCGTTATGTCTTTTGGCGGTTTACATAGAACATATCCACCTTGAGCACCTCTTATACTTCTAATCATATTAGCACGTCTAAGCGGGCTAAATAACTGTTCTAAATAGTATTCCGAAAGATTTTCTCTCTTTGATATAGTTTTTATTGAAACGGGGGCACCACCATAATTAGATGCTAAGTCAACCATAGCTCTAACTCCATATCTTCCTTTAGTTGAAAGTTTCATTATTTCTTCACCCCTTTTCGTTTTTTGTTGATATTTCTTTGTTTTTCTAGTATTATAAAAGATATATTAAATTCGCTTATATCTTACCAAAATACTCGGCTTTTGTCAAACGATAATTGCTATTATTTTTTTATTTCTGCCCAGTATTTCCTCAAACTCTCTTCATATTTATTATTTTGTTCATTATAATAAATCTTTCCAAGCAGTTCTTGCGGTAAATAACTCTGTTTTACATAATGATTAGGATAATCATGAGGATATTTATAGCCACCAACACCAAGGTTTGCTGCTCCAGAGTAATGAGCATCCTTTAAATGCATTGGAACATCTCCAAAGTTAATGTTTTCTAGATCACTCATAGCAGAATCTATAGCTAAGTATGCACTATTAGATTTAGGAAGCGTTGCTAAATATACAACTATTTCTGAAAGAATTATTCTTGCCTCCGGAAGTCCAACTTTTAATGAAAGTTCTATTCCAGAATTAACAACAGATAATGCATTTGGAAATGCAAGACCAATGTCTTCTGCTGCAATAACAGATATTCTTCTAATTATAGCAGTTAGATTTCCTCCTTTAATCAATCTAGCTAGATAGTGTACTGCTGCATTAGGGTCACTGCCCCTTATACTTTTTTGAAGAGCACTTAATAAATTATAAAATTCATCTCCACTAGAATCAGCCCGCATACTTGATTGGCCTAGACTTTCAATATATTCGCTCGAAATAACTCTAACCTGCTTAACCTGAGAGTTTACAGCCAGCTCTAAAATATTATAAGCCTTTCTATAATCACCTTGAGAGATTTCTCCAATATACTCCAGCGCCTCATCTGAATATTCTATTTCTATCCCTTCATCTATAAGCTTTTGTATAGACCTCTTAAGACCAACTATTATGTCACCTGTAGTTAGAGGCTTAAAAGAGAATATATTACATCTGCTTATTATAGCTTTGTGTATAACAAAATATGGATTTTCAGTTGTACTTGCAATCAAAGTTATTCTTCCATCTTCTATAAATTCTAACAATGCCTGCTGCTGCTTTTTGTTAAAATGTTGAAGTTCATCAATATATAAAACAACTCCATTATAATTTAATAAGCTATCTATATTATTAGTTATGTCCTGAATATCCTTAACCGATGCAACTGTTGCATTTAATTTATAAAATTTCTTATCTACATAATTAGCCATTATATTCGCTAAAGTTGTTTTTCCCGTTCCTGGTGGTCCGTAAAATATGCAATTACATATGTTTTTTCCAGCTATCAAGTTATATAATGGCTTTCCTTGCCCTAATATATGCTGCTGACCTACAAAATCTTCTAATTTATTAGGTCTCATCAAATCAGCTAATGGTCTCACCTTTTCCACTCCTTTCTGCAATTATCGTTTTAAGACGTAATCCAAAATAATAATAAATCTAACTTTAATTACTCGCTCTCAAAGTAAAATCTCACGCGACTACTGAGTCAGATGTTTTTTATAAATCTGACTTTTTAATCCTTTGGATAAAAATCTGAAAGACTAATTTGACATTCTATTTAGCAGCAGATATACATATCCTAGTAAATCCACTCCCACTGCCATATTACTTATGCTTAACCCAAAATCTTTTTGTTAGTTTTGGACTTCTCTTTTTCTTTAATGCCTCTTAACTTATATATGTTGCAATTCACAATGCACACTTCACAATTACGTCTAAAATTCTCACAATATCTTTAGAATTATGACGAAGATTTATTTTTGCAATATATATAATAAACTTTATTTTATATAAAGTAACACTTTCCCCAATATTTCTCTTCGCTAGAAATAAAAATAGCGACAAGTAATATTATAGCAGATATAAAAAAATAAGAAAGCAGTAAGAATTTAAAATTCTCGCTGCTTTGCTTCTACATCATAGTTATATATATTTTATTTTAAATATATATTATATATTATTTAGTTATTGTTTGTTTTGTAGTCACGTATCCTACTTGTCCATCTCTATACACACGAGCAGTAGAATATACTATTGAACCTAGTGGAGCAGTATACTCACCATTATTATATTCTATTCCTTCATCTGTTCCATTTGCATTAGTAACTAATATATCTTGTGTAACATAATCTTTATCCCCACCAGTTGTACTATCAGCAGCTTTATTAAAGCTAACTGTGAAAGTGGCCTTTGCATCTGAAGCATTTTTATTAATAGTAACCTTTGCATAATCTGCATACTTGCTATTAATATCCCCTTGGAATGTTGTTGTTGAACCACCACTACTATGATTTGATCCACCACCACCTGATGAACCATTGCTACCAGTTGATCCCGTATTTCCTCCTGTTGTACTTGGAGTTACTTTTGCTCCATTTCCTGAAAATGCTACAGTTGGAGTTGGTATCTTGTCTCCTGTAGCTTCTCCGCTTGCTGCAAAAGTATAAACAGCTCCGTTAATTGTAACATTACCTGTTGCCATTGCTCCATTTGGTGCAAGATAATATACTTTTCCATTAACTTCAACTACACCTGTTTGCATTGCTCCTGATGCTGATGCAAAATACCATGCGCCTCCGTCATTTATCCAACCTGTCTTCATTGCTCCTGATGATTGTAAATAATACCATGTACCGCTATCATTTACCCAGCCTGTTTTCATTGCTCCTGATGGGTCTGCATAATACCAAGTAGCTCCATCATTTATCCAACCTGTTTTCATTTCGCCTGATGGTTGCATATAGTACCATGTACCACCGTCATTTGCCCAGCCTGTTTTCATATATCCTGTTGAATCAAAATAATACCAATTTCCATTTATTGATCTCCACCCTGTAGAATATGAATTTCCTTCTGTATTCCACCATCCATTCGAATCTTGCTTCCATTCTGCTGATGCTCCAATTGGAGATAATGCTGCTACAGTTAATCCAACTAATGCAACTGCAACCAACTTCTTTAACTTTAAACTTTTCATTATTATATACCCTCCTTAATAATACTGCTTCTCTAATTATCTTATTTTTTATAAAATGTTACTTTCTTGAACTCCCTTAGCTTTAGGCAATTCCTATAATTACTTATTTAGGACTCTTTTCCAAACACCAGGAATAAACAACAAGATCCCTGTAGCAAGTGCTGTAGCTCCATATTTTACCAAGCCTACTAGACTATAACCAGCTATATTATAGACAGTATCTTTTAAATAAACCGGAATAGCATTGATATTTTCATAAATTTTCAAATGATAAATACTGGAAGATACTATAACTAAAATTAATCCTGCAATGAAAAATGCAGTTCCTATGTATTTTAAACTAGAATCTAAACCATTAGCATTTACTTTTATTAATATACCTATAATAATTATAGGCATTATTATGAATAACCAAAATAATTTATAAATTGTTGAAGTTATTAGTGCTAACTTATGAACCTTATTTGATTCGATAATCTTATTAAAATTCATCTTTTCAACTTCTTTATCAATACTTTTACTTGCTTCATCTCCCAGCTTACCCTTAATACTATCTAATTTACTTTTAGGATTTTTACCATCTTGTATATTATTTGCGGCATTTTGTCCTTCATTATTTAAACTTGATGATGCTTCTTCCTTAGACCTTTGATTATTACTATCTTGTGATTTTGTAACATCGTCATTAGAATTTTCAGGTTCAGTAGAAGAATTACTTTCTCCTGATTCATAATCATCAATTGTTATTCCATAATCTTTTAACATCTTTAAGGCCTGTTCTTCGGTTATACCTTTTTTTGTTGCCTTTTCAATTGCTTCTTCTTCAGTTAATCCTTTTTGCCTTAGTATTTCCTTCACCTTAGCTTCTGCTTCACTTTTGCTCATTAGTTGTTCTACTTTTATATTGCCTTGTCCATCTTTCAATGCTGGCTTAATATAACTTATCCCATTAACTTGTGATATACTTTTAGTATATCCCATGTTTTCAATCTGGAACTTATCATTGAAAGATAAATCACTACTAGTTGGCTTAATCATATTATCCATAATAGAATCTAGCATATCAGATACTCTTTGCTTATATATAGATGTATCCATAGGCTTAACATTATTTTCACCAGTTTTTAGATATTCTAACAATTCGTGAACTACATTATCAGCTTCCTTTTTCACATCATCTTCTGTTATTATAGATTCTTTTATGTCAATGTTAATCCCCTTAGAGCTTAAGACCTTATCTATTTTTTCATAAATATAATCTTTAAGTTCTCTATAAGTTCCACTTTCATTAAAAATATTTAAATAAGTAGCTTCATTAAGCAACACATATTTAAAAAACACAGATAAAACAGCAAGCATGATACTAGCCATTAATAATATCTCAAGAACAACATTTTTTATAGAACTGTTTTTCATCTATTTTAGAGCTTCCTTAATCTTGTGTGCATAATCAGCTAAATTGCCAGTATTGTCATTAACGAAATCGTTAAGTGTATACACATTTCCTGAATTAAGCTGAAGAATTATTTGGTATCCTTGCATAACAGATGCAGTAGCTTTTCCATCTTTATTTTTCCCAAAAACTAGCTTAAGGCCATTAGTATTTTTTATCACTTTTTTCATATCATTTTGAAAATCGATTCTATTAACATTATCTGTGTTAGTACCATTTTCAATTTCTTTTAATCTATCTGCCACCTTATTAACTTCTGATATTATCTCATCAAGCTCAGCTTCACTAAATTTGTCAAACATTTTTAATCCAACTGTAACAAGTGTATCATCGTCTTCAATTAAATCTAATGCATCATTTAATTTGCTGTAGTCTTCTGCTCCTTTATACTCGTCAACCACTTTTTTAAATTCAGTCAAATCGATAACGCTAGCAATCTTTGTGTTTTTATTAACATTATAAGTTAATGGGCTAGTATTACTTTTAAATAAAGTTTTCATATCATCTTTTACTGTTTCATCGCTAGGCCTTTCTGCTGCAAATGCCCCTATTGAAGTGGATGTAGCTACTACTAATCCAAGTGCTCCCATTGATAATAATTTTTTCATTTTCATTCTTATTTTTCCCCTTTCAATATTTTAACTATATTCTCTTCCATATAACAGTATACATATTCTATAATATATCATTTATGGGCTAATTACAATATTTTTTCCATGATATCCACTTATATGAATAGTTTTTCATTTAAAAATTACTATTTTTTTCAATTTTCTTATTCTAGATATTAATTAACCTTCCATCATTTATAATAATTTGAAATTTACATATTTAAATGGTAAATTATATATATGTATATTTCAAACTTCACATAGTTATACATATGCAATAACCTCAAACAGACTATTGTGAATTTTGAGCATAACTAATCAAGTATTATGAGGAGTGTTAAAATGAAAAATTTCAAACTAAAAAACTTAGTTTTTGTAGCTGCAATAACACTTGTAGCTACTGCTACTGTTGTGCTTCCTACAAAAGCATCAGCTGCTTGGAGACAAGCTGATAATAGTAGTTGGAGCTACAGCGACGGAGATGCTGCGGTATCCGGTTGGAAATCAATAAATGGAAATTGGTATTTCTTCGATTCAAATTCCGTAATGAAAACTGGCTGGGTTAATGATGGCGGTAAATGGTATTACCTAGCATCATCTGGCGAAATGAAAACTGGCTGGATTAGCGATGGCGGTAAATGGTATTATACTAATCCATCTGGAGATATGCAAACTGGCTGGCTTTTAAACAACGGAGCTTGGTATTACCTAAATTCATCTGGAGATATGAAGACTGGATTACTTGAATTAAACGGTAAAACTTACTATTTAAGTGACTCTGGATCAATGAAAACAGGAACTGTAACTATTAACGGTGTAAGTTATACTTTTGGTCAAAATGGCGAAAAAGTAACAACCTCTACAGCAAATCAAAGTACTACTAATACAACAACTTCTTCATCAGGAGGATCAGGTGGTTCAGGAGGCAGTAGCTCTGGATCAAAAAATGATGACACTGACTCTTCATATGAATACTTATATGGGACTTGGACCGTTGGCGATCTTGTTTATAAAGGTAGTAACAATGACTCTATAGAATCATATGTCGGTGAACAATTTACAATCTCTAAAGATGGTATTACTGCTACACTTCCTGTTCTTGGCGTAACAACTATTAATCCTACTATTAAAGAAAGCTCAATGACAGCTTCTGAATTCAAATCAAAATGGAAGATTTCAGTTAGCGGCAGTACTGTTAAACGCCTCCACATATCTTATAGTAGCTATTCTGCAGATATGTATATTACCGAAGATGATACAAAATATGTTTCAGTAAAAGGTGCTCTTTTTGAATTGCAATAATAAAACTTGTTATTTTTGCGTTTAGCTTTTAATCAAAAAAATAGGTGCTTATTTATGTACAAGCATTTAACATAATCATGAGTTCCATTTAGAAGATGGTTTTCTGAGCGCTAAAATATACAGTAAAAATAAACCTTTGGATAATGTAACATCCAAAGGTTTATTTTATATATATGTTTCAATGCACAATGCTCAATTTATAATTCACATTTCACAATTCACAATTACGGCTAAAATTCTTGCAATATTTTTAGAATTATTATGAAGAATTATTTTTACAACATATATTAACTATTAATTATTCTCTTCTTAAAGATTCTACCGGATCTAATCTTGCAGCTTTATTAGCTGGCAATAATCCAGCCAGAACGCTTATAACAATACTTAATGTTAATCCAAAAGCAGCATATGACTTCTTTATCAAAACTAAATTGATGCCAAATAATTTAATTGACTTGATATTTATACCTGTCATTAATGCATATGCAAAGACAAGTCCAATAATCCCGCTAAAGCAGCCGATTAAGAACGCTTCTAAAACAAAAATCTTTCTTATATCCTTCCGACGTCCCCCTATGGCTTTAATTATTCCTATTTCCTTAGTTCGTTCTACAACACTAATATACATAATCACTACAATCATAATTGCAGATACTACCAAAGATACTGCTGAAATTCCTTTAACATAATCATGAGTTCCATTTAGAAGATGGTTTTCTGAGCGCTAAAATATACAGTAAAAATAAACCTTTGGATAATGTAACATCCAAAGGTTTATTTTATATATATGTTTCAATGCACAATGCTCAATTTATAATTCACATTTCACAATTCACAATTACGGCTAAAATTCTTGCAATATTTTTAGAATTATTATGAAGAATTATTTTTACAACATATATTAACTATTAATTATTCTCTTCTTAAAGATTCTACCGGATCTAATCTTGCAGCTTTATTAGCTGGCAATAATCCAGCCAGAACGCTTATAACAATACTTAATGTTAATCCAAAAGCAGCATATGACTTCTTTATCAAAACTAAATTGATGCCAAATAATTTAATTGACTTGATATTTATACCTGTCATTAATGCATATGCAAAGACAAGTCCAATAATCCCGCTAAAGCAGCCGATTAAGAACGCTTCTAAAACAAAAATCTTTCTTATATCCTTCCGACGTCCCCCTATGGCTTTAATTATTCCTATTTCCTTAGTTCGTTCTACAACACTAATATACATAATCACTACAATCATAATTGCAGATACTACCAAAGATACTGCTGAAATTCCTGATAATACATAAGTTAAAATGCTTATCATAGAATTAAACATATTTAACATTTGCTCTTGTGAAGATCCTGAATATCCAAGTTCCTTAACCTTTTCTTTTATTCCATCAGTATATTTTTCACTAGGTGTATTTAAATACATTACATTAGACTTTAATTCATATTTATTCTCTGAATACCAGTTTTCTAAATCTGAATAGTTTAAAAAGACAGACTTCATAATTGAAGTTAAATCTCCACCGGCTGTAGTGTAAATTCCGCTTACAATAAATTCTTTTTTTAATACCTTTTGATTTACTAAAATGCTCAAAGTCACCTTTTTACCAATAACGTCTTCTCCAACTTTATCACTTATAGTTTTGTTTATTAGTATCTCCCCATCTTTAGGTAACGTTCCTTCCTTAAGATTTGATTCTGTTATATTTGAGGATATGGTTGAAAGCCTCATGACATTACTTCCTTTTCCATTATAACTTAAAGAATCTGCTCCTAGAGATATTTCATTAAACCCCTTTTCTATAGAAGATACATTTTCTATTTCTGATAGCTTTTTTATGTCTTCTTCTTTAAATGGAGTTTGTTTATTAATGTCAGGCTTCTGTATGGTTGCAATATCTAAATCAACTGTTTCAGAATCATCACTAGGCATGTTTACCTCTATTACTAGAGGATTAACATAACTATTCATAGTTCTATTAAAATAAGCCTTAATTCCATTTCCAAAAGCCAGCATCAAGATAAGACTCATTATTCCTATACTTGAGCCTATAGAAATAAATATATTTCTTATTGCCTTTTCCTTCATATTAGTAAGTGCCAGCTTTATTGCATTAAATGAATTTAAACTTTTCCCTCTTTTTCTGATGTATCTGCTTCCTTCATAGTTCTTCTCATCGCCAACAGCAGCTTCCAATTCAAAGGATTTATTATCCTCATTTATACTGCCATCAGCTATTTTAATTACTCTGCTGCAGCAAGATGCTACTTTCTCAGAATGAGTAACCATAATCACAAGTTTACCAGCTTTAGCTATACTCTTCATTATTTCTAGAACTTGCATTGATGTCTTTGAGTCTAGACTTCCTGTAGGTTCGTCTGCAATAATTATTTCAGGATCATTCACTAATGCTCTTGCAATAGCTACCCTCTGTTTCTGCCCACCTGATAACTGGTTTGGCTTCTTATTTATATGATCTTTTAACCCAAGTTCTATTAACAATTCTTTTGCACGTTTAACTCTTTCTTTTTTCTTTACATTAGATAGCGTCATAGCTATTGCTACATTGTTTAAAATGGATAAATGAGGTATTAGATTAAAGCTTTGAAAGACAAATCCAATCCTATTTTTTCTATACTCATCGAGCTCTCTTTTCTTAAACTTTTTAATATTCTCTCCGTTTACAAATAATTCTCCATTATATTTAGAATCCAATCCACCTATTAAATTCATTAATGTAGACTTACCACTACCCGATTCTCCTATAATCGCTACTAATTCTTTTTTATCAAAAGATAAATTAATATCTTTTAGCACATAAATTTTTTCATTACTTTTTACTTTATAATATTTGCTAATATTTTTCAAACTTAATATACTCATTATTTTCCTCTTTAATTAATTCAACTTAAATTTCAAAACTTAAATAACTATACTCTTTAAATAATCAGTAAATCCATCTCTAAGTTCTGAATTCCTTAGTGCGTATTCTACTGTAGCTTTTAAGTATCCAAGCTTATCTCCTACATCATATCTTGTTCCTTCAAAGTTATATGAATAAATTGCTTCTTCTTTAAGCAATTCTAATAATGCATCTGTAAGCTGTATTTCATTACCTTTTCCAGGTTTAATTCTGCTTAATACCTCAAATATCTGTGGTGTTATTATGTACCTTCCAAGAATTGCAGTATTAGATAAAGCATCTTTAATATTTGGCTTTTCCACTAACCCCTTAACCTTAGAAACTCTATCCTCAATTTTTATTCCATTAACTATTCCATACCTTGATACATGCTCTGGTTCTACTGCTTGCACTCCCAATATACTTGTTTTGTATTCACCATAACAATCTATAAGCTGTTTCAAACAAGGCTTTTGGTATTCATTTGTATAAACAATATCATCTCCAAGCAATACTGCAAAAGGTTCATTTCCTACAAATGCCCTAGCACAATAAATAGCATGTCCTAACCCTTTTGGTTCCTTCTGTCTTATGTAGTGAATATTTGCCATACCTGATATATCCCTGACTATCTTTAATAAATCGTCCTTATTATTTTTAGCTAGTTCTGCTTCAAGTTCCACTGACTTATCAAAATGATTTTCAATGCATGTTTTATGCCTTCCAGTTATAATAAGAATTTCTTCAATTCCAGAAGCTATTGCTTCTTCTACAATATACTGAATTGCAGGTTTATCTACTATAGGTAGCATTTCCTTAGATTTTGCTTTAGTTGCTGGAAGAAACCTTGTGCCCAATCCTGCCGCAGGAATTATCGCTTTTTTTATTTTTTTACTCATGATTATGTCCCCCATATTAGTCATCTTATCTTTTTTTGTCAATTATATCCTATTTATAGTATAACATGAAATTTTATTGTATTGTGAAATTATTTTAACAGCTGCTGAAGTAAAGAGAAATCAAAATCATCCTTAAGCTAATAAGTTATAAAAATAAGAAATATATATGTTGCAATTCAAATGAACATTTCACAATTCATAATTTCAGCCAAAATTCTTGCAATATTTTTAGAATTATAATGAAGAATTATTTTTGCAACGTATATATTAAAGAAAAAAGTACGTAATTTTTTAACTACGTACTTTTTTCCTTATGACCTTTTCCTTTTATAAATTTTATAATAGGAAAGATAAAATAAGCCTAATCCAATCATTGCTCCCATAAAATCAACTAAAATATCACTAACTAATGAAGTCCTTCCTGGTATAAAAGATTGATGAAACTCATCAGTTACAGCATAAAATAAACAAATAAACAATATGTAAATTATCATACCTTTTCCGCTTTTATTATAAGAAAAAAGTGCACCGCAAACTAGAATTGCTAGTACCATATACATAAATGCATGTGCATTTTTCCTTACTATATGATCTAAATTACTTGCTTCTTCCTGCTTAACATTAATGCTATTCTTATTTACTTGGGAACTATCACTACTGCTTACTGCCTTATCTTTATTTTCAGCTTGTGATTTTTCTTGATTTCTTTGAGCATTTTCAATTATATTAACCACCTTAGTGCTTTGTTCATGAGAAATTGTTCCGTTATTTCCTGACATATAAAATATAAATCCCATCCAGAACAAACATAAAAGTATAACGATTTTTTTCAAGTGACCACCTCTTTTTAATTAGACCATTTGTGAATTTCATTTCAATACTGTTAATAGTTATCTTATATTATACCCCATATATCACTTGCTTAAAACAAAAGTTGCACTAAACATAATTTAGTGCAGTAACTTTATATAATTATAATTTTCAATCTCGCCATCTAACTTATAATAAAATCTATTCCTCTAAAAGACGTTGTATCAAGTTAAAAATTGCTTCTGCACTGTTAAAATTTTCAGGAATTATTTCAATTGCAGGAACTTCGATATCATATTCATCATCAATTACATTAACAATTTCAACAATATCAAACGAATCCAAAATACCTTCATCAACTAAAGTTGTACATGTCCCAAAATCAACATCATCTCTAACACCTTGTAATAATTCAATTAACTTCTCCATAATATATCTCTCCTTCATTGTATGATTTCACTTATTATATAAACATATTTGTAAATTCACTAAAACTTTAAGTTCATATCTTCACTAGAAATTATAAATATATTTGTGTAGAAAACATTTGAAAATGAGTTGTTAAAGGTTCTTAGCGGTAGGTTGTTCCATTTTAGCTTGTCAAACTGAAAGTTGGAGCATGCTAAAGTGGATGCAACCTGCTGCTTAGAACCTTTCAGCGATATTTTCATAGTTTTTCGGAATCAAAATATTTATAATTTCGGTAAGTTACAACATAAATCTAAATTTAATGTTGTTTATTTATTTTATATATTCTTCTATTAGCTTTTTACGATCAATTTTTCCATTCATATTGAGTGGCATACTGCTTCTATTATTGCAGACATTAGGCAGCATATAACGAGGCAGCTTTTCCTTCAAATTCTGTGATAGTTTTTTAGTCTCAAGGCTTCCTGAATATACAGCAACAATTTGATCACTTTCTTTATTATATAGGCAGCAACACATATCCACGCCTTCTAATGCACTCATTGCATTTTCTATTTCACCTAATTCTATTCTATTTCCCATATGTTTTATTTGAAAGTCTTTACGTGAAACATAAACTAATTCTCTATTCTCATTCCAGTAAACTAAATCTCCTGTACAATAAACAGTTTCAGGATAGCTCTTATTTAATGGGTTTTGAATAAATGCTTCTCTTGTTTTTTCTGGATTATTATAATATCCACAAGCTAAGAATGATCCACGAATTAACAATTCTCCAACTTTTCCACATTCTTCAACAAGTTGTCCATCTTCATCCACAATCAAAGCCTCTACATTATCACATGGCACCCCTATTGGGATAGGTTCATCATCATTAAACTCTCTGTCAACTATATAGTATATTCCTATATCTGTGATCTCAGTTGGTCCAAACAAATTTGCATATACTGCATCAGGAACATGTCTACGCCATATATTAAGCTGTTTAGTAGGCATTGTCTCTCCTGCAAATAGAATCTTCTTTAAAGCAGGCAACTTAATGACATCTAAAGCTCCTAAATTAGCCACTATACTTAATGCAGATGGAACCCAATAAATCATGTTAATTCCTTTTTCATTTAAAAATTCAAGTAACTTTACTGGAAATGAAAATAACATTTTAGGAATAATATATAATGTCGCTCCACTTCTAATAGTTGCAAATATATCAAATACAGACATACTGAAATAAAATGGTGTCTGATTTCCAAAAGTAGTATTCTCATCCAACTCAAAAGTTTTAACTACCCAGTCTGCATAATCAATTACAGATCTATGGCATACAATAACACCTTTTGGAATCCCTGTTGACCCGCTTGTAAAAAGAATGTACAAAGGATCAGTATCAATCATTTGCCTTCTTGCAGTCTCTAGTTTTTCTTCATTTTTTGGTAACATATGAATTTCATCATACAATACCTTTATGCAATCTGTTTCTATAAGCGAAAGACACTTTTCTGTTTTATCGTCGTAAATTATAGCAGCTGGCTTCAATGTATCCAATATTATGTTAATGCGCTCTACAGGCATTTGAGAATCCAGTGGAACATAAAAACATCCTGCATATGCTGCACCCATGAATGCTGAGATATTTCGTGCGCCTTTTTCCATATAGACAACAACAGCTTTATGCATACCTATGTTTTCTATCAAAAAACTCCCAATACTTTTAGATTCTTCAACTAATTCATGATAAGTTAATTCATATTTACCATCAGAAAAAGCAACTTTATTAGGAAATTTCTTTTCTGATTTTTCAAGATAAGATAAAATGCTTTTTTCCATAATATTTCCTCCATAATCTATTTTTTCATAGCTTACTTTACATTATCTTTTATATGACTCTTCTTTTGAGACATCTTCATCATAATGACGAATTGCTTCATTATTATTAGATCCTTTTGCTCTGGCATTTACTCGTATTTTAAACTTCTTATAGGACTTTGAATCAAAAACGAAATCTGGATTTTTATCATAATCTCGTATAATATGCTCCTGCCCAGTTTCTGAATCCAGTAATACAAATTGGTATTCTGGTGTAACTTTAGATCCATGAAGAGAATCCCCTGATAGTGTTATAATACTACCATTCTTTTTCCAATTAAACCAAGCAGATGAAACATAATCTATTGATGCATAATATTCATCTTGTTTATAAAAATATTTGCTCATATCATCACCATTTTGGCGCTTCTTTATGAAAGCTGCTAAAGATTTAGAGAAAGCCTCTGCGCCAATAGCATTCAAGTGTTCAGTATCAGAAAAATAATTATTTTTTAACTTAAACACTTCTGGTTTAATTAAGTTATAGTTGTAATATTGAATATTTAAGTTCTTTGCTATCTCTGCCACCTTATTATCAAATTCAAAGTAATTTTTTACTCTAAGGATTTGAAATGTAGGAAATGGTGTTGTTAAAAGAATTAACTCACAATTGTTCTCCTTACATAATTCAGATATCTTCTTTAAATATTCAGTATCTTTTGAGTTTATATCTCCTATATTTTTATTTGCCGGAGGTAATTTTAGATTATCGTAATTTAAAGTTCCTTTTTGATCACTAGGATCAACCTTATTGAATCCTTTTCCTACATAGCCACTCTTATTGTTTTCCATAGCTTCTACTTGTCCCGGTTTTGGATAATCTGTATAAAAAGAATCAAATTTTCCATAAATATTGTTTACTACATCAAGAGGTGATTTTACATCATATCCACGCCACGGAAATAGCCTGTCTAAATAAGAACCATCTTGGGACGATGAAAAATAATATTCAAGCTTATTTAAAAATGATTTCATATATAAAGAAACTGAAAGAAATACTATTGGCTTTTCTTCCTTGCTAGTAAAATTATCTGGATCAACCGTTAAAACAATTAGTTTAGGTTTATGGTAAGAAAATAATTCTTTCAATGAATAGTAAGTACCCACAAACATTTGCTGAGAAAATGCATAATTAAAAGTATTTTCCCCCAATTCCTTATCCATAATATATGGATTAATATCTCTTTGAGATAGTGACGCACCTGCAAATACCACATCAAAATCTTTTTTCTCAGAATACATTTCACGCATTGTCATTCGTGAATAATTTCCCTTTGGCACAAGGGCAAATGCTAAGCCATAACTTAAAATAATAAATACCATTATAAATATGATTCCACTAAACCATTTATATTTAAAATTGCGCATACATAAATCCTCCTAGGAGATTTCCAGAACTAGCATCAAAGCTTATGACAGCAAAAATTAATGCATAAAATACTGCCCACCTAAAAACTAAATTTTGCTTAGATAAAAATTCACGTATCTTTACGCCTCTTTCTTGCAATACACTTACTGAAAACAAAATAACCGTTGCCCAAAATAAAATTCTAAAATCCTGTTCTTTAAGTCCAAGTTTATAAATTGTACCATCAAGTAATTGCGTAATTTTAAAATTTGCTACGGTATTATGTAACATATAAAGTGAAGAGTTAAGATTACTTGCTCTATCAAAATACCATCCTAAATTTACAATAAAAAATGTTCTTAATATCCTAAACAAGTGATATGAGAAGCATTCCGTATTTACTTTAGTTACTCTTTTTAACCATTCATAAAACGGTTCTAGAATCGTGCTAAAGGCAATAACAATTCCATTATATAATCCCCACGCTACGTAATGCCAATAAGCTCCATGCCAAATACCAACAACTAAAAATACCACTAAGTTAGAAAATACAACCGGAATAGTCCTTCCTGCTTTCCTTCCAAGATGTTTATTGGCTAGTTTTGATACCTTAGACATTTTCTTTGAAAGAGCTAGAGGGTAAAATATATAATCGCGCATCCAAGCACCTAAGGTAATATGCCATCTGCGCCAAAATTCTGATAGTGAGGTTGAAAAATACGGTCTTCTAAAATTCACAGCCATATTTATTCCAAGCAATTCAGAGATCCCCATAGCAACATCAATTCCGCCTGAAAAATCTGCATATTGCTGTAATGAATAGAATAAAACTCCTACTACTGTGATTGCACCACCATAATTATCATAGTTCTTAAATGTTTCATTAACTAATGTGATTGCTCTATCTGCAATTACCATCTTCTTAAAAAGCCCCCATAAAATCAATTGGAGACCATATTTAAATTTCTGCCAATCAAACCTGTGAGTTTTATATAATTGTTCTGATAATTTATCAAATCTATTAATAGGGCCTTGTACAATTTGAGGAAAAAATGAAATAAACAGTGCAAATTTAAATAAGTTTTTTTCTGCTTTATATTTTCCATTGTATACATCAATTAGGTACCCCATGGACTGAAAAGTATAAAAAGATATTCCTAATGGTAGTAACAAATTCAACTTCATTGGCACTGTCCCATGGTGGGTCACAATGTTGAACAATCCTACAATGTTTTTTGATAAAAAATCAAAATATTTTAAAAACGCTAAAATTCCGAAATTACTTAATAAAACACACCAGAAAATTATTCTCTGCTTCTTCTTTGCTAGAGCCTTTATTTGTTTCTTACTTTCAGGTGTCAGTGTTTCTTTTTTTTCAGTTAATTCAATTTTCATATTTTCGCTAATTTTACTTATAATAATTGTTCCAACCCAGACTGTCAAAGTCGTAAAAATTATATATCCAACAGTCTTTACACCAGCAGATATATAAAAAATATAACTTCCAATAAGTAAACATATCCATTGAAACTTCTTAGGCAAAATATAGTACGCCAAAATCAATATAACAAAAAAAATACAAAAATTAAATTGCAAAAACGACATTATTCCACATCCTTATAAAGAAATTAATATACATGTTTCAAAAAGTTTAATTCATAAAAATTCATCTTAAACTATATACTACAATTCACAATTCACAATGCACAGTTCACAATGCACAATTACGGATAAAATTCTTGCAATATTTTTAGAATTATGATGAAAAATCATTTTTTCAATATATAGTTTTATAAAGAATGAATTATACTATTTAAAGCTTATATATGGCAAAAAATATTTAATATCCAAACATTTTTTATTATAGCACTTTATAACATTTGTTCCATACATAAACTAATAAATATAAGAATTTTTTAATACTTTTGTATAGATACCCCAACTAAGACCTGAACTTATGCATATAACTCGCCGAAATGAATAATATACTTTTATTCCAGTTTCCAGGTAATTTTGATGGGTGATTCTAAGGCTATAAAGTTGCACCAAAATGCTAGCCTCACAGAACAAGCTGTGAACTAGCACATTTGGAACAACTTATAGCCAAAGAATCACATCCATCAAAATTACCAATGAAACATTCCACAAAAGTATATTACCCATTTCTAGTTGGGATATATTTCATAGTATAAATCCAACTTATAATTGGCTTATCTATATAGATAAACAATTTAAGAATTCAACTTATTAGATAAATGTATTTACAAATTTACTAAAACTTTAAGTTCATATCTTCACTAGAAATCATAAATATATTTGTGAAGAAAACATTTGAAAATGAGCTGTTAAAGGTTCTTAGCTGTAGGTTGTTCCATTTTAGCTTGTCAAACTGAAAGTTGGAGCATGCTAAAGTGGCTACAACCTGCTGCTTAGAACCTTCAGCGATATTTTCATAGCTTTTCGGAATCAAAATATTTATGATTTCGGCGAGTTATATGCATAAGTTGGGGTATCTATAGTCCACATATTATTCCACAAAAAATACGTTGTATCGACGGTAAGTGGTATAACCGCCTGTACAACGCATTGCTATTTCATATGTATATTGAAAATATTTTTATTTATGTAATATCCTGATTTAAATTTCAGTGTGAAACTATATATTAATTTTGGATTATTTTTTAATCCATATTTAATTCTGGCTTCCATATGGTTACTTGATTCTTTCCATTTCGTTTTGATTTTAATGATGCTTTATCTGCATTTTTTATTAACATTTCCTTATCATAATTGACATCAACTAAAGAGCTAATTCCTACACTAATAGTAATATTAAAAGTGTTAGATGTAGACTTAGATTTGCTTAGTCCAACTTTTTCAGAAATCCACTTCTTAAAGATATTAGAATTAAATAATTTTTCCGATTTGAACATGCTTTCTTTTATCGTTTCTGCATCTAATGCTGTTTCTTCTTCCTCTTTATCACCAATTTCAAATTTATAATCACTAATAATATTTTTTATTTGCTCCATAATAACCCCTGCATCTTCACTATTAGTATAAGGCAAAATTATCGTGAATTCATCTCCACCATATCTAAATATGACATCTTCATCACGTAAAATGCTTCTCATAACTTCTACAACCTTTTTTAAAAGAAGATCCCCTACTGGATGTCCATGAGTATCATTATATTTTTTAAAATTATCTATATCAATCATTGCCATAGATAGATCATTCTCATCCTTTTGAACTTTTCTAATATATTCATCAAGCATATTTTGAAAATAACGATGATTATAGACTCCTGTAAGTCCATCTCTTGTAGCCAATCTTTCTACATTTTTGTATAAAAAGGCATTTTCTAGTGCACTTGTCAAAGGTGTTATGGTTCCATTTATAAGTTCAATTTCTTCTATTGTTAATTTATTTTTTGTGTTTATATGTAAAATACCTATACAACTTTCTTTTGATAATAATGGGATGGAATATATGTATCCTTTATCTGCTTTTAATTCAGCCATATGTTTGTTTTTAAAAGCTTCTTCAACAGTTCCATTAAACTCTAAATCTTTTTTATCATTGCCATAAGATGAAATCACATCAATTTTATTTTCATCTACTTTATCAAATATTCCTAATGCACATGACTGAACTTCTATAAGCTCAGTTACTATCTTAATACCCATATTAGATACCTCTTCCAAATCCATAGATGAGGTTATTCTTTTAGTTAGTTCAAACAGTCTTTGGTTATTTTGATTTTCTTTTTGAAGCTTAGCAGTTAATTGGGCATTATTTATAGCAAGTCCAATTTCTCCAGATATAGTATTAATCAATTTAAAATCTGATTCTCCAAAATCCGAATCTTTTTTACTTCCTAAAACTAATACACCCAATATTTTTTCATGCATTTTTATAGGAATTGTAATCTGAGCTCTTGTATCACTTATGCACCGTATATATCTAAAATCCTTTTGAACATCATCTGTGAGTAACCCCTGTTCTTTATAAAATGTCCATCCAACAAGACCTTCACCTATTCTGAAAGTTGTCTTTTCTAACTCTTCATATAAAACATTAGAATGTGATTTCAGTTTAAGTTCATCTTTTTCTAACAAAAATATTAATCCAAAATCTGCATTTGTGTGAGTTACAAGACGAGCTAATATAGTATCTAATAACTCTTGAATAGATGCCATATTATATATAGCAAATGCTGTATCATATAAAATACTATTTTCAAATTTTAATATTCTTATATTTCTATTTATTTTATCTATTTCATTGAATAGAGATTCTCCATCTATTAATTTAACATCATTAGAATATTTCCTATCTCCAATATTTAAATTACTTTTCATTTGTTTTAATTTTATATATGCTCTTATAATTTTATTTACAATAATGGCTAATAATAAAATAATAGTAAACATAAAATAAATAAAATTGCTAATTTCCCATTTTTCAAAGGATATAATTATTTTTTGCTGCACTAAAATAATAAATAATGTAGGCATTAATATGGCAATAATACTAAAGATTAGATACAGTTTAAATGTAAAGCTTTTACTCACTATTAAATCTCCCTTTTCGATATAATATATGTTTCAATTCACAATGCACAGTTTTCAATCTACAATTCACAGTTTTTCAATGCACAATTCATAGTTTCAATTTACAATTTACAGTTCACAAGCCACAGTTCATAATTTTCAATGCATAGTTCACAATTACTGCTAGAATTCTTGCAGTACATATTCAATTTAATAAATATTAATCAAATAAGTACTTGTATTCATTTCTATGTCCTCAATAAATTCAGATCTTGAATTTTCACAATACACGGCAAGATCAATATCACTTTTTAATAAATTATCCCCTCTTGCTCTAGATCCAAAGAGAATAACTTTATTAATACTTTTATGCTTATGGCATATATCCAATATATCATCAACAATTTTCTGTTCTAAATTCAAACTTATCTCTCCTTTGGCTTGTTACACTTAACATACATAATATTATAACCTATAAATTATTTACTTAAAACAATAAATGTACTAAGTACTCTTTTATAGCTGTCACTATTAACTTCTGCCATAATATATTTTATATAAATTTTCATTCATCTATCTCAAACCCTCATGTTTCCTATAAATATTTACATATTTAAATATTTTCCTAGGTAAATATTTTTCTATAAACATACTTACCTAGAAAAATATATTCCCATAAACCTATTTTCCTAGAAACATTTAAACCTATTTTTATTCTAAAATATGAACCTAGAAACCTATGAATATATAAAAAAATTTAAATTTTTTCATATTAAAGTATTTATATATTTTAATATTTGCATATATCTTATATGAGGGGGTAATTAGTTCTGCATATGACAAGGCTTATATAATATATTATTTCTTCATATTTTAATACATAGGGAGGAATTATAAATGAACATGTCTGTAAAAAAATCTAAGGTAAAAGGCGAAATCAAGGATGATTTTTCCATTGATGAAAATGAGTCTGATGATATATTTACATTCTCAGAGGGAGAGCTTAAGTTAGATGGGACTCTTTTAAAATCATTTTCTTTTGATTCTGATGAAGAACTTATTGAACATCCTGCGCCACCCACCATTCACGATCCCACCACCACCACCAACAACAACAACAACAATAATAGCAATAATAGCAATAATAATAATAATAATAATAATAATTACAGTAACAATGATAGCACTAATACTACACCTAATTTAAATTCTCATGATATTCCATATAATCCTGATGTCAAAAATGAAATTTTGGACCACAGAACTTTAAAAGTTAATCCAAATGGACGAACACCATCTGTTGATGGCGAAGCCTTCGATATGGTAAGAAGCTATACTTTAAGACGCTCTACTGTAAGAATCCTAAGTAAAATTAAAGCCATTCATATTGATGATAATGTTTATTTAAATACCATCGTTGACGAAGCTATTCGTTATTATTATGAATACCTTAAAACTCAAAACAATTAAGTTAATCTTCTTCTATTTTAATACCTAATCAAATTATTTCTTATATATAATTTGATTAGGTATGCGAATTGCAACTCCTGTTTCATCAAATTGATAATCAGTACCTTCAATGGGATCTCTCCCTTGAACCATATTCATTCCTATAGTATAAAGTGCTTCTGCCATGGCCTTTGGATCTTGAAAAATAGTCCCTAACATTAATCCTTCGTTAATTAACTTCTGTGATTCTGGCAATCCCTCAACACCAACTACTGCAATATTTTTTTCTTTATCTCCTAAATTATATCCATAGGATTGCAGTGCTTCAATTGCACCTAATGCCATAGAGTCGTCATTTGCAATTATGACTTCAATCTTAGGTCCAGTTTTTAAAAATAGCGACTCTATAGCCTCTTTTGCGAGTTCTCTACTCCAATAAGCAAATACTCTTTCAAGCTCCTGAGTTTCTACTCCTGCTTCACTAAGTGCTAAAAGAGAATATTTTGTTCTATCAGCTGCTACCAAATTATTTCTTTCACCTTCTAAAAGAACATATTGCATTATTCCATCATGGTTCTTATCAATGGAATCTCTATTTGTGTTCCATTCATTAGCAAGAATCTCGCCCTCCATAATTCCATCGCTTTTTGCATCTAACCCTATATATAGAGATTTATTGTATCTTTTAATCTCACTTAGCAGCGGCTCCCTATTAAAAAATATCACTGGAATATTAGCTTTAGCAATTTGATTAGTAACTCTTTTTACCGTTAATTCATCCCTGTTCTTAACTAGATGCATTATTATAAGATCAGCACCTTCTTTAAGTACATTATCAAGCTGCTCATTTTGCACTGCTTGATTTGATTTAGCATCATAAAACGTAAATTCTACTTTTCCTGGATTTTCTTCTTGAATATCTTCTAAATCTTTGCGAACTAAAGAAATATAATCATCACTAAAATTTATTAAAAATACAGCTACTCTAATAGGTCTTTTTTCAGCAGCATTAATACTCGCAAATGTGGCTTTTTCTTTAAAGCTAAATAACATATATGACATTATCATTAGAAACATTATAATAGATAGCATTTTCTTAAACATTTTTACTTCCTCCAACAGTAGAAATTTTCCACAATGTTATTATGTATATCGCGAAAATATTTATGCTAAGCTATTATGGGTATTTTACAATTATTTAATATTAAGTGTAAGTAAAATAGAGTGGTAATAAACACCACTCTATCTAAACTCTAAATTTTCATTCAGCATGATACTTACACTTGATAATTTTTATTTTCCACAGGAGTGAGGTTACCCAATCCTATTCAAATATATCTGGTAAAAATTTATATACTTCACTTTCATTTTTAAATATAACTTCTATTGGCTCAGAATATGGTGTACATTTATTTCCTTTAAAAAAGTTATATAGTGCTGATGATATTCCCATAACAATTCTATTATGAGCCATTGATATTCTTGAGCTAATAAAATAAAAATTTAATTCCAATATTAAATTCACTTATCTAACTCCACTTTAACTTCGTATTCATTTAAGATATTATTATCATCTTCATATTTTATGCTTGAATCTGGTTTGTTATTATATACTCTTATAATAAGAGTTGTTGTTCCTGGATCTAAAACAATATTATCATTATCGACAAGCTTTGCTTTTCTAACTTCACCAATATCTGAATATGAAGTAGCCCTAAATACTTTAATATACTTTTCATCTAATCTTTTTATATTAACACTTATATTATCTGATGACGCTTTTGCATAATAAGTTCTCTTATTTTTTGCTTCGCTAACTATATTATTACTGTTATAATTCTCATCACTATAAAGTTCCATTGCACTACCATCTTTATTTAGCAATCCTATTTTGTTGTAATAAGAATAATAAACTGTTACTTTACATGTATCTGATCTTCCACTTCCGTCATTTGCTGTACATGTAATTGTTGTAGTTCCTTCTGATATTCCTTTTACCTCTCCATTTGAACTTACCCTTGCTACATCTGTATTACTAGATTTCCATGTTACTTTTTTATTGTCTGCATTGCTTGGCAATACTGTTTCCTTTAGCTTTAAAGTATCTCCTTGATTAATAACTGCGCTTGATTCATTTAACATTACTCCTGTTACGCTTACTGTATCTTTATTATTAAGACTTTTATCTGATTCTTTTTCGGAATTAACCTTTAATTCTGATCCAACGTTGTTTACTATAGTATCCGTTGATTGAACTGAGTTTCCTTCCGTTTCTGTAGCATATATTTCTATAGGATTTAATATTGATACTGATGCTACTACCATTAAACCTGATATTACTTTTATTAATTTAAGCTTTTCCATACCTCATTCTCCCAACCATTTTTATTTAATTATACCATATTTTTCTTTTAGATTCTCAAAATTTTCAATCTCACTATGTTATTAACACACATAAGCATACTGAATTTAGGAATCCTAATTAGCTATCTTATGCCCAGCCTAGAAGCTTCTTCTCTAGTTTGTTCAAAAGTTTCCTTTATTGTTCTTGAAATATTAGAAGTCATTATTTCAACCTCCTCTTTTTTTGCTATTAAAATATCCTCTATTCTTTCGCCTAATTTATTCTTTATATCGTCATTCAAGGTCGTTCTTAACCAATGCCTTATCATCATTTTTTGTTCTTTTGTCAAGTTATTAAAGTTTATTGCAATCTCTTTTATCCTGCTTATAAATTCTTCAACATCTATTTTTTGATCTAATAAAAATACTGCTGATGCTATATTTTTTAATTTCATCAATTCATCTTTTTCATACTTATTTATGTCTATAAGTATATATTCAAAATCAATTATGTTATTTCCAAATAATTCATTTTTATTTATAACATTTTTAAATTTTCTCTCTACAGTCCATTTATACCCGCCATTATATGATACAATTGGTACTATTGCTGGCAGTTTAAATCCCTTACTTTTAACATCTATCTTTTTAGTATTCTTTAATACTTCTCTCCATATTTCTGACATATACATAAATAATCTTATAGGTATACTATAATCAACATATGATTGAAATTCTAGTAATATATAAAATATTACTTCTTTATCTTCTATGTTTGCTTTATATACTATATCTGATTCTAATTCCTCATAATCTGAAAGAATATATGACTTATTTACTAATTCCATATTATCCTCTGTAATGTCTTTTCCCCATGGACTTTCACCAAAACTTTGAATCATAGTAACTAGAAGTCTCTTATTAAGTAATCTTTTAGTGCAGCTCCTTTTAACAAGAAATTTTTCACAAGATTTGCCTCCTTTGTTATACTCATTATTCCATAACCTTATTTAAATAACTTAAAATAAATGTTTATTTTTATTGAAAATTTGATATAATATAAATAAGAAAAGCTTAGTGCTGGTAACACTAAGCTAATCCTAGAACGTTTTATGTTTTAGGGCTATTAGATTTTAATTAATTGTTAGAAAATGAACGCTTACTCTTGTGATGATGGGGCGTTCTTTTCATTTGTTTTAAACTTAATTTTAAAACCTTTTATATTAATTTCAAGATTAAATTCACAATCTTTTGAATTATGTCTTAACGCTCTATTAATCAATATCACTAATATTAATGCTATCGATATTATTAATATTCCAATAATCATCCAACACCACCCCCTTAGACTATATAGTAAAATTACTTACTAATAGCCCAAGGTGGGAAAACGTACAACCACCATAGCCCATCTCTATGGTTCATTCTTAAATACTATCACAGTTTAACATATTTTATTATTTAATGGAACAAATTTCTACAATGGAAAAAAGTATTGCACTAAATTTTCATTCAGTACAATACTTGAACTTGCTAAAATCTAAGTTCCCACCTAACGTTGATTTTATATTCCTGGAGTCCCCATTGCTCCATTATTATCAAAATGATACCATTTGTCATCTATCTTTATACGTCCTGTCTGCATTATACCTTCCCCATTAAAATAGTACCATTTTGAAGATTTCTCATCACAATACCAGCCAGTTTTCATAGCTCCATTATTGTAATCTCCAAAGTAATACCAACTATCTCCATACTTTTTCCAATCATGAATCATCCAACCTTCTGAATCAAACAAATACCATTTTCCGTTTATGAATTCCCAAGCATCCTTAGTAAAAGTTCCATCAGTATGCTTATACCACCATTTATCATTCTCATTTATCCAAGTTCCTAAGTACATATTATTTTTAAGCAAAACACCTTGTGTAAATAAATTCACATCGCATTTTCCGCTTACCCCTGATATATCTCCATTTTCAGTATATTGATGCCCTATTCTATTAGTAAAGAAATTTGAAGGAAGGTTCCAGGGATCATTATTATAATTTGCTTCCCAGAAAGGATACTCTTTTATTTTACTTTTTATCTCTTCTATATTTGATAAAAATCCTGTATAAGAGTAGATTCCTAATTGAAGAGGACTTAATTCCTTAAATGCATTTATAAATCTTATTATATAATCACACAATTCATCAAATTCAGATTCAATATCAAGCATAGGAATCATGTCCCATGCACAGTCTTTAATCTTTTTATAAAAGTTTTCTGCCTGAGCCTGTGGAGAGCTTGTACTAACTAAAAAATGATAAGCTCCAACATTTATCCCATGGCTTTTACATAAATCATAAAACTCCTCTAGTCTGCTGTCTTGAAACGTCTTCCCCTCAGTAGCTTTCATATAGACGCATTCTATGTTATCTTCTGCGACTTTATCAAAATCAATACTTGCATTATTATTTGATATATCAATTCCTTTAACATACCTCATTACCTATACCCCCTTATATACATTTTTTCAATTCACAATGCACAATTCACATTTTGCAATTCACAATTCACATTTTGCAATTTGCAATGCTCAATTTACCTCTTTCAATTCTCAATTTACAATTAGAGCTAAAATTCTTGCGATATATTTAGAATTACCATGAAGAATTATTTTTGCAATATATTAAGACATAATCCCTAAAATAACCAATTCATATGATTAGCTATCTTCTGTCCATCCTAGAAGTTTCTTCTCTAAATCATCATAATCATACTGCCTAGGCTCAAAGTTAATAAATCTAAGTTTTGGTTTTTCTTTAACAAATGATGAATTGCCTGCATCGCAATCATTAAACTCCATATCTTCATAGTCTTTTGGATATCCTTCCTTAAGCCAGTTTTTAAGGATACCATTAATATAATTTATATCAAGCTTATTTCTTTCTATAGCTTCTCTAACAGCCATTTCTATATACTTTTCTTTATGAATCATTAACTCTTTTATTACCCAGCTTAAAGTAAATCCTCTTATGACTTTATTATCTTCTTCTAAGGTTTTTATAATTTTAAGAGCCTGTGATTTTATTTCATCATGAGACGAAGAGACAATTTTAGTCTGTATATGAGCTTTATCATAAGATTCATCATTTTCTTTTGTTAAAGCAACATCATTTACCTTATCTTTTTCTTTATTCTCTTTTTTATCTATATTCTTTTTCTTATGTTCTTTATCTTCTTCTCTCTTCTCCTTCTGTAGCGTTACATTTGCGTTACAGTTTTTATTTTTGTTAATTTTATTAGTATCACTTCCTTCATTTATGGCATTATTACAAGCTTCATCAGTATTTAATTTTTTCTCTACAAGTTCCTTTTCTTTTTTCTTTCTTTCTCTAAAGTTTTTAACTCTTTCACGAGTACCCTCTTTTACTCTTTTCATTCCTTCAATATTTTGATGTTTTTCCCAGTTCATATTTTTATTACGCCATTTTCATAAATTTTAATAAGCTTAAAAGATTCTAATATATCTAGAACCTCTTCTATAATATCTAGTGGCCTGTTAAATAATATAGACAGCATTTTTTTAGTATAAGGTACGTCTTTTTTTAGATATATTAATCCACCATCATTAACCTTTCCCGCCTGTAAAAGCAGTCTTATCCATACATAATTTGTACAATCTCTTAATGGCAGTGAGTCAATTAATCTCATTGTTTCATCTTCACACATATTTGTATTTAGCTTAATCCACTCTATCCCCTTCATAAATATCGTCCCCTACCTAATTTTTACTTAAAATATTCAGTACTCCCTTTTAGATTTATTTTCACTCATTTTGTTCTTTTCAACCTAACTTAAATGGTACATATATGTTGAAATGCACAATGCACGATTGGCAATGCACAATTCACAATTCACAATTGGCAATTATGGCTAAAATTCTTGTAGTATTTTTACAATTATCGCGAAGAATTATTTTTGCAATATACATTATAAGCTGTACTCATAATTGGTAAATATACGCAGATTTAATAGTTCTATAATTCTCACAAAAATAAAGTAATCTCTGAAACTATATAAATATAGATAAACAGCCATAACTAAACTCCAGTATATCGGCTATTTATCTATATTTTTAGTCACCTAGGCGAAATTTCCTTTAAGATATGATCATAAAAAAATACTTTCTCTTCATTAACTATCTTTGAAATCACCTTTTCATCTCTATGTATCTCTTTAAATACAAATTTTCTGCTGTTGATTAAACATGCAAAATAGCATTTATCGGCTTTTGTAACTCTCATATTATGTTGACATTCAAGAAAAACATTTTTATTTATTTCTTCATCAAAGTTAATTCCATTATATATGCTGCAAAGTAAAATAGAATTTTCACCAACTATTCTTCTATCTACTTTACAACACATAAATTCATATTCTTCATCAATAATTGTTTTTAATTCTTTTCTTACCTTCTTACCACTTCTTATGGTAAATTCTTTACATAAAATCTCCTTTAAAGTATTAAACCAATAAATTTCTTCATATTCTTCCTTAAGATTTATATGTCTACTCTGACCTTTTTCTAACTTCTCTTCATATAATTCTTTTATTGTTTTCTTTGCATTTATACCTAATATTATCCCTATCTCATTCCCATAAATGAATTTTAAATCTCTTTCTGCCATACTTCCCCCTTAAACGTAAATACTTTCATGTCATCGTTTACAAAACGCATATATTAAAAATATTCACTTATTCTAATATTAAATAAACATCTTATTGCGTTTAAATCTTCTGAAGTAAATCTTGCACCTCTTCCATTTAACGCATTGTTAACAAAAGAGCTTGATCTGCCAATGTGTTCTGCTAACTCACTTTGTTTGATGTTATTCACCAATAAGAATTCCTTAAATTTATTATATTGAGCTTGTGACTTTGACATACTATATTCCCCCTTATATAATTTTATCGTAACAGCATTTGGTTTAAGTTGCCACCGTTAATTTAATTATACGACTACAGCTATAAGTGTCAATGATTTTTTTGGAAATTTTTTCAAATTATTTTCTTGCTTTTTGTCGCTTACAGTTGTATACTTATCTCCAAAGTAATCTTTTACATTATGGAGGAGAAATATGAATATAACAGGTATAATCCTTAAGAACTTGCGATTAAAAAAGAATATTACTCTAGATCAGCTAGCTTCTGAGATAAATAAAACATTTGATATTAATATTACTGGAAGCATGCTTTCTAAATGGGAAACTGGTAAAGCAGCACCAATATATGATCACTTGAAACGCTTAGCCTCATACTATAATGTCACTACAGACTTTCTTCTTGGTTTTGATCAATATGAAAACTTAATTAGCGTTGATTCTTCTGCTAATTTAAATAAGACAAAACCTAAAATACGTTATTCTAAAAAGGCCAATAAAGTAAAAACACTAGCAAAATTATTGGAGAACGATAAGATCACTCTTAAAGATCTTCTAATCTTTGAGGATTTTATTCGTATTTATATATCAAAAAAATCAAAAAATTTATATAGGTAGAAGACTAGATAAATTTCTAGCTTCTATTTTCTCAACTTTCTTCTTTACTCAATTCACAATTCACAATGCACAATCGCAGTTAAAATTCTTTAAATATTTTTATAATTAGAATTATTTTTGCAATATATATTTTAAATACACAACTTAACATACATTATAGATAAACAGAATATAACCTAGATTTATGTTATAACTTATCGAAATTATAAATATGAATATCCAATTTTCAAATTTGATATCCATATTGTACATACCTAATATCCTATATATGTTGCAATTCACAATTACGGTTAAAATTCTTGTAATATTTTTAGAATTATCATGAAGAATTATTTTTGCAATATATATTTTTTTAAATTTTTTCTTAAAATTTGTTCCCAAAGTGTTTATAAAAATCTTTTTTTCTGTATATCTCTTATGAAAAGTAATTTTTAGGAGGGATTATATGTGAATTATGATTATATTGAACACTTAGCCTCAAAGGCTAAGGGTGGTGACCTTAAAGCTAAAGAAAATTTAATTAAGGAATTTACTCCACTTATAAATTCCTTATCTATGAGAACATTTATCCATGGTTATGAAAAATGCGATATTAAAAATGAGTGCTTCTTAATGCTTTTTTACTGCATAGCTAAGTACGATTTAAATACTCATCGTTTTGTTGCCTATGCCACAAATTCCATAAAAAATAATCTACTTGTTCTACTAAAAAGATACGATAATCGAAAAGATATTGATGGATATTTCTCTTTAAGTGATGATATTGAGTGTAATACTTCTCTAAGTAATGATATGGAAGATGAAAGTATGAATCTTGAATATGAGAACATTAAACTATTATCTGCAATAAAAAATAATTTAAGCGATTCAGAGAGGTATTTAATAAACTTTGTCTTTTTTATGAAAAATACCCTTACAAATTATGCTTATCATGAGAATGTATCATATATGACAGCTTTAAAAAGAAAGAAAAAAGCTTTAAAAAAATTAAAAAGTTGTATTGTTGGAGGTAATGAATTATGGGAATTAACGATATGATGAGCCTTATTACTAATGCTGGATTTCCTATAGCAGTGTGCGCTTATTTACTATTTCGCCTTGAAAAACAACTCTCCACTCTTTCATCTTCAATAAACAAATTAAATACTATAATTTCTACTAAATTAGGCGTTGTCATTGATACTTCATGTGATAGCGAAGTTCAAAATTTGAAATAAAAAATAAATTTCAAAAAAATTTTCAAATTACCCTTTATAAAAATCAATTTTTGTGTATATACAATATGAGAACAAAATTTAGGAGGTAAGAAAATATGGCAGTAGCAAAACAAATTAAAACTACATCTTTAAGTATCGAGGTTCAAAGTGGGTTGGATAAAGCGGGGGACCCAATCTATAGCAAGAAAAGTTTCGCAAATGTGAGGACTGACGTAGCTCCTGAAAATGCATATGCAGTAGGAGAAGCAATTAAGAGTGTTATGTCCACTGGTACAAGATCCACTTTGTTAAATGAATCTTCAAGCCTTACTCAAGAATAAAAACAGCTCAATCAAACACTTAACTTCCCTTTCAAGATATGTATTAAACTTTAAGTAATTCTTAGTTTACTTAATATTCAAAAAGGTACTTTCTCTTATCTTTCATCTTATAATCAATCTTTAACTACTATAAATAAAATTTTAGGGGGATTTAAATTATGGAATATGTTTTAGCAATGACTTTTATAACTGAAAATGGATTAAAAAGCAACTTCAGCATCAGCGGAGTTAAACCTGATGTTACTCCTGCTGAGGTAAATTCTCTAATGGACACAATCATTCAAAAGAACGTCTTCTTCAGCTCTTCTGGAGCTTTAGTAAAAAAATCAGACGCTAAATTAACACAGAAAACTGTTACAAAAATTGATATAGCATAAAATTAAAAGGCTCGTTACCTCATGGTAGCGGGCCTTTTTCAATAGTATAAAAAAATCTAAATTAGTTCAAAATACTAGATATTAAGCAATACTACTAATTCAAATGAAAGTAATTCTACTGAAAAAAGAGCTACTCTGCCATATGATAAAATAATATGGAGAGATGGATTGTATCATTACTGAGTACTTTTAGCGAATGCTTGCTATATCTCACCTTAATTTTTGTATTTCTTCTATAGTTAATCCAGTTTTAATCGCTATTGTTTTATTGTCTAAAACATCTAATAAGTTTTTAGCTATATTTATTTTTTCCTGATACTGTCCTTGTTTTATTCCTTCTTTTATTCCTTTTTCTTCAGCACTCCTAATTTCTGCATTATGAATACGTAGTGCTTTTAAATCATTCTCATATATTTCCCTTTCTTCTTTGTCTAAATACATTATATCCAACTTTTCTATAGCTTTTTTTATGTTTTCGTCTTCTTCTAATTCTTTTGGTATTTTATATTTATCTATTTCATAAGCTCTATTTAAAAAGCTAACCCATCTATCTAACGCAGTTTTTACATCTTTATAATCCTTCTTAAATTTATTTAGTTCTATAAAATGCATTTCAAATAAATCAGAAAATTCTTCTTTTGTTTCTTCATTATAAACCTTATATACATTATGAAAATCTTCCTCTTTTAAGTAATTAAAATCTAATATATTTATTCCTATAGTCTTTCTTAAAATTTCAAAATCATCTCCACTTTCTATCTGATCTGAATACACCTTTGACCAATAATAAAAAGCTCTTTTATCATAAAAGCCTTGTTCTGCTATTTGCATCTCTATATCATACCATATTCCTTTTTCATCTACTGCTTTTATATCAAGAATTGTCATTTTACCTTTTCGGTAATTTGAAATATTATATGGATTCTTTAACTCTATATCTTCTATTTTATTTTTCTCTGATATTATGGAATTTATAAATGCTATTAATATACTTTTATTTTCTTCACTTCCAAATAACTTTTTAAATGCAAAATCAACTTTTGGATTTAATTTACACACAAGCTTCACTTCCTCTCTCATATATATTCACACTTGATATTGATTATAGTAATATTATACCCCATAGCCAATTTCCTTAAAACAAAAAATTGCACTAAACCTTAATTTAGTGCAATACTTGTAATTGGTAATTTTTCATAAGGTTCTGACTCTTTTTTGAGTGAAACATGACTCAACTAACTATTTTAATATTTCTTCTGCTTTAATAAATAATCCTTCAAAAATATTACTGGAGTAATACTCATTTATAGAAGGCTTAAATACGCCATCTACCAGATTATACTGAATCATCTCACCTGTCTGCTCAACTATTACATATTCTAAAACTCCATACCTTTGATATATTTGAAGTTTGGTTATATAATCATGTCCTGAATAATTAGGAGAAACCACTTCGAATATTATCTTTGGTGGAGATACGAAACTTTCTCCAACTTTTTTTCCATCTTCACACATTACAAATACATCTGGAAATATATTTATTATATCCTTATCATTATGAAATTTTAATTCTATTTGCTCAGTATATACTTTACATTTACTATTAGTTAAGTAGCTCATAAGCTTAAATTGAATATTATTTACTATCTCATTATGTTTAACAGAGGTTTTAGAATGAAGAACAACATCTCCATTTATGAACTCTATATTATATTTATATTTATGTTGTAACTTCTCATATTCTTCTAAAGTAAACATTCTATTTTCTTCTATATGCATTTATATCAGCCCCTTATTTAATAAATTATATACTAATATATTTTTATTATAGCCTAAATCACATTGTAATGAAACAAAAAGCAGACATGATTTTTTATTAACCATACATGATATACATTAAATACATGTGATTTAAAAGTACTAATAGGTAGCTTGAGAGTGAAGTTGCTATATATATCTTTCCAAACATTTTTTATAGAAAAACTCCACAATATTATCTGCTTTTCTAGCGTTATAAAATTCTAACATCAAAGTATTAAATTCTAATCTATCTTTAGCTTTAACATTTAATACTCCTTGACCATTAGAAAGCAATATATAGTTACATACTAATCTTGATGTTCTCTTATTTCCATCATAATAAAATTTATTTATTTCTAATTGAGGTACAACATCGGAAAATGTAATATCTCGCTCAAATAACATTATCTTTAACATCCTTTCAATTTATCTATAGTGTAATTATACCCTATAACCAATTTCCTTAAAACAAAAAATCGCACTAAATAATCACTTAGTGCAATGCTTGTACCTGTAAAAGTTTTAGGCCTCAGGGGTGCTAGTGAGGAACTTGTGACTCACTTGCTATTTTACTATATTTTTTAAATAATCTATAAATTCATCCTTAATTTCAGGCTTCCTTAAGGCATATTCTACTGTTGCTTCTAAAAATCCAAGCTTATCTCCAACATCGTATCTTCTTCCTTCAAAGTTATAAGCGTACATAGCTTCACTTTTAGCAAGCTCTAGCAATGCATCTGTAAGTTGAATTTCATTTCCCTTACCAGGTTTTGTATTTTCTAAAATTTCAAATATTGCAGGAGTAACTATATATCTACCAAGTATTGCAGTATTAGATGGTGCATCTTCTATACTTGGCTTTTCTACTAATCCCTTGACTTTGCAAACTCTATCTTCTATTACTATTCCATCAACTATACCATACTTACATACATCTTCAGGTTCAACACTTTGAACACCTAAAATGCTTGTTTTGTACTCATCATAGCAATCAATAAGCTGCTTTAAGCAAGGTTTACCTTCATTATATACTATATCATCCCCAAGAAGAATTGCAAAAGGTTCATTCCCTACAAAACTCTTAGCACAATGAATAGCATGTCCTAATCCTCTAGGTTCTTTCTGTCTTATATAATGAATATCAACCATATCTGAAATATCTTTAACTAATTCTAATAATTCATCCTTGTGGTTTTTTGCAAGTTCCATTTCAAGCTCAACAGATTTATCAAAATGATCTTCAATACATTTTTTATTTCTACCAGTAACAATTAGAATTTCATCAATACCTGAGGCAACCGCTTCCTCTATAATATATTGAATTGTTGGCTTATCTACTATAGGAAGCATCTCCTTTGGTTGAGCCTTAGTTGCAGGTAAAAATCTCGTTCCAAGACCTGCTGCTGGAATTATTGCTTTTCTTATCTTTTTATTCATTAATGCTCTCCCATATTTTTTAATATAAATATAATATTCAATTTTTACTTTAGTAATTTCACAATTTAATTCAACAAAAAGATTGCACTAAACAATTCATTTAGTGCAACACTACTCGTACTTGGAAAATCATGTTTCCCCCAGGGGTGCTAGTCGGGAGCTTGCGAGCGACTTGCTATAAATCGGTAATTTTTTCACAAGGTTCTGAGCCCTTTGTGAGGGAAGCATGACAGAAATTGCTAAATTCTCATATTGTTTAAATCACTGTACTCTTTTTCCTTCAACTTATATCCAAATAATACAGGATATAAATTTTTTTTCTTACTAACCTCATAAATTATTATTGGTATCACCATTCCAATCACAGTTCCAATAATAATATGTAGGCTTGCATTTTTAATGCCTCCAAATTTCATAATAATTATCCTCGCCCCTGCCTGAGGTATAAGATGAGAAACATAAATAACTAAAGATATTTTCCCAAAATATTTGATTACAATTAGTTTTTTAACTCTTGAAAGAAGAACAGATATAAAGAGCGTAAATCCTATACCCGATATGCTTATTATGAGGTAAATAATATGGACAGGGTACTCTGATAACAAAAAATATGAATATACATATATAAAGCTAACGATAGCAAAAATAATAGCCGAAGCAATTGTATGTATTAATATATTTTTGTTATTTAGTTTACCAAAAATATTTATACCTTTTTTATTATACACATATATACCTAAAACAAAAAACACAAAATATTTTCCTACATCAGATAATATCCAAAAATTCAAAAAAGGTGATGATATATAATATATTATAGAAAAAATCATAATTACATTTAAACTCATTACTCTTTTTGAAAAATAATACAATATAAATAAAAAGAACAAGCAGTATAAATACCAATAGATTGAAAAAGGATGAACAGGCGATTTCAACAACTCACTCCAACTTTGATGGTTATTTGTGAATTTTGACGCTATAGACATAAAACTTCCTGTTATCATTACCCATATAAAATAAGGATAAATAATTGTAGTAAGTTTCTGTTTAACAGCTAACAAAAACGTATTTTTTGCCCATTTATCCGCAAATATTCCAGATGCAAAAAAAAATAATGGCATATGAAATCCATATATTATAATGTTAGATATATTATATGGATTGTGTTGTGAAATTGTATTTGATCCTTGTAATCCAACAATTACATGTCCATATACTACTAACAGTATACCAATTCCTTTAAAATAGTCTATCCATTCGATTCTTTTTGCCAAAACAATCCCTCCTATAAAGCATAGAATTCTCACAAAAGCTAATTAGAACCTGTGATTACTCTCTTTTTATTACTTTGATTTTTTATTACTAGCTCAAAAAAATTGTAGAACTTGAACTATCTGTTTCTAATCTATATTTCTTAAACTTATTATTCTAATACTCATAGACCTGATACCTTTTAACCCTAAATCTTTAATTCCTTTTTATTGATCCTTTTTCAAAAAGAAACAAATATTACCACACTTGTTAATAAACTCAGAAGCAATGATTTCCTAGCAACTTATATCATCTTGGCTTACAATAAAATTCTATCTATTGGTGCTCATTATAACTTTATATCTAGATTATTATTATCTTAATTATCAAAAGAAATTTATAAAACCAAGACTTATTCAGATCATATAAATAGTCGCATTCTAAATAATTCCAAAATTCATTCTTTAAATAATATGCAGTAAAAAGCGTTTCTCTTTTCTAATAATAATTGCTAGTACTAATATCCATATTGATACTCAAATCAAAGTTTTTGGTTTAAGTATTTTAAATTTATTGAAATAATAATTTAGTAACTAAATATTTAAAAAAACTTCATTTATGGGTTTCTTCGCTATAATTATTTTTGTATAAAAATAAGCTGTTGTCATAAATTTTACAGTTTTTAAATGATTCAAATAAAATTCAAATTTTACACATTACTTTCCTTGATTACTCAGCATAGTTGATTTTCTCCTCCTAATATTAGACAGCAGAACTATACTAACTCTCTCTCACACATATCCAACGCAGATGCAATAACAGCATCCATGTCATAGTACTTATACTCACCAAGACGTCCACCGAAAATAATATTTTTTTCGTTTTCTGCTAACTTCTTGTACTCTTCATAGAGCTTACTATTCTTCTGATCATTAACCGGATAATATGGCTCATCACCAGGCTTCCATTCAGAGCTATATTCACGGCTTATGACCGTCTTCGGCTGCGTTCCAAATTCAAACCATTTATGCTCAATTATACGTGTCCAAGGTGTCTCCGCATCTGTGTAGTTAACAGCAGCATTCCCCTGGAAGTTTGACTTATCCAGAACCTCTGTCTCAAAGCGTACAGAACGATATTCCAGTGTTCCTAACTTATAATCAAAGTAAGCGTCGATAGCTCCAGTGTAAATAACTTTGTCGGCCATTACATCATATTCTATTTTCTTCTCTAGATAGTCCACGCCAAGCTGTACCTCAATGCCATCCAGCATATTAGCAACCATCTTTGTATAGCCACCCATTGGAATACCTTGATATAAAGCATTAAAGTAGTTATTATCAAAAGTTAAACGAACCGGAAGTCTCTTGATGATAAATGCTGGAAGCTGATCGCAAGGACGTCCCCACTGCTTTTCAGTGTATCCTTTAACTAATTTATTATATATATCAGTTCCAACCAAAGATATAGCCTGTTCTTCAAGATTCTTTGGTACAGTAATACCTGCTTGGTTTTTCTGCTCTTCAATCTTTGCAGCTGCTTCTTCAGGAGTCACAACCCCCCACATCTTATTAAAGGTGTACATATTAAATGGTAAAGAATACAATTCACCATAATAATTTGCTACTGGGGAATTCGTAAAACGGTTGAACTCTGCAAACTTATTTATATAATCCCACACCTTCTTGTCATTGGTATGGAAAATATGTGCACCATACTTATGAACATTGATGCCTTCAATCTCTTCTGTATAGACATTTCCAGCAATATTAGGACGCTTGTCAATTACCAAAACAGATTTACCTTGTGCTTTTGCTTCATTCGCAAATATTGCTCCGTAAAGACCTGCTCCTACTACTAAATAATCATATTTCATAACTTTATTACCTTGACCTTTCCTTAATTTTTATAGGGCACACTGCTATACATTTATAGCATCGTACACATTTTTCAGTTTCAATTTTAGGATATGGAAATCCCTCTTCATCCAAAACCATATAAATTGCAGACTTAGGACAAATTGCATAACATGCAGAACATCCACAGCACAATTCTTTTTCACCGAACAAAATAGGTAATTCTTTCATTTTTTTCACTTCACCTTCTTTACATTGAAACGTATTTTCTCAATATTCTATTTTTTAATAAAACAACTGTAATAATACTGCAAATACCATATATAAATACAACTTCAATAATACGAATACCTATATTTTGTTTTAAGCCAAAATATATCAAGCATTTGTTCGCTATCTTGTATATAAATGGATGCAAAATCCATATTCCTGTAGTTGTTGGTGCTATACGCTTTGCAATATTCCAAAACATATCATTATGAATAGAGCAATTCACCATGTTCTTCATTAATATTACACTCCCAAAAACAACAGGTATAAAATCATAATAACTAGATGCCCAAACAATATGCAATTTTATCGCTAACATGCATACACACAACCAGCAAATCACAAAAACTAAAATGTCTATTTTACCCCAAATACCAACATTTAGCTTCTCATTCTTTTTTATGTACATACCAATAAAGAAGTAGCTTCCATTGGTACATAACCTTAATGGAGCAGGCACTATTTCCCTAATCTCTGGAAGTCCATTTATCGTAAGAATAATATCAACAAAAAAAATAATGAACAACAATAGAATAAGTCCACTAATTACTGGTTTTGTAATTATCTTTTGAATACTATACCCTTTGTTTTTTAGTAGTATATTTATAATCAAAGAAAACACATAAATAATTACAAGAGCAGACAGAAACCATAAATGAAACAAATCTGATTTACCTATAAATGCACCTATACAAACTTTTAGAAAATATAACGCATCGTGATTAATAATAGATTCTATTACCCCAACAGAAATTCCCCAAAGGATAACAAAACGTAGTATTCTAATAACTTTCTTCTTTATATAATCAAAAGTAATATCTCGACTATATAGCAGATAACCATTTAGCATAAAAAACAATGGTATTCCAAAGCTACCTAATAAATAAAAACAGAGTTGCACTGCCCCATCCCCATTTTCAATCACATGTAATATTACTACCATTAAGGATGCAATTGATTTTACTAGGTTAATTCTATCTGACTTACTTGTTAAACTGTTTGAAATATTATTCATTTTATTATATGTTTCACCTTTCTCGCCAATTCATATACCCTTCTAAATGGTTGGTATTTCATAATATAATAAAAGACGACTTTATTACTATAAAGATTCCTTCCTTTAATGCATTCTGTTGAGTAATGAATTTCTTTCTTAATAAAATAATCTATTTTCCCATCCCATTTATAGTCTATACTTTGCATTTTTTTATTTTCCAAAAAGTAGTTTACACTTTTCCTAAGTCCATCTGATAAACTTATCGAAAACTCATATCCTTCAATTGCCTTCATAACTTTTGTATTATCAAATCTCATATTGCTTCCCTTATCCCCTTTTAAAATCTGATAGTACTCAGGAATATATTTCTCCACCATTTCTAAAGAAATAGAAAACATTTTCGATTTTCTTCTCAATATTTCACACAAAGTTTCGTAAACTTCCCTCCATGTATATGTATACGTGCTTGTTATATGAAACTCTTCTTTATAAGCATTTCTATTACAAAGTAGTTTATACAAAACTTCTGAAAAATCAATTGTGTGTGTCAGGGTACATATTGCAGACCCTCCATCAAGTAAAACAATGGGTTTATCTTCAATAATTCTTTGTATTAAAGTAAAATTAAATCCATCTGGTATTATTTGAAACGGAATTCTAGAATCACCATATGTTACATATGGTCTTATTATTGTATAATTTATATCTTGATCCTTTAAATATTTCTCGCACAATGACTTATTATATGCATAATCCCACTTCTCATTACCTACAGGCGTATTTTCTGAAATGATTTCATTCTCATTACGCTTTATATAAGCAGTTGCAGATGAAATAAAAATATATTGTGAAAATTTTTTATAGATTACAGAAAGAGTTTTTTTCATTTGATCTACTGTAAAACTAAGGAAATCAACTACAACATCATATTTTCTTAAATTTATTTTTCTTTTCAATTCATCTACAGATTCTAATCGCCAATCAGCAATAATTAAATTAGCTCTTTCGTCTATAAATTCTTTTCTTTTTCCTCTATTAACTAAATATACATCGTTATTTTCATCCAAACATTTTTTAGTAAAATCCGTTGATAATATTCCACTTCCACCTATTATTAGTATTTTCATTTTCTCACCCTATTAAAATTATTTTTTTAACATCTTTAAGAACAAATTCCTCTTGCTAATCAGCAAGACTATCAGTATTATACATCTAACTATATATGACCATATCCCTGAAATATAATATAGAAAAAGCTGAATTCCCACGAGTAATACATATATGTATAATTCACGAATATTTAGAGTTATGTTTGCAAATTTTTTAGTATCAAACCAACGATAAACAATGGTTACAAAATAACCTAGCAATGTATTTAACGCTGCCCCCATAATCCCCAACACCGGTATAAAAATGATATTTAGAATAATATTGGTTACAGCACCAATAAGAGTAGAATATAGTGCTCCTTTGGTATCTTTAAATACAGAATACAAAGAACCCAAATTCCCATTTAATGCATGTAAGACTACGCTTAAAATTAATAATGGAACATATAACCATGCAGATGCATATTCTTCTGCAAACAAAACTAAAATCATTGGCTTAGTTATAACTAATATTCCAAGAAGTCCAACAACCATAACAGATAAATAATTGTTGAAAACGTCAGAATATAGTCTGTCTCTATCATTATTATCAATTGAATTAATAGCGGTTGTTTGCCATGCTTGATAGAAAATATTCTCAAAAATACTTAATATATTGGGTAACTTATTAGCTACAGAGTATATACCAGTGGCGGTTGTTCCCATAAAAAAAGTCAACATATATCGATCAGACAAATCCATAATCCACCACATTGTCGCTGTTGGCAATAATGGTAAGCAGAATTTAATAAATTCTTTCATGTATTTTCTATCTATGGCATGAACAGAAAAGTTCTTAGTTATTTTACATGCAATTCCTAAATATATTGTTTCAACTATTTTACTTATCAGAAAAGATAATAGCCAACCATACAATCCTTGGTTTAGTAAAACCATAAAAACACAATTTGAAAAAAGTAAAGAAACAGAAGAAACCACTCCTGATAATGCAAAAAGAAACATCTTATCAGAGCCTCGCAAATATTGAGCCATAATGAAGTTTATAGACCCTAGTATTGCACATATACAAACAATTATTATATATTGTTGCGAAAAGTCAAATCTAAAGGTAAAGAATGGGATCATGAAGCATACCAAAATTCCAGGCAAACTAATGACAAAGGAGGAACTAAATACCTTTTTTTTATCATATTTTTTATCATTTGAATAACGAAAAGTAGCTTCATATATATCAAGACAAAGTAGAGGCAATACAAGCCCCATTGTCGAATTGATTAAATCCATTATTCCATATTGCGCAACTGTCATAAAATAGGAGTACAAAGGTGCTAAAATAAAGGCAATGATTTTGCTCCCCATATTTGCAATAGCAATAATTATTGTATTTCTCTTAAGCTCATTATAATTCTTATTCATTATTTTTCCTTTCCTAATAATCGCGCACGAAAATACCAGAACCACTCTCTAGCTGAAGGACGGAAAAATTTATCAATGGCCTTGACTCCTCCTTTTTCTTTAACAAATTCAAAAAAAAGATCTCGAGAATCATTTTTTTTCACCGAAGATACTGCAGTCCAATTTCCTGCCATTAAAGTCTCTGAATCATACCTTTCATAATGCAAATTATCCTTTATCTCTTCGAATATTTCCAATGCTCTACTATTTTGTACTAATAATGCTGATAAGCCATAATCATCGTTCAACTTTTCATTTTCCTCACCAATACCCCAACAATCTGAAATAGTAAAATCACTATTTCTATTTAATCCTTTAAAATGACAGTTGAAGCATGATGGTCTAATATTACAATAGGATAAATATGATTTCATAAATTTATTCATGCATCCTCTAATTTGATAATTGTGATTTACATATTCAACACTAAAATACCACTTTTTCCATCCCTTTGGTTTACTCTTAAAAACTATATTCTTTATTGTGCCAGACTTAGATAATTCGTCTACATACTCATTCCATACTGTATTGGACGCTACTCCATGACATACAAAATCCATGCAATATAAATTATCATATTCTTTTTCCATGAAAGATTTTAAACCTTCAACTTGGCAAGGAGTTCCCACAAATAGCACAACTGTACCGTCTTGTAAATATTGTCTCACCTCTTTATAAGTCTCACCAATTAGACTCTGTGGATATTTGGACCCCCTTAATTTATCTAAATCCTCAACCCTATTTACGCATATATGATGAATTGAAAAATCAGAATCAAAAGCAGCACCAAATACGACACCATTATAATTCTGTATTATATGATCGGCAAGCAAAGTAAATATTCCACCAGACGTACTTTTCATTCTTATTTCAATATTATCATTATAGCAAGCAAATGCTTGTGGATAGTTATCAGTTTCCATTTCCAAACCTCCCTAAATGTCCATCTGTTGCATTCTCTTTATGGTGAATTGAAGCAGGATTTCCAATTACAATCGAATGAGAAGGTACATCAAAATTAACAAATGTATTTGGTGCAATAAGCACATCATCACCTATCTTAACTTTACCTACAACAGTTGAATTCGCCCTAATACATACTCTATTTCCAAAACTAGGAAACCCTTCTCTTTTCCCTCTTATATCTCTTCCAATTGTAACTCCATGTGTTAACATTATTTCATTTCCAAATTTTGCATTTCCGTTAATTATAATCCTTCCCCAATGTCCAATTATAAATCCTTCCCCAATATTAGGGTTACCAAGAAAGTCTATTCCTGTCTTATTTGCGTTTTTTTCTAATCTCCACCTATAGAAATGCCCCCATATATTTCCAATATTCACTTGATACTTTCTATATAATTTTACTGTTTTGAATTCTAACGTATGTTTTTCTTTATTTGGTAACTTTGTATCTCCGCATCTAAATGTTGCATTAAACACAATATCTTTTTTTATTGCTTTTCTGTACTTAAAATAATTAAATAAATAGAACTTCGGATGTATTACTTTTACAATTTTAGATTTATTCATAAATACGCCCCATCAATACACAATCGCTTCCTTCAAATATTCTTTACTATGTTTTCTTAATCTCTCCACTTCGCAGTTTACATAACCATAGTCAATTGGTTCGAACGTCTTAGTTATTAGACTATCAACATCATATATTATTCTATCGTTCAATCCAATTCTATTCAAAATATCAGTTTTTCGAAATTCTGATCCAACATTTTCACACAAAGAATATACATCTTTCTCAAAATTGACAGAAAGAATTGTTCCATGATAAGAATCAGTAACCACCATTTCTGCATTATAAATAGCTTCAAGAAATTCAACTGGTCCGAATTCTGAATGTGTTTCAACCACCTTATTTTGTATAGGAATGAATGCAAATGGGGTAACTATAATTAATTTACATTGTCTACTGTTTGCTAATTCAATTAACACCTTTCTATTCTTCTTTAATGGTTGAATTCCACCAAGTGAATAGTATAATATATATCTTTTCTTCTTGTTCTCCTTTAGATTAAGAGATTTAATCCAATCCGCTTTATCTAACAAAAATGTAGGATCTAAAACATTCTCTATATTTCTTCCCATCATTTCTGCCATATGAACTGAGCTAGAATTTTCTCTCATTGAAATGCTAGAAAATTTTGAAATTTCCGGAATAATCCTCTTTAATTCATCATCTGTCATATTTGCAACAGATGATGCATATGACACTTTTTTCCCCGAAAAACCAACCAGTAGATATGAATTCATATATTCCCAAGAATTATGCTCTAATTCTTGAGAGTGTTTATTCCAAATCTGATCACTACCGCTGATTATTGTATCATACTTATTCCAGATATTCACAACATCATCAGGTGTTTGGCATTCATTGCTCAAATTCATATATTGATTAAAGAAATTTTCAAATGCATTACAACGTATACGTCTTTTACCATGAAGCGGAAACTGCATAATGTCTTTAATCAGTGTTTTCATTCCATATTTTGTACGATATAGACTATAAAACTGTCTCTGTTCCTTCATTCTGAAATTAATTAGCTCTGCATAACCACATATCTTTTTAACCATTTCCTGAGTTGCATAGGCTTGTAGTGCTGAACCATAATTATAAGCTGAGTGATAAGTAATAATTCCGATTTTTTTCAACTTGCATTCTCCTTCTAAATTTAACTAATCTAATATTTTTTTTACTTTTATAGGAATGTTGATATTGAAATTAAGGATAAGAAGCCAACATATAGCGTTAATCATTGTGCATAATACTCTTGATTGAACAACTGTAACAAATAAAAGCGCTCCCGACAATATAACAAATCCCATATTACTACGTGACTTTGGGTTTACAATATAACTTCCAATTGCAATAACATACGGTATTGCATACCACATTCCCCACAATATACCACCATATGCCAAAATACCACCTATGCCTGTACTTAAACCTGCATTTGTTCTCCACTCCGCTCGATACGGATCAATGCCTTTCATATTTTCATAGCCTACTCCAGTTATCATATTATGAAGGAAACATTTCATAGATGCAATCACATCATCACTACGAATAGATGTTGATACTACTCCATTCACAAGTTTATCCTGCACAATATAAATAATGCTGTAAATAACAATAGATATCAATGCTGGCATAACTATAAATTTTATTACTTTATTTTTACTAATTTCCTTGTAAAATTTCAGATAAAACAATACTGCAAGCACCAAAAAACCTGTTGTTGAAAATGAAGTTATCATCGCAGTGACAATAATAGCAAGTATACATTTTCTGTATCCTTTATTTCTCATAAACATTTCATAATATAATGCAAATGCTAAAGGATAAGCTAACATAGGAGCCTCTACAAATAGTGCCATATTTCTTACTCCGGAATATCCAAATGCATCTATTACTTGTCCTTCACAATACAAATGATAGAAATCATAATAATTCTGAATTCCCCAGCCAACTTCTGCGTATGGATAATATGTTGTAGGTTGTATTATATGTAAACATGATGCGAATACAAAGAAAAACAAACTTATTGTAGCAATGATAGCCATAATATTTGTATAAGCTTCCATTATTTCAGCTAAATTATTTCTATTTGATAGGTATATTAAAAAAAGAATAAAAGCCACTACTATCGAAAATAAAAATTCAATATTATGGAACTCTCCAATTAAAGTGAGAATCATCATCACAGCAAAATAACACCCGATTAGAAATAAAATATTATTTTTAATCTTATATTTATTATCTAACAATAAAGCCAATAATAAAAGCGCTAGTATTGCATATAAAAAATATCTATTTGGTAATGTATGTACAAGTAGTGAATGACACTGCAAAACTACTACTATTAGCAAAATATACATTAATAATTTTCTAATCCATTTTATCACTAAAATATCACCTCATAGTTTCATCATATTAGATTATTATATATTTTTCATTAGTATCAAATCTTCTCTTGTTATATGCCAGATAGTATCTGTCAATTATTCAAAATAATTTCTACATGAAATTGTATCTCACCAAATTAGCGTAAAAAACTCAAAATAGCATAATTAAAATCTTATAGTATTTTATTATCAATGGAATATTTAATTTTATTTTAAATGATACAATACTACTCTTTTACACCCAGTTAAAAATCGCTTTTTTAGTGGCCATTTTTCTTCAGTATTAATCACACCTACTTCAAACACCTTAAAACAATTATGCTTAACATATACATTCAATAATCGTTCTGCCATAAATCCATAAATGCGTTTTTGATATGAATTATATCCCGTTAAATCAGCTCTTTTCTCAACTTCAAATAAAATTGCAAACAACCATTTGCAGTAATCATCGTATATTTCTTTTTTACATATCATCATATTAAAAAAGCTAATATCATGCCCATTCATATATTTTCGATATGTTTTCAAATATTCTGGACACTGCTCACCAATAATTTCTTCAACTAAATCTAGATCTTTTTTATATCCTGATTCTTCACAATAATTTTCTTCTATAGTCTGTTGTATTCTCTGATGAAACGGAAGTATTATATCATAAGTCTTTAATTTATTTTCAACACATTTTTTAGACAATATTTTTTTGTTTCCAAAATGATTTGAAAAATATCTTCTATAATGAGTAATTCCAATATATTCATCTTTACAATTTTTCCACAGCCAATATAATCCTGTTAATTCACAATAATTTGAATTTTTTTCAGAAATATTCTCTCCACTATCATCATATTCATCGCCAAAAATATGGCCTCTATGCGCCCCAACCAATAAACTTCTGTATCCCTCATCTTTGGGCTGCTCAAATGCTTTATGAGTTATAATATATATTGACATTTTTATCTCCTTACATTAACTAAAATATATTTCTCGAACTTTTGCAGCAGTTTTGTCAACGTCATATCCTTTTTCTTCCAACGCTGCTGCATTATTATATCTTTCTGCTTCTTTATACTTCAATATTCCTTCTATCCATGGTTGAACGCTTTCAGACAATGGTAAATATTCTATTGATTTACCAATAGAAAGTTCATTAGATACATTATCTGATACTATTATCGGCAATCCTGCCGCCTGCGCTTCAACACCAACAATTGGTAACCCTTCAAATCTAGATGGAAGTAGAAAGATGTCCATTGCCTGTAAGTACTCATGTACATTATTCACATTTCCGCAAAAGATGACTTTATTTACTATACTTAATTTCTCCACATAAATTTTTATTTCTTCTTCAAGTTCCCCTGAACCAATTAACATTAACTTTGCATTTTTCTCTATTTTTAAAAGCTCATTGAAAATTTTTATTAAATATTCATGATTTTTTTGGTAACTGAATCTTCCGACATGACCAATAACAAATGTATTTTCCTCTATATTATACTTCATCCTTATATTTTTTCTTACTTTTTGATTTATCTCAAATTTTTTTAAATCCACACCATTATTCAATATAATCATTTCATTTTTAACAATATGTGGCATATATTTTGCTTCTCCAGCAACTAAAGAACAAGCACAATAGAAATCAACATTTTTTCTCATTACAAAATTCCCTGCAATACGAAGTATTCGGTTTTTCATATTGATATTCTCAATTGCACAATGAGAATGTGTAATTACTTTTTTCACTCCATTTTTCTTTGCATAATATGCTAATATGCAAAGTATAGAAATACTGCCTGAATGAATATGAACTACATCATATTTGTTTTCCTTCAAAAACATATCCACATATTTGTTAATATTAAATCGATTCTTTCCTGGAGAAAATTCCAAACCAAGGGCCACGATCTTCCCCCCAAAATCCTCAACGGTTTTCTTATAATACATATTATCACAATAATAGGGAGTCATTAAATCAACCTCTATATTTTCTAAATTCATGTGTGATAACAAATTGATAACAAAGGATTCCTGTCCACCATTCGATATTGGTTCTCCAAAAACTTCTAATACTTTCATTTTCCCCACCATATCACTCATTTATATACTCAATATCCGGCATAAACTTAAATCCTTCTTTTGTGCCTTGAAAAATCATTTTTATACGTTTCAATCGATTATTCTTTGACTTAATTAATACTCTAGCAACATGTCCTGACAATCTAATCACTTCATAGATGAATCCTTTAACACTTTCTCGGCGATATAGATAAACATCATTCCTGTATAGATAGCGATAGCGGTCCAATCTATCCACTCCATCAGTTGCAATATTCGCACCTATGTTATTAGCAGATTTATGTATTACAACGCTTGTTGTTAACAGATAGCATGAATAATTTTGTGAAATCCTTCTCGTATACTCCCAATCATCAGTCCAAATAAAGAACTCCTTTATAGGAAGTCCAACTTTGAGAACTACTTTCGTTGGTATAAACAATGATACAAAAGATGCCATAGCAACAGTTGATAATTTTTCATCAAAATCTGTAACATATTTTGTCAACGTTTTTCTTTGAATATTCATCTTACATATATTATTATCTTTCCATAGCACTTTGCTTGAGAGGAAACCATACTGTCCATTTAATTTTCGATCACAATTCAAGAATTCTTCCAAAGCATTTTCTGTTGGTATACAGTCATCATCCATAACCCAAATGTATTCAAATTGATGTTCTGTCGCGTACCTAATTCCATACTGAAATCCTCCAGCTCCACCCAAATTTTCACCAGTATTTATGTATATTATTTGCTTATTATCAATATATGCTTGAATGCTATCTCTTGTCCCATCAGTACTTGCATTATCAATTATTACAACAGTCAATTTATCTGCAACTGTCTGCTTTAATAAACTTTCAATATTTTCAAGCAATAGATTTTTTCTGTTATATGTTACAACTACCGCAGCAACTTTATTTTCCATAGTTAACAACTCCCAAATTTAATAATTTAATTTTACACCTTCACTGTAAAATTAAAAGCTTCCTTCATAACGCTTATTCAAAAACTTTGCCATTAAAAAAGCAGTCCCTTTCTTCCACCAATTAACTTTTTCCATATGAATGCAAGGAATTTCTTTTATTTCATTCTTTTTAATTGTTCCAATTGTGATTTGATAATCTAACCAAACATTAAAAATAATTTCACTAACTCGCCCATAAAAGCGGCCTTGGAAAAAAGATAACTCAGGCATTTCCAGTTCTTGATTAAGTTTAAAATTAATATCAAATAACCAAGAACAATAATTATCAAAATAATCCTTACGCATTATCATCATATTAAACATGTATCCGTATGATTGCTTCACTATTCGATCATACGAAGCCAAATAATCTGGGTACTTGATACTAATTATTTCGCGAGTTTTGTCTAATTGTTCAGAGTAATGTGTATGTTTATAATGAGAATATAACGATTCAATATAGTATTTTCTCTTACTAGGCACAAACACTTTATACTTTTTAAGCAAAGGTGCTAGCTCCTCATATGTTAACACATTTTCAAATGGTTCATTGGACTTTCTTGTCATTGAAAAATGTCTGCGATAATGTACCAATCCAACATATTCATAATCAAGATTTTTCCATGCCCAATATAAACCTGTCAATTCGCAAAAACTTGAATTCAATTGAGAAATATTTTCTCTAGAATTATCTTTCTCATAACCAAAATCCAATTCATTGCCTTCCGCATCAGTTTTCCCCTCTGCTCCAACATGCAAAGGGAGATATATATCGTCTGATGGCATCCGATATTTTTTATGTGTTGCAATTACAATTTTTGCTTTCAGCTTTTCTCCATTCATGTTCTCTCCTCCTTTACGTGAATATTTTTAGATCATTCTTCATTTTGGATAAGATAATATAAACTTAAATCAAAGCCTTTGAATCGCACTGATCTTTTTGTACCTAATTATTCCAAAATAATACAACTATCTTTTTTCTAAATCTCATTTCTGTTTTCTTAATTTATTCTTTCGAATTTGAGGTTTACTAACTCCATTCTTTATATTTATTTTTTTTCCACTATATCCAGCCTTTAAATATTATTAAAAATCTTTGTCGAAAGCTATTCTTTCACCTAATTTCAAATACCATATTATAAAACCACTTCATTTACTTCTTGTTCAACCAAGCTCGTTGATTATACCTACTGTTCTTATTCTAAAAAAGATGTAATATAAACAACATCACATATGGGGCTTCTGCATAACAATGAGCACATGATAATAATAGCAAAAAGTAGCAGTAGTTAACCTTTTGCTTTATATATTTAAACTGAATAGTAGATGTTTTTACAAATTTGTATTATTACTAATTTTGTCACTTAGATCATATCCTTTTATACTATAAGTAGTTATAAAGTATAATTTTCTAACTATTCTTCCATATAATTATTTCTACACCATCTTCATGCGATATTATCAAATTATAGCCAAATATAAAACTTTTGCGAATACTCATAATTTTTAACGGTATAACCAGCCTCCAACCACTCGCATAGCAAGTGATTTTCTTCTAACTCTAAAACACATAATAAAAAGTTTCACATAGCATAAGAATATACTCTTCTACACTTAATTTTATTAATCCAACTCTATCTCAGATACAGTTTCACAATATTTTCCTATCTTGCATGTTCATCACCAAAAAACACTCCAAATGTTTTTAATACTAACTTTATATCAACTAGAGTATTTCTCTCTCTAACATACTTAACATCTAATCTCATCCAATCTTCAAAGCCAATATCACTTCTTCCAGACACCTGCCAATAGCAAGTAAGCCCTGGCTTAACTGTTAATCTTTCCATCATCCAATCTTCAAATTTCGCCACTTCTTTTGGTAGTGATGGCCTCGGTCCAACTAAACTCATTTCACCTTTTAAGACGTTAACTAATTGCGGCAGTTCATCTATACTTGTTTTTCTTATGAATCTTCCCACCTTAGTTATTCTTGGATCTTCTTTCATTTTAAACATTGGTCCATTCATTTCATTTTTAGCACTTAGCTTGTCCTTTAGTTCTTCTGCATTGACCACCATAGATCTAAATTTATACATTCTGAATTTTTTGCCATTTCTTCCAACTCTCTCTTGTGAAAAGATTGAGTTTCCTTCTGATTCTAATCTGATTAAAATAGCTGTAACTAAAAATATTGGGCTTAAAATTATAAGTCCAATAGATGAACAAACTACATCCATAGTTCTCTTTAAAAAACAATATCCTATTCTGCTGTCTTCCGTTTCCAGTTGTTCTTTAAACAAAACTTCCTCACTGTTAAATTCTAACTGCTGCATACTACTCCCCCTAAAGCTCATTATCACCAAACGAACAAATTTTCCCCTTATTATTCACAAAAAGCAACCAACCTTAACATAAATCAAAGCCGGTTGCACTAATAACTCACCATATATAAAGTGCCCAGATAAACATATGGATCAACGTCTCTCTATCACAGATTATACCACATAATTAATAATTTGTTAATATTGATTCGACAATCCATCTCATGAAATTTATCCCATTGTTAGACATTTAACAATAAATTTATCTTTTAAAAAATCCAAATATCGATTTCTTTTCTTTAATTTTCTCTCCTGAAAACTTTATCTCCCCATTATTTAGCATTTTTTCAGAACTATCTTTAAATACATCCTTGATTGTGCTTTTATTTATTAAATCCAAAGCCGTACTAAGACCAGTATTTCTTCTATTAATATTATGAGCATCAGACCCTATAAAGTTATATATCCCATTATTTAGAAGCGTATTCGCTGTCTTTTGAACTTTTTCTCCAAATCTTCCATCTATACTTCCAGCATTTACTTGGAATAAATAACCTTCATTAATAAACTTATTAATATTCTTAGGATCTTGTATAATAGGAATATATCTTTCTGGATGTGCAATTACTGGTACTATGTTTCTCACTTGAAGCTCATAAAGAGTGTCAAATATACTTTCATCAAACTTTCTCATCGGAAATTCAATAAGCATATATCTAGAATCATTTATAGTTCCAATATTCCCTTGCATATAATATTCTATTATCTTTTCAGTATAATAAACTTCCTGACCACTATATACCTTTATATCTATGTTCTCTTTCACTAAAATATTATTAATTTCCTTCACATAATTCTTAACTTCATCAATTGTAGCTTCTCCATACTCAAGTAAATAATGAGGAGTAGCCACAATCTCTTTAACACCATCTTTTTCCGCATTTCTAAGCATCTCCAAAGTCATTTCCATATCCCTAGATCCATCATCAATCCCCGGTATTATATGCGAATGAATATCTACTATCATAACTATCCCTCTCCTCTAAAAATAAAAAAATCAGTAAAAGTTTCCCTCTTCTTTCGGTAAATATACTCACAAAACTAATCTTCATAGATATCCAATTTAAATCTTCAACTTATTAGATAAATAAATTCGCTAGAAATTATAATCTTTTATCTATATTCCACCCAAGTAGATATCCATACTTCAAACTATATATATTCCTGAATATACTCTATACCAGAAATAAAGGTCTTGCTTTTGTGGAAGTGTTACATTAGAGGATTAAAATGTGGATATTTCTTTAGCAGAAGTTGTTCCAGTTTTGCTTGTCCTGAACTTGTTTCAGGAGCATGCGAAAATGGTGCAACTTCTGCTATTAGAAATTCACAGTTTAATCCTCAGTAACCGGAACAAATAATATGACCTTTATTTAGGTAAATATACTCACAAAACTAATTTATATTACATATAGAATTCTCACTAGAAAGTTGAAACATTTTTATGCAGCAGGCATTTGAAAATAAGCTGTTAAAAGTGCTTGATTGTAGGTTGTTCAGCTACTGCTTGTCACAATGAAATTGGGAGCAAGCAGTAGTGATGCAACCTGCAATTTAGCACTTTCAGCGAAATTTTCATAGTCCTGCGAAATAACAATGTTTCTACTTTCGGTAGATCATTATGTAAATCTATATTACTTTATTTACCTTCTTCACTACTTCCATAATAGTAGTAGTATTTACCTCTAGTATTTTCTACTGCATGAAGTACAGTTCCTAATATATTAGCTCCAACTTTAGTTAATAAATTCTTTGCATCAATTACTGATTCTCTACTTGTTCTTTGCGCTCTTACAACAAGTATAGTTCCATCTGCTTTTGTAGAAAGAATTTGAGCATCTGTAACAGCTTGAAGTGGGGCACTATCTAAAATTACTATATCGTATTTCTCCCCTAATTTTTGTATTAAATTAGTCATGGCAGTTGAAGATAACATTTCTGATGGGTTAGGCGGAATCTTACCAGATGTTAATATATCAAGATTTTCGTTACGACTTTGTATTACATTATCTAGATCTTCTTTTCCTATAAGAACTTCAGATAATCCACTTAAGTTTGATAATTTAAAGTTTTTATGTACTGAAGGTTTTCTTAAATCACAATCAACTATTATAACTCTTTTTTCATTTTGAGCAAAAGATAATGCAAGATTACCTGACACTGTAGACTTTCCTTCTGCTGCTTCCGCACTTGTAATTACAATAGTTTTAATTGTCTTATCAAATGATGAATACTGAATATTTGTTCTTAATGTTCTATATGCTTCCGATACTATTGACTTTGGTTTTTTTTCAACTACAAAACCCTTATATTCTTGATTTGCTACTGCTTTATTTAATCTTTTTGCTGAAAACATCTTTTTATCCCCCTATTCCAAATCATCAGGAATTGCACCGATAACAGGGATTCCTAGTATTTGTTCTAATTGTTCTTTACTCTTAAAAGTATTATCTAAGAATTCTAATAAAAACGCTAATCCAACGCTAATCATAAGTCCAAGTAAAAATGCAATAGCAATATTTAATTTCTTATTAGGGCTAGCTGGATTTTCAGGCAATTCTGCTGGCTCTACTATTTTTACATTACCATTTGGTATAAGTTCTGTAGATGTCTTTATGAACTGATTTGTTATAGAATCTAATACTTCTTTACTTAGATTTCTATCCTTACTTATGTATTTTATCTCCAAAATTTGAGTGTTTGCTGCTGGCGTAACAGTTAAGCCATCAAGAACATCTTTTGGATCTAAGGCAAAACCTTCAGCATTAATAGCCTTTTCAGCTAGAGCATTAGTCTTTATAACTTCTGCGTAAGTTTTTAATAATTGCTGATACATCTGAATATCACTATTATTATAATTTTGATCCTTACTATCTGTCTTTTCTTTACCTATAAATACCTTTGTGCTTGCTTCATATTTTGGTGCAATTACAAAAAAACTAACAATTCCGGCCGTTAATGTTGCAAGTAAAGTTATTGAAAGTATCATCTTCCATCTTTTTAATAATATATTTATTATTTCTTCGATCCTAATGGACTCCTCAATTCTTATGTTTTCTTCGTTCATCTGTCAAACTCCCTATAATTTCTATTTTTAAATGCATGTACCATTTTTTTCGGTTTAAATCATTTTTTCAAATAATCAGTCGTAAAGGTTTAGTCTAAAATTACACACATCATTAATTTCATTAATCTTCTCAAAAAAATATTCCCCCTAAATAGTTAATTAAATTTAATAACATCACTATTTACCATTATATCATAATTTTTTCTTATATTATACTTAGTATTTAAATTAGACACAAAAAAACAAAATATTTTACAATAATTTTCCCATAAGTTATATTTTGTAATTAAACTTGTTATATTTTTTATAAAATTCACATTATTCAATGCACAATACTTACTTCAATGCACAATTCACAGTGTACAATTCTTACTTCAATTCGCTATTAGGGACATAATTCTTGGGATATTTTTTCGAATCATCATGAGGAGTTATTTGTTTCGATATATATGTAACAAAAATAAGCAGTAAGATCTATAAGTTTCTTACCACTTCATTATAGTTATTATTTTTTAATGGAATTTTAATTTATTTTATATCTAAACTAGAAATAAGGGGCATGCTTTTAGGTCATGTTGCATCTAGGATATTAACATTATTTAAATACAAAAAATAAGGAAAAAATTTCAAGTGATTATCTATACTAGAAAGAAAAGTTATTCTTTTGCGTAGTGTTGCATTGAGAAAAGAGCTATAGGATTTCTTAAGTAGACGTTGTTCCATTGTTGCTTGTCCTGAGTTGTGCCTCAGGAGCATGCAAAAATGGATGCAACTTTTACTTTTAGAAATCCATAGTCCGATTCTCAAAAAATATTATTCCCACAAAACTTTATTCATACATAAACCAGAAATGAGATACATGTTTATGCAGCAGGCATTTGAAAATAAGCTGCAACAAGTGGAGTTTTAATACTATATAACTTTACTTTATACCTACACTAGAAATAAGGGGCATGCTTTTACGGAATGTTGCATCTAGGATTTTGATGGCTATGTTTCTTGATTATAAGTTGTTCTAAAATGCTAGTTCAAAATTTACTTTTGAGGCTAGCATTTTGGGTACAACTTATACTCTTAGAAACATCCATCTAAATCCTTAGCAACTGGAGTAAATGCATGCCCCTTATTTCGGTGGTTTATCCAAATAAAGTTCTATCGCTTAAAGCTTCTGCTCCATTAGCTTTTTCAAATAGTCCAAGAAGTTTATTATTATCTAATTTTTCTTTTTCTTCACCTTTGACGTCAACTAAAATCTTGCCTCTATGCATCATGAAAAGTCTATTACCATTTTCAAGAGCATGTTTAAGATTATGGGTAACCATAAGTGTTGTTATTCCGCTGTCTTTTACTATATTTCTTGTTATATCCATTATTATTTCTGATGTTTTAGGATCTAGCGCCGCTGTGTGCTCATCTAGTAATAATAACTTAGGTTTAGACATTACTGACATAAGCAGAGTTAAAGCCTGTCTCTGTCCTCCTGATAAAAGCTGCACTTTATTATAAAGCTTATCTTCAAGCCCCAAATTAAGTTCTTTTACCATCTCTTTGTAATAATCTATCCTCTTTTTATTTATCCCAAAGCTAAGCCCAAAGGATTTCCCCTTGTTATCTGCAAGAGCGATATTTTCTAATATTGTCATATTAGGTGCTACACCCATTGATGGATTTTGAAAAACTCTCCCAATGGACTTTGATCTTGCATATTCAGGTTTATTAATAACTTCATCACCATCTAATAATATTGATCCTGAATCTGCTTCAAGAGTTCCAGATATCATATTTAACAATGTTGATTTACCTGCTCCATTTGAACCTATTATACTTATGAAATCACCTTGCTTAACATCCAATGATAATCTATCAAAAACCCTATTTTCATTTATTGTATTTTGATTAAACACTTTGGATAGTTGTTTCACTTTTAACATCTTTAGCACTACCTCCTATAACAGATTTTCTTTTCTTAAATTTCAAGACACCGCTATTAGAACATAATGCTATAACTACAATTATGGCTGTCATTAATTTTAAGTCATTGGCATTTAATCCAAGTTTTAATACTATTGCTATTGCCGCCTTGTATATGATTGCCCCTAGTATTGATAAGGTAGTCACTTTAATAAAAGATAATCTCTCAAATAATGATGTTCCGATAATTACTGCCGCAAGCCCCATTACAACAGTACCAGTTCCCATTCCAACATCACTAAATCCTTGATATTGTGCAGTTAGTGCCCCAGCAAGTGCAACTAATGCATTACTTATCATAAGACCTAACACTTTAACCAAATCTTTATTTACTCCAAGAGATGAAACTACTTGTTCATTATCCCCAACAGCTACAAGCAAAAATCCTGATTTAGTTTTTAAATATAAATCTAATAGTATTTTCACTACAATAACCATTATCAAAATCACTACTATAGCCGGAATTGATGACTTAAATAAATTAGGAGTATTAAATAATGGAACATTTGCTTTTCCCATTATTCTTAAGTTAATAGAATATAATCCTATCATTACTAATATTCCAGCCATTAAATTTGTTATTTTAAGCTTAACATGCAAAAATGCTGTTATTCCTCCAGCTAATGCTCCACCTAAGGTTGCTATTATTATACTAATCCATGGATTAACCCCATTTACCAAAAGAGCTGCGGAAATTGCAGCCCCAAGTGGGAATGTAGAGTCCACTGATAAATCAGGAAAATCTAAAATTTTATAAGTTATATATACTCCGATTGAAACTAATGAAAATAGCAGCCCTTGTTCTAAAATATTTATTAAAACACCCACTACTCAACGCCTCCAGTTACCTTTTTACAATTTGATTCTATATCTGCTGGAAGTGTTATATTTAATTTCTTAACTACATCAGTGTTTATAGTAAATGACATATCACTTAATGTGCTTATTTCAACATCTGATGGCTTCTTTCCATCTAAAACTTCTGCTGCTTTATATCCAGCTTCTTTTCCTAGCTTGTAATAATCTATTCCTATAGAAGCAAGTCCACCTTTAGTTACTACTGCTTCTTCTGCACCTATTATAGGAACGTTTTTATCTAAACAAAGTTTACCTACTAACGCATATCCTGAAGCAACTGTATTATCTGTAGGTGTATATAATACATCTATTTGACCTAAAGCACTTGCTAAATTTTGATTTATCTCATTAACATTTGTAACACCAATTTCTTTTACTGCTAAGCCTTGTTTATCTGCCGCTGCTTTAAGCTCATCAACTTGAGTTACAGAATTTGTTTCTGAAGTGTTATAAATTACTCCTACTGTTTTAGCATTTGGAAGTAATTTTTTTAATAATTCTATTTGCTTGTCCACAGGAACTTTATCTGATGTACCTGTAACATTTGTTCCCGAGCTCTTCCAATCCTTTGCTACTTCTGCTTTAACAGGATCTGTTACTGCTGTGAATATTATTGGAATATCCTTAGTTGAATTATAAGCTGCTTGAACTGCTGGTGTTGCAATTGCAAAAATCAAGTCTTTCTTTGCATCTGTAAATTGCTTAGCAATTGTTTGAGCATTAGCTTGTTCACCCTGAGCATTTTGTTGTTCAATTTTAATATTCTTACCTTCTTCATATCCCTTTTCTTTTAATCCATCAACAAATCCCTTATTAGACGCATCTAAAGCATCATGTTGAACTAACTGAATCACTCCAATATTCTTCACTGCCGATGATGCAGCACCTCCATTATTAGAATCCGTTGCACTCTTTCCGCATCCTGCAAGAATTCCTCCAACTAAAACTGTACATAGCAGCATGGCTGCTTTCTTTTTTCCTACCATATTTCTATCCTCCTACTATATTCTTATTATCAATTTCCTACTATACTCCAAAATGCCAACTACCTTCTCAATAAATACAATCATAAATATATATCTATATTTATGATAAATATTCAAATAAATTGATAATAATTTATAAATCTTTTAAGTTATGATATCATATTTTGAAATACTTGTAAAGTTACAGTCTATACTTTGCAAGCTTTTTTAGTTTTTTATTGTAAAAATTATAATTATATGTTTTCTAAGTTTTAGAAGTAATAATCTTTACTATAATTATAAACATCTTATGACTACAGAAATTACAGTATACATATATATGAAGAAATCATTTAAAAATAAAGCATAAAAAAATCGCAGGCGACTGTGGAGCAGGAGATTTTTTTCACGCATCTGCCTTTTCGAACGCATGTGAGAAAAACTTGGCAGGCGAATAAGATTTCTTTTTTATTCTTTTTAAAATGCCAAAACTATTCAATCAACTTCTTTAAGTTATCAACAGATTTTGCTGAAATATAAATTCCTAAAAAATAAAAAAGGCTCTTAGCATTACGGTTTTTCCACTTTAGTCTGTTACACTGAAAGTGCGACTTGTTAAAACGGATGCAACCTTGTAGCCTAGAACCTTTTTTGTTTTATATCTTTAAATATTCAATATACCGAAAAGGACAATAACCAAAATAGCAACGAACTATTTTTCCGCCTATAAAATTTATAAAGGTAATGACCTATGCCCTATTCCTATAGCTACTTCATCTAAGTGCAGAAGTCCAATACTTAAGAATATGCATACTGAAATATGTTCTCCACCTCTAGCTATTCCGATTTTCCCACCTATATTTTGGCCATTTGCTCTATTTGCAACTTGAATAACCGCATCTCTAGTTGCACCTATAACAGCACCTTCATGCAAATGCTCTTCTCTTATTAACTCGTTTCTTTTTGCAGCAACTAATGCACTTTCGAGTATTTTAGATATTGATGAGTTTATATTTCCCCCTACATTTACTGCGGTAACTTTAATTCCCTTCTCTGCATATACTTTCTTTAAATGCTCTTCTTCATGTCTATCACATATAGCCATTTTAGTAGCTATCTTCGCAACTCTTGTACTATTGCTTTCCATTTTTACACTCTCCAATCAATCTAAACCTATAACATTGATCTGATTAACTTAAACATATACCTGAAAAATATCCTTTCCATTAATATTAGATCTTTCTTCCTTAAACTCTTTATTTTTATTAAAGTCAAAAACTAATAAATATCCCACATTTAAATCATGTATATTCAAATAATCACAAAGTTGCTCGATTCCCTTTTCGTGGTATTTTAAGCCTCTCCAGATTTTCATCTCAATTATATACTTAAATTTATTGTAGGTTATAACTACATCTAATCTTTTCTCTTCTGAAACTTGAACTTCCTTAAAATCAAATCCTGTTCCATTTATTATAGGCTTTATAAATGCTAAAAATAACAATCTCCCATGATGTTCTATAAACTCACTATCTTTAGAAGAATACTGCTCCTTCATAAAATGCTGAAATCTCTTAAGTATTTTTTCTATATTTAAGCCACCATCTTTTTTTATAAATGCTTCCTTAAAGTTATACTCTTCTATATTGTTATAATTATTTTCAAGCTTTGAAATCATATAATTATATATTATTTCTCCAAATATTTTATTAGATATAGATACTTTTCCGTTTTTATTTTTAAAATAACCATATGTGCTTCCAATTTCTATAATTGGATTATAGCTATTAAACCCCTTATCGTTTCCATTTACTATTATGTCTTCAATATAATCATAAAATTCTTTATTGTTTTCTAAGTTCTTAATCAAACTATCAAATAAAGTATTTTTTTCTTCTAAAATAATTTTAACTGCCTTTTGTATATCTTCACTCTCCCAAGGCCCTTTATCCAATTCATAAATTTTTTCATCTACAATTTGGCATAGCCTGCTAACTAAAAACGGGTATCCATCTGTAAAAAAGTGAATCTCTTCACTAAGTTTATCTATATCCATAGATAAAGAATTTTCTATTGCATATTCATTTAGCATAGTAGCTATTTCTTTGGGCGAAAAACTCATATCCACATTGAAATCAACAGCAATATTCCATGGGGAATTATATTTAGCTTCCTCTTTATTTCTAATTTTTAATTTTAGACTCTTCACATCATATACCCCTGCCAAAATGACACTTTTAAAAGTGAAGTCCTTTCCAACTTCCCTCCCAAGGTACTTATTTCTAAGCATTCCAAGAAAACTTAAAAACAACTGATTATTTGAGCTTTTATCTACTTCATCTATAATTAAAACAACTTCCTTTTTAGCTTTTTCAACGAACTTTGTTATTATTTCTGATAATTCTTCAATGTCATTAATCTCTCTACTTAAATTTTCTAACCTATTGCTTTCTTCTTTATCTACAAATGCTAGATCTTTAATTATTAGCTTCAAAAATTTGTTGCAAAAACTTTTTTCCTCTTCGAATACGATATCTCCAATTCCTTCAAAGCTTATATTTATAACTAAATATACATCCTTTAATCTATTATTTATCTCATTCAAAGTCGTCGTTTTTCCATATTGTCTAGGCCTATTTATAGTAAAATAAAATTCATTATCTATAAGTTTCTTTATTTGTTCAATTTTCTTACTTATGTCAACCATATAGTATTTTCTTGAAACACAAACCCCAGTACTATTAAACCTTTTCTTCATACTCTATACACACCACCGATCTTTAACTGATTTATTATATTATATCCTATAAGTTATTTTAATAAAACAAAAAATAGGGCTAAAGAGTATTTCTCTACCCTTTAGCCCCTATATTAAATCTTGCCATATATAAATCAATTATAAGCTATAGATATCCAACTTTAAAACTAGACTTATGTGATACCTTACCGAAATCATAAATATTTTGATTCCGAAAAGCTATGAAAATATCGCTGAAGGTTCTAAGCAGCAGGTTGTATCCACTTTAGCATGCTCCAACTTTCAGTTTGACAAGCTAAAATGGAACAACCTACAGCTAAGACCCTTTAACAGCTCATTTTCAAATGTTTTCTCCACAAATATATTTATGATTTCTAGTGAAGATATGAGCTTAAAGTTTTAGTAACTTTGTAAATATGTTCATCTAATAAGTCTAATTCTTAAATTGTTTATCTATATAGATAACACAATCATAAACTATACTTACACCATGAAATATCTTCAAACCAGAAACTGGAATAAAAGTATGTTATTCATTTCGGCGAGTTATATGAATAAGTTCAGGTCTTAGTGGATATCTATAGATTCATACTATAAAATTAATAAAAGTTTCCCATAGCTCTGAATTTATTATATCTATTATCTATTAGTTCATTTAAATCTTTTTCTTTTAATTCTAACAAGCTATCTACAATTGTTTTCTTAAGAACCTCTGCTGTTTTAACAGGGTTTTTATGTGCACCACCCCTAGGTTCTTTTACGATACCGTCAATTATATCAAAACCCTTTAAATCTTTAGCAGTAATTTTCGCAACTGCTGCTGCTTCTTTAACTCTGCTTGGATCTTTCCATAGAATCGAAGCAAATCCTTCTGGTGAAAGAACTGAATATATAGAATGTTCTAACATAAATATTTTATCTGCAACTGCTAAAGCTAAAGCTCCTCCACTTTCGCCCTCACCTGTTATAATTGAAATTATTGGTGTCTTTAATCTACTTAATTCAAAAAGATTATTTGCTATAGCCTGCCCTTGACCTCTTTCTTCTGCTCCCATACCTGGAAATGCTCCCATAGTATCTATAAAACAAATTATTGGCCTTTTAAATTTTTCGGCCTGCTTCATAAGTCTTAATGCTTTTCTATATCCTTCCGGATTAGGCATTCCAAAATTTCTTTTTATATACTCACTAGTATTTGATCCTTTAGTTATTGCTATAACTGTAACATTTATATCATTAATAGATGCGATTCCACCAATTATAGCTTGATCATCACCAAAGTTTCTGTCTCCATGAAATTCAATGAAATCTTTAAATATAGTTTCTATATAATATTGCCCAGATGGTCTGTCTTTGTGCCTTGCTATTTCAACACTTTCCCATGGTGTTACATTAATTTTCATAAAATCTTTATCCATAATTAATTCCTCACTCCATGCAAAATAAGAATTTTATATATACATGCTCTCATATTCTTTCTTTCAACAATGGCATCAACAAAACCTTTTTCAAGTAAAAATTCTGCTTTTTGAAAATTATCTGGAAGAGTTTCTTTAATTGTGTTCTCAATAACTCTTCTTCCTGCAAATCCTATTAATGCATTCGGCTCACTTAAAATGATGTCACCTTCCATTGCAAAACTTGCAGTTACTCCTCCAGTTGTTGGATCTGTTAATATAGAAATATATAAAAGACCAGCTTCACTATGCTTTGCTAGAGCTGCACTTATTTTTGCCATTTGCATAAGTGAAAAAATACCTTCCTGCATTCTAGCACCGCCAGATGCTGTAAAAATCATTAATGGAAGCTTATTTTCTGTGGCATGTTCTATAAGTCTTGTAATCTTTTCACCAACTACAGTCCCCATACTTCCCATCATAAAGAAGCTATCCATAATAGCACATGCTACTTCTATACCATTTAGCTTTCCAACTCCAGTAACAACAGCTTCTGTACTATCAGTCTTAGTGCTTTTTAACTTTTCTTCATAGCCTTTAAAATCTAATGGATTAGTAGTTTTTAAGTCTTTCCAGAATTCCTTAAAAGTATCTTTATCAAAAAATACTTTTATTCTTTCTTTTGCATTAAGTCTAAAATGATGACCACAAGTTGCACAAACGAACTTAGAATTTTCTAAGTCTTCTGCATATATCATCGAATTACACTTATCACATTTTTCCCACATACCTGATGGTATATTAGGCTTTTCTTCAGAAACACTCTTTTTTAACGTTGAGGATTTAACAGTTGCATATTGTCTTTTTACAAATAAATCCTTAAGCATTCTTCTTCACCATCTTTTCTGCTAAAAATGAAGTATCATAATCTCCTTCTAAGAATTCTTTAGTATGAAGTATTGATAATTCAAAATCAATATTAGTTTTTACCCCACCTACTGCAAATTCTGCTAATGCTCTATCCATTTTTACAATAGCTTCATTTCTATTATCACCAAAAGTAATTAATTTAGCTATCATAGAATCATAGCAATGAGGAATTTTATACCCACAGAATATAGCTGAATCAACTCTTACTCCCATACCCCCTGGGACACAAAGCTCTTCGATTGTTCCTGGACATGGTCTGAAATCATGTTCTGGATCTTCTGCATTAACTCTACATTCTATTGCATGACCTTTAATCTTTATATCATCTTGAGTATAAGCTAATTTTTCTCCTGAAGCTATCTTCAATTGTTCTTTTACTAAGTCTATACCTGTAATCATTTCAGTAATTGGATGCTCTACTTGTATTCTAGTATTCATTTCCATGAAGTAGAAATTATTATCTCTATCAAACAAGAATTCTATAGTTCCTGCATTCTTATAATCTACAGCTAGAGCTGCTTTCTTTGCAATTTCACCCATTTTAGCTCTTAATTCTTCTGTTAATACATTTGATGGTGCTTCTTCTAAAACCTTTTGGTTCTTTCTTTGCATCGAGCATTCTCTTTCACATAAATGTATAACATGGCCATGTTCATCGGCTAATATTTGAAATTCAATATGCTTTGGCTTTTGAACAAATTTTTCTATATATAATGAATCATCCCCAAAACAAGCTTTTGCTTCTGTTTTAGCAGTTTTAAAGCCCATTAAGAATTCTTCATCATTATTAGCAACTCTTATTCCTTTACCGCCGCCACCTGCTGATGCTTTTATCATTATTGGGTATCCAATACCTTTTGCAATTTCTAAAGCATGGGCTTCATCTCTTATTTCACCTTCATATCCAGGTACTACAGGAACACCAGAAGCTTTCATAATTTCTCTTGCTTTAGCCTTATTTCCCATAAGCTCAATTGTCTCATAATCAGGACCTATAAATTTAATATTGCATTGTCTACACATCTTTGCGAATTTAGGATTTTCTGATAAAAATCCAAACCCTGGATGTATAGCGTCAGCTCCAGTTAAAACACATGCACTTAGAATGTTTGTTATGTTTAAATAACTATCTTTAGGCATTGCAGAACCAATACATACAGCTTCATCTGCAAGTTGAGTATGAAGTGCTTCTTTATCTATTTCTGAATAAACAGCTACTGTACTTATTCCCATTTCTCTACAAGCTCTAATTATTCTAACTGCAATTTCTCCTCTGTTGGCAATTAGCACTTTCTTTAACATTTTTATCACCTATCCTACTGCAACGCAAAAAGTATTTCAGCTTCACAAACTGTTTTTCCATCTACTGAGGCAATCCCTTTTCCAATACCTATAGGTCCTTTAATCTTAATAATTTCACAATATAAATCAAGCTTATCTCCAGGTACAACTTTTCCTTTAAATCTAACTTTATTTATACCTGCAAATAATGGAGTCTTACCTTTAAATCTTTCCATTGAAAGAATAGCAACTGTTCCTGTTTGAGCTAAAGCTTCAACTTGAAGTACTCCTGGCATAATTGGTTCTTCTGGATAATGCCCTTGAAAGAATGCTTCATTTGCAGAAACATTTTTATATCCTCTTACAAATTGTTTTTCTTCTATTTCCATTTCAGTTACTCTATCTATTAAAAGCATTGGGTATCTATGTGGTATAATTTTTTTTATTTCATTTATGTTAAGCATTAATTATTCCCCCTTAACCTTAAATAATGGCTGGCCATATTCTACCATATCTCCGTCATTAGCTAAGCGTTCTACTATTACTCCATTATATTCGCTTTCGATTTCATTCATAAGTTTCATAGCTTCTATAATACAAATAACCTTTCCCTTAGAAACTGTGCCGCCAACTTCTACGAAAGGTGAGCTTTCTGGTGATGCTGAAGAGTAAAATGTTCCAACCATAGGAGAAGTTATAATACTTACATCCTTATCGTCTATAACTACTTCTTTTTCAGCAGCCTTTACTTCTTCTTTCTCCACTATATGATTTTCTGATCTTTCTACTGAACTAAGTGAACTAGCAGCAGTGTTAACCTGATTATTTACAGCTGGAGTATAATTTCCTGAGCCATTATCAGCTAATCCTCTAGTTAATGATTTATCCATCTTTATATGATCATTTCCACTTTGAAGCTCAAAAAAGGCCAAACTTGAAGAGTCAACCAATTTAACAAGCTCTTTAATTTTTTCAAAGTCCATAAAAATATCCTCCTCTTATATATGTTGCAATTCACAATTCATAATTTAATTCACAATGCACAATTCACAATTCACAGCTTAATGCTCAATTATCAATTCACATTTCAATTCCCAATGCACAATTATCATTTCACAATGCACAATTCACACTGCTCAATTTTTAATTTACAATTACGTATGAAATTCTTGTAATATTTTTAGAATTATTCTTAGGAATTATTTTTTGCAATGTATATATATATATCTTATTCAAAAATATTATTTATATATTTTATGCCGTACTAAGTCACATTCATAAAGTTAATATTTCTTATTAACTGCATCTAACTTTTCTGGCATAAAATATATGTAACACTTTTTATTTTACCAAATATATCTTTATTATTTCCACTTTTTCAAAAGTAAAGTGGCATTATGTCCACCAAAGCCTAAAGAGTTAGTAAGTGCATATTCTAAATCTTGCTTTCTTCCAACGTTAGGCACATAATCTAAATCTAATTCTTCATCTTTTGTTTTATATCCGATTGTTGGCGGGATAAATCCTTCTTCAAGAGCCTTTGCACATATTATTGCTTCTATTGCTCCTGCTGCTCCTAAAAGATGACCTGTCATAGATTTTGTTGAAGATATTGGAACTTTGTATGCTTCTTCTCCAAACGCTTTTTTAATAGCTGCTGTTTCAAATTTATCATTTAATTCTGTTGAAGTTCCATGAGCATTTATATAAGAAACTTGTTCTGGTTTAATTCCTGCCTCTTGCAACGCATCAGCCATAGCTCTTGAAGCTCCTGCTCCTTCTGGATCTGGAGATGTAATATGATATGCATCACAAGTTGATCCATATCCTACAACTTCAGCTATGATGTTTGCACCTCTAGCTTCAGCATGTTCTAAAGATTCAAGAATTACAACTCCTGCACCTTCTCCCATTACAAATCCGCCTCTTTCCTTATCGAAAGGGATAGAAGCTCTTTCTGGATCATTTCCTGAATTTAATGCCTTCATACTATGGAATCCAGTAACTCCAAGTCTAGTTATAGGTGCTTCTGCTCCACCTGCAAGCATTACATCTGCATAACCATGTTTTATTGTTCTAAATGCATCACCAATATTGTTTGTTCCTGTTGCACAAGCAGTTACTGCTGATGTACATGGTCCTCTTAATCCATATTTAATAGCTACATTTCCTGCACCTAAATTTATTATTGTCATAGGAACGAAAAATGGAGATACTCTTTTAGACTTTCCAGTTGCAATTTTAGTACATTCAGTTTCAATAGTTTCAAATCCACCTATACCAGATCCAAGCATTACTCCAAATCTTTCTAGATTTTCTTTTTCTAAATCTATTCCTGAATTCTTTATTGCTTCATCTGATGCAACCAAAGCAAATTGAGCAAATCTATCTAATCTCTTTGCTTCTTTCTTACCTATTAAAGTATCTGGATCAAAGCCCTTAACTTCTGCTGCTATTTTTACATCTACTAAATCTTTATCAACTAAAGTTATATAATCTATTCCTAGCTTTCCGCTTTTTGCATTATCCCAAAACGTACTTACATCATTTCCTATCGGAGTCAGAGCTCCCATCCCCGTAATTACTACTCTTCTTTCCATAAATCAAACTTCCTCCATTACATTAACATTCCACCGTCAACCTGGATAACTTGCCCTGTAACATAATCTGCACTTTCACTTGCAAGGAAAGCTACAACATTTGCTACATCACTTGCTTTTCCTAATCTCTTAAGCGGTATAGTCTTCTTCATCTCTTCTTTGTATTTATCTGCTAGAGCTTCTGTCATATCTGTTTCGATATATCCTGGTGCTACTGCATTTACAGTGATTCCTCTTGAACCAACTTCTCTAGCTAATGATTTTGTCATTCCAATTACTCCAGCTTTAGACGCAGAATAATTTACTTGACCTGCATTTCCAGTAATTCCAACTACTGATGAAAGATTTATTATCTTTCCATGTTTTTGTTTCATCATAATTGGAGTTATAGCTTTTAAGCAGTTAAACACACCTTTTAGATTAACATCAATAACATTATCAAAATCTTCTTCTTTCATTCTGATTATTAATGCATCTTTTGTGATTCCTGCATTATTTACCATTATATCTATAGTGCCAAATTTTTCTTTAGCAGAATTGATAAGATTATCAACTTCTTCTGACTTAGATATATCACCTTTTACACATAAAGTTTCTACACCCATGCCTTTTATTTCATTTTCAACTTCTAATGCTTCTTTTTCATTACTTCTATAATTTAAAACTATATTAGCTCCAAGAGATGCAAGCTTTAAAGCTATTGCCTTTCCAATTCCTCTTGATGCGCCTGTAACAATTGCACATTTTCCTTTTAGCATATATTAAATTACCTCCTATTGTTATAAACAATTACCCTATAACTGAGCTGCAAATAATTATTTATAATCCATCTACTCATTCTAAATAACTATTCCTATATTTTACAATAATAAGCCTACATTTAAAATCCTAGCAGACCATGTGTCAGTTAAGATAAAAATGCAGAGACTTACTTTTAATAAATATATATTTATATATTAAAGATTGCTTTTAATCTTATCAATTGTGTTTTTCAATGAATCCATATCCTCAACATTTAAAAGACTTGCACTCTTATTTATTTTCTTAACAAATCCTCTAAGTGCTTTTCCAGGACCTACTTCTATGAATGTATCAACGCCGCTATCTATCATATGATTTATAGTCTTTTCAAAAAGGACTGATGTTCTTATATGTCTCTTTAATAATTCTTTAACATCATCTTCTCTTTCATAAGGAAGCCCTTTAACATTTGAATAAACTACTTTTTCAAGTTCTTTAATATCAACATTTTTTATAGTATTAAAGAATTCTTCACTTGCAGGCTCAAGAAGTGAACTATGAAATGGTCCACTAACCTTTAGCGGAATTCCAAGGCCTCCTAATTCTTTTGCAATTTTTACGGCTTCATCGATTGCTTTGTTTTCTCCTGAAATAACTACTTGGCCTGGGCAGTTATAATTAGCCCCTTCAACTATTCCAAATTCACCTGCTCTAGTTAATAATTCTTGTATCTTTTCATCATTTAATTTTAACACAGCAGCCATTTTTCCAAGGCCTTCTGGTAGCGCACTACCCATTATTCTTCCTCTTTCTTTTATAAGAAGTAATCCTTCTTCTAAAGAAAGTGCTCCCCCGTATATTAACGCTGCATATTCTCCTAAGCTAAGGCCTGCTGCATAATCTGCTTCAATGCCATTTATCTCTAGTGCTTTTAGCGCGATAAGTGATGCAACAAGTATTGTAGGTTGTGCATTTTCTGTTGCTGTTAAAATTTCTTCTGGCCCTTCGAACATCATTTTCTTAATAGGCATATTTAAAATTTCTTCACTACGATCTAATATTTCTTTACATTCTGGTATATTATCGCAAAGTTCTTTTGCCATTCCAATAGTTTGAACTCCTTGACCTGGAAAAAGAAATGCAGTCTTACTACTATTCATGATTCCCTCCAAAACGCTTAAATATTTCATTTGATTCTGTAAATAATTCTTCAATCATTTCCTTACATGATTGTTCCTTGCAAATAAGTCCTGCTATTTGACCTGACATAAGTGATCCATTATCCACATCACCATCTACAACAGCCTTTTTAAGCGCACCAATTCCAAGCTTTTCTAATTCTTCAGCAGATGCTCCTTCTTTTTCTAACTTAAGATAAGTTCTTGCAAGCTTATTTCTTAGAACTCTAACTGGGTGACCTGTTGGTCTTCCTGTTACTTCTGTATCTATATCATTGGCTTTTAGTACTTTATCTTTATAATTTTGATGTATTGTACATTCTTTTGCCACTAAGAATCTTGTTCCAACTTGAATTCCTTCAGCGCCTAGCATAAATGATGCAGCTACTCCTCTACCATCACCTATTCCTCCAGCTGCTATAACTGGTACGCTTACAGCATCAACAACTTGTGGTACTAATGTCATAGTAGTTAACTGACCTACATGCCCACCTGATTCAGTACCTTCTGCAATAATTGCATCAGCTCCTGACTTTTCCATTCTTTTAGCTAGTGCTACAGAAGCTACTACTGGTATAACCTTTATTCCATGAGCTTTCCATTTTTCCATATACTTTCCTGGACTTCCTGCACCAGTTGTAACAACAGATACGCCTTCTTCACATACTAATTCTGCTATTTCCTCAGCATTTTCTGCCATTAACATTATATTTACACCGAATGGCTTGTTAGTTAATTCCTTTGTTTTCTTTATCTGTTCTCTTACCCATTCAGTTGGTGCTGCCCCAGTTATTATTCCAAGTCCACCAGCTTCACTTACTGCTGAAGCTAAAGATGCATCTGCAATTCTTGCCATAGCACCTTGAAATATAGGATATTCTATTTTTAACAGGTCACATACTCTATTTTTTTCCACAACATATTCCTCCTACCATTACCAATCACAAAATATCGCTTAATGTACTATCTCTTACTATAATAATGGAACTTCCTGTATTTTAATCTTATCTATGTATAATAGCCATTTTGCCTATTATGATAAGTAATTTTACTATTATAGCATATTTTTATCAATGAGATTACTAAAAAGTTAAAAATAAGTTCATATTCTCCAACGTTTATACATTGGTTTTTTTATAAATATTAAATTGCATCTTGTATTATTTTAATCTCAAATGATATGATATTTATTTCCATAACCATTCCATTCTTATATATAAATCTATTTCAAAGTTAAATAATAAAAGCTTATTTAACTATTATTTTTAATTACCACTCAAGTAATGTTGCTGCATAAGTTAACCCACCACCAAATGCGACAAGAATAATTTTATCACCTTTATTTAGTAAGCCTTTTTCATACATTTCATTTAAAGCTATAGGTACTGTTGCAGCTGATGTATTTCCTACCTTTTCTAAGTTCAAATAGAACTTATCTTCGCTTAATTTCAACTTTTCTGCTGCTAATTTTATAATCCTATAATTTGCTTGGTGAGGTACTATATATTTAATGTCATCAAATGAAACATTAGTATCTTTCATAACTTCAGTAACGGCTTCATCTATTGCAGATACTGCAAATCTAAGTATTTCTCTACCATTCATATCGATAGTTCTTTTAGCTAATTTTTTTTCTTTTGAAAAAGGAGTATCAAAATCAGTAGCGCCTATAGTAAGTGCTTCCCCCTTTTTTCCATCCGCTCTTAAATATGATTTAATTATTCCTGGTGCCTCATCCCTCTTAAGTACAGCAGCACCAGCACCATCTCCAAATAAAATACAAGTGCTTCTGTCTGTCCAGTCTGTTACTTTTGAAAGAACTTCAGCTCCAACTACTAATGCATTTTTATAATTCATAGACATCATTAAAGCTTTAGCTGTCTCCAAGCCGTATACAAATCCTGAACATGCAACACTTATATCAAAACAAGCTGCCTTACTTGCATCTAAATTACTTTGAACTAGACATGCAACCGATGGTATAAACATATCTGGACTAATTGTAGCAACAATAATAAGCTCTAAATCTTTTGCATCAATACCAGCTCTTTCAAGTGCAAGCTTAGCTGCTTTTGTTGAGATATCAGATGTATTTTCTCCTTCTGAGATTCTTCTTTCTCTCATACCTGTTCTTTGCACTATCCACTCATCACTTGTTTCAACGAATTCACTTATTCTATCATTAGTAACTACTAGAGATGGAAGATATGCTCCAATTCCAGCAATTTTAATATTACTCATATTTTTCTCCTTCATTATACTAATTCATATTTTTCTTTAAAAAAGTTATTTATTTTACTTAAAGAAGAAATTAAAATTTCTTCTTCTTCTAACGTTAATCCTTCTATTGCATTATTTATCATTTCTCCATGAAATCTCTGATGGATTCTGAATGCTAACTTTCCTTTTCGAGTTAATTTAATAAGAACAACTCTTCTGTCTGTTTCTATCCTGTTTCTTTCTACATATCCTTTTTTAATTAATTTATTGATAGCAGTTGTTAAAGTACTTACTGTAATTTTTAATTTCTGCGCTACCTCTGACATTGTTCTTTCACTGTACATACCAATAGATTCTATAGTATGAATTTCTGTTATTGAAAGATCTGAAAGTACACCATTCTTTAAACTTTGCTCCTCAATTTGTAAGACATCATTAAATAACTGCACCAAAAGCTCATTAATCAGTTTTGTTGATTTATCCATTTATCTGCACTCTCCATTTTGACATCCAAAAATATCTTCTAACAAAAATTATATTCAGTGTTTATAAAATGAAAAATTTGGTAATGAAAATCTTAAATATCATACCAAATACGCAATCTATTGACCAATTAGACATATGAAATAAAATAACAAGCAAACGACATAAAGATATTTTGTCCTAAGATTGGCTGAGGAAAGTTCATTTTGAATTCAGAATGAACTACATGAAAAGTTTCACTTTACTTTAGACAAAATATATAAACAAACATATTTACTTTATATTTTCTGAGTATGCCTCGCCTTTAATCAAAAAGTTTTAAAATCAAATAGTTTGATAATCAAAATATACTATACTCAAAATACATTGTCAAATTTTTTTCAATTTTTTCCAGTCTCTTGTATGCTTTTAATTAGCAATTTCATATGATATAATTAATTAAATTAGTTAATATTATCTATAATATTAATTTTTAAACATAGGAGGTGTACATATCATGACTAGAAAGTTAATTATAGCTACAGTTTTAATGTTAAGTACCGTAATGGTTTCTTGTAGCACAAAGCCTAGTGATTCCCCTAAGCCTAGTGATAATAACACTACTACTGTAGAGCAAAATAAAGACGACAATGGCTCTTCTAATGCTGATAGTAAAAAAGCTAATGAAACTACAAGCGATACAAAAAAAGTAAATAAGTTAAAACTTTCTATATATAGTATAGATGATAACTCTTTGGAACCAAATCAATCAGGTACTATTGAGGTAAATGAAAATTCAACTCTACAGGACAAGCTAAAAGAATTAGCAAAAGCTGTATCAGAGAAAAAATTTGACAATTTACCAATTGAAGTTAAATCTATAGATACTGTTAACGGCAAAAAAGTTGCTACTATAAACTTAACTGACTCAAATAATAAAAAATGGGTTCCAAAGTTTCAAGGATCAACTGGTGGTTCAGTTACAGCTAATACTTTGATTGAGAATTTCCTTCAATCTAATAACAAATCTAAAGGCGAATGGATTGATGGCGTGAAATTCCTATATAATAATGAAACAATAGAATATGAACATGCATCAGACTTATCTACTGTTAAGTATGCAAATTAATTACATTAAGTTATAACAAAAAGAAGCCAAGCTTTAATATTTAAAACTTGGCTTCTTTTGCTTTTTATTTTATTATCCAGTATTTCAACAAAATCTCTTCTTATATAATGGTATCTATTTCAAAGTTCTTCAAATTTTTCTTCATTAGAATATATATATGTTGCAAAAATAATTCTTCATCATAATTCTAAAAACATTGCAAGAATTTCATATGTAATTATGCATTGTGAAATGATAATTGATAATTGTGCATTAAATTGAGCATTGTGCATTTCAATATATATTTCAATCTATTAAGAAATTACTGTATATGTTTGAGTATAAGCTATTTGTTCATCACCTAATGTAAGGTAATAATATATTGGTATCATATACGTTGAATAAAATAACGTTGAAGCTTCTGGCACATTGCTTTCTATTGCTCTTACTAAGATCTGTTGGTGCTTTAAACTTACAATATAGCAAGTAGCTATAATTACAATTTGTTCTGAAAAAAACACGTCAGAAATTGAATTTGAATATTTATCAGCATGATTTACCAAATTAGTCCTAATAATTCTAAGCTGCTCAATATAACGCTGTATCTCAATATCAAACTTCTTCAAGTCATCAACTGGTGTATCTGGTTTTATATTATATACAGTTAAATTTGCCCGTATAACTTTAATTTGATTTAAGCTGTTAATAATATCCTCCTTATTCTGTAAATTAGATATTTTAGGGCCATACTGCTGAGGTATATTCGGAATTTGTGCATATGCTAAATTACTTGTGAATACTGTTATGAATACTACAAACGTTATCAAACGGATTATTATTTTACGCATTATTGTTCCTCCATATTATAATAAATCTACCTTATTTACAAAAAGTACTCTTTAAGTTTATCCTTTGTTATTTTAAATATTTTATTCCTAAAAGATAGATTATATTAATGAGGATATACGCACTACTCAAAGGGCATCCGTTCTATTGTTTCCAGTATTGTATAGATAAACCTACTAAGACCTGAACTTATGCATATAACTCGCCGAAATGAATAACATACTTTTGTTCCAGTTTCTAGGTAATTCTGATGGGTGATTCTAAGGCTATAAAGTTGCACCCAAAGTGCTAGCCTCAAAGAACAAGCTTTGAACTAGCACATTTGGAACAACTTATAGCCAAAGAATCACATCCATCAAAATTACCAATGAAACATTCCACAAAAGTATATTACCCATTTCTAGTTGGGATATATTTCATAGTATAAATCTAACTTATAATTGGTTTATCCATATGGATATCCAATTTAAGAATTCAGCTTATTAGATGAATGTATTTACAAATTTACTAAAACTTTAAGTTCATATCTTCACTAGAAATCATAAATATATTTGTGAAGAAAACATTTGAAAATGAGCTGTTAAAGGTTCTTAGCTGTAGGTTGTTCCATTTTAGCTTGTGAAGTGAGAGTCCAAAATTTTATTTTGGGTTCTCGAACTTCCTCAGCGAATGTAATGAGTCGAGCTTCCCTAGGAAAGTTGGAGCATGCTAAAGTGGGTATAACCTGCCGCTTAGAACCTTCAGCGATATTTTCATAGCTTTTCGGAATCAAAATATTTATGATTTCGGTAAGTTATAACATAAATTTAGTTTTAAATTTGGATATCTATCCAAAGATTCTTATATTCTTCAAGTCCTCTTATTGGATCTAATTCTTTGTCTTTCTTCATATACTCTAAAAAGAATTCATTTAATTCTATACTTTTTTCTACATCTCTTAATGCTTTTAATTTTTCATTTATATTTACATAATAACAAGCTCTATTATAATATAGAAAACCTTCATCATCATTTTCTTCTATTCCCTTACTTATTACTTCGATAGCTTTTTCAAAATTACCTTCTTCTCTATATGCTACAGATAAATTCAGAAAACTATAAGGATAATTGGGATTTGCTTCAATAGACTTGTAATAATATTCTTTGCTCTCTTCTATCTTATTTAACTTATTTAAAATTACTGCTTTATTAAATAATATCTTGTAATGTCCATCCTCAATTTCTAAAGCCTTATTTATATAATTTAGCGCCTCAATATTCTCATTATTTTCTTCTAAAATACAAGCTAGATTTGCATATGCCCACATATAATTAGGATTTATCTCAATAACCTTTTTATAGTTGCTTATTGCCTTATCCTTTTCACCTGATTCATCATATATATTGGCTAAAAAGAAATATGCTTTATCATAATTAGGATTTTTTTCTATGGCCTTCTCATAATATTTCTTAGCCTTTTCTAATTCATCATTTTCATCATATATTATTGCTAAGCCATAATATGCTCTAGCATCATCCTCATCTAATTCAATTACTTCTCGATACTTTTTCTCTGCATCACCAGATAATCCAATTTCATCATAAATTAATGCCATATCCATTAGTAATTCTATATCTTCTTTTCCTATATTTAAGGCATATGCCTTTTGATAAAATGAAATGGCTTTTAATAAGTTATTTTCTGATCTTAAATTTCTCGCCATATTTATATAATTATTGTATAAATAATTCTTGTTTTCCATCTTGTTCTTCATCCATTCATTTGATTTGTTATATGCATACTTATGTGATACTAACCGAAAGAGCAGGTACTCATTGTTTCGGTTTCTAGAGAATTTGGTTGTGGATTTCTAAAAATATTATTTTTTATCTCTATATTTTAATATAACATTGTCCTTGCTTTCCTCTAAGAACAATTCAAAGTATGCTAATTTTTCTAGGCAAAACTTTTCTATTTCGCTTTCACTTGTTTCTCTAATATAATAATCATGAGTATACCTATTTCTCAACTTAACTACTACTGATAAATATTTTTTTAATGTCTCATCAAAAAATCCAATTTCAGAAGCTTCTTCAATAAGCTTTAATGCCGAAGCTGAACTACTTATTTTCCCATCATTTATGATTATATAGCTCTCACACATGTCAATTATATATTCCGCAAAATCTTGAAAATAAGCTATAACAGCTCTTTTTATTATTTTGTTATTGGATTTCTTATATTCATTTATAGCTTCCTTTAAATTTTCTAAATTATCATAGGCAGCTTTATATTTTTCTAAAAATTTTTCTTTTTTATATCTAAAGTAAGGACTCATCTGTAATTCCTCCAAAATAACTATATTGCTCATCTATTTTTAATACTTTTTCAAAGTTTGCATTGTTCCTCGCATGTTTTAAGACATAATGCTGAAAATCATACCATAATTCTTCATCAATAATATATTTATTATTACTATCTACTGCAAATCTTGCATACTTACTTCCAAAATCTTTAAATAAAACAAATGTCAAATGTATATTATCGTAGTTATAATATTGCTTTGATAATTCTATGATTTTATCTTCAATGTCTAAGGTGTCCATAAATGAAACTTTTGGTTTTACTACAACAGCTAAGTCTATGTCACTTCTATCTTTGTTCCAATACTCTGTTCTATAGCTCCCAAATTCAGCAATACAAACGATACTTTGAATTTTCTTTAATTCATTTAAAAAATATGATTCAGCCAAAATTATCACCTCTTTAGAATTATATCACTAAAATAATAAAATACTCAATTTATATACAATTGAGTATTTTATCATATTGAACCTATATATATTGCAATTCACAATGCACATTTCACAATTCACAATTACGGCCAAAATTCTTGTAATATTTTTAGAATTTATGATGAAGTATTATTTTTTCAACATATATATGAAATATTTACTTTTTATATACGTCTATAACATTTTCAGTTTTATAATGACCGTAGTACCAAGTATTTGTATAAGAAGTTGATCTAAAATTCAAAGAATCAGCAAGCTTAGTTTCTACTCCATCTTTTGTCTTCCATAAACTAAATGAATCGCCATCTTTTCTTACAAATAATATTTGATTTTCTGATATATATTTTGGCATGAAATCAAATGATTTGTTATTTGTAATTTGAGTTATTTCTTTTGTTTCAGTGTTCACTTGATAAATATAGTGCGGTTCACTTTCCCAGTTTTTCGAACTTTGTGATATGTCATCTTTTAAGGCATCAGCTCCAGAATATACTATATTCTTTCCATCACTGGAATAATCCGGTGTCATTGATACTTGATTTTCTGGAATTAAACTTGTAAATTTGTTAGCTTTGATATCGAAAATTCCTAACGCCTTATTACTATACATATCTCTATATTCGCCATTGTTAACAGCAACCATGCTGCTATCTACTGGGTTTTGAGATATATTATCTTTATATGCTAATGCAATCATATTATTATTTTCTATAAATTTATTGTTTAAAAGATCATATACTGCAAATTCTGTCATATCAGCTGACATTGAGCCTGAATTAGGTTTGTTCCATATATACATATATCTATCATCACTTGATATCCTCTCAACATTAGGTCTTGATCCAATGGATTCAAATAACTCAGATGCTGTATACTGCTCTCCAATCTCTTTATCATTTCCTTCTTTACCTTCCAAAACAACCTTTTCTTCTTTAGTAGCTAAATCATAGCTAATTATACCTATTGATTTAATAGTTTTCCCTTTGTCTGTAGTAGTTTCTAGCTGTTTATTAGCATATACCTTATTTTTACTATCGCAATTGATATTAAAATAATCATACTCATTGCTTATAATATCCACTAACTTTTTAGTATTGGTATTATACATAGACATACCTTCATTTTTAGCAGAGCAAATTAAATTTCCTGAGTTATTCCAATCATATGACTCTACATTTTTAGCTACTTCAATTACTTCACGAGTCTCTATATTGCAAATATATAAATCATCTTCTTTAGTATAAGCAACATATAATCCATCTTTAGATATTTTCGGCAATTTAATTTTTTCATTTTTATCAAGAAGAATTGGGTTATTTTCTTTTAGTTCAGACATGTATAGCCCATCATTTAATACAAACGCTGCAAATTCTGTTGTTTTAGCGTTTTTAGGTGCATTATCATTACTAGCAAATACAGTTTTTGATGCAAGCAAACTAGTAGATGTAAAAATCATAGTTACCATAAGTGAAATACAAACAACTATTTTTTTTGACTTTTTAAAAAACACTATATTTTTCAAGCGTGTCTCAATCTCCTTCCTACTTTTACAAACTGATGCCCCTAAGCTTAGGGATTTATTCTGAGAATATTCTATTAACTCTAATATAATTTCTCCATAATATTTTCTTTTTGATTTATCCATATTCTTTATAAGTTGTTCATCTAAAGACATCTCACAATTTATATTTATCCTATTTCTAATAATATAAACAATAGGATTAAACCAATTGATTATATTTGCTAAAAGTGCTGCTGCCTTCACCCATAAATCTTTACGTTTAAAATGAATTAATTCATGATCCAGTATTATTTCGAGCTTGTCCAAATTGTGGTCCATCTTAGGAATTGTGATAGTAGGTGTTAATATTCCTGTAATCATTGGACTTTTAATGCCACCGCATTCTTTTAGAATTATCTTCCTATATATATTTAATTTTTTCTTACAGTTTTCAAAAACATCAATTATTGATTTATCATCAACAATATCGCTTACACTTTTAAGTTTTTTATAAAAAGAAATATATACGTATGTCTCTTTAATTACTAATATGAGTGCACCTAATATCCATGCATAAAGCAGCATATTTCTATTCATTATTTTTTGCATCATACTTGTCTGCTTTAAATCCACTTGGTTTTGGCTTACAGGCTTGAGAGTACCATCCCCTTGCAAAACTCTTATCTCATCACTTTTATCGTTGCTCTTCAGCATCTTTTCATAATTTTGCTGCACCACCGTATTCGTATCATCCTGCATAAATAAATAATTCTTATGTTCCACTATTTGAGGCAGTTTAACAAAACTCCCAATAGGTATAATAAAAATTAAAAGCGTTATAAATAGCATATAATAATTCCAAGTGGCACTAAAAGTTTTCTTAGTAAATGGCCTAAATAAACAAAGTATTAAAAACATAACGCTGCCTGCTAGTGACATTTGCAGAATATAATTTAGAATCTCCATATGCCTACACCTCTTTGAGCCATTCTTTCAACTCTGCAATATCCTTATTACTTATTTTCTTATTATTAAACAATGTTGCCATAAAGTTTTTAACTGATCCCTTATGCATATCTTCTAAGAAATTATCAGTTTGAATAGCCTTATATTCTTCTTCCGTAATTTTAGGAAAATAATTATTTAACTTTCCTACTTTAGTTACACTCAAAATTCCTTTTTCAGTTAATCTTGATATCAGCGTCATTATTGTTGTTACCTTCCATGAATTTTCTTTTGGAAGCTCGTCTAGAATCTCAGCTGTAGTAATTTGATCATTCTTTTTCCATATTATTTTCATTATCTCCATTTCAGCGTCCGATATCTTCCCTAACTTCATATTCAATCATCTCCTCTATATAATTCTACAAGATGTAGTATTTATATTTTTATACTACACCTTGTAGAATTGTATGTCAATATATTCCTATGAATTTTTAATAAAAAACTTATTGCATATGCATGTTACAATTCACAATTATGCCTAGGATTCTTGTAATATAAATAAATAGACTAAGACCTGAACTTATGCATATAACTCGCCGAAATGAATAACATATTTTTGTTCCAGTTTCTAGGTAATTCTGATGGGTGATTCTAAGGCTATAAAGTTGCACCCAAAGTGCTAGCCTCAAAGAACAGGCGCTCACAGAGAAAGTTCGAAGAACGAAATATGAAATTTCGATTCTCACTTTTTGAACTAGCACATTTGGAACAACTTATAGCCAAAGAATCACATCCATCAAAATTACCAATGAAACATTCCACAAAAATATATTACTCATTTCTATTTAGAAAATATTTCCTAGTTCAAGTATAGTTTATGATTGTGTTATCTATATTAAAACTAAGAGTACATAAAAATAAGCTGTTAAAAACAGTTAATGCGGGGCTGGTCTCCTTTTGCTTGTCCTAATGAATTAAGAACATGCGCGAGAAGATGTAACCCTGCATTAGTACTTTACAACGAATTTTTCATAAATCTGCTAAGTAAACATATATGTTGCAATTCACAATGCACATTTCACAATTATGCTTAGAATTATTGCAATATTTTCAGAAATTTTATGAAGAATTATTTTTGCATTATATATTATTGAATTAATATATAGAAATTTTTATTTTCTATTTCACTTTCCATTTATATCTCGTTTCTAAAAATTCCCCTTGTCTATCATATCCTTTTATATTGTATCCCATCTTGTTATATCCTTGCCTGTCATATCCTCCACTATTATATCCTTCTTTATCATATCCATATTTATCGTACCCGTCTATATTGTAACCTTCTGTATTAAAATATGTGCCATTTTTATGAACCCCTTTTTTATCAAAACCCTCTTCATTAAATTTTGTACCGTTTTTATGAATTCCTTTTGAATCAAACCCATGTTCATCATATTTCTTTAACCTATTAAAAAATAACATAAAGATTGCACCTCAATTTTAATTTATTATCTATATACTTATTTATAGATATGCCAAGTGAAATCTAAACCTATGCATATAACTCACCGAAATAAGCATTATGCTGTTGTTCCAGTTTCTAAGGAATTATGATGGATGATTCTAAGATTACAAGTTGTACCCAAGATGCTAGCTTCAAAGACAAGCTTTGAACTAGCATACTTGGAACAACTTCCAATCTAAGAATCAGAACCATCAAATTCCTAATGAAACATTTCACAAAAGCATAATTCTTATTTCTAGTTAGTACATATTTCATAGTCTAGATATAGTTTATAATTGGCTTATCTATATTTGAGCCAGCAAAAAAAAGACCGACCTTAATAAAAAGGTCGGTTGCACTATTAACTCATCGAATATAAAGTGCCCAAGTAAATATTCGAATCGCAGTTTCCTTATATACATAATATTCCTATTTAATGATTATTTTAACATGCAATCAATTAGGAATCAATGAACAAATAGCGAATAAAATGACGCAATTTTAAATTCCAACATATATGTTACAATTCACAATTCTGGCTAAAATTCTTACAATATTTTTATAATTATGATAACGGATTATTTTTGAAATATATATAAGCTATTAAGCATTATTGACTAAAATCATAATAATACCTAATAGCTCATTTCTTTAATATATATTTATTTATGTGTTCCTATATCACTTCTACAATATGCTCCTTCAAAAGTGACATATTTAATATTTTCGTAAGCGTCTTTTCTAGCTTCTTCTAGAGTTTTTCCAAGACCAATAACTGATAGCACTCTTCCACCGTTAGTCTTTAAAACTCCATCTTCTGCTTTAGCTCCTGCTAAGAATACTTTATCTTTAACTTTTTCATCAATTGTTATCTCATAACCCTTAACAAAATCTCCTGGATATCCTTTAGATGCTAAAACAACATTTATGCAGACACCATTATCCCACTTAACTGTGGTTTTATCTAGTTCTTCTCTTAATGCCGCTTCGATAACTTCTACTAAGTCACTTTCCATTAGATAAAGAACTGATTGTGTTTCAGGATCTCCCATTCTTACATTATATTCTAAAAGGTAAGTTCCTTTTGCAGTAATCATGATACCAAAGAAGATTATTCCTTTATAATCAAAGCCTTCTTCTCTAATACCAATTAAAGTCTTAGCCATGATATTTTCTTCGAAATCCTTCATCACATCTTCTGTCACATAAGGATTTGGAGCTAATACACCCATTCCACCTGTATTTGGTCCTTTACCTCCATCAAATATCTGCTTATGGTCTTTACCTGATATGAATGGAATTATTGTCTTCCCATCAGTGATAGATAGAATTGAGGCTTCAACACCTTCTAGGAATTCTTCAATCACTATTTTTTGGCCTGCTCCATTGAAGATATCATCTACCATATAAGATTTTACTGCGTCTATTGCTTCTTCTTTAGTTTCACATATAGCAACGCCTTTTCCTGCTGCGAGACCATCTGCTTTAACTACTGTTGGATAAGGACACACATCTAAATATTTAAGCGCTTCATTGACATCTGTAAATGTTTCGTATTCTGCTGTCTTAACGCCATACTTTTTCATAAATTCTTTAGAAAAGCTTTTACTTCCTTCAAGCATTGCTCCATTTTCAGCTGGTCCAAATATCTTTAATCCTTCTGTTTTAAACTTATTAACAATTCCTTTTGTTAAAGGATCTTCTGGCCCAACTATTGTAAGATCAATAATTTCTTCTTTAGCAAATTTAATTAATTCATCAATATCAGTTATGTTTACATTTTCGCATTTATTTTCAATTGCAGTCCCACCGTTACCTGGAGCAACAAAGATTTTTTCAACTTTTTCACTTTTTGCAAGTTTCCAAGCCAAAGCATGTTCTCTACCACCAGAACCAATTAAAAGAAGTTTCATTTACATACCTCCAAAATAATATTCCGTTATAGATAAACAGTATAAACTCAAAGCTTATGTTATAACCAACCGAAAGAAAGGATACTCTGTTGTTTTGGTTGTCTTAGAGAATATAACTGTGGATTTCTAACATTAAACGTTGCGTCCATTTCTGCATGCTCCCAACACAAGATTGGGACAAGCAAAAATGGAACAACTTCTAATGAAGAAATCCTACAGCCATATTCTCAGATGCAACACTGCACAAAAGAGTACCCTTTCTTTCTAATGTGGGAGTCATTTCAAAGCATAAGTCTAATTCATAACTTGTTTATCTATAACAATTAACTTAAAAAAACACAGGGTTTTTATTATATATTTTCAATCTAATATAGAATTTATTGCTTAATTACCTAATATAAATAACTTATTTATATTAATGCTTGAAGTGTCTATATCCTGTAAATACCATTGAGATTCCATATTTGTTACAAACGTCTATTGACTCTTGATCTCTAATAGATCCACCTGGTTGAATTATCGCTTTAATGCCAGCTTTTGCCGCTGTCTCTGCAACATCTCCAAATGGGAAGTAAGCATCTGATGCAAGGATTGTAGCTCCTTTTCCTCTCTTTAAAGCATCTTCTGTTGGCCAGATTCTATTAACTTGACCACCGCCAATTCCAAGTGCTATTCCATTATGAGCAACAACTATAGCATTAGATTTAACGTATTTAACTACTTTCATTCCAAATAATAAATCATTCATTTCTTCATCAGTTGGTTTCTTTTCAGTTACAAATTTAATTTCTTCTACTAATTTATTATCTTCCTCTTGAACAAGCATTGCCCCATCAACTGTAACCATATATTTATCTGCCTTTGGAGTATTATGGAATTTAAGAACTCTTAAATTCTTCTTAGTTTTTAAAATTTCTAAAGCATCTTCATCATATTCTGGTGCAGCTATAACTTCTAAGAAAATTTTAACCATTTCTTCAGCAGTTTTCTTATCTACTTTTCTATTAAATCCAATGATTCCTCCAAATATTGAAGTTGGATCTACTTCATATGCCTTCATATACGCTTCATAAGAATCTTTTCCAATTGCAACACCACAAGGTGTATTATGTTTTAATGCACAGCATGCTGGTTCATCAAATTCATTAGCACATTTCCAAGCTATATCAACATCTTTAAAGTTATTATAAGATAATTCCTTACCATTTAATGTTTCAAAAGTATTCATAGCTCCATCAAGCATTGTTGATGCGTAAACAGCTGCAGTTTGATGTGAATTTTCACCATATCTAAGGCTTTGCATCTTCTTATATGAAACTGAAAGATATTCTGGATATTCTTCTTCATCATCAGCTAATAAGAAGTTTGAAATAGCCCCATCATAAGCACTCATAAGATTAAATACTTTACCAGCTAATTTCTTCTTAGTCTTATAAGAAGTTTCTCCATCTGCTTCAATCTCTTCCATAACAACTTTATAGTCATTCTTATCAGAAATTACTACAACATCCTGAAAATTCTTAGCTGCTGCTCTAAGCATTGTAGGTCCACCAATATCTATAAATTCAACCTTTTCTTCAAATTCTAAATCTTCTTTAACTTTCTCAAAGAATGGATATAGATTTACAACTACATAATCTATAGTATGAATATTTCTTCCTTTTAATGTATTCATATGTTCTTCATTGTCTCTTATAGCTAATATTCCAGCATGAACTAATGGATGAAGTGTTTTAACTCTTCCATCTAACATTTCAGGAAAATCAGTAACTTCATTGATTTCAATTACATTTAATCCATTTTCCTTTAAATATTTATAAGTTCCACCTGTTGATACAATTTCAACATCTTTAGATACTAAAAATTTAGCAAAATCTAAAACTCCCTCTTTATCAAATACACTTATTAAAGCTCTCTTTTTCACGAAAAGGCCTCCTTTATTCTTCTATCTTGACTCTACCATCAATTACTCTGATTTTATTTTCGCTAATTAACTTAATTGCCTTAGGTAATATTTCGTGTTCTTTTTCTAAAATCCTCTTTTGAAGAGTTTCCGCATCATCTTCAAAATAAACTGGCACAACTTCTTGAAGAAGTATGGCACCCCCATCAACTTCAGAATTTACAAAGTGAACTGTACATCCTGAAAATCTTACACCACTTTTAATTACGGCTTCATGAACCTTTAATCCGTACATTCCAGGTCCACAAAAAGATGGAATTAAAGATGGATGAATGTTTATAATTCTATTATCAAATTCCTTTAATATTTCCCCATCTAAAATTGCCAAAAATCCTGCAAGAACTATTAAATCAACCTTTCCCGTTGTTAATTCTAAGATCTTGTTAGAGGATTCTTCACCATATTCACGCCTATTAACAACAAAAGTATCTATATTATGCTTTTTAGCCCTCTCTAAAGCATAAATATTATCACGGCTTCCTATAACCATCTCTATCTTAACATTCATATAGTTACTTTCAACCGCATCTATTACCGATTGTAGGTCTGTTCCGCCCCCAGAAACCAAGACCGCTATTTTAAACAAATACCTTCACCCCCAGATGTTACGTATCCTATTTCATAAGCTTTTTCTCCCATTTCTACTAAAGCCTTTATAATAGGTTCCACATCTTCATCTTTAACAGCAAGAACAAACCCTATTCCCATGTTAAAAGTGTTATACATATGCTCCTTGTCTACACCTTTTTCAATGATTCTTTCAAATATAGCTGGAAGTGGATATGAATCTTTGTTAATTACAGCTGTGAAGTCCCCACCATTAAACATTCTTGGAACATTTTCTATAAATCCACCACCTGTAACATGAGCCATACCTTTAATCTCATAGCTTTCTAACAATTTAAGTACTGGTTTTACATAAATCTTAGTTGGTGTAATTAATGTCTTCCATACTTCTTCACCATTAAATTCTTCATTTAAATCTGGGAATACTTTTCTGATTAATGAATATCCATTAGAATGTATTCCAGAAGAGGCTATACCAATCAACTTATCTCCATCTTTAATATTGCTTCCATTAATAATCTTATCTTTATCAGCTATACCAACTGCAAATCCAGCCATATCATATTCTCCATCTGAATAGAATCCAGGCATTTCAGCTGTTTCTCCACCAATTAAGGCACAGTCAGAATCAACGCATCCATCCGATATACCTTTAACTAAATCTGCTGCAACTTCAGCTTCAAGCTTCCCACAAGCTATATAATCTAAGAAAAATAATGGTTTTGCCCCATGGCATAAAATATCATTTACGCACATAGCTACGCAGTCAATACCAACTGTATCGTACTTCTTGTTCTTAAATGCGATTTCAAGCTTAGTTCCTACTCCATCAGTTCCAGAAACTAAAACTGGTTTTTCATAACCTGATGGTAATTCAACCATCCCAGCAAAACTTCCAAGACCATTTAAAACATATTGACTCATAGTTCTTGCTGCATATTCTTTTATAAGCTTAACTGATTTATATCCTTCTTCTATGTTAACTCCCGCTTCTTTGTAAGTAATCATTTATTAACTCCACCTTTCAAAATGCTATTGACATATTCAAAAAACAATAGATGAATGTGCCTTAGATGTCTATATCTCTTTCTCTACTGGTGTTGCAACTGGGTAAACTCCATTAAAGCATCCCATACAAAATTCTTCTCTATCACCGCAGCTCTTATAAACGCCTTCTTCACTTAGATATCCTAAATAATCTGCTCCAATCATATCTCTAATCTCTTCTATAGTATTATTAGCAGCAACAAGCTCACTTCTATAAGGTGTATCTATTCCAAAATAACATGGATACTTAACACTTGGTGATGCTAGTAAGAAACTAACTTCTTTTACACCTACACGTCTAAGTGATTCAACTAAATGTTTTGATGTAGTGCCTCTTACTACTGAGTCATCAATAAGTATAACTCTTTTTCCTTCTAAGTTTGATTTTAGTGGATTTAACTTTACTGCAACTGCTCTTTCTCTAATTTCTTGAGATGGCGATATAAAAGTTCTTCCAACGTATCTGTTTTTAATAAATCCAGTATCATAAGGTATACCAGAAGCCTTTGCATATCCGATAGCTGCTGGTATTCCAGAGTCTGGAACTGCTATAACAACATCTGCATCTAATGGATGCTCTTTATATAACTGTTCTCCTGCTTTAACTCTTGTTGTATGAACTTCAAGCCCATCAATTCTAGAGTCTGGTCTAGCAAAATATATATATTCAAAAGCACATGTCTGACATTTAGTATTTTCAGAATATCTATATGAACTTATTCCTTCACTGTCTATTATAACTATTTCTCCTGGTTCTATATCCCTTACAAATTCAGCACCTATTGCATCTAAAGCGCAGCTTTCTGAAGTTAGAATGTAACCTTCTTCAATTTTCCCCAATGAAAGCGGTCTAATTCCATGTGGATCTCTAGCCCCAATTAATCTATCCTTTGACATAATAGTTAATGCAAATGAACCTCTAACAGCTGACATAGCATCAACTACTGCTTTTGCAAAACCTTTTTTTGCGCTTCTTGCTATAAGACATGCAATTACTTCAGAATCTGTTGTAGTATGGAAAATTTGTCCTCCATCTTCAAGCAATTCTTTTATTACATCTGCATTTACTAAAGTTCCGTTATGAGCCATAGCTATTGGTCCCATCTTTGATGAAACGAGTATTGGCTGAGCATTTTCAATGCCTTTTCCACCAGCAGTTGAATATCTTACGTGGCCTATAGCTATATGACCTTTTAGCTTTTGTAAATCTTCCTGCTTAAATGCTTCAGTTATTAAACCTAATCCTTTATGTATGTCAATTTTTTCACCATCTGCTACTGCAATTCCAGCACTTTCCTGCCCTCTATGTTGAAGAGCATAAAGTCCATAGTAAGTCATTGATGCTACATCTATTGGCTTATTAGTATATACTCCAAATACCCCACACTCATCCTTAAATTTATCATTACTTGGATCCATTATTAATTCAAAATTCGGATTACTCATCTATACAATCCTTTCACTAATCTATTTTTGAAAAACTTAAAATACATGAGAACTAATGCACAATTAAGGATGAAATTTTTTTTGACTTCTAAATCACATAATTCATCAAACTTCATCAGAGAAATGAGAATTCAAAATAACACTCAAGACTTAATGTACGAATTCTCAACCTTCCTCTGTGAACTTAGTTCCCTCATTGTGCATTGCTAATTGCATTCTAATATAAATTTTATAGTAAATTTGATTCTAAATATATACTACTTAGAAATTCTCTTTAATATTTCAACATAAGCATCTTTAACATTACCTAAGTCTCTTCTGAATCTATCTTTATCTAATTTTTCTCCTGTTGTTGCATCCCAGAATCTACAAGTGTCTGGTGATATTTCATCAGCTAAAACTATTGTTCCATCAGCACATCTACCAAATTCAACTTTAAAGTCAATTAAGTTTATGTTTTGTTCTTTAAATACAGCTTTAAGAGTGTCATTAATTTTTGCTGTCATATCATAGATTACTTTTAATTCTTCAAAAGTAGTTGCACCAATTCCAACTGCATGATAATCATTTATTAATGGATCTCCTAGTGAGTCATCTTTATATGATAATTCAAATACAGTAGTCTTAAGCTTAAATCCTTCTTCAAGACCTAATCTCTTAGCCATGCTTCCTGCTGCAACATTTCTCACTATTACTTCAAGTGGAACTATTTCAACCTTTTTACATAATTGTTCTCTATCATTTAGTTTCTCTATAAAATGAGTTTTAACTCCTGCTTTTTCTAATATTTCAAATAATACTGAAGTTATAGCATTATTCATTATACCTTTATCTTCGATTTGGCCTTTCTTTTCTCCATTGAATGCTGTAGCATCGTCTTTGTAATATACAATTACTTCATCAGCCTTATCTGTTGCGTAAATTTTCTTTGCTTTTCCTTCATATAACATTTCTAATTTTTCCATTATAGTTCTACCCCTTCCGCATTTTCCTCAATGAATTTTTTCTTCATATTTAATCTGAATTCTTTTAATTTATTTTTTAATTCATCATTATTAACTGATAACATTTGAACCGCTAACATTCCTGCATTGTAGCTGTTATTTATACCAACAGTTGCAACTGGAATTGACTTTGGCATTTGTACTATAGAATATAATGCATCAACACCTTCAAGAGCTGCCTTAACTGGAACTCCTATTACAGGAAGTATTGTCTTTGATGCTATTACTCCTGGTAAATGTGCTGCAAGCCCTGCTCCAGCTATAATAACTTGACATCCTTGAGCTTGAATTTCTTCTAATGTTTCTTCTAATTTTTCTGGTACTCTATGAGCTGAAAGTATAAACGCTTTGTACTCTACTCCAAATTCCTTTAAAGCATTTGCTGCTCCTCTCATAACCTCTGTGTCTGATTTACTTCCAAAAAATATTGCTACCTGCATTTTTAAGCCTCCTGTTTTTGTAATGTTCCTATTAATACATTTATATATTTCTCTTAAGGGCTATCCCCCGCATTATAAGTGAGAGTCCAAAAAGTGATGCTCCAAATTTTGTATTTGGTTAGCAGAACTTTCTCCTTGGAGCTTTTACATTTGGTTTCTCGAACTTACTCAGCGAACGTATGTGAGTCGAGTTTCCTTATAAATGTCTGTAACCCGCATTATCACTATAAATATTTACATATTTATCTATTTACATATCTTCATATTTATCTTTTTAAATATTTATATACTTAACTTTGTACATATTTAAAAATTTAACTTCTTACATATATACCTATTTAAATTTTTAAATATATAACTATTTTTATATTCTGCATCTTTCATCTAATTGAGAGTTAGCAATCAGCAAGCAATGCTAACTTTCAACTTTTATTTAAAATATTCTACTCCTGCTTTGAAGATCTTTTGATCAAAGTCTCCTGGGATGTTTCTATATAAATCTGTTCCTATTCTTTCACTATGTGCCATCTTACCTAAGACTCTTCCATCTGGACTTGTTATACCTTCTATTCCGTACATTGATCCATTTGGATTGAACGGCATATTTAATGATACATTTCCATCAAAGTCAACATATTGAGTTGCCACTTGACCATTAGCAATTAATTCTTTAATTAAGCTTTCTGGTGCAACAAATCTTCCTTCACCATGCGAGATTGCAACTGAATGTATATCTCCTACATTAACTTCACTGAACCAAGGTGATTTATTTGAAACAACCTTTGTACTTATAATTGAAGACATATGTCTGTTTATATTGTTGTAAGTCAATGTTGCCATATCTTCTTTAATATCAACTATTTCGCCATATGGTACTAATCCTAATTTAATTAACGCTTGGAAGCCGTTACAAATACCAAGTGCTAATCCATCTCTATTTTTAAGTAATTCCATTACGCTATTGCTTATCTTTTCATTTCTAAGAGCATTGGCAATGAATTTACCTGAACCATCTGGTTCATCCCCTGCTGAGAAGCCTCCTGGAATCATAAGAATTTGAGCAGTACTTATTTCTTTTGCAAGTCTTTCAATAGATTCATTAAGTGCTTCTTTAGTAATATTTCTAAATACTACTTGAGTTACTTCTGCTCCTTCTTTTTCAAATGCTCTTGCACAGTCATATTCACAGTTGTTTCCTGGGAATACTGGAATTACAACCTTTGGCTTAGCTACTTTAATTGCTGGAGAAAGTGTTGATTTCTTATCATATAAAACTGTTTCTACTTTTCCTTCTACATCTTCAGTTTTAATTTTAAATACTGAGCTTAATTTTTCTTCGTATGTTTTTTCTAAAGCTTCTATATCTAAATTCAAATCATATTCCTTAGAAATTATAACTGCTGAACTTATTGTCTTACCAACTTCTTTATATAAACACTCTTTGAATTCTTCTTCTACATTAACACCATTCTTAACTTCTAGTACTATAGTTCCATAGTTAAATCCAAATAGCTCATCCTTTGTTAAGTTTTCAATTTCTGCACCAATTCTATTTCCAAGTGTCATTTTAGTAACAGTTTCTGAAACTCCACCATACTTAACAGCAGATGCTGAAATTACTTTTCCGCTTTGAATTAAGTTATATAGTACGTCTAAGTTCTTCTTAATCTTATCTAAATTTATAGTTCCATCTTCTAGTTTTTCAGTTTGAAGTAAAACTAAACTTGATCCTGCTTCTTTAAATTCTGGTGATATTATATTTCTAGCTTTTTCTACTCCTACAGCAAATGATACTAATGTTGGAGGTACATCTAAATCTCCAAAACTTCCTGACATTGAGTCCTTACCACCGATTGCTGCTGTTTCAAATGCCATTTGAGCTTCATATGCACCAAGCAATGCTGCAAATGGTTTTCCCCATCTAGAGCTTTCTGATCCTAATCTTTCAAAATACTCTTGGAATGTAAGCCTAGCTTTTCTGTAATCTCCACCCATAGCTACAAGTTTTGATATACTTTCAATTACTGCATAGTATGCCATATGATATGGACTCCAAGTACCTAATTCTGGATTAAATCCAAATGTCATTAATGTAGCATCTGCACTTTCTCCATCTAGAACTGGGATTTTAGCTGCCATTCCTTCTGCTGGAGTCTTTGCATACTTACCACCAAATGGCATAAGTACTGTTCCATGTCCTATTGTTGCATCAAATCTTTCTGATAATCCTTGCTGAGATGATACATTTAATTTTCTTAAATTATTTATCCATTCTTCTTTAACATCAATATCTGCTACTACATATGGATAATCAACTGGAGCTTTAACTGTAACATTTGTCTTTTGAGTTGCACCATTTGTATCTAAGAATATTCTCTTTAAATCAACTATATTTTTACCTCTCCAGAATAATCTAAGTCTATCTGTATCAGTAACATGTGCAACTAAATTGGCTTCCAAGTTTTCATCGTTTGAAAGTCTTATAAATTCATCTGCATCTTCTTTCTTAACAACTACTGCCATTCTTTCTTGTGATTCTGAAACCGCAAGTTCTGTTCCATCTAGACCTTCATATTTCTTTGGAACTTTATCTAAATCTATATCTAATCCTCTGCAAAGTTCTCCAATTGCAACTGAAACTCCACCTGCACCAAAGTCATTACATCTCTTAATCATCTTTGCTACTTTAGAATTTCTAAATAATCTTTGAAGCTTTCTTTCAGTAGGTGCATTTCCTTTTTGAACTTCTGCTCCACATTCATTAAGTGAATCTACTGTATGTTCCTTAGATGAACCTGTAGCTCCTCCAACACCGTCTCTTCCAGTTCTACCACCAAGTAAGATAATAACATCTCCTAAAGCTGGTTCTTCTCTTACCACATTTTCCTTAGGTGCTGCTGCAATAACTGCTCCAACTTCCATTCTCTTTGCTGCATAGTTTGGATGATATACTTCTTCAACTTGACCTGTTGCAAGACCAATTTGATTTCCATATGAACTATATCCATGAGCTGCTCCAAGTGTTATCTTTCTTTGAGGAAGTTTCCCTTCTAATGTATCTTCAACTGGAACTGTTGGATCTGCTGCTCCTGTAACTCTCATTGCTTGATATACGTAAGTTCTTCCTGATAGTGGATCTCTTATAGCTCCACCAAGACATGTTGCTGCTCCACCAAAAGGTTCAATTTCTGTTGGATGGTTATGTGTTTCATTCTTGAACATTACTAAGTAATCTTCCATGCCTTTATCAGTTTCAATTTTCACGTTAATTGAACAAGCATTTATTTCTTCGGAAATATCTAGATCTTCAAGTTTTCCTCTTTTTCTAAGTTCTTTCATAGCAATTACTGCCATATCCATAAGAGTTTTATTCTTTTCTTTCTCGCCATAAACATATGATCTAGATTTTATATAACCTTCATAACTTGCTTTTATTGGAGCTGTATATTTATTATCTTCAATTTGGATATCTTCTAATATAGTTGAGAATGTTGTATGTCTACAGTGATCTGACCAGTATGTATCTATAACTTTAATTTCAGTTATACTTGGATCTCTTTTCTCTCCTTTGAAATAATCTTGAATCATAAGAAGATCATCAATACTCATAGCCAAACCTTGTCCACTATGAAATTCTTTTAATTGATCCAATGTCTTGCTGGTAAATCCATCTAAGATTTGTACATCTTTAGGTATGTTTGAAAGTGATGATAAATCTTTGCTATTTATATCTACTTCCCTTGAATCGACTGGGTTTATATAATATTTCTTAATTTTTTCAATATCATCTTTTGAAAGGTTTCCTTTTAATAATACTACTTTAGCTGATTTTATTTCAACCTTGTCTTCTGCTGTTAATAGAGCTAGACATTCTGAAGCTGAATCTGCTCTTTGATCGTATTGACCTGGCAAATATTCTACACCAAAAGCTACTTCTCCTTCATTCATTGGTAATTCTGATTCGTAAACTACATCTACTGTTGCTTCAGAAAAAATTGTATGTAAAGCCTTATTATAATATTCTTCAGGTATATCTGATATTATATATTTATTAACAAGTCTTACGTCTTCTAATCCAGTTACTCCTAAGTTATCTCTAAAATCATTTAATAAACTTTGAGCTTCTACATTAAATCCTTTTTTCTTTTCAACGAATACGCTTCTAATATTTAACATTTTAATTCCTCCAAAAAATATTATGAGATTTAGCCTAGGTGCATTCAAAAAATACCTCGTCAATATACTTGTATATTATACTTGTTATTTTTTTCATTTACCTACTCACTACACCTTCGTAATGGCGAATGTTTTCCGATAACACTCTACTAACTTTCGTATCGATACCATAAGATTATCATTCAACACGTATGTTGTCAACCTATTTTATGTTAAATTTTCATTTAATTTATGTTTTTACGAACTATATATTTATATTATTTTTATATAGTTCGTATTTTGTTTGTTTAATATATATTTTTATGTATTATAAAGCATTTTTTCTTTTTTCTTAGAATAGTGCACATTTTTATAGTATAAAGAATCAATTTCAACATAATCTATGTTGAAAAAAAGACGCAGATAATTATAGTGTTTTCTATCAATCCTATAATTATCTGCGTCTAAAAATTTATTTTTCTATATAAAAAATAAAGAGTCATAAGATTTCTCTTATGACTCAACAACTTACTATCTGTCGAAGTTTCTGTTGTTTCTTTGTTGCTTTCTAGCTCTTCTACAATCAGGACATCTAACTGGATCGTTATCAAATCCTTTTTCTTTGTAGAATTCTTGTTCTCCAACTGTGAAAACAAATTCCTTTCCACAATCTTTACATACTAAAGTTCTATCTTCCATTATAAAAATCCTCCCTTTTTCCAAAGATTATAACCTGATACCTAGACCCAATCTCTGAAACAGAGGCGAATGTACAGTATTGATTAAATCTTGAATTATCTTACATTCTTATAATACCACACTTTGCCACATATTTCAACACTAATTCTTATAATTAAATTGTTAAATTTAAACCTTCTCAATTTATAATATATCAAAACTTTTATTAACTTATATATAATTTGTTAAAAAAATTGAGGTTTAATTCAACCTCAATCCTAATATAGCTACTCTTCTTCGAACATTAGACCCTCTTGCAATTTTCCAGCATCCATTGATACTATTCTATCTGACACTTTTTTAGCAAAGTCCATATCATGAGTTATAATCATCATACTCATGCCTTTTTCACTTAAACGCTTTATTAAATTTGCAACTTCTCCAGTTAGTCCTGGATCTAGTGCAGAAGTTGGCTCATCAAAGCACATTATTTTAGGTTCAAGCACTAATGCTCTTCCAATAGCAACTCTTTGTTTTTGACCACCAGATAATTCAAATGGATAGTTATTTTTCTTTCCTAACAAGTCTAAGAAACCTAAAGTTTCTTCTGCTTTCTTTATTGCTTCTTCTTTTGACCATCCTAACACCTTTTGTGGTGCTTCAATAAGATTTTCTAAAACACTCATATGCGGAAATAAGTTAAAATTTTGAAATACTAATCCTATATCTTTTCTTATTTCTTTTAACGCATTTTTATCTACATACTTACCATTTTTACATAAAACTTTTCCGTTAACTTCTATATCGCCTTCATCACAATGTTCCAATTCATTTACACATCTAAGTAAAGTTGTCTTTCCGCCACCTGAATTTCCAACGACAACTAATATTTCACCTTTTTTTATATGAAGATTAACACCTTTTAAAACTTCTGTATTTCCGAATCTCTTTTTCAAATTACTTACTTTAAGCATATAATCTCCTCCACACTATTTATAATAGTCATACTTATCTTCAATTTTCTTTAATATTTGACTGAAAATTGCTATTACTACTAAGTAAACAGCACCAACTATTAAAAGAGGTAATAACGAAACATCTCTATTAGCAGCAGTTTTACCTATCTTTAGTAACTCATCCATACCCACTACATAAACTAGTGAAGTATCCTTCACTAAAGTTGTTATTTCATTTGCAACTGGTGGTATTACTGTTTTAAATGCTTGAGGAAGTATTATTCTAAAAAACGTTTGTCTCGAACTTAACCCTAAAACTTTAGCCCCTTCAACTTGTCCATTATCTATAGATTCTATACCTGCTCTAAATATTTCTCCAAAATAAGCTCCATAATTTAAAGTAAATGCTAAAATTGCTGCTGGAAATCTATCAAAGCTGACCCCTACTAGAGGAAGTCCAAAGAAAATCACAATAATTTGTAATAACAGAGGAGTACCTCTCATTATAAGAATATATATTCCACTTATTTGCTTAAGTATTAGAGATTTAGATGTCCTCATTACAGCTACTATTACTCCTAATGGAATAGATAATACTAATGTAAGTACAAAAATTTCTAATGTGACTTTTAATCCCTCTAATACTTGAGGCATTATCTCTAAAATATAACTCAAAGTTATTTCCTCCTCTTTATTTTCAAATTATTTATGCGTAAAATAATCTGCTTCGCAGACTGTGTGTTTTTAATACTTCTAAAAGTTATCTATAGATTGTCCAATAATATAATCTCCTAAAGAATAAAAAGTGGCCAGGCCACATTCCAATCAAATGTTAATAAAGAACAATTAAGAGTGATGGATGAAATCACTTTTAAATTTCCAAAAAGAAATTCTTTTATAATTTCATCACTTATTATTCACCATCAGTATTTATATTTCTAACTAGTTAATTTAGTAAATTTTATTTATAATATTAACTTCATAAAATTCTAATAAATTAAGTTTATAATTATCTAATTAACACTATTTAAGGATTATATCTTGTTCGAACCATTTCTTTGATATGTCTGCTGCAGTTCCATCAGAAATAACTTCATCTAAAGCTTTGTTAAAAGCTTCTACAAATTTAGTATCACCTTTTTTAATTCCAACACCGTACTCTTCACTTCCAAAATTCTCAGTTAAGATTTTATATTTCTCTTCTCCTCTTGCTTTCATATAATATCTTGCTAAAATCTCGTCTACAACAATTGCATCTAATCTCTTTGCTTCTAAGTCCATTAATGCTGCATTATTATCTTCAAATGTAACAAGCTTTCCGCCATCAAAAGATTTTTCAATATCACCAGCTGCTTCAACTGCATCTACTGCTGTAGATCCATTTTGAGCACCAACTTTTTTACCTGCTAAATCATTTTTAGATTTAATAGTAGAATCTGCTAATGTTACTATAACTTGTGTATTACTTAAATATGGTTTTGAAAATTCAACTTTTTCCTTTCTTTCATCAGTAATTGAATATCCATTCCATATTAAATCTATATTACCGTTGTTAAGTTCAGTTTCTTTCATACTCCAATCAATTGATTGAAATTTCACCTTCTTATTAAGTTTTTTACCTACTGCATTTGCTAAATCAACGTCAAATCCAACTATTTCCCCGTTCTCATTCTTAAATCCCATTGGAACAAAAGTATCATCTAAACCTATTACTAATTCATCTTTATCTAATGCACTTTTTGCTGCCTTTGATTCTGATGACTTATTAGCATTTCCACCGCATGCAACCAAGCTTACTCCTAATGTAGCTATGATGGCAGCTACTGTTAATTTTTTTATTAAACTATTTATTTTCATATGTACTAACCCCCTACATCACTTTCTATTTATCACTTTATCATACTAAAGCAAAAGAATCAAGTATTTTTTATATTCTAAATTATAACAGGCATAACAGATGCTGTATTACGCCTATCATACCTGTAAAAAACTTAGAATTATAAATTTTATCTAGTGGTTGCTATTCTATCTATCGCTCTTTCAAGGTTATTCATATGTGATGTAAATTCATCTACTGTATCTGTTACTTGCTTTTTATCAATTGGATCCTTAAATGTATCTGCTCTATCTTTTGCATCATCAACATTATCTTTAATTTCATCTAATTTATTAGATATATCATCAAATTTATTTTTAATATCTTCACTTTTTCCTTCAAAATCAGCATTATTGAGCTCGTCCGTTAATTCATCTGCTTTATCATTTAATTCTTTCATTACACGTGTAGTATCACTATCTACTTCATTAACTTTATCAGAAATTTCCTTAGGGTTAGACTTTAATTTATCCATTAATTCTTTCATCTTATCTGATTCAAAAACTTCATTAACCTTATCTGCAGATGGCTTTTCATCTGTATCTTCTTTTGTTTGAAGTATATAATCATCTTTAAGATTACAACCAATTAAAGAAAAAGAAAGTATTAATAAAAGTATAAAGCTCATTATATTTTTCTTTTTCATTTCTTCACCTCAATTTGTTTTATAATATATATTACACAAATAATCCTTCATCATAATTCTAAAAATGTTACAAGAATTTTAGCCGTAATTGTGAATTGCAACATATATAGTCTATATTAATATTTTTTTGCTAATCTTTCAATAATGAAATTGAGGCACACTTAAACGCAACAAGTTCATCTAAGCTAAAGAGTATTTTTCAATTTAGATAATAATCTTTTTTTATATTTTATACTTGCCACTTCGCTTATATCAGCTAATAATCTATAATTTGATATTCCACCATATACTCCAACTATCGGTATCCCCTGAATAACTTTTGATACAACTATATTTTCAGATAAACATTTTGAAGCTGACTCAATTAATTCATTTATATCAACCTTAAGGTCATGATTATTTTCAATACTATAAGCAATTCTATCCACTTCATTTGAGTATAGAATTTTTTCATCTGTTTTTATAGAACTTGCACAAATTATATTTAATATAAATGCCTTTTCACTTTTAGACTTATAATCAAATCCATAATTCACACAAATCTCATACACAGTTTTTAATATTACTCCAATAAACACGGGTATATCCGGTATTCCAATTCCTAATATACCAAGTAATGTCCCTTCGGCTGCTGTGATCCCTTTATTTATAAGCACACCTTTTTTCACTCTTTTATCTATTCTGCTTAAATTTTTGTTATTCATCTGCTTAGATAAAATATATTCATCTATATCTGCTTCATTTTTAATTTTCTCTGAGTTGTAACTTTTCTCTATTACTGTAGTACCTTTTTCAAAAACATAATAAAATCCCTTTTCAAATGCTTTCTCAAAAGTTTCTATCATATTTTTCGGAATTTTTTCTTCTAATTGCTCTTTTACAGGTAATATCTTATTTTTTATATATTCATTTTCTTTTTTATAAAAGAACTTGTCTTCTCTTTTTATTAACTTTTTCATTTGACTATTTAGTATTCTTTCTTTTCTTTTATCCCTATAATCCATGCGCAGCTATACCGAATCCCTTCTATAAATAATAAATTACTGTACTTAATTAACCTACTTATATAATATAATAATTGCACCAAAAACGGTATTTCAAACATAATTAATTGATTTACCTAAAATAATATATATTAAATATGTAAAAGTTCAAGCAAATAAATTAAAATTTGCACGCTCTACATTGTTTCTCTACTTAGATGAAACTTGACTCACTTTCGTTCACTGAGTGCTCACAGAGCAAGCGACCATCATCGAATCATAAATTCGAGATGCCTTCTTAATTGATTCACACAAAATCAAAGATTTTGGTTCACTACCTAAAAGAGAGCAATTATCTTGCTCTCTTTTAAGTGTATTTAGTTTATTATTTCTTTCCTGATCCTTTTAGCATTTCTCCAATTGCAGCTATACTCCCAAGAGATGATAAAGTCTCATTTGGTAATATAAGCTTGTTTGCTGGACTGTTAGCCATTTCTTTAAGTGCTTCAACTTGCTTTAATGCTATAACAGTTTCATTTGTTCCAGACTCAATAATAGCTTGATTTACTTTTCTTATAGCTTGAGATTCTGCAATCGCTATTTGTTCTATAGCCTTTGCTTTACCTTCTGCTTCTAGTAGCTGAGATTCTTTTAAACCTTCTGCTCTTCTTATATTTGCTTGCTTTTCTGCTTCTGCTGATAAGATCTTAGCTTGTTTTTCTCCTTCTGCTTTTTCTATTTGAGATTGTCTCAAACCTTCTGCTTGAAGAATCATAGCTCTCTTATCTCTTTCAGCTTTCATTTGCTTTTCCATTGCTTGTTGGATTTCAGCTGGTGGAACTATATTTTTAATTTCAACTGAAAGTATCTTTATTCCATAAGCATCAGTAACTTCATCAATAATGCTTAAAAGATCTTGATTTATACTATCTCTTCCTGATAAAATTTCATCTAATGACATATTACCTAAGATATTTCTCATATTAGTTGTAGCTGAGTATACAATACCTGATTGAAAACTTTCAATATTATAAACTGCATCTCTTGCATTCAATACCTTATAAAATATAACATTGTCTACTAATATTTTAACATTATCTTTAGTTATAACCGATTGTGGCTCCACATCTAAAATTTGTTGTTTTGTAGAAACCTTTCTTCTAACAAAATCTACAAATGGCACAATAAAATGTAATCCTGGTTCCAATACTCTATGGAATTGTCCAAATCTTTCTACAACATATAAATGCCCTGTATTTACAACCTTAATTGATGAGATAACTACTATTAATATTAATAGTAAAATAACCCCTAAAATTATAATAACACTCATAATCTAGTCCTCCTGAACCTTTTCAATTTTTAATTTTATACCTTCTATTCCTTTGATAGTAAACTTGTCCCCTTTGTGAATAATATCGCCTTCATTTATTACAGTCCAATATTCTCCACCAACTTTAACTTGGGCTTTATCTATAATCTCTTTTTCGCTTATCATAATTTTTCCTACATATGTTTCTTCCATTAGTGGTATTCTTTCGTTTGCTGCTTTAAATTTTTTCTTGAGTAACGGGTATCCAACTGCAAATGATATTATATTTAGTACAGAAAATACTATTATTTGAATTATAAATGGCACTTCCATTACTCCACACACTGCAGCTACGACAGCACCTACTGCGAATAGTGTAAAACAAAAATTACTAGTTAAAATATCTATTGCAAATACGCATATAGCTATAACTAACCAAAAAACTGCCGCCCCCATACAACTTCCCTCCTTAAAAACATTATAATATTAGTTCTAAGATTTACTGTCCAATTTTTACATACATACTTGAATTTGTAATCTTATTTTATATTATACAGTACATTTATGAATATTTCAAGATATTTATTAACTCAAAAAGAGTTATTTTATACCTTTTATCTTTTTTTGATTTCACAAACATGTTAGTATATAATTATTAGGATATGTTTATGTTTACTAAGCAAAATATACTTAAAACGTATTTAATTATATTAGAACTATATCTTATAAACCAATAAAAAAACTTAAACTTTATAATTGCAAGGAGTGATTAAATGGATTTTATAAAAGTCGCAGCTGCTTGCCCTAAAACTAGAGTTGCAGATGTTGATTATAATGTTAAAAATATTTTACAGTGCATAAATGATGCAGTAAAAAATGAAAGTAAATTCATAGTTTTCCCAGAACTTTGCTTAACAGCTTATACTTGCGGAGATTTATTTTTGCAAGAATACTTATTAAACAAAGCTTTAGATGGAATTTTTGAAATATTAGATTCTACTAAAGGCGATGATATTTTAATTGCTGTAGGTGCACCACTTATCTGTGGAAGTACTTTATACAATTGTGCTTTTCTATTATTTAAAGGAAGTGTTTTAGGAATAGTTCCTAAATCATATCTTCCAAATTACAGTGAATTCTATGAAAAAAGATGGTTCACTGAAGGTCTTTCAGTTGAGGATGAAAGAGTAGATTTACCATTCCAAAAAGATGTTCCTTTTGGAGTGAACTTAATTTTTTCATCAAGTATCGCAAACTTTGGAGTTGAAATCTGTGAAGACTTATGGGTAACAATTCCACCAAGCTCTTACCTTTCTCTTATGGGCGCTCATATAATAGGAAACCTTTCTGCATCAAATGAGCTTGTTAGCAAAATGGATTATAGAAAAAGCCTAATATCAAATCAAAGTGCTAGATCAATTTGCAGCTATATATATTCTTCTGCTGGTGTTCATGAATCTACTACAGATGTATTATTTAGTGGGCATTTATTAATAAGTGAAAATGGTTCATTATTAAAAGAAAATTACAGATTTCAAAGAGAAAATGAAGTAATATATTCTATAGTTGATGTATTCAAATTAAAGTCTGAAAGAATGAAAAACTTGAGCTTTAGAGATTCATCTAAATTTATCAATAAGAATCCTAACATGATTAAATTTGAATTTAGTGATGCTTCAATAAGCACATTTGATAGATTTGTGGATAAACATCCATTTGTGCCTTCTTACGAAAAAGAAAGAGAAGTTCGCTGCAAAGAAATATTTAATATTCAAGCTGCTGGCTTAGCAAAGAGATTAGAGCATACAGGATCAAAAAAAGCTATAGTTGGAATTTCAGGGGGATTGGATTCTACATTAGCCTTACTTGTAATAGTAAAGACTTTTGAATTGCTTGGTATTGACAAAAAGAATATAGTAACCATTACTATGCCTGGTTTCGGTACTACTGATAGGACTTACAATAATGCTATTAATTTATGTAAGGAATTAGGTACAGACCTTAGAGAAATAAATATAGTTAAAGCATCTCTTCAACATTTTGAAGATATTGGTCATGATAAAGACATTCATGATGTAACTTACGAAAATGTTCAGGCAAGAGAAAGAACCCAAATTTTAATGGATATTGCTAATAAAGAAAGAGGACTCTTAATAGGTACTGGTGATTTATCAGAGCTTGCTCTTGGCTGGTGTACATATAACGGAGATCATATGTCAATGTATTCCGTAAATCCATCTATTCCAAAAACTCTTGTAAGATATTTAGTTCAATATGTAGCTCAACATGAATCTACTGAAGTTGTACGCGATATTCTTATGGATATACTAGATACACCTGTAAGCCCTGAATTATTACCTAAGGATGCTAACGGTGAAATTGCTCAAAAAACGGAAGACATTGTAGGTCCTTATGAGCTTCATGATTTCTTCTTATATCACTTTATTAAACATGGCTCAACTAAAGAGAGAATATTCTTTTTAGCTAGGGCTGCCTTTAAAGATGATTACTCTGATGAGGAAATACAAAAATGGCTTGATAAATTTATTTTTAGATTCTTTACTCAACAATTTAAAAGAAGTGCTCTTCCTGATGGACCTAAAGTCGGAAGTATTTCTTTAAGTCCTAGAGGTGACTGGCGTATGCCATCAGATGCTAAGCCTTGGGAATAGCTAACCGAAATCATAAATATTTTTGTTCCGAAAAACTATGAAAATATCGCTGAAGGCTCTAAGTTGCAAGTTGCGCCCAATTCAGCATGCTCCCGCTTTCAGCGTGACAAGCTAAATTTGAACAACTTACAGCTAAGAGCCTTTAACAGCTTATTTTCAAATGTTTTCTACACAAAGATATATATGATTTCCAGTTGAGATATTCTCCCAAAAATTATTAAACGCAAAAATTCTCTATCTAGTTGCGTTTAATAAGTTCTTAATTGTGCTTCGCACTCTTTTTAACTGTGAAAAGATCTTAATTGCACTTCGTGCTCTTTTTATAGGTGAAATGATCTTAATTGCACTTCGTGCTCTTTTTATAGGTGAAATGATCTTAATTGCACTTCGTGCTCTTTTTATAGGTGCGTACTTTTTTTCAAATGTGTGGAAATTTTTTTTAAGTAGTGCTAAAATAGATGTTATTAAATAACAATAATAAACAATGGCAATAAGCCTTATAGATTTGGAGGAATATAAAAATGGGGAAAAAAGCTGATATAGACTGGGGTAAATTAGGATTTGATTACATAAAAACAGATCTTCGTTATATTTCAGTTTGGAAAGATGGAAAATGGGATGAAGGAAAACTTGTTGAAGACAATATGCTTAGTATAAGTGAAGCTTCTACGGTTATTCACTATGGCCAAAGTTGTTTTGAAGGGCTTAAGGCATATACAACAAAAGAAGGTAAAATTCAATTATTTAGACCTGACTTAAATGCAGATCGTATGAATGAAAGCTGTGACAAACTTCTTATGCCACATATTCCAAAAGAAAAATTTATCGATGCAGTTAAACAAGTTGTAAAGGCAAATGAAAAATATGTACCACCTTATGGAAGTGGTGCAACTCTATATATTAGACCATATTTAATGGGAGTTGGTAACAACATTGGTGTTAAACCTGCTCCAGAATATATTTTCGGTGTATTTTGTATACCAGTAGGACCTTATTTTAAAGATGGTGTATCTCCTTGCAATTATATAGTTTTAGATGATTTTGATAGAGCCGCTCCTCATGGTACTGGCGGAAATAAAGTTGGTGGTAACTATGCAGCTTCATTACAAGCTCATGCTGAAGCTGTAAAAAAAGGATTTGCTGATTGTATTTACCTAGATCCAGCTACTCATACAAAAATAGAAGAAATAGGTGCTGCGAACTTCTTTGGAATAACTAAAAATGATGAATTCGTTACTCCTAAATCACCATCTATTTTGCCAAGTATAACAAAGAGATCTCTTCTTTACATTGCTGAACATTATTTAAAGATGCCTGTTTATGAAAGAGAAGTATTTATTGATGAAATAGATCAATTTAAAGAGGCTGGTGCTTGCGGTACTGCTGCAGTAATAACTCCTATTGGTGGAATCCAACATAACGATAAATTGCATGTATTCTTTAGCGAAACTGAAGTTGGTCCTATAACTCAAAAATTATATGACTTACTTTTAGGAATTCAACTTGGTGATGTTGAAGCTCCAGAAGGCTGGATATACGAAGTAGAATAATATTTATAAAATAAATTTAAAAATAGTATGAACTTAGCAAAAATAAGTTCATACTATTTTTTTATACTCTTATGTATATATATTAATCAAATAAATATACATTATATTATAGAATATTTAGTAAACTTTTCTAGTAGATATACGAATATATAAGTAATATATTAATACTAATATTGAAGCTGAATTTATAATTTTAGGGAGGGGCTATTATATGAGTGATAACAGAATAATTTCTAGAAGTGAATATATTGTGGCTAGTGTATCTGGTGCTGCTATAGATAATAAAATAATAAAGAGACCTTATACTAACCCTCGAAATCCTTCCAATAAAAAACAAAATAATGCTAAATCTTTTGACAATACTTTGCATTCATCAGCTTCACAATCATCATCAAATGACAATTCAACGACTTTTTCAAATGAATTGGAAAATATGGCAAGATTAAAAAGTGAAGAAAACTCCAGATTAGTTCAGGCAAAGTTCAACAATAAAATAAAAGATTCTGAGACTTCTGAGAAGAATGCTACTCAAACTGAATTGCATAACAAGCTTGCTCAAGCTATGGATGTTGATGTGGATGTATCTACTATATATAAAAAAGTACAATTGCTAAATTCATTAAAAAATGAATCTAATAACTGATAAGAGGTTGCCAAAACATATGGTTTTTGGCAACCTTCTTTTATCTAAAGCTTACACTGCTGCTAGTCTATGTAAATTACTGTACTCTCCTTGTTTTTCCATTAATTCTTCATGAGTTCCTGCTTCTATTATACCTGTTTTTCCAAGTACAATAATTTCATCTGCATTCTTAATGGTAGACAATCTATGTGCAACTACTATGGTTGTCCTTCCAGCGCATAACTTTTCTAGGGATTCTTGAATTATGCGTTCTGTTGCATTATCTAGTGCCGATGTTGCTTCATCCAAAATTAATATTGGAGGATTCTTAAGAAAAACTCTTGCAATGGAAATACGCTGCTTTTGCCCACCAGATAGTTTAACACCTCTTTCGCCAATGTAAGTATCATATCCTTCTGGTAGTGTATTTATAAATTCATGAATATTAGCCATCTTAGCGGCTCTTAGTAATTCTTCTTCAGTTGCATCTGTCTTTCCAAACAGTATATTATCTCTTATAGTTCCTGTAAATAAGAAAACTTCTTGCTGAACTATTCCAATATTCTCTCTAAGAGAATCTAATTTAACATCATAAATACTCTTATTATCTATTAAAATATCTCCACTATCAACTTCATAAAATCTTGGGATAAGATTACAAAATGTTGTTTTACCTCCACCAGAAGCTCCTACTAATGCCAACATCTTTCCTTTACTTATTTTAATAGAAATATTTTTTAAAACTTCTTTTCCTTCATAACTAAAATTAACATCTTTAAATTCTATTTCACCTTGAACATTTTCAAGTTCAGTCGCATTTACTTTGTCTTTTTCTTTATCTTGACTCATTATTTCTATATATCTTTGGAAACCTGTAATTCCATTTTGAAATTGTTCCATAAAATCAATAAGTTTCTTTATTGGGGTCATAAAGATTTTTATAAACAGCATATATGCCATAAAATCTCCAATGTTTATAAGTCCAATAAGTGTAAATATTCCTCCCCCTATTAAACCTACGTAACTTAGCACGTCCATTCCAAATCCTGCACCTGAAGAATATTCTGCCATTACTTTGTATGCTCTTTCTCTGGCATTGATGAATCTTTTATTTCCTTTTTCAAATTTTTCTTCTTCGGCTTCGTGACTTACAAATGCTTTTGATATTTTTATTCCTGAAATACTATTTTCAAGATTTGCATTGACTGCTCCTGTTTCTACTTTAGTTTCAAGAAAAGCTTTATTCATCTTCTTTCTCTCATATAAAGTAAACCATACTATAAATGGTATGAATGCAAATATTAAAACTGTAAGAGGTATATTTATTGTACACAATATTATAAATGAACCTATAAGCATAACTATTGATATAAATAAATCTTCTGGCCCATGATGAGCAAGCTCTGAAATATCCATTAAGTCATTAATAATTCTAGACATTATATCTCCTGTTTTATTATTATCAAAGAAGCTATTAGGTAATTTTTGAAGGTGCTTAAATATATGTCTTCTCATATCACCCTGCATTCTAACACCTACAACATGTCCCCAATACTGCATGAAATATCCACATGCAGCCTTGATTCCAAAAATTATAAGTAATGCTATGGCAAATACAATAATTGTCCTTAAATCTTTATTAGGAATCGATTCATTTACTAGATCCCTTGTCATAACTGGATATACTAAATCGCATAAAGATGCGATAAGTGCTACTACTAAATCTAAAATAAATAATAATTTATACGGTTTATAAAATGAAATAAATTTTTTTATCATTTAAAATCTCCTTCCTCTAATGAATAAAATTCATATGGCTTGTATATACTTTAATATAATACATAATTTTCCAATTGTAAGGTGGTGAATAACTTTTATGAAAAAGCTATTTTATTTTGTAAGCTTCTGCTTAGCGATTCTATTGCCTTTATTTTCACTAAATATCATAGCAAGTAAATCTGATCCAGATTATTTTTTTCCATTAATCTTTATTTGCTTAGGCCTTTGTGATACATTACTTGGCATTAATTTATTAAATGCAAACAAAAAATTTTTAGGTATTTCCAGTTTTGTAATAGCAAGTTTCTTATTCGTTTTAGTTGGAAGCAAAATTTGTATATATAATTAAAAATGTGTACTAGTAGTGCATTCCTACTATATAACTTTTATATTATATTTAAAATTTCTTCCTTACATTTATCTAAATTCTCAATAAATGTTCCTGCTATTTTAACTGGTCTATTGTTAAATACTATTATATTCCCTCGGAAATATATAGCTTCATCTAGATCATGAGTAACCAATATAACCATTCTTTTTTCTTTGTCTAATAAATTTTTAAATTCATCAATTATGGCATATTTCAACTTATAATCTAAAGATTTAAAAGGCTCATCCATTAAAATGACCTTTGATGGCTTTCCAAATGCTCTTGCTATATTAACTCTTTGTCTCATTCCTCCGCTAAGTGCATTTGGATATTTGTTTTTTGTATCGTAAATTCCAACTAAATTTAATACTTCATCAATTCTATTCTCCAAATCAGAATCCTTGAAATATTTTTCTAATGCAATTTCCAAGTTTTCTTTAACAGTAAGCCACTCAATTAACCTATCTTCTTGAAATATATAGCTTATATCACTTAATGAAACGCCACTTATCTCTCCACTTTGAACATCTATTAGACCTGCTATAATGTCTAATAGAGTACTCTTTCCACACCCAGATTTTCCTATTATACAATTTATCTTATCGTCGTAAAAATCTATGTTGAAATTCTCAAAAATTTTCTCAGTTCCATATGACTTATTTAGATTTTTAATACTTATATTCATTTGGACCACCTATATGTTCTTTTCCTTAACAACTTATTTAAAAACTCTAAAACTAGAGATACAATGACAATAATTACAATCCATGCAAAAATCCCTGGAGTATTAAAATTAACTTTTTCTACCTGTATCTGTGATCCTATCCCAAACTTTGGCTGCCCGTATACTTCTCCTGCAATTACAACTTTAAAAGTCAATGAAAATGTCGATACAAAGATGCTCATAAAATAAAATTTCATAGTTGGAATATAGATCTTTTTGACCTTGTTTTTTAGGCTCACTTCATATATCTTCGTCATATCGATTATTTTTTTATCTATTTGCAAAAGGTTATTCCGTATACCTTCATAAAGGATTGGAAAAATGATAGCAAATCCTGCAACAAATGGTGTACTATCCTTATCAAACCACACCAATGAAAGAACTACTAACACCATAGTTGGAATTGTCTTGCTAAATGAATTTACAGGCTCCATTAAATACTTGAAAAAGGGATACACTATTGCGAGCACCCCTAAAATCATTGAAAAAATCAAAGCTAATACATAACTAGTCGTAGTCCTGTAAAAACTGCTAAAAATTATCTTTAACGAATTTTTATCACCAAAAATATTCTTAATAGCTTCTAATACTTGTTCTAATCTTGGAATATATATGTCATTATTTATTATTACTGCAATTAGCTGCCATATCCCTATGAAAAATATACATGATAGTAAAGTATATAATCTACTTTTCCATGAATATTTCATCATTTGGTATACTTCCTCCTATTGTTTTTGGATCAAATTCATTTAATTTTTTAAAATAAGTTTCATATTCTTTATAACAATCCTTTATTCCTACGTATTTTATATTTGACCTATCAATAGCTTTCACTACTATTGGCTTCTTTGCCGAAACTCCTATTTCTTCGCAATAATCTCCAACAGTTTCTTTATTATTATATATCCACTCTTCTGAATCTTTAACTTGTTTTAAAAGTTCTAAAACAAATTCCTTATCATTTTCTAACAATTCCTTCTTAACTATAATTGTTGATTGAGGATATCCATATTGAGAGTCGTTTAATTTTTTCCATTCTTCATTTAAATTTAGCATTACATTAAACTTATCATTTTTACTCTGAACTGTTGATAAAGCTGGTTCTGGAATTACTGCATATTCTGACTTTCCAGATAAAATTATTGGTGCAAGCTCATTTACTGTATTCACATAACTAAAATTAATTTCTTTATCTACATCAATACCTTTTTCTTTAAGTATTGTTCTTGCAATTATATCAGGCGTTAATCCCTTCCCAATATTGTAAACTTCTTTTCCTTTTAAATCTTCAACGCTTTGATTTTGATTAGTTGTACCTATATAAAACGATCCAAATCCAACTGTTCCTGCTATTTTATATTCCTTGTTCTTATTAAACACAGTTGCCGCCACGTTTGAAGGAACAATTGCAATATCTGGCTCACTCTTCATAACGCTTGTAACTAAGCTGTCAGAGTTTTGCTCAATAGTATAATTAACATTGTATCCAGATTTAATTTCCGGTTTTTCTTTTATAAGTTTAGCTACTGCTATAGCTGTAAGCCCATCTGGTGTTACAAAGCTAATATCTTTTGTTGATTTCTTATTATCTTCAGATTTGCTTTGATTTGAGCTACTGTCACAACCTGCAAATGTAAAAACACACAATATCATGATTAAAAATAATGATACCTTTTTTTTCATTCTAATTCCCCCTAAAAAATATTAATATCTAAATTAAGAATTAAATCAAAATACTTAATAGTAATATTAATTAATTGATATTCACTATTAATTATAATAACATATTAAAATTGAAATACCAAATCTGTATGGATATCCAACTTTAAAACTGTGATAACTTACCGAAATCATAAATATTTTGTTCCGAAAAGCTATGAAAATATCGCTGAAGATTCTAAGCCGCAGATTTCACCACTTTAGCATGCTCCCACTTTCAGTGTGACAAGCTAAAGCGGAACAATCTACAACTAAGAATCTTAGCAGCTCATTTTCAAATGTTTTCTCCACAAATATATTTATGATTTCTGGTGAATATATGAACTTAAAGTTCTAGCAACCTTGTAAATATGTTCATCTAATAACTCCAATTTTTGATTGGATATCTATATAGATGCCCCGATTATAAGTTAGATTGATACTATGAAATATATCTCAACTAGAAATAAGAATTATGCTTTTGTAACCACAAGGGTCATAATATGAAATGTTTCATTAGGAATTTGATGGTTTTGATTCTTAGATTAAAAGTTGTTCCAAGTATGCTAGTTCAAAGCTCGCCTTTGAGGCTAGCATCTTGGGTGCAACTTGTGATCTTAGAATCATCCATCATAATTCCCTTAGAAACTGGAACAATAGCATAATCCTTATTTCGGCGAGACATATGCATAAGTTCAGGTCTTAATTAGGGTATCCATATATAATTTCAATAAAGATTAAAAACGACAAAAGAACATGTAGAATAATTATTAAACATGTTCTAATATATTTCTATTTATAAAAAATATACATTTATGTACTTACTGAGATTAGATTTCCACATTCCCATCTTGATTGAACGATTAACTTAATAGCCTTGTAAATGTGAATATGTTATTGCAACACATATATCATTTATTATCTATATATATCAACAATCATCCCTTGAATTTCATCAATTGTTGACGCTATATTTATATTATCTTTTTCATCAGAAAGGAGTGCTTTTGTTAATTCTTCAAGTTTTCCATCAACAGTATCAACCGTTACGAAATACTGAGTCTGCCAAAAGCTAATATCTTTTTTAGTCTCATACATGAACTTTAGTATCGATTCTAAATATTCTTTTATCATCTTTTTATACATAACCACATCAACATAAGTCTTAGTAGTTACTAGTCTGTTGCCCCTTTTTTTTATGTCATCTATCATTTTTTTGAGTTGTTCTTCTGATTTTTTATGTCTTTCCTGACTAAAACTTTGGGAAAAATCTTTTTTTTCAGAAATAATTTTTCTCTCAGAAGTTACAGTCCCTCTTCGCACTCTACCAATCTCCATGTATATTCAATCCTTTCCTAACTCAAAAATAAAGTTTATCTAAAAGTTTAAAACTCTAAAAATAGCTAATTACGCTCTATTGTATATATGTTGCAATTCACAATTACAGCTAAAATTCTTGCAATATCTTTAAAATTATGATGAAGAATTATTTTTGCAATATATATATTTAATTAATTATATCAAAATCCAGTTATTTTCTCTACTTAATATTTGATTTTGATATGTATATTTCATTTTTTCCCATGTATATAAATTCATTAAACCTCTAATATATATATGTATATACTAAATTATGAATGGAGTGATGTTATCCATGTGGTTTGATGCACCTTCACAAGAAGTTCTGCAAAAATTAAATGTTAATCCTGATGTTGGGCTTTCCGAATCAGAGGCAAAAGATCGCCTTGAAAAATATGGAGAAAACAAATTAGCTTCTCAAAGTAAAAAGAGCCTTTGGCAGCTATTCTTATCTCAAATAAACGATGTTATGATTTATATACTTTTAGTTGCAGCAATTATTTCTGCATTTATGCACGAATATAGTGACACAATTGTAATACTGCTTGTAATTTTAATAAATGCTCTAATAGGAGTGTTTCAAGAATCTAAGGCAGAGAAATCTCTCGAAGCATTAAAAAAATTATCTACCCCAAAAGCTATAGTTAAGCGAGAAGGTATTATAAAAGAAATACCTTCTGAAGAAGTTGTTGTGGGTGATATTATTATACTAGATGCTGGAAGATATCTCCCTGCTGATTTACGATTAATTGAAAGTGCTAATTTAAAAATAGATGAATCAGCATTTACTGGTGAATCTGTCCCTGCTGAAAAAGATAGTAATGTTACCCTTGCAAATGGCAATATACCTATAGGTGATATGATAAATATGGCCTTTATGTCAACTTTAGTGACTTACGGCCGCGGAACTGGTGTTGTTGTAAATACTGGAATGAATACACAAATAGGAAAAATAGCTGATATGCTAAATAAAGAAGAAGATAATACGACTCCATTGCAGCGAAGACTTGCATCTCTTGGAAAAACTTTAGGCTTTGGAGCTGTAGGTATTTGTATATTGATCTTTGTCATATCAATGTTTCAAGGACGAGATTGGTTCGAAATGCTTTTAACTGCTATAAGCTTAGCTGTTGCTGCAATTCCTGAGGGCCTTCCAGCAATTGTTGCAATAGTACTAGCAATGGGTGTACAGCGAATGATAAAGCAAAATTCTATAGTAAAAAAACTTCCAGCCGTTGAAACTTTAGGATCTGTTAATATAATATGTTCTGATAAAACTGGAACCTTAACTCTAAATGTAATGACAATAAAAAAATGCTGCATAAATAATAAACTTGTATCTATTAATGATTGCGATCTAGGTGATAATGATACAAAATTGTTGTTTGAAGGAATGATTTTATGCAATGATGCTACTTCAAAAGATGGTAGTAAAACAGGAGATCCTACTGAAATTGCTTTGCTTGATGCTGGAATCAAGTATGACTTATATAAAGAAGATTTAAGCACAGATCACTCAAGGGTTGATGAAATTCCTTTTGACTCAGATAGAAAGCTAATGACTACTGTAAATAAATACGATTCACATTTTAAAGTTTTCACCAAAGGAGCTATTGATAATTTACTTAAACTTTCAAACAAAATCTTATTAGATGGAGAAATAATTGATTTCACACAAGAAAAAAAGGATGAAATCCTAAAAATATCTAATCTAATGTCTGACGAAGCCTTAAGAGTCCTCGGTTTAAGCTATAAAGACATAAAGGATGAAAGCGTCAGCATAGATTCTCTCGAAAAAGATTTAACTTTCGTAGGATTAATGGGAATGATAGATCCTCCTAGAGAGGAAGTTAAACCATCAATTGCTTTATGTAAGCAAGCTGGAATAACTCCTATTATGATAACTGGAGATCATAAAAATACTGCTTTTGCAATTGCTAGTGAACTTGGAATTGCAAATAGTATAAATGAATGCATGACTGGAGCTGAAATTGATAGCTATAGCGATGAAGAATTTAATAAAATAGTTAACAATTATAAGGTATTTGCTAGAGTTTCTCCAGAAAATAAAGTTAAGATTGTAAAAGCATTTAAATTCCATGGGAATATTGTATCTATGACTGGTGATGGCGTTAACGACGCTCCATCTTTAAAGGCTGCTGATATAGGTGTTGCTATGGGTATTACAGGGACTGACGTCGCTAAAGGTGCTGCTGATATGATTTTAACTGACGACAACTTTACCACAATAGTCAAAGCTGTAGAGGAAGGAAGAAATATTTATGCAAATATAAGAAAAGCTATAATATTCTTATTGTCCTGTAACTTGGGTGAAATAGTTTCTTTGTTTGTAGCTATTCTATTAAATTTTGATCCACCATTATTACCAATTCATATTTTATGGGTGAATTTAATAACAGACAGTTTTCCTGCTCTTTCTCTTGGTATAGATCCAAAGGATCCAAGCGTAATGGAGCATCCACCTAGAAATCCAAAAGAATCACTTTTTGCAGAACACATGGGGTTATTTCTGGCTTTAAATGGTGTACTAATTGGTGGTGTAACATTAGCTGCTTTTCTTCTTGGTGAAAGATTGTATATGAGCTCCCTAGTTCATGCTCAAACTTTAGCTTTTGTAGTTTTAAGTTTTTCCCAATTATTTTTTTCACTCTCTATGCGAAGCAGAGAAAAATCTCTTTTAAAGGTTGGACTCTTCACAAACAAATATTTATTGCTATCAATTCTACTTGGTATGTGTATTCAATTTTTAATAATTATAATTCCATTCTTCGCTGATGTATTTAATGTATTTATTTTAAGTGCCAGAGATTGGCTTCTAGTAATATGTATTTCTTTAATCCCATTCTTGCTTAATGAAATATTTAAGTTAATTAAATATCATAGATAAGCATAAGGTAATTAAAATATTACATTTATTACAATATTTTAATGATCAATTTTTATGAATATTGACAAACTTTTTTTATCTTTTTAATTATAGTTGAAACAAGATAATATCTATAGTACAATCTATCATATAAAAGGGATTTAGGAGGTATTAAAATGATAATAAAATGTATAGATAATGATCTTTGTTCAACTTTAACTTTAAATAAGGAATATGTGGTCATAGAAGAAGCACCTGAATATTATGTAATTATTGATGATAAAAATGATGAAACAACTTGCAGAAAATCAAGATTTGAAATTATTGAAGATGGTGGTTTAACTAAGAAAGCTAAAGCTACTATTACAGAATTAACTTATCAATTAGAAAATGATTTTAAAGACATAAAACAATTTTCAATTAGAAAAAATTCAAAAGGTGAAATTAAAGAAATATCTGTAAAGTTCAAATATATCTAGAAAAAAGTTCTGCTGGAAGGCAGAACTTTTTTAATTCACAATTCACAATTCACAATTCACAATTCACAATTCACAATTCACAATTCACAATTCACAATTCACAATTCACAATTAAAGATTAAATTTTTAGATATATATTTTTAAAACTCCAAAGTAGCTTACCCATAATTGTGCATTATGAATTAAAAATTAAATTAGTAGATTAACATTATATTCTTCAAGCCAAATATTTACTTGAATCAAGAAAGCAAGCAATTGTGGTCCAGTCATTAGCTGCCCATACCATGGAGCTTTATATGATTCTCCTTTTGTGAGTATTATCTCTCTAACTACCTTTTCATCAATGATTTCATGAATTGGTGAAGATTTCTTATCTAAAATCTCAGTTATCATCTTACATACAATGTCTGTATAAACTGGATTATGTGTCTTAGGATATGGACTCTTCTTTCTGTATATAATGTCATTTGGCAATATTCCTTCAAAGGCTGCTCTTAATAATCCTTTTTCTCTGCCTTTATATAATTTTACATCAGCTGGCAAGTTGAACGCATAATCAACCAATCTAATGTCGGCAAATGGAACTCTTGCTTCTAGTCCATTATACATACTAGTCCTATCTTTTCTTGTAAGAAGCTGAACCATGAACCATTTTAGATTTAAATATGACACTTCCCTCATCCTATAATCTCTCTTACTCTCCCCATCAAGATGAGGGACTTTACTTAGAGATTTTTCATATTGAGTTCTAACTAATTCCTCTAGCGGCATATTTTTTAATTTCTTATTAACTATAGCCTTTCTATCATTAACAAACCTCGACCATGGGAATGTATCTAAATAGAACATTTCATCCCTTGTAAACCAAGGATATCCCCCAAAGATTTCATCAGCACACTCTCCTGTAAGTCCAACTACAAAGTCTTTACGAATTTCTTTACAAAATAGAAGCATTGATGAATCGATATCTGCCATACCAGGTAAGTCTCTTGATATCACAGCATCTCTTAATGCAGCTGCTAAATCTGAATGATTCAAAACTACTTTTCTATGATCACTATTTATAAACTTTGCCATTTCTTCTGACCAGTATTCATCTGATGTCGGTTGAAATAATGACGCTTTAAAATACTTTTCATTGTCTTCATAATTAATCGCATAAGTAGTAAGCTTCTTTCCCTGTTTTCTAAATTCCTCAGCAGCTATTGCTGATATAATTGAGGAGTCTAATCCCCCTGATAGGAATGTACAAACAGGTACATCTCCAACTAATTGTCTCTTTACTGCATCTATTAATAATTCTCTCGCATGAACTATTGCTTCTTCTGCTGTTTCATGAAATTCTTTTGCTTCAACTGTCCAATATTCCCACTTTTTAATGTTTCCATCACATGAAACTAATAAACAGTTGGCTGGTGCAATTTCTTTTATATTCTTAAATACTCCGCTTCCTGGTATTGTCGCAGGTCCAAGCCCAAATATTTCAGTTAATCCTTCCATATCAATTTCTCTTTTAACTCTTGGATCTGCTAAAAGAGTTTTTATCTCAGAACCAAAAACAAGGGTATTATCATGAACAGTATAGAATAATGGCTTAACCCCCATTTGATCTCTAGCTAAAAAAACTTCTCTTTTATCTTCATCAAAAACTCCAAATGCAAATATACCTATAAGCTTATTTACACAGTCCTTCCCCCAACAAATATACGATGTAAGCAATACTTCAGTATCTGAATAAGAATCAAAAGTAAATCCTTTAGCCTTTAATTCTTTTCTTAAATCCTCAGTATTATATAGCTCACCATTATAAACCAATGTGTATTTCTTACCCTCAAATATTTTAGTCATAGGTTGCAATCCACCTTCTGGATCTACAACTATAAGCCTTCTATGGCCTAATAAAACATTTGGAGATATATAATATCCTTTTGCATCAGGTCCCCTCTTCTCCAAAGTCTTTATCATATTATTTAATATATCTTTATCTTGTACTATATTCTTTTTAAAATTTACTAATCCAGCAATTCCGCACATCCATTTCACCTTCTAATAGTATTGATACTATTAAAATATGCACCTTTAAAAAAAGTGCGACAGCACATTAAGATCTTTGCACATTTATAAAAAGTGCGATAGCACATTTAAGATCTTTTTTACTTTAAAGAAAGTGCGACAGCACAATTAAGAACTTTACACTTCTTGAACAAGTGCGATAGCACATTTAAGATCTTTACACATTTGAAAAAAGTACGCACAGCTAAAAAGAGCACAAAGTGCATTTAGGATCCTTTCACAATTAAAAAAAGCACGAAGTGCAATTACGATCATTTCACATCTAAAAAGAGCACGGAGTGCAATTAAAATCATTTCACAGTTAAAAACTTCTCCCTCTAATAATTGTATAAAGAATTATAAATTTATATATTTGATAAACATGAATACTATTTCTTATCTGTAACATACTAGATATGTATATTTAAATAGAGAGAGAAGGTAAAATAATTGAATGTTGCAAACAATTACCAAGCAAATATTGACTTAATTCATTCAAATTTAGTTGTAGATAAAAGTTTCGATATCGTTGAACGAAACTTCATTGTTGGGGGAAGAAGCTCTGTTTTATATTTTTTGAATGGTTTTATTAAAGATGCTATCATGGAGGAAATATTAAAATCTTTCTTTAAGATAACACCTGAAACAATGAATTCATACAAAACAATTGATGACTTTATCAACAATAAAGTTTCACACGTATCCGTTAAAACCGAAACTGATTTAGACAAAATTTTAATCGCGTTATTATCTGGCCAAACAATAATGTATGTTGATGGCTATGATTCATTTATACTCTTAGATTTGCGTACTTATCCAGGTTCAGATTCATCAAAACCTGAAAAGGAAAAAACTTTAAGAGGTGGAAGAGATGGCTTCATTGAAAAGTTAGTATTTAATGCTGGTTTCATTAGAAGAAGAATACGAGATCCAAGATTAGTTTTTGATATACATCAAGTTGGTAATGTCTCAAAAACAGATGTATGTATCGCGTATATAGATGGAGTAGCAGATAAAAAAGTTCTTGATTTAATAATTGATAGCATATCAAAAGTAGATATAAAAGCTTTAACGCTTTCTGACCAAAGTTTAGTTGATGTAATGTGCACAAAAAATTGGCTTAATCCATTTCCAAAGGTAAGATTTACCGAAAGGCCTGATGTAGCTGCTGCACATATAGTTGAAGGAAAAATAATTATTATTGTGGATAATTCTCCAAACGTAATAATTCTCCCAACAGGAATTTTCGATTTTTTACAAGATATAAATGATTATTATTTCCCTTTATTCACTGGAAACTACCTAAGAATTGTTAGAAATTTCGTAATGTTAGCGACAATATTATTAACTCCAGTTTACTTAATGATTGTAAATGGGAATATTTTTATACCGAGTTATTTTGACTTTTTAAAACCGCAAGAGGAATTTGCTTTGCCTCTGCTCGGTCAATTCATGCTTTTAGAATTTGCTGTTGATATATTAAAGCTGGCTGGTTTAAATACTCCAAGCCCACTTGGAAGTGCAATGTCTTTGATTGGTGGTTTAATCCTTGGTGATTACGCTGTAAAAACAGGCTGGTTTATTCCTCAGTCTATATTATATATGTCCATCGTTACCATAGGAGACTTTACTCAACCTAGCATAGAAATGAATTTTGCTTTAAAATTTGCAAGGATGATTTTACTTATACTTTGTGGATTCTTTGGTTTCTGGGGCTTTATAGGTGGTATTATATTCATTCTAATAGTTATGGCAAGTACAAAAACAATAGCTGGTGATAAATATTTCTATCCTTTAATTCCATTTAACTGGAAAGCTCTTAAAAATTTATTATTCAGAACACGAATATCAAACGATGTGCAATAAGCTATGTAAAAAAAGTGATAAGTTAACATAAAACTTATCACTTTTAATTTATAACTTTTCATTTGTCACTTATAAAAGTCTAGTTCCCTCTTTATCCTGTGTAATTAGTTTCTCTCTCATTAGCCCGCCTAATGTCATTTTAAAATAATTTTTACTTGTATTAAATTCTCTCTTTATATCATCAGGTGACGATTTATCATTATAAGGCATAAATCCACCATTTGCTTTTAAATAATTAAGTATTGTTTCACTTAATTCACTTCTTGCTTCTAACCTTTTCTTTCTCGTTGTAACTCCAATAGTTCCATCTTCATAAATCCTCTTAACTCTTCCTTTTATTTCTTGTCCAGGATATATGTACTCAAAATGCTCATTAGCTAATATTAAACCTCTATATTCACCATCTATTGCAACATTTAAAGTCGCATTTTCATTTATTTCATAAACTATAGCATTTACTTCATCAGAAACTTTATATTTCCCCTCTTCTGCCATATCTAAATAAGAGTGTATTCTAGTAGTTGCCGCTAACCTGTCGGTTTTATCTACATACATATAAAATAAATATTTTTTTCCTTCTTTAAGCTTATAATTTTGTTCTTTTAATGGAACGAATAAGTCTCTTTCAAGCCCAAAGTTTACGAACGCTCCAATATTATTTTGACTTACAACTTCTAAATAACCAATTTCTCCAACTGTTAATAATGGTTTTTTTAGAGTTGAAATCATCCTATCCTTTGAATCTCTATAAATGAATACTTCTAATTGGTCGCCTTCTTTTATTTCATGTCCCTTTGCCGCACTGTTTGGAAGTAAGACCTCATCACCAAAATTATCTTCAAGATAATATCCAAAATCTACCTTTTTACTTACTTTTAATTTACTGTATTGCCCTACTGATATCATTTTTAATTTCCTCCATTAATCATAACATCTTAATCGATGTTATCTTCTTTATTACTTTTCTTGATCATTCTATATATTGAAATTAACTTTCTACATTGCTATCCTCAATTTGGTACTCACATTACTAGAACCTTGAATATAAATTTATTACTACACAATATGATAATAACTTGTATCTTTTCTTTATATAAAACATGTTAAATCTAAATTACTTGAAATCTTTACTCAATTCCAGATAACTTATATATGATTTCTTAATTCCTTCAATTTCTTCTTGTGTTAACTTTCGTATCACTTTTGCTGGATTTCCAAGTATCAAAACGCCATCTTCAAATTCTTTATTTTGAGTTATTAGACTTCCTGCTCCTATAATTGTATTATTGCCTATTTTTGCTCCATTTAATATTATTGATCCCATACCTACTAAAACATTATTTTTAATGGTGCATCCATGGATTATTGCGCCATGCCCTATAGTACAACCATCTCCTATAACTGTATTATATCCATAATCAACATGTACCACACAATTTTCTTGGATGTTTGTATTTTCTCCTATAGTTATTGATGCTTCATCACCTCTTATAACAGCACCAAACCATATATTCGCATTTTTCTTAAGTGTTACGTCTCCAATAATTACTGCAGTTTCTGAAATATAAATATCGCTATCCAAAACAGGTTTTTTGTCTTTATAAATTTTCACCATAACAATCACCTCACTAAACACTAAGGTTATTTTAACATTACATTCACTTATTGTCATTATTTTGCTCACTTTAGAAATACGAAATAAAATAATAATTTAAACCATAATTAATTATTAATTGTGAATTGTGCATTGTGCATTGCAATATATATATACTATAAATAATTTTTAGAGGTAATAACTTTGGGGAAAAAAAAATCACCTAAAAATAAGCTTAATATAGATGATCTGAATTTTTACTATGGAATTCCTCATGCCCATTGCAATTTTTCCACTGGACATGGAACTCCAATTGAAGCATTTGATTATGCACGACATAACGGCCTTAATTTCCTTATATTAACAGACCATAATAATCATTTAACAAAAACAATAAAAGTAAAAAGCTCTGAGCTAAGTAGATGGGATGCGCTAAAATATTTAACTGTTCGTTATAATAAAAAACATGAAAACTTTTTAGCTGTGGTTGGTTTTGAAAGCAAAACTAATCCGTTTGGAGACATTAATGTAGTAAATCCAAACAGGTTCTTTACTGGAACAGTAAATAATATACAACTATTAGTTTTATGGATGCTTAATAATCCTAATGCATTTATTTCAATTAACCATCCCCACAAAACAATAACATATTTAGAATACAACTCTATTTTAAATAAACTAATAACTTCAATAGAAGTTGGAAATGGATCTTATCCAAACAAGTATTTAAGATATGAAAAATATTATTACCATTTACTCGATAAAAACTGGAAACTAGGCGCAATCAATGGTCAGGATAATCATAGATTAAACTTTGGTGACGATGAAAATTTAACATGTATAATTGCAGAAGAGCTTACAACTCAGTCTCTAGTCGACGCTTTTAGAAAACGACACACTTATTCAACAGAATCCAGAACTTTAACTATGTACTTTACAATAAATAATGAATTTATGGGCGATATTATACCTATGGAAGATGATAATTTACAATTTTCAATTTTTGCCCATGATCCTAATCACAAAATATTAGAAATTGATATAATATCTACTGGTGGGACTATAATAAAAAAAATATCTAACTTGAATTTAAATAAAGTAAAATACTTGTATTCTCACGAGCCCTTAAAAACTGAGTTGTGGTATGTAATAAAGATAGCACTGGATAATAACAAAATCGCTATTAGTTCTCCCATTTTTAGAGGTCAAGAATAATATTGTTTATATACTTAAAATATATATGTTGCAATTAGCAATTCATAATTCACTATGCACAATTACAGCTAAAATTCTTGCAATATTTTTAGAATTATGATGAAGATTTTTTGCAACGCATATATATTCTTAAAAAAATAATTCATATAAAAAGAAATAGAATATATAATTTCAAAACATTTACATTGTTATAAATCATACATTCTATTTCTTTTCTATGTTTCTATTTATTTTTTTTAACTCTATTTGGTTTAGCTTTTGGCTTAATCACTATTTGCTTTTCTTTTTTCTTAAGTCCGCCTCTTTGTGTAATATCCATGAACCATAAGAAAAATAGAACTGCAAAAATAGATAATCCACTTGAAATATAAGTATTTGATGCACCTACGAATATTTGGGCCGCAAATAATACTGCAGCTATCGCTAAAGGTATCCACTTATTTATACGCACTTTACCAAATATAAATTTTTTGCATAATGCATAAGCTACAAATATAACAAGAAGCATTACTACAAATAAAATAATTGATGTAAAAAGATTCATCTACTCACATATCCTCCTATAAAAAAGTCTATATGGTTAATGATAATTTATATATAAACTATTATCAAGCATTCCTTTTAATTGGTGTTGATTTTCATCAGTATACATTGTAATCAAAAAGTAATAATTTTTATTAAAATATCAATATTATAATTTTTTTTTAACAAATTTATAGTTTTATCTTTAATTATTCGCGTATATTTGATAAAATAGAAAAAGTATATGATATAAAAGATATGAGGTGATATAATGAATTTAATTTCAAATAATCATTTAGATGAATTAGATTTACAAATACTTGACTTATTAATAAAAGATTGTAGAACTCCTTACTTGGAGATTGCCAGAATATGCCACGTAAGCGGTGGTACTATTCATGTAAGAATGAAGAAAATGGAAGATCTAGGAATAATAAAAGGTTCTAGAATAATTTTAAACCTTCCTAAGCTAGGATACGATGTATGTTGTTTTGTAGGTATCTATGTTGATAAAACATCTTCTTTTAACTATGTATTTGACCAAATGTCAAACATAAAGGAAGTAGTTGAATTGCATTTAACTACTGGTGATTATTCTATGTTTGCTAAAGTTGTATGTGCTAATATTTTAGATTTGCAGAATGTTTTACTTAACAAGATAAATAACATTGATGGAGTACAAAGAACTGATACATTTATTTCGCTATCTCAACCTATAGACAGAAATATATCATTAGAATAATTATAAAAAATAGAATAAAAACACATTTTTATATACATACTAAAGGTATCTTATAATAAGGAGTGTGTTTTTTATGAAAATTTTAAATTCAATTTCACTTGCCCTTATAATTATAGGCGGCATTAATTGGGGCTTAATAGGTTTTTTTAGATTTAACTTAGTAGATTTCCTTTTTGGAAGTTTTTCAATGTTATCTACAATAATTTATTGTTTAGTTGGAATTGCTAGTTTATATTCTATCTCTTTTTTCGTTCAAGAAAGATCTAGAGTATAATGCAGCATAATAAATATTAATATTATATTTGTTAAAATAAAAATGACTTAAACGCTAATTCTATCGCTGCTAATCTCAATATAATATTTATTTATACTTAAGCTTTATACATAGTGATAAGAAATTTTTAATGTAAAATTAATATTTCTTTAGCTATGTTTTGATATATAATGGAATAAATTATTAATACTTATATTTTACTAGGAGGTTAGTATACATTTGCGTACAGTATTAAATTTTAATTTTTATAATTTAATATATTTTTTTGTATTCTATTCATTTGCTGGCTGGTGCCTCGAAGTCTTGTATTATTTCAAAAATGAACGTAGGTTTGTTAATAGAGGATTTTTATATGGTCCCTTTTGTCCTATATATGGATTCGGTGTCTTATTTCTTGTAGTCTTTCTTGATAACTACAAACATAATATTTTCGCCTTATTCTTCTTAGCCTGTTTCTTTACAACAGTCTTAGAATATATTACTGGTTTTGTATTAGAAAAAGCATTTAAGACAAAGTGGTGGGATTATACTGACGATCCATTTAATATACATGGTCGTGTTTGTTTACTTTATTCTCTACTCTGGGGAGTTGGTGAGGTAGGCATAATTAAGATAATACATCCTATAGTGGTAAACATAATCAATAATATTCCCAAAACACTTGGTGAGGTATTTATTTTCTTTATTATTATTTATTATCTTATTGATTTTAGTTTAACTATAGCTTCTTTAATGCAATTTGAAAAAATGTCTTTTGCATTTCAATTTGTGCCAGCTAATTTTTTATTTGATAAACCAAGTTCATTATTGAATTTTACAAAAGAAAAAGCTGTTGGTAGGATTAGACACTTTGAATCATTTTTCAGTAAGCTAAAAATGAATTTATATAATAGACAATCAAGACAAAACTTTTCAAGTATTTCTTATAGATCTTTAAATATTTTTAAGGCTTTAAGAGATAAATTAAAAAGAGATTAAGGTAAATGCTTTACCTTAATCTCTTTTAGGCACATGAAAATAAATAATAAGTCCAAAGTTGCCATGGATATTTTTCATTAGGCAATGCGACAAATTGCCCTCATAGCGGGTCTATTAGGTCGATTTTCCAACGTAGCATAATGGGAAATAGGCTGGCAAATGGACTTTTTATTTATTTGATTGTGCCTTAATACTTATTTCATCTTTTTAATTTCATCGAATAATTCTATAGCTGCATTTCTTGGCCCATTTTTTTCTTGCCCTTTTACACCTAAACAAGTTCTAATTTGTCCAACTTTTACTTGTCCATTTTCAAACATTGTATTAAAATATTTTTCTATAAGAATATTTGTTTCATCCTGCTTTTGCGCTGGCCCAAATGGATTTGCAAAAAATGACTCTACTAAGCCCTTCTCCGTTGTTGTTCCCTTCGCCATTCTAGCACCTGCTTTAAATACTTTAATGGCTTCCTCTGGAGTTTTAAAGTAATCTAAATATTTTTCTCCTTCATTAACGCCGTCGTAGTTATTAGCATAGAAGAAAAAGTCTATTGGATGTCCCTTTGATATTTCCTTATATGATGCTACTGGTACTACAAGTCTAGCATTGACCTTATCCGGATTCATAAATATACTTCTATCCATTTCTTTAAAGGCGTATCCTTGATCTAAGTCATCTAATCGGACAAATGCACCAATCTCAGTTCCATATCCATTAATTAATCCATCCTCTATTTTAAAAGTTCCCATATCATCAAAGATAATAGTCATATCTGAAATATAATCTTCGCTTAAACTACGAAAAGCTTCTAAACTTTCAGATTTACCAGCTCCGCTATCTCCCATGATAACAACATTAGCTTCATCTCCGCTTTTTAAAATAATATTCACCATTGAACCATGTATTGGCAAATATCCTCTCTTTATCATTATTAAGTTGTATAATGTTAATGTCATCTTCTTTATATACCCAAAATAATCTATCTTTTCTGAATGATTTACATATCCAAGCATTATATCATTTTGAACATCATCAAAGAACACTGTTTTTAGATCTTCATCGTTATCTTTAGCTCCATATACATAAATAATGTCTGGCTTTCTTCCCCTTGTTTCTTCACTTCTAGCCATCTCGAACAGATTACATAAAGTTATTCCATGTTCCATAAAATCTCTATGGAAATAAATAAAAGTAAGTAACCCGCCTATCTTAGCTGGATAACAAAACCAATGCTCTTTATTTATTTGTGCATACTTTAATGGGTTATATTTTATCTCTGTGAACATTCCATCTCTTGTATTCTTTTTAGGATAAGTTATAAATGGTGTTTCTAAAAGTATATGATCAATAAATGGTACTTCCTCTAAAACTTCATATCCATTTGGTCTTACCCATTCCATTTCATGAATCATTATGCAGGCATTTCCACCAGCTGGTATTTGTCTATAAACTTTTGGCTGATATCCTGCAACATGCTGTTCAATTTTTCTGTACAAACTTAGAATTAATGTAGAAAAGTTAGCATTTGCTTCTGTAAAACTAACTGCTGCAAGGCCTTGTTGAACCTTATATCTATGAACTATTGTATATCTTTCAAGCTTTCTCCAAAATAAATAGAAATCTTCTATAAATACTACAAACTTGTCCCTATCCTCTAATAGTTTCGAATATGAGTCACTAATCTCTATAATTTCCTCAACACTCATAACTGTTAAATATTTTATTACTACAGTTAAATCTCTCCTAATATCTATAAGACTATCTGTATCTAATGTCTTACTTAAATATCTGTATGCTACTGAATTTTTCTTTTTAGCTCTTCTTAGATAAACTTCTAAAATTCGTCTAAATCCATCACTTTCTAGTATAGCCTCAAAGCTATTACAGTACTTTGCTGTAAAGTTTATCATCACTTTGTCATTACTCATAGAAAATTCTTTCTTCATTTCATGGCCCCCCATATGAATTTTTTCATATTTAAATATTGCATTTTTCTTTTCAAATTCCACATATTGAAATAATTATATCATACTTTTTGCAATATTCAACCTTTGCATTTTTCATTTTAAAGTTTTTTTCATCTAAAAATAACTCGAGTTCATAAGAAATTTCTTAAATTAAAATTCAACAAAGTTAATTCCTCCACCCCTATCTGACTATGCTATAAAAAAGCTCAGAAAGCTCATTATATGAATATTATATCGTCTTTTTACAATTTTGTTCGTGTTTTATTTTAACTTTTTATTTTTCTTTTGCTTGCATTTAGAATAATTTTGTTTCCATTACATTTCCTTAAATGGTAGAATTATATTAAAACTATGTAATCAAGGAGACAACTTTTTTATGAACAAAAATAAGTATAATGTAAAAAAATATTTATTAACTTTTCTTGCAATTCTATTATTTTCATTTTCCATAGTAAGTTGTGGCCTTACAAAATTCAATTCAAATAAAGCCAATAACGCTGATATAAACAAGATGTTCGTTCATTATATAGATGTAGGCCAAGGCGATTGCATTCTCGTTCAAGTAAATAACAAAAATCTTTTAATAGATTCTGGGCCTAAATCTGATAGAAGAAAACTTTTTAACTATTTATCAGGGCTAAACTTAAATAAATTAGATTATGTAATTGCAACTCATCCACATGAAGACCATATTGGTAATATGGATGATATAATAAAAACTTATAGTATAGGAACTTTCTATTCTCCAAAAGTTGAATCTACTACAAAAAGCTTTGAGGACATGGTAGATGCTTTAAAAAATAAAAATTTAAAGGTACATGTATTGAAAAACAATAGTAATTCTATTGACTTAGGTGAAAATACTAAAATAAATGTCTTCTCTCCTAATAAGGATTTTTATGATAATTTAAACAACTACTCTCCTGTAATAAAAATTCAATATGGTAACACTTCTTTTTTATTTACTGGTGACGCCGAAAAGGAAGTAGAAAAAGAAATTCTTAATAATAATGAAGATATCAGCGCAGATGTGCTTAAAGTGGGACATCACGGATCCTCAACTTCTACTAGTAAAGACTTTCTAAAAAAAGTTAATCCTTCAATAGCAGTTATATCTGTAGGTAAAGATAATATATACAATCATCCTGATGCTATTACTACAAAATTATTAGATGAAAGCAATATAAAAACTTATAGAACAGATAAAGATGGAACCATCGTCATCTGCTCAGACGGCTCTAACATATCAAAAAAATAAATCAACACCAAAATGGATGCTTCATTATATTAAAAGCATCCTAGGTGTTCTTAAAGCATTAAAATAGACCCCAAAAACTTGGAGCCATTTAAAAATCAGAAATAAAATTTATTTATTTCTAAATTATTTATTTCTAAATTATTTATTTCTATCTTATTTATTTTGCAGTCATTAATTAGAATTATTATTCAATGAATTTTCTTGAATATCATACTCTTCTTCTAGATTTTCTAAATCTTCAACTTCATCTTCAGCGATAGCTTCTTCGATAATATCTTCATAAATATATTTTTTCCAATTTACATATATATAATATAAATTTATAACATCCTGCTCATTATAAAGAAGAATTTTTTCAATTTTCTCTTCTGGCATTCTTTTGAAATAGCTTTTATCTTTCATAACTTTGTGAAAAGTTTTAGCTAAATTAGATCCGCTGATTACCTCTCCCTCTCTTACAATATCAAAAACTTTTTCTAACTTTTTAAGCCCAATAGACAATTTTTTATTCTTTTCATATTCTTTTTGAATATCAATCGAATCAAATTCTTCACTAAAATTATAATATATATTATTTTCTTTGAAAAGATAATTAATAACTGAAAAATCATTATTCCCTGAAAAAGTGATAATGGCCTTTTTTCCTTTTTGTTTCATCTTTATAAAATATTCTTTAGCGAGATACAATATATGTGTCGCCTCATCTCTATCTTCAATCATATATTGGGTTACTAGAATATTATTATTTTTCTTATCATACTCACACGCCCCAAATACTCCAATACACTTAGGCTTCTTATATACATAATGCTCTAAATCAAAGAAGATAATTTCTTCTGGTGTATATTCTTTATCTAGAGACTTCATCATAAATTCTTCACTATATTCTTCAACCTTCACCTTATTTTCACGAATAATCACAGTATCACTCTTTTCTATAAGAATTGTATATCCTCAATGTCCAAATTGTATATTACATCCTTTCTTTCAACAACAACATTCACTCTTTTTATTAATTCTCGATCTTTCAATACTTTTTGCAAAAGTTCTTTAGTTGGATTCATACAATAAGGATGTTTTACATTTTTAAACATAGTATAATCGCCTGCTGTATCTCCATATGCATAACTATCGTTTAAATCTATATCATACTTTTTAACAAATTCATTTATCGCCTTCGATTTACTTTTACTATCCCACATTGGTGTAACTTGCCCTGTATATACATTTTTATCATCTATAATATATTTTGCACCTATATAATCTGTAAAGCCATATTTCTTGGCCATCTCTCCAACAAGTTCTGAAGGCGATCCAGATATTATAATTAGAGTATGGTTATTAGCTTGATGCCACTTTATTCTGTCCCTCGTAAAAGTATATACTCTATCGCCCTTTTGTTCTACAACTTTCTTAGCTATATATTCCATTTGATACTTCTGTAATCCTTTAATTGACTCAATATATATATCAATCATTTTCAACAGGTATTGATCATAATCACCTTGCCTCTTATCCCACTTCATAAAGTAAGGCCTTAAATCATTATACCATCTTTCTGAACCTATAATTTCATATTTAACCATCTTTTTAAATACTTCTGTTATTAGTCCTTCTCTGTATAAAGTTCCATCTAAATCAAAAAACGCACCTATATTTGCCATTAACTCACATCCTTTTATACTTATTTATTATACTTTATTTTTTCATTTCAGAAAAGCTTATAAAATCTATCTGATTAATTTAAATATATATGTTGCAATTCACAATGCACATTTCACGCTTCACAATCACGACGGAAATTCTTGCAATATTTTTTGAATTATGATAAAGAATTATTTTTGAAATATATCATATAAATTGTATAAGTAAAAACACTACCAAATATATTTATTATTGATAGTGTCGTTAAAATTTATCCATGACTATTCTATAAAAGTTAGAATTTCATCTATATTCTTTCTCACTTTTTTTCTTATATTATCATTTTCTGGATATCCAACAGCCACTACTAATCTAATTCGCTTTAATTTATTTATATTTAAAAGTTTCTTTAGTTCTTTTTCATTAAACCAACCTAAAATACAAGTACCTAAATTTTGTTCTGTTGCCGCTAAACATATATGCTCAGTTGCAATCCCAATATCAACAGATCTATAATCCTGCTGTTTAATTAATGCTCCAGCTCGTGAAGTTAAATTTCCACTTTCCTCCACCACTATTATAAAAGCTGGACATTCTGTAGTAAATTTATTCATAACTGCATCCTGTAAGCATTCTGAAACCTTAGGTACTAGCTCTTTATTATTAACTACTACAAAATGCCATGGTTGACTATTACATGCTGATGGAGCTAATCTGGCAGCCTCAATACATTTTACTAACTTTTCTTTTTCAACAGGTTTATTTAAATACTTTCTACAACTTTGACGTTCATTTAATAAATCAATAAATTCCTTCATAAAACTTCTCCTAAATTCTTTATAATCTTTTATAAATCAATTTCTCCAAGACTTTCTTTCTTAACTAATCCTGGATTCTTTTTTCTAAACTCCTCTACTGTTTTCTCATAATATATTTTTATGGTTGCCATTGTAGGTGATCCTAGAAGCATTCCAAAAGGTCCCCAAAAGCCACCGCCTATTGCAACTCCTAATATTATCCCTAATGGACTGACTCCAACCTTTTTCCCTATAAGCTTAGGATCAAGGTACCAAGCATCAAAAAGATGAATACAAAGTAAAAGTATGAATACCATAAAAGCCTTCATAGGTGAAACAAAGATTGCAACTCCCGCACCGACTACTTCACCAATAAGTGGTCCAAAATAAGGAATCATATTAGTAATCCCTTCTATCAGGGCTATTAGTGGTGCATAGGGTTCCCCAACAATTAATAGACCTATAAGTGATATAAAACCTATTATTGCTGAATCAATTGCTTTTATCCCTATATAAACTCCTATCATTTTATTATAGGTTCTAATAAATGTAACTAACTTATTCCCCTTTTCTTCATTAAAAATCATATATGTTATGGTTCTAGCACGTTTTAACAACTTTTCTTTATCCATTAAAACATAAATTGAAATTAAAAAACCAAAAATCACACTAACTAAATTTGATGTAAATGATAATAAGTACATAATAAAATTTTGTAGTAGTCCTATTGTTACACTTCCTATCTGGCTTGACATTTCCTGTAGCTTATTTAAAAGTCCCGCTTGTACAATCAGTGTCTTTATTCTTTCATTTTGAAGAAGAGTATTGATCCACTTTTGTATAATTTCCACATAGGCCGGCATTTCTCTAGTTATATTTACTATACTATCTACTATACTTGGTATCGTAAAAAATAATATTATAATAATTAAAGCTATAATTATAAAATATGTAATCAATATCGATATTGCTCTTTTAGTTTTAAAATTATTTTCAAAAAAACTTACTACTGGATTTAATATATAAGCACAAATAATAGCATATATAAAAGGTGACATAATAGATAAAACTTTTCTGCCTATATCAAAGAAAAAATTATAATTATCTATAAGTTTGTATCCAATTACACCTATTAAAGCAAATATTAATATATCCCTATATTTAATATTTCTATTTATAAACAATTCATTCCACATCCTTTCCATGCTTTTTTCAATTATACCATATATCATTTTTTAAGGCATATAAAAGAAATTAACGAGTCAAAAAATAGAGGGTTGCTACATAAGACATCCCTCTATTTCAAAAAATTATAATAAATTTAATATTAAATAACTACATTTTTTCTACTACATCTATTCCAAGTAACTCTAATCCATTTTTTATTACTTGTAAACTTGCTTTAACTAAGTTTAATCTTGTAGCTTTTAAATCCTCATCTTCTAAGTTCAATACCGAATGCGCATTATAGAATTTATTAAATCCTTTTGCAACTTCAATTACGTACCTTGTTAATATTGAAGGTTCTAACTTATCTAAGGCTAAAGTTATTACGCTATTAAAGTTAGCTATGCTCTTAACTAACTCAAATTCTTCTTTTGAAGATAATTTACTATAGTCAACAGTTCCAGTACATTCTTTACCTCTGTTTAATATACTATTTCCTCTTGCATATGAATATTGAACATATGGGCCAGTTTCTCCATCAAATGATAATATTTCCTTCCAATCAAAAACAATATCTTTTTCTCTTGAGTTTTTAAGATAAGTAAAGATTACTGCTCCGACACCAATTTTCTTTGCAACTTCCTCTTTATTTTCAAGTTCTGGATTTTTTTCATTTATAACTTCCATTGTCTTCTCTACAGCTTCACGAAGTAAATCATCAAGTAAAACAATCGATCCATTTCTAGTTGAAAGTTTTCTATCTGCAAATTTAACTAACCCAAAGCCTACATGAACACAGTCTTTAGACCATTCATGTCCTGCAAGTTCTAACACTTTAAATACTTGTTTGAAGTGAAGTGCTTGAGGCGTTCCAACTACATAAACACATTTATGAAAATCATAAGTTTTCTTTCTATACATAGCAGCTGCTAAGTCTCTTGTAGCATATATCGATGCACCATCACCTTTAAGTACTATACAAGGTGGCATATTATATTCTTCAAGCATTACAACTTGAGCCCCATTACTTTCTACAAGAAGTCCTTTTTCTTTCAATTCATCAACAACAACATCCATCTTATCATTATAAAATGCTTCTCCAGCTAATGAATCAAATTTAACTCCTAAAATGTTATAAACTCTTTCAAATTCTTTTAAGCTCAACTCTCTAAATCTAGTCCAAAGTGCTGTTGCTTTTTCATCACCAGTCTCTAGTGCCTTAAAGTTTGCTCTTGCTTCATCTTCTAATGAAGGATCTTTTTCAGCCTCTTCGTGGAATTTAACATATATTCTAAGTAATTCATCAATTGGAGCCTTTTCTAATGCCTCTTCGTCTACCCATCTATCATACGCACTTATAAGCTTACCAAATTGAGTTCCCCAATCTCCCAAGTGATTCAATCCTACAGTATTATATCCTTCCTTCTTAAACATCTTATATAAAGAATTACCTATAGCTGTAGTGAATAAGTGACCAACATGAAAAGGTTTTGCTATATTAGGCGAAGAATATTCAACGCAAACTGTTTTCCCTTCCCCTATATTTGATGCTCCATAATTTTCTCCATCTGCTAAAACCTTTTTGATCGTATTTTCTGCAAATACTCCTTTATCAACGAAGAAGTTAACATATGGCCCTAAATTCTCAATTCTTTCAAATCCATCAGTTGACATAGAATTCTTCAATTCTTCTGCTATCATATTTGGAGCTTTTCTCATAACCTTTGACAATTGGAAACATGGAAATGCATAATCTCCCATTTCTGGCTTTGGCGGTATTTCAATCAATTTTTCAATAGCTTCAATTTCTAATTCCACATGTTTTTTTATTAGTTCTGCAACTTTACTTTTATAATCCATAATATCCTCCTTATATTTAGACAAACTCTTCATAAATTAAATAACTTTATAATTTGTAAGAATGTATTTCTTTATTCTTTCTCAAAATTTAATTTTCTTAGTCAGTATTTCTCATAATAAATGCACAAATTTAACTTCGATATAGATTTCTAAAGAACAAAAAAAAATCCGCCTCTTAAATAAAAAGAGACGAATTATCCGCGGTACCACTCTTATTGTATTTTATATAAATAAAATACCTCTCAACTTTTAACGCAATTTAACTTGCGACCAGCCCTACTAAAGGTTTAAAAATAATAATTAATATATCATACCAGCTATATTAGATTATTATCTTTTTAACTACTTATTTCAGGTGATTTCTCCAAGGCTCTTTTCACTTAATCTATCCATAGGGCTTACACCATCTCCCTATTCGCTAAAGGAATTAATTAAACTACTTTCCTCTTCTTAGAATTTTTCAATATTAATGATAATAAATTATACAAATTATCTTAAATTTTGTCAACTTTATTTTTAAAATAGGAAACGTGTTATTAAATTAGTAATCCCTAAAAGCATATTACGTATAACGCCGGCTGGTATAGAAATTATTCTTCCTCCAACAAAGATTAACGCTAACATAATGAACATTTGATATTGATAAAATTTTTCTTCAAATCTATAGAACGTATTTGGACTTAAATCTCTTAAAAGACTAAAGCCATCTAGTCCTGGTATTGGTATCAAATTAAATAATCCTATATTTACATTAATAACAAGCGTCATATATATCATTCGCTCTAAAACACCAGCTAATGCATCTGGTAAAAATCTATATGCAAAACTATAATAAAGTCCCAATACTATTGAAGTTGCTATGGCAACTAAAAAATTTGCAATTGGTCCAGCTAAACTTACTTTCAAGTCATCTTTATAATAGTTTTTATATGCCGATGGATTAGTTTGTACTGGCTTTGCCCATCCAAAGCTAAAGATAAGTACAGCCACAAATCCTATAGGATCAATATGCGCAATTGGATTTAAAGTCAATCTTCCTTGAAACCTTGGTGTCTTATCTCCCATTCTATCTGCTATTAATGCATGTGCATATTCATGAAATGTAAAAGCGATAAGCATCCCTGGAATCATTAAAATCATATTAAGTACTGAATTCATGTTTTCCTCCTTTTTCGATATGTATGTTTTATATTATATCATACTTAGAACAAATCCTATTAAAAGAACATATATATTTCAACTAAATAATATTACTCTGTCCTTATAGACTTATTCATTTTTGTTACCTAATAGTTTAAGATAAACTTTTATAAATTAAACTTTTTAGGTATATATATTCTTTATCTTCCTTACGCTATTATAGTGTCTTAAATGTTTATATAAAATGTATATATTGCTTACTATTTATTCCCAACATTATATCATAAAAGATTACTATCAACAATGTAAATGCACTTATTAGTTTATATCAGAACATTGTTCTATATGTTGTACTAATAAACCTACATTTAAAATTTTAGTAAAACAAATGCTCAATTAAGACAAAAGGTAGAAACTCAGTTACAACATATACATTATAAGATCTAATTTAATAAAGAGTGTTTAATTTCAATTTAATTAAACACTCTTTATTTACCATCTTTATTTACTATTATTTAAACTTTTATAAACTAATTTTCCGCTATTATCTTCAGTCGCTATGAAATCTTCTTTAATCTGAACAAGTTTTCCTTCATATTCAACTTCTTTTCCTGTACTTAAATTCTTAACACTACCTTTAAGATTATCATTAACTAGTATTTCACTTTTATTACTAAAATACAAGTCATTAGCACTTACAACCGAATCAAGTGTTGCCTTTTTCCAATTTGCTGTATCTTCATCAACTTTTCCATAAGTGATACTGGTAATTTTATCACCGTTAAGCTCACCAATATAAATCACATCATTTCTGTCGATTCCAAGAAGTGTCAGATTTTTATTACCACTAAATGTTAATTGCTTATTGGGGCTGGTAACAAAAAATTTACTATTCAACTTATCTTCATATATTAATCTATCGTTGTGAGGCATTACTTTCATATTTCCTAAAACATTAACTGCTAGAGGAACCTTTTTTCTTTCATAATCTCTATCAAATCTATAAACTGCGCTCTTTAAACCACCTGTATATATTTCTACATAAAATACACCTGTAAAGACAGAAGTGGTTATCTTTTTAACTTCCATACCCTCTTGGTATGTGCAAATATCTTCTTTACTTGCAACTGTTTCTGTTAAATCTTTAGCATTATATGTTATAAGCTGAACTTTAGATTCCCCATCTTTTTCAATCTTCTGAGCTATTACTAGTATATCTCTTTCTAAAAGCCAATCATAATACATAATTGTACCCTTTTTTTCCGTTGTAATTGGATTACTTGTTCCCGTCTTGGTATCTTCCAAATACACACTTTCGCCATCCTGGTAACATATGTATTTACCATCATCTGATATTTTAGTATCTTTTGCACTTCCCGGAATAGATGCTGAAATATCTTTTGTATTATCCTTTTTTTGAACTTCTATTTTATTACTTTTAAATTCTGACGTATGCTTAAAAATAAAATTTTCTAAAATATATAAGCCAGAAATTTGTAATAGTATAGATAACAATGCCCATGCAGTTATCTTCTTAAACATCTTCATAATTCTACCTCACCTTCTGTTTATTTAACAATAACTGCTGTTGGAATAGTTCTTTCTCCCATACTATTTGATGGTTTATTTCTAACTTCTCCATAGTAATACAATGTTGTCGATTTTCCACCATCCAAGTTCATTGCATTCCATGCACCTAGCTGATGCATAATTTCTTGTAATTCCTTTAATGTTGCTCCTATGCTTCCAATTTCTCTACCATCTATAACTAGGAGAATTATTGAGCCATCCTTCATTTGTCCTATAGCAGTTTTAGGAGCTGTCCCAAATCCTCCATCACCGTTTATCTTTACCATATTTCCATTAATTATTAATGCCGGACCAAAACTTAAAGCTTCTTGAATTCCAAGTTCTTTAAGTTTATCTACTGTATAATCACCTACAACCATTACTCCATTTTTATCTATCCCAAAAGTTGTTGTTGGGTTATCTCCTACATCATTAACTTTCACTTCACCACCAGTCATTACAATTCCTGATGCCAATCCACCATTTCCTGTCCACTGAGCAGCAGATGATTGATCTGTAAATGCTCCCCCATTAATAGCAGCTATAGCATCATTGTTTTCAGCAATTGTTGATGTAGTTTCACCTTCAACTCCCAATTTAGAACTTACTCCAATTTTAACTCTTGTTGGGTCTTTTACCACCAAATAATAACCATTATACTTAGAATTTTCTATATCATGAAGTTCTATAGTATCATCTTTAACCTTTGGAACTTTAATATCTGATATATTGGTAGTTTCACTAGTTTCTTCAGTTGAGTTTTCTCCCATAATTTCTGCTATTTTTTTATCTGATAAGAACCATGTAGCCAGATATTGATGACTCATTGAAGTCATTGCTGCTCCAACATATTGGCTTTTCGCATTATCAAATGGTCCATATAAAAGTAAAAATGGGAATGTACATCCAGTAAAAAATAATTCAAATGCAAAAAATATAGCTAATGTCTTAAATGAAATCTTATTTACTCTTTTCTTGCTTTTTTTTACCTTAGATTTCTTATTTTTTCTATTTATATCCATTTTATTATCCTCTCTAAAAATGCATTTTAGTTGCATTTATAAAAATTACACCAGACCTAATTATATAATATTTTCAATTAGATTACAATAATTTCATTTTTCCAGCATTTTATTCTATTTGGTACTTGGATTTTGCTTTTAAATACTCACATTATGTTATAATTAGTCTTAGGAGGTATATATAAATGGAAGATAAAATTTTAAATGAATTAAAAAAATCTCAAGATTATGTTTCTGGCGAATACCTAAGTTCTACTTTAAATGTTTCACGAACTGCTATATGGAAACATATAAAAAACTTAAAATTAAAAGGCTATATAATAGAAGGAATTTCTAATAAGGGATACAAATTACTTAATTCTCCTGATTTATTAAATAAAAATGAAATTCTACCTTTATTAAAAACATCTGCTATTGGAAAAAGCATAGTTTACTTTGATGAAATAGATTCTACAAATATTAAAGCAAAAGAGCTTGCACAGAAAGAAATCGAACACGGTACTATAGTAATTGCAGAAAAGCAAACTTTAGGAAGTGGTCGCTTCAATAGGAAATGGGTTTCTCCAAATGGCGGTCTTTGGTTTTCATTAATATTAAGACCTAAACTTCCTCCAACGGAAGCTCCTAAAATAACTCAAATTGCTGCTGCTTCTGTATATAAGACACTAAGTAATTTAGGTATTAATTCAACCATTAAATGGCCTAATGATATACTTTTGAATGACAAAAAGTTTTGTGGAATCCTAGCTGAAATGAAATGTGACATGGATAGTGTTCATTATTTAGTTTTGGGCGTAGGGATGAATATTAATATAGATGAAAGTGACTTTGATGATAATATAAAAGCAATTGCCACTTCACTAAAGATTGAATATGATAAAGATTTCAAAAGAACTGAGATACTTTCAGCTTTCTTAAATAATTTCGAAGTATTATACAATAACTTCATAAATAAATTAGATCTTTCCGAGACAATTTCAATCTGCCGAGATCATTCCAACATTTTAGGTCGAAAGGCAAAATTAATCACATATAATAATGAAGAAATTGTTACCTGTGTTTCTGTTTCTGATAACGGCGACCTTATGGTCATAGATAGCAACGGAAATGAAAAAGCTGTAATTACTGGAGAGATTAGTTTTAATGGAATGAATTAAAAATTTATATTGCAATGTTTAAAGTTAAGTATATATATTATCGAAAAGAAGATCATGCATTTGTTCAGGTTACTGAGGATTTGGCTGTGAATTTCTAGCAGCAGAAGTTGTACCCATTTTTGCATGTTCCTACAGCAAGTGCAGGACAAGCAAAAATGAAACAACTTCTACTGAAGAAATATCTACAGCCAAATCCTCTATGTAACGCCTCCACAAAAGCATGATCTTCTTTTCTGGCATATACTAAAATTAATGTCTACTCTTAACTTTAGGCCGTTATCTATGTGTGAAATAACCGAAGTATATCAATAAAATCTATCATTAACATATTCTTATAGCGTATTCCCAAATTCTTAAGCCACATATATGTATTGTCTTTCTTTGTTTTGCTATCATTTTGAGTATTTCAAATATTATAAATTTATGATGATAGTTATAAGAAAAAGTCACAGACGAATGTGTAGTGGTATCTTTTACCAGCTACTTTTTCAAATATATGTGAGAAAAACTTAGGAATCAATATAGACTCTAAAATATTTAAGTCAATTATTAGATGGGATATTGCATAAATATGAATTTGATTTAAGTTTACTACTAAATAAAGAAAAAGAATATATGCTTTTGTGCAATGTTCATTAGAAGATCTTGCCGGCTGCGATTCTTAGATTAGAAGTTGTTCCAAATATGCTAGTTCAAAACTTGCTTTTGAGGCTAGCATTTTGGGCACAACTTCTATTCTTAGAATCACCCGGTAAAATCTTCAGAGAACCAGAACAAACGCATATATTCCCTTTCGAGAGTTCAGCAGTAAACTTAGAACTTACTCATACTGCAAGTATTTTTATATTTCGCTTAGTACACAATACCTTTAGTTAATTCTAGTTATTTATTCACAACTTTTTCAATATGTCCTTTTAGAACACTTGCTGATTCTTTTAATTTTTTCAATTCTTCATCATTTAGAACAGGGTTTACAATTCTTACAACACCCTTACTATTTAAAATTGTTGGGGCTGCTAAGTAAACATCTTCTATTCCATACTCTCCCTGCATCAAACATGATACAGTTAAAATAGTATTTTCGTCTCTTAATATAGCTTCTACTATTGTATTTACTGCTAATGCTACAGCAAAATAAGTAGCATTTTTCCTGCTTATTATTTCATAAGCTGCATTTTTAACATCGCTTTCTATTACTGATTTTACATCATCATCCCACTCTAAATTGAACTTTTTAGCATATTCTTCAAAAGTTTCTCCAGCTATGCTTGCAGTGCTCCAACTTACAACTTCGCTATCACCATGTTCTCCCAAAACATACGCATGGATATTATTATTATTTACATTAAAGTATTTACCAATAACGTATTTTAATCTTGACGTATCTAATACAGTTCCTGATGCTATTACTCTTTCCCTAGGGAATCCAGATAACTTATAAGTTATATATGCAAGCACATCACATGGATTTGATACTACTAACAAAATAGCATTTGGGCTTGCTGCTGCTATTTGTGGAACAAAGCTCTTAAATATATTGTAATTTTTTTCAATAAGATCTAGTCTAGTTTCCCCTTCTTTTTGAGCTGCACCAGCTGTAATTATAACTATATCTGAATCTCTAGTTTCTTCAATACTTCCTGCATAAATGCTAACAGGCTTTACAAAAGAAGTACCATGAACTAAATCCATAACTTCTCCCATTGCTTTATCCATATTTATATCAAATAAACATATTTCTGTAGCTACTCCACTATTCATTAATGCATATGCTGTTGTTGCACCTACAAAACCTGCACCAATCACAGATATTTTACGTTTTCTTTCTACCATTATATATTCCTCCTAATTAATACAATATTAATTCTATTCTTTCCAGATAACAAATTTATTATTTGCTCCTAAAAAGTTTCATCTTAAATTATTATCCAACAATTTTATTAATTAATAATCATTCTTATCTGATTATACCTTATTTGAATTTTTTCGTAAATACTATATAATTAAATTTAGCAACTTAATAATGAATTTATTAGTAAGCATATAGACGTAATTATTTTTAAATGTTTTACGCAGAAGATGGAGGTACACTTTAATGAAATTATTATTTTTTGATACAGAAACCACTAGTATAAAACCGGGCAGCATATGTCAGTTAAGTTACATAACTGTTGATGCTAGTAAAAAACCTCAGATAACGACTGGTAAAAATTTCTTTTTCACAGTCGACGAGATGGACCCTTCTGCCCAAGAAATTCATGGTTTTTCTTTAGAGAAGCTTTATGAATTATCTAATGGACAATATTTTGAGGATTTAGTACCTGAATTTCTTAATGATTTTATGACTGCTGATTTTCTAATCGGTCATAATGTTAATTTTGATGTTAGATTTTTAAAACATGAACTATTATCTTTAGGAGAGGATTTTTACCCAAAAAATGTTTTCTGCACTATGGCTTACTATAGAGATATATGTAAGATTCCAAAAGCCAATGGAGAAATCAAAAATCCAAAATTATCTGAAGTGATAGATTGGTTAAATATTTCAAGCGAGCAAATTGTTGAAACATCTGAAAAATTATTTGAAGGTAGTGGAAATTATCATGATGCCAGATTTGATACAGCTGCAACATATTTAACTGTTATCGAAGGATTAAAGAAAGGCTACTTTCCAAAAGGGTATTTTTCAAATCTTCTAGCTAAGAACTCAAACGGCTTAAAATAAAATATAATTTTTATTAATTAACACCTCAATAAAAATATCATATAATATACTATAACTTGTGGTTTTTACTCTATCTATTCTTTATGGTATCTAGAATTTTAGATTTAGACAGTTTTAAAATTTATTCTTGTCTTGTTTAATTTATAAATGAGGTGATAAAATGAAAAAATATGTTTGTGAAGTATGCGGATATATTTATGATCCAGAACTTGGAGATCCTGATGGTGGAATTGCTCCACATGTAGATTTTAATGATTTGCCTGATTATTGGGTATGTCCAATTTGCGCTTTTAACAAAGATAATTTTTCTGTACTAGAATAACACATTATAAAAATTATATTTAACTCATCTCGTAAAAATTAGTATACTTAAAGAAAACTTAAATTAATATTTTCATATGAAATCAAAAAGACTATATGGACTGGAATATTATGTCCTATAGTCTTTTTATATTTGTAATTAATTTATTAGCTTCAAGCCATTTATATTTTCTTAAAATTTTTGTGCATTTAAATTCATCAAAACTTTACTATAAACACAATAATTTTATTTTACTAAATACTTTCATGGAATGTTCTGCTTATAACTTCTAATTGTTGTTCTTTTGATAATCTGCTAAAATTAACCGCATATCCTGATACTCTTATTGTAAGTGTTGGATACTTATCTGGATTTTCCATTGCATCTATTAATGTTTGTCTATTAAGAACATTAACATTTAAGTGATGAGCTCCTTGAGTAAAATATCCATCTAATATTGCAACTAGGTTATTAATCTTTTGATCTTCATTTTTTCCAAGTGCATCTGGAACGATTGAGAATGTATTCGATACACCGTCTTGGCAAATTTCATTATATGGTATTTTAGCTACTGAGTTAAGTGATGCTAATGCTCCATTAATATCTCTTCCATGCATTGGGTTTGCTCCTGGAGCAAGTGGTTCACCTTTCTTTCTTCCATCCGGAGTTGTCCCTGTCTTCTTACCATACATTACATTTGATGTGATTGTTAGCGCTGATAATGTATGTTTTGCATCTCTGTATAGTGGATGTTTCTTAAGCTCATTTGAGAATTTAGTTACTAATTCTACGCCTAGATCATCTGCTCTGTCATCATCATTTCCGTATTTAGGAAAATCTCCTTCAACTTCAAAATCTACAGTTATACCTTCTTCATTTCTAATTGGTTTAACTTTTGCATATTTTACAGCCGATAATGAATCTATTGCTACTGATAGACCTGCAATACCAAATGCCATTAATCTTTCTACTGCTGTATCATGAAGAGCCATTTGACTTGCTTCATAAGCGTATTTATCATGCATAAAGTGGATTATGTTCATTGTATCTACATAAACTTTTGCTACATACTCTAATACTTTGAAGTAATTTGCTTTTACTTTATCAAAATTAAGAATTTCTTCGTCTGTAAGCTTTTCAATTCCTGGTACTACCTTAATACCTTTTAATTCATCTACTCCACCATTTATGGCATATAAAAGTGATTTAGCTATATTTGCTCTAGCTCCAAAGAATTGCATTTGTTTACCAACCTTCATAGCTGATACGCAGCAAGCTATTGCATAATCATCACCATAAATCGGTCTCATAACTTCATCATTTTCATATTGAATTGAATCTGTTTTTATTGATATTTCTGCACAATATTTCTTAAAGCTTTCTGGAAGCTTATCTGACCATAAAACTGTTAAGTTTGGCTCTGCTGATGTTCCAAGATTAATTAAAGTATGAAGATATCTAAATGAATTCTTAGTTACAAGTGGCTTACCATTAATGCCCACACCACCAATTGATTCAGTTACCCAAGTTGGATCCCCACCAAATAATTCATTATATTCTGGAGTTCTTAAGTGTCTTACCAATCTTAACTTTATAATTAATTGATCAACTATTTCTTGAGCTTCCTTTTCTGTAATTAACCCTGCTTCTAAATCTCTTTCAATGTATATATCTAAGAAAGTTGAAGTTCTTCCAAAGGATGTTGCAGCTCCATTGTTTTCCTTAATTCCTGCTAAGTATCCAAAGTATAAGTGTTGTGCTGCTTCTTTTGCATTTGATGCTGGCTTAGATATATCAATTCCATATTTCGCTGCCATTGATTTTACTTCACCTAAAGCTCTAATCTGCATTGAAACTTCTTCTCTTTTTCTTACTAATTCATCAAGCATATCACCGTTTAGATTATCAAGATCCTTTTTCTTTTCTTCTATTAAGTAATCTATACCATAAAGAGCTACTCTTCTATAATCACCTATTATTCTTCCTCTACCGTATGCATCTGGTAGGCCTGTTAATAATCCAGCACTTCTCGCTGCTCTTATTTCTTTTGTATACGCATCAAAAACACCTTCGTTGTGAGTCTTTCTGTATTTTGAAAAATTCTTATTAATTTCTGGATCAAGTTCATATCCATATTCCTTTAATGAACTTTGAACCATTCTCATTCCACCAAATGGATTTACTATTCTCTTAAGTGGTGCATCTGTTTGAAGCCCAACTATAACTTCGTTATCTCTATCTATATACCCAGGATCATAATTATCTATCCCTGATACTATATCTGTAGCAACATCAATTATTCCCTTTTTTACTTCCTCAACTATTAAGGCATAAGCTTTGTCCCAGACTTTGCTTGTCCTTTCTGTTTTCTCTTCTAAGAAACTTCCATCACCCTCGTATAATTTATAATTTTTTTGTATAAAGTTTCTTACATCAATACCCTCTTGCCATGTTCCGTTTTTGAATCCTTCCCATTGTTTAAACATAATTTTTCCTCCCTAAGATAAATTTAGTTTTATAATTTTTTCCATATAAAAAAGCCGACGCAATCCAGGCTTTTTTTGCCCAGACGGTCGGCTTTTTGTGGCATATAATATGCCTAGTCATACTTCATGTGGTAACTCCACTTCCGTCAGTCATATGACTAATATCTAATATAAGAATAATACCAAACCATTTAGTTTGTCAATAAGAATAATTTTACACTTATTAGTATTAGGCATAATGAAGAAATAACGAACCCATCTTATTTGCCATAAGAATAATCTCCAAATATCTCTTTCTGGTATTTTTTAATTAATTCTTTATCCATAGCTTTTACATTTTCAAGAGGATATTTAATCCCTAGTCCTTCATACTTATTTGTACCTAATAAATGATATGGAAGTAATTCTACTTTCTCAACATTAGGTATCTCGTCGATGTATTTTTTAAGTTCCTTTAAATGTTCTACATCGTCTGTTAATCCCGGAACCACAACATGCCTTATCCACATCTTTGTATTATTTCTCTTCATTGCTTCTAAGAATTTCAAGGATTCATCTATATTCATTAAAGTTATATTTTTGTATCCTTCTGGTGTAAAATGTTTTATATCAAATAAAACTAAATCTGTATATTTTAATATTTCATCATAATCACCAAATCCATAACCTGCTGTATCAATACAAGTATTAATTCCTTTACTTTTGCATAGTTTAAGAGTTTCTAGTAGAAATTCTGGCTGCCTTAAAGGCTCTCCACCTGAGAATGTGGCTCCTCCTCCACTACTTGCAAAATAAGTTTTAAATCTTTCAATCTTATTAACTAGCTGTTCTGGAGTATATTCCTCTCCACCATTAGTAGCCCAAGTATCAGGATTATGACAATACTTACATCTTAACGCACAACCTTGCAAAAACACTACTACTCTAATTCCTGGTCCGTCCACAAGACCCATGCTCTCTATTGAATGAACATTACCTTTTACCATTTGTTACACCCCCTATACTTTATTATACTTCAAATTAATATACATAAGTTCTAAATAATATAATTCATCCTCTATAAAATTATTTGGGGACATTATCTAGTATTTTAAGAGAACGCTTATTGAATTAACACTTTTAGAATATATATTAATTTATTATTCCCTTAAATAAGCTATTAATATTTAAGCGAATTGTATATGGTACACTATATCATTACTTAATATTATCTAACTCTATTGTTTCTTCATCATAAGGCAAAAGAAGGGAAAGTTCACCTTCCCCTTCCTCCAAAATTTTTTTATTTTATAGTAATCCTTAAATAATATACATTATTCTACTTCTCATTAGATGCTCTCATGGAATGTTCTGCTTATAACTTCTAATTGTTGTTCTTTTGATAATCTACTGAAGTTAACAGCATACCCTGAAACTCTGATTGTAAGTGTTGGGTATTTATCGGGATTTTCCATAGCATCTATCAATGTTTGTCTATTAAGAACATTAACATTTAAGTGATGAGCCCCTTGAGTAAAATATCCATCTAATATTGCAACTAGGTTAGTTATCTTTTGATTCTCGTCTTTTCCAAGTGCATCTGGAACGATTGAGAATGTATTCGATACACCATCTTGGCAAATTTCATTATATGGTATTTTAGCTACTGAGTTAAGTGATGCTAATGCTCCATTAATATCTCTTCCATGCATTGGGTTTGCTCCTGGAGCAAGTGGTTCACCTTTCTTTCTACCATCTGGAGTTGTCCCTGTTTTCTTACCATACATTACATTTGATGTGATTGTTAGCGCTGATAATGTATGTTTTGCATCTCTGTATAGTGGATGTTTCTTAAGCTCTCCAGAGAATTTAGTTACTAATTCTACGCCTAGATCATCTGCTCTGTCATCATCATTTCCGTATTTAGGGAAATCTCCTTCAACTTCAAAATCTACAGTTATACCTTCTTCATTTCTAATTGGTTTAACTTTTGCATATTTTACAGCCGATAATGAATCTATTGCTACTGAAAGTCCTGCAATACCAAATGCCATTAATCTTTCTACTGCTGTATCATGTAGTGCCATTTGGCCTGCTTCATAAGCATATTTATCATGCATAAAGTGAATTATGTTCATTGTATCTACATAAACTTTTGCTACATATTCTAATACTTTGAAGTAATTTGACTTTACTTTATTAAAATCAAGAATTTCTTCGTCTGTAAGTTTTTCAATTCCTGGTACTACTTTAATACCTTTTAATTCATCGACTCCACCATTTATAGCATATAAAAGCGATTTAGCTATATTTGCTCTAGCTCCAAAGAATTGCATTTGTTTACCAACCTTCATAGCTGATACGCAGCAAGCTATTGCATAATCATCACCATAAACCGGTCTCATAACTTCATCATTTTCATATTGAATAGAGTCTGTTTTTATTGAGATTTCTGCACAATATTTCTTAAAGCTTTCTGGAAGCTTATCTGACCATAAAACTGTTAAGTTTGGTTCTGCTGATGTTCCTAAATTTATTAAAGTATGAAGATATCTAAATGAATTCTTAGTTACAAGCGGCTTACCATTAATACCTACACCACCAATTGATTCAGTTACCCAAGTTGGATCCCCACCAAATAATTCATTATATTCTGGAGTCCTTAAGTGTCTAACTAATCTCAACTTTATAATTAGTTGGTCAACAATTTCTTGAGCTTCTTTTTCTGTAATTAATCCTGCTTCTAGATCTCTTTCAATATAAATATCTAAGAAGGTTGAAGTTCTTCCAAATGATGTTGCAGCTCCATTGTTTTCCTTAATTCCTGCTAAGTATCCAAAATATAAGTGTTGTGCTGCTTCTCTTGCATTTGATGCTGGCTTAGATATATCAATTCCATATTTTGATGCCATTGATTTTACTTCGCCTAAAGCTCTGATCTGCATTGAAACTTCTTCTCTTTTTCTTACTAACTCATCAAGCATATCACCATTTAGATTATCAAGATCCCTTTTCTTTTCTTCTATTAGGTAATCTATACCATAAAGAGCTACTCTTCTATAATCGCCAATTATTCTTCCTCTACCATAAGCATCGGGAAGACCTGTTAATAATCCCGCACTTCTTGCTGCTCTTATTTCTTTTGTATACGCATCAAATACACCTTCGTTGTGAGTCTTTCTGTACTTAGGAAAATATTCTTCGATATTTTTATCTAACTCATATCCATATTCTTTTAAAGAGCTTTGAACCATTCTCATTCCACCAAATGGATTTACTATTCTCTTAAGTGGTGCATCTGTTTGAAGCCCAACTATAACTTCGTTATCTTTATCTATATATCCAGGTTCATAGTTATCTATTCCTGATACTCTATCATTCGCTACATCTATAATTCCTTTTTTAACTTCTTCTACTATTAATTCATAAGCTCTCGCCCATACTTTACTTGTTTTTTCAGTTTTATCTTCTAGGAAAGTTGAATCTCCTTCATATAACTTATAATTTTTTTGTATAAAGTTTCTTACGTCAATACTCTCTTGCCATGTTCCGTTTTTAAATCCATCCCATTGTTTAAACATTAGTTTTCCTCCTTTATACTTTTGATTAAAAACTTTGTTAATTTTTAATCAATTAATTCATACCATTATTGTATACTTTAATTAAATGCATGTCAATGATATCTTTTATCAGTTAGTAATTAGTTTCACTTTTTTTGTTAATAAATCTATCAGACTTTCATAAGATAATATTTCTATAAGTTCGCGAAATAAATTTTCCCCTTAACTTGTCACTTATTGCTAATTAAGATATTATCTTTAATTTATAAAAAATATTATTAATAAATAAATCAAGTTATTGATTTATTTATCTCTAGATTACTAACTGCAAATATTATAACCTTTACCATTTCTTAAATTTATAATATTTTTCTTTCAGTGTATAAATTAATTTATATTGACATATTAGTATTATCAGAAAACGTTTTAAACATAATGTTATTTACATTTATAATTTTTAAATATTCTTCAATCTTTTAAAATCCATTTTTGAATTTCATATTTTAGATTCATAAGTTTATAAAACTATACCAAAAAGTTTTCTTTGTCAACTTTTTTTAGAATTTATAACATAAATTTAACATTCGTACAAAATAATTGACACAAAATAATGATATAATTTTGTTACAATATTGTTTATACATAATTCAAAGGGGAGAAAACATATGCAAAGGAATGCTAAACTATCTTTATTTTCTTTTTTAGCAATAGCTCTATCTGTCTTTATATTATATCAAGTTCTTTCTTATTTTAATTTTTTTAGAAAGAATCTAACTATTATTAATAAAACATTATACTCAAGTATGCTACCAGAGGAAAAATTTAAAAGTACATATACGCCCAAAATTAAATTTTCAGACAAGCCTGTAACGAAAGTAAATGATGTAACCCTAAATATTTTAAATACAGGAAATCTAACTAATGTTCCGATGCTGCTAAAAGCCCAAAGGTATTATATACCTCTAACTTTTATTTGCAGTAAACTCAATTATACTTTAGATACTTCTAATAATTCCATATCAATATATAATGATAGTAATAAAATTTTCTTAAATGAAACCACTTATGAAAAAAATTCTATAAAAGGTACTCTTCGTGGTAATTTACTTAACAATAATGGTAGCTATTATATTTCAATTTCAGATATAGAAGAAATTTTTGATTTATTTGCCGTATTTGACTTTCAGAACAAAAAAATAAACCTAATACCTAACGATGTAAAGGAACCAGAAGATTCAGCTATACTATATAGCGATAAAATTGGTTTAATACGTTTTGAAGATTTTGGTTGCGGTTATACAAATGTTGTAGATAAAAATCAAACAAAAATAAAGATAATGGCTAATTTGCTATTTTCCCAAGGACTGAAATTTCATATTTCATGGATACCTAGATTTGTGGTTCCTTCAGCAAATTTTGATAATGATTTGTTGACGAATGATAACATTGTAAATGTAGGATTTGTAGATGTATTAGATTATGCTCTTAATAAGGGTGGAGAAATAGGTTTACACGGATATACTCATCAATCTGGTAATGACTCAAGCGGAACTGGTGAGGAAATGTCTAAAGACGTAAATAGTACAGAAGCTGAGACTAGAGCAGTAATAGAAAAAGGTATAGATACTGCAAGTGCTCTAAATATTCCTATCTCGTATTACGAAAGCCCTCATTACAGAGATACTGAGCAACAAAAGAAAATAATTAGTGAATATTTTCAGTTCATATACGAGCCATATGATTATACAAAAAAGAACATATATAAGCCAGATGATTCTCACTTATTTGTTCCAACTCCATTAGGTCGTATAGCTGATCCATCAACAGATACGACTCGTATGGTAAATACGATTAATGAAGGAGATGCTGATACGCTTAATAGCTTTTATTATCATCCATCTATAGAAATAGATTATATAAACTTTAACCTAAATGGAAACAAACTTAACGTGAATTATGATACACGTTCACCTTTGCAACAAATAGTAAAAGCACTTAAAGATAATGATTATACTACTGTTCATATTGATAATCTTATAAATAAGTAGTAAAAAAGGCTTGCCACGCATATGACAAGCCTTTTATTTTTCAAATATTTTCGTAACATCACTTAATATTGCAAAATTAGTAAAATCAAAATGAAGCGGTGTTAATGTAACATATCCTTGAGATAGATAATATACATCACTTTCTTCTTCCTTGATAGCATTTCTTGTTCCTTTTGTTGTATACAAGTCACCTTCTTCATTACTTTCTAAAAGTATATATTCTGTTTTATATGTGGACCTTCCAATCTTACAGACTTTGATGCCCTTTATATCTCTTTCATTAAAATTTGGAATATTAAGATTTAATACCACATCACTTTTTAAGTATTCTTCCTTTGCTATATTTAAAACTTTTATCGCCCATTTAACAGCCTTAGAATAATCCTCATTATCTTTCCCATATTCAACATCCATTGAAACCGCAATTGATGGAATTCCATATATAGTTCCTTCTATTGCTGCTGAAACAGTACCTGAGTATAAAATATCAGTTCCTACATTTGGTCCTTTATTTATGCCAGATATTACAAGTTCTATATTCTCTTTCAAAAAAGATAACCCAACTTGAGTACAATCAGCAGGCGTTCCTGAAACACTATAAGCCTTACAATCTAAGCCTTCAATGAATTCTTCTTTAATTTTAATCGGACTATGAATAGATATTGAATGACTAGACGCACTTTTTTGATCCTTGGGCGCAACAATTATAACCTTATTCTCCTTAGAAATTTCCTTAGCTAAAGCAATTATTCCTGGTGCATTTATTCCATCGTCGTTAGTAATTAAAATATTCATATTTCCTCCTTATAACTGTATTTTACTCATAACTTAATGTAACGCAATGAATAACCGAAATATAAAAACACTTGCAGTCTTATGAACATTTAAATTTCCTGCTAAACAACCGAAGTGGAATATATGTGTTTGCTCCAGTTCTCTGAAGATTTTACTGGGTAATTCAAACAATATAAGTTGCACCCAAAGTGCTTGCTTCAAAGGCTACGCTTTGAACTAGCACATTTGGAACAACTTATATTCTAAGAATTATTTCCAGCAAAATCTTCTTATGAACACTCCTCAAAAACATATATTTCATTTCTTTGTTTATCTTAAATTTAAAGTAAAGCATATTTAGGCAAGTATTTTTATATTTCTGTTGTTACAATACCTTTATTTTAACTATATTGTAACTTTTTATAAAATATATATTCTCTTTTTCTATATTAAGTGTTACTAAAAGAACTAAAGTGATAACAAAACAAAGAAAGAGAATACATATATGCGGAACAGGCATTGAAAAATAAGCTGCTGCATATATTAACGGGAAGTTGTTCCAAGTCTGCTTGTCATGGGCTTGTCGCAGGAGCATGCAGACTTGGGTGCAACTTCGCGTTTAGATATGCTAAGCGAAATTTTTCACAGTCCTGAGAAACATATATGTATTCTCTTTCGGTTGTTCATTGCTTCACGTTGAGTTGTTCTTAATACTTTTATTTTGCACCATATTGTTTGTAATATTCGTCAATTCTACCTTTAACTTCGTCTGTTATAAGTATAGTTCCGTTAATCTCTTTATTGTATAAGTACTCAATAACTTCCGCCATTGTAACTATGGCACAAGTTTTGAATCCGAATTTTTCTCTTATTTCAGTTAATGCTGATTGTTCGCCTTGCCCTCTTTCCATTCTATCCACTGATATTATAAGACCTTTAACATTAACATCTGCTTGGCTTTTTAAAATAGGCATAGTTTCGTAAATTGATGTTCCTGCTGTTGTAACATCTTCAACTATTAGTACTTTATCTCCATCATTTAATTTACTTCCTAAAAGAATTCCTGTATCTCCATGATCTTTTACTTCTTTTCTATTTGAACAATATCTTACATCAATATCAAATGAGCTAGACAAAGCAATAGATGTTGTAACGCTTAGAGGAATTCCTTTGTATGCAGGCCCAAATAATACATCATAATCATCTGCAAAGTTTTCTTTTATTGCCTCTGCATAAAATTCTCCAAGTCTTCTTAACTGGCTTCCTGTTTGATAGTTACCTGTATTAACAAAGAACGGAGTCTTTCTTCCACTCTTAGTAACAAAATCTCCAAATGTAAGTACTCCACATTCTATCATAAAATTGATAAATTCTTTCTTATATGCCTTCATTTAAAATTCCTCCAATATCTACTTTGTAATTATTAATATTCACTTATCAGTTGCTTATTTTCATTATTAGGAATTAGGATCTATGATCAATTTATATTATTCCTATAATCTCGTTAATATCCTTAATTCCTTGTTCCTTCAAGAAACTTTCCATTTCTTCAACTATTTCTTTCCCAGCCATAGGATTTACAAAATTAATCGTTCCTATCTGTACTGCGCTAGCTCCTGCCATCATAAATTCTATGGCATCTTTACCATTTGATATTCCTCCAAGTCCTATTACTGGAATATCTACAGCCTTAGCCACTTCATAAACCATTCTAAGAGCAATTGGTTTTACAGCTGGGCCCGAAAGACCTGCAGTTATATTATTAAATACCGGCTTTCTTTTATACACATCTATAGCCATCCCTTTTAAGGTATTTATTAGTGATATAGAGTCCGCTCCTGCTTCCTGGCACTTTACAGCCATATCTACTATATCTTCTGCATTAGGAGATAACTTAACCATCAACGGCTTCTTAGTCATGGCTTTAATTTCTCTAACCACATCATATGCTACTTTTGACTTAATCCCAAAAGCCATACCACCATGTTTTACATTTGGGCAGGAAATATTAAGTTCAATCATGTCAACATCACTGCTATCAATTTTTCTTACCGCAGCTTCATAGTCTTCCAAGCATCCTCCCCCAATGTTTGCTATAACATTAGTTCCGTACTTCCTCATTTTCGGAAGCTCATTTTCTATAAATGCATCTATTCCTGGATTTTGTAATCCTACTGAATTCATCATTCCTGATGGTGTTTCATATACTCTTATCCCTTCATTACCTTGCTTTGGGTTTATTGTAAGCCCTTTTGAAGATATTCCACCAAGAATTCCAACATCATAAAAATTATTAAATTCTTCACCAAAACCAAAGGTTCCCGATGCTGCTATTACAGGATTTTTAAATTCTACATTATTAATAGTTACTTTCATCATATTCTTCTTCTCCTTTGGTTATTATAGTTCAACATAGTATCCATCAAATATTGGACCATCTTTACACGTTCTCTTATGTCCATCTTTTGTTTTACAAGTACATACTAAACATGCACCCACTCCACATGCCATATGCTTTTCCATAGATACATAAACAGCCACATTCTTTTCTTTGCACATATCTATAACTTTTTTCATCATAATCTCTGGTCCGCAGCATAACACTGTATCGTAGTCTTCTGGTTTTAAAATTTCGGTAATAAATCCTTTATGCCCATTTTTTCCAGTGTTTGTAGATATATAAACTTCATTTACGTATTCCTTTAACTCATCTATTAAGTAAACATCATCTCTGAATCCTGCATAAAGATCTATCTTTTGATCTGGATTTTTCTTTCTCAATTTCTTTGCTAGTTCAAGCATTGGTGCTGTTCCAATTCCCCCTGAAACCAGTGCTACCTTGTTATATTCTTTCTCTAAATCAAACCCATTTCCAAGAGGCCCTGTTAAGCTTATTTCATCATCTTCTTTAAGCTTAGTAAACTCTTTAGTTCCGTTTCCTACTACAGCATATAAAAATGTTAGTTTATTCTCAGATTTTTCACATATACTTATTGGTCTTGGCAGAAATGTTGCACCATTTAGCTTTAACATATAAAATTGTCCTGCCTTTATTTCTGCATCATCTTCTACTACTAATTTATATATATCTTTCGAGATTTCTTTATTTGAAACTACTTTTGCATTTCTGTAAGTTATAGCCATAACCCTGCCTCCTTAAGTTATCTTTAATGTAAAATTTATACGTTCTTCACTGCTTCCCTTATTGCATCTCTCATCTTTATGGCTTCTTCTCTAGCGCATAAAGCAAACTCTTTTTCTCTATTTTCTTTTTTGTAAGCAAGTAGTATTCCCCTTGAAGAATTTACAACCCCACCATTTCCATTGTTTAAATATAGTGCAACATCTTCAGCTTTCCCGCCTTGTGCACCATATCCAGGTATTAAGAAAAACATATTGCTATAATTTGATCTTATTTTCTTTCCTTCTTCAACATGCGTACATCCTATAACACCGCCAATTGCTGTATATCCACAACTTCCAGTATATTTTTTTCCCATTTCAGTAATTTTATCTGCCACAACTTCATAAACTTTCTTATCTCCAGTAGTATCTAGATACTCAATATCTTCTGCACCTGGATTTGAAGTTCTGACTAAGCTAAACACACCTTTGCTTCCCTTTTCTAAATAAGGTAGATATGGTTCAATACTATCCATTCCCATATATGGACTTAGTGTTATAAAATCCGCTTCAAAATCTCCATCAAAATGAGCCTTTGCATACATAGTTGCTGTAGCTGCTATATCTCCTCTTTTAATATCCGCTATGATAATTTCACCTTTATCTCTTAAATAGTCTAGAGTTTTCTTGTAAGCAATTAATCCTTCAAGTCCTAAAGCTTCATAGTAAGCAATCTGCACCTTAAAGCATGCTGATACATCCCAAGTCGCATCTATTATTTGTTTATTGAATTCAAAGATAGCTTCACTGTCAGTTCTACCTTCTTTTATATGATCTGGAATATAGCTTAATGCAGTATCCAACCCTACACAAACTACCCCTCTTTCTTCAACCCTATTGTATAATTTATCAATTATGTAATTTGTCATTTCAGATCTCCCTCCAACCCTATTTAGTCCACAGTCAGAATTCATAATTAATTACTTTAGGAACTCATATCTTATAATTTTCTTAATCATGTTCTCTATTTTCTACTTATGATACTATTTAAGCCACTCTTATTTTACACGTGTCCGCTTCCCAATTTATAATCATAGTTGCGCTTAAAAGTTCTCTATCTAGCTGTACACTTTTTTTGGTATCAAATGTTCTTAATTAACCAAAAAGTTCTTTATTGCGATTCTCTCATATTTCATATGTTTGTGCCTTTTTAATACAAAATGTCCTCTTTTGTGCTGCACACTTTTTTTAATATCAGATGTTATCTGTTGCGCTTCGCGCCTTTTTCTAATGTGGACTGTTCTTTATTGCGCTTCGCGCCTTTTTCTAATGTGTATACTTAATTTCTCCACCCTTTATTGTCATAAGAATTTCACCGTAGAATTCCATACCTGTAAATGGCGTATTCCGTCCCTTTGATGCAAATTCTTCTGGATTCACTTTTAGGCATTTATTAATATCAACTAAAACTAAATCCCCTTCGACTCCGATACTAATTTTTCCTTTATTCATTCCTAGGAGCTTTGCAGGATTATATGACATAAGCTCACTTAATTTATTTAGTGAAACATTGTTCTCTTTCACTAATTTCGTATAACATATTGAAAATGCGGTCTCTATTCCAACCATTCCAGGCGAACCTTTCATCTTCTCATCCGCTGTATGTGGAGCATGATCCGTTCCTATTGTATCAACCATACCCAATTTTATAGCATTTATGATTGCCTCTACATCCTCTTTTTCTCTAATTGGAGGATTTACTCTATAATCATTTATATCTCTTGTTAGACCAATATGATGAGGAGTAACCTCTAGTGTTATATTTGCGCCACTCACTTTTCCATCAATTATACATTTTATAGCTTCCTTTGTGCTGACATGGCACATGTGTAATCTAGCTTTACTTAGTTTAGCTAATTCTACATCTCTTATTGTCATCATATTCTCAGCTATCCTCATATCTACTTTGGAGAATTCAGGACTTTCAGCATGAGACATTATAACCCAGTTATTCTTCTTCGCAATTTCCATGGCTTCAAGCATTGTATTGGAGTTTGATATCCCAACTCCATCATCTGAAATTGCTTTAATTTCCTTATCACCTGAAAGCTCTTCTAAATGAGTTAATGTCACTCCATCAAAATCCTTTGTTACTGATAAACATTGATGAATATCTATCAAATTAATTTCTTTAGATTTATTTCTTACGTATTCTAGAACCTTTTTTGATGAACATATAGGGTTTGTATTTGCCATAAGACAAACTCCTGTGTAACCACCTTTTAGCGCTGCTCTAGATCCTGTTTCAATATCTTCTTTCCATGTAAGACCTGGATCTCTAAAATGTGCATGTGTATCTATAAATGATGGCATTAGAATCTTTCCTTCACACTCAATAGTTTCTACATCTATCTTAAAGATCTTTTGCCCTATTTCTTCAATTATTCCGTCCTTAATATAGATGTCGCCTATAAAATCTTGGGTTACATCTACTATCCTCGCGTTTTTAATTAACAGTTCCATATAACACCTCTTAATTCTTCTAAATTTCTGAAAGCTTTGTTATCTCATCGCAATATTCACATCTATATCTTCCATTCTCTTTATCTACTAAAATAAAAGAATGAGGTACATATTCTTCCTGACTAGTTATGCAGCTTGGATTCTTACACTTAATTATATTTTCCACTTTATCAGGTAGCGTTGGCGTAACTTTATTTATTATCATTTCATCCTTTACTTCACAAATTGTTATTGTAGGTGAAAGTAGACCTAAAACAGTATAGTCTAGTTCAAAGCAGTTTTCTATCTTAATTATATCTTTCTTTCCAAGCTTCTTACTATCTGCATTAATTATCAAAGCAACACTGCAATCATTAGTGTCTAGTTTTAAGTACTTAAATATCTTAACTCCCACTCCTGCTTGGATATGGTCAATTACTATTCCATTCTTAATACTTGTTATTTCAAGCATCTTACATCACCCCCAAAAGCTTAATCATTAACGCCATTCTTACATACATTCCGTATTCAGCTTGCTTAAAGTATGAAGCTCTTCTATCTTCATCTACCTCATAAGCAATTTCATTTACTCTTGGCAGCGGGTGCATTACTATCATATCGTCTTTAGCCAGATCCATTTTCGCTCTGTCTAATATATAACTATCTCTTAATCTTAAATACTCTTCTTCATTAAAGAATCTTTCCTTTTGAACTCTTGTCATATATAAGATATCAAGACTTTCAATTACATCTTCTAATTTTTCTACCTCTATATATTCAATGTGGTTTTTCGCTAAAACTTCTTCTCTTATATATTGTGGTATAGCAAGTTCTTTTGGAGATATTAATACAAACTTATTATTTTGGTATCTGGACATTGCTTTTATTAACGAATGTACAGTTCTTCCAAATTTTAAATCACCACAAATTCCGATTCTATGATTGTTTAACCCATTTTTTAAGCTTGTAATCGTAAGTAAATCTGCTAGGGTTTGAGTTGGATGTTGATGTCCACCATCACCAGCATTAATTATTGGAACGTTAGAATAGATACTTGCAACTTTTGCTGCACCTTCTTTTGGATGTCTCATTGTTATTATATCTGAATATATTGATACCATTTTAATTGTATCAGCTAAAGTTTCTCCTTTAGAAATTGATGTTGAATTCGGCTCTGAAAATCCGAGAATTTTACCACCAAGTCTCATCATTGCAGCTTCAAAGCTCAATCTTGTTCTCGTACTTGGTTCATAAAATAATGTAGCTAAAATTTTCCCGTCACAAATATGAGAAAATTCTTTTGGATGTGCGATTATTTGATGTGCTAAATTGAATATTTCGTCTAATTCCTCTACCGTAAAATCCATAGGCTCTATTAGATGTTTAATATCTTTTATCATTTTATTATCACTCCTTCTTAACCTCTCTGTGTTAATTTAAAGGGAAAAATTATATAATACTAATTCTTTATAATAAAAAAGCTTCCTTAATATAAAGGAAGGCATAATAATCCTAGATTATTGGTATTATATAACTTCCTTATTGATTTCTCTGAATCAAATTAAAGGTTATTCTTTGTGTAAGAATACCATTTCTTTTAGGCTGTGTCAATAAAAATTATTTTATACAAATTTCATCTAAATTTAGTTTAAATTTTAATTAGGTCATAAAAATAACTCCTAGTTTTCTAGGAGTTATTAATTATGTCTCTAAAAGTTGTTCATTATGTTATCCCACATCATTTTTCCACATTTAGCAAGGGTAACTGTTCCATAAACGCTATTAGGAATTCCCATTGAAAGAACAGTAAATGTAAAAGATCCTTTTGGTGAGTGGATCAAAGCTGTATCGTTTTCAACGCTAGCCTTATCGCCTGTCTTGCTTGATATTTCATATTTTAAATCATCAGGTATATAAAGTGCTAATTTGTTTTTCATTTGTTGTCTTTGTAATATATCCATAAGCATTTTGCTATTTTTCTCATCTAAAAAGCTTGAATTATATAAGTGTTTCCATATCTTTGATAGATCTAAAGCACTTGTTATATTTTCAATTCCATTACTTACAGCTCTTTCATCTGAAGTTTTTCTATTTAATTTAGTGTTTTTTAATCCTTGTGCTTCTATATCGTCATTTATCTTATCTATACCAACTATATCTATGAGCTTATTTGCTGCAGTATTATCACTTTGTATAAGCATTGCAACTAACAATTCAAATATAGTATATTCTCTATTATCAAATTCATGGAGTATTCCTGTTCCATAAACTTTATCTTCTTCTTCAATTTTTATTTTATCTAAAAATGTACTGTTCCCTTCTTGAACATGTTTTATTATAGATACTGCTATCGGCAATTTCATACACCCTGCACTTGTCATTTGAACATTTTCATTGTATCCATAACTAAAACCACTTTCTAAATCCTCAAAGAAAAATGAATATGTTCCTATTCTAGACTCTAAATATCTTTTTATTTCTTTCATAATACCCACCGCTTTCTAAAAATACTACTAAATGTCATTAGGTATCTTATGAGTACTAAATCACTAGTATAATTTAGTGCTCATATTAAGTTAACTAATCGGCAAATGATATCCCTATTCTCTTAGCTACAGCTACTAACTCTCCATCTTGATCTACTTTCTTGTTATTACCAATGACATTTTCTAAACTATCATAAGTAATTTCATTACCTTTTAAGCATACCATGCTTCCGAACTTACCTTTATTGATAAGCTCTATTGCTTCAACACCATATCTTGTTGATAATATTCTATCATATGTTGATGTAGTTCCACCTCTTTGAATATGACCAAGAACTGTACATCTAACTTCTCTATCCTTAACTAACTTTTCCAAATCTTCAGCTATCTTATTTCCAATACCACCAAGTCTAATTGGATCTGGACTATCTTCAACTATCTTAGATACTATAACATCGCCGTTCTTAGGTTTTGCACCTTCTGCTACAACAATTATAGTGAATAACTTTCCATGTTTTTTTCTATCTTCAATTTTTTCTACAACTTTATTTATATCATATGGAATTTCAGGTAGTAGTATAACATCTGCCGAACCAGCTATTCCTGATTCCAATGCTATAAAACCTGCATTCCTTCCCATAACTTCTAGAATCATAATTCTATGATGAGATTCTGCAGTTGTATGCAGTCTATCTAATGCTTCCGTTGCTATACCTATAGCTGTATTAAAGCCAAACGTTACATCAGTTGACCCTAAATCATTATCTATAGTCTTTGGAACGCCAATAACATTTACTCCTTTTCTTGAAAAATCTCTAGCTGATGTTAATGTTCCATCTCCACCAATTACAACTAAAACGTCTACACCCTCTTTTTTTAAATTCTCAACTGCTACATCTGATACATCTTTTTTTACTATTTGACCATTTTCTTCTACTGAGTAATCAAACAAATTATCTTTATTTGAACTATAAAGAATTGTTCCTCCTCTTGATATAAGGCCTGATACAGCTCCTAAATCTAATGAAATAAAATCATTGTTATATAATCCTCTGTAACCGAATTTATATCCAATAACTTCATATCCATAATTTAAAATTGCTGATTTCGTTACTGCACTTATTACTGCATTTAAGCCTGGGCAATCTCCTCCTCCAGTTAATAGAGCTATCTTTTTAATATCTTTGGACATCTTCTAATCCCCCTATACCATAATCTTCATTGGAAATTATTGTTCCGATTAAATTATCATTATTTTCTGACTATTTACTTAATAATATCACAAACTTTAATTTATGAAAAGTATTAATTTACAATATATTCATTCTTTAAATAAGAATTGAAATTTTTAATTTTAATATTTAGTCGTTTCTCTTATATCTTCATTATTATTCCTAGGAATTTTAATCCAAACTTATTATAAAGAAAGACTATTTTGAATTTTAACTACATTAATTACTATACCCAAACTTACATTAAGTATTATATTTTATAAATTAATATTTAGAAGTGTTATTTCTATTTTTATTAATAAATTCCGCAGATTATTAACCATTATATTACAATTAACTTCTTATAATAATTAATCTTAAGTGTTATTGTTATTTACGTTTCTTTTTAACATATATACTTAATTGCGTTTCTACATTAATTAGTCCTAATTAAACTCTTAACGTATTTAAATGATAAATATAAATTTACTATTTAAATACACTTATTTGTTTTATAATTTAAATTTAATTCTTTTTTATAAAAAAAGTTGAATTAGCATAAAGCTAATCCAACTCTTTATTTTTATAATGTAAAATTTAAAAAACCAAAGAACATAAGTATTCCAAATACTATACCTGCACCTATTCTATAAACTGCAAATACACGCATTGGTCTTTTCTTCAAATAAGAAACAAATTTATCCATAACAACGACTGACACTACAAATGCCACAATAAAGCCTACTACTAATGATATCCATGAAGTCAAATTCATTCCTGAATAATCAAATTCCATAAGGTCTTTTGCAGATGCTCCTATCATGGCTGGAATAGCTAAAAAGAATGAAAATTCAGCAGCTATTGGTGTTGAAAGACCTGCAATCCATCCTCCCATAATAGTCGATGCACTCCTTGACATTCCTGGCCATACTGAAAGTACTTGGAATACGCCTACCTTTAGAGCTTGCATTGGAGTTATACTATCTAAACTTTTTGTTGCATGTTTGTTACTTTTTCTAAACATGTTTTCAATTATTATTAATAGAATACCTCCAACTATAAATCCTATAACAACAGCTTCAGGATTAAATAAACTTTTTATCTTTTTATAAAATAATAATCCTATTATCAGCATTGGTATGCATCCTACTATTACATTTATACCAAAGTTAAAACCTGTTTTACCTTCTTTTCCTTTTGTAAATATATATCTGAAAAATTCAATTACGCTGTCTTTTATCTTCTTCCAATATAAAACAACAACGGCCAATATTGCACCTAATTGAATTACAACCTCATACATTTTAACAAAGTCACCCTTAAAATTAATGATGCTTGACGCCAGTATCATATGTCCAGTTGATGACACCGGAATAAATTCTGTTAATCCTTCAACTATTGCTATTATTATAGCTTTGATTATAAATAAAATATCCAATCCCACTTAATTTTCACTCTCTTTCTTTTTTGTTTACTTATTTACTTTTTTAACCATATTAATATATTTTAAACCTATTAGGTCTTATTTCATATTAAAAAATTATTAATTTTTTAATAAATTCACTATATTTCTCTTTACTCTCACCAAAATTCACTTTGCTCTCTATTTCTAAGATAAATAATACTTTGTCCAATTTCAATTCTTATAAGATTCTAAACGCAATTTATTATTTCAATATATAAATATAATGATTATTCCTTAATCAAATTCTTATTTTACAAGTTAGTCAAACAATTAAGGAGCAACTTAATAGTTCCCCCTTAATCTTTATTATTATTTCTCTATTACACTCATTATGCTTTTTTCTTCATTTTCTATGTTTGGTACATAGCTCTTTAATACTGTAAAATTACCAACTAATTCGTAATCTCCAAGAGTTGCTGGAATGAAGATACTATCTCCCATAAGCATTTTTTCTTCTCCACCACTATATTTAATTACACCATTACCTTCAACACATGTAAATAAATAAAATCTTCCCTCATCACTCGTTTCTTTTACAGATGTAGTAATTTTATATTTTTGTATTGTAAAATATTCACCTAAACAAAGATATGATTTATCATATCCATCTCTTTCAATTAGAATTCCTTTTGAATTCTCCCCTTTAAGAGAAAAATCTATTACATCTAATGCCTTTTCTACATGAATTTCACGACCTCTATTATAATCGTAAACTCTATATGTAGTATCACTATTTTGTTGAATTTCAGCAATTAATACCCCTTCACATATAGCATGAACTAATCCACTTTGCACAAAGAAAAAGTCGCCTCTTTTAACTGGAATCTTATTTAAGTACTTATCTAATTCCCCTTCTTCTATTGCTTTTTTAAATTTTTCCTTATCGCAATCTTTTGTTCCCACTATTAATGAAGCATTTTCTTCTGCATCCACTACATACCAAGCTTCTGTTTTTCCAGAATCTTTTTCAACCTTATTTGCATACTCATCATCAGGATGGACTTGGACCGAAAGTTTATCTTCTGCTGTTATTAGTTTAATTAAAAGTGGAAATTCTTTAGTACTTATTTCAGTACCTAAAAGTTTTTCTCCATATAGATTTATTATTTCATCAAATGTTTTACCTTTTAATTCTCCATTTTCTACTTTACCAGTCCCATTTTTATGACAAGCTATATCCCAACTTTCTCCTATTACACCTTCTGGAACATTATTTCTAAATTTCTCTAGGTGCTTTCCACCCCATATTCTCTCGTAATATAGGTTTTCAAACTTAATTGGATACATACTACTCTCCCCCTATCAAATGACTATTTTATACTTGTTTGCAAGTTTATATTATATAAATAATTATCTTAATAAAATAATTTTAAATCTGGTATTTTTAATGTTGCCCCGTTTCTTTTATTATATGCATCAGATAAATTCCTTACTCTATTATAATTTTCGCTTATTGTATCTTTATCCTCTTCGCTTGTTTTATCATTTATACCATCATATGCTGCCTTAAAATTAACTAGCCCTCTACTTAAATCTCCTTCTATAGCTACATAATAACATCCAGCATTATTTAGCGTTAGTATATCATTTTTATCAATAGCATATGCCGCTCTTATTTCCTTAAGAGCATCATCACCTTTTTCTTTATTTAAATACACAGTTCCTAGCGCCCTATGATATTTAATTTCTTTTGAATTTATTGCTATACTCTTTTTCAATAAATCTATAGCTTCGTCTTGTCTTTGATTTGCTACTTTAATTAATGCCATATTATAATATACTTCTGCATCATTAGGATTCATTTTAGATGCTAAGGTATAATAATATAATCCTCTAGAACTATCCTTAACTGTATTTCCATAATACTCTGCTAATTTAATTAATATATTATAATTAAAAGGTTCCTTATATAAAGCAGTTCTAAAATACGGCTCTGCATTTTCACTCTTATCTTGTTTTTCCATTATCTCTGGCATCAAGAATCCATAGTTATCTGCATAGTCTTTGTTTAAAGATATACTCTTTTCGCAATTCTTAAGTGCATCATCATAATTTTCATCACTATAATCTTCCAATGACATTGCGTGATATCCTATAAATGAGTTTGGATCACTCTTTATCATTTCATTTATAACATCTCTTGCTTTTTCTGATTCACCTAAATTCTGATATGTGTTAGATTTAATAAGTGCTAAATTTATACTTCCAACATCTTTACCTTCTAACTCACTAATTAAATTATTAGCTTTTTCAGCCGATTCCTTATCTTTAGAGTAAATCTCTGCCTGCCACATCTTATATGCAAGTTCACCTGAATCTTTTTTCTCAAGTGCTGTAATCTTATTTAAAATGTCATTCTTATTATATTCTGCAATTTGCGTTATTACATCAAAAACTTTAACTTCATTTTTATCTTTATGCCATGCATCTTTTAATAATAAAAGCCCTTCATCTAAATTATTCATCATCATATTCATTCTAGCTAAATCTGCCAGATCAGATGCATTTTCATCATCTCTTGGATAATTATCAATTATTTCTTTCATTTTATCTTTCTTGTCATTTGCCATATAAACAGTAAACATTGTTTTTAACAAACTCTTATCTGTTGGATAATCCATCAAAAACAATTCACCATATTGCAAAGCCTTATCATAATCTCCGTTCATAAAAGACGTAAACACTATATAATTTGTAAGTTCTCTATCTTTAGACTCAAAATTATCTATATTTTTTTGCTTCTTACCATCAACTATCTTGTTTCTAGCTAAATAAACTTTTGTAAGAAGTTCATTCGAATCTGCGAAATCTCCTTTTACAGAATAAATTTCTGCAATTTTTAAATTCCATATTGGCCATTCATCTTTTTCTTGTTCTTGATACTTATTATATTCTTCAATTGCAGCATCATACTTATCATTATAAAAATCCTCTTCAGCACTATTAGCTGCAATAGTAAGCTTATCTTTTGATGACTCAATTCTAGATTTAGAGATTACATTAGTTATCATAACCGCGCTCAGGCAAATTACTATAATTACAGGTGGAGTAAAATATCTGTCTTTCTTGAAGTCGCTTATGTATTTAAAATACTTACTTTTTTTCAAATCATTTATGTACGTAAAATATTTGCTATTTTTAAAATCGCTTATATACTCTATAACTGATTTCTTCACGAATAAATCACACCTTACTTTTATAATCAATTCATACTTGTCCTCTATTTTAACAAACTTTGATATAAAAATCTACTTTTTGACTAACATTCATTAAATTGTAACTATATATTCATAAATATATTAAAACTTTTACATTTTAAATCAGTAAATTTCTAGATTAAAATTCTCAATATAAATAGAATTAAATTTTCTGCCTTTAAATATTCCCATATCCTTATTTTGAATATCAAACAATTTTAATTCAAATTCTATCTAGTTTAAGTCCTTCGTGCCTTATAAATCCTTCTTATAAAAAATCAAATTAGCGGCATTTAAATGCACTCATACTACTTAAAGCACTGAAACAAGTGTATTTGCAGCCCAAATCTTTTTATACTTTCCTTATTGCTAAAAAGAGCAAGATCTTAATCCTGCTCTTTTTTAGCACTGCAAACATTATTTTTTAGATAATTATACATTAAATCTAAAATTAACAACATCTCCATCTTGCATTATATAATCTTTTCCTTCTAGTCTAAACTTACCTTTTTCCTTAGCTGCAGCTTCTGAACCACATTCAACTAAATCATTATAAGAAACCACTTCTGCTCTTATGAATCCTCTTTCGATATCAGAGTGAATCTTACCTGCCGCTGCTGGTGCTTTAGTTCCTCTTTTGATTGTCCAAGCTCTTACTTCTTGTACTCCGGCTGTTAAGAAACTCATAAGCCCAAGTAATTTGTAGCTAGCTTCAATTAATTTATCTAATCCTGATTCATCCAAACCATATTCACCTAACATTTCAGCTTTTTCTTCATCATCAAGACCTGATAATTCTTCTTCAATTTTAGCACTTACAACCATAACTTCCGAATTTTCACTAACTGCATATTCCTTAACTCTTTTAACATAATCATTATCAAAATTACCTTCCATAACATCATCCTCAGAGATGTTACAAGCATATAGAACTGGCTTTGAAGTAATTAAGAATAAGCTCTTTATAAAAGCTTCTTCTTCATCAGTAACTTCTAAAGTTCTAACTGGTTTGTTTGCTTCTAAATGTTCTTTAATTCTTTCCATTACTCCATATTCAAATTTAGCAGTCTTATCACCAGATCTTGCAAGCTTTATAGATTTTTCCATTCTTCTCTCTAAAACTTCTAAGTCTGAGAAAATTAATTCTAAATTTATAGTTTCTATATCTCTTATAGGATCAACAGAACCTTCAACATGAACAACATTTCCATCATCAAAACATCTTACAACATGAACAATTGCTGCAACTTCTCTGATATGAGATAAGAACTTATTTCCTAAACCTTCACCCTTTGAAGCTCCTTTAACTAATCCTGCTATATCATAAAATTCTATTGCTGTATATACCTTTTTCTTTGTATTATACATTTTTTCTAAAACATCTAATCTTTTATCTGGAACACTTACTACACCAACATTTGGCTCAATTGTACAGAATGGATAATTAGCTGATTCAGCTCCAGCTTTTGTTATCGCATTAAACAACGTACTTTTACCTACGTTCGGTAAACCTACCATACCTAATTTCATCTATGTACATTCCTTTCTTATATCGAACTTTTACTTAAAGATATTCAAAATATACCTTAACTTTTAATATACCTTTAAAAATTATACTCTAGAACCTTTTTTATTTCAACTTTATATTATCACAAAAGGCATATTCAGGCATCTGTAATAATCAATTACTATTGAAAAATTATATACTAAGATACTGCACTTAATAGTAATGCAAAAAAACTAATTAGATCTATATTATAAATGTTTAATCCCTCATAAACTTAAGTTTAAATAATTATATGATTTACCTAATAAGCGACATATGTGCAAGTATTCCTTTTGGACTAAAATTATATATAATTTACCACGGTTATTCCTACCCAATATTCAAATACTATACTTGGTTAAGCATTTATTCAATGTCTTCAATTGAATTTTATCTTATCTATAGCTACTGTAACATCACCATTTCTTCAAGTAGAAGATAACGATAGCATGACTCTAGATAAAGTTCAACTAATATTCACTTTATATTTTTCTTGGATAAATCTGAATTAAATATGTAAATTTTTAAGATTGAAGGTGAGAAAATGAATAAGTCTATAAAATCTTTAATTGCTCTTTCTTTAGCAATGAATCTAATTACTCTTGTTCCTCAAAAACCTGCACTTGCTGCAAGTGATAATGATACCGATTCAAATGAATGTTTTCAAGAAGATGGTGTCTTTGGAGATATTTTAGATGTTGATAACATAAGAGATATTTTTTCTTCTTTTAGTGATGAAGATGAACTTAACTGGTATTACGTTGGTAAAGGAAAAGATCAAATTGCAGAAGGTCCGAAGGAATCTGTCAGCTTCTTAAAAGAAAATTCTGCTTATTACCTAGGTGATACCTCAAAAAAAGTTCTATATCTTACTTTTGATGAAGGATATGAAAATGGTAATACCGGAAAGATTTTAGATATATTAAAAGAATGCCAAGTACCTGCAGCCTTTTTTGTTGTCAAACCATACATAGACACTCAGCCAGAACTAATAAAACGTATGGTTGATGAAGGACATGTAGTTGGTAATCACACAGTTCATCATCCTTCTATAGCTCAAATACGTGATAAAGAAAAATTTGAAGCAGAATTTACTGGAGTAGAGAATGCTTTTAAAGAACTTACTGGTCAGGATATGCCTAAGTTTTTTAGACCACCTATGGGTAAGTATTCCAAAAAATCATTAGCAATGACAAAGGATTTAGGGTATAAAACTATATTCTGGAGTTTTGCTTATAAAGATTGGTTAGTAAATAATCAGCCTTCAGAAAGTTATGCTGTAGAGAAGATATGCAAGGGCGCCCATCCAGGTTCCATAATGCTTCTGCATGCTGTCTCAAACACAAATACAAAGGTATTATCATCAGTTATTAAAACACTTCAAAAGGAAGGTTATGAATTCAAATCACTTAATGATTTACCTACGGAATAGTAAATCCAGCCATAAGGTATAGTAACAATTCCAGTACTATATACAATGGTTAGATTCACTTAAATGCTTTCACAACAAGAATAACTATAGATATTCAATTATAAAAGTTATATCATTTTAGTGTGTTTTAAATTTATCTTAATTACATACTAAAATGTTTTAACTTTTATTTTTTTAATCTATAGTCATTTACTTATTATTACTGGTTAGAGAACTTTTCAAAAGTATCTCCTAAAACGCTATTTTATATAATTATTATTTTATAAATTTACTTACATCTTCGCTCACTTTAACAGAAGAATTTTTTGATACAATAATATTTTTTATTACTCTAAAATCCTCTGCACTATACGACATAGGATTAATTAAGTACGTGTCCTCTGCAGAATTTTTATTCTTCTTCTTATCATTTCTATAAAAGCTAATTATAAAAAAATCTTTTCTCTTATTTTTAGGCTCATTTCCTTTACCTATAAGAATAGCTTTTATATTATTATACTTAATCGATTTTATTAGATCATTGTTTTTATAGAATTCTATTGCATCCTCTTTAATTAATATATCTTGACTATACTCCACTAAAACTGAAAGTGCAGTAACTATTCCTGCAAAAAAAAGCACCCACATAGGAGCACTTTTTAATCCTCCTTGTAACGCTCCAAAGATTATTCCTATAATTATCTCTATTATTGCAACTCCTATCATTACACCATTTTTCTTCTTTAACACAATAGGAAATTTTGCGTTTTCCAATGCTAATTCCTCCTTAAAATTACTATAATATATAGACAGACTAAGTTAGACCTAAACTTATGCACATAGCTTATAATTGGTTTATCTATATATGTTTGAGAATATATAATTTAAACTTATATTATAACTTACTAAAATTATAAACACGTTTAGCTAATAAGTTAAATCTTTAGATTTGTTATCTATAAATCACATTCAATATTATTATAAGCTAAGTCTTAGTCCAAGACTATAATATAGAAAATAAATAACAATATATAATTAATTCAAAATTACACATATTTTTTATATTCAATATATATATCTTATGTTAATAAATATTATACATTATATATGCAATCTTTTTCAATACTTGTTAATATTATTCCTTAGTCATTTATTAATCCCTTAATCACCAAAAAATTAAACGTATCAAAACCTCATATGAGCACAAAATATAAAAAAAGGAGGTGTATCATATGCCACGTAAAGATGGACCACACAAACCAGGATCAAGCAATCCAATGCAAAAAGGTGTAAGAAGAAGAAGACTTCATGCTAACCAAGATAATGTGGGCGATCCAAAAAATAGGCCCGAATACGAGAATTTTGATGGAGAACCAGTAGAATAAAAGTACATAAGAGATACTTACTTTAATTGAATTCTTAGTAAGTATCTCTTATTATAATTAACCACTTTTGCATTGCTACATCTTAGGATAAATTATTTTATTTACTGTTTCTGTAATCAATTCTTTTTCTTTAGCTGATTTTTCTATAATACTATCTAATTCACTATCAAGTTTCTCAAAAAATTCTTCATTTCTAAGCCCATTTAAATTTACTTTAACATTTATTATGGAACTTTCTATCGCACAATGTAGTAGAATTGCTGAAATTGCTAAATCTGATAGCAACATCTTATTTCCATACTGCGCCATAACATTAAGGTTCTTATAAAATCCTAAGCTTTCTCTAGCTAAAATTAAAGGCGCTTCCATAGACTTTATAGTATTCTCTTTTATCGCCAATTTTCTCTTTTCTTTTTCTTCTTCAATATCTTTAGGCAACTTATAAGAATCCATTAACTTCAAAAAGTTCTCTCTATCTTCTTCCATAAGTTCTAAGTTCCTTACAGTGAACTCTTTAGATTCCTTTTGAAATTTTATTATACTTTCTTTTTCATCCTCTTGAAGACTCATATATGCTTTTTTGTCTACTGTCAGAGAATAAACCATAGAATTCAATGCACCAGATAATGCCGCAATAAGACCCGCTACACTTCCGCCACCTGGAGCTGGCAAATCTGATTCTAATTCACCTAAAAATTGTTTTATAGTTTCGTCACAAAATTTCATATAATATTTTCCCCCTATCTATAGTCGTATTTTTTTATATTCCTTATTGCTTATACCTAATCTATATTTTTATTATCTAGAATCGATACTAGATACCCTAAGTATATCCAAAATATCATTGAAATAAAACTTATTGTATATACTAATACACTTTCAAATAAGTTTACTGCAAGAATACCTGCTATAATCGAAGTTATTATTGTCATCTGGTTTTTTTCTCTTCTGTTTAACTTATCTAGATGTTGTATTATAAACATCAAGATCATTCCTATGAACATTAGAAATAAGAGTAACGAAATAACTCCATTTACCGCAGCTATTTGCACATATATATTATGCATTCCTCCAAGTTCAATTCCAGGTAAATAACTTCCTATTCTTGCATTTCTAACCGCCTCTATAAGATTACTATTTCCTACACCGGTCAAAGGATTTTTTTCTATTACAACTGATGCTGAAGTCCAAATAATATTCCTCTCTGTTGTAAAAGCCTCCAAATGACTTTTAACCATTTCAAAAAATACTCCACAAAAAAGTATTGGTATTAAAACAAGTGCTGCTCTAATATATTTATTTTTACTGTATATAAATATTGATAGATATATCACAGCTATTATTACCAAATATGCACTTCTTCCATGTGAACCAATCATAGTTACTGCCTGCAATATTATATTTCCCATCCAGAACATCTTGGGCTTGTGACTTCTTGATATATAATTAAGATACACGCACATAACTATAGCTAATGAAGTTGCTATAGAAAGAGCATTTTCATTTTCAAAAACCCCTTTTGTATTTCCAAACACCACTTGTCCGATTTCTATATTTATTCCCGAATATCTCATTACCAGTGATATAATAGAAGCAACCATCATAAATATTACATAAGAATAAGTAATTATGTTCATCTCTTTAATAAGCTTCTTTTTTGATTTAAATACATCAACTGCAAATATTACTACAAATATAATTAAATTAACTATCCAAACTTTAATATTATCACCACTTCTATAAATAAAAATGTTAAATATTAAAGTCACTATCATAAATAATGCCAGTGGAATATCAAATTTATAAATTTTTCTTCTCTTATATCCTTCAATAACCATGAATAAAATTAAGAGCATACCCCAAGCTAGTGTTATATTACTTAGAATTTTTATTCCTGGTACATCTTTGAGCATAGTTACAAATGTTAGACTTACAAATAAGTACAATAACTTAAAATAAAATTTGTTATCTAAAAAATCATATATATTTTTAATTGCTTCTCTCATATACTTTTTTATACACTCCTTTTAGCTTTTCAACTAATACTTTTTCTGAATAGCTAAAAATTGTTTGTTCTCTAATTTTATATTTATCATACATTTTATGATTTTCTTTTATTTTTTTTAATGCTTCGGCTAAATCCTCCACATCATTCTTTTTAGCTATTATTCCATTATCTTCTTTTATAATATCTTCTGCGCCACCGTTATCAGCTCCAATTACTGGCTTTCCACATGCAAGTGCTTCAATATATACAACACCAAATGTCTCATGTTCAGATGGTAATGCAAATGCATCACATTCCTTCATTTCCTTCGAAACTTCCTCCCTCGATAAAGCTCCTAGAAGTATTACCTGCTTTTCAATATTCAATTCTTTAATAAGTGATTCCAATGATAGTTTAAGGGTTCCGTCTCCACCAATTCTTAAGCTTACATTTTCATTTTTGAAAGCTCTAGAAAAAGCTTTAATTAAACATTCAATTCCCTTTCCTTCTTCAAGAAAAGCACATGAAAAAAATTTAAAACCTTCATCCATATTGGTACTCTTTTTAATATTCTCATCCACAGAAAATATATTCAAATCTACCATGTTGTGAATAACTTCGATAGGTTTATTTACATATTCTTGAATTTCTCTTTTTAATCCAGACCCAACCGCAATCAAATAATCCGAATTCTCATAAGCATTGTAAATATATTTTTTATAACTTTCTCTAGCATACTTTGCATACTTAAGAGATGAATGTTCTGTTAATACTAATGGAACATTATATTTCTCACTTATATATGAAGCAGCTATCCCCCCCCAAAAAGCTGAATGAGCATGGATAATATCAACCTTTCCTTCATTTTTAACAATTTCTTGGTACATCTTATCCATTCTTTTATTGAAACTCTTAAACATTAATGGACTTTTAGGTAAATAATTATAATCTTTATATCTATAAGTTCTAAGGTTATCTTCTATATTAAAATTTATGCCTCTCTTTTCATGAATTTTTCCAAACATAGTAATAGGCCAAATTTCATTGTATGCAACAGTAATCTTCTCTCCATTATTTGAAAGAGCTTTAAACTGTTCCTTAAAAAAACTTCCATGAACCTCGTTTCTTGGAGATGAATACCAAGATGGAATAACCATTATGTGCATTTATTCACTTCCTTCTAATATATTGTTTAGCCTTTCCACAATTGAATTCCATTCATAATTAACATCTGGTTCACAATATATCTCATTATTTTTATGAATTTCTATTAATTTATAGATATGATTTTTTATTTCTTTACTATTATTCTCAGTTACAACACATTTTCTATGATTTTCTACCACTCTTTTAATCGGATCATCTTTATCCCCATAAATAACAAATATCCTACCCTTTGCCCCAAAATAGTCATAAATCTTAGCCGGTATTTGCTTTGAGTTTTTATTACCAAATAAGAGTAAAACCTCTCCATTTAACATGTATTTAAGTGCCTCATCAAATGGTATTCTAGGAGATACATTCGCAATCTCCAAGTTTTGAAGTTTCTTCCTAGCTTCTATATCATCTATATTTCCAAAAAACAATACATTTAACTGATTATATATTTCCAAGTTCTCTGTTTTTATTTCTTCAAGCGCTTTTACAAAAGGTCTTATATCTCTAAGTTTAGAAAATATTTCTCCTGTATAGATTATGTTAAGTTTATCTTTCTTTATAAGCTTAGGTGTTTCTTCATGTAATAATTTATCGTATAATTTCGCATCAAACCCTCTATTTAATATAAAAGTCCTACTATTATCTAAAATATTATAATCTTTTAAATATTCATCTCTATTAGCGTCAGTCACAAATATAAATTTATCTGCCAGATTAACAATATCTCTTTCCATATTCTTTTCTAACACCTTTTTTACAATAAAAGATTTTTCTCTTGTTGAATCTTTGAGCCATGGATCACTCCAGTAAGTAATCCATGGTACCTTTGGATAATGTTTTTTTATATAATAAGCACATAAATGAGAAGATGGCGGCTCATGCATAGAAAATATAACATCAAATTTTTCTTTTTCCATTAGCTTTATACCATATATTCCCGCTTTCCTTGCCCATGAATAATACATATCTGGTATCGCTAATGCATTTTTTATTTTCCGTAACACTTTTCTTCTATTAGTATTTCCTATTTTTGAAGGCGAATTATTGTAGCTTTCACTATTTTTTGGCATAAACTTTTTAAAGATAAGTCCACCATCAATAATATGCGTTTTGATTTTATCATTCATCATAGAGCGTAATACTTCATCATAATATATTGAATCTTTAGGAAAATTAACAGTCAGAAGATGTACTTCATTATTATTAATCTCACTTAACTTATTTAGATATTGTAAAGTTTCAATAGCTGCTGAATTATTTATCAATGGTGAATAGCAGGCAATAAATAATATCTTCATATACCATCCTCCTATCTCTTTATCTTTTTTAAGATTAATTCTTTTATTTCCATTAGTTCTTCAACCTTGAATAAATAACATAAACCAAGATATATAGCTGCCCCAATACTCGCTCCAAGTAATAGGATTGCAATTGAATTAAATTTATTTTTGAAGTAAATTAATAACGTTAAAAGTGCCGTTCCCATGATTATTGAATTCATTATTATTATACTCACTTTTTTTAATATCTCTGTTATGTTAAAGCTTTTTTCTAATTTAATTATATTTATAAATAAGAGTACCGATGTTACTATCATAGCTATAACTGAAGCTAATGCTATTCCCATAATACCTATATACTTAGATAAAGTTATGCTAAATATTATGTTAATCACAACACCAATTATACCATTTATTGCTGTTACTTTTGTCTTTCCACTGGAGAATAAAGTTGAATTTAAAATATCTCTTACTCCTGTAAAGAATATTCCTGCTCCATACCCTAATAATGCAAGTGTTGTAATATTTATTGCATAACCAGTAAACTCACCCCTAGCATATACAATTGTTATTATATCTCTACTAAATATCATAACTCCAACACTAATTGGAATTAATAATATAGATAAATATATGATTGATTTCTTTAAAATCTCTAAAAACCCAGACACATCTCCTCTATTTCTCATATTAGCCATAAGAGGATATGCTACGCTGGTAACTGATGTCGTTATAATTGCATTTATAAAAACAATTAACTTCTGCGCATAATTTAAAGCTGAGACTGAACCATCTGGCAGCTTCAACGCAATATACTGATCAACAGCCATATTTAATGAGTTCGCTCCTGCTCCAATAATTACTGGAAGAATCAATACCATAATCGCCTTTAATCTATCATCTTTAAAGTTTATAAAAAGTTTATATTTATACTCGTGTGTAATCAACGATGGTACCTGAACTGCTACTCTGAAAAAATTTCCTATTACATTGGCAATGGTCAATCCTAAAATATCATAATTCCTAAACAACAATAAATATAATATCATAGGCAAATTAAAAAACAATCCTAAAATGGACGGAATTACAAAATCTTCATTTACTTGTAATAATGCTGTAAAACATGCATTAACCGATAAAAATAATATATTCACAAGTGTAATCCTTAATAACTTTATTGCAATTAGTCCTGTTTCCTCAGCTGGCCCCAGTATATGGACTATTTCTTTCGAAAAAAGGCTTGTTATAACAAAAAGAAAGAATGATATAATAAAAAGTATGTTTATTATATTGTTTGCAAAATCGTACATCTCTTTTTGTCCCTTTTCAGCTCGAACTTTACTAAGCATTGGTAAAAATGCAGTTGAAATTGCAAGTCCAACTAAAGTAAATATTGTTTCTGGTATAGACACTGCAATATTATAAGCATCAGTATATATTCCAGCACCAAAATTTTTAGCAATAAGCATGTCTCTGGCAAAACCTAAAAATCTACTAATCAATGATACTATCATTATTACAAATGTAGATTTTATTAAGCTACTTTTTTGTTTCATTTAATCACCTATTTATTTCTGTGTTATAATGTTCAGCTTTTCTATTAAGCACTAATCTGCTTATTCCTATATTTTAATACTAACAATAAAAACTTAGGAATAGCCATTAATCTCTTTATTCTAAAAGGTTCTTTCGCAACTCTGTATAACCATTCTAAGCCTAGAGATATCATCCATTTGGGTGCCCTTTTGAGCTCACCTGCAAATATATCAAAAACACCACCAACACCCATAAAAATATGCACATTTGAATTTCCAATAATTTTTTCAATAAATATCTCTTGCCTTGGGGAACCCATTGCAACAAAAACAGCCCATGGATTCCCACTTTTTACATCTTCAATTATATCACTACAGTTATTTAAATCAAAAAAACCATTATGAAAGCCAGATATCTTTAGTTTAGGAAACTCATTCTTTATATTTTCAACACATTTCTTAATAGTTTCCTCTTTTGAACCTAATAAATATATAGATCTTTCTTCTAAATTTGCTTTAATTAATATCTCTCTAAAGACATCTATTCCTGCTATCTTTTCTTTAACGGGTTCTCTTAATATCTTCGAGGCAATAACAGTTCCAACCCCATCAGGTATAATAATAGAACTTTCGCTTTCAAAATTCTTTTTAAGCACAGGACTATTTAATCCATTAAAGAGAACTTCTGGATTTCCAGATATTATATTTACCTTTTCAAAATTTTCAATATAGTTCATTAAAGCAGTTTTGTCTCTATTAAAAATATTAAAATCAAGTATTTTTGTAAACATATCTATCTCCTAAATCTTAGGCAATGCACACTATATAATTTACAATTAGTAATTAAGGGTTAATAACAAATAAAAAACTATGTTAACCCAAATTCAAAATTGAAAACATACATCACCATGTTTATTTTACGGTTCTATTTAACATTTGATCTATTTCTACTACTATATCATCTTCTGGAGCTATTTTCTTTGCAAGTTCTAAATGAATTTTTGCTTGCTCTTTGTCTCCTAAGTTTATATAACACATTACTATATTAGTACAAATTTCAACTTCTTTAGAAGCTTCAAATGCTTTTCTAAAATATTTTATTGCTTCCTCATATTCACCAATGCAAGCATAATTCATTCCAAGCTCATTAACTGTTTCAAGACTTCCTGATTCTATAGTAAGACTTTTATTCAAGTAATGAATAGCTTTATTATAGTTTTCAATTCTTCTATACCCAACACCTAGATAGTAATAAACTAAAGGATTTTCATTAAATTCTTCACTTAGTGGTAATAACAATTCTATTGCTTTCTTAGGTTCGTCTTTTAAATATTCAACAGCTTTCTCAAAATGACTTATATTAGTAATATCGCCTATTATCTTATCAATTTCATCTGTTTTTTTGCCACCCTTATTTATATACTCATTTATTTCCACTTCTGCACCTTTATAATCACCATCATCTTTGAGTATTAGTGCATTATAAAGATGTGGTTCTGGAGATTTTTCAAACTTTTCCTTAAATTCTTCAATATCCTCTAATAAAATTTCGGAAAATCCAGAATCTTTTTCTCTTATTGTCTCTCCTACCGCTAAAAGCCTAGTTAAAATTTCTTCTTCTCTTGTATACCTATAAAGACCTTTTAGCAGAAGATAAGCATCTTCTAATCTATTTTTCTTTATTCTATCCGCAATTAGACTCTTCACACATTCTTCTGCATCTGGTATATAAGATAGAATTTTTCCGTAATCATCATTATATTTAACATTTTTATCTGCTCCAAAAGTAATAAATATACCCTCAACAAAGTAATATATAGGCAGGTTACTTAACTTAACTTCATCGTTAACATTAGATACAACATAATCCGAGCTTATAGGCAAATACAGATCATCATTCTTAAAGTTAACATCTTCTGGTATATTTAGACTTCTTTTAAACCCTTCTTTATTCATTTCTAAAAATAATAATTTACTTAATTTATCTTTATACATTGTCTTGTAATTACTCATTTTACACCTCTTGTTTAAATCTCACTTTATAGATATCCAACTCTAGAACTTACTTTATATGGTAGCTTATCAAAATCATAAATATTTTGGTTCCGAAAAGCTATGAAAATATTGTTGAAGCTTCTAAGCAGCTGGTTGTATCCACTTTAGCATGCTCCAACTTTCAGTTTAACAAGCTAAAATGGAACAACCTACAGCTAAGAACCTTTAACAGCTCATTTTCAAATGTTTTCTCCACAAATATATTTATGATTTCTAGTGAAGATACGAACTTAAAGTTTTAGCAACTTAGTGAATATGTTCATCTAATAAGTCTAAGTTATATGTTAAAGATCTAGTAAATATGTTTACCTAACAAGTAAAATATTTAATTATCATTATCAATACTTAATCAATTTATAATTCTAAAATTAAGAATGCACAATTATTGAGCAGATTTCCCAGGAAATTTGTAATAATACAATTCTATAAACTTCTTAAAGGCATTTATTTCTTAATTGTTCAGTATACATTAATTTTATTAATTGTTTAAGTATTCATTAATAATAATTGGTAGACATTCACTTTTTGATTTCATAATTAAAGAAATTGCTATCACCAAAAGATGATAGCAATTTATAAGGAAACTCGACTCACATTCGTTCGCTGAGTACTCACAGAGTAAGCGGCCATCATCAAATCGCGGATTTAGATGTCTGCTTAACTGATCAACACAAAATCATAGATTTTGGCTCTCCACTTATGGAAACTTAGCTTAATTGTGAATTAATTATTTCCATTACTTTTTCTTTAAATGTAGCAATATCTTTCTCAGCATTGTCTAAGCTGTTGCTCTTAACTGCTAAATAAACTTTCATCTTTGGCTCTGTTCCTGATGGCCTTACTACAAAATATGAACCATCTTCTAAGATGTACTTTAATACATTTGACTTAGGTAAGTCAATAGGAGCCTTAGTGTTATTTACAGTGTTTTCCTCAACACTTAATTTGTAATCTAATCTTGTAATGATTTTCACACCGTTAACTTCACTTACTGGATTATTTCTTAATGCTTCAATGCAGTTTGCTATCTTTTCTTGGCCTTCTTTTCCTTTTAATTCTAATGATACAAGAGTTTCTTTAAAATATCCATACTTTTCATATAAATCTATTAATGCATCGTAAAGACTCTTTCCTTGTTCTTTATAATATAGGCACATTTCACATACTAACATTGCTGCAATAACAGCATCTTTATCACGTACAAAGCTTCCAGCAAGATATCCATAGCTTTCTTCAAATCCGAAGATATAGTCTCTATCTCCTGCATCTTCAAATTCTCTTATCTTTTCTCCAATGTACTTAAATCCTGTTAATACATCCATAAGTTCAATATCAAAATCTTCAGCAATACTTCTAGCACCTTCTGTTGTTACTATTGTTTTAATTATAACACCATTCTGTGGCAATTTATTAGTTTCTTTCATTGAACTTAATATATAATTAGTTAATAGTAATCCTGTTTGGTTACCAGTCAATACCTTGTATTCTCCAGTGCTATCTTTAGCTACAAGACCTATTCTATCGCAGTCTGGATCAGTTCCAAAAATTATATCTGGATTTTCTGTTTTAGCCATCTTTAATGCTAATTCAAATACATCAGGATTTTCTGGATTAGGATATGATGCTGTTGGGAAATTTCCATCTGGTGCTTCTTGTTCCTTAACAACTTTAACATTACTATAGCCTAATTCTTTTAATACGGTTCTTACTGGAACATTACCAGAACCATGAATAGGAGTATATATTACATTTAAATTGCTGGCCTTTTCCTTAACTAAATCTGTTCTTATAGTCAAGCCTTTAACTTTTTCGTAGTAAACCTTATCTACATCTTCTCCAATATATTTTAATAGCCCTTTCTCTAAGGCAACATTTTCATCAATACTCTTAATTTTTGAGAAATCATCTACCGCTTTAACAGAGTTAATTATCATTTTTGCTTTTTCGTCTGTTACTTGGCCGCCAAATTCATCATAAACTTTATACCCATTATAAATCTTAGGGTTGTGAGATGCAGTAATTACTATACCACCACAACATTTTAATTCTCTAACTGTAAAAGACAATACAGGAGTTGGTCTTAAATTTTCATATAAATATACTTTTATATTATTTGCACATAAGTTAAGTGCAGCTGCTTTTGCAAATTCCTTAGACATATTTCTTGAATCATATGCAATTGCAACTGAAGGATCTTTAAAATTATCATTTAAGTAATTAGCAAATCCTTGAGTAGCTTGAGCAACAGTATATATATTCATTCTATTGCTTCCTGCACCTATTACCCCTCTTAATCCACCAGTTCCAAAATCTAAATCTTGGTAAAATCTATCTTCAATCTCCTTTTCGTCAGATATGCTCTTTAATTCATTCTTAGTTTCCTCATTAATAAAGTCAGAGTTAATCCACACGTTATACTTTTCCTTATAATTCATTTTCTGATCCCCTCTCTGTGTTTTTTCTCCTATACATTATACAATATTTATCCATAATATAAAAACACTTTTATATATTTTGCATCATATATAAAAACCTGGATGCTTTGCCAAGCACTTTTCCCTTCTAATCTATAATATTAACTGCAATAATTAAAATTATCATAAAATATATCTTTGAAACAAGATCCCTTTTCATAATAATTATAAATTACTGTATATACTCTAAAAAAACAAAAAATCAACCATCTAATGCTCAATTAAAATGGTTGATTATAATATTTAAAATCTAACTCTGTTTATCTATAATTCTATTCTGTTCCTTCTTCCTTAGCCTTTTCTTCTTCACTTATTGATCCTATAACCGTTGATAAATCATCTAAAACTTCAATTCCTTCAGCAAATTTTAGATCTTTAAAAGTATAAACTGTCCCGGCTTGTCCATTAGAAACATCTAATTCAACATCCTTTGGTAAATCTTTTGCTTTACAAGATACTTTTACTAAATCTCTTTGAGTTTGTAATATTAATCCTTTGCTTTCTAAAATGCCTTTACCAACAATCTTAATTAAGACTTCAGTATGCATTATATCATTTGCTGCTACTTCTTCAAAATCAACATGAATTGCTTTATTTCCCAAAGCATTCCTTTGAATTTCCTTAATTACAGCGTTTCCTTTCCTTCCATCAAGATTAAATTTTACTATTCCATGCTCTCCACTAGCCGAGATTTCTTTTAGTAATGCTGATTCATCTAAAGTAAATATTTCATTTCCTATTTCTTTTCCATAAATCACACCTGGAATCTTGCCTTTTCTTCTTACCTTTCTAGCACCATGGCTAGCTGTTTTTATTCTTTTAGTTAAATTTAATTCCTCCATTATAAGTACCTCCTAAAAATTAATTTTCATTTTCTTATAATTATCTAATTCATATTTTAAAAGTACACATTCACGTTGGAATAAAATAAATAGGCCTATTGCATTTACAAGGTCTAATAGTTTTTCTAATATTAATTTTATCTGAAGAATTATGAAAAGATAAAATCAAGTTAGACTTACAATTAAACATTTAAAATCGCCTCTAATATTTATTGAATTTTTATTTTCGTAATCTAATTACAATTTATATTATAGCACTTAATTACCAATTAACACAAAAAATAACAAGTTATAGATTAATACAATAACTTGTTATTTTTATAAATTTAGTTTCTTTCAATTCTAACTTTACTCCCACCCATACCTGATTCTGCAGGAGTAATCATAAGTTTCACTGGTACTCTATTCTTTATTGCTTCAACGTGGCTTATTATGCCGACCTTTAATTTTTCATTATGAATCCTTTCTAGCGAATTCATAACAACTTCAAGTAGATCATCATCTAAAGTACCAAATCCTTCATCAAGGAAAAATAATTCTAATGGTGCTGTTCCCTTAAGCTGAATCTGTGCTGATAATGCCAAAGCTAATGATAAGGATGCTAAAAATGTTTCTCCTCCTGATAAAGTAGTAGAGTCTCTTTTGGCTCCACCATTTTTATAATCTCTAATTATAAATCTGCTATTGTCATCAACCTCTAGTCCATAATTTCCATGAGTTATCTCTTTTAATCTCTTAGATGCTTCAATTGAAACATACTTAAGCTTGCTTACTGCTACAAACTCAACAAATTTCTTTCCCTTAAATAACTTTTCCAAATCACCAAGAAGAGCCAATTTATGTTCTAGTTTCATCTTCTTATCTAAGAGATCTTTCTGTTCTTCCAGCTTATTTTTTATGTTTTTTAATTCTTCATCTACCTTAATTTTGTTTTCATTAATTTCATTGAACTCTTTTTCTTTAATATCTTTTAAGAGTTTTATTTCTGTATATTCTTCTTCACTTAACTCTTTACCATCTATTTTATTAAGTAAACTTTCAATTGCTCCATTCACTTTTGACACTTCACTTTTATAACTTTCTACTTTTAATTTATAATCATTAATTTCTTCTTTTCCAATTATATTTTTTTTGACATCGTCAAGGGAATTAAATCCTTCACTGTCTATTGCAACTTCTAACTGAGCTTCTTCATCTTTTTTTCGTTTACTTAATTCCTTATATTTACTGATTGCAGAAATTAACCTTTCATTGTTTTCATTAAATTCTTTCTCTATTTTATTTTTATTGTTTTCACTTTCCTTAAACTCACTATTAATATTTTCAATATTCTCCTGAATTTTATGTAATAGTGAAACCAGATCATCTGCATTATCAACCTTATTCTTTATCGCTTGTATTTTTTCTTCTTTACTTTTTTCGTAACTACTTAATTCTGTATTATATTTAGTTAAGTTTTCTTTTACTAAGATTACTTCATTACTTAAATTTTCTTTATTCTTTTCTAATTTTTCTATTAGCTCTCTATTAGATTTAATAACCTTTGATAATCTTTCTCTCTCTTTTTCAACGGCTTTAATTTCTTCGCTTTTTTTATTAAAATCACTTACTAATGTCTTTGCTCTTAGCGAATCCAATCTATTTTTTAGAATATTCAATTCTTCTGTATTTTCTGTAATACTCTTTTCCAAATCTTCAAGCTGTCTTTGGTTAGTTCTAACTACTGCTCGTAATTCATTTATTTCTCCAGTTTTAATATTAATTTCATTCCTTAACCTATTAACACTTTTTTCAAGTTCTTCCTTATCTTTAGAATAACTTTCTAAAGCTTTTTCTAAATCTATAAATCCCTGCTTTAACTCTTCCAAAGTTTTTTCCTTAAACTCAGTTCCGAGCTTTTCAATTTCTTCGAGATTAACTTTAATTTTTTCGTTAAAACTATTTACCTTAGTTTCACCTTGAGTTATTTTACTACTAATAATCTTTATTGAATTTTCTTTTAGTTTTATTTTTCCCTCTACATTCTTCACATCTTGAACTTCAAATATCCTAATATTTTCTTTCATATGATGAGTCGAACCACATACAGGACATGTATCTCCATCTTTAAGTTCCTGTCTAAGAGTATGTGCTAAATTTTCTCTCATAATCTCCTTTTGAGTATTTTTTATTTCCTCTAGTTCTTTTTCAAGTTGCTTTTCTTCTTCTCTTCTACTTAATATATCTATTTGTAAGTTTTTTATCTCTTCTCTAGAGAAATCTATTTCTTTGTTCAGCTTTACATAACTGCTCCATTTTTGCTCATTTTCCACTACTAACTGTTTTAAATTAACTAAATCTTTTTGTTCACCTGGCGAATTTTTAAGTAAAAACTCATGTTGTTTCTCTTTATCTTCCAAACTCTTTTTTTCTTTATCTAAAACTTCTCTTAAGGCTTTTCCTTTAAGTATAGTTTCACTATTTTCTTTTTCAATAACTGCTTTCTTTTGCTTATCCTTAACTAGAATTCCATTTATTTTTTCTAACTTTTCTTCTACAATTATTCCTTCTTGAACTGCCTCTTTTAAGCTTTCTTCAATTTTCAAATTATCATATGTTTTTTCGTCTTCTTTTATTAGTTTATTTTTATTACTTATTTCTTCTTCTATTTTAATGAGCTCACTCTGTATACTATTATTTTTAGCATCACATTCTTTAATTTGTGCCTTTAATAAATCTATTTTATTTTCTATCTCACGTATCAAATTCTTTTCTTCAATAGCATCTTTAACTTTTTGTTCCTGCATCATTAATTGAGGAAGTTTATTCTCTTTTTTATATTTTGCCATACACCAAAGTTGCTCGATTTTTTCTTTTTCTTCTTTTATATTATCTATCTTTAATTTTAATTCTTCTAGCTCAACCTCATTTTTATCAAAGGCTTTTCTAGTGCTTTCAAATGCATTTAAATAAGGTAGCACCTTTGCGCCTGCTTCACCTAGCTTTATCTTTTCTAGATATGAATTTATCTTTTCCTCTTTTTCCTTTAATTTTTGTTCTTTATTTTTATACTCTAATAAATCAAGCTGTAGCTTCCATATTTCTTCATTTTCTTTATGCTTCTTTTCTATTATATCTAATTCCTTTTTTAAATCTTCCAGATTATTTTTTAATTCATTAAACGAATCTTCCTTTTCTTTTAATTTTTCTTGACTAACATCGCTGTATCCGCTTAATTGTCCCGCTAAAATATTGCTATCAGTTCGCTCTTTGCTTATCTTTGCACTAAGTTTTCTGGATAAATTGTCTCCAAATTGTTGAAGGTTAAACAACCTTTCAAGCATATCACGCCTATCTTTGCCTTCAAGTTTTAAGAATTCACTAAACTTCCCTTGAGGTAAAACAACAGTTCTCGAAAAATCTTCTAAATTAAGACCTACTATCTCCTCAACTTTCTTATTTATAGTTTTAACTCCATCTGCTAAAATTTCTTCTTCTGAACTTGTTACTTCAACGATTTTACATTTTCCAGAGCTTATTCCACCATCTTTTTTTCTTTTAAACTCCCTGTCAATGATATATTTTCTTATTTCACTACCTGATATTTGAAACTCAAAATTTACATTTAATCTGTCACAATTAGTATTTATAAAATTGGAGCTTTTTCTTGATACATTTCCATATAATGCTAGAGTTATTCCATCTAATATGGTTGATTTCCCACTTCCAGTTGGTCCAAAGATTCCAAAAAATCCTCTATCTGTTAATTTATCAAAATCTATAATTTGTTCATCCATGAAGCTATTTAAGCCCTTAATCCTCAATTTGATTGGTCTCATCTGTTCCACCCTCTTCGTTTATAATTGATAAAAGCAATTCCATAACTTCACCTTCTGGAGGAGTGCCCCTTTCTTTAAGATAAAACTCCTTAAATATTTCCTCAAACGATTTTTCACTTAAGTTTAATTCACGCTCTTCTTCCAATCCTTTAACCTTAGGCATTATCTCTAATATATCTGCTTTTAATTCTTTCATTTGTTTTATTTCATCTTCTCTTATGTATCTATCTGTACTTATTTCTAAATACACCCAGCAATCTTTATCTTTATTTTCAGCACATCGTAATATTGCATCTTCAATACTTGAGCATTTCCAAATTTCTATTGGTTTATATACCCTTAAGTTTATTTCTTGTATGTCACATTCTTCATTAGCTTTTGCATCAACTATATAACATCTCTTTTCAAAGCTAATCTCTTTTTTATTATAGTGAATTGGTGACCCACAATACCTTGCTCTTTTATCCGTTCCTGGAACTATTTGTGGTTTATGCACATGCCCTAATGCTATATACTGTGCTTCCTTTGGAAAACAACTTCCATCTACTATATAAGCACCTCCTAATTGAATGCTTCTTTCAGAGCCACCTTCCTCACTTCCCATTGCAAATAGATGCGATATTATAAGATTAATTGTATCTTCTCTAAAATGACTTTTTAATGAATTGAATAAAGAAAATATCTTATCACTATAGGATTTAGCTTTTTCCTCTTCATCTTCCATATAGTTATAGATAACTTCATTCAGTCTTTTCTCACTTGGATAAGGCACAGTTAAGATAACTGCTTTTTCACTATTAATTTCAACTTCCACATACCCTTCTCCTGATGACAAAACTTTATGTTTCCCATACTCACCACAAGGAACTATAGTTTTTGGTGTTCCAACCATAATGATTCCATGATCACGAGCAAGTGGACCTGCCGCAACCAATCTCTCTGGATTATCATGATTTCCTGATATAACCAAAGTAAGTCTCTCCCCATTTTTCGATAGTCTCTTTAAAGTATCATAAAACATTTTTTCTGCCCTTGCCGGAGGGTTTGGATTATCATAAACGTCTCCCGCAATCATTATTAAATCTATATTATTATCTTCTACAATCTTAACAAAATCATTTAAAAACTCTTCCTGCTCATCCATTCGGCTTTGTCCTTCTAAATTCTTGCCTAAATGCCAATCAGCTGTATGCAATATTCTCAAATTATATCTCCTCCCATTAGGCCCAATTTATATTTACATTATAGCCTACTTAAATAGATTTTTTCCAATACTATTTTGTGGATATATATGTCTAGATTGAATTATTCTAATCATTTCTATGTGTACCCATACATTTGATAAATTTTAGATATATTAATATAATGATTTTATTATTTGTATTGAGTTTTATTGTATAAAGCATGCTAGATATAAAAAACAAAGACTATAAAAACCTGTATTCATATACAGCAAGTAATTTATAAAAAAGGTAGGTAATATTTATGGAAAGAAGTAAATCTTTAAATACTAGTGAATTAGTATTAATGGGGCTAATGATTGCTTTAACCTATATAGCAGGAAGCATAATTAAAATTCCATCAGTTGGAGGCTTTGTCCAAATAGGCGACTGTATGGTATTCTTATCAGTGATAGTTCTAGGTAAGAAAAAAGGAGCAATTTCAAGTGCTCTTGGTATGTTTCTTGTTGATGCATTAGGTGGATATTATTTTTGGGCACCCTTTACGCTAGTTATTAAATGGGGAATGGCTTATATTGCAGGATCTATATTAGAAAAAATGTCAGAAAACAAAGTTACTGTGAGGTATACAATTGCATTTGTATCCAGTGGTATATTTATGGTGATTGCATATTTTTTTGCTGGAATAATAATATCAGGCTTTTTAACAGAAAAAATTGGGCTAATACAAGGAATAGCATATTCAGCTAAAGATATATTAGGGAACATAATCCAAGTATCTACTGGTATAGTAATCGCATTGCCATTAAGTGCAGTTGTATCAAAAGCAAAACAAGCTGTATTTGCTCATTAGATTTAGCTTCTACAAATCATTCAAATTTTTATAACAGAAATTTTTAAAATTTTCTATCACTAAAAGTCTCAGGTGATTCCGTATCCTGAGATTTTTTATCTTCATTTTCAAATTTAACTAAAAAATATCTAGGGGATGAATATATTTTCCTTTTTGTTCTCTTTTAAAATGTCCCCTTCTGAATTATCTTTATTAATAATTTATGCTTCAGAGTGGCCTAGATGCCACCTATTTCATTCCAATTCAAACTCTTATATAATAAAGAAGTGACTATATCATAATAATTAAAAAACTTAATATGATACAGTCACAGTAATTAATAAATTTTCAACCTCTATTTTATGCTCTGTTCTCCTCTGTCTTAGAACTTTCCATTATTTTAGGCATTATCATTGATGAAAGTAACGATATAACAGCTATTCCTATAAGTATTATAAATAAAAAGTGTAATGAACTGTTTAATGAGAGTCTTATCTGTTCATCAGTTACCGCTGAATTATACAAATTACTTGGATCAACTCCATTTATTCCTAATTGAGTAAAATACTTAATTATATATATATTAAATATACTACCAAATATACTTACTCCTATAGTTTGACCTATTGTTTTAAGCAATGAATTAGCTGCAGTTGCAGCACCTCTCTTGTTATATTCTACTGACTCTTGAATTATTATTGTTAAAGTTGTAAATGCTCCACCAAATCCAAATCCCATTATGAAAGCATATATTATTACTAATAATATAGAAGATTCTGCATTCAATGTAGGCAATAACGCTGTACTAATTAGTAAGATAACATTAGATATAAGTATTACTATTTTCCCACCAAACTTTACTATACACTTTCCTAAAATTACTGCAGCTATAAGCCAAGCAAATGACATAGGAGCTAGTGCCAAGCCTGATATCTTAGCACTATATCCAAGTACATTTTGTATGTATATTGGGAGATAAACATTCGAACCCATTAATATAGCTGAAGCCAAGAAGCTTATTAAATTCACAATTGAACTTGTCTTTGTAAATATATCAAAAGGAATAATTGGCTCTTTTGCTTTTCTTTCAATTATACAGAATGCAACTAGTAATATAACAGTTGCAATAACGGATAATAAAGTAAATATATTATTGCTAGAACTCATATCTTCATTTGACAAGAAGATATTCAAAAATATAACCATCGCCAGTGATAAAGTTATAATTCCAGCAAAATCTATGCTATGTTTTTTCTTTTCGAAAACTTCATCCAAATTTCTTTGAATAAGTACAACTGATATAATTCCAAATGGAAGATTTATAAAAAATATCCAATGCCAGGATAATAAATCTATTAAAATCCCTCCCAAAAATGGACCTACTAAACTTGCAATTCCCCAAACAGAACTTATTATTCCTTGGATCTTTGGTCTTTCCTCTAATGTAAATACATCTCCAATAATTGTATATGTAACTGTAAATATTGCTCCAGCACCTATTCCTTGTACTGCTCTAGCTCCTATCAGCATGTACATAGTTTGCGATAATCCACATAAAAAGCTTCCAATTAAAAATATTATTATTCCAATTGAAAGCATATTTTTTCTTCCATATAGATCTGATAGTTTCCCATATATAGGAGTAGCAATGGCAGAAGTTAGTAAATATACTGAAAAAACTGAACTAATAATTTCAAATCCTTGTAAATCCTTCACTATTGTTGGTATAGCTGTCGTTACAACAGTTCCTTCCACTGCCCCTAAAAACATTGCTACCATTAATGCTGCTGCAATGCTTCTTTTTCTTGAATTCATCTTTAAATCACTTCCTTATAAATTTCCTTTGTTTATTTTAAGGTCAACTTTATAATTATATATATACTTAGCTATTTATACAACATTATAATAATATTTTAACTTGATGTGCTACTGATTTATGATATAGTATATAATAAAATATTCAATAATTTAAGAGGGGTAATTATATGACAAAATCGACAATGTCAATGTCTTCATTTTTTCGCAATAGATTTGTTCAAGTAATTATAGCTTCTTCTATTTTTCTACAAATAGGAATATGGGTTCGTAATTTCGCCATATTGTTATTTGTAATGGAGAAGACTAATAACAATCCCATTGCGGTTTCTTTAATTTCAGTTGCAGAATTTGCTCCAATATTTATATTTTCATTTATTGGGGGAACCTTTGCAGATAGATGGCGACCGAAGCGTACCATGGTTTGGTGTGATTTACTAAGTGCTATTTCTGTTTTTGCCGTTCTGCTTACAATAATCTTTGCAACTTGGGAAGCTGTATTTTTTGTAACATTTATTTCATCTATTTTGTCTCAGTTTTCTCAGCCCTCTGCAATGAAATTATTTAAAGTCCATGTTCCTGAAGAGTTTATGCAAACTGGAATGGCTATTTTCCAAACTCTTATGTCTATTTTTATGATTATAGGACCAGCATTAGGTACCATTGCTTTTCAAAAGTTTGGAATAGATATTTCTATATCAGTAATGGGTGTAGCTTTCTTACTATCAGCTTCAGTATTAACTCTATTGCCCGCTGATGAGATAATTGAAAAGAAAGAAACTACAAATCATTTCTTAGAAGAATTAAAAGAAGGTTTCGCCTATGTTTGGCAGCAAAGAGAGCTAACTATACTTGGATCTGTTTTTGCAGTATCAGGCCTTGCTGTTGGTATCATACAACCACTTGGGGTTTTCTTAATTGTTGAAAGACTCGGTCTTCCTAAAGAAAATCTTCAATTATTACTTATGGTAAATGGAGCAGCAATGTTTATTGGTGGCGGATTAGTTATGACAATCTCAAAGAAAGTTATGCCCCAAAAGCTTCTTGCAATAGGACTTATAGTTAACACCATTTCAATGGTTGGCATGGGATTATCTTCAAGCTGGATTATAATTCTATTGTTCCAATTCCTTAATGGATTTTTTATGCCTTGCATCCAAATTGGTATTAACACATTAATTCTTCAATTAACAAAATCTGAGTTTGTTGGAAGAGTAAACGGAGTATTAAATCCAATGTTTATGGGATTCATGGTTATTACAATGTCAATTACAGGATGGCTTAAAAGCCAATTTTCCCTTACTATTCTCTACATCTCAGCAGGCATACTTTTTCTAATAGGTGCAATGCTTACTTCATTAATATTTAATACCTCAATTAGTAGTGAAATAGATTCAGCAGAATAGAAAAGTGAAAAAGCACCACTAGATGTTATAAATTATGATATCTGGTGGTGCTTTATTATTCTTAAAATACGTCTATTTATTTCAAAAATATAAAAAATCATTACTTTTCTATTGGATACTTAGGGCCTGTTAGATCTAGTTGATAAAAAACTAAGTCCAACCATTTACCAAATTTATAGCCTGCTTTATTTACTGTTCCCGAGTATTTAAACCCAAATTTCTCATGAATTTTGATACTACCGTCATTTAAACTATCAATGCAAGCAACCATAGTTGCGTACTCATCTCTATTAGCAGCATCAATTAATTCCTTTAACAATATCTTCCCTATTCCTAAATTTCTATAGTCTTTATGAACATATACAGAATGTTCTATTGTGTACTTAAAGGCTGGATAAGTTCTAAAAGACCCGTATGTAGCAAATCCTACAACTTTGTTATCTTTTTCAAACACCAATAGTGGGCATCCATCTTTTTTCTTTTCATCAAACCACTGTTTTCTTTCCTCAAGATTATGAGCAGTATAATCATAAATCGCTGTTGTATTTAATATAGCATCATTGTAAATCTCTAAAATATCTGCTAAATCTTTTTCCGTTGCTTCTCTTATCATTTTTCATATCCCTTTCAAAATAAACTAATCTTCCTATATTTTAACACCTATGTGCAATATGTAAAATTATTTTTTTAATATCCCCATTTTATTAATTTTTATAGTGATAAAACAACACTTAATTACAAATAATTGAATAATAATAAATTAAACTAAATAAAAAACAGCATACATGAACTTATTTACCTACAGTTAATGTACGCTGAACTTTACTAATATTTTTAATTATTCATCTATTATCATAAACAATGAAAGATTGGCTCCATTTTCTTATATGTACAAAATTCTTTATATCCCAGTTCCTTAAGTTCATTTTTTACATAAGAAATCTTGCATCCTACATCATCTTCCTTATGTGAATCAGATCCTATTGTAATAATAGTTCCTCCTAATTCTCTGTATAACTTTAATATTTCTCTAGAAGGTGTCAAATCATCTAACCCATATCTAAAACAAGATGTGTTAATTTCAATTCCTTTTCCATGAGAAATTACGTGAACTAAGATTTCTTTTACAATATCTCTTACCTTTTCAAAAGGATATTTTCCCATCTTATCATATCTATTAATCATATCTAAATGACCTAAAACACTATAATCATTATATTTTTTTATTACTTTTAATATTTCCTCATAATATTTCTCATTATATTCCTTTTGTGTCTTTCCTTTTTGAAAATCCTGTGTCCAAAATGCCTTATTATCTACCTGATGACAAGAGAGAATAACAAAATCAAAATCATATTCATTAAAATCTTTTTGAAATTCATCAATAGTATGTTCTTGCATCCCAAATTCGATTCCAAGTTTCATAGTAATTTTATCTTTATATTTTTCTCTGCACCTATTAAATTCATTTATATAATCTATATAATTGCAATTTATATCTACTTTCACTCCATAATCAACATGCTCTGTAAAGCATATTTCATCAATTCCTAAAGATATTGCCTTTTTGATCTCATCTTCCATAGGATAAGTGGAATCATCGCTAAAACTTGTATGCATATGATAATCAGCTAACATAATTAAATTTCCTCCTAAAATATTATTACAACTATTATTACTATTTCTTCAATATAAAATTCTCAATTAATTCAGCGACAACACCTTCATTATTATCGGCTTCTGTTGTATAATCACAGGCTCTTTTTACATCTTCAACTGCATTTCCCGCCGCTACTGATAGACCTGCTACTTTTAACATAGACATATCGTTATAGTTATCTCCTACAGCAATTGTGTCTTTAATATCTATATCTAAAATTTTTGCTAAATTAATTAGACCACTACCTTTATCTACCCCTAATGAATTAAATTCCATATATCGATTTGACGAATAACTTACAGCACAATACCCCTCTGTAATACTTCTCATATCTGGCTCAATACCCATCAAATATTGAACATTTATATTTTGATATATGATCTTTGCAATTGGTTCCTCTTCAAGAAAATCCACTGTATTTTCTTTCATAATAGTACACTCTAATTTTTGATTTTTAATTCTTTCTTCTTCACTTTGTGATAAATTATAAATATACAATTTATCTTTTGTATAAACATGTATGCAAACATCCTTATTTAATCCATACTCAAAAATTTCTTTCATCTTATCGAATCTTAATCCTTTAAATTGCAGTAGCTTGTTATCCTTATTTTCTGTTAAAGCGCCGCCATTAAAGGAAATAATATATTCCCCAACCTGATCATATAAATCTAAAATTTTCAAGTCCTTCTGAATAGAAGAATAACCTCTTCCTGTAGCTGGTACAAATTTTACTCCATACTCTTTCTTGGCTCTTTTTATTAAATCAATATTTCTTTGACAAATTATATGATTATCATTTAATAGTGTCTCATCCATATCACAAGCTATTAGTTTATATGCCATAATTTTGCCTCCTCCTATATTGCGCATTTTTATATATACTTTTTTAAAATATTTAAAATAAGATCTGCTTCTAAGACTGTGTATTTCCAATACTTTCAAAAGTTATTTGCGATTTGATTTTATTGTAACTCTCCAAAGAATGAAGCACTGTATCAATCTTGTGCCGTGAATATATACTCTACTTAATAATTTTCTTCATAAAAAAGAAACTGCTTGTACTCTTTAAAAGTCATCTTTATAATAGATGCTCAAATCCAGTTATAATTTCTACAATATAATTTATATGCTAACTCCATTGATATTTTAAGTTCATAATTCTTTAGTTCAATTTGATGATAATAATTTTTATTAATGCTAAAATAAATATATATATGTTGCAATTCATAATGCATATTTCATAATTACGGCTAAAATTCTTTAAATATTTTTAAAATTATGATGAGTAATTGTTTTATCAACATACATAATACTTTTCCTTAAAAAGTATTAATGACAAATTTAATTGTTTATTCACGACATTCATTAATAAAATAATTCATCTAAAAATGTAAACTTCACCAAGGAGATAATCATCATGACAATTTATAATTTACTTTTATATGCTAATAATTTAACTGAAACAGAAAAATTACTTGCAAATTACATATTGGAAAATCAGGAGCAAGTTGCTGGTATGTCACTAGATGAATTAGCCAAAGTATCTTTTTCATCAATCTCAACTATACACAGACTATGTAAAAAAATCGGATTAACTGGTTTCAAAGAATTTAAAATCAAGTTTGTTGAAGAACTATACTCCAAAATGAATAAGCCAGAAAATATTGATATAAATTTTCCTTTCAAGAAAGACGATACACAGTTTCAAATCGCTAGTAACATTAAGCAGCTTTATATTGATACCTTAACCAACACTTTTTCCTTCTTTAATTCCGAACAGCTAGAAGATGCTGTTGATTTAATTTATAATGCCGAGATAGTCGATGTTTATGCCGTTACAAATAATATACAAACGGCATTGAACTTTCAAGATAAAATGCAAAGCATCGGTAGATACGTTAATGTTTCACTAATTCCAATGAACCAAGTATACCGTGCTGCCGCTTCTAATAATAAAAATAAGCAAGTTGCAATTATCCTTTCTTATTCTGGTAAGACACCTGAAATTAAAGAAATTGCTTTAGTTCTAAAACGTAAGGAAATAGAAACCTTAGTTATCTGTTCAGCTCAAGAAAACTATTTAACTAAGTTATTTAAATATCATATATTTGTTTCTAGTAAAGAAAATTTAAAAAAGAAAATTTCTCACTATTCTTCTCATATTGCTACACAATATGTTTTAGATGTCATATTCTCTTGTATCTTTAACAAAGATTATGAAAAAAATATGGAGTATCGCCTAAACGAATTTAATAAGTTAGATCATCGCCAGGTAGAAGAATGACCTAATCTTTAGATGTTTATGCTTCGTACTTAGTATTACATTTTGTTCATTTACATTATAGTAGATAACTATTGATAATTATATACATGCAATCAAAACAGGTACTTATTTTCAAATATTCCTTTAAATAATAAAATTATCTGAAAATATTTTTCAGATAATTTTATACTCATAGAAATATATAATTTTTATAGATTTCAATTAACATTAAAAACCTAGCCAGCTTTTCTTCATTCAACATAATTATTTCTTACTAATATCTTTTTATATTTATACAACAATTATTTAATCTCTCTCAAACAATTGTTGTAAATCTTCTTTTGATAAACTGCCTAATAAGCCGCTATTTTTAAGTTCTCCCGTTAAAATACTGTCAATAAGTTGTTTTTTATCTTCTTGAAGCAAAATGATTTTCTCCTCTATAGTTCCTTTAGATACTAACTTAATCACCTCTACTACATCCCTTTGACCAATTCTATGAGCTCTATCCGTCGCCTGAGCCTCAACTGCTGGATTCCACCATGGATCAAAATGAATAACTAAATTAGCTGATGTTAAATTAAGTCCAGTTCCTCCAGCCTTTAAGGAAATCAAAAAGACATTCACAAACTCATTAGTATTAAAATCTTTAACCATTTTTATTCTATTTTTAGGGCTTGTTTTTCCGCTCAAATGGAAAAATTCTATTTTCTCCTTATTTAAGCGATCCCCAATCCTATCTAATGCAGAAGTAAATTGTGAAAATAGAAGTATCTTCCCACCAGAATCAATATGATTTTTGATAATTCCTGCTACTTCTTCTATTTTCCCACTTCCTCCATTATAGTCTTCAAGTATAAGTGAAGGATCTAAACATATCTCCCTTAGCTTAGTTAAATATGAGAATATCTCGATTCTACCATCTTTGTTATTCTTCATTACAGCTTTTACTCTTTTTACATAATTACTATACACAGCTTTTTGAGAAGGGGTCATTTCAACTAATAAAGTTTTTTCTATTTTATCTGGTAATTCATTCATTACTTCTTTCTTAGTTCTCCTTAAAATAAAAGGCTTTATCATAGTCTTAAGATTCTCTAAATTATCTTCCCTTCTTGAAATAAATTTTTCCTCAAACTTTTCTTTAGCGTAGAGGTACACTGGCATTATAAAGTCAAATATAGACCAAAGCTCTGTCAAATTATTTTCAATAGGTGTTCCAGTTAAAGCAAATCTAATTTTTGCCTGAATTTCTTTTACAGCTCTTGAATTCTGAGCTTCAGAATTCTTAATACTCTGCCCCTCATCAATTATGCAATAATCAAAAACAATATCTCTATAATTATCTATATCTAATCTCAATGTTCCATAAGTAGTTAGCACTACATCATACTCATATATATCTTCCATAATTTTATCTCTTTGACTTCCATGAACCATCACAACCCTTAAACTTGGCGCAAATCTTAAAATTTCATCTTTCCAATTATAAAGCAATGATGTCGGACAAATTATGCAAGTCTTTTTGTTCTTCTCTGATAATAAGAATGCTATAACTTGTATTGTCTTACCTAATCCCATCTCATCTGCTAATATTCCTCCAAATCCCACTTCACTTAAGGTCTTGAGCCACTTAAATCCATTAATTTGATATTCTCTAAGGATTCCTTTAAAATCACTTGGGATTGATATATTTTTATTATTTATGTTGTCTAACTTATTTTCTATATCTTCTAATTCATTGGAATTCTGTATAATTCCTAACCCTATATTCTTTATATTTTCATATAGACATAAGGCTTTATTCTTCTCCATTTTAACTTTTTCATTATTTAAATCCAGATTTATATTTAACACTTCAATTAGATTAAAAAAACTTCTCACACCATTATCTTCAAAATCTAAAAAGTTATTATTTCTTGTTTTGTAAAATTTATTTTTATCTTTATATGCCTTTAATGCACTATTTAATTCCTTTGTTCCTAACTCCTCTATACTATAAGAGAAATTATAACTACCGTCCACTTCATCTAAATCAACTCTAATTGAATCCAGATTATATATTTTTTTATTGCTAAGGCCGTTTCCTAACATAACATTTCCCAACGAGTGAATTGTCTCTCCTTTTTTGCTTAGTATATTAAACAACTCTTCATCTTTACCTATAAATACAAGTCTGTTATCTATTTTTACAAAACTTAGTTTTTCAACTTCCATAAGAAGCTTTTCTTCTTTTTTATCATCTCTTATGAACGTATGTGAAACATTTCTCTCATCTAATATATTGATTTTTGTACTACCATAGCTAAGAAATATATCACAGTAAATTTTTCCGTTCCCTTCATATAAAAAGAATTCAGGTCTTGATAAATTAGATGCATAATTTCTTAAGTTTTCCGCAATATTTATGTTACTCGAAATTCTACTTAAAAGAGACATTAGTTTAGTGTAAGTATCTATATCTTTTCTATAAGTAATTCTGCCATAAACTAATAATCTTTCATGCAAACTAGCATAATTATCAATTTGATTTTTTGAAGGTAAATAGAGTTCATTCCTAAAATAATAAACATCATTGTTTGAATTTAATGAAATGGGAAGCTGCTTATGAGTCGTCAATACTATCATTCCGTTATCTTCCTTAACATTAAAGGTTATAGGTAGATCTTTGTGTAATATTGGTGCTGTAATTTCAATATAATCAAACTTAAATTTTATTTTTCTATCCTCTATACCTTTTAAAAATTTTCTAAGTTCCTCTGGCTTAAGTATAAGCTTCCCACTTCTCGAAGGTGTTTGTACCTCATAATATAGAGAATCTTTTTCTATTTTTCGAATAAGCCTTGTGCTATGATCATTTCCCCATATTTTATATTTTTCTGCAGTTTTCTCTTCAGAATTTTCTTCTTTATCATTATCGCTTTCAAGCAAGCTAATAAACTTATATTCAGTAGCAGTTATATGACTACACATTAATGTATATCCACTCGAAGTAAACTCTTTAAACTCGTCACAGGAACACTTAGCGCTCTCTAGTTTTTTCTTTTGAAGGTTGATCTTAATATGTGTACTAAATTCGTTAATTCTATTTTTATCCGTAACTCTTCCATAAATATGATATATATTATCTATCTTTTTCCCCTTAAAATAAGTGACTAAACCATTATTAAATTTAACCTCTCCCTCTCTTTTCATAGTAGATGAAGCTGATTTAAATAATATTGACTTTAATTCTTCTAGTTTCAAGTAATCACCTCTTTCGTGACAAGCACAAATAAGATTCTAGCCATTTATTTAATCTATAAATTATAAATTAAATATCACTTTTACCTCTAATACTTGCATTTCAATAATGCTATTTTTGCATAAAATATATTATAACATAGTAGTTTAGATTTTTTATCTTTGATCAAAAAGTTATACCCTCAAGGAGTATCTCCTCGTCCACAGATTTTACTGAATTATAATTTCCTAAATAGCCAAAAAATAGCTTAGTGCTGAAACACTAAGCTCTCCTAGAACTCTTTAGTTTTAATATAAAATTATATGCCGCCTCATCTTCCCACTGAGATAGCTTAACATGACCTAAATTAACTCCATCAATTTTAAAATTTAAAATCCCTTTTAGGTTATTGTAATATAATTCTCTATCCAACTTGATTTTGCTAAATAAAATCTTTTGAACACATGGTTTACTATTCGCATCTGAGGGAAGCATCATCATAGCAACACCACCGGTATATTTATTTTTATTGAGGTTTGGTTTAATCATATTTATATATGTAACTCCATCATTTGAGCTGCTTAAATTAAAAAATATCATTTTATCGGATACAATATACTTCCCCATAAAATATTTAATCACCTTTTCATCTGAACAAATCTTAAAATTTACATTTTCATTCTTAATTTCTACGATTCCTTCATGCAAAGATCCTTCTTTAGCTATATTAGTAACAAAAAAATAAACGTAGTATTTCTCTTCAAAAATATCGGATCCAATTTCATTATTATTTTCTAAGTTCTCAATATCTTCTGCTGTTAGCGGCATAGAAATAAGTTTTTCGATTGTTATATTATATACCTCAGAAATATATAGTAATGTTTCTATAGATGGGAAAGCATCTCCTGATTTATATTTAGATAGTAAATCCTCTGATATACCAATTTTACCAGCCAACTTTTTTTGTGTTGATTCCAATTGAATTAATTTTCTTAGATTGTACGTAAAAACCTTAGATGTTTTTTCATATATATCATTTTTTAATGCTTTTACTTCATTAATATTGTTATACATAATATCTGAATCAGCTTTAATATAATTTAATTTGTTCTTTATCTTTTCATCTATTTCTTTAAATTCATATAAATCTTTATTCAAATTCCTCACTCCATATTGTTATCATATAATGATAATCAAATAAGTTGAATTATATTCAACTCAATATTTTATATTTTTCAATTATCTTAGACATTTATATATAGTAATTGAAACAATTCAATTACTATATTACCATAATATTGCAAACTTCAAAATACAATATATTTTAAGGAGATAATTATGTCTAGATCAATATCTAAAAATGCTTTTTTTAAAGCGGTATTAAATGTTTCAAATATAATTTTGCCTATAATAGTTATGCCAATAGTTCTTAGTGCAATTCAAGATAAATTAAATGGATATATGACCATGGGGGAAACCTGGACTGCAGTTTTTATGATTTTTGCAAGCTTTGGGGTGTATCAATATGGTTTAAGAGAAGTAAGCAAAGTAAGAGATGATAAGGATAAACTAACCAAAACAATTACTAGTTTATTTGTAATTACCACCACAACAACAGCTGTAACTTCTATTTTTTATGCTATCTTTTTAACTATATTACATAGAAATGATGCATATTTTTATACTTGCATGGTTATGGGATTAAACATAGTTTTTAATATGTTCAATGTTGAATGGATTAATGAAGCTCTTGAAAATTATGATTTTATAGCATTAAAAACTATGATAATTAAAATCATATATAATTTATTAACAATATATTTTGTAAAGACTCAGGCTGATTTTTTATTTTACATATATCTTACTTGTGGTATAAATTTTATTAATAACATATCCAGTTTTATATATATAAAAAAGAAGATACACTTTGACTTCTCAGATTTACAAATAAAAAAACATATAAAACCTATGTTTTCAGTTGTAATACTTGCCAACACATACATTTTATATACTTGGCTTGATAAAAACATGCTAAATAGCAATTTAGGATCAACAGAAGCAGGATATTATGGAGTGGCCCAAAAGATAATGTCAATGATAGATATCTTAATGTTTACAATAGTTCAAGTTTCCATGGCTAGACTTTCAAACTATTTAGAAAATCATTCAAAAGAAATCTATTTGAATTTATTAAATAAGGTAATTAAAATATATTTCTTATTCTTATTTCCAGCCTCAATAGGATTACTTGGAGTTTCTAAACAGGTTATTATGATTATGGGCAAAGGTACTGATATCTATCTTCCAGCTGTACCAATACTAATGGTGTTTTCAATATATATGCTGACTATTGGAATTGATAGAATTATTTCAGATCAGATAATTTATATTTTCGGGAGAGAAAAAACAGATGCTAAATTAGTTTTCATTGGAGGGATATTAAATTTAATCTTAAATGCGCTTTTAATATTTACAGATATGTTCACACCAACAAAAGTAATAGCAACAACTTTAATTTCAAATTTAGTAGTTATGGCTTTAGAATATAGATTAGTAAAAAATGAACTTAACATAAATATAAGATTATTCGCTTTTGAGAATTTGAAGTATTTGTATTACTCTTTAATATTTATCCCAATAACCTTTGTTATAAATAAATTTATATCTGGAACTATATTATCATGTATACTTGATATACTTGCTTGTTGCAGTATTTACTTTATAATTCTTATAGCAACAAGAGATGGTGTGTTCTTTGGATTATTAAGCATAGTCTTTAAAAAATTAAAAGTGTTATATAATCACAGAATAATGTAGATCTTTCTAGTTAATTAGAACGGATATAAAAAATGGTGTATTGTACTTTCTTTTCAAATAGAAGAAACAGTAAATAGTTTATTTTTATAAAAAACTATTTACTGTTCTAAATTTTACAATAAACTTAATATATTCAATTTCAATTAAAACTCAAAATAAATTATTAGCCTAATAACATTTTTTCATCAATACGTTTAAATAATTATTATAGAATTTTTACGCAACCAACTTATTAACAATTATTTTTATTACAGATTATTTATTAATTCTCTTGCTTCCAAGTTTCATATGAAATTGAGGATCTTTTGGTATACTCGGATTAACACCTCTTAAATTAGGTATCTCTCCACATATTAATTGCATTGGCACTATGAAATTAAATGTTTGATGATGTTCATCTTCACTCACATTTATTTGTAGATTTCTATCATCCGAAGCAACATTTCGTCCTATTACATAAATATTGCTTGTCCATTCAGATAAAACTTCAATCATTTTTGCTACTCTTGGTTCTTTTCCTGTATCTAATATAAATATTGTTGAATCACTATTTATTGCATTATATATACCATGTATAAATTCTTCAAATTCATATCCTGTAACAGGCACTCTCATAGTTTCTAATAACTTCAATGCACTTTCTAAAGTATCACCATATAATTCTGCTGGACCTATTATTCTTATTTCCTTAGCTTCTACTAATCTACTTTTATTTTTCTCAATCCATTGTTCTGACTTTTTATATACGTCTTCAAATCTATCGCTAGCATCTAATATTTTATCTATTTCTTCTTTGTATTTTTCTTCAGATATTTGTCCATTTTCTTTTCCTAATTTAAGTCCAAGAAGCATTAAGTTTAACTTTGTGCAATAAAAACCTTTAGTTTTAGCTCCAGCTTTTTCTTCTCCACAGTATACTGTTAAAATATAATCTGCAGCCTCATCTATTAAAGCATTTTCGCATCCAGCCATAGATGCAGTTATACAACCACATTCCTTTGCCAATTTCATTGCATTATAAGTCGAATAACTACTTCCGCCTTGTGATATTCCTATTATCAATGTCTTTTCGTTTTTACCTTTGAATGTATCTTTAGTTATCATAAATGGATACATTGCTATAACTTCAGCATCTAATATTCCTTGCAAATAAGTTTGTACTTGTACCCCTGAATGATAACTTGTTCCTGATCCTGTAATTATAATTTTATCTATATCTTCCTTTATTATTTCTTTAAATAATTCATCAGATTTTGAGATTATCTCCTTCATTTTAGTTGGAGTTTCTAACATATAATCTTGTATTCTCATTTTTATTACCTCTTTCTCTTATTTTTTATTATAATAGCCATATTGCATGCAATATTATTCCACCAACTATAACACCTATTGTTATTTTAGTGATGCTTACTTTCTTCTTTAATAGATAGTAAATAAAGAAGGCAAATAATAGTGGCAGCATGTTTGGCAATATTTTATCTAATATATCCTGAACTACTACTTTTGCACCGTTTAAATTAAATACCAACGGAGTTTTTATTTTTAACATAGTAGATACCATTCCACCAACAACAAATAGTCCAACTGTTGTTGCTATAGACATTATTTTTTCCATTAATCCTTGCTTTTGTATCTTCTCTAATGAGTTAACTCCTAATTGGTACCCATATTTTAATCCCAATATTCTAATAGCAAACCCTGGTATATTGTATAATAGCAAGAACAGTATTGGTCCAAATATATTCCCTTCACTGGCTAGAGAAACACCTATTCCTGCTGCTATAATTCTAAATGTTCCCCAGAAGAGCGAATCTCCTATTCCTGCTAAAGGCCCCATTAAAGCAGTCTTTATTGCACTAATTGCGCTTTCATCAAAATCAGAATTATTTGAATTTTGTTCTTCCATTGCAGCAGTAATTCCAAGTATTGTCGGAACAATTACTGGGGTTGTATTAAATATCTCAAGATGTCTTTCTAGAGCTTTAGCTTGATCTTCTTTCTTTGAATAAAGTTTTTTGATAACTGGTAACATTGCATAACAATAGCCTAAATTCTGCATTCTTTCATAGTTAAATGCTCCTTGAAGAGCGAATGAACGCCAAAATACACTTCTTAACTCTTTTTTACCTAGTTTATTCAAAGTCAATCTCCCCTTCCGTTAAATTATTCGCAACTGCCTGCTTAACTGTGCTATTTTCTTTAGTGTTAATATAAATATTTAGTATAAATGCAACACATGCTCCAAATAAAGCTATTGCTGTTATATCTAATTTAGCGTAGGCTGCTAATAAAAATCCTATGAAGAAAAATACAGCCATTTTCTTTGAAAGTAACATATCCATTAATAGTGCAAATCCTACAGCAGGTAATAGTGATCCTGCTATTCCAAGCCCTTCTAAAATTATCTTTGGAATAGAATTTATTAACGCCGTAACAGCATTTGCTCCTAACATGATTGCTAAGAATGTTGGAATAAAGGTGCTTAGGAAAAATAACATAACCGGGATCCACATCATTATTGCAATCCCCCTGAAGTCAGCCTTTTTAGCATATGCACTTGCCCTTTGAGCAAAATAAGAATTTATTATTCTTACTAATACGCCTAATGATTGTGCTAAAACTGCAATTGGTACTGCTATAGCAAGAGCTACCTCAACACCATTTCCAGATAATATTGCAAAAGCTGTTCCTAATATACCACCTGTTACAACATCTGGTGGTGTTGCTGCGCCTATTCCTGCAATACCCATCCATATAAGTTCAAGTTGAGCTCCTATAATAATACCTGTTTTTAAATCGCCTAAAATTAGTCCTACTAAGGCACCTGTGATTATTGGTCTTTCAAGCATTATCTGCCCAAAAATACGTCCATCCAGTATACCTATTCCTGCAAGTAATCCCAGCATAATTGCTTGTGCTATCATAATTTTTTACCTCCTTACTTATTTTAGTAAATCTGATAAAGTCTTTTTCTTATCCCTTGGCAGCATTCTAAATTCGATTTCTATGCCTAAATCATTTATTTCTTTTAGGTTAGATACATCATTTTCATCAACAGCAACTAAATCTGTTAGTTTCTGCTTCCCAGCTTCATATCTTAAGCCCCCTACATTTAATTCCTTTATAACTCCGCCTGAATTTTTTACTAGTTCCAATGCATCTTTTGTATTTTTTACTAAAACAAGTACATTATTCTTCTTAGATTGAGCAAATTTCTCTACTATCTCACCCGATTCCTGTACTCCTCTAATATATAAAGTTACATTATTGGGTTTAGCTAAGTTTAATGCCATAGCTTTCATTTGATCATTTTTTGCTTCATCATTAACCACTAATATTACATTTATCCCTAGCGATGTTGACCATCCAAATGCAACCTGCCCATGTATTAATCTGTCGTCAATTCTCATCAATGATATCATCTTCTTCATTCCTTTCCTTATTGTTTTTTAGTAATTCGTTTATATGAATAATTCCTTTTCTTGCTTCTTCTATTCCATTTTTTATCAACATTTCTATATCATCTTCGCCTGATAAAAGTATTGTTAAAATCATTGGCAAATTTATACCTGTTATTAATTCAAATTCATATCCATTCAACAATAAATTGGTACATAAATTAGCTACACTTCCACCAAAAATGTCTGTTAAAACAATATACTTTTCTTCTTCGCTTTTATTAGATAAAATTCTTTTCATTTCCTTTTCTGCATCATCTCCCGATTTATCTTTAGTCATGCAGAAATATTCAACATTGCTTAATGATCCTACTATTAATTTACTGGTTTCTATAAATTCTTTTGATAATTCTCCATGAGTTGCAATTAGAAATTTCTTCATTACTATCACCTCCTTTAATTTTTTTATTTATACTTTATTAATAAGCAAAAAGCATGCCAACTAGTGACATGCTTTTTATAAAATTTTATTTTATTCTCTTAATTGCTTGAAATTATTGAATTGGTCCATATATTATATTATAGATATATCCAATCTCTGCAATTGGTATTTGCACACTATAACTTTTTTCTATCACACTAAATGAATTTTTAATTAGCTTAATCTCACTCTGATGCTCTTCAATTAGCAAATTTAAATCTGTATATTCTTCTATCTCAGCCTGTCTTACTAATCTCTCTACCATACAGCTTAAATGAACATATAAAGCAATTTTTTTGTCATTTGGTATTTTTCTTTTCTGATTATTTTCAAACTCATTGATACCGTCCTCTATTCTCTCTATAATCTTATTAGAATCTAAAATAGTTAGGCTATCTATAACTCTTGTCAAAGAGAAGTTTTTCACAATAGAATCATTTATTAATTTAATTTGGTCATGTCCTGCTACCTTACTGAAAATTCTATACACCTCATCTTCTCTTTTTCCTGATATAATATCTTCTAAAGATATAAACTTAATTGTCTCAATTTCAGGATTATACGTACCGACAATAGCTAATACGTCATACATCTTGAATATAGAGTCATCTTTTCCTTTAGATACTAGATTATTATAACTATACGGAACCACCTTTACATCAACTATTCCTGCTAAACTTTCTGAAAGTAAATTCTGTATCTTAATTGCAGTACTTATTCCTGTAAAACAAGATGCTATTATTGCATATTCTTTATTCTTCTGAGGATAAAATAACTGTATGTTAGGTTTAATTTCTTCATTCATTACTTCAGAGATTTCTTCAATAGTTTTTCCTTGTATTAATAAATTTCCCACTTCCAAAGCTAACATAGTTGTAACTTGATCTATACAAAGCATGGGAATATTAATCTTATCTTTTAGATTTTCATAAATTAAGCTAAGAGATCCCATATCAAATAAAACAATTAAGCCATTTTTTAATTTATCATCTTCAATATACCTGTTCAATTGCTTAAGCACATCTATTGCTGTTGCATCTATTGGCATGTCAATAGATGCAAATACATTTACACCTATAATACGATTGCAGACATTAGCCATACTACTTGCTGTTGCATATCCATGAGCAATAATTATTGCATTCATCTTATTAAAATTTATACGTATTGCAGTAGTTTTAATAAATATAATCATAATAATTAAATCACTATCAGTTAAATAAATATCTAACCTGTTCGCTATAAAACTTGCTATTTTATATACTACAGAATATTCTTTATAATTTTCTCTCTTTAAATAGCTCAATAACTTATTCTCTATTTTTAATTCCTCTTCATCTAAGCTATAAAAATCATTTTTTGAGTATAAGTATGATGAAAAAGCCAGCACATTATTCCCATCATATTTAATATTATAATTTATTTCTAGATTTCTAAATATATCCTGCATTGTTGATATTATAAATTCTATAATTACGTTTTTAGTTTCATCATTATTAGCAAATACTAGCCTATCCATCAAATTAACCATTATATTGGAACTCTTCTCATAAAATCCTTCTTTGCTGACTTCTCCACTTTCAACTAATTTATACAACTTAAAACACTCTAATATACTTTGCTTAATTATGCTTTGCTTACTTTCTTCATATGTTTGGACATGTCTATTGTTATTGTCTGAAAATACAATACTTTTGCTTTTATTATTATTTTGAAACTTAAAAATCTCTGCATTCTCAATGTATATGTTTCTTGGTATATCCTGCAATGTTACAAATATATTTCCATTTCTTCTTTGGCCCTTTGAATATGATCTTCCACACGCATATTTTATTACATTTTTACATTCTCCAATATTTCCTTTAAATTTTATTTTTAGAATTGTATTTAATGTAAGCTGTGTAATTTCAATTGGTATTCCAAAAATCTTACTTTCTTCATATATAAAATGTTCTATTATTCTCCTTTTCTCGATAGGTCCTCTTTCCTCTACATTAGGAATATATATATTAATAGGTATTCTTCTTAAAAAAGTTGGTAAAAATTCAGATAGATTTTCTGTTGTTGCAAAAACTAATCTTACATCTGCTTTTCTCTTTACTCCATTTTCACCAATTCTTGAAAATACTCCCGTATCCATAAATGTGAACAATTTTTCTTGTCCTTCGCTATTAAGTCTATGTACTTCATCTAAAAATAAGATTCCGCCATCTGATTGTTCAATTAACCCTGCTTTTGATTCTGTAGCCCCCGTATATGCCCCTTTAGCATGCCCAAATAATATACCAGATAATAATTCAGGATTATTATAATACTGAGCACAATTCAAAACATTATATGGTCCATCTTTTTCTAAAACATTACAGCTTACACTGTACTTGTAGATTATCTCTGCTAAAAAGCTTTTACCAACTCCACTTTCACCTGTAAGCATAACAGTTAATCCCCCTTTGGGATATAAAACTGCCGTTTTGATTTGCTCAATAACTTCCTTCAGACTGTTATCATAACCAATTATACTTTCAAAAACAATCTCCTGTTTTAATGACTCACATTCCTGTTCTAGTTCGTATATATCTTTATATATACTTTTCTTTGTTGGCCCAATAATATCATTAATTTTTTTTCTAGGAAGAAATTTAACTGGGCGACTATTTATCTTAAGTAAATCTTTAGATTTCACCAATTCATTTAATAATCTGCTTGCTTGAGTCCTGCTCATCTTAAAATTGCTAGATATATATTCCGTCTCAATTCCTCCATACTTTTCCAAGTCTTTAAGACTCTCAAATACAGCTTCTGAATTAATAAATTCCAAAACTTTAGTAATCATAAATTCCCTCCAATACATATAAAAATTTATTTTAAATAAATCTACATTTTTCCTTAAGCATTGTACTTATCATTAATTTATCATTTGCTTAAATAATAAAAAACATATCCCTCTAAAATTTTTATCTTATTTTAATAAATTATTTATATAATTTTATCATAATATCAATAAAACTCAATTATTATTCAATATATTTTACTTTTTATATACACTTATTATTTTTTTATTAAAATAATCCCTTTATTTTTATATATTTAATATATTTGTTGTAATTCACAATACACATTTCACATTTCACAATTACGGCTAAAATTCTTGCAATATTTTTAGAATTATCATGAAGAATTATTTTTGCAATATATCTATCATATTAAGTTTTATAAATAAAACAACTATCTGTACTATAACTAATTCAAAAAATAACAGTGCACATTAACCATTTGTCTAAAAAAATATTTAATGATATGATAACTTTAAAATTACTTGCCTAGTTCCCTTAAAATAAATAAATCTAAAATTATTTATAATTCCTTATGATTTAAAATGAAGGAGAAATGCCTAATGATAGACTTACACATTCATACAAATAATTCTGATGGAGATTTTGATGTAATAGACATATTAAAAATGTCTGAAGAAAAGAATTTAGAATTTATTTCATTTACAGATCATCAATCTGTTGATGCATATAAAAAAATTAGCAACTTAAATATAACTAATTTATACAGTGGTAACATAATTAAGGGAATTGAAATCGCTTTTTCATTTGGCGGAATCAGCATGGATATGCTAGGATATAATATTGATATTGATTCTATAGAAAAATCAAGAATATTACAAGTTAATAAAAATATTAATGTTATTGAAAAAGAAATTTCTAAATTAAATTATTTAATAAATGTTTGTAATGAACTAAAAATTCTACATTCCTCTAATTTAAATATAAATGGCAGAAATACTCCTGCTAACGATGTTATTTGCGATGATATTTTAAGCTATGATGAAAATTTGCATATTCTAAAAAAATTAGAAATTACTGATAGAACTACTTTTTATAGAAAACACTATTTAAACCCTAATAGTCAATTTTATATAAAGCCAACAGAAGATCTTCCAAATATCTATGAAGCTGCAGAAACCATTCATAGTTCAGGCGGTAAATGTTTTTTAGCTCATCCTTATGTATATGACGTAGATAACATATATAATTATATCGACAGTATTGTCAAATTAAACTTAATAGATGGTATTGAATGCATACATCGTAAGCATTCTCACTCACAAATAAATGAAATAATTAATTATTGTGACAGCCATGACCTGTTAAAAAGCGGAGGCAGTGATTTTCATACTTCAGCTCATACATTAGGATTTGGAAATGAAGGTAAAATACCAATTAATTATCCCATAGCTAAAAACTGGCTACAATAATTCATTCATATTTATTTAGCTTTAATAATATATTGTGAACACCCTTTTATTATATACCTTGAGTTTCGCTTAATAAGAATACAGATAAAGTGAACCCTTTTAAGTAAATCCTCTTCTAGCATTTTCAGCTTTCTCTACTTAATTGGGTTCACTTCATAATAATAGTTCTTATAATTTTCATATAAATATATTTTTTTATTTTATAATTATCTCTTTTCCTTTATAGGCTTTCCATATCCATATGCACCTTCAATCATGCAAATATCTGCCGAATAATTACTTGCCTTTTCAAATGCACTAAGTATTTCATTTTCAGTTAATTTATTATTATCTTTCCACCCGAATCTTAACAAAGTGACAATAAATGCCGCGATGAACGAATCTCCTGCTCCCATTGTATCCACTGGATTAACTAATTTTACCTTTCCATTATAGTATTTATCGCCATCAAAAAATACTTGTCCATTTTTTCCCATAGTTACTAAGACATACTTACATCCAAAATCATGAATCTTCTTTTGAAATATTTTTATCTCATTTATATTCATATTCTCACATGAAAATAAAGCTAAATCTATATATGGACATGTCTTCTGCAAATAGTCATCTGTTCTATACTTATCTTTGGTAGAAAAATCAAAAGTTATTATTGAATCTATCGCTTTTAACTTATATATCTGATCTTCTAACTTTGCATTACAACTACTATGTATGAGATCAAATTCAGCTAAATACTCTAACTCATCCTTTTCAATTCTTATAGGCTTAGGCCAATTTGCTCCTATATCAACATTTAATAGATCTCTCTCCCCATCAATTATATTTATATCACACCTTTTTGTGGTTCCATTTTCCAACTTTCTACATTTTGATATATCAACCCCTAAATCTTCTAAGGAATATTTTATTAACTCTGCTTCCTCATCATCCCCAAATACTCCTAGATACGCAGAATCAACTTCACATTTTTTCGCATTTACTGCAAAATTTATTGCATTTCCTCCTGGATACATCATGTTCTTATTCATATATCTATCTATTACGTTGTCTCCCAGTCCAATAACTTTCATAATATTATTCCTCACTTTCAAAAAGAGGTTATCCTAAAAGTTAATTTTAGGATAACCATTATTATTATTTTTAATATTCAACCTTTCTGTAGTAACGTCTTATTTCTAATGAGTGATTACGTATTACTTCTAGGTGCGCACTTATCCTTCCTAGTATTGCCCACATTACTACTGGAGATAATAATTTCCTATATTCTTCACTTATTCCTGGTAGTTCATAATCCTTTGTATCAAATACTGTAAATTTATCAGTATAATCAACTAAGAACTTTTCTACTCTGTCATCTAATGGTCTAGTTTCTGCCTCTGTTTTTAATAAAGTTGCACACACATCTTTTTCAATTAGTTCTATAGTTCCATGAAAAAACTCTGGTGAACTTACAGATTTAGTTCTCAACCATTGGGATTCTTCTAATACACACATTGAGTATGAATAAGTAGTTCCCCAAAGGTTTCCAGACCCAATCCAAATTTGATATGGATCATTTTTATATTTTTCTGCATATTCTCTTGCTTTTTCATCGCTTGCTTTTCTAACATGGTTCAATGCAGCTGGTAAGCTTTGTAGCTCTTCTGCAAACTTATTATAATCCGTAAATTCGTGATTGTTATTTAATAACTTACCAATTAATATATATAGAATTAATTCTTGTGGTCTACCATCCTTGTATACTACTGAATATGTTGATAGTTCTTCTAGGATAGAATTCTCTTTCCCAATTATAGAAATAGTAGTAACTCCCTTTTCCTTTAAATACTTTGCTGCTTCAACAGTCTCTTTTGTATCCCCTGACTTGGATGCTAAAAAAGCTATTGATTTATCAGTTATTTGAGAATTTCCTGTTAATAATAATTCTGCTGATATTTCTGAGTATACAGGAATCTTAGATTTTGTTTTAATCATATATTCAAATGGTTGCATCATTGCTATAGATCCACCAGATGATGTAAATAATATATTTTCAAATCCTTTTTCTGTTAGCTTGTCTGCTATTTCTTCAATAGCCTCCCTTTTACTATAGATATATTCTCCATTTTCTAGCATCTTTTTTTCATCAAATTTAATCATAATATCCTCCTAATTTTTATATATTGATATCTACGTAATAAATATTTATATAATTGCATCTCTAATATTAAGCTGCAAATATTCCTAAAAATGTGCCTAATATGCCTAATGCCATTAATCCTATTAGTATATATATAACTTTTAATTTCCTCTGCAATAATGAGTAAATTATAGTAGTAAGCCCAAGAGGAAGAATATATGGCATTATTCCATCTATTATCTTCTGTATTTCAACAGCACTATCTCCAGTTCCCATCATTCCAGCAATTTTAATGTTCACCATTCCAGGTATCATTGCTCCTATTATAATTAATCCAATTATTGAAGCCCCATATGTTAACTTAGGCATTAATCCAGAGTCTTCTATTTTTTCAAGAAACTTCGTTCCAAATTTATATCCACTTATCATACAGACATATCTAACAATAAATTGTGGTATATTAAATAATAGTAAAAATAATATTGGTCCTAAAATATTTCCTTGTAATGATAATGATGTTCCAACTCCTGTAGCTATTACTCTCAACGTTCCCCAAAAAAGCGAATCTCCTATTCCTGCTAAGGGACTCATTAGAGATGCCTTTACGCTGCTTATTGAAGATGTATCAAAATCTTCATTATTTGCGTTACTCTCCTCCATTGCTGTAGATATCCCTAATACTAAAGTTGATACATATGGTGTTGTATTGAAGAATTCCATATGCCTTTTTACGGCCTCTATTTGCTCTTCTTTTTTCTTATAAAGTTTCTTAATAATCGGCAGCATAGCATAGCAATACCCCATATTTTGTTGGCGTTCATAATTCCATGAATATTCTAAAGCAAGGCCTCTCAAAAACATCTTCTTAAGATCATTTTTAGTAACTTTAACATCATTTGATTGTTCTAAATTATTAGAAATCTTCATCTGGCACTACCTCCTGTTTTTTTACATTATTGTTTTGTAATCCCACAAGAACTATCGCAATGATAGTTGCAAAAATTGCAATACCTAACATAGGTATTTTCAAGTATGCACTAATTGCAAATCCTAATACAAAGAATATCACTAATTTTTTTGTTAAAATCATTTGTGCTAAAAGCGATATTCCTAAGGCTGGAATAAATCCTGCTGCAACTACTAACCCATTTTGTACAAATTGTGGAATGCTATCTAGAACGGCGCTCATAAATGGGCTTCCTAAATATAATGCTAGTGCAACAAAAATTCCTCTTGGTAAGCTCTTTACTACAAATCCCCCTAAAAAGTGCATCCTACTTACGCCGTTGAAATTTCCCTCTTCTACATATTTATCTGCTTTATGAAGAAAAAATGGCATTACAAAAAGTGTCATAACATTATCAACTAATAGAAATAGCGTTGCTATTGGAAATGCCAATGTCAATGCAACTTCTGCTCCTTGCCCTGTTGCTATCGCAAAAGCTGTACCTAAGATCCCTCCTGTTATAACATCTGGAGGAACTGCAGCACCTAATGTAACTGCTCCAATAAATGCCATTTCCAGAGTTGCTCCCATTATAATACCTGTTTGTAAATCACCCATAACTAATCCTACAAGTACTCCTGTTACTATTGGCCTTGTTATTAAGCATGATCCTAAACACCATTCAAACGTAACAAACATTGCAATCAATCCTACTAAAATAGCTTGAGTCATACAATTTTACCTCCTTATAATACGTTTTTAACTAAAATTTTCTTATCACCTGGAACCTGTCTTATCTCTAATTCAATATCTCTATTTATTAGTTCTTGTAATATTCTTTCCTCCTCCTTTGATATTGGAACTGATTTAGTGATTGTTCTTGTCCCTTCTCTAGGCATAACACCTCCTATATTAATTGATTTTATATCAGGTAATTCATTGCTTAATTTTGCTGCATCTTCTATTGTTTCTACTATAATGAATAACTTATATTTATCTGTAACTCCACTTTTTATAGCCGCAATGGAATCCTCTATATTCTTAATTACTAATTTAACCCCATTAGGTTTAGCCAACTTTATTGTTGTCTTCTTTATCTCATCTTGCATAAGTTTATCATTTGCAATTAATATACAATCTGTGTTAATTTGTTGAGTCCATGCTAATGCCACTTGTCCATGTAGCAAACGATAGTCCACTCTTAATAGTTTAATCATATAAAATCACTCCTTTAAAATTCTTCGTCTCTAATTGATTTAGCCGTATGAAATGTTTTATTACAATATTTTATATTCTCTTGCGTATTTTTAATTGTTTCTCCAATTAATTTTTCTGTACTTTCTTCTTGGCTTGTTATTAATTCAATTACAAGTGGTAAACACATACTCGATATAATGTGTAAGTTTTCATAATTAATGTATTTCATAAACTCATTATTTACACTTCCTCCGAAGATATCCGTTATTACTATTAACTCTTCCCCATATTCTAAATTATTTATGACCTCCTTTACTTGTTGGCTTAAATTTTTTTCGCTACTTATGTATGCACAAAGTGTTGATATATTATCTTGTTTTCCTATTATTATCTTTACAGATTCATGCATTCCATCTGCAAGTCTTCCGTGACTTGCTAATAAAAATCTTCTCTTCAAAATTTATCATCTCCATCCAAACTCATGATATTATAAATCTTATTTCACTTCTCATAGCATTATAAAAGCAAGAAGCGTGCCAATGTCTGGCACGCTTCTTTATTCTTCACTATCTCTATCACTTAAAACTCAGTATTTTCAGTACTTTGATACATCAAAATATCATAAATAAATCCTATCTCTGGTAGATTAATTTTGACATTATATATTTTTTCAATGACACTAAATGAATTTTCTATAGTTTTTATCATATCTTTTTGACACTCTATAAAGTTTTCTAAGTTTGGATACACATCTATTTCTTCGTGCCTTATCAGTCTTTCTACTAAACAACTTATGTGAACTAATAAAGCAATTTTTTTCTCATTATTTAATTTCTTTTTCATAGCTATTTCTAAGTTATCCAAGCATTCCTCTATATTTCTTAGCAATTTATCTGTGTCTAATATAGTTAATGTATCTATTACCCTTCTTAATGTAAAATTGTGAACTATATTATCATTAATAGTTTTCAAGTCATTTTCATCAGCTATTTTTTGGAGTATACGTCTTAATTGATTTTCGCCTCTTCCAGACATTAAATCTTCTAAGGAAATATAATTAATATGTTTAATTTCCGGATCTGCAGTACCTACTATAGTTAAAACATCATACAATTGGAATAATGCTTCATTCATTCCAAAAGTTTTTAGCCTCTCATAGTCATGTGCTATGACCTTAATCTTAAGTTTTTCTGGGATACTGTCCTGCAATAACTTCTGAAGTTGTAACGCAGTTCCCATACCAGTAAAACAAGAAGTTACGATTACCTTTTTCTTATTTTCTTCAGGATATAGAATTTTATAACTTGTTTCATTATGCTCTTTTAGATTTTCCACAAGTTCTTCAAGATAGATTTTATTTTTTAACATTTCACCAACAAATAGCGCCATTTGAGTAGACACATTATTAATAATTACTACTGGACCATTTATATAACTATTTATGCTTTCATATATATCATTTAGCGAACCCATATCAACAAGTATTACCAATCCTTTAGATACATCATTTTCTTCAATAAAATTTATTAACTTTTTTGCTATTTCATCCATTTTTATATCAATAGGCATATCAAAAGCTTCAAACATATTCATTTCTAACATTCTATTTGCTACATTTGCAATACTACTAGCTGTTGCATAACCATGAGCCAAAATTACAGTTTTAGTTCCGTTATTAGATTGCTGAATATTTAAGCTTTTCAAATAAAAAGATAAAAAAATCTTATCATCTATCGTAAACTTAATATCCATCTTGCTCTCAATAAGCTTAATTAATTTAATTGCAATCTCATGTTCTAGCTTATTGTTTTTTAAAATATAGTTATACAAACTATCTCTTAATTTTCTTTGTTCCTCATTCCATTCTAATGAATCTTCACTCTTTATATATAAAAAATATGATATTGCATAAACGCTGTTACCATTAAATTTTATATTATAATTTATCTCCATGTATCTAAATATCTCTTGAATACTCGCTGTTATGTATTGAATCATAACATTTTTATTTTCTTCTTTTCTTTCAAATATTAATTTATCAAACAAAGCATATACTTCTTGAAAAACATTAGTCTCAAAATACTCAATGCTTACATTTTTCTTTTGAATATCATTAAAAAAACTCATTATTTGAATATAAGTATTCTTTATTAGTTGCTGCCAATTCCCATCTTTTTTTAATATCATTGGTATAGTAGTATCTGGTAAAATTAATATATATTCACTTTGTTTTATCTTTATATCAGATTTCTTAATTGAGTCTTCCAACAACTCTTCTGGAAAATCCAATACCCCTAACTGTATCATTTCTGAATTTATTTTTTTAGTATAAGATTTAGCACATACATATTTAACTGTGTTTTGCAGTTCACCTATATTCCCTTTAAAGTTATAATTCAACATTAGATCTATAGCCCTATTTGAAATTGAAATCTTTTTATTTAATATTTTCGCTTCTTTTATTAAAAATTGATATATAAATTGAAGTTTTTCATCGGTGCCACGCTTATCTAGATCTGGTATTGAGACTGATATAGGAATTCTTCTTAAAAAAGTTCTCAAAAAATTTTCTGATAGTGATTCTGTTGTAGCAAAAACTAGTCTAACGTTTGCTTTATGCCATCCTGAGCTTTCACCCATTCTTCTAAAAACCCCTTGATCCATAAATGTGAATAACTTCTCTTGTCCTTCCTCGTTTAGTCTATGCACTTCATCTAAAAAGAGTATTCCTCCATCAGCTTCCTTAAGCATCCCTTCTTTTACGCTTTCTGCCCCAGTGAAGGCACCTTTTATATATCCAAAAAGATTTGCCGATAATAATTCAGGGTTATTATAATATTGAGCACAATTAAATACAATAAATGGGGAATCTTTTGATATTACTTGTTTTTCTACCGAATAATTATATATATACTTTGCTAAAAGACTTTTACCAACTCCAGTTGGCCCACTAAGTATAATCGGTAATCCGTTATTAGGATAAAATATAGATGTTTTTATTTGTTCTAACGCTTTTTCTAGACTTCCTTTAAATCCAATTAGCTCTGAAAACTTGTCCTTTTCTTCATCTAATGGTTTTTGAAAAAATAATTCTTCAATGCTATTATATTTGTTGCCTTTTATTCCAAAAAAACACTTTTCAAATTGACTATAATGCAAAAAATAAACAGGTCTTGTATTAATTTTTATTATCTTACCTTCGTCAACCATTTGATTTAAATAATGGCTTACAGTATTTCTCTTAACATCAAACTTCTTTGCAATTTCGCTAGCTGTAAACCTAGAATTATCACCAGCTCTTCCAAAGTAGCATGTTTGCTCTTCCAAATATCCCATTATATAGTCTAACAACATATTTATCACCCTTATATATTATTTTTGAGAAATGAAACAAGAGTATATAAATAAAAAACTTTTTTATATTATACTATATTTTTCTACATTAGAACTATATCTTAACTTTATATTTAAATATTTTCACATGACCTGTACTTTCCTTTTTTATAACTTACAAGAAATATATAGTCTCAAGAATAATCAAGTACTCTTTTACAGATATTTCTATATTAAATGCTTCTTCCATTGGTTTTAATATTTCTCTAACAAAATTATATTTATCTTTATTCTCATCTAACATTTTCTCACTATACTTGCGATATATAATCTTTTCGCCACTTAACATACGCTCTATTACACACGCAATGTGTAATATTAACCCTATTAGTGCAGAACTATTAAGTTCAACTTTATTATTTACAAGACGTATGTAAAAGCTTCTAAAACACTCGATATACTTATATGAATCTATATTTACATTTTCTCCAATTACTTCTCTCATATCATATATCTCTTCTATTAGATTTAATCGTGATTTTAATAGTTCTACTTTTTTCTTATCAAAAATATCTGATGTTGATATATACAACAAAGACTCATCATCTGGTTTTACCGCACTTACCACTGCCAATATATCCTTTTCTGCCTTTATTTTTTGTATATTATGATTGAATTTTTTCTTGTTTACTATGTCTATATTAAGTATGTCGATGTCATTACTAGTGATTTCTAGTTTCTCTTCCACAATTGGCTTGAGTTTTATAGCAGTTCCTTGTCCTGTAATGCAAGCTGTTATAATCACCTTCTTTTTAAGTGTTGAATTTATACTAAAATTATCTGCATAACTTCGCACTATATGTGGATTTAAATTTATGCAGCAATCATAAATTTCCTCCAATGATGCTTTTAATGTTGCTTTTCTTGTAGCTTCAAGAACAATAGGTGTAGACACCATTTCTATTGTTTTTACCGGTACCTTTGTCTTTTCGTAAATCATATCCCCAAATAAAACAAGAGATCCCATATCTACTAACAGCAATACTCCTCTACCTTTATCTATTTCTTTTACTATTTCTGTTAAATTCTCTAGTGCGGTCTCTGGTTTCTGATCCAATGGCATATCATATCCTATAGCATATTTCTCACCCAAAAGTCTATTAGCTACATCGGCCATTGAACTTGCTGTATACTCTCCGTGCATAGCAACAATAATTCCAACACTACTCTCATTTTCATAATCCTCTTTATCTATACATAAAAACATAGTTATAAATCCAACTTCATCTTCTGGAATTCTAATATGAAATGTGCTTTCAACTTTTTCTTTCAAATCATACGAAATTTCATATTCCCTAGGATGCATCTTTTTAATATCTTCAAGTTGATGATTTTTAATTTCTTTTCCCTTTAAAATTCTTTCAACTGTACTTGCTACATGCATTGATAATCCATATAAAATTTTACTATCAAACTGCATTAACAATTTTTCACTAGCCTTGTTTAAAAATTCACTAACTAGATCTACAATTTTTCTATCAACAACTTTATATAATTCTTCTAAATTATCCTTATCTATATTCAGTATATATTTTTTAAAATACGTATCTATATCAAGACTCATTATAAGTTTTATGTCCTTTTCACTTATTCCATTAGACTCCAAAAGTTTTCTTTTTTCTTCTAATGCTCCATAAAAATCAACTATTTTTATATCTTCTTCTTCTCTTACATTATTTTCATCCAAACAAAACTTTATAACATCTTGATTCACAAACCTATCAATTTCATTTCTTTTCTCTTTATACTTAAATAATCCGCTAAGTACATACTGAGGCAAATATTGGCTATGAATGCATATGTTCTTATCTCTTTTCATCATATTCTCAAGAAAAGCTTTTGAGCAGCTTAGTTTTATATCGCTTTTGAGTTGTCCAATATTGTTAGAACAGTTGTATAGTAAGAATGCTTTTAGCGCATTTGCTGTAATACCTATGCTCTGCTTAATACAACTCACTTCTATCTTTAAAAAGTTTTTAATAAGTTCATATCTTTCTTCTATAGTCCTATCTTTTAATGCTGGTAACCTTATAATCATAGGAATCCTTCTAGTAAATGTTTTCAATAATGCCGATTCAACATTTTCAGTAGTAGCACATATTATAAGTAGTTTAACTTTATATTCTTCCTCAGAATCTCCAAGCCTTCTATATATGCCCTTATCAATTATTGAAAATAGCATTTCTTGACCTTCCGATGGTAATCTATGAACCTCATCCAAAAATAATATTCCTTCATTAGCTTTTTCAACTAATCCTATGGTGTCTCTGCTAGCACCAGTATATGCCCCTTTCTTAACACCAAAAATGTGACTTACTAGTAGCTGTGGATTATTCGCATAATCTGCACAGTTAAATGAAATAAATTGTGCATTGGCTTTTATTTTGCCAATTTCTTTAGCGTACTTATACATAACTTCTGCAAACATTGATTTCCCTGTACCAGTTTCCCCTAAAAGAAGAGTATGAAGTCCATTGGGAGGATATATTATAGCAGCTCTGGCCTGTTGTGATGAGTTTTTCAGACTGAAGCTAGTTCCAATGATGTTATCAAAAGCATCTTTTAAAACTTTTTCTATGCATTGCTCTATCTGAATATCCTCCGCCTTTATTTTATATAGTACCGGTTTCTTCAATATCTTTTCTATTTTTCCATCTCTATAAAGTTTATTTAAATCACTAGATACGTTTGTCCTTTGAATATTCATTATTAATGAAATTTCTGTAGCTGAAAAACCGTTGATGCATCTACGTTCATTATATTCCTTACTACACAGATCCCTTAGAACTTTATAAATATTATCAATCCTTCTCATTGCTTTTCCCCTCATATCCTATTCGTATAACTCTCTTAACGTTAACACTCTAGGTACGTAAATTAAATTTAAATATCTTTAACTAATAAGCTTATTATACATGATTTACCATAGAATTTGAATAAACATATCAAAGAGTGGATTATTCAAGTTTTATTAAATAACCCACTCCATTTTTACTATTTGCTGTTTTTACTTATTATACATTGCATGCTATTTCTTTTTCTTTAAACTTTTCTTCATACATTTTAATAAGTTCACAGATAAGATCTTTAGCTAAAGATGCAGTCATTAAATGATCTTCTGCATGCATCAGCAATAAAGATAATTCTTGTTTATTACCTGCGGCCTCTTCTTGAATTAAGCCAGTCTGTATATTGTGAACTAATGAAAGTTCTTCTTTAGCTTGTTTCATACATAGATTGGCTTTATCAAACTCACCATTTCTAGCTAAATTTAAAGCCTCAAAACAAGCTGATCGTGAATTACCTGCGTGACTAATTATAGTGAAAACTATTTCTTCTAATTCCATATTCATTTTAAATCCTCCATTATTTATCCATTAAGTTTAGTGCAAGTTCTAGAACACTTTTTCCATCTATTCTTCCATAAAGTTGTACTGGTATGCAGGCATAAGGCTTACCTTTTTCATCAACTATTTCTTTAACCCATTTTTCTTTATATTTAACTTGAGGCCCAAGTAAAAATACATCATAATCATCAACATTTTCATCCAAATCTTCTACTGGTTCAGCATTAATAACTAAGTCCTTGTGACCTATTTCCTCTGCATATTTTTGCATTTTTGTTACTAGCAAACTTGTTGACATACCTGCTGCACACATTAATAATATCTTCATGCTAAATTCCTCCTAAATTTCATTCTATAAATATTTTTCTAATTAATACACTAAGCTTGTACTGTATTTAAATTTTCTTCTTTCCCTTCAATTTCTAATTGTTGTTTTTCAGCAAATTTAAAGAATGGGTAGTAAATTATTGCTGCTATAACCATTTCTACAGCAGACCAAACTGCTGCTCTCCAATCTCCACCAGTTGCAATAAATGGTCCTATAATAGGGGGCATTGTCCACGGAACCATAGCTACTGGTCTACCAATTATGTCAAAATACATCATAAAATAAGACAAAGTAGTAAGTACTAAAGGTACCACTGTAAATGGAACTAGAATAACTGGATTTAAAACTACTGGAAAACCAAATATGACTGGCTCGTTTATTTCAAAACATGCAGATGGAAATGAAACCTTTCCAAGTGATTTATAAAGTTTGCTCTTTGAACGGATCATTAATAAAACTAAACAAAGAGTTGCACCTGTTCCTCCTACATTAACAAACAATGAGTAAAATCCTGATGCTGTAATGTATGGAATCTTTTCATGTGCTATAAAAGCTGCTGTATTAACAGTTAAAAATTGAATATATATTGGATCTGCTATACCTTCAAGCGTCATGTCTCCATGAATACCTGCTGACCAAAGTAATGTAACTAATGCGCTATATATTAATATTCCCGGAAGAGTATTAAGGGCAAAAACAACTGGACTAAATATCATAGTAATAAAATCAGTTATATTAAATCCTATAACTACTCTTATTAGCCAAACTGTAATCATAACTACAAGAGCTGGTATTAACGCAATAAATGAGTTTCCAACTGCTGGCGGAACTCCCTCTGGTAATTTAATAACAATATTTCTCTTTACGAAAAATCTTAATACTTCTACTGCAAACATACAAACTATTATAGCAGTGAAAAGTCCTTCTGCTCCAAATTTACTAGTATCTAATTGAAAATCCTCTGTCACTTGTGTAAGTAAAAATGCTACAAAAGATATTACTGATCCTGTAATTGGATCTAATTTATAGCTTTTAGCTAAGTGATATCCTATTCCAAGGGCTGCTAAAACGCCTAGAACTCCAAATGATGAATTTACAACTACATTCATCTTTGGGCCAAGCTCTCCAATATAATCTGCCCACCAATCAAATGGAAGGTTACCTAAAATAAGAAATATACTTCCTACAATAATGAATGGAATTGTAATAGCTAATCCATTACGAATTGCCATTAGATGCCTTTGATTACCGACTTTAACTAATGGTGGTATCATCTTTTCTTGAAAAAAATCCATAAATCTTTCCATAATTTCTTCTCCTCCATAATTTTTTCGTTCTGTTAAGCTGCATAAACATCTTTCAATTCTATTTAAGTAGTAATCGCAAGCTTGCTAAGTATTTAACATCTCTGCTAAAGTATTAAATAATAGAACTGAAGAAAACAAACATAAAAATTTTCTATCTTACGATAAGTTATATAAAACTAATTTTAATAAACATTATATTCAAACAATGTATTATGAAAAATGAAATCCATAACTTTTGCATAATATTATTAATACTCAAAAATGAAAATAATTAAATCCCATAATTATTTCAGCATACTAAAGTAATCGTTTTTATATGTTACAGTATAATTTTAATATTTATAAATGTATAAGACAAATATAATTGAATTATTGTTTATTATTACTATCACAATATAAATTTTCACTCAATATATAGGCAAAAGATTACGTTTATTTTTTATAAAATACAAGAGATTTGAGGTTTATGGTAAATAACTAATTTTGTTTATTAAATTTATGCTTAAGTAGGATTAAACTAAAATTATATAATCGCTAAATAGTAAAATTTCTATGAAGTATTAAATTATTTCTTCTAGCAACTCACAGAATGAATTTATTTTTACATAGAATTATATAAGCAATTACCATGCCAATACTCTAAAATACTGATAAAACTCAGACTTAATTGATTCAGTATAAAATCAATACACATTTTACAGTTTTCTAAAGATATAATACACATATGTGTATTATATCTTTTCTACATTTCGTTTTTCATAACTAAAAGGCTTAAAATACTGCCATATATAATTAAACGCCAGTATTATGCCATTAATTGATTACGTAGCCTACTAACGCTTTGAATATAAATTTGTTATCACAACATATATGCATACAAAATTAATATTTAAAAGTGCAAAAATCTGTATAAACTAAAAAACAGTATTAATACTTGTCCATATTAATACTGTTTTTTATCTTTATTTATATAATTTTATTGCATAGCTAAAAATCTAATTACTATCCTGTTTACATTAATTTTAGTAGCTATCACAAATTAGTATAAGAAAAACCTGTTCTTAAACCATTAATTAATACTAATAAACATCACCATCTATATTGAAAGTATCTCCATAAACTGTAAAATTAAAGTCTGGTTTCAAATCTACATTACCTGCTTTTAATAATTTTCTATATGCATTAACTCTATCCGAACCTTCTGGATCATCATCTTTAAGAAATGCATATCTATAATCCATTACACTAGAAAGAAATTTATTTTCATCTATACCATCCTTAGGTAATCCACCTAACTTTTTCTTAGCCGAATTAATATATTCTTTTGCTCCATCTTCTCCATGATTTACACACATATCATATATAAATGCTAAAGTTAGTTGATGTTTAGCGCCAATGGAAGTTGCTAGAGATACTGCTGGTTTCCAATACATTTCATCAAGTTCATATAATTGAGCTTTCTTAAATAATGAATCATTACATGCCTTTACATCTTTTATAAAATTATCTAGGCCTTTAATATCATCATTTTTTCCATCCTCATCATGTTCTTCCTTGTCTATTCTATCTAATGCTGGAATATACTTTGCCAAATTATTATTGGGATTTAGCTTAGTATAATAATGTATTAATATATTTCCATCGTAAGTTCCTGTAGTAAATCCTATACATCCAAATGTAATTCCTCGTCCATCAAATGAGCCAAGCTTCTCTGCATAATTATAAACAAACTTTGTTTTACTGTTTTCACATACAGTCGTTAACTGAAGGTCCACTGCTTTTTGTTCAGAATTTGCAGTAATGGCTAATGCTGCTGAAGAGAATGAGAGACACATAGTCAAAGATACTGCTAAAGTAACTAATTTTCGTAAATTTTTCATATAAAAATTCCCCCTAATAATTATTTTATCTCAATTATATATAAAGCAAATATTATGCCAATTATAAAATACAAATAATGTATATTGAAAACAGATGCTTTATAGATAAATAATACATATTATTTAATGTGTATTCTAAAAATACATGTACAATACACATAAATGTATTAATTACATAATATGTAAATCGAATATAATCTTAAAAAGTAAAAGCTTTGTATTGAATTACTTAATCCTTTGAAATATTAATAATTCAATACAAAGCTTAATTATTATGAGAATATAATTTTCTAATCTTCAAGAATAGCAGCTACAATACTTGAATTTTTCAACATAAAGTTTTTTTATCTAAAATTAAAACATTATCGTAACGTTAACACTTTTGTTTACATATAATAATTCATGGTAATAGTTCAAGAATATATATCTTAAGATAAAATAATATTATGGAGGAAAACAAATGACTAAAATATATGAAGGAGACGCTATAAATCAATATACTGGCGTAAAACCAACTGAATTAATGCAGGAATCATCAAATCTTTTATTTAGAGTTCCTGTATTCCTAAGCCATCCAAGTAGATTGAATTCTATTCAACAAGAATTTGTTGATGCTATAATATCTAAAATAAGAGAGGCTTTATTATTTCCACGTACCCTACCAGTAACCGAACAATATCCCGAAACTCCATTAACAAATATCAGAAGAATGATGCTATCTAGTTATGGATTTATTTCACTTAATCTTAATCAACGACAGGTATATATAATTCAAAATAATCTTGGTCAACCTCAAAATCAGTTTGCTCTTGAGGGTAGTCCTTTTGCTCAAATTGAACCAGCTATGGCTTATCAATACGGTCTTCCTATTCTTCTTATAAGAGAAGCTGGAGTAGAACAAAGTGGGATTTGGTCATTTGGTATAGGTCCATTTCTAATTTTGGAGTGGGATCCTACAAGGCCACTTGAAGATTTCTTTACAAGCAATGCGTGGCTAGAAATATTTCAAAATTGGATATCACAGGTAAGAAACGGATTTTATCTTCAAACTCAACCTGAATTTAAATATTCTTGTAATAACACTGATGTAAGGTAAATTAAAAATATTTCTTAGTTTTTATACTCCATCTAAAAGATATAAAAAAGCTGTTACATCACAAAGAAATTCTTTATGTAACAGCTTAACTTTTCTTTTAACTGACATTAAAGTACTTTTTAAACACGATTCTTAATTGTTCATTATAATCCTTATTAAGCCTCCAAAACTTCCACACGCTAAAAATCCCCATGATAATTTAATCTATCATGGGGATTAAACAAATACTAGTAATATCTGAATTAACAAAATCAACATATATTAATTAATATCTATTTGCTTCTTATTATTCTTCCTCTAAAATTTCTTCTACTTCCTCTACACTAAGCCCTGTGGCTTCTGCAATTTCATCAATTTCTTCAAAGCCCATTAAATCACGAGCTAATGAAATCATAAGCTTTTTCACATTTTCTTCAACACTTGGTGGAAGCTCAGACATATCAGTTAAATTTTCTGTTAAATCAAAATATTCTTCTCCATAAGACTCGTCTTCTTCTCCTTGTTCAAAAAGTCTTCTTTTCTTAGCCTTTTCTCTATCAAACTCATTAAGGTATACTAACTTACTATTGTTTACTTCTAAGTCTTCATCTGAAAATACTGTTATACCTTCATTCTCCAATAAAAGAGCTGTAATTCCTTTGCCTTCTATCTTATTACCTGTAAAAGTACCATCATAGACAAAGTTAGATCCACATGAAGGACTTCCTTCTTTTAATATAGCTTTTGTGGCTCCAAGTTCTTTCGCAATTTTTAATGTTTCATATGCACCATCTATAAATTGCTTAGTAAAATCCTCACCTTTATTACTTAATGCTTTTCCATTCCCATCTAACACTTCACTTGCTGCACTATTTAGCTCAACAGGATTTCTTGGAGTTGGTAATCCGCCTAATTGTTCTGGACAAACTAGAACCGCTCTTCCTTCTCTAAATAATTTTAAACATCTATCATTTAGATTATTTTTACCACTATATTTACAATTAACTCCACACAAGCATGCACTTATTATGTACATATTATCACCTCTTATCTAACGTACACTTAACACTATAAACCAAAAACTTAAGAGAAATTTAATTATAGCTTTACTTAATTATACATTAATATTTGTATAATATTCTTACTAACAATAATTTTAATGATATTTTTAACTTAAATAAGTAAAAATATTAGGTATATGAAAAAATAACTACCCCTTAAGTTCTACCATAGTAACTCCGTCTCCACCTTCACCATATGCACCTAGTCTATATGATTTTACATGTGGATGTCTCTTAAGCATATCATTTATTGCTTTACGAAGTACTCCAGTTCCTTTACCATGAACTATTGTTACTTCCCCTAAGTTAGCCATATATGCATCATCTAAATATTTATCTGCTTTGTAGCACGCTTCTTCTGCATCTAATCCCCTTAAGTCTACTCTAGATTCTACATTACTTAGATTAAGCTTTACTTCTCTTTTTCTTCTTACTTTTTCTTCTTTAGTAACTTGAGTTTTTCTTAAATCTTTAAGCTTAACATTTATTTTCATTATTCCAGCTTCAACTTGAACTTCGCCCCTATTATCTGGCATAGAAACAATAATTACTTTTTGGTTTAATGAAGGCAGGTAGGCTTCCATACCAAGAGTCACATTAGTTATAGATTCCCCTTCATTTTCCTTCATTTTGTGAATTCCTTTTTCTCTTTCTTCTAAGCTATCTTTAAGTTTCTTTCTTTCTTCTTCAAGCCTTTGTCTTCCGCCACTTGATATTCCAATTTTTTCAAGTTCCCTCATAGCTTTTAAAATCTCATCTGCTTCATCTTTAGCATTTGCAATTATCTCTTTTGCCTCACGCCTAGCATCCATATAAGCTTTTTCTCTAGTATTTTCTAATTTTTCAAGCTTTTCTTCATACTTCTTTTTAAGATCTTCTGCTTGATCTCTAAGTATCTTAGCTTCCCTTGCTTCTTTTTTAGCTATTATACTTTTTTCTTGAAGTTCCCTGATTAGATTTTCAAATTGAAGATTTTCCTCGGACATATATTCTTTTGCGCGTTTAATGACACCTTCTACAAGTCCTAATCTCTTAGAAATCTCAAAGGCATTTGATTTACCTGGAACACCAATTAATAATCTATAAGTTGGCCTCAAGGTTTCTATATCAAATTCAACAGAAGCATTTTCTACACCATCTGTTTTTAATGCATAAGCTTTAAGTTCACTATAGTGAGTTGTTGCGATTAGCTTTGCGCCTCTATTTCTTAAAGTTTCTAATATTGATACTGCAAGAGCTGCTCCTTCTGCTGGATCTGTACCTGCACCAAGCTCATCAAATAAAGCTAAAGACTTGTCATCTACATGCTTCATGATATTAACTATATTAGTCATATGAGATGAGAAAGTAGACAAGCTTTGTTCAATACTTTGTTCATCACCTATATCTGCAAATATTTCTTTAAAGAAGGCTATAGATGAGTTATCTCTAGCAGGAATTAATAATCCGCTTAATCCCATAATATGAAGCAAACCAACAGTTTTTATTGTAACTGTCTTACCGCCGGTATTTGGTCCTGTTATCATCAAGGTTTGAAATTCTTCCCCTAGATATATATCTGATGGCACAACTTTATCGCTTTCTATTAATGGATGCCTTCCAGAGAATATGCTAAATGCTCCATCTTCTCTAACTATAGGCTTTACAGCATTTAATGCAGATGCATATCTTCCTTTTGCAAATATAAAGTCAAACTCAACAAGTACCTTTAGGTTACTTAAACATGAATCTCCATTAATTTTAACTTTCAATGAAAGATCAGAAAGTATCCTCTCTATTTCAGCTTTTTCTTTTAAAAACAACTCTCTTATTTCATTGTTTAAATTTACTAGACTCATAGGCTCTATAAAAAAAGTTGCTCCAGTTGAACTTTGATCGTGTACAAGTCCTGGAACTTGACTTTTATATTCTGATTTTACAGGAAGCACATATCTATCGCCTCTCATAGTATATAAATCATCCTGTAAGTATTTTGAATTACTTCTAACAATAGAACTTATTTTTTCCCTAACTGAAGAATTCTTTTCTTTTAAGCTTCGTCTGATATTATAAAGAGTTTGGCTAGCTTTATCACTAATTTCATCCTCTGATACTATAGCTCTTTCTATTTCGTCTTCTAATGCTTTTACTGGAGCTAATATGTAAGCTAAGTCTTCAAGTTTTGGATATGACTTTTCAACTTCTTCTCTTTTAAAGAATTCCTTCATATTTCTCGTAGCTTTAAGCATTCCACCAACTTTTAATAATTGTCCTGGTGATAAGGTTCCTCCCTTTTTAGCTCTTTCTATACCTTCATGTATATCAGCTAATCCTTCAAGTGGTGGATTCCCCTTTGATATTAAGATTTCAAGAGCCTCGTTTGTCTCTTCTAACTTATTATTTATTTCATATAAATTATCATAAGGCTCAAGAGCCTCAACTTTTACTTTAGCAGCATTTGTTCTTGCATATTTTTTAATTTTTTCTTTTATCTTATTAAACTCTAAAATTCTTAGAGATCTTTCATTCATTATCCCACATCCTAACAATCAATCGATCAATCAATAATTGACAGCATATAAGAGATAACTAAAACTTTATACTTATAAAACTTAAAATACTCTCTTTCTAATAAGTTTCAAAGTAATTTTCACCTTAATTATCAATTACAAACCGTCAACTATTCCTTGGTATTATTCTACTCCACGTTTATAGTGGCCCTTAGTATATTTATTATTTTCATTTTTTGCTTTACGAGTAATTTGATTTAAAACATCTTTTACTTCATCATAACTTTCATCTTTAAAGTCTACTCTAAAATTTGAAATATTAAAAGACTTAAGTTCTTCCATTTCATCAATTAAATTTGTAGATATTGAATTTAAAATATAACTTCTACAGCTATTATCACCCAAAACAGTAAAACTTTCGTTCATTCTATCTATTAACTTAAAGTTGTCCTTCATACACACACCACTACATTCTTTTTTAGATGACTTATTACCAAAAGTACTTCCCATAGGACAATATTCACTAATCATAAGCTCAGTTTTTCCATAAATATTTATTCCCATGTTGCAGTTAGTGTGCTTCATTAATTCTTTTATTTCTTTTCGATTTAGTTCAAGACTTAAGAATGGAATGTCAACGTCTTGCGCATAAAATTCAGCCGCTTCTTTATTAAATATATTTAACTTATAATCTCCTATTATAAATAGTTTATCTTTATAGATTTTTATTATTCCAGCATTAGATGTAATTATTCCCTTTATATAAGGTTTTAGTTCATCTATTATCTTTACTATGCTATTAAATTCCTGCTTAATAATACTTGGAACTTTTAAATATATATTTTTATCTTTTGAAGTTTCATATAAATTCTTTAAATCATTTTTATTCAACGCATGTTTTTGCCTGCTGAAAAATATATCTAACGCTATATTTTGAGCCTTATCATCCTCAAGTAGTGCCTTTAGTTGATCTTTTGTAATACAACTATAAATATAGCCTAAGTTTTCCTGACATCTTGCATTATATTCTTTAATAGTTCCTTCTGTTCTTTTCCTTCTATATGAACTTATTTCTTCTTTTAAAATCTTTTCAAATAATTCTCTTCTTAGATTATTTATAGATGAAATTCTTATAAATCCATCGTCAAAAACATCAAAAATTATCTTATCAAATTTATATGGAATTTCTCCTGATTTTCTTAAGGCTTCCTCTACTCTTTCTCTTGTTAATGGTTTATTCGTTGCTTCTTCAACCATTTCTCCATAAACTCTATATTCTTTTTTATTGTATTTTGCTTTAATACAAAGAGGTGCATTAACTTTAAATTCAATCTCTCCAGTTAAATTTATCTTCCTTTTATAAGGTTTTAAATCATCATTTAACTCATCATAAAGTTTTTTATCAGACATCTTATATAGCTTATAACCTTTTTTGTATCCCCCAGTTGGAAATAATTTTACTGTTTCACCCTTAAAAGCTTCCTTAACTTCATTATTATTATTTAAAATTTTACTTAAAGTAAATCCATCGTCATTAAACCTTATACCATCACCCAAAGATACACTTGATTCTAGTTTAACTTCTCCACTGTTAGACACCTGACCTATATATACACCAGTATTTTTAGGGTAATTATAACTCATCATATCTTTTCCTACATTTTTATATAGATATGCTTTAGCAAAACCTTCTCTATTAAATAGCTGTGCTAATTCTTGTCTTCCCCTTTGTAAATCAAACTTTGTATTTACTAATACCTTATCAATAGCTTTTCTATAATTCCTTGTAACTCCAGCAACATATTCTGGCTTTTTCATTCTTCCTTCAACTTTTAATGACGAAGTTCCACTCTTTATAATGGCGTCCATATCATCAATAAAACATGTATCCTTAGGACTTAAAAGATAAGCCTTTCTTTCTCCAAAATTTTCACCCTTTAAGGTATACTGCATTCTACAAGGTTGTGCACACCTTCCTCTATTTCCGCTTCTTCCGCCAATCATAGAACTCATTAAGCACTGTCCTGAATAACATACACACAAAGCACCATGCACAAATATTTCTGTCTCAATTCCTAAGTCTTTTGAAATATACTTAATTTCATCTACTGTAAGCTCTCTAGATAAAACTATTCTCTGCATTCCTTTTTCTCTAAAATATAAGGCTCCCTCTGCATTATGAATTGTCATTTGTGTAGATGCATGAAGTTCAAAATCAAGATACACATCTCTTATTAATTTTACTAGCCCTAAATCTTGTATTATTATTGCATCTACTCCAATTTCATAAAGGTATCCTGCATATTTTAAAGCTTCCTTTAATTCACTTTGTTTTAAAATTGTATTTATAGTTACATATACTTTTACATTATAGCTATGAGCATAATCAACAGCCTTCATCATTGTTTCATTATCAAAATTTGATGCATAAGCTCTAGCTGAAAATTTATTTCCACCAAGATATATTGCATCTGCTCCATTATTTATAGCAGCAATTAAACTCTCCATGCTTCCTGCTGGAGCCAGTAATTCTATCTTATTCATATTTCTCCTTCATTGATTATCTTTTCTTTTTTACAATAGGACCTACTTGTTCTTTTTTAGCTCTTGCAATTTCTATTTCTTTGTTTATTATTTCTGCTTGTAGCTCAAATAACCTATTGTGAAAAGTTCTTGCTTCTTGATTAAGTTTATCATTTTCATTAGCTAATTCTTCTTTTTCTTTAGCTAGTGTTGACATCTTTCCTTGTAAATCATCTATTGATACCTTACTTGTATTCAAATCTTTTTCCTTAGCTTCTATTTCTCTTTTTAATTTTAGGAAAATCCCTTCTTTATCTTCCAATTCCTTTTCTAATCTAGCTAAAGCTCTCTCTCTACTTGCTAATTCTTCTTTAATTCTTCTTAAGTCATTTTCTTTACACTCTAATGTATTGCTTACTTCCTCAATCTCTTTTACCTTAATGTTAACTTCTACTTCTTTTTCTTCATGAACTTCTTTAAGTTCACCTTTTAGCTTTTCATTATCATTTCTTGTTATTTTTAATTCCCCTTCTAATCTTTCTTTTTCTCTATCAGAATTCTCTATTTCTTGTGATAATTTATCGTTAGTATCATTGATATTTTTAATTTCATTATTTAAAATATCTTGTTTTTTATTTAATTTATTAATTTCGCTTACTAAAGTATCCTTTTCTTCATTTAATAAATCAATTTGACTTACTAACCCTTCATTTTCTTTATTCAGCTTGCTCAATTTTTGCTTACATTCCGTAATCTCTTTTTCTGATTCTTCAAATAGATCATTAAGCTGTTTATTAAGATCAGCTTTTTCCATATTATTATCTTGAATTTCTTTTGTTAATTTAACAGCATTATCTTTTTCAAGTTTTAAACTATCATTTAATTCCTGCTCTCTTTCAAGTAATTTTTTAATTTTTTTATTTAATTCTTCTTCACTTAGTAACAATTCTGTAATTTTATTTTTTAGTATTTCTTTTTCTTCTCTAGCTTTAGAAGTTATTGCATTATTAGTCGTAATTTGATTTTCTAACTTTTCCTTATACTCCGCAAGTTCTTTAGCACATTTATGATGCTCCTCATTTAATTTTTCTAAATTTGCTTTACATGAGGTATATTCTTTGTTTATAACCTCTTTATTACTAATTTCATATTTTAAGTTTTCGCTTGCTTTTTTTAATTCCTTACACACATTATTATAATCAGCTTCTAGCGAGATATTCTTTTCTTGTAATAGAAGCATCTTATTTTCTAAATTTAACTTAGTTTGAGTAAGTTCTTTTATTTGCTTATCTAACTCAAAATTTACAGCAGTCATTTCGTTTAGTTGTTCAGTCACCATATCTTTTTCTTTGCTAACTTTAGTAAGTTCGCTAGTTAAACTACTTACTTGTTCATTAGCTTGTTGCACTTGCTTATCTAATCTATGCTCTTTGTTTTTGGCCTCATCTATCTTCTTATAAAGAATCTTGCTCTTCTCTTTATAGTCGGAAATATCTTTTGTTAAGGCTTCATTACTATTCTTATTTCTCTTATTCTCATCAGTTATTAATTTATTTTCTTTTTTCAGCTTTTCATTTTCAATTTTCAGTTTATTAATTTCATCACTTAATGAACTAAATTTTACTTCTACATTATTATATTTCCCATGTAGTTCTTCTTCTTTCTTCTGAAAATTATTTTGAAGTTCTGATTTTTCTCTATTTATATTTTCTAATTGCAAGCTAAGCTCGTCTACTTTCTTCTTTAACGAAGAATTTTCACCACTAATGGCTTCTTTTATTTTAATTGCTTTATCTAATTCTAAATCACACTCGTAAAGTTCATCAGCTATATTCACCGCCGCTAAAACAGAAGCATCTGTTGTACTAAAACTAGCTTTCTTAGACAGAATTTCTTTAATTCTTGTATCAACAAAATTTGCTACCCCAAGCAAATATTTTTCGTCTTTTTCCCCTTTTAAGTTATAATTCATACCATTTATATTAACTGTTACCCTAATCATAATAATAGCACCTCGTAAAATTCTTTATTACTTCTAATTATATGGTATATTCATCAATAAAACAATTATGTTAGGTTAACTGAACCTTGAATTCTTGCACTTTTTCTTTAAATTTACGAAAAACAACCTATATCTATTCAATTGCTAAAAAAGTTTTCGTACTTCTTAAATTTTATGCTATACTTATTTTGATTATTTTATTGTTTAATTGTATAAAAATGATTAATATTACTTTATTGTGTTAATCATTCTTATATATAACTAGAATTGGGCGGTGAGTGAAATTAATATTAAATCTATTTTAAGCATATTACTATCAAAAATTACTGCGTTTTCTGCAAAACACATTGTAAAAGGTGGAAGTAATTTTCCTGGTAAGATAGCTTTAAAAATTGATAAATCAATCTTAAAACATGTTAGTAATGGATACAAGGTGATTCTAGTTACTGGAACTAACGGAAAAACAACAACTACAAGCATGATTTATAATATCCTAAAGGAAAATAAATTACACGTTATAACAAATAGCACTGGAGCCAATTTATACCCAGGTATCGTAGCTTGTTTTGTTTCCAACTATTCTTTTTTTAAGAAAAAAGAAAATCCTTATGCGGTAATAGAAGTTGATGAGGCTAATGTAAAATTCATTACAGAACATATAACCCCTGAAATAATAACTGTAACTAATTTATTTAGGGATCAGCTAGATAGATATGGAGAGGTTTATACAACTCTAGTTAAAATTTTAGAAGGTGTGACTAAAGTTCCTGAGTCAAAACTAGTTTTGAATGGTGATGAATCTTTACTCGGAAAGTTAGATATAAAAAATCCAGTAGTATATTATGGTTTTAATACACCTATTAAAGAAGATACTACATTGGAAATAAATGCTGATGCAAAGTTCTGTAAGTTCTGTAAGGCACCTTATTCATATAATCTAGTTACTTATAATCACTTAGGCGATTTTTACTGTCCTGAATGTGGTTACAAGCGTTCTGAACTTGCTTATGCTGTAAATAAAATTTTTGATTTAACACCTGAAAACTCTTCTGTATTAATTAATGACACTGAAGTTTTCATAAGCCAATCAGGTGCTTATAATATTTACAACGCCTTATGTGCATTTGCCATTTCAAAAGAACTTGGAATAGAAGACTCAGTAATTAAAGCTTCTCTTCAAAATCAAAGTTCAAGCTTTGGCAGACAAGAGCAAATATCTATTGATAATAAAGATGTACAAATTATATTAGTAAAAAATCCAGCTGGATATAACCAAGCTTTAGACACCCTTGCTCTTAATACGAGTGAATTTTCAGCAGTTTTCATGTTAAATGATAATTACGCTGACGGACGTGATGTCTCTTGGATTTGGGATGTAGACTTCGAAAAAATATCTAGTTTAAAAATAGAAGATATTTTTGTATCAGGAATTAGAATGTATGATATGGCAGTAAGATTAAAGGTTGCTGGATTAAATGTAGATAAATTTATTTTAAAAGAAGATTATGAAGAGCTTACAGATAAAATTAAGGAATCTGCATCTAAAAAAATATATATATTAGCAACTTATACTGCAATGATTAATTATAGAAAATATCTTCATTCAAAAGGTTATATAAAAAAACTTTGGTAAGATAAGGAGAATACTATTATGGAATTAACTATTTGTCATTTATATCCGGATTTACTAAATGTATATGGTGACGTAGGTAATGTACTCATTTTAAAACATAGAGCAGCCCTTAGAGGAATTGATGTAGATATAATAAATACTTCAATAGGTGAAAACATAGATAAAGACAATGTGGACATCATCTTCTTCGGTGGTGGCCAAGACTATGAACAGTCTATAGTCTCTAATGATTTAAATGAGATAAAGAAAGATGCTTTAACAAGTTATATTGAAGATGGCAAAGTTATGCTAGCTATATGCGGCGGATATCAATTATTAGGTAAATACTACACTGCTCCAAATGGAGAAAAAATAGATGGACTTGGTATTTTAAATCTATATACCGAAGGCGGGGATACTAGATTTATTGGAAATACAGAAATATTTAACGAAGAATTTAATGAAACTTATGTTGGATTTGAAAATCATTCTGGTAGAACATATATAAATGACCATACTCCCCTTGGAAAATGCATTCACGGATATGGCAATAATGGTGAAGATGGATATGAAGGATGTATCTATAAAAATACATTTGGTTCGTATTTTCATGGCTCTTTTCTTTCAAAAAATCCAGAATTTGCAGATAGGCTTCTAACATTAGCTTTGAAGAACAAATACGGAGAAGATGTAAAATTAGAAAACTTGAATGATAATTTCGAATTAAAAGCAAAAAATTCTATAATACAAAGACTAAAGTAAATATTACAAAATTGTAAATTCTCATATATTGTTTGTAACTTTTTACATAACATTTATTGTTATAGCATTACATAAATGTTATACTTAAAATGTTTTATTATACTTAAGGCATGTTAAAAAAGATTATTATTTTATATATGTTTAAAAGAAGTGGAGAGATTTGACTTGAAAAAAAATTTAATTTTAAAAGCATTTGCATTAACCCTTTCTCTTTCTTTATTTAGTCCATTAAGTATGGCAAGTTATGCAGCAAGCAATTCTGCAAAACCTAATACTGAAACTTCATCAGAGAACTTACCAAACATTAAAGCTGAAGCTGCTTTAACTATGGATTTAGAAACAGGAGAGATAATTTATTGCAAGGATGCTGACAGCAAGAGATATCCTGCTAGTACAACAAAACTTTTAACTGGCTTATTATTAGCTGAAAGCAAAGACAAAGCAGATCAGCTTGAATATACTAAATCTGCAAAGGAACAACCTGAATACTCTTTAAATTTAAATTATATGCATAATACTATGCAGCCTGGTGACAAAGTAACTGCCGATGATATAATGAAGGGCTTACTACTTTTTTCTGGTAATGATACTGCATATGTAATAGCAGACAATATTTCCGGAGATGTTAAATCATTTGCTGAATTAATGAATAAAAAAGCAAAAGAACTTGGAGCTAATAATAGTAACTTTGTTACTCCTAATGGACTTCATGATCCAAATCATTACACTACAGCATATGACCTTTCAATGATCATGAAGGCAGCTTTTGCAAATCCTTGGGAAAGAGAAACAATGGAACTTGAAAAAGCTCCTATAAATTTAAAAAATTCTAGAATAATTTTAGAAAATAGAAACTTAACACTTGGTAAAAATGGTAACCTTGCTGGTAAAACTGGTACAACTAATGAAGCTGGCGGTTGTTTAGCGACTGTTTATGATAGAGATGGGCGTCAGTTAATTGGTATTGTTCTTAAAAGTAGACAAATTGATAATGCAGATATGACAAAATTTAATGATATGGATGCTATTATGGATTATAGCTATGGTGCTAAAAAAGAAGTTTATAAATCAAATGGTGAAAGTGTTGGAACCGCTGATGTAAAATATAAACCATTTATATTATTTGGGCCTACAAAAACTATCTCTGTTCCAATTAAATTGACTCAAGATGTGAACTATTATAAAAATGCTATAAACGATTCTGAATCTCAGATTACTTATAAAGGAACAGATTCTACTGCATGGAGTTTACTATTCAATAAAAATACTAAACTTACTTATAGTACAAGAAATCATTCTGAAGAAGTTACAGGTTCAGTTGATATTTCACTAGGTTCAATAATTAAAGATAATTTAATTATCTACATTTCTACTTTAGTAGGTTTGGCTATTATCGTAACTCTTATTGCTCTTATTAAAAATGCTGCATCTAATTCAAGACGCAAGAATAAAAATTACTATAGCCGTTCTAACAGAAGAAGAAGATAATTAAATAACTTTACTTAATTTCTATAATATATCTTAAGCATCTTCAAAAATAGGTTGTATTCTTCCTAGGTATTTGAAGATGCTTTTATTTAAGGAGTAATTAACATGAATAAATTGAATTTTAAAGGCAGTGTTATGCTTAATCCCACGCCTGTAGTACTTGTCACATCAAAAAACAAAGATGATAAAGTTAATGTTTTTACGGTTGGCTGGGTAAGTACTGTTTGCACTAAAGAACCTATAATAGCTATGGGAATACGACCTGAGAGATTATCTTATGATTACATAAAAGAAAGTGGTGAATGCGTTATTAATTTGCCGACTAGAGAAATGGTTAAGATCGTTGATTATTGTGGAGTTCGCTCTGGAAAGAAAGAAGATAAAATTAAACATTTTGGTTTGCAACTTAATAAAGGTGAAAGTATATCCACACCTTCATTGCAAAAATCGCCGATAGCTTTAGAATGTAAGTTAAAATCAATTACGCCTCTAGGTACACATGATCTATTCCTGTTTGAAGTAACAAACGTAAAGGTCGACGAAGACTTAATTGATTCAAATGGTAAGATATGCTTTAACAAAGCCAACTTGATTTGTTATAGCCATGGTGAATATTATGGCCTAAACGCTAAACCATTGGGCACATTTGGATATTCAGTAAAAAAGAAAAAAAAAGTACATAAAAAATAATAATCCTCAATTTATTTTTATATTTATATGTTGCAATTCACAATGCACAATTTCAGCTAAAATTTTTGCGATATTTTTATAATTATGATGAATAATTATTTTGCAATATATATATTTAAATTTAAAGCAGTTACAATGTCTTTCGCTATGTAACTGCTTTCTTGTTTATATAATATATTTTCAATGTAGAATAAATTTAATATTAAAAGACAATCTAATAGTAAATCTTACAATTTGAAATTGTCATATGGAGGATTGAAATGAAAATATTAAAAAAGATACTATCGTTCATAATTATATTAGCTATTATACCTACTTATAATCTTAAAACTGCTTTATATGCAAATGCACAAGTTCTTCCAGAGAAGCCAGTAAAGGTAGCCACACTGTTATTTGCTTTAGATGATCCTTATATATCTTTAGTAAGAAATAGCCTTGAGGAAATTCAAAATAAAAGCAAAGATTCTATTAGCTTTACTTTTTTGGATGGCAGAAGAAATCAAGGTATACAAAATGCTTTATTAGATTCAGCTCTCCAAAGTGATTACGATCTTTTATTAATAAATTTAGTAAGCTTAGATAGAAATACTGTAGAATCAGTTATTAGAAAAGCAAAACAAAGAAATATTCCTGTGATTCTATTTAATACAGTACCTTTTGATACTGAACCCATCAAATCTTATAATAGAGCTCTTGTTGTATCAACAAATGCTGATCAATCTGGGATTTTGCAAGGAAATCTAATTGTTAAAGAATGGAATTCTGATAAAAAAACTATTGATAGAAATGGTGATAACGTATTACAATATTTTATGTTAAAAGGTCCAAATAATAGTACTGTAACAAATGCAAGAAGCACATACTCTATATCAACTATTAATGATGCTGGAATTAAAACACAAGAAATTTTATCTAAATTCTGTTATTGGGATGAAATATGCGCCAAAGATTCTACTGAATTACTATTTTTGAGATATGGAGATAAAATCGAGGCAATAATTTCAAATAATGATGCCATGGCTATAGGTGCAATTGAAGCATTACAGAAATACGGATACAATAAAGAAGATAAATCAAAATATATACCTGTTTTCGGAATTGATGGAATACCAGCAGCTAAAGACCTAATTAATAAAGGTGTTATGACAGGCACTGTTTTTCAGGATCCTAATCAAACAGCTGAAGCCCTTTATTCCATAGGAATGAACTTAGTTGGTAATAAAAATCCTCTTGAAAATACAAATTATAAATTTGATGAAACAGGAGTTACAATTCAAATGCCCTATCAAGAATATACTCCTCAAAAATAACACTATACACATTCTATTAATTAATAAGGCTGTTTTAAAGTAATTAAGATATATATACCCAATTAATTTAAAGCAGCCTTATTATATGTAGCTAAGAACCGAAATTTACAAATTAAAATAACCCAGCTCATCCCTATGTCCGCCAAGTAAATAATTAATGTAATTTTATGAACTTACTTATAATATAAAATGTTTTTCTAATTCTTCAATCATTTTAGATTTAAAAGCAGTAAATTTATTATTATATTTACAAATTACTTTTTCATGCTTCTTGTCATATACCACAAAAGAAATATAAACTGTATCATTATCATAACAAAGCAAATATCCTAGTTCTGAATTTTCTTCTAAATCTATTTTTTTATACTCATTGGATACTATTTCATATAAATTGGTTTCTTTTTTTTCTAAAATAACATATTGTGATCTCTTCTCATCATTTTCATTCATATTACAATATCTTTCATCACTTAAGTTTATAAAAATATTATCATCATTATATTTCCCAAATGGAAGATACAAATACCTCTTCTCTTTAATGAAAGAAATAACAGAATCTTTTATTTCGTCTTTTCTCCCCTTGTATTTTCTTCCATCCTTGTTGATTGAAAACATTAAATCCGTATACTTTCCATCCCATTTAAAATATTTCCTTTGCCATTCCTCAAGAAACAATAACATATTCAAGAAATCTAATTCACTGTACTTCTTTTTTATTAAATAGTCCTTCTTAAGTAAATTCTCTAACTGCTCCCCTACATTTTTATCTATTTCTTCTAAAATAGTAGCTTGTCCTCGCTTACTCAAAAAATCTCCAAATTCATCTCCAAAACTACTTGTTAAAATTATCTTAAGAATCATTTTGTTATACTTCAAGGATTTTTCTTTAATATTCTTAGCGTATGTATTTTCACTACAACTATCTAAATATTCTTTAATCAAAGTTGAATCTTTTTGAATATACCCTTCTTTTCTCAGCCTCATCTGGCTTAGATCCTTTTTTACATACTCATCCATAAGATGATTCTGCTTGTCCACATCTTTGGCTTTTATCGATGTAATTATAGGTATAGTCTTTGATACTTTTTCTTCTAAAGCTTCTTCCACATTAGTTAAGTAGCTTTTAGGAAATTTCAAAGCACATTTACTATCTAACTTTTCTTTAAATTTGTTAACTATATTTATTTCTTCCATAATATTTACTTCTTTTTTAGATACAACTTTTTCCTCAACTTCAGATATAATAAGCAATTTACTTCTTTCAAAAGCATACCCTAGTCCATAAGTTATAAGAACTTCATCATCGTGAGCCATATTTAATCTTCTCCTACACCAGCATTAATTTTTTAATATCATAAACTATCATTTTTTAAATTATTCATAATTACTCTATCTTAAATAATTATAATTTGCTTTTCTTCCTATAATCAACAAGTAAATATTACTAAACCTCTTTTATAGTCCCATTATTTATAATATACATGTATAAATATATTTTTTGTAAATTCTAATACTTATATTTACCTTATAATCTACCTATTCCACTTCATATATTGCCACTTATAAGAAAATAACGGATTATTTCTAAATAATTTCTTTAGAATAACCCGTTATTTTTACTGCTAACTTTTAATAGTCTTTTTAAGCTTTTACTTTATTATATGATATATGTATAATGCTAAATTATATACTAACGGAGCAATCATCACTGTCATTATTCCTGCAATGCCAATTGATAGACTACTCATTGCCCCTTCTACTTCCCCAAGCTCTAAAGCCTTACTAGTACCAACTGCATGAGATGCCGTTCCTATAGATACACCAACTGCAACCTTATCTTTTATCTTAAAAATTTTACATATAGTCGGTCCAAATACAGCCCCAACTATACCTGTGATTATAATTGCAAGGACTGTTATTGGAACAACTCCTCCTAATTGACTGCTTATTGATATTCCTATAGGAGTTGTTACTGATTTTGGAACTAATGATTTTATTACACTTGAATTAAGTCCAACTAAATAAGATATTCCTATTATAGAAATTATCCCTATAGCGCTACCAACAAATATACCTGTTAAAATGGCCTTAGCATTCTTTTTCAAAAGATCCAGCTGTTTATATAAAGGTACTGCAAGTACAACAGTTGATGGTCCAAGAAACATATTTATAAATTGACCACCTTTATTATATGTATCAAAATCAATATGAAATGCAAACAAAAAACATATTATAATTCCTATTGCAATTAATAGTGGATTTAAAATTGGTATTCTTGTATTTCTGTTAATGAATATACCAACTTCAAAAGCCGCAAGTGAAAGTACTAGTCCAAATAAAACATTGTTCGTTAATATTTGCATATATTCTCCTCTTTTCTTATCACTTTATCTGTACGTAAACTAACTATTTTTCCTTGGCTTTCTTGAAATAGCCTGAACGACAATACCAGTCACCCCAATTATTATTATAGTCGTCAATATACATACTAATAATAATTGCCACCATGTCGCTTTTATTATTCCAAGCGACGTCATTAAACCAACTCCTGCTGGAATAAAGAAAAACGCCAGATGGTCTAGTAAAAAATTTGTTATATTTGAAATGCTCTCCACTTTAATTACCTTTGTGTATAATAATATAAATAATATTATCATTCCTAATATATTTCCTGGTATCGGTAGATGAAGCATTGATGATATAAATTCTCCTAATAGATAAATTCCAAATATAATTAGTGCTTCTCTAAATAACTTCAATTTTATCACACTCCAATTATTTAAGCATATTTGTTAAAAAACCAACTTCTCTCTATTCTTAATATGACCTTTACAATTTAATTTACCATCATTACATGGATAAGTAAAATTCCTTTACACTTTAAGTAAAGGTTACCTTTTTGTTAAATATCCTTATATTTTCAGTATTATATATTAATTGCACTTTAAATATAAGTTTCTAAAAATATGTTTAATTTTATTCATTATAAAAATTAAAACGACTTATTTATTTTATAAATAAGTCGTTTTAAGAGAGTATTTGTAAAGTTTAATAGTATACTTTTAACTTCTATCCTTTACTAGTTTATTTTCTACTATTGCAACCACCTCATACATGATAAATGCAATTGCTGATAATATCACAATGCTCATCATTACCATATCTAGCTGAGCCACTTGTCCTCCATATACTATCAAAAATCCAAGACCATTCTTCGCTACTAAAAATTCTCCCATTATTACCCCAACCCAAGATAAACCAACATTTATCTTTAGAGCTGATATGAGGATAGGAATAGAGTATGGAAATATTAAATATCTTAATATCTGTATTTTTGTCGCTCTAAAAGTATTCATAAGCATAATTTTCTCTTTATCTATTTCATTAAATCCAGTTAATACACTTATAATTGTTGTTATTACTGATATTAAAAGAGCAATCACTATTATTGCTGGAATACCATTTCCAATCCAAAATATTATTATTGGAGCCAAAGCAACTTTAGGAAGTGCATTTAAAACTACTAAATATGGATCTAGTATTTTTGATACAAAAGGACTCCACCATAAGATTACTGCAATTAGTGAGCCTAGGATTGTTCCTAAAGAAAATCCTAAGATAGTTTCATAGCATGTGACTGCGATATGCTTAATTAAACCTCCACCTTCATATAAAGATACAAATGATTCAATTACTCTAGTTGGACTAGATGTAAGAAACGGATCTATCCACTTAAGATTTGCAGCTATTTGCCATAAGGCTATGAAAATAACCAATATAAGAATTCTAGTAATTAAAATTTTTCTTTTTGTTTTCTTTACCTTATTCAAATATATTTCATGTTCCTTAGACATATTATTTGATTCACTAACATTTACACTTTTCTTAGCCATTTCCATCATTCAACTCCTTCCATAACATGTTAAAATATTCACTAAACTCTGGAGCTCTTCTCTTTTGGAAAGGAGTTAATTCTTCATCACTAAAATGTATAGGAATTTCTGCCTTCACACTAGATGGTCTCTTAGATAATACTATTACTTTTTCAGACAAAGAAATCGCTTCTGCTATATCATGTGTCACCATTATTGCTGTCTTTTTTTCTGTTTTTATTATCTTATAAACATCATCACATACCAAAAGTCTCGATTGATAATCTAGTGCTGAAAATGGTTCATCTAAAAAGAGTATCTCTGGATTTAATGCTAAAGTCCTTATAAGTGCAACTCTTTGCCTCATACCACCTGAAAGTTCACTAGGATGATGGTTCTTAAATCTCGTTAACCCATAAGCATCTAATAATCCACTTACTCTTTCTTTTGATTCACTATTTAGCTGCTTTTTTATCTTTAATCCTAAGATTACATTTTCCCAAACCGTATTCCACTCAAATAAATGATCCTTTTGAAACATATATCCTATCTTATCCAAATTCTTTTTTACATCTTCACCTTTGTATAATACGCTCCCATTAGATGGTTCTAACAGTCCACTCATTATATTTAATAATGTAGATTTTCCACATCCTGACGGTCCTAAAATAGAAATAAACTTACCATCATCTACTTGAAAATTAACATTATTTAAAGCCTGTGTTTCACCTTTAATAGAATGATAATTCATTGATATATTTGATATTTCTAACAAGCTCAAATAAAATCACCACCTTTTCATCTTTATGTGACCTTTATTTAGCTGCCTTTTCAGCAAACGAATTATCCACAATCTTGCTAAATTCAGGTCTTTGCGGCATTAAGCTTGAATCATAATCAGTAATTATATCCATAAGTCTATTTAAATTTTCTTCTTTAATTTCTGGTGTATGAGCTATAGCATCAATCTTTTTATAGTTATCTATAACTGTCATAATTGTATCTTTATCTGTACCTGGGAAATAATCAATTATACTATCTGCAACTTCCTCTGTACTGTGACTAAAAAACCACTGTTGACCTTTATAGATAGCATTTGTAAACCCTTGTATTACTTGTGGATTTTTATCCATATAAGATTTTGTTGTAAAATAACAAGTATAAGGAATTAATCCTGATTCTTCACCAACAGATGCAAGAATATATCCAGTTCCTTCTTTCTGAATTGCAGAAGCTGTAGGTTCAAAGAGAGCCACATAATCACCTGTACCACCTTTAAATGCTCGGTACATGAAAAAGCGATTTTAGAAAACTGTATTTTGAGAATTGATTTAAAAGATGAGTTTAAAGATCTTCCAGCAAATACGGTTGCTGAAAATTTGGTTAGATTAAGAAAGTTAAATGATTTAACACAAAAAGAATTGTCATTAATTATAGGTATTAGCAAATCGATTATATCAAAATATGAACGTGGCGAGTTATTCCCCACAAAAGAGCAATCAATAAAACTAGCTAGTTATTTCAATATTAATAGTAAGTATTTTTTTGATTCGTATTTAGAATCTATGGATAACTTTCATCAATATTTATCCACCGTACTTAATAAAAATATCCACATTAATAAGGATAAGTTGTGTAAATCTTTGGATATATCTAAAAGAACTTTATATAGATATTGTTATCAAAATTATATACCTACTCGAAGTGTATTTGAAAAGATGAAAAGTTATTTGAATACTTAAAATTAAGATTTATTCTCTTAAAATCGTGTTAATCAATTATTTTATTGGAATATATTTTTATAACTTTATGTATATTTTATCTTAATAGTGTTAAAAATTAAGATACGATTTCCTATTTTTAATAAATAAAGAGATAGCTTGGATCATTATTCTCCTAATATTTTTTGCTATCTCTTTTTTGCGCAAAAAAATAAGGGTAATAAAGATTTCTCTTTACTACCCTACAAGACTTAATGCTTAAAAAAGAATCTTGTAATTATCTTGGGAGTCTAACGCTATCTACTATCGCTGTTAGCTTTGTGTGTAACATTATAATATCATAATTTCATGAATTATACAAGACTATTTTCATCTGATTTATAAGAATTATTATATTAAAGCAAAAAAGGTAGACTAAGTATTCTACCTAGTCTACCTTTACTAAACAGAGTATATGCAATTTAGTAATAATCATTATACCATATTACTTTATATCATAAAACCAGCTTCCCAAAGTTTCTTTTAACTCTAAACATTTGCTCATAGATAGATTTTGAGTTTCAATCCATACCCCTTTTTCGTTTCCCCTAAAATAACATCTAACTCCTTTAAAATATTGGAGCACATAATCAGCATCAACACCATTAAAACTATTATCTCCTTGATAGCCATTAGGTAAATAGTTTGTAACAACATATCCAGTAGTTTTATTTAATATTCCATCATTAAACTCATTCATATCACATTCTGTATTTATTCCGCTTAAAGATCCTGTTTCACTATATTGGTGTCCTACTCTATTAGTGAAGAAATTAGAATTTAATCTCCATGGATCATTATTATAGTTTGCTTCCCATAATGGATAATCTGCAATTCTATTATCTAAGTTATCCATAAAACTAGTATAAGTATAAATACCTATTTGCATATTAGATAGCTCTTTAAATTTAGCAATAAATCTTAAAATATAATCCATTAGTCCATCAAAATTAGTTTCCACATCTAGCATTGGAATGAGATCACTGGTTTTATCTTTTATGGCATTATAAAAATTATTAGCCTGAGTTTCTGGCTCACTAGTTCCAACTAAGAAATGATAGAACCCTGTTTTTAATCCTACGTAATGTGCGTTAGAATAATTTGTATCTAAATAGCTATCTTTAAACGTTGTTCCTTCTGTAGCTTTAATATAAACAGCCTCTACTCCTGCTGTTTTTACTTGGTTAAAATTTATATTTCCGTTATGATTACTTATATCTATACCTTTCATTTATATCTTCCTTTCTTATTTTAAATATAAAAATAAGAGTAACCTTAAAGGCTACCCTAAAAACTAAGCTTATACTGTTTGCTGCACATCTGCGTTTACTGTTGCTGCTGCAAGCGATTGAAATTTGCTTAATTGATCTTTTAGACTTGCGTTTTCTGCTTGTAATTTAGCGTTTGATTCTTGTAATTCCTTCATAATTACGGAATTATCTAATACTGCTTCCTTACCCACATTAACGCTTCCTGCAATTGCTTGCCTAAAATATATAACATCTTCATTAGTTAGTTCTGGAAATTTAGCAAGCAATAATTTATCGAATTCTTCAGTTTTACTTCTAAATTTATCTTCAACTTTTTCTGTAATCCTAAAGTTCTCATCTACAATGCTCCATACCTCTCTAGCTGCTGTCATGTATGTTTTATTTTTTAATATACTTATTACTAGTCCTAAAATTTGTTTTATCATTTTACATACCTCCAATTATTTATTAAATATTCCTGTTTGAACTGCATAAAAAAAGAAGCTAATTAAAGCTCCTCCCATTGCGGTTATAAACCACTTCATCGTGCTAGTTAAGTTTTTAAGATTTTCACATAGATTTTTAAGCTCCGTCTTTAGTTCTCTTCCATCTTGTTCAAGCTTATCAATCCTATCCCCATGATTATTAAGCCTTCTTTCGTGAGTTTCAATTTTGTCTTTTACTAATTCTTCATTCATATTACACCTCTTTTTACTAGTTATTTTCATAAAATAAAAGCACCTACATTTCTGTAAGTACTTATGTAAAATTTATTATTATAGAATACATATTTATAAAATTCTAATGTATTGCTTTTTTTGCATACTTTTTACCAGTTCCTTCAACACTTGTAATTGTAATTAATGCTCCCTTGTCAAAATGATGTACAATATTTTTTAATTTAGCAACTTCAAGTCTAGATAAAACTAAATATATAACTTCTGTTTCACTCCCACTATAAGCGCCTTTTCCATCTAATAAAGTAATCCCTCTGCCAAGTCTAGACATTATCGCCTCTGATATTTCTTTGTTTTTATCTGAAACAATAATTACCGCCTTGGACTCATTTATACCTTCAACTGTTATATCTATGGTTTTAAAAGCAATAAAATAAGCTATTAGCGAATACATCGCCCTATCCCATCCAAATAAGAAACCTGAAGATCCTAAAATAAATAAATTAAAAAACATAACTATTTCTCCAATAGAAAATGAAGTTCTTTTATCTAAAAGAATAGCGACAATTTCAGTTCCGTCTAACGATCCCCCATTTCTTATAATTAATCCTACCCCAACACCTAGTATTATACCTCCAAATATAGTAGCCAAAAGTGTATCTTGTGTTATACCCGGAACTGGATGAAGTAGAGTTACTACAATTGAAAAACACATTACTGAAAATATAGTTGAAAGAGCAAAAGTTTTACCTATCTGTTTATATCCAATAATTACAAATGGTAAATTAAGTACAAATATAAATATACCTAATTCTACATTGGTTAAGCGGCTTGCCATAATTGATATTCCAGTTATTCCTCCATCAATTATACTATTAGGTATTAAGAATATCTCTAATCCAATTGCAGCTAAAATTGAACCTAATATCATAAATACCACTCTACTAAATTGAATTAAAATGCTATTAGTCTTCTTCATTAAATTCCTCCCTTATTTAATTATAGTATTTTATACCTGATTTAATATCATAATTATATTGTAACATAGTTTTTAATACCTCATATTAATCATTTAAGAATTTACACTTTATTAACTTTTTCAATCAGCATAAAAGAACCATTAAAAGCTCCTAATGTTGCTCTGAATTTTTTAATACTACATCTAATTTTCCTATGATGCACTACTTTCTGTAGTTGTATCTTCCATAGCTCCCATATCTACAAGGACTAATTTTACCTGTTCTTGTAGATTCAAAAGATTAGGAACATCCTTATATTCGTAAGTACCTCCTACTATTAATGTAACCCATACTTTTACGCATCCACTATTTTTGTTAAATTGCATTTTAAACACTCTCCTTAAGATCAAATTTATTATACTAAGCATTAGTAGTTTCCATAGTTGCTACTATGCTTGTTAATTCTGCATTTGCTTGCGCTAAGTCATTTACTTTTTCCTTTAAAATCTCTGATTCTGTTTTAGGTATATCTTCAAATATTGCTTCTTTTGTTTCAATATTTACTGACTTTGTTATTTTTCAATCTGGAACTTCACAAGATAAATTTGTTAATATGTTATCTTCTAATTCGGTTCCACCTGATTGTGATATGCTCCCTTTATATTAGACAGTTAAAATAATAAAACTGTTAGTATGGAGGGAGTATATTTTTATGGATAGAAAAGCTAATTATGAAGAAAGAGCTGAGATTGTTGCATTCTGCATTTCGAATAATGATGATTATCAAGCTACTGCTGATAAGTTTAAGGTTTCTTATCAACAAGTTTATACGTGGGTAAAAAATAAAAAGCTAATGGATATGAAGAACTAATTGACCGTCGTGGTAAGCGTAAAGAGGCTGCTGAGCTTACTGAGTCTGATAAATTATCTGCACAATTAAAACTTATTGAAGCAGAAAATACACGTTTAAAGATGGATATTGATTTCTTAAAAAAAATTGAAGGAAGTAGAAAGAAAGCGATAGGTACTAGAATACTCCAAGAATATAAATATATTTCTATAAAAGAATTACATGAGCAAAATGGATATCCGATAGCTGATTTATGCAATCTATCTAATACTGCACGATCATCTTACTACAAATTAATCAACCGTTCAGAGACTGAATTAGATAGAGAGAATTCAATAATATTAAAAGAGATTGTTAAGCCTTATGAAGACGTAAATGGTATCTATGGATACCCTCGGATAACAATGAGTATAAATAGACTTCTGAATAAACAATATAATCATAAACGAATTTATAGATTAATGAAATCTATAGACATAATGTCAGTTATAAGAAAAAAGAGAAAGTCTTATATTCAAAGTACTCCGCAAATTACTGCTGAAAACAAATTAAATAGAGAATTTTATGCGAATAGACCAAATGAAAAATGGTTAACAGATGTTACAGAATTTAAGCTACTTAATGGTAAAAAGGCTTACCTTAGCGCAATATTTGATTTAGCAGTAAGTGCTAATCCGAATGCAAATCCACTGTTTCATAGTGACAGGGGATTTCAGGTGCGACAAGAAGTCGCGTAATACATTGTCGTTAGACTGCCCCATCCATTCGGGGTAACTCTATCGTGACTAGCGTGAATGGTAACGTTTGGGTTAGAAAGCTCACGAGACAATGTGGAAGTTCGAGTAGCCTAAACTGGGACAACTGCTAGAGTAAGAATGCTATGGAGAACGTAAAGTGAATCATTGTAGGCATCGTTACGCTGGAGAAAGCGAAATAGGCTGAAACGCTTTGACCAAAATGGTAAGGAGCTGAGCAAAGGCCAACTGTTAAACCAATGCGAATGGATAAAGAACTCCCGGTTTAAAGATGACTCCTAAGGCATTTACAATTATGTATTACGTGTAACTTGGTAAACCCTATATGTTCCTTCAGTGAGAGGTATCTAACCGCAAGGGGCGAAAAGACATAGAGGGCGGAAGAAAAGGATAAAAAGCGAATGCTGATTTTGTAATGGAAACAGATAAAGGTTCAAAATTTGCCTTAACTCGAAAGAGTGCAGACTTATCCTATGGTATTTCTTAGCAAGAAAGGATTATATATTTATGAATTTTAGTAATTCAACGACGGTTAAAACCGAGAGACTAAAAGACACGAAATCACTTGAATTTCAATGGGAAACAATTGACTGGAAGCAAGTTGAACTCGATGTTAATAGACTACAAACCCGAATCGCTAAGGCAACAAAAAATGGAGACAATAATAAAGCCAAAAGATTACAATACTTATTAACCCACTCTTTTTCAGCTAAGGCTTATGCTGTAAGAAAAGTAACAACAAATAAAGGGAAGAATACATCTGGAGTAGACAAAAAACTATGGTCTACCTCTGCCTCGAAGATGAAAGCTGTGCTTTCACTTACTGACAAAAACTATAAAGCAAAACCTTTAAAACGAGTATATATCGAAAAGAAAGGTAAAAAGCAGAAACGTCCATTAGGCATACCAACAATGTATGATAGAGCAATGCAAACATTATATGCATTAGCGCTTGAGCCAATTGCAGAAACAAAAGGTGATTCCATTTCCTTTGGATTCCGCCGTGGACGAAGTGCAAAAGATGCCTGTGAGCAGATATTTTGTGTATTAGCTAGAAAATGTTCTCCAACATGGATACTTGAAGGTGATATTAAAGGTTGTTTTGATAATATTAACCATGAATGGTTACAAAACAATATACCAATGGATAAAATTATTATGAAGCAGTTCCTAAAATCAGGATATATATATGAAGAAAAGCTGTTTCCAACGGAAACAGGTTCGCCACAAGGCGGTGCAATCTCAAGTATATATGCAAATATGACATTAGATGGACTCGAAAAAGTGATTCAAGATAAATATCATAGAAATTCAAAAGGTAAAATAGAAAATCATTACAGAGCCAAAACTAAAGTGAACTTGATTCGGTATGCTGATGACTTTGTTATTACTGCAAACTCAAAAGAAATTGCTGAAGAACTTAAAACTACGGTTAGTCAATTCCTCCAATCAAGAGGTCTAGCACTATCAGAAGAAAAGACTGCAATTACACATATAGATAAAGGGTTTGACTTTCTTGGCTGGACATTTAAGAAATACAGCGGGAAATTAATAGTTAAACCTTCTAAAAATTCAATTAAAAACATAATTAGGAAATGTTCAACAATAATCCTTAAGGAGGGTAAAGCTAGCACCCAATCTGACCTAATAAGAAGGCTTAACCAAGTCGTAAGAGGTTGGACAAATTACCACAAACATGTTGTTGCTAGCAAAGCCTTTTCAAATATTAACAACACCCTTTATCAGTTACTACAGCAATGGGCAAAACATAGACACCCCAATAAGAACAAATGGTGGAAATTAAATAAATACTGGCAGGAAAAAGGTTGGAAAAGATGGCTTTTCAAGACGGATGAGTACAGTCTAATTAATTTGAGACGGATTAAAATAGTCAGACATCCAAAGCAGGTTACAAAAACACCTTTCTTAGACAAGGACTATTTTGATAAAAGAAAGATAAAACTGCATATATTTGTTGCCGCCTGAAAGGGTGAAGAAATGCTTGAGCCGTATGAGTGGGAAACTCTCACGACGGTTCTTAGATTAGGGAAAGGGAGCAATCCCTTTTTCTTAATCGATTATACTAATAGAACTTTCAAAGCTAAACTTGATAAAATCAAAGCAACTCAAAGCATATCACGTGTCAGTAGGTGTATCGACAACGGACCAATGGAAGGTTTTTGGAGAATTCTAAAATGTGAGATGTATTATTTGCAAAAATTTTATACATATGAAGAATTGAGACAATCAATTGATGACTACATAGTATTTTATAATACAAAAAGGTTACAGACAAATTTAAAAGGTCTGACTCCAATTGAATATCGAAATCAGACCTTATCGGCATAAATTTTTATTTTTTCATCTGTCTACTTGACAGGGTACAGTTCATTATAAGTGCTTTTTAAGTATTATTTATTATGTTAATTTCTTGCATATCCATTTATATCTAAATTTATAGCTTTATCATAAATATCTGGTGTTATTAATGAATCTAATATATTTGTGAGCTTTTCTATATCATCTACATTTATTTCTTCCGTTCCTAAATCAACATCTCCATGTGCATATGAACATCTATCCAATATTATCATATCCAGAGGTTCAACCAAACCAGTTCTATCACTTATGAATACTCTTTCTACTTTAGCTAGTTTACTTGCCAAACTATGCATTGCGCAATCATTCCATTTACTATACTTAAATGCATAATATACTTGATAGTAATCTGCCAAAAAAATAAGTGCCAAGCATTTTGAAGCATTTAACGCAAGCACGTTATCAGTTTCAACTCTTATAAGCTCTCTAATTTGCTTGAGCTTATCTTTCAAATTATGGAAGTTCACTTTTAATTACCTCAACTTTTACATTTCCATATTTATTTGTGCCCAAAGCCATCATAGCTCTAGTAGCCACCAATGATGCTCTTCTTTTATCTAAATGTGTCTTTACTATAACAGTATTAGTAATAGGATCTACTTTTAAATCTTGAACTAATCCTTTTCTTACAAGCTCTTTTTTAACTAAATCAACATATTTATCTTTAAAAATATTAATCATTCTCTTACCTCCACATTTATTGAATAGCTATCAGCTTGATATTCTACATATAAAGCACCACTTATCATTTCCTCTATTTCAGCAGGATCTATACCTTTGCAAACATTAACTATTATTTTATCTGTAATATCATACGATTTTATTAGTTTCTCATCCGCATAAACATCTAACATATCTCTTATGAATTTACTTTCTTTTAAATCTACCATCACATTACTCCTCTCTAAAAAGATAATCATCTTTTATAGATAAGTACAATTTATTTATTGTTTTCTTTAATTATAACATTTTTTATAAGTAAAATCACAGGAAAATTTATTGAACATTATCTGCAAAACATTTTCAAACGTTCGTTTTTTTCGATTTGAATGTTTGATTATATAGGAGAATCACACATTCATTTTTAATTTTCTCTTCTTCTATATGTCTTTATTTTTTTACCTCGAATGTTAATACCTTCGAAAAATAAAAAATATCATCAATATTCAAAATCACTTAATGATTTTGAATATTGATGATATTTTTCTTTATATATAATTCTGTTTCCTGAGTAGTTCTATGGCCTAATAACTTTTGCACTGCTACGATATCCTTACCACTTTCAATATAGATCTTATAGGCGTAAGTTTTTCTCATGCTATGAGCTGAAATATCATATAAGCCAAAATACTCTCCTGCTTCTTTTAAGATATTGCTAACAGCTTGAACTCCAATAGGTTTATTAATGCCTTTTCTAGATTGAAATATATTCTTTAAGGAGCTTTGTGACTTTAGGTATTACTTCAACTGTTCTAGGCTTTCTGTTTTTTTCTCTAATATTTTTTGAATTCTTTTTCTTACCTTCAAAAATAGTAAATTCATTTCTCCTAAGAGCTTCCCTTATGTCTCTGGCTTTTAATTTAACTAAATCACCTGCTCTATATCCAGTAATTATACCAACTACGAATAAAACATAATCACGTTCATTTTTATATTTTATATAACTTCTGTTTCATCTATGTCTAATCTTTTTAATGCATTATCAATTCTCTTATTGGCAATTTCATTAAACCTTATTTTCTTTTCCAAAATTTCTATTTCATTCATAACATAATCATTATTTTTGCACTTCATTGAGCTTTGAACTTTTTCCTCATAATTCATTGTTCCAAGTTGCTCCCCAATTTTTAATTCTTCAACTTTCAGCTTCATATCATCAATTTCAATTTCTCTTAGTCTATATAATGCTAATTCCTTTTTTACTCTCTCGCTCATATTTTCCCACCTATCCTTTATAATACTTTTATGTTATAATCTAGATAGATTGATTAGAGAATTCACTTTCCATGATTCATTCTCTAATTAGAATAGGTGTTCATTATGAACACCTTTTATTTTTACCTTCACTACGCTAAATTTTAGAATTACGCAATAAAAAATCGCAAATTCAATTTCTTCTTGAATAATGCGATTTTACAATTTGTTATTTGCTTTTATTGATTTATAATTTACCAACATTATGAAGTAAAACAACTTCTAATTATTCTTAATATCTACGACGTGTGTAGGGAATGCACGGATTTGGGGCTGTATACATAACTACATTTTTCTAATCAGTCCAACCAAACGCAATCAACAATATCTCTATCAACTTTAACAAATTTTTCATCTACAAAAACAGCTGCCCAACCATGCTCTTCCTCCCACGGACAACTAAGTACGAATATCACACATACATCAACATTTTGTGATTCATACTTGTTCTTCTCTGTTTTACTTTTGGCATATATGCTGTCTTCCAAAGCATAAAGCGTAACATCTGTCCCAGTGTATTTTACAAGGTCTGCGGGTGACTTGATTTCCTGCCAATACTCTTTACTTTCTTCCTCATCATCAGGACCCCATTGTTCATACATATCATCATAATAAATGTTTATAAAGGCTTCTAACATCTGAGTTTCCAGTTCAGGTGTCCATTTCTCTATAAGCCTTTTGCAAGCGGCTGTCCCTTTTGCCATATCTTCGCAACATTCTTCATCAATCTTAAAATCGTTTGGATTTAGTAGCCTGCTATTTATCATCTTGTTTCCTCCAAAAATATAAATCATTTATAATTCATAATATCTTACTATTCTATATTAATTATAGCATATTTTGTAAAAATCATATTATTCAATTTTCAAAGAACATTATCTAAATTAAATACTACGCATTTTCTATAGTTTTCGCATTATTTAATAACTTTTAAAATAGGTTTATTTTTATTGTTTATATATTCTTCGCTGAACTCATTAATATAATAATCAACATTTGCTTTTACTTTTAATAATCCTTTTTGCTTGTCCCAACTTAAAGCATATATTTTATTTATCCTTACTTCTGTATCATTTTCACATACTGTCCAACTATCCTCCCACATATTTAGTGGCGGAATGTCCATATACAAATTAAAAGGAAGTATTAAATCTTGTGTTCTTATGCATCCTCTTGAATCCATACTAAAAAATAAACATCCAGTTTCATTTCTGTTTATATCCTTCCCATGACATTCTCCACCATGTCTATGATTCCGCTTACAATACGCACATTCTAATCGATTAGGTAAGTCTTTTGGTCTATCCATCCTAAACTCCCTCCACTCCACATACTACGATTTACTTCTAAACTTCTTCCTCTCTTAACCAATCTTCTGAATATATACCATTTCTTCAAGCTCCTTAATGAATTAAATTACTTGAATACTTTTTTTCAAATAGTACATAATATAATTGGTTGTTGATTATATTATTATTAAAAAAATCCATTGTATGCCCCTTAATTGGGGCATATTTTGCGTTTAATTGTAGTATTACGTAGTAAGTAAAATTTTTATTTTGAATATATTTTTTTAAATATCACATAATATAATTTGAACTCATCAATCTTGAGAAGTTGTAATCTGGGAGGTCAGTAAATATGATCAAAAAATTTATTACTATCTTTTCTATTTTTTTATTTCTGTCCTTTGCTATGAACTCATCAAATGCCATAGCTCAATATTCTCCTAAAACTCTTACTCAAGGACTTTATAGCTTAAAAGATACAGGTTTAGTAACTGGTTCAGCTTATAACGTTAAAAACTCATCTTCTACTGATAAATCTATTGTTATAATTTTTGATGGAAATCAGCAAATGCAAGAATTTATAAGATTAGAACCTAACTCCCCTGCGTATATTATTAAACCGCTTAATTTTGATTCCATAATCGTAATTATTGGTGGTGGCTCAGTTAAGTTTTCTTAAAAGGTACTGTAAAAGTATCTTTTTTATTTTTATTTATTTCGTCAAATCTACAGTTTGTGCATTATTTAATAACCCTTTTTGCTTACCCCAACTTAAAGCATATATTTTATTTATTCTAACTTCTCCTCCACTTTATCATCCTTCTGAATATATCCCATTTCCCTAAGCTCTTTATTTAAAGCTTCTTTAATATCTAATCCTTCTTCTTCCATTCTCTTTTGTACTCTTGGAACCACTATATCAACTATATCTTTAATAATTCCCATACTTATAGCTCCTTTTTAGGAAGAGAGCTTTAGTTAACTCTCTTCTTATTTATCTTTTGCAGTAACCTTAACATTAACATCGTAATCCCTGCTAATGCGCCTTCCAGTCCTGCAAGGTATTAATGAATATTTCTATCATATTTCCACATAATAATTTTATCTATTTAATTTACACTCTAAAATCCAAGAAAGAAGGCTCGTCAAATGAAAAAATTTATATATATTCTTTCTATATCATTGCTTTTATTCTTTACTTTCAACACAGTAACTACCGTAGCTCAGCCAAAAATGTATTCACAAGGTTTTTATAATATGAAAGATTTGAACTTAAGTGAAAATGTTAGTTATAAGGTTCAGAATAATCAGCCTTATGTTGAAGGGATATTAATAATTATTGATGCTGATAAAAAAATCCAACAACTTATACGAATACCCGCTAACGCAACTCAAATCCCTTTGGCACCTCTTAAATATGATTATAGATTTATAATATATAATAATGTTCTTCTGACTTTTTCTTAAATTATGAAAGGTGGCTTATCGAATGAAAAAATTTATATACATTCTTTCTATCCCTTTAATCTCATTATTTATTTTCAATACAGCAGCTACAGCAGCACCACAAGAAATGCATTCACAAGGTTTTTATAACATGAAAGATTTAAACTTAAGTGAAAATATCTCTTACAAGGTTCAAAATCATGAAGCATATGTTGAGGGATTATTAATAATTCTTGATTCTGATAGAAAGATCCAGCAACTTGTACGAATACCTGCCAATTCTAATAACATTTATATTTCACCTCTTAAATATGGCTATAAATTCATAATATATAATGATATTCTTTTAACTTTTTCTTAAATCATGAAAGGTGGCTGATCAAATGAAAAAATATTGACTGTACTCTCTGCTCTTTTACTTTTATCTTTTAGCATGAATAATTTAGCTGTTAACGCTGCACCACTAAATGTAAAATTAACTGAAGGTATTTATGATATAAAAGATTTAAAGTTAATGGAGAATACTACATACAATATTCAAAACACCTCTGCCGGAATTAATCTTATGATAAGAATGGATGGTCAGCAAGAAGTAATGGAATCACACCGTTTATTAGAAAACTCACCAAAATACACTATTGGTCCTTTCAGGTATGTTGACAAAATTGTACTCTTGGGTCCTGGTACTGTAACAATAACAGAATAAATATTTTCAAATTGCACATAATATAATGATTTAGTTAACATATTATTCATATAATCCATTTTGGCCCCATTAATTGGGGCTTTTTTTATGCACAAAATTATTTATCACCACTTGGAATTATTCGAAGTTAGTTTTCATATAATTAAATGTAGATTCTTCGCTATAACTTTATTTCTCTTTTATTTACTCTTTTGTCCATAATATTTTTTGCTTTTGCCTAGTAACTATAAGCCCCTTTTTAGGGGCTTCCTTCATGTTGCCCACCAATTAATTAAATTGCATTTTTCATATTTATTTCTTTAAGCTTCTTTACTGCTTTATAATAAAAAGCTGTCTGCTTACCATCCCATTTAACATTTAAGGTTTCACCATTGTTATAAATTCTTACTACCTTGCCTATATGCCTTTTGCCTTTATACTTTATTTCTACCAGATCATTTTCCTCAAAATCTATAAGGTTATGAGCAAATGTTGATGGTTTAATAGTGCTTTGCTCATCAATATCTGTTTCTGCACTTAAGATATGCAAGCCTATATTTTCTTTAGGAACCTCAATTTTATATACTTCGTCCTCATGGTATTTGGGTTTTTGCAAGTATTCTAGAATCCATCCTTTAGGATTTATAACAATTGCCTTATCTTGCTTTTGAATTATTATATTAGCATCACCTTTACGTTTAATGTATTCTGTAACGTGCATGTCTTTAAGTTTTTTAAGCTGCATATCATTTAAATTTCTATCTTGATTTACAAATAAAATTTCATCAGCTGGAAGCAGATCTATATCTTTTTTCAACTCCAATTCTTTTACTCCATCACTGTTAAAATACAATGTCTTTTCTTCAAGCTCCACAAGCAATGCTCCATATATTCTTTTAACTATTCTTGCTGCATTTGGTTTATATAGATTAATAATTTCTGCAAATTTATCTTTATGACTTTTGACTATTGGTGCATACTCTTTTTTAGGCTCTTTAACTTCATTAAGCACTAAATCAAATATGCTTATTTGGCCATCTAAAACTTCATCCATTTTATTTTTAATCATCGTTATCCCACCCAAGGAGCCTCTTTTCTAAATTGTCATAGTCATAGTTTCTTGGCTCGAAATTATTAAATCTGAGTGGCTGCACCTCTTTATTCTTAGCTGTCTTAACTGGATTTTCTTTATCTACGTAATTGCCTTCTAAGATCTTAATAAAATTATTTGGCTTCACTAACCAATCAAAGGTTACTGTCCAGTTCTTATTATTTTGACCTTTTAAGAAACTGCTGTATTTTATATTTTCTATAGCTTGAAGTATTTTATCTTGTCCATATTCTTTAAGTCTTGCTTGAAGTAATTTATATCTGTTAGTGCCTTTATTTATGGATATGAGCTTTTGGAGTCCAAGTTCATTCCACTTATCTATTATGGGTTGCACTTTAGTGCTACTAACTATATCTTTAGATATAGTATTTATATTATTAATTGTATTATTAAGTATTGTATTATTATCTTCACAGTTTTCCGAATACCCTCTGTCGATATCTCGAGTACCTCTATCGATATTTCGAACACCGCAGTCGATATTCCGAATACCCCCTATCGATAATTCGAGTAGCTTAATTATTCTACTTTCTATTGCTTTTGTGCCTGCTTTGTATTTATAAGAAACACTTAAAAAGCCTTTCTTCTCTAAAGATTTTATTATTTCACTACACCTGTTTTTAGATAAGCCAAAAAACTCAGCAAAATAGTCATTAGACGCAAAACATCCCTTTTCATTGTCTAAGCTATCTATTTCAACTAAAAATAATTTTTCATTCATAGTTAAGTGAGTATTCAGCCAAATTTCTTTTGGTATCCATATGCCTTTAAAATCTCTTTCCACAGTCTCGCCTCACTTTCATTATTTGTAATTTACATTAACTAAAAAACTTAGCTGCATCTACTTAAAGCAACACAGCACCTTTTACATATTTCAATAAATTCTTCAGGTGTAGTCTTTTTATTAAAACTTGTCCTATTAAACCTTATGTCTTCTCTTGTCATAGCAAAAATAATATTAAACTCTTCTTTGCTGACTTTTGATTTTAAATCATTTAAGAATTCTAAAACCATTTACTTTTCCTCCATTTCAATTTATAATGGAGATACGGATGGGCGTCCGTATCTCAAACATTGATTGAACCTTTATATAAGGTTCTTTTTTTATTTATAAAATTCATCTTCTTTCATGTTTTTATGTTCATAAAAATCAATACATTTTTTTGTATTCACATCAGTAAATTCAACATATAAATCTCCACATTGATTAAAACAAATTTCTCCAACAGTTACTGTATAGATATCATTAAGCAGCTCATTTTCAACTGTAATAGCTCCATCTTTTATCTGCTTCCACATACGTCTTTTTCTTTCTGGAGCATACATTATTGTATATTCACATTTTTCAGAATCACTTTTAATAACGTCATAGCCTATTTTCCATAAGATTTCTATTATATTCATCTTCTGAATTTCTCCTTTAATATGTTTAAAATCAGTTAATTTGCTTTTAATATCTTTAGAGCATTATTTAAAACCTGAAGTCTTAGCTCTGGAGGACACATTTTCATAACAGCAGCAACTTGTAACTCTGCCACAAGCTCATCAAAGCCTTTTTTATCTTCTAATCCTATAATGGTTACCTTTAATTCATCGCCTTTCATATCCATTCCCCCGTAAATATAAATCATTTCATAATATGTTTTCTTATCACAATGTGTTACCTAGCAAACTTTATAGTTATAATTGCACATACCATTTCATCAAGTGTTTTCATTATCATTTGCCAATCTTCTTTTTCATCTTCATCAACTTGACCATCACGTGAAATCTTAATCATTAATTTCTTAATGTTCTCTAGATCTTCAAGCTCATCTAAAAATGTTAATACTGCTTCAGCTAAATGTTTAACTTCTACCTTTGGAAAAAGTTCTTTTCCTATCAAAGTATTTTGATAATGCTGCAAAATTAAATATGGACGATTATATATCTTAGCCATATCAATTACTATGTTTTCTGGTGGTGTTCTCTTCCCTCCTTCATATGCTCTTAAACTATCAACAGATATATCTAGTAGTTCTGATGACTTTTCTTGAGTTAAGCTTGTACACTCTCTCGCTATTTGGTAAATATTTCTGTAGTATTGTTCCATTTCTTTCCTCCATCTTTTATATTAAAATAAAATTGCGTCTACACCAACGTTTTGTTGTATTGCTGATTAAAAAAAAGTTCCTCTATTGTTACTTTATAAAAGTTGGCTAGTGCATAAGCTACTTCTATTGACGGATTTCGTTTACCAACCTCCAGCATGCCATAATAGCTTGTAGTCTTCTTTATTGCTTTAGCTACATCTTGTTGAGTTAGACTATTTTTATTTCTTAATAACAACAACTTATTTTTCATACTATTCTCCTTTCCCAACACTTCGTTGTATTAAGATCACTACAACATTTAGTTGATGTCAACACTTTTTTACAACTGTTTGTTGGTATAGTTTATTAATACAACTTTTGGTTGTATAATTATTGTAAGAATCTAGATGGAGGTATTATAAAATGTTTGCACAAAGATTAAGGGAATTACGTTCTGAAAAAGGCGTTGTACAAAAGGATGTTGCAAATTTTCTAAATATAACTACAAGTGCATACGGTTTTTATGAGCAGGGAAAACGAGTTCCTGATACAGACATAATGATTAAATTATCTAATTATTTTAACGTTTCTTTAGATTACCTCCTTGGTAAAACCGATGTAAGAAATTATACTGATGATTCAAATATTACTATTGCACTTAATAGTGATACTGATTATGATGAACTTCCAAAGGAAGCTAAAGATGAGATTAATAATTTTATTGAATATGTAAAACAAAAATATAAAGATAAAAAATAAATATTAATTGATGCTTTTAAAAAAGGAATCCGTAATATAAAATAATTTATAAAAACAACAAGACTAAGATTCTATCTAAAACTAATTTTATCAAAGATAATTTAGACAATCTTAAGAAATATATTTTAAAAAATTATCAAATTTTATTAAATTTAAGATGTCAATAATTATTTGCAGAAATCTTGTGTTTAAAACTTACACCTAGAATCCAAGTTCTGTTATTTCCTTTCAAAAATAATAAAAAAGGGAGTGTCGCAAAATGATTAAATTTTAATCAGGAGCGATGCTCCTTTTCGGTTTAAGCCAGCAAATCTCCAAATATTTGAAATACAATATTAATTATTTAAAGAATTCTGATTTTTAAGCACACTAAAATAAGCCTAGTTAATTTATTCCATAATTAGGCAGTAGGTTTCAATTCATGAAGATGATTCTGAGTTTTTTCATTTTGTATTTTTGAATGTAATTTGTTAATATTATAACCAAAACAAAGCAAAATAAATTCAGTTTGAACGCTATTTTTTCCACGTGTTAAAAATCTATTGAATTCATAATCACTTTTTAGAACTCCAAATGCTCCTTCGACCTGAATAGATCTATTCATTCTTAATTTAGTTCCAAATTCAGTTGTAATATTTTTATAGGATATTTCACGCTTTTCCACAAAAGTTTTTGAAACCTGCATTTTTCTATTTCCTTTTGCTTTTGTGCATTTTACTTTGTAATCGCAATTATCACAGTTTTCGCATTCATACACAGTTACTTCTGATTTGTATCCACTTGCGGATTTTCTATAAATAATAGAGGTAGGTATTAATTTTCTATTGTTATGACAAATATAAAAATCCGATTCAGCATCATACTTCATATTTTCGCGCTTACTTATATCATTTTTAAAACTTCTTTTTTTCCACTTCTCATAAGTTTGTGGTTTTATATAAGGAGTTTGCTTATTTGATTCTAAGAATAAATAGTTTTCTTCGCTTTCATAACCTGAGTCTGCAATTATATTAAGATATTTACGACCAATTTTTTCTTTCATATTATTAAGCATAGGTATTAATGTTGCTATATCATTTCTATCATCAAATATTCCGACGCCGGTTACGTATTCACTTTCAACTGCGATTTGCACATTATATGCAGGTTTTAATTGACTATTTCTCATATGATCATCTTTCATATGCATGAAAGTTGCGTCTGGATCAGTTTTAGAATAACTATTTCTTTTTGAAAATATTTTTTTACTCAAATTATATTTTTCTTCTCTCTCTTTATATTCAGATAGTTGCTCTGTCCACTTTTGAATTTTGGTTTTTCTTTTACCAATTCCATGAACAAACTCTATGTTTCTTTTCTTTTTTTCATATTCAAGCCATTGAAGAATTTTATCAATATCATCTATTAATGTTTCTTTCTGAACAGTAAATTTTTTTAATTCTCCAAGGTTAATATTTTCTAAAAGAACAAGAATTTTATCAAACATTTTTTCTTCATTTTTTAAAATAGTTTTTTTCCAAACAAATGTATAACGATTAGCATTCGCTTCGATTTTAGTACCATCAATAAATGCATTTTCAAATAGTATTTCATTTTGATTTGCTAAATAATTAACTTGTTGATAAAATAAATCTTCAATTACCTCATTTGAAATATAGTCTTTACGAAATCTACTGATTGTAGCATGATCCGGTGCCTTATAACATTGAAGTAACCACTTAAAATTTATATCTCTTTTGCATGCTTTTTCGATTTTCCTGCTTGAATAAATATTTTGAGAATAAGCATATGATATTATTTTGAACATAATTTTAGGTTCCACTGCCGGTTTTCTTCCAACGGAAGAGTACGCCTTATACAACTTCGTGTAATCTAATCCCTCCAATACATGGCTTAGCAAGCGGACTGAATCATCTGATGGTATTAAATTTTCTAGATTTAATGGTAATATAAGTTGAAAATCATCATTAATCTCAGTATAATCTTTATTGTGTAATTTGGTTTTTAGCATAAGTAAATTATACAATGAATGTGAGTTCTTCGGAATTCACATTTTTTATATCTAAAAAAATGAGCCGCTACAAAACTAACTATGTTAGTTTTGCAACAGCCCCTTTTTTATTATTTAGCTTCTTTTATTATTTCAAAATATCTTTCAATCAATTCCTTATACTTTTTGTTTATTTCCTGCTCTGAGATTCTTCCTTTAGAAACTCTATTTTCAATTGTATATTTCAGCAAGCTTTTATAATCATCTCTAGCGGTAATACTACACACAAATGCGTCCTTATTAGCATAGTTATTGATATCTTTTTTATCATTTAAAGTTATTGGTGAAATTATTTTATATGAATGGCAGTTATAATTTCCAAGACCTCTAGATAATGTACCATCGATATGTACTGCAAGATCGAAATATCTCTCTATAGCTGGTATCATACTTCTTTGTCTCATCTCACCTATATTTCTAAATACTATTTCTTCCTCCCCTTCATGAACTAATAATTTTATAAAATATTCTTCTGTCTCATCATCCATTTTTACACCAATTCTATCGATTCTGCCATCTACTTTAAATAACAGTATTTTATCTACATTGTTTAGAACCTTAATTTCTTTTACTACAAGATCATTTAATAAACCTATAATCTCATTATCAACCAAAATTAAATTATTATCAATCTCAATATTATTAGATATAATATTTTCTAATTGTTTATATTGCTTTTTATAAGCCTTTTCATATAGACTTTGGTTATCTATTCTTATATATGAAACATCGGGGTATATCTCAAAAAAATCTTTCAAGTTTTTTTCTTTCATTATGAACTTCCCATTTTCTTTTTCCAACATCCATATTTTCTTCGAGTTATCCTTATTTTCCAACATTATATATTCTTTAGGATTAAATTTTTCTATCATCCTATTTCCCAATATTATAAAACCTAATTTACTTATATTACCTGCATTTCCCTCTTTATTTTCGTCTATTTTCTCTTTCAGCAAATTTAGATATATTTTTTTACATTCTTCAGCTATCTTTTTAATTTGATCATTTCCCTCTGATGTTAAATCTTTTCTACTTAATTTTAATGTCTTCTTGGTATCTAATCCATAAACATCGATTTGTACACTAGTAAAATCATCATAATATTTAGCGAAAATTCTATTAACAACCATTCCTTTAAAAACTATAAAAATATCACCATTGTTAACTTTATTTATGTTACTCATCTCTATAGTTACATACGAGCAGGATTCTTTATGCCAAATAGAGATATTGCTTAAATCTTCTGATATTTTATACATAATATCATTTTTTTCAATAAATTCTTTTCTTGAAACTTTAATAATACTTGCACGTTCGGTACTCATAATACTATCTTTAAACTTAATATCTATTGGGAACAAATCTCCCCCATAATTTTTAGCTATACTATCTAACATCTTGTATATATTGGAGCTTTTATACATTATTGGATCATACTCATTAATTATATAATTATGTTGATATCCATTCATAGGGTATGATATTTCTTTATTATCTATTATTAGACTTATATGAAATTCCGTTCCTCTTTTTATATCCTTATCACAATTCTTTACCTGTATATATCCATTTGATTTTCTCGATTCAAAAACCATTTCAATTGTGCTATTACCTTCAGTTTTAGTATAAGCACTAAATTTTTTCGTTACCAAAAATGCTGACTGCAATCCAATGCCAAACCCGCCAGTTGGTTTTAGCCATAATGGCATCTCGTTTATCTCTTTTTTTAGTTTATAGTTACCATTATAACTATTTCCAACATCACACAGAGACTTTAATGCCTCTAATGATATTCCTATACCTCTATCTTTTATAATTATTTCTACTTCTTTTTCATTCTTATCTTGAATTATAATCTCCAACTTATAATTTTTATAGATTTCTTCATTGATATCAAAGGGTAATAGATCATTTAAATTAACATTTTCTTCTCTACCGTAATTTGAATATAATTCATTTTTTAAATCTCTCCAAAGTTGTATCTTTGTAGCATCTAGAGCATTCTGTAAAAACTCTCTTATGAAAATATAATCTTCCCCATATATACTTGAACCCTCAATTATATTAAATGCCTTCTCTTGTGATATATTAAATCTTAAATCTGCAAGATTATTAAAATCTACTGAACCATTTAGAAAAACTTCTTTCTTAGTTAATTTGGGTGCATATCCGGTCAATCCACAAGGCACTATATCTATCCAATTCATTGTAAGATTTTTTATCTCATCTTCAATCCATGTAATCCAATTTCTTGCTTCTCTATATACTTCATCATTACAACAATCGATAGTTACTTCAATTTCATTAGGGGTCACCAAGACATGCTTGGTTGATTTATGTTTTTCCTTGTGATTTTTGGATACCTTAGGCAATTCGCCATTAACCTTTTCGATATAACTATTAAATCTTCCATTATCTAAATCTAATAAATCTCCAATTCTTATCATTTCGGCTATAAATCTTGGATGAATATAGTCTGATTTATAACCATTAGTCTTGTAGCTTAATTCCATTACTTTATTAAAATTTTGAGTATGCAAAAAAGATATTTCACCTATCAAAGATATTATTCTTTCTTGGATAAATTCATTATGACTTATATCTATATCCCAATCATTAAGCATACTTAGATATTCCTTAGTCAAATTGGAATGTTTTGCTCTAAAATAATCCGAAATTATGTATGTAACATACTTGCGAACTTTTAATGGCCAAATTAATTCAAACTCTTCATTTTGTAAATTATTTTTTAAATTTTTTATATATTCAATTGCTTCAATTAAATCGGTGTCATATGAATCTTTTTGATCATTAAGATATGACTGAAACTCATCTGTTGACCATTCTTCTTCAACTTTTTTGTACAGCAATGCCATCCCAAAATCATGTAGATATGAACAATGAAGTAGCATCCATGTATCTGTTGGTGATAATCTTCTTATTCTATCTTCTCCTAGTAACATCTCTATATTAGTAATTATAGTCTCTGAATGACTATCATCATGTAAACTATAATGTGGATAATTCATAATTACTGTTTTTAAAACATTTCTATACGTTTTTTTATTTAATTCCCATGTAGCATACAAATTTGTGTATTCATCATTAGAATCACTTATTGTTCTTAAATGAGTCTCTAATTTATACATATACTTTTGATAGTCTTCCACTTTTATCTTCCTCCATGATATACAAATAAAATTTCACGAATTATGTTATTTTACAGTTAAATCATTAAATAATTAACCTTTAAAATCACCTTTATTATACCATATATTTCAATAATGAGCATTATAATAGCACTGTTTACAATATATGTATATTAGTCTTACATATCTATAATCACTACTTAATCTACCGCTTGAACATATGTTCCTATTGCATTATAATGATATCATTAATACTGATAATGGCGGTGATAGACTAATGAGAAAGTTAAATGATATTTTTTGCATTGTTGAGAAAGAGAAAATTCATCTTGAGGAAAGGAATCTTAATCAGTATTCATTTAATGGAATTTATTTTAAAGCTCCAGATCTTCCTCCAGTTATAATAGTAGAAAAATCTATTATTAATGATAGATGTAAATACATATCTATTCTCGCTGAAGAGTTAGGACATCATTTTACTAGTTTGGGTAATTTAACTATTGAATCTAAAAACTATTCTGAAAAACTTATGAAAAACAAGCAAGAGCATAGAGCAAAATCATGGGCTGCTAATTTTCTTGTAAGTGATGATGAATTCCTACAAGCATTATGTAATTGCATATCTACTCCATGTGAGATATGTGATTTTTTTAATATAACTAATGAAATGCTACAATATAAGATTCATTCTATAGTTGTTGATGAAAATAGATATAATCATATAAGATCTGCATTAAAGAGAAAGGAAGTCCCATATAATAGTTGTGAAATATAGTATTTTTCCTACTACTTTTTAATAAATATATGTAGCTATACTCAATTAACTTAACCTATTTATAAAACTACAATCAATGTATAACACTTTGGAGGTATACTATGAAAGCAGCTATTTATTCTAGAAAATCAAAATTCACTGGCAAGGGTGAAAGTGTAGAGAACCAAATAGAGCTATGTAAGTCTTATGCTAAAAATAACTGCTATGATGATATTTATATATATGAAGATGAAGGCTTTTCAGGTGGTAATATAAACAGACCTGAATTTAAATCTATGATGAAGGATGCTGCCGCAAAAAAGTTTGATGCAATTATTTGTTATAGACTTGATAGAATTAGCAGAAATGTTTCTGACTTCTCTACCCTAATTGATGAATTAAAAGTCCTTGGCATTGATTTTATTTCAATACGTGAACAGTTTGACACTTCTAGTCCTATGGGTACTGCTATGATGTTTATTAGCAGCGTGTTTGCTCAATTAGAACGTGAAACCATAGCTGAGCGTATTAAAGATAATATGTATGAGCTTGCTAAAACTGGTCGTTGGCTTGGTGGCACTCCCCCTTTTGGTTTTTCTTCTGAACCTATATATTATTTAGATAATAATTCTAAGCAAAAAAAGATGATGAAATTATCTCCTATTAATGAAGAAATTTCTCTAGTTAAACTTTTCTTTGAGAAATATTTAACTCTTGGAAGCCTTGGAAAGCTTCAAAAGTATCTAATTCAAAATGATATTAAAACTAAAAGAAATTCTGCTTGGGATATAAAAGCCTTGCAGCTCTTACTTAGAAATCCTGTTTATGTTAAATCTTCTGAACTTGTTATAAGTTATCTTTCAATTAAAGGTGCAACTGTATTTGGTGATCCAAATGGTAATGGCATATTAAGCTATAACAAAAAAGATTCTAAGGATAAATATAAAGATATTAGTGAATGGATCCTTTCTGTTTCAAAACATGAAGGTGTAATTGATGATAATTTATGGATTAAAGTTCAAAGGCAATTAGATAAGAATAAAGATCTTGCACCTAGACTTGTTAATGGCAGCGAATATGGTGTATTCAATTCAGTACTTCATTGTGCTAAGTGTGGTGGAAGGATGATTCAAAAGCAAGGTCATGTTTCTAGAAAGACTGGAGAAACTCTTCGTTATTATATATGTATAAATAAGATTAATCCAAGTGATAATACTTGTGATTCTAAGAACATAAGACTTGATAAATTAGAAAAGAGTGTTATGAAAGAACTCTTTAAGGCTACTGATAATAAAGGCTCACTTATTAAAGCCATTGAAGAATATAAAAAATCTTTAGAATCTGAAGCTATAGATAAAAGCAGTATTAAATCATATGAAAAGCAAATATCTCAAAAGGAACTGCAGGTAAAAAACTTAATTGATAAGCTTTCTTTAAATCCTAACATATATGATTTGCTTTCTTCTAGAATTGAAGAATTAAATAAAGAGATTAAGGAATTGAAATTTAAAAAGTTTGAATTAGAAAATACTAATAGTAATTTAAAAGCAGCTATTAAAGAAATCAACGCTTCTACTTCTATGCTTTTGAATTTTAAGAAGCTATGGGAAAATGCTGATTATTCTATGAGAAAGCTCCTTATAAATTCTTTTGTTGATTATATTTCTTATAACTCAGATACTCAGGAAGTAGTTATAAAGCCATTTTGCACTAATAAAAAAAAAGGCGCTCTTTAATGTAGCGCCCAAATGCACCTGCAGTTGCAGCAAAATCTATATTATTTACCATATTGACATCTGTTTTTGGATTAATATTATTGTGTTTCATAGCATATTCAAAAGCCATTTCTGGAACACCACCCGGTCTTCCTCCTATAATATTTTTCCCTTTAATATTTTGCCACTTAAAATTGTCTTCCTTAGTTCGTCCAACCACGAAAGAGCCATCTTTTTGGGTAAGCTGTCCAAAAAGTACTGGGTAGTCTTCTCTTCCTTGATTATTAATGTAAATAGTTTGTTCTGGTCCACAAAAACCAATATCTGCTGATTTACTTAAAACTGCTTGCATAGTTTTATCTGCGCCTTGACCTGTTTGTAAATCAATTTCGATTCCATTCTCTGCAAAATAGCCTTCTTTCATTGCAACATACATAGGAGCGTAAAAAACTGAACGTGTAACTTCATTTAAGCGTACAGTTACTTTACCTTCCTTAGTTTTATTATTGCTACTACAGCCAAACATAGATATGGCAGTTATACTCGAAATCAATAAAGCAGTTAATACTTTTAACTTTTTTTTCATTAAATAAAGCATCTCCTAATACTGTTTTATGATGTATCATATGATATTTAATCAAAGATTGTTCTAATATATATGCTCTATTTGCTGGATACAATAAGTCTTAATTTATATAAACTATTTGGGCTTAAAACTTTATTTTGTAAACAATTCACATTTAACAATTTTAGCTTAAAGCAACGCACAAAGTATAAACTTCTAAATTTAATTGTCGATTTTTAAATAATATGATAATATAATCATATCGTTTTTATAAAAAAGGTATTTTATCCACTTATCATTTCTAAGAACAATATCAACAACATTAAATGTATAGAAAGGGGAATTTAATATGAAACTATGGTCCATTATAGCAATAGGAGTATATTTACTTATTTTGCTTACAATAGGATACTACTCTTACAAAAAAACATCTAATCTTTCAGATTATATGATAGGAGGAAGAGGACTCGGACCTCTTGTTACAGCATTATCAGCAGGCGCAAGTGATATGAGCGGTTGGATGCTTATGGGACTTCCTGGAGCAGTTTACCTAACTGGTATATCTAATATTTGGATAGGAATTGGTTTAACCGTAGGTGCCTACTTTAACTACCTTCTACTGGCTCCAAGATTTAGAGTCTACACAGAGATTGCAAATGACTCTATGACAATTCCAGACTATTTAGAAAATCGTTTTAAAGATAAGTCTAACATACTTAGGCTTGTATCTGGTATCGTAATACTTGTTTTCTTTATTCTTTATGTTTCATCAGGACTTGTTGCTGGAGGAAAATTATTCGTTGATACATATAAGCTAACTTATACAATGGGTGTAGTTGTCACTCTATCTGTTGTTGTTCTTTATACGTATTATGGTGGATTCTTAGCAGTTAGCCTTACTGACTTCTTCCAAGGGACTTTAATGTTTATATGTTTAATCACTGTTCCAGTTGTAGCGTATATGAATATAGGGGTAGATCCTGGAACATTTGTAAATAAGGTAAAAGCAATTGATCCTAAATTATTTGATATATTTAGAGGGACTAGCATAGCTAGTATTATTAGCCTTCTAGCTTGGGGCTTAGGCTATTTTGGACAGCCTCACATTATTGTTCGTTTCATGGCAATAAAATCTGCAAAAGAATTAAAATCAGCAAGAAGAATTGGTATTGGATGGATGGCAATAGGTCTTTTAGGTGCTGTTGTAAGTGGTATTATAGGTCTTGTATATTTTACTGAACATAACACTCCATTAAGTGATCCTGAAACAGTTTTTCTTAGACTTGGTGATATATTATTTCATCCATTTATTACAGGAATTATATTATCTGCAGTACTAGCTGCTATTATGAGTACTATCTCATCTCAGCTTTTAGTTTGTTCAAGTTCTATTACAAAAGATTTTTATCTAGCTTTCTTTAATAAAGAAGCTTCCGAAAAACAACAAATGGTAATAGGTAAATTAGCTGTATTAGTCATAGCAGCATTTGCGACAGTACTTGCATACCTTCCAAATAAGACTATTTTAGATATTGTTGGCCAAGCATGGGCTGGTTTTGGTTCGTCTTTTGGTCCAGTTCTTCTATTAAGTCTGTACTGGAAAAGAATGACTAAATGGGGTGCCTTATCTGGAATGATTGTTGGTGGTATAACAGTTCTTTTATGGATTGTTTTAGGTTTATCTAGTTTTCTATATGAGATGATTCCAGGATTTTCATTATCACTTCTATCTGTAATTATCGTTAGTCTTTTAACTAAAAAGCCAGATAGTGATGTCAGTAACCAGTTTAATAAAATGGAAAATATATTAACAGATATGAAATAATACATTTGTTTTCTAAAGGTATAGTATTCAATTAATATTGTACCTTTAACTTATAAAAAATAACAGTAAGACTAATAATTCTATGGTCTTACTGTTATTTTTTATCCTTATTTGCTTATTTTAAATTTTGATACTAACTCATTTAATCTATGGGCCAATTTCGCTAATTGATTAGCTGAATCTCCTATTTCGTCCATAGTAACAGCCTGTTCTTCAGCTGATGCTGATACCTCTTCTGTTGCTGATGCCGTGTGTTCTGATATAATTGATGTTTCTTGCATTTCTACTACTGTATCTTTTGCTGTTTTAATCATAGATTCTGTAGAATTATATACATCTCGAACTACATCAAAAATGTTTCTTATAGCTTTTTCTATATTATCAAAATGAGTTTCAGCCTTTAACGCTGTTTCCATACCAACAGTAATTTCCTTAGAACCTTCATCCATACTACTACTAATGGTCTCAATTTGATTTTGTATTCCACTTATTAAAGCCGAAATCTGACTGGCAGCAGTAGCAGATTGTTCCGCAAGGGTTCTTACTTCATCTGCAACGACGGCAAATCCTTTTCCTTGTTCTCCTGCTCTAGCAGCTTCTATTGCTGCATTTAAAGCAAGCAAATTAGTCTGACTTGCAATATTAGTTATAACTTCAACAATCTTACCAATTTCATTTGATCTGTCAAGTAACATTTTACTTTCTTCTAAATTGGTTTTATTATTTTCAACAATTAGCTTCATACTTTCAACAGCTTTATCCACCGCTTCAAAAGCAACCGCACTTATGTTATGTGATTCTTCAGCAGTTTCAAGCATATCATTACACTTATTAACAACAATTCTACTTACTTCTTCCATTTCACTTGTTTTCTCGCTAGCTAAAGTCACTTGTCTTGACTGCTCAGTTGTATTTTCTGCTATTACTTGTATTGCTTTAGCAACTTCTCCAGTGACTTTAATACTATCATCACACGAGTTTGCAAGATTAGTTGAAACTTCATTTACCTTTGATGATTCATTATTTATATCTGTAATTATGCCTCTTAATGCTTCTATCGTATGATTAAACGCTGTAGCAAGATTTCCAAATTCATCTTTGGATTTTACTTCTATTGAACCACTTAAGTCTCCAGTAGATATAACTTCCGCGAACTCATTAAGGCGTACTAAAGGTTTGATCAACTTAGTTGCTGCTGTAAATATAGCTGCTGATAAAATTACTATAATAGCTATAACTATCCCAATCATAATTAGTATCAAATGATTAGACGAAGCAAAAAGTTCATCCTCATAAACAACATTTATAACTGTCCACCCAGAAATCGGTGACTTTGCATAGAATGCAATTTTTTTCTCAGATCCACTTCCAAATTTAAAAACTCCTGGTTTATCACCTTGAATGGCTTCATTAAGTTTAGTAAGATCTGAATCGTTAACTGTATTTATTTTCTCTTTCATGGCCCAATCTTTATTTGGATGAACTATAAAAGTTCCGTCACTTCCTAATAATATTCCGTAACCTTTTTGACCATATTTTAGATTTTTCACTTGATTTTCTACTGCTTCAATAGCCAAACTTGAGGCAGCTCCGGCTGTAACTTTTCCTTGTGCATCTTTATTCCATGCAACCATCATTACAACATTCTTATCATAAGCTTCAGAATATGTAGGCTTAAATATTGCATCATAAGGAACGCCATTTGTCTTTGAATATCTTTCTGAAGCTTCTGTTGCAGCACCTTTAGCCCAATTAGCAGTTGCAAATTTTCCATTGCTTACATTATAAAATCTCGCTTGTAGCTTATTCAAACTATCAGCGTTACTCCATTCATTAGGCTCTAGGCTATTTAGTATATGCACTGCTGCATATTCGTCTGGATATGTATTTTTAATAAAATTAAATCTTGATAAATTTAAATCATCTATTATATTTAATGATCCATCTGTACTATTTAAATTTAAACCAGGATTTTTTTCCAAAACTTGTTTAAGCACTGGGCTTTGAGCTGTTTCTTGAACTTCTGCCATTCTACTCGTCAGCCATGTATTAATATGGCCAGTTGCTTCTGTTGTTCTTAATGACATGGAATTCACTAATTCGCTTTCTATAATGCTCCTAAAATTAATATATGCAAATCCTGTCAGGGATATCAATCCAACTATTACTAGCGGCAATATTATTACCATTAACTTTGATTTAAATGATATTCTCATGATTAATCATTTCCTCCTTAAGGTGTACAAATTTTTTAATCTTGAAATTCACCGTTATGCAACCATATATGCTTTAATTCTTCCTGATTTCTATCTAATGTTTTTCTCTCTCTCATAGCCTTTGCTGGTATACCCGCTACCAACTCATTTTTTTCAACATTTTTACCGACTAAAGAAGAAGCTGCTACTATTCCTTGTTTTTCAATTGTTACTCCAGGCAATATAGTTGAATTAGAATATATTTTAGCGTAATCTTTAATTACTACTTTTGCATATGTCCTTAATTCATGTTCATGCTCCTCATGAGAATGAGTAAAAATTGTAACGCCTTCGCCAATTCCTACTGAGTTACCTATTGTTATTCCACCTTTTGAATCTAGGAAAGCACCTTTGTTCATAAATACGTTATCTCCTATTTCTATATTGTCAGGAACATTGAAACGTACATTTTCTTCAGCTATAAAATTCTTTCCGCATGACTTAAATAATTTTTTTGCTAATATCTGTCTATAAGGAATAGCAAAATTGGCAATTAAGCACATAGGTGATTTATCTAGTACATCCCATAAAAAATGAAGATATCTTTTTTCTTCTGAAAATTCTAATTCATTATTTTTAGGTAAATAGTCCCCATATAATTTCATTTCATCTAATATTTCGTATGGAAAATAACATTTTAGAGAATTTAAAATTTCTATTACGCCCTCTTTATTTATCCCTTGTTTTACTATGACTTCTACTTCATTTAATAATTCGTCTATTTTACTCATATCATTTCAGATTATTAAAATCGCAAAAAATAATCTTTTCGCCTCCTTCATAGTCAAACTTTCAACGCGATTTTATAAGCAACATTAAGTCAAACTGTTTGTCTAACTTATTTTAGTTTTGCTACTAATTACTATGATTATATTTTATTAGCCTTCTCCACTCCCTTCTGATCTTTTAATATTATTTATAATTCAAACTTCGAATCTCTAGCAGCAAATACTTTGCACATGAAAAAATAATAAAAATAGCTTTCTTATTGTAAGTTTTAAGAGCGCAAAAATGGTGTCTACATAATTGTGGACACCAAAATTAAAATATAAAATTTATTATTCATAGATACATTTTGGCAACCTGACAATCATAGAAAATTAAATTTTTCCTTAGACTCATAGCTTTGCGACCCTATTTTTCAATAAGTGTGCCTATTGATATTATATTTTTTTCATTTTTATTCTATTATTACATCTTTTACAACATTTTTCAACTTATATACACTAAATTTAAGTTACAATATTGTAAAAATGGATATTATTTAATCGTTTAATTCAATATAATACCATTTATTCAATATAATATATTTATAAATTTAAATATATTATATATATTTTTCTTATCGCCATGCTAATAAATTCATTTAAAAATCAATAATTTTCTTCAATTTCATATATACCAATTCATGAAAATATATCTCCTAAAATTATTCTTTTATAGAATTTACTTTTTAAGTTCTGTATCAAACTCTCTTCTTGTCCAAGTTTTAAAATCAGCTGGATTTTCTTCATTAATTAAAAATACTCTTGCACCACGAGGAATTTTGTCATCTCCATATCCTCCGTATCCAGTATATCCAGCATATCCAAGCCTAACACCATCTAAAGCAGCACAGTAATTATTAAAATGATCATGCCCTACAAATATACCTTTCACATCACCAATTTTAACTATTTTGTTAAATAAGCATAAATTTATCTTGGCACAGCTCTCATCTTCAAGCCTTTCACCATTTACTAATCCAGTCTTACATGCCTTTTTAAACTTCTTTAAAGGTATATGAAAGAACATAAGCGCAGGTATTAATCTTTTATATTTTTTCTTCAAATTTATCGCTGTTCTTTTATACCACCATATTTGAGTAAGTTTTATCCAATCATATCCTCCAATAATGGCAGGAGCGTATTTTCCTGAATCTATCATATATATATTAAATTTAGGCGTTTTATCTTTTGAACTTTCTACAAGAAGATTATAATTACCTATCCTATCAAAAGTTTTATACCCCACTTGACTCAGATTATGTTTAAAGCTCATATATAAATTCATCATTTCTTCTTTCGTCATCATATTATGTTCATCATCATGATTACCAAAAACTATACACCAAGGTACATTTCTATTTTCCATTGGCTCCGCTATATGATTTATAGCTTTTTTTACATCTTCTGCTGTCTGACATTTGCCATCAATAATATCTCCTGATAATATAACCATATTGGGGTTTTCGTAATCTAATATCTTATTTATAAGCTCTATAGATTTGTCTCTGCTCGGTCCTTCATGTATATCTGTAAATTGAACTATTTTAAACTTGCCATTACTATCAAACCTAAGGTTATTTTTCATATATATTCACCTTTCTTAAAATATAATATTATATGAAAACTAGGTTGTATCTGACACTAACTATTTGCTAATTAGACCTTATTTTAAATTGTAAAAGGATCATTGCATTTTGCAACAATCCTTTATATCTTATAAAACATTAAATATATATTTTTTAATTAAATTTCTACATTTATCAATTAATTTATCACTTGGCTCACTAGAGTCTTAAACGTAAATTTATTATTACAACATATATATCATAATGATTTTATATTTTTATAGTTTAAATTCTTCAATTTTTTCTTTCAATTCCTCAGCCATATCTTTTAAATTATTAAAATTATCAACAAAGCTTTCTGTTGACGCTGTCACTTCTTGCGCTGTCGCTGAAACTTCCTCTGTTCCCGATGCTGTTTCTTCTAATATCGCTGATAAGTTTTCTACTTTTTCAACTACATCATCCTTCATATTATTTATGTTACTCACACCTTCAGCTATTTTACTCACCTTTTCTGTTAAACTTTCTATAGCTGTTACTATTTCTGTAAATATCACTTCTGATTCTTTAACTGCATGCTCTTGATCATCTACTGTTCCACTTGTTTCTAATACCCTGTCAACTGCTAATTCTGATTTACTTTTTATTTCTTTTATTATTTCATCTATTTGTTTGGCTGAAACTGATGTCTCTTCTGCAAGCTTTCTTATTTCATCAGCGACTACTACAAATCCCTTTCCTGCTTCTCCTGCTCTAGCTGCTTCTATTGCTGCATTTAAGGCTAAAAGATTTGTTTGCTCTGTAATCGCACTTATTGCCTTATTCATGGTGCCTATTTTCATTATACTTTCCGAAACTTCACTTACAACATCTTTTACTGATTCGGTACTTTTTTTAGTTTCATATGATTTATTTATAACGGTCTTTACAATCTTTATTCCATCTTTACCTAAATCATTTGCTTTTATTGCCATACCATTTACACTTTCAGTCGCTTCTTCTATCTTATTCATAGATTGAGATAGTAAGTCCATGCTGTGTGATATCATTTCTAAATTGTTAGAAGACTCCATAGTTCCACTTGATATTTGATTTATTGTCTCACTTACCTGATTCATCGACATTGCTACTTCTTTGCTCATACTAACTGAATTTATAGCATTTTTATTAACATTTATTGCCGAATTATCAACACTCTTAATTAATTTTGCAATATTTTTCTGCATTTTATTAAAACTATTTTCTAGAATTATAAATTCGCGAATATGATTATTTATAATAATTTCTTTGTTAAATTCTCCATTCGCAGTTCTTTCCATTCCATCTTTTAAGGAATTTACTCCTTTACTTATTCTTCTAGCAATAGCCATAGTTATAATTAATGTGATTACCGCTATTGCAAATATAATTATAATTGATGCTATAGTTGAATCATTTTCTGATTTCCTTAGCTCACTAGATGGGATTTTTAGTATTAACTTCCATCCAGTAAGTTCCGAGGTCTCAAAATACCCCTCATATGTACTATTATTATAATTGAATTTGATTTTACCTTTATCACCAGTTGATATCTGATTCCAGCAATTGTATTCAGTTGGCTCTGTTCCAGCAATTTTAGTTTTGTCATTGTCAGAAATAACTACACCATCTTTATCAGTAATAATAAACTCTCCGGTTTGTCCGTATTTTATACTTGATAACTGATCTGCTAGCTCACTTAGCTCTACATCTATAGCCATAACGCCTACCGGTACATTATTTTTAATCACAGCCTTATATATTGTTATTGCGCTTTTTCCAGTTATTTTATCTTGATAAGGACTATGAATAATATATTTATTCGGATTCTCTATAGTCTCTTTAAACCAGGATTTTTCTGTAGCGTTATAATCATCTGGCAATTTACTATCAAGTATTTGAAATACTTTTCCAGTGTTGTCTGAATAATATATATTTAAAATACTTTCATCAGTCTTCTTAATTAATTTCATATCTCCATTCAATTTATTATATGGTGATTCTTCAATATTAAAATTATTATTCTCAATTAATGTTTTCAATGTATCTTCATAATATGTAATCTTATTATTTATTATTTCCTGTCCTATATTTGAGAGTAAAGTTCTATTTTCATCAAAACTCTTTTCATTACTCCTCCTTGATGTCGTTGTAGAAATGATACCTAAAATAACTACTGGTATTATTGCTAACATAGCAATTGTAATCAGTAAGTATAACCTTATACTTACTGATTTAATTTGACTTTGTGCTTTATGCATATTTTCCCCCACCTCATAATTAACTTCAATTCATATTATATCGCAAAATATGCCAAAATATCTCATTTTATATTCTTTTTATGAAACTATGCTCAAAAATGACATTTTTTTTGACATTAGTCATGTTTATTAGCAATATTTTAATAAATCTTCTTATTTATTATCACATTCTCATTTAAATTGACAAATTTATATTTATTTTTGATAGAAAAAATTAAAAATCAACCTTTTTAGGTTATACCCTCAATTTTACTGGAATATAAATTCCTAAAGAAGAACAAAAGTGGCTGCGCCACGCTCTTTCTTTATACCATTTTTTACAGGTCAATATCCTTATACCCCATTGGTATCACTGGCTTTCAAAATCAAAAAATTCTATACTTTCCTAGACAATAAAAAAACAAAATCCAAGTTATATTAGTAACCTGGATTTTGCTTTCACTAAATTCTTATACATTATTTATTATTATGTTTCTACATATTTAATCCTGAATAAGCTTCTTCTCCATGTAAGGAAATATCTAATCCCTCTGCTTCCTGTTCTGAAGTAGCTCTTAAGCCCATTACTAAACTCATTACTTTAAGTATTACAAATGTCGCAACTGCTGCATACAAGGCAGTTGCACAAGTAGAAATTAAATGAGCTTTTAAAAGTGCAAAGTTACCATATATTAATCCATCACTCCCTGCTGGATTAATTGCCTTTGATGCAAAGATAGCTGTCGCTATAGATCCCCAAATTCCTGCTACTCCATGACAGCCAAAAGCATCTAAGGCATCATCGTATCCTAATTTCCTCTTCAATATAGCTATTGCGAAAAAGCTTAATGCTCCGCCAACTGCTCCAATAAGCACAGCTGATATAGGGCTCACGAATCCTGCCCCCTGAGTTATTGCAACTAACCCGGCTATAGCTCCACTTACTGTTCCTAAGGCTGTAGGTTTTTTATAGAGCAACCATTCACAAAGTACCCATGCAACTGCTCCTGCAGCCGCTGAAGTATTAGTTGTAAAGAATGCATTTACAGCTACATAATTCATTGCAAGAGCACTTCCTGCATTGAATCCAAACCATCCAAACCATAAAAGCCCTCCACCTAATATTGCCATAGGTATATGGTGTGGTTCAGGGATCGCTCTCTTTCTTTTACCAACAACAATTGCCGCAACTAGTCCAGAAACTCCTGAGTTTATCTCTACTGGATTTCCTCCAGCAAAATCAAGGACTCCTAAATTCCTTAACCATCCATTAGCTCCCCATACCCAATGAGAAATAGGATCATAAACAAATGTACTCCACAAAATAATCAATATTATAAACGCCGGGAAATTCATACGTTCAGCAACAGAACCTGAAATTACAGCTGCAGTAATCGCAGAAAACATTAACTGAAATACTACAAATTCTAAATGTGGTATTGTGCCTGCATAATCCGCATTAGGCGCCATTCCTATACCTTTTAGGAAACTCCAATCTAAACCACCTATTACTCCTTTTACATCTGGACCGAAGGCTAAAGTATAACCTATAAAAATCCATTGTAAAGATATAATAACAAGAGCTGCATAACTATGTACTGTAATACTTAATACATTTTTGCTTTTAACCATACCTCCATAAAATAAAGCTAATCCTGGCACCATTAGCATTACTAACGCTGCACTAATAATTACAAATCCCATATCTGCGCCGTTTAATAATTCCATTTTCTATTCCCCCTTGAATAAATTTAATTAAATTTTGAGTACAATTGCTTATTCTAAGTTGTTAAAAAATAAAAAAGACGCTTCACTCCAAAGAAGGTATACCCATACTAGATATATCTTTTTTGAAATGAAAACGCCATTGTTTTCTACATATTTCTTTAAATTTTTAAATTACTTTTATAAGTTTACTATCCCATGTTTTATATGTCAATATAAAATGATAATTTATTATTAGTTATTTTTAAATATGAATTATTTTTTTCATTATACATACGGGCCAGGTAAAATAACAAAATCTCAGACGACTTTGGCTAAGTTCAATATTGTGCTTCACACTCTTTTCATATATGTAGATTTTTTTACGCATTTGCCTTTTTAAACACATGTGAGAGAAATTTGGCAGGCGAATATGATTTATTTTTTATTCTCTTTGCAAACCATAACTTTCTGAGTTAGTCTTTTCCATAACTTATCCACAGATTTAACTTGAATATGAATTCCTAGAGAATAAAAAACTCTCTTGTTTTTACATTAAATCAAGAGAGTTCTAATTAAAAATTAAATTCTTATATACATATTATTGATTAATTTCTATATCCACATGAAAAATCTTCTCCAGGATTTATATCTAATACAACACGTTCGGGTTCAACAAGCGCAACTTCATGTCGACATTTCCACTTGCTATTTTCCGTAATTCCTTCTATGGTGTCTATTTCTTCAAGAACATCGCTATTTTCAAAAATGTAATATCCATAAGAATATAAAATATTCGATATTTCGCCTGGATCTAAATTTTTAAAATGGCATTGTAAATCACATAAACCTACTGCTGATAATCCTAATGTATCCATTACATACTCATTCTCATTATTTTCAATGTTAAATAATCTTACATTTAATATACCAATTAAAACATCATAATCATCATTTAGAGGATTGTTTTTTAAATACTCTTCCCTACTTATTACTTGTTCAGTAATATTAAAATGAATGCCTTCACATGGAATTAATTCAACTATAGAATAAAGAGTTTTTTGAAAAAGTTCTATTCTTTCAGCATAATTTAATCCTATAGCCATTATATCTGTAACCAAAACTCTAACATTACATTTTTCAAATTCTTCTTTATTCACATAGTCAAATGATTGTCCTAATGATTTTCTCAATTTATTAATTTCAGGCTTTTCTTCAATGACGCTAATAACAATTCCAACAGGCGCATTTACATTTTTATATTCTAATATATGATCCATAAATGCAAATGAAATATTGTTATCTCTATTAGATGTAACTTTAACATTTTTAAAATACTTTTGTATATTTCTTAGTAATTCATTTTCCAGAATAACAGGCTTTTCTTTCATCAAAAGTTCAACACTATATATTTCTGAAAAAGCATCAGCTACATTTTCTACCTTTCCATTTTTACTTACTTCATATCTTTTCATTCTATACAAACCCTCTTTCTTATTTTTAATTTTAATTGAAATAAATTCTTTATTCTTTGCTCCAAATAAAAAAGCTGTCTCAAAACATAATTAATTTTGAGACAGCTTTGTCTATGTAAATATTTATTAATTATAACACACTATATATAAATTTAATATACATTCACTTAAAATGTATGTATTATTATAATTATTTTTACATTTTCATTTAATTTGAAAATTAATTCATTCACAAATGGTTTGGTAAATCCATAATATTATTAATAGTATAGATATATTTAAGGAGAAAGCTATGCCCTTAAAATACAAGAACCACATAGACTTTGATAAATTACCCAAAAATTTTCCTCCACAACATCAGGATTGTCAACCAGGAATTGAAGCACGTATGGATCCACCGCCTATATTTGATAATCCTGATTATAAAGGAAGTGATAAATTAAAAGGTAAAGTAGCACTAATCACAGGCGGTGATAGTGGAATCGGAAGAGCCGTAGCTATTGCTTTTGCTAAAGAGGGAGCTGATATAGTAATTTCATATTTATATGAACATCAAGATGCAATAAAAACCAAGCAATATGTTGAAAAATATGGCAGACACTGTCTTCTCATGCCTGGTGATATTTCCTACAAAGATTTCTGCAAAAAACTAGTCGAATGTACAATTGAAAAACTAGGAAAAATTGATATTTTAATAAACAATGCTGGTGTTCAATTTCCTCAAGATAGTATAGAAGAAATATCATCTTCCCAATTAAAAACAACATATTCAATCAATATATTTCCAATGTTTTATCTAACCCAAGCTGCATTGCCACACATGAAAAGAGGAAGTACAATTGTAAACACGGCTTCTGTCACAGCTTACCAAGGTAATAAAACTTTAATTGACTATTCTTCAACCAAAGGCGCAATTGTAACCTTCACTCGTTCTCTTTCCCAATCCATAGTAGCCAAAGGAATTAGAGTTAATGCTGTAGCTCCAGGCCCTATTTGGACGCCACTTATAGTATCAAGCTTTTCTGCTGAAGAAGTTGCTAAATTTGGATCTGACGTTCCTATGAAAAGAGCTGGCCAACCTTTCGAATTGGCTCCAGCATATGTATATCTTGCATCTAATGACTCCTCCTATGTTACTGGGCAAGTACTTCATGTAAATGGTGGAACTATGGTTGATAGTTAGAATAAATTTAACAACCGAATATATTCTTTAGGACACAATAAGTAAGGGCTTGTTAACAAGCCCTTACTTATTGTCTATAAATTCAATCTTCCAATTAAAGTATCCACTCTCCTCATTTTTCTCATATTTGAAATATGCCGAAAATGTATTACCTTTTTTACTCTTAAGATTTCTAAATCCTACTTTTCCATTCTTAAGCAGAAGTTCAACCATTTCTTTAGATATTTTCTTACCGAAAGATGCTATATATCTATCATCTTTCCAAATCGTATATTTGCATCCATTTTTCCAGTTACTGCATCCAAAACTCTTTTCACCTTCAATTACTGGATTTCCACAGACTGGACATGGTCCTATATTCTCACTATCTTTAGGTATTTCTACTTTAAATCTTGATAATGCAGCATCATCTTTTTTTATCAATTCTACGGATTGGATTGTGAAATCTGTTATAAGTTTAATAAATTCACTTTTAGCAAACTTTCCTTTCTCTATATCTGAAAGAGTTTTCTCTAATCTACCTGTATACTCCAAGTCAAATAATTCTTTTACTGGAAAAGTCTCAACCAAATTTCTCCCAAGCTCTGTACACATAAGATTTTTACCTTTTGTCTTTAGGTATCCTATATCCTTTAATTTCTTTATTGTTTCTGCTCTAGTCGCTGGAGTTCCTATGCTAAACCCACTTAAAATTGCCTGCATCATTTCTTCTGAGTCTTCATCTTTTCCTTCAATACCTTTTCCGCAAGTCTCCATTACTCTAAGTAATGTTTTTTCAGTGTGATACTTAGGTGGCTTCTTAGTAACAGAATTCACTTTAGAATCTACAATATCTACAGTTTCATCTATTTCAATTTTGGGTAGAATTACATCTTTACTTTCTATTTTCTCTACTACTTTCCATCCCTCTACAAGCTTTACTTTTCCTTTCGAAACAAAAATTCCATTCATTTCTGAAACATTAGCTTTTAATGTAACTTTCGTTTCTTCAAATTCAGCTATAGGCATAAACTGCATTATAAATCTATTTTTAATAGCATCATATACTATTTTTTCATCAGACGATAAGCCCGATGGCTTTATATATGTTGGTGTTATAGCACTGTGACTCTCAACCTTCGAGCTATCAAAAATTCTTTTTGATGTACTAAATTTAATATCTTTTTCATATGGCAATCCAGCTTTTAATGTATCTAAAACTTTTTTCGCTCTATCCTTTAAACTTTCTTCTAAAACCACACTTGCCGTTCTTGGATAGGTAGTAAGCTTCTTTTCATAAAGAGACTGTGCAACTTTAAGAACTTTATCTGATGTCCATCCCTTATATTTACTAGTTATATGTCCTTGCAGATTAGATAAATTAAATAAGTATGGTGGATATTCTTTTTTTAATTCTGTCTGCTTATCAATAATCTTAGCAGTTGCTCCTTCAAGCCTTGAAATAAATTTATCCAAATCTTCCTTTTTCTCAAACTTTTCAGAATCATTCTCATAATAAAGTCCCTCAAATTCTTCATTGGCTGAAGTTTTGAAGTTTGACACTAGCTTATAATAAGTTGTTGCTGTAAAATTCTCTATTTCTTTATCTCTATCATAAATAATCTTTAAAGTTGGAAGAAGCACTCTTCCTATATTAATAGTCTTGTTTTCTTCAAATTTATATTTCAGTGTACTTACAGAAGTTAAATTAATCCCAATTATCCAGTCACTCCACTGTCTTCCTATTCCAGCATCTTGCAGTGGCTGCATTTCCTTATTATCTTTTAGTGATTCCATTCCGCTTTTAACTTCATCAGGTGTCCACTCGTTTAAAAGTAATCTATATATAGGCTTTTTCACCTTAAAATAGCCAAACAATTCATCAGCTATAACCTGCCCTTCCCGATCGAAGTCAGTAGCTGATACAATGCCATCAACATCTTCTTTATCAATTAAGGATTTTATTATTCCAAGCTGTTTCTTTGCACCCTTATCTTCAACAGTTCTGTCTACACTATCACATTTAACCTTATATAAAAAATGCTCTGGAATGAAAGGAAATTTCTCAAACCTCCACCCCTTCATATTTTCATCATAGTCTTTTGCATCATATAATTGTAAAAGATGACCAAACGCCCACGTTATGTAATAGCCATTTCCTTCAAAATAACCATCTCTTCTAGTTTTTACATTAAATGCATCTGCAATATTTTTAGCAACAGATGGTTTTTCCGCAATAATAACTTTTGCCATGATATATTTTATTATCCTCCTTTAAGCACAATTAAAAAAATAATGGACCATCATATCTGCATGTTCTGCACTTTAGGTCTATTATTTCCTTTCAGGTGCCTTAGTTATTACTTGTAGCACTTATATATATTAACACTAATCAAAAAATAAAACCAGCTGAAGTTCTTTATGTAAATATCAGGTATCAAAAACAGATAAATACTCTCATATTAATTATTTCCTTTACATATTAAAAGAAGGTATAAATGAACAAATCATTTATACCTTGCATCTAAATTATTCAAGCTTTTCTCACTAATAATATTTTAACTTATTCTTTTCTTTCAATACACAATGCTTTATCTGCCTCTTTAAGCATGTTTTCTATAACTTCCATTGAAGAATATCCTAATTTATTATTAAATATTTCTGTACCGCATACTAAAAACTCGCTTCCCAATTTAATGGCTGACTTTATAGTTTCAGTAGTAATTCCACCTTGCATCTGCACTGTTCCATCAAAGTTTCTAGTAAAATAATTAATGTAATCTGCTATTTCTTTCGAATTCAACATCCCAAATGAATTACTTGAACGTGCACCTGTAGCCTCCACTTGGAATGTTAACATTCCAATCTTATCTTGAAATGGCGATATAAATTCCAGTATTTCTTTCTTAGTTTTCGGAATAAATCTATCCGTTCCGACAACCTCAATCACAGGGCTTACGCAAGCTCCCATTTCAATTATCTCACCTATAATTTCCTTTAATTCCTGGCGATCTTTCACTACTTCTAGCTGAAAACATACAGCCCCAACATTTATGTGCTTAATCTCTTTTATATGAATCTTAGGATAATCCGTAAGTAAATGTACATTCAAAAATACCTCATATAATCCAGCTATCGTATTTAATCTTTCAAGAAAGCTTATGTTAAAAATGTGAGAATTAAGGCTTGGACCATCACTTCCAAAATTGCTATAATCATCGAAGTTTATATCCACATGTAATGTTTTTATATTACCTTGTTTTAGCAAAATTTCTACTTCTTCAATCACCTTACCTTGAATTGTATCAATATCAAGTGATTCATCTAATTTATCCAGTATAGTAATTAATGCAGGGTTTATTTTTATAACTTTTCCATTTATAACATCTTTTTTGTTATAAAATCTTAATGCCGATGTCCCATAAAAAATTTCCCTATTATTCTTCATTAAAGCCTCCCGCTAATTTAAGCTTTTATTAGTTTATTCTTATAATTTATCCCAAATTGCTAATCTTTAAATATCTACTCTATTTCTTTTTTCTCCTCTATTATACGCACTTATATTTTCTAATAAATCTGAAAACAACCTACTTCTAGCTTCTTCACTTGCCCACGCTACATGCGGTGTGAAAATCAGCCTATCTTTATTTTTTACTTTTAATAGTGAGTTTTCTACTGGAATAGGTTCCTCTTTAAATACATCCAAAGCTGCACCACCTATTATCTCCTCATCTAAAGCTCTGGTCAAATCTTCATCCACAATTATAGGCCCTCTTCCAACATTAATTAAAACAGCATCCTTTTTCATTTTAGTAAAAGCTTCATAATTTAATAATCCTTCAGTTTTTTCATTTAAAGGAGCATGTATTGAAATAATATCACATTGCTTTAACAAAGACTCAAACTCCACTCTTGCAAAATCTGAATCTGAATTTTTTCCTGAAGTTGAATAGTATACTACTCTTGCACCAAAAGCTTGAGCTATTCTAGCTACTCTTTTTCCAATGGCTCCAAGTCCAATTATTCCCCATATCTTACCACATAAATCTTTATATGGTGCTTCTAAATTTGTGAACATATCATATCTTGAGTACTCTCCAGATTTAACAAAGTTATCAAAATAACTTATATTATCGTATAAATGAAGTAACATAGCAAAAGTATGTTGAGCTACAGTCGTAGTCGAATATCCTCTTACATTAGTTACCGCAATATTTCTTTCTTTAGCATATTCTATATCTATATTGTTATATCCTGTAGCCATTTCGCATATTAATTCCAATTCGCTCGCATCTTTTAAATTTTCCCTGTTTAACTTAACTTTATTAGTTAAAACAATATTAGCATTTCTAATTCTTCCTGCAACTTCTTCTTCAGATGTCAAATCATAATAAATCACCTGGCCAAACTCATTTAATTTAATATAGTCTACATTTCCTAAAGTTCTTCCATCCAATACTACTATTTTCTTCATACTCAATCTCCTTTTCCAACTTTAAAATAATCCTATTTACTCTATAATGATAAAAAAAGAAGTTCTCAAAAATTATGATTTTACTTGCTAACTTTATGAATACATACCTTATTTTTCTATATTAATAATACCGTAAACAAATTTAAATGTAAACTTATACGTAATTATTTTACAACTCAACCAATTCCGTATTCATGTGTTAAAAATTGATTTTAAATAATTAAAAATGACTATAATACGTAAAAAAAGTAAAGAGTTATGGATATAAAATTTTTCTCTCTCCATAACTCTTAATTATTTTATTCTTAAATCAATAATCATTTAATAGGGGCTGGTTTTATATACCAAATCTCATCTGCATATTGATTTATAGTTCTATCACTTGAAAATGTTCCTGAACTATATAGATTAGCAAAACATTTTTGAGCCCATTTCTTTTTATCCTTATAATCTTCAAACACTCTTTCTTGAGTCTGCTTAAATGAATCAAAATCTGCAAGTACATAATATTGATCTCTTTCTTCTAACAAAGCATTATATAAATCTTCAAAGTATCCAGTTCTTCCATCATCTAGTGTACCATCGATTAAAGTATCAACTACTCTCTTAATACTTGGATTTTCTCTATAATACCATTTTGGATCATAGTCATGCTTAATTCTTTCAATATCATCTACTCTAAGTCCAAATATATAGTTATTTTCCTCTCCGCTTTCTTTAACAATTTCTATATTAGCACCATCATAAGTTCCAAATGTTGGAGTCGCATTCAACATAAATTTCATATTTCCTGTCCCTGAAGCTTCTTTCCCAGCCGTTGAAATTTGTTTAGATAAGTCTGAACCTGGAAATAGTTTTTGAGCATAAGACACCCTATAATTATGAACAAAAACAACTTTTATTTTCTTAGAAACTTCTGAGTCATTATCTACAAGTCTAGCTATTTCATTTATAAATTTTACAATCCCCTTGGCTCTTCTATATCCTGGGAATGCTTTAGCTCCAAATATAAATGTTGTTTTTGGTATATCTAAATTTGGATTCTCTTTTATTCTGTAATATAAATCTAAAATGTATAAGGCGTTTAATAACTGCCTCTTATATTCATGTAATCTCTTAATCTGAATATCAAAGAATGAATCTGGATCTATATTAATTCCCTCTTCTTGTTTAATATAATCTGCTAGTTGAACTTTCTTCTCATGCTTAATTTCCATAAGTCTCTCAAGCACTGCATCATCATCTTTAAATTTCTCTAGACCTTTAAGAAGCTCTAAATTTTTAATCCAATCTTCACTTTCTAACAAATCTGTAATAAGCTCGGATAATTCTGCATTGCAGAGCCTAAGCCATCTTCTTGGTGTAATTCCATTAGTTTTGTTTTGAAATTTATTTGGATATAAATGATACCAGTGATTTAATTCATTCTTCTTTAAAATTTCTGTATGAAGTGCTGCAACACCATTTACAGCTCTCCCAACAAATATGGCTAAATTGGCCATTCTCATCTGATTATTTGCAATAATTCTAAAATTCCATATTGCGCCTTCGTCATATCCTTTTTGTCTTAGCTCATTCATTAATGCTTCATCAACTTGATGTGCAATTTGAAGTATTCTTGGGAATAATCTTTCTATTAATCTTATATCCCACTTTTCTAGTGCCTCAGCAAGTATTGTATGGTTTGTATATCCAAAAAACTCTTTAGCTATTGATAATGCTTCTGAAAATTCTACATACTCTTCATCAACTAATATTCTTATAAATTCAAGAATTGATATTGTTGGATGAGTATCATTTAATTGTGCCACATTGTATTTTACAAATTCAGAAAAATCTGCTCCAAATTTAGCCTTATGTTTTTTTAGTATATCTTTCATAGACGCACTTGAGAAGAAATATTGTTGCCTAAGCCTTAATATCTTTCCTGCCTCTGCTGTATCATTTGGATATAATACTCTTGATATATCCTCTGCTTTATTTCTTGCTGATACAGCTTCAATATATTGTTGGTTATTGAATAGATTGAAGTCAAATTCTCTTAAAGCCTCACATTGCCATAATCTTAAAGTATTTATATTTTTAGTTCCATAACCAATTATAGGTACATCATAAGGAACTGCTTTTACTGTCATATCTGAATATCTAATTATTTGAATTTCATCATCTTTTCTAACACTCCATGAATCCCCATACTTTAACCATGTATCTTCACATTCAGTTTGAAACCCATTTTCAATGTTTTGTTTAAATAACCCATTGCTATATCTTATTCCATATCCAACTAAGGGCATGTTTAATGTCGCTGCAGATTCCACAAAACATGCTGCAAGTCTTCCAAGCCCACCATTACCAAGTCCTGCATCTTCTTCTATTTCTTCGATTCTATTTAAGTCTATATTTAACTCTTTTAAAACATCCTTAACTTCATCGTATAAACCTAAATTCATTAAATTATTACCTAGAGCTCTTCCCATTAAATATTCTGCTGATAAATAATATGCCATTCTTCCTTTGTTATAAGTTTCACTTGTTTCATTCCAATTATCAATTATCTCCTCCAAAATAGTTAATGAAAGCGCATTAAAAATTTCATAATCCTGAGCATCCTTCAACTTTACTGCATGTTTTACTTTTAAATATCTTTCTATACCATCTCTTATTCTTTGTTTATCCACACTTACTCACACCTTCCATAAATTCTAGTTAATCTATATATTTTATTTGCTAACTCATTAGTAAAAACACCGTCTTTTGCTCTCCATGTCCAATTTTCTCCAATAGTAGACGGTAAATTTATTCTAGTTTCATTTCCAAGATTTAAGAAGTCTTGCATAAGTGCAATAGATGTATCCGCAACACTGCTCCATATTCCTCTTATAAATCCCCAATTATACCCTTCTTTTTCTGTAAGATTTAAATATTCAACTGCATTCTCAACTTCATTCTTACTTCCTGTCGTTTGAATCCAGCCTTTTATAGTATCATTATCATGAGTCCCTGTATATGCCACGCAATTTCTTTCATAATTATGCGGTAGATATGGATTTTCACAATCACCTGAAAAGGCAAATGCTAATACTTTCATACCTGGAAAACCAGTCTCTATTCTAAATTTTATAGTATCTTCAGTTAATAGACCTAGATCCTCAGCTATAATCTCTATATCTCCAAGTTCTTTTCTTATTTCATTAAATAATTTCATTTCTGGTCCTTTTACCCATTCTCCATTTACAGCTGTTCTATCTCCATAAGGTATGGACCAGTATGCCTCAAAGCCTCTGAAATGATCTATTCTTATTACATCATAAAGCTTTAAGCTCTGCCTGATTCTATTTATCCACCATTTATAGTTTTCTCCTTCTAAATACTCCCAATTATAAATAGGATTTCCCCAAAGCTGCCCAGTTGAAGAAAATGCGTCAGGTGGGCAGCCTGAAATTTTTATTGGAGTTAACGTTTCTTCATCTACTAAAAATACTTTTGGATTACTCCACAAATCTGCGCTATCCTCTGCAACATATATGGGTATATCACCTATAATTTTAATTCCCAATTCATTAACATAATTTTTCAAGTTTATCCATTGTTTAAAAAATTCGTATTGGACAAATTTCCAGTATTGAATTTCATCTCTAAGTTCTTCTTTATAGTTCTTTAAAACATCATTTTTCCTTAATTTAATATCAGCATCCCATGTTTGAAAACTTTTTAGGTCAAACTTATTCTTTAAGGCCATAAATGTAGCATAGTCATCAAGCCACATATCTTCTTCTTTTTCAAAATTCTTAAAATCCTCAGATTGTTTCTGCTTAAAATTTTCATATGCCAATTTTAATACTTTCAATTTTTCTTTAAATAACAATTCATAATTTATACGCTCTGGATTATCACCAAAATTTATTTCATCATAATCGGACTTTCTTATCAAATTTTCAGACTCTAAAATATCAAAATCAATAAAATAAGGATTTCCAGCAAATGCCGAAAATGACTGGTATGGTGAATCCCCATAACTAGTCTGTCCTAAGGGAAGTATCTGCCAAAAACTTTGACCCGCTTTCTTCAAAAAATCCGCAAATTCATATGCCTCTTTTCCAAATGTTCCAATTCCATATCTACCTGGCAAAGATGCAATATGCATAATGATTCCACTACCTCTTTTCATTCTCATTCCTCCACCCTCTAGGAATATAATAATAACTTAAATTATTATATATATTATTTCCCTTTTTAATATTCTTTAGATATCAATAACCATTACTTTAACAAATTGAAGCATGAATCCCTCTCAATTAAATTAGTTTCTAATAATATATGTTGGTTTTCTTTTCTTTCATTAATCTGAGATATTAATAAATTTATACTCATAGTTGCCATTAGCTTGTCCGGCTGTTTTACTGTTGTTATACTAGGATTATAATATTCACTTTCATCCATGCCATCAAATCCGATTATTGATATATCCTCAGGAACTTTTAACCCACTATCAAGAATTGCTTTAGCAGCACCTATAGCCATAATATCTGAAAGAGCAAAAAATGCAGTAATATCCTTTCTTATTTTCAATAATTCCAGTGTTTCATTATATGCGCCTCTGCTTGAATATCCACCAACAATAATTAACTCATCATCAATTCTTATTTTACTTTTTTCTAATGCTTCCCTATATCCTTGCATTCTTAATATGCTTACGCCTATATCATCAGCTTCTCCTAAAATTAATGCTATTTTTTTATGACCTTTTTCTATCAGATATGAGGTTGCATCATATGAACTTTTAACATTATCTATACCAACCGATGAATAATATTCCTTGCCTTGTTTTGAAACAGTATTGACAGAAGTTAGTACTATAGGGACATTTATTTCTCTAAAACAGTCATCTGTAATATCAGCAAAATTACCGCCTAAGCAGATAATTCCTTGTAATTTCTTCTCTTTTATAAAAGCTATTAAAGTTTCAACCTCTTGGTCATTCTTATAATCATTTTGATGCAATATCATTGTATATCCATTTTGATTTATTATATTTCCTATGACATTAATCATTTGAGAAAAAAATGGATTGAATACGCCTTTTACTAAAACTCCTATATTTTTTGTGTTTTGTTGTTTTAGTATTCTAGCACTATTATTAGGTATATAATTGCTTTCTTTTATTACTTCCAAAATCTTTTGTCTTGTACTTTCTTTAACATCAGGATGATTATTTAATACTCTTGAAACAGTGCTGACTCCAACCTGTGCTAATTTTGCTATATCCTTTATATTCATATTTATCTCCTGCATCACTATTAAATTATAATAGTTCGGTATCGTTACCTTAATTTCCTGTTAATTCAAAAATCTTGATTAAATAGATATTTAAGCATACAATATTATATTCGTTTTATTCGTAATCATGTTTATATAACAATTCAGTTATTTAATTAACTTTAATAACATTTTAACAAACGCGGAATATTTATACAATAAATTCCTGAAATTATATTATATTTTCTTAATTTTCTATTTATGATTACATAATGGCTGTCTTATTAAGTATTTTTTTGTAATTACGATACTTATAAACCAACAATTTTTTTATTTATTCTTACTTGTTTATATTTACATGACTAAAAATAAAAAATCTTATCTGAAGATTACTTTTAACGATCTTCAGATAAGATTTCTAGCTATATCTATTAAATTTTATTCTTTTGAATCCAAATAAAGAAGGCTATCTTGAATAATGCAGCATCATTAAACTTCCTTATATCGTAACCTGTGTATTTTTGTATCTTATCTAATCTATAAATTAGAGTATTTCGGTGAACATACAATCCTTTTGAAGCTTCACTTAAATTTAAGTCCGATTTAAAGAAAACCTCTATAGTTTTTAACATATCTTCATCTAACTTCGAAAAACTTTCATTAAAGTTATTTAGTATTTTTTCCTTAATATCCTGATTTAAATTATCCATAACTTCTTCAAATAAAAGGCTGTTACATCCAAATACCATTTGAGATACATTATACTTTTTAGCTAAATTAATTTTATACATATTTTCATTATATAACTTGTTCAATAATTCATAATCCCCAATATGACAATAACTTATATAACACTTTTCGTAAAGTGAGAAGTATATTGTTTCACTTATACTAGATACATGCTCCTTTATATCTTCAAAAATTCCAATTAAAATGATTGTATCTTCAAATATAAGAATGGTTACATCATTATTATTATAAACATTTTTTAACGCCTCTAATGCCTCTGTTACTTTTTCTTTTAAATTTAAAGTAACTAAAAATGTTTCTTCTTTTATTGGCGGCATAATTTCCTTAATCTTTTCCTTAGATATACTTAAGCCTTGTAATAACTCAGAAACTATTTTCTCTTTTTTGTTATAACTATCTTTATACCTATCTTTGATACAAAATACTAATATTCTTATGAAATCCTTGCGGTCCCCTTCTGTTTTTATTTTGAAACTTTTGGGTCCAATAAAAAATGTATCTTCAAGTATATTTTCGCTAAAAGAATTAGGATTAGCCTTAAATATAATTTCATCGTCCACATAAACTTCAAATGGTATTTCACAATCTTCATATATTTCTTGTAAATATTTCACTAATCCCTTCATTCCCTCACCTCAATTGTCACTAATTTAATACTAGCAAATTCTCAACTCTGTTTCTTTATCAAAAACATGAATATTTTCATGTTCTACATATAATTTAATCTTGTCTTTAGGTTCTGCTTTAGTACTTCCATCAACTCTTGCAGTCATATTATTATTTCCTGACTTAAAGTAAATGTAACTTTCAGCACCCATACGTTCAACAACTTCTACATCTCCAGTTAAAGTTGCTGCAGGGTTATTTTCAATTATTTGAGCATTATCATCTAAATGCTCAGGTCTTATACCAAATACTACTTCCTTATTAACATATCCTTTTTCTTTTAGTACTTTAGCTTTTTCTTCTGGCAATAATATATTATTTTCATCAAATTTACAATATAACTTTCCTTCCTTTTCACTTACAATACCATTTATTAAATTCATTTGAGGACTTCCTATAAAGCTTGCAACAAATAAATTATTTGGCGTATTGTATATATTAAGAGGAGTATCAACTTGTTGTATTACACCGTCCTTCATTACAACAATTCTAGTTCCCATTGTCAAAGCTTCAACCTGATCATGAGTAACGTATATAAATGTTGTTCCTAAACTTTGATAAAGCTTTGATATTTCTGTTCTCATTTGAACTCTTAGTTTTGCATCAAGATTTGATAAAGGCTCATCCATTAAGAATACCTTTGGTTCTCTAACAATAGCACGTCCTAATGCAACTCTTTGTCTTTGACCTCCTGATAAAGCCTTTGGCTTTCTGTCTAGCAAATGTTCAATATCTAATCTCTTTGCTGCTTCTCTAACTTTCTTATCTATTTCATCTTTAGGTGCTTTTCTCAATTTCAAAGCAAATGCCATGTTATCATACACTGTCATATGTGGATATAATGCATAATTTTGGAAAACCATTGCTATATCTCTTTCTTTTGGTTCTACATCATTAACTAATTTTCCACCTATATATAATTCACCTTTAGATATTTCTTCAAGTCCTGCAATCATTCTTAAAGTTGTAGATTTACCACAACCTGATGGCCCTACAAAAACTATAAATTCTTTATCTTCAATTTCTAGATTGAAATCTTTTACTGCAGTTACATCCCCTTCATAAATTTTATAAATATGTCTTAGTGACAAATCTGCCATATTTATTTCCTCCCTTTTCTGCTTTAATTATCTCAATTTATATTTTATTTAATGTTTTCTGTATATTCATTTTACTATATGTAATCCTTTATATTCTATATTGAGAATTTACAAAACTCTCTTGTCTTTTTTGTGAAATAATATAAAAGGATAATAAAAAAAGCATATACTAATCAAAACTAGATATATGCTTTGCTTATAATATTTTAATGTTTATATACAACACTTCGATTAAGCAGTAAGATTATGTTACAATCACTTAAATAAAAGCTTATTTATAATATCCATTAAATGATTTAGGATACTTTTCTCTATCCCAAGTATAATTATTTTCAATTAAAGTACTATCTCCAACTAAAAAGTACTTATTCTTATCACTTGAATCATTGTTAGTAACATCTATATGATACCAATTCCCTTGAATTTTTACAGCATTCCATGAATGAGAAACATCCTTAATTTTCCCGACTACAATTCTATTTTCTATTCCTGCATAGTTAAACATTCTATAAGCAGTCATTGCATACCCCTGGCATACAGCTAATGAGGTGGTCAATGCAGAATAAACACTTGTAGATTTTAGAGTATAATCATATTCGTATCTATTTATAATATACTCATTTATAGCCTGTACTTTTTCTAACTCTGACATATCCTTATTAATTAAAGAATTAGTAATTCTCTTTAATTCATTATCTACATAATTTTCCTGTTCCTTAGTTGTCAGATATTTTACATCTAAAGTTGTCTCGATACCATTTTCAGTCACCTTTGCTTTAGGCTTTATCTCTAGCCAAGATCTCTCTAAGTAATCATCTTTTGAATATGCATCCTTAATACAATTACTTATATTCTCTTCAAATTCCGACCTTGCCCCTGTATATAAAATAGTAAAATCAGTATCTCTATTTTCGAGATGATTATAAATATGATTTTCCATACTCTTCATATTATTAACTTTATCATACGCAAATGCAGTTACAGTTATAGCTTGTATAATAACAACTGCTATCATTATTGTTTTGAAAAACTTTTTCATAATTAATATGTTCCCCCATGTCATTTCAACACTTTCAATTTCATCATATGTAGACCAAACTCGCTTGCGACTCTGACTCTTGAGATTTTTTACTCAGCTGCCTTTTTTAAGCATATGTGAGAGAAATCTGCCAAGCGAATATATTTTCCTTTTGAACGTAAATTTTAAATCAATCTTTTTCATAATTTATACTCACAAAAGGCACAATATTAGCAGATTATCTAATACCATGACTTTCTAGAGAGTAACAAATAAGTTATCATTACTTCTATTGTACTTACTTTATTCATTTTGTAAATATAAATTAATACTTTATTTATATTTTGTTTATAAATTGTTGACTTTTCCCTATTTTCCCTCCATTTATGCACAATTGACAATCTTTATTTATACATATATATTATAAGTTATATATATGCTAAGGGAGGTATACAAATCATGAATAAACCAATTATAGGCATAAATTCAAACAGAGTTATTAAACATGAAACTCAATATTCGCACTCAGTTGTAGAATCACTTGGCAATGATTATGTTGAATCCGTAATTAAAGCAGGCGGTGTTCCAATTATACTTCCTATTCTTTCTGATGAAGAATCCATTAGAAGACAAGTCGAACTACTTGACGGCATCGTTCTTTCTGGTGGAATAGATATAAATCCTTTATTATATAATGAAGAACCATCGCCTAAATTAGGTTATATTTACCCTGATAAAGATGAGTTTGATCTGGCACTTGTAAAAATAGCTTATGAACTTAATAAACCTATTTTAGCAATTTGTAGAGGTCATCAAATTCTAAATGTAGCTTTTGGCGGCACATTATATCAAGATTTATCTGATATGAGTGGTTGTTATATAAAACATCATCAACAAACAAAAGATGGAGCGGCTAGCCATACTTTAGAAATTATTGAGGGCTCAATTTTATATGAGATCTTGGGAAATACTGCGCTAATTAATTCCTTTCATCATCAAGCAATTAAAGATTTAGCTCCCGGTTTTAAAGTTACGGCTTACTCTAAGGATAAAGTGATTGAGGCTATTGAGAGTTGTGAGAAAAATTTTGTTGTCGGTGTGCAATTTCATCCTGAAATTATGACTGCTTATAACGATAAAAATATGCTTAAACTTTTTGAAGCTTTTATAAATGCTTCATATAAAAATAATTCATTAGATCATAAAAAATAATTTAAAATCCCTAAATTCAAGTTGCCTTATGCAATTAAATCTTTGTATACTTGCCTTTCATAAGATTTACTTTAGGGATTCTAATTTATCTAAACTATAAAAGAATGTGCCTATATTATACTATAAATATGGAGTTGCAATTTATCGCATATTTTGAAACATTTTCAGCACATTAAGTATTCCATACCCCCATACTGGATTTGGGTATAAATCTCCACTTCTTTGAACTGCACCTCTTTGAATATATGTTTTTATTGTTTGCGAATATATATTAGGGTCATTTCCTTCTACAATTCCCCATTGAAATAACATAGCGCAAGCCCCTGCTAATATAGCCGCTGATACACTTGTTCCATTAACGATAGCCGTTTGATTATTAGGTGCTACAGTTAATGCATTTATCCCACCTGCAGCCACATCAATTCTATTAATATAGTCTTCTAAAAATGCTATTCCAGAATAATCTAAGACATTATTATTTAGCTGATTGTACGCTGCTGCAGTAATCGTATATTCTGAACATGCTGAATTACTTATAGTCCCATAAGGATCCGAAGCAATAAACCTAGTTCCTCCGATACTAACACCTTCTTGTGGTATCCATGCATTAAATCTACCATTTAGAATTGACTGTCCTGTCAGGGTAAAACGCCAAATTCCTTCTGTTATATTTAATAACCTTACTCTCATTAACTGATCACCTGTGTATTCTTCTGGAACATAATAATTTACTACCATTGAAGTGGTTTCAAATACAAATGAATAAGTTTCTATAGCCGTTATTTCTGCATTTATAGTTCCAGTACTTTCTCCTGATGGTGATATTATATTTAGTGTCATTATATTAGGTGATTCAACCCAAATATCAACTATTATATTTTTTTGCTCTGGCGATATATATAGCTGTATTGTTCTCGATTCATTAACTTGAGATATTGTACCTGATGTATGTGTCCCACTTGCACCTTGGTTTCCTGAGCCATTAACTATTGCAATCCCACTACTTTGAGACATAAAATCCATATATTGTTCTAAAAAACCATTTCCTTTATGGCCTCCTAAATTACTTTCTAAAGGCATATATATAACCATAGGTTTATTATTTTCTAGTGAATATCTGTTTAAAAATTCTAATGCTGAGAAAACTGATAACATACTATATATAGGTATTTGTATATTATACCGCCTTTTGTAAGCAATATTTTCAAGAAGCTTTATCACCACAAAATCGCATTCTGGAACCATCCCCTTTAAATCAGGATTTTTTCCAACTGATCCAATTATTCCAGCCATATTTGTTCCATGACCTATTTCATCTTTGGTTGGAACTATATCGTAAGGAGATTGTCCAGACCTAAAAGCATCTATTGCTTGTTGTATTGTGCTTTTATTGTAGACACTTCCAAACGGAACTCCATTCTTTCCAGTTTGCTGCTCAGAATTTATAGTTTGATCCCAAATATACTCTATTTTAGTCTGACCATTTCCTCTTATAAATTCATCATTTAAATAATCAATGCCTGAATCTATAATTGCTACATCTACTCCTCTCCCTGTAAGTCTTAATGGCAGCTCTAATTGCAAAAAATTAGCTTGGGATGCTTCAATTGGAGAAACTTCTTCTAGAGTAAATATATCTGGAAAAGCCATATATATTACTGTAGAAAAAACTGGAATCGGTATACCTGTATCAAGCTCTACAGGTGCAGATAATATGGCATATTGATTATTAATTATGGTCGCATAATACCCTGGCTGTTTTGAAACTTCATCCTCAATGTTACCTTCATATTGAACTATATAATGATAATAATTTGCATCAGAAAAAATATTTATTGGAGCTCTAAAACCTTCCTTCATCTAAACTTTACATCTCCTGCCTTTGGAATTCTTATAAATAATTTATTTACATAATACTCATCAAACTCATGATTTTCATTTGTATATTTTTTATCAGTAATATTCATTCTAAATCTTTGGTTGCTATTTCTATATAAACCACTAATTATATTGAAAATACCTAGTAAATCAAAATCACCATATCCTGTTTCTCTACTGGGATATCTATTAGCTGAATTTCTGTTAGCACCATACATTATGTATGTTCTAATTTTTTTAGTATACATAGTAGGATCATTATGATCTACAATCCCCCATTGTAATAAAAGCGCACACGCCCCAGTCACTACCGCTGTAGCAGCTGAGCTGCCTGAAAATGTTGTTACTCCTCCTCCAACTTTTGTTGTTAATATATTTACACCTATAGTTGAAATATCTGGGTTAATCAATCCATTAGTATTAAATCCTTTACCAGAAGCCGCAATTAATGCATTATTATTTCCATAGTAAGATACTGTGATAACATTAACAGCTGTTGATGGTATTGTTAGAGTCGTAAAAGGATCCGATTCGAGAAATATTGTATTTTCTGGTAAAGTACTTTTGGGCGGCAGCCATATGTCATACCTACCATTTGTTATATATTCGCCTATCAAGTTGAAAGACCATGTCCCTGGCTTTATATTACTAAACGTAAGACTTATTACTTGATGTCCTGTGAAATGTTCTGGTGAATAGAATCTTACTAGCATATCTGTATTTAAAAAAACAAATCTCACCGGTTGAACCTTATTTATTTTAGATTGTATAACTGCTGAAGCCTCACCTGTCGGAGAAATTACATTTATTGATGCGATATTAGGTCTTCGTATCCATATATAAATTGGAAGAAATTTCATTTCCCTTGGTATTCTCAGTTCTATTACTTTTGCATCTCCTACATTCCTCATATATCCTGATACATGACCTTGAGAATCCCCCTCATTTCCCACTCCATTTACTACGCACAATCCTCTACTATTTCCAATTGATGTTATATATCTTGAAATCAAGTTGTTACCATCATGGCTACCTTCTGTGCTTCCAACACCTAGATAGATAACCATTGGTTGCTTACGTTCTACTGCGACTCTTCTCAAATATTCTACTCCTGCTACAATTTCAGATGCATTATATACCGGAGTATAAGGAATTCCATTTTCTTTCAATTGTCTTTTAAAATTAGTAGATTCCAAAAGCTTAACAATAACAAAATCACTTGCATTAGCAATTCCTTGAAACTCAGTATTATATCCTCTTGCTCCTATAATCCCAGCAACTTTTGTTCCATGTCCAACTTCATCTCTGGAAGGAACTATTTGATACGGATCTCCATTATTTCTTTTAGCTGCAATAGCACTATTAATTTGATTATTTGAATAAATTTGTCCTATATATACAGAGTCACTAGTATTACTTTGAACGGATTGATCCCATATACTTATTATTCTTGATGTATCATCTTCTCTTATAAACTCATCATTTAAATAATCTATACCTGTATCGACTATTCCTATTAGCACTCCCCTCCCATTCAAATCTAAAAAAGGATTTATCTTTATGTTATTTATATTATCTACAGATGATGGTGAGATATCTTGTAATACATAAATTGTCCTAAAATCATAAAATACAATTGCTGGAACATCATTTAGGAGCCTATCAAAATCATTACTTCGTACAGATATTACTCCGATAGTGCCTGTAATTATATCCCCACAAGCATAAGATAACTTATCTATTTGTTCTTTGAAATTCCCTCTATACTCAATCAAATAATTTGCCGAATCGGGATCATAATATAAATTACAGTCACGTAAATCAGACATATCTAACTCCTAATATTACTTGCATTAATATTATATATATTTTTATATTGTTTATTTGATGATTGAAATTATTTGTTCATCTCTAAATTAATAACTGTAATATTCCTTAATATTTAAATTAAATTTTTATCCTCTCATAATTTCTAATAAAGTAATCAAAAAAAGCAACAAACATTATAATGCTTATTGCTTAAAATACTTTTAATTATATATTATTTAGAAAACTTAGTCTAAACCTTTATATTCAAACCAGTCAACATCATTAACTATCTTCATGTAAATTAACACAAAAAAATAGCCGTCGGAAGAATATCGGAAGAAATTAACCTTCCATTCTCTCAACTGCCTATTTTACATATGCGAGATAAGCCATAAGCCGAGTTCTGTATTAAGCAATCATCTATCTAGGCCTACTGTTGCCAGTAAGCTCAAGCGACGCACCCAGAGGCGGGACGGGCAGCCCCTTCAATTGCCTCTCTATTCGGTCTTGCTCCAAGTGGGGTTTACATAGCCGTGAAGTCTCCATCACGCTGGTGAGCTCTTACCATCACCTTTCCACCCTTACCTAAGTAAACTTAGGCGGTATATCTCTGTTGCACTTTCCTTCAAGTCGCCTTGACTGGACGTTATCCAGCACCCTGCCCTATGGAGCTCGGACTTTCCTCTCCTAGATCAAGTCTAGCAGCGATTGCACGTCTCACTCGCAAAATCTATATTAACATATATCTTTTTAAGATGCAAATATATTTTTTATACAACATTTCTAAATTATAGTTATATTAAAAAAAATATTATTGTTAATAATAGTATTACTATTATTCCATATAAACTTACGCCACAGAATAGAAGCGTTAATAATATAAGTCCACCAACAATTAATTTAGGATAAAGTAAAAATAAAAGAGGATTCTTGCTAGGAAAAAATGGTGGAAATCTACCATTCCATCCACCATATTTACTTCTTCTGCTTCCTCCCCTAAAAAAATTTCGTACTGTTTTCTTACTATGTTTAAAGAAATTTTTCAAGTCATCTTTTAAATCTTCACTATTTTTATTATTAAAATCATGATCTTTCCCCATAATTCACCGCACAATTATTATTACACTATTAGTATATGCACCTATTCATTTTTTTAGTAAACTCTTTTTCAATTAATTATATGCATTAGAACTTAACATTTAAATAATTTAGTGCAGTTATAGCCTTAATATAAAGTTTTACTAAATATTAATTTATCAAACAAACTCATAAGGATCTTCACTTTTTTTTGAAGCGATGAACTCTACATCTTTAAATTTTCCCCTTAAAAAATCCAATGTTTTTAAGAACACAAGGTATTCTGTTGAGAAATGACCTGCATCTATTATGCTTATACCTAATTCTTTGAAATCCGATGCAAAATGATATGTTGTATCCCCTGTTATTATACAGTCTGCACCAAGATCTTTTGCTTTATAAAAGAAATCTTGCCCACTGCCATTAATTATAGCTATTGTCTTTGCTTTATTTTTTCCCCTAACAATCCTCATATTTTTTATATTTAAATTTTTTTTAATAATTTCTATAAGATCATTCAACATTATTTCTTCGTCTAATTTAACCAGTCTTCCAATTCCGCCATCTTTATAATTATTAGATTCATTAGGTTCAATAATTTCTTGTGACTCAAATCCTAGCATTCTAACTATAGTTTCGTTAATTCCACCTTTAGCACTATCTAAATTGGTATGGCAAGAGTATAATGCTATATCCTCTTTGATTAGATTTATCAACTTGTTCCCCAATAAATCTCCTTTAACTATACTCTTAGGTCTTTTGAATAGCAGTGGGTGATGAGTTATTATTAACTCACATCTTAAATCTACTGCCTCCTCAATTACTTCATTTGTGCAATCTAAAGATAATAAAACCTTGTTTATAGTCTTCTCTTCATCTCCAACCGTTAGACCAACATTATCATAAGACTCCATTAAAAACTTTGGTGCAACTCTTTCTATTTCTCTTCCTATATCTTTTACTTGGACCATAATCTCACCGCCTAAAAACTTTTTAGTAGTTTCTTTAACTTCTCATTTTTTTCTATTAACTCATTTCTTCTTGAAATTGCATGTTCAGTATTATCTTTAATAAAATCCATTACTTTTTCATTTTTTTCAATTTTACTTTCTATGTATGATTTAAATAGTGGTGATTTTTTATTTAATATAAATGGGCTTATTTCATAAAATATATTATCTAATTTTATATAATCACCTTTTTTATACTTAACTTTAAATATCTCATAATACTTGTCTTCATCCAAACAAATATCCTCTTCTAATATTTCATAATCGCTAGTATATAAATATTCTCTTAATACTTCTGGATTTTGTGCTGGTTGAAGCACTAAATATTCTAATTTTTTCACCTTATCCAAATCATTTTCTAATATATCTCTAATTAAATTACCACCCATTCCTGCAATTATTACAGATTGAGCTTCTTTATTTTTTAATACAGCTAAACCACTTCCTAATCTTAAATCTACCTTGTCTAACACTCCATCAAGTGCTGCATTAATTTTAGCTTTTTTCAGTGGATCCTTATTAATATCTGATGCAATAACTTTTTTAGCTATATCATGTTTAACTAAATATATTGGTATATATCCATGGTCTGTTCCAACATCCATTATTACTTCCACTTTATTAATTTTTTCTATAATCCATTTTAGTCTTTTACTTAATTCCATATTTACCTCTTTTTGTCTTACTTATAAATTTTAGATATCCAATTTAAGGATTCGACTTATTAGATGAATGTATTTACAAAGTTGCTAAAACCTTAAGTTCATATCTTCACTAGAAATCATAAATATATTTGTAACCTCAAGGGTCATAATATGAAGAAAATATTTGAAAATGAACTCTTAAAAGTTCTTAGCTTTTCTGAATCAAAATATTTATGATTTCGGTAAGTCACTACACAAATCTAGTTTTAAAGTTTGGTAATTCCTTATTTAAAAAGAAGCACCTAATTTTAGGTGCTTTTAGATACTAATCTAGATAATCTTTTAATTTCTTGCTTCTTGACGGATGTCTTAATTTTCTTAAAGCTTTTGCTTCAATTTGTCTAATTCTTTCTCTAGTAACATTGAACTCTTTTCCTACTTCTTCAAGTGTTCTGGCTCTTCCGTCATCAAGTCCAAATCTTAATCTTAATACTTTTTCTTCTCTAGGAGTTAATGTATCTAAGACATTGATTAATTGTTCCTTAAGCATTGTAAATGCTGCTGCTTCAGCTGGTGCTGGTGCTTCATCATCTGGAATAAAGTCTCCTAAATGAGAGTCTTCCTCTTCACCTATTGGAGTTTCTAACGAAACTGGTTCTTGTGCAATTTTTTGAATTTCGCGAACCTTATCCACTGGAAGTTCCATAACCTTCGAGATTTCTTCTGGGAATGGATCTCTACCTAATTCTTGGAGCAATTGTCTTTGTACTCTAATAAGCTTATTTATAGTTTCTACCATATGAACAGGTATTCTTATTGTTCTAGCTTGATCTGCAATTGCTCTTGTTATTGCTTGCCTAATCCACCATGTAGCATAAGTCGAAAATTTATATCCTTTTCTGTAATCAAATTTTTCAACAGCTTTAATAAGACCTAAATTTCCTTCTTGAATTAAATCCAAGAATAACATACCTCTTCCAACATATCTTTTAGCTATACTTACAACTAATCTTAAATTCGCTTCAGCTAATTTTTTCTTAGCCTTTTGGTTTCCTTCTTCAATTTCTTTCGCATAAGTTATTTCCTGTTCAGAAGACAATAAAGGCACTTTTCCAATTTCTTTCAAATACATTCGAACTGGATCATCTATAGCTATACCTTCTGGGACCGATAAATCAATTTCTTCTTCAGTTTCTGTATCCGCAATTTCACCTATTATTTCAACACCTGTCATTTCCAAAACTTCATATATTTTTTCTATTTGCTCTGGGCTCAAATCAATATGATCCATAGCTTCCATGATTTCTTTATATGTTAGTGAACCATTCTTTTTACCCTTGTCAATTAATTCCTTCACAGCCGCCATTTTAGCATTTTTATCTTTTTTATCGTCTTTTGGCTTTGTTACTTTTCCATTCGCTTTTTGTTCCATCTTATTATTGCCTCCTTCCGTCATAACCTTCAACCTCTCTCTCCCTTTTTAAGTGCTTCAGATAATTTAGTAAGCTCTATTGCAATCTTTATAGATTCTTCAATTTTCCCCTCTTTTTCGAATCTATTTTGCTTTTTCTTTAAATCCTCAATTTGCAGCTTAAGTTTAAAGCCTCTTACCTCTTTTAAATAATCTTTTATTAGTCGCTCTCTATCAGTAAAATCTAAAATCTCATGTTCCCTTATCTTGGTCAACTCTTTAGAACTTTCTATATCGTCACATCTACTTTCTACATAGGATTCTATATTACCTATATCATTAGTATCCTCACTTTTGCCTTTTAATATTAATGAATAAATTTTATTATGTGATTCTATTACAAAATCTCCTGATTTTATGGAGCTTTTAATCTCATCATAAAATTCATCTTTGAACATCAATTTTAATAATGCTCTTTCGGCCTTTAAGTATGCGGGTTCTACATATAATTTTGTTCCAAAATATTCCTTTTTATTCACAAAATTGTCTTCTTTTTGTTTTTTTGTTATTACTTGTGAAAGTAAGTCATATAATGCCTGTTCTTTAATTGCTGTTTCTTCTGAAATTTTCCTTATATATACATCTTTTTCTATAGGATTTAGATCTGCTAGAATTTCTGCAAATTTTTCTCCATATTCTACTAGATCATTTCCACTATTTAGATTTATGCCTTCAGCTGCTTTCTTAATTCTATATTCAATTAAAGGAAGCGCTTCATTTGCCAACTTCAGAAATGACTCCTTTCCATGATTCCTCACAAACTCATCTGGATCTTTTCCATCTGGTACTATCAATACTTTTACATCAAATCCAGCACCTCTTAAAATTTCTAGACCTCTTAAGGTAGCAGTCTGTCCAGCCAAATCAGCATCATAAGAAATTATTACCTTATTAACATACCTTTTAAGAAGCCTTGCTTGGTTTACTGTAAGTGCAGTTCCAAGTGATGCTACAACATTTGTTATACCAGATTGGTGAAGTGATATTAAATCCATATATCCTTCAACTATAATGATGTAATCCTCTTTTAGCTTATTCTTAATTGCAAAATTTAATCCATAAAGATTTATCCCTTTTTGAAAAATCATGGTCTCTGGTGAATTTAAATATTTTGGTTTTGAATCATCTAAAACCCTACCTCCAAATCCAATAACTTTTCCTCTTACATCAAACACGGGAAACATTACTCTATTTCTAAATTTATCATAAACATTCCCTGATTTCTCACTTTTTGAAATCAATCCAGCTTCAAGTAATAGATTATCTTTATATCCTTTTGTTCTTAAGTAGTTTGTTAATCCATGCCAACTATCTTGAGAGTAGCCTAACCCAAATCTCTTTATGGTTTCTTCTTTTATCCCTCTCTTCAAAAAATACTCTTTTGCCATTTTAATTCTTTGTAAATTAGCAAAATAATATCTAGCTGTTTCAACATTTACTTTATATAAAACTTCTTTCTTTCTAGAAACTGCGCTATTTTCATTATCATTTATCTGTAGCGGAATATTAGCTTTATCTGCTAGATACTTTGCAGCTTCTACAAAAGTGAGTTTTTTATATTTCATAACAAACGTAAGCACATTTCCTGCTTCTCCACATGAAAAACATTTGTATATCTGTTTTTCACTTGAAACACTAAATGATGGAGATTTATCATTATGGAATGGACATAATCCCATAAAATTTCTACCTGATTTTTTTAGCCTTACATCCTCTGAAATAATATCAACAATGTCATTTTGTTCTTTTATCCTTTCAAGAACTTCTTCTGATATTTGCAAGGAGACATCTCCTTCCTCTGCTTTTTTTGGCAATTATATATTATTCGACATAATAACGAGTTTTCCTTCTAAAATAATTAGAAAACTATTAATTTTTTTTAATTTAAAGTTTCACCAGTTATAAAATAATATTTATTGAATAATACTATATATTAAAGTAATTCTTTTTATTAATTTAAAATCCTCTTTTTTTATTGCAAATCTTTATTCATTGAGAATATTATTAAATTCATTATAGTTTTAAACTTTCTAAGACATGAATCTCATATATAATTAATCTATTACAAACTTAGGGATAAATATTTTATTAAATAGTGATAAGCAATAATCATCACTCATTCCCGCCACATAATCAGCAACTCCTCGTTTCAAGCCTTCGTTTTTAGCTATGCTCACATAAATATCTGGCATCTCATAAGGATTTTCCTCAAAATGTTTAATTAATTGATTTAAAACAAATTTCGCCTTATTTCTTTCAACCTTTAATGTATCCCCTAAATATATATTTTTAAACATAAATTGTCTAAGTTCAGTCATTGCTTCACTTATTTCTGGACTTAACCCAATTTCCTTTACCCCATTATTAAGATTATCATTTGATTTTTTTATAAAATCTTTAATTAAGACATTTAATCTTTCGTTTGAAGTATCTCCAAATACTTTAACAATTTCTCTTGGAATCTCTTCTTTGCTTAATAAACCTGCTCTTATAGAATCATCAATGTCATGATTCAAGTACGCCATTTTATCGCTAAATTTCACCACTATTCCTTCTAATGTAATTATATCTTTAACGCTTCCAAGCCCACTATGATTTAATATTCCATTAATTACTTCTTCAGTTAGATTAAGCCCCTGCCCGTTATTTTCGAGTTTAGTAACAACTCTAACGCTTTGTTCATTGTGACGGAATCCATCTTCTAAATATTCATTTAGCACTTCTTCTCCATTGTGTGCAAAAGCAACATGCCCAAGATCATGCCCTAACGCTATAGCTTCAATTAAATTTTCATTTAATCCGATTCCAGCTCCAATATTTCTTGCAACTTGAGATACCTCTAATGTATGAGTTAATCTAGTCCTATAATGATCTCCAAATGTTTTTATATATACTTGTGTTTTATGCTTGAGGCGTCTGAATGATTTGCTTTGAATAATTCTATCTCTATCAAGCATATAACAAGTTCTAATATCATCATCTTCTTCTCTAATTTTTCTGCCAATAGAATTTTTTGAAAAAGCAGCTTCTTTAATTAATGTCAAGCTTTCAAAATTTTGAATTTTTTCTCTTACATTCATATATTATCACCTCTTTTTATGTATTCTATCTATATCATTATATTCCTCTATTTATTAACTATATTTATTATTTGCAAATAACTAAAAAATAATATCTTTATATTCATTAATTTTTATTTTTTATTATTTTTAGTCTAATACTAAGATTAAATTAATATTATTTAATAATTAGGAATTTTTTTATATAGAAATCTTACCTATATATATATATATATATATTTCTATATCTTAATTAAAATTTAAAAACATGTTAATTTTACTTAAAGGTATAACTTTCAATCAAAGTTTACCTTGTATCATAAAAGTTCAATAAAAATCACCTTATAAAGGAGTGTATTTATGGGTACTGAAGTTTTATCTTTACAAGAATCTAATCTTTCCCCAGAAATTATAAAACAAAATGTTTTACCATACTATAATTTACAAAACTCTCAGATTTCAATAATTAAATTTAAAGATACTGATAAGCAAAGAGCAGTTTATAGGGTAAATTATAAAGATAAAAATTACTGTCTAAAAAAAGTTTATTATAATTTGAATGACTTGCTATATGTATATTCAGCTATTGAGTGGCTATATAGAAATAATATTAGGGTCTCAAAACTTTTACCTACAATTGATAATAATAGATTTGTATCTTATCGAGATATGCTTTTTATATTAACTCCTTGGATTGAGGGTGAGAAATGTAATTTCGATAATTTGGATCATGTTTTAATCTCTGTAAGAAAACTCTCTGAGATTCATTCAGTATCTCGTAAATTTAGACCTATTTTAGGAAGTTCAGCAAAAGAAGGATTTGAGGATTATTACATATCTACCTTAAAACATTTTGAAGATTTACTTAAAGCATCAAATGAATCGTTTAAATACAAAGATTCATTTTCAAGACAATTTATTTCAAGTTTTGATATAAATTTACGCCTTGCTAAACTCTCTCTAGACATATCAAATAAAATTGACAATAATGAATTAAGTAAATCTTTATGCCATGGTGACTATGTAAACAAAAACCTAATTTTTCCTCCTGATCTAGATCCTTGGGTGATAGATTTTGATAAGTGCAAAGTAGATTACAGTGCAAAAGATCTAGCATATTTTATGCGAAGATTACTTAAACGAGAAAACACAAAATGGAATGTTGAGTTAGCTCTCTCTATATTAGATGCCTATAATGAATTGTGTCCTTTAACACACTCAGATTTACGTTACTTAATTTCTTATATTTGCTTTCCGCAAAAATATTGGAGGATATCAAGAGACTACTATAGGAATATTCACAAGTGTAATAAATCTGCTTTCTTAACTTTAATAATAAACGCGACATCAAAAACAAATCTTCAATATGATTTTGCGCTAGATATAATAAATCAAGTACAAAAAAAATTCAATATGACTTTACTTTGAAATTGTTTCTGTAAAGCACCATCTTTTATTAGGTTGAGCCAATCTTCTCTTCATGATTTTATAAAAACTAACTGCATCAGGCTGTCTATATTGTAAAATATTAGGCAGCCTGCATTCTAAATAATTTCATAATAACAGCTTAAAAGTACGATAATAAAAGAGCATTGTAATTAAAATCACATGTGATTTCAAATTACAATGCTCTATATTTTTTCACTTTAAATCTTCTTTTACTAAGATTTATATGCTACTTTATCATAATCTTTAATTTTTTAAAGTTATCTTGGATTTTTTACTTGCGCTTGTGCTGCTGCAAGTCTTGCTAGTGGAACTCTAAATGGTGAACAAGATACATAGTTAAGTCCTATATTATGGCAGAATTCAATTGATGAAGGATCTCCACCATGCTCTCCACAGATTCCTAAATGGATATCTGAACGAGTAGATTTTCCTTTTTCTACTGCTATTTTAATTAGAGAACCAACTCCTGTTTGATCTAATTTACCAAATGGATCTTGTTCATAAATCTTCTTTTCATAATAAGCAGATAAGAACTTAGCTGCATCATCTCTTGAGAATCCAAATGTCATTTGAGTTAAGTCATTTGTACCAAATGAGAAGAATTCTGCTTCTTTTGCTATTTCATCAGCTGTTAATGCTGCTCTTGGAATTTCAATCATAGTTCCAACCTTATAATCTAAAGTTACTCCTTTTTCTTCCATAACAGCTTTAACTGTTGATACAATTACATCTTTAACATATTTTAATTCTTTAATTTCTCCAACTAATGGAATCATTATTTCAGGTACAATATCGTAGCCTTTAGTTGTTTTAACTTCTATTGCTGCCTCTATAATAGCTCTTGCTTGCATTTCAGCAATTTCAGGGTAAGAAACTGCAAGACGGCATCCTCTATGACCCATCATAGGATTAAACTCATGTAATTCTGAAACAGTAGATTTTAATTCCTCATAAGTTATTCCCATTTCTCTTGCTAATTCTTTTATATCTGAATCCACAGTTGGCAAGAATTCATGTAGCGGTGGATCTAATAATCTTATTGTAACTGCTTTTCCTTCTAATGCTTCATAAATTCCTATGAAATCTGATTTTTGCATTGGCAAAATCTTATCTAAAGCTACTTTTCTTTGTTCTAAATCTTTAGATGTAATCATTTGTCTTACAGCCATAATTCTATCTTCTGCAAAGAACATATGCTCTGTTCTGCAAAGACCTATGCCTTCTGCTCCAAACTCAACAGCTTGTTTTGCATCTCTTGGACTATCTGCATTAGCTCTAACTTTCAATTTTCTTATTTCATCAGCCCATCCCATGAATGTCGCAAAATGTCCTGAAATTTCTGGTGTAACTGTTTTTATTTTTTCTCCATATACATTTCCTGAAGTACCGTCAATTGAAATGTAGTCTTCAGATGTATAAACTTTTCCGTTAACTTCTACAGTTCTCTTTACTTCATCAACTTTTATAGTTCCACATCCAGCTACACAACAAGTTCCCATTCCTCTTGCAACAACCGCAGCATGAGAAGTCATTCCCCCTCTTACTGTAAGGATACCTTGTGCTGCTATCATTCCCTCTATATCTTCTGGTGAAGTTTCAAGTCTTACAAGTACAACATCTTCTCCAAGTGCTGCTCTATCTTTAGCTTCATCAGCAGTAAATGCTATCTTACCACATGCAGCTCCAGGAGATGCAGGTAATCCTTTTGCAATTGGTGTAGCTTTCTTTAAATCTTCAGTATAAAAAGCAGGGTGTAATAATGTATCTAATTGTTTTGGTTCAACTTTTAAAATTGCTTCTTCCTTGCTTAGCATTCCTTCTTCTACTAAATCAACAGCAATCTTTAAAGCAGCTTGAGCTGTTCTCTTACCATTTCTAGTTTGTAAGAAATATAATTTACCTTCTTCTATAGTAAACTCCATGTCTTGCATATCTTTATAGTGATCTTCTAGTGTGTTAACAATTCCTTCAAATTGTGCATATATTTCTGGATTTTGTTCTTTTAATTTTCCAATTTCAAGTGGAGTTCTAATACCAGCAACAACATCTTCACCTTGTGCATTCATTAGATATTCACCATATATAGCATTGTCACCATTTGCAGGGTTTCTTGAGAATGCAACTCCTGTTCCTGATGTTTCTCCCTTATTACCAAATACCATTTGTTGCACATTTACAGCTGTACCCCATTCACCTGGAATATCATTTAATCTTCTATATACTATAGCTCTTGGATTATCCCATGATCTAAATACGGCTGTAATTGCTTCTATTAATTGAGCTTTAGGATCACTTGGGAATTCCTCACCCTTTTCTTTTTTGTAGATTTCTTTGAATTCACTAACTAATTCTTTTAAATCATCTGCTGTTAAATCTGTATCAAATTCAACACCTTTCTTCTCCTTAAGTTCATCAATCTTATTTTCGAATAATCTCTTTTCTATTCCCATAACAACATCAGAGAACATTTGAATGAATCTTCTGTAAGAATCATATGCAAATCTTGGATTATTGGTCAATTCTGCCATTGCTTCTACAGCTATATCATTTAATCCTAAGTTTAAGATAGTATCCATCATACCCGGCATTGAAACTCTTGCACCAGATCTTACTGAAACTAGTAAAGGATTTGTATTATCTCCAAATTTCTTACCTGTAGATTCTTCAAGCTTTGATAAACTTTCATAGATTTGACCTATTATTTCATCAGAAATCTTTCTACCATCTTCATAATATTTATTACAAGATTCTGTTGTAACAATAAAACCATCTGGCACTGGAATTCCTAGACTAGTCATTTCTGCTAAGTTAGCGCCTTTTCCTCCAAGTAGATTTTTCATTGAAGCATTTCCTTCACTAAAAAGATATACATACTTATTTGACATCTCAATACTCCCTCTTTTCTTATTATTTCTCACTATATTTACTATCGATGCCTATCCTAAGCATATTCAACAAAAAATAAATCAGCATGCTAATCTATTTCTTGTTATACTTCGTCGTTCTGTTTACCTAATAGTCCACTATGAGATAAACAGACTTCCTTGTCTAACAAGAAATATATATCGCATCATAGACTTATTTTTTATTTCAGATGCTTAAAGACTTCGTAGTTACCCTTAATTAATTAATCCTCATTTTCTCCAATTTTAACAAATAATTTTGTTATGTTAGTCTTAGAAACCTTTCCGATTATCTTCATCTGATCTTTTCCATCAGACTTTTCTATTATTTCAACAACCGGAATACTATCGATCTCATGTTCAATAATTTTCTTAGCCAAATCATATGCGTTGTCATTCTTATTCGCACAAATTATATTTGGCATTCTTGTCATAATTACTCCAACGGGAACTCTATGTATATCAGTCCCCCCTATTGAAATTTTGAGAAAGTCTTTTCTAGAGACTGCACCTGTAAGCACCCCATTATTTTCTATAAATAATGTCCCTACATCATTCAGAAATAGGTATACGATTGCATCATATACCATCGTATCTTCACTGACAGTCACAGGTTTTGACATTATTTCGGATACTTTAATTTTGTTAATGTTTGAATAAATCAATCCATTAGATGTTTTTCCTGTATATACATATCCTACCTTCGGTCTAGCATCCAAAGTTCCTATCATAGTCAGTACTGCCAAATCAGCCCTGAGCGCAGCTCTAGTAACTCCAATTTTTTCTGCAAGAGCTTCACTAGTTATAGGTGCATTTTCTTTTACTAAGCATACTATTTCTTCTTGCCTAGGTGATAATTTCAATCTTATCCCTCTTTCTGTAAATACAAGAAATATTTAGTTCAAATTCATTAATTTTTACTACTCTCTAATTATATCATGTAATTATTGTTTGACTAGACTTAATTTTCAGAAAAATCAAATAAATTCGCTAAATATTTCTTGTATATTAATTTTATATCACTGATATATCTATTTTTCTTTATATTACTCTCAATATCACTTAATTTTCTGAATTTTCTTTATCTTCATCAAAATTAACTGTATAGGTATATACAGTATCTGAACCAGTATATACTTTTTGTTTTGAATCATCACTATGTTTACCTATGTCATTCTTCATTTCATTAACCTTAGTCTTAATTTTATCAGCAAAATCAGTAGCTTTATTTTTAACATTGCTTGCCATTTCTGAAACATACGTGTTTACAACTTCCACAGATCCATCTTCCATAGTTATCTCTATTGTAATTTGAGTCGCTATTGCCGCAATAACTCCTGCTGCAAGTATTGGTGGAATTATAATAGCTACAACTCCTGCTGCAATTCCTGCATTAACTGGAATATCTACAAGTTCCTTATCATCTTTCTTAACCTTTATCCTAGTAACATTTCCCTTTTCTATTATTTGTTTAATCAAAACCCTTAGTTCCTCTATAGATATAGGAGCCCTATTTACTTCCTCATCAACAAATTCATCATTAATATCTGATAACTTTTGAGACTTTTCAATGTATATTAAAGCCTCTAATACGTCTCCTTCGCATACTTCTAAAGCTTCCTTTGCCTTTTCATAGCTTACTCCTGTTCTCTCACGTATCATATCAACTTTTTCTAATGTTATATTTTCCATAAATCATCACTCCTTAATAAATTTTAACATCTCCAAACTTTTAGGCTTTTTAGCATAGCTATTCGATACTAAAAAAGTAATTACTTTTTCAATCTCACTTTTTATTTCATGATTTAAATTTAGTCTATATAATTTATCTATATCCATATTCATCAAAAACCTCAAGGCATTATATGCACCTTTTGAAATAAATACTCCATGTTCTTTGGGACATTCATCACATATACCTCCATAGTGGGATAAACTTATATAATTAGATGAAGATATCTTTTTTCTACATACGCTACAATTATTCAATGTTAGATTATATCCAGTTGTTTTTAATAATCTTAATTCAAATGCTCTTATTAGTAGTTCGTAATCTAGGGCATCTGTATTCAGTAGGTATAATGTTGTAATCAATGTCTTAAAAAGTTTCATATTAATTTCATTATCAGTACAAGCAATATCTATTAATTCGCATAAGTATGAGGAATATGTAAGCTTATGTAAATCATTTAAAAGACCTTGAAAAGATTGAATTATTTTTCCTTCTTGAAGAGTGTACAAGCTCTTACCTTTATATACCATATATTCTCCATAACATAATGGCAATGTCAATGCTAAGAACTTACTTTTACTTTTTTTAGCGCCTCTAACTATAGCTGTAATTTTACCTAACTTCTCAGTATAAAACCAAACTAGTTTGTCATTCTCTTTAAAATCTTGCGTTTTTATAATTACAGCTTTTGTTTCAACTATTGACAGGTCAACCATCTCCCACTTGGAATATATAAAAAAAAATAATATGTTAGGCTAATTATCTATTTCTTTGAATTCGCTTTATATCCTAATTCTTTTAATAAAAGCTGATTATCTCTCCATTCTTTTCTAACTTTCACCCATATTTTTAGATTAACCTTGGATCTTAAAAATCTTTCTAATTCATATCTTGAATTTTCGCCTATTCTTTTAAGTGTTTGACCATTCTTTCCAATTATTATTCCTTTATGGGAATCTTTTTCACAGATTAAATCTACTTCTATATGATATGTACCTATTTCATTTTGTTTCATTTGAATTATATCTACTGCTATACCATGAGGCACTTCATCTCTCAAGGTTCTTAAAGCTTTTTCTCTAATTATTTCTGATACTACAAACTTTTCTTGAACATCTGTTATCATGTCGTCTGGATAATATTTAGGTCCTTCTGGCATTGCTTTCTTCATAAGTTCTACTAATACATCAACGTTTTTCCCTTTTATTGCAGAAATAGGTACTATCTCTGCAAATTTAAATTCTTTTGAATACATTTCTAAACTTTTTGCCACTCTATCTTGTGTACTTTCATCAACCTTATTTAAAACTAAAAATACAGGACACTTTTTATCCCTTAAGGTTTCTAATATAAATTTATCGCCCTTTCCAATCTCCTCATCTGGATTTGTTAAGAATAATACTAAATCAACATCTTTAGTAGATTCTTTTGCCGAATTTACCATGTATTCTCCTAACTTATGTTTAGGTTTATGTATACCTGGTGTATCAACAAATATCATTTGATAATCATCGCCTGTCAATATTGTTTGTATGTTATTTCTTGTTGTCTGAGGTTTATTAGAAACTATTGATAACTTTTCCCCCATTATATAATTTAATAAAGTCGATTTCCCTACATTAGGTCTTCCAACTATTGTAACAAATCCTGATTTAAACATTTTTTCCTCCTCAAAATAAGCTTAAAAAAGCTTAACTAACGTTATCCTATTTTACAAATAGTATACTCTATTTATAAGTAAATTGACAATCTACTATTCTTAATTTGATCATATAATAATTTAATAATCACTTCCAATTGTTTCCTTATGAATTAAATCATTAATTCTTATAATTTAAGAAATAGGAGACAATATAAGTTTTATTTCATCTTATATCTTCTCCTATAAATATTATTTTTATTATTCTATATTTAATTAAAGCCTAAATAATGTAAAAATAAACAAAGTTAATAATATACCAAATATAGCTCCAACTATTACCTCTAAAATACTATGAACTTCTGAATCCACTCTACTTTGTGCAGTTATAAACGCCAATAAAAAACTCAATAGAATGCAAATTGGTTCCTCCGTTATTAATGATATTGCAGTTGCTATTGAAAATCCCAAAGCACTGTGGCCACTGGGCATTCCCCCTTTTAACGGAGTTCCTTCTCCAAATATTGCTTTCGCTATTATAGTTACTATACATACTATTACTAGAACAATCAATATCGTATATGGCTCTGAATTCTTTACTTTATTAATTAAAGAAAATGAAAATCTACTGAGCCTATCCCAAAATATAATATAACCAACTAATAATGCATTTATGGCTGTTATTAATACCGCACCTGCCGCCGCATTCTTAGCGATTTTAGCCAAAGGGTGGTAATAATTAGTTGTCATATCTATAGTCGCCTCTATGGCTGTATTTATAAGTTCAGCAGCTATTACCATAGTTATTGTAACAGCTAATATCAGAAACTCATATTTTGTTATGTCAAAGAAAAAGCTTGCAATTAGTACTACTAACGCCACTATTAAATGGATTTTCATATTTCGTTCAGTTCTTACAGTATCGATAATCCCAGTTATGGCATTATTGAAGCTTTCCAGTGTTTTTTTCATTTTCATTATTTACCCCTACTTCTATTACATAATAAAAAATATTACCCTCTGATTATGTTAAGTTTATTTAAAATATCTTCTTCTCTACTTCTCATAATTATTTTATCATCATCCTCCATATGATCGTATCCCAATAGATGCAATACTGAATGTACAACTAAGTATGAGGCTTCCCTTTCATATGAATGATTAAATTCTTTACTCTGTTCTAATGCTTTTTCTAATGAAAGAACTATATCCCCAAGTACAAGTTCGTCACCATCAAAATCAGATTGAGAAAACTTATAATCTTTATACATATCCTTAAATACTTTCTTATCTTCGTATTCTAACATAGGAAAAGATAATACATCTGTTTCTCTATTTATTCCTCTTGTTTCATTATTAATTTCCTTTATTTCATTATTATCAACGAACAATAATGAAATTTCACATTTCATATTTACTTCCTCTTCTTTTAATGCAAATTCTATTACTTCTGTTAATCTTTCTATTAATTTTTCACTTGCTTCCACTTTATTTTGTCTATTATCTACATAAATCATTATTTAAATTACTCCTTAGTTTTAAATTAACCTTTATTGCTTTCACCATTGAAATCCTTCATTTTTTCTTTAGGGTATTCTATTCTTTGATGGTATATGCTATTTAACGAAGTCAAAAAACATACTCTTATTTTTTCTATATCTTTTAATGTTAAATCACAATCATTTAATTGTCCTGATGATAATTTATCATCTATAATGCAATTAACCATTTGGTTAATTGCATCCTTAGTAGGTTTCTTAATTGATCTTACAGCCGCTTCAACACTATCAGATAGCATTACTATCCCAGCTTCTTTTGAGCTTGGTATTGGGCCTTCATATCTATAATCTTCTTCTTTTATTTCCTCTGGATTTTCAGCACTATTTTTCATAGTATAGTAAAAATACTTTACTAATGTTTTACCATGATGCTCTAATATAATATCTTGGATAACCTTAGGAAGCTTATATTTTTTAGCTAACTCCAGACCATCTTTAACATGAGATTTTATTATCATAGCACTTAAATTTGGAGGTATATTCTCATGTGGATTATCTATCCCCATTTGATTCTCTCCAAAGAAATATGGCCTCTCTGTTTTTCCAATATCATGATAATATGATCCTATCCTTGTAATTACCGAATTAGCACCAACTTCTTCTGCTGCCATTTCTGAGAGATTTGCAACAAGCATACTATGGTGATATGTTCCTGGAGCTTCCATTAATAATTTTTTTAACAGTGGTGTATTAGGATTTGATAATTCTAGCAGCTTTAATGTAGTAACCTCATTAAATGTACCTTCTAAAAACGGTAATATTCCTAATGCAAATATACCTGATAAAAGGCCTCCAATGAATGTGATTCCACCCTTTACTAACACATCTCCGAAATTGCTCGATATTAATATTCCCGTAGACAATGTAAGTATTACGGTAACAACAGCAGTATACAATGTTGAATATAGCAATTCATTTCTTTGTTGCATCTTTTTCAAAAATGCCGCTCCTAATACCGAACTTACTATTCCTAGAATAATAATCTGAACATCAAAACCATTTAATGCTCCTATAACTATTGCATTTAAAGCGCTAAGTACAAATGATATCTTATAATTTAGTAATAGCGTAAGCATCATAGGCGCGCACGCAAACGGAATTAGAAAAGGCGATATAACCCCTACAGTTCTAGCTAACACAAGTGAAATCAAATTAATTGTACTTATAAGAATAAGCTTTTTATTGTTCTTATATATTTCACCATAATTTATTCTCACATATCCATATTGAAGAAACAATATTATCATCCAAAATATTGCAAGCGCTAAATAAATATATACATAAGCGGTTACATTTTCATCGTTAAGCATTCCAAGATCTGATAGAATATCAATTTGATCTTGTGTTACAGGCTCTCCTTCTTTAACTATAATCTGATTTTGTTTTATTATTACTTTAGATACATTCTTCTTGACTTCCTGTATCTTTTCTTGTGTTTTTTCTTCATCAAAAAACACATTCGGGTTTATTTGTGTTTGAGCTATTTGCTTTAAAGCACTTGATACATCTTTATCCAAGTTTAAATTATCTATTTGAGTTGAAACAGCTCCTTTTGCTTCTTTTAAGGCACCTTCATCTTTTTCCTGTATATTTTTTTCATATGCACTGTCAATTATATTTACTATTTTGTCTTCTATGCCCGGCAAAGTATCTTTTGATATTCCTATCAACGCCTTACATTGTTCATCTGTTAATTGAAATATAGTTAATTTCTTAAGCTCAGTTTGCTTATCAGCTACGGTAGAGCTCGCCATATTGCTTAATGATACAAGTTTATCGAACAATGCCCTTACATTATCCTCAGCTTCTTTCTTAACTTCTGGCTTTGATGTATACTGTTTCCCTACCTTTTCGGCCGCTTGATCTTCTTTTTCCTTTGTAGCTTTTTCATCCACTATATCTCTTGGAGCTTTTATATCTACTCTTGGTATATCTCCTTCTTTTAAGCTATATTGCTTAGGAGTTATTGCGGTAACAAGCAATAAATAGCCTATACTAAATACAAGTATAAATAATACAATTCTTTGAATTCTATTATTTTTCCATTTATTATTTTGTTTTATATCCATGTAATTCACCTTTTCATCTTAATAATAAGTAATAGGCATAAAAACAACTTTGAATACCCCTTATGATACGTTTTTAGCAATATCCTGTTCTACAGTAAATTTAACATTAATTAAGATCTTTCCGCCTTCAATATCTTCTACTGCAGTTTTCTTATCTATTATCTTTGCATCGTTGCTAAGTGTTTTTCTCAATGAACCCTCTAACTTTTCTGTAGCTTCTTTAACTGTACTTTCTTTATCTAAGTTTACATTTATACCTTTTTTTTCGAAATATGTTATCTTATTAACGAAACCATCCTTCTCTTCTATTTTATCATAATATTCAAATTGATTTATAGCTTTTTTCAAGTAAACTTTTTTCCCAAAAAAGTTTAAGTATATGTCACTATTCTTGTTACCAGTTCTCTCAAGCTTTTCTCCACTTATTTGAACCTCCATAAATTTATCATAAAAAGTATTTGCTATAACTGTTCCACTCGGTTTTACTTCCATCTGAAAGCCTTCCCTTCCTTGGATAGGCAATATTAGATCGTCACCTTTCTTTACTATATCTCCTGGCACAACTGCTGGATTTCCTGAATTCGTATATACTCTCTTTACTTCTCCATCCATTTTAGCAACAACTTGATTATATAATGTTTTTTCTGTAGACGGAGGATTTACTTTTTCCTTTATAACCAATTTTAATGTAGACCCCTCTATCCTAACCCTAATCCACATTATCTGGCTATTTAAATCTTCCATCTTTTTTTCTATTTGATATACATTAACTTGTGATTTGCTAAGCCCTGGTTTGATTCCAATTGATGAGAGCTGTTGTCTAACTTCAAATGGACTTAAATTCCTCTGTGTCTCTATATCTATAGCCCATATATAATTTGATAATATATATATCACAGCAAAAAATAATCCCATTCCTATAACTAGAGAAATCTTTCTTCTCATTTTCATAAGTAAAACTATTATTCCACTAGTTCTTACTATCTTAACTTTTCCTTTATATTTTTTTATTAATATTTCTGCATCTTTATAATCTCTGTAATATATAGTTACTCTTACCGTTGTCAAGCTTACTTTCACTATATTACAGGTATAGATTTGGCTATTCCAAAAGGCATTTAATATTTTTTCTGGCACTAAAGCATTAATTTCTATGGTTACTTGTCCCGATTTCAAGCTGCTAAACATAATATTCTACCTCTCATATGAAATACCTTTAAAGATTCCGCTTATTGTTATACTCGTTTCTGCAATAAAAAGTATTTCGAACTCTTTCCCCTCAATTATGATTGCACCTATTCTGGAATTTATTTTGACCATATTAGTTTCGAAAAATATAATGCCCTTATGATTTTCAATAGTTATTTCTCTGTTTCCCACGACTATTATCTTTGGTAGATCTAATGAAATGTCACTTGGAAAATCTAACTTGCTAAGTATCTTTTCTTTACCTCTTTGAAATTTTTCTTCCATACTTTCCTCCCACATAAACTTTCTCATTGTAATTTATGATAGGATTTGCGAATTAATTCTATAATTTAATAATAATGATAATTTCCTGCAAAAAAATAAAGCCAATCATTACTATTATGGCTTTATCTAATTCATTTACGATAATGTATTCTAGTTATATGAACCAAATATTATCCTTTCATTGCTAGTCCAATTTTAGATAACAATGAAACAGGACATAGGATACTATTTATAATCCTATGTCCTGTTATATTAGTATAAAACTCAAAACAATCTTGAATTTTATTCTTATTTATTATTTAAATATTCCTTAACAAGCTGACTTACAAGTTTACCATCAGCTTTTCCTACTACTTTAGGTTTAACAGCTGACATAACTTTTCCCATATCTTTAATGCTATTTGCACCCACTTCTTCAGCTGATTCTTTTACTAATTGTTTTATCTCTTCTTCACTTAACTGCTGAGGAAGGTATTTCAACAAAATTTCAATCTCAGCCTTAGACTGATCTATTAAATCTTGCCTATTCCCCTTTTCAAATTCAAGCATAGCTTCTCTTCTTTGCTTGATTTCTTTAGCTAATATTGTAATAACTTCATCATCTTCAAGCTTTCTATTATCAGTTTTTTCAACCAATAATACTGCAGCTTTAGCTGTACTAATTACACTAGATGTGAACTTATCTTTTGCTTTTAAAGCAATTTTCCAATCATCTTGCAATCTATCTTTAATTGATGACATTTTTGTACCTTCTTTCAAAAGAAAATATCATTATTTGAACTTTCTCTTTCTAGCAGCTTCTGATTTCTTCTTTTTCTTAACGCTTGGCTTTTCATAATGTTCTCTCTTCCTAACTTCAGAAAGAACCCCAGCTCTAGCACATTTTCTCTTAAATCTTCTTAACGCACTTTCAAGTGTTTCGTTTTCTCCAACTTTAATTTCTGACATTTACTATCCCTCCCTCCGCTAGCTTAAATTAACTCAGCTATGGGCTTAATAACACATGCTATATTATACAATATTTAAATTAATAATGTCAAGAAATTAAGAAAAAATCTCCAGTTACTATTGATCAAATAACAACTCAAATTTAGCCTGGTGGCCACTGTAAACTTCGCCCTCCAAGTACATGGAAATGAATATGTTTTACTGTCTGTCCTGCATCCTCACCACAATTATTTACAACCCTATATCCTTTATCTGATATTCCAAGATCTACTACTAATTTACCAATAACTTTAAATATATGTGATACAATATCAATATTGCTGTCATCTAAAGTATTAGCACTTTCGATATGTTCTTTTGGAATAACTAAGAAATGAGTTGGAGCTTCAGGATTTATGTCATAAAAAGCATAAACTTTATCATCTTCATATATTTTTTTACTAGGGATATCCCCACTTATAATTTTGCAAAATATACAACCTTCCATAAATTCACCTCCTTCTAAGTAACAATCTCAATTCACAAACGTAAGAATCGAGATTTTATAATTCATATTTAGAAATTCTCTTTGAATTATATATCTTATTCCAAAAATGATCCTTAATCAATCTTATCTTGATTTATATTATACCAAAACTATATAATTTTTCCAACAACATATTCCGCATCTGAGGCCATTATTTTACATAAAATTATTTTTCCTATCATGTCTCTGCTTCCATTTGGAATTTCAACTTTTACATAATTTCTTGTATACCCCTCAAATACCCCAGGCTTATTAGATACTTCTTGCTCAACTAATACATCTAGTTCTCTTCCAACTAAAGATTTACTAAAATCGCCTTCATTCTTTGCATTTAGTTCAATTAAAGCCTTACTTCTCTTGTCTTTTACATTTCCATCTATTTGATTAGGCATATCTGAAGCCTTCGTACCTTTTCTTGGGCTGAATTTGAATATATGTGTTTTAGTTAATTTAATTCTCTTTAAGTATTCATAAGTTTCGTTAAATTCCTCATCAGTTTCACCTGGGAAACCTACGATTACATCAGTAGTTATTGAGGCATCTTTAAGGTTTTCTCTTATTCTATTAACTGCATCTTCGTATTCTTTAGCAGTATATCTTCTATTCATTCTTTTTAAAGTTGCATCACAGCCGCTTTGAAGTGATAAATGAAATTGTGGACATAGTTTTTTCATTTTTTTCATTTTCTCGATAACTTCATCTGTAAAGAAACTAGGCTCTATAGAACCTATCCTAACTCTTTCAATTCCATCCAGTTTCTCTATTTCTTCTAATAAAGTTATTAAAGTTACATTTCCATCTAAATCAACACCATAAGATGCTGTATGTATTCCTGATAATATTATTTCTTTAAATCCATGTTCACTTAAATTCTTTATTTCATCCAATACTTTTTGAGGGTCTTTTGAGCAAGTTGTTCCTCTGGTATAAGGTATGAGACAATATGCACAAAATCTATTACAACCATCTTGTATCTTTAAAAATGCTCTTGTTTTATCTTGATACTCTTCTATATTTAATTCTTCAAACTGTTTATTCTTTAGAACTTCTCCAACCATTAACTGAGGTTTTTGCTCATCCTTAGCCTTATTCACATAATAAACAATATCGCCTTTATTTCTAGTCCCAAGTACAACATCTACCCCTTGTATTTTAGAAACTTCTTCTGGAGCAACTTGTGAATAGCATCCAACAGCTGCAATTATTGCATTTTCATTTCTTCTTCTAGCTCTGCTAATTATTTGCCTTGATTTTTTATCACTCATATTAGTTACAGAACAAGTATTTATAACATAAACATCAGCAAAACCTTCGAAGTCAGTTACTTCATAACCTTCTCTTATGAACTTTTCCGCCATAGCTTCTGTTTCATAATGATTTACCCTGCATCCAAGAGTTGCAAAAGCCACAAGACTCTTCCCCTCTGTATTTTTTATTGGTTCTCTGTTAGATAACTTCTTAAGCTTAGTCTTGTCACTACCTGCTCTGACTAATTTCATTTGGTTCTCTCCCATTATGATAGCTTTCCTCCTAAATCTCCTAATTCATATTGAATTAATGCCGTAGCTGTAAATCCAGCCGTCTCTGTACGTAATATTCTATTTCCAAGAGTCACTATATAAGCACCCTGTTCTTTTAAATCATCAATTTCAGATTCCTCAAGTCCGCCCTCAGGCCCTATCAATATTCCAACATTATTTATAGTATCTAAATCCACACTATCTCTTTCTAATTTTCTCACAAGAGTTTTAATCCCAAAATCTTCTGCATTTTCATAAGGTACAATAATCAAATCCATCTTTTTTAATTCACTTATTGCCTCATTGAAATCTATAACTTCTTTAACTTGAGGAATTACACTTCTTTTTGATTGTTTGCATGCCTCAAGAGCAATTCTATTTAGTCTATCAAGCTTTTTAAATTCGCCTTTAAGTTTTACATCTACTCTTGCAGTTGTTACAGGAATAAACTCAGATACTCCAAGTTCTGTTCCCTTTTGTACTATCAGGTCCATTTTCTGACCTTTTGGTAGTCCCTGAAACAGATGTACTTTAACTTTACTTTCATTATTTATATCTAATCTTTTAATAATTTTAACTATAACTTCACTTTTAGTTATAGTTTCTATCTCACCTAGATACTCAATTCCTTCGCAATTGTTTAATACTATTTCTTCACCTTCAGATAATCTTAAAACCTTATAAATATGTTTTACATCATCTCCAAGTATTTTACCTTCAGTTTCACTAATATTATGAGGTTCTGTAAAAAACTTATGCATATGACTCCTCTCTAATTCACAGTTCACAATGCTCAATGCACAGTTAAATAATAATTGATTACGGTATATCAACTATAGATTTTCCAAAAAATCTCTTAGAAATTTCTCCCAAACTGTGCATTGTGAATTGTACATTGTGCATTATTTTAATAATTACATTTTCAAACCGTTAACCAAAATTTGCATTGCAAATATCTATATTTATACTAATTAATTGCTTTAGCAACTATACAGTTCCATTCTCCATCTTTATTTATCTCAATAACTTCAAAACCACATTCAGCAAACTTTTCTGTAACCATATCTACCCTATCATGAATTATACCTGAAGTTATAAATAATCCACCTTCATTTAGAGCCTTTTTAACATCCTCAGTTAGTACACAAATAATTTCTGCTATTATATTTGCAACTACTATATCGGCTTTTCCATCAACTACATCTAAAAGATTTCCTTCTAATACTTCAATATTATTCAAATTATTAAAGCTTATATTTTCTTTAGAAGAATCAACAGCAACAGGATCTAGGTCAACCCCAACAACATGTTTAGCTCCAAGCTTCGCTGCTGCTATCGCAAGTATTCCTGATCCACATCCTACGTCAAATACTGTTGTATCAGGCTTTACATACTTATCTAAAGCTTGAATACACATCCTTGTAGTTTCATGAGTTCCAGTTCCAAATGCCATTCCTGGATCCAACTCTATAATTAGTTCTTCATCATTTTTTTCATATTCTTCCCAAATTGGTTTAACAACAATCTTATCTGTTATTTTAACTGGTTTATAATATTGCTTCCAATTATTAGCCCAGTCCTCTTCGTGCATCTTCTTAGCTTCTACTGTACCTTCACCAATATCTATTCCAAATTCTTTAATTTCAGAAAGTTTTTCCTTAACATATTCAACAATCTCTTCAACCTTATCATCTTGAGAAAAATAAGCTTTAACTACAGCTGCATTTCCTTTATGTTCTAAGATATTTATATCTGCAAAATCCCAAGTTAATGGTCCTTGATCTCTTGAAAGTAAATCCTCCGGATCTTCTATTGCAACATTAGGGCAATTTAATCCATAAAATATTCCTGATATAGGCTCTAACGCCTCGCTCTTTGTTATTACACTAACTTCAATCCATATTCCATCCATGTTTATCAACCTTTCTAATTCAGTTTCAGTAACAGTTTGCAATTTAGGAATACATTTTTTTCAAAATTTATTAAAAATATTTTTAAATTCCATAGAATTTTTTCCTACAATTGCTCTTTGCTAACTATATAATTTTATTTTTTTAAAGTCATTGTAACCCTTACAATAACTATAAATATTTACATATTTATCTTTATTTATATTTAACATTGATATATATTTACATAGTTAACTATTTATATAGATTTCTATTTAACTACTTACATATATATCTAGTTAAATTTATATATTTAAAAATATTTTTATTGATATCTAGTTTAATATTTAAATTTTAAAATATTAAACTTCTTAATTGTGAACAATAATTTCCGTATTGTGCTTAGAAGATCTTAACTTTGCTTCGCACTTTTTTTATAGGTGAACTGATCTTAATTGTGCTTCGCACTTTTTTTATAGGTGCGTATCTTTTCATATGTTTAAATTCTTAAGTGAGAGTCCAAAAGTGATGCTTCAAATCTTGTATTTGGTTCCTCGAACTTACTCATCAAACACATGTGAATCGGGTAAATTCTTAAATTCTTAAATTCTTAAATTCTTAAATTCTTAAATTCTTAAATTCTTAAATTCTGGTCATTATAAATCTAATTGTCTTTCATGGCAATCAAAAATTTTATTTTTATTCCTTGTTCACTAAACATTTTTTCATGCTCAGTCTGAACATTTCCTTCAACATCACTATTGTGAAGATCATATGTTATATATTTAATTCTAAACCCTGCTTCATTAAAATATTCAAGCGATTCCTCAAATAATTCATCATCGTCAGTTTTAAAATAAATTTCACCTTCACTCTTTAAAAATGTTTTATACTGTTCAAGCTGCCTCATATGTGTTAATCTTCTCTTTTTATGCTTTTCCTTTGGCCACGGATTGCAAAAATTTATGTATATTCTACTTACAACATCTTCTTCACTTAAGATTTCACTGATAAGCCCTATCTCTTGAGCCATTAATTTTACATTATCAGTCTTCCTATTTTTTTCTTCATAAGCCTTTTCAATATTTCTTTTTGCTAATCCTAATACCTCATCCTTTATGTCAATTGCAATATAATTTATATCTGGATTCTCGGAGGCATGAACTGCCATAAAAGTTCCCTTCCCACATCCAAGTTCTAGATATATTGGTTTATCATTACCGAAAAATTCTTTCCACTTACCTTTATATTCTTTCGGATTTATAACAAAAAAATCGCAACCTTCAAGCTCAGGTCTTGCCCACGGTTTTTTTCTCATTCTCATGTTAGTTCACTCCATCTTTTATAAGCTTTTAAAAAATAGCATTTCACTGCAATTAAGTTTTTTAGATCATTAAATTGAACTTATCGACACAATACCATATAAACAAGACGCTCATACCGTCTTATTGTTCTATTAATCGGCCGTATCCTTCATAATAATTATACCTATAAAAATTTATATTGCAATTTTTATCTCAAAAATATACAGGTATTGCAAATAACTCAAATATCTGTACTGAATCTTTTATCTCAAAGTATTTTTATACTTTCTTAATACTAATTAAGAATTCTCTCCCCCTCAAGTTGTTTATCTAAAAAATCATCCAATTTAATACTTAACACCCTATCATTATTAAATATAAAAAAATAGCACACCTCATACTTAAGAGAATGTACTATTTTAACTACTTTATCTTATGACTTATTTTTTATATTTCTCTATTATTTTTAATAGTTCTTCCTCGTTATTTTCTACAAACTCATAAAAATTCATATTTTTATTCTCTATATATAATGATAATTCATATAAAAACTCTGGTATTTCACTGGCAAGTAAGTCACCATAAACTTTTCCGAGCCTTGCACTTCCTGTTTCAAATGATCCGTTAATATGTAATTCAAATACATCTTCAACAACATCGACAACTTTTTTACGTTTTCCTGTAAGCCCGATACCAACGACTTCATGAACTGCACATGAATTTCCACATCCTGATATATGAACTCTTGGAAGTATATCTTTATTATAACCCTTTTCTGCAAAGTAATTAATTATATTGTTAAGCATTTTTTGACTCTCTAAAATTCCAACTTGACATATTGGCACTCCAATACATGATACACTTTGCTGAAGAGCTGTTTCTCCTCCAATATTTTGTGTTAAATCTAAAATTTCTTTAGCTTCATCACCATTTAAGTTTCTAAAATATAAACCTTCTGTCATAGTAAGTCTTATTTCTAAGTCTTTTACTACTTTTAATTTATCTAAAATTTCTCTTAATGTCTTAACAGAAATTTGTCCGCCAATTGGATGGAAATATACGCTGTATAATCCTTTTTGCTTTTGTGAATATAATCTTGAATGTTTTAATTCAATTTCTTTACCTTCTTTAGTAATTTCCTTAGATTCTACAAATAAATCTAACGCATTATTATCTAACACATATTTTAAATGTTCTTTATATGTTTCTATGAATTTCTCTTTGCCCATTCTCTCTAATATATATCTTATACGAGCTTTATTTCTATCTTCATAGTTACCTTCTTTTATAAATAAACTAGTCATGGCTTCTACGTGGTATAATACATCACTTGGTTTTATAAGCTCATCATATTCGACTGCAACTTGAGGATTTCTTCCAATTCCGCCTCCCATAAAAACTCTAAAATACTTTTCATTATCTTTAATTGTTGCTAAGAACCCTAAATCAGCTACATTACAATGCCCCTGATCTGAGTCGCTGCTTGAAAAAGATACTTTAAACTTTCTTGGAAATTTATATGATGTTATTTTGTTTAAAAAATGTTTATTTACAGTTAATGCATATGGTGTCACATCAAACGCTTCATCTTTATCTACACCTGATAGTGGAGACATAGCTACATTTCTTGGAAAGTTTCCGCCGCCTCCTCTAGAATATATATCATTATCTATACCATCCTTCATTATTCCACAAACTTGATCTATCGTTAAATTATGATACTGCACTGCTTCTCTTGTAGTTAAATGAAATTTATCTAAATTATATTTATCAGCTATATCACATAACCAATTCATGTTCTCAAAGCTACTAATTCCTGAAGGAATTCTTAGTCTTATCATGAATTCTTTTTTATTACGTTCTGAGTATACCCCCATTCCCCCAGAAACTTTTTTAAAATCCATAATAGATACTTCACCAGATAAAAATTTATTTCCTAATTCTCTAAACTCTTCTATTTCAATTAATAATTTTTCCTTCAATTCCTTCACTTTTTCTCCTCCTAAATATAATTATTTTAATATATTATAACCTATAATTTAAAATATGACTATAACTATAGGTTTTGTCGGGGAATTTTTATTTAAAAAAGAAACTATTGAAATAATGCTAATTGATAGACATTATTCAAATAGTTTCTCAGATATAATTCTATTTATTTTTTCCAAATAATTTTTTCTTAGGAACATTAGCTTCATCAAACTCTTCACCAGATGCTCTCATAAAATCATATAAAGCTTCCTTTTGTTCCTTATTTAAGGTTTTAGGAATATCAACAATAACTTTTACGTATTGATCTCCTTTTCCGTTTGAGTTAACTCTTTGTATTCCTTTGCCTTTTAATCTAAACATAGTTCCTGATTGTGTACCTGGTGGAACAGTATATTTAACATTTCCATCAACTGTAGCTACAGTTATTTCTGTACCTAATGCTGCTTTAGGCATAGAAATATGAGCATCTATATAAACATCGTTTCCTTTTCTTGTAAACACCTTTGATGGAGTAACATTAATTCTTACATACAAATCTCCAGGACTTCCACCTCTTAACCCATGTTCTCCTTGTCCTCTTAAAGGCATTACATTTCCTGTATCTACACCTGCTGGTATGTTAACTTTTATCTTTCTTGTTTTTCTAACACTGCCTTTTCCTCTACACTCTGAACATGGCTTTTCAATAATTTTACCAGTACCTCTACAAGTATCACATGTAGAAGTTGATACAAAACTTCCAAGAGGAGTTTGTCTTTGAACTCTTACTTGACCTGATCCACTACAAGTTGGGCAAGTCTTAGCATTAGTTCCAGGTTCGGCTCCACTTCCATGACAATGTTCACAGTTTTCATTTCTAGTAACAGAAATTTCTTTCTCTACTCCAAAAACAGCTTCTTCGAAAGTTAATGTTATTGTATACTCAATATCATTTCCTCTTACTGGACCATTTCTTCTTCTAGAATTTGATCCTCCGCCTCCAAAGAATGATTCAAAAATATCTCCAAATCCGCCCATATCAAATCCGTCAAAGCCACCAAAGCCTCCTCCTCCGAATCCGCCACTACCATCAAAAGCAGCTGATCCGAACTGATCATATTTAGCTTTCTTTTCTGGATCCGAAAGTACTTGATAAGCTTCATTTATTTCTTTAAACTTTTCTTCTGCCTCAGCATTTCCTTGATTTCTATCCGGATGATATTTTACAGCTAATTTTCTAAAGGCTCTTTTTATTTCATCATCACTTGCACCCTTTTGAAGACCAAGCAATTCATAATAGTCTTTATTTGCCATTCGTTTAAATTCACCACCTAGTTTTATTTACTTTAGGCATAATCAAAAAAATAACGAATCCACCTACCAAGAAAAGTTCCTTTTTGCAGCATAGCTGCTCTTTTCATAAGTGCCTATTTTCCATTATGCTTCATCAGCAGATTCCACTAATAGGCTCGCTATGAGTCCAATCTGCTTCTTCTCCTAATGAAAAATAATCATGGCATTTTGGGCTCGTTATTTTCTTTCATATGCCTTAGAAAAGGGAAGACGAGCTTGCCTTCCCTATCCTATTATATTAGATAACTGTAGTTTAGTACACCTAATTTATATCTTATTTATCTTCATCTACTTTGAAATCAGCATCTACTACATTATCATCATGTGGTGCACTTTGAGCTCCTCCAGCTGCTGCATTTGGATCAGCTGCTCCTTCTGCTCCACCAGCTTGTTGATACATCTTTGTAGCTATTGGATAGAATGATTGATTTACTGCTTCGATTGCAGCTTTAGTAGCTTCTACATCATCTCCATCTTTAACTTTCTTAAGATCTTCAATTTTAGCTCTTACTGCTGCCTTTTCATCCTCAGTAGCTTTATCTCCAACTTCATTTAAAGTCTTTTCTATTTGATATATAGTTTGGTCTGCGTTATTTACAGCTTCAACTTTTTCTTTTCTCTTCTTATCTTCTTCAGCAAATTTTTCTGCTTCTTTTACAGCTTTATCTACTTCATCATCACTTAAGTTAGTTGAAGCAGTAATTGTGATATTTGCTTCTTTACCAGTTCCTTTATCTAATGCAGATACTTTAACAATACCGTTAGCATCTATATCAAATGTAACTTCGATTTGAGGAATTCCTCTTGGTGCTGGAGCTATACCTGATAATGTGAATTGTCCAAGTGACTTGTTATCCATAGCCATTTGTCTTTCACCTTGAACTACATTAATTTCAACTGATGTTTGGTTATCTGCAGCAGTTGAGAATACTTGACTCTTCTTTGTTGGAATAGTTGTATTTCTTTCGATTAATGGAGTAGCTATACCACCTGCTGTTTCAATTCCAAGTGTTAATGGAGTAACATCAAGTAATACCACGTCTTTAACTTCACCAGTTAATACACCTGCTTGAATAGCTGCACCAACTGCAACACATTCATCTGGGTTAACTCCCTTAGATGGTTCTTTTCCTGTAAAGTTCTTAACAGCTTCTACTACTGCTGGAATTCTTGTTGATCCACCAACTAAGATTATTTTATCTATATCATTTAATGAAAGTTTAGCATCAGCTAATGCCTTTCTCATAGGTTCAATACTTCTTTCAACTAGGTCATGAGTAATTTCATTAAACTTAGCTCTGCTTAATGTTAAATCTATATGCTTTGGACCTGTTGCATCAGCAGTGATAAATGGTAAATTTATATTTGTTTGTTGAGATGCTGATAATTCAATTTTAGCTTTTTCAGAAGCTTCTTTTAATCTTTGAACTGCCATTTTATCTTGCATTAAGTCAATTCCATTTGAAGCTTTAAACTCATCTGCAATATATTTCATTATCTTCTCATCAAAATCGTCTCCACCAAGCTTTGTATCACCGTTAGTTGATAATACTTCAAACACTCCATCTCCAAGATCTAGAATAGATACATCGAAAGTACCACCACCTAAGTCATAAACTAGGATTTTGTGAGCTGAATCTGTTTTATCTAAACCATAAGCTAATGATGCTGCTGTTGGTTCGTTGATTATTCTTAATACTTCAAGGCCTGCAATCTTACCTGCATCCTTAGTTGCTTGTCTTTGGCTATCATTAAAGTAAGCTGGTACAGTAATAACTGCTTGAGTTACTGTTTCACCTAAATAGCTTTCCGCATCTGCTTTTATTTTTTGTAAAACCATAGCAGAAATTTCTTGTGGTGAATATTGTTTTCCATCTATATCAACTTTATATCCAGTTCCCATATGTCTCTTTATTGAAATAACTGTTTTATCTGGATTAGTAATCGCTTGTCTTTTAGCTACTTGACCAACTAATCTTTCTCCATTTGCTTGGAATGATACTACTGAAGGAGTAGTTCTAGCACCTTCTGAGTTTGCTATAACTGTTGGTTCTCCACCTTCCATAACTGCTACACATGAATTTGTAGTTCCTAAATCAATTCCTATAATCTTTCCCATGATATTTTCCTCCTAAAACTTTATTAGTTTATTTAAACTTGAATTTTTCAGTTTATTATTTTTGAATTCTATTTATATATCTTAATAAGAAACTTGTTCCTATTTCTAATTAGCAACTTTAACCATAGTATGTCTTATTATCTTATCATCTTTCTTATATCCCTTTTGGAAAACTTCTGCTACTACATTTTTACCTAATTCTTCATCTTCTATATGCATTACTGCATTATGAAGATTAGGATCAAATTCTCCAGTAGCATCTATTTCTTCAACACCAAGTTTTGCAAATGAATCTTTGCATCCCTTTATTGTCATTTCAATTCCTTTTTTCAAGTCTTCAATACTGCCATCAGCTGCAACAGCTCTTTCTAAATTGTCAAGAATAGGAACAATCTCTTTTAATACATCTACATATGCATCGCTATATATTCCTTCTTTTTCTTTAGCTGTTCTTTTTCTATAGTTATCATATTCAGCTGTTAATCTTAAAAGTCTATCTTTTGTCGCATCTAATTCTTCTCTCAATTTCTTATTTTCCTCTTCTTGATTTTTTACTAAATCTTCTTGATCTTCCTCAGCAGCTTCTATATTTTCTGAAGCCTCTTTGCTAGCTTCATTTGTTTCTGCTGCATCATTACTTTCTTGAGTCTCATTATCCTTTTCTGCTACTTCATCTGCAATTTCTTCTTTCTCTAGTTCTTCATTTTTAACATCTCTATTTTCTTCCATGTATCTAACACACACCTCTTCTCTTTAAATCTAACATCTATTTTGGATTGCTCAATATATTATTAAGCTCTTTTATAACTTCTGACATAATCATTATTACCTTTGAGTAATTAATCCTTCTAGGTCCAATTAATCCAATTTTCCCAATAGGCCTATCCTTAAAGGAATATTCAGCAGATATTATACTACAATCTCTAGCTTGTGGCTTGTAGTTTTCATCCCCTATACTGACTGTTATATTGTCTTGAGGATTAAACAGCTCCATCAAAGCTTCTTTATCATTCAAAAGCGATAGCATTTCTTTAGCTTTATCAATATCGTTATATTCAGGATAATTAAATATGTTGGTAGTTCCCTCCATGAATACTTCTGTAGAATCCGCCGAGTTTAGAGTCTCATATAAAATAGGCAATAAAGCATTGAATATTTCTTCATAGGCTCCTAGATCCTTTTTTAAGTTATTAATTACTTCTAAATTAATTTCTTGTATAGAAAGATTCACCAATCTATTATTTATAACTTCATTTATTCGTGTTAAAGTTTCAACTTCAGGAACCCTATTATTTAGCTTCATTATATGATTCTTTATGACACCAGTATCTGTTAAAAAAACTGATACTAAATTATGATCATCAACTTTAATCAGCTGAATTGACTTTATAAAGCTCCTTTTTACTGATGGTGTCTCAATTACACAAGTTAATTTAGTAAGTTCTGACAATAAGGCGCTAGTTTGCTTAACTATTTTATCTACTTCAAGCATTGCCGAATCGATTATATATTGTTTTATCCTTAGATCTTCTTCAACTGTTAGCATCTGATTATCCATAAGCTGATCAACATATAATCTATATCCCTTACTAGAAGGAATTCTTCCTGCAGAAGCATGAGGTTGTTCTAAGTATCCCATATCTTCAAGGTCAGCCATCTCATTCCTTATTGTTGCGGACCCAATACCTAAGTTATAGTTTTTAGCAATAGTTCTTGATCCTACAGGATCTCCTGTTCGAATATAGTCATTGATAATAGCTTGAAGTATTCTTATTTTTCTGTCATCAATACTCATAACCTCACCTCTTTTTGTTAGCACTCATTAACCTCGAGTGCTAATGACTATGTTTTTAATATATTATTTATGATGTTTTTTGTCAATTCTATTTATATTTATTATAGCTACCTAACGTTAATAATAAAGCAATTTTGTTAACTTAGCTCTTTATATCTCCTATTTTCTCCATTTTTATATGTAATATATTTTTATAATTGCGCTTAATCTTTCTTTAAACTTTTCATAAGAGAATCCATTAAGATAAAATGAAATCACTCATTACATAGTTTGATATTTCTATGCCATGCGAAGTTAGATATAGATTTCCCGAATTATTAATTAATAATCCTTTTTTAATATTTTTTTCAATGATTTCTCCATACACTTCATATATATCTTTATTAAATCGCTCTTTAAATTTCTCTACTTTTATCCCTTCAATCATCCTAAGCCCCATAAATAAAAATTCTTCCATATCATCTTTAATATCATTTACGTGAATTTCTTCAATTACACTTTCTTTATTATTTATTCTTTTAATATATTCCTTAATATTGTCCATATTTTTACTTCTTTTTTTATCTATAAATGAACTAGCAGACACCCCCATCCCTAAGTATTCATCACATTTCCAATAAACTTTATTATGAAAGCACTCTTTGCCTTTCTTTGAATAATTAGATATTTCATATTGATGATATCCATACCCGTTCAATATGTCTTTAGTTGTCAAATACATAATTCGTTCTTTATCCTCTTCAGGTAAATTCAACTTATCTTCTTCATATAATTTATAAAACCGAGTTCCTTCTTCTATAATCAAGCTATATGCAGATATGTGATCTAGTTCAAGTTCTGCTACTTTTCGCAAAGAACATTCCCAATCTTCAATAGTTTGATTAGGCAATCCAAACATCAAGTCTGCATTTATATTATTAAATCCTAGCTTTCTAGCAAGAAAATAATTTTCTTCAAATTCTTCATAGCTATGTATTCTTCCAATATCTTTTAATAAAGAGTTTTTTGTTGATTGTAATCCCATGCTAATCCTATTAACATTGTGTTCCTTCATAATATTTAGATTTTTTTCATTTAATGTACCTGGATTACACTCCACTGTAAACTCAAAATCATCCTTCAAATTCAATTTATTTAAAGTACGTAGTAGTTTTTCTAGACTTAAGTCATTCAAGTAGGATGGCGTTCCTCCTCCAATAAATATGCTACTTATTCTGTATTCTTTTCCTTTTTGTAATATTTCATTACTTAACGCTTCTATATATTCGTTCATTAATCCTTCTTTTCCTGAATAAGATGGAAAATCACAATAAAAACATTTCTGTTTACAAAAAGGAATATGTATATATAAAGATATATCCCTCATTAATTTTTCCTCCAATACATTATTAAATATTTTACTTGATAAAATAAAGCAAAAATAAAGAATGAATAACTAGAGGAGCATTTACCCTTCATTTAAACCTATAAGGTGTGTACACCTTTAATTTAAATTTCAATAGATATTCTCGCTTTTATCATTCATTCTTTATTATTTATTTTTAGATAATATACATCATACTTTTTTCATATCAAAAACTATCTATACTAATAATTTTTCTGCCTGTTCTTTTAATAAGGCAATTTTACTTTCTGCATCTACAACAGAGAAACCATACACATCAACAAAATTGTAAAAATAATTAGCAAATGCTATTCTCTTACTACGTGTTATACCCAATGCTTCACCTAGCTTTTCTAAAAGTTCAACTTCTTCTTCATTATATTCTCCATCAATAAGAGCAAGGCCTATTAATTCAAAATAAATAATATTTTTGCATCTATTAGACGAACCTTTTAGAGTTTCACATACAGAATTTAGATCTGATTCTGATATTTCACTTTCATTTATATTTAGCTCTTCTAGATAGTCATTGTAAAGATTTTTTTCTTCTTTCGCAAAAACATTGTCTGAATTTGCAAGGATTTTAACCAATTGCATAAATGCAATTCCTTCATTTTTCTTTAACTCATTTAAAAACATTCAAACCCCTCCCAAACCGGCATTAAAATAATTATTTGTATAATACTAATTAATATTATACAAATAATTCCTCAAAAATAATATATTTTTATTTTATACATTCGCTAGTTTTTTAGAATTACTCTTTAAATAAATATAATTTACATGTATAAAGTATTCTATATTTATATTACTTATACTAACTAATCTACCTTTAATACCGCCATGAATGCTTCTTGTGGAACTTCAACAGAACCAACCTGTCTCATTCTCTTCTTTCCTTCTTTTTGCTTTTCAAGTAGTTTCTTCTTTCTTGAGATATCTCCACCATAACATTTAGCTAATACATCTTTTCTCATAGCTTTTACGGTTTCCCTTGCTATAATTTTAGATCCTACTGCTGCTTGAATTGGAATTTCAAATAATTGTCTTGGGATAATTTCTTTTAGCTTTTCAGCTATTCCTCTTCCTTTATGGTAAGCTCTCTCCTCTGGAACTATCATTGATAATGCATCAACTACATCCCCATTTAATAATATATCTAACTTAACTAATTTAGTTCTAATATATCCTTTAAATTCATAGTCTAAAGATGCATATCCTCTAGTTCTAGATTTTAATGTATCAAAGAAATCATATATAATTTCGTTCAATGGTATATCATAATTTACAACAGCTCTGGTTTCTTCTATATATTGCATATCTATGTATATACCTCTTCTATCTTGACACAGCTCCATAACTGCTCCAACATAGTCTTTTGGGGTTATTATAGATGCCTTAACTACTGGTTCCTCCATATAATCCACTTCTGTCAAAGGTGGTAGGTTAGTTGGATTTGTTATTTCTAATGTTTCTCCATCAGTTTTGATTACTTTATATATAACAGATGGTGCAGTAGTAATTATATCTAAATTAAATTCTCTTTCAACTCTTTCTTGAATTATTTCCATATGTAATAATCCTAAGAATCCACATCTAAATCCAAAACCTAAAGCAATAGATGTTTCTGGCTCAAAGCTTAATGCCGCATCATTTATTTGTAGCTTTTCAAGAGCTTCTCGTAATTCATCATACTTTGCTCCGTCAACTGGGTATATTCCTGAATAAACCATTGGTATAGCAGGTTTATAACCTGGAAGTGCTGTTTCGGTTGGCCTATTAGCTTCAGTTATAGTATCCCCAACTCTTGCGTCTCTAACATTCTTTATGGATGCTGTTACATATCCAACATCACCGGCACTTAACTCACTGATTGGAAGCACTCCTGGAGTAAACACTCCGACTTCAGTAACGTCATAAACTTTATTAGTAGCCATCAATTTAATTTTAGTTCCAATCTTTACTCTTCCGTCCATCACTCTAACTATACATACAACACCTTTATAACTATCGTAGTAAGAATCAAAAATTAATGCTTTTAAAGGAGCTTCTTCATCGCCATCAGGTGAAGGTATAGTTTTAATAACACACTCTAATACATCACCTATATTAAGCCCTGTTTTAGCAGATATAGTAGGAGCTTCTTCTGCTGGAATTCCTATTACATCTTCAATTTCTTTCTTAACTTCATCGGGTCTTGCAGAAGGCAGATCAACTTTATTTATTACTGGTGCAATTTCCAAATCATTATCTAATGCTAAATAGCAATTAGCTAAAGTTTGGGCTTGAATACCTTGTGTTGCATCAACAACTAATATCGCTCCTTCGCAAGCTGCTAAACTTCTTGAAACTTCATAATTAAAATCTACATGTCCTGGAGTGTCAATTAAATTAAGAATGTATTCTTCACCATCGTCTCTTCTATATACAAGCCTCGCTGCTTGAGACTTTATTGTAATTCCTCTTTCTTTTTCTATCTCCATATTATCTAGAACTTGCTCTTCCATTTCCCTTTTAGTTAAGGTTCCTGTAGTTTCAAGTAATCTATCCGCAAGGGTTGATTTACCATGATCAATATGTGCTACAATTGAAAAATTTCTGATATGTTTTTGTCTTTCACTTTTCATACGCATAACTGTTATCCTTAACAAAAAACAGTCCTTTCACCCCCGTTATAATTAAATCAGCTAAATTATAACATATATCCATAAAGAAAGGCTATCAAAACTTTCCCTCAATGCTCTATGTCTAATATGCCCTATATATATTTTAAAATCAACTAAATAATTTAACTAATATTATGGTTTTATTCTTTCAATTATATCCTCTATTTTTTTAATAAAAGAAGATTGATTATTTATCCTAAAATCATTACTTCCTATCTTAACTAAAACATCTTTTTCAGATTCTTTATAAATTTTAAGAAATGAATTATCCTTGATAAAATTCGAGAAATCTTCTCCAAATTCATTGCTTACAAGTTTATAATTTTCATTAGTATTCCCAAGAGGAGATAATGCCTTAGTATTAATCATATCTATTTTAATTATTCCAATAAAAATAATAAATAATATAAAAATCATTGGTGATATTCTTCTTAAAATGTTACTTTTAATAATTTTCTTCAATGTCGAAACACCCTTTTTAATTTATTTTTTGATTTTTATTTAGATTCTTTCCATATAGTCAAACTATTATTCACCCTCAACTTTCTTAGTCAAACAATCTACTCACCAATTATCTCAATATTATGTATTAATAAATTAAAATAAAGAAAAGACTAGAGATCTAAATTCTAGCTTTAGATTCCTAATCTTTTCTTTAATTTTCACCATCAAGATTATATTTAAATCTCAACTTGAAATATCTATTTAAATACTTAGTGCTAAAAATCAAACTTGCATGTTATCTAATTTTTCATATGCACTCAATATAACTTCCAAACCTTTTCCATTTAACTTTATACTTATTTCTTATTCAAAACTTCCGCAATTACTCTAGCCATACATTCTGCCGTAACTTTTGACTCATCTGGTGTATTAGTATGAGATCCTATTTCAAAAAGTAAACATCCGTCACTTTTACTTTGATTAAATGCATTTTTCCCTCTATGATATGTTAATATTTTTATAGGTAATCCTGGGAATAATTCAGATGTTTTATTAAATACTTTCTCTGTAAGCTCTTTATTTTTAGGATATCTCGTACTATTTTCAGCATTTACAAACATTATTTTAGATGCGCTCATTCCATCAACTTCTGTTGTTGTCGCAGCTTTATCTTCTACGGAATCTCTATGCAGATCTATAACCATTTTAAAATCTCCATATTGTTTTAAATATTTATCAACCACTTCTCCAGATCTTGTATAACTATCATTATAAGAAATACAATTATTGGTTTTATCATGTATGACTGAAATCCCATAATTCTCTTCTAATTCATTAGCAAGAACATCGCCTACTCCCACTACATTGGTATCTTCATTTAAACTATCTGGTTCTGATGCATTATAATTTTCTGTAGTATGACTATGATATATTAATACTTCTGGCTTAGATTTATCCAATGTCTTCTTTAAGCTAGGATCATATATTGGGGTATTCTTACTATCAGTGTTTACTTGTACTTTTGATATACTGTCTTCGCTTATTTGAAACGGATTAAAACTAAAATTAGTTTCAGTATTGCTAGAACTTTCTCCATCACCAAAGAAACTAAGTTCATTTTGAATTATTCCTTTATAGCTAAGATTATTTAATCCTAATACTTGAAAACAAACATTCTTTAATGAAAGTTTATTTTCAGCATAGGTTCCTTCATCATAAACTTGGGATTCTATTATCGGCATTCCTAGATTTAACAATTGAACATAGGCAAATGCTCCTCTTTCCTTGCTATTTTTCAAAACATTACCTAATCTTATGAAAAATACACCTATAATTAAAATGAGGATTATTAAGCCTATATTAATGTTAGGTTTTGCTTTTATCCTTTTATTAATTTCACCTTTTTTTCCTCTTCTGCTCATATATATCACGGTAATCCCCCCCTTGCCCTTTTTTATATTTATATTAACGGATTTACATAATTATTCTAATAAATATCATTCTATCTATTTAAAAATTAGAATAGATTAAAATATACATTGATAATCAATCTAAAATAAAAAGATCCCAAAATAATTCAAATTACTTTGAGATCTTTTCTTCTCATTCTAAATTTCAAGAAATAAATTATTAATAATCAACCCATAAACTTATTAATCTCATCCATATCCATATTAGGTTGGACTGCCATGTTTATCCCATTGGCTATTATTCTTGATAAAGAATTAACCATTAAATCAATGTCCTTAGGTGTAACTATCATATCCATACTTGCTTTTGATGACATCACTTCCTTAATGAGTCTTTCCTTCTCATTTTTATCAAGAGATTTTAACATTTTATAAAATTCATTTCCACTTGATGAATTATTTATTAATGAATCTATTACAGAGTCTATAGTATCATTAGCAATTGTTGTTGCATCTACAACTGTTGGAATACCTACTGCAATAACCTTAACTCCTAAATTTTCTTCATTTATTTGTTTTCTATTATTGCCTACTCCTGCACCCGGCGATATTCCAGTATCTCCAATTTGAATTGTTGTGTTGACTCTTTCAACTCTTCTTGCAGCTAGAGCATCTATACATATCACTAGGTCTGGTTTAATTTTTTCTACAACGCCTTTAATTATTTCCACAGTTTCGATTCCTGTAACTCCAAGCACTCCAGGCGCTATAGAGCAAACAGGTCTTACAGACTCATCAATTGCTTCTGGCATAACTGTTTGTAAATGCCTAGTTACCATAATCTTTTCTGTCACTTTAGGACCTAAAGCATCTGGTGTCACTTGCCAATTTCCAAGTCCTACAACTAATACTGTTTTCTCTGTATCAATCTTAATTAATCTTTGCAGAATCTCTGATACTACTTGTGAAACTCTATCCATAGTTTCACCATCATATGCTGTAAAGTCTGGCATTCCTATAGTTATATAATTTCCCTTTGGCTTTCCAATTTTTTTAGCACCTTCATCATTTTTTACCTTTACTGTAGTTACCTTAATATCATCATCACTTTCTTCTATAACTTCTATTCCATCTATATCTACTTCATCCTTGTGACTTTCTTTATAAATTTCTCTCGCTTCAAGTACTAAATCTGTTCTTACATTTATCATACCAACACCTCTTTATAAATTTACTCAGTCTTATTTTTCCTTTTTCTTTGAATTTAATACTTGAATTACATAACTTCTGATGCTATAATAAGGTTTGTTGAATATGAACTCGTACGCAGATTTCCCCAAAAACTGCAGAGACCCTATAAAAATTTAAGGGGGTGAATTAAGAATGGCAAATATAAAATCAGCAAAAAAGAGAATTAAAGTTACTGAAACTAAGACTTTAAAGAACAGAATGATTAAGTCTGCTTTAAAGACTACTATAAAGAAATTTGAAGCTGCTATAGAAGCTAAGAATAATGAAGAAGCTAAAGCTTTATTTACATCAGTTGTTAAGTCATTAGATATGGCTGCTACTAAGGGAGTTGTTCATAAAAATATGGCTGCTAGAAAGAAATCAAGATTAGCTGCTAAGTTAAACTCTATGGCATAATCTTAAAACCCATCTAAGTAGATGGGTTATTTTTTTATATTCTTAATAAATATTATTTTTTAACTGTAAGTGTATTTATTAAAAGGAATTCCATTTCCATATTCTTATCTATTCCAGTTGATTTTAACTTTGTTTCTGTATTAACGCAAAGCTTAATTAACTCTGATAACTGCTTTTGTGTGAATTTATTTGTCTGCATTATTAATTTTTCACAAACAAACTGCGGCAACCTATAGTCTGACATAAAATCATCTACTTTTTTTCCATTGCTAAGTTTTATCTTTATCTCATATAATCTCAAGAAATGCTTTTGAATAGCACTTATTATCAGCATATGCTGGTCTGATTTATATAAAATTTCCTTCATAGTATCTATAGCTTTATCAATTTTTTTGGTAGCTATTAATTCAACTAAATCAAAAGTATCATCCTCACTTGATTTTGAAATAAGTATATCAATATCCTCTTTTTTTATCTCTCTTTCACCACAATACGATATAAGCTTGTCAGCTTCTCTTTTTATAATGTCAAAATTATTATAGACTTTCTCACAGAAATAAGATAACTCAGTTCTTCCAATTTGTTTTCCCTTCTCTTTAAATACTTCCGATACTTTCTTTAAATATTTGTCCCTTTTTAATTTATCACAATATACTATTGTTAATGATTTACCAATAGTAGCTAATTTCTTATTTTTATTTGGTCTATCTCTCTTATCATTCAATAAATAATACATTATTAATACTGTATATGGAGGTAAATTTGATATATAGCTCTTAATATCATTGTATATTTTAGTTCCTGACGAATCAGTTTTGTCCTGTAAAAAATTAGACCTATAAACAACCACAACTTTTTTTTCTCCCATGAATGGCATTGTTTCACACGCATTCATGATAGCATCAAAACTTGTATTCATTCCATCTATCCTTATTAAATTAAGATCCATAAATTCTTCAGCTATATTCTTTTTTATAATCAGACTTATTCCATCTTTAATAAATTCTTCATCTAACCCACAAAATATATATCCATTTTTTATATTTCCTTTTTCAATCTCTTGCTCATAAACTTCGTAATTAATCACTTTAATTTTCCTTTCGTATAAAATGTGCTTCTAATTTAATTCTAATATAAATCTATAAACCTATACTAATATTCCGTCTATTATAAATATGTTATTAGTGATCCTATCATTAAAATTTATTATATCATACTCTTCATGTTGAGTTTTATCACTTGTAACTTTTAATAGATATTTTTTAGTACCAGTATCTAGAACGTAATCTTTTCCTTTGAAACTTATTTTATAAATTCCATTCATAATAATCATACTTCTCTGTCTAAAATATTTTGTTGCAAGTGCTGATTTAGAAAGTCTATTTAAATCAATTTGATTTTTATTGGACATTAGTATTCTATCACCTTTATAAGAAAATAAAATAGCACCTTCTTTATAATACCTTATACTTGGAATTGGACTATATATCTGAATTGTAATTATAAAAATAGCTATAAGAGGAAGATAAACAAACTTTTTATATCCTTTATTCACAAAGTAAGCACTAAACATTAAAAATAGATAGAAGAAAACTACATTTTCATTTCCATAAAACATTGGCAATGAAAAGTTCTCCATATAATTTAGAATACAATCAAACATATTTATTATTTTCAAGTTTATATAACTGCAAAAATCAAATAATTGAGTATAAGTATATGTCAATACCAATGCATTTCCTGTAATAACCATAAGATCTACAAATGGAGCCAAAATTAAGTTTCCAATAATAAAATTTGCTGAAAAATCCCTAAAAATTAAAATTAGATATGGTAACGTAAATATCTGAGCGCTTAATGTTAAACTTAATGCTTCTCTTAATTTAATGTTCAATTTATATAATGTATTGTTAAACTTCTTATTAAACATTGCTATTCCCAAAGTAGCTAAATAAGATAAGTGAAAAGATATATTAAAAATACTATAAGGTTCATAAAGAACCAAAAACGTTGCAGAGAAACACAGAGCAGAAATTGAATTATTATTTCTTTTTAAAATACGTCCACCTTCTACACATGCAAGCATTAAAAAAGACCTTATACTAGAATAATTGAGTCCTGTAAATACAACATATATCATAGTTACCAAAATTCCTAAATTTCTCCCAACAAAAATTCTTATAAAACCATATACTATAGCTACATGTAACCCTGAAACGCTTATGCTATGTATAATTCCAAAGTTTTTCATGTCATCTTTGTCTTCAAAATCTAAATAATCGCAATAACCAAAAGCAATTGATGATATTAACCCTGCCTTTCTTGTTCCTAAATTTTCTTCTAACCGCAAATATATATTTCTTTTAATCTCATAAAGCTTTGTTATCAAGTCTCCATTAATCTTATACAATACTTTAGGCTCTACTTCCCCAACTATCCCATTATATCTATCTTGTATGTCATCAACTTTTCCTATAATTTTATATTTTTCACCTACGCTTAAATTCTTATCATTAGTTCTTATCGTAATACTCTTACCTTCATAGCTTCCTATAACACCATAATTGCTTATTTTTATTATCCTTACTTCGCCGTCTATTTTGCTTGGAATTTTATAATAGGAACAATTAATTAAAATTCCAACAACAAAAAAAATAATCATAATAACAAAGAAACTGAAACCACAATAATAAAATATGCATATAAAAAAGAAGGCTACAATGAATATTGTAAGCCCCCTAAATTCCTTATTCATTCCATAGAAAATACAACTAATTGCAAGCGTCAAAAATATGTATATTAGTGGATTTCCTACATCTCCTATTTTTTTAGAAAACATCAACTCACCTCATTAATGAGTTTTGCCACTTTCTAGCTAAAATTTCAAAGATTAATAAAAATATTATCGATGCTGCTATTTCTATTCCTATTATATCTCTAATTAATATTCCATTAATTAGAATCATACTAATTACGGCAATAATAATTACTAACAATGATATAACAGGCATAATCAATTCGTTAGAAAATTTTCTTACAGAAATATTGCTATTAAACAATGTAAATAATAAAATTCCAATTGATAATATAGTTAATGTCACTATCGCTGCTTCCTTATCACCAAGTTTGTAAATTGAAACCATTGTAATTATGCTTAGAACAAATGATCTAACTATCATTTCATTTCTAGTAATATCTCGCCCTTTTTTAAGTAATATTATTAATGATAATGGAATGAATAAAACTCCATTTATCGTTACCACATTTCCAAATTCTAAACTTCCAGTTTGTCCCATTATAATACTTCCTACTAAAGTTAGAAGTTCTGAGAATAGAGCAATGAAATATACTTTGAATCCTCTATCTATATTGCCATCAAATACTCTGGAAAAATCTCTTATTTTAAAGAACCCATCTAGGTAATTTTCTTTAATATATACATCTGATACCTTTTTTACAATTGTAGATGCTTTTCCCTTACCTATTCCTACGTTTGATAAGTTGAGTGCTGGAAGATCGCCTAACGTTTCACCAGTAGTTGCAACTTTATGGCCATCTTTTATAAATAATGAAACAATCTTTGATTTAATTTCTGGATTTACTCTGCAAAAAACCCTTACCCTACAAAGCAAATCCTTTAATTCTTGATGATTTAAAGAATCCAGTTCTATTCCTGCTACTACCTGATTATTATTCTTTATTATATTAGCCATTTTTGCATTTGTTATAGCACTTAATTTACTTTCTTCTGTAAATAATATTGGTACTATTGCTTTATCCTTAATTCGATTTATTGTATTTTCGAGATTCTCTTCAAGTGGATTTTCCAATCCAATTATTCCAACAAAGACCATGTTGCTTTCTATATTTTCAGATTTAGATGGTTCATAAGTAAAGTTTCTATACGCAAAACCTTCTGTTATTAACCCTTCTATAGATAAATTCATATCAACTTCCTTTATTTTTGCTTTGTATTCATCCGTAATCTCTTTCTCGATACCTTCTATCATGACATGTGTACATTGTTCTAAAACATCATCTACGTTTCCTCTAGTATTAGCTCTATATCTGTTATTAAATTTACTTACAACTGTAGAGAATCTTTTATCAGAATCCATAGGTATATCTAAAATTTTAGAATTCCTACTATCTATAGCAGCTTTGTAGATTTTTTTTCTAGCAGCATAACTTAGAAAAGCAAGCTCATCTAACTCTCCTTTTCCACTATCATCACTTGGATTATAAATAGCGTTATTACATACTAATGATATTTCAACTATCCTATCAAAGGTTGTCTCTTTTACATACGGATCTTCAGTCGATATCAAATTATCGTTAATAAATAGTTTTTTGACTATCATTTCTTTTTTGCTTATTGCACCAACTTTATCTAAAAATAAAATATTAACATCTTTAATTAAATTAAATACTGAAAAATTTATTATTTCTATATTTTCATTCCTAAAGCTTTTAATTATATTTTTAAAAACTAATTTCGCGATTATAGTAACTGGAAAACAACCAAGGGCAAATAAAGCTGTGCATATGTAATTTTTGTTTGCATCTTGTCCTGTATATACAAAATATGATCCTATAATTATAATTCCTAGGAAATAAATTAATAAATATCTTTCTAAAATTTTAGATATCATTGTCCCAAAATTATGTTTTCTATTACTTGCATACGTAAGCATGGTAAGCATTCTACCTAACTGAGTAGAATTACCAGTGGATATTACTATACCTAGTCCGCTACCTGATTTTATTATAGACCCTTTAAACAATATATTTTTCATATCTGTTAAAGAAAATATATTTCCTACTATCTTACTTTCAAATTTCTCCTTATAAAATGCTTCTCCTGTTATACTCTTTTCGTCAACTTTAATTTCATTAGCACTTATTATTCTTATATCTGATGGAATAACAGAGTCTTTATTAATTTTTACTATATCGCCCATTACTAATTCTTCAGATTTTATAATTTTCTGGGCTCCATCTCTAATAACTACTGTATCTGCAGAATTCAGCCTTTCTAAAGCTCCAATTTCTTTATCTCTTTTTATAGTATGCATTACTATTAAAATTAAATTTAATAATAATATCAAGGCTGTTATTATACCAAATAAATAATGTTCAAATACGAATAAAATTATTGTAATTATCAAATTTATAATTATAGATTTTTGCTTTAAAGCATTTAGTATATGTTTATAAATTTTATTTCCACTTGGTAAATCAATCTTATTGGTCCCATATTTTAATCTTAATGCTTCACAATCATTTTCACTAAGTCCACTTTGAACATTACTATTTAGTAATTCAACTATTTGAGCCCAAGAGTTATTGCAGTATTTTTCCAAAAAAACCCCACCATTCTAATTACTTCATTAATAACTTCTTTATTATACTATATTTTTCATTTTTATATATATACATTCATTTATAGTATAATTATACGTTTAAAGACATTAAAAGGCAAAACTTTAATATCTTATATATATTTTCGATACATATTTATAAAAGTTAATTTTATTTAAGCATTTCTACTATAACAATCTTCATTGGGCTCAATTATTTTTCCATATTAAATTTATTTATTTTTTGGTTTTTGGATTAAAGATTAGTGCCATAAGATATCCAAAGAATATTGATGCTGTAATCCCTGCTGCAGCTCCTTTAATTCCACCTGTAAAAGCTCCTAATAATCCTATTTCATCTACCTCTTTTATTGCAGCTTTAGCTAATGCATTTCCAAAGCTCGGTAACGGAACTGTAGCTCCCGCTCCGCCAATAGAAACTAATTTATCATACCATCCAAAAGCACCTACTATAGCTCCAAGCACAACAAACACTACTAAGATTCTTCCTGGAGTTAATTTTGTGACGTCTATTAATATTTGACCTATAACGCAAATAATGCCCCCAACTATGAATGCACTTATATAATTCATTCACTTTTCATTCCTTTCAAACAAAAGATTTTTATAATCTAACATCTCGTTTATTTATAAGTTTCCTCTTACTTAATTTGAATTCATTTCAATAGCGACTGCATGTGCTATTCCTGGAATTGTCTCACCTTGAAGAGAAGACGTAGTGCTCATAAGTGCACCTGTAGAAACTAATAATACTCTTTTAATTTCCTTTTTCATAAGTCTTTTATATAAATAACCTGTAAAAACAACTGCTGAACATCCACAACCACTTCCACCTGACAATGTATTCTGCTTTTCATTATCAAATATAATTTCGCCGCAATCTATATGTTGATTTCTAATATTATATCCAAAGTCTTCAATTAATTTATCAGCAAGTTCTCTTCCTATTACGCCTAAATCTCCTGTAGCTATAATATCATAATCTTCCGGTTTTCTTCCTGTATCCTTAAAATGATTTACAATTGTATCTGCCGCTGCTGGCGCCATAGCTGCTCCCATATTATTAGCATCTTTTTGCCCATAATCTTTAACTTTTCCTGTTGTCACATATGTTATTTCCGGATAATTCCCCTCATGTCCTAAAACTAATGCTCCTGATCCAGTCACTGTCCACTGAGCTGTGGCTGGTCTCTGAGATCCATATTCAAGCGGAAATCTGAACTGCCTTTCAGCTGAACTAAAATGTGAAGATGTAGCTGCAACCACGTATTTAGCAAATCCTCCGTCCATAATTATTGACGCTAAACTCAAAGATTCTGACATAGTGGAACAAGCACCGTATAATCCAAAGAATGGAATACTGAATTCTCTAGCTGCAAAGCTTGATGAAATAATTTGGTTTAATAGGTCTCCTGAAAATAAATAATCTATATCTGTTTCTTTAAGGTTCCCTTTTTTTAAAGCTTGCGATATAGCTGTAAACATCATCTCGCTTTCGGCTTTTTCAAAACTTTCCTTTCCTAACATGTCATCGTTTAATATATCATCAAAATATTCACTTAGCGGTCCTTCCCCTTCTTTAGGGCCTACTATAGAATGCGTCGATATTATTTTGGGTGGATTATCTAATTTTACAGTTTGATTTCCTATCTTTTTATTCTTCATTTGCAAATTAATCACTCCTCTACATTTTTGAATTAAAAGCAACTCGATTATTTATCAAAAAAATACATATCCCCATCTTAAAATTCCAATTCCTTTTTTGATTTAAATTATTGCAATTATATAATAAATTATTCCTATTATTACTGATGTACCAATACCATATACCAATACTGGTCCCGCAATTGTAAACATTTTGGCTGCGACTCCAAATATAAATCCTTCTTTTTTAAACTCTATTGCTGGAGAAACTACAGCATTAGAAAACCCAGTTATCGGAACAACAGTACCAGCTCCACCAAAATTAGCTAATTTAGCATATACTCCAGTACCTGTTAACAAAGCTCCTAAAAATACCATTATAATAGGAACCATATTCATTATTTGTTCTTCTGCAATTCCAAATCCTGCTGCAATATTGTAAATCAATTGACCTACATCGCATATTAATCCTCCAACTAAAAACGCTTTTAAGCAATCTTTAAGTATCTTTGATTTTGGAATGGCTTCATTGGCCATATCATTATATTTTTGCTTTATGCTTTCTTCACTTACTTCTTTATTATTAGTCAAGATGATCACTCTCCTTTTTTACCTGTATATCTATCATTTGCAAAATTATTAAGATTAATCGTGTTATTTTTTGGCATATATTTTATAAAAAAAATAGAATATATATTTGATCTAATTTAATAAAAAATTATACAAATACATATTCTATAATAACTCTTTTTTATATTTATCATTTTTCTTACCAATGTGTAATTAGCAAATTTTATTCTTCTAATTTTTTCCGCATTTCAGCTAAAACCTTCTTTTCAATTCTCGATACCTGCACTTGGCTTATACCTAACATTTTAGCTACTTGAACTTGTGTTTTATCTTTAAAATAACGTAACATTATAATCTGCTTAGCTTTATTATCTAAACTATTTAATGCTTCTTTAAGAGCTATCTTTTCAATAAGATTTTCATCATCTGCACTTTTCTCACTTAGTTTATCTATTAAAAGAACTGGAGCTCCATCATCCTGATGTATTGTATCATATAAATATTGTAAGCTATTAGAAGATTCAATTGCAAATAAAATCTCCTCCTTATCAACATTTGCATAATCTGCAAGCTCTTCTATAGTAGGTGATCTCTTGAGCTTTTTTGTTAAAATCTCTTTCTGAAAATGTATCTTTCTAGCAAGGCTTTTAACATTACGACTTACCTTTATCATCCCATCATCTCTTAAAAATCTCTTTATTTCTCCTATAATCATAGGAACTGCATAAGTAGAGAACTTAACATTATAATTTAAGTCGAAATTATTAATAGCTTTAACTAACCCAATAGATCCTATTTGAAATATATCTTCATAATCATATCCCCTATTTAGAAATTTCTTACTTATAGATGACACCAATGGCAAATTCATTTCTATTAATGTATTCATAGCATCAGTATCGCCACTTCTTGCTAGAGCTAACAGCTTGGGATTCTTATCATAATTATAATCCTCTCGTTTTAAATCCTCTTTTTCCATCTTATTTCACCTAACTTACCACGTTAAATTTCTTCTTAATTACCACCTTTGTACCATTACCTTTTTCACTGTCAACCTCTAACGCATCCATAAATGTCTCCATTACAGTGAATCCCATACCAGATCTTTCCAAATCAGGTCTTGATGTATATAATGGCTCCATAGCTTGCTCTATGTTATCAATTCCAATTCCTTTATCAATAATCGCTATAGTTACTTGATCTTCATTAATTTCTGCTTCAATTCTAACTAATCCATCTTCTCTATTTTCATATCCATGTATTATAGAATTAGTAACTGCCTCAGACACTGCTGTTTTTACATCATTTATTTCATCAATTGTTGGATCTAATTGAGCAACAAAAGCTGCAACTGCAACTCTTGCAAAAGCTTCATTTTCAGATTTGCTTACAAATTCTATGCTCATTTTATTGTCAGACATGATAACCCCTCCATCTAAATGCACCTTACTGCTTCATCTACAGTATTATAATTTTTAATTAACTTGTACAATCCGGCCAGTTCAAAAATTCTATTAACATTCTTATTAGGTTCTGCAATACAAAGCATCCCCCCTTTGTTCGATAGTTTTTTATATCTACCCAAGACAGCTCCAATTCCTGAACTATCCATAAAAGTAACTCCTGAAAAATTTAAAATAACTTTTTCTATATTATCTCTATCTATCCTATCATCAATTTTTACTCTAACTTCCTCTGCACTATTATGATCTAGTTCACCACTAAGAGTAGTTATTAGAATATTTTTTTGTTTCTCAAATTTTAAATACATATTAATTAAGAATATCTCACAATGTAGTTTTAAACTTATATATTTAAGTTTTAAGATATTCTACGTTCACCTCCTCTTTTCCCTCATTTCATCTTTTACCATATTTTAACATACTATTTTATTCAACGTCAAACTATTTATTACATTTTTTTCTATTTATTACAACTCATTATCTTAATTATCCGCCTATATCACATATATTAAGGATATATAAAATAAAGATACCGATAATTACCTAAACTACATAATTATCAAATATTAAATGAATCTCTTGCTTTTATTTAATGCATAAAAAATAGAAGATAATCTCGATATACTCATATAAATATATATCATAAGATCATCCTCTATTTTATTTTCTTATAGATATCTAACTTAAAGATTTGACTTATTAGATAAGCCAATAATTACTTTTTCTTTTTTCCACCCTTATATTTTAAAATTTCATTTTCTATTTCCTTAAAGAAACTTTTTACTGATTCTCCTTCATCAAGTATTAATACTTCAATAGCATCCTCTAAAGTTTCCATGGTATATATATGAAATTTTCCATTTCTAACATCATCTTCAACTTCATATCTTAATATTAATTCATCGGCATTTGTACTTGGAATTAAGACACCCTTTCCATCTGTTTTATCAATAATGCTGCAAACTCTATGGAATCCTTCAATTTTTTCATTGGCCCCACCAATTGCCTGAATTTCCCCAAACTGATTTATAGATCCAGTGACAGCAATATTTTGTCTTATTGGCCTCTTACTTAAAGCTGATAGAATACATATTATCTCTGCCACAGAAGCACTATCTCCCTCAAGCATTCCATAAGTCTGTTCAAAACTTAATTGAAAATCTACTGGCAATTTTTCATAAGGACTTATTAAATTACTTAATAGTCCTCGCAATATTCCAATCGACTTTTCATGGATATTTCCACTCATTTTGCATTCTTTATGAACATCTATTATCCTTCCATCTCCTATATTTGATAAGCATGTTATCCTCATAGGCTTACCAAAACTATAGGATCCATTTCCAACTACAGAAAGCCCATTGATTATTCCTGTTTTTCTTCCGTTTACTGTTATCAATATTTTTTTACTTTTATAATTATCCATTATATCTTCCAAAATCTTTTCATCTTCATATGCTACATCAATTATATCTTGCTTTTCTATATTTTTTCTTTTATCTTCTTTTGCATTATTATTGGATAGATGCAGTAATTTATTTATATAATAATCATCTATAGATATTTTATTTCTTTGACCTGCGACCCTAGCAAGAAATTTAATCATTTCCTTAAGAGCATCATCTGTTATATTCAATAAGTTATCTTTTTTTATCTTTTCTTTTATTAATCCTTCAATAGAATTTTTAGTAATATCATTATATTTTAATTCGGTATCCGCTTCTATCCTGATTGGGAATATTTGTTTAAAATCTTCATCATTATCATATAATATCTGAAAACTCTCATAGTCTCCTATTAAAATAACCTTCAAATTAATAGGAATTGACTCTGGCTTTAATCCTGCGAGAGATATCATTTCTAAATAGCTCTTCGTATAATTATAGTTTATTTTGCCATGAATTAATGATTTCTTTAGATAGTAGTAGCTTACACCACTACTTATTAACGAACTTAATCTTAATATAAGACATCCTTCATTAGCCTTTAACAAACTACCAGCAGAAATCAAAGATATATCTGTACTATATCCCCCGTTATTGTTTCTATATTCAATGGTACCAATTAAGTTTCCAATAGTAGGATCTTCATCATAGATAACTCTCGGATGATCTACGGTCGAATTATCAACAATTACATTTACATTATAATTAGAGAATATATCTTTTAGACAATCTTCATCATCTTCCAAATTAATAGTATAACACTCAACTACTCTTTCTTCTATATCGTCATACATTTGAAGAAGATATTTATAAACATCATCCTGGGAAATAAATTGTAATAATAAATCATCCTTATGACTCTGCATATTCTTTTTTATAAAATCTTTGTATATACTTTTAAGTTTCTTAATCGATTTTATTTCAATATCTTTTAATGTCTCTAGAATTTCTTCTGCTTCTTTTTTTAATTTTGATGCTTGTTTTTCGATACTTTCTTGAGTGTTACTTTCGAGACTGTCATATTCATTTTGAGTCATCTCATTGCCTTCATCTTTCAAAGGAATAAACACAAATCCTCCGCTAGTTGCTTTAACATCAAAATTCTTATTTTTTGCTGAATCCATAAGTTTTGTTATATAATTATTCCTTTTTTCACTTATTTCTTCAATAATATCTTCCTTTTCCTCATCTGAAGAACTACTATAAAACTCTACTATGCATTCAAAGTATTTCTCTTTTATATCATCAATCATTTCTTTTAATATATTTCCTTTACCATTTGGTAAAAACAATGCAGTAGGATTTAGTTGTTCTTGTGATGTTACATAGCAAATGTCTTTTGGTGCAGGAAGTTTTTCATATATATTTTCAACACACTCTATTAAATTCTCTAGTTTCTCTTTTGAAAATGAATCTACGTAATATATATTGTATCCTTCTTTTTCAACACTCAAGCTCTTTTTAATTCTATTTAAAGTAGATGTAAATTCGGGTACTCTATTAATATTACTTTTTTTAATGTTATCTGTACACGAAGTACAAAAAATAATTTCATTTGGAGTTAATTCTTTCTTCATATCTTATCCCACTTTGAATCTATTATATACTTAATTAAAATATTTCAAAGCAGACCCCTCCCTAAATTGATAGTATATAATATTAATATTCTTTAAATGGCAAAATAGATATATTTTTTTATAAACTAAAACATAAATAATATTAAAAGTCAGAATAAAATCACAGGCAACCATGAAATTCTAAGTTTTTTTATACCTCTGTCTTTTCCAACTCATATGAGAAAAATATAGCATTAAATAAAAAAATGATTACCTAGATATTAATCTTAGCAACCATCTTAAAAATATTAATTACATAGAATATCAACAATTTACATTTCATTTAACATCCAAATAAAAAAATTCAATACTCCTGCATACACTAACCAAGCCAAATAAGGAATTAATAAAAATGCCTTATTTCCAATCTTTTCATAAAACCTCTTTATAGTTAAAATTACAAAGATAATCAAAATAATAAGTTCTAAAAATGCTAACGCATAAAGCTTAAACCCAAAGAAAATTATAGTCCATAAAAAATTTAATAATAGTTGTATGGCATAAACAAATAATGCAGAGCTTACATCTATATTCTCATATTTTAAAATATATACTTTATATGAGCATATTCCCATAATTATATAAAGTATGGTCCACACAATCGGAAAAACCATTGCAGGCGGTGAAAAAGGTGGCTTAATTAAGCTTTCATATATTGATCTCATATTAGGAACTAATAATGTTGAAAGCCACCCTATTAAAAGTGGAATAATTATTGATACAAACAATGGAATAATTCTTATCCTTTTTTTATTCCCTGACTTTTCTGACATAAATTATACACCTCAAATTTAAGTAATTAGTTTAACATAACTAATTTAATATATGTTTATTTATGTAAAACTATGATTAATTAATAAAACTATTTATCACAAGTTTATTTATATCAAATTGTAATTATTTTTAGTACCTATAAATTTATTAAATTCATATCCACTTACTTTTTTCATTTCCTATTAAGTTAATTCTACTCAATATATATATCCGAAAACTCTATATCTATCTTTTCTTCTAATAAATTTGTTTCCCAATCTTCATTGTTGAATTTATCTTCATGTAATTGCTGAGCCATAGGCATAATTATTGTGAATTCATTTCCTCTATTATTTGATGTGAGCCGTATATTTCCTTCTTGAAGTTCAACTAAGGCTTTAGTTAGAAATAACCCTAAGCCGCTTCCTTCTTTTAGTCTATTAAAAGTTTTATTCAGTTTAGTGAATTTATCAAAAATATATGGAATGGTTTCTTTATCAATTTTCAAGCCATCATTTTTAACTTTTATAGCAACTTTGTTATCCATATAAAGCTCTACACTCACATTTATTTTTCCACCTTGCTTTCCATATTTAACAGAATTGGAAAGAATATTTAACATAATTCTTGTTACCATTTCCTTATCACACTTAACATAGATTTCCTCTTCCTGTGCATCAAATGTCAGAGTATTATTTATTAATTTTATGTACTTATTAGACGCCATCGAAACCTCTTCTACAATGTTAACTATATTATGTATTTTTAGATTCGGAATTAGATACCCCTCTGAAATTTTATTAGCATCTATAAAATTATTAATAGTCCTTATAAGCCTTAAACAATTTTGCTTTATAATCTTTCTATTCTTATTTACTCCATCTAGATTATTTTCATTAAAATAAATTTGATTAACCTGCAATGCAGAAAATATAAGATTTATAGGCGTTTTTAGTTCATGAGAAATATTAGAGAAAAATTCTTTTTTTATTTCATCCTCTTGCAAGTATTCTTCAAGAATTTCTCTCATCTTTTTATTTTCTTTAATTTCACTTATATCATGTATGTAAAGAATCTTGCTTATTTCATCTATGGAAGCCAAAAATATTTCAACTTCGAAATCAGTATGTTTCATTTTTATGCATGGAATATAATTGCCTGCTCTCTTAATATCTTCAAGCGTTATATCAAAATACATTTTTATAAAATCATTTATTTCTATTCCTAAGATCTCATCATTAGTTATGTTTAAAGTTTTTAATGTCCTCTTATTTATGTGTCGAAGCCTATCTAAGTAAAATAGAAATACACCACCATAAATAGAATCAATTAGTTCATTATTCCTATCTCCACTCTTTTTGATCATTACACTTATTTCATTTAATATAGAATTCCTTTTCCTTAATATAGAGTTAAGTTCTTTCTTTGTTTTAGTTGCATTTTCGATATTATTATTAAGTTCTTTTAATGAACCATCCACTACTTTACTTATTATGTAATCATAAAATTTATATAAAGTAATACATTTAACAATTAATATAAATTCAGAAACTTTCACATAGCTCATATAAAGGCATATAAATCCCAAATAATTAAATAATATAGAAAAAATATAAAATATTATTTGTCTAAATTCAGCAATGGTAAATTGTTTTCTTTTAGATAGCATATCTTGTGCTGTAGATATGCACAAACCTATGCTTAACAAAACACTTATGGTAATGCTCCATATAAAAAATGATAGTTCATAAGGATTATGTATTCCATTTCCTCCATTAAAGCCAATACCAAGCAGTATGATAATTACTATTTCCGATATACATATTACAAGACTCTTTCTATTATTATTTTTAACCAGGAGTCCTATTTTTATTATGCAATATTCTAAAGTAGCGTGCATGCTATAAAAAAGTATGAAGTAACTTTTAGGAATATCCTTAAATAACATTATTATCTCAGTAACATTTATAGCTAGTATCATAATAAGTATTAAATATATCACTTTGAATCTTGCTACAAAACCTTTACCGACAAACTTCCCCCTTATTATATACACATAAATAAACGCCAAAATCATAGATATTGCAATTATATTATTCAATAGCAAATAAAAATTAACATTATCAGTAAGAATAGAGCATAAAATTATTAGTACCGTTAAAAATGCATACTTCTGAACGTTTCTAATTTTTATCTTTATTTTGTCCAATGCTAAGAAACCATTATACATCTCTATATCCCTTTCATAAATTCAATACTTACAGTTGTCCCTAAATTATTATTTCTTTTTATTTCGATTTTTCCGCCTTGTAGTTCAATTAATTGTTTTACTACAAAAAGCCCTATGCCTGTCCCACTTTTTCTGTCAGGATTACAATTTCCTCCAATTGAATATCTATTAAATGCTTCGTATATAAATTCCTCATCTATTCCAATTCCATTATCTTTTACAGATATATTGACCTTATCATCAAATTCGTTTACCACCACGCATATTTGTCCACCATCTTTAGTAAATTTCACAGCATTAGAAACTAAATTTAGAATTATTCTATACATAAATTCACGATCAATATCCAAGTAACACTCTTCAGTATTAGTATCAAAAATTAAATCTATATTATTTAACTTCACATATTCTACTAATGACATTACATTGTCCTCTATGACCTCAACTATGTTCATATTCTCTAATCTTGGCGTTAAATAATGGGAATTTATCTTTGAATTATCTATTAAATTGTTGGTTAATTTAATTAAAGAGATACAGTTTTGCTTAGATATATCATTATATTTCTTTAATATATCAAAGTCTTCTTTTTCAACATATATTTTTTCTACCTGCATTGCCGAATATATTACATTTATCGGCGTTTTCAAATCATGACTTATATTTGAAAGAAATTCTCTCCTAATACTTTCTTCAATTTGTTTATTCTCAACTTCTTTCCTTATTTCATCCACAAGAACTTTAGAAGTTCTATCTTTAATCAATAGCAATTTCCATGATACATTTTCATAATAAGGCAAAAATTCTGCCTTTATAAATTTTTTTTGATTTCCTATATAGAGAATTGCATCATAATCTTTATTTTCTGCATTATTATTTACAAAATCAATATAATTGCTTATTTTTTTATTTATTATTTCTCTTTTTTTTGAGATTCCCGAAATCTTTAAAAATTGTTTATTCACAAATAATATTCTATCATTATCTGCATTCAGAATTATAATTGGATGGGGCATAAACCTAAATAATGTTGAATATAAATACTCTTTACTTCTTAATAAATTTATTGAACTCTCTAACTTAGCATTTCCTAATTCTATTTCATGATTTAGTTCATCTAGTTCCCCATTTTTATCATTCAACGAACGTGATAAGGCCTTATATGGATCTTTAACCAACCTAGATATAATAAAATTCCAAAGCATTGTAAAGTTTGCAAAATGTATGACTTCAATTAATGCATCTTTTATATATTGGCTATTGTTAAATGCATATATATTAATTAAAAATATCAGAACCGTTGAGGATATGTAAACTTTTATGATGCTCCATCCATGTTCCCTTAAGTAGTTTGATTTTTTTAAATTCATAACTATTTTTATAAATGCTGGTATCTCAATAACCGTATATATAATTTTCACAAAGAGTATAGTCAAATTAGAAAAATAACTCAGTAACGTACATGTAATAATTAAAATTAATATTCCGTAACTTTCTATCTTTAATTTTCTTCTTTCCAAATAATATTCAGTTAATACATAACTAGCAAAAGTTTCTATTAGTAATATGCTCTCTCTGCTTAAATTTATATAACTTTTAATTTCTATTAAGCTATTTGCATCATAAATTTTCATTATAAATCCAAACGATGATATAAATATCATTAATGAGAAAAATATTATTATTATCTTCGAAACATATCTTTTGTAAAATCTTCTCACTTGCTTTAATAATACAAATAAAATTATACTTAGGGTTATGTAATAAATTCTAAAAATTAAAGGTATATGTGCACTAGCATCATTAACAATAAATTTTAATATAAAATATAAAAATATACTTATCATATAAATATATATGATTATAGATTTACTCATAACAAAATCATTTGATAGTCTTTTATACTTTTCCATTTTTCCCCCTATTTTATGAAACTATAACCTTATTATATCATTTTCTTCTATTATGCCACCTTACTTTTATAAATAAATGTATACAATTAATTTTTTGCAGAAAAAAATAGCCAGCAATCAGTTGTGTTGACTATTTATTCCAATTAATAATAATTTTATTTTAACAACTATTAATGTCTCAATATTCCACTCTTTTTTAATTTCTCCATAAAATTATTTGTAATACTGTTCATAAATCCTTTTAATAATATTCCAGCAATTAATGAAACAAACATGTATATAGACAAAACTGCTATGTCTTTAATCAATATTGAATACACTATTCCCGCCATAATCTGTCTCATACCACTAATTGCATATGTAAAAGGCAAAAAAGGAAACAATTTTTGAAAAAATACTGGTGCAACTTCAATCGGAAAGTTACCACTTGCTCCTGCCATCTGAAGTACTAATATTATAACAATTGCGGCTTTCCCTACATCATCTAGTATACTTGCTGCAGTATATATAACAATTACAAATATAATACTTATAAATATACTATAAAAAATATACATTATAGGATGAACTGCATAAACCTTTAGCATAATTAAGCTACCTATACTTGCAACTAATGCTTGGCATACTCCAACTGTCAAAAATAATAATAGTTTTCCTAAATACATTTCATATGGTTTAATCCTTGTTCCATCATCAAATTTAGGTGCTTCAAGCGATAATAAAGCCGATGCCAACAATCCCCCAACCCATAAGCAAAGTACGGTATAAAATGGAGTCGTAGCTGTGCCGTAATTAGGCCATGGAAATAATCTATTATCTTCTATTTCAACTGGACTAGCTACAAAATCACTTTGATTTTCCCAATTGCTTGTCATCATGTCTAATAATTCATCAATTTTATCTTCTTCATCCATGTCCTTGATTTTATCTGACAATTCATGAATCTTATTTTTAGCGTCTGGTAACTTGCTTTTCAAACTAGTTAATTCATCGTTAGTTAAGTTGGTTGCATCCTGTGAAACACTTAGCAATTTTTCTACTTCTGGTAATGTATTTCTCCCTTCATCAATAATAGATAAGCTATCATCTAAAACCTTTCTAGTTGAATTAATGCTCTTTTCTACTCCTGGTACAATTTCTGAATCATAGTTGTCTGTAATATCTGCCACCAAACTATGTACTTCATCTACAACTTTTATAATATCCTTAAGTGTTTGCACATTTAATCCATCATTATCTATTTTCTTAATTTCTTCATCCGATATATCAGCTACTATTTGTAATTTATCTTCAATCGTATCTAGCTTATCAATATTATCTGAAATCACTTTACTTATATCTTTCAAATCATCTTGCATATTTTTTACTGAATTTAATTGTTTATCTAGTTTGTCTGTAATTAATTTTATCGAATCTATATTCGGAACATTATCACCAAATGAAGGTATTTTGATTTCTATATCACTTAATTTATCAATGAGTTTCTTTATATTTCTAAGTTTATATTTAACATTATTAATCGTCTCTTCTGTTGCAATAGCAGAATCCCTTACATTTAATAACACCTTTTTAGATACTTCTGGTAATACATTCTCATCTAGATTTTTAAGTTCTACACTTGAATTATCGAGTACATTTTCTGATTTTATTAAGTCCTGCTTTACTGTTGGAGAAATATCTGATAGTTTTCCCTGAGTATCATCTAAAACCGATTTACTATTATTTAAAAAATCACTTGATGAATCAATAGCATTAGATATTGTTGGAAGCATATCATTAGTTTTAGTTAACACATTTTTCAAATTAACTGTTCCGTTGCTTGCATCATCTAAAAGTGTTTCGATTTCTGACACATTATCATCTAACTCATATATGTTATCAACTATTTTTCTAAGCTTAGGTCTGTTGTCTTGTATATCAACTCCTCTTTCGTTACATATCCTAAACAATATTCCTGAGACTGTCTTAATTACATTTTCATCTAACTCATTTTTTACTGTTTTTACACCTGAATCTGTCATCTTGGGAGCAATCGCATTTTTCTTTTCATTTACCGTGTATATTAACTTTGGTTTATTAATATTTTTTTCTAACAATGTTGTAATGTCTTCAGAAAAATTTTCTGGAATTTCAATTGTTGCATAATACTTTTCTAGTAGCAAACCTTGCTCCCCATTTTCCTTATCTGTAAAAACCCATCCTAATTTATCATTTTCCTTAAGTTTATCAACTAAATCTTCTCCTAAATTTATATTCTTGTCCTTAAATACAGTACCTTTATCCTCATTAATAATAGCAATCTTAATTCCAGCTGTATTGGAATAAGGGTCCCATGAAGCTTTTATATTTATCAATGAGTACATAGATGGAATAATTATCATTACCATAATCATAAGTCTTGCTACCCAGTTAGTACGTATTTTATTAATATCTCTTTTATATATTCTAAATATATTCTTCATAATTGATTCCCCTAGTATTGCAATATAGATTATTTTAACTACTCATTATTGAACTTTCTCTTAATTTTTCAACAATATTTATTCTTTTTGCATTTATCGGTTCTTTAGCCAAAACTCCAATAATAATTGACCCTATCATAAACATAAATAATATAATGCTATCTTTAAATAATATTGAATATATTACTCCTGCCATAATTTGTCTAACTCCACTTATTGCATAAGTAAATGGAAGAAATGGAAATAGCTTTTGATATCCTGCCGGATTAACTTCTATTGGAAAATTGCCACTGGTTCCAGCAACTTGTATAACAAGCAATACCACACCTATAACTATTCCTCCATACCCAAAAAGACTAACAGCTGTATAAATTATGCAATTAAATACAACACTTATAAATATACAATAGAAGACAAACATTACTGGATGAACTGAATAAGAATGCAAAATAAATAATGCTCCTAAGCTAGCTACTAAAGCTTGGCCTATTCCTATGAATAAAAATAACGATAGCCTTCCAAAATATTTCTCGTACTTATTTAATTCTTTATCATTTTCTATAGAATGTGACTCTGTTCCAATTAGGACTGATAATACATATCCACCAATCCATAAGCAAAGAACTGTATAAAATGGCGTTACTGTAGATCCATAATTAGGCCATGGGAATAATCTATTATCCTGAATTTCTACAGGACTAGATAAAAAATCACTTTGAGCATTCCAATCATTTGTTATCATATCTAATAATTCATCAATATCTTTCTTGTTATCTATTTTTTTTAATCTCTGCGCAAGCTCATGTACATTGTCTCTTATATCTGGAAACTTTTCTTTTAATTTTTTTAATTCATCATTAGATAAATCTGCTGCATTCTTGAAAGTATTCAACATCTCTTGAACATCTGGCAAAGTTTTTTTTCCTTGAGCCGATAAGTTTAACCCAGTATCAATTATCTCGCTCATTGAGTCAAACCCCTTATTAATTGTTGGTACAATTTCTGAATCATAATTATCTGTTATATCAGAAACTAAATTATGCAAATCATCTAATACCTTTCTAGTATCTGTAAGATCCTGCATGTCCAATATTTTATCTCCATTATTTAATTTATCAATATCTTTATTAGTTCTATCAATTAGTTTATCAAGATTATTATCTATATTATCTAATCTATCTATGATTTTAGAAATGGTCCTACTTTCTTGCTTTAATAAATCTCTTTGATTTTCAATTACATCTGCTTGTTTATCAAAAATTTGCTGAAGCTTTTTTATTTCATCATAACTTTGTAGTGATTTGTCAATTGAAGGTTTAGGGATTTCTATTTCACTAATCTTATCAATAGCTCTTTTTATATTCTTCAATCTAGACTTAGCATCGCTAGAACTAGTTCTAATTGCTTTAGAAGTGTCTAATATCTGTAACAATGCTTTCTTTTCTACTTCCGGTGATATATTTTCATCAATATTTTTAAGCTCTGTTCCTATAATATCCAGCGTATTTTCACATTCAACAAGATCTTCTTTAATTTTTGGAGATTCATTCTGCAAATCTCCTTGTGTTTCATTTAGAAAACTTTGTGTATTATTTAAAAATTCAGCAGTTTCATCAACAGTGTCTGCTGCAGTTGGTATAAGCTCATTTGTTTTTATCATTAACTCAGAAGCACTTATTGTTCCATTAATTGCTTCATCTAGCATTTTTTCAATTTCTGGCATATTATCATCTAATTTATATACTGAATCTATTATATTTCTAAGCTCAGATCTGTTATTTTGTATATCTATACCAACCTCATCACATAATCTGAACATTATTCCCGATATACTCTTTGCTATATTCTCATCTAATTGAGTTTTGACACTTTTTACACCTGCATCAGTTATTTTAGATGCAATAACATTTTTCTTCTCATTTACAGTATATATTAACTTAGGTTTTGTAACGTCTTTCTTAACTACAGTCGTAACATCCTCTGAAAAAGCTTGTGGTATTTCAATCATTGCATAATACTTTTCATTTGTTAAACCATTTTTGGCAGTTTCTTTGTCTACAAATACCCATCCTAATTGATCATTTTCTTTGAGCTTATCAACTAATTCATCGCCTAAATTTATACTATGTTCTTTGTATACCGTTCCCTTATCTTCATTAACAATTGCAACTTCTATTCCCTTCGTATTAGAATATGGATCCCAGGATGCCTCAATATTTATTAATGAATATAAAGATGGTATTATCATTAAAACTACTACAACAAGTGCTGCCACCCAATTAGTAAATATATTCTTCATATCCCGTTTAAAAATATTTATTATATTCTTCATATTCAATGCTCCTGTCAGAAAATATTTCTTTGTATAGATTATATCACACAAAAATGACCAAGAGTCATTTTTTCTCCAATAATTATTTTCCGTACTTAAAACTTTATTTCTATTCTGGAGAAATTAACTATTATACCTTTACCTATTCAATTAAGATGAAATGTATGATAAAAAAGTAAAGAAAATGCCCTTAGCTATTATGCTAAAGGCTATAAAATTACTAATAGTTAATCAATTCTTATCTCTTCCTTCTATGTATCAGAATCTGAAATTAGCAATTACTTTTATTAAAATTTAAATGTAGATATTTTTTTAATTAATTTACTTGTACTCTCTTTAGATTCATTTATATTTAATATTATTTTATTAGTTTTCTCATTTATTTCGACTACCTTTTCTGCTATTTCAGTAGTTCCTTCTGCTCCATCTGTGGAAGCTTCTGCAACTTGATCTATTGTTTTTAAAATATCCTGTATAGATGCCAAAAGTTCCTCTGAAGTTGAGCTAAAGTCCGAAACTAAACTATTAACAAAGTCTGCATCCTTGCTATATTTATCTGCAACTTCCATCATAGATTTATAATCATTATCTACGTTATTTGAAATAAATTTCAAGAGCTTGCTTGAATTGCTTGATAAATCGCCTACAGATTCTGTAACTTTATCAGTAACATTCTTTATTTCAGTAACTACATTCTTAGATTCTTCTGCAAGTTTTCTTACCTCTTCTGCAACAACTGCAAATCCTTTTCCTGCATCCCCTGCTCTAGCAGCTTCAATAGCAGCATTCAATGCCAACAAATCTGTTTGTGCGGCAATCTCGATTATAGATTCAGATAATATACTAATTCTAGCTACAATATGAGAGTTTTCAATAGCTTTTTCAAGACCTTCTTTTGTCTCTAAAAATATCGCCTTTGCTTTTTCTTGTGACTCAATCGTATTTTTCTTAACATCATCTGCACTTTTTTGTATTCCTTCAACTGATATTAATCCATCTTGAATTTTTTCCGAGATTCCCTCTACAGCTTTTTCGATTTCATGAGATGTTGCTAGCATCTCCTCTGATGATGCAGCTGTTTCTTCCATTCCAGCAGCAATACTCTCTGTACTGCTTGAAACTTCTTCTATTGTACTTGATAGATTATCTATCTTACTATTTATATCATTATTTATATTTATAACATTTTCAGTACTCTCATTGACCTCACTAATTATTAACCTTAAGTTTGATATAAATTTATTTAAACTATTTGCAAGTCCAGCAATTTCATCCTTAGATTTAACTTTAATTTCTTGAGTTAGGTCACCACCTTTTTCTGCAAGTGCATCTAACTCATCCTTTAAACTTTTTAGTGATGCTATTATTCCTTTGATAATCATAAATGAAATAACCATTGAAAAAATAATTAATACTGAAATAATTATTATAGATATATTCTTTACTTTTTGGTATATATCACTACCCTGCTTAGAAAAATTCGCTCCCATTTCTTGATTATACTTAGATAATTCAATCAATGATCCTGATGCTGAGTCGAAGTATTTCTTTCCTTCTCCATTCATGATTTCCATGGCCTCATCAGTTCTTAAATCTCTACTCAAGGCTATAACTTTCTCATGTATCTTCAAATATTGATTCCAATCATTTTTAGCTGTCTCAAATAATTGCTTATCTTTATCATCATAAAATGTTTTTTCATATAAATTCATACTGCTTTGAATTTCGTTATTTTTTGCTTCCATATCTTTTTCTTTTTGAGCCATTTCATTTTTGTCAGTTGAGATTATATGTTCATATTCCATTATTCTAAAATCAGATGTCATCGTGTTTATATTCCCTGATTGGATTAATCCTGGAATTAATTCTGTAGACATATTAGCTGAAACTGTATTAATCACATTTAAGTTATTAATTGAATACAAACTTAAAAGAATCATTGAAATAATAAGCATAGATATAAGTGATACTAATTTACCTTTAATCGATTTGAACATTAAAACCCACTCCCCTTTTAATCACATAATAAATATCCTATAAATTTATATTGTACAAATACTTATTCGATGTTTTTTTACAAAAACCTTTTTAATTTCATTAAAATTTTAATTCCCACTTCATTATAACAACTATATTTTTATTTCCTTAATTTTTATTAAAAACTTTTCAAATCTCAATTCCACCATTTGTAATTTTAGAGATTTAATTAATCATAGTAATGAGATTATAAACAATTGTAAGATTTTAAAACAAAAAATATTTTATGTATCTTAATACACGTTTTTTTCAAAAAAATAACACATATTTAGCTATTTTCATAGCTAAATATGTGTTATATATAAGCCCTTCGCTAAGTTTCTAAAATATGAAACTCTACGAAATTCATCAAATTTTGGTGCAGGTGACGGGACTTGAACCCGTATGTCCATGTGAACACTACCCCCTCAAGATAGCGTGTCTGCCATTCCACCACACCTGCAAATATAAATTACTCACTTAATGATAATCTATTCTTATTTAAAATTCAAGTAATTTTCATAAAATATTTAAGTTAATCATTAGGCAGAGACTAATAATTAACTTAAAAAATGTACATTTAGGAAGCTTTTCATTAGATCAACTACCTTATCTGCCTCAAAATAATCGTCTTTTTTATCATAAAGATATTGATATATATGATAATATGTGTTTACCTTATCAACATATTTTTTTGTTTCCCCAAAAGGTATATAATCTACACTTTTTCCATCTGAAGAGTATTTTCTATTATCAAGCCATGATTGCACATTAGTTGGTCCTGCATTGTATGCTGCAATTGTCAAATCCATATCTTTATCAAAAGTATCATTCAAACGCCTAAGGTACCAGCATCCCATTTTAATATTATATTCTTCATTATACAGGTCTTCTTTAGAGAATGTATTATATCCCATTTCTTTCGCTGCCCATTGTCCAGTATCAACCGTTATTTGCATAAGACCTACGGCATTTTTATGTGAATGCGCATCATCATCAAATTTACTTTCAGTTTTTATAACTGCTAGTACTAGCAATGGATCTAGATTATACTGCGAACTGTACATATCAACATACTGCTGGTACTTATAAGGAAAAAACTTTTCTTTTATAATATATCTCGAACCTATGCCAATTGCTGCTACAATTACTACTAAGAATACTATTGCACAAAAGGTTTTTCTTAGAAACTTCATTATATTCTCCTTACTTAGCATATTAGTTTTATAAAATCAATAAAATCATAAACTTGCTTCTGCAATTCGATTAAATCAGTATTATTGTCAATAATAATATTCGCAAACTCTTTTTTTTCTTCCATAGACATTTGAGAATTTATTCTACTAACAGTTTCAACTTTAGTTAATTTATCTCTATTCATAACTCTTTGAATTTGAACTGAATTATCCGCATATACAAGTACAATATAATCCATTTCCTCATGCATATTATTTTCAATTAAAGTAGGAGCATCTATTATTACTATTTTTTCATTCTTTTGTTCGTGCAATTTTATCTTTTCTTCAATTGATTGTTTAATATACGGCATAATTATACTTTCATATTTTATTCTTTGTTTAGGAAATCTGAATATGTGGTTTCCAAATTCTTTCCTTCTAAATTCACCTCTCCAGTCAAAGAAACCTGCTCCAAATTGTGCCCGAACCATTTCTAATATCTTTGGATTATTTTCAAGTACTTCTTTAGCTATAGAATCTGCATCTATTATTTTTAGTCCTTCTTTACTTAAAATATTTGATACAGTGCTTTTTCCGGTGCCGATTCCACCTGTTAAACCAATTTTAACCATTTTATAAAAACCACCTTTTTTAATTCCACAATACATTATTTGGCATCGTACCATGTATCTCCAAAATTAACATCCACATCAAGTGCTACTTTTAACTTAATTGCATTTTCCATTTCATAAGCAACTAAATTTTTAACTTCTTCAAATTCATCTTTTTTTACATTTAAAATAAGTTCATCGTGTACTTGAAGGATTAATTCACTTTTTAATTCTTTTTCATTTAATCTGTTATAAACATTTACCATTGCAAGCTTTATTATATCAGCTGCACTTCCTTGAATTGGTGCATTCATTGCCAATCTATCACCCAAAGCCTTAACTATCTTATTGGAAGATTTTATCTCAGGAATAAATCTTCTTCTATTTAAAATTGTCAATACATATCCATTTTCTTTAGCTTCATCTACAACATTTTCAAGATATTCTTTTATCTTAGGATATCTTTCTAAATATATAGACATGTATTCTTCTGCTTCTTTCTTTGTGATCTTTAAATCTTCTGCAAGACTAAACGCACTTATCCCATACACTATCCCAAAATTAACTGCTTTTGCTCTACTTCTCATAAGAGAAGTAACCTCTCCTATCGGAACTTTAAATACTTCCGAAGCAGTTTTTGTGTGAATATCACTATGATGCTCAAATGCATCTATCATATTTTCATCTCCAGCAATATGAGCCAATACCCTTAATTCTATTTGCGAATAGTCACATGAAAACAGTATATCAGTTTCTTCCATTGGTATAAATACTTTTCTTATTTCTCTACCCATTTCATATTTTATAGGAATATTTTGCAAATTAGGTTCTGTGCTTGATAGTCTTCCTGTTGTAGTTACAGTTTGATTGAAGTTTGAATGGATACGCCCATCTTCATCAACCACATTTTTTAAACCTTCTACATATGTAGAATTTATCTTTGTGATTTGCCTATAATACATTATTTTAGGTATTATATCATGCTTATTCATTAGCTTCTCTAAAACTTCTTGGTTAGTTGAATATCCAGTTTTTGTTTTCTTAATGACTGGTAAATCCAATTTTTCAAATAATATTTTTCCTAGTTGCTTAGGAGAACTAATATTAAATTCCTCATCCGCTAATTCATATATTTCTTTTTGTGTCTTATCGATTTCTTTTTTAAACTTAGTCTGTAGCTCATCTAACATACCTTGATTTATGTTAAATCCAATACTCTCCATGGATGAAAGCACATAAATTAATGGATGCTCCACTTCATAATAAAGTTGATCCATATTTTCCTTATGAAGATTTTCTTTTAATTTCTCATAAATCATAGGTAAGTAACTGCAAAGAATTGCCTTAATATTGCTGTCTTCACTGTTAGGATTATCACCAATATAATGATTAACAAGTTCTAGAATTTCATATTTACTCTTTGATGAATCAATTAAATAAGCTGCTATCGCAGTATCAAAATCAAATCCCTTTATTTCAATTTGATTTTTATTTAAAAATGTAACAAAGTTTTTTCCATCATGAATAACTTTTTTAACATTATCATCTTCCATAAGATTTTTCAAAACTTTTAAAGCTTCTTCACTATCCTTAGAACTTATGTCTTTAAAATCTATAATAGTACCCTTATTTTCTTCCCCGAACATTAAATATTCAAGTTTTAATTTAGAATATTTAGATGCATCAGTTAAAGTATAATCTATATAAATTCTATTTCTCATCTCTGAGAATAATGCTTTCATATCTTCAATTGTAGTAATATTTCTCACTTCAATGTTAGATTCTTCCTGAACTGTATCATCATTAAATTTAGATAATATTGACTTCATCTCAAGTTTAATGAGCATCTTCTTAATTTCTAATATATTTTCTTTATTACTAGAACTTATATCTTCTAAATTTAATTCGATTGGAACTTCTCTCATAATTGTAGCTAATTTCTTAGAAAATATTGCTTGTTCAACATTATTTTCTAAATTTTCCTTAAGTTTTTTCCCGGAAATTTTATCTATATTTTTAATAACTTCTTCAACAGATCCATATTCCTTTATAAGCTTAAAAGCAGTCTTTTCTCCCACTCCTGGAACGCCTGGTATATTATCTGACTTATCTCCCATTAATCCTTTTACATCTATAAATTGCTCTGGAGTCACTTCAAACTCATCCATAAAGCTTTCTTTATCATAAACAGCAGTTTCACTGACACCTTTCTTAGTAATTATAATTTTAGTTTTTTCTGATGCTAGTTGAAGTGCATCACGATCTCCTGTAACTACAAATACTTCTGTATTATTGTCCTCAGCAAATTTTGATACTGTTCCAATCAAATCATCTGCCTCAAAGCCTTCAACTTCAAATATCTTAATTCCCATTAACTTAAATAGTTCTTTAATAATCGGGAATTGTTCCGCAAGTTCTGGCGGCATCTTATTCCTACCTGCTTTATATTCAGAATACTCTTTATGTCTAAAAGTTGGTGCTTTCAAATCAAAAGTAGCAATTATACTATCTGGATTAATTTCATCCTTCATTTTAAGTAGCATATTTATAAAACCATAAATGGCATTAGTATTTATTCCATCACTATTTGTAAGAGGAGGCAAAGCATAAAAAGCCCTATTCATAAGTGAATTTGAGTCTAAAACCAATAATTTTTTCATTAGAAACCTCCTGAAATTTAACATAAAAATTTACTCAACTAGAAATATTATTATCTACTTCAAGTCATTATTTAAACTCATTATACTATATTGTATAACTTAAAGTATATATGTATCTTGTTGTGTAATGAATTTATCTCATATTATTTCCATAATTATTAGTAATAATTCTTATTTTGTATATTCTTTATTTTACTATAGTAGATAACTTGCAAAAATTGTTATAATGTTAATTATAGATTGTAATTCCAAATGCAAAGTATTTTAAATTAACCAGTACTATAAAAATCTATTATGTAATGAGGTGATATAATTGTTAGATAACCTTTTATCTAAATATGCTAAACTTGCTATTATCAAAGGTGTAAATATACAAAAAGATGGACTTTTAGTTATAAATAGCCCTATTGAGTGTAGTAACTTTGCAAGGCTACTTGCGGATGAAGCCTATAAATCTGGTGCTTCTGATGTAGTTATAAATTATAATGATGAAAAATTCAATAAGATACGATTTAATAATTCTGCAAAGGAAATTCTTTCTATTACGCCAAAATTTGAAAAAGATAAATATGACTATTACGTAGAAAATAATGCAGCATTTTTGAGTATTTCCGCATCTGATCCAGATATTTTCAAAGATGTAGATTCGGAGAAAATATCGGCATATCAAAAAGGCAGACGTACAGCCTTAGAGAAATATCATAGCGCATGTACTTCCAACAAAAATGCTTGGTGCATAGTTTCAATTCCAACTGAAAACTGGGCAAAAAAAGTCTTTAGTGAATCTAACTCATGTGAAGCAATTGAAAAATTATGGGATGCAATTTTTACTGTTATGAGACTTAAAGAACAGAATCCTATAGATGCATGGAATAAACACACTAACCTTCTTCATGATAAGGTATTAGAATTAAATTCCTATAAATTTAAATATCTTCATTTTACAAATTCTCTTGGAACTGACTTAAAAATAGGATTAGTTCAAGATCATATTTGGTGCGGGGGTGAGGATATAACACAAGATGGTCTGAGATTTATTGCTAATATGCCTACAGAAGAAGTTTATACTACCCCTAAATTGGATGACGTAAACGGAATTGTTTTTAGCTCAAAGCCTTTAAGCTATTGTGGAAATTTAATAAACAATTTTTCCTTAACATTTAAAAATGGTAAAGTTGTAGCTTGTTCTGCTGAAACTGGATTAGATATTTTAACTGAGCTTCTTAATACAGACGAAGGTTCAAGATATCTAGGTGAGGTTGCCTTAGTTCCATATAATTCTCCAATTTCAAATTCAAATATAATTTTTTATAATACATTATATGACGAAAATGCTTCATGCCATTTGGCTCTTGGTTCTTCATATCCTTGCTGCATAAAGAACGGAGAAAAAATGACAAGAGAAGAATCAATTCTATCTGGTTCAAATGTATCGTTGATACATGTTGATTTTATGATAGGAACTAAAGATACAAATATAACTGGTATTACACCAGCTGGTGAAGAAATTAAAATTTTTAATAATGGTAATTGGTTTTAATATTTTTTAATAAAATAAAAATACAGGATTGATTTTACAACCCTGTATTTTTATTATTTATTTTTAGGCTTGCTTCGTTCTTTATTATTAGCATATGTCTTCAATTCATTATTGAGAGCATCTACAATATTATTATACTTTGCCTTAAAGGCGCGCCTAGCCATAAATCTTTGAATCCATAATGACATATATCCAAAAAACTTATCTGTTGACTGTTCTTCTTCAAATACTAATTTGGTTGTGCCATCTTTTTGCCCTTTGAAATTATATGTGGATATACATGTTGTAAAATCAGTTGAGGTAGTAATTTGATATTTTTCATTTTTTGCATATCCTGTTATTTCAACTGTACATTCTACTGGATTAGGTCTACCAGTATTTATACTCTTTTGAATCTTACATCCTGTCGCATCTTCTTCGTTAAAATCCGAAAAATCTTTCTTTGCATTTTTTATAAAAATATGGAACACATCTTCTACTGGATAATTTAATATTCCAATAGCTTTCATTTTGAATTCCCCCTCTAATGAATTTACTTTATTATTTTCCAGTAAAATATTCTATCCCTATTGCTTCTCGAACTTCTCTAAGAGTATTAGCTGCCACTTCTCTAGCCTTATTGCTACCATCCTTTAGCATTTTATATACCGCATCTATATCTTTTTCAAACTCAATTCTTCTATTTCTTATTGGTTCCAATTCAGCCTGTAAAATTTCATTTAAGTATTTTTTTACTTTTACATCACCAAGACCACCACGCTTATAATGCTCTTTCATTTCTTCAACAGCATTTTTATCAGTTGCAAATACATCTAGATAAGTAAATACAGTATTTCCTTCTATTTGCCCTGGATCTTCTACTCTTATATGATTAGGATCTGTATACATTGACATTACTTTTTTCTTAATCGTATCAGCATCATCAGATAGATATATACAATTTCCTATTGACTTACTCATTTTAGCTTTTCCATCCGTTCCAGGTAATCTTCCTGCATTAGAACTTGGAAGTACTGCTTCTGGCTCAACTAGAACTTCTCCATATATAGAGTTAAAACTTCTAACGATTTCCCTTGTTTGCTCAATCATAGGCAGTTGATCTTCTCCAACTGGTACTGTGTCTGCTTTAAATGCTGTAATATCAGCCGCTTGACTTACTGGATAAATAAGAAACCCTGCCGGAATACTATTTTCAAAATTTTTCTGTTTTATTTCTTGCTTAACTGTTGGATTTCTTTCTAACCTTGATAAAGTAACAAGATTTAAGTAATGCATTGTTAATTCATTTAGTTCTGGTATCTGTGATTGTACAAATATATTTGATTTGCTTGGATCAATTCCAACTGCTAAATAATCGAGTGCAACTTCCGTTAAACTATTTCTTATCTTTTCAGGATTTCTTGCATTGTCTGTTAAAGCCTGCTGATCTGCAATCATTATAAAACTTTCATATAAGCCTGATTCTTGAAGTACAACTCTATTTTTTAAAGAACCTATATAGTGTCCTATATGTAATTTACCTGTTGGTCTATCTCCTGTTAATATTACTTTCTTACCCATTCCAAATTCACTCCTAAACCGCAAAACTCATTAAACTTCTGACTTAGTTTTACTTTCAACTACTTTATTAATTACATCTACTCTTTTATCTCCTAAGACATTAGCTATCTTAACTGACATATTTTTTTCTTTATATATAGCTTCTCTATTAGCATCAACTATCTTCATAATTCTTTCTTCCATCTTTTCATATGAAATTAGGTCATCATAATATGTATCCACAATGTCCTTTAAACATGTTGCTAATTCTCTTGGATTTCTATAAACTGCTCTCATTTCTTACTCCTTAAATATAACAAAATAATTTTTATATAATTTATATCAATTCAAAATTCTCATCCCTTATCTGAAAATTATGAACTAACCGCATGTATTAATATAAGCTAAAATAAATTCCACCTTAAAATTATTATTTAATATAAATCTTTAACTTAATGTTCCATAAATACTTATATTATAACAAATAAGTTTCGCTTTATTATATCATTATACATAGTAAAATTCTATATTCAAAAATAAAGACTACCTTAAAATGCAATTTTTAAGATAGCCTATAAAATTCTAATTTTCAAACCTACTGATTAACTTGCTTATTTAATACTAATTGAAAAATCATTAGGCACTATCATTACAATACATTTGGCACGTTTGACAACATTAGTAGTTACTGAGCCAATCATTCGATTTAAACCTCTTTTAGTAGATTTAGTCATAACGATTACTCCTATATTTTCTTCATTTGCTTTCTTTATTATTTCATCTCCTGGATATCCAAAAGTAAAATAAGTTTCTGTCTTATAATCTTTCATTTTTTCTTTAGCTGCTTGTAATATTTCTTCACCCAATTCTTGTGCAAATTTTATCTCATCAGCAACTATCATTTCATTTATCAGTACTAATTCTTTAACATTCATTATTATAATTTCAATTGAATCTTTATCGGGAAATATTTCTTTTACAAATTCTAAAGAATGCATACTTCTTTCTGTTCCGTCTATTGGTATTAACACTTTCCTTTTATTCATATATACTCCCCCTTAAATATCTCGATATTATAGTATTCTACACATTAGCAATAATATCCTCTATTTCACCTTAATGAATATATAATTTTTTACTTATCTGTATAAATTCCCATTTCTAATTTAAGTATACCCTGAAATAATCATTTTTATAAATTTATAGGGCATATCTACATATAAAACTTTTTATATATGCAAATATACCCTTATTTTATTTATATTTTTATTCAATAATTTCTCCATTAGTCGAAATAGTTACTACTTGCCAAGGAATCATTTTATCACTTGCCTTTAATGCATTTTTCACAGCATTTTCTATTCCACCACAACATGGAACTTCCATTCTTACAACAGTAACACTTTTTATATCATTCATCTTCAAAATTGTCGTTAGTTTTTCTGAATAATCTCCCTCATCTAGTTTTGGACATCCTATTAATGTAATTTTATTTCTAATAAACTTATTATGAAAATCTCCATATGCATAGGCTGTACAATCTGCTGCTATAAGTAAATTAGCATTATTAAAATATGCTGCATTGGGAGAAACAAGTTTAATCTGCACAGGCCATTGATTCAATTGTGATACTATCTCACCCTCAGTTCTCGCATCCTTCACTTCAATCTTCTTATGGCTTAACATTCTAGATTGTGAACCTGGGCATCCAAATTGAATTGTTTGATTCTTGTTTAACTCTAATTTCTTTTGCTCAGTATTTCTTTTCTCCATGTTTATCTTTACAGCTTCTTCATCATAAGCAGCTGCTTCTCTCTCTTCGAAAGAAATAGCATTAGTTTCACATGAAGGAAGACAATCTCCAAGCCCGTCACAATAATCATCCCTTAATAATTTTGCCTTTCCATCTACTATACCTATAGCTCCTTCATGACAGGCGCTTGCACAAACACCACATCCGTTACATTTCTCTTCATCTATTTTAATAACTCTTCTTATCATAAAATTCTCCTCCTACATTTCATACTCATTTAAATTCACTAATCATTAATTTTTGACCATACATTAATAATTGAAATATAGCATTTAAATAAATCAATTAACTTATAGAATTATTATAATAGAATGTTCATATAAAATCCGTTTCATTTGATACAGAAATATTAATTATCAATTTTTAATTTTCTAACAATGTTAAGTTTTTTAAACTGAAGTCCAATATTTTAGCTGAGTGTGTTAATGCTCCTACAGATATGTAATCAACACCTATTTCAGCTATTTCTTTAATATTATTTAGTTCAACATTTCCTGAGAATTCTATTAAGGCTCTTTTTCCTATTATTTCAACTGCTTCTTTAGCTATCTCTAGACTCATATTGTCAAGCATTATTATATCTGCGCCTGCTAATAGTGCTTCCTGTACCATTTCTAAATTTTCAGTTTCTACCTCTATTTTTCTAACAAATGAAGAATTTTTTCTAGTTAGCTCTATAGCCCTTTTTATTCCACCAGCCGCACTAATATGATTGTCTTTAATCATTATACCATCAGATAAATTAAATCTATGATTACATCCACCTCCAATCTTTACAGAATATTTCTCTAATATCCTTAAATTTGGTGTTGTTTTTCTTGTATCTAATAATTTTGCATTTGTGTGTTTTATTTCTTGTATAAATCTATTCGTTAATGTAGCTATTCCACTCATCCTTTGAAGTAAATTTAGAGCAATCCTTTCCCCAACTAATAAGCTTCTTGTATTACCTTTTAGAAAAGCAATTCTGTCTTTTACATGTACATTATCTCCATCACGCTTATAAAATTCGATCTCCACATTTCCTAATAAATCAAATACTCTTTTAAATACTTCAAGTCCTGCAACCATGCCTTCTTCCTTGCAAATCAATTCTACTGTAGAGATACTTTCTTCTCCTATGATTGAATTTGTGGTTATGTCATCGCTTGGACAATCTTCAATAAGTGCATCTTTTATTATTTTATCTATAACTAAATAATTTATCATCTAACTTTCCACCCTTTTCTTTTATAGTTCTCACAGTTATCTCTTTATTTTCTTCTTGTAATTCATCCCATGATTTTTCTAATCTCTCCACAGGAAAAACCTTAATTTCCAAATAATCCACAATGTTGTTAATTGATATTGCAGCTCTTCTTGAAAATACAAGTCCTTCAAGTAATGAATTACTTGCGAGTCTGTTAGCACCATGTACTCCTGTACAGCTTGTCTCTCCAACTGCATATAGGCTTTTCATAGATGTTTTAGAATCCAAATCTACTTTTATTCCTCCCATAAAAAAATGCTGAGCTGGAGAAACCTTAATAAATTCTTTTGTTATATCTGTTCCTCTTTTTAAGCATTCCTCATAAATAGTTGAAAATCTATTTATTATATAATCTTTTCCCAAAAACCTTATATCTAAATTTACATAAGGTACTTCTGTCTCTTTTATCTGATTATATACTGCTTCTGATACCACATCCCTCGGCAAAAGCTCATTTATGAATCTTTCCCCTTTTATATTTGTAAGAATTCCACCTTCCCCTCTTAGAGATTCTGATATCAAAAATTTCCTCTTATTTTCACCTTCTTCATAAAATGCTGTCGGATGAATTTGAATATAATCCATATCCTTTAATTCTATACCGTGTCTTATTGCTGATGCTATTCCATCTCCTGTCAATATTCTCTGATTAGTTGAATTATTAAATAATCCACCTATGCCTCCAGTTGCCAATACAACAGCTTTTGCATAAACATTTATTTGCTCATCTTCTCTTATTAACATGGCTCCAATGCAATTATTTTCTTTTTCTATAATATCTACAAAATGAGTATTTTCATAAACACTTATATTTTCTCTCTTTTTCACTTTATCAATTAAAATTTTTGCAGCACTTTCTCCTGTATTATCCTTTGTATGGACTATCCTATTTACAGAATGAGCGCCTTCTTTTGTAAAGTTTAAACTTCCATCTTCATTTCTATCAAAAGCAATTCCCATTTCAATCAATGATTCTACGTTAACCATAGATTCATTAATTAAAGTTTCAACAGCCTCCAAATCATTTTTGTATCTTCCTGCTTTTAAAGTATCCTCTATATATAGTGGAATATCATCAACACCTTTTGCAACAGATATTCCCCCTTGTGCCAGATAAGTGTTACTACAAGTAATCTTATCTTTGCATACAATCAAGACATTTAAATCTTTCCTTAAATTTAATCCACAATAAAGACCTGATACCCCTGAACCTATTATTAGAACATCAACAAACTTATTCATATTTTTCCTAATTACTTCTAACATCTTGCGATGCAAGTAAATGCATATTTTCTAACGATTTTAACGCCTTTTTTCTAACATTTTCTTCTATAATCATTTCATTTTTCATATTCAATAAGGCATCATATAAATTTTCAAGGGTTGTCTTTTTCATGTCTTGGCAACATATTTTATCTCCTGGTATAAAGAAATTTTTATTAGGATTCTTTTTCTTTAATTCATATAAAATTCCTTCTTCTGTCGCTATTATAAAATCGGTTCCTTCATCTTTAGTCGCATAATCTATTATTCCACTTGTACTCCCTATATAATCTGCAATATCTCTGATTTCCTTTGTGCATTCAGGATGGACTAATACTTTTGCATTTATATGCTTTTCTTTTTCAATCAATATATCTTCTCTGCTTACCTTATTATGGCACCTACAAAATCCATCCCATAATATGAACTCTTTTTCTGGGAAAAACTCCGATATATATTCACCTAGATTCCTATCAGGTAAAAACATAATCTTTTTATTAGGTATCTTCTTTAATATTTTCAATGCACTTGAAGAAGTCACAGCTACATCACAATGAGCTTTCACATTACACGTTGAATTTATATAGCAAACTACATAAGCATCTGGATGCTTTTCCTTTAGTTCTAATAAAGCCTTGCCGCTTGCCATATCTGCCATAGAACATCCTGCACTAGGACATGGCATTAAAACAGTCTTATTCGGTGATAAAACTTTTGCACTCTCTGCCATAAATCTAACCCCGCAAAACATTATAACTTCCTCTTTGCAATCTCTAGCTATTTCACTTAAATAATAAGAATCTCCTACATAATCTGCTAAGTCTTGTATAATTCCTGGTTGGTAATAGTGTGCAAGAATAAGAGCATTCTTTTCTCTCTTTAACTTTAATATTTCTTTTGCTAAATCCATCGCCATGTTTATTTACACCTCTTTTAATTAATTTTACAGGTGTATATACACCATTGAAAATAATTATAACACCACAATTTTTAATATTCAACAGATTTCATTGCCTTATTTAACCTACAAAAAATCATTTTATTTTTCTTGACAGCTAAAAGTTATAGTTGTATTATTGTATTAACAACTTAGTACAACAATACAGTAGTACAATTTACGAAGGAGTGAGACTATGTCATGGGATTTTAATGACGATAGACCAATTTACATGCAGCTAATGGAACAAATACAACTTAGAATCGTTTCTGGCATATACAAAGCTGGTGAAAAATTGCCATCAGTTAGAGATATGGCAGGTGATGCAGCTGTTAATCCTAATACAATGCAGAAAGCATTAACAGAACTTGAGAGAACTGGTTTAGTATTTTCTCAAAGAACTAGTGGCAGATTTATTACGGAGGACGTTAATATGATTAAAAATATAAGAAATGGTTTAGCAAGAGATCAAATTGAAAAATTTCTTCACAACATGGAAAAAATCGGTTATACCAATCAAGAGACAATCCAACTTATAGAAATTATATCAAAGGAGATGAAATAATGGGTAATGCTGATAATAAGATATTGTATAACTCTAGCGAAAGTGATACAATATCTACTTTTACAAATAGCAATATGGATAATGTCCCTATTTTAGAATGCAAGAATTTATTTAAGACTTATTCTAATACAGAGGCATTGAAAGGGATAAATCTAAAAATTAATCGTGGCAGAATTGTTGGACTTTTAGGTCCAAATGGCAGTGGTAAAAGCACACTAATAAAGTTGGCAAATGGTCTTTTAACTCCATCAAATGGAGAAATATTAATATCAGGAAATAAACCTGGAATTGAAACAAAGAAAATTGTTTCATATCTTCCAGAAAGGACTTATCTTAATGACTGGATGAAAGTTTCAGACATTATTAGCTTTTTTCAAGACTTCTACGATAATTTCAATCCTGAGAAAGCTTACAATATGTTATCAAAACTTAACATTAATCCCAACGATAAATTAAAAACTATGTCAAAGGGTACAAAAGAGAAAGTACAACTTATTTTAGTTATGAGTAGAGAGGCCGATTTATATTTATTAGATGAACCTATCGCAGGTGTTGATCCTGCTGCCAGAGATTATATTTTAAATACAATAATCACTAATTACAATGAAAATGCCACTATAATTATATCTACTCACCTTATTTCTGACATTGAAAGAATATTAGATGATGTAGTATTTATATCATATGGAAATATATTCTTAACTAAAAGTGTTGATGAAATAAGAGAAAATGAAGGCAAGAGTGTTGATGCTCTATTTAGGGAGGTATTTAGATGTTAGGAAAATTAATGAAGTATGAGGTAAAAGCAACTGGCAGAACCCTTATACCGCTATATTTAGTATTATTAGCATTTGCTATCATTAATAAAATTTTTATCGGAACTGGTCTATCCCATAAACTTCAAGGATTTGGTTCAATCCCATTTATACTAAGCATCTTTGGATACGGATGTACTATGGCTGCTGTATTCATAGTCACCTTTTTCATAATTATCCAAAGATTTTATAAAAATCTGCTTGGTGATGAAGGATATTTAATGAACACCCTTCCAGTGAGCACCATCACAAACATTACAAGCAAACTTTCAATTGCCACTTTTTGGACTATAATAAGTGGAATTGTAGCCATACTTTCAATAATTATTATGGCATTTGACCCTAGGGCTTTTGGTCAATTCTTTTCTGAAACTTTTAGGGCTCTTTCAGAAGGTTATGCTAAAATAGGAATACAAATTTATGTAATTATTATAGAATTATTAATTGCTATGATATTTCAGTTTGTAAAATTTATTAGTATGATTTATGCTTCTATATCAATTGGGCATATATTTAGTAAGCATAGAATTCTTTCATCTTTCGGGGCATTTATAATATTAAATTTAATTGCAGGTGCAATATCATCATCTATTGGGATAGCTTTTTCATCCTCTAGACTGCCTGATTTACTAAGAAATATTGAATCTCTTTGGCCTATTAATTTATTTTTAATATCTATCACAGTATTTAATATAATCTTCATAATAGTTTATTTCATAATAACAAGCTATATATTAAAAAATAAATTAAATTTAGAATAAAAAATGCTATTTTAAATATATAATCTTAGTATAGTGCCAACTTGTATAAAAAGCTAAACACAAACACTAATACTTACCAAGATAGTATATTTATTTATAAATATTAAAAAAGCGACTATTGAAATAATTTTCGATAGTCGCTTTTAATATGCAAATTTTTTAGTCATTTTCTATGCATTTTTATAAATTGTTAAATATTTTATATTGACTTATTCCTCATTTTATTACATAATTACATATAACTTAATAGGTAAATAACTAAGATAGAGGCGCGAAATTTAAGAGTATTATTATGGAGGTAAGCTCATTGAAGTAATAAGAAAGGAACTTTCGCCGAAGTAAATAGCTGATTGCTTTAATACTATTTGCTGGGCTTGTGTAAAATATATACAAGACTGCCACAACTTATTTTGTGGAGAGCTATTTTTAATGTAAATGTCGATATTCGTCATATTTTTAAAATGTGTAACTTTCGTATTTATGTCATGAGTATGCTCTCATGGCTTTTTTTATTGTTTTAATTTTTATATTATCTTAGTTACTTGCTTATGGAAATTTAAAACCATAATGGAGGATAGAAAAATGAGTGAAGAAAATCACGAATTAAAGAGAAGTTTAAAAGCAAGACACTTAAACATGATAGCCATAGGCGGATCTATTGGTACCGGTATATTCCTTGCAATGGGTGATACTCTCCACCAAGCTGGTCCTGGTGGTGCATTAGTAGCTTATGCACTAGTAGGTATAATGGTATACTTTTTAATGACAAGCTTAGGAGAAATGGCAACTCATATGCCAATATCTGGTTCATTTAGCTCATATGCTAATAAATTTATTGATCCAGCTCTTGGATTTGCCCTTGGCTGGAACTACTGGTACAACTGGGCTATAACAATTGCAGCCGAAATGGTTGCCGGTGCTCTGTTGATGAAATACTGGTTTCCAGATGTAAATGCCCTATATTGGAGTATTTTATTTTTAGTAATTATAGTAGGCTTAAATATTTTATCATCTAGAGCATATGGAGAATCAGAATACTGGTTTGCTGGTATTAAGGTGGTTACCGTTCTTATATTCATAGTAATTGGTGTTTTAATGATTGTAGGCATAATGGGTGGAGATAAAATAGGATTTCATAACTTCACCATTGAAGATGGACCCTTCCATGGAGGAATTAAATCAATATTTTCTATTTTCTTAATTGCAGGTTTTTCATTTCAAGGTACTGAACTTATTGGAATTGCTGCAGGTGAAAGCGAAGATTCTGAGAAGAATATTCCAAAAGCTATAAAATCAATATTTTGGAGAATATTAATATTTTACCTAGGTACGATTATTGTCCTAGGAGCAATAATACCATTTACTGAAGCTGGACTTGATACAAGCCCATTTACAATGGTATTTGAAAAAGCTGGTATTGCAGGTGCTGCTTCACTGATTAATGCGATCATATTAACTTCTGTATTATCTGCTGGTAACTCTGGTATGTATGCATCAAGTAGAATGCTTTATGCAATGGCTAAAGAAGGTATGGCTCCTAAAGCTTTTGCTAAAACAAATAATAGAGGTGTACCTATAAATGCCGTACTTCTAACTACATTAATAGCTTCTGCTTGCTTTTTAACAGGTCTATATGCAGAGAGTACTGTTTATGTTTGGCTAGTTGCAGCATCTGGTCTTGCTGGATTTATAGCTTGGGTAGGTATAGCAATATGCCACTATAGATTTAGGAAAGCATATGTTTATCAAGGAAGGGATTTAAATGAGTTAAAATATAGGGCTAGTTTATATCCATTTGGTCCAATATTAGCATTATTAATGTGTATTATTATAATAATAGGTCAAGGATATTCATACATTACTCCTGAGGCGATTGATTGGAATGGATTAATTGCAGCTTATATAGGACTTCCATTATTCTTAATCTTATACGTAGGTTATAAAATAAAGAATAAGACTAAAGTTATTCCTTTAGATAAAGTTGATTTAGACTTCTCTGATAAATAGTAACAAAAAGTAAGATCATAATTTTTAAGTTTAACTTTTACTTGTACTTTCTATTTTAGCTTTAAATATTATATTTCTCTGGAAATAATAAGAGTACCTCAAATATTTTTGAGGTACTCTCCTTTCTATATTATATGATCCTATTCATTAATTATATAAGGCACAGTTACAATAACTACATTTCTCATCTTAAGTATAGATCTTCTTAAAAGTATTGACGTTTGATTATGAAGTGTCTGATGCCACCATTTATGTATGATAAATTGAGGCATTACTATTGTTATTACTTCGTGTTTCTTTAAGTGCTTATGTTTTTCTTCCACATACGCTAAAAGTTTTTCGTTAACATTTCTGTATGGCGCATTTTCTATGACCAATTGAGCTGCTATCCCAAGCTTATTATACTTTTCTATTAGTTTCTTTGTGACTTCTTCATCTGTACTAACATGATAAACTTCTATGTTCTCCCCAAGAGTTAAAGCGCAATTTAAACTCTTAATGAAAGATTTATTAATTGTTTGAACTGGCACAATAACATGTTTTGTTATTGCTTCTCTTACAATTAAACTCTCTAAACCTGTTTCTATTTTTAAGTTCTCTCTAACTTTAGTATAGTGTCTTCTAACTCTTAACATTCCTGTTACAAGTATCGGTATGCATACAAGCACAATCCATGCTCCATGCTTAAACTTCTCTACACCTATTATTATGCATGTTGCTGCTGTAACAGCTGCCCCTAACCCATTTATAAACGCTTTATGTCTCCAATGCCCTTCCTTGCTCTTAGTCCATTTTCTAAACATTCCAAATTGTGATAATGTGAATGATATAAATACACCAACCGCATATAAAGATAACAACATATGAGTACTACCATCTGCAATATAAACTAAAAGTGAGGATACTAGAAATAACAATACTATTCCATTTGAAAAACTTAATCTAGTTCCCCTTTTCCCAAGTTGTCTTGGAACATATCCATCCTTAGCTAATATTGATAACAGTAGCGGCAAATCTGAAAATGCAGTATTAGCTGCAAGTGTAAGAATAATAGCTGTCGTAGCTTGTACTATAAAAAACATTAAACTGTTTTGTCCAAAAACTTGGATCGCTATTTGTGCTATCACTGTAATATCTTGACCTGGAACTGCTTTGTACATTGTTGAGAGGTATGATATCCCACCAAATATAATAAAAACAATACAAGCTAATGTTCCTAATACTATTTTCGCATTCTTCTGAGCTGGATTTTTAAAATTAGGTATTCCATCACTTACCGCTTCGATACCTGTCAAAGCAGTACATCCTGAAGAAAAGGCCTTTAGGAATAATAACAAAGTTAAATCTCCAGCTGCTTGTGGAACTACATATAATTGCTCTGGACTTTCTTTCAACACTAATACTTTGAATACTCCTGTTATTATCATTATTATTATTGATAATATAAATAAATATGTTGGTATTCCAAATAACTTAGATGAATCCCTTATTCCTCTAAGATTTCCTAATGTTATTAACCCTATTACAAAAATAGCTATTAACGGTTGATACGGCAACAAGGCTGGAATCGCTGATGTTATTGCAGCTGCTCCTGCACAGGTACTAACTGCAACAGTTAATAAATAATCAATTATTAATGATGACGCTGCCACCAATCCTGGAAGCTTACCTATATTTTCGCTCGCAACAATATACGATCCACCCCCATGAGGAAAATTATCGATTATTTGTCTATATGAAAACACTATTATTCCTAATAAAACTGTAATTGCTATTGCTATTTCTATCATGGATCCATATGCACGCATACCAAGAATAGGTATAAGAACTAATAGTATTTCTTCACTTGCATAAGCTACCGATGAAATAGCATCACTTGATAATATTGGCAGCCCCCAAATAACACTAAATTTTTCTTCAGCTAATTCGTTAGTTTTAAGAGCTCTTCCAATCAATAATGATTGAATTTTTTTAAACATAATTCTTCCCCCATATTGTAAAAATTACTATGCAATTTCAACTTTATACAACAGGTAATAAAAAGGATTTTCCCCTCCTTTTTTATTACCTGCTATTACAACATACAGATTATATATCTATATATTATTGATGTAAATATATTTATTTTTATAAATACGTTTTCAATACAACTTTATTTTTAAATATTTTTCGACAGTACGATTTTGTCTTTGCTACTTACTGTATTCTAACTAAAAAGAAAGAAGATAACTAGTTTCATACCAGCTATCTTCTTCTATTATTTATCTTATATTAATTTATCTTAAGAACATTGCCATATCATCTTCAACATTTGTAATTCCACCTATACCAAAGTTTTCTACTAAAACATTAGCTACATTTGGTGAAAGGAATGCAGGAAGAGTTGGTCCTAAGTGAATATTCTTTACTCCTAAGTGTAATAGAGATAATAATACTATTACTGCTTTTTGTTCATACCATGCAATATTAAATGCTATTGGTAATTCATTTATATCTTCAAGACCGAATACTTCTTTAAGTTTCAATGCAATTACTGCTAATGAGTATGAATCATTACATTGTCCTGCATCTAAAACTCTTGGAATTCCACCTATGTCTCCTAAATCTAACTTGTTGTATTTATATTTTGCACAACCAGCTGTTAATATAACAGTATCTTTTGGAAGAGCTGCTGCAAAGTCTGTGTAGTATGATCTAGCTTTTTGTCTACCATCGCAACCTGCCATAACGAAGAATTTCTTAATTGCTCCAGTTTTTACTGCATCAACTACTTTATCAGCTAAAGCTAATACTTGGTTATGAGCAAATCCACCAACGATTTCTCCTTCTTCAATTTGAGTAGGTGCTGCACATTTCTTAGCTTGTTCAATAATTACAGAGAAATCTTTCTTTCCATTTTCATCAGCTGCAATATGAGAGCATCCTTCATAACCTGCTGATCCAGTAGTATATAATCTTCCTTTGTAACTATCTCTTGGAGGAACTATACAGTTTGTAGTCATAAGTATTGGTCCATTAAAGCTTTCAAATTCTTCTGGTTGTTTCCACCATGCATTTCCGTAGTTACCTACTAAGTGTGAGTATTTCTTTAAATGTGGATAGTAGTGAGCTGGTAACATTTCAGAATGTGTATACACATCTATTCCTGTTCCTTCTGTTTGAATTAATAGTTGTTCTAAGTCTTTTAAGTCATGTCCTGAAATTAATATTCCTGGATTTGTTCCAACTCCGATATTTACTTTTGTTATTTCTGGATTACCATAACTTTCTGTATTAGCTTTATCTAATAACGCCATCCCATCAACACCAACTTTTCCTGTTTCTAAAGTTAATGCTATATATTCATCTATTGTTACGTTATTATTAGCAGTTAATGATAATGCTTTTTGCATAAATGCACATATATTTTCATCTTCATATCCTAAAGCATTTGCATGTTTCATGTATGCAGATAAACCTTTTAATCCATAAGTAATAAGTTCTCTTAAACTTCTGATATCTTCATTTTCAGTAGCTAATACACCAACAGTCTCTGCTTTAGCTTCCATTTCTTCTCTTGTTTCTGCATTATATAACGCAGCTGCACTTAAGCTTTCTTTGTTAGCTAATTTTCCTAATAATTCTTCTTTTATTTTTAAAGTATCTTTTACTCTTCCGTAAAATACTTCTTTATCAAAGTTAGCATTAGTTATAGTAGTAAAAAGGTTCATAGTTACTGTAGTATTTATAGCTTGTGATACAGCAATCCCTTCTTCTCTAGCTTTTGTTGCAACTTCTGATAAACCTCTAGTTACATATATTAATAAATCTTGCATCTTAGCAAGATCTGGAGTCTTACCACACACACCTTTTACAGTACATCCTGTACATCCTGCTGCTTCTTGACATTGAAAACAAAACATTTTATTATCCATATTGAAATCTCCTCCACACACTTAATTTTTATCAAATAAATTTTTATAAATTTCTATATCAGTTAGGTACATTCCCTCGAATCACCTTATGAACCTATTTTACATTGAAATTATAAAATACTCTGTTTCATTTGTTACGATCAATAAATCTTTTGGAATTATTTTTATAAATACATAAAAATAACCTAGAATTCATATATACTCTAAGTCACCATAAATTAAAGTTATGGTAATTACTTTAATTGATAGCAATACAAAGAAATAGAATACATATATGTGGAGCAGGCATTGAAAAATAAGCTGTTGGAATATCTTAATGGCAGGTTGTTTCACTTTTGCTTGTCCTGTGCTTGCCACAGGAGCATGCAGAAGTGATGCAACCTTCCATTTAGATATTATCAGCGAGATTTTTCATAGTCCTGAGGAACATATATGTATTCTATTTCGATTGTTCGTTTCCTCATTTTAAGTTCTTTGTGATACATTTAATTCTAGCAGAAATGTATTCCACTCCAATAAATACGTTCTTTGATGATAGTTTTTTCCGGGAATTCTACATCCTTTAATGCCCACTTTTTATATTCTTCAAATCCAACTCTATCAATTATATAACCAATATGCTCTTTTCCACCTGGAGCATCTTTGTCTATATATTCTTCAACAAATTTATAAGTATTTAATATTATTTTAATTATACTTTGCTCATCAGCCCAAATTAAGAAATCTTCAGCAAGACGAGGGTTCTTCTTACCTGATCTTCCCATAAGAACTAACTTATAATATTTTTCTTTACTTCTTGTCCATGCCCCAGTAGGACACGCATTTGCACATTCACCACAACCAATACATTTTTCTTTATTTCTTACGATTTTATAGTTAATGGCTTCAAGTGCTCCTACTGATTTTTTCTTACAAGCTTTCACACATGCCATGCAACTTACACATCTATCAATATTATATTGTGGTTCTGTCATTCCAATTATCCCAAAGTCGTGTGTTCTTGCTTTAATACAATCATTAGGACATCCTGTTAATGCGATTTTAAAATGTAAATCATTTGGAAAAATAGCTTTTTCTATTTTCTTTGCAAAATTAGTTGTATTATAATTAGCAAACGGACAAACATTGTTTCCAACACATGCTGATACATTTCTAGTTCCTGCAGCAGTATATCCTTTTCCTGGTATTTCTTGATTTATTTCTAACTTTTCAATAATTGGTTGTAATAATTCATTTACTTTATCCATATCCTCAAAGCTTATACCTGGTACTTCAAAACCTTGACGTGTTGTTATATGAACAGTTCCATCACCATACTTTTGTGATATTTCTTGTATCATTCCTAATAATTCTGCATCTAAATGCCCTCCAGGAACTCTAATTCTAGAGGCAGTTATTCCTCTTTTTTTAGTGACTCTAAAAGCATTTTTCTTGATTGCCTTTGTATTTAAATCCACAACTAACCCCTCCTAATCTATTAAGAATTTGCCTTTTGAATAATTGAAAACAGGACCATCTAAACAAATATAAGTATCATCTATTTTACAGTGTCCACACTTTCCTATTCCACAACACATTTTTCTTTCTTGTGAAATCCAAACATTATTTTCATCTATACCACGTTTTAAAAACTCTGCAACAGTAAACTTCATCATAATAGGAGGTCCTACTACAATAACCACCGTATTATTAATATCCTTTATTAGCAAATCAGGAATATATTTTGTGACCATTCCAACATTTCCATTGTATCCTTCTTCTGCATTATCAACAGTTAGAATAAGATTTATATTACTTTTCCACATTTTAATATCATCTTTGAATAAAACGTCATTAGGAGATTTAAATCCTGCAATCAGAGTAAAACTTTCTGCTTCACCTGCATTTTTTGCAAAGTAATCTACAACTCCTCTTACTGGAGAAAGACCTGTTCCCCCTGCAACAACTATTAATTCTTTTCCTTTGTAATTTTCAATATCAAAGCCATTACCATAAGGTCCTCTTAGAAATAATTTATCGCCAACATAATTATTAAATATTTCATTAGTTACTTTTCCAACACGTCTTATAGTTAAGTCTACAGTGCCCTCTCCAATACCACTTACTGAAATAGGTGCTTCACCAAACTTTGGTAATGAAACTTCAAAGAACTGTCCTGGTTTTACATCACCATTAAACTCCATTCGAAAAGTATATTCTATTTCTGTATGTTTAATTACTTCTTTAATTTCTGATAAAAAAGGAATATATTCATTTTTACTCATTGTCTGCCACCTCTTTCATACCATCTTTTAATTTGTTCACACAGTTAGAGAATGATATATATTCTGGGCAGATATCATCACATCTTCCACATCCCACACACATATGATATCCCCATTTCTTTTTATAGTCATATACTTTGTGTAGTACTTTAAAACGCATACGTTGTCCTTTATCTAACCTAAAACTATGTCCTCCAGCCATATTTGTATATCCATCTACATGGCAAGATGCCCATACTCTTCGTCTTTCACCTGCTTTACCATTATCAGTATAGAAGACATCCTGCATTGTAAAGCAAGTACATGTAGGACAAACAAAATTACATCTTCCGCAAGCAATACAACGAGCACTGTACTCTTTCCACATATCTGATTTCATAACATCTAAAGAAAGATTATCTGGTATCGAAACCTTTACACTGTTTTCCGTTACAAAGTCTGGTTTAACATCTAAAGTTTCATCAACCTTAAATAGCTTTCCTAACTCCTCATCTTTAACATCTACATATACATTATCTCCATTTACTTTTAAGTATGCATTATATTCATCATTTTTATTTGTTTCCATACTTACACAAAAGCAATTTTCAAATGAGTTTTCACATCCTATTAAAATAAATTTTGCATTTTCTCTTATTCTCTTATAATAATAATCTTCTTGTCCATTTCTTAAATAAATGTCATCCATACGTTTTACCGCATGTAAGTCACAGCTTCTTAAGAAAATGATAGCACCTTTTTTAGGAGCATCTGCTTCCTTTATGGAATCTTCTGTGAAATAGAAAAGTGTTTGAGATATAGGAAGTAATACTTCCTTATATGAATATTGGGCCTTTTGATCAAAAACTATATCATCTATTGTTTTTATTTCACCATAACGTACTCTATCAGTATCAGAGAAACTACCTTCACCTTCAAATAATTTTGGTGCATATACTACATATTCTTTTGATAAATCTTCGAATACTTTATTAATATCATTTTTGCTTAATTTATATCCCATCAGCTTACTCCTTTACTTCTTTTTTGAAATTATATAATAAGGTAGTGCTAGAAATACTGCTCCACCAATCATATTTCCAAGTGTTACTACACCTATGTTATACACATAACCCATAATGCTTACACTTGCAGCTCCCGGATTAAGTAATCCTATTGTCAAAAGAGTCATATTGGCAACACTATGTTCAAAACCTGCTGTTATAAATGCAAATAAACACCAAAATATCATAATAAGCTTAGCTGATTCACTTTTTAATTTAAAACTACACCATGTAGCTAAGCAGACTAGTATATTACAAAAAATCCCACGTACTAATAATGGTAGAAATGGTACACTCATTTTAGCTGCTGATGTTTTTGCAATAAATTCTCCAACGGGTCCAGCTGTAAGTCCTGTAGCATAAAATAAATATCCTGCAATAATAGAACCAACTAAATTTCCTATAAAACAAACTATCCATATGTTAATAGTGTCTGTCCACTTTACTTCTTTTCTTAAAGAAGCAGCTGTCATAATAAAGTTGTTTCCTGTAAAAAGTTCTGATCCTGCCATAATTACTAAACTAAGGGCAACTCCAAAGGATACTCCCATGACTATTTTTGTAGCAGGTGATCCACTACCACCTAATAATCCTCCTATTGTGAATATAAGCATAATTCCCATACCCACATAAAGACCTGCAAGCATTGAACTTATGAAATATCCTAGTTTATTTGTCTTTAATAAATTAACTTTTGCCTTGGCTGCCATAATTACACTGTTAAATTCTTCACAAAACATACTATAAATTCCCCTTTCATATATACGTTTACCTATAAATTAATTATAAGTTATTAATAAATAAAGCACCGTGATATAAATCACGGTGCTTTAAAAAATTTTGATAATTTATCTTGATCAATTACTTTAATTTTTCTATTCTCATACTTAATTAATTTATTGTCCAAAAGTATTTTTAGTGATCTGGATACAGTTTCTCTTTTTGAGCCAAGTAAATCTGCTAGATATGTTACACTTATATTCATATTAATAGTTACTCCATCCTCGCACTTAACTCCATAATCTCTGCTAAGTTTCCAAAGTTTTGCCGCAAGTTTCTTTTCCATTCTTACTACACCTGTTGCATTCTTTAGCTGCCTATACAATCTTCTTACTTTCATAGCTAATGAGAACATAACATTCTTGGTAAGGGTAAAATCATCCTCCATAATCTTCAAAAATGTATATTTGTCATAACTTAATATATAAGACTCTTCAAATATCTCACAATTTATAGACGACGGTAAATCTTGTATAATAACATCATTAATCATTTTACCTCTACCCAAAATGAATATAACACGTTTATTTCCATTCTCATTTAATTTATATAGAGATATACTTCCGCTTAATACTACATATAAAGTAGATACTTCTTCTTTATCTCTAAAAAGATGATTTCCAGGCTTATACTTTTTAACTTCTCCAAAATCCTTAAGCTTGCTTAGAGATGATTTAGAAACACCATTAAAAATTTCTAACTCCTCTAACTGTTCTTCAGAAATATTTTTCATAAATAACTCCTAATTACTTACTATAAACTTAATAAAATAATATTTGCGATAGTAAGCTAACCTAATTATTCTATTATAATAAAATTATTTTATATTAATGATTTCTACGTATACCTCTGCCTTATGAAATATCAATATATATCATTTTAATCAAATAATTCTGCTTCTAACTCTTCAATATTTAAAATTTTAATTATATTTCTATCAAACTCAATATAATTTAGATCTCTAAGATTCATTAATTCTCTTGATAAAGATGGTCTAGGAATACCTAGTGAAGATGCAATTTCTTCTTTATTTTCTTTCAGTTTAACTATTTCACTTTTTTGGCTCTTTGCCTGTTCTAATATGTAGTTTATAACTTTATGTTTGATGCTTTTAAACGCTATACTTTTTATCTTTGAATTTAACATAAATATCTTATTACTCAATGAAGACATAAAGTTCCCTAATACTCTTTCATCACTTGTACATAATTTTAGTATGTCCGCTCTGCTTATATAAAGTATATTACAGTCACTAAAAGCTATAACTGTAGATGGATATTTTGATTTCTTTGAGAATACTAATGCCTCACCAAATACATCTCCATTACTTAGTCTCTTTAGAATTATTTGTTTTCCGCTAAGGTATATTCTTTGAATTTCGACTATCCCCTCTAAAACAAAACCTAAACTATTGCATTCATCTTCTTCATTAGCAATAATTTCTCCCTTTTTATATGATCTTAAATTATATCCAATATTTGAAATAAGATCCCTAATTTCCTCAACACTTAAATCTTGAAAAAATTCATTTCCCTTTAATTTATTAAGTACATCTTCCATATAGAAATTCCTCCAAAAAATATCTAATCAGGGCCCAGACAAAATCAGTCAAAGTTACTCTAAAGATTTTAATAATTCATCTAAATTTCTTTTTAATTCAATAGCACTTTCAGTTGTTATGTTAGCTTTACATACTATTTGACGTGGTACTTCTAATATGTCATCCTTTAGAAGTCTTCCTTTTTCAGTTAATTCAATAATTACTACTCTATCATCATTTGTGTCTCTATATCTTGTTATTAATCCCATTCCTTCAATCTTCTTTAATAGTGGCGTCAATGTACCAGAATCTAAGTGCAATCTTCGTCCTATATCCTTAACCGTACTCTTTTCATCTTCCCATAATACCAGCATCGCGATATATTGTGTATATGTTAGATTGAATTTATCCAGAATTGGTTTATATAATTTTATTATTTCCCTTGATGCTGCATATAAAGAAAAGCAAACTTGATTGTCTAATTTGATACTTTCATATTTTTTTGATTTATTCATAATTCATTCTCCTATAACCGCCATATCATTTATATAAATTTAATTTTAACAAACCAAAGTAAGTTTAACTTTTTTGCTTTGGCATGTCAATTTTAATATAGCACTTTTCGTCCAATACATAAAGCTTACTTATGCTCAATATTATAGATAACATATCTTATTTCTATAGCTTTACTATTTTTTAGAAACAGAATCAACATAACTTACTGCCGATAAAGTGGCTATATTGCCTTCTCCAGCTGACTTTATATATTGATATGGCTTTCCAACAATATCGCCAGCTGCGAAACATCCTTTGATACTCGTCCTCATTAATCTATCTACCTCAATATGGTTATCAACTATCTTTAATCCTGGTACCAATTGCCCTGGAGAAATGCTATCTCTAAGTATAAAAATACCATCTGTTTCAATTTCTGAATTCTTTAACTTCAGCTTGCTTACTTTATCCTCTCCTATAATTCCAACTGGTGTATCATTTATAATTTCTATAGAAGGATCTACCTCAACTTTTTCCTTATACATAGGAATATAATTTACTTTAGATGCTATTGATGCAATAAAATTAGCCTCTTCTTCCTCATGCTTATTATAAGAAACTATTGTAACTACCTTTCCTCTATATAGTGGAGCATCACAAGTTGCACAATATCCTACTCCTTTTCCAAGAAGTCTTTCTTCTCCATCAAATAATTTTCCGTATTCAACACCTGTGGCTAATATTACTGATGTAGCTTCATACATTTTTTCATTTACCATTAAAGCAAAATAGTCTCCCATGGCATATACATTATTAATTCTCTCTTCAGTTATATTTATATCCATTTCTTCTAAATGTTTATTAAACTCTTCTTGCAATTCTTTACCGCTTTTTTTATAAAAGCCTAGATAATTATTTATTTCATGAGCTTTTGCAAGCTTACTAGTAAGTTCCTTATTCCCAAATATTATAAAATTCTTTTTTCTTATTCTTGCATTCAATGCAGCTGACAAACCTGCAGGTCCACTTCCTATTATTGCTATATCATATCTTTCGCTCATCTTTTTTTCCTCCATTTACGTATATTTAATTATAAACCTATTTCTATTATAAACTATCTTATTTAAACTATATAATTATAATATATCTTCTGCACCACTTAATGTCTATTTCAAAAATGCAATAATTTAAGCATTTAACAAATTTATAATATCTTCTTTAATTTTTGATGGCTTTGTTGTTGGAGAATATCGCCCTATAACTTCTCCATCTTTATTAACTAAAAACTTAGTAAAATTCCATTTTATCTCCTTATTAAAGAGTCCTCTTTTTTTATTTTTCAAGAATTCATATAGCGGATGTGCGCTAGTTCCATTTACATCAATTTTCTCAAACATAGTAAAAGTAACTCCATAATTTAATTTGCAAAACGAATTTATTTCCTCATTGCTAGATGGATCTTGTTTGGCAAACTGATTGCATGGAAAACCTAATATTTCTAATCCCTGATCTTTATATTCCTTATAAATATCTTCTAACGCTTCAAATTGTGGTGTAAATCCGCACTTACTCGCAGTATTTACTATTAAGACTACTTTCCCTTTATATTCTTCCATTTTTACTTCTTGACCATTCATTTTATTTGCAGAAAAACTATAAAAATTCATGATTATCTCTCCTTACATAATTATGCTTAAAAAGTAAACTTTATAAAATTTAATTTTACTCAACTTATTTATTGAAAATTAAAACATAGTACATTTTAATATTGCACTATGTTTTTTAATGTAGAAAATATTTTATAGATTACTTTCAATTACTTGTTGAATTTTTTCTTTTGGTAAAAATCCTATAAGTTGCTCTGCTTTTTGTCCATCTTTGAATATTATCATTGTTGGAACGCTTGAAATTTGAAACTCATTCGCTAAGTCTAAACTTTGATCTATATCAACTTTAATAAATTTAGCCTTTCCTTCCATTTCGCCTGATAATCCTTCAAGCACTGGAGATAACATTTTACAAGGTCCACACCAAGTTGCAAAGAAATCTACAACTGTAACTCCACTCTCTATTTCATTTTTAAATTCGTTAGTATCTACTATTTTCATACTTTATTCCTCCATCTTATAAATTAAACTAAAGCTTTTTTAAACATATCTCTAGCTATTTTAAACTTTTTTATATTTACTATTCATAAAAAAAATAAATTTTTATAAATTAAATTTAACTCAATCTTTTATAATCATATTGTACTTTTTATAATATTCATTGTCAATATTTTTATTATTATTTAACTATATAAAAAATCAGCTTAAAATGCAAATATTTCTTTGCATGTAAGCTGATTTATTTGAAATACAAGAATTACTCTACATATCTTACTTCACTATAACTTTAAATTCATCAAAATTTATCTTATACTCCGTTAGCATATCTATAACAGTATCCCTAAAAGAATTTTGTGGAGATTTTTTTTCAACTGGTTTAATTGATTTCATAGTCTTATTAATATTTTTATTTTTTTTATATTGTTTTGTAAGTACCTCAGCTGTTTTAACAAGTAAGTCATCCCAATCTTCAACATCTATAATATTATCATCCAACTTTATTGCTTTAGGTTCTTTTAATGAAAAATCCTTATATATTTCTATAGCTTCTTCATTAATTAAGGTATTTTTTAATTCTTGTTTTTCTTTATCTATAGATGCTTCTTTCTTAATTTCCACCAAATCTTTTCTTATATTACAAATACTTTCTTCATCAGATTGTATATTTTTCTCATATTCATCTTGCATCCACTTAACATATTCATTTATGTTTTCAACAACGCTATATATAGCTATAGATGTATCTCTATAAGCTTTACTTAATTTAAAATCCCTATCTTTTTTAATTATTTCATTTGACTTATCTTCAATGTGGTCTATGGTATTTTCTAGTATGCTTGCCAAGTTGCTCAGACCACTTTGAATTTCAATGGACATGGATGGAAAATTTTTAATTACATACTGAATCGTATCTACATCAAAAAGAGATAAATTTTTCTTTTTAGAAATTCTTTTATCAATCTCTAAATTCTCAATTTTAGTTTCATTAGTTACTTGAACTTCTTTTTCTTGAATATCATCTTTTTTAAAAAAACCCATTACTTGACAACCCCATTCATATATTATTTATATAAATATTTTACCATATTATTACATTTATGTTATCATTTTTAGGATTTTTTTATATTATTTTTTTATCTTATATCTCTATATTAATTCCTCTCTCTTTATATATGGATTTAAATATCTGTTCTTTTTAATTGTAGACTTTCCTATATTTATTGCTTCTTTAGGGCATATATTTATACAAGCCATACAGTCTGTGCATTTTCCTAACCATTTTGGTCTATTATTTTCTATCACGATATTATCTACCGGGCAAACTTTCTTACACATATTGCAACTAATGCATTTCTCATTTACATTAAAGTTTCTATCTTTATTTCTATAAAAATCTTTCCATATCTTATATGCTAAATTTCCAATTCCAGCTTTAAAGTTAATTTCTTTAGCATCTCTTCTCTTAACTGACTCTATAAAATCCACTATCTTACTTTCATTTTCTTTTATAGTTTCCTCAGCTCTAGCTTTAGTAGGATTTCTACCTGCTCGTATATAATTAGAAATATACCTAATGGTACAATAATTACTTATTTTAACATTACTTTTTAATAATTTATTAATTTGAACAAAGCTAGTATTTGCTCCTCCTCCTCCTGAAACTCCAATTGCAAAGATATATGCATCTTTATTTATCTTTAACTTTGAGATAAATTCATTAACCACAATTGGTAGTCCTGAACAGTGGATTGGATATATAAATCCAATAATATCTTCGCAAATTTCAAGCTTGTTTTCTTTTAATGCCTTACTCATAGATACCAATTCACAATTTTTAAAACTTTCTTTTACTATTTTTGCTACATACAACGAATTACCAGTGGATGTATTATAAAATATCTTCATTTAAAATTACTCCTCTAACCCCTACTATACCTATTATTCATCAAATAAAAATATATTTATTTGATGAATAATTCCATAAAAATTTTTCTTATTTATTACTAAGATCTATAAATTCTTCTATATCCTCTTCTATAGTTTTTAAAGAATTTCTCCAGAATTCTGTATCATTTATATCTATGCCCATAACTCTTGCTACATCAGCTATTTTATTTTTTCCTGTAATTGAAAGTAATTTTTCATACTCCTTCGAAAAAGTTTTTCCTTTTTTTAAATATTCAGCATATAATCCTTTTGCAAATAATAATCCAAACGCATAAGGAAAATTATAATAATTATACTCGGCATCATAATAATGAGGTTTCCAAGTCCACATGTATGGATGTAAAAAATCAGGATCTAATCCATCTCCATATGCTTCTCTTTGAGCATCCAGCATAAGATCCTTTATTTCCTCAACACTTAAAGAACTTCCTTTTCTAGCTTCGAAAAATGATTTTTCAAATAGGAATCTAGAGTATATATCAACAATAACTTGTGTGCAATCGCTAATTTCAGTTTCAAGGATTGCTAAAGCTTCATTCTTAGAAGCATCTTTTATTGCTGCCTTTTTTATTATTGTTTCACAAAATGTAGATGCGGTTTCTGCTATCGGCATTGGATAATCTGAATTTAACGTAGTCTCATTATTTAAACACTCTTCGTGAAAACCATGACCTAATTCATGGGCGAGAGTTACTACATCTCCAAAATTATCGCCATAGTTTAGGAGTATTCTACTCTCTCCATTGAAATGTAGATTCTCGCAAAAAGCTCCACCTACTTTTCCTTCCTTTGGTTTTACATCTATCCAATGATTATCAATTGCTTTCCTTGCAAAATCTCCTAAGTTGTCACTAAATGTTCTGAAGTTTTTTTCAACAAATTTAGTACCTTCTTCGTATGTAAACTTCATATCTGCTTCGCAAACAGGTGCATATAAATCATAAAATGGTAGTCCGTTTTTATGACCTAACATTTCACCTTTTCTTCTCAAATATTTCCTAAATACCGGAAGACTTTCTTTCATAGCTAAAAACATTGCCTCTAAAGACTCTTCACTCATTCTTGAATCTATGAGTGTCTTTTCAAGTGGAGATTTATATCCCCTAAAATCACAAACTGTTAAAACTTCACCCTTTATTCCATTTAATGCCGCAGCTACACCTTCTTCTACCTTTTTATAAGATTTTATTTCTGCTTCATATGCTTTTTTTCTTACAGTTGCATCCTTATCATAGGCCATATTTAAAACCATTGTTAATGGTATATGCTTAATTTCATTATCTTCTTCAATTTCTACTAATAATGTAGAAATCAAATTATCCTTAAGTTTCGCCCAGGCATTTGAGCCTGTATTTTTCATATTAGCAATTATACTTTCTTCCTTATCGCTGAGCAAATATTGACTTTGCTCAACTATATTTTTTAACATAAATTCATGTTCCTTAAGTAGCTTAGACTTACTTATTATTTCATCCAGGCCTTCTATACTGCTAATATATCTTTCAAATTTAACTGAACTTCCAATTAAATTTGTTAATTTCTTTTCTAAAATATCTGAATACCTCAATGCATTCTTATCCTTTGTATTTACGCTTAAGCTTAGATTTATAAAAATACTAATTCTACTAGATAAGTCTGTTACTTTTGTAAATTTATTTATATAGTCCTCTAATTTTTCTACTAAGTTATCTTTATTTTTAGTAGCTTCTAATGCCCATTTATTGATTTCTTCAATAATATCTGTTAATTTATTTAAGTCTTGTTTAAATTCATCGCCATCAAATGACGGATATATTTCCTTTAGGCTCCAATTTAGTTCCATAAATATTCACTCCAAGTCTGTATTTATATTTTTTCCTAACTTTATTATATACCATTATAATATCAATTATAGGTTATAAAATATTCATTATATAATAAAAATCTAGAAGTTAACTAATAATAAATTTAGTTTACCTTCTAGATTCTTACATATATTACATGTGCTTTATATTAAAATTGTTACATGCTAAACTCTATTTTACAATTACATTTGCAATTTCCATCTGTAAATTTAATTATTGTATCCTCTCCTTGATGAATAAGTACTCCATTATCAACATTTTCTATATTAGAAAGTTTCTTGAGTACTAAAGACCATTCTCCTTCAGTACCTATAGATTCAATAATAATATTTTTTTCATTTTTTGTGACTTCCACTTCAAGAACTTTGTTGCCTTTCATGTCTACGACACTTGTAGTTGTTTTCTTATTTTCTTTTAATTCATAGGCAAAAATTGATACATTATCTCTATAATTGTAGTCCGGCTTAGAATTTTCATTTCCAACAGCAATTAAACTATTTTCTTTAACCATCATAGGTACACTTAAGTAATCATGTCTTTCTCTGATCCATCTTCCACCCTTATATTTCTTTCCACTTATGAAGTTAGTCCACATTCCTTCTGGTAAATAATAATTTGCTTCTCCCTCTTCATTAAATATGGGTGCAACTAAGATAGAATCTCCAAGCATATATTGTTTATCCAAGTAATTACAAGCTAGATCATCTTGGAATTCTAACATCATAGCTCTCATAGCTGGTATACCTCTTTTTGATGCATCATTAGCTATGTTATATAAATATGGCATTATTCTACACTTAAGTTTAGTAAAAAATCTAACCACATCACAAGCTTCTTCATCATAAAGCCATGGTACTCTATACGAACTGCTTCCATGTAACCTACTATGAGAAGATAATAATCCAAAGGCAACCCATCTCTTATATACATCAGCTGTTGCAGTACTTTCAAAACCTCCTATATCGTGGCTCCAGAATCCAAAGCCCGACATGCAAAGAGATAATCCACCTCTTAAACTTTCTGCCATTGATTCATAATTCGCTTCACAGTCTCCTCCCCAATGTACTGGGAATTTTTGTCCTCCAACAGTAGCTGATCTTGCAAATACTGCTGCCTCATCGTCTCCTAAATTTTCTTTTAAAGTCTCAAATACTACCTTATTATATATTTGAGTATAATAATTGTGCATTTTATATGGATCTGATCCATCGAAATACTCAACCTCTGTTGGTATACGTTCACCAAAATCAGTCTTAAAGCAGTCTACTCCCATATCAATTAATTCTTTAAGCTTACCTGAATACCATTTGCATGCATCTGGATTTGTAAAATCTACAATCCCCATTGCAGGCTGCCATAAATCCCATTGCCACACATCACCATTAGGTTTCTTTATGAAATATCCGTGTTCCATACCTTCATTAAATAACTTTGATTCTTGAGCAATATATGGATTTATCCAGACACATATTTTTAATCCTTTTTTCTTTAATCTTGTAAGCATTCCCTTTGGATCTGGGAATACTCTGCTATCCCATTCAAAATTACACCAATTAAAATCTTTCATCCAAAAGCAATCGAAATGAAATACTCTAAGTGGCAGATCTCTATCTGCCATGCCATCAACAAAACTATTAACCGTTTCTTCATCATAATTTGTAGTGAAAGATGTTGTTAACCATAATCCAAATGACCATGCTGGTGGAAGTGCTGGTTTACCTGTTAGTGTTGTATAATTTTCAACTACTTCTTTCATTGATTCTCCACCAATTATAAAGTAATCTAGATATTCTCCTGGAACGCTAAATTGAACTTTAGTGACTTTTTCTGAACCAACTTCAAAAGATACCCTTTCAGGATGATTTACAAATACTCCATATCCTTTATTAGTCATATAAAATGGTATGTTTTTATATGACTGCTCTGTACTTGTTCCTCCATCTTCATTCCATATATCTATGCTTTGGCCATTCTTTACTAGAGGGGTAAACCTTTCTCCAAGTCCATAAACCAATTCCCCTACGGATAATTGTAATTCTTCCTTCATGAAAACTCCTTCTTCTGGAACCTTCATAAAGACTCTTTCTTCAGCAGTATTAACATATGATAGTCCTCTTGGCATACTAGACGTTAGCTTTTTATCTCCTCTATAAAAGCTCATTTGAAATACATCTTTATCTATTACAGCTTTAAGATCTCCTGATTTAAATATTATATTTTTTTCATTTTCTTCTATTAAACTATTAACCTTCTCATCTTTATAAATTTCAAAGTTTGGAGACTTTTTTCGTTGTCCCATAAAATGATATGCTCTAACTCTTATTACATTTTCCATTGGCGAAGAGATTTTATATGTTATAACTGGCCCCTTTAATGTATCTCCTCGTTGGTTTATCTTATTACATGGTGCATAAAGAGTTACAACATCCTCTTCTATTTTAGTACTATAAACTTCTTGAGGGCTAAATATCTGATATCCTGGCTTGTCCAGCCAGCATCCATTGCTAAATTTCATATTAATACACGCTCCTACTCTGTTTCCTAAATAAGCTTTTGTCTTTAGGAACTTTATAAATTCTATTATTTTATTTATTCTTTCTATTTAAACTATGCTAAATTATCTAACTATAACATTCCTGCTCTATTAGCCTTTTACAGACCCTGCTGAAACACCACCAACAATATATTTTTGTCCTAATATAAATATAATTAATACAGGTAGCAATGTTAGTATTATATCTGCACTAACTAAATTCCATGAATTTTCAAATGCTCCAAAGAAATTATAAACCGCTAATGTCATTGGCCATTTTGCAGAATTATTTAAATAATATAAAGGCATTGTAAAGTCATTCCAAACAGCCATAAAATTCAAAACAAATAAAGTCGAAATAATCGGTTTTAATAATGGAAGTATTATTTTTATAAATAATCTAATTGGTCCACATCCATCAATAACAGCGGCTTCATCAATCTCTCTAGGTATTGTTGAAATAAACCCATATGATAAAAATAAGCTAAGAGGAATGTTTATTGCTGCATAAACAAGAATAATCCCTAATCTAGTATTTACAAGATTTAATGCCTGCAAAACTTTCATTAATGCAACATTGTTAATTGGTATCGCTATACCTGAAAGGATAAAGTAATATATAAAATTATTAATACCTTTACGATTTCTTGCAATAACAAACGCCGCTGCTGCTACTACAATTACAATTATTAAAACACTACAAGTAGCATATAAAAGGCTGTTTAAAAACGATGAGACCAATTTTCCCTGTTCGATTACTGTTTTATAGTTTGCAAATATCCATTCTTTAGGCAGAGACAGCGACATCTTATTTGATTCACCTTGACTCTTAAAAGAATTAAGAAATAAAACTACCATTGGTATTAGTACTAATAAGCTTATAAAAATTGTTACTATATTTGCGATTACGCTTCCAATTGACTTCTTTAAAGTTACCATTATGCATCTACCTCCTTATTTTCCATAGATTTTATAATGAAATATACTAATAGTAATAATGCAAAGAATAATATACTTGATAATGTAGTACCCATTGCATAATTTCCTTTAGAGAACTCCTTATAAACTGCAGTATTAATTACACCTGTTGCATTACCTGGTCCACCGTTAGTTAATGAATAAATCATATCAAATACTCTAAATCCATATGTTACATTTAATATAGTTGCATTTATAATAATTGGTTTTAATAATGGCAAGGTTATTAATCGAAACTTTTGCCAAAAATTAGCACCATCAATATTTGCTGCTTCATAATAATCAGGAGAAATAGACATCAATCCTGCAATAATTACAACCATTATGTACCCCATACCCTTCCAAGTATCTACAGACATGACAGTTGCAAAAACAATTTTTAAATCAGTCAGCCAATTCATAGCCAAGAAATCCATCCCTACAGATTTAAGAAAATTATTTACGAATCCTGTATCTGGATGTAGCATACTTTTGAAAACAAGTCCCACTACTAAGTAAGACATTACTTGAGGAGAAAATATAACCATTCTATGAAAGTTTTTTAGTTTGATAAATTTTTGTGTTAATAATAGGGCTAAAGCTAGACCAACTACCGTTTTCATGATTGTTGTAACTGTAGTAAATAATACTGTATTCCACAAATATGCACGGTATTCTGGCTTACCTTTCAATACTTCAGCATAATTTTTGAATCCTATAAAATTGATCTTATCAGTGAAATTATTCCAATCCGTGAATGAATATAATATACCTATAATTCCTGGTAAAAAACAAAGTAAGAAAAAGATTAATAGAGCCCCGCTTGTAAAGTACCACGGATATAATTTTTTTCTGTCCATTCAAATCCCTCCATTTTAATAAAATAAGGTTTCAAAAGGAGAAACCTTATTTTCATATAACCGTAATTATTTATCCCAATCAGGATCTTTTTGTAATTTAGCTTGTTCTGTTCTTCTATTCATAATTGTTTCTAATACTTGCTTTGGAGTTGATGAACCACTATACATAGCTTCTAAGTCTTTTCCAATATCCATCCATTGGCTGTCAATATATTTAACGCCAGCTTGCATAACCATTCCTTTTTGCAATGAATCAATGTATGCTTGGTCCTCTTTTGAATATTTTGATTTTACTTCAGGCCAGCATAATTCTGATAATCCTGGTTGTCCATCTAAACGTTTTTGTAAGTTCTCAGGTTTTGCTAGGAAATCAAAGAATTTCTTTGCTTCTTCTACATGCTTTCCATTTTTATTTATAAAATATGCATTACTTGCAGGATTCACACCAATTGTTTGGTTATCTCCCCAAGGCATTGCAAATATACCTAACTTATTAACGTCAAAATCAGGAAAATCCGATTTCACTTCATTTCTCCATGCTGATTCTGCTATAAACATTGCAGCTTTTCCTTTTGCCATTGCTTCTTTTGCATTTTCTACTGAATTACTTAAGTAATTATCTCCATAAAAACCTAAATCAGCACATTCTTTTAATTCATTGATTATAGTTTGTAATTCAGGTATAGAATCTAAATCAACTTCATTTTTATTAAGCTTATTGTATAAGTCTGGATGCTTTTGTTGATACATTGCTCCTGTTTCAAATAATGGAAGTACTTGATGCCATCCATTTTGAGTTCCTTCATAAATTGGAGTAACTCCTGAATCTTTTATTTTTTGACATACATTTTTGAATTCTTGATAATTAGTTGGTATTTTCAAGCCTAATTTTTCAAATATCTCTTTATTGTAAACATAGAAATACATTTTTTTACCTGGAAAAGTGATACCATAAACTTTGCTATTGTATGAGATTGAAGGAAGAACATTTGGGTCCATTCTCTTTACCCATTCTTCACTTGATACATCTAATACGTATTTTTCAGGATTAACTCTTGTTACTAGATTTAAAGGATCAGCATCCGCGCAGAAAATATCTGGTGCTTCACCAGAATCCAACTTTACTTTAAGTAAATCACGCCATTGAGCATCCGGAGAAATTTGAAAATCAATTTTAATTCCTGTTTCTTTTTCAAAATCTTTTGCCAAATCCTGTACAACTCCAGATGTTGGAAGACCTGATTGATGAGATCCAAATGTTAATGTAACTGAATCTCCACTTCCCGATGCACTTTTACTTCCATCTCCATTGCTGCTTCCACACCCTACAAAAGCACTCCCTATCAGTGCTGTCATACAAACCGCACTAACTAATTTTAATAAACGTTTACTCATTAACTATACCCCCATTAATATAAATATTTGTCCACATTTCTGATATGCTTTACATTGGCTACATGCTTATAATATCACTAAGTATATTAATTAGACATAGATAAAAAAGAACTCCGTTTTGCACTTTTTTGAACATTATTATATAATGTGTTTTGGAGAGGAGGATTATAATGAATTATAAATTACGTTATTCTCAAAAGACATACTTATTTTCTATTTATGGGTTGCTAGTAGCCTTATTATTGCTTTTATTCTTTCTTTGTTTTTATTACTTTTATAGTGATAATATTTACCAAACAGCCAAAACCAAATCTGAAACTATCAGTGCCTCTATTCATAAATCAGTATCAACCGAATTAAATAATATGTCCACAATATCCATGAATATTGTCTACTCGAATGCTATAAAAAAGAATTTTACTAGTTTTACACATAATAACACAGATACAATAAATCTCGAACATTTTACTCAATCTAGAGAAAACGTTTTAGCTATATATGATATTATTACTGCTATAATCGGTCCCTTTCAATCAGCCAGTCAAGTTAATCTTTATACACAAAATGGAATATGTATAGGATCAGGTTTCTTTCAAGGAGTAATAAATGTAGATTTGAATACGGTACCATGGTATAAGGATACATTAGATAAAAATGGTGAAAAAAATATTTTTCTTACTGATAAATTATCATACTCTCCTACTAAAATTGAAAATATGTCAAACCATCATTATCTTTCACTTTCACGTGTATTCTTTAATCGAAATAATGAACCAGAAGGTATTGTTGAAGTAGTACAAGATTGCAACACTGTATTCTCTCTAATTTCAGAATTAAAGCAAAAAAATCCTTCAACATCATTCTATATATATAATGAACATAATGAGTTAGTTTACCCCTATTCATCTGCCCCAGAAGATAATATAAATTATACTAATACTATACAAGAACACAATTTAAGTCCATCAGTTGGGTATTTTATTAATATAGATAGTAAGCATGATGTCCTGATGTCGTATCAAAAAGTCGATTCATATAATTGGACAATCATTGCCGTTGAACCTAAGGAAGTTGTTTTCAGATCATTGCACTCCTTTAAAGAAGGTTTTATTATTATAGCTATAATTTCAATCATTTTTACACTATTTTTATGTTTTATAATTTCAAGTAGATTAACTCAACCTTTAAGTACTTTAACTAATTCTACAAAGATGGTCACTATAGACAGAGTATTAAATGAAAATGAAACTCTATTAGTTCCAATTAATAGTAATATACTTGAAATTTCCGAGCTCTATCAATCGTTTTGTGATATGTATGAAAAATTAAGAGATTCTTCTCATGAAATTTTATTATTAAAATCAGAAGAAACTCGTGCAAAACTACAAGCGACCCAATCTCTTATTAATCCACACTTTTTATATAATAGTTTAACAAATATAAGTATCATGGCTGAAGAAGATATGAATAGCGAAATAATTAATATATGTCATGCATTGTGTGATTATTTCCGTTATATTACAACATGCGATGAAACTGCTGTTCATTTATCTTTAGAAATATCATATACGGAAAAATATATTGAATGTATGAAAATGCGATATGGAAGTGATTTTATTTATACTTCAAATATTCATGAATCAACAAAGAACATTTTAATTCCTAAACTAATAATACAACCTATAGTAGAAAATGCTTTTAAATATGGCTTTAGCTCCTCACCACCTTGGATTTTAGATATCAAATCTTCTATAACAAATGATCAAAAGTGGCTTATATATATCGAAGATAATGGTGGTTGTTTAAGTGATCAAGATAAAGAGAAATTATTATCTAATCTCTATAATTTAAACAGAACTAAAGAACTAAAATCATTAAGGATTGGCGGAATGGGACTTAAAAATGTATATCTAAGATTACAACTTTTATATGGTACTGAAGCTATATTTTCAATTGATAATTCTCAAAAAAATAGAACAATTTTTATAATCGGTGGACCCGTACATCTAAATAAGGAGGATTTTTATGAACAATACACACACCTATAAACTTATTGTTGTTGAAGATGAACATCTTATAAGACAGAATATAATAAAAAAAATTAATTCTTTATCTATTCCTTTTGAATTAGTAGGTGAAGCTAGCAATGGAGAAATTGCCATTCCTCTCATAGAACAGCAATGTCCATCTCTAGTTATTACTGATATAAGAATGCCTCAATACGATGGATTAGAATTAATTAAATATCTCTACAAAAATCATCCTCATATAAAGACTATGGTATTAAGTGGATACAATGATTTTAAATATGCTCAGACTGCATTAAAATATGGTGTAAAAGATTTTTTATTAAAACCAGTAAAAATAGAAGAACTTAGCACTGCTTTACAAAGCATTCTTGTTATGCTTGAGTCCGAAAGTAAAGAATTCTCTTCATTTTCAATTGATCACCACAGTCTAAAGCCTGAAAGCCTAAGCCAGTTACTTGAAAATTACTTGCTTAATAACTATGCCTCTGTGACATCAATAACCGAAATTTCTGAGAAATTTGGATTTACAAGTGAATATATAAGTAAGATTTTTAAGAAATATACCGGAGTAACTCCGATAAAATATATCACTAGAATTCGCATTAATGAAGCCAAACAGCTTTTAATTAATCAGCCTGACTTGGAAATAAAAAAGGTTGGTGAATTGATTGGTTATAAAGATGCCTTCTATTTTAGCAGAGTATTTAAATCTAATGTAGGTGTGTATCCTAGCGACTATAGAATAAAACATTTAAATTATAACTAATAATTCTATATTGTTCTCATAATATTGTGTTTTACACCATATTAATTACTATCATGAATTTATCACTCCAAAGAAAAATAGAAGGCAAACTCTCATATTGACTGTTTGCCTTCTGCCTCTTAAGTAACTAACCAAAAACTTTTAATCTATCAAAACTTTTTCTTAGAACTAAGCTGAATAATTATTTTCTTTATTAACTAAATGACTCCTAACTTTCAAATGCTTGAGATAAGTCATAAATTATATCATCAATATGTTCTGTTCCTATTGAAAGACGGATTGTATTTGGTTTAATTCCTGACTCTGCTAGTTCAGTTTCATTCATTTGAGAATGTGTTGTACTCGCTGGGTGAATTACTAATGATTTAACATCAGCTACATTTGCAAGTAGTGAGAATATTTGTAGTTTATCAATAAATTCCTGTGCTTCCTTTGCTCCACCTTTAATTTCGAATGTGAATATAGAACCTGCTCCCTTAGGAAAATATTTTTTATATAAAGCATTATCAGCGCTCTCTGGTAGCGATGGATGATTAACACTTTCAACCTTTGGATGATTCTTTAAAAATTCTACAACTTTTAAAGCATTCTCAACATGACGTTCAACTCTAAGTGAAAGAGTTTCTAAACCTTGTAATAATATAAATGCATTAAATGGACTTATGCATGCACCCGTATCTCTTAATAAAATAGCACGAATTCTTGTCACATATGCGGCAGCCCCAACTGCTTCTGCGAACTTAATTCCATGATAGCTTGGATCTGCTTCTGATAATTGTGGGAACTTTCCTGAACCTATCCAGTCAAACTTTCCTGAGTCCACAATAACTCCACCTAGTGATGTACCATGTCCACCAATAAATTTAGTTGCCGAATGAACAACTATATCTGCCCCATGTTCAATCGGTCTAAATAAGTATGGTGTTCCAAATGTATTGTCCACTATTAGTGGTATTTTATGCTTATGTGCAATTTCTGCTAATGCTTTAACATCTAAAATATTTGAGTTCGGATTTCCAAGTGATTCAATTAAAATTGCTTTAGTATTATCTTGAATTGCATTTTCAAAATTTGATAGGTCAGATGGATCTACAAATGTTGTTGTAACACCGTTTGTAGGAAACGTATGTGCTAACAAATTATAAGATCCTCCATATATAGTTTTTTCTGCAACTATGTGATCACCAGCTTTAGTTATATTTTGCAATGCATATGTTATTGCTGCTGCTCCAGATGCTACCGCAAGAGCTGCTACTCCGCCTTCCAAAGCTGCAACACGTTTTTCAAAAACATCTTGTGTTGAATTTGTTAAACGACCATATATATTTCCAGCATCAGCTAATCCAAATCTTGCTGCTGCATGTGCAGAATTTTTAAATACATATGAAGTTGTTTGGTAAATTGGTACTGCTCTAGAATCTGTTGCTGAATCAGGTTGTTCTTGCCCTACATGAAGTTGAAGTGTTTCAAATTTTAATTTTCTTTCTTGATTACTCATAATTTGTTGCCCCCATTTTATATAATTTTTATTTCTAATATATTTACTATGATTTGTACGTTACCCTAATTTTCTAGATATTATATTTAGCTTTGAATTTGATTTTTATCACGACCCTAGAGAAATATACAAATAATTAGACATTTAGATAATAAAAGAGCTACTTTCTAGATAAGAAAGTAGCAAAAAAATATGTACATTCTTATCTTTCAGATAAAGTATCTGCAGGAATTAGCACCTTAAATTAAAATAGATTTTTAATTCAGGTTGCTAGGCATCATAGGGCCAGTCCCTCCGCCTTTCTTGATAAAAATTATTATATTATATTATTCTTAGTTGTTTACTATGATATAAAGTATACATTTTATTGCTATATATGTCAACAGTATTTTAAATTTTGTATGTATTTTTTATTAATTAGTTATTTTATCTAGAATTCACAGTCATATATTCTAAATAAACCCAGTCGCAATGTTTCTTTTCTACTTTACAAATATTTAATCTTGATAGATAATAATTATTATAAACGACATGGAGGTAATAAAGATGGAAAGTTTAACTTTAGAAGAAGGAATGAAAGCTCCTGATTTCACATTAGTAGGATCTGATAAAAAAGAACATAAATTAAGTGATTATTTAAATAAAAAAGTCATCTTGTACTTTTACCCTAAAGATAATACTCCTGGCTGCTCACAAGAAGCACAAGATTTTAAAAATGGTTTGGATGATTTTGAAATGAAAAATGCTGTTATTTTAGGTATAAGCAGAGATTCTCTAGCGTCTCATGATAAATTTATTGCAAAATATGAATTGCCCTTCATTCTTCTTTCAGATGAAAAAGAGGAGGTATGTAAGCTCTACGGCGTATTAAAGGAAAAAAATATGTTTGGGAAGAAATCCATAGGTATTGAAAGAAGTACATTCGTAATAGATGAAAATGGGATTATATCAAAGATTTATAGGAAAGTTAAAGTTACAGGACATATAGAACAATTAAAATGTTCTATACAATAATTTAATTATTTAAAATATTGTATGATAATAAATAAAAAAAGATAGTTATTACAACTATCTTTTTTGCTTACCTCGCAACGTCCTACTCTGCCACACAGTCTCCCATGCAGTACCATCGGCGCTATAGACCTTAACTTTCCTGTTCGGAATGGGAAGGAGTGTTACCTCTATGCCATCATCACGAGATGCATAATTTACAGAAATCTTCGATTTCGTGTAAATTAGCACTCAGCGAACGAATGTGAGTCGAGTTTCCTTTGAAAAAAGACTCTTAGTTTACGCTTATACCACATTTACATTAATCTATTACTGTAATTATTCCTTTTTGAAAAAACTTTGTTCTTTCAAAATTGCACATAAGTGAGAGTCCAAATTTCATATTTGGTTTCTCGAACTTACTCAGCGAACGCTAGTGAGTCGAGCTTCCTCTCTATTTAATGTATATTACAACTTGACTATATTGGTCAAGCCCTCGACCTATTAGTATCAGTCAGCTAAATATGTTACCATACTTACACCTCTGACCTATCAACCTTGTAGTCTTCAAGGGGTCTTACTAGCTTATGCTATGGGAAATCTCATCTTGAGGTGGGCTTCACACTTAGATGCTTTCAGCGTTTATCCCTTCCCGACTTAGCTACCCAGCTATGCTTCTGGCGAAACAACTGGTACACCATAGGTCAGTCCATCCCGGTCCTCTCGTACTAAGGACAGCTCCTCTCAAATTTCCTACGCCCGCGACGGATAGGGACCGAACTGTCTCACGACGTTCTGAACCCAGCTCGCGTGCCGCTTTAATGGGCGAACAGCCCAACCCTTGGGACCTACTTCAGCCCCAGGATGCGACGAGCCGACATCGAGGTGCCAAACCTCCCCGTCGATGTGAACTCTTGGGGGAGATCAGCCTGTTATCCCCGAGGTAGCTTTTATCCGTTGAGCGATGGCCCTCCCACGAGGTACCACCGGATCACTAAGCCCGACTTTCGTCCCTGCTCCACTTGTAGGTGTCGCAGTCAGGCTCCCTTCTGCCTTTACACTCTTCGAACGATTTCCGACCGTTCTGAGGGAACCTTTGGGCGCCTCCGTTACATTTTAGGAGGCGACCGCCCCAGTCAAACTGCCCACCTAACAATGTCCTGTCACCAGTTTCATGGCATCCAGTTAGAACTTCAATACTATCAGGGTGGTATCCCAACAACGACTCCACCAAGGCTGACGCCCTAGTTTCCCAGTCTCCCACCTATCCTGTACAGAC
>NZ_CP043998.1:895000-900000 GCF_008705175.1 Clostridium beijerinckii | reverse complement strand
TTCCAAATCCTATAGCATATAATATTCCCGTAAAAGCCATATTAGTTAACTGATGATTTCTTTTAGTTATAAAACCTATAAAAATTGTAAGGACTAAAACAGTTACAGCATTTATACTCATAATGTAGCCCAAAAGTTTAGCACTTTCATTATTAAATTGAGCATTTAAAGTTATAGGCAAAGAAAACTTATGCTGAGCATAAATAAAGTTATATACCATATATAAAACTAGAAATAGACTTAATGCTGGCCTTTTCCAAAGCATTTGAAACGTATTTCCATTTTCTGCTATTTCAGCTTTACTTTCAACCTTTAATTTACTATTTACCGGATAAGTCTCTTTGATATTTTTCCATACCAAAAAGACTGCTATTAAAGAAGTTAGTGTATCCCCTAAAAATAATAATGGTAAAAGATTATTAAATAAAAAACCTGCTATTATTGGTCCAATTGCAACTCCTGCATTTATCGCTAGGTAGTTAAGAGAAAATCCAGCTTGTCTTTCTTCCTTAGAGAGTATATCTTGAATCATTGATTGAAATGCTGGACGTACAAAACCATTAAAAAATGTACTTATCAATAAACACATTATAGTAATCGAAACACTTTTAGTGAAAGCACAAGGTATTAATGTTACTGCTGCTATACTTTGTGCATATGTATATATTTTTTTTCTTCCAAACATATCTGATATTTTTCCACCTAAAATGGATGCTGGTATGCCTACAATAGATGATAATGTAACTATAACTCCAGTTGCTGCAGCTGTCATTCCAATTTTTTGAGTAAGATATAATGCGAGAAATGGTACTACAAAATCTCCAAGTCTGTTAATAAGTGTAGCAAAACATATCACATACATTTCCTTTGGTAATCCTTTATAATTATTAATGAAATCTTTCATTTGTTATGCCCCCTTTTCTTAATATATTTTACCTATAAAATCCTTAAATTCCAAAACATTCCCACTAAATAATTTTTATATAAATTACCATTTTAATGCTATAATTTTATCTATATTTCAATATTTTAGTCAAATATGATTATTATCTTTTTATTTATTGGATCCTATTTTATGACATTTGCATTAGAAGTATTAGGTTAATATTTAGAAGAATATATAAAGAAGCTAATAAACTTTATAAGGAATTAATGAATATATAAATAGTTATATGATACTGTCTACATCAGAAGCTATCACTATCGGATTTTAGCCTGATAGTGACAGCTTCCTCTCCTTTAAACTAAGCAGTAGTTAAAATTTCACAAAATAGTTCATCACAGATTTTTCTTTAAATCCACACGATTTATATAAATTAAGTGCCCTACTGTTTTTATCAGCCACATCTAATTCTACTTGCTTTATATCTTTTTCACTTATTAATTTTAAAGCTGCCTTTAGTACTGCTCTTCCATAGCCTTTTCCTCTAAACTCTGGTAACACGCCAAAACCCAATATGAAAGCTGAGTAATCATTATATTCAATATGAATTTTACCTATGACTTCATTGTCTAATTCAGCTATATAGGCATTTTTTATTCTTGATTCATCTTCCTCAATTTGTTCAGTTTCTTCTTCAGCTAAAACTTTGAAACTTTCATTTTCCTCCTTATCAGAAAAATAAATCAAGTCTTGTCTTGATAATTCCTTCTTATCTGATGCCTTTGCTTTTCTTAAATTAATAGGAAATAAATTTTCTAAAAAATGCTGACTTATTAATTCCATCCCATATTCAGAAAAATCGTATTCTCCTCCTACTGCTTTTATAAATTCATTTCCAGATTTAGATTTACCATCTGTTAATAATAATATCTTCTTAAAACCATTCCTACTACATTCATCTATTGCAAGGTCAAAGAGTTTTTTAAAGATACCTTTTCTCCTCCACTCTGGATGAGTCATTCCATTAAGCTCAGCTATATTTCCTCCAAAACATGAAATTCCAAGATAAGCAACTAAAACATAATCTACATAATATAAAAATTCATTTAATCTCTTCTTTGATGTTTCTGAATTTTTATTCATTTCTAATTTAAAGTCTACTTCCAACTTTAAATTTACTTTATCCTTTGAAGTTATGATTTCTTGAAGTTCATTTATATCTTTATATTCTTTTTCACCTATATATTGCTTCATAGTTATTATATGATTTACTTCTTTCATTTTAAAATCTCCTTTTTGCTTGCTTTTGAAATTTTTAAATTTTTCATAGATTTTAATTTTAAATTCTTCATTGCACATCTCTCCTTTTTGATTGCTGATCTTATCATATACTATTGATATTACTGAATCTCTAAAAATGGACAGAAAAATCCCGCAGACACAAACCTATAGATGGCTTCTATCTGCGGGCATTATAAAAACAGGCAAACCTGTTATGATATTCGTCCTTAATAGTACACATATTTATGAAAGGTTATCTAAATTCCGCGAAAATATAACACAAATAAAAGGTACAACTACCATAAGAATGTATTTCCGCCCATATTTATTTTTAAACAGCAATCACCTTTACACTCTTTATCATATTACCATTTCTCCTTTCATAAGACTTACTATACTTTTACAATAAATCCTTCAATAAATTAACATTATCATATGCAAAAATATTTGTCAATTAATTCAAATTTATTATTCTATTCCTTCACTAAAATTAGTAATCACATTTTTTATGCAAAATAAAAAAAGATAGTTATTACAACTATCTTTTTTGCTTACCTCGCAACGTCCTACTCTGCCACACAGTCTCCCATGCAGTACCATCGGCGCTATAGACCTTAACTTTCCTGTTCGGAATGGGAAGGAGTGTTACCTCTATGCCATCATCACGAGATATTAGCTTTTCCCAAATCTCTGATTTGGTTGAAAAACTTATGCAAATCGCTAAAGCGATTTGTATTCCTTATTCAATTGAAAGTTTTGTTCTTTCAAAATTGCACACAGTTTCTTTAATGTATTTACAACTTGACTATATTGGTCAAGCCCTCGACCTATTAGTATCAGTCAGCTAAATACGTTGCCGCACTTACACCTCTGACCTATCAACCTTGTAGTCTTCAAGGGGTCTTACTAGCTTATGCTATGGGAAATCTCATCTTGAGGTGGGCTTCACACTTAGATGCTTTCAGCGTTTATCCCTTCCCGACTTAGCTACCCAGCTATGCTTCTGGCGAAACAACTGGTACACCATAGGTCAGTCCATCCCGGTCCTCTCGTACTAAGGACAGCTCCTCTCAAATTTCCTACGCCCGCGACGGATAGGGACCGAACTGTCTCACGACGTTCTGAACCCAGCTCGCGTGCCGCTTTAATGGGCGAACAGCCCAACCCTTGGGACCTACTTCAGCCCCAGGATGCGACGAGCCGACATCGAGGTGCCAAACCTCCCCGTCGATGTGAACTCTTGGGGGAGATCAGCCTGTTATCCCCGAGGTAGCTTTTATCCGTTGAGCGATGGCCCTCCCACGAGGTACCACCGGATCACTAAGCCCGACTTTCGTCCCTGCTCCACTTGTAGGTGTCGCAGTCAGGCTCCCTTCTGCCTTTACACTCTTCGAACGATTTCCGACCGTTCTGAGGGAACCTTTGGGCGCCTCCGTTACATTTTAGGAGGCGACCGCCCCAGTCAAACTGCCCACCTAACAATGTCCTGTCACCAGTTTCATGGCATCCAGTTAGAACTTCAATACTATCAGGGTGGTATCCCAACAACGACTCCACCAAGGCTGACGCCCTAGTTTCCCAGTCTCCCACCTATCCTGTACAGACAATACCGAAATTCAATGCTAAGCTACAGTAAAGCTCTACGGGGTCTTTCCGTCCAATCGCGGGTAGCGAGCATCTTCACTCGCACTACAACTTCGCCGGATTTGCAGTTGAGACAGTGCACAAGTCATTACGCCATTCGTGCGGGTCAGAACTTACCTGACAAGGAATTTCGCTACCTTAGGACCGTTATAGTTACGGCCGCCGTTTACTGGGGCTTAAGTTCACACCTTCGCGTTACCACTAAGTGTTCCCCTTAACCTTCCAGCACCGGGCAGGCGTCAGCCCCTATACATCAGCTTTCGCTTTAGCAGAGACCTGTGTTTTTGTTAAACAGTTGCTTGTGCCTATTCTCTGCGGCCTGATTTCTCAGGCACCCCTTCTCCCGAAGTTACGGGGTCAATTTGCCTAGTTCCTTAACTGCAATTCTTCCGTCGGCCTTAGGATTCTCTCCTCATCTACCTGTGTCGGTTTGCGGTACGGGCACTACTTCTCTCTCTAGATGCTTTTCTTGGAAGCATGGAATCAGATACTTCGGTTCCGTAGAACCTTCCCCATCACGCCTCAGAATTGTTGGAACGGATTTGCCAATCCCAACTCCCTAAACGCTTAGACTAGCATCCAATAGCTAGCACATCCTATCCTTCTCCGTCACACCATCGATAATAACGATTATAGTGGTATTGGAATATCAACCAATTGTCCATCGACTACGCCTTTCGGCCTCGCCTTAGGTCCCGACTAACCCTGAGAAGACAAACTTTACTCAGGAAACCTTAGATATTCGGCCTGTAGGATTCTCGCCTACATCTCGCTACTAATGCCAACATTCTCACTCGTAATCAGTCCACCGCTCCTTACGGTACGACTTCAGCCCGATTACGACGCTCCTCTACCGCTCACGCTAATGCGTGAACCCGTAGCTTCGGTGGTAAGTTTGAGCCCCGGACATTTTCGGCGCAGGATCTCTTGACTAGTGAGCTATTACGCACTCTTTTAATGAGTGGCTGCTTCTAAGCCAACATCCTAGTTGTCTTAGAAATCCCACATCCTTTTCCACTTAACTTACACTTTGGGACCTTAGCTGACGATCTGGGCTGTTTCCCTTTTGACCATGGAACTTATCTTTCATAGTCTGACTGCCGGACTGATAGTATGTGGCATTCGGAGTTTGATAAGGTTCGGTAAGCGCTATGCCCCCTAGCCTATTCAGTGCTCTACCTCCACTACTCAC
>NZ_CP043998.1:420000-890000 GCF_008705175.1 Clostridium beijerinckii | reverse complement strand
ACACTACTTTCTAATGCTAACTCAGAAACAGTCATTTCAATGACTCTTTCTTTATTATTAATTATATAATCAGCAATCTTTTTTTCTGCTTCATGTAAGCTTTTATAAATGCAAAGAATTTTATCTAGAACACTCTTTTCTATCTCTCTCACTTTAATAATTACTCCCTTAATCATCGTATTCAAGTAATTAATTCATAAAACTTCTTACTCAAAAGTATAGCTTAAATTCCATTGTTTCCTTACCTCATCCATTATATCCATGACATCAACAGACAATCTTAAAGTATCATTACCTGTTTTACTCATTACCATACTATTTACGCATTCAATTTCATATTCTAATGCTTTTGAACCATGGCCTTCTTCAATAATTTCTACACTTCCATCAGGATATGTAATTGTTGCTTTATCTGCTCTTGGAAAATTTTCAACAGTTATATATCCTAATTCTCCACATACAATTCCTCTCTTTGGCTGTTTTGCTCTCATAGTTAATGATATAACTGCCATTTCATCATCAGAATTTTTAAGAATTATACCTGACTGCTCATCCACTCCAGTTTCGAATTTCTTAACTGTAGTTAAAATTTCCTCTGGCTGACTAGAGAGAAAGTACCTTGTAAATGACAATGCATATGTTCCTATATCAAGAAGGGCACCTCCTGCTAAATCTGGGCTAAAAAATCTATTTGTCACATCATACTCTTTAAGGCTTCCAAAGTTAACTTGAATCATTTTAATCTTTCCAAGCTTGCCATCATCAACAATTTTACGTAACTTTTTATATAACGGCATATGATAAATAGTCATTGCTTCTGCCACTATTAATTTTTTCTCATTTGCTAATTCAACTATTTCTTTCAATTGCTTTCCATTTACAGTAATTGCTTTTTCACAAAATACGTTTTTATTATTATTAAGACTCTTAATTATATATTCATAATGATTACAGTGAGGCGTCGCTATATAAACGACATCTATATTATCATCTTTTAGCATCTCATCATAATCTCCGTAAGCTTTTTCTATGTTATATTTATTAGCAAAATCCCTTGCCTTTTCAATATTTCTTGAACCTACCGCATATATCTTCCCATTCACTTCATTTATGGCCTTTGCAAAATCTGCTGCAATTGTTCCTGGCCCTAGTACTGCCCAATTTATTTTATTCATATCCTTCACCTCATACGTTTTAATTTTAAATTTCATTCTTGATTAAATTATTTTTGTGAAATTTCCCTAATACCTTCCTTACTAGCAATAATCACTTTTGTGATTACATTAGTAAATAATGACGTTTCTATAACTCCACAAATTCTTATTAGATTATCATTTAGTTTATGAATATCTTTTACATTATTAAAGAATACATCTACTAATAGGTTGCCATTATCACTTATAGTAAATCCATCTTTTATATCGCTACTTCTAATCACCGGTTTCCCATTTAACTCTAGTACTTTTTTTTCAACATACTTCAAAGAGTCCTCTAAAACTTCAAGTACTACTGGAACATCAAATGTTAACTCTTTTTCAACTTTTGCTTCATCAACAAGGAGAATATATTCTTCTGCCATACTAGCAATTAACTTTTCCTTAGTATGAATTCCTCCACCACTTTTCAATGCATTTAATTTTTCATCAACTTGGTCACAGCCATCAAAAGCAACGTCCACTTTATCCACAGAACTTGTGTGCAAAACTTCTAAACCTTTTTCTATGCAAAGCATCTTTGTTTTCACTGATGGAGTAACTATCTTCACGTTAATATTTTTGTCCTGTTTTATAAATTCTATTAAATAAGCTATGCTCCTCCCTCCACCTAGACCTACTATCATCCCATCTTTTATATATTTCATGGCTTCCTTAGCACTATTTTTCTTTAAATCGTTATCACTCATTCTCAATATCCTCCTAAATACAGTATCAAGTTAATATAATCATAATATGATATATTTATTTCGTCAATATTATTATTTATGAAATAAAATTTCACCGCAGCATATCATTTATTATATGCTTTACCAAATGCAAAAAATGATGCTTTGAAGCATCATAAATCACTTCAAAGCATCATTATTACATATTTAAATATACTTTTTATATCTTCTAAGTACTTTAGCAATAGGTAATCCCAGTAATAATCCAATAACAATTTGAGTCACATTTCCAGGTATTGATGCAACTGGTGCTGCCCAATTTCCATAAAGTATTCCTTCAGTAATGTAGTATCCTGCTATCATCCAAATACCTGATAGCACAATTGCCAAAAGATTAAGTACGATACTATTACCTTCTTCATTTCTACTCCACGCTATGGCACCAACCATATATCCCATAATTCCTCTTACTATAAATGTAAATGGAGCCCAAAGCGCCCATCCTGATGATAAATCAAATATTGCCATTCCTACAGCAGCAGCTATAGCACCCTTCTCTTTTCCAAAAACAATTGCTGTAACAAATAACATTACAGTTCCTAAATGAACCAATCCGCCAGTAGCTAATATCGGCAATCTAATATTTATAAACGCTGTTGCAACAAATACTAGCGCTGTCAATAGTGCTGTTTCTACCATGTCTTTTGTTTTAAATTTGCTTTTTCTTCTGTTTATTTCCATTCCTTGCCCCACCTTGCTTAATTTAATAATTAATTATTTAAGTGTCTAATAAATGAATTTACTAATTCACCATTACTTTCAAAACCTAGATCTTTTAGTCCGTTCTCAATTATATTTAATGCATAAAGAATCTTATCAACTTTTGCATTCTCCCCCATGTGTCCTATTCTTAAAATTATATCTTCGTATGGATTTAGTGATGTTATAATTAAAGTATTGTATTTACTCAACATATGATTTTTAAGCCTCTGAGCTCCTATGTTTTCCGGTATTTTGACTGCTGTTACTGTATTTGAATAACCATCTTCTAAAAATAATTCAAGTCCAAATTCACTAACAGCCTTCCTAGTCGCATATGCTATTTTTTCATGTCTCTTGAGCACATTTTGAATTCCTTCATCCAAAATATTATCAACCGCTTTATCTAACCCCATGATATCACTTATTGGCATTGTGTACGGAAACCACTTATTTGCGTAATAATTTTCCCAGATATTAAGATTACAGTAAAACCCTATTACTGGAGTCTTTCTATTTTTCATTGCTTCTTTAGCCTTTTCGCTGATGCTTACCATAGTTAATCCAGCTGGAGCTGAAAATGCTTTCTGAGATCCACCTAATGCTATATCAATCTTCCAATCATCAACTCTTATTTCTTCTCCACCCATTGCAGAAACAGAATCAACAACAGTTAAAATTCCATACTCATTTAATAATGGACATATCTTAGATAAATCATTTAAAACTCCTGTTGGCGTATCGCAATGAACTATTGTTGCATACTTAAAATCATGATCCACACTTAAAAATTCATTTAACTTACTTTCATCTATAGCTTTGTTATAATCGCACGAAAAATATACCCCTTCTCCTCCGTACATTTCAACAAAGTCCTTAAAACTTCTCCCATAAATTCCATTGTCTAAAACAAGTACTCTATCACCTGGTTCAGTAAGAGATGCACATGCCGCTTCTAATCCTAAAATACCTTCCCCACTTAGTATATATACCGGATTTTTTGTCTCAATTATTTTTCCTATTTTATCACAAATATTTTTATAGAATTCCACAAATTCTTCGTCTACATCTGGATTAGTAGTTATCCTAGCTCTTTCTAACCTTACATTCTCTCTAACACTTGTCGGACCCGGAGCATAAACAAATTTCTCATTCATAGAATGCATCCCCCTCCTTTCTTTTGTATTTTAATATTAATTAAAATATCATATATAATAAAAAAAGTAAATTGTACGGATACAATATGTTTTTTATTTTTAATTCTCTATTAAAATGTAACTTTCTAAATCGATCATTTTCATAAAATTAAGCCTTAAAAGGGTATAGCATCCGTAAACTCTCTAATGATAATCTACTACAAAATAAAAAATAAGCTTTCAAAAATAACTTGAAAGCTTATTTAATAGAATTTATAAAATTTTTTATGAATTCTTAGATTTATTTTGCATTTATTTCTTCTCTGTTAATTTCAATGCAAAATCCAATACTTTTTGACCATTCATCATTCCATAATCAACCATTGGTATTACATCTACTGGAATTCCTAGTGGCTCACAAATTTTCTTTGCCTTTCCTAATGTATATCCAACTTGTGGTCCTAACAAAGCAACATTTACGCCATCTAGATTTTTATCCATTTGACTTTCTGGAAAAGCTTCAATATCTACTTCTATACCTTTAGTCTTGGCTGCATCCTTCATTTTATTAACTAAAAGACTTGTTGACATTCCTGCTGCACAAAATAATCTAATTTTTATCATAATTAATTCCTCCTAAACAATGTATTTATTCTAGTGTTATTACTTAGTTAAAGTATTTACAAATTTTCTTAATTTAATTATTTAATCAATTAAACTCTTTTTTGTTATTAAATAATCCTGGCTATGTTCAAATAAAACCCTATTATAGGAAAACCATTAAATATTAATTTTTCCTTTTTATTGATCGGTATGAATTTATTATATAACAATAAATTTTCTTTGTAAATGTTTTCCGATATATCCAGCTAGGATAAGATTATCTTCAATAGGATAGTTGCGATTAATCTTTTATATAAATTTAATCATTTAGAACCGCAATTAATAGCAAACTATCGGAGTACCTTCTTCAATATTATTAAATAAGACCTTTGCTAGGTAATATGGTGCATTAACGCATCCATGAGAACCATTCGCTTTGTATATATTTCCACCAAACTCTGATCTCCAGCTTGCATCATGTATACCAACATTCCCATAAAAAGGCATCCAGAAAGAAACCGAGCTACTATAATTTTCACCTTTCAAGGTAGCATCCTTTTGCTTATAATTTAATCGATAAACTCCAGTTGGAGTGGGAGATCCTCTGCTTGCATTACCTGTAACAACATCACCTTCTATTACAAGTATTCCATTTTTGTAATACCATAAGTGTTGAATATTCATATTAATTTCCACGTAAGTATTGCCTATGTCATTACTATCATGAGATAAAGCGACTTGCTTATATATAGGCTCTTTTTCTATATTTTCTCCTTTCTCAATATCTTTAATCAACTCTTTTGCCTCCTGTGAAGTATCAATTACCCATCCATAATTTCCTCCACTAACTTTTGTTATTGTTCCTAAAGATGTTTTGAAATCTCTTGTTTTTCCTGATGTATTATGCGTATTGGAAATTTTATCCATATAATCATAGACTTTTTTTTCATCAATTGAAACAAAATAGTCTTGATCTACTTTAAGCCAATTGTGTATTATTGATCCATCAATAACTTCATTATCTTCGCCGAAGGAATATGTAATTTTTGATGATGCATATTTATCGAGTATATTTTTAGCGTCTAAAACTTCCTTAGATGTTGATATATACTTAGGATTCTCATAGCAATTAATTGATTCTAAATTAATTTTCTTCTCCCCACTAACAACTGCCTTTATTAAGTGTTCATACAAAGCATCTTTATTAATCTTATTTCCATATATCTCTTTGTTAATTATATATCCATCATCTTTATATTCTAATTCAGAATTTTTAGGTGCCACTACACTGCTTCCTGTTATACAAGAAAGATTATTAAAGCTTTTCTTTAATAAATCTTCGTTATATGATACAGAATCCGTAATTGTATAATTCTTCTCTCCTAAAAAAGATAAAATCCAAGCAAATGGAATCTGCTTACTTTTCAGTTCTTTAATTTTGTCTCCTAAATCATATCTTAAGTTAATATCCGCTCCTTTTATTTCTTCCTTTGCACCATAACGTTCTTCTAATTCCACTGAATATGTGTCCATTTTAGATAATATTTCTTCTTCTGCCTCTTGCGCTGTTTTACCTGAGACGTCAACCCTGTTAATTGTTGAACCAAAATAAAAATGATTGATAAAATGTATAGAAACTATTGAATATATAGCTACCAGGGCACAAATAATCATCATTATTCTTTTTGGATATTTTATGTATTGTAATATTTGTTTTATCATACTTATCCCACCTGACATCATTCAATCTTACAATTTTCATTTTTAAATCATAAAATTATAGCTTATACAGAAAATATATTAAGTAACTTTTATTGAAGTTTTATATTTTAATAATTATGTAATTATAATTATATTTAGAACATTTTAAATTCAATTTATTAATTATAAAATGTTTATTATTATTTATAAAAAAAGGAAAATTCTGACCTAAAAAGATCAAAACTTTCCTTTGCATTAATTATAATTAATATAGAGCTTTTTACTCTCGTGTGTTGATTAGAAATATCTCTAATATTACTCATGAACAATAACAGGGCAGCCTGGGATAATATTATCAAATATTGCCTTTGCCACATAATATGGTAAATTTACGCATCCATGTGAACCACCAGTCTTATATATTTCCCCTCCAAATTCATCTCTCCAACTAGCATCATGAAGACCAATATCATTCTTAATAAAAGGCATCCAAAAGCTAACTGGTGATGCATAATCTTCACCTATTAATACTGAATCTCTTTGTTTCGAATTTAAGTAAAACACTCCTGTTGGTGTTCCATGCCCAGTACTTTCATTACCTGTAACTAGATCACCTTCTACAACAAGATATCCATCTTTATAGAACCATAAATGTTGTTTACCTTTATCAACTTCAACAAAAGTATCACCAACATTACTAAAATAACTGGATATAGAGGTTTGAGTATATATTGGATATTTACTTATAGTTTGTCCGCTCTTTATATTATCTATCAGAGCTTTTGTTTCTTCAGAAGCATTAATCATCCAACTATGGTTATTACCATTATCTCCACCACTAACCTTTATGCTTGTACCAAGTGATGATGCATAAGTATTTGCTATATTATCAACATAGTTTCTAACCATATTTTCATCAATTGTTACATTAAAATTACTATCAACGCCAATCCAATCCTTTATTATTGAACTATCTAAATATTGTGTTAATCCCCCAAAATTATAAGTAATTTTAGAAGCCAAATACCTATTAAGTGTATCCCTAGCGCTAACAACTACTGGGGAGTTTATTTTAAATCTAGGCTCTGAACTTTCGTAACAGTTAGCAGCTTCTAAATTCAATGTTGTATCCCCATTTTGAATCGCTTTTACTATGCTTTTATATAATATATCTTTGTTTATTTTGTTTCCATAAACTTCTTTTGATATTACATAATTATTATTTACTAAGACTAAAGTAGCATTTCCAGATTGAACCACCTTACCATCATCAGAGCAACTTAGTTTATTTATAGAATCCTGTAACAATTTATTATCAAATTTGATACCTGAATCAGTTTTTAAACCAATGTCAGCTCCATTAATTTGTTCCTGAGCTCCTCCTCTTTCCTGTAATATTAATGCATATGTTTCAGGTAACTTTTGTTTTTCATTTGTTGTTTCAGCATATGCACCTATACTATTAATAAGAGAAATAAAAAATACAATGCTCAGACAATAGAAAAAGGTTATCATCTCTTTAGCAATTTTATTAGATCTATTTTGTTTTTCTTCCATAAAAACCCCCTTATATAAGATTCTATTAATATTAAATTTTTGCACATACAAGAAATTTTTATATAAATATTGTAAAGCTGCTATATACATTATTCCCCCTTTAAACGATCTTTGTAAAATATAAAATCTCTTGAATAATATAACATGTTATTAACAATTGTACATTACATATTATACAATATTTTCCATATAATAATCAATTGTCATATAATATTTCTCTTAAGTTAATTACATACTTATGTTAAATAACAAAATCTCAGTTGCTTGTATGGTCAGAAATTTTCTTAATCAGCTGCATTTCTAAGTGTATGTAAGAAAAATTCCCAAGTAAATATATTTTCTATTTTACTCCATTTATACAACTTTCAATTATTAATCAGTCTTTTTCATATTTTATCTGCAAACTTAAATTCATATAAAATAAAAAGGTATGAATTTTTCACCCATACCTTTAACTATCCAATTAGATTAATTTTAGTAGATCTAAAATTTACTTATTCTAGTTGTGTTTGGCATAATGATAAACACTTTAAATATGCATTTTCTAAACACCTAATAGTTTGTCTATTGTATCAACAAGATCACTTACTTCTGGCTTACTTAACTGTGCATTTGCTCCCACTGATTCTCCCTTATGTTTTAATTCTCCCGTAATTAGTGATGAGAATATTACAACAGGAAGCTTTTTCAATGTTTCATTTTCTTTTATTTTTCTTGTCAATGTGAGCCCATCCATCTGAGGCATTTCTATATCTGTAATAAGTAATTGAGCTTCTTCAATAAAGTTTTCACCTTTATTTCTTGCTAATTCTTCGAAGAAATCTAACGCTTGTTTACCGTCATCAAAAATTCTTAAATTCTTAAATCCTGCTTTTGTAAGAGTATCTTTTAATAACCTTCTAATTAAAGCAGAATCATCAGCCATAACTAATTTTATAGATGATCTATCCTTATAATCTACTTGTATAAGTCTATCTTCACTTATTCCAACACTTGGACAAATATCTGTGACTATTTTTTCAAAATCAAGCATAATTAATACTTTTCCATTTAAAAGTATATTTCCAACAGCTAATGAGTTTTCTGATAGATCATCAGGTTTTCTTATTTCATCCCATCTTATACGATGAACTCCAACTATATCATCAATATTAAATGAAACTTTTATTTTATTAAACTCACAAACTATAACCTTTGATCCAAGTTTTCCTGCCGATCTTTTTGTTAATATGTATTTTAAATCAATCAAAGTAAGTATCTCATCTCTGCATAGTATGAGGCCAGCTATCTCTGGCTTAGGATCTGGCAATTTAGTTAAGTTTGAAGGCATCTCTATTACCTCTTTAACTTTTACAACATTAATTGCATAATGATTTCCATTTGCGATAAATTCTATTATTTCTAATTCCCCAGTACCCGATTCTAGTAATATGTTATTGTTCATAATATCTCTCCCCCTTACTTAAAATCTTGTAATTGTAGCATTATTTTGCAAAATATATCCTTTCACTTTTTTATAGTTATCATAGCATTGATCCTATGTTTTATATCGTATTCATAATTATAGCTTATGTATATGTTGAATAAACATATTATTCTATTTATGCCTATACTTTTATTAAATACTTACATCTATTATCGTTGCCATATATAACTTCTTTAATTATATCATTTATGCATGATAATTTGTAATTAAAAAAACTAAAATTCATACTCACTGTGAAAGATACATAAAACTGTTTTACCTTAAAATGATAGAACAGAAACCATTATTTTTTTATCTTTGTCTCATTTGTAGAAGCCTATCTTTCAATTTACCTTCAATTTCTTGTAATTCAGCTTCAGCAGCTTTACGTTTTTCTCTTCCTTCAATTTGTATTCGTAAAACTTCATCAAGCGTTGATATCAACGATTCATTTGTATTCTTTAAAGTCTCAATATCAACAATTCCACGCTCAGATTCTTTAGCTGTCTCAATTGTTGACATCTTTAGTGTTTCTGCATTCTTACGTAACAGCTCATTGGTCATGTTCGTAACTTCATTTTGAACCTTGGCCGCATTGTTTGAATGAGCTACTCCAAGAGCTAATACAATTTGACTCTTCCATAGTGGAATAGTATTAACAAGAGTAGATTGTATTTTTTCTGACATTAATGAATCATTATTTTGAACGAGACGAATTTGAGGTGCCATTTGGAGTGAAATCATTCTAGTTAATTCTAAATCATGTATCTTTTTGTCAAAGCGATTGCAAAGAGCCACAAAATCATTTGTCGCCTGAGCATCTTCTGGAAGTCCACTTATCCTTGCTCTTTCTGCTAACTTAGGCAGCTCATCCTTTTCTAATTTTGAAAGCTTCTTTTTCCCAGCTAATATGTACATAGAAAGTTCTTTAAAATATACCTTATTTATTTCATACATTTTATCAAGCATAGCAATATCTTTCAAAAGCTGTATTTGATGATTTTCTAGAGCACTACAAATTTTATTAATATTCCCTTCAACCTTTTCATACTTTGCTTTCATTTGCGAAATCTTTTCTGCAGATTTCTTAAAAAGACCTAGAAATCCTTTTTTTTCTTCTACAGATTCAAAATTTTTAAGCTCACACACTACATTTGTTAACATTTCCCCGACTTCGCCTAAATCTTTTGTTTTAACGTTATTTAATGCTGTCTCAGAAAAATCTGCAATCTTCTTTTGAGCTCCTACTCCATATTGAAGAATTGAATTTGTATTATTTATATCTATTTTATCTACAAATTCATTAATCATCTTCTTCTCATCTTCTGTTAAATAGCTTTCATCAAAAATTTCTTTCTTCTTACTTTCTTCTACCTTTACATCAGTAACTTCCTCTTCAAAAGGTTCAAATGTTAAACTTGGCATCATATCTATATCTTCCTTAAATCCATCATTCACTTTTAATTCCTCCTTTTAGTTCAAGTCCTATTTTTTGAAATCATCTTTTTTGAGACCTTCTTGAGTAAATAGTGTTTCAAGAACAGAAATATCTGTAGAAATATCTAATGCTATTTCTTCAAATAAATCGTCTAATAACTTTTCAAATGCATTATTTATGGTATCCAAAGTCTTTTCAATTTCATTTTTTGCATTTCTTATATTATCACCCTGAACCGGCTGCTCATTCAATTCTTTATATGCATTAAGAAGCTTTAAAGTCATAGGCAGATAGTGTTTTGCAAATCTATCAACTTCTTGAAGCTTTTTAGGATTCTGCTCAACATACTTAAGTATTTGATTTATAATATTTTGGAGCCTATTTAATTTTTTAGAAATTTCTTCTTTATCTATAGAACTACTTATGTCTCCTATTTGTTTAATATAATCCATTCCCATTTCAATTGTATTCCTTAGTTCCATCTTCACTGGATCATTGAAGTCTTTTTTCAGTTCCTCTTGTTTTTTTAATTCATCTTCATTCCTTTTCTTCAAAGATTCCTGTGAAGTCAAATAATTCTCATAAACTTCATTATTTAACATGAAATAAGTCTGCTTATCATCAATATGTCCTTGTGGAAACATATTTAATTCAATCATTTTTCTTAAATCTTTAACTACAAATTTATTTTTTTTCCTAACAGCCTCAGCTAATTCACTAATGGAGCAATAGCTATTACCTCGTAGCAATTTCACATATTCTTTAAAACGCTTCGCTCTCTTTCTTAAATTTATACCCCTTAAAGTAAAAGCTCCACTCGCCGCAAGAAAAGAAAACAATATTCCTAAGCTAATCAAATTACTCATTAAAAATTCACTCTTAAAAGAAATAAGTATTGAATATGAAATTATTAATATTCCTAATATTCCGCTTAATATAGATCCAAATATTGTATACAATGTTCCTGATATACTTCCAACTGGTCTCTTAGCAATATATTTTTGTATTTTATCTTCAGATTTTGGAACAACATTCGCGATATTTTTATATCTATTTTTTAATTCATCTTTTATCTTTTTATCAAAATACTGTGATTTATCTACAAATTTATTTCTTGTCTCTCTAACAGTTTCTTGAGCTTTATCATCAATATCTTTTTTTATCTTAGCAAAATCTATGACATCGAATGCATTTTTTATTGTATCTCTAATTTGACTTTCTAAATTAGAAAAATCTTTTTTATCCATTCCCCTGCCTCCAAATTATTTTATTAAAACTTAACTTAACATTAATTTATTTGCAACGATATATTGGCTTTATTATATCTTATTCTTGTATCCATTACAATTTGTAACATCTTTATCTCCCTTTAAAATTCTCATTCTAAGACATAAATATCCATAATTTTTTTATTTTGATTTTTATAGAAATGTAAAATCTGCTTCGTAGACTATGTATTTCTAATACCTTTAAAAATTGTTCTCAGATTTCATTATAATTTTCCCCAAAATAAAAAAATCGCAGGCGCTAGAATATAAATTCCTAAAGAATAAAATAAGCCCCGCGATAAATTATCGTGGAGCTCTAGTTTCAATAAAACGCAACCTTAAATTTTTATAATTCCATTAAAATTATATTATATATATTCTAATCCTCTAACTCATCTGAGAATACTCTTTCAATGTGCATCGCAAGGTATCCTATCTCAACTGATTTTATTTTTTTCTTCAATTCCTTACCTAGTTTCATACATATGTCTTCAGCAATTTCAAATGATTTTGGAAATCTTTCACTAATATAATCATTCATATCAAGCTTTATCGTTTCTCCTTTTAACATTCTTGCCGCCATATATTTAATGTGGTTCATAAGACGATTATAGGATAATGATTCGATATCTATTGTCTTTCCTGTACTCTCTTCAATGGATGTAATACATGATCTAACTAACATTGCTACTTGCATTGCTTGTGATACTTTTTCATTTCCTAGGCTTGAATGAATATGAAGTGCTATATAGCCAATCTCATCTTCATTTATTTCAATGCCTTCTATCTCTTTGATAATATCTTTTCCTTTACATGCAACTTCATATTCTTCTGGAAATAAAGCTTTGATGTCTTGTGTTAATGGATTACTAATTTGTTCATTATCTCTTATTCTTTTTACTGCAAATGCAATATGATCTGCAAGTGGGCATAAAATGTTCTCGTCTACTTCATGAAATTTCTTTTCTGCTTCCATAATAATATTATTCGCAATTTCTAAAATCTGAGGCTCTATATTGTTTATTATCTCCTTAGTCAATCCTCTTTCAGTTTCTTGCTGCAAGAGATATATATGTGCATTTTCTGGAGCTTCAATACGTTCATTGACCTTTTTACCAAAACCTATACCTTTTCCGAGCAAGATATACTCTTTATAGTTATCCATATTTATAGCGAGTACACCATTATGATTTAGTGCTTTTATCACTCTAAACATTTTATGCCTCCTCATCCCTTATATATTATTCAAATGCATCAACTGCAATTAAAGCTTCTCCGGCTTTTATATCTCCAGTTTTTAATAGACGCACCTTTTGATTGCTATTCAATGCAGTGCATATGCATGGTGATGCAATAGATGGTGCATTATTTTTTATAAATTCTAAGTCAAAGCTTAATATTTTATCTCCAGCTTGTACTTTATCTCCCTCTTCCACATAAGTTTCAAAGGCTTTTTTATCAAGCTTTACTGTATCTATTCCTATATGAATAAGTAATTCAAGTCCATCAGTTGTTGTTAATCCCAATGCATGTTTTGATGGGAATACAAAACTTATTACTCCATCTGCCGGAGCTATAACATTTCCATCACTTGGGACAACCACAGCTCCATCTCCCATTATCCTGCTCGCAAATACTTCATCTGGTACTTCTGATAAATCTTTTGCTTCACCTGTCAATGGACTATTTAAAATCACTGTACTTATAACTTTTCCTTGAACCTTTTTTTCAATACCTTTTTCAGTATCTTTCTCTGATTCTTTTTTTATTATTGCATAACCAGTATCTTCTTTATCTGGTGCTGTAACTAAGTAATCTTCTAAATTTGATTTTATAACGGTTACTCTTGGCCCATACATTATTTGGACGCCTACGCCTTTGTGAAATATCCCCGATGCTCCAGTTTGTTTTAACAAACCTTCATTCACCAATTCAGAGTTATGTACAGTACAACGCAATCTAGTTACACAGCAATCAACATCAGAAATATTGTTCTTTCCTCCGAGACCTCTGCATATCATGGCCGAAAGTTCGTCTGCGTTTTCATTTTGATCATTTTTCTTTGCTTCTAAATCACTTCTAGTATAAAGCTTAACTTCACCAGAATCTTCACGACCTGGAGTCTTTAAATCAAGCTTCTTAATTAAGAAGGTGAATAATAAATAGTATACTACAAAATATACGATTCCTACAATAACAATCAGTATCCAGCTTGTTTTAGCATTTCCTTGTAAAATACCAAATAAGAATAAATCAATAAATCCACCTGAGAAGGTCATACCTACGCCAACACCTAACATATGCATTAACATATAAGCAAGTCCAGCAAGCACACAGTGAATTCCATATAATACTGGTGCTACAAATAGAAATGTGAATTCAATTGGTTCTGTTATACCAGTGAGCATTGACGTTAATGCTGCTGATAGTAATAATCCACCTACTGCTTTTCTCTTTTCTGGCTTAGCACATTTATACATTGCTAGTGCTGCTCCTGGCAATCCAAATATCATAAGCGGAAATTTACCCGACATAAATCTTGTTGCAGAAACACTAAAGTGTGTTATTCCTGGCGTTCCTAGTTCTGCAAAAAAAATATTTTGAGCACCTTCAATAACTTTGTCTCCTACTTGAGCTGTACCTCCAACGGCTGTTTGCCAGAATGGTAAATAAAATACGTGATGAAGCCCAAAAGGTATTAGTAGCCGTTCCATCAAACCATAAACCCACGTTCCTGCATAACTTGATGCAAGCACTATATTTCCAACTTTGTAAATAGCACCTTGAACTGGAGGCCAAATATAAAACATTAAAATTCCAACTATTAAATAGACAATTGAACATATAATAGGAACAAATCTAGTTCCACCAAAAAACGATAATACTTGTGGTAATTCAATTTTATAATACCTATTATGCAATGCTGCTGTACCAAGCCCTACGATAATCCCACCGAAAACACCCATTTGTAATGAAATTATACCAAGTACTTCAGTTGATGCGCCACTTAAAAGAGCTTCTGTTCCACCATGAATTTTAATCATGGCACCAATTGATGCATGCATTATAAGAAATGCAATTCCTGCTGCTAACGCTGCAACTTCTCTTTCTTTCTTAGACATGCCTATTGCAACCCCTATTGCAAATATTAAAGGCAAATTTTCAAACACAATATTTCCTGCATCATTCATTACTGAAAGAAGTGCATTGACAAATGTGCCAGGTCCAATTAAACCTGTAAGTCCATACGTATCAAGCATTGTTTTATTAGTGAATGACTCACCTATACCTAAAAATAAACCTGCTACTGGTAAAATAGCAATTGGAAGCATAAAAGATCTTCCTACACGTTGCAAAACGCCAAAAACTTTGTCTTTCATAATTCTTCTCCTTCATAGGATTATTTTTGCACATTATGAATGCCTTATTATCTCTTTTGTGTGCAAAAAAACATTAACCAACATAAACATCTTCAATAAATATTTATGTATAGTTAATGCCTACCTACCAGTCACATACTATATCATATTTTTCACTCTAGCATATCTATAACTGCATGTCAATGTTTTCATAAAATATTATCGCGGGCATTTTAATAAAAAAATAAACGGTATTAGTGATTTAACTTTTCTTCATATATATTATATAATATTCTCATAATATATTTTAGGAGGTCGGCTTTCTTATGAATAATATTCTAACTGAAGAAAATATAAAAAAGTTAAGAGAAGAATTAGATTATAGGATGACAGTTAAAAGAGCTGAAATAGCAAAAGAAAAATTAGTAGCTGCTGCTCACGGAGATAGATCGGAAAATGCTGAATATAAAGAGGCTTGCAGAAACTATAGAGAAAATGATAATAGAATCCAGTATCTATTAACTATGATTTCAACTGCAACGGTAATAGATGATGGTAGTATAGATAAATCAATACTAGGAATTAATGGCAAAGCTAGAATTAGGTTTGTCGAAGATGATGATGAGGTTGTTGTAACACTAGTAACAACTATGGATCTGGATCCAGAAAATATGATTATAAGTATTGAATCAGACTTGGGTAAAGCATTATCTGGAAATAAAGCTGGTGACATTGTTGAAGTCAATGCTCCAGGTGAAAAATATTCAGTTGAAATACTCGAAGTACTATAATACCTATTAGATATTAGTTTTAAATATTCATATGATGCATATTTTGAATCCCCCAGCTAAATTGGTGATTAATCAAAATCTTTGCTAAAATATAATCATATAATAGAAAATAATGCATATAACAAAGAAGCTTTTTCTTTGTTATATGCATTATTTTTGCTGATATAATTATGCAAATTTATATTTTCTATTTCTTTGTATAATTCTTTTCTTTAAGTAAAAGATTAATTTTTTCAAGGCGTTTAGTATATAAATCATAATCATCTAGCAAAATTCCCATATAAAGCATATCCACAATAGCTAACTGAGATATGCGTGAAACCATTGTCTCACTATAAAATGTAGTTTCTTCACCACCAGTAAAAAATGTTATGTCTGCATATTCAGAAATAGCTGGTGCTTTAAAATTTGTTAATGCAATAGTTCTTGCTCCAGACTCTTTTGCTATTTTTAAAGCATTTACAGTATCTATTGTGCTTCCTGAATGGGATACACCAATGGCAAGGTCATTACTTGTTAGATGACTTGCACAGATTTGCTGTATATTGCTATCAGAGTATGCTCTGCACTCTAATCCTATACGTAAAAATTTATTTCTAATATCACTAGCAACACTTCCCGAATTCCCCACACCGTAAACATCAATGATATTTGAGCTTCTAATCATTTCTATTGCCTTTTTATATTTATCAATATCAATTATTTTTAAAGTATCTTCTAAAGCCTTTATAGTAAGTCCAATCATTTTTACTGGCACATCTTCTATTTTTTCATCTCTATCAATATGAAGTTCTACTAGTAATTTGGAATCATACTGTTTATCTACAGATTCCCTTCCCCACTCTTTCATTAATGCCATCTTAAATTCACTATATCCACTACAACCTATACTTTTCACAAAACGTATAATTGTTGGCTCACTCACCCCTACTTGACGAGAAAGCTCTGCTAAAGTCATTGTAGAAACAGAATGCCCGTTTAATAATACATAATCGGCTACTTTTTTTTCAGATGATCTCAGTAAATTATACATATTTTTTATTTTATATTCGTAAGACTCAGTATGGTTCAATTCATCCACATCCTTTGTTTTGCAGTTTTCCTTAAATATATATTACACTAATGTAGTAAAACTACCAATTCAATATTTCTTTAATACTATTCTAAGATAATTCTCTTATATTGTAAATAGTTTTACTACATTATATCAATTGACATTGTAGTAAAACTACATTATAATATATTCAAAAGGAGGAATACCTAAATAATATTCAATACTGCATAATTACTACATAAGAATATTAAATACTAAATAGGTGTTATCGAAAATTATGATACCAACAAAAAAAGCTGCCGAAATGACTATAGAGGAATTAGGATCTTACATTGATCAATCAGTGCTAAAGCCAGAATTTACTTTAGATCAAATTAGAAAGTATATTCAAAAAGGTGTAGATTATAAATGCAAAACAGTTTGTGTCTATCCATCCTCAATAAATATTGCTAAAGAGTTAACAGCTGAAACTCAAACTGGGATATGTGTTGTATGTGATTTTCCTTTTGGTACATCAGCAACATCCTCAAAAATTTTACAAGCAGAAGAATGCTGCAAGCAAGGAATTGATGAGCTTGATATAGTTGCAAATTGTGGCTGGACACGAAGTAATTTGTGGCACTCAGTTGAGGCTGATATAAAAGCTGTCGTTGATGTGTGTCATGATTATGATATTCTTGTAAATGCAATTTTTGAAACTGATGCTCTAACATTAGATCAAATAAAAAAATCTACAGAAGTCGCTATTTCAGCTGGTGTTGATTTTATTAAGACATCAACTAATTTTCTAACAGGATTTGCTAGCAAAGGTGCTACCCCTGAAACCATAAAAATAATAATGGATACTGCAAAGGATCGCTGTAAAATTAAGGCCTCAGGTGCCATAAAGACAAGAGAGCACTTTCTAAAATTGATTGATATGGGAATTGATAGAATTGGGATAGGATATAAATCTACTCCTGTTGTTTTAGGTCTTTCATAATGAAAATAATAAATAGCTCGGTTATTATTGAAACTAAAGCTATAACTCATCATAGAAATATATATAAAATAGGAATGTAATGAATAATTTATATACATATTGATCCATCACATTCCTATTTTATATTTTAAAACTAAATTATCTAGATTTCTAGTTGTCATTAATTATAGGGATTTTTACCTTTGTTTTTACCAAGCTCACTCTTCTGCAATTTTAATTGATTTACTGGAATTAAAAACTCAAAATCACTTATTATCAACTTCTTTTACATATTGCCATGTTAACCCTTCATCTTTTGATTCATACAAAGCCTTACATCCCCCATTATAATCTCCATCAGATCCTTGACCTATTAAAACATTAAGGATTCCGTCTTGCTCATAAGGCATATCTGGCAAATCAAAAGGATTATATTTTTCCCCATTATCTAGTATTACTTTTTTCTCTGGAAAACTTACTTTTTTATAAGATACACCGCCATCCTCGGTGCGATATAATTCTCCATTACTACCACCACTATGAGATAAACATAAAAAACCAAGTTTATCATTCAAAAAACTTATTCCAGCTGCCACTCCTGTTTTCCCTGCAAAAGGATCTTCATTTACAATCGTCCATGTATTTCCACCATTAATTGTGCTCTTCAAAGAGTACGATCTGCTTCCAGCTGCAGCTCCGGTCACTTCTAGCCTATAACCAACTTGATCAGACATATAAAATTCATCCTGATTATTTGATTTTTGAGAAATACTTTTATCTTTGTCTTCTTTTAAAGGTGTATGTGTCTTAATGTTATTTAAATCTTCTGTTAAAATATATCTATACGGAGTATATATTTTTTCTTTACCAGGTACGAATACTGAAACAGCATAACCTATTATCTCTGAATAGGCCTTTGAAGCTGCTTTTGTGCTACCTTCTGGATTAATATAAGTAATTCCATCAGTATTATATCCAAAACTTCGGTTACCGTAATAAATAATCCCATATTTATTTTCATTCCATTTGCTCACTGTATCCTTAAGTGGGATAGCTTTCATTGTACCTAGCAATGGCTCTAACAATTTATCTTCATTATAATCAGCATTTACATACCCATTTAAATATATTGTTATTTTATCTGATTTGTCATTATTATAACTTATTAAATAACTTTCTAACTTACCCTTATTATCTTTTCCATAAAGATATGTATCAAAAGACGTAATTGCTCCATCGGAATTAAAATTAAGATTAAAGTTACTTGAAACATACAATTTATCTGGCATATGAATTTCTTTATTAATGTCTGCGAAAATACCTTCTATTCCATTTTCATATATATTGTTATGTTCAAACTTTACTGTCTTTTTGTTTTTTAAATCACTTAAAAACCACGAAAGTTTTCCGTTATAGCTTATTGTATCATTATATATTTTTGCTCCGTAAAATAATGTTGTAGCAGCTATAACTATCATAGCTATATAGATCCATATAGTTTTATAATTTGATTTAAAAATCTTTCTCTCATTCAAGCTCTTCTTTATTATGATTATTTCTTCATTTGTTCTATCTATCATACTTAAAACTAATATATCTCTGTTTCTAAGTGTTATAACAGCATATTTTCTATTTATTCTAAATGACTTTATATCTTGAAAATCTATCTCTAGCCCGTCTTCTTGTAAAACTTTTATATTGCTTTCATTAAACTTATATTTTTCTATAATCTGTTGCGGCACACTTATAGGCTTTTTTACACTTTTTATTATTACATATGTAAGCCACACTGAAATGAATGTTATACATCCAAACAATATAATAGTATTATTATGAAATCTTCCAAACCTAGAAAGCGTATATAACTCATAAAGCGAAATACAATATATAAATACAAATATTGGGTTAGACATCATTGATAAAAATATACTTCTTCTTATAATCTGCCTGTATTTTTTCATTTTAACCTCCTTGCTTTTTATTAGTATATATAAATTATACAGCAAATTCCCAATTATTTGTATTGTTCTACTTTTTATATCTAATTTACAACTGAAATGGTCCATATAAAATCTAATTATTATTTAGATTTATGGTCATTATCACTCACTCCCATATTAATCTACATAAGAAAAATTAAAAATGACCAATGATTTACATTTAAAAATCATTGATCATTTTTATTATACACCTATTAATAATGCTCTTTTACTTTTTACTTTTCGCTTATACTCATACATACGTCTATCAGCTCTCTTTATTAATTCATCAAATTCAATTCCTTCTCTTGGGAAGTTAGCAATACCATAGCTATAACTACAAACAATTTTGTTTCCTTCAAATACTAGTGGGCAGTCTTTAAACTTTCTAATCAGTTCTTCAAGCTTATTAGTTAAACTTACTAAATCTGAATTCAAAAAGATTCCTACAAATTCATCTCCACCAAATCTTCCTATAATATCGCCCTCTCCAGCCAAAGCATTTAAGCCTTTTGAAAATTCCTTAATTAATTCGTCCCCAGCCAAGTGGCCATAGTTATCATTAACAAGTTTTAAATCATTTAAGTCAAAAACTACAAGGAAAAATTCTTCTATATTCTTATCTTCATTATAAATTTCACTGTGAATTAATTGTTCAAACCACGTTCTGTTACATACATTAGTTAATTTATCATATCTAGATAAATATAAAGTTCTCTCATGAAGTTTATGATTAGTAATTGCAACCGAAACTTGATTTCTCATGTATTCCATTAATTCCAAATCTCCTTCATTAAAACAATTATTATAGATACTATCAATATTCAAAAATCCATATAGTTCACCATCTATAATAATAGGCGAACTAATAATAGATTTTATTTTCATTCCCTCTGCCGTATCTAGCATTTTTATATTTTCTATTTTATGAATATCATTGAAAATAGTTGTTGTATCTACATTATTTCTCTCATTAGCCCATGCAAAGTGCTCTTCGTACTTTAATTCAAATGTTTTAATATCCTCTAAGTTATAGCCTTTATCCACAGCTATTTTTAAACTTTTGTCTTTATCTAAAAGCAGCACCGATCCACAACTTCTGCTATCTATACAATTAATGACTTCGTCCAATATTAATTGCAGTAAATTATTAATATTAGATATCTCGTTAATCGAGTACCCTATTTTTAGCATTGATTCTTTTAATTTTAATAATTTACTTATCTTTTCTTTGCTCTTTTTTTGTTCAGTAGTGTCTATTATAACGCCAACTAATCCTTTAACATTATCATCTTCATTTACAACAACTGATTTATTAAAGATTACATCATGATATGTGCCATCTTTATGTGTAAGCCTTTCTTCATAGGCTTGGGATTGCTTTTGACTCATTATATTCTTATCTGAATTACTATAAACTTCAGCTAGTTCCTTTTCGAAAATATTATAAACGGTACTTCCCAAAAATTCTTCTTTACTCATTCCTAAAAATTCTGTAAATGCTGCATTGCAATGATTATATACTCCAAATTCATCCTTAGAATATATAGGATTAGGAATAGCATCAATAAGTGTTTGAAGAAATTTCGCATTATCATATACTTTTTTTCTTTGCACTTCAATCTCAGTAATATCTGTTAAAATTAGTATTTTACCAACTATCTTACCATTATTCTCAGATATATTATTAATATTTATCTTATAATATTTTAGCTTTTCTTCATAACTTATACTCATCAAGCTTTCATTGCTGGAACCATTCTTTATAACATTTAATAATGTTTTATATTTCCTACATACTTCATCAATCTTATGCTCTCCTTTACCTATGTCTCTTAACTCTAAAATAATATTTTTTGCTGAATCATTAAAATTTACTATATTATTTTCGGAATCCAATATTATAACACCTTCTAGCATACTGGAAAATACCTTGTTTAACGCTATTGGGGTAAGCTCCAAAAATTTGAATTTTAATATAGCAAAACTATAAATTATTCCCGAAAAAGAAAGCGTAAATGGAGATAAATCAAGAGTAAATGGTAACAGCTTCAATATATAAATGATATTCGCCCCCCATGGAATTACCCATGCAACTATTATAAGTAAAATTTGTTTTCTAATAATTGCAGCTGATTTTAAATATGCTGCTACCAAAAACACTAACCCTGCAATCATTAGAATGTATGTATAAGCAATATGTATCCAATACCAAGGCCCTTCTATTATCTTTGCTATTGGAAAAACTCCAGTATCATTCATATATAGTTCTTTATAGAATAGATGATGAAAATCATTCGTACAATTCAGAATAAATGTAATTGAAGGTATTATATATAGTAATGCTAAAGTATTCTTTTTAAATTTATCTTTATATCCTGTAAAGTTAAGTGCAAGCATTAACCAAAACACAGCTATAAATGGAATACCTAAGTATTCTATTTTTATCCAGAATTCTACTCCTTCGATGCTTGTACATAATATTTCAAATCCATATCCTAATGCATAAATTGATACAGGAATCAAAGACATTGAAACATATGATTTATCTCTTTTCCATGAAGAATATCCTATATACATTAATGTTAGCGCAGATAATAATAGTATCAAGCAAAAAAAAATGTTTAGCTTCAAAAACATCACCTCATACACTCCATTATACTAAATATATCTTGTAATATTCTACAATTTTATATTTAAAATAAAACATAATGCCACCTAATTCTAAAATTATGGCATATATGTCATTATAAACGTGTTACCAAATTTACACTGGATTATTATGTATCCAAAAATAATCCATTCTCAGAATTTCATAGATTCAGTAACGACTTTTAATCTTATATTAATTTATACTTTTGTGATTATAAGTTTAATTATAAAACACATTAAATATAAATCTAATATGATATATAAATAAAAATGATATCAGCATAAGAAATACTTATTTTTATGTTTCTTGTAATATTAAACTAAAGTTATAAAACACAAATATCCAATCTCTAAAATATCATCTCCAAAACCATCCCTAATGAATTCTATCATAGCATCAGTATTATTACCTATTATTCTTGAAAAAGCTACAGTGTAATTCTTTATGTCTTCCTCATCTATTTTATTTTCCATGCAATATTTTAAGAATAAGGAATACCTTAACAATAAATACTCTAATATAATCATTTGAAATGAAATAATCATCTCTTCTATATCATCACTGATACAATTGCTAAAAATTTTAGATATAATGCAATTTTCAATAAAGCTGCTATATTGTTCAAATAAACTTTTATAATCATTCCATTTAGATGAAAGTTTTTTAATTTTAGCATTTTCCGCGAAATTAGCAATATCTTTTAAAAGAATATTAAAAATAGAAACTTCCTTGTAATTCTCTATGATATCTAAAAATAGATTATTGACTTCCTCAACTGAGTCATTTGTGTTTATCTTTATTCCCTTATACATGTCAATAAGCTCTTTTACATAATTACTATTCTTATACTTTTCTAATTCTTTTAATAAGGCATGTTCTCCAAAATTCTCATTTTCTAAAATAGTCGATAACATTTGAAAGCTAATAATAAGCTTATTTTCTAGCAAGAAATTTTCTTGCTGCAGTATGTTTATGATGGTTTCTCTAACTTTAATTTCTAACGCATTACTTTCTAAATTATTATGACTTTCTGAAGTCATATTTATTTTGCCAGTCTCACTACCTATAACCTCTAATACTTCTGGACAGGAACATGATAATGAAAGCTCTCTTCTATCCTCAAAAATATTCTCTATTCTAGGAAAAATTTGGCATGTTAACGATAAATAATTTTCCCCATGATCTTTTACTATATTGCATAATCCATGGCTGTCTAAAAGCGGACATGCTTCATTTGTTTTCTTATTTATAAAATACTCATCTTTACCTTCATATCTTTTTATTTTTACATTATTTAAAATATTATTAGATTTGTCATTTTTCCAATTATCATATGTATTGTCATCTACACTAATATCCCATCCTTCACAACATGTGAATTTACACTTATCAGCTGTGCACTTAAACTTATCATAGTTTGAAATTTTTAAGGTATCTATTTTATTCATATATATCTCCAGTTTTTTATAATATTAACTTAACATTAACCATTATAGTTTAATTCCTTATCCTTAGTATACTGTTTATATAAAATATTCATATTTATTTCTCACTTTAAACTATTTCCTTTAAATATAACGCTTTTATAAATAAGATGCTCTTACTTTACCATGAAATAAAACTCTAAAAATATAATATAAAAAATCCCCTTCACTATTATATCCTCATGTATAATAGTGAAGAGGTTAATTTTTTAATAATTATTGTTCTATTAACTGCTGATAAAGTACATTTCACATTAATTTCCTGAATTTGCAGTTGTCCCACCTGTCGATGACTTTGTATCCATATTTTTAGTAGTTCCATCTGTAGAAGTTTTCTGATCTATATTCCCATTTGTTCCACTTGTTGATGCCTTTGCATCCGTATTTTCACTTGATGTTCCTGATGGCGACTTTAAGTTTGTGCTTCCATTTGTTCCACCACTTGTTGATGCTTTTGTATCTATATTATTTGGGCTATTTGCATCTGTTGATGTTTTTATATCTGAATTTCCCGATGCTCCACCTGCTTGTGTCTTTGCATCTGGTGTTCCAGTATCTCCATTTTGTGATGTTTTTGCGCCTGAATCTTTATTTGCTTCATTACCTGAAACTTTTACTGGAGAATTTTTACTTTTTCCATTTGTCGGTATTTTTTCATTCGCATTCTTAGTCTGTTCACCTTCTGACTGCGATTCACTCGTTGATTGCTTCTGAACTTCAGTTTTTTCATCTGAAGTTTTTGCATTAGTGGACATCTCTTGAAAATATAATGCTCCTAATGCTCCAATGCTTATAATCAAAATGAGTGATATAATGGCTATTAGCGCCTTTCTATTGTTATATGAGTTTTTATCTCTACCAAATCTCGTACTATTTTCTTTACCACCTATTTTCTTAGCAGTTTGTCCTTTATTTACTGTAGATCTGCGCCCTCTATTAGAAGTTGAAGCTTTATCATCCTTCGTTATATTACAAAGTAAATTCTTTATATTTTTAGGCATGTTAAGTAATGAGGATATTATTCCTCCTTGCTCAATTGATTGTATCTCTTTAAAATTTTCAGGTGATCTAATTGTTACAACAGGCTTTTTATATTCTCCATACTTACTTTCCACATACAATGTAGCTGAAAATTCATCATCTTTACTTAAGAAAGGTATATATACATCTAAAATGTTATCTTCTATTGAAGAATCAAATTTCAAACCTTTCGTTATTTGAGCATCTCCAATTTTCAAATCATTTTGTAACCCTTGTATATTTAAGGTTAACTTATGAATTGTTTTATTTGATATGTTTCTTACCGTAAGAACATATGCACATATTTTTTTGTTGTTTAATTCTAGTGGTACACCTTCTCCTATATTGCATAATATTTTAGGAGCCAGATTTTTATAATACTCTAACAGTAATCCAGATATAAATGATATTATTATAGTTATAATTGCAGTTTCGATAACACTTATCATAGTAATTTTCGCTTCCTTGTTTTTTTAAAATTGTGTAATTAAATTATAGAGTAGGGGGATATTCATGTCAAACTTGAAAATTAATTATAATTTCTCCAATAATTCATATATAGCAGTACAGATTAATCTATAAATCCATTTAAATTACTATTCATAAATATTCTACATATGCTATATTTATGTTTATTATTGACTTTTTGTTATTATTAATAAAGTGCTTTTACTTTTATTTATCTTCTCTAATATCTATGCTATTTGTTTTAGTAGTTCGTTTTCAAAATTACTGTTTGTAAAAAAAGATATTGCAATAAAAACTCTACTGCAATATCTTTTGATATATACTATTTTGCAAAAAGTATTAATTCTTAATTCTTACAAAATAAAGGAAAACTGCGATATTTATTTTGTAAAAGCCTAACAATTGGTACACCAACTATTGTAACAACAACAAACTCGCCAATTGCAACTTCCCCAATTGATAGTACAAGTGGAAATTGATAAATATAGTTAAGCATCCATCCAATTATTACTCCATTAAAAATAGTAGGCCAAAGCGATGCTATTATTAATGATGTTTTCTTATTCTTTACAAACTTTTTCGTAATTGAGACAGCATAAACACTAATAAATGTTGCTACAGTACCAAATATTATATCTGCTAAACCATTAGGTCCAAGAATATTTGCAATAAAACATCCAAGAGTAAGACCTACAATATAAAACGGATCAAAAAATGCTAATAGTACCATTATCTCTGAGACTCTAAATTGTATAGGACCATAGCTTATTGGTGCCAGAACAAGTGTTATAACTGCGTAAAGTGCGGCTATGATAGCTGTTTTAACTAGCCTTTTCACCGTATTATTATTATTCATATAAACTCCTCCATTTTACTAATGATATTTTTAAAGGTAACCTGCTTAATCAACCTTCCCCATAATTTCCGTACTCTCAAAGAACAAAATCTCCACAAATTTTGCTTCAATATAGATTCCTAGAAAATAAAAAAATCGCAGGAAAAATCCTACGATAAATATACTCAACAAAAATAAAAGATTCCATTAACACAAATTAATTTAATCTTTATTATTATCAATTATTTAACCGTAGTTTTATTTTAAGTCAGGAGGCTTTCGAACTGACTATATGTTATTTTTTACTCTTATGATTATATCAAATAGATGAACTCACCACAAGCTATGCATTAGCTTTCCACTATATATTCTATATTAATTTATTAGATTTATTCTAAGTAAATTAATATGAACTTTCAACAAAATCTATATTTTATATTTCTATGATTTTAATAAGAAACATAATATGTCCGACTAAAGTATCAATAATTTCTTCATCATTAGAATTTTCTTAATTAAATTAACGTCAATATTAACTTTTAGTTATGCCATTAAAAGCGCAAGTGACCATATTCCTTATAAAATTCTCATCTACTATATCACCTGTTATTAATAATCTATAAAATAATGGACCAAAAACTAAATCCATAACTAATTCTATATCTAAATCCTCTTTTAGTTCTCCCCTCGAAATACCACGTTCTAGAATATATCTTGAATCAAGTCTACGAGGCTTAAAATATACTGTTCGGTATGTTTCAGCTAATTTTTGATCAGATTGTCCTTCTGCTATTATCTCATTAATTACCTTCCCCTCGCGACTAGTTAGAAAATTTGCTAAGTTATTTACTTGAATTATTATATCATCCATAGTTGATCCTGTATCCGGAACTGGGAGTCTCACAACAGCTGCGTCAAAAAAAGCATCCATAACAACAGCTGCCTTATTGGACCACCATTTATAAATAGTAGCTTTACTAACTCCAGCTTTCTCAGCAATCTTTTCAATTGTAACAGATCCAAAACCACTTTCAAGCAATAAATCATAGGCAGCGGAAAGAATTGCATTTTTAGTTTTCTCGCTACGAGGGCGTCCTAACTTTTTCTCCATATGTAGTTACCTCCATTGTAATTAACTTATAGCCTATACTTAGTAAACTATACGTCTATTATACTATATATATTATACTTATCAATTCTAATTTATCTCTTTTAAACATTTGACTTAATTGTTAGTGATATTATACCTCTTATGCCTTTTTAATAGACTTAAAAATAATTTTTTTATTTCTTCAAAAAACTATTTACAATACTGAACGTTTAGTATAATATATATTCATAAACTAAACGTTCAGTTTTATCAAGTGCCTTATTATTTTATTAAGAATTTTTAAGATATATGGCGGGAATAATATTTATTAATATTCAATTAAAAACAAATAAGTAATAGATCTTATAAATTTCATCAAATTATATGTATTATGAGGAGGAAAAATAAATGAAAGTTGTAGCATTTAACGGAAGTCCAAATAAAGAAGGTAATACTTATCATGGAATAAAATTAGTTACTGATGAACTAGAAAAGGAAGGAATAGAAACAGAAATAATTCATGTGGGGAACAAGTCTATAAGAGGTTGCATTGCTTGCGGATATTGCACAAAAAATAAAAATGGTAAATGTGCCATTGCTACCGATCCAGTTAACGAGTGGATTGAAAAAATGAAAGATGCTGATGGCATAATCTTAGGGTCACCAGTACACTATTCAGCAATTGCCGGAACAATGAAATCATTTTTAGATAGGGCTTTTCGTGTAGCCGAAGCTACTGATAGTATGTTAAGACTTAAAGTAGGCATTGCAGTAGTCGCAGTAAGACGTGCAGGTGGAATTCCAACCTTCGATCAATTGAACAATTATATTAATCATTCTGAAATGATTATTCCTACTTCAAACTATTGGAATGTAATTAACGGAAGAGCCCCAGGTGAAGTAATGCAAGATGAAGAAGGACAACAAATTATGAGAATCCTAGGCAAGAACATGGCCTGGCTTATGAAGCTTATCGAAAATGGTCAAGGAGTTATAAAAACTCCTGAAAGAGAAGAAAAGATTTTTACTAATTTTATTCGATAAACTTTTATCGAATCTAACCTTCATATAATTGTAGCATTGATATTTATAAGAAATTTTTATTACTTGTAAATTAGACCTTTGCTCAATTATATGTATTATATAATTTTAAGGAAGTGATTTATAAATGTATCAATCAACTAATGCTGTATTAAAAACAAATTCATCAATAGATAATACCAATACTAGACCTATATTAACTAAATTACTAATCTTAGTTATGTCAATAGCTTGTGGACTTACAGTAGCAAATCTATATTACATTCAACCGCTTTTAGGAGACATAGCAAAAACTTTTCATGTTGACCAATTAAGTATAGGTTTTGCAGCTATGCTCACACAAATAGGTTATGCAATCGGAATGATATTTATATTGCCTTTAGGAGATATAAAAGAAAAGAGAAACTTAATAGTAATAATGCTTTTATTCTCAGTAATTTCACTTATGAGTATGTTTTTCTCTTCAAATATATATATTCTTACGATCTCTTCTTTTGCCGTTGGGTTTACTTCTATAATCCCTCAACTTATTATTCCTTTGGCAGCACAGCTCTCAAATCCGCAACAAAGAGGACAAACTATTGGCACAATAATGAGCGGTTTATTAATTGGAATATTACTTTCTCGTACAGTTAGTGGCATATTAGGAAGCTACCTTGGCTGGAGAATAGTTTATCTTATTGCAGCAATTATGATGTTTGCTCTCATGCTTATTCTTAGAAAATTAATACCATTATGCAACCCTATTTCCGACATTAAATATTCTGAATTATTAAAATCGATGATACACTTAATAAAAACAGAACCGATCTTAAGAGAATCCTCTCTTAATGGTGCATTAATGTTTTCAGCTTTCAGTGCCTTTTGGACATCCCTTATATTTTTACTTGAAAGTTCTCATTACAATATGGGAGCTGAAGCAGCTGGCTTACTTGGGTTAGTAGGTGTTAGCGGTGCTCTTGCTGCTCCACTGGTTGGAAAAGTAGCTGATAAAAGAGGTTCAAGATTTGCTATAGGCATATGTATAGTCGTGGTTATAGTTTCCTATTTATTATTTTTCCTATTCGGATTCAAAATTTGGGGATTAGTTTTAGGAGTAATTCTTCTAGATTTAGGAGTACAATCTTGTAATGTATCTAATCAGGCAAGAGTACATTCTTTAAATGAAGAAACACGTAATAGACTTAATACTATTTATATGGTTAGCTTTTTTCTTGGTGGGGCGTTTGGATCGTTTTTGGGTTCCTATAGCTATTCTCACTTTGGATGGTATGGGGTATGTACTTTTGGTATAATAACTCAAATCCTTGCGCTTATTATACACAATATTAGCAAAAAAGCATAAAGTTCTATTTTGCATATTTAAATTTTATTTATTAGAATTTTCCTTTTATTCACCTGAGAAATAATCCTGCATTAATATATATGTTGCAATTCACAATGCATATTTATCAATTCACAATTACAGATAAAATTCTTGCAATACTTTTAGAATTATGATGAAGAATTATTTATCAAATATATATATTAATATTATGTGATAACTTATAAAAGGACTTACCTTTATATGGTGAGTCCTACTTTTTAATAATAACATTGTCCGCTGCATTTGCCATCAAGTAACTTATTTTTTATATATTCTTCATAAGTTTCACTTATTTCAGTATTATCTAATATAGCTATGGCCTTTTTTAGGCTTTTTATATCTTTTTCCATATTCTCAATAGAATTTCCTCTTCCGACTACCTTTAAATGAGTAATGCCAGCTTTCTTTAACTTTTTTAACGAGCATAATCCACATCCAGTTTCTCCAATGAAATATGAACCTTCCATTCCCTCTTCGCTTTCACTTCCATATTCATTTTCTGGATCAAATTGATTTTCTATATCGAATTCTTCCTTATCCTTGTCATCTATGGCTTTGTAATAAGACTCAATTCTCTTATCAACTTCGCAAAAACTAATCTCATTTTTATCTATTCTTAATAGTTCATATGGAACTTTACACAAATGTATCATTTCATCACAATGCAGGGAGCTGCAAAAAGCACCAGTATAATGGCATCTTTCATTTAAAATAAATGCTTCATATTCAAGATTTTTTACTTCGTTGCTTCTTATACATGATTTCATATCTTCAATTGTATTTTTCCTATGAAATATGTATCGTGATATATTTAGTTTATTGAAAAATTCGATAGAAAGCCGGTTTAGTTCAGCGCATTCTCCACTTAAATGTATTGAGCACTTTATATTCCTTTCCTTTAAATATAATATAAGCGCAATATCTGCTACAATAAAATCATTAAAGCCAATATTTATCAAATCTTTTATTATGTTAGCTATCATTTCATATTGTTCTTCAAGATAGTATAAATAATTAAAAGTTATATTTACTGGTACTTTATAAAAATCAACCATTTTCTTTAGTATTTTCATGTCCTCAAGTGAACTTATTTGAATGTTATAATAAAGTACTTCTCTCCTATTTAAAGGAAATAAACTACCATATTTTTTATTCCATTCATAAGAAACATATCCACAAAACACTTCATCTGCTCCAGCCTTTACTAATTTTATATAATCATCAATACATCCCATTCCTGCTACTATCTTCATTATGTTTTCCTCCTTTATAGATAAACCTATATGTGCGTTTGTGAAATAGTTACATATCATCGTTAAACTCTACATAAGTATAAGCTCATATTTCAATATCTATAGAAAATTTAAAACAATTCTATCGATTCCGCTATTTATGTAATACTCTAATTCTTTTGGATTTTTAAGCAAAGTATCATCAAATGTGAATAGCGAATTATATCTTCCAACCATTTTTAAATGCTTTGGATAAGAAAATACATAATCGCTACAATACTTTGGGCAGTCAGTAACAAGTTTCTGATTTCCTCTATCCATGGTTGTACACATTGCATATAGTGGACAATATTGAGATGTATTTGTTTGATAGAAAGGAATATGCATACTATGGTGCCCATCTGCAATAGAAATTTTATAACCACAATTTTCATATTCATATCGTTCTATTTTACATTCTTTCAAAAACTTTGTAAAAATTGAACTATTAAGACTGTTTGTTGCTATAAGCTCTTTATTTTCTAAGTACCCTTTCTTGTAAATATATCTTGGATCCTTTTTTCTCTTATTCAATAAAACGCCTAGTGACAGCTTGAAAATATCTATCTTATCTTTAAGCAATTTTAGCATTCCAAAATCATTTACAACAATTTCTATCTTAGTATTATTTTCATTACACCAATTATATGCTGCCTCTATTATATCTTTTGTTTTTTCTATATAACACTCTCTCATATATGTAAAACATAATGTTATCTCGAGGCTGTCTTCTTTGGCTTTCTTCATCATGCCTTTTAACAATTTTATTTCTGGAAATAAGTTATGACAAAATTCATTTCCAATATAAATCCTGTTAATATCTTTCTTAAATAACTCATGCCCCCCTATAAAATTTTCATTTAAGTAATCTATCTTAAATGTTTGGATATCATTATCCATAAACTTTTTATATAATATATCATTATCTAAAGAAACAGCTATCTCCAATGAATCGACGATATTGTCATCCCAATCCCCATAATTTACGCCTAACAGCCACTCTTCTTTCTGTTCTAAATAATCATTATGGAAATCCTCATCTAGCTTTGCCGGATAATTAACCATTTCCTTTGAAAATTCATTGCCATCACCAAAAGCTTTTAACATAATATACTTTGAATACTTTTTAAAAGCACTTCTTACATTATGTGAATATTCTTGTGATTCAATGTTGAAAATATATGTTAAACTAAAATCTTCTTTTCTTTTTTCCACTATATTATAATCTTGTATTATTACCTCTTCATATCTGTTTTCATCGAACTTATGAAATGCAACTTTTATACTGCTTATCTTTTCTATTTCGTCAGCCACACGCACTGTCAATTTTTCAGGAGATATTTTTATTATATGTACTTCTTTGTCATCTAATAAACATGTTATGAGTCCTGCTGGCAATAATTCAACTTCTTCTTTTTCCAAAATTATACCTCCTAAACTTTTTCATATATATCTTCAAAAATACTTCATATACCTTATTTTATCTGATCCCACTTAATTCATCAATTTAACTATATATATTTTGCAATTAAGTTTCTACATTATAACTTATACTTGACTTGTACTAGCAGCAATGCCATTCTCCCATCTCTTTTGCATCTGACAGAACTTTGAGCAACACGAAAGCCCACTGAAATCAATGGGCTTTCTATTGCATAAGTATAATATTGTTCCAGATAAGCTAAAGAAAAATAGTACTATATCAACTATATAAAAGTATTTCTATAATATAAACTTATAAATTCTAGCTTCATATGGCTTAAGTTCTATGCTATCAATCGGATCATTTTCATTAACATTATAATTTGAAATTAAAAGTTCTTTAGATTTAAATTCAAATTTTCTTTCAAGTACAAACTCTGTCTCATTTCCTGTAAAGTTACATATAACTAATAACATTTCATTTTCTAAAGTTCTTGTATATGCAAAAATTTCTTTGTTTTCTTCTAAGATCAATTCATATTTTCCATGAACTACTACTGGATTTGTTTTTCTTATTTTTATTAATTTCTTATAGTAATTAAATATAGAGTTTTCGTCTTTTAATTGTGATTTAACGTTTATTTCCTTGTAATTAGGATTTACTTTTAGCCAAGGCTGTCCACTTGTGAACCCTGCATTTTGACTATCATCCCATTGCATTGGAGTACGGGCATTATCTCTGCCTTTTGTATATATAGATAGCATTATATCCTCATGAGTATAACCTTGTTTTTTTCTTTCATTATACATGTTCAGAGTTTCTATATCCTTATAATCCTCTAACTCTTCAAATCTTACATTTGTCATACCAAGCTCTTCACCTTGATATATATATGGAGTCCCCTTCATTCCATGTAATAATGTAGCAAGCATTTTCGCACTTTCTACCCTATATTCTTTATCATTCCCCCACCTTGAAACTATTCTTGGTACGTCATGATTATTCCAGAATAAACTATTCCAGCCTGTGCCTTCTAGCTCTACTTGCCATCTAGATAACGCCTTCTTTAAATCTAATAATTCTAACGGCTTTAAATCCCATTTTTCCTTACCTGGTTGTTGATCTAATAAAATGTGCTCGAATTGAAATATCATGCTAAGTTCACTATCATCTGGATTTGAATATTTCTTAGCTATTTCTGTAGTACATCCCCAAGTCTCTCCAACTGTTAGTAAATCTTTGCCGCCGAATGTTTTCTTATTCATTTCTCTAATATATTCATGGAGTTTTGGACCATTATGCGTAACTTTTTTATCTGGAATCTTTCCTATAAGTTCAATTACATCCATTCTAAATCCGCCAATACCTTTATCAATCCAGAAGTTCATCATTTTATAAATTCTATTGCGGACCTCTTCATTTTCCCAGTTTAAATCTGGCTGTTTTTTACTAAATAAATGTAAGTAATACTGCCCTGTAGTTTCATCATATTGCCATGCACTACCGCTAAATGTTGATCTTAAATCATTTGGTTCTTCTCCATTTACTGGATCTCTCCATATATAATAATCTCTATAAGGATTATCTTTTGATTTCTTAGCTTCAATGAACCATTTATGTTCGTCGGAAGTATGGTTTACAACTAAATCCATAAGAATTTTTATTCCTCTTTTATTTCCTTCCTTAATAAGATTATCCATATCTTCCATTGTTCCGAATTCATCCATTATATCTTCATAATCGCTTATATCATATCCATTATCATCGTTTGGTGATTTATATACTGGAGATAACCATATTACGTCTATCCCCAATTCTTTCAAGTAATCTAACTTCTCTATAATTCCTCTTAAATCTCCAATTCCATCTCCATTAGAATCATTAAAACTCCTAGGATATACCTGATAAACTACACTTTCTTTCCACCATTTTTTATCCATAACTTATTCTCCTTTTAATATTACTTATTTTATTTCGTTTAAATGCATTTTTATTATTTAACAGCTCCAGTAACAATACCATTTCTTATCCACTTTTGCGCAAAGATGTATACTATAAACATTGGTAATAATGCTAACAAGTATGACGCAAAAGCCAGATTATAATTTGTAGTAAATTGAGACTGGAATACGTATTGAACTAAAGGCAATGTAGCCATCTCTGGCTTACCTAAGATGATAAGTGGCAACATGAAATCATTCCATGTCCACAAACAAGTAGTAATTGCAACCGTAGCATTAATCGGTTTTAGTAAAGGGAAAATTATTCTCCAAAATACTTGAAATGTAGAAGCACCATCTATTGTTGCTGCTTCTTCAAGTGAAACTGGAATTGATTTAATATAACCTGAATATAAAAATATATTAAAAGGTAATCCAAAGACAACATATAAACATATTATTCCAATTATATTATCCATGTTTAGCATGTTTACTTGTTTTACAAGAGGCAGCATAATTATTGGAAATGGTACAAACATAGCACTCAAAAAGTAATAGTATAATGCATTAAAAAACTTTTTCTTTCTATTTCTGGCTATGGCATATGAAACCAAAGAATTTGAAAGTATTGTAAGAATTAATACTGAAATTGTTATTGTTAAACTGTTTTTTAGAGCATCAAAGAAATTTGTCATTTCAATGGCTTCAGTAAAATTTTCAAAACGCAATGACTTTGGAAACGATAAAGCACTTGGTACCATATCTTGTGGAGATTTTACAGCTATTAATATTGTTAGATACAATGGAAATATTATAGCCACCAAAGCTCCTGCTATCATAAGCGTAGTTACTATCCAATTGGTTTTGTTTCTCCTCATAGTACTTTTTCCTCCCTCTTTTCAAGCACTCTAAGCTGAAATAATGATATTGCTACAATTACGATGAAGTAAACAACAGCATTTGCGGATTGATATGCAAAACTTCCTTGGTTAAATCCTCCGTTATAAATTACATAAGATATAGACTGAGTAACAGTTCCAGGTCCTCCTCCTGTCATAGCTACAACCTGATCAAATACCATTAAAAATCCTTTCATACATAAAACCATGTTAATTGTGAAAAATGGTGCTATTAATGGAAATGTTATGCTTTTGAATCTTTGCCATGAACCAGCACCATCAATATCACAGGCTTCGTAAACATCAGTATCAATTGTCTGAAGTCCAGATAAATATATGATTGTATTAAAGGCTATGGATTGCCATGCTGCTACGAACACTATTCCAAGCCATGCAAGCTTTTCATCACCTAAGATGTTTTTACTGAGCATAGAAATGTTCATAGTCTCTCCAATGTTTGGTATAACATGAGCAAATACAAAATTGAATATAAATGCTACTATTAAAGTTCCTAATATATTAGGAATAAAATATATTGACTTTAAAGTATTTTGAAATTTGATTTTTGAGTTTAAACCTACAGCAATTAAAAGACTTAATATGTTTACTATAATTGTAGTTATAATTGCAAATTTGAAAGTAAAAATGTACGCATGCATAACATTACTATCTTGAAATACTGCAATATAGTTTTTTAATCCAACAAAACTCCAATCACCATATCCTTTTGAATTGGTAAAACTATAAAATACACCTTCTAAAAGAGATAACGTATGAAATATAAAGAATAACAAAACTGCTGGTATAGTCATAATATAAAAAGCTTTTTTCTTTTTCAAAACCTTCAGCCCCCTATTATTTTTTCATTTGACAAATAAATATTATTAACATATAACATAGGTTGTCCTAAAATTAGTCTATCTTCCTAAAAATATTATTTTTCATGTTTATTAATAAATATCAAGCTACGGCCATCTTTTAGGACATCCTTATGACTTTTATTTTCTCTTATTTATTGTTTGCTACTGGCTTTATCGTATTCAGTATCAAGTTGTTTTAAGAATTCTGCCTTATCTTTTTTACTATAGAACCCTTGAACTAAACTTGCTGCATCAAATGAGCTTGGATAGTAGTGATCAGGGAAAACACCAATTTTTCCATTTTTAAAGCTTTCTTGTACATCTGTTACACTTTGATCATCTTGTGTCACATCTTTAACTGCAGAAAATGCGAATTGATCTTTTATATATTTTTGAGCATTCTCCTTTTGAGTCATAAATTCTATGAATTTTTTTGCTTCATCAGAGTGTTTTGACTTACTTGTTATTCCAAATAACACATCTATACCAGATACTATATTATTTTTAGATGGATCATTACTTGCAGGTAATGGGAACATGCCTATATTTATATTAGGATTTGCTTTTTTTATTTCACTAATAGCCCAGTTACCTTGTAAATACATTGCTGATTTACCTTGTGCAAAGGCTGCATTACCATCATTGTATGATACTCCTAAAATATCTTCTTGCCCAAGAGTTCCTATAGTCTCCATCTTGTCCACTATTTCTCCATGTGTAGCTTCAAAAGTTGTTTTTCCTGCTTTTTTATCAGCTAAGAAATTACTAGGCTCCAAGTCACTAGCTATAACATTCCAGAAACACATTCCAGTCCATGCATCTTTAAGTGTCAAATAAAGTGGTAATTGACCTGCATCTTTAATTTTTTTCGATACAGCCATAAATTCATCCCAAGTTTTAGGAATTTGCAATCCTAGCTTTGAAAATATATATTTATTGTATAAAACGCCATCGGCATTAGTAGCATATGGAACTCCATATATCTTTCCGTTATCATTACTTGCTATGCCATGAAGCATATCTAAATATGGTTTTTGTATGTTTTCAATAATGCCATCATTAGTAAGATCAACGAGAGCATTTGCATCTACTAGTGCACCATAGTTTACATCAGCACCTAAAGCTACTAGATCAGGCATATCATTTTTAGCAAGTCTTGTTTTTAAAACAGTACCAGCATTTGCAGGTGAATTAATTGAAATTTCAATATCAGGATTCTTTTCTTGAAATTCATTTGCTAATGATTGTAATATTGTTTTATTTTCTGCCTTAGTTGAAAATAACTCTAATTTTACTTTTCCATTTTCTGTGCTACCTCCCTTAGAACCACATCCTGCTAATAATGAAGTTCCAATTACTGCACTAATAGTAATTGACATTAGTAATTTTAATTTTTTATTCATTTCTCTTCCCCCTACTTTGTAATTTCAGTATACGATTACGTAGATTTAATATTATATTAACTATACTATTTTAGGCACATCAGCCTTAAAAAGTACATTTTAATATCTTTTTCTATTCCTTAATACTTAATCGTTTACGTAAACTATAAAAATTTACGTAATATCTTTCTCAAATCTTATATGAAATTATATTACAAAGTTTTAAACTTAGAATTGTATATAGAAACTTGTAATATAGCTTCATACTATTCTATAAATAATCATTGAAATCTTATATTCCTATAATAATTTATATATTACTATTAATTTTCTACATTTAAATCATAACTGAGTACTTAATATCTTATAACTTTAAATGTAGATTTATTAGTGCAGTCTATATATCTTTAATTTTTTTAACTGTTTCTCTTTCTATAATTTCAAATGGCATTATTATGCTTTCAACTTTTTCGTTGTAGGATATTCTTTTTATTAACATTTCAACAGACTTTTTCCCCATATCATATAAAGGTTGTGCTACTGTTGTTAAAGGTGGATATGACATCTCAGCTATATTTGTGTTATCATAACCTACTATAGATAGATCATCTGGTACTTTTAAACCATTCTTATGTGCTACTGATAATGCTCCAACAGCACAATCATCAGATGCCGCAAAAACAGCTGTAAATTTCTCACCTGTCTCTAGAAGTTCATTCATTCCTTCAACCCCATCTATAAATCCAAACCCTTTTTCTTTAATAAGATTTTTCTTTATGGATATGTTATTATCTCTTAATGCTTGCAAAAATCCATTTAAACGTGGCACTCCTGCTATAGGGTCTTCAGTCGGTCCAGATATAATTGCTATCTCTTTATGGCCATTTTCAATTAAATATGATGTTGCTGAATAAGCAGCCTGATAATCATCAACCTTAACATAAGGCAATGAATACTTGTACGATAATCCTGAAACAAGAACTGTTGGAATATGTGAGTCTATTATTCTTTTGCATAAAGTATCATCTGGAGGTATGCTGCAAACAATTAATCCATCTACCTGTCTTTCAGATAATACCTGAAGATATTCTGACATTCGCTCCCACTTATCTCCACCATTACAGATTATAACGCTGTAATTATTGCGCTGCGCAAAATCTTCTATTCCATTTAAAATTTCTACATAATATGTAGTGCTTATCTTAGGACGTAACACTCCAATAGTTCGTGTTTCTTTAACCTTGAGATTTCTCGCAATTGCATTTCTTTGATAACCAAGTTCATCCATAGCTTCAATTACTTTTTTTCTAGTCTCTTCTGAATAACCATCTAGATTATTTATTATCCTAGAAACTGTGGCAACAGAAACATTGGATTTCTTAGCGACATCTTTAATTGTGGGTCTTTTAATATTACTATTCATAACATATTCCTCTTTTTCAGTAAACGTTTAAGTAATTAAATCTTATCATAATTGGTTTTAATTGTCTATATATTCGCATAATATTTTTTATATTTTTAATTCCTATATAAAATTAGCTATGTTTATATTATACGTTTACTCAAATATAAATGCTTAAATCTTCTTACAAAATATGGCTTTAAACTTCACTTAATATCTTGCAGAGCTATCCATTCAACACTATACTATATTATGTGAAGTATTTTTGGCATGTGCTAAAGCGTATTCAAAATAGCAGTCAATAGCCAGTCTATTTTATATAGAGTCCAGACTCTTAAAATACAAAATCTATAAGAAATTACGAGTTTCTAAAGAGAATGTTTTAGAGTCCAAGTATAAAATATTCACAGCAAATTTGGACATGTTATTTCATGTATCTAATAAAAACTCGGCGAAATGAGAGGGAGATTTATGAACAAAAAAGATATATTAGAATTAAAAAGACGTTTAAAAAAAGATGACTGTACATTTACTAAAATGTGTGGTTGTTATGTAGATGGTCAAAAAGATATTGTATTAAAATTTAAAGAAACTTTTTTAAATCTAAGAGAGGAAGAATTCTTTAAATATTTAGAAATTGCCAAGAAAACACTATCTGGAACAGTTGGAAATAACATCCTTGAACTTAACTTTCCTCTTGATGAAGAAGGCATAGGTGGCAGACAGCTTTCCTTAATGGAGCTAAAAAAAAGTAAATTAAAAGATGATTCTATGCTCGATAGCTTTTATAAAATGATTATAAATAGTTATGAATATACTGGTAACTTTCTAATACTCGTTTTTCACGATGCCTATGATGTTATGACAAAAACTACGGATAACTCAAAATTAGATGAATCTGAAGAGGTATATGAATATATATTATGTGCAATCTGTCCAGTATCGCTTTCAAAACCAGCTCTTGGATATCTTGAAGATGAAAATCGAATTGGAGCTCGTATTAGAGATTGGGTAGTTGGTCCACCAGACCTTGGATTTGTATTTCCAGCATTTATAGATCGTAGTACTGATATTCATTCTATTATGTATTACACAAAAGATGCAAAAGATCCTCATCCCGAATTTATGGAGGAAGCTTTAGGTTGTAGTTCAAAACAAACAGCTACTGAGCAAAAAGAAACATTCCAAAATATAATTCGTAAAGCTGTTGGAAGTGATGATGAAAAATCAGAGCATTTATTTATGGAAATTCAAGAAACTCTCAATACTATAGTAGATGATCATACTACTGTTAACGGCAAAAATGCTGAACCTATAGTTTTGAGTAATGATAATATTCAAGATATTTTAATCGAAAGTGGAGTTCCTGAAGAGATCACTGCAAAGATTGAAAAATCATATACAGAAGCATTTGGAGATACTCCGCCTGTAGCAGAAAATTTAATTGATAAAAAAGCACTTGCAGCAAATGAACAAAGGAAAAAGGAAGAAAAACTTGAGAAGAAAGTACGCATACTAGAAGAAAGACTTGAAAAGACAAAACTGGATGCTTTATCAGATTCAGAAAAAGAAGCTGCTTTAGAATCAGAAACTGAATCAGCTTTGAATAAGATCTTAGAGTCAGAGCCTAATTCTGCTTTAAAGACAGAATCTGATACCATCTTAGAAGTGGCTTCTGACTCTAATTTAGATGAAAATCTTGATTCAGAAACAGCATCTGATGCAAATAATACTGAAAACACTGAAATAGAAACTGAGATTAGCGATGCTCCAAATTATGATATTGTACTTAATGTAAAACCTCAAAAAGTATCTCAAATAAAATCACAAATAATAGACGGAAAGAAATGTATTATAATTCCTATAGATGATGATGAACAAGCTAAAGTAAATGGCGTTAATGCTTTGCTTTAACTTACTGCAAATAATACTTTTCTCATTTAAATAGCCATAAAGATCCTGATTAAGGGTCTTTATGGCTATTATAATCTATATATAATTCAGTAATGAGTTTATATTTAAAATTCGGGAAGTTATATACCTGATTAAACCTAAAATATAGAGGCTTGATTCTAATACATATAATATGATTCAATATTCATTACTTTATATACATTCCACCAGGAGTTTCTGATAAATTAACTATGATATTTTTCTTTTGAGTATACGCTTCTAATATAACTTTGTGAGTTTCCCTGCCTATACCAGATTCTTTGTATCCACCAAATGTTGCACCTGCTGGGAAAGTATTATAAGTGTTAACCCATATACGTCCAGTCCTTATTCCTTTAGCAACTCTTATAGCACGATTTAAGTTAGTAGTAAATACTCCACCACCTAAGCCATATTCACTATCATTTGCCATAGCAATGACTTCTTCTTCTGTCTTAAATTTAATTACAACTCCAACTGGCCCAAATATTTCTTCTCTAGCTATTCTCATATCATTAGTAACATCTGTAAGTAAAGTAGGTTTCATAAAGTATCCATTCTTAGCATCACCCTCAATGAATCTTTCCCCTCCTGTCGCTACTTTTGCTCCTTCTTTTTTACCTATTTCTATATATTTAAGAATTTTTTTAAGTTGAGATTCACTAACTTGCGCTCCCATTTGAGTATTAGGATCTAATGGGTTTCCAACTTTAACTTTTTCAAAAGCAGCAATTGCTTTTTCCATAAATTCATCATAAAAATCTTCTTGTACAAATATTCTAGAACCTGCAGAACAAACTTGTCCTTGGTTAAATAAAATTCCCAATTGAATACCTTCTAATGCAATGTTCATATTTGCATCACTAAAGAAAATATTAGCTGACTTTCCTCCAAGCTCTAAAGTTGCAGGAATAATACGTTTAGCCGCAGCAAGTCCAATTTGTCTTCCAACTTCTGTAGATCCTGTAAATGCTAATTTATCAAGTCCTTCATGATTTTGCAGATATTCACCGCTCTTTGATCCTTTTCCTGTAATAACATTAATTACACCACTAGGAACAATATTTTGTATTAGTTTCATAAGCTCTAATACGCTCAATGAAGTAGTACTTGATGGTTTAAATACTGAAACATCCCCAGCTGCTAACACTGGAGCTAACTTCCAAGCCGCCATTAAGAATGGAAAATTCCAAGGAACTATTTGCCCTACAACACCAATTGGCTCACTTAATATTAAATTTAAAGTATTTTCATCTATCATTGTTGCAGAACCCTCATCAGCACGAATAACACCTGCAAAATATCTAAAGTGATCTGCTGCTAATGGAATATCTGCTCCTGTTGTCTCTCTAATTGGTTTTCCATTATCTAAAGTTTCTACTGTAGCTAAGTATTCTGCGTTTTCTTCAATAATATCAGCAATTTTATTTAATATATTTGCTCTTTCTACAACAGTAGTTTTGCCCCATGTAGCAAAGGCTTGTCTTGCAGAATTAACAGCATCATCTACATCTTTTTCTGTAGCATCTGCAATCTCAGCTAAAAATTCCCCATTAGCTGGATTATAAGTCTTTATTGTAGCTCCATCTGAAGCATCTCTCCATTCTCCATTGATAAATAATCTATATCTATTTTCTAATTTAACATTCATAATAAACACCTTTTTTCCTCATATAATCGATCTTTTATGATTTTATTATAGCACTAAATTAATTGTATTCAATATAAAATAATTATTTAACAATAATAATTATCCATATAATTATTGGTAAATATTGAAATCACATGGTGTTCCTGTATAATATTATAAAATTTTTTTATTTAAAGACAAAAAAGTATAATATAAAACAAACACTTTGTTAAGAATTTATTTTATATTATACCTTTCATATTTGAAAAAGGTGCTATATTTATTTCTTATTAATAATTAAAATTTAGCTCTCTTACTCTCTTTTCCTATTCCTTTATTAAAATGTCTAATGTATGTGCACTTGCTCCAAGCAACTCTGGTCTTTCACATGTAGAAAAATGATAGTTAATAAAAAGCTTAAATGTCTCTTCATCCATAGCATTTAAAACAGATCTCATGTAATTCGCTGGCCCATCTGCTGAGATTAATTTTATCCTTTTTAGTCTTACTTCTTCATTTAACTTATTGATATCTTCAATCCTTACATAATCATATAAATCTTTTGGTTCAGATATAACATGAAAATCATCAGTAAGCTTTCCATTTTCAATAGATGAACGAATATTATTTTCCTTAAAACCATATGTTATTACGCTATATTCATTCATGCAATAAGCTACTAAGATAACTCCTCCAATTTTTGTTACTCTCTTCGCCTCTTGTAAGGCTTTTGCTTTATCCTGAAAATTGTATAAGTGATACATCGGTCCAAATACCAATGTCATATCAAATGTATTTTCTTCAAATCTTGATAAATCTAATGCTGTCCCTTGATATGCTTTTACTGAACTTCCTTTTGATTTCAAAATACCTAGATTATGCTTTACAAGCTCAATTGCTGTAACATCATACCCATCATTTGCTAGCTCCACAGAGTATCTTCCTGTTCCAGCACCAACATCTAAAATTTTGGAACCATTATTCTTTTCTAGATACTCATGAATATATTTCATAGAAGTTAAAAACTCAACTTGTGCATATTTTCTAGTTAATCTTTTATCTTCACAAAATTTATTATAGTATTTCTCTAATTCCATTGTCATCTCTTTACGTTCCTCACCTATCATTTATTAGAAATTATTAAATATAAATATTAATTTCTTTCCTGATTTCTAACAACTATTATACTATATATTGCAACTATTAAAAATATAGATTTATTCTTTAAATATCTACAAATAAAAATGCCCCCAAGAACCTAATTCCCAGATTCTTGCGGGTTTATGATGAAATAGAAATACTCTCTTTACAGATACATATCTATTAGAAAAATAATATTTTATAAGTCAATATAAATATAATTCCCTATTATCTTATAATTGTCACTGTATTTTCCTTCAATATTTTTTTCTCTGGTTTAATACCATCTATATAGCCAATACAAATAGACCCGCAAACCTTATGTTTTTCTGAAATTCCTAAGCGTGTAAGTAACTTTCTTACATTTTCATCATTGTCAAACCATGTTAATTGATTTATCCAACATGCTCCAAGTTCCAAGTAATTTGCTGCTAAAAGCATATTTTCTATAGCACAAGCACTATCTGCCATTGCATTACTATAGTTAGACTCATTCGATACTATAATCAATGTTGGAGCGTTGTAATAAAAATTGTAGTCATCTTTCTTCGATGCAACTTTACCTGCTTTTTTACTTTTATAGGTATTTTCATCAACTTCAAGCTTTTCAAAAGCTTCTTTAATATATCCATTTAACTCTAAAAGAATTTCTTTATTTTGGACTACAGTAAATTGCCATGTTTGAGAGTTACCTCCACTTGGTGCATGTTTTGCTGAATCTAAAATTGTAAATAGTTCCTCATCTTTTATTTGTTCCTCTTTGTATTTTCTTATACTTCTTCTTGATTTTATATTTTCAATTACATTTTCCATATTAATCCTCCTTTTTAATAATTATATTCTAAGTCTAATTCAAATAAAATGCTAATCTTGGATATTAGAAAAGTGATTAAAACCTTGCAATCACTTTTCTTTACCTATTTAATGATATCTAAAGATATAAATTAATAAATAATGTGCCATAACCTATGCCATATCAACTCTTTCTTTAATATTCTCTCTCTTTTTAGAGTATAAAAGAAATAAACTTAACCCTAGTGCAACTACAAAGAAAATTGTAAAAAATCTGAAACTGGAATCTATAGACTTAACTAAATTTCCACTCATATTTACATTAGAAAAGCTTCCTAAACCTATAATTGCCTTAGAGACTACATCCGCAGGTATAATAACTTCTATTGTTAATATGGCTAATGTCTGACTTAAGGCTTTACCAACATTCATTATAGTATAATGCATCCCTGATGCTGAACCAGATTGTTCTTTAGGCACTGCTGACAATACAGTTTTCGCTAACGACGGCCAAGCTAAGCCATTTGCTATTGATAATAATATTAGTGGTGTAACTATAGCTTTAACTGATAGCTCTCCCCCAAGATTTCCAAGAAAGAATATCCCTATAATAAGAAATACAATTCCAAATGTAAGAGTCTTTAATGATCCGATATTATCTACAAGTTTACCTGCAAATGGACCTAATATAAGCTGTGGTACAGATAGTGAAATCATTAATAGCCCTGACATAGTTGGACTTAAATTTAATGCACTTTGCAAATATATACTCAACAATAAAGGTAATGAAAAATATGCAATACAATAAAATAATGTAATTATAAGTCCAATTGAATAATTTCTGTACAAGAGCAGCTTGAAATTAAATAATGGATTTTCTACGCGTAATTCTGTGATTATAAATGCAAGCCATAATAAAATTGTAACTATACATAGCCCTAAAGTTTCATATGATACCCATCCTAATGATTGTCCTTCTGAAAGTACTATCATCGTTAATATTAAACCTAAGCTAAATGTTAATATCCCAATCCAGTCATTTTTTTGATTAATATTAGGTTTAGTCTCTTCCATTACTAAAAATGCTCCAATTATGCAAAGAAGTACAAAAGGCACTGTAATAAAGAATATTGATCTCCAACCAAAGCTGCTAATTAAAGCACCACCAGCTACTGGTCCAATTATTGCTCCAATAACCCATGAAGTAGCATTAATGCTCAAGGCTAGCCCAAGCTCATTACTATGAAAAGTCTTAATTATAGTTGGAGTTGCAGTTGCCATAGCCAATGCTGCTCCACCTCCTTGAATTAACCTATATAAATTTAAAGTCAATCCTGAGTCTGCAATTCCACAAAGTATTGTACCAACTGCAAAAATTATAAGTCCTAACATGAAAATACGCTTTGTTCCAACTGTATCTGCCCATTTTCCAGCAGGCAATATTAAAACTGTACTTGCAATAATGTAACCAGTAATTATCCACAATCCAGTAGTTACTGAAATATTTAATCCTTCCATCATATTAGGCAAACCTATTATTACAATAGTAGAATCTAAATTTGTAATAAATGAAACTAATGTAACAACAAGTAGAATGCTCCATTTGTGTGATTTAGAATTTGTCATATAATCTCCTTATTTATAAATGGAATAAATTTTCGAGTGTAGATAACCCCTTATATGATTGATCCCATCGAAGCCATTTAATTTTGTTTTCTATACATAGTTTACAAGAGATTATATATCATGTAAAATGATTATATAAGATATCAAGATTCACTTTTAGTGATTTATATATTGGAGTGATAAAATGGAAAGTAGTGAATTAAGAATTTTCAGAGCTGTTGCCCAAGCAGGCAGCATAACAAAGGCTGCGCAAGCTCTGGGATATGTTCAATCTAATGTTACAGCTAGAATTCAGCAATTAGAATCCGATTTAAATACACAACTCTTTTATAGACAGCGAGGTATGATTTTAACTCCTACAGGTGAGAAATTACTAGCTTATGCCGAAAAAATCATTTACTTACTAGACGAAGCCGATAAAGCCTTAAATGATTGTTGCGATCCTTCAGGAAGTTTATCAATTGGTGCTGTTCACACAGTATCTGCAATACGTCTTCCTGAAATCTTATCTCAGTATCATAAAGCTTACCCTAAAGTTGATCTATCTCTTATAACAAGTCAATCAGATGAACTTATTTATAAAATAAAACATTTCCAGTTAGATGGTGCTTTTGTCAAAGCTCAGTCCTTTAGTGATGAGAATATAGTAAGTGAACTTGTAGTCGAAGAAACCTTAGTTCTAATATCAAGTCCTAAATATGATAATATAGAAGATCTATATTCAAAACCATTTTTGATGAGTACAGTAGGATGTCCTAATAGAACACAACTTGAAAACTGGCTCAAATCCAAAAGCATTCATAATATTCGATATATGGAATTTAATAATTTAACTTCTATCATTGAAGGCGTTATTGCTGATCTTGGTGCATCATTTGTACCAAAGTCCACTATTGAAGATTATGAAGAGAAAGGACTTCTAAAATCATTCTCAGTGCCCGATAAATATAATACTACAAAAACATTTTTTATAAGGCGTAAAGATTCTTTAATGACTAACTCACTTTCAAAATTCATTGAAATGACTGAGCTAAATACACCATATAAAAGAACTTAAAATATTAGCTAAATCCCCCATGAAAAATCAGAATTTCGTGGGGAATAGTTATGAATCTCACCCTTGCACGTAAATCAAATATTAAGTCGTATTTTTCTTTTTGAGCTAAAAAGAAAACTCACTAAATACACTTTCGCCTTTACCTAAAGGCTTTCTATCTCCTTCATAAAAACCGAATTCATCATCATCTTCATCATCAGTAACCTCAATATCCGTATTTTTCTTTATATCTTTCTTCGGCTTCTTATTTTTATTCATCACTAAAGGTACAGGTATATTGCCTTTCGGTACACCATTAATTTTCCCCGTGCTTATTATGTTCTTATTATCGCTGATTCCTTCATTTTTAATTTCTATATTATTCTTAGTATCAATTGCATTCTCCATATTACACATATTGTTGTCTTTCTGCTGTTGCTTTTCAATAATTTCATTGCCAATCTCTTCTTCAACATCATGTTTTTCATCATAGATATTTTCAACACTTTTAGTCTCTTCGCTTTTTAACTTACTATCCTTTTTACCCATTTTTTCTTTATTCTCAGTGATATCTTTTACCTTTGCTTTGATATTTTGATGCTTTGCAAAATTCTTTACTTTATAAACATTTTCTTCAACAACTTCAACCATTTCTAAATCTATAAATATATCTAATGCCAGTTTCACTTGACTTTCATCCCTATTAAATTCTATAGCTAAAGTCTTCAATGTATATGGAATGTTTTTTGACATATATAAGTTGCCATCTAGATTAACTCTCCCAGCTAAAATTACAATTCTAGTCCAGATATAATAAATAACATCTCTTTCTGGCATTCTATCTATTATTTTAAATTTTGTATCATCATACATATCAACTCTAAATCTTACATATCTTCTCTCTTTCATCTTAATTGCTCCTCCTAAAAATTTTTATTTTTCTATTCTTTTCAATTAAGATATATGTCTCAATTCATAAAATAACAGAATATTTATAAATTTTTTTCTAAAACTTTTTGAAAACTAAAATAACCTTAGAAATAACTAAAAAAACACGAAAATCTAAATTTGATATGCTCCCTTTATAGTAAACAGTTAAAATAATAAAACTGTTTCTATAAAGGGGGTATTTTAATGTCAAGAAAAACGAAATGTTCTCTGGAAGAGAAATTGAAAGGAATTAAAGAATACCTATCAGGAGAAAAAGCAGTTATACAGATATGCGATGAGATGGGAATTCATAGTGCCACATTTTATGACTGGTTGAAAATATATAATGATGTTGGTGAAGCAAATTTAATAGTTTCTACAAAAAACAAATATTATTGCGATTCGCTTAAACTTAATGCAGTTAAAGATTATCTAGCTGGAAAAGGCTCTTTAAGAAATATATGCTGCACATATGAAATTTCATCTCCTCGTGTTCTCAGCGATTGGATTAAGAAGTATAATGGTCATAAAACAATTAAATCTCATAATAAGCAAGGGGATAGAATTATGACTAATGGAAGAAAGACTACTTATGAAGAAAGAATTGAGATTGTTGCATTCTGCATTTCGAATAATGATGATTATCAAGCTACTGCTGATAAATTTAATGTTTCTTATCAACAAGTTTATACCTGGGTAAGAAAATACAAAGCTAATGGATATGAAGAGCTAATAGACCGTCGCGGTAAGCGTAAAGATACTGATGAGATTACTGAGTCTGATAAATTATCCGCACAATTAAAACTTATTGAAGCAGAAAATAGACGTTTAAAGATGGAGATTGATTTCTTAAAAAAATTGAAAGAAGTAGAAAGAAGGCGATAAGCACTAAAAGACTCCAAGAATATAAATATATTTCTATAAAAGAATTACATGAAAAAAATGGCTATCCAATAGCTGATCTATGCAATTTAGCTGGGATTGCACGATCATCTTACTACAAATGGATTAACCGTTCAGAGACTGAATTAGATAAGGAAAATTCAATAATACTAAAAGAGATTGTTAAGCTTTATGAAGATGTAAATGGTATCTATGGATACCGTCGGATAACAATGAATATAAATAGACTCCTGGATAAACAGTATAATCATAAACGAATTTATAGATTAATGAAATCTATTAACATGAGATCAGTTATAAGAAAAAAGAGAAAGCATTATATTCAAAGTACTCCACAAATTACAGCAGAAAACAAATTAAATAGAGAATTTTATGCAAAGAAACCAAATGAAAAATGGTTAACAGATGTTACTGAATTTAAACTACTTAATGGTAAAAAGGCTTACCTTAGCGCAATATTTGATTTAGCTGATAAGAGCATTGTTTCTTATGTTGTTGGTCACTCAAATAACAATCAGCTTGTTTTTGATACATTTGATTTAGCAGTAAGTGCTAATCCGACTGCAAAGCCACTGTTTCATAGTGACAGAGGATTTCAGTATACTAATAGGACTTTCAAAGCTAAACTTGATAAAATCAAAGCAACTCAAAGCATGTCACGTGTCAGCAGATGTATCGACAACGGACCAATGGAAGGTTTTTGGGGAACTCTAAAATGTGAGATGTACTATTTGCAAAAATTTTATACATATGAAGAATTGAGACAAGCAATTGATGAATACATAGTTTTCTATAATACAAAAAGACTACAGAAAAACTTAAAAGGTCTGACTCCAATTGAATATCGAAATCAGACCTTGGTTTCATAATTTTTTGTTTTTTCATCTGTCTACTTGACAGGGGGCAGTTCAAATTTCAGATTTTCGTGTTCTTTTATGATATAGTTAATAATATTACCTTTAAAATAATCTTTTGCTACTAATTAAATTGATTCTTTTCTCTATTTACATCTCTTAATAAAATTACTTTTACTTAATATTATTGGAGTTACAGGTTCACCATAAAAATCTTCTGCCTCTCCAATTACTTTGCATTCAAATTTCATTAACATATTTAGAGTTGCATCTCTTGCTTCAATGTAAATTTCGTCAGTATAAGAATTAAAAATTTCTTTTAATGAAGCTATAGCAAGCTTCTGACCAATTCCCATGCCTCTTAATCTTTTATCAACAGCAAATCTTCCCCAATGCCATTTATCCTTTTCTTTCCATGCTGATACTACTCCAATAATATCTTCTCCTACTCTTGCGCACCACCAAATTGGTTTTAAATTTTCACTCACTGGAACCAATTCTGCTGGAATGCTTTGCTCATTAGTAAAAACCTCTGTTGCTAATTCAATTGCTTCTTTTATATAATTTTCAGAAATTCTTTCTATTAATATTCTAGAATCATTCTTCTTGAGATTGTTTTTTAATGCAAGAACGCGAAATAATCTAAATGCTCCCACAATATTTTCTGTATCTTCACTATCCCCTAAATTTAAAATTTCATTAATAAATTTATTTGCTTCATGGTCTCCACTATTTATAGCCTCAATACCTAATGGAAGAATACAAATATCTTTCATTCTTTTATCAGCTTCAGATTTCTTCAGCTCCAAATAATTTTTAGCCTCCAAATTATTAAGTATCCTGCTTAACGAAGCCTTATCAATACCTAAATTTATTAGCAATTCATTAAAAGGAGTTTTTCCATTTTGTTTTATGTAATTTAATATATGAGCTTGAGCCAGTGTTAATTCAGAATTTAGGCAATTGTGATTAAGCAGCCCTAATTCTCTCACAATTAATCTTACCTCTTTTCTAATTATCTCTTCGTTTCTCATATTCGCCTCCAAATTAATTGATATTATCAACAATTATAACTCACTTTCGTTTTTATTACAAGTTGACTTCATAAATCAATTTATAATTTACAGAGCTTTTATGACTATTACAGGAAAGAAATAACGTGCTACATTATTCTGAATTCTTATGCTAAAAATATGGCATAATTATGATTCCATTAAGAGCAATAAGCTTAATGATGAATATTATTTATTCTAAGATAAGCTGCTTTAATTTATTCTTTGTTTCATCATCTATAGGCATTTGAATGGTGATACTTGCTCCATCTATTTCTGTGGACCTAAATGAAATATAACTTAGGTATAAATCCCCTACTAAAGGATGATGTAAAAGTTTTTGACCTTCTGGTGTTCCCATAATACCTTGATTATTCCACCATTTATTAAATAGAAGATCTTTTTCATTTAATTCATTTATAATTGCATTTATTGTATTATCATTCTCATAATAACCGTAATTTGCTCTCAATTGTTCAACACGTAATTTAGAATGCCCTTCCCAATTATCTAACAGTTCTTTTAGATAATCATCATTAAAAGCTCTCCAAACTGAGTTTCTTTCTTTTTCATCCATTTCTTCATAATTACCATAAACTTTTAGTGCCGCCATATTCCATCCAATCATTGTTAATTTACTATCAGTAACATAAGCTATACTTGGATTTTGATTGTCTAAGAATTTTTGTAATGTATTAGAAATAGCAACAGCTGCAAAGTCTTCTACAGGTAATTTCTTATCTGATAAATTAAATAAATATCTTTTTTCTTCATTATTTAATTGCAAAACCCTACTCAAGGAAAGTAACACATCTATTGATGGATTAACATCTTGTCCTTGTTCAATACGCACATACCAGTCAATACTTACTCCGGCTAAATCAGCGACTTCCTCTCTCTTTAATCCTTTCACCCTTCTTTTTTTATCAAATTTGAGTCCAAATTGTTCTGGTCTTAATGTGGATCTTTTCTTTTTTAAAAATAATCCAAGTTCTTTGTTTTTAGATATCATTATTACCTCCCCATCTCTATTCATATAAACTTTATTATTATATATGTTGTAATTCACAATGCACATTTCACAATCGCAACTAAAATTCTTGCAATACTTTTAGAATTATGATTAAGGTCTGCCAAACATAGTATTATTAATCATATGATAACTTAGGTTCTATTTAAAATAATACTTTCATTATACACTATCTTCATAAGCTATAGAGAGGAAGATGTGAAAATGAATAGAGCTTTAAAAAACAAAAATTTTTCAAACAAACTATTATTAATTTTATCAATTATTTGTGCAATTATAGTAGCTAATTTGTACTACGATCAAGTTTTATTGACCAATATTTCCAATGATTTTTTTATACCTGCTTCATCATCTGGTAAGCTTGTAACAGCTATACAGATAGGCTATACAATGGGATTGTTGTTCATTGTTCCACTAGGAGACAGGTATAGTAGAAAACTATTAATCATTTTAAGTATTATTTGTTCAGCTATATTATTATATTTAATGACTTTAGTCTCTACCTTTAATTTAATAGTAATTATAGGCTTTTTTATGGGGATTTCAAGTGTTTCAGCACAGCTTATAATCCCATTTGTTTCTTCAAATATTTCGTCAGAAAAACGTGGTATAATTGTTGGTCACTTATTAACCGGAGTATTTCTTGGAGTTTTACTCGGTAGAGTTCTAGGTGGAGTTCTAGGCCAACTAATTGGCTGGAGAGGAGTTCATGAATTTGCAGCAATAGTTTTATTAATTTTTGCAGTATACTTATTTTATTCTCTCCCAAATGATAATGTAAAAAAGGAAAGTTCATATAAAAATATCATACTATCTTTACCTCCATTATTAAAAAAAGAAAAAGTATTAAGAGAAACAATAGTTTTTGGTGCTGCTGCCTTTTGTGCCTTTAATATTTTTTGGGTTTCATTATCCTTTATTTTAGAAGGTTCTCCTTATAGTTATGGAAGTGCAATAGTTGGACTCTTTGGCTTTTTAGGTATAGCAGGTGCGTTAGCCGCTGGATTTTCGGGAAAACTTACAAATAGTAAAAAAGTAAGCTTATGGAACCTTTTTGCTTTAGCTATAATGTTTGTTTCTTTTTTAATCTTAGGTGTAGGCTGGTCCAAACTTATAATTATAATTCTCGTAACCTTTACTTTAGATGTTGGTTCAAGAATGAATATGTCTCTAAATCAAGGAAGGATTTATAAGCTTAGTCTCCAAAATCATAGCAGATTAAATTCACTTTACATGGTTGGGTATTACTTAGGTGGGTCCCTTGGATCGTGGATAAGTACCTCTGTATATCATTCATTTGGTGTTATTGGAATCACAATTGCAAGTTGCAGTGCACTTTTGATAGCATGTGTTTATTATTTAATCACTAATGGTCTCTTAAATAGAGAAAATAATACTAAATCCTCAAGTGCATTTACCCATGGAAATCAACCAACTCGTCAGTAATTTGTGAAATACTTTAAGACATAATCAAAAAAATAACAAGCTCATATTCCCAAAAAATTATTTACTGCTAATAATGATAATACTGCTGTGATTATTTATCCTATGATAATTTATCATCTATTTAAAAGAATTCTTTAATTGTATAATGAATTAAAAAGAATTTACTTTCATTAATTTTATATTGTTAAGCATATTATAGATATCCAACTTTAAATTTAGACTTGTGTGATGCTTACCGAAATCATAAATATTTTGATTCCGAAAAGCTATGAAAATATCGCTGAAGGTTCTAATCAGCAGGTTGTATCCACTTTAGCATGCTCCAACTTTCAGTTTGACAAGCTAAAGTGGAACAACCTACAGCTAAGAACCTTTAACAGCTCATTTTCAAATGTTTTCTCCACAAATATATTTATGATTTCTAGTGAAGATATAAACTTAAAATTTTAGAAGCTTTATAAATATGTTCATCTAATAAATTGAATTCTTAAATTGGAAATCTATATATATCTTTAATACGATAATACTATTAAATAAATCTTATTACTTAAAGGAATATGTTTAAAGTAAAGGAGAAGATAAAAATGAATTTGATAACTGTAAATCAAGATAAATGTATTAAATGTGGTTTGTGCGTAAATGAGTGCCCAGAACGTGTATTAGAACTTAGTGAAAATGGACCTAAAGAAATTTGCGGTGAAGAGTGTATTTCCTGTGGTCATTGTGTAGCTATATGCCCAAGGGAAGCAATTGATAATATAAAAACACCATTAACCAATCAAACCAGCTCAAAAAAATTTCCAAAACTAAGTCCTGAGGAAGCAGAAAACTTTCTTCGTTCAAGGCGTTCAATCCGCTCATATAAAGAAACTCCTGTGCCAAGAGAAAAATTAATAGATCTTGTGAATATTGCACATTTTGCTCCTAGTGGACATAATCTTCAAGGAATATCTTATACTATCATTGATGATAGAAAGATACTTGATAAAGCTGTTAAAATTGTCATCGAAGAATTTGAAAAGGATAATGTATCGAGTGAATTCACAAAGCCATACCGTGAAAAAGGAATTGATACAATTTTGCGTGGAGCATCCAGCCTTATCCTAGCAACTGCTAATTCAAACTTTCCACGAGGAAGAGAAAATTCAATTCTTTCATTAACATATTTGGAGCTATATGCGCCAACACTAGGCTTAGGATCATGTTGGGCTGGGATGTTTGAAAGAATTGCTATGAAAGATAATTCTCCATTACTTAAATTATTTAACATCCCTGAAGATAAGAAAATCACTGGTGCTATTATGGTGGGATATCCTAAATATACTTATCCAAGATTAGTTGATAAAGATCCATTAGAGTTTACTTTTGTAAATTAGCATTGCTCTATAAAATCAAGATAAATATTTGAATATTTTACATTAAAACAACCCACTAAAATCTACTATCTATTTTAGTGGGTTTCATGGTAGAAAGAAAAATGCAAGACAAAATACTCTTTGTTGCATAAGTTCAACTAAATTCAACTGTGAATATAAAGCTCTATCTGAAAAGTTTTACTTTATAAACATGATGACTTCTTTAGTCGATCAGCTCTTCTTCTTAAATGTAGATTTCAGTGCTCTTTTCACTACATCAACAAAACTTAATGAATAAACCATATGATTTGGATCAACATAATTTCGAACAGTACGAAGCACTTTCTTTGCTTCTTTAGAAGAAAAAGTATATGTTCCATTTTTCTTCGTTCGAATTGCATATCGTGGAATCCATTTTCCTTTAAATAATACAGATGCAATCACATAGTCAACTTCTTCCCAAGGAATTTGAATAAATTTACGATAATCACGAGAATTATAGAACTCAAAACCTTTGTCACCTATCATAATCTTGCCGTAATCTGCAACGCCAGCAAAAGATGTTCCATCAATTGCTAGATCAACCTTTGTATTGAGTGACTCAACCATCCTATCTACCTCTTTTCTACTTATATACACATTTATTTTTATTATATATTCTTTACATGTTTTTATCAATTATTCCAAAGTCTATTAAAAGTAACACGATTAATATTGTTAACAAAAGCCCAGGCTAAAAAGCCTAGGCTAAGTAAAAAAGTACTACATTAAACCGATCAAGTGGAAAACAATACCAATTATGAACAATCCAAGAATTATAAGAATTGGAGATACCTTCCTCTTAAGTAACCACATACAAAGAAGTGTAATTAATAATCCTACAAATCCAGGGATTAATGAATCTAGGTTATTTTGTAATGTTGTAATCTTAGTATCAGTTAATGACATACCTGATGCTTGTTGTAATAGAGCTTGCTTAACACCTTCTGCTCCAGCAGGAAGTTTGCTCCAATCAATAAATGCACCATCACTTAATTTAACAGATGATACTACTGGTGCAAATTTAACAGATACCCATCTGTTAACTAACGATCCTAAGATGAACATACCAAGGATAGATGCTCCTTTTGTAATATCTTGTAGCATATTACCTGATAAATCTTCACTAATACGAGATCCTGCTTTGTAACCAAACTCTTGTGTATACCACATAAATGCCATACGGATGATATTCCAAGCGAAGAAGAAGATAATTGGTCCAAGGATGTTACCACCTAGAGCAAGTGAAGCAGCTAATGCTCCTAAAATTGGTCTTACAGTGAACCAGAAAACTGGATCTCCGATACCTGCTAAAGGTCCCATCATACCAATCTTAACACCTTGAATAGTTACATCGTCGATTGGTGCACCATTTGCACGTTCTTCTTCTAAAGCTAATGTTACACCAACAACTGGTGAAGCTACATATGGGTGAGTGTTAAAGAACTCTAAGTGACGTTCTAATGCTGCAGCTCTCTCTTCTTTAGTCTTATATAATTTTCTGATTGCTGGAATCATTGCAAATGCCCAACCACCATTTTGCATTCTTTCATAGTTCCAAGAACCTTGAAGGAAAAATGAACGGAACCAAACAGAAATACGGTCTCTTTTTGTTAATTTTAATTCTTTTGACATTTTCGTTTCCTCTCCCTTCTTAGTATCTATCTATTAGATCCCCTAAAGGATCACCAGTATTTGAACTTCCACCATTACCTGAGCCACCTTGTTTGCTAAGTGCTAAGTAAAGAAGTGCTAAAGCTACACCTATTGCACCAAGTCCGATAAGTGTAATTTGTGAAACAGTTGCTAATACAAAACCAATTGCAAAGAATGGCCATACTTCTTTTGTAGCCATCATGTTGATTACCATTGCATAACCAACAGCTACAACCATTCCACCACCAATTGCTAAACCGCCTGTTAACCAAGTAGGCATAGCAGCAAGTAATGAACTAATAGGACCAGCACCGATTGCTAATACTAGTGCAGCTGGAATCGCAATACGTATACCTTGTAAACAAATAGCAGCGATTTGCCACATATCAATAGCTCTAAGATTTCCTTCTTTAGCAGCAGCATCCATAAAATGTACGAACGCTGTAGCAAGTGTACGACAAATAATTGTTAATAATAATCCTGCAACTGCTAGAGGAACAGCAATAGCAATCGCTGAAGCAACTCCTGCTTCACCTTGACCTCCAAGAACTAAAATAATTGCAGATGCAACAGCGGCTAATGCTGCATCAGGTGCTACAGCAGCACCAATATTTGCCCAACCTAAGGCTATCATTTGAAGAGTACCACCTAAGATTAAGCATGGTAGTAAATTACCTGTAACCAAGCCAATTAATGTACAAGCAATTATCGGTTGGTGAAATTGGAATTCATCTAAGATACCTTCTACACCAGCTAAAAATGCTATTAAAATGACTAATATAATTTGAACTATATTTAAAGTCATGGTTATTAATCCTCCTTTTTCTCTAAATAATTAGATTATTTTAATTTTTTTAATTCTTCTTGTGCTTTTTTAAGTATTTCGTCCATATTTGCTTTTGAATCATTTGGTACTTTACGCACATCAAAAGTAAGTCCAGCTTGTTTAAGCTTATTAAATATATCGATATCTTCTTGATTGAAAGCTAAAACTTTGCTTGGTTGAACCTTACCTGGAGAATGAGCCATTGAACCAACATTGATTATCTTTAGCGGTATTCCGCCTTCTACAGCTCTAAGCACATCTTTTGGATTTTCAAAAAGAAGCATTGCACGTTGGCCTCCAAAATGCTTATCATCTTTTGCAAGTTTAATCATATGATCAACTGGAACAACATGAGCCTTAACCCCCGGAGGAGAAGCTTGCGTAATCAAATTCTTACGAAGAGTATCTCTAGCTACATCATCTGACACGACAATAATTCGTGTAGGATTTACAGTTTTTGTCCAAGCAGTTGCTACTTGACCATGAAGTAAACGAGAGTCGATACGAGCTAAAACGTATTCAAACGATCCAGGTGCACCTGCATTAGATTGCCCTGCTCCCGCTCCTGAAGCATTACCAGTATCTGCTGGTTCTAACTCCTCGGGTTTAACTTTAACTCCTTCTTTACCTGCATTTAAGATATAAGCTGCAATTTCATGAGCAGATTCCATTGAAAGACGTGCACCATAAGTTTCAATCAACATTGGCAAATTCAAACCAGCTACGATTGCCCATTTGTCTTTATGTTCTTCAAATAGCATATTCGCTTGGTTGAATGGTGTACCACCCCAAAGATCAACTAAGAATAAAACCTCATCTTGGTTGTCAAAGGATGCGATTGCATCTTTCATTTTTGCTCTAAGATCATCAGGTCCTTCGCTAGGCATCAACGTAACAGCTTTTACGTTTTCTTGTTCTCCGAAAATCATCGCACCAGATTGCATGATGCCTTTAGCAAATTCTCCGTGACTAGCAAGAATAATTCCTACCATTTTTATACCTCCTATTTTTTATTTGTTACAAAAACAAAAGGCATAAGCATTTGGAAATAAAACAATAGTATATATTCGTATATCTTCACAATATTTGTACACCAAAATTAAATCATAAAAAAATATGATAATACCCTATAAAAACTGTACAAAATATGTGTTTTTAACGAATAAATATTACTTCATTTTACTTCTCTATGCTTATGCCTGATCGAATCAGTAACATGCTAGATATTATTTATTATTATTTCATTATAGTCTACCAAAAGTCCCTCTCTAAGAACCTCTCTCTAGACTACGTTTTCATATTAACACTTTTCTTTTAGTTATGCAATACATTTTTTAATATTTTTAACTAACTTTCATAAAATAATTTTTATACTATAAATTTCCCACTTTTATAAAAAACATATTCTATTCAAACTCGCTTTATATTAGAAATTCCTTAACCATTTTAAAAACATCAAAAGAACAAAATGAAATAATATATTCAAATTAACATACACACTATTCATAAAGGATGAGAGAAGTCCAGATAATAATTATTTATTTATATTCAAACTGTTTATATTATTTTTTATGCCAAATAGAAACCTAATTCTAGGAATTCTATAAACTACTTCAGATATAATAATTGTTACCACAAAAGGCAATATCAATACAAATATATAGTTGAAAATTATTGGAAGTTTAATAATAATAAATTTATTTCCCACAAAATAAAAACCTACGAAAATCCGAATTCCAGATTTTCGTAGGTTTCATGTTGATATGGAAGAACTGCCTTTATAATTCCCATCTTAAAGACACATAAAATTACCTAACTAATTAGTGAATATACTCTAGACCACTCTTACTTTTCTTCGCATCCTATTGTACAGTTTATGTAGAAGCTTTTATATTTTTTAATATTTTATAAATACTCTATTTATAGTTATTGCTATACTTAGTAATAACTTCTTTAAGTTTCATAACTTCAATTGGTTTACTAATATAGTCATCCATGCCTGTATTAATACATATATCTCTATCTCCTCCCATTGCATATGCTGTCATTGCGATTATAGTAATATGTTTACCAGTTAACTTTTCTTTTTCCCGAATTATTTTTGTAAGCTCAATTCCGCTCATATCTGGCATCTGAATATCCATAAGAATTATATCAAAATCCTCATTTTCAAGTATATTCAATGCTTCTAATCCATTTGAAGCTATTTTTATTTTCCACCCTGCAATATTACATAATTGATTCATAAATCGCTGGCTGATAGTATCATCTTCAACTTGTAATATCCTAGTTTCAGGGTAGGACTTGTTATTTATACACATTTTTTGAATACTGGATGATTCCTTACTATCACTAGCGATATCAAACAAACAAGTAAAGTAGAATGTACTTCCTTTACCATACTGACTTTCAACAGATATTTCTCCCCCCATAAGCTTAACGATATTTTTAGAAATGGCAAGCCCCAGACCAGTGCCTTGGAATTTTTTTGAAGCCGATATATCTAACTGTGTAAAATAATTAAATAATCTCGGAATGTCTTCTTCCTTAATTCCAATCCCTGTATCTTTTACAGAAAACATTAGCTTCACTTTATTCTCTTTATCCTCAACTTTATCTACGGATACTTGAATTTTACCTTTTTCAGTAAACTTAATTGCATTTCCTATTAAATTGCTTAAAACTTGCATTAATCTACCCTTATCTAATATGATTTCATTCGGTAAATTATTGTCAACAATAATCTCAAGCTTCAGTCCTTTATTCTCCGCTAAATATGTAAATAAATTTCTACTTTCATTCATTAAATTAAATATGTTTATACGTTCTGGCTTTAGTTCAATCTTGCCTACATCCATTACTGAGAGATCAAGTATATCATTAATAATCTGAAGAAGATGTTTTGAAGAAGTTTCAATCATTTTTACTATGTCAATTTGCTCATCTGTCAACTTTGAAAATTCCAATAAGCTAGTCATTCCCATAATCCCATTCATAGGTGTCCTTATTTCATGACTCATATTTGCCAAGAACTGACTTTTAGCTGAGTTTGCTCTTTCTGCTTCCTCTTTTGCAGCTTTAAGCTTAGTCTCAGTTAACTTATGCTCTTCGATTTCTTCTTCTAACATACAGTTTGTTTTTTCAAGGTTTCCATTAACCTCCAACAGTTGAGAAGTACGTTTATCAACAAGAACCTCAAGCTCATTATTCAATGAAAGAAGTTCCTCATTTGTGTCAATTAATTTCTCATAAATCTTTGAATTAAAAAGCATTATTCCTAGAATTATCATGATTGTTTTTGATAAATCTAAGTATTTTTCCATATAATTAGGAAACATAATATCTTCCACGTCCATATAACCCATTAATTCATTATCAAAAGTTATCTTAAAAATAAATCCTGCTCCTGAGGAAGTAAGAAAATAATTTTGCCTAAATTTTGAATTGTCGATATCATATAGTTCACTTTTATACAACTTCTCTTGATGGAAAACTATCTCTCCCTTTTTATGTTCAATTACAGGAAGAAATGCGAGATGCTTAGCACCGGTCAACATTTCAAATAAAGTAAAAATATTCTTAATCAGGTCTTCACGTTTTAAAAGTGTTGCTTTTTTTTCAAGAAAATCAAATACAAGAGCATAATCAGTGACTTGCTTGTTTTTTAAATTTAAAATGTATTCTAGTCTATTAACTTTCCAATTTTTATATGAATTATTTATAGTGCTTGAAAAGCAATCCAAACCTACATCTATAATTTCATATTCCATTCCTATATATTCTGAAAACTCTATTAAATCAAGTAAGATATTGCTATATGCGCCACTGTCAATAAGAACCACCTTTTTACAGTATTCTGAAAAAAATTCACGTGCAGTTTCTTGATTAAATCCGTATATGTCCATAATAATATGCTTCCATCTTTTTAGCCAACCTGGTGTAGTCAAATAATACCCCATTGAAGAAAGGTAATTTATTAGATCACCTCCAGCCAATAATGAAAGACATGAATTAAAAATACTTTCACCAGCAAGATTCTCATCTCTTCCAGAACCCTTCTGAGTTGGCAGCAAAATAACTGAGTCACTGCAATAAGCTGATTCAATAAGGCCATCATATAATTTCTGTCTTTGACGCTTGCAATTTATACAATCCATTGAATAGTATTTAAATTCAATCTCTTCATTTTTCAAAGCGCCTCGCGTACTCTCCACTTCAGCTTTGAAACTTTCACAAATTAAAATACATAGTTTATCGTTCATATAATCACCTCCAATTTAATGGATATCTTCCCCACTTATTTACACTCTCTGATATTTCATAAAGAATATCCTCACTAACCTGATAAGGAATGTCTCCTAAACTATCACACAAGATAAAGCCACCACCATCTCCAGCTTTTCTTATTGCTTCCTTAACATTTAATTCAGCATCAGATCTAGTCCATCTGCACATTTCTATGCCATTTAAATTTCCAAGTAATGTGGCTCTTTTGCCGACTTTCTTCTTCATTTCAGCTAGATCGTCAGTATGGCTTACTAGAATAGCTTTAATCCCAGATTCAAGGATTTCCTCAAGTATTGAGGCAGAGCTTGCCGAGGACGTAGCAATGGCTACATCACTTTTAATAGTGGGTATTGTTCTCTTTGCAGAAAGAAATCCAGTCTTTAAATATATGCTTTTAGGAATAATTGAAGACACAGACATAGAATCTATAGTCGTTATAAAGGATGCACCTGCCGCCAATTGCATATTAGCCCATTCAGTGCAAAACCTTTCATTGATTTTTATAAGATGCTCTAACAACTCTGGTTTTTCATAAATAAGTTCAATATACTTATCAAAACCCATTTGAAGAATAGGAAGTGAAAAAGGTGATAACACACCCCCAGCAATAGGGACGGACATCCCCACTTCCTCCTTCAGTATGGATATTGTTTCAAGACAATTTCTAAGAATTTTTGAATTTTTAACATCTGGTGGTTGTAATTTTAAAATATCGTCAAAGTTTTTTATTATTGGTTCACCAGCATTAGGAGGTCCTGCTTCATTGAAAATAACTTCACTTCCAAAAGCTGCATACTCATGAGCAGCAGAATAAAATGGATTCAAACAATCATTGTTGAATTTTTTGAGAAGCATCATTTGTCCCCTTGCTACATTTTCAGGTTTACTAAAATAGTTTTTAATAGATACATCTAAAAATTTTGCGCAGTAATGTGTACACATTAAAAACAATGGAACCTTGTCTGGTTCATGCTTACTCATAGTTGTCAACACTCTTTCCATAGAAGTATACCTTTTTTCCATTAAGAATCCTCCTTCATCCATTGTTCTATAATAGGAATATTATCGGCTGCACTTTTTCCCATTTTATCTGCACCCACCTCTTCCCAAAGAGTGCTGTCCATTAAAAAAGGTGCCCCCCCAACTAATATTTTAATTGAAGGATCCTTTTCATGAAGCATTTGAGATATTTTCTTAATTTTTAAAGCAGATGGATACATTAATACTGATATCATAAGTATTTTTATACTATCATCAGTGACTCTCTTTATTATTTCCTCCGGTCCACTTATAGAACCATAGTCTATAAGGTCAAAACCACTTGACCTCACAACGGCACTTACGATTTTCTTTCCAAGAGTGTGATAGTCCTCAAGAGTAACTATTGCAATCGGCTTTGCATTCTTAATTATGAAGTTTTTTTCCTCCAAAATAGAACTTGCAATTTCCTCACAAAGCCTGCTGCTCATATATATCTGTGATAAAGCTACTTCTCCTCTTTCCCACTTTTCCCCAATTGAAGTCAAGGACTTAACTATATACTCATCAATAAAATCAATCCCATTTTTTTCAGCTAAAAAATGTTGAAGAATTTTATTAACTTCTAACTTATCGTAATTAATCAAAGCCTTTTCAAACGCCTCCCAATTCATCATTTAGCTCCCTTCTTTATTAAGTAAACTTTTTAATTTCACTTAATATTTTCTTGTTACTTTACACCATAGTTTTATGTTAAGAAATATTTATGTCTAAATAATTTAAAATTTTTATATGAATGTTAGTGGATTTTCTACTTAGTTATGTTAAAGAGTAATTGAATTATTAATAAAACTATTATACTCTTTATTATTATATTTTAACATTATTTGCATATAAGTTCCTATTAATTACAACTTAAATTCCTTATCCCCACTTTTGGGTACTATTTAAATATCAACTTAAATCTCATTAGTTATGAGTAAAAATTTTATTTAATTCATCAATCAAATTAGTTGCACAAGAAACTAATTTATGTTATTGTTATATTAGTTGCAAAGGAAACTAATATTCAAAGGAGAGAACATTTATGGAAAAAGATATACAAAAAGATAAGGTTCTTTGGACAAAAAACTTCGTTATTATAAACATAATAAACCTATTAATATTTTTTGGATTTCAAATGTTATTACCTACACTTCCGCTCTATGCTAAAAAACTCGGAGGGACAAACTCTATCATTGGATTAGTAACTGGAGCATTTGTAGTATCTTCAGTAATAATTAGGCCAATCTCTGGATTACTTCTTGATAAGTTAGGCCGACAAAAGGTGTTTTTAGTTGGATTATTTATTTTTATTATATCAGTATTTTCTTATTCAATAGTTCCATTTATTAGTGCAATTATTATGATACGGTTTATCCATGGCTTTGGCTGGGGAGCAGTAAGTACAGCTTCTAATACAATTGCTTCGGATAATATCCCAAATGATCGTTTTGGAGAAGGAATGGGATATTTTAGTCTGACAAGTAGTTTAGCTATGGCAGTAGCTCCTACAATTGGACTATTTGTGATATCAAAATATAGCTTTCAAGCTCTATTTTTAACATCTACTATACTAGCCGTGCTTGGAGGTATTATTGCTTTTAAATTAGAATATAAAAAAATTGAAAATAAAGAACAAACTAAAATAAAAGCTTCATTGTATGAAAAAATATCTATAAATCCTTCTATTATAGTATTTTTTGTAACAATAACTTATGGTGCATTAACCAGTTTCTTACCTCTTTATGCTTCACAAAAAGGCATAGAGAACATTGGAATTTTCTTTACAGTCTATGCAATATCCTTATTTATATCTAGACCAATATTCGGTAAAATAATAGATAAATTAGGTTTTGACTATGCAATTATTCCAGGTTTTATATGTGTAATTATATCTATGTTGCTGTTATCTGAGTCTTCAAATATTAGCATGTTTTTAATCGCCGCATTTATTTACGGAATAGGCTTTGGTGCAACTCAATCTACTTTACAGACAATGGCCATGGTTGGAGTTCCACCTTCACGTCTAGGTGCTGCCAATGCTACATTTTTCACTGCATTTGATTGTGGTATAGGATTAGGCGCAGTAATTTTAGGAGTAGTTTCATCAAACGTTGGATATGCTCAAATGTATCTGTGGGCAAGTGGAGCTGCTATTATAGCATTTATTCTTTATTTCATTATTGGCAGAAAGAGAAAACCTCAATTACAATTAAAAAAGTAGTATTTTACCTTAGGATTAGTACGTAACACAAATTCTCAAAATGTATATTAATCACATACAAAGTTAGCTCTGCGTTTTATCAATGGCAGAGTTTTCTTTTTCCAAATAATATAATCTATATTTTAAAATACCAATTCATAATTTCAAAAAATATATATCCTAGTAAATCATTGAAACTATAATTATTTATATATATAATTTAAGATGGTTTTATCCGATAGCTAGCATCCGTAGCACTCCCTTTTCTTTAAGCGGGAGATAACGGCTGCACACTTCTGGACAATGTACCCCTTTAGGGTATAAGTTCAACTAAATTCAGCTGGATTTAAAACTCCACCTGAAAAGTTTCACTTTATAGGAAACTAATGTAAAGGAGATAAGTAACTATGGAGAACATTAGTAAACTTAATGCAGCAATTTATAGAAATGCTCAGAGCATAATAAATTCAAAGCTTATAGATTTGAATATTAGAAGTGGCCAACATGATTTTTTATATGTGATTTCAAAAAATGAAGGTATAAGTCAGAAAGAGTTAAGTGAGTTTCTGTATGTAGGTAAATCAACTACTGCAAAAGCAGTAAAAAATCTAGTATCAAATGATTACGTAAAAAGGATTCAGGATGAAAATGATAAGCGTATTTATAGGTTATATCTAACAGAGGCAGGAAAAAAAGTTATACCTAAAATAGATGCAACCTTTTTAGAATTAGTTGCTATTTTTTCTAAAAACTTATCCAAGAAAGAAGAAGAACAAACAGTGATTATTCTAAAAAGAATCCTACATACTATTTCTGAAGAAAAAAATAAAATTAATTCTGATATTGATTAATTTATAGATTGTTCAATCTTTTACAAAATATATAAGATTAAGCCGCCAGTATCAAAAATACGACCACCTGCAGCCAGCTATTTAAGCCACATGCAAATGGTCGTGGGTTTCATAAATAATATCAATGAACATTTCACTTAGGGATAATTATTTTACTATAAAACTTGTTCTGTTCTTTCAATTATATCATCTTGAGTTTGCTTAGAAAGTACATTAAAGAAAGCACTATATCCTGCTACTCTAACAATTAGGTCTCTATGATCTTCTGGATGTTTTTGCGCATCAAGTAAAGTATCTCTTGATACTACATTGTATTGTACATGAAAACCTTCTAAACGATTAAAGAAAGTTCTAATTAATAAAATTAACTTTTCTCCACTTTCCTTAGACAACATTTGTGGTGTTACCTTTTGATTTAATAATACTCCACCAGTAATATCGTGTGTTGGTAATTTTGAAACTGATTTAAATACTGCTGTAGGACCATTTTTATCCATTGCATGAGATGGGGAGCACCCTTCAGCTAAAGGCTCTCCAGCCTTTCTTCCATCAGGAGTTGCCAAAGTTCCTGCTCCTTGTGGTACATTAGCTGAAATTGAAGAAGTTCCAGCATAATAGCATCCTCCAATTGGTCCTCTACCATATCTAGTATTTTTGTATTTCTTTATCTCATCAATATAGATTTCATAAGCTTCTCTTAATAATAAATCTATATAATCATCGTCATTTCCATACTTAGGAGCATCATTAAGTAATATATCTTGAATTCTTTTCCCCTCTTCCCCTTCAAAGTTATTAATTAATGCATCCCACAACTCTACCGCGGTAAAACTCTTATCTTCAAATACACATTTTTTAATTGCTGCAAGAGAATCTCCAAGGTTAGCGATACCTACTTGTAGATCACTGATAAAGTCATATACGGCTCCACCTTCTTTTAAGTTTAAACCTCTTTCAATGCAATCATCAGTTAAAGCTGAGCATAATACATCTGCTGTAACTTCTTCTATTGCTAAGTCTGCACAACTATCTATTATTACACTATGTCTTGTAAATTCACGAATTATCTTATCCCAGGCTTTCATAACCTCATCAAAGGTTGTCATATCCTTAAAGTGACCTACACCCTCGCAGAGCTTAGTTCCTGACTCGGGATCAACTCCATCATTTAAAGCTATTAATAATGATTTAGGGAAATTTAAAAAGCTCATTCCAGTACATCTATAACCCCATTTACCCGGAACCGCTACTTCAACACATCCAATTGCACTATAGTTATAGGCATCTTTTTCATTTACACCTTTTTCTATGAATGATGGAATAATAACTTCATCACTATTAAAGGCTGGCATTCCGAATCCTAATCTTACTACTTCTATGCATTCTTTCATAAAATCATCAGATAACCCTCTATGATAACGTACTGTTAAGTTAGGTTGTGGTAATTTTGTCTGAGCAACACTCTTTAGAATTAAGTAGCTTAATGGATTTACTGCATCTTTTTTATCTACAGTCTGGCCACCAACTGTAACATTTTGATATAAGGGACTACCTGCACTAAAACGTGTATGTGACCAGCTTCTTATCTTATTTATAGTAAAAGTCTTAAGCCACAAGTTTGTTAATAATTCAGTAGCACTATCCTCAGTAATCCTTCCAAGTTTTAAATCTTTTTCATAGAAAGGATCTAAGTATTGATCCATTCTTCCATATGAAAGTGAATGTCCATTTGACTCAATTTGCAAAACTAAGTGAATTATCCACAAAGATTGAACTGCTTCATGGAAAGTTTCTGCTGGATAATATGGAACTTTATTTAATATTCTTGACATTTCAAGTAATTCTTCTTTTCTATTTACATCAGATTCTTTTTCAGCTAATTCTAACGCTAAATCTGCATAACGCTTTGCAAAAGCTGCTACTGCATCAAGTACAATTAAAATTGCTCTATAAAAATAAGACTTATTTAAATTCCTATAGTCTGTAAGGTCTAGTTCCTTTAATTTTTTTTCTGTTCGCTCTTTATAATTAATTAACCCAAGTTTTAATACAGTTTCATAATTTACCGCTATATGAGCATCCCCAGAAGTAATATTCCCCTCTGCTTTTATAATCCCTAGATCATAAAAAATTCTACTTTCAGCAGGCATCCCTGCAAGACCTCTGTCTTTTAAAGTTTTATGCTCCCAAAAAGGTGCTATTTCTCTTAAAACATTCTTACTTTCTTCAGTAATATAAAATATATCACCTTCACGTTTTTCAAATTCATCAAGTTCATTTATAACCCAATCCATTGCATATTCGGGGAAAATAGGAGCTGAGCGATTTGATTCTGCTTGATTTCCCGCAATTATCGAGTTATCTTCAATAAATATAGTCATATTTTTCAATATATTTTCTAAACATAACGCTCTACGTAATACCATTGGCTTACCAGCGTGTTCTTTGTAACTTTCCGTAGTAAGTCTAGCTCTTTCTACACTAACCATAGATTTTGCATTTAATAATTCTTCTCTAAAATTATGCATTCTATCAGTTAATTCTCCAAAATGATTCATAAATATTCTCCCCTCATTATCAATTTCATATTATAATAAACCTTTTACTTTCATTTGAAACTATTTTTATTTTCTTTCATAACTAAATTATATATCAACAATATCTTTTGTCAATATTATTATTTCATTTGAAACTTATATAATTATTTTCGAAATGAATAACAAAATCCTTTTTATTTAAGATAACAAAAAAATGCATAGATTATAATTTTTACTCATTAAAGTAAACCCTATACCTATGCATCTTATAAATTCCTATATTATGGTTGTTCTATTCTTATAAACTATATTAATTTACACTTACCATTTGAACATCCACTTTTTCCTTCTTTAAACTTTCTAAAACATCTTCAGGAATATTAGTATCTGTAAATAAATAGCTTATCTCTTCTGCTTTAAATTGAGCTACCACTCCACGCTCAGAAAACTTTGATGATTCTGTTAATATTATAATTTTATTAGAACTTTCGGCCATGGCTTTTACCGTTTCTGTACGCATTAAGTTTTTTCCTGTAAACCCTATTTTAGAATTATAACCATCAGTTCCGATAAACAATTTATCTACAAAAAAATCTTTAACGCACTTTCTTGTTAGAGGACCTACTGATACCTGAGATTCCGGCTGGTAATCTCCTCCAAGCAACACTACTTTCGCATTTCCTTCTCTAATATAGTTTGCAATAAATGTAGAATTAGTTATTACTGTTATATCCTTTTTATTATATGCAAGTTCTTCCGCAAGTAAGGCACAAGATGAGCCCGATTCAATCATAACTGTTTCACCATCATTAACAAGTTTACTTGCCAATTGTGCTATTTTTCTTTTTATATCATAATTAAAAGCTAATCTGCTATTGATATCATCACTTGAAGTCATAACAGCATACCCATGTTCACGCTTCAATAATCCTTTTTCTTCTAATGCACCAAGATCTTTACGTATAGTCACTTGAGATACATTTAAAAGCTCTGATAATTTACTGACTTCTATACGCTTGTTTTCATTGACAATTTCAAGAAGCTTTGTATACCTATTTATCATAGAAACTCCTCCTTCTCTTAGGTATATTCAAAAAATAACTAGTCTATATACCTAAATCCAATGGTAATTATATCATAAACTACTTACAAAATGAACTATTTATATTTCGAATAAAAGTAGCTTAACTTATTATTGATTATATACTACTTCAAATAATATTAAACATCAAATTATTATTCTTATGAAATTCATAATCATTTCAAATGAAACTTTTTATTTACACTTATATTTTTTCATGTTAACATTGAATCATCAATTGAAACTTAAATTATTGCGGTTCAATCGTAATACTAATCTTGCTTTTACTATATGGGGGTGTTTTTATGAAAGATATAAAGGCTTGCATTTTCAATATTCAAAAATACAGCATACACGATGGTCCTGGAATCAGAACTGTAGTTTTTTTCAAGGGCTGTCCCTTAAGTTGCCTATGGTGTTCAAATCCAGAATCTCAAGATAGTAAGATACAAATCATATGTGATAAAACTAAGTGCACACAATGCCTTCATTGTATAGACGTTTGTCAAAATAATGCTATTTCCTTAAATGATAATCATATAAAAATTGATTCTAACAACTGTATTTCTTGTTTTGCTTGTAAAAATTCCTGTCCTCATAAAGCTCTTTCAGCAGAAGGTGAATTTTTAACCCTTTCTCATGTTATGAATGAAGTTATGAAAGATGAAATGTTTTATGAAGAATCAAATGGTGGCGTTACTTTATCTGGTGGTGAAGTATTAATGCAGCATGAGTTTGCATCAGAATTATTAAAACTATTGAAGAATAGAAACATACATACAGCCATTGAAACCACTGGATATGCTTCAAATAAAACATTCTCAAAGTTTATACAAGATGTAGATTTATTATTATTTGATATAAAACACTATGATAGAGAAAAGCATTTTAAAGTAACAAATGTTTATAATGATTTAATTATTAAAAATTTGAAAATTGCTATAGATAACGGCAAAGATGTCATTATTCGTATTCCTGTCATTCCAAACATAAACTCTAGTTTAGAAGATGCTAAAGAATTTTGTAAATTACTTGAGTCCGTTAATGCTAAGAAAGTAAACTTACTTCCATTTCATCAATTTGGGCAGAAAAAATACGAACTTCTGAACAAACCATATACTTTCCAAAATACGCAGCAACTTCATGAAGAAGATCTATTGGAGTATAAAAATATATTCGTTGAAAACGGATTTGATTGTTATTTTTAAGAAGCAAAAGGAAAAATACTATCAATATTTTTAATAAAATCCTGCGTCATTTAGATATAATTCACCTTTGCTAATTCTAAAATACTTTTCTATTACTACTTTTTAATATGTTTTTTATAGTGATGTCATTCTCTTAATATCTATAAACTAAAATAACCCAAGACAATACTAATAAATATTGTCTTGGGTTTTATAGTTACAGTGCACTGTAACCTTTAAATTTTTTATATTAAACATTCACCGTTTGTTTCTATTACTTTTTTATACCAATAAAAAGATTTTTTTCTTTTTCTCTCTAAAGTTCCAGTTCCATCATCTTGCTTATCTACATATACAAATCCATATCTTTTGCTCATCTCTCCAGTGGATGCTGAAACTAAATCTATACATCCCCAAGATGTATATCCTAATAGTTCAACTCCATCTTCCATGGCTTCTTTCATTTCCATGATATGCTGTCTAAGATAATCAATCCTGTAATCATCATTTATTGAGCCATCCTCTTCTATTGTATCTTTAGCACCTAGTCCATTTTCTACTATAAATAAAGGCTTTTCGTACCTATCATATAGCGTATTCATAGTTATTCTAAGACCTAACGGATCAATAGCCCATCCCCATTCACTAACTTCTAAATGAGGATTTTTTATGGATTTAACAACGTTAGCTTCAGTTTGATTTTCCATATCCTTAGATGCACATCTAGAAGCATAATAACTAAAAGATATAAAGTCTACTGTATTTTTTAATATATCCAGATCATTTTCTTCCATTACAATACTAACTTCTTTTTCCGCAAATACCCTCTTTGAGTATGATGGATACTTACCTCTAGCTTGTACGTCTATGAAAAATAAATTTTCTCTATCCTTTGTATGAGCCATCCATACATCTCTTGGATCACATGAGTACGGATAAAAATCTCCTCCTGCAAGCATACATCCAACTTTATTTTCTGGATTTTGTTCATGGGCTATTTTAGTTACTAAAGCACTTGCTACTAACATATGATGAGCTGCCTGATACTTAACCTGCTCTTTGTTTTCACCTTCTTTGAAATATATACCTGCTCCCGAAAAAGGACTGTGTATCAATATATTTATTTCATTAAATGTCAGCCAGTATTTAACCAAGCCATCAAATTCTTTAAAGCAGCATCTTGCATACTTTTCAAAAAATGATATCATTTTTCTGCTCTTCCATGATCCATATTTATTAACCAGTTCCATTGGAACATCAAAGTGACATAATGTTACTAATGGCTCTATATTATATTTTTTACATTCTAAAAATAAATCTTTATAAAATTTAATTCCTGCTTCATTAGGTTTACTATCATCTCCATTAGGGAAGATTCTTGTCCATGCGATTGAAGTTCTAAAAACTTTGAATCCCATTTCGGCCATCAGAGCAATATCTTCTTTATAATGATGATAAAAATCAATTGCCTCATGACTTGGATAAAATTCACTATCTTTCAAAGTCAAATCTTCTTCTAACCCTAATTTTACTTTCATTCTGTTTATTCCATGTGGTATAACATCTACAGTGCTTAAACCTTTTCCATCTTCTCTATACGCACCTTCAGCCTGATTTGCTGCAATAGCTCCGCCCCATAGAAATTCCTCTGGAAAACTGTATTTACTCATTATCTGCCCCCATTATTTCGATATTCTCTTCTGCTGGAATATCTTCAAATCCAAATATTAGAGTTAATACGAAAGATAATACGACTGCCAGTATCATTATTCCAACTATCCAAATAAGGCTTGATGGATTTTGTGGATCAAAAAACTGAACACTTGTGAATAAACCCGGTGCGGCCATAGATCTACTTGCGAGTCCTGCTATCCCTGCTACGGCACCACATACACCACCTGAAATTAATGATGCTATCAAAGGCCTTTTAAATCTTAATGCTACTCCATACAGTGATGGTTCTGTGATTCCTGCAATGATTGCAGAAGAAGCAGCTGCAATTGCAGTTTGTCTTAACTCTTTATTTTTAGTTTTAAAAGCAACAGCTAAAGCTGCTCCTCCTAATGAAAGGTTAGCACCTATTTCTGAAGGCATTACCATTCCTTCCATTCCTGTTTCTGCTATAGTTGTTAATATGGTTGGAGTAAATACTCTATGCATGCCAGTCATAACAAGTAGTGGCCATAAAGCTCCCATTATTGCTACTGATACCCATCCTAATTTGCTGTGAACAAAATAAACTAAACCTGATATTGCTGTACCAATCCATATACCTAAAGGTCCTATAAGTCCAATTGCTATTGGAGCTGCAATCAATACTATAATTGCTGGTTTTAAGAAATTTTTAGTTACTTCTGGTGTTATCTTATCTACAAATCTTTCAATATATGATAATATCCAAGTCATACAAAGTGCTGGTATTACCGTATACGTATACTTAACGGATGCAATAGGAATAAACGCTAAAGTTACTTCCTTACCTTCTGATGCGCTTACCATTAGTTTCATAAAATCTGGATGTACCATAAGTCCTGCTATTGCAATAGCTAAATAAGTATTAGTTTTAAACTTCTTAGATGCTGATACTGCCACCATAATTGGAAGGAAATAAAACGCTGCATCTCCCATAGCATTCAGTAAGGTATATGTAGTACTGTCTGCTGGTAGTACTTTTAACATAGATAAAATCATTACTACTAACTTCACCATTGAACCACCAATAATTGCTGGTATTAATGGTGACATTGTACTTACTAATGCATCCAATATATTAGTTCCAACTTTTTTGATAGTTAGCTTTTCTTTTTTTATACCTTTTGCAACGTCACTTTGTTCTCCAAAGTTTCCTAATTTTAAAACTTCCTTATAAACATAAGATACATTATTTCCAATAATAACTTGATGTTGTCCACCTTGGTTTACATATCCCATTACTCCATTAATTTTTTTAATCTCATCTACATTTACTTTTGAGTCGTCCTTTAAACAAACTCTTAAACGAGTCATACAATGAGTTACACTTTCAATATTTGAGATACCGCCTAAATTTTTCGCAATCGTTTTCGCAATTAATGCATAATCCTTTGCCATTTTATTACCTCACTTATATTTATTATTTTCGAATAGCTATTGAATGTATCTTAATGTTAATTGAAAAAGCTGATTTTGTCACTATGTAAACATTTATAAAAAACATGTCTGTTTTTTAATAATTTGTTATTGCAAAAAAACAAAATGTTTTTTTGCAATTAAAATCGAAATGTATTCTTGACATTTCATATATTTAAAAAACTGTGATTAACAAACAAAAAAGTAATTAAAATAAGCTTTATCAACTTGAGTTAAAAACTTCAAATCAATAAAGCCCTATGTAAAATACTTTTATTTTTTGCGCATAGCTATTTACTCATCTTGTATAGATTCTTCTCGACGATTTTGTAGTTTCCTTCCAATTCTTTCTATTATACTGATTATTGGAATTTGAGTTGTAATATCATATATTCCTACTTTAACATATGGCACATAATAGGGGATATTATAATCAGACATTTTCGCTATAGTGCAATTTTCAGTGTTAGTAATACTAACAATACAGCAATCATCTTTTTTAAATCTATTTATATGACCTATAATATCTTTTGATTCTCCAGACACAGAACATACTATCACAACTGAATTTTCATAAAACTTACCTGTAGTCGGGTAATATGGATCATCAATGCATAGACTAAATTGCCCAACACTTGATAGATATCGTGCTCCATATCTTGCTACAATCCCAGACATGCTACTTCCTATAAAAATTGTTCTCTTTGCTTTTAATATAGCTTTTACAATTTCATCTATCTTCTCATCATATTCTTCAGTATTTGTTTTCTTAAAAAAATCAATTATCTCTGTATTATCTTCACTTACTTTTTTAATTTCTTTTTCTTCTATAAATAATTTAAATTTTAGTTTAAACTCTGAATAACCACTACAACCTACTTTTTTGCAGAAATTTAATATGGTTGTAGTTGATACATGCGATTCAACTGCTAATTCCCTTATTTTCATATATCGGACCTTATCTTTATTATCCATAATATAATTATAAACAGAAATTTCTAAATCATTAAGACTTTTGATTTGACTATAACTGAACATATAATACTTCCTTCCATTGGACTATTGCATACATTATATCAACTGATAACGTTTTTTTCAATCAAGATAGATATAAGTTTGAGTCAATTAAAAGTTGGAAATAATTTTTATCTTAAGTTTTCCTTCAGTAAATTTTTCAGCTTCATTAAAAATTTCTAATGTATTTTCAGCATAATCACCTAATAAGTCTTTACTTTTTTGAAAGTCAACCCATTCAATTGTAACTGGCAATTGAATATCAGCAGTTAGACAATCCCAGAGTGCATCTAAGTTTTCACCGTAATGAGCAGGAAGCTTTAATTCCTGTTTTAAAATTTGGTGTAACATATTTCTATCCGTAAGCTTACTGCCTTGTATTACTACTTTATTCAAGCTATTCACATCCTTAAAAAAACTACTTTCCTTTATATAATAATTTGAATGTTTTATAATGATCTGAGGTAGAGTAAATTAATCCATCATTTGAATAAAGAATCCTATCATCCCCACGATGTCCTCCATTATAGTTAATATCGCATTCATGCCAAATTCTATTAGGCGCATCTGGTAGAGATTTTTCAGCATTCTTAAAAATATCTCCCCCTATGCTTTTACCAGGCGCTACTTTGCTAAGATCGTCTCCTGGCTTCCATCCAAGTTTATTAGCCTGCGCTTTTGTTATAAAATTTTCAGGCAAAGTTCCATTTTTATGTATATAATCTGCAACGCCTTGAAAATCATTAATAATTTTTTTATTCTTTGAATCCCCATCTTGGCTAGAATCTATCTTTTTATCTTCTGATTTTGTAGCTTCCACATTGTTATCCTGCTGCTTATTTGCAGCAGTTTTATTTGTTGCTGCACATCCAAATAAACCTATGAACATAAGTAAAAGTATAAAAACAGCAGAAATCTTCTGTATAAATATTTTTTTCATTTTTATAACCATTCCTTTCGCGCTTCGCTCAAAGCACAAAACGCAATTAAATTTTATTGACTCTTGACTTTGATCGACTCATTTTATATTTTTTATTCATAGATATAGCAGTTAACTACAAATCACGTGGAGGCGAGTGGGCTACACCTATCTAGAGGAATAAGCACTTTATCGAACCCATTTGTATCAGCCGTAAAAGAGAGTTATTCTGAAAATTCTTTTTTCATATGTATCTCCATCCCATAAATTCTTTTGTATAATTCTACTCTTTTTATTATATCTAATACTTCCTGCTTTTTCTATAATTTTACACATGAATAGTAAAATCTACTATTCATCTATGCATTCTGTAAATCATAGCATTTATCTATAAATCCCCTAAAATATAATTTTCTACAAACTAAAAGACCCACGAAAATCCAAATTTTAGATTTTCTTGGATTTCATGGTCGAGGCGAGGCACAACTTTTAAAATCCACTACTTAAAATTTATTAAATTGATTAGAATTATCTATATTTATAGATTTTTCTAATCTCCAAATTTATAACCAACACCCCAGACAGTTTTTATATACTTAGGGTTCCTATTATCCTCTTCTATTTTATCTCTCAAATTTCTAATATGAACCATAACAGTGTTATCTACTTCGAATTCTTCTTCACCCCATATTTTTTCAAAAATTTTTTCTGTAGAAAATACTATTCCTTTATTAATCAATAGTAATTTTAGAATTTTAAATTCTGTAGGTGTTAGTCTTACTTCTTCATCTTTTTTTATCAGTTTATGAGTACTTAAGTTGAGTGTAAAATCGTCATATTTTAATACCTCACTATTAATTTGAACAGGATTTAGGTCAATAAATCTTCTAAGTTGCGCTCTCACCCTTGCTAATAATTCTATTGGATTAAAAGGCTTTGCTATATAATCATCTGCACCACAAGTTAACCCAATAACCTTGTCCATATCTTGATCTTTAGCTGACAGCATTATGATAGGCATATTGGTTTTTTCTCTTATTTTAATACACAATGTAATTCCATCCGTATCTGGCATCATAACATCTAGAATAGCTAAATCTATTTTGCCCTTATCAATAATTTCTAATGCTACATGACCACTTTCTGCCTGAACGGTTTCAAAATCATTGTTCTCAAGATAAATGCTCACTATATTTCTAATATCATATTCATCATCAACTATTAAAATCTTCTTCTTACTCATAGATTTAACCTCTCAATCTTATAATAAACCAAATTTCATCATCATGTTGCTCTACCCATATATGGCTATTATGAAGTTCTATAATCTTTTTAACTATTGATAGTCCTATTCCGCTACCTTCTACAGAGCTATTTCTTGCTTTATCACCTCTATAAAATCTAATGAACAACTTATCTAAATCTTCTTCGTTTATATTCCTGCATTTATTTCTAAAGGAAATTACTGCTCCAGCTGCATCTTCCCCTAAAGTCACTGTAATCTTTTCATTTTCCTCTGAATATTTTATAGCATTACCAATTAAGTTATTAAACACTCTGCATATTTTATCTAAATCCACACTTAAGGTAATTGTGTTTTGAGGATTTTTATATTCAATGCTAATATTCTTTCCATCCGCCATCGCCAAGTGATCTGTAATCACCTGTCCCAAAAGTTTATTGATATTTACATCAATTTTGTTAAGTATTATTTCTTTATGGTTTAAATTAACAAATTCAAATAACTTTAATACCATTTTTTGAAGCAATAATGCTTTTTCATATGCTGTTTCTATATATCTTTCTTCTTCCTCCTTACCTTTACATGCCTTTGTCCTTATAATATCTAAATATCCTAATATTATTGTAAGAGGTGTCTTTAAATCATGTGAAATATTTGTGATTAATTCACGCTGCGTTCTTTCATTTTGTCTTTCTTTTTCAATCATATTTAAAATACTTTTTTCCATAGAATTAATCTGATTTGCCACAAAGCTAAGTTCATCTTCACCTTTTATTTCAAGCTTATAGTCTAAATTTCCCTTAGATATTTCCTCTATTGATGAAGATATATATTCTATATATTTTACTTTTTTCCTAACTCCAAAGTAGATTAAAAATATAAATAATATTAATGCTAATGTTGCTGCAGCAGCATAACTAATCTCATGTGTGTATATGGGAACTCCTTCCACAGTTTTCATTAAAACTAAATAATGAATATTGTTATCTATAGATAATGGATATATTATGTTAATAATTTTATCACCAGCTTTTTTCATATCTTTCATATATCCATCAATATTTATATGAACTGCATCATCATTTTCACTATGATATTCTACATCTCCATCTTTATTAACTATATAAATATGACAGCGCTCCTTAAAAGACGCTATATTCTTTCTAATGTATCCATCTTTATCATTTTCTTCCTTATATAAACCATTAATAAAATTTAAAACATCCACTACTGTATCATTTCTGTCTTTATCATAATCAACATGCTTTACCTCGAGAAAATGTGTTGTCCTAAAGATTTGTACAAGTGTCATTCCAAACACAACACTAATAATTAGTGATCCTAATATCCATAAGCTGAGCTTAGCATTGATACTCTTTTTTATTTTATTATATATTTCTAGTCTCCGTAATTTACGCATAACTCTCACTCCCATACGATTTTACCATTTACATCTATTTATTTCTACAAACTGTTATATTTCTTGAACTTAATTATTTTTAATCACTTTTTGTTCCTTATTGATAAACCTGTGTCTTGTGAAAATAATTTGCTTCCTTATTAGTCCCTCCCCATCTTGTAAATCAATCTATAATTATTAATAGCATCTTTGATTAAACTTTCTTTAAATCTTGCATAAAAATCCCTCCTTACATTAACTTTCATACTTATTGTAAAAAGAAAAGATTAAGAGTTACTTGTGAAAAAACTTAAGGTTTCTTAAGTTTTTGAAATTAATACCAAAGTATCTCGTTTAATGTGAAATATGAAGCTTTTCCCTGGAGGATGTCATTATCGTTATAAACATTACAATCAAAAAGTTAATGCAGTTGAAAGACCAAATTTACTAAATCAATTGTTTCAATCTAATGGGCGCAATAAAATATGGGGTGGCTATATTACCTATATTCGAACCAGAAAAGGTACTTTATACCTTGCAGTATTTATAGATATATACTCCCGAAAAGTTTTTGGATTGTCTATGAACAATAGGATGAAAGATATTCTTGTAATAGATGCATTTATGCAAGTGTACGGAAAAGAACATCCTGAAAAAGGTTTAATTGTACATACAGACCAAGGATCTCAATTTACATGCGGAAGATTCCAGGTATTATTGAAACGATATGATGCTATTCACAGTGAAAGTAGAAGATGAAATCCATACGACAATGCGGTAATGGAATCTTTTTATCGAACAATAAAAAGAGAGCTTGTTCAAGATGCCATTACGAGTCACCTGAATAAGCTCAAAAAGAAATCTTTAAATACATTGAAATTTATTATAATACTAAAAGAATGCATTCTTCATTGGAATATCTCTCTACATCTCAATTTGAAGAATTAAATTCATAAGATTCACATAACTTTGTGTCCACAAAACCTTGACAATTCCAAAAAAATCTCTAAAATCCACAAGTGAAAAAATTCAGCGCTTGCCATATGTGACTATATATTAAATGAGTTAGAATAAAGCTTACTGTCTTATTAAAAAATTCAAAAAGTAAACTCTTTATTTATTCTGATTATATGTATCTTGTAAGGGATTATCCTCATAAAAAAACACGACCATCTGTAAGCAGCTATTCAAGCCACATACAAATGGTCGTGGATTTTATGGTGGAGGCGAAGCGTGACCTTTGAAATCCACCAATTTAAAATTTATATTAAGTTATTGAATGAATATAACTTCATCAAATTTTATACTTAAACTTAATACTTTTCATGTTATTCCCTAATATTTATTATGCTTTTTAGCAACAAAAAATTAGCTATTTAACAACCTCTTATGATTATTTATGCTAAATCTTCGCCATTAGTATCTATTACTTTTTTATACCAATAGAATGAATCTTTTTCTTTTCTTGAAAAATCTCCTGTTCCATCATCATGTCTATCAACATATATGAAACCATACCTTTTATACAACTGTCCAGTTCCTGCTGAAACAATGTCAATTGGTCCCCATGTTGTATAAGCAATTAAATTAACTCCGTCTTCAACAGCTTCTTTCATTGCTTTAATATGCTCTCTAAAATAATCAATACGATATTGATCGTGAATTGCTCCATCTTCCTCAACCTTATCTTTAGCACCAAATCCATTTTCTACAATCATTAACGGAAGATGTGGATAACGACCTGCTAATTTATTAAGAGTATATCTTAACCCATCCGGATCAATTTGCCATCCCCAGTCAGAGGTTTTTAAATATGGGTTTTCAGCTCCTCCTTCAAGATTCCCAGCAACCGTTGGAACATTTGGATCAACGCTTACACAGTTACTCATATAATATGAGAATGTATACATATCAACAGTTCCTTCTTTTAAGATCTTTTTATCTTCATCAGTGATAAAAGAATAATTAATACCTTCCTCTCTGAAATAAGAGAAAATAAATTCAGGATATTCTCCTCTAACTTGAACATCTCCACTGAAATCATTAAAGATACTATCTTTCTTTTGACAAGCAATAATATCTTTTGGATTACATGTGTAAGGATACCATGTAATATGACAGATCATACATCCAATCATAAAATTAGCATTAATTTCATGCCCTTTCTTTACAGCCAGTGCACTTGCTACAAATTGATTATGTAAAGCTTCAAATCTTTTTTGCGGATTATCCTTAAGCTCATCAATCTTACACGGTTCTGTTCTATTTAAATCTTCCTCAGAAAATAGAGCTACGCTCTGATATGCTCCATCAGATGTAGTTGCAAAGTTGATTTCATTAAAAGTAATCCAGTATTTTACTTTGTTTTTATAACGTTCAAAACATGTTGTTGCATATTTAACATACATATCAATTGTTTCACGACTATAAAATCCTTGATATTTTTTTGCGATATTCCAAGGAATTTCATAATGACATAATGTAACTAATGGTTCAATGTCATATTTTTTACATTCATCAAACACATCATCATAAAACTTCAGCCCTGCTTCATTAGGTTCCTTATCATCACCATTGGGAAAAATACGACTCCAATTAATAGATAATCGAAGCATCTTGAATCCCATTTTTGCAAATAAAGCAATATCATTCTTATAGAAATGATAAAAATCAATTGCATTATGACTTGGATAAAATCTATCTTCTAGAATTTGTGGACAAAATGTTCTTGGTGTATTCGCATCCCCTCCTAAAAGCATATCAGGAACACTTAATCCTTTTCCGTCTTCTTGATACGCCCCTTCACATTGATTAGCAGCTAATGCACCGCCCCAAAAAAATCCTTTAGAAAAACTCATATTTTTACCTCCTACCATTTATATTTATAATCTTATAATTTCTAATATATTATTTTATTCATAACATCAAAATTTTTTTAAATCAAAAACCATATCACCTATTAAAAGGCTGCCTTAAAATAATATTTAATAAATTTTAAGACAGCTTTCTTCTATAAAACTTATTAAAATATAACTGTCATTAATTCATCTTTAGCTTTAACAACTTTTTCACTAGTTTCAATAATATCTAAAAGATCATTTGAATTAGTTATGATAACTGGTGTTTCTAATGAATAGCCTGCTTCTTCAATACTATTTTTATCAAAAGTAATTATCTTTTGTCCTTTTATTACTTTATCTCCAGCGCTTACAAATGCCTTAAATCCTTTTCCTTCTAATTGCACTGTATTAAGCCCTATATGAATTAATAACTCAATTCCATTATCAGAAGTTATTCCAATAGCATGTAATGTTGGGAATAATGCACTGATGGTGCCATCTACTGGAGAAAACACCTCTCCTTCTTCTGGTAATATAATTATTCCTTTACCTAAAGTTCCTTCTGCAAATGCTGCATCTTTCGCTTGTTCTAATGGTAATACTTTTCCTGATATTGGACTTGCAATAATATAATCCTTAGTAGTTACTCCATCAAATTTTTCTGCCTCTATTTCTTTTGGTTCTTCATCTTTATAAAGTACATACATAACAATAAATGCAAGAATTACAGTAACAACTGTCCCAATGATTCCAACATAAACATTTCCTAGATCGCCTGTTTGTGGATTAATTAAAGAAGGAAATTCAAATATACCAAATCCACCCATAATGTATTCACTAAAGTTTGAAGCACCAAAGTATGCACCAACAATTCCACTAATAATACAACTTATTATAAATGGTTTTTTCTTAGGCAATACGATACCGTAAATTGCTGGCTCTGTTATACCGAAAAGACCTGATATAAATGCTGGGAAACATAAACTCTTTAACTTCTTATCCTTAGTCTTTACCATAATTGCCAAAACAACAGCTGTTGTAGCCCATGTAGTAGCAAATGACATCATTAAAAAGTTATCAAACCCATTAGTCATAATATTGTTTATATATATTGGTATAACTCCCCAATGTAAACCAAAAATAACTAACGGCTGCCAAAACGTACCCATTATCGCACCTGCAATAATAGGGTTTAAACCTCTAAGCTGTAGAAGTCCGGTTGCAATCATATTTGACCCAAACGTTGCAACTGGCCCTAATATAATGTAACCAATTGGTAATGCCACAATTAATGTGAGCAATGGTACAAAGAATGCCTTAACTAATTCAGGAATAATTTTTTCAAAAATCTTTTGGCATTTTGAAGCAAAATAAACGATCAAAATTGCTGGCATAACTGTAGAAGTATAATCCATTGAAATTATCGGAATTCCAAAAAATGTTGTGTATATAGGCGATTGAAACATAGTTCCCTCAAATAATGTATACATTGGCTGCCCTGCTGCTGATAATGTACTTAGTTGGATTGCTGGAGTACATAAAGCACAACCAATTACTATTCCAACAAATTGTTTTAATCCGAATTTTTTTGCAGCTGTATAAGCTAAAAATACTGGCAAAAACATAAATATTGCATTACCAATTGTATCTAATAGTAGATATCCTCCAGAAGTATTTGAATAAAATCCTAATGTGGCAAACATTGAGTTAAAACCTCTTAACATACCACAAGCTGCTAAAACACTCAATACTGGCTGGAATATACTCGAAATAACATCAATTAATCTGTCAAAAATCTTGCCTTTAGCCTCATCTTTCGAATCACTTACTGATTCATTGCTAAGACCTGCAACAGAACAGACATCAGCATACACATAAGGTACATGATTTCCAATAACTACTTGATATTGTCCACCACTTTTCATTACGGTAATAACACCATCCATTTTTTTTAGGACTTCATCATTTGCCTTGCTTTCATCTTTCAATTTAAATCGAAGTCTTGTTATACAATGTGTTAGACTGTTAATATTTTCCTTTCCTCCGACATTTTTAATAATGTCTTTTGCTAATGATTCATACTTTCCCATGTTTTAATTCCTCCATTTTTCTTTTTATTTTTATATGAAATATGAAGGTATAGCCAACCTAATGTCACCATCCAGTCATGATTCTGACTTATAAACTAATCGTTCAATATGAATAGTTAAATACAACTTTTCTTCATTTGCTATATTATAATTATATCTTCTTTTAAGAAACTCACCTATTTTATTAACGCATTCATACGAATTAACATATTTTAATTTCACCGTATCTAGCAGGTCATCACTTTTATCATCAATATTTACCTTATTTCCGAATAAACGTTGTGCAAAAAATTTTAGGTGAGTAATGAAGCGATAATAATATATTGAATCTTCATTAAAGGAAATGCGAAAATTATATTTAACTATATTTGATATTTCCGACATTACTTCTGTTATATTGTACATATCTTCAACGTTTTCATTTAATAGTGCTTCTACAATATGTATTGCTATAAATCCCGCTTCATCATCTGGCAACCTAACTAAAAATCGTTGTTCTATCATATTAAGTACATTTAATCCAATATTAAATTCATCTTTATAAAATCTTTTAATATCCCACAAAATAGCATTTTTGACTAAAATACCATCTTTAAAACGTTTAATTGCTGCATATATATGATCAATTAGAGAAATATATATTGAATCGTTTAAATTTTTACCTAAAGTTTTCTCTGCATACCGTATAATATCTTCGCCTAATTCAATATATTCAGATGGAATATATGTCATTAGTTCTTGGAACTTATTACTGATATCTGGATTTGATAATATGAATGTTTTATCAATTTTGCTTTCGTCCAATTCTTCTCCACATTTTTTCTTAAAAGCAATCCCACATCCCATTACAATTTTCTCTCCAGCATTTTCATCTTTGATTAATACAGCATTATTATTAAAGATTTTTGATATTATCATAACACATGCTCCTTTACTAATAAGTTTATTACAACTTCAATAGAAAATTAAAATCACCTATAAAATTTTTATTCCCATTAAACAAAAAAACCTATTTGTTATATTTATATAAAACGACATAATCATTTTATATAAATATAACAAATAGGTATAGCTCGTTTTATCACGATCACCATCCATTAATCAAATTATATATTAAAGATATTTTATTTGCAATATATATTTATTTATTTCCCTTCAACTATCCACTTATTTTTAAATTAATCATTCTAATCTTTTAACATTATACATTATCATATAATATATAATTAAACCTTACAAATGCAATATTTATTAACTAACATTTATATAAAAACTTTGACTATTCTTTCATGTAAATCATACCTGCTTATTTGGCTTATAACTTTAACTCCTTGATTATTTTCAGGGCCACCAGTAACCGGTGATATTCTAAATCGAGTAGAAGCTGAACAATTATTTTATTCTGCGACCTCTCACGCCACCGTATGTACGGTTCCGTATACGGCTATTCCTTAGTTTATGCTTACAACGCATAAGTTATTTAGGAATTAGACAGTGCGCTTTTGCTGAAATTAATGTTTGTGTTTAGCTTAAACATTGTCACAAAAATGGAAATATAGATAATAAAAAATTCTTCATTGCTATCATATAATAAAATTTTAAAAAAGAAACTCCTAATCATTAAAGTTTTTGAGTATTACTTTTTTTATATTTAACTATATAAACAGTCAAAAACAAATAAACTATAATAAATAAAATCGACAGAAGATACATTGCTTTATAAGACGTCGCTTCGATAATTAATCCTAAAAGTAATGAGCCTACTCCAATTCCAATGTCAAAAAAATTAAGGAATGAGCTTACTGCAACCTCTCTACTCTCAATCTCGACCATATTTATCACCCAAGCCTGTATTGCAGGCATAATTGCACTGATTGATACGCCATAAAATATAGCAGACAAATTTAATTGAAGTTCCGATTGACTAAAGGCAATGAGAATCATAGCAATAATTAAGCTTAATCCTGAAGGAACAAGTACGTATATAGGACCTTTATGGTCAAATATTTTTCCTGATATAACCCTAATAAAAATACCAGTAATCGCCGCGATAAAGAAAAACCATGATACATCTGTTATTCCTTGTTGCTTGGCAAATAATGACAAATAGCACATTATTCCGCTAACTACAATACCAAAAAAGAATATTAAAAAGCATTGTGGTAGGACTCTTTTCTCTATCAATTTTAGAGGTACCTTTTTGAATTTATTTTTAGGTGCCTTTTCTTTGATTTTCTGCTTTGTAATTCCTAAAATCATAAGAACGGCTATCAATAATATAACAGCTCCTGTTATAAACATACCACTAAATCCAGCTTTATTAAGAATTTCTATTCCGATCATAGGTCCCACCGACATACAGATAGTTTCACCAACCCCAAAATAGCCCATACCTTCTCCTAACTTTTTGCGAGGCAATTGTTCTGATGCTAATGTAGCATAGTATGTAGTTGCTATACCAAATCCAAGCCCATGTACTAACCTGAATGCTAGCAATACAAGCAGGCAATCTGCAAACATATAGCTTCCGGTTATCAATGTACAGATCAAAATACCAATTAATAAAATATATTTTTTATTCATAATATACATAAGACGATTAACAAATAGTCGAATTATCAGTGAAGAAATTGTAAATGATCCTGCTACCAAACCAATTTGTGATGTGGTGCATCCAACACTTTCAGCAAATAGTGGTAAAGTTGGGACAAGCATTTCAAAGGCCATAAATAATAATGCGTTAGAAATCAATATTAAAATAAAATTCCTTGTCCAAAAAGATTTGTTTTTTGTGTTCATTTAAGTTAACCTCCAGAAAATATATTATTTTATAAGTGCCATCAACTCACATAATACAGTGTTGCGTAACACTATAGTCAAGAAGAAAATAGTAATTAATAATAGTTGTGTTCTTAAAGTCCATATGTCTTAATAATCTAGAAATTTCAAAATGCATACAAAAAGTAAAAAGCCAGTATAACCAAATGGTTGCTGGCTTTTTTATTTTGGATTTTTTCTTTCTGAAATCTTCTTTTATAGTGATAAAAAGAACCCAAAAGTAATATCTGTTTAAGATGTGGCGTCAGAAGTAAATGAAAAGTTAATTGAAAAGATTAAGGAAATCAAAACGAGGCAATCTTGATGATATAAACGTGTAAAATACATTACAAGTGACAACATTGTACATTTATTAATAAATATACAGGGCAGGTTTTGTATCATAGATTATTCAATGAGTAAGTGTTTATTGAAGACCGAAATTGTTATTCATGCTAAAACAGGAGTAAATTAGTAATGTTTATATAGAAATTATTCAATTTGTACCGCAATTTGAATTACATAACCATTAGAATTACAGGTCGCCATAAAATTAAGCATCTCATGCTCATAGACGCTTCCAATAACGCTCCTTTTCTTTTCAACAATATAGGTTCTCAATTTTTCATAGGATAGAGGCAAACTCTCATAGGAACCTTTATGGTTAAGAATTGCATAGTTCCCTTTGGGCTTGACAAGTACTCTTTCATCATTAAATGGCACATACAACTTGTTAAAATAATAGGTAGGTTTCTTACAGTTTCCACTTTCAAATTGTATCTTCGTAAAAACCGACCCAATAGGATACCAGATTTCAATGTTATTCTCTACACAATAGTCGATGTTCTGATGTATCTTTTTTACATCAGCCTTTTCATTATCCTTTTCAGAAAGTTCCACGGCTATCAAAAGTTCTTCCTGACATTCTCGAATAAATGGTTCTCCGCAGACAGCGTGTAGTGCATTATCCGTCATATCAATAGTTAATTGCAGCAATCTTTGCATCCGTTCAATTTTTTTCTCTTCTTTTGCAAGTTGTTCCTTTTTCTCCTTTAGAATAGACAAAAAACGCTCTGGATTCTGATCTTGAATATAGCCTTTAATCTCACTCAACGGGGTATGGACCTCTTTCAAAATGTTGATGATATCAAAAGAAAAACTTTGCTCTGGCGAATAATAACGATAACCATTTTCTTCTACAATCTCTGGCTTTAAAATTCCGATGTCATCATAATGAAATAGAGTATACTTTGTTACACCACATACCTTTGCAAACTCACTTGTAGTGAAATAATTTTCCTTATTGTACATAATAAATTACTCCTATTAACTTTCTAATTACATAATAGTGTATATTATACTAATGCTATGGGATTGTCAAACTGTCCACTAAAAGATTAATAATACCGTATAATCATCTATATTTTCATACATTCTAATTCCGCAGAATATTATCTAACAAGTAAGCGTAAAAAAATTAACTGATAGAAAATGCAAGCCTCCATTGTTAAAATTAGCATAGATTTTAACAATAGAGGTTTATTTCATATGAATAATAATGAAAATATAAATTGGAGAGAAATTGTTAACGCCCTTCCTAAAAATCCTTTAGGTAAGGCTCTTGCATATGCGCAAAAGTTATTACCATATATGAGAACTTTCTTAACGAACGGATGTCTTGAAATTGATAATAATGCAGCCGAAATAGCTATAAAGCCATTTGTAATTGGTAGAAAAAATTGGATGTTTTCAAAGACTTCAAAAGGCGCATCGTCAAGTGCACTTCTTTATAGTATTATTGAAACGGCTAAAGCCAATGGCTTAGCAAGGGAAAAGTATTTAGTATATTTATTTGAAGTGTTGGCAAGTTCGGAAATTAAAGAAAGGGACATGCTAGAAAAATGTATGCCGTGGTCGGAAAACATTCCAGATCAGCTGCGTATCAAGACTAATAAATAATTATTTACATATAAAATTATACCAACAGATAATTTAAATTTTTCTGTTGAGTTTATTTTATCACTTAAATTACGCTACCACTACGCGTTGATTCTTTGACGCTTACAAATAAATCTCTATTTTTTATATATTATCCATATAGATTCTAATATATCTATAATTTAATTAAGTTTATTAATTAGAACATATATATTTAAAAATCCAGAAATAGTCCACAAAATCAAGATTTAAAATTTCAAAATTTCCGAGGGTTTAATTGTTACGCTACCCATGACAATAAAAAAACACGGCCACCTGTAAGCAGCTATTCAAGCCACATGCAAATGGTCGTGTATTTTATGGTGGAGGCGAAGCGTGACCTTTAAAATCCACCAAAAAATCTTATCTTAAACTTGTAAATATTACATTCTATTTGTAAAAAAAATCAATGATATGTATAAATATGTCTTTCAATAATAATATATATCCATTAACTATTTTTTCTCTTATTTCTTCTTCTGCTACATCAGTTTGATAGCTTCTATTCTTTAATGTATAGTTTACAATATCTAAAAAAGATTCAGTCATTTTAATTTTTTTACAATCATTAATAAATAATTTATAAATATCAATTTTATGTTCTATGTAAATTTCTTCAAAATAGTTCCATTCATACAACTCATTATCCATTAAATGCTTTTCTATATCAGTTAATAGATTTCCTCTAATTAATTGTTTTCTACATTCCATAGCAAGTGTTTTAAATTCTGTTGAATGAGACCCTTCAAATAAATCTCCCCACCTCATCACTACATTTTTATCCACTGGTATCATTATATAATTATCTTGTTTAATATATTTAAACTTAGATTCTTTATAGCATTTTTGAAATTCAAAAGGTATGTTCTTCACTGCTATATCATAATAATTTTTAGTAGCTGGCATACAATACATATTTCTCTCTTTAAAATAGCATGTCCCTATTTGCTCAACATCAATATAATTATATTCTATAATATCGCTAAACATATATTCTTTAATAACTTGAAAATCACATTCAATAAAAATATATTCTAATAAATTTCCTTTTTCACAATTTAACTGCACATAATATTTCGACTCAATAATTTTGTTATTTTGTTTCTTATATTTTATTTTCATATTTTTAATAGGATAAATAGAAATACAATTTCCTTTTTCATCATGAAAAAATTCATTATTGGGTAAATATAATTGATTATAATTGCATATTGCCTCAGCTCCAAATCTTATAGGTTTCATCCTATCAGCTATAATACGATATAAGAAGATATCCTCAAAAGCATTATCTTCCGATTGACTATAAGACCCATAATTTGAATTATATATATAATTATCTGCCAAAACCTCTAATATATTTCTGTACCTTTCATCTAAAAGATCACTTTGTGCATATTTAATATGGTATAAAAAAATACCTAACGCAGGAATATCTGTCTTAAAATTAAGTTCTATAGTTTTAATTTTCCCATCTCTACTTTTATAACTTGGTATTAAAGGCAATAATTTATTAGTTTCCAAAAACGATAATGCATGTCCACCTATTTCTATGCTTAATGTATCAAACAAACATTCTATATAATCCTTACTAAAGAATTCATCTGATATTACTGAAGAACTAAAGCGCAATAAGAATTTGCTTACAGCAATATAAAAAAGTTCTTTATATTTATTAATTTTTTCTTGTAATTCATATTCCTCATAATGCTTTCTAGTATCCAACATTTTGGAAGCTAATATTTTTACAAATGCCTCCAACAGAATTTCAACTTTATTATTTGTTAATAGTTCTCGTATTTCTCCAGATAAATCATCATTATAATTGAATTCAAATTCCTTATCATTAATCTCATCCTTAGTATTCTCTATAAACTTGCTAAACTGTGTATTAAATTCTTCTGAAATAGTTTCAAATATTCTTCTAGCCTTTATATATCCCTTAATATCTGTACTTTCTCCGTATTCTTTCATAAAATAAGTCTTAATATGCTCTAATCCAATATACATTAATTCTTCAAAAATTGCTTCGCAAACATCTCTTCCTTCTTTTGTAACCTCATCACGATTTATTGTAATATAGTCACTTGTTTCCTTAAAGCTATAATTAATAATCGCTTCAGAACCACATATTATATACCTTTTTAATATTTCCTGCAATTCAATAGATTGCATTTGAATCCCTTTGTATAATATATTAACTTTTTTATTCTTATCCCACTTATCTCCTAATTTCAACACTAACACATTTCCATCTTTTCTTTCTTCTACTGTCAGGTACCAATTTCTATCTGAAGAACGTAGTGTTGATACTTTTACATTATATTTTTTATTGTTTTTAATAATTGTTTCTTTAACAATACTCTTTTCTGCAACATCACTATCAATAATATTTCTTTTAGTAGTAGCTATTGTATTTTTATTGTAATCTACTAGTTTAACATTAAAAAATGGATGTCTTATTACTGCTTTTGTAATACCAACAATATAATCAATTAAGTAATCTCTCTTTGATTTTCCAAATGGAAATTCACATTGATAACTTGGAGTAGTATATTGTTCATCAACTTTAATGCATTCTACATCCAAACTCATAATAAATTGAGTACCTCTCATGATTGTATTTAGTTTTTCTTCTTCCTTATTCCATATATTACATTGAACAAATCCTGTTTTAGTGCCAGATTCAATAATAATTTCTCTACCGTTATTCTTATCATATGATGTTTTTGTATGAATTATAATTTTATCTGTAGCTAAAAATCCTGAATGTAAACCAATACCAAATGTTCCTGTAGGTTGTAAAAATGCTGGCATTTTTTCTGTAAGCTTTTTATATTCATCATCATTTTTTTTATCCTTTTTTCCTACTTTAAGTATCCTATTAGTAATATCATCTATAGATATTCCTGTTCCATTATCTTCAATAACCACTATTATTTTGCTATAAAAATCCTCTTCTTTGTAATTTTTGCAATTATAATAATATCTAAATGCTTCCAACTCTTCTTTGTTTCTACAATCATAGATTCTAATGGTAACACCATACTTCTTTATAACATCATCTAAATCATCTTTATAATATTTTTCACATATATATTTAATTTTATCATTTTCTGTTTCAAATCTTTCTTCCATATTGAAATTATCTAATTCCTGAAATTGATCTAATAAAAATTGTATCTTTAATGCATCTATTGCGTTTTGTATATATTCTCTTATAAAAATCAGATTATGTTTATATATATTCGTACCTTGTATGATTTGAAATGCTTTTTGTTCAGGTAATGATATTTTTAAATCCTTGTCTGCAAAAATTATCTCTCCATTACTCTTTTTTATATTATGTTGAAGATTAGGAATTGTTCCTAAAAAATTATTAGGCACTATTCTACTCCAATTGTCCCCGAAATTATCAACTTCTTCTTGTATCCATTTTACCCAGCTTCTCATTTCACGTAAGACAGTATCATCATCACTTTCAGATACAATATTAATTGTTTTGGGTGTAATTAAAAAAGATTTAATACTTTTATGCTTTTCATAGTGAATTTTGCTCAGTGCTGGAATCTCATCGCATATAGTAGCTAATTTTATTTCATCAAATCTATTATTATCTAAATCCAGCAAATCTCCTAAACGTATCAGTATTGCTATAAATCTTGGATGAGCTTTATCATTAAAGGCTCCGTTAGTTTCATGATCTAAATCCATTACTAAAGAAAAGTCTTTTGTATGCAAACTACAAATTCTGCCTAAAAGTATTTCTAATCTCTCAGGTAAATGTTTGTGTGGATTTATATTAATATTGCTATTTTTAAATTGTTCATTAATTGTTCCCTCACTTTTGTCACCATGTGATTTCCTGTAATATTCAGATATTAGTATATTTATACTTTGAATCGCATCCAATGGCCAATTTATTTCATGAAAAAATTGTGTTTTAAAACTATCATCTTTAACCCAATATGTATACTGCTTAAAAGCTTTTTCTTTACTTTTTTCTCTAACAAAATCATTAAAATCCCCAGTCTTTAACATCTCCTTGATCTCTTTATACTGGAGACACATGCCAAAATCATGCAAATAAGCTGATAATAATAGTAAAAATGTATCTGTTGGAGATAATTGCTTTATACCACTTTCACCCAACAATGCTTCTATTGAAGATATAATTGTTTCTGAATGAGTCGCATCATGACGACTATAAAATGAGAAATACCTATCTGTCTCATTAATTACATCACAAATCAATGTCTTATTGAAATTATATATATCATAAAGCACCTTATATTTCTGATCTTCATCACCACACAACAATAAATGCTTTTCCAACGTGTATATTGATAGCATATTTCTCTCTCCTTATTATTTAATATAAAATATAAATGTATTTATCAAATTTATTTAATGTGAATAAAATTTATCTAAATATAATCCCCTCTACACATAAATTGTTTTCATAACATACCATATTACTTTAAATATAAATATTTTCTCTAAGCAACTTTTATTACATATATTATATATTTCACATATTTTCTATGTTGCCTTTGCCTTTTTATAAATTATCCAAAATTTAGAGAATCTCCTCAAATAAACTTAGTATCTTCCCTCATTTATCCATTTTAAAGTTATAAAATTATTCAAAATATTTTGCAATTGACATTCTAGCATCTTCTTTTAAAATTTCACATACTTTCTCAAAAAGCTTGTTATCATTAATTTCCTCGATAATTTTAAAAACTTTTTTTCTATTTTCATAATAAATGGATTTGCTACCGAAATTCAATATTCTTTTAAGCCACTTTACATAAGTCTTATTTTCTTTTATTTTATCAAATGAATTTTTTTCACTATGTTTAATATTATGTATGAACTCCTGTATTCCTAATAATACATAATATAGATAGTCTTTTTTTGTTTCACTTTTAAATTTAATTATTATTGCTAATAATTCTAACCCTCTATATGATATATTTTTTAGATAATCATTTCTGAATATATACGAATAAGAAAATATATATACATAGAAATGCATACTATCCTCTTTTATATGTTCAGCTATATCAATGCACCATTCCATAGTATTATTTAATTGTTTATTATCAGAATAATCTATCAGACTACTAAACATATAAAGAAACCCTATTTCTTTCATGTCTCTTTGATCTATAATAGACCTTTTTAATGATTTTTTTTGATTACTAAAAAATTTCTCATTAGTTAAAAATTCTCCATAAATTTCAAATCCAATGCTTAGTATTGCTTTTCTAGTTTCATCACTTCCCCCATTAGATATAGATACTAATATTGAAAAAATAATATTATAATCTAATTGATATAATCTAGATGCATTGTTATGTGTAAATCTTTTAATTTCTTCCAATAAACAACAAATAGATTTTTCATCACATATTGACAAATTTTTATTGCTTACTATTTCTGCTATATTTTTAATATTACTAACATTATGATGTCCTTTACTTAGTTCAACTTCATATTCTTCCAATATATGTTTAACTTCTGTATTTATCTTAAAAATATCAGGCATTTCAAGATTTTCAATGCATTTTACTCCTATTAATTTTTGATATTCAAGATATTTTTCATTTTCTGTTAAGTTATATCTTTTTTGCATCATTTCTTTAATATACTCACTTATTTCAAACCGCTCGTGTGCTAATTTCAGCATTGTATTAATGTAAATACTAGAATAACCAGGTCTTTCCTCAGTTGCTATTGTCAACTGTTCTATAATCTCCTTACATTTTTCAATAGATAAAGTCATCATTATGCTTTTACAGAGTTCTAATTCAATACTCCAATAATAATCCTTCTTACATATACCCACTAATATTGGTTCTAAAATGTTCATCTGTTCATCATTAAACTTATATTCTTCAATAATAGTTTTAATAAAATCTAAATCAGCTAACCTTATTATAGACATATGAGATCTAATTATACTATTATACTTATAAATCCATCTAACCCAATCATCAACTAATTCTTTAGGCATTAAATCTCCTAAAGCCTTTAACCATGTGCTTGCATTATCCCAATAGACCATGGCTATATTATGAAAAATTAATCTATATAATTCTTCTATATTATTTTTTTCATTAACCTCTATTATTCCAATTAATTTCTTTTTATCTTTTTTTTCATCATAAGTTTTTAATGATTGTATCCAACAAATAATTGCTCTACAAATATAACTGCTATTTTTTCCACTATCGTAACATTTTTCTCCAAGTTTTTCATAGTATCGTGCATATAGACTACGAAATGAAATGAAGTTTAGAATATCCCAGTTCCTCATAGCTTCCATTTGACCTGATACAATTAATCTTTCTATTTGCTTATGATCATAAAGTTCATCATTTAAAAATTTTTCAATATTTTTTTCTCTTCTCTGTTCAAGTACATTATATTGGTTTTCCATTTCTAGACGAATAAATCTATAGTGCTTTGTGTATATATCTTCTTTTTTTATGCTACTCTCTTTAATACTCAAATCCCTAATATGCTCAGTCGCAATGAATAATCCCATATAAGATTTATAATATTTACTTTCTGGTGTAATAAGTTTTGAGACTTTTCTTAAACTTGCATCCAATTTTTCGGCATCAGATACAAAAAAATTCTTCCATATTTCACACAATATTCTCTCTTCTTTTTCTATATTAAACTTATCCAAAATATCCACATTTATATCTTCTCCAGTAATTAACCGAAATTGTATACTTAATCTTGTTTGAACCTTTACTAAATAGCTATATAAAAATTCATTTTCTTTTATTTTGTTCATCAGTTCCTGTATATATTTATCTGTTGTTTTATAAAAAAATTGATATGAATATTCTATCAAAATCGAAAACAATAATCGTGTTTCTGAATCTTTATTAAATTTCATCAAATTAATTGTAAGTAATTTATTCCAACATATTTGACATTCTTTTTCATCATTATTTAATAATGCAATAACCAACTGTAATAAAACCCCATACCGGCCACTAAAATTAATTTTTTCACTTATTAATCTATAGTCTTGCTCTGAATCTAGTAAATATATTAAATAAACAAATACCCAATATGTTCTATCTATATTTGAACACTCTAAATATTCAAGAATCATACAACATATATTTTTTACTTTACCAACTTCACCTAATAAAAAACTATGCTCAACTTGCTCTTTATAATAACTGAAAATTTCATCATAGTTCTCTAATTTCATATATGAAATTTTATATAATAACTTTTCATCATCAAATAGTAATTGATTGTTATCAGTTAAACCAGTTTCCTCCAATGGTTTAACTTGTTCTAAATTTAATTTAACTAGTTCATTATATAATTTTGAATCACATCTTTCCCCTCTTGTTTCAGGAATAAATGTTAGCATTAATAATTCTTTCATAGAGTATTTCAATTCGACTTTTTCATTCCAAACATCAAGTTCTTTAACTTCTTTATCTATCTTAGGCATTTCATTCGTTGGTTCAAATTCTAATTCATCAATCTGCGCATTAATTATTGATAAATATTTCTTATAAACCAATACTATTCTAAATTGATTTCTTATTACTTTAAAAACATCTTCAAAAGATTCATCCATTCCATCTATTGCACGTAAAGAAATTTTGACTTTATGATTCTTAATTGGATTTACTTTAGCCGTTAATGCATGTCTATACCAATGAGCTATATTAATTTTATTTCCTCTCTTATGTTTAATTAGAACTTCTGAATCACATCTATTAGAGTCCTCGTCTAATAAATCTACAACAGCAATTACTGCATTTAGTCCATATATTCTATCATTCTCAATCCCAATAAACTTCGTTAATTTTTCATCTATATCATATTCCTTGTCCCATGGCCAATAATTGTGCGAAGCCGCCATCTGTGCAATAGCTTCAATATGATTCTTAACTTCTATATCTTCATTTTCAAATTCATAAAAAATTCTATGTAATAATTTTGACAACCTTAATACATGAGTTTTTCTTACCCATGTTGCCAAATCCCCTATTCCTCTTTTATATTCTAAAGCAACATCAGATGATAAATCTGACGTTTCTTGAGATAACATTCCTAAATCATGAACAATCAAGGCCATTAATAAATAGCCTGCTTCTTTACAATTAATATTCTCTATCCACCCATCTGTTATTGCCCACTCTGAAGTTCTTTTCACCAAGCTACATATATGTCTTAATCCATGATTGGTGAATTCTGGCATATTGCAATTTTCAGATAGTCTATCTATTGTTTCGATTGTTCTCCTAACAATATTAACAAAATTAATAAATGGCGGATTTTTAAATGCTACTACAGCCAAATCACTTTCAAATATATAATTGATTGCTTGATATATATTTATATTAAAATCTGGTAACTCTTTCATAACTTACCCTTTCATTTTTCCTTAAAAAATTTTAATCATAGCTATCATAATTATTTCTTACCATTAGACTTGTCAAATTTCACCTTTTCCCACGCTTGTCTTTCACTTGAGATTATATTTTCAACATTCTTTATTAATAAAGTTTCCCTATTCTCATCTTTATAATCTTCATCTTTACTACTAAATAGTATGCATTCTTTTTTAATAAGCTCTACAGATTTTCTGTATCTAAACCAAGTGTCCTTCATTGTAAATAATGTAATACAGCCAGTAAATACAGATGCAAAAGCTGAAATTATTGATACAATACTATTGTAGTATATAAATTTGATTTGATTTATTATTGGAATCGTTGCATTTATTATAATTATTAACAAACTAAGCCAATAAAATAAATTTTTATAAAATGTAGATTTACGTATATACCATTCTAAAATATGTTCAATTCTTTTTCTGATTACGTTATTTTCAATTCCATCTACATAAATATCAATTGTGCCTAATTCCTTAATTAAACTATTTCTTTTTCTCTTTATTTTATCTTTTCTCCTCATTACTACACCACTTTTATATATTTTAACTTATGTTTAATATTATACCATTTAATGATATATATTCCCATAAGACATTGTAAAATTTAATGATTGTATAAATAATTACATATAATTAAGTTCATCGTTTCTAAACATAAAATATCACAAATTGAAATAACTCACAAAAATCGAAATTATAGATTTTTGTGAGTTTGATTGTAGCGCTACCCCATAACAATAAAAAAACACGACCACCTGTAAGCAGCTATTTAAGCCACATACAAATGGTCGTGGATTTTATGGTGGAGGCGACGGGTGTCGAACCCGTGTCCGAAAGTAGATTGATTTATCTTTCTCCGAGTGCAGTCTAAGTTTTAAAATTCCCTCAAAGTATCGCCCTTAGACAGGCTATACTTCTCAGTAGCTTCATGAATACCCCTCTAGCTCAAAGCTTTGCTAGGCTTCGTTTCCCACTTTAATGACACCAGTGATCCAAGCCGTAGGCAACCTGGGCTGATGAACAGCTATTAAACTAAGCTGCTATTGCAAAATTATCTTCTGCGTTTACATTTAGTGCATACTTTATTAACGAGGCTCCATGCGTCCCTCGACTCGCTTAACAAACCCTTCTTACCCCCGTCGAAGCCAAAACGCCCCCAAGTTAAAGATGGTTTAATAACATATTTTGTTTTCAAAGAAATGTTCATCTTGTATAACCTATTCTAACTTAATAGATGCTAAGTGTCAACTGGTACATTGTTACTTAGTTAGAATCAACAATCAATAAATCCTGTATTATAGATTAAAATCATTAAATACTTTTATTAAAAAATTTTAAAAATTTTAAGTTTTAAATTATTAATCAAAGGATAATATTTATTATAAATTTTATCCTTTGATATAAATCAACAAATCTTAATTTACTTTATTTCTATTGCAACCATTGTACAATCATCTTTTAATTTTCCACTCTCTAAAATACTATCACTTAAGAAATCATCTAAGTAATTCTTAAATTCAAATATGCTTGCATCCCTCATATATTCCTGTATAACTTTATCCTCTTCTAGAATAAAATCTAATCCATCAGTAAAAAAGAAAATTTTATCTCCTGATTCAAAAAAGATGGTTTGCTCACAAAATTCACTATTATCAAACATACCTAGGAAAGATCCTTCTACAATCTTCTCTTCTAAACTTTCTCCTTTTTTTTGAAAAAGAAATTGATTAATTCCGGCTCCAACTACTTTAAGCTCATTGCTATTAAAATCCATGCTAAAACAACATACAGCAACATAATTTTCTTCGTAATATTTTACTAACTTCTTATTTAAATTTTTTACTATCTCCATTGGATCATGGTGGCCCTTATTAACTTCTTGAAAACACAAAATATCAAATGCAGAAATATTTAGAGCTGCCGATATTCCCTTACCTCTAACATCAATTATCATTCCAATAATAAAGTCTTCGTTTATTTCATAAATTCTATAGAAATCCCCACTAATGGTATGGGCTGGCATATAAACACTCATAGTATCAATAAAATTTTGAGCAGGAAATTCTTTTTGAAGCGTACTCCTTTGTAACTCAGCGGCTTTCTTTATATCTCGCTTCATTTCAGTAATATCCCTTATTGCTGCCAATATGGCTTGGTTACCTTCGTATAATATGTAGCTATATGAAACTTGAACATTTATTAATTTATTATTTGGCACATAGAAATCATAATCATAAATTTCTTTAATTTTTCGTTCAGATATTATATTTCTAAATACTTTATGCAAAGCCTTTTTATATTTCTCTTGAAAATGTCTATATACATTACTCCCAATCAAATCATCATAAAGCGTTGCAAACAAATTACAAGCTTCATTATTAGCTAAGGCAATTTTATTATCTACTATAATAATTACAGCATCAGGCGCATTATCAATTATTTGTTTATATCGTTCCCTGCTATCTTTAGTTATCTTATCAAGCATTTTTTTCTCAGTTATATCTCTAAGCCTTTCAACAATAAATAACAATTCCCCATCTTTACCTAATACAGGATTATAACATACATCCATGAATTTATTTAATTCTGGAATATATCTTTCACGCGATAGCATTTTCTTAGTCGCCACTACTTCTTCAAATGAGCAATCTAAGCATTTTTCGTTTCTAGATAGCACCTCATAACACATTTTTCCCTTTATTTCTTCTGAGGTTTTATTATAAAACTCATACCCTGCTTCATTAAAAAAAGATATAGTATAATCTGTATTGTATACTTTTATTACATCAGGTATTCCATTTAATATTCCTTTAAGCTCTTCTTCTAATATTTTGTATTCAGTAATATCAGTTGCAATTACTAAAGCAAAATCTTTTTCTTCATGACTAAATATAGATATATTAGATTTAGCGTAAATACGTTTTTCATCCTTTGATTTTAATGTAAGCTCTATTTTATCGCATACTCTCTTATTACTTAAATTTTCAAATATACTAATCTTATCTTCTATATTAGTTAAATTCAAAACATTTGAAGGTAAAATTTTAATAAGTTCCTCTCTAGAATAACCCAATTTACTACAAACTTTATTATTAAAATCTATAAAGTTCTTTGGAACAACTCCCTTGCTAATCTCAATTACAAACACTAACTCATTTACCTTGTCCCAAATTTCTTTGTAATTACTTTGACTTATTTCTACTCTTTCATCTAATGTTTTTATACTTTCTTTACCCTCACGCATACAATCGAAAGTCCTTTCTATCTGAATTTCACTTCATAAAAACTCCAGATATTTTTACGGACAAATTTCAAATACCTTATCTAACCTTGTTAATTTAAATAACTTCTCAACTTCTGGCTTTAGTCCTTTTAATTTTATACTTCCATTCTTTTCAGCGCATTTTTTATAAACAGCTACTAATGCACCAAGTCCGGTACTATCTATAAAATTACAATCATTAAAATTGAATATAAAATTCTTTTGTCCTTCATCTATTAATTTATTTACTTTTACTCTAAAATTTGCGACTTCATCAACAACAAAGTCTTTTGGTATACTTATTTCCATCAATTATCACCTCATATTTTAAATCTTTCTACAAGCTTAGTTAATTCTTCTGCCATAGCGCTTGTTTCCTGTGCTGTAGCTGTTAAATTATTAATTGCACTAGCTTGTTCTTCTGCTGCCGAAGATACATTTTCACTATTTGACGCATTGCTTTCTGTTACTGTTGCTATATCATTTATAAGCCCAATTACCTTATCAGACGATGCTACTTCATCACCAGTAATATCAAGTATCTCAGTGACATGTTTAACTATATTTTCTATTGCATTAATGATATCTACAAATGCTTTGTCTGTTTCTGATACTATTTTTACTCCATTGTTTACTTCTGACTTAGATCTTTCCATTGCTATTACCGCATTCTGTGTTTGCTTTACCATTTCACTAACTAGTACAGCAATCTCTCTTGCCCTATCATTTGATTCTTCGGATAATTTACGAACCTCATCTGCAACTACACTAAATCCCTTTCCATGCTCCCCTGCTCTAGCAGCCTCTATAGCTGCATTCAATGCTAAAAGATTAGTCTGCTCTGCAATAGAATTTATTATGTTTATAATACCATCTACTTTACTCGATAATCCACTTAAAGATTCTAATGCCTGCGAAGTTTCTTCACTGCCTTTACTTATAATATCCATTGCCTTTACAGTTTCCTCAACTTTTTCTCTTCCAAGATCAGCTGCTGACATTGTATTAGCTGCATTTGAACTTGTAGCTTTAGCTCTACTTTGAGCTAATTGAACAAGACTTGAAAGCTGAACCAACACTTTTGAAACATCAACTATGGATTCATTTTGTTTTTCTGCATCTTGCGCCACTTGATTAACTGTAGCACTTATTTCTTCAGTTGCGGCACTTATTTCTTCTGAAGAAGCTGCCATTTCTTCTGATGCTGCATTCAACTGTTCTGCTGCGTTAGTTACATTTCTTACTATTCGATCTTGATGCTTTATCATTTCATTGAATGATTTTCCAAGTTCCTCAATTTCATCTTTGCTTTGTATATCAATCTTAACAGTTAAATCTCCTTCTCCTGCAGATCTCATTAATCTCTCTAGTTTCTTAATTGGATTAATTATTCCTATTGTTGAATATGTATAAGCACATATCATTGCTATAATGATTGATATTAAAGAAATAATTATTGTATAGTTCCTTATACTTAAAGCTGCTGACATATATTCGTCATATTGCGCTGTGACTGCAATCACCCAATTACCAACAGGTTGGAAAACAACATATTTATATATATTCCCATATGTATAGAATCCTTCTGAAGATTTTCCTTCTTTCATTTCCTGAACTAAAACTTTTAAATCTTCTCCTGCATTATCATTTGCATTTTCTTTTAGGATTTTACTTGAATCTGGATGATAAACAATTAACCCAGTTTTATCAATCATATATGCATATCCACTTTTACCAACTTTTATTTGAGATGCATAACTTGATATACTATCAAACTTTATACTCCCTACAAGTGTACCAATCAATTTACCATTTTCCTTCAATGGATAAGCTATAAAAATAGCTGGATTACCAGTAAATCTAGAAGTTAATACTTCACTAACAACTTCCTTACCGCTACTAAGTACTTGTTTCATATAATCTCTATCACTTAAATCTATATCATTCTCTTTTGACTGAGTATTTACAATTACCTTACCATAAGCATCTGTAATAATTAATACTTCCATAAAATCTTTATTTTTCTCTTGGACCGCTCTTATATATTCAGAAGCTGTATCTAGATTGCTTGTATTTGAATTTTCAACTGCTTTTATAATATCGCCATTCAAACTTGCAACTTCCAAAGAATGTTTTGTTGAATCTATCGTTTTATTTATTAAATTAGATGTATTGTAAGTCTGTTCCTTTAATTGTTCTTGAACAGCCGTTTGTATAGATGCGCTGGACATTCTATACGAAATATACCCAAGTAACCCCATTGGTAAAGAAATGAGTATAAAAAAAGTAATCATAAGTTTTATCTTTAAAGAAATTTTCATCTAATTGCCTCCCTAGCATGTACAATATTCATTAGGTATCAATTACTAACCATATATCAATCTATATGTCACATAAAAGACTCTTACGCATAATTATAGAACTTCCGTCTAAAATTAGTTCATCAGTATAACAACTTATAATATACAAGCCTCTACCTGATTCATCTAATATATTCTCTTCGTCTATTTTCTTATGCAAATTTATATTCTCAAATCCTTGCCCACAATCTTTTACTATAACACTTAGTAAATTATCTTTCAATTCCCAATCAACATAAATTGGTTTGCTGCTATCACTACTATTTCCATGAATATACGCATTATTAACGGCTTCAAATATTATAAGTTTCACTTCAAAAGATTGTTTTTTTAAATCCAAAACCTCAATGATATCATCAACCTTCTTATCAAGACCATCTAGTCCATAAAATATCACTGATCCTTTTGTTACTGACATATTAACTCCCCCTCTTTTACATAGTTAAAGTATTTTTTCATGATTAACTAAAAATCCTACTTATCTTATCATTTTTCATTAATATTAACTAATTTTTCCAATCAATTAAAGATAAAATATCCCCATTACATTATTACACTTATTTCATCTGCTTTCAACATATTACATCATATCCATTGGTTTTTTTAATATGCTATATTGTATGAAATATAACATATTCAAAAAATAATTTTCACAATATATTTTCATATGAACTTCTTTTAATCAAAAAAACATAAAGTGATAATTTATTTTCAATATCACTTTATGTTTTATATGATTCACCTTCTATTGTCCTAGTTTTATTTTATAACTAACCATATCATTAGTTTGTATTTTTCATTTAACTCCTAAAGTCTATATCTTCTTAAAGTTAATAAGTATTACTATATCTTAAATTTTTGTACCATTTCATTAAGTTTTTGAGCAAGCTCTGCTTGACTTTGAGCAGTTAACGCTACTTGTTCAATAGCTTTTGTTGTTTCATTCATACTATCTTTTATCATTTCAGCTCCTTCACTTGATTTTTGCGATGTCTCAGCCATATTTTGAATTGCTTCACTAACTTGTCCAACTGTAGCTGTTATTTCTTCTGACATAGCAGCAATTTCTTCTGACATGTTACTTACAAAGTTTGAATCATTATAGTACTTGTTACCTACTTCACTATAATCATTAAATTGTTCTTCTACATTTTTGCTTATAAACTCCAATATATCACTACCTGTGTTGATGCTACTATTAAATGCTAATTGAACTTTATTAATTGTGTCTTGAATATTTATTACTGCATCAGATGATTGCTCTGCAAGTTTTCTTACCTCTTCTGCTACTACAGCAAATCCTTTTCCTTGTTCTCCAGCTCTTGCAGCTTCAATTGCCGCATTTAATGCAAGTAAATTTGTTTGTTCTGCTATTCCTCCAATTGTTTCTGCCATAACTTTTATACTCTCTACTACTTTTCCATCTTCTATGGCTTTTTGCATTTTTTCTTGCTTTTCAATGTATAATTTCCTAGTTTCATTAATAGCTTTTTGACTATTATTTTTAACTTCCATAGATTTTTTCTTAGACTGACTTGCATTATTGCTTCCCTCCATAGCCTTAGAAGAAAGTACATTAACGCTTGAATCTACTTCTTCAATAGATGCACTTATTTCCTCAGTAGTCGCGCTAGATTCTTGCATTGCAGAGGCAATATTATCTACTGCTTGATCTATGGTGTTGGCCTTTGAAGATATTTCTTCAACTGTTGCTGAAAGTTCTTCTGAGCTTGCACTTAAATCCTGCGAGTTTTCCATAATTACTTTAACCAGTCTACTTACATTTTCTTGCGCAGTGTTTAAAGCTACGCCTGTTTGTCCAAACTCATCTCCCCTTGTAATCGTAATCGCATTAGCGAAATCATAGGTTGATAATCTTTTTGCAAAGTCCTTTATCTCTCTTAATGGATTCAATATATTCTTGCTTAACATATATGCCATAAAAAGGATTATTAAAAATGCTCCTGTTGTAAAAATTAATATAGTATATCGAACACTCTTAAATTGAGATATATTATTTAAATTAGCTTGCTCCGCAGCCTTTGCATTTGCATCAATATTTTTTTGAATGTTTTCAAGTAAAGAATTTTTAATTGTGGTTAAATCGGAATTGCTAATTTTAATTGCTTCATCATAATCCCCGGTTTTCGCAAATTCGATTGCTTTATTTCTTACTTCTATATATTTTGCTAAATCATTTTTCAAATTATTATAAGTTTGTTTTTCGTCTGACACTGTAATTAAATTTTCATATTCTTTCATACTCTTGTCATTTTTTATGTCTAAATCATTTATAACCTTTAGATAATCATCTAGTTTTGTTTTATCTCTTTCGAAAACTAATCTATTATATGTAGCTCTCATGTCATGAATATTTCCCTTTATTTCTCCTAAGTCTTTAATAGATATTAAATTATTTCTATACAAGACATCTGCATTATCATTTATTTTTGCAGAGCTTAATATTCCTTCTGTTCCTATTGCGGCTATAAAAATACAAATCACAAAGAACACTGAAACAAGTTTCTTCTTAACACTTAAATTAATAAGAATTTTCATTATAACACTTCCTTTTTTTAATAATATATCCCCAATTTTTCGTACAGAAATTAATTTAAATAAAATAATCCTGCAATTATAAATACATAGTTATTTTCCATTATAAACTCTAGTCATTTTTTATCGACTTATTTCATTATTTGTAATAATTTTACACCATTTCAAAATATATTTCAATATTCGCTATATAATTACTACATTTCTTACTCTATTGTTTAGTGATTAAAATGCTGTATTCAACTTGTTAATATATAATTAATTAAATTCAAATAACAAACTTAAAGGATAATGATATAGAAAAACCAATATGTAATGTTAGAATTAATATGCCATATTAGGTAATTTTTATAATTAAATTGCACTATTGAATTTTAAAACATATATGATATAATATTTACATAAATTTCATATTAATCCAAAATAATCATTATAAGATTAATACAAAAATTTATTCAGTTTAGTATCTTCAAAGATAAAAATTTTTAAGTTTTGTGCAACCGATTGCAATATATGCAAAATATAAACTCTAGTTACGCATTATTTTATTCGTGACTAATACTTAATAGAGAGGGGGAAAATAATTACTACTTTGCATGTACAAACAAATAAATATACTATTGCTGTATTTTTTGCAACCGATTGCGCTATGTTAAGGAGTGTGTATCAATGAGAAAAAAAATAATATCAAGATTAATTGCTTCATGTTTATTTTTAAGTTTAAACTTACTTCCAATTTCAATACCAAGCTTTGGAACAAACGGAATTTTAACTACAGCTTATGCCGCTAGTAGTACTAGCCTCCCATCTAATACTAAAGATGGTGCTATTCTTCATGCCTTTGACTGGTCTTTTGCAACTATAAAGAATGAACTACCAAACATAGCGGCAGCAGGATATAAATCAGTTCAGGTTTCTCCTGTACAAGGAACAAAAAGTTCAAGTAAAGATCCAAGTCAATGGTGGTTATTATATCAACCAACCAATCAATCTGTAGGTAATGCTCAACTTGGAAACTACGATGATTTTAAGGCACTTTGTACTGAGGCTGATAAATATGGAATTTCAATTGTTGTAGATGTAGTAATGAATCATATGGCTAACAATGGAAATCCAGATCAACTAGATTCCAGTATAGATCCTAGCTTCAAAGACCCTAATTTATATCATAACCAAGGACAATGTAGCAATTGGACTAATAGATATGATGTGACGCAAAAAGGTATAGGCATGCCAGATTTAAATACTCAAAATTCCACTGTCCAAAATAAAGCAATAACATTTTTGAATCAATGTATAGATGCTGGTGCTGACGGATTCCGTTTTGATGCTGCTAAACATATTGAAACTAATATTGGACTAGACTCTAATCAATCTTGGGCTGGAAACTACTGGAGCAATGTTCTAGGCAATCTACACAATAAATCCAACCTATTTATTTATGGCGAAATCCTACAAGACGGTTCAGTAGATAATATTGCCTCTTACGAATCATTTATGAATGTTACTGCAAGTAATTATGGCGGAGCAGTAAGAAGTGCAGTTACTTCAACAAATTTAAGTTCACTTGGCACTACCTTGGGTGGCGTTGACTCATCTAAGGCAGTCGATTTTGTTGAAACCCATGATACTTATGAAGATGGATCAAGCAAAAATTTAACAGATACTCAAAGAAAACTTGGCTGGGCTATAGCTGCTGCTCGTGCAAGCGCTACACCTTTATTCTTTGACAGACCTACTGGCAATATTGGCTCCAAGGGTGATGATCTTTGGAAGGATGCTGACATAGTAGCAATTAATAAATTCCATAATGCAATGGTAGGAAAAAATGAATATGTTAGGTGGACAAACAATAATACAACCATGTTAATAGATAGAGGAACAGATGGTACTGTAATAGTAAACGATGGTGGAAGCACTTCTATTAACTCTCCTACTAATTTAGCAAATGGCACTTATACTAATAAAGGTAGTGCTAATTGTACTTTAACAGTTTCAAACGGAACAATTTCAGGAAATATTCCTGCTAATTCGGTAATTGTTCTTTACAATGATGGATCAATACCTACACCTCCTCCTGTACCTTCTACTTATGCTCCTCATTCAGGTTATAAAGTGGATTATGATAGCAGCACTTTACTACAAGGCAACAGTTTTACTTTATACTATAGTGGTTCTTTAGCAAATTCTAGTTCAGTTAAACTCCACTGGGGATATAATGGCTTCTTAAATCCATCAGATGTTACAATGACTAAAGGTTCAGATGGATTCTGGGCAGCAACTATAAAAATTCCTTCATCAGCTACAAAACTAGATTTCGATTTTACTAACGGATCCAGCTGGGATAATAACTCCAGCAAAGATTGGCACTTACAAGTTTCTTCATTATCTGTGCCAGTACAAGTTAATCCAGCGCCAACAGCTAGTAAAACAACCACTATATACTACAATGGAAACTTAGCAGCAAATTCAACTTCAGTAATTTTACATTGGGGATATAATGATTTTACAAATCCAACTGATGTTACAATGACTAAACAATCTGATGGTAGATGGGCCGCAACTATAACTATTCCATCTGGTGCTTATTCTTTAAATATGGCATTTAAAAATGATTCAGGATCTTGGGATAGCAATAGCTCAGCTAACTATAACTATTCTATATCTCAATAATTCTAATTCATAATTACGTTATACCAATCCTTCAACTTGATTAATATATAATAAAAAACAGAGGTTGCTTATAAACCTCTGTTTTCTATTAAATTTCTATTCTTTTAGACTAAACTAATCAATAAATAATATCATAGCTTTATTCTTATTTTTATAAATTAACTATGCAGTAGCTGTAACACTTTCTTCTACATCTACATCTTTTTCATTTACTAATAAGTTTACAAACTTTTCTCCATAAGGGAGGCAGAATTGTATAAATGGTCCAGTTGTTATCATTGCTATCACAGTACCAAGACCAACTTTTCCTCCTAATATAAATCCTATTATTAAAAATCCAGCATCTAGTGTTATTCTAATCCAACGGTATTGTACCTTAGTCTTATCTTGTATTATAAATGGAACAATATCATTTGGGGCAACTCCTACGTTTGTTGCTGATAAAACTGCAAACCCTATTGCAATTATTAAACATCCAAATACAACCAATAATGCCTTTATAAAATAGTTATAAGATTCAACTGGGAAATACGAAACAACCTTCACTCCAAGATCTATAATTGGTCCTACTCCTACAACACAAATTAAAGTTCCTATCTTTATACGCGATCTCTCAACTAAGAGTATAACAGCAAATAGTACAATCAATATAATCATATTTGCTACCCCTGGCGTTACCTGATCTGCTCCACTTATCATCTTAACTACAGAAAAATTCTTTAATCCTGTTTTATCTAATGCAAACGCTAAACCTTGCGTAAATACAGTAAATGGATCAGAGCCAATATTAGTCTTCAAAAATAATGCTACACCAAACTGAATTATACTCATTCCAACAAAAAATAAAATAATTCTTTTTAATAAGTTCATTGCTTTATTCATATTATTTCTTCCTTTTTTATTATAATTTATTGCTACATATAAACTGAATAAACATAAAATAGATATAATTATGTATCACTTTTTATTATATAATTTTCTATATATAATCTTAAATAATATGCACATGTACAAACATAAAACCATTTTACTATCTACCATCCATTTTGTCAAAAGAAAAATTCATTTTCATTCATTTTCCACCATATTAATTCATTGTATATAAAACAATTTAATTTACATTTGAGTATAAAAAAGGATATTTGTTCTAATGGCTTTTATTTTTAGCCATTCGAAACAAATATCCTCTTATTTTATATAAAATATTAGCTTAAGTATATATCTTATTAGTTACTGAAACCTAATGAAGATCTTATTTTCCTTGTAAATACTCATCTATAGCTTTTGCTGCCTTCTTACCAGCACCCATAGCAAGTATTACTGTTGCTGCTCCTGTAACTGCATCTCCACCAGCATAAACTGCTTCTTTAGTAGTAAGACCTGTTTCTTCTTCAGCTACAATACATCTTCTCTTATTGATTTCTAATCCTTGAGTTGTTGATGAAATTAATGGATTTGGTGATGTTCCAAGTGACATTATTACAGTGTCTACATCCATAACAAATTCTGAACCTGGAACTTCAACTGGACTTCTTCTTCCTGATGCATCTGGTTCTCCAAGTTCCATTCTTACACATTTCATTCCTTTAACCCATCCATTTTCATCTACTAAGATTTCTGTTGGATTAGTTAATACATCAAAGATTACTCCTTCTTCCTTAGCATGATGTACTTCTTCTACTCTTGCTGGAAGTTCTGATTCACCTCTTCTATAAACGATATGGCTTTCAGATCCGAGTCTTAAGGCAGTTCTTGCTGCGTCCATAGCAACATTTCCTCCGCCTACTACTGCAACTTTTTTACCAGATCTAACTGGAGTGTCATATCCTTCTACTGCTGCTTTCATTAAGTTTACTCTTGTTAAAAATTCATTTGCTGAACATACTCCATTTGCATTTTCTCCTGGTATTCCCATGAATCTTGGAAGCCCTGCACCTGAACCTATAAATACAGCTTTGAATCCTTCATCTTCAAACAATTGATCTATAGTTATAGTTCTGCCAACTATAACATTAGTTTCTATTTTAACACCAAGTTTCTTAATGTTTTCAACTTCATTTTTAACTACTTTTTCTTTTGGAAGTCTGAATTCTGGAATTCCATATTCTAAAACTCCGCCTGCTTTATGAAGTGCCTCAAATATAGTTACTTCATATCCTTTTTTAGCTAAATCTCCAGCACAAGTAAGTCCTGCAGGACCACTTCCTATAACTGCAACTTTAATTCCATTTTTAGGTTCTGTTGCACTTAAATCAACATTATGTGATGCTGCCCAGTCTGCTGTAAATCTTTCAAGCTTACCAATGGATACTGAGTCACCTTTTATTCCTAAAACACATCTTCCTTCACATTGCCTTTCTTGTGGACATACTCTTCCACAAACTGCTGGAAGTGAGCTGTATTTTGAAATTTCTTTTGCAGCTTCTTCAAATTTTTCATCTTTAACATAAGAAATAAATCCTGGTATATTGATTGATACTGGACATCCTTCTACACACTTAGGATTCTTACAGTTTAAACATCTAGAAGCTTCTTTAGTTGCTTCTTCTTCGTTATATCCAAGACAAACTTCTTCAAAGTTCGCTGCTCTAACCTTTGGATCTTGCTCTCTTACTGGTATTCTAACTAATCTCTCATTCATGTCCATTATTTATCACCTCTGCAACCACAGCCACCGTGACTATGAGTATTTCCTTCTTCAACTTCTAACTGTGCTTTTCCTTCTTCTGTTTTATACATAGCTTGTCTTCTCATTGATTCATCGTAATTTACTAAATGTCCATCAAATTCTGGTCCGTCAACACAAGCAAACTTAACTTCTCCTCCAACAGTGACTCTACAAGCACCACACATACCTGTACCATCAACCATTATTGGGTTTAAGCTTACTGTTGTTGGAATTTTTAATTCCTTAGTTAGCATAGAAGTAAATTTCATCATTATCATTGGTCCAATAATAATTGCATGATCGTAACTTTTACCTTGATTATTAACTAGCTCTTTAAGCATATCTGATCCAGTTCCCTTAAATTCATATGAACCATCATCAGTTGTTACATAAAGATTTCCAGCAGCATTCTTTAATTTATCTTCATATATTAATAAATCTTTGTTTCTGCTTCCTAAAATAACATCTACAGCTATTCCATGTTCATGCATCCATTTTACTTGTGGGTAAACTGGTGCTGCACCAACTCCACCTGCCACAAAGATGAAATTCTTTTTCTTTAATTCTTCTATATCCTCATGTATAAATTCACTTGGTACACCTAATGGTCCAACAAAGTCAGCTACATGATCCCCTTCATTAAAAGCAGCTAACTGTTTTGTTCCTTTTCCTACAGTTTGAAAAACTATAGTTACTGTTCCTTTTTCCTGATCATAATCTGCTATAGTCAAAGGTATTCTTTCACCTTTTTCATCATTTTTTATGATAATAAATTGTCCAGGCTTTGCAGATTTTGCTACTCTTGGAGCTTCTATATCCATTGAAAATATATTATTTGTTAGCTCCTTTTTGTTCACTATTTTATACATGCCATCGCACCCCTTTTAATTATGTTAAGTTTTATCACTTAATATATAGTTTACACTATTATTCTGAATTTTTAAAATACTTTTTATGAATTCTCATATATTTCTACTTATCTATAGGACCTATGTTACTACTTAATACTGATGATTCTCGAGCATTTTCTAGTGATATCCCTATGCATCTAAATTTATCACTGATATCTATATTAAGTTTCTCATAATAAAAAACCTGATATTAAGATTTCTAATTATCAAAACTCAATAAAAAAAATGATAATAAACCTTAATTTTATAAAGATCTATTATCATCATCATAATCTTATTTATTTTTAATATGTACTTCTATTCAATCCTAAATATATTTCTAGGGAAATATTCGCTATGTATACTAAATATTATACAAAATTCTTTATAGGAAATACTATTTTAAATTCAGTAACTACATCGCTACTTTTCGCATATATCTTACCATTATGACTCTCTACTAAATCCTTTACAATACTTAACCCGTATCCATGACTTTGATCACTATTTTCCTTTGTAGTAAACCCAACTTTAAATATATCATTCAGATGTTGTTCTGGAATTCTAGGACCATTATTTTCTATTCTTACTATTACATTTCCTAAATATTCATAAGCCTTTGCAATTATTATACCTTTGCCGTTCATTGCTTTTATTGCATTATTTACTATATTAGATATTATTCTATAAAACTCCATTTCAGTAATACTCACTACAGAGAAATCACAATTTTCTTCTATTATTACATGTATTCCCATATCAATAGCCGGTTTTAATGCAAGGGATAATATAGAATTTCTATTCTCGCTAACTTCTACAGCTGTTGGCGTAGAGTCATTCTTATTTATAATATCTTTTAGAGACTTTTTTAAATCATCGAATCTTTCCATTAGACAAAGTCCATATAAATACGATATCTGTGCTCCGTAATCATGCTTAATTTTCCTAAGTTCACTATTTTTTTCTTCTAGAGCTTCATTTAATTTAAATATTTGATCTGATTTCTTCTTTATATTTGCAAAATATTTTATGATAAACGCTAAAAATACGCACAAGATTGTGATTATCATATTTTTTAACATTTTAGATTCATCATTATAGATTATTAAATAAAAGGCCAAAACGAAATCTAGACAGAAGCTTATTGTTATAATTACAATCATATTAATCTTTTCACTAACTGCTAGCTTGTACATTTCTATAAACTTGCCCATGTATTTTATACATAAGTATAAGAATAAAATATAAGGAACATATATAATCAAAATATTAGCTATATCTGCATATTCTACTGGTATCAGACCTTCTATAAAACCAAAAAATAAATTATATGATATAATTCCATATACCCCCATAAAAGAATATGTCAATGTATAGGGAATCATTGACTTTAGTTTGTTATCTTTATATGAGAAAATCATTACAACTAAACATGATATATGTATTATAAACACACAGATAGATATGTTTCCAAATATACTTGTAAAGCTACTGTTTATAATAAAAGTAACTATGGTTATTAAAACTACTTTAAGTTTGTTTAATTTATTTTCACTCTTCAAGCAGCATTCTGTTGAATACGCGAAAATTATAGCTTGAATCATAGAGACTATTATATCTGCCAATAAACGCACCAAAAATTCCTCCTTAAATTTACGTGAAAGTGACTTATCTCAATTTTTTCATAGATTCAGGCATTTCTTCAATTCCTGCTGTAGCTGCTGATGCTGGAGCAAATATAATCATTGAAAGTGATAACATCATTAATACCTTACCTAATAAATTTTTAATTTTCATAAAATCCATTCCCCTTTCAATTTTGCTTAAAATTTATCATTAATATTTCAAAACATTAAGCATCTTTTTTATTAAACATTAATATGGTGTTAAATAGGATTGTCCATGTTATAAGCGAATAATAGTTGCTAAAATTGTACAGACATATAGATGTTATACCAAGTATTGTTGCAATACTTAGACCTCTTATTCTGTTTTTATTTATTAATTCTTGGCGCGTAATTGGCATTTTAGGATTTATTATTGGAACTTGATGCCATAGGCAAAATATACTTAAGATAATTAGTATACAGTTACCTACAAATGAGAGAGTGCACTGAGAATTTAACACCAATATTCCAATTGCTAATAGCACTGTGGCTATAAAACACTTAACCTGAGTATCTTCATGGTATCCGCCTATAAAAATCTTAGTCATACTCATGACTGCTAAAATTATAATAATTTTGTCGAAATATCCAAACAATGAAAATATAACTATAACAGAAAATAGCTTTATCGTCTCAAATAAAATACTAACTAGAATATATTCCATTTGTTCTAGTTGGTCTTTACTATAGTTATCATTTGTAGATATGCTATTTATAATTTTTTTTGAAATACTCTTTACCATATTTATCTCTCTTTTTATATATTTTTCTATATGTTAAATATATTATAGTCCCTTATTTGCTAATTTTCAACATATATTTATTCATCTCCAAGTCGTTAATAAGCATAATTTGTAAAAATATTTTTCCAACATTAATTAGATGATTATTATAAAAAAAGTGCCTTAATAAGTAACTATTAATAGGATGCTTTTTCTTTAATATATTATAAATATTAATTTAGTCTTAAGTATAATTTTATATACTAATGCAAAAATCGGTATTTTTCTACATTTAAAATTTAAATATGATTAAATATATATTCAAATTAATTTATAATTATATATATATTTTTTTTAATTTAATGAATTGTATATATATCTTTTATTCATAGGAATATTTTCACTTCAGTCTCAGCACTGTATTCTTACTACATACTTTTCTATTACCTCTTCTCATTTTGAAATACTATGGTAAATTCTGCATGAACTTATTGTACTGAACATTGAACAATGTTAGTATAATATTGTTCAATAATTGAACTGTTTTATATGAATAAAACATTTCTTATTTTTATTCAATTTAATAAATTTCAGGAGGAGAGAATTATGGAAGATATGTCTTATTGGAAAGAAGTTTGGGAAAGAAAAGGAAATGGAAATACTACATGTTTAGAAGAATTAGACGGATACGAAGATACTACTGCTGATGTAAAAGAAATAGCTAAACAAATTGTTAAAGAATTAGACATTAAGGAAACAGATAGAATATTAGAAGTTGCCTGCGGAGCAGGTGGACTAGCTCAATATATAAAATGTGGTGAATATGTAGGAGTAGATTATTCCTCTTCTCTTGTAAAAAGGCACATAGAATTACTTAATAATTCAGTTCTTCACGGAGAAGCAAATAATCTAATCTTTAAAGATAAAACTTTTGATAAAGTATTTTGCTTTGGAGCATTTCACTATTTTCCTAATCAAGAGTATGCTAAACAAGCAATTTCAGAATTGAAAAGAGTTGCTAAGGAGGCTATATTTATTGGAGACCTACCTATGACTTCACACAGAAAAGAGCACTTACTTTATGATAAAAATGACTTTAAAGACTGGAAAATAACTGATGGATATTATAATCCATGCAGGTTCAATGTATCTCTAAAATTAGTTTAATTGATAAGTAAAGACAGGTATCTCTCAATACCTGTCCATTTACCTTGTTCCTGATGAACCAAATCCATTCTGATTTCTTTCACTTTCAGATAGTTCTTCTATTTCTATTATGTCAACTTTAACTACAGGTTTTATAACCATTTGAGCTATTTTCATTCCTGGTTCCACTTTGAAAACTTCGCTTCCATGATTAATTAGAATAACACCTATTTCTCCTCTGTACCCTTCATCTATAGTACCTGGAGAATTTAACGTAGTTATACCATTTTTTAATGCAAGACCGCTTCTTGGTCTTATTTGAGCTTCAGTATTTTTAGGGAGTTCAATTTGTATTCCTGTATGTACTAATCCTCTTTCTCCCGGCTTTAAAGTTAATTCTTTAACTGCATATAGGTCTAATCCAGCATCACCTTCATGAGCATAATTAGGTATAACAGCTTTATCATCGATTTTTTTTATTTTTAAAATATAATTATCCATTCTAACACCTACTTAAAGATTATATAATATTATGATTATATAATTTTCCAATACAAAAATCCACTTCTTTTATTTAAATTAAAGTATTCTATAATTTTTATTACTTAATTAAACATATGCAAAAGGTTATATTTACGAATAAATTAATTTATTTTTTAAATATAACCTTCATTCTTTATTTAATTCTTATATTTGTTTTGTGCCATAAATTTTTTAAATTTATTAACTACCACTATTTTTTGTTTCTTATTAGTATTGTCTATTATTATTTCGTTCCAATTTATATACTTAGGTTTTTCAAAGTATCTTTTATCAATAATCTCAATTATCCTATAACAGCCTTCCTCAACTCCAGAAAAAATAACTTTTCCTTCCTCATCTGTAACTTTCGATTTAACAAGAACAGGAGATAATCCATTTATTTTATATAAATTAATTTTTACACCTTTTAAATATTCGTGTTCTTCACATTCCAAAATTGATGTAACAATAATTTCCCCTCCATTACAATCTTTTTCTTCTACTCTTTGGGGACTTGCAGATTTCTCATTTAATATGAACTCTTTATTATCTCTTTTCTCCTTATTATCATCGGATATTTCAAATTTATAATTGGTATTATTTTCTACAGATACTATATCATTAATATTTTCTTTTTCATAATTTCTAGGAACAGTATCACTCATAAAAAGCTCCTCTTAAAAATTGGTTCTCTTTATATAATATGATAAATAAACTTTTATGTGATTATGAATTGAAAACATTCTAAAATGTATTGTTAGTTTAACCAAGAAAAATGGAACTACCTATTTCTATTAAAAAATTCAGCACATTATAGTCATTACAAATAAATTCTTTCTCATTTACTGAAATTGAAAGGTATATAACTGCTAATAGCTCTCCGTTACAAATTATTGGAGATATACAGACTGATTTCCAGTCAGGAAGCCCATAACTATTGTGACTGTCCATGCTCTCCCAATCTACTAAATATAAACCTTTTTCTTCTTCAATGACTTGATTTACTAATTTAAAATTAAACCTATCATCTAAATTCCAATTATCCTTATTTCTTCTCTTACTATACGTATTAACTATTTTCTTCTCTTTTACAATAAAAATTGTAGCTACATCGCACTCAATCGTCTGCATAATCTTTAAAATAAGATTATAAATCTTTTCTTCCTTACTACATCTACGTTTGGCAATACCAGCTATTTCTTTAAGCATTAACATAAAATTATAATCTTTAGCCGCATTTCCTGATAATACTCCAGTTAATTCGTCATTTGTATTTCCACTTGCTCCGCACTCATTTTCCCAAACGATGCATCTATTCTTTCCATCACGTTTAGCCTTATATAGAGCCTGGTCAGCTCTCCTTATAATTTCTTCATTGTTAAGAGATTCATAAGAACTCATTGCTATTCCTATACTTACAGTCACTTTTCTTTTATCTCCTAGAATCCTTGCTTCCTCTATATTTTTTCTTATTCTCTCCCCTAAATTTATAGCTGCTTCACAATTAACATTAGGCAAGAGAATTATAAATTCCTCTCCTCCATATCTTCCAATAATATCACCTTTGCTCATACACTTTTTAACTTCATCTGCAACCTTAACTAAGACTTCATCTCCAGTTTGATGTCCATATTTGTCATTTACGCCTTTAAAATCGTCGATATCAAACATCATTACAGCAAATTCACTTTCTCTTGCCTTCGCAGAATCTAATAAAAAAAGTAACGCTTCTTCAAAATATTTTCTATTATAAACACCTGTCAGCTTGTCTAGTGTAGAGCTTATTGTAAGATTATACTTTTCTAATAAAAAGGTTAAGAAAGGTTTAAATTTCTCTATTGTTTTCTTTGATTCATTATTTATATAATTTAATGCGTTGTTAGTAATAAATATTAATCTTGCATTAATTCCTGCACTACTATTTATGTGTTTTTCTCTATTTATTATTTTCATATACATACAAGATCTTATTCCATCTTTCAGTACCTTATCATCTAACTGATAGAATCTAGGGTCATTACTGCAAATTGCGAATGTATCTTCATCTGAATCAACTTTTAGTGAGAGGTATCTATTTATTTCATTTTTGTCGCTAATTCTATACGTGCATATAACATCATTTTCTCCCTGCTCGTTCTCTGTAACAATCATAGCCTTATCTGCTAAAATTAATCTAGCCATATACTTCATCACATTTTTTATATCATCAATAGTATTATTAGAAAACTTCTCAAAGACTTTAAATATATCTCTAAAATCATTGTAATAGCATTTTTCATATAAATATTGGACCAATTTAAATGTATCTTCATTATCTAGTATATTCATTAAATCTAATTCTTTTAATATTTGCTCTAAATCCTCAATTGTTTTTATAAATTGTGTTGATTTAAAACTTATATTTATACCCAAATCTTCATTTAAGCATTTTACAAATAACTTACGGGTTTCCAAAAACCTACTATTATTTGCATATGATAACTTATCATTTTGTGGTAATAAATTTATTGTATCTATATATAAAGCTATAGATTCATAATAATAATTCAATGCCAATACATTACATTCAAGTTCATTATACTTCTCACCAATCGCAGAATATATATCAGCTTTAATTTCCTGATTATCCACAAAAGAGCATACTCTTAGTGCCTTATTTATCAGAAAATTATATTGATTTCTATTTCTAAAATTGAGTTCTAGATATACATAAATTCCTTCAACATTATAATTTTTAGGATATCCATTGAGATCAAAGAATAATTCTTTAGCCAATCCCTTATATCCAAGTGTTAAAATTCTTCTAATAGCACTTATCCTTATTTCGAGACATGTATCTACATCCTGTAATAGCTTAATTTTTTTCTCTAACTTATTGTATACATTTCTTATATCACCCTCATTTTTACATTTATATAAAATAAGCTCAAAGTAATTGCAAACAACTATTTTATACTTAGAACTATTGCTATTAAATATTAGAGCATATATTTTTTTCAAGTGGTCATATGCCAAATCATAATTACAAATCATCAGATTATATAAAGCATATGTATAGTTTGTATTTATAATTCTATCTTCCAATAGCTTTAATCCTTTTTGCATTTGCATTATTAAATTATGATACTTTACTACCAGACTTATCCTTCCTGATTTTATATATAACAAACAAAGTTCATTGCAAATATTAAATGAATAAGAGTCTATCCCCTCTTCTCTTTCTCTTTCTAGTGCTCTTAATAGATATTTCTCTGCTTCTAAATATCTTTTTTCCTGACTATAAATATCTGCTATGCAAATTAGACTCAATATTTCCCTCTTGTATACTTTCTGTTTATTTCCTTCTCTAGCTATTTCTAAATATTGCTCTAAAATCTCCTTGTTATCTCTTCCTTCTTCCTTACAGACAGATGCATCTAATAGTTTAATATATAATTGACCATTAATATTATTGTTATTAATAAATATACTGTTTGCATATAAACATAAATTTTTGGCCTCTTTATAATTCCCCTTCTTTATATATATATTAATAAGGATACTCACTGCCCAACCATATACATCCTCTTTTATCTTATTTTCTTCACATATAATTATTGCTTTTTGTGCATTAAGCATCGTTAATTTATTGTTATATTCTAATCTATATTTTAATGAAAGTGCATAGTAATAATAAACCTCTCCCTTAGGATAGTGTTCTTTATCTAGCAATCTTCGTACACAATTTAAAGAATAATCTATCCCTGTATCTATATCTGTAATACTATTAATTTTTATTATTATCATTTCAAGCAGCGTATATATTTCAATTTCAATTTCGTCATTCTGTATTGCTATTTGATTTGCCTTTTCAAAATGTTCAAAACTTTTTTCATGGTTAGATTTTTTTTCATAAAGCTTTGCAATCTTAATTGCCACTTCACTTCCACTTGAATCACTAGGATATGTTAATACCTTCTTATAATATGATATTGCCTTCGATATATCACCTAACAGATCCTGAGCTTCTGCGTATTTTAATGTATAAAAATATGCTTTTTCGTAACTATTACTTTTTTCTAAATGCAATAATAATTCTTCTATATAATAATCTGTATCAAGTAAAATTTTTTCCATAAAAATAGATGCCTTAGAGTGTAGTTTAATTCTTTCTTCTTCACTTAGCTTTAAATACAATATATTTCTTAATAAATTATTTCTAAAACCTATAAGTATACCTTGATCACTTATTTTATCAGTCAAAATGCCTTTTGATTTTAAATTATCATAAATTTCTATATTATCAGAATCCATTATTACATATTCTAAAATTATTTTTTCTGATAAAGGAGTTTTAAATATAGCTAACTCCTTTAAAATATTAATTTCTTCTTCATTTAATGAAAAAATACTTGCCTCTAATCTTCTTTCTAGAGATTTGGGTATAAGTATATCTTGAACCTTAATATTAGTCTTCCATTCTCCATTATTGCTATCAAAATATAAGGTTCCATTACCGTATAATTCATTTATAACTCCACTTATATACTGCGGATTCCCTAGCGTTTCTGAATATATCTTTACCGCTAACTTATTAACATCAGTACCTGTATTAAGCATACTTCTAATCATCTTAGTAGTATTATATTGATTAAAATAATTTATTTTATATTCTTCGTACGTCTCTACTTGTTTTAGTTCATTTATGAACTTTATGAAATTTTCATCAACACTGCTTTCATTCATAGAAAATATTATCATAACATTTTCTAAGTTATTTCTTAAAAAGATTATATATTTAATAAACAGTTTGAAAACTTCATTTTTTTTATCTAAATCATCTATTATCATTATAAATGGCTTAGTCATTGTATATTCACTTATGAACTTCCCCATTCTATTAATCAATTGAAGCTTTTGTTTATTATTTTCACTATTTGTAGAATTTTTTTCAAATAATATAGAAATAAATTTTTTTATATAAATTTCATACTTATCTCTCAAATTCTTATCTACTTTATTTAAAATGTAATTTAGTATTGTATTATATTGCTCTTCGTTGCTTGCATTTTTATTATTAAAATCATCAATATATATAATGTCTTTGAAGTATTTGTTTTCAAATCTATATTTAATTTCTTCTAAAAGTCTGGTTTTTCCGCTTCCATCTTCACCATTGAAATTTATAAACTTATTTCTCTGCTTGTTTTCCAATATCCTCTGAAAATTTTTTTCCACTATTTTTATTTCTTCTGTCATTCCTATTATATCTAAATCCGTTTTAATCTTATTTAAAGCCTCACTAATAAACACGCTATAGTTCTTCTTCATTTTTTTGTTTATATTTTGTATAAAATATTTAAGTTTAAACGATTTATTTATAGTATTCACTCGATTATATATATTTTTTATATCTTCTAATCCTTTAAATCCTGTTTCAAGTTCTGATTCTGTGAATATTTGTCTGCACAGTTCTGCAACTTGTACAATATTATCTTTATTTGAATTTATATCTTCTCTTGTTTCGATGTTATATTGGTAAGGTAATGAATTTATTAAATTGAACTTTCTTAATTCATTTGCTAACAAATCTTTCATTTTGACTTTCACATTATTGTTAGAGTCGGGAATTAATATTACATCCTTCATACTAATATCATCAAATATATATCCTTGCATGTTTAGCGTATTGATAGCAGCACAAATCTCCATAAATGTATCTAATTTCTTATGAAAGTCACATTTATTAAAATAATCTTGTGTATCCAGTTTAGCCTCTACATACTCCATTAAATACCCATATTGAGGAGTATCAAGTTTTATCCCATTAATACTATAAATTATTTCAATATTTATAATGTTAGTAACGTTCTCAAAATTAAGATTTTTAATAGTCTTAAATTTACTCAATAAATATTCTCTTGTTTTCTCATATGTAAAACCATTTTTCAAAATACATAGAACATATCTTGCGTCTCTCTCTGTATCTGTAACAATATAATTTGAAAAATTCTCTTCAATAACTATCTCATGCTCTATTAGATATTTATTATTTACATTTCTCAATTCTAATTCATCCCTTTTCTTCACTAACTTGAAGTTTACCAATCTATCTAAAATTATACCATATTTTAGCATAATCCTGAACACTATTATATCTAATTCAATTAATTATCTACTTTTTTACATAAATTCATATTTTTATAATTATATCTTCTTAATTATCATTGTAACCAAAAGTATATAAAGGCTTATAATATAAATTTAATTTTAGGACATAATACTTTTTGTAAAAACATTTAGGAAGGTGATAATATGAATCTAAAATCGCTAAAGAAATACATTCCTTTTGTTTTGATTATAATAACTATAATTAATTATCAAAATCTTCTTATGCATACGGTTCTTGCTGATGAAAAAAAAATAATATATCTAACTTTCGATGATGGCCCAGCTGGAAAGGTGACCACTAATGTTTTGGACATATTAAAACAAGAATCTGTTCCTGCAACCTTTTTCTTAATAGGAAGTCAAATCAAAGGACAAGAAGATTTAGTTAAAAGAATGTATAATGAAGGGCATGCCCTTGGTCTTCATAGTATGAGTCATAATCGAAATATCCTTTATCACTCTAATGAAGAATTTCTAAAAGAGATGTTGGATACCCAGCAAATAATTAATTCCATAGTTGGTATTAAGCCAACTATACTAAGATTCCCTTTTGGTTGTAATAATAACTGTTATAAAATTTCGCAGTCTATGGTGGATTTACTTCATCAAAATAACCTAAAAATTTACGATTGGAATACAGATAGTGGTGATGGTGCTCACCCTAATGCTAGTCCAAGTACATTTATTAAAAATTCCAAAAGTGACAAAGAGCGTGTAGTACTATTAATGCATTGTGCATATATGAGTAAAAATTCAGTAACGGCTCTACCTAGTGTAATTAAATATTATAAAGATAATGGCTATGAATTTAAAGCAATCGATGAAAATACTGATGAAGAATATCATTTCATGAAAAAATAATAATGGGTAAAATAAAGAAGCTATCTCAAAATTAATCCTTTTGAAATAGCCTCTTTAAATTATACAAAATATCTATTCTACCGCATAGCTTCCATTTACCGATGTAATCTTTTCAACAATTTTAAACATTATAATTCCTGATATTGTATTCACTATTATTGTTGGCACGACTACTGATATGAAAAGTACATTAAACGATAATCCTCCAGGTAATCCTACTATATTTGCTAGTAAAGTTAAAAATACTGTTCCGCTCACTAAAGTTCCTAAAGGTAATAATATTGATACTTGCACTAACTTATTAACTTTATTTCTTAAAGGCATTAATATCAAATACATGACATTACAAGTTATAAATTTATCTATAATATTTGGTAATTGTCCTCCTGGTGTTTTAGTTGTTAGTGCCGCAAACACTCCCATAATAATCCCACATAGTAATGTTGTTTTATAATCTTTATTAAACACTATTATTATAAATAACATTGCTAATGAGAAATCTGCCTGCATACCGAATGGTGGTGTAACCTGGTGTAATATTGCTCCTATTGCTATTAAAATTGCATTTGTTGCCATTTTCTTTGTATTCATAATAAAAATCCCCCTTGTTAATCTTTGCTTATTTTATTTTTAAGTTGAAACCACTTTCTTTCACAACATACTTATCACGCCCCAATATTTAAATATATTTCTTTGTTATGCTTCCAAATATAGAGTCTTTTGGTTAACAACTACTAAAAAAGAATATAAAAAAACCGTCCTATAATTAATAGGACGGATATTATCCGCGTTGCCACCTAGATTGCATAAAATGCCTCTCATTTCAGATACAAACATATCTTATTCGCTATAACGTGCGACTTACGGCTAAACTACTCTCAAAAGATTTCATCTCGCTCCTCAAAGGCCCATTCATCATTAACTACCGTACTGAAATCTCACCACCTTCAGCTCTCTTTAACATTGTTATATGATTACTATCCCTCTTCGTAGGATTTATTTTATAATCTTATATTATATCCTCAAATAGTGTTTGTCAACACTTTTTATAAAATTTCCTTACCGATTATATTCTTAATTGCGTCAAACATTCTTGGTTTACTGAAATAGTATCCTTGAACAACATCACATAATATTGTTCTTAAATATTCAACTTGCGATTTTTCTTCAACACCTTCTGCCACTACTTCTATCCCCAATTGATGTGATAAGTTTATTATATTCTCTACAATACATTTACTCTTAGGATTGTTCATCAAATCAATTACAAAACTCCTATCTATCTTTAGCACATCTATAGGTAATTTTGTCAAATAGTTAAGTGAAGAGTATCCCGTCCCAAAGTCATCTAAAGCAATGCTTACTCCTAATTTTTTTATCTCCTGAAGGATCTTAACGTTTCTATCAAATGATTTCATTAGCATACTTTCTGTTATTTCTACTTCTATATACTTTGGATGAATTTTATATTTCTTTATTAGTTTTTTAAAATCTGATAAAACGACATCCTCTCTGAGCTGCATTTCAGACAAATTAACTGCTATCTTAAAATTATCATTTCCCTCGTTTAAAAGACATTTCGTCTTTTTGAATACTTCTTCCAAAACAAAACTTCCAATTGGAATTATCATTTTTGAACTTTCTGCGATCGGAATAAATTCCGCCGGACTTACCATTCCAAATTCACGACTTTCCCATCTTGCTAAAGCTTCAAATCCGTTTACCAAAGAATCATCGAGTGATACTTTAGGTTGAAACATAACATATAATTCATTATTATTCAGTGCAGTTCTTAACCCTTTCTGCAAACTATAAACTCTATTTAGCTCATCAGAAAGGCTATCATCAAAAAAATCACACTCATTTTTACCATTTTTCTTTGCTTCATACATTGCTGCATCTGCATTTTTGAGTAATGTATTATAATCTATTCCGTGATCTGGAGATAGAGAAACACCAATACTTGCTGTTAAGTATATTTTTCTTCCATTCACTATATTAGGTTTTTCAAAAGACTTTGCTATAGCATTACCCAAAGTTATAATTTCTTGTATATCAATTATATTTGGCTTAAATAACAGAAAAGTATTGCCGCTATATCTTGATACTAATATATCTTCTGTAACAGATTCGACTATATTATAGCCCACTTCTTTTAACACTAAGTCTCCAAAATCATGCCCGTAGGAGTCGTTTACATATTTAAAATTATCTAAATCTATTATCAGCATCGCGGCTCTAGTATTACTATTAACAACATTTTGTAACATTTTGGCTACCGTGTTCTTGAAAAAATATTTATTAGGTAGCCCTGTAATTCTATCACTATGAATTATTGAATCTATTGTTTTATTGACCATAGATTCTTTCCAATTTTTCGTCAAAGAATCTATATCACCATATTCATTCTCTAAGTCCTTAAAGCAATAACTAGTTCCAGTAAAGTAATACTGTTCATTACTTTTAATTGACTTCCCGACAAGAATAAACTCAACAATGTTACCCCTAGGACTTTCCATCTTGTATTGTAGCTGCATTTGTTCTCTATTTATATAGTGTCTCTTTAAATCTTGAGAGAAAAAGCTTAAAACATTTTGTTTATCTTCTTCACCAACAAAATTTATAAATTGATCTAAAGTTTCATTCTTAGTATCATACTCTTCAAAAAAACTTTTCATTGTATCATCAATTATTAATTTAAGCTCTGATTGATTCCAAATTATATTAACGCCCAAAATTGGTATAGAATCAAATATTTCCTCATGATTTAATTGAAGTTCCTCCCTAATCATATATATACAATCCTTCACATAATTCTATAATTTGTACTATTCCTGTTTGTTAGAATCTTTAGATTTCTTATCATTTGCTAATGATGCTATTAAAGCTGCTGTTGCTGCTATAACAGTAATTAATTTGCCTGTCTTTTTTAAATTCATATAACATCACCTTCCTAACTTTATGAATAATTATTTATTAAGACTCTAATTCTTAAATTGATTTTCTTCTTCCTCGTATTTATAGCCGATACTTATTAATATATTTATAATATCGTCTTTAGATAATTCTAAATCATCACAAAGAATATCTAATGAACCATATTGATCTCTTAATTTCATGTTTATTACACTTAACAATATGTTTGGATCACTGATCCCCATAGGATTATTTTCCATCTCTACTCTTCCTTTTCATCTATTGGTATATGGTTAATTATAGCATAGCATACATTTCCAAATTAATAAATACTTTTAGTTACTTAAGTCTACTCTTCATCGTAATAATCTAGAAAAGAATGCTTTTCTTCGCCCTTTTGCCAACCTAATATTGAATCCATACTAACATTTTCAGCTGCTTTAAAGATAGACTTTTCAACTCCGCTAAAATTCTTCTTTAATTCTTTAATAAGATCTTTTATTTCATATCTCTTATTACCTATTCTTTCAGCTGCAACCATACAAGCGCAATTCAATGGCCATATACCACTATAATTTATAAATCTTTTTATATACTCTTCCTCTATAAAATACATAGGCCTAATTAATTCTAAACCTTCAAAATTTTTAGCTTTTAATTTAGGCAACATTGTCTTAAAATTACCACCATATAAAATGTTTAGCATAGTTGTTTCAATTACATCATTATAATGATGTCCTAATGCAAGTTTATTACATCCAAATTCTTTTGCTTTTGCATAAAGAGAGCCTCTTCTCATTCTTGCGCATAAATAACATGGGTAATCCTTAGCCATTTTATCAACAACATCAAAAATGCCTGATTCATACATATGAATTGGAATATTTAGATGCTCACAATTTTCTATTAGTAAATTTTTTATATCTGGATGATACCCTGGATCCATAGCTAAAAATACTAATTCAAATTTAACTTGACCATGTCTTTGCAACTCCTGAAATAATTTCGCCATAAGTATACTATCTTTTCCTCCAGAAATTCCAACAGCAATTTTATCTCCTTCTTGAATTAAATTATATTCTTTAATTGCCTTAACAAATTTTGACCAAATATGCTTTCTATAGCTTTTAATTATAGCTTTTTCAATCTCTTCTAGTGGCTTTTTTTCTCCATCTGGTATAATTCTTGGACAGCCTTTTCCTGCAATTGTACTCATTATTTCATTTCTCCTTATTATCTTAATAGTATCCAGATCATAGATACTAATTATTCTTGAATATATCTTTCTTTAAAGAGTTTATAATGAACACTTAAGATTTACAAGTGTTTTTAGGTTTTAATATTAGCTGATTTTAATTATTCGTATTTGTACTTTGATTTTCATATATCAAAGTAATGTTTCTTTAGAAAGAGATTTCACTAGTTCTTCAGGGTTTTTGTCTTTCATTAAACTAGACATTATAGCAATTCCACTTGCTCCAGCATCCAATACTTTCTTATAATTATCTTGATTTATTCCGCCTATCCCAATGACTGGAATGTCAATCTTCTTGGAAAGAGCCTCTATTTCCTTAATTCCTCTAGGAGGAAGACCTTTTTTACAATCAGTTTCAAACACATGGCCATAAATAACATAGTCTGCTCCTAATTTAGCCGCTTGTATACCTTCTTCGCAACTATGTATTGAAACGCCGATCATCTTATATATTTTATATTTATTCCCACTAAAATAAAAATTATCCACCATTTCTTTAGAATTTATTGCTCTTCCTGTGCATAACCTGTTACTAATATTTATAAAATCATTAAATGATAACTGAATTCCATCAACATTGGACTTTTTAGCAATATCTATATTGGAATTTAGTATTATTCTGATATTTGTATTTTTCAGTTCCTCTTTTACTTTCAAAACTAATATCATTAGCTCTTCACTGCTTAAATCTTTTTCTCGTATAATTAAGAAATCTAGATTAGATTCTGATATTTTTTTTATTTGATCAAAAAAGTCCCTACAAAGTTTTCTATTTGTTATTCCAATTACAGACATCTTTAGTTTATACCTCTTCTCCTAATATTAATCTAAGCGCCATATTTGCTTCATGACAAGCTGCGATACCAACCCTAGGTGCCATTAACCCCTCATTTACTTTTGCCTCATTTTTAAAGTCTCCACACATATATAGCCTTGTATTTATTTTTTTGCTAATTATTAGATTATTAGAATAATACCCTGCCATACCTGAGGCTGAAATAACCTTTGGTTTTTCTGTCTGAAGTAAAACTTCTCTAACTATCATCGCTTTATTTTCTGCGCCATCAAATGCTTCAATTACAATATCCATATCCTCAAATAAATCTTTAATGTTATCCTTATCTACATACGTATCAACAACTTCGATATTTATGAACGGATTGATTTCTAACAATATTTCTTTTAATGCATGGCATTTTTTCATTCCAATATGTCTTATAAAGTATTGTTGTCTGTTTAAATTACTAGGTTCAACCACATCAAAATCTATTATTTTTATATGTCCAACCCCAACTCTTCCCAACGCTAATGCTACTGTTGAACCAAGTCCACCAAGTCCAGCAATAGCTATCTTCGCCTTCTTAACTTTCTCATGAACCTTTGGAGTATGTCTACTTACCATTAGTGCCTCTAACTCTTCTTTTTTAGGCACCTCGCCTCTCTTAATTAAAGTAACTTTATCGCCTTCATTTAGAGAATAATCTTGTTTAATTGGAAAACCATTTAAAATAACTATATCCGCATCACTTTTTATCCTGCTTCTAACTTCAAATGCAGTAATTTCTCCCTCAATATCTATTTCTCTTTCATTTACTAAAACTTTCAAACTAATATCCCCAATCTAAATAAATTTTAAAACTTAATATATCTGTTCATTATTTACTCATTATTTTCTTATCAGTCTTTTTTCATAATTTGTACGACCAATGGGCAGAACCTCTACTTATTTGGCTTCCATAATAAATTACTAGATAATAAAAAGACTTACACTAAGGTAAGTCTTATAAATCTTCTAAAATATTTATTGCTTCCCTACGGTGGTATTAGCCACATCAGGTCAAAAGAGTTAAAGCAAATAAGCTTCTCTCAGCCAATTAAATTGGCACCCCTAGCCTTTTATACTATTCAATTTCTGTTATGGTTATATATTATCATTTTATTTCTTATAATTCAAATTTTTATGGATTAAATCCATAAATTAGATTTGTAAATTTATTCATATTTTGTATAAAAATCAACTTTTTTCTAAGTTCATAGAATTAAATATAGAATCAGTAATTATTATTACTATATTTAAATTTATATTTTTAAAATATAATTGAACATTTTTTCTAACGTGGTAAAATAATATGTGTCGGTATTCAATTAGAAGCTGAACGGAAATTCGTATATATTATATATTTTTCCGAATTATATCCATATATCAAGGAATAAGAACGGAGGTACCTTATGGAAAGAGGCTATACTAAATCTAAATTTTCAGTTAGACAGATTGCAATGATCGGAATGCTTTCTGCAATTTCAATTTTCTTAGGATTAACCGGGCTTGGGTTCATACCAATTCCACCTGTAAAAGCTACTATAATGCATATCCCAGTTATTATAGGTGCGATAGTTGAAGGCCCCATAGTTGGATCCCTAGTTGGATTAGTTTTTGGTTTATTCTCAATGTATCAAAATTTTACCGCTCCTGGTCCAACATCATTTATATTTTGGAATCCTATAATTGCATTAGTTCCTAGAGTCCTAATTGGAATTGTAGCATACTATGTGTATATACTTCTTAGAAAGAGATTTAAAAATCAAAGCATTAGTATTGCAATAGCATCAATCTGTGCTACATTAATTAACACTATAGGTGTTTTGGGTTTAACTTACGTATTTTACTTAGAAAGATACTCTGCTATTTTAAAGATAAATCCACAAACTGCTGGAATTGCAATTGCAACCATTGGTTTAACAAATGGAGTTCCTGAAGCTATAGTGAGTGCTGTAATATCAGTCCCTGTAATTGTAGCTATATTTAGAATTAAGAAAAAAATTTAACTAAACTCTAAACAAGTAAAATAAAATATTTTTTAAAGAATATAAATTATAAAGAGGCACTTGCTAAAAGCTGCCTCTTTTCTTGTTCTAATTATTGGTTACATATAAAACTATTATGAAGAATTAAAATATGGTATATAATACAAATATACCGATTCCTATTTACTACTTAAAAAGTTACTCACATTTTTTTGATTATAATTTTCTAGAGAATAAAAATTCCTATAGATCACATTTATCTACAGGAATTTTACAAAACTTATTTTTTACTAAAGTGGTTTTATTATTATTTCTTCATCTTTATTATCAATCACAACCTTAGATCCATAGCCTAGTTCACCCTTAATTATCATCCTAGCGAGTCTATTCTCTAAAGTGTTCTGTATATATCTTTTTAACGGCCTTGCTCCATAAACCACATCATAACCTTCTCTTGCCATTATTGTTTTTGCTTTATCTGTAACTTCTATTTCGATATTTTTATCTTTTAGTCTTAAACTTACTTCTCTTAAGAATATATCTATAATTTTCTTAATGCCAGACTCTGTCAAAGGTTTAAACATTATAGTATCATCTACTCTATTTAAAAATTCTGGTTTAAATCTTGATTTTAAAACACTCATTACTTTTGATTTTATTTCTTCATCAACGTGATCTTCATTAGTATTTTCTAATAAATATTCACTTCCGATATTTGAAGTCATAATTATTATAGTATTTTTAAAATCTACAGTTTTACCCTTATTATCAGTTAATCTACCATCATCTAATATTTGAAGGAATATATTAAACACATCTTCATGCGCTTTTTCAATTTCATCAAATAAAATTACGCTATATGGTTTTCTTCTTACAGCTTCTGTTAGCTGACCACCTTCATCATAACCTACATATCCTGGAGGCGCTCCAACTAATCTAGACACTGAATGCTTCTCCATATATTCCGACATATCAATTCTAATAATATTTTCTTCTGAATCAAATAAATTTCTAGCTAGTGTTTTTGCAAGCTCCGTTTTACCAACTCCTGTTGGCCCTAAGAATATAAATGATCCTATTGGTCTATTGATATCTTTAAGCCCAGCTCTTGCCCTGAGTATTGCATTAGTTACAGCTTCTATTGCCTCACCCTGGCCTATAACTCTATTACTCATATCATCTTCTAGTCTTAAAAGTTTTTCCCTTTCTCCTTCAAGTAAGTTAGTTACAGGAATTCCAGTCCATTTAGAAAGTACAGCGGATACTTCCTGCTCAGTTACTTCCTCTTTTAATAGAGCTCCCTCATAATTTTCTCTTAGTTCAATTTCTTTTTGCTTAATTTTTTCTTCTATAGCAGGAATCCTACTATATTGAATCTCAGCAACTTTATTATAATCAAAGTTTCTTTGCGCTACTTCTATTTCTCCTCTAGCATCATCTAGCTCACTTTTTAAGGTTTTAATAGCTGTGATTTGCTCTTTTTCTTTGGTATATTTTGCAGTCATTTCATCATTCTTTTCTTTTAATCCTGCAAGCTCTTTCTCTAAGTCATCTAACCTATTTTTTGAACCCTCATCTTTCTCTTTTGACAAGGCTTCTTTTTCTATTTCTAACTTAAATATTTTTCTTCTTATAACATCAAGTTCTGTTGGGAGGGAATCTATTTCAGATCTTATCATAGCTCCAGCTTCATCAATTAAATCAATTGCCTTATCAGGCATATATCTATCTTGAATATATCTGTCAGAAAGCTTTGCAGCAGCTACTATTGCTGAATCATGAATTCTAATCCCGTGATGAATTTCAAACCTTTCTTTTAATCCTCTTAGTATTGCAATTGTATCCTCTACTGTAGGTTCATCTATAATTACTGGTTGGAATCTTCTTTCTAAGGCTTTATCTTTCTCAATATATTTTCTATATTCATCAAAAGTTGTAGCACCTATACAATGTAACTCTCCTCTTGCTAATAATGGTTTAATCAAATTACCAGCATCCATTGCTCCATCAGTCTTACCAGCTCCAACTATTGTATGAATTTCATCTATGAATAGTAATATTCTACCCTCACTGCTTTGAACTTCTTTTAATACCGCTTTTAATCTTTCTTCAAATTCACCTCTATACTTAGCTCCGGCAATCAAAGATCCCATATCCAAAGCAAATATAATTTTATCCTTAAGGCCTTCTGGAACATCTCCTCTAACTATTCTTTCAGCTAATCCTTCAATAATTGCTGTTTTACCAACACCAGGTTCACCTATTAATACTGGATTATTCTTGGTTCTCCTTGATAAAATCCTTATTGTCCTTCTTATTTCTTCATCTCTTCCTATAACAGGATCTAACTTATGCTTTTTAGCAAGGTCAACTAAATTAGTTCCATACTTTGCTAATGCGTCATATGTCCCTTCTGGATCTTGCGTTTCAACTCTTTGGCTTCCTCTAACTTCAGAAAGAACTTTTAAGAAATTCTCCTTGGTTATATTATATTGCTTTAATATTTTAGAAACTTGATTGTTATCTATTTCTATAATAGCAAGCATTAAATGTTCAACACTAACATATGAATCTTCAAACTGTTTCGAAAATTCTTCAGCTTTAATTAACACTTCCTCTACTTTTCTAGTTATATATACATTGCCAACTCCTTCTCCTAAAACTTTTGGCATTGCATCTAATTCCTTATTTACTGACGCTTTTAAATTCTTTACTGATATACCCATTTTAGTAAGAATATTAGGGACTAACCCGTCCTCCTGCTCTACAAGAGCTGAAAAAAGATGAATTAAATCTATTTGCTGATGATTAAATTTAACAGCTGTAACATTGGCATCATTCAATGCTTGTTGAACTCTCAACGTCATTTTATCAATATTCATACTTATTCCTCCTAAATCTCTATGTTAAATTTCGAAATTATTATTAAAACTAGTTTATCACTATACCTAAATAATTCCTCTTTATCTATATAATAATACATAGGTCAAAGAAAGTCAAAGTTTATTTAGTCTTTTTTTTAATTTTTTTATCATCTAAAGATTTATTTTAAATTTTGTTGTTTTATAGTAAAATAGTAATATAAATATTATTAGCCTGTTATTTTACAGCTTAACGATATTAAACTTTTTTAAAAGAGGTGATGTTATGAAAATAAGTTCTATCATTAAACCAAATTTCCATACAATTAATGTAAACGATACTATAGATAAAGCTTTAGATTTTATGGACAAACTTAATATTAATGGAATGCCAGTAGTAGATGATAAAGAAATTGTAGTAGGAATGGTAGTAAAAGCTGATATATATAGATTCATGATACATCCAGGACATTATGTTAGCTGTCCAGTTGAGTGGGTTATGTCAAAATCAGTTATCTCTGCGCAATCTGATGAAGATCTACTCACTGTAGCTAAGCGTCTAAGAGAAAATGATATTATAACAATGCCTGTTATTGAAGACGAAAAAATTGTAGGAGTTATTAATATAGATGATTTATTAGATTACTTCATTGACTCTTGTTCAAAAAATTAGTAACAATAATATCCATATGAATTTAATAGCTTAAATATATCATTACTGATCTTAAAGGCTTAATTGTGAATATAAAAAAATAGAAGTGGCGATATTTTGTTAATCCATTATAATCGAATTAACAAAATATCGCCCTTCTATATATATTTACGAGAAATTAGATTTTTTTATCAACAGCTAATGCAAGATTAAAGTATTTTAGCGAATCCGCTGTAAGTCCAAGCTTATAATAAAGCTTACCCATATCTACATATCTATTTCTTCTTTCTTCTCTGGTACCAAATTTAAACAACGAATCTAATGATAGATTCATATATTTTTCTGCTTCCAAATGTTTGTCCATTTTCTGAAGAATTATACCTTTAAAATAATATGACTTCTCAATTAACTTTATATTATCAGTCATAATAGCTAAATTTAATGATTCTTCTGTAATCCTATAAGCTATCTCATACTCTGAATTATCAATTAATATTTTTGTACAATAATTCAAAAACTCCACATATTTTTCTACATTATCTTGTGGAAATATCTTTATTCCATCTTCTATTTCAGAGATTGCTTTTTCCTTTTCTTCTACTTCAAAATAATACTTTCCATAATTTCCATGGGATGCTGCCAGAGAAATAGGATTATATTTTTGATATTGAAATGCTTTCTTTTTATATTCATCAACATAATCTTTTTTAAGCTTAATGCATACTGTAGCATATATATGATATATTTTTCCTTTGCTTTCATCTGTTTTAAGGTCATCAACATATCCTATGATTTCTGATAAAATGCTATATGCTTCTTCAGATTTTCTTAAATTCTGATAACACAGAGCCTCATTGTAGCCTATTAAACAGTACTCTGAACTATCAAATCCATCTTCTTTCAATCTAAACATTTCTCTAAGCTTGCTGTAGTAAGAAATAGCCTCAATATATTCACCATTTTGAGATAAATAACGTGCCATATCTTTAAAGTAGATAGCTGTATTTTCTTCCGTATTATTTCTTTGATATAAATCATAATATTGAGAAACTATAAGCTGAATATTTTCAACCTTATTTTCTTCTACATAATACGAGAATAATATGTGTATTAATTCAAAAGCTAAATCATAATATTTATATTTTAGTGCATAGCTTAGGTTATCTTTCAACTTACTTTCAGAATCAGTATCGGAAGATACATTCCTCTTTATTATATTTAGATTATTTGAAATTTGTTCATATACGTCTTCTATTAAATAATCTACATCTATTTCTATCTTCTCAGCTATATAATTCAGTAATTCGGTATCTGCCTTAATCTTTCCATTTTCTATACAGCTCATCTTGGCAATTGAAATCTTATTTCCGCATAATTCTTTCAATGTTATACCTTTAAATACTCTAGCTCTTTTTATCTTTTCGCCAGTAGATAGTATTTCCAAATATCTCACCCACTTACTTATAATTTGTAATTTTCTAACTTTTCTGCTTCATCAAATAACTTTATTCCTTGATTTAAGTAATATGAAGCCTCTTCTTCTTCTTTTTTATCTATGAAATATTTTCCGACTCTCATAGCTAATTCAGCAGCCTTCGACAACTTTCCGCTATTTTTTGCTAGCACATATGTATCAATCAATACACTTTCTGCTTGTTCTGGTTTATCGTCAATATTGAACATAGTATATTTTATTAGTTTACATTCGATTTTTCTGTCTATATCATGCTCTTCAATTCTATTTTCTATATCTTTTAGTATTTTGCTACATTGTTCAGTATTCTTTAACTTCAGATAACTTTTACAAATATCTATTAGTATATCATTTATACATCCTACACGATTTTGTGTACTAATACTTTTTGATATATCATAATGCTTAAGAGATTCATCTAAATTTCCTAGTTCATAAAATAACTTTCCTAAATTATGTTCTATATTAACTATGCTCTTGTTATACTGTATCTTTTTATATACTTCTAATGTTTTCTTTGAATACTTTATTGCATTCGGCAAGTCACCTTTTTTATTAAATTCTTCTGCTAAAGAGAATAGATTTCTCGCATAATCTTCATCATTATAGACTTGTTCAAATCTATTTCTTGCTAGACAAGAATATTCTAAGGCTAAATCCAGTTCTTCTACATCGTAATATGTTCTAGCCATATTGTAGTATATTTCTCCCATTAAAAATTCATCTACAACCTTATTGTCTATATATACCTTTTCAGCCTGTTTTAAGTAACTACTAGAAGAATGATATGCCTTTAATTCTAAAGCAATATTAGCTAAATGTAGGAAAGTTTTTATTATCTGCTCATAATTATTATTTTTTACAAAAATTACATTTGCTGATAAAAAAAACTTCTGAGCCATAGGAAAATCTCTTTTATACATGTAGGATTTTGCTGTTATAAAATATATCATTGCTTTTCTATATTCTAGATTATATTTTTCACAGTAGTATAGAGCATTATCAATATATCTTTGACCTTTTTCGTAATCTCCCTGGAGTATGCATGATTCCCCTACCTGTTCGTAATATAAACTAATCTTTTCAGCTTGGCTTTCTTCTGATTCCATTAAATATTCTACATTTGTGTTCAATGCATCAGCTAAATATTCTAGCAAATCTACTGATGGATTCGAACGGCCAGATTCTACCAAACTTATTTGTCCTGGAGTTATTCTGTCTTTTGCCAAATCCTTCAACGTCATATTCAATTGTTTTCTTCTTCTCTTGATCTTTTCTCCCAATGATAGAATTTCCATCTTTTTAATCCTTCTCTATTCAACAAATTATTTAGTTATTTTAATATAATTTCCTTAATTATAACATAAATTTATAAAAAACTGCATAAAAATATAAATGTGCCCCAAATTTTATATAATTTAATTTTATTATCCATATTTATGTACAAAAGTATAAATACAATAAATAAAAATAAAAAGGCATGAAAGAAATTCATGCCATTCTATTTTTGTTATACCTAATTTTTACATATTATACTTTCTTTTTGTAATTCTATCTCATCCAATCATAAACTTCATGACCTACTGATTCAGCCATATTCCTCATTCTTCTGCCTGCTCTTCTCATTGTTTTTTGACTCCTTCTATCCATACGTGGCATTAGAGACATTTCGACAGCAACTCCAATTAAAAATCCAGTCATCATTCCCTTAGAAAATCTTTCCATAATAAACACCTCTTTAACATCAATTTATTTTCTATAAATATATTGTGTATTAATCAAAAAGTTATCCAAGTTAATTTATTCCATGATTATATACAGTTTTAAAAATATTCTAAAAAGTAACTATGCATATTACAATCAGCTTTCTATATTCCAGTCCTAATTAAGCACTTTTCTTATTTGCATTTTAAATGCAAATCTATTATTCCAACATATATACTGGTTTAATTATTATCAATGTACTCTTTAAGAAGATAAAAAATTAATTTTTCTTTTTCTTTGCTTAATAGCTTAGAAATTATCTTTTTGCCTTCGATATCGTTATTTCTATATAAACCAATAATTTGTTCAAATCTAATTTCATTGTCATCTTTCTTATCTACGTTCAATATATTTTCCATTTGTGAATTTTCATCTTCGCCAATTAAAATTATATTATTTGAATGACTTGGAGCTATGCTTAAGATTTCTTCTTTAACCTTAGTACCAGAAACTCTTATAATATTTTTACTTAACCATTTTTCAACGGTTCTATCAGAAGTTATCCCTAAGCACTCTTTACATTTCTCATCAACAAGCTCGTTAAATAAATCTCCAGTATGACTATCAACTTTTACAAATATAATTTCCATTCCAGAATTTATTAACTCTTGCATCTTTTTATAATATTGCATAGATGATTCTTCTTTTCGTTCCCATGCTCCAGTTGCATGATGAGCTATCCCCTCGTAATCATGAAATAGAACTACTTTTTTTTGTCCATGTTCTAAAGCATATTCAACAGCTCTAACAGCTCCCTTAAGTTCGCCTGCTATTTGTCTTATATTTTTAGAAGAGCTATCTTTTTCAGCTCCGCTTTCTATATATTCTACAACATCATCATTAACACAAACTACCCCATAAGAATATCTTCCGTCAGAAGAATTATAACTTCCATCAACATATGCATGAAGACAGTCTTTTGGATAACTTTCATCACTCTTTTTTAGCATTCTATTTCCTTCGTTTAGATATGATTTTGCCTCTTCTATGTCTTCGAAACTCTTATACTTTGCTCCCTTTACCCCTTTTACATATGCTAAGCATTCATTCCAAGTATTGACTATTACATTTTCAACCTTTTTGTTATTTTTAATATCAAAACCATATTGTATTGCATAAACTTTTTTCGCCATATATTATTCCTTTCTCCGACCGTCTAACTTATTATTATACTTTTCATGGAATATTTATAAACTTATAATCTATATGTTATTAAATTTATAAATAATATTTTCTATAGTGATGATAATTCTTCTACAGCACTATATAATTTTTCAATATTTGCAGCATTTGTAAAGTTAGTTAGATATTCTATTCCTTTTTTTAATACTAAAAGTATATCATTTTTACCTTCCCAATTCTCTACTATTATCGATAATGGTATATCTTTAATAATCTTATTTAAAACAAAAAATATAACTCCAATATCATCAATCACGCCTATAAATGGTATACTATTAGGTATTATGTTAACTGGTACAGTTACATATGCTATTCCTGCCGACATTATAAGCTTAGTCTTTATAGATACTCTTTTATCCTTAAGTAATCTATATATTAAAGAAGCTATGTCTGGTAATACAAATATATACTCTTTATAATTTCTCACATTTTCAGATAATTTATTTGTAATTTTATTTCTTCCGACAGAATAGCAATCTTTAGTTTTATTTATAGTATCCAATGATGCTACATCAATCTCTTCTTCTTCACTTGTTTCTTCAACATCACTTTCCTTTATTAATTCTCCTAGTATTGAAACCTCAACATTAGAAATTTCAGCCCATACCTCTGATTTTTTCATGAAGACCTCACTAATATTTAGATTTATGTATGGTACATCTTGAAGTATTGTATTTATATCAATTATTACTTTATCTCTATCACTATCTATTCCATACTTTTTAAAAGCTTTTGCTAATTGCTTTAACACAAAACTTCTTAATATTCTGAAGAAACCAACATTTAATACTTTAACTTTAACTATCTTTACAGTAATTTTGTTATGAACACACCCAACTAATTGAACCTTTATATTGAAGTCTATATCTATTCCCTTTTTCAAAGTTCCTTCTAATATTATTCCATCATTAATAGTTACTGTTCTTAAATCCAACCCATCAACCTTAACAAATTCATTGATTATACTTAATATATCATTACCAGTTAATTTAACTTTTACTTCTGATATGTTCATTTTTTATTCCCCTTTAGAGTAAATTCTTACTTTATATATAAATTAAATCTAATTACTTTCCTAAATATACTTAAAAGTATACATTATTCCAGAAAATTATTAAAGATATGTTATATATAGAATCTACAATTTTTCTTAATACCAGAAGCCCCCATTTAACTTTCTTATAAAAAAAGAAGGCATGCCTTAATATCATTTTGTTGCCTAAATGATATTTGGCATAGCCTCTCTTCTTGTAATGCAGCATATTTATGCTGCAAATACTACTTATTATTCAATTTCTTTTTTGAATCTATATGTTCAAAATGAACTATTAAAATACTGGAATTACTGAACCATTATATTCTTTTTCTATAAATTCTTTTACTTCTGGTGATGTCATAGCTTTTACTAAAGCTTTGATTTTTTCTTGATTTTCATTACCTTGTTTTACAACAACTATGTTTGCATAAGGTTTAGCAGCTTCTGAAGCCTTATCTTCAATAATAATTGCATCTTTTGCTGGATTAAATTTAGCTTCTATAGCATAGTTTCCATTGATTACTGCAGCATCAACGTCATCTATTGCTCTTGGAACTGCTGCTGCTTCTAATTCATTAAACTTTAAGTTTTTAGGGTTTTCAGTAATATCCTTTGATGTAACTAGTTCTCCATCTTTAATTTTTATTAAGCCTTTTCCTGCTAATAATTTTAATGCTCTAGCTTCATTTGATGGATCATTAGGAACGGCAATTGTAGCTCCATCTTTAAGTTCATCTAAACTTTTTACCTTCTTAGAATATAATCCCATTGGTTCTAAATGTATTGCACCAACTGAAACTAGGTGATATCCCTTAGATGAATTTTGTTCATTTAAGTATGGAGTATGTTGGAAGAAGTTTGCATCTAATGAACCTTCTTCTACAGCAGTGTTAGGTTGATTGTAATCATTAAATTCTGTTATTTCTACTGTATATCCTTCTTTTTCAAGTAATGGTTTAGCTATATTTACTATCTCTTCATGTGGCTTTGGTGTTACCCCAATCTTTATTACCTTGTCATTTTTAGAATCTTTACTTCCTGAAGTAGCTGTGCCCCCGCAACCTACTAATCCTAGTGTCACTACTCCTGCTAAAACTACTGATAAAATTGATTTCTTTTTCATATTTATTCCCCCTATTTTGATAATTTATTGTAAAAATAATTGCCTATAAGCTGTAGTCCTTGTACTACTATGATTAACACAATACATGTTACTACCATATAATCAGTTTGGAATCTTTGATATCCATAGCTTATAGCTACTTGACCAAGTCCTCCACCCCCAATAGTTCCTGCCATTGCAGAATATCCAACAATGCTTATTATTGTAAGAGTAATTCCTGATGCTATTGAAGGAATTGCTTCTTTAAGCATTACCTTAAAGATGATTTGAGTGTTTGATGCTCCAAAAGATCTTGCCGCCTCTATTATTCCTTTATCGACTTCTCTAAGTGATGATTCTATAATTCTTGCTACAAATGGTGCTGCTGCAATTGTAAGTGGAACAATAGCTGCTTCTGTACCTATAGATTTACCAGCAATAAATCTAGTTAATGGTATTATTGCTACCATTAATATGATAACTGGAAAACTTCTTAATATATTAATTATTAAATCTAAAACTGTATAAACTATTTTATTTGGTTTTAATCCGTCTTTTGCAGTAACTGTTAATATTATTGCAGGTATGAATCCTAAAATAAGTGAACCTATAGTCGATGCAAAAACCATCTCTAGGGTTTCTATTAAAGCTTTTACTATTACCTGATTCATTATTCGATCACCTCCAATAAGATATCCTTATTTTCAAGGTACTTTATAACCTTGTCCTTATCCTCTTCGTTGATGTTTATTACAAGCCCACCTAATACTTCGCTCCTAAATTTTTCAAGTTTTCCCCAAACTATAGAAAAATCTATCTCTAATTCCCTTGCCATCTTTGTAATTAGTGCATTTTCAGAAGAATCACTTGGGAAGAATATCTTGATATTAACACCTTCTTCTGGTAATATTCCTTCATCTTCTTCTCCTAAGAATTTCTTTAATGATTTTCCTGGTTGTAAGAATAAATCTTCTGATCTTCCTTCTGCTTTTATTTTTCCACCATCTAGCAATGCAACTTTTTCACAAACTTCTTTTATTACTTCCATTTGATGAGTTACCATTACTATTGTAATCCCTAATTCTTTGTTTATTTTAGAAAGTAATGCTAAAATGTCTTTTGTAATTTTAGGATCTAATGCAGAAGTTGCTTCATCACAAAGTAGTATTTTAGGGTCTAACGCTAATGCCCTTGCTATTGCTACTCTTTGTTTTTGTCCACCACTAAGCTCTGACGGTTTGCTTAGCTTTTTGTCTGTTAATCCAACTAAATCTAATAATCTTAATACTTTGTCCTTAATTTCACTTTTGTTGTACCCCCACACTTCAAGAGGAAGAGCAACATTATCAAAAACATTTTTTCTTTGCATAAGATTGAAATTTTGAAAAATCATCCCCAAATCTTTTCTAAATTCCCTAAGACTTTTTCCTTCTAATGATGAAACCTCTTTCCCCATTACATTTATTGAACCTCCATCATAAGATTCAAGTCCATTAATGCATCTTAATAGTGTTGACTTTCCTGCTCCGCTGTGTCCTATTATTCCATAAATTTCGCCCTCTTTAATGCTTATTGATACATCTTTTATAACTTGTGTTTCCCCAAAATTCTTTACCACATTTTTGATTTCTATCAAACACATTTCCTCCTTTGACTTTGTTTTGTTAGTTTCCGGATAACTAAGGTGATGTAATAATTAACTTAATTATTAACGTTCACCTCAAAACAAAAGCGCTAGAGAATAAATCTCTAGCGCATAAAACACCATACAAATTTATCCTCTCATCTATCAGCTAAAAGCTGCTGGAATTAGCACCATATAAATATCATTTAGTAAAAAATAATATTTCGGTTGCCGGGTTTCAAAGGGCCAGTCCCTCCACCGCTCTCGATAAGATATTCAGATTATTTAATTTAGCTTTGACCTAATTATATACAACTTTTTTTAATTTGTCAAAATCTATAGAATAACCTTTTGCTCTTTCAAATCCAAGTATTGTAATCGGATTGGTTTTATTATATATACTTTCTGCATATATTGCAAGATTTTTTTACGAAATTAATTAATAAATTTAAGTTTATAGTATAAATATTAAATTATTTTATATTTATATTGTTAAATCCACTGTATATGCTATATATTTCTATCAAATATTCAAAATCAATATCTAAGCTAATAAAAATATTAACATAAAAAATAATAGATATTCTACAATAAAATTTGAAACCATACACATGTAGATAAATCTATCTATGTGCATGGCTTCATTTTTACTAGAATTACTTATATATTTTATGCCTCAAAATAATTGCTTCATAATCTTAGGCTGCTTTTTTCTGCTTATCTAAATTCAGTATCTCCCAATTATTTGAGCAATCTGGAGATATCTCTCCATGTTTTTTAATGTAGCTAGTCATTAAACTTCTCACTTGGCCATCATCACCAAGTGCTTTTCCTGAATCATAGACAATAATACTTGGATCAGTATTGCTTAATCCAGCGGCCTTCATAAAACCGCCACCGCCATTAAATCTATAGTTGTTTATAGCAACTGTAAATTCATCTGAATCTTTTACTTCAACACCATTAACCTTTAAATTCTTTATTCTATTTCCTGATATTACTCTTCCTGTTTCCTTGTCGATAGTACATGCAGGTTGTGTTAAATCAATATCATATGTTGCACCATATAATTGATCCAAGTTATAATCTGGAATATTTAATATTGGATCTTTTATTACTGCTGCATTATCCCCTGTTGTTTGAGCATAATATCTAACTGAATATTCCATCCAGTCTTTCAATTGCTTTCCTGTCATTTTTACTCCATACAAAAAGTTTTCAAATACATATACTGCCATCATATCTTTTATTGTAACATCACCTTGAGGTATATATGCCCCAGAACTTAATGGTGCTGCAATTGATAATTGAGTCCCAGCACTTTCTTTTTGTACTTTATTAATCAGCTCCATAATTGCAGTAGGCTCTGTTAACTGTCCACTTCCTGTAAATTCTCCAGTTGAAGTTCCTATTTTTGTATCTACATATTTTAATGTTGTATCTTCATAAGGTTTAATTAAATCGACAATCTCCTGATCATCTACTATGCTATTATCAATAACAATGTTTTTTGTTGAAATTCCTATAAGCTTTGCATTTCCATCAAAGTTCATATCAACTTGTGCCAAACCTGTAGCTCCCTTAGTTGACTCAACTATTGGAACAACTTTACCTTCTGGATTCTTCTTAGTTAGATCATTTACTTTCAAATGTGTATGACCTGCTATAATTGCATCTATACCATCAACTTGTGTTGCTATTGCGTTAATTTCATTTTCTGGTATAACATCTGCATCAGTCTCTTGACCACTATGTGCTGAAATTATAACAACATCTGCGCCCTTGGCTTTTACTTCTTTAACCCACTTTTTAGATTCATCTACAAGGTCATTAAATACCAATCCATCGTAATGTTTTTTATCTTCCCAACTTGGTATGCATTTATTTTCTAAACCTATAACCGCTACTTTTACTTCTTTACCATTAACATAAAAACTTTTCATTATATATGGATCTACAAAATTTGTTGAATCGTTCTTATATATATTGGCTCCAAGTACTTCTATTCCTTCTGACTTATAGTCTTTAATCACTCTATTTAATACATCTAATCCATAATTGAATTCATGATTTCCTAGTGTCCACGAATCATACTTCATAGCTCCCATAACCTTTGCCATAGGGTGCTCTAAAGTAGTGTCTAAAATATCATAGTAATATGATAGTGGTGTTCCTTGAATTGTGTCTCCATTATCAATTAGCATCACATTATTATTATTTTCTCTTACACTTTTAACATATGATGAAACTTTAGCTAATCCCTGTGCTTTAGATGGTGCTTTTCCTGTTCCATAATCATAATTTAAAACTGTACCATGAACATCCGTTGTTGCTAATAAAGTTATTGAACTAGACATATTAACCATTCTTGGTATATCAGTATTAGGTATTGTATTTTTATCATTTTTATCTTTATTTTCTTTACACCAATCTATAAATGCATCTCTTACTAAAACATGAGTATCATTTTTAACATCTAATCCACCGTACTTTGTAAATGCAGTAAACGAATCTCCTCCTTGAGCCACAAAATCTGGAACTGCAACAGATAAACTTTCGTTATCACTAATAGGAGTTCCATCTTCTTTTGTGATAGATTTAACTCTTTGACCTGATGGAAGATTTGAATCATAGCCAAATTTAATTCCCGATACCTGTAACCCCTTACTGTTATCCGCAACAGCCTGCTCTAGAACTTCTTTTAATTGAGATTTTGTCATGCTTAATTTATAAATTGTGTTATCAAAAGGCATAAACTGCCACATAGTTCCGACTGTAATGTTTCCTTGTGGAATATCTATTCTAAGACCTCCATTATTTTGAAATCCAACATCAGCTTTAATAGAATTTCTTGTAACGTCAGATGCCCAATTTCCTAAAACTGATGATCCATATGGAGAAGCATCTAATTTTCTTGTTAAATCCTTTTCTGTATTATACCCAATAACTTCACTCGTCATTGGCTCTATCTGTTTATTGGCATTATCTACAATTTTATCAACATCACTGTCTGTTTGTGGTGTTCCAGTTTTATATCCTTTGTCATTATCTAGCGCCACATAACTTGTTTCAAGATTTGGCTGATCAAATACGATTTTATTATCACTAGTCAACTTGAATTTAGCATCTATATATCCTTTACCGTTTGATCCCCCAATATATACTGGGATATTGGTATTCTTAGCAATTGCAGCAGTTTTAGTATGGCTATGTCCACCAAATACAGCATCTACATTCTGAAGGTTATTAGCTAAATCAAATACTGGCCCTGTTGCATTATCACCCTTATCACCTTCATGCACCAATACAATTACTACATCCGCCAATTTATCTTTCTTTATTTGTAGTGCAATAGGATTTATTTCACTTGCAAGGTCTGTAAATTTATAGTCACTCACAAATTTAGGTGATACACTCGTCTCTGTTTCTCTTGTTATTCCTCCTATAACGGCGATTTTTATGCCATCTTTAGTTATAATTTTATATGGATCAAATACAAGCTTGCCAGTCTTCTTATCGTAAAGATTGCTGCAAACTATTGAATACGCTGCACCCTTCATTGTTGTATTTGTAGTTGTATCCAATCCCCAATCAAACTCATGATTTCCAAGAGTTGTTATCTCCATTCCAATCTTAGACATAGTCTCCTGAACAGGAACCCCTTTCATGATATTAGATGTTGCAGATCCTTGATACAAATCACCTCCACCTAAAATCAATGTCCTATCTTTATTAGACTCTTTCACTTTTTCTATTCTATCTGCTAAAACCCCTGCAACTTGATTTCCTGATGAATCATTAAGTGTTCCATGAAAATCAGTGATTTCGATAACGTCAAACATTTTTTCATTCTCAGTTGCATAAACTCTTATAGAAAACGAGCTAAATAAAGTAATTATGAAGAATAAGCTAGTAAAAATTGATATAACTTTTCTGAACTTTAGAAGTTTTTTCACAATTATTTCCCCCTTAATACTAATCTCATTTACATATTATTACTTACAAAAAATTATATGACACATATTTTTTCAATAGTATATTTATTGTAAATGTCACCCATTTATTATTCAGATTATTTCTATAATAATTTTATCTAGAAACCCCATATTATCTTGTATTCTAACCAAATAAAAAACTACCAAAAATATTTTTATACTTTCGGTAGCATGCTTAATTAATATTTATTCTTTTCCTTAATTGCTCTATCCATGTCCCTCTTATGAGCTTTTTCTAACATCGAGTCTCTCTTATCATAATTTTTCTTACCTTTACAAACTCCAAGCGCAACTTTAACTTTTCCGTCCTTCAAATACAATGATAGAGGTATTAAGGTATATCCATCTCTAGACACTAAACCATCAAGTCTTCTTATTTCATCTCTATGAAGAAGTAATTTTCTCTCTCTTAATGGATCTACATTAAATATATTTCCTTGTTCATAAGGAGATATGTGCATATTCTTTACAAATATTTCACCATTATATATATCTGCATAACAGTCTTTAAGATTCACTCTTCCATTTCTTATTGATTTAACCTCTGTCCCAACTAAAACCAATCCTGCTTCCATTGCCTCTTCTACAAAATAGTCATGCCTTGCTTTTCTATTTTCTGCTAATGAATTCTCATTTCTTTTTCTTGCCATCATAATCACCCGCTATGGTTATATTTCTACTAAAATTATATTATACCCATTTCTGTAAATCAACTTATTTTGAACATTGCTGATATGAACGCTCAAAATAAGTTTATATGCACAAATTTTTGCTCTTTCAGAACATTAAAATCATATCTTATACTTCAACTAACTTTTTTTCTACTTCGCTAATTTTTCCTTCTGATTCAAAATCTTTATCTGTTTCTTCTCTCTTTGGCTCTTGTGTAATCTTAAAAAATATCTCTCTATTTGTTATATCTACATTAACGCATTCTACTTTTACTTTATCTCCAAGTTTATATAACTTTTTAGTTCTTTCACCAATCAAGCTTAAATTTGCTTCATTGAATATATAATAATCATCATCTAGATCTGTTATATGAACTAAACCTTCAATGGTGTTTGGTAACTCAACGAATATTCCAAAAGATGTAACTGAAGATATAATTCCTTCGAATTCTTGACCAATTCTCTCTTGCATATACTCAGCTTTTTTAAGATCATCAACTTCTCTTTCTGCATCTTGAGCCTTTCTTTCCATTTCAGAAGATTGTTTAGCTGCATAACCTACTATATTTTTTAATTTATTTATTCTAGTTCCATCTACTTCTCCATGCAAATATTCTTTTATGATTCTATGAATTTGTAAATCAGGATATCTTCTTATTGGTGAAGTGAAGTGGCAGTAGTACTCAGCTGCAAGCCCAAAATGTCCGCTACATTCTGGTGCATATCTTGCCTGCATCATAGATCTTAATAAAAGTGTACTTACAACTGTTTCTTCGTTTTTTCCCTTAACCTTTTCTAGAATCTCTTGAAAACTTTTTGGTCTTATTTCTTCTGTCCATTGAATAGCATATCCCAAATTATAAACAAATTCTTTAAATTTAGCTAATTTTTCTTCATCTGGACTCTCATGTATTCTGTATACAAAAGGTAGATGAGTACCAAACATATGCTCTGCAACTGTCTCATTTGCTGCCAACATAAATTCTTCTATCATCCTATTTGATATTTCACGATCATACGGTTTAATCTCAATTGGTTTTCCTAACTCGTTAAGTGTTATCTTAGCTTCTGCTATTTCAAAATCAATGGCACCTCTTTTGGTTCTCTTATTTCTTAATATACCGCATAGCTCTTCCATCATTTTAAAGTCATCAACAAGATAGTCATATCTTTTTATAAGTTCCTCATCATTATCTCTTAATATCTTTGTGACATCTTTATATGTCATTCTCTCATCAGTTTTTATTACAGATTCTACAATTTCATGGTCTACAACTTTTCCTTTATGATCTATCTCCATGAAGCAAGTTAATGTTAATCTATCTACTCTAGGGTTTAATGAACATATTCCATTAGATAATTTTCTAGGTAACATCGGAACAACTCTATCTATTAAATAAACTGATGTTGCTCTTTTTAATGCTTCCTTATCTAATGGACTATTTTCTTTTACATAGTGTGTTACATCGGCAATATGAACTCCTAGTTTAAAGTTGCCATTACTTAATTTTTCGATAGATACAGCATCATCTAAATCCTTAGCATCTTCACCATCTATTGTTACCATTCTCAAATCTCTTAAATCTCTTCTGCCTTTATATTCTTCTTCATCAATTTCATCAGAAATACCTTCAGCATACTTTTGAACTTTTTCACTAAATTCTTCTGGAAGTCCAAGTTTTTTAATTATCATTAGAATGTCTATTCCTCTGTCACCTTTTCTTCCTAAAACCTCTGTTACAACTCCTTCAGCTTTTCTATTTTCCTCAGGCCATTTTGTTATCTTAACTGTAACAACATCTCCATCATTGGCACCATTCCTATCCTTCTTTGAGATGAATACATCTTTAGATATCCTTGGATCCTCAGAAACTACAAAACCAAAATTTTTAGAATCTTCATATACACCTACTATTCTAGTAGTGTTTCTTTCAATAATTTCTACTACTTCTCCTTCTCTTTTCTTGGTCTTTGTATCTTCTCTTGTTACTCTAACAGATATTTTATCACCATTCATAGCTCCATTTATACAATTGCTTGGTATAAATACGTCTTTTTGTCCCTCTTCTTCTGGAATTAAAAATCCAAAACCTTTTGAATGTGATTGAAGCGATCCTATAATAAGACCTTCTTCTTCATGATTCGCATTAGCTATCATATACTTGTCTTTTTTAGTTCTTATAATAAGTCCTTCATTTTCCATAGTTCTTAAAGTCTTTTTAAACGCATTATATTCATTTTTCTTTATATCAAATACAGCAATTAACTCTTCAATGTCCATTGGCCTATATGCAGGTTCTTTCATAAAACTTGCTAATGTTTGTTTTATTCCCATAATTTCTTCCTCCATTATACTATTACTATATTTTATTCCTATATACCTATATACTACCACAATAACCTTGTACAATATAGATTTTATCTTATTTTAATATTAGTATTGACATATATATTCTAATTTATTTATATACTATAGTTTAGTTAATTAAAAAATGGCAACATTTGAATTGTTTATATTATGTTGCAATAATAAATTTAATTTAAAATTCTGTTACTCCAAATGCTAAAATAAGTCTAGTAATAAAAAATCCAATTAAAATATACATATTTAGGCATTACTTAACAAAAATAGATATCCTCTTTTATCAAAAGGATATCTATAAATGACTTCATAATTAAACTATTTAAATTTTAGATGTGCTTAATAATTCGTATTATTTTCTTAAATTTTTTTACTTATTTTATGTTTAAAGATTTTTACAATAAATTTTATGCACTAGCGCTAATTGCAGTAGTATAAATCTTCTCTAATAAATTAAGCGCTCCTTTATATCCAATATAAGTTCTTGATAGTACTACTTCATAAGAGGCTGGAAAACCTACTTCAATAATTGCTCCCTTTAATTCTTTAGCTGTATCTCTTTCCCATGTAGTACCAAATATAATAGGCGGCTTATGCCCGAAGTCTGTCTGTCTTAGCAATTGTCCTATTACATATCCATCCTCTGCAAAATCAACATCTGCAGATACATCTTCTGCTAATTTACTATACTCACTCGCAATTGCTCTTCTATACTGCTCTGGAGGATTTTCAGTAATAATTTGTTTAGCCGGAATTAATCCCAGCTGGTTTACTAAAAATTTATTTAGAGCTAAATTATAAGCGCTATCTCCCACTACTGCATATTTAGCCGGTAAGCCCCACCAATATTCAGCATAGAAATCTGAAAAGTGTTCTAAATAATAGTAGTAATTTTTTTCTTCATCTTTTATAAAATTTTCACTTTTTTGTTTATCTATTCCGGAGAAATCAACTACCTTACGCAAAAATGCACTTGTTTCCTTTGCTCCAATAGGAACAGTAGGGATGTGTAGAAATGGTTGTTTATATTTATTTTCTAGATGCTTAGCAGTGTCTAAGCCAAGCCAAGGCGAAATCACTAAATTAAACTGTGCTTTAGGTATATCTCTCCATTCGCTTACTCCTTTTGATTCTGGTCCAAATAGAATGTTTACTTTAAGCCCTGCTCCTTCAAGTACACGTTTTATTTCTGTAAGATCTCCACGCCAAAATGTATTTTGATATGGCAAAAGTGACCATACATTAATTAACCCTTTTTCTTTTTCTCCATCATATTCTCCAACATATTGATCTATAATAGCCTTTGTAACTAATTCGTGGCCTATAAAATTATTTCCTTTAAATCCACCAGTTTCCGCATATACAACAGGGGCTCCTTTTTTCTGAAATTCTCCAACAACTGCTCCTACATCATCTCCAACAATTTCACCTATACATCCAGTAAGAACTACAAATAATTCTGCATCCATTATCTTTAAGGATGATTTAATCAATTCTCTAAGACGATTTTCTCCACCAAATACAACCTCATTTTCACCTGCATTAGAACTCGGCGATACTGCTCCACCACTATATCCACCACCTTGAAAACCATTATAAAATGCGAGACCAGTATACTGCTTATCTGCACAACCAGGACCACAATTTACAATAGGCATTGCTCCAGGAATTGATGATACACTGTAAATAGCTCCTATAGCGCAACCATAACGCACTTGATTTATAGAATTTGTTTGAGTAATATTTACGTCTTTGTTAATCTCCATAACTTCCTCCTTTAAAAAATATCAATTATATTATTTTTTCATTTAATATTTCTGGTTTTTTTGCAAGAATATAAGGATCCTCTTGATCAAGCCACCATTTGGTATAAGGCAGCTTTACATGCTCTTTTAGGTCTTGATGAAATTTCCTATGGGCGAGTACATCCAAAACAGCTTCTCCTAAATTAACCATTCCATCATATCCAATAGCAAGATGTTCATCTCCGAGTGGAGCCGCTGGTATTCCTAATCTGGATGCCAATGGTGCGAGCCCATTATGCCTTATTAATATGAAGTCTGGATTTGTCTTTTTTAAGAGTCCATAAAATTGATATTGTTGTCTATTACTTACACTAAATGAAGGTACATCATCATAATTATCTATTAAAAATTTAAGAGAATCCTGCTTTGGATCTCCACTATCATAAACCGGGTCATGATGAAATACTAAAGAACCATTTACTTCAACTCCTAGTTCTCTTAAAACAGTAATTAAACCATGAGCATAAGCTGAACCAGTTGCAACATATCCTTTTACACCTTTAAGTTTTTCCCTAAGTTCTTTTAACTTAGGTTTTATTCTTTCATGTTCTTTTTTGATAAACTCTTCAGCAAGTTCCTCTCTATGAGTGACTCTTGCTATTTCACGAATCCAAGCATCTGTACCTGCAAAGCCATAAGGTTGAGGTGCCTTTATTTCTGGAACACCAAATTCTTGTTCTAATGCTGCTGCCATATACGATGACAAGGTATAGCAAAACCCAACTGTTCCTGCTGCTTCTGAAAGTTGTGCAAGATCATCTACCGTTGCTAAATCTACAACATAATTTACTCTTAATCCTAGCTCTCCTAGCATTGGTGTAAATACATCAGATCCCCAAAGATTTATAACATTAATTAAATCTTCCTGCTTTTTAGGATTTTTACGTACAATTTTTCTAAGAATTCCATGTTGAGTAGCATCAAAACCTGTGCTCCAATGTTTTGATCTAAAGCCTTCACAGGCAAGTGGAATTACAGGTATGCCAATTTCATCTTCTGCTTCCGCAGCCACACTCTCCATATCTTCTCCAATGATTCCTGTTGCGCAAGATGTACCTAAAAAAATCGCCTTAGGACTATACCTTTCAAAAGCATCTTTAATTGATTGTTTTAACTTTTTAATACCTCCAAATACCATGTCACTTTCATCTAAGTTAGTACAAATAATTCTTATGTTTTCTACTGGTAAATTCCGAAGTGCAAGTCCATTTCGATAAATTGAATTATAAGGTACTTGCCCCACTCCACAACCAATGGGTGAATGTTGAATAAGCACTGCATCTCTTACGTTTCCAGCTTGACATTCAACCATCTGTTCGCTACAAACTGATCCTTGTGTAAAGGGTCCTTTCATTTCACAAAGTCTGCATTGTTTACCTCTGCCCTCGCATCCTCTGCGTTCATAAGAAGATTGCTCTGATAGTTCTGATGCCTTTCCATCCCATGCAATAATAGTTCCAAGTCTTTGTTCACGACTTTCAACCTCTGGAATATCCAGATTGATCTTTTTATATGCCATATCTTTTATCCCTCCTAAAATTTTATTTTATGAACAATAAAACTGAGTCTCTTGCATACTAAATAATGTATAATCAAGAAACTCAGTCTCTAGTTTTCTAGTCAACTTCGTTAATAAAGTTATCATAGTTAAGTTTTTTCCCATCCAAAATCAAAATCTTGTCCTTATATCTCTTATTTCCATAGCTTATTAATTTATTTATATTACTTAGTCATCAAACAATGTTGTACTTAGATATCTATCTCCCCTATCAGGAAAAACAACAACTATATTTCCACTATCGATTTCCTCAGATAACTTCAATGCTGCTGCGAGTATTGCTCCAGATGATGATCCAACTATTAAACCTTCCTTTTTAGCCAGTAACTTTACATTCTTAAAAGCCTCATCGTCATTAACCTTTATAACTTTATCAACCAAAGATATATCCATTGTTTTAGGAACAAAATCATTTCCTATACCCTCTATTTTGTAACTCTTATGCTCTCCACCGACCATTGTTGACCCTTCTGGATCTGCGAGTACTCCTTTAATATCCTTATCCTTTTCTTTTAGATATTTTATGATCCCCGTAAATGTGCCTCCACTTCCCGCACCTGCCACGAAATAATTTATATTACCATCTAATGCTTTATATATTTCAGGGCCTGTTGTTTCATAATGTGCTAGAGGATTATCTTCATTTTCAAATTGACCTAGGCTAATGCTATTTGGAATTTCTTTTAATAATTCACTAGCTTTATTTATAGCTCCAAGCATACCTTCTTCATCTGGAGTATTAATGATTTTAGCCCCCAAGGCTTTCATTAGCTTTTGCTTTTCTATTGAAAATTTGGTTGGTACTACAAAGATTATATTATAGCCTCTATTTATTGCCGCTAGAGCTATACCAAGACCAGTATTTCCTGCTGTTGCATCAACTATGGTATACCCCCTCTTTAAGCTTCCATTTCTCTCAGCCCCCTCAATCATTGTTACTCCAATTCTATCTTTTATACTGCCACCAGGATTAAAACATTCAAGTTTAGCAAATATATTAACATTTTTTTTAACATTGATATGTGTGAGTTTTATAAGCGGAGTATTTCCAATAAGTTCTTTTACATCACTTACATAATTCATATCAAACTCTCCTTAAATGCATTGTTTAAGTCCTCAATTAGATCATCAATATTTTCTATCCCTACTGACAACCTAACTAGATTATCGACAATTCCAACCTCCTGCCTTATTTTATATGGAATTGCTGCATGTGTCATGCTAGCTGGGTGACATATTAAAGATTCCACCCCACCTAGACTTTCTCCTAAAGTTATAAGTCTTAGTGAACTTAGAAACTTTTTGTAATCTATCTTTTCATTTATAACAAAAGATAATACTCCCCCAAAGCCAGATGCTTGTTTCTTATGAATTTCATATCCTTTCGAATCCTTTATTCCTGGATAATAAATTTTAGTTATATATTCACTTTGTGATAAAAATTGTGCTATTTTCTCTGCATTTTCATTGTGCCTATCCAATCTAACACCTAAAGTTTTTATGCCTTGAAGCAATATAAATGAATCAAATGGTCCAAGTACTCCTCCCGTTGAATTTTGTATAAAGTGTAACTTGTCCCAAAGCTCATCATTATTTACAGCTATTAATCCAGCTACTACATTACTATGACCGCCTAAATACTTAGTAGCACTATGAACAACAATATCCGCTCCAAATTCTAAAGGTCTTTGCAAATATGGTGACATAAACGTATTATCTACAACAGTAAGTGCTCCGTATTCCTTTGCAAGCTTACTAACCTCTTCTATATCAGTAATATCCATGAGCGGATTTGTTGGAGTTTCAATAAAAACGGCTTTTATACTTGTGTTGTCCTTTCCATTTTCTAAAATTCTTTTTACATCATTTAGTCTAGAAAAGTCAACTATCTCATATTGAAGATTAAAATTCTTAAATACTTTATCAATTACTCTAAAAGTTCCTCCATAAAGATTACTTGGAATTATCACTTTGTCACCGCTATGAAATAAAGATAAAACAGCCGTAATAGCAGCCATTCCGCTGCTAAATGCAAGTCCACCGCTTCCACTTTCCAGCAAGGCAATAGTTTTCTCTAATGCTTCCCTTGTCGGATTTCCAGTCCTTGAATATTCATATCCTTTATTTTTACCTAACTGTTCTTGCTTATATGTGGAAGTTTGATAGATTGGAACATTCACCGATCCTGTTGTCTCATCCCCATCAATTGCACCATGAACTAATAATGATTCTATTTTCATTTTTCTCTCCTCCTCAAGGTTTCGCTAGTGCAAAGTTTTCTACACTATTCTTTATTTCTTATATATAAAGGTTGCTACTATTTCTAAATATAAATTACTATATATTACTCATATTATTCTTATTTGTTTACTGTGTTTTAGGATAAATGAAATATTTATATTTTATTTATCTTAACGATTGTCATTATGAATCCTTAATAATTTTTTAATACTTGTTTCTATTCATATTAATCAACTAATTTCCTATCCATGAGAGAAAGTTTCAACAACTTCTTTATCATATAATTGACCATGTATATCTTGATTTTTACCTGGAACTCCACAGGCATCAGCTCTGCAATGTTTGCAGTGCCTAAATACATCAAGATATTCACCTGCTTCTCCTCTACATTTATCAAGCATTAGGCATGATGGCGCTTCAAGATGAGAAAGTTCGTTTTGTGGTATTAGTGGAATTATATTTAATATTGATGCTCCTAACCCCTTAGTTACTTTAGCTATCTCCTTGATATGTCTATCATTAATTCCTGGTATTAAGACACTATTTATTTTTACTATAACTCCTAATTCGCTAATCTTTTTAATACCTCTAAGTTGTGCATTTATTAACTTCTTTGCACCTTCTTCCCCTTCTAGTCTTTTACCATCTTCATCAATTACAAAAGAACATATATCTTTTTGAATCTTTGGATCAATGGCATTAACAGTAACAGTTATTGTCTCAACCCCAGCTTCAACAATCTTTTCAGCCTTTTCTTCCAATCTTAATCCATTGGTACTTAAGCAGTTAATAAGATGAGGAAATTCTTTTTTTACTAATTTAAAAGTCTCAAGAGCATGATCAGTTGCAAGCGTATCTCCTGGACCTGCAATCCCTACAACACTAATTTCTGGACATAACATTAATGCTTTCCTAACAGTTTTTACAGCCTCTTCTGGAGTAAGTAGTAATGAACTTACTCCTGGACGCACTTCTGATTTATTAAATCCCCTTCTACAAAACTTACATTGTATGTTACATGAGGGACTCACTGGTAAGTGTATCCTCCCATATTTAAAATGCGCCTCCCCACCTAGGCACGGATGAGTTTTTACAAGGTGGTCAAAATTCCCCATATAGTTCACTTCCTTTATTCTAACTTTGATCAAAATTTATTCATTATCCAAAGTTTAATTTTATAATCTAAGTCCTAATTTAATTGAATTCTTTAAATACTATTTACTTACTTGAATCATACTTATAACTTAGATTATTAATATAAATCTAAAATATTTACTTTTGAATTTAGCACTTTTTTTAGTATATCTTCTATAAAATAAGGTGCCTCAATTCCTTTTATTCCTTTCGCCTCAACCTCAGCTAAGGCTCCTTGTCCAATTCTCGCTACAAAGACTGCTTTACAATCAGATATTAATTCAATAGATTTACTTAAAGCATCCTCAGTGTGCTGAAATTCTTGGCACGATGGCTCATTAAATCTTGTCTCTACATACTTATATTCTTTATCATCCACTTCAACAATTAAGAATTGCTTTGTTCTTCCAAAATGTTGATTTACAACTTTTCCATCACTGCTTGCAAATGCTATTTTGTATGACATATCTTCCTCCTCTTTAAAATGCTGGAACTACCGCAGAACCATATTTTTCTTTAATAAAGTTTTTAACATCATCTGTAGTTAGGACTGAAATAAGTGCCTTGATTTCTTTTCTATCTTTATCTCCTTTTCTAACCGTAATTACATTTGCATAAGGAGAATCTCCATCTTCCCTAAGAATTGCTGTATTTGGATCAATTTTAGCATCTAAAATTATATTAGTATTTATTACTGCTCCCGCTAAATCTCCAAGAGATCTAGGTAATTGTGCTACATCTGCCTCTACAAATTGAAGATGTTTAGGATTTTCAGCTATATCATTTGGTGTCGCAGAATAATTTTCTAATCCACTTTTTAGTTTAATTAGTCCATTTTTTTCAAGAAGAACTAAGGCTCTATATTCATTTGAAGGGTTATTAGGTATACCTATCTTATCCCCATCTTGTAAATCATTTATTGATTTAAGTTTATTAGAATATAATCCTATAGGCTCAACGTGTATTTTTCCTGCCACTTCAAAGTCGTATCCTTTTTCTTTTGATACAGACTCTAAGTAAGGAACATGTTGAAAATAATTTGCATCAATTTGCTTTTCATCCAATGCCGGATTTAGCTGGCCTTCATCATCAAGGGTCACTATTTCTAAGTTAATACCTTGTTCCTTTAGTTTTGGCTTAATATGCTCTAATATCTCAGCATGCGGTGTTAATGCTGCACCTACTTTTAAAGTCACTTCGCTCTTTTCAGTTGTTGTTGATGCACTTGTAGCTTTGCTTGCATCTTCTTTGTTAGCTGAGCATCCAGCAAATACTCCTACTAAAAGTAATCCACTTGTAATTATTGATAATAATTTTTTCTTCAATTTAATCCCTCCATATTTATTCAAACTTAAATCTCTTCTTATTAATTGACTTTGCGATGAGATCTCCAATAAGCTGTATAGCTTGTACTATAATAACTAGAATAACTACAGTCCCTATAAGTACATCTGTACGAAATCTTTGGTAGCCAAATCTTATAGCTAAACTTCCAAGTCCACCAGCACCAATTGCACCTGCTATAGCTGTAAAGCCTATTATTCCTATAATTGCTATAGTTATTCCTCTTACAATTGAAGGAAGAGCTTCTGGAAGCAGAACTTTTTTTATTATATCAATAGGAGTTGCACCCATTGATTCTGCAGCTTCTATTTTTCCAAATTCAACTTCCTTTAAGCTGTTTTCAATTATTCTCGCAATAAATGGAGCTGAACCTATTGAAATAGATACTATTGCTGCATTTGCACCTAATGTGGTCCCAACAATAAATTTTGATAATGGCAATAATATAATTATTAATATTATTTCAGGCGTGGATCTTATTACATTAATTAAGAAACCAGCGATTTTGTTAACTTTATATAAAGGAAAAATTCCGCCTTTATCCGTAACAACCAATAATACTCCAATTGGCACACCTATCAAAAAGGCTACTATGGATGAAAGCAATACCATATATAAAGTTTCCTCTGTTCCAACTAAAAGCAATTTAACTAAATCATTGCTCATATTCCTTCCCCCCCTGAAAATTTCCTATTATTTTGAAATCCTTCTGTTATTGTTATAAATTTCTTTAAAGTATCACTTTTAGGATTTAAAAATAAGTTTTCTGTATTCCCCTCTTCTACTATATGACCATCTTCTAAAACTACCATATTATTAGTGCAATACCTTAACACATCTAGTTCGTGTGTTATTATCACTATTGTTAAGCTTAACCTTTGGTTTATATTTTTCAAAAGTTCTAAAATTGAAAAGGTGGTTTGTGGATCTAAAGCAGAAGTTGCTTCATCACTTAAAAGTACATCCGGATCATTAGCCAAAGCTCTTGCAATACCAACCCTTTGTTTTTGCCCTCCACTTAGTTGAAGTGGATATGAATCCCTTTTTTCTGACAATTCAACTAATTCCAATATCTCTTCAACTCTTCTCTTTATTGCCTCTTTCTTATATCCTGAAATTTCTAATGGAAAAGCAATATTTTCATAAACAGTTTTTGAATCAAATAAATTAAATTGTTGAAATATCATACCTATTTTTTTTCTAGCACTTCTTAATTCTTTTCCATTTAACTTAGTTATCTCATTTTCTCCAATGATTATATTACCAGAATCGGGTTTTTCAAGGCCATTTAAACAACGTATTAATGTCGATTTACCTGCGCCGCTAAAACCAATTACTCCAAATATATCCCCTCGCGCTATTTCTAGGCTTATATCTCTCAACACCTCAACTTTTCCTGTTGGAGTATTAAATGTTTTACTTATATTCTTAACAGTTATCATAAAATTGCCTCCCATTACCTCGAATAGTGATGTTTTAAGTCTTCCTATTCCTTATAATATGTCTAAAAGATTTTAAACTAAATTATATAATCCTCATCTAAATCCATTAATCCATATTCTATTAAAATTTCTTCGAGTCTGTCTTGAGTCATTGGTTTTGGAATTACAAATAAATCATTTTCTTCTATCTTTCTAGCTAATTCTCTGTACTCATCAGCCTGTTTATCTTCTGGGTTAAACTCTATGACAGTCTTTTTTCTTATTTCAGCTCTCTGAACAACATTATTTCTTGGTACAAAATGAATTAATTGTGTTCCAAGTTCCTTTGCAAAAGCTTTTAACAGGTCAAGCTCTCTATCAACATTTCTGCTATTACATATTATTCCTCCAAGTCTAACTCCACCTTTTAGCGCATACTTTTGAATTCCTTTGGAGATGTTATTTGCAGCATATAATGCCATCATTTCACCGCTTGCAACTATATATATTTCTTTTGCTTTACCTTCTCTTATAGGCATTGCAAAACCTCCACATACAACATCCCCAAGAACGTCGTAAAATACATAATCTAAATCTTCAGTGTAGGCTCCTAACCTTTCAAGCATTCCAATAGAGGTTATAATTCCTCTTCCTGCGCATCCAACTCCAGGCTCTGGACCTCCAGATTCAACGCATTTTATACCTTTAAAACCTGTCTTCATAATGGCTTCAAGCTCTATATCTTCTCCTTCTTCTCTCAAAGTGTCTAAAACAGTTCTTTGAGCTAGTCCCCCCAATAATAATCTTGTTGAATCTGCTTTAGGATCGCAACCAACTACCATTACATTTTTTCCAAGCTCTGCAAGCCCTGCTGTTAAATTTTGAGTAGTTGTTGATTTTCCTATTCCCCCCTTACCGTAAATTGCCACTTGTCTTAAAGTTTTTTCTGCCATTGCTATATTCTCCTTTTTTATAAATTATTAAAACTTATCGGCATATAAAAATATGAATTCTTTTAATTGGTCATTTCCCTATTTTAATATACCTAAAGTATTTTTAAACTTTCCCTATACTTAGCTTAAAGCTTCCTTAAAAGCTTGTCTTAAATCATTAATTAAATCTTCAGAATCCTCAAGGCCAATTGAAAGCCTAATAGTTTCTTGAGGAATTCTTGCTAATTTTAATTGTTCCTCTGTTAATTCTCCATGGGTTGTTTTAGGTACATTAACTATTAAAGATCTTGCATCTCCAACATTTGCCTGATAACTAAATAGTTTTACTGAATTTATTAATTTATAAATTTGTTCTGTATTTCCTTTAAAACCAAAAGTAAAGGTTGATCCTGCTCCTTTAGCAAAATATTTATCTGCTAAAAATTTATATGGGCTTCCCTCGATTTCAGGATAATTTATCCAGGCAACAGATTCTTCATTTTTAAGATAATCTATTATTTTTCTTGTATTATTAATTTGCTTCTGGACCCTTTCAGATAATGTTTCTAAACCTATTAATATCAAATAAGCATCAAAAGGACTTAAAACTGCTCCAAAATATGTTAGATAATCTAATCTGATTTTTCCAGCAAATGCACTTTCTTTAAATACATCTATATAACTTCTTTCATTTCCCTCTAAATCTTTTAGAGTAAAGTACGGTTCAGAAAACTGAGGATACCTTCCATTTGCCCAATTGAATTTACCACTATCAACTATTACTCCTGCAATCACGTTTCCATGGCCACTTAGGGCTTTTGTTGCTGAGTATATTACTATATCTGCTCCATATTTAATAGGATTAAATAGATATGGTGTTGCGAATGTATTATCAACAATTAGTGGAATATTATTTTCATGTGCTATCTTAGCGATTGCCTCTAAATCATATAATGCTGCATTAGGGTTACTTATAGTTTCTATAAAAATTGCTTTTGTGTCTTCTTTTATAGATTTTCTAAATTCCTCAATATCATTGTCATCTTCAATCCTGTCAATTTGGATTCCGAACTTAGGATAAAGTTTTTTTAAAGCATCTACGGTTCCACCATACAATTGATGTGTTGTTAAAATTCTTCCTCCCCCTTCTGCTACTGCAAGTAATGCATAAGTTATAGCTGCCATTCCTGATGCAACGCCTACCGCTGCTATGCCACCATCCAAAGAAGCTATTCTATTTTCCAAGACACTAACTGTTGGATTTCCAAGTCTGCTATAAATAAAACCTTCTTCTGAAAGACTCGCTAACCTATCAAATCTTTCTGCTTCACCTACTTCAAAAGATGCTGTTGCATATATCGGTACTGATACAGCATCATTATGTTCCTTTGGATTGTATCCTCCTCTAACTTTAATAGTATCGAACTTGTAATTACTCATCTTTCTCCCTCCAAATTTATCAATTATTGATGTTAATTTGCATTAATAATTCTTATAAAAACGCTCATATTTAAAACCTCTATAAATCCATATAATCCCTTTCATCTTTTATATTTGGTTGGCTTAAATCCATCTCAAACCCGCTATTTATCTATAAATATTTATATATTTAAATTCTTATCTAGATACATATTTAAATAGTTAAATTTTTTTCTATTTAACTATATACATATTTAAACTCTTACATATTTTCATATTTATCTATAGGTGTTTAGCACTCTATCATATATATCCTCAATTGCTCTAAGCCCCCCATTGTATCCTGCGTAACCACAATTTAATACAAGTCTATATGTTACTGGCACACTAGTGATAAGCAAATCTGCATTTAATTTTGCCGCTAAATCTCTATCCCAGCCACTTCCAAGTATTAAAGCCCTGCCTTCTTGAAAATCTTTTTCTTTTTCCTTTTCTATTTCCAATTGAACTGCGCCAGCATCTACATTAAATTCAACTTCTGCTGATCTATACTCAGATATATTCTTAAATTCTTTTATTATAGATTCTTTATATTGTTCTGGTGTATCATCAATAATAAATTGCTTTCCAGGAAGTATACCCAGTTCATTTAATAAAAATTTAGAAAAACCTAAGGAATATGATGAATCCAAAATACTGTAGAATTTTCTAGGTAATCCATATCTAAACTCAAGCATAAAGTCCGCAGTTTTTTCTATATGAAAATAAAATTTTTCTTCCTCTTTCTTTATAAAATTCTCAACTTTATTTTTATCTAAATGCCCAAATTCACCAATTTGTCTTAAAAATCTTGATGTCGCAATTGCTCCTATTGGCAAGTATGGAAAATGCACGTATGGTGTTTTATATTTATTTTTTAGATGTTCTGCAATATTTAATCCTACCCATGAACTTGCAACTATATTAAACTCTGCATTAGGTATTGTCTTCCATTCTTCAATACCATTAGATTCATTTCCAAAAAGTATATTTACTTCTAAACCAATACCTTCAAGAACTCTTTTTATTTCTTCTAAATTTCCACTCCAATATGGATCTTGATAAGGTACTGTTGCAAATACATTTACGAGCCCCTTTTTTACTCCATTGCTATTTTTGAATTTATCTACATATTGATCTATTATTGCATTGACAACTTCACTATGACTTACGTAATTATTGCTTTTAAATCCACCTGTCTCTACATATACAATAGGTTTATCTCCTTCTTGATATTTTGACGTAACACTTCCTACATCATCTCCAACAATATCTGATGTGCATCCAGTAAGTACCACATACAAATCAGCATCTATTACTTGGAAAGCTCCCTCAATAACATTCTTAAGTTTTCGTTCCCCACCAAACACTACATCAGCTTCTGTAGCATTAGTACACGGAATTGTATTTCCTCCAGCATAGCCTTCACCTTGTCCTATTAAAGAACTAATTTTATTACTGCATCCTGGTCCAGAATGTAGTATAGGAACTCCTCGTTTTATGGCTATTACTGTTTGCTGTGCTCCTAAAGCACAGGAAAATCTAGGTTGTTCAATAATTTTCGACACTACTATTACCTCCTAAGAAAGTAAATGGATCTTGATCTAGCCACCATTTTGTATAAGGCATAGTACTATGCTTGGCTAAATTACTTACAAATTCTCTATTATCAAGGGTTTCAACTATTCTTGAAGCATAATTTAAAACTCCCTGATATCCAAAACCAAATTGCTCATCCCCAATTAATAAAGTTGGTATTCCAAGCTTTGCCCCCCACATAGTCATTCCACCATGTCTTGCAATCATAAGATCTGGTTTTACTCTGTTTAATATATTAACCAATTCATAGGCTTGTTTATTACAAACATTGTAGTGCTTGATATCACCATAAATATTGACTGTTTGAGCTAAAGCATCCGAAGTTTTATCTTTATTGTCATATAGAGGATCATGATGAAATATTGCTGCCCCTTGAACATTTAACCCAAGCTCTCTAAGCATTGCTATTATTGCATGACCATGAGCAGCTCCCGCTGTTACATATGCTGTCTTCCCTTTTAGTTTGTCTCTATATTCTTCAAGTTTAGGTAGTACCCTTTCATGCTCCTCTTTTATAATTTCTTCAATTTCTTCCTCTTTGCCTAATACTCTGCCAATCTCTCTCATCCATATATCTGTTCCTTCTATACCATAGGCTGGTGGAGACTTTATTTCTTTGACTCCATATTCTTGTTCTAAAGCTGCCCCTAAATAAGTGCTAAGGGATGGGCATATATGGATTGTTGCTGCTGCCTCTGAAATATACTCAAGTTCTGCAACCGTTGAAAATGGTACAATATATTGTGCTTCATAACCCAATCTATTTAAAAATTCATCAAAAATATGACTTCCCCAGAAATTAGCTACATTGATTTTATTTGTTTTCTTTCTAGGCGGCTTTACTAACTTTCTTAAAATTGAGTGATAAGCAGCATCAAAGCCTGTTGTCCATATTTTAGATCTAAACCCTTCACAAGAACATGATATAACTGGTATACCTAGCTCTTTTGACAAATTTTCAGTTATCGCATCTACATCCTCACCTATGATCCCAGATGCACAAGAAGTTGTAACAAAGATTGCATTAGGTTTGGTTCTTTTATATGCTTCTCTTACGGTATCCTCTAATTTCTTAGCTGCACCGAAAACAGTATCTTTTTCTTCAATGCAGGTACTAAAATATCTTCCTATTGTAGCCGGAAGCTCTCTTTTCATCTGTTCGACTCTATAAGTAAAATTAAATCCAAAGAAATCACCTGCGCATCCTATAGGTGCATGATTAACAACAACTGCATCTCTTATCATAGATAATTGACAAAAAGCATGACCTGCGTTACATCCCATACATTGAGAAAATTTTCTTGAACTATCTTTCAATTTTCCCGCATGAGCACATGTGACAAGTTCCTTGGCTGATCCATTAAAGCCAGTAATTGAACCTAACCTTGTCTCCCTTATAGTCACTGAACATTCTTTTAAATTAATTGTTCCCATAATTACGACTTTCCTCCTTAAATTATTTAGAATAATATTTTTCTTAAAAAAGAAAAGAGGACATACTTCTATTAATTAGAAGTATGTCCTCTAGCTTTCCAGTCAGACTTACTTAAATATTATTCTTTTCCATATCCTCTTATTCATATAAGATTGCTGTGTTTTTATATGATATATTCTTCTCATTCGTATATGTCAACATTTTTATAAAAAATTATAAATTATTTTATTAGACCAATATTCTTTGGCTTCCTAACATATACTCCTTCACATGTAAATTTTTATCTTATTCTTATTTTTTCATTTTTATCTACTTGTATAATTACTCCATCTTGTATTATCAAAGTTATAGACCCATACCTTATTTTCTCAACCATCTTTAGTATTTCTTCTAGCTTTTTATTTTCTGTGAGTTCTTTACTATTAACAGCCACACAATCACCCCCAAGATATACATATAAATACCTTATATATTTGTTTTTATTATATAAATTATATATAATTTCCCTCAAAATTTGATATATAATTCTTTTACGCCTTTGCTTTTTTTGAATGCATGTGAGAAAAATCTGCATATAAAAACATTTTATATAGGAGATAAAAAGTTAAATGCGCTCCCCACTTTTTTTATACGTGTATATTTCCCTTTTTATTCTCTGACACTCGTAAACTTTTCAATAAACTATTCCCTCAAGTAACTGTTGTATAAATTTCTAAAGAATAAAATAAAAGACCCCTGTTATAAAACAGAGGCAGAAAATTTCCGCGGTTCCACTCTGATTATTATGCTTAAAATTTAATCGGTCTTACGCAGCATAACATCTTTATGTGCTATATCAGGCACTACTGCTAAGCCTACTAATTCAAGTATATAAAATAATTGATCTACAAAATTAAATTTAACGACCTTATTATTTTTAAACATACCAAAAATTCAACTTAGTACTCCAGGATGCATTCTATAGAGTTCCATTTAGAATTCCTTTCAGCTATTTTAAGAATTCCTCTCTGAAAATTTTCCTCAATATACTTATTCCCTTCATCGCATTAAAATTATAATTAGTATATATTAATATATACTATACTTTTTTCTTATTATTCCTATTGAATTACTATGATTTATTATTACCTATTATATTCTATATAGTAATAATTAGTCAATATACTTTTTCATTTTTACAAAAAAATTTCTATAACATATTAAGCTTTATTATTAAAGAATCCCTTATGATTTTAGAACCCCAAAAATAAATTAAGCTGAAAGTGAAGCTATTACATTAATTAATCTATATATAATATACCATATTATTTTCACTTAGTTAGACAGATTCTTTATAAAGCAAATACTCTTTAAACTTATACTTTTGTCATTCGAATAAAATGAGATATGTGGGAATTAGTATAATATGCTATAAAAAACTATATCTTCTTATTCTTTTTCATGGAGTATATATTTCAAATATACGTTTTTATTTTCTAAATACATAACTATTGAATCCATTAACAATCCTATCATAGCTATAACAATAACTATTCCTATTACCCAATCAACTCTGTACATATTTTGACATGATTTAATTAGAAATCCAAGGCCAGAACTCCCTCCCATCATCTCTGCGGCTATTAGCATAAATAATGAATAATTCAGACTTAGTTTAACACCATGCATAATTTGCGGTAAAGCACCTGGTAATAATATTTTACTTATAAAATTCCATTTATTAAGTGCAAAAGATTTTCCATGTTTAATATAAGAATCGTCTACATTAAGTATTCCAGTTATGGTACTAAAAAGTATTGGCCAAATGCATGTCCATGTAATAACTACGATCTGCGTAAATTCTCCAACACCTAAAATAATTATAATTAGATGATAAATAATAAATGGATTTATCTGGGAACACGCATCTAAAACAAGTTCTACTGATGATTGCATTTGTTTTACTAAAATACTAATTGCAATACCTAATGGTACTGCAATTATAATTGAAAGTAAAAATCCTAAAAAAGACCGATAAAAACTTAGCTCTATATGATATAACAGTTTTTGCTTTAAAAACAATTCACCTATTCCAGTTATAACTTTCGAAAAAGATGGAATAAGCACAGGATCTAATATTTTAAGTCTGCAAAAAAATTCCCAAGCAAAAATAAAAATTACTATTGTAATATAACCTCTTATATTCACATTTTTTAGTTTCACCTAATTCAACTCCTCCCTTTTAATATCATAATAAAGCACTTGTTAATCACACTTTACTCTTTAAAGAATTCAATAGGATGTTCTGATTTATACGCTGCCAACTTTAATTGCACTTCTCCTAAAATTAATATTCCCGCTATAATAATGGATAAAATAATTAAAGTAAAGTTGTCTATTTTTTTATAGGTTTTATGATTTTTAAAAAGTGACTCTGGTTTTTCCCATAAAAACAACCCATTTTGTATATATCTGAAAAATCTATTTATAATAACTCCTAATATTATTATAATTACACAGCTCGCATATACTTTAGGTGCATCAAAATAATGATGTGCTCCGTTGTGCAGAAGATATCCAAGTCCTGAATTGACGCCCAACATTTCCCCAACGATTATAATAAAAAATGTCATTTGAACGCTTATTCTGATCCCAGCAAAAATGCTATGTGCAGATGCTTGAATATATACTTTGAATATTATATCAAATAACGAAATATTCATAGCTTTAACGTTTTTTATTAAATCCTTGTCGATTTGTTTTATCCCATTTAATGTTCCCAGTAATATCGGAAACACGCCAACCCATATAATTGCTGCAAGTCTTACCATTTCACCTGTTCCAAAAAATGCAATAAATACAGGAATTAAAGAAAAGGGATTAACTTTCGAAAAAATTCTAATTAAAGGTTCAAACATTAAATAAATATCATTATATTTTGCAAATATACTTCCTACAGCCACACCTATTAAAACGGCTGATAAAAGTCCAAATGTAAATCTCCACAATGTTGACATTATATGCATATATAGATCCTCATTTCCCCACAGATAACCTATTTCTCCTATAGTTACCGTAAAACTTGGAAATACATCACTATTTATAATTTTTGCTCTAGCTATAAATTCCCAGATTATAATCAAAATTATCAAACCTGATATTTCTATTAGTTTATCTTTAAGCTTTAAAAGAACATCTGTATTTTTTTTCATTATTGTGCCTCAAATTTATGTGTTATAATATCATCTACTTTAATAGCTCCTTTAGGAATAGCGCCTGTGTTCTCTAAGTCTTCAATCCATGGATTTATAGTCTGTTCATCAATTTTCGTAGTTTCAGAATAATAGTGATTTCCTTTTACTTCAGTTCCTATAAATTCACTAGTTAATTTTGCTGTTTCTTCAACATTTGCATTCGCCCATTTTTGTGCCTTAGTCATAGCTTTAACAAATGCTGCTACTTTATCTGGATGTTTTTCTATAAAACTATCTGAGAAATAGTATAAATAAACTCCAGTTGCTTCACCAAGTCCCGCTTCTGATGAATCTGCAATTTGAGTAAGTCCTGCTTCTTGCGCTGCATCGAAAAATGGCGGATGAACACCTATAATATCAACTTGTCCAAGTTTTAAAGCTTCAATTTTTTGAAGATCTGTTTCAAATGTAATCCATTCAAATTTATCTCTTGAAACACCTTTAGTATCTGAAATTTTATTAGGAATGAAATCTTCACAAGTATTAGTATAACCAGCTGACTTAAGTTTTTCATTGCCTTTATAATTTGTTAAGTCATTCCATGTTTTAACTCCAGCAGCTACTGCATCTTTATTCACGTAGAACCTCATATGTCTCAATTTAGGATCTACTCCAGGACCAGGTTCAATTATTGAACGCCCTACCGCTTTAATTTTTGATCCCCCATATACCTTAAGCGCTAATGCATTCGGATGTGTATCCGCTACATCATTATCTCCAGACAAAATTGCAGGTGTGACAGCATCACTACTTAGTTCACCAGTAAATACTAATTTCAATCCTTCCTCTTTAAAAAATCCCTTTTTATCTGCTACCAAAAAAGGGGCTAATGTACAATCTTTTCTTGTTGCCGTTTTTATTGGAAATAAATCATCATTACTGGCAGAAGTACTATCATCACTTTTTGCGCTACTATTAGCTTCCAAGGATTCAGATGGAGATGAATATTTCGTCTTACCAAGTTGCGCTCCTATAATAATACCTCCTATAACCAAAACTGCTATTGCTGCTTGAATAACTCTTTTTACTTTTTTTTCTTTTTCTATTGCCATTATAATTTACCCTCCTTGAATATATTAAAAAGTTTTTTCTTTCCATACAAATAATTTGCTCTCTAATATGTTTAATATTTTATTTATAGTTATCCCTAATGCAGCAACAAATAATGTTCCTCCATATAAGTTAGGAAGATTATATTGTGTTTTCGCAATACTTATAAACCATCCTAATCCAGCTGATGAACTCAGCATTTCTGCTGAAATAACTAATATAAAAGCTATTTGCGCGCTAAATTTAATACCAGTAATAATATCTGGTAATGCTGCTGGTAAAATTACTTTGAAAAATTCTGTTTTAGGTGATGCTCCAATTGTTCTTGCTGACTTTATTAGTAGCTTATCTACACCTTCCACGCCAGCTATAGTGTGAAAAATAATTGGCCAAACTGCAACCCAAAAAATTATTATTACTTTGCTAAATTCTCCTATTCCAAAAAACAACATAAACAAAGGGAAAAGTGCAAACGGATTGAGTTTTTCGAAAAATTGTAAGATTGGAATTACGTAATTTCTCAACTTCTTTGAAATAGAAGCTAAGAAAAAACCTATTAATAATCCTACTATTAGTGCCACAAAAAAACCTATTATAGCTCTTTTAAATGTCAGTAATGTATGACTAAGCAAATCACCCTTAAATATATTTGTAGCCAATTGATTAAATACTTTTAATGGTTCAGGAATAATTCCAGTATCTAAAATTCCAGTTGAAGTCGCTAAATACCAAATTACAAAGAATGCTGCTGTTGATAAAGTGCTAAACATCAATTTTCCTATTTTAGATATTACTTTGTTTTTTTCCTTCACGTTACTCACCTCTTTCCTTATTTATACACTATTCTTCCTTTAAATTATCTTCCCAAACAATTATTGAGCTTTTTAAATTATCAGCTAATACCGATATTAATGCTCCCACTATTGCTATAGTCAAAATTCCTACATATAATTTAGGTACATCATAATTTTTTTGAGAATTAGAAACAATCCATCCTATTCCTGCTTCGGAACCAACCATTTCGGTACCAATAAGCATAGTAAATCCTACTGTTAATGCTGTCTTTATACCAGTAAATATTCTACTTATGCTTCCCGGAAGAATAACATTGAAAAATATTTGTATTCCAGTAGCTCCCATTGATCTTGCACCTTTAATAAAGATTGGATCTATTTGATTTATTCCTGCCATTGTTGTAAAAAGCATTGGCCATAATATAACCCAGAAAATAATACTTACTTTACCTGCTTCTCCAATTCCAAATAAAATTATAAATAATGGAATTAAAGTAAATGGATTAACCTGAGAAAAATTTGTAAACAGAGGATTAAAGAAGCTTGCTAACTTAGGAACCCATCCTCCTAAGATAAATCCAGCTGGTACTGCTACAATTGTAGCTAAAATAAATCCTATTGCCATTCTCTCAATACTTATAGCAATATGGATAAATAATTCGCCACTTAATGCCATCTTAAACATTCTTAATGCTACAGTTGAAAATGCCGGTATAAATTGAGTATCTAATATTCCAGTTCTAGCTGCTAATTCCCATATTAAAAAGAAAATAGCTACAACAATAATATTTACATATCTTTGTTTCATTCTTCCTGTCACACCTTTCCAAATTATTTAAAATTATAAGAAATATCATCATAAAAACTTTTATGATGTTATTATCTTTGTATCTGTTGCTGTGACTATAGTATAAAGTCTTTCTAGGAATGTTAATGCCCCTCTATAACCAACATAACATCTATCAATAACAATTTCATTTGACACAGGAAGAGCAATTTCCATAATATATCCTTTCAATTCTTTTGATAAATCTCTATCCCATGATGTACCAAAAATTATTGGTGCTCTACCCTTGAAATCAGTATTTCTAATGATTTCATCTATTGTATATCCATCTTCAGCATATTCAACTTCAGTAGATACACCTTCTGAAAGATTTTCAAATTGATTACTTATTTGTTTTCGATATTTTTCTGGTGGATTATCTGTAATAACCTGTATAGCCGGAACAAAACCTAATTGGTCTGCCAAAAATCTATTAAGTGCTAAACCATAAGTTGAATCACTAATTACAGCATACATTGAGGTTACACTCCATCCATACTCTGCATAGAATTCTGAAAAACTATCTAAATAATGATAATATCTTTTTTCTTCCCTTTTTATGAAGTCCTCAACCTTTCTCTTGTTCTTACCTGAAAACTTTGCTACTTTTCTAAGAAAATCTGTTGTCTCCTTTGCTCCAATTGGCACAGTAGGAATATGCAAAAATGGTTGTTCATATTTCTTCTCAAGATATTCTGCTATTTCAAGGCCAACCCATGGTGAAAGTACAAGATTAAACTGCGCTTTAGGAATGCTTTTCCATTCTTCTACACCATTACTCTCTACACCAAAGAAAACATTAACCTTAAAACCTGACCCTTCCAATATTCTTTTAATTTCTTCTAAATCTCCACGCCAAAATGTATTTTGATAAGGTACTTCTGACCATAAATTAATAAGTTTATCTTCTTTTTCACCAATATAATCACCTACAAATTGATCAATTATAGCTTTAATAACTATTTCATGACCAATTAAATTATTTCCTTTGAATCCACCTGTATCTGCATGAACTATTGGAAATCCTAACTCCTGAAATTCTTTTACAACTGCGCCTATGTCATCTCCTACTAATTCGCCTATACACCCATTTAGCACTACGTATAAGTCTGCTTTAACTATAAGTAAAGTACCCTTAATTAACTCTCTTAACTTTTTTTCTCCACCAAATACAACTTCTTTTTCTGTTGCATTAACGGATGGGATTACGGGACCGGCACTATATCCACCACCTTGAGCGCCATTACTCATTAATACACCGGATTGTTTTGATGTACATCCTGGCCCACAATGTGTGATTGGCATAGCATATGGAATTGCTGATACTGATGCAAGTGCTCCTATTGCACATCCATAGCGCACTTGTTCTATAGAATTTGTTCTCACTATCTCTTTAACTTTTTTACTCATCTATCTTCTTAACTCCTTCTAAATAGCTGCTGCTCTTCTTGATTCAAGTAATTCATTAAATTTCTGATCTAAAAGGTTAGGATTTTTAGCTAATACATATGGATCAGATTGTTCTAACCACCAGTCTGTATACTGCATTTCTGTATGTTCTTTCAGAATGTTATGGAATTTCTTTTTTGCTAAAATATCTAATATCTTGTTTCCCAGATATATCATTCCCTGATAACCTATTGTTAAACTTTCATCACTTAAAGGTGCAGCTGAAATTCCCAATTTTGATGCAAGTGGTGATAATCCTCCATGTTTTATTAAAATAAAATCTGGATTAACTCTTTTTAGCAAGCTATAAAATTGATACTGTTGTCTGTTGCTAACACTAAAGTTTTTAACATCTCCATAATTATCGACTAAGTGTTTTAAGGAATCTGCTTCTACATTTCCACTATCATATACTGGATCATGATGGAATACTAAAGAACCATCTACTGATATTCCTAGTTCTCTAAGTACTGTGATAAGACCATGAGAATATCCAGAGCCAGTTGAAGTGAATCCTTTTACTCCTTTTAGTTTCTTCCTTAATTCATTGATAATAGGTTCAACTCTCTTATGTTCTTTTTCAATATATTTTTCAACTAATTCTTCTCTATGAGTTACTCTTCCTATTTCTCTAAGCCATGCATCAGTTCCCTTGAATCCATATGGTTGCGGAGCTTTTATTTCTGGAACTCCAAAATACTGTTCTAAACCAGCTGAAAGATAAGAGGATAATGTATAACAGAAGCTTACGGTACCCGCTGCTTCTGATAGCCTTTCCAAATCCTCAACACTTGCTAAGTCAATTACAAAATTAACTCTAAGCCCAAGCTCTCTAAACATTGGGGTATATACATCTGATCCCCAAAGTGTAATAATATTAATTAAATCTTCCTGCTTTTTAGGATGCTTGTTTACTATTTGTCTTAAGATACCATGCTGTGTAGCGTCAAATCCTGTAGTCCAGTGCTTTGACTTAAAACCTTCGCAAATCAATGGCACTATTGGAATTTTAAGTTTTTTTTCATATTCAGATGCTACACTTTCAATATCTTCTCCAATTATTCCAGTCGCACATGATGATACTATAAAAATAGTCTTTGGTTTATACCTCTTATATGCATCTTCAACTGTCTGTTTTAACTTCTTTGTTGCTCCAAAAACCATATCACCTTCAAGTAAATTAGTGCTCATAATTTTTACATTTTCTATTGGGAGATTTCTTGTTGCAAGTCCAAAACGGAATAGTCTGTTATTTCCAACTTGTCCAGCACCACATCCAATTGGTGAATGTTGTATTAATACTGCATCTCTAACCTGACCTGCTTGACACTCTACCATTTCCTCAGAACATCCAGAGCCTTGAGCAAAGGGGCCTTCTATTTCACATAGTCTACAACTGCCATTTTTACTGCCGCACCCTCTTCCATTATAGTCAGATTGCTCTACAAGTTCCGCTGCATTACCATCCCAAGCTATAATTGTTCCCAATCTTGTTTCACGCTTTTCTACTTCTGCAATATTTAAATTTATTTTCTTCATGCTTCTCCACCTTTCTTAATTTTTTATTGCTTTTAAACCATAGCTATAAGTAATTAATGTTGAAACAGTTTTTTTTCATAATTATACAAATCGGTAATTTAATAAAAGAAAACTGGAGGATGTATATTCTATCTTTTAATAAAATATATATCCTCCAGTTTTCTAGTCAGACACATAAAATTGTATATTCTAATCTTTGGTTCTTTTCTATGGTTAATATCTAAAAGTTTGCTAATCCCAAAATGGTAACACATCTGCAAAAATACTCTTAAGAAAATTCTCTTCATTTAAATCACTATTAATAATTCCCATTGATTTTTGAATATGTATATATTCCTTTAAATTTTCTTTACCTGTTTTAACTGAAGGCATCCACATAAAATATTTTGTTTTAGCTTCTTCATCCTCACTTACATTTTTTATATATCCTTTTTCCACAGCATTACTTAAAGATTTATCCTTACCTTCCTCAACATCAGCCGCACCTTCAATCCACGCGCGTAAAATACCTGCTGTCTTTTCTGGATACTTGTCAGCAATCTCACTTCTTACTCCAGCAAAATTAATATAAAAATAACTATTGCCATGATTACCATGATTATTGCCTGATGAATTTTCACTATCTATAAGTCCAGTTTTATATATAACATTAATATTATTATCTTCTCTATTTATATCCCAAACCACAGCAGCATCAACCTCTCCATTTTCAATAGCTGTTGTTGGATTTTCATCCTTTAAATAAACCCATTTAATACTATTATCATTTATATTATTTTTATTTAATACATTAATGGCAGCGGCCATAGTTCCATCTCCTTGATTTACAATACCTATTCTTTTATTTTCTATATCGGTAATTTTTTGAAGATTACTATCTTTTGATGTTATAATTTCAATTGCACCGCTTGTAATACCCATACTAACTTTCATATTAATATTAGGATTATTCCATTTTAAAAATTTATAATCGCATGTAAATGCATCAATATTTCCATTCTTTATTTTTTCTTCAACTTCATTATCATTAATTTTTACTAATTCTACCTTTACTCCTTCTTTCTCAAAATATCCATTTTCATATGCCGCAAATAAAGGCAATTCAGTAAAATTTCCAATATATCCTATTTTTACTATATCGTCATTTTCATATAATTTTGAGCATCCTGTAAACATCAATGCTAATATCACAATAGTTAATATAAAAAATTTATTCTTCATTAAAATCTACCTCTTTAATTGCTTTGTGAAACTAAACTTAAGCTGCTTCATTATCACCTGCTTTAAAAATAAATTAACAACATCGGAATTATACATATACACTAGGATTATTTCTATAATCTCTTACATCTTATGTGTCTCATCTTTTAATCCATTAAAAACTAGTGAAAATTTTAGTTAAATAGCTCCTATTATGATTTTGCACACTAAATAACAACTTTATAATGCTATTGCAGGAGTTATTTCTTTTGAAATGATCAATTCATCATCATACTTCTCTTTTTTCTCTTCTGTTTTATTATGAAGATATTCATATATCTTATTAGTTATCCTGTTATAATCCGCTGAAGCTCTCATATCAGAATTTGTTCTTGGTCTTGGTAGATCTATACTAACTATTTCTTTTATGGTTCCAGGATTTCTAGTCATTACTACAACTCTATCTGCAAGAAGAACAGCCTCTTCAATACTATGAGTAACAAAAATTATTGTTTTATTCGTTTTGTCCCAAATTCTCATAAGCTCATCTTGAAGATTTTCTCTAGTCTGAGCATCAACTGCAGCAAATGGTTCATCCATAAGCAACACCGCTGGATCATATGCAAGAGAACGCGCTATAGCAACCCTTTGTTTCATACCTCCTGATAATTCATGAGGATACCTGTTTTCAAAGCCTTTAAGTCCTATAAGCTCAATGAATTCATCACTTATTTTATTTCTTTCTTTTTTAGGAACTTTCTTTAATTCAAGACCAAACTCAACATTTTTTCTTATTGTTCTCCATGGAAATAATGCATACCCTTGCATTACGAATCCCCTGTCTAACGCTGGCCCATTAACAACTTTTCCGTCAATAGAAATACTTCCTGATTCTGCTTTTACTAAACCTGATATTATATCAAGAAGTGTTGATTTTCCGCACCCACTTGGACCAACAATTGCAATAAATTCTCCTTTACCAATTGATAACGAAAAATCTTTTAACGCTTGAAATTTTTCTTTTTTTGAATTTTCCTTTATATAATATACTTGACTTAAGTTATTTAATACAATTTTTGATTCTTTGCTTTCTACATTATTTACTGTCATAATATTTTCCTCCAAATTCATTATATTGTTCTTAAAATCATTAAGATAAGTAGCGTTAATACTATTTGCTATAATGCTATTATTTTACTTAAAATTATGTGATTCAAATATCAAAGAAGGCATTAAATAAAATTATATTAATCCTATTTAATGCCTCTAGCTTTCTAGTCAGCTTAATCCAAAATATTTGAACCTAGTTAATATGGCCTTTTAGTTTAATCTTCAAAGGCTTGTGATAAATCATAAATTATATCATCAATATGCTCTGTTCCTATTGAAAGACGTATTGTATTTGGTTTGATTCCCTGATCAAGTAATTCTTCTACACTTAGTTGTGAGTGTGTTGTACTAGCTGGATGTATTACTAATGATTTAACATCCGCTACATTTGCTAGTAATGAAAATATCTCTAGTTTATCAATGAACTCTTGAGCTTCTTTAGCATCACCCCTAATTTCAAATGTGAATATTGAACCTGCACCATTCGGAAAATATTTATTATATAATTCATTATCTGCATTTTCTGATAATGATGGATGATTAACTTTTTCAACTTTCGGATGTTTATTCAAAAACTCTATTACTTTTAACGTGTTTTCAACATGTCGTTCAACTCTTAGCGAAAGAGTTTCTAGCCCCTGCAGTAGTATAAATGCATTAAATGGACTTATACTAGCTCCAGTATCTCTTAATAAAATAGTACGAACTCTAGTTATATATGCTGCTGGTCCAGCCGCTTCTATAAATTTAATGCCATGATAACTCGGATCTGCTTCTGTTAATTGAGGAAATTTTCCTGAACCTAACCAATCAAATTTTCCAGAGTCTACTATTACCCCTCCTAAAGTTGTACCATGACCACCTATAAACTTTGTTGCTGAATGAACAACTATATCTGCTCCATGCTCAATTGGTCTAAAAAGATATGGAGTTCCAAATGTATTATCAACAATTAGGGGAATTTTGTGTTTATGTGCAATTGCTGAAAGTCCATCAACATCTATAATATTTGAATTTGGATTTCCAAGTGATTCTATAAAAATTGCCTTTGTATTATCTTGAATTGCATTTTCAAAATTTGATAAATCCTCTGGGTCTACAAATGTTGTTGTAATACCATAAGTAGGTAATGTATTTGCTAATAAATTATAAGATCCTCCATATATAGTTTTTGCAGAAACTATATGATCTCCTGCACGAGTTATATTTTCAATAGAATAAGTAATTGCCGCTGCTCCTGATGCTACTGCAAGACCAGCAATTCCTCCTTCTAAGGCTGCAACTCGGCTTTCAAAAACATCTTGTGTAGAATTTGTTACACGTCCATATATGTTGCCAGCATCAGACAATCCAAATCTAGCTGCAGCATGTTCAGAATTTCTAAACACATATGAAGTTGTTTGATAAATTGGGACTGCTCTTGCATCTGTTGCAGAATCTGGTTTTTCTTGTCCTACATGTACTTGTAATGTTTCAAATTTTAATTTTCTTTCTTGATTACTCATAATTTTTCCTCCATTTTATTTAATTATTTTTTGTAATTAATATCTTCTCTAAGTTTCTTGATTAATGTTTCTACTTTCGACAATTGCTTAGCTATGCTTATTATTATTGAGTAAAATTAAAAGGAGACTAATTTATCTTCTATAAGTTTAGAAAATAAATTTAGTCTCCAGTTTTCTGGTTAACTTCCACTAAGAAAAAATCTTCAGTATTCCGATAGTTTTTATAAGAAATGTATTTTTATTATATTATAACATTTAGATAACTTTGTCAATGAACAATTTGTATTTATTAACTTAAATATTTTGACTCTAAAATTATTTCAATATAATGATTACATATCATTTAATTAACATTAGAATCTATCTTATCTACTACACTTATTTTGCTTTTTATCATTCCCATTCCACACGTATATGGTATTTCTCTTATTTCTTTAGGCGTAAATTCAATGATATTCTCTCCTTCTTTCAAATGCTTATCAATATTTAATTCTGAAATAACAATCTCGTTATTACACTCATTTAATTTATCTTTTTCCACTTCTATAATCCATTTTACTGGCACATCTTTTTGAACACGTATCTCTGGAAATGAATCTTTCTCAAGCTCTGTAATTAAATTTTGACTACCTCCATTAATGTATGATGTATAAACTTTACTTGAATCTTTTGATTCCATTTTCATATCCATCGCATTAGCTCCAAATAATGCAAAACCTCTATTTATTAGTGAAAATCCTAATATAAAGACTAGTATTGCTCCCACTTTAGCTATTTTAACAGTATATCTTCTGTTTAACCGAGAATTTATAGTTCCAAATATCATCAAAACTGGAAGCGTGCCTATACCAAATAGAAACATAGAAAAACTTCCAACTATAATACTTTTACTTCCTAATGCATATAATTCTACTGTTTGAAGCGGTACACATGGCATTATTCCACTAATTAGACCTAAGAATATTGGTCCATAGTTTCTTCCAACTCCAATTTTTCTTATAATTTTTAAAGAAGGATTCCAATTGAACTTTCTTAAAAATTTTAAAAATCCCAATTGATTTATAGCAGTAATAATTATAAATATTCCTCCTATTATTGGAACAATCCCTTTAAGTATTTCAGTAAATCCAAGAACACTCCCAATTCCACCAGCAAGTCCACCAACAATAGTATATGAAATTATTCTTGAAGCATTATATAATAAATATCCGTTAAATTTTTTCTTATTTTCTACTTTACTCCCTAATACTTGAGAAATTGTAAAACCTCCGCACATAATGATACAATGAAAAGAACTTAGTAATCCGAAGATAAATATTATACCATAACTTGTGTTTGTATTAAGATCCGGCAGATATTTAAGCAATAGTATGTTTTGAAAAAAATTTATTACTTCATTTCCCCATTCATTCATCAAAAGCTCCTCCTTTCTCTAAAAAATGGCTTTTTGTTGCTTAGTCGCATTTTTAAACTTAATGAATTTAAAAGTACAGATAAAGAACTAGCTGACATTGTAATTGCAGCAATGGCTGGTGTTAAATGCCCTGTAGCTGCAAACGGAATTGCTATTATATTATAGATAAATGCAAAAATTAAATTTTCTCGGATTTTTCTTCTTATCTTTTTAGCCTTCTTAATCGCACTTGGTATAGAAAATAGATTACTATTCAAAATAATTACATCTCCTATTTCTATTGCCACATCCGTTCCACTTCCCATAGCAAAATTTACATCTGCTTTTGACAACGCAACCGCATCATTGATTCCATCTCCTACCATTGCAACAGTTCTTCCATCAGCTTTTAACCTATCAATTACTTTTCCTTTTTCTTCTGGCAGTACTTCTGCGATAACACTAGTAATCCCTACTTTATCACCGATTTCTTTAGTGGATTTTTTATTATCACCACTTAACAGTATTACATCTATACCATTATTTTTTAGCTTCGCAATAGCCTCCTTAGCATCTTGCTTTATAGTATCAGATAACAAAATAATTGCTTCACAGTTATTATTTATGCCTATAACAATAACTGTCTTTCCATTTTCATAACCTTTATTTTCAATTAAATTACTTAGCGCATTATCTAAGCAAATACCTTGCTCCTTTATAAATTTTTCTGTTCCAATGATTATTTCATTGTTATTATAGATAGCAATTATTCCTCTCCCTGGAATAGCTTTAAAATCATCTGGATCTTCTATTTTTGCTGAAAAATCTTTCTCAATTTCTTCATATATAGCTTTACCTATTAAATGTTCTGATTTTTTTTCAGCAATTGCAGCAAGTTTTAGAATTTTTTCTTTTTCTAAATTACTCTTATCTTTTACAAATATAATTTGATCTACAGTTAGATTTCCCGTAGTAATTGTTCCTGTTTTATCAAATACAACTGTATCTAAGGTACATAATTTTTCTATGCTGGCACTATTTTTTATTAATATTCCTTCTTTAGCGAGATTTCCAATTCCAGTCATAATAGCAGTTGGCGTGGCAAGTCCTAGTGCACACGGACAAGATACAACTAAAACAGCTACAGAGTATATTATTATTTTTGATAAAAAGTAATAACTCCCTTTTAAGATAATGAAATACCAAATAATGAATGTAACTATTGAAATTAAAACAACCACAGGAACAAAAATGCTGCATACTTTGTCCACTAAATTTTGGATTGGAGCCCTGCTGTTTTGAGCTTCTTCTACCAGTTTTAGTATTTCACCAAATTTTGTTTTACTTCCAACTTTAGTTGCTTTAAACTTAAATGTGCCATACATATTCAAGGTAGATCCTATTACTTCATCTCCGATGCTTTTTTCTACAATGAAACTTTCTCCTGTAATCATTGCTTCATTTACTGATGAATTTCCTTCTAATATAATGCCATCTACGGGTATTTTTTCTCCCGGTCTTACTATAATTTTATCTTCTGGCTTAACTTCTTCTATTGGAGTATCTTTTTCTACTCCATTCATTTCAACTCTGGCTGTTTTAGCTTGTAGATTAAGTAAAGATTTTATCTCCTTTGAAGTCCTTCCTTTCGTTATTTCCTCTAAATATTTTCCAAGTAAAACAAATGTTATTACAACCATAGAAGATTCATAAAATACATTTTTTATCCCTGATGAGTTGGTTACTCCAAAGAATGATGTATATAAACTATAAAAATAAGTTACGGTTGTTCCTAATACCACAAGTACATCCATATTTAAAATTTTAGCTTTCACAGCAAAATAAGCTTTTTTATAAAATCTAGAACCTACTATAAACTGAACTGGAGTTGCCAATATAAACTGTAATCTCCAATCATGAAGGAAGAGAGTTTTATATCTTAAGCTTTCTAAAAATTTACTTAAGCTTGATTTGTTTAAAATGTCAAAAGATATACAACAGTCACTAGCTCCATTAAGGATCATCATTAAAATCATAGGACTGGTTAAAACAAATGATATTATTACTAATTTTCTTAATGTGTCGATTTCACTTTTTCTCTTATTAGGCACATGATTTTCTTCTGGATCGTATAAATAATATCCACTTTTCTTAAGTTTGTCTTTTATCATTGAAATAGAAATTATTTTACTATCATATTCAATATTAACCTTCTCGCTTGCATAACTGGCTTGAATATTTACTACTCCATTTAATGTTTTAATTGCATTTTCTATTATTATTGTACAAAGTGTACACGTCATTCCTTCTACTTTTAAAGTAGTTTTTTCAATCAAAAGCATCACCTCTATAAAACTATAAATAATATTCTAAATCTTTAGGTTTACTTACCAGATTTAATTTTTCAAGTATTCTCTTACGTAGCTTCAAAAAATCATCACTGGTACGATTTCTTGGTCTTCTTAAATTAACATCAATTATCTCTTCAATTTTTCCAGGCCTTGGAGACATTATTACAATCCGATCACTTAAATATACAGCTTCATCAACATCATGAGTAACTAAAATCATTGTGTTTTCTCTTTCTTTCCATAATTCTAGTAGCTTGTCCTGAAGTGCAAATCTTGTAAAGGAGTCTAGCGCTCCTAAAGGTTCATCTAATAATAAAACCTTAGGACTGTTTATAAGCGCTCTAACTAAAGATGCTCTTTGTGCCATACCTCCAGATATTTGATGAGGATAAGATTTTTCAAATCCTTTAAGTCCCGCAATTTCTATATAATGTGATACCTCTTCTTTGTGCTCTTTATATATTTTTCTTGCTCTAAGGCCTGCTGAGACATTATCCTCAATATTTTGCCAAGGAAACAGATTAGCCTGTTGAAAAACATATCCTCTTTCATAACTAGTTCCATTAATTTTTTCACTATCTAAAAATAATTCGCCTTCTTGTGCTTCATCTAAACCTGCAATAAGTCTCATAAGTGTTGTTTTTCCACATCCTGAAGGCCCTATAAAAGATATAAATTCTCCAGATTCAATATTAAGATTTATATTTTTCAACGCTTCAACTTCATTACCATTTACATCAATATAAGTTCTGAAGACATTCTTTACAGTAATTGAACCATAGTTCTTGCTATTTTCTTCTATCATTTTAACAACCCCTTTTGCCATACTAATACCTTATCTCTAATTTTGAATATAATAGCCATTACTATTGAAAAAACAATTGCCATTATTATTATAGAAGCATAAACTTTAGCATAATTAGACCACCCTTTAGCCCAATTAATATACCATCCAAGACCAGCCTTAGCTCCAATCATTTCTGATACCACTAGGGTTGCAAATGAGATTCCTGTAGCTGTATAGATGCCTGTAAAAATTGAAGGCATCGCACCCGGTATTGCTACTTTAAATACTAAAAAATCTTCTTTTGCACCTAGTGTTCTTGCAGCTTCAAAATAAGATTTTGGTAAATTTTCAATTCCTGAAGACGTCATAAATGCAACAGGAAACCATACACAAATTACTATTAAAAATATTTGGGCATAAAAACTTGAAGGGAATATAAACATTACTATAGGAATCCAAGCTGTAGCTGGAACTACCCCAATTATTTTTATTATTGGAAATATCCAATAATGCCACTGCCTGTACCAGCCTATTAATACTCCTGTAGTTGTTCCTAAAATTGTTCCTATTGTAAATCCTATAACTAACAGCCTCATTGAATGTCCGGTACTTATTATTAAAGTTCCATAATCTTCGACCATAACTTGAAGTATTTGAGCAAAGCTTGGAAAGAATGGAAGTGGTAAAGTATTAGATTTTGTTGTTAGTAAGTCCCATATTATAAGCAATATACCTATTCCCGAATACAGTTGCGCATTATGATTAATCTTAGCTTTAATCTTAGAATTAAATAATGCGATTATATTTGTTACTATAAAATACACTATTAAAATTATTAGAAAAAATCTGTAAGGTTCTAAAATTACATTTTGCTTTAATGGAATTACAAAGCTTACAAGAAGCGCTAAAGCAAAAATTGCAATATTAATAATTCTCCATACTACAGATTTTGGCTTCCAATAAAGAGCATCTAACAATTTCAATCCAATATCTTCTTTATTTCTTTTTAATATAATAATATTTGATACATTTTTTGCCTTCTCAATATTTGCTTCCTGTAAATCCATGTGCACAACTCCTATCTTTTTTAACTCTTTAAAATATCATAATAAGTATCATTGGCAAATTGGGCTGGATCTGTATTATCCTTTAAAAATCCTGTTTTATCTAATTTTTTAACAAAATAACTAATATCATCTTTTGCAGTATCTGTTGTGTATTCAAAATCGTAAGACTTAATAAGCTGTGTTACAAGCTTAACATCATCAGATGCTATATATTTTTTATCTATTTCAAGTTGTGCTGTTTCTTCTGGATGTTCTTTTATCCATGCATCAGCCTTTTGATATGCTCTAGCTATAGCTTTAACTTTATCCGGATTTTCTTTTATTTGATTTTCGCTTGCATATAGAAAACAGCAGCTTTTACCTTTAAACAATGGGTCTGTTGAAATATCAGTTAATACAGTATATCCATTGTTTTCTACAGCTAATGTTCCAAATGGATCCCATGCTGCAAATGCATCAACTTCTCCTTTACTAACAGCTTCATTTAATTGATCTAAAGGATATGGTTTCCATGTTACTTCGGTTTGAGGATTAATTCCAGCATTAGCTAATACAATTGTTGCTACTGACATTGGTGTACCACCAATTTCATCAACACCTATATTCTTACCTTTTAAATCAGCAGCAGTCTTAATTGGTGAATTTGGTGGAAGTACTATTTTTATACATCCTTTGTGTAGCCCTCCAATCACTTTTAAGTTCATTCCTTGTTGTATAGATGGAAACCATTGAAAATCACCATTAGTTACAACAAACTCTCCAGTTGCAAGCCCAGTTTTATTTTCATCTAAGGTTCCACTAACAAGTTCTACATCCAAGCCTTCTTCTTTAAAAAATCCCTTTTCATATGCAACATACGCTGGTGCCCCGCAAACAGCTCCACTAAGTGCTTGTATTTTTAATTTTCCATATTTATATTCTGAATTGACTGCTTGATCTACATTTTTTTGACATCCAGTAACAAAAACACTGATAGCACAAACTAATGTCAGAGATAATAATCTTTTGAATTTACCCATTACTCTTTCTCCCCCTATCTATAAAAATTTTAATTAATTTCTTTAAATATTTATTGCAAACTCAGACCTTAGGTTTCATATAAGTGATTCCAATAACTTATATGAAATCCTAAGATCTTTTTTTAGTATGCTTTGATGCATATAATTTTTACGGAATATCTAGGCATATTATCACCTCCTTAAAGTACTTAATTTTAAATATAGACTTAAATAAAAATCTAAATAGCATAAATATTATTCCTTTATCTATAAGGTGCATTATTAAAAGAAAAGGGCATATTTCCATAGCTATAGAAACATGTCCTCCGGTTTTCCAGTCAGATAACTAAATCTAATTAATTTTTATGCTTTATATTCTTCTCATTTATTCAAGTATGTAGCTATTAAATATCTTTGTAATGCAAAAAGAGGACATATTCAAATTAATGAAAATGTCCTCTGGTTTTCCAGTCAGATAATCTTTTATTTCTTACAATTCCTATATATTTAGTAAAGTATATTAAATATATATCACATTGAATAATTTGTCAATATATATTTGCAATTTTATTAGTATTTATTAAATACTTTAATTTATTTTTTTAGTAAATTTCTCATAAAAAAAGCTACCTAAGTAAAGTAGCTTATAGTTATTATTTTATTAAATTTAATAAAACTGTATTAATTGCAAACAACGCCATAAAAATAACTGTTAATCTCACAAGAATTACTTCTTTAGTTCTCGATTTATTTTTTGCAAAGAATGTATCTTTTGTGCTTCCTTGTATTAAACCACTTAACGCATCAGCTTTACTAGGTTGCATATAAACAGTTATAATAGTAGCTAAGCCTAATATTCCTTCAAAAATTAATAATATATTTTGCATAGGTAACACCTCCTATAATGATCAATAACATACGTTTAATAATATCACATTTATTTACTTATTACAACTTATGTAATAAAAATTACATTAAGATCAAATTATTTAGAATTTAGAAAAAAGTTATAAGAACTATATTCCTATAACTTTTCCTAATAAACTTTATTATGATTTATCCTTAAGCAAAATTACTTCTTACTTAAAAATTATCTTTAATAATAATTTATTTTATATTAAAGAAAGCTTTTCTTCCTCTGTACTCAGCAACATCATTTAACTCTTCTTCAATTCTTAACAATTGATTATACTTAGCAACTCTTTCTGATCTAGCTGGTGCTCCAGTCTTTATTTGGCCTGCATTTACAGCTACAACTAAGTCAGCTATAGTTGTATCTTCTGTTTCTCCTGATCTATGAGAAACAACTGCTGTATATCCAGCTCTATTTGCCATTTCTATAGCATTTAATGTCTCTGTTAATGTACCTATTTGATTTAGCTTAATAAGAATTGAATTAGCTACACCAAGATCAATACCTTTTTCAAGTCTTTCTGTATTAGTAACAAATAAATCATCACCAACTAATTGAACTTTCTTTCCTAATCTTTCAGTTATAAGCTTCCAACCTTCCCAATCTTCTTCTGCCATACCATCTTCAATTGAGATAATTGGATATTTATTAACCCAATCTTCAAAGAAATCAACCATCTCTGCTGATGTTAATGTTCTTCCTTCATGTTCTAATACGTATTTACCATCTTTATAATATTCTGATGAAGCAGCATCAATTGCTATAAAGATTTCTTCTCCAGCCTTATATCCAGCTTTTCCTATTGCTTCAATTATTACATCAAGAGCTTCTTGATTTGATTTTAAGTTTGGTGCAAATCCACCTTCATCACCAATACCTGTTGAATAACCTTTATCATTTAAAATTTTCTTTAATGTGTGATAAACTTCAGCACACATTCTTAACGCTTCACTAAATGTAGGTGCTCCTGCTGGCATGATCATAAATTCTTGTAAATCTACAGAGTTATCAGCATGTGATCCACCATTTAATATGTTCATCATAGGGACTGGCAATACTTTTGAATTAACTCCACCAATATATCTATATAAAGGCATATCTAATGAATTTGCAGCTGCATTTGCAACAGCTAATGAAACTCCTAATATAGCATTAGCACCAAGCTTACTCTTATTGTTTGTTCCATCTAATTCAATTAGCATTTTATCAATGTAAGTTTGTTCAAACACATTGCATCCAATTAATTCTTCTGCAATAATTTCATTTACATTTCTAATTGCATTTAAAACACCTTTTCCTAAAAATTTATCTTTATCACCATCTCTTAATTCTACTGCTTCATACATTCCTGTTGAAGCTCCTGATGGAACTGCTGCTCTTCCAATTGTTCCATCTTCTAAATATATTTCTACCTCTACTGTTGGGAAACATCTTGAGTCTAAAATTTGTCTTGCAACTACATCTACAATTTCTAAATAATCTTTCATTTAATATTACCTCCTCATTTTTATAATTGTATTGAGAATTCTTATCAATATAATTATAATACATAATTTACTAAATAAAAAGCTTTTTATTTCATTTACCATAATATTATTGGTAAAATAATTTAGGAATATTCATATTATTTTTTATGTAAATATAAAACTGACTTATATGATCTAATTAGATCAAAAATCAAACTTACATAACATAACTTATTTGTTTAATTTATATAATTCTTCTTAACATATTATCCGATATAATATTTTATATAAATTCCATTAGAGATTTACTCAAAATGATACTAATGTCATAAAGTTTATAATTGCTTTACTTAAAACTCATTACATTAAATATTCATTTTGAGTTATCTTCTCCTATATCTTTATATATTTAATCATCATCTAATATCGATAAATTTTTTGCCCCACAATATCTTCTAAATTTTAATTCCCATGATGCAGCTTTCTTTGCGTCTATTTTTTTTATACATTCAAAAAATTCATCCAATACACCAACTTTGCATAATCCTTTCATTAAGTGTCTTGGATAATCAACCTTTCTAGTATACGCCTTTTTAGGATCTATTATCATAAGTTTTTCATCCTCTGAGACATAAACATCTTTACATCTTATATCTAATTTCTTAAATTTAAGTCTCTTGAACTCTAATAATAGTTCATATATGTTTCTAACTAATCTTTCACTTAATCCATTTTCCTTAATATGCTTATCAAGCCTTATTCCATCCACCAAGTCCCTTATCACATAGAATTTTCCTCGCTTATACATATAGGGAAAGTATTTTGATCCATTAGTTTTAGCAAGAATACTGCCTTCATCATTACATACCTTTTTCCTCAGAAATATTTTGATAGCTTTTTTATTTGGCAACTCATAAACCACACCATTGTTTCCCTCACCTAGATACTTAGCCTCTCTAAATAATTTTTCTGTATACTCATCAAAATCAGCAGAATATGCAAAATTCTTTTTCATATTATCAATCCTAAATCTTTTTTACTAATATATTAATTTTATGCTTACTTTATGCAATTCTGATTAAATCCTTCTTTAAAATCTTGTCTTTCTTACCTTATCTAAGTAGATTTATATTTAGTCATATATATTTTTAAATTCACACTTACTGATAAAATTCTTGCAATATTTTCAGAATTATCATAAAGAATTATTTTTGCAATATATATCATAAGTTTTAATTCATGAAGCTTATAATTTAGTGTATACAACATTGTTTTTTTAATGACAACTCAAATTTTAATAAAGAAATTTCAAAAAATTATATTTTTTCTAAAATAAAAAACTGCCTGAAACAATTTTAAAATTATTTCAAGCAGCTTTTTTATTAATTAAAATTACTTATTTACTATTAGATTTTCTCCAGTCATTTCTGTAGGAACTTCAAGTCCTAATTGAACTAACATTGTTGGAGCAATATCAGCAAGTTTTCCGTTGCTTAATTTCTTACCTTCAGTATCATTTGCAACCCAAACAAATGGCACTTCATGTGTAGTATGCGCTGTATATGGGGTTCCTGTTGAAAAATCTATCATAGTTTCAGCATTACCATGATCCGCAGTGATAAATAAGCATCCATTCTTTTCTAAAATTTTATCTGCAATCTTTCCTACACATTCGTCAACTGCTTCGATTGCTTTAACTGCAGCCTCAACAACTCCTGTGTGACCTACCATATCTGGATTAGCAAAGTTTAGAATTACCATATCATACTTATCGCTATCTAATCTATCTAGTAATTCATCTGTTACTTCATATGCACTCATTTCTGGTTTTAAATCATAAGTTGCAACCTTTGGTGAAGGTATAACTTTTCTGTCTTCACCTGGATTTTCTTTCTCTACTCCACCGTTAAAGAAGAAAGTAACGTGAGCATATTTCTCAGTTTCTGCTATTCTTAATTGATTTAAGCCCTTATTACTTACATATTCTCCAAGAGTATTACTTAAAGTTTGAGGAGTATATGCAACATTTACTCTTTCTAGAGTCTTATCATATTGAGTCATTGTTACAAAAGTAAGATCTAGAGTTTCTCTCTTGAATCCTGCAAATTCTTTATCATTAATAGCTCTAGTTATTTCTCTTGCTCTATCTGGTCTAAAGTTAAAGAATATAACTGAATCTCCATTTTTAATATTTGCAGTTGGATTACCATTTTCAGTTACAACTGTTGGTAATACAAATTCATCAGTTTTATTATCATGATATGATTTTTCTATAGCTTCAGTTGCACTACTTGCAGTTTCACCTTTTCCTAAAACTAAAGCATTATATGCAAGCTCAACTCTTTCCCATCTATTATCTCTATCCATTGCATAGTATCTACCACTTACAGTTGCAATCTTACCTACCCCTACTTCGGCCATCATCTTTTCAGTTTTTTCAATGAATTCTTGTCCTGATGAAGGTGGAACATCTCTTCCATCCATAAATGCATGAACATAAACATTTTGAACTTCTTCTTTTTTAGCAAATTCTAAAAGACCTCTTAAATGTTCTATATGTGAATGAACTCCACCATCTGATAATAAGCCCATTAAATGTAAAGACGATCCTGTCTTTTTAGCATTAGTCATAGCTAATTTTAATGATTCGTTCTCAAAAAAATCTCCATCTGCTATTGCTTTTGTAATTCTTGTTAATTCTTGGTATACTATTCTACCAGATCCGATATTTAAGTGACCAACTTCTGAATTACCCATTTGACCTTCTGGTAATCCAACAGCTAAGCCACTAGCTTGTAATTGTGAAGTTGGGTATTTTTCGAATAGTTTATCTAAATTTGGCTTTTTCGCTAAAGTTACAGCATTTCCTTCTGATTTTGGTGCAATCCCAAAACCATCTAATATCATTAACATAACAGGTTTTTTTGACATTTCCTATCCCTCCAAATATTTTCACAAAATATACTATAAAATTCTTAGATTTCTTTATTAAATTAATATCTGTAAGTTAACTAAATAAATTTATTTGTTATAAATAGATAATATTAAATATTATCATTTATTATGTTTTACATACTATTAATATCTTAAATTATATTATTTTTTTACACTTAATGCAACTTTATAAAGATTTAAAGTAAATTTATGTTATTATAATATAAATGTTTTATGAATTACTTTAATATCAAATTATTATTTACTTAAAAAAAGCTGTCTTAGTGCGATTTTCGTCATTCTAAGACAGCTTAAAAAATTTAATACTAATAATTAACTATTGCAGCGAAATCAGCTGGAACTAAGCTAGCTCCACCAACTAATGCTCCGTCTATATCAGACATTTCCATTTGTGCTTTTATTGTATTTGGTTTAACTGATCCACCGTATTGAATTCTTGTTTTTTCAGCTGATTCTGATCCATACATTTCAGCAACCATAGCTCTTATAGCTTTGATTGTTTCATTTGCTTGTTCATCAGTAGCAGTTTTTCCTGTTCCAATTGCCCAGATTGGTTCGTAAGCAATAACAAGTTTTTCTACTTGTTCATTAGTTAATCCAGCTATATCAGCTTTTATTTGAGCTTCAATAACTTTATTAGTAGTTCCGTTTTCTCTTTGTTCTAAAGATTCTCCACAACAAAGTATTGGAGTAATATTATGTTCGAAAGCTTTCTTAACTTTTTTGTTTAATGCTTCATCAGTTTCATTGAAGTATTCTCTTCTTTCACTATGACCTAAAACAACATAATCTATTCCCATAGCTTCAAGCATTCCTGGAGCAACTTCTCCTGTGAAAGCTCCACTTTCTTCAAAATGCATGTTTTGTGCAGCAACCTTTATATTTGAACCAGCTACAGCCTTTTTAACAGCATCTAAACATACAAATGTAGGACATACAACTACATCACATGTAGCATCTTTAACTAATGGCTTTAATTCTTCTACCATTTTAACTGCTTCATCAATAGTTTTATTCATTTTCCAGTTTCCTGCGATAATTGCTTTTCTCATTCCACTCACCTCATAATTTTTTTATTAATGAAACTTATAAATTGTCTTAATTATATTATGAATCTATATAAGCTTAAGGAAAGTGATCAAATTTCCTTAAGCTTATTATATATCTACAAAAATTACAAACTAAATATTTAAGAATGGCTCCTTGGCCTTGGACCCACCAAATCCCGTCGAATTTGCTTCCTAAAAAAATAGCTTATTACTTTTTTTGAATATATATTCCCTAACTATTCAAATATCTTACTTAACCATCCAGCATCTTCAAAAATCTATTACTTAAATATAAGAGATATGTTTACACTCTTGTGGATAAGTTCAACTTAAATTCATTAGGGGGCAATCACTACCTATCAAGTTTCACTTTATAATCTAACTAAACTTATAAACTTCTTTTGAAAATATTATTTATTCAAAACCAATTATTTAAAATTAGTCGTTTAATGCAGCGATTCCTGGTAATACTTTACCTTCTAAGAATTCTAATGATGCTCCACCACCTGTTGAAATGTGAGTCATCTTATCTCCAAATCCTAAAATATTAACAGCAGCAGCTGAATCTCCACCACCAATTATAGTAGTAGCATCTGCATCAGCCATAGCCTTAGCTACTGCAATTGTTCCTTTATTATAGTTTTCGAATTCAAATACACCCATTGGTCCATTCCAAATTACAGTCTTAGCATCTTTAATTGCATCAGCATATAAAGTTTCTGTCTTTGGTCCAATATCCAATCCCATGTTTCCTACTGGAATATTTTGATCTTCAGTAATTGTAGCTTCTACATCTTTAAATTCTGCAGCAACTCTGTGATCTACTGGTAATAAGAATTTAACTCCTTTTTCAGCAGCCTTAGCAACCATTTCTTTAGCATATTCAAGTCTATCTTCTTCAACTAATGAAGTTCCGATTTCATATCCTTGAGCTTTTAAGAATGTATAAGCCATTCCTCCACCGATAATAATTGTGTTAACTTTATCTAAAAGATTGTTTATAACAGCGATTTTATCAGAAACTTTAGCTCCACCTAAGATAGCAACGAATGGTCTTACTGGACTTTCAACTGCATTTCCTAAGAATTTTAATTCTTTTTGGATTAAGTATCCACATACAGCTGTATCTAAGTAATCAGTTACACCAACAGTTGAACAGTGAGCTCTATGAGCTGTTCCAAATGCGTCATTAACAAATACATCAGCTAATGAAGCTAATTCTTTAGAGAATTCTGGAATGTTCTTAGTTTCTTCTTTTCTGCATCTTGTGTTTTCTAATAAAACGATGTCTCCATCTTTCATTTCTGAAACTGCTTTTTTAGCGTTTTCGCCAACAACTTCTTCATCCCTAGCAAAAACAACTTCTTTCCCTAGCATTTCGCTTAATCTTGTAGCGACTGGTGCTAATGATTTTGAAGCATCTTTTCCTAAATGTGAACAAAGAATAACCTTTGCACCTTTTTCTACTAAATATTTAATAGTTGGAAGAGCTCCTACCAATCTATTTTCATCAGTTATAACTCCATCTTTAAGTGGTACGTTAAAGTCACATCTTACTAGCACTTTTTTTCCACTCACTTCAATATCTTCAATTGTTTTCTTATTGAAATTCATTTATTTTCACCTCTGATATTTATTTTATTGATTATTCCTTCATTTTAAAATAGTCTGGCTTTATAGCCTTATACTACAAAACCAGACTTATTTACTTTAACATAAATTTGCGCTCTTTATGTTCTAAGATATAATTCAAATTACTTTAAGTTAGCGAAGTATCCTAAAGTTCTGATTAATTGGTTAGTGTATGACATTTCGTTATCGTACCAAGCAGCTACTTTAACTAATTGTTCTCCATTAACTTCCATAACTTTAGTTTGAGTACCATCGAATAATGAACCGAAGCTGCTTCCGATTATATCGCAAGAAACTATTTCATCTTCAGTGTATCCGAAAGATTCAGTTGCAGCAGCTTTCATAGCAGCGTTAACTTCATCTACAGTAACTTTCTTAGATAAAGTACAAACTAATTCAGTTAATGAACCAGTGATTGTTGGAACTCTTTGAGCACCACCATCTAATTTTCCAGCTAATTCTGGAATAACTAATCCGATTGCTTTAGCAGCACCAGTTGAGTTAGGAATGATAGAAGCTGCAGCAGCTCTAGCTCTTCTTAAATCACCTTTTCTGTGTGGAGCATCTAAAGTATTTTGATCGTTAGTGTATGAGTGAATTGTAGTCATGAAACCTTTTGTTAATCCAAAATCATCACTTAATACTTTAGCCATTGGAGCTAAACAGTTAGTAGTACATGAAGCACCTGAAATAACTGTATCTTCTGCCTTTAAGATGTCGTGGTTTACATTGTAAACTACTGTTGGTAGATCATTTCCTGCAGGAGCTGAAATAACAACTTTCTTAGCACCAGCTGCGATATGAGCTGAAGCTGATTTCTTTGATGCAAAGAATCCAGTACATTCTAAAACGATATCTACGTTTAATTCTCCCCATGGTAAGTTTTCAGGCTTAGCATCAGCAGTAACCTTAATTTCTTTTCCATTAACTACGAAAGCTCCTTCTTTAACTTCGATTTCTCCATCGAATCTTCCTTGAGCTGAATCATATTTAAATAAATGAGCTAACATTTTAGCATCTGTTAAGTCGTTGATTGCAACCACATTAAATTCAGGGTTGTTAATCATTAATCTTAAAGCTAATCTTCCTATTCTTCCAAAACCATTAATTGCTACGTTTACCATTACAATTACCTCCTAATAATGCTTTTCTTTTTTATAAAAATAAATTTTACAAACTAATTCAATAACTGAATTTAACTATTTAGTTTACTTAATATTCCTTTGGCTGCTGCCTCATCTGTAACTAAAACACCATCATTGTCGTTATATTCAGTTGCAATAATTGACTCTACTTTATTTTTCCCACCTGCTACTGCAATATGTGTTTTTATTTTTCTTGCTTCATTAATTTTAATTCCAATTGCGGTAGTTTCTGAGATTATTTTCGAATCTTTATTAAAATAACATCCAAATGCTTCTCCAACAGCTCCATTATTAATCAAATTATCAATTTCTTGCTGTGGTACACCTCTTTTTCGAGCCATTTGCACCGCGTTACCTATACCATAAATTAGTACATCTGCCTTATGTATAGTATCTATAACAACTTTTACCGCCTCTTCTTTAAGCAAGGTGCCTATTATATCTAGACTCAAATTTTCTGAGATGTGAAGCATCTTATAAGTACCATTTAATTTTTTTGCCAAAGTGGCTGCTAACGTATTGGCCTGGGTTTCAACCTTTTTCCCCATTCCACCTCTAGCTGGTACTACTTGTATCTGAGATAAATTTGTTACTCTTGGAAAAGCTTCTACAACTTCTTTTAAAGTGCTCCCGCCTGTTAATGCTATAATAGAATTATCTTTTAGCACATCTTTAACATAATTAGCACATGCTTTTCCTAAATCCTTTAAAACTAAAGGATTTTCTTCTACATCTCCTGGGACTATGATTACTTTTTTTAAGTTAAGAGAAGATTGTATTTTCTTTTCAACTTCTGAAAGACCTTTTATTTCATGAATGAAATCATTTAGTTTGTGTATAATCTCTACGCCTTCACTTGTAACTGTCATTCCAGAAGTATTTATCTCAATTAAACCTTGTTCTTTTAAAAAACCTATTTCTGTTCTAACTGTTCTTTCACCAACATTTAACATATCAGCGAGTACTCTTCGTCCTATAGGTTGATTATGAAAGATTGTTCTGAGTACGTTATACCTTTTCTCCAATGTATTTACAAGCTCAGGAACTATCTTCTTTTGTAATTCTAATATTTCCTGCAACTCAAACACTCCTTTGGTCACTACGTGTCCCATATCATTTCATTACGTCCCACATCTATTATTATAAAACACCTTTTTGAAATTTTAAAGTCTTTAGGAAAACTTTTTTTATAATATTTCAAAAAAAACAAAAAAACCCTAACAAAATAAATTATTAGCAAACTTTTTTCTAGTTTTATACAGCGTTTCATATTTAATATTATTACGCTTAATAATAGCTATGTGAAATAGTATTTTTGAATTCAAGAACCATTTTATCAACTGTCAATATTAATTACAGAAAAAGTAATCATGAACTTTATATATTACTATACTCAAAGTTAACATATTCTTAAAACGTAATTGAATATTGACAATTGAATTTTTAACATTAAAATTTTAAAGTAATTATTTTATGGAATTTTTATAATCTCTTCCTTGCAGAAGATGATTTAATACCTAATTCCTCTCTATATTTTGCGACAGTTCTTCTAGATATATTCATATTTTTTTCTACTAACATAGAACTTATTAGTTGATCTGACAAAGGCTTACTTTTATTCTCTTCTTCTATTATTTTCTTTATTTCATTTTTTATTTTTGAAGTTGCCATATCTTCATTATTATTTGAGGATAACCCACTTGCGAATAAATCTTTTATTTTAACTGTTCCATAACTTGTTAAAACATATTTATCTTTAATTGCTCTACTTACAGTAGATTCATGAAGATTGATTATTTCTGCAACTTCTTTTAATGTCAAAGGTTTTATATACTGTCTTCCAAACTTAAAGAAATCATTTTGCTTTTCAACAACACATTCTAACACCTTATATAATGTATTTTTCCTTTGCTCTATTGACTTAATTAAGAAAAGTGCTTGATTAATTTTTTCCTTAACGTAAGTGTTTGTTTCCGAATCTTGATTATTTCTTAAAACATCTCTATATGTTTTATTTATCATAAGTCTTGGCAAAACACTTTCATTCATCAAAATGAAAAATTCACCATCAACATTCTTTATTTCAGCATCAGGAATTATATAATTAACCTCTTCTCCTGTATAAAATCCTCTTGATGGTTTAGGTTCCAGCTTTTTTATTAAATCACCATATCTTTGAGCTTCTCTTGGATTTATATTAAGGTCCTTTGCCACAGTTTCATATTTATTTTCCGCAATATTTTCTAAATGATTTAAAATTATCTTTTCTATTACATCATCTAAAATATTTAATTTTAGACTCTGGATAAGCAGACATTCCTTGATATTCCTAGCACCTATTCCATATGGTTCCAACGCCTGTACCACATCTAATGCCTTATTAACTATCTCTTCAGGTATATTCAATTCTTCTGCAAGTTCTCCTGTTGATATTTCCAAATACCCTCTATAATCCAATGATTCAACAATATAATTACATATATCTAACATATATTGATCTATGTCGGCTTCAATCAACTGCTCTTGTAAATATTCTTTTAGTGATACTTTTTTCTCAATGAAATTTAATGGCGAAACTTCTTCATTAGAATAATTTGTTTCTGATCTATCCTTGTAATTATCAGAATATAATTCTTCAACTAATTTTTTATGATCGTATTTGTCTTCTATATTAACGTCTCTGTTTATCTGTTCATCATCATATGAGCTTATTTCCTCATTAACCTCTAACACTGGATTTTCCGAATATTCATTGTCAATATATTCTCTCAAATCATGAAGAGACATTTGTAAAAGCTTTATGGATTGTTGCATATTTTGAGTGAGTACTAATCTCTGTTCCTGGGTCATCTTCATGTTATAATCCAAATTCATAAGTTTCCTCCTTATAATTTATATAAATTATTTTTAATTAAACGTATTCATTAAATTTATTGAAGTAATCTCTCTTTCTATTAGTATACCTCCTATTCTGTAAATATTGCAAGTCCACTATATGTAACTATGAAAATTAGGTCTGGTAAAATAAATATAAAAACATGCTTATATACTACTTATATCAACTATGTTTAAATATAAATTGTAGCTAAAAGCATGTTTTTTATTTATTAATTAAATTTATTTATTTAAAAAAACTAATCCACAGCAGCCAGGTCCAGAATGTATACATACAGTTGATCCAACTGGACATTCAATAAAGTTAACACCATTGTCCTTCATATATGTTCTAAGTGCTTCCTTTACTTCAATATTATTTACGTCAATCAATATTACAGGTACTTCATCATCTAACGTCGCGTTTTCTAAATCACTAATAATTTTCTTAATCGCCTTTTTATTTCCTCTAATTTTATCTTTAACTGACATTATACCATCTTTTATTTCAAGTATTAATTTTATTCCAAGCATTCCACCAACCATGCCAGCAGTTTTTGAAATTCTTCCGCCTCTCACGAGGTATTCTAAAGAATCAAAGTAAACTGAAAGCTTAACTTTATTTCTAATGCTATTTAATTTTTCTTCAACTTCTGAAATGTTATAACCATTTTCTCTGAGCTTAACAGCTTTTAATACAAGTATTCCTAAAGCGGCTGTTACATTCTGAGAATCAACAACTATTATATCTTGGCTTTCTAGCATTTCCTTAGCAATACATGCCGATTGGTATGTTCCACTCATCATAGAAGACATATGAATTGATATAATTTTACATCCTTCCGCTAAGTACTTCTTATATATTTCAACAAATCTATTCGGAGTAACTTGAGCTGTAGTTGGAAGTATATTTTCATTTCTAATTCTTTCAAAAACTTCATCCGTATTTATCTCAACACCATCTAGATAACTTTCTTCACCAAAGTTTATCAATAATGGCAAAACTTCTATATCGTATTTCTCATATATATCTTTTGGCAGATCAGCAGTGCTATCTGTTATAATTTTTATCTTTTCCATATATCTTCATTCCTCTTCAATTATTTCATATTAGGAAATCCTATCTGCCTTAAAGCTTCATAAGCCACTATAGCTACTGTATTAGATAAATTTAAACTTCTAGTACTTGATTTTATCATTGGAACCCTAAATCCAATATGCCTATTATGCACCTCTTCAGGAACTCCACTAGATTCTCTTCCAAACATTATAAAATCCCCTTCTTTGAAGGAAATTTCATCAAAATGCGTTTCTCCATGTGTAGTGGATAAATATATTGTTTTATCACCATATTTTTTCAAGAATTCTTCATAGTTATCATGTATTTCTAGATCTAAATCTTTCCAATAATCTAAACCTGCTCTTCTCACTTGCTTTTCATTTATTTCGAACCCAAGAGGTTTTATTAAATGCAACTTGCTGCCTGTTAAAACGCAAGTTCTTGCAATATTTCCAGTATTCTGAGGTATCTCAGGTTCATATAATACTATATTTAAATTCAAAACGTCACCTTCTCCTATTTTGTACAAAAATTATTTCACTTTAATTTAAAATTATACTATATGGTTCATAACAAGTCAAAAATAATAATTGCTTAACCATAGAAAAGTCTTTCACTATAAAAGGTATATTATTGTGTATTCTAATCAGTAAATTATTAAATATATTAAAGTTGTTTTAACCTTAATAAAACTTAAGCATATTTTCTTTAATTAATCTTAATAATTCCTAAAGAAAATATGCTTTGAGTTTTTTATAAATATTAAATTTTTATCTATTGTGTTGGTTGAGCTACAGGTGGTTCTGCTGTTGGCTGAGCTACTGGTGGCTCTGCTGTTGTTTCTGGCTGTTGAGTCGCATCTACAGGTTGAGTTCCTTTTTTGACTACTATCCCTACACTTGCATAAGTATCTGTTGATACTACTTCTCTATTCACTTCAGAACCATTTTCATAAGTTATCTGATATGCTCTTGCTCTATAACCAGTCATTCCAGCTCCCTCTGTTACTTCTTGTCCTACTGGTAAACTGCTATCATCTACCACTTTTGTTTCTGGTGGTATTGTTTCAAGAATTTCACTTGCCATATCATATGTTCTTCCATTTAAAGCACTAGGATCTCCATATATACTGTAAGTCACTACTTTACCTGACGTATTTCCTTGAATATATATAGGAAAATCATATGTGTTTTTAAACTTATAATCTAAATATCCATATGAAACAGTGGCATCAAGCCCAGGTTGTGCATAACCAACAGCCATGGAATGATTTGTTCTTTCAATAGACCTTAGGTTTGCTTTCATAGCAGCTCTATAAATAGTGGTCGATACTTGACATATTCCACCACCAATTCCGGGCTCTATTTTATTTCCAACATATGTTCCAGCTTCCTTATAACCTCTTTCAGCTGTTCTAGGTCCTACAACGTCATTAAAACTAAATATTTCTCCTGGCATAACTATTGTTCCGTTTATTGCTGAAGTAGCTATTTCTATGTTATTACATCTTCCTTCCGGCGATGTGGAATAATTTGATGAAAAAGTACCCATTACTCCTTTTATCTTGGATAGATCTTCTTGAGTTATTTTAGGTTTTGTTACTTCTAAATCAATTGATACTGAATTATCAGAATTAATATCTCCATTTATATTTTCTTTCAACTTCTGATCTAGTGTATCTAAATTAACTGTCTTTCCTTCTGTCTCTGGTTTAATCACAATATTATTCTTTTGTATGCTAACTGCTGCATCTTTAGCAGGTTGATTAACAGCTATCTGAAGTTTTTCCTCGTATTCCTTCAAATTTTCTTCATTATAAGAAAATTTGATTGGAACCTCCTTGCTCTTACTATTATTACTCTTTATGCTTATATATCTGCTTAAGACCCCATCTTTTTTTCCAAGTTTATAAGCCTCTTCAACAGTTGCATCTATATCATATTTAGGATTAATATCAGAGTAAATAAGTTCATATTGTTTGTCCTCTATTTTAATAGATAACTTTTTATTTTCTATAGATGTTACAAATGTTTCGGTAAGCTTATTCTTAGCTTCTTCTTTAGTCATTCCTCCAATATTTACTTCTTGTACAGTTACTCCCGGATATATTTTATCATCCCACTCCTTAACTATACCTTTTATAGCTATTGAGTATGCAATTAGTGCAGCAGCTCCTACTATAATTAATGTAAATATTGCGAGCATAATTTTCTTCTTTTTATTATAATTGTTTTTAGAAGCGTTTGCTCTTTTGCCGGTGCGTTTTTCCACTCCCTTATTCTCCTTTCAAGGAATTAAATATCATACATCTTCTATGTTTAATATTTATTTTGAGTACATTTATCGATAGCAATTTACATATTTTTCAAATTGTCATCAATGTTTTCATTATATCATATTCCAACTATCAATAGAAATATGATTATATTCCCATATAAGCTGAAATACGATACTATTTATTATAGATTTACTTTTGCACGAGTTTTTGAAGTTTCTCCATCATAATCAAAAGCTTCAATTGATACTTCTACTGGTGCATTTTTCTGAGTATTTACCTTATTACTAGTTATTAAGTAACTTGTAGCATTTTCATCAACAGTTCCAACCCATTCTCTATTTACAAAAATGTTATATCCCAATAAATCTACATCAGGATTTCTATTCCAAGAAACATTTATGTTCCTATTCTGGTACGCTGCCTTTAATCCAGTAACAACACGAGGCTGCCTTAATAAATCTACATTATCCGGTCCCCAATTTGCATCAACAGGATTCCCAATTCCTTGTACAGTTTGGCTTTCACTATATTGCCATATCCTCCATCTGGTCCAGCCTCCAACATTAGGAGGGAATTCAGGATTAATAGGGATGCTTGTATACATTGCAATCCATAGTGGCATATTTTTTAGTGGATAGCCACGTCCAGGAATATAAAAATTATCATAAAGCTCTATAAAATTTGTTCCTGTGTAAATCATAAGCCTTCTTCTAGTTTTTCTTTCAAATCTTTTTCTAAATCTATCAATCCAATCAATTAATGTTCTTGTACTTATTGATTTATCCAAAGGTGCCTCTACATCTATTACAGGAAACAAATCCCCATAATCATTGTTTCCGAACCCCTGCTGCAGTGTATTTATAAAGTCATCACATTGTCTATCCGCATCTGTTAGATCATAAGATGGCATAGAAAAATGATATGCTCCAACTGGGATTCCATAATTCCTACTATTCTTCGCATAATCTACAAACTTTCTATCAACCCTAAACCTTCCTGTTGCAGATCCTGACGCTCTCAAGTACAAAAAATCTACTTTTGTTGCCAATACGTTAAACTGAACACTTGTTGTATATTCATTTATGTCTACTCCAAAACGACTGTTAGGATTTTTGTTTTGCATATTTCCTCCACATAAAAATACTTCTCTAATATAAATATTAATTTACAACAGAAAAAGTACCTATAATTTAGTAATTAATTATAGGTTTAGTTGTACATAAAAACTTATATTATTTCCTACTGATTCAGCCCATATTTTGCCGTCATGCAATTCTACTATATTCTTAGAAATAGCTAACCCAAGACCTGATCCTCCTGTATTAGTATTTCTCGATTCATCTAGTCTATAAAATCTATCAAATAATTTTTCACTTTTTTCTTTTGATAAATGGTCTCCTTTATTTCTAAAAACTACAATGGCTTTACCATCCTTCTCGTATAATCCTATTAATATTTCTCCTGGTTTATACGAATATTTTATTGCATTTGTTATTATATTCTCAAAAACTCTAAGCATCTTTAATGTATCTATAGAAACTGAGATTTTTTCAGATTCGAATTTTTTATATATCGTTAATTTATTTTCATCGAGTAACGGTGTCAATTCTTCTATTAATTGTGATAGAAATTCTGCTAGATTAACTTTAGTCTTTGTTAGTGTTATTCCGCTGTTATTTAGCTTAGTATACTCGAATAAATCATCAATTAGTAGCTTTAATCTTTCAGCTTTATTGAATGCTATGTTTAAGTATTCCTCCATTTCTTTTTCATCTTTATACCTGTTTTGAATAACAAGCCCTATGTATCCCATCACAGATGTCAGTGGCGTCCTTAAATCATGAGAAACATTCGTTATCAAATCTGCTTTTGTTTTTTCTGCATCTCTCTCAGCACTAATTTTCTCTCCAATTTCTTTAGCCATTTGATTTATATTATAAGCTATATTTTTAATTTCATCTGTTCCCTTTTCTTCTATCCTATAATTCAAGTTACCACTTGCTATTATCTTAAGACCGACTGCAATCTCATCTAAATATTTCATCTTATTATTAGTTATTACAACAAATAAAACTATAAAAACTATAACTGTAAGAATTAGTGCTAAAGATGAATTTGACGTGCTAATTGTATTGTATGTTATCCTTGCTTCTGGAATCTTTGAATAGATTAAATACACCCTATCAGTTCCTATCTTTAGAGGCATTATATAACTTTTTTCTCTTGGTTCACCAATCTTTTCACTATTTACATTTGTCATTGCACTTTTTAGTGCACTATAAATATCTATATTTTCCTCTGCAACATTTTTAGTTTTATATAACACCTTTCCATCTAAATCTGTTATATAACTTTCCTCTCCATCAGATACATTTTCTAAAATATCATTAATCTTATCTTTATCTTCTAATTTCAAATTTTCTTGAGACTCTATTTGTTTAGCCAAATCATTTGCAGACCTCTCAATAGAATCATAATCATATTTTATCTGCGGCTCAGTATGCTCTCTCTTAAAAAGATTATTAGAAAAACTATAGAAGATAAATGCTACTAAAAAGCATATTCCTATAACCATCATAAGTTCAAATCTTATATTCTTCTCAATTCTCTTTTTTATACTTCGTATTAATTTTTCAGTATACTGTAGTAATTTTGAATTTGGAATGTCATTGCTAAAAGTTCTATGCCTTCCAACATCTTTATTTCTCAACTTTATATCCTACCCCCCAAACAGTCTTTATAAATCGAGGATTTCTTGGATTTTCTTCTATTTTCTCTCTTATTTTTCTTATATGAACCATAACAGTGTTATCAGAAGTCATGAATTCCTGATTCCAAACACTCTCATAAATATTTTCTATTGAAAATACTTTACCTCGGCTTTGAGCTAACAATGATAATATATCAAATTCTGTTGGAGTAAGTTTCACTATATTATCGCCTAACAATACTTCATGTGTTTCTAACTTTATTTTAAGATCTTCTATTTGTATTATATTTTCTTCTTCTACTTCTAACATATTTGTGTTCTTACCAAACATATGAAATCTTCTAAGTTGTGACTTGACTCTTGCAACTAACTCTAATGGATTGAATGGTTTCGTTAAATAATCATCTGCTCCCATATTAAGTCCTAATATCTTGTCAATATCTTCACTTTTCGCAGATAACATTATTATAGGCATTTCTTTAATCTCTCTAATCTTTAAACAAGTCTCTATTCCATTTAAGTTAGGCATCATAACATCTAATATAATTAAATCTATATCATTATCTCTAACTAAATTAATAGCTTCCAAACCATCACATGCATTTATAGTATTAAATCCATCACTCTTAAGATATATATCAACTAAATCTCTTATTTCCTTTTCATCATCCACAATTAGAATAGTTCCTTTTTCCAAACATTCCATCTCCAATCTAAAAATTTTATATCTGAATTCTATTATAATTTCATTCTAACCTAAATATCTTAAAAAAAATTACTAGTAGTTCTTAATATTTTATAAAATATGTTCATGCATATTTTTATGTCTGACTATCAAAATAATTAAAATACTCTCTATATGTGCATATAATACACATATAATTTCCTGATAAAAGGCATGCATTGTCATAGTTTATGAAACCTAATAAACTGTAATTAAGTTCACATTTGCACCATACACAAAACATGCCTTTATTTATAATGTTAATAGTCTTTCTCCCAGTTTTCTCTTTATAACTTGTTAGTCTATCTCACATTAAACTAACTAGAAAGCTCTTCCCATTGTTCATATAATTTTTCAATAGTTTCTTGAAGATTCTTAATTTCCTTATTTACTCTCTCACTTTCAGATGGATTAGAATAAACTTCTTCTTTACAAAGTTCCTCCTGTAACTTTTCAAGAGCTTCTTCATTTTGAGTTATATTAGTTTCTATATTCTTAATTTCATTTTGCTTAGCCTTAGCTTCTTTCTCTAGAGCCTTTTTCTTTTTCTTTTCTTCATTTAATTGAGTTTTTGTCTTTCCAGATGCTAGCCCCTCATATGTTTCAAATCTCTGTGGATTCTTCTTTTTTTCAGTATAGTAGCTATAATTCCCAAGATATTCATTGACTCCATGCTCTTCTAATTCCAATATTCTATTAATTACTTTATTTAAAAAATATCTATCATGGGAAATTACAATTAATGTACCATCATAGCTTAAAATTGCTTCTTCAAGAGCCTCTCTCGAAGGAATATCCAAATGATTTGTAGGTTCATCTAATAGAAGTAAGTTTGATTTAGATAACATTAATTTTAGTAGATTTATTCTACATCTTTCTCCTCCGCTCAACTTGTTTATTTCTTTAAATACATCATCGCCTCTAAAAAGAAATGATCCAAGAAATCCTCTAAGTTCACTTGTAGTTAACTCTGGAAAGTCATCCCATACTTCATTTAATATTGTCTTATTAGGATCAAGATTAGATTGTTCCTGATCATAGTATCCTACATTAACATTTACTCCTAAAACCTTAACTCCTGAATCACTTTTAACTTTATCCATTATTATATTAAAAAGTGTGGTTTTCCCCCGGCCATTTTCACCTATTAACGCAATCTTTTCTCCTCTTTTTAAATCAAAAGATAAATTATCGAATAATTTCTTTTCTCCATAGCTTTTAGCCAATTTTTCCACATGAAGCACATCATATCCACTTTTAACGGAAGCCTCAAATTTAATCTTCGATGCGGTTTTTTCTTTATCAGGAGCATCTACAATTTCCATTTTATCAAGTGCCTTTTCTCTACTTTCAGCTGCTTTTATACTTTTCTCTCTATTGAATGACCTAAATTTTTCTATTATTGCTTCTTGTCTTTTTATTTCCGTCTGTTGTAAATTATAAGCTTTTAATTTAGCCTCATAATCTTTCTTCATAAGTTCTAAAGATTTTGTATATGGAGCATTATAACAATTCACATGACCATTTATAACCTGAAATGTTCCTGTTGTTACAGAATCCAAGAAAAATCTATCATGGGAAATTACAATTACAGTTCCTTTATAGGTTTTTAAATATTCTTCAAGCCATTCAATTGCTTCCAAATCCAAATGATTTGTAGGCTCATCAAGCAATAATATATCAGGATTTAAAAGTAATAGCTTACAAAGTGCGACTCTAGTTTTCTGCCCTCCACTTAAAGTTGAAATTAGTTTATCAAAGTCACCTTCAGTAAATCCCAATCCCTTAAGAACTCGAGATATTTCTCCCTTATATGTATATCCACCTCTGTTTTGATACAGATCTTGGGCAGTTCCATAGTCTTTTATAATTTTCTCATGATATGAAGCATTATTTTCATCATACGGTTCATTCATCTTAGCTTCTAACTCTGTAATCTTCCGTTCTAACCTTTGGAGATCTTCAAAAACAATGAGCATTTCATCATAAATCGTTTTGCATGAATCTAATGCTAAATGTTGAGCAAGATAACCCAAAGATTTATTTTTATCTATAAATACTTCTCCATCATCTTGCGTAATTTCTTTTGATAATATCTTAAATAAGGTCGTTTTTCCTTCTCCATTTGATCCAATTATACCAACCTTATCTCCTTCATTTATTGAAAATGTTACATCTTTTAAAATAGTATTTATACCATAACTTTTACATATATTTTTACAACTTAATACAATCATTTTTTATCCTCCAGTATTTCATACGAAAATCCAGAATTTAAACTATAAAGGTTTAATTTAATATTAAAACGTAAATCCTATATATAATGGATTAATAGTTTAACTAAATTTTCTCTACTAAATTATACTATCTTATCGGTGTTATATCAATTTAACTATATTAAGAGTTAATTGATAATTTTTTATTATCTCTACGTAAAATTTGGATTATTATTTAATTTGCTTTATAATAAGTTAAACACGTAATTTGGAGGCAAAATATGACTTTAAAGAATAACAACAAATCTCTTACCCAGAATAAAAAACAATTAAAAGAGGAAGAGTTATTTTTAGCGGCATATGATTTATTTCTTAAAAATGGCATAGAAAAAACTTCGATCGATGATATAACTAAAAATGCAAAAGTAGCAAAAGGGACTTTTTATCTGTATTTCAGTGATAAATATGATATTTTAAATAAATTAATTCTTCAAAAAAGTAATGAAATAATACGAGAAGGATTAGCTAAAACAAATGCTTTTGGAAGCAAAGATTTTAAAGAACGTACACTATTCTTTATTGATTATATAATAAATTATTTAAAAGATAATGTTTCTCTGTTGAAGCTAATTAATAAGAATATTTCATGGGGACTTTATAGAAAGGCAATAATGAAACCAGAAGCATATAATGATGTAAAGAAAGTTCTAGATATTTTTGTAAAAAACCTAACTAAATCAGGAATGAATGAAGAAGAAGCTGAAATGACATTATTTATGATTTTTGAATTAGTTGGCAGCATATGTTTTACTACTATAATATTGAAAGAACCTACAGATATCGAAAGTATAAAACCAATACTTTTTAAAAAAATTTTAGCTATGATAAGCGTGTAACTCATATATATTGAAACCTATTTTTAAAAGCTATGTAAAGAAATATCTTAAAGATTTTACATTATAGTAGTTGTAAATCTTCAAGATATTTTTGTATGTTAAACTGGTTATTAATAGTTATTATTTTTATCGCAATATGCTAATGTAAGTTTTATCAACCTTTTTATAATTACTCTAACTATCGGACGAGGAATTCTATATGAATAGAGAGTCGCGAATATTCCTGGATGTCTTCTTTCAATTCTAGCATAAATTTTATTCACATCATTATCAGAATTATTTCTTTCAAGATCTTCTTCATTTAAATCTGAATCAAGACCTCTTAGTGCATCAAAAGTAGTAGGTATTTCATTATTAGCTATGTTATTAAAATTGAGACCACTACTAATTCCCTCATTTTGATTATCGGAATAATAACATAATTCAGGCATGCCTGTTTCGGAAGGAAATAAATCTAAATTACGATTATTATCATCAATACCAAACGAAGCTTTTTCGTAGATATTTGTACTCATAAATGCTGGTGGAACAAATCTAATATCGTTATCACTCGAGCTGACTTGAGACATATACTTCTTATCAGGGTTCATTTTAAACTACCTCCTATAAATAAATAATATTTGCTTCTCTTAATTAATATGCATAACAATTATATATAGTACAAACTGAAAAGAAAAAGATATGAATTTTACAGCCCTCTTAAGCGAACAATAAATATATTATAGGAATAATATATATATTGGAGGAGATGCATATGAAGATAGAAAATAAGGAAAACATTAAAGACTTATTTGTTGGATTAGATGAAAAAGTGTGTGATTCAGATGGAAACTGTATCGATGGAATAAATTTTGATAATGCAGCTACAACTCCGCCTATTAAGTCAAGTATTGAATATATAAAACAATTGAGCAATACTTATGCTTCTATAGGACGAGGAACAGGTCAAAAAGCTGAAATAACCACCAATTTATATAAAGAATCTAAAAATTTTTTATTGGATTTTTTCAATGTAAAAGATAAAGATAAATATGTTGTAATATACGTTAGTAATACAACTGAAGGTATAAACAAACTAGCAAAAACTCTTACTAAAACTCCAGACGAAATAGTATTAACCTCTAGAATGGAGCATCATTCAAATGATTTGCCTTGGCGAAAAAGAGGTAACGTTGATTATATCGAAGTAGATCAACAAGGCAGACTTAAACTTGAAGAGTTGGAAGAGAAACTAAAGAAAAGCAATGGTAAAATAAAATATGTATCTCTTACTGGAGCTTCTAATGTAACTGGTTATATAAATCATATTCATTTTATAGCAAAACTGGTTCATAAATATGGTGCCAAATTGATTGTAGATGGTGCACAACTTGTACCACACACAAGAGTTAATATTAGCGGGGATACAGATGATGATCAAATTGATTTCTTAGTATTTTCGTCGCACAAAATTTATTCTCCCTTTGGTATAGGAGTCATAATAGGATTAAAAGAGGATTTCATGGATGCAGACCCAGATTATTTAGGTGGTGGAACCGTTGAATTAGTAATGGATAGAGAGGTTAAGTTTCTTACACCACCAGAGAAGAATGAAGCAGGAACACCAAATTTTTTGGGTGTAATGAGCTTAGTTAATTCATTACGAGTTATTAATACCATTGGATACGACTATATAGAAAAACATGAAAGACTTCTTTTAGAGCACACTATAGAAGGACTTAAGAAAATCCCTAAAATTATAAACTATGGAGATACTGAAAACATCAGTGATAGACTTGGAATTGCTACCTTTAATATAGAGGATATGTATCATCATGATGTAGCTGATATCTTGGCTAAAAAGAAAGGAATTTCTGTACGACATGGTTGGTTTTGTTCCCATCCATATTGTAGAAGGCTCATGAACGTAAGTGAAGATGAAGCTAAAGAATTCCTTGATAATCCAGATAAAAAAATGTTAGGAATGATACGAGTAAGTTTTGCATTATATAATTCAATTGAAGAAGTTGATACCTTTTTAAATGTATTAGAAGATATCTCTCTACGAAAAATAAAATAACAAATTTTCTTGATTTAGAGCTAAAAATAAATAGTATAATAAAATTTATTATACTATTGAAAATTCTATTAATTTATAGGATGTATAAATGAAATTCTTCATATATACATCCTTCTTTTAGTTAAATATTAAAACATCTAAGCTTATGATTTTATACTTATTATCTATTGATTAAATACCTTATATTTTGGAAGATTTCTCTCAAAAGCTAAATTAGGAGAATCTTTGATTAATGGCTCAAAATATGAGCACGCTTCAGGTGTTAAAAAATTACCTTCTTTATTAATCCATTCTATAGGGAAATACTTAACATTATTTGCTACATCTTCTGCATTAACTAATGGGTAATTCACTTCATAAGGCTCATTAGATAACCTGTTAATGCTAACCATTTTCCCTGATTCTCCTTGTGAAGCATATTGTAAAGCCATCTTTCCAGCATTATACGCTTCTGTTAAATCAGTGTCTGAAGCACAATGCATTGCACAACGTTGAAGAACCCCAAGTTGTAGTGCTTTTACTCTTGTTGTAAATCCAGCATCAAGAATTATCCTTCTTAAGTATTCAGATACACCTCCTAATTGAACGTGTCCAAATTTATCTTGAGAAACACAATCAAATTCAGAAATGAATCTTCCATCTTTATCTCTTATTCCTTCTGATACAATTATATACACTTTATTTTGTTCTTCAAATCTCTGCCTAACATCATTTAAAAATTTAATTTTATCAAAAGCTGCTTCAGGAAGATATATAAAATCTGCAATTGGTTTTCCATCAAGCTTTGCAATACATGCAGAAGCTGCAAGCCATCCTGTATCCCTTCCCATTGTTTCTAAAATAAATATACCGTTGTTTATGTAAACTGATGCATCTAAATATGTCTCAAGCGCTGTTGTTCCAATGAATTTTGCTGCGCTGCCAAAGCCAGGAGTATGATCAGTGAATTTTAAATCATTATCAATAGTTTTAGGTATACCTATAAAACTTATTCCAATATCATTTTGTTTTGCATATCGTGAAAGCTTTGCTATGGTATCCATAGAATCATTCCCACCAACATAAAAGAATGACGTTATATCATATTCTCTAAGTATTTCTATTAAACTTTCATATTCTTCACTACAAGAATCTAAATCTTTTAATTTATACCTACAAGATCCAAGTCCTGAAGATGGAGTAAATCTAAAATTATCTATTTCATTTTCTGAAACTGATGACAAATCAATTATATTTCTATTTAATATACCCTCAATACCATTTAGGCCTCCATAAACTTTTTCAAAAGTTTTTAGTTCTTTATTAGCATTTAAAAGTCCTACTACACTTGAATTAATTACTGCTGTTGGCCCCCCAGATTGAGCTATTATACAATTTGACATGAAATTTCCTCCTTGTTTGCTATACTAATTTGGTTAAATATGCTATACTATTTAGCCAATAGTAATACACTATTTATTAATATACAACAAAAAAAAGATTTAATAAAGACTTTTTTTAAAATTTTTGCATATATTAAAAAAACTTTAATTATTATAGAGTAAGTCTAATTTTAAAGGAGGAAGAGAAAATGAATTTGTACGATATTATAATAATAGGAATTGCACTGGCCATGGATGCTTTTGGCGTAACATTAGGAATCGGTCTAAATCCTAGAATTAATAGAATCCATAAAATAAAGTTTTTATTATCATTTGCATTCTTTCAGTTTTTATTTACATATGTAGGTGGAAGTTTAGGATATTTATTTGATACTTATATTACATGTATACCTTCCATTGCTGGTGGAATAATTATGGCAATCGTAGGAATTCTTATAATAATAGATGGCTTTAAGGAAAAAGAAACTGAAATTTTAATAAAGAATACTACTTGTTTAATACTTGGAATATCCGTTAGTATAGATGCATTAGTTATAGGATTCACTGCATTTCATGAGATTTCATACAATCTACTACTTTGTGTTGATTCAATTTTGATTGGATTAATCACTTTATTTACATGTACAGTAGGATTTTTTATGTGTAGATATATTAAAAAAATAAAATTTGTTACAACGTATGCTAACTTTTTTGGCGGGATAGCTCTTATATTTTTTGGTTTTAAGATGATATTTTTTTAAGATATTAAATATATGTGATATAATATATTTAATATTTAGCTGTTAGGGGATATGAAAATGGAACCAAAGGAAATTCTTAAAAATAAAGGAATTAAAATAACTAAAGGAAGAACAGAAATCCTAAGTATATTAAAAAATTCTGAAAACAGTTTGTCAGCTGAAAAAATATATCAGATTTATAAAAGCAATAATATAAATATAAATTTGAGCACGGTTTATAGAACTTTAGAATTATTTGAAGAAAAAGAAATTATTGAAAAAATAACTCTAAATGATGGAGTCTTTTCATATAAGCTAAAAGGAAAAACTCATAGGCATCATTTGGAATGTGATATATGTCACAAAGAAGTTGAAATTCCTTGCCCTATGCTTCAAATTCAGGAATTAGTTCAAAATGCGACTGGCTTCACTTTAACAGATCATGACTTGGTTATGAAGGGCGTATGTAAAGATTGCAAAAAAAAACAATAACTAAGTTGTCTTAATATAAGTTATATTTTCTAAAAGGTTTTACAGGAAGATTTGCAGATTGTTTTCAATAGAAATTATGATAAAAACTACTTGTCTAAGGTATTCTTAAACAAGTAGTTTTTCAATTTTAATGTTATAAATATTCAAAAAGTTTTATACTTCATATACTATCTGCTTATTTTCAATGAATCCTGTATGATCATATCTATTAGTTCTGAAAATCCTATATTCAAAGCTGCTGCACTTTTAGGAATTAGGCTATTTTTAGTCATTCCTGGAAGAGTATTTATTTCTAAAATGTATGGTACACCTTCCTCTGTAACTATCATATCAACTCTAGAATACACTTCGCATTTAAGTGCCTTATAAGTTTCTAACGCCATCTTTTCTACTTCCTTGTGTAACTCTGCTTCTAGCTCAACCACTATTTCTTCTGCCCCTCCATCTTGATATTTAGATGTAAAGTCAAAGAATTCAGCCTTAGGCTTAATTGCAATTACTGGAAGCATTTTATTATTATATACAGGACAAGTTATTTCATCACCTTTTATAAATTTTTCTATCATAACTTCACTATCCCATTTAAAAGCTTCTGAAACACAGTTTTCAATTTCCTTATCTTCTTTAACTATAAATGTTGCAACACTTGATCCACCATGAGTAGGTTTTACTACAACTGGATATCCTAATTCATTTATTTTATTGAAATCTATATTATCACCTTTTCTTAAATTAATCCAAGAAGCAGTTCTAATCCCATTTGCCTCTAAAACGGATTTTGATACGTCTTTATCCATGCACATAGCACTACTTAAAGGTCCACACCCTGAATATGGTATACCTAGTGTTTGAAGCACTGATTGAACTGTTCCATCCTCCCCAAATTGGCCATGTAAAGCTAAAAGTGCGAAATCTATCCCTTTAGATTTATTTATTATATCTTCTTTTTTATCTATTACAATTGGTAACACTTCATACTTTTCCTTGTTTATATTTTCAATTATAGATTTTCCACTTTGCAATGATATCTCTCTTTCTGATGATATACCACCCATTATAACTCCAATTTTCATAGATTACCTCCAAAATACTTATTAATATTTCCCGTTAATTAAATTTATTCATTCTAACTTATCTTTATTTTATTAAATTAACAGCACAATTAAAAGAACCACTTTGACTATAAATTGTCTTAATTGTGGTTCGTGAAAATTTTATAACTATTCTTTTATCTGTTAGTTTTATTATCATAACTACATAAATCCCTTATTGGACATTCCCCACACTTAGGATTTCTAGCACTACAACATCTTCTTCCATGAAATATAAGTAGATGATGCATAAGAGTCCACTCTTTCTTTGGTAGTTCTTTTTGTAATTGTTTTTCAACTTCTAAAACATTTTCCGAATCTGCAAGTTTTAATCTATTCGATACTCTAAAAACATGTGTATCTACAGCAATAGATGGTACATTAAAGGCATTTGATAAAACAACATTAGCAGTTTTTCTTCCCGCTCCAGCAAGTGAAGTTATTTCTTCCATTGTCTTTGGGACTTCTCCGTTAAATTTTTCCTTAAGTTGATTGAACATAAGTATTAAATTTTTAGATTTATTTCTATATAAACCTATTTGTTTTATCCGTTTTTCAAGTTCCTCATTCGTTAATGTTAAAAGTGAATCTAAATCTGGATAATCCTTAAATAAATCTTTTGTTACCTCATTTACTTTTTTATCTGTTGTTTGAGCAGACAATATTGTAGCTATCAGCAATTGTAGTGGTGTTTCATAATTCAATTCACATTTTGCATCTGGATATGTCTCTTTTAATATATCTACAATTTTTTTTGTCCTTGCTTTCATATCTTTTGTAATCTCCTTACTTATAAATTCCTCTATAACTTTCAGGTAAAAGACTAGCTATACTCCTCATTAGGATATCCATACATTTATTATCATATTCATGTTTGTCTTCATCCTTTTCTTTAGCAGGAAATACAATTTTTTCACCTATATTTATAGTAACATCAGCATGTTGCCATTTCTCTGCTCCCATATCACCACTTTTACTTATAGGTAATAACTTATCTGTTCCAGACATACCAATTGGAATTATTTCTGCTTTCGCCATCCTTGCAAATAACAGAATTCCCTTTTTACCTTCTATCATAGCACCTGTCCTACTCCTAGTACCTTCAGGAAATATTAAAATATCATTTCCCTCTTTAAGAGTTTTAACAACTCTTGTAATAGCTTCCTTATCAGCAGAATTAGGCTTTATTGGTATGTTCTTCACTATCTGAGTTCCTAATTTCGTTATTGGATCTTCTGACAATTTTATTCCCATTACAAAATGAGGATCACTTTTCTCTTTTAGCATTTTTGATAAAACTAATCCATCCGAATTACTCAAGTGATTACATACAAATATTCTTGGTTTTTTTACTTTATCTATATTATCTGCTCCATTAACAGTTATATTAGCATATTTTCTTATATAATTATCTACTATTTTTTTTGCTATTTTTATAATTATTCCTTCTGGCATCATTCTTATTAATTTTATTGCAACTGGTGATAACATTTTTCTCCAACCTTTCTTAATAATCACATTTTATATTATACTACTAATTACATTTTATTACAATTATTCAATTCTATACAAGTATTACATGCATAATATATTATTGATTATTATTTATATACATTATATATGCTTTCATATGTCTATGCAATTACCAAAAATATTAAGGTTATTGTAAGATTTAACACCAATTATACTAATATCTTCTTTTATTATTATAACTTATTTGCAAAAAGCATTTTAATTATGACCAGGATAAATTAATATAACTTATTTAACTTTATCAGAATTTTAATATAAAAAATACATTAACTAAACTTTCTTGGTCTAAAGTTTAATTAATGCATCTATTAATTTTCAGATTATGATACATTTCTTAATAAAATAATTAATAAAAAATGCTCTATTTTAATATTTAGTAAAACCTCTTAACTTAGTAAAATTCCTATAAATAAATGCTACTGAACTATACAAGATACGAGTTTATATTAATTGTACTTCATATATTCCAATACTATAAAGCATTAAATAACCATATCGTTAAATATTTTCTTTTTGCGTCCTTTTAAATCACTAATTTCAATTATTGCTGCACTTGCACTATTTCTAACAATATTTTTAGCCTGAACTCCTATTGCTGTTGCACTTGCTGGTACATTCTTTACAACTACAGCATTAGCTCCTATCTTAGCACCCTTTCCTACAGTTATAGGTCCAAGCACCTTTGCACCTGTACCTATTAAAACATCATCCTCAATAGTTGGATGCCTTTTCCCTACATCCTTACCTGTACCACCTAGAGTTACACCATGATAAAGCGTAACATTATCGCCAACTTCTGCAGTCTCACCAATAACTACTCCCATTCCATGATCTATAAACAACCCTTTTCCTATCTTAGCTCCCGGATGAATTTCTATACCTGTAAAAAACCTAGATAATTGGGAAATTAATCTCGCCAAGAAAAACCATTTCTTTAAATATAGGGCATGTGCGATTCTATATGATATTAGTGCATGAATACATGGGTACAATAATAATACTTCCAGTTTACTTTTAGCTGCTGGATCTTCGTTTAAAACTCTTTCTAGATCGTAATTTAATTTTTTAAACACAGCCTATTCTCCTTTCTATAGTTTTCAGTAGAGCTTTTCACATATACAATTATTAATAGAACTTCATTAGTATCTTAAGTTAAATCAATTGTTTCACTGTTAATTGCTGATGATTAATAAAACTTTTATAGTTAAATTAATTAATCATATAATCCCATAGATATATACTTTTCTCCCCCATCTGGAGCAATAGCCAATACCTTTTTACCTTTTCCAAGTCTTTTTGCAACCTGTATTGCTGCATATACAGCTGCACCTGAAGATATTCCAATCAATACCCCTTCATTTTCAGCAAATGCTTTTGCTGTTTTAAATGCATCTTCATCTCTTACTTGTAGTATTTCATCTACATATTCCTTATCATAAACTCCTGGAACAAATCCTGCCCCTATACCTTGAATTTTATGACCACCTGGATTTCCACCACTTAAAACTGGTGAATTTGCTGGTTCAACTGCAAATGCTTTAATATCCGAATTCTTCTTTTTTAAATTTTTAGATACTCCTATCACAGTTCCACCACTTCCAACTCCTGCAACAAAGGCATCTAAATCTGGAATGTCTTTATATATTTCTTCTGCTGTTGTTTCATAGTGCTTTTCTGGATTAGCTATATTTTCAAATTGTTGAGGGATAAAAAATCCTTCTCCACTTCCTATTTCTAGAGCCTTTTCTATAGCTCCCTTCATCCCCTTAGATCCTTCAGTCAATATCAGATTTGCGCCGTATGCTTTTATAAGATCTCTTCTTTCCTTACTCATTGTTTCTGGCATTACTATTGTTACACTATAACCTTTCAATTTTCCTATAAGTGCGAGTGCTATTCCTGTATTTCCGCTTGTAGGCTCTACTATTGTTGCCCCTGGCTTTAATACTCCTTCTTTCTCAGCTCTTTCGATCATTCCTAACGCTGCTCTGTCTTTAACACTTCCACCCGGATTAAATTTTTCAAGTTTTACGTATATATCTGCACTATTTTCGTCCTTAATTAAATTATTAATTTTTAAAATAGGTGTATTTCCTATTAACTCTAATCCTCCATTATAAACCATATTATTATTCTCCTCCTCAAACTTCTACTAATTTTAGTATATCTTTTTACATTCTTTTTATATTAAATATAATAAAAAAACTTCATCCTCCATAAAAAATTATAGAGACGAAGTAAATTTCGCGGTTCCACTCTAATTGGATTAAATAACTAATCCCTCTCAATTTTGATACTTAAGATATCATATCACTATAACGGGTGATCCCGGAAAATCATACTAAAAAATATATCAAAAAATCAATGGATATACTATCGCTCCATTTTTTAATATAATTAATTTCAAATTTCAACTCCAAAGAGCACTTCACATAAATTCTAGATAAAAAGTTCTCAGCATCCTTTTCTCTCTGTAAACTTCCTTTATGCTACTTTTCTTTTTCATAGTTTTTAATTCTTAGTGTTTTGATAGGTTTTATATTATAATTATATTCTTTCTAAAAAAAAAGTCAATACTTTTTAAAGTTTTAATTAAAAAGTGTTGACTTTCTTAAATATATAAAAATAAGTATTCCTGATGGTAAATACTAAAACTAAAATATTCTTTTTATTAAAAATTCAAATAATTTATGTTCTAATTTTTCTTCTTCCAGAGTGGATACAAAAATTCATCTATTAAATCATGAATAATTACTATTCCAATTAATTTTTCGTATTCATCTACTACTGGCACTGAATTCAAATCATATTTTGAGGCAACTTCTATAGCTTCGCTAATTTCATCATCATGCCTTACACGTGATACAGAATAGTCCATTATTTCTCTTATCTTCAACTCACTATCACTAACTATTAAATCTCTTAAAGATACCACACCTTGAACACGTTCTTCTTCATCCGTTATGTAAATATAATAAATAACTTCTTCATCTGGTTTTGTTTCTTTCAATATCTCAATAGTATCTCCAACTGTAATATCTAGATTAACAGATATAAATTCTTTACTCATTATACTACCAACAGTTTCATCCTCATATTGCAACAATTCCTTAACTTCATCTGCATCTTCTTTTTCTAAATTCACTAATATTTTTTCTCTTTCCTCTTCATCTAAATCATCTAACAAATCAGCTATCTCATCATTAGGCATATTTTCTAGCACTTCTACAGTTTTGCTGTCAGATAATTCCTTAATTATTGTCCCCTTATATTCTGAATCTATTTCCTCTAATGTATCGGCTGCTAAATCCTCATCCAGCGATTCCAACACTTGTTTTCTTGAGTTTGTATCTAGATTTTCTAATATATCTGCAAGGTCCGCTGGATGTAGAGTTGACAATTTTTTATATGGTATGGATAATTTCAAATTATTTTCAACCATTTCCAAGGATTCAACATCATCCCATCTTAAAACTTTATCTTCTAACTTCTTTCTCATGATCCCGTATATGAATTTCATAATACCAGCTATTTTTAGTCTTCTGTATCTCGCTAATTTTCCTGTTTCAACTCCAATAACTCTGTATTCTCCTGCAATTTTTGCGATTCTCAAATCATTAACCCTTACAACTTGTTTTCCATTTATATCAACTATCTTTTTATCTAATAGATTTTCTGAAAGAAGATAGCTGTACCTCATCGGTAATATTTCTTTACTTCCTCTTGTTGTGATCTTAATTTTACCATCCCTATTTAAAAATTCTATATATCTAAACTCATAATGAAAGGCTACTCCGTCCTTTTTAAGCTTATACCCAATTATTCTAGGATATCCATCCTCCGTAGTCACATAAATGTCTCTTAGAGTTCCTAAAACATCTCCAAACTCGTCATAAACTTTTTTATCTAGAATGTTAGTATATAGAAATATAGATAATTCCATCTTAATTATTTCCCCCCTACTTCTGCAGAAAGAAAATCCTTAAGTAAAATTAGTATTGTAACTAAATTGCATCTACTTATATCTTTTAAGGCAAGATAAAAGATTTTCCTTCTGAATATATTTAGTTTTTGCCATATTATAGTTTATATTCTGAGGTCCTTCCTCCATCTTTTACACCGCCCTGTATATCTTCACTTAGTTATAATTTACTACTATCTCTAATTATTATATTACATAGAAGTAAAAAGGCAATAATTTTTTGTTTTGATTTATCTTTTAAACACATAAAAATTTCTTTAATTAATCCTCAATTTGTAAATTATAAATATTTCTTTATGAGTTGCATTGAATTTACACTACACTTGCCTATTGATATTGTTTGTAAACTAATTATTGTTATGTTAATATACTTTAAGAATAAGCTTTAAAAGCTTATTCATTTGACTTTTTAATTATTTATTACGTTAGTATAATATCCCAATATAGCGATCTTTAATATACGTAATTTTAATATAAATATGCTTTAAGTAAAATAAATTAAGAATTGGAGTTAATATTATATGAAGCTTTGTAAAGAATTCTTACCTATTAGTAAAGAAGACTTAAAAAAAAGAAAAATTGACCAATTAGATTTTATTATTGTTTCTGGCGATGCTTATGTAGATCACCCTTCTTTTGGTACTGCTATTATAGGCAGAACTCTTGAAGCACAAGGTTTTAATGTTGGTATTATAGCTCAACCTAATTGGCATAGTTCTGAGGATTTCAAAAAATTAGGTAAGCCTAAATATGGTTTCCTAGTTAATTCAGGGAATATAGATTCTATGGTTAATCACTATACGGCCGCAAAGAAAACAAGACGTGAAGACTTATATTCTCCTGGAGGAGAGGCTGGCCACAGACCAGATAGATCAATAATTGTTTACTGCAACAGAATACGTGAAGCTTATAAAGATGCAGCTATTGCAATCGGAGGAATAGAGGCAAGTCTTAGACGTTTTGCTCACTATGACTACTGGGATAACAAAGTTAGAAGAAGTATCCTTGTAGATTCCAAAGCTGATTTATTGATGTACGGCATGGGCGAAAAAACCGTTGTTCAAATTGCAGAGTTATTAAGATATGGAGCAAATATTAAAAATATAACAAGTGTTCGTGGGACTTGTTATTTGACTAAAGATATATCTAATATTAAAAATGCAGTTATAGTCCCTTCATTTGACGAAGTATCTACGGATAAGGAAGCTTATGGTGAAGCTTATAAATTAGAATACTACGAACAAGATTCTATAAACGGTAGAACTATAATTCAACAATACGGTGATAGATATTTAGTTCAAAATCCACCTCAAGAAAACTTAACTCAAGAAGAAATGGATATGACATATGATTTACCTTACACAAGAACCTATCACCCTATATATGAAGAAAAGGGCGGCATACCTGCAATACAAGAAGTTAAATTTTCTATAACAAGCCATAGAGGCTGTTTCGGCTCATGTTCATTTTGTGCGCTAACATTTCATCAAGGAAGAGTAATTCAGAATAGAGGGCAAGAGTCAATAATTGACGAAGCAAAGCTTTTAACGACTTTACCTGACTTCAAAGGATATATTCATGATATTGGAGGTCCTACTGCAAATTTTAGACATAGAGCTTGTAAGAAACAAATAGAACACGGTACTTGCAAAAATAAACAATGTATGTTCCCTAGCCCATGTAAAAACTTGATAATAGATCATACTGAGTATCTTTCTCTATTAAAGAAAGTTAGAAAACTTCCTGGAATAAAAAAGGTATTTATACGTTCTGGTCTAAGATATGATTATTTAATACATGATAAAAATGATGCATTTTTTAAAGAATTATGTGAGCATCATATTAGTGGTCAGTTAAAGGTTGCTCCAGAACATGTAGTTCCAAAAGTATTGAATCAGATGGGTAAACCAACAAGAGAAGTCTATGATAAATTTGTTAATAAGTATTTTCAAATTAATAAGCAAATAGATAAAAAGCAATTTTTAGTGCCTTATTTAATGTCATCTCACCCAGGTTCTGATATAAATGCAGCAATAGATTTAGCATTATACATTAAAGAGATGGGATATACACCTGAACAAGTGCAAGATTTTTACCCAACACCAGGAAGCTTATCAACAACAATGTATTATACTGGATTCAACCCAATTACCGGAGAAAAAGTTTATATTCCAAAAACACCCGAAGAGAAAGAAATGCAAAGAGCTTTAATACAGTTTGCTGTTCCTAAAAATTATCAAAAAGTAAAGAAAGCTCTACTTAAAGCTCACAGAGAAGACCTAATTGGTAATAGTAAAAACTGTTTAATAGGCTTTGCTCCTGGAAAACTAGGCTATCAAGGTAAGCATAAATCAAACGATAGTCCTAGGAATAACTCAAATAAAAATTCAAATGTTAGTAGTAAAATATCTAATGAAAAAAATTCTATGAGTAATACTAAGAATAATTCAACTAATAGCAATAAAAAACACTCAAATAAACATTCATCTGATAATTATTCAAATAGAAGAAAAAGAACCATATAAAAGAAAGGATACTTAGTTGCTTGATATTGCAACTAAGTATCCTTTCTGTCTATTAACCGTTAGCACATATTACTTTTATTCAAAAAAATCCTCTACACACTTATAACAACTTATCTTAGTATTTTACCTGCTATTTACATATTCTAAAGCGCGAATTCGTACTCAATCCATTTCCTAGGAACGATAATTGTTCTTTGGCAATATTTTAAAGCCCTTTAATACTAAATTTATGATTATAAGAAATAACATATCGCCAATTACCGAATAAGGGAAGAGCTTAATTCCACCTAAGATAATAATATCCTCTATCATTACTATTAATATTGCTATAATTATAAACCATATTCCCTTCTTATTTGCGTATGGTCTATCCAATAAAATTACATTTAGTATCAGTAATGCACCAAGTAGTATTAGCGAAAACAAAAATAAAATAGTTTCCTTATCTATCTGTAAGATAAATCCATATAAATAATTTACCTGAACTGTCAACTTTGAAGTTTGCATTATTACAGCATAAATAATACATACTGTTGCTGCAATAACATATGTTCCACCAAAATTCAACTTCTCAGATCTTAAATAAACATAGCTTACAGCTAGCACTATAAGAGGCACTGACAGATGATTCAAAAATATTATTGGTTTTAAATAATATATTATTGTACTATTCTTGAGTATACACAATAAAAATAATGCTATATGCCTTAATAAAAATAATGTAATTACTAATGCCAAATATATTTTTATTTTCTTTGGTGAAACCTCAAGATTCTTTCTTATAAGTGAAATTGACAAAAAAATTATAAGTAACAAAAATAAATAATATGCAAAATTCACAAATTACGCTCCATTCCATATTCCTGTTACTTATATTTATTACTGTCTATCTTATTTTATACCTAAAAGTTTAATTCCACCCTTAATACATTGAACCCTCAATGGAAAATCAGGCCCTCTTTCTCCATCAATATCTGTAACAATGTCTTCTGGAGATTCCATATATAAATCATCTGTTTTAAAATAAACCACTTTATCCGAATCTAAATGCTCGCCCTTTAAAAGCTTTATAAAAAGTGGTATTAGCTCTATTATTTGTATAGCCTTAAATATTATTACGTCGAGTTTTCCGTCTGTAACTTCTGCTTCTGTAGCTAAGTTAAAGTTTCCAGCAGTTTTACCATTAAAAACCAAAAGCAAATACATCTCTCCGTCATAATCACATTCTTTAGATGATAATTTTATCTTTAACTTTCTAAAGTTAGGTAATTCTTCAAGACCTTTTAGATAATATGCTAACTTCCCTATTGTATTTTTTAAATTCACATCAGTTTTTTGAGATACATCAGTGAAAAGTCCTGAGCTTGCTACATTTATAAAATACTTCTCATTTATTTTTCCAACGTCAACAGCTACTGGCTTTGAGCTTAATATTTGCTTACATGCTTCTTCTATATCATTTGGCATATTAATAAACTTTCCAAAGTCATTTGCAGTTCCAACTGGTAATATACCTATAGGTATATTTATGTTTTTATTTTTCATAGCATTTACTAAAGAATCCACTGTTCCATCTCCACCAGCTATTAAAATATAGCTATAAGTTTCATCTATTATATCTAATGCCTCTGCTAAATCTTTACCTTTTTGAATTCTATATGGCACTACTATTAATCCTACTTCTTGGTGTAGTTTTATAATATTGTCTAATTCGCTTATTATACTATTTTCTCCTGAGTATGGGTTGTATATGAATCTAACCTTTTTCATAAATTAACCTACCTCCAATAAATTTTCTTAAATTATTATTTATATACATAAAAAATAGCCTTAAAATAATTCTTAATACAAAATTATAATTAGCTCTAAATACATATATTAAATTCCTATAAATATTTACATATAATACCTTTGTCATAGAGTTTATTATATCATTTTACTTACTTAATGTCGATACTAGATAATCTTAATAAAAACTTAAAGTTAATTTTGCACCTTATATTATTTTCATTTATGTGCTATAATAACTCTTTGTAAGTATTTTTTATAATTTTAGGAGTGATTTTATGAGGAAAAGTTGTATTCCTAATGTATTTACCTTTATTAATTTATCTTGTGGAATTATATCTATATTATCAGTAATGAATGAAAAGTATGCAATATCAGGTGCATTTATTTTATTAGCAGGATTGGTAGATAGATATGATGGAAGAATAGCTCGTTTTTTAAACGTTTCTAGTGAATTAGGTAAAGAATTAGATTCTTTAGCAGATTTGGTTTCATTTGGAGTAGCACCATCTATATTAGTATATATATTATTTAATCTTGAATCTTTTGGCCCTAAAGGATTATTTGGATTTATAGTTTTATTACTATTTCCAATTTGTGGTGCCTATAGATTAGCTAGATTTAATACTACTGATTTTGACGGCGCTTTTACTGGTATACCAATAACAATAGCAGGTTGCTTTATGGCATTCTTTTCATTAATTATATTTAATTTTAATATTACACCATCGATTTATTTTGTTGTTCTTTTGATGATCCTTGGTTCATACTTAATGGTAAGTAAAATTAAATTAAAGAAATTTTAATTATAATTCATAATAAAAAACTCTATCCTAAAATTTCAAGATAGAGTTTTTTTGTTCAGTTTTCATCATTATTCTTCTCTTTCTGAGTTTTGAAAATTCAATTCATTATCTATTTCAGTAAATATCTTATCTTTCTCTGTACTTACTGTAATATATTCATTTTTAATCTTGCAATACTTTAGATAAGAACCTTCGCATCGTTCTAAAGTGCTTATCAACTTATCTATTAATTCACCTACATTTTCAACTCTCTCTAGTGCTTTCTTAACTTCACTTTTCTCTGCTAAATTTACACCATATAGTTCTGATGCTCCAGCAATTAATAGTCTATAAACATCCACATAATTCTTTAATAATACACTTAAATTATCGATATCTTCATATTGTTTTTTAGCTAAATCATTAAATCTCATAATTAATCCCTTACAAAAAATTAATACTATCTAAATAAAATATTTGTAGTTAATCCCTAATAAGTGACTAACTACAAATAATACATTACATTCTTAATGTTTCACCATCAGCATATTCATTATCTATATCGTTAAATATATTGTTAGAGCTATAATGTTCTTCTTCACTTTCAACTATATCATCAAACTTATATTTTTCATGGCAAGGTTTTTGAAGCAAATCTTCATCTAAATCTAAAAACATCATTCCTTTGTTTGAAATATCTTCATCATGGTACGTGCTCATCTGAAACATTTTATTTTCTTGTGGCTTTTCACTAGGAGTCATACTTTCATCAATCTGAAAATACTTAAACTCCAAACTTCTGTTAATAGGCTTCTCTTTCAAACCCTCTACATAAACCACAGGAACCACAAATTCTTCAGGATATTCATAAATCATATGTTTTCCCCCTACTTACAATCCTCATTACATAATCTTCTAAAATATGCTCTTGGATATCTACATAATGGGCATTTCATAGGTGCTTCCTTACCTTCGTATATATAACCACAATTTAGACATATCCATTCTTCTTCTCTATCTGATTTAAACATCTTACCTTCTTTAAGTTTTTTAGCTAAATCTAAAAATCTCTCCTTATGATGTTCTTCAACTTCTTGAAGTTCTTTATAAAAATCTGCAATATCATCAAAACCTTCTTCTCTAGCAATTTCTTCAAATTCTTTATAAATTACCTTACTTTCTTCAGATTCGCTAAGTGCAGATTCTATCAAATTATTTTTTGTATTATTAATCCTATCTAAATATCTTCTAAATACTTCTCTTGCATGCGCTTTTTCATTACCTGCAGTTGCTTCAAATACCTCTGCAACATAGAGGAAACCATCATCCCTAGCTTTCTCAGCATAAAAAGTATATTTATTTCTAGCTCTAGACTCTCCTGCAAATGTTTTAAATAAATTTCTTTCAGTTTGACTACCTTTTAAGTTCATCTTTGTCTCCCAAAATATTACTTTCTCTCATATATAAACTATTCATTTTTATACTTTTGGTTACCTCATAAGTTAACTCATAATGATGAAACATGCTTATTAGCTTAAATCATAAAATATTGTTTATTACTTTTTTATAATTCCGATCTTTTAGGATACAATTATCTTCTTTTCCTGATTACAAGTTAAGATTACTTCTTGCTTATCGCTTGATTTAGTAATTAGCCTAACATCATGCCCCCATAATTCTTGAACGTACTTCAACGTTTCCTTTGCATAAGAAAGCTCAAGTGGTCTTCCGTCGAAAACATTTTCTAGGGTCAATGTATAATTCTTCTTATTCAAATCAACAACTCTAATATATGGTATATTCCCCATACCAGCAGTATAACTTAAAGTATCTCTAATAGTTTTCCAGCCAGTTTCATCTGAAATTTCTTCAATGACAACATCAAAAGTTCTTTGATTATATTGAAATAAATTTAATTCTTCGCACAATTCTTTAGTTAAATAACGTCGTAAAAATGAAGAATCTCTTTCAATTTCTCTTACTTCAAATATTTTTTCCTTTCCGTATCTTTTTTCAATATCTTCAAATACTTTGAAACCAACATAATAAGGATTTAACCCGCCTATAGCAGGAGCTATTACATCATTATGCCTTTTCAAGAACTCTAAATGTAGTTCTTGTGGCAATTCTAATTGTTTTAAAATATTATAGTGTGTATAGCTTGCCCATCCTTCATTCATAATTTTAGTTTCAATTTGAGGAATAAAATATTCTGTTTCTCTCTTAACAATTCTTAATATTGTTTTCTGCCATTCTTGTAACTGACCATAATTTATTATAAATCCCATGAGATCATCAACAGGTTCCAATGGAATCTTATCTAAATCTGGTAAACTAATTTCTTCATAAGGATCTAAAATATCTCTATTTTCTTTTTTGCGTTCATAATCTTTTAAAATATTTTCTTTAATCTCATTGTTAGTCAGTTCCTTGACTCCAACAGTTCTTTTAGATTGATACCTTATCGCATGACCTGCATCTAGTATTCTTTCAACTTCCGAGTATCCAATACTTGGATCGTCAATATAATTTCTTATTATTTTTGCATCTAAATTAAACATTTCTAAAGTATATTTAGCATTAGTTCCTTCTTTAAATAATCTGTTATTTCTGAAGAAGTCATTATGCCCATATACATGGGCCATTGTTAATATCTGTAACAATAACGTATTATCCTTCATTAAATATGCTAAACAAGGATCTGAATTAATAACCATTTCATAAGGAAGGCCAGTAAGATTTAAAGAATAAAGTGTTTTACTTTTCTCATAAGATTTACCAAAACTCCAATGTGGATATCTTGAAGGCATTCCAACATAAGCTTCATATCCAATCATCTCATTAAAGCCTATAATTTCAAATTCTTGAGGATAACATTCTAGCCCATATTCCTTAACCTTTTTCTCTATTTTCTCATTCCACTTTTCAATATCACTAAAGCTATATTCCAATTTCTTATTCCTCCTTTAACTCCTTCCTAAGCATAATCTTAAGTGCATCCCATAAGTCCTTCTTTTCTTTTATAATTACAGGAACAAATTTTTCATTAGTGATCTCTTTTTTGAACTTATGATACATTGTAGTGGTATATGTGGATGGTAAAAGTTCTGCATAACCGAACATATTGCTAACCTCACATATATCTTTTACCGCTGCAACTGCTTTTTCATTATCTTCAGACCAGTTATCTCCATCACTTGCGTATATGCTATATATATTCCATGCTGCCGGAGGATACTTCTCTTCAATCACCTTTAATGCCTCATTAATGCCACTAGATATATAAGTACCACCAGATTCAGACTTATGGAAGAATTCGAATTCATCTACTCTCTTTGCAACTGTAGTATGATATATAAATTCAAATGCTATATTGTTATATTTTCTTTTTAGAAAAGTTGCCAACACGAAAAAGTAAGATCTTGCTAAATATTTTTTAGTCACATCCATAGAACCAGAAGCATCCATAATAAATAGCATTACTGCATTGCTATCTTTTTTAGGTTTTAATTTAACTCTATAATACCTAAGATCCTCCTCTCTAAAAGGAAATCTTTCTAACTCTTCATCACTTTCTAATTCCTTTAAAGCTCTCTTCTTTCCCTGTTTTCTTGCTATCTTTGACATAACTGTTTTCTTTTTTGCAAGTCTTGGTCTTATTCCATGAGTTTGATATCCTCTCTTCTTGCCGCTAGTTTCAGTAACTATTTCTGAATACTTTTTTTGATCCAAATTAGGTAGGTTAAGATCTTCAGATATATAGTCCATTAGCTCCTCGAGAGTGATTTCTGTTTCATATATATCATCACCCTCTTCATTTCCAGCTCCCTGGTTTCCTTTGGCTAATTTCTTATTTCCATTCCCTAATTTTTCTCCCCTTTTTTCGTTACCTACTCCACTAGCCACTCCCTTAGAGTTCTTTCCATAGACGAATTGGTATTCCTTAATTCCTTTAATTGGTATCTTAAATTTTTTGTTTTTACTCTCTCCAACTATACTCTCTTCTGATAATATATCTCCCAAATTTTCTTTTATTGATTTTTCTACAAGTTGCCTATGCCTTCTTCTATCTTCTATGGATCTGTCGTGATCAATTTGATTGTTAGTGTAATCTCTAAATATTGCCATAAGCTAATCTAATCCCTCCATAAGTTATTAGCTGCATATTTTAAGATTACGTCACAACAATGAAGACAATATCCGTTTCTTTTCATTTCTTCAACCATAGAATCATATTTCTCTGCTTGTTCCTTATCCCTAACCTTTGATTTAGTTATGATTCTTGATAAATCTTTAACTGAAGCTGTTAATTTCTTTTCTATTGCTTCCTTCAAAGGTTCATAAGAAGTATAATCTAATTTTCCGCCTTTCCTAACTATATAGAACATATATGAAGTCACATCTGATCTAAAGCCTTTAGCTGATGCGGCATATACACCTATTTGCTCTTCTATGCTTCTCATAAATTCTTCATCTGGATTAAGTTCTTCACCAGTTGAAACATCTTTTATCTTAGTCTTATTTACATATGCCTCAGCATTATCTATATAATTGTTAAATAAACTCTCAGCTTGTTCTCTAAATGAGTGAATAAATGCCTTTGTAATTTCTCTTTCAAGAATTTTATTATATTCTTTTCTTATATTATCCTGAATAAAGCCTAAATACTTCTTTTTATCATCTGCTGCAATATCTAGTTCTCTAACAGATTTTATTATACTTTCCATTATACTAAGTGGATTTATGCAATCATATCCTGACTCAGCAAGTGCATTATCTATTGCTTTTATGATAAATCTTGTACTTATTCCCTTCATGCCCTCATATTGACCGGCTTCTTCTCTAAGTTCTCCAATATCGATCTTCTTTGTAGTTCCTTTTTCAACAATCTCTTCTCCATTGTAGATCTTAAGTTTTGTCACCGCGTCTACTTTAGCTGAAGGTGTTAACCTTGAAAGTATTGCAAACATCGCTGCGATTTCAATAGTATGTGGCGCTATATGCGCTTTAAAATTGCTCTTCTTTAATATTTTTTCATATATCTTAACTTCTTCGTCTAGTTCTAAGCAATATGGAACTTCAACCTTTACAATTCTATCTAAAATTGCTTCATTTGTATGGTCTGATTTAAATTTATTCCATTCTGCCTCATTTGAGTGAGCAACTATGACTCCATCAAAGTAAATCATTGAACCCTTACCTGGAGATGGTACTGATTTTTCTTGGGTTGCAGTAATTATTGTATGAAGATATTCAACATCATTCTTAAATACCTCTATAAATTCTACTAGTCCACGGTTACCGACATTAAATGCTCCATTTAGAGAAAAAATTCTTGGATCATCTTCAGAGTACATATCCATCTTAGAAATATCAATTGATCCTGTTAGTATTGATGTATCTTGATTATTAGGATCAACAGGTGGAACTACTCCAATTCCTTTTCTTGATCTAATAGAAAATCCTGTTCTTTCAACCGGAAAATCTTCATAAACTCCCTTAAGTTCATTAACAAGTTTATACCTGCATACTGGGCATAAATCTCCTTCGATTTGTACTCCTAACATTTCCTCAAATTTTGGTCTTAAATGCTTTGGAATTAAATGAAGAGGTTCTTCATGCATTGGGCATCCCTTTAATGAATAAACTGGTTCACAACTTTCTAAAGCTGATTTTAAACTCTCAACTATTGAAGATTTACCTGCTCCTACTGGACCAACAAGATATAATACTTGCCTTGATTCTTCACCTTTCATGGCTGCTGATTTAAAATAACTTGCAAGTTTCATTATAACTTTATCAATTCCGTAAAAATCATTTTTAAAAAAGCCATATTTTCTTATTAAATCATTTCCATAAATTTTTCTTACTCGATGGTTTTCTTCACCTTTTAACTCCTCTACGCCTTTGCTCATAATCATCTCATAGATTCTTTTATGCGCAAGATTAACAACTTCTGGATTCTCCTTAACAATATCTAAATATTCTAGAAAACTTCCTTCAAACTTTTGGGTGTTAGACTTTTCTCTATCTGTTTCTATAAATTCTTTAAAGTTCATACTCATAAACACTCCTCCTCCTTTATAACTAAAATATATTCAATTAAACAAAGACATTATGACTACTTTTTTCAAATACTTACTGTTTAATTCCTATTAAATAAAAACCTAAACAATAACCATACAAATTTATCACTAAGTGAGTGTTATTTCATAACTTTATTAAATAACATCCATATAATAATTTTGTTTTTCCCTGTAGCCTGTCTAATATATAGATATTTTGATATTTCTAATTAATAACTAATTATTAAATAAATTAATAATATTTCAAATTTATACCTTAAAACATTAAATTCTTTTGCACTAAAAAAGGAATATTTTAAGTTTTTTATACTCAAAATATTCCTTCTTTAACTATTAAATTGTTTGCTCTATTATACAATTCACATTTCAGAAATCATTCTGAAATATAACTATATAATATATACAATCGCGCCTATGTTTAATTTCTATTTTATTAGTCAAAAGTTCTTGGAGTAAATTCAGAATCTTTCGCTTTTGGCTCACCAAAAACTGATTTTACGCTTTCTGCTTGTGGATTATGATTTAAAGTCTTATGTTTGCTTGTATGTTTCTTTTTCATACTGTTGTCCATTTATATCACTCTCCTCTTCCTATTGACTCTTTAATATTATGTGTATTTTAGACTGTTTTATGCTGGCTAATGTTGTATATATATATTTAGTTTTCTATAAGTTCTTTTATATCATCAACTGACGCACCTATTGTAAATATTATATTTTCATCAATTCTTAATTTACTTTCATTTTCGTTAATTTTTATTTTGTTGACAGTTAAGTTATTCGGACGTAATTCTTTGTATCTAGTACTTGATATATCTATATCAAACTTTTTATCTTTAGCGCCTGTAATTTTTATTACAGATCCATGCTCATTACCATCACGCTCTACACTTATATCTATAATGTTGTCTTTTCCATTGCAGCCACAGTTTGAATTATTTGGATACTTTAAAACATTAGCATTACCAGTTATTGTAGCCCATCCACCACTCAAGGCTAATTTCACTAATATGTTCAAATCATATTTATCCTCTATTTTCTTTAAAAGTTTTCCTAATTCAAATATTGTTAAATCTAGTTTCATTCTATAGTCTCCTTTGCTTATGTAATATACCATCTATTATAATTGCTTTTATAAAAAATTAATAATTTAATTTCCCTCTATCTATATACTTGTTAATATAAAATATAAAGGATATATCAAACAGATAAAAACATTTTGATATATCCTCTTTATATTATAGGTGATCCTTTTCTTTATGTGGAGACGCACCTATCTTTTTTCCATCAATAATGCCTAAATCCGCATTATTTTTAGGATCTATTTTTCTACGTTCAGCATTAGATTTAGGTCTATCTTTTATTCTGTTTTTGTTATTATCCATATGTATCACCTCATTATTATGGTGTACATTTAAATTCATTTTATACTGCTGGCTTTAAAATTAAAATTTATTCAAATAATTATTAATAAAATTAACTATTGCCAATTAATATGGTTATCTATTATTCCTGAACTTACCTCTTTCATATTGCTCAGGCCATTTTACCTCACCATCTAATTTTGAATCAGCTTCAAGCGGCCAGTATGGTTTTCTTAAAAGAATTCTTCCTAAGAAAACCATATCTGCTCTATCATTTTGAATTATTTCCTCTGCCATATAAGGCGATATAATAAGTCCTCCAGCCATTACAGGAAGTCCTGTATTTTCTTTTATTATCTCTGCAAGTTTTATCTGATATCCTTCATATACCTTAATTGGAACAGGAGTTGGTGCAACGCCACCTGAGCTTACATTAATTATATCAATTCCTTCTTCTTTAACCAAATTTATTATTTTAGCCAAATCCTCTGGATGATTTCCTTCATTTAAATAATCTTCAGCACTTATCCTAAGTATTATTGGTTTTTCCTTTGTCCACACTTCTCTAACCGCTTTTACTACTTCTTTTAGAAATCGCGCTCTATTTTCTAAGTTTCCTCCATATTCATCATTTCTTTTGTTGGTAAGAGGAGATAAAAATTGATTTATTAAGTATCCGTGAGCACCGTGGATCTCTATAATATCATATCCTATTTCAATACACCTTTTAGCAGCACTTTTAAAGGCATTTATTACTTCATTTATATTCTCTTTACTCATTTCCTTTGGAACTTTATATTCACTACTAAATGCTTCAGCACTAGGTCCTATAATCTCAAGATTCTTTATTTCACACTTTCTACCTGCATGACCAAGTTGAATTCCCATAACCGCACCTAGGCTTTTACATGTATCAACTATCTTCTTTAAGCCATCTATTTGTGAATCATTCCATATTCCTAAATCTTTATCGCTTATTCTTCCTCTACTTTCAACTCCAGTTGCTTCTTGGATTATAAGTCCTACTCCGCCCAAAGCTCTTGTAGCATAATGTATTTTATGCCACTCAGTGGCTATTCCATCTTCTTTAGCTGTATACATACACATAGGCGCCATAACAACTCTATTTTTAAATTCTAAATTTTTGAGTTTAAAATTTGAAAAAAGCTTTGACATATAATTCTCCTCCCTTGTGTTTTTATATTTATGATGTTAATTCTATTCTTTCCTAATTAAACAATTGGATACTGAATTTTAAATATTAATTACCCATATAAAATCATTGTAAAAAACTACAGCTTATTAATAATACTAGCATTATATGCCGCCCCGAAACCATTATCTATATTAACTACGCTAACACCGCTAGCACAGCTATTCAACATAGATAATAAGGCTGCAATTCCTCCGAAATTAGCACCATATCCAACACTTGTTGGCACTGCTATTACTGGCTTATCTACAAGTCCTCCTACAACACTTGCTAAGGCACCTTCCATTCCGGCAATTACTATAACAACTTTTGCGCCCCTAATAACATCCAATTTTGAAAAAAGTCTGTGTATCCCTGCAACTCCAACATCAGTTATTTTTTCAACTCTATTGCCTAATATACTAGCTGTTTCAAATGCCTCCTCCACAACAGGCAAATCAGAAGTACCTGCTGCAACAATTGCTATATAATTCTCCGTAAGAGGTTGTTCATTTTTCCTAATAGTTATTGTTCTGCCAAGTTTATTATATTTTGCTTCTTTACATATTTCTTTAACTGCATTGTACATTTCCTCATTGGCTCTCGTTCCTAATATATTATTGTTTTTTGTAAGCATAAATTTTACAATATCTCTAACCTGCTCTACAGTCTTACCTTCGCAGTATATTACTTCTGGATAGCCAACTCTAATTTCTCTATGATTATCTATCTTCGCGAAACCCAAATCTTTAAAAGGTAGATCTTCTAACTTTTCAAGTGCCTCATCTACATTCAACTTGTTATCTTTAACACTTTCTAACAATTCTTTAATTTCTTCTTTGTTCATTAGCTTTATCCTCCTAAGATTTTCTCTGCTAACTTCTTACACCGCTTTAATTAATCTTCAAAATATTCTTATTTATTTTTGATTCTATTCTTTTTTCACTATAGTTTCATTAAAACTTCCTACTCTATAACCTTGTAAGTCTAATGTCACATATTTAAATCCGCATTCTTTTATTTTTTCAGCAATAGTATCTAAAAGCTCTTCATTAAATAATTTACTTCTATCATCCCTACTTACTTCAACTCTCGCTAAGTCACCGTGGCATCTTACCCTAACAGCTCTAAAACCTATACTCATCATATACTTTTCTGCATTTTCAATCTTTTCAAAATCTTCTACTTTCAGTTCATTTCCATAAGGTATCCTTGTCAAAAGGCAAGCATAAGGCGGCTTATCCCAAGTGTTAAGTCCCAATTCTTTAGAGAATGCTCTTATTTCTGCTTTAGTTAATTTACACTCTAATAGCGGGCTTTTTACTTCTAGTTCTTTTAACGCTTTAAGACCTGGTCTATAATCACTTATGTCATCAAAATTTGTCCCATCAATTACACAATTATAACCTTGTTCTTTTGCTACATTTAATATCATAGTGAATACAGCTGTTTTACAAAGATAGCACCTATCTTCTGGATTAAATTTAATTGAATCAATAATTGGAGCCTCAATAATTTCATGTTGAACTCCCAATTCCCTTACCAATTCTCTAGCCTCTGCTATTTCCCACTTAGGAATGTAAGGTGATAAAATCGTTACTGCCTTTACATTGTCTCCAAGAGCTTCTTTAGCTACTCTAAGTAAGAATGTGCTATCTACTCCCCCTGAGAATGCTAAAACTACTTTTCCTAATCCTTTAAGGTATTTCACTAGTTCACTATATTTATCATTATTAATCATCTATCTCTTCCGCCTCTCACCAATGCATTTCTATTTTCTTAATTTGATTGTAGAATTACTCATTATAAATATTCGAAGTTTGCCTATAAACTTCCCTATACACCTTTTCCATAGTTATGTTATTCTCTTTTGCAATCTTTTTACATTCCTCATATTCCGGCTTATATTTAACTAAGTCACCTTTATAATATGATTTCTTGATTGTTACTTCTCCATACTGAGTTTCTACCTTTGAAAACTCTCTATTTAACATTATTTTTTCAACTTTATATTTTCTTACGCCTATAGATGTCGTCTCTTCAAAAACTATGTCCAAAATATCTTTTTCTATTTTTTCACTGATTAATACACTTAACTTTATTCCTGGTCTTCCTTTTTTCATGAATATAGGAGTTTTAAAAACATCTAATGCTCCTGCATCAAAAAGCTTTTCTTCAATATATCCATAAAATTCTGGGTTCATATCATCTATATTAGTTTCTAATATATACTGTTCTTCTATCTTCTCTAAACTATTGTCTTCTCCTAAGTAAACTCTCAAAACATTAGGTATATCTAGATCTCTATGTCCAATTCCATATCCAATTTTCTTTATAGAGAAATCTATTTTTGAAGTAAATTCTTGAACATTTTCAGCTAGTATCGCAGCTCCTGTAGGCGTAGTTGTTTCAAATTGAACCACCCCAACATTTATTGGAATGCCTTTTAATATTTCTACAGTAGCAGGTGCTGGAACTGGCATGAGACCATGAGCACATTTTACGAATCCGCCACCAACTTGAACATGAGATGCCATAATCTTATCGACTTTTAAATACTCTAAACAAATAGCAGCTCCTACTATATCAACAATTGAATCAATGGCGCCTACTTCATGAAAGTGTACTTCATATAATGTTTTGCCATGTACCTTTGCTTCTGCTTCTGCTACTCTCATAAACATATTTAAACTTAAATTCTTAACTTTTTCACTTAAGTCACTAGAATTTATTATATTCTCTATATCTTTTAAGTTTCTATGATGATGCTCGTGATTTCCTGAATGGCTATGAACATGAGCTTGTTCGTGATTATGTGAACAATCATGTTCATTGCTATGTGGATGACTGTGTTCATGATTATGTGAAGCATCTTCACCATGAGAATGATCGTGATGATTGCGCTCTTCATCATGTACGTGAGAGTGACTGTGATCTTCTCTAATATCAGTACTGCAATGCTCAAAATCTTTATATCCTATGTTATCTGAATTATTTACTTCATCTTTTAATATAACATCTACTCTTGTTCCTGTTATTCCAAGTTTCTCAGAACTGTTAATTTGTATATCATATTCAGAATTTAAATTAATCTTTGAAATTTCTTTAAATAAATATTCTTTAGGAACTCCTAAGTTCAACATCGCTGCCAGATTCATATCTCCACTTATACCGCAAAAACAATCGTAATATAATATTCTCATTTAGCTCACTCCTTAACTCATTTGTATGATTTTAATAAATTTATTTTTGTCTATATAATGTTATATCTTCTTAATTATCGAAAAAATACTCTTTGAATATATACATTTTTTTCTTCTTTTGGAATGTAATCATCTTTTTCAACTGTTTAGAAACTATTTTGTGAATTGTAATATTTTACTTTATGCAAATATTGTTCTAACATTTTTTAATTCTTGACGAATCTTGATTGCTTGAGGACAATGGCTTTCACACTTACCGCATTCAACACACTTATCTGCTCTTTCTGATGGCGCTACTCCATTATATCTTTCCTTAAGTTCTTTTTCTGTTGCTGGAGTAACGAATATATTATACTCATTATATAATGTAAAATTCTTAGGAATATTTACGCCTGCTGGACATGGCATGCAGTACTCGCAAGCTGTACAATTAACTTTTATTCTTTCTTTAAATGCTTTTTTAACATTATCCATTATTTCTAGCTCTTTTTCTGTTAGTGAATTTGGTAAAGCTTCACCTGCCACTCTAATATTTTCAGTAACATTATCCATTACATTCATACCACTTAGTACTACAGATACCTCTGGATGATTCCATACCCATCTTAGTGCCCATTCGGCTGGAGATCTCTTAATTTCTGCTTTATCAAATGTATCAGTAACTACATGCGGAAGATTTCTAACTATTTTTCCACCTCTAAGCGGCTCCATGATAACAACTCCAAGACCTCTATCTGCTGCATATTTTAAGCCTTCAGTTCCGGCTTGGAATTCTTCATCTAAATAGTTATATTGAATTTGACAGAATGACCAATCATAATAATCCACTATCTCTTTAAAAACTTCTAACTTATCATGAAATGAAAATCCTGCATATCTTATTCTTCCATCTTTAATTGCTGAGTTTAAAAATTCATCTATTCCTAACTTCTTTAAATTTTCCCAAGAACCCTTATTTAAAGCATGAACTAAATAGAAATCTATTCTATCTGTTTGCAACCGCTCTAATTGTTCATTTAAATATTTATCCATATCCTCTCTAGTCTTAATTGCCCAACTAGGAAGTTTTGTAGCTAAATTCACCTTTTCTCTATATCCGTCTTTTAAGGCTCTACCTACAAATGGTTCACTTTCCCCTCCAGTTCCCATTCCTGTCCCATGATAAGGGTATGCAGTATCAATATAATTAACTCCTTCATCAATTGCGTGGCGAATCATTTTTGTAGCTTTTTCTTCGTCAATTTTAGTAGTATCTCCATTAATAATAGGTAACCTCATACAACCAAATCCTAGAACCGAAACCTTTTCATTTGTCTTTCCAAACCCTCTATATAACAAAGTAATTCCTCCTTAAAATAGATAATTTATATGATAAATTGTTCTATATATATTTTACATCTTATAGTTAACTCTAAGTCAACATATTTTGGAAAAATAAACCCTAAAATGAAAAGTTAATTTCGTTATTACAGTACTAAAGTCATTGTTCTAAAATTAAAAAGTAATTTTTTATTTATAATACCATATTCATCATTTATAACTTTTCATTTTAGAAATAATTTTTTGATGCAATTTTACAAATGCTTACTCTTAGAGTATACTCTAAGTTATAAAATACATCATGCAGTTTAAAGGAGGGTAATACTATGGGATACAGTATTGCTGAAGTTGCTGAAAAAACACATTTAAGTCCACACACTCTTAGATATTATGAAAAAGAAGGATTACTTCCATTTGTGGATCGCAGTGAGTCAGGCAACAGGGATTTTAAAGAAAAAGATTTAGAATTGCTTGAACTTATTTGTTGTTTAAAAAATACAGGTATGCCTATAAAGCAAATCAAAGAATATATCCAGTTATGCCTTAAAGGTGATAATACTATTGATGTTCGTAGAGAAATATTTATAAAACACCGTGAAGAAGTTATTAGCCAAATAGCTGAATTACAAAGAAATCTCGATAAAATTAATTACAAAATTAATTTTTATAATTGCGCCTGCAAAAAGACTGTATAACTGAGATAATACAGAACTTTATATAATAATTAATCCAAATAAAGGATACTCATTGTTAATCTTACCAAGATTAACAATGAGTATCCTTTATTTAGACTTTTTCATAAATTACAAATGAATAAATTAATATTTTATTCAAAAAATTCATCTAGTTTTTTAATTTAAAAACTCAATTTTAATTAATATTCTTCTAAAATTTATATACTTCTAAAACTGGGGCTATTACTATAGTCCTAAAATAATCTTTATTTCCTTAACATGAGATCTGCTCACCGGTATTTCATTATTTTCATCATCATCAATAATTAACTTATAAGTACCGTTAAACCAAGGGTAAACTTCTTTAACTTTTTCAAGATTTACTACGTAACTCCTGTGGCATCTAAAGAAATTTGTTTTCTCCGTTAGCTCTTGTAAAGTTTTTGTTGTACAATAAATATCTTTATTAGTCTTAACATAATTCCTCTCTCCCTCTGAATAAAAGAAGGAAATTTTGTTAACATCGATAAGAATTATTTTTCCATTGTTCTCACACGGGATTTTCTTCAATGCTTGTTTATTTTCAAGCTTACTTAATATATTGATTATTTCATTTTCATTTCTATTACTAATTGTATTTAACGCACAATTTAATGATTCCGCTATTCTCTTTTCATCATATGGCTTTAGTATATAATCATAAACTTTAAGTTCAAAAGCCCTTATTGCATAAGTATCATATGCCGTTAAAAAAATTAGAATTATATCCGGAAATATCTCTTTTACATCTTCTGCCAATTTTATTCCGTTTTTTCCCGGAATATTAATATCAATAAAAGCAATATCTGGCTCCTCGCTTTCAATTAAAGTTAATGCACTTATTCCATCATATGCTTGCCCTACAACTTTGAATCTGCCATCCTTAGATATTATGTATTTTAATTCATCGCTGGATATTGCTTCATCCTCAACTATTGCTACTTTTATCTCATCTAGTAATTTCAATTTAATTCCCCCCATTAATTATAATAATTATTTTGGAATGTTAAAATTAACACTACTTCCATTATTTGAACTTACTATATTTAAAGAGTAACTTTCTCCATATAATAATCTAAGTCTATTGTTGATATTTTTAAGGCCAAGTCCAGTTGATAAAGATTCATCTGCATTTTCAAAGCCTACCCCATTATCACTAATTTCAATACTAACGTCATTTTCATCATTTCTAATAGAAATTGTTACTATACCACCATTAATTTTTTTCAGTATTCCGTGCTTAATTGAATTTTCCACAATTGGCTGAAGTACAAGTATTGGGAATTTTATATCTAGTAAATTATCATCTATTAAAAATTTCACTTCTAGTCTATTTGAGAATCTAGCTTGTTCAATTGCTACATAAGCCTTTATCAAAGCCAATTCTTTTTTTAATGTAGAAAAATCTCCTTCTATTTCTAGCGTAGCTCTAAAATAATTTGAAAGATTTAATATAAGTTCTCTTGCCTTTTCTCCATCAGTTCTACAATATGCACTTATCACATTAAGAGAATTAAATAAAAAATGAGGCTCTATTTGTGCTTTTAAAGCCTTTAATTCTGCTACTTTATTTTCTTCTTTTAATTTTATAAGTTTTACTTCACCATCAACCAATTTTTTTGAGCTTTCAATTACCATAACTATTAAAAATACACCAATAGAATTTATAAGTATCATAGATAATGCTATTGTTTTCTCAAGATCTATTGCTGAATTTATATCTTTAGAAAACATTAATATAATTATCATTTGAGTAATTTCTGCTACTACTGCTGCTAACCCTGCAACGGCTGGGTTTAGCCCCTTTTTCTTAAATAATATTCTAAATCCTCCACCTATTGCGCCTTCCACAATTGTTGATAATCCGCAAGCTAATGCCGTAAATCCTCCAAATGAATACCTATGCAATCCACTTATAAATCCAACTATAATTCCAATAACAGGTCCCCCTAAATATCCTGCAACTATTGCTCCAACTGGTCTGCTATTTGCTAATGATTGATCTTTTATATATATTCCAAAATAAGTTCCTAAAATAGCAAGGAGTGAAAATATCAGAATCATCATTATATTATCTTTTCTATCAAACTTGTCCTTAACGAAACACTTCATAATATTAGTCTGTAATATTACATATATAAATATTGTTATAAGTGCCATTCTCTCTAGCATATTCACCATCAACATACTATCACCTCCCTTTTACCCTATATACATAAATTATACTACTATGTAATAAAATCTCAATTTTTACTTCCTTTATATAAAAACTTACTGCAAACCGCCTCAATATTTTGTTAATTCATCCACTAAATATAGCATTTCACATACAAAATATAGTCACTATTTATTTCTGATGTTAGATTATATATGTAAGAAAACATTTACACAAAGGGGATGTAGATATGAATTCTATTGTTTTAGTTATTATTGGTGCTTTAATTCTAATACTATCATACAGATTCTACGGCGCTTTCATTGCTGCAAAGGTATTGGTTTTAGACGAATCTAAAAAAGTTCCTTCAGAAATATACAATGATGGCAAGGATTATGTTCCAACAAATAAGTGGGTTCTGCTAGGTCATCACTTTGCGGCTATTGCAGGAGCTGGGCCTCTTATCGGACCCGTTTTAGCCGCCCAGTTTGGTTACCTTCCTGGTGCTCTCTGGATATTGATTGGTTCCGTTGCTGCAGGTGCAGTTCATGACATGATAATGCTTTTCTCATCAGTTAGGTTTAATGGTGAGTCCATAGCAGAAATTGCAAAACATACATTAGGAAAAAGAATTGGCTTTATTACTTCCATTTCAGTTATCTTCATATTAATAATTACAATGGCAGGTCTTGGCTTGCCAGTCGTTAACTCGCTTTATAATAGCCCTTGGGGTACATTTACAGTTGGGGCTACTATTCCAATTGCAATTTTTATAGGAATTTATTTAAAATACATTAGACCTGGTAAAATAGGTGAGGCTACTATAATAGGTATGGCCTTAATAATGCTTGCGGTCATCTTTGGGCCACAAATTGAAGGTACAACTCTTGGTAATTTTTTGACTCTTGATACTAAACAACTATCTGTAATATTAGTAATCTATGGATTCTGTGCTGCGGCTTTACCTGTATGGCTATTATTATTACCTCGTGATTATCTAAGTACTTATATGAAACTTGGAGTTATTGGTGCTTTAGTTATCGGTATAATAATAGTCAGACCAAATTTAGAAATGCCTGCACTAACTCAATACGTTCATGGTGGTGGTCCGGTTGTTAGCGGTAAAGTATTCCCGTTTTTATTCATAACAATAGCCTGTGGTGCGCTATCTGGGTTCCATTCACTTATTAGCACTGGAACTACTCCAAAACTAATAAAGAGCGAAAAAGATATTCTTCCAATAGGTTATGGTTCTATGTTACTTGAGGCTTTTGTCTCCCTAATGGCATTGATTGCAGCTACCTCATTGCCTACAGCTGACTATTTTGCCATAAACTCTTTGCCAGAAGTTTTTGATAAATTAAATTTGGTCCCAAAAGATTTAGGAATGCTCGAATCACTTGTTGGTGAGAAACTTGCTGGAAGGCCTGGTGGATCTGTGTCTCTAGCCGTTGGTATGACATATGTATTCCAAAAGCTACCTGGTGCATCAACCTTAATGTCTTATTGGTATCATTTCTGTATAATGTTTGAAGCATTATTTATTTTAACAACTATAGATTCAGGAACAAGAATTGGAAGATATTTATTACAAGATCTTTTTGGCAAAATGTACAAACCACTTGCTAGAAAAGATTCTAAATTTAATCTAGTATTTTTCAGTGCATTAATGTCACTTAGCTGGGGAGCCTTACTTTATAGTGGTAACATTTCAACTATTTGGCCTCTATTTGGAGTCGCCAATCAAACTCTTGCCGCAATTGCTTTTGCAATCGGAACTTCTGTACTTATAGAGATGGGCAAGAAGAAATATACCCCTATAACAATATTACCTATGATATTTATCGCTATAACAACTTCAACAGCTTCTATTGAAAATATCTTTAATAACTATATTCCAAATGGTAAGACTACATTAACCGTGTTATCAGTTATAATACTTGCTATGTTAATTATAATCCTATATGAATGTATTAAATCTTGGAAAAATAATTGGAATAAGCATCCCAGTGATAAAATAAACTCCATTACTCAAGCTATCCAATAAATGCCTGATAAAATTTTAGTGGAGACTTATATGATTGATATTAGTCATATAAGTCTCCACTAAATCATTTATTCTTAGATTCTAAGCTACATTTTAAATTTACTTTTTATTCGGTTCTTTGTATTCAACACCTTTTGTATCAACAGTTATTGATGTAATTACAACATCCTTTTTAGGTGCATCAGCAGAATTAGTTTCTACATTTTGAATTTTATCTACTATATCTAACCCTGATATTACTTTTCCAAAAGCAGCATATTCTCCATCAAGATTTGGTGCATCTCCTGACATTATAAAAAATTGACTTCCTGCACTGTTAGGGTCTTGTGCTCTTGCCATAGATAATACTCCTTTTGTATGCTTTAAACTGTTTGCAAAACCATTAGAAGTAAATTCCCCTTCAATTGAATAATCTGGCCCACCGGTTCCATTTCCTTTAGGATCTCCTCCTTGGATCATAAACCCTTTAATTACTCTATGGAATTTTAAATTGTTATAAAAGCCTTTATTGGCTAAATATATAAAGTTGTTAACAGTATTAGGAGCAATTTCCGGATATAATTCAGCTTGAATTTCTCCGAATCCTTCTACTTTTATAGTAGCTATTGGCAGGTCCTTACTATTTGCTGATGGAGTTGCCTCATTGCTTTCACTTGTTTTAGAGGAATTATCTGCTTCCCCTTTTCCATTGCTAGCATTTTTATTTCCGCAACCTACCAATAAAAATATTCCCATTATAATTGTTATAAAAACAAAACTTTTCTTCTTCGTGATCCTCATAACTTTTTCCACCTTTTATGTATATTTTGACAGCTTAAGTATATCATAATTCTCTATATTACTTAATATTTATTATAGAAGTAATATTGCTATATTACTATTTTTTATTCATTATGCAATTTGATTAGTAAAATTACGCTATACACATCATATAATTTTATTAATAAATATTTTTAATTTTGATATATACTCTTTAATAATTCTATCTCCCTTGCATATCCGTCAAGCTCATTTGGTGTCTCAAGGAAAAATGGTAAATTGCATAACATTGGATGATTAATAATATTCTTAATTCCCTGTAATCCAATAGAACCTTCTCCTATTTTTTGATGCCTGTCTTTATGACTTCCAAATGGATTCATACTATCATTTAAATGTATTGCACATAATTTATCTAAGCCAATTATCTTATCAAATTGTTCTACTACTTCATCTAAATTATTAACAATATCATACCCTGCATCATAAACATGACACGTATCAAGACAAACACCTACTTTATGTGATAATTCTACATTATTTAAAATCTCTTTTAATTCATCAAATGTGCGTCCAATTTCTGTGCCCTTTCCTGCCATTGTTTCTAGCAATACAGTAGTTGTTTGTTCCGGCTTAAGAACTGTATTTAGCATATCTGAAATATATTTAATTCCAATCTCCACACCTTGCTTAACATGACTGCCTGGATGAAAATTATAAAGATTATTAGGAATATACTCCATCCTTTCTAAATCATCCTTCATTATCTCTACTGCAAAATTTCTTGTGTTCTCATCTGCAGAGCAAGCATTTAATGTATATGGTGCATGACCTAATATTTTAGAGAAATTATTTTCTTCTGCTAACTTTAAAAATTCTTTTATATCTGTTTCATCTATAGTCTTTGCTTTACTACCTCTTGGATTTCTAGTAAAAAATTGAAATGTATTTCCGCCTATACTAATAGCCTCTTCTCCCATATTCTTGAATCCTTTTGAAGCAGATAAATGGCAACCTATCTTTAACATTGTATTTCCTCCCCGTATCTTATGTAATGCAATATATCTTCATAATATTATTTTAATTACTACATGTACTTTTGCCTATATAATATTTTTATATTCCTTCAAATTTAAATATTATAATCTCTCTTTATTATAAATTTTTCTCTTTACGCCCCCTAAATATATATTACACTCAAGTTTCTAAATTACAATCTTATTTTAACGCTTAGCTTACTATAGTCCTAATTGTAAATTTATTATAGCAACATATATAAATATCTTCATGAAAAAAAGACTGCTACAAAAATTTCTCTGTAGCAGTTTTAATAAAAATTTAAAATTGTGAAAGCATGATTATACTATTTAATATTCTTGTATGTGATTATTGGTTTATACTTAAATACTGGCGAAAATTATTATTTAATTTCTTTTATTTCATTTATCTTAGATTTATAATCCTCTATTTTATTGTTAAATAATGCAGATGTACCTAAAACATAAACATCTATTTGTTTATGTTTTAATTCCTTAACTGTCTCTTTATTTATGCATCCATCAACTTCTATTAATGGTCTATTACTAAGTGTTGATAAATATTTATTTAATTCATCTAACTTATCAAGAACTTTATAATTAAACTTTTGTCCTGAAAAACCAGGATTAACAGTCATAACAAGAATCATATCTATATCCTGTAAATATGGTTTTACGCTTTCTAATGACGTTTCTGGACTTATAGCAATTGATGCTTTTATTCCTTTTGATTTAATCTTCTTTATATCTATTTCTACATCTTTACTTGCTTCAATATGAAATGATATATACTCTGGATTTAGATAGCTATACATATCTATATATTTCAGTGTGTCTACAGTTGCCAAGTGTATGTCTAGAGGAATATTGGTAACACTTTTTATTTGTTCCAATACATAAGGTCCCATAGCTAAATTGTTAACAAAAACTCCATCCATTACATCGCAATGTAATAAATCAACCTTTGCATCTTCTAATTTTTTTAGTTCACTATGAAGTTCTAATTGATTCGCGCACATTATTGAGGCTGCTATCTTCAATACAATCACTCCAATCAAAAATCATTTAAGGCATATGAAAGAAAATAACAAGTCCAAAATGCCCTTATTATTTTTTTAATTGTACTTCAAATATATTGCTAAAGTTATCTAAGTTCAAATCTTCATATTTTCTTAAAAATGGCATTAATCTTTCTAATATTATGTTAATAGAGTTTTCCGAATCCGATTCTATATTTAGTGGCAGTACAGGCTCGTGCAGCGATAATCTTAACAATAGCCAGCCATCTCCATTTTCTTTATCGCAATTTATCTTTATCCCTTCATAATTTTTAGGTTCAATGGTCCATCCATTCACATGATCTGCATATTTCTTCAAGCCTTCTATTATCATTTCTCCATATGATTTAAAATCTTCCCTCTTTATGTTTATTCTCATATCCATACTTTCCTTAGGATATTTCAAATTTTCTATAAGGCTTGATATTTCTTTTCCTTCATCTTTTAACTTAGCCATCTTAATTAGTATTTTGGCTATTAAATATGCCCCATCATCTAAAAAGTAATTTTCTTTTAAAGCTGCGTGTCCTGATGTTTCTATTGCCAAACAGCTTAATTTTCCTTCTTTATTTAACCTTTTAGATTCATTTATTACATTCTTATATCCTCTTTTAAATCTATGATGGATACCACCTAAACTAGTTATAAAATCTGAAAGTCCAGTAGAGGTTACTGAATCTGTAACGATAATTGAATTTGGATTTTCCTCTAGCACTATTGAAGATATCAATGCTATAAGTGCATTTTTATTTATTTCTTTTCCATCACTACTAACTATAGCCGCTCTGTCTACATCTGTATCAAAAATTATTCCTAAATCAGCTTTATTATTAAGTACTGCTTCTTTTATAGAATTCATAGCTTCTTCATTTTCTGGATTAGGAATATGGTTAGGAAAATTTCCATCTGGTTCTGTAAATTGGCTTCCCTCAACACTCGCACCTAATTTCTCTAGAACTTTATATGCAAAAAAACCACCTGCTCCGTTTCCTGCATCTACAATTATTTTGGTTCCCTCTAAAGGTCTCTCATAATTTGTTTTTGAATTTACGTTCTTTCGTATCTTATCAACTAAGATGTTTGAATAAACATCTATAAAATAGATTGTTTCAACTAATCCTTTAGTAATACATTTCTTTTCTGCTAAGTTAGAGCATTCAATTATGTCTTCAATATCTTCTTTTTCACCACCACCTTCTTTAGTGAAAAACTTCAATCCATTATAATAATACGGAAGATGACTTGCTGTTATCATTACAGCTCCATCACATGAATAATTCTCTAGTATAGTTGTCATAAACATTGCAGGAGTTGTACATATTCCACAATCATAAACATTGCAACCTGAATCAACTAAAGCTTCTATTAATGATTTCTTCAATTCTGGTCCAGATAACCTTGAATCCATGCCAACTGCTATTTTTATATTTTTATTACTGAGTCCTTTAGTTTTTTTAAGCCACTCTACAAAACCAAACCCGACATTATTGACTAAATTAGGCGTAAGATTTTTAGTTCCTTCATGTTCTATAGCTATTCCCCTTATATCCGTTCCACTTTGTAGTCTTTTAAGTTCTTGCAGCATAATAAACCCTCCCCATTTTTGTCCATGCATAATTTCCCCGCAAAAAAGGATACTTCTTTAATTCCATATATCTATAACCTAGATAAAAAGATAGGAAAATAAGCATATTCTCCTATCTTGCTTTTAAAGGAAGTTACTTGCTTTGTCCATAGTAAGCATTTTTACCATGTTTTCTTAAAAAGTGCTTATTCATAAGCATCTTGTCCATAATATTGTCTGGACTCAACAATTCAGTGAAATATGCCATCTTCGCAACTTCTTCCATGACTACGGCATTATGGACAGCTTCTTCTGCATTTTTTCCCCATGCAAATGGACCATGATCATTTACAACTACACCTGGACAGTGTAACGGATTGTTTCCTGTTATTTCTTCAATTATAACTGTTCCTGTTTCCTTTTCATAAGCTCTACTTATTTCTTCCTTAGTCATTTTCCTTGTGCATGGTATACTTCCATAAAAATAATCTGCGTGTGTTGTTCCACAAGCTGGTATAGCTCTTCCTATTTGCGCCCATATAGTAGCCCAAGTTGAATGTGTATGAACAATTCCACCTATTTCATCAAACTCTTTATATAGTTCTAAATGTGTTGGTGTATCTGATGAAGGCTTTAAACTACCTTCAACTACGTTTCCTTCTAAGTCTACAACTACTAAATCTTCTAAAGTCATATTATCATACTCAACGCCACTTGGTTTTATTACCACTAATCCAGTACTTCTATCAATCCCACTAACATTTCCCCATGTATAAGTTATAAGTTTCTTTGCTGGTAATTCTAAATTTGCCTTTAAAACTTGTTTCTTTAATTCTTCTAACATTAATAATCACTCTCCTAATTAATATATTATTTAAATTTTTCTTCTATTTCTTTTATTTGATTGAGTCTATTAACATGATGCTTACCTATAAACTCTGTGGATAACCAAATATCTACTATCATTAAAGCTAATTCTTCGCCAATTACTCTTCCACCTAAACAAAGTACATTAGAATCATTATGCTCTCTGGTAGCTTTCGCAGTAAAACTATCTCCAACTAATGCTGCTCTTACACCTTTTATTTTGTTTGCTACGATAGACATACCAACACCAGTTCCACAACAAAGTATTCCCTTTTCACAATCTCCTATAGATACCCTATTTGCTACATCCATAGCTATCTGAGGATAATCTATACTGTCTTCTGAAAATGTGCCAACATCGATATATTCTACTGAGTTTTTATCTAAATATCCCTTGATAAATTCTTTTAATTTATATCCTCCATGGTCTGCCCCTATTGCTATCATGTATTTCAGCTCCTTCACTTTATAAGCTTAGTTAAAGTATTGCTTCCCTAAATCTTTTTATTGTTGAATCAATATCCTCTTCTCTAAATATTGCTGATCCAACTACTATATTAGTTGCTCCATTTTCAACAACTTTACCTATGTTCTCTAAATTTATTCCTCCATCAACCTGAAGCTCACATTCTATATTTTCGCTTTTTATGAAATTACTCACTTCATTAATCTTTTCCATCATAGGCTCAATGAAGCTTTGTCCTCCAAATCCTGGTTCTACAGTCATTATTAATATTTTATTTACCATATGACTTATATGTTTCAATGTATTTATTGGTGTTGCCGGATTTAACGCTACCCCAACTTTTATCCCAAAACTCTTAATTATATACATTAAGTTATATATATGTGGAGAAGATTCTTGATGTATTGTTATTGTATTCGCACCAGCTTCAACTAACGCATCAATGAATATCTCTGGATTTGTTACCATTAGGTGTACATCTAATTCTATATCACAAGCAATTTGTTTAATCATCTTAATTTGATCTATTCCAAAAGCAATATTAGGTACAAAATGTCCATCCATTATATCTATGTGTAATTCTTTAATTCCCTGCTTTTTAAGTTTTACTATAGTTTCTTCGAGTTTTAAGAAATTTGCTCCTAATATTGAAGGTGATAATTTAACTTCCATACTATATCCCTGCCTTTAAATTGATTTTACTGTTTCAACTATATGTTCTGCTGTTAAATTATATTTTTCTAATAAAACTTCGGCGTTACCTGATCTTCCAAACTCATCATTTATACCAATTCTCTTTATTTTTACTGGGTACTCTTCAATTAAAGCCTCTGCAACAGTTGAACCTAACCCTCCAATTATGCTATGCTCTTCTACTGTTACGATTTTACCAACTCTTTTTGCAACCTCAACAATTAAGCTACTATCAAATGGCTTTATAGTTGAAATATTAACAACCGTTGCATTAATACCTTGTTCACTTAATATTTGAGCCGCATCCAAAGCTTTTGCTACCATTATTCCAGTTGCAATTATAGCCACATCATCACCATTTCTTAGGATTTCACCTTTCCCAATCTTGAATTCATAATCTTCAGTGTGTATTTCTGGAGTTGCTGCTCTTCCTAATCTTATATATACTGGCCCACTGTATTCTTTCGCTGCAAATATTGCTTTTTTTGCTTCAATAACATCTGCTGGACTTAATACAACCATATTAGGGATACTTCTCATTAAAGATATGTCCTCTATTGCTTGATGACTTCCACCATCTTCACCAACAGTTATACCTGCATGAGTTGCCACTATCTTAACATTTAATTTAGGATATGCTACTGAATTTCTTATCTGTTCAAATGCTCTTCCTGCTGCAAACATAGCAAACGTACTTGCAAATGGTATTTTTCCACATGTAGCAAGACCTGCCGCAGTTCCAATCATATCTCCTTCAGATATTCCCATATCAAAATATCTTTCTGGTGCAATTTTCTTAAACTCAATGCTTTTAGTTGCTTTTCCTAAATCTGCTTCTAATACAACAACATTATTATCTAATGCTAGCTCCTTTAATGCTTGTCCATACGCTTCTCTTGTTGCTACTCCCATTATTTTTCCCCTCCTTCTAATTCAGCTAGTGCCTTTTCAGTTTCTTCTTTATTTGGTGCCGATCCATGCCAATTAACGTTATTTTCCATAAACGAAACGCCTTTGCCTTTAACTGTCTTACAAATTATAATTGTTGGTTTACCTTTTGTAGCCTTAGCATCGTCTATAGCTTTACTTATCTCTTCAATGCAATGTCCATCTATAGTTACAACATTCCATCCAAATGATTTAAACTTCTCGTCAATTGGACTTATACTCATTATTTCTTCATTAGATCCATCTATTTGCAATCCGTTTAAATCAAGAAAAGCAGTTAAGTTATCAAGTTTATAGTGTGCAGCACTCATTGCAGCTTCCCATATTTGCCCTTCTTGTACTTCCCCATCTCCTAATATTGAATAAACTCTATAACTACTCTTATCCAATTTACCTGCTAATGCCATTCCATTCGCAGCTGATAATCCCTGTCCTAGTGATCCCGTAGACATATCTACTCCTATTACTTTCTTCATATCAGGATGTCCTTGCAAATTTGACTCATATTTTCTTAACCCTAAAAGCTCTTCTTTAGGAAAGTATCCTCTTTCTGCTAAGGTGCAATACAATGCTGGTGCTGAATGCCCCTTTGATAATACAAATCTATCTCTATTTAGGTCTTTAGGATTTTTAGGATCAATATTCATCTTTTCAAAATATAAAACAGTTAAAATATCTGCAATTGATAATGATCCACCTGGATGACCTGATTTTGCTGCTGATACACTTTTAATTATGTTCATTCTAATGCTATTAGATATTTTCTTTAAATTTTCTTTCATAACTATTCACCACCTATATTTCTACTACTACTTTATTGAAATTAATTTCTCTATTTGCCATCTTCTTTAAATATTCTCCAACCTCTTCAAGTTTTATCTTATGAGAAATCATAGGTTTAAATACAATCTCTCCTTTTCCCATAAAATCAACGGTTGCATGCCAAGCATTCCCTGGATATGGCTGTGTGTAAGAATTCCAAGATCCTTGAATTTTTAATTCTCCTCTTAATATACTTTCTGTTGCTGATTCACTTAATGGTAGTGGTGTATGAGATATTCCTACAAATACCACATTTCCTTTCTTTTTAGAAATAAGTAAGGCTTGTTCTTGAGTAAATTTGCTTCCTGCTGTCTCTATTACCGCATCAGCTCCACCACTTGTAATCTTTTTAATTTCAGCCACAACATCAGATTCCTTCGAATTGACTGAATAATTAGCTCCTAATTTTTTAGCAAGCTCCAATTTTTCATTAAAAATATCTACTGCTATAATTTTAGATGCTCCGAAAACCTTAGCCCATTGTATAGCAAATTGACCTATTGGCCCACACCCTAAAACTACTACACTGTCACCTACCTTAATACCTGCTTTTGCTAGTCCATGGTATGCTATAGTTGCTGGTTCAATTCCGGCAGCAGTTTCAAAATCTAAACTATCTGGTAATTTTAATATATGATCCGCTGGCACTTTGACATATTCAGCTAAAGCTCCATTTACTCTTGTTCCAATAATGTGATAATCAGTACATAATCCATAATCTCCAGATTTACAGTAAATACATTTTCCGCAAGGAACTAAAGGTGCAACTGCAACTCTATCTCCTATTTGAATATTTTTGACATCCGATCCTACCCCACTTATTTCACCTGAGAACTCATGACCTAATATAATCGGATATTTTGCTCCTCCACTAAGTCCACTTACCATACTTCTTGGTAGATCTGAACCACATATACCTACATTTTTAACTTTTACTAGCACTTCATTAGATGAAATTTCTGGTATATCTACAATTTCATATCTAACATCTCCTATTCCATATAATAATGAAGCCTTCATTTTATTTGTCACTATAAACATCCCCTTTCTATCTTTCTGAAAATATATAAAGCAATTTCCGTGCCATACAAAAAAGTAATTTTAATTTCTTTATATGCCTTATATTTAAAGTGTTAAATTGATTTATATTACATTTTATAAAACTCATTACATTATGATAAATTGTAAAATCATATGGTTCTATTGTGACCTATCTTTGTTAAAGCGAATAAGATTTCTTTTCTATTCTTTTTTAAATATAAAAACTACTCAATCAAACTTTTTTAAGTTATACCCTTAAGGAGTACATCTTCCATAGATTTTACTGAAATATAAATTCCTAAAGAATAAAAAAGTATCCTGATCAGTAGATCAACTATGACTATCTACTAAACAGAATACTTTTCACTTAATTTATTTTTCTATATTAACTTGCCATGCTCGGAGTTGCCCCATCTTCCCCTATATTCTTCACAGCTTGTCTTTCTAAATAATCAACAATCGCATTTTTATTCTTCTTAAACAATGCCCATAAAGCAATATATACTGCCACCGCAATTGCAATAAACACTGGATTTCCTGTTAAGAATGCAAAGAATACTAATCCCATTAAAGGTTTTCCTAGTATATTAAAGCTTGTAATCATCATAGCACCTGCTGGTATAGCTACACCCACACCAACTGCCATCGATGTGAACAATGGCGCTGTAAATGTACATACATATAACCCTAATCCAAACCATATTATACCTGAAAGTAAAACTTTAAATATATTTCCGTTATATACAGCAACTAAACCTTGAACCATGTATGGAAGTGCAAGTAAATCAACTACAGGTAATACTTGATTTCCTGGAAGTATCATTGCTAATACAAGCATAAATGGTATTAATATTAACCCTGATATCAATGTTGCTGGTTCACCATATCCTACTGCATCGTTTACTGCTATAAACCAATCACGATTTCCTTGATTTTGCATGAATTTCCTTGCTCCATCTGTTATAGGTGAAAATGCTTGTGCAAACATACTAGCAACTTTAGGGAAAATAGCCATAACTGCACTAGTTGCAATACCTAATTTTAATATTTCTCCCCATGCCTCCATAGTTCCTATTCTTGCAACATTACCTAATATACCTATAAACATTCCTAAAAATAATCCTAGCGTCATAGGTTCACCAAAAAATCCTAGTTTCTTTTCTAATTGTTGTGGATTCAGTTTAATCTTATTAAATCCTAATGCGTTATATATTGGATCTATAGCAACTGCAAATATTGATGCTTCTACATTATGCATAGCTATTATTGTACAATTCGGATATCTGTAATAATTTGACCATCTTCTTGCTACTAATTCTGATATTAGTAAGCTGTATAGATTCAATAAAACCATACATGCTATTCCTAAAGGAAAGCTTCCTGTTACCCCTATAACCATAGCTCCCCAAACCATGTATGAGTAATTATTCCATAAATCTGATGGTTGAAAAACATCTGTCCACTTTATTAGAAATAATACAGTCTGCAATAGAATTCCTAGTCCAAGATATATCATACCTGCACTTGAAGAAAAAGCAACTAGCGATGTAGCTTGCCAGCCTACGTCAAACACAGGACGATTGACCCCTGTACTTTCAACCATTCTATTAATAACCGGTGTTACTATTGGAGTAAATGAATTCAATATTAGTGAAAAGCCCTGCAAGGCAACACCAGCATATATAGCAGAAAGAAATGATTTCTTAGTTGATATTCTGAAAACTTTTGCTATTACAAATATAATAAACGGAACTATTATTGCTGACCCAAATGTGTCAATTATTGATTTAAGAAATGCTAACATATTTAATTCCCCCATTATTAATAATATTTTACTATTTGTTTAGTTCGTCTACTGTTTTGAATACGTCTTCAAAAAACTTATCTTCTCCTATTCCTGTAAGGCATGCAAATGCATTGATAGTTGGTATCTTGTAATCCCCAGGTGGTAGTGGACTTGTATAAACAATAAAGTCAAACCTTCCTGACTGTGCTAAATTTAATGCTTCTGTTGGTCTTGCTTCTGTTGTAGATGAGTTTATTCCTTTTTCCTTTAATGTTTCCTTAACTTTTCCTGCGACCATTGATGATGTTACTGTACCTGAGCCACAAACTGATAATACGTTGACATTTTTCATAATATATTCCTCCCAAAAATTTATTATATAAACTTAAAATCTTTTATAATTTTAAGTACTATATTCCTATACATTCTAATAATTTTGTTACTTCCTCTGTAGATGATGAACTCTTTATCTGCTTTAATAACTCCACATTTTGAAAAACTGACATTAGCTTGCTTAGCAAAGTTACCTGAGAATCAGGATCGTTTATAGCTAATAAAAATACAACCATTACTTCAACTTTTTTGCTAGGATCTATCATATTTCTAAACTCTACTGGATTCTTTAGAACAGCTAGTGCTACATTAGATTCATTTACATGCTTAGAATCGGTATGCGGGATTGCTACACACATTTCTCCGATATCAAGTCCTGTAGGCAGCGTCTTTTCTCTTTCTAGAACAGCATCTATGTAAGTAGACTTAACATATCCCTTTTCAAACATTCTCTTTCCTAATTCCTGTATGACCTCTTCTTTGTTTTTTACTTCTAAATTTAATGCAATTAAATCTGAATTCATTGTTATTCCCCCTATTTGTTATATTTCTTTAAACTTGTTTAAAATTATATTTTTAAATTCCAACTCAGTTAAACTATTCTTCATATTTTCTATGAAAATCTTATCCTCTAAAATTTTTAGTGTGTTTTTTACAATTACCTTATCATTTGCTTTAAAAACTGGCATAAATATTATATTTACATTTCCAACCCCCCAATCAATTGGACTTTTTAACTTGATAAACACAAAGCTTGTCTTGTTTACGTATGAAGACTCTCCATGTGGAACAGCTATTTCTCCCTTTAGATATGTTGGAGCTAAATTTTCCCTATTAACAACAGATGATAAATACTCTTTATCTACACTTCCATTATTTATAAGTATTGAGCAAACATACTCCAATAAATCCTTTTTGAAATATATATCTGGTTCAAATATCAACAAATCTTCATCTATAATCCTTTCATATTTTTTTAGTTCTTCACTTTTATTTACTAATGAATCTATATTTAAATTATTTAAGATTTCTTTATCATACGGTATGAAATTTATTCCCTGTATTTCTGGATCCATAGTTCCTATGACCGCTAATATATTATTATCTTCTTTTAATTTAACTATCTTGTTTGATAATTCTTCATCTAGTGCACTCATTTCATAGAAGTTTACATCACTATATTTATCCATTAAACTCTTACTTATATATTTAGCCATTCCCTCACCAGTTAGACATAATGAAATTATTGCTTTTGGTTTATCTGATACACTTTCCATAAAATATCTATGACCAAGCCTATCCTTCATTAAAGAAAAGTATATTTCATCAAGATTCCCTTCTCCTATTGAAATCTTTCTAGCTGCTTCTAATGCGATTATAAGGTCTACCCTATCCATTGTTCTTGATTTTATTCCAGTTCTTTTATTAACTATATCTCCTATATTATTTAATGAACCCATATCTACTAAGAAGAGCACGCCTTTTCCCTGATCTATTATTTTTGATAGTTCAACTACCTTGTTATATATATTGATTGGATTCTCATCTAAAGGCATATCTATTGCTACAGGAAATCTTATTCCTAAAAGTTCCTTAACTACATTAGTTATAGCAGTAGCTATTTTTCCATGAGAAATTATCATTAATCCAACTTTATCTCTTTTATTTTCAGATTTTAGTGCTGCTTTTATATACAGTCCTATAAATATAATTTCATCATTAGGTATTTCTATGTCTTTTATTTTTTCAACTCCCATAGCAAATCTTTTAGCTACTTCATATTCATAAGTTGTATCGCTTATAATTTTATCTACATTTATTATCTTTTGTTTTAACCTTATCCTTTTAATGCTTTCCTCTACATGGATAGCTAAGTATTTAAATACATTTTTATTTATTTCTAATGATGGATTCTCTTTAATTAGTTCTTCCATAAAAGTTTCTATAAAATCTAATAAATCTTCACTTACAAAGCTTCTTAAATCATTCATAGAAAATGATTTTTCATAATTAAAAGTAGTTTCTATATTTGTAAAACTATTTTGTATAAATGCCCAGAGAATACTTTCAATATCTGCTTCTTGTATATCTATCTTCTTAAGTTCGTAATATTTTCTTTCAATCTGCCTATATATATCCTCTGGAAACGCGCTTTCACTAACTTCTGTTGATTCTTCTCTTAATTGATTTTCCAACATAAATGGAATAAATATAGAATCCTTTACATATTTTCGTATCTCTGCTCTATTAATATCCTGAAATTTTATATCTTGAAACGAATCATTTATCTTTAATATTTGATTCATATCTATTATCAATGATTCTTTATTTATATCTTCCTTATTTATGAAAGTCATAAAAGCTCTTGCGCATAAAACCTGAATCATATTCTGCAATTGACCAATATTAGCGCTAAACTTTTTTAGAGCGAGTATTTCTACTACTTTTTTATCAACAAAAATTTTAGCATCTATTCTATTACACTCTGCTTGAAATTCATTATAGATGATATCAATCTTCTCTCTTATTGATCTTTCATGCAGAGAAGGAATTTTTATTACCATTGGTATCCTTCTTCTAAATGTTAATAGTAAATTAGCTTCTACATTTTCAGTGGTTGCTCCAATCAACATTAAATTAACTTTTCTTTCTGAATTGGCTTCACCCAATCTTCTAAATTTTCCTCTGTCCATAATAGAGAAGAGTATTTCTTGACCTTTCGGAGGTAACCTATGAATCTCGTCTAAAAAAAGTACTCCTCCATTCGCTTCTTCTACTAATCCAGATGCATCTGAATCTGCGCCTGTAAATGCACCTTTTTTGTGTCCAAATAAGAGTGATAATAATAATTGTGGATTGTCACCATAATCAGCACAATTGAATACAACAAACGAAGCGTTTTCTTTTATAACCTTCTTTTTCTTTGCAAATTCATACATGCATTCAGAAAATTTACTCTTACCAACTCCACTTTCTCCAACTATTAATGTTGTAAGTCCTCTAGGTGGATATAAAATTGCTGATTTAGCTTGTTCGATAGAATTTTTCAAACTTCCATTACTTCCAATTAAGCAATCAAAAGGATCTGTTACTTCCTCTTTTTCAACTTTAACTTTATTAACTTCAAAATTATCTTTTTCTAATATTTCTTCAACAATTCTTCTTGAAACATCAAATCCTTCAGCCAATAGTTCTCTAGTAAGCTCAGATACTGCAATGTCTTTATTTTTTTTCAATATAGTTGATGTTGCCACCTTTAAATATGGATATCGCCTTTGCCTAGAGTTTGCTATGTTTAATTCTTTTCTTAAATTGGTTATTGATTCTCTAGCTACACCCAAGAATTTAGCCATTTGAACATCAGTCAGTGGATTTTTTTTATTTTCGGTATTAATGATGTTTATAAGTTTGTTTTCTAAATCCATAATAATATCTCCTCTCGCAAATTAAATATAGCAACTTCCATGCCATACTTAATTCTTTTTTGTAATTTTATCCTAAGCATTGTATTTACTAGCATTTATTAAACCCTTTACATTTTAATCAAATATACATTTTGTATAGTAAGTAATTAACAAAATGTATATTTAGAATTAATGATATAGAAGTTATTATAATTTTACTATAATATCACTTAACTATATAATTTTGATCTAATGTTAACTTGAAAATTGAATTTTATAGTATATAATTGGTATTATAATTTAGTTGCATAGGGGGTATTCAATTTGAAAACATTTACTACCGAATCTATAATTAATCACTCTTGTAAGAAAATATTTAATACTTTTGTAAAATCTGCAAAGGCAAACTTTCCTGACTTTAAAGAAAAAAGAGCTGTTGGAACCTATTCTAAGCAAAAGAAGAATAAAAGATTTAGGGTTGAAATAACTGCATTTGAAAGAGATAAAATCTACGAAATAACTGCTAGAAATAGAAGAGAATCCTTTATAACTAGATATCAACTTATTCCTATTTCTGAAAATGAGACTAAACTCATTTTTACTGAGATAGAAAGTGATAGAAACATATTTGGAAAAATAAATTCTGCATTAACTTCTTTACTTTTAGGTAAACGTCAACCTGATGAATTTAATACTTTTATAAAGAACTTAGAAAAATCATTAGCTTCCTAATCAACATATTTTAATCTTTCATATAGAAAGCATTGTCATTAATAAATTGTTTCTAATAAAAACTACTTTAACTTTTAATGACAATGCTTTTTATAATTCATATATTCTCCACTTTTATACTAAGTGAATTAGGAATAAAAAAACTTTATTAAGCTGCAGTATCTATTTACAAATTATCAGTCTGCCTAAAATACACATAAAAATAAGATAGGACTAGTTTTATCACATAGCCTATCTCGAAAACTTGTTGATATTGTAATATCTATTTTATATATTTATTTACTAATCTAATCTCCAGTTTTTACTTAGAAATTGCTTTTCTATACATTATAGATATAAATTTATTTCCGCTTTTATTTATTCATGTATTTGAATTATTATATTTCTTCTATTGCCAACAGTCTAGGGTTACTCCCCTCTTGTATTTTAATATATACTTTTGCCATCTTCATTTGTAAATCTTTTATTACTGTTTTTACTCTACATATAAAATAATAATCTTCAATTCCATTTGTAATTACTGCAACCGGATTGAACTTCCATCCCTTTATGCCATCTAGTGCTTTTCTAAGCATTTGTTTGTCTTCTATTGTAATTTTATCTTTAATTTTTAATTCTTCAATTTCTCTTAACATAAATATCAAACTCCCTTCCTTATGAATATACTATTATTTTTTCTTGTCAGTTCTTTGTCAAACATCTTAATCATTTCTTAATATATTGTTAAAAAAAAATAACTAATAAATTAATAGTATTAAATGATATAAATCTGTCCCAATAAACTCAAAATATTAGGCAGCATGTGAGCTAATTTAACCGAAAAAAACTAGTATGCTCTATACTAGTTTTTTCAAATCTTTTGCATTACATAATAAAAAATCACACTCTTATTTATAAACAATGTGATACGTTAGCGTGATATTTACCTTAAATATGCACATTGGGAAATCAGTTTTCCAAAACTCTTCTGACTGATTGTATTAATCTTTCATTTCTAAATGGTTTAACAATGAAATCTTTGGCTCCAGTTTTTATGGCTTTAATAACAATATCGCCTTGTCCCATTGCAGAACATATAATCACCTTCGCATTAGGATTAATCTCCATAATTGATGATAGTGCACTAATTCCATCCATTACAGGCATTGTAATATCCATTAGTATTAAATCAGGATTTAATTGCTTATATTTTTCAATCAACACTTCTCCATTTTCTGCCTCATCAACTACTTGATATCCTTCTTTTTCTAAGGAATTCTTTAAGGTAACTCTCATAAATCTAGCATCATCACAAATTAAAATTTTGTCATTCATTTCATTTTCCTCCTATTCATTTCAAATAGGCAAAGACTTGCAACTGGCTGCCATCCTTTCAAAAGGAAAAGGCCCTCTAGCTTTGCGTCACAGTTTTTCAACTGCTTTGCCAATTTAATATTAAATTTAACATTAAATATATCGTACTTTTAAATAAAAACTTTATTTTGCTTATCTAACGTTTATTGTTAATGTAGTATTGTTAAACTTCCATAGATTATTATCCTAATTAGCATTTATCTACTTTTTATACAATTATTATCGTTACATTTCACTAAGTTTTAAACTTTTCATAATAATTCTTTTTCTTAATATACTCAGCAATAAGCTATATTTTTTACTCCTTAATTGAAGTGCGAAGAATTATCTATTACTATTTAGAATTATTTGATGTTAGCCTTCATATAATTAAAAGAAACCTCTTGAATGTTATTTGTTTCTCATTTAGTTACTCTCCATTCATAATCTTTTTTTATTTTAACCTATTCACTAGCCCCTTCACTTTAGGGGCTATTTTGTTTTAAGATAAAGTAATACTTATCTATATCAAAATATGTAAAAAACTAAATCCTCTAACTATATGAATCTACAGTCAGAGGATTTTTAATTAATTATATTCAGAAAAGTCCCTTTAGTACTTAATAAAGCATACTTTCATAACCACTATCTGAATTCTAAATCCACCATTCCGCTCATCTTCGCTTAGGCTAAAAAGTTATGTTTAATTTAACTTATCTGTTTATTCATAGAGATTTCTAGTAAACTTTTTCGTCTAATTCCAAGCCATAAGGCAATTCCTATGAGACATGAGAGTCCTTCTGTAGCTGTCATAGCCCAAATAACACCATTAACAGCAAATAGCAAGTTTCCTACAATCAGAATAGGTACAAATAAAACACCCCTCACAGCGGCCATAATATTTGATTTCACACCATCACCTTGAGCTTGAAAAATTCCAGTAAAAAATTCACATAGGGCAGCAAAAACAGTTGAGGAAAGTTGAGCTATAAGGGTTATTTGACCAATGGCAATAACATTAGGATCAATACTGAAGATGCCAATAATCTGTAACCTGAGTGCAAATAGAACTGCTCCTAAAGTTAATGTTAAACCAAGCATATACAATATAGTTTTCTTAACAATTTCCATGAGACGCTTTTGGTTATTTGCAGAGTAAGCAAATGCAATTAGTGGTACAACTCCCATTGCAAAGCCCATACCAATACAATCTACAATTTGGACAACTCTTTGTGCGATTCCAAATCCCGCCACAACACTATCTCCATAAATCATAGAATAATTATTGAATAGCAGGCTTATGATAACAAAAAATCCACTCATTAATAAAGCTGAAACTCCAACCTTAAAAATCTCACCATAAATTTCTTTACTTGGTTTAAAGTCCTTAATTGACAAGCTCTGAACAGTACTCTTCTTTTGCAAATAATATATAAAATACAAAACGGAAACTATATTACCACAAACAGAGGCTAGTGCTGATCCCATAACATTCATATTTAGAACGAAAATGAAAAAGGGATTAAGTATTATATTAATAATAATACCTGCTATGGTACCAGTCATAGAAATAGTGGATGCACCCTCTGCACGTACAGCTGCGTCAAGCGCCATATTAACAATGATAATTGGAGCTCCAATAACAAGTACCATAACAAAATTTCTTGTATATTGTAACGTTTCGCCACTTGCTCCTAAAAGCGGCAAAATAGAGGATAAAAAAGGCAGACATATCATCATAAGAATAATACCCATAAGCATTGATGACCAAAAGTTAATAGAACTAACTTTTCGGGTATTGTCTGTATTGCCTTCACCTAAAAGTCTTGATATATATGTTCCAGAACCTACTCCAAACATTTGTCCAATTGCCATTAATACTAATGAAAATGGTAATGCCAGTATCACTGCCGCCATCATTGCAGTATTATTAAGTTTACCAACAAAAAAAGCATCGATGATATTATATACAACTGATGCGATACTACTTAGTATCATAGGAGTAGCCATGTGTATTATTGCTTTTGTAACAGGTGCCTTTTCAAGATAGTAGAGTGATTTTTCATCTATATTTTCTGTGTTTTCCATATAAAAAACTCCTTTCGCATTGTATTTAAGTAATAAAATTTGCCTTAACAATAATATTATTTCTAAAGCCCGTTTGGCTTCTACAAAACATAGTATATGTCTGCAATTTAAACTAAACTTAAATGGAACTTAAACTCAATGTAAACAAAAAATTACAGTCTGTTAATTCAGACTGTAATAATGAACATATTTAGCTTCTATTTGCACATTATCAAAAAAATAACAAGTCAATCTGCCTGAATATTAGGACTTGTTATTTTCTTTCATATACCTTAGGCAGCCAAATAATAAATTCTGTACCTTTTCCAATTTCACTTGTAAGAGATATTTTCCCTCCATGTAAGTCAATAATCTTTTTTACTATTGAAAGTCCAAGTCCGTTTCCACCCAAAGAACGATTACGAGCTTTATCTGCTTTATAAAACCTCTCGAAAATCCGCGGTTGATCTTCCGATGAAATACCTATACCTGTATCGGAGACTTTACATTCGACCCCGTCTTCATTGTTATATAAGTTAACACCTATATTTCCGTTTTCTGGCGTAAATTTAATAGCATTATTAAGCAAATTTATAAATACCTGACTTAATAAATCTTCATCTCCGCATATCATAGTTTCTTCAAGAGAAATATCGAGTGTTATATTTTTTGCCGACCACTGTGGCTCTAACATAAGTAAAACACTTTCAATTTGCTTGTTTATTTCATATTTCTTTAAGTTTAAATTATTGTCTTCTGATTCCAAATTAGATAATCTTAATAGATTTTCGCTTAATTTAGATAATCGTTTACTTTCAGTTTCTATTATGCTGGCATAATGTGATATCTGATCCTTATCTAAACTTCCTTTTTTTAACAGAGTAGCAAACCCTGATATAGAAGTTAATGGTGACTGTATTTCATGTGACACATCTGATATAAAATCTTGGCGTAGTTTCTCCAAAGACCCTAGCTCCTTTGCCATTCTGTTGACATTGTCTGCTACCTCATTAAAAGGATCGAGTTCATTTGTTTTAACAAGTACATTGAAATCACCAGAAGCTATCTTGTTCATGGCTTCAACAGCTCCGCTTAATATTGGAAAATGTGAAAGATCAAATTTTTTATGTTTATTAGCGAAGCGCCAGTGCATATATATAAATGCTTTCCAACCTAGAAAATATATCACAGCAGAAGTTAAGCTTTGAACAATAAATATTATATGTAGAGGAATGCTTTCTGACTTACCGAAAATAAATATACAAATGTAATATCCACTAGTAAGACCAAGTAATGTTATAATAAAAATTAGTATTAGCGAAAAAAAATACCTGTTCCCTTCCCTCACTTCACTTCCTCCACTCTGTAACCAAGACCCCTAATAGTAGTAATTTTGAACTTGTAAATATCAGACTGAAACCTCTCTCTAAGACGATTTATATGAACGTCAAGTGTTCGTTCGTTTCCTTCAAAATCAAGACCCCAAACCTCTTCTATGAGCCTGTCACGAGAAAGGGTTTTACCCGGATAACTTCCAAGCATGAATAAGAGTTCAAATTCCTTCATAGGTATATCGAATTGTTCATTATTACTAATGACTGTATAACTACTTTTATCCATCACTAAATTACCAATATTAATAATCCGTGAAGCAGCTACTTTATAGCGTCTCAAAAGGGCTTTTATTCTAACAAGTAACTCATCAATCTCGAATGGTTTTGTTAAATAATCATCTGCACCAATTTCAAAGCCCTTTACTTTTTGGGAAAGCTCGCTTTTGGCGGTCAACATTAAAATTGGCATATCCTCATAATATCTGCGTGCTTGCTTACAAAATTCATAGCCATCCATTTGAGGCATCATAATATCAAGTACACAAAAATCAATTTTTGCCTCTCCAAGTTTTTCTAATGCATCCCTTCCATTTACAGCCTCAGCTACAGAAAATCCTTCATCTTTTAATACTGTACAAATAAGCTCTCTGATATAATCATCGTCATCTATAACTAAAATCTTATTCAAATCTATCACCTTCCTCTTTTGAGTGTAGAATATCAATGTAAATACAATATAAATTGATCTGTATTTTAGTTTATTATTTTTATATTAAATTACCACCCATCTAAAACAATGGGTGGCAAATAGCTTTTATATAAGATTTTAAAACATTAAAATTACTTTATTGCTTAATTAGCTTCACTACAGTTTCAACGTGAGGTGTATTTGGAAACATATCCTTAACTTTAGTTTTAATAACTTTATATCCCTTTTCCGTAAGCACTCCAAGGTCATTAACTAATGTCTTTGGATTGCAGGAAACGTATATTATCTCTGGTGCATTAAATTTAATTACATAATCTAACGCCTTAGGATGTACTCCAGTTCTTGGTGGATCTAATATTATTATATCCGGTTTAACTTTTACTGTTTTTATTATTTCTGCTACATCACCAGCTATAAATTCACAATTATTTAATCCATTTAATTTAGCATTTTCTCTTGCAGCTTCAACTGCTTCTTCAATAAGTTCTATTCCTATTACTTTCTTTGCATTTGGAGCTACTATTTGCCCTATTGTTCCTGTACCACAATAGAGATCAAATACAATTTTTTCTTCACTATCTCCCATAAACTCTTTAACAATAGAATATAGGCTTTCTGCGCCTTTTGTATTGGTTTGAAAGAATGAAAATGGAGAAATATTAAATTGTAATCCTAGTAATGTTTCTCTAATATAATCTTTTCCAAATAACACATTTACCTTTTCTGGTATTACTGCATCTGATTTCGAATTATTTTCAGTATGAATTATAGATACTAAATTTCCTTTATAACTTTGATTTCTTAGCAATTTAACATATTCACTTAAATCAAAGTCTATCTGAGTAGTAGTAACTAAATTAACTAATATCTCGCCAGTATTTTGAGCTTTTCTTATCACTAAGTGTCTTAAATAGCCTTCAGCTTTCATTATTCTATAATAAGGCAAATCTTTCTCTCTAAAGTAATCAGCAGTCAATCTAATAATTTTTCTATAATCCTCATCAACAAGTTTACATTCATCTACAGTTAATATTCCAAAGGATTTTCCTCTCATATGCATACCTAATGAAAGTGGCTCTCCCTTGGCTTCATCACCAAATGTAAATTCCATCTTATTTCTATATTCCCATTGGTTAGGGCTTCCTTGAATGCCTAGATACTCTCCTGTGTCAACATTTGCTTCTCTAAATAATTCTTTAACTTCTTCACTTAAAAATTCTAATTGTTTTTCATATGGTATACTTTGTGATGAACAGCCTCCACAAACTCCAAAATGAGAACATGGAGTTTCGATCTCATAATCAGCTCGTTCATCTACACTTATTAATTTTAACTCCGCATAATCTTCTTTCTTCCTTTTTACCCTACCTGTAACTGTTTGACCTGGAAAAGCATTCTTAACATATATAGTCTTATCTTCTGCATAACCTATTCCTGTCGATGGAAATTGTAACTTTTCTATTTTAACGCTTAAATCGCTTCCTTTTTTCATCATCTACTCCTAAGTACTTATATTTTAAAATTTTATCTCTAATAAAAATTAAGAATATAAAAAGTGATTTTTATATTCTTTAAATTATGATAGTAAATTCAGTTTATAAATTAATTCATATTTAATATTTTTTTCCCAAAAGTATTTTCTAGTTTACTCTTTTCCATTATTGGGCCATAAATACAATTTATAATAAAATATATTATTCCTCCTGCTAAAATTATAGATCCATTATCCCTTACGAACATGTATCCACATAATTTTAAGATTATATCACACAATAGTACTAATAAAGCTGAACCAGCAATCATTAATAACTGATCAAGTACGTTAGCTAATATAATTTTAGAAGAAGATTGTTTATCTGATTCTTCATCACTGGTTATTAAACTTTCAACCTCTTTATTAACATTGTTATCTGTTTCTTCTTCAGTATTCGAAATCTTTTTAATTTCGTTTTCTTCCACTTCATCGTTTATTTCATTTTCATTCAAGTTATCTTTTTCCAAAAAATTTTCCCCCTTGTAATCTACTTCATACTCATTTCACCATCAGCAAATTTGTATTTCTTTGTAGATAATTTATATATTATACACGTTTTGGTAGCTAAGATCTCTTCCTTTAAGCCATCAATTGTGTTATTAATCTGAACTTGGTTTTCACCACTTTTTAGTCTATCAATTATTTGTTTATTTATGTCTGAATAATCTCTACCTTCTTGGTCTGTAAATGCTTCTATGTACTTTTTAAAAGATGTCTTTCCTAAGTCAAAATTATTATTCTTTATTGCACTCTCACCATCAAAATTTAAGCTCAACTTTAGACTTATATCACCAGTCTCTAAGTTATCACCATATGTCTTCATTCCAAAATACATACTTTCAATTTTATTTACTTCTGGCTTTTGATTGTCAAAATATATAGAATTATCATTTACAGATTCATCTTTTTCTTTTCTTGTTTTCTCATCTTTTGTATATTTTACCCCTAAATCCTTGGTTATATTCTCCATCTTTGATAATTTATCTTTAAATAGCTTTTGTGTTTGATCTAATGTATAATTTTTTGCCCATTTTCCCTCTAAACTGTCATCATTAGAGTTTGTACTACTTTCCGTTGTTGTGTCCGTTTTCTTTGTTGAACTATCTGTAGCATTTTTACACCCAGCTAATGATGCTGCAACTATTATGCTCATAAGTATACTTATAACCTTTTTAGACACTAAATTTTCCCCCTTATTTAAATTAGATGTTATTTTTATGTCTAACTAATATACGGCAAATGAATAATACAATTTTACCATCAGTGTATTACAACTATGTGTCAATATTATACCTTTTTTCTTATCTAAATGATATTATGTTCTCTTTTGTAGACTGCTTTTACATTCATTTAATATAATTAGTTTTGATATACCACTGTTTATTATATATTTTTTTACTTCTTCATGCAATTATTATAACGTTAACAAGCATTAATGTAATATATTTGTAAGTTGTTCAAATTTCAATTTGTTCCTTTATTCGCTCAAACATGTTATCTCCTATTCCAGATACATTTTTTATTTCCTCAATTGATTTAAATCCACCGCTTTTTTCTCTATATTCAATTATGCCTTTTGCTTTTGAATCACCTATGCCATTTAATGTCTTTAATTGGTCTAATGTTGCACTATTTAAATTAATTTTTTTATTTGAAATATCTTTATTACTAGAATTTGAATTTACAGTTTGGATTTCCTTGTTTTCATCATTTTTATTTGAAATATAAATCAATTCATGATCTTGCAACTTTTTTGCTCTATTTATATTACTTAAATCTGCATTTTCAGTAAGCCCACCTGATATGTCTATGAGATCCTTTACTATTGAGTCTTCACTCATTGTATAAACATCTGGCTTTTTTACTTCTCCTTTTATTTCTACAACTATGTTCTTATTTTTAGCTACAACTATTTGTTTCTTGCTATCCTTATTATTTGATTTATTATTATTTTTAACATTAACTGATTCATCATTTGATGTATCAGCCTCAATACTATCATCTACAAAGATACTTTCAGTATCATTTTTCTTCAGCTCTTTAAACCCAGATTTCACATATAATCCTATAAGTACAATTACCACAATAAATAGCATACTTAATATGCCGATTTTTTTCTTATCTTTTAAGAACTCTTGTACCACTTCTTTTTCTCCTTTATAATTTCTCCTTAATTATTATTTCCACTTTTTTATTATTTAGACTCTTATTGGAATCTATTTGAACTTTGTATAGCGTAAATTCTTTTTTTTTGATAAAATGTATTTTGAGTACTATTAAAAATATTTAATATAAGTATGGAGAATTTTATGAAAAGAATTTTTAAAACATTTAATATATTATTCTTGTTTCTATTTTGCTTTACCTATAGTAGTGTGCAAGCAGAAACACAGCCTCCACAGATTAACGCTGAGGGTTGCGCTTTAATTGATGCATCTACTGGACAAGTGTTATATGGGAAAAATGAAGAAAAAGTTTTAGAGCCTGCTTCAACTACTAAGGTTATGACTGCAATTATAACTTTAGAAAAGTGTAAACTAGATGATGAAGTGACAGTTCAAGAAGATTTCACCAAAATAGATGGAACTGCTGTTGGTTTATTAAAAGGTGATGTAGTAACTGTTCGCGATTTGCTTTTAGGGCTTCTTTTGGAATCAGGAAACGATTGTGCAAATGCTTTAGCTGATCACATATCAGGAAGCACAGAAACATTTTCTAAACTTATGAATGAAAAAGCAAAAGAACTGGGAGCTTTACACACAAACTTTAAAAATCCAAGTGGATTACCAGATCCAGAACATACAACTACTGCACACGATTTAGCGTTATTTTTAAGAGAAGCTATAAATAATAAAGATTACGTTCAACTATCTACTACACCAAATTACACAATAACGCTTAAGAATAACCCTTCAAAAACTATTGTACTTAACAATAAAAATTATATGATAAATAAGAATTCTAGATATTATTACCCTTTTGCTCTTTGCGGTAAAAATGGTTATACAACAAAATCAAATCATACTTACGTAGCTGCTGCAGAAAAGAACGGACATGTTCTTGTAGCTTCATTTTTAAATGCGCTTGACAAAGATCAAAACTTCCATGATATGCAAGCAGTCTTAAATTATGGCTTTGATAATTATTCTTTAGTTCACCTTTACAAAAAAGGCGATGAAGTTTCACAGTACAAAATAACTAACAATCTTACAATACCTGTTATGGCCTCAAAAGATATTGATTATGATGTTCCTAAGGGTCAAGAAGATTCAGTATCTTCTGAAATAAAAATACAGGATCAGGATTTAAGCAAACAATCATTTAATGAAGGTGATAATATACTAAAAGGTACTGTTTATGTCAATGACAAAGAATATACAACTATGGATTTAGCTGCTGGAACATCTAGAAAGTATGAATTTCCCCTTTCTATTAATTCATTGTCAAACAATGCAAATTCAGAACTCTATATAGGATCTGTCGCTATTGTTTTAGCAGGAGTATTTGGATTAAGGAAGCTTATAAATATAAAATTAAAGAAATAAAAATAAAGGAAGCAACAGATGACTTCCTTTATTTTTATTTAAATATATATTAATTATAAAAATTTACTTTGCATTTAAATATCCACAAGCTTTCAAATATTCAGCTGAAAGAACTCCGCCACCTGCTGCACCTCTTAATGTATTATGAGAAAGACACACAAATTTGTAATCGAATATCTTATCTTCTCGTAATCTTCCCATGGATATTCCCATTCCATTTTCATAATCTCTATCTAAATTAGTTTGAGGTCTATTATTCTCCGTGAAGTATTTCAAAAATTTCTTTGGAGCACTTGGAAGCCCTAGAACTATTTCTGGAACTTTGAAGTTTTCCCATCTACTAATTATCTCTTCCTTCGAAGGTTTGTTCTTAAAACTAACATAAACTGCTGCCAAATGTCCATTTGCTACAGGTACTCTTATACATTGAGTTGTAATAATCGGACTATTAGCATTTATAATTTTACCCGATTCTATTTGTCCCCATATTTTTAGTGGTTCCTTCTCACTCTTCTCTTCTTCACCATCAATAAATGGTATCACGTTATCAATAATTTCAGGACACTCATTAAAAGTTTTACCTGCTCCGGAAATGGCTTGATAGGTGCATGCTAGAATATTTTTAGGCTTGTATTCCATAAGGGCACTTATTGGGGGAACATAACTTTGAATTGAGCAATTGGGCTTTACTGCTATAAATCCTCTTTTAGTTCCTAAACGTTTCTTTTGGCTTTCAATAATCTGTGCATGTACTCCATTTATCTCTGGAATTAACATCGGTACATCATCCACATTTCTATTAGCTGAATTATTTGAAATAACTGGTGTTTCATGTTTCGCATAATCTTCTTCAAGTAACTTAGTTTGTTCCTTATTTAGAGAAATTGCACAAAATACAAAATCCACCATACCAGAGATTTCTTCAACTTTAAATGCATCCTTAACTACCATATCCTTATATTTTTCAGGTAATGGTGTTGTCATCTTCCATCTATTAGCTATTGCCTCTTTATAAGTTACTCCTGCTGAATTTTTACTTGCCGCTAGCACTGTAACTTCAAACCAAGGATGATTTTCTAATAAGCATAAAAACCTTTGTCCAACCATTCCTGTGGCACCTATTATACCAACCTTCAACTTATCTCCCATTAAAACCACCTCTTAAAATTAATTTTGCTTATCTATTATAAGTATGATATCATTTATGCATATATTAGTAAAATTGATAATTTCTATTAACATAATCAATTATTTTGATGGAGATGATTATATGGACTTTAAACAACTTAATGCTTTCTTAACGATAAGCAAACTTCAAAGTTTTACTAAAGCAGCCGATAACCTGGGCTATGCTCAATCTAGTATAACGACACAAATTAAGCTTTTGGAAAGTGAGCTTGGTGTAAAACTTTTTGAAAGAATAGGTAAAAACATAACTTTAACACATGAAGGAAAGAAACTTCTGCCATATGCAAAACAAATATTAAAACTATCAAGTGATGTAAAAAATGCTGTACTTAATACTGACGTTCCAAGTGGTACATTAACAATTGGTGCTGCTGAATCTTTATGTGTATTAAGACTTCCTGAAATCCTTAAAGAATACAAAAAGCTATATCCTGAAGTGGATATCTCTTTAAAATTTGGAAATTGTGCTGAATTTAAATATTTCTTAAATGATAATATTATTGATGTAGCATTTTCATTAGGTGTAAAAATTAATTCAGCAGAATTTATATCAGAAATCGAAATTCCAGAGCCAATGTTGCTTTTAGCATATCCTGGCCATCCCCTTATAAATAAAAAAGAAGTATTTCCAAAAGATATAGAGTCAGAACCACTTATATTAACAGAAATGGGATGTAGCTACAGAGCTACATTAGAAAATATATTAAACAGTTGCAATATAAAGCCAAATGTAGCTATAGAAACAGGAAGTGTTCAAGCTATTAAACAATTTACAATGAGTGGCCTTGGAATAACCTTACTTCCAAAGGTTGCTGTTGATGATGAAATAAATAGTGGTAAACTTGTTCCTCTAAATTGGGAAGGCCCTGACTTTGGAATAATATCTCAAGTACTTTATCACAAGAACAAATGGATCTCTCCTGCTCTAAAAGAATTCTTAAATTTATCAAGAAGTTTTATGGAATCATACTTACAATAGAATAATTCAAAAGCTCAAGCAACTTATTAAATTAGATGCTTGAGCTTTTTACATTGTTACTTATCATATTAAATTTATTTCAATTTACTAATTAATTCTTTCATATCATCTGGAAGTTCTGCTCTTAATGAAAGTATTTCACCACTCCTTGGAGATTTAAAATCTAATCCAAATGCATGAAGAGCCTGCCTTTTTATTAAATCTTCTTCATCCCCATCTCCATATAATGTATCACCGTAAATAGGATGACCCAAGTGACTCAAATGCACTCTAATTTGATGGGTTCTTCCAGTCTCAAGTTTGCATTCTACTAAACTTGATTCATTGTATTCTTCAACAACTTTATAGTGGGTTATGCTCCTTTGGCCTCTCTCATCAATAACTCTCCTAATGCCATTTTCAATTCCTTCAGGTTTATATATTGGTAGATCAATTGTCCCTTGTTTTTCTTTCATAATTCCATGAACTAATGCCAAATATTTTTTTTCTACCTTATTTTCACTCATTTCTTTAGATAGCATTCCATGAGAAAACTGATTTTTAGCAATTATAATAAGACCTGATGTATTCATATCTAATCTAGAAACTAATCTAACTATACAATTTTGACCGCTCTCCATAAAATAATTTATTACTCCATTTGCAAGAGTCCCACTTTGATAACTTTTAGTTGGATGCACCACCATAAAAGGTTTCTTGTTGACTACTAAAATATCTTCATCTTCATAAACTATATCTATATCCATTTTTTCTGGAGCTATATCCTGACTTTCATCTTTTGCCAGATCAATTTTAATAATTTCTCCCTCATTTAGAACTCTATTCATTTTTACAACTTCATCATTAACAAATATTCTTTTACCAAGAGATGCACTTCTAATTAATCTTGTTGATAAGCCAAGTTCCACTTTTAAATATTCTCTTATTTTAGTGCCCTTCTCTATGTTAACAACCTGTTTTTCTAAAATACTCATATAATTTATCTTCTCCTCATATAGTATAATTTAGGAATATGTCAAATTGATAATGCACAATAACGATAATACTCCTTCTAATATCTTTGTATTTTTACTAACCATACATATCCATTAAGTTTATGTGCATTACTCTACTAGAAATAAGCAACATATTATGTGGAGTGTTTCATTGAGCCACCACAAAACTCTAAATTAACTTTACTTACCAAAGGTTTCAAAATCCTTACCTAAGATTATAATCACATCATAATCTTTATATTCTTTCTTGTTATCTTTTTCATCATTTTCTTTTATATTTAAATCCTGTTTAATAGTCTTTAATTTATCAGCATCATTACTAAGTATCTCACTTTTATCACTAAGTTCAGTATTGCCAGTATCAACTTTTGTATACCCAGCATCATTTAATTCCTTTGCTACTTTTGCCGCCAATCCATTAATCTTTGTGGCATTTAAAACCTTAATCCTTATATCATCTTTTGCTGCTCCTTCTGCTGATTTATTAGATGCAGAAGATGAAGTAAGTGATGATAATATATCTTTATTTTCATTTTTATCAACTATTAAAAATGACTCTCCATTTATGGTTTTTGGTGTTCCACTTACAGTTGCCATTGTTACATTTTCCTTTTTTATACCAATAAATTTAAACCCATATACTAAAATATCAGTTGGTGACAGATTAGTTTCTACATTATCTCCTAATGCTGTCATTATTTTAGGTGCTCTAAATATTACAAAAGGACTTGTACACTTTTCAATAACCTTAGAAATAAATTTTTGTTGATTTTCTATTCTATCTAAATCTCCATTAGCAAGTCCACTTCCATCATTATTTTTTCTCCACCTAAAAAATTCCTCTGCTTTCTTACCATCTAGAGTTACAGTTTCACCGGCTTTAAAATTTATATGAAGATTCTGACCTTCATCATCATAAATCATATTTCTATCGATTTTCATTTCAATTCCTCCGATAGCATCAATGATTTCACGAAAAGCATTGTAATCAACTTTAACTATATAATTTATATTTATATTCAGTAGATTTTCAACTTCTGATTTTATCTTCGGATATCCACCAATTGCATAAGCTGAATTTATTTTAACATTTCTATCATTTATACTTATTAACGTATCTCTTGGAACAGACACAATACGAATACTTTTTGTTTGAGGATTATAATTAGCTACAATTATTGTATCCGTTCTCTTTATTGATTGATTATTTACCTGCTTCGGATCTCCTATATCCATACCAAGTAACAAGATATTTACTGGCTGATTAAATGATACACTTGCACCACTTGGCATTGACTTGCTCTCAACCTTCATTAAAGCATAAACCCCAGATACCATTGATACTATAACAAAAGTTATTATAAGAGATATAATACCTAAAACTAACTTTTCAAATACTGTTGTAGAATCATTATCCTTTTTAAAAATTTTTGAGAATGCTGTATCTCTCTTTTTATTAGTTTTCCTTCTCATGCACCCACCTCTTATAAATTTTCTTTACTTAATATAATATACGTTAAGTAACCTCTCTAATCTCATTAAATAAGTCGAAATTTCTATTTATATAAATACTTATAATTTAAATTCAGGATTAAATAGAAAATAATTTCGTGCCTTTATAGTATTTTCATCAATTAATAAGTTCCTAGCCAATAATATTTTTATGCTACTAGTCAAACCAAAATAGACTCCTTTATCCAAGTTATTAAATGTAGTTCTTCTTATCTCATCAACCCCATCAAAATTTCTTCCAGGTTCTATCATATCTGCTATATAAATAATCTTTGTTAAAGTGGACATATCCTCTTTACCTGTAGTATGCCATCTTATGGCATCCAGTATTTCATCGTCATCAATTCCAAGTTTATCTTTTGCCTCTATTGGTGCAACAATACTGTGCCATAAATTCATATTCTTTTCTTCTATCTCAGAGATAATAACATTATTTTCTTTCATCATTTCTCTCATTTTATCTATAGATAAATTTTTAGCAACATCATGAGCAAGACCTGCAATTTCAGCCTTCTTTTCTGAAACTCCATTTAGCTTTGCTAACCTCTTTGCTGTGTCTGCAACTCCCAAAGTATGCATATAACGCTTTTCTAATAAATTAGATTTAAGATACAAATTCATTTCTTCTATGGATAACAAGATAACTTCCTCCTAAAATTAAATATATTTCTAAATGAATCAACTTATATTTCTATAAATCACCAGACCATTAGCTTTATGAAATTCTATCTATATAGCCTATTTTTATAGATAATATCCGAAACTCTCTCTGGCACAAAAAAATCTATTCTCTTATTTTCATGTACTCTATTTCTTATATCAGTTGATGATATTTCAAGTTCTTTCAAATCTAAAACAATTATTTTTCCATTATACTTTTCTTCTATCATATGTTTCCTATTTATCATATCACTTTTGTTTATTCCTCCTCTTGAGAACACCACAAGAGTTGCTAGTGAAAAGATTTTTTTTACTTCTTTCCACTTTTCCATGCTAAACAAACAATCTGCTCCAGTTATAAAAAACAATTCATTATCTTTATCTCTATCACTAATCTTATTTTTGAAATACTCTAATGTTTCATGAGTAAAACTAAGTCCGCCCTTCTCTATTTCATAATCCGATACAGAAAACTCGCTAAAGTGCTCTATCGCTGCTTTAACCATACTATACCTTAATCCAGGATCTGTAATTATGTTATTGGCCTTAAGCGGCTGTATTCCTGCCGGCATAAAGATCACTTCATCTAAGCTTAATTTTTCTTTAGCTTCATAGGCTATATATAAATGCGCATTATGAATAGGGTCAAAAGTACCACCTATTATACCAAAGCGTTTCATAAGATTTCCTCCAAAAGTATTATACTTATTATAATCATATTAAAAATTCCTTTTTTATTATATCATGAAGTAAACTTAAATATTATTTTTAATATCTTAATTTTTATAAAAAAAGAAGCTTCTATAAAAGCAGCTTCTCTATTAATTATTTCCTATATATAATTATTTATTAGGTAATTCAATTTTTCTCTTTTTCAAATTGCTAGATTGTTTATATAAAACTATCTTATTACCTATCGCTTGAATTCCTTCACATTTTACAGCTTTACATATCGTATCAGAAGTTTCTCTTGTTTCTAAACCACTGTTCTCTAAAACTTTTATTTTAATTAATTCTCGAGCTTCTAATGCTTGTGAAACTTGTATTAAAAAGTTTTCCTCAACACCATTTTTACCTATTTGAAATATTGGTGAAATATCATTAGCTAATCCTCTTAAATAAGCTCTTTGTTTTCCTGTTAACATATTATTTATTCCTCCTAAAATTTTTCAACATATTTGTTGTATTAATTATCCCTGGGGGTTATTTTTCAACTTATAACTTAAATTTCACTGCACTCAATTATAAGCAGAACATTTTTATATATCAATATAATATTAAATTTGAATTAATTAAAGTATATATTCAAATTCAAAATCATTTAATCTAACCATATCACCGTCTTTTACTCCCATTTCTCTAAGTTCATCAAAAATACCTTTATTTCTAAGAACCTTATGGAAGTATCTTAAAGAATCTGCATCATTTACATTTACTGCACTTAGTAATCTATCTACAAATGTACCTTCAACTATATAAACATCATATCCCTCTTCTTTATTATGTTCAACAGTAATATCATAAGTAAATCTCTTTTCTTCTGGTATATACATTTCATCTTCTGAGATTTCTAATTCTTTAACTGGAATATCCTTAAGTATTCTTGCCGCTTCTTTCATAACAGCATCAACACCTTCATTAGTAGCTGCTGACATCTTAAATACTTTATCAAATCCCATTTCTTGAACTTTCTTTTTAAAATCTTCAAATATGCTTTCATCATAAAGCATATCAGATTTATTAGCCACAACAATTTGAGGTCTATCCCAAAGCTTTACAGAATACTTCTTTAATTCCTCATTGATTTTAATGAAATCTTCAAAAGGATCTCTTCCTTCAACACCAGATATATCGACTATATGAATTAAAAGTCTAGTTCTCTCGATATGTCTTAAAAATTGTATTCCAAGTCCAACACCTTCTGCTGCTCCTTCAATTATTCCTGGAATATCAGCCATTACAAAAGGATCAATTCCATCAACAGCAACAACACCTAGATTAGGTTTTAATGTAGTAAAATGATAATTTGCAATCTTCGGTTTTGCTTTTGTTGTCATTGATAACAATGTTGATTTACCTACATTAGGGAATCCTAATAATCCAACATCAGCGAGTAACTTTAATTCTAAAACTATATTTAACTCGTCTCCTGGCATCCCTGGTTCTGCATAATGAGGTGCTTGCTTAGTAGCAGTAGCAAATTTAACATTTCCCTTTCCACCTTTTCCACCTCTTAATAATACTAATTCTTGCCCCTTATGAGAAAGATCTGCAATTATCTTATTAGTTTCTGCTTCTCTTATAATGGTTCCCATAGGTACCTTTATATATAAACTTTCACCATCTTTACCGTAGCATTTTGAACCGCCGCCATTTTCACCAGATTCTGCAATAAACTTTTTCTTGTATTTAAAGTCTAATAACGTTGTTATTCCAGTTTCAACTTGAAAAATGATGCTACCACCCTTTCCTCCATCTCCACCATCTGGTCCGCCTAGAGGTACATACTTTTCTCTTCTAAATGAAATAGCACCATTACCACCGTTACCAGATTTAACGAAAACCTTCGCCGTATCTATAAACATAAAAATCACCTTTCCTTGTTTGTTTTACTTTATCATCTTAATATAAAATTTTTTAGTTCTATTATTACTTATTCTTTCCTAAAAAATATTGCTTTATTATATAATATTGGATTTAATGTCTAATCTCAATATATATTATCATAAAAATATTAAGGCATATCAAAGAAAATAACATCTAAAATGCTAGTCTATTTCTCTGATATCTGTCACTCTAGACATCGGCACCTTCTTAACTCATTATTTTCTTTCATATGCCTTAAAAAAGCACTCTTAAACTAAGAGTGCTTTATTTCTAAAATAATTATTCAGCTATTGCTTCAACGTCTACTGGGTAAACACTTGCTCTTTTCTTATCTCTACCAAGTCTTTCGAATTTAACAACTCCATCAACTTTAGCAAATAAAGTATCGTCCTTACCTTTTCCAACATTTTCACCTGGGTGAATTTTAGTTCCTCTTTGTCTTACAAGAATGTTTCCAGCAAGAACAAATTGTCCGTCAGCAGATTTAACTCCTAATCTTTTTGATTCAGAGTCTCTACCATTCTTAGAACTACCAACCCCTTTTTTATGAGCGAATAATTGAAGGTTCATAATTAGCATGTGACTACACCTCCTCTTTTATTAAAGTTATATATTCTCTACGTTTCTTTTTCCCTACTAATTGATCAAATCCTAAAATTACACTTTCCAAGCTTTTTTCAAAAGTTTTTAATAAAACTTGAGCTTGATTTAGTTCTTCTAGATTAAAATCTTGAAGGTCTAATTTCAAGTATCCATCTTGTATTTCGTATGTTGAATTAAGTTCTAAAACTTCATCCAAACCAATAATTACACTTTGAGATAAAACTGAAACTGAATTACATATCATATCAAATGCTTCACCTACTAAAGCAGGCTCATTTGAAAAATCTCTGTCATTACCTATAGCGTGACCATTTATTACGAATCCAACAATATCATTATTATGTTGTTTGATTTTTACTTTAACCATAATTTTATTATGCTTCGATCTTTTCGATTACTAGCTTAGTGTAAGGTTGTCTGTGTCCATTCTTTCTTCTATAGTCCTTTTTAGACTTATACTTGAAAACTACAACTTTCTTTGCCTTACCTTGTGCTGCAACCTTAGCTACAACTTTAGCTCCTTCAACTACTGGCGCACCAACTTTGATACCTTCCTCAGTTCCTACAGCTAAAACTTCGTTTAATTCAACTGTTGAGTCAACATCAGCGTTAAGTTTTTCAACGTATATTACGTCTCCTTCTTGAACTCTGTATTGTTTTCCTCCTGTTGCTAATACTGCGTACATTAAAACACCTCCTCATAACGGTCTCGCCACTTTTGGTACAAAGATTCAACTTTGTTTTACATAAAACCTTACGTGCGCGGTCTACAAAAGCCAGTTTATCATATTTCTATTACTTTGTAAAGTATAATCTATAATTTATCCATATAAACATAATTTAGCATGATTGTTAACTGATTTAATACTTTTCTATAACTGTAACTTTATAATCTTTTAAATTATCTTTTTGCCCCTGAAATATCAGTGGTTCAATTTTATATCCTTCTATATTATCTACATAATTTAGATATATCTCTTTATCTAATCCATCTATTTCTTTCATAAACTCAAAAATATTTTCTCTTATTCTATCTTTATAAACGCTATCCATTTGTATATGAAAACAATTTATAGAACTTTCTTCCTGCATCCTTACTATATCATTTTTTATTAGCCCTTCAATATAAGATAACTTTAGAATTATTCCTCTTCCTTTACATAGGCTGCATTCTTCTTCCATATATTCATATATACTTTTTCCTTGCCTCTTTCTAGCTATTTGAACCAAATCTAGCTGGGTAAATGGGAATATCTTTACATTACCTTTATCTAACCTAAGACTTTCCTTAAGTGCATCCATTACAATATCTCTTTGACTTTTATCTCTCATATCAATAAAATCTATTACTATAATTCCACTTAAGTTTCTAAGCCTAATCTGTTTTCCTATTTCTCTAGCCGCTTCTAAATTAGTTTCCAAAATTGTTTTATTGAAACTTTTCTCCTTTATGTTTTTTCCACTATTAACATCAATAACATACATTGCTTCAGTTCTATCAATTACTATGTATCCTCCACATTGTAGGTTAACTTTATTATGCCTCAACCTTAATATTTCTTTCTCAATTCCATAAAAATCAAAAAGTTTTCTATATCCTTCATACTTCTCTATTTTTAAATTTTCCTGTCCTTTTGCAAAGCTTGATATCTTATCAAAATCAATGCTATTATCAACATAAATTTTTATAATTTCTTCTCCAGAAAAATTCATCAAAAGCTTAGTTAATGTTAAATCTTCACCATAAATCTTTCTTACTCCTAATGAATGTTTCATTTTTTTATCTATATTTTGAAATTCATCATAAAGCTTAGAAATCTCATTTTTAAGAATATTTATATCTACATTTGCACCTTCTGTCCTTACTGTTATGCAAACATCTTTTAACGGTTCAATATTCCTCAATAGTTCTATTTTCTTTTCTTTATCTTCTATTCTCTTAGAAAATTCTATTCCTTGTTCATAACAATTTAAGACAATATATTTCCCGGGAATTGACACCTTTGCAGTTAATTTGGCGCCTTTATCATTAAGAGGCTCTTTTAAAACTTCTACTAGTATATCGTCTCCCTTTTTTATTCCTTTTGCCTTTAATTCATCACTATAATATAGGTAACCTTCTTTATCTAAACCCAAATCAACAAACACTGAGTTTATAGCCGGAATTATATTTTTAATTCTTCCCTTATAAATTTCTCCTATTATCGGTTCATTCTTGCTTTCTTCAACAATGCTTTCTATTAATTCATTATTAGATTTAATAGCTACCCTTAAAATTCTTTCTCTTCTCTCAACAAAAATCTCTTTCATTCTATAACACATCCTAGTCAATGCACAATGCACAGTTCACAATGCACAATTAGTGAGCAATTTCCTTTGAAAATCTAATTATCATATAATTTGATACCTTAGTATTTTGCATTTATTATAATTTTTAAAATCTCTTAAGAGATTTATTCCTTAATTGTGTATTGCGCATTGTAAATTGTGAATTATATATTTATACACATTTATATAATGGTACAAGTTTATTATTCTTGTAAAAATACATTTCTTCTCTTTTGGTATTAACAAACGAATCTAAAATCGCATTTGAAGTTTTTTCTTGGATATAACTAACAAGTAAATCTGCACTTAAATGTTCCCTACTTCCTGTACTTATAACTGCATTAAGAATTAAGAACTCATCTTTAACCCAGAAACTAAACTCCTTAACAAAAGCCCTTATATTGACTTCTCTTTCACCTTTTTTGCTTTTCTTGACTGTATTCCACTCATTAATTTCTAAAAGTTTACCAACTTCCTCTTCTAAATTTGAGACATCAGAATACTTAATTTTTATAGTATATCTTGCTGCATCAATTAAAGCCATAGCTTGAGGAACTTTCTTTTCTCCTTCTTTATAAGGAATTGCAAGTGCACTTATATATTTTATTCCACTTGGCGCGGTCTCATTTAATTTATCCACAATTTCATTTTCATTCACCTCAGTTGTTAACACCATATCCATATACTCACCACTTGAATATACTCCTACTGATAAAGGCTGTGCTATTGATGTATTCATATGTGGATTAAATCCTTGAGAGTATTCTATAGGTAGCCCCGCTCTTCTAATATTTTTTTGAATAGTTTTAAGCACATCTAAATGAGATATAAACTTAATATTTTCCTCTTTAGTAAATTTAGTTAAGTATCGCACCTTCAAAACACTCCCCATCTTTAAAGTTCACATTAATTCCACATCCTGTACATCCTTCTCTACAGTTTTGTGTTAACTCTGCTCTTTTAGCTTTTTCATTTTCTATTTCTAAATATTTTCTATTTACTCCAATATCAATGAAATCCCATGGTAATACTTCATCATAGCTTCTTTCTCTGTATGCATAGAAATCTACATCTAAATTACACTCTTCTATAGCTTCCATCCATACGTCAAATTTAAAGTGTTGATCCCAACCGTCGAATCTAGCACCCTTTTCAAAAGCTTTAATTAAAACATCACATAATCTTCTATCCCCTCTTGCAAAAACAGATTCCATTACTGATGTCTTTTGCTCATGATAGTTATAAACTATACATTTTGATTTAATTGAAGATTTAACAGCCTTGATTTTTTCAGTAACCTCATCAAACTTCGCCATTGGTGACCATTGGAATGGAGTAAATGGTTTCGGTATAAGTATTGATGTACTTACTGTAAGTCTTAAACCTTTATTATTATTTATCTTATTAGGCACTTGTTTATATCTATATACTATTTTTTCTGCTAATTCCCCAATTCCTCTGCAATCTTCAAGCTCTTCATATGGAAGTCCGACCATAAAATAAAGCTTTAAAGTTTTCCACCCAGCTGCAAATGCACTTGTAGCTGCATCTAAAATTTTATCTTCAGTAAGACCCTTGTTGATTATGTCCCTCATTCTTTGAGAACCTGCTTCTGGAGCAAAAGTTAATCCTGTTTTTCTTACCTTTTGAATATCCTTAAGCAAATCTACTGAAAAAGCATCAACTCTTATAGACGGAAGTGCTATACCAACTCTGTCGTCTTCATGCTCATTAACTAAATCTGTAATTAATCCTTTTATATCAGAATAATCGCAAGTACTTAATGATGAAAGAGAAATTTCTTCATATCCTGTACTTTTGACTAATTTTCTTGCTAAATCCTTTAAATCTTCCCTTGTCTTTTCTCTAACTGGTCTATAGAGCATACCTGCCTGACAGAATCTGCACCCATTTGTACATCCTCTGAATAACTCTAGAACTATTCTATCGTGAACAATTTCTGAATAAGGAACTATTATATCTGTAGGAAAATCTACCTTAGTATAATTATTTATAATTCTCTTTATAATAGTTTTTGGTACATCATCATACTTAGGTCTAAATTCTTTAATTGTATTGTCTTCATTGTAAATAACATCATATAAGGAAGGCACATAAATACCTTGTATTTTAGATATTTCTCTTAGAAATTCTTTCTTCTTACCTTTTCCTTTATACTTCTTATAAACATCTAAAACGTCATTCATCATTTCTTCGCCTTCACCAATTTCAAAAAAATCAATGATATCATATAACGGCTCTGGATTATATGCGCAAGGTCCACCAGCCATAACTATTGGCTCATCTTCTCCTCTTTCTGATGCCCTTATAGTGATATCAGACATATCAAGCATATTTAAAATATTTGTATAACTCATCTCATATTGAAGTGTGAATCCTAAGATATCAAACTCCTTTAGAGAATCTTTTGTCTCTAATGTAAATAACGGGATATTATTTTTTCTAAGTTGCTCTTCCATATCAGGCCATGGTGCAAATGATCTTTCGCAATATGTATCACTTCTTTGATTTATAGTATGATAAAGTATTCTGCTTCCTAAATGTGACATTCCTACTTCATAAACATCAGGAAAGCAAAATGCAAATCTTATGTCAACTTCCTTTAGATCTTTAACAATCTCATTTAATTCTCCACCAGTGTATCTACTTGGTTTTTCAACTTTAAATAAGATATCATCTGAAATTTTATTCATTAATAAATTTCCTCCTTAAAACACACCATCATATGTGCAATTCTCCATAAATGCTTGCCTTTAAATTTTTGTCAAATTTAAAGAATTTAAAACCTTTAGTATTTCAAATACTAAATGAACCCACTTTTTGCTTATGCATAAATAAAAGAAGTATAAACTCTAATTGCTATACTTCTTATTTGCTATCCCTATTCTAACATAATTAATTCTGAATGGGAATATTCTTATTGTTTCCAATACTATATACAATTTATTTTATTCTACATTTCCTTCAAAGCCTTTGAATTTTTATCATTGTATTTCTTACTATATCTCCAATCAATTATCCATAATATAAATGATAATCCGGCATTTATACCAAATACAAATCCAAACACTCCATAAAGGCGAAGCTTATTGAAAAAGTCTCCTGCAAAGGAATTGAACATTACATCAATTTCCTTTGGATTGAGCAGCTCAATTTGCTTATTGCTGATATTCTTTAGATTTATTTTCCTTAATATTGGCACAATATAATCACCAACTGAATTTAAACCTGTCTCAATAGTTTTACTTATAAGATAATCCTTAGATCTATCTGATATAAAGTAAAAGTTTTTATTAATTGCATTTTGAACTATAGCATCAATTGCAATCATAATTTTTTGGTTAAATTCTGCATTAGCGAAAATATATTTAATAACCCTATCAAGATCATTGCTTAGAGTACTTGCATCAATAATTTGTTCTATCTTTAATTCCGATAATGTATTTTCATAGAAATTTTCCATAAACATAGATATCGATTTTTTTGATTCTTCACTCTCAACAATTATGCTTAAAATATTATTTATACAATTTTCAATTTCATAGCTATCAATTCCTTTTAATAATACAGAATTAAATTCAATGTTAAATAAATTTTTCACCATATTTTCATTAAATAACTTTTCTATTGTTATAGATAATTTATCTTTATTAATATTTATGCTTCTATATATATCTTCTTTTATGATATTGACTTCATCAAAAAACTTCTTATAAATCGAATCCAAAGTGCTTAATTCAAATAATTCAAGATATTCTGAAACTGAAGCCACAGCTAATGAATCTAAAATCAGATCACTTGCGCTATAGATATAACTATTTAAATTAGCATTCTCACCAAATTGCTCAAATAAATCATCTATTATTATTTGAGTGTTAAATTCTTCACCCTTTATATTTAATTCACTCACTCTAATAGGGTATATATTTTCATTTAATACAGCTTTCGTAGTATTAATAAGTTTATCATTCTCTTCTCTTAGCATTAAAGGAAGTTTTTTATTTAGTATAATATCAACAACTCTATATGCTATGTCATCTCCACCAAAAGTTGCATAGGCTATCTTCTCAAAGAAATTAAGTTCACTCTTAATAGTTTCTTGTACATTTTCAGTTATAATATTCTGATTGTTTCTTAAGTATGATATTAACTTATTTGAAAAATAATATGTTATATGATTCAGGTTATTATCAATCATGTTCTTGACCTTACCATTAAACATTGATCCTATATCATTATTTTCATTTAAGCCATTACATAAATATTTACTTGTCATATTTTCTAAGTATATTTTAAAGTCATTAGAAAAATATTCATATACATATTTCCCTATATTAATTTTTGCTTTTTCTATAGAATCTTTACCTATAACCTCTTTACACGATTGTTTTATAGCTGCAGAATAATCATCTTTATATTCTTTTGTAATTAACTCTAAAAAATCTACCTTTTCAATAGTACTAAGATTATCTTGTATAAACTTAGTACCTTCCTCTTGAATATAATTTTGGATTTTAATAAGTATATCTTCTGAAATAACATCACCAATTTTGTAATTTGAAGATATTTTATTTTCTATAAACTTCGTTAAAGAACTTTTACTATTACTAATACTACTTATTATTTTAAGTATTCCATTCTGAATGTAACTTTCCTTAATAAAATTATTAAATTTGCTTTCTTTTAATCTGTTAGTAATTCCTTCGGATAAATCTGAACTACTATTACAATACTTTAAAATTATTTTATAAATATATTTTACAAAATCATTCTTTTTACTTCTAGAAAAGTTAACTAAAATTTGATAATTATTATTTTTAACTAAGGTAGTTAGTACTGAAGACATATTATCTTTATGAGAATTGAAACTTTTATTAATTTCCTCTTTGTTTAATAATTCTTCATCAATTAGTTTCGCCATTCCAATTGCGAACTCATTTTTATGTGCCGGTATATATCCTAATGCAAACTTCTTAAAAAATGGTATTTTAGATATAATTTTATTTTCTTTGTATGGATGAAAAATCATCCACAAGGCTACAACATTTGTTATGTATCCTATAAATGCCATAACTCCAAGTGACAACAATCCATTAAACATATTACTTGGAAATCCGTAAAGTCCAATAGAATTTGGAAATATTAATTGATATATTATCCCAACTACAGTGCCTAAAACAGCACCAAAAACAGAAAGTGGTTTAAGTTGACTTCCCATAAAATCTTGAACTATATCGCATATTTCATCCTCATCATATTTACTTAAACTATTTTTTGCAATTTTTTTAATATTTCCATTTAATAGACTTGGAAGCTTAGATATTAATGCTGGGTAACCTTTATTTATAAGAATATTTGATAATTGATCCTTATTAAATCCTTTATTAACTAATTTCTTAACTTGATAATTCTTATATTTATCCACAGCTTCTCTATAAATTGATACTGAATTATCCACAATATATTCCAATATGTTCACATTATAGTTTGATAATATATCTCCTATTTTAAGTTTTTTAACATTTGATAATATAACCTCTTCTAATTTCTCGCTATATGTATCTTTGTTCTTTCTGAACAAATTATTAGTCCATATTGAAAATTTATTAGATAAACTAAGTACTCTTTCGTCTTTAAATAATTCTGATAACTTTTTGTGGAATATTTCATCACTCTTTGAATTTATGAATTTTGCAATTAAACTATTTATATTTTTACATAATCTCGTTTTGTTTTTAAAAATACTTTCATATAACATTGGCTTAAACTTTGCATTGAATAATTTTAACAAATCTAACTTAGCAATCTCACTTACTTTCTTTGAAAATTGAGGTTTTATTAGTATCCTCAACGTATTCTTTCCATGAGCTGAAAATACTTTAGTAGCAATTTCAGCGATCTCATCAGATGTAACTAAATTGTATTTCTCCAATGCTTCTACTATATTTTTAACCTTTGTGTCCTTCAAGTAATCTATAATAGAAGTTACTATTTTATCACTTGATTCATCATCAAAATTATTATTAATATAGCTTATAATTTTATTAACTATATTATTTTTAGATGAAACATCTCCCATAAGTGCATTTCTAACCTTTGAGATTATAAGTTTCTTTATGCTTTCATCTATATCTTGTATCGCTTCATCAATTGCGGATTCAATCATTTCGTCCAAAGATGATTTATTACTTGAAATCCACTCCAAAATATAAGGCATGACCTTAGGAATAACTATTTTTATAAAATTCGTGAGTGATTTTTCTATCTCTTTAGGAAGTATTTCATAAAGAGTAAAATCAATATTTTTCCCAATTGAAACAATCTCATTTGTAATTTTTAATATTAAATCCTTTCCTTCAGAAGAGTTAATAAATTCAGTAATTTTAATGAATAATCTTGAAATAACTTCTTCTTGCTGAGTTTCCGTAATAAAATGATTAATATTCCGACTTACGATAGAGTCTTGTAATTCGACAAGCGTTGCATCTACATTTATATTTGAAAGCATATTGTCCAAAAACATCTTGCACGACTTTTCATCTGATAAAATATCGTTATTAAATATGTTTTCAACACACTCAATAATATTATCAGTTAATTTTTTCTGGACTTCTTTAGAAAAAATATCAGCTAAAGTAATATTAGAATTTTCCTTGTATAAATCAGAAATAAATCCATTCACTGCATCAGCATTTTCAAGTTCGCAAATCAGTAGCTCATAGCATGAATTTATAACTTTTGATGTCTGTTTTTCACTTAATATATCTTGCAGATCAACATCACGCATAAAACCATCTATTAATTCTGGTAAAAGTATATTTAGATTGTTTCTTATAAATTCTTCACTTTTAAGTATGCCATCAGAGAAACCATCTATTTCAGCTATTTTAGTATTTCCTAAACTATTGCTTAATTGCTTCTCAAAAAAAGTTTGAGCCATTTGTTCAATATATTTATTTATATTTATATTAGGAATTTCAGACCTTAATGTATCTGCATTTATTATATCTCTTTCTACTAATTCGCTAATCTCTTCAATAAACTTCTCCTTCTTCTTTTTAATTACCCCTCCTAGCTTTAAAGGTGTATATTCTTTAAAAAGCATATCAACTGCATATTTATTTGTGATATATCCAGCTACTCCACCTGAAAATCCCTGAAATGCTAATAAAAAAATAAATGTTAACATCAGCTATTCTCTCCTTATGTAATATTAATTCTAAACAATAACTTTTTCACATATAAAATATGTTGTTTACATCATATTATACTAATTTATTGACTTTATTTCCACATCTCAGCCTGCAACAACAAAAAGTGCTAATCCTCATAAAAAGATTAGCACTTTTATTAAATTATTTTCCGTTGTTCTTTATTAGGTTATATAAAATTACAGCCGCTTCTGCATTGCTTATATTATGTGACCCATTAAAGTTCCCATTAGTATCCCCTTTAATGATATTAAGAGCATAGCACATTGATGCATATCCTTTATATGAGTCTTCTATATTATCTTTAAAAGGACTATTAAATATTTCAGAATGTCCAGCTAATTTCTCATAGCCTAAGTATCTTATAATAAACTTTGCTGCATCATTATATGATACTACTGAATTTGGAGCTTTTTCTTCATCTTTAATTACTCCATTTTGAATTAACATATCATAAAATTCATCATCGCTATAATTATTTTTTACTGGCGAATATATATATTTAAAGAAATTTATTTGAGTAATATTCATATTAGGATTAAATTTTTCCCCATCTATATAATACCCATTATCTAAAAGTTCTTTTACTGTCTTTTCACACCAATGCCCATTTATATCCGTATATTCTGGTAATTTATTTTCTCTATATGCTTTTCCGGTATAATCTATCCTTATGCCATTTATAGGATCAATAATATAACTATCATTCTTGTTTATAAAGTCATATACTATTCCAACTTTATTTTCATCTAACATTGTATATTGTAATGAGAATCCTGCTAAATCCTTAATTTTATTGAATGCAGCTTCTTTATTTATAACGTTACTAACATCAGGAAAAGAGGCATTATCATACCAGTTATTATCATAACCAATAATTTTACCTGTATTCTTATCTACTTCAACATTCAAGTAATTTCCTGAAAACTCTATTCCATTCACTTGACGTACATAGTTAAACATAAACGTATTTTCTTCTATTGGTCTATCAGTAATCTTTAAAATTGGATTATTTATATCCTTAAACTTTGTTTGTGTAAACTTATTAGGTGCTACTTTTTTCAAAAAGTTTTCTACTGTGTTTTGCGCATCTGCCTTAGAAGTATTACCACTTGTTCCAAGTTTATTATAATTATAAGAATGTAACGATATTACTTCTCCAGATTTTGCATTCACTCTTCCATATACACCGTCAAAAGAAATATTCCATGAATATTCATCATCAAGATAGTTTTTATTTAATGATGCATCACTAACTTTCATATCAGCCGTTATTAAATCAGATGTTTCTCTAAGTATACTTTCTGCCTTTTCTTTACTTATAAGATTTGCAACATTCTGAATCGCATCCATCTCTTCTTGTGTCAACTCTTGATTTGCTTTATCCAAATTATTTGCAGAAGCATTTACTAATGAATGATCCTTATTTCTATCATCTAATTTATTATCACTTGAATATGATACTACTTGTCCAGTTTTAGCATCAATAAATTCACTTATATTACTTGGAGAATATCCTGCAAATATATTCATTTTCTTCTTCTCATAATCATAATAAGAATAATATTTTAAATCTATACCTATTTTATCTATATATGCTTTTTCTGCAGTAACAGAATCAATTATCCCACTTAAATTAGGATATTCAGCTCCCTTTACTTCTAAATTGTCATTGCTAAATGATGTCACTTTCCCACTATATTTATTTACACCAACATTTACATAAATATAGTTAACCGGAATTTCATTTACAAACTTTTGGTAAGTAAAGTTATACTCATCCCCTTGAAAAGAAGCTGAATCATTTTTTACTAACTTTATTTCCCCAATATATTCTGGAATTACATTTTTCAAAAAATCTTCTGCTGAAACTTGGGCCTGATCTTTCGTAATATTTGCTAAACCATCTTTGCTATCCTTGCTATCCCCATCATAATTACTATATTGATATAAGAATCCATCTTCACCTATTGATACAGATATTGATCCTTTCTTATCTTCTTTTTCTGCCCAATTTAAATCCCAAATTCTAACTTTTGCCCCCCTTACTTCACGTTCGCTTGAATTATGTGTGAACTCTGTATAATCATCCGGAACTGTTATAATTTTCTTTGCTGATATGATAGCTTGCTCTAAGTTTTTGCTATCTTCATCCGCAGCAAATGTCGGAATAGAAATAGTAGACAATATTAAACATAATGTTAATATCCCGCTTATAATCCCTTTCTTTTTCATAAATATCCTCCAATCTTTAATAATGAGTTATTTTTTATACTATCTAAATATAATACGATTCTTCATATGAAAATTTTGCATTAAATTATAATTTTTTCACAATTTTTTATACAGTTACTTTTAAATACCTGTGTTAAAGCAATAAATTAATATTTTAAATTTTTGTAATTCATAAAAAATCTAAAATTTTCTATATAAAAAATGGAGTTAATAATTAATTTTAATTATTAACTCCACACTACTAACTATTATCATACTATGCGTCTATTAATATTTTCTTCTACTTTATGTTCATCTATATTTTGTTTTATTTTTAATATAGATGACAAAACTACTCTCACTAAAATATTACTAAAAAAAATATCTCGCCTTTTATCTCCTAAATTTCTAATATAAATACTGTGCATATCTTCAATATAATCTACTATATCATTCATAGACTTTAATTCTATTCTGGATTCCTCTGTGCATTCATTCCACACTTCAGATAGCTTTTTCCACCATAAAATTCTTTGAGTTTGTTCATATAATTCATGTCTAATAATATTTCCTTCAAAAGCTTTATTATGTGGAAAAGTAAAAAAATCACATAGGTAATGACTCAATATTCCTAGCTTAATTGAAATATCCTTATTTCTTTTAATTTCACCATAAATTATTTCATCAATAATCCCTATAACCTTCTCCCAATCCTCATTTTTACTATGCATAGTCATTCTATATTTGAGCTTTAAGTCAGGTAACACATTTCCATAAATAAAAAAGTTACTATCAATAATATTTGAGTAGCCTCTCTCAATTAATTCCTTGCTAAGAAAATAACCTATTTTCCCATGAAGTAAAGTATCCATATTAACGCTCCTACCCTTTTTAATCACATTTAGAGAGTAATAAGTAAGTAATTGTCTGAATCACAATGCAAAAGTGCATTTTCACACATAAAAGATACATTTTTATTATGGTACTAGTTATTACTCTTCATCACATGCTTAAATTATAAAAAAAGTAAGTTAAATCACCATTACGTTTCTGTTATTTTTTAACGAGCTTAATTATTTTTCTTTTTTAATTGTACATACTCTTCTAGTGTTATATTTCCATAATCCTTTAATGCTTTTATAAGCTCATCTTCATGTATTATACTAATGAGTTCCATGTCATCATTAAGAATATAAAAACTGTTAAATTTGTTTTTATCAACTAAAGATAAAACATTAACTAAACCTTTTTTATAATACACAGAAATTGATTTATTCTCTATATAGTTATGCTTTTTTAACTTTCTTATTTTCTTGATCATATCTCCCATTATTATATACATAGTTTTTTCTTTTTCTATAAATGTTGCATATGTGATTAATATGACTGCAAGAAATAAACTTATATTAACTTTATGTAATATCATTATTATAATAAATATTAAAAATAATGTTCCTGAAATAATAAAGCTAAAGATTTCTGTAATTTTCTTTGATCTTTTATATAATAGCTTCTTTGATAATAGTATTTCACATACCCTTGAACCATCAAGAGGATAAGCAGGCAATAAATTGAATGCTCCTAAAAAGAAATTAACTTTTATACTATCTTCAATAATTTGATACTTAAAATATCCATATAAATAGCACATAACCACGGCCATAAAAATATTGAAAAATGGTCCAGCTAAATATAAAATCATTTTTTTTCTTTCAGTTAACTCATCGATGTCACTTAATTCGACTTTAGCACCAAATATGCTAATATTAACATTATTAAATTTGCACCCAAATTTACTTGCAACTATCATATGTGCAAATTCATGCAATATTACCCATAGAAAACTAATAACAATGTAACCTTCATAATCTCCAAGCCACATTAATATCGACAGTTCTAAAATCAATGCCATATACCATTTCTTCATTTCTAACCCCTATAATATTGCTATATCAAAATAATTTGCAATGCACAAGTAAAAAATGGAACTTAATCAAATATTAAAATATATTTTATATTCATAATAATATGTTATTTCCTATAAATTTAATTGTTCATATTACTGTTGCTTCTTATATATTCCATAAAATTAAAAGTCCTTGACTTTAAATTTTCAATTTTCAAATCATCTACAGTAAAATTTCCAATCTTTAAATCCTTACCTTTTATATTTCCTATCTGCATTGTACTAAAAGTATCTATATACTCGTTATAATTAAAATTTCGGTTTAATGCTTGTTTACATTTAATGTGCATTTCTTGTACTTGTGCGTAAGGGGTATACTTCAATCCAACAAAAAATAGCAATAAAAGTGTAGCTCCGGTTAGTTCCTTAGTTATTCTCTTAATCAAAACATTTATCATCTTATCGTTACTTTTCATATTACTCCCATATCTTGAACCAATGATAGCATTATTAGCCTTCTTACCTGAAGTCAAATGGTTCCTTTTATCCTTTCTTCCTTTCGTTGTATTATTAATGTTCTTATAGTAATCCTCATAAGCTGATCTATAGCTGCCCATGATACACTCCTTTCAAATTCATTCACATTAAAGTATATTTACTACTTCATAAAATTATGAGAACAAAATTGTTGCAGAATCTTTGTATTTGCTACATTCCGCAATATTTAGATATCATTTAGGTTGCTTAATTAAAAAAATACACCGCCTAGAATTTTTATGCCACTAATACCTACTCTTCGAAAATCATCTATTTTATAATAAATAATCCTTAAAAATTAAAATAAGATTAATAATTTTATACTGTACTCAAAATTCTTATTTGCAATTTCTACTGTACTGGATAAAATTATTAATCCTATTATTTTATAAATAATTTTGGTATATTCACTATAATTATTTTTTACATTTCCCTCCAAATTGAGCACTCAACTTATTGAAATTGTAGCATAAATTTATTATAGCAACATGCATATTCTAAAAGTGTATCTTTTTTCTTCTCATTCCTACATTTATTACTAGTGCTATTGAAATTACTGTTGTAAGCAATGAACTTCCTCCATAGCTAACAAGCGGCAGGGTTATTCCTGTAATTGGTAGTAATCCTATTGTCATCCCTATATTCTGCAATATAGCAAATAAAAAATATGACACTATTCCAACACATATAACTGAGCCAAATATATCTTTAGATGTTCGTGCTACTGAAATCATCTTATATATAAGAAATCCGTAAAGCATTAACAAAACAATTGCACCTAAAAAGCCCCATTGATCTGCTATTGCAGCAAAAATAAAGTCCGTCTGAACCTCTGGTACATTTTGTGCAGCATATGTTGTAACCCCATCTTGAGCCAGCGACGGACTACTTCCAAGTAATCCACCTGAACCAATTGCAATCAACGACTGATTTAAATGATACGTACTTGCATCATCGATGCTTGGATTCAAAAATGCTGTAAATCTTGCTTTTTGATATGTTTCTATGAGTCCTGAATTCCACACAATCACTATTCCAAGTACTAAGCAAGCTAATCCTCCAGCAATAATTCTCGTATCAAACCCCATTGTATAAAATATTCCTAAAACTATAAAGAAACATACCATACTCATTCCCATATCAGGTTGGATTACAATAAATATTACTGGTACTATGCAATAAAATGCTAGTGTGAAAAAATTCTTAACATCATTTATTTTTCCGTCCATCTCATCTAACTTCTTACCCAGCATAAGTATAATTACAAACTTTGCAAATTCTGACGGCTGAAGGTTACCTACTCCTAAACGAATCCATCCTCTAGCACCATTAACTACTATTCCAATCCCTGGAACCATGGTTAATATAAGAAGAACTACAACTCCCCAATATAATATAGGTACATAGTTAAATATTATCTTATAATCTACTGCCACAAAAATATATAACGCTACAAGTGATATTGCAAACCAACCCAGCTGTTGCTTTACAAAACTCAATCCAAATTGTCCTTTTGTGCATAGATATATATTAAATGTTCCGTATAAAATTAAAAGAATTAAAGAAATTAATATAGTCTTATCAATTTCTTTAATTAATTTCATATCTAATTTTAATAGTCTAAACAATATCTCACCTCCTAGTTATATTAATCTTATATAACTCAATCAATCTTAATTATACATTATTATTACCGCATTCTCCATAATAATTATATTGGGTATAAAAAACATAATAATTTTGTAATAATTTAAAGATAATATCTTGTTAAATACCCAAAGTCATCCATATTGAATAAACTTAATTATTATAAAAAAATGAGATGAATTGTTTTAAAGAATTAGCCATACAATTCTTTAAAACAAACATCTCTTATAATTTAAACAAAACAAGTTACTTATCTTCCCTTTATACTTTTAATTGGAATGTTAGCTATTAATGCAGAAGTATTTTCACCTTCTTCATCTCCATTCTTATTTACGGATATTTCAACATCCTCAACTTGTATATCAATATACTTAGAAATTACTTCTAAAATCTCTTCTCTTATTTTCTCAATAATATCTGGGGCAATTTCTCCTCTATCATGTATAAGAATTAGCTTTAGTCTGTCTTTTGCAACTTCTTTAGGTGTTGGCTTACTATTTAAACTCTTAAAAAAACCCATTCTCTCAACCTCCCTTAATTTCGCTTAAATAGCTTCTTTAAGGAGCTAAAAAATCCCTGATGCTCTTCTGTATGTAAATCAATAATAGGAACTTCTTCACCTGTAATTCTTCTAGCTATGTTTCTGAATGCTTGTCCAGCAATCGCACCTTCTTCTAACACAATAGGTTCACCTTTATTAGTTGAAATAGTTATATTCTTATCATCCGGAACTACTCCAAGTAACTCTACTGATAATGTTTCAATAATATCAGCTACATCAAGCATGTCTCCATTCTTAGTCATTTCATAGTTCAATCTATTTACAATAACAGAATGGTCTTCCAATCCCTTTGAATCAAGCTTACCAATAACCCTATCAGCATCTCTAACAGATGTTATTTCTGGATTTACAACAATAATTGCTTTTTCTGCACCTATTACAGCATTTTCAAAACCTTGTTCTATTCCTGCTGGAGAATCTATTAAGACATAATCAAACTCTTCTTTTAATTCATTTACTATTTTTAACATTTCCTGTGGACTTATATCATCTTTATCCTTAGTTTGCGCTGTTGGTAAAAGAAATAAATTTGCAAATCTCTTGTCTTTTATAAGCCCTTGTTTTAATCTGCATCTTCCTTCTATAACATCAATTATTGTATATACTATTCTGTTTTCTAATCCTAGCAATACATCTAAATTTCTAAGCCCTGTATCTCCATCTATAACAACTACTTTCTTACCAAGTGATGCTAAAGCAGTTCCTATATTGGCTGTAGTTGTTGTTTTTCCAACTCCACCTTTACCTGAAGTTATTACAATAGATACTCCCATTAAAAAATCCCTCCGACGTTTTAGTATATATATTTATTTGGTAAATATGGCTCCACTATTATCAACCCATCCCTAATTCTTGCTAATTCTGGATAGCTTGGCTTTTCGATATCATCTGGAGACATAGCTATAACATTTGCAATTTTTAATAGTTCAGGTTGTAGTAGGAATGCTGCTATTACCGCTTTTATATTTCCATTAGTCCCAGCGCTCACTTTACCCCTTATACGTCCTAAAACAATTACATTCCCTGCTGCATATACTTCTGCACCACTATTTATGTCTCCTACTATAACTATGTTTCCTTGGTAATTAATACATTCTCCGCTTCTAACTGTCTTTCTTATAAATTTAGTTTTCCCTTCGTATACACCGGAAAATACCTTAACCTCTTTTTCGTTCACCTGCTCAATTTCCTTTTCTATATCCTCTAGAACAATATCTTTTAATTCAATTTGAGTTAATAATTTTTCTTTAAGAATGCCTACTTCCTTTTTATTAACCAATTTTAAATCTATTCTTAATATTAGAGTTGTCCCTTTATAAAAATGCTTTCCTTTAGAAAGTTTCTTTATTAGTAATACAAGCATATCATCAAAACAAGCAAATTTATTCATATTGATAGTTGTATTTATTCCATCTTTATTTCCCTTTATTAAAATACCATCATTATTATACATTCATTCCCTCCAATGAATTTTGCAGGTTAAAATAGTTAAATTGTTTTGAAAATGGCAACCTCTCTAAAATTATATCATTATACTGACTATTTTTGTATATATGTTTCACTAATTTTTGATTAAATTTTACAAAAGCATATAAAACATCAAATTTTGATAATATGCAGTGTATATACCAAAGCATTGAACAGCTATCACACTACAATATTACATCAACATAATCCCTTATATTAATACTGTCTTCATCTACTAAACAGTCTACTGCAACTATATTTACACCATTCTCTTTTGCATATTTTAGTGTATCTCCAAATTCCTTATGAGTCTCTACATTAGGTTCAAAATGAATAACATCTTTCATTTGTATTACAAATATTACGTAAGCATCATATCCTTCTCTAACGCAATCAATGAGTTCTCTAAGATGTTTAACACCTCTTTCTGTAGGTGCATCAGGAAACTTTACAATTCCATTGTTCTCTAAAGTCACCCCTTTTACTTCTATAAAAATTTTCTGATGCTTTGTCTCAACATAAAAGTCAAACCTTGAATTCTTATATTTAGTTTCTGGTTTTATTAAAGTCACATCTTTTAAGAGGTTCCCTTTTAATATCCATTCATGAACAACCTTATTAGTTACTTGAGAATCCATATTGATCATTCTGTCTCCTTTTACAACACCTATAAGAGAAAACTTAGTCTTCCTTTTTGGATTATCATTTTTTTGAATAAATACTGTCGCATTGGGTGTCAAAAGTTCCTTACATCTTCCAGTATTTTTTACATGGCAGACTTCTTCATTGCCATCAATTTCAACATAAGCTATAAATCTATTTGGTCTTGAGATAAATTTTCCTTTCAGAATATTATTATATTTCATTTTTCCCTCACTAAATCTAAATTTTTATAAAAAGGTATCTATAATTAGGTTTACTTTATGCAATTTTTATAATTGCATACCTAATATAGATACCTTAAAAATTAATTAATTTTTATTAACTTATACTTAAATACAAAGTCTCTATTATAAACTTTTACTAATGAGTTTTATTTGTATTTGTCTGTGAAGCATTTGCCTCTTCGTTATACGGATTACCTAAAACATATTTTTTCCATGTATCTGACGATGAAGTATACTGTGTATCATTCTTTAATTGATCCTTGAAATAAGCATCATAAACTGACTTCACTACTGATGCAATACTACTTCCATGACCGCCATCAAATACTACTGCTGCTACAGCTATCTGTGGATCATTTGCTGGAGCAAAACTGACATATGTTGCAAAAGGTTCTCTTCCTTTTTGTAATTGATCCTCAGCAAAATCGGCTGTACCAGTCTTACCAGCTGTTGGTATTGGATATCCTAAAAATGTAGAACTACCGGTACCATCTGCTTCTTGGTTAACTGCTGTCATTCCTTGTTTAACCGCATCCTGAGTTTCCTTTGACATTTTAACCGTATTTAAAACTTCTGGTTTAAACTCTTGGACTACATTTCCATCCCCATCTGTGATCTTATCTACTAAATGAATCTTATATCTTGTTCCTCCATTTGCAAGAGTTGAGATGTATGATACTAATTGCAACGGAGTGAAAGTATTCATCCCCTGACCTATTGATGCTGAAACAAGGGAACCTGGTGATCTTACTTGCCCTGGCTGATCATTAGCTGCAAATTGAGCTAATGCTTGTGATATTAATGTAGCTTGAGAATCTAAATTTATATTTCTTCCTGCAATACTTGCTTTGTATTCGTCTGAATTATTCATCAAATTTAATACATCTTTCTTAATATCTTTAGCAAATATATCATGGCTAACCGCTGTTGGATCATCAACATCTTTATTTATTGTATCTTTAACTTTATCTTTTATAGCTTTCTTAGACTTCTTAACTTCATCATTATCATCATCTTTATCTCTTATATCAATTGGAGAAAAGTATATTGTATTATTATAGTTTCCGCTCTCTAGAAAATTAATTACATTATCTGTAGACATCTGTAACACAGTATTTCTCCATGATGTAAAATTATAAGTTTGACCAAAACTTTCATTTATTTCTATTCCTGTCGATTCTTTAGCACTACTATTAGGATCAATTCCTAATCCAAACTGCCAAGCATATTTAGCAAGGGAATTTAGAGCTTCAACATTATTAGCCTTGCCTCCTGCCTGAATATACATTCTAGTAACAGTCTCATAAAAATAAAAGTTAATCGATTTTGCTATAGCTGCTGTTAAACTTATATTACCTTGTGCAGCTTCTAGTCCTTTTGGTGCAAAAGCTTTACCAAAAATCTCCGGATGAATATTAAATGCTCCTGTATCATTTATCATTTCTCCAGGACTTATTACGCCAGACTCCAAACCGGCAACTGCTGTAAGCGGCTTAAATGTAGATCCAGGTGGAATTTTTGACTGGGTTGCATAATTAAACATTGCTTTCGGATATAGATCATATGGATCTGTTCTAGTTCCATTTTTTGGCGGAAACAAATCATCAACAGTTTTATTAAGCCCCATTCTTTTAATAAATTCCTGTCCAAACTTTTCTAAATCAGGATTAAAATAATCCTTATACTGTTCAGGCGTTAATTGTCCTTGAACTGTGAATAAATTTGGATTAAAGTTAGGGTAACTTGTTAAAGCTAATACTCTTCCAGTTTTAACTTCAACGGCTACCAATGCACCTCTGGTTGCATTCAACAGTCTATTTCCTTTATCATCACTTTCATTATTCCTTATATATTCAATTTTATCTGCTAATGCTTGATCTGCTGCATATTGAATGTCCCTATCTATTGTAAGATGCACATCATTGCCCGGATACGGTTCAAGTTTAAATAATTCTTGTGAAACGCTTCCTTTAGAATTAACTTTAACAGTTGTTCCACCCTTAACTCCTTTTAATTGTTCTTCGAAAGCTGATTCTATTCCAGACTTTCCTACAGAGTCCGATGAAACATCATATCCTTTAAGTTCATATGCTGATTTTTGTGTATCATTAATTGAAGATACATACCCTAAAACTGAAGATGCTAAATTATTATATGGATATGACCTTATAGGTGCTGAACTCACATTTATTCCTGGCAAATCATATTTCTTTTGCATTACTACTAATGAAGTATCTTTCTTAATATTGTCTGCAATAGTTACTGATTTATATCCTTTAAAACTCTGCATTTTTATAGCATCTTTTACAAGCATGAATTTTCTAATATCATTTAAAGAATATCCTTCTTTTAAAATCATATCTGTTAAATCCTTGCCTTCCATTTTGGAATAAATATTCTTCTTTTCTTTTGAGTCATAATCTGGGTCTACAAGGCCAATTAAATTATATGATTTAACTAATGCATAAAACGCATCATCAGGAGTTATTTTTAGAAGTTCTTCATCCAGTTTTGCATTTTGTTCATCCGATAATTCTTCAACATCTTTGAACATTTTGTTTTTTAGAGTATCATTCAATCCCCTATCCTTTTTAAATCTCAATTCCTCTATATTTTGAGATTGTTTATCATTAGTTTTATACTCAAAATATAAATTATTATTACCATCAATTTTTAAAGGTAACGAATCCTGAATGCTTTCTCCGTTCTCATTCAATATTTTGAAAAGTTCTTTCATAGTTATATAAAACTGTTTATCAGCATCTTTTGTTTCCGTATATGTAATAGTGTATGTTTCAATATTAGTTGCTAAAACATTTCCTTTATCATCATATATTTTACCCCTTGGGGCTTTTTCTGATATAAATCTTGTTGATGTTACATCTGCTTTATCCTTATATTCATCATAATTAAATACTTGAATATATAATAATTTTAGAATAATCACTGAAAATATAGCTATCATGATTATAGATAAAACTGTATATCTAGAAATCTTCTTTTTCTTTTTATTAGTTGGTTTATTTACTATCATCTAAACCTCCATCTTTGCTTTGAATACTCATCATCATAAACATTCATTACTAATTTATACACAAAAAACATTATTACTCCGTTGTATACCCCCATAATGATACTTTTAGAAAATTGTATTTCAATATTAAAAAAATTAAATATCAACATAACTCCTGCATATTTAATTATTGTTATAAAAAAAGCCGAGATCACAGGTATAAGTCTCTTAGTCTTTATTATTCCCGCTCCAATAAAACTTGCTAGAAGACATAGAAATAAATTCAATAATGAATTTACACCAAAACCATTAAAAAAGAAAATATCTTGAAGTATCCCACTCACAACACCCATAAATACAGCTCGTTCTTTCTTATTGACTAATGAATAAGCTATAGCGAAAGTAAATAGTAAACTCGGATAAGCTCCCTTTATTGAAAAAAACGGAATTAGTGAGTTATCTAATATAACCAATCCTATAGAAATCAAAATAATAATTAATTTTTCCATTATAAACCTCTAATTATATTTAATTTCTCTCGTATCCTTCGGAGAGACAATAAATAATTCTTCTAACTTATTAAAATCTACATATGGTTTTACAACTGCATTCTTCATTACTTTTACTTTATCTTCTTCAACTGAAATCACTTCACCAATTCTAATTTCCTTTGGATAAAGCATCCCTACTCCAGATGTCATTATTACATCGCCTTCCTTAACATCTGAATTCATCGGAAGATCATATACCTTAGCTAAGTTTTCTCCCTTACTATCTTTGAAACCTTTTATATAACCTGTAGCATCTCTGGTACTTTGATCCATAACACTTACTGCTATATTTTCATTAATCAGAGATTGAACTATACACCAATTATTCCCAACACTGGTTACTTGTCCCACTAAACCTTGAGCTGCTATAACAATCATACCCTTTTGTATATTGTCATTTTTTCCTTTATTTACCACATAACCATCTAAAAAGTTTCCACCACTATATCCTATAATATCACATGCTACATAGTTATAATTGTTTCTTTCTTCCTGAAAATTCAACACTTGTCTTAATCTATCATTTTCTTCTTTTAAATCTGAATAACTGGCTAACTCATTTTCAAGTTCTTGATTTTCTTTAATTAATTCTTTATTTTGCGCTTTTACTTCTGAAAAATTCAAGAAAAAATCTAAGGTTTCTTTAATCCTACTAGTTCCCGAATATAAGAGACTTTGCACTGGATTTAAAGTACTACCGGCACCACTTTCAATAATACTTCTATTATCCTTTCTAACTGTATAAACTATTAACCCTAAAAAGCTAACTGACAGTACTATAATAGTTACTGCCAGTTTATTCTTAAGAAGCTTCATATTTAACCTCTTTGATCTCTACTAATTTTATCAAAATCTTCTAGTGCCTTCCCTGCTCCAAGTACTACGCAATCAAGAGGTGCCTCCGCAATATGTACGGGCATATTTGTTTCTTTATTTATAAGTATATCTAATCCTTTTAGATATGCCCCGCCACCTGCTAACATTATACCTTTTTCCATAATATCTGCTGAAAGTTCTGGTGGAGTCTTTTCCAATGTTGTCTTAATTGATTCTATAATAGCATATACTGGTTCTTTTAAAGCTTCTCTAACTTGAGTTTCTGAAATTTCAACAATCTTTGGAAGGCCAGTAATCATATCTCTTCCTTTAATCTCCATGACTGTTTCTTCATCTGAAGTCCTATAAGCTGAACCTATTTCCATTTTAACTTGTTCAGCTGTTCTTTCTCCGACCATTAAGTTAAATTCTTTTTTAATATAAGATATTATTGATTGATCTAACTCATCACCAGCTATTCTAAGTGACTTACTAGTTACTATACCGCCTAATGAAATAATAGCAACTTCTGTTGTTCCACCACCAATATCAACTATCATACTTCCTGTTGGTTCACTTACTGGAAGCCCTGCTCCGATTGCTGCTGCCATTGGTTCTTCCATTAAAATAACATCTCTAGCTCCTGAAAGTTTTGTAGCTTCTTCGATAGCTCTTTTCTCAACTTCTGTAACTCCTGATGGATAACAAACTATTATTCTTGGATTTTTAAATGCATTCTTAGTTGATACTTTTTCTATTAGACTTTTCATCATTGTTTGAGCTGTATCAAAATCTGCAATTACTCCATCTTTTAATGGCCTTATAGCTACTATATTTCCAGGGGTTCTACCTATCATAAGCTTAGCTTCTGATCCAACCGCTAATGTCTTTTTAGTCATAGTGTTCATTGCAACAACAGATGGTTCTCTTAAAACTATTCCTTTACCTTTTACAAATACTAGGGTGTTTGCAGTTCCCAAATCTATCCCCATATCTTTTCCTGATCCAAAAAATCCCATTTATTTTTCCCCTTCCAATTCTATATTAGTCCTCTTTCTTTGAGGCTAACAAATTTATTATTTCCTATTATAATATGGTCTACTAATTGAATTCCTATAATATTTCCACATTCTTTAATTCTTAGTGTTATATTTATGTCTTCTCTGCTAGGCGTTGGATCGCCTGATGGATGATTATGACATATAATTATCGATGCGCTATTCTTACTTATAGCTTGCTTAAAAATTTCTCTCGGATGCACAACCGACGTATTTAAACTACCCTTAAAAACATCTTTAATACCAACAACTATATTCTTGGTATTTAATAAGACAACTTTTAATACTTCTTGATTTAATTCGTTCATTTCTCCCATGAGAAGACTTGCTAGGTCCTTTGGTGAAGTTATTTTGATGTCATTATTTATTGCTTTCAATGTTCTAAATCTCTTAAAAAGCTCAGCTAAAGCTAAAATTTGTGAAGCTTTTCCTTGTTTAATACCTTTTATAGATATTATATCATCAAAACTTGCATCTAAAATACCATTTAGCCCTTCTAGCTCAGATAAAAGCCTACTGCACAATTGAAGAACATTCTCTCCTTGTGTTCCAGTCCTAATTATTATTGCTAATAATTCTGAATTACTTAAAGATTCTGCTCCATAAGTCAATAATTTCTCTTTAGGTCGTTCATTTTGTGGTATGTCTTTGATTTTAAGGCTACTTTCCATATAATATATTACCTCCAAATATATGATTTCCCCTCTATCCCTAAAATATAATTATTGTATCTCTTTAAGCATAAACTTTAGCTTATTCAGTGGCAGTCCAACAACGTTGTAATAACATCCTCTTATCTCTTCAACAAATATTCCACCTATCCCCTGGATTCCATAAGCGCCAGCTTTATCTAAAGGCTCACCAGTTTTTATGTATTCTAATATTTCATCGTCGCTTATTTCAGAAAAAGTAACTTCAGTAGATAAACTCTCTTGAATCGTTAAATTTTTAGCTGTATTAATCACAACAACACCAGAATAAACCAAATGCTTTCTACCTTGAAGTGATTTTATAATATTAAAAGCATCTTCTCCATCTCTTGGTTTTCCTAGTATCATATTGTCTATGGTGACTACAGTATCAGCTGAAATTATAATCGCATCCTCATCTAGCTTATTCTTAATATTCATTGCCTTTCCTAAAGCTATGTCTTTAACATATCTATCTATAGAGCCTTCAAAAATAACTTTACTCTCATCAAAATTGCTGACAATAACATCAAAAGTCTTAATTAATCTACTTAAAAGTTCTTGTCGTCTTTCTGAAGCAGAAGCTAATATTACTTTCATATATTCACATCCTAAAATAAAGAATTTTGGCACATGAAAAATAATAGGCGAGCATGATGATCTCCCATTCTTTGAATGTACCTTATTATATATCATTGACAAATAATATATATTGTAGACATGTTAATTTTTTAACCAAAAACTATTAAATTTTAAAGGTGTAGAAATGATATTCTACCATTTCTACACCTTATAGTTTATCATTTAAGATGTTCTTAAACAAGTGTGTTATATTAAGTTATAAGTTTTTTTATATAAATGTAATTTTGTTGTAATAATTATTAACTAAATCTTTCAATTTTTAATAAGTTTATATAACTCCTGCATATCATTACTACTGTTCGTTTTATCCATTTCATCAGGCAGATTTTTTATATAATCATATAATTGGCTTATCTTATTTGATTTGGCTGTGCTTCCTTCATTTACAATTCCATCCGTCCAGGCTTTAAATTCTGCTGTTTTTATACTTTTCACCTGATTATCTTGTAACTTATTCACAATTGTCAAAAATCCATTCATAATTTCTATGAGCTTTTTATTTTCCAAGTCATCACTAGAGGCACCTAAACTAATTTTAGCGACATCAATATTATTGGACTTGAATTCTTCTATCTTCTTTAAGCCATCCTCCTCATTGTATATTCCTGCTAAAACTCTATATTTCCCATCATCTTCTACTATAAATGGCTGACAGTATTTTGATATTGCAGATAGTGACTCTTTTGCATTCTCCTCTTTTGAATAATAGCCACATTGCAGTGCGATGATATTTTTTATTGCACCATTATAGTCACCTTGAGTTGAAGATTTTGAACTATTTATGCCTACGTTTTGTACACTCTTCCCATCAAAGACAACATTGCTAATAAGCACTCCTCCAACTATAGATATCCCAACGATAACGACAACACTACATAAAAATTTCATCCTGCCTGATTTTTTATATTCATATCTTGTGTATCTCATAGTCTCCCCCCTTTTGAACATTCTAAAAATAGCGTGTCAAAAAGTTAAGTTTTATATGTTATCAAAACTTATAGAAAACATTATAAAACAGAATAATATTATATATATTTGACCTGCTATTTTTTCAGATTTCTTATATATTAATATTTATTCTGTAAGTTACACATATATGAATTATGTTAAATAAAAAATATTATATAGGGAATATTTTAAAAATCTAAACTTATATATTAACAATATTAAAGCTATTGAAAGAAACATTCATTCATTCCTAAGCATACTTATATATCATTTTTAACTATAATTATGTTTACATTTAGTATCTTAAGTTAACTACATCCATTAGCAAAAAATTCTTCTTGCAGTAGCATATCTTTCTGAATAGTATCCATCACACAATGAACTTACCATTACTGGTTTTCCAGATCTTGGTGCGTGTATAAATTCTCCGTTCCCAATATAAATGCCCACATGGCTAATTGAACCTTCTGTATTAAAAAAAACTAAATCACCAGCTCTTAAATTACTTTTATCTACTTTAGTCCCTACATTTACTTGTGTATATGTAGTTCTTGATATATCTACACCAAATTTATTATAAACATATTGTGTTAATCCTGAACAATCAAAAGCATTTGGACCAACCGCTCCATAAACATACGGCTTTCCTAAAAACTTATATGCATAATTTACGACTTCATTTCCCTTACTAATTGCTCCTCTTGATGCTGAATCTTCACCATTTGATACTGTTTCTGAATCTGATGGTGCTTTTATCACTTTAGCTGTTTTAAGTTCACTAGTCTTAATTGTAATTCCTCTATTATGTGTTAATGTAGTATCAGCTTTGGCATGTTGCATATTAATAAGAAAAACCCCCGAAAAAATAAAAGTTGTAATTACACATTTCATAATCCTATTATTTTTAATTTTCATCTTAAATTCCTCTCCATACCTAATCTATATTACCCTAAAAGGCATCTTAGTTATCGTTTACACCAAACTGCAAATTTTAAAACATGTTTCTAGTATAGTGATAAGCTAGGTAAAGGTCAAACTTTTTATACTTTTATATTCTTATTTATACCGAAATATCTCTAATTTTCTCAATATTGCTATCAATAATGGTCATTTACTGTAAATTTATAATTTTCTAACTTTTGTTTTACATTTTGTTATTTCTTACTCATTATCTTTTTTATAAATAAACTTAAAACTCAAAATCATGAGAATAATAAAAAAAACAGTAAGTTATCCAATAAATTTTCTGGTTAACTTACTGTTCTAATTAATTTTTTATACTAATTTCTAATTTCCTTAAGAACTTCTACTAAATATTCAAAGCATCTACAAGCAGAAGATATACTTAAATGTTCATTTGGAGTGTGTATATCAATGATATTAGGACCAAAACTAATCATATCTAAATCTCCAAGTCTTTCCTTAAGTATCCCACATTCTAATCCAGCGTGGATAGCTACAACTTCTGCTTCTTTTCCATACATTCTAAGGTATACATCTTTGCATATATCCCTTATTTTTGAATCACTTTTATATGGCCATTCTGGATATCCTGCGGCAGACTCAAATGTACCTCCCATAATTTCAGTTAAACATTTATTTCTTTCAACTATTTCTTCTTTTAATGAAAACACAGAACTTCTAACAGCACTATGATATTTTATATCACTTTCATTGGTTGTTACCACTCCAAGATTTGATGAACTTTCCACTAATCCTTCTATTTCAGAACTCATTGTGTTTACACCATTTGGATACAAATATGATAAGCTAATTGCTTTGGCTGTAGTATCATCTGAAAATACTTTTTCTATTTTTTCTTGACTTTCTAATAATGTTATTTTAAGTCCTGGGTCCTTTTTGGTAAATTCTTTAGAAATATCACTATCTATCTTTGTTTTAGCTTCAATCAATTCTTTTTCCTTTGATTGATCAATTGAAATAACCGCCATAGCTTCTCTTGGTATTGCATTATCTTTTGCTCCACCTTTTAATGAAACTAAATTAAAAGATACCTTATTTAAGATTTCTCTTAATACTCTTGCCATTAATTTATTTGCATTTCCTCTTTCTAAATGAATTTCAGCTCCTGAATGTCCTCCAGCTAATCCTTTAACTTCAATCACATATTCTTTTGTATTTTCTTTTTTATTTGTCCATTCAATGGGCAAAGTAGATTCAGTTCTAATTCCACCAGCACAGCTGACCCAAAGTTTTCCTTCTTCTTCTGAATCTAAATTCAAAACAATTTTTCCATCTAAATCTTTTGATCGTACTGCTTTAGCTCCAGTCATTCCTGTTTCTTCATCTGTTGTTATTAATACCTCTATAGCCGGATGTTCTATCGATGTATCCTCTAATATTGCCATCGCATAAGCAACAGCAATTCCATCATCTCCTCCAAGAGTTGTATTATCTGCATATATATAATCATCTTTGACTACTAAACTTATTGGATCTTTTTCAAAATCATGAATTTTATCGTTATTTTTCTCACACACCATATCCATATGACCTTGGATTATAACTGTTGGAGCTTTCTCATACCCTTTTGATGCAGGTTTTTTAATAATAACATTTAGGGCATCATCTTGAATACATTCTAATCCTAAACTCTTTCCAAAACTCAATAAATAATCACTTATTTGTTTCTCATTTCCAGAACCTCTTGGTATCTTACTTATTTCATTAAAATGATAAAAAATTCTTTTCCCCGTAATATTCTCTAAATTTTTCATTCTACTCTCTTCCTTTCATCAATTATATGATAGAATATGATTATACATATCTTTTCTTAGTTTATCATAAAATATTGCTATATTATGTATATTTTTATTATTTTATGATTAATTATTTCACACACTATAATATATATACAAAATTTTAATGTGAGGTGTTTATATGCAAAAAACAAAAATGATTTTTACTATTGGTCCAGCAAGTGATAATGAGGAGACTTTAAGAAAGTTCATTGAAATTGGGATGAGCGCTGCAAGATTAAACTTTTCTCATGGTACACATGAAACACATAAAGAAAAAATCGAACTAATCCAACGTCTAAGTAAAGAAATGAACTCTGCAACAGCTATAGTTCTTGATATTAAAGGTCCAAAAATCAGAACTCATAACTTTGTAAACGATGGTGTAACTCTTAATGACGGTGACGATTTCGATTTCATATGTGGCGAAGAAATTCTTGGTGATGAGAAAAGATGCTCAATCTCATATGATGTACTTTATCAAGATATAAAAGTTGGCGGAAAAATTCTTGTTGATGATGGTCTTCTAAAATTTAAAGTCACTGGTGTTGAAGGTAAAACAATTCATACAAAAGTTGTTGTAGGTGGTGAAATTAAAAATCATAAGGGTGTAAATGTACCTAATGTAGTTATTAAATTACCATCAATTACAGAAAAAGATATAGAAGATATAAAATTCGGATGCAAAATGGGCGTTGATTTTATTGCTGCATCTTTCATAAGAAAAGCCAGTGATATCTTAGATGTAAAGAAAGTTCTAAAAGAAAACCATGGGGAACATATAAAGGTAATAGCTAAAATCGAAAACCAAGAAGGTGTAGATAATATAGATTCTATCATCGAAGTAACTGACGCTGTAATGGTTGCCAGAGGAGATATGGGTGTTGAAATTCCAATTCAAAAAGTGCCTATAATACAAAAAATGATAATCAGAAAATGTAATGAAGCTGGTAAAGTTGTTATAACTGCAACTCAAATGCTTGATTCAATGATTAGAAATTCACTTCCAACTAGAGCTGAAGCAAGTGATATTTGTAACGCTATTTTTGATGGAACTGATGCAATTATGTTAAGTGGTGAAAGTGCTTCTGGTTGTTTCCCTATAGAAGCAGCAAAGACAATGTCAAAAATTGCTCAAGAAGCTGAAGAATACTTAGATTATAATCACTTAACTGCAAGACTTAGAGAACCATCACTTACTGACTACGCAGCTGCAATAAGTTATTCAGCATGTAGAACAGCTAACATCTTACATGCAAAAGCTATAGTGGCAGCAACTAAGAGCGGTGCTACTGCAAGACTACTTTCAAGGTACAGATCAAAGGCTCCAATCATAGCTATAACACCTTACGAACAAGTAAGAAAAGGATTAAGCTTAAATTTTGGAATCTTCCCAATGCCTTGTAAAATGTTTAACTCAACAGATGAAATATTAACAGAAGCTAAAAACACAGTATTTAGTCTAAATTTCACACAACCTGGAGATGATATAATAGTTGCTGCTGGAATGCCAACAACTCAAACTGGTGGAACTAATATGTTAAAAATAGAAAAGATTTAATTAAAATACTCCAAATAAAATAAGTATGGATGATTATCCATACTTATTTTTCATATTTATACTTCTGTAAATCTACTCAAATTTAAATCCTTTAAGTAACTCCCCCAAAGAGGTTCCACTTTCATCACTATTGTCAATATAATCAAGATATTCTTTATTATTTTCTACAGCTTCTTTTATACTTAATGCTATTCTTTTTTCTTCTCTATTGATACTTAATACCTTGACCTTTACTTTTTGATTAACTTCCAACACATCTGAAGGCTTTGCAATATGTTCATCTGTAATCTCTGTTATATGAACCAAACCTTCTATTCCATCAAATAACTCAACAAATGCGCCAAATGCAGTAAGACGTACAACTTTTCCTTCAAGTATATCTCCTTCATTAATGTCATTGCTATGAACTGTCCATGGCTCTTTAGTTACATCTTTTAATATTAATGATAATCTTTCATTTTTTCTATCCACACTACCTATAAATACTTCTACCTTATCTCCCTCTTTAACTATATCTTCAGGCCTATTTACTCTCTCCCATGATAAATCTGAAATATGAATTAATCCTTCTACTCCTCCAATGTCAACAAATGCTCCGAACTTAACTATTTTCTTAACAACACCGTTTCTTTTCTCTCCCTCTTTTAAGTCATCCCATATATTTTTCTTATTTTTGTTATATTCTTCTTCTTCAAGAATTCTTCTTGAAGCTATAACTCTTTTATTGTTAAAGTCTAATTCAGTGATTCTAACATCTAAATCTCTTCCTACCAAATTACTAAGCTGGATTCTTTCTCTACTTGCAAGGGAGCCTGGGATAAAGACTTTTATGTTGCCATAATATGCAATCACTCCACCTTTAGTTTCTTCTTTCACATGTACTTTAACATTCTTTTCTTCTTTAAAGCATTCACTTAATTCTTCTCTATCCTTTATTTCTAAAGCTTTTATTAAAGAAAGTTCAACATACCCCTCACCATCATTTGGAGATATGACATAAACATAAATTTCATCATCTTTACTGACTACTTCCATTGGATCCCTGTCATCTATAGATACCTCTTCTTTAGCTATTAATCCATCGAAAGCATAATCTATATTAACCGAAACCTCCTTATCGTTTACATCTATAACCTTACCTTTTAATACATCTCCTCTATTTAGTCTTTTTACATCATATTGATTTAAAAGTTCGCTCATATTGCTTTCTAATTCTTCATTGGACATAGTATAATTCACTCCTCATTATAATTTTTCTTACTTACAATAATAGTCTAATAGAATCTTTTACACAAGTACGGTTTACTGTGCTACAAATATAATTATAATATAATCATTTTAAATTTAATCCTCATATTATCTTAATATAAAAATCCATATTGTTTTAATCTAATTATTCCCAAAATTATTTGCAATTTCATTATACAGTATCAAATACCATTTAAAAAGATATGAAATAACCATTATAAGAGAGAGATAATAACCTTTATTACGATATACAATTATAATCATCCTTTTTAGTCTTTTTTCATCGCTTTTCCATATTGTGTATAAGGAATCTTTTTTATATAATAAGTACATAATCTTTTAAGGGGTGATCACTATTCGTAAGATTAAAAAAAAATATGTTTTAACTATATTTTTAACATTCATATTTATATTTTCTAATTTATCTTTAGATGCTATGTCATTTATAGGTATAAATACATCTAACAATACTACAGTCGCCTTTGCTAAATCAACTGGTAGTAGCAGTCGGTCAAGCTCCAGCGGCAGCAAATTTAGTTCTGGCAGTTCAAAATCAAGTAATGGATTTAGTTCGGGATCTTTTAGTGGATCAAGTTCTTCTAGTAAATCCTCAACAAACACAAGTGGTGATTCAAGTAGTTCAAAGAGTGGTGAAGGATTTAAATCTGGTAATTTTTCGAATAGTGATTCTTCAAACTCAAATTCAAAGAATTCTTCTTCATCTTCAAGTAGTGGTGGATCACAAGGATTTAGTAGCGGTTCTTATTCTACAACTGATAAAAGTAGAACCACTGACCCTTCAACTTCTTCTAATACAAATGATAATAAAAATACTAATACTCAAACATATAATAGTGGTTCCAACAGACATTCATTCTGGCCATTCTTTGGTGGAGGATACTTTTATAGACCATTTTATTTTGGTTCACCAGCAAGTTCATTAATTAACACCTTAGTTTTAGCTGGAGTATTCGTACTAGCTATTATATTAATAAAAAAATATTTAAATAATAAAAGAAAATAAAAATTATTTGGAGGTATAGGCATGGGAATTTTTTCAAGGATGTCAAATATGATTAAGGCAAAAGTAAACAACTCATTAGATGAAATGGAAAATCCAGTTGAATTATTAGACCAAAAACTAAGAGATATGGATGAACAATTCAATAAAGCAAAATTAAGTTCAGCTCAAATTTTAGGTAATGTTCATGAAATTGAGAAAAAACTAGATTCTGCTAAAAAGGAATCTGAAGATTATGATCAAAAGGTTAGATTAGCACTAAGTAAAGGAAATGAAGAATTAGCTAAAAGAGCATTAGCTAAAAAAGTTGAAACAGATAAAAAGGCTGCTTCTCTACAAGCAAGCTATGATAATGCTAAAATACAAGCAGATACTTTAAAGGCAAACTTACGTGCTTTAGAAGAAGAAATAACAAAAACTAGGAGTTACAGAGATGAGGCAGCTGCAAGATTTGCAAATGCTGAAGCTTCTCAAAAAGTTAATGAAGTTCTTGCTAATGTTCAAACTAAAAATAACTCAATACAAATTGATAGTATAGAAAGAAAAATTCAACGTAAAGAATCTCTTGCTCAAGGTTTAGGTGAATTAAGAGACCTAGATGATTTTGATAGCGAATTTAAGAAATTAGATGAAGTTGATTTGGATCTTGAATTAGCAAAATATAAATCTAATTAGGTGATAAGACATGGATAATGATAAGGACCTAAATTTTATCAACGAAGAACGAAGGTATTGGGGCAAAATTTATACAGATATAACTTATGCTATAAGTGAAATATCCCCATTTATTTCAGAAAGAGATTCAAAGATAAGAAAATATTTCTCTAAGTCACCTATTCTTAAGGACTATATGAAGCTTTTAGATTCTGCTGAAGCTGACTGCAAGAAAAAATCCTTATTTTCAATGTTTAAATCTAGTCCTAGCATAAACTTACTTCAAGATTTTAAAGCTAAAAATAGAGAAAACTTTAAACAGTTAGAAAAATGCTCTCATTGTGAATGCTTGAGTTGTGCATTTGATTGTAATTTCAAAAAATGTTCAAGCTGTAGAAGCAGTTCTCTAATTTGCTCCTGTGATAAAGAAAGAGTCAATGTAAGAAAATTTGATAATTTTATGCTAGAACTTACTAACAACGATACTGGTATCTCTTCAAAATATAATGTTTTAGCTGTCGTTGAAGACTGTACTTTAGATAATTTGTATATTCTTCTAGAAAATTCCAACAACTCTAATGATAAGCTAGTACTATACTATTACCCTGGAATAAAAGAAGATAGTTACGGAGAGATAACTGATCCCAACGAATTTGATTTTGTAGTAGAAACTTATCAAAATGCAGAGTAGTACTATTAAAAATCTATTATCTAATAATATAAAAGTTATAGTTCGAAGTTGATTTATAAAAGCAAATCTTTCTCAGAATAAAATGGAGATACGTATCTTTATAATAAAGATACGTATCTCCATTTTTACTAGTTACTCATAAGTTTAAATTTTCAAAATCAATATGATTCTTATATCTATAATACTTTAACCTTCATCATACATTGAAAATTGTTGTATTTCTAATTCTTTTCTCTTTTCCATCTCATTGAAACAATAATTTATTATATCGCTTCTTTTTATTATCCCTATAAAAGTACCATCATCATCTGTTACAGGCACAAAATTTTGACTTACAGCTAACGATATTAAGCTTTCTATATTTGAAGTTATAGAAACAGACCTATGAGTTGTTTTTCTATAAATGTCTTTAACTTTAACAGATTCTATGTTTTTAAAATTCAAATTATGTGTATTTTTTAGCTTCCACAATAGATCTCCTTCTGTTAGCGTTCCAACATATTTTCCTTCTCTATCTATAATAGGAATAGCTGTATATCCGTAGCATTCCATTTTCTCCATAACTTGTTTCATAGTTGCATCTTGATTTTCACATATAACTTCATTTTTTGGTGTAAGAAAAAAGGCTATATTCATAAATAAAATCCTTTCATTCAATGTATTCGTTTTGTTCTTCTTCACAAAACTATTTTATCATATCTCGGATTAAATTTCTTTAACTAAATTCTTACTTATTTCTGAATATATACTGAAATCACCTTTTTTTCTCACTATTCTCTAACTTATAGATATAATTTAAGTACGCTTCATCTTTCAATACACTATTAACTTCGTTATATCCATTCTCTCCTTGAAGAGTCTTTTTAACCAGAACTTCGCATAAAACATTGCACTTACATTTCGGACAAGTGCCTACAGCTGCAAATCTCCAATTTAAAAGCTTTATAGGAGTTTGTAAATCAATTTTTTTTCCACATTTAGGACACTTTAGCATTAATTTTTCTTCTTTTATTTTTATACTCTCAAGATCTGATACCTGTATGGCAGGCATATTATATATATCTTTAACTATATAATTTTTTATCACTCTAGAATTATATACTCTTCTAAATACCTCTACGGTATATTTTGCATCATTTAAAGCATCATGTAATTTTGTATCATCTACTTTAATTTTTAATTCATCTAAAGCTGACTTAAGCCCCAATGCTTTTTTATGAGCTAAAATTTTAGTAACATATTCTTGAATATCGAGATATTCGTTTAACCATCTTAAATCATTATAATTATAATGATGGGCATTAATAATTAATTCTGCAACGTCATCCTTTGCCCATGAACATAAAACATCTCCATCTTCAAACATATCCTTTAATTTACTTATAGCTTCTTCAAAAGATACTCCTTTTTCATTAAGTATATCCATATCTATTTTAGTGATTTCTGTTACTATTGGATTAATTACCGGAAATATTTTAGGCTTAATATATTCCCTAATTTCTTTTATAGGTTTCATATATTTATCTACTTTTACTGCACCTATTTCTATAATTTCATTTTCCAAACTTATTGAATCAAACTCGCCATATTTTTCAAAAAAATCTTTTTGATAATTAGTTATATTTTTTAAATTATTAAATTCTAAGTCAATAATAATGTACCCCATGCTTAATCCTTTCTAATGCTAATTTTTAATTCTTTAAACTCAATTATTTATACTTCTATCCCCGCAAGCTTCATTAAATGAATTGCATTTTGTGTTGTACTTCTTCCTTCTCTAAGAATATAGTCAAATTTGATTTTATTATTTTCATAAAATTCTCTAAAATTATAATTTATTATCTCTTCACTTTCATTTTCTAAATCACATAATTCAAAGTCATGAGTAGAAACAAGCCCAACCCCTCCGTATTTAATTAATTGTTTAATCAATACAGATGCACCAGTATGCCTATCTCTTGAATTAGTTCCCTTAAATATTTCGTCTAGTAGAAAAAATACACTTTTTCCTCTTTTGCACGCCTCTATTAATATTTTTATTCTTAAAATTTCTGCATAAAATGATGAAATATTCTCTTCTAAATTATCTTTTGTTCTCATGCAAGTGTATATCTTCATAATTCCACAAGAAAATTTATCCGCATGCACTGGTGCTCCGATGTAACTTAAAACCAGATTAGTACCAAGTGTTCTTAAAAATGTACTTTTCCCAGACATATTGGAACCCGTGATTAAAGAAACCTTTTGATTACCCGTCATCGAAAATGTATTTTCAACTCCTTTTTCTCCTAATAAAGGATGACCTATATTCACTGCAGTTATTTCATTTTTATCTAAAATAACAGGATACGTCCAATTTTCATTTTCAAATGGCAAATTACATACACTAACTAATGCATCTATTTTATGCATTACTTCTAACCAGCCTTTAAGTTTATTCCCATTCTTTTCTCTCCATTTTTCTAAACTTCTTAATAGAAATACATCAGAAAATAATAATATATTAAATAACAGATAATATGCATTATATGAACTATTTCCTATCCAATCCAAGATATTAGAAAAAGCTTTCATCTCTTCCTTACAACTTAATTTATCACTTTTCAACTTTCCTTGTAAATTCTTTAAATATTGTGAATCAAAATTTTCTTCTTCTATTAGAAATAAAATTTTACTATACCCATATATGCTATTTTTTATGGATTCAAATAATTTAATCTCTGTACCCATGCTTTTAGATAACACTTTAACAACGATAAAGTTCACCATAAGATTTAAAAGTAGAAATGATTGTGGTATTACCTTTACTATTGCTAAATATATCGAGAAAATTGTTACTAAAATAAAAGTACATGCGATAACAATTCTCAGCGGACTTGATGATTCTGTCCCTTCACTCCAATTAATTAAGTTATCTAAGTCTATATCTTTTGATTTTTTCAAACTGCCCTCAAGAACTAAATTTTGCCTCCAGACAGCTTTACTACTCAATTCCTTTACAGCTTCTTGTCTTTCAGCAATATCAAGCTTATTCAAATTCCCTTCATTTTTTAATAATTTTACTAGTTCTTCTCTTCCTCCTTTAGTTACTGTATCATTAATATATTGAAAAATCGAGTTATTGCCAAATACGTCCAAATCATCTATAAATGGATGCTTATAGTCCAAATACTCTGAACCAGAATCCTCGAAACTCGTAAAATCACCACTTAATCTTTTTATTCCCTTCTCATTAATTTTCATTATCGTATTTATCTTTTCTCTGTATTGAATTATATTATTGTGATAAAATATCAAAACAATAAATATACCAATAAAAAATATAGTTGAGATCAATATTAGATTTAATTTATTCTGACTATATAATATATAATCAGTTAATACCCCTAAAATCACTACAAACAACCTGCTCCATCCAATAATTTTCACCTTATAGTTCAGGTCTTTTGTTTGTCTTAAACATCGTTGTATGTTCTCTTTATAAAATTCTTCTGCTAAACTCATAATTCCTCCTAACATAATAATTTTATTTTTATAAGCAATCTTTTTGTTGACTATAAACTAAACTTCGTAATTTAAATTTAAACAAAACTCAAATGATTAATATAAATTAAACTATTGTTCCAATTCTATATCACAAATAAAATAAAGCACATTAAGATATCTTATTTTTAATTCAGGATATTTTAACCTACCTTGTTATCTTGTGCAATCTATTTTATTATTACCTCATATCCATTTTAGCTTTATGTAGTGAGTAATTCATATATAAAATACATATTCTATAAGTATAATATTACCATAATAAATTCGATTTATATTCCTTTGTTTAAATTATTTTTTCATTAAACTTATAGATATTATTAAAACACTAAGATAATTTTTTTATTTAAGTCAGAGACATCTACCTAATATGTGATTTTATTAACTCCAAGGATTAAAATTAAAAGGATTATTTCCAATATAACCTTGAAAATAATCCTCAATCTCTATTAAAGTTAATCTAGTCTATTCTTTAGATAAGCACTTGTATATCTCATCCAAATTGTATCTCATAGCTTCTATATAATTTTTGTCATCTTCTTTTGATTCTAATGTAAGTATTGGAACTACATCAGCTTGAACTTCTTTTGCTAAAGTTTCCGAAACTTTAGGGCTCGCTAACGACTCTGAAAAAACAGTCTTTATATTATTATCTTTACAAAAACTTACTAAGTCTTTTAATTGCTTAGGAGTTGGCTCACCCTCTGCAAATAAATTTTCTACTGATTTTTGAGTCAATCCGAAGTCTCTGCATAAATATCCAAATGCAGCGTGACCTGTTATGAAATTTTTCTTACTTAATGTATCAAATTTGGGTTTATATTCACTATATAAACTCTCTAATTCCTCTTTAAACTTATTGTAGTTTTCTTCATAATAATCCTTATTTTTCTCATCTAACTTTACTAGTGTATCTTTTATATTACTTGATTGGATTTCAGCATTTTTTAAACTTAGCCAAGCATGTGGATCAACCGCATCCCCCTCTTGCCTGGTTTCTATACCAGTACTTGAATCTACAACAATTACATTAGTATTCTTAATAGCTTCATTTACTTGACCTACCCATTCTTCCATGCCTAAGCCATTATAAATAAACGCATTACTCTTTGTTAATTCCTGAAAATCTTTGGTTTTAGGCTCATAATCATGTGGCTCCATATTATCAGGAACTAGACATATAACATCGGCTTTATCACCAGCTATCTTCTCTGCGAATTCTTTTAATGGATATATTGAAACTGCAATTTTTAATTTATCTTCAGTTTTGTTTTGTATTCCAGTATTTGCATTAGCTCCACATCCGATTAGCATAAAACTTACTAATACCGCTAGCGCTCCCGAAATTATTTTCTTCTTCATATTATACCTCCAGTTTGCATCTGATTTGCATTTGCAACTCTGTTTATAATATTACTGTTAAAGTTTAAATATGTCAAGATTAGTTAAATATTAATTTAGGATAGTATTATCAATTCAAATTAATTAAATTATAATCATACTTATTTCTATCAAGAATAATCTTTTCTATTTTTTGACATGTAAAGAAAATTACTTGCTCAAAATTTTCATCCATAAGAAGATTTAGTGCCCGCTCTCTTCTCTCATCATCATATTGGACAAGAGCATCATCTAAAAATATTGGGATTCTTTTATTTTTAAACAACATATTTATAAATGATAACCTTAATGCTAAATACAGTTGATCCTTAGCACCATTGCTTAGTATTTCCCCTTCGAATAGCATTCCTTTATTTCTAATCTTTAGCTTATAGTCTTCTGATATCTTAGCTTCTTCGTAATCATCATTTGTTAAGAAATTAAATTTCTTTATAATTTTCTTATTCATATCTGGTCCAATATTCTTTTTTATCTCATCAAATGCTTCTTGAATCAAATTACTAGCTAACTCTAATGCTTTAAATTCTTTCTCCAACTTTTTAGTTTTTTCTTCATTCATTAATATTTCTTCTTCTATCTCTGAAATCTCCCTTTTACCTAAATACCTTTTTTCTATAAGATGTTCTAAATCCTTTATCTCCTTCTCGATTTTCAACAATTCATTAGACTTCGCTCTAATCTCTGAGTCTATTTCTTCTTCAGATTCATAAGAATAGTTTATGTCCTGACTAATAATTTGTTTCATTTCTTCCTTTATTTCATCTATATTTCTATCTTTTATTAAAACCTTATATGTTTCCTCTACACTTTTCAATGCACTTTTAATTTCATTCATTTTATTTATTTTTTCTTTATACTCTCTCAACTTAACATGCATATCTACTATTTCTATATTTTCTAATCCAAGTACATGAGTTTTTTTTCTTATCTCATCATCTTTATCAGCTAATTGTTCATTTATATTTTCTATATCCTTATTAATTGTATTAATCTCGTATTCCTTTATAAGTATTTCTTCTTTTTGTTTTTCATAGAATTCCAATTGTTCTAGCACCTCATCTAAAGACTTGCATCCTAAAACATTATACAAAGATGCTATCACACCTTTATTTCTATTATAATTTGATTTTAATTTAGTAATATCGTATCTGTTAATCTCCTCTTCCTTATTTTTTATTAATAAAATCATATTATCTTTATAATCTATATACTTATCATATTGATTTATCTTACTAATAAAATCTTCATAAGATACTGAATTAGTTTTCTTTATATAAACATCTAATCTTTTTTCATATTCTTCTATTCTTTCTTTTAGCTCATCAATTGATATATTATTTTTCCTAAAAATCTCTGAACTTTTAATTAATAAGGAATATTTGAAATATACTATTCCTATTATAATAAATATAGGTATAAATATAATCATAATGGGAATTATTTGCTTCAACATACTGTATATAAAAGCAGAAATGCAAATTGCTCCAATAAAATAAATACAATTTATTTTTTTATTTAAGCTATTTAAGTCTCCTTCCGACTTACTATAATCCTGATTCTCCATTTTATATTTTAATTCCTTTAATCCTTCTTTATAAGAATTAAGTAATCTCTCTATTTCTTCTCTATTATTTTTTATAAAATCTAAGTTACTAATGCTAGAAGCCTGCTTGCTTATATCCATCTTGAATCCAGCTATTGAATTTTTTATATTTATGATATCATTAAGTTTTTCTTCTAAATTCCTCTGGTCAACTTTTAATGTATATATTTTTTCTTTTATATTACTTCCCATCGAAGAAAAAACTTTATAATTTATCATTTTTTCGTTTTTTACTCTTAATTCTTCTTCTGATTTATAAAGTTTATTTAACTTTTCTTGTTTTACGTCTAATAAACTTAGATATCTAGCACACCTTTCATTAATTTCATCCAAATATTCAGCTGTTATATATTCCTCACCCTTTTTAAGTTCTTCGATTATTGCATCCTGTTTTCTTTTAAGCTGCTCCCCTTTAACTAAATAGCTACTTATTTCTTTGTAGTCTTTTTGAAGTTTTATCTTCTTAATGTACTTTTTATATAAATCTAGCTTTTGAATTTGTTCTTTTATGTTGCTTTTAGCATCTTTCTTCCTTAATAAGTTTTCCTCATTTTGCACGTTTTCTTCAGCTAATTTATATGCTTCCCATAACTCTGTTTTTAGTGAATTATTTTTCTCTTTTAATAAATCAATCTCTCCACCTTTTCTTATTCCTAGCAATTGCTTCTTCTTCTTTTCTAATTTCTCAATTACTTTTTTTACAGAAGTATTTTCATCTCCAACATTGTAAACATTGGTTAGCTTCTCCATTATTTCTTCTTCCTTATCTTTAGATATAACTACTCCTAATTGTCCTATAAATAACGTCTTTATAAAAGTAGATAAATTTATATCGAAGAAATACCTTCCCGGCTCATTTCTATATTCTATTTGTAAGCTCTCTCCCGTTATTTCATCTAAGATTTCGCATTCATCTTCTTTTTTTGTTATACCAAATCTTCTTTTTATAATGTAGCTTTTTCCTTCATGTTCTATCATTAATTCTCCAGAAATATTCTCTCCAGATAGAGGCATGTATCTTTTTCTATCGTTTAGTTTACTTCTAGAATTTTCAATCCCATACAACCATATCTTGATAAAATTCTCAATTGAACTTTTTCCCTTTTCGTTTTTTCCATAAATTAAATTGAATCCTCTGCTTAAATCTAGGCTTTTATCTTTAATCCCTGCAAAAGCTTTTATATTTATTTTTTTAACTATCAAAAGCTTTCACCTCTTTCATAAAACTTACTTGAATACAATTTCTTTCGATACTATTTTCGAATGTATTAATTCTATAATTTATAAATCTCTCTTTAATCAATTTACATCTCATTAATTCTTACCTCTTCACCTGAGATGCTTTGAATTCCTATCTTTAAAGCCAAAGAAATAATTTCTCTATCTTCCTCCGTTGTAACATTCTGTAGCTCTTCATATATTTTTTTTGCAAATATGCTTTTTAATGAGTACCCTTTTATCAATTCGGTTATATCTAACTTAATTTCACTTTTGTCAATAATCTTCACAAAATAGAATTCATCTTTAAGTAGTTCTTCAAGTAATTCTTCACTTAATGAAAATTCATCAGATATTTGCCCTTTTAAAATAATCTTATAAAAATTATTCTTTCTATCATCCTTAGGTATTTCTGATATAATTCTATTTTTTACTTCGTTATATCCAAAGCACCCGTCAATATTTATTCCCTTCTCATAGTAATTTCTTACTGATGTTCTAATAAACCGGCTTTCTACAAATCTATTCTTAATCTCTAATAATACTATTCCTTTCTCTTCAAGCTCATCAAACCCCCTTCCTTGAGGGCATCCGCTATAACTGTAATATGTGTTACCTATCTTCTTAACTTCCGAAAACTTATGTCTGTGTCCTAGTGCTATATAATCCAAATCGCTTTTAATTATATCTTCTTCCATAATTGGATTGTAATTATTTCCTTCCTTTACACTAGAAACTTCTCCATGTATAACCATTATGTTGTTATATCCGTTGATTCTTTCAACATCTTTTAACAAGGATTTACTGACATGTGTGGTATTAAACCCAGCTCCCCAAACAACAGTCTTTAAATCCTCTAATATTACTTTTTCAACACTTCCTTTAAAAATATGAACATTACTTGGCCAATCTACAATGCTATAGAAAGATTTTTCATTAAAAGGATCATGATTTCCAGGACTTATAAAAACTTTTACCTTGCTAATATTTTCAAAACAGCTTTTTATAAAATGAAGTGTAGTTTTCTTTACAGATAAATTATCAAATACATCTCCTGCTATTAGTAAAATATCTATTTCTTCATTTAAAGTTATTAGCATTATGTTCTCAAAAACTTGTTTTAATTCTTCTTTACTCTTTAGTGCTAGCTTTGGTGTCATTCCACTAAAAGGAGTATCAAAATGTATATCTGCTATATGTAAAATTTTAATTTTTCTCATACTATCACACCTAAACTTTTTTATATAACGAACTTTTGTTCTAATTTTACCACGAAATTTGCGAACAGTCCAAAATGATTATTATGCACGTTTATAATTCAAACCTCTATATAATATTTACTCAAAAAACAGGAGATGTATTATACCTTTGTATAATACATCTCCCATTTTTTAGAATATGATTAGATTATCCTAACATACATAGAAACAATATTAAATTATAAAATTTCATTAGATTCTATGTTCATATTCTTCTACCATTCTTTTTACCATTTCTCCGCCTACTGAACCACATTGTCTAGAACTCAAGTTACCATTGTATTCTTTAAATGGTATTCCTAGTTCTTGAGCTACTTCGTCCTTGAATTTTTCCAAGCCACGTCTTGCTTCTGGAACTAATGTCCTATTATTGTTGTTTGACATAACGATCCCCTCCTCGGCTAATTGATAGAATCAGTAAACAAAACTCTAAAAATTTTATCTACCGATAATAGTATTTTAACCTTACGATTATTTATTATTCTCATTAATATAAGGACATTCTTCAATATTTATCCTCTATTAAATATTAAAATAGGAATCTCTACTCAATATAAATTTATCGATTTTACTATTGCACTACTAAATTCAATTTATTCTATACAACTATCTCTTTAAATGTTGTTTCTATATCTCTTTTTATATCAGTAAATATATCACTCTTATCTTTAATAAAAGAATTTAGCAAATCAATGGTTATTGAATTCAATTCAATAATATCTTTATCTGTAATTAAATTATCAGCCTTGCCTCTTTGTAAATACTTATTCATATCCTTAAAGAATCTATACACTTCATCTTTAATTAAATCCTTTGACATTAAGTCTTCTTTCATATTTAATAATCTTTTTCTAATATCTAATGCTTTTAATGGAAATAGTAAATACATGTTTTTTTCGCTTAATTGCTTAAAATCATATTTCCATCCTTTGATTATATTAATTGTATAATCTAGATTTTTTTCCTTAGCTTCTGATTTAATTGGATACACATCAGGAACTTCAATATTGGAATTCAATATTATCATGGATTTAGAATATTTATCCTTCAAAGCATATTCACTTTTATTTACACTTTTCCTCTTTTTTGCATTAAGGCTTATTACATTGTTATTATTCGATAAATTTACCTTAGTTATCATTATTGCTATATTTTCAGCATCGTTAGCGTGAAACTGTACCCTGTATTCAAACTTCCTATACTCATCTTCTGCTAGTATCTTCAAATCATAATTTGAATCTTCTAACTTAATATCTTCATTTATATCTATATTTTTTTTAGTCTTATTATATTTCATTCTCGCATCCATATTTAAATCATCATTATATAATGAATTTACAAGCTCAATTATTGTTGTATTATTTAACAAAAAAATTCTCTCAATAATTTTATTTAGGTTCTTTATACCACCATTCTTATTGAATTCCTCATTATATCTTATTTTCGAGTTATTAGCTTCATCATCTTCTTTGAAGCAATTAAACTTCTCTCTAAAAGATATATAGGACTTATTGCTTTCTTTTTCATTAATAGTATTATTAGTTGATTTTGCCAATCTATTTTTATTCTCTATTCCTTTTTTTCTAACTTCGTTTAGCAAAACTAATTTATTCATATCGTATTCCACCTCACAATGGATTATTACCATAATATGTCTTCAATATTCAAATATTGAATGTATTTTATAATAGCTCATTCACAAGACACAAAATAGTTTTTATAAATACATAATTATTTATGTTTACATATAGTTCATTATATTAATAAAATTATATACTTTTTCTGGGAAAGGTCAAGTTATTTTCTACATTTTATACTAAATTATTCTCTTTTTACTTATTTTTAGCCAATTATTTACACAGATATACAAACCAATCAGATGCATTTCTGTAACTCTAAAATATATTTTTTTATAACCATACATTTTTGTACATAAAAAAGCCGTAGTACAACGTACTACGACCTTTGTGGCAGGGGCAGTAGGATTTGAACCCACAACCAATGGTTTTGGAGACCACTACTCTACCGTTGAGCCATACCCCTAAGACATTAAGTATTGTATCATGTGTTTATCATTTATGTCAACAATTTTATTATTTTAATTTTTAGTAATCATTCAAATCAATAAATTATTATAATAATCTTAACACCCCAATGCACCAAACAAACTTAACTAAATAGTAGTTTTTTTAAATACTTCTTGTTTAACTACTCATATTATTTTATAATAAAATATAATACTTTGATAGTCAAAATATTTTATTGTCGAATTTTTCGTGAAAGGATATATGTAAAATGAATTTTAATTCTCTTAAAATTGGAAATTTAGTTGCTCCTATTCCTATTATTCAAGGGGGTATGGGAATTGGTGTTTCATCTTCTAATTTAGCTGCTGCTGTTGCTAACGCTGGTGGAATTGGAATCATCTCTGCTGCGCAACTTGGTTATAATGAAGATGACTTTGAAAAGAACCCTTTAGAGGCGAATTTAAGGGCTTTAAAAAAACATATTACTATTGCTAAGGCTAAAGCGGTAAATGGCATTATAGGTATTAATGCTATGGTAGCAACTAATAATTATGAAGATCATATAAAAACTGCAATAGAAGCTGGAGTTGATTTAATAATCTCTGGTGCAGGACTTCCTACTATGTTACCTAAAATAGTAAAGAATTCCTCTGTAAAGATTGCACCAATAGTTTCTTCTTTAAAAGCAGCAAAAGTAATTTTGAAACTTTGGGATAAGCACGATAATGTAGCTCCAGATCTTGTTGTAATTGAGGGACCAAAAGCTGGCGGTCATTTGGGCTTTAAAGTTGAAGAGTTAGAAGATGAAAATTTAGATTTTGATAAATCTGTTGTAGATATAATAAATGAAACAAAGAAGTACGCTGAAAAATATAATAAAGAAATCCCAGTAGTAGTTGCTGGTGGTGTTTTTGATGGATATGATATTGCTAAATATTTAAAATTAGGTGCTAGCGGCGTTCAAATGGCAACTAGATTTGTAGCAACTGAAGAATGTGATGCTTCGGATGAGTTTAAAAATGCCTATGTTAATTGTAACAAAGATGATATTCAAATAGTAAAAAGTCCTGTTGGAATGCCAGGTAGAGCTATGAAGAATACATTTGTAAAAAGAACTAGCTCTGAGAGAGAGAAAATAACTCATTGTTATAATTGTTTAACACCTTGTAACCCTGCTAACACACCTTATTGTATAAGCAAGGCTTTAATAAATGCAGTAAAGGGTAACCTTGATGAAGGTCTCATATTCTGTGGTGAGAATGCAAGCAGAATAACAAAAATCACAACAGTAAAAGAGCTTATGGATGAATTAGTATCTGAAATTAAGAAAGCTTAAAAAATAGACTATTTCAAAGAACTTCCTTATCACGAGGATATCTTTGAGATAGTCTATTTTATTTACAATAATATTATTTTAGCATTTCATCTATAAACTATACATTTTTGAAAGCTATTACTTCAACCTCGCATAGTACTCCTTTAGGAAGCTCCTTTACGGCAACGCATGAACGTGCTGGATTACTAATAAAATACTTAGCATATACTTCATTAAAGCTAGCAAAATCACTCATATTTGCAATAAAGCAAGTAGTCTTAATTACATTTTCAAAATTAATATCATTAGCTTCTAATATAGCCGATATATTTTTCATTACCTGAGTTGCCTGCTCTTCTATATTACTTCCTACAACCTCACCTGTTGATGGATCTAACGGTATTTGTCCTGATGTAAATAATATATTTCCAAAGCCTACCGCCTGAGAATATGGCCCAATTGCTGCTGGCGCCTTTTTTGTATTTGTTACTTTTAACATTTTTAATTCCTCCACATCAAATTAATTTAATAATTTATTTATTTAAAACCTTAAAAGAAAATTTAAGAATGATCTTACATTTTCCTTAAGTTTTATCTCTTATTTACAATTAAACTCATATTATGCTATACGTTTAATATATACACTCTTAATACATATGATTAGCCATACTCAACTATTTTGTTATAGTTAAATCAACAATATTATTATCACATAAGTTTTGTATTTCATCACGTAAAACTTTTTTGTTCATCTGTAAGGATTTTATAAACTTTAATCCTATATCCTTATTTCTTTATTATTTCTGCAGTGGCTTTTCCACTTTTATCTTCTCTCTCACCAGCATATCCTTTGTCACTTGAAGTTACTATTCCTACTCTATACAACTTTCATTTCATCTCCACACCTTATTTTTCCACCAACAATAACTTTTGCAAACACACCATTTCTAGGCATAATGCAATCTCCCATTTTCTTATAAATCTCACAGTGATTGTGGCACTCTTTTCCTATTTGAGTAATTTCCAAAACAACATCGTTGCATCTTAGTATTGCCCCGATAGGCAGCTTGGTAAATTCAATTCCTTCTACTACAAGATTTTCACCAAAAGCTCCATCTATTACATTGGCACCTTTATTATTAAATTCTTCTATTTTTTCATAAGACAATAAGCTTACTTGCCTATGCCAATCTCCTGCATGAGCATCACTTTCTATTCCAAAGTTTTCTATAAATTTTCCCTCCTGAATATTCTTCTTTTGCGTGCCACGTTTTTCACTAATGCATACAGCTACTACTTTCCCCATAATCATCCTCCAATCTGTGACATTTTCTTTATTTCAATATTGCTAGATTTCTTTTCTTTATTAAATTCATGCTGTTCTGGTTTACTTAATATACCTCTTTTTATTTCATCTGTTAATTCTTTTTCATTAATTCCATTTCTAATTAAACCTTTTAGATCTAGTCCAGTACCGTAGCATAGGCATGGTTTCAAGAACCCATCAGCGGTAATTCTAATTCTATTACAATTTTCACAAAACTCATTACTCACTGCACTTATAAATCCTATATGTCCCTTAAATTGTTCATTCTTATAATATACGGCTGGCCCATTACCATTAGCTACTTTTAATCTTGAGAATTTTCCATACTCCTTCTCAAGTATATTTAATATTTCTATGCTTGATATTCCTTCAAAGGATTCTCCTAATCCAATAGGCATCATTTCTATGAATCTAACATCTATATTTTTATCTTTACTTATAGCTGCAATATTTACTATTTCATCAAAATTAAAATTCTTAATTGGAACACTATTTATTTTTATTTTTACTCCTATATTTTGAGCTTCTTTTATACCTCTAATAACTTCATCAAATTTATCTCTTCTAGTTATATCGTTGAATTTTTCTTTTATTAGAGTATCTAAACTAATATTTATACTATCAATTCCTGAACTTTTTAATTCATGAATTTTATCATAAAGAAATACTCCATTTGTAGTTAATGTAACATTTTTTACAAGTGGAAGTTCTTTTATTGACCTTATTAAATCTGTAACATCATCTCTAAGTAGTGGTTCCCCACCAGTTACTTTAATCTTTTGAATTCCTAATTTGGAGGCACTCTTGCAGATTTTAATAATTTCATCAAAAGTTAAAATTTCATTATTCATTAAAGTAGCAACTCTATCTTCTGGCATACAATATTTACACCTAAAATTGCATTTATCAGTTATAGATATCCTAAGATAATCTATATTACGTCCATATAAATCTAACAAAATCAGTATACCTCCTTATATACTTAAATTGATCCTATACTCCATTATTTATAAAATTGTATCTATCTACTGTTTTCTATATCTCCACTTTTCCCACCTGTTTTTTTATGCAAATAAATTTTATTTATCTCCATATTTTTATCCATAGCTTTACACATATCATATATAGTAAGAAGCGCTACTGATACTCCTGTTAATGCTTCCATTTCAACACCGGTTTTACCATTCACTTTAACAGTACATGTAGCTTCAACTTCAAATCTTTCTTCAAACAATTCAAAATCGATACTACTTTTTGTGATCATGAGAACATGGCACATTGGTATTAATTCTGATGTTCTTTTAGTTGCCATTATTCCTGCAACTCTTGCAACACCTAAAACATCTCCTTTTTTGGATGTCATATTTTTTATTGCATCAAATACATCTTTATTTACTTTTATTCTTCCTTTTGCCATAGCCGTTCTTTCTGTCACCTCTTTATTGGTTACATCAACCATTATTGCATTTCCATTATTATCAAAGTGAGTTAAATCCATTAATATTCTCCTCCTTTTCTACATGCCCTTTCCAAATCCGCAATTGGGATAAGTGCATGTATCACATGATAAACATAAGCCACCATGACCCATTAGAGCTAAATCCTTGCCACTTAACTTTATATCTGCCATTATTCTTGGTAGTACTAAATCAAAGATAGTTCGCTTAGAATACATTACACATCCTGGCAGTCCGATTATGGGAATAGTATCTTTATAATATGATAGAAGGAACATTGCTCCTGGTAATACGGGCGCTCCATATGATATAACTTTAGCACCTGTACTTTTTATCGCACTCGGTGTAAGATCATCAGGATCAACACTCATACCTCCTGTACAAACCACCATATCTGCACCCTTTTCTAAGAATTTGTTGATAGCATTAGTTATGTTTTTAAGGTCATCATTAACTATTTCTTGTCCTAGAATCTCAGCATTATATTCTGATAATTTCTCTATTATAACAGGACCAAAAGAATCCTTAATTCGTCTATAATATACTTCATTACCTGTTGTAACAATTCCAACTTTCTTACTCTTAAACTTTATAATATTAAGCAGCGGCTCGTTTCTTCCTATTTTTATAGCTTCAGTCATCTTTTCTTTTTCGATAATTAGTGGGATAATTCTAGTTCCGGCCAATTTATCTCCTTTTTTAACCAAAAAATTATTATGACGTGTAGCTATCATCATTTCTCCTAATGAATTAATCATATTTAATCTATTCACATCAATTTGTAGAAGTCCGTCAACGTCTGCTATAAGATCAACTTTTCCTTCTTTCACGTCGCTTCCACTTATGTTCTTTCCTTTACATATATTAAATAAAATATCTGCTGCTTCATTTTCATGCAGCATTCCTTCACTTTTTTCCCATATATAAATATTATCCTTACCAAGTGAAAGTAATACTGGCACATCTTCTTCCCTAATAATATGCCCTTTTTTAAAAGCAACATCTTTAGTTACACCTTTTATTATCTGTGTAATATCATGACATAAAACTTGACCAACAGCCTCTGTTGTTTTTATCATTTTCATTATTATACCCCTCCCTTCTAATTATATCTTTGATATATAATAACTTTAATATCGCTTTATTTAATTTTGTATTATGAAAAGGTATTTTATATATCAATAAACTCGAATAAAACTTTTATTGCTCCCCCACAAGCCATACCAAGTTTTGAAGCAGCTGAATTTGACAAATCATATTTCTCTATTAATGATTCTTTACTTTTAACTAGATCTAACGCTTGTTCATACACCGCATTTTCTACGCTTCCCCCACCTACAGTCCCTATAAATTCTTTATTCTCGTATACAAGCATCTTAGCCCCAACCCCTCTAGGTGATGATCCACGTTTTTCGATTATTGTCGCAAGAACCATAGGTTCCTTTCTATTACATATTTGATTTAAAATAATCTCTTCTATATTGCTGCTTTCTTTTTTATTCTTCTCTAAAATTAATTCTCCAGCTATACTTACAGCTATCTCTGCCGGAGTCTGTCCACCCAATTTAAGTCCAATTGGAGTATGAACTTTGTCTAGTTGCTCTTTTGTGTATCCGCTTTCTAACATATTATTAATAACAAAAGCAACTTTACTTTTACTTCCGATCATACCCACATAAAAAAAATCATTTTGTAATATCTTTTCCAAACATTTTCTATCATCTTTATGTCCTCTAGTAATAATCACAAAGTAAGTGCTTTTATTAGGCTTTATTTCTTCTATTGCTTCATTAAAATCTTTACAAAAGACTTTATCTGCTATTGGAAATCTTTCATTATTCGCAAATTCAGTTCTATCATCTATAATAGTTACATTGAAATCTAACATCTTGGCAATATTGCATAAAGGTAATGCAATATGTCCTCCACCACACATAACTAAATGAGGTTTGCCTACCACATACTCTATAAACAATTCCATATTACTTTCTAACTTGACTACACAAGTCCCTTTGTTAAAATCTAATGTCTTCAACATAGAATTCCAAAAATCTTCTAGGCTCTCATCCTCTATAATAATGTCATTTTCACTTTTAAGAAGCTTCTGCCCCACAATATCTTTCCCATTGTAAATTCCGCTAATTACAGTAACTACATTGATTTCGCCTCTTTCATGTAGTGCATTGACTAAATTACTATAAAAATTTTTTTTCATATTAAATCACCTTATATCTTTATTTTTTATGCTTAATTAATTGCGTTAAATATCTACAAACGCTCAACTTACACTGAACGCATGCCTTTATTAATATTATTATCTGTATAAAAAATTCTTCAACTCTTCTCTAGTATCGATATCCATCAATTCTATTTCATTCATTATTCTAACCTGCTCTAAATCATCAAGGTGTTTTTTCATGATGGACTTACCACCAATATCTCCTTTTAAACCGAGTAGTTCATTTTTATATTTCTTAGAGAATATAGTTGGATTTCCAAGGTTGTCCGCATACTCTAAACAAGCCATTCCCTTATTACTTTTTATAAATCTATCAATTAATATTTCAATGCTCGATAATGATATAAACGGTTGATCACATACCATAAACATATAAGCATCAGCTTCCATATCTCCTTCAATTCCAAGTCTTATAGAATGTGATATGCCAAGTTCACTATTCTTATTCATAATAACTTCAATTGTTTGCTTCAATAAAGCTTCCACTATTTCTTCATATTGAGTAACTAAAATTATCTTATTAAAATTTATTTTAATAATTTTTTCTACCACATTCATGTACATAGGTTTATTGCTTACTGTCGCTAATAATTTATTTCCTTGAAATCTACTACTATTTCCTGCAGCTAGTAAAATTAAATTTATTTTCATAACTTCAATTCTCAGTTATGCCTATGATTTCTTTTTGCATAACTTTCCCTTCATTACTTCATTTTAATTTTTTTATACCCAATCACAGCCGCTCCAATTGCACCTGCATATTGACAAAACTCATTAGTTATTACTTTTCTGTTAAGATAACTTTCAAGCGTTGTTCTAAATGTTTCCGATAATGCTAAGCCTCCGCTAAAAAATATGTCTCCTTGCAAATTTAATTTTTGTGCAAAGTTAGCTGTTCTTTTGGAAATTGAATGAATTATTCCAAGGGCAATATCACCTCTATGAATGTCTTTTGCAAGAAGACTAATAATTTCACTTTCAGCAAAAACAGTACACATACTAGATATACTTACTGGATTTCTATCTTTCACAAAACCATCAATATTCACCATATTTTCTTCTAAAATTCTCATCATGACATCAACAAATCTACCAGTCCCAGCAGCACATTTATCATTCATTAGAAAATCCACAACATTTAATGAGTTATCTAGCAAAATAGCTTTAGAATCTTGCCCTCCTATATCTATAACTCCTCTAATAGTAGGATTAAGAAATACTGCACCTTGTGCGTGACAAGTTATTTCAGTGACAGTTTTATCAGCTTCCTCTAATAAATTCCTACCATACCCCGTAGCTATGGTATATTTTACATCCTTAGAATGGAGTTCATCATAGACTTTACGAATGCTATCTTTTGGTTTTGCAGATGTCTTTATAATCGTAGTCTTAACAATTGTTTTGCCATTAAATAATACACCTTTTGTAGTTGTGGAACCAGAATCAATTCCTAAAGTATATTTAATCATAATTTATCACCTTATATTCTTAGTTAAACTTAAAGCATCTCTATAAATGCAGCCATTCTCGTATTTAATTGACCTATGTCATTAGTAGAAAAATCTGTTTCAACACTCATATATGGTATATTTTTTTCATTGTTTACAAATCTCTTAATTGATAAAGTTTCTACACTATACGTATGACAAGCTGTTAATATCACGTCAATTACAGCATCTACTCTATAATCATCAATCATTTTATTAAGAAGTTTAATTCTATTATGATTAGGAGTCATACAAGAACATCCAATTGATAAATATTTACGTGAAAGAGCATCGTAAACATCAGGATTTTCTTCATCTACTAACTCATCAACTGCTTTCGCAACACTGCAATTTTCAAAAGCAACTACATACGCTCCATTATCTTCAATTGCTTTAATAACTTTTTCTGCTGCGCCGCCAATAGGACAACCAGTGATTAATATACGTGGCTTAGCTTCATATTTCTTTTCTGTTTCATATTCAGAGTTAATTTTTTCAATTAACTCGTCCATTTGTTTTGGAATTTGTTCTTTATCAAAACTAAAAGTTGTCCCATTTATGACCTTAAATATATCTTGACCGAGCATTGCAACGGGTTCTTTTTTACCTAATTCATAAAACTTCTTTAGGGCTTTACGTTCATTATTTTTTATTGTTATAGCTTTTCTTATATCATCTTCACTTATTTCCGCATCAAACATTTCTTCTAAAGTTGACTTTAATTTAATTATTTCATGCTTCCACAATTGAAGTCCTACTTCACTTTGGGAATTTGGAAGTTCCATAACATGTACTGGTTTAAAATCTGAAAGATATTCATACATTTTCTTTTTCCCATCACAAGTTGTCTCCCCAACAATCAGATCTGAAAAGAAAAAGAATGGACATTTATCAGTTTTAGCAAAACCATAACTTGATTTAATTAAAGGACATAAATTACGCGGAAGATCTTGTTCGGCATCAGCAATAGTTTCATCTGATGTTGCACATAATGAAACAGTAGCAGCCCCCATAGCTAATGCTATTTCTTGTGGAAAGTAAGTACAAAACACTCCTATTAGTGGTATATCCTTATCCTTAAGCTCCTTAGCTTTAATAAAGGCATTTCTCCTTCCTTCAGCAAATTCTTCAAATATTTCAGGTAATCTCTTTTGTAATTCCATAATTGCCTCCATTTTCTATATAGCTTCTAAGTAATACTTTATATTTTAATAAAAGTTCTTAAATCTCTGATGTTTCCTATAAATTGTTAACTTTTTTCTTTTTTCCTCTTAAATTTTTTCATTTTTAACTTTTAAAACATTTATCTTTAAACCAATATTTCTTTAATAAAATTTTTATTGTAACCTTTAAAAACATGTTCCTGTTTAAAAAGTTACATTTAAATAAAGTACCTATTTAATCATTATAGATTTATCCCCTTTATCAATTACCTGCCCAATAACTCTCGCATATGGCGTAAACTCTTCAATCCTTGATAAAAATTCTTTAACATTTTTTTCTGGAATTGAGAGTAGCAATCCACCTGATGTTTGTGGATCTATCAACACATCTTGCAGCTCCTGTGTAACATTTGAAGCTAAAGTGAATTTATCTTTTAAATAATCAAGATTATTGTACATTCCTTCAGGTATAATTCCCATTTTGGCATAATCCAACGCTCCATGTATAATAGGTACAGACTGACTAAAAATCTCTATTGTTTTGTTGCTACCACTTGCCATTTCATAACTATGACCGATTAAACTAAAGCCAGTTATATCAGTACATGCATGTACATTAAGACCATAAGCACATTCTTTAGCATACTTATTTAATGTATACATTATAGATGTCACTTCTTTAATCTTATATTCAGTTAGTAACTCTGCTTTAGCAGCAGTATTCATTATTCCTATTCCCAACGGTTTTGTAAGCACAAGCATATCTCCAGTTTTAGCATTACTATTTGAAAGAATATCACTTGGATGTGCAAATCCACTTACGCAAAGACCATATTTAGGAGTTGGGTCCGCTATTGTATGACCACCAGCAATTACTGCACCAGCCTCTTTAACTTTGTCATATCCACCAGCAAGTATATCATGCATGATTGATATATCTAAACAAGAAGGAAAGCAAAGTAAATTCATAGCCGTTGCAGGATTTCCACCCATTGCATAAATATCACTAAGGGCATTAGCAGCTGCAATTTGACCAAATATATATGGATCATCAACCATTGGTGGAAAAAAGTCTACTGTTTGAATTGCTACTGTATTATCATTAATTTTATATACACAAGCATCGTCATTAGTATCAAATCCAACAATCAAATTGGGATTTTCAAACTTAGGTAAACTATTTAAGACATTATGAAGTACACCAGGTCCTATTTTTGCAGCACATCCTGAAGTTTTAGTTAAACTAGTAAGTTTTACATTTCCAGGCAAATAAATCTCCCCCTTCTTAATTAGTTGACAATTAAGAGTTAACTATAAATGTTTATAAAATTAGTTGTCTTTATATATTTTAATTCCTTTAAAGCGTAATAACCTTTGATGCCTCTTTCATGCAGTTTGTTATGTAATACATGTTACTTACTTTTCCTACCTTTAACTTTTCTTCAAGCCCGTAAAAGTTCAGGCATGCGCCACAAACTAGTATTTCAACACCTTTGGTTTCTAAATCTCTTAAGTGCTCTGCTGCTTGATGATTTAATGTTGGTACCTTTACACCATCATTCATAAACAAGATTGATTTTGGTAAATTATCAGACTCTGAAATTGTATAAAGATACATTTTTATTAGAGACTTTCCAAGCTCCTCATTACCTGCTCCAATAATTTCTTTTCCAATAAATACTGACCAGTTGCCTATTTCCGTTTTATTTTCTTCTAATTTGTCAGATGTTCCATTAAACACTTCAACTTCACTCAACTTATCTAAATCTTTTGAGAAATATACTTTAAATAAAGAATTCTCTTCTTCAACTGATACTGCAAAGCCTTGATTATTAGCTAATTTCTTAAGATTTTGCACAGCAATATCGTTGTCTACCTCAACTACAAAACTATTATTTCCACTATCTATCTCTTTCTTTGCCATTATTACTGGCATTGGGCATTCTTTTCCTTTTGCATCAAGCACTTTATTCATTTAACATTCTCCTTAATAATTTATGATAATTCAGTATTTTTTTAATATTCATAAATAAACATTCTATACTTTCTTATAACTCTACCTGAAATGACACGTACTATTTTGTGCAGAGTTACATTGAGAAAATGGGTATAGAATTTTTCTTTATTAGAAATTCATAGCCATTTTCTCTATCAATCGAAACAATAGAGTATTTGTTATTTCAGCTAATTAACCATAAAGCCCAAATATACATTGTTTATCTATAACATGGATTTTAAATATAAAATTGCTTCCAGTACGCCTCCCCCAATAGATCTGGCTTTATCTGAAATTGTAAAACAATGATTTTTTTCACACCTAGGATCAATATCTCCACTTTTCATTCCTTTAAATACATTAACATCCTTTTGAAGCATTCCACGAACTATCCCGCTTATTTCCGCAAATATTGGAATTCTATTTACATAAGCTACAATATCACCTTTTTCCACATAGTCTCCTATTTTATATACCGGAAATATCTTTCCATCACTTATAGCTCTAATTATTCTTTCACTAGTATATCCTCCAATATCTCCTGGTACACCAGTATTAGGAATAGCACTTCCGCTATATATTGCCTTTCCTAAATAATGACCTCTTTGAGTCTCAACAACACAGTGACAATCAAAACCAGCTGTAAATCCTGGTCCGAGAGCAATAACAATCGGAGCATCATTAATCCTTGTTCCTAAATTTTCTTTCGCAATTATAGCATCCACTACTACATCTGGATTAAGATCCTTTATAATTTTTGCTTCTTCATCTACTATTACAGGAATATTTCCTTCCTTAATAACCTTGTTGGTTTCTTCCATTTTAGAGACAAGGATTGCTTTTATCCCTTCAACTTCTACAGTATTATCATATACGGCTTGTGAAAATGCTACTGTTCTTCTGACTGTAGTAGGTTCTGAAATCTCTGTCATAACTATGTCTAATCCACATCTTTTCAATCTATGAGCTACCCCTGTTGCTATATCTCCAGCACCTTTTATTAATACAATCATTATTACTCCACCTTCTCATTTAAGACATATAAAATACTCTCCAATGATGACTTGTTATTTTTCAATATGCCTAAAGTAATTATTGACTTTATATTATAATTTATCTTTAAATGTTGTTATTATTGTTTCATTTATTCCTAAATCATATAATTCCTTAGATATTTTCTTGGCATTCTCCAACTCCATTATTGTATCTGCTTTATTTATAATAACTTTGTAAGGACATCTTACATCTTTCCTTTGACCTTTAGTACTTGCTAATATTTTCGCAACATCCCAATCACTAATGATATGTTCTTCGTCTGTATTCAGAAATCTTGAAACTAAATTTGATCTATGGCATATTTCTTTAATTTTCTTTCCTACTGCATCAATGCCACATACTCCTATAACTAAATTACTTTTTGTTAAATTTACAGGCTCATGCTCAGCTGGAACCTTTAATGGTAATCCTTTTGCTCCATCAGCCTCGACTAGTACGAAATCAGCTATTTCTATAAAACTTTCAGTTATTTCTTTTGACATTCCACTTATTTTTCGTGGAATGTGTTCTTCCAATCTCTCTAGATTACTCCTATCTTCCAATTTGTTATAATCAAATTTTTCATTCTTTTCATCACATAATAACCCAACTGTAATCATATTTTCATCATTTAATAATTTAATAATGTCCTCTTTTTTTCCTGTAATAACCGTATTACTCTCGGGCATAAACATACGAGTAGTTGTAGTTATAATAACTTTCTTACCTAACTCTTTTAATTCTTCACCTAATTTATATATTGAACTAGTTTTACCTCCTCCTCCAACAAATGAAATTATATTCTTCTTATTAATGTCTATTTTTAATGCGTCTATTAATAATCTTTGTTCCCTTATTTCTCCATTATTATATTCAAAAATCTTCATAGATTAACCTCAGTAGCTTATGAAGCAAAGCCTTCAATTTAACTTTGCTTCATAATATATCTTTCAAAGTAAATTCTTATTTCACTTTTGAAGCAGCAAGTTTTGGTTTACGGTAATACGTATTTTCCAAAGGATAACTATATCTGAATATACCATCTCTTTTGTAATATGCATTTTGACATGCTGGTGCACCCATCACGCATACTATTTCACCAATTCCTTTAGCGCCAAATGCAACACTATCAGGATTATTCTTTTCTATTAGGTGTACTTCAACAGTCGGCATTTGATTTGCTCTGAAAACGCCTAAAGTGCCAAGCTTTGCTTGTGGAATACCATCTTTAAGTGGAAAATCTTCTGTTAACCCGTATCCAAGTCCCATTGCTACCCCCCCCTCTACTTGACCTGTAGCAGAAAGAGGGTTAATTATCCTGCCAATATCGTGAGCCGCAACAACTTTTACTAATTTCCCATCCTTATCAATAACAACTAGTTGTGTTGCATATCCATACGCAATATGACTCACTGGATTTGGTTTTGACGAACCAATTGGATCTGTCTTAAATTCAAATTCTCCGATATACTCTTTTCCTTCTAATTCTTCTAATGTATATTCATTATCTAAATCAACTTTTAATTTTAATGATGATCGATGTGCTGCCTCCCCAGCAAATGTTGTTTGGCGAGATGCTGTCGTTGTTCCTGAGTCAGGTGTATATTTAGTATCTGGATGCTCCACAATTATCTTATCTGGTGTTAACCCAGTTGTTTCACAAATTATCTGAAGCAGTACAGTTTGTATTCCTTGACCTATTGCACCAGCAGAGGACCTAGCATGAACTTTTCCTTTTACTATCTTTAAATTACAGCGTCCTATATCTTGAACTCCTACACCAACACCAGCATTTTTCATTGCAGATGCTATGCCCACATAGTAATTAGGGTCTGCTTCATATTTTTCGAATTCCTCTTTAACTGCTTCTAATGTTTCTACCATGGCGGTCCCATCATCCGCAAGTTGTCCATTGGGTAGTGATTGGCCACTTCTTATGGCATTACGGTAACGAATTTCCCATCCTGAAATATCGACTTTTTCAGCCAATTTATTTATCAGAGGCTCCACAACAGCACAGGATTGTGTTACTCCAAAGCCTCGAAATGCACCAGCTGGTGGATTATTTGTGTAATAAGCGTTTCCTTCAATATCTACATTTTGATAATTATAAGGACCTCCTGCATGCGTGCAAGCCCTTTGGAGAACAGGCCCTCCCAAGGAAGCATAGGCACCAGTATCAGAAGTAAGTCTAGCTTTCATCCCTTTTAATATACCATTTTCATCGCATCCTATTTTGCAATAAATCTCCATGGCATGGCGTTTAGGATGATAATTAATGCTTTCCTGACGACTAAAAAACACTTTTACTGGTCGTTTGGTTAGATATGCACAAAGAGCTGCTTGATGCTGCACGCTCATGTCTTCCTTGCCTCCAAATCCACCTCCAACAACTGCACTTTGTATTCTAACCTTTTCCATTGGAATTCCCAGATAACTGCTAATCTCATGATATTCATCATATATACCTTGAGCCCCTGTAATAACCATTACTCCATCTCCATCAGGTAGCCCAATAGCAGTTTCAGGTTCCATAAAAGCATGTTCAGTTGGCGGCACGTAGAAAGTGCCCTCTACTATAAATTTAGAATTTGCAAGTGCAGTTTCTGCATTACCTCGTTTTACTTCCTCATGATCAAATACATTGTTCTCTGGAATTCTAAACTTTCCAAATTGCATAAAACCTTCTCCATGAACTTGGTGTGCACCATCAATACCAGCTTCTTTCGGATTACGAATAGGCTCTAATTCCTCATATTCTATTTCAACAGCCTTTACTGCAGCCATAGCCTCTTCTCTTGTTTCCGCCACAACCATTGCAAGAGTATCTCCACAACACTTTGTTTCTTCTCCAACATCAATCATTCCTGGCCAATCTTGTGCTAAGTGGCCAATATATCTCTGACCTGGAATATCCTTTGCAGTATATATGGCAACAACTCCTGACATTGTTAAAGCCTTATTTATATCAATAGATAGTATTTTTGCACGCGCATATTTACTAAATACATTCTTTCCATATAGCATATCATCAAAAGTATAATCATCTACATACTTTGCTGTTCCTAGTGTTTTATCACGAGCATCTACTCTACATGTTCTCTCTCCAACCCTGCCAGTTTGCTTTAATTCAGGTATTTCTAAGTTTTCTCTTAGCATTTTTGCTGCTAAAAGAATGCCATCCTCAATCTTTGCATAACCCGTACAACGGCAAATGTTAGTACGGATTGCTTGCTTTATATCTTCTCTCGACGGATTCGAATTTTGATCTATTAAACATTTACCGCTAATAACCATTCCCGGAATGCAAAACCCACATTGTACAGCTCCTGCAGCTGCAAAAGCATATGAAAACACATCCCTTTCTCTTTCTGTAAATCCCTCTATAGTCTGTACCATTTTCCCTTCAAGCCTAGAAAGTTTTTGAATACATGCACGTGTTGTCTTTCCATCAATAATAACAGTACAAGTTCCGCATGCACCTTCTTTACATCCGTTTTTCACTGACGTTATCTTAAGCACATCTCTTAGAAAGTCCATTAATGCCATATCCTTTTGTGACTCATATTCTTTTCCATTTATACTTACTTTAAACATTTAAAGCACCTCTCTCACAAAAACATAGATAAATCAACAGTTATAAATTTATACAAATCAAATTGCATTAAACTCTAAATGAAACTTCTAATTATGTATATTTAAAGAAAAGCCCATATAGGCTTTTCTTCATTTATTATTAACTGTTAATTATCATATTCTAACTTAATTTTTTATCTGTCTTCTCTAAAGTATGCTTCTCCGAGAGCCTGAGGTGATGAATTTAAATTATTCTTCTTTAATCCACCTAAAACCAATACTACTATTGTAGTTGCATAAGGAAGCATTCCTATAAAATATTGATTTACTTCTATACCTGTTCCTTGCAATCTTATCCCTAATATATCTAATCCTCCAAATAAAATAGCACCAAAGATTGCTTTTATTGGATTCCATCCTATGAAAATTACAAGTGCTACTGCAATCCATCCTCTACCTGCTGTTACATTTTCCGCCCATGAAGGTATGTAGACTAAAGATAAAAAGCTTCCACCAAGTCCACATAAAGCCCCACCAATTAATAAATTAATATATTTATATAGTGAAACATTTATTCCAGCTGCATCTGCTGCATAAGGATTTTCTCCAATCATTCTCATATTTAATCCGTACTTTGTGAAGTTAAGATAAATAAAAACCAATATTGCACATAAATAACCCAAATACACAAATGCACTCTGATTAAACAATGCTGCTCCAATAAAAGGTATATCACTTATCAAAGGTATCTTAATTGGAGCCAAAGAATTTCTGAAATTATCTGATAGTGTTTGACCCACATAAGCTTTTCCAATAAAACTTGAGAAACCACTTCCAAATATAGCTAGTGCAAGCCCTGTAACAACCTGGCTTGCTCTAAGGGATACCGTAAGAACGGCATATATCAATGCTCCAATAGCACCAAGTAATCCACTGCACAAAAATGCGAAAACTACATTTCCAGTATTGTATCCCATTATAAATCCCCCAATGGCTCCCATTAGCATCATTCCTTCAATTCCTAAATTCAAATTTCCAACCTTTTCTCCCAAAACGCATCCAAGGGTAGCAAAGAGCAAAGGTGTTCCTGCTATAACTGCTGACGATAAGAACAAACTAATTTCCATATGTTTCACCTCTTTCAGTCATATTGGTTTCCATTTTAGTCTTAGCTGAAAATTCAAATACCATCCTGTATTGCAAAAAGAATTGACATCCTAAAACACAGAATAAAATTGTAGATTGTATAATATCCGCTGCTGCCTGTGGTATTTGAAAGGCTGTCTGAATATATGAAGCTCCTTGTATCAAAACAGCAAACGCCACTGAAACAACCAGTGTCCATGTTGCATTAAGTCCTGAAAGCCAAGATACTATTATAGCCGTATTACCTACATTAGATGTTAATTGAATGCTAAGAGTATTTGCAACAGCCGAAGCTTGTATAGCTCCTGCAAGTCCTACTAAACCACCGCTAATAAAAGTAGTCAGTAATATTAACTTTTTTACATTCATCCCTGCATATTTTGCAGTATTTTCACTTTCTCCAAGTACTGATATTTCATAACCTTTCTTTGTGTAATTTAAAAATACATGTACTGCTATAACCAAAACAAGTGCTATTATCCAGCCTATATGAATTCCAAATAATTTTGGCAGAATTGCATTATCTCCAAAATTTGCAATCTTAGGGAACCCAAGTGATGCTGGATCTTTCCATCGTTGATATTGAAGGTAAGTAATCCACTTTAGCGCAATATAATTCAACATCAAAGTAATAATAGTTTCGTTTGTTTTAAATTTTGCTTTTAATATTCCTGCAATTAAAGCCCATATGCCTCCAAATAATATTCCTACAATTATCATTATTGGCATTAATAAAACTCCAGGCAGATTTGTAAAATTTAAAGCTATAAGAGCTGCTCCAAAACCACCCATGAGCATCTGCCCTTCTCCTCCGATATTCCAAAATTTCATCTTAAAAGCTACCCCTATACCTAAACCTGCTATTACAAGAGGTATTGTCTTCACAATTGTTTCGCTAATCCTGTGTCCAGTCCCAAAAGATCCGCTTACCATTGATACATACACTTCAATAGGATTGTGTCCCATAAATAAAATGAAAATACCAGTTAAAACTAGTGCAAGCAGAACTGCAAATAATTGAAGGAATATCTTCTTCTTCTTGCTTAATTTTTTTGCCTTAACTATTCTAACTCTAATCATAAGACTCTCCTCCTTTCTGATCCTGTGTCTTTTCGCTATATTCTAAAGTAGCTTCTTCAATATATCCTGCCATCATAAGTCCTATTTGTTCTTTGGTTGCATTTTTTCCGTTCACAATACCAATTAATTTTCCACCGCATAAAACCATTATTCTATCACTTAGCTCTAAAAGAACATCTAAGTCTTCTCCCACAAATAATATTGATACCCCTTTTTCCTTTTCCTTATTTAAAAGATCATATATCTGATATGTAGCCCCGATATCTAAACCTCTTACTGGATAAGAAGTTATAAGTACATCAGGACTTATACTTATTTCCCTGCCTAATAATATTTTTTGAATATTTCCTCCTGATAATTGTTTTACTGGATGATCTATTCCTGGTGTTTTAATTTCTAATTCTTTAATCATATTTTTAGCTTCATCTTTTAATTTATCTCTTTTAACGATTAATCCCTTTTGCTCATAATAATTTCTAAGTAATAAATTATCTGCAACACCCATACTTCCAACTAGACCCATGCCTAATCTATCTTCAGGTATAAGTCCCATTTTAATTCCCTTTTTATAAACTTCTCTTGGAGATTTATTAGTAATATCTTTTCCTTTAAATATGAGATTCCCATTTTCTATTTTTTGTAATCCAAATAAAGCCTCGCAAAGCTCTTTCTGACCACTTCCTGCGACTCCAGCTACTCCTAAAATTTCGCCTTCCTTCATGCTAAAGCTAATATTATCAAGTACATTTATGCCTAAGCTGCTTTTAACTGAGATATTTTTTATATCATATATTATTTCATTTCTGCTTGAAGATACTTTATCTATCTTTAAATCACTTTTATGTCCTACCATAAGCTCTGTCAATTGATTCTTATTAGTATCAGATATATTTAAAGTCTTTATATTTTTTCCTTTTCTTAAAACTGATACTTTATCACATAATTCCATTACTTCGTGTAGCTTATGAGTTATTATTATTACAGCACACCCTTGTTCCTTCATCCTTTTGACAATGTTAAACAATCTGCTTACTTCTTGAGGCATTAATACTGCTGTAGGTTCATCTAATATCAAAATATTTGCCCCTTTATATAATACTTTAATTATTTCTAACATCTGTTTCTCAGCTATAGACATTTCACTTACTCTTTTGTTTAATTCTATTTGAAGATTGTATTTTTCACATAAATCTAAAATGTTTTTATCTATTTCTTTATTTTTAGTAAAAAACTTTCCTTTGTTACCTGCAATTATATTTTCCTTTGCTGTAAATCTCTCAACTAATTTAAAATGCTGGTGAACCATACCTATTCCATATTCAATGGATTCCTTTGGAGACTTAAACTGAATTTGTTTTCCTCTTATAAAAATTGAACCACTATCAGGATTGTAAATTCCTGATAGCATGTTCATTAGAGTACTCTTTCCAGCCCCATTTTCTCCGAGGAGTGCATGAATTTCTCCACTATGTACCTTTAAATCCACATCTTCATTAGCTATGACAGATCCAAAAGTCTTTGTTATTTTTTTCAATTCAACACTCACACATTGTTCCATAAAGAGCCCCTCTTTCTTCATTATTATTTACTGATTTGACCGTCTACTCCCTCTACAAGCCAGTCAAAACTTAGTAATTGCTCATCTGTCATCTTTTGTCCTTCAGCTACTTTTATATTTCCATTTTGATCTTTAATAGGTCCTGTAAATACATCCCAAGATTTGCTTACCATTTTAGCTTTAGCTTCATCAACTTTTGCTTGTGCTCCTTGTGGTGCGTTTTTAGTTAATGGTGATAAATCGCATATTCCTGTGTCTATACCACCCCAATAGCTTTCTGATTTATATTTTCCATCCATAACAGATTGTACTGCTTGTACATAGTAAGTACCCCAATTCCAAATTGCACTTGTCATATTAGCATTTGGTGCTGAAGCAGACATATCTAAATCACACCCAATAGAAGAAATTCCTTTTTCCTCTGCTGCTTGCTGTACTGCTGTTGTATCTTGATATTGTCCAATAACATCTACACCTTGATCAATTAATGATAAACCTGCTTCTTTTTCTTTTGCCGGATCATACCATGTACTAGTCCAAGTTACTTTCACTACTGCTGTTGGATTTACTGATCTTACACCAAGAGCAAATGCATTTGTTGCTCTAATAACTTCTGGAATAGGGAATGCTGCTACATAGCCAATTTTTCCACTTTTGCTCTTCATTCCTGCTACTATTCCACTAAGATATCTAGCTTGATACTCTCTACCAAAATATGTGCTCATATTATCGGCTGTTTTTACTCCTGAACAGTGGAAGAACTTAACATCTGGGTGATCCTTTGCTACCTTTAAAATATAATCTCCGTATCCAAAAGATGTTGCAAAAATAACTTTGGCACCTTGATCAATCATATCATTAGCTACTTTTTCTACTTCCTGTCCTTCCGGTACAGATTCTTTAACTATAGTTTCAACATTTGGAAGCTTTTCTTCTAAATATTTACGACCATTATCGTGAGCTTGGCTATAACCTCCATCCGAAGCTGATCCAATGTAGATGAATCCTACCTTAAGCTTTTCGCCTGAAGCCTCTGTCTTTGTTGCCTTTCCATCATCTTTTGAAGTTTGTGTAGATGCTGAACCACATCCAACTAGTAGCATAGTAGAGCATGCTACTGCAGTAATTACTGTTAGTAATTTCTTTTTGATACTCTTATTCATAACTATTTCCCCCTCTAAAATTAATTTATTCTATATCCTTGTATTTAAAAAATATTGAATAAGCCTTAATGCTACTGTTTTTCTATAAACAGCTGTGGATCTTTGATCATCAATAGGAACTATTTCTTTGAAATAAATATTACGTATTTTTTCCATCTCAGATTTTATATCCTCTAGATTTTTTTCTTTTATAAAATCTTCTGCCGCTCTTACTCTGACTACCTTAGGAGCCACTGAACCTATTGCAATTCTTATGTCTTTTACTTTTCCAGACTTTACTTCTGCAAGACCAATAAAAGAAAGTTTTGATATAGCAGAAGCCTTTCTAGCTCCAACTTTTTCATAATATACTTTATTGAATTCTGCTTTTGGTATGATTATGCTTTTTAAAATTTCAGTTCTTTCAAGGATAATTTTCCTTGGTCCTAATATAAAATCTTCTATATGAACTTCTCTTGATGAATTTTCACTAACCAATTTAAGCTTCGCACCTAATGCATATAGTATAGGCAAGGTATCCCCAGCCGGAGACGCATTACATATATTTCCTCCAATAGTGCCCATATTTCTTATAGCTGGTGATGCTATTTGTCTTATTGACTCTTTTAACACTTCTGGAATCCCTTTTTCTCGTAAAAGTGATGATAGAGTGCAGGCTGTTCCTATTTCTAAGCTGTCATCCGACTCTTTAATTCCTTTTAGTTCTTTTAAGTTTCCTATATATAACAAGTCGTTATTAAATTTAGGGAGAAGTGATGCGGCATTTTTGTTCCTAACCATTAGGTCAGTTCCTCCGGCATAAATAGTTACGTCTTTTTCATTTAATATTTTTAATGCCTCATCAAAATCTTTTGGTAAATATCCACCTACCATAATCCATCACCTCTTTTAGATGCCATAAGTATTGCATTAATTATCATGTTGTATCCTGTACATCTGCATAAATTCCCTGAAATACCATCTCTGACATCATCTTCTGTTGGCTTTGGAATTTTAGATAAAAGTGCATGTGCAGCCATTATCATTCCTGGTGTACAAAAACCACATTGTACAGCCCCTGCTTCTGCAAAGCATTTTTCCAAAACGTCAAATTGTTTTGTCCCTTTTAATCCCTCAACCGTTATAATCTCTTTTCCTTGTACAGAGCCAATTGTTACTAAACAAGAATTAATCAACTCCTTATCTATAATTACAGAGCAAGCACCGCATTCCCCTTCACCACAGCCTTCCTTTGGACCTGTTATACCCAAATCTTCTCGAAGGAAATCTAAAAGTCTCTTTATAGAATTCTCTTCTGTGGTTATTGTTTTATTATTTATATTTAATGTGATTGTATTACTCATTTACTATCGCCTCCATTATCCATTCCGGAGTCACAGGCAATCTATTCACTTTTACTCCTAGTGCATTTTCTATTGCATTTGCATAGGCTGGCGCAGTTCCTACTAAAGTTAGCTCCCCAGCTCCCTTAGCTCCGAATGGGCCAAGCTCACATGGATTATCTACTAATTCATTTTTAATGTTTACAACATCCTTTGCAGTTGGGATAATATAGTCAGTTATGCTATGTTGCCTAACTTTTCCCACCTGGTCACATTCCATGTTTTCGCAAGAACCATACCCAAGGCCTTGTATAACTCCCCCTTGTATTTGTCCTTCCATTATAGTTTCATCAATTGGAATTCCGATATCAAAAACTGTATATATCCCAGTTACTTCAGTAACAGCTGTTATCGTATTAATCTCAACTTCTACAACATTTATTCCCCATGAATAACTTGGATAAGCATCACCATTAAATTTCGTTATATTCCAAGGTATTAAATCTGGGTGTTTATAATTTTCTTCTATTATTTGTTCTTTTCCATCAACCCAATTTTCTTTTAGTCTTAAAGCAGCTCTTTCAAGCAATTTTCCCACTACCATAATTGATCTTGAAGCTACAGTCGGCCCAGAATCTGGAACTCTATCTGTATCTGGATTTTCATAAATTATATCTTGATAATTCCTATCAAGAACCTTTGCTACAATTTTCTTAAATGTTGTTTGTAAGCCTTGTCCCATATCTGTGTTAGATACTAGAATCTCAATAACTCCACTTTCATATTTTAATAACTTTACCTTGGCTTTAATAAAATCTCTCTCTCCACTTCCTGTAAACCCGCATCCATGTAGAAATATTGACATTCCTATTCCCTTTCTCATAATCCCTTGCTCGCTTGAATACTTTTTATATTTTCTGCTAAAATCACTTATTTTTTCAGCTTTTTCTAACATTTCTTCAAGCTTCACATCATAAGTAAACTTTCCGCCAGTACAAGTATCATCACCGGTTTTTACAAAATACTTATTCTTTAACTCTAAAGGAGCGAATCCTAATTCTTTAGCTATATGAGCCATATGTGTTTCAATTCCAAATATACTTTGTGGACCACCGAAACCTCTAAATGCTCCAGTAGGCACAGTATTTGTTTTTACTACACGCCCCTTAACTCTGATATTAGGTATGTTATAAACCCCTATCGCACATAATAAAGCCCTTTGGAGAACTACACTAGAAACAGTCGCATATGCCCCACCATTCAATATAATATCTACATCCATCCCAATTATTTTGTTATTTTCATCAAGAAGCGTTTTGTATTTCAGTAAAGCTGGATGCCTCTTAGTTGTAAATGCCATATCCTCAACTCTATCTAAAATTAACCTAACTGGCTTTTTAGCTTTATAAGCTGCCACTGCAACCTGTGCTCCGAGTAGAGAAGGATAATCTTCTTTACCGCCAAAGCCACCTCCAGTTGTAGTTTGTACAATTCTTACTTTATCTTCGTTAAATCCTAATGCTTGAACAACAGCACCTTTGACGTAATATGGGCATTGCATAGTTCCATATACCGAAACCTTGTCATCTTCATAATCTCCAACTAATCCTTGAGTTTCTAAGTAAGCCTGTTCTTGATATCCTGTATAAAATTCTTCTTCTATTACCTTTATAGATTTTTTAATTGCATCCTCTATATTGCCTTTTTCGTATTCATATTTATCAAACGATTCCGTAGAATCTCTCATGTCAAAAACAGGATTACCCTCTTCATATTCAACCTTAATATCATTTAAAATACTTATGACTTCTTCAAGATCGGGCCCTAACACTAAAAGGATAGGTTCTCCTATATAATTAACTTCTTTATCCGAAAAAACTGGCATGTCATTTTGAATTATCTTAACCTTGTTTAAGCCAGGAACATCTTTTCCTTCAACTATATAATAGCCATCTTTTAACTCAGGAATAAAAATTCCTTTTATAACAGCCTTTGATTTTTCTGAACGAAGAGTCTTAGCATATAAACTATTTTTAAATTTAATATCTGCAATGTATTTAGCACTTCCGTCCACCTTAATTTTATGATCAGCTTTTATAACTGATTTTCTTATACTATCCATAATCTTTCCTCCATCTCATAAGGAGCTAAAATTAAAATACGTTTTTGATTGCTTTCTTTGAACATTTAGATTCACATAATCCACATCCAAAACATTTACTCTTGTCCATTTCTACTTTTTCATTTTTACTACTAATTGCAAAGTATGGACATATATTTTCGCATAATTTGCAGTTAACACATTTATCGTAATCAATAGAAGGATAAATAGGATCATACTTTACATTACCAGTTTGTAATTCAGTATTTAATACTTCTTCAACAGAGCTAAATCCATACTTTTCTAAAGCACTTGGAAGATCTTCAACTATCTTTTCATACAAATCCTTTCCTTTAAGCATAGCAGCAGACAGCATTTGAACTGCATTTGCTCCAGCTAGTAAAAATTCTATTACGTCTTCTGCTGAAGCTATTCCGCCTACACCAATTACTTCACATTGTGGAAGGGCTTTCTTAATTTTGTTGATAAGTGCTAAAGCTATTGGTTTTATTGCTGGCCCTGAAGTCCACACTTCTCCTTCTTTATTCCCTATTAATACTTTTCTTGATGCTACATCTATTTTCATAGTTGGTCCTAAAGAATTAATCGCTACAACTCCATTGCCACCATTTTCTATAACCATTTTCGCAAATCCTACTGGATCAGGTATGTGTGGACTCATTTTCATATAAACTGGCTTTTTCGTATACTTTCTTATAGTCATTAATGTTTCTTGTATTGCTGATAAATCTTTTCCTACGTAATGAGTTGATATCTCAAAAGCATCAGCATACTTATCTAGCTTTGGAATTAAGTTTTCCATGTCCTCTTTTGAATACCCTACACTTATAAATAATGGTTTATTTATCTCTGCCTTTATTTCTGGTAGAAATTTATCTAACCATACTTCTGGATCATATTCTGACCATAACTCAGCATTCATAACAAAGTCCCGTCCACCATATATACATGGTCTAACCACTTCTGCCCCTTTGCTAGATATTGTTTTTGTAACAATTCCTCCGACTCCAAAGTCAGATATTATTTTCATTTTTTCGCTATCTCCAACTAATGGGCCTGATGCAGGCATTAGAGGATTTTCTAAATTTATTCCACTTAAACTTGTACTCAAATTCATATATTATTTCTCCTTACACTTTTCCCAAATCTCACGTGCTATTTGAGTTGATTCTTTATATATTTTTTCTTCATCATGCAATACCTTATAATCTTTTAATCTAATTTCACCATTGCACCAAACATTTTTAGGTTTAAAATTATCTAACATTCCATAAAAAAAATGACCAAATAAATTATTTTCTGTTATTGGCGTAGGTGCATTATATTCTAAAGTTAGAAAATCTGCTTCGTATCCTTCTTCAATTTTTCCAAGCTTACAGCCTAAAATGTTACTTGCATACTCGTAGTTGTTTTCTATAATCTTCTTAATGTTCCCTAAAGCATATGCTGTAGGATTCTTATACTTCAAGTGCATTCCAAACATTAAATTAATCATGTCTCTAGTTAAATTAAATCCAAGCCCATCATTACCTAAAAGACATTTTATTTCCCTCTTCTCAAGTTCCAATACATCTGCTAAACCCACCGCATTATTAAAATTGGAAGTAGGATTTAATGCTACATAAACCTTATACTTTTTTAAAATATCCATATCATTTTCACTTAAATAGATACAATGTGATAAAATCGAGTTTTCTCTAAGCAATCCATGTTCCTCTAATCTTTCGATAGGTGTTTTTTTAAATTTCTCAATACTTTCTATATTATCCTCATCACTTTCACCAACATGAATGTGTATCGGCATTCCTTTACTTCTATCTGCTATTTTCTTCAATGACTCATCACTTAATGTCAAACATGCATGCATTCCAAATAATCCACTTGTCATAGTTGAATGAATTTTACTAAACTCTATGTTTTCTTCGATACATTCATCTATTGGGAATCTATCGCTACTTTCGAAACAAAATACTCCTCGGATTCCTATATAATCACATAAAGCCCTTTTTAATAAATTTAAGCTACCTCTTATTTTTCTCCCACTAGCGTGATGATCTACTACTGTAGTTACTCCATTTCTTATAAATTCAATTCCACTAACAAGAGCACTATAATAAACATCTTTTTCATCAAGAACCTTATCTAATTTCCACCACATTTGCTCTAGTAAATCTACAAAACTTTTAGGATCAAATTCGGTAATCCATCCTCTAGCAAAGGTTGAATAGATATGGCTATGGCAATTTACAAGTCCAGGCATTAATATTTGATCATCACAATCATATACTTCATCTGCTCCCTTAAAGTTTTCCATGGAACCCACTTCAATTATTTGTTTATCAAATAACACATAAGATTTTTCTTTTAATGAATCAAAATTAAATATATTAACATTTATTAATGCTTTAATCATACTTGTAACCTCCTTGGTAAATACTCACCTTGTCCACCTATAAATTCACCTTCACTAACTACAATCTTTCCTTTAGATATAGTTGCACTTATTTCACCTTTCAAAATTTCATCATGATAAACAGAATTAGCATCGACTATTTTAGTTGTCTTATTTGGGTCAAAAACTACTATATCTCCATCACTACCCGGCATTATCGTTCCTTTTTTAGGATATAATCCATGAATCTTTGAAGGTTCTACTGTAAATTTAGAAATTATACTTTCTCCAAAAATAGTAAACATATTTAAAAATGAATACTTTACTCCATCTATTCCCATGGGAATTTCACTTGTATACTTCTTATTTTTTAGTCTTTTAGAAAAAGGACAGTGATCTGTACCTATTACATCAATTGCATCTATATTATTAATCATCTTTAATCTTTCTTCTTCACTTCTTAAAGGTGGTGTCATAGTATATAAATATCCATCTTCTCTTTCATATAATGAAGAATTAAATTTAAAATAATGAGGTGCACTTTCTAATATTACTGTTGAATGTAATTCATTTGAATAAATATCCTTTAACCTTTCAAGAGTAGTTCCACAATTAGTATGAACAATATATAAAAGACCATCTCTATATCTTGCCATTTCAGTTAATTTTAGAACTTCTGTAATTTCTGAAAGCACTGGTCTTGCTTTTTCGTGATCTTTTACAAAAATATTTTTCTCTCTTATCATGTCATTATTTTCTGCATGAACTAATACTCTAGTTTTTGTTTTCTTTGAATGTTTTAGTAATTCATCTATGTAATAATCCTTTGTTTGTCTATTAGTTGATGAGTATGTTGTAAATAATTTTATAGTTGGCATACCAAGTAAAGAACTTTTGTTTAGGAGTTCTTTAACATCTCCATCTGGATTTCCAAGTGTCACATGAAAACCATAATCAACAACACTTTTTTTTGCTAGCTCATATCTTTTATTAAAAGCTTCATCTAACTGACTAACATCATCAATTGGATCTAAGAAATCTATAAATGTTGTTACCCCTCCTATAGCTGCCTTTTTTGAACCTTCAAAAAAATCATCAATTGAAACATTTTCTCCAACACCTAAATTAAAATGTACATGTGCATCTATGAATCCTGGTAAAACCATTTTTCCTTTAGCATCATATTTTTCTCTACACTCTAAAATTGATGTAGATACTGTATCTATGATTCCATTTTTTATATATAAATTGCTGTATATGAAATTTCCTTCTAAATATAATCTTCCATTTAATATTCCCAAATCAAAAATAAAATCTCCCCCTTTTAGATAAGTTTAAAATTTTCTTTTCATATCTATTATCCTTTTAAGTAATAATTAGCCTATAAATTTTCCATATACTTAATATAGTTTTCTAAATTTGAATTCTAAATTTTTATATTATACTTATCTAAAATTTTTCTTATTTTAGCCTTATTAGAATTTTTTGAGTAATAAAAACAAAAAGAGGCCTTACTTCTGATTTTGAAATAAGACCTCTTTGTCTATACTTAACTTTTATTAAATTTTTTTATTTTTATTAAATATTATATATCGTCCTTCTCTAATAAGTCAATAATATTGAAAATAATTTATTATTATAATTATTTTTTAATATTATTTTTCACATTTTCGTAATCTTCCATAGTATCAACATCCAACAATATTCCTTTATCATTTATATTAAGGTACGAGCACTGCTTCTTACTCAAATATTTTTTTAAATTAGAGTCATCAGGTTCTTGTAATATTTCTCTTATTAGATTTCTACCTAATAAAATCGGATGTCCGCCTCTCATATTAAAGCTTGGTATAACTATTTCCTTCTCTTCACTTAGTAATTTCTTTATTATATCTTTATTTATTAACGGATAATCTCCAGGAGTAAGTAAGAATTTTGATGCCGTAACATATCGTATTCCCTTTTTTACAGAACTAAACATTCCCTTATGAAATTCATCATTATATACTACTTTTGCCTTTGTATAATTTTCTACCAATCTATTTATCTTCTCATGCTTATACCCACTAACTACTATTATATTATTACAGTTATCATATAAAGCCTCTATGCATCTCTGTAAGATTGGCTTATTATTAATTTCAAGTTCCATTTTAAAAGCATTAGCTCTACTTGAATATCCCGCTGCTAGTATAACTCCATCTACATCCATCATTCTTCGACCCTCTTCATCTAATATGTATCATTCTTAACATATTAATAATATAATGAAAGTTCATTCTAAGTTTCTCACTTTATAATAGCTCCATAGTTGCCAGGAGAGTAATTTTCATTTTCTACAACAATATTTCCATTTACAATTACATATGATATTCCTTCTGGATATTGCTCAGGTTCAATAAATGTACCTTTATCTATTATCTTATCTTTATCGAATATTACTATATCAGCTTTAAATCCGACATCAAGACATCCTCTATCCTTTATTCCCATTGTGACCGCAGATTTACTAGTCATTTTATGTATTGCTTCTTCCAATGTTAAAGCCTTAAGCTCTCTAACATATCGACCTAATGCTCTTGGAAAAGCCCCATATACCCTTGGATGAGGTTTTCCCCCAAGCAAACCATCAGTGCAAAAATTTTGTTCAGGCATTTTCATAAATTGGATTACATGTTCTTCTGATCCGTAATAATCAATCATTCCAACTGCATTTTCTTCTTCTATTAATAAATCTAACGTTGCTTCTATCGGATCTTGATTCCTTATTTCCCCTAGCTCTTTTAAGTTTTTCCCTATAATCTCTTTATTCTTATATGTTTTTACTGAAGTAATATATATTCCATCTATACCTGCAAATTCAACAAAGTTATCCCAATTACAATTTGTTTCATATATTTCATTAATAATCTTTTGTCTTAACTCTTTTGATTTTATTCTTTCCAGCATTTTATTAGTTCCACCACTGTGAACCCATGGCGGGATTATAACACTAAGCATCGTACTTCCAGCATCATATGGGTATTGATCAAAAGATATCTTTACTCCTTCTTTTTGTGCTTCTTCTATAAGAGAAACTATATCATCTATTTTATGCCAATTATTTTTCCCACAAATTTTAAAATGAGAAAAATGTATTTTAACACCGCTTTCTTTACCAATCCTAATTATTTCTTTCATTGAATCAATAATTTCGTTTGCTTCACTTCTTTGGTGTACTACAAAAATCTTATTATATTCCGCAACTACTTTGCAAAGCTCAATTAACTCTTCTGTATCACCATAAGCGCATGGAATGTATATAAGCCCTGAAGATAATCCAATAGCACCTGACTCAAGCTCTCTTCGTAAAATTAATTTCATGCTTTCTATGTCCTCTTTGCCTGCTTTATTTGAAGAAAGCCCCATTGCCTCCATTCTGATATTTCCGTGGGGCACAAGATAACATACATTAGATACTAATCCCCTATCTTCAATTGCATTAAAATAATCTTTTACTGTTTTATAATCCCACGAAATTTCATCACTGTCACCATCAAGACCGCTTAGATTTTTCCTCCAATCCTTAATGAATTTACTTGGCAGCGGGGCTATAGATACACCATCTTGTCCCAAAACCTCAGTTGTTATCCCTTGGTAAATCTTAGGCCTTATATTTTGATTACTTAAGATTTCTAAATCTGAATGACTATGTGTATCAATAAATCCTGGAGCAATAATCAAGCCACTTGCATCTAATACATAATCCATGGCTTCCTTTTTACTTTCCAAATTACCAATTTCTGCAATTGTATCATCACTTATTATTAAATCTCCACTGTATGCTGGTTTATTAGTTCCATCAACTATAGTTCCATTACTTATCATCCATTTCATTTTCTTATTCCTCTAGTCCTAATAATGTTCCCATTATTTTATAATAACCTTCAGATGCCTTAGCTAACTGCTCTATTTCAATATATTCATCAATAGTATGTGCTATATTTTCTTTTGATGGACCAAAACCTATAGTTTTTATATTAGCTTCGCCAGCATAATGACTTCCATTTGTGCAGAAGGAATAGTTAGTTATCTTTGGATTCAATCCAATATCGCATAAACCTTTGAAAGTTTTTTGTACAAATACTTCATCCTCTTTATAACACCATGCTGGAAAAAATCTCTCTCCTTCAATTACTTCCCCTGTATGACATTTCTCTGTTCCTCTAGCATAAGAGACCTTGTAATTAATATTAGATGATTCATTTTTTAATTCATCTATTAATTTTATTATTGGCTCTAAAACACCTTCTTTAGTTTCACCAACTAGTAACCTTCTATCATAGGTCGCCTTACAATAACTTGGTACAACAGATGCCCCTGGATAAGGTGATGATTTAATATCTGTAAGTTCTAGAATTCCTTTACCTAAAAAGTCATCTTCTTCATATTTAATTTCTTGAAGCTTATTAATTATTTTAGATATGCTATAAACTGCATTAACTCCTTTTTCTGGATTAGCTGAATGAGCAGGAACTCCAAAAGTTTCAACTACAATTTCAGCACGTCCACGTTGCCCTATTTTAAGATTGAGTTCAGAGGCTTCTCCTATTACCACATAATCTGGCTTTACAAGTTCGCTTATATTTCTTGCTGCGACTCCTTCGAAACATTCTTCATGAACTACTCCAGCAATATATATTTCTCCTGGGAAATCCCTGTTATTATCCTTAGCGAAAAATTCTGCTGCAATTATCATAGCTGCTAAAGAACCTTTCATATCAGACGTACCTCTTCCATAAATCTTATCTTCATCTATTTCAGCTCCAAAGGGATCATGTTTCCATTCTTCTGGATTATTTACTGGAACTGTGTCAATATGGGCATCAAAAAGTACTTTGTTACCTGGTCTGTTCCCTTTTATTTTTCCAATTATACTTCCATACTTATCTACAATAATTTCATCGAAGCCAATACTTTTCATATTCTCTTCTAAGCACCCAACTACCTCTCCTTCGTTACCTGAGTAACTTTGAATTCTAATAATATCTTGGCAAAGTTTTATTAATTTTTCTTTTCTATCCTTATCCATAAATAACCTACCCTTCTTATATTTCATTTCCGCATACATATCTATTCGTTATATTTTTCTTATCACCTAGATATATTAATCTTTCTAATCTTTCTTCAATTGTTCCTTTATCAATTTTCCATAAGTTATCATCATCTATTACTAAGGCATCAAATTCATATCCTTTTTCAAAGCTTCCAACCTTTCCGAAAAAACTTCCTCCACCTTTTGTTGCTAAATAAAAAACTTCTTGAAGTGTTAAAGATTTTTCCTCTTCCATAAAGCACTCTTTTCTTAATTTTGATATTCTAATTGCGCACGCCATTACTGAAAACATACTTAAACTTTCTCCACCAGCTATATCTGATCCAAGTCCTATTTGAACTTTTCTCTTTAATAGTTTGTTTATCGGAGATATTCCACTTGATAAATTTACATTAGAAGTTGGACAATGTGCTACTATAACATTATTTTTTACAATTGTGTCTATCTCTTCTTCTGTTAAGTGAACACAATGAGCCATTATAGTTTTCGTTTGTCCAAAGAGATTTAATTGATTATATACATCAGCATAATTTTTACATTCTGGGTGTAATTCCTTTACCCATTTAATTTCTGATAAGTTTTCTGATAGATGTGATTGGATTGGCATATTTCTATTTGTTGCGATATTACCTAACGCTTTCATTAAGTATCCTGTACAACTTGGCACAAATCTTGGCGTAATTATGGGTCTTACAAATTTATATTTTTTATTACAATTGTCCAACCACTTTATAGTCATTTTTATTGACTCTTCACTGTCTTCTCTTAATATATCAGGACAATTTCTGTCCATATTTACTTTTCCTACATATGATATTATTCCTTTTTCTTCAATTAAGCTCATTAAAATTTCCGTAGCTTCAGGGTGAATTGTTGCAAAAATAACAGCTCTTGTAGTTCCTTCAGCATATAGGTCATCAGTAAATTCCTTATAAACCTTTTTAGCATAAGATAAGTCTTGAAATTTCGCTTCTTCTGGAAAAGTATATGTTTTAAGCCATGGTAACAATTCTTTATCATATCCAATACCTTTTATAGCAAATTGAGAAGCATGAGTATGTAAATCTACAAAACCAGGAATTATAAGTTTGTTTCCATAATCATTAATCTTTATATTTTTATATCTTTCTGGTAACTCCTTATATACTCCTTCAACAAAATTTCCTTGAACTACTATATATCCATTTTCGGCTATATTAAACAATTCACTTGTTTCTGTATACACTATATTTCCTTTTAAAATTTTAATATCATTTTCGCAACCTTTCATAAATCACCCTCCTTAGTTTAATAGATATTGAAATCCCATATTTAATTTATAGATATCAAGTTTAAGAATTAGACTTATTAGATGAATATATTTACAAAGTTGCTAATACTTTAAGTTCGTATCTTCACTAAAAATCATAAATATATTTGTAACCACATGGGTCATAAGATGGAGAAAACATTTGAAAATGAGCTGTCAAAGGTTGTTAGTTTTTCAGAACAAAATATTTATGGTTTTGTTACGTTATCACATAAGTATAACTTTCAACTTGTTTATCTATAGCTTGGATACTTTCCATTCCATACTATATCTCTATAGCTTTCTTTATCTGTATTTCCTTCAGTACTGAAACAAAGGATTCTTGAATTTTCATCAAGCTTTAATTCTTCTTTTAGCCATTGTAAATCTTTATTCTCCAAAATTTCTGCAATGAGTCCAATAGTAACTGCTCCGCTTTCTCCTGAAATAATCTTTTTATCATCTTCAATAGGGTTTCCCATAATTCTCATACCTTTTGCTGTTACATAATCTGGACAAGATACATAATTATCACTATAATCACGCAGAACTTCGTATCCTATTCTACATGGTTCCCCACAAGCAAGTCCCGCCATTATTGTATCCATATCACCTTTGACAAAATGAAGTTTACCATCATTTTTCTCCGCTGTTCTATAAATGCAATCAGCCTTATTAGGTTCTACTATCGTTGTTATTGGCCTATTTTCACCATAGACACTAGCAAAAAATCCTTGAACTGCTCCTGCAAAAGCTCCAACCCCTGCTTGTAAAAAAATATGTGTTGGCATATCTTCTTTCATTTTTTGCAACTGCATATATGATTCATATGCCATTGTAGTATATCCTTGCATAATCCAATTTGGTATTTTTTCATACCCTTCCCATGCTGTATCTTGAACCATTACCCATCCATTTTTCTCAGCCAGATCATTTGAAAATCTTACAGCTTCGTCATAATTCATGTCAGTTATAGAAGCATCTGCCCCTTCGGCTCTTATATTATTTAATCTCTCTAAAGAACTGCCTTTTGGCATATAAACTACAGATTTTTGTTTCAATCTATTCGCTGTCCATGCAACTCCACGCCCGTGATTTCCATCTGTTGCAGTAATAAATGTTATATCTCCAAGTTCTTTTTTCACTTCATCAGAAGTTATTTTGTCGTATGGTAGATTGTCTATATCTTGTCCTAGTTTTTCGGCAATATAATTACCTATTGCATAACTTCCTCCAAGCACTTTAAATGCATTTAATCCAAATCTGTATGACTCATCTTTTACATATATATTACTCACACCTAAAGTACTAGCTAAATTCTTAAGCTCAGTAAGCGGAGTCATACTATAATTATGAAAACTGCTATGAAATTTTTGTGCTTTTCTTGCAACATCAATACTTAAAAAATCTAATGGTGTTTTCTTTTCATTTTTCCTCTTAAAATTAACGTTCTTAAAATTTTCAGTCATTATGATTATCCTCTCTACTCTTAATACATAAAATAAGTTACTGTTATTTTTACTTATACTTAATTTTTATGATACACCTTACTCTAACTAATTATTTAATAATAGATTAATGATAAGATACCCCTTTGCACAAATCGCCTACTCTATGTTTATTTTAATTATAAGAATAATTGTTCAATATCCAGTACCAATAAAAAAAAGCCACCACAAATAATTATGTGATGACTCCATCGTCAATATAAGTTTAATGTGACTAAATTTATTTAATGTCTGTATAATATCATTTCTTAAATAGGTTGTCAATAAATTCATAATAATTGTATTATTTTTTAGAATTGAGGAGGAGTAATGGTTGAAATAAATATTAGTTCTTCTGAACCAGTATTAATAATTTGGTGTGGAGTTGTTCCAAAATAGTAAATTGTATCACCTTCTTCGAGGGTATACTCATCTGTGCCTATTTTTATCCACATCTTTCCCTTTAAAACATAGGTTACTTCTTCTCCGGGGTGAGTTAATGGTTCACTACAAGTCATGGCTCCTGGCTCCAGCTTAGCCATAAACATTTCCAGCTGTCTATCCATATCTGGGCATAGTAGTTCATATGTCATATGAGATTCTGAGAATCTTATTTTCTTCCTTTCATTATGTCTTACTACTGGGTTTTTAACCTTATTATCTATTAAAAAGTAAAACACAGCCACTCCCAAAACTTCTGCAATTTTTCGTAGTGATGAAATTGATGGCTCTGATAAATCTCTTTCTATTTGACTTAAAAAACCAGATGTCAAATCTGTTTTTTCAGCTAATTCCTTTAGGCTCAATCCTAATTGTTGTCTTCTTTCTCTTATTTTTTCTCCAATCATATAAAATCTCTCCTAATACTAAGAACATTTTTATAGAATTCCTCTAAAATCTCCTATTATCTATTATTTTATATAAGTAATAAATAATTTCAAACCATTATTTTATTTGGAATTCTAAATTTATAAAGTATAAAAAATATTATACTATTAAATATTCATTTTTAAACTATTTTATTGTTATAATATTATATAACAATAAAATTATAACGCAAAAACTATCTTTATGTATAAATTTACTTATTAATTTTTTTCGTTGATAATAGCTAACTGTTATATCATATAAATCCTAATATCAACTATTAGCATTTAAATATGTATTACTTGTATCTTCCATAGTCATGATCTCAGTAAAAATGTTTTCTTATGACTCAAATGCGAATTTGAGCTGAGCCTACTTTATATAAACTATTATTAAATATTCGAAGCTTCGGTCGACACAAAGCTATAGAAATTAAATTCATTGCATATCTTAATTTATCTTAAATCTTTTTATTTCTAAATTTAACTTTTCTGCTAATAATTGAAGCTCGTCTGCATATTCAGTATACTTATCCATAGCCCCACTTATTTCTTCTGTTGAAGCTGTCACTTCTTCTGATACAGCTGCATTTTCTTGTGATATAGATGAAATATTTTCAATTTCTGTTACTACTCTGCACTTTTTTTTATCTATATCAGCCACAGATAGTTTTACTTCCTCAACCTTATTGATCATCCCCCCAATTGAATTAAGAATTTCATTAAATATATCATGTGTGTTGTTAACTGATAAATCTTGTTCATTTATTACCTGTTCTGTAACTTTAATAGCCTTTACAACTGTATTTGACTTTTCTTGTATATTTACTATGATATTCTTTATTTCTTCTGTTGCCGTCTTAGACTGCTCTGCAAGTTTTCTTATTTCTTCTGCTACAACAGCAAACCCTTTACCAGCTTCACCTGCACGTGCAGCCTCTATACTTGCATTTAAAGATAAAAGATTAGTTTGCTCGGTTATTTGGGATATCTTTTCAGATATTGTATTTATTATTTTAGTACTTTCATTCATGTCCTGAACTATGTCGTTAACTTCATTAGACGCAAGTTTAGTTTTATTTGATTTTTCCGCTAATATATCTACCATAGATAATCCTTTAGATCCTAACTCTTTAGTTTTTTCAGAAAGCTTATCCATTTCATAAGAATTTTTACTAATTTTATCTAGTCTATTTGATAAATCATTCATTTCTAAAACTCCATTTTGGACATTTTGTGATTGAGTTGTTGCACCTTGTGAAACATCTTCTATTGCTTTTGAAACTTCACTTATAGAGGCTGTTACTTCCTGTGACATGCTAGCCAAATTTGATGAAGTTTCTAATACTGTTTTAGATGATTTTGTAACATTCTCCATAAGCCTTGATATATTTCTTATCATCTCATTAAAAGAGTTTGATAAATCCATAAATTCATCTTTTGTATATGTGACCATAGATACTGTTAAATCTCCCTTAGAAGCCTTTTCAAATACTCCTTTTAGTTTTTTTATATTTTCCGCTATACCTCTACTTAATAATAAGGATAAAATTATTGAAATTAGACTTATAACTAAAGTTATAATTGATGTGGTAGTTAATATGGAATTCGTATCATTAATTATTTCTTTTTCATCTAATGTAGCTACTAATTTCCAGCCTGTAGCCTTATTGGTTTCATAAACTCCAAACCTCTTTACATTATTATCTTCATAAGTTACAAATCCCTTATCTTGAGTTTTTACATCTTGCCAAAATGGTTGTTTAGATGCATTATCACTACCGATTAAATCTTTATTAGGATTAACTATCATATTTTTTCCTTCAATGTCAGAAATAAAAATATATCCTGTATTTCCTATTTTCTTTGTTCCTATCTTTTCTAAAAGAGTATCAACTGAAACACTCATTGCGCAGACACCTATTACATTTCCATCCCTTTCTACGGCTTTTGCTATAGCTACAACATTTTTTCCCGTTTGAGCATCTTGAAATGGTAAAGTTATTATTACTTGATGATTACTCTCAAGCGCTTTCTTATACCAATTTTTCTCTTTTGGATTATAACCATAGGGCATTTTTTCATTGGGGTATATTTCAAATTTTCCATCTTCTGTTGCAAAATATACACTATAAATATCTCTATTACTTTCTTTTACATTCTGTAACATTGCTGCTGTAAATGAATATGCTTCCTCCTTATCAGAATTAATAAAGTTATAATTACTTGATAACATGTTAGTCATGCTGCTAAAACCATTAAAATAATTATTAATTCCATCATTCATCTCTAAAAGTGTTTGCTGACTTGTTGTCTTTAATTTTTCGGTGAGAATTAACTTAGCTTGTTTATTAGAACCATATCCAAGAATAATTAATGGTATTATACATATTCCGAACAAACTAATAACCAGCTTAGTTCTAATACTATTTAATTTTAACTTATGTAACTTCATTTTTAACCTCCTTGTATAATCTAGTTGTAACATTTGATAGAAAACTATTTATCTTTCTAACGAACATTACACCTCTTATTATTTTTAATATTCTAATTTATTACTTTGCCTACGCCCCGATAGGGAATATGCATTTCATATCTTAAATAGTTTTTTATTTAAATTCCTTAAAGGAATCTAACCAAGTTTTATATAGTCTAGTATAATACTCCTGAATAGAAGATAGATGTAAACCTCCTGGGAGGTCTTTTAGAACCTATACCCGTAAAAAAGCGTATCATTTCATCAGGTAGAATTCTATGTTTAGCTGGTTGGGTTTCCCTTCGGGAATTACCCGTGTCACAAACAAGGTTATAAGCTATCTGACAGAGTGGAAGTTCTATTCTATATCTAAAATTTAATTTAAGGAGATATATACAATGTCTAATTTTTTTTATAGTCCTGTAATAGGAATTGATGTTTCAGCTGATTTTTCATATACTGCAATACTCGCACCGAATGGTGATATTTATAAGAAGTCATTTAAAATAAAGCATGATCTCAATGGCTTCAACCACTTAGTTAATGAAATAAAAAAAGTGGAAGAAGAGTTTAACATGAAAACTGCAATTTTCATGGAGTCCACTGGCGTGTACCATTTATCTCTTTTCCACTATCTTAATAAATATTTCGATAACACATTTGTTATCAATCCACTCGTTACTAAGTCTAACAAAAATGGTGACATAAGAAAAGTGAAAAATGATAAAAAAGACGCTTTATCTATTGCAACAATAGGAAAATTTCAAAACATTAAGTTATCACAACAACTTAGCCTTGATATTTTTCTTCTGAAAAATCTTTTAAGAGAGTATTACAAAACTTACAGATACTAGCTCTACTTTTAAGAAAAAATTATCCGCTGATTTAAGAGTTATTTTTCCTGGCTATAATACTATATTTTCAGATTCAACATCTAAAAGTTCAATTGAGCTTTTAAGTCAATATCCAACGCCACAATCAATTTTAGATGCACCTAAGGAAAATATAATTAAGATTTTCCTTAATAGCTCTAAAAAGGGCATTATCTGGTCGGAAAATACATATTCCAAATTATTTAAGGTTGCTAATGAAGCTAAAATAATTGGCTTACCGTTAGACGGTTTAGCCGTCAAAATAGCCAGCTCTATAACATTAATAAAAACTATTCAATCAGAGATTGATACATTGCTACAGAAAATTAACAATTTTATACAGTCTGAAACTTTTCCTGAATCTATTAGAGCTAATATTGAACTAATTGATTCAATTCCTGGCATAGGGCAATTAACTGCTATTACTATAATAGCTGAAATAGGTGATATTGATGGTTTTCTTAAGCCCAAACATCTTGTAGCTTTCTTTGGTATTGATAGCTCAGTTAATCAATCAGGTAATTTTAAAGGCGATGATAATAAAATTTCAAAAAGAGGAACTCGAATCGGTCGAAGAGCATTATATTCTGTTGCACTAGCTTCAATCCGTAACAATCGTAATGGAGTTCCTATAAATAAAGTCCTATTAGATTATTATCAAATAAACCTTAAAGGCAAAAAGCCTAAAATCGCCTTAGTCGCTATAATGCATAAAATTATAAACTACATTTTTGCTGTTCTCCGAAATCAAACTCCGTTTGAGCAAAGAGATCCCAAAATACATAAGCAAATGTTCCTAGAAAATAACTCTTTAAACAAAGTCGCTTAATTTTATTCCAATTTCTGTAACCGTTCGTGTTTTGAAACGGTTTGTTTGCCATACTCTTTTTCCAAAAACTATTTTTTTGAAAATTAACTTGACTATTATTAGCTGGTCTTGATCTAAGTAAATTCTATATGATAAAAAAACCTCCGAGAAAACGGAGGCTTTTCATTTTTTAATTATTTTTTAATAAAGGTACCAGCCTTAATCTTATCAACTATCTCCAAATATTTACTCTTAATGTCTTGTGGCACTTTATCACTTAATGTACCAACACTTAAAGATCCATTTTCAATATTTCCATATATAGTTTTATTACCAAACTTGCCGTTTATAATATCATCCATACAAAGTTTTATCATAGCTGCATTATCTGTCACTACACTAGAAATTATTATGCCAGATTTATCATCCTTTACAAGATCACTTGGCTGACCAATATCATATGTATTTGATTTATTAGCTAATGCTTGGCGTGCTCCTGAATCAACAGCACTTGCGTCACCAAACATTACGTCTACATTCTTAGATGTTATCATAGAATTTGCAATTTCCATCCCCTTTGCAGTGTCACTAAATGAACCTGCATAAGCTGATGCAACTTGGATATTTGGATTAACAGCTTTTGCTGCTGCTTCATAGCTTTCAAGTTTAGTTTTTGTAGTATCTAATTCCATACCTCCAATAAAACCAATATTATTAGTTTTGCTCATAAGACCTGCAAGAGCACCTGCCATTTGACCTATTTGCTCTGCATCTGGTAAAAGAGAAACTATATTATCTGTTTCGACTGTACCATTTAATAATGCAAAATGTACATCCGGATAATCTTTGGCTACTTCCTTTACTGCATCTGAATATTGATTACCTGGTGCAAAAATCAAGTCATATCCTAAATCTGCATATGAACGTATGCTTTGAGCAAAATCCGCTGTCTTAAGGCCATCCGTATATTGAGTTTCAAAGCCCTTTTCTTTTGCAGCAGTAACCATCGCATTATAACATGCAGCTCCCCATCCCCCATCAGAAATTGAAGTATCAGAAATCATTGCAACTTTATAGGTTTTATTTTTTGCATCCTTTGAATCTTTTGTTGAAGTTTCAGTAGTTTTTGAACCTCCACACCCAGCTAGTAATGCAACTAATGTGCACATTGTTAATACTAATGATAATAATTTTTTCATATATTACCCCTCCATTTGTTTATTGCTTTTATCTATAATTATTGTAGGTAAAACCTATAATTTAGATTTCTTTTATTAACGTTCTTCTCTGAAATATGGTTTTCCATTTGCCTTTGGACCTACCTTTTTTATTCCAAAGAATGCCAATGCAAATAGTGTACAAAGATATGGAATCATTGCAAGCAGCTGATAAGGAGTATCTGCGCTAGCTACCTGCATCCTTAATTGAAGAGCATCGGCAAATCCAAATAATAATGCTGCTAACAATACTCCGCCTGGCATCCATCTTCCAAATATTACTGCTGACAATGCAATAAAGCCTCTTCCTGACACTACTCCATCGGAATATGTGTTAATATAACAAGTTGTAAGATAAGATCCTCCAATACCAGCTAAAGCTCCACATATAATGCTTGCAATATATTTCTGTCTAACCACATGAATTCCTAGTGATTCTGCCGCCTTAGGATATTCCCCTACAGCTTTAAAATTTAAACCTGCCTTTGTCTTATTTAAAAATATTGCAGTTATAGGCACCATTAAATATGTGAAGTATACTATAGGTGTATGATCAAATAATACTGTACCTATAACAGGTATATCACTTAACAAAGGAATAGACACCGCTTCCATTAAAGGGCCTTGTATTAATGATGAATTTATTCCAAAATATATCTTATAAATAAATGATGCTATAGCAGGTGCAAATATGTTAATCGCCATACCATAAACTATTTGTTCTGCACAAAGATGTATTACACAAAAAGCATAAATCATATTAACAAGTATTCCTCCAACTGCCCCTGCTAAAACTCCAATGTAAGGATTCCCTGTAGCATATCCTACTAAAAATCCAATAAGTGCACCAAAAGCCATAATTCCGTCAAGTCCAATGTTCACCAGTCCAGCACGTTCTGAATAAAGTTCAGCAATTGCTACCATTAAAATAGGAGTTGCCATACGCACTGTAGATAAAAGCAATTCTTGAATGAACGTTGCATTTAAAATGTCCCCCATTATCCTTCCACCACCTTTGTTTGTTTCTTTGAAGTTATATTAATAAAGAACTGTTTAACTTTTGGAAGATTAACAAGCGCACTTCCTGCAACTGCAAATACAATAACCAACGCTTGAATGATATCTATTACTGAAGTTGGCATACCAGTACCAACCTGCATTGTATTTGCTCCAGTACGTAATATTGCAAAAAGATACGCTACAAGCACAGTCCCTATAGGATTTAATTGGCCAATGAGTGCGATCGCCACACCGTCAAAGCCATATCCAGTTCCAAATCCAGACATTAGACGATATTGTACTCCGTGAAGTTCAACACTTCCACCTAGTCCAGCTATTGCTCCTGAAACTATAAATGACATTAACATAAATTTTTTAACAGAAAATCCATTATACATGGATGCTACTTCATTCATTCCCACTGCACGAAGTTTAAATCCTTTTGATGTGTAAAATAAAAAATAATATATTACAAGAGCTAAAACTATAGCAATTATAAAACCAGTATGTACGTTAGATCCAAACACTCGTCCAAGTTTTAAAGCATCACTGACAGCCTCTGTCTGAGGAACATTTCCTTCTCTTAAAGGACCTGTATAGAGATATCCCATAAAAAGTACGGCCACATAGTTGAGCATAATGCTAACTATCATTTCGTTTAATCCCCTTGTAATTTTCAATATTCCCGGAATAGCACCCCAAATTCCACCAGCTGCTGCTCCTAGCACTAAACTTAATATAATAAGCCAAACTCCTGATACACCTTTTAAAGTTACTGAAATCCATATACTAGTTACAGCACCAATAATAAATTGACCCTCTGCTCCTAAATTAAAGACACCGCATCTATATGCAAAGGTTGCTGCAAGTCCCGTAAAAATTAAAGGTATTGCTTTAACTAATGTCTTCCCAAAACTTGTTAAATTTCCAAATGCACCTTTAAATAAATACAAGAAAGCCTCTCCTGGATTTCCTCCAATAGTTGTAATCAATATTGCACCCACTATAAAAGCACATATTATTGAAATGATAGGTATAAACATTTTAATTAAGACATTTTTTAATTTCATACTAATACTTCCTCCATATTTTCATTAGTTTTTCCAGCCATGGCAAGGGAAATTTCGTTAATTGGAGGATTTTCGCCTGAAAATATACCAACAATTTTTCCTTCAAACATTACTAAAATTCTATCTGACAATTTTAATACTTCTTCAAAATCTGCACTTATAAGTAAAACTCCACAGCCTTTATCTCTAGAGGCTATCATCTTATCATGAACATATCTTGTAGCTCCTACATCTAACCCTCTTGTTGGATGTACTGCTACTAAAAGTTCTGGATTTTCTTCCATTTCACGTGCTAAAATAATTTTCTGCTGATTACCACCAGAAAGGTTTCTTGTTTCCTGTTCTACTGAATCACATCTAATATCATATTTTTCTTTCATCTTGTTCGCATATTTTGTAATTTCTTTTTTCTTTAAAAACCATCCTTTACCCAGAGAAAATTGTGATTTTTCTATATCTTTAAGTACCATATTCTCCTTAATGGTCATATTTCCAATAAGTCCCATCTTATTCCTGTCTTCAGGTATATGTGAAACACTTGAATTTATAAAATTTTCCGGTAAGAATTTTGAAATCCTCTTTGATTTCAGCAAAACTTGTCCATTATCTGGTGAAATAACTCCTGTTACCAGTTGAGCTAATTGAGATTGCCCATTGCCATCAACACCTGCAATGCCAACTATTTCCCCTTTACCAATAGTTAATGAAATATCAAATAATCCATTATGTTTTGATTTCTTATTATAATCTACATGTTCTATTGAAATAATATTTTCTTTTGTACTTTTAACTTTCTTATATTTACTCTGAACTAACTCTCGTCCTATCATGAGATTTGCAAGTTCTTCTGAGTTTGTATTATTTTTATCTAATGTTTTAATTGTTTCTCCTTGTCTAAGAATAGTTATTTTATCGCTAATTTCTAAAACTTCTCTCATCTTATGAGATATAAAAATAACAGACTTCTTTTCACTTATAAGCTTTCTAATAATTCCAAATAAGCCAACAACTTCAAGATCAGTTAATGCTGCTGTCGGCTCATCTAAAATTAATAACTCCGCTCCTCTGTATAATGCCTTAAGTATCTCAACCTTTTGCTGTTCACCTAATGATATTTCTGTTATTTGTTTATCAAGTTCTACCTTTAGTTCATACTTCTTCGCAAGTTCCATTATTTCTTTCCTAATAATGTCTTTTTTAATAAAAATAGATTTATCTTTTGTTATTCCTAATATTATATTTTCAAAAACAGTCATAGCCTCCACAAGCATAAAATGCTGATGTACCATACCAATTCCCATTTTAACTGCCTTTGCAGGAGAATCTATTTTTACTATATTGCCATTAATGTATATATTTCCTTTTGTTGGTTGATACAATCCCACAATAATATTCATAAGTGTACTCTTTCCTGCCCCATTTTCACCTAAAAGAGTATGAACTTCACCTTTGTGTATTATTAAATTAATATTATTATTTGCAAAAACATTGTTAAATTTCTTTGTCATGTTTTCTATTCTAAGAAATTCCACTCTATAATTCCTCCTATATAAATATTTTTCTAGTAAAATAAAAAAGTCTTATTCCATAAATTACGGAATAAGACTTCTCTGTCTAAATTAAATTATATTAATTTTTTTTACTTATACTAAACTATATCCACATTATATATTCTTTATTTTTTATTGTCAACATTTTTCAAATTAATTATTTTTTAATTATTTTAGTTATACTATTGATTTATAGCAACATCTTATATCAACTTTTGTGCTACAAATTCTTATAATATAGAAATGCACAAAATATGCTTAGTTAATACATCTTTAATTAATTTATGAAAATCAGGCCCCTCCGTGAAAACGGGTGGCTTACTCTGCGCCTATAAGGCTTTGTTGCTGGCCGTGCTACTCGCACGTTGAAAAATTCAACTTACAAGTTTGTTCATTTTAATGCTCTACGCGTCTCAAATGAATTTATTCTATTTACAAAGTTAGTTTTTTTCTACGCATAGCTAGAAACTTTCCGGAAGCACCGGTCTAACCGGTGGTATTCTTTATACAAAAAAATCGTAGTACAATGTACTACGATTTTTGTGGCAGGGGCAGTAGGATTTGAACCCACAACCAATGGTTTTGGAGACCACTACTCTACCGTTGAGCCATACCCCTAAGACAATAATGATTATATAACATATCTATAAAGAAAGCAACATATTTTTATAATTAATTATCGTGAAAATAAAACTACACTAAATATAAAATACTTTATATTTATATTCAAAATTTGCAGATTCTTTAGTGCAGTATATAATCACATCTAATAACAAAAGGATATATAACTCCAAAATAAGTAATTCTATTTTGCATTACTAGAATTTACGACTTCATTTGGTTTAGCCCATTTTGATAATTCTTTTATATTGTATAAAATCAAATCATCAAAGGACATATCTCCATAATATTTCCACAACTTTATAGTATTATAACCTGACAAATCCAATTTCGTTCCTTTTTCACCATCAACTATTATTATTATCTTTTTAGGATCTAAATTATTAATTTTTATGAACTCACTTAACTCATGATTATCAAGCTGAATAGTGTTTAAATTTAAAGACTTAGTTAAGTAATCAAAATCATTATTTAATGTAATAAATTTATATTCACTTAAGGATTTTATTTTCTCACTATATTCCTTTATGCTAGTATCAAAACTTTTGATAGCTTCATTATAATTTTCCTCATAATAATCTCTATTTTGAGGGTCTCTATCTTGAATAGCTGCCTTTACATTGTATAATGCTATTTTATACTCTTCTATACCTTCAAAATAGTAAGGATTTTCTTTAGTGTCATTATCATGCCCATAATTTAATAATTTTATGCCTCTAGCTAAATTTATTATCCCAAGGCTTCCTTTCTTCAATTCACTAATTAGTGAATCACTCCATGGTTCAAAAGATGTGCCAGAATATATAAATAAATCCATATTGGATATATTATTTAAAACATCTTCACTATATTTAAATTCACTAATATCTTTCTCATTAGTGAACATATACTCCGCATTATTCTTTTCCTTTATAATTTTTTTAACCATATAATATTGTGGTTTATTAACTGTCATTATATTTAGATATTTATCTCTGCTTTCAGTTCTATTATTCTCAGTATTAGCTAATAAAGGATTTGAAAAAAAACTCATACCAAAAGACAATGCTATGGTTATTATCACCATGGCAAAGGTAATTTTCTTCAAAGACAAGTCACCTCCAAAATTTAACTGACTTCATTTATAACTTTCTTTTTAATATGTACTGTAATTAATTTCTTAAGTTAATTATTAATTAACATTTATTAGGTTAAACATAAAATAATTCACTTTATATATATTGAGTTACATATGTTACCTCAGTAATTACTCTGTTAATTAAATTTTAGCATATACCTGTTCTTATTATACCAACTAATTTAAAATAAATATATACAAATTTATTACATTTTTTTGAATGCTTATTTCCTGTTTTATATAATTAAATTAGTTAATACATTATTAATTTGCTTTTATGCAATTTTGAGATAAAATAAAAAGATGAGAGTTTGTAGATTTAACAATTATTAGGTTCTATACATAATAACTATATGTAAGTTATTGATATAAAATTCTAATTAATAAGAATTAATTCTCACTTAAAGGAGGCACTTCATGGAATTTGAAATTTATAATGTAGATGATACTGCTAAATTAGGAATAAATTTAGGCAAATTATTAAATGCCGGTGATATAATCTGCTTAACTGGTGATTTAGGTGTAGGTAAGACTCATATTACAAAGGGCATAGCTAAAGGATTAGGCATTAACGATAATATTACTAGTCCAACATTTACTATAGTGAACGAATATGATAGCGGTCGATTAAAGCTCAATCATTTCGATGTTTATAGAGTAAGTGATCCTGATGAAATATATGCAATTGGATTTGATGATTATATATTTTCAGATGCAGTATCAATAATAGAGTGGGCAAATTATATAGAAGAAATTCTACCAAATGATTTACTTCATATAGATATAAAGAAAGATTACAGCAAAGGTGAAGATTATAGAAAAATCACGCTAAATGCTTATGGAAAAAGATATGATTATATAAAGGAGTTGAAAATATGATTATTCTTGCCGTAGATTCATCTTCTAAAGTGGCAACTGCTGCTTTGATGAAAGATGATAAACTACTTGGAGAAATTACATTAAACGATAAGAAAGAACACTCTATAATACTAATGTCTATAATTCAAGAGTTGCTAAACAATAACAACTTAAGTATTGATGATATTGATGGCTATGTTATTTCAAAGGGTCCCGGTTCATTTACTGGACTTAGAATAGGCATGGCAACAATAAAAGGTCTTAGCTTGGGAAGTAACAAGCCTTACATTAGTGTTTCTAGTTTAGATGCACTTGCATTTAGCGTATCTAATTTCAATGGTATAATATGCCCTATAATGGACGCTTTAAGAAATAGTGTTTATACTTCACTATATAAAGGAGAATATACTTGCTGCAATAACAATAATGCTTCAAATTTACCTATAAAATTGGAACGTCTATTAGATTATTCAGCATTGGATATTGATGAACTTATAGAAATAATTAAATCCAAAAATGAAAAAGTTATTTTTATAGGCGATGGTGTTGATAAATATAAAGATTATTTGATTGATAATTGTCCAAATTCATATTTTCCTCCTAATCACCTTAATTTAATTCGTGCCTCTTCATTAGGTGAAATAGGCAGTGCACTATTAAAGAACGGAGAATATGACGATCCAAATTCTGCTCCGGTTTATCTTAAAAAATCTCAGGCTGAAAGAGAATACGAGCAAAGGATGAGATTATAGTGAATATAGCTATAAATTTAATGAAAGAAGAAGATATAGATGAAATTTTAGATATAAGCTCGTTGAGCTTTTCTATATGCTGGAGCAAAAATTCTTATATGCAGGAACTAACCAATCCTGTTGCTAAATATTTTGTTGCTAAAGTTGATAATAAAGTTGTAGGCTTTGCTGGAACATGGATAGTATTGGATGAGGCTCATATAACAAACATAGCAACACATCCAAACTATCGAAAACAAGGGATAGCCTCTAAACTCCTAGAAGAATTACTATCTTATTGTAAATCTCAAGGGTGTGTAGCATATACTCTCGAAGTTAGAAAAAGTAATGCCGCTGCCAAAGCCCTTTATGAAAAATATAACTTTAAACAAGAGGGAATTCGAAAAGGGTACTATGAAGATAACAAGGAAGATGCTATTTTAATGTGGTTAAAGGAGTAATATCTTAATTACAAATTTCTGTGCTTAGGTAAACATATCAAAGAGACAATTCATGCAATCATTATGTTAAAATTGCATAAATTGTCTCTTTATACTTATCATCAATTTATATTTAGCCAAAAACTATCTCTAATAATTGATTTACTTATATTCTATATTAATTCAATTTCATTACTTTCTAACACATCTATAATTTGTTGATTAGGCTTTTCATCCGTTATTATAGCATTTATATCATCAATCATTGCAAATTTATAATTACCATCTACAAAAAATTTCTTGTTCTCCATAACTAAAAATGTCTTTTTACTAGATTGTATTATTGTGGCCTTAGTAATTCCATCCTCAATTTCAAAAGTAGTTATACTTTTGTCAAAGGCATCAATTCCACAACTTCCTATAAAAGATTTATCAAATTTATATTTTTTAATAAAATCATTAGTTGAAGATCCAATAAAACCATTAAGAGATTTATTTAAAACCCCAGCCGCAACTACAACAGTAATATTATTGGCTGCCTTTGCTAAAATATTTGCTATCTCCAACATATTGGTTACTACAGTTATTCTTTTTTGAGTTGTTAAAATAGATTTAGCTATAAGAATATTAATTGTTGATAAATCTAAAAATATAGTTTCCCTATCTTGTATTAGCTCTAAGGCTTTCTTAGCAATTATGCTTTTAGTTGAAATATCTATCTTCTCTCTTTCTGAAATGTCATACAACTGCGATGATTCCCTTATTTGAATCGCACCTCCATACGTCCTTTTCAGCTTTCCTGCATGCTCCAGTTGTTTTAAATCTTTTCTAATACAATCTTCTGTCACATTAAACTTTTTGCTTAAATCCTTAACTTTAACTTTTCCATATGTATTTAGGATATTTAATATTTCGTTTAGTCTCTCTTCTGTAAACATATCTATGCATTCTCCCATTTTTTATTATTTAGGACCTTGTGGTAAATAATTAATCTAAATATATTATAAGGGACTTTCAAAATATAATAAAATTATTTTGATAGCCCCTTATATCTATTGTTTTTAAATATTTTATTCTTATTTATAAATTTTCTAAAATAATTATATAGTCAAATTTAAATTAAAACAATATCTACTATTGTTCTTTTTCAAAATCTGATTTTGGAACTCCACATAATGGGCAAACCCAATCGTCTGGGATATCTTCAAATTTTGTTCCTGGTGCAACTCCATTATCTGGATCACCTGCTGCCTCATCATAAATATAACCACATACTGTACAAATATATTTTTCCATAAAAAAACCTCCCTTAGATTTGATAATTAAATATTAATAAATACATATCTTACTATGTTAATTTATCATCTTGTAAAATATATATCAATTAAGCGCTTCTGCATTTATTGCGATGAGCTAATTAGAACGATCTTTAGTTTAAAAGTTTCTATAATTATATCATTTTTGTGACTTCTTGCAGAGTTAATAATTTAACTACTACCTCTCTCTATTATTACTTGTTATTCCTTATGATATACATTTAGCCATCTATCTTGTTGCATTTCACATACTATCATAAGTTATTGTAATCTCATTTTTTTATATTCACTTGATCATTAAATATCTTTTTTAGTGTTTAAATATTTTCTATATATATAATACCAAATAATTCATTATTAATCAATAATTATTATTAATTAATTTTAATTTTCTATCATATGAATTTATTTTATAACCTTTTGAACAATAAATATTAATACATATAAAAACTATAATATATCTATCTGTTTAACGTTAATTATTTATATATTATTATAACCATTATGCCAAATTAAATCTAAATTATAAAATTTAAAAGGAGAAAGCACTCGTCTTTATGTGAATAGTTGCTATTAAAATTTGATCTGATATTAAATGAGTAATCATCTTTAGCTTATTTAATAATCATGTTAAAAATCAATTTAATATTAATGTTTATATATAACATTAAATTTATATACCAACCAATATACAATAAAAAGCTGTAACAAAATTCGAATTATTTTGTTACAGCTTTTTCTGCTTATATTATTTTAAAATTATACAATTTTTGTCTTATTTTCTGGACTGCCAAAGTTTGGTTCAACCTTAAAAATTGAAACAGATACTTTTTTGTATAGAATATATGTTAATACCGACACCATAACCGCCTTTACTCCATTGAAAGCTAGTAATGCCCAAACATAATTCTGTAACATATCCGCTGGCATCTTCATCCCATAAGCTGGCAATAATAAATATATGTTACCCACGATTCCCATTGCCTCCATTGCAATTCCACCTATTATCATTCCTAATATTGCATTTTTCTTATTCTTATTTCTATAGTAGATAAATGATGCTGGTAAAATTAATGCTGCTCCAAACAAGAAGTTTGCTGTCTCTCCAACAAAACCTGTTTGACTTCCTCTGATTAATGGAACCAAAAGATTTTTTATTAATTCTATTATCACCCCTGCTACAGGACCAAATCCAAAAGCACCCAACAATGCTGGTACATCACTTAGATCTATCTTAAGCCATGGAAACGCAGGTATTATTGGAAAATCAAAATACATAAGTATAATTGCAATTGCTGATAATAAAGAGATTTTGATTAATTTACTTGTTTTTTCATTCATATTCTTTGCCTCCCAAAAGATTATCTTCTTGGTGTAGCTTATTAGGAATTTAGTGTCAAAGTATTCTTAGTACATTAGTTACTCCTGAACTATTTGCAATACTTAATAAAAAAACAAAAAGCCCTGATGTAAAATACATCAGGGCATACATTCAGCAAGTAATAATAGATCAACTTTCAATTCCTAATAGGTTACCTTCTTTCATCCAGACTATACTGTCGGCCTCGGAGTTACACCGAATCTGCTTTCTTAAAAGCTCGCGGGCTATACCGCCGGTAGGGATTTACACCCTGCCCTGAAGATATATATTTTATTTTCTTTATTATATAACTTTAATCAATACTTTGCAACATCTATTTGAGCACTTTTTACATTTCTAAATTTTTAATAAAAAAAGAGTAAGATTTCTATATCTCACCCTCACCGCAAAATAATTATAATAAAAATTTAACCGTTTTATTATAATTATATTATTCTCCTATAAGCTTATCGGTTTTTAATATATGCTCTGTTAACCAATCATTTAAAAAATTCAAAAGTTTTATTAAACTTTCATCTTGATTTTCATCAATATTTTTATAATCGATTTCTTCAAGACTTTTAATAAATTTATCATGCTCAATCTTTTGAGTAAAGAGTCTTTTATAGTTTATACTTTTCATATATTCTTCTTCTGATTTAAAATGAAAAATTGTATAATCCTTCAGTTCGTCCATAATATGTATTATCTTATCATACTTATCAATTGCAAATTCATCTTTTAACAGCGTATAAGCTTGATCTGCTAATTCAAAAAGCTTTTTGTGTTGCTCATCAATCTGATCAATTCCGATTTTGTATTCTTCCTTCATTTCATACATGTATAATACCTTCTTTCTACTCATTATTTTAATCATACTCGGTTCATTTTTTATTAATATATCATTTTTTTAATATAAAGTCACTACACTTAGCCTTTTATTCAATAGATAAATTTCTAAATATAAATTGCAAATTGATATTATTTAACCCTACATTTTAAATAATATTAATAGTATCTGTTGCTTTCTAAAACAATCTGCCTTTTAACATAACTATTTTATAAATAGCTCAGAAAATCATTAATAAAAAAAGATTTAAAGCACTTAATCAATAAAATTAAGTGCTTTAAATCTTTACTGAAAATTATAAATTTTTAACTTTACTTATAACATCTGCGCAATATTCTTTTACACCTGTAACACCGTTGCTTTTATAAACTTTATTTAAATCACTACCTATACCGCTACAATCTGCTCCTGCTTGTATCCATTCACTTATATTATCTTTGTTTACTCCTCCAGTAGGCATAACGCTAAGGTCTGGGAATATTGATTTTGCTGCCCCTATAAATGCCTTTCCAACAACATTGCCTGGGAATACTTTGATAAATCTTAAACCTAATTTGTAAGCCTTATTTAACTCTGACATTGTCATTAATCCTGGAATTATTAATGCTTTTCTTTGATTTGCATAAGCAATTACATCTTCATCTATACAAGGAGAAACAATAAAATCAGAATTATTTTCGATACATGCATCTACAGCATCTTTTGTTAACACAGTTCCTGCACCAACACAAGCATTTTTATATTCTTCTTTCAATTCTTTTATTAACTTTGGCGCATTTGGCACACTCATAGTTACCTCTATAATTTTCATTCCGCCTTCGATTGCTGCTATACTTATTTCTTTTGCTTCTTCATATGTTTTAGTTCTAATAACAGCTACTGCCTTTTCTTCTTTTAATGTATTATAAATTTTTTCAAACATTATTTATTACACCTCATCTTTAATTTATTTTATTTAAAATTAATCTACATCATTCATAAAATACTTTATTAAATACAAATATATATTTCTTAACGTTCTATTTTCTTTGCTTGTCCTAAATGTACTAAAACATCATCATAGTAAGGTAGTCCCTCATTATCGCCTTCGACACCTACAACTAATGATCCAACTGCATTTGCAAATCTAACACAATCTTCTAGTGACTTACCTTTTAATAAGGCCGTTAAAAATCCTGCTGCAAATCCATCTCCTGCACCTACTGTATCAACTAAAGCTTTTGGCTTAATAGCTTCAATATCATAAATATTTTTACCATCTGAACCTATAGCTCCCTTGGCTCCTTTTTTAACTATCACTTTTTCTATTCCTTTGTTATGGAAAACTTTTATTGCTTCTTCTATATTTGTATCTCCCAATAATATCTCTATTTCTTCATCACCTATTAAAAGAATATCAACATAAGGTAAAAGTTTTTCTATATAGTCTTTTGCTTCTTCCTTAGTCCACATCTTTAATCTAATATTTGGGTCAAATGATATTATAAGATTATTCTTTTTAGCTAATTTTACTGCTTCTAATATAACTTCTCTATTATTTTCAGTTATTGAAGGAAAAACTCCTGTAATATGAAGAACTTTTGCATTTTTTATATATTCTTCATTCAATTTCTTTGCATCCATTGTACTAGTTGGAGATTTTTCTCTATAATAAAATGATCTACTTGATCCATCAGATAAAACTTCTCTAAAATATACTGAAGTTGGATATCCATCAACAAGTTGTGCCTCTGATGTATCTATCCCCTCACCTCTTACAATCTTTAGTATATATTTTCCGAAATCATCATTTCCCAATCTACTTATCCATCCAGATTTTAACCCTAATCTTGCACATCCCATTGCAACATTTAATTCTGCTCCACCTACTTTTCTTTTGAATGTGTCACAAAATATTATTGGTCCCTTTTCTTGAGGGCACATTGCAATCATTGCATCTCCTATAGTAATTACGTCCATAAATAAATACACCACTTTCACTATATATTTGTTTTTAACCTTACCAAATAAGTTAGAGATAGATTTCTATATTCATACTTTTGATAAGGCCATTTTTAAATTTTAGTCAATATTTATATATAATTTTGAATACTGATTATCTTACTAACCATCCTCCATCAACTGCTAGAATATGACCATTAACATAATCAGATGCTCTGCTTGCTAAAAACACTACCGCTCCCATTAAGTCAGATGGTTCTGCCCATCTATCTGCTGGTATTCTTCCCTGTATTTCTGCATTTCTTTCTTTATCTGCCCTTATTGGTTCAGTATTTGCTGTCTTTATGTATCCAGGTGCTATCGCATTTATTTGAATATTTTTACTCGCTAATTCATTAGCAAATGCCTTTGTTATACCTGCAACTCCATGTTTACTTGCTGTATATGGAGGCACGAACTTTCCACCCTGAAATGATAACATAGACGCTATATTTATTATTTTACCAGATCCTTGTTTAACCATTATTTTAGCAACTTCTTGGCTTAAGAAATATACAGCATTTAAATTAATATCCATAACTGCGTTCCAGTCTTCTTCTTTATAATCAAGAAGAGGTGTTCTTCTTATGGTTCCAGCGTTATTTACTAATATATCTACCTTCCCATAAAATTTCATCGCAGAATCAATCACATCTTTCCTTCCTTCTTTTTGTGTTAAATCTGCTTTCACGAATACCGCTTTTCTACCTTCTTTTTCTATCAATTCTCGTGTATCATCCCAATTATCACCGTGGGTAGAAATAACTAAATCTGCTCCTGCCTTAGCTAATGCAACTGCATATCCTTGTCCAAGACCTGTATTTCCTCCAGTAACTATTGCCACTTTTCCATCTAATCTAAAAAAGTCCATTGAAAACTGATTCAAAATGTTTTCCATTATCTATTCTCTCCTTTCCATATAAATATTTCCATCCTTACATGTATTATTAAATTTTTTCAATACACGCCATCGTTCCGTATTGTGGAACTCCGTTTCATTTATTATCTTAATTCTAATATCATCACTTACAATTGTCAATGATACTGGTATAAAAATAAAATTTTTAACTTTTTATTTGTTAAAATTAAAATTAAACATTACAATGTAGTATAAAGATAAAACTATTTAGGAGGATTTTATATGTCAGAGGATTTAAGCAATCCAAACTTAGTTCAATCGGTGGAACGTGCTCTTGATATACTTGATTGCTTAGCCGAATATCCAAAAGGATGTGGAATTGCTGAATTGTCAAAAAATTTAGGTTTAAGCAAGAGTACCATACATAGAATAATTACAACTTTAAAATATAAAGAATATGTTACGCAAAATGCAGAAAACGATAAATATCAATTAGGAATTAAGCTTCTTAACTTATCTTCTTCTATAACAAATAGTATGGATTTAATAAATGTCGCTAGGCCTCATATATATGACTTTGCTAATAAGTTTGATGAAGTCATACATCTTTGTATTCCTGACGAGTCATTTACTAACATAATTTATGTAGATAAGGTATCTTCCGAAAATACTAGTAGAAATATAGTAATGTCTTCTAGTATAGGAAAAAAAGCGCCTATTTATTGTACTGCTTCTGGTAAATTGATATTATCTCAATATTCTGATGATAAAATAAGAGAATTATTAAAAGATACAGAATTCATAAAATATGCAGAGAACACAATAACTGATATAAATGTTCTTATAGAAGAAATTCATGTTATAAGAAAGAACCTATATGCATTAGACAATATCGAATACGATACGGGTGTTATATGCATAGCTGTTCCTATTTTTGATAGAACCAATAAAATTATTGCTGCAACCAGTCTCTCATCCGTAACACTCTTTAATACTATGGATGATTTACTAAAATACAAAGAGGAATTTATGAATGTCGCTAAAAATATTAGTAGACTTATGGGATATGCATATTATACAGATATAAAATAAATTTTTTAAATAAAAAACTAATAAATTTCAAATATAAAAAGGCTGGAATTGAAATAAATTACATACATTTGCTTAAGTTTATAAATAAACATTACACAAATATATGTAATTCATTTCTATTTCACATAAATTAAATAACATGAGTTAAACTTAAATTTTTTTATACTTATTATCTATGCTTATTCATCTCTAAAAAAAGAATTTTATGAAAGTTCTAAATAAAACGGCTGTAAAACATTTTCTTTATTTCTTGTTGATAACATATTTTATCAGTGCTTCTGCTACCCCATCTTCATCATTAGTTAAGGTTACATCATCAGCATGTCTCTTCACGTCTTCCGGAGCATTTCCCATCGCTATTCCAACTCCTGCATACTCTAACATATCAATGTCGTTATAATTGTCTCCCATTGCTATTATTTCTGATTTATCTATACCGAATTTCTTTTGTAGACAGGTGATTGCAGATGTTTTTGATGCTTTTATAGGCATAATTTCTAAGTATGTCGACTTTGAAGGATATATATTTAAATCATTACCATAAATATTTTCTTTTAAGAAGTTTATTTCCTTTGGATTAGACATACATAAAATCTTACTTGGTCCTACTCCTTCTCTTTTCCATTGTTCTATTAATTTATTAAAATCAATAATATTAGGAATGATGTTAGTTATTTCACTTTCTTGTTTAGCCCAATAATCTAATTTTTCTATATACCATTCATCATCCTTATATAAACTCATATGAATGTTATTTTCACTTGTTAACTTATATATTTTCTCAAAATTAGAAACATCAATTGCCTCACTAGCCAATACACTATTATCCTTATCTAAGATTAAAGCACCGCTATAGCATATAATTGGTTCCTCTATTCCAAGTTCTTCTTGAAGAAACCTTATTCCTTTTGGCATTCTAGCTGAAACTAAAATTACAGGTATTTTCTTATTATTTGCAACTTTATTTATAGTACTTTTCACCTTTTCAGTTACTTCATGATTTGAATTTAACAAGGTTCCATCAATATCTAAACATATCATTCCAAATTTATCCATAGACTCATCCCCTAACTATTTATAATAAAACGTCAAATTACTTATAATTGCTTATTGAATTCAATATTTATAAGCAAATAAAACTCAATTTTATTCTCCTAAATAACACTACTTAAATTAATATGTTTTCTTTATATAATCACTAGACTTTTAGGATTAATTTTAATATTATGCAATTCCATAATGTTACTAAAAGAAGAAACCGATATTGGATCAACAATAATAATATCTGCCCGATCTAGGTTTAATCCTTTATAAAAGGCATCTTTTTCATACTTTTGATGTTCGGCAAGTAAAATAACCTTCTTAGCTCTTTTCACAATCTCCCCTTTAATATAAGCATCTTCTTCATTTTCATAATAAATACCATTACCTTTTATAGCTCCAGCTCCTATAAATGCCGCCTCAAACTCAATTTTGCTCAAATACTCATCATAATTCCTTCTATAGAAAAAGCGATTTTTCTTGTTAAATTTTCCATCAATCAAGTTTACTACAATACCATTCTTTTCCGAAAGTATATTAAAATTATCTATGGAATGAGTAAATATGGTCGCTTTTTTATCTAAAGATCTTGAAAGAAATTCAACACTAGTAGAAACATCAAAAAAATACGTTTTATTGTTATGAATAAATTTCATTGCCTTTTCAACAATCTTAGTTTTTTCATTAACATTTAATTTCAACCTCTCCTTATATGAAAATATATTGTCTTTATTAAAATTTTCATACCCTTCTTTCCCAATCATAAAATCACCCCTCATAAGTAATTATAAGTATATTTAATTATTTTTTCAATACTTATAAGCACTTTAATCATCATTCACCTAAAATACCTTATATAATAATTATTTAAAGAACTGAAACTTTACTTGAAACAATGTTATTTATTTGTCGTAAGTAAAAAAAGCAAATCTCTACAAATAGTTTACTATTTATAAAGACTCGCTCACCTATATTATTAAATCATATTATTTTTTAAGTCATCTTTTATAATCCTTCTCAATTTTAAGAAGCTTTTCCTTTATATTAAGACCACCAGCATATCCGACCAATTTACCATTAGCACCAATTACTCTATGACAAGGTATTATAATTGGAATTGGATTTTTATTATTAGCCATACCAACAGCTCTCGCCGCTTTCTCATTACCTACTATTTGGGCAATTTCACCATAACTCCTTGTTTCTCCAAAAGGAATCTCTTGTAGAGCACTCCATACTTTTCTTTGGAACTCCGTCCCCTTAGGTGCTAATGGTAAATCAAAACAATTCCGCTCTCCTTCAAAAAACTCTTCCAATTGTTTTATAGCTTTCCGTAATAACTCTGTTTCATTTCCTTCAACATTAAGTTCATCTTTGTTTACAAAACAAATTTTTGTAATTGCTGCCCCATTTTCCACTATACTGATTTTCCCAATTTTAGTGTTATAGTAATATACATTTTCCATAATACTCTTCCTTTTCTCAATATTATTTTTTTATATTACAATTAGAATAGGTGCTTCTTCACTCCTATTTTGCAAAAATTCTTTAATTATATAGTGAGAAATCCTGCTTATGTCACTAACATACCTGAACATACTTTTCATCTCTATATAAAAACTAATATCTTTTGATCAGACTAGAAACTTTTTTACTTAATATATTACCATAAAATTAAATTCAAAATAACATAATTAATTTTATAAAAAATTAATTATGTTATTTTGAACTTATATACCTTAATAATATATCTTCTATGAATAAAACCATATCAGAATAATTTTTTTAATTATAATTCTTATATTAAAATTAGTAAAAATATAATATAAACATTTAAATTTCTACTAATTTTTTACTGCAAAAAATCGGATTTTTGTATTGTACAACCTATAACAATATAGTATAATTATTATAGAAAATACTTAAGACTATGGTAGTCTTAGCAGTGTTATATATTAACTATGTTTAATTTATTAATTGAATAAGATTTTAGCAAAGGAGCTAGAGAATATTAAAATAATTCTTTAGCTTTTTATTTTTTTAATATGAATTTTTTGCCATATATGAATTTATATGGCAAAAAATTCTATGTGGCAATTTCTTATTTCTTGTTGACAATTTATCATTTATACTCTAAAATTTTTTTTAAATTATTAATGTTTTTAATTAGTTAATATTAATTTAAATAAATGTTGTGTATTCTGAAAGGGGATCTTATTAATGAACAAAATCAATGAAATTTTTGCTTCAAATGTATTCAGCGATGCTGTAATGAAAGAACGTCTTCCTAAAGCTACTTATAAAGCTTTAAAAAAGACAATTGAAAAAGGAACTACTCTTGAACCAGATGTAGCAGATGTTGTTGCAGCTGCAATGAAAGATTGGGCTGTTGAAAAAGGTGCTACTCACTTTACTCACTGGTTCCAACCTATGACTGGAATTACTGCTGAAAAGCATGATTCTTTTATAAATCCAACTTCTGACGGAAAAGTTATATTAGAATTCTCAGGAAAAGAATTAATCAAAGGTGAACCAGATGCATCTTCATTCCCTTCAGGAGGACTTAGAGCTACTTTTGAAGCTAGAGGATATACTGCATGGGATTGTACTTCACCAGCATTCCTAAAAGATGGTTCTTTATGTATACCAACTGCATTCTGTTCTTATAACGGAGAAGCTTTAGATAAGAAAACTCCATTATTACGTTCAATGGAAGCTTTAAACAAACAAGCTCTACGTGTTTTAAAAGCATTAGGTAATACTACTACTAAAAGAGTAATTACAACTGTTGGTCCTGAACAAGAATACTTCCTAATCGATAAGTCAATGTATGATGCTCGTAAAGACCTTATCTTAACAGGAAGAACATTATTCGGAGCAAAACCTTCAAAGGGTCAAGAACTTGAAGATCATTACTTTGGAACAATCAAACAAAGAATTTCTGATTTCATGAAAGAAGTAGATGAAGAACTTTGGAAGCTTGGAATATTAGCTAAAACTAAGCATAACGAAGTTGCTCCTGCTCAACATGAGTTAGCTCCTATATTTAGCACAACAAATATATCGACTGACCATAACCAACTTACAATGGAAATAATGAAGAAAGTTGCTGCAAAACATGATTTATATTGCTTGCTTCATGAAAAACCATTCGCTGGCGTAAACGGATCAGGTAAGCATAATAACTGGTCAATGGGTACTGATGATGGAATGAATCTTCTTGAACCAGGTAAATCTCCACACGAAAATCAACAATTCCTTTTATTCCTTTGTGCTGTAATAAAAGCTGTTGATGAATATCCAAGCTTATTAAGAGTATCAGCTGCTAATGCTGGAAATGATCATAGATTAGGTGCTAACGAAGCTCCTCCTGCTATAATCTCTATCTTCTTAGGCGATCAATTAGAGGATGTATTAGAACAAATTGAAAAGGGTCCAGCTACAAGTTCTAAGTCTGCAAGTGAATTAACTATTGGAGTAAATACATTACCTCCACTTCCAAAGGATGCAACTGATAGAAACAGAACTTCTCCATTTGCGTTTACTGGAAATAAATTCGAATTTAGAATGGTTCCATCTTCTGCTTCAATTGCTGGATGTAACTTTGTATTAAATACTATAGTTGCTGAAACTTTATCTGAAATTGCAGATAAACTTGAAAAGGCTACTGATTTAGATGCTGAAATCCAAGCAATCTTAACTGATATTGTTAAGAACCATAAGAAAATTATATTTAATGGTAATGGATATTCAGATGAATGGGTTGCTGAAGCAGAAAGAAGAGGTCTTCCAAATATTCACTCAACTGTAGAAGCTGCTAAAGCTATGATAGATGAGAAGAATCAAGCTGTATTAGAAAAGCATAGAGTTTTAACTAGAGTAGAATCAACATCTCGTTATGAAATCACTTTAGAAAACTACAATAAAATTATAAATATTGAAGCTTTAACAACACTTGAAATGGCAAAACGTCAAATTATACCTGCTGTAATTCAATATACTACAAGTCTTGCTGAATCAATAAACACAATAAAGGCTACAGGTATAAATGTAGATATTTCAGTTCAAACTGAATCATTAACTGAAATTTCAACTTTATTAGCTTCATTAAATAAAAATGTTTCACTTCTTGAAAAAGCAGTTGAAAAGGCTGATAACTTCGAAGGTGATATATTCGATTTAGGAATGATGTACAGATATGAAGTATTTGAACAAATGAATACTTTAAGAGCTGATGCTGATAAGCTTGAAACTCTAGTAGACGAAGAGTTCTGGCCACTTCCAACTTATAGCGATATGTTATTCAACGTTTAATATAAAATCTTTATATTAAATGGAGCGATTCTTTTTAGAATCACTCCATTTTATATATTATTACTAAGTTAATTTATATAATGTTATTATTAGAAAAGCTAAATGCTAATGACATTCTTCCATAAAATGCCGCCAACATTTAATACAATCATATTTCATTTGCTAGTTATAAAATTGTATAGTGCTCCTATGAGATTAGCATCATTTCTAAACTTACAGCCAACTACATTAGGTAGTGGTAAATCATCAATTTCAAAACTCTTGTGATACTTGTCCACATTCCTCTTAATATATTGTATCAATATCTCTTGACTACTTATCCCTCCACCGATTGCAAATATTTCCGGATCTAATATACACTGTAAATTAAAAATTTGTACTGCTAGCTTATAAGTGAAATCATCTAAAATTTCAAGAATATCTGGATCGTTGTTATTTGCATATTCAAATATTTTATACCCATCTAATTCATCTGGCTGAAGACTTTTTACCTTTGCAACTTCATTTATCAATGCTTTAGAACCACTTATAGATCCCCAACACTCATCCGTGTTCTCAGTATTATTTACATTTGTATTTATAAAACTAAACTCACCTGCAAAGAAGTTTTTTCCTTTATGGATTTTCTTATTTCGAACTATTCCTCCACCTACACCTGTTCCTAGTACTATTACAACTCCATCATCGAAATCTTTTAAACTTCCTTTCCAAACCTCTGCTAAAGCTGCACATTTTCCATCATTCTCTATTGTAATCTTTGTCGGACATCTTTCTTTAAGAATTTTTACAATCTCTTTACCTTCATTATATGATAGTGCACCACCTGTATAAGCATAGCCTTTTTCACTATCTAATACTCCTGGCATACTTATAGCCATTCCTTCTATATCATCTTTATATATATCATAGATTTCGCCTATTACATCTATAAAACTTTCAATTTTATCAAGTGGTGTTGGTTTTTTACCCCTTTCAATAAACTCCAAATCCTCTGTCATCAGTGCATACTTAATAGAACTTCCACCTACATCTAACACTAAATATCTCATCTCTACACCTCTCATTATTATACTTAAAATTTAATTCACCCAAACTCTATGTCCTAATACTTACCAAAATAACGTTTACTAAAATAATCATAGCATAATGTTAAACCTCTTTCAATTCAAAGTAAGTAACCTCAAATCATCTCAATTACCAATAAAAAAGCTCTCTCAACTTTTCATTAAGATAGCTTCTTCATTCAATTATGCATTATATATGTTTTAAAAGAGATTAACCCATTAAAATTTATTCTAAACTATAGCACTGCTGAATAAATAATCTTTAAATATAAATTAAATTATTTAAAAGTTATATATTCCTTTCATTTCAACTTAGAAACTTTTCTAATTTAAGTAAATCTAAAATTGTTAATTCTGTTCATTTTATATTCTCTAGGCGTCATTCCAAATTTTTTCTTGAATATCTTGTAAAAGTATGTTGGATTCTCATATCCTACAAACTCAATTATTTCAATAATCGAATACTCAGTTAATTTGATTAATTCAACTGCTTTGCTTAACTTTTTTTCTTTCAATAATTCTTTAAAAGTCATTTTAGTATGTATCTTTATAAATTTGCTAAATTTATAATCTGGTTGATTTAATTTTTCTGAGAGTTCTAGCAGAGTAGCTGTACTATAGAATTCCTCTATGTATTTAAGACTCTGAATTATCAACATCTTCTCATAGTTATCCACAGAATATGTCTCTATATCCTGTGAATTTTTTACTAACTCCACTAATAAAAGCCCTACTAGCAATTTTATTGTCGCTTTTTCATTATCGAATTAGTATACAGCTCAATTATTATTTTTTCTAATAACTCTTGAATATTTTTTCTTTCAGAAGCTTTAAAATATAGATATTCTCCTTCATCATAATCTGTATAAATACTTCTATCTACAGAATTCTCTCCATTTAAAATTCTTAATTCTTCATCTGTCAGAGCAATCAGTTTATCATGAATTTCTTTTAACATATGTTAATTCTTTTTTTCATTATCTCAAGCTTCATCAAAGTATTCTCTTTTCCATCTTCATTTACTTGAGGAAGGATATACACTTCATGGAAATCGCCACTTATCTTAATATTATTCTTATTTATATAATCAATAATTTTATTATAATATTTCTTATTTTCAAAACATCCACCTTCAAAATATATTGTTATATACTCTCCCTCTGGTAAGACAATTGCCCTTCCTTCATTTTTTAACATTCTTACATAATTATTTGTCATTATATTCTTATAAACCATCTTTTCTTTTAACTCATCATAGGAAACCATTGAAGATAATTCATAACTTAATTTTTCTAGCTGATTTTCACTATTAGGCATTACTTTTCTATAATTAATTTCCAATTCATCAATAGTGGCTGAAACGCAATCATAACTTATATATTCTCTTTTTTCATTATATTTAATAAATATTTTATCAGTTTCATATTCAATAATTGAAGAAACTGTGTTTTTCATATACTCTAAGTGATTTTTTATTATTTCCATTTCTAATAGTTTATTTTCCAAAACCTCTTGCTGAAAATTTATCATATCAAGTTTTTCTTCCATAGAAGTGCTTCTACCCATTAATTTTTTTATTTCATCTAGGGATAATCCCAATGTCTTATAATATTTAATCACATCCATTTGAAAAAATTGTTCTATACTATAATACCTATATTGGCTTTTTTCACTAATCACCTTTGGTTTTAGCAAGCCTATTTTGTCATAATATCTCAGTGTCTGAATTGATATGTTATTCAATTTTGACATTTCCCCAATAGAAAAATTACTCAATATTTATCCCCCTTGCCACCTTATACTGATATAGCTTTTTTTGTATTAGTTTTTGTATTAGTAACAATGTTTACTGCTAAAAACGTTAATATTTCTGAAAAAATCATACTAGCCCATATTCCATTTGTACCATAATAATGTGCAGCTAAAAATAAAATTACTGGCAAAAATACAAAAGATCTAAAAGCACAAATTAAGTTAGAGAACTTTGGCATTTCTATAGATTGATAGTACATCGATGTGCTTAAATTTAATCCTGTGAAAAAATAAGCTAAATTAGTCATATTAAGTCCAATATACGCTATATTTATTAATTCCTTATCTGTTGTAAACAAACATATAAGATTTTTTCCAAATATAAAGCATACTAAGGTAAACAATAAGTTTACCGAGACTGACGCTATTAGTGCAAACTTATAAAATGTAAACATCTTTTTTGTCTCCCTAGCTCCAAAATAGTAACTTATTAATGGTTGGGCTCCTAAACTCACACCTAGAAGCATCATATAAATATTTGTAGTTATATAATTTATTATACTATATGACGCAATTCCTTCCTCTCTCATATAGATTCCTAAAACTATATTATAGAAGAATATTATTATCGAAAAGGCTGCTTCTGCAAAAAACGATGGGAAACCTATGGTAATAATCTCTTTAACCACTTTCATTTCCAGCTTCACATTTCCAAAAGTTAATTGACCTTTCTTCTTTAAAAAATGAGGCAGTATTATAGCTATTGTCGCTACTTGCCCAAGTCCAGTAGCAATAGCGGCGCCCCTAACACCCATATTTAAAGGAAATATAAATATATAATCTAATAATATATTTACCACTGTACCAGCTATCGTTGATATCATAGCTAACTTAGGACCTCCATCATTTCTAATGAATCCATTCAAAGTTATTCCTAACAAACTAGGTATACAAAACAATGAATAGTATCTCAAAAATTCTGCCGATAACTCCTTCAAATTTTCAGTCGCCCCCAAAAGAACTACTATGTACTCCGAAAAAACTATAAATACAAAACTAATAATACTACTTAATATTATAATTGATTTAAATGCTTGGCGAAAAATATATACTGCCCTTTCTTTATCTTTAGCTCCAAAGTTTTTAGAAACTAGAGCACCTCCGCCAACTGCAAACATTGTAGCTATTCCAAATAAAACTATTGTAGCTGGCATTGCAATTGCAACTGCTGCTAACCCCAAATCTCCTACACCTCGACCTACAAAAATACCATCTATAACTGTATATAATGACGATACAAACATAGCCGATGCTGATGGAATAGAGTATTTTAAAAACTTTTTAAACATATTTTTATCTTCCCTTTACAAACATATTTCCTAATATAAATTATAAAGTCTATAGTTGGAATAGAGTCAACCTCTTTATAAAAGAAGACTTGCCTAAAAGCAAGTCCTCTTTTATAAAATCACATCCATAATAATCTTATATCAATCCCAAATCAATATCTCCTTATTTAGAATTTAATTATGCATCCATTCTCATAAGTTAAAAGATTTCCTTACAAAAATTGAGCTTTCTAAATATATGTTATACACAATATCCCAATTCTACTTTTCTTTCTTAACTCTATAAACTAGAAATATTCCATAACAAACTAAAATAAGCGCTATTAATATCTTAATATCAAATATATTTTCTCCTAATATTAATGCTGATAACAATGTTCCAAATACCGGTATTAAAAAATTAAATACTGATATTAATCCTACTTTGTTATATTTTAATAATTGCGTCCAAACAGCAAAGGCTATTGATGATAGTAATGCCATATATATAAGTAGTAATGTTGATTTCGCTGTAAATCCTTCTAAGCTACCTCCTAATGCAAATCCTAATGCAGTAAGAAGAATTCCTCCTATAAATAGCTGAAAACCAGTTACTATCGAAGGTTCTTGAGTTTGCGTTATCTTCTTCCCATATATTGCAGACACAGCAAATATTATTGCAGCAATCATTATAAACCCCTCACCTTTAAAAGTGACAGATGTTCCTCCTAATGATTCTCCATTTAAATTAACAATTACTACTCCTATAAATCCAATAACGCATCCTATTATCTTATTTAAATTTAACCTATCATTCTTATATATAAAATGAGCTAGAATTATACTTACAAAAGTTCCTGTTCCATTTATTATAGATCCTCTAACCCCTGTAGTATATGACATTCCCACATAGAAGAATATATATTGAAGTGCAGTTTGAGTTAAACCTAATAAAGTTATCTGACCAAATTGCTTTCTAGTAAATTTAAATATAACTCTTTTTGATATAAGCTCAAATATGAGTATAAAAATACCTGCAAGTGTAAACCTATATCCGGCAAAAATTAATTTAGAGCCTACATCACTTATATTAAATAGTGAATATCCAACTTTTATAGCCGGATATGCACTTCCCCATAAAAAGCAACACAATGTTGCTAAAAGTACAATATTTTTTCTGTTAGTATAAACTTTTACTTCATCCATTTTATATGTTTCTCTCTCCCGCCTAATCATTGTAAGTAGTTCATCCAATCACTTTTTATTCCGCATTCATTCTAATTCTATCTAATACTTCCATAACTCGAATTGATTCATTTAAAGTTAAATAATCACTTTCAAGCTTCGACTCTTTTAAACAGTTATGAACTTCTTTAATCTCTGCATACATGTCATCAAATTCTATATCTTTTTCAATTGTATACGACTTGCCCGAATTTAGATTAACAACAGCTTTGTTTGGTCTATTATACATCGGAATCTCCATCCATCCCTTTGTTCCTCTAATAATAGCTGTCCTTTCTTTATTTCTATCAATTGCCCCTTCTACAGTTCCTATTACTCCATCTTCAAAAGAAAGTATTACTTTAAAATAGGAATCGACTCCTGATTCATTTATATCCATGTAAGATTTGACACTTTTAACCTCTGAATCGATCATATCCATTACAAATGACAATGGATAAATTCCTACATCTAGTAACGCCCCACCTTGGTCTTTATCTAATAAATACGATCCCGGTTTAATGTTTTCTACATTATTGCAAAAATTAGCTTCTATAGCCGTTATATCTCCAATCTCTTTATTTCTTATCATTCTCTTAATATCACTAATTATCGGAACAAACCTTGTCTTCATTGCTTCCATAAAGAATGTATTATTTAACACAGCTTCTTTTTTTATTTCCTTCATTTCTTCCGAATTTATCCCTACAGGCTTCTCACAAAGCACAGCCTTTTTATGCTTTAAAGCTTCGATGGACCAGTGTTTATGAAAGCCGTGAGGCAATGCTATATATACAGCATCCACTTCTTCATCTCTTAATAATTCATTATAATTTTCATAAACTTTCTCGCAATTATACTTATCATAAAATTCATCACGTTTTTCCTTAGTTCTAGATGCTATAGCATATAGTTTACCTTCATTAGAATATGATAAACTCTTTGCAAATCTCAAAGCTATATTTCCAAGTCCTATAATTCCCCATCTAATCATTACTTTTCCTCCTTATTATAAACCTACAATTTTATTCATCTTTATTTATTAAAAATACTATTCTATATTACTATATCATACTCTCCATTCATACACGCTAATCGCTAGTACAAAAATATCCACAATACTTAGAACATATTAAATAATTATTAGTATGCAATCATATATTTCTTCCTATAAAAAATTTGTAAGCAGAAAAGTCTTAAGAATGAACATATTCATACTCTTAAGACTTTAAATTTAATTTATTATGTTAGCTATACTTCTGCTGATTCATCAATATCTTTCATAGTTAATGATATTCTCTTTCTCTTTTCATCAACTTCCAATATCGCTACCTTTACTATATCTCCAACTTTAACTATATCTAAAGGATGCTTTACAAATCTATTTGCCATTTGACTTTTGTGAACTAATCCATCTTGATGCACTCCTATATCTACAAATGCTCCAAAATCAGATACATTCCTAACAGTTCCAGCTAAAACCATACCAGGTTTTAAGTCCTTAAGTTCTATTATTCCCGTTTTTAGTATTGGCTTTGGCATTTCTTCTCTAGGATCTCTGCCTGGCTTCTTTAATTCTTTTATTATATCCTTTAGAGTCATCTCTCCAACTTCTAATGTTTCACTTAATTTTTTTAATCCTTGAGATTGAGCTCTTTCATCAATGTCACCTAATTTATTATTCTTAAGGTCTTCTTTATTGTAACCAAGTAATTCTATTAACTTCTTAGCTATAGCATAAGACTCTGGATGCACAGATGTATTATCCAAAGGTTCTTTGCTATCATCAACTCTTAAAAATCCAGCACATTGCTCATAAGCCTTTTGACCTAATCTCTTAACTTTTAATAGTTCTTTTCTTGAAGTGAATCTTCCTACTTCTTCTCTATAGTCAACAATATTTTTAGCGATAGATGCATTTATTCCGGAAATATGTGTTAAAAGCGATGGTGTTGCTATATTTAAGTCAACTCCAACAGTGTTAACTGAGTCTTCTACTACACCTGCTAAGGATTCTTCTAACTTTTTAGGAGTGACATCGTGCTGATATTGTCCTACTCCTATAGCCTTAGGATCTATCTTAACTAGTTCCGCAAGTGGATCTTGCAACCTTCTTCCTATTGAAATTGCTCCTCTTACTGTAACATCTAAATCTGGATATTCCTTAGTTGCAAGTTCTGATGCTGAATAAACTGACGCTCCTGCTTCAGATACTATTACATATGCTAATTCTTTTCCAGTTTCATTTTTTATTTCCGTAATCATTCCTGCAATAACTTCTTCTGATTCTCTTGATGCTGTACCATTTCCAAGGGATATAACATCAACATTATGTTTAGCAATAAGAGCTTTTAAAGTTCTCTTTGTTCCTTCGATATCTCTTTTAGGCACTGTAGGATATACTGCTGTATTTTCTAAAAACTTTCCTGTTGCATCTAGAATCGCTATTTTACAACCAGTTCTAAATCCTGGATCATATCCCATTACTACTTTTCCTTTAATAGGCGCTTGTAATAACAATGCTTTCAAGTTTTCTTTAAATATCTTAATAGCACCTTCTTCACCTATATCAGTTAATTCACTTCTTATTTCTCTTTCTATGGATGGATAAATTAATCTTTTTAACGAATCTCTAATTGCAAGTTTTAATTTTTCATCTAAAGTTTCATTGCCTTTTAATACTTGATTTTCTAAGTATTGAATTATATTATCTTCATTAACAGTTATCTTAACATTTAGGATTTTTTCTTTTTCTCCTCTGTTTATAGCTAATATTCTATGAGGTGGTATCTTATTTACTGCTTCAGAATATTCATAATACATTTCATATGGAGTTGGTTCATCTGAACTTCCCTTTGATTCTATATTACCTTCTCTAATAACAAATTCTCTTATATACTTTCTGTACTTAGCTTCATCAGAAATGCTTTCAGCTATTATATCTAAAGCTCCTTGGATAGCTTCTTGACTATTTGTAACTCCCTTTTCTTCACTTATATACTTAGCTGCCTCTTCATCTAGGTCCCCACTTAATTTTCCTTCCAAAATTAGTTCTGCAAGAGGCTTTAATCCCTTTTCTACTGCTATTGTTGCTTTTGTTCTCTTTTTAGGTTTAAAAGGTCTATATATATCTTCAACTTCTGTTAAGGTCGTTGCATTCTCTAAAGCTTTTCCTATTTCATCAGTATATTTTTCTTGTTCTTGTATAAGCCTTGTAACATCAGCTTTTCTTTCCTCTAAATTTCTTAGATACGTAAGTCTTTCAGATAATTTTCTTAAGACTTCATCTGAAAGTCCTCCTGTTGCTTCTTTTCTATATCTTGAAATAAATGGAACTGTATTTCCATCATCTAAAAGTCCAATAACATTTTGAACCTGACTTAACTTTATTTCTAATTCTTTTGCGATTCTTTCTTCAATTGAATTCATAATTTCCTCCTGCTTATATTAAATTACCTAAATAGTCATTGCCACAACAATACTATTTTACCATATAAATCATTATTGCCATTACTATTTTTAGTAATGGCAATAATCCTATATCACTATTAATATTATAAACTTATTTTAATTGAAAGCAATAATTATATATATTTTTCTTCTACAGTTGTCCTCACTTTCAGTTTCCCATTTTCCTTACTAATCTCAAGAATTAATTTTCTTAAATCTTTTTTGCTCAATTCATTATATACTACGATTTCTTGTTTTTGCCCATCGTTATAATAGCAGAGTTTAAGCTCTGTTACTCCATTCAAATAACTTAAAACTAAAGTCTTAACTACTTGCCCATCCTTTCTTATATTCGATATTTTTAATGGATGTTTTTCTATTCCCTCAAAGCTTAAATATATATCCTTTAAGTCTTCACCGGTCAAGTTTTTAATAAGAATATCTTTTGTTCCTGGTATATTAAAATACATATTTACCCCTCCAATTTTTATTGAATAATTACAGAAGAATGAATCCCATGGATATATGTTATTCCAAGTCCCAAAAGTAACATTAATCCGAAATAACTTAATGCAAACATACACCTAATAGATGTCTTTACTTCATAATACGATTTATCTGAATTTCTATATTGTTCAATAACTTTTGCAATTCCAAGTATAAGTAATAATACAATAATTGGATTGAAAGCCTTGAAGAGAGCAATTATACCAATTGGTATTCCTATGAGCCATAACTTTGGTGATATAGCCGAAACCACTCTTCCACCATCAAGTGGATGAACAGGTATAAGATTAAATAGATTTAACATAAAACCTACATAGGCTAGTGCTGCCAAAAAGTCTTCTCCAGATATAAAGTAAAACAATAAACAAATTAGTGCACCTATACTTCCTAACACAGGCCCTCCTATAGCAACTTTCGCTTCTGTTGCTGCATCTTTAGGTTCTTCTTTCATGCTAATAAAAGCACCTACAAAAGGAATGAAAACTGGAAGGCTTACATCCAATTTAATTAATTTAGCCGTAAGATAATGTCCCATTTCATGAATCAAAAGCAGTAATACAAAGCCAACTCCAAATGCCACTCCATACATCTTAGCGTATATGACGATCATTAGTATCATAGATATAAAGGTAGATGCAAATTTACCAATCTTTAATAATATTATTAAGAATTTTAATTTTCCTAGCACTAAAAATAAAATAGCTTTAAATTTCAAAAGTACTAATAGAAAAGCTCCTACTACTCCTAAAATTCCTTTTTTATCTTTTAATTTTGCAACTAAACCATTTTCTTCAAAGTGTTCTTCCGTATTAATGGTATCAGTTTCTTCTTTCAAATTATCATAATCTATGTTTGAATCAATATTTTCTAATTCATTTTTATCGTTGTCCATAAATTTTCCTTCTCTTTCTTATACATGATATTAAAGCATTAAGCTAAAGTTACTTTTAATAAACTATACTAAGAATAATGTATAATGCCTGCTCAAACTCCTCCTCCACTATACTTAGTATAAATGCATTTTATTAAAAGATGCTTACAACAATATTAAATTAACCTAAAAAATAAATTGCTAATCCAAGCTTTAAATTTAGATTTTATTCTTAAACACAACAAGTGGCAACATGATCTCAAAAGTTGTCCCTATTCCACTATCTATAATTCTAATATCACCATTATGTTTATTTAATATTTTCTTTGTGATAGATAATCCAAGTCCTGTTCCTCCAGTTTTTGAGTTTCTTGATTTATCAACTCTAACAAATGGGTTAAATATATTTTCTCTGTATTTTTGAGGAATACATTCGCCGTTATCTGATAATATAATGTAGAAATAATTCTCTCTCACTTCTGTCTTTACTCCTATTCTACTTCCTACAGGATTGTATTTAACTTTATTGTCTAAAACATTATTTATAGCTCTAGATAACTTTTCTTCATTTATCATTACATAATAGGGCTCTTCAATTATTTCAAAATCATATTCGAATTTTTTATGATCAAATTCTAGAATATAGTTTGCTATTATTTGCCTAACAAATTCAGCTATATCTGCTTTTACTGTAATCATTTTATAATCAGAATTATCATATAATGAAAATTCAAACAGGTCTGTTATTAATTTATTTGCTCTTTGTGAATTCTTATTTATTATGTTTAAGTATTCTAACTTTTCCTTTTCATCTAAATCATTATTATTAATTAAAATCTCACTATATCCTAAAATCGATGAAAGAGGGTTTTTTAAATCATGCGATATATCTAATATTAAATCCTCTTTTATCTTCTGTAATTTTTCATTTTGACTTTTTTCATTTTGTATAGTTCCTGCCATCATATTAAATCCATTTGCTAATTCAAGAAATTCATTCTTTTTATCTATATCTAAACGTATATTATAATTGCCATGAGATATCTCTATTACTCCAGCCAATAATGTCTTTATTGGTTTTATAAATGCGCTAGAAGTTGCTTTAGCTAAAATATACACTATTGAGAGAATTAATAGAACATTGAACGCACCCATTATTTTTATTATTAGATTATGAGGAATTACTTTGGTGATTCTATTCGGCTTTGTAATCTCTGAATACGGGAATCCAACTACCACTAAAGAATCTTCTTCTTTTAGATACTTGCTATATAGTGAATATTTAACATTATCTTTTGTTTCAATTATTGAATTATTGAAATCTGATAATGCAAACATTGTTCTAATATCATCATTTAGTGATTCTTCATTATCCTTTGTTAATCCAAATAAATACATATAGCTTTGCAAATTTATATTTTTAAATTCCTCGATAACATGTCCCCTCATGTAAAGAACTTTATTATCATTATTTATTTTTACCATAAAACCATCTATATCAGACAAATCCCCATCAGTTATACTCGTATAATCTTTTACAAGCTTATTTTGTAGCCCTCCAAAATAAGAATTATATGTATTAGGTCCGCATAAAGTTCCATAAACAACAATTGAGCCAATAATCGCTATTAATAGTATTATGTTTATAGCTATATATCCCAAAAAATATATAAAAAATAACTCTGTTGTAACACTCCTTTTTATTCTTTTAGCTTTCATGCATTGCAACCCTCTCAATTTTATAACCTATCCCTCTTATGGTTTTTATGTAGATTGGATTCTTAGGATCATCTTCTATTTTCTCTCTAATATGACTTAAATGAACCATTATATTATTAGAGTCTCCGAAATAAGCTTCCTCCCATACTTCTTCATATATTTGTTTCTTAGTAAATACTTTCCCTAAATTTGAAACTAATAACTTTAAAATCTTGAATTCCTTTGGATTTAGATCAATCTTTCTGTTCCCCTTATAAACTTCAAAAGTCTCAGTAAATAGCTTTAACTCTCCTGTCGAATAAATTACATCCTTATGCTCAGCATATTTGTAGCATCTTCTGAGATTAGATGCCACTCTTGCAGATAACTCTATCGGACTTATAGGCTTTACTAAATAATCGTCAGCTCCAAGTCCTAAAGCCAAAACTTTATCAGAATCCTTCCCCATCGCTGTAATACAGATTATAGGAATAGTAGAGATGGCTCGTACCTTTTGTATCACTGAAATCCCATCAACATTTGGCATCATTATATCTAATAAAATTAAATCTATTTTTTTATTTTCAAATATATTTAAAGCTTCTCGTCCATCGGAAGCTTCATAAACTTCATAGTCTTCCTTTCTCATATGCAATGAAATAAGATTTCTAATATCCTTTTCATCCTCAACTATTAGAATATTCATAAATTCAACTCCTCCACTAATATGAATATATTTTATCATATTTATATACCATTTTAGGAATTAATTTCAATTATTAATTCTGATATTATATGCCAATCATATAAGAATACTTATTTTATATAAATTTGTTATTGATTGAATAAAGATCTAACGGTATAATTATTATGTAAATAATTACCAGAGGTGATGGGTTTATGGTTAAAAATATTAGTAGAATTTGCTCTTTCTCATTATTATTTTTACTCTCAATACTTGCTTTAAACGAATTTCAAATAATGAGTTACTCAGTTAACTTAAAAAATATATTTTACTTTCTAGTATTAATTTTGATTATGTTTTCGTCTGTTACAACTCTTCTAACAAACAAATCAGGCTTTTTTAAATTTGTTAGTGTAGTAATAATGACAGCATTGGTAGTTGGGGGAATCATGTCTATACTAAAACCTGGACTTAATATTTCCCTATATGTGTGCATAATTCTTATTGCCGTCTATTCTTTAATCGATATATTCTATAAAGCTGCTTAGCTATACAGATATGCCAGTTTATTTTTACTATTTATTTTATATAAACTTTACTTTTAGAATTTCTCTTAACAAAAAGACTTCTATCATAAAATCATTTGATAGAAGCCTTTTTCATTAAGAGAATATATATTCTTTTATTGTTGCTTTAGATATGCATTTATAAACATATCGATCTCACCATCCATTACTGATGTAACATTTGATGTTTCGACATTAGTTCTATGATCTTTGACCATACTGTATGGATGAAATACGTATGATCTTATTTGACTTCCCCATCCCATATCTTTTAATTCTCCGGTTAAATCCTCAATTTTTTCTTTATGTGCTCTTTCTTTCAGCTCGACTAGTTTAGACTTCAACATTTCCATAGCTGTATCCCTGTTAGAAAATTGACTTCTTTCATTTTGGCACTGTACAACTATTCCAGTTGGAATATGAGTTATCCTAACTGCTGAGTCCGTTTTATTAACATGCTGGCCTCCGGCTCCTCCTGATCTATAAGTATCTATCTTTAAATCATCAGATCTTATCTCTATATCTTGTTCCTTTGTAAGTTCCGGAAGAACTTCCATAGATGCAAATGATGTTTGTCTTTTACCATTGGCGTTATATGGGGATATTCTAACCAGCCTGTGAATACCTTTCTCCGCTTTTAAGTAACCATATGCATATTCCCCAGTAACTTTTAAAGTAACGCTTTTAATTCCAGCTTCATCTCCAGGAAGTAAATCTAGAGTTTCAATACTATAGCCTTGTTTTTCACACCATCTTGTATACATTCTTAAAAGCATTTCTGTCCAATCATTAGCATCAGTACCTCCAACACCAACGTGAAGCGTCAAGATGGCATTGTTTTTATCATATTCTCCGCATAGTAGTACTTTCATATTATAGTCATCAATCTGTGCTTCTATATCTCTTAAAGTTTGTATTATTTCATTAGCAGATTCTTCATCATCATCTTCCATGATTTCTTTTAGTACTTCTATATCCTCAATCTGAGACTTCAGCTTATCAAAATTTTCAATTTTGTCTTTTATCAACTTACTCTTTTTTGTAACTTCTTCTGCCTTTTTTATATTATCCCAGAAACCTGATTCTTGCATTTGATATTCTAACTCATTGAGCTCCTTTTCTAACCTATCTCGGTCAAAGTGAAGCCCCCATTTCTTCTATAGATTTTTTTATACCTGGAAGTTTAACCAATTCCTTTTCAAGTTCAATTATCATCTATTATTCACCTCTTTCAAAAAATCCAGTATTAATAAGAATTCCGCAGAAGCCTTCTTAAAACTGTATTTAATTCTAAATAACAATTCTTCAAACCTCTACGGAATTTATTATATCATATTTATCATTTTTCAAACTCTTTAGAGCTTATTACAAAGTTTCAAACTTGTTTATGCTTCTCTTCCACAACAATTTTTAAATTTCTTACCGCTACCACAAGGGCACAATTCATTTCTTCCATGCTTATCTAGATTTCTAACTGGAGCTACTGGCCCTGCACTAGGTCCACCTGGTTGATTTTGTCCTGGCCCTGGAGCAGCAGCACTTGAAGATTCCTCATGAATTGCTGCAGTTTCTTGAGCAACCCTTACTCTTTCTGGTGCAACTTCTATTCTAACATGGAATAATAGTCTAACTGTTTCTTCTTTGATTGCTTTAATCATATCATTAAACATTTCGCTACCTTCCATTTGGTACGCTTGAACTGGATCAATTTGTTTGAATGATTGAAGCCCTATACCTTGTTTTAAATGATCCATATTATCTATATGATTCATCCATTTAGTATCAACAGCTCTTAAAAGAACAACTCTTTCAACTTCTCTTAATCTTTCTGCACCAAACTCTTCTTCCTTTTGTTCATAGAACTTACGTGCTGATTCAAATAAGCTTTCGATTATTTCCTCATTTGACAGATTTTCAAGACTAGGTAAATTAACTGTACCTGGCGCTATACATATATCTTGTAAAGCAACCATTAGATGCAAGAATTCTTCTCTATAATCTTCTGATTCACCTGTAACATAAGTATTAACAGCATCAGCAATAATATCCTTTGTCATTGATAATATTTCTTCTTTTACATCTTCGCCTTCAAGAACTTCTGATCTTTGTTTGTAGATAACTTCTCTTTGGATATTCATTACATCGTCATAACCCAATAATTGTTTTCTAATATCGAAGTTATTACCTTCAACCTTCTTTTGAGCATTCTCAATAGCTTTTGAAACCATTTTGCTTTCAATTGCTTCTTCTTCTTGAAGTCCTAATTTTTCAACAACACCTTGAATTTTTTCTGATCCGAATATTCTCATTAGATCATCTTCTAAGGAAATAAAGAATGTTGATTCACCTGGATCTCCTTGTCTTCCTGAACGTCCTCTTAACTGGTTATCTATTCTTCTTGATTCATGTCTTTCAGTACCTATTATTTTAAGACCACCAAGTTCAACTACACCTTCGCCAAGCTTGATATCAGTACCTCTACCTGCCATATTAGTAGCTATGGTAACCATACCCTTTTCACCAGCATGACTTATTATTTCAGCTTCTTGTTCATGGAATTTAGCATTTAATACTTGATGTGGTACTCCTTTTTTCTTAAGCATACTTGATACAAGTTCAGACTTTTCAATACTTACTGTACCAACTAACACTGGTTGCCCTTTAGCATGAGCTTTTTCAACCTCTGAAGCAACTGCCTTTATTTTTCCAAGCTCTGTGCTAAATACTAAGTCTGGATTATCTTTTCTTGCTATTGGTCTATGTGTTGGTATAACAATAACATCTAACCCGTAAATTTCTCTAAATTCATTTTCTTCTGTTAATGCAGTACCAGTCATACCTGATAACTTTTTATACATTCTAAAATAGTTTTGGAATGTTATAGTAGCCAAAGTTTTTGATTCTCTAGCGATTTTAACTCCTTCTTTAGCTTCTATCGCTTGATGAAGACCATCTGAATACCTTCTTCCCTCCATAAGTCTTCCTGTAAATTCATCAACAATTATTACTTCGCCATCTTTAACCATGTAATCTTTGTCTCTTCTCATAGCAAAGTTTGCTTTTAACGCTTGAGTTACATAGTGTTGTAATTCAATATTTTCAGCATCTGCATAATTGGCTACTTTAAATGTTACTTCTGCTTTTCTAACACCTTCATCAGTTAACATTACTGCATTTGCTTTTTCATCTCTAGTAAAATCTTTCTCTGCAACTAACTTCTTTGCAAAATAGTCTGCAACTTTATAAAATTCAGTAGATTTTTCACCTTGACCTGAAATTATAAGCGGAGTTCTAGCTTCATCTATTAATATTGAGTCAACTTCATCGACTACAGCAAAATTTAATGGTCTTTGAACTCTTTCCTCTTTGTAAATAACCATGTTATCTCTTAAGTAGTCAAATCCAAATTCATTATTAGTTCCATAAGTGATATCTGACGCATATGATTCTCTTCTTTGATCATTATTTAATTCATGTACAATAACACCTGTAGTTAATCCTAAGAAACCATATAACTCACCCATCTGCTCAGCATCTCTTTTTGCAAGATAGTCGTTAACTGTTACTATGTGAACACCATTTCCACTTAACCCATTTAAGTACGCTGGTAAAGTAGCAACTAGAGTTTTACCTTCACCTGTTTTCATTTCTGATATTCTACCTTGATGAAGTATCATACCACCCATAAGTTGTTCATCATAGTGCTTCATTCCTAAAACTCTTTTTGAAGCTTCTCTTACAACTGCGAATGCTTCTGGTAAAATATCATCTAATGTTTCACCATTTGCTAATCTTTCTTTAAATGCTGGAGTTTTTGCCTTTAACTCCTCATCAGAAAGCTTTTGCAGCTCTTCATCTAGATCATTTATTTTTTGTATAGTAGGTTTGAGCCTTTTAACTTCTCTTTCACTATATGTTCCAAATACGGCATTTAATAGTCCCATAATGTCATCCTTTCGAAATTATATATTTCACGTTAATTTCCAATATATTTTAACTATCCATAATTCATAATCTGTAATTTATTTTATAAATCACGTATTTTATAATTATAACATTTTACTTATCTTATTTTCAATAAAACTCATGATTTTTGTATTAAATCCTATATAAAGCACCCAATTTTAACTTTTTTTTAATATTTTAATCACAAATTATTAATATTAATTGAAAATTTTATGTAAAAATATTGTCATTATCTGTTCAATCATTTGATATGAAAAATAACTGTCCAATGATGCAAATTAAATAAGCACATTGGACAGCCATTATTAAAATCTCTTATATGTTATATGAATTCTGGTTCTAACAAACCATAATCCCCATCTTTTCTCTTATAAATTACATTTACTTTACTACTATCTGCATCTTGATATACAAAGAAATTATGTCCTAATAAATCCATTTGAAGAATTGCCTCTTCAGAATTCATTGGTTTTACCCCAAATTTCTTTACCTTAACCAATTTACCATCGTCCTCTTCTGATGGCTTAATATCTATATTATTTATTTCTCCAAATCTCAATGACCCACTATGTTTTCTAGATAATCTAGTTTTTTGTTTTCTAATTTGTCTTTCTAATTTATCTTCCACTAAGTCAAGAGATTTATACATATCGGAAGTTGATTCTTCGCCTCTTAATACTACTCCATTAAAAGGAATCATAACTTCTATTTTATGTCTATTTTTTTGAACACTTAGTGTAGCCTTAGCTTCTACATTCACTTCAAAATACTTTTCCAATTTGCTTATCTTTTTTTGCACTATTTCTTTTAGCGCATCTGTTAGTTCCATATTTTTTGCTATAACTGTGACTTTCATAAATTCCAGCCCCTCTCATATGAAAAAGTTTTTAAACTTAATATCTTTAAGTTATTAATATTTTATCACTTTTTTATTAACTTAACAAGAGAATTATCAGTAAATTCTGAAAACTAAAGACAAAAAATAAATCTAATCGCAAACTTTAGATTAGATTCCTCACATTTCCTATTAATGATAATTTTAAAATAAATAGAGGTAAAGCTAGTTGACCTGGTTTTTGACCCCACACTCGCCTGCTGGAGCTTTTGCTAATAGAATTTAATCCCTCACTACTAACCCTCTCAGAATACAATCTGGCAGGACTTACTTCTATACCGCACCATGCTCCTTAGACATTTTATCTAAATTACGTGGATCGTTTTGCCTGCGACTAGCTTCGACTTTCAACCACAAACCTAGCTTTACATTAATATTATATATGACTTTTAGCTAAGGTCAAGAGTTTTATGTCTTTTACTTGATATTTTCTTAATAATTTATAAGCTTCTTTAAGAGTTGCACCTGTAGTTGTTACATCATCTACCAGTATAATATTATATTTTCCAATTTCTAATCCCTTTTTTATTTTGAAAGCATCTTTTATATTTTCATATCTTTCATCCTTCTTTAATTTTTTCTGTTCTTTTGTTTCTTTATCCTTTATCAAAACTTCTAGAGCTTCAATTGATAAATCATTAGCTATTTTCTTTGCTATATACTCACACTGATTAAATCCCCTAATCTTTTTAGATTTTTTTGATAGTGGTATATAGGTTATTACATACTCCTGATATTTCAAGTTTCTTATAATATATTCTTCTAAAAATTCTGCTAATATATCTCCTGCTGTAAAATTGCTTTTATATTTAAATTTAAGTATTAAATCTTTTAATACTCCTCCATAATACCCATAACTTATTATTTCATCTTGATACGAATCTGCTATTGTTTTTATACTTTTCATACAATGCTCGCATATACCAAAGCAGTTATCTTCTTTACATATAATGCAATAATTTTCTCTTGGATATATTACTTCAATTAATCCTTCTAATATACTTTTTATAATTCTATTAAACGCTTTTCCCATACCTTTTTATTGAAATCTCTTGCCATATTCTTTGCCTTCTCAATATCTTCTGATATATCGTTTGATACCAAAAGAACCTCTGGTAATTTTAGATTTACATTTCTTATTTGTCCACATATATACAAAAGCTTTTTATAAGTATATCTTTCATTATCAGCAAAAAGTACTACTGCATCATCCATATAGCAATATTCAAGTAACTCCTCTATTTTATTAGTTATTATAAATATTGCCTTATCCTTGTATTTTGATACTTTTTCACTCTTTTTTATATCATCATTTCCTGAAACTTTTATTACTTTTACATTTGAAAGTTTTAGTTTATTACAAAAATAATCATATACTATGTCAAGCTTCTCTTTATTGGGTACATAAATAGCCACCTTATGGCTATTTTCCCTGAACCATTTAAGATAGTCATATAGAGAAAATGGAATATCTGAATTCAAATCTATTCGTGTAGTTAATACCCTAGGCTCCACAAACGGTTTTTTATAATTATATGCTGCAAGTTCGAACTTTTCGCCTACTAAAGTCGTCTTTTCTATGCTATATAGCAAAACTCTTTCTCCTATGTTTGAACACATTTCTAACATCTCTCTTATATTTACATTACTTAGATTGGAGAAGTATGTTATATCATCAAAAATAACCAAATCATAGTTCTGCTTAATCTTCATTAAGTTATTGTAGTGCGTAAAAGTAAGTTTAGCATTTGAAATTTCTTTTACAATATACGAATGAGTTATATCAGAATACATTTCTCTTGTTATATTTACTAATTCTTTGTTTTCACCTTCTTTTCCCCATACATATAAGACCCTCCCATTATTTTGTGAAACTTTACTTATTATCTTTGAAAAAACACACGATGTATTAAATGGAACTGTTATTACTGTTAAAAATTTGATATTTTTCTTATACCAATAATCTATCTTATCAAATGCATACTTTAAATCTTCTAAAGTTACTTTACATAAATTCCTCATACACCTATCTCCTTTCCCTTATTCTTCGAATTCATCTTTGGTTATTATCTCTCTTATTCTATATCTCAAAGATGAGTATCTTTCTATACTATTTGTATTATTAATCATATACATTAATGCTTTTTGGAACCCAACAACTACTACTAATTGTTTTGCCCTCGTAATGCCTGTATAAAGTAAATTACGATTCATAAGAAATGGCGATCCCATAAATACCGGAATTATTACAACCTTAAATTCACTTCCTTGGCTTTTATGTATTGTAGTAGCATAAGCCAAATCCAACTCATCTAAAAAATTAAAATCATATATAACTTTTCTTTCTTCATCAAATATGATTGTGAGTGTTTTTCTTTCTTCATCGATGCTTTCTATGAATCCCAGATCACCATTAAAAACTCCCACTCCTTCATTTTCGCCATAACCACTAACCCTAATCCACTTTAATGTATAATTGTTTTTTGTTTGCATTACCTTATCACCTTCTCTGAAAATTATATCTCGAGAAGTCTTTTCCTTTTTATCTTTTGATGATGCATTAAACATTTCTTGAAGCTTCGTATTTAAATTTGTGACTCCAAGCACACCTTTTCTCATAGGAGTTAAAACCTGCATATCCTTCAGTTTATTCCAAGACTTATTAAACTTAGGGAGTCTTCTATTTATTAGATCCATTATAGTATTTGCAATTCTTTCTTGATTATCTTCGCTAATAAAGAAAAAATCTCTATCTTTTTGATTTAGCAAAGGCATCTGTCCCTCATTTATTCTATGAGCATTTACTACAATTAAACTTTCTGATCCTTGCCTAAATATCTCTTTTAATCTTACCACCTTTATATAATCGCTTTCTATAAGATCTTTTAGCACATTTCCTGGTCCAACAGAAGGTAATTGATCAACATCTCCCACAATTATCAACCTAGTTCCTAAATTAATTGCTTTTAGTAGATTCTGCATTAAGATAATGTCAATCATAGACGCCTCATCAATTATTATTACATCACAATCTAGAGGCGATGATTCTCCTTTTTCAAATACTGATTCATCATCCTCAGAAATTCCCATTTCTAATAGTCTATGTATTGTTTTAGCTTCTCTCCCTGTTGATTCAGTCATCCTCTTTGCAGCTCTTCCTGTTGGTGCCCCAAGTATTACTTTCATTCCATTATTCTCATATATATGTATTATTGCCTTTATAATTGTAGTCTTCCCTGTTCCTGGCCCACCGGTAATTATTTCTATACCATTATTAAATGCGCCAATAATTGCTTCTCTTTGTGATTCTGCAAATTTTATATTTTGTTCCTTTTCAAAAACGTTAATTTCGAAATCAACATCCGAGTTTATAGTCTGAATTTGCTGCAAACCTAAAGTTATTATTTTACTAGTAACACCTAGCTCGCAATAATAATATTGAAGCAAAAATCCGACTTCAGTACCGTTTATGTTTTCAACAATAATTTTTTGTTGCGCAGCCATGTCATATATATTTTTTTCAATTAATTCCTTAGATATTAACAAATTATTTTCGCATTCTTCTATTATATTATTTTTAGGCATAAATGTGTTTCCTGCAGAGCAAAATTGATTCATAACATATTTAATGCCACTTTGAATTCTAAACTCTGAATTCTTTTCAATGCCAATGCTCATAGCAATTCTGTCAGCTGTTTTAAACCCAATTCCTGATATTTCATCGCATAATATATATGGATTATCAGATACTATCTGCCTCGCATTTGGACCAAATTTCTTATATATTTTTACACACTGATTATTAGTGACTCCATGTTTATGAAAATATAAGATTATATCTTTTAAACCTTGTTGCTCTATATAGGATTCATATATTATTTGAAATTTCTTTTCCCCTATACCCTCTATCTCCATAAGCCTCTCAATATGGTTTTCCATTATGTCTAGAGTTTCTTCACCAAATCTCTCTATTATTTTCTTAGCCGTAACTGGTCCAATTCCATGTATTATTCCTGCACTTAAATATTTTTCTATGCCATCTAATGAATTTGGAAGAAGTTCTTCATAATCCTGAATATTAAATTGATTACCAAATTGTTTGTGTACTGTCCAGTATCCTGTTAACTTTACATTTTGTCCTTCTCTCAAGAAAGGAACTGTTCCTACAGCACTAATTAATGTCTTTTCGTTTCTAATTCTACAAACTACATAACCAGTATCTTCACTTTTAAAAACAATATTCTCAACAAATCCATTTAGAACTTCCATATAGAATCTCTCCAAATCTTTATATATTTACCTTAAACTTTCTAAAATTAAAATTTAGCGTCAAATTTAACTTTGATTTTTTCTTATAATTATATCATAAATATTTATACCAATTTAAAACTAATCACTTATAACTCATAATCTTTTCTTATTCTTCCCTACATAAAATAACTTTTAAATGGAGTATACAAAATAAAACTATAAATATTTAATAAATTCTAAAGTGCTCAGATTTTAAGTGCTTTTAAATGCTTATCTGTTTTGCAATTAAAGTTATAAATTTTAATCTTAGTTGAGCACTCAATCTATTAAATTTCTATATATACTATTCAAATATATAATTATAAATTTCTCCATAATAAAAAGCCGTCTAGATTTAAGACGACTTTTTACCATTCTACAAAAACTTCTATTATATATATTGATAATAAAAATTCACTTAAGAATTATGCTATAGATTTTTTCTTATTTCATCTACTTTATTTAGTTGTTCCCATGGTAAGTTAAGATCATTTCTTCCAAAATGTCCATATGCAGCAGTTTGCTTATAGATAGGTCTTCTTAAGTCAAGATCTCTGATTATAGCTCCTGGTCTTAAATCAAATACCTTCTCTACTACTTCAACAATCTTATCTTCATCTACTTTTCCTGTCCCAAATGTTTCAACTTCAATTGAAACTGGCTTTGCAACACCAATTGCATATGCTAATTGAATTTCTAGCTTATCTGCAGCACCAGCTGCAACTAAATTCTTAGCAACCCATCTTGCAGCATATGCAGCTGATCTATCAACTTTAGTTGGATCTTTACCTGAGAAAGCTCCGCCGCCATGTCTGCCATATCCACCATAAGTATCAACTATTATCTTTCTACCTGTTAATCCTGAATCCCCTTGAGGTCCTCCAACAACGAATCTTCCAGTTGGATTTATGAAATATCTTGTCTCACTGTCCAATAATTCTGCTGGTACAACAGCCTCTATAACAAACTTCTTAAGGTCTTCCTGAATTTGCTCTAAAGTAACCTTCTCATCATGTTGTGTTGATATAACTATAGTATCAATTCTCTTTGGCACATTATCTTCATATTCAACTGTTACTTGAGTTTTACCATCTGGTCTTAAGTAACTTAATGTACCATTCTTTCTTACCTCTGTAAGTCTTCTTGATAATTTATGAGCCATATATACTGGAAGCGGCATAAAATCTTCAGTTTCATTAGTTGCAAAACCGAACATCATTCCTTGGTCTCCAGCACCAACTGCTTCAACTTCATCTTTTTCACCTTTCTTTGACTCAAATGCTTCATCTACTCCCATAGCTATATCTGCAGATTGTTCATCTATCGATGTAAGAACTGAACATGTATCACAGTCAAATCCAAATTTTGCTCTATCATATCCAATTTCTCTTACTGTTTCTCTAACTACCTTAGGAATGTCAACATAACAATTTGTTGTTATCTCTCCCATTACCATAACCATACCTGTTGTTGTGCAAGTTTCACAAGCAACTCTAGCCATTGGATCTTTAGATAGAATAGCATCTAGTATAGCATCTGAAATTTGGTCACACATTTTATCAGGATGTCCTTCTGTAACTGATTCTGAAGTAAATAATCTTCTCATATCTTTTCTCTCCTTAGATTTAAATATTATAACTATCTTCACGAATAAAATTATTTTATTAAAAACTATACATAGCTTTATAGAATAATAATCGTTTATAAAAACTTCACCTTATTTAAATACAATAAATAATAGTCAAACTATTTTATTAATTGTTTCTTTTATAATTTAAGCATGCGCAAACTTAAAAAAATAAAAAAGCTCTTCGATAAGAAGAGCGCAATTTAGCAATCATTTTCTTATCTTGTAGAAAACTCTACAGGAATTGGCACCTTATATAATACAGGTTGCCGGGTTTCACAGGGCCCTTTCCCTCCACCTCTCTTGATAAGAGTAACATAATTCAATTTTCAAAAGTATTTTATCATATGCTGTATAATTAGTCAATATTATCAATCAATTTTTATATAAGATAAAAAATAAAAAAGAATAAACTTAAGTTTATTCTTTTTGGTGGAGGAAGATGGATTCGAACCATCGAAACGAAACGTAACAGATTTACAGTCTGCCCCCTTTGGCCACTCGGGAATTCCTCCATATTATTTTATTGGAGCTGGCAATAGGAATCGAACCTACAACCTGCTGATTACAAGTCAGCTGCTCTACCGTTGAGCCATGCCAGCATATAATTATTAGATTTAGTAATTTTATAATGGTGGGCACAACAGGGCTCGAACCTGTGACCCCCTGCTTGTAAGGCAGGTGCTCTCCCAGCTGAGCTATGCGCCCATTATAAATTGGTGGAGGAAGATGGATTCGAACCATCGAAACGAAACGTAACAGATTTACAGTCTGCCCCCTTTGGCCACTCGGGAATTCCTCCATATTATTTTATTGGAGCTGGCAATAGGAATCGAACCTACAACCTGCTGATTACAAGTCAGCTGCTCTACCGTTGAGCCATGCCAGCATATATATTAGATTAGTAATTTTATAATGGTGGGCACAACAGGGCTCGAACCTGTGACCCCCTGCTTGTAAGGCAGGTGCTCTCCCAGCTGAGCTATGCGCCCATTATAAATTGGTGGAGGAAGATGGATTCGAACCATCGAAACGAAACGTAACAGATTTACAGTCTGCCCCCTTTGGCCACTCGGGAATTCCTCCATATTTATTTTTTATACCTTGTTGCCTCATTTGCCGGTCAACAATGATTAGTATATCGGTAAAGCGATTTTATTTCAACTCCAATATACACCCATATAAATAATTTAAATTCATATTACTCTCTATTTCTACAATATGCTCTCATTTAATATGTTAATCCTAATTATTTTTTATTCTTTTGTTAATCTCTTGTATATCTAAAAAAGAAGATGATATTTCTTGAATTTTCTTATAATCTTCTGTTGTTAATCTCCTTTTTAAGATTTTAAATATTTCTATTAGGCTTTCATTATCATTCGTATCTTCATAATATTCTTTTATTTTACCTATATCAAATGCAGATAATTTTTTTATTATTTTTTCAAGTTCCTTTTTATTATCTGTAGATAATTGACTTAACGCTTTTTCTTTATTTATTTTATATAATGGCTTCGAATACGAAACAGTTTCTTGTACAACAACTTCTTTTGCAGAATTTTCATCTTGCGGTTGCCAATATAACAGAAAATACATGTTTATTATTATTGTAGGAACTAAAACCAAATACATTAAAACTTTTTTCATATGCACCTCCTTATTTACTATTAATTTCCAAAAAACATTTTTTTATACTATCTTCTGTTAATTACTCATATATATATTTTATAAAGGAGGTATATGTCCCTTGAGCAAGCCAGATATTAAACTTGATCCTAAATTTTATTATAATTTAGCTTTAGAAGTTAAAAAATTTATATCAAAAGACACCATAATAGTTTGTATTGGTACTGACAAATGTATTGGGGATTGTTTAGGTCCTCTAGTTGGATCTATACTCACAGAAAACTTTTTTCCTTTACCTGTTTATGGAACTTTATCTTCTCCAATTCATGCTTTGAACATAGATGAACGATTAAATGAAATATATAGTAATCACCCTAATGCATCAATAATTGGTGTTGATGCCTGCTTAGGTGACGAAGATGATATTGGTGAAATTCGTATAAGGGACTATGCAATACATCCTGGTAAAGGAGTCGGAAAAGAACTTCCCGAGGTAGGAATTGCATCAGTTATAGGCATTGTGGACTCTAGTGATAATGCTGAATTCTTTTTTTCGCGAAGCATAAGACTCTCATTCATTATGGATATGGCTAAAATTATATCCAAAATATTTATTGATGCCTATAGTTTAAGTCACTGGAAATATCCTAAAATTTAGGTATTTTATATTTAACTAAATAAATAGCAGTCAATAGTGAAATTACTAATGACTGCTATTTATAAAGCTATTCTATAAGAACTATTTGCTGAGAATTAACTTGACTATCTAATTTATCTATATAATTAAGCACTTTGCCTGTACCGTTCGCAACACATTCAACTGAGTTCTCGGCTATAGTTGCTACTACGCCAGTCTTAAACTCTATAAGTTTATCTAACCCATGTATTAAAGCTCCCCCACCAGTCATTAATATTCCTCTTTCTATTATATCCGAGGCTAATTCAGGCGGTGTTCTTTCTAATACCTTTTTTACAGTATCAACTATTATTTCCACAGGTTCCTTTATTGCATTTCGTATTTCTTCTGTTGTAATTTCTATTTCATCTGGTAATCCTGTAATGAGGTTTCTACCTTTCATCATACAAGTTAGATTTCTAGAGTTTTTAAATGCTGATCCAATATTTATTTTTAAATCTTCAGCTGTTTTCTCACCTATCATTAATTTATATTCATTACGTACATATTTTATTATGGCTTCATCGAACTTGTCTCCCGCTACTTTTATTGACTCTCTTTCTACCACTCCACCTAATGAGATAACAGCGATATCACAAGTACCTCCGCCAATATCCACTACCATACATCCATTCGGCTTAGTAATATCTAATCCTGCTCCAATGGCTGCTGCTAGCGGCTCCTCAATTAAATGGACCGTTTTTGCTCCTGAATTCATAGCTGCATCAATAACAGCTCTCTTTTCTACTTCTGTAGCTTGAGATGGTACACAAACAATTACTTTAGGTGCACTTATACTTCTTTTCCCGCACGCTTTTTTTATAAATTCCTTTAGCATTTTTTGTGTTATATCGTAATCAGAAATCACTCCATCTCTTAATGGCCTTACTGCAACAATATTTCCTGGGGTTCTTCCTATCATTTTTCTTGCTTCTTCCCCTATAGCCAACAATTTATTATTATTTTTATTTATGGCTACAACAGAAGGTTCTTTTAATATTACCCCTTTACCTTTTACGTAAACTAGTACAGTTGCCGTTCCTAAGTCAATTGCGAGGTCTATCCCCGTTCTCCAAAAGCACATTTTTTATTCACTCCTATAATACATATTAATACCTATATTTACATAATTCTACTAATAATATATTATAGACTTAATCCTACTAAGATTCAATAATTTTATACTTCATTTGTGTAGCTTTTCCACCTCTAATATGTCGTTCAGCTTTATTTAATTCTAAAATAGAATGAGTTTCTTGAGCAATTTCTGGGTTAATTTTTAACAATCTCTCTGTCATATCTTTATGAATTGTGCTCTTGCTAACACCAAAAACCTTAGCTGTTTTTCTTATTGTAGCTTTTGAATCTATGATATATCTTGCAACATCTAAAACTCTTTCTTCAATATAGTCTTTCAAAATACCACTTCCTTGATTTTATCATTTTATTATCATTTATTTTTTGATTTATTAGTCATTTATTTTAATGAAAAAAACAAATGACTAATATATATTTTCATAAAATTTTATTTAGATTTTAAATTAAAATATTTTTCTGGATTAACTTGTTCTCCATTAGCATTAATTACTTGTAAATTTAAAAATTCACCAAATACATCTTTACTAAATACCTTTGCGCTATCTCCTACTTTTGCAATAACTTGATTTGCTTTAACCTTATCTCCTTTTTTTACTGATAAGTTTGCATCAAGATTTCCGTATCTTGTCTTTAGGCCATTAGCATGTTTAATTTCTACTACAACCCCTTCTTCAACACCAGTATTTTCTGCAACTTCCACAACACCATCTGCTGCTGCCTTTACTTCTGATCCTACTGTTGATTGTAGATTAATACCTCTAATAGTTCTGAAAACTCCTTCTTCCATCTTAACTGGCGCAGGATAAGTATATTTTCTACTTTCTACTCCATCTATAGGATTTACAAATGTTACCGTATTATTTGTAGATACTGATGCAGCCTTTTCTATTTTTGTTTTATCTGCATTGTCTTTATTACTATTATTTTGAGCATTCTCTACTCTTTCAGCATTTTGAACTGAATTATTAGAATTTCCTTCATTTCCAGAATTCATTGTTAGATCTTTATTTACGTCTTCTGTTTTATTAACTTGGTTTTTGCTGTTGAGCATTTTATAAGAGATAGTTCCAACAGTTACTACAATACAGAGACATAGGAATAAGGCGATATAAAATCCCTCCTTCCTAAATAAGTTTTTAAGTTTTTCTTTTAAATTTTTGTCCAATATGAACACCTCCAATTGTTATAGTTCCCTTTTTATGAAAAATAATACATAAATTTGCTTTTTTATCATGTATTATTTACATTTAAAGGTATTTTAAAATTATTGTTATAAGTGTATATCTAGTGTTAAAAAGTACATATAATTTAATTATTAAACAATAGATATATCCATTAGGGATTTAGGCCCTAATTTAAGAAGTTCTACTTTATAATTTCTGTTTTAAGTAGTGATGTTCTAAATTATGTCCATCTCCACTTTTTTTAAACATACATATACAAAAATTCAATTAATTGGAGGATATACCCCATGCTAATTTATAGTCAAAAATAGAAAAGGATACTTGCTATAAAAAAATAAACAAGTATCCTCTTTAAATTTATTCAATTATTCATATGAAGTTATGCCAACCCTATGTCTAAGTTAACGTAAATACTCTCTCCTTAGTTGTAATTTATTTCTTGGATTTCGACTCCGCTATAGTAATGTTTAAGAATTTCATCATACTTCGATCCACTCTTTGCCATCGCATTAGCCCCCCATTGGCTCATCCCTACACCGTGGCCATAACCCTTGCAGTTAACTTCTACAGAATCTTGTTGAAAGTCTAATGTGAAATTGGTCGAATTCAAATTGAACAATGTCCTAAATTCAGTTCCTTTAACAATCTCATTGCCTATTTTTATTTCTTTTACACTTCCAGCTTCTGTAAAACTTAATATCTTAATTAGTGATGACAAATTACTTTTATTAGCATTAACACCTTTATATTTAGAATTAATTTTATTTATAAAATCGTTTATAGGAATTTGTGTGCTCGTCTTATATTTAGGTGCAATTTCTTCACCCTTACTGTCTTCTGATTTTAAATATGGTACATCCATAGAAAATACATCTTTTGCATCTTCTGTTTTTCCAGAGCTGGTTGCAAAAAATTGAGGATATTCCAACACTGAACCGTCATAAGTAAGAACTTGCCCTTTTGTATCTAGAACTGCCTTTTGTATCTTCTCCCAATTACTTTCAGCTTCACTTTTACTCCATTTAGAGATTCTCTCATCCTTACTCATATATACTTGGCAGTGGGTTGTATCACAAATTTCAGCTCCTTTCTCTTTTTCTTCTTTATTAGGGTTATTTCTTTTACTCATATAAAATGTTCTTGCTGCAACAGCTTGAGCTTTCAAAGCTTCTTCCTCAAAATTAGCTGGTACTTCACTCGCAACTACTCCCATTACATACTCTTCCAAATCTATTTCCTCAACTCTATCTTCTGACCTATGATATAGCTTAACTTTACCATTAGACGGAAATGTTATTTTTGAACTCTTCATTATATCTTTGTCACTCAAGTTAAACGAATCAATTTTCCCTTTACCATTTTCTAAGAAAGCTATTGGTAATGCTATTAATATAGTAAAAATGATCAAAGTCATAGCTGCAATTATTTTCACATTATTGCTAATCTTTATACTTGTAGTCCTAGCATTAATTATCTTCATACTCTACCTCCTAAAGCCTGCACTCTAAAGTATATTGTCTTAGCCTAATAATTATGTTAATTATGTTAACTTTAAGCTACCCAAATTTAGATAAACCATAACTTTCTTAATTAGTCTCTCCTATAACTTACGCATAGATTTAACTTAAATATAAGCTATTAGAGATAAAAAAATCCCAAGCGACTGTGGTTAGGCTCCGTATTGTGCTTCGCACTCTTTTCATTTAAGTTCCGTATTGTGCTTCGCACTCTTTTCATTTAAGTTCCGTATTGTGCTTCGCACTCTTTTCATATGTGTAGATTTTTTTCACGCATCTAGCTTTTCGAACGCATGTGAGAAAAGTCAGGCGAATAAGATTTCTTTTTTATTCTTTTTAAAATACCCAAACTATTTAATCAACCTTTTTTAATTTATCCCCTCAAGGAGTACCTCGTCCACAGATTTTACTAAAATATAAATTCCCAAAGAATAAAAAAGCATAATTAGGGATAGGTAACTAAATTTCATGTAAATTCCTTTATAAAACTTACATGAAAAATTTGTATACCTTGTTCATAACTATGAACCCTAATTATGCATACACACAATTCATATCTTAATCTACATATTTATTCTATATATTTCTGCTCCTAAATTCCTAAACTTTTCTTCAATTCTTACATATCCTCTATCAATATGATAAACATCATTTACCACTGTTTCACCATCTGCTACTAATCCACTTAGTATCATTGCTGCCCCAGCCCTTAAATCAGTTGCTTTAACTTCGCAGCCTGTGAGTCTTGGATTGCCTTCAATTATAGCAGTTCTTCCATCAATCTTGATGTTGGCTCCCATCCTTTGCAATTCAGCAACATGCATAAATCTATTTTCGAAAACTGTTTCTGTAATAACACTAACACCTTCAACAATAGATAATAAACTCATCATTTGAGCTTGCATATCGGTTGGAAATCCTGGATAAGGAAGTGTTTTGATATCCAATGGCCTCTTACTTCCCCGTCCATCTACTACAATGGAATGATCTTTGTAATTGCTAAAACCTATTCCACATTCTCTTAACTTTTCTATTACAGGTCTTAAATGCTCTTCATTCACTCCATTTATCTTTATTTTACTATTTGTAATAGCTGCTGCTATCATAAATGTCCCTGCTTCTATTCTATCATATATAGGTGTATAACTAATTCCTTTTAGATTTTTAACACCAGTTATAGTTATCTTTCCAAATCCTGCTCCTTCTATTTTAGCCCCCATCTTATTTAAGAATTGCGCTAAATCCCAGATTTCTGGTTCTTCTGCTGCATTCTCTATTATAGTTGTTCCTTCAGCAAAGACAGATGCCATCATAATATTTTCAGTAGCGCCAACAGATGGAAAATCAAGGTAAATTCTGTTGCCCACTATTTTCTTTGCTCTCACCTCTACAAACCCATGACCTATTACAACCTCTGCTCCAAGTAATTTAAATCCTTTAAGATGCAAATCAATTGGTCTACTTCCTATGTTACATCCGCCTGGTAATGATAATTTACAATATCCAAATCTAGCAAGCATAGGTCCCATAATTAAAAATGATGCTCTCATTTTCCTCATAAGCTCTTCATTAGCATCCATTTCTACTATATTTTTCGTATTTATTGTTAATCTATCGTTTACGTTTGAAATATTAACGTCACAGTTTAGTTCGCTTAATAACTTACAAATAACCTCAACATCTTCTAACCTAGGTGCATTATCAATAATTATAGGCTCTGGGCACAATATAGTTGCTGCAATTATTGGTAAAATTGAATTTTTTGCACAACTTATATTAACTTCCCCTCTCAGTTCTTTTACACCTTTAACCACTATTTTCTCCATATTATCCTCCATAATGAATTGTTAAGCATATGAAAAATAACTGTCCAAAATATTACATATACTCTACTTTAGATAAATCCAATAAGGCTTTGCTAATAAGCAAATCTATACTCTACCCAAAGCAAAATAAAGGTTATATTGAAAAGCTTTTTCAATATGTCTTAATATGTTGTAAATATTATTGGCGTACCAATTATTATATGTGAACCAGTATCATAATCAACTAATGCAAAATTAATTTTTTCTCCATCGTTCAAATAACCTGTTCCTGAGTATCCATTACTGATTTTCATAAGTTGTGCCTTTCTTATGTTATATTCACTGACTAATCCATTTGTAAAATAATCACTATCTAATCCTTTTTCTTTACCTTCATAGTAAAGAAAATATTGCATATTTTCTAATTTTGAATTTTCAATATTCTTAAGTATGTTTTTCAAATACTTTGTCCCATATTTAGGATTCTTGTTTGTTAATATAATTTCAACATAACTATATACATCTTCACGCCATATTTTTATATCAATATTAAAATCACTATTAAACGCTTCAAACTCATCATTTCCACCATCTTTATAAGAAAGAGCCATATTTCTAGGTAAATTTTCTTTTATTCTATAAGCTTCATTTGCGATATTATTTTTCGTCCTATACTGAAGTTTTACACCATTTTCTTGAAACTCACTTATATCTTTCACTTTCATTTCTAAAGTATTGAATGAATTTTGAGCGCTGACTATATCGCTGGAAATAGCACCTATATTAAAAAAAGATAATAATATAAAAATTACTATACTCATTTTTATATTCATATTAAGACCCCCTTAATTTATCTTCTTAATTATGGCCATCTCCTTTAACTTTTATTCTCTTTTCTATCCAGCTATATAATATATAATATAAATTTCTTAAAATTTTGTGATAGATTGTCAATATCTAGAATAAAAAATAATAAAAAATAAAGTGTAGCATCTTTATACGGATATTTCCTATATAAAAGATGGTACACTTTAATTTATAGTAACATTATCTATTAGATTTTTTTAGAGCTAATCTTTGCTTTGCCCTAAAGAATGCTGCCTCTGCTCTTCCTCTATTGTAGTTTTCGGAGTTTTTTAATCTATCTTCTGCTCTTCTAAAAGCTCGTTCTGCTCTTTCTTCATCAATATCTTCTTCAAACTCAGCAGCATCACTACTTATAACCATTTCGTTATTATTAATCTGAACAAGTGACTTAGAAATAAATAACTCTTCATCATTTCCCTTAGCATCTTTGAATTTCGCGATGCAAGGTATAGTAGTAGATATTAGACTTTGATGATTTGCAAGTACTTGAAATTCTCCATCTGCACTTTTTAAAGTTACTTTTTCTACTTGATCATTATACACTTCACGACCAGGTGTTATAATTTTTAGTAAAAAGGTATTAGCCATAATTGCTCATCCCCTTTATCCTAATTTTTTTGCTTTTTCTATAACATCATCTATAGTTCCTGCAAATAAGAAAGCTGATTCTGGCAATTCATCGTATTTACCTTCAAGAATTTCTTTAAATCCTCTTACTGTTTCTTTTACTGGAACATACTTACCTTTTAATCCTGTAAATTGTTCACCAACTGTAAATGGTTGAGATAAGAATCTTTGAATTCTTCTTGCTCTAGCCACGACAGCCTTATCTTCATCTCCTAATTCGTCAACACCTAAGATAGCGATAATATCTTGTAATTGCTTATATTTTTCAAGAACATGTTTAACATCAGCTGCTACTTTATAGTGCTCTTCTCCAACAATTCTTGGATCAAGGATTCTTGAAGTTGATTCTAATGGATCAACAGCTGGATATATACCAAGTTCCGCAATACCTCTAGATAAAACTGTTGTTGCATCTAAATGTGCAAATGTTGTTGCTGGAGCTGGGTCTGTTAAGTCATCGGCTGGAACATATACAGCTTGAACTGACGTAATAGAACCATTAACTGTTGATGTAATTCTTTCCTGAAGTGCACCCATTTCAGTTGCAAGTGTTGGCTGATATCCAACCGCTGAAGGTGTTCTTCCAAGTAATGCTGAAACCTCTGAACCTGCTTGAGTATATCTGAATATGTTATCTATGAATAGTAACACATCTTGACCTTTATCTCTAAAATACTCTGCCATAGTAAGACCTGTTAATGCAACTCTCATTCTGGCACCCGGTGGCTCATTCATTTGTCCAAATACTAATGCTGTCTTATCAATAACTCCTGACTCTCTCATTTCATGATATAAGTCATTACCTTCTCTTGATCTTTCACCAACTCCAGTAAATACTGATAAACCACCATGTTGTTTAGCTATGTTGTTTATTAATTCTTGGATTAAAACTGTTTTACCAACTCCAGCTCCTCCAAATAGACCTATCTTACCACCTCTTTGATATGGTGCAAGTAAGTCTACTACCTTGATTCCTGTTTCAAACATTTCAGGCTCAACTGATTGATCTTTAAAGCTTGGTGCTGGTCTATGAATCGGATATTCTTGTTTTACTTCAATATCCCCGCACTTATCAATAGGCTTTCCTAAAACATTAAATAATCTTCCTAATACTTCTTCTCCTACTGGAACAGAAATAGGCGCTCCTGTGTCAACAGCATCCATTCCCCTCTTTAATCCTTCTGTAGCTGACATAGCTATTGTTCTAACTATATCATCTCCAACGTGTTGTTCAACTTCTGCTACTAATTCATAATCTCCCGCCTTAATAACAATGGCATTATATAAATCTGGGAGAGAATCTGAATCAAACTTTATATCTATTACCGGTCCAATTACTTGAACTACTTTTCCCATCTTTCCAGGCATAAGATACCTCCTTACTAATTTTGAGCTGCTGCTCCTCCAACAATTTCAGATATTTCTTGCGTAATCGCACCTTGCCTAATTCTATTAAATTTAAGCTTTAATTTGTCTAATAGATCATCTGCATTCTTTGTTGCTCCGTCCATAGCTGTCATTCTTGTACTTTGTTCACTACATTTCGAACTTAATAAAATGCTTCTGATTTTTCCTTTTAGATAAATATTAAGAGCATCTTCTAATACTATATCTAAATCCGGCTCAATAAGAAATGATCCTGTTGTGCCTTCAGATTTACTTATAGGCAAAATCTTAACTGACTTTGTTTCTTGTTTAACTGATGATATAAAGTCAGAGTATACAATATTAACCTCTGATACATCACCATTTAAATACATTTCAAGAGCTTTATCAAATATTTCTTTTGCTTCGCTTACTGTTGGCACATCTTCAATACCAACATATTCTCCTACTGGTTCTATCTTAATTCTCTTTAAATAACCAAGACCTTTGCTTCCAACTAAAACAATCTTTGCAGTATCCTTTTTATCTTTAATTTGACTTACTAATTGAGATACTACACTACTGTTAAACCCACCGCACAATCCTGAATCTGATGTTATTACTACATATAGTTTATTTTGACTATCATTCCCTTCAAAATAAACATTGCTTCCTTCTTCACCAGCTGTAGTTGCAAGATTTCTTACGACAGGTTCAGTTATATCAATAAACTTATTGTTTACTGCTAACTCATTTTTAGTTTTTCTTAACTTAGAAGTGGCAACAAGTCCCATTGCATTAGTGATTTTTCTTGTATTTTCAACTGATTTAATTCTCTTTTTAATTTCAAGAAGTCCAGCTGCGCCCATTATCTCCACCTCCTAAGAAGGGCATAGCTTAAGAATTTAAGCTATGCTTCTTGTAAAAATATCTTTTTAAACTCAACTATTGCTTCCTCTAACATAGATTTTATTTCATCAGTTAAAGTTTTTCCTGTAATAATTGATTTTTCAATTTCTCTATGATGAGTATCAACATACTCTAAGAATTCTTTTTCGAATCTCTTTATATCGCTAACTTTAATGTCCGATAAGAAATCATTAACAGCTGCATATAATATTATGATTTGCTTTCCAACTTCAAGTGGACTATATTGATCTTGTTTTAATACTTCAACTAATCTCTTACCTTTTTCAAGTCTTCTACTAGAATCGGCATCTAAGTCAGATCCAAATTGTGAAAAGGCTTCTAGCTCTCTATATTGTGCTAGTTCCAATCTTAAAGTACCACTTACCTGTTTCATAGCTTTAATTTGTGCACTACCACCAACTCTTGATACTGATATACCTGCATTTACTGCTGGTCTTTGTCCTGCATTAAATAAATCAGATTCTAAGAATATTTGACCATCAGTGATTGATATAACATTAGTTGGTATGTACGCAGTAACATCTCCGGCTTGAGTTTCTATAATTGGAAGTGCTGTAATTGATCCACCACCTAATTCTTTAGATAGCTTCGCAGCTCTTTCAAGTAATCTTGAATGTATATAGAAAACATCTCCTGGGTAAGCTTCTCTTCCTGGTGGTCTCTTAAGTAATAATGACATTGCTCTATATGCAGTTGCATGTTTTGAAAGATCATCATATATTATTAATACATCTTTACCTTGATGCATAAAATATTCTCCTATAGTGCATCCAGAATATGGAGCCATATATTGAAGTGGAGCTGATTCTGAAGCTGTAGCACTTACAACTATACTATAATCCATAGCCCCCATTTCAGTTAATGTATTAAATATATGAGCAACTGTAGATTGCTTTTGACCGATAGCAACATATATACATATAACATCTTTACCCTTTTGGTTTAATATTGTATCTATAGCTATAGCTGTTTTACCTGTTTGTCTGTCTCCAATGATAAGTTCTCTTTGTCCTCTACCTATTGGAATCATTGAATCTATAGCTTTAATTCCAGTTTGTAATGGCTCATTAACAGAACTTCTATCAATTATACCTGCTGCTGGAATTTCGATTGCTCTAGTTTGGCTTGTGCTTATAGGTCCCTTACCATCAATTGGTTCTCCTAATGCATTAACAACTCTTCCAATCATTGCTTCGCCTACAGGAACTTCAACAACTCTTCCTGTTCCTTTAACTGTATCGCCTTCTTTTATTCCTTTTTCTTCTCCTAAAAGAACACAACCAACATTATCCTGTTCAAGATTTAAAACCATCCCATATACATTGTTAGGAAATTCTAATAATTCCCCTTGCATACAATTATCTAATCCATAAACTCTTGAAACACCATCTCCAATTTGGATTATAGTACCAGAATCTACTGTTTTGATATCTTTTTCGTATTTCTCTATTTCCTTCTTTATAATAGAAGTTATTTCTTCTGGTTTAATATTCATGGATTCACCTCTATTCTTTCTTAAGCATTAATTCTTTCATTTCTTCTACCTTTGATTTTATAGTTCCATCAATAATATCATTTCCAACTTTAACATAAACTCCGCCTAGGAGACTTTTGTCTATTTTAGTATCAAATAAAATATTTTTTTCGTATTTTTTTTCAAAGATAGCTTTTAATTGTTCTAACTCTTCATCTAAAAGTGGTACAACTGTTTTAACTATACCTCTTATAGTATTTCTTCTTTCTAGATCAATCTTTTCCATTTGATCTAGTATTTCTCTTAACTGAAGAATTCTATCCTTTTCAATCAATATCATCATGAAAGAAAGTAATTCTTCATCAATTTTTCCTTTAAACAAATCAGTAAATAACTGTTTCTTTTTTGCTGTGTTTATTTTAGGATGATTAATTACTTCATAAAACTCTTTATTTTCATCAAATATATCACATATATCTGTTAAGTCTCGTAAATATTCATCCACTTTATTGTTCTTTTCAGCAATTTCATACAGAGCTAACGCATATCTTTTTTCTAAATACTCCTGCATACTTACATACCTACCTTAGCAATGAAATCGCCAATAAGTTTTCTATGTGTTGCTTCATCTACCTGCTGCTCTAATGCTTTAACTGAAAGCTCTACCGCTAAATCTACTGCTTGTTTTTTAATCTCATATTCTGCTTTTTCTTTTTCTCTTTCAATTTCTAAGTTAGCTCTTTCTTTTATTGAATTTGCTTCAACTTTTGCATTTTGAACAATTTCCTCGTAAAGTTTATCACCTTTTGCTCTTTGAGCTTCAGTGATTTTCTTCCCTTCTTCTTTAGCTGATTGTAAAATTTGTTCATTTTTTACCAAATACATTCTAGCTTTTTCAGCATCTTCATCTGCTTTACTTATCGTTTGATTAACGAGATTTTGTCTTTCTTCAATTATTCCTTTGATTTTATCCCAAAAGAAATGTTTTAAAATCAAGATTATCAGACCAAAATTAATCCAATTGAATATAATTGTTGATACATTTACTTCCATTTTTACTTATATCCTCCCTTCGGAGTCAATGCAATTAACTCATACAAATTTATTATCTGTTCATTAACATAAATGCCATTACTAATCCATATATTGCTGTAGTTTCACAAAGTGCTGCACCTAATATGAAAAATGTCATTACTCTTCCCGATGCTTCTGGTTGTCTTCCTACTGCTTCAACTGCCTTACCAGCTGCAATTCCAATACCTACTCCTGCTCCAATACCAGATAATACAGCTATACCAGCTGCTAGAACTCCTAAACTCATTATGATTCCTCCTAAGATATTAATTAATTTTAATTTTTTAATAATTTTCTAAACTTATTCTTCTGCTATTTGTTTGATATTAATCATAGTTAGCATTGTAAATACTATCATTTGAATTAATCCATCAAATAAATCGAAATATGCGTGTAATATTACAGGTATACCAAACTGTGCAAAAATTGATATTGAACTCAATCCATGATACACCAATTCTAATAATATTACTGCTGCGACCATGTTACCAAAAAGTCTTAGCGCCAAAGACATTGGCAAAATAATTCTTTCTATTATGTTTAATGGCAGCATAGGGATAAATGGATGTAACAATCCCTTTCCAAACCCAAGTATTCCATTCTTTCTAATAGCATTTAAATTCACTACTAAAAATGTGGTTATTGCGAAGGATGCTGTTATGCTCAAATCACTTGTAGGTGGCTTAAATCCTAATAATCCAACTAGATTTAGTATTAGCAAATAGATCATTAATGTTCCTATATAAGGCAGAAATGATTCATATTCTTCACCCATAGTACCAACCATAAAGTCCCTTATTGCTTGATAGACTTTTTCCAAAGCCGCTTGGGTCTTACCAGGTTTTAACTTCAAGTTTTTTGTTAATAGAAAAGCACCTATCCCTAAAATTGCGATAATAATCCATTCAATTATTATCCCTGCAGTAATATCTACTGTAACGCCAAAAATTTCAGGTGAAAATATAGGTATCACGGGCTCCACTCTAAACACTTCCTTTCCTATTTTCTTTAATACGAAAAACTATAAGTAGTACATAATGTGAAACAAAACCTATCATATAATATATTACGTATTCCATGTTTCCCAAAAAAGGAAATATTGTGGCAATTATGAATGCCATCCTAATAAAATACGTAGGAATTATAATCCATGCTCTATTTTTATCCAAAAACTTTCCAACTATATAACCACTTGCTAGAAAATTTATTAACGAAACACACATGCCTATCATATAGATTCCTGCATTTATAAAGGTGGAAATTAAGACTATTATTAAAGATATCAATAATCCGCTCCCCAAATCATATTTTATCGTCTGTAGAAGCAGTTTATTCACTTCTTTATTCATACATAACCCCCTTAACCTCAATATCAGTAATTATATCTTTATATTTATCTTTAATAAAACACTATTATAAAGTAAAATCAGCTTATTTTTACTTTATAATGAATTTATATTTCATATGCTCGTGAATGCTCAGCTAATATTGGTTATTTCTTCATTTTTCTCATTTAATGATTTTTAAAAGCTTGCTTGATTCAATTTTCTAAATATTCCGTAACATTTATCTACAAAATATTATTTTTGTTAACATTTTCATTACAAATTTTGTCATCAATTTTCAAAAATTTGGTGAATTTTATACTATTTTTGGGTTTTATAAAGCTATACTTACTATTATACATTTCATATTATTGAATACAGAAATTAATCCTTATTCAATATTTATTTTTTTTCAATCTACAATTACCAAATTTATATGTATTATTTTTTAGCAAATCCTCGCATTAACTATGTTATGAAGTATATAAAACACCTTAATGAAATATATGATTAAAAATTCTTTCATTTTTTCCACTGGTTTATATATAGTAATTATTTTGATAATATTTTTACCCCTTGTATCAGATAATGAATATACATAATAATTTCATTTTCCACTGGCTCTATCTAATTTAATACATGCATTTCTATTTTCTTCTTTTAACTTTATTTTATACTCTTATTTAATAAAAAAAGGTTACCATGAGAATTATCATAGTAACCTTTTTAAATCTTAATTTATATTAAATTCTTTCAACGATAAGAGCTGTTCCCATTCCGCCACCTATACAAAGTGTAGCTAATCCTTTTTTAGCATCTCTCTTTTCCATTTCATGAAGAAGAGTTACTAATATTCTTGCACCTGATGCTCCAACTGGATGACCTAAAGCAATTGCTCCACCATTTACATTAACTTTTGACATATCGAATTTTAAATCTTTAGCAACTGCTAAGCTTTGAGCAGCAAAAGCTTCATTAGCTTCGATTAAATCTAAGTCTTCTACTGTTAAGTTAGCTTTTTCTAAAGCTTTCTTAGTTGCATGGAATGGTCCATATCCCATGATAGCTGGATCTAATCCTTTTGAACCGTAAGAAAGTATTTTAGCCATTGGTTTAAGTCCTAATTCTTCTGCCTTTTCTGCACTCATAACAACAAAAGCTGCTGCTCCATCATTAATACCTGATGCATTACCTGCTGTAACAGTACCATCTTTAATAAATGCTGGCTTTAATTTAGCTAAAGTTTCTGCTGTTGTTCCGAATCTTGGGAATTCATCTGTATCAAATACTTTTGGTTCTCCCTTTCTTTGAGGAATAACAACTGGAACTATTTCATCTTTAAATCTTCCTGACTTGATTGCTGCTTCAGCTTTTTGTTGAGATGAAGCTGAGAAAGCATCTTGCTCTTCTCTAGTTAATCCCCATTGTTTAGCAATATTTTCAGCTGTAACTCCCATATGATAGTTGTTAAAAGCATCCCATAATGCGTCTTTTATCATTGTATCAACTAATTTGCCATCGCCCATTCTTTGTCCCCATCTTGCTTTGTCCAATGCATATGGAGCAGCTGACATATTTTCCATACCTCCAGCAACAACAACATCAGCATCTCCTGCTTTAATCATTTGTGCTGCTAAACTAACTGCTCTAAGACCTGATCCACAAACCTTATTAATAGTCATAGCTGAAACTTCTTGTGGTAATCCAGCTTTTATTGTTGATTGTCTTGCGGTATTTTGACCAAGACCAGCTTGAATTACATTACCCATAATAACTTCTTCAATTAATTCAGGTTTTACTCCAGCTCTATTTACGGCTTCTTTAATTACTAAAGCTCCTAAATCTACTGCTGAGACATCTTTTAATGCTCCACCAAAACTACCTAATGCTGTTCTTACTGCACTTACAATAACTACCTCTCTCATGTTTGACCTCCTAAAATTTTATAGATTATTTTATTAACTTTCGTTAAATTATTAACATAACTAAATTATACCTTTTATTATTTCTTTTATCAAGCATAAATTGTTAAAATTTAAACAAACTTTATCTTTTAAATTCTTCTACTTCTCTTGTTGTCAAACCAAAATATTTTAATATAGCATCTGCTATTCTTCTAGATGCAATTCCATCTCCATAAGGATTTATAGATTTACTCATTTTACAATAAGCATCAGGGTTTCTAAGTAACTCGTTTGCCTCTGATACTATTTGATCTATATTAGTTCCAACCAACTTAACGGTGCCTGCCTCTACAGCTTCTGGTCTTTCAGTAACGTCTCTCAACACAAGTACAGGTTTTGCTAAATGTGGTGCTTCCTCTTGCAATCCCCCTGAATCTGTCATAACCATAAACGATTTATTCATCAAATTATGCGTTTCCTTAGTATCTAATGGTGACAGCAAGTGAATTCTTTCTTTTCCTCCAAGTCTCTCATAAACTACATCTTTAACTACAGGATTCAAATGAACTAAGTACACTAATTCTACGTCTTCATTCTGTTCAACTATTTTGTTTAATGCTATACATATATTTTGGATTCCTTCTCCCCAGTTTTCTCTTCTATGAGCAGTTATCATTATTACTTTCTTACTAAAATCAATATTATTTAACTCTTCGTTTTCAAAGATGTAATCATCTTCAACTGTATGTTTCATAGCATCAATTACAGTATTTCCTGTAACATATATATCACTCGCATTTATTCCTTCCCTTAGTAAGTTTTCCTTCGAACCTTTAGTTGGTGCAAAATGTAGATCAGCTAGACTTCCTGTAAGTTTTCTATTCATTTCCTCTGGAAAAGGAAAATACTTATTAAAAGTCCTTAGACCTGCTTCAACATGCCCAACTTTAATTTGCTGATAGAATGCAGCTAAAGAACCTGCAAATGTAGTTGTAGTATCTCCATGAACTAATATCATATCTGGCTTTTCTTCTTTAAAAACTTCCTCTAACCCTTCTAAAACCCTACTCGTAATTCCTGTTAAAGTCTGTTTTGTCTTCATTATATTTAAATCAAAATCAGGTTTTATATCAAATAATTCCAAAACTTGATCTAACATTTCTCTGTGTTGAGCTGTCACGCAAACTTTCGATTCAATCTCTTCTCTTCTTTCTAATTCCTTTACTAAAGGTGCCATTTTTATAGCCTCAGGTCTAGTTCCAAAAATCGTAATAATTTTCTTTGTACTCAAATTATTTCCTCCTACATTTAAGCAATTATAGATTTTTCTCATTCTATTTCTAAGTACTGTCTTTATGTATATTTAAAATCAAGTTAAACTTAATTCAGGCGTAGTTTAGTCTCCATCTGAATCTTAGTTGAAACTTATCCAGCGCCGTGCAGCCGTTATCTTCTCATTAAAGAAAAAAGCGTATTACGCATACTATCTATCTGGTAAAGTTTATACTTTAAAAATAAATCCAACTCGCAATGCTTGTTGGATTTATTCAAATATGCAAATTCTAAAAAATTAATACCCTGCGTCTTTTACTATTCTTAGAGAGTCATCGTCTTCTATCCATGAATCTACGCTTATTTCTCTATACTCCTGCTTTGAATCCCTTATAATAACATTAGAAATTCCAGCATTAATTATCAATCTCTTACACATGGAGCAAGAGTTTGCATCCCTTACATATTCTCTTGTTTTTGCATCTCGTCCTACCAAATATAATGTAGCTCCAATCATATCTCTTCTAGAAGCGCTTATTATTGCATTAGCTTCACTATGTACACTCCTGCACAACTCATAATGAGTACCTCTTGGAACTTTCAACTTTTCTCTTATGCAACTATTCAAGTCCATGCAATTTTTTCTACCTCTAGGTGCTCCTGTGTATCCAGTAGAAATTATTTCATCATTTTTAACAATTATAGAACCATAGTTTCTCCTCAGACAAGTTCCTCTCTCTAAAACTGTTTCAGCAATATCCAAGTAATAATTTTTCTTATCTCGTCTCTCCATTTTCTATATTCCCCCCAGTAAAATTATCTTGGGTCATTCAGAAACTTATGTAGATAGCTTTTAATTCTAATAAATCACTAATTACTTAGTGCCAAATAATCTATCTCCAGCATCACCAAGACCTGGAACAATATATCCATGTTCATTTAATTTTTCATCAATTGATGCTAAGTATATATCAACATCATAATGTGCTTTTTTAATAGCTTCTATACCTTCTGGTGCTCCAACCAAGCACATTAATTTTAAATTTTTTGCACCTCTATTTTTTAACATAGTTAAAGCATCTATTGCAGATCCGCCTGTAGCAAGCATTGGATCAACTACTATAATATCTCTTTCTGCAATATCTTGTGGCATTTTACAAAAATATTCAACTGGTTGAAGTGTTTTCTCATCTCTATATAATCCAATATGTCCAACCTTAGCTGCTGGTATTAAATTAAGTACTCCATCAACCATTCCAAGACCAGCTCTTAAAATAGGAACTACAGCCATTTTCTTTCCTGAAAGCATTTTACATTTAGTAACTGCTACTGGTGTTTTCACTTCTACTTCTTCCGTATTTAAATCTCGTGTGACTTCATACGCCATTAACATTGAGATTTCTTCTACTAATTTTCTAAAATCCTTTGAACCTGTTTTTTCATCTCTTAAGATTGCCAACTTATGTAATATTAGTGGATGATTTATTTCTATAACTTTGCTCATTATTATTCCTCCAAGTTTGCTTTTAGTATTTATAGCCCTTTATATTTATATACCCCATTTAGCTTTCTAATAATATAAATTAATATTGTTGCAGCATAGCTGCTTTTTTTCTAATCTAAATGATCTTGGTTGCAGCATAGCTGCTTTTTTCTAATCTAAATGATCTTGGTTGCAGCATAGCTGCTTTTTTCTAATCTAAATGATCTTGGTTGCAGCATAGCTGCTTTTTTCTAATCTAAATGATCTTGGTTGCAGCATAGCTGCTTTTTTCTAATCTAAATGATCTTGGTTGCAGCATAGCTGCTTTTTTCTAATGTGTATACTTTTTTTCAATATCTGAAATCTTATCTATTCTTTTTTGGTGCCTATCTCCTTCAAATTTAGCTGATATAAATGTTTTTACTATATCTAAAGCAAGACCTGCTCCAACAACTCTTTGGCCCATAGTTAATATATTAGCATTATTGTGTTCTCTTGTTGCATGGGCACTAAATGTATCTGAACATAGTGCTGCTCTAATTCCTGGTACCTTATTGGCCGCAATACCAATTCCTATTCCTGTACCACATATTAATATACCAAACTCATATTCCTTTGCAGCAACCGCTTCTGCTACTGGTAATGCAATATCCGGATAATCGCAAGAACCTGTTGAATATGTACCAAAATCCTTAATCTCATGCTTTTCACTTTCTAAAAACTTTATGATTTCATTTTTAAGTTCAAATCCACCATGATCGCATCCAATTGCAATTTTCATAATTAAATCATCTCCTAATTTATTTTGTGATTTTTCAACATGCAGAATTATTATACATTTATGATATCAAATCCAGCAGCTTTATTTAATCTATTCATAATAGCTACTCCTACACCTTTTTCTTCATATCCTTCTGCAAAAACTAAATCCGCTCCTAGGTCATCACACTTTCTCAATGCTTCAAATAAACTTCTAGCAACTGTTGATAAATCACTTAGACTACCCAATACTATACTAGTTCCTTCTGTATATTCATCAACATTTTCTTCAACAGTGAGGATACATACTTTTTTACCTTTTTCTATATTATAGTGTACCATTTCGCGGATTTTTTCAATAGTTTTTTTTCTTTCCCCAGAAATTATTGTAACTTTAGCATTTGGTGCATAATGCTTATACTTCATTCCAGGAGCCTTTGGCTTTAAGTTTTCGCTTGGTTTTTCCATTATAGCTTTATCTATTTCAATTCTTGGGTCAACTTCTCTAAGCATCTCTAATGTAATACCACCTGGTCGTAAAACTATAGGTGGTACTACTGTGCAATCCACTATAGTAGATTCAACACCTATGTCACTCTGTTCTCCTCCAAGAATATAATCAACCTTCCCATCAAGATCCTCTATGCATCTCTGGAAATCTGTTGGACTCGGTCTCCCACTTATATTAGCAGAAGGTGCTGCTATAGTTGTCTGAGATAATTCAATTAGTTTTCTAGCTACTTCATTATCAGGCATTCTTATTCCGATAGAGTTTAAATTAGCACTTGTTACATTAGGTATTATATCTTTCTTACTCAAAATTATTGTGAGTGGTCCTGGCCAAAATCTATTTATAAGTTCATCAGCTACTTTTGGTATTTCTTTTGCATATAGATCAAGTTTCTTCGACGAAACATGAATTATGAGTGGATTATCTTGCGGTCTTCCTTTGGCCTTAAATATTTTTTCTACCGCTTCTTCATTAAGTGCATCTGCACCCAATCCATAAACTGTCTCCGTAGGAAAAACTACAGTACCGCCATTTTTTATACATTCAGCAGCTTCTCTTATTTTCTCTTCATCCTCACTAACATTTTTGATCATACTAATTTTAGTTTTCAAACATATTACCTTCTTCCCCTAATTCTAAACTTATTGTTTATAAAAAAATTCCTAATTAAACTATAAGCTGGCCTCTTGATATTTTTATATTTTGTATACTTTCATCAGTGTAAATAGCTTTAACGCAATTCCTATATATTGAATCTAATAATAAATACTTCTTTAGTCCACCTCTTTTTATTACTTGAAAATAATACTCTTTCTGAGAATTTAATTGTTTTATAGAATTATAATCTTCAATAATTTGTGGATATCTTCTTAAAAACCCATCATCAACAGGTCTCAATCCCTTATTTTTAAAAACAACATTTGTTATTAAAACTATTTCTAAATCATAGTCAGATTTATTTGTATGTACAAGTACAACTTTATCACATATAATTAAATATTCTTTAATGGAAATACCGACCTTGAAAATCAACCTATTATTTAAGCACCTATATTCAACAATATAGGCATTCATCTTAATTATAATAGCTATAACTATTAAAAATTCTATAAAAATCACATAACTAATATAAAAAATAGTAGTTAATCCGGTTATTATTAGAACTGTTGGAAGAAAAAACGCAATAATAACCATGGTAATTAAGAAAATTTTTAAATGTAATCGCTCTTTTTTTACAGCCTTATATATATCCATAATCAATCTCCAATGTACTTTTAAAGCCCTACATATATAAAATGCAAGGCTTTGCTTTATAGTTATTACATTTGTGTGTTTCCCATTAATTTCATCTTTTCAGCTTGGTCAGCTGTAATAAGTGCATTTATCATTTCATCAATATCTCCACCCAAAAATGTATCTAACTTATATAAAGTTAGTCCTATTCTGTGGTCTGTAATTCTTCCTTGAGGATAATTATATGTTCTAATTCTTTCACTTCTATCCCCAGTTCCAACTTGGCTCTTTCTGTCTTCTGCTATTCCTTGTGCTCTTTCTCTTTCTGCCTGTTCATATAATCTTGATTTTAAAACTTTCATAGCTTTTTCTTTATTTTTTAATTGTGACTTTTCATCTTGACATGAAACTACAAGCCCTGTAGGCAAGTGAGTAATTCTTACAGCCGAGTCTGTAGTATTAACGCACTGTCCTCCATTTCCTGAAGCTCTAAATACGTCTATTCTAACATCTTTATCTGCAACTTCTATTTCAACATCATCAACTTCTGGTAGCACTGCTACTGTAGCTGTTGACGTATGAATCCTTCCACTTGATTCAGTATCTGGTACTCTTTGAACTCTATGAACTCCACTTTCATATTTTAATTTAGAATAAGCTCCATTACCTTTTATCATAAAAACAACTTCTTTAAAACCACCAAGATCTGTTTCATTCAAACTCATGATTTCTACGCCCCATCGTTGAGTTTCAGCATATCTTGTATACATTCTAAATAAATTGTATGCAAATAGTGCAGCTTCTTCGCCACCTGCACCCCCTCTGATTTCAACAAATACGTTCTTATCATCATTAGGATCTTTTGGTAATAATAAAATTTGTATTTCTGTTTCTAGTTGTTCTTCTCTATTTGTGAGATCAGTTATTTCTTCATTTAACATTTCTCTCATCTCTTTATCGCTTTCACCGCTTAACATTTCTTTGTTAGCTTTTAAATCTTCAACTACTTTCTTATATTCCCTATAGCTATTAACTATAACTTCTAAGTCAGCATGTTCCTTACATAGTTTTCTCCATTCATTCTGATTCTGCATAATTGATGGATCACTTATTTTCACTGATAATTCATCATATTTGTTTTCTATAAATTCTAATTTATCTAATAACATTTGATCACTCCGTACTTCTTTTTTCACATTTCTACATTATATCATATTTTAATTACTTAACCAACTAACCTCATTTATAAATTATACATCCTATGACTTCTTAATTCGTTCTTATACCTAAAAGATCTGTTTCAATTAAATTTTAATTCCAACTACCACCCTATCAAGGCTAGCAAAATCTTTAACAATTTTCACATTAGTAAAACCGTTATTTTCCATTAATAGTTTCACCGCTTCTCCTTGATTATATCCTATTTCAAATGCTAATATCCCACTTTCTCTCAATGTATATTGGCTTTGGTCAATTATTTTTCTATAAAAATCTAATCCGTCATTTCCACCATTTAATGCAGTGTGCGGTTCATAATTCTTTACATCCTCCATTAATTTCCCAATTTCACATTCCTCAATATACGGAGGATTTGATACTATAATGTCATATATTTTATTATTTTTTATCGACTCTTCTAGCAAATCACTTTTTATAAAGAAAACTCTATCTTCTAACTTATTTTTCTCTATATTAATTAGTGATACTTTTTCCGGAATAGGATAATAGTCTATTAAATCAACTTTTATATTTTGCCTAAAATGTGCTAATGATATACCAACTGCACCAGATCCAGAACACAAATCGCATATTTGCATTTCTTGATTTTCTTCTATAATTTTAAGAACTTCATCTACAAGTATCTCTGTATCCCCTCTTGGTATTAAAACACCTTCTTCAACATAAAATTCGATACCCATAAATTCACATTTATTTAGAATATATTTTACTGGCATTTTATTTCTACGTTTTTCAATCAAATCAAAATATTTTTCAGCATCTTCCTTACTTACTTCATCTTCTTTATGTGTAATTAAGTAAACCCTATCTTTCTCAATAATATTTCCTAACAATAGCTCTGCATCTAACCTAGCAGTATCTATGCCATTTTCTTTTAATGTAAATGTACCTGTTTTTATCAGCTCTTCAATATTTTTATTTGGATCTTTTATTCCTTCTGCTGCTTTCAACGATGCAATAGCCACTTCAATTTGGGAATCATCTGGTTCTTTAGTTGTTAACAGTTGTAACTTAAGACCAGGATACGCTATTATTTGAGCTAGCATACTGTCATTTTTACCAAGCCATTTTATTATCTCATAACTAATCCCTGTAACTACTGGTATAAGAATAATTCTAAGAGCTAACCTTTCTATGATTCCACCCCACCCAGTAAAAGAAAACACTATAATACTAACAAACATTACCAAAAACAAAAAGTTAGTACCGCATCTTGGATGTAATCTTGATTGTTTTCTAACGTTCTCTACAGTTAATTCTTCCATAGCTTCATAACAGAATATAGTCTTATGTTCAGCTCCGTGGTATTGAAACACTCTATATATATCGTTAAGTTTGCTTATAGAAAACATATAAAGCAAGAGAATCACTATTCTTATAAGAGCTTCGATCAGATTCAGCATTACATTCGAAATACCTGCACCTTTGAAAACTGATGCTATGCCTGTTGGCAATGCAACGAAAAGTCCTATAGCGAAAAGAAAAGAAATAAACATAGTTATTGCCATTAATACACTATTAGCCCTTTCTCCCAGTTTGTCATCTAACCATTTTTCAAATTTAGAAGGTTCTTCATTATCTTCTTCCAAAAATGATGCTGAGTAGTTTAATGATTCCATTCCAACCTTCATTGATTCTACTAGTACGAAAAAACCTCTAAGAAAAGGTATATTTAAAATCGGATATTTTTTTGTTACTGGTCTATTATCTTTAAAATCTATTTCTATATTACCTTTGGGAGTTCTAACAGCAGTCGCAAGATTTTTACTTCCTCTCATCATAACACCTTCTATGACAGCTTGCCCTCCAACATCACGTCTTTCCATTTATAAAAATCACTTACTCTCCTAATTAATTTTCTTTGTATTTATAGTAGCACTCTCCACACAATGACTCATATTCAACATTATCTTCATCATCAATTGCGATTTGTTCTCCCTCAAATACAAATTTATTATTTATTTTTCTTCCATTAAATATGGCTTTCCTACCGCATGCACAGATTGTTTTCATTTCTTCAATACTATGAGCCAACAATAACAATCTTGTACTACCTTCAAATCCATTTCTTTTAAAATCAGTTCTTAGACCATAACATATTATAGGTATATTAATCTTTACAGCAATTTCAAACAACTGATCTATTTGTGATTCTCTTAAAAATTGAACTTCGTCTACTAGTATACAGTCTATTTTATTATTTTCTTTTATATAATTACTGATTATTTGAAAGATATCATCCTGATCTGAAACTAATAAATCTACCCGCCTATTTACTCCTAACCTAGATACAAGTGTGTCTCCACCTTTGTTATCAATTCTAGGTTTAATAATTACCACCTTCATACCACGTTCTTCATAATTATAAGCAACTTGCATTAAATGAGTTGATTTTCCAGAATTCATGGCCCCATATCTAAAATATAATTTACTCATCTGTAAAATACTCTCCTTATTTAAGGTATCATAATCGATTATATCATTTAATAGTGATCATAAAAAGACATTTTTATATTATTTACATACACGGATTTATTATTGACGCTAAAATTCTACTATGATATAATATGGTGGTTGTTATTGAATAATTAACATAGTTTATATAATTGAAAGAGGTGAAAAATAATGAGAGAAGGCATACATCCAGAATACCACCACAATACAGTGGTTAAGTGTGCATGTGGAAACACTTTCACTACTGGTTCTGTTAAAGAAGAACTAAAAGTTGAAATATGCTCTAAATGCCACCCATTCTTCACTGGTAAACAAAAAATTGTTGACGTTGGTGGAAGAGTTGATAAATTCAACAAGAGATTCAACCTTGACAACAAGTAATAACTTTATGAGGAAAGACGATGTCTTTCCTTTTTTATTCATATTTCTAATATATTAGAAATATATATTTTACTGCAATTGTTTGCAAACTTATACATACTTAAAATTTAAATAACTAAATTTTAATATATTAGCGTATATAATTTAATATTTAAATTATATACTATACATGGTAAACTATGTAATATAATAATGTTGAAATGAGTGACTTTCATGAAAAAAGTTTTAATCTTAACAACATCTACAGGACAGGGACATAATCAAGCTGCTGCTTCGGTAGAGGAATCATTTAATAATTCTGGTTATGAGATTACAAAGCTTGATTTTTTAGCCAAGAATAGCAAGCTTCTTAACGATATAATTGTAATTGGATATGAGTTTTCGGCATCGAAGTTTCCCAAAACTTATGGTTTCTTTTACAAACTAACTGACACAAATTTAACTAATAAACTATTAAAACTCATCTTCTTTATGGCAAGAAAGAAGGTTTCGAAACTTATAAACAAAATACAACCAGATGTCATCATAGCTACCCATTCAATTAATATTAGCGTAATTTCAGATCTAAAAAAGAATGGATTGGATATACCTTTTATTTTAGTGGTTACAGATTTTAAGGCTCATTATTTATATGTGGATTCTTACGTTGATGCTTATATAACCGGAAGTAACTATACAAAAAAATCTCTAGTAGATAGAGGTATTAATCCTAATAAAATTTATCCAATAGGCATACCTATAAGTAGTAAATTTTATACTGAAGTTACATCAGCAAACGATTTAAAAGATGATGAATATTTTAATTTATTGCTTATGGGAGGAAGTCTTGGGTTAACTACTATTTTTACAGTTCTTAAAGAATTGTTAAAAAATCCACACAAGTTAAGAATCACAGTAGTTTGTGGCAAAAATGATAACTTAAAGAATAGATTAATTAGTTATTGCAATGAAAATAAATTTGAAAACAAAAAGCTTCATATATTAGGCTTCACAAAAGATATCTCTTATTTAATGGATTATTCTGATATCCTAATATCAAAACCTGGTGGATTAACTGTTACAGAATCTATAGTAAAGAACATTCCATTAATAATTCCATTTGCCATACCAGGTCAAGAAAATGAAAATATAGATTTTCTGACTAGCGAAGGTTATTCAATATATGTAAAAGATTTAAGCAAGCTAAATGATAAAATAAATTATTTAATAAATAACCCCAATGAGCTATCCAAAATTAAACTAAAGCTCAAAGAGTTATCATCAACTTATTCTTTAACTAAAATAGTCGATATAGCAGATGATTTAATTTCAAAAAAATAAAAGATGGCCACTAGAATAAAATGGTCATCTTTTTTTGTTATCTATTGAACTTTTTTCTGGAATACATCTATAAATTCTTTATTGTTGCCAGTTTTAGATAACATATTAATTAAATTCTCTGTAATATCATCTGAGTTTCCATCTCTATACATCTTTTTCCTTATGGAGAATGCTACTTCTAATTCTTCTTTAGATAAAATCAAATCTTCTTTTCTTGTTCCAGACTTATATATATCTATAGCTGGGAAAATTCTTCTCTCTTGTAGACGTCTATCTAAATGAACCTCCATATTACCTGTTCCTTTAAATTCTTCAAATATCATATCATCCATTCTCGACCCTGTTTCAATTAGTGCAGTAGCTAGTATTGTTAAACTTCCGCCCTCTTCAATTTTTCTTGCTGCTCCAAAAAACTTTTTAGGCATTATAAGCGCACCTGGATCAAGACCACCTGATAATGTTCTACCTGTAGGAGTTATTGTCAAATTGTATGCTCTTGATAATCTAGTTATACTATCCATAAGAATAACAACATCTTTACCTTGCTCAACCATTCTCTTAGCTCTTTCTAAGACCATTTGAGCTACCTTTGCATGGTTTTGCGGTTCCTCATCAAAAGTTGAATAAACTACATCTCCATTAATAGACCTCTTCATATCTGTAACTTCTTCTGGTCTTTCATCTATAAGCAAAACAATAAGCTTTACATCAGGATAATTTTTAGATATATTTTGAGCAATCTTTTTTAATAGCGTAGTTTTCCCAGCCTTTGGTGGAGCGACTATAATTCCTCTTTGCCCCTTTCCTATTGGGCATATTATATCCATCAGTCTAGACGATAAATCATTACTATCAGAGGTTTCTAATTTTAATCTTTCTTTTGGATATATTGGTGTTAATGTTTCAAAGGATTTTCTTCCTATAGCTTTTTCCGGATGCTCTCCATTAACTTTTTGAACAAATAATAAAGCTTTAAACTTCTCAGTTTCCTTTGCTTCTCTTACTTTACCTTCAACTTCATCTCCTGTTCTTAAATTAAATCTTCTAATCTGAGATGGAGATACATAAACATCTTCGCTACTAGTTAAATAGTTTTTACATCTTAGGAAACCAAAACTATTATTTTCAAGTATTTCTAAAATTCCATTTGCAACGTTGGATTCATTTATCATTTCTTTTAAATTTTCTTTCTTTTCCACATTCCCAATTTCATTTGTTCTAGATTTTACTTCTGAATCATTGCTTTCTTTATTCGACTCAGTATTATTACTTCTAGGCATAACACTTCTAGTCTCTTCTACATTCTTAGGTGCTATATTTTCTCTTAATATAACACCATTCTTTTCTATAAAGTTACTAGGAACTTTCAATATTTCTTCTATTAGCTCATTCTTTTTATATTTAGATATATTTTTCACACCTAAATCTTTAGCAATATCTTTTAACTTTGTTAAAGTCATGCTTTCATATTCTTTTTTTGTCAAGTTCGCACCTCCAATTTATAGATATGAATCTATAAAATCAATTCTTTTATAATTTTAGTTATATTTTATATCGGAAAATTTAACAGTAAGATAGTTAGAAATGATATATTTGAGAATATTTTAGAATAATACTTGTAAAAATACATTTTCTATTAGTTTGGATATTTATTTAAAATTTAATGCAATATATTAAATTTTATTTTATATAATTCACGATCAATAATTTAAACTATTAAAGTTATTAAAATAAGTTTAATATATAATAAATTATAATACTTATTATATATTAAACTCAATAATAAAACAAATTACTTTGATTTATTTTCTTCTAATGCTGCTTTAATAAATCCTACAAACAACTTATGTGGCTTGTTAGGTCTTGATTTTAACTCTGGGTGGAATTGTACTGCAACATACCATGGATGATCTTCAACTTCAACAATCTCAACTAATCTTTCATCAGGACTTGTTCCTGCAATTTTCATTCCAGCTTCAGTTATTTGTTTTCTGAATTCATTATTAAATTCATATCTATGTCTATGTCTTTCCTTGATAATTTCATTTTTATATACTTCATAAGAGTTAGTATTCTCAGCTAATCTACAAGGATATAATCCTAATCTCATTGTACCACCAAGATTTTCTATATCCTTTTGATCTGGCATAAGATCTATTACTGGATAATTTGTACCTGGGTTTATTTCCGAACTATTTGCATCTTCATACCCTAATACACTTCTTGCATATTCAATTACGGCACATTGCATTCCCAAGCAAATTCCTAGGAAAGGTTTCTTATTTTCTCTCGCCCATTTTATAGCTGCTATTTTACCTTCTATTCCTCTGTCACCAAATCCACCTGGCACTAATATTCCATCAACATCTTTAAGTAATTCTTGAGCATTACTGTTTTCAATATTTTCGGCATTAATCCACTTAATTTCAACATTAGTATTATTAGCATATCCACCATGACTTAATGCTTCAACTACTGATATGTATGCATCGTGTAACTCAACGTATTTACCCACTAATGCTATCTTCACGTTGTTTTTAAGGTTCTTAATCTTTTGTACCATTTGAATCCATTCGGAATTATCAATATCTTTACATCCTAAATGTAATTTTTCACATACAAGATTATCTAAACCTTCTGAATGTAGCATTAATGGAACTTCATATAAATTTTCCGCATCAAGATTTTGAATTACTGATCTTCCGTCTATATTACAGAACAATCCAATTTTAGCCTTAACATCATCTGATAATTCTTTCTCAGTTCTGCATACTATTATATCTGGTTGGATACCTATCATTCTTAATTCTTTTACTGAATGTTGAGTAGGCTTTGTCTTTAATTCTCCTGCTTTTCCCAAGTATGGTACCAAAGTAACATGTATGTAACAAACATTTTCAGCTCCAACTTCACTTTTTATTTGTCTAATAGATTCTAAAAATGGTTGTGATTCTATATCTCCAACAGTCCCACCAATTTCAGTTATTACCACATCAACATCTCTATCTTTTGCTACTTGGTATACTTTATCTTTTATAGCATTAGTTATATGAGGAATTACCTGAACTGTACCTCCAAGGTATTCTCCCCTTCTTTCTTTTTCTATAACAGAACTATATATCTTACCAGTTGTAACATTTGAATTTTGGGTTAAACTTTCATCTATAAATCTTTCATAATGGCCTAAATCTAAATCTGTCTCAGCTCCATCATCTGTAACAAAAACCTCTCCATGCTGATAAGGGCTCATTGTTCCCGGATCCACATTAAGATATGGATCAAATTTTTGAATAGAAATTTTCACCCCTCTATTCTTCAATAATCTCCCAAGAGACGCTGCTGTTATTCCTTTTCCTAGTGCTGATACAACTCCGCCTGTAACAAAAACGTATTTAGTACTCATTTTTATCCTCCCTATGTTAAAATGTTCTTCTAAATTAATATTGACTTTTTCAAAAAGTCATGCTATAATGAAAATCACCCCATAATATAATATGGGGCACTTGTGTTGCTTAATAACATAGGTATTATAATATCACATATCTACTCCAATATCTAGTCTTTTTTTTATAATAAATTGGTCATGCTATTCTTTCCTATATTATCTTCTAATTCAAAGTACTTCTCTCTAAAAAGTCTATTTATTAATAACTTTTCTTCTGCTAGTTTCAAATTGTTACTTATACTCTTAGAAGTTTTTAGATTAAAAACTTCCTTAACTCTCTCAGTATCTAAACAGTGATTATATTTTAATAATAATAATAATATATATTTATTATCTCTATTTTTTAGCAATTCTATAAAATTTTCTTCATCAATTCCGTAATATTTGCATATGTTATTCAATATCTCTATATATTTCAATCCATTTTGCATATATATTCCTCCCTTTGAAATTATATCCCATTTTTTTCTAATTTAATCAACTTATTCCTAAATATCTTTATACAAAGGGAGTATTTAAATAAATATAGAACCTACTTAATTTAATTTCACACCGATAGTTAAGTTTGTCTTCAATGCAGGCTGTCCACCTATTTCTAGTATGTACATTGCGGTTATTGTTCCGCCCTCTTTACTAATATCAATATTAAGTTTTTTAGTATCTATTTGAAGATCCATAACACCGTACGGCGTTTTATATAGAGATATTGTTCTATGATTATTTCTAAATTCCATTTTAGTTTCTGTAGTGCCTTCTCTTATTAAATCAAAAGAATCATTTCTTATTATTATAGTAGTCTTTGTCCCTTCCATCCCTGAAAGCTTTGTTTCCTCATACTCTACCTTAAATCCATCTTCTATTTCATGGAAATCTCCTGGAGTTACTACCCCTACAAGATCCTCTTCATTATCCAATACATAACTATCTACCGTTATAATAGCTTTTTTCTTCATATTCTCCTCCACTTATAATATATTATATTTGAATATTATTTTTGACTTTCAGAAATAAGCTTTAGCTTTATTAAATTCATTTGACAACTATATAAATTTCGTGAATAAAACTTCCAAATATCCTATTAATATTATTTAAATATATCTCGAAATATTTCCACTATTTTAAACTTTATCTTTATATTATTTCCATCTGCCTGCTTATCCCCTACATTTTCAGTTGAATCGTCTTTAGATTCTAATTCAAAACTTTTTCCATTTGACTTTATTTTATTCTCTGTTTTATCATATTCCACTTGTGCCTTTGATTCGTCTACAAAACATAATGGAGGAAACATTACACACCACCAGTTTCTACCTTGTCCACTTCCTATAATTATTCTAAAGGCCTCATAATTTCCTTGAGGTAAAGTGATATTACCATAAGACTTATCAGGAAAATTTTCCCTAGACAATTCAACTTTTACATCATAATCATAATTATTATCCTTAATCACTTGTTGTGCAAGTGTTTTAACATCTTCCATCTTATCTTTTATAATTTTTCTTGATTCATCTAATGATTGTGAAGAATTTAAATAAGGATATAGATAATCTATAACTCTATTCTTAACTTTTAACTTCAATTGTTGATCATCATCATTATCACTATTAGCAATTACATGAAATCTTATTAATGAATCTTTAACCTCGTCGTAATTGAGAACCCTCATATTATTATCATTTTTATTACTTTCTGTTGCAATTAAACTATTTACCAAACTTGTACTATTACCTCTAACAATGCTTGTACATCCAGAAAATATATTTATACTTAATGTTATTAAAACTACCAATACTATTTTTTTTAATTTCAAATATTTTATCATAAACAAACCCCCTTGTAGCTAAAATTATTACCACTTGGAGGTTTTTTATACATTCAATTTGAATTAAATTGTTCTTGTTATAAATACATCTTTATATTTTTTTTTCATTTCATCATAACATAACTGTGCTTTTAGCATATCATCAAAAAGAGCAAAAACAGTTGGTCCACTACCACTCATCATTGTACCTATAGAGCCAATAGATTTCATTTCTTCCTTAATGTTAGCAATAACTCTATGCTTCCTTAAAGTAACATTTTCTAATAAATTTTTCATATTATTTGCTACAAAATAAACATCATCATTATTCATATTTTCTATTAAACTATCTATTTTAGGATGAAATACAACTTTTGATAAATCAAAGCATTTATAAACTTCTTTTGTTGATACACCAAAAGGTGGCTTTACTAAAACTATTATTTTATCTTTAAATGATTTTAATTGGGTAATTTTTTCTCCTATACCTTCGCACAGTGCTGTTCCACCTTTTATGCAATATGGTACATCAGCTCCTAGTTTTAGCCCTATAGATTTCAATTCTTCATCACTTGCATTTACATTAAACATCTTATTCATAAGCTTTAAAACTCCTGCTGCATCGGTACTTCCGCCTGCCAATCCAGCTGAAACAGGTATATTCTTAGTTAACTTTATATCTACTCCCTGACTAATAGAATAAGTTTCCTTAAATATTTTTGCTGCTTTATAAGCTAAATTTCTTTCATCTGTAGGAACATAATGTTTATTACAATTTAACCTTATCTCAGATTCAGTTTTCTCTATTTCTATTATGTCATATAAATCTATAGTTTGCATTATCATTCTTAATATATGATATCCGTCTTCTCTTTTCCCAACAATATCTAAGGCAATATTTATTTTGGCATAAGCCTTAATCTTCATTATTTTATTCCTTTCTTAACATTTTGACAATATTTTATCATAGGTAAAAAATCTTGTCTAATTAATAAATTAAAAAAGGATTAATAATGTCTATTAAACATTCTACTATGAGATCAATTTTAGATAACTTTAAATCTTTTATCAAGAGTTATAATGTATTACTGTACTGTTTATATTCTTCATCGAACGTATCTAGTTGTTTGTTTGGTTCCTCATTTATAAACTCTAAAAGAGAATCTAATTTTTCATAGAATACTACAATCATATCGCCCTTATTACTCATATCTATTGCATATTTTAACGCTTGAACTTCATCTAGACAAATCTTCAAATTTGCATTTTTATTAGTTTTCAATATTGACTTTTCTAATATATCTGCAATCTCTCCAGATTTTCTACCCCTTTTATCCTTATCTTCTTTTATTACTATTTTATCAAAATTATTAGCACATATTTCTCCTATTGCGTATCCTATATCGTCTTTTCTATCTCCTGGTATTCCAATTACCCCAATTAAATCATTATCTCCCTTAATCTTTCTCAATGAAGATATAATCGCTCTATAACCTTCAATATTATGAGCATAATCTAATATAACTCTTCTGTTAAGGTAATTGTACATGTTAAATCTTCCGCTATTATCTTCATTCTTTAACCCAAAGTCCATAAAACCTTTTGAAATCATACAATAATCAACTTCTAAGCCTACAAGCCCTGCACAAGCTGCCATTGCATTTTCTATATTATATTCTAATGTTCCATTATATGATATTGGTAACTCTCTAGTAGCTACAATTTCATACTTCTTCTTATTATTAATTACGCAAATTTTATCATCTTCAACAAATACAGCTATTTTGCCATTAGCTATATTTTCTTGTATCAACGGATTTTCTTTATCTTTTGCAAAATAAATTTTTTCTGCTGTGAATCTATTTATTACAGTTTTGCTATATTTATCATCAGCATTTACAACAACAAAACCATCATCTTTTACTGCTTCTCCTACTAAAGCTTTTGTAAAGCTCAACTCTTCAATAGAATTAATTCCATCCAAGCCCAGATGATCATTGGTTATATTTGTGATTATTGCTACATCTGCCAACTCATATGCTAGCCCTCTTTTAACCAATCCTCCTCTAGCAGTTTCTAAAACAGCTACATCTACATCTTTATTCATCAGTATTGATCTTGCGCTATTAAATCCAGAATCATCTCCCTTATGTATACACTTTTCATTCAAATATACACCATCAGTCGATGTCATGCCTACATTGCTTCCCATCTTTCTTAGCACATGACTTATTAACCTTGTAGTAGTTGTCTTTCCATTAGTGCCTGTAATAGATATTACAGGTATATTTTTAGGTTCTTCATCATAAAGCGTTTCAAGTATTGCTTTTCCCACATTACGCCTTTTACCTTTTGAAGGGAAATGGTGCATTCTTATACCTGGTGCGGCATTTATCTCTAAAACTACTCCATTATTATCCTTAAGCGGAACACTAATATCTTTTGCACAAATATCAACTCCACAAATATCTAACCCTAAAGTTTTAGCTGCATTTATGCAACTTTCTATATTTTCCTCACAGATTTCATCAGTGCAATCTATTGCTATTCCACCAGTAGAAAGATTTGCATTCTCTCTTAATAATATTTTTTCACCCTCTTCAGGGATATAGTTCAGTTCCAATCCTCTTTTAGAAAGGCATGATATTAACTCAGCATCAATTTTTATTTTGGTTAATGCTTTTTCATGATCCTCTCCTCTTAATGGATCCTTATTAAGAACCTCTATTAACATCCTTAAACTATCTTTTCCATTTCCAATAACATATGGAGCAATTCTCAATGATACAGCTACCACCTTGTAATTTACAACACAAACTCTGTAGTCGCTTCCTTCAAAGTATTTTTCCAAAATTATATCCTTTTGATTTTTTCTTAAGTTAATATATGCATCAACCAATTGTTTTTGATCTTTTATATTCAGTATTACTCCTTGACCCTTGTTTCCGCATTGTGGCTTTAAAACCACTGGATATCCAATTCGTTCTGCTTCTTGTAATAATCCAATTAAATTAAGCACTTTACTTCCGTCTGCTACAGGAATATTTTGAGTTTGAAGCAACTGTTTTGTTAAGAGTTTATCACAAGATATATCAACTCCTACACAACTAGTCTTGTTTCCTATAGAAGCTTCTATAATTCTACCCGCTTTTCCATATCCTATTTGATATATGGTACTGTCCCCTAGTTGCATAACAGGAAGTTTATATTCCCTTGCAGCATCACATATTGCTTTTGTAGTCGCACCCATTTGCTCATTTTGCAATATATTTTGTATAATTTTCATTCTTCCATCGAAATTTATTGGATTTTGCGCTATCAAAGAATTCATTAAATCTATGGCTAAATTAGCCACCTCAAGTATTGTATTTTTATATTCATATTGTACGATAATATAATACATATCGCCTTTAATTTCTCTTGCCTTTCCATAAGCAACATCTATTCCTAAATTATTTTGCATCGCTATCATAGTGTGTTCACAAATATGCGCTAGGTAAGTTCCTTCTTTTAGTCTTTTAACAAAACCACCTTCTTCATCAATTCCGCATCTATGATTTTTTAATTCAGGAATTATGTTTACAAGATTAAAATTAAAATTCGGTATGTCCTTACTTGCTATTTCAGAATATCCTTCCAAATCCATATCTATTCTTATACACTTTTTATGAGAATAAATATTTTGGCCTTCATATATTCTCTTTTGTATTATCTTCATGATTAAACTTTTCCTCCTCAAAAGGTGACTTTTTTATAAGATCAAATTTATTTCCATCAGTTAATACATGCAACTTAACATTATGCATACTCAAAATATCATCTGCATATAATTCTGAAACATTAGTATATGTAATTGCACTACCATCAATAAAGTAAACTGCTCCTTCACCTATTACCTCTATCATTCCAGATTGGTTTACTACTATTCCTGTATTCTCATCTATTCCTATTCCTAAAACCTCAGGGTTTTGTGCAATTCCTGTTAATAATCTCCCTATTCTTCCTCTTTGAGCAAAATGTTGGTCAATTATAACATCCTTAATCAACCCAAGGCCTGGAGACATTTTTAATGTGCATTTTCTAGGATCATCATCATCTTCCCCTTGAACTATCATTGTGTCACTCATTACGGATGCTCCTGCTGAAGTACCTACTATAAATGCACCATTCTTCCAAGCTTCTTCTAATGCATCATAAACCGGAGTTCCGCCAATTAAACTTGTTATTTTTAATTGATCTCCACCGGTAAAAAATATTAATGAAGAATCTCTGATTAGCTCTACATTCATATCATCAGATGCTTCTGTTCTCTCACTTATATCTAATACCTTTATATTTTTTACTTCAAGTTCTCCAAATACCTCTTTATATTTATTTGCGGCCTCTTTAGGATAATCAGTTGCAATAGTTGCAATTAATAAAGTATCTTTACTTTTGTCAATTGAATCACATACTCTTTTTAAAATTTCTTTTTTGCCTTCTTTATCTTCGGCTCCTCCAATGATTATTAAATTACCACTTAAAACTTTTTTCAAATTTTCTCACCTCATATCATGCATTACATATTCTATCCACCAGATTAAATAATTATTCAAGAAATTTGGCTGCTGCAAATGCCAAACCACGTTTCCTATAAGAATAATTTCTCTAGTTTTTACTTCCTTAAGTTCGAAGTAATTAGCAACTATAAAACAAAACTTAGTTTGTGTATTTTTCATTTTATTATGTAAATATTTTTTCTTCATATCCAAAAACTTTTTCTATTTTTAGATCTTAATAATATTGCTTCATAAAAAAAGAGATACTCCAGAATTCATCTAATGAAATTCTTAAAGTATCTCTTTTTTTATGAATTTAATTAATTTTAGAATATTGCCCTTCCTGGTATTATCAATTTTTGTCCTTCTTCAATATGTTCTGGATCTTCAATCTTATTTATTTTAATTAAATCGTCAACTGTTGTATTATATTTTTTTGCTAAGTTCCAGAAAGTATCCCCTTTACTAATTACATATATAGTAATACTAGCTTTCTTTTCTGGAATATCGCCCTCTTCTTCAACCACATCTGAAACAAATTCTTTATTCATTTCATACAATACTCTGCCAGATAGTATCACAGTAGCTTTAATAGCTATATTATTTCCTTCTATAGCTGCTTCAATATTTTCTAAATTATTTTTAATTATAGATTTCATATTTTCATCTGCGCCTGCTATATCAATTGCAGCTGAGAATGGTATCTCTGCTTTAACACTTGATAGGTATTTCTCCTCATCAGTTGTCTTATACAATATACTTGCTTTTATAATTCCCTCTACAATAACTCTGTCTTTTACAACTTGTTTATCTGTTAATATTATAGCCCCATTAGCAGATATTATATGTTCAGGTCTCAAATCATTATCTTTCAATTGAATATTATACTTAACAATTGCTTCAGAATTATTCATTCCATGAAGAATTCCAACTTCATGTTCATCTTTTTTGAGACTAAGCAAACAATTGGTAGAATATGCATCTTTAATAGTATCTATGTTTTCTTTTGAAAATATCTTAACATTTGCTCTAACTACAAGCTCATCGTTTATAATTCTTATTTCGCCTAAATCATCTTCTTCCAACATTAAATCATTATTTGATATTTCATAGGAAACAGTTGGAATCATATCTGATGTTATACCATTAATTTCTTCCTCTTTTGATAAATAAATATCATCTTCTAATGGAATTATTTCCTTAGAATCTTCTCCTTTGTATAGTATATTTAATTTGCAGTAACAGCCAAGATAAACTTTATCTTCTGTTATTTTTATTTCCTTTTTATGAAGTAGTAAGGAACACTTTAATATTTTGCTGATTTGTGGTTTATCCATACCAACTCTAATCATAGATTTGCCTACTAATTCAACATCCTCTGTTGCATTGATTTTATTAATTGTCTCTGTTTTTTTCAATACTTCTACTTGATCATTGCCCTCAATATCTTTTACAAATTCAAATTCATTGCTCTTGTAAAGTTCCCAATCTACAGTAACTATACCCTGAATAGATATTTTCCTCTCATTCATTATGTTTGCTTCAATATGTTCAATATTACACTCTGCCTCGCAAATTACTCTATTTTCCCCTTGATTTAAGTCAATATTATTTGTAAAGTTCTGATTATAATTCACCGAATTTACTGCGAGTCCCTCTTCTTTAGCTAAATATATTACTGTGTACTCAACCTTTCCTTCTATAACTACTTTATCTCCAATTATTTCTTTATTAGTTACCATTGGTCTAGCTTCAACAGTTAATATCTCTTGTACATCAGGATGGGTATCAGGGATTAAGTATTCATCTTTTAATACCGAATTCGTATTATTTTCCCTAAGCAATTGTTCAAACTGTACATTTTCTTTTACAATATCTATATCTGCCATATTTTATACCTCCATAAAATTCCTACTATTCATTTATATACATATGAGTAGAAATTTATGATAAATATATTTTTATTTTATTCTAACAAATTAAGTAAACCTTTTACTTAACAATATTTTTTTAAATTTTTTTGCGTTTTTTATTGACATATACTATTTTTTGTCGTAATATAGTAATTGGTTATTGACCATATAACCTCTCATAAATTCTCAATACCCTTTTATACCATAGTTGAAAGATGGAAACCCACCATCTTTCTTTTTTTATAAAATTATTTAGTTAATCTAAATCCTATTATCATTTTAATCATAAAATTATATTCTATTTATGGATTTCTACGTATAAAAACACTTCTTACAATTTCTAATTCATTAATTATTTTAAATAAATATGAATAGTAGAAACTCACTTTTAAAATAAGACAAAAAGAAAAAACTCCGAATTAATCGAAGCTTATATTCTAGTTGGAAATACCAATTGTACAGTCTTTGTTAATACATCTGAATAACTATAAGTCACGGTCCTTTGGGTGTCATTTTTTAATCTTATAACAAAAATACTTGGGTATACACTTTCAATTATACCATCATTAACTAAAATCTTTTTCCTTCCACCATTAGCTTTTAGAGTCACTTTCTGACCGACGTGTCTCTCTATATCGTTTTTAATGGAAGCAATAGTTTTAACTTTTTCCATGTAAACACCCTCTTTCATACTAATTATATAACAAAATCATAAATTAGTCAAGTAAAATAAATATTTTATCATTTATAGCACCATATTGTCAATGTAAACATTTTTCCAATTATATATGTTTTCAAGCTATTTTATTATATTATCTGCTTTTTCTTAATTATTATTCCCCTTATCATTAAATTTAATTCTATAACATTTCATAATCTATAAATAACCTTAATTTTATTTCTAAATTGATTCCATGTTCATACTTAGATAAGTATATAATTTAAAATCAGATATTATATTAAAAATCTTTCTTAGCTCAATGTTATATCTATAAACTATTCCCCCTTCAATTATTCTATACTCTTATCCTATTAACATAATTTCGAGTATTTCCAATGTTATATATTGACCAATACTACTTACAGTAATATTGGTCAATAGTTTATTCATTACTATATTTTTTAAGAAAATCTTAGTAGACATTTTATATAAAGCTGGAATTCCCTCCCCGTTCAGAATTTATTCTCAACAATACTAAATGACATTTTTTAATCATATAAAAATATTTTTTACTATAAAATACTCCTTTAATCACACGTACATTAAAGGAGTATTTATATTTATTCTCTATTTTTCATTAATTAATTTTTCAATTTGATCAGCAATTTTCTCTGGTTCATATGTTGGTGCAAATCTAGCTATTACTTTTCCCTCTTTTGATACAAGGAATTTTGTAAAATTCCACTTAATATCATCTCCACTTGTATTAAAGCCTTTTTCTGATAAAAGATTATACAATCCCTTTGATGCATCATCTTCGCTTGCAATAGGAGCCTCTTTCTTTAAAAAAACATATAATGGATCACTATTCTCTCCATTTACATCAATCTTTGCAAATGTTTTAAAAGTTGTTCCGTATGTTAATTTACAAAAATTTGATATCTCTTCATTAGTCCCCGGCGCTTGCTCAAAGAATTGATTTGATGGAAAATCTAATATTTCAAATCCACTGTCTTTATATTTATCATAAAGCTTTTGAAGCCCTTCGTATTGTGGAGTAAACCCACATCCTGTAGCTGTATTAACAATTAGTAATACCTTTCCCTTGTATGTCTCCATAGAAACTGAATTTCCATTTATATCTTTTACTAAATAATCATATATCATTTTGCTTCTCTCCTTATCATCTTTAATATGAACTTAAGTGAATAAACTTATGTTTTCATAAATTATATTTTATAAAATTAAATTTGTTTAAACCATTATATATTCTATTATTATTTTTGTCAAATAGAAATATTATATTTATTAATTATAGTTAAAAACTTCAATACTCTTACTAATTGTTTAGATGCATTGAAGTTTTTAATAATTTATTTTATGCAATTCCTATCTAAATTATTTATTAAATATAAGGAGATTTAGGATATCCTTCTCTATACTTTCCCCTGGTCTGCAATCCTCCAACTCCCTTTATTCCTGTTATCGTATTTTCAATAACATCAGTTATTGAGACTACCTTATCAATTCTTGTATAAGCAATCTTCTCACATACAAAAACAGGGTCCAGGCAGTGTATTAATACTCGATTTGGACTCGAGGCAAAATTAGCACCTACGTCTAATATTCTTTCATAGCAACTTTGACAAGCCCCTGCAAATATTACTAATTCATCATAACTTGAATTATAATTTCTTAAGTTTTTGACTGATTCTAAATAATATCTTGAATTTCTATAATTATCTAAATTCAAATAATCCCTTGGTTCTCGTAAAACACTATCGTGTCCAGTTAAAACTACTATGTCCGGTTTTATTTCTTTAACTAAGTCTACTATTACCTCTGGTTGATCTTTTTCCGCTATAGCTCTCCCCACTGCATCTAAAGATAATTGCTTATATACCTTTAAACAAGTCTCCATGTACTCACTATCCCCATCTACATGGAGAATCTTTCCTGGTCTTCCAAACATCAATTCATTCTTCGTCTTTATCTTAGGAGATTTTTCAACTTTATCCCTAAGATCACCTCGTAGTATCATAGCTTTCTTTATGGCCTCATTAACTCTTGTATTTAATATTTTATCTTGAGATCCAGTGTCCTCTTCTGCCATTTCAAGATCATCCAAACTTGCATCTGCTATTATTCTTATATTAATTCCTTTTAGAATTATATTATACTTTCCGCCACTATCTTTAATATCAATTATTTTAAAAGTAATATCTTTATTATAAGATTTTCTAACAACTATATCTCCTATTTCCATTACTTTCTCCTAATACATTCTTTCACATTATAATATGGTAAAGATTATTAAAGGTTTCTAAATTAATATAAGAATGATTTTATTCTATCTAGGCAAGAACAAAATAAATGAACTATCGAAATAATTTTTTAATTATTTCGGTAGTTCATATTATTATGTTTATTATATCTTATATTCATTCTTGAATTTTTCTAAAAATTCTAGGTATTTCTCTTGCTCATGTATTATTGATTCTAACTTACCTGCAAATGTATTTTGCCCCCAATTAACTTCATTATAATAATATCTATTTGCAAGCCTCCAATATCTTTGTGGGAATTGAAGATATGCATATAATACCTTATATTCCTCTGGTTTTAATTTTGATACTGAATCATAGGATTCTATAATAGCTGTCGCAAATTCTAAATTCCACTCAACTCTCTTTAGCACCTTTATCATAAAATTGCTTATATCAAAAGTTCTAACTTCTCTTTTACAGTAATCAAAATCTATAACATGTACATCCATACTATCGCTTAAAATTATATTATGATAAGTAAAATCATGATGGCAAAAACTTTTTTCATTCTCAGCAATTGCACATAACTCATAGTAATCTGACTCATTTAAAGTCACTAAGGATTTCTTTCCAATCTCTTTATAAAACTCCATAGATTTTAAATAAAGCATGTCAAAATCACTTTTTATACTTTTTTTCCTTACCATATCTCTCATTTTATCTAAAGATTTAATTCTTTTTTCTATTAAATGAGGCCATCTGCCAAGATCACTTTTGAGCTTAGAATTCTCAGGTGGATCATAGCCCTTAGATGCTTCATGGAGATTAGCTAAAGTCTTTGCTGCTATTTTTACTTCATCTATGTTATGGAAGTCACATTCCCTTCCTTCTAACCATTCAGACAAAGTATATAAGTCTTCATTAACCAATGCATAAGGCTCTCCATTTATGTTTAAATAGTATTTATCTAAATTATTAAAACCATTTTTTCTTAAGTGCTCTTTAGCACCATACACGAACAACAACTTTTGGGGTCCATAATTTATTTTTTTCAAACATCTCTCGCCTTTATCTGTTTTAAGATAGTATACGCCTTTATTTGCCTTTATTTTTTCTATCTTTATATTGAATTGTCTTTCAATTTCAAATTCCCTCATCATACTTCTCACCTCCTGTATATTTATATGAGGATATCATTTCTTTTATTAACATTTTTTATATTCTTTTAATATAATACATTAAGACAAATGCTATGAAAGGGTTTAATAATGAAAATAGGAATAGATGGTAGAGCTGCAAAGTGGTATCGAGGCACGGGTATAGGTACCTATACTTATCAGTTAATATCTAGCCTCAACAATGTTGATAGTAACAATAACTATTTAATTTTCACACCACAATGTGACTTTATAAGCGATTTAAAGAATAATTTTAAAACAGAACTTATTGAATCAATACCTTCTAATAGTTTTTGGGATGATATAAATGTTCCCAATATATTAAATAATGCAGACATAGAGCTTTACCATGTCCCACAAAACGGGGTTGGTCTATCAGAAAATGTTGAATGCAAAAAAGTTATTACTCTACATGATATAATTCCTTTAAGAATGCCTGAAACTGTTAGTGATAGATATTTAAAAATATTTAATAATGAACTGCCTAAAATTTTAGATAATTGTGATGGAATAATTACTGTATCTAATTACTCTAAGGATGATATTGCTAAGGAATTTAACTTTCCTGCTGAAAAGATTTATGTTACCCCATTAGCTGCTGAAGATATTTACAGACCTATGAGTAAATGTAAATCTAAAGACTTTATTACCGAGAAATATGGGATAAAGGAAGACTTCGTACTTTACGTTGGAGGATTTAGTCCAAGAAAGAATATTATAGGACTAATAGAAGCTTATTCTAAACTCCCAAATAAATTAAAAGAAAGTTTCAAACTAGTTATAATTGGTCGTAAGGGTCCTTCTTATACTAAATACAAAAATAGAGCTGATGATCTAAATATATCTAACAACGTTATTTTTACTGATTTTATTCCCATTGAGGATATGCCATTATTCTACAATGCTGCTGAGGTCCTTGTATACCCTTCTTTTTATGAAGGATTTGGACTTCCTCCTATAGAGGCTATGGCATGTGGTACTCCTGTAATAGCTTCTAATGTTACGTCATTACCTGAAGTATGTCATGAATCAGCGCTTTTTATAGATCCTAATGATATTGATTCACTATCTTATGACATAGAAAGAGTTTTAAGTAATAGCCTATTAAGGTTAACAATGGTCAAAAAAAGCCTAACACGAAGTAAAAACTTTTCTTGGAATAAAACAGCCCTAGATACAATGTCCGCCTATGAAGCTATAATAAATTCATAGAATAATACACTAACTATATAAAATAAAATTTATATTTTTTATATAACTAGTAAAATTCCTTCATAGTTTTTGTAATTAGCTACCTTATAAGTAATTTATATTACAACAGTTTCAATTAAACATTAAATATCTGTATAAAGGCAAGAAAATCATAAGAGATTTTCTTGCCTTTATAAATTCTCAATATTTCTTAACTAATAAGAAACCAATATTCCATTTTCAAAATAAAATATTGGCTTAATCATTATTATAAATAGGTGAATTATAAGTTAGATTTATATTATTCTTTACATTCAAATAAATTAATCTTATATTTAAATTACTTCTTTACTTCAGAACCTATGAAAAATTTATTTTCTAAAACCTTTAAAAATTCATATCTAAAATCCTCATTGCTAAACTTTCCTTCAAATCTGCTTAAATATACTTCATATTCCCAATTCTTTCTCTTATGATAATAATCTCTTGATATTGTATAAAAATCTTTAGGGAACTTTATAAGTATATACAAGAGTTCTTTTTCTTCTTTTTTTAAAATGGACACATTCTCATATCCATTAATACAAGTTGACATCTTATCCACATCGAATGCGGCATTCTTTATACACTTTAAAATAAAATTCCATATATCCATTACTCTTAAATCTATAGTCATAAAATCAAAATCTATTATATTTATTTCATTATTTTTGGTTAAGAAATTATGATAAGCTAAATCATTATGACACAAACGAATAGTATCTCCATCCTGTCTTAGGTTATCATATGAGCTTTTTTCAAGGTCATTTTGAACCTCTTTAATTTCATTTAAATACTTATCTACATTGTTTACAAATAATTTATCAAATTCATTTTTATATTTGTACGTATCTACTAAGCTCTTCATCCAAATTAAATCATCATATGCTTCTTTAATTTTATCTTTCAAAGATATATCTAGAAAATCTTTTTTGTATTTATCCTTCAAATATTCTCTTAATCCTTTTGAAGCTTTATGCATTAAAGCTATATTTTCTGCACAAAGATCAATTTCTACTGGATTAGAAAATGATGCTTCTCTTCCATTCAATATATCCATAACAATATAAATTTGTCCATTCCACTCTTTATAACATAAATCATCTTTGAACCTTTTATATGTTATTACATGTTCATAACTCTTTTTTACATAGTCTAAAGAATCACTTATTAAATTGACTCTATCTACATCATAATTTACTCTTTTCAATATTTTATTTCCTTCATCTGTATATACCAAAAATACTTTTCTAAGTGGAACAATGTCGTTTACTTTTATTCCTAGTTCTTCGAAGAACTTTAGGCTCAAATCATAATCGCATAAATAATTTTTTTCTGAATACTTAGTTCTATTCATATTCTTCCTCCTAACAACTAAGCTTTAGGTATAAACAATAACTACCTTTGGTTACCTATATGATAAAATTTTTACTTTCATACTTTAAACTTTTCTTCAATCCATTTAATAATTGTTCGTCATTCCTTGCTTTCCTACTACCCTTACATTCCTCATTTTGTATATTATAAATTTCCCTTGTATTATCCTTTCTACTATCTCTATACCTCTCCCAAAACTTTAAAAAATCCTTTGGATAACTGCAAAGCCCTCTTAAATAATCAAAGCTGTTAAATGATAGGTGTGATCCATGTACAAATAACTTTATTAGTTCTTCCTCATCTATATTAATATCCTTTCTTTGTAGTTTCTTAATATAATTATATAAGTCTTCTTCTACCAAGTTATATGTCATACTTTTTATTGTACACACTTCTATTTTTTCATTATTTTTTCTTAAATTACTTTTATCAACTTTACCAAGGCAGATTTCTTCTCTATTCATACTACGTCTTATAACTCCAAAGTAGTCATGTTCATAAATATAATTTATAGCCTTATTAGCTTTTTCCAACATTATTTTTCCGTTTGATAATATGATATTCTCTATCTCATTTGTACATGTTTTACTAGATACATATGAATAATTCTTTTGTAGTTTTCTTATCTGCACTTTATAAGATTCCACTTCTCTGCCTATTGTGCTTTTAATTTTGCTTAGCCCTGTTAGATTACCGCCTAATAGCAATTTATGAAATTCTATAATTAAATCAACTTGAGAAACTATATCATTTCTTTGCATATTTTTATCATAACTAAAACCTTGTCCCATAATAGCTATTCCTTTTTTATTTAAATACTGATTAATCAATAATTCATCCATATTAATTTCCCCCACTAAAATAACTATCAATAAACTTTTCTCTAAATTCACAATCATTTAAGTACTTCTCTAACTTATTGATGAAAAATTCTTCTCCCCATGGTTGCTGTTCCCAATAAACCTGCAACCCTATTTGCCAGAAAGCCTGAGGAAATCTTATAAATTCTCTAATTATAGGTAGCTCTTCTTTTCTTATTTCTATTCTCTCACTATAGGCATTTAAAATTAGATTACATTTGTCGCTTTCCCATTTTCCATCTTTCATTGATCTTATTAATAAAGAAGATACGTCGTGGAGATGTGAATCTAATATGCAGTAATCAAAATCTATAATATTAATATTTTTCTTATTATCTATTAATATATTATGATGAGCATAGTCATGGTGGCAAAATCCCCTTGAAAGAACTTCCTTTTCCATAACCTTTACATAATTATTTTTTTGAAGACCTACTATACTCTTTTCTGCTCTATTTAATTCTTTTTCCATATTGTCCAAATACAATAAATCAAAATTTGATTTATATGCTTTTTGACTTATTCTATTTTTAAAATCCAGTATTTCTCTTCTCCTTGTCTCAAAAACATCTATCCATGAAAACCATCCAATCCTTGGTTTCATATCTTTCTTCAATGTAAATCCTTTGCTGCATTCATGTAATTTTGCAAGCTCATTTGATACCATTGATAATTCTATTGGATTATCATAATTACTTACTCTCGATGGAATCCATTTTGTTAAGTACGCATACTTTCCGTTTATGTTCCCATATTCTTTTTTTTCTCTATTCATAATAAATTCAGGAATATCCCCAAATCCATTTCTTTGTAAATGCTTCATTGCAGATAAGATAAAATAAAAATGAGAGAATTCATATTTAACTACTTTCAAACAATATCTCTCATCCTTTGTAATAACTTTATAACTATTTTTAACTTTTTCAATATCTTCTACATCTAAATTATAATTTTCTTCAATATAGCCTTTAATTTTAAGTATCTCCTTATTATTCTCCATAAACTTTTCCTACCAGCTATTATTTATTTTTATTATATGTGCTCAAATAATTTATTGTGATTTATATTCACAAAAATTAAAAACTAATAATATTCTGTATTATATATGTAATTTGTTGAGGTGTTCATATGAAAATTGCCATTGATGCTCGTAGTTCCACGTTACATCAAGGAACTGGAATTGGTACTTATACTAGTAATCTCATATCAGAGATTCTTTCTTTAGATTCGAATGATGAATTCACTCTATTTTGCTCTGGAAAATTTAACAAAGAATTCAATAAGGAAAATGTTAATATAATTTATTCTTCAGGTAGACATGGCGGTTTTTATGAAAGATATTATATACCTAATGCACTTAACAAGGTCCATGCTGACCTATATCATATTCCTCAAAACGGAATAGGACTCGATTTTGATACAAAAATACCAACTATAGTTACAATCCATGATCTAATCCCATATATAATGCCTGAAACTGTTGGCAAAGGATACCTAGAACGATTTTTAAATAATATGCCAAATATAATTTCTAATTCACGCGGCATTCTAACAGTTTCTGAATACTCTAAAAGAGATATATTGAAATTCTTTAGTTTTTATCCTGAAGAAAAAATATTTGTAACTCCACTTGCCGCTAATAATAATTTTAAACCTTTGGATAAGAATCAATGTAAGCTATACGTAAAAAACACATTTAAAGTTGATGATCCTTATATATTATATATAGGTGGGTTTAGTTTAAGGAAAAATGCCTTAGGATTAATTAAATCATTTTGTAAAGTTTATAAAGACTTGAATAAGCCTTATAAGTTATTGCTTGGGGGCCCTTTAAAAGATGAAGGTGAAAAGTTACTTTCATTTGTTCAAGAAAATAACTTACAAGACAAAGTTGTTTTTTGTGGATATATAGAAGATGATATTCTTCCTGTTCTTTATAGCGGGTGTGATGCATTTGTATACCCTTCCTTCTATGAAGGATTTGGCCTTCCTCCGCTTGAAGCAATGAGCTGTAAGGCACCAGTTATAACATCTTCTATAACTTCTATTCCAGAAGTAACTGGTGATAGTGCTATTTTGATAAATCCTTATAATATAGAAGAATTAGACAATGCCTTAGTTGATCTTTTGAATAATGAAACTTTAAAAGCTGAGCTTAGTGAAAAGGGATATCTAAGAAGCCTCAACTTTACTTGGAATAAGACTGCCAAGAATACCTTAAATGCCTATAGAAGTTTAATATCTTAGACTTTTATAATTATTTAAATCTTTAGTAATAAATTAAATGTGAATTCAGAGTGATATTTCAAATACTATTTAAAATAAATTCAGCATTATAAGAAACACATTACTGTTTTTCTTATAATGCTGATAATCTAAAACTATTTATATAAATTCTCATTATTAATTGGTATTTGCTCGAATCTCTTGCTTTATCTTTATATATTCATCGTAATTACTTATGATTGGAGTTTTTTCTTCTATATTACTTAATACTACAAGAGGACTTTTTCCAGTAAAATTTTTTACTGGCTCCTCAATATCTTTAGTATTATAAGTATATAAATAGCTTGAGAAAAACTTTCCTTCCTTAACATATTTAACAGCTTCCTTGTTGTTCGTTATTACGTAAGTTATAAATTTTTCAATTAGCTTATCATTCTCGCTGTTTTGGTTTAATATTAATAAATTATCTCCTTCTGATGAAAAAAACTTATTAGCCCCTGGTTTAAGGCTAGGCACGTTATTAACACTCCACGTACAAGGAACATCTAATGCTGCTATTTCTTTCATTGCATTAATAGACGATATTCTTGCTAAGAATTCTCCTCCATTTTGTAAATTTAAAATATTATTATCCTCTAGTTTTTTCATCATAGCTTGAATTTCTGATTTAACTACATCTGTGCTTTTATCGCCATCACTTAATGTTTCCATGGTTAATAGATCCATCAAATCTTCGTAATCTTGATCAGTTGCATTAATTATAAATATTTTTCCGTTACTTTTTTCATGAATATCTTTTCCAATCCTTATAATATCATCCCATGTATTCAGACTATCTCTTTCATATCCGTAACTTTTTAATAAATCTTCTCTGACATAGAAAGCTAATGGCCTAGATGTTAAAGGTATTCCTATGGAACTATCACCATATTTAACCTGAGCCACCCTATACTTAGAAAAATTCTTAGCATATTCGCTCAAGAGCTTATCATCCTTGTTATAATACTCATAGTTATCCAATTTTAGTTTATCAAAACTAAACCTATCTATCTGCGCTATACTAGAAATCTTTGATTTCGTACTTCCTTCTGAATTATTATTAACTATCTGATTGTAATTTTCTAACTTCTTTACACTTATTGAAGTCCTATCATTCTCCTTCATAAAATTATTGGCGCACTCAACTAAGTACTCATAAGAATTCTCATTTACTAAGAGCTCTATATTTCCTCTAACTTGTTGCTCTTTATTCGGTTGAAATAGATTAATGCTTACTATTCCAATTAACAAAAGAACCGAAAATACAATAGCATATTTAATTTTATTTTTCATATTTATATACCTCTATTTAATAGAACTTATTTTTTCATGCACTTCTATTAATTCAACCGCTAAATCCTTCAAAACCATTGTAGTCATTAAGTGATCTTGAGCGTGAACTAAAAGCAAGGAGAATTCTATTTTCTCATTTACAGCTTCTCCCTGAATTAAACTTGTTTGAGAATTATGTGCATATCCTAATTCCTCATCAGCTTTTATTATTAACCCTTTTGCTTTATCAAAATTTCCTTGTTTAGCTAAAGTAATTGCTTCCATAGAAAAAGTTCGTGCTTCCCCGCTGTGCATTATTATATTTAATATTATTTCCTCCATAAATTATCCCCTTCTCCATTTAGATATCAAAAAACTATTAAATTAAGATACCTTACCCTTATAATCTCTAATTTTACTACTTTTCCTTAAAGTTTTAAAGAATATTATTTTGATGCAATAAAAACTAGAATTGATAACATTAAATTTATCAATTCTAGTTTTAACACTCAAATATATTTAATTTCTATTTAGAAGGATTTTAATTAGATTTTTCTTCTAATACAACTGACAAATCAACAGTTTTCTTATCTCTAATTACTTCTATCTTCATAGTATCCCCAGCATTCTTACTTTCCTTTATTGTCTTAAGTTCATCGAATGTCTTAGCTTCTTTTCCATCGCATTTAACAATTATATCTCCAATCTTAAGACCACCTTTTTCAGCCGGTGAATACTCTTCAACAGAAGATACATATATTCCTTCTACCAAATCGTATTTCTTAGCTGTAGCGCTGTCAATTTCTCTTATTTGAATTCCTAGATTTAATATAGGTTTTGATAAAGCATCTATCTTATTCTTAACTTCATTTATAGGTATTGCAAACCCTATACCTTCAACTGGTGTTGATGATCCCGATGCATCAGAACCTATCTTCATAGAATTTATTCCTATAACTTGCCCTTTAGCATTCACTAATGGACCTCCACTATTTCCAGGATTAATAGCTGCATCTGTTTGAATGAAATCTACACTTTTTCCACTATCATCTATTGTTCTATTGCTTCCACTTATAACTCCCTTTGTAAGTGTCTGAGCAAAATTCTTTGAGAGAGGTGTTCCAATTGCTATAACCTCAGCTCCTGGATATACTTCATCAGAGTCTCCAAGTTCTGCAACAGCAGGAACTTTAGTTCCATCTTTTAATTTAAGCATTGCAACATCTCTATCTTGATCATAATTTACTACTGTTGCACTTACTTCAGTATTATTACTTAAAGTTACTGTAATTTCTTTAGCATTTGCAATTACGTGATAGTTAGTTAGTATATATCCTTCTTCATTTATAATGAACCCTGATCCCATCCCCTCAACTTCGCCGTTCATAAATCCACTGTTAGATGAACCTTTCGTCGAAACAATGACAACTGCTGGCGCAACTTTATTAAATGCATCTGCCGCTGACATTGCATCAGGAGTGCTTGATGTGAATGATTGCGGAATATAACTTGTTATTTGTTTAGTTGCAGCAACATTATTAGTTTTCATGAATGAATAAGTAGCAGCACTTCCAATTGCCCCTCCTACCATTGTAAGAACTAAAATTCCTGCAATCCTTCCTAGCATGCGCAGACCTCTTCTTTTCTTTCTCTTCGGATCTACATAATTATTACTATTTTGAAAACAATTTTCCCATGCAACTTGCTGACCTTTATCTACTGGTAATGACTCTACATCAATAAATTTTTCGTTATTATCATTATTATTCATGTATTTTTCCTCCTATATATCAATTCTCAACTTATATGACTAGTAATTAAACTATACAAATTCGTTCTTATAAAGTATATTAGAATACTTTAAATATCTACTAGTATTATCTTTATAGTGTTAGTATAGATTTATTATGTGTCAAACAAATGACAAGAATATATAATTTGATATAATTTTTTATGAATTTTAGCCCAATAGAAGCTTTATTTCTTAATTATTCAATAATACTTAATATTTAATAAAATATACATATTTATTAGCATCAAGATTTTTTAGCTGCCTTCTTAGCATCTTTTAAAACACTATTAACGCCGGTAACTACTGAGTCAGGATCTAATACAGACATTGGAGATCCCTCTATTTCCTCTTTATATATAGTTGTTACTGTTGTATTACCAATCTTTTTAACAGGATCATCTTCATTATTAGTTATTAAATATAATGGCTTATTTCCTAGTAGTTCATTAGTTTGACTATTCGAAATGCCTTTATATAAATTTTCTAGTTCGTTTGAAACTGCCTGTTTATAATTTTTCTTATTTTCAAAACTCTGAAATTCATCTAATTCATTCTGATTTAAATACTTCTTAAACGTATTATTTTCCATGGTTAACCCTGCTTTATTTAGCAATGCAGTCAAACTAAAATTCGTACCCATTTTCTCAAATATACTTCTATAATATTTGGACTTAATACTATTCTTAAATTCCTTAGTTTGAATATTTTCCTCTGATATTGGGTTAATTAACACAACTCCTGCTACTGAATCTGAATATAAATTGGCAAAATTACTAAGAACCAGACTACCGTACTCCTCTCCAACTAAAACGTATGGCTCTGGTGCTCCAGCTTTTCTAAGCAATGCTTTCAAATCCTTAGCCTGCTCTTCTGGTGTTCTATTATCCCCGCCATCATTAAATCCATATCCTTCTCTATTATATGTAAAGGTAGATATCTTCTTCTCCTCTAATGACTTACAAACATCATCCCACTCATACATTGTAGTTCCAATTGATCCATCAAATACTACAGTATAATCTCCACCAGTCTTAAGTTTATACTCCATTTTACGTCCATCTATTCTGACATACTTAAATCTGGATTTTAATCTTGTATTATCTACAAAGTCATTTAAAATTTGCACTAAAAAACCAAAGATAGATAATCCCACAAAAAAGATAACACATTTTTTTAAAATGCTCCTTTTGCTGGTTTTATCTTTCTCAACCTTATGTACTCCATTAGAATGTGATAACAGCTTCATACCTAGCCTCTACCTCTCCCCTAGTTTTAAGTTAGGTTTTGCATTTATATTTAAATCTGATACTGCTCCCTCTTGATAGTTGAAATATGCTGCACTTCCTATCATTGCTGCATTATCTGTACACAATATAGGTGATGGAAATAGAATTTCAATCCCCTTTTTTTTACCTTCCTCTAGCAAAGTTTCTCTTAAACAAGAATTTGATGCAACACCACCTGCCACTGCAATCTTTTTTATTCCTTTTCTCTCACAAGTTAAGAATAAATTGGTCTTTAATACATCTATTATCGCATTTTGAAATGACGCTGCAATATCAGCTTTATTTGTCTCTTCTTCCTTCATTTTTGCTTTATTTAAATAATTCAACACAGCCGATTTAACTCCACTAAAAGAAAAATCTAATGTATCATCCTGAAACTTAGCTCTTGGAAATTCTATTGCATCCTTATTTCCTTGCTTCGCTAGCTTATCTATTTTGGGCCCACCTGGATATCCAAGTTCTAATGCTCTTGCCACCTTGTCATAAGCTTCTCCTGCCGCATCATCTCTTGTTTGGCCAATAACCTCAAAATCCCTATATCCTTTTACATGCACAATAAAAGTATGTCCTCCTGAAACCACTAGTGATACAAAAGGTGGTTTTAAATCTTTATGCTCAATAAAATTAGCACTAATATGTCCCTGTATATGATTAACCCCAATTAAAGGCTTTTTAGAACCTAATGCCAATCCTTTTGCGTATTGAAGCCCAACCAAAAGTGCCCCAACAAGTCCTGGTCCATACGTAACTCCTATTGCGTCAACATCATCTATTGATATCCCTGCCTCTAATAATGCGGCTTTTACAACGCTATCTACTGCTTCAATATGCATTCTCGATGCGACTTCTGGAACCACTCCTCCAAATTTTTTATGAGTATCAATTTGTGATGCAATTATATTTGATAAAACTTCTCTACCATTCACAACTACTGCAGCAGCAGTTTCATCACAACTTGATTCTATTGCTAAAATTATTTTTTTATCCATATCTAATACCTCTTTTTATTACAATTCAAATAAAATTATTTATTCTTATCTATCTAAATAAGCTGATTAAGCCTATTTAGAACTTAATTTTAACTAATCTAACAAGAAAAAACTTTGATATATTAGTTAAAATTAAGAACTAAATAAATTAAATACTTACTATAGCATTATTTAATTTATCTAAATCTATTTTATCTTAAAAAAAAGATAAAATCTCGTATTTATATATTGTTTAATATCTTCTTAATATTTATGAAATCATATCTTTTTAATGCACAAACTATTCTATATTTTAATTACTAAAATATTATACTTTATCTATACAATATTATCAAAGTTCAATTTTTCTAGTTACAAAAATACACTTAACGTATATCTTATTCTAACAATTTCATTGCAATATTAACTTGTTGTATAAAAGATACATATGATGTATATTTGAGATAACAAATATACTTTCACAAGGAGAATTTAAATGTCTAACTATGCTAAAGTTATAATTAAAGGATCACCTATTACAAAATCTAATTTTAAGTTACACAATCTAAATGGACGTGCAATCCTACCACATAGCTCTGGAAAATATCATGATAGGTATGCTCTATACGAACAGGAAATAGCACTTCTTGCAAGAAATCAAAATCCTGATGTTGTTTTTTCTGAAAGTCTAATAGCTTTACTAAGAGTATATTATAAAAGTGAAAAGCGTCATCCAGATACCATTAATATTACCAAAAGTATATTTGATGGAATTGAAAAAAGTGGATTAATTATAAATGATGCTCAGATAACCAAAATCTTTACAGAAGAATATTATGATAAAGAGAATCCAAGATTTGAACTAGAACTCTTTACTGAAAGTGAATATGATTTTAGCTATAAAGTTGTCAAAAGAACTACTTCCTTAAAACCTAAATTATATTCTCCAATAAGAAAAAATATACTATCTGATAAAACTAGTAGTTCTGCAACTAATTATCAAAAAGATAAACTTGATTGCAATGCTGAAAATAAACGTGATAAAAAATCAAAAAAGACCTCATCTAACTCATTAATGTCTAGCGAAATGATTATATGTAGCATCTGCAATAAAGCCATTATTTCAGATGATTATGTAAAAGCCGATTCAGGAAAAACATTAATATGTAAAAAGTGCTTTAACAAACTATTCTAATTACATAAAAGGAGTCTATATATGAATAATAAGCTTGATATCATTTTCTTTGGAGACAGCCTAACTTTAGGATATGGGGTAACTAAACAAAATTCTTGGGTTTACAAACTTACGCAAGAACGCTCCCTTTCATCATTAAATAAAGCCTGTAATGGTGATACTACCACTTCAATGCTTACTCGCTATAATGATGATGTTTTAATTTATTCTCCATCGAAAATTTTTATAATGGGAGGTAGCAATGATCTTCTTCTAGGACGCAAAATTCCTTTTATAATTAGTAATATTGAAATAATGATTAATGATGGACTAAATATAGGCTCAAAAGTGACTTTAGGAATTCCCCCTAAGATTATTGGCCAAATGGCAAATTCGCTTTTTTCTCCTTCGCATCTATATTCTTATGCAGAAAAAGAACTCAAATATTTAAAGGATGAACTAATTAAATTATCTAATAAATACAATCTTCAATTTATCAATTTCTACGATTTGACATTTAATAGGGATGATATTTATTTAGATGGAATTCACTTGAATTCACTTGGCCATCATCTAATGTATGAAAATGCTCTCAATTATTTTTAAACCATATTATTCTGTGAACTAATTAGCAGTAATTTTAGCTTTTATTATATTACTGCTAATATATCTCTACCTAACTTCTACATGCTTTCCTTTACAAATCTAGCCGCAATAATTCCACATTGTATACCATCAGTTTCTTCCATCCAAAACGCATTTTCTCCGTATATAACATTTCCACAAGCAAAAAAACCCTCTAAAGATGTTGCAAAGTCTACTACTTCAAATCCAGATGTCTTAGAATTTATATCAAAACTTGTTTTTTTAATTACGGTTGTTTCTGGCAAGAAATTAACTGATAATAGAAGTGAATCACATTCCTTTTCTATTATTTCTTCATTCTCTAAATTAACTATTTTTAGCTTCTCAATTCGCGTTTTCCCTTCAATTTCTGTTACTCTAGAATTCTCTATTACTGGTATATCAAAGCCATCAACAATATCTCGTATTTCCGAATTAGCCATTTCTTCAAATGTATTCTCAATGACAACCGCTTCTATATTTCCACCTTCTACTATAAGCCTTCTTGCAACTATGAATCCCCATTTATTTTTCGCTATAATCACAGTCCTTCTTCCTGGTAGATATCCATCTAAATTAATTATTTTATGAGCCTCTCCTACAGTGAATATTCCTGTAAGTCCATTTGTAGGAATTATAACATTTCCTGAATATGTTTCTTTTGCTCCCATAGCAAATATTATTGCTTGAGCGGTTAAATCTTTAATACCATCTCTAGAATTTACATATGTAACTTTTTTTCCTTCAGTCACTTCTAAAGCTGTAGTATCTAAAAGTATTTCTATTTCAAATTCTCCTAACTGCCTCTCTATAAAATCAATATACTCAGGACCGGTCACTGGCTCATCTAGAAAGTTTTTTCCAAAGCCATTATGAATACATTGATTAATTATTCCCCCAACGTTAGACTCTTTTTCAATAATTAGTATTTTTGTTATTCCCTCTCTTGCAGCTCCAAGTGCAGCTGTCATTCCAGCTATTCCTGCTCCAATAATAATTAATTCATAATCTGGCATTATAATATCCTCCACCATTAATTCCTAAAGCTTTATTAATTTCTTTGCTTTCTTCATTGCAACTACCATATCATACATGCTTGCTATTTCTCCAAAAGTTATTTGTTCTGTTAATTTATAATAGTCTAATGATGTATCACTTATTAAAAGTTTAACGCCCTTTTTATATAACATTCGTATATCTTCTATAGCCTTAGAATCCCTTTTAAACAACTTAACCCCTGAATTTAAGAATAAAATTTCTTTTGGAAGTTTATCATACTCATTCAATGCTTCGAAATATTCACTCATTAGAGTTATTCCCAAATCATCATTTCCCTCACCAATTTTATCTCTTGTTATTAATATAGAAAAAATTTCTTCCTCATCTTCTGATTCTAAGCATCCTCTCTTTTCCATCTTTATTAAAAATCTATTTTTTTCATCCTCTATATCTATTTTATATCCTTTATGTGCTGCATACCTTATAACATTGGACCGCCCTAATTCATTGTTTACTACTACAACAGCTTCTCCTTCTCCAATTGAATTAAAATACTTCTTAACTTCTCTTATTATTTGTAGATACGATAATCCTCTGCAATCTATTTCTTTCATATGTTTGACCCCTTTATAATTATTTTAATCTATAATTAATATATCAAATTTTTCAATCGATTTCTTAACTAATATATAACTTAATTTAAAAATATATTAAATTAAGTTATTATAAGTCTATTATATAAGTTTTCCCACATTAATAGTATACCATGCTAATTTTTATATATAGTTTTTTATTCACAAATTATTTACCTTTTAATTACTAATATATCATTAATTTATATTTGTTTAATCCATAAATTTATGTATACTATAATGTAGTGATATATTGAATTGAGGTGAAATCATGAGTTCTTCTAACTCATATGTTGTTAATTTTTTTAAAAATAGCTTAGAAAATAATATAAAAAAAGATAAGGTTATAAGATTAATTTTCTTTCTAATAGCTCTTGTCTCTATAGTATTAAAGGGGATTATATTTCAAGGATTTGTTACGAGCAAAGATCCATATACATTCAGTTTTTCTACTGGCTATGAATCTGCTAGTTCTTTCTTAAATTATTATGTGGCCTTTACTTTAATATTCTTAAGTTTCTCATTATTATTTAAAGGTAAAGGCAGAATAATCTATACTCTAGTAATCGATTTTTCTTTAACACTATTAATATTAGTTGATGTCTGGTATTTTAGAGGTTTTTTAACTGTTCCATCTGCATTAATATTAACTCAAACTGCTAATTTAGATAATATGTCTGGAAGTATATTATCAATGACCAGCAATTTAGATTTTATATTTGCATTTGATTTTATAATACTAGGTATATATGCTTACATAACCAGAAAATCATTTACTCAAGTACATAAACGAGCATTTAAAACATTCTTTTGTACTTTTGTATTGCCAATATTATTTATAATTTATGTACCTATCAGTATAACTGTATTCAATAATACAGATGTTCATAATGCTTACTTATTCAGTAATTATGATAAGTCAAATACTGCCAAGTATTTTTCTCCTATTGGATATCATATTATGGACTGTTATACAGTTTATAAAGATTCTAAACCATATAAATTGACAGATCAAGATAAAGCCGATATAAATGAGTTATTTGAAATAAAAAAAGAGAACCTTCCAGATAATGAATACCTTGGCATGGCAAAAGGAAAAAATTTAATTTATATTCAAGTTGAATCTTTAGAAAACTTTGTTATCGGAAAAACAGTTAATGGAAAAGAAATAACACCTAATTTGAATAAATTAGTACAAAAATCATTGTACTTCCCTAATACCTTTGAGCAAGTAAACGAAGGGACAAGCTCCGATGCTGATTTAATGGTTAATACTTCAATGTTGCCTTTAAGACAAGGAAGTACATTCTTTAGATATCCAAATACTAATTATAATTCGTTACCAAATTTATTAGAAGGTGAAGGCTATGCTACTTCTGCTATTCATCCTGACAAAGGTTCTTTTTGGAATTATAAAAACGGATTGCTTGGAATAGGTTTTGATAAATTTACTGACTACTACTCATTTAATGTTGATGAACAAATTGGCCTTGGTATAAGTGACAAAAGATACTTCGAACAAGTTGTTCCTATGTTAAAAGAATTAAAGCAGCCATTCTACGCTGAAACTGTAACATTGACAAGCCATGGTCCATTTGATCTTCCTGAAAAGTACAGAGAACTTGGACTTGATCCTGAATTAAATGAAAGTAAACTTGGTGGGTATTTTGAAAGTCTTCACTATACAGATAAACAAATAGGTTATTTTATTGATCAATTAGATAAAGAAGGATTACTTAAAAATAGCATTATAGCAATAATGGGTGACCATACAGGAATTCATAAATATTATGACGATAGCATTGGGCAACTATCTCATAAAGAAGATTGGTATCTAAATACAGGAAATCCGACTGTTCCATTTATTATCTATAATCCATCTACAAATGAAGGAAAAACATTTGATAAAATGTATAATGGCGAGGTTGATGTAATGCCAACACTCTTATATTTACTTGGAGTCGATAAAGATAAGTATGAGAACACTGCTTTAGGTAGAAACTTATTAAATACAAATAAATCTTTTGCCGTAATAACTAATGGAACACTTAAAGGTGGGGAAAACTTAACAGATAAAGAAAAAGATATTTATAAAAAATCATTAGATCTTTCGGATAAAATGATACGTGCAAATTATGCTCATAATTCTAATTAGATAATGATATTTTAACTATAGTAAAGAGATGGTCAAATAAAATTCGACCATCTCTTTTATTTTTTCTTAATTTTTTTTATCTCTTCTTTTAATCTATCTAGTGAATGTTGATACTTCAAAGACTTTATATTTGGAAATGCTTTAATTATTCGTTTATTCACGGCCTTATTGTTTAAAACCAAATTTTCTAATTTAAATTTTAGCTTGCTAATTTGTTCTTTCGCATGAATAACTTTTTCACTTTCCTGTTCTATCAAGCCATCAAATCTGCTTAAATTTTGTTGTAGGACCACTTTATAGCTTTCAGTTTTTTCTCTTATCTCATCAAATAAAGCGCTCATTTCTTTGAGTTTTCCACCTAATTTCAAAACTTTAACTGTTGTAGTTATCCCATCTGTTAATAAATATAAGAGTGAAATATTACAAATCCACATAGAAACCTTTAGTGATATGTGACTAACTAAGTCTATTATAATTGGATTAATAACTTTTATTGTGATTAGAGATAAAAGACCAAATAACACTGAATTTAATAGACATACTCTGCCCTTTATATTAAATTTATAGCCTGAATAATCCCACCATTTAAGATTAAATATTGTTTCTAGCAAAAAACCTGTTAAATACTCTAATATGCTTGTAAAAATCATTGCACTCAAGAATAAAATTATAATATTATCTGAAAATGGAGCCAGCAATATAATTACTATAAGTGCACCTGATCCATAGATAGGGCAAAATGGTCCTTTTAAAAAACCTCTATTTACATACTCCATATCGATTATAGAGCAATATATAGTTTCACATATCCATCCAAGAAAGCTATAAATTATAAAAGAAAAAAGATAAATATAGATTATATTCATAACTATTTAACCTACCTTAGCATATCTATCAAATTAATAACAAAATTATTTTCCAGCTATTGAAAGTTCTTTCACAACAACTGACGGACATCCTATGCTACTCATCGGGAACTTTAAGTCACTTCCTACTTCCTCTATATCTTTCAGTAATGTAAAGAAATTTCCTGCAACTGTAATTTGTTCTACCGGAAAGCTCTTCTTTCCATTTTCAATCATAAATCCTTTAGCTGCTAAAGAAAAATCTCCAGTTACAGCACTAGCTCCAGAGTGAAGGCCTGCAAAATCTGTAATTATTACACCTTCTTTAACTTCATTGCAAAGTTCTTCAAAAGATTTATTACCTGGATTTATATAAAAATTTGTGGCACTAACACCTACTATTGATGCATACGAAGCCTTGAATCCATTTCCTGTAGATTTAATTCCTGCCTTATGCGCAGTTTTTAGATTATATAATAATGTATTCAATTTTCCTTTAGATATTATCTCTTTTTTGATAGTTGCTACTCCTTCATCATCAAATGAAGTTGTTCCAAGCCCATCCTTTAAGTGAGGATCATCAATTAGAGTCACTACATCTGATGCTATAATTTCCCCTTCTTTTCCTTTCAGCAAAGATAACCCTTTTTGTGCTTGCTCTGCATTAAAAATTCCTGAAAAAGTTCCAAGCAGTGATACCATGGCCTCGTTATTTATAATTATCTTATATTTGCCTGACGGAATACTTTTTCCACCAATTCTTGAAAGCGCTTCTTCAAGACCTTGCTTAGCTAAACTTTCTGGATTTATGTCATCTATCTTTTTAGCCATAACATATCCTGTTCCATCATACTTTTCACTATTATCTTGTATTATTGGAACGACATATGCACTTAGATTATTCCTTTCATTTTTCAAATTAAGTCCCTTTGAATTTATTATTCCATAAGTAGCTTTACCATATCCAATTCCACAACCTTGGAAACTTACAACTTTATCACATTGTTTTTTACATTCCTTTTCTATTTCTAAAGAAAGAGCTATAAGCTCATCAGGCTTAATATTATCCAAATCTTTTTTGTAACAGTCTAATTCTTTATATTCCTTATCCCCTTCATATATAAACTGTTCATCATCATTTTCTATAGCAAATGCCGCTTCCTTTGCATTTCTTATAAGAGTTTTTATTGCTTCTTCATCTAATATTTCAGTATATGAATATCCCATTTTGTTATTGATTTTTCCTCTGAACGAAAGACCAAAGGCATTATTTAGTTTATATTTTTCAACTTCGCCTTCATAAATACTTAAACTTAAACTTTCAGCATCAGAATAATATATTTCAAACTCTTCAAAGCCTGAATTCTTAGCTTCTTTAAATAATTCTTCTTTAAATAATTCAAAATCCATATTTATCTACCTCCAACAGTCATTTTCTTTACTCTAATCATAGGCTGACCTACGTTGGTAGGAATACTTCCTGATGATGAGCCACACATACCTTGAGCTACATCTAAATTATTTCCGACCATATCTATATCCATAAGTACTTCACTACCTTTACCAATAAGACTTGCTCCTCTTACCGGCTCCTGAATCACACCATTTTTAACTAAGTACCCTTCTTGAACTGCAAAATTAAACTCACCAGTTACAGGGTTAACCGATCCGCCTCCTAGCTTCTTTGCATATAATCCTTCTTCTATAGATTTAATGATATCATCCGGATTATCATTTCCAGCTGCTATATAGGTATTAGTCATTCTTGAAGTTGGTTGGAACTTGTAACTTTGTCTTCTTGAACTTCCTGTAGCCTCCATATTCATACGTCTTCCATTTAACTTATCAATCATATAACCTTTTAGAACACCATTTTCAATTAAAATATTTTTTTGTGTCTTATTACCCTCATCATCTATATTTAGCGATCCCCAAGCATTAGGTACAGTTCCATCATCTATAGCTGTTACCTTTGTTGATGCGATTTTCTCACCTAATTTATTAGCAAAGACTGAATTTCCTTTAGCTACAGCACTGGCTTCTAAAGAGTGTCCACAAGCTTCGTGGAATATAACACCCCCAAACCCATTATCTATAGCAACAGTCATATTACCTGCTGGACAGTTCTTTGCATAAAGCATCGTATGAGCCATTCTCGCTGCTTCCTTTCCGTGATATTCTGGATCAACACTATCAAACATTTCAATTCCCATATGTCTTCCAGGTCCTTCAAATCCAGTTTGGTTTTCGCTTCCTTTTGATGCTATTGCACTTATGCCTAACCTTGTTCTTATTCTTGTATCTTGAACATATAAACCTTCAGTGTTCGCGATTAAAATATTTTGCTCTTTATCTGCATAACTCGTAATAACTTGAGAAATATCACTGTTATAATTCTTTGCTGCATTATACGCACTTTTTAAAATTGCTATTTTTCTATCGTATGCAACATCCTTAGGATAATACAATATTGGATGTATTGTAGATATACTCTTCTCAGTCAATACTATTGAATTTATTTCATTTTTATTTACATCACCTAAGGCTAAAGCTGCTCTATAGGCAGTGTCTAAAAGACCACTTAAGCTATTATTATTTGTATAAGCATATACACTGTTCAATCCCTTGAATATTCTTATTCCTATACCATAACTTCTTCCACCTATGGCATCATCTACTTTGCCGTCAATTAATGCTATAGAATTATTAATTGAATTTTCTTCAAATATCTCAGCAAAATCGCCACCAGTTACTAAGCACTTTGCTAATACCTCTGCTACAATATTTTTTGATAACATCTTATTCCTCCTTATTTCTAATATAAAGATAATTTTCAGTAATATTATAATTATATACATTCTATTATTAAGATTATTGTTATAAATTATAACCTTAGTGCTTCCATGTATGCAAATCTAATTATATATTAATAGTTTATCATTAATTATTTCTATTTCAATTAATTGATAAAAATAATATTTGTACCAATTATATAAAAAAACTATGTCATTTTTATTTATTTTAATTTATGTAACCAAAGTTTAGCTACATAAATTAAAATAAATGAAAATCAACATAGTCATATTAGGCTATTTCATAATTTTAAATTCATATCCTTGTTGTTTTAGATATTTGATTATTTCTGGCAATGCTCTTGCAGTTTCCTCTTTTCCATAAGTATCATGCATTAATATTATCGCTTTTTCTCTTCCTGATACAGTTTTTATAACTTCCTGTTTTAGCTGGTCTGCATTTTTATGTGCCCCTTCTGCATCTTGAGACAATGAATTCCAATCTATTTGATGATAGTCTTTTTCATGAAGAGCCTTATCCATTGCATCAGCCCCCGATGGGTCCTTCTTATCCCATGTCATTTGACCTCCTGGGAATCTAACAGCTCGTGTAGAAAAATCCTGTCCTAAAATGTTTTTCAAAGACTGATTAGTTTTTTCAAAATCAGAAATACAATTTTCTAAATTTATTTTTCCATTTGGATATAAATATCCATAATTATGTGAATAAGTATGATTACCTATTGCATTTCCTTCTGCAAATTCTCTTTTAACTATATTTCTATTAGTTTCACTTTCATCTATTGCTTTTCCCACAAGAAAAAAAGTAGCATGAACATTTTCTGCTTTAAGAGTATCTAAAACTTTTGGAGTCACAGTTTCTGATGGACCATCATCAAATGTTAAATAAACAACTTTCTTTCCATCAGCTCCATCAGGCATTTGACCCTTCATCTGCTGATTTAAATATTTTTCTATAAAAGCAACATCCTCTACTTCTGAACTTCCCGCTGAATTATATACGTTACTATCTGTCTGGTTTTTATCTCCTTCAGAATATGGATTTTCATTTGCATTAAGAGCTTCTGCTGTTTGCTTATTCATAACAAATTTTTGTAGCGTAATAGCGATTCCTATAATTATAGCTACACCTATTATCGTAAGTAAAATAGCAAATTTTCTTTTTTTTATACTTTTGAAATCTTCTTCACCAACTTCATCGATCTCAAATGGCCTTATATTATCACTAATATCATTGGTCTCAGAATTACCTTTATTGGTTTTAGAATTATCATCTATCTCACTATTTTCAATAGATTCATCAGCTTCTTTTGCTTCATTAACCTCACTGGTTCCATTACTATAATTCATACTATTATTAATGTCATCGCTCATATTATAATACCTCTTATATTTCAATAGATTTTATTATTAATTATTCCGTAGTATCTAATTTAATTATTAATAAATTTCACATCCATATATAGTATAAGTTTTTACTCTATTTTATACAACAAAAAAAAGCCGATTTCTCGACTAAAAATTCTTTTATTATAAATATGGCTCCGCGAAGAGGACTCGAACCTCCAACCTATCGGTTAACAGCCGAGTGCTCCACCATTGAGCTATCGCGGAACGTCATTTGAAAGAATATAATGTTCTTTCAAAATTGCATATAATTTTAATGTATATTACAACTTGATTATATTGGTCAAGCCCTCGACCTATTAGTATCAGTCAGCTAAATATGTTACCATACTTACACCTCTGACCTATCAACCTTGTAGTCTTCAAGGGGTCTTACTAGCTTATGCTATGGGAAATCTCATCTTGAGGTGGGCTTCACACTTAGATGCTTTCAGCGTTTATCCCTTCCCGACTTAGCTACCCAGCTATGCTTCTGGCGAAACAACTGGTACACCATAGGTCAGTCCATCCCGGTCCTCTCGTACTAAGGACAGCTCCTCTCAAATTTCCTACGCCCGCGACGGATAGGGACCGAACTGTCTCACGACGTTCTGAACCCAGCTCGCGTGCCGCTTTAATGGGCGAACAGCCCAACCCTTGGGACCTACTTCAGCCCCAGGATGCGACGAGCCGACATCGAGGTGCCAAACCTCCCCGTCGATGTGAACTCTTGGGGGAGATCAGCCTGTTATCCCCGAGGTAGCTTTTATCCGTTGAGCGATGGCCCTCCCACGAGGTACCACCGGATCACTAAGCCCGACTTTCGTCCCTGCTCCACTTGTAGGTGTCGCAGTCAGGCTCCCTTCTGCCTTTACACTCTTCGAACGATTTCCGACCGTTCTGAGGGAACCTTTGGGCGCCTCCGTTACATTTTAGGAGGCGACCGCCCCAGTCAAACTGCCCACCTAACAATGTCCTGTCACCAGTTTCATGGCATCCAGTTAGAACTTCAATACTATCAGGGTGGTATCCCAACAACGACTCCACCAAGGCTGACGCCCTAGTTTCCCAGTCTCCCACCTATCCTGTACAGACAATACCGAAATTCAATGCTAAGCTACAGTAAAGCTCTACGGGGTCTTTCCGTCCAATCGCGGGTAGCGAGCATCTTCACTCGCACTACAACTTCGCCGGATTTGCAGTTGAGACAGTGCACAAGTCATTACGCCATTCGTGCGGGTCAGAACTTACCTGACAAGGAATTTCGCTACCTTAGGACCGTTATAGTTACGGCCGCCGTTTACTGGGGCTTAAGTTCACACCTTCGCGATATTTCACTAAGTGTTCCCCTTAACCTTCCAGCACCGGGCAGGCGTCAGCCCCTATACATCAGCTTTCGCTTTAGCAGAGACCTGTGTTTTTGTTAAACAGTTGCTTGTGCCTATTCTCTGCGGCCTGATTTCTCAGGCACCCCTTCTCCCGAAGTTACGGGGTCAATTTGCCTAGTTCCTTAACTGCAATTCTTCCGTCGGCCTTAGGATTCTCTCCTCATCTACCTGTGTCGGTTTGCGGTACGGGCACTACTTCTCTTTCTAGATGCTTTTCTTGGAAGCATG
>NZ_CP043998.1:145000-415000 GCF_008705175.1 Clostridium beijerinckii | reverse complement strand
ATCCAGGTATATCTGCATTAGGTATTAACTTATTTAATTCTTTTACTGTATATAAATTATAAGAATTCTGTATTCGGTTTTCATCTTTAGCTTCCTCCTCATAAGAAGGTATCTTTTTAGCAAATTCATTCTCAATATTAAAAAAAGTTTCTGCATTTTTCTTTGCTACATCTTCATTTTCTCCATATAGCATATGTAATTTAGCTATATAATCTATATATATCTGTTTTATTTTTTGACTCTTCTCGCTAGTATCCTTATAATAAAACGAATTTCCTAATCCAAGATTACTTCTAGAAACATATAAAACATTAATGTTACTATTCTTATAGTCTGGACCGACGCCTAAGTTTATTAGAGGTTGAAAATATGAGAATTCATCATCCTTCAATATGGCTTTAAGATCATTCGTATCCTTAATTTCATTTATTTGATTCATATATTTCTCTAAGGGTTTTGTCCCTAATTCATCTCTTTTTTTCATATCTAGATAGTTGTTATATAAGTTTAAAACTTTTAATTCATCGCTATTCTTATCATAACTGTCTTTATTTTTTTGTATATCTGATATTATATTAAGAATATCTCCATTAACTCTCCCACATACTTCCTCAAATGTTCCATAGGAAATGTATCCATCATCAAGCTTTACCTTTGATAACCATTCCTTATTTACTGCATTATAAAAATCATCCTCTATCCTAGCATCACTATATGATTCTATACTATTACTGTTTAGAACACTTATTATATTAAATTCTGAGCTATATGGAGTATTATTTAATGAAGTTGATATACTTAAAAATAATACTAATATTATTGATGTAATTTTCTTAAGTGTAATTTTTCTCATACGTCTCTCTCCTCCTTAGTATTTTAATTGTAATTATCTATTTAATAACGATTCCAATCGTTTCACCTAAAGTTAGCCTAATACTATTATTTAATTTATTGCTATAAATAATTCATGTTTTTAAAATAAACAAAAAAAACCATCTTGAAATATCTATTTATTTCAAGATGGTTTTTGAATTATTACTCTTCGTAAATATATTATTTTTAAGATACGACTCCTGAAATTATAATTCCTATAGAAATCATAAAACCAGCTATAACTATAGCAACTGCAATATTTTTCTCCTTTAATTCTTGATTAAAATCAATCTTAGTTAGTACTTTATCAAAAAAGCAGTATCCGAAAATCAGCAATATAATACCTATCAATCCAAAAATAATACTAACTACAATATTGTTTACAATACCAGTCATAAATCTCTCCTCCTTATTACTATTTAAATAATTAGCCTTAGCTCATATTCTTCTATAATTGTATATTTTTAACATTACACTAATCAAATTTAAAGCCTATATTAACACTCAATGTATGTAGCAACACACATTGCATTTTTATCAGTTATAAAATCTCCCATTCTAGTAAATACTCCTGATGGTATATCACCTGTTATATATGTACCTATTACAGGAAACAAGTATTTGCTTTCCTCTTTCATTGTTGAATAAATATTTGAATATAACGTTTTAATATTTATTCTATCTTGAAACACTATATCATCTAATTCTTTACTCATTTCATCATAACTTAACATAACACCTGCTCCTTCCCTTGAAAGATATGGCTTGGTTACATAATCAAAAGAAAGAACATTATCAGGCTCTAAACATGTATATGGTATATATTTCAAAACAAACTCCTCATCATCACGTGAAAAGATTTTTTTTCTAACAAGCTCATGAATAACTGCGAATAGAGCCTTTGATTGAGTTATAAGTGTATGTCCAGGATTTATCAAGTACTGTCCCGAACTTAAAGGATCAATTAGTTTTTTCATTTCATCTTCATAAGAAAACCAGTCCAATGGATAATGCCTATAAATGGCATCAATTTCATTCCCATAGAGATAAATTTTATTGTTATTTACTTTCAAATCATATATATTTCCAAAAATCACACTATACTCATTCAATTCCTTTAATATTTCAGCTATTAAATTGCTTGTATATATATCCTCATAATACCAAGAAGTTACAACAGCAATATTTTTAACTTTTTTTATTTTCTTAAGTTCTTCTAATATATTAAAAAATGATTTTTTTATATGCTCCTTGAGATTTACATTAGGGTTTTGATATTGGATATTAAGTTTTTCTTTAATTATAGAATTTAATCCAATTGCTTCAACTAAACCTGCTGGTGTCTCAGAATTAAATTCTAAAATTTTCAAACTTCCATCATTATCAATAGCAAAATCAATTCTTCCTAATGCACAAAGTGATGTAGCACATGAAGTTGAAACTAATTTATAAAGTTCTTCTGGTATACCTAGTATAGGACCGAAAAGTTCTATTTCTTTTTGTATATATGGATATATTTTTTTTAAAATCTCACAAAACTTACTACTTACTGAAAGCATTTCTTTATAGGCACATTCTTTTAAAATTAGTGAGTTCAATGATATGTATTCATAAATATTTGTGTAAGCTCCTGTGAAATTATATTTAAATACACTTTCATCTATTATTTCATTCCAAATTTCTTTTCTATTTTTAGGATTAAATTCCTTTATATAAACCGGGAAATTTTCAACTCCTATTGGGCACATCCATGTGTAATCATCATTAGTTAGAAGTTCTCTACTCCATCTAACCAAAAGTCCCTCTACTTTATAATCCATTATATAAATACCAAAGTTTCCAAAGGCCAAAACTGGAATATTCATATTATTGTTCCCAGGCGCATAAGTATATTCTTGTCTAATATTTATCAACTTCTGCTTTACATGTACTTTATTGCTTTTAGATACAGTTTCAATTTTATTTTCCCACATTTCTTGTGTATAAAGCTTACCTATGTAAACCTCTTGACTATATCGACCCAAGGACGATTTAACAACATAGCTGTCCTTATTGATTATTACATCTTGTATATCATCCTGATTTAGTATTTCTGTGTACGGAATACATTTTGAAATTATTTCTTTATCCCTAATTGAAAGAAGCTTTGAATCAGATTTAACTAGATTCCATAAATAAGCGAAGAAGCCTTTTGCCTGAATAGCAATTACTCTAGGATCGTTAATTAACAATAGATTCCCACAATCAACACAATTCAATATTTCACTTATATTAGAAATTTCATAAAAAAATTCTGTAGGAAACAATCTTAAAATTATTTTAAGCTTAAAATTAGAATATGCATAAACATATCCATCTCTTACAGATAAATTATTGGGTCCAACTTGTACTATGTTAATATTAGTATCTTTCAAAATATGTTTAAAGTAATAACTGTGATGTAATTCTTCATAATGACACGGATCCATCAAAAATCCCACATCTATTTTTTCTTTCTCCATCTCATATTCTTTACATATTTTTAATAATTCTTTAACTACATTATTTATAAAACTAACATTTATATTTCCATCAAAACTACATTTACCTGCTAAATCAATTTCTTTTTGACCACAAGGTTTATCATAATTAAATTCTGCAAAATAAATATCCCCATCAACGTCTCTAAAAGTATCATATCTGGCCCAAAACATCGGAGACATTTGGCATTTCAAGTTAAATATTTTTTCTTTAAACATGAAATCATCAAAATAATTCAATAACTCACTATGCCCTTCCTTAATGTTCTTAAGTACATTTAATGAAATTCTATTTATTTCTTCACTATAAAACACCATTTTTTCATAAGTTGATTTATCAAAATAAAACGGTATTTGCGAGTGAACATACTCTTCACCTAAAGAACTCACCATATAGTTATTAAATAAAACATCTTCAGTATAATTAATCTGTTTTTCCATAGAGTAATCCACATCCTAAATAATTTCTTTGCATACATAAAGATACTTAAAATTTTAATTATCTTGTCGCTTATGCTAACTTGAACTTCCGCCCTTTGATCCAGAGTATCCTGATGATTTACCAACTGACGAATCTGATATGCTAGCTTTGCTCTTGCTAGAAGAGTCACTATTTATAGATGAACCACTGCTAAAACTATTCCACCCTCCAACGTGCCCACTGCCACTATAATTAGAACCATTTCCATCTTGGTCTTCGTCATCTTCTTTTTGAGGGTTGTAACAGCCTGTAAATCCAAGCGGTCCACTTACAAAAAATGCAGCAGCTACCGCAATGGATAATGCTTTCCTCTTATTTTTCTTTACTATCTGCTTGAAATCTTTCATTATCCCCTCACCTTTATCACTTCTACTTCTATATCCTCATTTATACAATTTATATAATCCTGTAAGTCATCTTTAATCTTATTTATAGTCAAAATAGTTATTTTAGTGTATCCAAGAATTTTTAGTATATCCGCACTTGGAAGATCATCATCACTTATTCCATATTGATTATTCAATTTATCTTTCAAGTCATCACTCTTCCAATTATCATTATACCTATCATACGGTATCAGCATAATAAACTTTTCAGTACTTATTTTCTTTAAATTCAAACCATTATTTATCAATTTATTAATATTCTCTTTTGTCCCTATTATTCCAAATGGATGGAATAATAAATTAATATTTAGAATCGGTTTTATAAAATATTCATTATTTAATAAAAATGCTAAATTTAAAATCTCATCAATAGGCAAATCAACAATCAAAAAATTATTCTCGCTGCAGTTTTCTACTATTATATTCAATGCACCTTGATTGCATTGACATGTATTTTCTTCTTTTAATATGAAATTATCATAGGTTTGAAGGGAAACAAACGGTGTACTTCTGAAGAACCCTTGAAATGGCCCTAAATTTGACTTCCATATTCTATACACCTTTCTTAAATCTATATCTTGTAGATACATATAATCCTACCTTTCATATGTTACTGCATAAATTCCACATAAAGATATGCACTGCTTAAACCCCTCTTGAGTTATAAAAACTAAGTGACTATCTGTGGATTCACTTTCACATACTTCTCCCATAATAGTAATTTCCGGATTAGAGTTTTGCCAAGAATTAAAATTTGAATAAATATTGATTTCTCTAGCATGCGATAAAAAACCATATGAAAGTTTATAAACAATCGCAAAGTTGTTTATAAACGAAAGTATTTGCCTATACTTCTTGAAGTCTTCCAATGTATCAATAACTAAAACTCCATTGTATATAGAATTCACCTCGCCCTCCAAGGTCTCAGTTGGTTTATCATCAAACCACTCATTATAAGTCCTATAAATAAAAATCTCCATTATTTACTCCTCATTTACTTTATAATACTAAATAAATATTACTCATATCTATCATCACTTACATGTCGTGCTCTGCACAGGTCATTACGCAAATTTACAAATTTAATAATATATATCTGAAAACTCAATACTTATCTTTTCTACTTTACTTTCATATAAACGTCCATCTGATAATAGTTTATCTTCAACAAATCTAACAGGTAACTTGACTACAAATTCGCTTCCTTTTCCAAATTCACTAAAAGCCTTAATATCTCCATTATGCATATCTACAATAGATTTTACAAGGGATAGCCCTATACCACTGCCCTGGCTATTGCGCGCAAGTGTTTTGTCTATTTGTCCAAATCTTTCAAAAATCATATTTAGTTTATCCTTCGGCATTCCAACGCCATTATCTTTAACAGATATTACAATATTATCTTTTTTATCATACATATTAACCAATATCTGTCCTCCTTTATCAGTAAATTTAATAGCATTAGATAATAAGTTTAACATTATCCTTTCAATTTTATCCAAATCGATTGCCATATCCTTTTCTTCCACATCTGTATCAAATATTAAGTCAATCCCCTTATTATTTGCATAATCTGCAACTGATAATGTTATATCTTCAATGACACTTACAACATTATAATTTTGGAGATTCATTTTAAAGTATCCAGAATCAAACTTTGATATGTCAATAAGATTATTTACAAGTCTTACAAGCCTATAGCAATTTTGTTTCATTGTTTTTAAGTATTTACCTGATTCTAACTTATTTTTATCATTGCCTGACAATGATAAGATCTGAACAGCACCCAGAAGTACATTCAATGGTGTTTTAAGTTCATGGGATATATTAGAAAAGAATTCTGTCATCATCTTATTAAGTTCTGTAGCCTTACTTATCAATTTTTTGTTTTCCTCGATGTTACTTTCTAAAAGTTGTATTTGCCTTCTTGAGGTAATATCCCTAAGCATGACCATAGCAGAAGGTTGTCCTTTATACATACAAAAGCTATTTGTAACTTCAATGTCCACAATTTTCCCATCAAGTCTCAATAGCTTGCTTTCAACAAATGGTGTACTTAATTTATTACATATAGCATTATCTATTCTTCTATAAACTGCACCTTTAGCTTCATCTGTAATTATTTTCTCAATATCTATTCCTATGATTTCTTCAACCTTTTCCGCTCCCAAGAGTTCAGCCATTTTCTTGTTCGCAAATATAAACTTATTATTACTAATAACAAAAATTGCATTGTCAGAGTTGTTTATTATCATATTAAGACATTCTTCATTATTAAATACTATTTCTTCAAATAATTTCACTTTATTATCAGCAGTATATAAATCGCTATTCATAAGATTATATGGCTTTCTAAGTCCTGTCTCTACAACTCCTTTGTATAAAAAATATGCAGCTAAAATCATTATAGTATGTCCTATTATAGTGGTAAATTCTGACGGAACTATATAACTTACAAAAAACATTTCGCATACTCCAGATAATATAAGAAAGCATTCAAAACATACAAATAAATACTTATCAATATTTTTTCCGAATATAAAAAATACAGTAGCAATTATTAAAAATGCAGTACACAATACATATTCACTAACTATTTTAAAGGAGGTCAACCCCACATTTTCCACATAACAATCTGGAAAAACTTTAAATATACATATTGACGATATCAAAAATATTGTTATGCAAAAATAAGCGATGAATAGTGCGTACGGATTTATATTCCTTTGTGGGCTTATTTTAAATATTATTGCAATCAAACATGTAAAAGCACCCATGTATCTTGAAGCAATCCAAAATTGGGTTGCTATCTTTAATCCATCCATACTGCTTAAGAAAGGCATTCCAGTATAAGTAAGCATATGAAATATTCCTAGTACTGCTACAAAAAAGTATCCAATTCCCAATATTAATAGGAAGTTGTTCTTATTAATTCTATAAGTATTAAAAGCAAATACAAATACTACTGCAAAAATAAAATTAATAAATAACTCAATTCCAGTATGAAAAAATAAATTACTATAGTTGTTCATAATAATCAGAAATCCCATAAAAATAAAAAAAAAGCTCCATTCTATCAACAACTCAAATTTGATAGATTTTGAAAGCCTTCTAATTCCTCCTGTACTCACAATGTGTACCTCCTTATAAACGTTTCTTAATAAAATTATCTTTAGATTTGTTTAATCATCTCACTATTCTTTATTTTACTACTTATACATAAATATGTAAATGTATTCGTTGTTATAGGAAAACTCTAAAAGCTTTATAACTTCTTTTAAAAAGTTATATATAGGCTCTAAAAAAATACTAATCATAAAAACATCTCATGAATATCATATTCTTCACAATAACTCTATATACTGTAAACTTTATAAGTTAGAGCCTATATACATTTTTATTAAACTTCCTATAAACATATCCTTTTATTAGCTTTCATTTTTTGTATACCATTTTCTTATAATTTCAGCACTTTCCTCACTTGGATAATACTTTTTATCGTCACTAGTTTCACCTATTGCAAATATAGAGAATCCAAGGTTCCAAGGTTCACTCTCAAACACGCTTCTATATGCCTCAAAGCAATTTGCCTGTTCCTTATTATTTACAATATCAGAAATCAACGGATTATGTGGCTGAACAGAAGCCTTATTAGTTCTTGGAAAACCTAATTCTCCAAAGAAAATTGGCTTATTCCATTTATCATAGAAGTTTTTTACTTCCTGTTTTATATTTTGTTTTCTATCATATATTTGGCTACGCTCTAATGAACTTATTAAATTTTCTACCGTATTCGTGTCATTAGAAGTAAGCTCAAAATAAGCTGCTATAGAAATGAAATCTACCTTTGAAAATATCCTATTATTTAATTTTTCATTATACTTATCTGTAAATTCTGGTGAGAAATCTTTCGCTGTAACCCAAAAATTTGTTCTATAAGTTAATAGACCTTTATATCGATCTCTAACATAATCAACCATATCACACATTTTCTGCTCATTAGATTCCATATACACAAAACTAGTCCCTATGTTTAATGCGTCAACATGATATGGTATAGCTATATCTTTAATTAAATTTCCCAAAACATTATTAATCCAGTTATTAAAAAACTCATCTATATTATCTGGTTTCCATTCTGTTTCTCCCACACTTCCGTTTTCAATCCATGGATAAGGTTCTAATATTATGTTTATTTTCTTCCATCTTAATTTTTTAAATAATTCAATAGCCCTCTTCTCACTTCCTTTATCTATTATCATATTACCAGAAGTTCTACTATCTATATTTATAACTACTGGAACATTTAAAGTATTCAACTGCAATTTATCTATATCTTTAAGTACTTGATCTATATTATAGTCAGTTGATAAATTCCCAGATTTAATTTTTATTTGAAATTTTGAATTTAATGTTTTTCCCTCTATTTTATTAATCATCTCATTAATAAATCCTCTTGACTCTACGTTAATGTTATAAGCATAAAAAGCAAATGTAATCATACTTAAAGTAATAAATATTAATACTCCTCTTTTAGTCATTTTATCACCTACCACCTACTCTATCAGTTAATTGTATATTATTTCCATACACCTTCATTACTCAGTTTGCGTATTTCTCAAATTACTTTTTCAAAAATCTCAATAACTAGGAAAATCCTACATTATATTAATAACATTAAGCCTTCAAGCTCTAAATATAGCAACTTAATATTCAACACGACTTACAGTAAGTACTTCAGAAAACAAACTCTTTTACAATATAGGCGCGTTTATATTAGATATTTTTTCATTCCCTCTTACAAATATTATACCTAAATTCTTACTGTCTACTATTAGTCCTTTCTCTGAATTTCCTCAAAATAACTCTTTATCAGACTAGATAGAATTTTAGTTCCACCATCACATATTTTATCGAGCAAAATAGAAATAACAAAGATTTACATAGTTCTTCTAAATAACCTTATTATTACTTCTCATCAATATATCATCTTCTAATATATTACTATATAACGAAAAATTAGGCAAAAATGTAATGACAGCCCAACCCTGATTTTTATTTTTTATGCTCTATAAATAGAAAACGCCAACAATTTAGAAAAACTCTAAATTGTTGGCATCACCATTATTAATGGTGCACTTGGTGAGATTCGAACTCACGACTTCTGGATTCGAAGTCCAACGCTCTATCCAACTGAACTACAAGTGCATATTAATTTTTATATAAATAAAAACAACTGAAATCAGTTGTTTTTTGGAGCGGGTAGTGGGAATCGAACCCACCTTTCCAGCTTGGAAGGCTGGAGTATTACCGATATACGATACCCGCATATTTATTTATTTTTATATAAATGGAGCGGAAAACGGGATTCGAACCCGCAGCCTCCACCTTGGCAAGGTGGCACTCTACCGTTGAGTCATTTCCGCTCATTTGGTGCAGATGAAGAGAGTCGAACTCTTACACCGTTAGGCGCTAGATCCTAAGTCTAGTGCGTCTGCCAATTCCGCCACACCTGCATAAGTTTTTTTATAAATTTGGTGGCTCACCCGGGAATCGAACCCGGGACACCATGATTAAAAGTCATGTGCTCTACCGACTGAGCTAGTGAACCAAAATAATGGCAGGGATAGCAGGATTTGAACCTACGAATAATGGAGTCAAAGTCCATTGCCTTACCGCTTGGCGATATCCCTGTAATGGAATGAACTACATGTTATCCCAAATTTTTAAGTAAATAATAAGTTTACTATTGGTGCGTCATCAGGGATTCGAACCCTGGACACCCTGATTAAGAGTCAGGTGCTCTACCAACTGAGCTAATCACGCATAATTGGAGCGGGTAGTGGGAATCGAACCCACCTTTCCAGCTTGGAAGGCTGGAGTATTACCGATATACGATACCCGCATATTCATTTATTCTTATATAAATGGAGCGGAAAACGGGATTCGAACCCGCAGCCTCCACCTTGGCAAGGTGGCACTCTACCGTTGAGTCATTTCCGCTCATTTGGTGCAGATGAAGAGAGTCGAACTCTTACACCGTTAGGCGCTAGATCCTAAGTCTAGTGCGTCTGCCAATTCCGCCACACCTGCATAAATTTTTATGAATTTGGTGGCTCACCCGGGAATCGAACCCGGGACACCATGATTAAAAGTCATGTGCTCTACCGACTGAGCTAGTGAACCAAAATAATGGCAGGGATAGCAGGATTTGAACCTACGAATAATGGAGTCAAAGTCCATTGCCTTACCGCTTGGCGATATCCCTGTATGGGGTGAACGATGGGACTCGAACCCACGACAACCAGTGCCACAAACTGGCGCTCTACCAACTGAACTACGTTCACCATAATGGTGCGTTTTAAGGGATTCGAACCCCTGGCCCACGCCTTAGAAGGGCGTTGCTCTATCCAGCTGAGCTAAAAACGCATATCTTTTATTATGTTACAAATATTAAATTTGTATGGAGCGGGTAGTGGGAATCGAACCCACCTTTCCAGCTTGGAAGGCTGGAGTATTACCGATATACGATACCCGCATATTTATTTTTTAAATGGTCGGGGTGACAGGGATTGAACCTGCGACCTCATGGTCCCAAACCACGCGCGCTCCCATCTGCGCCACACCCCGATTTAATGGTGCGTTTTAAGGGATTCGAACCCCTGGCCCACGCCTTAGAAGGGCGTTGCTCTATCCAGCTGAGCTAAAAACGCATATTTAATTGCTTTTCAGACTTTTTCATTTTACTCTATTCAAGCAATCTTGTCAAGAACTTTTTCTTCGGAACGTTTTTTATTTTACATGTTCCTTCAAACTTTGTCAAGGCTTTTTTTAACCACTTTGATTAATATCATAATTTTTAATGGAGCGGGTAGTGGGAATCGAACCCACCTTTCCAGCTTGGAAGGCTGGAGTATTACCGATATACGATACCCGCAAATATTAATCTTTAAATGGTCGGGGTGACAGGGATTGAACCTGCGACCTCATGGTCCCAAACCACGCGCGCTCCCATCTGCGCCACACCCCGAGAATCTTAACTAGTTTTTCAACTTGTCACTCATCTCTCAGCGACAATGATTATTCTACAATATCAAATCTGTTTCGTCAATACCTTTTTTATAATTTTTCATAATAAATTTAAATATTTAATCATTATTCCCTAATTTCTTTTAAATATGCATCTACTTCCCCATTATTATCGATGTTTATAAAACCTATACATCTCCCTTTAAATTTAGGTAATGATATACTTCCTGGATTCATTAATATCATATCATCTTCTTTCTCTACTAATTGCTGATGTGTATGACCGAATAACACAATGTCAGCATTTAATTCTCTTCCCCTATAATAGATATTATTCATAGAACTCTTTACCCCATATAGGTCACCATGTGTAAAAAATATCTTTTTTCCATTCACTTCTATAACAGATTCCTTTGGATACTTAGTTGAATAATCGCAATTACCTGCAACAGCATATACTTTTCCTTTAAAAGTATTTTCCAATAATTCTGCATCATCAATGTTATCTCCTAAATGTATCAAAATATCGGCATCCTTTATTAGCCTCTTAGCCAAATTAATATATTTAGTCATCCTATGTGTATCACTTACAACTGCAATTAACATAATTTAATTTCTCCTCCTGCATTATTATTTATTTAACTCTTATATAGTAAAGAGCCTATTTACCTGGAATAACTTTCTAATAAATTAATTTATTAATTACCTTTTTTAATTCCTTTAATGCCTTTCCTCTGTGACTTATTTCATTTTTCTCCTCTGAAGTTAACTCTGCAAAAGTTTTATCTAATGGCTCGTAGAAAAATAATGGATCATATCCAAATCCCCCATCTCCATGTAGTTCTTCTATAATATATCCTTCTACTTCACCTGTAACTTTAAAATACTCCCCCTTATCTGTAAACATAGCTAATTGACAAATAAACTTAGCTCCTCTATTGCTTTTTAAAACTCCTTTTAACTTGTTTAAAAGCTTTTCATTATTTTTTGAATCATTTCCATGTTCCCCTGCATATCTAGCAGAATAAATTCCAGGCTCCCCATTTAAGTAATTTACTTCTAATCCCGAATCATCTGCTAATACAATAAAATTACTATCTTTTCTTTCCAACAGATATTCATATATTTCCTTTGCTTTCTTTTTTGCATTCTCTTCAAATGTTTTTCCATCTTCAACTACATCTATGTTTATACGCTCATCTTCCAATGATCTAACTTCTATATCTATCTCTTTTAATATTTCTTTCATTTCTTTAATCTTTTTCTTATTATTACTAGCTAATATTAATTTTTTCATTCTATATCTCCTTTTGCTCATTTACAATAAAAATTTCAAATTTCATAATTACTCTATAAAGTGCTTTAAACCCACTGGTTCTTTTGCTTTTCTATCACTAATAATATTATCACTTTTTCATTTTTAAGTAACCTAATTAACACTATATATTCCTAAATAACCTTTATATGATTCCAACTAATTTACTTGAAACACATTAATCTTTTAGCATTCTTACTATATATTAAATAATTCATCTCTTTTAGGTGCTTCAACCTCTATTTCAATATCATCATCTATTAATAATGCTCCACTCTCACATATCTTTCCTATTATACTAGCCTCAATTCCACTTTCATTTAGAAGTTTTATAAGCCCTCCACCATTTTTAGTAGTAATAAGCATACTCCCAGATGATATGAGCCTAAGTGGATCTATTTTGAATTCTTCGCAAACCTTTTTAGTTATATCCAACATTGGTATTTTCTCTTTAAATATTTTAAAGCCTTTATTTGATGCCATAGCAACCTCAAAAAGTCCTCCAAGTAGTCCTCCTTCTGTTATATCATGCATTGAATTAACGCCAAATTCTCCGCCTATTTTTCCTTCTCTAAGAACACTTAGCTTATTGATTAAATTACTTCCAAATTCTATCTCTTCTTTTGATAAAATTTTCTCGATTCTTGCTTTATGGTCATTTATTAAGATATATGTGCCCTCTAACCCTAATGTTTTAGTTACTATTATGTCATCTCCTAATTGCGCTCCTGCAGTTTTTACAGATTTACCTTTTAAATTCTTTCCTATCACTGTTACGGATATAACCATCTTATTTACTGCACTTGTTACTTCTGTATGTCCTCCTATAATCTCTACATTAATCTTAGCTGCTTCTTCATTAATTTCCTTCATGATTTCGTTTATCTCTTGTAATGTTGATGATGTTGGCGCCAATATTGTAACTAAAATACCTATAGGCTCTCCACCTGCTGATGCTATATCATTACAATTAATATGTACTGCTAGTTTCCCAACATTCTCACTTGCTCCTGTTATCGGATCTGTAGAAAATATTCCTTCATATTCTCCAAAATCAATAATAGAGCAATCTTCTCCAACATCATTTCTAATTTTTACCTCCTTTCTCTTAATTGTTTTATTATTTAATATGATATTTCTCAAATCCTCGAAATCTAATTTTCCTTCCTTCATTATAAAAAATCTCCTTTTATTTTTATTTTATGTACTTTTTGTTTACAAATTTCATATTAATGAATAAGATGAGAATTTTATGAGAGGTGTTATACATTGAGATATATAGGACCATTTTTTAGGATGAACAGTCTTTCCCAAAAAGAAATTAGTGGTCAACTTTTTTACTTATCCAAAGAATCAATAAAGACTTTGGTTCTAAACTCTAAATGCGGAATTTTAGCTCAAACTAGAGCTTCAAAAAAATCTCCTATAGAAGATATTAGCATATTAAATAATTTTTCTCCACTATTATGCTTATATAGAAAAGCTTCACCGTTATTTATTCATAGTAAAAGCAGCCCTAGTTTTGATGAGGCAAGTTTTAAAAAGGAAATAAGCCCTTCTACTAGTGCTCTTATGACTTTATGTTTACTTGAATTAAGCGAATATTATTCACATTATAGTGATGGAAAAAGAAATATAGTATCTCTTGAGAAACCATTTAAATTCCTTGCTAGAGAGCAGTTACAATTCTATTCTGAAAACTTACGAAATAATGAAGGCTTATTTGTAGATAAAAAAAATATATCTGATGGAAATTCTAAGGGATTTTCTTTAATAGATAAAGATGATAAATTTAAATTTTCAGATCAAGCTTTTATGATGGCTGCTTACTTACTATACTCACATTATAATGATAGTGATGAACTTAGCAAAGATTATGCTGCATTTTCAAACGAAATTCTAGATATGTTTAAAACTTATAATTCTGTATTATATGATTTATCGTTTAGTGAATGTATACAAATTTTTCTCGCTCTAAATATTCATTATAAATATTCGTGTTCACAAAATGCGAAAGAATTAATTTTAGACTTGGGTGACTTTTTGATTTCTAAATTTCAAGAAAAAGATTACTATATTGATTCTATAGATGATTGTGCATTATTTTCTATCTGTCTAATGGAAGCTTATAAACATACAGAAATAATTTCTTTTAAAGAATTCTCTAAAGAGATTACTGAAAAACTGATTAGTTTATATGATACAGATAAAAATATATTTATAAAATTGTCTGATAAGAAAGATAGTAAATACTCTTGCATTGAAATTAATCTATATCTTTTATGTTTACTTATGTATTCATTTCAAGAAGACAGGATTTCAGAACTACGACCTATTATTTCTGGTCTTTATAGAAAATTCTTCGTAAACGGCGGACTTTTAACGAGCTGGCCTGAAGCTCCAACCTTAGATGAGGTAGAACGATATAAGAAATTAAGCCTACGTTCTAATGATATGTTAGATGAAATATATTTTAGAATGCCAGTATTACCTACTCCTAAAAGCACAGGTTTAGCTCCTGTATTTGTTAAGAGCTTAAGTTATTCAAAGAAAAAAGATTCATTAAATACTAAGAGGACTTCTTTTGATAGTAGCAAAAATATGTTTAACTTTTTTATGATTATCTACCTTCTTAAAGATATGGTTGAAGACTTTATGGAATTTATCCCACCATTAGGATTAGAAAGACTCTCTGATTTAGATAACTCTGTTGACGCAAATACTGATTCTTCAACAACTGACACAAAAGAAGATAACTCTAAAAATCCATTAGCTACATCTAGTCCAGAGAGTAATGTAAGTAACTTAAAGACACAATTAAACTTATCAAAATCAGAAGACCCTGTTAACTTTAAACAACCTGTACTTAATAGTTTTAATACTTTCAAAAAAAATACTAATATAGCTTCATTAAACAATGATAGTACGACTAAAATTAATCATTCTTCTAAAAATAAAAAACTAAAGAAAAATAAAGCACAACATCCACACAGTAAGAAAAAGTTTTAAGATTCATAGATATGGATATTACAAAAAACTATCCTTATATGTAAATCAAAATATAAGATTTACATATAAGGATAGTTATAATACGTTGTATTGAAAACATATGCTCTAGACAATTATTAATCTTAGCCATAAGACTATTCCTATTGGATTGTAGCAAAATTTATATTACCATTTCCATCTAATTTTAGATCTGATATCTTATCAGAAATTGCTATATTTTCATTATAAAACACCAACGGAAGAATATCGTAGTTATCAAATAGATTTTCTTCTAAGTTTGAATAATCTCCACTATTCTTAGTGCTTAATAACTTTTCCAACAATTTATTCTGGTCTTCAGTTAGATATTTTTTAAAGTTATTATAAAAATCTGTTTTGTCAGATGAATTGGCATTATTATTAACCAAAATCATATCGTATCTTTTTTTCAATTCTTCATCTTCGAATTCTTCTTTTACTAAACTATATTTTATTGTTATATTTGTATTATTTTTAAACCAGTCTTCGATTGTTCTACATAAGATTCTATTCTCATCAGTATCTTCACATAGTAATGTTAATATCTTAGGTTTGTTCCATTCACCTTCTTTATTGCTAATAACTTTCCTTGCTTGCAATTTTGTTAGGTCCTGTTTATCCTCCCTAAAAAAACTTCCCTCTGCAAGTTCAAATTCTTTATTATTTGAATTTTGATACGATTCTGTAGCTTTACATACATCATTATAAATATCTCTTCTTCCTTGAAGAGGAATAGAGTTACTTTTACTGTTAATGACTAAATATGTTCCTTTTGTTTCTGGAAGTGTTATTAATTTTTTCTGCTCTGATAATTTATTAAGTTCACTTTCTGGTGGATTTATTACAATATCCCTTTCTTTGACTTCATATGATGCCATAGATGTTTCTACACTATCATCATTTAATATTTTAATAGTATCTATACCACTTTTATTATTATTCTCATTTCTTTTTAAGACAACCTGATCTTTGTTAAATGAATCAATCTTATAATCACCAGAGTAAATTAGTGTACTATAACTATTTTTCATATTACGCCACATTATTAAATATTTTCTTAGTGTATACTGTGGTTTGGTCAATTCACTTAAGAAATTATCATCCGCTTTATTCAATCTAATGATAACAGAATTCTCATTTCCTTTTATTGCAACTCCAGTTTCATATACAACTTTCCCATCTCTGAATTCTTTTGCTCCATAAACATTAAGCAATGCTTGTATATTTTCTTCATCTTCTTCTTTAAGTAGCTCTTTAAAAAAAGTAGCTATATCATTGGGAGTTATTTTACTTCCGTCACTCCAAAAAATATCATCTCTAATTTTAAACTCATATTGAATGCCATCCTTGCTTTTTGTAATTTCACTTGCCAAAGATGGCACTATTTTATTATCCACATCTTTAGAAACCAGCCCTTTGCTTACTGCACATATAATGTCCTCATGGCGTTTAGATAAATTAGTAACCTTTTCTAAGTCTTCTGGAATCTCATTTATACCATAACTTATTGTTTCTTGCGAATCATCAGTAGATAAATTGTTACTTTCTTTGTTCACAAACCCTAAACAAAATAATATTATAAAACTTAACATAATTGCATAGAAAAAAATTCTTTTCATAATTACACCCTTTGCCTTAATTTATATTAAGAATTATTCCCACAATTTACTTTGTCTAATCAAAAAACTGACTCAAATATTTTTAAATAACTTCGAGTCAGTTTCTTAATTAAAAACTTCTGCCGCAAATCAACAGCTGCTAAGTTCGTTTTAATCAATATTTTATTACTTAATTAAATTTATCATAAAGAAAATTAAAGATATTGATATTAAAAAACTTAAGATACAATATACTATTCTCTTTTTTCCTGTCTCGTTAATAAGAAACCTAATTGCTAAGATTGCCATAGTGATACAGACTCCAAGTTGTATCGGTAAGTATGAATTAAAAATCTGGCCAACATAATAAAATTGATATGTTGTCAAAAAAGTACAAATTATTAAGATGCTTGTTATAAAAGCTGATATAAATTCAAGCAAATTTATTAATTTTTTCATACTCTACCTCCTTAGCATTTCTTCAAACTCATCTTCTGAAAGGATCTTTACTCCTAATTCCTCTGCTTTAGTTAATTTGGATCCTGCAGCTTCCCCTGCTATTACATAATCCGTTTTTTTACTAACACTTCCTGCAACCTTTGCTCCTAAGCTTTCAAGTTTATCTTTTATCTCAGTTCTAGAATAATTCTTAAGTGAACCAGTTGCAACAACAGTCTTTCCTTCAAAAGCACTTGCTATTACTTCTTTTTCTTCATATTTAGGACTAACACCTAAAGCTAATAATTCTTCAATTGTTTGTAAGACCTTTTCCTCTTTAAAGAAAGACACAACCCCTTGAGCAACTATATCTCCGACATCCTGAACTCCAACAAGTTCTTCAAAGGTTGCATTTTTCAAGCCTTCTATAGATTTAAATCTGCTAACTAAATCTTTTGCAGTCTTTACTCCTACATTTGGAATTCCTAAAGCATATATAAATGCGTATAACTCACAATCTTTACTTTTTTCGATAGCTTCCAGAAGATTTTGTGCTTTCTTAGCTGCAAACTTTTCTAATCCTATTAAATCCTCTTCTTTCAGTTTATACAAATCAGAAATAGATTTAATATTAAGTTTTTCAAATAATTGTTCCGCTGTTCTTTCTGAAAAACCAGCTATATTCATTGCTTCTCTTGAAGCATAATGAACTATAGTTTTAACTAATTGAGGCTTACAAGATAGCGTGTTTTCACAAAAATAATGAGCCCCATTTAACACTAAATGACTGCCACAAGCAGGACAAACTTCTGGAACTGTTATTTCCTCTGAACCTTCTAAAGATTCTGGTACTATCCCCATTATCTCTGGTATAACATCGTTACTTCTTCGCACAAATACTTCTGCACCAATTCTAACACCTTTTCTCGCAATATCATCCATATTATTTAAAGTCGCTCTTTTAACAGTAACGCCTGCAAGTTCCACTGGCTCTAATATTGCTGTTGGCCCAACTCTACCACTTCTTCCAACATTCCATTCAACATCTAAAAGTTTAGTTGTTGCTTCTTGGGCTTCAAATTTAAATGCAATCGCCCATTTAGGGAACTTTACTGTATATCCTATTAATTCTCTTGTTCTAATATCATCTATTGCAATTACTAATCCATCTATATCATAATTTAAATCAAATCTAATATCTCTTACATAATTTATCTCTTTCTCAATTTCTTCTATAGACGTACATACCCTTATATAATCATCAACAGGGAGCCCTTGCTGTTTTATAAACTCCATCATTTCCATATAAGTTTTAAATGGAGTTCCTTCTTTATAGCCTACATCATAAAAGAAAGCCGAAAGATTCCTTCGTGCAGTTTCCTTTACATTTAAGTTTCTTAAAGCACCTGCAGCCCCATTTCTTAAGTTCTTTAGTGGTGTATCAGAAGTCTCATTATATTTATTAAACGCTTCTTGCGTCATAATAGCTTCTCCATGAACTTCTAAAATATCATTGCTATTAATTTTAAGTGGAATTGATTTTATTGTTTTGACCTGTGCTGTAACTTCTTCACCAACACTTCCTGTTCCTCTTGTTGCAGCTATTTCAAGTATACCTTCAGTATTATATGTTAAGTTAATTGTTAACCCATCGAATTTCTTTGTAACAACATACTTTAGATCAGGCAGATTTTCTCCTCTACCCCGAGCCTCTTCTACAAACTTAACATTTCTATTATGCCAATCTATAATTTCTTGCAAACTTTGCGCTTTATCTAAGCTCCAAAGCCTTGCTTTATGTGTATACTTCCTAAATCCTTCTAGCACTACATCCCCAACTCTTAATGTAGGCGAATAAGGAAGTACATATCCCGTTTCTCTTTCTAGTTCTTGAAGTTCGTAGTATTTTTCATCATAGTCCTTGTCGCTTACAGATGGACTATCTAAAGAATAATATTCATATGAATATCTATTTAACTTTTCAACAAGTTCTTTTATTCTTTCAATCTTATCCATATTGGCCTCCAAATCTCCACTAAATCATTTTAAGTTTTGCAAAAGATAATAATAATGACTTAACCCCTTGTTTATCGAACGCAACCGTTAATTTCTTATCGTTACCTGAATCCTGGATAGCCACAATTGTTCCTTTTCCAAACTTTTCATGAATTACTTTTCTTCCAAGGGTTGCTTCACTAACAGATATATATTCTTTAGCCATTTCATTCATAGTACTTCTATCAATTACATTATTAATACCGCCATTATTAAGAGTATATGCTCTATTGCCTGTAACACTATTTCTTAAACTGTGTGGATTAGTGTAGGAATTACTTTGCATAAGCTTTTCCCTGCTTTTAGCACTTTCCTTTTTAACTCCAACATATTCTTTTAAGTCTGGCTTTATTTCATTAATAAAGTCAGATTGAGGATATGCTACTGTTTTACCAAATACTCTCCTAACCTCTGCCGAAGTCATAAACAATGTCTGTTTTGCTCTAGTTATACCAACATAACATAATCTTCTTGACTCTTCCATCTCTGATTCTTTTTCAAATGACGCATTCCCTGGAAAAATACCATTTTCCATACCAACCATAAATACAACGGGGAACTCCAACCCCTTTGCACTATGGATTGTCATTAATACTACTGCATCATCTTCCTCTTCAATCTTATCCGTATCCTGAACTAGAGAAACTCTCTCTAAATAAGCAGATAACGATTTGTCTTCATTGTTCTTTTCAAAATCAGCTGCATCTGAAACAAGCTCTTTTAAATTTTCAATTCTACTCTTGTCTTCAATTTCATTTGATTCCTGTAATTGTTTTAGATATCCAGTATCTTTTAATATTGATTCAATAAGTACTGAAACAGGGACTGTCTCACTGAGTTCCATGAAATTTTCCATGAGCGCAACAAAAGGTTCAATTGTTGAAACATTTCTTGACGTTAATGTTGGAATACTCCTTACTTCAGCTAATGCGTCCCATAAATCAAACTCAAAGCTGCTTGCAAATTCTTGAACCTTTGCAACAGTTGCATCACCAATGCTCCTCTTAGGTACATTTATTATTCTTCTAATGCTAATATCATCTTGAGGATTAACAATAACTTTTAAATATGCTAATACATCTTTTATCTCTTTTCTGTCATAGAATCTTGTGCCTCCTACTATTTTATAAGGGACTCCCTTCCTTCTAAAACTTTCTTCAAAAATTCTCGACTGAGCATTTGTTCTGTATAGTATAGCAAAGTCATTGTAATTTTTATCTTCTTTATTCTTTATATCTAAGATTTGTTTACTAACAAAATCTCCTTCATCACTATCAGCATAGGCCCTATATATTTTGATTTTATTTCCTGGTTCTTGTTCAGTCCTTAATACTTTGCTTTTTCTATTTGCATTATTAACAATTACCACATTAGCTGCGCTTAGTATATTTCCTTTTGATCTATAATTTTGTTCTAGCTTAATTACTTTAGCTCCCGGATAATCTTTTTCAAAATCTAGTATATTTTGAATATCCGCGCCTCTCCACTGGTAAATACACTGATCGTCATCTCCAACAACACATATGTTCTTATATTTTGAAGCAAGTAATTTAACCAACTCATATTGAGCGCCATTAGTATCCTGATACTCATCAACCATTATATATTTAAATTTATTTTGGTAAAACTCCAATACTTCAGGGTTATTTTTGAAAAGCTCAACTGTTTTGAAAATTAAATCATCAAAATCCAACGCGTTGTTTTCTTTTAATCTCTTTTGGTACATTTCATAAACATCTGCAATTTTCTTTTCCCTAAAGTTAGCTTCATTTTCTAACATAAAGCTTCTAACACTTTGCATTCTATCTTTAGCTTTTCCTATCTTCCCCATTATCTCTTGTTCTGTTATATCTTTATCATTAATATTAAGTGTTTTCATGCACTCTTTAACTAATGTCTTTTGATCTGAGCTATCGTATATAGTAAAGCTACTCTTGTAGCCTATCTTATCTATCTCTCTTCTTAGTATCCTAACACAAGTTGAATGGAAAGTGGATATCCACATATTTTCTGCTCTTTCACCAATAAGTGCCTTAACTCTATCCTTCATTTCCTTTGCTGCCTTATTTGTAAAAGTAATAGCTAATATACTATAAGGTGCAATATCTAAATCTTCAATCATGTGTGCCATTCTATGTGTCAAAACTCTTGTTTTACCTGAACCAGCTCCAGCTAAAATAAGCACCTGCCCATCAATTGTAGTTGCCCCTTCATATTGTTCTTTATTAAGTAATGATTTTAAATCCATTTACTTATTCCTCCTTTCCCAATCCTTAAATATTATACCATATGTGCTTATGTTTAAATCATTAACCTAACTAAAATATTATTTTAATTGCCTATATTTAAACTTATATTCTCGGTTAGTCTATATCTACTTAGCCAAATTATAAATTTTTAGGAACAAAAAACACTTGATATTTTAATCAAGTGTTACTCACGCATTACTTAGTAATTTAATACTTTTACTCATCACATATTAATCACTCTAACTTTTATAATTCAACAATATAAGAAACTATATTCTAAAGTTTAAGATGTCTTTTTCTAATACCGATGAAATATTAACTAGTTTTTTTGCTGTGATAGAAAATTCATTTGTTATAGCTGCTTGCTCTTCTGTAGCGGCTGTAACCTCTTCTGAAAGGGCTGATATTTCTTGCGATTTTGAAGCTATATTTTCAACTGTATTTAAGATCTTATTTCTTCCTTTCATAGTTTCTTGAAGTACCACATGAACCATATTAATATCACTAGGAATATTATTAACCTTGCTAATAACTCCTTTAAATGAGGTTGTTACAGTATTAATATCACTTTTACTTTCTTCTACTATTTTAGTTACGACTTCTGTAGTATTAGAAACATCGTGAGTCTCTTTCATAACTGTATTTATTAATTGAGTTATGCTTTTTGATGAATTTAATACTTCTTCTGCAAGCTTTCGTATTTCTTCTGCCACTACTGAAAATCCTTTTCCAGCCTCCCCTGCTCTTGCTGCCTCAATGGATGCATTTAATGCTAAAAGATTAGTTTGTTTTGCAACTCCATTTATAACATCAACTATGGAATTAATCTGAGATATAGTGCTATCTAAATTTTCAACCTTTGCTCTTGATACTGAAAATGAATTTAACATATCATCGATAGTGTTCGCTAGCTTATTTATAGTTTCTACTCCCTTATTTGTATCCTCTTTTATTACCTTTCCACCATCAGCTAATAATGTCAATTTATTATCCACATTATCTAAATCTACTGAAAAACTTTCTAATAAGCTAACAGCATCTTCTAACGCTTCTGCTTGCTTTATACCTTCTTGAGATACGCTAGTTACTGAAGTTGCGATTTCTTCACTAGAGGATGCTACAGTGCTGCCGCCAATTTCAATATCCTTTGATAGTTTAGCCAAACTTTCTGATATTACTTTTGTTTTTCTAACAAGCTCCCTCATGCTCTTTCTAGTTTTACTACTTGCAGCTGCTAATTTTCCTATTTCGTCTTTACCTGTAATTTTATATTCTGCTGTAAAATCTCCATTTCCTGCTTTTTCAATAACATCCTTAATAATTTCTATAGGTTTCGCAATCCACTTTCCTATATATACTCCTGCAACAGCTGCTAATATCAATACTACTATTGCATAAATTATACTTTTTATAATAGTGCTTCTAATAGACTTTTGCATGTTATCAACAGAAATTCCAATTGAAAGAGCGTATCCTATATCATCTCCGTCTTTGACAGGAACTGTTACATTATATGCAGGAGTCCCCTTCCATTCGTACATATATGCTCCTGTATCACCTTTAAATACTGCATCTAATCCTGTTGAATCAATCTTCTCTCCAATTGATTCCTTCGATGTTCCTGCAACAAGAGTTTTATCACTTGATATTACACCTATGTAGCATAATTCTCCATCTGAATATTTATATGTTTGATCTATTATTCCCTGTATTTTATCTGTATTTGTAACTCCTACACTTTCTATATTTGCTTTTATATTATTAACTAAAATTATTCCATCTGCTTTCATTTGGTTTTGTATTCCATTTACCATTTGGTATGAAAAGAAAGTTATACAAATTAAAGTTATTATTGCTGCTATTAAAACAAAATTAAAGATTAATCTTTTTCTTATTGAATTAAACATATTACCCCTCCCTAATATTTTAGTATCTACCTTAATATCTTAATTATAATTTCTATATGTTTTTTATATTTCATTTAGTACCCGAAACGAATCTTTTCAGCACATACTTCGTTCGCGTACGAAGTATGTGCCAACTTTAAAAACATTTTATTTACATTAACTTATAAAACTCTTTAGTTTTACACTCCTATGACTTCTGTAACTCCAGGAACCTCTTCCTTTAATTTTTGCTCAATAATCATTTTTATTGTCATCATTGCTCCTGGACAATTTCCACAAGCCCCTTGCATTTTTACACTTACAACTCCATCGTTGCTCACATCCACTAATTCAACGTCTCCTCCGTCTCTTTGTAGCATTGGTCTAATTTTATCTAGTGATTTCATTATTAATTCTTTCATATTCTACACTCCTTCTCTTATATCCTTCGTACGCGTACGAATTATCTATTTTAAAAAAATGCCTTTAGAGCATTTTTATTATATTTTTAAGAGCTTTATCTATATTATCTTCAAAGACCTTTTTTTCATCTTCACCAAAATCTTTTAATATTATATCTAGAAATTCTCTTTCCATAACTTGAAGTTTTTGCTTTATAACTACAGCTTCAGGAGTCAAACTTATATATACACTTCTCTTATCTTCGCTACACATGCACTTGTTTATTAACCCCTGACTCTCATACTTATTTATAATGTCAGATAAAGATGATTTTGATATTTTCCATGTGCTTGCTATTTCATTAAAAAGCAACTTCGAACCATCTTCAGGTAATATATCAAATAGTGCTGCGTGATTTTGCAATATAGGTAGTCGCTCATCCTTTATTCTTTTTGTCAAAAATTTGTTGGATGCTTCAACAATTATACTCATTCTTCCAACGATACATTTGTTTTTCATTTTTACCACCTCGTTCGTTCGGGTACGAATTAATTATAGAATCCTTATATTTTTTTGTCAATGCTTTTTTTATTTTATTATAGATTTAAATTTTTATTCTCATTAAAACGCTAATTAAATATCTAATTTCTTTTTTCAAGACCTTAATTCCGATTGATAATTCAGCCCCCAATCATACATAGATTTAATTATCGGTGACATAGACTGGCCAAGAACCGTCAACTCATATTCGACTCTTGGAGGAACTTCCGCATAAACTGTACGTTTTAATATTTTATCTCTTTCAAGTTCACGCAATTGAAGTGTTAATGTTCTGTGTGTAACATTTGGAATCAATTTCTTTAATTCATTAAATCGTTTCTTGCCACCTAATAAACGATATAAAATAATCCCCTTCCACTTACCACTAATTATATTTAGTGTTGTCTCTACTGGGCATGGATGGTTAGGACAATCTGGATATATAACTTGTTCATGCATACTTTTCGCTCCTTTAGTATAAAATAGATACTTAGGTAAGTTCATTTATATTATATATCAAATTTGTGCGTACTTCAATGAAGTATCCAAGTGTGTTAGACTTAACTTATACTTAGATAAGAGGTGATTTTTAAATGAATAACAAAAATAAAGAAATTATAGATGCATTTCAATTTCGTCATGCTTGTAAGCAATTCGACCCCACAAAAACAGTATCTGAAGAAGATTTTAATACTATATTAGAAGCTGGGCGCCTTTCTCCAAGTTCATTCGGTTTTGAACCTTGGAAGTTCCTTGTCATTCAAAATAAATCTCTTAAAGAAAATTTATTTCCTGTATCTTGGGGAGCTCAGAATAGCTTTAATGGAGCTAGTCACTTTGTAATTCTTCTTGCTCGTAAAAAAGTTGATACAATTTATAATTCTGAATATATAACTAAAATTATGTCTGAAGTTCAAAATCTTCCTGAAGATGTAGCCAATCAAAGAAAATCGGCTTTTGAAAGCTTTGAGAAGAATGATTTCAATTTACTTGAAAGTGACCGTACAATTTTTGACTGGGCAAGTAAACAAACTTACATTGCTCTAGCAAACATGCTAACTGTTGCAGCTTTCTTACAAATTGATTCATGCCCAATTGAAGGATTTAATATTGAAAAAGTTGAAAAAATTCTTAAGAATGAAGGTATTTTAGATACTGAACACTTTGGTGTTTCAGTTATGGCTAGCTTTGGATACCGCGCTAAAGAACCACATAAAAAAACAAGACAGCCATTAAATTCTATTGTACAGTGGATATAAATCCATTGAAAGAAAACCATGCATATGAAATAATTTCATTTATGCATGGTTTTCTTTTATGAATATTATAATTTGTATAAATCCTACTAATTTTATTAAAAATAAAAATGAAGTAGATAAATTACAAGTTATATATCCATGTGTTAAGATATTTATTATTATGGTACAATAAATCAATGTATAAATTAAAGCAAACAAACGATTGGAGTGAATAATTTGGAAAGATTAGATAAAATAATTTCTAATTTAGGATACGGAAGCAGAAAAGATGTTAAATCTTTTGCCAAAAAAGGAATTATAGAAGTTGATGGTCTAATAGTAAAAGATAGCGCCATGCTTGTTGATCCTGAAAAATCTGTTATAAAAATTAATGGTGAAGAGGTACTATATCGTAAATACATATATCTAATGATGAATAAACCAGATGGAGTTATATCAGCTACCCATGATAATAGAGATGAAACCGTTATTGATTTATTAAACCTAGAACATCAGGTTTTTGACCCATTTCCTATTGGTAGATTAGATAAAGATACTGTTGGATTATTGTTATTAACCAATGATGGTGAATTAAACCATAGATTGATTTCACCTAAATGGCATGTCGATAAAGTATATTATGCTGAAATAGATAAAAGCGTTGATGAAAAAGATATAAAAGCTTTTAAGGATGGAATTACCTTAGATGATGGGTACAAATGTTTAGAAGCTAAGCTTGAGATATTATCGAGCAATAACGATGGATCCGAAATAAGACTTACAATTCAAGAAGGTAAATTCCACCAAGTAAAAAGAATGTTTGAAGCGGTTGGGAAAAAGGTAACTTATCTTAAACGAGAAGAGTTCGGTGGGTTATTATTAGATCCAGATTTAGAAGAAGGCGAATATAGAGAATTAACAGATGAAGAATTAAGCCTTTTAAAGAGCTATTAACGAATATTAAATAATTTTGCAATAAAATAATTCATTTCTTTCAAAAATATTCACATTTTTTATTAAATCACTTGCATTATTAATAATAATACCCTATAATATTCTTGCAAGGATAAATAAAAGGAATATATAGCCCCCTTTTTATTTATTGCTTATTGCTTATTGCTAAAGCGCAACCTAGCCCCAAGGGTTGCGTTTTTTATTATGGTCTTTTGAAAACATTTACCTAACATTTGAATACGATAACAAAATAAATTTAACTTAAAAATGTACATATTGTTAACAATATTAACAAACAGCAAAGAAACTGCATGAAAAAAGTCATCTAAATGTTACTGATGGTTTTTTTGATGCAGTTTTTATATGATTATAATTATTTTATTCCTTAAAAAATCTAGAATGTAAAACATCCTAGATTCCATTTCTATAGTACCCCATTACCTTCGGAACATAGTTCTGAGTTTCTTGTGGCATTTTATATAAGTCAGAAGCTGATGATACGCCTCTTCTTTGCATAGTTCCAGGCCCTCCATTGTATGCCATAAGAGCCAACTCTGAACTTCCATTGTATTTATCTAAATATTCTTTAAGTAACTTAGTTCCACCGCTAACATTTTGCTCAACATCATATCCATCAGTTATCCCTAAATGTGAAAAATTTTCTGGCATTATCTGCATTAATCCAGTAGCTCCGACACCAGATGTTGAATTAGGATCAAAATCAGACTCCTGCTTAATTACAGCTAATATTAGATTAGGATCTACTCCATATTTTTTAGCTGCATCATCTACAGCCGAATATATTTTCTTAATATCAGCTCCACTTTTATTAGATAATGCAGATTCAGAATTTCTTGTAAAACCTATATAATTATTAGTTAAAACCATTGGTATTTCCTCTAAGTTTTGTCCTGTTACATATGTTTGTCCTACTCTAGCTGCATTATTTAAATTTATATTCTCTTTTGAATTTACTTTCTCACTGTTGGTTGTTTCACTTTTTACTTCCTTTGTATTCCCATTTGATTCAGCATTACCATTTTCTTTAGATTTTTTTGATGATTCCAAAAGATTTTTCATAACTAGCTGAAATGCTAAATCTTTTTCACCACTCGTACTATTGCTAGAATCAGAATCTGAATCATTTGTTACTTGTCCATTGCTTAGCATATTCATTGCTAATAATTGCTCATTTGACATTTTATCTAAACCGTCTATCGCCATACTTAAACAACCTTTCTCTAAAATTTATCCTATGTTTATTTTCGAGTTATCCTTTTAAACCTTTAACATAAAATGTTACTTCAGCATAATCCTCGTAACTAACTTTTTTATAATAACTTTTGGCTAAAGCTAAAATCTTATATTTTCCTTGAGTAAATGGCATAAAGCTATAATAATGCTTTCTACTATATGCTTGTACCTTTCTCCACTCATTATTCTCCATTAAATAAAATTCATAACAAACATTTTTCCCGCCTCTACTTATAGCTTCAAATGTAAGTTCCTCATTTACATGCCCCTCTAGCGTATTTGCTATTATATTAGTTTCTATTACAGGAGACGCCTCACTTACATACAAGTTTATCTGCTTCTTAGAATCATACTCACTAGTACATCTAACATTCTTAGCATAAACTTCTATAGTGTATTTACCAGCAGTTTTAGGTATAAATCTCAACCTTTTATTTTTTGAGAACTCTGTTTTCTCAATAGAATGTCCATTAATTTTAGTTTCATATTTCAATAAAGTATTCTGTGTATTTTGAACAATGCATTCAAACTCCACAGCTTCCCCAATCAAATGTGTTTCCTTATAAGGTAATATTATATAATCTATTTCACCCGGTAGATATTCTAGTGCCTTCAAATATATAACTGTTTGGGCATCATAAGATTTATCTGAGTACTTATCCTTAAGTCTTATTTCTACTTCATACTCTCCTGCCTGGTTAGGAATAAAATTTATCCAGTTAGATTTATTATAATCTACTCCCTCTAACCTTCTTCCATCTTTTCTAATTGTGAATGCATATTGGAGCTTTACTCCACCTTCAGCATTTACCGTTATACCAACTGGCTCCCCAACAATAATCTTCTTTTCTTTATCAACTACAATATCTAAAATCTTTACTGGCTTTTCACTCTTTTTCTCTATATTAAATGTAATTCTTTTTAAATCCTCATATTCACCTTTATAAGTAATATCCTTAACATAAAGTATAATGTCATATTCTCCAGCTTCAGATGGTTTCCATACAAATTCACTCTTTTCTATAAAGCCTGTGTCCTCTTTAATGGGTCCATTAACCTGATATCTATATATAACTTTGTTTCCACCTTCTATTTCTGAAGCAAACTTTATACTACTTCCACTTATATTAGGAGAATTCGAATCGGCTACAAAATTATTAATCTTAATCGTTTTATATGGTTTAACACCGTATACCAAAATAGCTCTATCATCATATTCTTTATTTGAAAATATACTTTTTACAAGACATAAAATTCTGTAGCTACCCGCTTCTGTTTCCTTATAATACACATTATTTTTGGTTGAATAGTCTTGTATACAAATTGATTTTCCATCTTTATATATTTTATAAAATTTATATAGTAATACGATATCTTCATTACTAACAGATTCTTCAATATTTGTTTCTACTATAAAACCAAGCTTTTCTCCAGCTATTAATGAGTTATTTAAACATTTAAAATTGGTTATTTCTACTTTATCAATTTCTCTTACTTTTAGTGTGATAATTCTATGGTCTTCAAAGGTTTCAGTGGAATCCATTCTTTTACACTGAATTAAAAATTCTTTATTTCCAGACTCGTTTGCTGTATATTTTAAAATATTACTTTTATCATAATCCTTAATTATATCCCATTCATTATTCTTTTTTATATAATATCTATATAAATATACATTCTCATCATCTGTCTTTACCTCAACACAACATTTTTCTCCAACTTTTATTTCCTCTTTATCTATACGGATATCTTTTATAAAACTCGGTTCTATTTGAGCATTGTTTTCAATTAATATTTTATTTAAAACTTCTTCATTATATTGAGTATTATCTACTATATCTTCAACTTCTTTGGTATCATTAGAAGATGATATTTCTTCACCAGCATAGCTATTTGATATTACAACTTCTTTTTCTGCTCTAGAAATTTCTTTAACTTCAAGAAACACCACATTGTCTTCTATACTATTCATTGCCTCTTTAAATTCAATATTGCATAAAATAGGATCTTCTTTTTCAGACGCTAGCAAATTACTTTCTTTATCATTGCAAGCGCTTTTAATTTCTTCATCATTAGTAACATATTGAATACTAGTCTCTTTATCCACAGTATTACTCACTTCCTCTGTCACTATAGAATAGTCCTCTTTGGCTAAATAGTCTAAAGGTTTTTTTCCATCCCTCTCTCTGGCTTGTACCATAACCATATACTCCCCTTCTCTTTTAGGCTTCCATATGCAATAATTTTTTTCTGAAAATTCTTGTATAGTATTCCAAACCCCACCTTTGCCAACAATAAATTTATATTCTAAGTTTTCTATTTCCCCATCTATTTTACCAGATATATTTATCTCCGTGCCAATTTTTTGCGGTGTTTGCTTATCAAAAGCTATCTCAACATACTTTAACTGAAGTTCCTCCATAAATTCATACTCCTCTCATACCAATTCTCAAAATGACCCTTATTATTATATTATACATTTATACCATTTTTTGTAAATAACTTCAGTTTATTTTTTATTTGATTATATCATAAATGCTTATATAAACTCATATATTAGTAAGATTGTTTTTAACAAAACCCTCCAGTCACACTTAAAATAATATCCAAAATATAAATTTATAATTTTTTACCGCATAAAAATAGAAGCTCTTATCTAAGCTTCTAAAATTATCAACTAGTTATAAGTTTTAATAAGTTTTTTTCCAGTCTAATATTATCTTCGTCAGTTCTTTTTTTGGGGTTAGAGGTCTTTCCTCCACTCCTTCTTATTTTCTGCGATATATGTCTTTCTTCCAATAATCTATCTATGTTTTTCTCATCATATATATATCCCTTAGGGTTTATTACTTTCGCTTTCTTAGATAGACATATCGCAGCCACACCATAGTCCTGAGACACAATTATGTCACCTTCTTTAGTTTCATTCATTACATACATATCTACACTTTGAAATCCACTATCAACAACTTTAACTACAGAATAATTGCTCTGTATAAAATGATGAATATCACAATAAATTATCACTGGAATATTGTGTTCTTTTGCCGCTTTTTCAATAATGGAGATGCCTGGACAGGCATCTCCATCAATAATAATCTTCATAATTAAACTAAAGTCTCTTTTCTAGTTCAGCCTTCATATCTTCATATCCTGGCTTTCCTAGTAAAGCAAACATATTCTTTTTATAAGCTTCAACACCTGGTTGATTAAATGGATTTATTGCTAAAAGATATCCACTTATTCCACAAGCCTTTTCAAAGAAATAAACCATGTATCCAAAATAATATGCTGAAATTTCTGGTACACTTAATACCATATTAGGAACTCCACCGTCATTGTGAGCTAATAGTGTTCCTTCAAATGCTTTCTTATTAACGAAATCCATAGTCTTTCCAGCTAAGAAATTTAATCCATCTAAGTCATTATCAGCTTCTTCTATATTTATTTCATATTTTGGTTTTTCAATATTTACAACTGTTTCAAACATTATTCTTCTTCCATCTTGGATATATTGACCCATTGAGTGAAGATCTGTTGAAAAATCTACTGCTGCTGGGAATAATCCTTTATGATCTTTACCTTCTGATTCTCCGTATAATTGTTTCCACCATTCGTTGAAATAATGAAGTGATGGTTCGTAATTTACTAATACTTCAATTGATGCTCCTTTATTATATAAAGCATTTCTAGCTGCTGCATATTTATAAGCGTCATTTTCTTTAATTGATGGTACTGAATAAGCTGTTCTTGCATCTGCAGCACCTTTCATCATTTCATCAATATCGATTCCAGCCGCAGCTATAGGCAATAATCCAACCGCTGTTAATACTGTAAATCTTCCTCCAACATCATCTGGAACTACAAAAGTTTCATATCCTTCTGAATCAGCTAATGTCTTTAAAGCACCTCTAGCTTTATCAGTTGTTGCATATATTCTCTTTCTTGCTTCTTCTACACCATATTTCTTTTCTAAATATGATTTTAAAATTCTAAATGCAATTGCTGGTTCTGTAGTTGTACCTGATTTTGAAATTACATTTAAACTTACATCTTTTCCTTCAATTACTTGTAGAAGTTCTGCCATATATGTTGAACTTATATTATTTCCAGCAAAAAATATTTGTGGAACTTTTCTCTTATCACTTCCTAATACATTATGGAAATTATTTGTCAACATTTCAATAGCTGCTCTAGCTCCAAGATATGATCCACCTATTCCAATAACTATTAAAACATCAGAGTCTGATTTAATCTTTTCTGCTGCCTTTTTAATTCTTGCAAATTCTTCTTTATCATAATTTACAGGAAGGTCTACCCAACCTAAAAAATCATTACCTGCGCCTGTTTTATTGTGTAAATCTTCATGAACAGCTTTAACCATGCTTTCCATATTTTCAAGTTCTGCTTCTTCTAAATAAGGAGAAACTTTTGATAAGTCTAGTGATATACCTTTATTCATTCTTCTATCCTACCTCCATATATAACTAAAAATAATTTTATTATTCAATTATATCATAAATTCTCAATATCTCATCTTTGCTTTTAACTTTTTTACAAATAATATATCAAATAATAACCTGAAATTAATCTTATTTAATCTTTACTCGGTTCTATTTTTTCTAATTGTATGAATTAATATTCATCTTATCCTTATTGATATCAACTTATTTTTAATGCTTGCCATAACATATTGTTTATTAAATATCAATCATTTTTAAAATTTTAAAAGAGAAAACTAAGTTTTCTCTTCATAAAATGTAAATTATATATTTTTCAATTATTAAAATCTAGATAACTTTGTTAATTTTTTAACTTTGTTCTATGCTAATTGGCCAGATAATTAAACTTATTCTGTACTAATATCGTTTTTATTTAACCTCTTGTTTTTCCCCCAGCAATATTGTAAGTAACTCCATGAATATAACTTGCTCTATCACTAGCTAAATAGCAAACTAAATCTGCAACTTCTGAAAGCTTTCCTGATCTTCCTAATGGAGTTGTTGAAGTTTTACTATATCCTGCTCTTAATTCTTCTACAGTAATTCCTCTAGTATAAGCTAACGCTGTCTCATATTCTAAAGTTCTGAGTCCTGTAGCTTCTAAAATCCCTGGCGCAACTCCGATAACTCTTATACCTAATTTCCCCAGCTCCTTTGCCCATGAGCGAGTCAAAGAATTTACTGCATTCTTACTTGCTGCATAAACACTTTGCCCCTCAGATCCTTCCAATCCGCTTTCAGAAGACATATTTATAATAACCCCTTTTCCTTGACTTGCCATCTCTCTTGCAGCTACTTGAGCACATAGAAATACACCTTTTACATTTACATTCATAACTTTATCCCAAACATTTTCATCTAACTCAAATTTTCCTTTTGGTTCTTTTTTATCAACTAGTAATCTAGGAATATTAATACCTGCATTATTTACAATTATATCAATAGTTCCAGTAATCTCTTTAGCCTTCTCAATCATTTTTTCTACGCTATCTCTATCTGCAACATTAGTAACTATATATTCCATATGTCCATTATGATCATCAAATTCAGGTTTGTTTGGATTCATATCACAAACAACTACATTTGCACCATTATTTAAAAACTCTTGTGCAACTGCCTTACCAATACCAGATGCTCCCCCTGTTACAATTGCTGTTTTTCCTTCTAAATTAAGCCATGTATTTTTCATAAAAATTCCTCCTGATTATTTAACTTCATTATTTAATGCCATTTTATTATCATTTCGATTTCATATAAATTTTAGATATAATTATGCTAATATAAATATTTCACTTCCTATTTTGAGTTTAGGAATTTCTTTTTTCTCCACACAAATTGTCCCTGATAAAGTAGGTACTTTAGAACCATTAAACGCAACAGTTATATGTCCTAAACTCACTAGATTCTTCTCAGCCACATCTCCAACAGCTGTTATTTCAAAAGCCATTCCATCAATCATAAATACTTGTCCAGGTTTAATTGTTTCTTTAACTTCCTTTATATTAATAGAGTAACAGTAATCTGCTAGTGTATCTGGTGCATTATCTCCAAAAAATATTATCATTCCTTCTTCTAAGAATGTTTCTGCTAAATCTCCTAAGGCTTTTACTTTATTTTCATAGATTATCTTACTACTCATAGATGCTTTCATCCCTTCAAATATATTTCTTTGTAAAATTATTATTTATTCTAAGCTACTTATATTATCGGCAATTTAACATGGTATTACCTTGACCACATAATATTTCAAAATCTTTTTTAAAGTTCTCTACAGCTACATCCACGCAATCGTTTTTAATTAAACCTTCGATTACATCAGGTGAAATTGTAGCCGCTCCAATTCCATTCTTGCATAATTCTAATACTTGTTGTGAATTCTTAAAACTAGCTGCTAATACTTCTGTTTTTAAATTGTTTTTCTCAAAAATATCGTGAATGTCTTTTGCCACTTGAACACCATTTGCTCCCAAATTATCAATTCGGTTTACATATGGAGCAGCATATTGAGCACCTGCTTTTCCAGCTAGATATGCTTGCATTTGAGTATATATAGCGGTAGCAGTAACATTAATTTCTTCTTTTCTAAGAATTTTTATAACCTTTAACCCCTCTCTAGTTACAGGTATCTTTACATAAGTATTTTTACCTAGCTCTTTAATAATTTTATGTGCTTCTTTAAGCATACCTTCTGAACTTTCAGAAATCACCTGTACATGTAATTCCGAGTTTTCTCCAATAAATTCACGTATTTCTCTTAATATTTCATACGGCTGTTTTCCATACTTATACAAAATACTCGGATTACTAGTTACACCATCAATTGGGAATATGCTGAAAACATCTTTTATTTTTTCAATATTTACATCATCAATAATTAATTTCACTATGGATAACCCTCCTTTTATTCCACTCCTTGCATCTAAATCAGCAATGTATTTTCCTTGGTGCAATTGAGCAATTCATAAGAACCACTCAATCGCAATTAAATAAATTTTATAGTTTATTGATACAATCCTATACTTGCAACCCATGCAACTGCTACTCTAGGTACACCAATCATGAAACGTGAATACAATACAGATGGAACACCAACCTCTACTGTTTCTGGTTCTGCTTCAGCTAGACCTAAACCTACTGGAATAAAGTCACATGCACATTGTGTATTAATAGCGAATAATGCTGGTAATGCTAAGCTTGGAGGAATAGTCCCTTTACCTATTTCAACACCAATTAAAGTACCTACGATTTGTGCTATAACTGCACCTGGTCCAAGTAATGCTGATAATAGAGGAATAGAGCATATGAATCCAAGAATCATAAGTCCAATTCCGTTTCCTGCTAATGGTACTAATATTTTAGCGAACCAATTACCAAATCCCGAACCTTGTATAATTCCTATTAGCATCGCAACAAATGCCATGAATGGTAATATTGTTGTAATCATTGATTGAACTGCATCACGGCCTGCTTGGTATAGTGTATTTACAACTTTACCTGCTCCCATACCAATTTTTTGGACAATGCTAGATTTACTGTTTTCAGCCAAACTTTGTGATACTTTCTTATCCGCACTATATTTAAATTCTCTTTTTCCTTCCTCAGGCGCTTTTGTGCTCTTTATAGGTTCTGCACCTGAATCTGCTAAAGAGATTTGATTTAAACCAACTGCAGATACATAGATGTCTTCTGTAATGAATTTTGCTAAAGGCCCACTTTTACCTACTGGCATAACATTTATTGTCGGAATTCTCTTTTGTGGGTATATTCCACAGCGAAGTGTTCCACCACAATCAATAATAACTAAGAAAATTTGTTCCTCTGGTACAGATGTTTTAAATCCATTTACCGCTTTACATCCTGTTAAGCTAACAATCTTTTCTACAATTTCAGGTTCAGCTCCACCACCTGTAATATATAATAATGTATCTTTTCCTTCTTCAGGTTTTACTGTAAGTGGACCGCCAAAACCTCCACTGCCTTTTACAATTTTAATTGCATTATATTTTTCCATATGAATACCCTCCTAAACTAATTTGCCTTAAGTTGATTACTTAATTCAATACCTTGTTGTCTCATAACAATCTTTGTAGTAAAATCAGTTACCCATCCTGCAAAGAAATTCATTACTAAACCTACTAATAAATAACGAAGTCCTAAAGCTGTTGGATCAAGGCCAAGAGTTGTAATACCATTTGCAATACCTAGGTAAATGAATATTTCACCTACATTAATATGAGGAAAAATACCGCTGTTTGTGTGACAATGATACGATGCTGATGCATAGTAGCTTGGTTTCATTCTTTCAGGAAGAAATTTCCCCATTGATAATGCCATTGGATTACCTAACATAAAGGCTGATAAGAATGGCAAAACTCCATAAGCTAATATAACATTTTTAGATGCAAACTTTGCAAACCTGTCAACTTTATCTTGTCCAATAAGAGCAATTATTGAATTCATAAAAACTAAAAGTAATAATACCTTTGGGATAATTCCTGTTACCCAACTAACAAATGTATTTCCACCAACTTCAAATAAATACATAAATCCTTTTGCAAAATAAACAATTGCGTCCATATTAATATCTCCTTTCTAATTGTGAGCTTTTAATTTTTTAGCTGTAAAAATATTACCTAATCTTTGTAATGGACTTTGAGGCTCTACAACTTCGCCACCGCCCATAATAACGTTATAATTGGAAGAGGCTTCTAGTACTGCTTTGGTTAATGGTTTAGCTAAGTTCTTACAATCTGCTTGAGTTAATATACCAACATCTTTTCCTTCAAATCCGTTTAGTTTCTTGACCCTTGCAAGTACTGTTATTCCTTGCATATAACCCCCTTCAAGTATAATTCCATTTTGATCGATAGCAAACATTGCAATACATCCAGCACGGAAACCACCTTTTACTTTACCAATGGCAACTCTTCCTCTTCTTCGCAATTTACTATAGTAAGCCGTGAAACTTTTCATTTGAGCAAATGTTAGTATATATTGGAGTATAAATGCAATTCCAAAGCATATAATCAAAAACCAAAAATTCATCATAAACCTCCTACTTATAAATCAAATATATCGTTTTCTTTTGTGAAATGTAAAATTAATTCTCTATAACCTTTTACCTTTGAAAGAGACTCAATAGTATTCTTATCATTAGCAATAGCTATAATTTCATCATAAATTTTAACCAAGAGTGTATCATCCCTAGTTTGTTCTGGAAGTCCTACCAAAAATACTAGTTTTCTTTGATTGTTTTCTCCAGCCTTTTCTGGAATTATTCCTAGACTGACTACTATTTCATCATTTTCATAATTGATAGTATGAGGAAATGCTATAGATTCATTAAAAATCATCGTAGACTTTTCTTCTCTTTTTCTTATTCTTTCCTTAAATCCATCATCTACATAACCTTTTGAGTATAGATTATCAATCATATGATCAACATTTTCTAAATAACTCAATTGATTATCCAAGATAAAGAAGGTATCTTCATCTAAAATACTTAGTAATATAGAATCCATTCCCTGCATGGATGGCATGTCTAATTTATCTATATACTTAATACTTTTTATTCTTTTCTTCAGCGCTTCTTCATCAAATATTTTCTCTAAACATATTACAGTAGCTGTTGTCTTAAAGTTAGCTTGGACAGTAGATAGAACTAAATTATACTTATCTAATATTTCACTAGTAACTGTGCTATCTGAATACAAATCTATAACTGTGTTCGCATCAAAAATACCTTTTAATTGACTAGCAACCAACCTAGCTGTAACTCTTCCAGTTCCGCATATAACTGCAACTTTGTATATTTTACTTTTTTCTATTTGCTGTTCTGAAATAAAAACTCCAAAGTATGCTGCTATAAATCCAACTTCATCTTGTGTCATTTTTACATCAAGACTTTTCTCAATAACATCTCGCGCTAATTCTGCCATTTTATAAGCTACTTTATATTTTTTCCTAATCTCATCTACTATAGGATTATGAATATGGACCCCATACTTTAAACGATTTACCAAGAAGGCCATATGGTATACAAAATCTTTCAAGATATCATCTAGCGTAATATTTAAACCCATGTCATATTTAATGCGCTCTAATATATGATTTACTAAATTTGATACTTCTTCTGTAATTTCAACATGCGGTGAAATCCCTTCTATGTTAGTCGGAGTATTCATTCCTATAATCGGCAATGCTAAGAAAATTCTTTCTTTAATTGGAATACTTATAGTAAGCCTTTTTTCAACTGCATCTGATATAGTATTTACCAATGTAAATTCCCAACTTCTTAATAATTCACCATATTTCTCGCTTAATGTATTGATTGTATGTCCATTTAAAAGGCGATCTAAAGTTACAACTAGGGAATGTATGAAAGATTCAAATGTCGTTGTATCGAACTGATATTGATCCGTTATCTCTTTTACTAAATCAATAACATCTTCATCTAATTCGTATTCTCCATAAATCATTTCATAAAGGTTCTCAAGTACAAGAAACCTTATATTTAATTCTGTACCTTTTAAGGCTAGTCCATTATTTGTTTTCCCTATAATTTTTAAATCGTAGTTATTAAGTATCTCTCTCATTTTCTTTAAATCACTTATTACTGTGGTTCTTCCGACATTCATCTCACACGCTAGGTCATCAGTTAAATATGGCTCTTCACTATTCATAAGCTTATATAAAATAAATGCCATTCTTCTTTGAGGTGAATTAAGAAATTCTTTTTGGTTATATATATTAGTCTTAATCTCCTCAAATTTGCTATTATCAATAATATAAATTTTATATATTCCTTGCTTATTATCAATTAGCGCAGATCCTTTTAATAAACTATTCAACTCTTTTACATCATTTTTAACGGTTTTTGAGCTAACCTCAAATTTTTCAGCAATGGCGTCAACAGAAATGGAATGTCTTCGTTCAATTAATTTTAGAATTCTTGTCGAACGGTTTTCAGTATAAAAATACTTCATTTTTGCCTCCTTGAAAAGAATCAATACTTATTAATTCATTTAAATTAAAATAAAATTATTGCTATTAATCTTACTTTAACTTGTTGTTCTTTGATTTTAGAAGTCTTTAAAAATTATACTCATAGTATAATCTTATGACTATCTTATATTCAAAGGTTGATTTTTTCAAGCGTTTTCGATGCCCCCTTTCTTTAATGTAATTATACTTTATAAAATGATAACGATTAATGCCGTCTTTTTCCTCTATAGAGAAAATGTTTGCACAATTGTATTCAATTAGTATTAAAAGTAACTTTTTTAATTAACTCTTATCTAATATGGACTATTTAAATTATCACTATAACCATATTTATATTAAATAAAAAAGGTGTTTAACAATGATTTTTCAATCATTTATAAACACCTTTTTTATATAACTACTTATTATATAATTTAGTTCTGCTTAACAGCATCTACAACATCTATTTCTTCTAATATAATCTAAGACCTCTTGTTTTGCTTTTTCATACCCAGCGCAATATCCTTGCTTGTATCCAGCTGTCTCTCCTGCTGTTTCTCCTGCTGTATTTCCATCCTCATACCCATCACGATATCCATCTTTATAGCCATCATTATATGCATCTTCCAACGCATCAGCTAAACAGTCATTATTTACGTTAGCTCCAAGAGTTCCATTGCCACAAGGATTACAATTTCTACTATCCATCTCTCCACGTTCTTCTTCACAATTACAACGTCTGCAATTTCTATTATTTCTGTTTTCCATTATTTCCTCTCCTTCGTAATCAGCATTAATTTTCGTTTAATCATTGCTAAAGCGCTTAGTTAAAGTATTACTAGTATCAAATTATTATTTATTTGACTATAAAATTTAATACCTATCTAATAATATATTATGCTGTTATGTTTTATTTGCTATCAGTTAGAGAAAATATGTATTTACTGCTTTAAAAAGATTATTCAGGAAATCTAACGTTAGTAGTATTGTCATTGTAAATTTCTTTCCTACCGTTTTTTACTCCTTTTCTCATTTATCACATCTTCAAAAAATCAACAAAAAAGTAGCTTAAATGTTACCTTTTTTAGATAATATCTAAGCCACTAAATTTTTTATTATATTTTCTTTAAGTGTCTATCCACCTTATTTAATAAGCCTCAATCCTATTCCCACTCAATTATTATGGCTTAAAACGTAAATTTTTAATGTGCTTTTAAGCCATTTAAACACATATAAATAAGTTTAAATAATATATTTTCTAGAAAAGTGGAGTCAAAGTGGAGTCAGTCATTCCTATCCAGTCTTGCACTTCCTATACTCTCGTAAATTAATTTAACTTTTGCAGACCGGATAGTACTTCCATTCTCATTGTATAGTATATGTATTCTCTTCGCTCTTTTCGTATATCCTTTTTCCCAAAAATAATTAATGCCGCAATCAAGCCTAACAGTACTATTGCAAATCCTATTTCTTTATATTCCTTTATTGCATCATTTACCATACTCGTTACATATACCGTCACGATTATGAAAAATACTTTCTCCCAATAATTAAATGTTTCACTGTAATTTTTATTTATTTTAGACTGCAAAAATGCTTTTTCATATTCAAAATTCAACTCATTCTTATTTAATTTTTCTTTATACACCTCCAGCATATTATCGTACGCCTGCTTAATATCATCCGCCTCTAGTTCTAATTGCTTCTCAAAACTATCATGTATATTTCTATAATTCCCAATTTTAAAAATATGTTTGTTCCTCAATAGTACACCTCCTCATTATATAACTAATTATACAAAAAATGAGAAAATCCTTTTAGATGGTGTAAAACACACCTGCTTATATAAGCATTTAATCTTTATTTTTTATAGGAACAATTTAATTTCCTTATCAGATTATTTCTGAATCTTGACATTAAAGTCATTTATATAAGTATTATTCTCCTTTAGTTTTTAAGTATAAAAAGGGCATCCAATTTCTTAGATACCTTATCTATTATTAATTTTATTTCAATTATTATAGCCTGAAATAAGTTTTTGCATAATTCTATTAGCAACATTTTGCTTTTCTAAACATGGACTCTTCCTCTTTGAGTATGTATTAGTTATTTATTGCAAAAGTATTCCATTAACTTTAATATTTCTTCTAGAGTTGCTTATTCATTTTTATATCTATCATTTTCATTATTCATTTTATAATTTTGATTCTTAACCGCATCCAAAATTTGTCTCCTCTTTTTTATATCAGTTATTAAGTCAACAACTGTATCATTCCAGCTTTTTACTTCTAGATCTGGATATAAATCTTTTCCTCTTCCTCCATCTTTAAACAGATGATCATCAGATTTCATTAATGGTATTCCATAATAATTTGCTATAATTGCCGACATATACTCACCCATATCTTTTCTTTTCCCAGCGGGTAAAATTCTACTTGTTCTATGATGTTTAGCAATATATCATCATATCTTACAAATCGTTTATAAATCAGCATTAATATACTTTTTAATATTTTATAATCATTTATTGTTTTTCACTTTTGAAAATAAAATAGTACAACGGTAGTACAACATTTAAGTTTTAATTCTTTAATTATCAATGCATTCTACTTCTTTTACTCCCAGCGGGAGCAATTATTTATATTTTAGCAAGTCTTATAATTTTCTATAATGTTATGTAAAGTATTGATTTAACTAAGTTATGCTTAATAGATATAGTTCATGAAATTATGTAAATTTAACTTTTAAATTGGAGAATGGTCATCTTATGGTCATCTCACACAGTACCTAATCATATATTATTTATTGATCCTTTTGGAATATCATTATTATCAAGCATTTCTTTATTTTTTTCCTCTAATTCAATTAACATCCTAACTCTATTTAATAATTTCTCTTTGAGTTTCTTACCTTCATTTTCAGTACATAACCACAAGTCACCATATTCCTTACAAAATGCTTTATATATTATATTTTCATCTTCTGTATATTGTATATCTAAGATCTTGCACATAATGTTATTACTAATGCATTCACTTAACTTAAAATATATCTTATTCATGCTTTTATTATATAACTCACCCATTTTGTTTATTGTATATTCCCTATTAGGTACTGTCATTGTTACCCTTATTCTTCGTTTATTTTTTCCCCTTCCCATATAAAACGGTTCTGATTTATCTTCTTTAATCACTATTTTAACATTATTATCTTTTAAATTATTTCCTTCAATTAAAGACTTGTAACACTCTATTCCATAATCTTTTAAAATACCTCTACATTGTTCTAATTGCATGCTTATCGCTTCATCTTTTTTATTTTGATTCTTAAATTTTATTTTAATATTATTATATATAGAATTATCAAAATTAAATTTATCCTCATACTTATCTAATACTACTTTAGCATTATAAATTATATTTAATTCATAACTCTTACCCGTGCTCAATTTATCTTTTTGTAATTTAATAAATTCTCTAAACTCAGTTTGTATCTTACGATCAAAAATGTGAGTATTTTTAATAGTTAACTGCATGAAATTTCTCAACTCCTAACAAATTTGACTTTATAATTTTCTTATTAATCATAATTTCCAAATTTGTTTATCTTTAACCCTAAAAATATTTCAAATTTATATCAACATTTCTTTTATAAATAAAAAAATAAGTCAGCATTAATACTGACTTTAATTTAATTCTATTTATTTTTCATTTCTAAATACATATCATAATAATGTTTAGAAACTTTACCGTCTAAATTTAATTCTGAAACATATTCAAATTCTATCTCCGTACTATCTTTATCTATTGTGAACCTCAATATTCTAACTACACCAATACAACCTATCTCTTTTACAATAAGCGGTATTTCGGAGTTTATCGGATAAATCCTATTTTCAGATTTTAATGTGCCATACCTGTTTTTACCAATTTCTTTTATAGCATCGTTACTCGCAACAACTAAATACCAATTAAATTCATATGGTGCTCCCATTGTCATTCTCCTTTTTATTAACAAAATATTCTTCTAATTTGCTCAAATATACAACAAAAGCAAATGTTATTCCTAATATTAAGAGCATAACAATTAGCCAATTTGTAGCCTGGTAATTACTGCTTCCTCCCTTCAAAAAGGAAATCATATCTGTTATTTGGTTTACTAATAACCCTGTAATTAACCCTAAAAATATACCTTCAATAAGAATAAATTTTAGTTGAACCCTTTTCTTTTGTTCCTCAAATTCTTTAATTCTACGTTTTCCACTTTCAATTATGCGATTTTCTTCCAATCTATATATATCCTCTTTTATTTTTTCAAATACTTCATTTTCAAGTTTTTCTTTCGCAGCATCTCTAAGCTTCTTATCAATCTCTGTAGTTCCTTCACCATATTGAGCATTAACCCTTAATACTGCATATTCTTTAGCTAATGATCTTGTTACTTTACCAGCCTCATCCATAATATACCCCATCTTATTTTAAATTATTTAGTATGCTTGCTACATATTCGTCAACTAAACTTTTTTCTGATGATCCAAGTTCATCATAAATTTTACTACCAATAAACTCTTTTTCATTTTGATATTTTGAGTCTTTGTTACAGTAAAGATTGTCCTCATCTGGCATTAAATCTAATTTTTCAAAAACTATTTGACCTATTTTTAAATTAGGTTTGATTTCTAAAATAGACTTTGTAGCATTATATAATCCTAAATGTACCATTCCACAATAAGATGGATTAAAATGTTGATCACTTAAAATTAATCCTAGCCTAGTAAATGTAGTTCTTGGTCTTATATGAGCTATCAAATCATTGGGCATATTTATACATTCATTCATCTGAACTAATATATATTCATTAGGCTTTAGTTCATATCCTAATGAAATATCACGTCCAATTGATACACTATCAACTTCTATATCACTTGATAGATTTATTTTCCTGTAATCATCCCTAAATATTCTTATTTTATTGGTTATAGTTATATCGTATGAAGCTGATTGTAAATTTTTATCTTGAAAGTTTTCTATAAGTGCCTTTGCTCCATTACAATAAACTTTTTCATATTTTTTAAAGTCTTTAACTCTATCTCTTATTTGATTATCAACAAGCACCATATACTTCTCCTCTTTCCAAAATATTTATCAACGCAATTATCCATTTTATCATATTAGCATGTAAAAATATACTATTATTTTAATACTTTTTTTACTTTTTATCAAAAGAAATATTTATATTTAACAAAAGCGTAATCCTAAATTATCATTATATAACTATATTTTTCTTTATTTCAAAATTTGAAATTTTTAAAATAAAAACTATAACTTAAATATGATTATATGTTTTCTTTTACTTTTTCTTCCCTTCTTCATAAATTAATAGAATTTTTAATATTTCATGCAACTCCTTTAACTTCACTTTCTTACTATTAGGAATTGCAAAACTAATTATGTATGCTGTAAATATAAATATAATCATTACTATTATAAAAATAGCTATATTTTTATAATCTCCTTTTAACTTATCTAGCCAGTTTCCAACTCCAAATGCTGCACCCAATGTTCCAACTATTGATGAGAATACCTTTATATAATTACTAATTACCCCATCTTTTATATTATATAATACTCCAGATGTATCTTTAATTAATCTCTCTATTACAGAGACTGTATTTATATTCTCTTCTTCTAAAACCTCCATTAATACTCTTGCATGTCGCTTATAAATTTCTATTTCAAATCTATCAAAATAAACAAGTATCATTGGTGGAAAAACCATAAGTAATGTTCCCCATATAAACATCCATGGATTATTTAATACAATACCAGCACCATAGAGTGTCGCTCCAATAATTACAGATATAAAATAAAATATAAGTACTAACTTTTCTTTAACTTCTAATTCTTTAAATTTCCTCTTATTATATATATTTTTATACTTTTCGTTATACTTTATTTTATATTTATCATGAATTGCCATTATCCAACCTTTATAATTCATGTGAATACCATCACTCCATTCTAACAAATTATTTCTATAGGTGTGCACTTATTAAATTGTAAACTTCTCAAATCACCACCAATTAAATCATCTATTTTGACTTTTGCTGTAAGTTCAGCAATATCAGTTCTATTACTAAAGTTTTCGCTTCTAGCTTGTTCAATAGTCTTACAAAAGAACATACCAACTTCTGTATAGCACTGTATTTCTTGTCCTATTCTATATTCAATTCTGTCCTTATTCCAAAAACTAAAATATCTATTGTCAATTTTTTCAACTATCTTATATACTATTAAATCCGTATTGTCATATGAAAGACGCCCTTCAGAAATCCTGCCTATTTCTACTTCCCAAAATACATCCATTATTATATCTTCATAGACGATCAAATAATAAATTTGATATTTCCCACCTTTTTTAGAGCAAAGTTTTTTCTTGTATATTCTAAATTTCTTATCATCTATATATTCTAAAACATTCATCCTCTTCCGCATCCCCTTTATATGAATTAATAAAAATTTGATAATAAAGAAACTATTAAATTTAACCTTATATATCTAAGAATGATTTCATTATTATGCCCCCCTTAATTCCAATAATTAATTAATTTCTACATATCTTTCAAAATACCTGTAAAATGTAAAAAATAAGGCATTGAATTAATTCCAATACCTTAAAAATATATTATTACATATTCTTTTTTTATCTGATTCTCTATCCCGTATAAGAAATATTATTTTTATCCTTTTCAAAATTTGAAAACATCCTTAAAAAAACTATAATCTAAATATAATAATATAAGGAGATGATTTTTATGCCTACTTTAACACATCTTAAATGTAGGACTACCCCTGTTCGAATAGATATAGTTTCTAATTATAATTTACAATTAATTGCTCACGCAAAATTATTGCCAGGACAAACAAAAGAGAGTGATGCTGTTGACATTATAACAGACCTCTACTATGAATTTTTATGCACTTCAAAATTTAATTCAATGGAACAATATTTAATTACATGTGGAAGCGGCGCTGGTAAAGAACTGATTAAATTAGCTAATATAGCAAATGTTCCTCCGGCTTTTAATCCATTCATGAATGAAAACAATGGCAGAAATGGCGGAGGCGGTGCTAACGATGATGCAACGTCAAGAACATTATGGAACCCTATCGCAAAAGAATTGCATAATGCTATAATGTGGCTTATTTGCTTATATAATATTGATCCACCAAATGGACCATTATTAGAAATTAAGGCAGATCTAGAAACTTGGCCAAACTCCAAACCATTTCCATCTAAAGTAAAATCTATTAATACAATAATAAAAAAGTACACTATAGACTCAACGTTAACGAACAAAATAAATGAACACAACTTTGAAAATCTTAGACAATTTACATTTTCTCATTTAAATTCTATCTTAGAAGAAGATGACGTAGAGTCTTATTTTTAAACTATAATCCGACTAAAATACTTAGTCGGATTTTTATATCATTGCCTTATATATCAAGCCAGTACTATATAAGAAAGCGTTTCAGAAATTGCTCTTTTAATATCTAGTTTGATTCTGATTTTTTAACTTTTAAATTCCGATTTTAGAGCGATATTGACGATATTGTCTTATAATTTACTATTTTATAAGATAAAGTGCCCATTTACTGCAATTCATGTGAATAGAGGTGAGAAATGCTCGAGTATAACCAGAGGCCATACCTATAAGGAAAGCGTTTTTTGAATCGCTTTTTCTTCACATCTTAACAGAATTGCCAATTAAAAAGTCGTAAGTCTAGCCATTTAAATAATTCAAATTGAATCAAGTTTATATACTTCCTAATCCTTCCCCGACTTCTTCCAAATCTAACTTTAATCCGTACTTGCTGGAACTTAAAATTTATCCCCTATAGAATACTATCTCAATGTATATTTCACCATGTACTGGAAATAATTAAAATATTATTATAAATTACGAGGTGTATTATGGACTTTATTTCAACTAGATCTCATTTCTATATAACAGTTAGTGCTATAGTTGCAATTTTAACTCTATGCGGATATGTAAGCCCCTTAGTTTTGTATGGCATACTAAATAGATAGGATAATCATATACTCAACAAAAAAGCTAGGAATTTAATCCTAGCTTTTTAAGTAATTATTTATTTGAATATAATTCTTCTATTGTATTGGCACCTTAATTTTAGCTATTTTTTGAGATCCATTTCTAATAAATGTAACATTTAGATTTTCGCTATTAGTTGTCAATGCATACGCAATTGCCCCTGATGATTTTCCGCCTACTGGTGCTTTTTTAGCAACCCTATTTTCATCACTAACTGGATATGTATCTAATACATTTCCTTCATCATCTAATACTTGAAATGCTGAACCATCAACAAGTAAATCTGTTCCAGTTGTTTTTCCAAAGCTTTCATTTACATAAGAATAATTTAACATAATAACCTTACTAACATCCTTTTTTGAAAATTGATTTCTTTTATCGGTAGTTTTAGCTCCTTCTATAGTAAGAGAATAATTTCCTGATTCTGTTTCTACAGTAAATGGTTGATTCAATGTCATTTCTTTAATTTCTTGTGTATTGTTTGAGTCTCTAGATGCATTTTTATTAAAAATTGATGTATCTATTCCCAATAATAGTTTTTTCAAAGAATCATCTGCATCAATTTTCCATTCCCCATTTGATTTTTTTAATGAAATATCTCCAGTTCTATCAGCATATGTTATATTATCTAAACAATCAGACAATATACTATTATACAATTTATTCTGATCATCATTACTCATTTTATCTCCTGAAAATGATTTTGCTAAAGCTGTTGTAAATGCTTTTTGCATAAATTCAGCAAATACTTTAGACATATCTGGTCCATTAATTTTTACATTTACTGTTGCTGAATCTCCATCTACTTTTTCAGAGTTTATTGTATAAGTTACTTTTGTCATAGAGTCAATTATTTTTTTTGTTGACTCATCTGAAAATTTATTTTCTTTGGTATCTGCACTATTTGTTTTTTCTGCTGACTTTAAAGAATCATTAAGCATTGTAGAAAAATCTGCATTCTGACCTTTCTTAAGCTCCTCAAAGTAATTTTTTACAACATTAGATGGTGATTTGCTTCCACATCCATAAACACCAGTAATAAGTACTGCCAGAAGCATAATTGATATTATCTTTTTTAAATTTTGCATTATTAATATCCCCTTTAAATTTTATCTCTCCATACTTTATTTCTACATTTTCTCCTAAATTCCTTTTATATACAGATTGATATCATCAAGTAAATTATGGTATTTTATTAAAACTAATGAATACAAGTATTACTGATTGTAATATACAGGTTTGTTTCTATATAAAAATTAAAGATATCAATAAATACTGCTATCTTTAAGATTTTAATACTTAATTTTACTATTATTATGAATTAAAATTGTTATTAAATATTTTTTAATATGGTTTCTTTATTATGCGTTTCCAATTCCACGGTAACTCATAGCTTTTTATGTGCTCAAAACTTTTTATCTCAACCGGGCCATCTGCTGCAGTCTCAATTATCATTCTATCATCACCAACAGTAACATGAAGACCAACGGATGTGCAATCACCTCAAATTTGATTCTTCAATGGCCAGTTTATAAAATAACAAGAAAATAAGCAGTAGTTAGATTGCATCTGGCTACTGCTTATCAATTGATCTATCTATATCGTTTATTTTGCTTACTCGACTTACACAGTACGAAATTTGTATTAGTAACATTGCCACTAAAGCTACTACTGCATACCATGGTATTCCTAATTCATAGCTATTATTAAAACACCAAATTGCCTTATCTACCAATTCACTTGCCATTGCTGTAACTACAATAGCTGCGCATATCAATGTTCCTACAAGATTTATTCTTCCTGATTCTGTGCTAGTTTCCGTCTCGAAACATTTTTTGCAACTTTCCTTAATAATTCCCCAAATTGTTTGTGAATCAGACATTAAACCATTTACCTCCTATGTTTATAAATCGAAGTTGCCGCAGTTGCTAACCAGCCTAATCCCATAAAGAATCCTAAAATATAAATTGATGGATGTATAATATAAAACCCATTCATTGAGAATATGAGCAATCCTATTAATGAAAAAATGATAGTTATAAATGAAACTACTAAAAATTCAATATGAATTTTATTTAATTCTTTTGTCTTGCTAAGTTTCATATCTGCTTCCTCCTTACCTATATCATATCTCTCTTTAAAGTCGCTAGTATAATTATATCCTGTTTGTGGTTTAATTATATCACAAACAGATGTCATTGCTAACTCATTTTTGATAGTATTTGTTAATATTTTACTATCAATTTTATGTACGTTGGATGGTGAATATTGATATTCTGTGTCTGTGCTAATTTCATCTTTCTTCTCTAAAATAACTTTTGCACTATACCCCTTAGGTACATATATTATTATCTTTTCATTTTCATCATCAATAATATTCCTATTATCTGTTATATTATTAGGAAATTGTATGACGTTACTTATAGTTTCATCTTCTTTAGGTAAATTAATTCTTTCTATTAAATTATTTTCCATTTTATTGTATGCTCACATTTCTAATAAATTCATTGATTTTACTGTTATTTATTTTTATAACGTCATTGATAAAGTTGTTAATAGCAAACTCCACATCTACGATTCCATCTTGAAATATGTCTGAATCAATTAATATTTCATCTACTGTCTGAGTTTTAGTCATTGAACTTAAGTTTACTTCGCTAACTACTGTTGGATTTAAATTTATTTCAAATGTCTGCATAGACGCTGATTTTATATTAAGCATTGTCTTATAGTTACCATCCGTAAACATAAACGATATTCCTAAATTACTAATGTTGTTACCTACTATATTGAATAATCTGTCATCAAATTTAAATAACTTTTCCTTAATATATTTGTTTGCTTCCCATAAGTTATTTTTAGGGATCCCTCTGAACGTCCTCATTCCAAGTCTACCGAAATTTTTTATATTTAGATTGTTTGTACAAATTCTTAATAGTTCCTCAGCTATTATTTTTACACTTTCAAAGTTTTGGGGCCTATCTACATCAACGATAAATCTATTTGCAGATATATTAGCTGTATAATGTTTCTCTAAATTATTAAGTATTAATATCTTCTGATTTGGCTCAAAATTACTATTAGGAAATATCCCTTGCGCTTCATCAATAATTGATTGAATTTTATTCAAATCATTAAAAAATAATGCATTGTTATATCTCGCTTCAATAAAAATTTTATTAAAAATATAGTTTGGCATTTATGAAATTACCCCCTCAAAATGAAATTTTTGCCTAAAGGTAATTATACGACATAAAACAATAAACTCCTTCTAAATAACCTAATTAATTATTTATTCATTATCATTCTTCTTAAATATATTATAAGCGATTATATCACTTATTTCTTATAATTTTCCAATATGATTTCTATATCTTTCCTAAAACTTATCTATATAAAAAAATTAAAGGCACAGAATCACTCCTATGCCCTTAAAAGTATTTTGTATCGTAAAACCGACTTTCTACTATATGCTTCAATTCATAACATTTTTCTATAGGTAACGTTTGGGTTTCAACCCAAATTATCTTACCCTCTAATTAGTATAAAACAGATGACCTTAATTTTTCTTTAACCTCTTCTACTGAATAATATTTTTTAGGATTGTTTACATTTCTTAAAACATATCCTACATGATATAAAAATTCTATTGTATGCAAAGATGCCTTGTCATAAATTGGACTTATTAGCTTACGTTTAGTCTTTGCATTCCACCCTCCTAGTTGATTAAATGTTATGCTCAGATTCTTTGTTTCACCTCTTTATATTAAATGTTTGTAATAACATTTCCTTAGTACTCTACTGTATAATAATATTTATCAATTTTACTTAAAAAACTCTTGAATTCTGTTTCTGATACAGGCTTTCCATTTAGAGTACAATTTTTAAATGCGTTATCGTCAACATATTGAGAAATATATTCTGCACTCCAATCATATACCTTTTCCCAACTTCCATCATTAAGCTTGTAACCACTTCCATAAAAATATCCCATATGACCACCGTACACACATAGCACATTTTCGTTCTTTATATATCCATAATATCCGCCTTGTCCTGAAGGTATATTATCTATCTTTATGTTACCATTATTATAAGAAACAATTGATACCTTTAACTGAGCCATATTAGGACCATTATTTAATAACATTTCATTTACTCCATCGTGATTTACATCCATTATAATGTTATGCGATATATCAACTATTCCATTTTGTTCTTGCCACCTTGTATCATTTAATAAATCAGCATATTTTTGTATTTCCTTTCCACCATTTGTCCAGCTTCCATCACTTTGAAGGAAATATCCATCTTTAATTGTGCTGTATAGCATATAACCATTCTTATCAAAATAATACCATTTCCCGCCAATCTCTTGCCAGCCTGTATAATAAGTATTTCCATTAGTATACCACCATCCTGTGGCGTCTTGCTTCCATTCTGCGTATGCTGGCATATTAAACCCTAAAGTAATACATAAAACCGTTACAACGCTTAATATTCGCTTTCTAATATTTATCATAATCAATCCCACCTTTTAAATTAATATCTATTTTTAAACATTTCTACAATTTATTTAAAATTCCTTTGGCTAATATATAATTTCTATGTTATTTTATAGAGCTGCTAAATACCTTTTAACTTTTTCAGTTATTTCATCTGAAGAATAATATTTTTTAGAATCTTGGCTATCCCTAAATACATAGCCCATTCTATAGAATATAAATACGCTTTTAAGAGTTATTTTATCCCATATAGGACATGTAACCTTTCTTTTGGTATCTGCCTTACAAATTATAAGTCCTAATTCTCTAAATGTTACTAAAACATTTTCTTTATTCATCAGCTAACAACCCTTTCAAATGTAAATTTAGATCAATTAGCTTTTCTACTGACCTATAGGAATGATTATGCGATGCTATATCATCTGCATAATACTTTATTCCGTACATTCTATACCATTTACTACATCTTAGTTTATTCAATGCTTTTGTTTTAATTAGGTTTAATTTATTCGGTTGTAAATTCAATATTTTTTCTATCTCCGCTCCAGCTAAAGGCTGAAAATTCCATCCATAGGAAAGCTTTAATACTTCTTGTTCTTGTAATGTGTTTGAATCTCTCATGGCCTCCTCTAATTCTTTTCTAAGCTTTTTATAGTACAATATATCCTCTAAATTTTCCAAGTCCTTAGAATTGCTATCCACAGTATCTATTAATTCAAAATCACTTTCTCCATCTTCTCCTATAGGAACATTAAGACTCATTACTGATTTATAGAATTTACTGTTATTAATATCTTTACTAGTTCTGCCATTTAAACATACCTGCATTTCTCGATCAATATGATAAAAAGCAAATGTCATAAAGTTGGCTTTATTCTCTAATTCAAAATTGTATCTATTAGCTGCATTAATTAATCCTATACACCCAGATTGTTTTAGATCCTCAACGTCAATTAACTTATTACACTTGCTATATTTAAAGGCTAGTTTATTAAGTATCCCTGTATTATTTTTAATTAAAGTTGTTAATGCTTCCTTATCTCCTTGTTGATATAACAAAGCTAATTCTTCATTACTCACGCTCTCAACTCCTCACATTCAATGCAAATGTTTTAATTTGTTTTTATAAAGTTATCCTAAGAAGTTAATTCTTTGGGATTATCTAAATTTGATAAATCTTTTCCTATACTCCAATTAATAAATCTATCTAATTCACTAGCTGCAACTTTAAGACTACCTAACTTGGTTGCCTTAAGTAATCCTTTATTAACAAGCGAATATGTATCTGTTTTATTAAGTCTTAATTTTTTTGATATCTCTGTAATAGTGAGCAATTCATCCATTTATAATCTATCCTTACTATATTTAAATAAAAAGGCTACGTTAATAAATAACTAAGTAAATAATATTTACCTTGTTAAATATTCCCGCAGCCATTAAGTTCTTAATGCTTTCCACTATTAAAAAGTGGGGTACTTTAATATTTATTTTTTAATTAATAATTTTTCGCTTATTATTTTCTCTTATTAATGTGCTTTTCGATATTCCTGTAATCTCTACAACTTCATTATAACTATTATCTCCGCCATTTATTGATAGTAGGCTCAATGCATGATCTAATTGCTTATCAGTATATGCCTTTGGTCTGCCCTCTTTAAATCCTTCCTTAGTTTTAGCGATAGCCTTCCCACTTTGGGTTCGTTCTATTATCATTGCTCTTTCAAACTCTGCAAAGGCTAACAAATTAGTTACTATTAATCTTCCCATTGGGGTATCCTCAATAAGTCCCATATTAAGTATGTGTATCTTAACTCCTTTGCTCATTAGCATATCAATATACTGCAATCCCTCTTTAGTTGTTCTACAGAATCTATCCAACTTAGTTACTACCAATAAATCATCCTGCTGTAATTCATTCAGCATCTTATTAAATATTTCTCTTTCTTTTGCTCCTGAATAACTTTCTTCAAAAATTTTAGCATTAGAATATCTTTCTAATATTTTAGATGATTGTTCCTCAATACTATTACCATCTAATTGTCCTCTAGTTGATACCCTAGCATACCCATAAATCATATATCATAACCTCACATCTTACGAATCATTTTGATACTAAGTTTTAACACCACTACACACCTCTATTTTACGTCATTAAAATCTTGGTGTCAATACTGTTAAGTTATGGAGCCAAAAGTTTTAAAAAACTGGAAATTAAAAATTTTTTTTATTTTTTTAAAATTTAGATGTATGTTTTTTTTATTCAATAGGTATTAACTATAAAAAAAGTATGTCTAAATTTTTAAAAAACGCCTCACGTTTTTTACATTTTCAGGAATTTCCAATTCACTTTACTACACTCTTAATACCTGTTATTATAGGTTTTAATAAAAGGATTGGAGGAAATATTATGAAAAAAAATCAAAAAGAAAAACTGTTTAAGTGCTACCATATACCTAAACAGCTTAAAGATTTAATTACCATACTTGTTGCTATTACTGGAATAATAAGCAACATACACTCTATGTTTAAGTAATATCAGCTTAAACATACAATCAGATAAGGCTCTACTGTTGTCGCAGTAGGGTTTTATCTTTTCTTTACATTGTAGAATTAAATCATACACTTGTAAATACCTTTTGATATTATTTATTATTAGTATTCTATGTTAATTTTTAAATTCTCTTTGTGGAACTGGAGCTATTTAAGAATACATTAATAACTCCACTTACTAGATTATTACCTGTGGTATTGAGTTCTAAACTATTAAATTACGATATCCATTAAATTTTAAAAAATCTTAGTTTTTCTTAGAGTGTGTTTATTAAAAATAATAATATTTCACTTTTATAAACCTGAAAAAATCCAAACAATTCCTAGCATTTAAATTTACTTTATATTTAACTTAAAAAACTTTTAATATTGAGTTTTAACGTCACACTTTTTTATTCTGTGTGAATGTTAAGAGAACGGAAATTGTGGTTTTCGCTAATACCTATATTATGTAATTTTATGTTAGCATTTGTTAGCAATCTGCTTCTTGAATAAATTTGAATTAATTGCCTTACTTTTTTATGGTGTTCAAAAAGTTTATAATATCCAATAGAACAAAAGATTTATTCTTTTTTTAAGGACTCGGAAAACTCGGCATATATTAAATAAATCTCAGCAATTCCTAGCATATAGATGTACACATTTTAAAGGTTCTCATTTAATGTTCCCTTTTTAGGGCCACCGAAATCTCCGGATACATTAATTATATCTTAGGTTTTCTTAGGGTAACGTTCCATTAAAAGTGTGCAAAAAACCTTAACAATTCTTAACATATTAATGAAACGTTTTAAGGTTATCCGATTAAATCTAATGATCTATATATTCTCTTATGTCTAGTTTTGACAAGTTGCATTTTCCATTAGTCATTAAGGACGAATGAGAATCTTATATACAAATAGTTATATCAGTTTAATGGTTATATACTTTAAATTAGATCTAATAAAATAAGACAGCGCCACTTTTGGCTCTATCTCTTAAAGTAATATATGTTTCCTACTTTCAGCTGGTAAGCAACCAAATAATATTAGGTATCATCAAAATGATGAATCCTTATATTTTTTATTGTAGGTTTTTGTAGGTTGTTTTTTAAGATTCCGTTGATTCTAAATATTCATTCCTTATATATTTTTAAATGTTATCATTTGCTATCATTTTATTTGTGCCGACCTTTTTAGTCGGTTCATTCTATATATGCTTTTAAGTTAACATTGGTTAACAATCGGCTTATGCATATAACGGAAAAATCCGTTGTATTATTTTTTATAGGTAAGTTTAAATTTGAACTTACTTTTAGGTATTCTGAAAAGCCTGAATACATTTTATAAATGTTCTTTTAGGACATCACAAAATTCGCAAATTATCTTTTTTATAGTGTTACTAAAGTCCTATTTTGAGAATTAATTGCCCCTGCTTGGAATTTCAAGCGCCCTTTTTTATAGTAGGGAAAAACTCATAGTATAATTCTATATATGTTTTAATGCTAAGTTTTTCTAAGTTTTTCAGTTTGATTTATATAATTAATTTGTTTATGCGGTATAGCGTTTCATATATATTTTTTTAGTGAGGTTTTGTGAGGTAGTTTATAACAACATCTCTACTTATTGCTATTAAATTTTCCTCTTTCTTTTGTTTAATAATTTGTAATAACATAAAATCGCTCTTACCTATTACTTCATTTTTAAGTAAAATAAAAAGCCATCTAAGGCTTCTTAACTTTAATATTTAATTTGATACTATTGGAATGGTGCCTCCAAGCTGGTCAATTGAAGTAAAATTTATGAACCAATCGTTGCCTCTAGTATCTCCTACGAAATTCAAAGATATAATTCTATAAATTCCGTCTTTGTCCAATCCTCTAAACGTTCCTTGAGCACTATTATCTGTTGTACTCTGGCCACTTGCACTAGGCAATTCTCCACCATCAGCTCTTATTAAACTTTCTGGTCTACCTATCTTATACTCTCCATAAATAGGTCCATATGAAACTTGTTCATCTGCAGGCTTATTCTTTGACCTTGCTGCATAAACATCATTGTTGCCTCCATAAATTGCAACATGATAACATACATCTCCATCAAACCAAAATACTAAATCTCCAGCCATTGCTGCTTGGATATCTATATTATATAATCCTTTTGCTTTTACTTGTTGCCATTGATTTGTTGTTATATCCAATAAATCTAAACCTGCAGTTTCATAACAATGTTTTACAAATATAGAGCAATCATAATAAGTTATTCCGTCAACTGTTTTGCCTCTTAGATTTTCCTCTTCACTATACCTAACATTAGGATCATCACATAGCTTTTTTGCCTCTGCTATTATTGCCTTTCTAACCAAGCTATTTGTTTGTTTAATATCATCACTATTTGTAGATGTAGCTCCAGGAACAGTATTATTGCCATTAACATTTATCTGCTTAGCTCTGACTAAACTATTATCTATATGAATTAACGTATTAAGTTTAATCTGAGGATTTAATAAGCATTGTCCACTTATGCCAAAATCGGTTTGTTGTGGTGTTCCTATTAATCCACTTTCTGGGTTTAATTCAAATGCTTCACCTTCTGGCAAATCATCCATATGGATTAAGTTCAATTTCCCATCATCCATATAATATTGAAGACCATATGTCTTGGCTATTTGTCTTATATAATCACTTGCCTTCCCGAATAGGACTTTTCCTCTTGTGAGTGTTTGCCCCTCTAATTTATCTGAAATACTTCCTAAAAAAACTGGGTTCTCAGATGCACTAACAATATGGTCCAGTATGCTTCTTGCTGTCTGACCTTTTACTATAGAGTAATTTGCTATTTCAAAGTTAAGAGCTCTATCAGAATCTAGAGCCAATATAGTAAGCTTATATGTTGTACTATCCTCTTTTTCCCTTATTGTCTGGAGAATATCGCCATCAAATATTAAACCGAATTGGGAACCTTCATATCCAGCTTCTACAGTCACTCTAGCACCACTCATCATTATTGCATTTTCCGTTTTTGCATTTAAGTTATAAATAACAATCTCACCTGTATTTGGTTGCATCTGTATAGTTTTCACTATATTAAAAGTACATCTTAATTGCGAAACATCAATTCCATTCCCTTGCGCATCACTTACAGTTACTCTATATCTTCTACCAAAAAGAACATCTCCATATTTTTGGCTATTTGCTATAACTTGATAATTAGTAGCCTCTATTGTTATATTCTCTGATTGACTATTAGCGCTATCTGGCTTAGTACCTGAAAATTGACTATAGTACTTATTTGCAGCTTTTATTCTGTTTTGCATCATTGGGGTTCCAGCTCTTTCCCAAGACACACAAAATGTTTCTGTTAATTGGTCTACACTTCCTTTTCTAGACATAAAATCATCATACGATAAATATGTAGGCGTGCTATCTTTCCAAGTATATTCTCCTCCTGTGGAACTAGAGTCTTTTCCAGTCAGTTCAGACCAGAAAAAATTCAATTGGTGCTGCAAGTCGGTTCCGTATGCCTCTAATTGTCTACGTCTATCATAACTCCATTGGAATAGCCCGAAACCATCTCCACCCGTTTCATATTCATTCGGATCAAAACTACTTTCTTGCTCAACATTTCCCATTATAGCAGCCGAACTTGTCTCTGGAAGTCCATTTGCTCTTAAGAACTTCCACATAGTTTCTTGTACACTCATATTTTACTTATCCTTTCTTTTAGATAATTGATTTGCCTTCTTATTCCAATACCTATCTTGTGCCGCTTTTACTTTGTCCTTATTCATTTTTCTCCATTCTCGAGCATATTCTCTCTTGGCTTGTTTCGCTTCTTCATTCATTCTTATCTCTCACTCCTTTTTTCATCAACTCATTTCAAAATATGGTAAAATTATGTTATGGGAAGGGGGTGTTTTTATGAAAAGACAATATGTTACTTCAAGTGATATACATTCAGTTGGTTATGATCTATATGTTGGAACATTAGAAATTCAATTTAATTCTGGCGGAATATATCAGTACTTCAATGTTCCAATTGAAACATATAATAACTTTATGAATGCATCGTCTCTTGGCAAGTTTTTTCATGCTTTTATAAAAAATACTTATAAATGGAACAAAATTGCTTAATCTGTAATCACAAGTACTATTGCAAGACCATTTACTTTTACTGTTTCATCCTTATAAGGCTCTGCAATGGTTACCTCAACCCCCTCTCTTTTTGATAGCCCATCCAGTAAATCTTTAGTTGATACCTTTGATAAATCCATTCTCCCATCCTCCTTCTTTTATTCAGAGTAACCTAACATATTCATTGGTTAATTCTACATACTATATTGTTGTGGCCTATCAAGCTTTACTACTCTAATTGATTCATCAATTATATTTAATGAATCCTTTAATGTTTCTATAGGCACATCTTCCCACTTATTAGCACCAAGTTTTAATAGAACTCTCTGTTTTACACTTTCGTATTCCTCATCAGCTTTCAGAATTCCAAGCCTTTGTTTTATGTATCTAGAAATGTTGCTTTTTTCTAAGCTTGAAGGCCTGTAATAATTTGAGCATTTGCTTTCGATTTCATTAATTTTAACTTGTACCATTTCATTAAACTGTGTTTCAAGCTGCACCTTAATTTCATTAATAGATTTCTGAACATTAACGAAATTCTTTATTCTGAAATAGTTATTAACTAATTCTCTTTGGACTTTCCATGCCAAATCATCTTGTAACGACTTGACTAACATTAAATAGCCGCTTTCAGTCAGAACTGTTATTCCTCTGTTTGGAACTTTTAAAGTAGGAATTTCACACTTTAGAGATTTTGGAATTATAAAGTAATCTTCATTTTCTATAAAATGCTTCTTGTTTTCATAAAAATTACTTTTTGCGGTTCCTTCTATTCTGTCATGTAATAAATCAATATCTTTGAAAGTCACTACTCTTTGATTGTTAAATTCTTTTATTTGTAGAACATGATTATTTATTTTAATTAAATTCTTCATCTTCTCACCTTCTTTCTTTATAAAATAAAAAGGCCACGGTGATAAATCAGAAAATGCAAACTTTGCTTTCTCTAAAATATTTCCCGCAGCCATTAAGTCCTTAATGCTTTCCATCATATGATGGGGTACTTATTATTATTGTTTTTCTTATCTTTATTATATCACATAATAGTCTTTAATGCTAGTGTTTTCAATAGTTTCGTTCTATTTATTGTATATAATAAATATTATTTTATACACTTTTGTACAATAGATAATAGACTAACACTTTCAGTATTTATCATAGTATATTTTGTCAGCTGTTCTTGTAATAAATCAACCATTCTTTTTAAGTCTCTTACTTTATTTTCTAAACTTCTTCTTTCCATTGGTGATAATGGATTAGGCTCACTTAATGATTCGATTTTTATTATTTCTTCCATATAATACATTGGGCTTTCAAAATTTGGATTTCTTGTCAAAGTTCCGTTTGATTCGTAATTACAAATTGTGTTATAGCTTAACCCCCACCTTTCACACAATCCCTTTCGTGTTATTAAAGTTTTTTCCATATTCCACTCTCTTTTTTGAATATTTTTAGATCTTTACATATAATAAAGGATGTATCGTACCCGATATAGGTATCAATTACCCCTGCCTCAAATTTGAGGCACCCCTTAGTTAAATTATGTCTAGTGGTTTTATAAGGTTTTTTAGTCTAGTTATCTTTATTGTTGTTCTTTTTCCATCATCTCAACTCTTCCTTCAATCTTCATAATGTGAAAAATTTGTTTCCGAAGCTTCTTCGTCAATATCAATTTTTGATAATTTTAAGATTAATTTTGCTAAATTCTTTTTAAAAATCGGAATAGCTTCTGGGTTTAAACATTTCATTGTTACACCGTCATATACAAAATCTTCTTCCATATTTAATTCTTCCCTTCTATTAAATAATATGTTCTTGCTCTTTTATCCATACTTTAGCTCTTTCGATTGAATCTTCAATCATATAGCTGATAATTTATAATCCTGTGATGGTCTGCCACCTTGTGGGTTTTCGCACTCAATGGCTAAAACCTCATAATCCTCGTTTTCTATTGCAAAGTCGTTTTCTAAAATATTTCTTTTAATCCATTTAGAATAATGAGTTGGATTCAATTCTAAAAAATCATATAATTTCTTAGCTGTTGTTCTCCTTTTTCGTTGTGGGCCCCCATTGCTAACTTTTTTGCGAATGATGCTGAAAGTTTATAGTCTGTTGTAGGTTTTGGGTTTCGTTCGTCATTAAGTACGAACGGGGATAAAATCATCTTTCTCCACTTGTGGAGAAAATCCCAACTCCGAGATAAAACTATTCACTCTTTCCCATTTGGGGTATTTAATATCGTTCTTTGTTTGATACCATCCAAAACCTATTGCAGTATCTTCAGCATTTACAGAAATACTCCCGTCTTCATTTTGCAGTGTTCTAACTTCTAAATTTAATTTTTCATTATTAAATACTTTAATTTCTTTTATCGGCTTGTCCTCCTTTATTTACGGCTAATTGAAATTCTTCCATCCCCAAACTTTTCAATCATATATTCATAGTATTTAGCAAGCCCTTCCCTAACTTTATGTGGATTTCTTATATACACCTTTTTAAAAGGCAAATCCGGGTATTCTTCTCTAGTTAACGTAATAGGTTCTTCTTGATCTGGAAAATATATCACGAATTCCCACTCCTTACTTATATATTTTTAATTTGATGAATAAGTTTGTTTTCGATATTATTTAACACTATTTCCACATTATCCAGTTCTAAGTTTTCTATTTGCTTTTGCAATCTTTCTTTCATTGTTAACTCCTTTCGCAAATTCATATTTGTAATCATTAAAGCATAGTATTCACCTTTTTTTGATTATCTATTCATTTTTCAAATATAATTACTGGATTTTTGAAGTTTTCTTCTTTATCGACATATAATACTTCCTCAATATGAGCATTGGCTATAGCTCCATTATCAAAAATTCTTTTGTAGTTTTCTAATAATTTAGGCGGTGTTACTAGAAAACCTATACCTAATGTCATTGTTTGTGTTACTCCTTTCTTGAATTCCCCATCTTCCTTATATTTTACATATGCCTTTATATAACTTAGTTTTTTAAATCCTGCGCCTTTATCATTAAAGGAAATTTTCAATCCCATTACATTATGCTCATTTTGATTTCTGTTTATATTTCCCACTATCCTCTCAAATTCAAACATGTAGTTCAATAATATTGTCCGAACATGGTCATATTTAAAACATTTTTCTATCTTTGAATATAATTCACTTTCTAAGAACTTATACGCATAATTATGCCCCGTACTTCCGCCACCCCAATAAAGACAACTTAAGAATATTGGTGAATAATCACTATTAATGTTTTTTATATCACTCCAATACCAACTGTCAAATTCTTCATAGACAAAAGCATGCATTAATTCATGTCTTATTACCCTTCTCAATTCATCTATTGCACATCTTTTATAGAATTGCTTATGCTTTTTGTATTGAGATGCCTTGAAATAATTTTCCACTGATGCACCAGTTATAAATATCTTATGAATATATCTATGTTGCATTTTATCTTTTTGAGTGTTTATATAATATCCTAATGCGTTGTTACTCTTGTATTTACAATCTAATGCTATAATTACTTTACAATCTAAAAACGGTCTTCTTTTGTATGGCATAAACCTTTTTCTTAATCCCTCTAATTCCATCTTTAAAAGTTTGTCCAACAATTTATTGATTTCTTTTCTTTTACCTCTTTCCATACGTGAACCTCTATTAATTAAAGGGATTCCCCAACAGAAGTATCCCTTTAAACTTTTACTCTATATCTAAATAAACTCTATAATATTGACCACTTTTACGTGGTCTGCTTATCTTTTTAACTATTGCTGCTGCAGATAATATTTCTATTATTTTAGTTTTTTCCTCGTCAGTCTTGTAACTAATTTGTAATTTTACCATTAGCAACACCATCCTTATTTATTAATCTTCTTCTATTTATTATCAAAACATTCCTTCTTATAGCCTTTACCCCAGTACTTCAACACAGTATGTCCAAAGAAATTAATACTTTCATCATCTTAATTTCTTTATATTTATATAATTCACAATATGCCTTCTTAAACAAGGTGCATTATCTTCGTTTCTTCTAAAAACTTAAGATTAGTTGTTCCTGCGGCAACCCCCTCTCTGAAATAATATTTGCAAGCATTTGTGCAATAATTTGAATATAAATCATCTAATTCTCCGATTAAATCTTGTTGATCAGGTAATAATTCATTTAACTTATCCAATACATCATTTACTTTTTCGCTCAATTCCTTTATCGTATCATTAGAATCAAAATCCTCTTTTTCTTTAAATTCTGAAATATGATCAAACTCATTACCTATAATATTATTTATTAATTTCCTTAATTCTTCCATTCTCATATACATATCCTCCTTAAATTTTCTTGACTTTTAGGAGATATTGTTATAATCTGTAATTGCGAGTTAGAGAATATAACAATATCATTAGTGATACCTTATTCATGGTTATCACTTTTTTTATTTTTACTCTGACCTAATTTAATCTTACTAATCAATATTTCGCCTATAGTAATTCTTAATTCTTTAGGCGTTGAAGAGTTTGAATATTCCTTTTCTATATTTTTTATAATTGCTATTACTTTATATTCACACATATTTCACCTCCTACTCATTTAATGGTAATAGCTTTTGAGTTTCTAAATCGTAATGGAATTTAACAGTTCCTAAACGCCCGTTTCTGACTTTCTGAAAGCTAACCTCTAATGTATCACTTCTTATTCTTTCGCCCTTTTCTCGAGCCGTATAATAACCCTCACGATAAAGCATTCCAATTGTATCTGCATCTTCTTCTATACTTCCACTGTCTCTTAAGTCTGCCAATATAGGATGTTTGTCTGGTCTTTGCTCTACTGCTCTCGATAATTGGCTTAATGCCACAAATGCAACTTCTAATTCTCTTGCCACTTGTTTTATTTTGTTTGAATTATCACTAGCCTGTTCATATTTACTGCCTTTAATTTCTGGTTTTAACTTCCCTATGTGATCTAATATAATTACATCTAATCCGTGTTTAATTTTTAGTTGTTTTGCTTTAGTTCTTATTTTTCCTATAGTTGCACTTGATGGTGAGTAGAAAAATAAGTTATCTTTTTGTGCTAATCTATTCAATGACTTTGTGAATTCAATCCATTCGTCATCATCAAGTCTGCCCCTGCTTATTCTTCCGTTTTCCATATTTGTATCCGTAGCTAACATTCTGCAACCTATAGCTTTTAATCCCATATCTAATTGAACAAGTAATGCATTGCCCTGTATATTCTCTAGAATTTTTAATACAATAGCTGTTTTCCCTATCGAAGGCCTTGCAGCAAGAACAATCATATCCTGCCTTTCTAATCCGTTTGTTGCATTGTCTAATATATTAATTCCTGTTGGGACTCCTGTAATACCGCCTTTAGTTTCATATGCTTCCTGGACCTTATCAGCTGCCATTCTCATTAAATCCTTAGTTGTTAGAATCTTATCTTCTTCAGTTTCTACATTCATTTTTATAAGTTCATCTTGAATATAATTTATTTTGTCTTCTGAGCTCTTTTCTGAGTTAGCTACATTTTGCATTAACTTGCTTATTTTTCTTTGCCTGCTGGACTCAATAACTGCTTCTAGGTGTGATTTAAATGTAGATTTGATTCCGCATAATGAAATGTTTGATATTTCTGTAACTGTTATTAAGTTCTCTTTTATCTTATCTTTAAGCTTATTTAAAAGTATTACTGCATCAAAATTGTTATCTTGTTTGTACAGCTCTTTCATGGTTTTATATAAAAGCTGATGTGGTCCACTGTAAAAATCATCTTCTTTTAGAGCATCTATAGCTTTTAAAAGAAGTGAATTATCTTTTATTATATTGCCTAATACTTCTCTTTCACTTTCTATAACCTTGTCCAGTTCTTGCATTTAATCACCTCTATTCGTATTTTCTAACTATTACGAATTAATAATCAAAGTCATCACCAGTACTTTTAAATACCTTAGTAGCTTCTTTATTATTTCCATTACACCATGTATTTAAAGCCTTATAATGGTCTTTATATTTACTACCTTTCCCATTAGCTATATAATTGTCTAATGCTAATATTTGTTTGTCCACTAACGAGTTACTGTATTTACTACAAAGTTTCTCATACTGTTCTTTAGTGATTTTAACTTTATCAATTACATCATCAATAAAAGTCAGTTCCATATATATTTTTTCTTTTGTTTTCTTTTTATTTTCTTTTTGTGGTGTAATTTCTCCACCTACTATAGGTGTAATTTCTCCACCTACTGATGGAGTGATTTCTCCACTAGGTGCATTTTTTACACTAGGTGTAATTTCTCCACCTACTTTTACAAAATATTTACTACGTCTTCCCTTCCCTTTTTCTCTAATCAAAAATCCTTTTTCAATGATAGAATCTAATATCTTATCTAAAGTTCTATTGTCACTTATTCCAGTTAATTTTTTGAGTAATGTTCTGCTTGGATTTGCATATCCATTTTTATAATTCACATATCTAAAAATTATCAGTAACAATCCTTTCTCTTTAATGTCTAAATTCAAAGTATCTATTACAAGGTTAAAATCTTTCCATCGATTGTTATCTTCACTCACATAAGCACCTACTTAAAAGCCTTCTTAAAGTATCTTAATCCATTCCATGTAATAGACTTATTCAATTCTTTGCATATGGCTATATACTTGTCCATTAAATTTAGATTCATTTTAACTCCCTCCTAAATTCCATATATGAAATAAAATTGATCTCTTGGTATCCTTAAGTTTTTTACTACGTCTACTGGTGGTATTTTACCCTGTTCTTTTAATTTTGCACTTGCAATTTTTATATATTGAGCTGCAGTGGTGCTGCTACATCCCATAATTTCCATAACATCTTTTGTTTGCAATACAATTGGATAATCTGCTTTTTCTTTATTCATGTTTTCCCCTCCATTTTTTCTTATATTTAAGGTAAAGTAGGATACCTTTGCATGCTTTCATTTAGAATCTCGTACAAGGAATTGAATCTAGACATGATAAACTGTACTAAAAACTTTTGATTGAATTACTTAATTGTCTTTTTCATTAAGTAATAATTCTGAAACATCAACGCCTAAGGCTTTTGCTAATAAACCTATACTTTTAGGTGTTGCGTTTCTTTTTCTGTGTACAATATTGGTAATAGTTGTCCTCGGCATGGAAGCCCTTTTTGCCAATTCATTTGTATTAAGACATGCTTTTGCTTGCAATAATAGTAGTTTTTTTACATCTAATTTTAACATTTATGTCCTCCTTTTGTTTCATTTGGTATCTTTTTTATTAAGTATACTTTTCATTTGTTCTCTTGTCAATATTTTTGCAAAAAAACTTTTCATTTGTTCTCTTTTGGTTTATTATATTAATAAGAGGTGATAACATGCCATTAAGCGATAAATTAAAAAGAATTAGAAAATATAGAAATTTAACACAAAAAGAACTTGCTGAAATAAGTGAAGTTACACGAGAATCTATAGGTAATTACGAGAGAGGAGATAGGACTCCACCAGCTGATATATTAAAAAAAATAGCATTAGCACTTAATGTAAGTGTAGATGCTTTAACTAGTGATGACTCATTTTCGTCTGAGGTTTACTCCAGAGCTATGCAGATAGCATTCAAGCTAGCTAGTAATAGTGACGAAATACTTAGACTATTAGGCAACTATGCTGATTATAATACGTTAGTTGCATTTAACGGTGAAAGTATTAGTCGATTACCAATAAGCTCCATAAAAGGACTATTACGTTTCATCGCTGCTAATTCATTAGTGGAGTTTAATAAAATATATGAAGATCTAATTAAAACTGATATATATAATTTAGATTCTGAATTTGAAGATTATTGTCAACAGATGTATACAAAACTAAACAACCCTTTGAATTATATAAATTCAGATAATAAAAAATTTCTAGAATCTCAAGGATATATAAAAGACGGACACTTATCAGTAGATGCAATTAAACTAGATAAGAGTAATCAAAAAATAAAAGGTGTGCAAATTGGTAATCAAATAACATTTTTACCTGAATCATTTGACGAAATTAAAAATTCAGTCGATAAAGCATTTCCAATCCTTAATGCCGAAGTAAATTTTTTATCTAATCCAAAATTAGAAATGGTATTTGGCTATTCATACAATGATTTGGCCGTTGCTGGTTATGATAATTTGTTAATCATGGCTATAGAAAAAGTAATCGAAACAACCTTATCTGATATTAAGGAACATGAAAAAAACGGGGACTTATTCGATGGAGTAAGCTCTTGGATTTCCAAAGAATCTCCAGTTTATGAAATTCTAAAAGAGACACGAAAAAAGAATAGTGATGCCATCAATACCTTGAAAAAAGACTCGGAAGATAATAATTAAATATTTACTTATATTATCCTTTAACCCATTTGCTGAAAGGAGAAACAAACATTGGCTAATGAAAACATAAAAACAGATAAGAAAACAGGTCTGTATTATTTTGATGTATCTCTTGGTTTTGATCCTGCAACTGGTAAAAGGCGAAGAACTACTAGGCGAGGATTTAAAAAGAAGAAAGATGCCGAGCAAGCATATAATGATTTAAAAAATCAATACTACGACGGTGTTTTGACCTATAATCAATCAACTAAATTCAAAAACTTTATTGACGAATACTTAAAGTGGTATAAGACTCAAGTTAGGAAAACAACTTTTGATAACAGGGCTTCTAGTATAAAGAAAAATATAATAGAGATATTTGGAGAGTATAAACTTGAACAGATAACACCTATAATAGTTCAGAAATGGCAACAGCAACTATTAGATAATGGTAAAGATCAAAATTATGTTAGAAGCTTACATATTGCATTAAGTCAGATATTAGAAAGAGCAGTTAATCTTGATGTAATAAAAACTAATCCTGCTAAAAAAGCTGGTAATGTTAAGAGAAAACGAAAAGAAGTTGAATTTTGGACTGAAGATGAGTTAAATAAGGTTTTAGATACAATGAAATTAGATGATACGCTACAATACTTCGGCTATGTAATGATCAAATTCCTATTCTATACAGGATTAAGATTCTCTGAAATGCAAGCTCTACAATGGAGCGATTTCGATGATATAAATAAATCAATCTCTATTACTAAAGATTTAGATTACAGAAACCAGAACGACTGGGATTTTGATGATACAAAGAATAGTACATCTAACAGACTAGTTGTACTAGATGATGATACTTTTGACATGCTTCTTAAATGGCAAGAATATCAAAAAACCTTATTTGAAGTAAAAAAAGATACTTTTATATTCAGCTATGATAATGGTATTCCAACAAATAAGCACTTTCCCGGTCATGTACTAACAAGACATTCAAAACTTGCTGATATAAAAAGAATAAAACCACATGCATTGCGTCATAGTCATGCATCTTTTTTAATTTCATTAGATGTTAATATAATTGCTATAGCAAAAAGACTTGGTCATAAAGATGTGCAAGAAGTATTAAAAACATATGGCCATTTATATCCTAAGCATCAATTTGATGTAGCAGAAAATATAAATACTCATATACAAAACAAGAAAAGTGGAGTCAAACTGGAGTCAAACTCCAACTAGATTCCACTTAACGTAAGGTTTTAAGCCATTTATTTCTAAATAACTACTATTCCCACTCTATAGTAGCTGGTGGTTTTGAAGTTATGTCATAAACAATTCTGTTTACTCCCTTAACTTCATTTACAATTCTTCTGCTTACTAAATCTAAAATTTCGTATGGAATCCTTGCCCATTCAGAAGTCATTGCATCACTTGATGTAACTGCTCTTAAAGCTATTGTATGAGAATATGTTCTTTCATCTCCCATAACTCCAACAGAACGGATATTAGGTAAACATGCAAAGTATTGCCAAATAGATTCATCAAGATTTGCATTTGCAATTTCTTCTCTGAATATTGCATCCGCTTCTCTAACTATTTCAAGTTTTTCTTCTGTAATCTCACCTAAAACTCTAATAGCAAGACCTGGTCCTGGGAAAGGCTGTCTCCAAACTAATTTGTGAGGAATTCCAAGCTCTTCTCCTACTGCTCTAACTTCATCTTTAAATAATTCTCTTAATGGTTCTATAAGTTCAAATTGCATATCTTCTGGAAGTCCACCAACATTATGATGAGATTTTATAGTTGCTGATGTCTTAGTTCCACTTTCTACGATATCTGGATAAATTGTTCCTTGAACAAGATAATCAATTTGACCAAGTTTTTTAGCTTCTTCTTCAAAAACTCTTATAAATTCTTCGCCGATTATCTTTCTCTTAGTTTCTGGATCTGATACTCCTGCAAGTTTTCCAAGGAATCTATCTGAAACATTAACTCTCTTAATGTTCATATCAAATTCCTTCTTAAATACTCTTTCAACAGTATCGCCTTCATCTTTTCTTAGTAAACCATGGTCAACAAATATACAAGTTAGGTTGTGACCAATAGCCTTATGTACAATCATTGCTGCTACTGAAGAGTCAACTCCACCAGATAAAGCACATAACACTTTCTTATCTCCAACTAATTCTTTTATTTCTTTTATTTTTTCTTCTGCAAAAGATCCCATAGACCAGCTGTTTTCTAACCCACAAATATTGTGTATAAAGTTTTCTAGCATTTTTTGCCCAAATTGAGTGTGTTCAACTTCTGCATGGAATTGAACTCCATAAAGTCTTTTTTCTTCATTTTCCATAGCTGCAACAGGACAAACTTCTGTAGTTGCTATTACCTTAAATCCTTTTGGAGCTTCTTCAATATAATCAGTATGACTCATCCAAGCTATACCATCAGTTTCAATTCCTTCAAATAATTTAGATGATTTATCTAATTTTACATTTGTTTTTCCATATTCTCTTACTGGTGCTGTCGCAACTTTTCCACCTAGCAAATGTGCCATTAGTTGATCACCATAGCATATTCCAAGTACTGGCACGCCTAATTCAAATACTTCTTTTTCTACAGTTGGAGTATCTTCTCCATAAACACTGTTAGGACCGCCTGTAAATATTATACCTTTTGGATTTTTAGCTTTTATCTTTTCTATAGTATAGTCATATGGAATAATCTCGCAATAAACGCCACATTCTCTTACTCTTCTTGCTATTAGTTGGTTATACTGTCCACCAAAATCAACAACTAAAACTAAATCTCTTTTCATGTTCTCCTCCTAAACTCTTCTTATAAATTCTATTATCAACTAAATAAATCTTTTTATCAATAAATTGAGACAATTTTCACCGAAAATTATAAATACTAATTTAAATAATCTCTATAATTATAAATTAATCAAATAATGCACAGTTCACATAAGTGGTATATTTTATGATTGTGAACTGTGCATTTTACTATTGTCCTACACTATAATTAGGTGCTTCCTTAGTAATGTTAATATCATGTGGATGGCTTTCTCTTTGACCTGAAGCTGTCTGAACCACAAAATTAGCTGTTTCATATAAAATTTCAAAATTCTTTGCTCCTAAATATCCCATTCCTGATTTAATTCCACCCAATAATTGGAATATAGTGTCTGAGACAAAGCCTTTATAAGCTACTCTACCTTCAACACCTTCTGGTACTAATTTCTTATTTCCTTCTTGGAAATATCTATCTTTAGATCCACATTCCATAGCAGCTAAAGATCCCATTCCTCTATAAACTTTATAGCTTCTTCCTTGATATATTTCCATTTCTCCTGGTGCTTCTTCACATCCTGCAAATAATGATCCCATCATTGCTGCAGAAGCTCCTGCTGCTAGTGCTTTCACTATATCCCCTGAATACTTAAGTCCACCATCAGCAATTATAGGAACTCCATACTTCTTACCTACTTCTGCACAATCCATAACTGCAGTTAATTGAGGGACTCCAACCCCAGCTACTACTCTCGTAGTACAGATTGATCCCGGTCCAATACCAACCTTAACACAATCTGCTCCAGCCTTTATTAGATCCTCTGTTGCTTCCGCTGTAGCAACATTCCCAGCTATAACTTGAAGATCAGGATATACTTTCTTTATTTGTGAAACAGCATCTAAAACTCCTTTTGAATGTCCATGTGCTGTATCAAGAGTTATAACATCAACTTGTGCTTTAACTAATGCATCAACTCTTTCCATCATGTTTCCAGTTACACCTACTGCTGCTCCACATAATAATCTACCCTTCTTATCCTTTGCAGCATTTGGAAACTTTCTAACTTTTTCAATATCTTTCATTGTAATTAATCCCTTCAGACGGCCTTCACTATCAACTAAAGGTAACTTTTCTACTTTATGCTTTTTTAATATTTCTTTTGCTTCCTCTACAGTAGTATTTTCTGAAGCAGTTATTAAATTATCTTTTGTCATCACTTCTGAAATTTTTCTTTGGTAATTTGTTTCAAATATTATATCTCTGTTTGTAATTATTCCAATTAATTTTCCATCTTGAGTTGTTATTGGAACTCCTGATATTCTGTATTGTGCCATTAAGTTCTCTGCATCCTGAATAAGATGATCTTGAGATAAAAATATAGGATCTGTAATTACTCCATTTTCTTGTCTCTTAACTCTATCTACTTCTTTTGCTTGCTCTTCAATAGTCATATTTTTATGTATTATTCCGATTCCGCCTTCTCTTGCAACAGCAATTGCCATCTTCGACTCAGTTACAGTATCCATTCCTGCACTCATTAAAGGAATATTTAATTCTATAGTCTTTGTTATTTTTGTTTTTGTGCTCACTTCTCTTGGTAATATATCCGATTTATTAGGTACCAATAATACATCATCAAAAGTATATGCAGTCTTAATTATTTTTCCCATTATAGTTCCTCCTATTTTTTGAATTATTTATTTCATTTTTAGTATTTTATAATTTTTTGCTTGCATTGCTTGTACTATTTTTTTGTACAAAAAAAGCACATTAACCTCAAAAGTGATGTTAATATGCTAATAAATCTATAGATTTAGCCTATACTAATATCACTTATAGTCGGAAATTTACGGCTCCCGGTAGATACTCCTTGCCATATTCAAGGTATATATAAGTTTTCAAATGTGCTATATTTTAAATTAAAATTATTATAATGTATGTACAATCTAAAGTCAATAAATTTGAAGCTAAAATTGCAAATTTACTTCAATAATGTAAGTTAAATTTTTTGTTATCGATATCTTTTCTATTTTTTTACATCATCTTTGGTAGATCCATTATCAATCGTCGTCGGATTTAAAATATCTGTATTTTCTGTGAAATCAAATTCTGCACCATTTACTACATCATAACAATTTTTTAAACTTGTGCTACTAGTATTTAAATTACCAAATTCAACTCCATCTAAATACTTACTAATCCCTTTGTTGCTTATAGCCGAACTTACACTAGTGCTTTCACTTAGAGGCGAATCATTTTTCAAATTATATGATTCAACGGCCATTATTACTTTTCTGCACTGATCTACAACTTTAACTTTTTTCGCTTCATTTATATAGCCATTTACTTTAGGTAAAATAGCAACAGCTAAAATACCAATAATTGCAATTACTGCAATCATTTCAATTAAAGTAAAAGCTTCTCTCTTTCTCTTCTTACAGAATCTTTTCTTTGACATACTATCTTTGAATCTAAATTTACATTTAATGTATAAAGAAATCATTATTCATTATCCATCTCCTATTAATGTTTTTATTTAAATTATGTCTAATAGGAAATCTTTTATACAATAAATGGAAAATATTCTCTAATAATTTATACTATTGACTTCTAGTATATAAATTTTGTATAAAGTTGCATTGCTATGATTTTCATAAGCTTAAACGTTAAACATATAATATAAAATGCTTTTTAAAATTGCATAGATATGTTAATGGCTATTAAGCACTTTATTTTTTTAATACTAAAAAGCAAAATAGAGAAAGTACTTATAAGCACTTTCTCTATTTATTAAATTAAATATTTATAATTCTTTAATTTATATATTTTAGTACATTCCGTCCATTCCCATTCCTGGAGCACCTGGCATTGGTGTTTCCTTTGCTGGAATATCAGCAACTGCTGCTTCTGTTGTTAAGAATGTTGAAGCAACTGAAGCTGCGTTTTGAAGCGCAGATCTAGTAACCTTAGTTGGGTCTACTATTCCACCTTTTATCATATTGATATATTCTCCATGTAATGCATCATATCCTATTCCTGGTTCACTATTCTTAACTTTTTCAATTATTACTGAACCTTCTACACCTGCATTAGTAGCTATTTGTCTTACTGGTTCTTCTAATGATTTAACTATTATATTGATACCAATTTGTGTATCAGCAACATCTGAAGTTAATTTTGCAACTTCGTTTATTACATTAACATAAGCAGTTCCACCACCTGCTACTATTCCTTCTTCAACAGCAGCCTTAGTTGCAGCTAATGCGTCTTCTATTCTAAGTTTCTTTTCTTTTAATTCTGTTTCAGTTGCTGCACCAACTTTAATTACTGCAACACCTCCAGCTAATTTAGCCAATCTTTCTTGTAATTTTTCTTTATCAAATTCTGAAGAAGTTTCTTCTATTTGAGCTTTAATTTGGTTAATTCTTTCTTTTATTGCATTAGAATCACCTTTACCATTAACTATAACAGTGTTTTCTTTACTTACTTTAACACTATCAGCTGTACCTAGCATATCGATAGTAACATCCTTTAATTCTCTGCCTAATTCTTCAGCTATTACTGTTCCACCAGTTAATGTTGCAATATCTTGTAACATTTCTTTTCTTCTATCTCCAAATCCTGGTGCCTTAACAGCTACGCAAGTAAATGTTCCTCTTAATTTATTAACTACTAATGTAGCCATTGCTTCTCCTTCAATGTCTTCAGCAATAATTAATAACTTTTTACCAGATTGAACTATTTGTTCAAGCACTGGTAATATTTCTTGTATGTTAGAAATTTTCTTATCAGTTATTAATATATATGGATTTTCTAAAACAGCTTCCATTTTTTCAGTATCTGTAGCCATGTAAGGTGATACGTATCCTCTATCGAATTGCATACCTTCTACAACATCTAATTCTGTTCCCATTGATTTAGATTCTTCTATAGTAATAACACCTTCGTTACCAACCTTCTCCATAGCATCTGCTATTAACTTACCAACTTCTTCATCAGCAGCTGAGATTGCAGCAACTCTAGCTATATCTTCTTTTCCATCTACTTGCTTAGAAATCTTTTGGATTTCTTCAACAGCTTTATCTACAGCCATTTTAATACCTGTTCTAATTAGAATTGGATTAGCTCCAGCTGTAACATTCTTTAGACCTTCTCTAATTATTGCTTGAGCAAGTAATGTCGCAGTTGTAGTTCCATCTCCTGCTACATCATTAGTCTTTGTTGCAACTTCTTTAACTAATTGAGCACCCATGTTTTCATATGGATCTTCTAATTCTATTTCTCTTGCAATTGAAACACCGTCATTTGTAATTAATGGTGCACCAAATTTTTTATCTAAAACAACATTTCTTCCCTTAGGTCCTAAAGTCACTTTAACTGTATCTGCTAATTTATCTACACCTATTTGCATAGATCTTCTTGCATCTTCTCCGAATTTTAACATCTTAGCCATTTATATTACACGCTCCTTATATATGTTATTTATTATCGTTTCTAATTAAATTTCTTTTTTATATTTAAATATCGAGTTATGAACACTTTAACTATTCAACTATTGCTAGAATATCATCTTGCTTTAATATAGTATATTCTTCGCCATCAACCTTTACTTCTGTTCCAGCATATTTTGAATATAATACTTTATCTCCAACTTTTACTTCCATAGCCACTCTATTTCCGTCTACAACAGCTCCAGGTCCTACTGCAACCACTTCTGCTTCTTGTGGTCTTTCCTTTGCAGTACCAGTTAAGACTATTCCACTCTTAGTCTTTTCTTCTGCCTCTAATTTTTTAATTACTACTCTTTCACCAAGTGGTTTAATGTTCATGAAAAAACCCTCCTTAAAATATATATTATCATTTCATTTATTTTCTGTTAGCACTCATCATTGTCGAGTGCTAACATAATTATAATATCCTTTATATCCATATAATTCAAACATTGCTTCTAATATTATATCCCATTTTTCAGCGAATATTACTCCTTATCTCAAAATATATCGCATTTACTTAAATTTTCTCCATATTATTATTAATATTATGAATTTTTAAAATAATAAAAAAACTCTAACCAAATAAACATATTACTGATTAGAGTTTTTATGACATTATATAGAGAATAAAGCTCTTAAATTTCATAAATAATTTTAAATTCTAAATACCTCATCGCCTAGAGCACCTATATAATAATAGAATTTTTAATTACTTAATTATATTTCAAAATCAAGATTCATATTATCTTTCTAAGTTTATTTCATTGTATTCGTCTAATGTCGTATTAGCTAATACACTCTTAGTACTTGTTTGCTGATTTAATTTTGTAAATGGCGCTTTAGCCTTCATTACTGATACAATTTTAGCTGCCCCATTTATACAGCCACCTTCGCACATCATTCCTTCAATAAAGTTTCCTTGTAACTTTCCAACCTTAGCCATTGTCATAGTCTTTTTAATTTCTACTCCGCCTGAGATCTTTACTGGCTTAAAGTCAATATTAACACCTTTTTCTTGCACATAGTTCTCTATAGCAGCAGTTAATCCACCACCTACAGCAAAATTTCTACCAAATATTGAAGCTCCATCAACTACTATATCTTCACAAGTTGTAGGATCAACTCCAAACGCATCAAATAAGGCTACTAATTCTTCAAACGTTAATGCATAATCTATAGCATCTTTTATTGATTCTATCAGAACCTCGCTTTTTTTAGCTGTGCAAGGCCCTATAAATATCACTTTTGCATCTTTATCTTTAGATTTTATATATCTACCCGTTGCTACCATCGGTGAAACTGTCCCTGAAATTTTATTAGCTTGATCTGGCATCATTTTTTCAATATAGCTTAGGAATCCTGGACAACATGAATTTGTCATGTAGCTATCCCCATTTTCCATTCTCTCAACAAACTCATTACTTTCATGTACAGTAACTGCATCTGCTCCACATGCAGCTTCTACCATATCTTCAAAGCCTAATGCCTTAATTGCATTCTTAACTTGTCCATAAGTTGTTTTAGGCCCAAATTGCCCTGTTATTGCTGGTGCAACTACAGCATAAATTTTTTCTTCTTTATCCATCAATCTATTAATAACTTTAACTAATGAGCTTTTGTCTTCTATAGCTCCAAATGGACATGCTGACATGCATGCACCACAGTTTACACATTTACTTTCTGTAATTTCAGCACTCAAATCTTCTGCATTATAGCTTAATGCACCTGTTGGACATGACTTCTTACAAGGTCTCATGTCTTCTGCAACCGCATCATACGGACATGCCTTTTTACACATTCCACATTCCTTACATTTATCTGGATCTATATAAGCTCTTCCATCAACATATGTAATTGCTCCAAAATTACACGCACTTTGACACTTATGAGCTATACAATTTCTACATGCATCAGTAACTTGAAACTTCTTTGTTGGGCATCTATCACATGCTTCTTTTATAACATATAATATTTGTTTTTCTTCTTCTATATCAACTAAATCTTGTCCATGTTTGCCTGTTGGTTTAAATCCTGCTGCAAGTTTTGCTCTCTCTAATACTACATTTCTTTCTCGTTCAACTGAATCTCTATACTTAGGTTCTTCTCCTACAATCATAGCATAAGGAATTTTTTCTATTTCCTCTTTACTAATATTATTTTCTTTTGCTAATACAGCAACTCTAGTAAGAACCTCGTGCTTTAAAGCTAGAAGTTGATTCTCAAACTGAAACATTACACACACTCTCCCATGAATAATTTTTATCTTACATTTATAATACAAAATAATTATAGCATACTCTTGTTAAAATTATAACAAATATTATATAATTTAAATTTTCTAAATTTTCTTAATATACGTTCTATTTTCATATGTATATAGTGGTATTTCTCAACTACTTTAGTTAAATCTTTTTCTTGTATTTCCACTTCTTTTCGCATATGTTTATTTACCTTATATTAGTTATATCAAGGGATTTATATGATATTCATATTATTACATCAATGATAAATTATTAACATTATTAAACATATTAATCTAACATTTTTGAGGAAACAAAAAGTCTAGGAAATAAAATCCTAAACTTTTCATTTTATATCAACCTTTTTAACCTACACTTATTTTATTTTCCCTCGCATAATAGAATAAATATTGCTGTGCAAAACCTGCTAATTTACCAAACTTATTCCTTCCAAAAATTCTAATCTTATTTAGAGATGCATCCTCTGCCCCATAAAAATGAATCATCGCACGTTTAACCCATACATCTACTGGAAATGCTGAAGTCTTTTCCATTGAAAATAACATTATACAGTCAGCTACCTTTGAACCAACACCTTTAAATTCTTGAAGTGCATTATGACATTCATCATCATCTAAATTTTTAATATAATCCAGATCATACTTTATATATTCATTTGCATCATTTGTTTTTAAGTTCCCTTTTCCACTCTTAGAATTATACACATTTTTTATTGTATCAAATATGTATTTACTTCTGAAAGATGCTCCTGTCTCCTGTATTTCTTCTAATGTAGCATCTTTTATTTCATCTATATTGGGAAACGCATAGTAAGTTTTATCCTTATAAATAATTTCTTTTCCCCATTTATTAGATATTTTATTTACAGTCTTCTTTATTGATGGTATATTATTTCGAGCTGAAATAATAAAGCTAAGCAACATTTCAAATGGGTCTTGATTCAAGACTCTAACACCATATCCAAATTCAATACTTTGTTTAAGCAAAACATCTTTTGAAAGTTCATCTTTTATAACTGAGTAATCTCTATCTAAATCAAAATACTTAAGCCAAATATTTTGAAAATCTTCCTTTGTAGAATTATAAATTATTACGTCATTTCCCTCTTCTTTAACTTCAATTAATCTTCCAAACGCAATTACAATAAAATCATTTTCTGCTACCTCTTCAAACCTAAAAATTTGTCCGCACTCAAATATATGTTTTAATTTAAAATTTCTTAATTCTTTTATTATTAAATAATTATCATAAAATTCTACAGATTTATAATCCATTTTATTATCCGTCTCCCTTACAGTATAAAATTATTTAGTTTGCATCATCTCATAATCTAATATGCATATTGATGAACCCTACTCTTTGATTATGAATATTCAAAATATATTTTTATCTTTTTAGTAAAATCATTGATAAACATAATATCATATCAACCTTAGTTTTAACTTATTTCATTCATATATTCTTCTTTAAATAATATATTCTACACTAAAGTTTTTTTCTAAAGATTATGTCACAGTTTATATTGCCCATTTTCTGATGTGTACCACCTATATCATATTTTTTAACTATTTATTTTTTTAATATCCAATATTCAATTAAATTATACAATTAATCTTAAGAAAATAGTTATTATTTAATATATTATATCACTTACTTAACAGTAATAAAATGTTTTGTTGAATTTTACAATATTCTTTAGTTTAAACTTATTTATGTAATCTAGTAGTTATTTATATATTTCCCTAAAAATAAAAAAACCCAAGCATAAACTTGAGTTTTTCCATATATTCATGATATTATTTAGAATAATCATAGAATCCTTTTCCTGATTTTCTTCCAAGCCATCCAGCTCTAACATATTTTCTTAATATGCTACTAGCTCTGTACTTGTTATCACCTGTTTCAGTGAATAAAACATCCATGATAGCTAAGCAAACGTCTAATCCAATAAGATCTCCTAAAGCTAAAGGTCCCATTGGATGGTTAGCACCATATTTCATAGCTGTATCAATATCTTCAACTGAAGCTATTCCTTCTTGTAGGATAAATGAAGCTTCGTTAATCATTGGGATTAATATTCTGTTTACAACGAATCCTGGAGCTTCTGCAACTTCTACTGGTTCTTTTCCAATAGCAACTGATAATTCCTTAACAGCATCAAAAGTTTCTTGAGAAGTAGCTATTCCTTTAATAATTTCAACAAGCTTCATTACTGGAGCTGGATTAAAGAAATGCATTCCGATAACTTTATCAGGTCTCTTTGTAGCTGAAGCAACTTCAGTAATTGATAAAGATGAAGTGTTTGAAGCTAAAATCGCTTCTGGCTTACAAATTCCATCTAATTCAGCGAAGATTTCCTTCTTAATTTTCATGTTTTCGATTGCAGCTTCAACTACTAAATCACAGTCAGCAGCTAATTTCATATCAGTTGTTCCTGAAATTCTTGAAAGTATAGCTTCTTTATCTTCTTCAGACATTTTTCCTTTAGCAACTTGCTTTTCTAATCCTTTAGTGATTCCAGCTATTCCTCTGTCAACAAATTCTTCCTTTATGTCTCTTACAATTACTTCACAACCTTTTTGAGCGAATGCTTGAACGATACCAGCACCCATTGTTCCTGCTCCAAGTACAAAAATCTTTTTCATAAATTATTCCTCCTCTAAATCTTTTCATTATAGATATCCTTAGCTAAAATATATATTTTAACTAAGGATTAACTTCATAATTATCTAATTGTTACTTATTGAATAATATTGTTAATTAATTATCTTTAATGTTACATTATAATTATTCAGCGCTCTTTATTTCTTTAACTTGAGCTATTAATTCTGGTACTACCTTAGTAAGATCACCAACTATTGCATAGTCAGCAATTTTCATTATTGGAGCTGAATCATCTTTATTTACAGCAATGATTAAATCTGAATCTTGCATACCAGCAACGTGTTGGATAGCTCCAGAAATACCACAAGCTATATATATTTGAGGTCTAACAGTCTTACCAGTTTGACCTACTTGATATGCTCCATCAATCCATCCTTTTTCTACAGCTGCTCTTGATCCAGCGACAGTTCCGCCTAGAGCTTCTGCTAATTCTTTAAGTAATTGGAAGTTTTCTTTGTTTCCAACTCCTCTACCACCTGATACGATGAAATCTGCTTCAGCTATATCAACGATATCCTTCTTAGCTTTTATAGTTTCTAAAACTTTAGTTCTTACATCGCTATCTGCTAATTTAACATCAACTTTTTCAATTTTACATTTAGATGGATCAGTTGTAATCTTTGCAAATACTCCTGGTCTTACTGTTGCCATTTGTGGTCTATGTTCTGGACAAGCAATTGTAGCCATTAGGTTACCACCAAATGCTGGTCTTGTAGCTAAAAGATCGCCATTTGTAACATCAACATCAATTGATGTACAGTCTGCTGTTAATCCTGTTGATAATCTAGCAGCTATTCTTGGACCTAAATCTCTTCCGATGAAAGTAGCTCCTACGAATAATATTCCTGGTTTTCTTTCATTTGCTAAATCACAAATAACTTTTGTATAAGCATCAGTTGTATAGTGTTCTAAGTTTTTATCATCAGCAACTAAAACTTCATCTGCACCGTGCTCTGCTAAAGTTTTTGCTAATCCTTCTATGTTGCTACCTAATAATAAAGCTGTAAGATTTACTCCTAATTCATCAGCAATTCTTCTACCTTCACCAAGTAGTTCTAAAGATACTTTTTGTAATTCGCCTTCTCTTTGTTCAGCAAAGACCCAAACGCCTTTGTAATCTGCTATATTCATAATAAATTACCCTCCTATTATCTTAGATGTAGTGTTTTTCTTTTAATTTTCCTACAACATAGTATGCTGCATTTTTAGGTGCTTCTCTTACGATTTCTCCTGCACCTTTAACTTCCTTAGTCATTGACTTCTTAACCTTTGTAGGTGAGCCTTTAAGCCCTAATTCAGCTACATCTACATCTATATCAGCTGCGCTCATAACTTTGATTTCATCATCTGAAGTTTCGAATATATCTACAACATTCATATATCTAGTTTCATTTAATTCTTCGATTGCAGTTAATAGACATGGAGTTTTAACTTCTACTACTTGATGTCCATCTTCTAGTGCTCTATTTACTATTAATGTATTTCCTTCAACTTTAACGTCTTGAACGTAAGTTACTTGAGGAATGTTTAAATGTTCTGCTATTTCTGGTCCTACTTGTGCAGTATCTCCATCAATTGCTTGTCTTCCAGCAAATACCAAATCATAATCTAATTTAGCTATTACTCCTGCAAGTGCCTTTGAAGTAGCTAAAGTATCTGCTCCTCCAAGTGCTCTATCTGTTAATAGGACAGCTTCATCAGCTCCCATACATAATGCTTCTCTTAATACTGCTTTAGCCATTGGAAGTCCCATACTTATTACAGTAACTTTTCCTCCAACTTTTTCTTTTAATTGTAATGCACCTTCTAAAGCGTGTTTATCCTCTGGATTCATTATTGATGGAACACCATCTCTTATTAATGTACCAGTTTTAGGATCAATTTTTACTGCTGTAGTATCTGGAACTTGTTTTACACAAACTACTATATTCATTCTAAAAGTCCTCCTATCTTAAAATGCTTCCTGCGATAACCATCTTTTGAACTTCTGAAGTTCCTTCGTAGATTTCGCATATTTTAGCATCTCTCATCATTCTTTCTACTGGGTATTCTTTAGTGTAACCATATCCACCAAAGATTTGAACTGCTTTAGTTGTAACTTCCATTGCAACATCTGCAGCAAATAATTTAGCTCTTGCAGCATCCACTGAGTAAGGCTCACCAGCTTGCTTCTTTGTTGCAGCTAGGTATACTAAGTATTTAGCAGCTTGGATTTTAACATCCATTTCAGCTATATACCATTGTAATCCTTGGAATGCTGATAATGGTTTATTAAACTGTTTTCTTTCTTTCATATAGTTAACAGCTTCTTCAAAAGCTCCTTCTGCAATACCTAAAGCTTGAGCAGCTATACCAATTCTTCCTCCATCAAGAGTTTTCATTGCTATACCAAATCCCTTACCTTCTTTGCTAAGTAGGTTTTCTTTTGGTACTATGCAGTTTTCCATAACTAACTCAGTAGTTGAAGATGCTCTGATCCCCATCTTGTTTTCTAATTTTCCTATTGAGAATCCTGGGAATGACTTTTCTACTATGAATGCAGAAATTCCTTTTGTTCCTTGACTCTTATCTGTCATAGCAAATATTATGAAAGTTTCAGCAACTCCACCATTTGTTATGAAGATTTTTGAACCATTTAATACATAATGGTCTCCTTCTAATACAGCAGTTGTTTGTTGTCCTGCAGCATCTGTACCAGCGCCTGGTTCTGTTAATCCGAAAGCACCGATTTTCTTACCACTACAAAGATCTGGCAAATATTTTGCTCTTTGTTCGTTAGTTCCATTTTCATTAATTACTGATGCACATAATGATGTATGCGCTGAAAGAATAACTCCTGTAGTACCACAAACTTTTGATAATTCTTCCACAGATATTATATATGAAAGAACATCTCCGCCTGCTCCACCAAATTCTTTAGAAAATGGGATACCCATCATTTTAAGCTTAGCCATTTTTTCAACGTTTTCCATAGGGAATCTTTCTGATTCGTCGATTTCAGCAGCTATTGGCTTAACTTCATTTACTGCGAATTCTCTAACCATTTGTTGTACTAATTGTTGTTCTCTAGTTAATTGGAAATTCATTAAATTACCCTCCTTGTTAATTAAACCTATTTGATACAAACTATATATAAATCTCTAATAGATTTTTAACTAATTATTAAAAAATTATTTATTTTGAAAATTCTTTTCTGCTCTTCTTTCTAAGAACGCAGTCATTCCTTCTGTTTGATCTTCTGTTGCAAAGCACTTTCCAAAGTCTTCTGCTTCTATTAATATAGCTGCATCTATATCAACTTGCATTCCTCTGTCTATAGCATCTTTACAATATGCAACTGCTTTTGGAGCATTAGCTGCAATCTTGTTAGCCATTGCTTTTGCTTCTTCCATCAATTTTTCTAATTCAACTACTTTATTAACTAAACCTATTCTATAAGCTTCTTCTGCATTTATAAGGTCACAAGTATAAATTAATTCTTTAGCTTTTCCTGGCCCTACAATTCTAGCTAATCTTTGAGTTCCACCAAATCCTGGAGTTATTCCAAGTCCTGCTTCTGGTTGACCAAATTTAGCTTTAACTGAAGCTATTCTTATGTCACATGACATAGCAAGTTCACATCCACCACCAAGAGCAAATCCTGATATAGCTGCGATAACTGGCTTATCCAATTTTTCTAATCTTCTGAAGACATTGTTTCCTAAAATACCAAATTCTTTACCTTGTTCTTCATTAAGATCTTTCATTTCTGAAATATCTGCTCCAGCAACAAAAGATTTCTCACCAGCACCTGTAACTATAACTGCATACACATTGTTGTCTGCTTCTAAATCATCTAAAACAACATTTAAATCTTTTAGTGTTTCTGAATTCAATGCATTTAATGCCTTTGGTCTATTGATTGTAACAATAGCTAAATGCCCTTCTTTTTCAAGAATAACATTTTTTAATTCCATTCTAAGGACCTCCTTCAAACTTGCTTATTTTTTTAATTTTCACACTATTTTTGATATTTTTTATCCTAATTGTTAATAATATAACAAATAAGTCTAAAAAAATATCAAGACTTCACGCCTCAATTAAAATTATAATACGTTCCTAGATTATTTGCAATAAAATATTGCGTTATTAATATAAGTTTTTAAGTATATGAAAAAAATAACTGATCAAAGGTATATATCTATTTTCATGCCAAACAGAGAAGAAAACTTTATTCATGTAAAGCTTTTGCATAAATTTTTCTTAAATCTATTTCTAAAAACAAATATATATATTTAATCTGTTATTTTTTGAACAAGCTTTAAATAATATATTGCATATATTTATTATATTTTTAACCTTCACTCTCATTTAATAAATAAATTAAAGTCAATAAACTTTCACTTAGATGTACATTTTCTACTTTCACATGATCTGGAACTACTAAATCTACAGGAGCAAAATTCCAAATTGCTCTTACTCCACCCCTTATTAATTCATCAGCAACAACTTGGGCATTTTTTCTAGGAACACAAATTATGCCAATATCTATTTTATGTTCTTCTAGTACGGATTCCATTTCGTCTATATCCATTATTTCTACATCTCTGATTTTCATCCCTATCAATTTAGGATTTGCATCAAATATTGCTGTTATTTTAAATCCTAAATTTTCAAATCTAGAATAATTCGAAACTGCTTGCCCTATATTTCCAGCACCAACCAGTGCAGCTTCATAACCTCTGTCTAATCCCAATATAGCGCTAATTTGGGTATATAGTTCCTTAACATTATATCCATAACCTTGTTGTCCAAAATCTCCAAAACAATTTAAATCTTGTCTAATTTGTGATGCAGTAAATCCAATCTTTTCTCCTAATTCTTTTGAAGAAATTCTATCCACCTCATTTTTCATAAGTTCTTCAAGATATCTATGATACTTAGGCAACCTTTTGATAACTGCCATCGATATATTTTTATGCTTTTCCATATCTACTTTCTCCTATTTCAATACTTTTATATTTTTCGACCCTATAATATTTATATCAAATTAAATTATATAACTACTATTTAGACTTTTAGTAATTATGATTAGTCTATTTATTAACAATCAATTTTAAAATTATATTCACATTGTTAAATTTTAATTAATTGCTATAATTTATAATTCTACCATATTTCTATATTTTTATGTCAAGCTTAATTAAATTATTTATTCAAAAGTGCCTATAAATTTAAAATTTCTCTTGATAAGCAACAGAAGTCTCTAGAAAACTCACTGCTATGAAATTTTACTTTTTTATATTTTGACCACTTTTTTTAATTTAAACCGCTTTATTTTTAACCTTTTCTATATAATAACAATATCAATACTTAAACATGTGTTCAAGAATTTTATTTTAACATTGCGATTTTTGTTTATATTAAATAATATCTTTATAAAATTTTATACCTTTTAACAAAATCAAAAAAATATTTCAAAATAATTTTTCAACCATTTTGAAATATTTCTTATCTTAAGAAATTAAATTACTTTAATTACCTTATTTTCATTGATAAACACATTGTTCAATATCATATTTAATACGCTATCGCAAACATAATACGAAAAGGTTAAATCATTATAATAATTTATAGTTCCATCATATTGCTTCTGTAGCTGCATTATAAACTCTTCTATATTACTTGAATCTACATGTGTATTTATAATTCCTGTCGGATCAAACGACTTAGCTACCTTAGCTAAATTTTTCTCATACATCATATGATGTTTTACAGCGCTCGTACTCTTAAATTCCCATCTATAATAGTGTGGTGCACAGAAAAAATCACATAAAAAGTGACATATTACTCCAAGCTCTTCACTAAACTTACCAATTGTCATATCATAGTATATTTCTTCCAATGATAATGATGATAAATGTATAATCTTTTCAATAATCATATTTATACTTTCATTAAAATAATGCTTCTTAAATTTATATTTAGGCGCACAATCAGGTTTCACGTTCCCCCATATAAATCTTTTATTATTAATTAAATAAATACTCTTTGTATTAGCATATTTTATAATATTTTCTGCCATAATCTTGTGAGTATTGATCATCAATGCTTGATCACATCCTCTGCATATTAAATTTTATATTTTATGAAACCCTCATTTAGGCGTTTCGTTATTTTTTTATAAATTAAATTTGTTTTGTATATTTATAATAATACTCTAGATTCAAATTTACAACACTTTATTAATCGATTTCTTCAAGTATTATATGTACTAATACCCAAGAATATCAAAGCTCATAACGTATTAAACTATATTAGTAAAAATATTAGTTTAATATAGTTTAAGCATACATTTTATATGGTTTCCTTATATACTAACTCTAACTTGCACATGCTTTCTAAGTGCATCTCCAAAGATAAATAAGCTGCTTCAGTATCATTAAGATATATTGAAACAGCTTACTTACTATAGAAATTTATTATATTCTTTATTTTCGTTGAGCCTATTTAATAAATGTTTTATTTCCTGATCCTTATTTTTATCCATTACAAGAATAACATCTCCAGCATCTACTACAACCAAGTCTTTTATTCCAAACCCAATTATCAGGTTTTTGTCCCCAAATATGGAGCAATTCTCGCAATCGTCAATATAAACATTCTTAGATATACTATTATTTCTATAAGTGCTCAGTAGCCTACTTAAAGCGCCAAAACTCCCCATGTCATCCCAACTAAAATCACATTTAATAACATAGGCTTTTCTAGTTCTCTGCATAACTCCAAAGTCTATAGAAATTCCGTCTATAAGTTCATATTGGTCTTTTATAACACTCTCTTCATTTTCCTCTCCTAAATTTTTATATATCTCCATCAGTGATTTATGCAATTTAGGCAAGTATTTTTCTATTTCTCTTAGTATAACGTCGGCCCTAAATATAAACATCCCAGAATTCCATAAATAAGTTCCTTTTAATATGAAATCTTTAGCTACCTCTGAATTTGGTTTTTCTGTAAACCTTGCAATTCTATAAGTTGGTATGCTTCCAGCAGTTCTTTCCCCCATTTCTATATATCCATATCCTGTTTCAGGTCTACTAGGTTCAATCCCAAGTGTAACGATACACCTTCTCCTATTTGCCATTTCTATTGCTTGTGATAAAGTATCTATATAATTCTTCTCACCCTGAATATAGTGATCTGATGGTAATACAACCATTACTGCATTAGCATCTTGTTTTAATAATTTTACTGCAGACAAACCTATACAAGTTGCAGTTTCTTTATTAGCAGGCTCTACAAAAATATTTTCCTCTCTAATTCCTATTAGTTCATCCTTAACTTTTTCTTTGTAGTCCATATTGGTTACAATATAAATATTATCCCTGTCTATTAATGGCATTATCCTATCAACAGTATTAACTAAGAAACTTTTATCGTTAATTAGCTTTAAAAATTGTTTTGGTTGATCGGCTCTTGATAGAGGATATAGTCTACTGCCCTTACCTCCAGCTAAAATCAGCCCGTATATCACGCATTTTCAACTCCATGTAATGATACTAGTTCATTATATGTCAAAATATTTGTATGTGTGAGTCTATAGTAAAAAGAACAATAAATTATTTCCCTTAAATGTTCTTCTTCCTGAATTATAGCCCCTCCATTGTGTTCCCTTCACCAACCAAGCTATAGAAATCTTTTGTAAATACATCTACTGCATTTTTAGTTGCATCATGTTTTATTAATCCTTCTATTACATCTGGTGCTGCTGTAACTGATCCAATTCCATACTTGCATAAATTCAAAACTTGTTGTGAATTTTTGAAGCTTGCAGCTAATACATCCGAATTTAATCCATGCATTTTAAACATGTCATGAATATCTTTTGCAACTTGAACTCCATCAGCTCCCATATTATCAATCCTATTTACATAAGGTGCTGTATATCTTGCCCCTGCTTTTGCTGCCATGAAGGCTTGCATCGAAGTATAAATAGCTGTTGCTGTAATATTTACATTTTCCTTACTTAATAATTTCATAGCTTTTATTCCTTCAGGTGTTACAGGAATTTTAATATAAGTGTCCTTTCCAAGTACTTCAATCATATGTTGTGCTTCATCAACCATTTTTTCAGCAGTTAATGATACAACTTGAGCATGTAATTGTGCCCCTTCTGGTAAGAATTCTCTAATTGCTTTTAATACCTCCATAGGATTTCCACCTTGTTTTTTTAGAATAGATGGATTAGTTGTCACCCCATCACATGGGTAAAATTCATAAATCCTTTTAATTTCATCTAAGTTTGCATCATCAATTAACATTAACATTTTTTCTTCTCCCTCTCTCTTTTTAATTTCTATACTTAAATTAAGTAAATGCGTTATAAATACTATAAAACAATACTCTATTCCAAGAATATATATTCTTATATTGTAATATTCTAAACAATATATATTCTTAAGAATTTTAGAATATTAAAATAAAAACATTTTTATTTATACCTTTTTATTCAGCAATCAATGAATATCCGAAACAACTATTTAACTAAATTTCTTATTCCTGCTGAATAAGCTATATCATAAAATTCCTCCATTTGAGTCTCAGTATACATTTTAGGATTCTCTTCAAAACAATAATCTAAATTATTGATTAAGTTGTATTTTGATTTTGCAAGTGGATTATAATTTAATAGTTCATACCTTACTTTTGAGTAAATGCTTGAAATATATCCACTTATATCATGAATATTAATTTTATTTGCTGTAAATTGAGGTATTAATGGAGTTCTGATAATCACATTATCTTTCTTATTGCTTTCTAAAATAAACTTGATGTTCTTTTTGATTAGTTCATTACCTACGCCAGTAAAAATCTTATGCTTATCATTATCAAATACCTTTAAATCTGCAAAAATTGTATCTAGATACGGTAGCGCTTCTATTATATATTCAGTAGGGACGAATAAAGATGTTTCAATCGCTGTATTTATTCCAGCTTCTTTTAACATTTTAAGTAATACAACTACAAATTCTTTCTGGTACAATGGTTCTCCACCAGATAAAGTTACCCCACCACCATATTTAAAAAACGCTTTATCCTTCAGTGCTATTTCTATAACTTCATCTAAAGTATAATTTTTAGAATCCATAGTTAACGCACCAGTCGGACAAATATCTGTAACAATTTCATTTTGTTCATCTATACATTTATCTTGAACAACACATATTTTATTATTTTCTCGTATAACTGATTGATTAGAGCATTTTTTAATACATAGATCACAATTAATACATTTATTTTCAAAATGAATTAATTGTTCCTTTGGAGAAATACCTTCAGGATTTTGACACCAAACACATTTAAGCGGACATCCTTTTAAAAAAATCGTTGTTCTTATTCCCTCTCCATCATGTGTTGAAAATCTTCTTATATCAAAAATCTTTCCTGTTAAAGACGAATAATCTTTTTCCATAGGCTATATATCCCCATAACTTGTTCTTGCTATAATTTCATTTTGCAATTCTCCTGCAAGTTCAGTGAAATATGCTGTATATCCCGCTACACGTACAGTTAAACTACGATAATTTTCAGGATACTTTTGCGCTGCTAATAAATCTTCTTTACGTAAAACATTAAATTGAATATGTGGTATTTCTAAATCTACAAAGGTTCTTAAGAATCTTGCAAACTTATCCCGTCCAATCTCATGCTTAAAAAATTCAGGTAAGAACTTCATATTTAATAAACCACCATTAGTAGTTAATACATTATCTAATTTTGATACAGACTTTAAAACAGCAGTAGGTCCTGCAATATCTCTTCCATATACAGGTGACATACCACCGTCAGCTAAAGGTGCCTTTGCATATCTTCCATCTGCAGATGCTCCTACATTTTCACCCATTGGAACATGGGCAGATACTGTATACATTCCTGTATGATATTTACCTCCACGATAGTTTGTATAAGATTTAAGCTTTCCATTGAAATATCTTGCCCACTTAGCACCAATTTCATCTACCCATTGAATATCATTCCCGTATTTAGGTGCACGATTTAATAGCATAGCCCTTATCACTTCATATCCTTCAAAGTTATTTTGAAGAGCTTTTAACAATTCTTCTTTAGAAATTCTCTTTTCATCATATACTAAAAGTTTTATTGCTGCCAAGCTATCCGCTAAATTTGCAACTTGTATCATTTGAATTCCTGACAGATTATATACTGCTCCACCTGCAGTAACATCTACACCTTTCTCAATGCAGTCGTCAATAACTGACGATAAGAATGGCGAAGGTAAAACATCTATGTGGGCTTTTTCAACTTGTTCACAAGCTAAAATCATTCTATCAATGAAATAATCTATTTGCTTAGCAAATGCTTCCTCTAAATCTTCATACTTTTCGTAAGTGGTTAGATTACCTAAGTCTTGAGACAATGAATCTCCTGAAATTAAGCATTTTCCACCATTTAGAGTGATCTCTAAAACCTTATTTAAATTGAACATTGCTGCATCACTCCAACCAAGATTATTACCTTGAGTTGTAAGCTCTACGCATCCAACAATTGCATAGTCTCTTGCATCTTTTTCTTTAATTCCTAAGTCTATCATAGACGGCACTACTGATTCATCATTAAAGAACTGCGGCATTCCACTGCCTTTTGCCACAACTTTTATGCTCTCTTTCAATAGTTTTTCTGATGTGTTCTTATGAAGTCTCACAGATAAGTTAGGTTGTGGCAGACCTAAATGTTCTTGAGCTTTTAGGAATAAGAAAGATAATTCATTTGAAAAATCATTACTCTTTTCATCTTGGCCACCAATTGCAATATTAAATCCTATAGGAAATCCTGCAAAAAATTTAGCACTATGAGAATTTCTTAAATAAACTATTTCATTAAACTTAAGCCAAAGACATTCAATTATTTCTAAAGCCTTTTTATCATCTATATTTCCAAGATGTATATCTCTTTTATAATATGGATATAAAAATTCATCCATTCTTCCTGGTGAGAATGATGATGCATTTGATTCCATATGAAGTATAACAAATAAAAACCAAATTGCTTGCACCGCCTCATGGAAAGTTTGTGCCGGCCTTCTAGAGATATTCTTACAAATCTCTGCAACTTGAAGCATATCTGCTACTAATTCTTCCTCGCAGATTGACTCAGCTTTTTCTTTCATTAAGTCATGGTATCTCATCATAAATTCTTGAGCACCTTCCATAACAATAATTACACTTTCATAAAATTCCTTACTTTCTTTTGTAGAATTCTTCATTTTTTCAATGGCTCTTTGCTTAATTCCTTCTGGGCCTAAAGCAAGCCACTCTCTGCAATTTGGACAAATATGCCCTTGAGCATGGTCTTTTTGATTTATTTTTACCACTTTTGCAATTTCATCAATTTCTTTTCCATATCTCTGTCTAATGACATCCTCTAATGAGTGTCCATCCCAATATGGTTTAATCACTTTTCGAAATGTTTCTATATCATTTAAATTCACATTAAATTTGTCTTGAGGTCTAGTTGGTAGAGATTCAAATTCTTTATCGATCCATGAGCTACCGCTCTCTGGAAAAACAACACCATATCTAACCCCTTTAGTACGGTTACCTACTATTAACTCTTCATCATCAATACCGATTTCTAATTTTGAAAGAGAATTCTTTAATGCTAATGCTCTTTTTATAATAACTGGCTTATCTTCATTCTCTTTATAAGTTTCAGTTATTATAAGTGCTTGTTCAATAGATGCATATCTTTTTTCGGATAACATCTTCTTCTTTAAATTTTCAATTCTTCGAGACATTATTAATTCATCCATTTCTCTTTCTCCTTTCTGCTTATTTATTATCATTTATTATTACTATATTCTTATTTTATATTATTTCAAATTATTTTTCAATGTATTTTTTATTATTTCATACAGTTTTATTAAAATAATATTGATTTATTTAAAGAAGATTATTTAATCTTAAACATCTAAAGGTTCAATTTCCTAACTTATTCTATAAATCATAGATTTTATATTATATTTTTTATTAAAGTTCATATATCCCTTTCAAAACAAAGGGTAAGAGATCACTCCCTTACCCTTTGTTTTTTCTATTCTTGTTTTAGAATCTTTATATAATCTTTTGCAAACTGTGTTGCTACATCAATATCTGCAGAATTTTCTCCAATGTATATCCTGTAGCTTACTCCATTATAATCCCAAACCATATAATATATTTTGTTAACACTAATAGGCTTCTTTGTAACATCATCGCCATTTTCACTTCTTTCATATTTAGCCCTATTTTCTTCTAAAACTCTACATTTTATATTATCAATAGTTGTTTCTTTAACACTATTCATTTCTGAATCCTCACTAAATTTTGATAAGTATATAAAAAATTTATGTTTCTCACTATCTTCATATGATTCACAAATGTTTCTTATAATCTTATAATCTTTACTAAGCTCATTAAATATTTGATCATCTCCTACCGCTTTTCTAAACTTATCTAATGAGTTTTCTTCATCTTTATATTTCAAATCTTTAACAGTCATCATCGCTACTGGAGACACAGGATATCCTGCAATTTCTGTAATGGAGAAATTCCCAACTTTTTTAGGAAAATTAAATTCAAATCCGAATTTCCCCTCTATCTCATTCTTGTTTTTATCCGTTATCTCAAAACCTCCAACGGTAACATCATCAACTGCCTCATCTTCTGATTTCTCAATAATATTACCTGATTTATCAAGTAAAAATATTGTCTTCAATGCTTCCTGCGCAGCAGCCCTTGCTACTGGCGAAAATGTAAAAACACCAACAATAGCAAATAATACACAGCATATAGGAACTAATACCTCCTTTCTTATATTTTTTATACTAAAATACTTTTTCTTTCCCATTTCTTTCTCCTTATTATTCCAAGCCTCATTAAAAATATCTCTTGAAGCTTTAATATTAAAAATACTATCATCTATAGCACTCTTTATTACCTTATCCAAATAACCCTTATCTTTCATTTTTAATTAGACTCCTTTCTATTTAACTATGCTCATCCCACTTTCCACCTCAAAGCAATTGGCTAACTGCTTCTTCAAAGCAGCTCTGGCATAAAACAACCGTGATTTTACCGTGGCCTTAAAACAACCTGTAACCTTTGAAATTTCTTCCATTGTCATGTCATTGTAATAATAAAGAATAACAACTGTTTTTAAATTAGGACTTAATTTGTTGATTGCACTCCGCATTACATGTTTTATCTCATATCTATCAATTATGTTTTCTTTTTCTTGATTCTCATCAAAAAATAAACCTTCATTTTCTGATGTTATTTCTAACGGAACTAACTCTGACTGCTTTTTTGTCATTTTCCAGCCTGTTCGCATAAGAATTTTAAAAAACCATACTTTAAACGCTTGTGGCTCTTGAAGTTTATTTATTTCCATGAAGCATTTCATATATGTCTCTTGAAGTATGTCTTCAGCAATTCCTCTATTTCCTGATAAAAAATATGCAGTAGCCAACGCCTTTTTTTCTACAATTTGAAAAAGTTCGCGAAATGCTTCCTTCTCTCCGAGCTTGCAACGCGTTACTATTTCTTCTATATCCATCTTTGCACCTCTCTTCCTTTTGGAGCTCCTATAATATAAGAGGATTAATTTAGTAAAAAGGTTTTATTCATTTTAATTTTTTCTTTTAATGAGAACTATAATTTATAAATCTCAATGACATTTTATAATTCTTCTGTATTAATTTATTCTTTAGCTATAAATAAATTATACATAAAAAGGTATATTGTTATGAGTTTGCTTTTTTATGTATAAAAATAAGCTGTCCCAAAATAGAAATTAAATTTCTATTTTAAGACAGCTTTGATTTGTAAATAAAGCTCAGTTAAATTACTTATATTTATAATTTGCTAGTATTCAAATTAAATACTTTTTTATTCTATTCACATACCTTTCCTGGATTTAATATGTTCTTAGGATCAAAAGCTAATTTAATTCCTTGCATTATTCCAATACATTCACTTGGAAGTGATTCTTTTAAATATCCCTTCTTTGCAAATCCTATTCCATGTTCTCCTGACACCTGGCCATCTAATTCTTTAGCTTTATTATACATTATTTGCATAACTTCTTTTAATTTAGATTCCCATGCTTCTTGGTCAAGGTCATCTCTTAATATATATATGTGAAGATTTCCATCACCTGCATGCCCAAAGCTTTTTATTCTTATATTAGCAGTACGTTCAAGTTCATGAGTGAAGGTTACAAACTTTCCTATTTGATTTCTTGGAACAACAACATCAACTTCATCCATTTCAGTAGTTAATGCTTTAATTGCTTCAAGGAAACAACCTCTAGCTGACCATATTGATTCTTGTCTTTCTTCAGTATCTGAGATTAATACATCTAAAGCTCCAGCTTCTAAACAAATATTAGCTACATTTTCATAATCCTTTTCAATTTCTTCTGTGGAATTTCCATCGAAAGTTAATAATAGGTATGCATCAGATGATTTATCTGGAAAACTTTTTCCTAAAAATTCTTCTGCAGCAAGTATCGCTTCTCTCTGCATAAATTCGATTGCTGTTGGTATTGACTTAGATTTAATTATTTTAGGCACAGTCTCTATCGCTCTTTCGAGACTTTCAAAAGGAATAAGCAAACTTAAAGCCTTTTTAGGAAGTGGTAATAACTTTAAAATAGCCTTTGTTACTATTCCTAAAGTTCCTTCTGAACCAACAATTAAATCTTTTAGTGCATATCCAGAGCTGTTTTTAACTACTTTTCCTCCTAAATTCACTATATCACCATTTGGTAATACAACCTCAAGTCCTCTTACATAGTCTCTAGTCACTCCATATTTTACAGCTCTCATACCTCCTGCATTAGTACTTATATTTCCTCCAATTGTTGCTGATTTTTCACCTGGATCTGGTGGATAAAATAAGTCAAATTCTTGAACATATTTACCTATCTCCATAAGTAATACACCTGGTTCTAATGTAAGAGTCAAATTTTCTTCATCTAATTCTAAAATTTTATTCATCCTGCTAAGGTCTATAACTATTCCGCCTTTAAGTGGAACCGCTGCTCCAACAAGTCCTGTTCCTGATCCCCTTGGAGTAACAGGAATATTATTCTCATAGGCATATTTCATTACTTTTGAAACTTCATCAGCACTTATAGTTTGAATAACTATATCAGGCATTTTCTTAATTCCGCCTAATTCATCATGGCTATAGTCTTCATTTATTTCTTCTCTAAAGAAAACTCTCTCCAAATCATTCTCTGCTATAGATAATATATATTCATAATCTTTTAATTCAACTTCTTTGTAACTCATCACCTATGCCTCCTTAGCCATTTTTATTTTTTCTATTAATTCTGGAATTATTTCATACAAGTTTCCAACAACTCCATAGTGAGCAACCTTAAATATTGGTGCTTTATCATCAGCATTTATAGCAAATATATAATCTGAATTATTCATTCCAGCTGTAAATTGAACTGCTCCAGATATTCCACAAGCTATGATAAGCCTTGGCCTTACAGTTCTACCGCTTAATCCAATTTGTCTCTTTGCATCAACCCAGCCTGCCTCTATTAGAGGTCTAGTACATGCAAATTCTGCTCCTAAAAGTTTAGCTAATTCTTTTACTAATTCTAAATCCTTTTCTGATTTAATTCCTCTTCCTGCTGCAACTATTACTTCAGCATCACTTATTCCTACTTCAGCATCTTTTTTCTTTATACTAAGGGCTGTAATTTTAGATAAAAGTTTTTCCTTATCTATAGAACATTCTACTATTTCTCCTGAAATATCATCGTTTCTTTTTGGAGCTGTCATAACTTTATATCTAACAGTTGCTAATTGAGGTCTAGAATTTGGAGTAACTATCTGAGCCATTATATTACCACCAAATGCCGGTCTAATTTGAACTAAATCTGTATTTTCCTTCATATCTAATATTGTACAATCTGCTGTAAGTCCAGTTTTAAATCTGGCAGCTATTCTTGGCGCTAAAGATCTACCTATAGTTGTAGCACCAACTAAAATCGCTGTTGGTTTTACATTATTTATAAAATCTCCGAAAGCAGCTGTATATGGTTCTATTCTAAAATACTTTAATTCCTCGTCATCATATACAAATACCTTATCTACACCATAGTGTAATAATTCTTCAGCTTTATGAGAAATATTATTTCCGATAAATACAGCATATACTGGATGATTTATCTTTCCTGCTAATTCTCTCGCCTTTCCTATTAGCTCATAAGTAACAGGATGTATTTCTCCATCTACATGATCAACATAAACGCCTATTCCATTCCAAAGACTTTTATCTATCTCTTTGACTTCTTCCTCTATATATTCAACAGCTCCCTTAGGCCCCTTTTTAACGCAAAGCTTGCACATTTTACATGCTCCACTTATTTCAACAACTCCATTATTATTTTCAAGGGCACCAAAAGGACATATTTTAATTAACTCATCAATATCTAATATTTTCTCTTGATTTACTACTAACTTTGCCATAACGCATTCTCCCCTTTAATTATCTTTGTGAGATATCTTTACTAATATTTAATACCTAAATAAATTTCAATTCTTTTAATTTATCTCCCATTTTTCCACTTAATTCACCAGAACTACCTGTCCACATTTCTCTATCATTATTAACCTCTGGTGGAAATATTCTCTCTACTTGAGTTGGTGATCCATTAAGTCCATAATTCTTCTCATCTTTATCATCAAAATCTTTTAGGCTTAATATTTTTATTTCTCTGTCCTTAGTTGAAAGTTTTTTTCTATAAGAAGGTAACCTTGGTTCAAAAATTCCTTTATCTACAGTGATTAGACATGGGTACGCTATCTTTACTGTTTCAATACTTTCTGGCATATCCATTTCAACTGTGATTGTTGAGTCTTCTACTTTAACTATGTCCTTAACGTTAGCTACATGTGGTATGTTTAACCATTCAGCCATTTCAGATCCTACCTGCGCTGTATCTCCATCTGTTGTTTGCTTACCGCAAATAATAAGTTCGAAATCCCCCATCTTTTTCACGCCTTGAGCTATTGTATACGATGTAGCTAAAACATCAGCTCCTCCAAATTTCCTGTCTGATAATAATGTGCCTTCATCAGCTCCCATTGTGTAGGCTTCCTTAATTACGCTTAAAGCTTGATTAGGTCCCATACTTAGGACTTTAACAGTTCCTCCTTCACTCTCCCTAATCTTAAGAGCTGTTTCAAGAGCATACAAATCATATGGATTCATTTTGGAGTCTATGCCATCTCTTTTCAAAACTCCTGTAACTGGATCAACCTCAACTTTAGATGTTCCTGGCACCTGCTTAATGCAAACTAAAATATTCATGATAACTTCCTCCTAAAACTGTATTTTAAATTCCAAACACTGATTGGCAAAGTGATAGTAGTAGTTTTGTCAAAACAATGTGGAATAAACAAACTTTTAAAAATTACTTCAATTTATTTCTTGATAAAATCCAATATCAGTTTAATTATTCCGCTATATATAATAGTTTTTGCTATAGTCACAATAAAACTAATTTATTCCTCCTCTTTTCCAACATGTCATACCAATATCAAATTGGTATGACCAATTTCAATTTAATTATACTTTCCAAAATATAGTTTGTAAAGTATTGTTATTTATTTAACAGAAAATGTTTACATTGACTCTATTCCAATATACTCCTTAGTGCCTTATATTCTATATCTTTTTGCCCATATAAAATTTAATAAAAATTTAATTTATATTTTTAATTAATCGTATTTAAGCATTTTTTGTTTAAAATATAACAAAAATAAAATGGATAAAAAAAATAACCTCACTGACGATTATCTTTTATCCATCTTATTTTTAAAACAATATATTTTTATTTTTTATACCCATAGGATCCTCGAATTAAATCAAAGTGCTCTACCATAGCATTATGAGCTTTACTAGCATCTCTGCATTTCAAAGCTCTTACTAAATTCTCATGAATCTCTAATAAATTCTCCCTAGTTTTTCCTGTATGTAAAATTTGCGCTCTTGATTTTCGAATGAATTCATCCATAAGCTGAGATATAACTTCAAGAACATTTATAAGTAAAGTATTTCTTGAGGTTTTTGCAATTAAATAATGGAACTTAATATCAAGTTCAAGACTCTCGTCCTCATTTTCTGCTATATACATTCTATCTAATATTGCTGTTAAAAGCTCTAGCTCATTATTTTCTATATTTTTAGCGGATAACCTAGCGCAACGAAGCTCCAGCGTTTCTCTTAAATCATACATTTCTTCAATTGAACTTTCTTGTAACATAAACATGACAGAAAGAGGTTCAAATAATGAATTATCAAAATTAGTTTTTATATAATTTCCTGCGCCTTGCCTGCTTTCCACAAGACCTACCACTTCTAATGCTCTCAATGCCTCTCTTATGGATGCACGTGATACTCCAAGAGATTCTGACATTTCTCTTTCTGATGGCAATCTATCTCCCTTTTTTAATTTACCACTTTTTATGTTGTTCTTAATTTGTTCTATAACTTGATGATATACTTTAGGTGTTTTGCTATTGGATGTAAACATATATATCTCCCTTGTTCGCTTTATTGTCTAAAATTTTATATTTTATTAGTACATTATACATCAAAAACAGCTAGAATCCTACATTTGTAGATTTTATAATTCATTCTATTCTATTTATAAACATTCATAATATATATAATTTATCTATTTGAAAATACTTCTCTAAAATATTATATTTAAATACTATCCAATATATTTAAGTATTTTTTCTTTATTTTGAATAATCAAATCATACCCATTTTGATATATTGCTTTTAGTTTACTTTTATTTCGCTCAAATCTACTTATATCCATACTTATACTTGGTCTTATTATAAATGCTTTCCCACTTTCCTCTAATTCTTTGCAGTAATCAAGTTGCTCATTATATTTAATATGCCTATTTTTTAGCACATCTGCAAGCTTTGGATACTTATTTTTATAAAGCCTATAAGTTACTTCATTGGCTTTAGATTTTGTCTTTCTATACCCCTCATTCCTTGTTAATACTATTATATGTTTGTCATTACCATCCTCTATTGACTTATTAATTGGTATAGGCTCTGAAAGGCCTCCATCAGCGTAATATTGTCCTTCTATCTTTTCAAATGGAAATACTAATGGTATCGCTATGCTTGCTCTAAGAATTGAATTTCTCTTATCCAATAAATCTTTATCAAAGTACTCATTCTTTCCAGTCTCAATATTAAAAGCACCTGCTAACATCTTTCCATCAAATTCATAAAACGCCTTATAATCAAATGGACAATGCTTATTAGGTATCTCGTCAAATACAAATTCTAAATCCATAAGAGATTTACATCTAATTAAATTTCTATAGCTGATATACCTCTTATTATCCATAAATCTTTCCATTATCTCTAAGTTTCTTCCTCTTTGCCTAGAGACATAAGAATATGCATTAGTGGCACCTGCAGATACTCCTACTATATATTTTATTTCTGCCTTTATATCTAGAAATGCGTCTAACACACCTGCTGTAAATAATCCTCTGAATGCTCCGCCTTCAAGTACAAGTCCTGTCATAAAAAAACCTCCATACACAATAAATACTATTATATATTATAACTTAAATAATAAATTTAATCACATAAAAACTTACATCAATGGAATTTCTAGTTTTTTAATCAAGTCATTTATTCTTAGTTACTATATATTAAATTTCTTAAATTTGTAATAAAAATGAGAACCTCTATAATTCTAATAGCATAGAGATTCCCATGATAAACTAATATTTATCCATATTTAATTATTTTTATTTTAAAGAACAAACTTCTCAATTTGAGATGTAATCTGCTGCATTATATCTTTCAATTCTTCTGCAGATTTAGAAACCTTATATGCTGAATTATCCATTTCATGGGCTGATGCGGATATCTCTTGGGATGCAGCAGAATTTTCTTCAGATACAGCGGATGATAATTCCACATTTTCTACTATATTATTTTTTCTATTATTAATATCAACTATTGCATCATTTATCTCATGAACTTGAGGTACTATATCACCTATAGATTCTACTATTTCTTTAAATGAAACTATAGTTGATGCTATTGTATGAATCTGCTCCTCTAATTTCTTGTTAGCAATACCTGTTGTTTCTTCAACTAATTTAGTTTCGGAACTTATGTCACCTAGCAAATTATTAATATCTTCTGATGAACTTTTAGATTGCTCTGCTAATTTTCTAATTTCATCTGCAACAATTGAAAATCCCTTACCTGCTTCACCTGCTCTTGCCGCTTCAATAGCTGCATTTAAGGCTAACAAATTAGTTTCATCTGCTATTTCATTAATCATATTAGTTATTTCTGTTATTTTATTTACACTTAGGCTTAATTTATTAACTTTCCTTTGTGCTTCATTATAAGATTCTGCAATTTCATTTATCGATATACCTATATTTCTCAATCTTTCATCACTAATATTGGCTTCATTACTAATATTAATAGTGCTTTTATCCACTTTCTCTACAGATCTTGTTATTGAATCTAATTTATCACTAAAAGAACTTAAATTATTGTTTATTGACATAAGTCTTTCAGATTGTTCATTAGATCCTTCTGCTATATCATGAATTGAACTGGATACATCTCCTATATAATGCTTCATTTTTTCTGAAACCCTTGAAAGCTCTATTGATTGCTCTGTAACAAGGCTCGAATCCTCCTTTACTGTATATATAATTGATGCGATAGATGTTATGGTCTTGCTTAATGCATTCTTCATCACTCCAAATTCGTTTGCGGATTCAGTATCAAACTTTACAGTGAAATTTCCTTCTGATAAGATTGAAACTTTATGTACAAATTCTTTAATAGAATTCTTAATCATAAATATTATATATGCTGACATAAACGCTAGAGCCAGAATTGACACGCTCAATATACTTATAAACATAAATATATTTTTTCTATATGCACTCATAGATTTATTAATCTCATTTGTAGCTTTATCCTTTTGAAGTTGAACTAGTGCTTTATTATCTTGAGCAATTTGATTTCCGTATACACCCATAGCATCATTTGTAATCTTTTTATCTGGAGTTAAATCTTGTTTTCTTTGGTCAATAATACCTGGTATGTACGAATAATATTGTTCATATTCTTCTTTAAATTTCATAACTAATTGGTGTTCTTCTGAATTATTTTCTGATTCTTTAGCCTGCCTATTCACTATTTCCGTTATATTTGTATTTAATTCTAGCATGGCCTTTTCATTTGCCTCATCAAATGGTCTATCTATTATTTTTGTTAAAGTATTTCTTAAAACACCCATGCTGCCATTAACATCACCCCAATCACTAAGTTTTGGAATAACATTATTATACATTGTCAAGTTGGCATCGTACATTTTAGATGTATTTAAATAACCCAAAACTCCAATAGTAATTGTTGATATCAAAGATAAAATTACTATTATAATTATACTCCTTATGATTTTTACATCTTTTACTTTTTTTAATCTCACTTCAACGTCCCCCTATGGCTTAAATATATAATTACATACATAACATAATATTGTTAACGTGTGCAGTTATAATTATACATATTAACCAATATGATAACAATAGTTATAATTTTACATATACCTTAAACAGTAATTTACTTATTTATATTTTTGTGAAATATAAATAATATATAGTACAAAATACCCCTTAGTGTGTTGACTAAAACTATATAAAATGCTATAATCATTCTATAAAATAAATCACTATATTAAAAGGGAGTAGTTATAAATATAACATCAACAATCGCGACTATATTGTTAGTCTGGTGTTATATACCCTAACAGGTAACGAGACTTTTAATATAACTTCAAATTGTTGAAGTTATATTAAAAGTCTTTTTTGTTGTTAATTTATCCAATATCTATCATTAGTAACAACTCTTCTTCACTTGGGTATAACAACTGTACATTTCTGGAGTATGTACCACTTGAGGGTATATGTTCAACTAAATTCAGTCAGAGTTAAACTCTACCTGAAAATGTTCACTTTATAGACTTTAGTTAATTATATACTTATTAAATTTTTTCTTTGAAAGGAAGATGCCATAATGAAAAAATATTTTTCTAAAACAGTAGAAGAATCTCTTAAAAACTTCGATGTGACTTTAAAAGGGCTGACGAGTGAAAAAGCTAATGAAATATTAGACTCTGTAGGCGAAAATACCTTAAATGAAAAAAAGAAAAAAAGCATTTTATCTGTATTTCTAGAACAATTTAAGGACTTATTAGTAATTATATTGATTGCTGCTGCTATAATTTCAGCTATGACTGGAAATATAGAAAGCACTTTTGTAATTTTAGCTGTTATAACTATGAATGCTATTTTAGGTACTGTTCAATACGTTAAAGCTGAACAATCTCTAGCTAGTCTAAAAGCGCTATCTGCACCTAATGCTAAAGTTATTCGGAATGGAGTTAAAATTGAGATACCTTCTAAGACTGTAGTCCCAGGAGATATTTTGATATTAGAGGCTGGAGACCTAGTTGTTGCTGATGGTAGAATTTTAGAAAACTTCTCTCTCAAAGTTAATGAGAGTTCATTAACTGGTGAATCCGAAAGTGTGGACAAATTCTCTGATGTTATTGACAAAGATGAAGTTGCTTTAGGTGATCAAAAAAATATGGTTTTCTCTAGTTCACTAGTCACTTATGGACGTGCTACTGTTCTTGTAACGAATACTGGTATGAATACTGAGCTTGGTAAAATAGCTACCCTTATGGAAGAAACTCAAGAAAAAAGTACCCCACTTCAGATTTCCTTGGATGAATTCTCCAAGAAGTTAGCCTTTGGAATAATTGGTATCTGTGTTATTGTATTTGGATTAAGTATGTATAGAGGTATTGATCTATTAGATTCATTAATGTTTGCTGTTGCTCTTGCTGTTGCTGCTATTCCTGAAGCGCTTAGTTCTATAGTTACAATTGTACTTGCCATAGGTACACAATCAATGGCCAAAGAGAATGCCATCATTAAAAAGCTAAAAGCTGTTGAAGGTCTTGGATGTGTATCTGTTATCTGTTCTGATAAAACTGGTACATTAACACAAAATAAGATGACTGTTAAAAAGATTTTCGTTGATAATAAGTTAATTGATAGTACTAAAATAGATTTCAAAAATTCTGATTCAAATTTCCTTTTAACTAGCTCTGTACTATGTAACGATTCTACTTCAAAAGATGGTGCTGAGATAGGAGATCCAACAGAGGTTGCTTTAGTAAACTTGGGTCATAAATACTCCTTAAATGAAATTGAATGTAGAAATAATTACCCAAGGCTTAAAGAGATTCCTTTTGATTCTGATAGAAAACTAATGAGTACTCTTCACGAGATTAATGGAAAATATATAATGGTTACTAAAGGTGCTCTTGATGTATTACTAGATAGGGTAACTTCCATAAAAACTTCAGCTGGCGTAACAAACTTCACTAACAACGATAAGATCAATATAAATAATGTTAATAGAGAATTATCATCTCAAGGATTAAGAGTTTTAGCATTTGCTTATAGAGAGCTTAATGAAAATAAAGAACTCACTTTAGATGATGAATATGATTATACTTTCTTAGGTTTAATTTCAATGATTGATCCACCTAGAGAAGAATCTAAAGCAGCTGTTAGTGACTGTATTAAAGCTTCTATTAAACCAATTATGATTACTGGAGACCACAAGATTACAGCTTCTGCTATTGCTAAAGAAATTGGAATATTACAAGATGGTGACTTAGCTGTAGAAGGCTTGGAACTTGATAAAATGTCCGATGACGAACTCAACTCAAAATTAAAGCACATTTCCGTTTACGCAAGAGTATCTCCAGAACATAAAATAAGAATAGTTAAAGCATGGCAAAACAAAGGTAAAATTGTAGCTATGACTGGAGATGGTGTTAATGATGCACCTGCACTAAAGCAAGCTGATATTGGTATTGCAATGGGTATAACAGGTACTGAAGTTTCAAAAGATGCTGCTTCAATGATTTTAACAGACGATAACTTTGCTACTATTGTTAAATCGGTCACTAATGGGCGAAACATTTATGCTAATATAAAGAATTCAATAAAATTCTTACTTTCAGGTAATACTTCTGGAATTCTTGCAGTACTCTATTCATCAATATTTGCGCTTCCTGTTCCATTTGCTGCAGTACACTTATTATTCATAAACTTATTAACAGATAGTTTACCTGCTATAGCAATTGGTATGGAGAAATCTAAGAAAGATGTTTTAAAAGATAAACCTAGAGATGCTAAAGAATCTATTTTAACTAAAGATTTTATCATAGATATCTTCAGTCAGGGCTTGCTTATTGGAATATTTACTATGATCTCTTACCATATTGGTTTAGCTACAGGAAGCCATGGGCTTGCGATGACTATGGCATTTAGCACTTTATGTTTAGCTAGATTATTCCACGGATTTAACTGCCGAGGTAAAAAATCAATATTTGCTCTTGGAGTTTTTAATAATAAATTCAGTTGGATTGCCTTTATATCAGGCGTTGTACTTGTAAATGCAGTTTTACTTATACCAGCACTTCAAGGATTATTTGAAATAACTCCACTTACTAGTAATGAATTAATGTTAGTTCACTTATTTGCTTTCATTCCAACTTTAATAATACAAACTGTTAAGGTTGTTAGAGATTTTATTGAAGAAAACAATGAAAAGAATAGAAATAGAGACGCTAATGATTCAACTATGAGAGCTGCATAAAACAACCTTTGAGATTATATAATTAGATTAACGAAAGAGCTGTATCAAGATTACTTGGTTGTCTTGATATAGCTCTTTTGTTTTTGTTTATTATTTATCGTTTTTATTTATTGCTGCCATTATACGATTTTATATACATCTCTTTAATTTCGCTCATTAAAGGATATCTTGGATTTGCACCTGTGCATTGATCATCAAACGCCTGCTCAACCATTTCATCCATTGAAGCATAGAACTTTTCTTCTGAAACTCCAAATTCTTTTATGCTCTTTGGTATTCCAACTTTGGCCTTTAAATCATCTATTGCTTTAATTAATAATTCAACCTTTTCTTCTTCTGTATTTCCTCCTAAATTTAAATAATCCGCAATTCTAGCATATCTCCATCCTGCATTTGGATATTTATATTGTGGGAACGCTGCTTGCTTTCTAGGTGCATCTGTTGCATTAAATCTGATTACTTCATCTATTAATAATGCATTTGCTATTCCGTGAGGTACATGATGGAATGCACCTAACTTATGAGCCATTGAGTGGCATATTCCTAAAAATGCATTGGCAAAAGCCATCCCTGCTACAGAAGACGCATGGGCCATCTTTTCTCTAGCTTTAATATTTGTAGTTCCTCCATTATATGCATGGGGTAAATATTTAAATGTTAACCTTATTGCTTCAAGTGCTAATCCGTTTGTATACTCAGATGCTAACACTGAAACATAGGCCTCAATTGCATGAACTAAAGCATCTATACCAGAGGCTGCTGTTAATCCTTTAGGCATGCTCATCATAAGTTCTGCATCTATTATAGCCATATTAGGAGTTAATGCATAATCTGCAAGTGGATACTTAACTCCTGTTTGTTGATCTGTTATAACTGCAAATGGAGTTACTTCTGATCCAGTTCCTGCTGATGTTGGAATTGCAACTAAAATTGCCTTTTCTCCCATTGGAGGGAACTCATATACTCTCTTTCTAATATCCATAAATCTCATTGCTAAGTCTTCAAATCTAACATCTGGATGCTCATACATTACCCACATAATTTTAGCTGCATCCATAGGCGACCCTCCACCTATAGCTATAATAACATCTGGATTAAAGTCTCTCATTGCATCTGCACCTAAATTTGCAGCCTTTAATGTTGGATCAGGTTCTACATCTGAAAATATCTTGTATTCTATATGATTTTCACTTAAAATATCTGTAATCTTATGCGTATAACCCAAATCAAATAATACTCTATCTGTTACTATGAATGCCCTTTTCTTCTTCATTGCGTTTAATTCTTCTAAAGCAATTGGAAGACATCCAAATTTAAAGTAGATTTTGTCTGGAACTCTGAACCAAAGCATATTTTCTCTCCTCTCAGCAATTCTTTTAACATTAATTAAATGCTTAGGGCCTACATTTTCCGATATTGAATTTCCCCCCCAAGATCCACAGCCAAGAGTCAATGATGGTGCTAACTTAAAGTTATATATATCCCCGATTGCACCCTGAGATGCAGGCATATTTATTAAAGTTCTAGCGGTCTTCATGGCTACTCCGAACTTCTCTATTCTGTCTACTGATTCCATTTGATTTGTATAAAGTATTGATGTATGACCGAATCCGCCTAATTCTATCATTCTGGAAGCTAATCTTAGCGCATCATCAAAAGTTTTAGCTTTATACATACCTAATATTGGTGACAATTTTTCATGTGAAAATGGTTCTTCTAATTCAGGTGATTCAACTTCACCTATTAATACTTTAGCAGCTTCTGATATCTCTACTCCAGCCATTTTTGCAATCTTGTAAGCTGACTGACCAACAATCTCTGAATTTAAAGATCCCTTTGAATCTAATATTATACTTCTGACCTTATCAATTTCTTCACCTCTAAGTATATAAGCTCCTCTTTCATCTAATTCCTTTAGAACCTCATCATATACTGATTCCATAGCTATTATGCTCTGTTCTGATGCACAAACTACCCCGTTATCAAAAGTCTTAGAAAGCAAAATCGAGTTTACAGCCATTTTTATATGAGCTGTATCATCAATTATAGCTGGAGTATTTCCTGCTCCAACTCCAATAGCTGGTTTTCCTGATGAATACGCAGCTCTAACCATTCCAGGACCACCTGTAGCTAGTATAATATCAGATTCTGCCATAACGTTTCTGGATAATTCTATTGATGGCTCATCTATCCATCCAATTATTCCTTTTGGTGCACCAGCTCTTTCTGCTGCTTCTAGAACTATTTTTGCGGCTGCTATTGTTGAATTCTTTGCCCTAGGATGTGGACTTATAATTATTCCGTTCCTTGTCTTTAATGCAATCAATGTTTTAAATATGGCTGTTGATGTTGGGTTTGTTGTTGGCACGATTGCAGCTATTACCCCTATAGGTTCAGCGATATGAGTTATTCCGAACATTTCATCTCTCTCTATAACTCCACAGGTCTTTGTATCTTTATATTGGTTATATATGTACTCAGCTGCGAAGTGATTTTTTATTACCTTATCTTCTACTATTCCCATTCCGCTTTCTTCTACTGCCATTTTAGCAAGAGTAATTCTCGCATCGTTCGCTGCCATGGCTGCTTGCCTAAATATTTCATCTACCTCTTCTTGAGAAAATTTTGCAAATTCTCTTTGGGCTTCCCTTATTTGCTCTATTCTTTTTGTCAATTCTTCTGGATTCGTAACTCTCATTTTCTACCTCCAACATTATCTTCTAAATTTTCATACTCAAGCTGCTTTTGTATAGCAATTTTACTTACTATAAACAAACTGTGTATAGTTTATCCTGAAAATAATATTTAATTTATCCCATCTCAAAAAAATTGCTAATGAATCTAATGAAAATATAAATTATATATTCATTTGCAATGAGAATAAAGCACATATTATTCTATTATTTTCCAAAAAACATAAAATAATAGACATGATAGAATAGATTATTCTTTTTCCTATTCTACATGCCTCTAACAAAACTTCTTTTATATTGATATTAATGTATTGTAGATGTTAAATTTAATCCTATGACTCCTATTATTATAAGTCCTATAAAAACTGTCTTCTGCAGATTAATCGATTCCTTAAAAAATATAATCCCGATAGCTGACAGCAATATTATCCCAATGCCTGACCAAGTTGCGTATGCAACTCCAATTTGTACTTTCTTTAAAGCTAATGTTAACATGCTTAAGCTTAATATATAAAAACCTAGCATAACAATTGCATATTTTATATTTGTAAAACCTTCTGATAACTTCATTGATATGGTTCCTGAAACTTCAAATATTATGGCAAAAATTAAATAAATCCAACTTATCATAATACACCTCACTCAATAGCATCCGTTAATAAACTTTTTATAAAGAATAATGGATATATCATTAAATACAAATTAAAAATCCACCACAATAAATCGAAATCATATCTCATAGTCCAGAAAGAAATGGCTTGAAGTCCTGAACAAAAAGTTAATACAAGCGAAATCAGACTAAATTTTTTCCATAATTCATTTGTAGTGTAATACATATACAAACTAATAAATCCTGTTAATGAAATTAATAAATCAAGCGGTAAGAATGACCAATTCCATGATACTAAAATAGGATTTTCGTAATCTTTAAATAGCAAGCTCTCTGGAATCAGATGGAATAAGGTAATAAACCAGTAAACTATAAAACCAATATCTGTGACTAAAAAAAACTGCTTTAATATTTTCATTTTCACTTCTCCTATTTTGATATAAGATTCTAAATTCAGATTTTAATTTTCTTGCATATTAATTCAAACAATTTAATTAAATTCATTTAACTAAATTTCTAAAAAAATTTGTTTTTCCTATTATTCTTTACTTTTTAATACTTTAACAACCTTACTAAAAAGAATACTTAGCTCCTCTAATTTCTCCTCCGACGTAATTTCACTTATTAAATTAGCGAATTGCTTATAGATTGCATTGTCGCCTTCTATTATCTTTATCCCCTTCTTCGTAACTTTTAAATAATAAATTCTTCCATCTTCTTCTGATTTTACTTTTTCAACTAGTTCATTTTTTATTAATCTCTTAGCCAATGCAGATATTGCTGGTTTAGTCAGTTTTAATTTTTCTGCTATCTCTCCTAGATTTGGATTTTCCATATTATATATTGTTGTCAAATAATAATAGTCCGTTATGTTAAACTGCTTCTTTTCTTCAGTTGATAAAATTAAATTAATATTATTCATGGACTGCTGCCATAAATAATTTGCTATATATTCAAAATGTTTTTCAATCAAAATATTCATCTCCTAAAATAGTTCAATTCATTTAACTAATTCTATGGGTTTATATTAATTTATTTGTATACCTGATGTCAAGGGATATATTCAAAACATATGTTTCAATGTGAATGTCATATTTTACACAAACTACTATGTTGTTATGTTGTTAGATTGTATAGTATACTAATATCAGTTAGCTATTAATTTCTTTTAACTTAGGAGGAACTATGAATAAAATTATTGAAAAAGCTAAAATTACACATGAGTTAAATAAAGATGAAATACTTGAATTACTACAAAGCGATGATATAAATGAAGAACTATTTAAAGCCGCTGATGAAGTACGTCAAAAATACTTAGGGGATTATGTTCATTTAAGAGGGCTTATAGAATTTACAAATATCTGCAAAAGAAATTGCCTTTATTGTGGTTTACGTAGAGACAATAAAAATCTTGAAAGATATAGATTAACTGAAGAAGAAATTCTAGACTTTGCTAAAAAGGCTGTTAGCTATGGCTACAAAACACTTGTGCTTCAAGGTGGAGAAGATGATTATTTTACTAAAGAAAGAATGACAAACATAGTAAAAGAGATAAAGAAATTAAATGTCGCTTTAACCTTAAGTTTAGGTGAAAAAACTTATGAGGAATATAAAGCATTTAAAGAAGCTGGAGCTGATAGATATTTAATAAGAATTGAAACTACTGATAAGAAGCTCTATGAAGATATGGATCCTAACATGAGCTTCGAGGAAAGATTAAATTGTTTAAAGAATTTAAGAGACTTAGGATATGAAGTTGGAAGTGGTATTCTAGTTGGTCTACCAAATCAAACATTAGAATCTATAGCTAGTGATATACTTTTCTTTAAAGAAATTAATGCAGATATGATTGGTATAGGTCCATTTATACCAAATGAAGATACACCTTTAAAGGATGCTCAAGGTGGAAATCTTACTCTAGCATTAAAGGTTATGGCTTTAACCAGATTAATACTTCCTGATATAAATATTCCTGCAACAACCGCAATGGAATCTTTAACTCCAAACGGAAGAATAGTTGCACTTCAAAGCGGTGCTAATGTTGTAATGCCTAACGTTACTGAAGGTGAATATAGAAAGCTTTATGCATTATATCCAGGTAAAATATGTACAGGCGATACACCTGCACACTGCAGAGGATGCATAACTGGTAAGGTAACTGGAATAGGCAGAATAATTTCAGATGGTTATGGATTTAGAGGAAATCAAAACACTAGTGCCTATAATAATTAAAAAAATATTAGTAACAATAAGTTAAATCATAGTATTAAGTAGAATATACCATACAGGATAGATAATATAATCCTATATGGTATATTTTTATGAATTGCTATGATTTAACTTCTATTTATATTTCTTTTATTTAAATTTGTTCTATTATTTATTACTATCTATTTTAAGTCTATAAGTTAAAGTTGATCATGAGATGTCAATTAGCTTATTATTTAATGACCTATCTAATTAAAATTATTATCTACTTCTTGCTTCCCGAATCCCAATTTTTATAATAAACAAAATCCTTATCAAATAGTTTTAGAGGAATTTTAAATTCAGGGATTCCAAATACATATGGCGCTATATCATACAGCTGGTAGTATATTACTAGGTTATCGTCTCTTATATAAAAACTTTGATTTTCACTAATGCCCTTAAATACATTACCTGAATCAAAATAATTTTCTGGATTCTCTTTTATTTGATTTTCTATTTCTTTATTTATTATGTCAGAATAATTATATCCTTCACTGAATAATTCCTTTAAAGTTAGCAGCGCTTCTTTCTTCTTATCTATTGTATATGAAGTCCTTGTTGTCATACCATGAGCTCCACCAAGAAACTCATAATAGTCATTATATAAGCTAAGAATTTGATTATTATCTGCTGAGGTTGTGTATCTTGAATAAATTTCATATGGAAATCTTGGGGTTTCTTGTCCCTTTTCTCCGAAGTATTCTTTCGCCGTTTTTTCGGACTCCTCAGCTCTTGGCAAAATATCTTGATTAATTACATTATTTATCAAATTTATTCTTTTTTCATCATTTCCACCTACTAATTGAGGCATATTTATGTCTAATTTTAAGTAATTTAGATTTTTAGTTATAGATTTATCCACAATTTTAATTTTGCTTTCACTTTGCATTTTATTAGTTATAAACATTTCCTGTGGACAAGCAGTGGATAACATTGAACTTACTATTAATAGCCCCGTTATATTAGCTATAATACCCATTTTAGCGCCTCCCTGATTTATGCATTTTGCGACATAATATATTTTATATCCACAAAACCAACATGTAAAATTATGTATGTTAACAGCTTTATAACATTTTATCCACAAGCGAATGTGGATAATGTTAGTAAGTTGTACTATTTTTATATTATGCTACTTTTTTCAATAAGTTATTCCGCTAAAACTCTATAAAAATAAATTTTTTATATAATATCTTTCAATAATAAATTTACATTTGCCCCCCTGGTAATCTAAGGGCTCAATTAAGGCTGAGATTTAGAATTTTAATTAGAATATATATCACAAATGACTTATATTAGGTCTTGTAGTTTTTCTTTAAGTTTAGGGTATAATTATAAAAGAAAATTATATTTGTTTTAATTGCAAGGAGGTGAATAATAACAACATGTTAAAAGGAACTTTACCACCAAGGAACATTTCTTACAAAAGACTTTTCAAAAATAAAACTTCCTTAAGTATTTTGGTATTCAGCTTATTGTTTGTAATGTTTTCTATTTACCTAACAACACACAATATATCTTATAAAAATTCTATAGCTTCTAATCATGGTTCTGATAATACAAGTATTGATGAAAATCATGTTGGATCTGAAAATATATTAAAAAAAGATCCTTCCAATGTAGACAAAAGTACACTTCAAAATGAAAGATCTTTTAATAATTCAAATTTAATTACTGACAATAGAGGAGTTCCCGTATTATATTACCATTCAGTGAGAGAACCGGCTGAGAATGAGGTTACAATAACTCCAGAAAATCTTCGGATACAGCTTGAGTACATAAAAAATCAAGGTTATACAACATTAACTTTAGATGAACTAAAAAATTACTTATTAAACAATTCCCCAATTCCTGAGAAGAGCATAGTTATCACTTTTGATGATGGCTATATGGATAATTACTACAATGCTTTTCCAATTTTGAAAAATCTAAATATGGTAGCAACAATATTTTGCATAACATCAGATCTAGATGGTTCCTATTATTTATCAAAAGAGGCTATAAAAGAAATGTCTGATTACGGAATAGATATAGAAAGTCATACTGTTAGTCATCCCAAACTTAATCAGCTTCCATATGATAAGCAATTAAATGAATTGAAGGAATCAAAAGAAACTTTGGAATCAATAACAGGAAAAAAAGTTGAAGCTGTTGCCTATCCATTTGGAGATTTTAATGATGATAGTATTATCGCCGCTAAAAATTCAGGCTATACGTTAGCATTTACTACTAAGAGAGGACTCTCCGATAGAGATGATAATATTCTTAAACTTGATAGAATTTATATTAGCTCAAAATATGATATGAATACTTTTAAGGAAGTTTTAGCACAAACTAAAAAATAACTCTTAAATAAAGAGTTATTTTTTTTCTTCCTTGCTATCTTCAGTTGAGTATTTGGGTAATTTTTGTTGATTTCCTGCATTATTTATAGCTATAGGTATATTGTGTTCGTATATAAATTTATTTGTTTTAGTAAGCTCTCCATATTTTAAAGCTTGTCCATTAATTGTTATTAATGTTTTCCTACTTAAATCTAACATTTCATTATCCAATGCGTATTCAAATATCTCCGATATAGCATCATCAACATCCTTGTTCAAAACATCAATATTTCCTATAAGTTCTTTTCCTTTATCTGTAGGCGAATAGGCATATATAACTTTGTGAAACTTATTAATATGAATCTTTATATTAGAAGTTGTTTCTATCACTATTATGCTTTGTGTTGTCCTATATTCAATAGTTATACCACTACCAATCAATATTAATATAAATAGTAATATTGATATATGTATTTTGTACCCCCTAATCCCTTTCTTTTCTTTTCCTTCACATACATCTCCAACCTTTGATCTATTAGAAGTCTTTATCTTTAAAAATTCTCCTTTTGAAGTTAATATATATGCTGAATTTTTAAAGGCTTTTATTACTATCCCTTTATATAGCTGTTGATTTTTACTTGAAATGCTTACAACTTTATTATCTTCTTTTAATTTTATTCTTAGATAATCTTGAATAAATTTATAATTTGAATTAGTTATTATAATGCAATAAGCTATTATGTAGTCCCTAAGTTTATTTATAATCTCAGATTTTATCCTAGTTAACTTACTTATTTTAGCTATCGGTAAAACTCTTTTTTCATTGATTATTCTTAGTAAATCCTCATCACTAGCTATATAATAAGCTATATTTAAAGCTATATTTCTGTCAGCTTCTTTAATCGGAAAGTTTACTAAATCTTTAAGTAAAACATTATATGAGCTTAATTCATTTATAAATAAAGATATCTGTTTTTTTCTAATATCCTCTGCAGTATCTCCTATTAGGAACATTGACGGCATAGATGAAAATACATATTTGTCTTTACTAAAGCCCAAATTTTCCATAAAATTAACACCTCTTTAAAATATTAACCCTTTGTATAAGTTCTTCATACTATGATATTATAGCATATAAAGCTATTTATCTATAAAATTTTCTTTATCTAAATTTAATTTAAAAGCAATATTTTGGAGATTATTAATGAGAGGAAAAATTATATATGTAGATTTTGTAAAAAGACGTAGAACAACCTTTATACATTTTCATATAAATAGATTTATTTCTTGGTTTAACATTAAATTTTATATTAAACCCAAAACAAGCTCTTTGAACAACATGTCAACAAATAAACGTAGACGTATTTTAAATTAGTATAATTATTTATATAAAAAGCCTCATAATATGTTAAAATAGTAAAATAATAAAACACATAATGAGGTGATTATATGAGAATTGGATTAGGATATGATGTTCATAGATTAGTTGAAAATAGAAAATTAATTTTAGGTGGAGTAGAAATTCCATATGAGAAGGGGCTGCTAGGTCATTCCGATGCGGATGTTCTTATCCACGCTATAATAGACTCTTTATTGGGCGCTTGTGCTCTTGGCGATATAGGCAAACATTTCCCTGATACAGATAGTAGATTTAGTGGAATATCTAGTATCATACTTCTTGAAGAAACAGGTAAATTGCTTCTTAAGTCCGGCTATGCCATCAACAACATAGACGCTACAATAATAGCTCAAAAACCAAAAATGCTGCCTCATATTGAGAATATGAGAAAGAACATTTCAATTGCTCTGAATATAGATATTAATAAAATAAATATTAAGGCTACTACTGAAGAAGGCCTTGGCTTTACTGGTGAGATGCTTGGAATTTCTTCTCAAAGTATCTCTTCTGTTGAAAGTATAATTTAAAAATATACTATTCAAAGTTTATAGTGCTTTATAATTAAAAGGGAGCTATAATTAGCAGATTCTAATCTGCTAATTATAGCTCCTTAAATTATATATTAATCTTTTAAAATACTTCGCTTAATTTTTTTAGTAGAATCTCTCTGAATACTTCTCCTTTATTAGGATCACTTATTGCATTTTTGCAGATATCTTCCCACTCATCAATAGACATTCCTATTCTATTTTCTAATTCTTCTTTTGTATTTGTTAATAACGAAGATGAAATTACAAATTCTCCAAGTTCCTCTGGAGTCTTGAAAATTTTTATATATAAAAATTCTGTGTTATCCCCCATCCACTTCTTATTAAACTCTGCTGGGAATTTATCTAATCTAGCTTGAGCCTTTTCAGATGGAATATTCCATAAGCTACTTAAGAAATCATAGTCTCTCCTCATATTACTTGCAACTTCTTTGTCTATTTTCTTTAGTTTTTCTCCCTCACGAATGATCTTATCAACAGTTAAATGTGGAATCCTAGTAATTAATTTTTCTTTTCCATATATCCACTTATAAAAAGCTTCCTGCAAGAACGAATATTGAAGATAACCAATCAAACACTTTCTATTAGGGAAATATCCCCATATATTATTTATACCATTATTGTTTCCAAATATAAGGGTATGAAAATAAATACTTCTTTCTGTTGGTGGTTTCTGCATAAACATATGTCCTCTTATTGTCTTGTTCCTACTGATAACGTTTTCCCAATAATTAAATGAATTATAAACTTCCCACACTTTACTCACCTTCCCAACTAATATTTTATAAAATATATTATTAATAGTTATCTTTTGTTCTCTAATTATATTATAACTCATTTATCTCATAATTGTTTATTCTTGGATAAATTTGTTTAATATATACATATTAATATATTATCCCCATTTTATTATTTTATTACAAAATTTTAGACTTTTATTATAGATATTCAAATTGATATTTCTTATTTATTACTTTATAATATTAAATGTCAAGTTATTTACAGTTATCATATTATTATATTAAGAATTCTATTATTTTTTTAATTTAAATAAACTTTAACAATTAATATATTTTTATATAGGGTAGATTCTAAGGAGGATTAAAAATTGTCTTTATGTGAAATATGTAATGCCGAAGCTGATATACATCATATTGTTCACAGAAGTGAAGGTGGCTTTGATATAGAACTAAATTATAAATATTTATGTCCTTCCCATCATAGAGGAAAATATGGTCCCCACCAATCCAAAGAAGTTGATTATAGATATAAGTTAGATCTTCAAAATAAACTATACGATATGCTAAAAAAAGATTATTATTCTTTTAAGGAGCTAGCATTAGAATTAAATATACCTAGAAACACTCTTAAAAGAATTACAAGAAACTTAAAGCTTTATAAAGAAGGTTATAAAAAATCAGAAGTAATATTTAAAATAATGGGTGAAAAATTTTACTCTGAAGAAATGATTGTTAACTTAACTTTAGACAAATTGATTGAAGACAATTATTAACTTATTATGTTATATAATTAAATTTATCTTAGTAACCATGTGTAAATTAAAATAACAAATATCTAAAACAAAAATTTGTTTTAGATATTTGTTATTTTAATTTAATCTTTATATTCTTACTGGAGCGGAAAACGGGGCTCGAACCCGCAACGTCCACCTTGGGAAGGTGACACTCTACCATTGAGTCATTCCCGCTTATTGGTGCAGATGAAGGGAGTCGAACCCTTACACCAAAAGGCGCTAGATCCTAAGTCTAGTGCGTCTGCCAATTCCGCCACATCTGCCTACCAATATTATACATCTATTCAATATATTAAATCAATATTAAATTTTATACATTTGTTATGATTTTTTAGATATATTTATATAACAAACTATGATATATTATATCTTCCTAAATCATCCTCCGGGCATTCTCCTTCATCTTTTTGCTTAATATATTCTTTAATTTCTGTTATCTTAGAGCATCCCCATCCAAAATCTTTAGTTGATGTATCTACTTCCAACTTTTCCAGCGGAGACACACTTAAATCAACAAAGTGTTCTGCCAGTGATAAATCCAGATCACTTGTCTCATAATTACTAAATTCCAAATTAATTTCTTCCTCCGGTAACATTGATAATTCCTTTAATTCTTTTTCCAAATCAAGATCTAGATTTCTTTCATATTGATTAATATCTCTTGAGTCTTCAAACTTATTTAATAAATTCGTTTTTTCTAAACTCTTATTCTTAGTGTCTAACTCTCCTCCCCCACTGGAATATGATTTTTCTTCATATTGATTATTTGCTTTTGAATTTTGTTCAGATATGTCGGTATCTTTTGTTAAATCCTCTTCTTTGATTTTAAATTGATTAACTTTTTGAAGCAAATCATCTGCTCTATCTAGTAAAATATCAGAACTACTGTTAACTTTCTCTGCAAGTCGTGCAAGCTGCACTGATGAATTAGTTACTTGCTCCAAGGAATTTGATGTCTCTGTTATTTCTCCTGATAACTCATATACAGTTTCAACAATTAAATCTTTGCTGTGATTAATATTATTAAACACACTATCTATATTAGATACTTTAGGTGCTATTTCTTTAACTAGAAGTGCTATTTCTGAAAATGAACTTGATGCATTATAAATCATTTCCTTCTGCTCATGCAACTCACTCTCCATATTTTTAGACTCTTCTACAAGTTTATTTATTATATTTATAAGCCTATTTATTATCTTATAAATATTCTGTGCAGACTCCTTACTTTTATCTGAAAGCTTTTTCACTTCTAATGCTATTACGCTAAACCCTCGTCCTGCATCACCTGCACTAGCTGCTTCAATAGCTGCATTAAGTGCTAGAAGATTTATTTGTTCAGATATTCCATTGATAATATTCGTAATTCCATTAACATTTTTCATATCGCCTTGTATATACTCTATGCTGATTAAAAACTTTTCAAAACTATCATTAACACTTATAATTCCACCATTTAATTCTTCTATGTCTTTAGTTCCTTTTAAAGATTTATCATTTATTATTGCAATATCTTCATTAATTGAATGAACATTATTCTTAACTTCAGTTATATTTTCACCAAAGTTTTCAAGCTTAGTGCTTATCTGTACAAAGTCATGGCTTTGTTTATTAGTATTATTAGAAACCTCTCCTATGGATGCTGATATTTCCTCTGTAAGAATTGATAGTTCTTCTGCAATTTGATTTAATGATACAGAGCCTTCTCTAACTATATTTGAATCCTCTCTTACTGCCTCTATCATTTTCCCTACTGACTCTTTAGCTTGGCTTACACTTAAGCATATTTCACTTATTTCATCATTACCTTTAGTATATTTATTATCAACTTTAGTATAAAAATCACCTTTAGCAATACTATCTACATAATACTTCGCCCCAAGTAACCTGTTTACAAATATAATTGTAAAGCCTATTATAATAGTTAATATTAGTAGCGTCATAATAACAGTCACTATAATATCAATAAAAGCTAAACTGTTTAATGCACTTAGTAGATCTTTTTCTTCTACTGTGATTCCTATGGCAAGACCTGTTTTCCCTATCGGGCTATATGATATATATCTTTCTTTACCCTCATAAGTATATTTTCCTGTTCCAGATTGGGTCCCAATTGTCATACTTTTTCCTATGTTATTTAGATCTTGTAAATTTTCTTTATCAGAGGTCATATTGGTTATATTTTTATTCTCATTTACCAAGCTCTCATCTTCTGAAACTATAAAATTACCATTACTATCTACAATTAATAAATTTCCCGTTTTCAAAAAATTAGTTTCTTTGTTTAAAGAAGCGAAATCTTTACAATCTTTTATTGAGGTAATAATTCCTATAATACTATTTGAAGAATCCTTGATAGGTACTGAATATGATATGACTTTTTTCTTTGTGACTGGATCTATATATGGATTGGTTATTGAATTTTCACCATTTATTGATTTCATAAAACTTTGTGTTGTCTTTATTGATTTCTTATTTCCTAAAGTATCTATTGAATTTCCATCTTTATCACTTATGCTCATTTCTAATTGTCCAACTGTTTTTAATGCTGGTTTAAGTATTTGAATTTTTTCTTCTATTTGCACATTCTTATCCGTTATTATCGGATTGCTTGCAATTACTTCAAGGTTCCTAATCTCACTTTTTATTTGATCATCTGCTCGTGATGCAGCAGTTTTCGTCATCTCTTCCATTACATTTAAGTTGCTCTCTTTTAATGACTTACTTGCAAATCTATATCCTATTCCCGACAAAGCTATAAATGCAATTAATAACATTGGTATTAGGAACATAATAATTTTAACTTTTATACTTTTAATACTTCTATTCATCTTTACCTCCTGAAAAAAATACTAAATACAACCTAATATACATAAATTTTATTTGATTTTAATAAATTCTAGGTTAAAGCCTTATTATAATTTTGTTAAAATATCCAATATATTCTGAGATTCTTAATATCTTTTGTATTTTTTTTGTTAATTAGTTGACATCTAAAAATCATGTGCTTATAATTAAGAATATTAATATAATAAATAAACACGTTGATGAGGACAGTAAGCTAAAATCTTATTTTTCAGAGAGAGAATATGTTGGTGCGATTATTCTTATATAAATTTAGACTGAAAACCACCTCTGAGTGGCCCTAATAAAGCCCGTAATTATCACGTTACGATAAATTTAAGTGACCTATTTAACTGATTTTTAAAAAGGTTTTTAATGTTTATTTTATTTGACCTATTTTAATCAGTTTCTTCTAGGTAATTAGAGTGGAACCACGGATATTACTTCGTCTCTATTTTTAGAGATGAGGTTTTTTTGTTTGCAAAAATGCATGATTTTAGTAATAACTTTTCTTAACGATATTATTATTAAAATTTAACAAGTCACAAAATCAAAATTTTCTTAAATCTGAAAGGAGTTTTAAAATGATAAAAGTAACTTTAAAAGATGGATCAATTAAAGAATTTGAAGCTGGTTTATCTATTTATGAAATTGCCAAATCAATTAGCGAAGGTTTAGCTAGAAATGCTTGCTGCGGTATAGTTAATGGAAAGGTTGAAGACCTTAGAAAAGAAATAAATGAAGATGTTGAATTAAGCATATGCACATTTGATTCTCAAGAAGGTAAAGATGCTCTAAGACATAGCATATCTCACGTTTTAGCTTATGCCGTAAAAAGATTATTCCCTGAAACAAAGTTAGCTATAGGACCTTCAATTGCAACTGGCTTCTACTATGATTTCGATAGAGAAATTGCATTCACTGCTGCAGACTTAGAAAAACTTGAAGCAGAAATGCAAAAAATAATTAAGGAAAATCCAGAAATATCTAGATTTGAGCTTCCAAGAAATGAAGCTTTAGAATTAATGAAGGATGAACCTTACAAAGTTGAATTAATAAACGATCTTCCTGAAAATGAAATAATCTCATTCTATAAAATGGGTGATTTCACAGACTTATGTGCTGGTCCTCATCTTATGTCACTAAAATCAGTTAAAGCAATTAAACTTACTAGAAGTGCTGGTGCTTACTGGAAGGGTAATGAAAAAAATAAGATGCTTACAAGAATCTATGGTACTGCATTCTTAAAGAAAGCAGACTTAGATGCTTTCCTAGAAGCTTTAGAAGAAGCTAAAAAGAGAGATCACAATAAGCTTGGTAGAGAGTTAAAGTTGTTTACAACTGATGAAAATGTAGGTCAAGGGCTTCCATTATTAATGCCTAAAGGAGCAAAAATAGTTCAACTTCTTCAAAGATGGGTTGAAGATGAAGAAGAAAAAAGAGGTTATCTTTTAACTAAGACTCCTCTTATGGCTAAGAGTGATTTATATAAGATTTCTGGTCACTGGGATCACTATAAAGATGGTATGTTTGTATTAGGTGATGAGGAAAAAGATGATGAAGTATTTGCTTTAAGACCAATGACTTGCCCATTCCAATATACAGTTTATAATGCTGAACAACACAGCTATAGAGATCTTCCAATCAGATACGGCGAAACTTCTACTTTATTTAGAAATGAAGCTTCAGGCGAAATGCATGGTCTTATAAGAGTTAGACAATTCACTTTAGCTGATGGTCACTTAATTGTTACACCTGAACAATTGGAAGAAGAATTTAAAGGTGTACTTGAATTAATTCAATATTTAATGGGAACTTTAGGAATTGCTGAAAAGATAACTTATAGATTCTCTAAATGGGATCCAAATAATACCGAAAAATACATCAATGATCCTGATGCTTGGAATAAAACTCAAGATACAATGAGAAATATCCTAGATCATTTAAATATCAATTATGTTGAAGCTGATGATGAAGCTGCTTTCTATGGTCCAAAACTTGATTTACAATTTAGAAATGTTCATGGTAAAGAAGATACTTTATTCACAGTTCAAATTGACTTTGCTTTAGCTGAAAGATTTGATATGAGTTATGTAGATAAAGACGGAGAAAAGAAACGTCCTTATATAATCCATAGATCATCAATTGGATGTTATGAAAGAACTTTAGCTATGCTTATAGAAGAATACGCTGGTGCTTTCCCAACATGGTTATCTCCAGTTCAAACCAAAGTATTACCAATCTCTGATAAGTACAATGATTATGCTGAAGCAGTTACAAAAGCCTTAAAGAATAAAGGTATTAGAGTTGAAACTGATTATAGAGCTGAAAAGATTGGTTATAAGATTAGAGAAGCTAGACTTGAAAGAACTCCTTACATTTTAGTTGTTGGAGAAAAAGAAGCTGCTAATAATGAAGTATCTGTAAGAAGCAGAAAGAATGACGATGAAGGCGCTGTTAAATTAGATGCGTTTATCGAGAGAATCGTTAAAGAAATAGAAAATAAAGAATTATAAAATTTATATAAAAAATGAGGATGCCCTTGTAAATAAGGCATCCTCATTTTTTTAGTTTACACAATTTTTTTTACAGAGCCTAGGCTTATGTTCTTTCTGTAAAATAATATAATATTCAGTAAATCATAATAATATATCTACAATTAACCTTTTAGTAGCCACCTTCTATGTCTATATACGCATTCTTCATAGTAGTTAACTGCTTCTGCAAGTCAATAATTTTACTTCCTATATTATCAACTAGTGCATCTTTGCTTTTCAGCATCTCCTTATTTTTTTCCATAGATTCATTCACTTTTTGAATTTGATCTTCTAATTCTAAGAAGACTGAATATTCTTTTTTAAAGTAAGGCTTTTGCTTTGCTTCTTTAATTAGCAACTTTTCAGCTTCTAGCATATTGGATTCATTAATAAACTTATTCGCTTGATCCTTCCAAACCTCTATAGAGAAAATGCTTTTCAATGTTCCGATTTTATTTTTTGATTCATTGATATGCTTTTCTGCTAACTTTTTCTTATTGCACAAATCATCATAGTAAAAATATGATGGCAAGAGAACTCTTTTTTCTGAATTCATAACTAGATTTTTAAATTCACTCTCGTAGCTTCCATACCTTCTCAATAATGAGTCATAGGCTTCTGATAATTCTTTCTGGTTAATTTCTAATTCTAATTTTTCTCTCATTAGTAGTGCTAAGCTACTTTCCTCTTCCTCTTTCTTCATACAGATATCGTTATATTTTTGCTGTTTTTGTTTCCATAACTTGACCAAATCATTATAACCTTCCAGATTTATAAAATCATTATCTGAGACTAAACTTACACTCGTTATTAACATCACTGCTAATGGTACTAATTCTTCTTGCTGATTTTGGCTTACAACTATTGCATCGCTAGATAAATATAATAGAACCATAAAATAGGTATTAGAAAAATTTTTAATTAAAGACCTTTTCTCAATTAAATTTTCAATTTGAAATATAATACTAGACATATCCTTATATGAATCAATGCTCGCTAAGTCTGCTATCATATATAGAAATGTATATGGTTGAGATTTTATAACTGCTTTAATGGTCGACTCCGTCATGACATCTAAATCGAGTTTTTCATAGTAAAGCCTTTTCTCTTTATTTTCTGGTCTTTGTCTTAATTTTGTGATTATATCATAAATCTTTTCTATAAGCTCTTCTGTAATATGTGTATTTGAACCTTTATTTTTTAATGCCGAGATAGTTCTATTCATGTAATATTCATTTATTGCATCTAGCTTTTTTGTTCTTGCTTTAAAATCCTTTTTAGTGGCTAAAAGACTATAAGCTTTATCTACCATGTAATCCAATGTCTGTACAAATTTTCTTCTATTGTATATCTTCCCATAAGGCGCATTTGACAAACTTATTAATTTATAATATAAAATTAGCTTTATTTCATTATCATTAATGTTTTTTAAATTCTCTAAATTTCTATTTAGTAATTCTAAAAACTTATCTTCATTATATCTACCCAATAATTCCTTAGGTTTACTTATCAAATTAAAACTTGAAGTAATATTATTAATGATTGTATATACGATTTTAAGCTCTTTTCCTGATAGTCTTAAAAATCCATCATAAAATTTTTCATGCCTAATTTCTCGTTTTATATTTTCATTTACTAGTTCTTTAAATATTAACGCTTTTCTTTTATACTCCACTGTATTTTTATTGTAAATAATTATATTCTCATTAAATACAGCATCTTCAAAGTTTATTTTTATTTGAATACTGTTCTTTTTAGCTTCTAATTCTTTTCGTAGCTCATTATCATATAAAAATTCTATTGTTTCAACAATATCATTATATTCTTCTGTTAAGTTTAATAAACTTTCATATGCGTGTCTTAATATTCTTAATTCTTCATCCAGTGATACTTTCATCCTTTTTATTGATTCATCTTCGTCATCTAACTCCTCAGTCGATATTTTCAATTCTTGATTTTGTATCTCAGCCTTCAGAAGCTGCCCCTCTTTTTCTAGAAGAAGTTCTTCATTCTCATTAAACTTAATTTTCATTTCATTAAGCTTTTTTTCATATGTTTTATAATCCGTTTCCATATTCAATACACATTTATTTTGCATTTCTACTTTTCTATTTAATATATCTTGGATTTCTTCTAAATAAGCTTTTTCTTCTTTTATTAATATTATGATGTTATTTATTTCACTTATTCGCTTTGGAGAACTATCTACCTCAAGAATCTTTTTCCTAAGATTATTGATTAAATTTTCTCTTTGAGCAATATCGTTATTGATCTTTAAAAGTTCTTTCTTCATATATTCTATAGTACTAGGAGCACTAAAACTTAAATTCTTTATATCTAGCATCAAATTTTCTTTTTCTTTCAAATAGTAATATAGAACCTTCTGAGCTATTTTTAAAATTTCTATTGGATGTTTAGGTATCTTTCTATTTCTATCTCTTTTTGAAATGTTCTCATACCCGTTAGCCAATATAATCTCTATATTATTATAAATTTCTTCTGAAAAAGAAATATTAGACTTTAACTTAATACCATTTAGTAATGTAAGTGCAGAAACATTCATATCCATTCCACTGTCCTGCGCTATATCTCTTAAAAGCATTTCCATTACTTTTCTAACAATAATCTTTGTAACTATTGGATAATACTCGCATAAAAATTCTGCTTTTATCAGATCATCGTAGTACTTTTCTATTTTGGTTCCTTTTAGGTAACCAAAATTACTTTCAATGTATTCCATATATTCCCCCTGTTTATTTTAATCCGCCATTACATTATTCCAACTTTATAAATTCTTTCTCAGTTATAATGTAATCTACTGGTACATCATGATAACTGGTTGGAACTTTATCAAGTACTTGAAAATCATATGCTAATGCTAATTTTGTAATTCTTTTTATATTATCCTTGTTAATTTTCTTGAAATATCTATCATAAAAACCTGCTCCATAGCCAACTCTTCCCCCACGCCTGTCAAAAGCTACGCCTGGAACTATAATTAAATCAAGTTCGTTTGGATCAATATATGGATCATTTATAGATGGTTCTGGTATTCCATATGAACTCTCCAACAAATTATCCAGTGATTTAATTTCTACTGCATCCATAAGTCTAGTTTTAATTTCCGTCCTTGGAACATAAATTCTTTTATTATTATTTAAAGATTCCTTTATAAAATCTCTTGTATTTATTTCAGTGTCAAACGATATATAAACAAAAATTTTTTTTGCCAATTTATAATACTCGCTACTATAAACTGTTTCTAATATTCTTTCATCCATTTTTTCTTTTTCTGTTGCATCTATTTTTTTTCGCTTATCTAAAATTTCTTTTCTTAGTATTTTCTTATTAATAAAGCTTTCCATACAAACAACTCCTATAATTATACTTCATATCAATCATGAACTTTATATTGTTCTCAAATTAATAAATCTATAGATATTTTATCTAGCTATTCACTTTACTTATTATTTTAATTTTACTTACTAAAACATCTTATGTCTATTCTTTATATATCTAAAAATAGTAAACCTTACATAGTAGTAAAATTAATTATGCTTTATATTGTACTTATCTTTATTGATTATACATATATCTTTTAATATAATGAACATAAAATATGTGATAAATAAAGGGAGAGTAATTTATGAACTACGATGTTGAATTAATAAGAGAAAAGAGCTATAAGCCGACATTTTGGTCTGGTGGAATGGCGACAGAATTAATAACATATCCAGTAGATTCTGATTATGCAAGCCGGAACTTCTTATGGAGACTTGGTATAGCTAAAATTGATATACCGGAATCTACTTTTAGCGATCTTACAAATGTTTCACGTAAATTTATGGTTACTGAAGGCAAAATAACCCTTGATCATAAAAATAAGTATAGGAAATTACTAAAAGCCTTTGAACAAGATAGCTTCATGGGTGATTGGAAAACAAAAACTTATGGAAAAGCCTCTGTTTTTAACTTAATGACAAGAGAGAATTATAATGGTGAATTAGTTCATTTAAATATTACGCCTAGAAAAAAGTGTGTATTCAAATATCAAGTTCAATTAGATAAGGAACTTATAGCCATTTGTTTTTATGTTGTAAGTGGTAGCTTTAAATTTACTATTAACAATAAAATTTTCAAAGCTAATACTAATGATTTGCTATTGCTTAAATCCTTAAACCTAAGTTCTATACATGAATTTTTACTCTCTAGCAATTCATTAGAAATTACTAATATAATAGCAAGCGTAATTTATAGTCAATAATACTAGAATGCATTAAAAAGGCTTCATCTCAAATTACTTCTAATTTGAGATAACTCCTTTTTATTTTTCTTTTAAAATACATATTATAAACTGAAGTCCTTAATTACTACCTTAGGCTTCTTAAAGACTACCTCCTTTGTTATTTCATAGCTATCTTTATCTATAGTTATTCTATAAATATCAGGACAACCTTCTTCTCTCCATTTTTTCATATATTTTGCGGTAGCATCTATATCTGTATAATAATTTTCATCATAATAATCTGAGAATTCCAAATAAGATAATATGCATCTCTTATCTAATACTAAATTCTCTCTACCTACATTTTTACATATTGGAATAAAGAATCTTAAAGGTACTTCATATTGATATCGTCCCTTAATTTCTTTTGATTCCATAATAGCTCTTTTAAATAAAATATTTTCTTTATAATCGCTATCTATTTTTAATTTAAATATTATTTTTCCACTTTTATTCTTTTCTAATTTAGCTTTAATCATATACTCACCATCTGTCTTATTTTTATATACTTCTTTTATTTTAACACGGTAAATATGAACTGTCTAAATTTTCAAAAATACCAACGCAAAAAAGGAAACACTTAATTTAAACTTAAATATAAGTGTTCCCTCAATGCATGTCTATTTGATTTCTATATTAATAATTTTCAACAAATACTTCAAAGTATGCTTGTGGATGTGCACATGCAGGACATGCAACTGGTGCTTCTTTGCCTTCATATATAAATCCGCAATTGCCACACTTCCAAAGAGTTACTTCATCCTTCTTAAATACTGTTCCATCTTCAATATTTTTAGCTAGTTTTTTATATCTAGCCTCATGTCGTGCTTCAACTTCACTTATCTTTCTATAAACTACTGCAATTTCTGGATATCCTTCCTCTTCAGCTGTTTTTGCAAAACTTGGATAAAGGTCTGTCCATTCTTCATTTTCTCCTGAAGCTGCTGCAAGTAAGTTTTTCAATGTACTTTCGTGGAATGAGACTGGGTAAGATGCTTGTATTTCTATCTGCTCGTCAACATAATCATCCTTAAGGAATTTATAAAACCTTTTTGCATGTTCTTTTTCTTGTTCTGCTGTTTCTAAGAATATGTTCGCAATTTGCACAAACCCTTCTTTTTTAGCAATACTAGAATAGTAAGTATATCTAGTTCTAGCTTGGCTTTCCCCTGCGAATGATTTCATTAAATTTACTGCTGTTTTGCTTCCTTTTAAACTCTTCATAATCATACCTCCAATATACAAATTCTCTATATAATGATACCACTAAATAATTAAATTATCTAGGATGCTTTTAACTCTAATTCATTATTATTCCTACAAATAAAGAACAAGTTGAATTAGATTCTTACATCAAATTCAACTTGTAATTCTACCTATGTCATTTTAAACTTACTTATTTCTTCATCTAACTTTTCCGCCAATAATTGTAGCTCATCCGCATATTTTGTGAATCTATCCATAACTGCTGTTATTTCCTCTGTTGATGCAGTTACTTCTTCTGAAGCTGAAGCAGTTTCCTGTGATATTAGTGATATATTCTCAATTTCTAATACCGCTTTTTTCTTTTTCTCATCAACATCAATAATAGAAGTCTTTATCTCATCAACCTTGCTTATCATTGTTTCAATTGATCTAAGGATTTCGCTAAATATCTCCTGTGTCTTTCCTACTGCTAAATCTTGCTCTGTCACTACACTTTCTGTAGATTTAATCGCTTTAACCGCTGTATCAGACTTACTCTGGATATTTGTAATAATAACTTTGATTTCTTCTGTTGATGATTTTGATTGTTCCGCGAGTTTTCTTATTTCCTCTGCTACAACTGCAAACCCTTTTCCTGCTTCCCCTGCTCGTGCAGATTCTATACTTGCATTTAGTGCCAGTAAATTAGTTTGCTCTGTTATTTGCGAGATTGTTTCAGATATAGTATTTATCTTTCTAGTACTTTCATCCATATCTCTAACTATGCTATCAACTTCACCTGTAGCTATTTTAGTTTTCTTTGATTTCTCTATTAGTGTATCTATCATAGATAATCCTTTAGCACCTAATTCTTTGGTGCTTGCTGATAGTTTGTCCATTTCATTAGAATTTACACTTATTTTATCTAGTCTACTAGATAAGTCATTCATTTCTGTAACTCCATTTTGAGCATTTTGCGATTGATTTGTTGCCCCTTCTGATACCTCTTCTATTGCTTTTGCAACCTCTCCTATAGATGCAGTTACTTCCTCAGACATACTTGCAAGATTCGATGACGTTTCCAAAACTGTTTTTGATGATTTAGTTACATTGTTCATAAGCTCTGAAATATTCTTTAGCATTTCATTAAATGAATTAGCTAAATCCATAAATTCATCTTTTGTAGATGAAGTAATAGAGACAGTTAAATCTCCACTTGAGGCTTTTTCAAATACTTCTTTTAATTTCTTAATATTATGTGCTATTCCTTTACTTAATAATAAAGATAAAACTATTGAAATAAAGCATATAACTACTATTATAATTAAAGTTGTAGTTAATATTGAATTTGTATCATTTGATAGCTCTTTTTCATCTAACGTCGCTACTAATTTCCAACCTGTAATATTATTAGTTTCATATACTCCAAACTTCTTTGTATTATTAAAGGTATACGTTATAAATCCCTTTTCATTAGTCTTAGCATCATTCCAAAAAGATTGTTTAGATGCTGCATCAGTTCCTAATAAATCTTTATTGGGATGCGCTATCATACTTTTACCTTCTACATCAGAAATAAAAACATATCCTGTTCTTCCTATCTTTTTCATACTTATTTTTTCTGTAAGTGTCTCTAAAGAAACATTCATAGCGCAAACTCCTATGACTTTCCCATCTCTTTCCACTGTCTTTGCAATAGACACAACATTTTTCCCTGTCTGAGCATCTGTAAACGGCAACGTTATTATTACTTTTCCTTTATTATCTGCAGCTTGCTTATACCAAGGCCTTTCTCTTGGATCAAATCCTTCTGGCATTTTACTATTAGGATATATATCAAATTTCCCATCAGTAGTTGCAAAATATGAACTAAAAATATTACTATTACTTTCTTTTAAATTCTTTAGACTTTCTGGTATGTATGCTGCTTGCTCACTCTTATCACTGTTAACAAAGTTATAATCTGTGGATGTCATAGTTATCATATTACTGAATCCATCAAAATAGCTGCTAATTCCATCATTCACTTCTAAAAGCGTTTGCTGGCTTGTTAATTTTAGTTTTTCATTAAGGATGGATTTAGCCTGTATATTGGCACCATAACCTAATATTATTAGGGGAATCACACAAATTCCTATTAAGCTAATAACTAGTTTGCTGCGAATAGTGTTAACCCTAAACTTTTTCGTTTTCATTACTATTACCCCTTTTCATAAAATTGAACAAATAACAATTTAACTTAATCAAATCTGTTATCTATTTGCATTATTTTCCCTTTTAATTTTTACAATAACAATTTACATATTCTTTTTATTATCGCACTGATAGTTCAATTTCTTTACATATATACTATAATATTATTAACTTTTAGCATAAAATCGAGTCGAAAATTATACTATTTTTACCATATTAATCTTCATTAATTACATCTACCTTACTTACTAATACTTGATTGTACTTGTACATATTTAATATAATATGTATATATTTAATATATATTTATAATAGTAGAGTGTGTGGAGGAAATTACCTTGGATAATTCATTCATATCAGATATGAGTATTTTTAATAATGACATATCATTCTTAATAAAACTTAGAGCAAAGCCGCAAATCTTAGAAATAGTTAAAAAAAAGCATTCCGATGAAATTTCCGATGAGATATCTATACAGGATAAGAAAAACGATTTGCTTATTTGGAATGCTATGTATACTAGAGAAATAGTTGAAAATGGCATTTTAACGAGATATCTTCATCCAATATACAACAAATTCTATACTTTAATCCCTACCCTTAATACTATAGACGATTTACAAACTATTGAAATACAAATGATAGATACATACATTAATCTCCTTATAAATGACGTTGAAGTGAAAGATAACTTTGTCATAAATAGAATTCTGAAGCACTTACATCTTAATATTGAAAGCCAAATCTCATTAAAAAAATTATCTGGAGAATTAAATCTATCTGAAGGCTATATATCAGATTGCTTTAAAAAACATATGGGCATGACTATTATGAAATATGCAAAAAAAATAAGAATTGATAGGGCTAAAGTATTGCTTGTAACTACAACTAGTAGCATTTTAGAAATAGGCTTAACCTTAGGTTTTCATGATCAAAGCCATTTCCATAAAGTATTTAAATCATTTACTGGTGTTTCACCTTCTGAATATAGGAACAATAATTTTGGATAATAAACAAACTTTTACTTTAATAAAAAGAAGACTAAAAACTTGAACTCTCAAATTTTTAGTCTTTCTTATCAGTTAAATTTGCTGCTAACCGGGATCGATACCACTTAAACTAAATTATTATTCTATTTATAAATTATAGCTTCCAAATATCTTCATTGTATTGAGCAATTGTACGATCTGAAGAGAAAAATCCCGCTTTGCTAATATTCATTAACACTTTTTTGTTCCAAGCTTCTCTATCTTCATAATCTTTAAATACCATATCTTTTGTGTTTATATAATCCTCAACATCAAGTAAAGTCATGAACCAATCCTTATTAACTAATTCTTTATGAAGTCTTGTAAGATTTTCTTCATCCCCAACTTTTATCATTTCATCACTTATGATAAAGTCAACCAATTCTTTTATTTCTGGCTTTTTATAGAATTCATTAGAAACATAATCTGCATTCTTATAATGCTCGATAACTTTTTCAGAAGATTCACCAAATATATAGATATTTTCAGCTCCAACTAATTCGTGAATTTCAACATTAGCTCCATCTTCAGTTCCTAGAGTTAATGCACCATTTAGCATGAACTTCATGTTACCAGTACCTGATGCTTCCTTAGATGCAAGCGAGATTTGTTCAGAAACATCACAAGCAGGTATTAACTTAGAAGCCTTAGTCACATTATAGTTTTCAACCATAATAACTTTTAGATATTTATTAACTTCTGGATCATTATTAATTATTTCTTGTAGACAAAGAATAGTATGAATTATATCTTGTGCAATTACATAAGCTGGTGCAGCCTTAGCTCCGAATATCATTGTTATAGGTGTAGTTGGCCTATTCCCCTTCTTTATATCCAGATATTTATAAATAATATAAAGTACATTCATTTGTTGTCTCTTGTACTCATGAAGTCTTTTAATTTGAATATCAAAGATAGAATTTTCATCAATTTCTACCCCTTGTGTTTCTTTTAAATATTGCTTTAATGCAATCTTATTTTCTTTTTTAATTTCCCCAATCTTACTTAACACTATTTTATCATTTATGAACTTATCTAATTCTTCTAGCTTAGCAGCATCTTTCTTATATCCATCTCCGATAAGTTCTGAAATATAATTAGCAAGTTTATTATTACAATAAATTAACCATCTTCTGAAGGTTATGCCATTAGTTTTATTATTGAATTTTTCTGGATATATATCATAGAATGGCTTTAACTCTTCTTCTTTTAAGATATCAGTATGGAGAGCAGCAACACCATTTACACTATATCCATAGTGAATATCCATATGAGCCATGTGCACTCTCATATCTTTATCTATAATAGCTACTTTTTCATCTTTAAATTTAAGTTTAGCCCGATTGTCCAATTCTCTAATAATTGGTAATAAGTGTGGAACAACCTTTTGCAAATAAGCTATAGGCCACTTTTCCAAAGCTTCTGCTAATATTGTATGGTTCGTATAGGCACAAGTCTTAGATACTATTTCAATGGCTTCTGACATAGGTATGCCTCTTTCCCCGAGCAGCCTTATCAATTCAGGAATAACCATAGATGGGTGCGTATCATTAATTTGAACAACAACATGTTCATGTAATTTATGAAGATCATACCCATTTTCATCTGCTTCAAGTAATATTAATTGTGCAGCATTACTAACCATAAAATATTGTTGATATATTCTTAATAAGCGTCCAGCCTCATCACTATCATCAGGATATAAGAATAATGTTAAGTTCTTCTTAATATCTTCTTTGTCAAAATCAATTCCTTCTTTAACTAAAGTTTCATCTATTGTATCTACATCAAATAGATGAAGTTTATTTGATAATTCTTGATTATAGCCAGTTACATCTATATCATAAAGTGTTGAAGTGACTATGAATCCTGCAAATGGAACTTCAAACTTAATATCAGATTTATTTAACCAACTTTCACTTGTTATCCATGGATTCTTAACAGCTTTTTGCTTATGATCTTCAAAAACTTGTTTAAATAATCCAAAGTGATAGTTTAGTCCTACACCATCTCCATTTAATCCTAAAGTTGCAATAGAGTCTATGAAGCAAGCTGCTAATCTTCCAAGTCCACCATTTCCTAGCGAAGGTTCTAATTCAATTTCTTCAATTTCAGCTAACTTCTTACCATTCTTAGTCAAAACATCTTTAACATCTTCATAAAGACCTAAATTAATTAAGTTATTCGATAGTAATTTGCCAATTAAAAATTCAGCAGAAATATAATATAATTTTCTCTTCCCTCTATTAACACTCTTTTTCTTGATTGTTCCCTTTGTTAATTCTAATAATGCTAAATAGATTTCTTCATTACTCGCTTCTCTTGCTATCTTATTAAACCTTTTCTTTAAGATTTCGTTTAAATTTTTTTCTAACATATAATTTCCCACCTTAAATAAATTATTTATTTTTATACCCATGAGTAATATCTTCGATTTAGCCTTATTATATCAATTTACATTCAAACCGATTGTATATTTCTATTATATTTTGTATATTTATCATGTGAATTTTAGGTTCATAAATTTCTATAAAAATAATTTATGATTAGTCCTCAAAAAAATAGCCTATAGGATAGACTTTTATAAAATTATCTATCCTATAGGATCAAATTTAAAATTTATATACTTAATATTTAAATATTTATACCTATTATATTGGAATTATTAATTTATTATCTGCATAAGTTGTTCCTTACATTTAAAATAAGTATCCATACTTTTTTTAGATGAAAATATTTGTTCATAGTTTGCATACTCATTATAGTTGATATTATTATCGAATTCATTTTCCTCTACAATTCTAAAATCCGAGCTATCATTCTTTATAGGGAACTTCCCTAAAAATGGGTTCTTATATATGTATGAATTTTTCTCTTTATCTGTGTAAGCATGATCTGCAATATTAGAAAAATCGTTTATGCAGAAAACATACTCTTCATCATTTTTAATTAAATTGTAACCTAACATAGATTCAAGCTGTTTGGAATGATTTCCACCTATTTCTATAGATACAGGTTCATAAATATAAATACTTTCCTTATTAATATTCCCCTTGATAACTTTGGTAATGTTAATCTGAGTCAAAACCGCACTATCTAAAATTTCATGTTCACCTGTTGCAACTCCTTCTACTATATAATCTGAAAAATCACTCATATCAATATTATTTTCATCGCTTATATCTGTGAATACACTACCTGAATATCTTAAATCTTTATATGGATAATATGAATATTGATTCTTTTCTGAGAGAAATTTATTATAATCATAATTGATGATAGATGATCTTAATATTAATGATGATATTATGCCTATACATATTATTAAAAATATAATAAGATAAAATAAATTTTTTTCTGATTTAAATTTCATATACTCTACCAAGATCAACTTTAAACTTCTTATCAGCTAACCTATCAATGTCCTCACTAATATGACTAGCTATTAAAATAGTTGCTCCTCTGCTCCTTTCTTCTCTTAATATATTTCTCACTCTGATTGCCGACTCTTCGTCCAGAGAATTAGTAGGTTCATCTAATATAATAAGATCTTGAGATTCCATAAATGCTTGTACTAAAGCTAATTTTTGTTTCATTCCTAATGAATATTTTCTAAATTTTCTTTTATCTTGTGGATTTAACCCTATTCTTTGCATTGATTCCATTATAGCTCTATCATCCACTATATTCTTTATACTTGCTATATTCTTCAAATTATCAAATCCAGTTTGATCATTCCAAAACCCTGTATTCTCAATAGTTATACCACATGATTCAGGGAAATCAATTTCTTTTCCAATCACTTTGTCATTAATTGAGACCTCACCACTTGTTGGTCTAATTAATCCTGAGATAGTTCTAAATAGCATAGTCTTCCCTGATCCATTACTCCCTAGGAATCCATAAATTTTTCCTTTTTCTAAAGATAAACTTATACTATCTAAAATTTTAGAATCTTTTACTACTTTACTAACATTCTTTAATTCAATGTAACTCATAACTCCTCCTACTAACCTTCAAAATTAAACATATCTCTTTTTTTCTTAATTGATGTAGATATAATATAAAAAATCAATGCTATAATTAATGTTTTCCTACATACTTCATAAATAATGAAATCATTAGAACCGCAAGGTATTGAAAAGCTTGCAGAAATATTAAGATATTGATTCAATAGAAAGTTATCAATTAAGTTTAATATGGAATATATTATGAAAGGAATTGTTATAGCGAACTTTAAATTCAATGTTTTGAAATACACTAATGTAGCAAAAAAACCTACTGACATGAATGCAGCAGCTTGAGTTATTGTATTAATTGCTAGATACATCTTCCAATTGTCATATTTTATAACAGATGAATTTAAGACTATATATATGACTGGTATTACATTCAATATAAGTGTAAAAATTATTGCTAGGAATATTTGGTTCTTTATTATAGACAATCTCCATTTCTCTATAGTTTGAAATCTGATTATTATATAATCTTTATCATAATAATCTATAAGTATACTCAGCAATAGTAAGTATGCTAACATGATTGCTCCTATTCTGCTGAAAAAGCCTACCCCGATATCATAAATATCGAAATTACTATAATTCGCAGTTGTACCTATTGAAAAATTATATATTAAAACTGCAAATATAAATAGAAATAAAAAGATTGATTTAATATCTAATAACGCTTTCTTTAAATATATGCTCATAAACTATATGCTTTCCTTTCTTTTTATAACTAAATAATTTCTTTCTTTATTCCTATCACAAATGTAATCACTGTTAGTAATATCCAAATAGATAATACCATTAAAAATTTTTTAAACTCAGCTGGCCAAGTTTGAATATACATTTGCATTTGATAATCATCAGACAAAAACATTTCAGTCCCATTAACTATTAAAAATGTTATAATAACCATTATTATTTTATTTATTTTAAATATCATCGATAAATTAAATGCTATTAATGAGGATATTGAACAAAATAATGCGGTAATAATAATAATAATAAAATTATATAAGTGCGGAAATCTATCATAAATATCTTGTAAAAAATACTCTGCTTTATTATTTTGAATTATTAAGTATGCAGGTTGTCCATTATTGATGCCTACATCAGGTATTGATATCCATGTTAATATTTCATTAAATCCAAGTATAAAAAATATAGAAACAAATGTAACTGTAAATATTGTAATTGTTTTGGCTATTATATATCTTTTCTTACCTGATCTCATTAAAAAAATTGAATACATGTTATTCTCTCTCTGCTCTATAAAAGAATCACTATACATTAAGGTACATATTAACGGAGCAATTAATACAAATGTTAAAAATATAGTTCTTATATCACTAGAGCTAATTATCATACTGTAATCTGTCGTCTTTCCCAATTGTAATGAATTGCGCTGAAATGTTTGTTTAAATAACATTGCATATGATAAAATTGTTAACCCAAATAAAATAGAAAAACAATATTTAAACTTCTTACTATTTAAACATCTGCTAAATTCCATTTTTAATTCATTCTTCATTTTTTTCCTCCCATTTGATTGTGAAAAGAGAGCATTTAAGCTCTCTTTTCACAATTAAATTGTTTATTGATAATCTAATTCTCCATCAGTGATATAGCTAGTATTTTTATGATCATAATGATCACGAAGTTGCATATCTATTGGAGATCCCTTTTGGATTACTGTTCCGTCAACAGGATGAATGGTACAATTTTGCCAACCTGAATAGGTACTAATGCTCTTCCAATCCAAAACAGAATTTCCATTAGCATCTAACGCACGCATATCAACTTTTGTTGTACCTTGCATGCTCTTTGCTAAAATTGCTACCTCTTTATCATCATGATTTTTTGCGCGGTATCCCATATCAGTTACTTGTTGATGTGGTTGGAGTATTGCATTTGAGCTATTTAATGGTAAAGTTTTGTAGTGCGAGCTTGCTGCTGCTGGTATAATGCTAGCGCATAGTAATGCTCCTAAAGTGATTTTAGCTATTAAGTTTTTTTTCATGGTTATTCTCCCCCTTTAAATTGTAGATTATTTACAATTACATATTCTCACAATATTGTAATTAATTAAATAGCTTTTTCTCTAATCATACAAATTTATGCATTAAACGTAAACTTTTTGGTACTAAGTTCAAATTATCAAAAATTTTCTTTTTATTCCAAAAAGCAGCCGTTTTATGCTAATAACCTATAATTATTCTTAATAAAAATATAAATAAAACCAAATTGCCCAATCTAAATTTAAATATTTTATCTCTTACTTTATTATATATAACATTGCTTAGATTCTAATTTTAATTCGAATTCTTTTAACCTGATAGAACTTTTTTTAAATCTATAAATTATCATATATTATGCTTCCTATAGTTAGTTTCGAAAATAAAATAAGCATAAAGATTCAGAATTAAACCTGATTTCTTCATGCTATATATATTTGGAATAAAGCTCTATCAAAATATTTTTTTAATATACTAATTAATATGCCATTTTTCTCAATTCATCAAATTTACTGACTATAATATCTATTTCATTACTTAATTTAGAAAAGTTATTTCTAGATTGCTGAATATTTTTTAACCGATTCTTTAATTTTTCTATTTCATCATTTGCATCCTCAGTCAAACAATACATCTTTTTCAATGTATCATTCATACTTAAAACCAATTCTTTAGTGCCAATAGAAAGCTTTTTAACTTCATCTGCCACTACCGAAAATCCTCTTCCAGCATCACCTGCTCTTGCAGCCTCTATTGATGCATTAAGTGCTAGCAGATTAGTTCTAGACGCAACATTATTTATCTCAGATGATATATTTTCTATAAATTTTGTATGAGCTAAAAGCTCTTCAAAGGTTTCAATAAAACTATTCATTTCATCTCCTCTGTTAGCTACTTCCTCTGAGAAAGTTATATTTCCTCTCACTTCATTTAGTAAATTAGATATAGTTTCAATGCATTCTTTTGTCTGAATTTCTCCATTATTTATTAAATTGTTATTTTCTTGCATTATTATCTTCTCCTCCCTAAAGCTCGCTTATTAAATCATCTAAAAAACTACTTATAATACCTAGTTCCTCTTTATCATATTTACTTAATATTTTCACAAACTTCTCGCTCTCAATTTTATGAAGCATTTCATGTACTTTAAAAACTTCTTTGCCTTGCGCTGTCAGTGTATAATAAATTTCTTTTTTATTATTTTCTAAGTGATTTCCTTTTATCAATTCTTTCTTTAGCAACTTACTGGTAATCTTAGATATAGCACCTTTCGTCATATTTAATTCTTTTGATATAAATGTTGCATTAATTAATTGATTTTTTCCAATACAATCAATTACGTGAATTTCCGAAAGCATTAGACCCATATCATAAAGATCCTTATGATTATATTGGATTAGCAAATTTTTTATTTCATCCCCGTGACTGTCCATTGAATTATTTATATGTTCAAAAGCTGTTACAAGCTTATTTATTGTTAAATCCATCTCAAATTTTGCATTTTCTTTGTTCATAATTGTAATCTCCCTTTAAAATTAATTTCTTTGGAAACAACTATATTATAACTGTTATTATGCACATATTCAATATTATTTTCAAAAAAATAGTTTACAAGGAAATAATATTATGATATTATGATGTTGTTTCCCAGGAAACTATTCAAATATATTGGAGGTTATAAAATGAAAATTGATTTAAGTTTTAAAATTAAAAAAGAAATGTTAGATGAAATACACGCTACTACTAAAGCCACTAATGAAGCAGCTGAAAAATCTGGACATATAGGCACTCATTTAGATGTCATGAATGGGGAATTTTCACTAGATAATATTATTACAAACGGTAAAATATTTGATATAAGCCATATAAAAACTGGTGAAGTAAAATTAGAAAATTTAGATTTAAGCGACATAAAAGAGAATGATTTTGTATTATTTCATTCAGGGATATTAAAGCAATATGGATATGGTACAAAAGAATATTTTTCAACATACATCGAATTATCTGATGAACTAGTAGATTATCTTATTAATAAGAAGGTAAGCTTTATAGGAGTAGATATGGCAGGAGCTAAAAAACCTAAAGATCATCATCGTATTGATTTACATTGTGCAGAAAAGAGAATTTTCATCATTGAAAATCTTGTTAATTTAGATTTATTATTAAAAGAAGCTCCTAAAAAATCTTTCACAGTATATACTTTCCCTACAAACATGAGCGGCTTCTCTGGTCTATCTTGCAGAGTAATTGCTGATATATAAACTTATATTAAATTTCTATTAATATATAATATAAGCATGCATGAAATTTACTTACACGAACTTATGCATGCTTAATATTTATAGAAATTATGTCACAGTCATATTTCTTCTCCTTTTATAAAAGTGGTTTTTTAGCATTTGCCCTGCTGTATATCATCTCATTACGATATATAAAATATTGATTCAACGGTCACTTGACAAAAGTGTATGGTAACCATATACTATTGTCATGGATAGATTTATAGATAACAAACATAAAATTGCATATGATTCTCTTGATTTAGCATTTGCCTTAATCGATCTTGATAAAAAGACACGCTATTTCGGAACTGATGTGCCAATTTTTCACTCTGAAATTCATATAATAAAGGCCATTGCTGAACATCCTGGTATTCATGTGGGTGGATTAGCAGATATTCTAGGAGTAACAAAAGGGTCTGTTTCCGAAATCCTCAAAAAGCTAGAGAGAAAGGCTCTGGTTGTAAAGGAAATTGATAATCTTAATTTATCTAGATATTCGTTGAATCTGAGTGAAAAAGGTAAAAAAGCTCATAGCAGCCATATGTACTATCATTCTATTTTGAACAGAATGTTTGAAGATGAGCTACAAAATGCTTCCGAATATGAATTAGAATTTTTGTCAAACTTTTTATCGTCTATGATAAACAAAGTTAAATTCTTTAATGAAAACTTTGATGAATAAATACTTTACGCAAGTGCATGGATTCTATATTCATTATAATTTAAGCTAGAAAATGCTAATATCAAAAAGAGAAAATTATCAGAGGTCAGATATGACTTCTGATAATTACAAAATATGTAAGTGAATATATAAACAATTACCCCAAAGTATATGGCAACCATACACCATTTATCTATAATCAAAGCAAGAAACTCATAGTAACTATGTGAACTACCATTCTATTGTTGCAAATACAGTTGGATATGAACCACAAAATGCCTCCAAACATGAATTGGAATTTTTCTCATTCATGATAAGCAAAATTAAATTTTTTAATTAAAATTTTATGCATGTGTATGGATGCTATACACTTTTCATCACAATTAAGTTAGGAGGAGATAATATGAAAAAGAAAAAATCATTAAAGTCATTTCTGAGTTTTGATAATAGTAAAGTGAGTAAGAGAAAGCCACTTGATGCTGATGAAAGAGGTTTATGGACTACTGAAATGAGTTTATGGACTATCTATACTTCTTTAGCCTCATGCGTTCTCTTTGGTTCTTATCCATATGAGTGTCCAATATTTCCACCAACGAATCTTTCCAATAACAAATTGGAAAGCAATAAATTTGATGGACTCTAAAAAAATAAGATAAATGAAGAATTGTACCAAAGTGTATACCACCAATACGCTTCAATCTATAATTAATGCAAGGAGGATCAGTGATGTATCAAAATAGGCGTTATTCCCAGAAAAAACTTAGTCCTTCAAAAGAAGAATATTTAAAAGCCATATATAAGTTATCTGAAAAAACACAATCGGTACGTTCGATTGACCTTGCTGCTTATTTAGGATTTTCAAAGCCAAGTATTAATAATGCTGTGGCTATCTTGCAAGAGGCCGGATTAGTTGTTAAGCCTTTAGGCGGGGAAATCCATCTCACTGATGAAGGACGTAAACAAGGCCAAATAATTACAACTAAGTTTCAGCTAATAAAACAATTCTTAATTGTCTATTGCAATGTTAATGAGCAAACAGCAAGTGAAGATGCCTGCAAAATGGAGCATATTATCAGTGATGAAGCTACTTTTGCTTTAAAAAAATATTTAAATCAAGTATAAACATATGATAATTTTAAGGAGAAACTATATAAATGAATCAATTACGTAATGAACAGAAAAAGAACCTACATCCATATTCAAGAAGATCTATACAAATAGTGCTGATAATCGGAATTACATTTACTGCAGCGAATTTGCGTGCACCTTTAACAGCAGTTGGCCCGTTGATCGATGAAATTCGTAGAAGCTTACATATTTCAAATACATTGGCGGGTATGATTACAACACTTCCGTTATTCGCTTTTGCAGGATTTTCACCTTTCGCTCCAAATTTGGCGCGAAAATTTGGCACTAAGTTAGTGCTTTTTTGGTCACTTATCTTCCTGACTTTGGGAATTATATTACGTTCGTTGTTTGGAGATTTAGGACTGTTTCTTGGTACAGTAATCCTTGGATTATCAATTTCTGTAGGTAATGTGCTGATTCCCAGCCTAATAAAACACGAATTTCCTGAACGGGTCGGTGTAATGACAGGCATCTATACTGCTTCTATGGGCCTTTTTGGCGCTATAGCGTCCGGTATCAGTGTCCCCGTTGCTTCAGAATCAGGATTAGGATGGGGAGTAGCCTTAAGCATTTGGGCTGCACTTAGTTTCTTATCCATTATCCTCTGGATACCTCAAATTACACGAAGAAAACAAAAAATATCTATTGTTCAAAGAACGGTTCATAATGGCATTAGAATAAACGCCAAAGACATCCACGAAAAAAAAGGTGAAATGGAGATCGTTAAGGCAAATGGTACTAGTATTAATAAGATTAATCTCTGGAAATCTCCTTTAGCATGGCAAGTGACAGTATATATGGGATTACAGTCTATGCTACTCTATTGCATGATTGCGTGGTTACCAGCTATTTTAGTTCATCAAGGTATGGATTCAAGCAAAGCAGGATGGATGCTCTCCCTTTACCAACTGGTATCTCTTCCTACATCCTTTGTTGGTTCTGTACTTGCTGGGCGTAAGGCTAATCAACGTCCACTAGTTATCACTGCTTCCATATGTGTTTTGGTAGGGCTTTTGGGAATATTCCTCGGAGAAACAGAGCTTACAGCACTATGGATGATTATATTAGGTATTGGCGGAGCGCTTACTTTTTGCTTAGCTCTTATATTTTTCAGCTCTCGTACAAGAAATGCAGATGAGGCGGCAAGACTGTCCGGCATGGCGCAATCAGGAGGCTACTTGCTCGCTGCTTTCGGGCCGATGCTTTTTGGTTTTCTGCATGATGCAGTTAACAACTGGACGTTGCCACTTATTATCTTAATCTGTGCTGCCGGATTATGCTTATTGGCCGGTCTAGGAGCATCGCGCAATCTTTATGTTAGTAAAAATACTAGCAATAAAGCCACCATCTAGATCTTCTATCTATAATCTAGATTAATGTAGTAAACTATTTTTAATTTAAAAATAACATCCAAAAAGGTGGTTTTGATATGAAAACCACCTTTTTTCCAATACAGCTAGCAATCACATTATTATGGCAGCTGACTATATGGCAAATTCTCTTCCTGCATGATGGTGTTATGTGAATATCTTAGACACAAAAGTTAAACTTTTAAAATGCATTTTGTTAAGCCAAATTTTCTCCATCTTTAAATGCTCTTAAAGATAACTCATTAAAAACTTCATCATCTGTTCCACAGTAGTGGATGCAATCTTCTAATTTCCAACCAAATACATCAAAAATATTATTAACATATTTAATGGCTTCTGCACCCTTTTTAGGATCTAAGCTTCCTTGAGCAAATACAGTTATTAACTTTTTACCTGGATGTCTAGGAATAAACTTATTTGGAAGCTCTTCAACCATTGGAAACGTACGATCTAACCAAGTTTTTGCTTGACTTGTAATTTGATACATATATATTGGGGAACCAAATACAATAGCATCTGCCTCAGCAATAGCTTTATACATTGGTTGTAAATAATCATTGACAGCACAGCCATCATGAGTACGACAATAAAAACAACCTTGACATCCACGGATTCCAGTATCATTTAAATCAAATTCAATGACCTCAGCACCTTTGGATTTTGCTCCTTTTGCTACTTGATCTAATAATTTTGTAGTATACCCATTCTTTCTTGGACTACCCTTAAAAATAACTACTTTTGACATTTTTCATCTCTCCTAAATATAAAAATTTGAATCCTGTGTTTCTATATCTTCCTTAGTATCTTTTCAATCCAACTAAAAATACGTTCATTTGCAATTAATTTAGCTCCAGCTTGGCAATGAAATTCAGCACCTTCTTCAGCTGTAAATAAAATAAAATCTTTATAGCAGGTAATCTCCTCATACAATTGCCTTGCTTGATCTCTAAGCAGTTTGTCATTTTCCGAATCAACGATTAAGGTAGGGCATTGTATTCTTTCTGCTAATCCTTTCATATAAAAATCTCCAACCTTTAGAATGAATTCAGCAGGGGTATTTACACCAAATACATACATTCCATGTGAAAAACTCCATTTTGCTTTTGAGTTTAATTCCATTTTTTCCTTAACAGCGTTATTAAATCCCTCTGAATCAGAAAGTGCGAAATTTAAAAATTCTTCTCTTGGCATATTAAAGATACTTGTAAATCCTCCTAAAAAGTCATATACTCCTCCATTTGCTATGCAGCCTGCAAGTCGATGTTCAAAAGCTGCAGCTCTAGGAGCAAGATACCCACCTAAGCTTTGTCCCCATAAGACAATTTTATTTGGATCAACTTCTTTTCTTGTAAGCAGATAGTCTACAACTGGGGTTATAACCTTCTCGTAGTCATGTCTGAAAAATAGTTGTTGTTTATGTACGGCCTCTCCTTGTCCTGGTCCCTCGAAAGTAATACAATGCATACCGTGTTCAAGTGCATCCATTGCCATTCCGTAAAATGCTTCCTTTGTTCCATCAAAGCCAGTCATAGCAATTAAAACTGGTTTAGGTTCCTCTGAATCCTCTAATTTATAAAAATGTCCTGTAAGTACTGTATTTTCATATGGAATTTTCACTTCTTCAATAACAGGCTTATTAAGTTTCATAACATTAGAAAAGCAATCTAGGCTCGCGTTGTATAACTTATCTATCTTTGGGTCTTCTGGATTTTCATGAAGGTAAAATTCTGCAATTCTATAATAATTAGATGCTCTAAGATAGGCTTTTCTTGCACTTATCAAGTGACCATCTGAATAGCTATCCTCTGCAACTTTTTGCAAACGCTTGGCTGTTTTTGTCCATTCTCCACACCAGCTCTCATAATCTCCTTCTTTTATCTTTTCTGCTGTTGAAACCACCTCTCCTATATCAGCAGCTTTGAAAGCAGTGTCTCCAAGAAGTCCTAATACCTTAGATGCGAATTGATCATCTTTAAAAATCAAATTATTCATAGTTATTCTCCTTTGCAGTATTTATTGTTTATGCAACACCTTGTTGCTATAATTTAAATATATCAGATATAGATTTGTATTCAACCAACAATATTTATAGTTTGTTTTATATACAACAAAGGAGTGAAAATGTTGCAGAATAAACATGATATTCGAACAAAAAGGACACATCAGCAAATAAGAGATGCTCTTATTGATCTTATTTTTGAAAAACATTTCGATAATATTACAGTCGGTGATATTACTAATAGAGCCATGATTAATCGTTCTACCTTTTATAGGTATTATCAGGATAAATACGATGTTGTACTAAAAATCTTTGAAGAAGCAATGGAAAGAATGAAGAAAGATTTAGGTCCTCCTAAAGAAAGCCTTAAGTATCTTAATGAAGACCAAAGATCTGATCCCTGGGTGAAGCTATTTGATCACTTTGCTGAAAACAGTAGATTATATCTTGCAATGCTGGATGATTCATGTAACATATGGTTTATGTCTAGACTGCGCAGCAACATCATCTCAATGTTAAGAGAGCGCGAAAACTTGCGAAGCTCTTTTCTTGTAAGTGATAAAGACTGCTCCCCAGAGATTCAGGAAATGGCGTTCTTATTTACCGCTAATGCTTTAATCGGTACTATTGATTGGTGGTTAAAGTCAAACTGTACTCCAGATTCAGAGAAAATGTCTTATTTATTTAGAGCTTATTTTAAAAATGGATATGTAGGAATGCTGAATAGAGATTAATTTTGTCTGCTGCTCTTACTACTTTTATTCCTGCCCCCCTTCCCTTAGGCGAAACATCTTCAATATTGATCCCAACTAAATATTCTTTACTATAATTAATTGCAAAAATAAAAGAAGCATGAAGATTCAGGATTGCCCCTGCTTTCTTCATGCTCAATATAAATTATTATTCTACTGTTACAGATTTAGCTAAGTTTCTTGGCTTGTCTATATCGCAACCTTTATTTCTAGCTGTATAGTAAGCTAAAAGTTGTAATGCAACTACAGCAACTATTGGTGAAACTAAGTTAAGAAGTTCTGGAATTCTAATTACTTTATCGAAAATTGATTCATCTAATACATCATTTTCGTAAGCAATTGCAATTACTTCTGCTCCTCTAGCTTTAACTTCAACTATATTACTTACCATCTTTTCTCTTAATGATTTTTGAGTTAATAATGCTATTACTTTAGTTCCTTCTTCAATTAAAGCAATTGTTCCATGTTTTAATTCTCCACCAGCATATGCTTCTGAATGGATATATGAAATTTCTTTAAGCTTTAATGATGCTTCTATAGATAATGCATAGTCAGCACCTCTACCTAAATAGAATACATCTGTTTCATCAGTTAAAAGATTTGCAATTTCTTCTACTTCACTTGCTTTATCTAAAATTACTTGAACCTTTTCAGGTACTAATAATAATGCTTCTTTTAATTCTTTTTCTAATTCCTTAGTCATTAATCCCTTTAATTCACTGAAATACATTGCCATCATATACATAACAACAACTTGTGTTGTATATGCCTTAGTAGAAGCTACTGCTATTTCTGGACCTGCCATTGTATATAATACGTCGTCAGCTTCTCTAGAAATTGTACTTCCTACAACATTTGTTATAGCTAAAGTTTTAGCTCCAGCTTTCTTACAATCTCTAAGAACCGCTAATGTATCAGCAGTTTCTCCTGATTGGCTTAATGTTATTACAAGGGATTTATCAGTTACTAATGGGTCTTTATATCTAAACTCTGATGCTATATCAACTTCAACTGGAATTCTTGCTAATTTTTCAATTGCTACTCTTCCCATAAGTCCTGCATTATATGCAGTTCCACAAGCTACTATAAAGATTCTATCTATATTATTAAGATCCTCTTTTGATAACTTAAAGTCTCCAAAAGTGATATCATGACTCATTGATAATCTTGATGCCATTGTATCTCTAATAGCTTTTGGTTGTTCGTTGATTTCCTTTAACATAAATGAATCATATCCACCCTTTTCAGCAGCATCTTCATTCCAAGTTACTTTGAAAACATCTTTCTTTATTTCACTTCCATCAGCGCTTAAAATTTTAGCGCCATCTTTGCTTATAACAACAAATTCTCTATCTTCTAAAAGATAGATATCTCTTGTATAGCTTATTATCGCTGGAATATCTGAAGCAATAAATGTTTCATCTTGTCCTAAACCAACAATTAGCGGACTATCTTTTCTTACTGCAATTAGCTTGTCCGGTTCTGCTCCAGTTACTACACCTAGGGCATAACTTCCTTCTAATCTTTCAGTAGCTTTAACTACTGCTTTAAAAAGATCTCCTTCATAATAGTAATGAATCAAATTTGGTATTACTTCAGTATCTGTTTGAGATACAAATTCGTATCCTTCTCCTTTAAGCCATTGTCTAAGTTCTAGATAGTTTTCTATAATTCCGTTATGAACTACAGTAATATCTCCCTTTGAACTTTGGTGTGGATGTGAATTAATATCTGATGGCTCTCCATGAGTTGCCCATCTAGTATGACCGATACCAAGTGTTCCTTCAGCTTTGCCTTGTCCTAAATTATCAGTTAAGTTAGTAAGACGACCTTTATGCTTTTCGATACTTACTTTACCATCATTAACGACTGCAATACCCGCTGAATCATAACCTCTATACTCTAACTTTGATAATCCATCTACTAAAAAAGATTTTGCTGATCTACTTCCTAAATATCCAACTATTCCGCACATATTTATTCTTCCTCTCTTTTTTCATATAATATTTAATTTTAATTCTTCTTTTAACTTCATTCCTAGCACAATTATAAAAGGGCATAGTAATCCTAGAAATTAAAATTAAAACAAAGGTTTTAACACCAGACTGAATTTGTCCTGTGAATCACTTCACAGTTTTACCAGTCGTTTACGGTAGTGCGATACCGTGGGGCACCCGCCGAAGTTTCGATACTCCCCAACCTCGTCGACGTAAATGAAACTCCAAATCTTCGATTTGGATAGTTGAATTTACTCAGTGAACGAACCGTGAGTCGAGTTTCCTTTAAAAAGATTTCATTAGCTATTCGCGTAGCTTATATCAAAGCTTACTATTAACTAAATTCCTTTTATAAAAACCAACCCTGTAAAAATTCACTTTCAACTAAATTCCACTTAGTCCTGGCGCTTTTTATTGATTTTAAGAATTTCTTTCTTCTCCATTCATCACCTCTGTTTTCTTTATTTATGCCTCTTTGACTATTTTATCATATTATTTTCAATTGTCTATATTTATATATATATTTTATTATTACTTTTTGGTTACAAAATCATCTTCAGATAATTAATTATTAATATGTTAAATCACTAAAAATTATTAATAAAATATTTAAGGTGGATAATTATCCACCTTAAATGAGCTTTCTATATTGCTAAAACGTCATTATATGCCTTTTCTATCTTTTCTAATAAGTCATTATCATCGATATTAGCAACTTCTGCTATAGCTCCTTTTACGCCCTTTTCTTTTATTAATTCTTGTAGTTTTACACTTTGTGTATCTTCTTGATTATTGTAGTGTAATGCTGCACCTACTCCTAGTAATAAATTGTCAACGCTTAAGTCAAATCCTCTAGCAGTCATTAATGGTTTTATTAATCTATCACTATCACTTAATTTTCTAAGTGGCTCTCTTCCAACTCTTGATACATCATCTTTTAAGTAAGGATTTTTGAATCTTCCAATAATCTTATCTATATATTTGAAGTGAGCTTCTTTATCAAATTTATGCTTTTCTACTAAGCCCATTCCACTTTCTGTCATTGCTTTCTTAACAACATTATATATTTTTTCATCAGCTATACTTTCATCTATTGTTCCATAACCTTTTAAATTTCCTATATATGCTGTAATTGCATGACCAGTATTTAATGTGAATAGCTTTCTTTCTATATAAGCCATTAAATTATCTGCTAAATTCATTCCTTCAATTGCTGGAATACTTCCTTTGAATGCTTTTTCTTCAACATTCCATTCATAGAATTTTTCAACTACTACATCTAGAATATTTTCACTCTTAACTGGTGGAACAATTCTATCTACAGAGCAATCTGGGAATCCAACAAATTCTTCTAAATAAGCTTTTTCTTCTTCGCTTAGGCATTTTTCAACTTCTGCTTTTAATTGAGAACTTGCTTTTATTGCATTTTCACATGCAATTATATTTAATGGTGTTTTGATTCCTGCTTCTTTTCTAAGTTGTATTCCTTTAGCTATTGTTGGAGCTATTCTTGGTAATACAACAAGACCTACTGCTGTTGTTATAATTTCAGCTTCTTTTATTTCATCTAAAATTTCATCGTTTATAGAAATAACTCCGCTTATGTTTTCAACTACTATTTCTTCACAATTTACATCCATTACATGTATTGTGTATTTTTTATCTTCATTGATTTTATCAATTACTTCTTTATTTACATCAGCAAATACTACGTGATATCCTGCTTTTGAAAGTAATGCACCTATGAATCCTCTTCCTATGTTTCCTGCACCGAATTGAATTGCTTTCATATTACATTTCTCCTTCTTCTATAATCTCCATTATTTCTTCTGGTGTCTTTGCTTTTCTAAGTCTTTCAACATTTTCTTCATATTGAATAGTTAAAGCTATTTTTGATAATATCTCCATATGTTCATCGCCTTTTCCTGCTATCCCTATTACTATATAAGCAGTATTGCCTTCACCAAAATCTACACCATTAGGGTATTGAGCTATAACTATTCCTGTTTCAAGTATTTCTTTCTTGTATTCATTCATACCATGAGGAATAGCAACACCATTTCCCATGTAAGTTGTAACTTCTTCTTCTCTAGCTTTCATTCCCTCTATATAATTGTCTTTAACGTATCCTCCATTAATTAAAAGTTTACCAACTCTTTCTATCGCCTTGTCCTTAGATTCTGACGCAACATTTAATACTATTCCTTCTTTTACTAAAATTCCTTTTTCCATTAGTCTTCCTCCTCGTTATTTATAATATTAATTAAATAATCTCTAATATCTATAGTGTTACTTAGTCTTAGCATTTCAACAAATTCTTTCTTTTCTATTAATGAAACGCTTATTTTCCCAAGAATCTTAAGTATATAATTACTTTCAGTATTTCTTGCAAACATTACTATAAAGGTATCTACATCTTCTGTTGAAAATCCTATACTCTTCATAGATAAAGGTTTATTTATTCTATACACTCCTACAAATGGAGCAGTTATTGTATCACTTCTTGTGTGTATAAGGGCTACATGAGTTCCCGGAATTACAACATTTCCATTTTCCTCTCTCTTAAATATAAGATCCCTTATTACTTCTTTATCTGTTCCAATATCAATCCTGTGAATATCATCTACTATATAATTTATTAAATTAATAAATGAATCACTATCTGATTTTTTTAGCTGAAAATTCTTAACCATTGTATTGGCTAATTCATATTCGTGATTTGTTACTGTATTGTCTTTTGTTTGAGCAAATAATTCTAATTCTCTTTCATTATTACTAGCTTTAAAGTTAGAAATAAAATTACTTATATTCTCTATATCTACTTCAGTCATAAAGTGAGAAACAACAATCAGGTTATGTTTGGTTTTCAAGTTTACAGGAACAGTAGATAGGATCAAATCATATTTATTTTTATCAATTATACTATTAATGTCATGTAAGGATACAACATCAATAACATTGATTTCATTAAATATAGACTTTACTTTACTACAAAGTATTCTTGCAGTCCCTATGCCACTTGGGCATAAAACAAGTGCTTTTATATTCTTTGACATCGCTTGTTGCTTTTGCACTGCAACAGCAATATGCATTGTTATATATCCAACCTCTTCTGGAGGAATCTTAAAATTGTACCTGGAGAATATTAATCTGCAAGTATTTTTTATGATTTTATATAACTCTGAATAGTGTTCCTTTATTTCATTAATCAAAGGATTTATAACTTTCAATCCTAAATTTAACATATAAAATGTTTGTTTAAAATGCTGAGTCAAATCCCTTATTAGCTGCTCATCTTTAGTAATATCTACATATATTTTTGTTGATATTTCCTCTGTAACCTCTTTAGCAATATTCTCATAATTAATGTCTGATTCTATAAGATGCTTATTGTTAAAAAAGTATTTGTAATCACTTAAATATAAACATAAGTAAACAAGTTCATCTTCACATATATCTATATTATTCTTTTGCAGAACACTACCTAAATATTGTATTTTTTTATATTCCTCTAAAGATAATATACTATTTTTAATCTCTTGAGGTAAATATATAATTTCTCCATTCTTTGTCTTTTTTATAGATAGCAATACTTGGATAAACAAACTAAAGTATTTGACATCATTTCCTTTAAGATAATCAAAATCTATATCTTTTAATATATCCTTTACTAATTGGATAGCCTCATTCCCAAAAACAATGTTAAACAAAGTTTTAACTATCGGATCAACTTTTTCATCATAAAGAAATGCTATTAAATCTTCAAAAGGTTTAAAATCAAAGAATAGCTCCACTAATGCATTTCTCTTATTCCACTCTGACCCTTGAATACTTATCCCATAGCTACGTTTTCTAATCACACATAAATTCTTAGATATTAGCCTTTCTTCAATATTGTCTATATCAAGGCTTATACTTCCCATTACAACATTGAACTTATGACAAAAGTACGAAGCTTTTAGTGGCTCATTACTAACTAATAATTCACATATGATAACTATTTGTCTCTGTTCTTTACTTAATAGCCAAGGAATCGGAACCATATCTAATGATTTCTTTATCTCCTCTATATTTTCTTTATTACCTGAAATACTTAAATTCATATTTTCGTCATTAAATATAGTTATACTATTCTTCTTTAATCTTTTATTAATAGAAGAAAGTTCTCTTAAAATAGTTCTCTCACTTATGTCAAGATCTTTATGAAGCCGTTTTATATTAAAAGTTCCTTCATTTAATACTGTACTTAATATGAATTGTTGTCTAGGCGTTAAATTATTCATAATATCTCACCTGATTTATCTATTATTTTGTATATATTGATAGACTGATCATATCTATAACAATTAATTTTAACTTGAAGTAGAATCTTCAGATGTCATTAGATTTTGAATTTCTTAAATTCTTTTAAAAATAGATTTTCCTATTAAAGAAGATCCAATACACACATCTTAAATAAAACTGCTAATTTAAAGTTAATAACCCGTTGTATCATAAACGTTATCATCAGATCTACCAGTTTATCCAAAGTTCAAGTTGGAAGTCACTTTGTCTAAATAAAGTTTTATATAATAAAACCTCCTATTTAATTACTATAAATTATTGCTTCTTTCAATATATATATTACTCTATATGAAACATCCTTTCAATTCAAACAAGTTCAAAACTGTGATACATTTCTAATGACAAATTTAAAGTTTGACTATCATCCACTCTCATCTCTATTATTTATCAAATTTAAAAATGGCATTGGTAAATCAGTCCGTTTACCAATGCCTGTAAGTTATATTACTAAATTCTACTCTAGTTAATAATATCTTATTATTTTAATGTGTTAATAAACTCATCATACTTAGAACGATCTAAGAAGTTTTTAACTGTAATTATATTAGCAGTTTTAGCTGATTTTCTTGCTCTTTCAACTAAGTTTTCTTGAGTAAATACAACATCTGCTTCTTGTGGAATGCTATCAACTGATGAATGCTTAACTCCAACATCAGTAATTCCAGCATCTTTTAATGCTTTTTTAAGAATAGATTCTCCCATTGCAGAAGATCCCATACCTGCATCACAAGCAAAAACTATTAATTTAACATCAGCTTTTGATACATTAGCCGCAGTTTCTGAAGCTTTTGCGCCTTTACTTTCTGCTTTCATATCTTTCATCTTAGCTTGAGCTTCATCAATGTCTTGTTCTCCATTATCTTTTGATGCCTTAAGAATTATTGAACCAACTAAGAACGATACAATTGCACCTACAGCAACTCCTGCTAAAACAGATGCATAACTACCTTTTGGTGTCATCGCAAGTACTGCAAATATACTACCTGGTGAAGCTGGTGCTGCAAGTCCAGCATGAGTTAATACAAAAGTTAAATCTGCACATATTCCACCAGCTATTGCTGCTAATATTAATGCTGGTTTCATTAAAATGTAAGGGAAATATATTTCATGTATTCCTCCAAGAAAGTGAATTATTATAGCTCCTGGAGCTGATTGTTTTGCATTTCCTTTACCATAGAAAGTGTAAGCTAAAAGTATACCAAGACCTGGACCTGGATTTGCTTCAAGTAAGAAGAATATTGATTTACCAACTTCTTGTGCTTGTTGTATTCCAAGTGGAGATAATATTCCATGATTAATTGCATTATTTAGGAATAATACTTTAGCTGGTTCAATGAATATATCTATTAGAGGTAAAAGTCCCATATTTGTAACTATAGTAGCTAAACTTCCTAATGTGTTTGAAAAAGCTGTAACTACTGGTTCAATACAAGTATAACCTATAAGTGCTACGATTCCTCCAAAAATTCCAGATGAGAAGTTATTAACAAGCATTTCAAAACCTGTTGGAACTTTTCCTTCTAGGAATTGGTCAACTTTTTTAATTACAAATCCACCGAATGGTCCCATGATCATTGCTCCTAAGAACATTGGGATAGAAGCACCAATTACAACTCCTGTTGTTGCTATTGCACCAACTACTGCTCCTCTTTGACCATATACCATCTTACCACCTGTATATCCAATAAGTAATGGTAATAAGTAACTTAACATAGGGCCTACCATTTTACCGAAATATTCATTTGGAATCCATCCTGTTGGAATGAATAAAGCTGTAATTAAACCCCAAGCAATAAATGCACCAATGTTAGGTAATACCATACCGCTTAAAAAACTACCTAATCTTTGCACGCTTCCTTTAAGAGACGATTTGTTAGTTTCCATAATAAAACCTCCATCTATTTTTATTTATATAATTTATTATTAGTTCTTTCATTTACTATCTTAAACTATGAAGAATACCTTTTCAATTTAAACAACTTCAAATTTGAGTTACGTTTTCAATGACAAATTTAAAGTTAATGTTAAACTGTTGAAAATACATGGTTATATCCTAAAATGATCGAAAAGAAAGCATACTTTTATTATCTTTACAAAACAAAAAAATATACTTAGTAAGTGTTTTTAACCTATTAAGTATATTAAATATTACAATAATCCTTATCTATTGTCTTCAATTTATCAATAGTTTATAATTTACTAATATACCACCTCAGGAAGGATTTGTTTTAATATGGAAAAAGAAAATTTATTTAAAGTTGCAGATTCCTTAATTAACTTTTTATGGATTATTCAAAGTAATATATTCAAAGTACAAGATATATCTAAAATTTTTCAATCATTACATGAAAATAATAAACAATGCTGCTCCGATTTTTCTATTCCTCCTTCACACGCCAGAGTTATATTCTATCTTTTTCACAGTAATTCATCTCCTATTTCTCAAATAGCAGATAATATAGGTATATCAAAATCTAATATGACTCCAATTATAGACAACCTTATTAATTATGAATTAGTTAATAGATATCCAGATCCTAATGATAAAAGGATTCTTAGAGTTGAACTAACACCAAAAGCTTATGATTTACTGAATTCTCTTCGTAATGCCATCTGTAGCTCTTTCGCTGAAAAAATTTCTTCTCTTTCTGATGATGAAGTAATTACGTTAGATGATTCCATAATAAACCTTATAAATATATTAAAAAAATTAAAATAACACTTACCTAATCACTTGCTTACATAAAGGATATTTTTTAAATTATAATATCTCGATTAATTCTATTTCTTTCATTTCACCAAATTTAATCGAATTATTCCTCTAATCAGAAGCATGAAAAAAGGATGATCATATAAATCACCCTTTTTCATCAACTTTTATATATAACTTATCTCTGTAATTTTTATTTTTCCATTGCTTCTCTAAATGACTCTATTAAATCATCTATATCTTCTAATCCTACGGATACTCTTATCAATGTGTCTGTTATTCCAAGCTCTTCTCTTTCTTCTTTTGGAATTGAAGCATGACTCATCTTAGCTGGATATGAAACTATAGTTTCAACACTACCCAAGCTAACAGCTACCGCTACATTCTTTACATTATTTAAAAATACTTTTGTTCTCTCAAATGTTTTAAATTTAAATGATAATACAGCGCCTGCTCCATCAGCTTGTTCTAAATGTAGTTCTCTTCCCTCCATAGAAGGTAATCCAAGATAATATACCTTTTCAACTTCTTCTCTTGATTCAAGCCATTCTGCTAGCTTTTGGGCACTTTTTTGAAGTGCATCTAGTCTAACTTTTAATGTTTTGATACCTCTAACCAAAAGCCACGAGTCTTGTGGTCCAAGTACTGCCCCAAAAGTATTTTGTATTTGATACACCCTATCTCCTAATTCCTTTGTTTTAGTTACAACAAGACCTGCTATAACATCACTATGCCCTCCAAGAAATTTAGTTGCACTGTGAACAACAATATCTACTCCTAGTTCAATAGGTCTTTGCAGATATGGTGACATAAATGTATTATCCACTATAGTTATTGCTCCATTTTCTTTAGCTAAATTACTAGCTGTTCTTAAATCTATAACTTTTAGCAGTGGATTTGAAGGTGTCTCTAAATAAAGACCTTTAGTATTTTCTTTGAATGCTTTTTCTATCTCTTCAATATTTGATGCATCTACAAAAGTGAATTCTATATTGAATCTTGAGAATAATTTTGTAGTAGCTCTATATGTCCCCCCATATACATCTCCACATATTATAATATGATCTCCTGAAGAGAATATTGATAATACAGAGCAAATAGCTGCCATTCCTGATGCAAATGCAAATCCGCACTCGCCACCTTCAAGTTCTGCAATTAATTTCTCTACCACATCTCTGGTTGGATTACCTGATCTTGCATAATCGTATTTTCCGAAGTTTTCTATATCAAATTGGTGAAATGTTGATGTCTGATATATTGGAGTGCTTACTGATCCTGTTGCCGGATCTATATCTCCACTTGCATGTATTAATTTAGTTCCAAAATTCATATTTAACGCCCCATTCTATTTTAATTATAAACTTTATTTTCCTATAGCATTTTCTAAATCCTTTAGCAAATCTTCTATATTCTCTATTCCCACTGATAATCTAAGCAGATATTCATCTACTCCAAGTCTTTGCTTAATTTCTTCCGGTATCTCTGAATGTGTTTGAGTAAATGGATATGTTATTAATGTCTCTACTCCCCCTAGGCTCTCTGCAAATCTTATTACTTTAACTCTTTCTAAAATCTTGGCAACTAATTCTTTTTCTTTTACTCTAAACGATAATGTTGCCCCAAAACCTGTCGATTGTTTCTTATTTAATTCATAGCCTTCAAAACCTTCTAGACCTACGTAATACACCTTTTCTACTTTAGGATTACCTTCTAAAAACTTAGCTATCTTAAGTGTATTCTCTTGTGACCTTTCCAACCTTATATGTAAAGTCTTTATACCCCTTAAAATTAACCATGAATCAAAGGGAGATAAAGTTGCTCCTGTTGACATGTGAATTCTTCTTAATTTTTCTAATATTTCTTCATCATTTGCTACTATGAACCCTGCAAGTAAATCATGATGCCCACCTAAAAACTTTGTTCCACTGTGAACAACTAAATCTGCTCCTAGTTCTAGTGGTCTTTGATAGTACGGAGTTAAAAAAGTATTATCCACAATTAACAGTAAATTATTTGTTTTTGTTATTTCTGCAACTGCTTTTATATCTGTTACCTTCATCATAGGGTTAGATGGAGTTTCTATAAGTATTGCCTTTGTATTTTCCTTTATAGAATTTAATATATTTTTAGTAACTGTAGTATCAACGAAGGTAGCTTCTAATCCAAAATCCCTAAAAATATCATCAAACAATCTATATGTCCCACCATATAAATCATCAGATAAGATTATATGATCTCCAGCCCTAAATAAATGTATACAGGCTGTAATTGCTGCAACTCCTGAAGAAAACCCTATCGCTGATTTTCCACCTTCTAAAACAGCTAATGTTTTTTCAGCTTCTTCCCTGGTTGGATTTTGAGCCCTTGCATAATCATATCCGGTGCTATTATTAAGACCATGATGTTTAAACGTAGCAGCCTGATATATCGGAAAGCTTATAGCACCAGTTTCTTTATCTCCACCTGATACTCCACTGACTGCGATTGTTTCAAAAGATTTTTTTAAAGTCATTATTTTGCCTCCTTTAATTTGCTTTGCTTAATGCATTACTTATTGCTAATATCAGAAATAATATTAATAAAAAAAGCCACTTCCAAAACAAGAAGTGACTTTATAGTCATATTATAAGTTCTACAAAAACTTAATTCCTCTCATTTTTCAAGATATTCTCTTGCAGGATTTAGCACCAACGAAAAAATTTTTATATAAAATCTTTCAGGTTGCCGGGCTTCAAAGGGCCAGTCCCTCCACCGCTCTTAATAAGATTAACTTATCCAGATATTTTTTTGTTAATACTAATTATACATAGTTACAGAAACTTGTCAACAATTATTAGTAAAAATATCGACTTTCTATGTAATTAAATTATGAAAGTTTCATTCCTACCTTAAGACTTCTTCTAAATAAAAAAACAGATAGATATTTTAATTCTTAATAAAATATCTATCTTCACAAATTTAACCTTCATAACACTAATCATATTTTGCATATACATTTTAAATAATACAATTCATTCTTTATAGAATATATAATTTTTACTATTCACTAGTTTAAGGTGAACTTCGATGAATTAAACTTCTTTAGGATATATGTGTTTTATTTTTTATCTACTACTTTTTCATACTGCTTACTCATATCTTAAGGCTTCAATCGGATCAAGGCTAGCCGCTTTTTTAGCTGGATAATATCCAAAGAACACACCAATCGCCATTGAAAAAGTAAAGCTTATTAAAATTGTTGGAATAGATATCGATATTGGTGATTTTAATACTATACATGCAATTATTCCCATCCCAATTCCAAGTATTATACCAATTGTTCCACCAATGGTGCATATTATAACTGATTCAATTATAAATTGCATCTTTATGTGACTACTTTTAGCACCGAGAGCCTTTCTTGTTCCTATCTCTCTTGTTCTCTCTGTAACAGATACGAGCATTATATTCATTACTCCTATTCCTCCTACAAGTAATGCTATAGCTGCAATTACAGATATCCCCATAGATATCATACCAAGCACTGATGTTATTTCTGCAGCATCAGCTTCATTATTCTGAACCATTAATGTCCAATTCTTATTATTCTTGTACATCTTATTCCCATACTTTTGCATATCGCTAACTAATTTCCCTTTGTCTATCCCCATTTTAGGGACTACAGTAAAATACTCAAAGTTTTTATTTTTTTGTAGTGCTTTTTCAGTTGTTATAGGGATATATAAAGAAGTTCTTCTGTCCTTTTCTGATGTAGAACCTTCACCCATTCCAAATAATGATGAATTTTCATATTGATATACACCAGCTATAACATATGTCTGAATATCATCATTTGCATAGACTTTAATTTCTTTACCTAACGGATCAGTTTTTCCTTTAAAGATATTATTAACAAGCTTATCAGAAACTATAGCGACTTTAGAATTTGCTTTAACATCCCTATCAGTGATAAATCTTCCACTAATTAGTTTCAAGTTTTTAACCTGTTTGTATCCTTCATTTACTCCTGTGGTGCTTACATTTGCATAAGAATATCCATCTTTTACTTTTCCTTGTCCTAATTGTTCCTGTACACTTATACTATTAATTTTATCTTTAAATACTTCATTAAATGAATTTATCTGTTCCATTGTTATAAGATCACTATCTTCTGGCTGTTTACTAGTCCCATTCCCACTAGCAGTTCCGTCTTCTTTTTTTATCGCTATACCAATGTCTATATTATTTGCACCCATTTTATCCATTTGAGATGATACTGTAGATGTAATTGCACTTCCAATAGAAACAATCCCTATAACAGATGATATTCCTATTATAATTCCTAGCATAGTTAATAATGAACGCATTTTGCTTGATTTTATACCTGCTATCGCAAGTGCTATATTCTCTTTTATAAACATAACTTTTCACCATTTTGAAACCTTCTAGTATATTTGTCGTTATGTTCTTCTGATACTATTTTCCCATCCTTCAATGTTATGATTCTCTCTGTTTCTCCTGCAAGTTCATAATTATGAGTTATAAAGACAATTGTCTTCTTCTCCATTTCATGTACCTTATGAAATAAATCCATAACTAGCCTACCAGTTGATGAATCAAGTGCTCCTGTTGGTTCATCAGCAAGTATTATGCTTGGATCATTTGCAAGTGCACGTGCAATTGCCACTCTCTGTTTCTGTCCACCTGATAATTCATTTGGAAGATGCTTCATTCTATCTTTCATTCCAACAAGTTCTAGAAGCTTTTCTGCCCGTTCTTTTCTCTCCTGCTTTCCCATTCCATAATAAAGCATTGGTAACTCAACATTTTTCAAAGCTGAACTCCTCGGTATTAAGTTATAAGTTTGAAACACAAATCCTATCTTCTTATTTCTAACTTCTGATAATCCATTATCTGTTTTTTCACCAACATTTGTTCCACTTAAAATATATGTTCCAGATGTTGGTCTATCAAGTGCTCCTATAATATTCATTAAAGTGCTTTTTCCTGACCCTGACGCACCAACTATTGATACAAATTCGCCCTCTTTTATTGTTATATCTATATTCTTGAGAATATCTAATTGATTGGGAGTTCCAATATAAAAGCTTTTTACGATGTTTCTCATTTCTATTATATTATCATTCAAAAAACTCACCTTCCACTTATTCGAATTTTTTCTCCAACTTTATGAGTTGAAGGGTCATCAATTATGATAATTCCATCTGATATTCCTTCACCTGAAATTTCTACACTGAAATCAGATTCAAGTCCTGTATCTACTGGTAACTCTTTAATTATATATTCATTTGGTTTTTCACTGCTTTTTTCTGCAACATATATGCTCTTCGTATCTCCACTTTCAACTATGCTATTAGATGCAACTGTATAAATATCAGATTTTTCATTTGTAATAATATTTATTCTTGCACTCATTCCTACCTTCATATTCTCATTTGTATCATCTACTTTAATTTTTGCCTCAAAACCTGCATCTGAGTTTGCTCCTTGAGACTGACTTTGTGAATTCTCTGATTGTGCTTGAGGTGCAGATCCCCCTCCTTTTTTAGCAGCTGGACTAACACTTTCCACTTCTCCTGCAAAGGTTTCATCCCCTGTTGCATCTGTTTTTATTTCTGCTCTCTGTCCTACTTTAACATTAGCTATGTCGACTTCCTTAATTGGCACAGTTATTTCTATATTATCTAAATTTTCGATCTGAAATAAAACTCCATTTCCTGAATTTCCAACAACAGCATTTACATTTGTAACTATTCCATCACTTGTAGCCTTAATAGTACAATCATCTAGCTGCTGTTTTTGCTTCTCAATCGCAATTCTCTGGCTTTTATTATTATAGTTTGTTTGTGCTGTTTCATAGTCACTTTTAGCCTTATTAAGAGCTTGGTCAACTTTAACCTTAGCATTTTCAAGAGCTGTTTTTGCCTTCTCATAATCTGATTTAGCAGTGTCATAATCTATCTTTATCTTATTTAAGTCGCTCTCAGAAATTGCTTGAGCGTTAAATAAGGCTTTATTCTTATCATATATTTTCGATTTATCATCAAGAGTAATTTGTGCTAAACTTAGTGTTTCTTCTGCATTTTTAATATCTGCATTTGAATTGTTATTATATAAATTCAATTCATCATTATATTCTTTTTGAGCTGAATCAAGCTGTGTCTTAGCATTAGCTTCAGTTGCATCTGCTGTAGCTGTAGCCTGTTCAATATCTTTTTCTAACCCATTTGAATCTAGTACCGCTAGAACATCTCCAACTTTAACCTTATCTCCCTCTTTTACTTTTACCTCTTGGACTGGATTGTTCAAGGTACTGTATATGTTAGTTGATTCTTTACTTTTTATTTCTCCCAAAACATTAACACTATTTACAATCTTCCCCTTAGAAAGAACTGTACTCTTTACTTGCGGAGCTGACTTAGGCATAATAAACTTTCCTATTATGATAGCTCCAATTAATATAAATATTGTACATATTAATATTACTTTTTTGCTTGGCTTCTTTTTTAGTTTCATCCCCTTAAGACTTATGCCCTTAGGTTTTAACTTTTTTACATCTAATTTCGGCATTTTTAAAACTTCCCCCTATTCTTAACAGCCTTTTTATCCATGTAATAGTAATTAACTAACATTGTCATATATATGTTACTCTTTAAGCATCATTAATTCTTACACTACCCTTACAAACTTCCACTATATTGAATTTATGTAACTTTACCAATCTAATATTCATCAGTATATCACTAATGCTTTAACATAACCCTTAATAAAACATTAATTTTTCCTTAAATAAAAGCTTAATATAAATCAGTTCCTGTCATATCACTTATATAATAACCTAAGTTTAATTATTCTTATATTGATAAACCTTACATTTACCTTTCAATTCTGTAACAATAATATGGATAAAGACATATTATGAATAATTCCACTTAACATAAAGGCTGCTTCGAAGTAATTATTTCAAAGCAGCCTTTTATATTTATTAACAATAAAAACTCTATTTAATTTTAAAAAACTCATCTTTAATATTCCCATTTAGCGTCGGTGATAATTCATTTAATTTCCTTAATATGCTAGTCTTATTCTCGCCACCTGCTAAAGTTGGAATATAATCATTTTTATCATTTCTTGAAGAAATCATTGCTGGAATTACTTTATACTCAAGACTAGATAATTTATCATCTTCAATATTAACTTTAATTTGAAGTATGAAAGTTCTTTTATCTGATGGATTGGAATTTCCTCCGAAACAAAAGTTTCCCATAGAGTATGCTATAAATTTCCCCTTATAATCTTCCATACTTTCAATTACATGTGGATGAGAACCAATAACCGCATCAGCTCCATTATCTATAGAAAATCTAGCTAAACTTTTTTGGACATTATCTGGTTCATATTTTTTCTCTACTCCCCAATGAAAATATGGAATGACAACTTCTGCTCCCTGCTTTCTTAACTCACTAATATCGGTTATTATTTTAGATTTTAAATTATTAGAATATTCCCAACCTGTATATCCTAAAAATCCAAATTTTATTCCTTGAATATCCTTTAATATTTTATATCCTTCACCACATATATCAATATTCTTTTCTTTTAAAGTATTAATCGTATCATTTATACCTTGCTTTCCATAATCATAAATATGATTATTTGCTATCGTAACACCTTCTATTGATCCGCTAGTAAGAATGTTAACGTATTCCTTAGGTCCTTTAAAATTATAAAATACTTCTCCATCTTTATGTGCTTTATCTTTGGAATCTGTAAATGTAGTTTCTAAATTCACTAATGTATAGTCATCTTTACTAAATACGCTCGATACATTTTGCATAAAATAAGAATAATTCTTTCCACTGCCTATAAACGCTGCTGGTAGGCTACCATCATAAGGGAATTTAGTGTCAGTCCCTAAAGTGAAGTCCCCTGCAAAAGAAATAACAATCGTTTTCTTTATTGGTTCTTTGAGTTGATTAGTTTTATAATCATCATCAGTTGACTTATCAGTTTCTCCATTTACTTTATCGTTAGCTGTATTTTCTTTATTGCTTAATCCTTCTCTATACCTTAAATAGATTAAAGAACTAGTTAATACTAATATAGTTACCAATATAAAAGTTATATATTTAAAATAATTACTTTTTTTCTTCTTATCTCTTATGTATGTTTCTCCATGGCTGATCCTAGAGTTTTTATCATTCATATATAGACACCTAACCTTTTAGTTTTGAGTTATCTTTATACAAATGCTAACATATTATACATTTTGATTCTATATTTTATATGTAATACTCCATCTAAATCCAAACAATATTTGTTCATAAAAGAATTCTTTTATTTAAAATGTATTTCTAATATTTAATGAAACCCAATAAGTGTTGATAAAGTTCTAACTCTCATCAATTACCTGCAACCATATGAACACATACTAAATTTAAATACCACATTTTGTTACTTAAACGATTCTCTTTTTACTAGCTTAGTATCTATAATATAGTGATTTATCGCCGTATCATTATTTTCTAGAAAATCTATTAAAATTTTTGTAGCATAATACCCTAGTTCTTCAGATTTAATGTCAACTGATGATAATGATGGTATTTGAAGCTCCGCTAATGGACTATTATTAAATCCCACTACATCTATATTTTTAATTTTTCTGTCATTGAGTACCTTAAGCGTACCAAATGCTAGTACATCATCCTCTGCTATTATGGCTGTAGGAGTAATATTTTCTAACAATTTAATTGTTCCATCTATTCCTTCCTGTTCATTAAAATCATCCATAATCGCAAAATTTTTATCCTGTATTGAAATTCCGTTAATTTCGCATGCAACTTTGAATCCTTTAAATCTATCTTTTGTAACATTCCATTCCTTCTTTGCGCCTAGAAAAGCAATAGATTTATGCCCTTTCTTTACAAGTTCATTTACTAAATTGTAAGTAGCCTGAAAATTGTCATTATCAACCCATAGCAAATTTTCCGATTCTTCCGGTCTTCCTATTACTACAAATGGGAATTGTGTTTCCTTAAGATATTTAATACTTCTATCATCAGTTCTTGCACGTAATAAGCATATTCCATCAACTAAGTTACTTGTTATGAAATTATTTATATATTCCAATTCAGCTTTTTCATCCTCACTAAATGCATATGTAATATAATACTTTTTGTTTTGAGCGTATTTGCTCATTCCCTTCATAGCTTGAATAAAAAACGTATTAGTTATCAAGTCTTGAGCTTCATTAGGTAAAACCACACCTAATATTCTGCTTTTCTTATTTGCCAGACTCCTAGCTATCGCATTTGGCTTGTATTTCAATCTCTTTATCGCATCTCTAACTCTTTCCTTAGTTTCTTCACTTATCTGTGAACTATCTGATATAACTCTCGATACAGTTGATGGAGATACATTCGCTTCTCTTGCTACTTCCTTTATTGTAACTTTCATAACTTACTCCTATTCTCAATAATAAATTACTTATAAAGTTTACTAACATAAAAACATCTTAATCACATTCTAATATACTATCTTTTTAGGAATAATCGCTTAATGACAGTAAAAACTTATATATGTCACGCTTTATAACTATTTTCCTTTAATAATTTTAATATTAACATACTTAAAATAATGTTACAATTGCCATATATATGGTTTTATTAAACAGCAATCAAATAATCTTTCTTGCTATTACTAGGAATCATAAATTGAGGCACGCTATCTAATTAACAAATAAATATGTAGTTAATCTCCACCATAATTAATGAGTATATATTATTGTAGAGATTATCTTTCATATAAATTATCACTATCCTTTACTTTTGCTATAGTACCTCCTAATTATCACACCTTCCATAAGTTCTAGTGATCTGATGAATTTTTTCTGCTAATTGATCTGTCAATGCATCTTTCCTTACTCTCCAACGCCAATTATTCCCCAATGTTGAAGGCAAATTAATTCTGGCTTCATTTCCCAAATTCAAGAAATCTTGCATTTGTGCCATGGAAATATTCGCGATACTGCTCCAAGCACCCCTAATAAATCCCCAGTTATACCCCTCTTCTTTATTTAGACCTAAATACGTTATTGCTCTTTGAACTTCTTCTTTAGGTGCTGTTTTTTCAATCCATCCTCTTACAGTATCATTATCATGTGTACCAGTATAAACTATAAAGTTCTTTTCATAGTTATGAGGTAAAAAAGGATTTGAGCTATCTGAATCAAATCCAAATGTCAATATCTTCATTCCAGGAAACCCTGTATCATTTCTGAGCTTTATTGTTTCTTCAGTAAGTGTACCTAGATCTTCTGCAATTATATTAACTTCACCAAGCTCATCTTTAATTACATTGAAAACTTTTATTCCAGGGCCTTTAACCCATTCACCATTTTCTGCTGTTAGATCTCCATAAGGAATAGACCAATATGATTCAAATCCTTTAAAATGATCTATTCTAAGTACATCATATAAGTTCAAACTTTGTCTTATGCGATCAACCCACCATTTATAGTCCGTTTTCCCCATATAGCACCAATCATAGATTGGATTTCCCCATAATTGTCCTGTGGCAGCAAATATATCCGGTGGACATCCAGCAACTTTTAATGGTTTTAGTGTATTTTTATTAAGTAAGAATGCTTCAGGATTCCCCCATACATCAGCACTGTCCTCTGCCACATATATAGGCATATCTCCTATTATTTCAATTCCCAAATTATTAATATAGGCTTTTAAATTATTCCATTGTTTATAGAACTCATATTGCAAAAACTTCCAAAATCCTATTTCATCTTCTAATAAGATTTTATACCTATTTATTGCCTCTGTTTCTCTTAACCTAATGTCTTCATCCCATTCATACCAGCTCTTCAAATCAAAATGTTTTTTTATTGACATATACAATGCATAATCATCAAGCCAATAGGCCTCAGCTTCTTGAAATTTAATTAAATCCTTATCTTGTCTTAATTTAAATTTTTCGTATGCTATTTTTAATACCCTTAATTTTTCTTTAAAAATCAAGCCATAATCTATATCCTCTGAACTTTCCCCAAAGTTCACTGAATAATAATCGCTCTCATCTAAAAATCCATCCTGTCTTAAAATATCAAAATCTATAAAATATGGATTCCCAGCAAATGCCGAGAAAGATTGATATGGTGAATCTCCAAAACTTGTAGGCCCTAGCGGAAGTATCTGCCAATACTTCTGACCCGCCTTTTTTAGAAAATCTCCAAATTTATATGCTTCTTTACCAAATGTCCCTATCCCATACTTTCCTGGCAGAGAAGCAATGTGCATTATTATACCACTACTTCTATTCATATATTCCTCCTAATTTCCAACGTTTGTTTTAAATTTATTTCTATAACTAATCTCTACTCTCTTCATGCTCAAGCAACCGCTTGCGCAAAGACACATATTAAACTACATTAACAAGAATATAGTAACAATAGCTAATATACGCTCTCTTAATGACTATTTTATAGATCCTTGAACAATACCTGCAATGATATGTTTTTGAACAAAGAAATAGAATATGATTATTGGAATTATTGCTAAAATTAATGCTGCCATTGCTAATTCCCATTGTTTTGAAAACGCTCCGAAGAAATTGTTCATGGCTAATGGTATAGTATTTATCTTTCCGTTTATAGTTAAAAATGGTAATAAAAAATCATTCCATATCCATATGCTATTTAAAACTGCAACTGTAACGGTAATTGGCTTTAATAATGGCAATAGAATTTTCATATATGTCTGCCATTTACTGCATCCATCTATAGTTGCCGCTTCTTCGACTTCTTTTGGTACTCCTTTAATGAAACCATGATATAAGAATATGCTCATGCTAACCCCAAACCCTATGTACATAAAAATAAGCCCATAGTGTGTTCCTAACATTTGAAATGGTCCCAACTGGATTTTTGCCATCCATTTTACAAGTGGTATCATTACTGCTTGAAATGGAACAATCATTCCCGAAGTAAATATATAAAATATTATCTTACTCTTTCTTGACTGATCCCTTACTAACATCCATGAAGCCATTGATGAAAAAAGAATTATTAGTACCACACTTCCTATAGTTATTATCATAGAATTTGCAAATGAACTTATTATACTCATTTTTTTCATAGCATCTAAATAATTCTGAAAATTCCAAGTGTCAGGAAGACCAGTTGTGTTTGAAAAAATCTCTCTTCTTGTCTTAAATGAATTTATAAGCATCAAGTAAAATGGTGTCATATATGCTATCAATAGTAACCATGAAAATACTTCTAATAGTTTTAATCTGCCAGTATAACTATCTAGTGTCTTTAGCTTTTTATTTACTTTAACTTTTTCTATGTTATTAACAACTTTACTTGGCTCCATTATACCTCTACCTCCTTTTTCTTATTAAAGTAAACTTGAGTTAAAGAAATAGTAGTTACTAGTACAAAGAATATAATAGCTTTTGCTTGTCCTATTCCCATATTGTTCACAATAAACGCTTCATTGTAAATATTTAATGCTAACATTTCAGTGGTTTTCATTGGTGTAAGTGAAAAATTTAAATCAAATAACTTAAATGAATTTGCTAAAGTTAAGAATAAACAAATTGTGACTGCTTGTCTAACCATAGGTATTGTTATATTTTTAAATGTATGCCACCCATTAGCTCCATCAATATGCGCTGCTTCTATTAAGTCAGTCGGAACATTTTCAAGAGCTGCCACATAAATAACCATTATATATCCAGCATATTGCCATGTCGAAACGATTAGCATTGCTAGCATTGCCGTAGTTGGCGCTTGTAAAAGTGATGTCGAAAGTGTTGCACTTCCCAATGCTTTACCAACTCCTGTAAATACTGAATTAAACATAAATTGCCATATAAAACCTAAAATTAATCCTCCTATTAAGTTTGGCATAAAGAATCCGGTTCTTAAGAAACTACTAGTTTTTAATTTTCTAGTTACTATATACGCTAGTCCAAACCCTATTATATTTATAGTTATTACGCTCGCAATTGTATATAACACTGTTATCTTTAGAGAATATATAAATTGTACATCTTTAAAGATTCCTGTATAATTTTTTATTCCAACAAAATCATAATGAGGATTAGCACCATTCCAATTTGTAAATGTATAATATATACCTATTATAAACGGAATTATTACAACCATTGTCATAGCAAATAAAGCTGGTCCGACAAAAATCCAAAACTCTTTAATATCTCGTGATTTCTTACTCATACACTTACTCCTTTCTTAATAATAGTTAGCTCTATCTTATAATTTAAAATACTTATACAAAATTCATGAGGAGGTATTAATCCCCTCATGAATAAATCTTATCTAATATTATTTAGCTTTTGTAGCATCTTGAATTCCTTGTAACATATCTTTCTTTGCTTGTGGCCCCATATCTGTATTAATAAATTTAGAGAATAAAGGCGCTAAGCTATTCTTGTTAAATCCATCTGGTAGATTAGTGAATGCCCAATGAAGAGTCTTTCCTTCTTTGTTATATTCAGAAATTGATTTATTTAATTCATTATCACTTTCAACTGTAAAGTTTGTAAATGCTGGAATCATATTCATATCCTTAACTAATGCCTCTTGACCTGTTTGACTTGTAACCATCCAGTCCAAGAATTCTTTAGCTTCTTTATTAATTTTAGAATCTTTATTTACTACCCAATACATTGGAACGCCTACTGGAATAGACCCACTCATTTTTGGATCATTATTAATTGCAAGTGGTGCAAATCCCATATGGAACTTATTATTCAGATCTTCCAGCTTTTGTAAATCCCCAGCAACCCAGTTACCTTGATGCAAGAATGCAGTCTTTCCAAGTGCAAAGTTACCAACTTGAGTACTATAATCTATAGTGTCTAGATTCTTTCCTCCACCATATTTACAAAGTAATTCAACTAAGTTCATCCAGTCATTAAATTGCTTATTATTAACTATATCTGCTTTCCCTGCAAGATAGTCCTTTGTAAATTGAGCTGGATTATCTTGAGTTGCAAGTGGTATATTAAATGTGTGATTACCAGTAACCCAGAATTCTTTTGTTGTATAAGAAACAACATTATCAAGTCCTAATTCCGCTTTTTTACTATCTAATGTCTCAAACGCTGCTTTTAATTTATCAAAGGAATCTAGAGATTTGGGATCTATACCAGCCTTGTCCAAAATATCTTTATTATATAACAAGCCATACCCTTCTGTTGCTGCTGGCATTCCATATACTTTTCCGTCGATAGTTACTGTATCTAGTGTTCCTTTAACAGCATTTTTAACCCAGCCTTGATCGCTTAAATCATCAATTTTATGTTTCCAAGTTTCATAATCCCCAGCTCCTTGAATCATAAATATATCTGGTTCCGTACCCTTTTGAAATTCTGCCTTTAACGATGCGCCATAATCAGCTCCACCGCCCACTGAAGTAACTTCGACTTTTACGCCTTTTTCCTTTTCATATTTTTTAGCAAGTTCTTGAAGTGCATCATTAATTTCAACCTTTAATTGATATACTTTAATTGTTTTTCCACTTCCACCATCGCTTGAACTTTGCGAACTTGCTCCTGATGAGCTTCCGCATCCAACCATAGTACCAGCCAATAATGTAGAAGCTAAAATTGTTGATAATATTTGTTTTGTTTTCATTTAAATACCCCTCCATTAAAATTTTGTTTAACATTCTAAATGATTTTCAAGAATACCAAACATATATTTATATAACACATACCAAAAAATTTATTTAAGCATGTATGTTAATCACTTCACTTCGCAAACGATTGCGAAAGTTTTAAAAAAATGCAGTCTTTTTAGCATATCAAGCTATCCAGACCCTATTTGTTAACCTTTTCTCAAGTAAATCTACTTCCTAATGATATAAGTATATCAATCAAAGAAAACTTTTACAAATTATATTATCCTTTGTTTTTGATTAAATTTGATGGCTTTTCTATGTTTTATTACCATTTACTCAATTATAGGCCGCTTTATAAAAACGGTTGCATAGATTCTTCTCATTTATTCATACCTATTTTCGGCTTTATACGTACTTATTAATATTAACTTATCTTTTCTTGTTAACTTTTTTATTTCATATTCTCTTTTCATTGCATCTTTTCTATTTTCAAACACTTCATGATATACTAATTTAACTGGCCCTCTTCCCCTTGTATACTTTGCTCCACATCCATCCGAATGCATTTGGATTCTTTTTCTTAAGTTATTTGTCCATCCTGTATAAAGTGTTCTATCTGAACATTCTACAATATACACATAATTCATGTATTACCTCAACTCTTGACTTATAATTTACTATCTTAATCCAATTCTAAATTCTCTCTAATAAAATTATACCAAAAAAGAAGACGATCATCTACGAATCTCGTCTTCTAAAAACTTTAAATATTAGTCTACTTTAGCTGTATCAATCCAGCTCATCATTCCTCTTAATTCCTTACCAACTTTTTCAATTGGATGTTCTGCTTCCATTCTTCTTCTTGCATTAAATCCTGGTCTATTAGTTTGGTTTTCTAACAACCAATTCTTAGCAAATGTACCATCTTGAATTTCAGTAAGAACTTTCTTCATTTCTTTCTTAGTTTCATCTGTGATGATTCTTCTACCAATTTGGTAATCTCCATATTCAGCAGTATCTGAAATTGAATATCTCATCATGCTTAATCCACCTTGATATAATAAATCAACAATTAATTTCATTTCATGCATACATTCAAAGTAAGCATTTTCTGGAGCATAGCCTGCTTCTACTAAAGTTTCAAAGCCAGCTTTGATAAGTTCTGAAACTCCGCCACAAAGAACTGCTTGTTCTCCGAATAAATCTGTTTCTGTTTCATCTTTAAATGTAGTTTCAAGAACTCCTGCTCTTGCTCCTCCAATTCCATTAGCATATGCTAATGCATATTGTTTAGCTTTTCCTGTTGCATCCTGATGTACAGCTATTAAACAAGGTACTCCAGCACCTTCAGTATATGTTCTTCTTACTAAATGCCCTGGACCTTTAGGCGCAACCATAAATACATCAACATATGAAGGTGGAACCACTTGACCGAAGTGTATATTAAATCCATGAGCAAAAACTAATGCATTTCCTTCTTCTAAGTTTGGAGCAATTTCTTCATTATATATTTTTGCTTGCTTTTCATCTGGTAATAAAATCATGATTAAATCTGCTGCTTTTGCCGCATCTGCAACAGTTGCAACTTGCAACCCTGCTGCTTCTGCTTTAGCCCAAGATTTACTTCCGTTATACAATCCAACAACAACATCTACTCCACTTTCATGAAGATTTAATGCATGTGCATGCCCTTGGCTACCATATCCTATTATAGCAACTTTCTTTCCTCTTAATAAATTTAAATCTGTGTCTTTTTCATAATACATTTTTGGCATTTTAATGACCTCCTAGTTAATATTAATATCTTCTTCACTTATTATTTGGTTAATTGGCGCACCAGGTGCAACCATAGGAAAAACTTTTTTATCACTGTTTATTAGATAATCTATAAGAACTGGACCTTCTGAATCCAGAGCTTTTCTAAGTATATCGTCTATTTCATCTACTTGAGTTATTCTAAATGCTTTAGCTCCAAAAGCTTCAGCAAGCTTAACATAATCTGTAGGTCTATCTAAAGTTGTCTCAGAATATCTTCCTTCGTAGAAGAAATCTTGCCATTGCCTTACCATTCCTAAACAATTGTTATTCATAATAACTTGAATTAATGGAAGATTGTTTTTAACAGCAGTAACTAATTCATTGCAGTTCATTCCAAAACTTCCATCTCCTGCAATATTAAATACTCTTTTATCAAATCTGCCTATCTGAGCTCCAATTGCTGCTCCAAGACCATATCCCATAGTTCCAAGTCCACCTGATGTTATAAATGTTCTTTCACTTTTAAAATTGAAATATTGAGCAGTCCACATTTGATGTTGCCCAACTTCAGTAGAAATTATAAAACTTCCGTCATTTAATTTATTCAACCTATCAAAGAACAATTCCGGAGTCAAGTCACAGTATGGCACTAATTTATTATTCTCTTTTAAATTATTTATAGTATTCAACCATTCGTCATTTTTCTTTTCATCAATTATTGGTATTAATTGATTCAGTGCCACCTTTAAATCTCCTACTATACATGTATCAACTTTTATATTTTTATTTATTTCTGCTGGATCAACATCTATTTGTAATATCTTTGCATTTTTTATATGATTTTGATTACTTATAACTCTATCACTAAATCTAGCTCCAAGAGTTATTAATAAATCACATTTAGTTGCAGCAATATTTGATGCTTTTGTTCCATGCATTCCTATCATACCAGTATACAATTCATGATCATTTGGAAACTCAGACATACACATAAGCGATGTTGATACAGGACAATTTATCTTTTCCGCAAATTTTATTAATTCAGATGTTGCTCCAGATATACCTATACCTCCGCCTGCATATATAAGAGGTCTCTTGCTTTGATTTATTAACTCAACAGCTTCCTGTAATGATTTTTCTGTAATATGCTCTGATTTTCTAATTACCTCTTTAGGAATTATTTTATTATATTGAGTTTTTTCAGCAGTAATATCTTTTGGAATATCTATTAATACCGGCCCCGGTCTACCTTCCTGAGCTATATAAAAAGCTTCCCTTATTACGTCCTGAAGTTCATTAATATCCCTTACAATATAATTATGCTTTGTTATAGGCATTGTAATTCCAGTTATATCAACCTCTTGAAAACTATCCTTTCCAAGTAATGGCTTTGCCACATTTCCCGTAATGGCAACCATTGGAATTGAATCCATATATGCAGTAGCAATACCTGTTACTAAGTTGGTAGCTCCAGGTCCTGAAGTTGCAAGACAAACTCCAACTTTTCCAGTGGCCCTTGCATATCCATCAGCCGCATGTGATGCTCCCTGCTCATGGCAAGTAAGAACATGACGAATTTTATCCTTATATTTGTATAACTCATCATATATATTTAATACCGCCCCACCTGGATATCCAAATATAGTCTCTACCCCTTCATCAAGCAATGACTTTATTAATATTTCAGCCCCCGTCACTAACATTTTATTCACTCCTTTGCTTATAAAATGATCTCTGTTTGATAACTAGCAATTTATAAATTGATTTAGATTCTATTTTGTTGTCTCTAATTTCTCGCGAACTAGATTTCCCATTTCAATTGTTCCAACTTTCTTCTTACCTTCAGTCATTATATCTCCAGTTCTATATCCATCTTCAAGAACTGCTAAAACTGCATTTTCAATAGATTTTGCTTCTTCCTCTAATGAAAAACTATACCTAAGCATCATTGCTGCCGAAAGAATAGTTGCTAACGGATTAGCAATTCCTTGTCCTGCGATATCAGGAGCACTTCCATGAATTGGTTCATACATTCCAAGAGTTCCTTCCCCAAGCGATGCTGAAGGTAACATACCTATTGAACCTGTAACCATACTTGCTTCATCTGATAATATATCTCCAAATATATTTGAAGTTACAATTACATCAAATTGATTTGGATCTTTTACTAACTGCATAGCAGTATTATCAACATACAAATGATTTACTTCAACTTCTGGATAATCCTTAGCCATCTCGTTAACTACACTTCTCCAAAGTCTAGAACTTTCTAATATGTTAGCTTTATCTACACTTGTAAGTTTCTTATTTCTTTTCATTGCTGTTTCAAATCCTATTTTAGCGATTCTAGTTATTTCATTTACATTATATCTTTCAGTGTCATAAGCACTCTTTACTCCATCTACTTCCTCCAATCCTCTTTCTCCAAAGTAAATTCCACCTGTTAATTCTCTAACTATGCAGATATCTATCCCATCTTTAACAATGCTATCTTTAAGTGGTGATTCATTTTTTAGTGGAGCATATAGTACTGCTGGTCTTAAATTACAATAAAGATTTAATGCACCCCTTAATCCTAGTAGTGCTTGCTCTGGTCTTATTTTAGCAGTAGGATCATCCCACTTAGGGCCTCCAACAGCTCCGAGTAGAACTGCATCACTTTTTTTACATGCTTCTAAAGTTGCTTCTGGAAGCGGAGTTCCTTCTTTATCAATAGCGCATCCACCTGCTAATACATATTCATATTCAAATCTATGCCCAAATTTATCTCCAATAACTTTTAAAACCTTTATTGTTTCATCTATCACTTCTGGGCCAATTCCATCCCCTGGTATTACAGCTATATTACATTTCATTATGATAATCCCCCTCTTATAATTGCCTATTTCTTATTGCTTTTTAATCAAAATTTAATTATTAATTCTAGTTATTAGTATCCTTCTCTTAAGAAAATATATTAGTTTAATTTGATTCTTCTTTTAATAATCAATTTTTCTATCTATTTCTTATATATCCAATCAATCCATCATTATCGATGATTTTTTGCATAAATTCAGGGAATGCTTCCCCTTGATACTCTTGGCTCTTAGTTAAATTTTTAATAAGACCTGTTGAGAAATCAACTTCTAATTCATCTCCTGCATCAATATTTTTTACAGCTTCATCACATTCTAAAATTGGTAACCCAATATTGATTGCATTTCTATAAAATATTCTTGCGAAAGTTGATGCAATAACACAGCTAACCCCTGCTGTCTTTATTGCTAAAGGTGCATGTTCTCTTGAAGAACCACATCCAAAATTCTTATTTGCAACAATTATATCTCCACTCTTTACATTTTTAACGAAATCCACATCTATATCTTCCATACAATGTGCAGCAAGTTCTTTAGCATCCGAAGTGTTTAAATATCTTGCTGGAATTATTACGTCTGTATCTACATTATCACCATATTTGAATACTTTACCTTTTACGCTCATTACTAAATACCTCCTACACTAATTCAGGATCAGTTATTTTTCCGGTTAAAGCAGACGCTGCTGCCACTGCTGGACTTGCTAGATATACTTCTGACTCAACATGCCCCATTCTTCCTACAAAATTCCTATTTGTTGTCGATACACATCTTTCACCCTTAGCTAAGATTCCCATATGTCCACCTAAACATGGTCCACAAGTCGGCGTTGAAAATGCAGCTCCAGCCTCTACCAAGTCAGTAACTATTCCTTCTTTTATTGCTTGTAAATAAATTTTTTGAGTTCCAGGGATAACTATACATCTAATACCCTTTTTAACTTTCTTTCCTTTTAAGATATCTCTAGCTATTCTTAAATCTGAAATCCTACCATTTGTGCATGATCCAATTACAACCTGATCAATAGCTACATCTCCAGTATTATCAATTGTTCTTGTATTGTCTGGTAAGTGAGGAAATGAAACTGTTGGTCTTAATTCACTTAAATCAATTTCAAATACTTTATCATATTCTGCATCTTCGTCAGCTTCATAAACCTTCCATTCCCTAGAAGCATGATCTTTTAAATATTCTTCTGTTTTATCATCAACTGGGAAAATTCCATTCTTTCCACCAGCCTCTATTGCCATATTTGCCATTGTAAATCTATCATCCATTGAAAGATATTGTAAGCCATCACCTACAAATTCCATTGATTTATATAGAGCACCGTCAACACCAATCATTCCGATTATGTGTAAGATTATATCCTTACCACTTATCCATTTTGCTGGTTTATTCTTAAGTACGAATTTTAAAGCAGATGGAACCTTAAACCAACACTTTCCTGTAGCCATACCAGCTGCCATATCAGTTGATCCTATTCCTGTTGAAAAAGCCCCAAGTGCTCCATAAGTACATGTGTGTGAATCAGCTCCTATAACAACATCTCCAGCAACTACTAGACCTTTTTCAGGAAGTAAGCAATGTTCAATTCCCATTTCTCCTACTTCAAAGAAATTTTCTATCTCCATATTTTGAGCAAATTCTCTAATATATTTAACTTGTTCTGCTGCCTTTATGTCTTTGTTAGGAGTAAAGTGATCTGGTACTATAGCAATTTGGCTTTTACTAAATACTTTATCTGTTCCAAACTTCTTAAATTCATTTACAGCAACTGGCGTTGTAATATCATTTCCTAATACTAAATCAAGATTTGCTTCAATTAATTGTCCAGCTTTTACAGCTTCCAATCCCGCATGAGCTGCTAAGATTTTTTGAGTCATTGTCATTCCCATGTTTTAATCCCCCTTAAAAATATGCTTTTACTTTTCTTTCAATATCTTTTATTAATTTATATTCTATTGAATCTACTAGAGCTATCCAACTAGCTTGAATTACATCCCGAGATACCCCAACAGTACTCCAACTTTCAATCCCATCTGTTGATTCAATTAATACTCTTACCTTTGCCTCAGTTGCACTTTCTGAATCCAAAACTCTAACTTTATAATCCACTAATCTTGCCTGTTTTAATTCTGGATAAAAAACTTCTAGTGCTTTCCTAATAGCCTTATCTAAAGCATTCACTGGTCCTTCGCCTTCTGCTGCTGTCATCTCATTTTGTCCATCAACTGTAATGTTTATTACTGCTGTTGATGAGAACTCCTCTGATCCATAGGGTTGTTCACCAATGATCTTAAAATGATTCAATTTAAAGAACGGTTTGTACTTTCCAATAATTTTTCTTATAACTAATTCAACTGTTCCTTCTGCTCCTTCAAACTGATACCCATCATATTCTAGTTCTTTCAATCTATCTGTAATCTTTTGAACTGATTTATCATCCTTAGATATATTAGGAAATATCTTTTGTATTTCCTGTAAAATTGTACTTTTGCCACTTACCTCAGATACTAAAAAGCGCCTCTTATTCCCTACCAATTCTGGCTCTATATGTTCATATGACTTTGGTGATTTAGTTACTGCATCTATATGCATTCCGCCTTTATGAGCAAACGCTGAATTTCCTACAAATGGATCTTCATCTGATAAAGTGATATTACAAATTTCAGCAATATACCTAGATGTTTTTGTTAGATTTACTAGCTCGTTATCATTTAAAACTTTATATCCAAGCTTTAGTTTTAATGTAGGTATTATTGTGCTTAAATTAGCATTCCCGCATCTTTCTCCTATTCCAATAAAAGTTCCTTGAATCTGACTCGCTCCTCCCTCCACTGCCATGATCGAATTTGCAACTGCCATCCCCATATCGTCATGACTATGAATTCCAAGCTCAACCTTCACTGTTTCTTTTATGGTTTTAGTTATACTATATATCTCTTGAGGTAAAGCCCCTCCGTTAGTGTCACATAGTACAACTACTTTTGCCCCTGCTTCTTCTGCTGCCTTTAAAGTTGCCATCGCATACTCTTTGTTGGCTTTATATCCATCATAAAAATGTTCTGCATCAAATATTACTTCTTTCCCCTTAACACACAAATACTCAATTGTGTCTTTTATCATATTTACATTCTCACTTAAAGAAGTTTTTATAATATCTGTTACTTGAAAGTCCCATGACTTCCCAAATACGACAATTGTGTCTGCCCCTGATGACAGTAAGTCTTTTAGATTTTTGTCATCTTCTACGTTAATTTTAGGTCTTCGTGTAGATCCAAATGCTACGACCTTTGCGTTCTTAAGTTCCACATCCTTAAGCCTTTTAAAGAATTCCATATCTTTTGGATTTGATCCTGGATTACCAGCTTCAATGTAATCAACTTTCATCTCATCCAAAACTTTTACTATTTTAATTTTATCTTCTAATGAAAATGAAATTCCTTGACCTTGGGCTCCATCTCTTAGAGTCGAATCAAATATTTTCACCTGATTCTGAGCCATATATGATTATCCCCCTTTTCATTTTATTGCCTTATTGCTTTTAGATTATCTTTATTTAATGTACATTAATAAGATTCAATGGAATTTCTTATAGTTTTTTCCCCTCTTTGTAGTGCTGTCACACCTGTTCTAACCAATTCTTCTATTCCATACTCCTCCATCAGGTTTATTAATGCTGATATTTTATTTTCATCCCCAGTTAATTCTATCGTTAAAGTGTCTGTAGACAGGTCAATTATCTTGCTTCTAAAAATATTTACAGTTTCATTTATTGCGGCTCTGTTTTCTGCACTTGCCTTTACCTTAATTAGCACCAATTCCCTATAAACAGAGTCATCAGCTTTAAAGTTTATAACCCTTATAACATCTTCTAATTTATTTAGCTGCTTCTTAACCTGTTCTAATACATTCTCGTCTCCCATAAGTGTAATTGTCATTCTCGAAATTGAAGGATCTTCAGTTCTACCAACAGTTAAACTATCGATATTGTATCCTCTTCTTGAAAACAATCCACTGACTCTACTCAAAACACCAGATGAATTCTTTACTAAGACAGATAATACATGCTTCTCCATTGCCTTCCCCCCTTAAAAATGGTTAAAAAAATCCACCCTTAATGATATAAATCATAAGAAGTGGGATAATATTCCGCCTTACATAATATCACTAGGTTCTAACAAACCCTTGCATATAACGGATGCACACCGGATATCTTTTACTCAAGGAACGTTATTCCTCTTTCTGGATTCTGCTCAGGAGTGATAATTATAGAGCTAAAGTATCGATTCTCACCAGCCATCGACTCTCTGCAACTTATCTACTAAATAATTTTCTCCATCTCAGCATTTTATAGCTTAAGGACCTATTTGATTTTCCTGTTAGACTAAATTGTACTCTCGGTTTTTATTGTTGTCAACATTTTAATTATATATTTTTCATTATCATTTTTTTATATATTTACAATATATGAAAATTAACTATTTATCATTTTTTTATATGTTTTTTTAACTATTTGCCAATACACAAAGGCTTAATTTAATTGTATTAATTTTTATAGTAGCTTAAATTAACAATTTAAATAAGGTCACTTTTATTGTTTTTTTAATTTAGAGTACTACATCCTGCTAATCTTTGTTCCATAATCATCCATATATTCAACTTCTTGAATGTTTGCTAAAACTGCATCTAAACTATAATCATATATGTTAAAATTTATTTTTGCTTCACATAACTTTGAAATTATCTCTTCCTTCTCATCTTCAAAAACTAACTCTTTATTAATTTCTTCAATGAATGACACTGTTTTATATATTTCGCATTTTGCTCCCTCTTCGGCACCTAACTGCGTAAATACGTTGTACCTATATTCATCTCCACCTATTTCAGTAGCATCATTATAACCATCCTTATGAAAAACATCATCAAGACGCAATTCATAATACATATTAATATATGCTTTTACTCCTTCTATATCATTAAATCCCTTGCAATTACCGGTTGGCATCACTACTAGATATTCATTATAAGGTTCTTTGTCCATATAAATGCCTCCTTTATCAACGTATTATTATTTTATGTATTAATCTATTTATCCCCTTATTGTTCATTTGTTATTCATAAAAAATTATATGTAAAAAGACAAATTTTCAAGCAACTTTATAAACTTATAGTAATTTAAAATTAGTTTTATTTATTTTGGGTAAATAAATAAAAAGGAACTCATTTAATAGAGTTCCTCTTAACAAAATTATATATACTTTATTTAATTAATTATATTTCTTCTCGATTAAGTTTGCTAAATTATGAGCCATTTCATCTATCTCAGCTTGATTTTCTCCTTCAAGCATTACTCTTACTAGCGGTTCAGTTCCAGAGGGTCTTATAAGTACTCTTCCAACACCATTTAAAGCTGCTTCTATTTTTCTTATTTCGTTTTGTATTTCATCATCTGTCAAATATAAATCTTTTTTATCGTTTGGTATTGTTGCATTAGCTAAAACTTGTGGTAATTCCTTCATTATTGAACATAATTCAGATAATGCTTTTTCCTTTTTCTTAACTATCCCTGCAATTTGAAGCGCTGTTACTAATCCATCTCCAGTCGAATTATAATCTAAGAATATAACATGACCTGATTGTTCTCCACCTAAGACATATTTGTTTTTAACCATTTCTTCTAAAACATATCTATCTCCAACAGCAGTCTTAACAATGTTTATTTTTTCATTTTTGCATGCAATATCTAATCCAAGATTACTCATTACAGTTACAACTAATGTATCATCTTTTAACTTACCAAGTTCTTTTAAATATTTTGCACATAACATTAATATAAAATCACCATTTATTAAATTACCTTTTTCATCAACAGCTAAACATCTATCTGCATCTCCATCAAAAGCAAAACCCAAATCGCATTTCTTTTTAATTACATATTCCATTAATTCTTCTGGATGTGTAGATCCACAATTTTCATTTATGTTTGTTCCGTCTGGATTGTCATTAATTACAAATACATCAGCGCCTAGTTCTCTAAACGCTTTTACTGATGATTTATATGCAGCTCCATTGGCACAATCTAATGCTATCTTTAATCCCTTCAAGCTATAAGGTATAGTGTTTTTAGCAAATTCTATATAATCATCTAATGCTGACACTTCAATTGTCTCTCTACCCAAATCTGTGCCTGTTGGACTTGGAACTCCTTCAAAATCACTTTCAATGACTCTTTGAATCTCATCTTCCAATTCATCCGAAAGCTTGTATCCTTTATCGTTAAAGAACTTAATCCCATTATATTCTACTGGATTATGTGATGCAGAAATCATAACACCCGCATCTGCTCCATATTTCCTTGTTAAGTATGCAACAGCTGGTGTAGGTACTACTCCAAGCACTATTGCTTCAGCTCCAACTGATAATATTCCTGCTATTAATGCTGATTCTAACATATCTCCTGATATTCTTGTATCTTTTGCCACTAATATTTTAGGCTTATGAGCTCCTTCTGTTAATACATATGCTCCTGCTCTTCCAAGATCATACGCAATTCTTGCTGTTAATTCTGTATTTGCAACTCCTCTAACTCCATCAGTTCCAAACATTCTACCCATAATTTTACCTCACTTTTTTATTCTGTTATAGTCACTCAATTACTATAATATACTTAATCACTTACAATGGATAATATTATTTGTAATTTCTTCAGTGCCTACCTTAAATAGTATAATATTTTTAACACGTATTTACAATCTTCTCTTTCTGTTATAATATTACTATTTTACAATCAATTACACATAAGAATAATATTTTTAGAATCAGCGTCTATTTAGTCTATATTTTCATCTTTTAATCTTTCTAAAACTAAATTATATCCATCACTGCCATAGTTCAAACATCTATTAACTCTACTAATCGTTGCAGTGCTCGCTCCAGTTATTTCAGCTATTTCTGAGTAAGTCTTTTTACATTTAAGCAGCTTTGCTACATGTAATCTTTGTGCTAATGATTTAACTTCATTTATTGTCGCTACATCTTCAAAGAATTTATAGCATTCATCTATATTTTTAAGTTCTAAAATTGATTTAAAAAATAAATCTAATTCTTTACTTTTTAGCTTTGACTCTAAAGAACTCACTTTATCACCTCTTGTAATACTTATTTTCTCTTTAATTATAACCATCTAAAGCTTACTTTACAACTTTAATATATCAAAGCATATATTAATATGGATTATATAAAATCCGTAAAACAAAAAAAGAAGCTTATTACAAAATAAAATTTATAATACACTTCTTCTTTAATTAAATTTATAATAATATATTGATATATTCTAATTATAGATCTTCAACATTACTTTCTGCGTTTATACCACTTATCGCGTCCAATCCTTTAATATTTAAATCCTTGTATATGCTTTTTGTAGGTACTAGCCAAACTTCTCCGGTGCCTCTATATACATTAACCATACCTTCTCCACTAACTGCAGTTCCTATAATTGATTTAGATGATTTCTCCACTGAGAATTCAATGTTTCCCGTCCTTAATATAGCAAAGTTTCCATCCACCTTTAAAGTATCGTTAATTAATATACATTTAAATATTTCACTTTCTGGAACTGGGACCTTAAGAACAACTATTCCGCTACCTTCTATCCTAGTTTGATACAGCCCCTCATTCCCTAGAAAAGCTGATGATACATTTTTTTGTATTGTTGCATCAATTTCTATACCTTCTTCACATGCATAAAACATATTATCTCCCACAACTATTTCATCATCCTCTAATTCTATTAATGCAAAATGACCAAAAGAAGGCTCTAAAAATATTTCCCCAGTCCCACTATAAGTAGGCCTAAATATACTTTCCCCTATTAGTTTACTTGATATTATCTTTTTGCCAAGTCCCAACAACCCACCTGATTTATTTGTTATTTGAATCTTCCCTTTCATATAGCTCAAAGAACCTGGCTCAAGTGTTACCGAACTATCTTCTAGCAATATTCTCACTTGTTTTAATTTTATCCCACTCTTTTTCATTATGTTAAGTCCCAAAGCAGTTTGAACATCAGTCGCTCCATCTAAATTCTCGTATTCTAGGATTTGGAACCTTGATTCACATTCCATTTCAGATAACATATTTAATTTGTTAGTAAACTTTAGTGAACTTCTCATAAAATTACCCCTACCTTATAATAAGCTGTTTAATGTTTTTAATTTCCCCTTTTCTCTAACTCCTCTAAAAGAGTGAATACTCTCTTATTGAGCACAGGATGCATAAGATATGGTGCTATTTCACTTAATGGTTTTAATACAAACTCTCTCTCATGCATTCTTGGGTGTGGGAGAATCACCTTTTCATTTGAAGAAACCACTGAATCATATATAATAATATCCAGATCAATAGTTCTAGGTCCCCATTTTATAGTCCTCTTTCTATCTAGATCTGTTTCAATGCCAAGTAATACATCCATAAGTTCCTCTGCTTCTAATATAGTTTCTATTTCAACAACACCATTTAAAAAATCTTCCTGTTCTAAGTATCCCCATGGTTTTGTTTTAATAAACGATGACTTTCTTATTATTTCAATATTTTTTTCTGCAGATATTTTATTTATTGCGTCCTCTAAATACTGTTCTTTATTCCCAATATTAGATCCTAAACTTATATATGCTTTGTGCCTTCTTCTTTCAATCATTATTTCTACAGTATCTAAATGTTTTTTTATAGGTGCCCAAGGCTTTTTTAAAAACACCTTAACACCTTCTATTATCTTATATTCGTTAAGAATAAAGTCAGCTAAATTTAAAGTTGCTGTTTCTATAAGCTCATAGTTCTTTCTTTTAAATTCATCTTCAATTTTTTCACACAATTCACCATAATGAACTGTTTTAGTTAAATCTCCAGTTTTTCCTGCTAATTTCAAATCTATGTCTAGCTCAAAAGATAAAATGAACTTTTGACCTAATCTTTTTTCCTCTTCGAAAACTCCATGAAATCCAAATAACTCTAGCTCTCTTATATACATCTTATCCAAAACTCATCCATCCTATCTTCTTACGATTGCATCAGTCATCTTTGCTGCTCTTGAATTTTCAAGCACATCATGAACTCTTACAAAATCGCAAGCATCTTTCATTATTCCAATAACTGTTGTTGCAACTGTCCCCTCTATTCTTTCCTCTACAGGTAAATTAAGAGCTAACCCTATCATAGACTTTCTGGAAGTGCCAAGTAATATCGGATATCCCAAGTCCTTGATTCTTTCTAAGTTATTCATAGTTTCTAAATTTTGTTCATAGGTCTTTCCGAAACCTATACCTGGATCTAATATTATATTTTCATCTTTTACTCCAGCATCCTTAGCAATATTAATACATTCTTTCAGATCATTTAATATATCTTCCACTAAATTTTTATAATCTGTATTATCTCTATTATGCATTAGACAACAAGGTACATTATATTTTGCCGCAACTTTTGCCATATCTTTATCTTTTTTAAATCCCCATATATCATTAATAAGGTCAGCACCAGCTTGTATTGCCTGCTCTGCAACTTTAGCTTTATATGTATCTATTGATACTGATATATCAAAATTTTCTTTTATAGCTTTTATTATAGGTACAACTCTTGAAATTTCTTCTTCTTCACTTACTAACTTATATCCCGGCCTTGTAGATTCCCCTCCTACATCTATTATGTCAGCTCCATCATCTATCATTTCTTTCACATGTTTTACAGCAACATCGATGTCATTAAATTTTCCTCCATCTGAGAAAGAATCTGGAGTAAAATTTAATATTCCCATAATATATGTTTTTTCCCCTATATTAAATTCCTTGCTTCCTATTTTCATTAACTTATAGCTCCTTCTAATAATATATTTTAAAATTTTTCTTTTCATCTCCCCAATTACATTCATCAATAGACTTACAGCTAATACATAGCCGTGAGAGTTTATCTGCTCTATACATGAGCTGTGCAAAGTTTTCACTTTTTTTATCTCTATGGCCTAGTATTCCTTGTCTTATAATTTCAATTTCTTCCTCATTATATCTGTAATTATGTAAAATTTCTTTTGAAATCTCCCATGATGCTATTTCATGAGGTGTTCCAGTTTCATACTGAAGCGACTTTCCTATATCATGGAGAATTGCAGTCGTATATATGATTTCTTTGTTAAATCCTAAACTTTCTTCAATATTTATTAATTGTGCTATTCGTGCTACATCTAAAAAGTGCTTTAAATTATGCTTGCAGAACTTTCTATCTTTTTCAAACTTTTTATTTCTTTTTAGATAATATATATATTCTGTGTCATTCAAAATACAATTAAATCTATCCATATCATACCCCAATTAAACTTATTCTTTACTAAATATCATTACGATTATTTTATTATATCATTTGGTCACAGTTTAGCGATATACATATGCGAATTTTATGTAAAAAAATACACCTAGAAAATATCTCTAGGTGCATCTTTACGTCTAGTAAACCTTAGCTTGTTCTTCTCCATCAAGTACTCTTATAGCACCTTGAGCTAGAGCAAGTAATTCATCTTCTCCAGGATAAACTGTAACTGGGGCTATCCATTCAACTTTTGCTTTAAGGTCTGGAACAAGTGTTGGTGAGTATGCAATTCCTCCCGTAAAAATAATTTGATCAACTTTACCTTCTAATACAACTGACATTTCTCCGATTGCTTTTGAAATTTGATAAACAAATGCTTTGTATATTGATTCACATTCTTTATCTCCTTCTTCCATCTTATCAATAACACCTTTTACATCATTTGTATTTAGATAACCAACAAATCCACCTTTTCCTACAACCTTGCCATATACTTCTGCTTCACTATATTTTCCACTAAAACACATTTTAACTAAATCACCAATTGGAACTGATCCAGCTCTTTCTGGTGAGAATGGGCCATCTCCATCTAATGCATTATTTACATCGACAACTTTCCCATGATTGTGAGCACCAACCGAAACGCCTCCACCCATATGTACAACTACAAGATTTAGGTTTTCATATCCTTGTCCACTTTCTTTTCCATATCTTTTAGCTACTGCTTTTTGATTTAAAGCATGGAATTTACTTTTTCTTGGTAATTCTGGTACTCCAGATAGTCTTGCTACATCCGCTAACTCATCTGTAACAACTGGATCTACTATAAATGATGGAATATTTAATTCATCTCCAATTGACTTAGCAATTATTCCGCCAAGGTTAGAAGCGTGAGGTCCTTGAACTCCAACTTTTAAATCTTCAACCATTGCATCATTTACTGCATATGTTCCCCCTTCAACTGGTCTAAGCATTCCACCTCTACCAACAATAGCACTTAAAGTCTTTATATCAAAATTCTTTTCTTTAAGAACATTTAATATAACTTCTTTTCTAAATTCGAATTGATCATATATTGTATCATATCTCTTTATTTCTTCATTTGTGTGTCTTAAAGTTTCTTCAAATAGTTCCTTTTCTCCTTCGTAAACACCAATCTTTGTTGATGTTGAACCTGGATTGATTATTAATAGCTTATATGACATTCTGAATCCCCCTTAAATTTAATGCATTCTATACAGTCATAATGCATAATTTTCGGAAGAAATTATTATAGAATCTAAAAGTGCATTGCAAATTCCATATAAATCTCTCCATTAATTATGCATTAATTATTATGGATTGATTTATTACTTATTTCTTGCTGCAACTAATGCTGCAAGAGCAATTGAATTAACTTTAGTTTCGAACGAATCTGCTCTTGAAGTTAAAATTACTGGTGCTGATGTACCTACTAAAAGTCCACCATTTCTTGATTTCGAGAAATATGTTAATGTCTTATACATTACATTTGCTGCTTCTATATTTGGTAATAATAATATATCAGCTTTACCTGCTACTGATCCTGTAACACCTTTATGATGAGCTGCTTCTTCTGATATTGCATTATCTAAGGCAAAAGGTCCATCAATTACGCATCCTTTAATTTGCCCCCTGTCACTCATTTTAGCTAACAATGCTGCATCAACTGTTGATTGCATACTTGTATTTACAACTTCAACTGGGCATATAGGTGCTACTCTTGGAACATCTATTCCACATGCATGAGCAACTACAACTGCATTATTTATCATTCCAACTTTATCCTTAAATTCTGGATATGTATTAAATGCTGCATCAGTTAAAAATAATAGTCTATCCCAACCTTCCACATCAAACACAGCTACATGGGACATTAATTTTCCTGTTCTAAGACCAACCTCTTTGTTTAATACGCTTCTTAGGAATGTTGCAGTATCAACTAGACCTTTCATTAACATATCTGCATGACCACTAGAAACTAATTTTACTGCTTCTAACGTTGCTTTCTTTGGATCTTTAATATCCATTATTTCATAATCAGATAAGTCCAAGTTTATTTTCTTTGCGATTTCATGGATTTGTTGTTTATCACCAACCAATATTGCTTGTGCGATGTTATTTTCTGTAGCTTCTTTTATAGCCTCTAATACTGGTTCATCTTGTGCTACGGCTACAGCCACTTTTTTTGTTGGAACTTCCTTTAATCTTGATAATAACTCATCAAAGTTTTTACTCATTTTTTGCACCTCTACTTTAATAATTTTTAACTTTTATATATAATTAATTTAGTTGTTTGTTAAATTTATATCAATCAATGCCATGAATATTTCTTTATACCTTATTGTAACAAAAAAATATTGGAAATGTTGAATTTTCAGAATATTATTTTTATTATATTATTAATTTTATATATTCATTTTTATAAGATTTCACAACATGAACGTAATATAATATATCTTCCTCATCTTCTGAAAAGATTATACTAATTCCATTCATGTTACTTATAATCTTATTTTGGTAAATCGAATTTTTCAATTATATGTTCGGCAACCCTTATCCCATCGACAGCCGCTGATATTATACCACCTGCAAATCCTGCTCCTTCTCCAGTTGGATAAAGTCCGCATACATTTATACTTTCAAGTGAAGCATTTCTATTCAATCTAACTGGTGCTGATGTTCTTGTCTCTATTCCAGTTAAAATTGCATCTTCTCTTGCATACCCTTTTATCTTTTTATCAAAATTTATGATTCCTTCTTTAAGAGCCTCTACAACATAATCAGGTAGACATTCTTTTAATTTCCTAAATTCATACCCTGCAGTATAACTCGGGATGACCGCACCCAACTTAGTTGACACTCTATCTTTCATGAAATCTCCTACTAATTGAACAGGTGCTTTATACTTTCCACCACCTAGCTTAAATGCTAAACTTTCATAATGCCTTTGGAATTCCATTCCTTTAAGAGGTGAACTTCCTTCAAAGTCTTCTGGAGAGACAGTCACCACTAGTGCTGAATTCGCATTATCTAAATCCCTTGCGTGATAACTCATACCATTAGACACAAGTCTTCCTTCTTCTGATGCTGCCGCAACCACTACTCCACCAGGGCACATGCAAAATGAATATACACCTCTTTTTAGCTTTTCACTTTGATATGTAAGTCTATAATCTGCCGCATGTAATTTAGGATGATTATGATTGTTGCCATATTGGTTAACATTTATTAATTCTTGTGGATGTTCAATCCTTACCCCTATTGCAAATGCCTTTGCATCCATTGATACATTTTCTCTATATAACATTTCATATGTATCTCTTGAACTATGTCCTATAGCTAGCACTAAAGCCTCACATGTAATATTCTTTCCATTGACAACTATGTTCTCTAACTTTCCATCTTTATATGTTATTTTCTCTAACTTAGAATTAAAGTTAACCTCTCCTCCAAGTCTCTTTATTTCTTCTCTGATATTCTTAACCACACCTTTTAAAAGATCTGTTCCAACATGAGCTTTGCTCTCATATTTAATTTCTGTCGGTGCTCCTGCCTTTATTAGTTCATCAAGAACGAATGAGCATCTGTGATCTTTAATTCTTGTAGTTAATTTTCCATCAGAAAATGCACCTGCTCCTCCTTCTCCAAATTGAACATTTGATTCTAAATTAAGACGTCCATCCTTCCAAAACTTTTCCACAGTTTCAGTTCTTTTATCTACATCTTCCCCACGTTCATACACAATTGGTTTATATCCATACCTTGCTAATGTTAATGCTGCAAAAATTCCTGCTGGCCCAAATCCTACAACTACTGGTCTCGCTTTAATTTCTTCGGTACCACTTTTTATTGACTCAATTTCTCTAATTTCTTCAAAACTTATATCCTTATCATGTATTCTTGATAGTAACATTTTCTCTTTTTTACAAAATAAATTAACGCTAAAGCTTACCTTTATATCATTCTTTTTTCTTGCATCTATACTTCTCTTGATTATATCTAACCTACTAATATCTTCTTTTGATATATTAAGCTTTTTACATATTTTTTTCTCTAAAACATTTAAATCATCGTCTAAACTCAGATTTATATTATTTATTCTTATAGCCACAGACTTATCACCATATCCTTTCAACAAGCAATCTATAATTATATATCTATTCAATCAAACTTCATATTTTATTTATTATTTCCCATCCTACCTTACTCCAAACTAATTCAAAGAAATTATATCATAAAAAATCACAGTATTAACAAATTAATTAATACTGTGATTTTATTATTATCCCTTTTTCTTTATTGTTACACTAACATTTCCAACATCTGATACTGTTACATTATTAGCATTAACAAGTGTTGCCTGAGGTGTGTAATCAAAAGTCCCTTCTTCTTTTACATTAGCTAAATCTAGTATGACACTTAGATTTTGTGAACTTATCTTATCTAATGCTTCTTGTGTACCTGATAATTTTACATTGGATACTAAACTTTGATTTGTAACCAAAAATGTATCACTTAAATTCTTGTACTGAACATTACATTCTATATTTTTAGTTGTATTCTCTTCCTTCTTTAATTTAAATTTAGCCTTAATTGATCCATCTCCATCACCTATCGAAATACCTTCTGGTAAGTTAAGTTTGACATCGACTTCACTATCAGGCTGCAATGACGACATGTCCACGGCCTCTGTATCTATTGATTCCAACTTATTTAAAACCTGACTATCACCTAATACAGTTACATTATTTTTACTTAATTCATACCCATCTAAAACAAATCCTTGAGGTACATTTCCTTTAGTCTTTAAATTAACTGGTACGGTCTTTCCATTCGTAACCGTAATTGATAGCTTTGCGGTTTTTATATTAGATTCAATATTGCTAACTGCATTTCCAAATGAGTCTATAAATTGTATATTATAATCACCTTGCTTATTTTTATCTACATCCTTTTCTTCGCCAGTCAAAATAGCTTCAGTAACCTTATCTACGGAACTTTTACCCCCTGTTATTGTTACGGTCTTTGGATTTATATTTTGCTCTTTTTCATAAATGTTTTCTTTATAAGTTACTTTTACTTTTGAACTTATAGTAAGTTCCTTTTGGGTCAATTCCTCTAAGTTAACTTTTATACCTAACATCCCATTATTCTTTATAGTTATATTTTCAGGATAACTCATTATTTGAACTGGTATAGTATTTTCCCCTACTTTAAGTGCATAAGCCGACATATCAGCTACAATCTTAAAATCTTCTTTCTTCACCTTTAATATTTCACTTGATGGCCCCTCTAATTTTAGATCCACCGTAAATGGCTGTTTATTTACAATTGCGAATTTTGAATCTACTAGGGAGTCCTCATTAGTTAATTCTACTGGTATTCCTTTTAATTCATATGTTCTGAGCGGGTTCTCAACATTCGAGATATATAGCCACAGAACCACTGATAACAGTAAACAAATAATTTTAACAATTAACGTTCCGTTTTCACTTTTATCCATGACCTCACCTTCTCTCCCGCCGTTTTAACTCTTTTCTGGTTTCTATTTTCTACTACTTTAGTAAGTATAAGTTTTAATCTATCTTTATCATAACCTCGTGTAATTTTTCCATTGATCGCTAGCGATACTACACCAGTTTCTTCAGATACGATTATAACTAGCGCATCAGATACTTCTGATAAACCTATCGCTGCCCTATGCCTTGTTCCTAATTTCTTATTTATAGAATTATTACTAGTAAGCGGTAAAACGCATCCAGATGCTAAAATTCTATTATTTCTTATTATTGTTGCTCCATCATGTAGAGGAGTATTAACAACAAATATATTTTCCAAAAGATTCGAGGTGATTTTGGCATCTAATACTGTTCCTGCGCCAATTAATTCATTCAACCCGGTACTTTGCTCCATTACGATTAAAGCTCCTGTTTTGCTCTCTGCTAAGTTTTGTACAGCAATTGTAATTTCATTAATCATAGTATTAAAATCTTCTCTATTATTAAGATAATGATCATCGAAAGCACTTCTTCCCAAATGTTCTAAAGCCCTTCTAATCTCTGGTTGAAAAATTATAACTACAGATAATACCCCGATGGTTAATGTCTTATTTAATATAAAATATAACATATCTAGCTTTAATAAATAACTGATTGGAATAAGTGCTATAATTAATACTATTCCCTTTAATAGCTGTTCTGCCCTGGTTTCCTTTATTAGCATATATCCTTTATAAAATATATAGGACACTACTAGTATATCTAATATGGACCATATCGATATATTAGAAAAGCTTTTTATTAACATTGTTAAAAGTTCTTGCAAATTTCTCACCTCTTTTTCTCTCACAATAAAATTATACAACAAATACTATGATATTAGATATAAAGAGAATTATTATTTTCTTACTTTTTAATTATTTTTATAGTAATTTTTTATTACTATTAATTAATTATAGTTTATATCGTTATAAAATCCTATAAATGATTATACGAATAAATAGTGTATATAATTACTTTCTTTGGCAATAATATTATTTGTTGCATTATACCGAAGGAGGTTTTTTATGAAAAAGACATATAGTATTTTTGTAACTGCGTTAATACTATATCTTTCCGTTATTAATATGAATCCAGCATTCGCGTCTAATTTGGCTGGATCTCATGGTGAAATTAAGACTACTTATGAAAATCCAAAAATGAAAGTAAACTACTTAAGTGCTAATATAAACAATTCTCAGTCTGATGAGAAAAACAACGAAGTTTTAGAAGTTTTCAAACATGATACTCAACAATTATATATAACGGGTGAAGATATAGATCTAATGGCAAAACTTGTATCTGCTGAAAGTGGTGGTGAACCATATGCTGGAAAGGTTGCTGTAGCTTCTGTAGTATTAAATCGTACTATTGATCCTCATTTTCCAAATACTATTAGAGAAGTTATATTCCAAAAAAATGCCTTTTCATGCGTTAAGAATGGTAAAATAACTGCTAATCCAGATCAAGATTGCTATAATGCAGTATACGATGCGATTAGGGGCGCTGATCCAACAAATGATGCCTTATTTTTCTATAATCCGGCTACCGCAACATGTCATTGGATGAAAGAAACACAAAAAGTGAACGAAAAAATTATAGGGCATCACACTTTTTTCAAAGTAAAAGTGTAGCCTCTATATATTGATTTAAAAATAATGGGTTATATCAAATAAAAATGATATAACCCATCTCTTATTACAATTACTTTTCAAAAAATCCTTTTACAATCACTTCTCCATTCTCCATCATTTTCTTTCCATTTGCAAAAACCATTTCTATATCTAAAGATTTTTCATCCACTATCACTAAATCTGCATCTTTTCCTAACCCAATTGCTCCTTTATTAGCTAATTTCATGATTGAAGCAACGTTCGATGTTACTACTTTAATAGCGTCTTCAATTGGCACATTTTGTTCAGTAATTGCATATTTAATTTCCCTGTATAATGTTGAAACTGAGCAAATTTCATATCCTTCTAACTTTCCGTCCTTATCAAATTTCTCCATGCTTCCATTTCCATCTGAAGTGAAAGTTATATGATCTATAGGTAATTTTTCATCTAAGTATTTTTTTAATCCTTCACCAGCTCTAAGTTCACCTTCTCCTAAATTCTCTAGGTCACAGCTAGTTGTTAAATCAATGAACCCACCTCTTTTAACATACTCTAAACCTTCCTTAAATAGCTTACCGTTTCTATTGATATGAGTCGGCAATAACTGAGTCTCAGGAATTTCTGTCTTATCTAGTAATTCAAATAAATAATTTAATTTCCTGTTTCCTTCACCTAAATGTATGTTAACAATTCCACACTTATTTGATAGAAGACCTCCAACTCTACTTTCTGCTACTGCATTTGCAAATACTTCAAAGGTTTGCTGAGAACTTCTATGATCTGAAATAGCTATTTCCCCTATTCCGATTATTTCTTCAATCAACATTAAATCGCTTTTAATTGAGTCTGTTACAGTCTTAACAGGCAGCTCATATGAACCAGTAAAACAGTATGCAGACATGCCATCTTGTTTTAGTGCTTTCGCCTTTGCTATCAATGATTTCATACTTCTGCATGTTCCATCTGTTCCTATACATCCTACAACCGTGGTTATTCCTGCCTTAACCAAGCTAGATAATGGCATTTCAGGAGTTCTTGTGTTATATCCACCTTCGCCTCCAGCACCTATAATGTGAACATGACCGTCTATAAACCCTGGGAAAAGTAATTTATTTCTTCCATCAATAACCTCAACATCTATCGGAGCAATTTTAATATTAAGATTTTCATATATACCTTCTATTTTGCCCCCGGCTATCACAACATCTTTTATTCCAAGGTGTTTAGGTGCATACACGTTACATCCTTTAATTATTGAAATCATATTCTCACCTATCCTTTATTTAAATAAATACTCTAAATCATCACATCTAATAATAAAATGCCGATTATGTGATTATCTTTTCCTAATAGATATATTAATATGACAGTAATTTACTTTTAAATTAAGAAGAATAAGTAATTTCTAATTTGAAACTTATTTCTTATTCCTTAAGTATATTTTTTATATTATTATTAGCATACATTGAATCTGGATAATTATTTATTAGTATACTTGCATACTGCTTACTCTTATCCATATTTATAGAACTGTTTAGTAATGCCAGATCATAGAGTGATTCCTCTACATATACACCATTAGGATACTGACTATAATATTCCTCATATTGTCTTATTGCTGCAGAGTTGTCAGATAACTTTGAAGAGCTGCTTGCTCTATAAAACAATATATGTTCTTTTAAACTATTCCCTTCACAGTATGCATACGCTTTATCTAAAAAAGCTTTAGCATCTGAATATTTATTTTCATTAAAACTCTTTAATCCATTTTCATAAAATCTTGAAACCCCTTGATTTTTTATTAAATCAACAGCTTGCTTATATACTTCTTGATCATCACTAGTTATAGACTCCTGTTTAATATCCTTTATTTGTTCATATATACCATCTAAATCATTGGTATTTATTAATGCTATCATCTTATCTTTATTAAAGTTAATATTATTATTATTATGTTCATCTTTTACTTCTTCTTTTAATATCTCCGGAGCGGATTCTGTATTATCCTTTACCTCATATGTATCAGCTTCTTTATTAATATCACTTTCATCTTTCGTTGTTTCTTCAACGGTATTATTTAAACTCTTATATTTTGATACAGCTGCATATCCACCCACTACAATAGCGACCACTATAACCATAATTATTATTCCAAATAACCCTTTTGAGGAATTTCTTTCCTCTATAAATGTTCCACTGTCTTTCAATTCTTTCTCGATTTTTTTTGCTGTAATTGCATTCTTATCGATATTTAGTACTTTCTCTGCATATTCTCTTGCTCTGTAGAAATCACCTTTCCTTTGATAGCACATAGCAATTCCAGTATTCACCTTAATGGCATTAAAGTCACTTTCTGAACATCTGATAAATATATTTAATGCCTTATCAACCTTTAACTGCTTTAATGCTTGTTCTCCCTGCCTAAATAACTCTAATCTCTTTCTATCTAAAATAGAATCATTTATGTAACTTTTTGCAATATCATCATTATTTAAATCACTATTCATCTTCCATACTGTAACTGCTTCGTCTAAATTACCCTTTTGATATAGTAAGAGCCCTTTAAAGTTCAATACATTTGGGTTATCTAAACCTTCTAGTAATATATCTTCACATATTTCTAAAGCTTTATCTATTTGTCCTATCTCATAGTAACTCATAGCTTTATCATGAGCCCTTTTAACCTTTTTATTCATAAAATTCCCCTTTGTAATTCTTAATGCAATATGTTCTATCAGTTCATAATATATATTATATCGCACTCAATTATAATAATTAAGTATAAAAATTAAAGCTACCTCAATTAATTTTGAGATAGCCTTAATTATATAAACGATATATTATTCTTGTTCTAACATTATCTTTTTAGCATTTAAGATTGATGTAGCACTCATTGAGAATTCATCTAATCCATATTCAACTAATGTTGGGATAGCTGCTTCATCTCCAGCCATTTCTCCACACATTCCAACCCATTTACCGTGTTTATGAGCTCCATCAATAGTCATCTTTATTAATCTTAATACTGCTGGATGCATTGGATTATAAAGATATGAAACTTTTTCGCTCATTCTATCAGCTGCTAATGTGTATTGAATTAAGTCATTAGTTCCTATTGAGAAGAAATCAACATGTTTAGCTAATTCATCTGCATAAACTGCTGCTGCTGGAATTTCAACCATTATGCCCCATTGGATTTTTTCTGAATATTCTTTTCCTTCAGCTTTTAATTCTGCTTTACATTCTTCAACAACTTCTTTTGCTTGCTCAAATTCTTCTAATCCAGAAATCATTGGGAACATAACTGCAAGATTTCCATATATAGAAGCTCTAAGCAATGCTCTTAACTGAACTTTAAATATATCTTTTCTATCTAAACAAAGTCTTATTGCTCTATATCCTAAGAATGGATTCATTTCTTCTGGTAATGGTAAATATGGAAGCGTTTTATCTCCTCCGATATCTAAAGTTCTTATAACAACTTGCTTACCTTCCATTTTTTCAAGAACAAATTTATATGATTCATATTGTTCGTCCTCTGTTGGAGCACTATCTCTATCCATGTATAGAAACTCTGTTCTGAATAATCCAACACCGTCTCCACCATTTGCTAAAACACCTAGTACATCTTCTGGTTTACCAATGTTTCCGCAAACTTCTATTCTTCTACCTGATTTAGTAGTTGTTTTAACATCTATTAATTTCTTTAATTCTTCTTGTTCTGCTTGGAATTTTGCTTTTTTCTCTCTATATTCTGCTAAAACTTCTTCTGATGGATTTATAATAACATCTCCTGTTATTCCATCAACTATAACTGCATCCCCTGTTTTAACAGCTGTAGTTATATCACCTAATCCAAGTACTGCTGGAATCTCTAAAGTTCTAGCCATTATAGCTGCATGTGAAGTTCTTCCACCTATATTAGTTATAAATCCAACAACCTTAGTTCTATCTAATCCTGCTGTATCAGATGGAGTTAAATCGTGAGCTACAACTACTGTATTTTCTTCAGTAATTGCAAAAGAATCTCCGCCCTTACCTGCAAAATTTGATAATATTCTCTTAGATACATCTTTAATATCAGCAGCTCTTTCTCTCATATATTCATTATCCATAGATTCAAATATAGCAACAAAAGTATTAGCAACACTCTCAATAGCCTTTAATCCATTTATACTATTGTTTTCAATTTCCATCATCATTGCTCCAGTAAATTCTGGGTCATCTAATAATGTAATGTGTGCTTCAAATACAGCTGCCTTCTCTGCACCCATTTCTTTTTCTGCCTTATCTTTAATAGCTTCTAATTGTACTTTAGAATCATCCAATGCTTTTTGCATTTTTGCTTTTTCTGCATCTATATCTGCAATTTTACTGTCATTTATAATGATTTCCTCATGCTCTTGTAAAAATACTTTTCCTATTGCATATCCTTTAGAAGCAGCAATACCTTTTTTCATAATATGGAACTCCTCCTTGATTGTAAATTTCATTTATTAAGTAAGTATTTCTTACATTAATTCGTGTATTTGCAAGTTTTATTTTAAGTATAAACCTTTTCTATTATAACATAATTCACAAAAAAATTAACTTAAATTTAATCGTTTTTTATGATTTTTACTAAAAAAAGTATCTCTCCATTTATCTATTACCATCTATTCCCTATTATTTTTATATTTTATAAATCTATTTATAAATCATCAATCAAAGTTGTCACTTTTGCATACGCAGTAGATCTTGCTTCGAAGAAATCAGTTTTAACAGAATTTGCATTTGATAGAGTATCTACCCATGAAGCTGGGTTCTTATCTTGTTCTTTGAATAATGGAGATAAATTTATTTCTTTCAATCTTTTATTTCCTAAATATTTTATATAATTTTCAATTAATTGCTTATTTATCCCTTGTATCTTATCTCCTATAACATAATGTCCCCATAAAATTTCTTGTTCTACACCAATCTTCATCATATTTCTTAATTCATTTTTTACTTCTTCAGTAAATAGCTCCGGATTTTCATTTTGTAGCTCTTTTATAATATTTCTAAAAAGCCACAGATGAGTATTTTCATCCCTATTTATATACCTAATTTCTTGTGCAGATCCTGGCATCTTACCATTTCTCTCCAGGTTATAGAAGAACATAAATCCAGAATAAAAATATATACCTTCTAATATGTAATTAGCCATAAGTGTTCTTAATAAATTGTATTCCGTTGGATTCTCTATAAATTCATTGTATAAGTCTCCTATGAATTTATTTCTTTTCAAGAGTATCTCATCATCTTTCCATTGATATAATATTTCGTTCCTTTTTTCAGGAGAACATATGCTATCAAGCATGTAGCTATAGCTTTGCGAATGTACTGCTTCTTGAAAACTTTGAATTGTTAAACACAGATTTATCTCACTTGCTGTAATATAATTATTTATATTACTTAAGTTTGCTGTTTGTATAGAATCTAGAAATATTAAAAATGACAATATCTTATCATATGCAATTCTTTCTTCTTCTAATAGGTTTTGATAATCCTTTAAATCTTGTGAAAGATTTACTTCCTCCGGTATCCAGAAATTATTCATTCCTTGCCTATACCAGTCTGAAACCCAGCTATATTTCATATTATTAAAATCATTTAAGTTTGTAGTATTACCGTTTATAATTCTCTTTTTACTGATTTCTCTATCTCCCAATTCATTAAAAAGAGGTTTTTTATTTATAGTCATATCTGCACTCCTATTCTCTAAGCATTATATAGCTAACATGTGTTAGTTATATAGCAATTAATTCTAAACATTTTATATCTAAATATATCATAATTATTCATATATTTTAGTTTTCATAAGTTCAAATAACCAATTAGTATCAAAGAACTAAATTAACTTGAGAACTCAAATATAAAATTTGAGTTCTCGTTTATCAATCTCACTATGTATACCCCCTAATACTAAGTATTGATACATAGATTATAAAGTACACTTACGCTGAACAATTTTCACATTCTGTCACTTCTAATGATTTTGATCTGACATAATATATAGATTTAACACCACATTTACATGCTTCTATATATAAGTTCATTATTTGCCTCATTGTATAGCTACTCGTTATATAAAGATTAAAGGATTGACCTTGATCTATATGCCTTTGACGTATTCCATTCATTTTAACACACCACATTTGTTCTATATTATAAGCCGAATTATAATACCAATAATTATCTTCTGAAAGATTTGGTGCAGTCTTAGGAATTATACTTCCCTTTTTTTCTTCTAAATAGAATCTCGCCATAATAGGATCAATTCCTTCTGTTGTTCCTGCAATTGTTGCCGTCGAACCATTTGGTGCTACTGCAATTAAATATCCATTTCTAGTTCCAAATTCATGAACTAGCTCCTTTAGTTCATTCCATTTAGAGCTATTGTAGTTTCTTAATCTGAAATACTCTCCAGTATCCCAATCAGATCCCTTAAACAATTCATAGCATCCTTTTTCTTTTGATATGTTCATACTGGCTTTTACAGCATAGTAGTTTATCTTCTCATAAATTTTATCCACAAAACTTTTATGTTCTTCTTCCGTCCAATGTATCTTATTGTTAACAAGCATATGATGATATCCACTAGTTCCAAGACCTATTGCCCTATACTTTTTGTTCGTAATCTCAGCAAAAGGAACTGAATAATAGTTTAAGTCAATTACATTATCCATTGCTCTAATCTGAGTTTCAACAACATATTCTACTTCTTTATCATTACATACATCTATATTTCCAAGTACTACTGATGAAAGATTACATACAACAAAATCTCCTGGTATTATTTTCTCAACCACAGCATATTCATCTTTATCACTAAGAATTTGACTTTTTTGTATCTTCATCGGACTCATATTCTGCATAATTTCAGTACATAAATTTGATGAATATATCATTCCGTTATGCTTATTAGGATTCATTTTATTTGTCATATCTCTATAAAATGCGAATGGTGCTCCTGTTTCAACTGCACTCTTTATGATTAATCTCACTAAATCTTTTACTGACATTACTCTTTTCTCTATTCGCTCATCGCTTACACATTCATAATACTTTTCTTCCCATTGCTCTCCATAAAAGTCTTCTAATGCATATCCTTTAATGTTCTTAATCTCATGTGGACACATCATATACCAATTAGCATCTATATCATTTTCAGCAAGCCTCCAAAATAGGTCTGGATAACATATACCTGGAAATACGTCATGTGCCTTTTTCCTATCATCCCCATTATTAGTCCTTATTTGAAGAAACTCAGGAATATCCTTATGCCATGCATCTAACCATATTGCTACCGAGCCATTTCTCACACCTAACTGATCTACAGCTATTGCTGTATCATTAAATAATTTAACCCACGGTATTACCCCTCCAGATGCTCCCTTAAATCCTCTTATTGGTGAACCTAATGCTCTAATTTTCCCCATATATATACCCATTCCACCGCCAAATTTAGATACTTTAGCGAAATTATCAAGGGATTTATAGATTCCCTCTAAACTATCTTCCACTGAATCTATAAAGCATGAACTTAATTGATAAAATGGCTTTCGTGCATTAGACATTGTCGGAGTTGCCATAGTGGCTTTTAACGAACTAAGTACATCATAAAATCTCTTTGCCCAATATACTCTATTTTCCTCTTTCTCTGGAATTGCAAGATGCATAGCTATTCCCATAAACATTTGCTGAGGAAGTTCTATAGGACTTCTATTATAATCTTGAACTAAGTATCTACTTGCTAAAAGATTAATTCCACTATAATTAAATAGAAAATCCCTTTCTGGCTTTATATCCTTCTCCAGTTCTAAAATATCATCTCTTGAGTAATTCTTTAAAATATATTCTCCATAAAGACCTCTTTCAGTTAGAGATTCAATAAATTCGTAATAATCCTGGTATAAATTCTTATCATCCTCTAAATTTCTAGAACTTCTAACTCTATCATAAAGTTCATATGTATACGCCCTAGCTGCTACATATTGCCAATTAGGCTCCATATCTGTAGTTAATTCCAGAGCTACTTGTATCAATGAATTTCTTATTTCTCTTTTATTCATATCTTTTCTTATAATTGGATTTAAAGCATCTAATAGTTTATCTTCTGTATAAAGCCCCTCATTATCTTTAATTGCATTAATAGCATCTTTGCATAATTCACTCAAAAGCGACATTCAATTATCTCTCCCTACTACATATTGTGTTTTTTGTATGTAATTTAATTTTTCTATACAACATATCGTATATTATAATTGTTAGCATCATAATTGTAAAACCTTAAAATTTATAGATATATATGAAAAAAGTAGCTAATCTTTAGTTTTCTATAGATTAACTACCTAATTGATAAAATTTATTTATTAATATTTTTTATCCCTTATTTATTGGAAGCATAAGATAAATTTTAAACATATCTCCTTCTTTTTTTATTTTAACTTCTCCACCATGAAGTTCAACTATACTCTTTGTGATTGCTAGACCTAATCCCGAACCTTCTACTTTCGAATTTCTAGACTTATCTCCTCTTGCAAATCTTTCAAACATTTCGTCTTCATTAAAATCCATTTCGTAATTAGCAATATTTTTCACGCCGACATTAACATAATCACCATCTATTTTTACATTAATATAAACCCTAGTATTGCTCATTGAATACTTTAGTGCATTAATTATTATATTTTCTAAGGCTCTTGACATCATCTTTCCATCAAGTTCCATATATACAGCATCTTCTTCACTTGTTACTTTAAAGGAAATATTTTTTTCCTCATATAAAGTACTGTATTCACCTATACCTTGATGTATTAATGATAGTATGTCTATTAACTCTCTATTTAACTTAATTTTCCCACTATTGATTTTTGACATTTCAAATAAATCTTCAATTAATACTTTTAATTTTAGCGACTTTCTCTCTAATATTAACAAGTATTCTTCTCTTTCTTCCTCCGTTATATCACTATTCTTTAGTATGTTAACATAATTTATAATTGATGTTAAAGGCGTCTTTAAGTCATGCGATACATTCGATATTAATTCTGTTTTCAGTTTCTCATTGTGGACACCATCTTCTAATATTTCCTTATATCCCGCTTTTATTAAGTTAATATTTTTTGCAAGTTCTTTTATCGCAGGCGATCCATCCAATTTAATATCATCTTGCAAATTTCCTTCACTAACTCTTCTGAGTGCATCATTTACGACTATTATGTCTAGAGTCTTCTTTAATGCATACATCATAGTGAAAAATAATATTATAATAACAAATACACTTCCTTTAAACGGATACGTTTGAAAAAACTTCACAAATATATTATTTTCATATCCTCCAGTAGCAAGAAAATATAAATATGCAATTAACAATATCAATGCTAATGCAATGGATATTATTAATTTGCTCCTTGTTTCTTTATAATGAAATCCATTTTTAATTACAAAAATCACATTATTAACAAAATCAGATTGTATTCTAGGTGAATTTTGATTCTTTTTCAATATGAAAATAATCTTTGTAATAAACGCCACATATATGGCAGCTAAGAAAATTAGTCCTCTTAAATCACTTTTAATTCTATTAACTGCTAAGCTGTGTTGCGACCTATTGATCTGTATATAATCACCCAATGCTGAAAGTAAAAATAATGTTATCAATGCTACGATTATTATATCTACTAAATAGATGCTACTAAAATATAGCTTAATCTTCCTTTTCAATCTTGTATCCAATCCCCCACACCACCTTGATATATTCAGGCTCTTTTGTGTTTATTTCAATTTTTTCTCTTATTCTCCTAATATGTACGGTTACTGTATTTTCACTTTTGTAAAATATCTCTTCCCACACGTTTTCGTATATCTCTTTAATAGAAAATACTTTTCCTAAGTTTGATGCTAGCAAATATAATATTTTGTATTCTGTAGCTGTTACCTTAACATCTTCCCCTCGCAAAGTAATCTTTTTTGCAACGGTATCTATTACTAAATCTTTAACTTTAATTATATCCTTACCCTCTTCTACATTTAGAGGTTTCTCATACCTTCTTAATTGAGATTTAACTCTTGCTACCAATTCTAAGTGGTTAAATGGTTTAGTTATATAATCATCCGCCCCTACATTTAATCCTAATATTTTATCTGAATCTTCGCCTTTTGCAGATAACATTATTATAGGTAAGTTTTGACTTTCTCTTATCTTTAAACAAGTACGTATCCCATCAAATCTAGGCATCATTATATCTAGTATAATTAAATGTATTTTTTCTTTTTCAAGAATATCTAAAGCTTCCAATCCATCCTCAGCCTTAAATACTTTTAAATTTTCGCCTCTTAAATATATTTCAATTGCATCTCGTATTTCCTTTTCGTCATCAACTACTAATACATTGAACATACAAATTCCTCCTAAAGTTCACGTCTCACATAATATTGTTTTACAATGAACTTATCTTCTAAATATTAATTATACACTGCTTTTTTAAATTCTTCTGAATTTTTGACTGGATCAAAATCATGTTCTTCTTTTGCTATTTCCTTTATTGATGCATCTATTTGTATTGCTTTATTCAAATACAGCATTGTATTTTTTATGTCTCCTCTTCTTCCATAAATAGATGCTATACCATAATAACTCCATTCATAATCTTCAACATCTAAAGCCTTATTATACCATTCAAGTGCATCATCCATTCTTCCATATAATTCATATGTAAGTGCTTTATTAAACCTTGCATATCCATAATTGTTATCAATACTTAATGCCTTATCTATATCATCTATACCACTATTGAAATCTCCATTATAAGACTTCGCAATTCCTCTTATATTATATCCCATTGCATTACTTGGAAATTCATTTATAAGCAAATCTGCTTTGCTAATTGACTCAGTGTACTTATGTGAAAAAAATAAATTATATGCTTCGTCGTATAATTCATTTTCCCTTTCCGAATAACTAGACTTTTCATTTGTTTTATCATTAACAGCCTTTTTAGAATCATCCTTCATATCTATACTTTCTAGTTCTTTATTGGCTACATTATTATCTGATTGTTGCGTTCCCTCAGGCATTATTATTTCTTTTTCTTCTTTATATTTCTTATCCTTTCCATTTCCATTTTCTATAAATTCATGAGATATTATTCCCAATGCTATTAGCACTAGCACAAATAATAGTATTCTTTTATTTTTCTCTTTTCCTGGTAACTTAATTCTGCTCATATATTTCTCCTTTTAATACGGCTTAATATATAACTTCATTTTATTTTACCGAATCTAAATATTCTCTTTGACCAATTTCATACAAGTTATTTCCTTGAGCATCTATAATAACAACTAGAGGCATATCCTTAACCTCCATTTTTCTTATAGCTTCAGCACCTAAATCTTCATAAGCGATTATTTCAGACTTAATAATACTTTTTCCTATTAATGCGGCCGCCCCTCCAATTGCTCCAAAGTATACTGCCTCATTGCTTTTGATTGAACTAATTACTTCACCGTTTCTTGCACCTTTACCTATCATTCCTTTTAGTCCAATGTCCATTAATTTAGGTGCATAAGCATCCATTCTGTAGCTAGTTGTTGGACCAGCAGATCCTATAACAGTACCTGGCTTAGCTGGTGATGGTCCAACATAGTATATAACCTGATCTTTTATATTAAAAGGCAGTTCCTTCCCTTCATAAAGCAATTCTATCAATCTTTTATGTGCGGCATCTCTAGCAGAATATATTATCCCACTTAACAAAATACTATCTCCTGCTTTTAATTGTCTTATCTTTTCTTCATTAAGAGGTGTCTCTAATTTAATTTCCATACCTTTTCTCCAATCATACATATAATTTCAATTTTTATTTCTAATGCATTCTTACCAATTAGACTTTTAATAAAATATATGACTCTAAAAAATTTAATTCATCAAAGCTTCATCTTAAGCAGTCAAATAATGAAAGTTAGATAGTTCATAAAGAATTAGCTATGTTATTTAGAACTTATATATATCTTATTTAAATCATAGTTTTTATAGTATTACCTCTTTATGTCTGGTAGCATGACAATTTATATTTACCGCAACAGGTAACCCCGCAATATGCGTTGAATAAGTCTCTATATTTAACCCTAATGCAGTTGTTTTACCTCCGAAGCCTTGTGGTCCAATTCCCAATTTATTTACTTCTTGTAATAGTTCCAATTCTAATTCCTTATAAAATTCATCTTCATTCCTTATATTGATGGGTCTTAATAATGCTTTCTTAGCTAAGTATGCTGCCTTATCAAAAGTCCCTCCAATTCCAACACCTATTACCATAGGAGGACATGGGTTAGGTCCTGCCGCTTTAACTGTATCTATTATGAACTTCTTCACTCCATCCAGTCCATCTGATGGCTTTAACATACCTATTTTACTCATATTTTCAGAACCAAATCCCTTTGGTGCTAATATGATCTTAACCTTATCACCATCCACTATGTCATAATATATTATAGCTGGAGTGTTGTCCTTTGTATTAACTCTTCTTATCGGATCTTTTACTACCGATTTTCTTAGAAATCCTTCCTCATATCCCCTACGTACTCCTTCATTAATAGCATCTTCAATCCTTCCACCAACTAAATGAACATCTTGTCCTATTTCAATAAATACACATGCCATTCCCGTATCTTGGCACATAGGCATTTTTTCATTTCTTGCAATTTCTGAATTTATTAATATCTTATCTAAAACATCTGATGCTAATTTCCATGGTTCTTCTTTCTTAGCATTTAATAATGCATCATTAATATCTGATCCTAAGAAATAATTAGCTTCAATTGATAAATTTTTAATAGCTTCTGTTATAAGTTCAACATTTATTTCTCTCATTCTTACAGCTCCTTTATTATCGCTTATAAACTATACATTTATACTTATTACTACATATAAGTTTAAAAGTATTTCTTACTATTTACAACCCCAAATAAATTTTATTTGATCCAATAATTCTCAGACCTCCATACAAGCAATTGCGGTATATACTGTACATCATAATCATAAACGGAGCATTCTCTATGATGATTTTTAGTATTTTCCTGCTTAATATTACTAAATACTTTTTCTATTTTTAAATTTATCGCTCATAATTATAGTTCATTACTACTATAATTATATATATATGTTGCAATAACTGGCTTACATTTAAAATACTTGTAAGCCAAGTATTGAATTTTAAAAATGCAAGAATTCAATTGCAACATATATAATTATTTTATATATTTGAGAGGTTAATTTATGAACCCTAAAAATTTAGATAAATTCCTTACTATACTAATTTACTTTTTAATTGTTCTTTTAACCTGTTTGTTATTGTATAATCTTTTTTTATTAGTAGACAAATTATACCACTCTTATGACTATCCAAAAAACAGCATAAAAGTTGGTCCCATTTTTATGAAATTAAATAACTAGCTATCTTTACTTTCAAAATATTTATTGATACCAGCTGTTATTCCTTTTGCTATTTTGTCCTGATGTTCATCACTTTTTAGTTTTTGCTCTTCCTCATAATTAGATAAAAAGCCACATTCTACGAGAACACATGCACCCTCATATCCATCTCTAAGTATTCTATATTGTTCCTTTGCTGCCTTGGGAACTCTCTTATTATTATCATTTATTGTTTCTTTGAGTGATGCTTGAATATTTTCTGCTAAAGACTTGCTGATCTCATTCGATGAATACCAAACTTGAGACCCAAAGCAACTGGACTGTGGAAACATATTCTGATGTATAGATATAAATATATCACATTTAACATCTTTCTTCATTTGACATCTGGCATTGAGATCTTTAACTTTCTTCGCATCCAATTGAGAATCTCCTTCTCTTGTCATATACACAGCATATCCAGCATCCTCCAGCTCCTGTTTTAACTTTAAGGATATAGATAAATTTATATCCTTCTCTATAGTTCCACTCTTTGATTTTGCTCCCCCATCAATTCCTCCATGACCAGGATCTATCAATATTATCCTTTTATCTTTATTTTCTTCGGAATTTGTTCTTACTGGAATTCCAGACATTAAGCAAAATATGCAGAACAATGCTATCCATTTTTTCATTCTCATAAAACTATTCCTCCAAATCATTTAGACTTACATAGTGTATTGTTTGCTATACAATCTTAATTATTCAAATTCATTTATATTAATAAACTTTTATTTTTTATTAAGCATATTTTATAGAACACCCAATAGATGTATCACCACAATTTTTAATATAATATCTAAAATATTTAATCAATTGAAATCCATTTGTAATTACCATATATAGAAATGTTAATAATTTTATTAAAAATGAATTATACCATTTAGAACTTATATATACATGAATATATATTGTATATAGTAGCGCCATATTTAGACTTGTAATAGCTAAAGAATTCATTTAAGGCAAAATATATAGGCTTAGTTTGAACATATATATAATAGAAGAATTTATAACTATATTAGGAAGTGGCACCAGAACCGCATTACTAGAAATGTAATAACTATTATTTATATTTGTTCTTTAAAATCACATATTTTTATATAAAATAAAAATCCCACAAACACCGCGTTTGTGGGATTTTTGATCTCCAAATATTATCTCTTTGAGAATTGTGGAGCTCTTCTTGCTGCTTTAAGACCGTATTTCTTTCTTTCTTTCATTCTTGGGTCTCTTGTTAAGAATCCAGCCTTCTTTAATTCTGGCTTTAAAGCTTCATCAGATTTAACTAATGCTCTAGCTATACCATGTCTAATAGCTCCTGCTTGACCTGTAAATCCACCACCGTGAACATTTACTAAAACGTCAAATCTATCCTTAGTTCCAGTTAAAACTAATGGTTGGTTTACGATAACTCTTAATGTTTCTAAACCAAAAAAGTTTTCTATTTCTCTTTTATTTACAAGAACCTTACCACTTCCTGGTACAAGTCTTACTCTTGCAACTGATTTCTTTCTTCTTCCAGTTCCCATGTATTGAACTTTTGCCATTTCTTTTTCCTCCTCCCGAGATCGTATTAGTATCTTAATTCTAGTACTTCTGGTTTTTGAGCCGCATGATTATGTTCTGCACCTCTATATACATTTAATTTCTTTAACATTTGTCTTCCTAAAACACCGTTTGGAAGCATTCTTCTTACTGCTTCTTCAAAAGCAAATTCAGGCTTTTTATCTAATACTACTCTATAAGGAGTTTCTTTTAATCCGCCTGGGTAAAGACTATGCTTTCTCATTAATTTTTGATCTAATTTCTTACCAGTTAAAACTACCTTTTCTGCATTAATTACAATAACAAAATCTCCGCAGTCAACATTAGGTGTAAATGTTGGTTTATTTTTACCTCTTAAAATTGAAGCAACTTGGCTAGCAACTCTACCTAGTGGCTTACCAGCAGCATCAACTACATACCATTTTCTTTCAATTTCACTTGCTTTAGCAATGTATGATTTCATCTGTTTCCCTCCCTGAACTTACATTAATTCTTTACTTATTATTTTAAGTAAGATTTTTTATGTCAAGACCCGGGGCTAGTGGATCTTATATACATAAATGTTTTAACAAACAAACCTATTATAATACACGCACACGGGCGTGTCAACACATTTTTATCATTTAATAGAAAACTTTTTCTAATATTAATCCGTTTGGCGGTACGCACATTCCTGCTTTTTTTCTATTTCCTTCTTCTATTATATCTTTTATATTTTCCGCTTCCAGCTTTCCATTTCCAATCTTTATTAATGTGCCTACTATTATTCTCACCATATTATACAAAAATCCATCAGCCGTAATAAATATTTTTATTTCATTTCCATTTTGCTCTATATAGAGATCCTGAATAGTTCTTGTTGTAGTTTTTATTGAGCTTCCTGGAGACATAAACGCCCTAAAGTCATGTCTCCCTATAAAATATTCACATGCTCTTCTCATCTCATTTATATCCAATTTATACTTATAATGATACAGATATTGATGACCTAAAGATAACCTTTCATATCTATTTACGATTGTATAAGAGTATGTCTTTCCCTTTGATGAATATCTTGCATGAAAATCTTCACTTACCTCTTCTGATTTAATTATAGATACATCTTCTGGCAATCTTGTATTAATAGCTTCTCTGAACTTATCTCCAGGTATTGAAGAATTAGTCAAAAAATTTGCAACCATTTCCCTTGCGTGAACACCAGCATCAGTCCTGGAACTTCCATTAATCATAATTTCCTCTCCAGTAGCCTTAAATATTGCTGTCTCTATTACTTTTTGAACAGTTCTTCCTTTAGGTTGCCTTTGCCATCCGCAAAAGTTACTTCCATCAAACTCAATAATTAATTTTATATTTCTCATTTAAGTTATCTTACTCCTATAGCATAATGAATCTTACAGCTATGCACCATAAAACTAAAATACAAAATACAATAAAAGCAACCAGGTCCCTATACGAAAATTCAAGTATTTTCATTCTAGTTCGCCCAGCACCACCTCTATAGCCTCTTGCTTCCATTGCCATTGCTAATTCATCTGCTCTTCTAAATGAACTGATAAATAGAGGCACTAATAATGGTACTAAACTCTTAGCCTTTTTTATTATTCCGCCTGACTCAAAATCAGCTCCTCTAGCCTTCTGAGCTTTCATTATTTTATCCGTTTCATCTATTAAAGTAGGTATAAATCGTAAGGCTATTGTCATCATCATAGCAAGTTCATGAGCCATTTCTTTTCCAATTGGCCTTAATAATTTTTCGATTCCATCAGTTAACTCAATTGGAGATGTTGTTAATGTTAACAGTGATGTTCCTACTATTAATAGAATTAATCTTATTGCCATAAATGCTGCAATACTTAACCCCTCTGGATATGCCTTTAAAAATCCAATACTAAAAACTTCTGTCCCTTCAGCTCCCCTAACCATAAATATATTTAGAGCAGCTGTTAAGACTATCAATAGAAAAATTGGCTTCAATCCATTAAAAATAAATCTAAATGGCACCTTTGCGATCAATATTATAGCTAGTAAAAAAACAACGACAAAAGTATAACCTATAAATTTATTTATGATAAATAAACATGCAATAAAAAGTATTGATATAAGTATTTTTGTTCTAGGATCTAACTTATGAACAAATGACTCTCCAGGTAAATATTGTCCTATTGTAATATTCTTCAACATAATTTTGTCTATTCCCCTTTCACTTTATTTATCCTCAAAGTAGACAAAAGTTGCTTTTTTGCTTCCTCTATCGTAAATATATTATCTGGAATGTCAAATCCTTTTTTTCTTAGTTCTCTTATTAGATATGTTACCTGAGGAACGCCAAGTCCTATCTTCTCTAGCACATCAACTTCTTTAAATACTTCTGCTGGAGTTCCTTGTAGTGCTACTTTTCCGCCATTCATCACAATAATTCTTTCTGCAATCTTTGCAACATCCTCCATACTATGACTAACTATAATTATAGTCATATTATAATCCTCATGTAGCTTTCTTATCTGATCTAATATATCATCTCTACCCTTTGGATCTAACCCTGCCGTAGGCTCATCCAATATTAGTGTTGTAGGTTGCATTGCTATAACTCCTGCAATTGCAACTCTTCTCTTCTGACCGCCGCTTAAATCAAATGGCGATCTATCTTTATAAGTCTCATAGTCTAGACCAACCATTTCCATCGCCCTAATTACTCTATCATTAATTTCGCTATCGGAAAGTCCTAAATTTCTAGGCCCAAATTCAATATCCTTAGCTATAGTTTCCTCAAAGATTTGATATTCTGGATACTGAAATACCAAGCCAACTTTTTTTCTTATATCCGTAAGCTTTGCTTTTTTATCAGTAATATTTGTTCCATCAACAATTATTTCTCCACTAGTTGCTTCTAGTAAACCATTAAAATGTTGTATTAAAGTAGATTTACCAGAGCCAGTATGCCCAATTAGTGCTACAAATTCTCCGTCTTTTATTTCTAAAGACACATTGTCCAATGCAATCTTTTCAAATGGACTCTTAGGCATATATATGTGTGTTAAATTTTCTACTTTAATTGACATAATTCATTCACCATCTCATCCACATTTAATATTTTTTCATTTATATCTATTCCTGCCTTTTTTAGCTCATAAGCTAATTCAGTAACCTGTGGAACATCTAAACCTATTTTTTTCATTCGCTCTACCTGAGGAAAAATTTCTCTAGGAGTCCCCTCCATTTTTACACTTCCACCATCCATTACTACAATTCTATCAGCTTGAGCTGCCTCATCCATATAATGTGTTATTAATACTATAGTAATACCATGAACTTTATTTAATTCATTTATGGTTTTTAGAACTTCTCTTCTTCCTGATGGATCCAACATTGCTGTAGGTTCATCAAAAATTATGCATTCAGGTTGTATTGCAAGTATTCCTGCTATAGCAATTCTTTGCTTTTGCCCACCAGATAAAAGATGTGGTGCATGCCTTTTATATTTGCTCATTCCAACTTTCTCTAGACTCTCATCGACTCTTTTTCTTATCTCTAATGGTTCTATTCCTAAATTCTCAGGTCCAAAAGCTACATCTTCTTCTACTATGGTGGCAACTAATTGGTTATCAGGATTTTGAAACACCATTCCTGCTCTAGATCTAATCTCCCAAACATTCTCCATTTTACTAGTATCCAAGCCATCTACAATCACTGTTCCCTCTGATGGTACGACCAATGCATTCATATGCTTAGCTATCGTTGATTTACCTGATCCATTATGCCCTAAAACTACTAAAAACTCCCCCTTTTTCACCTCTAAATCTACATCTTTTATCGCATATTTTTCTTGCTTAACTCCTTCTGTATCCTTTACATATTTAAAAGATACTTTTGCACACTTTATCATCGCATCACTCATAGTGTACCTCCCCATGATGTTTTATAGTTTTAATATATTATACAAATGTTTTTCAAAGACAACATTGTTATCTTTGATATTAAATTATTATTTTCATTATATCTCAAAATCCAGCATATTCAACAAAAAAATATATATCTTGAGTAAGAAAACATCTCTATAATAAATTAAGTTCCAATTTTATTTTCTATGTCAAAATGGGGATTAAGTTTAAACTTAATCCCCCATTAGTATTATACTAATTCAAGTATTACTATCTCAGCTCCGTCCCCTCTTCTAGGACCTTTTTTAATTATTCTTGTATATCCGCCATTTCTTTCAGTATACTTTGGAGCTACATTATCAAATAAATTCTTAACAACTAATTCTTCTTGAACATAAGATAATACTTGTCTTCTAGCATGAAGATCTCCTCTTTTTCCAAGAGTAATCATTTTTTCTGCTATTGATCTAGTTTCTTTAGCTCTTGTTTCAGTTGTCTCGATTTTACCATGTTTTAATAGACTAGTAACAAGATTTCTTAGCATAGCTCTTCTTTGGTCTGTAGGAAGACCTAATTTACGATGACCTGCCATGGATTTACCTCCTTACTCCTCGGTTAGTTTTAGGGCTAAACCTAATTCTTTAAGCTTTCTTTCAACTTCTTCTAAAGATTTCTTTCCTAGATTCCTTACTTTCATCATATCATCCATAGATTTTGTAGCAAGTTCTTGGACTGTATTAATTCCGGCTCTCTTTAAACAGTTATATGATCTAACTGATAAATCAAGTTCTTCTACAGTCATTTCTAGGACTTTTTCTTTCTTATCGTCTTCTTTTTCTATCATTATTTCAACGTCATTAGTATTATCTGTTAATGACATGAATAATTTAAAGTGTTCAATAAGTATTTTTGCTGATAAACTAATAGCTTCATCTATTTTTATAGTACCATTAGTCCAAATTTCTAAAGTTAATTTATCATAATCAGTAATTTGACCAACTCTTGTATTATCAACAGTAAAATTAACTCTTTTTACTGGTGTATAAATAGAATCAACTGCTATAGCAGAAATTGGTAATTCATCACTCTTATTTTTATTCTGAGTAACATATCCTCTTCCTTTATTAACTGTCAATTCCATATAAAGTCTTCCATCGTTATCTAAAGTTGCAATATGTAAATTCTTATTAACAACTTCAACATCACCATCAGTCTTTATATCTGCTCCAGTAACTTCTCCTGGTCCTTTAGCATCAATATAAATAACTTTTGGACCTTCACCATTCATCCTTAGAGCTAATGATTTGATATTAAGAATTAATTCAGTAACATCTTCTTTAACTCCTTGAACAGTAGAAAACTCATGAAGCACACCGTCAATTTTGACAGAGGTTGTTGCAACTCCTGGAAGGGATGATAATAGTATTCTTCTTAGGGCATTTCCTAATGTAATACCGTATCCTCTTTCAAGTGGTTCAACAACGTACTTACCATAAGTACCATCTTCATTAGCTTCTATACATTCTATTATTGGCTTTTCGATTTCTAACATTGACAAACCCTCCTTATTTTAAAAATGGCAACCTTATTATGAGGGCAACTGATTCTATATTTGCATATATTGTGATAAATTTCTCTAACAAATATAAATATATTATTTACTGTATAACTCAACAATAAGTGTTTCGTTAACAGGCACATCTATATCTTCTCTTGATGGCTCTGCAACTACTTTTCCTTCATAGTTATCAACATTAGCTTCTAACCATTTTGGTAAAGTTTTTGGATTTTCAACAAAAGTTTTGAACTTTTCACTTGATCTGCTCTTTTCGCATACAGTAATTACATCATTAACTGAAACATGATATGAACAAATGTCAACCTTTTTACCATTTACTAAGAAATGTCCGTGAGTCACTAACTGTCTTGCCTCATTTCTTGATGAACCATAACCTAATCTATAAACTATGTTATCAAGTCTCATTTCTAGTAATTTAAGTAAGTTTTCACCTGTTATACCTTTAATATGCTCAGCTTTTTCATAATATGTTCTAAATTGGCCTTCTAATATGCCATAAATTCTTCTTGCTTTTTGCTTTTCTCTTAATTGAACACCATAGTTTGATACTTTCTTTTTGTTAGCTCCATGTTGTCCTGGTGCATAGCTTCTTCTAACGAAAGCACACTTATCTGTAAAACATCTATCACCTTTAAGGAAAAGTTTCATACCTTCTCTTCTACATAATCTACATGTAGCGCCAGTATATCTTGCCATTAAATTACACCTCCTATTACTACATTTATATTAGACTCTTCTTCTCTTTGGTGGTCTACAACCATTATGTGGTATTGGAGTAACATCTTTGATCAAAGTTACTTCTAGTCCTGCTGCTTGTAAGGATCTTATAGCTGCTTCTCTTCCTGAACCAGGTCCTTTAACATAAACCTCTATACTTTTTAAGCCGTGTTCCATTGCTACTTTAGCTGCAGTTTCTGCTGCCATTTGAGCTGCAAATGGTGTGCTCTTTCTTGATCCTCTGAAACCTAGTGCTCCTGCACTTGACCATGATAAAGCATTTCCTACTGCATCTGTTAAAGTAACTATTGAATTATTAAAAGTTGACTTAATGTGTGCAGCACCATGCTCAACATTTTTTCTTTCTTTTCTTCTTCTAGTTTTCTTTACTGTTTTAGCTGCCATTATCTTCCCTCCTTACTATTTCTTCTTATTTGCTATTGTCTTCTTAGGACCTTTTCTAGTTCTTGCATTAGTCTTAGTTTTTTGTCCTCTTACTGGAAGACCTCTTCTATGTCTAATTCCTCTATATGATCCTATTTCTACTAATCTCTTGATATTTAAAGCGACATCTCTTCTTAAGTCACCTTCAACCATTAAATTCTTGTTGATATAAGTTCTGATTTCATTAACTTCTTCTTCTGATAAATCCTTAACTCTTGTATCTGGATTAATTCCTGTTACAGCTAAGATTTTTTGTGAAGTTGATAATCCTATTCCATATATATATGTTAAACCTATTTCAACTCTTTTTTCTCTTGGTAGATCAATACCTGATATTCTTGCCATTAAAATTTACACCTCCTGATAATTGAAATGTATAAAAGTTGATTTTATAATTTATAATAAAATTTTAGGTCAATAGACGATTCTATTGACAGCCGCCCTAAAATTTATTTTTGATTAATTAAACGACTATATAATCATATTTGACTTTTGCTGAAATGTCAATATTATTTACATTTATTTTAATGTAAATAATATTGTAAACTTGATCATTAGCCTTGCTTTTGCTTGTGCTTAGGATTTTCACAGATTACCATTACTTTTCCTTTTCTTCTGATTACTTTGCACTTTTCACAAATAGGCTTAACTGATGGTCTTACTTTCATAGCTAACCCTCCTCATATTACTTTTGTAGTAGATCAATGTAAGTTATATCTACTTTATTTTGCTCTCCATGTAATTCTACCTCTGGTTAAATCATAAGGAGAAAGTTCTACTGTAACTTTATCTCCTGGTAAAATTCTTATGAAGTTCATTCTTAATTTACCTGATATGTGTGCTAGAATCTTATGGCCACTTTCAAGTTCAACTTGAAACATAGCGTTTGGTAAAGATTCTAATACCGTACCTTGCATTTCTATAACATCATCTTTTGACATAAGGTAATCAACCCTCCTTAACAATGCCTCTAAGCTTTAGGAATCTCTTAATCTTTAAATTAGTACTCTTATCGCATGAGTTTATTAATGATAATAATTCATCATCTACATCTTCTAAAATACTTAAGTGTTTAATTTTTTTCTTCTTAGGCATCTCAATTAATTTTGTATCTCCATTAGCTAGTAATACATAATCATCATCTATCTGCCTAACAACAACATATAAGTGATCTTTATCTCTTCCTGCTTTTGAAAGTACTACTTTTCCAATCAAGTCATTGTTTTGCAAATTTTTCACCTCTATGATTACCTTAGTATAAATTAACACTACCACAACGGTATTATGCAAATTTATAACTAAGCAACACTCTTTATTCTACTTAATCAGTGTTAATATTTCAGGTCCATCTGATAAAATTGCAACTGTATTTTCATAATGTGCCGATAAAGAAGAATCCGCTGTTACAACTGTCCATCCATCTTTTAATGTCTTAACCTTATAAGTACCAGCGTTAACCATAGGTTCTATTGCTAACACCATACCCTCCAGTAATTTCGGACCTCTACCAGACTTTCCGAAATTAGGTACATTAGGATCCTCGTGAACTTTTCGCCCAATCCCATGACCTACAAAATCTCTTACAACTGAGAAACCTGCTGCTTCTACGTAGCTTTGTATCTCATGTGATATATCAGTTAATTTATTTCCTTGTTTGGCAAACTTTATACCTTGGAAAAAACTTTCTCTTGTTATATCAATTAATCTTTGAGCTTCTACTGAAACTTCCCCTACAGAGAAAGTTCTTGCAGCATCTCCATGGAATCCATCAAAAAACGCCCCACAGTCAATACTAACTATATCGCCTTCTTTAAGAACATATTCTCCTGGGAATCCATGTATTACTTGCTCATTTACTGAAATACATAGTGACGAAGGAAAACCATATAAGCCTTTAAATGAAGGTTTTGCTCCATGCTTAGTTATAAATTCTTCTGCTATTCTATCCAAATTTGCAGTTGTTACTCCGGGTTTTACCTCTTTTTCAAGCAATAGCAATGTTTCTCCTACTATTCTACCTGCTTTTCTCATTATGGCTATTTCATAATGATTCTTTACAGTAATCATTATTTGTTGTTCCCTAACAATTCACATATTCCTCTGAAAACTTCATTAATAGCTTTTGTGCCATCCACTTCTGAAAGCAAGCCTTTTTCACCGTAAAATTCAATTAGCGGTTGTGTTTCCTTTTGATATACATCAAGTCTTTCCTTTACAGTCTCAACTGTATCATCTTTTCTCTGTATAACTTCACTTCCACACAAATCACATTTTCCTTCATTTGTTGGAGGATTAAATTTAACATGATAACTTGCTCCGCATGATGGACATACTCTTCTACCAGTCATTCTTTCTAGAATAAATTCATTAGGTACCTTTATAAGCAATGCGGTATCTAATTGTTCATTCTTATCTACAAGAAAGTTGTTAAGAGCATCAGCTTGAGCCACAGTTCTAGGAAAACCATCTAATAAATATCCGACCTTACAATCGTCCTGTTGCAGTCTATCCTTAACCATATTAATTGTTACTTCATCAGGAACTAATTGTCCGTTATCAATATAACCCTTTGCTTCTATTCCTAAGGGAGTGTTTTCAGAAATATTCTTTCTGAAAATATCACCTGTAGAAATATGTGGTATTGAATATTTATTGCTAATTGATTTAGCCTGTGTTCCCTTTCCAGCTCCAGGAGGACCTAGTAATACTATCTTCACTGGCTTCATCTCCATTTATTCTAATCTATTTAAGAAATCCTTTATAGTGCCTAACTACCATTTGTGATTCTACTTTTCTAGTAAAATCTAACGCAACATTTATAACAATTAATAATCCAGTTCCTGAAAAAGCTATATTTTGAAATTGTGTATAGTTTTGTATTATAACTGGAGTTACAGCCAATACCGCTGCTAATATACCTCCAATAAAAGATAGTCTGTTTAAAACTCTTTCAAAATATGTTGTGGTTTCTTCACCTGGCCTTACTCCAGGCACAAATCCTGCCGATTTATGCAAATTCTCAGACATTTCATCTGGTTTAAATGTAATCTGAGTATAAAACCAATTAAAGAATATTGTCAGTACTGCATATAGTACCATATACATCCAACTCTTTTGATTAAAGACAGATGTAGGATTATTTAATACCCACTTTGCCCACTCTTTTTGACTTTCACCTACTCCACCAAATAATGTGGCAATAGTTTTTGGAAAATCCATTACGGACATAGAAAATATAATAGCAAGAACCGCTGATCCAATTATACTTAATGGTATATGTGTTGATTGTGATTTAACCATATTACTATTGCCTGATGCAAATTTACCAGCATACTGCACAGGTATCCTTCTTTCTGATAAAGAAAAATATAGTATAGTCGCAAGTAGAAATACGGTAAATACTCCAAATAGTACAATTTCCACAATACTTGCACTTCCTGCTTGCTGAAGTGTCATCATTGAAGCAATTGTTGCTGGAACTCTCGAAATTATATTAACGAATATTAGTATTGAAGTACCATTTCCAATGCCCTTAACTGTAAGTTGATCACCTAACCACATACAAAATGTTGTTCCAACCACTAGTGCAAAAACAACAATAGTCTTTTGGATTGCAGTTAATCCAACTGTAGCTCCACTACTTGAAATTGTTGCAAAAATTCCATAAGCTAAGATAAAAGCTATTCCAAGAGATACATAACGTGTTGCATTTTGTATCTTTTTTCTGCCAGTATCTCCTTCTTTTGATAGTTGCTCCAATTGTGGGATAGCAACAGTTAATAATTGAATTATTATTGATGCATTAATGTATGGCATAACTCCTAATGCTAATATACTGGATCTGCTAAAAGCTCCTCCAGAAAGCATATCATAAAATCCTAATAGTCCACCAGACTGAGATAGATTTTTTAAAAAATCAGAGTTAATTCCAGGAAGAGGAATATGACTTCCCATCCTGAAAACTGCAACTAATAATACTGTCCATAAAATCTTTTTTCTAAGTTCAGGAACTTTGAATGCATTGTTTAAAGTTTGAAGCACTTTACATCACCTCAACTTTTCCCCCAGCTGCTTCAATCTTTTCTATAGCAGACTTAGAGAACTTACATCCTTTAACCGTTAAGCTTTTTTCTAATGTTCCGTTTCCAAGAATCTTTACTCCATCCAAAACTTTACTTACAACTCTTCTTTCAAGTAATAATTCTGGAGTAACTTCAGTACCATTTTCAAAGATATTTAATCTGTCAAGATTTATGCTAACAATCTTCTTTGCAAAAATGTTTGTAAAACCTCTCTTAGGAAGTCTTCTATATAAAGGCATTTGACCGCCTTCAAAACCAGGTCTTACGCCACCACCTGATCTTGCATTTTGACCCTTTTCACCTTTACCAGCATTTCTTCCTAATCCAGAACCAGTACCTCTACCAATTCTTTTAGGTGCTTTCTTGCTACCTGCTGCTGGTTTTAATTCGTGAAGTTTCATATTCAGTGCACCTCCTTGTTTTTATACTTCTTCTACTTTTAATAGATATTCAATCTTTTTTATCATACCTTGAACTTGAGGTGTTGCCTCAGGTTCTACTGTTTTTCTTATCTTTGTTAGTCCAAGAGCATTTGCAGTAGCGATATGGTCTTTTTTTCTACCTATTAAGCTCTTAACTAATGTAATTCTTAATTTAGCCATTGCAATATCTCCTTAACCTAATATTTCTTCAACAGATTTGCCTCTTAATTTAGCTATATCTTCTACTGTTCTTAAGCTAGCTAATCCGTTTATTGTTGCATTTACCATGTTATTAGGATTATTTGAACCTAATGATTTAGCTCTAACATCCTTTAATCCTGCTAATTCAAGTACTGCTCTTGCTGGACCTCCAGCAATAACTCCTGTACCTTCTTTAGCTGGCATAATTAGAACATTTGCAGTTCCGAACTTACCATTAACTTGGTGAGGAATTGTTGTTCCTACCATTGCAACGCTTACTAAGTTCTTCTTAGCATCTTCTATTCCTTTTTTTATTGCTTCTGGGATTTCGATTGACTTACCCATTCCAACGCCAACGTGTCCGTTCTCGTCTCCGACAACAACTAGAGCGCTGAATCTGAAGTTTCTACCACCCTTAACAACCTTAGTAACTCTGTTTATGAAAACAACCTTTTCTTTAAGGTCTAGTGTACTAGGATCGATTCTCATTTATTTCCCTCCTTGTTTAATTAGAATTTCAAGCCAGCTTCTCTAGCTGCTTGTGCTAATTCTTGAATTCTTCCGTGATATATGTATCCGCCTCTATCAAATACCACTACGTCAATTCCTTTTTCTATAGCTTTTTTAGCTACTAATTCACCTACAAGTTTAGCACCTTCTTTGTTTCCGCCTTTTGCAGCAAAATCTTTTTCTAAACTTGAAGCAGCTACTAATGTAACACCATTTATATCATCAATAACTTGTGCATATATATTCTTTTCACTCTTAAATACTGAAAGTCTTGGTCTTTCCGCAGTTCCAAAAACTTTTTTACGAACTCTAAGGTGACGTTTTTCTCTGCTCGCCTTTTTGTCTACCTTTTTGAACATAAAACTCACTCCTTTCTATTATTTCTTACCAGTCTTACCTTCTTTACGTCTGATCACTTCATTTTCATACTTAATACCTTTACCCTTATATGGTTCTGGTACTCTCCATTTTCTTATATCCGCTGCAGCAAATCCAACTTTTTCTTTGTCGATTCCACTAACTATTACTCTAGTTGCAGCTGGAGTTTCAAATGTGATTCCGTCAATAGGTTCAATTTCAACTGGATGTGAATATCCAAGGTTCATTACAAGCTTTTTACCTTGTAATTGAGCTCTATAACCAACACCAACTAAATCTAAAGTTTTTTGGTAACCTTGTTTTACTCCAATTACCATATTATTAATTAATGCTCTTGTTAAACCGTGAAGAGCTCTGTGATCTTTTTGTTCACTATGTCTAGTAACAATTACTTCATTGTTTTCAACAGCTATGCTAATATCTTTATGCATAGTTTTAACTAATTCACCTTTTGGTCCCTTAACTGTAACTAAATTGTCTGGTGTTACAGTAACAGTTACATCAGCAGGAATAGCTATTGGTAATCTACCTACTCTTGACATAATTGCACCTCCTGTATTATTTTAAAATTGCATTTTACAATTTTATCTAGTTTAATTTATCTGAGATATTACCAAACGTAGCAGATTACTTCTCCACCTAATCCGTTCTTTCTAGCTTCTCTATCTACCATTATTCCATTTGAAGTTGAAACAACAGCGATACCTAATCCATTAAGAACTTTTGGTACCTCGTCTTTCTTACAATAAACTCTTAATCCTGGTTTAGAAATTCTCTTAATACCAGTTATAACTCTTTCTTTATTAGCTCCATACTTAAGAGATAATCTTAACATTGGAACAACTCCATCGTTATATTCATTTATTTCTTTTATATAACCCTCTTGTAATAATATATTTGCAATTTCCTTCTTTACGTTTGAAGAAGGTACTTCTACCACTTCATGTCTTACAGCATTAGCATTTCTTACACGAGTTAATAAATCTGCTATAGGATCTGTCATAACCATTTAATGTGCCTCCTTTCGTTACATCGTATATCTTACCAACTTGCTTTTCTACAACCTGGAATTTCGCCCTTATAAGCAAGTTCTCTAAAACAAATACGGCATACTCCATATTTTTTTAATACAGCATGTGGTCTTCCACATATTCTACATCTTGTATAAGCTCTTGTCTTGTATTTAGGAGTTTTGCTCCACTTTTCAATAATAGCCTTACGTGCCAATGTGTTTCCCTCCTTATTATTGAGCGAATGGCATTCCAAGGAATCTTAATAATTCCCTAGCTTCTTCGTCAGTGTTAGCTGAAGTAACGAAGATTATATCCATTCCTCTAACTTTATCTATCTTATCATATTCTATTTCTGGGAATATTAATTGTTCTTTAATTCCTAATGAATAATTTCCTCTACCATCAAAAGCTTTGCTAGAAACCCCTCTGAAATCTCTAACTCTTGGTAGTGCGATGCTCATTAGTTTATCAGCAAACTCAAACATGTTAGCTTTTCTTAGAGTAACTTTGCATCCTAATGGCATGTTTTCTCTAATTTTAAAGTTAGCTACAGACTTTTTAGCTCTTGTTAATACAGGCTTTTGACCTGCTATTAAAGTCAAATCATTAACTGCTGATTCTAGCACTTTTTGATTTTCCTTAGCTTCTCCAACTCCCATATTGATTACTATCTTCTCTAGCTTTGGTACTTCCATTATGTTTTTATATCCGAACTTTTCAATCATAGCTGGAACTACTTCTTTTTGATATTTTTCTTGAAGTCTTGTCATATTAGTTACCTCCTTTCAAAATCTAGAATGTTTCTCCGCATTTTTTACATACTCTAACCTTAGTACCATCATCTAAAACTTTGTTACTAATTCTAGTCGCATTCTTACATTTGTTACAATATAACATAACTTTTGAGCTGTTGATCGCTGCTTCTTTTTCAATTATAGCGCTTTCAACTTGACCCTTATTAGCTTTTTGATGTTTTTTAACTATATTAACTCCTTGAACAAGAACTTTTCCTGTCTTTGGATACGCTTTTAACACTTCACCAGTTTTGCCTTTATCTTTTCCAGATATAACAATAACTGTATCATTCTTTCTTACATGTATCTTCAAGTTGGCCACCTCCTCTTATAGAACTTCTGGTGCTAATGATAAAATTTTAGTGAATTCTTTATCTCTTAGCTCCCTAGCAACAGGTCCAAAGATACGAGTTCCTCTTGGTTGCTTATCATCTTTGATTATAACTGCTGCGTTTTCATCAAATTTAATATATGAACCATCAGCTCTTCTTACACCTTTTACTGATCTAACTACAACTGCCTTTACAACATCACCTTTTTTAACAACTCCACCTGGTGTTGCACTTTTAACGCTAGCAACTATAACATCGCCGATATTACCAAACTTTCTTTTAGATCCACCTAATACTCTGATACACATAATTTCTTTTGCACCTGAATTATCTGCAACCTTTAATAAGGTTTGTTGTTGTATCATTAAATTACCCTCCTTTCAGTTTTAAAGCTTATTTAGCCTTTTCAACTATTTCAACAAGTCTCCATCTCTTATCTTTAGATAAAGGTCTAGTTTCCATTATTGATACTCTATCATTAATTTTAGCTTCATTATTCTCATCATGTACTTTAAACTTTGTAGTTCTATTAACTGTCTTACCGTATAATGGGTGTCTAACCTTAGTTTCAACGGCAACTACAATAGTTTTTTCCATTTTATCAGAAACAACCCTACCAATTCTTTTCTTTCTTAATGATCTTTCCATTAGGGCTTACCTCCTTCCAACTTTTATTGTTCCAATGCTTTTAATTCTTCTTCTCTTAAGATGGTTTTTATTTGGGCTATAGATTTCTTAACTTCTCTTATTCTCATTGGATTTTCTAATTGTCCTGTAGCTAATTGAAATCTTAAATTAAATAACTCCGCTTTAAGATCGCCCAATTTAACTGTTAAATCTTGAGGATTGCTTGATTTCAATTCTTTTAATTCTCTAGCCTTCATTATTCTTCACCACCCATTTCCTCAAAATCTCTTTTTGAAACAAATTTTGTTTTTACAGGAAGTTTATGTGAAGCAAGTCTCATTGCTTCTCTTGCAGTTTCTTCTGGTACTCCTGATAATTCAAATAGTACTCTACCTGGTTTAACTACTGCAACCCAGTATTCTGGTGATCCTTTACCTGAACCCATTCTTGTTTCAGCTGGCTTTTCTGTAACTGGTTTATCTGGGAAAATCTTTATCCAAAGTTTTCCACCTCTTTTAATGTATCTATTGATAGCAATTCTGGCAGATTCAATTTGGTTACTTGTTATCCATCCACAAGTTAGCGCTTGGATTCCGTAATCACCATAAGCTAAGAAATTACCTCTTGTAGCTTTACCTTTCATTCTACCACGTTGCACCTTACGATGTTTTACCCTTTTAGGCATTAACATGATCTATTCCTCCTTTCCTATGCGTTAGCCTCTTCCTTTTCTACTTTCTTAGTTGGAAGAACTTCTCCATTATAAACCCAAACCTTAACTCCGATTTTTCCATATGTTGTATCTGCTTCAGCAAATCCATAATCGATATCAGCTCTTAATGTTTGTAGTGGAATTGTTCCTTCATGATAATGTTCAGTTCTTGCTATTTCTGCTCCACCTAATCTACCAGAACAAGCAGTTTTTACACCTTTTATTCCGTGTTTCATAGCTCTTTGCATTGTTTGCTTCATAGCTCTTCTGAATGAAATTCTTTTTTCTAATTGTGCAGCAATATTTTCAGCCATTAATTGTGCATCAGCTTCTGCACTTTTAACTTCAACTATGTTTATTAAAACATTCTTATTTTCAACGAATTGAGTTAATTTATTTTTTAAAGCCTCAATTCCAGATCCACCTTTACCTATTATAACACCAGGCTTTGCTGTATATATGTTTAATTTTACTCTTTTCGCAGCTCTTTCAATTTCAATTTTAGAAATACCTGCAGAAAAAAGTTCCTTTTTCACAAATTTTCTGATCTTGTTATCTTCTATAAGATTATCAGCAAAGTTTTTCTTGTTAGCATACCATTTTGCGTCCCATCCCTTGATAACACCTACTCTAAGGCCATGAGGATTTACTTTTTGACCCACTTGCTTTTCCCTCCTTTTATCTTATTAAGCTCTTTCTTTAACAACTACTGTTATATTGCTTGTTTTCTTTAATATTTTAAATGCTCTACCTTGAGCATGAGGTTGGAATCTCTTTAATGTTGATCCTTGACCAACGAAACACTCTGAAACATATAAGTTATCAGCATTCAATTCCAAATTGTTTTCTGCATTAGCAACAGCTGATTTTAAAACTTTATTTATAACTACCGCTGCTTCTCTTGGAGTATATTGTAAAATAGCAAAAGCTTCGTTAACTTGTTTTCCTCTTATTAAATCAAGAATTACTCCTACCTTTGTTGGAGACATTCTAATATATTTTGCTATAGCTCTAGCTTCCATTTATGATCCTCCTTTCCAGGCTATCTTTTTGATGTTTTATCGTCATGACCTTTATAAGTTCTAGTTAATACAAACTCACCTAATTTATGGCCAACCATATCTTCTGATATATATACTGGTACATGCTTTCTTCCATCATGAACAGCAATTGTATGACCTATGAATTGTGGAAAAATTGTTGAACTTCTTGACCAAGTCTTAACAACCTTTTTTTCTCCATTACCATTCATTTCTTCTATTTTCTTAAAAAGTCCCTCATGAACAAAAGGTGCTTTCTTTGTTGATCTACTCACTAATATGCCTCCCTTCATAAACACTAAGGTCTAAGTTGTGAAGAGAACTTACTATTCTCCTCAAACTACTTAGCTCTTCTATCTTTGATAATAAATTTATCTGAATATTTCTTAGTCTTTCTAGTTTTGTATCCAAGTGCTGGTTTACCCCATGGAGTAACTGGACTTGGTCTACCAACTGGAGACTTACCTTCACCACCACCATGAGGGTGATCATTAGGGTTCATTACAGATCCTCTAACTGTTGGTCTCCATCCCATATGTCTCTTTCTACCAGCTTTACCGATATTAACAATATCGTTTGTCGCATTAGAAAGTGTTCCTATTGTAGCTCTACATTCGATTCTTACATATCTCATTTCACCTGATGGTAATCTAAGAGTTGCATAATCTCCTTCTTTAGCCATTAATTGAGCTGATCCACCTGCTGCTCTAACTAATTGACCACCTTTACCTCTTTGTAACTCTATATTGTGAATAACTGTACCTACTGGTATGTTCTTTAATGGAAGTGCATTACCAGGTTTGATATCAGCATTAACTCCAGACTCTATTACATCTCCAACTTTTAATCCTGCAGGCGCAAGAATATATCTCTTTTCTCCATCGCTATATATAACAAGAGCAATATATGCTGATCTGTTTGGATCATATTCTATAGTTGCAACCTTTGCTGGGATTTCATCTTTATTTCTTTTAAAGTCTATTATTCTATATTTTCTCTTAACACCGCCGCCACGATGTCTAACAGTAATTTTACCTTGAGCATTTCTACCCGCTTTACTCTTTAATGCAACAAGAAGTGACTTTTCTGGTTCTTGTGAAGTTATTTCTTCAAAAGTTGGCATAGTCATTTGTCTTCTTGCTGGTGTAATAGGGTTAAACTTTTTAACTGCCATTTAAAATTCCCTCCTTCTTCAAGCTTCTCTGGTGTTGATCACCAATAATGGCTTTATTCTACTATTATTGCATTCCCTCGAAGAATTCAATTCCATTACTTTCTTCAGTTAATGTAACTATAGCTTTCTTGTAATCTGATCTCTTACCTACATGTACGCCCATTCTCTTAGTTTTACCTAAGCCGTTTATAGTGTTAACAGATTCAACTTTAACATTGAAAACTTCTTCCACAGCTCTCTTTATTTGAGATTTATTAGCATCAACATGAACTATGAAAGTGTACCTTTTTTCGGCCATAGACGCCATACTTTTTTCAGTTATGATTGGCTTTCTTATTATATCATGGCTTGTTAATTTCATTATGCGTACACCTCCTCAATTTTTGATACAGCATCTTTAGTTATGATTAATTTTTCATATTTTAATAAATCATATACATTGATGTTGTTTGCAGGAATAACACTTATTCCTTGAATGTTTCTTGCTGACTTATAAACAACTTCATTTGATTCAGCTGTTATAATTAATGCTTTATTAGCTTCTAAAGCCTTTAGCATTTCTATCATACTCTTAGTTTTTGGTGCTTCAAAATTTAACGAATCAAGAACTATCATTTGATTATCTTGAACCTTGCTAGTTAAAGCAGATTTCATAGCAACCTTTCTCATACTCTTTGGAACTGAAACTCTGTAGTCTCTTGGCTTTGGTGCGAATACAATTCCACCTTTGATCCATTGTGGTGATCTGATAGAACCTTGTCTTGCTCTTCCAGTACCCTTTTGTCTCCAAGGCTTGATTCCGCCTCCTCTAACTTCAGATCTAGTTTTAGTTGATTGAGTTCCTTGTCTTTTGTTAGCTAATAATGCAACTACTACTTGGTGCAATGCATATTCATTAATTTCTGCTGCAAATACATTTTCATTTAATTCCATATCTGCAACTTTATTTCCTTCTTTATTAAATACTCCTACTGTAGGCATTTTATTTCCTCCTTTCTTCAAAGAAATTAAGCTCTAACTGTATCTTTAATTACTACTGTACCTTTATTAGGTCCTGGGATTCCACCCTTAATTAGTATTAAATTCTTTTCAGCTATTACTTTAACAACTTCTAAATTAAGTACTGTTGTATTTACAGATCCCATATGTCCTGGCATTCTCTTGTTTTTGAATGTTCTAGATGGATCTGATGAAGCTCCCATTGAACCTGGCGCTCTATGGAACTTAGAACCATGAGTCATAGGTCCTCTTTGTTGATTCCATCTTTTAATTGATCCTTGGAAACCCTTTCCCTTAGATACTGCAGATACATCAACTTTATCTCCTGCTCCAAATACATCAGCTTTTATTTCATTTCCAACTTCGTATTGACTTATATCGTCAAGTCTAAATTCTTTAAGAGTTCTTCTTAAAGTAGCTCCAGCCTTAGCAAAGTGACCTTTTCTTGGCTTATTAGCTAATTTTTCTCTTATTTCATCGAAACCAACTTGTATTGCTTCATAACCATCATTTTCTAATGTTTTCTTTTGAACAACAACACATGGGCCAGCTTCTACTACAGTTACAGGAATCACTTTTCCTTTTTCATCAAAAATTTGTGTCATTCCAACTTTTCTTCCAATTATAGCTTTTTTCATGTATTTACACCTCCCAAACTAATTAGCGGACTGTTAACAATCATAACTAGCCGTTTTTATATTATTTCCAGTACTAAAGCTTGATTTCTATATCAACACCCGCTGGAAGATTTAATCTCATTAATGCATCAACAGTTTTAGGTGATGGATTAACAATATCGATTAATCTCTTATGAGTTCTTATCTCAAATTGTTCTCTTGAATCTTTGTACTTGTGAACCGCTCTTAATATTGTAACAACATCTTTTTCAGTTGGTAGTGGCACTGGTCCTACAACCTTAGCTCCTGATGTTTTTGCAGTTTCAACAATTTTTTCAGCTGATTGATCTAAAATTGTATGATCAAAAGCCTTTAATCTAATTCTTATTTTTTGCTTTGACATTTCATTTCCCTCCTTTTATGTACGTTTTACTTCTAACGCACAACAGCGGCTATTCTGTAAACTGTTCCAGGTGTTTCGTGATATCCAAACCTAATACAGAATCCCTGTCGTCGGATTCTAGATCCAAACTTACTCATCAAGAATTACCCGGAAGTCCGGCAACCTCTTGAATCCTCGCTGTATGCTATGCAACTTCTTAATTATACTATTGTTATATTGTCTTTTCAAGCTTTTTTTTACATTTTCCTATTTTTTTTTAATTCCTTATATTGGGTGATTTTTTAATTATCTTTACTAAAAATTTTATATCAGTTTGTTATGATTTATTTTGCGATAATAAATAAATATTTGTGATAACAATCCGATTTTATTATGAAATACTAACTAAATTATATAATTCATAAAATAAAAGCAAGGAAATTATACCTTGCTTTTACCGTCAAATATAAATGTATCTTATTCTACTATTTTAGTAACAACTCCAGAACCTACAGTTCTTCCGCCTTCTCTGATAGCAAATCTTAATCCTTCATCCATTGCGATTGGAGTGATTAATTCAACATTCATATCAATGTGATCTCCAGGCATTACCATTTCCATTCCGTCTGGTAATTTGATTGATCCTGTAACGTCTGTTGTTCTGAAGTAGAATTGTGGTCTGTATCCATCGAAGAATGGAGTATGTCTTCCACCTTCTTCTTTCTTAAGTACGTATACTTGACCTACAAATTTAGTATGAGGATGTACTGAATTTGGTTTTGATAAAACTTGACCTCTTTCAATATCAGTTCTTTGAACTCCTCTTAATAATGCTCCGATGTTATCTCCTGCTTGCGCTTCATCCAATAACTTTCTGAACATTTCGATTCCAGTTACTACAACTTTCTTCTTTTCTTCACTTAATCCAACGATTTCTACTTCATCTCCTACATGAAGTACTCCAGCTTCAACTCTTCCTGTTGCAACTGTTCCTCTTCCTGTAATTGTGAATACATCTTCGATTGGCATTAAGAACGGCTTATCTGTTGCTCTTTCTGGAGTTGGGATATAGCTATCTACTGCTTCCATTAAATCCATGATTGGCTTAATTGCTTCTTCATCTGTTGGATTTTCTAATGCTTTTAATGCTGATCCTGTTATTACTGGAATATCGTCTCCTGGGAAGTCATATTCACTTAATAATTCTCTTACTTCCATTTCTACTAATTCTAATAATTCTGGATCGTCTACCATATCTGCTTTATTTAAGAATACTACGATATATTGGATACCAACTCTTGATCCTAGTAGTATATGTTCTCTTGTTTGTGGCATTGGACCATCTGCTGCTGATACAACTAAGATAGCTCCATCCATTTGTGCTGCTCCTGTGATCATGTTCTTAACATAGTCAGCATGCCCTGGACAGTCAACGTGCGCATAGTGTCTGTTTTCTGTTTGGTACTCAACGTGTGCTGTATTGATTGTGATTCCTCTTTCTTTTTCTTCTGGAGCCTTATCAATATCTGCATAGTTAAATGCTTCTGCAAATCCTTTATTTGCTAATACTGTTGTGATTGCTGCTGTTAATGTTGTCTTACCATGGTCTACGTGACCTATTGTTCCAATATTAACGTGTGGCTTACTTCTTTCATACTTTGCTTTTGCCATTATAATTTTCCTCCCTTGATAGACATAATTTAAAGAATCTTTTCGTAAATATTATAACTTATAGATATTTTAATATCTATATTTATTATTCAAGTTTTTTACCATATTATATAAAAATTATTAAAACACATTATATGCTCCGTAAAATAATTTAATATACAATATGATAAAAACTTTATATTACTCTTTATTTAGCTCTGCTACCTGCAATTTGTTCTTGAATATTCTTTGGAACTTCATCATAGTGATCAAATACCATTGAGTAAACTCCTCTACCTTGAGTTCTAGATCTTAAAGTAGTAGCATATCCAAACATTTCTGATAATGGAACAAACGCTCTAATAACTTGCGCTCCATTAAGAGCTTCCATACCTTCCATTATACCTCTTCTTGAATTGATATCTCCGATAACATCTCCCATGTATTCTTCTGGAACTGTTACTTCAACTTTCATCATTGGTTCAAGAAGTACAGGGCTTGCTTTAGCCATTGCATTCTTAAATGCCATAGAACCTGCTATTTTAAATGCCATTTCAGATGAGTCAACTTCATGGTATGAACCGTGTACTAATTTAACTTTGAAGTTAATAACATTATAGCCTGCAATTATACCATTTTTAGATGCTTCTTGAATACCTGCATCAATAGCTGGTATGTATTCCTTAGGAATAGCTCCTCCAACAACAGCATTTTCAAATACATATTCGCCTTCAGTTGGTTCCATTTCAATTACAGCATGACCGTATTGTCCTTTACCACCTGATTGTTTAGCATATTTAGCTTCTGCTTTAACAGCTGATCTAATTGTTTCCTTATAAGCAACCTGAGGTGCTCCAACATTACATTCAACTTTAAATTCCCTTTGAAGTCTATCAACAATTATTTCTAAGTGAAGCTCTCCCATACCCGCAATAATTGTTTGACCTGTTTCTGTATCAGTCCAAGTCTTAAATGTAGGATCTTCTTCTGCTAATTTAGCTAATGCCATACCCATCTTTTCTTGAGCATCTTTTGTCTTTGGTTCAATAGCTACTCTTATAACTGGTTCTGGGAACTCCATAGCTTCAAGAATTATTGGACTATTTTCTGCACATAAAGTATCACCTGTTGTAGTGTTTTTTAATCCAATTACTGCACCAATTTCCCCTGCTTCTAATGATTCAACTTCTGATCTTGAATTTGAATGCATCTTAACAAGTCTACCGATTCTTTCTTTCTTACCTTTTGTTGAGTTAAGAACATATGAACCACTCTGCATTACGCCAGAATATATTCTTGTAAATGCCAATTTACCAACAAATGGATCAGTAGCTATTTTAAATGCTAAAGCTGATAATGGTTCAGAGTCTGAAGAATTTCTATGATCTTCTTCTCCATCTAATGTTGTTCCTTTTATTGCTGGAACATCTAATGGTGATGGTAAGTAATCTACAACTCCATCAATCATTTCTTGAACACCTTTGTTTTTGTATGAAGAACCACAAATACAAGGATATATTTCGTTAGCAATTGTAGCTTTTCTTAAAGCAGCTTTTAATTCTTCAATTGTAAGTTCTTCACCTTCTAAATACTTTTCCATTAATTCTTCATCTGTTTCAGCAATAGCTTCTATCATTGCTGCTCTGTATTCTTCAGCTTGATCAGCATATTCAGCTGGTATAGCTTCTTCTCTCATATCTTTTCCAAGATCATCATAGAATATAAAAGCAACATTCTTTATAAGGTCAACCATTCCTTTGAAGCCTTGTTCGCTACCTACTGGAATCTGAATCGGAACTGCGTTTGCTTTTAATCTATCTTTAACTGTTTGAATACATCTAAAGAAATCAGCACCTGTTGCATCCATTTTATTTACATAAATCATTCTTGGCACACCATACTTATCCGCCTGTCTCCAAACAGTTTCAGTTTGTGGTTCAACACCGCTCTTTGCATCAAGAACTGTAACAGCTCCATCAAGTACTCTTAATGATCTTTCAACTTCAACTGTGAAGTCTACGTGACCAGGAGTATCTATAATATTAAGTTCATGTTCTTTCCAGAAACATGAAGTTGCTGCTGAAGTAATTGTTATACCTCTTTCTTGTTCTTGAACCATCCAGTCCATTGTAGCTTCACCATCATGAACTTCCCCTATTTTGTGACTCACTCCTGTATAGAACAATATACGTTCAGTAGTTGTTGTCTTACCAGCATCTATATGAGCCATTATACCGAAGTTACGGAATTTATCTAAAGGATATTTTCTAGCCATTTATTTGTCCTCCTCTCAATGAGTAAAATATAATTTAATTTGACAAAACTGCCTTAGCATAAGCCAAAACAGTTTTATAGATATTAGTATCTGTAATGAGCAAATGCCTTATTAGCTTCTGCCATTTTATGAGTATCTTCTCTCTTCTTAACAGCTGCTCCTGTATTATTAGATGCATCTAATAATTCACCAGCAACTCTTTCACTCATTAGCTTTTCGCCTCTTTTTCTAGCTGCTATTAACATCCATCTTATTCCTAATGTCTGTCTTCTTTCTGGTCTAACTTCGATTGGAACTTGATAAGTAGCACCACCTATTCTTCTAGCTTTAACTTCTAGTAATGGCATTACATTGTTCATAGCTTCTTCAAATACTTCTAAAGCTTCTTTTCCACTTCTTTTTGCTATTAATTCAAATGCTTCATAGCATATCTTTTGGGCTACACCCTTCTTACCATCTTCCATTATACTATTTATAAATTTAGTAACAACCTTTGAATTGTATACTGGATCTGGTAATACGTCTCTTTTTGCGATATGTCCTTTTCTTGGCACTTTTCTTCCCTCCTTAACATTTTAAATTTAAGTTCATCGGTACTCGGTATTTTTCATACCGTAAAGTGCTACATCTTTTACATCTATATAAACTCAAAATAAAATCTATAATTTCTGTTGAAGATAAGCACTATTCTTTGTTAAAATTCCTATTTCTTCTTAGGTCTCTTAGCACCGTACTTTGATCTTCCTTGTAATCTGTTAGCTACTCCAGCGCAGTCTAGCGCACCTCTTACGATATGGTATCTAACACCAGGAAGGTCTTTAACTCTTCCACCTCTTATAAGAACAACACTATGTTCTTGTAAGTTGTGACCTACTCCACCAATATATGCAGTTACTTCAAATCCATTTGTTAATCTAACTCTGGCAATTTTTCTTAACGCTGAGTTAGGTTTTTTAGGAGTTGTTGTTTTAACTACTGTACATACACCTCTTTTTTGAGGACACTCTTTAAGTGCTGGTGCAGTTGATTTAACTACTGCTGTTTTTCTGCCTTTTCTTACTAATTGGCTAATAGTTGGCATTTTTTCACCTCCTGAAATTTATTTATCTATTTTAAAATTAAGATAAACACTAATTTATCAAGTTATATGAATTAGTATATCATACAACTTATCAAATATACCTAAATTTTACACAATAAATCAATATCCTATGTATTAAGCTATAAATTTACTTTTATAAAATGATATATTCACATTAATTTGTGTGATTTCACATTTAAAATCACACAAATTGTATTTTATCATTTAATTTTACACATGTCAATATAATACATGCTTATTCTTCAACAGTTTCTCCAATAGTTTCTTCAACCAATTCACTATCTGTTTCCACCTTTAAAGATCTATATCTCATCATTCCAGTACCAGCTGGAATAAGCTTACCAATTATTACATTTTCTTTTAATCCAACTAAAGGATCAACTTTTCCTTTAATTGCTGCTTCTGTTAGAACTCTTGTCGTTTCTTGGAACGAAGCTGCTGATAGAAAACTATCAGTTGCTAATGCTGCCTTAGTTATACCTAGTAGAGTTTGTTCTCCTTTTGCTTCTTCTCCACCAAATTCTCTTACTCTAGCATTTTCTTCATAGAAATCAAACATATCAATCATAGTTCCTGGTAATAATTCTGTATCTCCCGAGTCAACAATTTTTATCTTTCTAGTCATTTGTCTAACAACTACTTCTAAGTGTTTATCATTGATATCAACACCTTGTAGTCTATAAACCTTTTGAACCTCCGAAAGTAAATATCTTCTTGCTCCATCTATTCCTTTTATGCTCATTATATCATGAGGATTTACTGAACCTTCTGTAATTTCATCACCAGCTTCAATATAATCACTTTCATTGACTCTCAATCTTGATCCAAAAGGTATATCGTAACTACGTTCTTCTCCATCAGCACCCATAATTATTACTGTTCTCTTCTTCTTCGTCTCTTCTATTCTCGCAGTACCAGCAATTTCACTTACTATTGCAAGCCCTTTTGGCTTTCTAGCTTCAAATAGTTCTTCAACTCTAGGTAAACCTTGAGTGATATCTGCTCCTGCAACTCCACCGGTATGGAATGTTCTCATTGTAAGCTGTGTACCTGGTTCTCCAATTGATTGTGCTGCTATTATTCCAACAGCTTCTCCAATATCAATCTTTTTAGCTGTTGCCATATTCATACCATAACATCTAGCACACACACCAACTTTACATTTGCAAGTGAACACAGATCTAATTTTTACTTTCTTAATTCCTGCTGAAACTATCTTGTCAGCTGCATACGGATCCATATATTCATTTTTTGGATGTACTATATCACCAGTTTTTGGATCAACAATATCTTCTGCTGTATATCTACCAATTAATCTTTCTCTTAATTCTTCGATAACTTCATTACCTTCTTTAATTTCACTTACAAATATTCCTTCATCTGTACCACAATCTTCTTCTCTTACAATAACATCTTGAGAAACGTCAACAAGTCTTCTAGTTAAATATCCAGAATCCGCCGTCTTTAACGCTGTATCTGCATTACCTTTTCTAGCTCCATGAGTAGACAAGAAATATTCTATTACATCTAATCCTTCTTTAAATGATGCTCTTATAGGCAACTCTATAATCTTACCTGACGGACTGGCCATAAGACCTCTCATACCAGCTAATTGCTTAATCTGAGATTTTGATCCTCTGGCTCCAGAATCAGCCATCATATATATCGGATTAAATTTATCAAGACTATCCATTAATGCATTGGCTACATCTTCAGTTGTCTGAGTCCATTTTTCTATAACTCTTTCATATCTTTCTTCATCAGATATGAAACCTCTCTTATACATCTTTTCAATCTTTTCGATCGTTTCATCTGCTTCCTTAAGTAAATCATATTTCACTTTTGGAACTATTATATCTGATGAAGCAACTGTTACAGCGCCGATTGATGAATAATGATACCCTAATGCTTTAATATTATCAAGCATTATAGATGTTTTAACCGGACCATGCTTCATGTAACATTGATCGATTATCGTTCCTAATGACTTTTTCGTAGCTAAGAAATCAACTTCTAAATTGAACATATCTTCTTCATTTTCTCTATTGATTAATCCCAAGTTTTGCGGAATTGATTCATTAAATATAATCTTTCCAACTGTAGTTTTAATTATCTTAGACTTAACTACACCATCAATTTCTCTAAACATTCTAACATTTATTTGAGCATGTATATCAATTTCTTTAACTTCATATGCCATTATAGCTTCATCTTTGCTTGAGAATGTCATTCCATCCCCTTTTGCACCATTCTTATCCATGGTTAAATAGTATGATCCAAGAATCATATCTTGTGTTGGAACACAAACTGGTTTACCATCTGATGGCTTCAAAATATTTGTTGCAGCTAGCATTAAGAATCTAGCTTCTGCTTGAGCTTCTACTGACAATGGAAGATGGACAGCCATTTGGTCCCCATCAAAGTCAGCGTTATAAGCTGTACATGCTAACGGATGAAGTTTTATTGCTCTACCTTCTACTAATACAGGTTGGAATGCTTGAATACCAAGTCTGTGCAATGTAGGTGCACGGTTAAGTAATACTGGATGATCTGCAATTACCTCTTCCAATACATCCCATACTTGTGGTAATACTCTTTCAACCATTCTCTTGGCGCTCTTTATATTATGAGCTATTCCATCTTGTACAAGCTTTTTCATAACAAATGGTTTAAATAATTCTATTGCCATTTCCTTAGGAAGTCCGCATTGATACATTTTTAATTCTGGACCAACAACGATAACTGATCTACCTGAGTAGTCAACTCTCTTACCAAGTAAGTTTTGTCTAAATCTACCTTGTTTACCTTTTAACATATCTGAAAGAGATTTTAAAGGTCTATTTCCAGGTCCAGTTACTGGTCTTCCTCTTCTACCATTATCAATAAGTGCATCTACTGCCTCTTGAAGCATTCTTTTTTCATTTCTCACAATTATATCTGGAGCACCTAAATCTAATAACTTCTTTAATCTGTTATTTCTGTTTATTACTCTTCTATATAAATCATTTAAATCAGATGTCGCAAATCTTCCTCCATCTAATTGAACCATAGGTCTTAAATCTGGTGGTATTACTGGTATCACATTTATGACCATCCACTGTGGATCATTGCCTGATTTTCTAAACGATTCTACAACTTCTAGTCTTCTAATAATTCTAACTTTCTTTTGTCCCGAACTTTGCTTTAATTCTTCTTTAAGTTCTTTTGAAGAAGTTACTAAATCAATTTCATTTAGTAAATCTTGAATTGCTTCAGCTCCCATGCCTGCTACAAAGCTTTCATCTCCATATTTATCTACAGCTTCTCTATATTCCTTTTCATTAAGAAGCTGCTTCTTCAATAGTGGTGTTTCCTTCGGATCTATCACTATATAAGATGCAAAGTATAAAACTTTTTCCAAAGCTCTTGGCGACATATCTAAAATCAATCCCATTCTTGATGGAATTCCTTTAAAGTACCAAATATGAGATACTGGGGCAGCTAATTCTATATGCCCCATTCTTTCTCTTCTCACTTTAGCTTTTGTGACTTCAACTCCACATCTATCACAAACTATCCCTTTATATCTTACTCTTTTGTACTTTCCACAGTGACATTCCCAATCTTTCATTGGTCCAAAAATTCTTTCGCAGAATAAACCATCTCTCTCTGGTTTTAAAGTTCTATAGTTAATAGTTTCTGGTTTCTTAACTTCTCCTCTTGACCATTGTCTTATTTGTTCTGGAGATGCTAAGCCAATTTGTATTGCATCAAAATTATTTAATTCAAACAAGGGTAAATCCTCCCTTCAAAATTAGTGTTCATCATTAAAATCATCTAGTTCTAATTCAGTTTCAAGATCAGCTATATCGACACTCTCATCATAATCAATTTCATCTATGTCTTCATCAGTGTTTTGATCATAACTATCGTCCTCTAATACATCTGGTTCCGGCACCATGATCTCTTCACTGCCTTCTATATTAACTTCTAAATTTGCCATATCCTCATCCACAAATTCTTTTAAAGTAACTTCTTCATGTGCATCATTTAATACTTTAATATCCAGACACAATGCTTGTAACTCTTTAATAAGAACTTTGAACGATTCCGGTACTCCTGGTTCAGGTATATTTTCCCCTTTTACTATAGCCTCATATGTCTTCACTCTACCTACAACATCATCTGACTTAACAGTTAATATTTCCTGAAGTGTATGTGCCGCTCCATATGCTTCTAATGCCCAAACCTCCATTTCACCAAATCTTTGACCACCAAATTGAGCTTTACCTCCTAATGGTTGTTGAGTAACCAATGAATATGGTCCTGTAGATCTAGCGTGAATCTTATCATCTACTAAATGGTGAAGTTTTAAAATATACATTATACCAACAGTTACTGGATTATCAAACGGTTCTCCAGTTCTACCATCATATAATATAGTTTTAGCATCTTCTCTAAATCCTGCTTTTATCATGCATTCTGTGATTTCAGGTTGTGTTGCACCATCAAATACAGGTGTAGCTATATGCCATCCTAAATGGCTAGCTGCCCAACCCAAGTGAACTTCAAGTACCTGACCTATATTCATACGAGAAGGTACTCCTAATGGATTTAAGCATATTTGAAGAGGTCTACCGTCCGGTAAGAATGGCATATCTTCTTCTGGTAATATTCTAGAGATAACCCCCTTATTACCATGACGTCCTGCCATTTTATCCCCAACTGAAATTTTTCTTTTTTGTGCAATATAACATCTTACAAGTTCATTTACTCCTGGGTTTAATTCATCCCCATTTTCTCTTGTAAATACTTTTATATCAACTATTATTCCAGCTTCACCGTGAGGTACTCTTAATGAGGTATCTCTTACTTCTCTTGCCTTTTCACCAAAAATTGCTCTTAACAATCTTTCTTCTGCTGTAAGCTCAGTTTCACCTTTTGGCGTTACTTTTCCAACCAATATGTCTCCTGATCTCACTTCTGCACCGATTCGTATGATTCCTCTGTCATCTACATCCTTAAGTGCATCATCACTTACGTTTGGTATGTCTCTTGTAATTTCCTCTGGTCCTAGCTTCGTATCTCTAGCTTCACATTCATATTCTTCTATATGCATAGATGTAAAGACATCTTCTCTGACCAATTCTTCTGAAATTAACATAGCATCTTCGTAATTATAACCTTCCCAAGTTATGAATCCCATTCTGATGTTCTTACCTAATGCAATTTCACCTAAATCTGTAGATGGACCATCTGCAATAACTTGATTCTTGTATACTATTTCTCCCGTATCAACTATCGGTCTTTGATTAATACAAGTTCCTGAGTTACTTCTCTTAAACTTTAATAATTTATATACATCTGTGCCACCATCTGAGTCTCTCTTAACACGAATCTCACTACCCGAAACATAAGTAACTACTCCAGCATTCTTTGCCTTTGGTAATACCCCTGAGTCAACAGCAGCTTTAAATTCGATTCCTGTTCCAACTATTGGCGCTTGAGGACTTAATAATGGAACTGCTTGACGTTGCATGTTTGAACCCATAAGCGCTCTTGATGCATCATCATTTTCAAGGAATGGTATCATCGCAGTTGCAACAGATACAATTTGTCTTGCAGATACATCTATTAAATCAACGTCAGTTGTTGGAACAACTAATATATCCTCTAAATGTCTTACTCTGACCTTTTTATTTATAAAGTACCCATTTTCATCCATGGGCTCCTTTGCTTCAGCTATTAAACATTGATCTTCTTCATCAGCAGTGAAATATCTTATTTCATCTGTAGCTCTTCCATTTTCTTTGTCAACAATTCTATATGGCGTTTCAATAAATCCATACTCATTAACTTTTGCGAAAGTTGCTAACGAATTTATAAGACCTATATTAGGACCTTCTGGTGTCTCAATTGGACACATTCTACCATAATGTGAATGGTGAACGTCTCTTACTTCAAAACCAGCTCTTTCTCTTGAAAGTCCTCCTGGTCCTAATGCCGATAATCTTCTCTTATGCGTAAGTTCTGATAATGGATTTGTTTGATCCATGAACTGTGATAATTGTGAACTACCAAAAAATTCTTTGATAGCTGCTGCTACCGGCCTTATATTAATTAACATTTGAGGAGTTATAGCTTCTTGATCTTGAATAGTCATTCTTTCCTTAACTACTCTTTCCATTCTAGATAGACCAATTCTAAATTGGTTCTGCAATAATTCCCCTACAGATCTCAATCTTCTATTACCTAAATGATCTATATCATCAACATAACCTATTCCATAAGTTAATCCTAGTTCATAGCTTATAGTTGCAAATATATCATCTCTTATAATATGTTTAGGAATAAGTTTACTAATATTCTTCTTGATTTCCTCTTTAATACTTACTTCATCAGAAAAATTATCTAATATTTCCTTCAAAGTAGGATAATGAACTAATTCTTTTATCCCTAGGTCTGAAATATCAAAAGAAACTTGTTTCTTCAAATCTACAAAGTTATTACTAATTACTCTAATAACTTTATCTTCTATTAATACATCAACCGATTTAACACCTGCATTCTGAATCTCTTCAGCTACTAATCTACTTATTTTCTGACCCTTCTCCACCATTATTTCTCCAGTTTGTGGATTAACAATATCAGTGGCTGCTACTTGGTTAGCTATTCTTAGATTTAATGCAAGTTTTTTATTAAATTTATATCTTCCGACTCTAGATAAATCATATCTTTTTGCGTCAAAGAATAATGTATCAATTAAAGATATAGCACTATCTACTGTTGGTGGTTCACCAGGTCTCAATCTCTTATATATTTCAAGTAGTGCTTCCTCTTTAGTTTTAGTATTGTCTTTTTCTATTGAAGCTCTAAATCTTTCTTCTTCGCCGAAGAAATCTAGCAACTCCTGATCACTGCCTAATCCCATAGCTCTTGCTAATATACTAATTGACAATTTTCTAGTTTTATCAATTCTTACATAAATTACATCATTAGAATCTGTTTCGTATTCCAACCATGCTCCTCTATTAGGGATAACAGTTGATGAATATAACTTTTTACCACTCTTATCTATAGAGTAGTTATAATATACACCCGGTGATCTTACTAATTGACTAACTATAACTCTTTCAGCACCATTAATTACAAAGGTACCTTGCTCTGTCATTAATGGGAAGTCACCCATAAATACTTCTTGTTCTTTAATTTCACCAGTTTCATTATTCTGCAATCTGATTGAAACTTTTAATGGCGCAGCATAAGTCGCGTCTCTTTCCTTACATTCTTCGACAGAATACTTGATATTTTCCATATCAAGTTTATAGTCTACGAACTCAAGTACTAAATTCCCCGTGAAGTTTGTGATAGGATTAATATCATCAAAAACTTCATGCAGCCCTTCTCTTAAAAACCATTCATATGAATCTAATTGAACCTCAATTAAATTCGGCATTTCAGTAACATCATTAACCTTACCGAAACTCATTCTTGTTCTTTTTCCAACTTGGACAGGATGTACCATGAATTTTCACCCCTTGTATAAAATAAACTAAAATAGCCAAAAGCATACTTTCCCTAAGGACTTTGCTTTCGGACAGCGTCTTTCTATAGTATAACCATTATTCACCAGATTATACTCCTTATTTCCACTATAAATATATAGTATTCCATAGAGAATAATACATTATATTATAATATCATAGGATATTTTTCTTGTCAATAAATATTATTAAAGAATCCTTTTTAGTTATAAAGCTATATAAAATACCTATTTACCTAACAAGCATTTTATATAGCTTTATAAATTTAGTTTAAAAAAGGTGCTATAAAGCACCTTTTTCTTTAAAACAAACTACTTAACTTCTGCAGTAGCTCCTACTTCAGCTAATTTAGCTTTCATATCTTCAGCTTCGTCTTTAGAAACGCCTTCTTTTAATGTCTTAGGAGCTCCATCAACTATTTCCTTAGCTTCTTTTAATCCTAATCCTGTTATTTCTCTAACTACTTTGATAACTTTAATCTTGTTATCTCCTGCGCTTGCTAATACTACGTCGAATTCAGTTTTTTCTTCAGCAGCAGCTCCACCAGCTACAGCTCCACCAGCTACAACAGCAGCAGCAGCACTTACTCCAAATTCTTCTTCACAAGCCTTTACTAATTCATTTAAATCTAAAACGCTCATTTCTTTTATTGCTTGAATTATTTCTTCTCTTGTCATTTTTAATAGCACCTCCGAATTTTTTCTTAAAATTTTAATTAATCTTTAAATTATTCTGCAGATTCAGTTCCCTTGCTATCAGCAATAGCACTTAATACACGTGCAAAGCTTGATATTGGAGACTTGATACTTCCAAGAAGTTTTGCAATAAGAACTTCTTTTGATGGTATTGTTGCAAGCTGTTTAATTTTAGCTTCATCATAGATTTCTCCTTCTATGATACCAGCTTTTAATTCCAACTTCTTATGATCTTTAGCAAAGTCATTTAAAAGTCTTGCAGCTAATGTTACATCTTCATAACTAAATGCAACAGATACTGGTCCTTCTAAATATTCTGCTATACCATCTAAGCCTAATTCTTTAGCTGCTAAAGCTACTAAAGTATTTTTATATACTTTGTATTCAACTCCAGCGTCTCTTAAACTTTTTCTAAGAGCTGTATCTTCTTCAACATTTAGACCTTGATACTTACTAAGAACAACAGCTTTTGATTTTTCTAATTTTTCCTTAATTTCAGCAACTTTTGCTTCTTTAAGTTGTCTGTTTTTATTCATTACTGTAGTCCACCTCCTCACAGTTATAAACTGCTTCTTTTATTAAAAAAGACCTTCCGCAGACATGGAAGGCCTATAATATAATCTATTATATACACCTAGGCGGGCAGTTATCTTTACGCTTTCGCACCCACTGTCTACGGAAAAAATATTTTCTTTTTACAACATTTGAAATTATACTACATAATTTCACTCAAGTCAATACTAATCTAAAGCTCTTGTAGGATTAACTTTTGCACTTGGCCCCATTGTACTTGAAACAGATACTGATTTTAAGTATTGCCCTTTTGCTGCTGCTGGTTTAGCTTTAACTAAAGCTTCCATTAATGCAGTAAAGTTTTCTTTTAATTTTTCAGTTCCAAATGATTTTTTTCCAATTGGACAGTGAACTATTGCTGTTTTATCTACTCTATATTCAACTTTACCAGCTTTAATTTCTTCAATTGCCTTAGCAACATCAAATGTTACTGTTCCCGACTTTGGATTTGGCATTAGTCCTTTAGGTCCTAACACTCTACCAATTCTACCTACAACTCCCATCATATCTGGTGTTGCAACAACTACGTCATAATCAAACCAGTTTTCGCTTTGGATTTTTTGAACTAGTTCATCTGCTCCAACGAAATCTGCTCCTGCTTGTTGTGCTTCTGCAGCCTTATCTCCTTTAGCAAAAACAAGTACTCTAACTGTTTTACCTGTTCCGTTTGGTAATACAACTGCACCTCTAACTTGTTGATCTGCATGTCTTGGATCTACTCCAAGTCTTACATGTAATTCGATAGTTTCATCGAAGTTTGCCTTTGCAGTCTTTAATGTAAGATCTAATGCTTCTACTGGATTATATAATGCACTCTTATCTATAAGCTTTGCACTTTCAATGTATTTTTTTCCCATAATTTGCCTCCTCTGTGGTGTTAACGGTTTTGACCTCCCACTTATTTTTACGAATTACTCTTCAATAGTTACGCCCATACTTCTAGCTGTTCCTGCTATCATTCTCATAGCTGATTCAACATTTGCAGCATTTAAGTCTGGCATCTTAGTTTCAGCAATCTTTCTAAGTTGATCTTGAGTTAATTTACCAACCTTTGTTTTATTAGGTACTCCAGAACCACTTTCTAATCCTATTTCTTTCTTAATTAGAACTGCAGCTGGAGGAGTCTTTAATATAAAACTAAAAGATCTGTCTTGGTAAACTGTAATAACTACTGGTATTATATACCCAGCTTGATTTGCAGTTTTTGCATTAAACTCCTTACAGAATCCCATTATATTTACACCGTGTTGACCTAAAGCTGGACCTACAGGTGGAGCTGGTGTCGCCTTACCTGCTTGAAGTTGAAGTTTAATCATTCCAGTTACTTTCTTAGCCATTTTTGTTATTCCTCCTATTACTGTGGTATAACGAACTCTTTTTAGTTCTCCCACTTAATTAAAATTAGTTCATTATAGTTAAACTAATTTTTCAACTTGATTAAAGTCTAATTCGGCAAGTGTTTCTCTGCCAAACATCTCCACTAAAGCTTTCACTTTGCGTTTATCCGGAATTATCTCTTGTATTGTGGCTACTGAATCTCTCAATGGCCCAGAGATAATTCTTATACTTTCCCCTACCTCTAAGTCAATCTCAACAGGAACTTCTAACACTCCCATTGATTCCACTTCTTCATCAGAAAGAGGAACTGGTTTAGATCCTGGGCCTACAAATCCTGTTACGCCTCTAGTATTTCTAACAACGTACCAAGCTTCATCTCCCATTAACATTTTTACAAGCACATATCCAGGAAATTTCTTCTTTAATGAGACTTTTTGCTTTCCATCTTTTTCTTCAACCACTTCTTCCATGGGTACTTGTATATCATGGATTAATGCTTCAAGATTTCTATTTTCAATTGCTTTTTCTAAGTTTGCTTTTACTTTATTTTCATATCCTGAGTATGTATGAACTACATACCATCGTGCTCTATCACTCATATTCGTCAGGCGATATAAAATCGCCCAAACCTCCCTTTTACTTGAAATTTAAAATCATTTTAAAGAGGTTATTGAAAATAGAATCCAATCCACCAACTAATATAGTATACATTAGTGTGAACACAATAACTGCAACAAATGCTTTCTTTGTCTCATCTTTTGAAGGCCAAGTTATCTTCTTAACCTCTACCTTAACCTCTCGAAAAAAACCAAACAAACCATTACTTTTAATAGCTTTTTCAGTTTTCACACTGTTCTTTGCTGACATATCTTCACATCCTTAAATTTAATAACTATATGTCATTACTTCGGCTAATTACTTTGTTTCTCTATGAAGAGTGTGCTTTTTACAGAATTTACAATACTTTTTCATTTCTAATCTATCTGGATCATTCTTTTTGTTTTTCATTGAATCATAATTTCTTTGTTTACACTCTGTGCATGCTAAAGTTACTTTTGTTCTCATGACTGCACCTCCAGTTTTCTTATATATTAAATAGGAATCTTGAGTTCCTATTCACTTCTAAAATTTACGTTGCTTAAAATGTCACTTTTATACAATATCATAGAATATTTGACTTGTCAATCATCCTTTAAATAGGACTAAGTTATACAACTTAGTCCTATTAGTAATAAATGTATCTTATTCTACTATTTTAGTAACAACTCCAGAACCTACAGTTCTTCCGCCTTCTCTGATAGCAAATCTTAATCCTTCATCCATTGCGATTGGAGTGATTAATTCAACATTCATATCAATGTGATCTCCAGGCATTACCATTTCCATTCCGTCTGGTAATTTGATTGATCCTGTAACGTCTGTTGTTCTGAAGTAGAATTGTGGTCTGTATCCATCGAAGAATGGAGTATGTCTTCCACCTTCTTCTTTCTTAAGTACGTATACTTGACCTACAAATTTAGTATGAGGATGTACTGAATTTGGTTTTGATAAAACTTGACCTCTTTCAATATCAGTTCTTTGAACTCCTCTTAATAATGCTCCGATGTTATCTCCTGCTTGCGCTTCATCCAATAACTTTCTGAACATTTCGATTCCAGTTACTACAACTTTCTTCTTTTCTTCACTTAATCCAACGATTTCTACTTCATCTCCTACATGAAGTACTCCAGCTTCAACTCTTCCTGTTGCAACTGTTCCTCTTCCTGTAATTGTGAATACATCTTCGATTGGCATTAAGAACGGCTTATCTGTTGCTCTTTCTGGAGTTGGGATATAGCTATCTACTGCTTCCATTAAATCCATGATTGGCTTAATTGCTTCTTCATCTGTTGGATTTTCTAATGCTTTTAATGCTGATCCTGTTATTACTGGAATATCGTCTCCTGGGAAGTCATATTCACTTAATAATTCTCTTACTTCCATTTCTACTAATTCTAATAATTCTGGATCGTCTACCATATCTGCTTTATTTAAGAATACTACGATATATTGGATACCAACTCTTGATCCTAGTAGTATATGTTCTCTTGTTTGTGGCATTGGACCATCTGCTGCTGATACAACTAAGATAGCTCCATCCATTTGTGCTGCTCCTGTGATCATGTTCTTAACATAGTCAGCATGCCCTGGACAGTCAACGTGCGCATAGTGTCTGTTTTCTGTTTGGTACTCAACGTGTGCTGTATTGATTGTGATTCCTCTTTCTTTTTCTTCTGGAGCCTTATCAATATCTGCATAGTTAAATGCTTCTGCAAATCCTTTATTTGCTAATACTGTTGTGATTGCTGCTGTTAATGTTGTCTTACCATGGTCTACGTGACCTATTGTTCCAATATTAACGTGTGGCTTACTTCTTTCATACTTTGCTTTTGCCATTATAATTTTCCTCCCTTATTATCTTCTAATAAACTTGGCCTAGTGTTTTTTTATTTTTTATTATTTGGAGCTCACAATCGGAATCGAACCGACGACCTCCACCTTACCAAGGTGACGCTCTGCCGACTGAGCTATGTGAGCGTTCAAAATTGCTATCTTCTTTGATATACCAATTATAAAGTTTACTATTATTCTTTTTATTTGTCAATATAAATTATCACTTTAAATCTAAGCATTTTTCTAATTTTCTCTTTACTCTTTGTAATGCATTATCTATCGACTTCGAATGTCGTTCTAAATCACTTGCAATCTCCTGATAAGATTTTCCATCTAGGTATGAAGTAAGAACCTCTAATTCCAAATCTGATAACACTTTCGAAATCTTTTTCTCGATATAATCCATTTGTTCCTTACTAATCATTAGCTCTTCAGGATCTGAAATTTTCAATCCTGCCAAAACATCAAGGAGAGTTCTCTCTGATTCCTCTTCATATATTGGCTTATTTAAAGAGACATAAGTATTTAACGGAATATGTTTCTGCCTAGTAGCTGTTTTTATTGCAGTTATTATTTGTCTGATTACACATATTTCTGCAAAGGCTTTAAATGATGTTGATTTTTCTGCATTAAAATCTCTGATAGCCTTATATAAACCTATCATCCCTTCTTGATAAATGTCTTCCTTGTCGGCTCCAATTAAAAAATATGATTTAGCCTTCGACTTCACAAAGTTCTCATATTTTGAAATCAAATATTCTTGCGCCCTACTATTACCACTCTTAGCTTTCGCAACAATTTCTTCGTCTGATTTATCTTTGAAATCTAAAAAACCTTTCAACTGCTTATTCTCAACTCTCTTCTGCATTAAACTAACCACTCGTTTAGACAATTATACCCCAGTAAAATTATGTTAGTCAACTGAATTTACTTACTTCTTCTGATTTCTTCTAATATTTTGACTATCCTATCATCTATATTATCACTTATTATATTTTTCTGTGAAATTCTGTTCTTATCTGCTTTATTTTTTATAGACTTCTCTATCCTTAGAACCTCATTATAAAATTCTAAAGATGACATTCTAACTGCACCTCTTTGAAAAATTGTTTGCTGCTCTAAGCTATCAGATGTTACAACAACTATTTCATGTTTCCTTCCTAGAGCATTTACTTGTTTCTCAATATAACTATCCGCAGTTTCTCCATCCTTTGTAAATACTACTGATATATTTCTATTTACCTCTTCTTTCTTTTCAATACTCCCAGTAACTTTATGAGCATCAAATACTAATATTATTCTACAAGCATTAAAAACTCCATAATTATGTAAAGTATCTATAAGAGTTTGTCTTGCACCCTCAAAGCTAGAATATTTTTTTTGTTTTAAATTAGGCCAACTATTTATAACATTATATCCATCTACAAAAATAGTTTTCACGATATACCTCTCTCTATTTCAATCGTCCTTTTAAAACTTCATACATAATTATACCACCAGCTACAGATGCGTTTAAAGAATTAATCTTTCCGACCATTGGTATTTTTATTAGCTTATCACACTTTTCCACCGTTAATTTTGAAATACCTCTCCCTTCATTTCCAATTATAACCGCACAAGGTCCTCCAAAATCTACTTGGTAGCTATATTCTTCTGCTCTTATGTCCGCCCCATAAATCCAGATCCCCTTTTCTTTTAGTTCCTCTATTGTCGAATTTAAATTTGTTACTTTGGCTATTTTTACATGTTCTATTGCTCCAACCGAAGATTTATAAACGGTTGTACTTACAGATGCACTTCTTCTCTTTGGGAGTATAATTCCATGAACTCCAAATAATTCTGCAGTTCTTACTATTGATCCTAAATTATGCGGATCTTCAACCTCATCCAATATAACTATGAACGGAGCTTCCCCTCTTTTCTCTGCTAAATCCAATATATCCGATACTTCTGAATATTTATATGGAGTTACTTTTGCTATTACCCCTTGATGTACTTCTCCACCACACATTGAATCAAGTTTTCTTTTATCCACTTCTTTTATTAATATTTTATTTTCTTTTGCCAAACCAACAATAGTTTTTATTGAACCTTCTAATTTACTATTAGATATATATAGTGTTTCGATCGTTCTTTCTCCTCTTAGAGCTTCAATTACAGCATTTCTTCCAATAACTATATCTTCTCTCTCTTCAATAGCGCTTGTTGATTTATCATTTCCTACCATATTATCTTTCTTAGTTTTATTTTTTACCTGATTATAGCTTTTAGCTTTACCTTTTGATTCAGTTACAGATTTATCTTTATCTTCCATAAACTTGCCATTTGAAATATTTTTTTTCAGTTTACTATTCATTATAAACCCTCCTTTTTTTAATTTTATACACTAATTAATAATTTCAATACTTCTATCAAATATAAATTCTAATCTTTCCTTATCCCCCACTAGGTATAGATAACCAATTAATGCTTCAAACCCAGTCGCCATTCTATAATCCCTTATCTCTGCATTCTTAGGTACAGTAGGTGATTTCGCATTTCTTCCTCTTTTATAAACCGCTTCTTCCTCCTCATTTAGGAGATTCTCAATTTCATGCATTATACACGCCTGACTTTTTGCTTTTACATATCCAATTGCCTTCACATGTATCTTATTTGCAGATAACGCTGTATTTTGAGTCAAAATATAATTTCTAATAAAAACTTCAAACACACCATCACCTATTAATGCCAATTGTAATGAATTCAACATTCTTACTTCATCTTTTGAAAATTTTCTAATTCTTAAGTCATCTAACATTATAATTCTCCTTTAAATAAGGGTTGCAAAAATGCAACCCTTCCTTTAATTAATCAATCTTTTTCCATCTAACACCCTGTGGTGTATCTTCCAAAATTATATTTCTGCTTTTTAAATCATCTCTTATTTTATCCGCAAGTGCAAAATCTTTATTTTTTCTGGCTTGCTGTCTCTTTTCAATAAGCTCCTGAATTTCTGTTTCCAAATCCTTCTCAATACGATCTTGAAGTATACCTAGCGGATTTCCTAGTTCTCTAACCATTGATTCTGCTTTCTCACATAATTCAGAGGATGAACTAATATTCACATTATTGTTAATATCTTTAGTCAAATCAAACAATACTGAAATAGCATCTGCTGTATTAAAATCATCATCCATCTTCTCAATAAATTTTTCTCTATATTTATCTAAAGACTTTAGATATTTTTCTTCCGCTTCATCCATTAATTTTTTAGTCACTTCATCTTTTAAATTTTCAAGATTATTTATGCAATTATATAATCTTTCTATTGATGATTTTGCTGAATCTAAAAGTTCCTTAGTAAAATTTATTTGTATTCTATAGTGTCCAGACAACATCAAAAACCTTATTGCATCCGAACTATATTCCTCAAGAACTTCTCTTGCGGTAAAGAAGTTATTTAATGATTTTGACATTTTCTTATTATCTACATTAACAAATGCTGCATGGAGCCAATAATTTGCAAATGGTTTTCCTGTTAGAGCTTCACTTTGAGCTATTTCATTTTCATGATGCGGGAATCTTAAATCCATACCACCTGCATGAATATCTATTGTATCTCCCAACAATTTCTTCGCCATGCACGAACACTCTATATGCCACCCAGGCCTTCCAGGTCCCCAAGGGCTTTCCCAAGCAGGTTCACCTGGCTTTTGTGCTTTCCACACTGCAAAATCCATAGGATCTTTCTTTCTTTCATCAACAGATATTCTTGCACCAACCTGCAAATCATCTAAGTTCTGTCCTACCAATTTTCCATAATTATCAAATTTTTTTGTGCTATAGTAAACATCACCATCAACTTCATAAGCAAATCCTGCTTCAATCAACTCTTCAACAAATTTGATTATATCATGAATATATTCTGTTGCTCTAGGATTTACAGTAGCTCTTTCAATCTTTAACGAATCGGCATCTTGGTAGTATTCTTTTATATATTTATCTCCAAGCTCTTTTACTGTAATTCCCTCATCATTAGCTTTATTAATCATTTTATCGTCTATGTCAGTAAAGTTTTGGACAAATCTAACCTTGTATCCTCTATACTCCAAATATCTCCTTATAGTATCAAAGACAATAAATGTTCTTCCATTACCTATGTGAAAAAAATTATATACAGTTGGCCCACAGACGTACATTTTAACTTCGCCAGGAATAATAGGGATAAACTCTTCTTTTTGTCTTGTTAAAGTATTAAATACCCTCATTAATTTACCTCCTAAAATTATTTTAGTTTTATTTTGTTTTTCTCAAATTCACCTTTTATTATATTATAAACATCTTCTATTTTGATTACTTCCATTTCTCCATCTCTAAGTTTAAATTCAATTTCTCCCTCATTAATCTTTTTACCTACTGTTATTCTCATTGGTATTCCCATTAATTCTGAATCTTTGAATTTCACTCCTGCTCTTTCATTTCTATCATCTAAAAGAGCTTCTATTCCAGCACTTGTTAATTTTTCATAAATTTCATTTGCAATTCTAGCTTGTTCCTCATCTTTTACATTAACAGGAATTACAGAAACATGGTATGGTGCAACAGACAATGGCCATACTATACCATTCTCATCATGATGTTGCTCAATTATAGATGCCATTGTTCTTGTAACTCCAATTCCATAGCATCCCATTATAAATGGCTTTTCTTTTCCATCTTCATCTATAAACTTAGCATTCATGGCTTCCGAATATTTAGTACCAAGTTTAAATATATGCCCTACTTCTGTTCCTCTTGCAATAGTAACCTTACCACCGCAAACTGGGCACTTTTCACCTTCAGTTACGTTTCTATAATCTCCTATTACACCTTCAAAGTCTCTTCCATAATTCACATTATTAATATGGTAACCTGTTTCATTAGCACCCACAATAAAGTTATACATATTAGCTACTTCTTCATCAACTAATAGCATATCTACTTTTATCCCCATTGGTCCCGCGAATCCTATTTCTGCTCCCGTTGCCTTTTTTACATCTTCTGAACTAGCAAGATCTAGATTAATCACTTCACCAATTGCATTGCTAACCTTAACCTCATTAATTTCTCTATCACCCCTAACCATAACTGCTACTATTTTGCCATCTGCATTAAACAAGATAGTCTTTGCGAATTTTTTTTCATTAGTACCGAAAAACTTAACCAATTCATCTATAGTTTTTGTATTAGGTGTCTCAACTTTATTTATTTCCTTAAATTCTTGTTTTAACTCTTTCTCTGCTGGTGATGAAGCTTTCTCGATATTTGCTGCATAGTTACATTCACCACAAAATACCACATCATCCTCTCCAACTTCCGATTTAACCATAAACTCTGCTGAATTTGAACCACCAATAGCACCAGAATCAGCAGCAACACATTTTGCATCCAAACCACATCTATTAAATATTTTTACATATGCATCATGCATTTTATCATAAGCTAAATCTAGCCCACCTTGATCTTTATCAAAGCTATAAGCATCCTTCATTACAAATTCCCTAGATCTCATCACCCCAAACCTAGGTCTACGCTCATCTCTATACTTTGTTTGGATCTGATATAAATTAAGAGGTAATTGCTTGTAAGACTTAATTTCATTTCTCGCTATATCTGTAAATACTTCTTCATGAGTTGGCCCTAAACAGAAATCTCTATCACCTCTATCTTTTAATCTAAACATTTCTGCTCCATATGCATCCCATCTACCAGATTCCTGCCATAATTCAGCTGGAATAATAGCTGATGCTAGAAATTCCTGCGCACCTGCTGCATTCATTTCTTCCCTAATTATATCCTCAACTTTTTTTAAAACTTTTAATCCAAGAGGCATATAATTATATACTCCTGCAGCCATTTTTCTTATCATTCCAGCTCTTAACATAAGCTTATGGCTATCAATCTCTGCTTCCGCTGGTACTTCTCTTAATGTTGATATTAACATACTAGACATTTTCATTTGGTGTTCCTCCTAAAATAATATTGGTTAAATTGCGAATAATATTTTATATATGATGTAATAAAATCTGAATATCAGATTTTACAAATAATTAATAGGTTAAAAATATATAATTAGATAAATAAAAAAGCCCCCCTAATAATATATATTAGGGCGAACTTTATATCGCGGTACCACCTAAATTTGTTCTCTAACAATGATAACGGTTTTAGACCGATAGTTTTTCCCTATACTCAAAAGCTGGTTCAAAGCCTGTTTAAAAGTCTTTCAGCCCACGGACTTTTTCTCTTATATAATCGGCTTCTACTATTCTTCATCAACGTTTTACAATCTTAATTAAATTTTATTTTAATATATTATAACTTCCTGAATTTAGCCTGTCAATACATTATCACTATACTATATCTTTTACAAAATACTCTGCAAGTATTAAATCTTCCGGTGTAGTTATTTTTATATTTTTATAATCACCCTCATAAATATAAACTTTATGCCCAAAAAGTTCTACCACACTAGTATCATCAGTAACTGATATACATCTTTTCTTTATCTCTTTATGGCATTCATATATCAGGTTAAAATCAAAAGCTTGTGGCGTTTGAATTGCAACAAGTTCACTTCTAACTAAAGTATCGACTGAAAAATTATTACCATCTTTAATTTTTATAGTATCTTTCGGCATAACTCCAGGTGCTGCAGCTTTATAGTGCTTAGCATATTCAACCGCATCATTTATTATTTTCTGAGATGCAAATGGCCTAGCTCCATCATGAATTAATACTATATCAGATTTTTCTAATTTCTCCAAGGCGTTATATACTGATTCTTGTCTTTCGCTCCCACCAGATACTAAATCATCTATTTTTAATCCATATTTATTTAATACTTCTCTTTTACAATAATCTTTTTCATCTTCAGGCACTACTAAAATGATCTTATCTATTAAATCATTTTCTATAAACTGTTTTAACGTGTAATAAAGAATGGGCGCACCATTCAAATCAATATATTGCTTGCTTTGAATATAACCCATTCTCTTACCTCTGCCTCCAGCTAATACTATCGCACTAACCATACAGAAAACTCTCCTTAACTTTTAATTATCTTTTGGTTTTGCAAAAATCATTCGTCCAGCTGCTGTCTGAAGAACTGATGTAACTATAACACTTGTTGTTTGTCCTATGTATTTTCTTCCACCTTCAACAACAATCATAGTTCCATCTTCTAAATACGCAACACCTTGGCTTGATTCTTTCCCATCCTTTACTATATCAATTGTCATTTCTTCACCAGGTAATACTACTGGTTTTATTGCATTTGATAATTCATTTATATTTAATACCGGTACTCCTTGAAACTCAGCCACTTTATTTAGATTATAATCATTAGTTATAACCTTTCCTTCCATCTTTTGTGCAAGTTTAAGCAACTTTGCATCAACTTCTGCAATTTTAGGAAAATCATCTTCTACAATTTGAGTTTCTATGGCTAGCTCTTTTTGTATTTTATTTAATATATCTAGACCTCTTCTTCCTCTATTTCTTTTTAGTGAATCAGAAGAATCGGATATATGCCTTAATTCATCCAATACAAAGTTAGGTATAACCAGTGGTCCTTCAACAAATCCAGTCTCACAAATATCAAATATTCTTCCATCAATTATAACTGATGTATCTAATACTTTCGGAATTCCTTTTATAGACTCTTTTATTACCTCTTTAACTTTTTTCTCTTTAATTACAGGCTTTTTCATATTAACAAGAAGAGCTGTTATATCTTCCTTTTTTTTAATCATTATTTCTGCACCTATTATAGCAGCTAACACATTTAATAAAATTAATAAAATTGGCCCAATTATATTTATATCATTTATTGGTTTTGCAATAAATGTCATAAGAATTAAAGCAATTACAGCTCCAAAAGTTCCATAAATGATTTCAGTTATGCTCATTTTTTGCATACTCTTTTCAATATACTCAATTAAATTAGAAATTCCTTTGTATATAATAGGAGAAATAATATAAAATATAAGTCCAAAGATAAAAGATATAATAATAATAAATAAAACTCTAGTAATAGTGGTTGAAATGTAAGTCAAATTATCAACCTGAGGGATTGTAAGTAATATTTCAGATATGAAATATCCTAGTATCAATCCAATTACAGAAAAAATTCCCCTTAATAGTCTTTTTAACACATACTTCACCTCCTTCTAATTATTTACAATTAGATAGTATTTTAATCATTTTTTCAACATTTCTCTAAGTCATATTAATTATATCATACAATAAGTACCTCTAAAATGAATAAATTATTAAGTTTACTAATAATTTCATTCTACTTTGAAGAATCAAATTAAATCTTAGATTAATAAATCTAAATAAATAGTATTTTCTTTGTAAAAACTAAATCCTATTTAATTTAACACAAATTTAATTATCATATTTCCTTTTTTAATGAAACTTGCTCTTTTATACGTTTCAATCCATCTTTAATGGCAGTAGCTCTCGCTTCTCCTATTCCTTCAACATTATCTAAGTCATTTATATCAGCATCAATTATATTACTTAATTCTTCAAATTCTTTTATAAGATTATCAATAACATTAGATGGTATTCTTGGCACCTTACTCAACATTCTATATCCCTTTGGAGATATTAATGTATCCATAAGTGGAATTCCTCCACGACCTAATGTTCTTGCAACTGCGTCTAATTCTAATAATTCTGAAGAATTTAATTTTTGAATGTGCTCATATACCTCGTTATATTGAAGTCCATCTTTACAGTAATCCCTAATTAGCAATATTCCATCTCTTTCTATATGCTTAACTAATTCATTTAATTGCATTGATATTAATCGTCCTTCATTCCCCAACTCTAGTATATACATATTAATTTCTTCCACTATTCTCATTACCATTTCAGTTCTTTGAATTGCTGTAACTACATCGAATAGTGTTGTTAAGTCTTGAAACTCCAATAAATTCAAGTTATTAATAACACGTTCAAGTACTGCAACATATTTTTCTAGTGTTTGAAGCGCTTGATTTGCCTTTCCAAGAATTACACTACTTTCTCTTAATACATACTTTATATCACCCTTGTACATAGTTATTATATTTCTTCTTTGAGAAATTGCAATTACTATGTTATTCGTTTGCTTAGCTACTCTATGCGCCGTTCTATGCCTAGTTCCTGTTTCATATGTTGGAATAGATGAATCAGGTATTAATTGCGCATTAGCACAAACGATTTTCTTTAAGTCTCCAGTTATGACTATAGCTCCATCCATTTTAGCTAATTCGTATGCATATGATGGTGTATACTCTGAATTAATATAAAAACCGCCATCAACGAGTTTCATAACTTCTTCATCGTCACCAATCACTAATAATCCACCTGTTTTAGCTCTTAATATATTTTCAAGACCTTCCCTTAGTTGAGTGCCTGGGCACATTATCTTTAAGACATTCTTTATTCCTATTCCCTTTTCTATTCTCATACACTCACCCATTTTCTTTAAAAATCATTTTAATACTTTTCTAGATTTATTTAAAATCAAATATTAAACATTTTGACTGATATTATTTTCCGAGTAAATTTAACCTAGGCTCTAGAAACTATAATACTATAATAAATATAATCCCTCAACAACATTTGTTAAATTTAAGTTATAATATATTTATTTGTAAGAAATAGCTCTATCCTCTTCATATTTAATATGGAATTTCTATAATGTTCTAGCTTCTATAAATATTATTTATTACATCCATCAAGGTCTTTAATTCAATTATATCTATTTTCTTTAAGTTACTGCTTTTTCCTATAGAATCCTTTGGAACATAAACCTTTTTAAATCCCATTCTCTCAAGTTCCCTAATCCTACTTTCTAATGATGGTACTTTTTTAAGTTCCCCAGTCAGTCCTACATCTGCTATAAACGCTATATTTGATTCTATCCCCTGCTGCTTTACTGAGGATACTATACTCATTATTACAGCTAAATTAATGCCCTGTTCTCTTATTTTTATACCACCTGTAGTTTTAATAATTACATTCTTATCGTATAAATTAATTCCTCCACGTTGTTCAAGTATAGATATCAAAGTGTTTAATTTATCCTTTCCTAATGTTTCCCCTATTCTTGTAGGATACGGAGTAAAACTCTTCGACACTAAACTTTCTATTTCAGTTATTATTGCTCTTGTTCCTTCTTTAATTACTGTTAATGCACTTCCTGATACAATTTCTCCTTCTTCACGCTTTGTCATGAAGAATTCTGAGGGGTTATCTATTGAAATAATCCCTCTCTCCCCCATTTGAAAGAAGCCATTTTCAATACCGCCAAATCTATTTTTAGAACTTACAAGTACTCTTAACTCTTCATCACTATCATCTTCTATTATAAGCACCGTATCAACTAAATGTTCTAAGGCTCTTAGCCCTGCAAGTTCATCACTTTTAGTCATCTGCCCAACTATTATAACCGCTCTTGGCCTTCTACCGTTTTTAGCCATTTGGAGCAATGCATTAGCACATTCCATAGTTTGTGTAGGTGACCCTGCTCTCGCTGGCAAAGATGATTCCATAGTAAATGTTTGTATACTATCTATTATTATAATATCCGGATCTATTTCTTCAACTGCATCTAAAACATTATCAAGACTTGTTTCTTGTAGTACCCATATATCTTCGTGGATTTTATTAAGAATTCTGTCTGCTCTGTTTTTTATCTGACTATCACTTTCTTCCCCTGACGCATAAATTACTTTATATCCTTTTTGGGCGACAGCATCGGAAATTTCAAGAAGAAGTGTTGATTTTCCTGCTCCCGGTCTTGCTGTTATAATTGAAATTGAATCCTTTACGATTCCTCCACCCATAACCCTATCAAATTCATTTATCCCTGTTACTATTCTATCGCTTTTGTTGGAAACTATCTCAAAAAGTTTTTTTAACGGTTTTTTTGCTACTTGTCTGGATCTAGTCTCTAAATTTTTTGCTTCAATAGTAATTTCCTCTAATGTATTCCAATTATTGCATGTTGGACATTTACCAAGCCACTTTATACTTTCAAAACCGCAACTATTGCATCTATATAATGTTTTTTTCTTCATAAACCTCTCCCTTCGTTTCTAGATCTTTATTACATCTTACTTTTTTAATAATAATATTAATTATATTATAGCATATTACTTTCTTACTCATATATTTTGAATTAAATATAGCTAGTGCTTAGCCTTCAATCAATTATTATATATAATACTTTATAACTATTTTATTTTTTGTTCTTAGAATATTTAATAAATTATTGCAAAAGCTATTATAAAATAGATTAGTAAAGAACAAATATATAATAATATAGAAATTATAATATTAATATCAACACTAGAAAATAAACATAATATATAATTCACCAGTTATGTATTAACTAAATTACTCTATAATGATTATTCTAATAATGAGACAACGATATATAACCAAGTTATAATTTAATTGATAGTAAACATCATTATTTTATAGCTATATTGAATGATTATAAAATCTATATTATAATATTAATTACAATATAATAACTATTATTAAGGAGGCGTATTCATTTATGGTAAAAGTATATACTACCAATACTTGTCCTTGGTGCGTTAAAGCAAAAACTTTTCTTAAATCAGAGAACATTGAATTTCAAGAATTAAATGTTCAAGATGATATGGAAGCTAGAGAAGAAATGATAAAAAAGTCTAATCAGATGGGTGTCCCAGTATTAGATATTAATGATAATATTATTATAGGCTTTGATAAGCCTGCTATTCTAAAGGCTTTAGGTAAATAATTAAGAGGCGTATATCCGCCTCTTTTATTTTGGCTTATATCAATTAATATCTGATTTATATTCTCATCTTTAATGCTATTTTCTTTTTCGTAATATATATTTTTCTGCATTTAAAAGCGCAATCGTACCATCTGATACAGCAGTTGTTATTTGCCTATACTTCTTTTGTCTTACGTCCCCTGCTGCATATACTCCTTGAATATTTGTTTGTAAATCTTCATCGGTAATTATATATCCTTGTTCATTCAATTTTATATAATCCTTTACTTCTTTTGTTCTAGGCTCTGTTCCTATATATCCAAAAACTGCATTAACATCTAAGCTACTACTTTCTTGAGTCTTAGTGTCTTTTATAATAACTGATTCCAAAAATTCCTTACCATTGGCTTGAGTCAAATCCTTATTTAATAGAACTTCTATTTTAGGATTATTGAAAACTTCATCAATTAATGACTGTTCTCCTTTAAAATAATCATACCTTCTTATTAAGTACACTTTTTCAGCAAACCTAGTTAAAAATATAGACTCCTCTAGTGCAGAATTTCCGCCGCCTACAACAGCAACTTTTTTGCCTTGATAAAGTGCTCCATCACAAATAGCACAGTAATGAATTCCTCTTCCTGAAAATTGTTCTTCTTGAGGAAGAGGCAGTTTTCTTGGTGCAGCTCCTGTAGCAATTATTACAGCTTTAGGTTGGTATACATATGATTCAGTTTCTATAATCTTTTCATCATCTGATATATATATCTTTTCAATTGAATCAAATTCATCAATATTTGCTCCAAGATCTCTAGCTTGTTCTTGAAATATGTCAGCTAAATCTCCTCCACCTATACTTTTAAATCCCGGGTAATTCTCTATAGTATAACTATTTCTAACTTGACCTCCCACAAGTTCATTTTCTAACAACAATGTATCCAACTTTGCCCTTCCTGCATACATTGCTGCTGTAAGACCTGCTGGTCCACCACCAATTATAATTAAATCCAATTCTTTCTTTTCTTTACTCATATCTATTTTCTCCTAATATTTAATACATTTTAAACTACTCAATACCCAAATATTATATTAATCTTTAAACTAAACAGACTATTTCAATGTATAAATAATTTATAGCGTTGAAATAGCCCATTAACATAAATTAATTCTTATTGAGCTCCAAATTGCTTTCAGCCAATCTTCTGAAAATAAGTTTGTTTTCTAACTCACTTACCTTTACCCTATCTCCAATTCTTATATTTCCTTGTAATATTTCCTCACTTAATTTATCTTCTACCTCTTTTATTATTAATCTTCTAAGTGGCCTTGCACCATAATCAAGGTCAATTCCTTTGTTTAGCAGGAACCTTTTACTATTATCTTCAAAGTTTAAGTATATATCTCTGTCTTCAAGCCTTTTTCTTATTGATGCAAGCATTAAATCTATAATTTGATTTAAATCTTCATCACTCAACTTATGGAATACTATTGTATCATCTATTCTATTTAAAAATTCTGGCCTAAATTTTTGCTTTAATTCTCCTAATATATTTTCCTTCATCTTTTCATATTCAGTTTCATTTTCGTTTTTAGAACTAACACTACTAAATCCTATGCTTTTTTGTTTTTTAATTTGATGAGCCCCAACATTTGAAGTCATTATAATTATTGTATTCTTAAAATTAACTATTTTTCCTTTACCATCAGTAAGCCTTCCATCTTCCATAATTTGAAGCAATATATTGAATACCTCTGGATTTGCCTTTTCTATCTCATCTAAAAGAACTATTGAATAAGGTTTTCTTCTAACAGCTTCTGTAAGTTGACCACCTTCTTCATGTCCTACATATCCTGGAGGCGATCCTATTAATCTAGATACCGAATGACCTTCCATGTATTCTGACATATCAATTCTTATAATATTATTTTCATCACCAAACATAGCTTCTGCAAGTGCTTTAGAAAGCTCAGTCTTTCCAACTCCAGTTGGTCCCAAAAATATAAAGCTTCCTATTGGTCTATTAGGATCCTTTATTCCAACTCTTGCCCTTCTCACAGCCCTTGCTATAGATTTAACCGCCTCATTTTGTCCAACAACTCTCTTGTGTAGTATTTCCTCTAATCTTAATAACCTTTCACTTTCCGATTCAGTTAATTTTTGAATTGGAATCTTAGTCCAAGATGATACTACACTCGCTATCTTTTCTGCATCTACAACTAGTGTCTTTATAGAATTCTGAGTATCCCAACTATCTTTCATATTACCTAACTGCTCTTTTAAAATTCTCTCTTTATCCCTTAAATTCGCAGCTCTCTCAAAGTCTTGAACTCGTATAGCTTCTTCCTTTTCTTTACCTATATTTTCAATTTTTTCTTCTAAATCTTTTAAATCCGGAGGGGCTGTTAAACTTTGGATTCTCACTTTAGCAGCTCCTTCATCAATCAAATCAATGGCTTTGTCTGGCATAAATCTATCTGTTATATACCTATCTGCCAAATTAACGGCCGCTTCTAAAGCTTCATCTGTTATTTCAACTCTGTGATGAGCTTCATACTTATCTCTTAATCCTTTAAGAATTTTTAGCGTTTCTTCCTTTGAAGGCTCTCCCACTGTTACAGGTTGAAATCTTCTTTCTAATGCAGAATCCTTTTCAATATACTTTCTATATTCATCTATAGTTGTGGCTCCTATACATTGAATCTCTCCTCTTGCTAAAGCAGGCTTTAATATATTAGATGCATCGATAGCACCTTCTGCTCCTCCTGCTCCTATAATAGTGTGAATCTCATCTATAAAAATAATTATATCTTTATCTTTAATTATTTCATCCATAGTTTTCTTAAGTCTTTCCTCAAATTCACCTCTATACTTAGCTCCTGCAATCATAGATGTTAAATCTAAAGAAACAACTCTTTTATTTCTAAGTATCTCTGGAATATTTCCCTCAACTATTCTCTGTGCTAGTCCTTCAACTACAGCAGTTTTACCAACGCCTGGTTCCCCAATCAGACACGGGTTATTTTTAATTCTCCTACAAAGAATTTCTAATAACCTTTGAGTTTCATTATCCCTTCCAATTACAGGATCTAGTCCTTGTTCCTTAGATAGTACTGTTAAATCCCTTCCATACTTATCAAGCATTGGAGTATTAGCTTTCTTATTATCAATTATATTTTTATCGCTAGCTTTATCTTCATAAGTACCGGATAAGAATACAAGTAATTCTTCACTTATAATGGTAAAGTTAAGATTCAAGCTTTTTAAGATAGTGTATGCCATTCCTTCTTCTTGGTTAAGTAAGGCTAATAAAATATGTTCAGGGCTAACATATTTATGATTTAATCTTTTTGCTGCTGCAAAACTTTCATCTATTAACCTTTTGGTACGAGGGGTAAGTAAAATATTATCGTCTGTTTTCTTGATATCCCCATAACCCAAGTATCTTTGTATCATATTTCTAATATTCTCACTATTAACCCCATATTTTTTTAATAACTTAGCAGAATATCCATCTTCTTTTAATATGCCAAGTAATATATGCTCAGTTCCAACATACCCATGTTTAAATTTTTCTGATTCATTTTCAGCTTCTAAAATTACTGCTTGTGCCCTTTCTGTTAATTTATTATATTCCATATACTTTAAACCTCCTATCTTCTCCTTAGGTTAACATTTCTTTCACTAATTTAGCTCTTTCATACTTAATTTCCTTATCATCTAGTGATTTTTTCAAATAATTTTGAAGGGATGAATTAGTAATTAGAATAAATAGTTTATCTAACTTACCCTTATCAATATTTATAATTGATAATTCCGCTCCTAATCTAACATTTGATAATAGTTCAATAGACTCTTTAAAATCCAAAATCATTGCATATTTCAGTATTCCATATGCTCTATATATCTTATCCTCTAATTCATGTCTACATTTACTAAGTAATATTTCTCGGAATTTATTTTCCTCTATTATTATGCTCCAAACTGCTTCTTTTAATTTATTTATAATATTCTCCTCTGTCAAACCTAATGACACTTTATTAAATATTCTGTATAAATTTCCAAAAACTTTTGTACCATCTAGATGAACTCCCTTTATAGCAATTCCTAACTTACCAAGCCTTTTGGATATATTATTAATTTCTTCACTCATACTAAGAGCTGGCAAATGTAATACTACTGAGGCCTTCATTCCTGTTCCGATATTCTCTGGTGATGCTGTTAAATAACCTAATGTTTCATCAAAAGCATAGTCAAAATTTTCTTCTATCTTATCATCAATAACCGTTGCTCTCTCAAAAATTTCTTCTAATTTCAATCCATCACTTACACATTGAAGATTTATATGATCTTTTTCATTTATCATAATGCTAAGATCTTCTTCTTTATTCAATATAAATGAGCCCTTATCAGAATTTTTCAAAAGCTCTTTGCTGATTAGATCCCTTTCTAAATATTGTTTACTAAATTCCTCTTTTGTATTCCAAATCTCATATAACGTAATTTCTTCATTATCTAATTCATTTTTAAGAACGTTATATACTTCTTTGCCATTTTCTCTACCCTTAATATAGTTTAGTTTATTAGGAAAAGGTAAATTACTAAAGTTTCTAGCTAACAACACTTTGCTACTTAATACTGCTCCAAGTCCTTCCTTATCATCTTCCCAGCTATTCATCACAATTTCCCTCCTTTCTATTTATAATTTCCTTAGTGTTACTTTCTAATATATATAATTCTAGTTTTTTAATTTCATCTCTTACTATTGCTGCTCTCTCATATTCCTCAGCTACTATCAATTTTTGCATCTCTTCTTTTAAATCCTTAAGGTTTTTTCTTTGAACCAATTCCTTTCCCTTTACCTTAGGAATCTTACCAATATGTTTACTTCCAACTTGTAAGCTCTTTATCCTTGGCTCAAGTACAATATTAAATTCTTTATAACAATCAGTACATCCCAATCTTCCTGATTTCTTAAATTCCTGATAAGTTAACCCACAATTTGGACAGATAATTTCCTTTACTTTATTATTATCTATATTTGATTTACCATTATCTACATTAGATAATATTTCTGTAAGTATTCCTTGAAATGGAACATTTATATTTTGCATTATTGGATTAAAGAACGGAATATTAGCTATATCTTTTGCACAATTTTCACATAACCAAATTTCTTGTTTCTGACCATTCATCACTGTAATTAAATTTATCTTTGCTTCATTTTTTTTACATTTTTCACATAACATATATATCCCCACCTTTAAGATAAAATTATCATAATCATAGCTTTTAAAATATCAGCTCTTACTTTATTTTTATTATCTGCTGAAGTTAAACTTCTATCATTTATTGCTATTTTCATTATTTCACATTCTCTTTCTTCAATAACTCCAGATTCTAATAAGTGATTAAGCAATGCGTTTGCATTATGATATGTTATTGTTTCTCCTATGCTTTGGTTAATTAATTCTTCTCTTCTATTGGAGTTGTCATCATCCAACTGCTTGATCGCTATATGACCTCCGCCGCCTCTCTTGCTCTCAATTAAATATCCTCTTTCATAGGTAAATCGAGTTGTTAATACATAGTTTATTTGGGACGGCGCGCATCTAAATTGATCTGCTAACTCATTTCTTTGTATAAAAATCACATTATCTCTATTCTCATTAAACATTTGTTTTATAAACTCTTCTATTATATCTGAAAGTCTTGCCATAACATCACCTGCTTAAACCTTTATTTAATTATTTGTTTTTGACTTACTTTGACTTTATAATATTATACTATACTTCTTCTACTTTTTGAAGTATCAATATAAATTTATGATTATTTATATTACTGTATGTTAATAATATCTAATATATTTCAATTTATGGAGGTTTTATATGCAAATTATTTGGTATGGACATTCTTGTTTCCTTATGAAAACATCCATTGGTAAAAGAATTCTAATTGATCCATTTAGCAACAATTTAGGTTATGATAATAATTTCCCTAAATCTGATTTAATTACCATTAGTCATAACCATTTTGATAGTTCATATATTAATGATATAAATAATACAACCAAGATTATTAATGAGAGCGGAAACTTTAACTTAAGCTTCCTTAATATAGAAGGGTTTGACTCCTTTCATGATAAGTGCAATGGACTAAAAAGAGGCTCAAATATTATTTATATATTTAAGGATGATAAACTTTCCATATGCCATTTAGGACATTTAGGCCATATACCTTGTTCATTGATTTTAGAAAAGCTTAAAAATATTGATATTTTACTTATCCCTATTGGTGGACATTTCACTCTCAACGGTTTTGAGTCTGCGAAACTTTGTAACCTTATTTCCCCCAAATACATAGTTCCTATGCATTATAAAACTAATACAACAACTTTATACTTAGACGACCCTAAGAATTTTATAATATCTATGAAGAGCGTAAAAAAAATAAATTCTAATATATTAGATACTTCTGACTTGTATATAAATTCTAACCTTAAGTCTGAATGTATCTTGTTAACACCTCCATATAAATAGTGAAAATAACTATTTCAACTATTTTTAAATAAAAAAAAGACCGCCTAAAGACGATCTCTCTTTTATTACTCTTGGTTTGGAGCTCCCACTGGGCAAACATTAGCACAGTTTCCGCAATCGATACAAGTATCTGCATCAATAACGAATTGAGTATCTCCTTGAGTTATAGCACTAACTGGACATTCTCCAGCGCATGCTCCACAGCTAACACATGAATCATTAATAACAAATGCCATCTAGAACACCTCCTAATAAATTGTGGTAATTAACCTCTTACATTTTAACACGTATTCGTATGTTTTAAAAGTGTTTTGTATTCTAGACTTCTTATTTTTTAATATTGTTATATCATTTACGATTACAAAACAACATATCCTAAATCCTCTATGGAATTTATAATCCTTTCGAGTTTTAAAAAGATATCATTATATATCACTGTTATCTCCCTTTTTGCAAGCGAAATTTCAGTAGCTATTACTCCCGAATTCTTAACAACTGTATCTTGAATTATCTTGGCATCGTCATTAGACTCCATATTACAAATCTTAATAACAGATTTCATAGAAATTCCTCCTATTTTTCATTAATAAGATTTTTTATTAATGTTTTATCTTCCTCTGACTCAACAATCAATTTTATATTATTTTCATCAATTGTGTCTTCATATTTTCCTGAAACGAGCTCTACATCAGTTATTTTGAATTCCTCAACAACTTCCTCGTCTCCTCTTCTAACCTTAACCTTTACCATCTCTTTAACTATTGAATTACCAACAACTTCTCCATTCCCAGCCTCTGTCTTAACAATAGAACCAATCTTAGGCAATCTCTTTCTTATACCTTCATATGTAGTTTGCTCATAGTTCAAACAGCACATCAATCTTCCACATATTCCAGATATCTTGGTTGGATTCAAAGAAAGATTCTGTTCCTTTGCCATTTTTATTGACACAGATGCAAAGTCTCCTAAGAATGTAGAGCAGCACATAGGCCTACCACATGGTCCAAGTCCTCCAACCATTTTAGCCTCATCTCTTACTCCTATTTGTCTTAATTCTATTCTGGTTTTAAATATAGTAGCTAAATCCTTAACTAATTCTCTAAAATCTACTCTACCATCTGCTGTAAAGTAGAATATAACCTTATGATTATCAAATGTATATTCTACATCTATTAATTTCATATTTAATTTATGTTCTTGAATTTTAGCTAAACATATATCTAATGCTTCTTTTTCTTTATCCTTATTTTCTTTATGTTTTCTAATATCATCCTCATCAGCAATTCTAATAACATTCTTTAAAGGTGATACTATATCTTCCTCTTTTATCTCCTTAATTCCTATAACGCATTCACCAAATTCTATACCTCTAGCTGTCTCTACTATTACATAATTGCCCTTTTTTATATCCAATTCTAATGGACTAAAGTAGTAAATCTTTCCTGCCTTCTTGAATCTTACGCCTATAACTTTTATCATTAATTATACCTCCGCAAAGCCCATAAGCAAAACACTTATGACCATTGAATAGTTCGTATTACTATTAAAATTTATTCTAGCTTCTTTTATGTATTCTAACATACTATTTAATTTCTTATAAGATATTCCTCTTGATATATTTTTTATCTTATATATTTTATCAAAATTAACAACGAGTTCACTATCATTAAGTTCTTTAAGAAGTAAGATATCTCTTATATATGATAGAAGTATATTTAGTAACTCTAATTTATCTTCTTTTGCACTTTTTAATAATTCTTCATACTTTAATATAATACCTTTTTGTCTACTTACGATATCTTCAAATAATTCTATACATATATCTCTCAAATTTCTCAACTTATCATCGCTAAAAAATCTATCTACATTTCCAGGTATTCCAGCACTATAAGCTAATGCAGCTTTTTTATCATCTTCACTTAAATTATTATATTTTTCCTCAAGGTAACTCAAAATTTCTTCTTTATTTAATGGTGTTAACCTATATATTTGGCAACGCGATTTTATTGTATCTAAAATTACTTCTAAAGAATCACTTAGTAATATTAAATGTACACCTCTTGGTGGTTCTTCAATAGTTTTTAATAATGCATTTTGAGCTTGAACTGTTAGCTTGTCACATTTATATAATATTAATACCTTTTTATCACCTTCATAAGGCTTTTTATTGACTTCACTTATAATGCTTCTCACATCATCAACACCAAATGAATTGGAATTAGGAGAATACCTTACAATATCAACACTCTCTACACCATTTCTCTCTTTAATAATCTGGTTTGAAAGATACTTAGCTACTATACTTTTTCCTATTCCATCATTACCAATTATTAGATTTGCATGAGAAAATGAATCCTTTTGTCTTCTATTATTTATATTATCGATAATATTTTTATGTCCAATTATCTTTCTCAATGCTTATCTCTCCTTGATATCATATTTTTACGAACTTATCCACATCAATTACGAATACAGTAGCACCTCCCACGCTAATTTGCACTGGGTATTGTTGCATATATCCACTTTCACTTCCCCCAAGGGTAGTTGGTGTAACTACTGTCTCATTTCGCTTTCTACATACATTCCTAATAACATCAATAACAAGTTCGACTTTTTCCTCTTCAATTCCTACCAATAATGTAGTATTACCAGATTTAAGAAATCCTCCTGTAGTTGCTAATTTTGTAACTCTATAATCCTCTTCTGTTAAAGCCTCTATGACATCTGCTGAATCTTCATCCTGAACAATTGCAATTATCAATTTCATTTTAATTCCCACCCTTAAACTAATAATAATTTACTACATATTATTTTACCACAAATAGGTGGCTTTTTATTACTTAGTTTATATTTGTCCATATTTTAGGTCTTAGTATATTTTTTATTTGATTAATTACATTTTCTTTCGTATTATTTGCATCTATCTTAACAATTCTATGATTATTATTTTTATAAACAATATCATATCCTTCTCTAACTCTTTCATGAAACTCTAACTTTTCTATATCTAATCTATTTACTTCTCTGCAATCATTATTAGCTATTCTAGCCAATCCTATTTTAGGATCAAGATCAAATAGCACTGATATATCCGGCATATACTCACCAATAGCAAATTTATTTATACTTAAAACTTCTTCTATTCCTAAATTTCTCGCATAACCCTGATACGCCAAAGAAGAATCTATAAACCTATCACAAAGAACTATTACACCTTGATTCAATGCTGGTATCACTTTTTCTACAAGGTGTTGTCTTCTCGCCGCTGCATATAATAGTGCTTCTGTTTTAGCATCCATCTCCTTGTTATCTTTGCTTAAAATAACTTGTCTTATTTGCTCTGATATTTTAATTCCGCCTGGCTCCCTCGTCTTTATACATTCAAAATTATTTTCTGTAATCCAATCATATATTGCGTCAATCGCCGTTGTTTTTCCGGTTCCCTCGCCACCTTCAAAAACTATAAATAAACCTTTTTTCATCTTAAAGTACCCCTCTGTATATTAGCGTTTAAATGTAAGAATTTAATTTCTAAGCATGTTCGCTAAATAAGATTATCCTAACATTATCCTTATAATAATCATAATCTGGATCCTCTACATTTGTATTAACAATTTTCTCTTCACATGCTTTACAAATCTTTTCTCCATTTAATATTATACCATCGCAATCACTTGCTCCACATAAAAAACATGATTTATTTGTATCCTCCATTAGTAATTCCCCCTTAATTTTATGATTCTTATAAAATTATTACCAATTATGTAGACTTTATACACCTTGTGGATGTTAATAACTTCTATATAGATATTTTTTTAATTTATGGTAATACTAATAAAGAGCAATATATATTTACACAATTACTACTGAATTTAATACAAATTACATAATGTAAATATAGCTTGCAAAAATAGCTTATATTATTAAATTTTCAAACAATAATTTGCTCATAATATTTAAAATAATAGCTATATTAAGCTTATATTTAATACAGCTATTATCATGTTAACAATAAAAACATTAATATGAAAGGAGAACTTACTGTAAAACAAAGCAAAACCTGTACTATATACAAGATCTAGTAATTTATTTTGCAAGTTTTAAGTAAGGAATTGCGCTTATGAAAAACAAAATTATTTCATTTTTATCTACTTGTGCTGACGATATTAAAAATCTCTGTACCTATTTATATGAGAATCCCGAAAAAAGTTATAGTGAAGTTAACGCGTCTAATTGCATATGCAATTTATTAAATAAATACAAATTTGAAGTTGATAGAAATTTTTTAAACATTAACAATTCATTTATAGCAAAGAAAGGCCAGGGTCATCCTAAAATATGTTATCTATGTGAATATGACGCTATCGAAAATGAAGGTCATATTACCGGGCATAATATGGTTACTGCAATGTCAGTATCCGCTACATTAGCTTTAGGAAGTGTTATAGATGACATCGGAGGTTCTGTAATACTGGTAGGTTGCCCCGGTGAATACTTTGGCGGGACTAAAGGGACAATGGTAAAACAAGGACTATTTGATGACATAGATGTTGTAATGGTAGCACACCCTGACACATGTACATGTGAAAGTGGCTCTTCATCAGCAATTATCCCATTAGGACTTAAGTTTGAAAGCGAAAGCAAGTTAAGTTTTTTAAATCGGAATTCTTATACATCATTAGATGCCGTTTTACTAACTCTTAATATTTTAAACTCTATAAAAAAAGGATTTCCAGATAATTTAGAAATAAATTCGGTTATATCTAATGGTGGGTATACAACATTGCTATTACCAGCAGATTCTGAAATTAAATTTTGCATTCGTGCATCTAACACGAAAACTGCTAACGAAGCTTATGATAAAATAAGAAAAATTGCACATAATGTGACAGCATTAATAGATATTCCTAATAAATTTTTCTTATATGAGTCTCCTAATAAGGAGTTAATAACCAATAGAACACTAAATAGGCTATTTAGTCATAACCTTAAAGAAAGTGGAATAATAAATATTAATCCACCAAAAGATATATATGCTGGATTAAGCATTGGAGATGTAAGTCATAAGGTTCCTTGCATACATCCATATATATCTATAATAGATGATGAAAATATTAAATATGGAAGCCTAGATTTCGCAAAAGCAACTACATCTGAATTTGCTTTAAAACAATGCAATATAGCAGCTACAGCTCTTGCATTAACTGCTATTGACTTGATACAAAACGAAACTTTACTCTCTGAAGTTAAGTCTGAATTCTTTAATAATAGAAATTGCTAATAAAAAAATTTTAAGATATGGTATCTTAAAAATAATATAATATATGCTTTTGATAATAATAAACTCCATATATTATATCGATTTATATTTTAAGATACCATATTTCACTTCATAGATTCTGGCATAATAAAAAATCAAACGTAAAATCCTTTGATGTATTTTCATATTAAACTTACAGAATAATAAAAATAATAGTATATTACAAGAAATGCTATGTGTTTACAAACCATCTTATAATAGTATAATATTAGTTGTACTGCTTAGGAGGTGTTATAAATTGATTCAAATCTATAAAAGCGAAAGTGAATTTGATCCTTCCCTAAAATTAATAGATACAATAGAAAATGGTGCTTGGATAAATCTTATTGCTCCATCTGCTGAGGAACTAATATTAATATCAAAGAAAACAGGTGTCCCTTTGGAATTCTTAAAAGCAGCTTTAGATGATGAAGAAACCTCACGTATCGATATTGAAGAGGATTCATTATTAATAATAGTGGATATACCGTTTACCGAAATGGAAGATAACTCTCTTACTTATGATACATACCCATTATCAATAATACATACTAATAAACAATTGATAACTGTATGCTTAAAAAACAGTAAAATCCTAACGGATTTTGCTAATAACAAAATTAAATCTTTTTATACATTTAAAAAATCAAGATTTACATTACAAATACTAAATAGAATATCAACATACTATTTACTTTATTTGCGTCAAATAGATAAAAAAAGTTTAATGATTGAAAAAAGGCTTCATAAATCTATGAAAAATAGAGAGCTTATACAATTACATTCTCTGGAAAAATCACTTGTTTATTTTTCAACTTCACTAAAGGCTAATGAAATTACTTTAGAGAAAATGCTGAAATTAGAGCTTATGCAAAAATATGAAGAAGATAAAGATGTTTTAGAAGATGTAATTATAGAAAATAAACAAGCTATAGAAATGACTGAAATCTATAGTAATATATTAGCTAGTACAATGGACTTTTTTGCTTCTGTAATATCAAATAACTTAAATATTGTCATGAAAGTACTTGCATCAGTTACAATTCTTATGGCAATACCGACTATAATAGGTGGAATATTTGGTATGAATATAGCATTACCATTATCTGCGGATAATCCACATGCATTCTCCATAGTTATGGGCGTAACTATTGGCATTTGTGGACTTGTTGCCTTTATATTATATAAAAAAGATATGTTTAACTAACATATCTTTTTTATAATATCTTATAACTACTCTTATCCCCTAAGCCTTAGTTGTAGCATCTTGTGTGCAGATATCCTTTTGGAGTTTTTCTACTCCTTTATATGATCTAAGTTCAGCTTCTATATCTTCAAGTGAACGATTACGAGTTTCAAATACTTTAAATTGAACAAACCAAATTGCCGCAAAACAGATTATACCATAACCTATAAATAAACTACCTGTACCAAAGTAATTCAATAATGCTGGAAATGTCAATGATACCATCATATTAGCACTCCAATTAATTACACTACTAAATGAATTGCCTAAGCCACGAATATTTAGTGGAAATACTTCTCCTACCATAACCCACATTACAGGTCCCCAAGTAGCTGAGAAAAAGGCAATGTAGATAGTTAATGCGATAACACATATAATCGAAGCAACAGATGAACCATTAGAAAATTTCATTGAGATGCTCATAATCAATAGCGAAACTCCCATCCCAATAGCTCCATAAATAAGCATTTTTTTACGGTCAATCTTATCCATAATGGCTACAGCTATAGCAGTAATTATTATATTAAAGACTCCAATTCCAATATGGGCAAGCAAAGCTGCTTGTACACCAAATCCGACATCTGTAAATATAGTTGGTGCATAATAAAGAACTGTATTGCATCCCATAATTTGTTGAAAAATAGCTAGACCAAAGCCTATAACTAATGCCGGGCGTACAAATTCGCTAAATAGCTCTTTAACTCCACCACTTTTAATCTCGGCTTGTTTTTTTATTTGAGCTAATTCATAATTAACAGCACTTTTATCATGTTTATTCATATGTTCTAATATACTTCTTGCTTCGTCTACTCGTCCATCTTTTACTAAAAATCTAGGACTTTCTGGTAACACAAGTGCGCCTATTAAAAGAACTGCTGCTGGAATAGCTGCGAACCCTAACATCACTCTCCAACCAGTATATAAATCTGAAAATGCATAATTCGTAATATAAGCCAATAAAATTCCGCTCATAACCATTAGCTGAAACAAACTTGATATGGTTCCACGTTTTTCAGATGGTGATAGTTCAGCTAAATAAGTTGGAATTAGAGCTGAAGATGCACCAACTGCGACACCAAGAATGATTCTAAATATAATTAATGACCAAATTTCTGGAGCAAATGCTGATCCAAGTGCGCCGACAAAGAATATAACAGCCGATGTAAGAATTAGCTTTATACGGCCATATTTATCAGACATAGGACCAATGATTGCAGCCCCAAGAATAGCTCCTAATAATACAGAACTTACAACCCATCCTTGCTGCCATGAATCAAGGTGCATTTGTTCTTGAATAAATAAAATAGCTCCTGAAATAACTCCAGTATCATAACCAAACAAAAGCCCACTAAGTGCAGCGAAAATATATATTACAGAGTTACTAATTTTTATTTTCATTAAAATCATCTCCCATTTTTTATTTCATTTGATTTAAATTCGTATATTCCTAGTGCGTTTATAATATTCCTAAAATTTCTTCGTTCGGAAGACTATTTTTATCGTTTACAAAAGATACATTAATTGCCTAGTATATTTATAATTTGACTTCCATGAAACTTGGTAAAAATAACTAGCAAGGCCAATTTTCTCTTACATTCTTTAAATAATGCTGTACTAGTTTTTATTCATATTTATCATATCGATAAATATACCTTCTATTAATAATCTAATAATGCATGCATATCTATTAGCTTTTAGAAAAATAGGTACCCAATATTTATTTTCCTTAAATTTAGTATAGCACTCTTTGAAACCTTTTTCAATAAACTTTAAAAAGTAATTTAAAAAGTAATTTAAAAATTTATTTAATATATATTTATGATAATATCCTACCTTTGCAATTATAGTAAACCAATTTAACCAATGTAATGCCATTAAATATATAAATTCAATCGCTGCAACACATGTCATGTGATATATAATTCATTAATTCACTCTATTAGTGACTCATTAACTTATAATATTTCTATGTAATTAATTCAATTTTAAATTATAGATTTCCATAAAGCTTATTATATACATAAAAAATAGCCTATGCATCAACTATTTAGTTAATACATAAGCTATCTTAAATAAATTGGAGGCGCCACCCAGATTTGAACTGGGGAATAAAGGTTTTGCAGACCTCTGCCTTACCACTTGGCTATAGCGCCATTATGGTGGCTCGAACTGGAATCGAACCAGTGACACGAGGATTTTCAGTCCTCTGCTCTACCGACTGAGCTATCGAGCCATCTTACCTCGCAACTTCCTACTCTCCCACATAGTCTCCCATGCAGTACCATCAGCGTAATAGACCTTAACTTTCCTGTTCGGAATGGGAAGGAGTGTTACCTCTATGCCATCATCACGAGATTTTCTTTTGAAAGAAATACTGTTCTTTCAAAATTGCATATAATTTTAATGTATATTACAACTTGATTATATTGGTCAAGCCCTCGACCTATTAGTATCAGTCAGCTAAATACGTTGCCGCACTTACACCTCTGACCTATCAACCTTGTAGTCTTCAAGGGGTCTTACTAGCTTATGCTATGGGAAATCTCATCTTGAGGTGGGCTTCACACTTAGATGCTTTCAGCGTTTATCCCTTCCCGACTTAGCTACCCAGCTATGCTTCTGGCGAAACAACTGGTACACCATAGGTCAGTCCATCCCGGTCCTCTCGTACTAAGGACAGCTCCTCTCAAATTTCCTACGCCCGCGACGGATAGGGACCGAACTGTCTCACGACGTTCTGAACCCAGCTCGCGTGCCGCTTTAATGGGCGAACAGCCCAACCCTTGGGACCTACTTCAGCCCCAGGATGCGACGAGCCGACATCGAGGTGCCAAACCTCCCCGTCGATGTGAACTCTTGGGGGAGATCAGCCTGTTATCCCCGAGGTAGCTTTTATCCGTTGAGCGATGGCCCTCCCACGAGGTACCACCGGATCACTAAGCCCGACTTTCGTCCCTGCTCCACTTGTAGGTGTCGCAGTCAGGCTCCCTTCTGCCTTTACACTCTTCGAACGATTTCCGACCGTTCTGAGGGAACCTTTGGGCGCCTCCGTTACATTTTAGGAGGCGACCGCCCCAGTCAAACTGCCCACCTAACAATGTCCTGTCACCAGTTTCATGGCATCCAGTTAGAACTTCAATACTATCAGGGTGGTATCCCAACAACGACTCCACCAAGGCTGACGCCCTAGTTTCCAAGTCTCC
>NZ_CP043998.1:12500-140000 GCF_008705175.1 Clostridium beijerinckii | reverse complement strand
ATTTCTGATAAAACTTACACAAAGTTGAATGACGATTCAGTAAATAATTTAATAGCTTCTAATTCAGAATTATTCTACATAAATAAAAATAACGAAAATAGGATTTACAAATATAATACATCAACATCAGAACACTCATTGGTATGTCCTGATAGTGTAGGCTCTTTTATAATTAATGGAGATTTTATTGTGTATCAAAACTTAAGTGATAACTCAAAATTATATTCAATAAAAACGGATGGTAGTAATAGACAAAAACTTACCGATTACACAGCTAATAGCTTTATAGTTTTTGATGGGCAGTTACTTTTTTTCAATTCTTCTGATGACAACAATCTATACTCACTAGACCCATCTACATTAAGCTGCAAGAGAATTTCCATAATGAATGGATTTCAGTTAAAAATTATAGATAAATCCATATATTTTATTAACGGCAGTGACTCAAATAACTTATACTCACTATCAGTAGACTTAAAAAATTCAACCGCTACCTCTAAACCAGAGATATCAGAGGGTATAAATGAATATTATTTGACTACCTCAGGTATATTCTATAGCCCAAGTATAAATGTGAATAATATATACTTCAAAGATTTTTCTTCTAAAAGTTAATGCAAAATAGGAGATAAGTATTTATAACTAAACACTTATCTCCTATTTCTTGCATTATGCACTTATAAAGACTTCACTATCTCTTTAAACTTATTACCTCTTATCATAAAATTAGGATACATATCAAATGATGCACAAGCAGGTGATAGAGTGACAATATCGCCTGGATTCGCTATGCTTTCAGCAAGTCTTACTGCCTCTTCCAAAGACTCAACCATATTTATATTAATTTTAATTCCTTTTTCATTTTCTAAATTATCAAAAACATCTTTGATCTTGTGCTTTGTCGCTCCCATAAGGATCAATTCTTTTATATATGGGTACCCCTCATATGCTAAAGGTTCAAAAGGTATATTCTTATCATACCCTCCTGCAATAACTATTACTTTTTCATCAAATGCTCTAAGCCCCGCTAAAGTTCTTGTAGGACTTGAAGCAATAGAATCATTATAATATTTAACTCTGTCTATCTCTCTTACAAGTTCACACCTATGTTCAACGCCAGCAAATGTTTCAGCAACTTTTTTCATTACCTCCACAGAGACATCGTCTTTTGTTGCTAAAAATGCTGCAAGATAATTTTCAACATTATGCATCCCCTTAATTACGATATCGTCTTTTTTGCAAACTTCCTTGTCTTCAAGATAGAGTATCCCATTTTTATAGTATGCCCCATCTATCAGTTCTCTTTTTGAACTGAACTCTTTCACATTTCCTTTCGCTTCTTTTATAAATCCATGGGTAATTTCGTTTTCTCTATTCACTACTAAAAGTCCATTTGAATTTTGATATATAAAGATATTCTTTTTCGCATCTATATACTCTTGCATACTTTTATGCATGTCTAAGTGATTTGGGGATAAATTTGTACATACTGCAACATCTATTTCTTGAGTCATTGTCATAAGTTGAAAGCTAGATAACTCTAATACAACTTTATCTTCATCATGTATGTTTTCTATTTCTGAAAATAATGGAGTTCCTATATTTCCTCCGACCCATGTTTTATATCCTTGACCTTCTAGTAACTTAGAAATAATTGTTGTTGTTGTTGTCTTTCCATCGCTACCGGTTATTCCATAGACTTTTCCTCTTGTATACCTAACAAACTCTTCCATCTCAGAAGTAACATATGCTCCTTCTTTTCTAACCCTTACTAATGCTTCACTATCAATCCTCATTGATGGTGTTTTAAATATCACATCAAACCCTTTTAAGTTATCTAGATATTTTTCTCCAAGCTCCAGCTTAACTCCCCTTTTATTAAATCCATCTGCAACGTCTCCAAGTTCTTCTAAACTCTTTTTATCAAAAGCCGTTACAGCAGCACCTAAATCTATTAAAAAATTGATTAACGGAATATTGCTTACTCCAATTCCAACAACTCCAACTTTCTTACCCACTATAAATTCCTTAAACTCATTAAAATCTTTCTTCATGATTTATCCTCCAAATTTAAATCTCTATCCATCGTATATATTATTGCCAAAATTTGTTCTTCGTTATTTTAATTATAACACTTGCAACAAAAAAATAAACTGACCCAAGAAGAAATTATCTTGAATCAGTTTTTGTTTAGGTATAATCCTAAAATTCCAAACTTGCTTGGATATAATTTTCTATTTCACTTATTTTAATTCTTTCTTGTTCCATAGTATCTCTATTTCTAATTGTTACTGACTCATCTTCTAATGTATCGAAATCTATTGTTATACAATAAGGAGTTCCAATTTCATCTTGTCTTCTGTATCTCTTACCTATACTTCCTGTTTCATCGAAATCAAGATTGAATTTCTTACTTAACTCCGCATAAATATCTAAAGATTTTTCTGATAGCTTTTTAGAAAGAGGCAATATTGCTGCTTTAAACGGAGCTAATGCTGGGTGTAAATGCATTACAGTTCTAACATCTCCACCTTCTAACTCTTCTTCATCATATGCTTCAATTAAAAATGCTAAAGCAACTCTATCCGCACCTAACGACGGCTCTATAACATATGGAACATATTTCTCATTAGTTGTTTGATCTAAATAGCTTAAATCCTGGCCAGAATGTTCTTGATGTTTAGATAAATCATAATCAGTTCTATCTGCTATTCCCCAAAGTTCTCCCCAACCAAATGGGAATAAATATTCTATATCAGAAGTTGCATTCGAGTAGAAAGATAACTCTTCTTCTCCATGATCTCTCATTCTTAAATTTTCTGCCTTAACATTCAAGTTTAGCAAGAAGTTCCAACAATAGTCCTTCCAATATTTGTGCCACTCTAAATCAGTTCCAGGCTTACAGAAGAATTCTAATTCCATTTGTTCAAATTCTCTTGTTCTGAAAGTAAAATTACCGGGTGTAATTTCATTTCTAAAAGATTTACCTATTTGGGCTATACCAAATGGTACTTTTTTTCTTGATGTTCTTTGCACTGCTTTAAAATTAACAAAAATACCTTGTGCTGTTTCTGGTCTTAAATACATTTCTGATTTAGCATCTTCAGTAACACCCTGAAATGTTTTAAACATAAGATTAAACTTTCTTATATCTGTGTAGTTCATCTTTCCACATTTGGGACAAACTATGTTATTTCTTTCAATATATTCTTTCAATTGTTCGTTAGTCCATCCATCAGCTGTCGCTACTTCTGCTCCATTTTCTGTCATATGATCTTCAACTAATTTATCAGCTCTAAATCTTGCCTTACATTCCTTACAATCCATTAATGGGTCTGAAAAACCTCCAACATGCCCTGATGCAACCCAAACTTCTCTATTCATTAAAATAGCAGAATCTAATCCAACATTATACGGACTTTCTTGAACAAATTTTTTCCACCATGCTTTTTTTACATTATTTTTGAATTCTACCCCTAAAGGACCGTAATCCCACGAATTAGCTAGACCACCGTATATATCTGAGCCTGGAAATACAAATCCTCTATTTTTACAAAGAGCCACAATCTTATCCATTGTTTTTTCTACTGCCATTGTTTTATCCCTCCAAATATATTTTTATAAAATAAAAAAGGCTTTAAGCACAAAGGGACGAAATATAATTCCGCGGTTCCACCCTTCTTGGCTTAAGCCCATCTTTCTTCATCGATTTCCTCACACTCAAAAGCTCCATTCATTTATAACCAATAATGATTTCCACCAAACATCATCTCTCTTCAACTGACTTATAAATTACTTTTCTTTTTCAACATGTGTATTTAATTTATAAATTAATTTTAACAAAATCATTTTATATGTCAAGTCTGAATATTTTCTAAAAAAATATAAAAAAATGGCTCCGCGAAGAGGACTCGAACCTCCAACCTATCGGTTAACAGCCGAGTGCTCCACCATTGAGCTATCGCGGAACGTCATTACTTAATCTATTATATCAGTTTTTTTAGATTATGCAACCCTTTTTTAATAAAATATCAAAATTATATCTCTATACTATCAAAGTTATCAAATAACATCTACATTTTAGAATTAATACATATTATATATTCCTAATTCATCTTTATAGAGCCTGAAAAGAACAAAATCTCAAGCGATTGTGGAACTGTAGATTTTACCCACCTGATTTTTCAAATGTATGTGAGAAAAATTCAGCAGGATAATATATTTTTTCATTCTCTTTACAAACTGTGATTCTCTGAGTAAGTATTTCCATAACTTATGCCCTCAAGAGTTACAATATTCGCAACTTTAAATTTAGTATAAATTCATATGGAATAAAAAAAGCTATAACAATGCTTTCAAAATGCATGCTATAACTTATAATACTATTCTAAATAAAATAAAAAAAAATGGCTCCGCGAAGAGGACTCGAACCTCCAACCTATCGGTTAACAGCCGAGTGCTCCACCATTGAGCTATCGCGGAACGTCATTACTTAATCTATTATATCAGCTTTTTTAAATTATGCAACCCTTTTTTAGCAAAATATCAAATTTATATCTCTATACTATCAAAATTATCAAATTACATTTACATTTTAGAATTAATACATATTATATATTCCTAATTCATCTTTATAAAACTTGGAAAGAATAAAATCTCAAGCGATTGTGAAACTGTAGATTTTTGCGCATCTACTTTTTCAAATGTGTGTGAGAAAAATTCGACAGGCTAATATATTTTTTCATTCTCTTTACAAACTGTGATTCTCCGAGTAAGTATTTCCATAACTTATGCCATCAAGAGTAACAATGTTCACAAATTTAAATTTAGTATAAATTCATATGGAATAAAAAAGCTATAACAATGCTTCCAAAGTACATGTTATAACTTATAATACTATTCTAAAAAATATAAAAAAATGGCTCCGCGAAGAGGACTCGAACCTCCAACCTATCGGTTAACAGCCGAGTGCTCCACCATTGAGCTATCGCGGAACGTCATTACTTAATCTATTATATCAGCTTTTTTAGATTATGCAAGTCTTTTTTATATTTTATTTACTTTTGTAGTTTTCAGAAATACTTATAGCTTTTCTTTCTTATTATCCAGAAGAAATACTAATTCCTATAAATATTTATGCAGATAATAAAATATTTCTGAACTTATTATAGAGTTCCTGATTTCAAATTATGTTTCTTATATTTCATTTTTAAATCAACAACAATAAAAGGTTCATATATGCCTTTTATACATATAGAACCTTTTTATAGAAATAAATATAATCTATTTACTTTAACTGTATCAAATTATTTCTGCGGTCTCATTGTAGGGAATAATATAACATCTCTGATTGAAGCTGAATCAGTTAAGAACATTATAAGTCTATCTATTCCCATTCCCATTCCACCTGTTGGTGGCATACCTGTTTCAAGAGCACTCATAAATTGTTCATCTAGCATATATGCCTCGTCATCTCCAAGTTCTCTCTCTTTAGCTTGTTGTTCGAATCTTTGTCTTTGAACTATAGGATCGTTTAATTCTGAGTATGCATTACAAAGTTCTCTACCAAATACAAAGCCTTCAAATCTTTCAGTGAATTCAGGATTTCCTCTCTTCTTCTTTGTAAGAGGTGAAATTTCAACTGGATAATCCGTAACAAATGTAGGTTGAATCATATTTGCTTCACCAAACTCTTCATATAAAGCATTTAAAACTTCACCTTTTGTTACTGTATTTAATGGTTTAGCAAATTCTAAGTGTTTTTCCTTTGCTATAGTTTGAGCTTCATCGTCAGATTTTATTTCATTGAAATCTACTCCAGCATATTCTTTTACAGCATCAACCATAGTGATTCTTCTCCATGGTGGCTTAAAGTCTATTTCTGTACCTTGATAAGCAACCTTAGTAGTTCCATTTACTTTTTCACAAATATATGCAACCATATTTTCTGTAATTTCCATCATGTCATTATAATCAGAATATGCTTCGTATAATTCTATAGCTGTAAATTCAGGATTATGTCTTACTGACATACCTTCATTTCTAAAATTTCTTCCTATTTCATATACCTTTTCAAAACCAGCAACTATTAATCTCTTAAGATATAACTCTGTAGCTATTCTTAAATACATATCCATATCTAAAGTATTGTGATGAGTAATGAAAGGTTTTGCTGCTGCTCCACCAGCTATTGCTCCAAGAATTGGAGTTTCTACTTCTATAAAGCTTTTAGCATCTAGGAATTCTCTTATAGCTGAAATGATTTTACTTCTTTTAATAAAAGTATCCTTAACTTCTGTATTTGTAATTATATCAACTTCTCTTTGTCTATATCTTAAATCTGGATCCTTTAACCCATGCCATTTTTCTGGAAGTGGCTTTAAAGATTTACAAGTCAACTCAAAAGTATTTACATTTACTGATACTTCACCTGTTTTAGTTGTAAATACTTCTCCAGTTGCTGCAATCCAATCACCTAAATCAAAAGTTTTATATTGCTTTAAATTTTCTTCCCCAACCTTATCAATCTTTAAGAATAGTTGTATCTTACCATCCTTATCATGTATATCTGAGAAAACAACTTTTCCCTGCCCTCTTTTAGACATTAGTCTTCCTGCAACGGTTACTTCCTTACCTTCTAGTGCATCATAATTTGCCTTAACTTCCTCTGATGTATGAGTTCTGTTGACTTTATAAACATCAAAAGGATCCTTTCCAGCACCTTGTAGCTCTGCTAGTTTAGCTCTTCTCAATCCTTCCTGTTCATTATACTGAGACTCTAACTCTTGCATGCTCATTTCTTCTGTTGACATTGCTGTACCTCCAATTAACTTCTACTTATTCCTAGTATTTCGAATTTATTAACTCCGTCTGGAACTGTTACCTCTACTACATCACCAACTTTTTTACCAACTAGTGCATTTCCAACCGGTGATTCGTTTGATATTTTAAAATTCATAGGGTCCGCTTCTGCAGAACCTACTATTGAATACTCTACTTCTTCATCAAATTCATAATCTTTAACTTTTACCTTTGATCCAACTGAAACAATATCACTTGGAATCTCTGACTCATCTACAACCACTGCATTTTTAAGCATATTTTCTAATTGAATTATTCTTCCTTCTGTAAATGCTTGGTCGTTTTTAGCTTCATCATACTCAGAATTTTCACTTAAGTCTCCGTATCCTAAAGCAATTTTTATCTTTTCAGTTATTTCTTTTCTTTTTACTGTTTTTAGATATTCTAATTCACTTTCTAATTTTTTAACACCTTCATAAGTCATAACATATTGTTTTGATTGGCTCATATACTTTAACTCCCCTTTAAAACCTTCTATATTATTTATTTTAGTTATTGATTATAATCTTTATTTTGATAAATTATCTATTAAATAAATATTTTAAGCAATCTCTTATTATATCGTTAACAGAGAGTACCTACAAATTTATAATAATTTGAAAAATATTTTAATCTGAAAATCATTTAACTTATTATAAATCAGCACATTTCATATGTCAATAAATCCTAATTTGAAGCAATTCGCTCCATTAGTTAGCAACTAATTCGGAACAACTTTACTCATAGCTATGATTGCTGTGAATCAAACATTAAATAAACCTAGTTTAAATATTAATATAAAAGTAAATTAGTAAAACATAAATTATAATTTTTACACAAAAATTAATACTCATATTTATACTAGATTTATTATTAAACCAAATTACATTTTTCTAAATATTAATAATATGCTTGAAACAATTAAATAATTCTAGTTATACTTACAAAACTATAATTCATCTTGATATTTTCTTAAAGCTTCAATAACTTTTTCACTATCATTTATAGTATTAATCTTATTTTTAAGTTCTGTGCATCTTGGAAGTCCTTTAATATACCATGATGCGTGTTTTCTCATTTCTCTTATCGCTTTAAATTCCCCATCATATTTTATTGCTAATTCGTAATGCCTAATACACATTTCAATTTTTTCATTATCTGAAACTTCTTGAATTACTTCTCCATTAAGCAAATTATTTATCTGTCTAAATATCCATGGATTTCCTTGACTTCCTCTTGCAATCATTATTCCATCACAATTTGTAGTTCTTTTCATTCTGATAGCATCTTCTGGAGAAAATACATCTCCATTTCCTATTACAGGAATTGAAACACTATCCTTAACTCTCTTTATTATGTCCCAATCTGCTTTCCCTTGATACATTTGTTTTCGTGTTCGTCCATGAACAGCAATAGCATCTGCTCCAGCTTGTTCCATCCCTTTTGCAAATTCTACTGCATTAATATTATCTTCATCAAATCCTTTTCTAAACTTGACAGTAACAGGTTTGGTTGAAACTTTTTTTATAGTTCTAACGATATCGTATGCAAGTTCCGGTTCTTTCATTAATGCAGATCCCTCTCCATTTTTAACTATTTTGGGAGCTGGGCATCCCATATTAATATCAATTATACAAATATCTTCCCTGTTATTTAAATATTCCTCACAAATTCTAGCCATCACATCTGGCTCTCTACCAAATATCTGGGCCGCAACTGGTTTTTCTTCATCTGCTATTCTAAGTAAGGTTTGTGTATTCTCGCTTCCATAATATAATGCTTTAGCACTAACCATTTCGGTGTAAACCAAACCGCATCCCATTTCCTTACATAATCCTCTAAATGATATGTCAGTTACTCCTGCCATAGGTGCTAGAAATATATTGTTTTCAAAGGTTAAATTCCCTATCTTCATTGTAGAATATACTCCTTACATCTTGTATAAATCTCAATTTCCATATAATTTATCTTTGGGAAATCTCTATTTCTTTGTTTTTTTCATATAATATTTTTAATCCTTCTAGTGTTAAATCCGAATCAACCTTATCAATAACATCAGTCTCTTTAGCTATTAAATTTGCTAATCCACCTGTTGCTAATACAAAAGGTTCTTCCTTATACTTAGAATTTTTCATTTCTTGTTTCATTTTTTTCACTATATATTCAACTTGCCCAATATAACCAAATATAATACCAGATTGCATACTTGATACAGTATTTTTGCAAATCATATTTTTTGGTACTTCTAATTCTACTCTAGGAAGCTTAGCTGCTCTTTCAAATAAAGCATCCGCCGAAATTCTTATTCCAGGGCATATGCATCCTCCAAGATAATCTCCATTCGCTCTTACTGCACAAAAAGTTGTAGCTGTTCCAAAGTCTATTATTATAACTGGTCTCTTGTAAATTTCATATGCAGCAACAGCATTTACTATTCTATCTGCTCCAACTTCTCTCGGGTTATCATATTTAATATTTATTCCAGTTTTCACTCCTGGTCCAACTATTATAGGTTCGTGACAAAAACATTTTCTTAACATATTTTCTAAAGAATGCATTATATTAGGAACAACAGAAGAAACTATAACTCCAGTAATATTTTTAGGATCAATGTCACTTAAGTTAAATAGTTGCATAACTTGTATACCATACTCATCTGAAGTTTTATTTCCTTCACTTGAAATACGCCAACTAGCTATATACCTTTCTCCATTATGTACTCCCAAAACAATGTTAGTATTACCTGCATCAACAAGTAAAATCATAGAAAGCACCACCTTAATATAGTTAAATTAAAAGCAGCCCGAAGAGCTGCCTTAATTTTGAAATTGACTAAAAAATAACAATATAATTTTAACAATTATATTTAATTTGTCAAGAGTTTAAATGTGATTTTAGATTAATACCACCATTTTCTAGCTTCTGTTTTCAACTTAAATACACATATATGCATTCATTAGAATAATCCTATTATTTCTCCACTTTTTAATACATCCATCTTATTTGCTGCTGGTACCTTTGGAAGGCCAGGCATAGTCATTATGTCACCTGTCTGAACCACTATAAATCCAGCTCCATTTGATACTCTGACTTCTTTAACTGTAATATCAAATCCTGTAGGCCTAGCTAAAAGGCTAGGATTATCTGATAGTGAATATTGCGTTTTTGCCATACATACAGGAAGTTTATCCAACTTGAACTTTTCTAATTCATCAATTTGTTTTTTTGCTGCTGGAGTATAATTAACTTTATCTGCTCCATAAATTTCACTAGCAATTGTAAATATTTTCTCTCTAATAGATTTTTCCTTATCATATATAGGCTCAAAATTTGATTCACTATTCTCTAGTGCATCTAACACTATATTGGCAAGGTCAATTCCACCTTCACCACCTTTAGCCCACACATCACACAATGCTACTTTAACCCCAATTCTATCGCAAAAATCCTTAATGAATTCCACTTCTTCCGAACTATCTGTAACAAACTTATTTATTGCAACAACAGGTGTAATTTTAAACTTCTTTATATTCTCTATCTGTTTTTCCAAATTAGCAATTCCATCTTTTAATGCTTCAACATTTGGAACATTTAATTCTGTCTTAGCTACTCCGCCATGATGCTTTAATGCTCTTATAGTCGCAACAACTACAACACATTCAGGTTCTAAATTACCATATCTACATTTAATATCAAAGAACTTCTCTGCACCTAAATCCGCTCCAAATCCAGCTTCTGTTATGGCAACATCTCCCAACTTTAAAGCAAGCTTAGTTGCCATTATAGAATTACATCCATGAGCAATATTAGCAAATGGTCCTCCATGTATTAATGCAGGAGTATTTTCTAATGTTTGAACCAAGTTAGGCTTAATCGCGTCTTTCATTAGTAGCGCCATAGCTCCTTGTACTTCTAGTTCCTTAGCATAAACAGGATTTCCATCTAAATTATATGCAATTACTATATTCCCCATTCTTTCTTTCAAATCTTCTAGATCACTTGCTAAACATAATATAGCCATTATTTCAGATGCAACAGTTATATTGAATCCATCTTCTCTAACAAATCCATTAACCTTTCCACCCATCCCAACAATGATATGTCTTAACGCTCTATCATTCATATCCATTACTCTTTTAAATACAATTCTTCTAGAATCAATTCTTAAAACATTACCTTGGTGAATATGGTTATCTATTGCTGCAGATAACAAATTATTAGCAGATGTAATAGCATGCATATCTCCAGTAAAATGAAGATTGATATCTTCCATAGGAACAACTTGAGCATATCCTCCCCCAGCTGCTCCACCCTTGATCCCGAAAACCGGTCCTAATGATGGCTCCCTTAATGCTATAACGGCTTTCTTCCCAATCCTGTTTAAAGCCTGACCAAGCCCTACTGTAACTGTTGACTTTCCTTCTCCTGCAGGAGTTGGATTTATAGCTGTTACCAAAACTAACTTTCCATTATTATTATTTTTAACCTTATCATATACATCTAAAGATATTTTACACTTATATTTTCCATAGTACTCTATATCATCTTCGCAAAGTCCCAATTTTTCAGCCACATTTTTTATCGGCTCCATCTTTGCCTCTTGAGCAATCTGAATATCACTTTTCATTTAAAATCCCTCCTAAATATAAACCCAAAATCATACTTAATATAATTTATTATATCATTTCACTATACATAATAAAAGTTTTTTCGAATAATAAGTATAAATAGACTCCGAATATTCGTATTAATATAAATATTCTATGATTCTACATATAAAAAATTAAAGGGCTATTTCAAACCCATTTTGTGCCTGAAATAGCCTGTGTATTAATTATTTACAAAAATATCTTCGAATTCTTCTGCATCAAGTTTTTCTTTTTCAATTAAAGCTTTTGCAACAGCATGTAATTTGTTTATATTTTCTTTTAGAAGCTTATTAGCTCTATCATAAGCCTCATCTATAAATTTCTTTATTTCTTTATCTATTTTAGAACCTATCTCTTCGCTAAAGTTTCTCCCCTTACCTAAGTCTCTTCCAAGGAAAACTTCATCATGCCCTGAAGTACTAAATGATATAGTTCCAATTTCTTCGCTCATACCATAATCCATAACCATACTTCTAGCTATATGACTTGCTCTATCTATATCATTTTTTGCACCAGTACTTATATCTCCCATAATCAATCTTTCAGCAACTCTTCCACCTAGGAGTCCAACCATCTCATCTTTTAATTTAGACTTAGATGTATAAGAAGTGTCCTCCTTTGGAAGATGCATAGTATATCCACCAGCTCTACCTCTTGGAATTACACTTATTTCATGAACCGGATCACAGTGTGGAAGCAATCTCATAACAACTGCATGACCTGCTTCATGATAAGCTGTTAATTTCCTATCATGTTCAGTTATTACCCTACTCTTTTTCTCAGGACCTGCAATTACTTTTGTTATTGCTTCTTCCATTTCAGACATAGAAATTTGTTTTTTGTCTTTTCTAACAGCAAGTAATGCCGCTTCATTTGTTAGATTTTCTAAATCTGCTCCCGAAAACCCTGGTGTTCTTCTAGCAAGCACATCTAACTTCACATCATCATTTAGTGGTTTCTTTCTTGTATGAACTTTAAGAATTTCCTCTCTACCTTTTACATCTGGAGCTCCAACAATTATTTGCCTATCAAATCTTCCTGGTCTTAATAACGCTGGATCTAATATATCAGGCCTATTTGTTGCAGCTATCATTATGATACCTTCATTAGCACCGAATCCATCCATTTCAACAAGAAGTTGATTTAATGTCTGTTCTCTTTCGTCATGTCCTCCACCTAAGCCTGCACCTCTCTGTCTTCCAACTGCATCAATTTCATCTATAAATACTATACAAGGTGAATTTTTCTTTGCTTCTTCAAATAAACTTCTAACTCTCGATGCACCAACACCAACAAACATTTCAACAAAATCTGATCCTGATATACTAAAGAATGGCACGCCTGCCTCTCCCGCTATCGCTTTTGCAAGTAATGTTTTTCCAGTCCCAGGAGGCCCAACTAATAAAACGCCTTTAGGAATTCTTGCGCCTATCTGTATATACTTTGATGGCAATTTTAAAAATTCAACAATTTCTTCAAGCTCAGCTTTCTCTTCATCCGCACCTGCTATATCTTCAAATGTAACTGTTTGTGTATCTGGAGTTACCATTTTAGCTTTGCTTTTACCAAAATTCATAACCCCTCTTCCACCACTTCCGCTTTGGGATTGTTGAGTAAATATAAATAGGAATATAAATATAAATACTGCCATTAATATAAATGGAAGTAATGTTGCTATCCACGTTGCATTATTAGATGGTTTCTCAAAAACGACTTTAACATCTAATTTAGGCTGATTTACTATAAGCGAACTAACAAGTTCACCCGGAGCAATAGTAACAAAACTTTTATTATCAGTAGTTTTTCCTTCTATAGTCATGCTGTCTTCCTTGACTAAGATACTTTCTATTTCATTTGAATTCCACTTTTGTATAAATGAACTATAAGTTATCTCATTAGAACCTTTTCCTGTTTGCCACATAGTAACTGCTGCTAAAATCAGCATAACTGAGCATACAATCCATACAGCCGCACTTGAATATTTTTTCATTCAAGGCCCCCCTCTCTCATCATATTTAAAATTTTACCATAGGAATATTTTTATTACAATTAAATTTGAACTTTCTATTTTTCATATACTTCAGGCTTTAATATCCCTATAAAAGGTAAATTCCTGTATTTTTCAGCATAATCTATTCCATAACCTACTATGAATCCATCAGGAACCTCAAATCCAATATATTTAACATCTAAATCAGATTTACGCCTCGCTTGCTTATTTAGTAATGCAACTATTTCTATACTATTTGCTTTTCTCGCTTTTAAATATTTAAGTAAATATGTTAAGGTTACTCCTGTATCAACAATATCCTCAACCACTAAAATATCTTTTCCTTCTATACTATTATCTAAGTCTTTTAATATTCTTACGACACCAGATGTTTCTGTAGAACTTCCATAGCTTGAAACTGCCATAAAATCTATTTCACATTTAATAGATATGTTTTTTATTAGCTCGGCAGCAAATATTACTGATCCTTTTAAAATACCAACTATAAGTAAATCTTTTCCTCTATAATCTGTACTTATTTCACTTGCAAGTTCTTTAATTCTCTTACTTAAAATTTCTTCTGAGTATAGTATCTCTTGTATATCTTGTTTCATATTTAATATTCCTTTCTTTGAACGACTACTTTTAATATATTCGTACTTTTACTTGTAAGTTTATATTCTTCTGAGATTCTAATTCCAATAACCCATGCAATCCTTTCATCAAAGCATAAAATAGGGATGCATTCTCTTTCATTCTTAGGAATTTTCATATCAATAAAAATATCTTTTAATTTTTTGCTACCACTCATTCCTAGTGGAATAATTTTATCTCCATTCTTTCTATTTCGTATTGAAATATTATTATTAATTTTATCAAAATCAAAATACTTAACGAAATCTCCTTGCTTTAAGTTTATAGAATTTTCATTATAACCATTAATTATAGAAAATTGAATAACATACTTATGAAACTCAACTGTATTTATATATATGTTATCTTTACCTAAAATTATTTCTTCTTTTTTACTATTTATATCTGATTTTTTTGTCTTTGTTTTTATGTATATATCTCCATAAACATTTTCAGCACAAACTCCATTTGGAAGATGCACTAACTTTCCAGAGTATTTTTGAGCCAAACAAGATATTTCATATATATGCTTAACTTCAAAATCGTAATTAGACTTTGAATACCTTGTTAACGCATGCCTTAATACTCTATTAACCAAAGATTCTTCCTCTTTAAATATTTCCTTTTTTATTATAAAATAATCATTACATTCCATACAATATTTATTGTATAAACCAGCGGATAATTTTTCAAGGAATTCATTATCTTTTTGCAATAATGTAGACATCCTATTCAAAGTCTGTACTATATCTTCATTAAAATTTTCTTTCATATATGGCAATATATCTAATCTTATTTTATTTCTATTATAAATTTTTTCAAAGTTAGTTTTATCAATTCTTGGATTTAAGTTCTTTAGCTTTACGTAGTTTTCTACTTCTTCTCTACTCAAGCATAAAATGGGTCTTATTATTTTATCATCTCTAGACGCCCTAATTCCTCCCAACCCTTCAAGGCCTGTTCCTCTCATAAGCCTAAATAAGACTGTCTCCGCCTGATCATTTGCATTATGCGCAGTAGCAATCTTATTAAAGCCTTCTTTTTCTAAGATTTCATCAAAAAAATCATATCTAGCATTCCTCCCAGCCATTTCCGAAGACAACTTACTTTCCTTAGAATAAGCATTAATATCTACACGTTTGACAAAACATTTTATTCCCATATCATTGCATGTATTAATGACATATCTCTCATCTTCAAATGCATCTTCGCCTCTTAAAAGATGATTTAAGTGTGCAGCAGCTATACTTATATTTAATTCTTCTCTTAGCTCAAATAAAACATTCAAAAGACATATAGAATCTGGTCCTCCAGAAAGAGCAATCAAAATTTTATCATTGGGTTTAATAAGGTTATTGTCTTTTATATAAGACAGTACTTTTCTATACAAAAATAACACTCCTACTTATTTATTATTATGTCATATACAATTCCGCTTCTTATATTTTACGTATATATGTTCTAAATGTAAACATTATTGCTTCAATTTAACAGTTCAAAACTCATTCTATATAAATATAACATTATTCTTAAAAACAATCTTATTTATTTACTTAAATATGAAACAAATATAAATAGCTGTTTCAAATTTAACTTACGATTTAAATTTTTGAAACAGCTATTTATAATATTTTAATAACTTATTGCATGATAATCTTAGCTATCTAAATAAACTTTTGAAACTACTACTGTCATATCATCTTTAATTGTTCCATTACTTAATTTTTTCGCTCTTTCTAACACCTTTTCTGACAGTTCTCTAGGATCTGAATTAATTGTCTTTAAATATTCTTCAATCCAAGTTGATTCTCCCGAGTTTGATTTATCTATATCTAAAATACCATCGCTGACATTAATTAAAATATCACCAGGTCGTAGCACTTCTCTTATAACTTCCACGTCCACTTCATCTACAAGTCCAAAAGGTAAATTCTTAGAATTAATAGATATTACATCACGGCCTCTTTTTATAAAGCTAGGTGCTGCGCCTATCTTTACAAATATTGCATTACCATTATATAAGTCAATTCTATTTAAATCTAAAGTTGCATATTTTTCATCTTCCGAAAATCTCATTCCCATTATAGAATTAACTGTGTTGACCGTTATATCTTCATCGAACCCTGCTTCAATAAGCTTTTCTACCAAATCAACAGTTGCTTTGCTTTCTTCCTTAGCCTCTGGTCCAGACCCCATCCCATCACTTAGAATTGTCATATACGTTCCATTTCTTGTCCTTCCAAAACTATAACTATCACCTATTTGAGTTTCTCCACCTTTTGGTTCCATTGCACCATAAGACACCATATAATACTTTGGTTTTTCCTCTATCGTTATAATACATTCATTTGTCTGTGGATTTATTTTACAACCATCATCCCCAATACATAATTTCATTCTCATAGCACTGCTCAATAGAGAAACTATGTTTTTTCCATAATAATCAGCTCCTTCGCAATTATTTACACTTAATCTAATCTTAACCCTACCGCTTTTATCTATATAGCAAAAAATATCATTGTAATATATGGAGTTTTTATTCAGTATACGTTTCGTCAATCTTTCTAAATCAGTATCTATTCTAACCTCCTTTTTAAAATCATTAAGAAGATTATCTAAAGTACACGATATGTTAGTTATATGGGATGATAATATATTTCTTCCTTCTGCTAATCTTTCCTTTATTGATTCATTTACATTATAATTGGTTACAATCCCCTCTGCATTTTTTAAAAGTGTAAAATTTTTGATACATCTTTTTTGCAAATCCATAGGAATTGCTAATTTGCCCTCCTCCTTACTTTGAATTAACATTTGAAAAGAATTAAATGTTTGATGAAACTCTCTTTCCCAGCATAAAGGCCTATTTTCACAGCTTGAACAACTTCTATCTGCCAAGTTTTCTACTAATGCACTCCCTTTCGATTTAATCAATAAATTTTCATTATCATTGTTAGTTAATAAGCATCTTGATACATTTGTAAGTACACTTGTAAGCTCTTTTAATTTAAAAGTAAATTCCTCCTTTATTGCATTTAATTGAATTTCGCCTAAAGATGCTTTCTTTCTATATGGATTTATCTCAATTTCAATACTTGTAAATACAGGTTTTGGAACACACAAGAATAAAACAGAACTAGTAAGAACCTCAACTCCCAACTTCAATGTTACTGCATTAGAGTACAAAGCTAATGCAGTATAAATTATTATACCTGATAGTATTGAAAATATTTTCCCAGTATCTTTAAATATGCCAACAATTAAGCCTCCAACTCCAAAAAAGGCTACACTATACATCATGTCATTTGAAGCAACTCCAAGCATTATACCCATAGAAACTCCAATCATAGTTCCATATGTTGCACCGCCTACATATGCAATCGTCAAAACTAATGTAAGTGCGCATATATTTCTTATAGAGTAATTACTAATATTTATATTACCTATTCCTGCAACTAATAAACATAAAAATATTCCAATACTTACTATTTCCTCCGAAGAAAAGAAGTAATTGGTATTAACCTCTTCCAAAGAATTTAACGCATACTTTATAACATAATATATGGGCAATACAATTAATGTCTGTATTAAACATAAAGTTATATTTACGCCAAGTTCATATTTATTAACTAGTAAACCATAACAAAAAAAACTACTTAGAATTATTACAAAACCTACTAATTCCTTTTTTCTATTTTTAGCTGGTGCTATAAACACATAGTAAATTGTAACTAAAGCTACAGCTACTAAATATACATAACCGTCTGTCAGTAAACTACTTATTGTTAGATATCCTATAGCGATTCCTATCGCCACAGTTAAACTATTTCTCCTATTCTCTTTTGTAACTACAGCTATCAAATACGCAATTCCTATTGGCGCTATACCAAGACTATCTGATTGATTTAATAATAAATTTACTCTACCGAGCAAGATTCCTGAAATTAGAATAATCCCTAACTTCACTATAGATGTTTTCATCCATAACTTTTTTCTTAAGTTTTCTACTCTAGTTATTCCTTCATACTTATCCAACCCTAATCCATACTGCACATTAGCTCGCCTCATTTCCAAATAATGTAATTTGATTATAGCATCATAACCTTACGATAAATGTCATAAGGTGTTTATCGTATAAAGTTTTCGTAGGACAACTTCATCTATATTTCTCTAATATCTAATGATTTAATAGATTATTTTCTTTATTACATTTTGATCTAATATCATACTTAGTCAAGGTAAATCAAGATATCTGGCTAATTATTAAACTTAGAACGTTATAATTAATTTGTCGTTAATCTCATTTTATTAGAAATTTATATATAAAATATTTTTCATAAAATTATAAATCGTGAATACACTTTTTAATTACTCCTTAAAATAATATTTTTTACGATTATTCTCGGATTTTCTTGGCTTAAGTGACCAAAATTCGTATTCGGTAATCAATCTTATGACAAGTTAACTTACAGTACTCAAAATATTAAGTACTAAAAAAAGCCTAACATAAGTGTAGTCATCTACATTCATATTAAACTTCTATCTATAACTAATTTAAACACCATGTTAGAAAAGTAAACTTTAAATATCTCATTCTTAGCATTATAAATAGATGCTAAAGTTTTCTTCTCACTGGCTAGGAATTTATTCAGAATATTATGCCTTTATCTTATACTTCATATAATAAATATTTTCCAAACAAAAAAAGACCTGAGCTACTGCTTAAGTCTTATGGTTGCGGAGGCAGGACTTGAACCTACGACCTTCGGGTTATGAGCCCGACGAGCTACCAACTGCTCCACCCCGCGATATTATTTTTTTCATATATGGTGCCGAAGACCGGAATCGAACCGGTACGGTGTTTAACTACCGCAGGATTTTAAGTCCTGTGCGTCTGCCAGTTCCGCCACTTCGGCATATTCATTGTATCCTACAAGTTCACGACATATAAGTTAAAGCTTTGATAACAAAGCTTACTAAACTTTATGGTTGCGGAGGCAGGACTTGAACCTACGACCTTCGGGTTATGAGCCCGACGAGCTACCAACTGCTCCACCCCGCGATATTATTTTTTTCATATATATGGTGCCGAAGACCGGAATCGAACCGGTACGGTGTTTAACTACCGCAGGATTTTAAGTCCTGTGCGTCTGCCAGTTCCGCCACTTCGGCACATATTGGTAGCGGAAATAGGACTTGAACCTACGACACCTCGGGTATGAACCGAGTGCTCTAGCCAGCTGAGCTATTCCGCCATATTTATGGTTGCGGGGGCAGGACTTGAACCTACGACCTTCGGGTTATGAGCCCGACGAGCTACCAACTGCTCCACCCCGCGATATTATTTTTTTCATATATATGGTGCCGAAGACCGGAATCGAACCGGTACGGTGTTTAACCACCGCAGGATTTTAAGTCCTGTGCGTCTGCCAGTTCCGCCACTTCGGCACATATTGGTAGCGGAAATAGGACTTGAACCTACGACACCTCGGGTATGAACCGAGTGCTCTAGCCAGCTGAGCTATTCCGCCATATCAATGGTTGCGGGGGCAGGACTTGAACCTACGACCTTCGGGTTATGAGCCCGACGAGCTACCAACTGCTCCACCCCGCGATATTATTTTTTTCATATACATGGTGCCGAAGACCGGAATCGAACCGGTACGGTGTTTAACCACCGCAGGATTTTAAGTCCTGTGCGTCTGCCAGTTCCGCCACTTCGGCATATCTTATAAACTAAGTGCCAACGACAAAGCTAATTATAATACATATTCTTTTTAGTGTCAACAATATTTTTTTATTAATCTTATATATTTAAAATTTTAATTGCAATAATCAGTAAATCACAAGTTTTAAGCACTATAAATATCCATTTATAATCTTAATAATGCAGAATAAACTGTAAACAAATATAAAAATTTCTCTACAAATCTATTCTACATTTGAAATTTATCAAGCAAATTTTATATTTATTTTCCTAATAAAGATTTTAAAAATTTTTAGTAGCCTTTTTTTCCACCTTTACTTTTAAATTCTTGATGTTTCTTTACATCTTGCATTCTTTCTTCACTATCTTTTAGAAACTTAGACATAATATCTTCGAAATTTCCTGAATTAGTAGTTTTCTTCTTATCAGGTGCCTTCCAATCAATCTCTGCTGGTTTAACCGATTTTCTTTGAACATTTGCTTGCTTTATTGAAAGACTGATTTTACCATTGTCATCAATTGAGATAACTTTCACTTTCACTTTATCTTGCTCACTAAGATGTTCTCTAATATCTTTTACGTAAGAATCTGCCACTTCTGAAATATGAACTAATCCAGTTTTGCCTTCAACTTCAATAAAAGCTCCAAAGTTTGTGATGTTTATCACTGTGCCCTCTACTATGTTTCCTGCCATTAAGGTCATGTTTAAAAGACTCCTCCTTAAATTTAAAAATATATAAATTTATAAGAACAAATCTGCTGTGCAGATGCTCTTTAATTTAGAATACAAATTTAATTATTTAGCTACTATAATATTACCAGAGTTTTATAAGTTTTTCTATAAATTGAAATTTAATTTTGATTTGTTATCTCACCATTAACAACTTTTTCACCAGGCTTAATCATCCCAAGTCTTTCCCTTGCTAATTTTTCAAGATAATCCGATGAGCTTGAATTAATTTTATCAACTTCATCTTGAAGTCTTTCGTTTTTTTGCTTAATTTCATTTAACTGAACTTGTTTACTGTCAATTTCCTTTTGAATTCTATTCATTGTCATACTTTGCCTAATGTAACTAAAGACAAAGAAAATAATAAATCCAGTAATTATTGTCCGCTTTAATATTAACTTCGTTTTCATCTATAAGAACCTCTATTTTGCAAATTCTCTTAAGTCTATTGTAAACACTATATTAGTATTATTCAAGTAATTTTTTATCATTTCCTTTTATCAGTAATTTTATATGCAATTATTTTTAATGGATATAATAAATTTTTCAATAAAATTCTAATCAACTTATAAGATAATTTTGCAATTAGCATCTCGCTGTTATAAAAATACTTACTAATAAATTTAAAGTATAATATAATGGCCATAATTATGAAAATATATACATAGGGAGTTAAAAATGCATAATTAGTATATAGTAAAAAGGTAAAAACAATCAAAGCAATAAGTACACAAAATAGCATATCTTCTATTATTGTTAATATCTTTATAGAGTTTAATCCTCTTATTCCTCTATATATATCAAACAATATTCCCGTTATAACACCTCCAATTAAGCTGCATATAACAAGATTAATCTGCATATTCAATCCTAAAGGCATACTATATTCCTACTTAAACAATCTGCTTATTATGCTTTCATTGCTTTTCTTAGATATCTTTCCGTTATATACCATAGATGCAATGCTTCCAGCAATTATAACATCACCATTTTGCACATCCAACTTGTTCATTTTTAACTCTTCTCCCTTGATAGTTAAATTTCCTAGATTAGTTGTTAAATCTATTTTTTGCTCATCAAAACTTATAACCTCTATAACACCACTTAAAGTTAATTTTTTTCTATTCTCTAGAGATAAACTTGATTTATTATCTTCTACTTTATTTTCCACTCTTTTCTCCATTAAAAATTCCTCCATTTATTTTTCTTATACAATATATGTTTGTATTTTGCATTTTAGAATTTAGAACCTTTAATAAGTTAAGTATAGTGGAATTTATTTCTTAAAAGCTGTTAAGTGGAATTATTTATGATAATTTCACTTAACATAAATCTTTTTTGTTCAATCCCCATATATAGATAAAGAGTAGATAAACTATATAGTTTCTACTCTTTATCTTCTTCACCCTCAAGGATAATATACATTTCTTTTGCTTCTTCTTTTCTCACATGTTCTACTACACTAGCAATTTCCGCTTTTAATACTTTATTAGCAAACGTTATTTCAATTATATCCCCTTCTTTTATTTTTGTAGAAGGCTTTGCTACTTTCCCGTTTATTAATATACGGCCACTCTCACATATTTCTTTCGCTACAGTTCTTCTTTTTATAATACGCGATACCTTTAAATATTTATCTAGCCTCACAATTTCTCCTCCATTCAAAAGAACCCGAGAAAACTCGGGTTCATATTTACTCTGTCTAACTTGTATTTTATTACTTGTTAACTTTATCTTTGAATTCCTTACCTGCTTTAAATACTGGAACTGTTGTTGCAGGAATGTTTATAACTTCTTTAGTTCTAGGATTTCTTCCTTCTCTAGCTGCTCTTTCTCTAGTTTCAAAAGTTCCAAATCCAACTAATTGAACCTTTTCTCCTTTTTCTAGTGCTTCCTCAACACTTTCAATTAAAGCTTTTAATGCTAATTCTGCATCTTTTTTTGTTAATTTACTTTTTTCCGCCATACTAGTAATTAATTCTGCTTTATTCACAATAACATCCTCCTTAAAATCCAGTTACATATTTTCTAACTGTTTTCTTTATGTACTAAATTGCACTTCTTTATTATATAACCTCTTCAGCTACCCGTCTATAGAAAAACGCTTTCTTTTCCTATATATAACTAAATAATCCAATAAATCGTTACAAAGTAGTTCTTTATAAAATTATTATTCTTCATAAACTAGAAAATTCCTTTATTTAAATTACCTATTAACCTAAGTTTTTTGAAATTTCCCATAGTTCATTCATTTCATCTAAAGTCATACTTGTTAATTCAATATTCTTATCCTTAGCTGCTCTTTCAATATACTGAAATCTTTTTATAAACTTGTCTATAGTATAATTTAATGCTATTTCTTCGTCTACTTTCAGAAACCTTGCAATATTTACACATGAAAATATTAAATCTCCGACTTCTTCTTCTATTTTCTCCACATTTTCTGTATTATATACATCAATTACTTCTTTTAACTCTTCTTTTACCTTACTTACAGCAAAATCTATATTTTCAAAGTCAAATCCAACCTTACTTGCCTTTTCTTGAATCTTATGTGCTCTTAAAAGTGCAGGTAGTCCCTTTGTTATTCCTTTCAGTTCATCTACAACACTATTATATCCCTTTTCTTTCTTCTTTAACTCATCCCACTTTATTAATACATCTTCTGATGAATTCAATCCATCAGCGTCTTTAAATACATGAGGATGCCTACTTATCATTTTATTACAAATTCCTTCTATCACATCTCCTATATCGAAATATCCGTCTTCTTTTCCAATAGATGCATGAAAAACAACTTGTAGAAGTACATCTCCTAATTCTTCGATTAACGAATTATCATCATCTTGATCTATTGCGTCTATTACCTCATAGCTTTCTTCTATTAAAGCCTTCTTAAGAGACTTATGGGTTTGTTCTCTATCCCACGGACATCCATCTTCACCTCTCAAAACTTCTATTATGTCTAAAAAATCATTAAAGTCTTTTTTGTTTTTTAAATCCTTTGGTATATAAATAGATGTTAAATAATCTATGTCCTCCTGCATATCCAGTTCAAATAACGGTATCTTTCTTATGCTTTCCTGACCGTCTATTCCGGCTGCTCTTACATAATAAATCTCTGTTTCATCATTATAGCATTCTAGCAATCTTAATTTAACTTCTGATGCTATCAATTGATTGTATACCTGCGTAACAATTGTTCCTATTCTTTTGTCTAAAATTTGGTTACTTATGTCAAAAGAGTCTATAACCTTTAACCCCTCTATAGGATCAATCTTAAGGCTTTCAATCATTGCATCGATAAAACTTACTGCTGGTATAACTTTATATTCTATTCCATTTTCTTTACATAGTTCTATTAAGTTAAATACTGATTTTTCTGCAACCAATGGATGACCTGGAACTGCATAAATTAAATCAGTCATATTTTTATGCTTATTAATTATGTCTTTTGCGATATTTAAGTATACTTCATCAAAATTATCTATACTATCATAAATATTATCATAAGTATCAAATACGATATTTTTTTCCTTCAGGTAATCTACTGTTGGATGCTTTTCCGTTCTTAGAAATATATGTTTGCTTGCTTCGAGTTCATTTATTGTTCCTATTGTCAATGCATCCTTACTTCCTGGTCCTAATCCCACTATCTTAATCATTAGAATTTCTCTCCTTTTTACTTTCTTTTAAATCTATCTCTTATTTCTTCAACATTAAATACCTTGAATACAATTATCATTATAATATATACTATCATACCCAAAAATATAGATGTCAAGCAAGATATTCCATTACTAATTGTATTCTTATATAAAATATTATAACTTATTAATACAATTAACATCATAATACTGGATGCATAGCAAGGTTTTATTAATATTTCGTATAAGTTAAGTCTTACTCTTAGTGTAAATTTCATCATCATTATATTTAAAATACTTACTGTTAAATAAGCTCCAAAGCTCGCCAAAACAGCACCATATATGTTAAACATTTGCATAGGAACTAATACCCATGTTAATACAATTTTAATCAAACATCCAATCAAGAGGTTAATAACAGGTTTTATATAATGCCCTGTTCCTTGCAGTATTGCTGTTGTTGTTTGAGTAATTATTATAAAAGGAATTGTTAATGATAAATATTTTAATATCTCTATTCCTTCAAACCTACCTGGAAATATAAACTTCATTACTGGTTCAGCTAAAAAGAATAACCCAAAAGTGCACGGAATAGCAATTACTGATGCCATTTTCATAGATGCATCTATTTTGCCTTTTAGCCCTTTCTGCTTCTTAAGTATGAAATTCTCAGCTATGATAGGAATTAGAGATGTACAAATAGCCATAGAAAGAGTTAATGGAATATTTACGATTACAGACGCTTTACCTGTTAATTGCGCATATAATACAGTTGATTGTACATTTGTGAAGCCCGCATCTAATAGTTTTTGTGGTACTAAAATGGAATCTATTAAATTCATAATACTTGATACTGTAGTACCTAATGATATTGGTATTGCAATCTTTAATATAGTATTTAATATTTCTGGATTGCTTTTTATTTTTTTAATGGCATAACGTTTCTTTACTCTTTTATAATTCGAGTATAAATAAGCTCCTCCAAGAACAGCTCCCGCAGTTGCTCCAAATGCTGCGCCACCTGCTGAGTACTCTATGCCTCTAGGTAGTAAAAATACAGCAAGTCCAACACCGAATATGACTCTACCAATCTGCTCTATTATCTGTGATATAGCTGACGGAGTCATATTTTGCAGCCCTTGAAAGAATCCTCTAAATATAGTTACAAATGATATTACAATTGGTGCAAATGATATTCCGATTAATGAATAATACGCTTTTGGATCCCACTTCAAAAATAATACTATTGGTTTTGCAAAAAAGAATAACGCTAAAGTTGTGCCTGTCCCTATTATTGTCATTAAAATAGCAGATTCTTTCATTACTTCAAAGCTTCCATATATATCATTTGTTGCATTCTTTTCTGATATCATCTTAGAAATTGCAACTGGAACTCCAGAAGCCATAGCTATAAAAAACATATACAGCGGGTATGACATTTGATAATATCCAATTCCCTCATCTCCAATTAACATTATTAGTGGCCATCTAAAAAATAGACCTAAAAATCTTGTTAATATTCCTGCAACTCCAAGAATTATGCTCCCTCTTATTAGGGATTGTTTTTTCATAAAACACCTCCAAACTTACATGTTACTAATTAATTATTATTGTAAGTTTGGAGGTATTATTCCTTTTATTTTCATAATGTGGTTATTTATAAGTATTATTGCTCCATTTGTTTGCCTAAGAATGCTGCAGCTGTCTCAACTAACTTTGTTTCAACTTCGCCAAGCTCTCCATCTTCTTTTGAAAGAATAATTACAGCTCCTATTTCATCACCTTCAGCTATGATTGGTGATATAACTTGACTAGTGTACTCTGTTTCATCGTCATCATTATGTAATGGTATTACTGCGTTATCAGCTTTATTTAATAATACAGTTTTTCTTCCGTCCATTATCTTTTCTAGCTCACTGCTTACTTTTCTTTCTATGTAGTCTTTTTTTGGTGCTCCACTTACTGAAACAAATGCATCTTTATCAGCTATTAGTACTACATGACCTATAACTTGTTGCAAGCTTTCACAATATTCCTTTGAAAAGTTAGTAAGTTCTTCAATTGGTGAATATTTTTTTAAAATTACTCCACCATCTCTATCGGTAAAAATTTCTAAAGGATCTCCTTCTCTTATTCTTAAAGTTCTCCTTATTTCCTTTGGTATTACTACTCTTCCTAAATCATCAATTCTTCTAACAATTCCTGTTGCCTTCATTGGTTATATAACCTCCTTTGAACTCTATTAATTGGTTGCACTATTATTATTTGAATTTCTAGAAATTTTATACACTTATAGACAAATTTTATATTAATTATTTTTTTGTTAATATAAATGCTGTTATTTCAATGTAATACATATAGTAGAAACAAAAATAGGACTACTTTGAATAATCAGAGATATTTCAAAGTAGTCCTAACTTTCATTATTAAATAGCTAAATTATTAATAGATACCTAATTATATTTTAGTATTATAATTTATCTTCATAAGTTTTTACTTTTAGGTCTGTTTTCCATTCTGTAATCTTAGCACTTAAAGCATCTTGTTGCTTTTGTTGTAATAATGATGATTTTATTTGATCTTTAACTTGTTCAAAAGGAGTTACTTGTGAGTCTTTTAATCCAGTAGCCTTAATTATATGATATCCGAACTGACTCTTTACTGGCGCTGAAATTTCCCCTTCTTTCAAATTCTTAAACCCATCCATAAATTCAGTAACTAATTGTGTTGAGTTGTATGCTACAAATCCTAAACTACCACCATTATCTTTGGTTGCTGCATCTGTTGAGTTCTCCTTAGCTAATTTCGCAAAATCAGCTCCGGAATCTAATTTTGATTTTATAGCATTAGCTTTTGTTAATGATGCATCATAATCTATTGATCCATCACTAGCCTTTTCAGCTATTAAAATATGCGATGCATTAGCTCCAGCTCCTTGTGTATATTTTGAATCCTTATTTTCATTATAATATGTTTGAACATCGTCATCAGTAACTTCTATATCTTTCACTATATCTTGTTGAACAGCCTGCATTATAACATTATTTTTTACAACATCTTTTAGCTGATCTTCAGTCAATCCATTTTGCTCTAGAACACTTTCAAATTGTCCTTCTTCTGAATATTGGGATTTAATTTGAGCTATTTGATCATCAACTTGCTTATTTATATCATCATCAGATGGCTTAAGATTTAACTCAGTAGCCTTTTGTAATACTACTTTTTGAGTTACTAAGCTATCTAATTCCTGTTTTTTTGCTTGTTGCAACTGATCTTTAACTTGAGCATTACTTTCATAATTATCTCCATACTGCTGTTTTAGTTGTGCAGTATACTTTTCCATTTCTTTATCTAAATCACCTTTTGTTATTTTTTCATTTCCAACTGTTGCAAGAACTGTTTTCTGTATCGCTTCTGGTGTTTTCTCAATCATTTTGCAACCCATAGCTGATACCGCAATTGTCACCATAGCTAAAGCTGCAACAAATTTTTTTAATTTTTTCAAAGTTTTCCCCTCGCTTATTCTAGATTTAAACCCACTAAAAAATAACTTTCCACATAAATATATATAATTTAGACAAGCTAAAATCACTTTTCAAATTCTACTTAAACAAAACTTTCTATAATTATAAAACGAAATTTGAAAAGCTAAATTAATTTTTGTCGGACGATATTATTCTTTTAGGTTTCTTACTGTAAAAATTCATAACATTAGTATATCAATATTGCTTTTATAATTCAAATTTTTTACACTATTTTATTTCTTCTACTTTTCTTTTATATCATAGATTTGTTACAATATTATGTCATCGAAAACTTCCTTCAGAAACTCCAATTTATTTTCCTTCTTAATATATTTTAATTTAAATGCGAAATAAGGGTTTGAACCAAACTTTAATACTACGCTATTCTTATATTTTTCCATCAATATTTTAAATATATTTTTATATTCACTTTCACCTTGTGCAAACTTGAACAATAATTCTTTTGGAGTTTCTTTTATCTCTTCAATGAATATAGATTTAGCTCTACTCTTTATATAAGCAATATCCATTAAATTATACACAGGTTCTGGTATCTTAGAGTATCTATCTTCTAGTTCTTCTTTGATATCACTATAATCGTCTAATCCCTCAATTGCAGCAATTTTCTTATAAACTTCAATTTTTTGAATTTCATCTTCTATATAATTTTCTGATATAAAGGCATCTACTTTTATATCTAAGGTTGTTTCTATAGGTTCTTTTTGAATTTCACCTTTAAGAAGTTTAACAGTATCTTCAAGCATTCTGCAATACAGATCATATCCTATAGAGGCCATATGTCCATGTTGAGAAGATCCCATCATATTACCTGCACCTCTAATTTCCAAATCTCTCATAGCTATTTTAAAACCAGAGCCCAATTCAGTGAAATCCTTTAATGCTTTAAGCCTTTTTTCAGCAACTTCTGTTAATACTTTATCCTTAGTATATAGCAAATACGCATATGCAATTCTATTTGATCTTCCAACTCTACCTCTAAGCTGATATAACTGAGAAAGTCCCATCTTATCTGCATCATATATTATTATAGTATTTACATTTTGAATATCCATTCCAGTTTCTATTATAGTAGTGCAAACTAATACGTTATACTCTTCTGACATAAAGTCAAACATTTCCTTCTCAAGTTGTCTTTCTGCCATTTGACCATGAGCAATTCCGACTTTACTCTCTGGAACTAACGATTGAACATACTTAGCCATCCTTTCGATATCTTCCACTCTATTGTATACGAAGTAAACTTGGCCGCCTCTACCTATTTCCCTAAGAATTGCGTCTCTTATAAGCTGATCATTTTGTTCAACAACATATGTTTGGACAGGGTATCTTTCTTCTGGTGGTGTTTCTATGACTGAAATATCTCTAACTCCACTTAGCGACATATGCAGGGTTCTAGGAATTGGAGTTGCACTTAGAGTTAAAACATCAACATTTTTCTTAATTCCCTTAATCTTTTCTTTTTGCTTAACTCCAAATCTTTGCTCTTCGTCTACTATTAATAAGCCTAGATCTTTAAATTGAATGTCTTTAGATACCAATCTATGAGTACCTATTAAAATATCTAAATTACCTTCCTTCACCTTTTGAAGTATTTCTTTTTGCTGTTTCGCTGTCCTAAACCTGCTAACCATGTCTATCTTTATCGGAAAATCTGAAAATCTATTTTTTATATTTTTATAATGTTGCTCTGCTAAAATGGTAGTTGGAACTAAAAGAGCAACTTGCTTTCCATCCATTACTGCTTTAAATGCAGCCCTTATAGCAACTTCTGTTTTACCGTATCCAACATCTCCACATAAAAGTCTATCCATAGGTTTATCAGATTCCATATCTATCTTTATTTCTTCTAGTGATGTTAATTGGTCTGGAGTTTCTTCAAACGGAAACTCATCTTCAAATTGTTTTTGCCATTCAGTGTCCTTGGAAAACTTATGTCCTTTTACAGTACTTCTCATTGCGTAAAGCTTAACTAGATCTTCAGCTATTTCATTTATTGATTTTCTTGCCTTTGCTTTTGCTTTTTGCCATTCAGCGCTTCCAAGTTTATTAACTTTAGGTGACTTTCCTTCACTTCCAATATACTTTTGAATTAAATCTAATTGATCTACTGGAACATATAATTTATCACCTTTATCATAAACAATATCTAAATAATCTCTTTTATGCCCTCCAACATCTATTTGTTTAATTCCCTTGTATACTCCGATACCATGATTTGCATGTACTACGTAATCTCCCGGCTTTAATTCCGCAAAGCTCTTGATTTTAGAAATTCCCTTTTTCTTTGCTTTACTACTTTTTAATTTTCTCTTTGCCGCACCAAATACTTCTTTATCTGATATTATACATACTTTATATTGTGGATATTCAAATCCTCTCAACTGATTACCAAAAGTTATTACAACTTCACCATGCTCAATTTTATCAACAGTATCCTTATAGACACTTTCTATACCTCTATCTCTTAATGTTCCAACTAAACGTTCTCCTCTAGCTCGAGTTCCTGATAAAATTAGTGTCTTATATCCTAAATTCTTTTTACCTAATATTTCATCAATTAATAAATCTAGCTGACCTTGATAGTTATTTAATGTTGTCTGAGCTACATTTATTATTGATAGTGGCTTTAGCCAGCCAGAAACTTTTGTCAATGCTTCCATAAAAGCAATCTTTTCATCTTCAAATGATTCTAATACTTCTTCTTTATTTATTAATAAATTTCCTTGCCCTGGAAATATATCTCCTCTTTGAGAAAAAGCTGTGAAATTTTCTTCAAACTCTAAATAAGTTGATTCTAATTTTCCATTACATCTTTGAACATTATCTACTATAAAGAAATAATTCTTAAAATAATCAAAAAGACTTTCTGTTTCTTTGGTAAAGTACGGAAGATAACTATCTATTGTTTCAAAAGACGAAGTCTCTTCTAGTAGTTCTAAGTTTTTATTTAATATTTTTCTTAGTTTTTCTACTCTTTCACTATCTTTATCACTTTCAGCAATTTTATTAAACTCTTCCTTAAGTTTATTTCTTCCAACCTCTAACATCTCTTCTGAAACTATTACTTCTTTTGCAGGGAAAATATCTATCTTTTTAACTTTCTCAATACTTCGTTGAGATTCTGTATTAAAAGTTCTTATTGATTCTATTTCATCGCCAAAAAGTTCAACTCTATATGGATAAGTTGAACCTGTTGGAAATACGTCTAATATGCCTCCTCTAAGTGAAAATTGTCCTTTGCCCTCAACCATTTCCACTCTTTCATAACCTGATTGAATTAATTTCTTTGATATATCGGCAAGATTAACTTCATCGCCTTCTTTAAATTTCATGCTGTATTCCAAAAATAAATTATGAGGAGTATATTTTGCAGCAAAAGCTTCTATTGATGTCACTATTATTTTTTTCTTATTATTTAATATTTCATTTATTACTTTTAATCTTGCCCATCTCAAATCTCCAGAGATAGCATCAATATTATAGAAAACCATTTCCTTTACTGGAAAATAATATACCTCACTAGTATAAAATATCAAATCTTCATAAAGATTTTTTGCCTCCATATCGCTTTGAGTTACAACCACAATTGATCTGTTAGTATTTTCAAATATTCCACTTATAATGTATCCTCGACCTGATTCAGATGCACCATATATACCAATAGGGTATCTTTTACTTTCAATCCCTTGTATTATGTCTTGAAATTCTAAACTACTTTCCAAGGGCTCCAATAACCCTTTTAATCTCATCCCATGCACCTTCCTTAAACTGTTGTACTCGCCTTGAATCCATTGAACTGATTCATAGCTGTCTTAACATCATTTTTAATTATTTCCGCCGCCGCCTTTGTGGACGCTTCTATACTTTCACTTAGAATAGCAGTTTCTTCTTTTGTAAATTTACCTAATACATGCTTTACTAAATCTCCATTAGGTTGTCCTACCCCTACTTTTATCCTTGAGAAAATTTCACTATTTAAATGTGCTATAATGCTCTTTATTCCATTATGCCCTCCAGCACTTCCTTTTTCTCTTATTCTTAATTTTCCAACTTCTAGACTTATATCATCATATATAACTAGTATCTCATCGTTGTTAAGATTATAAAAATCAACTACTTCTCTTACACTTTCACCACTTAAGTTCATGTAAGTAGTTGGCTTTAAAAGCATAACCTTTTTTCCATTTATAAAACCTTCTCCATACATACCTTTAAATTTTTGCCTGTTTATTTCAATATTATACTCTTTTGCAATATTATCAATAACTTTAAAACCAATATTATGTCTTGTATTCTCATACTCATTCCCTGGGTTTCCAAGACCTACTATTAAAAACATACTTGTGTCCTCCTTAGCGCTCTTATCTAATCTTATTATTTTTATATTTTGTAAGAGAAAATGTAAATGTGACTCCTATATTAGGATGATTCTTGACCCATACTTCCTCACCTTGTTGCATAATTATCATTCTTACTATTGGCAATCCGAGTCCAGTACTAACTTTGTTTGTTCTAGATTTATCTGATTTATAAAATCTATTCCATATATGCCTTATTTCTTCATCTGCAATTTTAGGTCCATTATTATATATCTCAACAAATACTTTAGAACCCTTGGAATATGTACTAATTCTTATAATTCCATTATTTCCGCAGTATTTTATTGCATTATCTAATAAATTAGTTATGACTTGCATTGTCTTATCTTCATCAGCTTTTACATAACAATTCTGGTCTTTCAAATCTATTTTTAACATTATTTGCTTTTCTCTTATCTTTTGTTCATTATTTATAACACATAATCTAATTAACTCATTTATATCGATCTTTCTTATATTGAATTTTAATTTACCTGATTCAATGGCTGATAAATCTAGTAAATCATTAATTAATCTTGTAAGTCTTTTTATCTCACTGTATACTATGTCTAAATAATATCCTTCTTTATCCCTTGGAATCACTCCATCTATCATTCCAGCAATAAATCCCTTTATAGAAGTTATTGGTGATCTCAACTCATGAGAAACATTTGATATAAAATCTCTTCTATTATTCTCAACCTTTTCTAAAGACTCCGCCATTATATTAAATGAACTTGCCAACTCACCAATCTCATCACACGATTCTATATGAACTCTTTTATTAACTTCTCCATTAGCAAACCTTTTGGCTGCCTTGTTTATTTCAGCTAAAGGATTAATCAATATTTTCTTTGAAACTAATGATAAAACTACAGATGCAAATACCATTGCTCCTAATGCCGATATCCATACAATAAGATATATTCTATGCAACTGTTTACCTATTGTTGATAAAGGAGCTGTCATGACAATATATCCTTGAAACTCATCATCTTCTAATATCGGATATATATAGGTGTAACGATCTCCAATATACTCTACTGGCTTTCCATCCAATAAAGAATATTTACTATTATCTAGATTCTCTGGTTTATTGTCTATCTCCTTAGTACTTGAAGTTTTGGAGTATATATATATATTATCAAACTTATCAGAAACAGTAATATCAGCATTTGCTCCAACACTTGACATATCCACTATAGCCTGTAATTTATCATATTCCAATGAATTTTTGTTAGAATTGTATGTTTTTATAGATTCGGATATATACTCTCCATCTTTCTGAAACTGCACCTTCTTTTCAGTAAAATATGTTATTCTAAACCATATAGATAATAACCAAGCTAATGAAACTAAAACAATAGTCAAAATAACTATAAATGTTATTATAAGTTTTTGAAGTAAGCTTCCACTTTTTTTCATTTAATTTACCTCAAATTTATAACCAACACCCCATACTGTTTGGATTTCCCACTGTTCTCCACTACTTAATTTTTCTCTTAATCTTTTTATATGAACATCTACAGTTCTAGAATCTCCTGGATAATCATATCCCCATACTTCACAAAGTAATTGCTCTCTCGTAAAAACTTTATTTTTATTATTAGCCAAATAATATAATAGTTCAAATTCCTTTGGTGGCATTTTTATTTCTTCTTCATTATATATAACTTTATACGAAGTTGAATCTATTGATAAATCACTTAATTTTATTACTTCATTTTTAATATTCTCTGAAGAATATCTCCTTAATACAGCTTTTACTCTGGCTAACAACTCTTTAGGTTCAAAAGGTTTTACTATATAATCATCTGCACCAATTTCCAGTGCTAAAACCTTGTCAAAGGTGTCCCCCTTTGCTGTAATCATTATAACTGGAGTTTCCTTCTGTTTTCGTATCCATTTTAGAATATCAATTCCATCTATATACGGTATCATAACATCAAGCAAGACAATATCTGGATTATATTCTAAATAAAATTCTTGAGCCTCTTTACCATTCAAGGCTATCTTTGTATTATATCCAGAGCTTTTTAAATACATGTCTATAACTTCACTAATGTTTTCATCGTCATCCACAATCAGAACCTTGGTTGTAACTCCATCCATTCTTCTTTCCTCCTTAATTTATTACTATTGCATAAGCATTCATATCCTAATATAACATAAATATACTATTTATTATAGAAAACAAAATTATCCTTTAATTATAATAAATATTCTAAAAATATATAAGTATAATAATTATTTAATAGATCCTATTTTAATTAAATCATAAAACTTTTCTCGTTTACAATCTTAATATTGACTTAATAAAATAAATTTATTTAACTATAAAAAATAGAATATATATTTACCCTAATTACTTAGAGTAAATATACATTCCTTTCAATATCTTATTTATTTAAAAACTCTTTAAATTATTATTTATTGTTGACATTCAAATAACTTACTTATTGGTTGATCATCATAAATTCTCTTTATTGCTTCTGCAAATAAAGGAGCTACTGATATAGATCTAATTTTGCTATTATCGTTACCTTCTTTTAACGGAATTGTATTTAATAGTACTAATTCTTCAATTGCTGAAGTATTTATCCTGTCCATTGCAGGGCCAGACAATACTCCATGTGTACAGCAAGCATATACATTCTTAGCCCCTAAATCCTTAAGTGCATTCGCTGCATTTGCAATAGTTCCTGCTGTATCTATCATATCATCAATTAATATACATCTTTTTCCTTCAATATCACCAATAATATTCATTATTTCTGAAACATTTGCCTTTGGCCTTCTCTTATCTATGATTGCTATTGGAGCATGTAAATTATCCGCAAATTTTCTTGCCCTCGTTACACTTCCTAAATCTGGTGAAACTACAACAACATCATCTTGATCTACTAATCCTTTTGATATATAATGCTCAGCAAGTATTGGTGCTCCAAGTAAATGATCTACTGGAATATTAAAGTATCCTTGAATCTGAGATGCATGTAAATCCATAGTTAAGACCCTGTTTGCTCCCGCTGCAGTCAATAAATCTGCAACCAGTTTTGCAGTTATAGGATCTCTTGATTTAACTTTCCTATCCTGCCTAGCATATCCATAATATGGAATAACTGCTGTAATTCTACCCGCTGATGCCCTTTTAAATGCATCAATCATAATTAGCAATTCCATTAGATTGTTATTAACAGGTGAAGATGTAGATTGAACTATGAACACATCATTCCCTCTAACAGTTTCATTAATATCAACAGATATTTCACCATCGCTAAAAGTTGAAACCTTAGAGTTTCCTACTGGAACTCCTAAAATCTCTGCTATATCTTGAGCTAACTGTGAGTGCGAATTTCCAGTAAATACTTTTATATTTCTTCCATGAGTTATCATAATTGAGAAGACCTCCTTAAAATTTTGGCTGATTTATTATTAAAAAATTATTTTTTTAATCCCTTTTTATCTACCCATCCACTGATATTTCTTTGCTTAGCTCTTGCAACTGCAAGATCACCTTCTTTTACTTCAGATGTAATGGTCGATCCTGCCGCAATATAAGTATTATCGTGAATTGTGACAGGTGATACCAAATTGGTATTACAGCCTATAAAGCTATGATCTCCTATAATAGTCTTATGTTTATTCTTACCATCATAATTTACAACTACTGTACCACATCCGAAATTACATTCCGATCCCACTTCTGCATCTCCTATATAAGTTAAGTGAGAGACTTTAGTTCCATCTCCAATAGTAGATTTCTTTATTTCTACAAAATCTCCTATTCTTGCATGCTTACCAATTGTAGTTTCTGGTCTTATATACGCAAACGGACCAACAGTAGTATTATCACCAATATTACTATTTAATATAACTGAAGCTTGAACATCTACCTCATTACCAATATTACTATCAACAATTCTTGAATTTTGATAAATTAAGCAGTTATTACCTATCTTTGTATTTCCCTCTAAAATATTATTAGGATATATTATTGTATCTTTGCCTATTTCAACATCAATCCCTATATATGTTGTTCTAGGATCAATTAGAGTAACTCCATTTTCCATATGCATAAGATTTATTCTATTCTTAAGTATTTCTTCTGCTTCTGCTAACTGAACTCTTGAATTTACTCCTATAGTTTCTTCATATTCAGTTACGACTGCACCTATTTTTTTACCTTGAGATTTTAATATTCCTATAGCATCTGTAAGATAATATTCACCTTGTCCATTATTATTTGTTATCTTACTTAACGCATCTACAAGTAGCTCAATATCAAAACAATATATTCCTGAATTCATCTCGTTTATCTTAAGCTCTTCTTCAGTGCAATCTTTATGCTCTACAATTTTTGATACGCCGTCATTCGTTCTTACTATTCTTCCATAACCTGTAGGATCATTAACTATTGCTGTTAATATAGTTGCTGAATTTTTTGCTTCTATATGTTCATTAAATAGCCTTTCAATTGTTGATTGCTTTATTAAAGGAGTATCACCAGTAAAAATTGCGACTACTCCTTTCTTATCCTTTAAGAACTCTTCAGCACACTTAACAGCATGACCAGTTCCTAATTGTTCAGCTTGCATTGAATAACTAACATTTCTATCTAATGTTCTCTCTTTAACAAGCTCAGCACCTTTCCCTATAATTACATCTATATCATCAATTCCTGATTTTCTTATCGAATCTATAACATGTTTTAGCATTTCTTTACCACATACTTTATGCAATACTTTAGGTAAATCAGATTTTATTCTTTTACCTTGACCCGCTGCTAAAACCAGTGCACATTTATACATTATATACCACACCTCATTTATAAATTTATATTAACACGATTATTTACTTACAATAATCGGTTAAATATTCATATCAATTTAATTATATTGGAAAGCTATTCTTATTTCAACCCATTAGTACATTTAATATTTGGCTATAGAAATACTTTATGACAAAACAAAAGGAAGTTATTAAAACTTCCTTTTGTTAAAATCCTAGCCTTCTACAACTTCTTCTGAGACTGCTTTTTCATAAGCTTCTAAAATTGCAGTTTGTATTTTTTCTCTTGCTTCTGTATTTATTGGGTGAGCTATATCCTTAAATTCTCCATCTGGTGTTTTTCTACTAGGCATAGCAATAAATAAACCCATTTGTCCTTCTATAACTTTGATATCATGAACTACAAATTCATTATCAAATGTGACAGAAACTATTCCTTTCATTTTACCTTCTGATGCAATTTTTCTAATCCTAACATCTGTTATTTGCATTTTACTCCACCCCTCCCAGTTGCCTTAAAAATATTTAATATTATATAATTTCTCCACAAATTTCTAAATTCCTTTTTTATATTTGATAAATCCTTATAAAATTTATTTTTTTGTGTAATCTTATACAAATACCAAATTTCTGGGATTGTCCTATTTGAATTTTAGAACAATTTCTATTCACGACAACTTGAAGTAACAATAAATATTTACCATAAAATCAATATTTTTCTTGTTGGGCCTATCTACAAATTTAATGTTCATTTATATGTATACTGAATTAAAAGTATTTGGAATTACGCGGCATCTTTAGAGTAAAATTTTCTGTTAATTTTAAGAAAATGTTTTTGAAGGTTGTATCCCTATAATTGCTGATTTATCAACAGCTTTTAACTCTACAATAGAAACATATTCGTCTACTAATTTTTTTTCAATTTGTTTATTATCGACTAATACTCCTATTCCTACTAGCTCGCTATCGAACTCTTTCAATAAGTCCTTAATACCTATTGCAGTTCCTCCACCCTTCATGAAATCATCAATGAATATACATTTACTTGATGGTTTCATGGACTTTTTTGATAGAGACATTTGTTGCAATCTTCCATTGCTTCCTGATACATAGTTTATAGTAACTGTAGGACCTTCCGTTACTTGACTATCTCTTCTAGCAATAACTAATTGTACGCCTAAATTTCTAGCAACCTCATAAGCTAAAGGAATACCTTTAGTTTCTACCGTTATTACATAATCAATCTCTTTTCCTTGAAAACACGATGAAAGCATGACTCCTGCTTTATTTATTATCTTAGGATCATACATTAGATCCGTCATATATATTATATTTCCCGGTATAACTCTTCCATCATCACTTAATTGCTGACATAATTCTAATGCAAAAGCTTTCTTCTCTTCTTCGCCACTTTGAGGAATGTATTTTATCCCACCTGCTACTCCTGCAATTGTTTCAACTTTACCCATTTCAAGTCTTTCTAGAATTTCTCTAACAACAACAATATCTTCACTTATAGTAGATTTAGCTGCATTTAGTAATTCTGAAAATTTATTTAATCCCAATATTTTATTTGGGTTTTCTAATAATATTTTTGTTATGGCAACTACCCTATTATTTCTTGTAAACTTCTCCATAAAATCACCCACACGAATTTTTTTTATATTAAATCGCTTTAATATTCATATTTTATGCTAATTTCAAGTTAATATCAATATTTTTAGTTATAAAGTTAATTTATATTTATAACTTGTTCACAAACTCGCTAAATATGCATAAAATATTGTGTATTTATTTTTTACTATGGTTGATTTTTTGAAAAATGTATATAATTATAGTTAAAGTATAAAACTAAAAATTCTATACTCAAATTTTGGAACTTATAATAACATTTAGTTTTATTAATTAAAAAGGAGTTGATCATTTGTCTTTCAATTTTATAAAAGATAAAGATAAAAAAATTCATTTCATTGGCATTGGTGGAATTAGTATGAGCGGACTTGCTGCTGTTTTATTAAATAGTGGTTATAGTGTATCTGGCTCTGACTTTAAGGATTCTGCAATCATTGATAAATTAAGATCTTCAGGTGCTGAAATTTACATAGGTCATAGAAGAGAGAATATTAATAATGTAGATTTAGTAGTCTATACCGCTGCAATCCCATCTGATAATCCTGAACTTTTAGAAGCCAAGGAAAGAAATATTGCATTAATGGACAGAGCTGAATTCTTAGGGCAAATTATGAAGGGGCATAAATACAGTGTTGCAATATCTGGAACTCATGGAAAGACTACATGTACATCCATGCTTTCTCATATAACACTTGCTGATAATTTAGATCCAACTATCTTAGTTGGTGGTGAATTAGATGCAATTGGAGGAAATTTCAGAATTGGTAATAGTGAATATTTCTTAACTGAAGCTTGTGAATATAAACGTTCATTTTTAAAATTCCCACCTTACGTTGGAATAATTCTAAATATTGATTCTGATCATCTTGATTACTATAAAGATATAGATGAAATTGCTGATACATTTTTACAATTCTCAAGACTTATCCCAGAAGATGGTTATCTTGTTGGATATGCTGACGATCAAAGGGTAAATGAAATTCTGTCTGAGACAAATTGCAATACTCTAAGTTATGGATTTAGTGACAATGCTAATTTAACTGCTAAAAATATTCATTTCAATACAAATGGTTGTGCCACTTTTGATGTATATAAGGACGGTAAAAACTTATTCAATATTACTTTAAATGTGCCAGGTAAGCATAATATATTGAATGCCCTTGCTTCGATTTGTGTTTCTCTTATATTTAATATTTCTAATGACTGTATTATTGAAGGATTATCAAACTGCAAAGGAGCGCATAAAAGATTTGAATATAAGGGAGAATTAAATGGTGTAACTGTTATAGATGACTACGCTCATCACCCTACAGAAATTAGAGCCACATTAAGTACTGCTAAACAAATGAATCATAATAAGACTTATTGTATTTTTCAACCTCACACTTATACTAGAACAAAGGCCCTATTTGATGAATTTACAGAATGTTTCAATGATGCAGATGAACTTATACTAATGGACATCTATGCAGCTAGAGAGAAAAATACTGGACTTGTATCTTCTGACGAACTTGGTGATGCATTAAGAAATAAAGGATTGAAATGTATTAATGTTCACTCACATGATGAAGCACTTAGTTACGTAAAATCAAAACTAGTTTCTGGTGACCTGCTATTAACAGTAGGTGCTGGTGATGTAGTTATTGTTGGGGAAAAATACCTAAAAGCCTAAATACTTAATTTGCTAAATAACTTAGGAGGAATGCTCATGAAAATAGCAATAATTTCAGATATTCATGCTAATGTCTATGCTCTTATTAATCTTTTAGAAGATATTGATATTGAGAAAGTTGATACAATTATTTGCCTAGGAGATTTGGTTGGTTATGGTCCTCACCCTAACGAAGTAATTTCCATGATCAGGAGACGTCATATTCTTTGCATAAGAGGAAATTATGATAGTTCTGTAGTTGATAATGAATATTCATATATAAGAGAAACTCCTATTAATGCTTTTTCTCTTCCTTGGACAGTTAAAGAATTAAGAGAAGAAAACAGACTATTTCTTGCTAATTTACCTTCAACTTTAACCTTGAATATTGCTAATAAAAGTCTCTTATTTGTTCATGGAAGTCCAGATAAAATAGATGAATATCTCTTAAAGGACGGAGATAATACTTCAGAAGTTATGAACTCCATTTCTAACGACGTATTAATTTGTGCACATACGCATATACCTGGAATGAAGGATTTTAAAAATAAGGTATATATAAACTCTGGCAGTGTTGGAAAGCCTAAGATTGGTAGGCCAAATAGCACTTATTGTATTTTAAATATCAGTAAGGAAGATGGAATGAAAGTTCAGATAAAAGAAATTTCCTACGCATATAAAAGGATAGTTAAAGATATGACAATGTTAAACTTTCCAAAAGAATTGATTCAGAGTTTTGAAAACGGCTTAGAATAGACAAGCATGTTAAATAAATACTCTTAATATAAAAAAAGCTTTATTTTTTATAATTTTACTATAAAAAATAAAGCTTTTTTATGATAAATTACATATATTCGTAGTTTATATATTTATTTCACGTATTATTTATACTCAGACGCTCTAAGGCACTGGTTTATTATATGTTTAGGGACAGGTCCTAAGTTGCATTCACAAAAAAAGTATTGTAAAATCTATTTATTATCAAGGGTAATAGGTTACATAAATGATATTTTAAAATAGTGAAAAATTTTTTTCATTAATAATATGTTTTGATCACAAGATTAATTATAAAATGGAGGTCATGCAATATGGCAAAATCAATTTTAATTAGAAGTCTTTACAGAAATACTGATGATTTCTTATCAAAGGAAATAACAATATCAGGTTGGATAAAAACTTTAAGATCATCTAACGCTTTTGGATTTATAGAAGTTAATGATGGTTCTTTCTTTAAAAATATTCAAGTAGTTTTTGACGATAAGTTAAATAACTTCAAAGAAATATCTAAATTACCTATAAGTTCATCAATTTCAGTTATTGGTATCTTAGTTGCTACTCCTGAAGCAAAACAACCTTTTGAAATTCAGGCTAAGAATATTATTATCGAGGGTATGTCAAACTCTGATTATCCACTTCAAAAAAAGAGACACACTTTCGAATACTTAAGAACAATAGCTCATTTGAGGCCTAGAAGTAATGCATTTGCTGCAACTTTTAGAGTTCGCTCTGTTGCTGCTTATGCAATACATAAGTTCTTTCAAGATCAAAATTTCGTGTATACTCACACACCAATAATAACTGGTAGCGATTGTGAAGGTGCTGGAGAAATGTTTAGGGTAACAACACTTGATCCTAAAACTCCTGAATTAAGTAAAGATGGAAGTGTAGATTTCAGCAAGGATTTCTTTGGCAAAGAGACTAATCTTACTGTATCTGGTCAGTTAAATGCTGAATGCTTTGCTTTAGCGTTTAGAAATATCTATACATTTGGACCAACATTCAGAGCTGAAAATTCAAATACTACAAGACATGCTGCTGAATTTTGGATGATTGAACCTGAAATTGCCTTTGCAGATTTACAAGATGATATGGACCTTGCTGAAAATATGCTTAAATATGTTATTAAATATGTTATGGATGAATGTCCTGAGGAATTAGAGTTCTTTAATCAATTTATTGATAAAGGTTTATTAGAAAGATTAAATCACGTAGTTTCATCAGATTTTGCTAAAGTTACGTATACAGAAGCTGTTGAAATACTACAAAAGTGTGGAAAGAAATTTGATTACGATGTATCATGGGGCATTGATTTACAAACAGAACACGAAAGATATCTTACTGAAGAACACTTTAAAAAGCCACTATTTGTAACAGACTATCCTAAAGATATTAAAGCTTTCTATATGAGATTAAATGATGATGAAAAAACAGTAGCTGCTACTGATCTTTTGGTACCAGGAATCGGAGAAATTATAGGTGGTAGCCAAAGAGAAGAACGACTAGATGTGCTAAAAGATAGAATGACTGAATTAAACCTATCTGAAGATGATTACTGGTGGTATTTAGAATTAAGAAAATATGGAGAAACTAAGCACGCTGGTTTTGGTTTAGGTTTCGAAAGATTAATTATGTATATAACAGGAATGACTAATATTAGAGACGTAGTTCCATTCCCTAGAACTCCTGGAACAAGCGAGTTCTAATTACTTAACTGTTAATTTTATATTATCAATAAAGAGGGGTATATCGATTAATTCGATAGCTCCTTTTTTGATATTATGTAATGATTAATTTAATATATATATTGCAATAGTAACTTTGCATTTAAAATTCTATCAAGTTAGTTAGCAAATTAAGATTTATGAACTAATCCAAAACATATTTATATTAAATTTTTCCACCTTGTATTCTGCTTGAATATCTTTATATGGCTATTATACTTCTATAGATTTATTTAAAATTTATTTCATCTGTAATCTATACTTGAGTATTCTTTTATATGTCTTTTATATGGCAATTAATCTAATATTCGCTTATAAAAACATTACATGTACTAACAATATTTAAAATTGTATATATTGTATTGATTATCTATACATAATACATATTATAATTCAGATATTAGTATAATTTTATTTATAAAATTAATTAAGGAGATAACCAAAACCTGATTATCTCCTTAAATTTAGTTGATTTTTATTCTATTACTTATTGTCTTCTTCGAATTTTCTCATGAATTCTACTAAATCTTTAACACCTTCAATTGGCATAGCATTATATATACTTGCTCTCATCCCACCAACTGTTCTATGTCCTTTTAGATTTTCAAATCCTACTGCTTTAGCTTCTTTTACAAATTTAGCATCTAGTTCATCTGAACCTGTTACAAATGGTACATTCATTAAAGAACGATCTTTCTTTACAACAGTTCCTTTAAACATGCTACTTGAATCAAGAAAATCATATAAAATAGAAGCTTTTTCTTCATTAATTTTCTTCATAGCTTCTAGTCCACCCTTATTCTTAACCCATTTAAATACTTTTCCGCATATATATATTCCATATGCTGGTGGTGTATTATATAGTGATTTATTGTCTGCATGAACCTTATATCTTAACATTGTTGGAGTCCCTGGTAATACATCTTCTGTGATTAAATCTTCACGAATTATTACTACAACAACACCAGCTGGTCCTGCATTTTTTTGTACTCCTGCAAATATTAGTCCATATTTTGATACATCTACTGGCTCAGATAAGAAATCTGATGACATATCTGCTACTAATATCTTATCCCCAACGTTTGGTAATTCTTTATACGTAGTTCCATAGATTGTATTGTTATGACATATGTAAACATAGTCTGCATCCTCTGAAACTTTTAAATCCTTTAAATCTGGTATATATGAAAAAGTTTTATCCTCTGAAGACGCTAATATATTAACTTTTCCAAATATTTTTGCTTCTGACGCTGCTTTTTTTGCCCATTGCCCTGTAATAATATGATCCACAACTTTATTTTTCATTAGATTCATTGGAATCATTGCAAATTGTTGTGATGCCCCACCTTGAAGGAATAATACCTTATAGTTATCCGGAATATTCATTAATTCTCTTAATGTTTTTTCAGCATCGGTGATGATTTCTTCGAACGCTTTAGAACGATGACTCATCTCCATAACTGACATGCCTGTCCCCTTGTAGTCTAGCATTTCCCCCGCAGCTTCTCTTAGGACTGACTCCGGTAATACAGCTGGTCCTGCTGAAAAATTATAAACTCTTGACATTGAAAAAGCCCCCTTTGATATTTTTATTTGTAATCTATAATATTATAACACAATTTAAATATCAAGTAACAAAATTATCATTTATTAATATAAAAAGTTAATGGACTTATATATACTTAAATCTGCTAAAATACTTAATTTATTATCAATTATGAGTTTAGTATCTTATATCAAATCTGTTGTATAAAAATCTAATTATCAGACCTGTTTTCTAACTAGTAGTTAGTTCTATTTTTTAAATATGTTAAACAAAATAATATATTTTTTCATCATAATACTATAAATACGCCAATTTTACTGATATACTACTATTATGTTTAACATTTAACTAAGAATTATGTTGTAAATTGTACTATAACCAACATTTGAGGAGAAGATAATATGAGATTAATTCCAATTGAATGTGTAAAACCGAATACAGTTATTGGTAAGACATTATACGATTCTGATGGTAGAGTATTAGTAAGAGCTGGTATGGTCCTTAGTGAAAGAATTATTTTTAAGATAAAGGATTTAAATATTTTATCAATATATATAATTGATGAATTTAGTTCTGATGAAATTGAAGATATTATTAAACCTGAATTAAGACAAAAAGCAATTCTAACAATAAAAGAAGCTTTTTCAAATATAAATAGACTTACTGTTGCTGATAAGTTTTCAAAAAAGGAATCAGTATATTTCAATAATATTGAGTCTATGGCTGAAGATTTAATTGAAAATGTTCTAAATAATAAAAGTGTCTTACTTTCACTAATAGACATAAGAAGCATGGATAATTATATCTACTCTCATTCTGTGAATGTTGCCGTAATATCACTAGTCCTTGGAATTGCATTGAAGCTTCCAAAAAGACAACTTCAATATCTTTGTATTGGAGCATTGCTTCATGATGTTGGGAAAACATTTATTCCAAAGGAAATTCTTATGAAAGAGGAAGAACTAACGGATGAAGAAGTTACAATATTAGACCAGCATCCAATACTCGGATATAAATATTTATCAGACTCTTATAATCTGAGCGCTAATAGCAAAATAATAACACTACAGCATCATGAAAGACCTGATGGATTAGGCTATCCTAATAAGCTAGCTAATGATGAGATAAGTACCTTAAGTAAAATTGTAAGCATTGCTAACGCATATGACTCTTTATCAACCGGTAGACCTAATAAAAGAGCAATGTTTCCAAGTGATGTTCTTGAATATTTAATGTCTAATGCAGGCAAAAAATTTGACTATGAAATTGTTAATATATTCTGCAAAATTGTAATTCCTTTCTCAAAAGGAACTTTAGTTGATCTAAGTAATGGTGACATAGCTGTTGTGCAAGAAACTATACCTAACTTCCCACTAAGGCCTATTGTAAAAATTCTTAAAAGTTCTAGATCAGGTAGGGTTAACACTGAAATTAATTTAATAAGCGAAACCTCTGTAGTTATATCAAATATAAGATATGAATTATAAAATAATGAATATTAAGATTACAATTGAATAATATTGTTAACTTATTTGGTTATACTAATCATTGGAGGCGATTTTATGAAGGATATACTATATCTTGTAATTCCTTGCTACAATGAAGAAGAAGTTTTACATGAAACTAGTAAAAGATTGCTCGTAAAAATTAAGACTATGATTTCAAATAACCTAATATCTAATAAAAGCAAAATACTTTTTGTTAATGATGGTTCAAAAGATAGAACTTGGAGCATAATTGAAGAGCTTCATTCTAAAAATAATATATTTTCAGGAATCAACCTTTCAAGGAACAGGGGCCACCAGAATGCCTTACTTGCTGGGCTCATGGTTGCTAAAAATTATTCAGATATGACTATATCATTAGATGCAGATTTACAAGATGATATAGATGTCATAGATGCATTTGTAGAAAAATATTATGATGGATGCGATATTGTTTATGGAGTAAGATCCACTAGAGAAACTGATACCTTTTTCAAGAGAACAACTGCATTAGGTTTTTATAAATTAATGCGTATTCTTGGCGTAGACATGGTCTATAATCATGCAGATTATAGGCTTATGAGCAAACGTGTTGTAGACGGGTTAAGTCAATATAAGGAAGTTAATTTATTTCTTCGCGGAATGATTCCATTAATAGGATATAAATACTCAGTTGTTGAATATGAACGTCATGAAAGATTTGCTGGTGAATCTAAATATCCTCTAAAAAAGATGATTGCCTTTGCCTTAGACGGAATTACATCCTTTAGCATAAAACCAATAAGATTAATAACCCTCCTTGGTTTTACTATATTTTTTGCTGGAGGCGCAGCCCTAATTTATACTCTTATAGTTAAAATTTCAGGCCGTACAGTTACTGGTTGGACTTCATTGACCCTTTCAATTTGGGTACTTGGCGGAGTTCAGCTCTTATCTCTTGGCGTAATAGGAGAATATATCGGAAAAATATATAATGAAGCTAAACACAGACCTAGATTTATCATTTCAGATAAATTAATCAATGTTGATAAAGAAAATAAGTAATACAAAGATGACAATACATGTCTTAATTAATCCATGTACTGTCATCTTTATATTACTATTTTTTTATAGACTTAGATATATTTCTATTAAGATCTGATACTGATATAATTCCTTTTTTCCTAAGCATTTGTACATTCTCGAGTATTTCACTAAACGATATAATATTTTCTTTAGTAACTTTTATTTTTAAAGATGCTTTCCTCTTTTTATATTTATACATACTAAAATTTCTATTAATTACTCTAGCAATCATAAATCTATCTCCTATAAAAAAATATCTTATGATAGATTTATCGTATTAAATATATTACTCTTTATTTCTTTTTAGTAAAAATTTGTATTTAAATTAAATGCTCAATAGGAATTACATTGAAAGTTTGTTACTTTTTCGATATGTATTTATTTCCCTCTATATAAAATCTCCATGGAAAATCTATTGCTTCTTCTGCATAATCTATTCCGATTCTTTTCGTTTCCATTATTTTAAACGTATCTTTTTCTCCTTCTTCTATATAAAAATCACCTTCCTCGTATAACCTTTTATAATTTTCCGATTTATCTATTGAAAATGCAATACACAGTTTTGATGGTCCATTTGTAATTGCCTTTTTCTTTGTTTCTGAAAGTTCATCATAATTTTGATTAAACCTTTTTTTTGCAAGATAATCAAATTCATTTAACGGCTCCAATGCTCTTATTAGAACTCCTTCTCCCTTATCTTCTAATCCACTTATAACATTAAAACAATAGTATTTTCCATAAATGAAATAAACATAAGCAATCCCACCTTCTCTAAATAAAGGTTCAGTTCTTTCAGTCCTTCTTCCATTATAAGCATGCGATGCCTTATCTATTTCTCCTATGTACGCTTCTGTTTCAACAATTTTAGCTCTTAAGGCCACTCCGTCAACCTTTCTTATAATAACTTTTCCCAAAAGTTCTTTCGCTAAAATTAATGCACCTTGTTTATAAAATTCTTTATTTAAAATCAAGCTTCATTCACCTAACTTTCACTATAAGTAATATAACTTATATTGTGATATATGGGCCTATTTTATTACTCCAAAATTTATCCACATAGTTCAAATAATAATCCACAACTTTTTTAATTATACTCACACATTTGTGGATATTTTTAAAAACATCTTATATTAATGTTAAAATTCTATAATAACAATTTGTTCTTTTTTTATACTTTCTTTAACATCTATTATTCTTTGATTAGTTGAACCTCTAAACTTAAGTCCATCTGACATCTTACTTTCTTCAAATTTTCCATCTACAAGAACATCAATATTGTTTAATAAATCACTCCAGCCCAATCTCGAATCCTTATTTTCTAAAATATATTCATAAGTATATCCTGTATAGCTCCAAATATTTAAACCTTTTTTTCTAAACTCCTTTGCCATATATGCAAATTTATCTGCCTGTTCCCACGGATCTCCGCCACTAAATGTTACTCCCTTTATAATTTCATTATTTAATGTATCATTAATTAATTCATCTATATCTCTTTGCTCTCCTCCATAAAAATCATGAGTATCAGGATTAAAACAACTTTTACAGTTATGCTTACAACCTTGTGAAAAAAATACTCTCCTTATACCGGGCCCATTAACTAAACTCTCATATGCTATCCCTGCTAATCTTATAGTCTTTTCCATTAAACTTACACTTCTTTCTCATCAATCTATTTATATACATTCTATTAGATAATTAATTATAACGTAAGTATAATCACATTTACAAATCACCTGCATATTACACCTATCTTGAACTTGAATTATAGACCTTAAGCATTTACATGCTTATTTGTATAAAAAAATGCAGAGTCTTAAAGACCCTGCATTTTCACTCTTTATCTTATAATTAACTATTTGCTTTAACGTAATTAAGTCTTCCGCCTTCTTTAATAACAGCAATTTCTTTCTCTGTTAAATCAACTGTAGCATCAAACTCAGTTCCCTTAGTTAAGTTCTTAACTTTAACTATTCCTGATTCTAAAGCTGCTTGAATGTCTTCCAGCTTCAAGTCATCAGTTAACTCAATCTTGTCATAATCAGCTTCATTCTTAAACTCCATAGGAACTATTCCATTATTAATTAAGTTTGCTTTATGAATTCTTGCAAATGATTTAGCTATAACAGCCTTAACTCCTAAGTATAATGGTGCCAATGCTGCATGTTCTCTACTTGATCCTTGTCCATAATTTCCTCCAGCAATTATAAATCCACCATTAAACTCCTTAGCTCTCTTAGGGAATTCTGTATCAACTGTGTTGAAGCAATATTCTGCAAGATAAGGTATGTTCGATCTAAATGGCAATAACTTAGAATTCGAAGGCATAATATGGTCAGTTGTAATATTATCTTCAACCTTTATTAATACTTTACCAGCTAATTCTTCTGCTAATGGCTTACTTACTGGGAATGGCTTAATATTAGGTCCTCTAACAACTTCAACTTCAACATTAGTTGGTGCTGGTGCTAAAATCATTGAATCATCTATTAAGAATTCCTTTGGCATATCTATTGTTAAATCTACATCTACTTCTGTTGGATCAGTTAAAAATCCATTTATAGCCGAAACTGCAGCAGTTTCAGGACTTACTATATATATTTGTGCTGATAATGTTCCACTTCTACCAAAGAAGTTTCTATTTACAGTTCTAAGCGAAATTGCATCAGTTCCTGGTGATTGACCCATACCGATACATGGTCCGCAACCATTTTCAAGTATTCTTGCTCCTGAACTAATTATATCTGCTAGAGCTCCATTTCTAGCTATCATTTCCATAACTTGTCTTGATCCTGGTCCAATTACCAAACTAACGTCTGGATGTACTTTATTTCCCTTTAATATCTTGGCAACTTTCATTAAATCTTCATAAGAAGAGTTGGTACAGCTTCCTATAAATACTTGGTCAACTTTAATCTTACCAACTTCGCTAACCTTAGCTACATTGTCTGGGCTATGAGGCTTAGCTGTAAGTGGTGTCAATTCACTTAAATTAATTGTTACTACTTCGTCATATACAGCATCTGCATCTGGCTTAAATTCTATAAAGTCTTCTTCTCTTCCTTGTGCCTTAAAAAATTCTAAAGTTCTTTCGTCACTTGGGAAAATCGAAGTTGTAGCTCCAAGTTCTGCTCCCATATTAGTTATAGTTGCTCTTTCAGGAACTGAAAGTGTTTTAACACCTTCACCAGCGTATTCAAATACTTTACCAACGCCGCCTTTAACTGTTAATTTTCTTAGAACTTCAAGAATAACATCTTTTGCAGCAACCATTCTATTTAATCTTCCAGTTAGTTCAATCTTTACAACTTTTGGAGTGTTAATATTGTACGCTCCACCTCCCATAGCAAGAGCAACATCTAATCCACCTGCACCCATGGCAAGCATACCAACACCACCAGCTGTTGGTGTATGACTATCAGAACCTATTAATGTATCTCCTGGTGTTGAAAATCTTTCTAAGAAAATTTGATGACAGATTCCATTCCCTGGCTTTGAAAAATATACTCCATATTTAGATGCAACTGTTTGAATAAACTTATGATCGTCTGCATTTTCAAAACCTTGTTGTAACATATTATGATCTATAAATGCTACTGATTTCTTTGTCTTAACTCTATCTATTCCCATAGCTTCTAATTGAAGATATGCCATTGTTCCTGTCGAATCTTGAGTCAACGTTTGATCAATCTTTAATGCTATAGGCTCTCCTGCCTTTAATTCACCTTCAACAATGTGGCTTTTTAAAATCTTATAAACTAAATTATCTCCCACGTTTACGCCCCCCTATTATTGCTTATTTCTTTCTTCTAATCGTCTATGATACTCTTTATATAATTGAACTACTTCTTTATCAAATAAAGTTCTCTTTAATCTAACTGACGTAGCTCTTACAAGTTCAAGTATTCCTTTTGCCTCATCCTCTGTAAGTTCTCTATTATATTCTCTAAATTTATTTATTATTGAAGCTCTTCCTGAATGCTTTCCTATGACAATTTGTCTTTCAAGACCAACTATATCTGGATCAAATGCTTCATAATTCTTAGGATCTTTTATTGCTCCATCTGCATGTATTCCTGATTCATGTGCAAACATATTAGTTCCAACGATTGCTTTCCATATTGGAAGCTCTCTACCTGATGCTCTTGATACATATTGTGATACTTCTCTAAACATTTGCGTATTTATTCCATCACCATTATATCCGTAAACAAGCATTAATGCCATTATAACTTCTTCTAATGCTGCATTACCTGCTCTTTCCCCAAGACCATTTACAGTTACTCCAACATGCGATGCTCCACCCTTAATACCTGCTACCGCATTAGCTGTTGCCATTCCAAAGTCATCATGAGTATGCATTTCTATATCAAAGCCTGTTTTATCATATATATATTTAATATCATCTCTAATTTTAAATGGCTCCATAATTCCTACAGTATCGCAATATCTAAATCTATCTGCACCTGCTTGTTTAGCTGCATTAATATATTCAACTAAAAAGTCCTTATCTGCTCTAGATGCATCTTCCCCATTAACAGATACATAAAGACCATTTTTCTTTGCAAATTCTACAGATTTAACCATGCTTTCTAATACCCATTCTCTAGATGTTTTAAGTTTATGCTGAATGTGTATATCCGATACTGATATTGATATGGCAACTGCATCAACTCCACAATCTATTGATTGTTCTATATCACTGACTACTGCTCTATTCCATGCCATAATACTAGGTTTTAAATTTCTTTTTACAATTTCTTTTATAGCCTTCTTTTCGTCCCCACCCATTGTAGGAATCCCTACTTCTAGCTGATCAACACCTAAGTCACTTAACATTTCTGCTATTACTATTTTTTCTTCATTAGCAAAAACCACCCCTGCTGTTTGCTCACCATCTCTAAGAGTGGTATCTACTATAGAAACTTTTTTATTAGTTTTTAAATTACTAAGTGCCATTTTAGTCCCCCCATTTATATTATTTTCTTATTACTTAAAGCATATTTTTAATAAATTAACATTTTTACTGTATATTTATAATATCATATATTAATAAATCTATACAAGATTTATTTTATTTTTTTGCAACGAAACAGCTACTCTCCTTCATGTATTTTCAAATTTTAATTGTTTTTATTGAAAATCCTCTCAATTATTGCAAGTTTTTTTTTTGATGTTGCAATACATTGATAAATTAACAGTCCATTTTCTTTAGCAGATTTACCCAAAGCATTTAGTGTTCATACCAAATAATTACATTATATTCTCTATTAATTTCATTAATATATTAAAGTTTACTTTTTATACCTCTATTTTTTAATAATTCTTATAGAAAATATGTTTTTTTGCTTCCTTAATATATAACTTCTGTATTATATAACTCATTCCTCATAAAATTATTTGTTTCATATTGCCTTATAAGCCAATATAACATCTGATGAATTAAATATATAAAAAAAAAGATGAGATTAATAAATCCATCTTCTTTTTCTATATTATAATTTATAAATTAAAAATCTATCATCATTATGCTTTTAGTAGTGATGCCCATGTCTCTCAGTATGTGATATTCTATCTTCTCTTTCATGATACTTTCCAGCACCGAATCTTTCATCTAAACTTAAATATCCTGTAACTCTTGATATTCCTTGAATATTCTGACTGCCACATTTAGGACACTTGTTTTCATTGTTTTGAAGATAAGTACCACATTCTCTACAATATCTTATATGAAAATTAATACCCATATAACTGATATTAGTATTTCTATATGCATAATTTATTATATCCATTATTGTTTCTGCATCTGGTGTGTCATCTACTTCAATATAACTTATATGTCCACCATTACAAAGTTTATGGTATGGCGCTTCAATATCAATCTTATCTTTAATAGATATTGGGTACGAAACAGGTATATGATAACTATTTGTGTAATATTCCTTATCAGTTACTCCTTTTATTAATCCAAATATCTTTTGATCTTGCTTTATAAATTTACCTGAAAGCCCTTCTGCTGGAGTCGCATAACAACTCCAATTTAGTTTATATTCCTCTGTAAGCCTATCGCAATATTGTCTTATATGTTCAACAATCTTTATTCCTAATTTTCTTGCTTCTTCATCTTCACCATGATGCTTCCCAACCAAAGCTAATAATGCTTCTGCAACACCTATGAATCCTATTCCCCAAGTTCCTTGCTTTAATATTGGTTCTATAGAATCATCAGGTTTTAAGCCTTCTGAACCCTTCATAAGTCCTTGACCTGCAACAAAAGGTAAATCCTTAACTTTTAGATTTTTCAAAATCTCATATCTATGCATTAAAGAATCTTTTGCTAATTCTAATCTTGCATCTAATATACTGAAAAACTTATTTATATCATTTTTAGCTTGCAACCCTATTCTTGGAAGATTAAGAGTTGTTGGTGCTATATTCCCTCTTCCCTTACAACCAGGCTCACCATTTACATTTTTCATAAGATAAGTTCTACATCCCATTGTAGCTGGAACATAACCTTTATCGTAATATTCCTTATTAAAATCTGCATCAATATTCATAAAAGTTGGATTCATTCTCTTTGCAGCTACTCTACATGCTAGTTTGTATAAATAAAAATATTCATCATTCTCTTCCCTATTAACACCTGACTTAACTCTAAAAATTATGTTAGGAAAAATTGGTTGTTCACCTTTACCTAATCCTTTTTCATATTCTAAAAGAAAAACTTCACATACTAATGCTGCATCTGAGCTTGTAGGTAAACCAATATTAATTGAACTAAATGGTACTTGAGATCCCGCTCTAGAATGCATTGTATTAAGATTATAAACTACACCTTGCATTGCTTGTTGTACCTTTTTTCTTACTTTCTTTTCTACCATAGCTTCTAACTTTTCTTCTGATACACCTAGTTCCAATAATTCTTCTCTAATTTCTTCTCTAGTTGGCTCTACAAATATACCCATGTCATTATCAAAATCCGGATGAGATTGACCACCAAACATATCATTTTGAGTTGATTGCAATAATATACATGATAATTCAGCAGCAGTTTCAATTCTCTTAGGAGCATTAATTGTTCCATATCCAGTATTAAATCCATTCTCTAATATCTCTTTTGTTGGTATATGCAAGCAGTTTACAGTTAAATTATAGCTATCTAAGTCATGATAATATAAATCACCATTCTCATGAGCCTTTGCCAAATTCTTTGGCATAGTAGCTAGTGTATTCCACTTATTTGATTCAGATGCTATTCTTAATAACTTAGAACTGAAATTATTTCCTACATTTGCATTATCTCTATCAGTTTCAACTCCAATTTGTCTTATAGCCCTCATTAAATCTGATTTTATATCTCTGACTTTAGTTCTTTCACGTCTGTATGCTGAATAAGCGACTGCTATATCTTTGTGTCCCTCATTTCTTAATGCTTTCTCTACAAAATTTTGTATTTGTTCTACAGTTATAGTCTTCTTATACTCTTCTTCTATATAAGTAATCACCTTATGTACAGTATCTAGAACTTGACTTTCTTTTAAATTTAAACCGATTTCACTAGCTGATCCTTTAATTGCTTGAGCTATCTTATCTGAATTAAATTCAACTTCTCTTCCATCGCGTTTCACAACATATAGCATTATTATTCCCTCCATGGCACAATATATAGTATTTTTACTACCGTACTATTATACTGTATTAGGTATTCATTAGCAACACTTCTAATTTTTTATTTTTAAACCACTAGATTTTAATTATCTCAATTTATATCCTATTATCTTTCGATTTATTCAATTTTTACGACTTTTTTATGTTTGACTTATTGTAGATAATCTTTATTGTTGTAATTTACTATGATTTATAGTATTTTTTCATAACAAACTATAAGAAAATTATTATTATATGTGTTCTAAAAAGTTAAATTGATTAAAATTTACTGTAAATTATCATCTTGTGCGAACCAAAAAGTTTTATTAAAAACATAGTTTATTATCTAAAAATATAATATAAATTATTTCTTTAAGTAATATATAAGAAATGTATTTTTTACAAATAGTGTTATAATTAAACTAAGACTATATATTTCTAGGAGGAACTAAGATGGATAAAATAGCATTAATAACTGATAGTGCTTCTGATTTGAATACAAATTTCGTAATAGAAAATAATATTAAAATAGTCCCGTTTAAAATTATATTCTCTGATAAAGAGTATATTGATGGAATAGATATAACGCCAAAGGCCCTATATGAATATTTACCTAAGGAGATACCCAAAACTTCCTTACCTGGTGTTGATGATTTTACATTTGCTTTAGAGCAAGTAAAAAACGAAGGATATACACATGCAATTATTATAACAATATCAAGTGGCCTTTCTGGCGCTTATAACTCTGCAAGACTTGCATCTGAAAATGTCCCTGAAGTGAAAACTTTTGTATTTGATTCTATGACTTTAACCATGTCAGAAGGAGCTATGGTCATTGAAACTCTAAACCTAATAAAGCAAGAAAAATCCTTTGATGAAATAGTGATAACTTTACCTTCATTTAGAGATAAGATTGATGTGTTTTTTACAATAGATACATTAGAATACTTAATAAAGGGAGGACGAGTTGGTAAAGTTGCCGGAACTATAGCGGGCGTGCTCAATCTAAAGCCTATTATTACTGTTGGCGATGACGGCATATACCATACGGTTTGTAAGATAAGAGGCATAAAACAGTGTATATCTAAATTAACAAATATATTAACAAATTATCTAGAAAATCATAAATGTAAAGTTTGGGTTTTAGACGGGAATGCACCTGAAAAATCTAAAATGCTTTATGATTCTATAAAAGATATTCCTAATCTAATTGAATGTACTTTAGGAGGATCAATAGGCCCTGCTCTTGGCGTTCATACCGGACCTGGCCTTGTTGGATTTATAGTTGAAAGATTAGATTAAGCGAAAAATATATATGTTAACTATTCATTCATAATTAAAGAGCTAGATATTAAAATTCATATTTTTTTATTTAGCTCTTTAATATTTTACAAGTATACTTACTTTTCTACTTGTAAATAATAATAACAAAGAAATCTTTACTGAAAGGACTGTTTTGTTATTATGAAAGGTTTTATATTAGATTCAACATACAAAGATGCTACTATTGTTAATAGAAATGATGATATATTCACCATTTCATCAAATAAATTGCCAAATAGCGCAATCCCACATCACTCTATAAATTTGATTGCGTCTAGTTCAAATTCACATTCCAATTTAAGTAATAATAACAAATTTAACACATACAATGTAATTGACTATCTATAATAATAGGTATAAAATAGTATAAGTGTAATATATTTATAATGTGCTAGGGGAGCCGAGAGGCTGAGATTTGATATTCATAAACCCTTAAAACCTGATCTAGTTAATTCTAGCGTAGGGAATGCAACCTCTTAAAAACTTTAAACTATTTATTTGGTTGATAATCTCCGAGCACAATTAAGGAGGTTTTTTTATGTCAATTTTTAATGATTGGATCGAACAATTTTCTAAACTTTTCCAGAATTTCTCCCAAAATATTCAAGATATTCTTGCAAGTCCAATGTCAATTATAACTTTATTAGGATGTATTTTACTACTTATAGCATTAGCTAAGGCAAAAAAGATAAAATTCACGCCAGAACTAATTGCTAGAATTGGTATAGCATTAGCGTTAGCCACCATATTAAAAATGCTAAGATTATATCATTTTCCTCAAGGTGGTAGCATAACTTTAGGCAGCATGATACCAGTATTGCTTATAGCATTCATATACGGTCCTGAAGTTGGATGTTTAACAGGATTTCTTTATGGTGTAATAACCCTAATACTGGATCCATATATACTACATCCGGTTCAAGTTTTATTTGATTATCCATTGCCCTTTACAGCATTAGGTCTTGCCGGATTCTTCAAACAAAGAAGATTAGTTGGAGTGAGTATTGCAATACTGGTCAGATTTTTATGTCATCTTATTTCTGGTATAGTTTTCTTCGGGTCATTTGCCCCAGAAGGGATGTCTCCAGTAGTTTATTCTTTACTTGTTAATGGTCCGATGATTGGAATAGAAGGAATCATATGCTTAGTAATTTTATCCGTTCTTCCTATAGAAAGAATTTTTCATGCATCATCAGTAAATACTATTTCAAACTAACTATCATATAAAACAATTTATATATACAATTAAGTTTCCAATCTATGCGAAGTAACTAAACATTTCACTTATCAGCATTTTAAGCTTATTAATACAAAATATATAGAATAAAAATAGGATTAATTTTGTTTTATAAAACAAAATTAATCCTATTTTTGATCAAATAATAAATAACTATGATTTATAAATTATTTATTTTAGACGTTTTAGTCGTATTTTGCAATCAAATTTTATTCTTCTATTTCAATTGCATTTACTGGACAGCTTTCTTCTGCTTCTTTTGCCTCATCTACACAACCTTCTGGAACTTCATCAACTATAGCTCCTGCTTTTCCATCATCTTGCATGTCAAAGCACTCTGGACATATAGATGGACATAATCCGCAAGCTATACAAGTATCTTTATCTACTTTTGGTTTCATGGTTTACTTCATCTCCTCTAATATCAAATTACAAGCTTATTATTTCCCAAGAAATATTAAGTTATGTATATTTAATAATATAATTTAAAATGATGAAATAAGTATAGTATAAGGAAAAGAAGTTTTCTTTTAATACAATCCTTCAAATATTAGTGAATATAGCGGATTCTCCTTAACGTATTCCTCTGCTTTTCCTTGCTCCAATGCTTCTGTAAGTTCAATATTAATTGGTAACTCTCCTATTAAAGGAATTCCAAGATACTCCGCATTTTCTTCTGATGACTTTCTGCTAAATACTCGTATCTTTTTATCACAATCTGGACAGTTTATATATGCCATGTTCTCTACTACGCCCTTAATCTTCACCCCTATCTTTTGGGCCATAATAACAACTTTCTTGACTATCATGGACACCATATCTTGTGGTGTAGAAACTATTACAATTTCATCAATAGGGAATTCCTGCATTACAGTTAAAGCAATATCTCCTGTACCTGGTGGCATATCTATAAGTAAATAGTCAAGCTCTTCCCAATTAGTTTCTACAAACATCTGCTTTAACACCCCTGTAATTACAGGTCCTCTCCAGATTACAGGTTCATCTTCTACCGCTGTTAAAAGATTCATGGAGATTATTTTTATCCCGCTTTCTGTTTCCACTGGCTCAAATTTTACCATATCATTTTCTAATGGAATTATTTTAGCCCTTTTATTGTTAACCCCAAAAAATCTAGGCATAGATGGACCTGTAATATCTGCATCCAACACTCCTACTTTATATCCCTTCTTAGATAACATACTTGCCATCATTCCAGTTACAGTTGATTTACCAACTCCACCTTTTCCACTTATAATACCTATAACATTTTTAATATTTCCATATCTGGATGTTAACTTTAAACTTTCTTCACTACATCCTGTTCCTTTAGATTGACATGTGTCTTTACTTTTACAACTTTCACAACTCATTTATATATGCTCCTTTACTTACCAATCTTGTGGGACCTTATTAGGCTCACTTATTTTAATATCCCAGTCTTTATAATTATATTCTGCCGTTACATAGTAACTTTCAAAGGAATTATCCTTTTTATTATCTACTGTTATTAGTGTTTTGAAAACAGTACTATTATATCCTCTATTTTTTACTTTAATTATTGTATCAAAATCTTCATAATTATTGTTTACTAAATCAACACTAGGTAAAGTTTTATTCAAACTTTTCTTAAAATCTTCTAAATCCACAGAAAATATGTATTTCAAACAATCTGTATCTCCAGATATGTTCACTCCAGCTTTATTTCCGTTGGATAAGCTATCTTTTTTCTTATCAATAACTTTTAATATTGATTGATAATATATATAATTAAAGTCTCTTGGCTTTCTTATGAATGAAAGATTTTGCATTATTGTATTCTCTAAATTTTTAGGTACTGAAAATGCCTTATCGTCATCATAAAAGTTTCCTGTCCCATGTTCGTTAGCTCCAACTACATACTGATACTTTCTCACTTCATCTCCGGTACACACCTCAAAAATATAATCTGGATCTAATGAGCTTTTCTTTGAAACTTCACTTCCATCTGATAAAATCTTGTAAATGTCATCTATAGCTTTAGGATCATTAACTACAAACCTAAATCCACTATCTCTAACACTTTGTATAATAATTTTATCCACCTTATTTTGCTTTATATAATCAAATTGTTGATTTTTAAGATTCATTTTAACTTCTATATTATCAATGAAGCTACATCCTGAGAGCATCATACTAGAGACCAATACCAATGGTAAAACTATTGTTAAAAACTTACTATTTCTCACTATTCTTCTTCGCTCCTTTGAAAATCCTATGGTTATTAAATACAACAATACCAATCACCAAAGTAAATATTGCGATAAATTGTGATGTTGATAGAATCCCGACACTCCCTCTTGGATCATCTCTTAAAAATTCTACTAAAAATCTACCTATACTATATACTATTAAATATAGTCCCACTATCTTTCCTGTTTGTTTTTCTTTCTTACTATAGTACAAAAGTATAAATCCTAGCAAAAAGTCAAATATTGATGAATAAATTTGCGTTGGATGCACGTGTATTCCTGCTGGTGCTAAAGATCCTTTTGGAAATGTAACACCTATTGGTAATTCGGTTTCTGCTCCATAACAACATCCAGCCAGAAAACATCCAATTCTACCAAAACCTTGGGCTATTGCAAGACCTGGAACCGTCATATCCAACATTTCAACAATGTTCCAAGACTTTTTCCTAGAATATAAGTACATAGCCAAGGCTCCTCCACCTATGGCACCATATATAACAAATCCATATCCAAAGTTCAGCAATATGCTTGGCTCTTTAATAATATCTTTAATCTCAGTTAATATAAATAATCCCTTTCCACCAAGCGCTCCACCTATTACAGCTAAAATCACTAAATTTAATAAAGAATCCTCATCATAGCCTTTTTTCTTTCCTTTATTTATAAATATAGCAGCTGCAACTATTATTCCAATTGCAATCATTAATCCATAACTCTTTATTTGTATCCCAAATATCTCAAATAATATTATCCTCATTGCTCGCCTCCAAACGTCAAATAAGTATCAAGGAGAAGCTATTCTGGCCTCTCCTTGATACTTAAATTATAATACTTATGCTTATCCTTGGCAAATCTTATTTAACTCATCAACTCAACATTCACACAATTATATATTTTATATTAAACATATAATGTAGTCTTTTCATATCAACCACTTATAATCCATAAAACTTTATATACAATAAATTGGCTAATTTCAACTTTGAGATGATTTAATACTTGAAATAATCGTATTTAAAATAGTCTTCATATTATCCTTATAATCCTTTGACTTAAGATTAAATAATATCTTTGCTGTCTTACCTTCTCCTAAATTTAGATAATAGCATTCATTGTTAAAATCATATCCATTCTTTACTTTTGTTTCATATTTAACTAATACCCCAGAATTATAGGAATTTTTAAAAGGTGTTAATTCTGAATTATAATATTCTAGGCATTGACTATTTAAATCTTTTTCTGCAAACGCGTTTATATCCTCTTTGGTATTTACTACTTGCAATAAACCAGTAAGCTTATTATTTTTGTCTTTAAAATCTAATTCATAACTCACATATTGCCCTTTACTTTCTTTTTCCTCCACATTCCATTCACTTGGCAGAGATATAATATATTTATTCTCGTCAAAAGAATATTCTTTAAATCTATTTATTCCCTGATCCATAAGAATTACCTGTTCGAAATTTTCTTTAAAGAAGCCCTGGGTTATGACCAGTATCAACATCAATGATAACAATATTGACGTAACAATCAACTGCTTCTTATTCATAACAATGTTCTCTATCTTGCCGGAATTACGATTGAAGAATTTTTAAAATCATAGAACATTAACCAATATCCTTGGCCATTATTACTATCATTAGTCCATGTTACGAAACCTGTTCTTCCACCATATGGTTGATCATTTTTTTCTTTGCTTCCTGGTATTGCATATATAATATATTGCATTTCTCCATCTTTATTGCATTTATATCCTAATAAGAAATGTCCTTTTTTACTAATGTAAGGATAATAATTTAACATTGGATAATATGCTAATGTATATTTGTTATAATTTGTATCATTTGATAAGTCTTCTATACCATTTACAATGATTTTATACCACTTACAGAAGTTTATATCATTCAATTTTCCAATAAATGGCCTAAAGTCTTGTGCTAACTTCTCAAAATACTTACCTATATCTCCACCTATAGTGAATCCCTGATTTGAAGTATTTTGATTATTATTATTTTCATTTGGTGTATCTCCCATATTTAAGTCTAGCTGTCCCATACCTCCAGTTTCACCGCTAGTCTCTGGCTGTTCCATTGTCCCCGTGTTCATTTGATTCATTCCAGTATTTGATGATGTTTGATCTGTTCCAGTATTACTGCCAGTCTGACTTACCGAGTTCCCTGACCATGGTTGCCACATTGTTCCTGTATTAATCTGGCCCATTCCAGTATTAGAGTTGCCTTGTTCCATAGACTCCACTGTACCAGTCGTATTCATCGTAGATGTATCATTTGCTCCTGTGGCTCCACCTAAATTTCCTTGTTGAATATTATTTTCATATTCATCGAAATCTATTATGTCCATTCTGTCGGATGTATCCACGTCATTCAATTTATCCAATTTAAAGTTTTCTTCTATTCTCCTAGAGCTAACTTGCACATTATCTGTATCCTGATTTTCATTTCTACATTTCTTTTCTAATTTGAATTTCTTCCATTTAGAATTATGATTCTTCTTATCCTTTATAAATCCATATACTATAACCTCTTCATACATGTGATGACTTACTTTTAGGTCTATTACCCCATCATAAGTATCTAATTTATTAGCTATTTTACCAATAACATCATCTATATCTTCCTCTTTTTCAAAATAGTCATACTTATCATGTTTATCACACTTATTATATTTTTCATCCTTATCCCATTTATCATATTTGTCGTACTTATCATATTTGTCATGTTTATCGTATTTATCTTCTTTATCACATTTATCATGTTTATCACACTTATCATATTTATCTTCTTTATCATGCTTATCGCACTTGTCATGTTTATAATCTTTCTCACATTTTTTGCTCTCTTTATTCTTGTTTCTTTCCTCATCTAAATTATCTATAGTTTCAGTTATGTTTTGATGATCTTCTGGAATCCTATTTTGTTTATCTTCAACTTTAGATTCTATGTTCGCTTTAGGTTGAAGATCAATATCATCTTTTTTTCGTTCAACTGATTCATCTTGTAATTTAGGTGCCTTTACTAATTCATCCTCTTTCGTACCTGATTGAGTGATAGTTTTATTTAATGTACTTACAGTCAAATTTTCTTTTTCCTTAGTTTGTAATGTTGTTTTATCAACATATTTCCTAGAATCGGCTTTTATAATCTTAAACTTTCTCCAATTATCAGCAGATTCTTCTCCATTCATAAAACCATGCATTATAAATTCTGTTTCATTATCTTTTACCCTACATATAGCAGCACCAGATATTTTTTCATAAGATATTCCAAGACTAGCTATGTTATTTACATAATATTCTTTGCTAGTATCTCCTTTTCCGACTTCATTTATTGCTAAAGGTCCAATATCAATTAATTGTTTTAAATCCTTCTTACAACATATAAGTACCATGGAATAATTATCTTCCTGCCTAAGATTCTGCGCATAAAATGAGATTTTACACTTATCACCTTTAGCCTCCACCTTAGCATATCCAGACAAAGCTTTATCATTAGATTGAGAATATCCTCTTTCATCTTCTTGTAATATTATAAAGTTTCTATACAATTTGTTGTGTGCCAACCCTATATTCCCTCCACATATATTTATTCCATATAGTATATGTTTGGAAATTAGAATTATGATTTAACTAATACTTTTCTATATTTTCATACTCTATATAGCCCAGCAATTTTAATAGAAACTAAAAAGTAGAGAACGAATAATTCAATAATTACTCATTCTCCACCTTTTAGTTTCTTATATCATATATACAATCTGATAAGGCCGCAAATTCTTCTAGTGTTAATGTTTCAGCTCTTCTCTTAGGATCAATTCCTGATTTCTTAAATGCTTCTTCTAATTTCTCTTTATCTACTTTTAATGTTTTTGCTGCATTCCATAAAGTTTTTCTTCTCATATTGAAACCTGCTCTTACAATCTCAAACATAATATTGATATCCTTAGTTTTAACTCTTGGTTCATCTAATCTATCTAGTCTTATTACTATAGATTCAACCTTTGGTCTAGGAATAAAACAAGTTGGTGGTACCTTCCTTATTATGCCTGTATTACAATAATACTGAACTAAAACCGACAATGCACCATATTCCTTACAATTAGGTTCAGCATTAATTCTCTCTGCAACTTCCTTTTGAATCATTATAGTTAATGATTTAAAATTATATCCACCTTTTAGAAGCTTAACTATTATAGGGGTTGTAACATAGTATGGAAGATTTGCTACAAGCTTAACACTTTTCTCATCTCCAATAAGTTCATTAAAATCCACTTTAAGTGCATCTTTATGTATTAAACTAAAATTCTTGTGCTCCCCCAACTCTTGCTCAAGTATCGGAATTAAATCATTATCTAATTCAATAGATGTTACTTTTTTAGCTTTCATCAAAAGTTGAGCGGTAAGCGTACCTACACCTGGTCCAATCTCTATAATAAAATCTTCATTGTTAACTTCTGCTCCATTAACTATATCATCAAGAACAGAATCATCAACTAAGAAATTTTGCCCAAGGCTTTTTGAGAACTTAAAATTATATTTTTTGACTAGTTCCTGAGTTTTTATATCTTTTAAATCCATTTATTTCTTACCTACTTCCAATTGTTTTTCTATTTCTTTTATAGCATTAGTAAATTCTTCTTTAGTTATTCCATAATTATTTAATCTAGAAACCATCTGCGCCGCATTTCCATAACCTATTCCTAATAACTTACCAAGCATATTTCTTCTAATCTTTGAAGTATTATCTCCTGTAAGCTTGAAATAAAACATATCCTGCATAGTAAAAAATGATTGTTTTTCTTCTTGTGTTATCTTTGCCATTTCAAGCGCCTTCAAAATAACTTCTGGGCATGCATTTTCTACTCCAATATCTCCGTTCTTAAGTCCATCTTCTTTTGCAATATATGCATGTTTTATTCCTTTAACTCTTTTTGCTATTATTCTTCTTATTTTTTCCCCTGCAAAATCTGGGTCTGTTAATACAATTACCCCTTTTCTTTTCTGGGCCTCCTGTATTCTTGCTATGACCTTTGCATTTATTCCAAATCCTCCTACAGCGATTATTTCTGCATCTATAGCTTTCTTTACAGCGTCAACGTCATCTCTACCCTCAACGACTATTACTTCTTTTATCAATGTGTTACTTCCTTTCTTTATTAATAATTACTTTATTGCATTCATATATCTATACCATAAAATAGCCTTAAATTTATTTTATCTCATTTCTAATAATATGATAAAACATCCACAAATTCAAAGAAAAAAATAGAGATAACATCTGTTATCTCTTAAAATAGCTTACCATTGCCCTGGGTAAGCAACTACTAATACATCAACTGGTCTTCTTCCCCATGAATCACATTCATTTGACGAATTAAGGTATATGTCAATTCTGTCGCCCTTTATAGCACCACCTGTATCTGATGCAATTGCATATCCATACCCTTCCACATATACTTTACTTCCTAGCGGTATTACTGATGGATCTACTGCAATCGTACTCATACCACCTTGATTTCTAACAGGCGTTCTTCCTGTAGCTGTAGTAGAATGGTTACTATAAGCTGTTGCTGTGCAATTAATCTTTTTCTTATAAGTTATTCTGTCTCCACCTCTGCTTGCGTACACTTGACCAGTTCCTTTGACCACAACTTCATTTTGTGGTTCCAATATGGTTTTAGTACTCTTTACATTACGAGAAATTTCTACCCCATCTTTATATATTATTTGATAAGTAATTTGTTTCTCACCATTAACCCCTTCACTCTTAACCTTCTGAACACTACTGTCCAAATTTTCATCTTTTTCTACAATTGTATCGAAGTTAATTGGCTGTTTTTCGGTGACATCTTTTGTTTCCACTTTGACAAGTTGGACACTTTCGTTACCCTCTAACTTAGACTCTAGGGATGGTGATACTTCATCTACGTCTTTGTCAAATTCTATTCCTTGATCTTTTAATGTATTTTTCTCTGCATCCAGCATATCCTCAACCGTATCCTCTGCCGTTTGCAATTGTACTTCCATTCCACCAGCCTTAATATCTACTGGAACAGCCTTTTTTACTTTAATAGTTTCTTTTTCAGATACTTTGGATTCCAAGGACGGTTGCACTTTATCTTTAGGCGATACTTCTATCCCATTTTCTTGCAACACACCTTTAACAGTCCCCTTGTAAGTGACAAAAGTCGCTTCTTTACCGTCTATACTTATTACGAGCGTTTTTCTTATGCTCATTATAGTCACTGCTGTAACAACTACAAATGCTATCGCAATTGTTCCAATTATAATTTTTGCCTTCGGACCGTTAGAAAAACTTTGCCTAATAAATTGTCTCAATTTTTCTATCATTATTTTCCCTCCTTTGGCAAGAGTGTCTTTTGAATTATATATTAATATTCTAGACTTGTCAAATTAGTAAACTCTTGCAATATAATGAAGCATTGTAATAATGCACTTTGTGCATAAAATATAATATATAAAAATGATAGCGGTATTTAATATTACTTCATTATGAAATTAAAAATTTAATGATATGAAATTATAGAAACATTTATTAAACTTAATGATAATTTCAGTTTAATCTTAGATTTACTTTATGTTGAATACAGAAATTATATTTAAAGTGTACATTTAATATTTTACCTTATTTTTCCTTTCTTATCAATCTAAAAAAATTCTCGTTAAATCTCAAATTTGCCTCATAAGGGTCAATATTCTTAATTTCTGCTATCTTAGTTATTATATATTCAATATAGTCTGATTTATTTCTCTTTCCTCTATTTGGTTCAGGTGCCATATACGGGCAATCAGTTTCTACAAGTATTTTTTCTAAAGGGATTTCTCTAACTACTTCAACAACTTTTTTTGCATTTTTAAATGTAACAACACCTGTTATTCCTATATAATATCCTAGTTTTACACATTCCCTTGCAAATTCTACACTTCCTGAAAAACAGTGAACTACACCTGTAACTTCTGGAAATTCCTTAATTATTTCTAATGTGTCTTGATGTGCATCTCTATCATGAATAACAACTGGATAATTTAGTTCTTTAGCTAAATTCATATGACTTCTAAATACATCCTTTTGAATATCTTTAGGTGGATTTTCATCCCAATAATAGTCTAATCCAATCTCCCCAATAGCTACTATTTTGTCATTATTCTTAATATAAGATTTAATTTCATCTAGTGTATCGCCTTTCATCTCATTCGCATTTTCCGGATGTATTCCTAAAGCTCCAAAGATAAAATTATGATCTTTAGTTAGTTGATCTGTTGTTTTTAAACTATCATATGATGATGCGCAATTTAGGATTCCAATAACTCCATTTTGATTAATCTCATTTAGCAAGGACTCCCTATCTTCATTAAAAGCTTCATCATCATAATGAGCATGACTATCTATTATTTTAAATTTTTGATTCATAAACCAATATTCCTTCCCTATTAACATTATTTCCAAATTGTCATATTCTGAAACTACTGTATTTAAATTTAGGATTACTTATTTAAATAATAACATAAAATTATTACTTATACCTCTTTATGATAGCTTTACTTAAAACTATATGATCAAATGCAAATCATAGCAATTAAAATAAAAATAAATTCGTAAATACTAATTTTTTTTACGAATTTATTATTTGACACTTAAATGACATATTAATGCATTAAAATTAATATTGTAAAGTAGTTAAAGCATTATTATTTACCCCTTTTAACCATTTATTTAGTATGGTTAATGAACGTCTCACTCCCCTAAGTGAGGCGTTCTATTTTTTATAATTATCTTACAATGCTACCTGTTGGGATCTCACCTGGATCCACTGCTTTTAATATACTGTCATCATCTGTTGCAGCACATAAAATCATTCCTTGTGATAATTCGCCTCTAAGTTTTACTGGCTTTAAGTTAGCAACTAAAACTACATTTTTACCTACTATTTCTTCTGGTTTATAGAACTTAGATATTCCAGAAACCACTTGTCTTTCTTCTCCACCTAAATCAACTTTTAATTTTAATAATTTCTTAGCTCCCTTTATTGGTTCACATGCTAATACTTTTACTACTCTTAAATCAACCTTTTCAAAATCATCTATTGTTATTTCTTCTTTTATAGGTGTAATTTCTCTCTTAGCTGGTGTTTTAGCAGCCTTTAAAGCTTCTAATTCTTCTAATTTCTTATCTACATCTATTCTTGGGAATAAGTTGTCAGCCTTTACTACCTTAGTTCCTGCCTTAATTCCATCAAATGACTTTAATGATTTCCATGAAATTTCTGTAGTATTAATTTGCTCATTAATCTTCTTAGATGTTTCTGGCAAGAATGCTGAAATCATTACTGATGCAAATCTTAAGCTTTCGGCTAAATTATAAAGAACTGTTCCAAGTCTAGCCTTTTTACTTTCATCTTTAGCTAATATCCATGGAGTTGTTTCATCTATATATTTGTTTGCTCTTCTTATTAATTCAAAAACATATTCTAAAGCTTGAGGTATATTTAATTCGTTTATTGCCTCCTCAATTTTAGCTGGTGCTGATAATGCTAAATTTATTAATTCATCATCAATAGCTTCTTTTTCATCTTGAGCTGGCATTTCTCCACCAAAATATTTTTCAACCATTGCAACTGTTCTTGATAAAAGATTACCTAAATCATTACAAAGGTCTGAATTTATTTTCTTTATAAATATTTCATTATTAAATAATCCATCTGCTCCAAATGGAATTTCTTTTAATAAATAATATCTTACAGGATCAACTCCAAATTCATTTACAAGAACAACTGGATCTACTACATTACCTTTAGATTTTGACATTTTCCCACCATCAACAAGTAGCCATCCATGACCGAAAACTTGCTTTGGAAGAGGTAGATCTAGCGCCATTAACATTATTGGCCAATAAATAGTATGGAATCTTAAAATATCTTTTCCTATTAGATGTACATCTGCTGGCCAGTATTTATTATATAAATCTTTATTTTCTTGGCCATATCCAAGGGCAGTAATATAGTTTGATAATGCATCAATCCAAACATATACAACATGACTTTCATCAAAAGTTACAGGTACTCCCCAGTTAAAGCTTGTTCTTGAAACACAAAGATCTTGAAGACCTGGTCTTAAGAAATTATTTAGCATTTCATTTTTTCTTGATTCTGGTTGAATGAACTCTGGATGGTCTTCAATATATTTGATTAACTTATCAGCATACTTGCTCATCTTGAAGAAATATGCTTCCTCCTTTGATTTTTCAACTGGTCTTCCGCAATCAGGGCAATTTCCATTTACTAATTGTGTATCAGTCCAGAAAGATTCACAAGGTGTGCAATACCAACCTTCATAAGAACTCTTATATATATCTCCTTGATCATATAATTTCTTAAATATATCTTGAACAGCTTTAATATGATAATCATCAGTAGTTCTAATGAACTTATCATAACTTATATTCATCATGCTCCAAAGATCTTTAATACCAGCAACAACTTCATCTACATGTTGTTTTGGTGTGATTCCCTTTTCTTCAGCTATTCTTTGGATCTTTTGACCATGTTCATCTGTTCCTGTTAAGAACATTACATCATAGCCTGTTAATCTCTTAAATCTTGCTAAAGCATCAGCAGCTACAGTTGTATAGGTATTACCTATATGAAGCTTTGTTGATGGATAATAAATTGGTGTCGTAATATAATATGTTTTTTTACAATCTGTACACATTATTTGTGTCCTCCTTATATTAAAGCAATTATTTATTGCTATTTTTCTATTATAATATTAATTTTTACCTTCTATATATTGTGTCATAACATATCCAGCCCGCATTTTTCAAGCATATTCTTCAGAATATTAGAATATTAGAATATTAGAATATATATTCTAAAGAATATATATTGTTAAGATTATTATCATCTTCATGTTTTTGTCTTCAAATTATCTTGGCTCTATCTTTTAATCTTTTCATAAGCACAAAAAAATCTCTATATAAGTATTAAAACCTATATAGAGACGTATTATACGTGTTACCACTCTAATTCTTATTTACCTCACAGCAAATAACTCAGTAGGTGACCAACATCACCCTGCAATATAACGGTCGCTTCCGTATTTCCCTAACCAAATAATTTTGACTCAAGAAACATGCTCTGAGACCATCTTCATAAAATTCACAAACGCTAACTTTCAGCATATATTAGCTCTCTTATAGAATGATTCTTTTATTACTCTTCTCTTCATAGCATTCTATTTAATTAATACTAGTTTATTTAAGAGATTATTTTATGCAAACTTTATAGATAAAATTTTTAACCTATAATATATATTAATCCCCAAATTATTTACATTATACTATTTGTTGCTTACAAGTGCAATAACCTATTTATAATGTTTAAATTATATTTCCTTAGTTGATTCCTTAAGAAATTGTTTTTCACTATCACTTAAGAATGGACTTAATTTATCATAAGTCTCTTTATGATAATTATTTAGCCATTCTTTTTCATCCTCTGTCAGCAATTCAACATTGATTCCACCTAAGTCTATTGGACAATATGACATGGTTTCAAATTTATAAAATTCTCCAAACTCAGCATTTCTTTCGTCCTCAACAACTAGCATAATATTTTCTGTCCTTATTCCATGTTTGCCTTCTCTATATATTCCTGGCTCATTAGTTAATATCATTCCCGGTTCTAATTCTATTGTATTCGGTACTGGCCTTATTGTTTGTGGACCTTCGTGAACGCTTAAGCAGAATCCAACCCCATGACCTGTTCCACATTTGTAATCTATTCCTTCTTCCCATAAAACTCTTCTACTTAAAATATCTATATTGGATCCTGTAGTTCCTTTTAAAAATTTTGCTTTCATAAGGTTGATATGTGCTTTTAGAACCAGCGTAAAATCTCGTTTTTCTTCTTCAGTTAATTTTCCCAAAACAATGCTACGTGTTATATCTGTAGTCCCATCAAAATATTGTCCACCGCTATCGACTAACAATATTCCTTCTTTTTCTAACTTATATGCACTTTCTTCTGTTGCAGAATAATGCATCATCGCCGCATGTTCTTTATATCCTGCAATTGTTCCAAAGCTTTCCTCAATAAATAAATCTCCTTGACTCCTAAAATCACATAACTTTTCCGCTAGGGTGATCTCTGTTACATCTTCCTTATCTAGACCTTCTTTGATCCACTTAATAAACCTTACCATTGCAACTCCATCTTTAAGTTGACAATTTTTAAGATTTTCTATTTCCTTCTTATTCTTTATGGCCTTTAATTTTGTAGTTATATTTATTTCTTCTATCTTCTTTATTCTTTTATTAATCTGATTGCATATATACGCACTTATTTTACTTGGGTCTAATATAACACTATCTTGTACTTCTTTTATATCTTCAAATATATCCTCATAATTTTTTATTATTATGCCTTCTTTAGTTAATGTTTTTTCATCAGCAGATGATATCTTTTCTCTATCTATGTATAGCACAGCTTTCTCTTCATCAATTAATGCATATGCTAAAGTTACTGGTGTATACTTTACATCATTTCCTCTAATATTAAAAATCCATGCTATATCATCTAATGATGATATTATATATGACTTTCCACATAGCTTTTTCATTTCATTTCTTACTTCTTGAATCTTTTCATTTGCGGTTTTTCCGCAATACTTTACTTCATGCAAAAAAACTTTTTCTTTGGGCATTTTAGGTTTATCTTCCCATACTTCTTCAATTAAGTCTTTATTCATTACTATGTTTATATTTTTATTTTCTTTTATTTTTAGAATTTCTTTATATTGATTAACCGATAATACTCTTCCATCAAAACCTAAAGTTTGGCCATCCATCATATTTTCCATCAACCACTCTTCTAAAGTCGGCCATCCAGGAATTCTCATCTTAAAAAGCTCTACTCCAGAATCTTTTAATTGTTCATTGGCTTGTATAAAGTATCTTCCATCTGTCCATAGTATTGCTTTTTCCATTCCGATCAATGCTGTTCCTGCTGAACCAGTAAATCCTGTTATATATGCTCTAGACTTAAAACATTCAGCCACATATTCACTTTGATGAAAATCCTCACTTGGCACTATATAATAATCTATATTCTCTTTTTTCATTATTTCTCTTAATTTTTGTATTCTTTCTGATACTCTCATATTTATTCCCTCTTTTAAATATATTTTTTAAGAACGTCATAAGACCTAATAAGTAAACACATATATGTATCTTAATCTTATTAGGTTCTTATTTGGGCAACAATATATTATTTCATGAATTCTTCGATTTCATCAATTTCCTTAATCATGTTCTTAGTTAAAACTTCACATCCATCTTTAGTAACTAAAATATCATCTTCAATTCTTATACCTATATTTTCTTCAGCTATATATATACCTGGTTCCACTGTAAATACCATTCCTTCTGCAAATGTAAATTCTCTACCAAGTATACCTAAATCATGAGTATCTAGGCCTAAACTGTGACCTATTTTATGCCAATAATATCTGTTAACTTCTGATTTTTCTTTTATAAGCCCTAATCCAATACATTCTTGTGCAATTAAATCTTTAGCCCATACATTTAATTCTCTTGAATCCACTCCAGGCTTTATTCTTTCAATTACTGCTTTATTAACTCTAAGTACAGCTTCATAAACTTCCTTTTGTCTTTGAGTGAACTTACCATTTATAGGGAATGCTCTTGTTATATCTGCATTATATAAATTCCATTGAGCTCCAAGATCAAATAGAATTAAATCTCCATCTTTTAACTCACTGTTATTATCTACATAATGAAGTATTGTTGCATTTTTCCCTGCTGCTGCTATTGTTCTAAAAGCATAATCTTTAACGCCTCTTGTTTTGCATTCAAAATCAAAATAAGCCTCGATTTCATATTCCTTCATTCCAGCCTTCACATTTTTCATTAAAGACTTTACACCTTCAATAGTTATTTCTATTGCTTTCCTCATTTCTTTTATCTCATTCTCAGACTTAACCATTCTTAGAGGTGCAATTATACTTGTAAAATTCTTTATATTAATATGTGGATACTTACTAATAATCTCTTTTGCAAATCTATTTGATACAGAATCACTTTCTTCAAACTCTTCTCTATCCAAATCTAGATACAAGTTAACTTTTTCTTTTCCCTTTATTAATACATTTAGGTAGGAAGTAAACTCCTTCATATAAGATACATCATTTATTCCAGATATCTCTTTTCCCTCAAAATCTCTTAATGTTTTTCCACTCCACATTTCTTTATCCAAATCTAAATCTGTCAAAAATAACTTTTCACTTACTATATTATTATATTTAGATAATACAACCAAATGTCCATCTTCTTGTATTCCTGTTAAATAATAAAAGTTCTTATCTGGAGTAAATTGATAGAATTCATCCCCAGTCTTTTTAGCTGGTTTACCTGCAAATAGTATCATTACTGAATTATCTTCTACACTATTCATAAGTTTGCTTCTGTTTTCTATATAAGTATCTTTATTCATAATTTAGCCTCTTTTCTACTATTAAAATATATTCCTATGTTAATATAATACTCCAATGATTCTAACTAATAAATATTCTGACTAACAAATTTTATCAAATAATTAAACTTGTTATTTTAAAAACATATATTTACCATAAATATAGCCATAATTATTGCTGTTGCATCAGCAAATACTGCTGCCCATAAAGTATGCCTTATCTTTTTTACCTTAATTGCTCCAAAATACACTGTAATTGTATAAAATATAGTTTCTGTGCTTCCCATTACAACTGACGCTATAAGACCTGTTCTTGTATCTGGTCCTAAACTTTTTATTATATCTGTAAACACACCAATTGCACCACTTCCTGACAGTGGTTTTATTATTAGTAATGGTATTAGATCTTTAGGTAATCCTATTAAATTTGCAAGTGGAGCAATCAGATTATTTAGTAAATCCATTAATTTTGCCTCTCTAAATACTTGCACTGCAATTATCATAGCTAAAAGATATGGAAATATTCTTAAGGTTACCATCAATCCATCCTTAGCGCCCTCTATAAACCATTCATAAACCTTTCTTCCTTTGAACATACCATATGTTATTATAATTAAAAATATTATTGGTATTATGCTTTTACTTAAGTAATTAAACATAATTCTATAATCCTCCTTGCAACATTTCTAATTAAATTGCATTGTTGAAATTTCTAAAAGTATTTCTGTAATATCTTGCAGCATATTACTCCAACTATTGCAGCTGTTGCTGTTGATGCTATAGTGGGTAAAATTATTATTCCAGGATTAACCGAATTACATGCTGCTCTTATAGATATTATCGTCGATGGAACTAACTGTATACATGTAGCATTTAAGACAAGAAAAAGCGCCATATCATTTGAGGCTGTTTCTTTATCTGAATTAAGTCTATCCATTTCTTCCATCGCCTTTATTCCAAAAGGGGTTGCTGCATTTGACAATCCCATCATATTAGCAGTAAGATTCATAACAATAGCACCTAAAGCCCTTTCATCCTTTGCAGCCTCTTTAAAAATTCTTTTAAGAATAGGCTTTAATAACTTTGATAATTTTTCAGTGAGTCCGCTATTTTCAGCAACCTTCATAACTCCACACCAAAAGCACATTATTCCTGTAAGTTCAATTATAAAAGTTACAGTATTACCTGACGAACTAATTATTGCTTTGGAAATAAGCTCTCCATTTCCAGTCAATAATCCAACTAGAATTCCAAAAAATATTAGAAAAAACCAAATATAATTTATCATATTCTCCCCCATAGTATAGTTATTCTTTACATTTATATTCCTTGCACTTATTTTTTAGTAGTGATAGGATATAATTACTAAACATAATTATATTATTTTAAGGAGAATTTTTATGAACGATTCAAATTTAAAGATAGCTCAACAAGATGTAGAAGAAGCTCTAAAGACTGTAGAAGACATGGAAAAAGTTATAAGCAATGATGAACCGTCAAAAGAACAGTTAAAAGAAAAGTTTATTTGTTTATCAAATAGAGTTCAGAAATTAGAAGATATTCTAAAAAACGAAGGAATCCTTTAAATAAAATAGGTATGTCTCAATATATTAAGAACTACATTGAGGCATACCTATTCTTTTAATTTTCTAAAATAACTTTTTGTTCTTTTCCATTTCCCATTAAATCCTTTGATGTCTTAACAAACACGATAAGTGTAATTATAACTGATAGTATATCAGATGTTGCTCCTGCGATCCATACTCCATCTAATCCTTTGAACCTTGGAATTATTATAAGACATGGAATTAATATTATTACCTGTCTCAATAAGCTTAAAAACATCGATATTTTTACTCTTCCTATTGATTGAAAGAAATTCGTAATTATAATTTGCGCTCCTATAAATGGCAGCATAATTAAAAATATTCTCATTCCATGAGCAGTTACTTCTATAAGCGATGATTCATTATTAAAAATCTTAACTAATGTTTCTGGAATTCCCTCAATTATTATAAATCCTATTACCACTATTATTGTAGCTGTAATAACTCCATATTTTACTGCTTGCTTAACTCTATCATATTTTCTTGCACCAAAATTATAACCTATTATAGGCTGAAGACCCTGATTTAATCCAAATATAGGCATTAAAAATATCATAGCTAAGCTGTTCACTATAGTCATTGCTCCTACAGCTAAATCACCACCATATGACTGCAATGAATTATTAGTTATTACTTGAACTGCACTTTGTGCAAGCTGCATGCTAAATGGACTGACCCCTATAGCAAAAATACTTAAAACTGCGTCCTTTTCCAATTTTAAATTTTTCCTTCTTATCTTAAGTACACTAGATCCCTTTGTGAAATAATATAAAATCCATATACTGCTTATTGCCTGCGCAACAACAGTTCCAAGGGCTCCTCCTTTAACTCCAAGGCCTAAACCGAATATAAATATTGGATCTAAGATGATGTTTATAATAGCACTCATTAGCATAGACGCCATTGCTATTTTTGGGCTTCCATCACTTCTAATTGAATGATTCAAACCGAAACTCATCAAATTAAATATGCAACCGCTAATAATTACCCTTATAAAATCTTCACCATAACCTATAATATTTTCACTCGCTCCAAATGCTTTCAAAAGCGGATTAGCAAATATATGACCAAACAACGTTAACAATACACCAATTATTATTATCAATGTAAACGCATTTCCTAGAAGCCTTTCTGCCCCTTCCTTATCATGCTCTCCAAGCTTTATTGACACTTTTGTAGCTGTACCTATTCCGATTAACATACCAAATGCTAAAATTATAAACATTATTGGCATTGTAATTCCAACACCAGCCATGGCGAGCTCACCTATGCCTTCTATATGCCCAATAAATATTCTATCTATTATGTTATATAATGTATTAACTAACATTCCTATAACGGCAGGGATTGAAAACTCAAGCAACAATTTTCCTACACCCATTTCTCCTAATCTATTCTGCTTATTCATGAATATCCTCCTTATTAATTAAAGAACTCTTAGATAACTTATTCAACAAATTCATTAATTCTTGAGATTCCTCATCAGTAAAACACATTCTAATCTCAGATTCCCATTCATTCATTATAGAATATACATCATCTTTAATTTGTTCTGCTTTCTCAGTTAGTTCCAATCTATATGCACGCTTATCACTTTCTTTTTTTATTCTCCTTACATAACCTTCATCCTCTAATTTCTTTATTGCCCTAGCTGTTGTCGCCTTATCTAATCTAACCTTTTTCGTCAATTCTTCTTGTGTTATACCATCATTTTCATAAAGATTTAAAAGAAATAAGTACTGACCAGCCCCTATCCCAAATTTACTAAATCTCTTGCCAAAATACATATAGCTAGATCTATGTATTTCACCAATATACTTACCTATATGCTGATAGCAACCCATATTACTTCTCCCCTATCTTAATCATATTAATATAGTATTAACAATAATCATATTTCATATCCAAATAATTACATACAAACTATATTAGCATAAATTAGTTACGTGCGCAACTAATTATAGCTTTAACGCTAATAGAGGGCTACTCCCAAATAGCTCTAAACTATCTTGAAGTAGTCCTCTATAAACATATACATTTAATATTTATACTAACTAAGTATAAAATTTGACTATTTTTCTATTAAACTGTACTTTCTCTTTCAACTAGCTGATGTTCTAAAACATAATGTGGCTCATCTAGCTCTTTCTTATTTAAAAGTTTTATAAGCATTCTCATAGCAACAGATCCCATATCATAAGTTGGTTGAGAAATTGTTGTGATCTTTGGATAGAAAATTGAAGCTGCAAAATTATCATTAAATCCAATTACACTTACATCTTTTGGAATATCTAAGTTATTATCTCTTAGTGCATTAATTGCGCCCATTGCAATATCATCAGAAGCACATACAACACCTCTAAACTTCTTATTTTGCTTTATGAACTTTTGTATACCTTCGTATCCACTCTTTACTTTCATTGAGCTTAAATGAACTAGTTCAGGATCTATTTCTATTCCTGATTCCTTCATTGCATTTTCATAACCAACATATCTATCACCCCAAGCATTTTTGCTCTCTTTTTCAGCTCCTATAAAGGCAATTTCTTTTATTCCCTTTTCAATTAATAACTTTGTACTATCATAGCTAGCTTTAACATTATCAATTGTTACACTTGGTAGAACTCCTTCTTTATCCTTAGTTTCAACTAAAACAGTTTTTATATCTAATTCATTGATTAGTTCTAATATTTCTTCATTAAGAGAACTACTCATATAAATTACACCATCAACCATTTTTTCTCTAAGTACCCTTAAGTATTCTTTTTCCTTTTCTATATCAAGGTCTGAATTACAAAGTATTATATTGTAATCGTATATATTTGAAACATCTTCAGCACCTCTTACAATTTCTGGGTAAAACTGGTTTGATATATCAGGAAGTAAAATCCCTATTGTCTTTGTTCTTTGAGTTTTTAAACTTCTTGCAACTATATTTGGTCTGTATCCAAGCTTTTTTATTGCATCTAAAACTTTCTTCTTAGTATCTTCGTTTACTACATCGATATCATTTAAAACTCTAGAAACGGTTGCAATTGATACTCCTGCTTCTTTTGCAACATCCTTAATAGAAGTAGCCATTATTATTCCTCCTTTGAATTTTTCTAGATAATCTCATTATACTAACATATTGCCTTATAAATCAACATAACTTAAAATAAATTATTATTTTATTGTAAGTTTTGTCAAAAATCATAGTTTTTAATCTTAAATTTATAAACATATTAACTAATTTACAATCTTATATAAGAAATATATATCAAAATCATATAAAATATGTACATAGATACTAAAATGACTAGGAATTTTAATAAAATCTTTTATTCCTAGTCATCTTAGTTTTTATTTTACAACTTCAACATTCATGTTTAATGTTTCACTATTTATAACTGTTTCTGAATAATTAGATTCTTGATTATAAAGAACTTCACAAGTTAAAGTCTCTTTCTTTATTGTTTGTTCGAATTTCTTAATAACATCAATTAACATATCGTTATTTGATACATAAAGATTTATTCTATCAGCAACTTCAAATCCTTTATCTTTTCTCATATTTTGAATCTTTGAAATAACTTCTCTTACATGCCCTTCCTCTTGAAGTTCTGGTGTTACAGTTGTATCTAAAACAACTCCAAGTTCACCTTCTCCTGCGAATGCATAACCTTCTAAACCTTGCATTGTAACTAAAAGATTCTCATTTGTAAGAACTATTTCTGTATCATTAACAATTATAGTTTCACTTCCACCATTTTGAATCTTTTGAGCCAATTCCATTTGGTTCCTTTCAGAAATTGCCTTTCTGATTTGAGGAATTAATTTTCCATATAACTTACCTATAACAGGTAGATTAGGTTTTATTTCAAAGTTAACATATTTTGAAAGGTCTGCTCCAAGCTCAACCTTTTTAATATTTAATTCTTCTTTTACAATATCTCCGTAATAATCTGGAAGAGATTTTGTTGATATAAGTAATTCAGAAAGTGGCTGTCTATTCTTAACATTTGCAGCATTTCTAGCACTTCTTCCAAGCTTAACAAGTGTATATGCTAAATCCATTTCTTTTTCTAATTCTTTATTTATTGCAGATTTATCAACTTCTGGCCAAGCGCATAGGTGAATACTTTCTGGCGCATTTTTATCAAGATTCACAACTAAATTTTGATAGATTTCTTCAGTCATGAATGGTACAAATGGTGATGCCACCTTAACTAAATTTGTTAGAACTTTATATAAAGTTACATAAGCTCCTATCTTATCGTCTGTTAACTCTTGTGACCAATATCTTGATCTGTTTCTTCTTACATACCAGTTTGATAATTCATCAGTAAAATCTTCAATAGCTAATGCTGCTTGAGTAATTTTATAAGTATTTAATCCATCATCAACTGTTTCGATTAATGTGTTTAATTTAGATATAATCCATTTATCCATTATATTATCTGAAACAAAATCAGAGTACTTAGTTGGATCAAATTTATCTATTTCAGCATATAAAACATAGAAAGAATAAACATTCCATAATGTTCCTAAGAACTTTCTTTGAGCTTCTGCAACATCATCGATAGAGAATCTTGTTGGAAGCCATGGTGCACTTGCAGTATAGAAATGCCATCTTGTAGCATCTGCCCCTTGACTATTTAATACTTCAAAAGGATCTACAACATTTCCTTTATGCTTAGACATCTTAAGTCCCTTTTTATCTAAAACGTGACCTAATACTATACAATTTTCAAATGAATTTGTGTCAAATAAACATGTTGAAATTGCAAGTAATGTATAGAACCAACCTCTTGTTTGGTCAACTGCTTCTGAAATAAATTGTGCTGGGAAGTTCTTTTCAAAAGTTTCCTTGTTTTCAAACGGATAGTGCCATTGTGCAAAAGGCATTGATCCTGAGTCAAACCAGCAGTCTATAACTTCATGTGTTCTCTTCATTTCCTTACCGCAATGTGGACATTTTAACTTTATTCCATCTACGTAAGGTTTATGTAATTCAATCCCCTTACAGTCTGTAGTTGCTTTTTCTTCTAGTTCTTCTCTGCTACCAATACACTCTTGATGACCACATTCACATTGCCATATTGGAAGTGGTGTTCCCCAATATCTGTCTCTTGAAATACCCCAGTCAATAACATTTTCAAGGAACTTACCCATTCTTCCTGTTCTAGTGTTATCAGGATACCAATTTATTTTATTATTATTTTCAAGTAATTTATCTCTCATTTTAGTCATCGCAACAAACCAACTATCTTTTGGATAGTATAGAAGCGGTGTATCACATCTCCAGCAATGTGGATATGAGTGAGTGTGCTTGTGTGCTGTAAATAATTGATTACGTTCTTCTAAATATTTAACAATACTTTCATCACACTTCTTAACAAACTTTCCTGCCCATGGAGTAACTTCTTCAACAAAATTACCATTTGTATCTACTAAATTTATAAATGCAATTCCATTTTTCTTTGAAACAAGACTATCATCTTCACCATAAGCTGGTGCAATGTGTACTATTCCTGTACCGTCTGATAATGTTACATAATCTCCATGAATTACTACGAAAGCTTTTCCTTCAACTTTTGCAAAAGGTAATAATTGTTCGTATTCAGTACCTAGCAATTCTTCACCTTTAAACTCTTTAACTATTTCGTATTCAGTATCTCCTAAAACCTTACCTACTAAATCCTTAGCTAAAATATAAATTTCTTCTCCTACCTTTACTTCTGCATATGTATAAGATTTATTTATACATAATGCTAAGTTAGATGGTAATGTCCATGGAGTTGTTGTCCATGCTAATATATATTTATTTTCTTCACCTTTAACTTTAAACTTTACAGTTGCAGTTAAATCTTTAACGTCCTTATATCCTTGAGCAACTTCATGAGACGAAAGCGCTGTTCCACACCTTGGGCAGTAAGGCATTACTTTGTGGCCCTTATACAATAAGCCCTTATTCCACATTTGCTTTAAAGCCCACCATTCAGACTCAATATAATTATCATGGTATGTTACATATGGATCATCCATATCAACCCAGAATCCAATTTGTTCAGACATTTCCTTCCATAAGCTAACATATGAGAATACGCTATCTTTACATTCATGAACAAACTTTTCTACACCAAAGTCTTCTATTTGTTCTTTTCCTGAAATTCCAAGTTTCTTTTCTATTTCTAACTCTACTGGAAGTCCATGAGTATCCCATCCAGCTTTTCTAAGAACCTTATACCCTTTCATTACTTTATATCTTGGAATTATATCCTTCATAACTCTTGTCAAAATATGCCCAACATGTGGCTTTCCATTTGCTGTTGGTGGACCGTCATAAAAAGTAAAATATTCTCCATCTGAATTTGAGTCAAAGCTCTTCTTTATTATGTCTTTCTCTGTCCAAAGCTTTGCTATGTCCTTTTCAATTTTGACGGTACCTTTTGATGAATCTACCTTATTGTACATTAAAAATTCCCCTTTCAGCTAAGTAAACTATATTATTCTCTTTAAGAATTGTTTCCTTTTTGCATACTTTTTTAAACATAAAAAAACTCCATCCTAAAGGACGAAGTTGAATTCGCAAACCACCTAAGGTTAAAACATTTAAATACAAAATTAAATGTTTTATTTCAAGTACATACATACTCTATCCTTTAACGCAGGCTCTACGTGATAACTTATTCGGCATTAAACCTTTCAGCCTCCAACTCCTAGGTGATTTTCTCTAAGATCTATTATAGCTTTACACCAACCAGCTACTCTCTAAAAATAATATCTAAGATACTTTTCCTAATCATGGTCTTTTATTTTAATAATTATATATTAATGATTTTTAAATGTCAATTCATCATCACCATTAATTGTATCTTTATTACTAATTAATGTAATAAAGTAATTGAATCCTAATTTCCTCAAATTAATGTGATGTCACTTTAGTAAACTTATAACTTAACTAACATATAAATTTAAATATTTTCATGAATATAACTACATATTTGTTCATAAGTTGTATTATTGACAATACTATACTCTAGTAATATAACAGTATCTTCTTAAAGGGGGAAATATATGTTTTGTAAGAATTGCGGACAACAAATAGATGATAACGCTGCCGTATGTATACATTGTGGTGTTGCTACTGGTAATAATCTATCTTCCAAAAATGCTTTAGACAATCCATCTCATCTAGCTGGAATTGCATCTTGCTGCTTTCCAGTAGTAGGCATAATCTTATACTTCTTATGGAAAGATGAAAAGCCTCAAAGTGCCAGCCTCGTATGTAAATGGATGATCGGTGGAATAATTGTCTGGATAATCTTTTATGTTCTAGCTTTTGTACTCGGAATGCTAGGCAGCTTATCATCATACTAAGTTAAATGCTTAATTGTAAAAAAGTCTTAAACTATATGTTTTTCTGCCATCAATTACCTGAGAGATCATTCTTTTTTAGAGGTCATCAATTTCCATTATGTGCAAGATGCACGGGAATATTACTGGGATATATCCTCGGACTCACATACGTAATATTATCTAAAAATATTCATATAATTATAGAATTATTACTGATGCTACCACTTTTAATTGATGGATTTGGTCAATATCTCATGTACTTTAAAAGTACTAATACAAGGAGATTAATCACCGGAATCTTAGCAGGCATATCAACTATATGTTTATTTAGATTGGCAATAGTTTTAGGTCTTCAATCTGGACATTGGTTTTATAATTTTATTCATATATAACTGTACTGATTTCTTACTACAGTTATAATAATACTAATATAAAACATAGCTATCTAAATCTAGTATTCTTAATGATTTAGATAGCTTTACATTTTTGAATAAAATAGCTATGTAGACCCTTTAGCAAATAAAATAACCTTTCCTAGTATTATCTTATTTAATTATTTTAGGAATTAATAATATAAATTCAGATCCAACGCCATATTCTGAATTCACTTTTAACTTAATACCAAAATTCTTTGAGATAGATTTCAATAAACTAAGGCCAATTCCCGTTCCATTAATATTTTGTCCTCTAACTATATCGCTTCTATAAAATCTATCAAATATTCGCTTTTCTTCGTCATTCTTAATTCCTATTCCATTATCTACAACATTAATATAATAATAAAAATTATTATTTAATATAGGATATTTTTTTATAATTATTGTTATAATATTAATTAACTATACTTTTATTTTAGATTATAAAATGTATAATTAAGATAAAGTTAGTTTTTCAATTAACTTAAAAAATGTTTTTAGGAGATACTATTATGGAAAATAATTTGAATGAAGCAATTTTAGATAAATTAACAAAAACTTGCACTTGTAAGGCAATACCTAGATCAAAAATTAAGGAAGCTATTAAAAATGGGGCTTCAACTATAAAAGAAGTCCAAAAGGCTACTGGTGCAGGCAGTGGTTCGTGCGGAGGTAGAAATTGTTCTCCACGAATAAATGATTTACTAAAGCAATCAAGAGAAAACATATAATCGTAAAACTTTTACTCATAGTAAATTCGAAAAGTAAAACACATACAGATTAAATAAATCATGTATGTGTTTTACTTTTAATTATAATCTTAAACAGTTTTTCATTCACAGGTTATTTTTCCATCTTTATATTCTGGAACTATATCTATGATGCTTTTTTTTATGCAATATTCAATATCATTATTTAATCCTAAGGATTTCATTACTGAATAGTGAGATGCTTCTCGTACATAGCTTAAGATATTTATATTTTCTTTATATATCATACAGGCAGTCTTTGCTATATCTGTTAACTCTATATTTCTATTAATATCTAGCATTTGGTTAATTATATATCCACTACAAATAAAATCATCCATTGAAAAGTTTCCATTTGTTCCTGCATTAATAATAACCACATCATCATTTATATTAATCAATTTTTTCGCCACTGATTCTCCATTTATCATAGCACCTATAAAAACTCTTTTAGCCTCCATTGACTTTGTTAAAGCTCTTGTTCCATTTGTTGTAGTCATAAGCACTGTTTTGCCTTCAACTTTTTCTTTTGTATATTCTAATGGAGAATTTGATAGATCAAAACCTTCAATTTTAACAGCTTTTCTCTCTCCTCCTAAAATATAATTATCTCTACTAAGTTTCTTTGCATATTCCAGTGTTTCCTCAATAGTCAAATAAGGAATAACTTCTCTTGCTCCATTATCTAGTGCTGTTATAATTACAGATGTAGCTCTAAATATATCAATTATAACTGCAATCTTATTCATTACTCTGCTTTCAACTATATCATCTGCTGAAATTATAATATCTATTTTCATTTTACTTACTCCATTCCTAATCATTAGAATTAATATATAGTTACTCTCTGAAATTTTTTCCTTGCCATAAGTTGTTATCTTCTAGAGTCCTATCTATTGAATTTAAAACTTCCCATTTTTTTAAACTCCACATTGGTCCGATCAAGAGATCTCTTGGTGCATCGCCTGTTAACCTGTGAACTACCATGTCCTTTGGAAGTAGTGTTATTCCATGAGTCACAAGATCTATATAATCATCTTGCGATAGAAACTTAAGATCTCCTGCCTCGTATAACTTTACCATAGGTGTTTGCTTCATTAAATGTAGTAGATGCAGTTTAATTCCTTTAGCCCCTGAATGAGCTATATAATTTATTGTTTCTAACATATCCTCTTTAGTTTCACCCGGTAATCCTAAAATATCATGAACTACTACATCAATATTTCTCTCTTTTAATTTTCTCATTGCATTTTCAAATACATCTAATTTATATCCTCTATTAATTCTTTTAGCAGTATCATCATTGCTGGTTTGAAGTCCAAGTTCTATCCAAAGATAAATCTTATTGTTTATGTTCTCCAATAATTCTAATACATCCTCATCTAAGCAATCAGGTCTTGTTGCTATTGCGATAGCTACAACTCCCTCCTGATTTAATGCCTCTTCATATTTTCTTTTCAACTCATCAATAGGTGCATACGTGTTTGTGTAAGCCTGAAAATAAGCTATATACTTACCACTTTTCCACTTTTGTGACATCATATCCTTTATATCATGAAATTGCTTTGAAATAGACAATTCTCTGTCACCAGCATAATCTCCTGAACCTCTTTCACTACAAAAAAGACAGCCCCCATTACTTATCTTTCCATCTCTATTCGGACAAGAAAATCCTCCATCTAAAGATATTTTAAATACTTTTTCACCAAATTTATTTCTTAAAAAATAGTTTAAACTATGATATCTTTTTCCATCCCAAAAACTGTTCATATTTCCTCCTCTTTATGTGTCTAATATACCTTCTTTAAATATTGTAACATTTAAAGAATAAATTAAAAGTAAACCTTATATATTTAATAAAAGGAACATTCTTTAAGGGGGATAAATATTGAAAAAGGAAATGGTAAAAGTATTTCAAGTTGCCACTGTGTTTATCGGAACAATAGTTGGGGCTGGTCTTGCTTCTGGAAAAGAAATCACAGAATTTTTTACTCAATACGGTATATCTAGTTTCATAGGAATTATAGGTTGTGGTATTTTCTATATCTTAATAAGTTCTATAATTTCTAGAATAAGCATTAATTATAATCTTAGCTCTTATAGTGATGTTATGAATATAATAAGTCCTAATATATTTGGTAAAATCACTGGTTTTATAACAACTCTCTTTCTTATTTCCAGCGCATCTATAATACTTGCTGGAAGTGGTGCTTTGATACATCAGTTTTTTGGAATACCCAAGATAATTGGCTCACTAATAATGATTGCAATAGCCATATTTTTTCTACTTAGAGATACTGAAGGATTAATTGAAGTTAATTCCTTTATTGTTCCAGGTTTAATTTGTACTCTTACTTTGATTACAGTTTTATATTTTGCATTTTGTAGAAATACAGTTTCGTTAGATAATATCGCTAGCTTTCCAAAACAAAAAACTGGAATCTTTATTTCAACAGTACTTTATGCTGGATATAATACACTTTCAGCCTCAGGAGTCCTAGTACCACTTAGCACTCAAATGAAGAAAAGTAAAATAATGATTACTGGAATAGTAACCGGCGCAATTGGACTAACTATACTTTGTTTAATGATAAATTTATTATTAACAATTAATCAACCTTATATATATAAATATGAGATTCCTTTACTTTTTGTCGCTAATAGATTTGGTAACTTAATTCAAGCATTGTTACTCGTGATAATCTGGTTGGAGATGTTTTCTACTGAAGTTTCTGACATATATTCCATAAGTAAAACCCTAGAGCAAACATTTAATATAAAATTTAAAAAAGCAATTTTTATCGTAATAAGTCTTGCTCTTTTAATTTCCCAATTTGGATTTGGAACTCTTATAACTAAACTATATCCTATATTTGGGCTATTAAGTTTGATTTTTATATTCCAATGTATACTATTCTTTTTTAAGCATAAAAAAGATTTTTCTAACACGACTCAAATCAAATAATTATGATATACTTTTTATAAAATATATTAATAATTATTCTTAAAGGATTTGATATAAATGAATTATCTAGATTTATTAAATGAATGTACTTTATGTAATAGAGATTGTAAAGTAAATAGAAATAATGGTGAAATAGGATATTGCAAAGCTAGCAATATCATAAAAGTGGCTAAGGCTTCCCTTCATCTTTGGGAAGAGCCACCTATTTCACAAGGAAATGGTTCTGGTACTGTATTTTTTTCTCACTGTAATCTAAAATGCGTATTTTGCCAAAACTATAATATAAGTCAGGGGATTAGTGTTAATTCATCTTCTTCTGATTTTAATAAAAATAGTATTAAAAACACATCAATTGTTGGTGCAGAAATATCTATTGAAAGACTTTCTGAAATTTTTCTAGAACTTCAGAAAAAAGGTGCAAACAACATTAACTTAGTGACTCCTACTCATTATGTTCCTCAAATAATTGAATCCTTAAAAATAGCTAAAAAAAATAATTTAACTGTCCCAGTTCTTTATAATACCAATAGTTATGATTCTATTGAAACTATAAGATTATTGGATGGATATATTGATGTTTATTTGCCGGACTTCAAATATTTTGATAATAAATATTCTCTAAAATACTCTAAAGTTAATGATTATGCTTCCAATACTATTAAAATAATAGATGAAATGCTAAGACAAGTTGGCACTCCCAAGTTTGATTCAAAAGGAAATATACTAAAGGGAGTTATTGTAAGACACCTAATGCTTCCTGGACTCCTTTTTGATTCAAAAAAGATAATAGATATTCTATATAATAGATATAAAACTGATATTTATATAAGCTTAATGAATCAATATATTCCTATGTTTAATGCTTGCGATTATCCAGAAATAAATAAGAAACTTAATCCAAAACACTACGATAGCCTAATCAATTATGCTTTAGATATCGGCGTAGTTAATGGATTTATACAAGATGAAGGTGCTAACATATCTGATTTCATTCCTGAATTTAATCTAGAAGGAATAGAAAAATAAATTTTTATCATACATATATCTTCTAATAATTTCATTAATTATAGCAGCTCCTATTCTAATCACAGCTATATAATATAGCTGACAGAGAAAATGGGAACTGCTTCTACATCTAAAAACCATCTTAATATAATTCTAATAATAAAATTTAGGAATTCCTCTTTTATTATCTAAACCTGGTATAATCGGAGGCATAAATTCATTCATTCCAAGCGAACTTCTTAACATTGAAGAATCTCTAAGTTCAGCTATCCTTGATACGCCAACATAGATGTCCGATATTCTATACCATGTTGCATAATCAACAATTCCCGTTTGTGGTAATGTAAATATTTGTTGAAATGTTTTAACTGCATCTGCTGTCTTTTGATTAAACTGTCCATCCTCAGCAACCTTAGGTATTAAAGGATAATTTCTAGCTATTCTATTCAATTGATTCTGGATAGTTCTTACTGCTGGACCTGAAGATCCTATAGTAAGCGGTTCACCAGGGTATGACTGTGGGCTCCCAGAAACTTTTTCAGCTGTAGTTAGTTCGATATCATTTCCATAATAATTTTTCAAAATATCATATGGAACCATTCCTTGTTGAGCTAATTGCTGACTTCCCCATTGGCTTAACCACTGAGGGCAGGTAACACTCTTTCCATCACAATATTGTGTCAAAAGTGGTTGTTTAGCTCCAACTCTCTTTATATAAGTAGAAAATATTTCATCTACAATAGCACTTATACTATCGTAAATATTTCTTCCATAATTAAATGCGTGATCATAAGCTGTTGAACTGGTAATATCAAAATTCTTTCCTTTTCCTCTGTACCATTCAGTATAAATTCTATTTAGCGTAAATGATACAATGCAGAATACATTTGCTCTTATAGCAGATTCATTCCAAGTTGAATATATTTCACTGGAAGCAACATTTTTAATATAGTCTTTAAAAGGCACTTTATAATTTGGTGCTGATGGATCATTTGGTCCCCCTTGGTGTACAATAATGTATTCTGGAACTATTGGTTGAGGTAATACAACTCCTGAACTTGGTAGAGGTAACTGCTTTTCTGGATCCTCTGGTATTTTAGGTGGGAAATTTCCATTCAAAGTATTTGGTTGTATATTTATAACCTCTTGTCTCATCGTTCCCCTTCCTGAGTTACTTGTCAAATTACAAATTTGATAGGCAACTTGTGTAGGAAATACTTGACATCCCCTTATTACTATAGGATTAAATCCATCTCTTTCAACTGTTATATCATATAAGCTGTAAGGCACTTGGTTGCTATTAGGGTTTAAAGAATATTCTAAAGGTGGTGCTGACAATTCAATTATTTGTGTCAATCCAACTGAATCTGTAACTAGCTGAATACTATTAACACTTTCAGATCCTTGTGGTGTTCTTACCGTTATTCTGGCTCCATCAATTGGAATATAATCCTCCCCCCTGAAACATTGAATCTTTAACCTACCGATATTTGTTGAGGTATTTCCACTACTCGTATTCTCCATAACTTCCCTCTTTATATTTTTTCTCAGAATATTATATTTATTAGGTATGCTATTTGTTACCTGTATATCTCTTGAATTTATATTTCCTCTAGTCAAAATGGCATTTAAATCATTTTGTAACGCTCTTAAGCTGTTGAATATGCACACTTCACCATATCCCCATGAAGGATTTGGATATGTCACATCTGTACGTCTTCTTCTAGCTCCTCTTAATAAATAATATTTTAACCTTTGACCAAACAAATATGGATCATTTCCTTTAACTATTCCCCATTGCATCATTAATGCACATATTCCAGCCACTTGAGGAGTAGCCATTGATGTACCTGTTTTATTATCATATCCACCATTTGGTACTGGCCCTGCAATATCCTCTCCTGGAGCTACTAAATCAGGTCTTACTATATTCTGATCTTGTGCACCTCTTCCACTAAATGATGATAAATTATTGGTTCTATAATTATAACTTCCTACAGCTATTATATTATCTACCGTTGCTGGTATGCCAAGTGTATTATATTGATTAGGTTCTAAAAATTTAGTTGCAGGATTTAATCCTTCTAAAACTGGAAGCCATATTGAATATGCTCCTAAGTATTCATTGGTAACATTTATTTCTAATGTCCATACACCTTCAACAAGAAAGCCAGATCTAGCAGAAAGAATTATTCTGATTTCACTATTCAATTCAAAAGGTTTAGGTCCAGATACATATATATCATATCTATCACTGCCTATTGTTCCTTGAATGTAACCTTCTTGTATATTAATATTTCCAGTTCCTTGGCTTGTTGGATTTATTATATTAACTGATATATTGGGCAATATTGTCTTATAAAAATTCATTACTATTGATCTTTCTTCGCTTGCTATATTAAAAATTTGCCTTTGTGTTTTAACTAATTGCCCGCCAACATGATGACCTGCATCACCTTCATTTCCTGCCGCAATAACAATAGATACTCTTTCTAAATTAGATATCGTCCTAATGTATTGCTCTAGTAAGCTGCTTCCATCGTGTGCTCCATCATTAGTGCTAAGACTAATGCTAATAACTAGCGGCATATTCAGTTCTTTACCTTTATCCATAAGAAATTTGATTCCCTGCATAATCTGAGAGCTTAATATTGCAGTTCCCCTAGCAGCTTTAACCATTGCTATAGAGGAATTAGGAGCAACTCCTCTATACATCGGATTTATTCTTCCCCCACCACATGCGATTCCTGCAACGTGAGTTCCATGTCCACTATTGTCTATTGATGGAACTACTGAGAATGGATTATTGGATTTTATTGCTTCATTTATCATTTGCTTATTATATACATTTCCCCCTGTACTTAAATCATAAATGTATTCTATTCTAGTGGATGTTCCGGTCGAATCCATAAAAGCAGGGTGAGTATAATCTATCCCAGAATCTACAAAGCCGACTAATATCCCTTCACCTGAAACATCAAAATTTGGAGCCAATTGAAGTATACAGGATGCCCTATTACTTTCTTGGTCTTGCTCATATAAGTTCTTTGGTAATTCTATATATTGAATAGAATTACTCATTGATAGCTGTTCTAATTTATCTCTGGGTATATTAACAACAGCAAAGTTAAATCCTAAATCCTGAAAAGTTCCTCCTAAGCCTTCAACAAATGATTTTGTTTGTTCTTGAGTATCTCTATATAAAATAGTGAGCTCCACATTGTTACCCTGACTCTGATACTTATAACCTAGTTCATCTAATATAGCTTTTGGAACATTAGCTAATAATCCTATTGATGCATCTACCTTTGAAGATATTTGTGTCTCCAATTCAGGCATAATTACCACACCTTAATTAAATATATTCATAGATATACTATGCAATTAAATGTTTTAATGTAACAAAAACAGAGAATAACTGAAAAATTCAATTATTCTCTGTTTCTACCTACGCTTTAATTCTTCAATATAAGAGTTCTTACATTAGTTGTTTATAATGTAATCTCTAGTCTTTCTAATTTAGCAATTACATCTACTTCTTTTAATTCCATGGTTTCAGTAAGAAGACTTCCAGCATTGCTTACTAAAAGTAATTTAGAATTACCTAATACCTTTATTTGTCTTACTTTCCTTTTTCCCTTATAATCTATTAAGAAAAATCCGCTATTACTTATATCCTTCACAGCATGTGCAAATGCAACATCACCCTTTAGCATTCTAAATCCATTCATTTCATCATCTTCAATTTCTAAATAAAATACTTTATCTTGAGGATAATTCTCGATTTTATTTGAATGAATAGGCATCTCTTTAGAACCCTTTTTATTAGATAGTGAATAATCATATATTGGAACACTTCTAAGTACTGATGAGAAAGCATCAGTCCAAACTTCTGAACTTTCTACATTTCTTTTAGGAACTTCCTTTAAAGTTTTTCTTTCTTCCATCAATACTTCATCGGTAACAACCATGCTTATGTCATTTAAATCAGCTTTTAATGCCTTGCCCGCTTTATCTATTAGTGATTCAGGTGCAACTTTTCTTCCCATTTCAACTTCATTTAAATATTTTTCTGCTACACCTAGTTTTTTAGCTAAAGCTTTAACCGTAAGTCCGCTCTTTTCTCTAGCTTGTTTTATATTTTCTCCTACACGACTCACTTTACTTTCTCCCCTTTTGTTGTTCTTTATACCATTCTCTTTCTTCAATTAAGTGCTCTAATAGATATTTAAAAGTCCACTTGTAATTCTGTGCTGTAGATACAGCAAGTACTCCACCTTGAATAAAGCTTCTAATATATCTAATAGTAACTTTCAATTGTTCATCCTTAAATCCATTGAAAATTAGTGCCTTTTCACTCAACTGCATTTCATCGTAAGAATCTTCATTTTTGTTTCCATTAATTATATCTTCTAATGTCATTAAAGTCATATTCTTATTAATTTCTATAACTTTAATATTCTGACTCTCAATTTTCTTAATTTCATCCTCTTTTAATCCATACGCTAATATACATTTATTATTTGTAGCCATACATGACACCTCTCTTCTTTTTACTTACTATAGTCTTGTAGAATGGTATTTTTTACTCTTCAATTATTTCAGGCTCTTTTATTTCTTCCCCTTGCATATCTACTGTAACACTTTTTATTACTTGATCTTCATAAGGCCTATCTGACATATCAGTTTTTTGTGCAACAATCTTATCGGCTACTTCCATTCCTTCAATAACCTTACCAAATGATGCATACTGGCCATCTAAATGTGGAGCATCAGCTACCATAATGAAAAATTGGCTTCCTGCTGAATCTGGATGCATAGCTCTAGCCATTGATAATACTCCTCTTGTATGTTTTAAAGTATTCTTAAAACCATTGCCTGTAAACTCTCCCTTTATTGAATATCCTGGGCCACCAATGCCTGTTCCTTCTGGGCATCCCCCTTGAATCATGAAATTTGGAATAACTCTATGAAATATTAGACCATCATAAAATCCTCTATTGATTAAGTCTACAAAATTTCTCACTGTATTTGGTGCTGCCTCAGGATATAATTCTGCTTTTATAACTCCACCATTTTCCATAGTCATTGTAATAATTGGATTCTTCATCTTTAAATATTCTCCTCTCGATATCAATCTTAATTAGTATTATTATCTAAAACATAAATTTAAATTCATCCTTATATTATATATCTCAATAAATCTGAATCATATTTATATTTTAAAATTAATTAAACTATAACAAAAATCTATCACTTTATCATCATTTATTGAATTACAAATTTCTATATTCCCCTTTTCTTTAGAATCATTTAGTAAACCACTTTCAATTAACTTCCTCTTCAATTCTTGAGCAGTACCAAATCCACCATCAATAAGAGGTATTTCCTTTCCAATAACGTTTGATAAAGCCTTTTTTATAAATGGATAATGAGTACATCCAAGAACTATGGAGCTTATATCATTATCTAAGTAACCTTTGAACTTTTCCTTTAAGTAATACTCTAGATCTTCGCCCTCTACTATTCCCTGTTCTATAAATTCTACTAACCCTGCACATGGTAATGATATTATATTAGCCTCATTTTTATATTTATCCATTAATAATTTAAATTTCTTTTCCCTCAATGTCATAGGCGTTGCCATTATTATTATTTGACCTTTTCTATTTAACTTAACAGCTGGCTTTAATGCTGGCTCTATTCCTATTATGGATATCTGTTTATATTTACTTCTAATCTCTTCTATTGCTGCACTAGTTGCAGTATTGCAGGCTATTACAACCGCTTTAACATTTTTACTTAGTAAAAACTCAACAGCATCAATTGTAAGATCTCTTACCTCACTTACTTTCTTAGTTCCATAGGGTGCATTCTTTGAATCTCCGAAATATATAAAGTTTTCATTAGGCATGATAGATATTGCTTCTCTCATCACGCTTAAACCTCCTACCCCTGAATCAAAAAATCCTATGGGGTCAGTTTTTATATTCAAAACGTCCTCACTCCATTTTTTCAAATATTTAGGTATGCACAAATAACTAATCAGATATATGAAACCACATTTCAAATCTAAAAATAATTTTGGTTGAATCTTAAGTATTAACTAATATTTAAAATTACAATGATAAAAAAGTAAACATAAATCCGATTTATTATTCTTTAATATATTTTATCTACAAATATTTTATTACTTTATTTATCCAATGTCTATAATTTCTGCTTTCCATCTACTAAACTTGATAATTAAATGAATTATCAAATATTAACTTATTTACATAACCTTTTTAATTACATTATTAAATATAATTTTATCAAAAAACTCTATATCATTCAAAATAAACGTCTTTTTATATAAAAATATTTTCATAATATATGCGAATTTTAGATATTATTTTAAGATTTTTGCATTATCATTGTATAAATTTACATGTTATTTATGATATAATGATTATTATTAATTTGGTGAGGTATAATCATGCGATTAATTCCAATTGAATGTGTAAGAGAAAATTCATTGCTAGGCAAAGACATATATACCCCTGATGGTAGATGTCTACTTAGAGCTGGTATTCTGTTAAACGATATTATGTTGCAAAAAATTAAGGAATATAAAATATTCTCTTTATATATAATTGATGACTATAGTTCTGCTGAAATTGAAGATGTTATAAAGCCAGAATTAAGGCAAAAATCTATATCTGTAATTAAAGAAACATTCTCTGATATAGAAAGAATAGCTTCTGTTCATAAATTTGAAAAGAGGAGTATTAGTGAGTATACAAAGCAGGAACAACAATATTTCAATTCAATTACTAATATAGCAGAAGAGTTATTAGATAATGTTTTATCTAATAAAAATATACTGATTTCTTTAGTTGATATAAAGAGCATGGATAATTATACTTATGCTCATTGTGTAAATGTTGCTGTAATATCACTTATACTTGGAATCAGCTTAAATTTATCTAAGCGCAATCTAACTTATCTCTGCATTGGTGCGCTAATTCATGATATAGGAAAATCATTTATTCCAAGTGAAATTCTTCAAAAGCCAGGTAAATTAACACCTGAAGAATTTGAAGTAATAAAAAATCATTCTCTATATGGATATAAATTTTTGAATAACTTTTTTAGCTTAAGCTCTCATATCAAACTTATAGTTCTGCAACATCATGAGAGATTTGATGGACTAGGTTACCCTAATAGTATATCTGGTAATAAAATCAGCTATCTCGCTAGAATTGTAAGTATTGCAGATGTTTATGATGCATTAACTTCTGACAGGCCTTATAAAAGAGCTATGTGTCCTAGTGATGCACTCGAATACTTAATGTCAAATGCCGGAACACTCTTTGATCATGATATGCTTAACGTATTCTGTAAAATTGTTATCCCATTCCCTCAGGGAACAATTGTAAGCCTTAGCAATGGTGATGTAGGAGTAGTTGAAGAGACTATGCCTAACTTTCCATTAAGACCAACTATAAAAATACTTAAAAGCGATTATCCTAATAAAATTGGTTCTAAAGTCAATTTAATAGAAAATCTTTCAATTGTAATTTCCGATATAAAATATGAAATATAAAATAAGCTACTAAATCATAAAATTTTTGTAGCTTATTTTTTATATATTCTTTAATTTTTCACTAGTTAATGAATGAAAGTTTAGATATATAGTATGAAAATTCATCTAGATTTTATGTACTTTAATTTATGCTTCTTCTATTTAGAAATGGATTCAAATTTGCTAATGCTTCAGCTTCTTTAAAACTTTTAGCTCTAAAAACTAACGTCCAACCATTTTTATCATACTTTCCAGCACACATTATGTATTTTTCTTGTTGTTTTATGTAATTACCCTGTTTATCTATAATTAAGCTTCTAATATTATCAATGCTTTTACAGTTTAACTTAACAAAAAAATTTCCCGATTCGTTCATAATACACATCTCCTTAGCAAACATATGTTCATTAATTGTATTATACAGAACATATGTTCACTTGTCAATATTTCCTTTTAATAATATATTTCATGAAAAAAACTAGGATATCATCTGTCATATCCTAGTTTTAATTTTTAAATAAGTGCAGTAACTTGAGTAGTCTTTTTAATACTGCTTTAACTCATTAATTTTTATTTTGCTATATTGAATACTTCCAAATCCTTATTCTCATCAAACTTCTCAAGTTCCACATCTGCAATTGCTCTTAATGTATCTAATGCTGTAATCACTCCTAAGTTTCTCTCAACTGCTGCTCTTCTTATTAAGAAACCATCTCTTTTCGAATCATTTCCTTTTGTTGGAGTATTTACAACTAAGTCTACTTCTCTGTTTTTAACTATATCTAAAATATTTGGTTCTTCTTCATCTATCTTTCTTATTTCTTCTACTTCTATACCTGCTTCCTTCAATAAAGCGCAAGTTCCTGATGTTGCAATAAATTTGTATCCTACTGATGCTAAATCTTTTGCTATTGGTAGGAATTCTGCCTTATCATGCTTATTTATTGTAGCAAGTATTTTTCCTTTTTCCTTTGAAGGATACATATACGCTCCAACAAATCCTTTGTAAAGTGCTTCCTTTATGTTTCTACCAACTCCTAAAACTTCTCCTGTTGATCTCATTTCAGGTCCTAAGCTTACTTCAACATTAGGTAACTTTTGAGTTGAGAATACTGGAACTTTAACTGAAACTAGTTCAGGTTCCTTATATACATCTATTCCATATCCCAATTCCTTTAATTTAGCGCCAAGCATTACTTGTGTAGCTAAATCTACTATTGGAACTCCACTTACCTTGCTTATATATGGTACTGTTCTTGATGCTCTTGGATTAACTTCAATTACATATAATTCTCCTTCAAATTCTATGAATTGAATATTTATCATACCCTTTATCCCAATTGCTAATGCTAATTTTTTAGTATACTCTAATACATCTGCTTTAATTTTGTCAGATATATTTTGGCTTGGATACATAGTTACACTATCCCCTGAATGAACTCCAGCTCTTTCTAAGTGTTCCATGATACCCGGTATTAAAATATTCTCTCCATCTGATATGGCATCTACTTCTATTTCTCTACCCATTAGATATTTATCTATAAGTATTGGATTTTTACTGTCTTTAGCGAAAGCATTTTCTAAGTAGTATGTTAACTCTTCTTCGTCATGAGTTATTTCCATTCCTTGACCACCAATTACATATGAAGGTCTAACAAGTACTGGGAACTTTAATCTCTTAGCTTCTTCTAATCCTTCTTCTAAAGACCATATTCCTTTACCTTTTGGTCTTGATATTCCTAATCTTTCTAGTAATTCATCAAACTTTTCTCTATCTTCAGCCATATCTATTTGATCTGCTGTAGTTCCAAGCGTTACAATATTTTGTTCCTTTAAGAAGTTTGCAAGCTTAATAGCTGTTTGACCACCAAATTGAAGTATTACACCATCTGGTTTTTCTTTTTCTATTATATTTAAAACATCTTCTTCCGTTAATGGCTCAAAATATAACTTATCTGATACATCAAAATCAGTACTTACTGTTTCTGGGTTGTTATTAACTATAATAGTTTCAATTCCAAGTTTCTTTAGTGCTTTTACGCAATGTACTGACGCGTAGTCAAATTCAATACCTTGCCCTATTCTTATTGGACCTGAACCTATAACTATAACTTTTTTATTATTTGATACTTCTACTTCATCATATTGCTCATAAGTTGAGTAATAGTATGGAGATAATGCTTCAAATTCTCCTCCACAAGTATCAACCATTTTATATGAAGGCTTTATACTCCATATGTCTCTTAATCTATATACATCGTCTGGACTAACCTTTAGCATATCAGCTATAGCTTTATCAGAAAATCCTTTTTTCTTTAAATGATGTAACCATTCCTTATCTAAATCTTCTATTTTACTTAATTTTAATCTTTGTTCTTCTTCAACTATCCACTTTATTTTTTCTAAGAAAAACATATCGATTCCAGTAATTTTATTTATTCTATCTATCATGTAATCTCTTCTTATCATCTCAGCTAATGCAAAGATTCTTTCATCATCAGGCTTCATTACTATGCTCTTTAATTTTGAAATACTATATTCTTTAAATTTATTATGATCTAATGAATATTTTCCTATTTCTAAGCTTCTAATTCCTTTTAAAAACGCCTGCTCAAAATTGGCTCCAATAGCCATAATTTCTCCAGTTGCCATCATTTTTGTTCCAAGTTCTCTGTCAGCACCAAAGAATTTATCGAAAGGCCATTTTGGTATTTTTACTACAACATAATCAAGTGTTGGTTCAAAACACGCATATGTTTTTTGTGTAACAGCATTTTTTATTTCGTCTAATCCATATCCAAGAGCTATTTTAGCAGCAAGTTTTGCAATAGGATATCCTGTTGCTTTTGATGCTAGTGCTGAACTTCTTGAAACTCTCGGATTTATTTCTATAACTGCATATTCAAAACTATTTGGATTTAGCGAGAACTGTACATTACATCCACCTTCAATTCCAACTGCATTTATTATATTTATTGATGCTGTTCTAAGCATTTGATATTCTTTATCTGAAAGAGTTTGTGATGGAGCTACAACTATACTATCTCCAGTGTGTATACCAACAGGATCTATATTTTCCATATTACATACAGTAATACAGTTTCCATAAGAGTCTCTCATTACTTCGTACTCTACTTCTTTCCACCCCTTAACGCTCTTTTCAAGTAGAACTTGACCAATTGTGCTTAGTTGAAGTCCCGATTCTAATATTGTTCTAAGTTGTTCCTCGTCATCAGCGATACCACCGCCAGATCCTCCTAATGTATAAGCTGGTCTAACTATAACTGGATAACCAATCTTATTAGCGAACTCCAAACCTGCAGTTAAGTCAGTTACAATTTCACTCTTTATAACTGGTTCTCCAATCCTATTCATCATATCTCTAAATAACTCTCTATCTTCACCTTCTTTAATTGATGCAATAGAGGTTCCGATTACTTTTACATTGTATTTTTCTAATATACCAGAATCATGTAATTCTACTGCAAGGTTAAGTCCTGTTTGACCACCCATTCCTGCAAGTAAGCTGTCTGGTCTTTCCTTAGCTATTACTTTTTCAACAAATTCTAATGTTAATGGCTCTAAATAAACTTTATCTGCAACTTCTTTATCAGTCATTATTGTTGCAGGGTTTGAATTTACAAGTACAACTTCTATACCTTCTGATTTTAATGCTTCACAAGCTTGAGTTCCAGAGTAATCGAACTCTGCTGCTTGACCTATGACTATCGGACCTGATCCTATAACTAAAACTTTTTTTATATCTTTATTTAATGGCATTTTACTAAAACCTCCTATAGTGCATATTCTAAGAACTTATCAAATATATATTCACTGTCTTTTGGACCTGCTGATGCTTCTGGATGAAATTGAACTGAGCATATTGGTAAAGTCTTATGTTTCATTCCTTCTACAGTTCCATCATTTATATTAACGTGAGTAACTTCCATGTCATCTGGTAACTTCTCTACTACATACCCATGATTTTGCGAAGTTATATGCACAATATTAGCTTCTAAATCTTTAACAGGATGGTTGCATCCTCTATGTCCAAACTTCAATTTAGTAGTTTTACCACCTAACGCTAATCCCAATAATTGATGACCTAAGCAAATACCTGTTATTGGTTTCTTTCCAACTAATTTTTTAATATTTTCTATGGCAAAATCTAAATCTTCTGGATCCCCAGGTCCATTAGATAAAAATATTAAGTCCGGGTTAATATTTAAAACTTCTTCTGCTGTTGCTGTTGCTGGGAATATAGTTAATTTGCAGCCTCTCTTTTTGAAATTCCTTATTATATTAGTCTTTATACCGAAATCCATAACCGCAATATGTTTTCCTGTTCCTTCAACCACATAAGACTTATTTGTTGTAACAGTCTTTACAGCTTCCTTAGTAGAAAATCCTGCTATTTTTTCTTTCACATATTCATCGTCAACATCTTCTAGTGCTATAAGACCTCTCATAGTACCACTATTTCTTAAAACCTTAGTTAAAGCTCTTGTATCTATTCCTTCCAAGCCAATAACTTTTCCTTGTTTTAAAAAATCTTCAAGTTCTAATTCACATCTAAAGTTACTTGGCATATTACATTTTTCTCTAACAATAAACCCCCTTACTTTTATTGAATCAGACTCCATATCTTCAAGGTTTATCCCATAATTCCCTATTAAAGGGTAAGTCATCGTTACTATTTGTCCGTAATAAGATGGATCAGTAAGTACTTCTTGATAACCTGTCATTCCAGTTGTAAATACTACTTCTCCGACGCTTTCTTTTAGATATCCAAAAGCTTTTCCTTCAAAAATCATGCCGTTTTCTAATATAAGCTTTGCTTTCATACTTAAGCCTCCTACAAATATATTTTTGCTAAAACTACACCTTATGAATCTTTGTTTAATATAAAACAAAAGGATAATAAAGAGATTTCAGAAAACCTGATCTCTTCACTATCCTGTGATATACCATACAAATATTTGAATTCAAAAAATAAGCTATGAAATTTTTCATTCAGCTTTCAAATATCATAGTCATGCTTCCCTTTTTGGCCTCACAGGACCAAGTTAAAGTGTATCTTAACTTTTAAAATTTCTCTTTCTAACTATTCTAGTTGATAGATAATCCTGTGTCAAGATAATTTAAGGATAGTTTAATATTTAATATAATTATTTTTATTTATTACTTATTGTCTATTGCTTATTGTCTATTGCTTATTTATCTTTAATTTATTCAATATATAAATCTTATCATAAAAATAAGATTATATAAAGCATAAAAATACACTTATTTGAATTTTTATTCATATTCTTTTTATTTCAGATATAAATATACCATTAATTCAAATAATTACTTTTGTATGTTAATCCTTAATTATATGTGAATTAAAATATGTATCCCAATTAAGTAACTAAATATTTATTATGATAATGCTATATTTAAATCGATATAATGCATGCATATTTATATAAAAAAAAGAATAATAGCTAATATAAATACTAACTATTATTCTTTAATATAATTTTTCTTCCTAACGCTCTAGGGATTAATTTATTTCCTAAAATCAACAGCTTATTTTTATATCCTGGAATAATTATTGTCTTGCCCATTGAAAATTCTCTGTAAGCACATTTTGCTATATCACTAGCATTCATTAAATATCTTTTAGATCTTTGTGATTTTTTTATACCAGCCTTCTCTTGAAATGATGTTCTTACAGGCCCAGGGCAAAGGCAACTTACCCTGATTCCCAAATCTTTCAACTCATCATGTATTGCTTCTGTTAATGATAAAACATATGCCTTGCTTGAATAATATATAGACATTTTAGGACCACCAATAAATGCTGCTGTTGATGCCACATTTAAAATGCCTCCATGTCTTCTCTCAACCATCTTTTTAGAAAAGTACTTTGTAAGCATAGTCAATGCGGTAATATTTATATTTATTATCTTTTCTTCAAGTCCCTCTTCTAAATCATGAAAAAAACCAAAGCAACCTATGCCTGCATTATTTATTAAATTATCCACAATTAAATTCTTTTCTTCCACAACTTCTATTATCTTTTTATAACCTTTATCCACAGATAGGTCACATTGAATTATTTCCACAATTACTCCATATTGATCTTCAAGCCTACTTTTAGTATTCCTTAGCTTAATTTCGTCTTTTGCTATAATAATTAAATTATCTTTATTTTTGGCATAGATTTTTGCTAACTCAAATCCAATTCCGTCACTACCACCAGTTATTAATGTATATCTGTTTAAATCAGTCATTATAATCCTTCCTTTTAAGATATTCTATTAGTTTACAAGCTATATTTCCTTGCTATTACCTTAGAATTATAATCATGTTCATACTCCATTTATACACAAATGATTGCTAATTGCAAATTTATATAATTTATGTTATCATATAATTAATAAAATATTCAGAAAATTTAGGCAGTTACAGTTAATTCTGAATTGACCTATCTCAAATTTAACACTACTTTTTCTAAAAATGTACTTATCATTTGATAAGTACATTTTGTTTTTGTATATATGATTTTAACTGGTTTGTCCATAATTTAAAATTGTTTAATTATAAGTTCTGCTGTTTTTATATTAGTAACAACAGCTACATTATGTACATTACAAACTCTAAGCAATGCTGATACATCTGGTTCATGAGGTTGCGCTGTCAATGGATCTGTAAAAAATATTACTAGATCAATCTTTCCTTCTGCAATACGACCACCTAATTGTTGATCTCCTCCATATGGACCAGATAAATATCTCTTAACTTCAAGACCTGTTGCTTCTGATATCTTCGTTCCAGTTGTTCCTGTAGCAACTAGCTCATATTTAGCTAGTACATCCTTATACTTCTTTGAAAATTCAATAATATCTTCCTTCTTTTTGTCATGTGCTATTAATGCTATTTTCACAATTGTCATCCCCCTTTTTAGATCCATTTGATACGTTTTCACATTGGATTATACTATACTTTTTTATAGTTATAAAGTCTATTTAATATTATTATTTTATCATATAAATATTTACATATTATTACAACACACTTTATATATTTTAAGATTATTTCCTTGGCAATACTTAATTATGTTGATTTATTCATGAAAATATTAATTTAGTATCTTTAATTATTATAATATATAAGAATATAAAGAATATCATGCAATAATATCCTTTATATTCTCTGTATTATCTTATTTGGCCATTTCCATAAATGATATATTTGATTGTTGTTAATTCTTTAAGTCCCATTGGACCTCTGGCATGTAACTTTTGAGTGCTTATTCCTATTTCTGCACCAAAACCAAACTCTGAACCATCTGTAAATCTTGTTGACGCGTTAACATATACAGCTGCTGCATCAACTCTTTGTAAAAACTTTTGTGAATTTTTATAGCTCTCTGTAATAATTGCTTCCGAATGCCCTGTTCCATATTTATTTATATGCGAAATTGCTTCATCTACATCTTTAACTACTTTTACGGCAATTATATAATCTAAATATTCTTTTCCCCAATCCTCTTCAGCAGCTTTCTCAATGTCGTTAATTATAGATTGTGATACTTCATCACCTTTAACAGCAACGCCGTTTTCTCTTAAGGCATTAACCACTATCGGCAAAAAGTCCTCCACTATCTTTTCATTTATAAGTAACTTTTCAGCTGCATTACAAACAGAAGGTCTTGATGCTTTTGCATTAATAACAATGTTTTTTGCCATTTCAAAATCGCAGTCTCTATCTACATATATATGACAATTGCCTGTTCCTGTTTCTATAACTGGAACAGTAGCATTTTTAAGAACAGCTTGAATTAATCCTGCTCCACCTCTTGGAATAAGAACATCTATAAACTCATTTAACCTCATCATTTCAGTTGCAACTTCTCTACTTGTATCTTCTACTAGCTGTACTGAATCCTTAGGCAAACCAGATCTTTCAATTCCTTTTGTTAATGCCTTAACTATAGCTTTATTAGAATTAATAGCTTCACTTCCGCCTCTTAGAATAACAGCATTTCCAGTCTTTATACAAAGCCCTGCTGCATCACAAGTTACATTAGGCCTTGCTTCATAAATTATTCCAATAACTCCTAACGGTACTCTCTTCTGACCTATTTGTAATCCATTAGGTCTTTGCCACATAGATATTACCTCACCTATTGGATCTTGAAGTTTTATGACATCTTTAAGCCCTGCTGCCATGCTTTCTATTCTTTCATCTGTAAGAGCTAATCTATCTAACATAGCTTTTGAAGTACCTTTTGATACTGCTATATCTAAATCCACTTGATTAGCTGATATTATGTCTCCTTTTGCCTTTATCAATTCCTCTGCCATAATCATAAGTGCATCATCTTTTTGCTTTGTTGATGCAATACCAAGATCATAAGAAGCATTTTTAGCATTTTGTCCTTTAATTATTAACTCACTCATTTTTAGCCCCCATTTCTTATTTTACCTACGATACAAATAAAGTTCCTATTTCTTCACCATTCAAAATATCTATTATTATATCTGGTTCACTTCCATTCGCTAAAATCATATCTACTCCTGCTTTTGTGGATGTCTTAGCTGCTGATAATTTTGTGATCATTCCACCAGTTCCTAGATTTGATCCTGCACCTCCAGCGCACTCTTCTAACTCAGGAGTTATTTCTCTAACTTCATTTAGTAATTTTGCACTCTCATTATTCCTTGGGTCTGAATCATAGAACCCATCTATATCAGATAAAATTATTAGCAAATCTGCGTTAATTAATGATGCAACTATTGCCGATAGATTATCATTATCACCAAATCTAACTATATTCTCAATCTCATCTATTGAAACTGTATCATTCTCATTTACTATAGGAATTATCTTATTATCTAATAAAGTTTCAAATGTATTACATACATTTTCCCTAATATGATCATCTTCTACTACATCTCTTGTGAGTAACACTTGCCCAACCACATGGCTATATTCTCCAAAAAATTTACTATATATATGCATTAGCTCGCATTGTCCAACTGCTGCTACTGCTTGCTTTTCTCTTATACTTTCGGGCTTTTCTTTCAATTTTAATTTATTAACACCAACAGCAACTGCACCTGATGTAACAAGCGTAACCTGCTTACCTGAATTAACTACATCAGATAATACGCGCGTTAGCTTTTCAATTCTACTTAAATTAATATTTCCATTATCATAAGTTAATGTTGATGATCCAACCTTTACTACTATTCTACTAGCATCTTTTAACCTTTGACGAAAGCCCATTTTTCCATCCCCTTAAAGTCTATTTATTCTTTATAATTTATCTTACTATACCTAATATATCTTATCAAGTTTTAAAAGATGTTTTATAATAAAACAATCTAGTTCCATATAAATGTAATTATGTTTTTATAAAAAAATAAGGATAAAAAGAATACTAAATTTATTTAAAATAAGTATTTCTTTTATCCCCTATATAATCTACTAGATTAATGCAACTTAAAATTCTGATTTAAATTATATATACAAATACACAAATAAAATGACAAAGGGTTCCCAACATAATAAATATATGAAATATTTCATGTCTTCCAAAGAGCCATACTTTTATTTTATCTGATTTTAATGCGTATATTATTCCACCTATTGTATACATTATTCCTCCAAGAACTAACCATGATAGTCCAAATGAAGATAAAACTTGAGACATTGGATATATGGCAAATACTGCAAACCACCCAATTCCTATATACATGCTACTGCTGAGCCATCTAGGACAAGTTACCCAACATAATTTAAATGCAATTCCGATTACTGCACATATTGTTACTGCTAGAAATAGATTTATTCCTACCTTTCCATTTAACGCCACTAGGCAAAATGGTGCATATGACCCTGCTATTAATATAAATATCATAGAATGATCCAATCGTTTTAGAATTTTTATTACTTTATCATTTGCTATTACTGAATGATATGTTGCTGATGCGCTATATAATAAAATCATACTTATCCCGAAAAATAAAACTGATACAAATGTTATTGTAGAACTTCCCCTTGTATATACCTTTACTAGCATTGCTATTAATGCAAATAATGATAGAACTGCTCCAATAAAATGAGTTAATCCATTAATAGGTTCTCTTAAATATTTCTCCATTCTTTTGCCCTCCCATTTATTCCCACGTAGTTTTAATAACTACATGTTGCTATATTAGAATTATTTCATATTTTTTTTTATATTGCAACCCCATTTTTGTTTATTTTCTATTTATTAAATAGTATTTTACCCATAAATGCTTGAATTATCTACTTCTTTTCGATAATATTAAAATTATAATAATGACATAGTTTCTATTACTATGTGAGGAGTGAAATTATATGAATGACTTTAATATTGATGCATATATAAATTCACAAAAATCATCTAATAACATTAACTTAAATGATTTTCCTGAAATTGATTTATATATGGATCAAGTAATGCAGCTATTTGAAAGTAAATTAAGCTACACTAAAAGAAATGATGATGACAAAGTTCTTACTAAAACTATGATTAATAACTACGCCAAAGGTAATCTTTTAATGAAAATTAAAAATAAGAAGTATACTAAAAGTCATCTTATTTTAATGGGGTTAATTTATAATTTAAAAGGTGCACTGTCCCTTACAGATATAAAAACTATCTTGAGCCCCATAATTAATGCTTTTGAAAAAGAAGAAGAATATCCATTACATGATATATACCAATCCTTTCTTGATATATATGATTCAAACTTAGATGATTTAAAATCTTCCTCAACTAAAATTTATGATAATATTACAAATCTAATAAGTAATGAAGATAATTCTTTAGGAGACTATGAAGAAAAACTTCTGCTTATATGCGCATATGTTAGCATGAGTAATCTTTATAGACGTATGAGTGAAAAAATAATAGATGAATGTTTTGGGAGTACCAAAAATTATAAATAACATTAATTTTAATTAAGTAATAATACAAAAATTTAAAATTATAGAAATACTTAAAAATGCAAAAATCATTAATTATATGATATAATAAGCAACATGTAGTTAAACTATTTATACGATGCACAATTAAGGATGAAATTCCAAATTAATTTATGATAACATATTTTAACGATAAAAAGGATTTTTTCCCTAATTGTGCATTATTATAATTAAGAAGAAATGAGGTCGAAATATATTGATAAACGTATCAAATGTTAGTTTGAGATTTGGTGGACGTAAGCTTTTTGAAGATGTCAACCTTAAATTCACTCCAGGAAATTGTTATGGAGTTATTGGTGCTAATGGAGCTGGAAAGAGTACATTCTTAAAAATATTATCAGGTGAGATAGAACCTAATACTGGTGAAGTTATAATTGCTCCTAACACAAGAATGTCTGTCTTGAAACAAGATCATTATAAGTATGATAATTTTCAAGTCCTAGAAACTGTAATAATGGGGAATGAAAGACTATACCAAATAATGAAGGAAAAGGATGAAATTTATGCTAAACCTGACTTTTCTGATGAAGATGGAATTAAAGCATCTGAATTAGAAGGTGAATTTGCTGAACTTAATGGTTGGGAAGCAGAATCTGAAGCATCTTCGCTTTTACAAGGACTAGGTATAGGAACTGATCTTCACTTTAAAAATGTATCAGAATTGACTGGTGGAGAAAAAATTAAAGTTCTTTTAGCTCAAGCCTTATTTGGTAATCCTGGAATACTAATTCTAGACGAACCTACTAACGGTCTTGATTTAAAGGCTGTAAACTGGTTAGAAGACTTTTTAGGTAACTTTGATGGAACTGTTATAGTTGTATCGCATGATAGACACTTCTTAAATTCAGTTTGTACTCAAATGGCTGACGTTGACTTTGGAAAGATAAAAATTTATGTAGGTAACTATGACTTCTGGTATGAATCAAGTCAATTAGCTCTTCAAATGTCAAAAGATCAAAACAAGAAAAAGGAAGAAAAGATTAAGGAATTACAGGACTTTATTGCAAGATTTAGTGCTAATGCTTCTAAATCTAAGCAGGCTACTTCTCGTAAAAAACTTTTAGATAAAATTACTTTAGATGATATTCAACCATCAAGTAGAAAATATCCATTTGTAGGTTTTAAACCTGAACGAGAAGTTGGTAATGATATATTAATGGTTAAAGATTTATCAAAAACAGTAGATGGTGTTAAAGTATTAGATAACGTGAATTTCATAGTTAATAAAGGTGATAAAATTGCTCTTATTGGTAATGAAATAGCCGTAACTACATTATTCAAAATATTATCTGGAGAAATGGAACCAGATAGCGGTGAATATAAATGGGGAATAACTATAACTAATGCGTACTTCCCAGCTGATAACTCAAAATACTTTGACGATTGCAATCTTTCTTTAGTAGATTGGCTTAGACAATATTCAGAGGAAAAATCTGAAAGCTATATCAGAGGATTCCTAGGTAGAATGTTATTCTCTGGTGAGGAAGCATTAAAAGAGGCAAATGTATTATCAGGAGGAGAAAAGGTTAGATGTATGTTGTCTAAAATGATGCTTTCTAATGCTAATGTATTAATGTTAGATCAACCTACGAATCACCTTGACCTTGAATCAATTACAGCTGTAAATAATGGTTTGAAAGATTATAACAGTAATATATTATTTGCTTCTCATGACCATCAGTTCGTTCAAACTATAGCAAATAGAATCATAGATATTAAAGATGATGGTTCTATAGTTGATAGAACTATGACATTTGATGAATACTTAGAATTTTCTAATTCTAATAAATAATAATTTAACCATATAAATTAAGATTATATGTAATATACTTATAATAAAAAGTTCAGCATTTCTATAAATTGCTGAACTTTTATATTTCTTTGATAAATTATTTTCCATTTAATTTGCTGAATAAGTTATAATCTCTAAATTAATATTTTATCTTAGCATATCTTCTATTACTTCAAAAACATGATCTACAAGATTATCAGCATATGGTTTAATTAGTTCTTCTACTGAATTAAATGTATAACTATTATTGGTAATCTTAAACATGGAAATATCATTCATTGAATCGCCGACCGTATATAAACTATCAACGCCTTTATTTTCATCTTCCAAAATCATCATAATTGCATTTCCTTTTGAACAATTCTTTGGAACTATATCTACAAATACTTGATTTCTAAAAGCTTCTATATACTCATCATATTCATTTATCAATTTTTCTCTTACCAATTCTGATTTTTCTATAGATTGAGATACATTAAACACACTCATAATTTGTGAATCTGATATGCTACTCAATGCTTCTCCTAATGTTACCCTATTAGAAAAATGATTAAAAAAATCAGCATCTACAGCTGAAACATCAACTAATTTATTTTCTATCATATAAGTATCATTTCCATCATCATAATATATTAAGGAATCTCCTATATCATAAAAATCAGCTATTATTCTATTTTGTATTTTATTCGGTATTGATTTCTCATGTATAATATTATTTCTGTTATCCATTATCACTCCACCATTACACATAACCAAGTAATCATACTCAAATGGATATTCCTTTAAAATACTATTTACTCCTTTTAAACTTCTTCCTGTTGAAATTATTATCTTATTTCCAAACGCTTTTAGTCGCCTCAATGCATCTAAATCCTTTTCTGAAATTTTGTTATCTCTAAATAGCGTTCCATCTAAATCACTCGCTAAAAATTTCATTAGTATCCCCCAGTTCCCTCGTTATTTTATTCAATTTGGTAATGATTATATATACTGCTCATAAAAAATGTCTCTCTATACACTCCCTATTTATATTTAATTATAAGTGTAAACTAGAACTAATTACATTTATCTAGAATCTAAAATATAAACTTCATATTTTAAATATATCTATTTATATCTATTCCTAATCCATTCAATGTAAACTTAATAGTACTCTCTATAATATCTTCTAAATTTATCTTCTCTATATGTATAGATTCATATATTGCAGATGAACATAGTGATCCAAAAAATTGGAATGCAATAAGTTCTACATCTCCTTTTTTAATTTCCCCAATTTCCATTGCAGTTCTTATATTAATTTCAATTTCATTTATATACTTTCGTATCTTATGACGCAATTCATTTTGTCTATGCTCAGTCCCCCACAACTGGCTCATTACTATTTTAAAAAAATCTATATACCCATATAAAAATGTTAATTGTATTCTACATATTTTTATTAATTTTTCAATAGGACCTATATTGATATTCTGAACTTCAATAACTTGATTTTGTAATATTTGCAATCCCTCCTCAACAATGAAATTAAATATTTCCTCTTTACTCTTGAAATGATAGTATAATGTCCCCTTTACAAGTCCAGCATTGGCAGCTATATCATCCATAGTAGCACCTCTATATCCAGATTCAGAAAATATTTTTATTGCAGATTTAAAAATCAAGTTCTTTGTTTTGTTCATAACATTTCTCCTCATTTTTCAATAATTACTTATGCCAATATTATCAATATATTATATCATTTAGTTCATTATTAAACCACAATTCTACATATTACTATTTATATCAAAAATGAAACTTTCACTACATATAATCTTACTTTTGAAATTTTGATTATCTGTGATAAAATTAATATTAAGGTAAAAAATAAACTATGTATGTTACACATAATTTATTCAATATATCAGTTTTTCTATATTATTTACTAAATGATTATTCTATAGATTTAACTAGATATATCTAATTAAAATAAGAAATGGAGGATACTTGTCATAACTGTAACATTATAAATCTTTAGAGCTGTTATCTCTAAATTATTTAATAAAGTTTTGACATTTGTATTTATGATTCAAGTATATAATAGAACTACAAAATCTTATGAAGAAGAACTTATCGCTGGAAAGAAATATATAGAATGGACCTATGAATCACCAGTTGGTAAAACAATTACTGAACTTATTGCAAAGAAAAAATTATTTTCTAAGTTATATGGGAAGTATTGTGATACAAAGCTAAGCAAATCCAAAATTTCACCATTTGTAGATAGCTTTAATATTGATATGGCTATGTCGAAGAAGAAAATTAATGAATTTAAATCTTTTAATGATTTCTTTACACGAGAATTAAATTTTGATGCTAGACCAATAAATTCAGATAATAATATATTAATTTCTCCAGGAGATGGAAGAATAACTGCCTATGAAGACATTGACTTAGATAATATAATTCAAATTAAGGGATTAACTTATAGTTTAAAAGAGTTAATTAATGATGATAATGTAGCTAGTAAATATAAAAATGGAATATGCGTTGTATTACGCTTATGCCCTACTGACTATCATAGATTTCACTTTATCGATTCTGGTATTCCATATGAAAATCATCCTATAAAAGGGCACTATTATTCTGTAAATCCAATAGCTTTAAAATCTGTTCCTAAACTTTTTTGTGAAAATAAAAGAGAATGGTCTTTATTTAAATCAGATAACTTTAAAGATGTACTTCATATAGAGGTTGGTGCTACATGTGTAGGTTCAATAATTCAAACTTATTCCCCTAGAGTTAGAGTAAATAAAGGTGACGAAAAAGGCTATTTTAAATTTGGAGGATCTACAACTATATTATTCTTTGAACAAGGATCTATAGAAATAGATGCTGATATTATAGAACAATCTAAATTAGGCTTTGAATGTAAAGTTATATTTGGTGAAAATATTGGTACTAAAGTTTTATAAAATAAAAAGAATGGGTTACCCATTCTTTTTATTTTGGCAGAGCGTGAAGGAATCGAACCCTCAATGTACCGTCCGTAGCGGTATGTTATATCCGTTTAACTAACGCTCCATATTCAATTTTTGCAACAAGTTTATCTTATCACAAGCGGTTATAATAATCAAGTTTATAATTTGATTATTCTCATAATTTTATAAATTTAATACTATTATTCAACTTAGTCCCATATACAATTTGGAATAAGTTATCTAAAAATTAGGTTTAATTTTTAGATAACTATCCTTGTTCATGATGATTTTTACAAATATATATCAGAAAACTCTACCTCAAGTACTTCCACTTTACTTTTAATATTTAAACATTTATCTCTATTATTTTCATCATCCTGTAATCTTTCTATTGGTAACTTAATTATAAATTCACAACCAGAATTCTCTTCACTTTTCAATTCGATACTACCATTATGAGCTTGAGTTAAATATCTAACTAGATCAAGACCTATCCCACTTCCCGAATTCTCAGATTTTTTATTTCTTGAAGATTGAACAAATCTATTAAAAATTGTATTTTGCTCTTCCTTTGGTATCCCAATTCCTTCATCCCTTACCGAAATAGTTAATTGATTTATACTTTTCCACGCATTTATATATATATTACTTCCCTTTGGCGAGAACTTTATTGCATTAGAAATTAAATTCATTATTATTCTATCTATTGCTTCTGGGTCTACTGCCATTATGCACTCTTCAACATTTGTATCAAAAACTAAAGAGATCTCCTTCTGCTTAGCATATTTATCTATTGAAGATATATTCCACTCTATTAAGTTAATTACATCTAAATTCTCTCTTTTAATACTATAATGATTTTTTTCTAATTTTGTTGTATCTATTAGATTGTTTACAAGTTTTAATATTTTATATGAATTTCTTTTTATAACATCCATGTGATCCTGGCATTTACCATACCTTTTAATATCTTTATAATCATCCTTGTAACATTGTAAAACACTTAAAATTATATTTAATGGTGATCTCAAATCATGTGAAATATTCAAAATAAAATCTTCTTGATTTTTCTTAGATTCTGATAAATTAATAAGTTTGCTAACTAATTCATCTTTCGATAACTTAATAAGGTCATTTCTATTCAATATATTTTCCCTATCAATCTGATTATCTTTCAAAATATTAACCTCAACCATTTTTAAATCCCCTTTTGTAATTTTTTTTACTTTTTTTACCATATACCCTTAATATATAATATCACATAACTTCCCGGCTAACAACCATATTAAATAAATTTGATATGATATTTCTAATTCCAAAAGATTATATAATTGTTCGTTTAAGTTTAATAATTGAATATTACAAATTTAGATAATAATTTGAGAAATTTATATATATATGCTTATATTACTAAGTATAATTTCTTATTATTTCATCCTTTATATACTTTAATATCAATATTACATAGGTTAATGTTCCAACAATAAACATAGTATCAAAGCTTATATTAGGATTAGCTATTTCTAGTATTATTTGTATTATTAATGGCAATGTAGCCGCATATAAGGTTAAAGAATATAAAGCTATATATTTGACTACCATTCTTAAAAATACTGTAAAAAGCGCTGCAACAATTGATACAATTAAGGAATTCAATAATAAATTAAAAAGTATTATTGAAAAATATGCTACCGTTTGATCTACTAAAGATATTATATCTAAATTATAATTCTTATATTGAACAAATGCACTCTTTAAGCCTCCTAATAAGAAACTAAGGAATATTGCATATGAGATTGATCTTAATATTCCTTCTTTCGCATATTTAGAAAAAACCTTTATGTCATATATAGAAGTTATAAGCTTTATAAAAAAATTAGTTTTATTAGTCATTTTCCCCTCCAGATAAATATTGTCTACTTTCATAAGGCCTATTAAGTATATTAACACATATTAAAATTAGTTTAAACTTCAAGGTTTATTATTTACTTTTATTGTCAATATTATATAAATAAAAGAGGACTTTGTAATTAAATAAAAGATTAATCGGCAATATCTTATTCAAATTCACTCTAAATATATTAGTTACTTCATTAGGAGGCATTTATTTGAGCATAAATACATTTTATTATAAAAAGTTAAAAACTAAAAAATTACCTAAAAGAATTATATATGTGCTAGCTTTATTAATAGCATTATCTTCTAGCTGCTTTTATGAGTTATACAGTTATAATAAACTTTTAAATAACTTCAAATCAGATTTTGATAATTATAAATTTTCTGAAGCTAATAATTTATTGATAACTAAACAAAACTTTAATCCATTTAAATTATCTATGATTAGTCATGATGTATCCAAATATCTTAGAACTAAAATTAATACTTTATCAGATGAAATCCAAGATAAGAAAATTTCTTCTGAAGATGCCTTAATTCAGTTTAAGGAAATAAAACGTTATAATCTAGTGAATGATGATGATCTACATAATGCTTCTGATTCGATAGACTTAATTCAAGATTCTATTAAAAATTATAACTCTGGTATTAATTCTTTTAATAATGAACAATATTCAGAGGCCATTTCATTCTTTAAAAAAGTTTCTGCTTTAGATCTTAACTATACAGATTCACTTATATACCTAGATGAATCAAAAAGTAAACTAAAGGAGAATTTATTTGCTTACTGCGATAATTTAATTAGCAATGATTACTATAGCGAAGCTATGTCTAAAATTTCAGACAATAATGATCTTTTGGGTGATGACATAGATGTAAAAGAAAAGATAGCAGATATAAAAGAAAAACAACAAGAATACTTAGATAAAAATTCAGCTATTGCTGAAGCTTCATCGCGTGCCTTGACAACCAATATTACATCAAAAAATATTAATACATTAAATATAGAGAGTACAACACCTTATCTTATAAATGTAAACATTCAAGATCAAAAGACTTATGTTTATAAAGGAAAAGCTGATAAGTGGCAATTGGTTAAAGCATTCCCTTGTTCCACTGGAATAAGTGGAGAAGATACCCCTTCTGGATCATTTACTATTAAAGAGAGAGGTGATTGGTTCTTTTCAGAAGAATATAAGGAAGGCGGCAAATATTGGACTCAAATTACTGGAGACATTTTATTTCATTCAGTTCCATTTGCTAAAGACAAAACTACGGTTCTAGATTATACCATGAATAAACCTTCTTCTCATGGCTGTATTAGACTCTCTATAGATGATGCCAAATGGATTTTTACTAACATACCTAGAGAAAGTAAAGTTATAATAAAATAACTATTAAAAAAGCAAGAAGATAAATTTATTTTTGTCTTCTTGCTTTTCTTATTATTTTACTTAAACATATTTATATTATTCTAATTTCTTTTTCTAAATAAAATGAATATAAGTACTTATATTTAACCTTTTTACCTGTTAACTTAAATATTGCATCACTATAATAATCTAATTGTTTCCTATACTTCTCTTTAAATTCATCTTCATGACCTTCTATAATATAATCGGTTTTGTAATCTATAAGTATAATATCTCCCTTATATTCAAAGAAACAATCAATTATTCCTTGTAATCTTATCTTTTCATCCTTATATATATTATCAAGTGTTTTATCTACTTCTAAACTGCTTATCTCTGTATAAAAAGGTATTTCTCTATAAATCTTTTCTCCACTACAATTTAAATCAAGAATTTTTTTCCCTAAATCCGACCTAAAAAAGCTCAGTATCTTAGTAGGATTAATTACCTTTAATTCTTCGCTAAGCAAAAGCTCCTTTTCAAATAATTCGTGCAATTGTTCTTTAATTTCCTCCGTAGATGATACTCTATTAAAATCTATTTTTTTCATTACAAAATGAACTGCAGTACCCTTTTCTGAAGGAGTAAGACCTTTCTTCTCTTGAAGAAACTTAGGGACAACTTTTACCTTTTCTCTATATAATTGTTCAGTATCATCATCTTCTTCTGCATTCCTTCTCTTTAAATCTGAAACTGAAATATTACTTTTAATTGTTGTTGAAGCTTTAAATGGATATTTATATGATAATATTTTATCTACTTCTTCATATAGAGAATTATCATATGGTTTATTATTTATTATTGTTAACTCATATCCTTCACCTTGTTCTAACACTTCTGTCTTTGTCTTATCAATTAAGTCGCCCTTATTCCAAAAACTAACTTTCCACCTAGAATCATCATCCTTTAATATTAAATTTTCAGTTCCAAAACTTTCTGATAAGACACTACCATCTCTATGTTGGCATAGTGACATACAAATCCAATCTAAATATGACTTTCCTTTTAAAACTTCCGAAGGGGATATACGATTATAATCTAAAGATGCTGATCCTAACCATTTTTCAGCTGATTTTTCGAGATTTCCTATTGTACCTGTCATAATCAACTTTTCCTTTGCCCTAGTACATGCTACGTACAATATTCTCATTTCCTCCGACAATGTTTCAAATTTCATCTTTTTCTTTATTGATTCTTTAGCTAAAGTTCCTGTGCTAAACCTTTTTCCTATATCTATAAAGTCTGGCCCAAGTCCTAGTTCATCGTGATACAATATGCTTTTATTTAAATCCATAAGGTTAAAATTCTTTCCTAACCCGCATAAGAATACCACTGGAAACTCTAGCCCCTTACTTTTATGGATACTCATAATTCTTACTACATCCTCATTTTCACCTAATACTTGAGCACTTCCCATGTCACCTGAAGATTTTATAAGTTTATTTATAAAATTTATAAAATTAAATAATCCCTTAAAACTCGTTTTCTCAAATTGTCTTGCTCTTTGAAAAAGTATTTTTAAGTTTGCTTGCCTAAGCACTCCATTTGGCATAGCTCCAACATATCCATAATAAGCAGTATCCATATATAAATACCATATAAATTCATCAATTGCCATATAAATTGATTTATCTCTCCACTTGTCAACGGAATTAATAAAATACTTGCATTTAGCTATCAATACATCAGAATAAGATTCATTAATTGAATTATAAGCTTCTTCACTTATATATTTTATATTTTCATAAAAATAATTATCTTTATTTACAAGTCTAATATCACTTATTTCTTCTGCCGAAAATCCCATAATTGGAGATCTCATTACTGATATTACTGGAATGTCCTGCATTGGATTATCAACAACCTTTAAAAGAGAAATTATTGTTCTAATCTCAATTGATTCAAAATAACCAGATCCTGTATCTGCATACACTGGAATTCCTTCTGCACTTAACTCATCTAATAATGACTCTGACCAGTTTTTAGTGGCTCTAAGTAGAATAACTATATCCCTATATTTTAATGGCCTATATTCACCAGATTCCTTATCTAAAACTTTAAAAATTTGTTCATCTTCACTTTTTGACATTAGTTCTTTAATTCTTTTCGCAACGATCCTACCTTCTAAAATAACATTATTTATTTCTTCCTGTTCCTCATTATCTTCTACAAGCATTTCATTATAGCTTTTATCAATTATATTAACTTCAATAGGTCCTCCAACAATTGTATCTTTGAATTTATTTTCCTTAAAGTCTGCGCCTAAATTTAAAGCTTCCTCATCTGTATATTCTAACTCTCCAACAACTTCAGACATTACTTCTTTAAAGATGTAATTTACTCCATCTATAATTTCTCTTCGACTTCTAAAATTTTTATATAATTGAATTTTTCTATTCGTTCCATTACTTGAATCATATGTATTATATTTTTCAATGAATAATTCAGGTTTTGCTTGTCTAAATCTATATATACTTTGCTTAACGTCCCCAACCATAAATACATTTGGATTATCATCATTCTTTCTAGATACTAGGTTTATTATTGTTTCTTGAACGTTATTTGAATCTTGATACTCATCAACAAGTACTTCATCGAAATATTCTTTAAAATTCATTGCAATACTTGATGGAATTATATTATTCTCATCATCATAATCACTTAATATTTTTAAACATAAATGCTCTAAATCATTAAAATCTAATATATTTCTTTCTCGTTTTCGTTTACTAAACCTAGCACTAAATTCTAAAACTAATTCTATCAATTTTTTTATGTAATGATATGCCCCTTGAATATTCCTTAACATTTGCTGTGGATTTACTGAATATGCATTATTTAATAATTCAGATATTCCTTTTTTAACATCATCTCTAATCTTTTTTACAGTATTTTGAGACAACTCATCTGAAACCTTATCTTTTTTTATAGATTTTAATCTACTGAATTGTATTGATGATAATGAATTAAACATTTCCTCAAGTCCATTATCAGTAGATTCATAAGCATTCCTTATATAACTTAATTCCATTAATAAGTTATCCATATAAGGTTCTAATCCATCAGTTTTGCTAGTAACCTCAATGGCCTTTTCTAACATTTTAACATACCCATCTAACTCAATTTTTACGCTTTGAGCTAAAACTCTCACCCAATTAGTTCTATCCAATTCATCTAATTGTTTAATATTAAAAGACTCAGCACTATTAGCAAGCCATTTTTCAGGCCATGGACCTGACATTGTAAAGCTATATAAATCTAATACTAAATTTTTTAAATTATTATCATTTTTGTAGCTACTAAATATCTCAACCAAATTAGTAAACTCAGTATCTTCTTCCTCGTATTTATCTTCGAAAAGTTCTTCAATAACTTCCGATTTAATTAGTATTCCCTCAGTCTGATCACCTATTCTAAATGATGGATCTAGATCAATCCTATGGTAATTATTTTTAATTACATCTAAGCAAAACGAATGCATTGTAGTGATATTAGCTCTATTTAACAGCGTTAATTGCCTCTGTAGATTTTTAGACCTAGGATTATTCTCTAATTCCTTTGATATCGCATCTGCTATCCTTTCCCTCATCTCAGCAGCTGCTGCATTAGTAAAAGTTACAACCAATAACTTATCTATATCAACTGGATTCTCTTCATTAGTAATTATTCTTATGATCCTCTCTACTAAAACAGCAGTTTTACCTGAACCAGCCGCCGCCGCAACTAGTAAATTACAATTCCTCGTTTCAATTGCACTTAACTGTTCATCAGTCCATTTTGTATTACCCATATATAAATCTCTCCTGTACTAATTAAAATTGCTTTAGATGTAAGAAAACCTAATTAATTTTAATCAAAAATATACTATATTCTTTTATAGTACTATACTTCCTCATTTTCAACTTTAATTAATTTATTAGAATTATCAATTTCTTTTTTTATATTATTCCATATATCATTTGTAGATTTGTTTATTATAATTTTGTATTTATTATCTTTTATCTCTGTATCAAATTGGCATATTGATGAAAAATCACAGTATTCACAATGAGCAATGTTAGAATTCTTAGTGGGCTGAATTTTAATATCTCCACTTAGCATTTCTTCACATATCTCTATCATCTTCCTATTTACATATTCTCTAAGTATTCTAAACTCCTCTTCTGTTACAACATCACTAGTTGCCTTAAAGCTTCCATCAGCCTTAAATGATGCTGGTATAACCAATGAATATCCTTCTATATCCTTATCCATAGCTTTTACAACCCTCGCATCCTTTAAGACTAATCCTTTCATCTTTAAAGCACTTAATACTTCTTTTTCTACTTCTTCATCAGTCATTTCTTTTTTGCTTTTTATTATAGGATCATCTATTTTAAAGTATAATATTGCTCCTGGTTTTACTTGTTTATCAAGTATATATTTTGAATTCCTTATAAGTGCATCTAAGTAAACTAATAATTGCATTTGTAATCCATGATATATTTCATTTAAGTCAAATTTTTTAGCTCCAGTTTTATAATCTATAATTCTTATATAAGTTTCGCCATCTAAATCTAATTTATCTATTCTATCGATTCTTCCTTGAAGATACACCTTTTCATTATCACTTAAATCTAATGTTATAGCTTCTCCAGAGCTATAACTTCCAAAATCAAATTCAGTTTTAAATACTTCAAATTCACCTTTCCCTATTTGACTTGCAATAACTGAAACAGATTTAGATATTACTCTTTTGAACCTTTGCGCTAAATATTTAAATTTCTTAGTACTATTTAATATAGAATTACTTTCATCCATTAACTTCTTATCAATAAGGTTAGATATTATCTTCTTACATTTTTCATTGCTTAAATCAGACCATAGTATTCCATCTTCTCTAACTTTATTAGTGAATGAATCAAGCATTTCGTGTACAAATGATCCTAAGTCTGGTGGTGTAAATTCATATACTTTTCTATTTTTAGCCTTTAGCCCATATTGAACAAAATAAGAAAAAGGGCATTCTGCATACTTTTCTAACTTTGAAACACTAAATACTAACTTTTCTAAGTCATTCTGATAAAGTTTTCTAAGCTTGTTTCTTGGAACTTTATCTCCAATGTTTGAGTAACTAAGCCCCTTAAATATATTCTTAACTTTATCTTTAAACTCACCATTATTTTTAAACCATTCATATACCTCAGACCAGTGAGGCTCTATATATTCTTTATCAAAATCTTTTCTCATAGAAATTATAAGTTCATTAAATGTTGGAATTGGTGCAATAATTTTGCCAAATTTATTTTCAAGAATTTTTAAATCATAAATTGCACTTTCTTCAATTAAATTAGGAAATATCTTTTTAATTCTAGATATTACTATAGATGGTCTTAATGATTTACCCTCAAAATCAGCCATCGGATATGAAAGCATTAAATATTCACTACTAATTGTTAATGCTATATATAGTAGATACTGTTCTTCAAAAACTTTATTTCTAGTTGTTGATGATAAATTTATTCCAACCTCACCTAATGTTATTCTATCTCTATCAGATAATAGACCTTCCTCTTTCTTGGATGCCGGTAGAACTCCATCATTAATTCCTACTATGTAAAGAACTTTAACATCTCTGCCCTTTATTCTTGCTATATCTCCAATATTAACCTGATCTAATGCTACAGGTATAATTCCTATCTCTTCATTGGCGAAACCAGAACTCAATATTCTAAAAAACTCAGAATACTCTAATCTCTCTTCGCCTATAACATCGACCGCTTGATCTAGAATGTCTATAACTATACTTTCAACCTGACTATATTCCTTAACTTTATCTTCTAATCCTAATTCTTCAAAATTTTTAATCCATTCATTAATTCTGTCAAAAACTTTTACATCCACTAAAAACTCATAAATAGCTGAACATATATCTTTAACTTTATGTTTTCCATTTATTTTATTATGAAAAATCATCAATGGATATCTTATCTCTTCCATAATTTCAGCTATTAAAACTTTATCATCCGTCAATTCACTATTTCCTATAAACCATTTCTCATTTACTGTTTCTCTTGATGTCCATTTATAACCCTTTACCCCATACTCTAATATAAAGTTCTCTAGCCTATCTATATATGAATTATCTATGCCAGTTAAACCACTCTTTAAATATTTAAATACACTTTCATAAGACCAATTCTTAAGCAAAATTTCAAAAGCAGAACTTATAAGTACAATCAATGGATTACTTAGTAATTGAATCTTTTTATCTAAAAAGTATGGAATATTATAATCTTTAAATATTACTGATATTATTTTTTCATAATCGTCTATATTTCTACAAACTACAGATATATCTCTATATCTATAACCCTTTTCTCTCACCAAACTTGTAATACTTTTTGATACTCTTTCTATCTCGTCATAAATATTACTTGCTTTGTAAAGTGTTATTCTCTCAGGGGTCTTATCATATTCATTAAATGGGTAAGAAAAAAAATACTTTTCTATATGATCAAGTTCCAGATTATCTTTAAACCTATAAGGAATTGCATTATTTAAGTTAACTGGCTTATCATAGGCTATATTGTTTTCTTTCATTATCTTTAATATTTTATTTTCAGTACTCTTTATAATATTGAATACATCAGTTATATCTTCAGAGTTGTTGTTTAGAGATTTGTTATCAATACAAAAAGTTATATTAACTCTTCTGCATCTCTTGGCTAATACCTTTATAATATCTAGTTGTTGAGGTGTAAAGCTAGTAAATTCATCTATCCAGACTTCAGAATCTACATACGCGCTACTTTCTAATAACTTTTTATTTAGTAATGTTAACTGATCATCTCCATCAATGTAATTTTCATGCATTTTTAAGTTAAATGCTTCATAAATTATCATCAACTCTTTAATTTTTTGATATAATTCATTATCATTTATTTTCTCATCTATTGCTCTTATACTATCAATGCTAATATTATACTTTTTAAATTCCGAAATCACTTCTGATATAATTTCATTAAATCCTTGTTCTCTAGACATCCTATTAAAATAATCCAAAGACTCAATATTTTCATTTATAACTCTATGAATTAGCATATTCCTTCCAGATTCCTTAATAATCTCTTTAACTCTTCCACCATATTCTTCAAAAATATTATGAGCCATTTTCTTAAAACTCAGCACCTCTGTCCTAAAAAAAGCATGTTCTCCTATTTCATGTAATATTTTATTTTCGGTCGTAAATGTATATTGTTCTGGAACTAATAGAATTAACTTATTTAAATCTAATTTCTTATCAATATTATTTTTTATCTCGTCAATGCAAAATTTACTCTTGCCTGTTCCAGATCTTCCATAAACAAATCTTATACTCATACGTATTTTCCATCCTCACATTTTAAATATGAATTATATCTTTCTCTAATTATCCCCATAATTATAATATCTATATATTCTCTATCTATATAACTAGAATATCTTTTAATATACTCCTCTATAAACCCACATTTTTTATAACACTTTATAGCTCTTATATTATAACTAGCAACGTATAATTCTACTTTCATAGCATTCAGCTTCTTAAATAAATATCTTAGAAGAGTTTTTATAGAATCTGCCCCATAACTTCTTCCCCAATACTCGCTACCTATCGTTATACCAATGCAGTATGTCCTACTATAATATTCTTTCTCCTTGTACGTTACAAAACCAATTAAATTATCATCCTCATTCACTATACTTAAAGCTTTTCTTAAATCTACTTTATTATCCATGCTATCAATTATTATATTATACTTTTTAACTTTCTCTTCACTATGTAACTTGAATAATATACTTACATCTTCCTTTTTTAGTAATCTTAAATGTACTTTGCTGCCGCTTAGCATAATTCACCTTCTTATAATAATTAATTTATTTTATAATCAGACATATTAATTATAATATTTCAAGTTTATTTTCTCCATAAAATTAATTCAAAACAAAAAAAACATCTAACAATTTGTTAGATGTTTGGCGGAGGATCCGGGATTTGAACCCGGGCGCCAGTTACCCGACCTACGCCCTTAGCAGGGGCGCCTCTTCAGCCACTTGAGTAATCCTCCATGTGCCTTCTATTTTAATGGCGGAAAGATAGGGATTCGAACCCTAGGTACGCTTACACGCACGCCGGTTTTCAAGACCGGTGCCTTAAACCAACTCGACCATCTTTCCATGTCTCACAACAAATATGATTATATCAACTAATTTTATTTATGTCAACATATTTATTTCAATAAATTTAATTTTTTCATTTAGCTAAAATTAATTTTAGCTACGAGTTACAGAATATCAAATAATTTAGAATAGTAAATTATATTTATTGAGCATTTATATAAATTTTCAACAAATAAAAATATATGTTTTACTAAGACTAATTAATTATATTAAAAAACACCTAACAAATGTTAGATGCTTGGCGGAGGATCCGGGATTTGAACCCGGGCGCCAGTTACCCGACCTACGCCCTTAGCAGGGGCGCCTCTTCAGCCACTTGAGTAATCCTCCAAATAAATTTTATATTTTTAGACAAAAAAATGGCGGAAAGATAGGGATTCGAACCCTAGGTACGCTTACACGCACGCCGGTTTTCAAGACCGGTGCCTTAAACCAACTCGACCATCTTTCCACATCTAGTGACATATATCATTATATCAATTACTTATACTTATGTCAACTATTTTATAATATTTTATTAAAATAAATTATTATAATAAAATATTAGCTTATAGATTTAATGTTTAGCTATTATTTTATCTTCCGTGTACATATTATATCTACGCCAGTATTAAGTATATTCTTACAAATATTATCGCCAATATTAGTAGGAGTACTAACATAAATCCTACTAAGAACCTTTGAAAATTCTTTCCATAAGTGCTTCTCAACGCTTTTATTACTTTTTACTGATACAACTTTGTAATTGATATTACCTTTTACTCTAACTAAACTGGTAAAAACATCTTTATTAGGCATTACTAATTACTCCAATCTAAATTTCATTAAACTCCTTAATTCTTCCAACTAAAATTTGTGAATCCATAGAATCATCTACTATATCTAAAACACTTTTATCCATCTCTCTTGCCAATATCTTTATTATCTTTATATTGCAACTTGAACCATTGCAGTTTCCAAGACCTATCCCTGTACGCCTTTTCACTCCCTCTACTGTTCTTGCACCTAAAGGTCTTCTTATTGAATCAATAATCTCTCCCTCAGAAATATTATTGCAATTACAAATAATATTGCCATAACGCTTATCAAGAGAAATTATTCTATTTATTTGATCTTTAGTCATCTCTCTAAATATATATGTCTCTCTCTTTTTATCAATATAATCCTTTTTCTTCGTTATATTCATACTTACTTTAACTTTCTTTTCAATATCCTGAGCAATTGCTGGTGCAACTGATATTTTAGCATAATGATTTCCTACAACCTTTATATAACCGGCCTCCAAATTACTATCATCTATTAACATATCATTTTCGCTGTATACTTCTGTAAATATATTAACTATTGACTCTTTTTTTATATTTTTCAATATTCTTTCTGGCAATTCTAATTTAGCGCTAAAATTATCACTGATCTTAATTCCAATTAAATTTTCATTTTCGGATATTGGCACCTTTATCATGGAATTTTCTTCATCTATATCTTCAATAATAATTTTCTTTAAGTTATCGCCTATACTTTTCTTAACTATTATACACTTAACTTTTTTATTTTTCATTTCGCTTGTTACATTACCACACATATCATTAAAGGATTCATTTGGAATTGTATTAATAACTAGTTTACAAGTAAACTTATTTTTATTCGTAGTTACTCTGAATCCCTTAGAAATAGTCTTAATATCTATAACCTCTTCTTCTAATCTAAAATTCACTCCATTATCTACAGCTATTTCTGCATATGAAACAGCTAGGTTATATGGTGATATTATTGAAGTATTCTCAGAATAGATAGCTTTATTTGCCTTTAAATTTAAACTTGGTTCCACATTATAAAGTTCATCACTATCTATTATGCGAACTCCATCTATTCCTCGCTCCATAGAATCACTGTACACTTTATTTAATAGTTCACCACTCTCATCTAAGAAAAGCCTTAATGAACCAATCTTATTATATCTAACATTGACCTTTTTACAATGCTTCCTTATTATATCAATACCTCTTTTCTCCAAGAGAGCCATTTTACTACTACTTGATTCTGAACCATCATAAACTACAGCTGTATTTGCAAATGAAATATCGTTTGCAACATCATATCCCTTTTCAATTAACGCTATATTTATATTATATTTTGAAAGTTCATAGGCAACTGCACATCCAATTATCCCACCGCCTAAAATTAATACATCATAATCCATTACTAGTCCTCCAAATCTGAAACTATAAAGTTGTTCTTTTTCAATTCCAATATAATTAAATCAATATCATCTTGAGTTTCAGCTGCTATTGTGTGAAGATGAACTCCATTAGTTAATGCAGATAGTAATTTTGCTTTTTGTTCCTTATATTTTTCAATAAATTTATTTAACTCATTATAATTCTTAATCATAAGCATGCCTTTTATTTCTCCATACAATGGATGCTCCACTACTACATCTTCAATCATTCCACCATATTTGATTACTATACTTAATTCCTCAATCATCTCATCTTCAGTATGAATTACTGCAATAATTGCTTTAGCTTTATTATTATTTGCATTAATTATATATCCATCTGGAGTTGCTATTATATTTTTACCTTTAGCTCTAAGAATTGCTATATCTTTTACTATAACCTGTCTAGTTACAGAATATCTTTTTGCTATAAAGCTGCCTTTCAAAGGCTCATTACTTTCTAGAAGTAATTTAATTATATCCTCTCTTCTCTCAATAGAATTCATATTTCCCTCCTATTTTAATTGCAATCATCAGATATACTTAATACTTTTAAATATATATTTTTCGAGTCAATATCACTTTTATTATGATGATACTTGATAGAATTTATTACGTCTAAGCATTCATCATTATTAATACTCTCAATCAGTCTTGCTCCAACTTCCGGATGATTATAATAACTTATTATTTTCTTATTTTTATTATACTTCAAAAATTTCCCGCGAGTAATACTATTTAAAAAAACAATAATGCCTTTATAAAATATATTTAATTTAGATTCTAATTTTCCTATGTCATGCAATAATGCACACCTAGCCATCCTTTTTTTATCGATATCAACTATATTATTATCCTCTATATATTTTATAGCCGTTCTACAGACTCTTATTGAATGTTGCCGCTCTGATTTAGTAAGTTTCATAAATAAATTCAACTCAGAAATACTAAGATACATCTTTAGTATTTCCATATCTTCCTTAACGAATATAGATTCTATTGCCCAATAAAATTGTTTTATTCTATATGAAAACATTCCTATCTCCTATGCTTATTCATACTGAACATAATTAAATAATTAAATAATTAAATAATTAAATAATTGTATAATAAAAGAAGTTATGAATTAATTCATAACTTCTTAATGGTGGAGATAAAGAGATTCGAACTCTTGACCCCCTGCGTGCAAGGCAGGTGCTCTCCCAACTGAGCTATACCCCCATGGTGGACCTTCAGGGACTCGAACCCTAGACCTACCGGTTATGAGCCGGTTGCTCTAACCAACTGAGCTAAAGATCCCTTTTAAATTTTACCTGGCGACTTCCTACTCTCCCACACAGTCTCCCATGCAGTACCATCAGCGTAATAGACCTTAACTTTCCTGTTCGGAATGGGAAGGAGTGTTACCTCTATGCCATCATCACCAGATCATTACAAATAATATTATACTTTGGAACATATCTTATGTCAAGTATTTTTTATATTATTCTTTCAAAATTGCACACAGTTTCTTTAATGTATTTACAACTTGACTATATTGGTCAAGCCCTCGACCTATTAGTATCAGTCAGCTAAATATGTTGCCATACTTACACCTCTGACCTATCAACCTTGTAGTCTTCAAGGGGTCTTACTAGCTTATGCTATGGGAAATCTCATCTTGAGGTGGGCTTCACACTTAGATGCTTTCAGCGTTTATCCCTTCCCGACTTAGCTACCCAGCTATGCTTCTGGCGAAACAACTGGTACACCATAGGTCAGTCCATCCCGGTCCTCTCGTACTAAGGACAGCTCCTCTCAAATTTCCTACGCCCGCGACGGATAGGGACCGAACTGTCTCACGACGTTCTGAACCCAGCTCGCGTGCCGCTTTAATGGGCGAACAGCCCAACCCTTGGGACCTACTTCAGCCCCAGGATGCGACGAGCCGACATCGAGGTGCCAAACCTCCCCGTCGATGTGAACTCTTGGGGGAGATCAGCCTGTTATCCCCGAGGTAGCTTTTATCCGTTGAGCGATGGCCCTCCCACGAGGTACCACCGGATCACTAAGCCCGACTTTCGTCCCTGCTCCACTTGTAGGTGTCGCAGTCAGGCTCCCTTCTGCCTTTACACTCTTCGAACGATTTCCGACCGTTCTGAGGGAACCTTTGGGCGCCTCCGTTACATTTTAGGAGGCGACCGCCCCAGTCAAACTGCCCACCTAACAATGTCCTGTCACCAGTTTCATGGCATCCAGTTAGAACTTCAATACTATCAGGGTGGTATCCCAACAACGACTCCACCAAGGCTGACGCCCTAGTTTCCCAGTCTCCCACCTATCCTGTACAGACAATACCGAAATTCAATGCTAAGCTACAGTAAAGCTCTACGGGGTCTTTCCGTCCAATCGCGGGTAGCGAGCATCTTCACTCGCACTACAACTTCGCCGGATTTGCAGTTGAGACAGTGCACAAGTCATTACGCCATTCGTGCGGGTCAGAACTTACCTGACAAGGAATTTCGCTACCTTAGGACCGTTATAGTTACGGCCGCCGTTTACTGGGGCTTAAGTTCACACCTTCGCGTTACCACTAAGTGTTCCCCTTAACCTTCCAGCACCGGGCAGGCGTCAGCCCCTATACATCAGCTTTCGCTTTAGCAGAGACCTGTGTTTTTGTTAAACAGTTGCTTGTGCCTATTCTCTGCGGCCTGATTTCTCAGGCACCCCTTCTCCCGAAGTTACGGGGTCAATTTGCCTAGTTCCTTAACTGCAATTCTTCCGTCGGCCTTAGGATTCTCTCCTCATCTACCTGTGTCGGTTTGCGGTACGGGCACTACTTCTCTTTCTAGATGCTTTTCTTGGAAGCATGGAATCAGATACTTCGGTTCCGTAGAACCTTCCCCATCACGCCTCAGAATTGTTGGAACGGATTTGCCAATCCCAACTCCCTAAACGCTTAGACTAGCATCCAATAGCTAGCACATCCTATCCTTCTCCGTCACACCATCGATAATAACGATTATAGTGGTATTGGAATATCAACCAATTGTCCATCGGCTACGCCTTTCGGCCTCGCCTTAGGTCCCGACTAACCCTGAGAAGACAAACTTTACTCAGGAAACCTTAGATATTCGGCCTGTAGGATTCTCGCCTACATCTCGCTACTAATGCCAACATTCTCACTCGTAATCAGTCCACCGCTCCTTACGGTACGACTTCAGCCCGATTACGACGCTCCTCTACCGCTCACGCTAATGCGTGAACCCGTAGCTTCGGTGGTAAGTTTGAGCCCCGGACATTTTCGGCGCAGGATCTCTTGACTAGTGAGCTATTACGCACTCTTTTAATGAGTGGCTGCTTCTAAGCCAACATCCTAGTTGTCTTAGAAATCCCACATCCTTTTCCACTTAACTTACACTTTGGGACCTTAGCTGACGATCTGGGTTGTTTCCCTTTTGACCATGGAACTTATCTTTCATAGTCTGACTGCCGGACTGATAGTATGTGGCATTCGGAGTTTGATAAGGTTCGGTAAGCGCTATGCCCCCTAGCCTATTCAGTGCTCTACCTCCACTACTCACATTTTCCGACGCTAGCCCTAAAGCTATTTCGAGGAGAACCAGCTATATCCGAGTTCGATTGGAATTTCT
>NZ_CP043998.1:0-7500 GCF_008705175.1 Clostridium beijerinckii | reverse complement strand
AAATCCGGTCCTGTAATTTTAGTCATAAGTTCCAAAACTGTGCTTTCAGGATTATCTATAAGCATAATAGTCCCATCAATTATTTCAGCTAAATTGTGTGGTGGAATATTAGTTGCCATGCCGACTGCAATTCCTGATGAACCATTTACCAAGAGATTAGGAAATCTTGATGGTAATACTACTGGCTCTTGCTCTTCACCATCAAAGTTAGGCATAAAATCAACTGTGTTCTTATTAATATCTCTTAACATTTCAACTGCTATTTTATTCATTTTTGCTTCTGTATATCTCATAGCAGCTGCACTGTCACCATCAACTGATCCAAAATTTCCATGTCCATCAACTAGCATATATCTCATTGAAAAATCTTGAGCCATTCTAACTAATGCATCATAAACTGAACTATCACCATGTGGATGATATTTACCTAAAACATCTCCAACTATTCTTGCACACTTTCTATATCCCTTTTCAGGAGTTAACCCCAATTCTTGCAACGAATATAATATCCTTCTATGAACAGGTTTTAGTCCGTCTCTTACATCTGGTAATGCACGACCAACTATAACACTCATTGCATAATCTATATAACATTTCTTCATTTCGTTTTTAATATCTACTGGTATAACTTTTCCTTCATTAAAATCCATGTACTTCACCTCGTATTTCAGTACTAAATATCTAAATTAACAACATTTCTAGCATTTTGTTGTATAAATTCTTTTCTTGGCTCAACTTTTTCCCCCATCAATATGGTGAAAATTTCATCGGCAGCCATAGCGTCTTCTATATTTACTTTTAATAAAATTCTCTTTTCTGGATCCATAGTTGTATCCCACAATTGAGATGCATTCATTTCTCCAAGACCTTTATATCTTTGAATATCAGTTGAATTATCTTTTCCACCTAGCTCAGATAAAACACTTTCTAATTCAGGATCACTATATGCATAATAATCTTTTTTACCTTTACTAACTTTATATAATGGTGGTTGCGCTATGTATACATGCCCATCATCTATTAAATTCCTCATATATCTATAAAAAAATGTTAGTAATAATGTTCTAATATGAGCACCATCAACATCGGCATCTGTCATAATTATAATTCTATTATATCTAATCTTTTCAACATCAAAATCATTTCCTATGCCTGCTCCAAATGCAGTAATCATTGATCTAATAGTATCTGCATTTAATATTCTATCTAATCTTTGTTTTTCAACATTTAATATTTTACCTCTTAAAGGTAAAATAGCTTGGAATTTTCTATTTCTTCCTTGCTTTGCAGATCCACCTGCCGAATCTCCTTCGACTATATAAATTTCACATTCCCTTGGGTCTTTAGATGAACAATCTGCTAATTTCCCAGGCAATGTAGATCTTTCCAAGACTGATTTTCGTGTTAATTCTCTTGCTTTTCTAGCTGCATCTCTGGCTCTGGCAGCCATTAGAGCTTTATCAACAATCATTTTACCTATATTAGGATTTTCCTCAAGAAATATTCCTATATTTTCTCCAACAATAGAATCTACAATTCCTCTTACTTCACTATTTCCTAATTTAGTTTTTGTTTGCCCCTCAAACTGAGGTTCCTCAATCTTTATAGATATTACTCCAGTAAGTCCTTCTCTTATGTCATCACCAGTAAAATTCTTGTCATTTTCTTTTATATGTCCAAATTTCTTTGCATAATCGTTAAATACTCTGGTTAATGCAGTTTTAAATCCAACTAAATGGGTTCCACCTTCAACTGTATCAATATTATTTGCAAAGGAAAATATATTTTCAGTGTAACCATCATTATATTGAATAGCAACTTCCACGGATATATTATCTTTCACGCCTTCGATATATATTGGTTCTTCATGAAGTGGAACTTTGTTTCTATTTAAATAGCTAACAAATGATTTAATTCCCCCCTCATAATGGAAAACCTCTTCTTTTTCATCTCTTTTATCTACTAACTTTATATATATTCCTTTGTTTAAGAAAGCTAACTCTCTTAATCTTTGAGATAAAACTTCAAAATCAAATACTATTTCATCAAATATTTCTGTATCAGGCTTAAAATATGTCTGTGTTCCAGTCTGATCACTATCCCCTATTTTAGAAAGCTCATTAAGAACCTTCCCTTTACTATAATTTTGCTGCCATATATGTCCATCTCTCTTAACTGTGACAGTACATTCTTCTGAAAGAGCATTAACTACAGATGCACCAACTCCGTGTAATCCACCTGAAACCTTATATCCCCCTCCTCCAAATTTACCACCTGCATGTAATATAGTCATTATAACTTCAACAGTAGATTTTCCCATCTTAGGATGTATTCCGACAGGCATACCTCTACCATCATCATTTACTGTAATCGAATTATCCTCATTAATGTATACTTCTATCTTATTACAATATCCTGCTAAAGCCTCATCAATGCTATTATCTACGATTTCATATACTAAATGATGAAGTCCTCTTGAACTAGTGCTTCCAATATACATTCCTGGTCTTTTTCTTACTGCTTCTAATCCTTCAAGAACTTGTATCTGATTTTCATCATATTTTTTGTTATTTTGTTCCAAATCAGACTCCTCCTAAACTTAATAAGTATTATTAAAATTTTCAATTTTATGGAATTAAGAACTATATTCTATATCTGTCCTTTTTGTTAATGTAGTTGATGATATTGGTGATAAATATATTTTACTCTTATTATCTACTTCTGCTATTATAAACGACTTTGGTTTTTCTTCTGTTATTCTTTCTACAAATCCGTCTTCTTCTGCTAGCCTTAAAAATTGTATTGTATCAGAGCTATACATCGTATTTTGAAGATCGAATATTCCAATAATGTCTTTAATAGGAACTACTACATTTTCACCTAAATGCAAAAACATTATATATTCCTCCCTTGATTTAAAATTTGTCCGTTTGATACATTAAATATCTTGACTTTATCATCTAAATAATCATTTAAATCCTCAATTCCAGCACATGTTATTATAGTTTGTATATCCTTTATTGATCTTAATATATATTTTTTCCTATTTACATCAAGCTCGGATAAAACATCATCTAACAATAATACTGGATATTCACCTGTAATCTCTCTAATGATTTTTAAAGATGCAAATTTCATAGTTAAAATCGATGTTCTTTGTTGTCCTTGAGATCCGAAAACCTTAGTATCAATATTATTTATAAATACGCTAAAATCATCTCTATGAGGTCCTACAGACGTTAACCCCTTTTCCCTATCTTTTTCAATATTATCTTTTAGTTTTTTTAAATAATTATCTTTAAATTTTCCATTCTCTAGATTAACAGTACAATTATATTTAAAGTTTATTTCTTCTTTTCCAGATGTAATTTCTTTATGAATTATATCACCGTAAAAATTTATCTTATTTATATATTCTAACCTTTTTGAAATAATATAATCAGCATATTTACTTAATTGTATATCATATACATCTAAGATATCTTCACTAAATGACCTGCTCTTTAATAAAATGTTTCTTTCGCCTAAAACTTTATTATATTGTACTAAATTGAAGTAATAGTTTGGATTTACCTGAGATAATTCCATATCTAATAGTCTTCTTCTTAAACTCGGTGCTTCTTTTATAACTTTTAAATCTTCTGGAGAAAACATTACTACATTAAAAATTCCAAATAATTCACCTATCTTATTTACTTTTATATTATTTACTTTTATGGCTTTCTTACCATCTCTGAGTATATTTATATCGATCTTTTTATCTAATCTATTTTTCCCTATAAGTAAACTTATGTAGGCTGTACTATTTTCCCAATTTATTAATTCTTTATCTTTTGATGTTCTGTGTGATTTTGCAAAAGCACAATAATATACTGATTCTAAAATATTTGTTTTTCCTTGAGCATTATCTCCCACAAACACATTAACATTTTCAGTCAATTCTACGCTTAATTTTTTATAATTCCTATAATTAAGCAAATTTATATTTTTAACATACATAAAAATACACCTATAATAATTATATCATAAATAATCAAATAACTATCTCTATATTATTTCAAAATCTGAACCTTCGAAGTTTACTACATCTCCAATTCTTAATTTTTTACCTCTTTGAGTACAAACTTCTCCATTAACCTTTATCATTCCATCTTGCACATAAATCTTAGCTTCTGAACCTGAGCTAGCAATAGATGCCCATTTTAAAAAAGCATCTAATTTTATAATTTCAGTATCAATTTTTATTTTATTCATTTTCATTATATAAATATTAAAATAATATTTATCCTCCTATCTCATCAGTCTTACTGGCAAAACTAAATATTTTGCATTTTCATTACTATTTTCTTCAATAACACATGGGCTTATACCAGATGTCATTTTCATAACAACTTCATTATCCTCCATGTTCTTTAAAACATCTAGCAGATATTTTGAGTTAAATGCAATTTCTATTTCATCTCCTTGCAATTTTATCGAAATTTCATCTCTTACCTTTCCCAATTGAGAATTAGAGGTTATTACTAAGTTATCTTGATGTAAATCTAATTTTATTAAATTTGTATTTCCATCCTTAGCCATTAGGGATGCTCTTTCTATCGCATTTTGTAGTTCTTGTCTATTAACATTTACAAATAGTTTGTGTTCTTGTGGTAATAATGATTTATAATTTATGAACTTACCTTCTAATAATCTAGATATTATTTTAGTTCTTTTTAAATTAAATAATATATGGTTATTAGTAAATGTTATATCCACAATCTCATCTATATCTTCTAGTATCTTTGATACTTCATTTAATGTTTTTCCTGGAATTACAACTTCTATATCAATATCCGTATCTAAAAATTCACTTTTTATAGCTAATCTATATCCATCTAGAGCAACTAAGTTTAAGTTTTTATTTCTCACCTCGAATAATATTCCTTGAAGAATAGGTCTTGTTTCGTCTTGAGCGATAGCAAAAGAAGTTCCCTTTATCATATTTTTTAATATATTTTGATTTACTGATATTTTTAAATTCTCATTAATTTCAGGTAACTCTGGAAATTCGTTTGTGTTCATATAAACTACATCAAATATGGATTTTTCACAAGTTATTTTTATTATCTGATTTTCCATAGTTTCTATTCTTATAGTTGAATTAGGTAGTTTTCTTATTATTTCTCCAAATATTTTAGCATCAATAACTATACTTCCTTCTTCCATAATAGTTGCATCAACTAATGTTTGAATACTAACATCCATATCTGAACCTATAAGAGTTATTGTTGAATTACTTGCATTTATATAAATACCTTCTAATATAGGCATTGTTGATTTACCTGTTATGGCTTTTTGAACTATTGATATACCTTCTAATATTTTTTGTTTTTCACATGTAAAGATCATTGAAAATCCTCCTTATTTTATTCACAAGAATTAAAGATGATAATTAGTAGTTAGATAAATATTTTTATAGTAATAATAGTAGTAGGGGCTGTTAATTTGTTGATAACTAGTATAATCGCTGTAATATCAACAAAATTTAGTTCAAAAATATTGTGGATAAATCAGTAACAAAACAGACTGGTTATCCACAAGTATAAGCGTAATATAACTAAAAAAATATTATCCACAAGTTATTATGTACTTATTATACAGCTCTGTGGATTAATTCTGAGTCAATTTTTTTGTAATGTCGTTAACAGTATTCTGTAATGAATCATCAGTTTTGAGATTCTCAGATATTTTCTCATAAGCATGTATTACCGTGGTATGATCTCTCCCTCCAAATTCTTCTCCAATTTTAGGTAAAGACATATCTGTTAGTTTTCTACTTAAATACATTGCTATTTGCCTTGGGTAAGCAACATTTCTAGTTCGCCTTTGAGATTTTAAATCTTCAACACGCAAATTAAAGTAACTAGAAACTACATCTTGTATTAAGTCAATAGTCACATGCTTTCCTTGCTTTTTAGATATTATATCTTTTAATGCTTCTGTAGCTAAATCTACAGTAACTTCTCTGTTAGTTAATGAGGAGTAAGCAATTATTCTTATTAGTGCGCCTTCAAGTTCCCTTATATTAGATTTAATTTTAGTAGCAATGTATCCCATAACTTCATTTGCTACATTTAAATTTTCAACATCAGCTTTCTTTTTTAGTATTGCCATTCTAGTTTCGAAATCAGGGACTTGAATATCTGCTATTAAACCCCATTCAAATCTAGATCGAAGCCTATCTTCTAATGTTGGAATTTCTTTTGGCGGTCTATCTGAAGATAATATAATTTGTTTATTCGCATCATGTAACGCATTAAATGTATGAAAGAATTCTTCTTGAGTACGCTCTTTTCCGGCTATAAATTGAATATCATCTATAAGTAAGATATCAACATTCCTGTATTTATTTCTGAATTCTTCATTCTTATCATCTTTTATAGCGTTTATTAATTCATTGGTAAATTTTTCAGATGAGACATATACAACTTTAGCATTAGGATTACCATCTAAGATGTAATGACCTATGGCATGCATTAAGTGAGTCTTTCCAAGTCCGACTCCACCATATATGAATAACGGGTTATATGCTTTTGCTGGTGATTCTGCAACTGCCAAAGATGCAGCATGAGCAAATCTATTACTATTACCTATTACAAAAGAATTAAAAGTATATTTTGGATTTAATGTAGACGACATTTCATCATTAACTACAATAGCTTTTGGTTTCTGATTTGACGAACTCTTAATTTCTTCTTTTTCATAGATTTCAGACATTATAATAAATTCAATTGTATATAATTTTGAACATACTGCTTTTATGGAGTTTGCAACTAAATCTTTATATCTTTTATCTAAAATATCTTGAGTAAAGGAATTTGGAACGCTTATCTTTAGAGTATTAGAAGAAATAGACAGAGGTTCGCAGCTTTTAATCCAAGTATTAAAACTAACTTCACTTAGCTCACTTTTTATAATATCTAAGGTTTTATCCCATAAATTTTTAAGATCGGCATCCATTCTTATTCCTCCAATAATTGTAATAAAAAAATTTTTATAATAGTTATGTACAGTTTATCAACAATGATATTAACATTCATATATTATAGCCAAGTATGTATATAAATATATCAACATGTTAATAACTATGTGTATAGATTAAATTTCTATAAATTTAATAACAATCTGTTATTAAGTGTTATAAACATGCTAAGATCTAAATAAAATCAACTATAAAGCATGTACTAACAATAAAAATAAACAAGTTATGCACAATTTTATCCACACATGTGGATAAGTTTTTATATTAATAAGTTATTCACAACATAATATTTATGATAACATAAGTAAATACTCATATTCAATAAGTTATCCACAAAAAAATATATATAAATATATTTATCAACAATTATTACCACCTTGACAGAAAAATAGTATATCTATATAATGATAAAGTAAAATTTAAATAGCGAAGTATAGTTTTTACTATAAATAATAAATTTAAGGGGGTGCATATGT